>NZ_LMVK01000052.1 GCF_001541315.1 Agrobacterium tumefaciens str. B6 | reverse complement strand
AACAAGGATGACCTCGGCCACGATGCACGTCGCTGATCTTGCTTCCCATTGCTGACGTTGGACCAGCATCCCAAGAGGCGACGACTGTCGCATCTCTAACCGGCCTATGTGTCGCATCTCTAAAATGCCGTTACAAACAATAATCGCATAACGTATGTTATGGAACCACTACGGGCATGCTGTCCTGCCGGGGAACCCAGCGTCCGGCGACGTCGATCGTAGTGCTGTGGGGCCTGCTTGCAGGTGCCTCGGCCTGCGTTCTGCTTGTCATGGGGGGCCCTCGGCGGCCTACAAACCGCTTCGATCCTTGCGGCAGCTCCTTTCCTGCTGGCCATGGTTGGATTGTGCGTATCGCTGTGGATGGGCCTGCTCGACGACATTGAGGTGCACGGTCACTTCGAGGAACTGGAGGCAAAATTGCCTCGGCTGAAGCGGAGGGCTAGGCAATGTCGGCGTCCGCCTAATCTGCCAACCCCTGCCCTAAGGCCGTGACCACGACGGGAACTGACATGATCCCGTCGATCGGGACCTTGCCGGCTTCACGGCCGAGCGTTTCTGCAAGACCGGCTGCGGCGGCATCGAGGCGATAGGTCAGCGCCAAAGCGAGGTTTGCGACGCTTGGAATTGACTTCGCAGGTCGCCCACTCGCCTCGATATAGACATGCACAGCTTCCGCGATAAACCACCATATCGCCTGTAATATATAATAATATTCCACGATGGAGCGACGATTGCGGTACATCGTAATATTAAAATACGCTGGCGAGGAAAGCTCAGTTTTCGAGGCCGATGACATTACACGATGTTTCGGGTGGATTAGGATACAGACCAGGAAATTCCCCGAAATACAAAAGGGGAATTACAAGATTGTGGACCGTGATCTCGATAACGACCCACCACCCAATATGAGTTTTTGGCAATTCCGCAAGCGGGCTCAGACCGGATACCACATAGTCGGCAAATCCCGGTCGCGGATCCAATTGGATTTGAATTGCGGAGATGGCGACCGGTCTGACGGGATTCGTATCAGCCGAGGGTATGTCCCCAACTCCGCATCGATTCGGTAAACTGGAGAAATGTCATTTTCAATACAACGAAAACACATTCAGAAAAGATGACGAAATGAAATTATGTTTCCTGCAAGTTCAGACCCAAGAATGCCAAAAGCACTCAGCGAAGCAATCACTTCCGTCCTTTGTCAACATGGATATTTCGACCTAGGTCGACAATGTCCGCAAACATGCGGAGATTACGCTTGCTATTCCCCGCATTTGGGTCTTATCCTGCGCTATGACGTATATCTGGCAATCTCCCCAATGGCCGAATTTCGAATGGAAACTCGAGCACTTGGCATCAAGGCTTGCAGCAGTACGCTTCGATCAGGGGCGCCTCATCGGCCGCGTCGAGAGCCTCGGATTTCGTACGCGCGAGGCAACGTTCCTGCAGGTGCTGACGGACGACGTTGTCAAGTCGTCGGCGATCGAAGGAGAGCAACTAGATGAACAACAGGTCCGATCATCGTTGGCCCGGCGGCTCGGTATCGACATCGATGGGCTCGTGACGCCGAACCGTTCTGTTGAAGGTATTGTCCATATCACGCTCGACGCCACGATCAATTACTCACACCCACTGACAGCAGAGCGGCTATTTCAATGGCATGCGGCGCTCTTTCCAACTGGCCGAAACGAATGGGGGCACAAGCTTCGTGTCGGTGAGTGGCGTGACGACTCAGGTGGCCGTATGGAGATTGTTTCTGGCGCATTCGGATACGAGAAAGTCCAATATGTTGCACCACCGGCAGACCGCGTAGAGGCTGAGATGTCGGCCTTTCTCGAATGGTTCAACGGATCGCATGATCTCGCCCCCCTCGTTAAAGCAGCTATCGCCCACCTTTGGTTCGTAGCCATCCATCCTTTCGGTGATGGCAACGGCCGCATAACCCGTGCAATCGCCGACATGACACTTGCACGGAGTGGTGGCGGCGCCCCAAGACTTTACTCCATGTCTGCCGCTATCGAGAGGTCGCGCGCCGGTTACTATGAAGCCCTGCAATCAATCACAGGCAATGAAGCTCTCGACATCACGAGCTGGGTCGAGTGGTTCCTGGATCGTTTGGGCAACGCTGTTGGAGGCGCGCTGGCAACCCTCGACAACGTCATGCTAAAGAATGATTTCTGGCAAAGGCATGCTGCGCATGATCTTAACCCAAGACAAGCCAAGGTTCTCAACAGGCTGCTAGAAGGCAACTTCGAGGGAAATCTCACATCAACGAAGTGGGCGAAACTGACGAACGCATCTCAGGATACGGCGTCTCGCGACATTGCGGACCTGTTAGCGAAAGAGATCCTCCGGAAAGGCGAGGCTGGTGGGCGTAGCACAGCCTATGAACTGATCATGGGTTTCCCGGTGAACCATAAGCCCTGGTCCAAGTGAGGTTGATCCGCTGGCCACAGCCTCTCCGATGAGCGGGAGAGCCTTTTGCACCGTGAATGTTGATTGCGAGTGATGGGTTTGGCGCCCCTCCCACCGGCATCGTCGTGTGCCAAGATTCAGCTTGTCGCTTACAGATAAGACGGATTTCGATCCAAAGCTTCACAATCAGAACCGTGCCGGCGCTCCTGGCGAAGACGACGGCCAGGCAGGATTATTGCGACAGACGGCGCTCGCTGGAGCAGGCTCTCAAGCGATTGGCGAAGTCGATGAAGCAGGCTGCTTGAGATCGCTGTGATCAGAAGCCATAGCGCCGATCAAGTTCTCTGAGGGCAGCCTGAACCTCATCGATGGAAACCGGCTCCGGTGTTCCAGGAATATGGCGAAACACCGGCTTCGAATCCACCGCGTAGAAATCCGAAGCCCATGCCGCCAGGATTGTCCGTTTGTCGTCCGCGGTGAGAGCAGTCGCTTTCACAACATCGATCGGCCGCTCAATCTGCATGCCCTGAAGTAGTACAATCGGACCCATCGCAGCGGCCCTGCTTGCAGCCAGTTGCAACATCTCGTGCATGTCGGCCTCCCTAGCCAACGTGCGGATCTCTGTCCCGCCGAAGGTGGGACGTGGCCGTGGCGTCGATCTCCGGCGCCAAGAGATCGTGCTTCTCAGCGAACGCGGCAAACAGACCGCGCGCGGTTTCCGCTTCGATCTCACCACGCAACGCGGCACTACAGGCTTTCAGCGCGATCGAGTGCGCCGTGTCGCGCATCGATACTGGCCACTCTGCAAGATGCCGGTAGGCATCCATGACGGTACAGATCTTGGCCGGGAAGCCAAGGCCGACAAGGATGATAACAGGTTGTCTGAACATATCGGGTTTCATGGCACTCTCCTTTCCAACCCGGAATGTCTAACAGGGCGCCGCTTCGCGCGGCGCACTTCTCCAATGGTTTCGGTTAGGCGGCCTTTTGCGCTTCGATCTGCGCGGGGGCGACCTTTTGGGCCAGA
Source organism: Agrobacterium tumefaciens str. B6 (assembly GCF_001541315.1). Taxonomy (GTDB): domain Bacteria; phylum Pseudomonadota; class Alphaproteobacteria; order Rhizobiales; family Rhizobiaceae; genus Agrobacterium; species Agrobacterium radiobacter. The sequence continues at coordinate 183,912 of NZ_LMVK01000052.1, read as the reverse complement.
CCCGAGCTGGTCTGGATATCGATCCTCCGAGGCTTCAAGGCCTCCGGGATCTCACGAATGAGATCGATTGACAGGAGACCATTCAGCAGATCGGCGCCGTTCACGCGGACGTGGTCGGCGAGCTCGAAGCGGTGCTCGAACGGCCGGCCGGCAATGCCGCGATGCAGGTAGCCGTCATTGGCCGTCTCCTGCTTCTTGCCGGTGACGGTCAGAAGGTTGGACTGGAAGGTGACGTCGAGATCATCCTGGGCAAAGCCCGCCACCGCAATCGAGATGCGGTAGCTGTCGTCACCGGTCTTGACGATGTCATAGGGCGGCCAGTCGCTGATCGAACGGGCACGCTGGGCGTTTTCGAGAAGATTGAAGACCCGGTCAAAGCCGACGGTCGAGCGGAACAAGGGTGCGTAGTCATAAGATGTTGCCATAGCCATATCCTCCTTGAAGCAACATGGGTGCGGAAGCGCCGAAAGGCGGTGCTCCCAGCAAGGCCAGCCCTGTCATCAGCAGCTGGCGGCAATCGATTTGGTTTTTGAGAATTTCCGATTCAAGAGTGTCAGCGAAAAAAATTGGAAGTCGCGACGGCCGCCCACGTCAGGTCAGTCGAGCTCATGGACTGCAGCATTGTCCTGTATCTCGCGTAAGCCCTTGTATGAAGCATGACGCAGATTACCGTCGTCGGTCCAGCCGCGGAATTCGATCTCGGCGATCAGCGTCGGCTGCGCGATGACATAGTTCTTACCCTTCAGCGGCACGACCGGTGTCCTCGTCTTCAGTTTGTCGAGGGTCTTCTTCAGATACGCCGCATCTTTTTCCTTGAAGCCCGTGCCAACGGCCCCGACATAGACCCAGTCGTGGCCGCGACGGGTGGCGAGCAACAGACTGCCGATTCCGCCGCGGGCGGTGCCCGACTGCTCGTAGCCGACGACCATGAAGCTCTCGCTCTGAATGCATTTGATCTTCAGCCAGTCGCCGATCCGGCCAGAGCGGTAGGGGCTATCGCGATGTTTGGCGATGATGCCTTCCATGCCGATCGAGCGGCCGTGTCGCAAAATTTTCACTTCTGCTGAGCTATGTGAGCGCGAGTGCGCATAATTGAGTGAGGCGGATGCGAATGACGGTCGCTTTCAAAGGTACCCATTTTCCCAAAGTATCATCCTGCATGCAGTCTTCTTTTACGTGCGCTACCCGATTTCCTGTCGTGACCTTCAGGAAATTCTAGCAGAACGCGGCATTGCTGCGGACCATGCGACCTTGAACCGATGGGCTGTTCGGTACCCGCCGCTGATCGCTGCCAAGGCACAATAGCGCAAGCGACCCACGACCGTTCCTGACGTGTTGACGAGACCTATATCAAGGTTCGTGGTCAATGGACCTATCTGTACCGAGCCGTTGACCGAGATGGCCAAATACTTGATTTCATGCTCTCTGAACGCGGGAATCTCGGTGCAGCACGGCGTTTCTTTAAAAAAGCCATTGCAAGCAATGGTGTTCCGCGCGAGATCGTTATCGACAAAAGCGGAGCTAATTTGGCTGGTGTGCAGATAGTAAACAATATCCTGAAGATCACCGGGCACAGCAAGATGATTGAAATCCTGCAGGTCAAATCTGAACAACATTCTTGAACAAGATCATCGGTTCATCAAACGGATCACCAAACCGATGATGGGCTACAAGGCGTTTCATTCAGCCGCAGCGACAATCGCGGGCATTGAAGTGGCGCATATGATCCGTAAGAAGCAGTTCGCAAATGACAACCGCTCGCCATTTGAAGTCTTTGCGGAGCTCGCAGCATAATTGCGTCTGAAGATCAGGCCGCTTTTAACATCATGATAAATTTGCGACATAACCCATTGGCCGGTGACGGCGGTAGAACATTCGGCAGCCCTCAAAGCCCACCTTCACCGCGCATTGAAGTTGAAACGACGCGACGGCATGGACGCGATTTCGTCTCAACATAAGGCATGTTTTTTGCTCTGTGACTTCCTCATACCCAGTTCTCGGTATGCCTGAACAAGTTCGCCAGCGGCAGCTCTTGAGCGAGAAGCCACCATTGATATCTTGCCCGCATTATAGCGGCAGCACATGTATTGAGGAGTACGCGGCCGCTTCCTGGGGAGGATTTCATGAAATTTCTGTTGGCCGTTTCGCGCGCCATTGATGCAGCCAATTCCGCGATCGGCAAAGGTATTGCGTGGCTGCTTCTGGTGGCTATTTTCATCAGCGCCATCAATGCGGTGATGCGCAAGGCGTTCTCCATGAGTTCAAATGCGTGGCTTGAATCACAGTGGTACCTGTTTTCTGCCGTATTCCTGATCGCCGCCGCCTACACGCTCCTCAACAATGAGCATGTGAAGGTCGACCTTGTTTACGGGAATCTTCCGCGGAAAGGGCAGTTGTGGGTCGATATCCTCGGCACCATCTTCTTTCTCATGCCCTTCTGCATCATCACGGTCTATCTCTCCTGGCCCGTGTTCCTGCAGAAATTCGCTTCCGGTGAAGTTTCGAACAACACGGGCGGCCTCATCCAGTGGCCGGTCTGGGCGCTGATCCCGATCGGTTTCAGCCTTCTTGCCCTGCAGGGTGCTTCGGAGCTCATCAAGCGCGTCGCCATCCTACGCGGCGTTATTCCTGATCCCGTCGCAGAGGCCGACGCCGAAGCGGCGATGCTCTGATCGAAGGATAAACAATAATGGCATTCATTGCGGAAAATCTCGCGCCGATCATGTTCGCGGCGCTCATCATCGTGCTGCTGCTCGGCTACCCGGTGGCCTTCGCCCTGGCCTTCGTCGGCTTCTTCTTCGGTTTCATCGGGATCGAACTCGGCCTGCTGCCGGCAACACTGTTCCAGGCTATTCCCGATCGCATATTCGGCCAGATGTCGAACGAAACATTGCTGGCCATACCGTTCTTCACCTTCATGGGGCTAATCCTCGAAAAGAGCGGTATGGCGGAAGATCTGCTGGACACAATCGGCCAGCTGTTCGGACCGGTCCGCGGCGGCATTGCCTTCGCCGTGATTTTTGTAGGGGCGATTTTGGCGGCCACCACAGGCGTTGTTGCAGCCTCCGTTATCTCAATGGGCCTTATCTCGCTGCCGATCATGCTGCGTTATGGTTACGACCGCAAAATCGCCGCCGGCACGATCGCGGCGTCCGGCACGCTGGCGCAGATCATACCGCCAAGCCTCGTCCTGATCGTACTAGCCGACCAGCTTGGCCGTTCGGTTGGTGACATGTACAAGGGCGCGCTGGTTCCGGGCCTGATGCTCGTAGGTGCTTATACGCTCTTTATCATCATCACGTCGATCATCAGCCCGGCAAAGGTCCCTGCTCTGCCGGTGGAGGCCCGCACCCTGCGTGGCAGCAAGCTGCTGCTGAAGGTCATCACCTCCCTGGTGCCACCGCTCGTACTGATATTCCTTGTGCTGGGCACGATCTTCCTCGGCATCGCCACGCCTACGGAAGGCGGTGCCATGGGAGCGGTAGGCGCACTTGCACTTGCGCTTGCCAACCGCAAGCTCAATTTCGGTCTCATACAGCAGTCGCTTTACGCCACCGCGAAGCTGTCGTCCTTCGTGCTGCTCATCCTGCTCGGCGCGCGCGTCTTTTCCCTGACTTTTTACGGCGTGAACGGGCATGTCTGGGTCGAGCATCTTATGACATCGGTCCCGGGTGGAGAAATCGGCTTCCTCATCGTCGCCAACCTGCTGGTCTTTTTCCTGGCCTTCTTTCTCGACTATTTCGAGTTGGCCTTCATTATCATCCCCCTCTTGGCACCTGTCGCCGATGCTCTTGGCATTGACCTGATCTGGTTCGGCGTCATGCTGACGGTCAACATGCAGACATCGTTCATGCTCCCGCCCTTCGGTTTCTCGCTGTTCTTCCTGCGATCCGTGGCGCCGACACGCGCCTACAGGGATCGGATTACCGGGCAGACGATCCAGCCGGCCACGTCAACCCAGATCTATCTGGGCGCTATACCCTATCTCTTCATTCAGCTTGCCATGGTCGTCATCATCATCGCCTTCCCCGGCATCGTGATGCACTACAAGTCGGGGGCCAAACAGGTGGATCCGTCTGCCGTTCATATCAACGTCCCAATGCCCGGCGCAGGCACGGACGCCGATCCTTTCGCAAATCCTTTCCTGGCGCCTGGCAACAGCACGCCGAGCTTTGGAAAGCCCTCGACACCCTGAAATCGGTCGGGCGCGGAGGCGCCCATCGCAGCCTACCGGCGCGCCAAACGTCGGAAACATCTGAAAAAAGAGGAGGTAATCTATGAAGGTCAACCCAGGTCGCCGGCAACTGTTGTCGGGCGGCGTGCTAGCGGGGGCGGCTGCAGCCGTTTCCACGCTGGCAACGCCGGCCGTTGCCCAATCTTTGCCCAACATTCGTTGGCGTCTCACGTCAGGCTTCCCGAACAATCTGGACACGATCTACGGCGGGGCCGTTGTCATGTCCAACGCCTTGAAGGCAATAACGGGAGGCAAGTTCGAAATCCAGGTTTTCCAGGCCGGCGAGATCGTTCCTGGTGCTCAGGCGATCGACGCCGTAAAGGCCAATACCGTCGAGATCTCCCATACCTGCGGATATTATTTCACCGGTAAGGATCCGACGTTCGCCATCGGCTCGACTATTCCCTTCGGCCTGAACGCCCGCCAGCAGAACGCCTGGCTTTACCACGGCGGCGGTAACGAAGCTTATAATGAATTCCTGTCCGACTACGGCGTCATCGGCATTCCCGGGGGTGCGACCGGTGCCCAGATGGGGGGCTGGTACCGCAAGGAGATCAAGAGCCTCGAGGATATCAAGGGTCTCAAGATGCGCATTGCCGGCGTTGCGGGGCAGGTGCTCGCCAAGCTCGGCGCCGTACCGCAGCAGCTTCCGGGAGGCGACATTTATCCCGCGCTGGAGCGGGGAACCATTGACGCTGCTGAGTGGGTAGGCCCCTACGATGACGAAAAGCTCGGCTTCTACCAGATCGCGCCCTATTATTATTACCCCGCTTTCTGGGAAGGTGGACTGACGATCCACTTCTTCATCAACAAGGATCAATATGAGGCTCTGCCCGATGAATACAAGGCAGCGCTCGACACCGCCTGCAAGGCCGCCAATATCAACATGCAGGCGCTCTACGACGTCAAGAACAAAGACGCGATCCGCTCGCTGGTCTCCAAGGGCACACAGCTTCGGCCGCTGCCCCGGGATGTGCTCGACGCCGCCTACAAGGCGACCTTCGAACTCTACGACGAATACACCCGGAAGCACCCCGCCTGGGCCAAGATCTATCCGGGCTGGAAGAAGTTTCGTGATGAGAGCTTTGAGTGGTTCCGCGTTGCCGAATATACCTATGACAGCTATGGCTATGCGATGCAGACGGCCGGCAAATAAGGCTGCATAAATTTGTATCGGGGCCCGAGATGGTGACATTCGCGGGTCCCGATCTCCAACCCCGCCTTACTCCTTGATTAGTCCGTTATCCACCGCATAGCGGATGAGGCCGGCGGTCGTCGCGATATCAAGTTTCCGCTTGATGTTCTTGCGATGGGTTTCCATCGTGCGCTCGGAGATATCGAGCGCCAGAGCAGCGTCGCGATTGCTTTTTCCGCGCGCGATCAGCAGCAGAACTTCCTGCTCACGTGTCGTCAGCTCTCTCAGCCTCCCGGATGATCCCTCCATGAGGACATCGCGGACGCCCGAGGAAAAATAGGTTCCGCCGGCGGCCACTGTTTCGATTGCTGCCACAATTTCTTCGGTCGCCACGTCTTTGAGGATATAACCGGCAGCACCATACATGACCGACGTCGATATATATTCCCGGCTGTCATGCATGGACAACATCAGCACCCGCAAGGAAAGCTGTTTCTCCCTGAAGAGCTCAAGAGCATCGATTCCGTTAATCTGCGGCATGTTTATATCCATCAGCACGACATGGGGTTGCGTGGCGGCAGCCGCGTCAATACCCGCCCTGGCAGAGACCGCGGTCCCAACGACCTCAATATGTTCGTAGGTCTCAAGGACAGCCTTCAACCCGTCCAGAACCAGAGGGTGGTTATCGACAAGAAGGACACGGATCGGATGAAGGTTCACTCCGCAGCCTCCTGAAATTGTTTGCCACGATCCTTCATGGCGGTAATGGGCAGGACCGCGCGCAGAACAGTCCCTTTGGCGGAGCTTTCGACTTCCAGCCTGCCCCCGAAATGGGTCATGCGTTCCTGCATGTTTCTCAAGCCAAGGCCCTTGCTGACCGGCATCTCCGTCTCTGTCCGTGCGGCGGGAAATCCGCGGCCATTATCGCTAACGACCATCTGAACCCTTTCATCCCGGCTGGAGAACCTGATGGTGACCTGCGTCGCATCGGAATGGCGCTCGATATTGGTAAGCGCTTCCTGGGCAACACGATAAAGGGCGACGCGTGCTTCCGGAACCAGCATGTGCTTGAACGCCACGGACTCGAGCGTGGCCGCGATGCCGGTTCGTTCCGAAAAGCTTGAAATCAATGCTTCCAGCGCCGCAGACAGCCCCAGATCGTCGAGAACGCGGGGTCGCAAATCGTGAGAGATACGACGGACCTCTTTGATCGCCTCGGTCAATGCCGATGCACCCTTGCCAATCGCTTCGACAGCGCCCGTGTTCTCCGGCGTCACCTTGCGCCGCGCAAGATCGATTGCGAACCGGACGCCGACGAGGTTTTGAGAAATGCCGTCGTGCAACTCGCGAGCGATGCGCAGGCGTTCCTCTTCCTGGGTATCGATCACCCTCTGCATCAATGCCTTGAGACGCCCGTCTGCCAGCCTTTGCTGGCGCAGATTGAGCACCATACATGTGGCAAACACCAGCAGCACCGCAGGGACCGAAAAAAGTGCAACAATCAGAAAATTCCATGTGATGGAATGACGTAGTTCTTCCTTGGCCGTTGCCGCAAAAACATCGTCCAAATAGACACCTGTGCCGATCATCCAGCGCCATTTGTCAAGGCCGGCGGCGAAAGAAAGCTTGTCCGCCATCTTGTGCGTGGAGGGCTTCTCCCATTTGTACTGGACGAGACCGCCCCCTTCCTTGGCTTTCTGGATCAGGTCGTAGATGACCCGGTTGCCGTCAGGATCATAAAGATCAAGCCAGTTATTGCCGGGACGGAAATTCTGCCGCGGATGCACGACGTTTAACCCATCATAGTCATAGACGAAGAAATAACCGTCCCTGCCATAATCGAGGTCCGTCAGAATACGCTTGACCTCTTCCTTGGCCGCCTCGTCATCCAGTCCGGCCTTATCGTAAACCGACCGGATCGCGGAAAGGGCGAGATTGGTGAGGTTGAGAAGTTCAGCCTCCTTCGCCGCAAGCATGTTTCGCTCGAAAGCGTCGATGCTGGTGCGCGCCAGCGTCATGGACTGCCACGTGATAAGCGCCGTTATAACAATTATGGCAAGAACGAGCGGCCCTATGGCCAGTGCAAGGATCTGGTTCCTGAGTCTCATGCGGCCCCTCCGACACATTCGCTCTCACGCGCCTCCACCTAACAACAGTTCGTGCGGCAAGTCGAGCAGATCGACATGCGGCTCGAGGCGAAGGGTGGCACCGGAATGGGAACATCAGGCAAAGGTCTCGCAATAATTCGCATGCGGCAGCATCATAAGCGCATTCTCCCGGGCATCCAGAATCGCACGCTGCCCGCCTCAACCGATCGCCGCATCGCACCAGCATGTTCGCCGATTTGGAAACCGCAAGCATCGATGACCGGCCGGAGAGGCTGGCAGAGCGGTGACCCAGTGCGGGTTTCGAGGCTAAGTCTCCAAAGCCGGGACGACGAACAGTCATGACACAAATCGAATAGGGGTAGGTCCAACGATTAGCCCGCGATCCCGACCCTGGAAACTATTCAGCCGCGATACTGTTTTTATCCAGCAACGCGATGAAGCCTTCTCGAAGGTTTTGGCAACGATAAAGCAAATCGGCCTTTTCATATTTCGGCCGCCGCAGGAGAGCCAACTCCTTGTCGCTGGCTTCGTTCGACATAGCACGAAGTCGAAGGTCGGTTTCGATCTCTCGAACCGCCACTTCACACGCTGCAATCTCCTTAAGGAGCCGATCCCGGTGTTTCTCCAGCACAAAGCTCACGTCGTTGGTGCGCTAGTTGCGCCAGAAAAGCGGCGAGAGAATAATAAGGACGGTAACGATCTCCAGACGACCCATCAGCATCGAGATGGAGAGGAGAAGTAGAGCCGGGGTTTGACATTTCGGCGAAGTTGCCCGCAGGGCCGACCATTGAACCGATCCCGGGTCCGACGTTCGACAATGCGGTGAAACCGATGATGCTGCGGTCTGAAAGTCATATCCAAGCGCGCTCAGAACGACTGTTCCCATCGCCCAGAACGAAACGAAGACCGAAAAGAAAAGAAAGATCGACTTCTGCATGTCCGAGTCCACAACAGTTCCCCCATATCGAATGGTGGTGACGCTGTCTGGATAGATAACCTTCATAATTGCTGGTCGCAGCGACCTGTACATGATGACAAAACGATAGAGTGTGACGTTTTGGCTCAATCGTATAGTCTTGGCGGTCCGCCTAGCGCAAAAATTTCCGGTTTTTGTGGAAACCGCCCAGAGATTTAGGTATTTACATCCGAACAGCGCGTGCTGCGTGCGCTGCGGGTCCCCCCGAAACTCACGGAGACTAAGATCAACTTCCAACTAAGGGAGCGTGAACCTGTGTCTTCGACATCAAATCCAGGTCGCATCAATTCCACCCTTCGCAGATTCCTTGACAACGAAGCCTCGGGCGGTCTCGTCCTTATGGCCGTCGCTTTACTCGCGATCATTACAGCTAATTCACCTCTGGCGGAAAGCTACTTTGATATCCTTCACGTCTATCTGGGACCGCTGAGCCTTCAACACTGGATCAACGACGCCCTGATGGCAGTGTTCTTCTTGATGGTCGGACTTGAAATCAAGCGCGAAATGCTTGACGGACAGCTCTCCACCTGGAGTCGGAGGGTTTTGCCAGGAGCTGCAGCAGCAGGCGGCATGTTGTTTCCGGCCATCATTTATGTTCTTCTCAACCGCGGCAATCCCACAGCACTACAGGGATGGGCGATCCCGACCGCAACCGACATCGCATTCGCGCTGGGCGTCCTCTCATTGTTCGGATCACGAGTTCCGACGTCGCTCAAGATTTTCCTCGCGGCACTCGCGATCATCGATGACCTCGGTGCTGTTATTGTCATCGCTCTTTTCTACACCGCGGACCTGAACCTGATCGCTCTCATTGGCGCTGCACTCGCTTGGAGCAACCTCTTCATCTTCAACAAGATGAGGGTGAAGGTGCTGTGGCCTTACCTGTCGCTCGGCGCTGTGCTTTGGGTGCTGGTCTTCGCGTCAGGTGTTCATGCCACACTTGCTGGTGTCATGCTTGCACTGACGATCCCGTTGAAGCTTACCCCCGGCACGCCGGAGGCAACGCCGGCCGAGTCCCCCCTCCATCGCCTTGAGCGCGCGCTTCACAAGCCTGTTGCATTCATCATCGTGCCAGTCTTCGGCTTCGCCAATGCTGGCGTCTCGCTTTCCGGCCTCAGCGTTTCTGTCTTCAGCGAGCCGCTGACTATGGGAGTTGCCGGCGGCCTTGTTGTCGGCAAGCTGGTTGGGGTACTTGGCGTCGTCACCTTGCTGGCAAAGCTCGGACTTGCGCAACTTCCCGCGCAGGCAAGCTGGGGTCAGGTGACTGGCACTGCCCTCTTATGCGGGATCGGCTTTACCATGTCTCTGTTTATTGGCTTGCTCGCCTTTGAGGATCCGGCAGTTCAGAATCATGCTAAGGTGGGGGTTTTGATGGGATCGCTTGTTGCCGGTTTCCTGGGGGCTATTGTTCTGGGCGCATCAAGTCGCCGGACGGTGGCGTCGCCTTAACCGATTGCGGAGACGAAAAAAGATCCTAGCAGGCCGGGAAGAACGTTCCAAGGACGGAACGTGTGAAGAATTTCCCAAACTCCCGCTGCGCCCGCACGCCACAGAAGGAGGAGAGCCAGCGCGGCGAATCCCACTGCAGAATTCATGATAAGCGGGACAAGAATTGTTGTACCGTTGCCGGAGATCTTCGTCATGAGAAGATTCTGCGCCACGATCGCCGCTCCTGCGGCCATCAACAAAGCGAATACGGCAACGTTCGCCATGGCCATCGCCTCAGTTTGGAGTCGCGCGATCATCGAGGGTCAGGTACATAAATGTCAGATCGAGCCACTCGCCGAACTTCATACCAACCTGCCTGATCGGCTCTACACTACTGAAACCGAGCTTCTGGTGCAGTCGAATAGAGGCAACGTTCTTGGATTCAATCCCCGCAATCATCACGTGCTTTCCGATGCCTCGAGCGCGTACGATGAGGGCCTTCATCAGGGCTTCTGCAATGCCCTTTCCTCGGTGGTCGATGTGGACATACACCGAATGCTCCACAGTGCGACGGTATCCGTCGAATGCGCGCCAATCGCCGAAGGAGGCATATCCCATGACCGATCCGTCATCTGAGGCGGCTATGAGAACCGGGTATCCAAGTCGCGTCCGGTCACCAAGCCATGCAGCACGGTTAGCGGCGTCCACGGTAGCGTCGTTGAAGATTGCCGTCGTGTTCAAGACAGCATGGTTGTAGATTTCGGCAACCGTTTCAAGGTCGCCGGCCTGAGCGTCGCGAATGATCATGAGGTAATCCGACATGTATACTATGATGGACTTAATTCTAACATAGTAGACAGATATGGGCAAGTAGCATCAGGATATTTTCAGAACCGTGACGGCGTAGGAGCAGGGCTTCTTTGTGGCGTTTCTGAAGATGCAGTCGGTCGGCGGCCCAAGTTCCAGGCAGTCACCCTGCTTCATCTCGTGCGTCACATCGCCTTCAACGAACACTAGCTCGCCTGATAGAACCCAGACGAGTTGGCGCAGGAACGCGTAGGCAGCCGCAGGCATTGGAACTTCCTTCCCCGGAGGAAGCGTGACATGAACGATGTCGAATGGCAGGTCAGAACTCGGCGATACGTGCCGTCTGAGGTACCCGGTATCGGGATCCTGCCAAGTTGGCTGATCGTCCATGCGAAGAAGGCGGCCTTGCTTGATCTCGGCGCGGGCAAGCAGCGTGGACATGCTCAACCCGAACGCACCGGAGAGCTTTCCAAGAAGGTTTGCCGTCGGACTGCTCTCGCCACGCTCGATCTTGTGAATCATTGCGCGGGAGACCGAGGCCTTCTCTGCCAAATCACTGAGCGACCAGCCCCTGCTTTCACGCTCGGTTCGAATGCGCGCTGCGATGCGCTTGTCCATGTTAATTTCGTTGCTCATCGTGCTACAATAGTAAACAGGCCAGAAATGGCAACAGGCGCCGAGATACATTCGGCGCCCGCGTTCATCATGCCGCCTGCTTAAGTAGCTTTACGAAAGTGTCGGCCGAGATCACTGGAGCGAAGAAGTTATTGATCCGCTCCATCGCGGCCTTCTCTTGGTCGGGCTTCTGGCATCCGCACGCGTCGCCGATCACGATCGGCAGGTAGCCATTGTCGCGAGCGAGGCGGGCATTGCCTTCGATACACCAGTCCAGATGGATTCCGGTCAGCACGATGACCTCAATCTTTTTGCGAGAGAGTTCGAGGGGCAACTGCGTCCCTATGAAGGCGGTCTGCAGTGCGCGCTCGTTGAATTCGTTGTCGCCGGGCTGAACCAGAGCGCGAAGTTCTCCGACAAGTTCATTGTCGCGAGCCTGCTGTTCCTTAGTCCAGCTCAGCCCTTTCGTCCATCCACCAAACTGCGCCCGGTCGAAATCGTTCATCGGGTAGTCCTGTCGGAAGACTTCGTAGCCGATCCAGTTGAACGAAACGAAGTTCTTCGCCTTCCGGGCAGCCTCGACGACCTTGATCGTGGCCGGCAGGCTGCCGCGCTCCCGATGTCCTTCCCCGGACTGGACGCCGCCTGGGTCGTAGCAGGACTTGTTCTGGCTGACCGAGCAAAAAGCGGCCGGGCGCGATAGAATTTCGGCGAAATTCAGTTCCCTCCATTGCGGGGCAAGTTCCGGAATTGCATTGATGCCGCCTATGTTTGAAGCAGTTTGCGCAGCTCTGGTGCTTGAAATGCCTACGGCTGCGGCAGCGAGGCCCAAGCCTCCAAGCATGGCGGAACGGCGGGATGCTACGAAATTGGCCATAAAACCCTCTCTGATGTTGGTTTTGCCTTCCTCCGCGTTTGCGGGGACAGGGACACACCTGCAAGCTTCATGCCAATATAGTACTACTGTGTACTAATATAATAGAACGTCTTGGCCGAAGATTTGTCATAGGCAGGCGGCAGCCTCGAAAAAATCTGCGGCATCTCGCATCAGGGGGCGACGGCTTTCAAGAACTCGAGTGGGTGATGTGAATAACTGAAATGTCGGCGCAAAGCGGATGGCATGGCTATTCACTACCGAAACCGCCGATTGTCGCATGAAAGGTGAAACTTCGTCGCGTTTTTCAGCCCAGATCGTTGAGTCACCGCCCGCGACTGGGCTGCGGGACAAGCAGCCGCACCGTATCCGAGACACGCGAAGCTATATCCCATGCGGGCAGCGGATCAAGCAACCCCAACGTAATCTGACGCAGCGGTTCGGCAATGGTGGCGGAAAGCAGCAGGTCCGCAACCCTCTCCGCAGGGATTGGCAATTCGAAACGTCCTGCCGTTTCCTGCTGATCGAGCCAGCGAGCCAGCTCTGTCCGCGAACGCTGGATCCCATTGGCATTATAAGTGGAAAGAAATCGGCTCCTGAGGTCGGCATCACTGGTAAGCATTCGAAACAGACTGACAGCGTCCCGGCTCAGTACGGCTTGGGCAATTTCGCGCAGAATGCGCTCCAAAGCCGCCGCGACATCCTTGGGGTTGGCTTCAAAACTCGGGAAGACTGGCGCTATCCAGCTATTCACGAGCAGACCGATGAGGTCGGCCCGGCCACTGGCAAATCGATACAGCGTCTTCTTCGCGATACCGGCTTCGAAAGCGACACCCTCCATGGTCATCGCCGCAGCTCCGCCACTAGACAAGAGACGTTGCGCTGCAGTGACAATGCTATCCAGCACAACCGTATCAGGCACCACCGGTCTCCCCCGGCTTCGTCGTTCGATTGCCACCACAGACTCCTTTTTCTTCTTGACAGCTCCTGGGGCAAATTATAGGTCACAATTAGGAAACGATAATCGTTTCCTAATTGTGACGGAGGTTCAAATGTCTTTGCTCCTAAACCGCTTCGATATAGCGTCTCAAGAACTCGATGCAATGCTTGCACCCAGACCTTTACGCATTGAGACCGGCATCGAGCGGCTGACCGGCGACGTGTTGCGTGTCGAGGTTCGTACTGAGCTCCCAAACTGCAAGGGCAGGATGCTTGACTGGTGGTTCAAGGAATTTGACACCACGCAACATCTGCTGTGGTGGCATCCGACCGATCATGTCGAGCACCGTGGCTGGAGCGCGCAGTGGCAGAAGGGACAAAGCTATGTCGGAGCGACGATCCGCGCAGTGGAAGCGTTGGGAAATATTCCTCCCGTCGCGGCCGTGATCCGTTTCCATGATCCCGAGGTAGCTTTCTCGCCAGGCGCCTATACCGCCGCTCGCCAATCAGGCAACGCGTCGCTCGCAGTTGTCGCAAGGATCGGATTTGGCGACGATATCGCGCTCGATTCAGCCGGTGATCCGCAACAAGGGGCTATGGTGCACGTCGTGCGAGATACACCATTCGGTGCCGTGCTACGGAGCTGTTTCCTCCTCGCCCCGGTCGATGGAAGACGTGTTGCCGACGAAATCGGCCTCGGCCTTCTCCAACATTGTCACAGCGAATTTGGATATCTTTCACGCTGCCTACCGTCGCTTTACTGGGCTGATCCCGTAAATCGCGCGGACGTCCCGGCCATGTGGTAATCCGCGGCGAATGCAGGCGGCCTTAGAGACGGGGTGGTTGCCGCCCTCCCCAAACGGCATCGTAATGCGCCAGAAAGAGTGGCGTAAAGCCACGAAAAGGAGAAAGCGGCGGATGAAGGATGCAATGATCGGCCTAGACTTGGCAAAGAATGTCATCGTGCTTCATGGAGTGTCGATGATGGCCAATTCATTCATTTCGTGCGTTGTTGTTATGGAAAGCGTGCAGCAGCGCTCACTACTGGGCGCGCGAGGGAGAGATCGACGTCGTCTGCATCTATGAGATAGAAAACAGCAAGATTGCGAAAGGTGATTCAAGACGAGCGAGCCCCGAATGCACCTCTAGTCCGTCCCGATCCACGGCACAACAGGCGCCATTCGCAAGGCCAGCCAATCCATAAACGCGCGCGTCTTCGCGGGTACGAGGTTGGCCGAAGCGTGGACGATGAACGGCGTCCTCGCTGTCGATCGTCCAGTCTGGCAGCACCGCCACAAGCTTGCCGTCGTGGAATTCTGGCCCGGACGCGCGGCAAAGCGGAGTTCGCAATGACAGACACAACGGCCGCGTCCGGCCACGATGACCGATACAAAGTCCTGACACCCATCTGCATCTCGGCCGTTATCATTCCGCTGGTGTTCACTGGCCCAGCAATCTCGACGCCAGCGGTAGGCCGCGATCTGGGCGGTGACCAGGCGAGCCTGAGTTGGATCGTCAATGCCTATGCTATTGCCTTCGGCGGCTGTGTGATGGCCGCTGGTGCGCTCGGAGACCATATCGGCCGCAAGCGCTGCTTCGTTTCAGGGCTTGTATTGTTCACAATCACCTCCGTTCTCATCGGCTTCACCCCCAATCTGCTCGCTCTCAACTTGCTGCGCGCCGTGGAAGGCATAGGTGGGGCGTTCGTCCTGACATCCGCGACTTCGCTTCTGGCTCAGGAATTCGAGGGAGATGAGCGAACCCGTGCCTTTAGCCTGCTCGGCACAGCATTCGGCGCCGGTCTCGCCTTCGGCCCGATCGCGTCCGGTTTCCTCATCGAAACGCTCGGCTGGCGGTCGCCCTATTTCGCCATCGCGCTGCTCTCGATCCTTATCCTGGCTTTCGGCACGCCCCGCATTCGGGAATCGCGCAATCCTGACGCGAAAGGGATCGACTGGTCCGGCACCATCCTGTTCACGGCGGGCACTGGTGCTGCTTACCTTTGGGATCGTCCAGGGACCACAGGACGGGTGGGGCAGCGGTCGCGTCGTTGCGCTCTTCATCGCCTCGGCGCTGCTGCTCACCGCCTTCGTGATTGCGGAACTACGGAGCGCCCGACCGATGCTGGACCTGTCGCTGTTCCGCTATCCCCGGTTTATCGCGTCCAGATCCTGCCGGTCGCGACCGGCTTCAGTTTCATTGCACTCATCGTCTATTTACCGATCTGGTTTATCGCCGTACAGGCTCGCGATGAATTTGCCGCTGGTCTGGCCATCCTGCCCCCGACGGCCCCGATGCTCGTCGTACCGCTTCTGGCCGGCAGGCTAGCGCGGCGCCTTTCGCCCGGTATCCTGTCGGGTGTGGGCTTCCTGATCTCGGCGGCAGGCGCGTTGCTGTTGCTGGGCATGTCGCCGGGAACAAGCGTCTGGCCGATGGTGCTGCCGATGCTCCTGATCGGTATCGGCAGTGGAATTCCGTGTGGCCTGATGGATGCTCTGTCGGTTAGCGTTGTGCCGAAGGAGCGTGCCGGCATGGCAGCCGGCATATTCACAACCATGCGCGTCGCGGGCGAAGCCATCGCGATTGCGGCGATCGGTGCGGCGCTGATCGGGTTTACTGTTGGGAGGCTTTCTGTCCGCTCCACAGAACAAACCATTACGCTTCCCGAGACGGCGGCGGTGCTGGCGAATGGAATAGGCTCCGGTGCTACAGTCAACCTTGGCGCTTCGGTTTCCGCGCTAGTCTACGAATCTTATACGGACGCCTTCCACGCCGTTCTCATCGTTCTGGCGGTGTTGGCGGCGCTCGCAGCGATGGTCTGCTTTCTGACCCTGCGAACGTCAACTGCCAAACTACCGACGTGACGTGCGCAGGCAGTACGACGGGTTTCCTCACTCAAGGTAAAAGATGAATGACCGCTGCGATGGGATAGAATGCGCTCGCCTTCAGGCTCTCACATTCCATTGGCGTCATTGATTCAAATCTTGGCCGTGGCGGAACATCTGAACTTCCGCCATGCAGCCAATACCCTTGCCGTGAGCCAGCCCAGTTTTAGCCCCCGTGTCAAGTTGTTGGAGCAGGATCTTGGCGTCCTGCTGGTTCGTGCGGCGGGCACAAGGAAGCACACTACTGGACGAGCCTTGTGATCGATCGGACGGCGTTGCTGCTGCCAGTGTTGCGGGTGTCCTCGACGATATCCAGATGAGGAGATAACCGGTACATTCGGCCACATTTTAGATCGATCGCAATCTTTTGTCGACTATCGGAAGCCGTCTGCTCGGCAAAGGTCACAAGGGCCAGTTTCAGGATGCTTTCGTCGCCTGAAAGTTTCAATCAGGTCATGAGATTGCATTCCGGTGATTGCGAGGACCGGAACCTGATCCAGCTTGGCGTCATAAAGACCGGTCAGGAGATTGGTGCCACCGGGACCGGACGTGGCAAGACAAACACCGAGCCTGCCAGTCCATTTGGCATAGGCCGTCGCCATGAAGGCAGCGGACTGTTCATGTCGGACCTGAACAAACCTTATCGCATCCTGACGTTTGCGAAGCGCCTCCATGACGCCATTGATGCCATCTCCCGGAAGGCCAAATATCGTGTCGACCTTCCCGTCGATCAATGTCTCTACCAGCACGTCTGCTGCGGTCTTCATGATCAATTCCTCAGTCTCGTCAGGGAATAAACAAGAAATCCCCACGACGCGCGCGGGGATCCCAGTTTTTCAGTATCAGGAATTTTTGCGGCTCTGCTGACCCGCCTTTACATGTTGCTCATGTGTGCCACCGCGGGTTTTGTCCTTATTGCCGTTATAGGAGGCCGAAGCGGATTGCGAACGCTTGTCGCTGTCCTTGTGGCTCTGCTGGCCGGCCTTCACGTGCTGTTCGTGCGCACCACCCTGATTGGGCATGATATCTCACTCCTCATATTGGTGATTTGTCACTTGCGCGCCTTGTGGCACGCCCTAGACGAACCATGCCGCGCCACGGGAGTTCCGAGATTTAATATTTCGTGAGGAGCGATTTTTGCCGAACGGCTCCGAGCGCCGGTTTCAAGCGACAAGGCCAACCCACACGCGTCTATCGTGATTTGCCGAATTCCTTGCGAAGCTCATCCTTTGCATCTTCCAGCACTTCCTTGCGTTTTCCCGGCAACGTCCGGCCAGCCCGGTTGATGTAGAAGACCAGCATCGACATCGCAGAGCGGAAAGGATTGGTCTTGCGCCTGGAGGATTGTTCTGCTGAGGCTTTCAGCGAACGTGCGATCTGCGAGGGATCGTCTTTGGTAAACACCTCCTTCTCAAGATCGAGCGCATCGCTTTCCTTCGTCACCTTCTGCGACCACTTCTTTTTCTTTTTTGCCTTTTTCATAGGTCCGGAAAATCATCATTTTCGTTCGGGGTCATGCGTGTGGTGACTATCGCGCTCACCCCCTCCCCCGGAAACCTTGCTCTTGGAACGCTTGCCGTTGTCCGCCGCAGGTTTCTTGACCTCCAAAGGTGCCTTCGCGTTTTCGTGCGAGGCCCCCGGCCCGCCCTGCCGGATGCTTGCCGGTGTTTTCATCGAAGTGGACATTCATTCCTCTGTCGTGAGATGGCAGCGGATGAGCCGCAACACTTATTTGTCGTCGCGGGTTTTCATCGCATCGGAAACACGCTTCTTCCGTGGGTCTTTTAGGTTTTCACCGACGGCGTCCCGGTCGTGCTCGGGATCGTCCGTGGGTTTCATGTAGCCTCTGGGTCGGTTTTCCTTGGGCCCCTCCCAGCGCGGCGATTGTTCGGTGGTGCCGGGAGCGCCGTCTCGTGGAGAATTATTGGTCATCATTGCCTCCGCTTGGGTTTCAACGCTTCCCAACCATTTTGCTGCGGCAATGTTCCGCAAAGACCGGGAGGCCGAAGGAGGATTTTTTTTCGAAACAATTGCGCTCTCCCCCGGTTAGGCGAGCCAGACATTCAATCCGAGGGAGCGAACGATGACGGACAAATCCGGAAAATCCGATCGCATCTCCAGAATTGCGTATGAGCAGCAGCAGGATTTTCTCAGACGCTCGTCGCTGCAATTCCTGGAATGCGCGATTCATTTATGCGCAACGAACATGAGCATTTCCGAACTTGCGACGCGGCTTGAAAAACAGGCCCAATATCTGCGGCAGTTTGGCTGAGGAAGCGCCGAGACATGCGCCTGCGGCGACCATGCCATTTCTTGGGAATACTGCTATGCCAAGATTTTTCTTCACCGTGATCAGCGGCAAGAATCTCCTTGATGACCTGGAGGGGAGCGACCTCCCGTCGCTGGATCGGGCAATCGAAGAGGCTCTCAAGGACGCGCGAGCCTTGATGAGCGAAGCAATCCTGCAAGGGCGCGACATCTCCGAGGGATGCATCATTATCCGGAACCGGCAACAGGAAGTGCTAAAGGTCGTCCGCTTCGCCGACGCGCTAGACAGAAAAGAGTGATGGCGCGGCAACATGCGTCTGCAAACGGGCCATGAGCCTTTCATATTCTTTTTCCGGGACGCCGTAGGTCATGTTGGCAACGTCTTCCAATATGCTGCGGTTGATGATCCGGATGTTTCCGCGGCTGGCGTGGATGGCATGGATGCCTTCGAGAACATGCAACTCGTTGGTGATGCCCGGCCGCCGCACCCCAAGAACCGTGGAGAGAAACTCATGGGTAATGGGCAGGTCATCCGTATCGAGCCGGTCATGACACATCAGCAGCCAGCGTGCGAGCCTTTCCCGCAGACTATATTGTCCATTTGCAAGTACAAGCTGACCGACCTGAAGCAGGCAGACATTGATGTAGCCTAGCAACAGCGCACGCAGGCGCGCGTCTTCCTCCATTTCCCGTCGTATTTCAGCAGCCGGAATCAGGAAGCCACGGCCGCCCACGCCCATGATGGTTTCATCCGGCGTGGTTTCCGCGCCCAGCAGAACGGGCCAGCCGGTAATCCCCTCCCGCCCGACCATCACGGTTTCAATGCTTTTGCCGCCATCATCATGAACAACGGTCGATGCAAGGCCGGTTTCGATGAAACAGAGATGTGAAATGGGCTTGCCAGCCGCAACGAGCTGGTGTCCCGCCGGCAGATCCACCGCCTCCATGCGCGACGCAAGGCGCGACAGCCCTTCCGTGCCGAAGGTCTTCAATAAACGATTGTAGACAAGAAAATCTGATCCAAGCATAGCAGTTCGCCCGGCTCGTCCCTTTGCTCGAAAACATTAGCCCGGCGTCATATTAGCAGCGGAAAATCGCATGAAAACAGTGAGTACGTTTCCGTACCAATTCGCAGAAAAGATCGTCTCTGCGTCACAGAATGGCCGAAATTCCAAATTTAAGCCCATTTTTCAGGGAGCATCCTACACCGAAACCCGATCAGGGTATGTCGTCCCGCACCCTCACGGAAATCGGGAATGATGACCATTCCAGCGGGAGCCACACCTTGGCCAGAAGCACGAATAGAAACCGACCGCCGCCTGCCTTCCAGCCCGACAGCGCCGGCGCACCTTCACTCCGCGCCTTGCACGCGGAAGCGGAAAGTTGCGAAAGATGTGACCTCTACAGGCACGCCACCCAACTGGTTTTTGGCGACGGCGACACAAGAGCGCGCGTGGTCCTTGTCGGCGAACAACCCGGCGATGAGGAAGACCTGAAAGGCCGGCCTTTCGTTGGCCCGGCCGGTCATCTGCTCGATGAATGTCTGAAGGAGGCCGGTATAGATCGTTCGCAATGTTATGTGACCAATGCCGTAAAACATTTCAAATTCGAGCAACGTGGGAAACGACGACTACACGCCCGGCCAAACAGCGGTGAAGTACAGCGCTGCGCCTGGTGGCTGGGAGCGGAACTGCGCCTTATCGATCCAGACCTTATCGTGGCGATGGGCGCCACGGCCTTTTATGCGCTGACGGGACGGACAAGCGGTGTGACGAAGGAACGCGGACATGTCCTTTTGACGCCGCGCGGCACACGTCTTCTCGTCACCATTCATCCGTCTTACCTGCTGCGCCTTCGCGACCGGCAGGAGGCGGATCAACAGCAGCGCGCCTTCGTCTCCGACCTGCACAAAATAGGCGAAATCCTGGGCGAGGCGACCTAGCGAAACCGGCCTGCCGCATTTGCCCACTGTCAGGAACAAGCTTTTCCCATCGCAGTTAGGTGCGACCGAACAGGGAGGCTTGAACACCATGGAAAAGAACATCGAATACCAGATCGTGGCACATGAAAACGGGTGGGGCGTTGTCGTCGCTGATGTCATGAGAGCTGTTTACCCCAGCCGGCATCTGGCTTTGGCAGCCGCAAAGCTGCTGGAGAGCGATGTGGCCCCAACGCAAGAGCCGGAACGCTTTACCGCGACCACAAATCTGACCTTGACCGACGCCGCGACACCCAGCCTTTTGCGCAGTTCGCTCCAGGTAGAGGTGGCTGTGCCCTATCAGGTGGATATTCCCTTGCGGCGGAGAGGCGGAGAAGTCAGTTTTCCATCGTCAATCGGCGGCCTCAATCTGGCAGGCGGCAAAGTATAACCGGATGGCGGCCAGCCTCACCTCATGCGGCGCGGCCAGAGTGCATTTCCGTTAGAAAATAGAGCGCAATCGCAACAGCCAGCATGTAGATCATTAAGGCTTTCCACGTCCTTTTTCGCCCGCGAAAATCGCTATCATCTGTGCGAGGGACCAGAATTTCGGCTCGAGCCGTTCGCACAAAGGCATATCCTGTTCGGGCCCGATACTTTCCCACGTCGCATCAATCATTCTTTGTTTTCACCGGCGTGGAATGTCCCTATCGGCGCCTCTTTGACAAATTCGGTGACCGAGCAGCTGAAATCGTCCAGTTCAGGCGTTATGGTGGGCAACAGGCACAAGCATGCCTGTGGTATGCGAGGAGTAAAGGATGCAGACTGTTAAACGCCTCACCATCGCAGTCATCGGTATGACAGATACTGTTACATCGGAAATCAGAATGGCCTGGTTTCATGCCCAGATCGGCCTGGAGGGCCCCTACTCCGCCAGCTTCATAGAGAGCAAGGGCGCCCTCAAATTTGCGGCTGCGATTATCGACGTACGTTACGAGGCAGACGTCATGCTGCGCCTCACCGATCAACTGGACGGAGAGGCCATTCCCTATCTTTTTTTTGTGCCGGAGACGGTTATCGACAGCGAGCCGGGACCTTTTGCCCTCTCTGGACGTTCGGAAGACATCGAAAATATTGTTTCCGCCTTGATGGCGCAAGGAGGGGGCATCAGACATTAGAGCGAGGCTCGTATTATGCTGGAACGACCCGAGAGCCTTGGTGAAGTAAACATCCTGCTTTCTCTTCTGCCGGAAGCCATCCGGCAAGAGGTTATGGGCGTTTGCAGCCCCCTCAAGCTTGCATTGGGCGATGTGCTGATATCCGCTGGCGCGCCCGTCGAGCGTGTTTTCTTTCTGTCCTCCGGCATCGCTTCCGTCGTGGTGGTCACCAAATCGGGGCGCAAAATCGAATCAGGAATTGTCGGGCGAGAGGGTTTTGTGCCAACGGGAGCGGTGGCTGGCGCGCAAACAAACCTGACTGAGATCGTTACGCAGGCTCCGGGCGAAGCACTTTTCATGAGCATAAGGTCGTTTGACGCTCTTCTTGCACAATATCGGGTCTTTTCCGATATTCTTGTCTGCGCCCTGCACGTTTCAAGAACCCAGGTGGAATACACGGCTTCTTCCAATGCCACCCAGTCCGTAACGGAGCGCCTCGCCCGGTGGCTGCTGATGTGCCACGACCGTGTGAAAGGCAATCATTTGCCACTGACCCACGATTTTTTGTCCACAATGCTGGCTGTCAGGCGCGCGAGTGTAACAGATGCCCTCCATGTTCTCGAAAGCCATGGGTTCATTCGTTCCGAAAGGGGACGAATTACGATCAGGAACCGCGAGACGCTCGAAACCTATGCACACGATCTCTACGGCATGCCCGAGGAGGAGAATAATCGTATGATCACCCGCTTTTTGCAGGACGACCGGTCTGAAACCCCGCTTGACGACCTGACCGCGGTCGGGAACGGCGTGGTTCGCTAAGCAGGACGGTCTTTTCAATCATCGTTGGGTACGCTTCCGGACATTTACCTTCGGTCGTTTCGCTATTAATATGGATGTAACTTCCTTTACCCTATGAAACGCCGGGCGCGTTTCAAGGAGGTGAAATGTACGCCAACCACGAGTATCAGAGCTCCGGAATTTTTCTGAACGAAGACATCAACATCGTTAAGGCAGCCTACGAGAATGTCCTGTCTGCGGAACGAGTTCCTGCTTTATGTCGGGCAGACGTCGCCCGTTATGTCCTGAAAATGTATGATCGCGGCGTTGTCGATCCCTTGAAACTCCAGCGGCTCGCAATTCTCTATTTTAGAACCAAATTGCTCGTCGGCTGATATCCGGTCTTAGGCGACGCAACTCGCCTTAATCTCAGGCTCGATTTCGTGGAGGGGACGTTTCTTTGCCGTCTCCGGAAAAACGTGCGCTTTGTGATGCCGGCAGATAGGATGATGTTGCATTCGGGTTTCCTGCCGGACATCACCCCGCCGCCGTATGAAACCTGGTCGGCGGACGGGAACAAACCTGCACAAGCACGGTTCGGGTCGCTCCACGGAAATCATGCCGGATGAGGTGCAACATGACCAGGAAAACACTCCCCATTCCCGAAGACAATCGAAGCCAGCAGGGTCCTGGCGACAATGATCGGCTGAGCACTGAAGATACTCCCTTCATCAAGGAGCAGAAGGTTTCGACCCAGACCGGCAGGCAGGCCAACATAAAGATAAACACGACCCATCAGGGTCACCAGCAGGACAGATAGCGTTCACCTGTTCAGGTGGGTTGTACCTCGTTCCGGGCTCCTCGCAATCACGGATCAACCTGATTCCTGGACGCCCCGAATGCGGGTTTCTGCGTTACCGCCGCCATGTTTCATTCAGAACTGACGGATTGCCCCATGGGCAGGCACTCTGCCGGAGGCAACTGGCAACTGGGACTTGCGGTTCCCAGACGAATCCGCAGGCGATGAGCCTTCACCCGCATGAGAGCATTGATGAGGGCTATACGAAGGCTGCATCGCACGGTTTACGATCGACGCGCACAACCCTCAGTCCAGATTTCGCCGTAGCGACTCCCTTGCCCTGTTGACACGGCTTTTGATGGTGCCCACGCGGCAGCCGCAAATGGCGGCGGCATCGTAGTAACTCGTCCCTGCGGCCACGAGCAACAGAGCTTTTTTCTGATCCTCGTCGAGTTCGCGTATTGCCTGCATGACTTCCTGATGCTGCACGCGCCATTCCTGGCTGGCGGGGGTGGACATGGATTGCTCGATACCGACAGGCAGACCGATACATTCGCGTCTCGACACCTTGTAACGGGTGCAGAAAGTGTTGCGTAAAATGGTGAAGAGCCATGATTTCAGCGCCGTGCCGGGGGTAAAACCATGCAGAGACCTAATTCCCCGTAACATCGTCTCCTGAACGAGATCGTCCACATCCTCCTCATTTCTGACGAAGCGACGGGCGAAAGCTGTCAAGGCCGGCGCTTGCTGTGCAATACCGATACGCAATACCTCCAGCTGGGCTTCACTCAATGTGTTTCCGGAAACTCCACTCATAGCGTGCCTGGTCATTTTCCCATCCTTTCATCATGGGGAAATGCCTCGGCAGCCGCTTGGTTGCTGTACGCCAACGTACAATGGCGAAATCCATGCCAAAGGGCGTTGATGGGAGAGGCCAGACAGGTGTTTAGGTGTCCTCTCCCCAGGAAGTGGCCTGCGATGCCTCTGCTCGACCATGCGTTCCGCGTTTTTTCGCGTCTGTTCACGGTCCCGGCGGCTTTCTTCGCTATCGCCGGAACGGGCATCATCCGTACCGGGCTCCGGCTTTGTATCGTCCTCTGGTCGGCTCATCGCTTCATCTCCGCTTGTGAGTACAGACTGATGGATCGCTCTTCCGGCCCGTCTTCTAACCGCAGCGTCCTGGAGAGGTTCCGGCCCGGCTGAAGATTTGAGGGAACAGTGATGAGGGAAGCAGGTTAGGGGAGGATCAAGGAGGATGTCATGAACAAGGACGACAAGCTCAAGCAGATTCACAAGGACAGCGAACCGCAGTTCGCACGCGGTAAAAAAACCTCTGATAACAATGGCGTGGCAAGCGCAAAGCCAAGGGTTATCACCGGATCCGACGATGCAACCGCCAACAAGCTGCCGCCCGGCGTCAAGAAACCCGAGAAGGACTGGGATGTCAACTACGACGAACGGGAATCGAACGAGGGCGATTTCAGGGGGTAGCGCCGCCGCAAAACGATCTTCACCCGGCCAAATCCTCGACAACAAGTTCGATGGACTGTGGCTCGGCGCCCTCCTTTGTCTGCACCGTCAAGACGCTGCCGGTGTTCAGCACGCCTTCCAGTACCGTACGCTCACCGACAACGATCTTAATCACCTTGGGGGTCGAAGCCTCGATATTCAGGCTGTTGCTGGTTTCGTAATCAATGGTCTCTGTCACGGCTGGAACCTCCGGTTCGTGTGAAGCTAGGCGGCCTAACTTCGGTCGGGCAAGCTTGTTCCTTTCGGTGACGACAGGCAGCCGGCTGCTTTCCCTGCTCGCCCGGAGCGGTCCGATGCTAGGGCCTCATCAATCGCGGAGCGGATTGCGAAGGAAGTGCCGCAAGGAGGGTTGCCGTATCGCATACCTGCAACTGCGTCGAAAAACGGCCGGACAGCAATTTTAAGGCGGCGTCGTGCGTCGCGTCCCTTCCGCTGCACAGCGCGTCTTCAACCAGAATGACGTGAAAGCCGTCATCTATCGCCCCTAATACGGTGGCGAGAACGCAGACATCGGTTTCTCCGCCGGTAATCACCACAGTCGAGACATGCTCTTTCCGCAGGATGTCGCCCAAGCCTCCATATTGCCACGGGGAATAGACGCTTTTGCGGAAGATACGCGCGGGCGGTATGTAGCGTGACAGCGGCGGAATGACCTCCACAAGTTCTGGAGCCAATGCCTCGCGCGTCATCATCGGCCATTTTTCATAGTAGGCCCGCCAGGCGCCGGGGGCATCCGCGACGGTTTGCGGCGGAATAAAACAGGTGAAGATGCAGCGGGCGGGATCGCCTTGAACGACAGCCTCCACTTGCTCGCTGATGCGGTCCATCCATTCGACGTGCCATGGCGTATCCTCGGCGAAAATACGCTGCATATCGACGCACAGGTGCCGCCAGTCTCCCGCAGATGAAAACTCGATCATTCCCCTCCCCTATCCGCCCGTCTCACCATGAGGGGCGGTAACGGGCTTTGATTCAGGCGACCCGCGAAAGCGCAGGAAGATGGAAAGAACGACCAGAACTGCCGTCGAAAGAAACTCGGATTGCCAGTTCTGAAAAGACTCGAACCAGAATTCCACACTTCCCAGATGCGCAAACAGCGTTGTCTCGGGCTCGCCATGCATGACTGCTTCCAATGCCGCCGCGTCTGCGCTGTATTTCAGATGCAGGACAAAACTCACGATAAAGAGGAAAAATAGCGCCAGTCCCAGAGAATAGGAATAAATGGTGCGGATAAGTCCCCCAGCTTTCACTGGCCATGGAGCCTCGGGATCATCTTCTTTTCGCTCGGGGTCTTCGTCCTGCGATGCAACTTCATCGGGATCCTTCGATTCTGATGAGCCCTTTTGAAAAAGAAATGCAGTCAGAACGACATAAGCCGACATCTGGAGAAACTCGCTCTCCCAGTTCTCAAACAGGGCAGACAGAAAATGGCCGCTCTTTGCATAAGAAAAAAGCGTGAGGGGCAAGGCTTGATGCTGCGCCAGCTCCTCATTGTGAACTGCCCATCCGGTTGCGAGCATGCCACCGATCGTCAACAGGGAAGCCAGGACAAGGATGATCGTCAAGCCATTGTCGCGAAACAGCCTCATGGTTCAGCCTCGCATGAAATTGACAACTGCAAAAGCGGAAGCGCCACCGGTTTCAACAGCGCTTCCGCGTGATGGATCACGCTGCCTTGGACTTGCCCTTGATGTTGGCGCTTGCCTGGGCAAGCGACGAGAGAGCGGTATCCGTTGCGCTTTCTTCGCCAAGTGTCTGCTCGAACAGCTTGGCCGCTTCCTTCATGCCAAGCTCGACCGCCCAGGTCCGTAAAGTGCCATAACGGGTGATCTCGTAGTGTTCCACGGCCTGCGCTGACGAAATCAGCCCGGCATCGAGCGCTGGAGAGCCTTTGAACTCCTCCATGATCTCCTCGCCTTCCGAGATGATGCCCTGGATCGCCTCGCAGGTCTTGCCGCGTGCCGGCTTGCCGAGCAGCTCAAAGACATTCTGCAAACGCTCCACATGGACCTCTGTCTCGTTTCTGTGCTTTTCGAATGCGGCCTTCAGATCCGCTGATTGCGCGGCCCGCGCCATCTTGGGGAGCGCCTTCAGAATCTGCCGCTCAGCGAAATAAATATCTTTCACCGTATCGAGGAAAAGGTCTTCCAATGTCTTCTCAGCCATTTCAGTCTCCTGTTGCTTGGTGGTGAGTTGTGTAGGGGATTGTTATTTCTTATCGATGGGTGGGGAGGCCTTGCCCAGTTTGACGGAGGGTTCGCGAGCCCATACCCGCAGCTTGCCAAGTTCTGACACGAAGGCTGCAAGTCCCCTTTCGCCCGGCAAAGGCAGAACGCCCTCATCCATGGCATCGGCAATTCCAGCGATTTCCAGTAACGGCAGCGCCGACTGGTCGTAGCCGATGAACTTGCAATGCTGGAACGCGTCGGCAACGAAATCCCGGGCCGTCGCCTCCTTGACAAGATCGTCGATGGCCGCACCCGATGTCAGCAGCGCGACGGCATCGAAAAGCACCGAAGGACCGCCATCGATCATGTGGTGGGCCTCGATGAAAGCGCCGTCCGACGCCGTGACACCGCCAACCTTGGGGGCGACAAATTCGAGGACGGCTTTTTCGGCGGTAACCGCCTGGGTCAGCCCCTTCAGCAATTTCGCATCCACGCCATCAGTGATGAGAATGCCGAGCTTGCGGCCTTCAAACCGTTTGGGACCCCGTTGAACGATGCTGAGCGCCGGCGACGGCTCAAGATCCTGCCGAGTCGGCATGGCCGCGTCTGCGGGTTTCGGCATGGTCTTAAAGCCGAGCTTCTGCGCCACCGTTGCAGCAAGCGTTTCGTCGATATTGAGAAGATGCGACACCATCCTCTCGCGAATGATCACTGTTTCGACCTTGCTGAGTTCGAAGGTGAGCGCCGACGCGATATGGCGTTGCTCAGGCGGGGTCTGGCTGATGTAGAACTGCCGTGCCTGGCTGTAGTGATCGGCAAAACTTTCCGGCCGCAGCCTCGCCTTGGTCCCCTGCTCTTCAACTGCGAAATGCTGGAAACCACGCGTCGGCGATTCCCTTGGCCCCTCCCCGAAGGAATTCGGCTGATAATTAGCCCGTCCTGTCGGGTTGCGCATCGCCATATGGCCATCCTGCTGGAAATGCGCGAAGGGACACTTCGGCGCATTGATGGGCAGGTGGGTGAAGTTTGGCCCGCCAAGCCGTTTCAGCTGGGTGTCGAGATAGGAGAAGTTCCGGCCCTGCAACAGCGGATCATTGCTGAAATCTATGCCGGGCGGCACGTTCTGCGTCATGAACGCCACCTGTTCGGTTTCCGCAAAGAAATTCTCCGGCATGCGATCGAGAACCAGCCGGCCGACAGGTTTCGGCGCTAATATCTCCTCGGGAATGATCTTCGTGGGATCGAGGACGTCGAAATCGAAACTGTCGGCGAAATCCTGGTCGAAAAGCTGCACTTGTAATTCCCATTCCGGGAAATTGCCTGACTGGATTGCGGCCCAGAGGTCGCGCCGGTGAAAATCGGGGTCAGCACCATTGATCTTGACCGCTTCGTTCCACGCCACCGACTGCAACCCAAGCTTCGGCTTCCAGTGAAATTTGACGAAGGTCGATTGCTCCTTCGCATTGATGAGGCGGAAGGTATGCACGCCAAAGCCTTCCATGAAGCGGAAGGACCGTGGAATGGTCCGGTCGGACATGATCCACATGACCATGTTCATGCTTTCAGGCGTGAGGCTGATAAAATCCCAGAACGTGTCATGCGCCGTTTGCGCCTGCGGAAAGGCGCGATCGGGCTCCTGCTTTGCGGCATGTATGAGATCCGGAAACTTGATGGCGTCCTGAATGAAGAAGACGGGGATATTGTTGCCGACGAGATCCCAGTTTCCCTCCCTGGTATAGAGCTTGACGGCAAAACCGCGCACATCCCGCGCAAGGTCGGCCGAGCCCTTGTTGCCGGCAACAGTCGAGAACCTCACGAAGGCCGGGGTCCTTTCCCCCGCCCGTTGAAACAGGTCAGCCTTGGTGTGAGCGGCAAGGGATTCATAAGTCTCGAAATAGCCATGCGCCCCGTAGCCGCGGGCGTGAACCACGCGTTCGGGAATTCTCTCATGATCGAAGTGGAAGATCTTTTCGCGGAAATGGAAGTCATCCACAACGAGTGGCCCGCGAGGACCGACCCGAAGCGAATTCTGGTCGTCGGCAACCGGCCCGCCCTGGGCGGTCGTCAAGACAGGATCATCGCCCACCGCGGTCTGATGCAGTTCTCCGCCCGTAGCCCGGTGAAGCTTTTGATCGTGGATCGTCGCAGCCGTTACCTTGCGGGCAGACGAGGTGGACTGTGGTGGTTTGCTGGCCATATCAACTCCTGAAAAACGACCGCAAGGGGCGACGGCGGAGCCATGCGCCCTGCTTAACGATGAGGGGCTTCCCGTCAGTTCGCCGAACGGCGATAGCGGTTTCGTTCCCTTTCGACGTCTTCCAGCGCGTAGGGATTTAGTGTGTCGTCGAAACGCGTCCAGCCCTGCTCCTGATAGGCCGCACGGCGATCCACCGGATCCACCCGGTTTGATCGCTTGAGAATATCTTCCGCCACGGGCGCGAATTCATCCTCCACTCTGGCCGTCACCAGCGTGCCACCCCTGCGGACGCCTTCCGCATAAACATTGGCGTCCTCTTCGGAAACGCCAGAGCGGGTCATGGCGCCGATCAGCCCGCCGGCTGCGCCGCCAGCGACCGCACCGCCGGCTGCACCAACGGCCGTTGCAGCAAACCAGCCTGCGGCCACAACGGGCCCGACGCCTGGGATTGCCATCAGCCCAAGTCCGGTGAGCAGACCACCCGCCCCCCCAACCACGGCGCCGATCCCTGCGCCTGCGCCTGCCCCTTCCGCGGCGTTGGAATCCTCCCCGTGCCGCCTGTCGGCATTGCTGGCAACGATACTGATATCGCTCGATGGCACGCCAGCCGTCTCAAGTTCACTGACGGCAGCGCTTGCATCATCATAGTCATCAAAAAGTCCGGTTACGGTTCTCATGTCATTTCTCCCAAAAAGATCCCGCGCCTTACTTGGCGACGACGTTGCCCTGATAATCGAGCGCTATGGCCACGGTCTTGCCGCCCTTCATGCCCGATGCCATCCACACACCCTTGTCGTCCTTCGTCAGGTTCTTGACCTGTGTGTAACCGGCCTCTTCCATCCTTTGCCTGGCCTGCGCTTCGGTGAAGCTGTTCGCGCCTTCAACGGGAGCCGTGGGATTCTTGGCGTCCGGCGTCGCGACAGCCGGCGTATCGCCACCCGGATTGGCGG
Source organism: Agrobacterium tumefaciens str. B6 (assembly GCF_001541315.1). GTDB lineage: Bacteria > Pseudomonadota > Alphaproteobacteria > Rhizobiales > Rhizobiaceae > Agrobacterium > Agrobacterium radiobacter. The sequence goes on along the minus strand of NZ_LMVK01000052.1, from coordinate 154,147 downwards.
TTGGCGCCTGCTGGGCGAAAGCCGACAGCGCACCGCCGCCCAGGAGCAACGCAACGAAAACAGTTTTCTTCATCTGGATTTTCCTCCGCTTTCGATCATGGATTTCCAGCCTTCCTTTTGGGACCTTTCCTCCGAGAGACGGGAAACCCATCTCCGGCCGGCATGGACGCCTCCCGAACAAACCGACATGGATAGAGTTCCGAAAATAATTATTGCTGGGAGAAATGCCGTTTCGCGCGATGATCGCAGCAGCGGCAATTTCGGACCACATAACAACAAAACCAGTGACGCGGCGGCGCTCTTGGCTACAAAGCCGCGACAGCAGTAGTGACAAGGCGCTCACTGCGATCACAGGCGAAGTCAAGCCGGTGACAAGCGGGCCGGAAGAAATGAACTCAGACCTCGCTGCCCGGATATTGGCGGTTTTTGAGGAGCGCAGCCAGATGCACCGTGTTGCGCACAAGCATGCTGATCATGGTTTTAACGGTGTCCGGCGTTTTATCGAGATCGATGAAATTCTCCGAACCCATCGCCTCTCCCACCCAATAGGCAACCGCGTTTGCCGGAATGGTGAAGCCGACGTCATTCAGCGCTTGGAAGATTTCCGCCGAAACGTGGTGCGCACCATCCTCGTTTCCGACGACCGCCACCGCAGCAACCTTGCCGTAGGAAACCAGCCGCCCCTGTTCATCAGTTTCGTTCAGGAATGCATCCATGCGCTCCAGCGCCCTTTTGCATACGCTCGAGGGCTGTCCGAGCCATATGGGCGTCCCCAACAGGAGAATATCGGCGGCAAGGATCTTTTCGCGGATGGCCGGCCAGGCATCCCCCTCACCTTCATCGGAGGTCACGCCGGCCTTGACGTCATGATCGGCAAGCCTGATCGTTTCGGTGCGAACATCCTGACCAGTGAGTTCCCCAAGGATCAACGCCAGCAGTCTTTCTGTGGACGATTGCTCCGCCGACGTCGATGACTTGAGTGTTGCGTTCAATGCCAGGGCCGTGAGAGACATGCTAGCTCCTCCTGTCAGCGGGCTTCGCCCTATGTTGGCTTTCGGTGACAATGTCGCTTGAGATGGGGCCGCCATTGCCTCGTCCCTTTGATAAAACTGCCGTGACCTAACGTCGGGAAAGCAGTCGCGCCATGGCGTGATGGGGAGGAGGCTTCTCGCCTGCAGGGCCGTTTTCTTTTTCGAGCCGAGCGCGGATGTCCTCGATCTCTTCTTCCGTGAGATGCTCGATCCCGATGAAATCCGCACGCGCCTGCTCCACGGCTCTCAACAACTCGTCCAGTTTTGCTTCCATCGCCGCGGAATCCCGGTTCTGTGAATTCTGCACGAGGAAAATCATGAGAAACGTGACAATGGTCGTGCCAGTGTTGATGACCAGTTGCCACACCTCCGAAAAGCCAAACAACGGCCCGCTTACTCCCCAGACGAGGACCGTACCAAGCGCAACGATAAACGCCGTCGGCGAGCCGGCAAAAGACGCAATACGACTCGCAAAAAGGGTAAAGAACTTGTTCATAGCGCGCTGCACCTCACTGTTGACACAGATGCCGACGCAAAACGCCCGTCAATCGCCCACAGGTGTTCGGTAATGTGCGCCGCGAGATGACACTAACAAAGGAGAATACGGACGGTTCCGGGTTAGCGGCAAAGTGAAGCGCGGAGCTTCCAACTTTACTTATGCTTTGAAGAAAAAGCCGATTGCCCTCCGCATCCTTGTCGTCGTTCTTCTGGGCTTTAATATAGGGGCGAACCATACTCGGGCGACATCAGTCGCACGTCGTGTCCTCCTGCCGCAAAGAGTCGACCAAGGTGGTGAGCGCCGAAGCATGCTTCCATAGCAATGATGCACGCCGGCATCTTGCGACAAACTCAGTGAGCGTCTGACGCCGCATCGTTCGGCGGACAATCACCGAACCTTCGTCATCAACTCCGACAACGCTGCAGCTGTTTTTTCCTATGTCGATGCCAAGTATCGAAATCGTCATGATCTGGCTCCTCTTCCAATGACGAGACATCATACTCGATGTTCTCGCAAAGGGCGGGCCATCCCATAACCAACATCCTCAATCAGCTTTGGGAAGTTCTCGACCATGTCGGACCGGGCCGTGATGACATCGAACGCGTCGCTGTCGAGATCACCCGTTACATGACTGAACGCGAAGCGGAAAAAGTGGCTGATCTGATTGTTGATTTCTTCGATGAGCTTGTTGAAGCGGGCCTGCGCCAGTCCGATAGCGGACCGTCCTAAAGCATTTTCTGGATCGCTAAGGGGAAATACAGACCCATTCGCGCTCCGAACTCTGACGCGTTTCAATCGCCCAGACTGACGCGTCCAGGTCCGGCTGGCGCAAATGCGCCAGGGATGCGGCAGGCATATCGGACAATGCGCTCTCCCTCCGCATCGAGGACCTGCTCGCCGTCTTCCTTGTGAAGGCGTCTTTGTGGGTGTCGGGCAGGATGTCTAGCACCGCTTCGGACGGTCGCGAGAGACGGGTGCCCAGAGGCGTCGCCACGAATGGCCGGTTGATCAGGATCGGATCCTTGAGCATCGCGTCCAGCAGCAGGTCGTCGGTCAGATTCGGGTTGGCGAGGCCGAGTTCGGCAAAAGGGGTGCCCTTTTCGCGGATGACCTCGCGGACGGTCAGGCCGGCGTCGGCGATCATGCGGACCAGCTGCTCCCGGCTTGGCGGGGTCGCAGGTATTCGAGGACCGTGGGCTCAATACCGGCATTGCGGATCATCTCCAGCGTGTTGCGCGAGATGCCGCAGTCGGGGTTGTGGTAGATGATGACGTCCATGATGTCATGCCCTTCTGATGGTAGTGGCGTTCGTCCGGACGGCGGCGCCGCGCTCGTACCAGCCCTTGCTGCGGTTGACGATCCAGACCACCGACAGCATCACCGGCACTTCGATGAGGACGCCGACGACGGCGGCAAGGGCCGCCCCGGAATGAAAGCCGAACAGGCTGATGGCTGCCGCCACCGCCAGTTCAAAGAAGTTGGAAGCGCCGATCAGCGCCGAGGGACCGGCCACGCAATGCTCTTCCCCGGTGGCGCGGTTGAGCAGGTAGGCCAGGCCCGAGTTGAAATAGACCTGGATCAGGATCGGCACGGCGAGCAGCGCGATGACGCCCGGTTGCGCGATGATCTGCTCGCCCTGGAAGGCGAACAGAAGCACCAGCGTCGCGAGCAATGCCACCAGGGACACCGGCTGCAGCCTGGCGCCGAGGCGGTTGGCGTCTGTAACCCGGCGCAGGACCTGTGCCGCGATCACCGGCAGGACGATATAGAGCACCACCGACAGGATCAGCGTATCCCACGGCACGGTGATGGCTGAGAGACCCAGCAGCAGGGCGACGATTGGCGCAAAGGCGACGACCATGATGGTGTCGTTCAGCGCCACCTGCGACAGCGTGAAATGCGGCTCGCCCTTGGTCAGGTTCGACCAAACAAAGACCATGGCCGTGCAGGGTGCAGCGGCGAGGATGATCAATCCGGCAATGTAGCTGTCGATCTGGTCGACCGGCAGATACGGCCGGAACAGATAACCCACGAACAGCCAGCCGAGCAGCGCCATCGAGAATGGCTTCACCGCCCAGTTGATAAACAAGGTAACGCCGATCCCGCGCCAGTGGCGGCCAACCTGGCTAAGGGATGCGAAGTCGATCTTGAGCAGCATCGGGATGATCATCAGCCAGATCAGCACTGCGACCGGCAGGTTGACCTTAGCGACTTCGGCCGTGCCGATGGCCCGGAAGACGCCCGGCATGACATGGCCGAGGGCAACCCCGACGACAATGCACAGGAACACCCAGACGCTCAGGTAGCGTTCAAACGTAGACATCGACTTCACCCTATTATTATCTTGGCAAGCAGTGCAGCAGATGCCGGACAAAGGCTTGCTGCCTGGCGGGTCTGCAGAATGGCGGCGGGTGCAGCCGCGCGATCAATCTGGGCGAACCCGAGGCGTTCAAAAAAGGATGTCGCCGTGTCCGTCAGAAGATAGACGGTGCGGACGCCATGACCCATCGCTTGGTCAAGCACGAGATTGGTTACGGCGACGCCGTAGCCGCGCCCGCGATGTTCCGGAACCACGACCACCGAGCGTAGGAGGGCGTGCTGACCATAAATCTCAAGACCGCCGAAACCTACCTTGCGGCCGTGATCGCTCAGCTGGAAGAAGCTGCGTCCGCTTTCGGTGAGATCGTCGGTTGGCAGACTGGCAGCTTGCAGGGCCGCCAGAAGGTCGCCATCGGTTCCGGCGACCGGCTGCAGATCCAGCTGCCAGCTCACGCGACATCGCTCCGCCGGTTGGTTGAACCTTCCATCGCACCGATGGTGCGCAGCTGGGTTTCCAGCGCCAGCTTGTCGATCGACGAAAAGGGTAGGCTCAAAAACGCGGTAATGCGGTTCTTGAGGAACCGGGCGGCCTGGGAGAACGCCTGGCCCCTCTCGATGAGCGAGCCTTCGACGGCGGCCGGATCCTCGACCCCCCAATGGGCGGTCATGGGGTGGCCGATCCAGACCGGGCAAGCCTCGCCGGCGGCGTTGTCGCAGACCGTGAAGATGAAATCCATCTGCGGCGCGCCGGGCTCAGCAAAGACGTCCCAACTCTTGGAACTGAAGCCAACGCTATCGTAGCCGAGGCCGCGCAGCGTATCGAGCGCCAACGGGTGAACCTCACCCTTGGGTTGACTACCGGCGGAATAGGCTTTGAACCGGCCCCTGCCCTCGCCATTGAGAATGGATTCCGCCAGGATCGAGCGGGCGGAATTCCCGGTGCAGAGGAACAGGACGTTGTAAATACGATCGGTCATTGCAGCTTCTCCATGGCTGGTGCGCAGCAGGTGGCGACCTCCGCCGCTGGTGCGCAGATTTGGGGATGGCCGGCGCAGCAGTCTTCCATCAGGAAGCGGATCAGGGCACCGAGGCCGTCATAGTTGGCGGTGTAGATCATCGAACGGGCCTCGCGCTTCTGATTGATCAGACCAGCGCGCTCCAGCTCCTTCAGGTGAAACGAGACGTTTGATGGTGAGACCTCAGCCTTCTCGGCGACGACCCCGGCGGCCATGCCCTCAGGCCCTGCGACCACGAGCATCCGCACGATATGCAGCCGGGTTTCTTGCGACAGCGCTGCAAATGACATGAGGGCTTGACGTTCTTTCATATTTCTACAATCCTTGAATTATTGAATCAGGAGTAGCCGAAATGAATGCAATCTACAAGTCCCTTTTGGAACTGGACATAAGCCTCGGCCGCCTGCTGGACACCATCGACGATGTTGGCGATGTGCCGCTGATCTTTTCCTACGACGGCCGGCTGGTGAAACCTGGTTACCATGTGACCGAGGTGAAAGCGGGCCAGTTCGCCGCACTTGATTGCGGCGCCAACCCGGAAGCCTGGTCGGAAATCTTCGTGCAGTTGTGGGACATTGAGGAAGGCGACCGCACACATATGCCAGTGGCCAAGTTCGCGGCAATCATCCGCAAAGTCTCCGAGCATGTGCAACTGGATGGATCAGCGAAACTGACCTTTGAGGTGAGCGATGGGACCCGGCCAATGCAGCTCTACAGCGCATCGATGCCAAGGTTTCGCGATGGCGCACTGCATGTTGAACTTGCGCCGCGTCCGGCAAGCTGCAAGCCGCGCGATCGTTGGCTGGAACAGGAGACCCGGAAGACAACACAGGCATGTTGCGGAGCGAGCGCCGCCCAAAACACCTGCTGCGGATAAAGTCGCAGCGCAACCTGGCGTCCGTATAATGAGAGGTCCGCAGCGCTACAGGGGAAAGGAAGCCGACAGGAGCTTTGCCGGTGTTGCGGCGTCGTCCGCATTTGTGACGAGAAGCAGGTACAGCGTGTCATTCTCCATTTGAGCGCTGACGCCCGCCACCTTGTATGGCTGTTCAAGCTGGTGCAGCGAGAGCAACCGCCCATCTTTGTCAGCGATCCCGACCGCGGCCCCTACGCAGTAACCATCAAGATATGCGTCGTCGGTATCAGCGTCGGCCCGGCATTTTGCTTGCGCGGTAGTCGGCAACTGGCAGACCGCCTATACCCCAGTTCGGCAAGGCAACCTCATCGATAACAACGAAAGTTGTTGCGGGATCCTTGCCCAGAACGTCGCTCAAGACGTCAGTGATCCCCTTGATGACGGCGGCCTTCTGCGCGTCAGTCGCACCCTCTTTGGTGATCTCAACTTTAATGTATGGCATGCTAGGCTCCCCTCTCTTCCACAAGTTCGAAGTCAAATACTTTGGCGATAATCCACCAGCGGCCACGCAACTGAACCAGGGTGAGGAGGTCCGTGAAATAGCGATTGCCGATTGCACAGTTCGCCACGACGAGCGCGGTGGATCGTCCTGCGAATTGCACCGAGACGACTTTGTCGCGTCGCATCTCGTTGCGCTGAGCGGGGGGCTCACGTTTCGCCAGAACGGCCAGATATTCAGGCTGGGTTCGGTGAAGAAGGTCACCCTCAGCGGCGGTCGCATACACCGCGGCTGGCAGCATTACCTCCGCCATGCGTGTAGCATCTGCTTCATACAGAGCATCAAAGTAGACCTGGACAACCTGATAAACTGCTGCCATCTCATCGAGATCATTCATCATGCCGTAGCCTCCAGACTTGCCTGAAGAGAGCCAACGCGCCAGCGCAAGGACGCTTCCGCCACGCGTCGTCCCAGGTATCGGGCGGTTTCGCGATCTGACGCCCCTGGTACGACGTCTGCCCCCTGATCTGCATTGCTCTGCGCCATGGCACCGAGGAAAGAGGCAAGCCTGTTCATGTCATTTTCAGAGCCGGTCGAAGTGTGATTGCCCGGAAGAAGGCCAAGACCAACCCAAACCATTCCGTGCTGCATGGCGAACAGAGAAAACTGCTGCAACGTGTTCAGCTTGTCGCCGTTCATCCCGGCAGAGTTTGTGAACCCTGCTGCGAGCTTATCTTTCCATCGCTGATCGGCCCAGCGAGACGACGTTGCGTCCAAAAATGCCTTGAATGGGGCAGACGGGCCGGCCATGTAGGTCGGGGAGCCGAACACGATTGCATCGGCTTCATCCAGCTGATCCCAATGCGCCTCATAGTGCTCGACAGAAATCAGCGTTACCTCCACACCATTGACCTGGCGGACGCCTCCCATCACGGCCTCCGCTTGCACACGTGTGTGACCAAAGCCGGAATGGTAGATGATGGCTATGTTGGGCATGTTGTTCTCCTGCTGCCGTTGAAACTAACAAGACGAAACATGTGGATTTCGGTTACCAAAGTAAACTTACATTCTCTTGGTTTCTTGATTTCCAGGTTTCGCACTGGTAACCTATTTTTATGTCATTGAAGGTCAGAAAAAATCGAAGCCCCTCGCCGCCAGCTTCGTGCTCGCTCACAGAGTGCATGGGCGTGATCGGCGCGGCATGGACGCCAAATATCATCTGGTACTTGAGGGCAGGCCCGAGGCGCTTCAGTGAACTGAGAGTCGATATTCCGCCGATTTCGGCAAAGGTCTTAACGCAGCGCCTACGTGAGCTTGAGGAGCGGGGCGTCGTGACAAGGAATGTTCTCCCAACATCCCCTCCCTCGGTCGAGTATCAACTGACCTTACTAGGAATGGAGCTTATCCCTGCCATCGCCGCGATCGTTTCGGTAGGTGAGAAGCTGAAAGGAACACACGAAGGCAGAGCTCTTCTTGGTGCTGAGGCTCAAGAGCCTGAAGAGGCAAACGCTGCCAATAGCCAATCACGCTAACGGCAGGGCAAGCGATGCAACGACAACGCAGTATACGGCCTTTTTGCTCTTGAAAGGAGTCGAACTTACGACTCGTAAACGACTTCTCTATCAGGTTGAATTAGCTGTTTTCTGCCCAGTAGCTTGCCCGCCATGGCCGATCCACGAACAGGGGTATCCCGCCAGGTTCGAAATTCTTAGTAGATTGGCGGTACGCCCTTGACCTCCGGCCGACGCGGTAATGCTCAATCAACTGACTGAGGTTGGTCACGCTGTCTGAGGAGCTTGCGCGTAGTCTCCGCTCAAGATCTTCCTGCTAGGAACCGCGGCTCCACATCAGAATCGTCACGGACGATCATGCCGCCCTGAGATGCGAGGGAAAGGGCAGAGCAGTCGATCGGGCGTCGGCCCGAACGGACCGCTCACGCGCTTGTGGATCCTGAGCCAACCGTTGTCGCCGAGCGCAAGCCGCAGGCGCTGGGTGCCATCACCGTTGCGCGCCTCTGACCATTTACATGCTGGGCGATCACCCAAGTCTCGATTAATTCACGCCAGAGGGTTTCAACCGTTGCCTCGGCCAAGGACAGGAGCCGGCGGTGCTGCAGCGATATCGGAAAGCGATCCGATCGCCCTCCCAGTTCTCCGAACTTGCCATCGTCGGCACCTTCCCGCTTCAGAGCCGCACAAATGGCCTCCACATAACAAAGAGCCGTTACGGCGAGGCCTGGAATAGTCTCATAAGAGCTCGGTGCGCCACGCTGTGCGATGGTCAGCCTCTCACTCAATACGACCACAGCCGTGTCACCATTGGCGGCTGCGGCGGGCCAGCCATGGGTCCCGCACCGCTGCGACAGTGTCGAGAGCAGGTTGCCAACACAGATATTGACTACGAGATTCTCATTGGATCGATATCGGGAGCGTTCGCCTGCTCGCGACAGCCAATCGATCGGAGGTATTCACGACATGTGGGTCGCTTATATGACATCGCCGGATCAAGCTGGCGGCGGGCCACTTGTTCCGGCGATGATGCCGGTCATTACTCCGGCAATCAAATGGCGTCGATCGACACAAACTCTCTAGGCGCAGGACAGAGAACTCGCAGCCGCGAACCTGGGGTACCGATCGCAGACGAGGGCAGGTCCTGGTCCTTTCCGGCTGCCTCTCAATTTCCGTCTTCTTGTTCGAGAGCGTCGCGAACCTCTGCGATTTTCCCTGTATCTGTTCCAGCGCCTAAAATGCTCTTCGCTTCGGCAAGCTCCTCGTCGGTCACCGGCCGGTTTGCCAGCTGTTCCAGTGCCGAAACAAGGGCAGTTTCGCTAAGCGCGGGATCTGTGGGCACGGCCGTCACCCCGTACTGAATTTCGAATTCCGCATATGCCTTCACGTAGGCCGCAAGCGCTGCCATCTTGGGGTCGCTGGAATTCAGGTAAGCATGATAATTTCTCTTCATCGAATTGAGACTGCCAGTGCCGGGCTTCGCGCTGTGCGTTTTCGATGTCCCGGCATGAGTTTTTGAGGGTTTGTTGGAATGATGCGATTTCAATGATGCCGAAGAGCCCTTGTGCGCGGATGAATTCGAGGACGCGCGGCTTTCGCCGGCGCCGGATTTCCCGCCGCCATGGCCTCCCCCGTTGCCACCGCCGTTCCCTCCCCCATTACCACCGCCATTGCCGCCGCCGTTACCACCGCCGTTCCCGTCCTTCGCAAATGCCGCGTGCGTGAAGCCGGGAGTATCTCCCCCCATGGGGGCAAGGGCCAGGACAAGCCCAAGGCTTGCGGGACCGATCAGCGAGGAGATTTTCATGTGCAGGTCCTTTTCAAAGTCGGTCACCGCTTGCGCCGAGCCGCGGTGCCAGTAAATCGTTACGCACTACAATATTGCCGAAATCTCCGGTTTCTACTCCACTCCGACCTATGCCTTGGGCACTTGGACCATAGTCCGATTGATCGCGACCGATGGTCGCTGATTGTATGGACCGGACGACAGGCTCCTCTTGGCGAAACCTGTGCCTCCCCGCACGGTTGACACCTTGCGTTAACGGGGTAGCTATAAAGGATTGGGAGATGAGTGCTGATAATGCGCATTCTGCGGACAGGTCCTAGCTACAAGGCGTCGATGACCAGCCCGGTGCAACGCTGGAATTCCCAGTCACTCGCACGGCAGTTCCTGCTTGCGGGCGGTTTTGTCGCGATCTGCGCGATGGTGGTCGTGGGCTATTTTGTTGCCAGCCTGATCGAAAACGCCGTGACACGTAACTCCGCGGCAACGACCGCGCTTTACGTCGACAGCGTGATTGCACCTCTTTTGCCTGACATGCAAACCACCCAAGCCCTGGACGATTCGATAACGCGGGCCCTGGATGAGACCCTTGGCCAAGGCGCACTTGGAAAACGACTGTTTTCGTTCCGGCTCTGGCGCAGCGACGGTACGATTCTCTATTCCAGCGAAAAGAACCTTTCCGGCAAGCAGCTCCCGCTTTCCGGTGACCTCAAAACGGCCTTTACCGGACAGATGACAGCGAGGTTCAATCGGATCGACGGCGTCGAGAGCGACGCCGAACGTGATAGCGAAAAGCCACTTCTGCAAATCTACAATCCGGTCCTGCAGCCATGGTCGGGCAAGGTCGTCGCCGTCTCTGAATTTTTCGAGATCGCCAATGAATTCGAATGGAGTCTCAATCAGGCCCGCCTCCTGAGCTGGCTCGCGGTCGCGGCGTTCACGACCACATTTTTTGGCCTCTTGTCGATTCTAGTCCTGCGTGGAAGCCGAACCATCGACAGCCAGCGCAAAGCCCTCAATGACCGCATCGGTGAACTCTCCGCCCTGCTGCGGCAGAACGAGGCCTTACGCGCGCGTGTTCAGCGTGCGACACAAAGGGCCACGTCCCTCAACGAGAGTTACTTGCGCCGCATCGGTGCCGACCTGCACGACGGTCCCGCACAATTGGTCGCCTATGCATCCTTGCGCCTTGACAGTCCGAAGCTCGCCGACCCTCGCACTCCCGCCGAGGAGCGGGAAGCATCCTTGACGAACATCAAGACAAGCCTCGATGACGCCATGACAGAAATCAGGGGCATTTGCAGCGGGTTGATGTTGCCGCATATAGAAACGGACAGCCTTGCCGAGTTGCTGAAGCGCGCGATTCTTGCCCATGAGCAGCGCACGGGCGTCACTGTCGACCTCTTACTCAACAAAACACCGGCATATCTTTCCAGGGCTGCAAAGATCTGTATCTATCGTTTTGTTCAGGAGGCCCTGAACAACGGCTATCGACATGCGGGCGGCATTGGACAAAAGGTTACGCAATCTTCCGAAGGCAGCCTCGTTATGGTCGAAGTGGCAGACGAAGGGCACGGCTTCCGAATGAGCGACGTTGCACCCGAGAAACTCGGCCTCGCGGGTCTTAGGGACCGCGTTGAAAGCCTGGGCGGTGTCTTCCATCTCTTTTCGTCCGATCGTGGAACCATCGTGCGAATGTCGCTTAACATCGAGGAAATGGAGCAGGCATGACAGCGCAGCAAATCAGTCTGGCAGTTGTGGACGATCACCCTCTCTTCAGGGAAGGCGTTATCCGAAGCCTGACCGAAATGGACGAATTCAAGGTCGTTGGCGAGGGTAGCAACAGGGACGATGCGCTGCGCATAGCGGCGGAGCACCGGCCGGACATTCTGCTGCTCGATATCTCCATGCCTGGAGGCGGGCTGGAAGCTGTCCCGCTCATACTTGAACAGATCCCGGGCCAGAAGATCGTGATGCTGACGGTTTCCGAGGCAGGCGATGACGTCATGACAGCTCTAAGGAGTGGAGCGAAGGGTTACGTCCTGAAAGGAGTCGGGTCCCGTGCACTCGCTGATATCATTCGAAGCGTCGCGGCAGGCGACAGTTACGTCGCTCCGACACTGTCTGCACGTCTGATTTCGCAAACCGGGTCAGGCACCCGGTCTAATGCCTTCACCGCACTCACGGAGCGGGAACGGGAGGTGCTGGAGCTGGCATCTGCCGGATTGAGCAACAAACATATCGGGCTGAAACTGGATCTGCACGAAAAGACTATAAAGCATCACATGACGCAAATCTTTACCAAGCTCGGCGTGAGCAACCGGACGGAAGCCGCGATGGCATTTCGTGACGAGATTGACCGGCGCCGTTAGCGGAGGAAGGCCCTGAGCCGCTCCTCGTCAGAGACTGTTGCATCGCGATTGACGATTGTTCTGCCCTTTGCATCCTTCATCACGTATCGGCCGCGCTGAACGCTTTCGCTGATGCCATCCTTATGGCGAACAGTCAGAGTACCGCGACCTCCATTCGCCGCGTCGTCGAGACCGGCCTGGCTTTTCGCAGCATTTCCGGTGCCCGACGACTGGCTGTTACTATTTCCCTTGCCGCCTGAATTACCATTGCCGTTGCCGCCACTGTTACCGTTGCTGCCTCCGTTCCCGCTACCCCCTCCATTGCCTCCGCTGCCCCCACCGCCGCCATTGCCACCACCGTTACCGTTTCCGGCCTCAGCCACCTGCTCGTGAATTGCAGCGGAGAAACCGTGAAAATCAATCGTATAGGGAAGAGCCGTGTTGAATAGGGTCAACAGCAAACACGGGAAAACGGCGATCAAATTGCGGCTTGGTAACACATCCGGCCTCCTTTGGGTTGGATCTGTATGCCGAGGCAAGCGGAAATCTGACCGCACCGATGGGCATAACTCTGAGACCGTACAAGTTGTCAATGCACCTCGGAGGGTCAAGTCCAAACATGCGAGAAAAGGTCTCACGGGACTTCAGCAGACACGTGAGAAACCTTTCGTCGCCCTTCGATCAGACCAAGGTCGGACGCCGGCGCCCTGGAGTGGGAGAGCAGACTCAGAAAAACATAAGGCCAACGCACTGTTCAAAGAACTTAGGCCTTCCCCGGACGGCCTCTTCGAAGCGGGCGTCGTCGGTTTGTCAGCGTATAGTCAGCGTAAATCGTTAGTAACTTCACGGTGCACTCTTACCCGACAGTCAGACGTGACGATGCCCGGAACGATTTGAACTCGCTCAGCGACTGTAACGACCGCCCGTTATCGATGGGCGCCAGATCGAGGATAATATCATTGGCAATCGTCATAGGCACAACAAGCGACTGCGATCCGCCTGGATTGCCTCATGACACCAGAATTTGATGGCAGGGGCAGGATCGATCCTTGTGCCCTCGACGTCCGTCACAGCTAGCGTTTTTGCCACTCGCCGTTTTGCAATCTCGCGTACTTCCTGGGGAAGCGGCGGTGTCCGGCGGAAGGCGAGAAACGAAACGACATCTTCGGCGATCAGAGTTGGCAGTACTTCCGCAAGCTGGTGCTCCGGTTGGCCAGATCGGTCGCGTAGGCTCGCTGAAAACGCGCGAATATCCGCGTCGGATACACTGCGGCGGACCTGCTGAACAGCAGCAATCTCGCTGTCCAGGATCGACGCCGGCAGGCCGTTGTGCGTCGAGCGACGGTTAAGATCAAACGTGACCCGGAACGACCTACGCCATCAAGAAGCGTGGCAGTCTTGAATTCAGCCGCTTCGCTTCCCAAATCCTGATCGACCCGCTGGTCCGGGCCCCTCTGGTGACAGTCCTCGGCGCTTTCACGATGTCGGACCTCAAACCGACAGATGCCGCAACCCACGGGGCTAGACTATGATTGCAGATATCGTTGCCTGGATCTTCACACTCTTCGTAGTCGATCCGCTTCATTCCGAGATGCGGCAAAATCTCGAACGTGCAAATGCGCCTGTCCAGATCGTGCAGCAGTCGCAGCAATGCCTTGCCGTTCAGGTGCCGGCTCTCATCGAAAAGGCCGGCAACGAGCCAGGTTGGGCGATTGCCACGGTTATCGGCATCTCTACCGGCTGGACCCCACCAGAGCAGCTTTTTGATAGCGAAGATCTGAACTGTCGCACGCTTCGTGGACTTTTGGGCGCGCCAGGTACCCACGAGGCGGAAGGCTGACCTTGATTACGCCGGGCCGCAAGCACGTGAAGAGCAGAGCATCCACGACCTTGTCCCGGCTTGTGACAGAAGCACAAAGCCGAGAGGGCTTAACGATCGCAGAAGCCCTTCACCTAATGGGAAAATCCGGCTTTGGTTTCGTCATGCTGCTTCTTGCGCTGCCGGCGCTGATCCCGATTCCGGGCCCTTTCGGAATGGTGTTCGGATCTGCGCTAGCGATCGTTTCACTTCAGTTCGCGATCGGATTGAAATCGCTGTGGCTGCCAGCCGCCCTTGCCGATCGACGCATATCAGCGAATGCGTTCGAGGCGCTTGAGCGGTATGCATCGCCAATGATCCGCAAGATCGAGTATTTTGTCCGGACGGGTCGGCTGGTGACCTTTACCGGGCCACGCATGCCCTACCTGCTTGGGCTTCCGGTCTTCTGCCTTGCCGTCGCCGTCGCTTTGCCGATCCCGTTTGGAAATCTCGCCCCTGTCGCGGCACTGTGTGTCATCGCCATCGGCCTGATCGAGCGTGACGGGCTCGTGGTTCTACTCGGCCTCTGCATGACCCTGATCGCACTGGCTGTGACAGGTGCAATTCTCTACGCTGCAGCCGGGCTTATTCCCTGGATTTGAACCTGGGTTGCCACTTGTCAGTGGCACGGTCCTGTGCGCTCCAAGCCATGGTGGAGCGTGACGGCGAGACATCGATACCAGACGCGCAAGCAATCTCAGAGATAACCGCGGTTGGATCAAAACAGGCAATGACGAGGCGTTCCCTATGTCCGCGTAACCATCGCCGACGGCGCTCAACGGGCGTGCCCTCTTTAGAACTGCCAGTCAGCAGCCGCCGTTGAAACAGTCGCCGCGCTATCGTGCCCTCTGAATGATCAATCCGCCCAGCTTGGCGATCGCCTGAATCGAGACTCGCCAAAAAACCGCTCGCGTTTTTGCAATTGTTCAACCAGCCGCTATCGGATCATCGATATCCTGGCTCTGGAAATGGTCGATCAGAAAGCGGGCAGCCGGTCCTGGCGGTGTATCGGTGCGATAGACGGCCTGTAGTCGGTAAGGTCCGCCTTTACAGTCCGGAAGATCCAGCTGCACCAGACGACCTGCTTCGATATCGTCACGCACCATCGGTTCCGGCATATTGCCCCAGCCGATGCCTTCTTTGAGCAGCATGTGCTTGGCGCCGAGGTCAGCAAGTCTCCACGTGTGATTGCCCACAACTGCAAACTCATGGCCCTGTGTGAGGGGCGATCTGTCAGTAAGGACCAGTTGAATATGGCCCCGTGCCGCGCCCGGAGGATGGGATCCGCCCGCCAACGGATGATCCGGCGACGCGACGGGGATAAGTCTTACGAAGCCCACACCGATGCGCTCGAGTCCGGCGATTTCGACGTCGAGCGGCCCACTGATGCCGATCGCCGCTGTACGGTTGAGCACGATCTGCGTAACCGCACCCAATGCTTCGACATAGAGGCGAAGAGATACACTCGGAAATTCTTTTCGAAACGCTTTTAACGCGTCCATGACGCGGGCGGCAGGGAGCATGACGTCGAGCGCTAAGTGGACCTCTGGTTCCACACCGCGGAGCATGCTTTTTACTTTGGCTCGAAGATTGTCGATGCCATGGGCAACGCTCTTGGCTTCGGCGAGGACAGTTCTCCCCTCCAATGTCAGCTGCGGCTTCTTCGTGGACAGTCGGTCGAAGAGCGTGACGCCCAACTGCGCTTCGAGGTTGGCGATCGTGTAGCTGATTACCGACGTGGCGCGGTTGAGCTTCCTTGACGCGGCCGCAAAGCTGCCGGCCTCGACGACTGTGATGAAAACTTTGAGCTGATCCAGTGTTGGCTGGCCGGGATCTGACATTTCTAATTCCTCGAACGTTTTCGCCGAAATTATCTGAGTTTTCCGAAATGTCCAAGGGGTCTACCTTCCTCTCATCGAAATTCAACGACGGAGTAGACAATGTCTTACTTGTCAAACGCTGACATCGAACAGGTCATACTGCCCTCGACCCGTGACCTCGGAGGGTTCTCCGTCCGCCGCGCTCTTCCTGCCGCTATGCGTCAGATGGTCGGCCCTTTCATTTTCCTCGATAGTTTCGGGCCGGTTCGATTTGGTGCTGGAGAGGGGATCGACACGCGCCCCCATCCCCATATCGGTCTGTCGACCCTCACCTATCTTCTTGAGGGCGAATTATTGCACCGCGATAGCGAGAGCTATGTGCAGTCAATCAGCCCAGGTGAGGTCAATCTCATGGTGGCCGGTGCTGGCATCGTCCATTCAGAGCGCACGCCGGAGCACGTTCGCAAAGACGGCGGTAAACTATCCGGTTTGCAAAGCTGGATCGCACTTCCAAAGCAGTCCGAAGAGACTGCACCGCTCTTTCAGCATCTGGGAGCCAGTGAGTTGCCGACAATCAACGGCGAAGGCATCAACATGAAGCTTCTCGCTGGCGCGCTACACGGCCGGCACTCCCTGACCACTACCTTTTCCGATCTGTTTTCGGCAGAAATCCAGCTGGAAGCAGGAGCGCGCTACCGCATCGATGCGGAGCATATCGAGCGAGCAATTTTCGTCGTGACCGGCACGATCGAGGTCGTCGGCCAGGACGGTGCGTACGGGCCGGAT
This sequence comes from Agrobacterium tumefaciens str. B6, assembly GCF_001541315.1. Taxonomy (GTDB): domain Bacteria; phylum Pseudomonadota; class Alphaproteobacteria; order Rhizobiales; family Rhizobiaceae; genus Agrobacterium; species Agrobacterium radiobacter. Next base: position 137,821 of record NZ_LMVK01000052.1, on the reverse strand, counting down.
CGGCTGATCGTCTTCAAACCGGGAGCGGAAATCGTGGTCAAGGCAATCGAGTCTGCCCGGTTTCTTGCTTTCGGAGGCGAACCACTCCCCGAAAAGCGGTTCATCCGCTGGAATTTCGTTGCCACGGATCAGGAGCGCATTCGACACGCCGCCGATCTTTGGCGCAAGAGACAATTCCCCGGTGTTCCAGGCGACGATGAGTTCATCCCCCTTCCTGAAAACTTCAACTGATATCCATTAAAACAAGGAGAACTACCATGACGACTTATGCAATCATCGGTTCTGGTGCTATCGGCTCTGCACTTGCTGAGCGCTTCCACGACGCAGGCGTTGACGCAGTTATTGCCAATACTCGCGGTCCGGCGTCGCTCCTTCCCATCACAGACAAGTTTGGCAGCACCGTCAAGGCGGTCGAGCTCGACCAGGCTCTTCAGTCGGACGTCGTTATTCTGGCAGTTCCGTATGATGCCGTTCCAGAAATCGCGAAGAAAAAGACAGCGTGGGAAGGCCGTACCATCGTCGATGCTACGAACGCGATCGACTTTCCTGCTTTCAAGCCCCGTGACCTCGGCGGTCGGCTGTCATCGGAAGTCGTTTCGGATTTTTTCCCTGGCGCTCAGCTTGTGAAAGCGTTCAACACCCTCCCGGCCGCCGTGCTCGCCGCCGACCCGGTCAAATCAGGTGGAAAGCGTGTACTCTTCCTGTCAGGTAACTCTCTGGAGGCCAGCAAGAAGGTAGCGGGCCTGATCGCTCGTTTGGGTTTCGCGCCCGTCGATCTTGGCGGTTTCGAAGCTTCCGGTTCTCTTCAGCATTTCGGACAGCCGCTTGTGGCGCTCACCCTGCTGAAGGACTGAGCTCGCTCCATAAAACAGCGTTCAGGCGGCAGGCCAAGATGGAATTTCCAATACCGCAAACGGTCGATAAAATCGAACGTAATGGATCAAATTATGCAGCTTTTATCGAATGATGAAAAAGCCGATCTTGCCTCCATCGAACTCAACCACTCCAACGGAGCGTCCAAAATGACCAAGGTTCTTGTCCTTTATTACTCGTCCTACGGCCACATCGAAACGATGGCAGGGTCAATCGCTGAAGGCGCAAGAAGCGCCGGCGCCGACGTTACGATCAAGCGTGTGCCGGAAACCGTGCCGCTCGAAATTGCCGAAAAGTCCCATTTCAAAATCAACCAGGAGGCACCGATTGCAACGATAGCGGAACTCGCCGACTATGACGCGATCATCGTCGGTACCGGCACTCGCTTTGGCCGCATGTCCTCGCAGATGGCGGCTTTCCTCGACCAGGCTGGTGGCCTGTGGGCTCGGGGTGCCTTGAACGGCAAGGTGGGTGCAGCATTCGCCTCGACGGGCACCCAGCACGGCGGACAGGAAACCACCCTGTTTTCGATCATCACCAACCTCATGCACTTCGGCATGATCATCGTCGGCCTGCCCTATAGCCACCAGGGCCAGATGAGCAGTGAAGAGATTGTTGGCGGCGCTCCGTATGGGGCAACGACGGTGGCCGGTGGCGATGGGTCACGCCAGCCTTCGCAGATCGATCTCGCCGGTGCATTCCATCAGGGCGAGATTGTCGCCCGCACGGCCGCCGCCCTCGTCGCAGCTCGCGGGTAACGCCACACAACTCTCTCCCACTTTTTCCTCCAACCAGACCAGCCGATTGCGATCGGCTGGCACGGAGAAGTTATGTCTGCGCTATTCTCAAACAAGGTCGTCGCAATTACGGGCGCAAGTTCCGGGATCGGGCGGGCGATTTCTCTCGGTCTCGCCCGTGAGGGAGCGACAGTACACCTTGCCGATCGGGACGCCAAAGGTCTGGCGGAAACCGCAGATCTGGTTCGCGCCGAATATGGCCGGGTATTTACGACGGAGCTCGATGTCTCCAGCGAACTTCAGGTCGCGGGATGGATAGAGCAAATCAGCTCCACGTCTGGTCGTCTGGATGCCGCCTTCAACAATGCCGGCATTACCGGTCCGGCAAAGGGGATCGAAGACTACCCATTGGAAGATTTCCAGCGGGTCATTGCCGTCAATCTGCAGAGTGTTTTTCTGGGAATGAAATACCAAATCCCGCTGATGAAACGAAGCGGAGGCGGCGCGATCGTGAACACGGCGTCCGTTGCGGCTTTGACGGGGCCTGGCGGTATGAGCGCCTACGCCGCCTCCAAGCATGGCGTCCAAGGCTTGACGCGCGTCGTCGCAATGGAAAATGCAGCGCATGGCATTCGCGTAAACGCAATCGCTCCTGGCTGGACGGAAACGCCGATGGTGGCGGCGAACAGCCAGCAGAACCCCGCCTTTGCCGCACTCGCTCAAAACGCCATTCCCGCCAAACGTGGCGGCAAGCCTGAGGAGATTGCAGCAGCTGCGATCTGGCTCGCGTCCGACGCCGCCTCCTATGTCACCGGACACATGCTGACCGTCGACGGTGGCATGACGATCGGTGGATTTGAACTCTGACAACGAACCTCGAAAGGATCATCCCATGTCAGAACAACACGAAGCACTCAAATCACTCGTCCGCCGCAACACACTGGAAGTGCAGTCCGGCGGCAACTTCGAACTTTTCGACGAGCTCTTCGCCGATGACTTCCTCGACCACACACCGCAACCGGGTGGAACGCCAGACAAGGAGGGCGCACGTCGCCTTTATCATGCTCTGCGCGAAGCCTTCCCCGACTTCCATGCCGAGATCCATTGGCAGGCAGTCGACGGCGATATCGTCACGACCTTCAAGACCTATCACGGCACCCACGAGGGCGTTGTCCTCGGGATCGAACCAACCGGCCGCAAGGTCAAGTTCGAAACCGTAGACGCCATGCGCATCCGCGATGGCAAGATCGCAGAACACTGGGGCGTCGCCAACCTCTATTACCTTCTGCAGCAGCTAGACGCCCTGCCTCCTTCGGCGCCGAAAATCCCTGAAGTTTAAGGGCGGATGTCATGACCAAGACTAACATTCTCGACGACAAGGTCGTCATCGTCACCGGCGCATCGAGCGGCATTGGCCGTGCGATCGCCATCCGGGCTGCCGAACATGGCGCCAAGGCAGTCATCGTATCTGATGTCGTCGAAGCGCCGCGTGAAGGCGGCGAACCCACCGCTTCTGAAATTCGCAAGCTCGGCGCCCAGTCGATTTTCGTGAAGGCTGACGTAAGTCGCAAAGCTGACAACGACGCATTGGTCGCGGCGGCCGAGGAATTTGGCGGCGTCGATGTCATGGTCGCCAACGCCGGGATCACCCTGAAGACAGACGGCGCAGATGTTCCAGAAGACGATTACCGCCGCCTGATGTCGGTCAATCTGGATGGCCCGCTATTCGGCGCCCAGGCAGCTGCCCGTCAGATGAAGGCGCTGGGCAAGCAGGGCAGCATTGTCCTGATGGCCAGCATGGGCGGGATTTCTGGCGCTGGCATCACAGTCGCTTACTCGACAAGCAAGGGCGGCGTGGTTTTGATGGCGAAGTCGCTCGCCGATGCTCTTGGCCCGGACGGCATCCGCGTCAACGCGGTAGCACCCGGCACCATTGACACTGAGCTCCTTCGCACGAGCCCCGGTATTGCTCAGGCCTCCGAGGGCTTTCGCCAGAGAACCCCGTTGCGGCGTCTTGGAAAACCGGCAGAAGTCGGCGACGCTGTCGCGTTCCTTGGCTCCGACCTGTCGAGCTACGTATCAGGCACCGCACTGCTGGTAGACGGAGGGCTTCTTTCCGTCATCTGAATTCCACGACCCTCCAGTCGGACCCGCGCCCTCAAAAGCGCGGGTTTTTCTTTGTCCCGATCGTTCGAATTTTTCGACGATTACCTCCGAAATTATCCAGCTTTTTCGTTCGATCGTTCGGTGGCAATTTCTCCTCACGACGCAGCCACGGTGGCTACGCCCCACAAATCAAGGAGAAACGTCATGTCTTATTCCGAAGCAATCGCCCAGCGCGCTGAAGCCCTTTCCAAGTCTGCCCTCGTTCACGGTGTAACACCCCTTGCCGGCCGTGTTCTTCTGGCAGCGATCTTTCTTCTGTCCGGCATCAGCAAGATTTCCGACCCGGCCGGCACGATCGGCTATATCAATATGGTCGGCCTGCCCTTCCCGCCCCTGTCCTACGGCGCAGCCGTTGTGACCGAAATCCTGGGCAGCATTGCCCTGATCCTCGGCTTCCAGACCCGCATCGTCGCCCTGATCCTTGCCCTGTTCAGCGTTGCCACGGCCCTGACGTTCCACAACAACCTCAGCGACCTGAACCAGTTCATCCACTTCTTCAAGAACATCGCAATGGCCGGCGGTCTGCTGCAGGTCGTCGCGTTCGGCGCGGGCCGCTACAGCCTCGACGCCCGTCGCTAAGCGAAGCACCCGATCGAAAGAAAAGCCCGGGCCATGGTCCGGGCTTCTCGCGTTTTTACTTACCCCATTCCGGGCCGCCGTCCGTGCAGGTCTGGCCCCCATCGACCGGCAGGACGATCCCAGTGATCCAGGCAGCTTCGTCACTTGCAAGGAAAGCGACCGCCGAGGCAATCTCTTCAGGTTGGCCTGCCCGCCTCAAGGGAATCCGGTCCCAGGCTTTCTCGAGAAGGGCCTCATCATCCATGATGGCATCCACCATTCCCGTTACAGTAAGTCCAGGTGCCACTGTGTTTGCTCTGACGCCGAACTTGCCGAGGTCGCAGGCTGCTGAGCGGGTCAGGTTTGCAACCCCACCCTTTGCAGCATTATAGGCCGCATGGCTCCAGCCGCCACCAAGGGATGAGACGGAGCCGATGTTGACGATCGAACCCTTGGTCTCCTTCAGATGCGGAACCGCGGCACGGCTCATGTAAAAGACGCCGGAAAGGTCCGAGGCAATGCATTCGTCCCAATCCTGATCGCTAGTCTCCTCGATGGTGCCGACAAGATTCATGCCCGCAGCATTGACAACAGTGTCGATGCGGCCGAACCGTTCGACCGTCGCTGCGACAAGGGCGTCGCAGTCCGGCCGTGAGGAAACATTTGCAACAAAGATGCCACTGCGGTCGGCCGGCATCTTAGAGGCAACGTCCGACAACCGCTTCTCCGTCCTGCCGGAGATCATAACGGATGCTCCTTCCACAAGAAGCCTGTTGGCGATGGCGGCGCCGATACCGGAACCACCGCCTGTTACGATTGCTACTTTTCCTTCAAATCGCTTTGACATGACACACTCCTTCAATCTCCGTGGCGAAGCCCCGGTAGTGTTGGTTTCGTGTTGGGTTGATTGGATTGGTTCAGTCAGCCGGGAAGTCGGCGGAACGAGACAAGGCTTCCCAGGCAACAACGTTTGCCTTCAGGTCATCCGCCTTCTTCAGGGCTGCGTCCGCGGCGTCATTGCCGAGGGGAAGATGGTGCGGAGGCTGCTCAGCCAGCACGGCTTCCCGGATGGCCTTCGCTGCACGCGCCGGATCGCCAGCCTGTTTGCCTACCGATGCATGGTAAGCCCGACGTGCCTCGCCTGCTGTGCCATCGTAGTCGTCGATGGATGCGGAGACCTCGTTTGACGAGCCTGCCCATTCCGTCCGGAAGGCGCTCGGCTCGACCGTCATGACATTGATGCCGAGAGGAGCGACTTCTTTCCGAAGCGTGTCCGACAATCCTTCCACCGCAAATTTTGTTGCGCAGTAGTAGCCCACGCCCGTGTAGCCAACCAGGCCGCCGATCGATGTCAGATTGACGATCGTACCACTGCGGCGGGCGCGCATATGCGGAAGCACCGAATGGATCGTGTTGGCAGTACCAAAGAAATTGACGTCGAACAGGCGACGGGCATTCTCTTCATCAGTTTCCTCGATCGCACCGAAGAAACCGATCCCGGCGTTGTTGATCAGGACGTCGATCCGACCGAAATGTGCTTCCGCGGCGTCGACCACCGTCTGGCACTGTTCCCGGTCGATCACGTCGAGTGGAAGGATCAGGGCATCGCCCTTCTGCTCAAGATCCGCGATTCTGTCAGTCTTGCGAGCCGTCACCACGACCTTTTCACCGGCTTCCAGCAGGTGTTCTGCGATGTAGCGACCGAAGCCTGTAGAGCATCCGGTTACGAGCCACACTTTAGGGTTTTGCGTGCTCATTTCATATACTCCTTTCTGTTTAAGGCCTGCGGCGACCGTTGCTGGTATCCGCAGATTTCCACGTCTTCAACGCACAGGTTCGGAACCTTCGCCATGAAGGCTTCGACGTAAGGCGTGCTCATATGCAGTTCGAAGTCGGAGGCGTGCCGCCAGTCTTCGAGCACCATCCACGCGTCGGGAACGTCATTGGACTGGTGGATCTCGTAGCGTAGGCAGCCTTCCTCCTTGCGGGACGGAGCGACGAGCTGAAGCAGTTCGTCCCCCAGATCTCCTGAGCGGCCCGGCTTCGCAGTGAAGTAGGCCACATTGGTGAGGTCAGCCATTTCAGGGCTCCTTCTCGGTTAGGGCAACACCCGTATAGTGAGGGCATACCTGGAAAAGATCTGCCGCGCCTTTGCGGGAGCTGTCGTAATCTTGCTCTTTTCAGACACCCTTGATCGCTATAATGCGCGATGCGGCCGCAGCCTGTCGCTGTTCAGCGAGGGGCGCATATTCCGGGGATGCGAACAGCTGACGGATGGCTTCCTTATTCGGAAATTCGATGATCAGCATGTTGGTCGATTCCCAATTCTCAAACCCGAGCGGCTCCGCGTCGAGCGCGATCAGACGGCCGCCGGCTTTTGCGACAAGCGGCAAAGCCTTGGACCGGTAGTCTTCGATCGACGGCATATCGTGGATGTCGAGGTCAACGACGAGATAGGCAGACATGTTATTTCTCCTTGAATATAGATTGGATGAAGGCGCACCGCCTCACGGAAGGGCGCGCCATTTGACCATGCGGTCTTTGAGGTCGAGTGTGCCGCCGTCGACCGTGAATGAACCATCGCCCCTGTGATGCAGGGTTCGTCGTTCCTTTCGGCCCTCGTTGATCCACAGTCGTTTGGCTTCCAGAATAAACAGGTTGTATCGGTCGACATTGCGTCGATCGATAACCTCACACTCGATATTGGCCAGACAGTCGGCAATGAGAGGCGCGGATACGTCCTTGGCTTTGCGGCTCTGCAAGCCGAAGCGCTGGAACTTGTCGACCCGATCGCCAGAGCAGTTGCCGACATCGACAACAGTTTCGGCGAGGTCCAGGCCCGGCACGGCGATCACGCATTCGCCGGTATCCTTGAGCGTCTCGTAACTGTGGTCCCAAGGACCGATCACGCAGGCGATCAGCGGTGGCACGTGCTGGATCATCATGTGAAAGCCCATGGTCATGACATTTGGCTTTCCCTTATCGCTGGTCGTCACCATGACAATTGGGCCAGGCTCCAGGATGCGATAGGTTTGGGTTGCGGATATCTCCTTCATTTCCAATCTCCCTTGAAGTGGTCCCTGTGACTGACAGGGACCGGTTCGGGCCAGCTGGTTACCAGCCCTGTTCCACTGGCAAGACGAACAGCTCGGCGACGTCGACATGCGACGGAGCCTGGGCAGCGAACACGATGGTGTCGCCGATATCCTCGCCCTGGAGGAAGGTCATCTGGCTTGCCAGCTCGTCCATCTGATTGCGGTAGACCGGATCGGTGATGTGATCGTAGAGCTCCGTGGCAACGGCGCCTGGCTGGATGCAGGTCACGCGAATGCCGTGCTTCTGCCCGACTTCCATGCGCAGGCCATCAGAAAAGGCCGTGACTGCATGCTTGGTCGCGCAGTAGACCGAGAGACCCTTGAACACCTTGCGGCCCGCGATCGAGGACATGTTGAAGATGTGGCCGGAGTGCTGCTTGATCATCTGCGGCAGGACGGCCGCTGTCGTGTTGAGCAGGCCCTTCACGTTCACGTCGACCATCCGGTTCCACTCGTCCACCTTGAACTGGTCGATATCGGAAAGCGGCATAAGGCCGGCATTGTTGACCAGGATGTCGATTGAGCCATAGGCGTCGACGAGCTTCTTGACGCCCGCTTCGATAGAGGCGGTGTCTACGACGTCCATTTCGATTACGAGAGCTTCGCCACCCTTGGCTTCAATCTGTTTTTTGACATCTTCCAGTTTTTCGGTGCGGCGGGCTGCGATACCGACCTTCACACCGGCTTCAGCAAGCTTGACAGCGGTAGCAGCGCCAATGCCGCTCGATGCGCCGGTGACCAGTGCGATCTTTCCGTTGAGATTGGTCATTTCTTTACTCCTTGTCTGCGGCCCACCACCGCGGTGGGCGTTTCGTTTTGACAAGGATGAAACTATGCCTTCGATCGCCGTTCTTCTCTCGGGCCCTTGCTCGACCTGTCGCGATCTTGCTCAAAACGCCGAGAGGTCAAAAACTAGCCTCGATGATAGTGACCGGGCGGCAGTCCAGTTTCGCAACGGACAAGCTGGGCTAGCCGAAAGTCATCGTTGACTCCGACGTAAACCAGAATGCGGCTGCTGCCAGGCGCGCTGTCACCTTTTGCCGAGGCCGATCAAAGTCATCTGGAAGCTGGCGCCCATCATACGCTTCCAGAAATTTTCCATTTTGCGACGAGACGACACAGACTACGACGGATCCATGCGTCTATCGCTCGAACTGCGAATGCGAGCGTGCCAACGGAGCTAAGGGGGATCGGAGACGCTCTTTCAGCCGAGGGCGTAGTAGGGAGTATCAAGCGTGTAAAGCATTTGCGCCCCTTCAACTCCCTTTAGTGCGAACCGGCCTACGCATGCGAGACGCTGACGATCACGCCCCTCTATACAGTCTGCAAAATTGGAAGAGGTCAGCAGGTTTACATCAAGAGACCGGCACATCGAAACAATGCGGCTTACCTCGTTCACGGCGGGACCTATCACGGTGAAGTCAAGCCGATCCTCGCTTCCGATATTCCCGTAAAAAACATCACCGATGTGTAGTCCGAGACAGACTTCCGTAGTGGGGCGGCCTTCCGATGTTCTCTTGCCAGTAAGGGTTTCAAGCCTCAGGCGAAGAAGGCTTTCGGCTTGCAAAGCGGCGTCACAGGCGTCGACCTGTCGATCCGCCCTGAAAATTGCCAGGACGCCATCACCGATTAATTTCAGCACCGTCCCGCCAGCCTCATGGACGGCCGAGATCACAGCATCGCTGTAATCATTCAGGAGAGGAATGATCTCTTCAGGCGCTACTGTAGCAGAAATTCTTGTATAATTTGCGAGGTCCGAGAACCACAGGGCTGCGGATATGCGTTCCGCCGAACCACGGTTGATTTTACCTTCAAAGACTTTCCGTGCCGCGTCGTGCCCGAGATAGACCTCGGCAATCGTCCTCGCAATCCGTGCAAGCGCAGTGCTTTTGATTGCCAAAGCCAGAACCGGCAGAAGCTTGCGAAGGTTCTGAAGATCGAGATCAGAAAAGCCGGCGGAATCACGTGTGGCGAAGTGCGAGAAAAAGCAGTCCATCTCGCCGATGGTTCCCTGTTTTTCAAACCTATGGATAAAGGCAACGAAGTCCGTGTGACCAGAGCTACGCATATCATCCAACGTTGCGAAGTCGGCCGGATCGCCTAGTCCGATACGACGTCGGATTTCGGAAACCTCTCCTGCCCACAGATAATAGAAAGCTGAGCGTTTCCAGTTTTCCAACGCGTCTCCGGAACTACTGGGACCGTACTCGAATTCTGTTTCCACCACTTGCTGACTATCCCATCGAAAGGCGCGCCCCTCGTGGACCGGGTGAAGCGTGTCAATAAGAGCAAGACTGCGGTCAAGTGGTAAACCGGCGTCGCGGCATGCTGCACAAAAGCCACCGAGCAACATGGACTCGCTTGCTCCTCGAAGCCCTTGGTGAGCTACCCAGGCGGAAATCCTCTCTATGTCGTCGTCAGTCATGCCTCTGGAAACTTTCGCGTGCCGTTGTGCCTCACTGTGCGTGCTAAAGTGAATGAAAACAAGGGTTTTTAGCTATCCCCCCTAAACGACCAAAGGCTTCGTTCATCCCGTAGTGGGCTCTACATCCGATCATTCGAACCGCGAGCGCTGTCGCGATTTTGCTCGGGCTGGCCGAACTTTATCCTCGCCGATAGTGGCTCGGCGGAAGACCGCTCTCGCGACGGAAGACCTGGGCGAAGTGGCTCGGGCTTGAATAGCCGACGGACATGCCGATCTCGATAATGCTGGTGTCCGTTTCCTGAAGGAGCAGTTGCGCGCGCGCCACGCGCTGGCGAATAAAATAGCGTGACGGAGAGAGGCCCGTAGCCTTTTTGAATAGACGGCTGAAGTGGAATTCGCTCATTCCGACCGTCTCGGCGAGTTGGGCCAGATTGAACGGTTCGGCCAGATGCTCTTCCAGATAGGCGACCGCACGCCGAAGCTTGAACCCGGAAAGCGCGTTCTGCCGATCCTCGGCAGCTTCACCGGACGCATAGTTCCGGATCAGGTGGACAGCGAGGCTTTGCGCGAGGCCTTGGATGAACAGCTGGCTTCCCATTCCTTCTGCCGTCAGCTCCTGATGAACGAGCGCCAGGAGGTGAGACAGCTGCGTGTCCTTCCCGCCGGAAATGTCGCGTAGTTCCGGCGGAGCAGCGCAACCCAAAATATCGTGGGCAACACGCTCGAAAAGCGGAACCGAGAGATACAGGTGCATCACCTGAAACGGAGCGTCACCGATCGCGCGCCAGCGCATCTCGTAGGGCGTAGGTGTGCGGGTTAAGAAAAAATCGCCCACGTTGACTGTGTTGGCGACCCAGTCTCCATCAAGGTCTCGTTCCTCGACTACCGCTTCTCCAGACATCACCCACACGACGAGAGGTTCCGCCACAGCGGGAACGATAAAGGGTTCCTGCTTATTAAGACGGGAATAGAGCTTTACGAACAGGTCATTCCAAGCCGGACTATCGCCACTGACAAGAGTGCGACCCGCTATATACTGTTCAAGTCCGAGCGGGGACGTCCGCTCGGGACTAGCAATAACCTTTTCCATTTCGGGCATAAGTGCCCGTCGCTGCGTGGTTTTTCCAGTAACGGCCGGGACAGAGGGCCTATTTTTTTGACGGGATTGTTCAATGGTTTCCAATGGGGACCCTTTCTGAAAACGGCATGAGAGCTTGGGCTACCTAAGGATTGAACGGAACATTTCTCGTTCAAATCTTCGCCCACAACCACCACCAATGATGCAATGCAGCATTTGGTTTCTTCACACAGAAATTTAAATCAAGGCGCACCATTCCCTGGTAGCGCTCGAGGGAGCGCGGCTGCCTCAGGCGAACAGGACTCTATTTCAGCGAAAATCGCCCATTGCGATCGCGACGATGATCACATCGAGCGAGGCGGACCACGCCGGCAATGGACATTGCCGGCGTGGTGTTCGATTACTGCTTGCGATAGAGAACCATTCCCGCGTGGTACAAGACGCCATCGACAAAATCGCCGTCGGCAGTAAAGCCGGTATCATCCCAGTATTCGATGTGGTCTCCCGACACCTCGTATCGTCCTTGATAGGCACTTTCGCGTCGGCCACGTGCCTCGTCGTAGCGGCCGTTAGGGAGCAACTGGTGCCGGATACGACCGTCTGCGGTCTCCCACATGCCGACATAAGGGTGTGAGGGCGTTGCGGTCGTCATTGTGCTGCCTCCGTCTTGCCGAGGAAAGACTGAATTGTTTCGGGTTCGACGACCCATGCGTAATTCAGTTCTTGTCGGATCTTCCATTTACCATCAGTGCATTGCCAGCCCAGCTGCGAGCGTCCGTCAAAAGCGATCACCTTGCCGTCAAGACGATCAATGCGGCCAACGAAGCCAAGAGTGGTCGAAGCAACTCTGTCGCCGACGATTACGTCATGGCCTCCGGTCAACCCGTGCCGAACGGATCGAGCGGCGTTTTGCAACGCCTCCCAGTTGGCGCCGTAGCGAGCCGAATTGTCAAAGAGCTGTGTGCTACCAGGCGCAAAATTGTCGTAGAAAACCCCCTTGGTGTTTTCCAGATCGTAATACTTGTTCAGCTTTTCTGCGAACACGAATTTGCCATCGCCTTCATGTCGCTCCCAGCCCTTCATGATCCAGTCCGCATGGAGTGCGAGAGGAGCTTCGGCGCCTTCCCGGGGGCAGGAGCTGTCCTGTGCAGCGACGGGTCCGGCGCAGATCCCGAGAGCCAAAGCTGCTGCGAGTGTAATCTTGATGTTTGTCATGGAAATATCTCCTTCGATGATCGGTTGTGCTTGTTTGCCAGCTGCCGGTCTGACCGGTCGGCTATGGGCAATAGGTAGACAAATTCGATTGTCGCCTGTATTCCCTCATCGCTAACGAGATTGGTTAACAGGACACGACAATGACAATCGATTTAAACCTGGTGCCGATGTTTCTGGCCGTCGCCGAGGAGGGGAATTTCAGGGCGGCCGCTGATCGCCTTGGCGTCACACGCTCGGCCGTTAGCCAGGCGATCAGACGGCTCGAGGATATTTGCGGCATTGCGCTAGTCAGCCGTACCACGCGCAGTGTGCGGTTGACGGAGGCGGGCAACCGCTTCCGTGAAAAGCTGTCTCAGCCAATGGCCGACGTGAAATCGGCATTCGAGGATGTCGCAGGCGACGCAAGGCCCAGCGGTTTGCTTCGGATCGCTGTCACCTCGATTGCGGAACAATTCCTGTCCGGCCCACTGATCGCGTCATTCGCGCAAGCCCATCCCGCCATCACGATCGACGTCACGGTGACCGACGACGTTTTCGACATCGTAGCAGCCGGCTACGACGCGGGGGTCCGGTTGGGCGATGTGATCGAACAGGATATGGTCGCAGTACCGCTCACCAAAGAAGAGCGAGAAGTGGTCGTCGCGACGCCGGGATATTTCGATATCCATGGAACGCCCCGCCACCCCCGGGACCTCGTACATCATCGCTGTATCGGCTGGCGTCCGTCTCCAAGTGCTGCGCCGTATCGATGGGAGTTCGAGGAAGATGGCATCCCTTTCGACGTCGCCGTCGAGCCGCAAATCACCACGAACGATCTGTATTTGATGATCCGGACTGCGCTTGCGGGCGGCGGAACCACATTTGCGCTTGAAGAGACGTTTCGCCCATACATCGATCGCGGCGAGTTGGTCACCACTTTGGACGAGTACCTGCCCGCCTTTCCGGGGTTCTTCCTTTATTTTCCAAATCGCCGCAATATGGCACCCAAGCTGCGTGCGCTCATCGACCATGTTCGCTCATACAAACTATCTGTTGGTACCGCGCGGAACTGAGCCGGTGGCGCAATTCTATGCGAACCTGAAACGGCAGTTAAGTCTTGACCACTATCCGTGCGCCCGGAGCGACGCGTTCGTAAAGATCCATAATATCCTGATTCAGAAGACGAATGCAGCCAGCGGATACGGCTTTTCCGATCGAGTTCGGATCGTTGGTGCCATGGACTCGATAGTAGGTGTCTTTGCCGTCCTTGTGCATGTAGAGAGCCCTCGCACCCATTGGGTTCCGTGGGCCGCCATCGACACCATCCTTGTGGGGGCCATAATGCGCCGGGTTTCTTTTGACCATGTCAGGTGTGGGTATCCACCGTGGCCAGGCTGCCTTTCTGGCAATCACGGCATCGCCTCCATCGAAGCCGCGAGCGACGGGCCCAACTCCTACGGCATAGCGGATCGCCTTTCCATCCGACTGGACAAGATAAAGGAACCGCTCTGTCTGGTCGACGATGATCGTGCCCGGCTTCTCATCGGTCTCAAAACTTACGATCTGCCTTACGAACTGCGGATTCATTTTCTCCGCGGCAAGTCCCACGACGCGAAATCCGGCGTCAGTTTTCTCGCCGTACATCTGGACCGGATCAGATCCAAGTGATTGGGCAGGTTGGCGACTGACAGGCGTCTCCATGACCCTGGGCGTAGCTCCGGATGTTCGATCATCGTTACTTGCGCATGCAGAGAGGACTAGAGACACGGCGACAGCGATCGACTTGCTTGCGGACGGGGATTTACGAATCACGAGAAGACCTGCGGAAAGAAAGGTTGGTGTCACCTCGCCGATTTGGTCTTCGTACCTTAAGGCGGGCTTAAGGCTACAGAGGCGCCGACTTGTCAGGATCTCGGGAACGACAGGACAACTTTGAATTCGTCTGCGGAGCCGTCGAAAAGCAGATCTCCCCCAAGCTTCCTCATTGCCATATCCACAATTGCGAGACCGAGCCCGCTACCGTCGGCTGAAGACAAGCGACCGCGTTTAAACCGCTCCCGCACGTCTGCCTGATCTACCAAATCTATGCCGGGACCACGATCAATCACTTCGATGTCGAGTGAGGCCTCTCTATCTTGAATTCGCACGTCTACACTAGAATTCAAGGGCGAATACTGAACAGCGTTTTCCATCACATTTCGTAGCGCAAGGCGCAGCAGATTGATGTTTTTCACGGGAACGATCTCCCCGCGCGGCGCGCTGACCTCGATCGAGATCGATCGCTTGTTTGCCAAACCCTCAAGATCGGCACGCGTATCCGCCAGAATGGTTGCGAGAGCTGCCATCTGCACGTCATCGCTCCGCTCGGCTGAGTCAACGGAGGCCAGGTCGATAAGTTGCCGAACCAGACGACTGGTTCTATCAACGCTCGTCGAAATTTGGGCCAATGCCTTCTCGCGCACCCCTGTTTCATTGCTGCGCAATGCTACCTGCGCCTGTGTCTTTAGCCCTGCTAGCGGCGTTTTCAGTTCATGTGCCGCATAGGCAATGAAAGTCTTTTCTCTTTCCCGGGCTGCTTCAACTCGATGGAAAAGCAAGTTCAGAGATTTTAGGAGTGGCTTGATCTCGCTTGGCACATTCTTCTGCTCGATAGCATGCAGTTCCTCGGCCGATCTGGTGCTGATCGATGTTGCAATTCGGTTGAGAGGACCGAGCCCCTGCGCAACGCTTAGCCAGATCAGGAGGGCCAATACCGGGAGAATGGCAACGGCTGGAACGAGTTGCCCTTTGACGACATCCGCCACCAACCTGTCACGGATCTCTACACTGTCTCCCACAAGGACACGAACGTTGAGGCTCTGATTAACGACTGCAAAGACCCTCCATCGAACACCATCCACAATCGTTTCGCTGAACCCATCGCGGTTCTCCGTCAAGGTTTCCGTTGGTGCGCTTTCGGATCGGCTGACGAGTTTTCCCTCAAGCGACCAGATCTGGCAGGATAGCTGTCGACGATAGTCGCTTTGTAGTTCGAACGACTGGCCGACGTCACTTGTCCGGATACTGTCGACGGCAGCCGCGACATCGATATGGTGGTCGGTGATCAAAGAACTCACCATTCTTGCCGCTTCAGTCAATCGCGCATCGAGAACCCGCTCAACCTGATGCTGCACACTGGAATATGTCCAGAAGACCGCGAGCAGCCAGACGGCTCCAGTTGCCACGAGCAGGATTGCGAACAAGCGCAGACGTATCGAGCGCATCTAAACCACCCCCAGCCTGTAACCGACACCCCGGACGGTCTCGATGGCACTGCTGCCGAGCTTAGCCCGTAGCTTGTGGATGTGCACCTCAATGGTGTTGCTCTCCACGTCCTCCTGCCAGCCATACAGACGCTCCTCCAGGGACTGCTTGGAGTGGATGGCCTGCGGACTTTCCATAAGGGCGTGAAGGATGGAGAACTCGCGGCGCGACAGGCTGACTTCCATACCGTTTCGGCTGACCTGCATCGAAGCCGGATCCAGTGTCAGTTCGCGAACCTGGATCGTCGCACTCGCCCGGCCCCCAGCGCGGCGTGTGATCGCCCTTAGGCGTGCTGCGACCTCATCGAGGTCGAAGGGCTTTCCGAGATAGTCGTCTGCGCCTGCATCCAGACCGTCGATCCTGTCTCCGACTTCATCCTTGGCGGTCAGAAGCAATACGGGGATGCGGTTGCCTGCCCGGCGGATGCTGCTCAGAACATCCAATCCCGAACCATCTGGAAGCATTCTATCGAGGACGACGGCATCGAACCGATCGGTCCTCAGGGCTTCAGTGGCATCAGCGGCCGTCGCCACGCCATCGGCCACGAAACCACTCAGCTTCAGCCCTTCGCTCAAGCCATCCAGCAGGATTGGATCATCTTCTACTATCAGTATTCGCAACTGTGCCTCCACGCATCCTGCTCATCGTCCTACTGCAAACTTCACCTTAAGCCTGCCTTAAGCTGCCTGCCGGATCTCTTCCCACAGGAAACGAGCAGACGAGAGGATATGGCGGATGAGGATAATCGCAATCGCGTTTGCGATCTTGACGATGCTGTCGGCGGTTTCTCCGGCCGCAGCAATCGAAAAGCCACTGGAAATGGATCAGGCCTTCAAGGCAACCGTCGAACGCGAGGAGGACGGCAGAGCTGTAATTCGCTGGCAGATCCTGGACGGCTACTATCTCTACCGTGATTATCTGAGTGCCGAGAACGAAGACGGGAGCAGGCTGGAGCTGCAGACTATTCCCGGCACGATGAAGGACGACCCAAACTTCGGCTCGACAGAAATCTACTATTCATCCGCCACTGCGTCGCTGCCCGGCGCACCACAGAAATTCCGCGTGACCTATCAGGGTTGCCAGGACAAAGGGCTTTGCTATCCGCCAACCACTAAGACCGTCGATCTCGCAAGCTTGTCCGTCGAGGATGGCAGGATCTTCTCGTCAAGCGGTTTCGCCCCTGCCCGGCAAACCTCGGCCACATTCTCCGAGATCGATGCCGAAAACGATTTCTCCCTGTCCGACGAACATGCCCGGACCGCGGTCGATCGTATGCTTGCCGACGGAGGAATGGTCCTGCTGCTTGGCGGCTTTGTCGGGTTCGGCCTGCTCCTCGCCTTCACGCCGTGCGTTTTCCCTATGTATCCGATCGTTGCCGCCATGCTCACACGTGAAGGCGAACGGCTGACTGCCCGGCGCGGGTTCCTGCTGTCGTCCTCCTACGTGCTGGCGCTCGCAATTGCGTTCGGCCTACTGGGAATGGCGGCCGCCTGGTCCGGGCAAAACCTGCAGATCGCGTTGCAATCGACCTATGCGGCCGGCGCGATCTGCATTCTGTTCGCTATCCTCGCACTGTCGAATTTTGGCCTGTTCCATATCCAGATCCCCTCCGCGATTTCAGCCCGGTTCGGGAAGACGTCCAGGGGCCGGGGCACCATCGCCGGTGCAGTGGCACTGGGCTTCACGTCTGCGCTGCTCATTGGACCCTGCGTGACCGCGCCGCTGGCCGGCGCACTTCTCTATATCGCCCGTACCGGAGACGTCGTGATCGGCGCCGCTGCCCTGTTCGCGCTTGGTCTCGGAAAGGGGATCCCGCTGATCGTCATGGCGACTGCGAGCGGAAAAGCCCTACCCCGTGCGGGGATGTGGATGGAGAAGGTGCGGCAGCTCTTCGGCTTCGCCTTTTTGGCGACCGCCCTCTGGATGGCCACACCCCTTGTCCCTGAACAGGTCGCTCTGCTCGGCTGGGCGTTGGTTGCTCTCTCTTTCGGGGTGTTTGCCTTCAGCGCGGCCGCCGCTCACTCCCAATCGGGCATGACGGTGGTTGCCCGCACGACCGGGCTGGCCTCCGTAATCTGGGCTGGCCTGCTGTTCGTAGGGCTCGGCCTCGGCGCCACGGATCCGCTGGCTCCGCTGAAGCCGCTGACGGGCTCCGGTGGACCCGCAGCAATCGCCTCGATCGACAAGGCAGACTTCGCCAAGGTTTCCTCCATTGCGGATCTCGGCGACCGCATTGATGACGCGCCCGGACACGAGTCGACGCTGCTTTACGTGACGGCGGACTGGTGCGTGACATGCCGCACGATCGAACGTTCACATTTCACTTCTCCCGAGGTTATCGCGGCTGTGAACGGATTGAACCTCGTTAGCCTCGACCTGACGAAACTTGATGCCGACAAGCAGGCGACACTGTCAGCTCTGAAGGTGATCGGTCCGCCGACCATGGTGTTCCTCGACAGCAAGCGCAGGGAGCCGTCGGCAACCAGGCTGGTTGGTGAATTCTCGATACGCGATCTGGCCACTTCCGCTCGCAAAGCCAAACACGGAGAACTCTGATGTATTCAAGGCGCGATTTCCTGGCAGGCGGTATCGCCGCCGCAGGAGGAGTACTCCTTACCGGACAAACAAGTCAGGCACGGCAGTTGAGCACGAACGACGTATTCTACGACAAGGATGCGCCAGTTCTGGGCAATCCCAAGGGCAAGGTCACCGTTGTGGAATTCTTCGACTATCAGTGCCCCTACTGCAAGAGTTCCCATGCCATGGTGAAGAAGGTGGTTGCGGCTGACGGCGATGTCCGACTCGTCATGAAGGATTGGCCCGTGTTCGGCGGCGCATCGATCTTCGCCGCGCAGGCGGTTCTGGGAGCGGCCCAGATCGGGAAATACCAGGTCGCCATGGACGCCCTGATGAAGACGAAAGCCCGTCTTTCTGAAGAAGATGTCGAAAAGGCTCTGACGGGAGTTGGCTTGACGATGAAGGAGATCGCAGCATCCGTGAACAAGCATAACAAGAAAATTTCCGGAATCCTCGATCGTAACTACAACCAGGCACTCTCCTTCAATTTCGTCGGTACGCCTTCCTTCGTGATCGGAAAGACGATCTATCCCGGTGTACTCGATGAAAAGGGATTGAAGGAGGCTATCAGGAACGCCCGTGCCTGACCTGGCGCAGCAACCTGCGAGCGGTGAGCCTTAATACTCACTTAAGGTTGGGCGCTGACCCTGATTTAAAACACAAGGACCCCATCAATGATAAATGTGAACTACAGGCGCCATGCCTGCATCTCCGCGCTCCTCATTACGCTTGTTGCGAGTCCTGTCACGGCCGTGCCCTCCCAGGCACAGGAGGTATCCAAGGAACTGCCTCCGATTTTGAAGTCCATCGAACTTCAGGGATTGAAGATCCTCGGTGAGATGGACGTGCCCGGTGGCTTGCGGGCTTTCGCCGCGAAGGCCGGATCCCAGCCGCTTGCCATCTATCTGACCCCGGATAACAAGCACGTGGTCGTCGGCACGCTTGTGGATGCCGATGGCCAGAATATGGCTGCCGCACAGTTGAAGGCGTTGGCCGAGAAACCGATCCTTGAGAGCGGCTGGAAACAGCTCGAGGGTTCGACATGGGTTGCGGATGGCAAGGCGAAGGCGCCCAGGATCGTCTACACCTTTACTGACCCCAATTGCCCGTACTGCAACAAGTTCTGGCACGCCGCGCGGCCTTGGGTCGAAAGTGGAAAGGTCCAGTTGCGACACGTCATGGTCGGCGTGATCCGTCAGGATTCCCCTGCGAAGGCCGCCGCCATACTCGAGGCGAAGTCCCCTTCCGGCGCGCTGACGGAAAACGAGTTGAAGCACAGGGACGGCGGAATCAAGCCCGCGTCTGCGATCAGCGCGAAGTCCGCGGCCAGTCTCGACAGCAATGCCAATCTGATGACCGAGTTGGGTTTTGGCGGCACTCCGGCGATTGTTTTCAAAAAGGCTGACGGCAGTATCGGCACTGTCGCTGGAATGCCAGAAGACGCGGCGCTCGAAATGATATTCGGGAAACAGTAGCATCGTTGGCTTGCAGTAGCGCTAAGAAATCGACTCGCGTCGCGCTAGGATAAAAGGACACCCAAAAAAGGGAATCGAAACAGCAGCTCTTGCGTCCAACCCGGCCCACTTCGACGAGACAGGTCATGAACAGGCACAAAACATGAGCGCCCGTATAGTCAGACGGTTCAGGCAGCGCATGCGGTCTCGGACACGCGCTCTGACGCGTTGCCGAGATGATCGTTAGGCTCAGGACTCGTTGATCAGAGCCAGAAGATGACGGTTGCAGCGAGAGCGATGGCGGAGAAGAAGGCCATTGGGCCCCTGTCGTAGCGCGTCGCCAGTCCTTGAGACGCCCGAACATGATCTCGATCCGGTTGCGCCGTTTGTAGCGGTGCTTGTCGTGTTTGACGTTCTTGTTCCGGGATTTCCTACCCGGAATGCAGGGAGTGATCCCCTTCGCTTGTAAACCGTCACGAAACCAGTCGGCATCGTATCCACGGTCGGCCAACAGCTATTTGGCCTTGGGAAGCTCGTCAAGCAAGGCGGCAGCACCGGTATAATCGCTAACCTGACCTGCCGTTATGAAGAAACTGATCGGGCGGCCGCTGGCATCTGTCAAGGCATGAAGCTTGGTGTTCATGCCGCCTTTCGTGCGACCGATCAGGTGGCCCGCGCCCCCTTTTTACCCACAGGCCGGAAGCCGTGCGGTGAGCCTGGAGATAAGTCGCGTCGATCATGATCGTCTTGCACTCCGGTGCTTCAGGCACAGCCAGCCCTTCCATCATCTGGAGAAAGATGCCCTTGTCACCCCAACGTTTCCAGCGGTTATAAAGCGTCTTGGACGGGCCTATTCCTTCGGCGCATCGCGTCACCTGAGACCGTTGCGGTTGACGAAGATGTGCCACTCAGAACGCGCCGATCATCAACGCGCTGAGGGTCATGGCTCTTGGGGAAATAGGGCTGAAGACGAGCCATTTGCTCGTCCGTCAGCCAAAATAAATTACTCATCAGTCAGGCTCCTTCTCCAGAAGCCTGAATCATCGGTGGCTGCCAAAATCAATAGGTCCTGACCGTAGGACTTGGTGTGTCCGGACTGTATGTTTGTCAGGGCGTGTACAGCGGATTGGCACCACCACCCTACCCGACCTGCTCCCGAAAATTGTGAAAGGACGAAAAGCAAGATACAACCAATTATTCGCTTCGAAATGACTAGATAATTGTATTATAGCCGCGCATAAATCATTTGATAGATTGGGTTTATAAAGAAGTGACTATTCTAAAGGGTGCCCCAAATTTAGCGAGTGCCGTGGACGGCGTTCTTAGTCCTCTACAGATTGAAGTCGTTCGCAAATTGATACCCATTGTCCGTGCGGGTAAGTGGCCAATCGGAGGGAAAATTTCTGACGCCGCTCTCGCCCGCGAATTCGGCATTTCGCGTACGCCTGTTCGGCAGGTACTGCAATTCCTTGCTGAGAAGGGAGTTGTAACGCAAACCGAAAATCGCGGCTTCATCCTCGTGCGTGTACCTTCCGCAGATGACCGCTTTGAGGAGATTGTGCCACCATCAGAGATCGATGTGCTGTACCGGAAAATTATGCACGCGAGAGCCAACGGCCTGATCGGCAGCGAAGCGTCCGAAACCGAATTACTTGAACATTTCGGGACGTCACGCGGTGTCGTGCGTCGCACGCTGATGCGCCTGTCGGCCGAAGGACTGGCTGAACGGCGTGAAGGGCACGGCTGGCGTTTTGCCGAATGCCTCGACAATCGGCAGGCGGTCAACGAAAGTTATGCATTCCGCGCCATTATCGAATGCGGCGCCGTCATGGAAGATACATTCCGAGTCGACATGGACATGCTGCTGGAGCTCGAAAGTGAACAGACGGCACTGCTTAACGCTCCCTTAGCATCGATTGAAGGGTCGGCCTGGTTTGAGGCAAATGCTCGCTTCCACGAAACCGTCGTTTCCTGGGCCAACAACCGGTTTCTCGAACAGGCGATCCGCCGTCAGAACAGCCTTCGGCGCATGACAGAATATGCCGAATTTGCTGAACTAAGCGAAGCTGGCGTACGCAAAGCGGCACGGGACCACCTGGCAATCCTCGAAGCCATCAAAAGCGATGACCGCAAGCTGGCTTCGGCCATCCTCTTCCGCCATCTCAGCCGTTCTTCTGCGAGTGGTGAGGCGCGCCCTGCCCGGCTGGGTGATTGATCGCAGATGGCAGCACGTATCTTCTGCCGTGACCTGTGTGCTGAGCGCGGCGAACCGGCATCTGGACTTGGCCCATCGTCAAAAAGCTATGTGCTGCTGCATTGGCCGCGCGGTGACTGGCGAGTGCCACGCATCAAATCGAAAAATATGCCGGAAGGGCTCGGGCAGGCAATTCTGGCTGCCAATGCCGCGGGCATTCACGTCGCTCTGGTTGATGGCGACGACATCGGCTTCACGCATCAGGATATTGTCAGAGACCATGTGACGCCTGAGGAAGCCGAACAGCTGCTGCTGCATATTGCCGGTGGAGGCGTGCTTGACGGCACACATGACCCACGCTTGACCATCGTGTGCTGCACCGATGGCAAACAGGACCCTTGCTGCGCCCGTTACGGCTTCGCGACATGGAAGGCCCTGCGGCAGGCGGCAGACCCAAGTCGTTTCCGTATCCTGCAATCTACCCATCTCGGCGGATGCCGATTTGCCGCCTCGCTTGTCGTTTTACCGCAACGGGCCCGTTACAGCCGACTGGAACCATCACAGGTTGGCGAGTTTCTCAGCTGCCTTGAACAGGGCACCCCCTACCTGCCCGCCTATCGCGGCAACCCTTCCTACGACGCGCCAACACAGACGGCGGAAATTGCGCTACTGGAATGGGCAGGACAGCGCGGCATAACAGGGGAGCTGACACTGCATAAAACGGAGAGCGAAATCTCCAGCCCGGAGCAGGTTCATTTCCGAGCAACGATTGGTATGCAACGCGCCAATGTAACCGTTGAGAGACCGGAGTTTGCGGTCAACACGCGCTGCGTCACGATTGGCGAACCTGAGGGCACAAAAAACGTGGTGCGGTGGGTCGCCACATCTGTTCTGGCCGAAGACTGAACGTTGCAATCCTCGGCCAACCGATATTTTCTCAGCCTTCGAGAACAGCCGAGAAGAATGCCTTGACGGGTGGTTGAATACCGGTGCCATCATGGCTGATGCCGGCAACCGTATCGAAACGTGGCTCGACACCAACCGCCTTCAGGCCCTTTTCCAGGGTGCGCAAGCGCTCAACGCGGGTTTCACCGCTGTCATTGATACCCTCCATCCAGAAGGGTGATTTTGGCCCGACGGTGACGTCCCAGGTTTCGATATCCGCATCACCGATTACCAGCTGCACGGCCACTTGACGCATGGCGTCGATATCAATGGGTTGGCCAAATATCTCTTCCATGCCGTTCAAACCGACCCACCAATTTGCACGATCATCGGGAAGCGTGACGGTACCGGGCGCACCGACCGAAACGGCGTGAAGCCTGCGCGGGTGCAGATAGAGAAAACGATGGGCAAATTGCGCACCACCGGAAAAGCCGTGCATCAACACCTTGTCCTTCTCGACACGGTAACGTGTCGCCAGTTCATCGATCATATCCAGCAGAACAAGATCATAACGAATGCCGTGATAGATCATGTGTTTGTAGTTGTGCAGATCATCAGGGTCATCAATGCCCGCCGGGAAAAGCGGTGCCAGCAGGACGCATTGATGTTGTTCGGCAAAGTCGACGAATTCATCACGCAGAATATCAGCATCCCGCAGGCTGCCATGAACGAGGACGGCAAGGGGATGTACAGTTTCACCGGCCGGATCATATCCTTCAGGAATATAGCAGCACCACGAAAAGCGCTGATCCATACGCGACGCAAAAATCGGTGTGCGGCCGCGGCGATAGAAATTGAGTGGCACGGCCTTTTGCTGGGCAGACATGAGACGATTCCCCTTAGAGTTTTTTCGGCGGTTGCCGGCTGGCGTAATCGGCCAGCACGCGGTTCATACGGGCAAGCACGCCCTTTAATGCCTCGTAACCATCGTTACGCTCGCGCGTTGTCTCATCCATGTAGAGCTTGCGGTTGATCTCAAACTGCACACTGTGGCGTTGAAGGGCCGGGTTCGAATAGGCCGCAACCAGTTCTGCGCCACGAAAAGGTTTGTTGAGCGCAACGACCAACCCCTCCGCTTCGAGAGTTTCGGTGATCAGCGCTATAAATTCGCCGGAGGCCGACCCGCCATGCAGATCGCCAAGGCAAATATCTGCCCGCACCGCTCCCGCCGGATCAGACGAAATCGCATGGCCGACAGCGGTCATGGAATGGCAGTTGATGTGATAAACGCGACCAAACCGGCTGTAGACCGCATTCAGCAGGCCAGCCAGATGCTCATGGTAGGGCTGCCAGTAGGTGGCGATCCGCGCCTCGGCTTCCGCCACACTCATGGGTGCCGCATACATTGGCTCATCGCCCCAGGCATAACGCCACATCAACCCCATGCCACGTTTTGCGGTTGCGCTTTCACGCACCGGATGAGGCCAATCACCGTCCACAAGCTGCGTGTCCATATCGAGCAAGGACCGGTTCACATCGAGAAAACTGCGTGGGAAATGTGCACTCAGTAGCGGCGCACCGACATCACATGCCGACAAAAACAGATCATCGATATACGTATCGGCCGCCACTCTCACACGCTCTGCGGAAACAGCAGGGTTAAATCCCTTGGGCATGTCCAGACCGCTATGGGGACTGTCAAACACCATCGGCACCAGAGGTACGCGAGGTGCAATCACCGAAAGCACACCGTCCAGCGTGACATCTTGCAACTGGCTATAGAGCGGGGTCATTTTTGTGTTCCTTCCGTTGCGCCCGGGTTGAGGCGCGCATTCACCTTGTCCATCGCACGGGTGATATCACCGAGCTTTTCGCCATCGAGCAGCCGCTGCATAGTGCGGGCAACACGTGTCTCACGAGCGATACAGATCTCAGCGATGTCTGCTGCCTCATCTGCTGGCAGCACCACCACGCCTGACGCATCCGCCAACACGATATCGCCCGGCAAAACCGGCACACCACCGCAGGCGATCGGACGATTGAATGTGCCGCCGAGATCAAGCTGGCGGGTCGTGACAGACGAAACACCACGGCACCAGACGGGCAGCCCTTCGGCAATGATCTCCGCGACATCTGTACACGGACCGTCAATGATAACACCGGCAACACCTGCCGTACGCGCAGCCCGTGCAACCGCACCGCCGAGGCAGGCATGGCGACTGTCGCCCAGCCGGTCGATCACCAGCATGTCGCCGGGGCGCACCTGGTTCAGCGCGTAATGCAACAGCGTCGAGCACATGGCGGGAATGGCGAGCGTGACGGCACCCCCGGCGCGGGCCTGTTGTTGCGGCAAGACCGCCTGAATGGAACCACTCATGAAACCGGTGTGACGCAGATGCCCGACACTGGCCGTCTCAATCTGCTGCAATGCATCGATTACCTCCTGCGGAGGCTTAACCGGCATCGCACCGATACGTAATTCAGTCATGGCTTTCTCCTTGCGACGGCCCTGCGGTAGGCGCCTCAAAAGGCTGTACAGCGTTTCGTGGATCGAAACCGGCAAGATGGCGCATCAGCCGCGCGGTATGGCCAACAATATGGTCACAGATCACCTGACCTTTTTCAGCACTTGCCAATGAGGCCCGACCACCGAGCATGCCGGCTGGATCGACCTCGGTGCAATCAATCGGTATCTGCACCGGTATTCCCTCAAAACGCGTGGCAGAGACCCCACCAACAGGCAGACCGAACACGCTGCCACGCGGCGCGGGATCGCGCATCGCCTCTGTTCGCACCAGGTCGGGAAAAAGATGCATATAGACCGAGGTCATCGGTTCGCCGCCGTGACCGCGCACACGCGTTGCATCATCACCGTAAAGTGTCTTCCACAGGCTATCCGGCAGGCTCTGCCAGATGTTCAGCGCCGGTATCAGCACGCCTTTTTCGCGGCGCAACTTGCGGCAAACCTGATCGATCAGCGGTGCATTCGTTGTGTGACCGTTAAAAATCAGCAACTGTTCATGGCCGTGATCAAGGAAGGAAGTCAGAATATCCTCAAGCACAGCGGTGAACGTTGCGGCACGCAGCTGAATTCCACCGGCAATAGCACGGAAAAATTCGGCATGGCCAAACGGCAGAACAGGTGCTGTCAGCCCATCACCCGCTCGAGCGCTCATTTCTGCCAGCCGTTCGGTCAGCATGAAGTCACCCATCGGCGCATGCGGCCCCTGCTCTTCCTGCGAGGCAAGCGGAATGAGAATGACTGCGGGGCGTTTCATACGCGCCGCAAATGTCTCATGCGTCATGCGGTAAATCGCAACCGGTTCATCATCAACCATGGGGCTGTTTCTCCTTTGCATGCTGCTCCAGCAGTCGCCCCTTGATGTCAGGCAATTCAAGCTCGGATGAATTGACATTCACCCTCCTCGAAAGCGTCACCGAGCCATCTGCAAAACGTAAGCGAACAGTATCGCGAAACGCCGTTTCAACGAATATCCAGTCCATTTCCAGAACCGTGTCGGCACCGTCATTTTCAAGAAGACGGGCCGAGGCCAAGACCCTCAATCCTTCGGCTGGCTGGTAGGAATGGTGCAGCCTTGCGCCGGGTATAGTGGTGACAGTTTCAATGTAAAAACCACATCCGGCCCGCACGTGATGTTCACCATCGGCGTCGCGAAGAATGATACTCAGCTCAGTATTGTTGGTGGCGAGAGAAATGCTCTCGATACCTTGATCGTTGGGCTCGATAACCCATGTGCCGCATGGCACTTTGTCCGGCGAAAACGCCTTGTCTGCATAATTTTCCAGCTTCAAACCGGCCAGACGCGCGTCCAGTTTTTCGGCACTCTCAGACGTGCCACCACCCTTCCCGAGCGCTGGACGCAGTAAATCATAGATCAGCTGATGGACACGGCGATCACTGTCTTCCAACCCGCCGGTAAACGCCACGACCGCATTTTCTTCCGGCAGGACGATACAATACTGGCCAAACAAACCATTGGCAGAAAAACTGTTATGGGGACCACGCCACCATTGATATCCGTAGCCTTCACGCCGGCTAACCTTTTGACCATCACCAACTTCGCCCGGACCGAGATAATGGTCTCCGGTAAACACACCGAGCACCACATCCCGAATTTGCATGCCGGTTGCCGCCTGCACCCATTGGCGCGGCAAAAGCTGACGACCCTGCCATTCACCATCCTGCAAATGTAATATGCCGAGTTTCAGCATATCCTCGCTGGTGCAGCTGAGACCGTTGCCACCGGTGTTGACGCCGTCGGTACCCGTATCCCATGTCATGGTGGCAGACATGCCCATCGGTTGGAAAATCCGCTCACTGAGGTAATCGGCGATCAACCGTCCTGTGACTTGCTGCACGATGGCAGACAGCATGTAGCTTGCGGCACTGTCGTAGACGAACACGTCTCCGGGATTGTGGGGGCTCGGTTGGCGCAGAAAATCGTCCACCCAGCTTGAAAGCACCCGACGCCAGGAGCCACCGGAAATTCCGCGCCCATGACCGCTGGTCATGGTCAGCAGATGCCGTACCTTCATGGCGCGCAAGTTATCGTCGACCGGTCCTGCATAGTCAGGGAAAAATTGCAGCACCGCATCATCGACCGACAGCAGGCCATCCGACACCGCCAAACCAACCGCCATGGAGGTAAAACTCTTGGTCACGGAATGCATCATATGCGGGCGAGCAACGGAATAAGGCGCCCAGTAAGCGCTGGTGATCAGCGCGCCATCCTGCCAGATAAGAAGGCTATGCAATTCGAGATCGTGACGTTTGATCTCATCCAGCATGGCAAGGATTATCGCCGGATCTGTGCCACGTGAGGCGGGTGTTGCCCGTGGCAGATCCGTGGTTATTGCTGTCATTTTCATTGCAATGCGTCCGCCTGCTGTTTTTCCGTTTCTGCGAAACGCCAGTTCAGCGAAACGCCGGTTTCGGTGCGGGTCAGGGTTGGGATGGCCGAAAGCAAGGCGCGCGTATATTCCGATCGCGGAGCATCAAAAATGTCGTCGCGGTTGCCTTGCTCAACGATCGCGCCGTCACGCATCACCACCACCCGGTCGGCAAGCTGCTCGACCACACCGAGATCATGGCTGATGAACAGGCACGAAAAACCATATCGTTTCTGCAGATCAGCCAGCAGTTCCAGCACTCTGGCGCGCACGGTAACGTCAAGTGCCGACACCGCCTCATCAGCGATCACGAACTGCGGTCGCCCTACAATGGCACGCGCAATTGCCACGCGTTGACGCTGGCCACCGGAAAGCTCGTGCGGAAACCGGTCGAAATAACGCCCGTCGAGCCCTACTTCTTCCAGAATGGTGCGGGTACGGTGCTGCTTTTCTTCCCGCGTCGACGTAGTGACGTGACGCAGAGCCTCTGCGACGATATCGCGGATTTTCATGCGCGGATCGAGTGAACCGAACGGGTCCTGAAAAATCATCTGGCAGTTGAGGCGGTAATTGCGCCATGCAGGCGAATCCGGCTTCACTTCTTCGCCGGCAAAGAAGATGCGGCCGGCAGACGCAGGTACCAGCCCGGCAATACAACGGCCAAGCGTGGTCTTACCGGAACCGGAGGCACCGACCAGCGCCACGATTTCGCCCGGCCGCACCGCAAGGTCGACACCATGCAAAGCTTTCTTGGTCTTCCGCGGCGCCATAAAACCGGCGCGGGCACTATATGTGACCTCAATGCCGCGCACTTCCATAACCGGTTTCGATTGCGGATCAATGTCTCTCAGCGGCCCACGCATCGGCATGGATTGCAGCAATTCGCGTGTGTAATCATGGCGCGGATTGGAAATGATGTCCGTAACCGGCCCCTGCTCGACAATCTCGCCTTGCCGCATGACGATGACGCGGTCACAGTAACGCGCCACCATCGGCAGGTCGTGGCTGATCATCAACAATGCCGTGTTTTCACTGCGCACCATTTCCAGCATCAGTTCCAGCACCTCGCGTTGCACCAGCGCATCAAGCGCCGTGGTCGGCTCGTCGGCGATCAGCAGGGATGGTCGCAGCAGCATCGCAGATGCCAGCATCATGCGTTGGCGCATGCCGCCGGAAAAATGATGCGGGAATGCCAGCAAGGCACCCTCGGGATCATGAATGCCAACACGCCGCAAAATCTCGAGAATTTTGGCGCGCCGCGCCGCAGCGTCCAGCCGCGTGTGCAGTTTCAACGGCTCTTCAAGTTGCTTGCCGATGGTCATCGACGGATTGAGCGAGGTCATCGGTTCCTGAAACACCATGCCCAGCCGAGAGCCACGCAATGCGCGGATTTCCTTGCCTTCCATTGATGGTACAGAGCGACCTTCGAAACGGATATCACCGCCGGAAATGGCAATCGCCGGCGGCTGGAGACCCATGAGGCTGCGTGCCACCATGGTTTTTCCCGAACCGCTTTCGCCGACAATACCGACGATTTCACCGGCACCGACACTGAACGAAACATCGCGAACGATGCGATGATCATCAATTCCGTTCACGGAAAGACTAAGGTTTTCGACCTGAATAAGAGGCTGGTTCATTGCTTACAATCCTCGCATGCGGGGGTCGAAACGGTCGCGGATCGCATCACCGAACAGATTTATGCCAAGCAGTGACAGGGAGATGCAGAGACCAGGGAAGATGCCGAGCCATACGGCTTCTGCGATATGCGGACGGCCACTGGCCAACATGTTGCCCCAGGTCGGCGCTGGCGGCGGTACACCAAGACCAAGGAAGCTAAGTGCACTTTCAGTCAACAGCACCGATCCGAACATGGAGGTTGCCAGCACGATCACTGGACCGAGGCAGTTCGGCACAATATGGCGGAACATGGTGTAGGCAGCCGAATTGCCCATGATGCGGGATGCTTCGATAAACTCCCGCTCACGCAGTGACAGCACCGAACCACGCACCACACGGACCATGGACGGCGTATAGGCAATGCCGAGCGCCAGGATGATGCCATACATATTGGCGCCGGTAATCGATAGCAGCGCCAGCGCCAGCAGCATGCTGGGAAACGCCAGCAGCGCGTCGTTGAATGCCATGATGACGCGGTCTGTCCAGCCACGGGCATAACCCGCAAGAACACCAAACGACACACCGGCCAGAACGGCGATGCACACAGTCACAAGGCTGATCGAGACACTGGTACCTGCCGCCGTCATCAACCGGGACAGGACGTCGCGACCAAATTCATCGGTTCCAAGCCAGTGGGTCGCGTCCGGCGCCTGCAATTTGGAACGCAGATCGATGCGCATCGGGTCGAAAGGTGTCCAGATGCGGCCGGCAAGCGCTGCCCCGAAAAAACAGGCGAGAAGTGCGCCGCCGAGGATACGGTTTCGTTGATGGCGTTTCATTCTGCAGTCACTCTCGGATCGAACAGGGGGTAGAGCAGGTCAACCAGCAGATTGACGAGCAGATAGGTGACGGCCACAAACAGCAGGCAGCCCTGCACGACAGCGTAATCACGAGCATAGATGGAATCGACGATCAGTCGGCCGAGGCCCGGAATGGTGAACACGGTTTCCACCACGGCAACACCGCCGAGAAGATTGCCGAGGATAAGACCAATCAGTGTCCAGGTCGGACCGAAGGCATTGCGTGCCGCATGGCGCAGAAGCACTGCCGCCTCGCCCAAACCCTTGGCGCGGGCATGGGTAATGTAATCCAGCCGCAGCACATCAAGCGTCGAGGCGCGGGCCATACGAACGATAATGCCCACCTCGTGCAGCACCAGCGTTGCCACCGGCATGATCAGGTAGATCAATCCGGCTACCGGATCGTCGGTGACCGAGACATAACCCAACACCGGCAACCAGCCGAGCTTGAGACCGAAACCGAGCAGGATCATCAATCCCAACCAGAAGGTCGGGATTGAAAGCAGCAATGTCGACATGGCAACAATAGCGAGATCAAGGCCGCCATTCTGTTTCCACGCCGCTGCCATGCCCAGTGGCACGGCGATCAGAACGGAAAGACCAACTGCAATCAGCACCATCCACGCACTGGTCGAAAACCGCTGCAGCACAAGGTCAAGCACCGGCTGGCCATTCAGCACGGAGTGACCGAGATCACCTTGCATGACATTGCCAAGCCAGATGACAAATTGCAGCGGAACGGGTTTATCCAGTCCCATCGACTGGCGGGCGGCGGCCAGCGCATCAGCATGAGCGAGATCGCCGAGCATCAGACTGGCCGGGTCGCCGGGTATCAGGCGGATGAGGCCAAACACCGCCATCGAAACGATGAACAGGGTGGGGATTGCCGACAATAGTCGGCTCAAGGCAAATTTCAGCATGGTCAGTATCCGCCAGTCATTCTCACTGGGTTTTCTCAACGCCCCAGAAGCGGGCAAAGCCCTGCCAGGTGCGATATCCCTTTACCTTCGGGCCGGACACGCCGACATCGAGGCCATTGGCCAGCATCACCAACGGTGCCTGCTCCAGAAAACGGGCATGCAGATCATCAAAGATTGCCTGACGTTTTGCCTGATCGGTTTCCTGCAGCGCCTGATTGACGAGCTTGCTGACATCAGCATCATCCCAGACAGCATTGGCCTTTTTGGCTTTCGAGCCGACAACCGTCTGATAGGCGAGCGCCGGATCGGTACGGTTGGAATAATTGAACGCCATGATCTGGTATTTACCGCTGTTGAAGCGGTCGAGTTGGCTTGCCCATTCAAGGACTTCAATTTCCGCGTTGATACCGGCGGACTGCAACATGGCCTGCGCGATGATTGCAGTATCGTAGTTGATGGCCGAGCGACGGTTGGTGAGAATGTTGATCTTCTCGCCCTTGTAACCAGCCTTGGCCAGCAGTGCCTTCACGGTATCAGGGTCATAGGTGTAACCCTTGTCTTGCGCCGCCGTATGATAAAGCGAGCCGGATGCAACGAGCGAATTGTTGGGAATACCCAGTCCGTAAGTTACGGAATCGACGATCTGCGGTGTATCCAGCGCGGCAATGACTGCCTGGCGCATTTCGACCTTCGACATCAACGGATCAGCCGTCTGGAACAGCATGGTCACAAGGCCACCGTGAGGAGCCGCAACTATGGTGAAGTCCTTTTCGTCCTTCAGCTTTGCGGCTTCGCCTGGCGGCAGGTAGGGCAGCACATCAAGCGCACCACTTTTAAGACCGGCCACCGCCGTTGCGGTGTCCGGCACCACAACATACTTCACCTCGTCAACAAGCACTTCCTTGCGGCCGCCGTAACCGTCGGGCTGCTCTCCTGAAATGGAATAGTCGGCGAACTTCTCCAGGGTCAGTCCCTGCCCGCGCTTCCATTCACCAAACTCAAACGGGCCGGTGGCGATTGGCGCCTTCCACTTGCCGTCATCTCCGAATGAAGCACGGTGCACGATACCCGTAGAACCACACTGCGCCTGCGCCATATAGTTCAGGAACATCGCATTGGGGCGATCAAGCGTCACGACAACCGTGTTGTCCTTTGCCTCGATTGTTTCCACCTTGGCGTCACGGCTGCCATCAAAGAATGTCTTGCAGCTGAATTCCGGATCACGAATGAGCTTTTCGAGACTCCACTGCACATCGGTAGCGGTCATCGTCTCGCCATTGTGGAATTTCACGCCGTCACGGAGGGTAAATGTATATGTCTTGCCATCATCGGATACCGCCCATTCCTTGGCCAGCATCGGGCGAATTTCGCCCTTTTCACCTGCAGCAACCAGTCCTTCAACCACGTTGAGCATGACGGAATCCGTGCCTGCATCGCGGTTTATGCCCGGTTGGGAGCTTCTGATATCAGCGGTAATCTGCACGTTCAGCGTATTGGCTGCGGCCAATCCGGGAAGAGCCAGGGCCACAGATGCTAATAATGCACGCAAGGCCGGTTTCGACAGTGACATAAGTTCGCCCTCTTGTTTTATGTTTATGTAAAAAACATTTCATATGTAAAAAACATAGTCAAGCATGTTTCGATATGCATTATGAAAACATGTTCGAGCCACCAAATTACGGCTGCCGCAACTGTCTGCGGCGGCCCCATGGAGGAAAAGCTGAAACTGGATGCGATAGATCTGCGTATTATCGAAGCCATGAAGCGCAACGGGCGCCTGACCAAACAGGCGTTGGCGGAGGCCGTTGGGCTGTCGGCCACCCCTGCCTGGGCGCGGCTGAAAAGGCTTGAGGCACAGGGCGTGATTACCGGTTATCACGCCCGTATATCGATGGAAGAACAGCCATTACCCGTTCGGGTGCTCATGGAAGTAACACTGGCCAGCCATCGTCATGCGGATTTCAAACGCTTCGAGAGCGCTGTCAGTGACATAGCGGAAATTGTGTCTTGCTGGTCGGTGGGTGGAGGCGTGGATTATTTCCTGACCGTGGAATCCACCGACATCGACAGTTATCAACGCCTCGTCGACCGGATGCTGGCCATGGAAATCGGCATCCAGCGCTACTTTACCTATATCGTGACCCGGGCTGTAAAAGACAGGGTGGACTAAATTTAATCCAGAATCAGACCGGGCGGGCTGCGCAGCAGCTCTCTTTGGCCCGATCATGTCGCCGGGTTCTGCAATACTCGCTGTATTCAATAATAGCCGAGGACAGAACACATGAGCGAGGCCCGGATGAGCCGCCACGAAAGGCGGCATGCCGCACTCGACAGCCTGAATGATCCGGGTCTGCTACGCGAGCTTTCCTACTCTGGCGGGCGCTGGATTGCCGGATCTATCGATTTTGCAGTCAATGACCCGGCAAGCGGCCTGCCCGTGGCGCGGGTCACCGCAGTCGATGCGGACGACGTTCGCGAGACTGTCGCGGCAGCCACAGCTGCATTTCCCGCCTGGCAGGCGTTGCTGCCGGAACAACGCGGCACCCTATTGCGCCGCTGGGCAGAGCTTATCCGCGAACACCGCGAGGATCTGGCACGGATCATGGTGCTGGAACAGGGCAAGCCGTTTCATGAAGCACTGGGCGAGCAGGACTATGCCGCCTCATTTCCCGAATGGTACGCGGAAGAAGGCAAACGCCTCAACACAGAGAGCGTGACATCGCATCTGCCCGGTGCGGAGATGATCGTTCGCAGGGAAGCGATCGGTGTTGCCGCATTGGTCACACCATGGAACTTCCCCTCTGCCATGCTGACACGCAAGGCAGCTGCTGCGCTGGCAGCCGGTTGCACGGTTGTTGCCCATCCCTCCGGGGAAACACCGCTTTCCGCGCTGGCCCTGGTGGAACTCGCCGAGCGCGCCGGCATTCCCCCAGGTGTCTTTAATGTGCTGACCGGCGATTCCAAAGAAATCGTAGGGGCGTTGTGTGATGACAACCGTGTCGGTGCACTGAGTTTCACCGGATCAACCAAAGTCGGAAAGCTGATCGCCGCACAATGTATGCCCTCCATGAAACGACTGGTCATGGAATTAGGTGGACACGCACCGCTAATTATCTTTGAAGATGCCGATATATCCCGTGCAGTCGATATCGCCATGGACGCAAAATTTGCTACCTCTGGCCAGGATTGCCTCGCTGCAAACCGCATCTTCGTGCATCGCTCGATCTACCAACAGTTTTTAACGAAATTTGCCCAACGCATTGCCGCCCTTCGGGTTGGCAACGGGTTGGATAAGGCGACCGAGATCGGTCCACTGATGCATCAGCGGGCGATAGACAGCGTTGAAAACCAGGTGAAGGATGCGGTTGCCCACGGGGCGCGCTGCCTGACCGGCGGAAAACGCCACCCCGCCGGACCACTGTTCTACACCCCCACGCTGCTCGCCGATGTGCCCGACGAGGCACTCATCATGCATGAAGAGACATTTGGCCCGGTTGCAGCTGTCAACGTATTCGGCAGCGAAGACGAGGTCATCAGACGCGCCAACAACACCGAATACGGCCTTGTCGCCTATGTCTTGACGGAAAACGGCGCGCGCCAGTGGCGCATGGGACGCGCCCTGCAATTCGGAATGGTGGCCATCAACCGCGTCAAAATCACCGGTGGCCCCATACCCTTCGGCGGCTGGAAACACTCGGGGCTTGGACGTGAGGGTTCACGCCACGGCATCGAGGCATTCACCGAGCTCAAATATCTCTGCATCGACACCCCTGCTGACCGCGGGATGGAAAGGAACTCCGCATGAACGACCATCGCAACGATCTCAATGCCTGGGATCGCAATCACTTTTTCCACCCCTCGACCGCCATGGGCGCCCATGCACGTGGTGAAAGCCCGATACGCACCATTGCCAGCGGTGAAGGCGTCTATATTACCGACACCAATGGTCGCCGTAGCCTTGACGCCTTTGGTGGTCTCTACTGTGTGAATGTCGGATATGGCCGCCAGAAAATTGCTGATGCCATTGCAGAACAGGCGCGTTCACTGGCCTATTATCACGCCTATGTCGGCCATGGCACGGAGGCCTCAGTAACGCTGGCGCGAATGATTATTGAGCGGGCACCACACAATATGAGCCGTGTCTATTTCGGCCTTTCCGGATCCGATGCCAATGAGACCAACATCAAGCTGATCTGGTACTACAACAACGTTCTTGGCCGTCCAGAAAAGAAGAAGATCATTTCGCGTTGGCGCGGTTATCACGGGTCCGGCATCATGACCGGCAGCCTGACCGGCCTTGAAGCCTTCCAGAAAGCCTTCGATCTGCCGCGTGCGCCGATCCTGCACACCGAAGCCCCCTATTTCTTCCGTCGGGAAGACCGCAGTATGGATGAAGCCGAGTTTTCGGCGCACTGCGCCAACAAGCTGGAAGAACTTATTCTGGCCGAAGGCCCCGACACGATTGCCGCCTTTGTGGGAGAGCCGATCCTCGGCACCGGCGGCATCGTGCCACCGCCACATGGTTACTGGCAGGCCATTCAGGCGGTGTTGCGCAAATACGATATCCTGCTGGTCGCCGACGAAGTCATCACCGGTTTTGGCCGTCTCGGCAGCATGTTCGGCTCAGATCATTACGGCATGGAACCGGACCTGATCACCATCGCCAAGGGCTTGACCTCTGCCTATGCACCGCTTTCCGGCAGCATCGTCAGCGAAAAAATGTGGAATGTTCTGGTTCAAGGTTCAGATCAACTCGGACCGATCGGCCATGGCTGGACTTATTCAGCCCACCCCATTTGCGCCGCAGCCGGTGTCGCCAATCTCGAACTGATCGATGAACTTGGTCTTCTTGAAAATGCCCGCGTCACCGGTGCCTGGTTCCGCGAGGCACTGGCACAGGCCGTTGGCGGTCACGCCAATGTGGGTGATGTGCGTGGTGATGGCCTGATGGCCGCCGTCGAACTGGTGGAAGACCGCGACGACCGTCGCTTCTTCGATACATCCCGCAAGGTCGGCCCGTCCATTGTGGCCGCCATGCTGGAGCGCGGCGTCATCGCAAGAGCCATGCCGCAAGGCGACATTATCGGCTTCGCACCACCACTGTGCCTGACGCGCGAAGAGGCTGAAGAGATTGTTTCGGTGACCGCCGACGCCGTCCAACAGGTACTCGGATAATGCGCCAACCTCTCCATTTCCAGATCAGGACTATCGTAACATGACATCAAACTCCCGACATAAATCGGCAGTCTGGCTCTCCGGACCCAATATCGCCGCAGCAGAAATTGCTGCTTCAATCGGCTACACTGCCGTCGTGCTCGATATCGAGCATGGCAGTTTTGACCTCGACACACTTGAACGGTTCATCCCGGTTCTCAAGGGTTTGGGACTTGATGTTC
This sequence comes from Agrobacterium tumefaciens str. B6, assembly GCF_001541315.1. Taxonomy (GTDB): domain Bacteria; phylum Pseudomonadota; class Alphaproteobacteria; order Rhizobiales; family Rhizobiaceae; genus Agrobacterium; species Agrobacterium radiobacter. Next base: position 101,575 of record NZ_LMVK01000052.1, on the reverse strand, counting down.
TGGCAAAGGTACTGGCGCCTGAGCGTGGCCCCATCCAGCAGGCGTTAGACTTCGGCGCAGATGCCGTAGTCATTCCTCACATTCTTGACGCTGCGCATGCGGAAAAGACATGTGCCTTCGCGAAATTCCCGCCACACGGCGAGCGCAGTTTTGCAGGCGGCCGCACTGTGTCCTATGGCAGCCCAGACGAGCAATGGTTCATCGATCAGGACCGCAAGACCAGATGTTACCCGATGATCGAACATGCCGGTGCGTTGAGAGACATCGAACAGATCCTGTCGCTCGATATCGTCGACGGTGTCTTCATTGGTCCAAGCGACCTCTCCCTGCGGCGCGGTCGCGGGTCCTACAAACGCAGCGAAGTCGATTTTGCCGATCTGAAGGTGATTGCCGATGCGGCCAAGGCCGCTGGCAAACATTGGTTGCTGCCTGCCTGGAGTGTCTCCGAAAAGCAGTTCGCCCTCGATAACGATGCCCACACGCTTGTGCTGACCATGGAGCATGGCGCCATTGCACTTGGTTTTCGGGATGCATGGAACACCACCGCGCAACTCTCGTCAGCATACTGACCAAGGACATAGCGACATGAAAATCTCACTGATCCAGATGAATTCGCAAAACGACAAGGCGGTGAACCTGCAGAAGGCCGCGAATCTTATTGAGACCGCCATCAAGGATGAAAATCCGCAGCTCGTCGTTTTACCGGAATATTTCGCGTTTCTGGACGATGCCCGAAATGCCATGCACGCGAGTGCCGAAATATTTCCGGGTGGCGAAACCTGGTCCTTTCTCTCAGCAACCGCAGCCCGGTATGGCGTGACCCTTCACGCGGGATCAATCGTCGAAAGGGAAGGAGAGGATTTCTACAATACCTCACTGGTCTTTGGGCCGGATGGAAAACAGATCGCACGCTACCGCAAGATCCACCTTTTCGACGTAGAGACCCCTGAGGGCGTCGTCTATCGCGAATCGGACTCCATCCGTCGTGGAGAGGATGTTGTGACTTACAAGATCGGTGACGTCACCGTCGGCTGCGGCATTTGTTACGACATCCGCTTTCCAGAACTGTTCCAGCGACTGCGTGATCTCCGCGCAGACGCAATCGTTCTGCCTGCCGCATTTACGCTGTCGACCGGCAAGGATCACTGGGAAATCCTGGCACGGGCACGCGCCATTGAAACGCAGACCTATCTTGTTGCTGTCGGACAAACCGGTACCCATGCCAGTGGCAGAAAAGCGTTACGGCCACTCGATGGTGGTGAACCCCTGGGGCCACATGATTGCGCAGAGCCCGGATTTAGTAGCGGCGGTTACCGTCAACATTAATCTGGAACATTTGAAAACCGTGCGTCAAAGCCTTCCGGTAGCAAATCATCAAAACTTAAGAACGGTTCATAACGAAAGATAATCGGCTAAACCTTTAGTGGCCGATTACGGGTAATCAATATGTCGACGGCGTCAGCGCAGGTCTGACCCCAGCTCAGCGAGACCTTCGCAAGCTCTTGATCGGATACGAACCCGCGACCTGTTCATCAGAGCCTCTAAGTGACTGAAACTTCTATTCCTCAGCTTATGCGAACGGGTGGAGCAGCGCTGGCCTGGTTTATGGAACATCTAGGCAGTTTGCTGGCTATTGCGTTTTCGTCCAACCTGCACTCCGTCCGCATGATGGCCCAGTCGATGAGTTCGGCCATGGACGGCCCCAAGGCCTTGCCCATCTCCGTCAGCTCGTACTCCACCTTCGGCCGCACCTGCGTTTTTGAATATTAGACGTGTCCTGATGCCGGAAAATCGATTCCCTGAGAATGTCTTTTCCGGTAGGTGGAGCCGTTTTCTGTTTTTCGAGGCAGATCGTGTTATGAGTAGTGAATTTCAGGCATCAGGCATCCATCTTCAAATCTGACCGGCGACGTCCGTGGGAGGCACGTATCGTCGAACGAGCTTTCGGCAGTGGATCGAGCGTACTGATGAAGCGGTCGCCTTGCTCACCAAGATTTTCCAAGGTCAGACCGCTTGACGACCAGGAAAACCGCCCTTTTCTAACCAATCCAGTTTTTTGCAGCGGAGCCGTTTAACTAGTGGCGATCGCCGCTAAATTGTGCGTATTGAACACAACACCACATGATCGCGACGAGATGTCATGGCCAACATCCCCGTAACCCGCAGCCAGTTTCTACTTCCTTTCGTGGGGATTCTTGATGAAATCGGTGCGCCCACAAATTCGCTTCTGGGGAAATTCCGGCTTCCATCGTTTCTGGAAACAAAGAGCAATCTTTATATCCCGCTATTGCCGACGATCCGCTTTGTGGAGACTGCCCAACGCAGCCAGGGCATTGCGGATTTCGGCTTCCTGGCCAGCAAGCGGCTTCATTTTTCCCATCTAAATGAAAAAACCCGGGCGCTGATCGCGCACTCTCCGACACTGCTCGTCGCGCTGCGCCACGCCTGCAACTGGGCATCGCGAGAAGATACGATCCTGAACATGTGGATGGAATGGGATAGCGCTCATGTGCGTGTCTGCAGCAGGCTCGCCAGAACGAATGGGCTCCTGCATCTGGAACATTCGCAATGGCTTCAGAATATTTTCTCCATCTACATCGTCCGGCAATTCACAGGTCCCAATTGGACACCGGCGACGATCGCCTTTCAAGCTCGCTACACGCCGGGTGCGGAGACGCAATCCTTATGGCCGAATGTGCGCTTCCTCTCCGATCAGCACGCCGCCTGGATCAGCGTACCGATCTCGTGCCTTGGTCTCTCCAACCGTTCAGCCGCCTCAAATCAGCCACCGCATGATCACGAGGATGGCCCTTCGGGCTATGGCATCGTCGAAATCCTCAAAATGATGTTGCCGTCCTATCTCGACCAAGGGGTGCCGACGCTAGCCGAGGTGGCGGAGATGGCGGGCGTCAGCACACGAACCTTTCAGCGCAAACTCTCGCATGTCGATCTGACATATTCAGATATACTCGATACCATCAGGTTCGAGAGCGCGAGCGCGCTTTTGCGCGACAGTGATTCCAAGATTATCGACATTGCATTTGCCGCCGGTTATGCCGACCCGGCGCACTTCAGCCGCGCATTCCGTAGAATTGCCGGCGTTACGCCACGGCAGTTCCGCGAGCAATCGCGACTGCGATAATTGCGTTTCGCGCCGGGAACTCCCCTCGCCTCCATGATGACCGGGAGAAGCGAAGCGCGTGGCATGTCGGCCTCTCCTAACCCTGACGATGACACCGCAGGCGACTGGGCGCAATGAGCGGCTCAGGGAGCAACGATCACGGTCTGCGCCCTTTCTCCCGGCGGGAAGAAATCCGCACGCCGGATAACAATTGGCACGAAATGGCAAGACGGTCGGTCTGCCCATGGTTAGACCCGACGCACGCTTAGAATTTGTCTGCTACCCACGCGAAGATCGGCTGGATGGCATTTGAGTTGGCCGGTGCCACGCCTTGTGGAATGGCCTTACGTCGTAAGTCAAATTGAAGGAAAGAGGTATTCAATGCTCCGCTCAGTTGGAATCAGTCTTGCTTTTGCGTCGGTTGCGCTGACCGGCGTTGCATTTGCCGAGACACCAAACGGCAAAGTACCGGTCACCGTCGACAATTTCATCCGCGCCGAGACGGACCATTACCTCGCGGCCAATGCAAAGGACGTAGGCGGACTGGGCAAGTTCCAGCATTCTCGGGAGCCCGTACCGATCGACAAGCAAACCGTCATCCGCATGAACCGGGATACGCTTTATTCGTTTGCTGTTTTTGATCTTGCCGCCGGGCCGGTAACCCTCACGCTGCCGGACGCAGGTGCGCGTTATATGTCGATGATGGCCGTTGATCAGGATCACTACCTGCCTATCGTCGCCTACGGAACAAAACCGGTGACGCTGACCCAGAAAACGGTCGGCACCCGATATGTCTTCGTAGCGGTCCGGACTCTGGTTAACCCCAACGACCCGAAGGATATCGAGGAAGTCCACGAGCTTCAGGATGCCATCAAGGTGAACCAGAAGGAAAAAGGGCAACTTGACCTTCCGAACTGGGATGAAGAAGACCTCACAGAGATCCGTAATGCGCTGCTCGCGCTCGTAAAACACCAGACATCGTTCAGCGGCTCTTTTGGGGGCCGCAACGAGGTCGATCCGGTCAAGCACCTGACTGGAACAGCCGCTGGCTGGGGTGGCATTCCGGACAAGCACGCCATGTATCCGAGCTTCACGCCCGAGAAAAACGACGGCAAGACGGTCTATACTCTCCACGTGCCGAAGACTGTGCCCGTGAAAGAATTCTGGTCAATCAGTGTCTATAACGCAAAGGGCTTCTTCGAGAAAAACGCCTACGACGCCTATTCGATCAACGACATTACCGCGAAGAAAAATGCCGATGGCTCGGTGAACGTCCAGTTCGGCGGCTGCGACGGCAAGATTCCAAACTGCCTGCCGATCGTTGAGGGTTGGAACTACACCGTCCGGCTCTATCGTCCTGAGCAATCCATCGTCAGCGGCAAATGGACGTTCCCCGAGGCCAAACCCTTAAACTGAGCCTCATCGGTAAACGGAGACGACCGCGAGGATCGAAAACAATGCGCATGTCGCGAGCGGAAGCGGAACGCATATTGAGCCAGAATGGTTGGCTGGCTCAAATGCCTGAAGCCTTCAGGTCGCGTTTATTTCAGAATGCGTTGCTGCAGAAATACGAAGCCGGTCAGGTCATCTTCCGTCCCGGAGATTCACCGGGAGGCATCTATGGGCACGTCGCGGGGACGGTTGTCATAAACACGGCACCTCTCGACTCGACGCCACGTCTTGTCCACATCGCCGTGCCTGGGGGATGGACCGGTGAAGACTCCTTCATGACGGGTGAGCCACGACGGATCGAGCTATGTGCACAGAGTGAAGTCTGGGCAATGCACGTCCCCCTGGAGACCATGGAACAGATGGCCGCATCTGACCCGAACACCATTCGCGCGTTCGGGGCCATCTCGATCCTGTCATCCGATAAGCTGGTCAGGATCGTCTATGACCTACAGAAAAGGAACGTCAGCGCCAGAATTGCTTCGGTCCTGCATCGCACCTCATGGGCGCCGGATGAGGCAATTTCGGTTTCACAGGAGAATCTTGGCGTGATGACGAACACATCCCGCAAGCAGGTCAACAGCACGATCCAGCGCTTCGTGGACGCGGGTTGGGTTGAGATCGGCTATCGTTCCATAACGGTCACAAATCCTTCGGCTTTGCGACGATACGCTGAACAGGATCTGGAAGATTGACGTGTTCCAGCCAGCGGGCTGCCATCACACAATATTGGAAGCGGCTGGGTATTGGATGCGCCACTTTTCCATCCCCGATTGTCCGACTTGACACAATCCATCGTCCGAAAGCCCTGTAACTTTCACGCGAGAAAAAGAGGCTGCGAATCCGGCGCGGAAGCACGAGGTCTGTGACCCGTTTGCCGTGGGCCGTTCATTTCTTTGCCGTCCGGAGACTACGTATTGAGGAGCCATTGCATGCTGTCGAAAATCCACCGGTTGGCTGTGTTCTCGGTCATCGCATTTGCGGGTCAAGGCACAGGTCTGGCTGACGCAGAAGATGCGATTTCGCCCGGGGTTACCGATCCGCACTTCCAGTTGGCTCCGGGTTATCTCAAGCAAGCGGAACTGCCGGATAGTCTAAGACTGCTTGGAGCACCACCGGCAGAAGGAAGCGGCGCGCTTGCCCGTGACGAAGATGCAAGAACTGCAACCCTGCCGCTGCGAGGCAAATCGCGCTGGGAGCTTGCGCGTCTCGACGCCGATCTCGAATTTCCGCAGCCGGCCAAGAGCTTCTCTTGCGCGATGGGTATCGACATCGATGAAAAAACCACTCCGCATCTTTATCGTCTGATGCAAAAGACCCTGACTGATGCCGGCCTGTCGACCTATGGCGTCAAGAACACCTACAACCGCACCCGTCCCTTCGTGGTTCATAACGAAGGGACCTGCTATCCCGTTCAGGAACCGGTATTGCGGACCGACGGCTCCTACCCGTCAGGACATACAGCTGCGGGATGGGCATGGGCTCTGGTGCTCAGCGAAGTTGATCCCGAGAAAACTGACGCCCTGCTCAAACGCGGTCTCGAATTCGGCCAGAGCCGCGTGATTTGCAATGCGCATTGGCAAAGCGATGTCGATGCGGGCCGCATCATGGGTGCAGCAACCGTGGCCAAGCTCCACAGCAATGCGGAGTTCCTCTCCGACGTTGAAGCCGCTCGCAAGGAAGTGCAGGCGGCGAAAGCCAACGGTTCTTCCTCCAGGCCAAGCTGTGCAGCGGAAAATGCGGCCTTGCTGGCCCAATAGACCTGGTGGCCCGACTTTTCAGTCTTTCTACAGGAATAATTTGCCGGGGGGCATCATGAAGCTTTTTGTCGCGACGTCGATTGCATTATGCGCATTGTACGGGAAATATAGCTCGGCCCATGCGGGAGATATGCTGCCGGTCAGTCCTCGGTTGGAGAGCAACTCCACGGAACCCGATCAATGGCACTTCAGCGCGAGCCCATACTTCTGGGCTGCGGGAATAGATGGCAAGGTCGGCCAATTCGGGCTCACGCCAACGAGGTTGAAATCCGATTTTAGCAGCATTCTCAACGATCTCGACTTTTCTTTCATGGGCGTAGCCGAGGCGCGGTATGACCGATACAGCCTTTTTAGTGACGTCATGTATACAAAGATTTCTAAAGGCGGGAACTCGCCCGTCGGATTTTTGAGCAAGAGTGTCGACGTCACATCTCAAACGTTCTCAGGTTTTTTCGGTGGCGGCTACAGCGTATTCGAGGATGACAAGGGCCGCCTTGACCTCGTCGCGGGTGCACGTGTCTGGTACGCGAGCACCGAAATCTCTATCTCAGGCGGCCTGCTCGATGGCAAAAGCAAGAGCGACAATGCTTTCTGGGTTGACGCCGTAGCGGGAATACGCGGGCAATATTTCCTCACCGACAATCTCTATCTGACGGGCTGGGCCCTTGTCGGTGGCGGTCAGGCCAAGCTTGACTGGGATGTGACCGCCGCTTTCGGTTACCGCATTCAGCAAAATCTGTCTGCGGTGGCAGGATATAGAGCGCTTGGCGTTGACTACAGCCATGACGGCTTCGTTTACGATGTCGTTCAGCAAGGCCCGATCCTGGGGCTTGTCTATCATTTCTAGGCAGATTTCGGAGTGCGGTTGCGCGGCTTGTCCCACACGGTCCTCATCCTGATCTTCTTTTGATCATCGTGCCGCGACAACACCTCATCGCCGAACGCGGCCAAAGCCTCGAGAATCCTGAATAAAAAAACGGATTTCCAAATGAACGACACGATTGCTCCAGTCCCGGAGGACATGAACAAGGAAGATCATTCCGCGCGTGATCCCATCCTCAACGAGTTTCTCGCGTCTCAAGGCGGACCCTTCTTTGAACTGCAAAAGCGACTGCAATTGCTCCGGCAGAATGCCCTTCAGGTGGGATCTCGCGCGACGTTGTTCGTAGCCTTGGCTTGGGGAATGCCTTTTCTGCTTGCCTTGCCAGGCAATTTCTCCCTGGAACACGGCCAGGGAGCTTACCTTGTTGATCTCGGCGTATTTGCGAAATTTTTCATCGGGATCGGCGCTTTTATACTGGCCGAGCAGCAGGTCGAAAATGGCTTGAAGGCGAAGCTGTCTCAACTCGTGCTCGCGCCCGTTGTCGCCCCGACGTCAATTCCGGCCGCCGCGGCCATTGTAGCCTCGGCGCTTCGCCAGCGCGATTCTCGCGGGGCGGAGTTCACTTGCCTGATGCTGGCGGTTTTCGCCTCGGTTCTTTCCTACGCCAATTTCCACGCAACGGAAGCATCATCATGGGCGGTCACGTATTCTCCCGAAGGCAACAGGGTTTCGGCCGCCGGCTGGTGGTCCATCTGCTTCAGTCTTCCGTTGTTTGTCTTTCTGTTTCTACGGGGCGCATGGAGGCATCTCTTGTGGGCCCGCATGCTTCGCAACATTGCAAAGCTCGATCTTCGCCTGGTTGCGACCCATCCTGATGGCAAAGGGGGATTGGCCTTCCTAGCGCAATATCCGAACGCCTATGCCATTTTCGTCTTCGGGATGAGCTGCGCAATCGCTGCGGCTGTCGCAAAGAGCCACTTTCTCGAGGAGGGTCTATCCGCGACGACGCTCAGCATGATCATGAGCGGCTGGCTTGCGATCGTCATCAGTTTCTTCGCCTATCCCTTATCTGCCTTCACTCCTCCCCTTCTTCGGTTGAAGGAACAGAGCCTGTCGTTGCTGGATGCTCAGGCAACTAGATTTTGTCGGGCTGCGGAACGAAAGGTCATTGGCCGGAACGTCTTTTCAGACGCCACCCCCGAACCTGAACCGGAACTGGCCGATCCCGGCAAGCAATATGAGACGACCCGTAAGCTTTCGACCATCCTGGTCAACAGGGCCGCGGTGATCCCGGTCGCCGCCGCCGCGCTCATTCCTTTTGCCGCGGTGGCTGCAACGAAACTGCCATTTAAGGAGGTCCTGTCCGTCGTAAAGAAATTACTCCTTCTGTGAGGGAAATGATCCCTCACGAGGAAACAGGAGCGCAACGGCCGGAATGCGGACAGGTTACAACCCGACCGGTTAATCTTTGAACAGAATATCTGTCATTTTGATATCCATGGGGCTTCGGTTGCCATTGTGGTCGAAGTATCTGTCGGTATGACAAGCTCTTTCCTGCGTATCGCAGAAAACACCATTCGCAAAAGTAAATTGCGTCGTCCTGAAATCGCCCTGGGCGAACAGTTTCATGGCTGCCGTGGCGCCCAGGAACTTTTCCGTTAGCGTCCTGGAGACGCCACTCGCATCGACGCACATATACTGATCGCACAGCACGCCACGCTGAGGCGACCTCACGCTTTTGGTTGTGCCAGCAACAGCCGGTATCGCAGTTACGATAACGATCGCCGCCACTATTTCGGGTCGAAGCCTGCGCATCCTGAAGCCGTCCAATATCTTCATTGTGCGATTGCGCGTTTCCGTCGGCTTCGGGCTGAGCCGCCGCCACTACAAGCTGGCACGAGCCGCCATCTCCATCGTTGCAGAAGGCTGGCCAAACATGGGGATGCCAAGACGGCAAGGCAGGACAGGGTCACCGTTTCGTCCCATTGCTGCTTGCGCCTCCGAGGTCATCCAGGTGGTTGGCGTAATTGTCGCGCGTGTTCCGATCGAGCACGGCAACGGGGGCCGCAAGGACCAGGCCAGCGACGTTTCCAGCGGCTGCGGCGGTTTCCGTCGTGGCGGCCAGTATCCGGTCACCAAGTCCGATCCGGCTGTCGGTCAGCGTCTGACCTTCGGAAATGCGTTGTCCGATAAGCTGAACGATCTGCGGCGACTCCGCAAACTTGCCATGGTTCAGGCTGTCACCGGATCTGATCGTGGTGAGGTCTATCACGGTAATCTTGTTGTCTTCGAGTTCCTTCTTGTATGGCGCCGCCTCGGGATCGATGGCGCCGAGCCTGGAAACGCCGCCCCAAACCCGACGCGACACAGCCAGTGCCTTATCATCGCGAGACACGAACAAGGTGAATTGGGGACGCTGTTTTCCCATGTCGGCGATCTGCTGCCGGAAGACGTCGACATCGACATCGGGAGCCGCCAGCATGACGTTCCTGAACTTGGCAGGAAGACGACCGTTTCTGATTGCCATCTGGCGTAACGATTCCAGCGCCAGAGAATTGCCCATGGAATGCGCGAGTACGGAAACCTCCTTCACCTCGGGATCTTTTGCGAGATACTGAAACAGTGTTTCCAGCGCATTGCGGGTGTAGTTCGTGCTTTCGCGGTCGTACCCATAGGCAAGCAGGCTCCCACGCGACGGCCATGTTGCCAGGACAGGTGTGCTGTGCACACCGGAATCGTGCACGATCTGCGCGAAGCGATAGACAGAGTCCTCAAAGCGGTTGTTGAAACCGTGAATGAAGACCAGAACGCTGCGATCGGGGTTCTTGCGGACCGACGCGCTCAGCCACCGCCTGGCGTCGCCGGCGTCGAGATAGTTGGCTTTCAACGTTGCAAAATCGGTTGCCGGATTAGCGGGTAGCCGCTTTGGCCATTCTACCTCACCTTCCTTACGGACCTTGCCCGGTGGGATTGACACGGTGAGATTGGCGAAAGCCGGGGCCAGCGCGCGCTCCCCCGTGAACATCTCTCCGGGCACCAAAGATCGACTGCGCATCGTGGCAATCAGCATATCGACCTTGGGGGAACTCGGGGACGTATCCGCCACTGGCGTCAGCACATCCTTCGGATTGCCGGCGCAGGCGCAAAGCGCCGCGAGCGTTGAAAATACAAGAAGCCGCCAAGGCCAGCTCAACCGTGCCGACGACGGCTGGACGATACGATTTTTTCCCACGAATTTCTTCCTCAAATACCCGATCGCGCAGCGGCACCACCGGTCGAACCCGGTGATACCGGAAGGCGAAAGAGAACTGAGCGTCATCTAATTCGGAAACAGAAGCGACAGTCCGACACGGGCACCCCAACCGTGCGGCCCGTTCTCCGGCGCGGCTGCCCAATAACGCGCGCCTGCGGAAAGGCTCACCGGTTGCTCACCGAACTTCACAAGCTTCGACACCTGGAAATTGATCGGCACGGCCCACTGATCCGCCTTCCAGTCGTAGGTGCTCTCGGTATTGAGCGTGAAGGTCCAGGCATCCGATGTTCTATAGGAGATGAAGGGCTGCAAATAGGTCGCGTTGATGTCGGGCTTGTCTCCCTTGCCCGCAACGGACCAGATATGGTTTCCCAATGCACCAACCGTCCATGGTCCTTCCTGCTTCAGGACGACAGCAGTCGGACCGAGCCCGAACTTGCCGCCTCCGAGCAGATCGTCGGTCGCCGTGGGAAGGAGGAAGACGGGCCCCGCTCCCCAGATAATCCCGCCGGAGGTCGGCTGCGTCGGGGAGATAAAGAAGCTTTGCGAGATATCTCCAAGGCCCAACTGATTGCCGGAGGAACCGGCGATGTCATGCTGCCAGGTGACAGGTACGATGGTACGGGAGATCAAATTCCAGTCCTCGTTCAGCGCAAATGGAATGACGGGCTGGATATCGAGCGTCTTCCGGTCGCCACGGTTCGGTCCGAAGCCCCGATCGTAGTTGAATTGGAACGGCACGCTGATCAGCGACGCAACGGGATTGCTGAGCTTTTTCGCAAGATCGGCATCCGCTTCCTGTGCCATTGCGGCACCAGCCAGACCAATGGCTTGGCCAACCAGCGCAACGACCGAGAACGCACCCAATCGGTAGATCTTCTGCAGCATGCAATAGCTCCTCAATATACAATCCTCCATCTGTGAACGGGTGGACAGTGCAATGGTGATGAAGAAGAAGGCTGGGAAACAGCCACCGAAATGAGCATCCGGATGGTGTTATGGCTTGAAGCTTCTCCGCCGAGCGCCCCGGTACCGCAGTGCCCCCGCGCCCCTCTTTCTCTCGCCAAAGTTGATACATAGCTTTCGAGCAACGAATTGGGTCAAATCGGACATTTGAGGATAGATAATGAGGCTCTGCTGAAAAAATCCATTGATGCGTGGAAGAGCATCGAAGAATTTCAGCGGCACTTTTGATGAGCGAGTCCAAATCAGATGCCTAATGCCATAGCCTGATCGCCATTAGCCCTGCCAGATGGGGTCTGCTTGCCGCTTACGTTTATTGCACATTCCGAAACAATTCAGGGGGAGCCCGACACGCGGGAGCAAATGTGGATGCGCAGAACGGACCGCCCTGGAGGCCTGGAACCTCATCAGGTGAGTCGGCCGCTTGGACGCAACGAGCTTAGATTGAAATAGCCGTTTCATCGCCTTGATGAAGATCGAACCGTAGACTGCACGTTTCAAGAACTTATGTTTCTGAAATCATAATACTATCGGTAAGAACATCGACGTGCCTGAATGGCGGTAACAGCAAGACACTTCGTCGCTTTTACTTTGCAGAGACGGCGGCTAAAGCGTTTAGCCGGTGGCGTGATATCACACACGATGCAACAGTCCGTCCGAACCATTTAGTCCTCTCGCTGAACCGCAGCAGAGATTGACGTGATGCGGCAACTTGCCAGCACCACGCCTATTTTCTTCAACGCTTCATGTTGCCTATAAGCTTTTCCATCATTGAAGTTTCCTCTGACGACAGATCCTGTAAGGGAGAACGAACCGGGCCGGCGTCGAATCCCTGCAGGCGCACACCTGCCTTGATGGCCGAGACGGCATATCCCTTGGCACGGTTACGGATCGCCATGAAGGGATAGAAGAAGTCGATCAGAATCTTCTCGCACTTGGCACGCTCACCTGCACGCAGTGCCTTATAGAACTCCACAGCGAGACCCGGAACGAAGTTGAAAGCCGCCGACGAATAGGTGGTAAAGCCTGCGGCCAGATAGGCCTCTGCGAAAAGCTCCGCTGTCGGCATGCCCCCGAGATACGTCAACCGGTCGCCCATCTTCGCCGTGATCTGGCGCACCAGCCCAATGTCACCGGTCCCGTCCTTGAAACCGACAAGGTTCGGGCATTCATCGCAAAGTCGCGCCAGCGTATCAGCCTGCAGAACCGAGTTGTCACGGTTATAAACCATCACACCCATGCCTGTTGCCTGGCAGACCGCCTTGATATGGCGATAGAGACCTTCCTGCGGCGCATCGATCAGGTAATGCGGCAAAAGCAGAATGCCATCGGCGCCGACCTTCTCCACCGACTTGGCAATGGAAATGGCGATTTCGGTGCCATAACCACAGCCGGAAACGATTGGTGTTGTGCCGGCAGCTTCCTTGGCGACCCTGACAATTTCCGGAATTTCCTCTGGCGTCAGCGAGAAGAACTCGCCCGTGCCACCGGCCGCAAACAGCGTGGCGGCCTCAAAACCCGACAACCAGTTAACGTGTTCGGCATAGCTTTTTGCATTGAACTTGCCTTCGCTATCGAAATGGGTAACTGGAAAAGACAATAATCCTGCCCCCAGGACGTGTTTCAAGTCTTCAGTCTTCATGGATGTAGCCTCCTGTTGTTGAGGCGCGGTCGACCGCCGCCTCTTTCTACTCGTGGATGGGTCAGATGATGGCGCAGGCCTTCAGAGAGCTGACCATTTGCGCCAGACGATCACAGGCACTTTCCAATTCCTGATTGGATGCGGCGATCGACAAGCGAATAAAACCGGGTGCGCCGAAAGCGGCACCGGGAACACTGGAAAGGCCGAATTGCTGCAGCAGACAGGCGGCGAAGGCGGTGTCATCGGCAATGACATCCCCGCCACTACTCTTGTGGCCCAACAGCTTTTCCACTCCGATAAATGCGTAAAAGGCGCCATCAGGAGGAATGAAGTCGATGCCGTCGATCTTCACCAGACGTTCCGCCATGAGACGGGCACGGCTGGCAAAAATCTGTGCCCCATCAGTTACGAAGGTCTGATTGCCGGTCAGGGCTGCGAGCGCAGCCTCTTGTGCAATTGACGAAACACAGGAGACGCTTTGCGACTGCATCTTGTTAAGCGCTAAGATTAGCGCCTTTGGTCCCGCCGCATATCCCAGACGCCAACCGGTCATGGCATAGGCCTTTGACACACCATTGACGATCAAGGTGCGATCACGCAATTGGGGACAGGCACTGACAAATGAGACGAATGGTTTGTCCTGCAGAAGGACATGCTCGTAAATCTCGTCGGAGACCACAAGAATATTGGGGTGGCCAACTAGTACCTCTGCAAGCAGTTGGTATTCATCGGCGGAGTAGATCGCTCCGGTTGGATTCGAGGGGGAATTCAACATCAGCCAGCGGGTCTTTGGTGTGATCGCAGCTTCCAGCTTCCCAACAGAGATCTTGAAACCATCTTCGGGACCACAATTGACGTAGACGGGTTTTCCACCGTGCAAAGCAACAATATCGCCGTAAGATACCCAGCAGGGCGTTGGAATAATGACTTCGTCATCCGGCTCCAGAGTCGCCAGAAATACATCGAACAGAATCTGTTTTGCCCCATTGGCAATCATCACCTCGTCGGCGGTGTAATCCAGCCCGTTCTCGATCTTGAATTTTTGTACGATCGCCTTGCGCAGGTTTTCCATGCCGGCTGGTGCCCCATAGCGGATGCCACCTTTCAAAACGGCGGCGACAGCCGCTTTGGTGACATGTTCCGGCGGTTCAAAATCAGGCTCTCCCAATGAGAGATCAATGATATCGCGACCTTCCGCCGTCAGCTTTTTTGCGGCCATGGCAATAGCCATACTTGGGGACGACTTGATGCTTGCTGCACGCCCGTTTTCAAAACCCATTTTCGATTTCCTTGACCTTATCTTTCAGCTGGAAGCCGGGCGAGGCTGAACTTCTCGCCCGGCTTCCACGGGGGAGTTATCGGGCAGTCACGTAGTCAAAGTCGCTGTCGCGCTGGGCGGCATCGGCGTCGCGTTTCTCAACCGGACCGTAGCCGCCACCACCCGGCAGCTGTAGGATCAGCCGACGACCGGCAGGCACGTGCTGACGACCCTTGGCGGCCAGGCGTGTTCCGTCATCAAGCAGGACGGCGCCGGCTGCACCGTTTTCACCGCCCTCACGACCCCGTGGAGGATGTTCGACACGGTCGAACATTGCATTGAAATGCATTTCATGGCCGTCTGTCGGAGAAATTTCGAGAACCTGGCCGAGGCCACCACGGAACTGGCCAGCACCACCGGAACCATCCCGCAGTTCCTTGCGCCAGAAGATAACTGGACCAACATGCTCAGTTGCTTCGATCGACATCGAATGAACACCGCTTGGGAAGGCCGTGGCACTCAGACCATCAAGTGTCGAACGGGCGCCGGCACCACCACTGTTGAACAGCAGAACTTCGGCGCGCTGGCCGCCGTCAGCTGGTGCATGCTCCCCCTGCAATGGTCGCACGCTGACATGCAGGTTCCACAGGGCGCCCGCCCCCTCTGCCGGAACCTGTCCCGGCAGCATCTTGTGAACGGCACCGAGTACGGCGTCCGGTACCAGGTGGCCGAGAACGTGGCGAACGGACACTGGCGCCGGGTGCTGGGCGTTCAGAATGCAATTGGTTGGTGCCGTCATGCGGAATGGTAGCAGCGAAGCGTGGTTGTTGGGGATTTCAGGCGCAATCGAGCATTTCATGCCATAGCAGGCATAAGCTGCCGAATAGATGATAGGGCAATTGATGCCCTTCGGACTGGGCGGCGATGTGCCCTCGAAATCCGCAAGGATATGATCTTCAGCAACATCGAGACGGACCGCGATGTCGATCGGAGAGCCATAACCGTCAACACGCATGACGTTTGAATAGGAGCCCTTTGGCAGGGCTGCTATGCGCTCGATCGTGGCGTCATAACTGCGCTTGAAGATGAACTCGCCCAGCGTTTCGAGGTCTGCAAGCTCGAATTCCTCCATCATGTCCATCAGACGACGGTGTCCGATTTCGTTGCAGGCCGCGAGGGAATACACGTCACCAACAACCTGGTGACTTTCGCGCACGTTGTTGTGCAGGATGTTGACGAGGTCCTTGTTGACCTTGCCGCGCTCAGCAAATTTCATGATCGGAACAAAGATGCCTTCTTCGTAAACCTCGTTGGCATCCGGGCCGAAGCCACGACCGCCGACGTCAACAACGTGCGCCGTGCAGGCAAAATAACCAACGAGGGCACCATTGCGGAAGCTTGGCGACACCACCGTGAAATCGTGCAAGTGGCCCGTGCCCTTCCAGGGATCATTGGTGATGTAGACATCGCCTTCAAAAATATTCTCGGGCCCGATGTCGCGGATGAAGTGGCCGACAGCCTCTGCCATGGCATTGACGTGACCGGGCGTACCGGTCACAGCCTGGGCAATCATCTTGCCACCACGATTGAACACGCCGGCAGAAAGGTCTCCTGATTCACGGACGCTGGTGCTGAAGGCAGTGCGGATGAGGGTAACTGCCTGTTCTTCCACAACGGAGATAAGGCGGTTCCACATAATCTGCATGTGGACTTCGGAAAGTGCATTGGTTTTCATGGTTGATCCTCCGTTCAAGCGTTTTGCTTGACGCGTACGAGCAGGCAGCCATCGGCTTGCATGATGACTTCGCGGCTTGCGGTGACAATGGTCGAGGTTTCACGTTCGGTGATGACAGCCGGTCCGGCCATCCAGTCACCAGCCTTCATGTCGCTGCGCGCAACAATCGAGGCATTCTGGAAGCTGCCTTCCAGAACGTCGAAGATGTCGCGCACACCACTTGTCTTGGCGCTGCCAGCCTTTTCGGTCTTGCCGATACGATCTGGTGGTGAAACCTTCGAGGTGGCACGCAACGACCAACTGACGATTTCGACATCCAGACCATCAATGACACGACCAAAGAAGTGTTCGTATTGTTCATCGAACAATTCGCGGAAATGCCTGTCGTCAGCATCGGCATAATCACGAACCTCAATGGTGACAGGCACTTCCCAGCCTTGGCCGACGTAACGCATGTAGGCCGTGCATTCGAGTGATGGGTCAGCATCCGGAGCACCGGAACGCACGAAGGATGTTGCTTCTGCGATCAGGTCAGAAATCGTCTGATTGATCGCCTTGGCTTCAAAGCGGCTGAGACGGCTATAAGCACTGCGAACGGATTCAAAACCGAAAGGCGCACGCAGGAAGCCTATAGCCGAACCGACACCAGCACCAGGCGGGATCAGCAGATTCGATATGCCGAGCTTCTCACACAGTCGTGCCGCATGGATCGGCGCAGCCCCACCAAACGCGATCATGGTGAACTCGGACAGTTCCTTGCCATTTTCCACCGCATGCATGCGCGCAGCATTGCTCATGTTCTCATCAACCACTTCGCTGAGACCGTAGGCTGCGGTGGCGATATCGGTGGCGAGTTTTGACGCGATGTCGGTATCCATGGCCTTGTCGGACGCCGGACGATCAAGCTTCATCGCACCGCCGGCAAATTCGTCCGGGTCAAGGCGACCAAGGATCAGGTCGGCGTCAGTGACCGTTGGGTTTGCACCGCCGCGACCATAGCAAGCCGGGCCCGGTTCGGAACCCGCACTATGTGGCCCCACACGGATCTGGCGCATGCTGTCGATGGTAGCAATTGAGCCACCACCGGCACCGATTTCGACCATTTCGATAACCGGAATGGAAATCGGCATGCCGCTGCCCTTCTTGAAACGCCAGGTACGGGCGACTTCAAAGGTTTTCGACGTTTTTGGTGTCTGTTTTTCAATCAGGCAAATCTTGGCGGTCGTGCCGCCCATGTCATAGGACAGAACCTGATCGAGACCATAGCTGCTGGCGATATGGGCCGCAAAAATGGCACCGCCAGCCGGTCCGGATTCAAGCAGGCGGACAGGGAATTCAACAGCACTTTCGACGCTGATGATACCGCCACCGGAATGGATCATGAAGACCGGGCAACGGGTGCCCTCTTCGGTCAACCGGCCGACCAGTCGGTTAAGGTAGGAAGCCATGAGGGGCTTGACGAAAGCATTGGCGCAAACGGTGTTGAAACGCTGGAACTCGCGCATTTGCGGCGAGACTTCAGAAGAGATCGAAACCGAAATATCCGGCTTCTTGGCAAGAAGGCGTTCACGAACAACCTTTTCATGCGCGCCATTCAGATAGGAGTGGATGAAACCGATCGCGACGCTTTCATAACCCGCCGCAATGATGCGGTCGCAGAGCGCATCCACTTCGGCGATATCCAGTGCCTTGAGCACGGAGCCATCTGCACCGATACGTTCATCGATTACAAAACGTTCGTTTCTCGGTACAAGTGGCGCTGGCAGGACGATATTGAGATCATACTGTTCGAAACGGCTCTCGGTTCGCATTTCGATGACGTCACGGAAGCCCTTGGTCGTGATGAACGCCGTGCGCGCACCGCGTCGTTCAATCAGTGCGTTGGTTGCCAGCGTCGTGCCGTGGATGATCGTATCGATCTCGGAAAGCTCGACGCGTGCCACCTCCGCCACCTGACGGATACCCTTGACTATCGCGTTTTCGGGATAGGAATAATCGGTCAACACTTTGATCGAATGGAGCGTGATGCCTACCTCCATCGCAACGTCGGTGAAGGTGCCACCGATATCGACACCGACCCTGATCTGCTTGCCATCTTTCGCCATTTTATAACTCATGCTCCGTAAGCGAGCTGCTGGGTGTGCCGGGCGCGGGAAATTCAAATTTCGACGTGCGTCGGCCGTTCCCCCACCCACACAATCAGGCGGAGGCCAACAGCTCTTGAATTGTTGATATCAAGGTGTTCCGCGCGGCGGCCTCAGCGGTCGCGCAGAAATTCAGCGTTATTGTTTGCCGGCGAAATCGATACCCGGCAGGGTCGTTGGCAACGTGGCCCGATCAACCCCAATCCATTTTTTGTAGGCAGCATCCAGTGAACCGTCTGCCGTGTGACGGGTGACAAAGTCCGTCAGGTAATCCAGCATTTCCTGATCGCCCTTGCGTACTGCCATGCCCTGGAAATTGTCTGCAACCTTGTACTTGCGGTCAAATTGCGCATCGTAACCGGCCTGCTTGATAACAATGCCATATGTCACGCTGCCAAGAATGGCATCGACCTGGCCAGAAAGCAGCGCCTGCACGGTTGTTGCATCATCGTCAAAACGTTTGATCTGGGTGTTTGAAGGCGCAACCTTGACCAGCAGCGGTTCAAAGGCACTGCCGCGGTTAACGCCGATCACGAACTTGCCGAGATCTTCGTTCGCCTTGATGTCAGCATCCTTCTTGCCCCAGACCGTGATGTCATTCGACGAATAAGGAATGACGTACTGGATGACCTTGGCGCGTTCTTCGGTAATTGTCATTGACGGTACCAGGAAATCGACATTGCCGTTGACCAGCAGCGGAATACGGTTCTGCCCTGTGATGCGCTCGAATTTCACCTCAACGCCAAGTTCCTTGGCAATCATGTTGGCGATTTCGATGTCGAAGCCATCGTTCTGACCCTTGGCATCAATAAAGCCCCAGGGAAACTGGTCCATCTGTACACCAATGGTTGCAGTGCCTTTGGCCTTGATTTCTTCCGGCGTTACAGCCAGTGCCGACGTCGCCAAAGAGGTCGCGGCAAGAAGGACGGCAGTCAATCCGCCAAGGGCTTTGGAACGCGAAAGAGTGAATGCTGTATTGAACATAGTGTCACCTCTGGTTGGTTTTTGTCATGCGTTCTTGTTTTACCGAGCGGCGTTCAGGCGCCTTTCGATCCGTGCACTGCAATAGGTCAGTGGAATGCAGATGAAGAAGTAGATGAGTGCGACAGCCCCGTAGACCTGCAGCGGCTGAAACGTGATGTTGGCCATCAACTGTCCAGAGCGGGTAAGTTCGGTCAGGCCGAGAAGTGCCGCAAGCGCCGTGCCCTTGATCAGATTGACCAGGAAGCTGATGGTGGCTGGCAGGCCGATCCGGAATGCCTGCGGCAATACGATATCGACCATACGGTGGACATAACCGATGCCAAGCGCACGCGCCGCCTCGCTCTGCCCGTCGGGAACCGCCTGAATGCTGCCGCGCCAGATTTCACCGAGAAAGGCGCTGGTGTGCAGTGAAAGGCCGATGGTCAGCGCCACCCAGACATCCACCTTTATCCCGACCAGCGGGAGGCCGAAATACACGAAAAACAGTTGCACGAGCAACGGCGTACCCTGGAATATCTGGATATAGGTCGCCATCAGAATACGCAGCCATTTCCATTTGCTGGTACGTCCAAGTGCGACTGCCAGCCCGAGCGCGCCTCCGGCTGTGAAGGCAAGTAGCGACAGGACAACCGTCCAACGCGCGCCTTCCAGCAAGAACAGGAACTCTCCCCAACCAAATTGACGGATCATCGCACTGCCTCACTTTGCCGGATAAGAGAAATACACTCGGCCAATGGCGCCAAGAGCGATGGAAAAGAACTGCGACAGCGCAAGATAAATGGCACCGAGGGTGAGATAAATCTCGAAGCTGCGGAAGGTCTGCGAATCCAGCGTCTGTGCGAAATATGTTAATTCTTCCGCCGACACCGATGACATCAGACTGGAGTTCAGCATCATCAGGATAAACTGGCTGCAAAGCGCCGGATAAACAGCGCGGATGGCCGGCCGAAACACCACAAAGCGATAGATGTCCACCGTGTGCAAACCAAGCGCCCTGCCCGCTTCGATCTGGCCTGGACGAATGGACTGCACACCGCCGCGGACAATCTCCGCTGCATAAGCTGCACAGTTTAGTGTCATGGCAAGGATCGCCGCCTGCTCTCCACTTAACCGGATGCCTAGTGCCGGCATGCCGAAGAACACAAAGAACACCTGCACAAGAATCGGCGTGTTGCGGATCAGTTCGATGTAACCGATGGCGATGGTTCGCAGCACCGACTGCTTGCTCATCCGCATGGACATGAAGACGATACCAAGGCTCAAACCAAAGACCATCGACAGCGATGACATCTTCAATGTGCCGATGATGCCATCGACAAGTGTCGGCCAGGCGGCAAATACGGGGGTAAAGTCAAATGTATAGTTCATCGGTCACCCCTCAGTGGTTGAGGATCTGGCTGAGGAACGTCCTGGTACGCTCATGGGCCGGATTGCTGAAGAAGGTGTCTGGTTTGGCGCTTTCGATAATCTCGCCGCGATCCATGAAGATCACCCGGTGGGCAACGGCGCGCGCGAACCCCATTTCGTGGGTAACGCAGATCATTGTGATGCCGTCATCGGCCAGCGATACCATCGTATCAAGCACTTCCTTGACCATTTCCGGGTCAAGAGCCGACGTCGGCTCATCAAAAAGCATGATCTTGGGGTCCATACACAATGCCCGGGCAATGGCGACACGCTGTTGCTGTCCGCCGGAAAGCTGGGCCGGAAATTTCTTGGCTTGTTCGGCAATGTGAACCCGCTCGAGGTGACGCATGGCCTTGTCTCTCGCCTCGGCGACCGGCGTTTTGCGAACCCGGCGTTGTGCCAACATGCAGTTTTCAAGAACGGTCAGATGCGGGAACAGGTTGAATTGCTGGAAAACCATGCCGACATCACGGCGAATATGGTCTGCATTGTTGCCTTTCTGGCTGAGCTCGGTTCCATTGACGGCGATCTTGCCCTGCTGGATTTCCTCAAGATGGTTGATACAACGGATCAAGGTCGACTTTCCCGATCCCGAAGGGCCACACAGAACAATATGTTCTCCCCGCGCAACATTCAGGTCGATGCCCTTCAGCACCTGGAGTGTGCCATACCACTTGTTGACGCCGGTCATCTCTATGGCTTTTTCCGACATGCTGGTCCCGTTCATGGCCAGTTCCCCTTTTTGTCAGGCGTTAGGTGCGATTTCGAATATGGCATCAATCTCGACAGATGATCCGCGCGGCAGCGAGCCCGCGCCAAGTGCGGTGCGGACATGGCGCCCCTTGTCGCCAAATATCTCGACGAGGAGATCGGAAGCACCATCGACGACAGCCGGGTGCCCTTTGAAATCAGGTGGCGCGTTGACGAAACCGCGCAGCTGGACACAGGCCACTATCCGATCAAGATCGCCGTCCAGCGCAGCATTAACGCGCGCTATGACATTGAGCGCACAGAGCCGGGCTGCCTGATAACCGTCGCCGGGTGAAATATCCTGCCCGACAACACCGACATAATGCTCAACGCCGTTTATTCTTGGTATTTGACCCGACACAAACAGCAGATTTCCCGTCAGTCGGTGCGAAATGTAATTACCTGAAGCCGGGGCAATCGATGGCAATACGATGCCCAGCTCTGTGAGACGTGCGGAGACGGCACCCATAGCAGCTTTCCATTTAAATTTTTGGACGCGCATTCTGCGCGGACCACGTTCCCGGAGCCAATCGCCAACCGTCTTCTCACATCTGACTGGTCGTTAACTCACTTTTTATGAGCTGGAGAATTATTGAAATAGTACCTCTTGTCAACAGAAAACAAAGAGGTACTACCTCATGATATTTTTGCGTCAAAATTCTATATAACCCTATGATAATAAATCTTATTATCTATCGCAACATAAGAGATCTCCACAAGCTTGCCGCGTCAGCAGAAAAACTTTTTCCTGAAATTTGCGCGGAGAACGCTCGATATTCATCTACACGCGATCACTTCAACATTAGAGTGCGCACTCTTTGTATCGAAAAATTGCCAATGAGGTAGCACCACTTAGCCAAGTAATGCTATCTTGTGATTTGTGACACGTGACCCTCGCAAGGGGTCAAGACAATGACGGGTGAATTTTGGAAACTTTGACTGGCCGCACGATACAGGCGCTGAAAACATATATTAGCGACAGCCAACTGGATAATGGCTTTAAGCTGGGATCGCTCAATGAGTTATCGCAGCAGTTCGGTGTCAGCAGAACTGTCATCCGCGAAGCGGTTTCAGCATTGCGGTCCGACGGCATTGTAGAATCACGACACGGCGTCGGAGTGTTTGTGCGGGACCGGCCCCGCAACGATAATCCGGAACAGGATACATATGATGCCGACGTGGCACTTGCTCCACTTGCGCGCCTGAAGACTTCATTCATGGATCTCCTGGAGTTGCGAATGGCCTTTGAGGTTCACGCGGCAGGACTCGCCGCTACGCGCCGCTCCTGGGCGCAGGAGTCAAACATCTGGAACGCCGCGCGCCAATTCGAAGCGTCGCTTGAAGATGAGGCTGCGCTTGACCATCTCGATTTCATTTTCCATCGCTCGATTGCCGAAGCGACGAATAACGGCGCATTTATCGAGTTTTTCAGCCTAATGAGCTTGCAAATCCTCCCGCAACCGGCTTTCTCGAGGCAGCTTAATCCCGCACTTATCACCCCTGATTATATTCAAAACACTGTCGTCGAACACCGCGCCATCTGCGACGCGATAAGCTCGGGCCTTTCAGAAAAGGCGCGTGAAGCAATGCGCGCACATTTGAACCGCAGCCATCTTCGTTACCGCGGCTTTTCGGACGGAACGAGCTCGCCGCTTAGCAATGTGGCCCAAGATGAATGAGGCGTAACGGTTAACTTGCTGGTGATTATTTTACCTGACCGACCTCTTGATGAGAATCGGACTTACGACACCTTACGCGCACACTTTCGTCATTTGGACCAGGGATTGATTACCTTCAACCCAGCTGCCTCGAACGGGCTCGTGTCGCGCGTTGCGATCACGAGGCCGTTTGCTGCCGCTGTGGCCGCAATGTAGCCATCAGCTGTGCCAATCGCCTTCCCAGATAATCGAGCGCGTGCCATGAGGTCTGAGTAAAACTGAGAAGTAGCCAGATCAAAGAAAAGGATGCGCTGGGAAAAGTGGGGTAAAACTTCACCCTCAAGGCGATCGCGGAGGGTAGTTTGCCGTTTCCCAAAAGGCATGGCGGCGATCCCGAAACGAAGTTCAGCAATCGTTATTGAGGATATGAAAAGCGTTTCGAGAACTTGCGCGTCCAACCACGCAATTACTGCCTCATCAGGAACCGGTTTCCACGGCTCAGATATAACGTTGGTATCCAGCAAGATCATTCGAACGTCATCGGTTCAGCAGTTGTCTTGTCGCGACTTTTCTGCAGGGCTTCAACGTCGCTTTCGGAAAGTTCGGCGTCGCGACCAATGCCCGTCAGCAAAGTTCCGAGCTTGATACGTTCAGGAGGACGAACAGCGGCTTCAATGATGTCACGGATTTCGGCCTCGGTACTCCGACCATGATGAGCCGCTCGCACCCGCAGAGCACGATGCGTTTCGTCCGAAAGATTACGAATAGTGACTGCCGGCATTGATATCACCTTTATCCGAATGATAGCTTTGACAGCAATATATAAAAAATGACACAAAACTTCAAGACGTTCGCCACCGACGCTGAACATCTGATCTGATCATCATACCGCCTTGAAAGGAATTGAACCATCAACCTCCACAGGTCCGTTAGATTTTCACAAACGGGACTAGGCAGCAACATTATCCAGCTCCGACAGTACCTCCGAGGGAAGCTCTATTGTGGCCGCTGCGAGATTCTCCCGCAGATGGCCTCGTGATGACGTGCCGGGGATCAGGAGAATGTTCGGCGATCGCTGGAGAAGCCATGCAAGCGCCACCTGCATGGGCGTGGCGTTGAGTCGGGCGGCGACGCTCGACAGGGTCGAGGATTGCAGCGGCGAGAAGCCGCCAAGAGGAAAGAACGGGACATAGGCGACACCTCGAGAGGCGAGCGTGTCGATTAAGGCCTCGTCTTGGCGATGCGCAAGATTGTACTGGTTCTGCACACAGACGATCTCGGTGATCTTACCGGCTTCCTCGACCTGCTTGGCCGTGACATTCGACAGTCCGATATGCCGGATCAGGCCTTGGTGCTTCAACCCCGCCAGAACCTGAAGCGGCTCATTCAACGACCCTTCGGCGGGACCATGCACGTCGAACATGGCGCGCAGGTTGACCACATCGAGCACATCGAGCCCGAGATTGCGGAGGTTGTCATGAATGGCCTGTGTCAGATCCGCGCGCGAAAAAGCCGGGTTCCACGAGGCGTCTGCACCCCTGACCGCGCCGACCTTGGTGACGATCAGAAGATCGCTGTCATAGGGATGCAAAGCTTCGCGGATTACCTCGTTTGTAACATGCGGGCCGTAGAAGTCGCTGGTGTCGATGTGATTGACACCGCTTTCGACCGCCTCGCGCAGTACGGCTATGGCCTCCGGGCGATCGCGCGGAGGCCCGAAAACGCCCTTGCCCGCAAGCTGCATCGCGCCATAACCCAACCGGCACACCACATGGTCGCCAAGCTTGTAGGTTCCTGAATTTTCGATAGTGCTCATGGCTGTATCTCCTTGTCGTCCCAGAAATAGATGTCTGTCATACGCGGCACAAGCATCTATAATACGGACAGGTTGTCCGCTCAGACGGACAATCAGTCGCACGAATTGGAGAATCGGGTGCCTGACATTACGGACGTCAATGCGTTTCTGCTGGTAGCTCGATCCAGAGGTTTTCGGCAGGCCGCGCGCGAAAGTGGCATCAGCTCCTCGGCGTTGAGCGATGCGGTGAAACGCCTGGAGGAAGACCTTGGGGTGAGACTATTCAATCGCACTACCCGCAGCGTACTCCCGACGGAGGCCGGACGTCTCTTGCTGGAGCGCACCGGACCTGCCTTTGCAGAGGTCGCATCCGCACTCGACGAGGTAAAAAGCAGCCGCGGCCGCACCTCGGGGGAGCTCAGGCTAAACGTCCCGATGAGCGCGGCAAGGCTGGTCCTGCCTCCGATCGTGCCGGCGTTCTTAGCGGCCTATCCGGACGTAAGGCTGGAAATCGTGACCGACGAGAATTTTATCGACATCATAAAAAGCGGCTGCGATGCTGGCATCCGTTATGACGAACGGCTCGAGCAGGATATGGTGGCTTTGCCGATCGGCCCGCGCCTGCAGCGCTACGCCCTTGCCGCGTCGTCGCGTTACCTCGCAAGAAGGGGTCGACCGCAACATCCACAAGACCTGCTTTCGCATGATTGTATCCTGGGGCGGTTTTCGGGGCGTGCCCTCCCCTCTTGGGAATTCGAACGCGATGGGGAGGAAGTTATCATAAACCCGAAAGGTAACCTCGTGGTCCAGTTCGGCGGCGGCACCGATCTTGGCATCGACGCAGCCATTGCCGGTTCTGGCATGATTTATATTTTCGAGGATTGGCTAAGGCCACACTTCGATCGAGGAGATCTGGTGCCGGTGATGGAAGAATGGTGGCTGCGGTTTTCCGGCCCGTTCCTCTATTACCCTGGGCGGCGTCTTGTGCCCGCGCCATTGCGCGCATTTATCGATTTCGTGAAGCAATCGCACAAGGTATGGATCGGAGCAGAATGAGCGGACGCTTTGGTTTGATCTTGAAGATCGGTCCTCGCATTGATGAGATACGAACCTTTGACCCGTTTGTGTGTCGGCCGATCGTAGGTTTATCATCGAGATGCTCGAGGTCGCCCAACAGCAAAAGCATTTCGTTGAGTTTGGTTTTGACGTCCCCGAATTTTTTGACCTTAACGAGTTCACCGTGGCCGGCCAACATAAGAAAGGTTTCGAGAACCGTGTCTGAATGCCGGCACAGCAGGATCAGAAACTCGCCGCTCGGACCGTTTATCCCAGTGAACCAGTTCTTGACCGCACGTTCATTCGCCAGGGTCAAGCTCGCAATTGTTTTCGGCATAGAATGCGACCTGCGCGACCACCTCGCCCGCCTGATCGGGCGTCAGTCCGTTGTCCAATGCTCGATTGAGGTGGCCGGGGAGCTGAGCCTGCCTGCCCGTTCGCCATGATGGAGCTGATGGTGACGAGGCTACGATCACGCAATGCCAGATCAGGGCGTAGCCAGACGTCGTGGAATAGCGGATCGGTCGTGAACTTCGCCAGGCCAGGATTGGCGGCTTTATGAAGATTCCCCTCGTGTCAAGGCCGCGGCATTGCGCGATGTTTCGCGATGCACCATAAAGACGGTGTAGCGATTAAGGCCCCGGAGACATGATGACATCGCCGAACCCCACTGTTTCTGGTCCCAAGGCCGAGACGAACAAGTTTCTCGTTCTCCTGCTTGGGTCAATTGGTGTTGTCTACGGAGATATCGGCACCAGTCCTCTTTACGCCTTCAGGGAATCGCTACGCCCGTTCACGGCTAACGGCGTTCAGCACGAGCATGTCGTCGGCCTGATCTCTCTCATGATCTGGACACTGACGATCATCGTCACGTTCAAGTATGTACTGTTCCTCTTGCGCGCAGACAATGACGGTGAAGGCGGCACGCTTTCGCTTCTTGCTCTCTTGATGAAAAAGACTGGAAGCTACATGCCTGTCCTCTTCTTTGCGGGCCTGATCGGTTCTGCTCTTTTCATCGGCGACGCGATGATAACACCTGCCCTTTCGGTGATGTCGGCGCTTGAAGGGATGAAGCTGGTCACGCCTGCCTTCTCCGACTACGTACTGCCGTTATCGGCGCTTATCATGGTCGGGCTGTTTGCCGTTCAGTCGAAGGGTACGGGGGCCGTCGCAAATTTCTTCGGCCCTATCACCGTCGTCTGGTTCCTGGCAATGGCTTGGGGCGGGTTAATCCATATCGGTGACGACTGGACAATCCTTGAATCGCTCAATCCGGTCAACGCGCTGTGGTTCATCACACACGCAGGCTGGGCCGGGCTGATTGTCCTCGGAGCTGTTTTCCTGACGGTGACCGGCGCGGAAGCTCTCTACGCCGATCTAGGTCATTTCGGCCGAAGACCGATCAGCGTTGCCTGGTTCATCCTCGTGTTTCCGGCTCTCGCCCTCAACTATCTCGGTCAGGGGGCACTAGTCCTCAGTACGCCTGCGGCAATCGACAACCCATTCTACCTGCTCTATCCCGAATGGGCCCTGCTCCCGATGGTTATCCTTGCGACGATGGCCACGGTTATTGCCAGCCAGGCCGTCATCACAGGAGCCTTTTCGCTTGCTCGTCAGGCCGTGCATCTCGGCTTCCTGCCGAAGCTGATGATCCGCTTCACATCCGAGACGAACACCGGACAGATATATGTGCCCGCCGTCAACATGGTTCTGTTTATCGGCGTTCTGGTACTGATCTTCTCATTTGGGGATTCGGAATCGCTTGCGACCGCCTACGGCATCTCGGTCACGGGTGCTATGGTCGTGACGACACTGATGGCCTTCCAGTTCCTCCGTTCCGTGAGGGGCAAATCTGCCTTCACCGCTGCGATCCTGCTCGCTCCGCTCCTGTCAATCGAAGCTGTATTTCTCGCAGCAAACCTCCTCAAGGTGCACGATGGTGGCTGGGTACCGCTCGCTCTGGCGGGCGTCATCATCCTAGTCATGTGGACATGGACGAAGGGTTCGCGATACCTGCGCGAAAAGATCTCGAGAAATGACATGCCCCTCGACACGTTCATCAGTTCGCTTGAAGGCTCGATCAGTCGCGCTTCTCGCAGCGCTCCCGTCATCGTGCCAGGAACAGCTGTGTTCCTCACCAGTGTGCCCGATAAGGTGCCAAGCGTCCTCCTTCACAATCTCAAGCACAATCATGTCCTTCACGAGCAGAATGTGATCCTTACGATCTGGACGCACGACAAGCCGTACATCCCAGCCTCCGAGCGCGTCGAAATCACCCGGATCTCAAAGCATTTCATGCGCCTCGAGATGAATTTCGGCTTCATGGACGAGCCGAACGTCGTCAAGGCGCTACCGCTGTGCAAAAAGAAGGGTTTCAAGTTCGAGATCATGCAGACCTCGTTCTATCTCGGCCGCCGCAATCTGATCGCAACGCCTAACGCTGGTTTGCCTTGGTGGCAGGAAGACCTTTACATTGCCCTGGCGGGTATCGGGATTGACCCCTCCGCGTACTTCAAGCTTCCACCCAACCGCGTTATTGAACTGGGAGAGCAGGTAGCCATCTAGGACACTACGATCGCGCTGTAGTGGTACGATCGGTTTGTACGGACCCGCCATCGCTTTGGCGGTGACAGGAGCACAACTTTATGCGGCAACTGGTGCGGTTCCCTGGGTTTGAACTGGCCGGTACGTCCTGGCGCGCGAGCCCCACCCTGATTGCGGTGCGTTTCATCAGAATTTCATCGAGATTTGTCACAACCAGCCGACGATTTAGTCGGCGGAGCCGGGATGCGCGAACGGAACTTGCGAGAAATTGATAATATTGCGGACACTATCCGCGAACTCGCCCGGCCCGGTATGAAACCCAAGCATCTGATCGATGCCGTCAAACAGCGTCATCCTGATGCAACGAGAAAGGAAATCGCACGAGCGGCGTTCCTGAGTGTGATACTTTCGGCGGAATACAGCCCTGAGGACGTGGAGGCACTTCACGATCTTGCCCGCAACGCACGGGACACAGACGGCGACTAGGCGCCCGCCGGCGGCAGCTCACTGCAGTCTGAAACAGGGAAAGATTAAGCAGGTGTACTCATGACTTATCGCAGAACGTCGGTACCGCGGATTGAAGCAACAGCCGACCGCGTCACGAGCTCCTCCGCTTTCAGCGCCAGAATCTCTTGGCATCGAGAGCATCGTCCGATGCGTCCTGCGCCATTCTGATCAGCTTTGCCTTGTCAGCGTCAACGATAAGGTCATCCGCTCCAGGCAGGCTCCTCAGGCCATGCCCATCCAGCACCGCAGGCCCGGTTGCCAGATCATTGAGAGCGCCGATTTGGTCCTGCCACGCATCCATAGCGCCCACGAAACGCTTGTACCGTCGCACGTCCCGGTTCTCGGAGAATAGAGATCGGAAGAATTCGGCTGCGTAGCGAAGTTTCTTGGCATCCTTGCGAGCCTCATGACGATGCTCATCATCCGACCCAGCCAGATCCTGTCCGTGCTTCTTGGCCTTCTTGCGTGCTTTATCGAGCGCCTCGCCGGCAAACTCAGTGGCAGAACACTCGCGGACGTCTTTCGCTGCCGAAACACTCAGATAGTTGCCGCCATGAAGCCACTCGGTGAAATCAAGCGTGAGCGCCCGCGTCCGAGAGCTGTCAAGCGCCTCGATGACGCTATCATATGCAGCGGCCCGTTTGTCCCTGAGGCTGCCCGGACGAGGTGCAAGCGTACGGAAGCGCCGATTTGGTTTTTGACAATTTCGGATACAAGAGCGGACGGAGAAAAACTCACCGAGTTTGTCGGCAGATGGACTTCCTGAATTGTGCACAGCAGAGACTGCTCCAATCGTCCATACGAAGAGATCGGTTGGTCCGATTGTCTCCAATGCGCTAATGGACAGACCGGCTGATCACCCGATGCGGATAGGCAGCCTTGAACTGCGTTATCATCGCACACGCCTGCTGCAAGACCCGCTCCGTCATCTCGGGGTTGTCGCGAGCAAGTTCATCGGCATTGACGCGGATCGCCTCTGCCATATTCGCAGAAAGCACTGCAAAGCGCCCCTCACCATACACCAGAGCCTCCTGTGAA
Organism: Agrobacterium tumefaciens str. B6; assembly: GCF_001541315.1. Lineage (GTDB taxonomy): Bacteria > Pseudomonadota > Alphaproteobacteria > Rhizobiales > Rhizobiaceae > Agrobacterium > Agrobacterium radiobacter. The sequence goes on along the minus strand of NZ_LMVK01000052.1, from coordinate 71,688 downwards.
GCGGTCTCAAGCCACCGGGCGAAATCGACGATAATCTCTTCCCTTTCCGGGATACTGGCGCTCTTGATGATGTTGATGTTTTCCTCCATGCGGTCTCACTCCATACAGACGTGGGAAAGTCACCGAGCTCATCAAGCCTCGGCCGGCCGATGAGCTAGGGAGTGAGAAAATCGATTTCAAGCCTCAGTGCAGTTTGAATTCACCATCGACGCGCCGCCACTCATTGGGCCCGATCAGGCGCTGGTGGCTGTAGCGAACAGAATGCAGCGGCCCATCGAGGGAAGCCTGCCAGAAAGCCAGGAACCTGCGCATTTCCGGGAAGTCGGGGGCGATATCGTAATCCTGCCAGACATAGGTCTGCAGGACGGATTCGAAATCCGGGATGTGATAAAGTATATGCGCGGTGGTCAGTCCGTACCCATTGAGCTGGCGCTCGAGATCAGATGAAAAGTTCATGCTTCATCTCCGTGTCGTGACAGTAGGGATGATGGCCCAGGTGTGCGCCATGATCAACCTGTCGGAAACGGAAGAATTCACATTATTTTTCCTTTTCAGCAAGTTAGCAGCCGCCAAGACCGATTGCTAATTTTTCTCCATCGCCCTCTTGAAATCGAAAAAAAGCAAAAATAAATTTTTTGCGCGAAACGCTCAAAGAGGTTTCGCTCCTGTCCGGCATGGCAATCCCTTCCGGCCAGGGGAACGTCATCATTGTTTGTCCATGGAGGAAAACATGTCGTTTAGACCGCTTCACGATCGCATTCTCGTCCGCCGCGTCGAATCCGAAGAGAAGACCAAGGGCGGCATCATCATCCCTGACACCGCCAAGGAAAAGCCGCAAGAAGGCGAAGTCATCGCCGTCGGGTCCGGCGCCCGCAATGAAGCCGGTCAGATCCAGGCTCTGGATGTCAAGGCGGGTGACCGCATCCTGTTCGGCAAGTGGTCTGGCACTGAGATCGAGATCAACGGCGAAGACCTGCTGATCATGAAGGAAAGTGACGTCATGGGGATCATCGAAGCCCAAGTCGAGCAGAAGAAAGCCGCCTGAGCCTCCCCTGTTCTGCCGAACCATCAGTCAAATAGCTGCCTATTGAGGAGTTAAAGAAATGGCTGCGAAAGAAGTCAAGTTCAACACCGATGCCCGTGAACGCATGCTGCGTGGGGTCGATGTTCTGGCGAATGCCGTGAAAGTCACGCTCGGCCCGAAAGGTCGCAACGTTGTAATCGACAAGTCGTTCGGCGCGCCGCGCATCACCAAGGATGGGGTCTCGGTCGCCAAGGAAATCGAGCTTGAAGACAAGTTTGAAAACATGGGTGCACAGATGCTACGCGAAGTGGCATCGAAGACCAACGATCTCGCCGGCGACGGCACGACAACCGCGACTGTTCTGGCCCAGGCTATCGTCAAGGAAGGCGCCAAGGCGGTAGCATCCGGTATTAACCCGATGGACCTGAAGCGCGGCATCGACATTGCCGTCGACGCAGTCGTCAAAGAACTGAAGACGAACGCCCGCAAGATCACCAGCAATTCCGAAATCGCCCAGGTCGGCACCATCTCCGCCAACGGCGACGAAGAAATTGGCCGCTATCTTGCCGAAGCCATGGAAAAGGTTGGCAACGAAGGCGTCATCACCGTCGAAGAAGCCAAGACGGCCGAGACAGAACTCGAAGTCGTCGAAGGCATGCAGTTCGACCGCGGTTATCTCAGCCCGTACTTCGTCACCAATCAGGACAAGATGTGGGTCGAGCTTGAGGATCCCTATATCCTCATCCACGAGAAGAAGCTCTCCAATCTCCAGGCAATGCTGCCAGTGCTGGAAGCTGTGGTGAAGTCAGGTAAGCCGCTGTTGATCATCGCCGAGGACGTCGAAGGCGAGGCCCTCGCGACCCTCGTCGTCAACAAACTGCGCGGTGGTCTCAAGATCGCGGCCGTCAAGGCACCCGGCTTCGGCGACCGCCGCAAGGCTATGTTGGAAGACATCGCCATCCTGACGGGTGGTACTGTCATCTCCGAAGACGTCGGCATCAAGCTTGAAAACGTCACTCTGAATATGCTCGGCCGCGCCAAGAAGGTAGCGATCGAAAAGGAAAACACCACCATCATCGATGGTGTCGGGTCCAAAGCCGAGATCGACGGCCGCGTGGCGCAGATCCGCGCCCAGATCGAGGAAACAACCTCGGACTACGATCGCGAGAAGCTTCAGGAGCGTCTTGCCAAGCTCGCTGGCGGTGTGGCCGTCATCCGCGTTGGCGGCTCGACGGAAGTCGAAGTGAAGGAGAAGAAGGACCGGGTGGACGATGCCCTGCACGCAACCCGTGCAGCCGTCGAGGAAGGCATCCTGCCCGGTGGCGGTGTCGCCCTACTGCGAGCGGTCAAGGCACTGGACGGTCTGCCTACAGCCAACGACGATCAGCGCGTCGGGATCGATATCGTCCGCCGCGCGATCGAAGCGCCGGTCCGCCAGATCGCCGAGAACGCCGGCGCCGAAGGTTCGATCATCGTTGGCAAGCTGCGCGAAAAGACCGACCCGTCGTTCGGCTGGAACGCCCAGACGGGCGAGTACGGCGACCTCTATGCCCAGGGCGTCATCGACCCGGCAAAGGTGGTGCGCACCGCGCTTCAGGATGCAGCCTCTGTCGCCGGCCTGCTGGTCACGACCGAAGCCATGATTGCCGAGAAGCCGAAGAAGGAATCTGCTCCGGCGCTGCCTGCTGGCGCTGGTATGGACTTCTAGCATCAAGATGGCCCCGCCCGTGTATGCGGGCGGGACCCCAGGGACGATCCGTAGCGGATCGACCCTAGGCGGCAAACCTGAAACTTCGCCTGTTTCACCGCTTTCACCGCAGCCCGTGCAGTCTTAATTTTACCGAGGCAGGCGAACGGCTTCTGTTGCCCTCAGGATCACGGGAAAATCTTCAGGAGCAATCGTCGACATCTCCCGTTTTCCCGCAGATCTCGTGGCATTGGATGGCATGGCAATGCGGTCCCTTCGCAGCGGCCGGATTGCTTCGCGGCTGATGAGAAATTGGTCCGCGAACGACGGCGCCACAATATCCTGCTATGCGGCGCGAGCGATCATCTTGACGATCTTTGGCCGACCATGTTCATTCAGACAATGTTCAAAGCCGCAAATACTGTGCAGATTAAAGTATCCATCGACGAGGTCGCACCGGACGCGTGGCGCCGTCTGGTCCTGCCGGTCCATTGGAACCTGGAGCATCTGCACTTCGGAATTCAGGCCGCGTTCAACTGGTGGAACTATCACCTCTATGAGCTCCGCATTGGCGGGCTCCGTTATGGGGACGTCGAGATCCTGACTGAGGATGCGACCGATGACGATCCTCGGGTCTTCGATCAGATCGAAGTTCGCTTGTTGGACTTCGAGCAAGGCTCTGTCTTCAGCTACCACTATGATTTCGGGGATGGCTGGCGACATACGATCGTGGTCGAGGAGTTCTTGACGCTCGCTGCGACGCCAAAACACGGGGGCTGTGTCGCCGGCGAAAGGGCGCGGCCGCCCGAGGATGTGGGCGGCGTATCGGGTTACGAGCGGTTCCTGGAGATCATCGCCGATCGGGACGATCCAGAATATGCCGAAACCATCAGTTGGTGCGGTGGATATTTTGATCCGGAATGGTTCGACCTTTCGATCGTGGACAAGGATGTCCGCAATGCTCTGCGCTCAAACGTTAAACGGCGCTTGTATCAACCGAAGCCGAAATCCGTCACGAAGAAATGAGTAGGCTAAATCTCTAGGTGAACGCCTTGAAAGGAAACGAACCATGGACGGGTGCGCCAAATAGCACAAGCATCTGAAAAGGCCACCTATGTGGATTTAAGGATCGCACTGGCTCAGATGGCAGCATCGTTTGCAGGGTTCACTCAGCGAGAGCTACTTCAACTGATCGTCTGATCGCCAATAGACTGCCTAAGCCTACGAACGTCGCGGACAGGCGGAGCTCCGAATTGCCGCAGATATTCCCGGCTGAATTGCGAGGCGCTTTCATAGCCCACCGCATAGGCGACGTCGGAGGCACTCCGGTCGCCGGCGAGCAGCAACTGCCGGGCTTCCTGAAGGCGTATCTGCTTCTGATACTGGATCGGGCTTAATCCGGTCAGAGCGATGAAGTGGCGATGCAAGCTCGCACGGCTCATGCCAGCAGCTTCACACAAAGCCTCGATCCGCAGCCGCCTGTTGCCATGGTCGCGGATCCATTCGACTGCGCGGCGGATGCCGCCGATCGCGCCTTCCGGGCGGGCGATGTGGCGCAACAGACGCCCCTGCGGGCCCTGCAGGAGACGATAAAGCAATTCGCGTTCGGCCATCGGCGCGAGCGCCGGAATGTCCGCAGGCGTGTCGAGCAATGCCAGCAGTCGCAGCAGCGTGTCGCGCAACGGCGGAGTCATCGGATTGATCGCGAGACCGCTGTCAGGCGTACCCGCATCGCGCACCGCCGGCATCGTCGATGCGACCTCGGCGAGAAGTGCCGGATCAAGGACTAACGAAATCGCCACATAAGGACTGCCGTCGTAAGCGTCATGGATCTGCCCGCTCAAAGGCAGATCGAGTGCGCTCACCAGATATTGAGACGCGTCGTAGCGCAGCAGATCGTCGTGGATGGCCACTTCTTTCGATCCCTGCAGAATGAAGCAGATCATCGAGCGGTAGAGACACGGCGAGGTTCCAGAGGTCGCGTGTCCTATACCGATTTCCAGGCGTGGGATTGGCGTGAGGGTCATTCCGGTCCGCCCGTGGCGGAGCGCGAGATCGCGAAGGGGATTTAGGGTGTCCGTCATGCCAGGGAGTATGACATCAATCTTCACGCATGCAAAGAGCCTGAGACAATCAGGCAAGCAATTGAGAGCATTAGGCGGGGCGTCGGGCACTGCAATCGCCTATTTGACTGACAGCCAAGGCGACGCTTCAGCAGCGTGCCATCCGATAATCAAAATCACAAGGAATGTAGCCATGACTCAGAAGATCGCACTCATTACTGGTGCCAGCCGCGGCCTCGGTCGCAACATGGCGCTGCATCTCGCCAGGCGTGGTGTGGGCGTCATCGGCACCTATCGCCAGGGCGCGGCGGAAGCCGATGCGCTGGTAAGCGAGATCGAGGCGCTGGGCGGCACAGCGGCGATGCTCGCGCTCGACGTTACCAAGGTGGCGAGCTTTCCGGCCTTCGCCGCATCCTTCGCCGAGACGCTCCGGAGCCGCTTCGGCAGCGACCGGTTCGACTATCTGGTCAACAACGCCGGTGCGGTCGTCCACGTGCAGGTAGCTGACGCCAGCGAGGAACAGTTCGATATGATGATCGACATGCACCTGCGCGGACCGGTGTTCCTGACGCAGGCATTGCTACCGATCATCGCCGATGGCGGACGCATCCTCAACGTCTCGACGGGCTTCACGCGCACGTCGATGCCCAGCTTCGGCCTCTATGCCGCGGCCAAAGCGGGGCTCGAGACGCTGACCCGGTTCATGGCGCTCGAGCTCGGCGCGCGGCAGATCCGCGCCAACGCCATCGCACCCGGCGCCATCGCCACCGATTTCGGCGGTGGCAGGGTCCGCGATGACGAACAGGCTCATGCCTTCGTCGCGAGCAAGATTGCGCTAGGCCGCGTCGGTCAGCCCGACGACATCGGCGGCGCGGTCGCAGCCATCCTGTCCGACGATTTCGGCTGGGCCAACGGCACGACGTTCGACGTGTCGGGTGGCCAGTCGCTTTGATCCGTCTTAAGCACATGGAGGCCCTGTTATGACAGAGCAAAACCTCACGCTCGTCAGCCACCCGCTGTGCCCGTTCGTTCAGCGCGCCGTGATCGTCCTTCTCGAAAAGGGAGTGGCATTCGACCGGGTCAACGTCGATCTATCGGCCAAGCCTGACTGGTTTCTGGTCCTGTCGCCGACCGGCAAGGTACCGGTGCTGAAGGTGGGCCAACTGAGCGGTGAGGAGGCAATCCTCTTCGAAAGCGTGGCGATCTGCGAATATCTGAACGAGACGCAGGGTGGCGCAGCGATGTATCCCGACGATGCATTGCTGCGTGCCCGGCATCGCGCGTGGATCGAATTCGCCACCCAGACCTTTGCCGAAGGCTGGCAGTTCCTCCACGCCAGGGACATGGCGATCGCCGACGTCAGGCGGGCCGCCTTCCGTGATCGGCTAAGCAAGATCGAGGCCGAACTGGGCGACGGCCCGTATTTCGCCGGGGCGGACTTTGGCCTGGTTGATGCCGTCTACGCACCGCTGTTCCGCTATTTCGGGATCATCGATCCGGAGGTGGCGGACCCGATCTTTGCTGGCCTGCCACGTGCGACGGCGTGGCGCGCGGCACTTGCCGAGCGATCCAGCGTCAAGAACGCCGTGATCGACACCTATCCCGACCTGTTTCGCGACCACCTGCGCCAGCAAGGCGCGATGATCGCGGCTTAACAACCAGAATTCCAAGGAGTGATATCATGACCGACCCATCCAATAGCGCGCTGATCCTGATCGAATATGTCAACGAATGGCTCTCCCCGACCGGCGGCATTTATCCGGTGTTTCAGGACCGGGAGCAGGTCGACACCGCTATCGCCAATTCGAAGATCATCCTCGAAGAGGCCCGTCGTCGCGGCCTGCACGTGATCCACGCAGCGCTGAAGTTCGAGCCGACCTTCAAGGTGCTGGGCGAGGCCAAGTACGGCCTGCGCAAGATGACGCGCGACCATAGCGCGTTCCTGGGCGAGCAGGCCGATTTCTTCCCCGGCTTCGAGCCGGCAGAAGGCGAGCATGTCGTTCGCGAGCGCGCTGGCGGCAGCAGCGTCTTCGTCGGAACCACGCTCGATGGCTACCTGCGCAACAACCGCATCGATGAGATCTACCTGTCGGGGTTTTCACTGCGCCAGTGCGTCGAGTCTTCGATGCGCAATGCCCATGACCTCGGCTACCACACCAACGTCATCTACGACGCCTCAGCCGGCTATACCCGCAAGCAACAGGACGACTTCGTGGCCGAGATCGCACCTTTCTACGCCAACGCGATCACCGCCCAGGAGTTCGTGGCGAAGACGTAATCCGCCGCGGACCCGGCTCCGTTATGGGGCCGGGTTTCCGTCGGTTGCAGATGCGAGACGATATGATGATCGGGGTGGTCACGCCGGGTAAGCTAAACGTCGGGAATCCATCCGCCTCGACGATCGCCGGCCTCTTTATGCCAGACCTAAGCCTAGTTACGGAATGATCTTGTCAGCGCGCAGTCGTCCGAACAGATCCAAGAAGGCGTCATCTGTCGCCTGATAATCAAGAAATCCTAGTTTCCGGCTTTTAGACATATCCGTCACCACCTCGATCGGTCGTCCGAGATCGGCATCCGTGTGCCACGGCGAGGCAAGACGGGAAAGATCGTTTTCCACAAGGCCGTAGCGGTCGGCAATGTCCCGCCAGATGGCAGCATCCTCGGCCGTCTGATCTTGAAGCAGTCTCACCACACCATCAAGGGACTCGAACCACAGGTCAAGTTCATCTCCGTCGACATTGGCGCCCAGCACAAACAACCGGCCTTCCTCGAAAAGAGCCCGTCTGGCGTTATTCCGCTCCTGCATCAGCGAAGCCACCGCATCACCGAATATCTTGATAATCTCGATGGTGATCCGCGACTAAGCCCTGCGTCAGGCGACGGCGCGCGTCGTCGCACGAGGTGGCGCACCCGCCGGTGCGCTCGCCGCATCGAGGCGCGCGATTTGCTCCGGTGAGAGCATCAGCGCTGCCGCACCGAGATTGCTCTCCAACTGCGCCAGCGAACGCGGGCCGATGATCGGCACGGCCCCATGGGTCATGGCCCAGGCGATGGCGACGCGGTCGGGACTGGCATCGGCCTCTTTGGCGACCTGCAGAACGGCGTCGATGGTGGCTGAGCGTTGTGGCGTGTTTTCGGCCTGGAACACGCGCCCGCCAAAGCCTTCGGCGCGCCCGGTCTCGCCCTTGCGATACTTGCCGGTCAAGACGCCGCCACCCAGCGGTGACCATGTCACGGCGCCGACCCCCAGCGCATCACAGGCGGGGAACACGTCGGCTTCCGGCTCACGATGAACGAGGCTGTGCTCGAACTGTGCGGCAGCGATCGGCACAGCGCGCGTCAATTCGGCTAGCGTTGCAGCACGCGCCAGTCGCCAGGCCGGGAAGTTGGAAAGGCCCGCGTAGAGGATCTTGCCGGCGCGGGAGAGATCATCGAGGCCGCGCACGATTTCTTCCATCGGTGTCAGTCCATCGGGATGATGCACCCAATAGAGATCGATCCGGTCGGTCTTCAGGCGGCGAAGGCTTGCCTCGACCGAGGCAACCATGGCCTTGCGGCTGTTGCCCTTCACCAGCCGATTGGCGTTTGGCGCAGCCCCATTGGTGAACTTGGTCGCGAGCACGAAATCCTCGCGCCGCCCCTCCAGCGCCTTGCCCAGAATTTCTTCCGACTGGCAAACTGATAGACGTCGGCCGAGTCGATGAAATTGCCGCCCGCCGCCGCATAGGCGTCCAGAATGGCCACGGCCGTCTCGGGATCGGCGCCATATCCCCATCCAGTGCCGAAATTGCCGGTCCCCAACGCCAGTCTCGACAGTTGAAGGCCCGTGCGGCCGAATGTCATGTGGTCCATCGCAAATATCCTTGTCGCTGCGGCGGTGGCGATCAAACGGCCCGGAAAGCCTTGGCTTTCGCCATAAAGGCGTCGTGATACTGGAAGATGCCGCCATGGCCTGCGTCGGGGTAAAGGACGAGCTCAGCTCCGGGGATGCGGCGCGCCAGGTCGGACGAGTTCTCGCTCGGCACCATGATGTCATGATCACCGTTCACCACGAGGACGGGCTTGTCGATGGTGTTCAACGGTTGCGGCGCCTGAAGGCCCCAGCCCTTGATCGTTTTCAGTTGACGCAGGAAGGCTTTGAGCGAGACCGCGTTGTCGCGATCCTTCGTGCGCTCTTTCAGTCGGGCGAGGACCGTCTTGGCCGCCCGCTTGCCCGCCACGCTCGACGTGAAGAAGAGATAGAATTTGGGGTCGCGGAAGGTCAGCAGGCCTTTGATGATGAGCGGCCACGACACCGGGCCGACCCGTTCGATTCCGGTTCCGCCTGCCGGACCCGTGCCGGCGAGGATGACGCGGCGGACAAGATCGGGTGCGTCGAACAAGATCTGCTGGGCGACGAAGCCACCGAGCGAGAAGCCGATCAGATCGATCGACGTCAGTCCGAGCGCGCGGATTGTGGCGATGGTGTCGCTCGCCATTTCGGCGATGGTCAGAGGGGCTGTGCCGCCGGACGCGCCGATGCCGCGATAATCGAGGGCATAGACCGTTCGATCGACAGCCAGACCCTCGACGATGGGAGGATCGAAATTGTCGAGGGTCGCGCCCCAGTGGTTGAGGAGGACCACCGGCACGCCGCCGCCAGGCCCGAGACGACGATAGGCGAAGCGCGTGCCGGCAGCCTCGACGTGGTGGGTGGGCGCCGTCTTCCAGTCTGCGTTGCGCGTGTGGGTGGTCATGATGGAATCCTTGTTTTGGGTATGGCGTCACTTCAGTGTGACGACGACCTTCCCTTTGGCGCGACCGGTATCGACATAGGCGAACGCATCGTTCAACTTCTCGAACGGGAATGTGCGATCGACCACCGGACGGATCACACCGTCTTCGATCAACTTCGTGATCCGCTCAAGCTGCCCTCCATCGGCGTGCATGAAGAGAAAGGAATAGTCGACGCCCGCGCGCTTCGCCTTGCGCCGGATGCCCGCGCTGAGGAGGCGCAGCACGAGCCGAAGCACCACGTTCAAGCCCTGGGCGCGCGCGAAAGCGGGATCTGGAGCGCCGGAGATCGAGATGAGCTTGCCGCCGGGCTTCAGCACCTTCAGCGATTTTTCCAGCGACGTGGCATCGAGCGTGTGGAGGACGAGGTCGTAGCCCGACAGCTCTTCCTCGAAGTTCTGGCTGCGATAGTCGATGACGACATCTGCCCCCAGCTCCTTCACCATCAGGATGTTGGCGGCACTCGTCGTCGTCGCGACGGTGACGCCGAGGTACTTGGCAAGCTGGATGGCGAAGGTGCCGACACCGCCGGACCCGGCATGGATCAGGACCTTCTGTCCCGGCTTGATCTGCGCGCGTTCGACCAGCGCCTGCCAGACAGTCAGCCCGATCAGCGGGATCGATGCGGCCTCGGCCATCGAGATACTGCCCGGCTTGAGCGCCAGATCGCTCTCGTTGACGACGATCCGTTCGGCAAAGGTGCCGATCCCTCCGTCACGGGGGCGGGCATAGACGGCGTCACCGATTTTGAAGCGCCGTACATTTGCGCCGACGCTGATCACGGTGCCCGCCAGATCGTGCCCAAGCACGAGTGGCGTCTTGTAGGGCAGCACCGGCTTGAACGCGCCGTCCCGGATCTTGGAATCGATCGGGTTGAGCCCTGCCGCGGCAATCGCAACCAGCACGTCATGGGGACCCGACACGGGTTCGGGCATGTCGCCCAGTCGCAACTGCTGTTTCTTGCCGTAGCGGTCAAGGATGAAGGCCTTCATGCTGTCTCTCTCATTTCTTTAAGAACTTGACGAAATATTTCAGGCATTGACGTCGACGACGGTGCGCCCTTGAACTTTACCTTCGAGGACCCGTCGCGCGACATCCTGCACATCGGCGAGGCCGACGACCGTCGTTGTGCGGGCGAGCTTCTCGAGATCGAGATCGCGAGCCAGACGCGACCATGCCTCGATGCGGACCTCCTGCGGCGCGTTGACGGAATCGATGCCGGCAAGCGTGACATTGCGCAGGATGAACGGCAGGACAGTCGTGGGTAGATCGAGGCCCTGGGCTAGGCCGCAGGCGGCCACAACGCCCCGATAACGGGTCTGCGCTAACACATTCGCCAGCGTATGACTGCCCACGGAGTCCACCGCACCGGCCCATCGTTCGCTCGCGACGGGCTTCCCCGGATCCGAAAGCGTGCGGCGATCGATGACATCGGCCGCCCCGAGTTCGCGCAGATAATCAGCTTCATCGCGACGGCCAGTAGAGGCGACCACGCGGTAACCCAGATCAGAGAGGAGCGCGATGGCAATCGATCCGACCCCGCCATTGGCGCCCGTGACGATGATATCTCCGCGATCGGGCGTGATGCCGCCATGTTCGAGGGCCAGCACGGACAGCATCGCCGTGTAACCGGCCGTGCCGATTGCCATGGCGTCCTTCGTGGAAAAGGGCTCCGGAATCTTGACCAGCCAATCACCGCTCAGCCGCGCCTTTTGAGCATAGCCACCATGGTGGACCTGGCTGAGGCCCCAACTGTTCGCGACGACCTTGTCACCCACCGCGATGCCGGAATAGGACGAGGCTTCCACCGTGCCGGCAAGATCGATGCCCGGGATCAGCGGAAACTGCTTGATGACGTCGATCCGGCCGCCGAGCGCGCCAGCATCCTTGTAGTTCACGGTCGAATAGTCGACCGCGACCGTGACATCGCCCGGCATCAGATCGACCTCTTCGAAGTCGACCACCCTCGTCGAGAGCTCTTCATTGTCTCGCGTGGCGACAAGTGCTTTGAATGACATTGGTACATCCTTTTTTCTTTTGCTGATCACCGCCCATGCTGATGACGAAGGCGTTGATCAGGTTGCCTCTATGGTGATCGAAGCACAGGGCCGGGCCAAACCCCGGCGCTGCACGATGGTCGCGTCAGCCGGAGACTGCGGGATAATCGGTGTAGCCCTCCGCACCGCCACCATAGATCGTCGCCGGGTTCATCTGGGCGAGCGGTTTTCCGCTTTTCAGTCGTTCGACAAGGTCGGGATTGGCGATGAAATGATGTCCGAAAGCGAACAGATCGGCCTTGCCTTCGCTGAGGCGCGACATCGCCAGTTCAAGGTCATAGCCATTGTTGGCAATGTAGGTTTTGCGGAAGCGCTGCCTCAGTGCGTCGAAATCGAACGGCGTCGCATTGCGCGGTCCGCCTGTCGCACCCTCGACGACGTGGATATAGGCGATTCCAAGACCGTCGAGCGCTTCCACGACATGGTTGAACTGCGGTTGCTCGTCACCCGACGGGACGATGCCGCCTGCCGGCGACACCGGCGAGAGACGGACCCCCGTGCGTTGCGCACCGATCTCGCTTGCCACAGCGGCGGGCACTTCAACCAGCAGCCGGGCGCGTTTCCCGCCCGAACCGCCATAGGCGTCCGTGCGGACATTGGCGGTTTCGCGCAGGAACTGGTCAAGCAGATAGCCATTCGCGCCGTGCACCTCGACCCCGTCGAAACCGGCCTCGATCGCATTGGCCGCAGCCTTGCGGAAATCCTCGCCGATGCCCGGTATCTCTTCCGCTCCGAGCGCGCGCGGCTCGGATACATCGGCGAAACCATTGTTCAAGAACGTCTTGGTCTCGGCACGGATCGCCGATGGGGCGACCGGTGCTTCGCCGCCATGAAGATCGACATGGCTGACACGGCCGACATGCCAGAGTTGCACGAAGATGCGGCCGCCCTTGGCATGGACCGCGTCGGTCACCTTGCGCCAAGCTGCGATCTGTTCGGGCGTATAGAGGCCGGGCGTGTCCTGATAGCCCTGGGCCTGCCGCGAGACCTGCGTCGCCTCGGTGATGATCAGCCCGGCGCTCGCCCGCTGGGAATAGTATTCCGCAGCAAACGGGCTAGGCACGAGGCCCGCACCGGCGCGGTTACGGGTCAAGGGCGCCATGACGATGCGGTTCGCAAGCACGAGCCCGCCAAGGTCGTAAGGGCTAAACAGATCGGTATCAGTCATTTTCTCAGTTTCCGTTCGAATGCGTTGAATGCGTTTGCGTAATTCTGTGGCTTCTCACGCGCTCGCTAGATAGCGATCGGCGGGCCGGGACTGCGCGAAACCGGGGATCATAACCTGACGCGCGGTCTCGAAAGTCGTCCATTGTTCCCCATCATGAAGTGGCGGGATGGTGACGGGCTCGCGGCGGTCGAAGCCGACCAACGCCGCGTCCACCAGATCGTCCACCTCCATCACGCCTGAAAGAGTGTCGACATCGACGCCCGCATGGCCCCAGATCTCGGTGCGGGTCGCTGCCGGAAGTACAGCCTGGACATAGACACCCTGGGACGCGAGCTGGAGGCTCAAAGCCTGGGAGAGATGCAACACGAAAGCTTTGGTCGCGCCATAGACCGGCATGCCGAATTCCGGCGCGAGGCCGACCACGGAGCCGATATTCACGATCGCGCCTTCAGCCGCGTGCGCAAGGCGGGGGGCGATGGCGCGGGCGAGGCGCACGAGCGCCGTCGTGTTGAGCGCCACCAGCCTGTCGATATCGTCAGCGGCTTGTTCGAGGAAGGTGCCCGCCAGGCTCGCTCCGGCATTGTTGATGAGGATTCCGATCCGCGCGTCATCGCGCAGCCGCGCCTCGACCGCTGCGCGCTCTGCCGGATTGACGAGATCCGCCGCCACGATATCGATCGTAACGCCGGTGTCGCGCCGCAGGCGATCGGCCAGCGTCTCCATCCGCGCCGTGTTACGGGCGACCAGCACCAGGTCATGACCACGGCGCGCGAAGCGCTCGGCGTAGGCGGCGCCGATGCCAGTGGAGGCGCCGGTAATAAGGACGGTTGGCTTGTCGGTCATGGCATTGCCCTTTCGTGGCATTGAAACTATATTCATGACGATTGTCATCATTGATCCTAAATATGATAGCTATCATCAAAATGTCAATAGCGAGCGGAGACCAGGCGAGATGAAAGTGAGTCAGGAGCAGAAGGCGCAAAACCGAGACCGCATTTTAACCGCGGCAGCGCGGCTGTTTCGGGAAAAGGGTTTCGATGCGGTCAGTGTGGCCGAAGTGATGAAAGCGGCCGGCATGACCCATGGTGGCTTTTATGGACATTTCCAGTCAAAGGACGATCTGGTCGCCCAAGCCATCGCTCATGCCGTCGGCAGCCAATCAGTGATCGACGACCTTGGCGTCTGGATCGACACCTACCTCTCCGAACTTCATCGTGAGCATCCGGACCTGGGCTGCCCAATGGCTGCCCTTGCGGGGTTCATGCGGCAGCAGGCCCCGGAAGCACGCGCGTCCATGGCACAGGTCCTCGCCTTGCAGATCAACATGCTCACCGATGTCATGCCAGGTGCCGACCCTGCCAAGCGGCGCCGGGCGGCAATTGGTAGCTGGTCCGCGATGGTCGGCGCCCTCATCCTCTCGCGGTCGATCGATGACCCCGCGCTGTCGGGCGAACTCTTGTCCGAGACCCGGGAATGGATCGGCGAAAAAACAATTCCCGGGAATGGTGAATGACATTGCGCCTCCCACTTGCCGGAGAGGGGCAGTGACCTGGGAGGTCCAGCGCTAGGTCTCGCATTGGGCGACGCACCCCGGTTCCGTGAACGATCTTGTAGCCCACCGCCTCGAAGCTGACAGCTGACTAATTGATCATTTGTCAGGCTCCTTCTCGCGAAGCCTGAACACGGGTGCGTCCTGAACCGTGGCTTGTGCAAAAGAGATCAAAGCCTTGATCACTGCTTATGGAACGCAGGTCAGCTCCGGGGTGTCGCTGGTTGGCGAAACCAGTCTTGCCCTGAAGGCGGAAGGCGATCGGCGACTTTGTCGTGGTGACCACCAATCCCTTCCAATTATTCGGATCCAAGCCGCAAATTCCGGTAGTTCTTAGTTTCCCAGGATCTTGCGACTGAACATCATTGGGACTGCTCGTTTGCTGAAGGTCGGCGTGTTCCGCGGATCATATGGCCATTCACCGCCAAACTGATACACCTCCACGTCGCGCTGGCCGTTAGTCCAGCAAAGAAAAAGCCCGACCGGTCACTGAAAAGTAACCAGCCGGGCAAAAAGCAGGGCCGGTTGGTTCAAAGCCCTGCGGGGAAATTGCAAGTGCGAAAAACAGGCACTCCAGTCGCGGCGTGCATAACTATCGAAATATCGCCAATGATCCGATGCTCCTGCTTCCTTTATCATCCCGGACCTGCAATCGGTTCTTGTTCTCAGTTGGAGGGCTGCCGCGATTGAATTTCGCACACGGGACAACGCGAGTCTTGAACGCTATAAACCTTCTGCGAAAAGTTCCAGCGCCGCGTATCGCCACACTCATGCTGGATTGCTGATCGTGTCGTCATTATCAGTCGCCCGGATTAGGAAACTTCGGTTATGATAAGGAATGCGGGTGCGCGTACGTGTAGAAAGGTTACCGGATGGTGCGAGTGAAGAAGGATGCGGGAGGTATACGGATCTGGCGTAGCAATGAGGTAGCTGGGGTTGAACTATTGCGCGCATCCGGAACGCAGCACCGCTTTCCGAAACACTTTCATGACGCGTATGCGATCCATCTGCATGAACGCGGGACGATGACCTTCCTCTGTGAAAAGCCGCACGAGACTCTTAGGCCCGGGAAGATAAATGTCCTTGCACCCGGTGTCGTTCACATGTGCTCGCCGGGCGATAAGGAGACGTTGAACTACCGTTGCCTGTTCGTATCTCCGGCGTTTCTGCAGTACGCGGTGCTTGATCCAGGAGAGACGCGCCTACCACCCCTTGAGCATTTGCAATGCCTTGGCGATATCCAGCTATTCCAAAACCTTGGCAACGCTCATCGCTCGCTCGAAATAGATGATGGTGGGTTTGAGGGAGAGACGCTGCTTACAAGCGGTCTTGCGGCCCTTGCTGCCTACTCAAGAGGGAAATGGCACGCGACGATCGATGCAGGAAACGAGCCGCGGCATGTCATAACCGTTCGTGAGTTTCTTGACGCCAACTACGACAAGCGCATTACCCTTTCTGAACTCGCGCGGCTGGTCGATTTGAATCCGGTCTACCTTGTGCGATCCTTCCGATCGTCGGTTGGATTGCCGCCACATGCCTACCAACGGCAATTGCGGCTAATCCAGGCTCGGCAATTGCTTCGGTCAGGCATTCCGCCGGCGGAGGTGGCTGGCGTTGTTGGCTTTGCGGATCAGAGTCATCTTTCGCGCTTGTTTAAGCAAACGACCGGAGTTACCCCCATTTCCTATGCGCGAGGTTTATAGCGTTCAAGACGGTTGAGCGTTCGTATGTTCTTCTGCTTTTGCGGCTTCTTTTGAGAGACCGCCCGCGGCCTAGGTGAGGCATGCGAAAATTAAAGCAATTGGAGGACAATTATGCCAGCGATAGAAAATCTCGGGTTGTTCGTCGGCTCCGCCTTGACACTACTTCTGATTCCAGGTCCTGCAGTTCTGTATATTTTTGCCCGATCGCTCGAGCAGGGCCGCCTCGCAGGCTTTGTTTCGATCCTGGGGATTCATGTTGCAACGCTCGTACATGTCATCATCGCAGCGCTGGGTTTGTCAGCGGTTTTAGCATCGTCGGCTCTGGCGTTTGGCGCCATCCAGTACGCGGGAGCGGCCTACTTGGTCTGGCTTGGGCTGAGGAGGATTTTGGGCCGGAGCCAGATTCCCGACGACAATGTCACAATCAATGCGAATGGTTATTGGCGCCTGCTGCGGGATGGGTTTGTCGTCAATCTGCTCAACCCTAAGACTGCCCTTTTCTTCCTGGCTTTCCTACCTCAATTTGTCGATGTAAGCCTCGGCCAAGTAGCGACGCAAATCGCTTTTCTCGGCTTGGTCTATACTCTGCTTGGTATTATGACCGATGGCGGCTATGCGCTTGCCGCTGGCTTTGGAGGCGATTACCTGAGGCGCAATCGGGACTTTCTCACAGCCGAACGCTATGTTAGTGGGTGCCTCTTGATCGGTCTTGGAATAACGGCTGTCTTTGCGGGAAATCAAGTCCATAGAACCTAGAGAGATCGAGTCAGTGTGAATAGATGGCGTGGTTGCCGCTCTACCCGTGGAGTTTCACTTCGCGATATGCGATCTCTTCTGGATTGCAGGGCGACTGACCAGTTCATCAGCAGCAATTATGCTCTTTTGGCTGGCCGCTACACGTGGCTTGCGACCACCGCTGTGTGGGCATACAGCGTGGAAACAAAACCGACCCGGCTGCGCTGTTCAAGTGCACGACACAAGAGGATATGACCATGGCAACATCCCGACGACCGTCCAATCCCAAAGTCGCAGCCGAGGCGCTGTTCAAACCGGCAACGAAGGTCGCAGCGCCGGCCGTTGAGCGGCCTGCAATCCCTAACACCAAGGAACTTGTATCATTGAAGATCGACAGCGATGTCCTCGCGCATTTTCAGGCAGACGGTCCTGGCTGGCAAGAGCGCATCAACGATACCTTGCGAGCAGCAATGAATGTGTCCAATTAAGCTCTTAATGGGATATTGTGCGACGACCCGGTAGTTGAATGCTTATGGGATCCGTCAAGTGTTCCATGCTTGAAACTAAGAAGTCCAGTCTTCCACTCGTAATCCGGGTAGGCGATCAAATTCACGACGATTATTGGTAACCATAACCAATCCGCGCGAGCGCGCGTGCCCCGCAATCAACTGATCATATGGACCGATCGGAGTGCCACTGCGCGCCAGTTCGGCTCGCAATTGACCCGTATGGCTTGCTGCTAATTCATCGTATGGGAGCACCTCGAGGCGCGCCGCGAAGCCCTCCACAACAGAAAGGTTCTTTTCTGGACTGGCTGACTTTTCCGCTCCGTAAATCAATTCCATTAGGCTGACCGAGCTGATGCAAAGCTGATCATGTGAGCGATTGAATGCATCGCGCACTTGCTGAGGTCGATTCTTGATCGTAAAAATGCAGATGTTGGTATCCAGCATATACTTTAGCATTAGAATGCATCGCGCTCCTGCGGAGCAGCCTGGTCACGCTCAATCATAAAGTCGGATGTCACCTCCGCCCCTTCAAACCAACTGTCCCAGATCTCACCGGCGGGTGCGATGATGCGAGTGCGTCCCACCGCAACGATATCGACACGCTTTACGTCATCAGGCAAAGCGACCGCCTTTGGCAAACGTATTGCCTGGCTCCGATTGCTCTGGAATACTGCACCTTGCTCCATCTACATCCCTCCGGATTGCATCAATAACTGCGTAGCCTATATCGTTCTTCGCTTGGGATATGTCAATGGGATATACATTGTAGGTCTGCTTAGGCACCTGCGATCAGCATTGCAACCAGTCGTCTTTGCCTTGAACCATACGAACCGCTGACCCGGTAGTTTATGACTTGGCGGCCGGTTCGGGCCTGGCGCCAAGTCTTTATGGTTTCCTTCAGCCAGCCTGGGTCTGGTTTACCGACACGGAAGTGAGACCGTGTTTTTTCCGCATCAGATCCGACGCCCGCTCACCGATGACAACACAGGGCGCCATCGTGTTGCCGATGGTGATCCGGGGCATGATCGACGAATCTGCGATGCGAAGTCCCTCAATGCCGTAGACTTTGAGCTCATTGTCGACCACGGACATGCTGTCACGTCCCATCTTGGCGGTGCCAGATTGATGCCAATAGGTGACGGCCGAGCGTCGGATGAATTCGATCATGCCTGATTTGTCGCGTGGGCCCGGCGCGCTCTCGTGTGACACGAGTGGCGTGAAACCGTCACTGTTCCCGAGATCGCGACATAACTCGACTGCCGCCAGAGCCGCCGCCATGTCTTCCGGTTCGCTGAGCGAATTCGGCTCGATCAAGACGGGATCATCAACGTCGGGACCAGAGAGCCGTAGCCAACCGCGGCTTTTCGGCTGGGCAAGACCGTTGAACATCGTCCATCCGTGCTCCGGCGTTTCGAGACCCGTTTCGGCCGGAGAAGGCACTGCGAATTCCAGTTGGCACTGAAGAATGTCCGGGCTGGACAGACGCGCGTCACTCTTCCAGTAGATATTTGCCTCGCAACCGCTACCACCGATTGCTTCTGGCTTCCGGTAGGCCCAGGTGCATCCGAACGCGATATGGTCTTGATGATTGCGACCGACGCCCGGCAGATGTTGCACGACGGGAATGCCATGCGATCGCAGCTCGTCTTCCGGGCCGATACCGGACTGCATCAGGATCTTCGGCGTATTGATCGCTCCAAGGGACAGCACCGTTTCGCAATACGCCATGAACTGGCGCCGCTGACCGTCGATCACAGCTTCGACTCCCCTCACCCGCTTGCCGTCGAGGATGAGACGCGTGACTAGCGCATCGGTGATAACGGTCAGGTTCGGGCGCGCCAGCAGCGGACGGACATAGGAGCCGAAGACAGACTCCCGCTTGCCATCCCGGATGCGAAGTTCAGTGATGGATGCGCCTCCGGACGATTCCATCATCTCGCCGTTGGTTGAATCAAAGATTAGAACGCCCACGGCCGACGAAGCGCTCAGCAAGGCTTGCGCTATCGGCTGGGGAGACAACGGCTGCGCCACATGGACGGGCCCGCCCGTTCCGCGACGAAGTACGTCCCTGGCGCCCTGCCAGTCTTCTATCCGGCGATAGTAGCCGAGGACGGACTCATAGCCCCACGCGTCATCGCCTGCCTCGGCGGCGAAGTGGTCCCAATCCGCCTTGTGACCTCTTGCCCATACCATGACATTGATGCTCGAACCGCCGCCGAGCCCTTTGCCCATGCTTAAGGGAAGCCGCCGGCCATCCAGACCCGCCGTCGGCTGACCGACGAAGCCCCAGTCCCGGCTCGATCCAAGGTTGAGCGGCCATTGTGCAGGATTCGATACGGTTTCAGATTGATCATCGCCACCTGCCTCGAGCAGGAGAACGCTGGCGTTAACATCCTCCGCCAGTCGCGCCGCGACAACCGAGCCGCTGGACCCGGCGCCGCAGACGATGAAGTCAAAGACATCGCAGACGGCATTATGCGAAAAAGATGAATTAGCGGGTACATTCTTGTCATTGATAGGCAGTTTCACGTGGGGACCTCCGTGAATTGGTTCAGTTAGATTTTTTGGCATCCGGGTCGCGAGAGACGAGGAGATGGCAACGCATACCGATCGCGTATCTCTCGCTCTCACAGCAAGTCGCTTCGGCCGCGCGAGCGGCTTAGCGCGCTTGTACCGGCGCTATCGAGACAGTTGTTGACAGTCCCGATAGCCCGAAATCGATCATTTCGTCTTCGCAGAGGCCGCCTTTGCGGCCTGATCGATGGTATCGGCGATGACCGCCGGCTGCGTCATGAACAGGGCGTGGCTTGCCGATACCTTGGTGATCTTGGCACCGATGCGCTCGGCCATATGGATCAGCATGGCCTGGTCGAAGGCCTTGTCCTCGGTGGCAATGACGGCCCAGCTGGGCTTGCTGCGCCAAGCGGCGTTTTCGAGCTTCGTCGCGAACGCCGACATATTGATCGGAACCTGCGCGTCCCTCATGAAGGCAACATCGGCGTCGCTGACGTCATGCGCAAACCCTGCCTTGAACTTTTCCGGGCTGACGTAGCCAAAGCCATCTTTCGTGGTCTCGATGACGAACTCGGATGCCGGCGCAAATCCTTCGTATTGCTGGGCCGTTGACTCGCCGGCATCCGGGGAGAGCGCAGAGACATAGACGAGGCCCGCAACCTTGGCATCGATGCCGGCTTCCGTGATGACCGTACCACCCCAGGAATGTCCGACGAGGATGACCGGGCCATCCTGCCGTTCCAGCGCACGCTTGGTGGCGGCGACATCATCTGCCAGAGAGGTCAGAGGGTTCTGGACGATGGTGACGCGATAGCCGCGCTTCGTCAGATTGTCGTAGACACCCTTCCAGCCAGAACCGTCGGCAAACGCACCGTGAACCAGGACGACGTTTTTAACGGATTGGCCCTGCGGCAACACCTCAGCAGCCTGAGCCGGCAAAGCGGTCGAAAGGGAAGTTGCTGCTGCGATTGCAGACAGAGCGGTGATGAACTTGCGTGTCATGGCTTTCTCCTCTTCTTAATTGCGATAAGTGTTATCGCGATATCTATTTAGTTTCATATCTTGTCATGTGCGTCAACATCTTTCTTATCGCGATACTGGTTTTCGTGATAAGTTCGATTATATGGAGGTCGACAGGAGTTTAGAATGACCCAAGGCCATAACGATCCCCCGCCCCTACGCAACCAGCTCTGCTATGCGATTTACACAGCCGGCATCGCGATCCAACGCGCATACAAACCCTTGCTTGACGAGCTTGGACTGACCTATCCGCAATATCTCGTCCTGAACGTTCTCTGGGCGAAGGACGAGCAGACGGTGGTGTCGATTGCCGACCAACTTGCTCTTGAATCCAGTACGCTGACACCGCTGTTAAAACGCCTGGAGGCCGCCGGGCTCGTGCGTCGGACGCGCAACGCTAACAACGAGCGTCAGGTTCTCGTGGCTTTGACAGATCAGGGCCGTGCCTTGCAGCACAAGGCAGGCTGCCTCAGCGATACCCTGCTTGCAGCCTCGACCCAGACACCGCCGGAACTCGCTGCCTTGAACCGCGATGTTCGGCACCTGCGTGATGCGATCTACTCCCGGATCGGCGGGGGGGGCGCACCCGCCCGACCTGAATTGCCGGTAGATGGCCAATGCTAAGCGGTCGGAACCGTCCCGCCGTCTATCACATGCTCGGTCCCGGTGATGGATGCTGCTCGATCAGATGCCAGGAAAGCGATGAGATCGGCGACTTCTTCCGGCTTTGCCGGTCGTCCGAGCGGTATGCCGCCGAGCGAGTTCATGATCACCTGCACTGCTGCATCGTAATCGATACCAGCTTCCTTGGCGATACGCAGGGCAAGACCGTTGGCACCCGGATCGGCGATCCAGCCGGGAGAGACACGCACCACTCGCACGCCCTTTGGAGAAACCTCCTTGGAGATGCTCTTGCTGTAGGTGTTAAGTGCTCCTTTGGCCGAAGCGTAGCCAGTGGTCGCCTCAGGTAGCGGAAGGTTTCTCTGAATTGAGGTGACGTGGATGACGACACCGCTCCCCTGCGCGATCATTCCGGGAATGAGAGCGCGATCCAATCTGACGGCCGGGAAGAAGTTGAGGTTGAACTCTCTCTCCCATTCATCTTCGGTGAGCGCGGCGAAGCCGCCTGACGGGGCCGAAGAGCCGCCCAGCATGTTCACAAGGATATCGAGGCCGCCGAGGTCTCTCTGCACCGCGTCGACCACGGTCTTAACCCCGGCCGTGGTGGTCAGGTCGGCTTCGACGAATGCCGCTCTGGAGAAGTCGGCAGGCTTCTTACGAGCGGTGGTCAGTACACGTGCTCCAAGCTCTTTGAACAGCGCTACGGTTGCGGCTCCGGCACCCGAGGTGCCGCCGGTGATCAGGGCGCGACGACCCTGCAAGGTGAGGAACTGTGTCATACGGTGATCTCCAGTTCAGCGACCTTGTCGTTCGCGAGAGCGAACAAGAAGCGCAGATCAATGGGGCTACCCGGGAAGTCGCCAACAGCATGGGCGGTGACCTGGGTTTTCCCGTTTTCGATGGCAATCAAGAAGGGTTCTACCGTGTAGCTGTATTGCTGAGCTTCATCAGCCATCCAGGCGCGGATGGCATCACGGCCTCGGTGCATGTGGCCTTTATCTTTAACGATGCCGTCTTCGGTGAATGTGGCAGCGATAGCATCCGGGCTGCCTGTGCGGTCGGCCTCGAAATACGCTTCGATGGCCTTTGGTAGATTGATTGTCATTGGTTCCTCCAATCCTGATCCAGCCTCTGCCAGCTGAGGGCGCGGCCCCCTTAAGAGGTCGATGACGGTAATGTAAGACAACTTGGTTGACACGATAACTAGGATAAAAGAGGATGAGGGATTGCGAAAAGAGGGATAATGACGCGCTCTGTACTTGTCGATCTGGACGCCGTTCTCAGCATCGCGCGCCTTGGCTCGTTTCGGGCTGCCGCGCTCGAGCTCGGCATGTCCACCACAGCATTAAGCAATGCCGTTGCAAAGCTTGAGCAGCGTCTCGGCGTTCGCCTGTTCAACCGCACAACGCGTAGCGTCTCGCTCACCGACGCGGGAAAAACCTTTGCCGAGCGGGTTGGACCGGCAATGATGGACATCCACGATGCTATGCTCACCGTCCAATCTCTTCAGGAAACTCCAGCAGGCACATTGCGCATCAATGCCTTCGCGACGGCAGCCCGAGAGGTGATGGAACCGCTCATATTGTCGTTCATGCAGCGCTACCCTCAGGTGCATATCGATCTGGTCACGGAGGGACGAATCGTTGACATCGTTGCGGCGGGCTTCGACCTGGGCTTGAGGCCGGCCGATCTGGTGCCGACCGACATGATCGCTGTGCCACTCGGTACCAATCGAAGTAATGCCGTTGTCGCATCACCAGACTTCTTGCGCATTCATGGCACGCCAACCGCACCATCCGACCTGTACCGGTTTCGCTGCATCCGCGTGCGTATGCCCAACAACGCCTTGTTTCGGTGGAAATTTGAGAAGGATGGGAACGCTGTCCAGATCGATGTGCAAGGCTCGATCACCCTCGACGAGTCAAGCTTGGTCAGGATAGCCGCTCAGAATGGGGTTGGACTCGGATACGTCATGGAAGCGGATGTGCGCGACGACATAGCGGCGGGCAAACTGGTGCGCGTTCTCGAGGACTGGACACCCTCACTGGCCCCGCTCGCATTGTATTATCCTGGCCGGAAAAATCCGCCGGCTGCCTTCAGTGCGTTCATTCAGGCTGCCCGCGATTTTGCACATGGGGGATAGCCTCGGAATATCGTGCCACCCTGCGCGAGACGGGTGGCGGTACAAAGAATGCGTTACCGGGGCGCGTGCCACCAATTCAATTTTGCGAGCGGCGGAAAACTTTCCTGGATCCTTGGTGCCCCCCCGCCCACTGTGCAGGAGCCTGGCGTGCATCTCACGGATAAGACGCAACGACATGGGCAACGTTTCCAGCCGCTCTAAACCATACATCATAGCGTCAACATAGTTGGATACTTCACGGATATCATCAACCGGCTGCCCGGCTTGAGCTTTGGTCCAGGCGGCGTAGGCGCCGAGTACGATAACTATGCGCCATTAGAAGTGACACGCCCGTTACATCCCTTGTTAAAGCTCGCCCCCTGTTCCCGCTCGCCCTCGGCACTGGTGCCGAAAGAAACGGAATGAGCATGATCAAACACGACCTTTCATCACGACATTTTCAGCGAAAAATTTCGGAATTCTGCGAGCTTCGCATCGCTCCAATCGCATCCAGGCGAGTGTTGGAGAATATACGGCCTTATCTGGCCAGTTTGATCATCTATCGGAAATCGCCCCGCTTCTGAATGGCCATATCGACTGGACGATGATCAGTCAGGCCTGCGGGATCGAAGCCGAGTTGACGGCAGAACTGAAAAAGCAGCTCCGGCCAGGCCTGGATGCAATCATCCGCTGGCTCGGCGCACCACCAGTGGCCGAAGAACGACGGCCGCCAAAACCGACAGTTAGCTCGGGCAAAATGGCGCCCGCCAGGAAGGCAGCTTCCGCACGCTCCGCCCGACAGCCACCACGCGCGGCGCTACGGAGACTCGAAGCTACGCAAAGTTCCCTATTTAAGACTACCGCGAGCACCTGCACAGGTGCTCGCCACTCTATCTTCAATTGTTACCGACTATGCTTCTGTCAAGGCCGCAGCAACGTCGCGGCCGGCCTCGTAAAACTCTTACGCCCGCGCTTGAAACCCATAGCAGGTTCGCGCAGCCCGCCGAAGACCTCGGTCTCATCCTCGCCTTCCATGACGACGATATCGGCTATCGCCCCGACGGCCAGCCCGTAACCTTCGATCCGCATCAACCGGGCTGCATCCTCTGAGACAAGATCCAGACAGGCTGCAAAATCCTCCGGCCCGAGATGCATGACATTGGCGTAGAGATTGGCCATGCGCAGCAGCGAACAGTCGCCGAAGGGTGTGAACGGGTTGAGAATATTGTTGCTGGCGATGGATGCGGTGACGCCCCGATCCCTCAGTATATGCACGGGTGCAATACCTCGAACGGCGCGAAAGCCGGCTTCCCGGCCGTTCAGATAGAGATCGGTCGACGGCAGCGCCGTCACCCCGACGCCCGCCTGGCGCAACCGCGAAACCCGACGTTCGAATGCTGCCTCGTCCATTGCCGCAAGCTTGGTAGCGTGGCCGACAGTCACCCTGCCCCGCCAATCGGCCCCCTCCGTCCGCTCGCAAATCTCCTCCAGATGCCCCCAGCTCGGATCGAGGTCGAAGTCCAGATGAAAATCCAGATCCACGTCATGCCGCGTGGCCATGGTGAAAAGCCGCGCCATTTGGCCGGACGGATCGCTGTCGGTATAGGGGCAGCCACCGAGAAGGTCCGCGCCCTCCCCAAGCGCCTGCTCCAGCAGGTCCTCCGTGCCAAGATCGTTGGTCAGGCCTTCTTGCGGGAAGACGCAGATGGAAAGATCGAGCGCGAAGGCATAATCCTGTCTCAACCGCTTTATCGCCTCGAAGCTGCGCAGACCCGCCCGCGGATCGACCTCCACATGGGTGCGCATATGCATCGTACCTTTGGCAATCGCCATCTCTATCGTCCGCGCCCCGCGGGCATAGACGTCGTCGACCGTATAGTCCCGCTTCAGACGGCCAACCGCGGCAATCGCCCCCTTCCGCCCCCCCCCGGCGTTGCCGCAACGGCAGAGCAGACAGGACTTGTCCAGAGGCACATGAGTGTCGACGAAGCCCGGCAGCCCCAGCCCCCCGCCAATCGGCTCATCCTCGCGGCCCGCCCCGGCGGCGATCCGGCCGATGGCGGCGATGCGGCCATCGATGATGCCTATATCCTGCAGCAGGGCACGCCCCCTCAGGCGCACGTCACGCAGCACGAGATCGAAGGATTCTTGAAATGACATATTGCGACCCGAGGGGAAATTTTTGTAACACTGACTGTATGCACTTTTGATACAAAATTCGCAACACCCGTGGAGATATCGATGCAAGAGACAACAGAACGCGACCTGCAGGCAGTAAAGGACTATCTCGCTGCCTCCATGGCGCCCGATCCGGTTCGCGCCGCGACCTATGTCGCTCCCGGCTTCACCTGCCGCTTCACCGGCAACCGGCTTTTTGACACGCCAAGCGGCCCGACCAGCTTCAATGCCTCCCGCTACAAATGGGTGAAAAAACGCATAGAGCGCTATGACGTCGTGCCGGGCGAAACCGAAACCATCATCTACAGCCTGGGCTATCTCCACGGCGAATGGCCGGACGGCACCCCTTTCGACAACAACCGCTATATCGACCGGTTCACAGTACGCGACGGCCTGATCATCGACACCGACGTCTGGAACGACAGCGCCGAATGGATACTCGACCCGTCCATCGCCCGCTGAATGACCGTTGAAGGGGCCATCAGGCCTTTTCAGTCTGCATAGGGCGCCAGGATATCCATCAAGTCGCGTGGCTTGGCGCCCGAGCTTTGCAGCAATGCCCGCGAGGCAACCGCCTCCAGATGTTCGCCCATCATCGCCTCCGCCTTTTCCGCCGGCCCGGTGCGGATCGCCTCGATCAATTCGAGATGTTCGCTGACTGCGCAGTCGGAGGAATGTGGTCGTCCGAAGACGGCAAGCGACAGGCCTGCGCGATAGCAGATTTCCGTGACATAGCGGATCAGGATCGGCTTGCCGGTCATCTCCGCCAGAAGCACATGAAACTCGGTGGCGAGCCGGATCGAAGCACCTTCAGGCCCGTGCCGCGCGCCGTGCTCGGCCTCCACGATTGCTTTCAGCTGCTTCGCCTGCGCATCCGTCAGCTTGCCCGCGAGACGCCTCACCACCTGCTTTTCCAGATCAAGACGGATGTCGAAAATATCCCGCGCATCCTCGAAGGACGGCGTGGCGACCACAGCGATGCGGTTGCGCCGCAGATCGACAAGACCTTCCGCCGCAAGCTGGCCGAGCGCATGGCGGGCAATAGTGCGACTGACACCGAACCGCTCACCGAGCGAATCCTCCGGCAGCCGGTCACCCGGGTGCAGCGCCCGCTCGATGATGGCACGGCGCAAGCCCGTACAGATCGCCGCGACGCGATCCCCTTCACTTCTTGCCGAACCCTTGCTGCCCGCCATCACCGACCCTCTTCTTCCGGTCAATCGATAAGCGAGGCGACGGCAAAGATCAACTCGGCACGCTGCCGCATTTAAATGCAAATGAAATCGAAAATGCACAAAACAATTGCATACAGTTATTGCATTCACTTTTACAGATAATGAATCCATCCTGGAACGCAACAATTCCGCACTTCTAGAAACTGGCACGCTCATTGCATGCACTTTTCGGAAACGCTTTCAATGGTGATCTGATGCTGACTGTTCCTCAACCGACGACATACGCCCCTCCCGCCGTGGAGCTCTCCCAGGCAGCCGTCTGCTTCGGCCGGCAGGAAAAAGCCGTCGTTGCGCTGCAGGAGACCAGTCTGCGCATTGCCGATGGGGAATTCGTGGCACTCGTCGGCCCGTCCGGCTGTGGCAAGTCGACGATCATGCGGCTCGCCGCCGGCCTGCTGCAGCCGACCAGGGGCGCGGTCATCGTCGGCGGCCGCGAAGTCGACGCCAAGGCGCTGCGCATCGGCATGGCTTTCCAGAACCCTACCATGCTCCCCTGGCTGACGATCGAGCGCAATGTCATGTTGCCGCTCAAGATCGTAAAGCCGTTCCGTTCCGAATACCGGGCGAAGAAGAACGGTGACTACCGCGATCGGGTGCGTGCGCTGCTTACCGATGTCGGGCTCGACAAATTTGCCAACCACTACCCGTGGCAGCTTTCCGGCGGCATGCTCCAGCGCGCCAATCTCTGCCGCGCGCTCGTCCACGAGCCGAACCTGCTCCTGCTCGACGAACCTTTTGGCGCGCTCGATCAATTTACCCGCGAAGAACTATGGGGCACGATGCAGTCGCTCTGGATGAAGCGCAAGCCGACCGTCCTGCTCATCACTCATGACCTGAAGGAAGCGGGCTTCCTCGCTTCACGTATCTGCGTCATGAGCGCAAGGCCCGGTCGCATCATTGATGACAGCACGGTCGATTTCCACCGCCCCCGCACCATTGAGATGACGTTCGAGCACGATTTCGTCGCGCTCAACCAGCGCCTGCGTGAACTCATCATCAATGCCCGCTCCGACACCGCAATCCAGGGAGCCTGATCCATGAGCTATGCATTGCGCCGCCGCTTCTGGGCAGCCGCCCTCATCGTCGCCTTCTTTGGCCTGTGGGAAATCCTATGCCTCGTACTGCAGGTGTCCGATCTCGTCCTGCCTCGTCCGAGTCAGGTCTTCGATACGCTCATCGACCGCTTGCCCATCCTCATGCCGCATATCATCCAGACGCTCTGGACGACGATGGTCGGCTTTGTCCTCGGCGTAGCCGTCGGCGTCGTCATCGGCGCTGCGATCGGCGTGTCGCGCACGGCCTATGATACGGCCTATCCGCTGCTGATCGGTTTCTCGTCGATCCCCAAGGTCGCGGTGGTGCCGATCTTCGTTCTGTGGTTCGGCTCCGGCTCGGTGCCTGCAATCCTGACCGCGCTCGCCATGTGCTTCTTCCCGATCGTCGTCAACATCGCCACCGGCCTTGCGACAACCGAGCCGGAACTGGAGGATGTCCTGAAATCGCTGGGCGCCAGCAAACTCGACATCCTGTGGAATGTCGGCCTGCCACGCACCATGCCCTTCTTTTTCGCCTCGCTGAAGATTGCCGTCACCTTCGCTTTCGTCGGTTCCGTCCTGTCGGAAACCGTCGCCTCGAACCGCGGCATCGGCAATGTCATGATGTCGGCCTCGTCCAATTTCGATGTGCCGCTGGTCTTTGCCGGCCTCTTCATCCTCGCCCTTCTGGGTGTGCTTCTCTACGTCGCCTTCTCGCTCATCGAGGTGCGCGTCACGGGCTGGGCCGTCCGCGGCCAGGATTTCACTGCCGCCTGAATATCTACTTAAAACAAATGGAGCCAGACATGCTGAAGAAACTGATCTCGACTCTTGCGCTTGGCCTTTGCCTCGGCGGTGTCGCCCGGGCTGACACGGATATCAAGTTCACCCTCGGCTGGAAGACGCAAGGCTCGGACGCCCCCTTCCTGCTCGCCATGCAGAAGGGCTACTTCAAGGACGAAGGCCTCAATGTCACGATCGACCAGGGCGAGGGTTCGGCCGCCACGGTCACCCGCATCATGTCGGGCGCCTACGATGCCGGCTTCGGCGATATCAATGCCATCATCCAGAATGCCGCCACCCGGCCGAACGAAGTGCCGGTCATGGTCTACCAGCTCTGGAGCAAGCCGCCCTTCGCCATCGTCAGCAAGAAGGAAAGCAACATCACCAAGCCGGCCGATCTGGAAGGCAAGAAGCTCGGCGGCGCACAGGGCACGCCCACCACCCGCCTCGTCAACGTGCTCGGTTCGATCAACAAGGTCGACATGACCAAGGTCGCAATCGAGAACATGGGCCCCAACCTGCAGGAGCCGATGCTGATCAAGGGTGATATCGACGGCGCGCTCGTCTTCAATATCACCAGTTGGTTCAACCTCATCAACAACCGCCAGGACCCGGCAAAGGACTATAACTGGCTATCCTTCGGCGATTATGGCCTGGATCTCTATGCCAACGGCATGATGGTGTCGCAGAAACTCGTCAAGGAAAACCCGAAGGCCGTGGAAGGACTGGTGCGCGCGGTCAACAAGGCCACCAGGGAAATCGCCGGCAATTCCAGGGCAGGCATCGAGGCCATCATGGCCTATGACAATCTCGCCAAGGAAGAGCTCGAATTGGCGCGCATGAAATTCTCCTACGAGAACCTGATCATCTCGCCTGAAGTCGACAGGCTCGGTCTCGGCGATGTCGATGACGCCCGCCTGGCCCGCTCGATCGATATCGTTGCCGAAGGCTACCAGCTACCGTCGAAGCCGAAGCCGGAGAATGTCTTCTCGCGTCAGTTCCTGCCGTCGTTGGCCGAGCGCAAGCTCGTCTACAAGGTCGATTGATTGACGGAAACACGCCTCCCTGGCCGGAAATGTCCGGCCAGGCTATGAAGAGAGGAAATTTCATGTCGCTAAATGTGCCGCTAGCAGCCCGGCCGGGAATGGTCACCAGCCCGCATCCCCTGGCAAGCGAAGCCGGCGCAGCGGTGCTGAGGCGCGGCGGCAACGCCATCGAGGCCGCCGTTGCGATCGCCGCGACACTTGCGGTGGTGATGCCGCATTTTTGCGGTCTGGGCGGCGATGCTGTATGGCTGGTTGCAGACAGACAAGGCCTCCGCCGGTCGTTTCTCGGGATAGGTCAGGCCGCGGCGGTCCTTCCTGATTATCATACGCCGGTCCCGTTGCGTGGCTCCGCTTCCATGATCACAACCGCCTGCGCGGTGGATAGCTGGGGGCATGCCCTGACATTTGGGCAGCAGCATTGGCAAGGGCGCGAACAGCTTTCAGATCTCCTGACGCCGGCTATCGCTTTTGCGGAAAACGGCTACCGGCCGAGTCACTCGCAAGATTTCTGGCTCGAATTCAGACGCGCCGAGATAGCCGGCTGGCCGGGTTTCGCGGCCGCATTTGATCATCCCGGGAGCAGGGGTATTTTCACGCAAAGTTCACTCGCTCGGACGCTTCGCCATGTCGCCGAGCATGGCCACCGTTCCTTCTATGAGGGAGAGTTGGCGGCACGCTTCGGAGAGGCGATGGCTTCGCTAGGGTCGCCGATCACTGCCACCGACTTGCGGCTTACCCGCACCCGCGATGCCGAACCCGTGTCGCAGGACTATCGCGGCGTAACACTGCTCGCGCCGCCCCCGCCAACGCAGGGGGTTTCCACACTCGCAATCCTTGGCATTTTGTCCCGGCTGGATCTGGCGGCACTGCCGCCGTCAAGCGCAGCGCGATACCATCTCTTGGTTGAAGCCGTGAAACAGGCGTTCCTCGATCGCGAACACATCGCCGACCCGGATTTTGTTGACGACAATACCCCCGGCCTTCTTGACCCGATGCGACTTGAGAAGAAAGCCCGGGCCATCGACCGCGAGCGGGCCCTCGAGTGGCCGCATCCTTACCAGCATGGCGACACGGTCTTCTTTGCGGCAACCGACGAGCAAGGACGCTGTGCAAGCGTGCTTCAGAGTACCTATTTCGACTGGGGCAGCGGCGTGGTCGTAGGCGATAGCGGAATCATCTGGCAGAACCGTGGTGCGGCGTTTTCAGTTGCGTCCGGCCATCCGAACGCCATCCGGCCAGGAAAGCGCCCGTTCTACACCCTGAACCCCGGCATCGCATTCAAGGATGGAGTGCCCCATATGCTTTACGGAACGCAAGGGGCTGATGGCCAGCCGCAGACATTGTCGCTGCTGCTCACCGGCCTGCTCGACTACGGCATGACGCCCACACAGGCTCTGGCCCAGCCTCGTTTTCTGCTTGGGCGCACCTTTTCCGACGTCCACAACAGCCTGAAGGTCGAGCAGTCGCTTGGCGGAAACATCATCGCGCAACTCGCTGCGCTCGGCCATGACGTTATATCGCTGCCGGCACTTTCGCCAATTTTCGGCCAAGCGGGAATCATCTGCATGCGCGATGATGGACGGATCATCGGGTCCCACGATCCGCGTGGGGAGGGTGTCGCTATTTGTGTTTCCACAAATTGAAAATCGGCAACGCGGTTTCCATGATGGTGCAACAATTCACAACATGGAGTCTTCCCAGACCTCAAAGAGTATCAAATGGTTTTCCGGCCATCGGCGCGATTTTCGTGAGGTGCGCGAGAACGCTGGCGATTGATGCAAAACTACCTGAGCCAATCACGATGCGACGCTTTCCGCCTGCAATAACTTTTGCAACGTCGCGGACGGATTGCCTGTCTGTGCGTCTGCGCAACGCCGTCAACTGTTCAATCTGGCGGTTGAGTGCCGCGTCGGATGGCCGGTCGGCTCCGCTTTCCTGTTGATGAACAACGCTGACCTCGGGTGCCGGCAGCTTGCTCATGAATCGGGTTCGGATTTCCTGTCGCATGGTGATGTCTCTTGACACTTCGATCTCCCCCTCAAGCGGAGCGTCGTTGCGCGCACCGTCAGCCTGAGACACGTCACCGCCGGCTGGGGACGAGCCGGCCGTGTTCTTCGCCGAAGCCGACTGGATAAAGAGGTCCGGTCGCGCAATGCCGTGCCGTTGGACAAGACGCTCCACTACAAGGTCGGCCGCCTGTCGCGTTTAGAAAACTGCCGTGGTCGTAACCCTGTCGTCGGCCATCGGTCAGCCTTCAGTTTGCTTGAGTACATGATCAAACGCCTGAAGAAGCGGGTAGTTTCGCTTTGGAGGTCCCAAACACGGCTAGCACTTGGATGCAGCTCCAAAAACTGATATGTTCCCGTTTCGTTTCCACCAGTGACACGCAAGCGCCATGGATCTCACCACCGTCTCAACCGTCAGGAAAATCATCCATGTGGATATGGATGCCTTCTACGCGTCGGTCGAGCAGCGCGACAATCCGGAGCTTCGTGGCAAACCCCTGGCTGTTGGCGGAGCGGCTGCCCGCGGCGTCGTTGCAGCAGCAAGCTACGAGGCGCGGGAGTTCGGCGTGCGCTCGGCCATGCCGTCGGTCACGGCGGCTCGAAAATGTCCGGATCTGATCTTCGTTAAGCCCAGGTTTGAAGTCTATCGCGCCGTCTCGCAGCAGATCCGTGAGATTTTTGCAGAGTACACGCCGATCATCGAACCCTTGTCGCTCGACGAGGCCTATCTCGACGTGACCGAGAATCTCAAAGACATGCCTATTGCCACTAACATCGCGCTGGAAATCCGCGCCAGGATCAAGGCGGTCACGGGACTGAACGCTTCGGCTGGTATTTCCTATAACAAATTCCTCGCCAAGATGGCGTCGGATTTGAACAAGCCAAACGGCCAGGCAGTCATCACGCCAAAGAACGGTCCGGCGTTCGTCGAGCAGCTCGCCGTCAAGAAATTCCATGGCGTCGGCCCGGCTACGGCGGAAAAGATGCAACGGCTTGGTATCGAGACTGGCACGGATTTGAAGGCAAAGTCCTTACAGTTTCTGGTGGAGCATTTTGGGAAATCGGGCCCGTACTTCTATGGTATTGCCCGGGGCATCGATGACCGGCGGGTTCGGCCGGACCGGGTGCGTAAGTCGGTCGGTGCTGAAGATACATTTACCGCCGACATCAGCGATCTTGATCTCGCAACCAGCGAGCTCCGGCCGCTTGCCGAAAAGGTCTGGGCCTACTGCGAGGCCAAGGGCTTCAGCGGCAAGACGGTGACCGTGAAAATCAAATACTCCGACTTCACCCAGGCGACGCGGAGCAGGACGTCTGCTCTCCCCTATTCGGGCATCAAAGACATTTTCGATGCGGCCAACGCCTTGCTGGCTGGTGTCTATCCGTTCAAGCGCCCGGTCCGGCTCCTTGGTGTAACACTGTCGTCGCTCACCAATGAAAAGGAAGCCGAAGGCGAGGAACAATCGCAGCTCGGCTTGGGTTTGTAGTCAAAGGAACCTGGAACGAATCCAGCAGCGGAAGCCGAAATTCCAAGTTGTGGCAGATGTCGCTCGGGTGGAGCGACATCTGCCATTTCTTCAAGCTCCGACCGGAATCGGGTTATCGATGATCCGTCGATTGAATGCTTCGAAAAGGCCGTGCTCCTTCGCTCCTGGATTGTCATATAGATGGCATCGACGATTGCTTCGGGGGTCGTCTGTGGCGAGCGCGACGAGGGTTTGCTCGATAAAATCGGGAAGTGGCATGACGCGTGGGTCACCGCTTTTGTAGATCAGATCGGTGTCCACCCACGGCGGTGCGATTTCCTGCACCCGAACGCTGGTGTCGCGCAGTTGAAAACTGCTGCGACAGAGCAAAGGAATGAAGCGCTGCTTTGGTCGCCGAGTAGATCGCGTTACCTTTTCGGGCTTCCTCTCTGAGAATGAACGTAGCCCTCTTCATGAATGGCTTTTTATCTATCTCCCTCAGCGTGGTGCGTCACTCCATCTGCGCGCTCCCCAGTAACGCGACACCGAACATTGATGGCGATCAGCGGCAGGTGAACCCACCGTCGACAGGCAGCGAAACGCCAGTAATCATTGAGGCTGCGTCGCTAAGCAAAAAGACGATGGGTGCGGCGATTTCCGCTTCGCTGGCCCAGCGGCCAAGCGGCATCTGCTTCAGGAAAGGCTCGGCCACATGCGGCTGGCTCCAGTGGCCAGACGAGATCGGCGTCATGACGACGGTTGGATTGACGCTGTTGACGCGGATATTATAGCGGCCGAGCTCCAGCGCCGAGCAGCGGGTAATGTTGTCAAGAGCTGCTTTGGACGAGCCGTAGGAAATGTGGCCCGGCAACGCCACAAGGGCTGCCTGGCTGGACACGTTGACGATGGCGCCGCCCTTGCCGAGCCTCACCATGGACTGGCTGGCATATTTCGTCACCAGCAGCGCACCACGCGCATTAATGGTGATGACCTTGTCGAAAATGGCGATATCCGTGTCCATCGGCGTGGCGATCTCACCGCCGAAACCGCCGCAATTGACGACCCCCCATAGATCCAGCCCCTCCAGCGCGGCGCGGATTTCTTCGTCGCGGGCGAGATCGAACGCCAGTGTGCGGCAACCGGTTTCTTTCGCGATGGCCGCGAGCGCCTCTTGCGAACGCCCTGCCGCGATGACATCGGCATTGGCGCGCACGAGATGGCGAACCGTTTCCCCGCCAATACCGCCGCTTCCGCCCGTCACAAGGATCGTTCTGCCCTGAAAATCCGTCATTTCCTGTCTTCCTCCCTCATGGCGCCGAAGATTCCGCGCCCTTCACAACGTTTCAATTGATCCGCACCGCTTCAGTCTCCTGCGCGATCTTCATATCCCGGGACACTCTCTGCCCGTTCGCATCGAACAGATGGCAAGCGGCGGCCGGGAACGACACGGCTACGCGGTCGCCCGCGCGCGCCATGCGGCCAAGACTGTCTCTTATGGTGATCGTTTCCTCGCCCTCGCGGACATGGATGAAAGTATCGCTGCCGAGCAGTTCGACCATCGTCGCTTTCATCGGACAGGACTGTCCGCCCTGCCCGTCGCCGATTGCAATATGTTCGGGGCGGATGCCGAGGGTAACGGTGTCGCCAGATTCAAGCGGCCTTGAAACCGCAATGTCTAGGGAGGGGCCGGTCGCGAGAGACACGGTGGCGATGCCTTCTGCGACGGCGACAACGCGCGCTTTCAGAAGGTTCATGGCGGGCGAACCGATGAAACCCGCGACGAAAAGATTGGCGGGACGCTGGTAGAGCGCAAGCGGTGAGCCGATCTGCTCGATACGGCCGCCATTCATGACGACGATCTTGTCGGCAAGCGTCATCGCCTCCACCTGGTCGTGCGTGACATAGATCATCGTGCAGCCAAGTTCCGCCTTCAGCCGCGCGATTTCCACCCGCATGCCGACGCGCAGAGCCGCATCGAGGTTGGAAAGCGGTTCATCGAGCAGGAACAGCTTCGGCTTGCGCGTCATCGCGCGGCCGATGGCGACACGCTGGCGCTGACCGCCGGACAATTCGCGCGGCTTGCGTTTCAGATAGCTCGAAAGCTTGAGTTTGCCGGTCGCCCGGGCCACCCGCTCCCCGATTTCAGCCGCTGGCGTCCGGGCGATTTCCAGCCCGAACCCGATATTGCGGGCAACATTCATATGAGGATAAAGCGCATAGGACTGGAAAACCATGGCGACGCCGCGTTCGGGCGGCTCGGCATCACTCATATCCGCGCCATCCACCAGCACGCGGCCCGAACTGATCGGCTCCAGCCCGGCGATGATGCGCAGCAGCGTGGATTTTCCGCAGCCCGACGGGCCGACCAGCACGCAGAATTCGCCATCCTCTATAGTCAGCGACAACTCGGGAATGACCGTCAGGCTGCCGAAGGCCTTTGTGATTTTGTCGATCGAAAGCATCGCCATGGGTCTAGCCTTTCACCGCGCCGGCAGTCAGGCCGCGCACGAAGGCGCGCTGCACCAGCACATAAAGAAGAATGAGGGGAAGCGCGATCAGCGTCAGCACCGCAAACAGCGCGCCGGGATTGGCCATGTAGAGGCCGGAATATTGCATCGGTACGATGGTGAGCGTCTTCATCTCGCTTTTCGTCAGCACGATCAGCGCCAGGAAAAATTCGTTCCAGGTGACGATGAACTGCCAGATGGTGACGAAAACCAGCGCCGGGCGCACCAGCGGCAGCGCCACATGCCAGTAGGTCTGCCAGGCGTTGCAGCCATCCACCTTGGCCGCCTCGAACAGTTCACGCGGCGCGTCTTCCATGAAGGATTTCAGGATGACCATGGCGAAGGGCACGCCGAGGGCGGCATAGGGCAATATGAGGCCGATATAGGTGTTCACCCAGCCGAAATTCTTCAGGAGAATGGCAAGCGGCAACACCATCGAGGCGAGCGGCACCATCAGCGTGGTCAGAAGCGTGGTGTAGAGGAACAGCGTGCCTTTGAGCCGAAGGATGGCGATGGAGAAGGCAAAAAGCGACGATACGGCGACCACGATCACCACCGTCGCGACGGTCACGATCAGGCTGTTCAGGAAGATGCCGCCGAGCGGATTGTCGCGGATGACCGTGATGAAATTGTCGAAGGTCACCGGCCATGTGAAGAGCGCGGCGTCAAAAGCCTGCGCCGGCGTTCTCAGACCAACGGACAGCATATAGACCTGCGGGACCATCCAGATGCCGAGCACGATGAACAGCACCGCATGAATGAGAAGGCCGCGTGCGCGGTTGCGGGCAAAAGCCGTCATGACCGATCCTTTCCGGCGGGCGTCAGCCGCGCGCCCAGCGCCACGATCTGCAGCAGCGAAAGGCCAAGCGCCACGACAAGAACAATCACGGAAAGCGCAGCACCGCTGCCGGTATCGCCCAGCACAAAGCTCTGCTTGAAGATGAAGGTGCCGAAAACCTCGCTTGCCCGGTTCGGGCCGCCCCCGGTCATCAGATGCACGATGGGAAAGGTCTGAAGGGTGCCGATGACGCCGAGAAGCAGCAACGACTTCGTGGCGGGCGCCAGCATGGGAACCACGACATGGGCGGCGAGTTTCAAACCCTTCGCGCCATCGATGCGCGCCGCATCCAGCACTTCAGACGGCATGTTGGCGATGCCGGCGATATACATCAGCATGGAAAACCCGGTCCACTGCCAGATATTGACGACGATGAGGGCATAGATCGCCGTTTTGGGATCGCCGATCGGCGAGGTCGACATGACGATGCCGGCATATTTCAGATATTCCTGCGCGATGCCGTAATAGGGCGCGTAAATCTGTACCCAGACAAGGCTGACCACCGAAACGGAAGTGACGACGGGCAGGAAGAACATGGTGCGGAAGAAACCGCGCAGCCGGTCCGTATGCCGTTCGATGAACCAGGCGAGCACCCCGCCCACCAGCATCTGGACCGGAATGGTGATGACACCCCAGAGCGCCATGTTGCGCACGACGGTCCAGAAGGTGGGGTCACCAATAACCGTGGCGTAATTCGAAAATCCCGCAAAGCTGCGCGCCTCGCCGGAAGCCGCATAGAAGCTCTGTCCCGTCACCCAAAGGATTGGATAGGCAATGAAAACGACGAACAGCAGAACGGCAGGAAGGGCGAAGACATAGAGCATGGACGTCCTCGAAACTTTGCTGCGTTCAATGATAACAGGCGTAGCGCCGGCCCTTAAAACTTCTGCACGCATGGGTTCTCACCGATTGATAATCACGCCGCCATCAAACGAAACGGCATCGAAAGGTGTTGAAGCGCACCTGGGAGGTCTTGTCGTGGTCGATGCGCTTCAACCCGCCGGGCGCATTTGGCAGCGCCCGGCATCTTGAGGCCGCCTGTCACTTGGACGCGAGCGCTTTTTTGGTCGCCTCGTCCACCTTGGCCAGCGCGGCCTCGGCTTCGATGCTGCCGGCGGCGACGCCCGCCAGGGCGTTGTCCAGCGCCTCGGCCACGGCCGGCGAAGAAAAGCGCTGGTTTTCAGCCTTGGGCAGATCTGCCATGAACCGCGCCGACAATTGCTTGACGTGGTCGGTAATATCGCCCTTCGGCGTATGGCCTTCGAAGGCCGGCAGATCGTTCAGGTCGTTCAGCGCCTCCTGCAGACCAACACCGTTGGTCAGCTCGGCAAGGAAGGTCCATGCGGCGTCATTCTTGCCGCCATTTTTCGTCAGGCCGTAACCGATGTCGATGCCGCCGACAGGCGGGCTTGCCTTGTTGCCCTCCTTGACGGGTGGCATGTAGAAAAAGTCGAACCCGTCCATGTTCTGTACATAGTCGGAGAGCGGCGGCGGGAACTTGCTTTCCTGCATCCACCAGGAGCCAAGCGCCATCATGCCCACCTTGCCCTGTGCGAAGAGCTGCGCGCCGGTCGGATAGGCATGCGCGCCAAGCGCGCCCTGCTGGAAGATGCCGTCATCAAAGAGGCCCTTCCACGCCTTCATGGCGGCCACCAGCTCCGGGGCGGTCCACGGCGTTTCACCCGCCTGCGCCTTGTCGACGATGCCGGGGGAAAACTGGTTGGCGAGCATCAGGAAGACGTTTTCGTTCTGCCAGCCGTCCGCAGCCCCCTGAAACATCGGGATGAGGCCGTTATCGCTTAGCGCCTTGGCGGCAGCCTTCAGTTCCGCATAGGTCTTCGGCACAGCGATATTGTGTTTTTCGAAGAGCTTACGGTTGTACCAGATGCAGAGAACCTGCGATTCCTGGGGAATGATGTAGAAATTCTTGTCGCCGGCGGGATTGCCCATCAACATCTGTTTGCGGTTGACGGGGAAAATCTTCTCCTCCCACGTTGCACCCCATTGTTTGGCGGCGCGGTCGTTTACGGGCTCGAGATTATCGCGATATTGCTGCGTGAGGGACCCCGGCTGCAGGCCGATGATGTCAGGCAAACTCCCGGATGCCGCCGCCGCCTTCAGCGCCGTGATATATTCCGGAGAATAATTGTAATAGGTGTAGTTCACCTTCACGTCGGGATGGGCCTTCTCGAAGGCCGCGATCGACTTCTTCATGGTGCTTTGCACGAACCATGACCATACGGTCACTTCTTTCTGCGCAGCACTCGCGACAGCAGCGGACAGAACGGCAGTCAGAACTGTCGTTGCAAGAAACAACGTCTTCCTCATCATATTCCTCCCTTTATTGTTTAAAGACGCATTGTTTAAAGATGCCGGCGGACCCGCCGCCCTATTTTGTCGCGGCCCTCCCAAGAGCCGCGTTCACTCGAAATGCCAGCAGCTATCAGGCTGCCTTGGCCGCCGCCGCTTTCAGCACATCCTCGGTAATGACGCGGTCGTCAGCGAGCGGGCGTACCGGGGAAAGCCCCAGTGTCTGCAGCTCGCCATGATAGGCGCGAACCGCCTCTTCCGGCTTCAGGGCGCCGTCGGCAACCGCGCGCATCAGCACGATCAGATTGAGCGGTGCTTCAGCCAGATTGATCTTGCGCCCGAACAGCGCGAGCCGCGCGCCGTAACGCTCCGACTGCGCCACCAGCTCAAACGTATCGCGGGTGGTGCCCGCTCCGCCACCAAGAACGCCGACGATCAGCTCGGAATCGAACGAGGCGAGTTCCTCCAGCGCCTTCGGCCCGTTATAGGGCATCTTGAGAAACAGCGGTCGCTCGGCACGCGGCACGCTCGCCAGCGACTTGATGATGTGGTCATTGACAAACTCGCCGGTCTGCTCGCGCGTAAGACCGATATCGACATTCGGGTTGAAGACCTCATAGAAATATTTGAAATTGTGCTTCGACGCTTCGGCGCGGAACTCGGCGAAAGCTTTCAGCGTGCATATGTCGCGGTCGAGATCGTTGGTGAAGCACACCGAATAAAGGCAGAGATCGGTGCCCGAGGTCGGATAGTTGGCGATGGCGCGGGCAAGGCCCGTATCGCGGAACGGGACGGATGGCGACTGTGTATAGGTGCCATGCCGCACGCCACCCCAGCACATGCTTTCGAGATTGCCGCGAATGGCCGGTTTCACCTCGCTGCCGGAAAACGCGCCGCGCTCGTCCAGCAGATCGAGATTGGACTGCGACACCAGCATGATGTCGACCACATTCTGGTCGATGATCTCCTCGATCTGGGTGATGAATTCCTGGCGGGTGCGACGCCGTGGCGGCTTGACGGAATAATCGAAACCGGTGGCGGAGACACCCGCGCCGACATCGCTGTCCTTCGCATCGGCAATGATAAAATCAGTCGGTTTGTAACGCCCTGCGCGAATATTCGCCAGTTTTCTGTCGAGTCTCGTGACCATCGTAGCCCTCAATGAATGTTGGAGTTCGGCTGCCAGCGCTTCGATTGCGACCGCAGACTTGCATTTATAAACGGCCACTTCTCATATTCTGTCAATAGCTATCTTTTTCTATCTAAACAAAGGCAGTTCACCCCATATTCTTGAACGAAGGATGAAGTCCAAAATTTCCAAAATTCGAATTTTATAAAAATAAATCAATATTTTAAATCTCCATGCAGACGTCTTCCAGCGCATTTTCATACCACATCAACAAAACATCGGGGCCACAACAAACATCCCTCACACAATTGAAATGTCTTTATTTTTTTAGGAATTGGTAGTCAAAACGCCATTCAAGACGTTCGCATGCGCAAAACATGTGCTGCGCCGCTTTAAAAATGCGCTGCATTGCGCAAATTCTGGCAAAATAGCATTTTCAGCGCAAAATCTCGTTGACGATTTGAGAGATAATGGTAGCAATTGACATCATTGCCGCGTGAGGAGGAGATACTCGGCTATGGGTGACGTTTTTACAGGCGACTGGGGGGAGCGTTATGTCGCGCTTGCAGATCCGCGCTCCGGCCCGATTGGAACATCGGCGCTTTCGCGGGCGGGGCTGTTTTTGTGCGGCATGTCCACCTGTGTCGATGCACGGGTCGACATGCACAATATGCAGCCGCTTCTTAATGCTCCAGCCGAAACGCCGGCGGGTCAATTCGCCGCCATGTTGCTGGCGCGCGCCGCAAAGGGTATCGGCGGCGAAGTACGCGCCGACTGGGGGGACGGCCCGCAATGGCTGCGCGACCATCTGGATGTTCGCTACGCGCTGGGCGGCACCGGTCCACAGGCAGCCTGGGTGCTTTCGCGGCTCGGCGTCGCGTCTCTTGTGGCACTGGAGGACCGCCACGAGCAGCAGCTTCGCCAGATCCCGCCGGGCGTTTTATTGGCCGAGGGCAATGCGCTCAAAACTGCGGCGGAAGTGACGCCGACAGAACTGCATATCCCTGAAATATTCATTTTCGAATTCACGGCGGGCAAGCCTATCGGTGCGCTTATCCCCAATCGTTCGACACGCATCATCGTACGTTTCTGTGATCGCGGTATCCAGCATGATGCGGCATTCGAGGCGGTATCACGAAAGCGCGCCTCCACCGCCGCTGCCGGCCTTCTGTCCGGCCTTAACGATGAAGCAGCCGAAAATGTCGGCGCCGCCGCCCGCCATGTCTTTGCGCTCAGCCGCGACTGGATGGATGCGGGCTTAAAGACGGTGCATTTCGAGCTTGCCGGTTATGCTTCGCAGGACGCCGTAAGCGAGCTGCTCGATCAGGCCAGGGGCGCAATCAATTCGCTCGGCATGAGCCATTCGGAACTGCTGGCAATGGATAGCGCCGCCCAGCATCCGATGGAGGCGCTGATCGCTCTTGGAGACCGGCTGGATATAGACCGCGTCTGCGTGCATGCCGACACCTGGGCCGCCGCTGTGACACGCAATGACCCCGACGAGGAGGAACTGGCGCTGATGGCCGGATGCGCCATTGCCAGCGCCCGGGCCGCCAATGGGGAGCCGGCAAACGCGATCCGTACCGATGCGCTGGCGCAGTTCCACGCGTTGCCCTTCGACAATCGCGTGCGGAAAGGCCGCTGGACCTTTGTTGCCTGCGCCTCGCCTTATGTTGAAAAGCCCGCCACCACGCTCGGCCTCGGCGACAGTTTCACGGCCGGGTGCCTTCTCGTTCTCGGCAATCCCGGCGTCGCGACCGTACCTGCCCTCAAACAGGCCTGAAGGAAAATACGATGTTTCTCGAACGATTTCGTCTGGATGGAAAAACCGCCTTCATCACCGGCGGCGGGCGCGGCATCGGCCTTGCGACGGCGCAAGCGCTGGCGGAAGCAGGCGCGCATGTCATCATTTCCGACATGAATGCCGAGGTGCTGGAGACGAGTCTGTCA
Source organism: Agrobacterium tumefaciens str. B6 (assembly GCF_001541315.1). Lineage (GTDB taxonomy): Bacteria > Pseudomonadota > Alphaproteobacteria > Rhizobiales > Rhizobiaceae > Agrobacterium > Agrobacterium radiobacter. Next base: position 29,661 of record NZ_LMVK01000052.1, on the reverse strand, counting down.
GAACTGAAGGCACAAGGCCATGCGGCGGACGCCATGCAACTGGATGTCACGGATGCGAAAGCCGTAGCCGAGGCCGCGCGGGCCGCCAACGACCGCTTCGGCGCCGTCGACATCCTGATCGCCAATGCCGGCATCGCCTGGCCGGACACACCGGGCGAAGAGATGAGCGACGAGGTTTGGCTGAAGGTGGTGGATGTCGATCTCAACGGCGCTTACTGGTCATGCCGTGAATTCGCCCGGCCGATGCTGGCGCGCGGACGCGGTTCCATCGTTACCCTCGGTTCGATGTCCGGATTGATTTCCAACAAGCCGCAGCGGCAGGTGCATTACAACACGGCCAAGGCCGCCGTTCACCACATGACGCGCTGCCTCGCAGGCGAATGGGCTGAGCGCGGCGTTCGGGTCAATTGCGTTGCACCCACCTATGTCGACACCGTCATGTCGCGTGGCGGCTTTTCAGATGAAACCCTGATGCCGGTCTGGATGGAGATGACGCCGATGAAGCGCGTCGCAAGGCCCGATGAGATTGCCGCGCCGATCCTGTTTCTGGCGTCGGACGCCGCCAGCGCCATGACGGGCACAATCGTTGCGGTGGATTGCGGATACACGATTTGGTAGAGCTTGACGGACATTGGAGAGAATCGGCGCGTTTTTGCGGGCCGAAAACCGGGTGATTGCATGGAGTCTTCGAGCAAGCGTGTTGATATGGTTCCCGCCAAAAGACGGGCGCTCATTCTGGAGCACCTGCGCATCAATGGCGCGGCGGGCATTCAGGAGCTCGCGGATACGATCGGCGGATCGCAATCGACCGTGCGGCGTGATCTCGAGCATCTGGTGGAAAAAGGCTATCTCGAGCGCACCCACGGCGGTGCGCATCTGTTGCAGCCGATGCGTGCGACCTTCGAACGGGAGATGACGGTCAATGCGGCGCTTCAGCACGCGGAAAAAGTTGCGATCGGCCGCGAGGCGGCGGAGCGGCTGAGTGCCGGCGACAGCGTCATCTTCGACAGCTCCTCGACGGTCATGGAGGCGGTGCGGGCCGCCGCCGAACGCGACCTTCCGTTGACGGTGGTGACCAACAGCCTGCAGATCGCCGATTTCGCCGCCGACATCAAATCCTGGCGCACCATCCTGCCGGGCGGCACGGTGCGGCCGGGGCACCGCCACCTGGCAGGCGAGCCGGGAGAAAGCTTCATCAAAACGCTGCATGCCGATATCTGCATGACGGGGGCTTCGGCGGTTACCGGCACGCTGCTGACGGAAACTTCGCTGGAAGTGGCTTCGCTCAAGCGCGCCATGATCGCCGCGGCCCGCAGGACCGTGCTTCTGGTCGACAGCTCGAAATTCGCGGCGCCCGGGTTCTGCACGCTTTCGGATATTTCGCAGATAGATGAGGTCATCACCGATAACGGCATTTCGCAGGATGCGATGACCTCGCTCAAAGCTACGGAGTGCAAGGTGACGCTGGTTTCGCCCGCCGCCCCTGCGCCATTGACCTGACGAACCGCCATTGCCATCGCTAAATTCACTGTGCCGGCTCGGTGTTCGTCGACTCCGGTTGCGAATGTGCATTTTGACGTGCGGCAAACAGGTGAAGCGAGCGCATGGCTCGCCGGAGCACCTCGTCCGCCGCAAGCCGGCGATATTCGGCATAAAGCGTCTCGTATTTTTCGAAATGGCGCAGGTTCGGCACAAATTCGCGTAGGCTGCGCGCACCGAGCCTTTCCGCGCCCTCGGCAAAAGAGCCAACAAGCCCGGTCGCCACCGCCGCATGGATTGCCGCGCCGAGCGCCGTCGGGTTCTCCACATCAGGAACCTCGACCGTACGTCCGAACACATCCGCCATCGTCTGCACCAGAAACGGGTTGCTGCGGGCCAGACCGCTCGTCATCACGATACGGCTGATCGGCACGCCGCCCGCTATCGCCATGTCCAGAATCGATCGCGTGCCGAAACACAGCGCCTCGATCAGCGCCCGGTAAATTCCGGCCGAGGTCGATTTCAGGCTGAGGCCCACCAGCAATCCCGACAGCATGGAGTCGGCCAGCGGAATGCGGTTTCCCGCAAACCAGTCGAGCGCCAGAACACCGCCCTCGCCCGGACTGACCGCCTGCGCCGCCTCATTATGCAGGGCGAAGTTGCGGGAAAGATCTTCATCGCGCGGAAAGGTTTTCACATACCAGGCCAGCATATCGCCGAACGCCGCCTGCCCCGCCTCGTAACACCACAAATCCGGCAGGGCAGCACCGAAGGCCGCCCCGTCGAGCCCCGGCGGCAGACCGCGTCCCTCGCCGTCCAGAATGAGAAAACCGGCAGAGGTTCCGAGCGCGCCGACAAAAACACCGGGACCGACGGCGCCGACCGCAGGCAGAACGACATGGCTGTCGATAACCGAAACCGCAACGATGGCGTCGCCTTTAATTCCGGTGCGGCGACGCCATTCCGGCGTCAGGGAACCGGCCGGGCTACCGACCTGAAGCGGTTTCGAAAGGCGCTCCGCAAGTCCCGGCACCACGTCTTCCGGATAGCCGGTTTCCCGCGAAAATTGCGCCTTGTAGGCGGCGAAATCGAGGCTTCGCGCCTCATTGCCGGTAAGCTGCCAGACCAGCCAGTCCCCGGCCTCGATGAAGCGCCCGGTTTCGGCCCACAATGCGGGTGCTTCAGCGCGCATTTGCGCCGCCTTGGCAAGCATCCATTCGCCGGAAAGCTTCCCGCCGAAGTTTCCAAGGTAATCACCGCCCAAAGCATTGATCGCATCGGCATCAGCCTGCGCCGAATGTTTCCAGAGCTTCACATAGGCATGCGGTTCATCCGGATAAAGCGCTGAAAGCGCCGTACCGTCGGCGCGTGCGGGCATGGGGGAAGACGCGGTGAAATCGATACCTATTCCCGCAACATTGCGACCGTTACCGAGCGCCGACAGAATGATCTCGGCGGCTTCCGTGTAATCGTCTGCGACCTGGAGCACGAAATTGGCGGGCAGGCTTCGACCGCGCAGCGAATGCGTCAGAATGCCGTTGCGATACGGATGGACATGGTGGCCTTCCTGCGCGCCGGTGCGGGCATTGACGAGAATGCCGCGCGCCGATTCCGAGCCGAAATCCATGCCGATCATATAGGTATCGGCCATGATCTCACGCCCCCCGGCGACTGCTGCAAATATGGTGTGGGCATCATTCAGGGGCATGGGATCTCGCAATTGGGTAGAACTGAAACACTGCCGTTCTTCACGCTGCCATTCTTCACGTTGTCGGGCTGGCAGCGGCATGGGCGCGCCGGCCCGGCGGATCGAGATCGGCAGCAGCCATGGCGCCGGTCATGATCGCCACGGCATCCGACATGGTGATGTCTCGCGGATTGATGACGGCCGCCCGCCTACCGAGCCTGTGGATGTGGATACGGTCGGCGATTTCAAACACATGCGGCATGTTGTGGCTGATAAGCACGATCGACAGGCCCTTGTCGCGAATGCCGAGGATCATGTCGAGAACCTTGCGGGATTCCTTGACACCAAGAGCTGCGGTCGGCTCGTCGAGAATGACGACGCGCCCACCGAACGCGCAGGCACGGGCAACGGCAATGCCCTGCCGCTGCCCGCCGGACAGCGTTTCGACGCTCTGGTGAATGTCCTGCACTGTCATCAAACCGAGGTTCGACAGGTGTCGCCGCGCTTCGGTCGCCATGCGGGGGCGGTCCAGCAGACGAAAGACCGATCCGCCGATGCCGGACACACGCATTTCGCGCCCGAGGAAAAGATTGTCCGCGATGGAAAGTGCCGGCGAAAGGGCAAGGTTCTGAAACACCGTTTCGATACCGGCGGAGCGCGCATCCATCGGCGTTCTGAAATCGACACGTTTGCCCTCCAGCCGGACTTCGCCGCTGTCGGGGATAATCGCGCCGGCAAGCGCCTTGATGAGCGTGGATTTTCCGGCGCCATTGTCTCCGATCACGGCAAGAATTTCGCCGCGACTCAATTCGAAGTCCGCCCCGTTGAGGGCAACGACATTGCCGTACCGTTTGGTCAGCCCGCGACCTTCGAGCGCAAGTTCGCCTGTCATGCCGAAACTCTCCGGAGCCACTGGTCGACGCCGACGGCCGCCACGATCAGAATGCCGACAGCGAATTCCTGCCACAGCGCATCGAGGCCCGCGAGTGCGAGACCGTTTCTAAAGACCCCCACGATCAGCGCGCCGATCAGGGTGCCAATGATGGTGCCGCGTCCGCCGAACAGCGAAGTTCCGCCGATCACCGTCGCGGTGATCGAATCCAGATTGGCAGTCGATCCGGAGGTCGGGCTGATTGCGCCGACCCGGCCGATCAACGCCCAGGCGCCGATGGCGGAGATGAGACCCGCGCAGGCATATACCGCCAGCAACACGCGGCGCGTATCGATGCCCGCAAGCGTCGCCGCATCCGGGTCATCCCCGGTCGCATAGACATGGCGGCCGAAGGCGGTGCGGTTCAGCACGTACCAGGCGAGAGCGGCAAGAGCGAGCATCAGCACGGTTCCGAGCGTAATGCGAGCGCCGCCGAACTGGATTGCAGCCCCCATCCATTGCAGGATCGGTGCAACCTCCGCCACCTCCTGGCTACGGATGGTCTGGCTGCCGGAATACCAGAGGTTCAGCGCCCCGAAGACGCTCCAGCTCCCGAGGGTGACGATGAAAGGCGGAAGACGCACATATGTTATGAGAAACCCGTTGATGAGGCCGCAACCCAGCCCGCCGCCGAGCCCGATAAGGAAGGCGAGTTCTGGTGGCAACCCGGCTGTAATGGCAAGGCGGCCCATGAGCGTCGAGGTCAATACCATGATGGCGCCGACCGACAGGTCGATGCCTGCCGTCAGGATCACCAGCGTCTGGGCGATGCCGATAATGCCGATGATGGTGACCTGTTGAAGAATGAGCGAAAGATTGAAAGGCTGAAAGAACCGTGAGCCAACGATGATGGAAAACACCCCAACGCTGGCTGCAAGAACAATGAACGGCACCACCGTTGGATTGCCGTGCAGGAAACGTTGCAGCCTCCGAAGCGGGCTCGTGTCCTGATCCTCGAACACGGCATGAGATGTTTCTTTTCCTATCGAACCGGCCTCAAAGCCTGCCGGACCAGTCGAAGCATGTTTGCTGGGTTCAGTCATCGAGATACACCCTTCGCAGGTCTACGGCTTCAACCCGGACACAGGACCGGCTGCCGGAAAATGCGATGCACGGATTAAACACGTTGGAGCGCCTTTTTCACATCCGCAGGGAAGTGCGGCATTCTGTTACGGCAAATTTTTAAAAGCGTGGCCAGACGGTGTTTATTCGGAAACTGACCTGGCCAGGAGTGACGCCCCGCGGCTTAGAGAGGACGGGGCGTCAAAGGCTAGTCAGCCCCAGCAGGCCTTCAGCGCTTCATCGGAAGTGATCGAGTCAACGCCGGCAACCGGCTTGTCAGTGACGAGCGTGACGCCGGTGTTGAAGAACGGCAGGCCGGGGCTGGCCTCAGGCTTCTTGCCGGACTTCACATATTCGACGATCGCATCGACTCCAAGCGACGCCATCTTGAGCGGATATTGCATCGACGTTGCGCCGATCACGCCCGCCTTCACGTTTTTTACGCCAGGGCAACCACCATCCACCGAGGTGATTATGACGGAGTCCTGCTTGCCGGTCGCCTTCAACGCTTCATAAGCGCCGGCCGCGGTCGGCTCGTTGATGGTGTAGACCACATTCAGATCGCTGTCTTTCTGGAGAAGCGTTTCCATGCCGGTGCGGCCGCCCTCTTCAGATCCCTGCCCCCACTGGTGGCCGACGATGCGCTTGTCGTCTTCATCCAGATAACGCGTCACGTCCTTGGGATCGATGCCGAAACCCTTCATGAAGCCCTGATCGCGGGCGACATCCACCGTCGGCTGGTTTTCAAGCGCATCGATAAAGGCGACCTTGGCCTTGGAAGCATCGCCGACCGTTTTGGCGGCCCAGGAGCCGATCAGTTCACCCGCTTTGAAATTGTCGGTCGCAAAGGTCGCATCGGCGGCATCGGCGGGTTCCAACGGCGTATCGAGCGCGATGACGAGGATACCCGCCTTACGGGCCTGCTCCACCACCGGCACCACCGCCTTGGTGTCGCTCGCCACCATCAGAATGCCTTTTGCACCGGCAGAGATCAGGTTTTCGACGGCAGCTACCTGGCTTTCATTATCGCCGTCGAACTTGCCGGCGAAACTCTGGATCTTCACACCACCCAGTTCCTTGGCCTTCAAGGTTGCGCCTTCGCGGATCTTGGCAAAAAACGGATTGGCTTCGGTTTTTGTGATAACGCCGATAAGGATGTCTTCAGCCTGTGCGTTCAAGGGAATGAAGGCAAGGCTTACCCCCAAGGCGAGCGCTGCGGCGCCCAGGCGTCCGGACATGGCAAAACTGCCCGCAGAAGCGGGTTTTTCAAAAAACTTCATTTGAAATCCTCCCAGATTACCAAGCGCTCCCTCCCATCCGGAGGACGCAATCAGTCTTGGCGCGATTATTACTGACCACAATTATGCATACTGTCAACATTATCTAGTTACCATTTTGTATTTTTTTATACATATATCGGGAGCAATATCGGAAATTTCGGATTATAAGGGGATTTTCTACCAAATGTTGGTAAGCAGTCTCGTCAGGCACGCGGCCGCATGCCAGACACTCAAAGACGCTGTGAGGAACGGGAACCGGCAATGGCAAGCACAACCTCCGGACAAGGATCTACCCCTCGCGAATGGCAGGGCGATCTCAACGCGATCAAGGCAAGCGCCGCGCTGCTGTCGCTCGTCGGTTCGGGTCGCGCCCGTTCGCGGAGTGCGCTGACCGAACTTTCCGGTCTCTCGCGGGCGACCGTACACCAGAAACTCGCAGGCCTGATCGATGCGGGGTTGATCCGCGAGACGGAGGAAACGCTTCCGAGTGGCGGACGCCCGACGCGGGCCCTTGATCTCAACCGCGATTTTGCTGTCGTCCTCTCCGTCGACATCGGCGAGCAGCATATCCGCGTCGCCGTCACCGACCTGCAGCCGCGCATCCTCACGGAAATCGCGGAAACGTTCGATATTCTGCGCGGCCCTGCTGTGGTTCTGAACTGGATCGAAGAGCAGTTCGAGGCACTTTTATCGAGGATTGGCAAAACAACCGGCGACGTGCTGGGCATCGGCATAGGCCTGCCCGCTCCTGTAGACTACGCCAACGGCCGGGTCGTCGGTCCTTCCGTGATGGTCGGATGGGACAATTTCGAAATCAGGCAACATCTTGAAGAAAGATTCGGCGTTCCAGTCTACGCCGAAAACGACGTGAACCTTCTGGCGTTGAGCGACCATCGGCAGCGACGGACAAACATCAGCGAGATGGTTTTTGTCAAGGTCGGGACGGGCATCGGCAGCGGCATCATTACGGAAGGCCGCCTTTATCGTGGCGCGCAAGGTGCCGCAGGCGATATCGGCCATATCCAGTTCGCGCGCGAACCCGCACCACTCTGCCGCTGCGGCAAGATCGGCTGCGTCGAGGCACGCGCGGCCGGATGGGCAATCGCACGCGAATTGCGGAGAGAGGGCATCGAGGCGCACACCGCCCGTGACGTGACCCGACTGGTGGAGCTTGGCCAACCGCTTGCCATCCACCTCGTCAGGGAATCCGGTCGCATTCTCGGCGAGGTCATGACGAGCCTCGTGAGCATCCTCAACCCGCAGATGATCGTCATCGGCGGCACACTTGCGATCGTCAACGACCACCTTCTGGCCGGCATACGCGAGCTGGTCTACAAACGCTCGCTTCCACTGGCAACCAGAGAACTGGAGCTGGTGATCTCGCCCCCGGATCCGGACGCAGGCGTCATGGGCGCCGCTATTCTCGTGGTCGAGGAACAGATGAAGGCAAAAAACGTCGAAACGGTGATTTTGCGCCATAGTGCGCACCCGGCGCTTAAGTGAACGAGAAAGCGTGCGTTGTCACGCGTCTCACCTGATTTCTAGCGGTCTCGCCGCCAGATAAGCCCTGCCAGAACGAGCATCATAACGTCTGCCATCGGCGCTGCCGCCCAGATGCCTGTTTTCCCCCAGATCAAGGGAAGTGTCAGGGTCAGTGGAATGGCGAACAGATAGGTTCGGCCCAGCGAGAGGATCGCGGTCTGACGCACCTTCCCAACGGCTTATACATAGCTCGCGGCCATCAGGACAGGACCGAAGGCGAAGTAGGCGGCAACATAGACTGGAACAATCCTGGCCACTTCCAGCGCCACCGTGGCATCACTCACGAAGAGCCATCCAAGGCCATCGCGCGCCAGGCTCAGGGTCAACTGAGTAAGGAGGCCATAAACCGCACTGACACAAATGGCCAAACGCAATGTATCCGACGCCCGATCGGCTTGTCCTGCCCCAATGGTGTTGCCGACAATCGCCTGTAGGGCGAGGCTCATGCCCATAAGGGGCAGAAACGCGAAAGTCATGATACGCATGACGACGCCATATGCGGTCACCATGGTTTCCTGATTGCCAAGATTCAGGCGATGCAATGAGAATAGAACCGCCGCAGAACTCAGGGAGAGACCGATGAAGTTCATGCTTCTCGGTATTCCCAGGGCCAGCATCTCACCCCAACTTCGACCAATCCGAAAACCGACAACTGGCAAAATGCCCTTGCCCGCCATGCGATAGCCAATGATGAGCAAAAGCGCAATTAGCTGTGCCAGCGCAGTTCCGCCAGCAGAACCAGCGGCTCCGAACTGGAAATAGCCTATCAGCAATGCATTGAGAGCAATATTCGCAAGCGTCAGAATTACACCGGCCATGGCCATGAACGCCACGCGCCCCTCGGTGCGGAGCGCGTCCGAATGAACGGTCAGCAGAAACATGACCGGCGCTGCGACAAAGGAGACCGCCAGAAAGCGCCACCCCGTATCGGCGAGGTGCTGGTTGCCACCTGCCATCCAGATAACGATCGCGCCGCCACCGAGGAAAAACAGGGCGATCGTGACCACACCAAGCACGACAGCCAGACCCTGTGCTGAAGCGAGGACCTCACAAGCCTCTGACATGTCATGCGCGCCAAGACGGCGCCCGAGCACGCTGGCCATGCCGGAACCGACAATAGCTGACGCCGCTACCAGTAGCATGGAGAAAGGAAAGACCAGCGTTACCGCACCAAGCGCTTCGGGCCCGACAAAGGCACCCAGTAGCATAGCATCGGCGACGATCAGCATCCCATTGACCATGGTCACAAGGATGATCGGCAGGCTGGTTCGAATAAAAACGGAAGAAATCGATCCACGCAGGAACGAATTGGTCGGCACGGAGACCGAACGGTTTTGCTCACTCATCTCAACATTCCAAAATGGGCAAGTCGGATTTTCTGAGTGGGCGCTTGCATTGCCACCGCACCAACTACCCAAAAGGGGATATTGCGATCAGCTTGAACGAGCAGGAGTTCACCAATGACAGGGCGTCATACAAGCGGCAGGCCTCCTGAAGCCGGGAGATTTATATGACTGCATCGCTACGCGGTCAAGCAAAACCCAGTCGCCCTCATCCTGTTGGCTGAGGGACGACATTTACCCAGAACCGTCAGTTCAGGCTCCACTTCGAGCTGGGCAGCAGGTAGCATAAGTCCGACGGCAGCTTCGGGGGCATCTCGGTGTTCGTCAGAACGGCTGGAAAGAAGGAGCGTTCTTGTCACAAGATTTGTCGCTCCATGGCCAAAGCACCCAGCTTCCAAGCTAAGTTGGGAAGCCGTCACGCTACCTCAAGGTGTGAGGGTTCCATTCCCTGCGCGATAAGCGGCGCAGAAGACTTCGAATGCGGGTGGGAAGTGTTAAGTCGCCGAGCCACGATATCGTGGTTGAGCCACAGGACGGGACCAGAGGGTTCGGAAGATTCGCCAAAAATTAGCTGCCCGGTTGCCTTCACAACGAGACCGCTCAGGAGGTCGCTGATCATCACCTTGCCATCCCGATGCATCTGGGTGATCTCGTTTGACGTGCCAATGGTCAGATCGGCCTGTGCCTGACTGTTTGCCATGGGCCAAGCCGAAAAGACATAGAACGGGCGCATGACCTCGCTGGCCTGCATGGCGGCGATCTTCCGGAAAACATCCTTCATCGTTAAGCCATCGGCCAGAAGCTGCTGGCAGGCCTGCCACTGTTCGTCTGCCCATTGGCCACCGTTTTCTTTCTTCAACGCAAGCAGCAGCGGTATGAGGGGCAGCTCGATACCCGTGAACACATCGGACGAGTTGGTCCGGATTTCGGGACAGTTATAGACAGTTGCCTTGATCCCTGTCGCCCAGGCTTCCTCTGCAATGCCTTCGAGCCGCATCTTCGCATATCCCTGGGTGTAGTTGGTATAGGTCTGCCAACGATAGCTCCCATCGATCAGGACCGCCGATCCATGATAACCATAGGCCGTATATCGCACTTGTCCGCCCGAAGCTTCGACGCGCTCGCGGATCGCCGTGCTGAAATCAATGAGATGGCGAAAGGTGTTTGCGGAGACATCGTCAAAATTCTGTAGAATGAGCTTTCCCATGTCACTGTCGAGCAGGGCCTGCGAAGACATGTGGCGGGCGCCAGTTCCCTTGTAGATTCGATTGGCGACGACCAGGAATACCTTCGCCTTCGGAATGCCCCCAGCGATTGTATGGGCGAAGAAAACATTGCGGCCAGCGCTAATCATTCCGTCTAGAACGGTCATGACCCTTGAAAGCGACTCCGTAAAACGCGCAGTAGCGATGTCGCGGCATTGCCCGACATAGTCCCAGTCGAGCTTGTCGTGTTCCCAGCTCTCCAGCGTCATCTTTGCCAGGAGATCGGTGGGAGTTGGACCGTCTGCGGGCGCATCGAGATCGAAACCCGCCATAAGAGGTATGTTGATAATCCTGCCGCCCAGCTGGGCCTCCGCCGAAGACAGTTCCTCGGCGTCAAGCGGCCGGAGCGCGTTGTTCTCGTCGCGCCGCCCGACGGTGATCCCCACAATCTCCATTCCAGCCCGTCTGGCTTCGTCAAGCAAGCCGGTGGCGTATCCGCGGCCGAATAGTTCGCCGAACAATACGAAAACATCGCCCTTACGGAAGACCGTGTTTTCGGAAAGACTATTCAGTGCAACCGGATTTTCCATACTGTCAACTCTTTGCCTCGCGTATCGTAGAGCAACGGCTCACACGACCTGTGATAAAGACATGACCGCATAGTCGCCGGATGGGAACTCATTTTCGGTGACCGTTCATTTCAAAACGTGAAATCAATCCCCTGTTGTTCTTACACTGCAGCGAAATGCCAAAGCCGTTGGAGACAGGCGCACCGATACCAAAACGAATTACTTCGAAACGCTCGTCTACGGATGCTTGAGAGGCTATCGGCGTTTCCTGAGGCGCAAAGCAACCCTATTTTTTTGTCCCGGGAGGCGGCTTGCATCGAGACTCATGCAATTTACAAAGTTCTTGGTACAAATCGAACTGGCGACACTGCTGTTAACGGAGGCTCCGTTTCCAACGATATGTCGACCCTTCGACATGATGGACATGCGGCGAAACAGCCACCATAGTGTCGAAAAAAGCGGCGCACCAGACCGACGCTCAATAGCGGGGCGAACCAACGGACAGGGGCGAAATGCCGGTGAAGGCCGAACCTTTGCGGGAACGAAGGAACAGTCCGGACAACGTTCCGCCTTGGTCGATATGGGTTCAGCCTGCGTGCTGGCTCGGTTTGATATCCTACTTGCATGAACTGGTTGTCCCTCTCTGGAGGATAAGGCTAATGAAAATGAGATTTCTCGGTGAGGCTGTTCTCGCCTTGATGCTTTCCACCGCGATCGCCTCCGCCCAGCAGGCGTCCGACACGGTTGCACCCGAGAAGGCGACTGATGTTGCGACTGCCAGACGTGTCGAGTCGAAGAGCTTCATGGTGGCGGCGGCCAATCCGCTGGCGGCCGAGGCGGGGCGCGACGTGATCGCCGCAGGCGGTAACGCTATCGATGCGATGGTGGCGGTACAGGCCGTGCTGGGCCTCGTTGAACCGCAAAGTTCTGGTCTCGGCGGCGGTGCGTTCCTGGTCTATTACCACGCGAAAAGCGGCAAGCTGACGACGTTTGACGGCCGGGAGACGGCGCCGACGGAAGCCACGCCAAAGCTCTTCCTGGATGACAAAGGTCAGCCGCTTAAATTCATGGATGCAGTAATTGGCGGCCGTTCCGTTGGCACGCCGGGAACGGTGCGACTCCTGGAGGAAGCCCACAAACGCTATGGAACGGCGGAATGGGCAAGCCTGCTGAAGCCCGCTGAAAAGCTGGCGACGGAAGGTTTCAAAGTGTCGCCGCGTCTTGCCTCCCTGATCGCATCCGAGGGTGATCGGTTGAAAAAATATAAAGAGGCCCGGTCATATTTCTTCGACACCTCCGGGGCCGCATTGCAGACCGGGGCCTGGTTGAAGAACCCGGCTTATGCCGAGACGCTTGCGGCGCTCGCCAAAGGTGGCGCAGATGCCTTTTACAAGGGGAGAATCGCCGAGGCGATCGTCAAGACCGTGCGCGAGGCGGCCGACAATCCCGGCGTGCTGTCGCTTTCCGATCTTTCCAACTATCGCGTCATCGAGCGCGAGCCGGTCTGCTTCATCTATCGTGCTCTCGACGTTTGCGGCATGGGACCGCCGTCTTCGGGCGGCATCGCCATCGGCCAGATGCTCGGCATGGCGGAGAATTTCGATCTCAAGTCCCTAGGGCCGAAAAACGTCGAAAGCTGGCGCATTATCGGCGATGCGCAGCGTCTCGCCTTCGCCGATCGCGAGCGCTATATCGCTGATACCGATTTCGTGCCGGTGCCGATCAAGGGCCTGCTGGACAAGACCTATCTGGCCGAGAGGGCAAAGCTGCTCGACGGCGACAAGGCGTTGGCCAAAGATGCCGTCAAGGCCGGCGAGCCGCAATGGGACCACGCGCAACTTTTCGGCCGGGACGCCGCGCTCGAATTGCCCTCCACAAGCCATTTTGTCATCGTCGACAAGGATGGCAACGTGGTCTCGATGACGACGACGATCGAAAACGGCTTCGGCTCGCGTCTGATGACGAACGGCTTCCTGCTCAATAACGAGTTGACGGACTTTTCCTTCAAGACTCATGACGGTGGCCTGCCGGTCGCCAACCGCGTCGAGCCCGGCAAACGGCCGCGCTCCTCCATGGCCCCAACAATCGTGATGAAGGATGGAAGGCCGCTGCTCGCCATTGGTTCGCCGGGCGGCAGCCAGATCATCGGTTATGTGGCGCAGGCACTGATCGCCTATATTGACTGGAGCATGCCGGTTGAGGCGATCGTCGCCCAGCCGCATCTCATCAACCGCTTCGGCACCTACGACATCGAGGCCGGCACCAGCGCGGAAGATCTGGTCGGGCCGCTGAAGGCGCTGGGCTACGAGGTGAAACCGGGTGAGATGAACTCGGGTTTGCATGCTATCGAGATGACCGCGCAGGGCTTGGCCGGCAGCGCCGATCCACGACGCGAGGGAGCAGTTTTAGGGGAATGAACGCCCCGCCCGCGGAAAGGGCATGAGCGCGAGGCCTTTCCTTAGACGACTTGAATCAGCCTCTCCAGGAACAATTAAGCTAAGTCGCTTTCCTTCATACTGCTATGGCGGGTCCTCTGCAGCTTTGCGCCAATAACAGCCATAGGCGTCTTATCACGCGAGCGCTGTGGCCTCACCAATATCTGGACCGGAAATGGAGAGGCGCCCTGTCCAATCGATAGTCCAAAGCGGATTGACCATTGATCCACTGGAGTCGGCTGGATGCCTTGTACAAATGCATGGGATCGTCACAAGCGTCGGGGTGAAGCAGCTTTTAGCCCACAAACGATTTACCCTTTCGTCTCGCTTACGTAATATCCCTTTTTTAAACGCGCGGGCCTGGTTCTCCGCAAGGTTTCTAAGGCCCATGGGAGATACTCCGTGAAACGACGCCTAGGCATACTGCTCTCATTCTGGCTCGCGCTGCCCACATTCGCTGGCGCCGAAGAAAACGCCGCCCCGCAACATCCCGTGACGATTACCGACATTGCCGGTCGGCGCGTAGAGGTCAACGTTCCCGTTCAGCACATGCTGCTAGGAGAAGGGCGCCAACTCTATCTGATCGCTTCGCTCGACAAGGAAAACCCGTTTCAACGTATCGTCGCCTGGCGCAACGATCTGATCGAAGCTGATCCCGCGACCTACAGACAATATCTCGACAAATTCCCGGCGCTCGCGCAATTGCCCACCTTCAAGGGCCATGAAGGCAGTCTCATCGATATAGAATCCGCCGTCGTCCAGAAACCGGATGTCGTCCTTCTCAATCTTGAAGCGAAACAGGCAAACGAGGAAGCACAATACGTCGAGAAGCTGGCGTCCCTTGATATTCCGGTGCTCTATGTCGATTTCCGCCATTCGCCCCTGAAAAACACCGATCCGACAATCCGGATTCTGGGTGAGATTATGGGGCGAGAAGAAAGAGCGGAAGAAATCATTTCATTCAGGAAGGAGGCAATGGCGCGGGTCGAAAGCGTTCTCGACCGGGTCAAGCCAGTTCGTTCCAAAGTGTTTATCGAGCGCATCGGTGGATATTCCGAGGATTGCTGCCTGACTTTTGGCGCCGAGAATTTTGGAAAATACGTTGAGCTAGCCGGCGGCGATAACATCGGAAGCGAATTCCTGCCATCGACCTTTGGGCAACTCAGCCCTGAACAGGTGGTCGTGTCCAACCCCGATCAGGTGATCGTCACAAGTGCGGACTGGCAGGCTTACGCGCCCGCAGGTCGCTGGATTCCTTTGGGGCCGGGCGCCAACCTCGAACAGGCCCGCAAAAAACTGGAATGGTATCCCGCACGCCATGCCTACACTGGTACAAATGCACAGATAAAGAACAACTTTCATGGCATCTGGCACCAGTTCTATAACAGCCCCTATGAGTTTGTCGCCATCCAATGGATTGCCAAATGGCTTCATCCGGACCTCTTTGCGGACCTTGATCCCGACGAGACATTCGCTGAATACCACAGACGGTTTCTGCCGATCGACTACAAACCCGGCTATGCCGTCAGCTTCGATGCCTCCGCAAAGTAATGCCCATTCGCGTGGTGGCGCCGGCCCCAGCATTTGTGATGGTATGAAGACCGGTTCCATCTGCCATCAAGAACATGGCGTCGTCGGTCCCGACTTGGCGATCTCAAAAATCAGTTGTCATCGATAGCTTGAACGTGCGCGGCGCGCCCTGTGCGATCGTACTGTAACTTGCCACGCCTGACCAATAATCCTTGTCGAAGACGTTTTCGACGGAAGCACGGAATGTTACCGGCCTGTTCTCGATTTCCGTCTTGTAACGCGCGCCTAAATCCAGCCGCGTCCAGGACGGGATTTTCAGGCTATTGGTCGTATTGATATACTGCTCTCCAGTGTGGATCACATTGGCTGAGAGGGTGAAGCCCTCGAGAAACGACGTATCCCACTCCACGCCAATATTCGCCTGAACGGAGGGAACACCAATAGGCTTGTTTCCGAGGGTCTGGGAACTCGATGTTTTCGTCAGCGCGCCATCAATTAGCGTCAATCCACCGAGCAAGCGGATATCATCCGTGACCTCTCCAAAGACGTTAAACTCAAGTCCGCGATTGCGTTGTTCGCCTCCTGCCGAAAACAGAAGCCCTGCCCCGGTCAATTCCAACTGACCAAACGGCTTTTCGATCTGGAATGCGCTAACCGTCATTCCAACATGGCCAAGATCGATCTTCGTGCCGATCTCGTATTGGGTCGTCCGATAGGGAGCAAGCGTTTCACCGGAGTTGACTGCAGTGATAGGCGCCGTGTCGCCAATGCTGAGCCCCTCGGCATAGTTTGCGTAGAAGGATACGGCATCCCAGGGACGGACGACGACACCCACCAACGGCGTGACTGCGTCCTCATCCGATGAAGAGGAAACCATGCCCGTGACCGTATTGAAGTTTTTCGAGTCGATCTGCTGAAAGCGGCCACCAACGGTCAGTTGCAGTCGTTCGTCCAGCATCGACAAGGTGTCGGACAGCGCAATGCCAGAGAGCGTGCTTTCCGACACTTTCGGCACCGAGCCCGGATTCGCCACAAACTGCTCAACCCGGCTCACCGGATCGTACATGTTGCTGAGATCGGTCGTTCCAGACACGATGGCACGGTCGAGGCTCTGCCTCAGATGGCTCGCCTGCAGGGTAACCGCATGAGAAACAGGACCGGTATCGAACTTCGCCCTCAGGCCGGTCTCCGCTGTTAGCCTGTCGACATCGAAGACGCCATTTTGCGGCAGGGTGCTGATGTCGCCGGCGGAGTTGAGAATGGTAGGCAGGCCGAACAGGCGATGGACATAGGAGGTGCCGCCGCCTGCTGCACCGAACCAGGTGACATCGTCGGTCAGATCATATTCGAATCGTCCAAGAACCGAGCGGTCCGTGCTTTTCGACCACTCCCATGGCTGCTGTACGTTCAGCGATCCGTCGGGCGCAGGCGGGATTGCTGCAAGACGACTGCCTGGGTAGAACGGACGCGATAACGCATCGTATTTTTCATGCTGTCCAATGATATCGAGCGTGGCTCTGAGGTTTTCTCCCTCGTAGTCCAGGGCCAGCGAACCAACAAAGAAATCTCGGCTCTGATCGTCGATTTGCGTGTCACCGCCGTGAACACTGCCATTGGCCCGGACACCGAACTGACGCTCATCGCCGAAACGGCGGGACAGGTCGACATGAACGCCGCCCTGCATCTTTGAAGCATAATCAGTGGTGATCCGTGTCAGGTCTTCATCCAGAGCCCGTTTCGGCACGATATTGATGGTGCCCCCGACGGCGCTGTTGGGTGAAATGCCATAGAGGAATGCTGTTGGACCCTTCAACACCTCAATGCGTTCCGCATATTCCGTGAAAACGCGGTAGGCCGGCGCAATACCGTAAACGCCGTCAAAGGCCATCTCGCCGAAATTGCCTTCGCCGATCGGAAATCCCCTGATATAGAAGGAGTCCAGCATTCCGCCGGACGAATGGGTGTTTCGGACCGATGGATCATTATCCATCACTTCACCAACGGTCTGCGCGCCCTGATCCTCAATCTTCTGCGACGTATAGGCCGTTGCACTAAAGGGAGTGTCCATAAAATCCCGGTCGCCGAGTATGCCAAGTCGCATACCTTTTGCGACTTGCCCACCGGCATAATGATCCGGCAATGTTCCGATCGAGGAGGTTTTCTCTCTGTCGCCTGAAATGACGATTGGTTTGAGTTGCATCGTATCTTCGGCGGAAGCTGGCTCGCTGGCCACAACCGCCAGTACTATCGCGCATCCCGTGCGAACATTCATAACAAGCCCCCGACAAAATTGACGACCGCAGGCTTTCGCTGATTCGAGGCCTCACGCTTTGATCAAGCCGAATAGATAACATGATAAAAAGAGTCAATTTTGATTCTGCGTCGGGCAAAGATCGGCCTTGTTCGAGATCAATTCATCGAACGGTCATTACCAATGGAAGCGACCGGCCAAAGAATCATTTGGGGGTCATTTATCTGGATAGCGTAAAGCAGTTGATAGGATTCGAACTGCCGACCATTACTCCGCGAAGTCAACCACGCGTCCCTGCGGACCTCGAAAAGGCAAATTATTGGCGCCCTGTGCCTGTTTTCAGCCGCGCCATGGGTCCACGACAACAACGCCGGTTTCCTGGAAATCTTGAATGTTGCGTGTGACGACAACTAGACCGTGCACGATCGCCGTGGCAGCGATGAGTGCATCAGCTTCATTGCGGCGGTCCGGAATATGCAAGTGGGCGCATCTTGTCGCAACTGCTTCATCGATGGAGATGATGCGATCAGCAAACCCTGGGCGAACTCGGCTATCCATCCAGGCTCGTAAGCGAGAGCCCTGCTCAATGTCACGCCGCTGGATGCTGAATATCCCGCGCTCAAGCTCCAAAATTGTTATGGCGGAAATATAAAAATCACGGGAATCCCGCGCACTTAACCAAGCCGTCACGTTCAGATCAGCTTTACCGTCGCCCACTTTACGGAGCTCGGAGACTACGTTTGTGTCGAGCAGATATTTCAAGACAGATCAACTTCGCGAGTAGCAATGACCGATCGAGACGGATTCAAATCGATACTCGACAATCCAGGCATTGACAGCGCATCTACGAGATTGTGACGTTTGCCTGTCAAGCGCTCAAACTCACCGTACGTCATCAGTACATGCGACGGTCTGCCGCGATCAGTGATAACGACGGGTCCTGCTTCAGCAGCTTTTTTAGCTCTGCCGACATCGTGATTTAATTCGCGGCTGGTCAAGCTGGTAGTAGCCATATGCGCCTCCGTGTAGGAACATACCTACATATAGCGCCCTCGTTTTCATTACGCAATGCCCTGCTACAGATCAATTTTGCTTCCTCTACTGAGAGGACGTTAAGCAATCAGGGTAGCCACTCAGATGACTGGCTGATCCACATCGCCCATGCAGATGCAAACCAAGCCCCGCATCTGCGTGGGCCCTGCCGGACGTCTCCACCTTGAAAAGAAACGAACCGCCTCCCCCTTACTCTGCTGTCTAAGTCACTGATTCATATAATTTTTGTTGGATAGAATCGTTTTTTGGAGCATCCGCTGCTTCTGGTTCCGTCATTAGTTGCCGGCTTAGATGGCTTAGCGCGCAAATTGTTGTATGTGATTTGTTCCTACTCAAAGCCATGCCAATCTCACCGAAACAATCAGCTTTCTACCAAACCATCCCTCTAGAAATATTGTAATCTTCGTGCTACATATCGGCCTAATCTGTAGTGCGAAGGTGGCAAATGCCGACACCTCACAATCCTTCGGCCGCTGTGCGGCGCGCGCTGCGCAAACTGGGCGCAGACATCCACGACGCACGTCGACGTCGCCGCCTACCTATGGCGGTAGTAGCCGAACGTGCCTTCACCTCACGCTCAACGCTTCAAAAGATCGAGGCCGGGGACACCAATGTCAGCATCGGCATCTATGCAGGCGTCCTCCAGGCACTCGGCCTACTAGATGGGCTGAGCCAAGTCGCCGACATCAGTAACGACAGCGTCGGCCAGGCTCTGGCCAGT
This sequence comes from Agrobacterium tumefaciens str. B6, assembly GCF_001541315.1. Classification (GTDB taxonomy): domain Bacteria; phylum Pseudomonadota; class Alphaproteobacteria; order Rhizobiales; family Rhizobiaceae; genus Agrobacterium; species Agrobacterium radiobacter. The sequence goes on along the minus strand of NZ_LMVK01000052.1, from coordinate 10,573 downwards.
GCGGAGTTGCCCAAGCACGCTCACCCAAAGCGATCGCCGGGATCGTCACGCGATGGCTGATTTTGAAATTCATCTCGACCTCCACGGCCGCACACGTCCAATCGGTTTGGCGCGGAGCAATCGCGTCCGTGGTGCCGAAACGATCATGTTTGAGTATGACCGTGCCTGGCTTGAGGACCCCGACCGCTTCTCGCTGGAGCCCGCTCTAGCTCTGAGCCGGGGAGCGTTTGCCCCACTCGCGGGCCTTGCAACATTTGGCTCTATTGGCGACTCAGCACCCGATACCTGGGGCCGACGGCTCATGCAACGCTCGGAAAGGCGCTTGGCTGAGCGCAATGGGCGGGCCGTTCGCACGCTTGCCGAAAGCGACTATCTGCTTGGCGTCGCCGACGAGACACGGCTCGGCGCGCTCCGGTTCCGCTGGGTAGGCGACGAGGAATTCCAGGCGCCAATCCGTGCCGGCGTTCCCGCCCTCATCGAGCTCGGCCGCCTGCTGCAGATCACCGAACGTATTCTGCGCGATGAGGAAACCGACGAAGACCTTCAACTCATCTTCGCGCCTGGCTCCTCGCTTGGCGGAGCGCGTCCGAAGGCTTCTGTTATCGATCAACATGGCCATCTCTCGATCGCCAAGTTTCCTAAGGAAACCGACGACTACAGCATTGAGACATGGGAAGAGGTCGCTCTGCAACTGGCTGAACAAGCCGGCATTGTCACGCCCCGCCACGAGCTCATCGACGTCGCCGGCAATAAGGTCATGCTCTCGCGTCGCTTCGACCGCGATGGTGCTGTCCGGATCCCCTTCCTGTCCGCGATGGCGATGATGGGCGCAAAGGACGGCGAGCGTGGAAGCTATCCGGAGATCGTAGACGCCTTGGCCGAACACGGCGCGCAGGGAAAGACCGATGCGCACGCGCTTTATCGCCGCGTCGCCTTCAATGTGCTGATTTCCAACGTTGATGACCACCTGAGAAATCACGGCTTTCTGTGGCTCGGTAAAGCTGGCTGGTCGTTATCCCCTGCGTATGATCTCAATCCAGTGCCTACTGACGTCAAGGCGCGCGTCCTGACGACCAACATAGATCTTGATGAAGGCACTTGCTCCCTTGATCTGCTGGAAGAAGCTGCCGAGTTTTTCGCCCTCACACTCGCCCAGGCCCGTGCGATCATTAAGGAAGTCGCGAGTGCCACCGCAACATGGCGCGAGACTGCGAAGGCGGTCGGTGCGCGATCAGCCGAGATCAACCGTATGGCCAGTGCATTCGAGCATGATGATTTGCAACGAGCGCTAGCCCTATGACGAAAACCTTCCTACACAGTTTCGCTCCGTCCCCGGCCAGCCCGATCACCGGCGCGACCGTCGACCTCGATGTCGCGGACATCGAGGTCGCTGGCATTCGCGAAGTGTTTCAGGGGTCAGAACAAGATGGGGTGGTTGCCGCCCCATATAGCGCCGGGCCCCCCGGCAGGTCCTGCACGCGTTAGACTTGTGGCGTGGAAAATCCCTCTGCCTGCCTGGTTTCGCCCCTTCCGATCCTCCCCTTGAGCCATACAAGCGCGTCATCCAGGAAAGTGAACACCACAGGAATGACCAGAAGGCTTAGGAAGGTGGAGGTAATCAATCCGCCTATGACAACGATACCCATGGGTTGACGAAAGCTTGAATCGCCAGAGACGAGACTAAGCGCCGCCGGCAGCATGCCTCCGGCCATGGCGATGGTCGTCATGATAATGGGACGTACTCGCTTGTGGCAGGCATCGATAAGGGCATTGTAGCGAGACATCCCAGCCCGGCGCGCCTCGATAGCGTACTCCACGAGGAGGATCGAGTTTTTCGATACAATCCCCATCAGCAAGATCAAACCGATAACAGCTGGCATAGAAAAGCTTGTCCCTGTCAGTACCAATGGCAACAGTGCGCCGCCAAGCGCCAGCGGCAGCGCCATCAAGATCGTGACGGGTTGCAGGAAATCGTGAAACAGCAAGACCAGAACGGCATAGATGCAGAAAATGCCGATTGCCATGGAGGTGCCGAAACTGCTGAACAATTCGCTCTGCCGTTTCAACTCGCCCTGCTCAACGAATTTCACACCCTGCGGCAGGTTTTTATAGCTGGGCAACTGTGCGGCCTCTGCGGTTACTTCGGAGAGGCTTCTGCCATTCAGCTCTACTGACAGCGAGACGTTGCGCGATCGGTCAAGTCGGTCGATCTGGCTGGGGCTGGAGCCGATTGAGATATCGGCGATAGCTCCGAGCGCTACCTTGCTGTCCTTACCCTCGACCGGGACGAGTGAGATCGCGTCAAGCGACTGACGGCTCGCGCTGTCAAGCATGACGCGAATGGCGATCTGGCGTTCGGGCAGATTAAGCTTCGACAAAGCTGCATCATAGGCACCCGCCGTCGCCACTCGAATAGCCTCGGCAATGGCCTTGGACGTAACACCAAGAGAGGCCGCTTGCGCAAGATCGGGTTTGATGGTGACCTCCGGCGTCTGCATGGCCGCGGAAGAGGTGACATTGCCGATGCCTGGAAGCGTGCGCAGATCAGCCTCGAGGCTCGCTGCCGCCTTATCAAGAAGATCAGAGTCGTCGCCTGCAAGCGTCAGCGTGAGTTTTGTCCCGTTGCCTCCAGAGCCTATTTCCAGACGAACGCCTGGCAACTGTTCCAAGGCTTTTCGCAAATCATTTTCGATCTGTGACTGCTTTATGTCCCGGTCGTCAATCGGCGTCAGATTGACGACGAGCGTGGCGCTGTTGGTGCTTGAGTTCGACGTGCTGTTCATCCCGCCCGTAGAGGCTGTGCCGGTTGCCTGAAACACCGAGGTGACGTGGTTTACGCCTGCGATGATCTCAGACGCTTTTCGGGCAGCCTCGTCAGTCGCTTCAATTGTCGATCCATATGGCGTGGTGAGGGTAATTTGCGTTTGGCTGTCGTCAGAGGCCGGGAAAAAGCCCGTCGACAAATGAGACAACAGCAGGATCGTAAATGCCAGAAACCCGACCGTCCCAAGCACTGGAATCCAGCGGCGGCGTAATGCACCCTTTACCAGCCAGAGGTAACCGCGCATCAGGCGACCGTCCTCTTCGTGCTTCTTGCCACTGGCCTTCATCATATACGCCGCCATCATTGGCGTTACCAACCGCGCGACCAGAAGCGAGGCTAGAACAGCAACCGACGCCGTAATACCGAACTGCTTGAAGATGATGCCGGGAATACCGCCCATGAAAGCGGTTGGGAGGAAAACCGCGACCAAGGTAAACGTGGTGGCAATAACAGCCAGGCCGATTTCGTCAGCTGCCTCCATCGCCGCCTCGAAGGGGCTTTTACCCATGTTGAGATGTCGCTCGATATTTTCTATCTCGACAATGGCGTCATCCACGAGAATCCCGACCACGAGTGAAATCGCCAGCAGTGTAATCGTGTTCAACGTATAGCCAAGCAGATACATCACAAGGAAAGTCGGTATGATCGACAGCGGCAGGGCAACAGCCGCGAGAAGCGTCGCACGCCAGTCGCGCAGAAACAGCCACACGACGAAAACGGCGATGAGCGCGCCCTCATAGACCATGTGCATCGAGGATTCGTAGTTTTGCTCGGTGGGTACGATGGTGTTGTAGGCTTCTTCGATTGTCACGCCCGGATTGGCCGCGGCAAATACCTTCATCGCGTCGCGAACTTTCTCGGTGACCGCCGTATCCGAATATCCTTTTGAACGCTTGATCTGAGCGGCAATCACGGGTTTGCCATTCAGGTAGGCAAGTGAGGTAAGATCGTTGTGGGTATCTGTCACCGTTCCGAGTTCGTCCAGTCGAACCCAACTCCCGGCAGGCAGAGGTATGGGCAATGATCGGAGCTGTTCTACACTGTTTGCCGTTGCCAGCGTCCGGACAGACTGACTTTCGCCGCCAATTCTGCCCTTGCCACCAGACAAATCGGACTGCACCGCTTCGACCTGGCTGTTAACATCATTCGCGGTCAAACCAAGGCCATCGAGGAGATTTGCGTTGAGCTCTACCCTCACTTCTCTATCGACCCCGCCAAGGCGACCGACTTCACCAACACCGTCCACAGCCATCAGCGCGCGCGACAGATCGTTGTCGATGAACCAAGAAAGCTCTGCAGAATCCAATTTGTCTGAATGTACGACGTAGGTGATGAGCGGCGAGGCGTTCAACGACTGTTTCGAAACGGTCGGTGCGTTCATTTCTTCCGGCAGGTCGTTCTTTGCCTGGTCGACAGCACTCTTGACCTCATCCAGTGCTTCCTGGGTGTCCTTTCCAACCTGGAAGGCAACAGAGATGCTAACAGAACCATCCGTGATCGTTGTTGTGACGGAGTCCAGCTTGGAAAGGCCCGTCAGTTCATCCTCGATCTTGCGAGCCACTTCCGTTTCGAGCTGAGACGCCGCCGCCCCATCCAGTGAAGCACTGATCTCGATCGTTGGAAGGTCCATATCGGGGAAATTCTGGACGTCGAGGCGATTGAAGGCCCACAGACCACAGGCGGTCAACAGGACGAAAAGCAGAACGGGCGGGACGGGATTGCGGATGGACCATGAGGAAAAATTCACTTTGCTTCCTCCTTTTTGGCAATCGTGGCGCCGTCGGACACTCGCACAACTGAGCCATCTGCGAGGAAAGCACCACCTGCTGTGACGACTTTGTCCGCCTTTTCGATACCAGAAACAATCTCGACACGGTCGCCCTGTCGGCGACCTGTCTCGACGCGCTTCCGCGCAACGGTCACCTTCTCAGCCTCATTCAAAATGAAGACATAGGAAAACCCGTCCCGGAGCGTGATGGCGGTCGCTGGCACTGTCAGCGCATCGGTGTGGTCGAACTCGAAGTAGCCGCTGGCGAGTATGCCGGTCTTCGGGGTTTGCGTTCCTGCCTCGGGCTGGAGGGTCACATAAACCGTGACCCTACCATTATTTGTCGACGTGGTGGGTGAAACCAACCTAACCTCGCCGCTAATATTGCCGTCAGGGGTCGGTATAACTGCTTTCGTTCCTTGCTTTACATCGGCCAACCGCTTTACCGGCAACTCCGCTTGCCATTCGACCCTGCTTTGCCGGATGAGCTTGAACAGTTCGTCACCGGCATTCGCGACGTTACCGAGAGATGCCGAACGCGCAGATATGATCCCGTCATCGACGGCGTAAACCTTTGTCCGGTCCAGTGTCAGTTGCGAAGATGCCAGCGCAGCTTTCGCAGAGAGGACGTCGGCTTTCGCCTTGCGCTCGCTGATCAGATACTCTGTCGTTTGCTGCTTCGACAACGCACCGGACCCCGTCAGTCCTCGGGCGCGATCCGCATCCGCAACCGCTTGATCGAGCGCCGCTTCCTGCTTTTCGACCGTCGCTTGCTGCTGTTCCAAATCCGTCTGCGCCGTATCAGCGGAGAACTGCACCAGCAGGTCTCCCTTTTTAACCAGCGCACCGATATCTGCTTTGACGTCGATGATTTTAAAGCCGCTAACCTCAGCGGCGATGACCGCTTCATCCCATGCGGCAAGTCGACCACTCGCGGTAATAGTCACCGGCCAGTTCAAGAGCTGAGGGTTGGAGACGCTCACTGTCAATGCTGCAGCTTGAGAGCCGGTCTGTGCGGAGTCTTCGCTACGGGCCGACTGCGGCAGGAAAGTTACGGCAAGGGCCATGGCGAGAGAGGTAAAAGCGGATCTACGCATCAGTGTGTTCCAGTCATAAGGGTATTCGAGGCGCCAGGCGAAGCGGACCAACCGCCTCCCAGGGACTTGTAGAGTGCGATCCAGTATCGGACCGCGTCGCGCCTGATTTCGATGAGGGTGATGGCGGCAGACTGTGCCGAGCGACGCGCCTCTTCCCGGTCGAGGATGCTGACGCCACCAGATTTCCAATTCTCATCGACCGAGCGGAAATAGCTTTGATAGTTATCAGCGGCCGTCTTGGCATCGCCGATACGCTTCAAAGCCGTGTTGACGCGAATGAGGGCTGTTTCCACGTCTGCGACAGCCGTCAAGACGCCGGACTTGTAACTTGCTACAGCAACATCGTAATCCGCCACTGCACTTCTGACGGCAGCCCTTTTGGTGCCGCCATCAAACAGCGGTATCGACAATGCAGGACCAAAGGACCACGGTATCGATCTGTCGGTTACGGTGGATTCGCTGATTGAAATGGATCCAGTCAAGCTGAGACTTGGATAAAGGTCGGCCTTTGCCGCGCCAACATCCGAAACCGTTGCTGCGACCTCTGCTTCCAGCGCATTGACGTCAGGCCGTTGCCTCAAAACCTCCGCCGGTACAGAGGCGATCCGCAACGATGAAGGCTGTGGAATGCTACTTTTCCCCTGGTCCAGCAATTTTCTGATCACCACTTCATCGGTAGCAGTCAGTTGGACCAGTGACTTGATGATGATTTCGCAGTCACCACGTTGGGCGGTCAAATTTGACGAGGATGTCGCCGCACTTGCGCGGGAGAGCGCCAAATCCGCAGTTGACGTGAAGCCGGACTGTGCTGACTTTTCAGTGGCGCGTAGTGTCTCTCTCTGCGACGCGAGCTCGTCGCGGTAAAGCTGTTCCAACTGGCGACACGCGCGATACTGGACGTAGTAATCACCGACCTCGGCTGCGACGGAAATCCGCGCGTCATGCCATGACCAGACTTTGCCTCGGGCTCTCGAAGCCGCAGCCTGTGTTTCTTTCTTGGTCTTGCCGAACAAATCAAGTTCCCAGGCCGCGTCGAAACCACCACTTTTGTTCGTTCCGGCTACAATCTTATTGAGGTCATCGCCTTTGTTGCCCCCGCGCGATGCAGAGGCAGACCCATCCAGCGACGGGAAGAGGCCCGCACGTGCGCTGTCGAGCGTCGCACGCGCCTTGTCGATATTGCCGACGGCTTCTTGAACGGTCGGATTTTCCCGTTCCGCCAGTGTTAGCAATTCCGTCAGCGAAGGATCTTTAAAGCTTGCCCACCACGCGACGAGATCAGTAGGGCGTCCTCCATGCGGGAGAGTCGCGTGCCAATAGGCTGACACGACGGAACTTGAAGGTTTGAGGGTGCCAAGGGCGGTACAACCGCTGAGTACCGCCAACGTCGCGAGGACGGAACCTGAAGAGAAGACTATACGCATGATCCGGGCTGCCTTTAAGCTGTCGGCTGCACTATAGGGATCGCGATGTTAATGTCGGTCAAGAACGTGTTAAGTTATGTAAAACTGCTGTATTTGCGGGCGTCATGCCTTAAAGAATTCAAGCATCGACGCGACGGATGCAAGACATGCCTAAGGTGCTTTTAATCGATGATGACATCGAGCTTACAAATCTGCTCTGCGAATACCTGACCGAAGAAGGCTTCGCGGTTGACACCACAGACGACGGCAGAACCGGTGTCGTTGTAGCAAAAACGACGTCACTCGATCTCATTGTCCTCGACATCATGATGCCCCGTATGAACGGCCTCGATGTGTTGCGGAAAATCCGGCAGGTTAGCGATGTCCCGGTTTTGATGTTGACGGCCCGCGGTGATGACATTGATCGTATTTCCGGGCTTAATCTTGGCGCGGACGATTATGTCGCCAAACCCTGTTCGCCGGGAGAACTGGCCGCTCGAATCCGCGCGATTCTTCGTCGATCTAGCCGAAGCGAACGGGATGGTGGGCTGGAGGTGCTGAAAACGGGCGCGCTGATGCTATATCCCTCAACCCGCAGAGCAGAGTGGTCCGGTACCCAGCTCGAACTGACCGGCACCGAGTTCAGTCTGCTCGAGGTGCTTGTGCGTTCTTCCGGCCAGTTGGTTTCCAAACAGGATATCTCATTGCGCGCCTTCGGCAAGCCGCTGACCGCATTTGATCGCCGCATCGATGTCCATATCAGCAGTATCCGCCAAAAGCTCGGAACCCGCGAAGACGGGCAGCCGTGGATTCAGGCTGTAAGAGGCCGCGGCTATCAGCTGTTAGAGGACTAGTGATGCATCGACTATTCTGGAAATTTTTCAGCGTGGTCTGGCTTGCCATGGCAGGGTCGATAGCACTGCTGTTTGCAATTAGCACCATGTTCCAATCCCCTTTTGAAGAAGAAGTCGCCAACCGCGAACACAGGCTTGTCCTGGAAACAACGGCCCAGGTCCTGCAATCTGGTGGCTTAGACGCTGCAATGAGGCTAGTGGAGGCCATGCAGCGTACCGGTCGCGCGTTATCCATCCGCATCAGTCCGGTTGGTTCAGCAATCGACTGTGTTGGCAAGGCGGAACGTGACTTAATTGTGAACGCGGTGAGAGACGGGAATTGCTACGAGGTCGAGATTGCTGGATCGCCTCAGGGTGTGCTTTCGAAAACCTGGCCGCGGACAGTGCCATGGCTGGCCGCACTCATGGCAGCCGCTGCTGCTGCTTACTGGCTCGCCCGGTACTTTATCACCCCTGTGGAGCAACTCCGATATGGGCTGCGAGCCATAGCAAATGGTCAACTCGATGTTCGAATAGCACATACAATTGGCAGCAAGCGCGACGAAGTCGCCTCTCTGGCGCACGACCTCGACACTACGGCAGCACGTCTTCAGGAACTCCAGATTGCACAGCAACAGTTGTTTCACGATGTCTCTCACGAGATACGCTCACCCCTGTCAAGATTACAGGCGGCTATCGGCGTCTTGCAACAAAACCCGGCGCGGTTGACCGCAATGATCGAGCGAATGGGACGAGAAGTCGAACGCTTAGATGAATTGGTCGGGGGAATTCTAACCCTGGCGAGACTTTCGGAACGAAACGCTCCGCGCTTTGATCGACAAACACTGGATGTTGTCGATCTCGTGAGGGAGATTGTCGAGGATGCGAGTTTCGAAGGTCAGTCACGCGATATTAGGGTTCAATATGAAGGTGTCGACACATTCGTTGCTTTCGTCAACGGTGAATTGATTTACCGGGCGCTAGAAAACGTGATCCGCAATGCAATTGCCTACACCAGAGACAAGACATCTGTTCTCGTCACTTCGGAAGTACACGGTCAGCAACTTTCACTCTCGATCCAAGATGCGGGACCTGGCGTACCGGACGCGGAACTGGACGCTATTTTCCAACCGTTCTCACAGAGCTCCACCGTCACGACGCGCTCAGGCTTTGGCCTCGGCCTCGCCATCACCCGCCGCGCTGCCGAATGGCATGGCGGCTGCGCAACAGCCAGCAATACGCCGTCAGGTGGACTACGCGTGGAAATCGTTATCCCTGCGAGTTCGCGAGATGCTAGGGCAGTGATTTAACCGCCCATCGTGGGTGTTGGATGGAAGCTGCTGTTCTCTTCCGCGTTCAAGATGGACTTTCGCCACCAAGCCTACAATTTATCCAACTTTACACGACGTTTACAGCGCTTAATGTCTGGCTCTCTATGGATGTTTGTGAGTTCACCTGCAGGGTATAGCCCTGTGCTGCCAGGTTCAGATATGGAAGGACCTGTGGATCATTGACGAGAATGTTGATAGCGAAGCTTTCACGATGGTTGGCGATGTCACGTTGTTCGCTTAATCCCCGACAAGGCGTTTGCCGATGAGCTTACGCAGTTGCGCCGGTCACGACTTTCCAATGCGCCATTGCGCGGATGCGATGAATGTGGGTGGCCAGGGCTGAGCGTTTCTGATGTGGCGGCACGAAGAGATTTCTGACTGCTGAGAAGACCGGGATAAAACGTTGCAAGCCGCCGACGGAACGGAAGCCCTGCATCATCCGCTCTCGTTTTCGAAGCGGCACGTGAGAATTCTCCGCGCGATTGTTCAGGTCCTTGTGTGATCGATGTTCGACGCCGGGCATTACATCCCGCCTTGCTGCTCCGTATGAGTGCAGTTTGTCGCTGACGATGCGCTTTGGCGAAAGGCCCTGCTTCTTCAGCAGCCTGACCAGCAATCGCTTGGCTGCCTTGGTATCGCGGCGGGCCTGGACGATCTCGTCGAGAACGTAGCCGTCCCGGTCAACGGCACGCCAAGGCCAATGTTTCCGGCCGCCGATGGAAATCGCCCCCTCGTCCAAATACCAGATATCCTGTTGTGACGGCTTCTTTCTGCGCAACTGCTTGGCATAAGCCGCCCCGAATTTATGGCCCCATCGCCGGATCGTTTCGTAAGATACGACAATGCCTCGCTCCAACAGCATTTCCTCGACCAACCGCAGACTCAATGGAAACCGGAAATACAGCCAAACGGCATGGGCGATGATCTGCGGCGGAAAGCGGTGGTTCTTGTAACTGATCGTCGTCGAGCTCATCCCGCCCAATTATCCGCCAACCGTTAAGCCGCAGACAACGTGACATCGCCGGTTGCGCTACCCGTAACCGCCCCGTCGGGTCTCTCACCGCAGACAATTCTCATACCGAAATGAAATACCCGGTCTCGGATATAATCGGGATATCCGTTTCATGCGCGCAGAATCTGGCAAAATATTGCCGCTTGCTTCCTTCCCATTTGATAACTTATGTTGGCAATGTTCTCAGGGCGGGGTGCAATTCCCCACCGGCGGTATCGGGATTTTTCCCGGAGCCCGCGAGCGCTTCCGGTCTCCAAAGCCGGAAGGTCAGCAGATCCGGTGAGAGGCCGGAGCCGACGGTATAG
>NZ_LMVK01000051.1 GCF_001541315.1 Agrobacterium tumefaciens str. B6 | reverse complement strand
CTTTCCGCGATATACCAAGCTCCCGGCAGATCGCCTTGATCGTCTTGCCCTGAACATGGGCCAGCCGTCTTATCTTCAGAATTGTTTCCACAATAAGCATCCAAATAAAAAGCCTCCGATGAAACCGGAGGCTGTTGTAACCCCATCGCAGATGGGGGTCCCGTTTGGACGCCGATCACCCCATGTGCGGGGTCCTTATTCCATGCTTAATCACACAGAATTTCTTGGCCTTGGTTCCGAATGTAGGCGCCCCGCAGCGATGACAGCTCCCAATGGTACGAGCCGGAGCGTTTCTACAGCTGTCGCTGCAGTACATCGCCTTCCTTCCAGGACCGGAACGACTAGGGATGGGCTCCCCACAGCGCACACATGCTAAAGCATTGTCATTGGCGGCAACTAGGCCACCGAATAGTTCATCCAGCAAGGTCTCGACTCCTTGTCGACCTCATGTAGAGCGGGTGAGCCGAAGCCCACCCGCGACACCAGCGCAAGAGGTCGAGAATTGCGCCGGTGAGAAAACTTACTGTGCTTCCAGACTGAAGAGCTCGGGGCCACTGAACTTGCTTGACTTTTTGTCTGATCCCGAAAACCAAACAACCGAAACAACATCAGATGTTTCATTGTGATTTTCGACAGTCATCGCTGGTCCGCCGCTTCTGAGCCTGACGATCTCTCCACGCTCAAAGAATCCCGGATCCACAGAGCGTGGAGCTTCTTTTTTCCGCTTTGCCATTAATTAGCCTATCGTTTGAAACAAAAGCGCCGGGCTCAACCACGATGGGGAACCCGGCGCATGAACCCACGCTGCGGAGGAGAACGCGCATGGGATTGGTTGCGGAGGTGAGATTTGAACTCACGGCCTTCAGGTTATGAGCCTGACGAGCTACCAGACTGCTCTACTCCACGTGATAGTTACCCGCTGCGTTCAGCGGCTGCACCGAATGCAGCATGACGGCGGGGCGGTCGTAACCGCAAAGGGGCGAAGGTATCTTTCCATACCCTCTCACCCCTCGGTGCGTTGAAACGGCGTGGCTGCCACTCCCTACGCCGCACGACTGCGAAAGCGTTGAAGGGCCAAGGCTTCTAGGGCCTTTTCTCGCTTATCTATCTCCTGCCACTTCACGCTGATCGTTCCGCATGCCATGCCAACGATGGCTTTCCCCGCAACGGACGGCCTCCCGTCCTCACCGCTTGCCTTACCCACATCTGTATAAGATCGTCCACCTAACACCGCATCCTCGAACGGCTCAACCAGCGGTCCCAATGCGTTGCGCAGTTCTGCCAGAATTGGCTTGGCGTCAATATGTTCATTCAGGATTTCATCGGTGATCTTGACGTGCAGGCTTTCCGACTTGATGACGCTGCCTGACGCAACGTTGTCATTGGCTGCGACGATGGTTCGCTTGGCAGCGGAAGCGTATGATCCTCGGATTTTTTTGATCTTCGTCGTAACCTTGATCTCGCCGTTCGGCACATCTTTCCAGTTGGAAGCTTTCGCAGCTTCGATGTCGGCTTCTGGTGTCAGCTTCTTCGTTTCCCGCACAACCTCGCCGCCGTCTGACTTGCTGTAGTCCAGCCCCTTTAATGGCTCGGCCTCACAGAGGGCAACAAGGCGACGATATCGGATCACAATAGCAATCAAGTCATCGCGTCCTTCTCTACGCAGTGCCTCTAGCAACGGGAAGTCCTCGCCCTCGCTTTGACGGCAAGAGGGATCGCCTATCGACTGTCGCTTCACTATCGCCCTCCGAACCTTCGCCATTTTCCTCGCCTCGTCAGCCGCTTTGGCTTTTGTTCGTTCTCTGCCTGCCGCCCTCTCCTCTGCCGTAGGCAAGGCTTTGAGGACGTCTATTGTTCTGGTTTCCTCGATAGGCTCCCACTTCCCATCCACCTTACGGAAGCGGGTGTTCGTCCTGTATGGATGCGGCTGGTCTCCGGTGAAGGCCACCCTGCCAGTGGCGTCGATGATCTGGTCTTCGTTCTCAGTATTCATGGGCAAAGTCCCCCATGAAATGTTCATAGGCTTCGACCGCCTTCTCTTTCGTCATGTTCGATATAATCTCGTCAACGCCCTTCTCACGGGTGTATTCTTCGTAAGCGAAATCGTCGTAATCAAACTCGTCAACTTTTGGTTTTGCCATATCGTCTCCCCTGTGGTGATGGCGCTTGGTTGGCGCCGTTACTGCTGATTGGTGTTGTCGTTATCGGCCAACCATCCCTTGACTAGCGCCACAGCCTTGCTGGCCGCTTCTGCCGTGGACGTGAACCGCACCACCTCGACCGAATGCCCCAGCCGCGCCAGCGACGCATGACGCTCAACTTGAGCCGGCGACAGCCGACCTTTGCCCACCTTGTTCTCGAGCATCCGCAGCTGGCCACCCCTGAGGTAGATACGTAGGTCCGCTTCGCCCGGCGTCATGCCTGTTGCGATTGCGTCCGCCTGGGCACGTGGGCCACGCTTGGCGCTGTTCATGTCGCCAGCCAACAGGAACTGGCGGCCGAACTCCGGCAAGGCGCGCAGGGCGCGCACCTGAGCCGCCTGCCCTTCGCTTTCCTTGATGGGGGCATCGAGGACAGATACCTTGCCAGTCGCGTTCGTACGGATGACGACACGCTTGCCGTCGATGCGGGTGGTTTGGGTGGTGGCTTTGGGCATGGCGGTCTCCTCGTGGTGTTGGCGTCGTGGTGGCGACACACATACTTTCCGAGAACGCGCCGAAAACGGGTAGTCGATTTGTGAAATATTTTTTGGGCGTAAAAAAAGCCCCGCTTTCCGCGGGGCTGTGTATCTATCCAGTTGCGTGACGGCTGTGCTCGCGCATTGGGGCCGGACTTGCCAATACCATCGGCATTCCCGCCTCAAGGCAGGCCGCAATGAAAGCTTCACGGGCGACCTCGGATGGCACGGCCCATTCCAGAGCTGCCCTGCACCGGTTTACTGCCCTCTTGTAGCGATCTCCGCGTCGGAGCGGCCACTCTTCTTCCAAAAAATCCAGCGCATCATATACGCTGAGGAATGTTCTCTCGAGTCCGCATTGTAACCGGACGCGAACTGGTGCTCGAAACAAAACGTCTTGGCTGTTCATTTCTTACCTCCAATCCAAACAGAACAAGAAGCACGAAAAATATTGGTGGGAGCAAAGGCGGGTTCAAGACCGGAGCTGCAAAAAAGACCGGCTAAGCTCCGTCATCGGCGATCGTCCTCGTCCCGGTTCGGGCACCGCTTCATGAACTTGTCGATTTTTGACCGGTCACCCCGAAAGTGTTCCAGGACCTCCACTGCCACATGCAGGCTTACGGCATATTTCTGCTGTAGTTGCTCGACGGTGTACGGCTGCAGTTCGTTCGCTGACATCTGCGTTCTCCTCATCTGCGAAAATGCGGATGGGTGATGTCGGTTCCGGGTTGTAACGAATATACCCTTCTGCCCGGTGCACGTTGCCAGAATAAATCATCTTGAGAACCGTGCGCGCGGCACACCGCCCTGCACGGTTGCACGTGTAGGGGTATATATAAATATATACCCTACTAAACGTGCACTAACCGGGCAGCGCTGTGCAGGTGTCTCCGCCCGGATGTGCACAGTTACTGCACGGATAGAATTTTGGTATCCGGGCGGTATTAGAAGTTGAATTACAGATGACAATTTGGTTGTATTGGCTTGGCGAGATATGGGGGATTCTATGGCCAAGGGCAGTACGGGTGCGGGACTTACGGCCGAGGAGAAAAGCCTCATAAAAGCGATGTTGGATGCTGGCGAGAGAAGTCAAGACATTCATGTTCTGATCAATCACGGACGCCATCCGACGGTAAACCACGGCCGCATTGGTTCGGCCAAGGCGCCTAACGTCAAAGCTGCCACTCCTGACGAGGTTGCGAAGTACAAGCAAATGAAGCGCAGCTTCGATCCCGTGACGGGCCTTAATCCATATACCGACGAGAAGTTGATCAGGTCGCGCGAGGCAATGATCCTTGCTGTATCCATATTCAACAACGCCTCTTATCGCTTCAAGACCGAAGTCTTCTCCGTACTGGCAAACATCGCCTGGTGCTATTTGATGCACGACTACTATGAGAAAAGGGGCATCGATCCTATCAATTCGGACGGGACGACGTGGGCGTTAAGCCACATGCTCGAAAAAGGGGACTGCCCACTATCAAGTGGGATCAGAAGCAATCTGAGGGCGGTAAAAGCGATCAGAGACGAAGTTGAGCACCGGTTATTCGGCCGCAGCGACGGAAACTGGCTCGCGATCTTCCAAGCATGCTGCCTGAATTTCGACAAGACGATCGTCGATTGGCATGGAGAACGAGTAAGTCTTCAGAACGATCTATCTGTGGCGCTCCAGTTCGGAAAAATGTCTATTGATCAGGCCTCCCAGATCCACGCTTACGACATACCGCCGAACATCGCTGCGCTGGACGCGAGTTTGATTGAAGGCAAAACAGAAGCCGAATTGGACGATATCGAGTACCAATTCAAGGTCGTCTACACGCTGGATAGCGCGTCGAAAAGCAAGGCACACATCCAGTTTGTCAGCCCTGAATCTCAAGAGGGCAAAGACATTCACAACGTACTTCAAAAGTATCGCGTCGCGGACGAAATGTATCCGCACAAGCCTGGCGACGTCGTCAAAAGGGTGAAAGCTGCCGACAAAGTGTTCAGCATGAAGGACCACACAAACGCGTGGAGGAAGCACAAAGTCAGGCCGGCAAACAACGCAAAAAAGCCAGACCGCACCGATAAAGCTTTCTGCATCTACCATGCCGCACACAAAGACTACACGTATAATCAAGCGTGGATTGATAAGCTGATTGCCGAGGCGCCTGATAAACCCTACGCACCGCCGCACCCGTGGATATCTCCGCCGGTGGAGGCTGAGGCGGATCAACCCACCACGGTTGACGATGAAATTCTCGTATGAACAACAAAAAAGGCCGGTGCATCTCTGCCCCAGCCTTCCTGTAGCTATCGCGATCTGCCAGTACATCCGTGGTCAGCGCGCAAAGCTATCTACTTCCGATACGCTAGACCGCCCCAGACGCGGCCCTCGTCCCGATGACGACCACCGTGGACTGCGCCGATATAGGCCGCAGCGGCGGATACAAGAGCCGAGGCAGCCAAGAGGAATGCGGTCAAGATTCCGGCAACCCGCGCCTTTTCAGCAGCATCAACGGCTTTTGCCTTAGCATCCTCCAGAGCTTTCTCAGTCTCAGCCCTGATATCGTCGATTTTCTTTTGCGCTTCGTCGACCTTCTGCTGCGCCTGCGTTCGAACAGCCTGCACCCTGTCGACCGTCTGGTTGACGCGTGTCTGAGCGTCAGGTTGGCTAATGCCGGTACGAGCTGCGACCTGATTAGTAAGCCAGGTACGATCAGCGTCGGAAATCTCTCCAGTCGAAAGAAGGTTGCTCAGAATCCCACCGGCTTGTCGCTGAAAATCTGCACCGTTTTGATCGCCGTTAACCGCAGGCGTATCGGTTCGCAACAGAGTGTCGGTGAAATAGTCGATCGGATTTGCCTTCAACCCTTGCGGAAGAGCTTCCTCAATGCTGGGAGCCGCAGCTTGGCCGGCGCCTTGAGCGACGCCACCAATAGCGTTACCGGCACCAGACACCACCCCACCGGCCAATTGGCCAACACCTTGGACAGCTCCGCCGACCGCAGAGCCAGTCGCTTCGACGGCAGACTGCGCTACGCTTCCAACGGCCCTCGCGCCGCTGGACACCACGCTGAGAGCAAGAAATGCTGAAATGACAGTTCCAAGACCCCAAACAACGAGACCGTTGATGCCGTCGCGTGTCGTGAGCTCGTTACGGTCCGCCGATCCAGCTGGGCGCCGCATACGACCCGTAATGTAGCCGCCCAACATATAAGAGCCAACCATCGAGATAACGACGAACAATCCTGTGATGATTAGCCAGATCACGCTAATATCGCCGCCATCATCGGCCGATATGGAACTCAGCCCCAGACCTCCGGCAAACGCGGTGAGGATGGCAACTGCGCCAGATGCTATAACGGTGCCCGCGAAAATGGCTGGCCAATCGACATAGCTGCGATTTGTTTCAGTACCGATAGGATCGACCATTAGCGTAACCCCAAAAATGAGAGAATGAACAGGACGATTACGACTAGCCCAACGAGATAAATGATAGAGTTCATGGTGCGTCTCCTCCGGAGGGACAAAGTTCCGCTTGGCGGGTGATTTTATTTTGCGAGAAACCTGAACTGGTTACTCTAAGGCCAAACTCCGCGAGACTGGAAAAGTTTCACGAACAGAGATTCCCCGCGCCAACGGCTTCGATTGCCCAAAAAAAGACCGCCAGCCATTACTGACCGGCGGCCTTTCATTGCATTACCAACCCTGACGACCATACCAGTCGTCGACGTCTTTCTTGGCCTGGTCCTTCGCATAGCCATAGCGCTCCTGGATTTTGCCTTCCAGCTGCTCGCGCTTGCCATTGATGACGTCGAGGTCGTCGTCAGTGAGTTTGCCCCACTGTTCCTTGACCTTGCCCTTCATCTGCTTCCAGTTACCTTCTACGCGGTTCCAATCCATTGATATATCTCCTCTTTGTTGTCTGAGGAGAAAACGCAAGGTGGCGCAAATGGTTCCCTAAGCCGCCCTAACAAACACCGCCAACTCCCTCCGAACTGGATCCCGTTCCTCCCGCTCGATGAGCGCACCTTCACGCATCAGCGCATTCACAAGGCTGGACGCCCGCTTGCGCTGCACGTTGTCGTCCAAATCCAGCCCCACAGCGTACGCTACAGCGCTTCCGACCCAGTTCTTGGCCTTGGGTGACTTCTTGTAGTCGGACGCGCTCACGGCCGCCAGAATTGACGCGCAAACTTGGGTAGCGAGTTTTGTCCCGATGATACGTTGTATTTCTTTGGCAGCTGGGAAACTGGTGGTGGTCGCGCAGTCAACCAATAACAAATAAGCGCGTGCCTCCCTCACGTCTAGGCGCACAGAGCAGAAGAGCGTCAATTCAAAAATTTAAGTCAACTTCATAAGATCATACTGCTTTGCACGCGAGTTCCCCGCTATTAATCTCCGAATCGGAATCTCTAATAGCCACAATGAGATATGCATTGCAGAAGCGTCCAGGAAACAACTCAACTTTCGCCATTATTGCAATTTGCGTCTGGATGTTGGTTGCCTTCACGGCCTGGCATTTCGAGAATTCCTGTGGCATGTTTTTATCGCAAAAGTGTTTTGCTTTATATTGGGACGGTGTTCGATGGATTGTTCTTTTAAAGTGGCTTAACCAATATCAGCAGCTTATTTCAGGAATTGCTGCCTTAGCTGCGGGGGCATTCGTGCTCTATGCTGGTCGAGAGCAGATCGCCCACCTCAAAGAATCCAGAAGGAATGAGCGCGTACAGTCGGCGCTGGATAGCGTATACTCCGCTGGTTCTCTTGTGCACGAATACTATCGGCGAGTGACTACACTAAGCGCGCCGCCTGAACCTATACCCCTCTTCGAATCCAACATGCAGCGGGACATTGCATTCATAAGCCCTCAATTGCTACAGCAAATCACTAGGGTTCAGACGTACACCAACCTGTATTACAAAAAGGCCCAAGAGGACTCCTCCTATGCATCCAAGCATAAAAAAAAGATGGTTGGATATTCATACTGTTTATTTCAAGCAATTCGTCAAATCGCGAACTTTGCGAATGACAACGGCGAATTTTCCGAGAGAATAAAACTGGATCAATTCAAATTTGATTCAACAAACGTGAGATCAGTCGCAAGTAGACACAATTTGTCGACTGCCGACATCGGGTCGTTCTCAAGGTACTTTTCTATTGATGAAGACAATGAAGGCGGGAGATGACTGTCACTGGAAGTTGCCTTAGCGACGGTAGGCGTCACATTTCCTAATCACGGAGAGTTTGTTGCAGCGGATCGTCGATTGGTCGCTCCCATTTATATTCGTAATCTCGGTGACAGGCGTGCTTCTAGCTAGCCCCGACCCGCTTGCCAGAGATACGCTTTGCGAGCTGACAAATATTTGCTTGAGGCTACGAAACCAGACTTTTTGGAACCCGCTCATCTATGAATTTGGCTTAGGCGCATCTGTTAGCATAGCGTTTTACTGGCTTCTCGTAAAACTTCCGCAAACGTCAAAACGCAAACGTCTCCGATCTTATCTTCGGGGCAGCTACCGAGCATTCCGCCGAGAGGTCACGCTCCAATTCCTATTCGCGGCAGAGCAGAAACCGATAGCTTTGGACACGCTCGACACACTTATTTCACAGGCGGACTTTCGTGCTTACTTCAAGCAGCCGAGTATCGATGTAGACGGAGACAAATGGCATGATGTTCAGAACCATATCACCGCGAGGAATTTGCAGGATATTGGTGTAGCGACCACAATATTCCGCGATGATATGGCATATGTATTGAACAACTCAGACGTTGTCGATCAGCGATCATTTGAGATGTTGCAAAGGCTCACGAAGGCGTCTAGCCATTGGAATTTTTTGTCAGCAGACTACGACGATCAAAAATCTTTGTTTGGGTTCTACTGGCATGTGATGGCTGGATGGGACCCCGTGTACGGCTATCCAAAGGAAGATCCAATTTTACGCATGATTGGCCAGATCTAGTTGAGTTCATGCGAAAATGGCGACCACCCTCTTTTTTTGCTGCTCCTTGAGTGAAACGTTCCCGAACGCAAATGACAGCCTGGCACATCAAACAAGTTAGTGAAATTCATGCGGCCACCAGAGGAAGGAAGTCGTCGCTGGCCGTAAGGAGAAGCGGAATACCTAACACGTCGCTCGGCTCTTTGATCTGGTCGATACCAAGGGCGGTTGCCAGCCTTTCGAGCTTTTTCATGCCGCGGTCCTGCATCGCTTGATCTTCGTCGCTTTGGACGCAGACCGCATATTGCTCCTTGGCTCCATCGTCGTCCTCGAGCTCCATTTGAAGCCAGTCAGAACCGTCGTCTTTGTCGTGCTCAATATGGCTCGATACAATGGTCACCACGCGGTCTTCAGACGCACGGGCCGGGGCGGCCGCCAGGCCCGACCCCGTGCCCGCTGCGGATGTATTTACTTTGTCTCTGGCTGTAGCCGAGACAAGTAAATGAGTTTGCTCCTGCGGCTGTAGGACACTACCAGATTTAGCGTCCTGTGACCGTAGGACGATCTCGTCCTGTGGCTGTAGGACGCTTGATTTTGTTTCGTCCTGTGACGGTAGGACGCTAGTAGTGTCCGGCGACTGTAGGACGCTAAAATTCGGGTGGTATTCGGAGGGCCGCTTTCCGGAACCCATGACACGGGTGAAGTACCCCCAGGCAACAAGATCCTCTGTTGCGCTTGCGACGCTGCCCCTTGTCAGGCCGGTGGCTTGCTGCAGGAAGCTAACACTGGCGCGCGCGTTGCCGTGCTTTTGGTAATAGCGCTTCAGAATGTGGCACGCGGTCTTGATGTGGACAAGCCGCACGCGCTCATCATCGATGATGGCTCCTAAGAGTTCCAAGCGATCGACAGGACCGCCAGAGTGATCAGGCTTGCTCATGTTTGGCCATCCGTAGTGGGTTTGCGCGCTAATCACATACTTCCTGCCAGCGGATGCCGGCAGGTTGTTGGTATGATGCGGGATATAGTGGCGATTAGGTTGGCCGATAGGCCTCGATTACCGAGACAGCTTCGCTGATCCCGTGTTCAGCGATATTGCTCGCCCGCTGGTATCCCTCGATAAAATCCTCACGCGTGCACGGGTGAAACTTCTCGAAGAAAACCCGGCCCAAGTCGCCTTCGGGGATGGTCTTGATCTCATCAAGAAAGAATGACGCAATAGGCGTAGGCGTTAACCGAGCTTTGAGTTCATCATCTAAATATTTTCGTACAGCTTCTTTGCTCGCGCAGATATCACCGTCATCCCAGAAGGATGGAACTGTGCATTGCTCGATGTCATTGGCGGTGAGGCCGCGTGGGTCTTCACCCATAAAGCCTGCTATTTCCCAAACTCCGCGCAGAATGTCGTTTCTCTCTTCAGTCATAGTTTCTCCTCTCGCCGGCAGCGCCGGATGTTGCATGTGGTGGTGGTTGGGGTGGTTAGGCGACGCCGTGCGTCAGCTTGAACTCTGCCATCGCCGCATCAAAATGGTGCGCAGCGTTTTTCTCATATGCGACGGCCTCGAAAGCGATGATGGCCAGTTGGACCGTCGCAAGAGATTTCATGTTTGCGGCGAGATCGCCGGTCTCAGCAGCCTGCACCACTAGCTTTTTGCGTTCTTCCTTCAATGCGCCAAGATAATCGTAAACGGAACTCATGCCCACGCCCTCGCCCGGACGTTGTCATTCGCAAAGTCGTAGACAGCGGTCCGCCGCGAACTGCAGAGCCAATCGTCCAGATCGCTCGTTTCGTACTGCACGCGGCCTCCGGTTTTCATGTAAACCGGACCGGTGCCATTTAGGCGCGTCTTATTTAGCCAGGACGGTGACATCCTGAGGTAGGTTGCTGCTTCGGTAGTGTTCAATCGCATGGTGTCTCCTCGACCCCGGATGGAAACGGGGCGCAAAATCTATCGATGTTTTTTTGAGAAGGTTCGGTTGCCGACTGATGCCGGGTTAGGTTGACGGCGCTTATCGCCGGTGAGCCAGTATTCCTGGCGCTGCGTCTTGGCAGGTACCACCCCGCCGTTGTCGAAACACCACTTTTTCGACAACACCAATGTATACGCGTTTTACAAATTTTTCGACTGATTTATTTATCGGAGGTTGCAATAAACTGTTTGACGCATTTGTAAAAAATTTCGGATTTTGTCCTCAGCTTGCCGGGAGTGTCAAATAATCCGGTACGACGAGAGGTACAACAACACCCTTGAACGCCATACTAGACAGCCTAGTCGGTCCAGTCGATCATGGGGGCAACGGCGAAGATTTTTTCGCCGCTTGCAAGCGCTTGTCTGTACATGGATTAACCTCTTTGCGGCGGCTTCTACAGCAAAGGACCGTAAAAAGCCAGTTTTGCAGGCAGGGTCATTTTGAACTGGAAATCGCCCCGGAATTGCGGGACAAGAATTGCACCCAAAAAGACGACAGGAAATCCACATGGCCGCCACCGTCATCCCCGCTCCGAAACCCGTTCTCCTGCCCGTTGAAGGCACGGGCGACCTGTTCCCCGTACGGCGGGTCTATTGTGTCGGCCGCAATTATGCCGATCACGCCATAGAGATGGGTCACGATCCTTCGCGCGAGCCGCCCTTTTATTTCCAGAAAAACCCGGACAATCTGCTGCCATCAGGACGGGATTTCCCTTATCCGCCGCTGTCATCCAACGTACATTACGAAGTCGAATGCGTCGTGGTGCTGAAAAGCGGCGGTTCCGATATTCCGGCGGCCGAGGCGCTGAACCAAGTCTGGGGGTACGCCGTCGGCATAGACATGACCCGTCGGGGCCCTCAGGGCGGTCTTAAGAAGATGGGGCGTTCCTGGGAAGGCGCGAAGGCTTTCGAATATTCCGCGCCGATTTCGGCCATCGTCCCCGCAGACAAGATCGGCTATCCCGCTACCGGTGCGATCTGGCTCGACGTCAATGGCGAACGCAAGCAGACGGGCGACCTCGCCCAGATGATCTGGAAAGTGCCGGAAGTGATTGCCGAGCTTTCCAAGCTGTTCACGCTTGCCGCCGGTGACGTCATCATGACCGGCACGCCGGCCGGCGTCGGCCCCATCGTGCGCGGCGACCGGATCGAATGCGGCGTCGAGGGTGTCGGCACACTTGCCGTGACGGTTGCCTGACCGCAGTCGGAAAAAACCAAAAGGGAGACACCACCATGCCGCTTTACCGCCTTGCCGACCGGGTGCCGCAGACCCCTGCCCCGGATAGCTACTGGGTAGCGCCCGACGCCAATGTCATCGGCTCGG
This sequence comes from Agrobacterium tumefaciens str. B6, assembly GCF_001541315.1. Taxonomy (GTDB): domain Bacteria; phylum Pseudomonadota; class Alphaproteobacteria; order Rhizobiales; family Rhizobiaceae; genus Agrobacterium; species Agrobacterium radiobacter. The sequence continues at coordinate 191,233 of NZ_LMVK01000051.1, read as the reverse complement.
TCACGCTCGGCGAGGATGTCGGCATCTGGTTCGGCGCAACGCTGCGCGGCGATAACGAGCCGATCAGCGTCGGGCGCGGCACCAATATTCAGGAAGGCGTGATGGTGCACAGCGATCCCGGCTTTGCCGCTGTCATCGGCGAAATGTGCACCATCGGCCACCACGCCATCGTGCATGGCTGCACCATTGGCGATAATTCGCTTGTCGGCATGGGGGCGACGATCCTGAATGGCGCAAAGATCGGCCGCAACTGCCTCGTCGGCGCCAATGCGCTGGTGACGGAGGGCAAGGAATTCCCGGACAATTCACTGATTGTCGGCTCGCCGGCGCGCGCCATCCGAACGCTGGATGATGAAGCTGTCGCGGGGCTCCGTCGCTCGGCGGAGAAATACATCGAAAACTGGAAGCGCTTTTCGAACGATCTGGCGATCATCGAGGGATAGGAACGGCGGGCCTCTATGCCCGCCCCCGTCGTGAGATTAAGCCGAGCAGGCGGCGCAAAGGCCGCGAATTTCAATGGTTGTCTTTTCCGCCTTGAACTTGCTGTCCTTCACCCAGCGCTCAAGGCGGTGGTCGATCTCATGATCGTGAAACTCCGTCACCTGCCCGCAGGATTCGCAGATGGCGAAAGCCACCGTGCCGTGGTGGTGCGAGCAGCACTCCGCCTGCGTATGGGTGCAGGCGACAAAGGCGTTGAGGCTCTCAAGCCGGTGTACGAGACCAAATTCCACCAGCTTTTCCAGCGCCCGGTAAACCTGCAGCGGCGCGCGAAAACCATCGTCGCGCAGCTTGTCGAGAATCATATAGGCGCTGAGCGGCTGATGCGCGTTTGAGAGAGCATTCATGACCAGCGACTGGTTTTTGGTGAGGTTCTGCTGGGTCTGCACATTCATGACTTGCCTCCTTCATCCGCGGCGCGGGAAAAACCCGGCGCCGGCAACAGGCTTATAACGAAGAGGATCATCGCGGCAACCACGATGGAAGGGCCGGACGGCGTATCGTAAGTGAGCGATCCGAACAAGCCGCCAACAACGGCAACAGCACCGATCAGCGAAGCCACCACCGCCATCACCTCAGGCGTCGCGGAAAAACGTCTGGCGGTCGCCGCCGGTATGATGAGCAGCGAGGTAATGAGCATGATGCCGACCACCTTCATGGCGATGGCGATCACCAGCGCCATCAAGAGCGTAAAGATCAGCTTCGCGCGCTCCGGGTTCAACCCCTCGGCCTCGGCCAATTCTGTATTGACGGTGGAGGCGAGCAGCGACCGCCACAGGAAGACCATGGAAACGATGACCACCAGTCCACCGCCCCAGATCAGGGCGATATCGCTGCGGGTAACAGCGAGAATATCGCCGAACAGGAATGAGACGAGGTCGATACGCACCCAACTCATGAAAGCGACGATGACAAGACCGATCGCCAGCGCCGAATGGGACAATATGCCAAGCAGTGCATCGGAGGAGAGCGCCTGCCGGCGTTGCAAGAAGAGCAGCAGGATCGACACGGCCGACGCGACCAGAAAGACGCTGACGATGAGGTTGAGCTGCAACAGCAGCGAGAGCGCGACGCCGAGCAGCGCCGAATGGGCCATCGTATCACCGAAATAGGCCATGCGCCGCCAGACGACGAAACAGCCGAGAGGACCGGCAGTGAGCGCGACGCCGATACCGGCGACCATGGCGCGAATGAAGAAATCGTCAAACATGGCGCTCTCCCTGCCGCTGGCTGGAGGAAATATGATCCTCATGCTCATGCTCATGCTCATGCTGATGGCCGCAGCCGCATTCGCCATGGTCGTCATGATGGTGGCCATGGTCATGCATATGGTGGTGGCCATCCTCGGGGTGGCAATGATCGGTCACTGAACCATCCGCGTGCTGCACCCGGCCATCGGGCAAATGGGTATGATCGTGATGGTGGCTATAGACGGCAAGCGCCTTGGCTGCCGAGCCGCCGAACAGCCGCATATATTCCGGGCTCTGGCTCACCGCCTGTGGCGTGCCCCGGCAGCAGACATGGCCGTTCAGGCATATGACGGTGTCGGTTTCCGCCATCACCACATGCAGGTCATGCGAGATTAACAGAATTCCGCAATTATTTGAATTTCTGATATTTTTTATCAGATCATAGAGAGCAATCTCACCGGAGAAATCGACACCCTGCACGGGCTCGTCAAGAACCAGCAGATCGGGCTTACGGGCGATGGCGCGGGCCAGAAGCGCGCGCTGGAACTCGCCGCCGGAAAGGTGCTGGACCTCAGCGTTGGCGAGATGCGCAATGCCAGTCGCATTCAGCGCCGCGTCGATTTCACGGGCTGGCAGCGGCCCGGTCAGCGTCATCAGCCGGCGCACCGAAAGCGGCATGGTCCAATCAACGGAGAGCTTCTGCGGCACATAACCGACCCTCAGACCGGCAATGCGCGAGACCTCGCCCTCGGTCGGCTTCACCACACCGATCGCCATTTTTGCGCTCGTTGATTTGCCGGAACCGTTCGGCCCGATCAGCGTGACGATCTCGCCTTTGCTGACGGAAAACTCCACGCCGCGCACCAGCCAGCGGCCGTTGCGCTGCACGCCGGCATTGGCAAGGGAAACCAGTATCTCGTTGCCCCGATGGGCGGAATGAAGCATGGGATTGTCCGTTCGGCGATGTTGCTTACCGCTATTGCATACGTTATAGAGTAACGCAATAAATGTAATAACATAACTATACTTCTTCAAGTGGAGTGCATTTCATGAAATCGTTCCTGATCCCGCTCATGGCATCGGTGGCTATCGCAGCCGCCGCTTCCGGCGCCACCGCCGCGCCCGATGTCGTGGTCTCGATCAAGCCGGTCCATTCCCTCGTCGCCGCAATCATGCGGGGCGTCGGCGAACCGCAGCTTATCGTCGACGGCGCGGCCTCTCCGCACACCTATAATCTCAGACCGTCCAATGCGCGCAAGCTGGAAAAGGCGGATGTGGTCTTCTGGGTTGGGCCGGGCCTTGAAGCATTTCTGGAAAAGCCGCTGGAAGCGCTTGCCAGCAAGGCAACCGTGGTGGAACTGGAAGACGCCAAGGGGCTGGAGAAGCTGCCCTTCCGCGAAGGCGGCCCCTTTGAAGCACACGACCATGGCGACGAAGGCCATGATGCGCATGACGACCACGCCGAAGAGGAAGGCGCACACGATCATGGACACGACCATGCGGAGGGTCACGGGGACCACGACCATGGCGCATACGACACCCATCTCTGGCTCGATCCCGCCAACGCCAAGGCCATGGCGCAGACGATCGAAACCGCGCTGATCGCCGCCGATGCCGGCAATGCCGCGACCTATCAGGCCAACACAAAAAAACTGATCGACGATCTCGATGCGCTCGATGCCGAACTCAAGGAAACGGTCAAGCCGGTGAAGGACAAGCCCTTCATCGTCTTCCACGATGCCTATCAGTATTTCGAGCATCGTTACGGCGTGAAGACGGCGGGATCGATCACCGTCAGCCCCGAAACCCTGCCAGGTGCTGACCGTGTCAAACAGATGCAGGAAAAGGTTCGCCAGCTCGGCGCAACCTGCGTCTTCGCTGAACCGCAATTCGAGCCGAAGCTGATTTCGGTCATCACCGAGGGTACTGCAGCAAAATCGGCGACGCTCGACCCGGAGGCAGCGACGCTGGAGCCCGGTCCCGATCTCTATTTCAAGCTGATGCGCGGCATTGCGGGCTCTCTGAAGGATTGCCTGTCCTGATGCGTATTGTCGTGCGCTAACGCCCCGGCTGTCATTCCGGGCCTTCAGCCGAAAGCCAGTCAACGCACGATAAAAATATCATTTATACCAACATCTTACGCTAATATATTAAAGTAAAACTCTAAAAAAGTCGCGAACGCAACGGGGTCAAGACTTGCAGCACCTATTGCGAAGCGAGCCATCTACGGCTTCGGCGCCATCGAAGACCAGACCGGGCTGCTGATGCTCTGCAAGGTTTCCGGCGGCGCGCCGTTGATGCGCGCCAGAAGGGCCTTTGCAAGCTCCCTGCCCGCCAGTTTGATATCCTCATTGACGGTGTGGATCTGCGGCTTGATCCAGTTCAGGAACTCCGCGGACTGTTTCGAGACGATATCGATATCCTCGCCGATTCTCACACCCGCAGCTTCGAAACCCGCCACCAGCGCGATGGTGCTGCTGCCGCTGATCGAAACGATACCGTCGGGGCGGTCATCCGACTGCATCAGCCGCTGACCGAAATCGCGGATTTTCTCAAGCGGCGTTTCGATGGTGATGGTGTCCAGCGGAAATTCGGTGAGACCAAAATCCCTAATCCCCCTGATGAACCCCTTGCGGGCGTGATCGTGGAACGAAAACCGCGATGGCGGCACGATGACGGCGATCCTTTTGCGTCCGCATTGCGCCAGCCGCTCAACCGCCTCATAGGCATAGGCCTCATTGTCGAAATCATGAAAGGCGTGTTCGATACCCATGTCCGAACGCCCATGGGTGACGAAGGGCATGTTACGCTCAGTCATGAAACGGACGCGTGGATCGTTAGGCTCGATCTTCGAAATAATGACCCCATCCGCAGAACCGGTATCGAGAATATAGCGGATCGGCACCATGGAATCCTTGGCATGGATGTGGGGCGTCACGACCAGATGATATTGTGTCGTAGAAAGAACCTCGGTGATACCAAATACCATCTGGCTGGTGAAACCCATCAGCTCTTCATCAACGCTCAGAACAAGGGCAATCACATTGGTCTTGCCGGTGCGAAGGCGCACGCCCGCGCGGTTTGGCTGGTAGCCGATCTGCCGGGCAATCAGCCGCACGCGCTCCTTGGTTTCAGCGCCGATGTCTGGCGCATCCTTCAGCGCGCGTGAGACGGTGGTGATGCCGAGACCCGTCATATAGGCGATTGTCTTCAAGGTCGGGCGCTCGCCCGTCGTTGCAGGAGTTTCGCCCCCGCCGGATTTGCCAGTATCGTTCATGTCATTTCGCCACGCTTTACCGAACGATAATCATAGATAGCTTTTTCTCTGTTGCAAAGGCAAAGGTCCGCGGTCAACGGCCGGTCTTGTCCGACTATCCGCCAATTCAGCTAAAACGATATAGGTCCGAAAAATATTTCACGGCACTTCCCCCTTCTTCCGGCACAGAATTTCCAGAAATCCACGGATACACATCTTAACTGACAAGATTAATATCTTTATGCAACTCACTGATATAAAAATATAAAGTTTATAATTTTTCTTGGGATTTGACCTGGTCATCTCGACGCGGATGTGCCCGTCATTATTCATGTCGCTCGTTGTCACTCAAAGGAATGACGGAACGATTGTTTTACGGTAACGTTGCCGGAGGGAGGAAATCGCAAAGCCGGATAAGCGTGTCGCAGCCGCTTTGCGGGCATCCATTCCCCCAGATTCTGACACAAGCCTGCACCATAATGCCGGCCAGTCTTCTTCGAATTCATACTATGCAGGGTCCGATTATGATTTCTTCTTCCTCGCCCGAAACTGTCATTGATCTGGCCGGGCCCTGGCGCCTGACCTCGGTGGAAGGAGACCATACCACCCAGCTTTCCGTACCGGGCGATATTCACAGCGCGCTCAAAAATGCGGGCATCATTCCCGATCCCTATCACGGCGCCAATGAAAAGGTGGTGCAATGGGTGGCTGAGCGCGACTGGCTCATCGAGCGCACATTCATTCTCGATGAGGCGGATTCAAGCTGGTATCTCGATATCGACTACCTCGATACCGTCGCCATCGTCTTCGTCAACGACGTCCCGGTCTTAACCGCCGACAATTGCTTCCGCCGCTACCGCCCGGATATCTCACGCACGGTGCGGCCGGGTGAAAACACCATCCGCATCCATTTCCATTCCAACATCGCGGCCGGTGCAGAACGGCAGGCGCGGCAGCCTTTTTACATTCCCTATCACCCCGGCAATTCACCCCTTGCCAACGGCAACATGCTGCGCAAGCCGCAATGCCATTTCGGTTGGGACTGGAACATCGCAATTGCGCCGCTCGGCCTTTACGGCAAAATCCTGCTGAAGCGCCTCGATACGGCCCGCATTGAACATGTCGTCACCTCACAGCACCATGTCGAAGGCGGCGTCGAGCTGCATGTGGCTGTCACGCTGTTTGCCGAGGGACCGGCGAGCCTGCCGGTCTACCTGTCCCTCAACGATGAAAGGCTGAGACTCGATTGCGGCGTCGGTGCCGGCGAGACGGTGGTGCGCCACGTCTTCTTTGTGGAGAATCCGGAGCTCTGGTGGCCGGCCGGTAGTGGCGAACAGACGCTCTACAAACTGACGGTGGAACTGCCTGATGAGACCGTCACCCGCCAGATCGGCTTCAGGACGATCGAGCTTCTGACGGACAAGGACGAGGCCGGCAGCCGCTTCGCCTTCCGCATCAACGGCCGCGAGATCTTTTGCCGCGGCGCCAACTGGATCCCCGCAGATGCACTTTATTCGCTCGCCAGCCGGGAAAAGACCGAAGATCTCCTCTGCTCTGCGGTCGAGGCCAATATGAACATGATCCGCGTCTGGGGCGGCGGCTTTTATGAGGAAGACTGGTTCTACGATCTCTGCGACCGGCTCGGCCTGCTGGTCTGGCAGGACTTCATGTTTGCCTGCAATCTCTATCCCTGCAGCGAGGACTTTCTCGACAATGTCGAGCATGAGGTCGACTACCAGGTGAAACGCCTCTCCTCGCATCCGTCCATCGCGCTCTGGTGCGGTGATAACGAGCTGGTGGGTGCGCTGACCTGGTTCGATGAATCCCGCAACAATCGCGACCGTTATCTCGTGGCTTACGACCGCCTGAACCGCACGATCGAAAGAGCCCTGAAAAAAGCCGCTCCCGAAGCGCTCTGGTGGCCCTCCAGCCCGGCCTCCGGTTATCTCGATTATGGCGACGCCTGGCATGCGGATGGTTCCGGTGACATGCACTACTGGTCCGTCTGGCACGAAAACAAGTCGTTCGACAATTACCGCTCGGTCAAGCCGCGTTTCTGCTCCGAATTCGGTTTCCAGTCCTACACATCCATGCCCGTCATCCGCACCTATGCGGAAGAAAAGGACATGAACATCGCCTCCCCGGTCATTGAGCTGCACCAGAAGAATGTCGGCGGCAATGAGCGGATCGCCGGCACCATGTTCCGCTATTTCCGTTTCCCGAAGGATTTCGAGAATTTCGTTTATCTGAGCCAGGTCCAGCAGGCGCTGGCCATCCGCACGGCTGTTGACTACTGGCGTTCCCTGAAGCCCCATTGCATGGGCACGCTTTATTGGCAGCTCAACGATACCTGGCCGGTCGCCTCATGGTCCAGCCTCGATTATGGCGGCGGCTGGAAAGCGCTGCATTATGCCGCCCGCCGCTTCTTCCAGGCGGGGACCGGCTCGGCCCTTCCCTCCGAGGATGGGCGCCGGTTGAGCTTCTCCCTGGTCAACGACACGGCGGAAGACGTCGAAATCGACATGAACATCGTTGCGCTGACCATGGACGGCAACCGCGTGCCGCTGAAATCCGCCAACGGCACCTGCGTAACGGACAGGGCCGCAACGCTGACCGAGATAAACATGAATAGCCTGCCCGACGGCGCCATCCTCGCCTGGAGCTTCATCGCTTCCAACGGTATGACCGGCGAAGGCCACCATGTGCGCGACACCTACAAGGCGCTGGAGCTTCAGCCTGCAGGGCTCGAATTTTCCGTCGGCCCGTTGAAAAACAACCAGTACGAAATCGATGTCACCTCTGCAGGTCTCGCGCTCTTTGTCATGCTGGAGGCAGATCAGCCCGGCCGTTATTCCGACAATCTCTTCGATCTGGCCGCCGGCGAAACGCGCCGTATCATCTTCACGCCGAAGGCGGGCGGCCCCCAGCCGCATTTCCGCATCTTCGATCTTCATACCTGCCAATCCTCGCATTGAAACCATGCGGAGAAAGGCATAACCATCCCTCTCGGGAATGACAGGTGAACCTGCGCCTGTTTTCATCGCTTCAAAAAGTTGCCGGGTTCTCCGGCAGCCAGTCATCAGCAAGTGGAGGAAGACCCATGGTTTGGCAACCGGCCGAAAACCGATACGCGTCCATGAAATATAATCATTGCGGCAAGACCGGCCTGAAACTGCCGGCGATTTCGCTCGGCCTCTGGCACAATTTCGGCAACGACACGCCGCACCAGACGAAACAGGCCATCTGCCGCCGCGCCTTCGATCTCGGCATCACCCATTTCGATCTCGCCAATAATTACGGCCCGCCGCCCGGCAGCGCCGAAACCGCCTTCGGTGAAATCCTGAAGACGGATTTCAGAGGTTATCGCGACGAGATGATCATCTCCTCCAAGGCCGGTTACAACATGTGGCCCGGCCCCTATGGCGAATGGGGCAGCCGCAAATACGTAATCGCCTCCTGCGACCAGAGCCTGAAGCGCATGGGTCTGGATTACGTCGATATCTTCTATTCCCACCGTTTCGACCCCAACACGCCGCTTGAGGAAACCTGTGGCGCGCTGGACCAGATCGTGCGCTCGGGCAAGGCGCTTTATGTCGGCATCTCGTCCTACAACTCGAAGCGCACCCGTGAGGCCGCCGCCATCCTGAAGGACCTCGGCACGCCCTGCATCATCCACCAGCCGAGCTATTCGATGATCAACCGCTGGATCGAGGAGGATGGTCTCGTCGATACGCTGGAAGAACTGGGCATCGGCTCCATCGTCTTCTCGCCGCTGGCGCAAGGCATGCTGACGACGAAATATCTCGGCGGCGTGCCTGATGGCAGCCGCGCGGCGCAGCGCAAGTCGCTGAACCCGGCCTTCCTCAACGAACGCAACGTCGAGAACATCCGGGCGCTCAACAGCATTGCCGAGCGGCGCGGCCAGACGCTGGCGCAGATGGCGATTGCCTGGGTTCTGCGCGGCGGTCGCATCACCTCGGCGCTGATCGGGGCAAGCCGCGTCGAACAGGTTGAGGATTGCGTGAAGGCACTCGACCGGCCGGATTTCACGGCCGAAGAGCTTGCGGAAATCGACGGTTACGCCAAGGAAGCGGATATCAATCTCTGGGCAAAATCCGCCGAACGCGTCTGATGCAGAACAGACCGCCCGGTTCCGCCGGGCGGTCTGGCTGCCCCGAAAAACTCAAAATAAAAGATTAACTCACGCTCATAACCATTAACAACCATTACATAAATGTAATTTTAAATTCAGTTTCCGTTCATTCGTTTATTCATAAGTTCTCCTCATCGAAACACGAGGAAACATTCATGAAAAAGTTCATCACCATTCTTCTGGCTGCCACCGTTCTCGCTGCTCCGATGGCGCAGGCACAGAGCCGTCATGACGATCGCCACCGTGGCGTTACCGTCGAGCGCCAGATCACCACGAAAAAGGTCATCGTCAAGAAGCACCGCTGGGATCGCGGCCAGCGCCTGTCTGCAGGCGAACGCCGCCACACGGTCGACCGCCGCGACTATCGCCGCTACCGTCTTGCCGAGCCGCGCCGTGACCAGCGCTGGGTGCGCGTCGACAACCAGTTCCTGCTCATCAACGCCGTCACAGGCTTGATCGTCGGCCTCTCTGCCGCACGCTGAGTGAAATCATCGGATGCCGTGGAAAACGGCCCGCTTATGCGGGCCTGATAATTCTTGCGAATATCGCTCCAAATTCGACGTCATCCCCGGGCTTGACCCGAGGATCCATTGATCGCAATGGGTTGTGGATTCTCGGGTCAAGCCCGAGAATGACGGAGAGGTTTCGACATATCCACCAAGCAAAAAGGGTCGGCTCAAAGCCGACCCTTTTGTCGTTTATAGTTTCAGCCGATCAGAAGATATCGGCGCCGCTGCCCCACGGGCCATGCGGCTTGTCGACGCCGTCGGTGCGTTCGAAACCATGTGCGCCGAAGAAGTCGCGTTGCGCCTGGATGAGGTTGGCGCTGCCGCGACCACGGCGATAGGCGTCGAAGTAACCGAGTGCCGAAGCCAGTGCCGAAACCGGTAGGCCGGAGAGAACGGCATAGGAAACAACACGGCGCAGCGGTGCGTCGGTATCCTTGACGATGCCGGAGAAGGCCGGCGTCACGATGAGGTTGGCCACATGCGGGTCCTTGGTGAAGGCCGATGTGATCTCATCGAGGAATTCCGAGCGGATGATGCAGCCGGCGCGCCAGATGCGGGCGATCGTCGGCATCGGCAGGTTCCAGTTGAACTCCTTCGAGGCGGCCGACATGATCGCGAAGCCCTGCGCATAGGCGCCGACCTTGGCGGCCAGAAGCGCGCTTTCGAGATCGGCGATGAAGGCCTTTTTGTCAGCGGGTGCCGGTGCAACGGTCGGTAGACCGAAGATCTTCTCGGCAGCTTCGCGCTCGTCCTTCTGCGAGGAGAGAATACGGGCAGCCACGGCCGCCTCGATAGCGGTTGCGGCGACGCCCATGTTCTGCGCCTCGATGACCGACCACTTGCCGGTGCCCTTCTGGCCGGCCTTGTCGAGGATCAGATCGACCATCGGCTTGCCGGTGATCGGATCGGCGGCGCGCAGAACCTTCTCGGTGATTTCGATCAGGTAGGAGTTCAGGCGGCCCTTGTTCCATTCGGCGAACACGTCGGCGATTTCGACTGCGCTCATGCCAAGGCCGTCACGCAGGATGCCGTAGATTTCGGCGATCATCTGCATGTCGGCATATTCGATGCCGTTATGGATCGTCTTGACGAAATGGCCGGCGCCGTCATTGCCGAGCCATGCCACGCACGGATCGTCATTGTACTTGGCGGAAATGGAGGTCAGCACCTTCTTGACGCGCTTCCAGCTATCCTCGGTGCCGCCGACCATGATCGACGGTCCATGACGCGCACCTTCTTCGCCGCCGGAAACGCCCATGCCGATAAAGGTCAGGCCGCTATCCTTGAGATTGTCGAAACGGCGGATCGTATCGCGGAAATTCGCATTGCCCGCATCAATCATGATGTCGCCGTTAGAAAGATGGGGTTTAAGGATTTCCATCTGCTGGTCGACAGGGTCACCGGCCTTGATCATGATAATGATCGGGCGCGGAGGACGAATGGCGGCGACGAATTCCTCGATGGTTTCGCAAGGGATCAGCTGTCCCTGCAAGTCCCCGGCTTCAGCGTAGAATTTTTTCGTCGCTTCAGGGGTTCGGTTGAATACGGCAATCTTGTTGCCCTTTTCCGCGATGTTCAACGCCAGGTTCGAGCCCATGACGCCGAGACCGATCAAACCGATTTCTGCCTGTTCCACGGATGTGCCTCCATCTTGCTTTTAGGTGGTCGTGTTGTGGCACTGTAATGAACAAACGGCAAGGCTAGGGGCGACTGAAACGATTAAATTTTGATGACGCAAATCAGCTTTGCATATTTGCGACAGGTCAGAGCCGGCTCGAAACGACAGGCCCACCTCGCCTCCTATGATCGCCGGGGTCGATCGTCGCCGTCATCCAGCGCACGCCAGGCGGCCCCGTCCATATCCTCATACTGGCCAGAGCGCACCGACCAGAGGAAGGCGAAAAGGCCGAGCGCACCCAAAAACAACGCGACCGGAATGAGATAGATCAGCATGTTCATGCCAGTTGCGCCCCCTCTCCCGCATATCCTGTTTTTACGTTGTTCCGAGGACGCACGGTTTCAGCCGTGCCGGCAAGACGCAACGCATTGGCGACGACGATCAGCGAGGATGTCGACATGGCGATGGCCGCGATCATCGGCGTCGCATAACCGGCAATCGCAATCGGCACGGCGATGACATTATAGCCGATGGCGAGAGCGAAGTTCTGCCGGATGAGCCTTCCGGCCCGCTGCGACGTCTCGATCGCAAAGGGCACGGCATCGAGATCCTCCTGCATGAACACGAAATCAGCGGCCTGCCGGCCGATATCGGCGGCGGTGGCGGGCGCCATGGAAACATGGGCGGCGGCAAGCGCCGGCGCATCGTTGATGCCGTCTCCCACCATCAGCACCCTGCGACCCTCGCCGGCGAGCGCAGCGCAGCGCGCCGCCTTGTCCCTCGGCGAAAGGTCTGCACTCCAGTTGCCGATCCCCAGCCGCTGCGCCATGGCGCTGACAGCCGCCGCCCGGTCACCCGAGACGATTTCCTGCGCAAGGCCCCGCACTGAGAGGCTGCGCAATGCCGCAACTGCACCTGCGCGCGGATTGTCCTCGAAGCCGAAGCTCGCCAGATGCCGGCCGTCAAGGGACAGCACGACTTCCGACCGCGCATCGCCATTGTCGACGCCCGCGTCGTCATCCGGGCAGGCGAAACGGCGATTGCCGAGCCGGTAGGTTCCGGCTTCCGTCTCAGCCTCAACGCCGGAGCCGGGAATTTCCCGCACTGCCTCATAGGTCGTCATGGCGCCGTTATAGGCGGCATACAGGGCTTTCGAGAGGGGATGGCGCGAATGGGCGGCAAGCCCCGCAGCAATCGCCATGGTGGCCGGCTTCACATCACCTGTCTCGACCAGTCTCGGCTTTCCAACGGTCAGGGTGCCTGTCTTGTCGAACAGCACGGTATCGATTTCGGCCAGCCGCTCCATGGCCGAGCCTTCCTTGACCATGATGCCGTGCCGGAAGAGCCTGCCTGCCGCCACCACCTGCACGACGGGAACGGCAAGGCCAAGCGCACAGGGGCAGGTTATGATGAGAACCGCTATGGCGATCAGCATCGCCTGTTTCCAGTCGCCGCCGAAAAAGCCCCAGCCAAGAAATGTCACCAGCGCGAGAAGATGCACGACGGGCGAATAATAGCTCGCGGCGCGATCAGCGATGCGCCGATACCGCGCCCGGCCGCCTTCCGCCGCCTCCATAAGCCCGATCACCTCCGACAGGAAGGACTCCTTTGCCGAGGCGGTTACCCGCGCGATCAGCGAACCGGTGAGGTTGAGCGTACCGGCCTGCAGGCTGTCACCTGCCGTAACGCGGCGCGGTGCGCTTTCGCCGTTGACGATGGACATGTCGAGATCGCTGCTGCCGGAGACGACCACGGCATCCACCGCCACACGGTCCCCGGCGGCAATCGTTATCGACATTCCGGGTTGGACATCGGCAAGCTGGCGGTATTCCCGCGTTCCATCCTCACCGATCACGGTCGCGCCGCGCGGCGAAAGCCTTGCAAGCCCGGCAATGGCCGAACGCGCCTTGTCGCGCATGATATGGTCAAGCGTGCGGCCGTTCAGCAGGAAGAACAGCAGCGACACGGTCGCGTCGAACCACGCATGTTCACCGTGATGGATCGTTTCCCACAGCGAAACGGCATAGGAGAGCGTGATGGCGAGCGCAATCGGCACATCCATATTGGTGCGGCCGTGTTTCAGCGCATTCCAGGCCGACTGGTAAAAGAAGCGGCCACCATAGATCAGCGCCGGCGCGGCGATCATCGCCGAAATCCAGTGGAACATGTCGCGCGTCGCCGCATCCGCGCCTGACCAGACGGAGACGGAAAGGAGCATGATATTGGCGGAGGCAAAACCGCACAGCGCCACCGCCCTGATCAATTGCGAACGCAAGGCGTCGGAAGCATCCTGACCGCTGGCGAAAAGATGCGTGCGATATCCGGTCGAAAGAATGGCGCGGGCGAGATCGGAAGGATCGGTCCTGACGCCATCGACCTCTTCCTTCCAGACGATTGCGACGCGTTTGGACGACAGGTTCACGCGCGCCCGCTCCACCTGGCGGAGACGGCTAAGCGCGGTTTCGATGGTGGTGATGCAGGCGCCGCAATAGACATCCGGCACGCTGAGATCAGTCTGCCGCAGCCCCTGCCCCAGATCGCGGCTCGCCAGCAGCAATTCCTCCGACGATGGTGGATTGACCGGTTCGCCAAGCTGAAGCGAACCCTCCGTTCCCGGTGCGCAGCAGCTCATTTGCGCCCCCTGATGACGGCGATCCGCGTCCCCTCATGCACGATGATCCGGCCATCCTTGACGGCGGTGACCTCGACGATCCATTGCCCCGGCAGCATGTCATGCGCGCCGGTGAAGACGCCGGTGGACAGCGGGGTGAGCTCCATGTCGAAATTCTGGCTTTCACCGACCGGCCGGCGGAAATGCGCCGTCACACTGTCCGTGTCGACGGGCCCCTTATCCGGATGGAAAACCTCATAGCGTACGGTCTTTTCGTCCACCACGAGCTTGCCCTTGATGCCGGTCGCGGCCCGTGCCTTGGCGGCTTCCGCCTTGGCGTTGAACTGCTGGCTGGCGACGTAGGTATTGGGCACTACAAGCCCGCTCCAGCTGTTCACTGCATTCCAGGCCATGATCATGTTGACCGTGATGATGGTGCCGAAGAACAGCAGCATGACGCCGAGCATGTGCCAGCCGGTAAAAGTGAAGCCGGATGTCTGGCGATTATTCACGGTCATTTTTTCACTCCCGGAGCGTTGAAAACAGCATCGTAACGGGCCGTCTCATGGCCGCCCGTATCGCTGACGATGAACTCGAAATTTTCAGCCGTGCGCGCGACATCCTTGCCCGGCAGGGTGACAAAGACCTTCAGCGTCGTCGCCTCATCCGGCTCGACCGTGACGTCGAAAGTGCGCGAGGCCGTATCCGGCATGCCGTTTATCTTCATCACCGCATTCGGGATGCCCTCGATCGTGAGGCTCATCGTGCGCGGCTGCGGCACCATGTTGAGAATGCGCACGGTATAGCCGTTGCGGATCGAACCGTTCGATTCCAGCACATATTGCGGATTGCGGTCGTGCAGGACGTTGAGCGCCAGCCGCTCGCGCGTCACCAGCGCAAACAGCATGCCGATGCCGACCGCCGACCAGATGGCCGTATAAAGCAGCGTGCGCGGCCGGAAGACGATGCGCCAGTTGAAGTGGCGGATGCTCTTCCTGAAGCTGCCATCCTCCTCGCGCACATTGGCAGGCCGGATGGCGTGCGTTCCGTTGCCGGTCGCCAGCGCCATGTTGGACTGGTATTCCGCAAGCGTCGCATAGGCGATCAGCCCGCGCGGTTTGCCGATCTTGTCCATCACCCCGTCGCAGGCGTCGATGCAGAGCGCGCAGGTGATGCATTCCAGCTGTTGCCCGTCCCTGATGTCGATGCCCATGGGACAGACGGCGACACAGGCGTTGCAATCGACGCAATCACCGATGCTCTCGCCCGCCGCAGCGGCTTTTTTGGCGTGCCGCGAGCGCGGTTCGCCGCGCCAGTCATTATAGGTGACAACAAGCGAATTCTCATCCAGCATCGCCGCCTGGATGCGTGGCCAGGGACACATGTAGGTACAGACCTGCTCCCGCATCAGCCCGCCGAAAACATAGGTGGTGGCGGTAAGCGTGGCGACGGTCGAATAGGCGATCATCGGCGCCTGCCCCGTCATGAACTGCATCGCCAGCGTCGGCGCATCGGCGAAATAGAAAATCCAGGCGCCGCCGGTCAGAACGCCAATCACCAGCCAGATCGCATGTTTCAGCACGCGCTTGCGCAATTTGCCGAATGTAAGGGGCGCGGCGTCCAGTTTCATGCGGGCGTTCCTGTCACCCTCTATCGCCCGTTCAACCACCAGAAACAGATCGACCCAGACGGTCTGTGGACAGGTATAACCGCACCATGCGCGCCCCACGGCTGAGGTGACGAGAAACAGCCCCAGCCCCGCCATGACCAGCAATCCCGCAACGAAAAAGAACTCCTGCGGCCAGATTTCGATGAAGAAGAAATAAAAGCGCCGGTTGGCGATATCGATCAGCACTGCCTGATCGGGTGCATAAGGCCCCCTGTCCCAGCGCAGGAACGGCGTCAGATAATAGATGCCGAGGGTGACGAGCATCACCAGCCATTTGAACCGCCGGAACCGACCTTCCGCGCGCTTGGGAAAAATCTTCTTGCGGGCTTCGTAGAGCGGTTTGCGCGTTTTTGCGGAATTGACGGCTTCCGCCTCCAGCCTTTCGACGGGCTGTTGCGGGCTGTCCTGTCCGGCGCGATAGATGTTCATGGTAAGATGTCCGTTTTTATCTCCTTGCTTTCTCCCATCTCCCCGGTGAAACATCCTTGACTTACATCAAGTGACGACAAAGTGGCGCAGTATGGGAACGCGCCGCCAAGGGAGGATGAAATGCCTGTCATGCAGTCGAGAATCATTCATCTGTCGATCGAAAAACCCTGGGCCCAGGTCTACGACTTCGCCTCCGACCCGCAGAACATGCCCAGCTGGGCCGCAGGCCTTGCGGGCGGCCTCAAATCCGATGGCGAGGACTGGATCGCCGAGGGCGGACCGCTTGGCGAGGTGCGCGTCAATTTTGCGCCCGCAAACGAATTCGGCGTCATCGACCATGTCGTGACATTGCCGGATGGCATCAAGGTTTATAACGCGCTACGGGTGACGCCGAACGGCAGTGGTACGGAGGTGAGTTTCACCCTCCTTCGCCTTCAGGACATGACGGACGAGGATTTCGAGCAGGATGCAAGAGCGATCACGGCCGATCTCGAAACGCTGAAGGTGCTGCTCGAAAAGGACTGATGGAGGAACGATGACCACGAATACAAACGACCGGCGGATCGACTATGTCGAATTCAACGTCACCGATATCGAGCGCAGCAAGGAATTTTACGGCGGCGCCTTTGGCTGGTCCTTCAAGGATTACGGTCCGCAATATTGCGAATTTTCCGACGGCCGGCTGACCGGCGGTTTTACCACCACGGCACCCGTCTCGGCCAAAGGCGGGCCGCTCGTGATTCTCTACGCCGCCGATATCGAGGATGCCCAGCGCCGCGTCGAGGCCGCCGGCGGCCAGATCAGCGTCGCGCTTTTCGAGTTTCCCGGCGGACGCCGTTTTCATTTCACCGATCCGGATGGATACGAACTAGCAGTCTGGTCGAAAAACTGATTGGCAGGAGCCCGTCATGACTTTGACAACGCCGCCTTTTTCGTTGGTCGGTATCGATCATATCGTCTTCATCGTCGACGACATGATGCGGGCGCTCGATTTTTACCGGAATGTGCTGGGTTGTAGGGATGGTTACTCTTACCCTGCTCTCGGGATGGAACAAGTCTGGTGCGGAAATGCCTTGATCGTGCTGTGGGATGTCACGCATCCCGGTGGCACGAAGGCTGCTCCGCCCGTCGCCGGAGGACGTAATGTCGATCACATCTGCATAGCGACCGGTCCTCTGAACCATGATGCACTTCGTGCACATCTGGCGAAATTTAACGTCACGATAGAACAGGAAGCCTTTCACGGCGGCGCGAGAGGAATGGGACATTCGTTCTATTTCCGTGATCCCTTCGGCAACAAGATCGAGTTGAAGGGACCAGCCGAATATCCGGATGGACGGGCGGAAAACGCCTGATCTAAACAATAAAAAAGGGCGCCTCCCCGGCGCCCCCTCTTTACATTCCGCTTGCTTCACTCGCCCCCACCAAGCGAATGCACGAAGATCGCCAACTGCTTGACCGTCGTATCGCCAAGGCGCTCACCCCAGGCGGGCATGACGCCATGCTTGGGCGAACGGATCTGCGCAACGATGCCCTCTTCTCCATGCGCCTTCAGCCAGATCGCATCGGCGAGGTTCGGTGCACCGAACTCGCGGTTACCCTTGGCATCCTCGCCGTGGCACGAAGCGCAATTGTCGGCAAAGACCTGCTTGCCGGGTTCCACCAGCGCCGGGTTGGCGGGCTTTCCCGTCAGGCTGACGACGTAAGCCGCAACCTCGCGGATTTCGTCCGACTTGAGAATATCGCCGAAGGCCGGCATTTCCGACGCGCGCGTATCAGCATCATCTGCAAAACGGATGCCGTGCTTCACCGTCGTGTAGATGTCGTCAACGCTGCCGCCCCACATCCAGTCGTCATCATTGAGGTTGGGATAACCCTGCCCGCCTTCCGCACCAGAACCGTGACACTGAATGCAATTGACCTTGAAAGCGGCTGCACCGCCGGAAAGGGCAAATTGCATCAGGGTCGGATCGGCCTGAATATCGGCAAGCGACGACTTGGCGATCTTGTCGACAAAAACGCTCTGCGACTGTTTTGCATCGGCGATTTCGGCGGCGATCTCACCACGGCTGCTCCAGCCGAGCAGCCCTTGCGTCGCCCCGTTGATCAGCGGCCATGCCGGATAGGCGATGGTATAGCCGATGGCCCAGAGGATCGTGAAGTAGAAGGTCCAGACCCACCAGCGCGGCATGGGATTGTTCAGCTCACGGATACCGTCCCATTCATGGCCGGTGGTTTCGACGCCGCTGATGTCATCAATGTGTTTTTCGGACATATCCTAGTCCTCCTTGAGCGGAATGCTGGCGGCATCGTCCGCGGCCTTCTTCGAGCCGGGGCGAAGGGTGAAAACGACGACGCCGGCGAAGAACAGGGTCATGGCAAGCAGGCCCCAGCTGTCGGCGAAGTGGCGCATGGCCGTGTAGGTTTCCATGGCTTACACCTCCTCACCGGTATCCGGCGGCATCGTCATAGGTCGAAAAATCGACCAGCGTGCCGAGCATCTGCAGATAGGCGACCAGCGCATCCATTTCGGTAAGCTTGGTCGGGTCGCCATCGAAATCGCCCACCTTCGCCTTGGGATACCGCGCCAGGAGTTCCGACGAATCCGCATTCGGGTCGGCCTGGGCGGCAAGATCGGCCGCGGATTTCTCGATCATCTCGTCGCTATAGGGCACACCAACGGCGCGGTTGGCCTTCAGCTCCATGGAGACGTCGGTGATCTTCAGCGGCGTGGTCTTGAGGAACGCATAGGACGGCATGATCGATTCCGGCACCACCGAGCGCGGATCGGCCAGATGCTGCACGTGCCATTCGTTCGAATAACGGTCGCCGACGCGCGCGAGGTCCGGCCCCGTGCGCTTCGAACCCCACTGGAACGGATGGTCATACATGGATTCCGCCGCCAGGCTGTAATGCCCGTAACGCTCCACCTCGTCGCGGAACGGACGGATCATCTGGCTGTGGCAGACATAACATCCCTCGCGGATGTAGATGTTGCGCCCGGCCAGCTCCAGCGGCGTGTAGGGCCGCATGCCCTCCACCTTCTCGATGGTGTTTTCGAGATAGAAGAGCGGTGCGATTTCCACGATGCCGCCGATCGAGACGACCAGCAGGGAGCCGACCAGAAGCAGCGTGGCGTTGCGTTCGATGACGCCGTGTTTGTCGAGTATGGACATCGGCCTCTCCTTATTCAGCAGGCTGCAGCGAACGGGTTTCGGCGGGCTGCGCCGAAACTTCGGCATCCTTGCGGACGCCTTCGTCGCGTTGATGACCGAGGATGGTCATCGTGACGTTGTAGGCCATGATCAGCGCGCCGCTGAGGAACATCAGGCCGCCCAATGCACGCATCACGTAATAGGGGAACAGCGCTGCGACCGATTCCGCGAAGGAATAGACGAGGAAGCCCTGGCTATCATATTCGCGCCACATCAGCGCCTGCTGGATGCCGGCCACCCACATGACGGCGGCGTAGACGACGATGCCGAGCGTGGCGAGCCAGAAGTGCCAGTTGACCAGCTGCAGGCTGTAGAGACGCTCCCTGCCCCACAGTTTCGGCGTCAGGTAATAGATCGCGCCGAAGGTGATCATGCCGTTCCAGCCGAGTGCGCCGGAATGCACGTGGCCAATGGTCCAGTCGGTATAGTGGCTGAGCGAATTGACGGCCTTGATCGACATCATCGGACCTTCGAAGGTCGCCATGCCGTAGAAGGCAACGGCCATCACCATCATGCGCACGACAGGGTCCGTGCGGATCTTGTCCCATGCGCCCGAAAGCGTCATCAGACCATTGATCATGCCGCCCCACGAGGGCATCCAAAGCATGACCGAGAACACCATGCCGAGCGTCTGCGCCCAGTCCGGCAGCGCGGTATAATGCAGATGGTGGGGGCCGGCCCAGATATACATGAAGATCAGCGCCCAGAAGTGGATGATCGACAGGCGGTAGGAATAGACCGGACGGTTCACCTGCTTCGGAATGAAATAATACATCATGCCGAGGAAGCCGGCGGTGAGGAAGAAGCCGACGGCATTGTGGCCATACCACCATTGCGTCAGCGCATCCTGCACGCCCGAAAAGGCCGAGTAGCTCTTGACGCCAAGGAACGAGACCGGAATGGCGAGATTATTGACGATATGCAGCATGGCAATCGTTACGATGAATCCCAGGTAGAACCAGTTCGCCACATAGATATGCGGCTCCTTGCGCATGAAGATCGTGCCAAGGAAGGCGACGAGATAGGCAACCCAGACGATGGTCAGCCAGATATCGACATACCATTCCGGCTCCGCATATTCGCGACCCTGGGTAATACCGAGCAGGTAGCCGGTGGCGGCCATGACGATGAAGAGATTATATCCCCAGAACACGAACCAGCCGAGATTGCCGCCGAAGAGGCGCGCGCGACAGGTTCTCTGCACCACGTAAAAAGACGTGGCAATCAGCGCATTTCCCCCGAAAGCGAAGATCACCGCTGATGTGTGCAGCGGCCGCATGCGGCCGAAATTGAAATAGGGCGCGATGTTGAGATCGGGAAAGGCGAGTTGCAGCGCCACTACGACACCCACCAGAAAACCGACGACACCCCAGAACACGGTGGCGATGACGCCGTATTTCACCACCTCATCGAAATATTCCGACTTGAGGCGCGCACGCGCCGCCTGATCGACAGGCGCAAAGGAGACACGGCGCAGCAAAAGCACCGTGCTGACCAGAAGTGTAAAGAACAGCACCCACATATGGGCAGCGAAAAGACTGTCATGGGCAAAGGCTGCCCCGAGCAACGCGAGAAAGGCCCCGAGGGCCACGATCGCGGTTTCTAACGTGTAATTCATTGTTGGTTTCCCCCAACGTGCAAGCCGACCGACGAAAGGCACGGCACGCGCCTGGGAGAGCGGGAACGCGCCTTTGCGTCGGTTGGAGCATTGCCACCGCGCGGGAAAGCCCACCTTGATCCAGATCAAGAATGCAAAGCTGTCGCAGCCCCGGCAAAACAGGGCGCGGCTTTACGAGGGGAATTTGCGTAAAAGCAAAAAACGCAGGGCGATATCGACCAGCCTAGACGGGTGTCGTCTCAGCCCTTCATCTTCAGGGGCAGCCCGGCGGCGACAAAATAGACCTCGCCGGCAATGGCTGCGATTCGCTGATGCAGGCGGCCGGCGTGATCACGGAATTCGCGCGCCATGCGGTTTTCGGGCACGATGCCGAGACCCACTTCATTGGAGACGAATATCAGCGTCGCCTGCGACGATATGATCGCCGCCTCAACTGCGGTGAAGGCAGCCTCGATATCGGCATTCTCCATCATCAGATTGGTGAGCCACAGGGTGAGGCAGTCGATGAGAATGACATTTCCCGCGTCGTCGAGCCGCTGCAGAAAGGCGGCGATATCGACCGGCGCTTCATGGGTGGTCCATTCCCCGCCCCGCCGCGCCTGATGATGGCTGATGCGGTCGCGCATCTCGTCATCCCATGCTCGCCCGGTGGCGAGGTAATGCAGGCGTCCGCCGGATTTTCCCGCAAATTCCTCGGCAAAACGCGATTTGCCGGAGCGCGCGCCGCCAAGAATGAAAACGGAGCGGTTTTTATCTGTCATGGGAAACCTGAAGGAAAAGAATTAATCGGACCGGCATCTTTGCGGTGACGCAAGCCAGGGACGGGCGGTCATGAAGGGAACGATTCGTAGAAAAAGGCGTCCCCCGGTTGTTCATGCCGGACTGCCGCTGATACCGGACCGGAGAAACAAGACCTGCCCGCAGGATGCGGGACATGAAAAGCCCTGATTACCCCGGATACCGGAAACACCGGTCCTGATGAAAGGCTAGGTGCGAAATGCCATCCTGTCAATCGGCGGGTGACCGTGCCGGGATTTACGCGGAACCGGTACGCAAAACCTTACCCGGAACCGGCAGACCTGTCGTCCGCAAGTGGATTGATAAAGCGACTTGGTTACCGGAAAGTTAGCGAAAAACCGAATGATGAAACCGCAACGCCGAAGGAGAATATCGAGTGACGGCAGTCACCGCCATTGCCTTGCCATGGCCTTCAAATCAATATGCTTTCGAAGATTCGCAAACAGCAAGGTGGCCTGCCCGTGATGACCGTCATGGACTATATCTCGATCGTCGTTTTCATCCTGCTATGGGCCATCTATACCCATGTAACGACGGGAACGAGGCTGTTTTCGAGAGCCAGCCTCAATCAGGCCATGGCCGAGCGCCGTCGCCACTGGATCATGAATTCGCTGAAGCGCGACCTGAAGATGATCGACACGCAGATCATGGCCGGCCTGCAGAACGGCACTGCCTTTTTCGCCTCCACCTCCATCTTCGCCATCGGTGGATGTTTCGCTCTTCTGGGCGCGACCGAACAGGTCGAATCGGTGTTTCGCGACATGCCTTTCGTGCATTATGCCGGGCGCACGGCCTTCGAACTGAAGGTCATAGGGCTCACCTGTCTTTTCGGTTACTCCTTCTTCAAATTCGGCTGGTCCTACCGCCTGTTCAACTATTGCACGATTCTTTTCGGCGCCATCCCCATGGTCCACGATGTCAACGCGGATCGCGAGGCAGCGGAGCGGGCGGCCGAAAACGTCATAAAGATGAACATCATCGCTGCTAAGAACTTCAATGACGGCCTGCGGACGATCTTTCTGTCCATCGGTTATCTCGGCTGGTTCATCAGCCCCTATGTCTTCATTGCCAGTACGGTCATCATCATCGTGGCGCTGTTGCGCCGCCAGTTCTTTTCCGAGGCCCGGCGCGCGATCATGGAAGAAAACCAGCCTTGAAATAGCCGCACTTCAAGGGCCAAGCCCTCGGGTCATTTCGAGCGAATCCAAGTGAATGTCAGCTCCCTCGAAAAGCTGAAAAAAGCGGGAAACATGGACACAGACGCAGCCGCAAACGAAAACCGCCGCAAAGGCCGCATCGGCGGTCTCGACACCCTGCGCGGGCTGGCCCTCATCGCCATGGCATCCTATCACTTCACATGGAACCTGGAATATTTCGGCTATCTCGAACCCGGCACGGCGACGACAGGCCTGTGGAAACTCTATGCGCGCGGCATCGCCAGCTCGTTCCTGTTCCTGGCCGGTTTCAGCCTGTTTCTCGCCCATGGCAAGGGCGTGAACTGGCCGTCTTTCGGCAAACGTTTTGCGATGGTGGCCGGTTCGGCGCTGCTCATTACCGTCGCGACCTATTTCGCCTTTCCGGACAGTTTCATCTTCTTCGGCATATTGCACAATATCGCCGCCGCAAGCCTCGTGGGGCTGCTGTTCCTGCGAGCCCCTGCAGTCGTGACGCTGCTTTTTGCGGTGATCGCTTTCATCCTGCCGCAATATCTGCAATCCGAACTGTTCAACGCAAAATGGCTGGCCTGGATCGGTTTTTCCACCATGCCGCCCCGCTCGAACGATTATGTTCCACTGCTGCCCTGGCTTGCTCCCTTCCTCTCCGCGCTTGCGGTTTCACAGTTCGTCACTCCACGCGATTGGCTCGATCGCTTTCGAAGCCCGAGTTCGCCTCGTAACCTGATCGCCAGCGCCGGCCGCCACAGCCTCGCCTTTTACCTTATCCACCAGCCGGTGCTGATCGGCCTCGTTTACACCCTGTCGCTCATCGCTCCGCCTCCGCCTGTCGATCAGGTCGAGCTGTACAAATCGAGCTGTGAAAAAAGCTGCGTCGAGCAGGCAAACGGGCTGGAACTATGCCAGCGTTTCTGCGGCTGCACGCTGGAGAAGCTGCAGGCCGAAAACCTGTTCGATATGATGATGGAAGGCAAACTCAGCGCGGATCAGCAGACGAAGGTCAGCGAAGTGGCGCAGCAGTGTACGGCTGAGGCGCAATAGGGATAAACGTCAGGGCTTACGATCCATTTCTTCTCCCCGCCGGGGAGAAGAAATGAGCGAAACCCGCTCGTTCCATATGCAGCAAAGTGGAAAGGCTTCAGAGCCTTTCTCGACAGTTACGTTAACGGAATAGCCAAACCGCTACAGGACGGGGTTCAGGTCCCCACGCCGATTTCGGCAAGCCGCGTCAGACAGGCTTCTTCGACATTGTCGAGTTCCGCCAGCGTCTCCTCGATGTCCTTGCGTTTTTGCCTGAGATCGGCACGCTTTTCATCGACCTTCTTCATCAGAAGCACCAGTTGGCCCGATTCGCCCGGCGGCTCCTTGTAGACGTGAATGATTTCGCGAATTTCGGAGATGGTGAAACCGATACGGCGGCCGCGCAGGATTTCCTGAATGAGGCGGCGGTCCGCAGCCCTGAAAAGCCGGGTGCGCCCACGACGCTCAGGGTGAATAAGCCCCTCGTCCTCATAAAATCTCAAGGTACGGGTGGAAACACCGAATTCGCGTGTCAGTTCGGTTATGCTATAATACTTGTCCAAGGGCCTATCCGATTCATAACCGGATAATATTATTTGACCTTCACGTAAAAGTCAATTTTCGCCCGCTTCCCCTATCCGGAAATACCGTACCACCAGGTCGCGATCCCCAGAAAGGCGAAAAAGCCGACAATATCGGTGACCGCCGTGACGAAGACTGCCGAAGAAACGGCCGGATCCGCTCCGAACTTGTCGAGCACCAGCGGAATGAGAATGCCCGCCAGCGCCGCCGCCAGCATGTTGAGACACATGGCCGTGGCGATGATGCCACCGATATGGATATCCTGAAACCAGACACCGGCGACAATGCCGATGGCGCAACCGAACAGCATGCCGTTCAGGATACCCACACCCGCCTCGCGCCTGATGATGCGGGCGGCGTTGTGAATATCGAGGCTTTTGGTGGCGAGCGCCCGCACCGACACCGTCATGGTCTGCGATCCGGCATTGCCGCCCATGCCGGCCACCGCCGGCATCAGGATCGCCAGAGCGATAATCTGCTGGATCGTCGCATCGAACAGGCTGATGACCGAGGCGGACAGAAAGGCGGTAAGGAGATTGACGGCAAGCCAGGGCACACGCGAGCGCGAGGTGCTGACAATGCTATCAGACAGCTCTTCGTCACCGACACCGCCAAGGCGCAGCAGATCCTCTTCGGCCTCTTCCTGAATGACGTCCACCACGTCATCGATGGTCAGCACGCCCACCAGCCGGCCGTTGTCATCGACTACGGCTGCGGAGAGAAGGTCGTATTGCTCGAAAAGCTGCGCGGCCTCTTCCTGGTCCATCTCGGCCGGAATGGAGTGGTTGGTCTCGTGCATGATCGTTTCGATCTTCACCTGACGCTTAGCGCGCAGCACGCGATCGAGATCAAGCGCACCGACCAGCTTGAACGTGGGATCGATAACGAAAATTTGCGAAAACGATTCCGGCAGTTCTTCTTCTTCGCGCAGATAATCGATGGTCTGCCCCACGGTCCAGAACGGCGGCACGGCCACGAATTCCGTCTGCATGCGGCGGCCGGCCGAACTTTCCGGATAATCCAGCGCCCTCATCAGCCGCACGCGTTCGGTGAACGGCAGTTGCGAGAGAATATCCTCGCGGTCTTCGTCGTCGAGGTCCTCGAGAATATAGCCGGCGTCGTCCGAATCCAGCTCGCCGATACCGGCGGCGATCTGCTCGTTCGACATCTGGTCGACGATATCGAGACGGATGCCCTCATCCACCTCGGTCAGCGCCGTCATGTCGAAATCGGAACCAAGAAGCCGCACCAGCGCATGGCGCTGTTCAGGCAGGATGGATTCCAGGAGGTCGCCGAGTTCCGATTCGTGCAGCCGCGCCACATTCTTGCGCAGGAAAAGCAGATCGCGGTCAGCGATCGCCGCACCCACCATCGTCAGAAAGTCGGAGCGCACAGACCCATCTTCGGCGTAAATATCGGAGGGCGCTTCTGTCGGCTTCACGTCCTCGGGCGCGACAGGATCGTCGTCACGGTCTGTCATCTGGCGTCCCCTCGTATTCAAATGCCGCAGTGCACGGATGCGCAGGCAGAATGGCGTTAAAAGGTATATTGTCAACAACCGGATAGCGGCAAATGAACAAGCTTTCCGACTGCGGCGCAAAATCCATTCAACATTCCACTTCCTATTGGCCGGCAGGGTCTCAGCCAGCGGCCACAAGCATGTTTAGCCAATCTTTGCAGCTTGCTTTGCGACAACGTCCACCCCCTTTACGCCGTTCCCATTTCAAATGTCGAACGGGCAAATAAGGGTTTCACCGCAATGCACAATTAAGACATTGACAGGCGGTGTGGATCAGCGCTTTTGAAGTTGCTTTTGACAAACGGCAAGCGCCGGCAGGCGGGCGCGAGAAGACATATCCCGGGAATCACAACCATGAGCAAGACGGATTTCATAGGCAAGGCATCCTCCGCCGCAGGTGGCTGGGGCGCACTCAAAAGCGTCGGCAAACGCCTTCTGGAATCCGGCGCACCGATTTCCGGCGCCCGCACACTTTTGAAGACCAACCAGCCGGATGGTTTCGACTGCCCGGGCTGCGCCTGGGGTGACCCAGAACACGGCTCCTCTTTCGAATTCTGCGAAAACGGCGTCAAGGCAGTGTCATGGGAAGCGACGGAGGCGCGCGTACCACCGGATTTCTTCGCCAGCCGCACCGTCTCCGAACTGCGCAGCTGGTCTGACTACGATCTGGAAAAACAGGGCCGCCTAACCCATCCCATGCGTTATGACCGGGCAAGCGACAGATATCTGCCCGTTTCCTGGGACGATGCCTTCGCCGAAATCGGTGACATCCTCAACAGTCTCGACAGCCCGGACCGGGCGGAGTTCTATACCTCCGGCCGCGCCTCCAACGAGGCCGCCTTCCTCTATCAGTTGATGGTCCGGCTCTACGGCACCAATAATTTCCCCGACTGCTCCAACATGTGCCACGAAGCGAGCGGCGTCGGCCTGAAGGAATCGATCGGCGTCGGCAAGGGCACCGTGCTGCTTGAGGATTTCGAGCAGACCGACGCCATTTTCGTCATCGGGCAAAATCCCGGCACCAACCATCCCCGCATGCTGGGCGACCTGCGCCGTGCCGCCCTTCGCGGCGCCCGGATCGCCGTCTTCAATCCCATCCGCGAAAAGGGTCTGGAGCGCTTTGCAGACCCGCAGGACAAGGTGGAGATGATTACCGGTGGCAGCACCCGCATCGCCACCAATTATTACCAGCCCCGGCAGGGCGGAGACATGGCGGCGGTGCGCGGCATGAGCAAGGCGGTCTTCGCCGCCGACGAGGCCGCAAGGGCGGCCGGCGAGCCTACCATTATCGATTATGACTTCATCGCCGAACATGCGGCGGAGTTCGAGGCCTATCGCGCCGCCGTCGAAGCGACGAGCTGGGAAAGCATCCTCGACCAGTCCGGCCTCACCCGCGCGGAGATCGAGGAAGCCGCCCGTATCTACATGAATGCCGGGTCCGTCATCGCCACCTGGGCCATGGGCGTCACCCAGCACCGTCACTCCGTCATCATCGTTCGTGAAATCACCAATTTCATGCTGCTGCGCGGCAATGTCGGCCGTCCGGGCGCCGGCCTTTGCCCGGTGCGCGGCCATTCCAACGTGCAGGGTGACCGCACCGTCGGCATCGACGAAAAAGCACCGCCGGCGCTTCTCGACGCGCTGGAGAAGGAACTTGGTGTGCCTATGCCGCGCAGACCCGGCCACAATACCGTGGAAGCCGTCGCCGCGATGCTGGAGGGCAAGGCTCAGACCTTCATCGCCCTCGGCGGCAATTTCATGCGCGCGACACCCGACAGCCCGCTGATCGTCAAGGCTTTCGAAAAGCAGAAGCTGACCGTCAACATCGCCACCAAGCTCAACCATTCGCATCTGGTGCCGGGCGAAACCTCCTTCGTATTGCCCTGCCTCGGCCGAACGGAAATCGACCGCAATTCGGCCGGCCGCTCGCAGATCGTTACGGTGGAAGATTCCATGAGCATGGTGCACGGTTCCGGCGGCATCAATCCGCCGGCCTCGGAGGAGCTGCGTTCGGAAGTCGCCATCGTTGCCGGCATCGCCGAAGCAACGCTTGGCAATGCGCATCTCGACTGGAAGGCGCTTGCCGATGATTACGATCTCATCCGCGACATGATCGAGCGGGTCATTCCCGGTTTCGACAATTTCAACGAACGCGTCCGTGTGCCGCGCGGTTTTCATCTGCGCAATGCGGCGGCCGAACGGGAATGGAACACGCCGGCAAAAAAGGCCACCTTCTATAGCGGCCCCTTGCCGGAACAGACCGAACACCAGCAGGCGCTGATGCGTGATAACCTCTTCGTACTGCAGACATTCCGCAGCCACGATCAATACAACACCACGATCTACGGCATGGATGACCGCTATCGCGGCGTCTATGGCGAACGCCACGTCATATTCATGAACCCTGGAGATATGGAAGCGCTCGGCGCCCATTCCCGCCAGCGCGTCGATGTCATCGGCGAATATGGCGATGGCATGGAGCGTATCGCGGAAGATTTCCGACTGGTGCCCTATAATATCCCGCGCGGCAGCGTCGGCGGTTATTACCCGGAACTGAACGTGCTGGTGCCGCTGTCGAGCTATGGCGAAGGCAGCTTCACGCCGACATCGAAATCGGTGCTCGTCTCCGTTCGCCTGCGCCCGGACGCCTCCTGATGGAAGAGGAGCAATCCGCCGCTGCGTTCATGGCGGCGGTGGAGCGGGTTCAGGAAAGCTCCTCACAGGTGCTGACGGCCACGGGCGCGGCGATCCTTCTGGCGGTTTATCTGAACATTGCCGCCGACAGCCGCAGCATCGCCAACCGGCTTGGGCTTGCACACGCCCTCATTCTGCGCGAAATCACTCTGCTGTCGCCGCGTTTCGTGCGGGTCACAAAACGCGATGCCCGCACCCAGCGCAGCTTTCTGGAGGCAACGGAGGAAGGACAGGCGCTCGCCGCCTCTTCCTCCCGAATTTAAAAAGAACGGAGCATTCTTTGGCAATCAGGCCGATCCTGCCCTATCCCCATTCCGGTCTGTCCGAGATCTGCGCGCCGGTCACCGTTTTCGGCGAGCAACTGCACGATCTGCTCACCGATCTGACCGACACGATGCGCGCCGCGCCGGGCGTGGGCATCACCGCCGCCCATATCGGCGTAAAACAGCGAGTTTTCGTGCTGGAGCTGACACCGGGAACTGTCCTGACTTACGTCAACCCTGAAATCGTCAGCCAGTCGTCGCAGACAATGCGCCATGTGGAGGGCAGCGTCTCCATGCCGGGCTTTACCGACGAGGTGGAACGGCCCTCGGAAATCGAGGTGAGGTTTCAGGACATATCCGGGGCAGAACACCGGCAGACCGCCCAAGGATTTCACGCCATCTGCATCCAGCACGAGATCGACCAGCTGGACGGTATTTTCTGGCTGAAGCGCCTCTCGAAACTCAAGCGCGACCGGCTGGTAAAAAAATGGGAAAAATCCCGAAAAACTTGATGGTCAGCCGGTAACCGACAGCACAAATTCCGCATCGCCCTTCAGCGTGTTGCTGACGGTACAGATATCCTCGGCCATATGGGCGATGCCGCTGCGGGTGGCCTCATCGAAATCCCCCTTTATCTCGATCCGGACATCGAAACGCACGATCCACGATGGCTCCTCATCGGCCTTTTCGCCCGACACATGCACCGTGACCTTTTCGAACCGGTCGAGCACAGCCATGCGGCTCGCCGCAATCCGGGCGCTAAGCGCCAGGCAGGCCGCCAGCGAAGAATAAAGAAGATCGAGCGGATTGAAACCCGGCTCTGAGGCCCCCGTCACCACCGTCAGGGCGCCTCCGGTGGCCGTGACGACGTCGGGATGCCCAAGGCGGCCAAGTGTAACGACAGCCCCTGTCGGCCGCTTTTTAACCCTGAACTGATTCACACCCGACCTCACGCCGCGATTTCACCGATGGAACCAAAATTAGCCTCGCGCTTTTACTCACGCAACGGTGAACGACCGTCGAATATTGATTAAAAAGGGAGCTGGGACATATGGTTACATCTACGCTCGTCAGCATTCTGATCACCTTCCTGGTGATTGTGCTTGTCTTGTGGCTTATCGCACGACTGCCTGTCGGCGGCGGTGCGAAACAGATCGCTCAAGTGATCGTCATCATCATCGGCATTATTTCGCTGCTGAAATATCTCGCCGTCTTCTGATGTCCCGGCGTAGTGCAGACGAAAAAGGCGGCGAAAGCCGCCTCTTTTTATGCGCGGTTTTCAACCGCCTGATCGCTATTGGCGAGGCTCGAACTGATAGGTTTTTTTCAGCGTAATATCCCGGACGCTGCCAATGCCGAGAAACGGCGTATTGTCGGCATCAAAAATCGCCCTGCCCTTCGCCACTATCCACCGGCTTGAACCACCCGGCAGATTGACCTTGTAGCGCTGATCGAAAAACACGCCGGTGGTGATGCTCTCAAAAATGGCCTGCGCCACCTGATCGCGCATTTCGACATCGATTCTTTCGAGAATCTCCTCGATCGTCACCCCGCGCGACGCAACCGGTTCGGGAAACCCATGACATTCCGCGGTGACAGCATCCATGATCAGCCTATTGTCGGAAATGCTCCACATGTAGTAGCCGAGCGCATTGTCTGAATCCGTTTTGTCCCCCAGCACGAAAACCCCCAGACATTTTTCCTGACAAAAGCTAACATCAGACCTCTAA
This sequence comes from Agrobacterium tumefaciens str. B6, assembly GCF_001541315.1. Lineage (GTDB taxonomy): Bacteria > Pseudomonadota > Alphaproteobacteria > Rhizobiales > Rhizobiaceae > Agrobacterium > Agrobacterium radiobacter. Next base: position 160,686 of record NZ_LMVK01000051.1, on the reverse strand, counting down.
TATTCCACCCCTCGTTTTTTAGGGGGAAGCTGCCGTCCACCAGAGCGTGCATTGATATCCACCGAAATTTCATGACGGCCTGATCGGAGTAAGGGCTCAAAGGAGCGATAAGTTCCGAAGAGATATCGCAAAGCCACCAACCTGTTCCTACATAGCGCTGTGATGAAATTTCAAAGGAGGCCAATATGCTGCGAACCGCTCTCACTTTCGGACTGCTGATGGTAACTGTCGTTCTCGCTGGGTGCCAGACATGGGAAAGTCCATATCGCGGAAGCGGATGGCGGATGGACCAGGTCATGGACGGTGACCCGTATCGCGTCGGAGATGGCAACCATCAGGAAAACGGTACGGCCTCAAATATCATTCGACGCTAAATCGCGACGACTATGCTGAAGTAGCAGCAAGTCGGGAATTTCCGAACCGAATTATAAAGCCCGGGCTGTGGCGCAAATCACATCGACGCAGCCCGGGTGACTTCCAATACGGTCCAACGAACCCGGGGCAGAAAACGGAGAGCTAGCTAAACGACTGGCTAAAAAAGAAAAAACCCGCCGAAGCGGGTTTCTTTGGTGCGGTCGAGAAGACTCGAACTTCCACGGGTTGCCCCACAGCGACCTCAACGCTGCGCGTCTACCAATTCCGCCACGACCGCATCGTGGTAGGCGTCGACTTGCGCCGACGGGGGTGCATGTAGCAAAAGGATTTTCGGTGCACAAGAGCGTCGTGACAGTTTTTTGAAATTAAAAATCGCACTGCACCATCCTATATGCAGGAAGCCCGGAAATGCTGGGGTTGCGGCCCTGTCGCCATTTTGCGAGAAGGCTGTGGAAAGGACTTTTTCATGCTCACACGCACCGATATCGAGACAAATATGCTTGCCCCCGCCGGTTCGCCGCCCGTCCGCTGGCGAATCTCGGAAGGTCTCGTGCCTTACGAACTGGCGATCGAGGAGATGGAACGCGAAGTTGCCGCCATCGCCAGCGGGGAGGCTGACGAACTCGTCTGGCTTCTGGAACATCCGCCGCTCTATACCGCGGGCACAAGCGCCGATGCCGTTGATCTCATTGAGCCTGATCGTTTCCCCGTCTTCGCCACGGGTCGCGGCGGTGAATATACCTATCACGGGCCGGGACAGCGGGTCGTTTACGTCATGCTCGACCTGAAGCGGCGGCGGCAGGATGTGCGCGCCTATGTGGCGGCGCTGGAGGATGTCATCATCCGCACGCTCGACAAGATGAATGTGCGTGGCGAACGGCGCGAGGATCGCGTCGGCGTCTGGGTCAGGCGTCCGGAAAAACCTCTTCTGCCCGATGGCGGCATGGCTGAGGACAAGATCGCCGCGCTCGGAATCCGCCTGCGCAAATGGGTGAGCTTTCACGGGCTGTCGATCAATGTGGATCCCGACCTCACGCATTTTTCCGGCATCGTTCCCTGCGGCATCAGCGCCTATGGCGTCACCAGCCTTGTCGATCTCGGATTGCCGGTTATGATCGGCGACGTCGACGTTCTGCTGCGCGAGGCCTTTGAGGAGGTGTTTGGCGCGGCAGTGCCCGAAACCGGCGCTGGCGGCTGATTGCACCGCAACCTTTGCCGCAGGCCGGTGTTTCCAGCATCGATCACCATAGAGGAGGAACGACCATGTTCACAACGTCCGCCTATGCCTGCGACGACGGTTCTTCGCCGATGAAGCTCGCGACCATCAAACGTCGCGATCCCGGCCCGCGCGATGTCGAAATCGAGATCGAATTCTGTGGCGTCTGCCACTCCGATATTCACACGGCTCGCGGCGAATGGCAGGGATCCCTCTACCCCTGCGTTCCCGGCCACGAAATCATCGGCCGCGTTGCACGGGTGGGCTCGCAGGTGACCAAGTTCAAGACAGGTGAGCGTGTCGGCGTCGGCTGTATCGTCGACAGCTGCCGTGAATGCGCAAGCTGCGCCGAAGGGCTGGAGCAATATTGCGAAAACGGCATGACCGGCACCTATAATTCGCCTGACAAGGCGATGGGCGGCGGCGCGCATACGCTTGGTGGGTATTCCGCCCATGTGGTCGTCGACGACCGTTACATCCTCAACATTCCCGAAGGCCTCGATCCGGCCGCCGCCGCACCCCTGCTCTGCGCGGGTATCACCACCTATTCGCCGCTGCGGCACTGGAATGCCGGTCCCGGCAAGCGTGTCGGCGTCGTTGGTCTCGGCGGCCTTGGCCATATGGCGGTCAAGCTCGCCAATGCCATGGGCGCGACTGTCGTAATGATCACGACGTCGCCCGGCAAGGCGGAGGACGCCAAAAAGCTTGGCGCCCACGAGGTCATCATCTCGCGTGATGCCGAACAGATGAACAAGGCCGCTTCCAGTCTCGATCTCATCATCGACGCTGTGGCCGCCGACCACGATATCAACGCCTATCTCGCACTGCTGAAACGTGACGGCGCGCTGGTGCAGGTGGGCGCACCGGAAAAGCCGCTCTCGGTGATGGCCTTCAGTCTCATTCCCGGCCGCAAGACGTTTGCCGGCTCGATGATCGGCGGCATTCCCGAAACGCAGGACATGCTGGCTTTCTGCGCCGAGAAAGGCATCGTCGCCGAGATAGAGATGATCAATATCGATCAGATCAACGACGCTTATGAACGCATGATAAAAAGCGATGTGCGTTATCGCTTCGTCATTGATATGAAGAGCCTGCCGCGCCAGAAGGCCGCCTGACCCGGAAGGGGGGCGATCTTGCAGGCGTCCCCTCTCCCGTTGGACCTTTGGGTCGAAAGCGCAGCCTGATCCATGACCAGCCAGACCGGTTTCAACGATATCGCCAAGGGCATGACCATCATGGCGGGTTGCATGCTGGTGCTGCCGGTCATGGATGCGATCGCCAAATACATGGCGGTGAGCGGCGGCATGTCGCCGGCGCAGGTGACCTTCTACCGCTTCTTTTTCCAGGTGCTCTGCACCCTGCCGCTACTTCTTGTGGTGTCACCCAGGGCGCTGTTCAGCGCCAAACGGCCATGGATGAACTGCCTGCGCGGCGTGCTGCACGCCTCGGCCAGCCTGATGTTCTTCGCCGCCGTCAAATACATGCCGCTTGCGGATGTCTTCGCGATCTATTTCGTCGAACCATTCATGCTGACGATGATGTCGGCCATCTTCCTCGGCGACAAGGAGGGCTGGAAGCGCTGGACGGCGATAGCAGTCGGGTTCGGCGGCGCCCTGATCGTCATTCAGCCGAGTTTCGAAATCTTCGGCTGGACATCGCTTCTGCCGGTTGCCTGCGCCTTTCTGTACACACTTTACCTGTTCCTGAACCGCGCCATCGGCGATGCCGACAGCCCGCTGGTCATGCAGACCATGTCCGGCATTGCCGGTACGGTGTTCATGGGGGCGGCCCTTCTTGCCGGTGATGCACTCGGCGACAAGGATTTTACCGTCTCGCTTCCGCAATCCGGCTTTGCCCTCACCCTGCTAATCCTGTTGGGATCGATATCCGGCTACATGCACCTGTTGATCGTCAGGGCCTTCCGGCTGGCGCCGCTTTCTCTGCTGGCGCCGTTCCAGTATTTCGAGATCATCTCGGCGACTATCCTCGGTTATGCGCTGTTTTCCGATTTCCCGACGCCATCAAAATGGCTCGGCATTCTCATCATCGTCGCATCCGGCCTGTTCATCATCTGGCGCGAGCGCAAGCAAGCCGGCGCAAACCCGCCGCTTGACGGGCAATGACTGCCGACCCTCGCCGTCTCTCAACTATCCGAGGGCAGCGGCCCGTCGTCGTGATGATCCTGCGCCTCCACAAGACTGCCAAGCAGCCAGAGCGAAACCTCGGCCGCCTCTCCGGCCGATTTGAACCGGTATGAGCCGCTATATTTCGGCATATCGAAAAAGGTGACGACGAAACCGTCACCGCTTTCCAGACTTTCGACCCTGATGCGCTCGGGATCGATCATCACACACACATAATGCGACCCCATATTGCGCATGAAGCCGGCCTTGTTGTCGTGCAGCCGCACGAAGGCAGCACCACCATCAGCCGTCATGTGCAGACTTCTGATCGCCTCGTTGGGAAAGGCGCGGGCGAAATCCATGATCGCCTGCCCCACATCATGACTGTTATCCTCATCCGTCGCCCGCGTCATGCGCCAGGCGTAGACAGCGAAGACCGAAAGCAGCACGAAAACGATAATCCAGATCGCAATACTCATCCGGGGCGCTCCCTCAGCATCGAAACATCACGATTCGCGAATCGAAAAGACGCGAACCCGGCTCAGGTTCATACAGACCGAGGCTTGTGTGAAGTGTGGCTCTGCCGGATCGATGTCGTTTCGCTGCGTTACGCGGTCTGCGTAATCAGAAACGCTTGAGGAAGGAGGCCTTTGCCAGCAGCCATTGCCGGCGAAGCTGCGACAGTTGCAGGTCGCCGTCAAATACGCCGCTCCCCGTCTTTCTCGCCGCAGCGATGACAGGGCGGGACAGGGCGACGGGAAGATAGGCGGCAAAAACATTTTTCGAGATCTTTGCGCGTCGTGCCCTCTCCATATGATCCAGCGCATGGGTCGCAAAAATCTCGATGGCAATGCCGATGCGCTGCCTGTCCTTACCTTCCAGAAAAGTCTCGCGGTCGAGCCCGGCCGCAGCCAGCATATCGGCGGGAATATAGACCTGCCCGCGACGCCGGTGCAGCGGCATAAGCAGCAACATGCCGGCCATGGCCTGCGCGACGCCCGCATGACCTGCCCCTTCCGCGCTGGATGCGGCGTCTTCAGCGGAAAGCACGAGACTTGCAAGTTGGATCAAAGCGGATGCGGTTTCGCCAGCATAACCTTCCAGCGCATTGCGATCCTCGAACAGGTCGTCATAGAGATCGAAGATCCGCGCCTCGATCATGTTGGCCAGAACCGGGCGCGGCAGGCGATATTGTTCGATCGTTGTCAGAAGCGCTGCAGCCACCGGGTGGGACTGGCTGTCACCGTGCGGATTGCCATCGATAAGGTCGCGCCACCATTGCATGCGCACTTCGCCGGGCAGCGCCTCACGCACGGAATCGCGGATGCGGGCGATTTCGGCGTTGAAGGCATAGAGCGCGGCAAGGGCATTGCGCCTGTCGGCAGGCGACAGAAGACAGGCAAGATAACGGTCGCGATCGGTATCGCGCAGCGTCGCGAGGCTGACGTCGAGATTTTCTGTGGGTGCCATGGTTCCCCGCGCGAAACGTTCTGTCAGCCTTCGACGGCAATCAGCGCCGCAGCCACGGCGCGCGATTCCGAAAGCATGATATTGTAGGTGCGCACCGCAGCACCCGTACTCATCGGGTCAACCGAAATGCCCGCCTCCTTAAAGGCGGCGCGCAGTTCTTTCGGCAGGACCCGCATGCCGTCACCCGTGCCGATCAGCAGCACTTCGATATCCTGTGCTTCCGCCAGAACCTTTTCGAAATGCCCGACGGTCAGTTCTTTCGCATCGACGGGCTCCCACCCGTAAATACCCGAAGGCAGGAGGAGAAGAGAGCCGCGATGCGACATGTCGGCAAAGCGAAAACCGCCATTACCATAGGCATCGATGGGCGCCCGGCCGGGAAAATGGGCCGGGCGTATTTCGATCCCGCCGGCCATCAGACGGCAGGCTTGCCGCCAATGGCGCCGGTGTTGTTTTCTTTCTTGTCGTCCTTCTCGTCTTCCGCATCCTTGCTGTCGGGACGCAGCTTGAAGGCGATCAGCACCGGTGCGGCGATGTAGAGCGACGAGAACACGCCGATACCGACACCAAACAGCATGGCGAAGGTGAAGGAGCGGATGACTTCGCCACCGAAGAGGTAGAGCGACAGCAGCGCCAGAAGCACGGTCAGACCGGTGAGGATCGTACGCGACAGCGTCTGGTTCAACGACACGTCGATGATCATCGACAGCGGCATCTTTTTATAACGCCTGAGGTTTTCGCGGATACGGTCATAGATGACGACGGTGTCGTTCAGCGAATAACCGATGATCGTCAGGATCGCCGCGATACTGGTGAGGTTGAATTCTATCCCCAGGAACACAAAGAGACCGATGGTGAAGACCACATCGTGCACCATCGAAATGACGGCGCCCAAGGCGAACTGCCATTCGAAGCGAACCCAGATGTAGATCATGATCGCCGTCATGGCGAGCAGGATGCCAACCGTGGAGGTGAAGGTGAGGTCACCCGAAACGGCCGGACCGACGACTTCCACGCGGCGGAAGTCATATTTGTCCTCAAGCTCGCCGCGCACCATGGTGATCGCAGACTGCTCGGCATTTTCGCCGCCGTCCTGCGCCTGGATGCGGATGAGAACGTCCTGCGGCGTACCGAAGTTCTGCGCCTGGATTTCACCGAGGTTGAGCTGGTTCAGGCGATCACGGATATCGGCGAGATCGGCCTCACCCTGCTTGGCGCGGACTTCGATGACCGAGCCGCCCTGGAAGTCGATGCCGAGGTTCAGGCCCTTGGCCACGAAGCCACCGACACAGGCGAGCATGACGACGCCGGTGATCATGAACACCACGCGACGGTAGCGCATGAACGGAATGTCGCGGCCGTCGAACATGGCGGTGCGGACACCCTTCGGCAGATGTTTCGGACGGCTGCGGCGAACCCAGTAGCCGAACATCCACGCTGTCAGCGTATAGGCCGTGAAGACGGTGGTGATGATACCGACGGCCAGCGTGACCGCGAAGCCCTTGACCGGGCCGGTGCCCATGTAGAACAGCACGCTCGCCACGATCAGCGTCGTCAGGTTGGCGTCGATAATGGTCGCAAAGGCGCGGGTGAAGCCGTTATCCAGTGACTGGATCAGCGGTTTGCCGCTCTTCACCTCCTCGCGTATGCGCTCATAGATCAGAACGTTGGAATCCACCGCCATACCGATCGTCAGAACGATACCGGCAATACCTGGCAAGGTCAGCGTTGATCCTATCACACTGAGGACAGCGAGCAGCATGACGACGTTGACGATGAGTGCGATGTTCGCGAGCAGGCCGAAGAAGCCATAGAACACGAACATGAAGATGAGGACGCCGACGGCGCCGATGACGCTGGCCGTCAGACCGGCTGTGATGGAGTCGTTACCAAGGCTCGGACCGACAGTGCGTTCTTCAACCACGGTCAGCGTGGCCGGCAGTGCACCGGCGCGCAGCAGAACCGCAAGGTCGTTGGCGCCCTGCACCGAGAAATTACCTGAAATCTGTCCCGAACCGCCAATAATCGGTTCGCGGATGACAGGCGCGGAAATGACCTGATTATCAAGCACGATGGCGAAAGGCTTGCCGACATTCTGCTGCGTCGCCTGCGCAAAGCGCTGCGCGCCGCGGCTGTCGAAGCGGAAGGTAACGACGGGTTCGTTGGTCTGCTGGTTGAAGCTTGCCTGCGCGTCGACGAGATTGTCGCCGGAAACGAGCGCGCGGCGCTCCACCAGATAGGGAACCGGCGGATCGTCCTGCGAGTAGAGAACCTCTGATGTAGCCGGCGGACGGCCGTTCATCGCTTCCTGCACCGGCATCGTCGTGTCGACCATGCGGAAGGAGAGCTTGGCCGTCTGGTTCAAAAGCGACTTCAGACGCTGCGGATCCTGAAGCCCCGGAACCTGCACGATGATGCGGTCGGAACCCTGACGCTGGATGAGCGGCTCGGTGGTGCCGACTTCGTCAACGCGGCGGCGCACGACTTCGATGGACTGCGAAACGGCCGAGGACAGGCGGTAGTCGATGCCTTCATCCGTCAGGTTGAGCCGGAGCAGATTGTCGCCGCCGTCATTCATCGTCACTTCGGTGATGGAGCCGCCGACCAGCGTGCCGGCGGACACCGGCTGCGTCAGGTCACGAAGCGCGTTCTTTGCGGTTTCCACCTGAGCGGGATCGCTGATGCGGACCTGAATCTGCTGGCCGTTGCCGGTGAGCCCCGAATAGCGGATGTTGGCGTCGCGAAGCTGCGTGCGCACATCGCCCACGATCGTTTCAAGCCGTTCCTTGACGATGTCGGAACGCTCGATCTTGAGCATGATGTGCGAACCGCCCTGAAGGTCGAGACCGAGCGTTACCTTGTTGTCCTTGTACCAGGCAGGCATGCCCTCCAGCTGTTTGTCCGTAAACAGGTTGGGAGAGGCGATGAAGACGCTTGCCAGCACAAGCAGCCAGATGAAGACTGTTTTCCAACGGGAAAAATGAAGCATTTCGATCTCGGTCAGGGTTGGGGTCGCGCTCCGCGCAACCCGTCAAAATTCGCAATCGGGCATTCGGTTGTCCGGCAGGATCAGGAAGCGGTTTCCGTCTTGACCACTTCGCCCTTCACGCGCACTTCGGCAATGTAAGCACGGGCGGCACGGATTTTCACGCCTTCAGCGATTTCGACTTCGAGTTCATTGTCATCGATGACCTTGGTCACCTTGCCAACGATGCCGCCACCAAGAACGACCTGATCGCCACGGCGAATATTGGTGAGCGTTTCCTGACGCTTCTTCATCTGCGCGCGCTGCGGGCGGATAAGGAAAAAGTACCAGACCACCATAAGCGGCGCAAACAGGAAAAGCATTTCAAGGCCGGAACCGAAGGCAGATGCGCCGCCTGCTGCGTCCTGGGCAAAAGCTTGACTAATGAACATATAAAACTCCTCAGAATTACGGCACGACCTTGGATGCCGCCCCAGCTTTCAAGCCGCCGGAATATAGTGGGGAACGCCGGGATTGCAACAGATGCAGGGCCCACGCCGTACCGATTCCGGACCTCTTAACCTTTATGGGCGCCAAACACCATGCTAGGCCGGGCGCAAAACAGAGTTTTGAACACCAGACAAGCGGAAGAAACACCATGATTCGAGAAGAAACGGCCTCCCTGCTTCTTTCAGAACTGCGCCGGCTCACCCTCGCCGTGGAGCGGCTGGCCGGCCCCGCGCCCGCCGTAAACGACTGGGATGCGGCCGATTGTTTCGTCTGGGTGCCGACCAACTCCTTTATCCAGCCGGTTCCCCGCCCCAACCGCATCGCGCTGAAGCTGATCCGTGGCGTCGATCATGTGCGTGACATCCTGCATGAAAACACGCTGCGCTTCGCGGAAGGTTTTGCCGCCAACAACGTGCTCCTGTGGGGCGCGCGCGGCATGGGTAAATCCTCGCTGGTCAAGGCCGTTCACGAAGATGTGCGCGCGGCAAGCGGCGTTTCGCTCAAACTGGTGGAAGTGCACCGCGAGGACATTCACACCCTGCCCGCCCTGCTCGACATCCTGAAGGCGTCAGGCCAGCGCGTCATCGTTTTCTGCGATGACCTCTCCTTCGACCATGACGATACGGCCTATAAGTCGCTGAAGGCAGCACTCGACGGCGGCATCGAGGGGCGGCCGGACAATGTGCTGTTTTATGCGACCTCCAACCGCCGCCATCTTCTGCCGCGCCACATGATGGAAAACGAGCAGTCCACCGCCATCAATCCTTCGGAAGCGGTTGAGGAAAAAGTGTCGCTTTCAGACCGTTTCGGCCTGTGGCTCGGTTTCCACAAATGCGGCCAGGAAGATTATCTGACGATGATCGACAGCTATGCCACGCATTTCGATCTGGGTCTGGACCGCGACACCCTGCATCACGAAGCGCTGGAATGGGCGACGACCCGCGGCGGCCGCTCGGGCCGTGTCGCCTGGCAATATATTCAGGATGCCGCCGGCCGCCTCAGAAAACCACTCGACAGATAACGCCACCGTGACACCGGATGAAAGCCGGTGTCGTTACGGCCACAAACAGTGTCGTATTCCCGAACGCCACATCTCCCCTCACATGGTTTGCTGCACCCATGGAGTCACCTGCCCGCGGAGGAGCGGACAGGCACGGTGTTCAAACCACGGAGGAGATGGATATGAGCAGGAACAGAGGCGTCGTCTACATGCGGCCGGGTCAGGTCGAAGTCCGCGACATCGACGACCCGAAGCTTGAGGCGCCGGATGGCCGCCGTATCGAGCACGGCGTGATTCTCAAGGTGATTTCCACCAATATCTGCGGCTCCGACCAGCACATGGTGCGCGGCCGCACCACGGCAATGCCGGGCCTCGTTCTTGGCCATGAGATCACCGGTGAAGTCATCGAAAAAGGCATCGACGTCGAGATGCTGCAGGTCGGTGATATCGTATCCGTGCCGTTCAACGTCGCCTGCGGCCGTTGCCGCTGCTGCAAGTCGCAGGATACCGGCGTGTGCCTGACGGTGAACCCATCCCGCGCCGGCGGCGCGTACGGTTATGTCGATATGGGCGGCTGGATCGGCGGACAGGCCCGCTATGTCACCATCCCCTATGCCGATTTCAACCTGCTGAAGTTCCCGGACCGCGACAAGGCGATGTCGAAAATCCGCGACCTCACCATGCTGTCGGACATTCTGCCGACCGGCTTCCACGGCGCGGTCAAGGCGGGCGTCGGCGTCGGCTCTACGGTCTATGTCGCAGGCGCCGGCCCGGTGGGTCTCGCCGCTGCCGCCTCCGCCCGCATTCTGGGTGCTGCCGTCGTCATGATCGGCGATTTCAACAAGGATCGCCTTGCCCATGCAGCAAAAGTCGGCTTCGAACCCGTCGATCTTTCCAAGGGCGACCGGCTGGGCGACATGATCGCCGAGATCGTCGGCACCAATGAGGTTGATAGTGCAATCGACGCCGTCGGTTTCGAGGCACGCGGCCATTCCGGCGGTGAACAGCCAGCCATCGTTCTCAACCAGATGATGGAAATCACCCGCGCCGCCGGCTCTATCGGCATCCCCGGGCTTTATGTCACAGAAGATCCCGGCGCGGTTGACAATGCGGCAAAACAGGGCGCCCTTTCGCTGCGCTTTGGCCTCGGCTGGGCAAAGGCGCAATCCTTCCACACCGGCCAGACGCCGGTGCTGAAATATAACCGCCAGCTCATGCAGGCAATTTTGCATGACCGCCTGCCGATTGCCGATATCGTCAACGCCAAGATCATCGCGCTTGATGACGCCGTGCAGGGTTATGAAAGCTTCGATCAGGGTGCGGCAACCAAGTTCGTCCTCGATCCGCATGGCGATCTGCTGAAAGCTGCCTGATACTTCAGCGGTAGACGGCTGATACTCGTAGAAACGCCCGCGACGGATATCGTCGCGGGCGTCTTTGTTTCCCTCTTGTCACCGTCAGGTGAAACTTACGGTTCCACTACCAGCATCGCTTCCAGTTCGGCTTTCGCTTCCGGGGAGAGATAGGGTCTGAACAGGCTTGAGATCTGCTCCAATCCCCAGTCCAGCTGCTGCGATCCAAATTCGGTGATACCTTCCTGAAGGTTGAGATAGGCCGCCCAATAGGTGGAGACGATCCAGAGATTTGTCAGGACGGCCGACCGTTCTTCCTCGGGAATAACTGCCAGGCCCGCTTTCTCCATGCGGGCGACGATATCGCCGACAGCGAGACGCATGGCGGCGCTTATGGTTCGCACAGGCTCCACCAGCGCCGGGGCGGAAGAGATAAGGCCGACCAGATCGCGAAACAGGAAACGATAGTCCCATACAAGCGAAAACCAGAGCCGCAGAAAACCGGCATAGGTTGCCGCCGCCGCCTCATCCGCCCCGTCAATCTTTCCGACAATCGCCAGCGCATCGGCCTCGAATCGTGCAAACAGCGCCAGAAACAGCGCTTCCTTGGTGCGGAAGTGGTAATAGAGATTGCCCTCATTGATTTCTACCGCTCTCGCGATTTCGGCCGTCGTCACATGATCGGGCCCGCGCTCGTTGAACAGCACAAGTGCGGCGTCGAGAATTCTCTGGCGCGTGGGACGAACGGACGTGCGTCCGGTATTGATTTTTTTCATTGATGTCGAACCCAACCATTGAAACCTAAGGCATGCACCTTAAATACCAAAAATAAGGTATACACCTTAACAGAAAATGTAAGTGTTCAACGCGGACAAAGGACCTGTAAATGACCGGCACCGACATTCGCACCGCCTCCCCCGATACGCCCGGAACCGCTCCCGTCTCCAAATTCGCGACGGTACGCGTCGCCCTGTCGCTCATCCGCAATCCGTTGAAGGCTCTGCCGCCGGAAATTTTCAGCGAGCCGGCGGTCTTTACGCGCCTTGGCGGTGTCATGCGGGTTCATCTTGCCGACCCCGCACTTATTCATGAAGCTCTGGTCAAGAACGCCCATCTGCTCGGCAAGGGCGAAGATGTACGCCGCGCCCTCGGCCCCGCACTCGGCCAGGGCCTGCTGACGGCCGACGGCGATCACTGGAAGTGGCAAAGGCAATCCGTCGCCGCGGCCTTTCGGCACGAGAAGCTGCTGGAATTGCTACCGGTCATGATCGACGCCGCGCGTCGCACGCAAGGGCGCTGGCGCTCACCTGCCGGTGATATCGATATCGGCCATGAGATGATGCGGACGACGTTCGATATCATTGTCGAAACCATGATGTCCGGCGGCCATGGCATCGATATAGGACGTGTCGAGCAAAGCATCACCGATTATCTGAAACCCACGGGCTGGACCTTCGCGCTCGCCATGCTGGGCGCACCGGAATGGCTTCCGCATCCGGGCCGGCGCAAGGCCCGCGCGGCGGTCGGCTATCTTCGTTCCAGCCTTGCGACCGTCATTTCCGAAAGACGGCAGAATCCGATCGAAAGGAACGATCTGGTTTCCATGCTGCTCGAAGCGAAAGACCCGGAAACCGGACGCATGATGAGCGACACGGAAATCATCGACAATCTCCTGACCTTCATCACGGCCGGTCATGAAACCACGGCCCTCGGCCTTGCCTGGACTTTCCATCTGCTCTCCCAAAACAGCGACGTGGAAAGCAAGGTCATCGACGAGATTGAAACCGTTACCGCCGGCGAACCGGTGGCGGCGGATCATATCGCCCGCCTGACCTATACCAGACAGGTATTTTCGGAAGCGATGCGGCTCTACCCGCCCGCCCCTGTCGTGACACGCACCGCATTGCAGGACTTCAGGCTCGGCGAACACGATATCCCGGCGGGCACCGTTCTTTATGTGCCGATCTACGCCGTCCACCGGCACACCACGCTGTGGGACGAACCCGACCGCTTCGACCCGTCACGTTTCGAACCCGAAAAGATCAAGGCGCGCCACCGCTACGCCTATATGCCCTTCGGCGCGGGCCCGCGCGTCTGCATCGGCAACGCCTTTGCCATGATGGAGGCTGTCGCAATCCTTGCCGTGCTTTTGCAGGACGTCCACCTCAAGAACAAAAGCCCGGCAAATACGGAGCCGCTGATGCGGGTCACCTTGCGGCCGGAAAACCGCCTGATGATGCAGGTGAGCCCGCGAAAAAACAAATCGCCCGCGGCGTAACCACCACGGGCGACTGTTTTAGTGCGAAACTCCATCCGTCACCGGATGGTGACGATCAGAGATCGACGTCGAGGATCGCCATGGAGAAGTTGTAGGAACGGTCGCCGTCTTCGTCATCGATATAAACGACGCCGAGAAACTCTTCGCCAAGATACACTTCGGCGGAATCGTCCTTGCGCGGACGCGCCTTCACAATCATCTTTTCATTGAAAGTGCGCTTGAAATAGGCGTCGAGTTTTTTGATTTCGTCGGCTTTCACCACTATTCTCCTGTGCGGTTCGCGTTGAGCCGCTTTTGGCATGGGACAAAGGCCAAAGTAAAGTGAAAGCGGCAAGTCATCCGCGTCTTCCACACGGACGACCGTGAAAATGCCGGCCCCATCAGAGCGCGACAGGGCCGGTCAGATATCGGCTCCGATAAGCTGGTCCATCAGGCGCGAGGGCTCCGAACACCCTGCTTCTCCCACCACGCGCGCCGGCACGCCGGCAACCGTGGTCTTCGGCGGAACCGGCTTCAGCACCACCGAACCGGCGGCGATGCGCGAGCAGCTGCCGATTTCGATATTGCCGAGGATTTTCGCGCCCGCCCCGATCATCACGCCATTGGCGATCTTCGGGTGGCGATCCGCCCCCTCCTTGCCGGTGCCGCCAAGTGTGACGCCATGCAGGATGGAGACGTTGTCACCGATGACGGCCGTCTCGCCGACCACCAGCCCGGTGGCATGGTCGAGGAAGATGCCCTTGCCGATGCGCGCGGCCGGATTGATATCGGTCTGGAAGATGCTCGATGAGCGGCTTTGCAGATAAAGCGCCAGATCCCTGCGGCCCTTTTGCAGCAGCCAATGGGCAAGGCGATGGGTCTGGATGGCCTGGAACCCCTTGAAATAGAGGAGCGGCTCCATGAAGCGCGTGCAGGCCGGATCACGGTCGTAAACGGCCTGGATATCGACGCGCAGCACGCTTCCCCATTCCGGCCAGTCATCCAGCATATCCTGGAAGGTCTGGCGCAGAAGCACGGCCTGCATGTCGGGATGATCGAGGAGTTCACAGATGCGATAGATCACACATTCTTCGAGAGACCGGTGATTGAGGATCGTCGAATAAAGGAAGGCCGAAAGCAGCGGATCCTGTGCCGCGGCGCTACGCGCCTCATGCAGCAGGCTGCCCCAGATCGGATCGACGATCGCCAGCTGTTCGGGCTGACGGGCCTCGGTACGTGCGACCATGAATGGTCTCCTCGTTTGCAGTAGTCGTTCTTTATACAGAAAAAGACGTGCATTAGAAATGGGATTCGAATGACGACTTTAAAGGCGGCAAGGCTTCAGTTTTTCTTCATGCAGCATGAAAAACCGTTTCTTGCCATCACGCTCATAGCGAGCGGTAAAATTCCAGCACCGCCGCCTTGAACACCCGGTCGCCGACAGCCAGCATGTGGTCGCGGCCGGGAATATCGATTGCCCGCGCATGCGGCATGATCGCCGCAAGCTCCGCGCCGGATCCGGCGATGTCGTCTTTCGTTCCGACTGCGATCAGCGTCGGGGCGTCGATCTTTTCCGCCTGTTCGCGCGTGACGAGAACCCGCGATGTCTCGATGCAGGCGGCCAGCGCCAGCCGGTCGCTTTTCGTCTGGTCGGCAAAGGCGCGGAACATACGGCCGCGCTCGTGCGTCACGACATCGAGCGAAGGTGCCAGAAGCGCCTCGGCAATCGGATCCCAGTCGCCGACACCCTCGACCATGCCGATGCCGAGCCCGCCGAAGACCAGCGAACGCACACGCTCAGGATGGGCCATGGCAAGGAAGGCGGAAATGCGCGCGCCCATGGAATATCCTATCACATGGGCTTCGGCGATGCCGAGATGATTGAGCAGCGCCACCGCATCGCCGGCCATGACAGGCGGATAATAGGCTTCCGGATCATGCGGCTTGTCGCTTGCGCCATGGCCACGATTGTCAATGGCGATCACCCGGTAGCCCGCTTCACCCAGCGTCTTCAGCCAGCCGGGATGCACCCAGTTGACATTGGCGCTGGAGGCAAAGCCGTGGATCAGCAAAACCGGATTGCCCGCCGGATCACCCTCGTCGAAATAGGCAAGGCGAAGGCCGTCATGGGAAAAATCAGAAAACTGCGGCGTGTTGAGATTCATCAAGGACATCCTTTTTGCCGGACCATATGGCAGGAATTAGCAATGTTGAACATGTTTTGCTGACGATTTTTATGGAGATGCAATGCGTTTGAGGCTACATATCCGCAACGACGAGCCGATGCGCGAAAACCAGCGGCGGCTCGATAACGATGTTGCATTTGGAGACGAACATGGCCGGCCATTCCATTCCCCACTTCCAGAACGATGGCGGACACCGCATGATCGAGATCGGCGTCAAGGAATTCATGTGCACTGGCGCTTCCGTGCCTTTCGATCATCCGCATATCTTCATCGATATGGGCGACGACAATGAGAAGGTCTGTTCCTACTGCTCGACCCTTTATCGCTACAATCCGTCGCTGAAGGCAGAGCATACCAATCCTCCGGGCTGCGTCTTCCATGTGAAGGCTGCCTGACCTTCCACCTTTTCTGATCGGGGCGCACCATGCCCATAAAATCCGTAGCCATTGTCGGTGCCGGCATTGCCGGTCTCACCGCTGCCCTTTCCTTTGCCCGGCACGGTATCGGCTGTGACATCATCGAACAGGCCGGCGAACTGGCGGAAGTTGGCGCCGGCCTGCAGCTTTCCCCCAATGCCGCCCGCATTCTCGCCACGCTCGGGGTACTGCCTGATATCGAGGCGCGCTGGACCGAACCTGTCAGCGTCGAACTCGCCTCCGGAAAATCGCTTGCCACGCTGCTCTCCCTGCCGATGGGCGCGGTGGCCCGCAGCCGCTGGGGCGCACCTTACGGTGTGCTGCACCGCTCGACGCTGCAAAACGCACTTCTCCAGGCGGTGATACGCAACCCGCTCTGCCGGCTGCATCTCGGAAAACGCATCGAAAATGCGACAGCGGATATCATCGCCGCAACCACCTTCCGCGACCATGATCTGATCGTCGGCGCGGATGGCGTCTGGTCGGCGGCCCGCTTCGCCGTGCCTTCCGCTCCCACCGCCACCTTCTCCGGCAATGTGGCCTGGCGCTTCACGGTCACAGCAAATGACGTGCCGTCAACCATCAACAAAAGCGCCGTCACGGCCTATCTCGGCTCGGGCGGCCATATCGTCGCCTATCCGCTGAAGGAAGTCGGCGGCTTCAACATCGTCGCCATCGCGCTCGGTGCCGATCCCGGCGCGACATGGCGGGCGGGATCGAGGGGGGGGCCGAAAGCCCCCCTGCTGGAACAGGTTCGCGGCTTCAGCCCCGACATCGTCCGATTGCTCGATTCGTCTGAAAACCCGACTTTCTGGCCGCCCTATCAGGCTGGCCCCGGCCGCTGGCACAACGGCCGTGACACGGTGCTGATCGGCGACGCGGCGCACGCCATGATGCCGTTCGCCGCCCAGGGCGCGGCCATGGCGATCGAGGATGCGTTTGAACTTGCGGGAACCATGGCAGGCAGCAACGCCGGAGCCTCGCTGCCCGTGCCGCAGGCCCTTGCCGCTTTCGAGGCCCTGCGCCTGCCGCGCATAGAAAAGGCCCGCAAGCGGGCCTCTCTCAATCGTTTTGCCTACCATGCCCGAGGCCCGGTCCGCACCGCGCGGGACTTCGTGTTTTCCACACGTCCGACGGAAGCCTTCCTGAAGGACTTCGACTGGCTCTACGGTTATCACGCAAAGGGCTGAAGGGTGCGGGGTCTGAAATCAGACCCCGGCTGCAGCCGCGAACCCGGCTTCGAGGTCCTTCTGTATATCGGCGACATCCTCGAGCCCGATCTGCAGGCGGATGACCGGCCCTTCCGAGGGGCCCTTGGCGATGGTCCTGTCGACAAGCGACACCGAAACAGCAAGCGATTCGTATCCGCCCCAGGAATAGCCGAGCCCGAAGAACGTCAGCGCATCAAGGAAGGCAGCCGCCGTCTGCTTGTATTTGCCTTCTTCCGCCTTCAGCACGAAGGAGAAGACGCCGCTTGCACCCTTGAAATCACGCTTCCAGAGTTCGTGCCCGGCAAAGCTCGGCAAGGCCGGATGCAGCACGCGAACGACGTCGTCACGGCTCTCCAGCCATGTGGCGATTTCAAGCGCGCTTTTCTGATGATGCGCCAGCCGAATTCCCATGGTGCGCATGCCGCGCAGGATCTGATAGGCATCGTCAGAGGTGACGCAGATGCCGAGATTGGTATTGGCCTGATAAAGCGTCTTCCAGTGCTTTTCATTGGCCGAGACGAAGCCCATCAACACATCGGAATGACCCGAAGGATATTTGGTGGCAGCGTGAATGGAAACGTCGACGCCGAAATCGAGCGGCCTGAAATAAAGCGGCGTCGCCCAGGTATTGTCCATCGTCACCACACAATTATGCCTGTGGGCGATCTCGGTGATCAGCCGGACATCCTGAATCTCGAAGGTATTGGAGCCCGGCGCTTCCAGATGCACGAGTTTGGTATTCGGACGGATCAGCGCCTCGATGCCCGTGCCGATTGCCGGGTCGTAATATTCCACCTCGACGCCGAGCTTCCGCAGCATCATGTTGCAGAAGCGGCGCGTGGGATAATAGACGGAATCGACAATCAACGCATGATCGCCAGCGCCGAGATAGGCGAGGAACGGCACGGTAATCGCCGCAAGGCCCGACGGCACGAGAATGGTTCCGGCAGACCCTTCCAGCTCATCGACGAGACTGCACAGCGCATCGGTCGTCGGCGTGCCATGGGTGCCATAGGTGTATTTCTGGTTTTCGGTCGAAAGCGTCTCGGCATCGGGGAACAGCACCGTAGAGCCACGCACGATGGGCGGATTGACGAAACCGAAGCAGTCCGCGGGATCGTTGCCGCCGTGGGTCAGGCGCGTATTCACACCTGCGGCGGAAAGCAGGTCATTTGTCTTGGTCATTTCAGATCAGCTTTCGAAGGAACATTGACGCGTGCGACAATGCTAAGAGCGGACCGTAAGGTCAAGTCCCGCAGACTCCTCTCAAACGGCGTGAATTGATCCACCGAGAGCCAGCATACAACAAGTATACAAATACTGTGCAAGTTCAAATTTCCGCAAAAATATGCTTATATTTTCACCCTTTGCACACTTCCCGACCAAAATTTGGAAAATTCCGTTTTATAGGCACAATTATTGCCCGCACGTCTTGACCCCGCTGCCAATTGCGATTATGATAGAAAAAGAGGATCGAAAAGGTCTCGCTGAAGGGGGAGCTGGGGCAAGACAATATGCCGGTCCTCTTCCAAGTGACGATAACAAACAAAGGTTGGGAAAAATGAAAAAGGCAATTCTGTCAGCCGCCATCGGCGCAGCAGTTTTGGGAGGAGCCTCGGTCGCTTCGGCTGCGACGCTTCAGGATGTGAAGGGCAAGGGTTTCGTCACCTGCGGCGTCAGCGCCGGCATTCCGGGATTTTCCAATCCCGATGACAAGGGCGAATGGTCCGGTATCGACGTGGACTATTGCCGTGGTATTGCCACTGCGGTTTTCGGCGATCCTTCCAAGGCCAAGTTCGTCGCCCTTTCGAGCAAGGACCGCTTCCCGGCTCTCCAGTCCGGTGAAGTCGATGTTCTGACCCGTAACACCACCTGGACGATCAGCCGCGACACGTCGCTCGGCTTCAACTTCCGTACCGTCAACTATTATGACGGCCAGGGTTTCATCGCCAAGAAGGGCTTGAATGTTAAGTCCGCGCTCGAGCTTTCCGGCGCCGCCGTCTGCGTTCAGACCGGCACGACCACCGAGCTCAATCTCGCCGACTACTTCAAGACCAACAATCTGCAGTACAACCCGGTCGTTTTCGAAAAGGAAGCCGACGCAACCTCCGCCTATGATTCCGGCCGTTGCGACGTCTACACCACCGACCAGTCCGGTCTTTACGCCATCCGCCTCAAGCTGAAGAACCCGGACGACAACATCGTTCTGCCTGAGGTCATCTCCAAGGAGCCGCTTGGACCGGCCGTTCGCCAGGGCGACGACCAGTGGTTCGACATCGTGACCTGGGTTCACTACGCCATGGTCAATGCCGAAGAACTGGGCATCACCTCGAAAAACGTCGATGAGCAGAAGACCAGCGCCAACCCTGATATCAAGCGCCTGCTCGGCACGGAAGAAGGCACCAAGATCGGTACCGATCTCGGCGTGACCAACGACTGGGCCTACAACATCATCAAGCTGGTGGGTAACTACGGCGAAGTCTTCGACCGCAACGTCGGTGCGGGCTCTCCGCTGAAGATCGAGCGCGGCCAGAACGCGCTGTGGACCAAGGGCGGCCTGCAATACGCACCGCCGGTCCGTTGATCGGCCCCATCATCGGCTAGATCATGACAGGAGGCTGGGCAATGCCCGGCCTCCATTTTAAAATTATATAAATAAGCTCGCAAAGAGCATATAAAAGGGAAAGGTGCCTATGGCAGGCAACGCGGTCAGTTCGCAACGATCGCGCGCGCAAAGCGCGTCGTCACTTATCTACGATCCACGCATACGCGGAATTTTCTATCAGGTCCTGACAGTCGTCATCCTGGCCGCCTTCGTCTGGATCATCGTGACGAATACGATCACCAATCTTCAACGGTCAAACATTTCGTCCGGCTTCGGATTCCTCAACGGAAGAGCCGGTTTTGATATCGGCCAGTCGCTGATCGCTTATACCAGCGACGCGACCTATGGCCGGGCTTTGCTCGTTGGCATTCTCAACACGATCCAGGTTGCGTTTTTTGGCATCATCGCCGCCTCGATCATCGGTTTCATCGTCGGTATCGCCCGGCTGTCCAGCAACTGGCTGATTTCGAAGCTCGCGCAGGCCTATGTGGAAATCTTCCGCAACATCCCGCCCCTGCTCGTCATCTTCTTCTGGTACAAGGGCGTCATCTCAGTCCTGCCGCAGGCGCGTGATTCGCTGGAGCTTCCGCTCGGAAGCTACCTCAACAATCGCGGTTTCTTCTTTCCGAAGCCCCTTTGGGGCGAAGGCACGTGGCTGATACCGCTCGCCCTTCTGGTCGCCATCGTCATCAGCTTTTTCATTTACCGCTGGGCAAAGGCGAGACAGGAAAAGACCGGTCAGCAGTTCCGCACCGGGATCACGGCTACACTTCTCATCATCGGCCTTCCGGCCGCGACATTTCTCGCGCTCGGCTCACCGCTGACCTTCGACTACCCGATTGCCGGGCGGTTCAACCTCTCGGGCGGCGCGGTCGTCGCACCTGAATTCATGTCGCTGTTTCTGGCGCTTTCCTTCTACACCGCCTCCTTCATCGCCGAGATCGTTCGCGGCGGCATCAAGGCCGTGGCGAAGGGCCAGACGGAAGCTGCGGATGCGCTCGGGCTTCGTTCCAGCACCACGACGCGCCTGATCGTCGTTCCGCAGGCGATGCGCATCATCATCCCACCGCTGACAAGTCAATATCTCAACCTGACCAAGAACTCCTCGCTTGCGGTCGCGGTCGGCTTCGCCGACATCGTCTCCGTCGGCGGCACGATCCTGAACCAGACGGGTCAGGCGGTCGAAGTCGTTGCGATCTGGCTGGTCATCTATCTCTCGCTGTCCCTGCTCACGGCCGTGGTCATGAACTGGTTCAACGCGAAAATGGCCCTGGTGGAGAGATGACGATGACAACAAGCAATCACGCTTTCGTGCGGCAGACCATCGAGGACGCCAGACCCGCGCCCTCGAGCGCCGTCGGCTTCGGTCACTGGCTGCGCACCAAACTCTTCGCCACCCCCAAGGACACGGTCCTGACGGTGATCGCCCTTGCCCTGCTCGCCTATCTGGTGCCGCCGGTCATCAAGTGGCTGTTCATTGACGCGGTGTGGACCGGCAGCGATCGTATCGCCTGCCTGACCGCTTCGCAGGGCGGCGCGCTGCCGGACGGCCAGTCCGGTGCGTGCTGGGCTTTCGTTTCGGCAAAGCTCGGACAATTCGTCTTCGGCCGCTATCCGATCGACGAACGCTGGCGTCCCATCCTCGTGATGGTGACATTCGCCATCCTGCTGATACCGATGCTGATTCCAAAAGCGCCGTTCAAGCGCCTCAACGCGCTGGTGCTTTTCATCATCCTGCCCTTCATTGCGTTTTTCCTGCTCATCGGCGGCGTCTTCGGCCTGCCGAAGGTGGAAACGCAGCTGTGGGGCGGCCTGATGGTGACGCTCATCCTGTCCTTCTTCGGGATCACCGTGTCGCTCCCCTTCGGCATTCTTCTGGCGCTCGGCCGACGGTCGAACCTGCCGGTCATCAAGATGCTCTGCGTGCTCTTCATCGAAGTCATCAGAGGCATCCCGCTGATCACCGTGCTGTTCTTCGCCAGCATCATGCTGCCGCTGTTCCTGCCCGACGGCTGGACCTTCGACAAGTTCCTGCGCGCGCTAGTCGGCGTGTCGCTTTTCTCATCCGCCTATATGGCGGAGGTGATCCGCGGCGGCCTGCAGGCCATTCCGAAGGGACAATATGAAGGGGCGGATTCGCTCGGCCTGAACTACTGGCAGAAGACGAGACTGATCGTGCTACCGCAGGCGCTTAAGCTCGTCATTCCTGGTATCGTCAACACCTTCATCGGGCTTTTCAAGGACACGTCGCTGGTTTCGATCATCGGCATGTTCGACCTGCTCGGCATTGTCACACTCAACCAATCGGATGCGAACTGGGCGACACCCGTAACCGCAATGACAGGTTATATTTTCGCAGGTTTCGTATTCTGGATATTCTGCTTCGGCATGTCGCGTTATTCGCTGTTCATGGAACGGCACCTCGACACCGGGCATAAACGATAAGGGACGCTCAAAATGGCAGAAACCCAAACAAAAAAACTGGCCGTTTCGACAACGGACGTGGCAATTGAACTCGTCGGCATGAACAAGTGGTATGGCGACTTCCACGTCCTGCGCGACATCAATCTGAAGGTCATGAAAGGCGAGCGCATCGTCATCGCCGGTCCTTCGGGGTCGGGCAAATCGACCATGATCCGTTGCATCAACCGGCTGGAGGAACATCAGTCCGGGCTGATCAACGTTGATGGTATCGAGCTTACCAACGACCTGAAAAAGATCGACGAAGTGCGTCGTGAAGTCGGCATGGTGTTCCAGCACTTCAACCTCTTCCCGCACCTGACGATCCTCGAAAACTGCACGCTGGCGCCGATCTGGGTTCGCAAGATGCCCAAGAAGGAAGCTGAAGAAGTGGCGATGCACTATCTGAAGCGCGTCAAGATCCCCGAGCAGGCGCACAAGTATCCCGGCCAGCTCTCCGGCGGCCAGCAGCAGCGCGTGGCGATTGCCCGCTCGCTCTGCATGAAGCCGAAGATCATGCTGTTCGACGAGCCGACCTCGGCGCTCGACCCGGAAATGGTCAAGGAAGTACTCGACACCATGGTCAGCCTTGCCGAAGACGGCATGACGATGCTGTGCGTCACCCACGAAATGGGCTTCGCCCGCCAGGTGGCAAACCGCGTCATCTTCATGGACCAGGGCCAGATAGTCGAACAGAACTCGCCCGCCGAATTCTTCGACAATCCGCAGCACGAGCGCACCCGGCTGTTCCTCAGCCAGATTCTGCACTGATCATTGAAGAGGCGTCCGGAACGGACGTTTTCAAATGCAAACCTAAAAACGGGACCTCACGGTCCCGTTTCTTTTTTTAAACTGAAACCGAGGGCCGCAAGTGAAACCGGAGCCTCTTTATTATTTTATTCTCGACCCAAGCAGCAATACTTGGACTTCTAACTGGCCAGCCTGATATATTCGTAGCGATAATTTAATCGTGGCCTTGGACATATTTGCGATGGATGGTTTGCTTGTATTTCTAGGAGACATATTAAGCGGCTTGATATCCGGCGGCCCCCCGAAATCAAATTTTGTGCGGTAGATGGCATATGCGATCAATGCAATCATAATAATACTCTCCGGCCTGCTGATATATGGAAAATACCTGACTTGATTTTCGCTAGCCCGCAGCCTTGAGAAACCACATGTTTCGCAAGGCAATTGAAGCCGAGCCAGATCACTCACGCAAAACAGCAAACTCTGACCGTTTAACCATTTGTTACGAAACAAGAATCCTTGTTTTTCAGGACTTCTGGCGGCCCATGTCATTTTTTTGTCAAATCATGCATTTTTCCGCTTGCAGACCTTCGGGAGCCTGACTATAAGGGCGCCACACCACAAGCGCACGCGCCCTTCGTCTATCGGTTAGGACGTCAGATTTTCATTCTGAAAAGAGGGGTTCGACTCCCCTAGGGCGTGCCACTTGCCTTCGTGTTTTCCCCCCTTCGAAAATATAAAGCAGATTCGTAGATCGCGAATTCGTCACGCGTGATCGATGCGCCGGAACCGATTCCCGGGCGACACGTTAGAGTGCTGTCCCCCCGATGGAAGGCAAGTCGGATGAAGCGCCAGCGGGCAAATCGACCGGCTTGCCTTTCCCCTTCCAGCCAAATCACAACGTCGGTTCTTTCTGGCGGGCAGCAGATGCCAGCTAAGGGTTGGAAAAGCACACCCCGGGCCTTCCACGAGGCATGCAGGCATTGCCGGCGCGCAGTGATAGCGGCGAAATTTCAAGGCCTTGGCCAGTCCCGGCGCAGTTTTCCACAGCCGTTCCGGCTTCCATAAAAAAACTCGTCAGGAAGCGAAAAAAATCAATTTTTCCGCTTGCGGAGCAACGGGAGCCTGACTATAAGGGCGCCACACCACAAGCGCACGCGCCCTTCGTCTATCGGTTAGGACGTCAGATTTTCATTCTGAAAAGAGGGGTTCGACTCCCCTAGGGCGTGCCACTTGCTTCTCCATAAAAATCAGTAGTCTGCACGAAAATCTTAGCGCGTCGCGTGAAGACGCATTGGCGCGTCTCGGCCATTCGCCAGAGACAGTGTTCCATAAAGTTCAAGGTAAGTGCGAAGGCCCCTTCAGGGCGCGAAAGCCGCGTCCAGAACGCGCAGCTGCACGCGCCTCTGACCCTGCCAAAGATCGGCGCCCACGGTGCCTGCGACGTGAATGTTCCTGCCGCGTGCATTCAGCAGCATCTGCCCCAGAGGCGCTTCTGCAGCGCGAAACGCGATACCGTCCAGCCGCGAGCCGTCCATGGCCTCCAGCGTGATCTTGACGTGAGCTGTACCCACGAGCCGCACGTCGCGCAGGCGATGCGCCGGCACGGCAAAGATCGGCTGCGAGTGGCCTGATCCGTAAGGACCGGCCTGCTCCAATTGGTCGACAAGCTGCAATGTAGCGCCCGAAGCGCCGATGGCGCCGTCGATTTTCAGCACGCTGTTTTCCACCAGCTCATTCACGGTCTTTGCGGCCGCCTCCTCGAAGAAGGTCCTGAGCTTGCCGAGATTGGCGCGCTCCACCGTCAGACCGGCCGCCATGGCATGCCCACCGCCCTTGACCAGCAAGCCAGCCTCCACGGCGGCGCGCACCATGCGCCCCATATCGAAACCGTTGATCGAGCGGCCGGAGCCGGTGCCCTTGCCGGAGGGATCAAAAGCAATGGCGAAAGCCGGGCGGCGGAAACGATCTTTCAGACGCGAGGCGAGCAGGCCGACAATGCCGGGATGCCAGTTTTCCCGGGCGGTGACGATGACGCCCGCACCCGAGCCGTCGCCATATTCGAACAGAGCCTCCGCTTCGGCTTCCGCGAGCATCACCGCTTCCATCGCCTGCCGCTCACGGTTCAGCTCATCCAGCCGCTCCGCGATCACCTCGGCCTGCGAGGAATCATCTATCGTCAGCAGTCGGCTGCCGAGCGCCGCATCGCCGATGCGGCCGCCGGCATTAATGCGCGGCCCGATCAGGAAACCGAAATGATAAGGCGTCACAGGGCCACCAAGCCCCGCCTTCTTGAACAGAGCAGCGAGACCTGCATTGTTCATGTGGCGCGCAGCAATCAGCCCCTTGACCACATAGGCGCGGTTGAGGCCCTTCAGCGGCACCACATCACATACGGTGGCAAGCGCAACGATATCGAGAAGGGACAGCAGATCGAGTGTGAAGGCCTGCCGGTTCCGCCTGTCCTTCAATAGGCGCAGGGTGGCGACCAGCACGAGGAACACCACGCCTGCCGCACAGAGATGCCCCTGCCCCGAAAGATCGTCCTCGCGGTTGGGATTGACCAGCGCCACCGCCGGCGGCAGCTCCGTGCCGACCTGGTGGTGATCGATCACCACGACATCCGTTCCCGCGTCCCTGGCGGCCTGCAGCGATTCATGGCTGGTTGAGCCGCAATCGACCGTCACGATCAGCGTCGCGCCATTGGCAGCAAGCTGCTGCATCGCCGCCGGGTTCGGCCCGTAGCCCTCAAAAATACGGTCGGGAATATAGATTTCCGGCGTCAGACCGAAATGCGCGAGGAAGCGGTACATCAAAGCAGAAGAGGCAGCACCGTCGACATCGTAGTCGCCGAAGATCGCCACCTTCTCGCCGGTCTCGATGGCGCGTACCAGCCGCTCGGCGGCCTTCTCGCAATCGGTCAGCATATGCGGATCGGGCATCAGGGAGCGGATGGTCGGATCAAGGAATGCCAGGGCGTCATCGACACCCACCCCGCGTCCGGCAAGAACGCGTGCGATCAATTCGGGAATGGCGTGAATCTGGGACATGGCCAGCGCGCGGTTCTGCCCGGCCTGATCCAGCCGCGATACCCAGCGCTGTTCTGTCGCCGACCGCTCCACGCTTAAAAATGCGCGGGCCACGGTATCGGCCGGCTCCATCATTGCCATCCTGTCCATTCGTCCTGTCATGCGCCTGATCGCGCTCTTAAGACGGGCTAAATGGCGGTGGCGCGTTTTTCAAGCAAAAACGCGCATATGAGGTTTCACACCGAAAAAATCGAGAAAAACGGGCTGACGATCGAGACAGCGCCAACGAGCAGCAGCAGCGAGAAGACGGCGAGCGAACACCAGTTGCGCTCATGCTCCCCCATGTCGAATTCCATAGTGCGAATATTGTCATTGGCATTGTGAGGCCGCGCCCGGTGATGGGTCGCCGCAATGCCAGCGCGCTTATTGTCCTTGAACAGGATGATCGATGTCACGGCCACGCCTCCCTCGCTTGGTGAACAGGATTAACCATAGTGCCGAATCGCCTTGTTTTCCAGCGCTTCCGACGCCTTCCCCTCAAATTTTATGGGCGCCGGACCACCGGCGCTATACAGGCAGCCATACAACGAAAAACCGCGCCTCCATATGGAAGCGCGGCTCTCGATGTCATCAAAATAATGACGCGTCTCAGGTCCGCTCGATGCGGATGACCTGCGGCTCGCTGACGAGATATTTCTCGTTCTTGATGGCCTTCACGGCCTTGCGGATCGCATCTTCCATCGTCGCATGGGTGACGAGGATGATGGTCTGCGGCGCGCCTTCCACATGCACGCGCTGGCGCTGCACGATGGATTCCAGCGAAATGTTATTGTCAGCCATGCGGGTGGCGATGGAGGCGAAGACGCCCGCCTGGTCCTTCACCGTCAGGCGGATGAAATAACCGCCCTCATGGCTCTTCATCTTGGCGCGGCGATACTCCGACAGGGATTTCGCCGGACGGCCGAGGACAGGCACCTGCTGGGCGCCCGGACGGCTCTTGGCGATATCGGCGATGTCGCCGAGCACGGCGGAAGCCGTGGCGTTGCCGCCGGCACCCGGGCCGACCATCAGCAACTCGCCGAGAATGTCGGATTCGATCGCCACCGCATTGGTCACGCCGTCAACCTGGGCAATGACGGAATCGAGCGGCACCATGGTCGGATGCACGCGCTGCTCGATGCCGGATTCGGTCACCTGCGCCACGCCGAGAAGCTTGATGCGGTAACCGAGTTCGGCGGCCGCCTGAATGTCCTCGCTGGAGATATTGGTGATGCCTTCCAGATAGATGTCATCAGCCGAAATCTTGTTGCCGAAGGCAAGCGTGGTCAAAATGGCGAGCTTGTGAGCGGTGTCGTTGCCCTCGATATCGAAGGCCGGATCGGCTTCGGCATAACCCAGCCGCTGCGCTTCCTTCAGACAGGCCTCGAAGGACAGCCCTTCCTTCTCCATCTTGGTCAGGATGTAATTGCAGGTGCCGTTCATGATGCCGTAGATGCGCGACACATGGTTGCCGGTCAGGGATTCGCGCAGCGCCTTGATGACGGGGATACCGCCGGCCACCGCCGCTTCGAAATTGAGAAGCGCGCCCTTGTCTTCGGCAATCGTCGCCAGTTCGACGCCATGCTTGGCCAGCAGCGCCTTGTTGGCTGTCACCACATGGAGACCACGGGCGAGTGCCGCGCGCACCGCATTTTCCGCCTGACCGGAAGCGCCGCCGACCAGTTCGACGAAGACGTCGATATCGGCTTCGCTTGCCATCTGCTCGGGCGTGTCGAACCAGGTAATACCCTTGAGATCGATGCCGCGGTCGCGCGAACGGTCGCGCGCGCTCACCGCAATAATCTCAATCGCGCGTCCGCAGGTAATCGCAAGTTCGTTGCTTCTCTGCTGGAGGATGCGCACGAGCGAAGCGCCGACAGTGCCGAGCCCCGCTATGCCGATTCTCAATGAATCTGCCATGGGTATGTTCCTGATTTGCTGGTGATGGTGGCGGCCGAGGCCCGGCCGCCTTCGGTTGCCCTTATCTGTGGGCGTTAAGCGAAACGACGTTGTGCATCGTTTCGTCTGCGCTCGACAGGAAACGCTTCAGATTGCGCGCTGCCTGACGAATTCGGTGCTCGTTTTCCACGAGCGCGAGACGGACGTAATCATCGCCCATCTCGCCAAAGCCGATGCCGGGAGCAACGGCAATATCGGCCTTCTCGACCAGAAGCTTGGAGAATTCCAGGCTGCCGAGATGGCGGAACTTTTCCGGGATTTTCGCCCAGGCGAACATGGTCGCCGCCGGCGGCGGAACCTCGAAGCCGGCCTTGCCGAACGTGTCGACCATGACATCGCGACGGCGGCGATAGACATTGCGCACTTCGGCAATGTCAGAGCCGTCACCGTTCAGCGCATGCGTTGCCGCAACCTGGATCGGCGTGAAGGCGCCGTAGTCGAGATAGGACTTCACACGCGTCAGCGCCGCGATCAGCCGCTCGTTGCCGACGGCAAAGCCCATACGCCAGCCTGGCATGGAGAAGGTCTTCGACATGGAGGTGAATTCCACCGCAACGTCGATTGCACCGGGAACTTCCAGAACCGAAGGCGGCGGATTGTTGTCGTCGAAATAGATCTCCGAATAGGCAAGGTCGGACAACACAATGATCTCGTGCTTCTTCGCAAAGGCGATCACGTCCTTGTAGAAATCAAGCGAGGCGACATGCGCCGTCGGGTTCGACGGGTAGTTGACGATCAGCGCCAGCGGCTTCGGGATGGAGTGGCGCACGGCGCGCTCCAGCGGGCCAAAGAAACTGTCATCAGGCTCGACATTCATCGAACGGATAACACCGCCCGCCATCAGGAAACCGAAGGCATGGATCGGATAGGTCGGGTTCGGACACAGGATGACGTCGCCCGGCGCGGTGATGGCCTGCGCCATATTGGCGAAGCCTTCCTTGGAGCCGAGGGTCGCGACGACCTGCGTATCGGGGTTCAGCTTCACGCCGAAACGGCGGGCATAATAACCGGCCTGCGCGCGGCGAAGGCCTGGAATGCCCTTGGAGGAGGAATAACGATGGGTACGCGGATCCTGAACGACCTCGCAAAGCTTGTCGACGATCGCCTTGGGGGTCGGAAGGTCGGGATTGCCCATGCCGAGATCGATGATATCGGCCCCGGCCGCTCGCGCGCTCGCTTTCAAACGGTTGACCTGTTCGAAGACGTATTGCGGCAGACGCCGGACCTTATGAAACTCTTCCATCTCTTTCCTCATGGGAATGGACCGGTTCTTCCGGTCCATAACGAAGGTTCGTTTTTTGTTGTTAAACGCCGCCGACACGAACCGACCCGGCAGGCGTTATTCATTGTAGCGCAAAGCACGGGAAAACCTACAGGGGTTTTCTTGGCCCACGCCGCATAGCGGCCATCCGCCCGTCCTTCCGGCACGGCCTTTTCAGCCCCTCAGGCATGGCGGATCGCGCACTACGATCAGGGAACTTGCATAACGCCAGATTCTTGGAAAATGCAAGGCAAGCCATGCTCAAGAACGGCCATTCCCGCCCTTCAGCCGCGCTCCCCTGTCACAATTGCGGCACGGATGACCGAAAGCACGCGCTCCGGCTCGATATTTGTGCAGACGAGCTGGCGCGGATGCCCACCCGGGTCCCCCGGCGGAAAGGCGCGGCCATCCGGCTTCTGGATCGTCTGGCCGTCGGCAAGCCCGCCGCAGACGACGCGTACCGGGCCGTTGCGGGTTTCAAAAAGCTCAGGCGCCACAAGATAGACGCAGGCGCAGCTGTCATGCACCACCATGCCGTCGCCGGTGCGGGTCTTGTAGAAATCGATGTAGAACTGCGACAGGTCCGAAAGCAGCTGCACCGGCTTGCCGCCGGCCTTTGCCATGTCAGCCATGAAGGCGCTGGTCATCACCGTTTTCATCGTCACATCGAGACCGACGACGATCACGCGCCAGGGCGCGGTGAAGACGAGATCGGCCGCTTCAGGATCGCCGTGAATATTAGCCTCGGCCGCCGGCGACACATTGCCGTTCATGTCGAAGGCGCCGCCCATGACGATCACCTCCTTCACCAGCGCCGCGAAGTCAGGTTCTTCGCTGAGCGCCAGCGCCAGATTGGTCATGCGACCGACGGCAATCAGCGTCACCTCACCGGGATTGGCCTTTACCGTCTCGATGATGAAACGATGTGCGGGGCGCGGGTCGAGCGGCAGATCGATGGTCTCAGGGATATCGATATCGCCGAGGCCGTTTTCGCCATGGATGAAGGTCGGCCAGTGGCCTTCCTTGCGGGCGGGATCGAAGGTCACGCCGGCGCCCCTGGCGACCGGTGCTGTCATCTGCCATTCCCGCTTCAGGAAGAGCGCATTGCGGGTGGTGATATCAATGGGCGCATTGCCGAAAACGGTGGTAACGCCGATCAGATCGATATCGGGATGGCGGTGCAGGAACAGAAGCGCCATGGCGTCATCCACACCGGGGTCCGTATCGAATATCACTTTATGCATAATGCCCTCATCCATATGTCTCAAGCGCCATCCGTCCTTCCGGCGACGCGCCACGGAAACATAACGATAAGCGGCAACACCGCAATCCCCCCGCCCGCAGCCGAACGCACAGAAAGAGATTGCGCCGTGGCCCTTTCGGTGAAAGAAGAAGCCCTCTCCTTCGCCTGCCCGGACATTCCCAGTGCAAGACATCGCCCTCAACGTTTTTATCGTTCTCTTCTGCGTCGCCATCTTTGCCGGATTTATCGATTCCATCGCCGGTGGTGGTGGCCTCATCGTCATTCCCGCAATGATGATCATGGGCATCGCCCCGCTCGATACGCTCGGCACGAACAAGCTGCAGGCGCAGTTTGGTTCCGCCTCTGCGACCCTTGCCTATGCCAGACGCGGCCATGTGAATCTCAAAGAACAATTGCCGATGGCGCTGATGGCCATGGCCGGCGGGATGCTCGGCGCGCTGACAGCCGCCTTCGTGCCGGCCGATCTCATGCGCGCCATCATGCCGTTCCTGTTGATTGCGATCGCGCTTTATTTTGCCTTCAAGCCGCAGCTCAGCGATATCGACAGCCACCGCCGCATCACGCCCTTCGTGTTCGGGCTTGCGGTCGCGCCGCTGATCGGTTTTTACGACGGTGTTTTCGGCCCTGGCGCTGGGTCCTTCTACATGCTGGCCTTTGTGGGTCTTGCCGGTTTCGGAATGCTGAAGGCGACCGCCCACACGAAGCTTCTCAACCTCGGTTCGAATTTCGGCGGCTTTCTCGTCTTTGCAATGGGTGGCGCGGTTTTGTGGAAGCTCGGCCTGGCCATGGGGGTCGGCCAGTTCATCGGCGCGCAGATCGGATCCCGTTTCGCGATGAAAAACGGCGCAAAGATCATCCGCCCGCTGCTCGTCCTGTCATGCCTTGCCATGGCGACGAAGCTTCTTGTCGACGCATCGTCCGCCTGGTCGATCGCCACTGTCTGGGAAACCATATTCCCGAAATAAGGGATGGTGGAGCGCCTTTTCCCGTCATTCCGACAATGGGAAGGCGCCCTGCTGCCTCAGCCAGCGGCGCGGCGACGGCGATCGGCGATTTCGCGGATCACCACCATCGCACCTACGAGCTTGTAGGCGGACGAGTAGCACGGCGACATTTCCAGCGACTTGACGACCGTGCGGCCATTCTGATCTTCCGCATAGGTATATTTCGACGTATCGCCCTTGAAGCAATTGTCGAGCTTTTCCCTGAGATTGTTCTGGAACCGGTGAACGCCGACAAGTTCGGCGATATGGCAGCCGACAAGCCCTTCCGGGGCATTGCGCTGAAATGCATCGAGAGCATTGGCGAAGGAAACGCGGTAGCCAGGGGAAACGATCACCACCGGCTCGTCGAGATCGTTGAGCATATCCTCATCGAGGATCAGATGGCGGTGATGCCACGCCAGAGTGTCTTCGTCCTCGTCACCGACGACCTTCGCCTTTGACGGCATGCCGACGTAGCGATCGACAAGGGTGCGAAGAAGCTCGGAGTTGCGCTGCACGCAGCCAAGGTCTTCCGCCTCGTGGTTAAGGAGATCGATGGCAAAACGGAACTGCTCGCGGATATCTTCGGAGTTTTCTGTCTTGCGTCCGACAACCCGCTCGAGGAGCTGTTCCAGTTCACGTTCCAGCACGGCAATCTTGTCGGCTTCGTTTTTACCAACGGCAGATTGCAGTTCCGTATAACGCAGCCAGAACAACTCAATCAAATCTTTCAACCCAACTCTCCCTGAACGGGCATAACCCCGCTACCTATGCGAACGGATTAAGCCTTTATCCCCTGATTGTAGCGTCTTTGCGCTTAAAAATGACGTAACGAAACGCAGGAACGCCGCGAGGATTGTTGTTCAAAATATCACAGCAGCCGCTAATTTTTCAATTTCGATAATCCATGAACGAAAAATGAGGTTCCGCAAATATGGAAAAGTACCGAAACGCACGATTTTCCCGTCGAATTTCGTGAGAATCGCCGAAAATCCGGCCGCACACGATCCCGTCAAATCTGATGCTTCACGTCCCAGCGGTCGTGATACCACAGCCATTGTCCGGGGTATTCGCGCACCCAGCTTTCCACCTTGTCGTTCAGAAGCTGCGCCGTCGCCTGAATATCGACATTGCCCTTCTCATCGCGCGGAATTTCAACCCTGGGCTCTATTTCCAGCCTGTAGCGATTATCCGGAAGACGCACGCAGCGGGCAGGATAAACATCGCAGTTGAACTGCCGCACCAGCTTGGCGAGAAGCGGATTGGTACGAACCTCAAGGCCGAAAAATTTCGTCGTCAGCCCCTTGCCGAATTTCTGATCGACGAGCACGCCCACGCCGCCACCCTTTTCCAGCTGTCGCGCCAGCGCGAAGGAAGAGCCGGCATGCGAGGGCACGAGATTACCCATGCGCTCCTTGCGGAAATTGAAAACCTTGTCAGCCACGAAGGGATTGTTGGGCGGCCGGAACAACACCGTCACATCGAGACCAAAAGCCGAGCCGGCAACCGGCAGCAGCTCGAAATTGCCGCTATGGGCGGTAAAGACGATGAAGGGTCGCGGATTGTCGCGCAGTTCGAGGAAGGTCGAGGTGCCCTCGACCTCGATGCGGCCCGGCTCGTTCTTTTCCGGATCGAAATCGAACAGCCGGTCGAGAAACACATATTCCGCCGCAAGCCGGCCCATATTGGCCCAGCTGTCCATGGCGATCGCAAGCCGCTCTTCCTCTGACTTCTCCGGAAAGGCGCGTGCCAGATTATAAAGCATCAGCTTGTGGCGACCAGTCTTCGGCCCCACCCAGCGCGCCAGCCGGTCGGCGGCGCGAATGCCCGCATCGGCGGGGAAGAGCTTCAGCAGGTTGAGAAGGCCGAAGGCGAATGTCGCGATCAGCCACTGCCGGAAGTGGTCCAGTTTCAGGACGATCCGTGTCAGGAAAAGCTTCAAGACGGTCAATCCATCCGCAGAACGATTTTACCGAACACCTGACGCGTCTCCATACGTTCCAGCGCCCGGTCGATATCGTCGAAGGTGACTTCGGTGTCGATAACAGGATGCACGATGCCACGCGCCATCTTCTGCATGGCGTTGGCCATGTTTTCCATACGGCAGCCGAAGGAGCCGAGCAGCTTCAGCTGCTGCTGGAACAGCATCATCAGGTTGATATCGGTGGAGACACCAGACGTAGAACCGCAGGTGACGAGACGGCCGCCGCGCTTCAGCGAGAACATCGAGCCCGCCCAGGTGTCCTTGCCAACATGTTCGAATACAACGTCGACGCCCTTCTTTTTCGTCAGCTTGCGCACGACGCCTTCAAAACGGTCGGTCCTGTAGTTGATGACGTGGTCGGCACCCAGAGCCTTCGCCCGTTCGATCTTGTCGTCGGAGCCGACGGTGGTGATGACGGTGCAGCCCATCTTCTTGGCAAGCTGGATCGCCGCCGTGCCGATGCCGGAACCGCCGGCATGCACGAGGATCGTCTCACCGGATTCGAGCTTGGCATTGTCGAACAGCATGTGCTCGACCGTGCCGAAGGTGACAGGTGCGAGGGCAGCCGCAACGGCATCGACGCCATGCGGTGCGGGCACGAGCTGGCGGGCGGGAATATTGATCTTTTCCTGGGCAAAACCATCGAGATGGAAACCGTGAACGCCCTGCACATGTTCGCACAGATTGTCACGGCCTTCGCGGCAGGGTTTGCACAGCCCGCAGGTGCGCGCGCCATAGATTGCGACGAGCTGGCCGGGCAGCACGTTCGACACGCCCGGACCGATGGCTTCGACCACGCCGGAGGCTTCCGCACCGATGGTGAGCGGCATCTTGCGCTTGGCGAAAGCCATGCCGCGCCAGCCCCACACATCGATGTGGTTGAGCGCAACCGCCTTGACGCGCAGCGTCACCTCGCCCGGTGCCGGAGCATCCGGTTCGGGCAGGTCCACTTTTTCGAGCTTCCGGTCGTCCACGAGTTGAAGAGCGCGCATATATCAGTCCTTCGCCCGAGGGCGTTTATCTAAAGGGCTATTCCAGCAAACCTCTGTAACGGTTTTGCGGCCGGAATGCGTAATCAAAGAAGCGAGAGCGTTTTCGCAATTCAAGCGAAAACGCTCCTGTTAGTGGTGAAACCGGTCAGGCCGGTTCCCGCGTCATGACAAGGCTTGCATTCTGCCCGCCAAATCCGAAGGAGTTGGACAGAACCGCGCTCACCTGAGCATCCCGCTTCACATTCGGCACCACGTCGAGCGTGATGGTCGGATCGGGATTGTTGTAGTTGATTGTCGGCGGCAGGGTGCCGGTCAGCATGGTCTGCAGCGAGAACACCGCTTCCACAGCGCCTGCGGCGGTCAAGGTATGGCCGATCATCGACTTGTTGGACGACAGCGGGATGTTCTTCAGGCCCTCGCCGAAGACGGCGAGCATGGAGCCATATTCCATCTTGTCGTTTTCCGGCGTCGAGGTGCCGTGGGCGTTGATATAACCGATATCGCTTTCGGCCACGCCCGCATCGGCAAGTGCCGCGCGGATCGTCGCGATCGCCGGGCCGCCATCGGGCGAAGAGCGTGTGCGGTGGAAGCTGTCAGCCTTTTCGCCGGCGCCCTTGATGATGCCGAGAACCTTGGCACCGCGTGCAACGGCGGCTTCGAGCGATTCCAGCACCAGCGTCGCCGCACCTTCGGCGATCACGAAACCGTCGCGGTCCTTGCTGAATGGCTTGGAGGCCTTTTCCGGCGGGTCGTTCTGGGTCGAAAGCGCCGACAGCAACGAGAAGCGGATCAGCGCTTCGGCGCTGACCGAACCGTCTGTCGCAACCGTCAGCGCCCGCTCGGTGCGGCCCTGGCGGATTGCTTCGACACCAAGCTGGATCGCGGTCGCGCCAGATGCACAGGCAGTCGAAAGCGTGACCGGCAGGCCGCGCGTGCCAAAACGGTCGGAAAGGCGCTCGGAAATCGCGCCGAACAGCGCCGCTTCCTGGAATGCCGGATCGGGACGCTGGCGGAAAGCCGTCAGGAACCGCTCATAGGCGTCACCCGGCTGGGCAGCCGGCGGAGACCGGTCGGCAAGCTCGAAACGGGCGCTCCATTCCGGCTCGATTGGCGGTGCTGCAAGAAACAGCGGACCGTCGAAATCACCTGATATACCGGCCTGCGCCAGAGCCTCGATGGTGGTCTCACGCGCAAAAGCATAGGAACGCTCGACCGAATTCGGAACCGGGATATCGATGAAATCCACCGTGCCGCTGATCCGCGTCGAAAGCCCCTCGGTCGGGAAACGGGTGATCTTGTGGATGCCCGACTTGCCCGATGTCAGCGCCGCCCAGTTATCGGCAAGCCCCTGCCCGAGCGACGTGATGATGCCCATGCCGGTCACGGCAACGATGGGACGACCGAGATGATCCTTGAAGTTGGAAGTCATGGTCTTTCTCCTCACACGTCACGGGACAGAACGGCGACCCCTTCGCCGCGCACATGGCCGACGGTGGTGACGACGGCTTCGCTGGCCGCCTCGCCCATGGGTTTTTCCTCAGCCGCGTCGAAAACCGGCACCTTCGCGCCGCTTTCAAGGGTCAGCGCCGCGAGCGCCAGCCCAAGCGGGAACTGCGCTTCCAGCCCGTGGCCGGTGATACCGCCGAAACCGCGGATGACAGCATTTGGCAGAGCCTTTTCGAGAATGTCCTTCTCGCGGGCCGTCACACCGTCATAACCGCTTGCGCCGGAGAAGATGACAGTGGCTGCGCCGTCCTTGGCAGGGGCAAGCAGACGCTCCATGCGCTTTTCCATCTTGCCTTCGTCACGGCTGCCGCGATCACCCTCGATGGCGTCGATGCGGGCATAGATGCGCGCGCCACGCTCGCTGGCGTGCTTGCGCGATTCCAGCACAAGGAAGGCGCCCAGCGAACCGGAAACCATGCCGCCGCCGTCCTGGTCACCACGCGACCAGAGCGGCTGCCAGCCGCCCTGCGCATGTGCACCGATGGCTTCAAACAGCAGGATCATGTCGGGACGTTCCGCAGAGAAAGCACCGCCCACCAGCGCGTGGCTCGATTCGCCGGAGCGAATGCGGTGGAATGCGGTTTCGACGGCGGAAATGCCCGCCGCTTCCTCGCCCATGAAAGTGCGGGAAGACCCGGTGACCTTGTGCACGATGGAGATGTTGCCGGCCATCAGGTTGGAAAGCTGGGCGAGAAACAGCGTCGGGCGCAGTTCCGTCGTCAGCTTCTCGTTGAGCAGCTTTTCGCGGTCATTGCGCTTCAGCGCCTCGTCGACGATCAGCGTATCGACATTGATGTCGCGCTCACCACCACCGGCGGCAACGATCATGTCCATTGTGGCGCAGGCTTCGGCATTTTCCTTCAGCCCGGCATCATCGAGCGCCAGACCGGCGGCAAAAACGCCAAGCCGCTGCCAGTTTTCCATCTGGCGCTGGTCGCCGCGCTTGGCAATCTGCGCGGACCAGTCGATCTCAGGCATGGGATGGACCGGATAGGGTTTGAATTTTTCGGTCTCGACAATCGTCGCCGGCGCGGCGGTTCCAGAAAGAAGCGCCACATGCGCCTGGCTGCCAACGCCGTGACAGGTCACGATGCCGACCCCTGTTATCACCACATCATTGTCAGATTTCATCGTCTGTCATCCTTTGCAGCCGGCCCCGCCGAAACGGTCACGGCTATCCACAGCGGTTGCGAACAACCACTTCATGCGTTGCGGAATAAAGCGCGCGATGCGGATTGGCAATGGTGAAGGCCCGATCCGCCGTCGCGAGCCCACGAATTTCGTGCGTCAAAACCGGGCCGACGGGAAAAACGCTCTCCTTCGAAACGGGTGGAAACGCTTATTTCTGCGCATCCGCGGCAATCGCCGCCATCAGGCCGACTTCTTCCGCCCGCTTCTTGACGATAGGCCCGAGCGGAATTTCGCTGAACGGCATTGTGCGCAATTTAAGCTGCGCGTCGCAGACCTTCTTGCCGGCAGAGGTGATCTTCGCCTTGGTTACGGCAAAACCGGAACCGTCATGCTCCAGCACGGCCTCGATGTCGAGAACCGCGCCCGGCTCCACGAAGGTGCGCATCTTGGCGCCGTCGACCGACATCAGGAACGGCATGGACGCAAAATCGCTGAAGGCCAGAACCAGCATGCCGGAAGCCTGCGCCATCGTTTCGATCAGCAGCACGCCCGGAACCAGCGGCATGCCGGGGAAGTGACCTTCGAATACCGGGCTCTGGTCGGGAACGATCGACTGCGCCTTCAACGTGCGCGTCGCCATGTCCACGGCCTCGACCTTGTCGATCATCTGAAAATATTCAAGCAGCATCTGTCCGGCCCGTCTCTGGTCGGTTGCGACCCGCCTTTACAGGCTGGGTCCAGAAAGAAAAATGCCCGCCTGAAGCGGGCATCGTTGCTTCAGCCCTTGGCTGCGCGCAATTCGTCGATCTTGGCACAGAGGTTCTTCAGCACGAAATATTCTTCGGTGGAAACCTTGCCTTCGTTGACTTCCTGCGTCCACTGCTCGAGCGGAATCTTGATGCCGAATTCCTTGTCGATCGCAAAAACGATATCAAGAAAGTCGAGGCTGTCGATGCCCAGATCGTCGATCGTGTGGCTCTCCGGCGTAATGGTTTCGCGGTCGATTTCGCTGGTTTCGGCGATAATGTCGGCAACCTTGTCGAATGTAGCTGTCACGCCCATAATCCTTATTGTCGTTCGTATGAATTATCCTGTCTGACGCACCACATAGGCAAGTCGCACAAAAAAGCCAATGGTTTCGTGACGTAACTTTGTAATTTGCCCCAAAACTGTTGCCTAAACAGCAACCGAATGGCGGCCGCGTCCGTTACCGAGATAGGTGTCGAAGATTGCCGCGATGTTACGCACGAACGGCTTTCCAGCCTCCGTCACGGCAAAAATATCGGCATCCAGACGCACCACGCCATCCCTGTCGCCTGCGGCGAACAGCTGTGCCTCATCCCTCACGGAATGGCTCACCTTGCCGAAACGGTGCTGCAATTCCGAAAGATCGATCGAAAAATCGCACATCAGCCGTTCAATGACATGCGAGCGCAGATGATCCTCCTCCGACAGTTCAATGCCCTTGACGACGGCAAGACCGCCCTCGCCCGCCATACGCTGATATTCCCCCGTCGCCACCATGTTCTGCACATAACCCTGCGGCAGCCTGCCGATCGACGATGCACCGAGCCCGATCAGCGCATCGGCCGTGTCGGTCGTGTAGCCCTGGAAATTCCGTCGCAGCGCGCCGGCTTCTGCGGTCTGGCATAATGTATCGGTCGGCTTGGCGAAATGGTCGATGCCGATCGCCTTGTAACCCGCCTGTTTCAGCATCGCGCCCGCCATCGTCATCTGGCGGTAGCGCTCGGCAATATCCGGAAGCGCGTGTTCGGGGATCAGCGACTGGTGTTTTTTCATCCAGGGAACATGGGCATAACCGAAAAGCGCGATGCGATCGGGATCGAGCGACACGATCTGGTTGACGGTCCTTTCCAATGTCTCACAGGTCTGGAACGGCAGCCCATAGAGGATGTCGCAGTTGACCGAATGCACGCCCCTCGCCCGCACGGCATCCACGACGGATTTCGTCTGTTCGAAGGACTGGATGCGGTTGATGGTTTTTTGCACTTTGTCATCGAAGTCCTGAACGCCGAGGCTCGCCCGCGACATGCCGATGGCGGCAAGCGCATCATAGCGGCTGTCGTCCAGATCATTGGGGTCCATCTCGACGCTGATTTCAGGTGCGAGCCCGAAGGTGAAGTGACGCCGCAGACAGTCCATCAGGCTCTGCATGTCCTCCGGCTTCAGCATGGTGGGCGACCCGCCGCCGAAATGGACAGCACTCCCCCCCGCATCAGGCGAAAAAAGCGCGCCACCCGCCGCAATCTCCTGCTTAAGTGCTTCAAGATAAACTGCAATCGGCTCGTATTTCAGCGTGTGCTTGGTGTGACAGGCGCAGAACCAGCACAGCCGGTCGCAATAGGGAATATGCAGATAAAGCGATATGCGATTTCTGTGGCCAAGCGCGCCGAGCCAGCCGTGATAGGTGCCATTATCGATTCCCTCGTGGAAATGCGGCGCGGTCGGATAGCTCGTGTAACGCGG
This sequence comes from Agrobacterium tumefaciens str. B6, assembly GCF_001541315.1. GTDB lineage: Bacteria > Pseudomonadota > Alphaproteobacteria > Rhizobiales > Rhizobiaceae > Agrobacterium > Agrobacterium radiobacter. The sequence goes on along the minus strand of NZ_LMVK01000051.1, from coordinate 121,155 downwards.
CACTGCACCCGAATATTTGTGAAGAAGTTCGGTATTCATCACCCGATTTGCCTTTTATCAAGAAAATGTCGATTTCCTCTCTTTCAGTAACGGCTGCGACAGTTTGCAACTTTGACTTCAATCAAATTGCGCCATAAGTTCTTGCTAAAGTAGACGCGGGGACGACGGCTACATGGCGCAAGCCTTCAAAGAGACCGTATTTGATACCCACGGTCGCAATCGTCCCGAAAAGCCAGCATTGGAAAAGGCTTATGGACACGCTGCAGAAGACCATCCACAATTCGGAAGAGCCCGTTGTTTGCCGCTCCTGCGAGGCGCGTCACGGCGGTCTTTGCAGCACGCTGACACCACAGCAGCTCTGCGATCTCAACCGCCATTCCAGCCGCAAAAAGCTGGAAGCCGGCAACGAGCTTCTCGGCCAGGGCGAACTCGTCACCTCCTATGGCAATATCCTGAAGGGCGTGGTGAAGCTGTCGAAAATGATGTCGGATGGCCGTCAGCAGATCGTCGGCCTGCAATTCGCACCGGATTTCCTCGGCCGTCCGTTCCTAGCGGAAAGCAAGATGACGGCGGAAGCCGCAACCGATGTGGAGATTTGTCTCTTTCCGCGCCGCGTTGTCGACCGCATGGTGTCCGAAGTGCCTGACATGGAACGCAAGCTTCACAACCAGTCCCTGAAGGAACTGGACGAGGCGCGTGACTGGATGCTGACGCTGGGTCGCAAATCGGCACAGGAAAAGGTTGCCAGCTTCCTTTATATGATCGCCACCCATATCGACCCGGAAAACGACGACAAATCCTGTTTCGACCTGCCGCTTTCACGCGCCGACATCGCCGATTTCCTTGGCCTCACCATCGAAACGGTTAGCCGGCAAATGACCAAGCTGCGCAAGGAAGGCATTATCCGCATCGAAAACAACCGTCACATCACGGTGCCTGATCTCGACGTGCTGAGCGAAGCCGCCGGCAACGACTGACGGAATTTGCCCTCTCACTGCCCCTGAAGTGAAGGTGTCCCGAAATTGATGTGCGGCGCCCGCGCCTGTGCGGGTGCGAGCGCAAAACCGGCAAGAACCAGCAAAGCGGCGATGCATTTCATGATATTTCACCCCGTGCCCCGCTTTTTCAGCGGCCTGTTTGTTATGGCTGCATCATAGCGGCAAACCTCATCCATCCGCTTAACATCTTGGGTAAGCGGATGGTTCAAAGGCAGGGTAAAGAAGGGGTTACAAGCTCGGCATCGCCGCATGTTTCTTCTCTCCGCCAGAGAGAAGAAACAAAGCACACCCGCTCGCTCCATAGGGAATCGACCGTTTGGGGGGCATGTCTTGTCAACAAAGATGGTCTGGCCAGTCTCTGAAACCGCGCAAATACGCGGCATGATCTCACTGCGAGGCTGCAGGCGTCGCAACCGGCTTCTGGTTTTCGGCAAGCGCCCGCAGCTCGGCCACCCGGCGCTTGTATTCGGCTTCCGAAATCTGGCCGTTGCGCCGTGCCGCACCGAGGCGCGACAGGCTCGATTCCATGGTGGAGGCCTCATCGTCACCCATCTGGGTGCCCGCGGCCGTCAGCGGCTGCGAGAACGTCGGATAGGTGTCGGTGTCGCGCTTCTGGCTCACCGCATTGTCGCTGACGGGGCGCGGACCGACGATTTCAGTCGTCGGACGGCGCATATGGGCGGGCGCAACGATCGGCTCCGGTGCCTTGCAGGCTGCAAGCGCGGTGACGAGCAAGGTGCCAGAGAGCGAAAGAACAGCGATTCTCGCGGCGTTTTCCGCATATGTTCCCCATGTGCCCATGTGCTTGCCCATCGTCATGTTCCGCCTGTAAGGATATCGCCGATATCGAATTCGACTGCGGTTCGGCCCTTTGCGGCCTCCCCTTGCTGGTGGAACTTGTATTCGTTTTCATGCAGAATGTGCAAACACAAATTTGGTGGAGGATGGCGCATGGCAGGTGTTGACGGCGGGGCAGAGAAAAAGGGTGGAAAAACGCCCGGGTTCGACGCTACTTCCGCCGAAGCCTACCTGATCCGCGACCCGGAAACCTTCGCGATCAATATCGCCCGCGCGCTCGAGAATCTCGGCAAGGCCGCCTCCGAATGGCTGGCGCCGCGCGAACGCGGCGAAATCCCCCAGGCAAGCGCTGATCCCGTGACCGATCTGGTCAAGACGCTCTCCGATGTCGCCGAATACTGGATGGCCGAACCGAAGCGCTCGCTCGAAGCGCAGACCCATCTGCTTTCCAGCTATTACGATCTGTGGGCTAAATCGGTGGCGCAGTTTTCCGACGACGCCGATTCGGCTTCTGAAAAACCCGCCGAAAGCGGTCCTGCCGAACGCAGGAGCAGGCGTTTTGCCGATGCCGACTGGCAGGCCAATCCCTTCTTCGATTTTCTCCTGAAAGCCTACCAGACCACCGTCGGTTTTGCCGACCGGATGGTGACGGAAGCCGAAGGCCTTGACGAACATACCCGCACCAAGGCGCTGTTCTATATGCGGCAGGTAACGGAGGCGCTTTCACCGGCCAATTTCGTCTTCACCAATCCACAGGTCTTCCGCGAGACGGTGGCTTCCAGCGGCGCCAATCTCGTCAAGGGCATGGCGCAGCTGGCGGAAGATGTCGCAGCCGGCAATGGCCACCTGAAACTGCGCCAGACCGATTACAGCAAATTCGTCATCGGCCAGAATATCGCCGTCACGCCGGGCAAGGTGGTGGCGAAAAGCCCGCTCTGCGAAATCATCCATTATGCGCCGACGACGCAGAAGGCCTTCAAGCGGCCGCTGCTGATCGTGCCGCCATGGATCAACAAATTCTACATTCTTGATCTCAACCCACAGAAATCCTTCGTCGGCTGGTGCCTTGAGCAGGGCCACAGCGTGTTCATGGTCTCCTGGATCAATCCGGATGCCCGTCTGGCCGAGAAGGGCTGGGACGATTACATCCGCGAAGGCATCGATTTTGCGCTTGATACCATCGAGGAGCGGACCGGTGAGAGGCAAATCAACGCCATAGGTTATTGCGTCGGCGGTACGCTTTTATCCTCGGCGCTGGCGCTGCATGCGCAGGAAGGCGATGAACGCATCCGTAGCGCCACGCTGCTGGCCGCCCAGACCGATTTCATCCATGCCGGCGACCTCAAGGTCTTCATTGACGAAGGCCAGCTGGCGGCGCTGGACAAGCACATGCAGGCGGTCGGTTATCTCGACGGCTCGATCATGGCGACCGTCTTCAACATGCTGCGCGCCTCCGATCTCATCTGGCCCTATGTGGTCGATAATTACCTGCGCGGCACCGAGCCCCTGCCCTTCGACCTGCTCTACTGGAACTCCGATTCGACCCGGGTGACCGCCGCCAGCCACTCGTTTTATCTGCGCAATTGTTATCTCGAGAACAATCTCGCGCGTGGACTGATGCGCGTTGCCGGCAAACGGATCAATCTCGGCGATATCAATATCCCTGTCTACGATCTCGCCACCCGCGACGACCATATCGCGCCGGCGAAATCGGTCTTCACGGGCGCTGCGCTGTTTGGCGGGCCGGTGGAATTCGTGCTCGGCGCTTCCGGCCACATTGCCGGCGTCGTCAACCCGCCGCAGCTTGAGAAATACCAATATTGGACGGGGCCGTCACCAGCTGGGGACTTCGACGCCTGGCAGGCCGCCGCCACGGCCCATAAGGGCTCGTGGTGGGTGCACTGGCAGAGCTGGATCGAAAACCAGAGTGCCGAAAAGGTGAAGGCGCGAAAACCGGGAGATGGCAGGCGTCCGGTGCTCGGCGATGCGCCGGGAACCTATGTCCTGTCCTGATCACGCCCGCTACCTCTTAATCTTTCAGGCCCCATGTTCTTCACGCCCCCGCTTATTCCCGCAACGTTGATCTCCCGCTACAAGCGTTTCCTGTTCGATGCCGTTCTGGAAGACGGCACGACGATCACGGGCTCCTGCCCCAATACCGGCTCCATGCGCGGGCTGACGACACCGGGCTCCCGCATCTGGCTTTCCGAACACGACAGCCCCACCCGCAAATACCGTCACATGCTGGAAATGGTCGAGGCCGATGGCACCGTGGTCGGCATCAATACCGGCATGCCGAACCGGCTGGCGGAAGAGGCGATCCTGAACGGCCGCATTCCTGAGCTTGACGGCTATTCGACGATCCGGCGCGAACAGAAATACGGCCGCAATTCCCGCATCGATTTCCTGCTGTCGGAACCCGGCCGGCCGGATGCCTATGTGGAAGTGAAGAACGTGCATTTCATGCGCGAAAAAGGTCTGGCCGAATTCCCTGACACCGCCACCAAACGCGGCGCGAAACATCTCGAAGAACTGGGTGACGCAGCGGAAGCTGGTTACCGTTCGGTGATGCTCTATCTCATCCAGCGCGATGATTGCGACCGGATGCGTATCTGCGACGATCTCGATCCCGTCTATGCGCTGGCGTTTCAGCGGGCGATGGCGCGCGGCGTGGAGGCCTATGCGGTGAAATGCATGGTCTCCCCGGCACAAATTTCAGTCAGCGGAACGGTTAAGATGGACGAATGGCGTCCGGCTGTTTTATGAACAGGGACGTAAAGAGACAGAAAGCACTATGATGGTCACCTATATCGACGCAGCCTCCGCCCCCCTCAAGAATACCGGCGTCATCCGCCTTTATACGCCTGAGGACTTTGACGGCATGCGCAAGGCGTGCCAGCTGACGGCGCGTTGCCTCGATGAACTGGCAGCCATCGTCAAGCCGGGTGTGACGACTGACGCCATCGACCGCTTCGTCTTCGAATTCGGCGCCAACCATGGCGCACTGCCGGCGACGCTGAACTATCGTGGTTATACGAAATCCGTCTGCACCTCGATCAACCACGTGGTCTGCCACGGCATTCCGGATGAAAAGCCGCTACGCGAAGGCGATATCGTCAATATCGACGTGACCTATGTGCTTGACGGCTGGCATGGCGATTCGAGCCGCATGTATCCGGTCGGCCAGATCAAGCGCGCTGCCGAGCGGCTGATGGAAGTGACCTATGAATGCCTGCTGCGCGGTATTGCCGCCGTAAAGCCCGGCGTACGCACCGGCGCGATCGGCGCTGCGATCCAGGCCTATGCGGAAGCGGAACGCTGCTCCGTGGTGCGTGATTTCTGCGGCCATGGCGTCGGACGCCTGTTCCACGACACACCCAACATCCTGCACTACGGCCGCCCTGATGAAGGCCCGGAAATCCGCGAGGGCATGATCTTCACCATCGAGCCGATGATCAATCTCGGCAAGCCGTATGTGAAGGTGCTTTCCGATGGCTGGACGGCGGTAACGCGTGACCGTTCCCTCTCCGCCCAATACGAACATGCCGTTGGCGTCACGGCCACCGGCTGCGAAATCTTCACGCTGTCACCGGGTGGCTTTGATCGTCCGGGCCTGCCGCCGCTTCCCCCCGCATAAGGCCAGACCGCCTATGGCAAAACGCCCCGCCTCGCCTTCCGCCGATCTTTCCACGACGTCAGGCTTTGAGGCGGGCGAAGGCGATCTGTTCGACGCGGCGGATGAGCGCGGCTTTTTTGCCGAACCGCGAAGTGCGCCCCAAAAAACCGAGCGGGCCGCAGCCATCGCGGAACAGGAAACGGACACCGCCCATTATCACGGCCACCGCGACAGGCTGCGAGCGCGTTACCGCGATGGCGGCGATGCAGCGCTTGCCGATTACGAGTTGCTGGAGCTTCTGCTGTTCCGGCTGATCCCGCGGCGCGATACCAAACCCATCGCCAAGGCCCTCCTTGCCCGGTTCGGAACCCTTGGCGGCGTTCTCGGTGCTCCTCTGGCCTTGCTACAGGAAGTGAAGGGCGTGGGCGAAGCCGTGGCGCTTGATCTGAAGCTTGTCGCCTCCGTTTCCCAGCGCATGCTGAAAAGCGAAATCCGCAACAAGCAGGTTCTCGGCTCCTGGTCGTCGGTCATCGATTATTGCCATGCCGCCATGGCCCACGAGACGCGGGAACAATTCCGCATCCTCTTCCTCGACAAGCGCAACGTCCTGATCGCCGACGAGGTACAGGGTCAGGGAACCGTGGACCACACGCCGGTCTACCCGCGCGAAATCGTGCGGCGCGCGCTTGAACTATCCTCTACCGCCTTGATTTTAATCCATAATCACCCGAGTGGAGACCCCACCCCTTCGCGAGCGGATATCGAGATGACCAAAACCATCATCGATACGGCAAAGCCACTCGGCATCGCCGTTCACGACCATATCATCATCGGCAAGGATGGCCACGCCAGCTTCAAGGGCCTTCGGCTGATCTGAAGCAAACGCGAAAGTTTAACGCGAGCTGCAACCCATAGAGGCGGCATCAATACAAAATTAACACCTATAAATTAGCATTTCCGAAAATAATAAATCAAGGCATCGAACCTTGATGCCTGAAGGAACGGGGGTGCTTTATGTTTAATGGAGTGCGTTTCTTTCGCGATAGATCCGGCTCGTCTGCTGTCGAGTTCGCCATCGTCGCACCGATATTCTTTCTCGTCCTGCTCACGATGATCGCCTACGGCATTTATCTGATGGCCGCCTATTCGGTGCAGCAGATCGCCGCCGATGCGGCAAGAACGGCCGTTGCCGGACTGAACACCACCGAACGCCAGCAGCTTGCCCGCGATTTCGTCAGCAAAAGCGATCTCAGCTACGCCTTCATGGACAAGACGCGTTTCACCGTCAACGTCGCCACCGATCCCGCCAATGCCAACCAGTTCACGGTCAAGGTCGAATATGACGCCCGTAACCTGCCGATCTGGAGCCTCTACAGCTACACCCTGCCCGAGCCGGTCATCCGGCGTTTTTCCACCATCCGGATCGGAGGAGCATGACATGCGAGATATCCACTCCCTTCTCCCCCGCTTCCTTAGGGATAGAACGGGCAACATCGCCATCTCGGCGGGGCTCACCGCACCGCTCTTCATCGGCATATTGGCGCTCGGTGTCGATTACGGTTACCTGACATTGCAGAAACGGCAATTGCAGCAGACCGCCGACCTCGCAGCCATATCGGCGGCAGCCAAGGCCGCCGATGCCGAAAAAGCGGTTCAGCAATATTTTGCCCTCACCGGCAGGGATCTCGGCGTCAGGACGGCCCAGGGCATTTTGACCGCCAAGGGGCTCCAACCCTTCGATCCCCTGAATGAATTCGCCAGCAGCAAGGGTTATGCCGAAGTCATCAAGGGTCACTACGAGCCGGATGCGACGGTCCCTGTCGGCCAGCGTTTCGTCGATAACGCCCTGCCCACCAATGCGATAAAAGTGAACATCGTCGAACAGGGGCAGATATTCTTCGCCTCCGCCTTCACCAAGCCGCCCAAGGTTTCAGCCGTCGGAACGGCCTCATCCCAGAAGATCGCGGCATTTTCGGTCGGATCGCGGCTTGCCAGCCTCGATGAGGGAATTCTCAACAGCCTGCTCGGCGGCCTGCTTGGCACCACGGTGTCGTTGAAGCTGATGGATTATCAGGCGCTTCTCGCCGCCGATGTCAACGCATTGAAGATCGTCGAGGCGCTGGCCATCGATCTCACCCTCACCGCCGGCACCTACAAGGATGTTCTGAAGACCGAAATCAGCTACGGCAAATTCCTCGACGTGCTGACGAAAACCACGGGATTGCAGCCGGCGGTCGTCAACATTCTGAATACGCTGCAAAAAACCGTCAACAAGAGCAACATCAAGATCAAGCTCGAAGAAATCCTCAATCTCGGCCCGTTCTCGGACAAGCTGATCGGTACGGGTGAAAACCTCAAGGTCACCGCCGGTGTCTTCGATCTCATCAATGCCGCAGCGGTAGCCGGCAATGGCGGCAATCAGCTGGGCCTCAATCTCAACGCCAATCTTCTCGGTCTCGCCTCGGTCAAGGCAACGCTTGCCATCGGTGAACCGCCGGTCGAAACGCCGTCGCTTGCCGTCGGAGGTCAGGGCACCGTGGTGCGCACCGCACAGACCCGGCTTGCGGTCAATGTCGTGGTTGACGGGCTTCAGGCCATAGCAGGCCTCAAGGTCAATCTTCCGCTCTATGTGGAAGTCGCCCATGCCGAAGCGCGGCTTGCCGATATTCGCTGCACGGGCGGCGGACAGGGAACCGTCGATGTCGAGGTCGTTCCCGGCGTTGCGGAAATCGCTCTTGGCAATGTCGATACCACGGCCTTTGCCAATTTCGGCAAGGATCCGCGCGTCACCAAGGCGGCGATCGTGGATTCGGCGCTGCTCGCCATCAATGGCAGCGCCCTCATTAACGCCACCAATATGACCAAGACCAAGCTGACCTTCACGCAGTCCGATATCACCCAGGCCAAGATCAAGAGTGTCTCCACCAAGGACACCGTTACCACTCTCGTCAGTTCACTGCTGAAGAACCTCAATCTGGATATCAGGCTTCTCTTCCTCAACCTTGATCTGGGAGGCCTCGCAGGCATTCAGGCGGCGCTTGCCAACACGCTTGCGGTGGTCACAGCACCCGTCGATCAGCTGCTTTACAACGTGCTGCTGGTTCTCGGCGTCAAGATCGGCGAAGCCGATGTGCGGGTCACGGATGTCCGCTGCCAGCAACCCGCGCTGGTGCAATAGTTCAGCACCGCGCACGAAAAAGCCGCCGGAAGGTCTCCCGGCGGCTTTTTTGTTTATTTCGTTAGGTCAGGCGTTGGCAATCGCCAGACGCTTCTCATCGCGGCCGCTCTTCATGCGCTCGGACAGCAGGAACGCCAGCTCCAGCGCCTGATCGGCGTTGAGGCGCGGGTCGCAATGGGTGTGGTAACGGTCGGACAACGAATCCGCCGTCACGGCGCGCGCACCACCTGTGCATTCCGTCACATCCTTGCCGGTCATCTCGATATGGATGCCACCCGGATGCGTGCCTTCGGCGCGGTGGATCTGGAAGAAGCTTTCGACTTCCGACAGGATCCGCTCGAACGGACGCGTCTTGTAGTGGTTGAGCGTGATCGTGTTGCCATGCATCGGATCGCAGGACCAGACGACCTTGCGGCCTTCTTTTTCCACCGCACGGATGAGCTTCGGCAGGCTGTCCGCCACCTTGTCATGGCCGAAACGGCAAATCAGCGTCAGGCGGCCAGCCTCGTTCGCCGGGTTCAGCGCATCGATCAGCTCGATCAGGTTATCGGGCGTCAGCGACGGTCCGCATTTCAAACCGATCGGGTTCTTGATGCCGCGGAAATATTCCACATGCGCATGGTCGAGCTGACGCGTTCGGTCGCCGATCCAGATCATGTGGCCGGACGTGGCGTACCAGTCGCCGGAGGTGGAATCGACGCGGGTCAACGCCTCTTCGTAACCGAGCAGCAGCGCCTCGTGGCTGGTGAAGAAGTCGGTTTCACGCAGGCTCGGATTGCTGTCTGCCGAGATGCCGATCGCCTTCATGAAATCCATGGTTTCGGAGATGCGGTCGGCCAGCTTGCGGTAACGGTCCGCCTGCGGGCTGTCCTTGATGAAGCCGAGCATCCACTGGTGAACGTTTTCGAGGTTGGCATAACCACCCATCGCGAAAGCGCGCAGCAGGTTCAGCGTCGCGGCCGACTGGCGGTAGGCGTCGAGCTGACGCTCCGGGTTCGGAATACGCGAAGCCTCGTTGAATTCGATGCCGTTGATGATGTCGCCACGGTAGGACGGCAGGGAAACGCCATCCTGCACTTCCACGTTGGAAGAGCGCGGCTTGGCGAACTGGCCAGCAATGCGTCCTACCTTCACGACAGGCAGCTGCGCGCCATAGGTCAGCACGACGGCCATCTGCAGGAAAGCGCGGAAGAAGTCGCGGATATTGTCCGCGCCATGCTCAAGGAAGCTTTCAGCGCAATCGCCGCCCTGCAGCAGGAAGGCGTTGCCTTCAGCCACATTGGCAAGCTGCTTTTTCAGACGACGGGCTTCACCGGCAAAAACGAGCGGCGGATAGGTCGCAAGCGTGGCTTCCGTTGCCGCAAGCGCTGCCGCGTTAGGATATTCGGGAACCTGCTGGATTGGCTTTTGCCGCCAGCTGCCGGGGGTCCAATTCTGTGCCATGTTCTTACCCTTTTCTCGCCCGCGCGACTGCCGCGCGACCGCCTCGAAAAATTGAGCGGCTTATAGCTCCAAGCGCCGAGTTTGCATAGACACCCGCGCCCCCGCACCTCCCTTTCCGACCCTTTTGATGCCGTCCGACGAAGAAAAATCGTTTCAAACGATTAAAATATCACAAGATGGTGTCCGCCTGTTCCCAAGCAATCAAGAAATTCCCCATTTTGTGCGGATGTATTGGCGCAAGGAAAGAGGCAGATGGAAGAGAAAGACCGCCAGTCGGTCCATGGCAGAGGATGGCCAGGTCTCCCACTCATCATCGCCCCCGCCTTGCCTGCACAGTGCTTCAGTGCGTCTCATCTTTTCCATCAGGAACATGGTTTCCGGCAACATTTTTGTCTCCTTGGTGTGGAGAGACGAGTTAAGCGGACCCGGCGGGAGAGCATAGATGCACGTTTGAAAGACCCGTTTCATACAAAAACGGAGAAAGCGGCCCCTGATGCGCATAAGGTGCTGCGGTGATTTGGAGAAGATGCCGTGAAGGAAGTGGACTGGGACGATCTGAAGCTTTTCGACATTGTTGCGACAGAGGGAGGTTTGGCCGGTGCTGCAGGCAGAGCCGGGCTCAGCGCGCCGACGATTGGCCGAAAAATGCTCCTTTTGGAGCGCAAGATCGGACGAACGCTCTTCATTCGAAGCCAGAACGGATACAGGCTCGCCCCGGATGGCGAGGTCCTGCTCGAAAAGGTTCGGGCCATGCGGCAAAGCGCGGCAGAGATCGCGCAATGGCACGGTGAGGCCTTCTCGCTGCCGATTGTTTCGATATCGAGCGACATCTGGATTGCGGGCTTCATAGCGGCCAATACAGCAGCCATCCGGGGCCCATCCGACGCTTTTCGGCTGTGCTGCAAGCAATGCGAGAACGAAGACGAACTGACCTATCGGCGCGGCCTGATTTCGATAAGGCACGACAAGCCAGCCACCGGAAATTTTGCCGTGCGCAAATCGGTCGACGTCGCCTATTGCGCCTATCGCCCGCAGGACAGTTCGGGCGAAGAGTTCACGCAATGGATTTCAATTGGAACCGAGGTGGCGGCGTCCGACGCGGAGAAATGGGTATTCCGTCATCGGGAACCGCTTATCCACACCTGGACGAACGCGCCCTCACTTTTACCGGGCCTTATCCAGGGCGGCGCGGGAAAAGGCGTCCTGCCGTGTTTCGTTGGCGATGCCCTGCCCGGCCTTGTCCGCGATGGCGAGGCGATCGAAGAATTATCCCATCCGCTGTGGATCGTCGTCAACGATGACGACCGGCATGCCGCTGAAATGCGGCTCGCCATAGACCGTCTCGTTGCCCTTTTGAAGAGCAACGAGAGCCTGTTCAGCGGGCGTCGGTGATAATCGGGCGAAAATCAATGATGTGCCGAAGTGGAGGGTGACTAGACCTTTTCGCCGTTCACCACGCGGTAGCTCGGCGAATACATCGTCACCAGTTCCTCGGACGCTGTCGGATGCACCGCCATGGTGCGGTCGAAATCATCCTTGGTGCAGCCGGCTTTCAGCGTGATGCCGAGAAGCTGCGCCATCTCACCCGCCTCATGGCCGAGAATATGGACGCCGACAACCTTGCGGTCGGCAGCATTGACGATCAGCTTCATGATCGTCTTTTCCTGACGGCCGGATAAGGTCGCCTTCATCGGGCGGAACTGTGCGCGATAGACCTCCAGTTCCGGATATTTCCTGCCGGCTTCCTCTTCCGAAAGACCGACCGTGCCGATTTCGGGCTGCGAAAACACCGCCGTCGCGATCAGTTCGTGATCCGGCTTGGTCGGGTTGTTCTTGTATTCGGTTTCGATGAAGCACATGGCCTCGTGGATCGCCACCGGCGTCAGCTGTACCCGGTCGGTGACGTCACCCAGCGCGAAGATGTTCGGCACGTTCGTACGCGAGTAATCATCGACGATGATCGCGCCCCGCGCATCGAGTTTAACCCCGGCATTTTCGAGGCCAAGGCCCTTGGTGTTCGGATCGCGGCCAAGCGCCAGCATCACCAGGCCGACATGCAGCGAGCTGCCCTGCTTCGTGCGCGCCACGAAGCCACCGGCGCCATCCTTGCTGACGTCCTCGATGATGTCTTCCAGAATGATGCGGATGCCCTTGGCCTCCATCGCTTCATGCAGGCCCTTGCGCATGTCGTGATCGAACCGCGAGAGGATTTCCTTGCCGCGATAGATCAGCGTCGTTTCGACACCAAGCCCGTGGAAGATATTGGCAAATTCCACGGCGATGTAACCGCCGCCGGCGATCAGGATCGATTTCGGCAGTTCTTCCAGATCGAAAGCCTCGTTGGACGAAATCGTCAACTCGTGGCCAGGCAGCGCCTTGTGCTCGTTCGGCGTGCCGCCGACGGCGATCACGATACGCTCGGCCGTCAACGTCTGGCCGGTTTTCGTGAGCTTCACGGTGTGGGCGTCAACCAGTTCCGCCCGGCTGTCGAAAATGTCCGCCTTGGCGTTTTCAAGACCCTTGCGGTAGAGCCCTTCGAGACGGGTGATTTCCTTGTCCTTCGCCGCGATCAGCTTCTTCCAGTCGAAGCTGCGTTCGCCGACGCTCCAGCCAAATCCTTCCGAGTCCTCGAAATGTTCCGGGAATTGCGAGGCGTAGACGAACAGCTTCTTCGGCACGCAGCCGCGGATGACGCAGGTGCCGCCATAGCGGTATTCCTCGGCGATTGCCACGCGCTTGCCGAGCGAGGCCGCTACACGGCCGCTGCGCACGCCGCCAGAACCGCCACCGATGACGAAGAGATCGTAGTCATAAGCTGTCATAGTCAAAACCCCTGATCAAAACCGCCGTCCTCAGCCTCGAGACGGGTGGCGGCGCATTCACGGCACATATAGGTGCTGCGACGCACAAATGAAAAGCCCGGTCTTGCGACCGGGCTTTGAATATTTCTGAACCTGAGCTTTTTGGGCCCAATGCTCTATGTCACGCACTCAGGGCTTGTGAGCCGGAGCGCCGCCCGTATTGGTCTGATCTGCCGGAAGCGGCTTCAGATCGGCGCCAGCTACCTTCTGCAACTCAGCCATGCTGGAGGTGTTCAGATCGCGGTTGACGCCAGCGGCCCAGATGTCGGCGGCCTTCATCAGTTCGCGCGTGGCGATCGGGCCGTCCTTCAGGAGCTTCTTGCCCGCTTCGCTGCTGTAGAAGGTGGAAATGGCGTTCAGCTCTTCAACGGTGAAGGCGCGCGCGTAGGTTAGCGCGGCTTCGCGTTCCAGATCGGCGCGGCGCGGCGCAAGCTCGAGCGCCTTCGCGTCAACGGTCTCGGTGATCGCGTCCTGCACATTCGGCGAGGCCTGAATGAGTTCGGCTTTCAGACGCTCCGCCAGTCCAGGCAGGATGTCGTCGAAACGGTCGGTGACGCCAAGAGAGGTGATAGCCTGCCGTGCGGCAGCGATATGCGCTTCCGAAATTTCCTGAGCGCGTGCGGCAGTACCGAACACGATGCCGGAAATGAGGATCGAAGCAGCGGCAGCTTTGCCCAGTCCCGCTAGTTTGACCATGAAAATCTCGCTCCTGTTATACTGCCTGCATCACGCGGGCGCCTTCAGGACCCGCGATGATGGCAAGCGATGCCAAATTTATGAAAAGTCCGTGCTCGACGACACCGGGAATCGTGTTCAGCTCGCGTGCTAGCGCTTCTGCATCAGGAATACGGCCAAAAGATGCGTCAAGGATGAGGTGTCCACCGTCGGTCATGAAGGCGCCATCACCGGACGAGCGCATCGTCAACGCGCCCGAAAGGCCTGATCGCGCCGCCAGCTTCTCGATGGCGATGCGCGTTGCCACCTGGCCGAACGGGTTGATTTCGATGGGAAGCGGAAAGGCGCCAAGCGTCTCGACGACCTTGCTCTGGTCGGCGATGACGATTACGCGGGCGGATGCCGCAGCCACGATCTTTTCGCGCAGAAGCGCGCCGCCGCCGCCCTTGACGAGACGCAGCGCATGATCGACCTCGTCGGCGCCATCGATGGTCAGATCGAGTTCCGGCAATTCATCGAGGGATTTCAGCGGCACGCCAAGCTCGACGCACAGGCGCGCGGTGCGCTCGGATGTCGGCACGCCCTCGACCTTGAGACCGGCTGCGACCTTCTCGGCCAGAAGCCGGACAAATTCCTCGGCCGTCGAACCCGTGCCGATACCAAGCCGCATCCCGTCCTGCACGTGGGACAATGCGGCCTCGGCGGCCTTGATCTTCATCTGGCGGGCATCCATGTGCCTGAAACTCCGGTAGCTTTGTCGTCGCCGTGCTGTTTACACGGGTCGAAAGCCAAACGAAAGCCTTTTTCAAGGCAACGAACAGAACGTTGTGACGCGGTTGCAAAGACAGGCCCGTTTGCCTAGGCTTGGCGCAAATGAAAGCACCCATATCCCAGCATCCGCATTCTCCAAGAGGCCAGTTCCCGTGACAACCCGCACGCTCTCCCCGCTCGCCATTTTCGATCTCGACGGCACGCTGGTCGATACCGCCGCCGATCTCGTCTCGAGCCTTAACCACACCATCGCTGCAGCCGGGCTTGCCCCCGTTACCTATGACGACCTGACGCATCTCGTCGGCCAGGGCGCTCGGGTGATGATCAAGCGCGCCTTCGCACTGCGCGAGACGGAACTGCCGGAAGCCGAGATCGATCCGCTCTATGAGCGCTTCATCACCCATTACCGGGCCGAAATGCCCGGCGAAAGCCTTCCCTATCCGGGCATCGTCGCGGCTCTGGACGCGCTAAAGGCCGCCGGCATCACGCTTGCCGTCTGCACCAACAAGACCGAAATCCTCGCTGTGCCGCTACTCGAAAAACTCGGCCTCACGCCCTATTTCGCCGCCATCACCTGCGGCGATACCTTTGAGTACCGCAAACCCGATGCGCGCCACATCCTCGGCACCATCGAAAAGGCCGGCGGTGACCCGCAACGCACGGTGATGGTCGGCGACAGCATCAACGACATCCTCGCCGCAAAGAACGCTGGCGTGCCATCGATCGGCGTCACCTTCGGTTATACGGATGTGCCGATGGTGAAACTCGAGCCGGATGTCGTGATCGACGATTTCAATGAATTGACGCCGGCGCTGTTCGAAGAACTGGTTGCTAAGGGTGCCGCTGCGGCCTGAGAGGCTGTGGGCTAGGCGGAAAAAGCGAGGGAGCGGCACACTCAACCGCGTTGAGGGTTGCGCGCCCCTTCTTCCGTCATGCCGGACTTGATCCGGCATCCAGCCACGGCGCGTCTGCACCGTGAGAAGAGTCTCTCGCGATCAAAGACTTGATCGCGCTGGACCCCGGATCAAGTCCGGGGTGACAGAGTACGGTGTTGCAGTTAACGCCAAATGTAGCAGGCGGACCCTACCACCAAACAAATCGGGAAGGCCCTTCCTTCAAACAAAAAAGCGCCGTCTCCGGCGCTTTTTCTCTTGATGGTATGCTGATCAGATCGACGCGGCCCGCGCCTTCGTCGTTACGGCGAAGGCCTTCTGCACATAGCTGTCGCGATCATAGACATCGTCGAAGAATTGCACCTTGCCGTCCTTGTCCGGCCACGCGGTGAAATAGGCCACATAGACCGGAACCTTCTCCGGCACCTGCACGGCCCGGTTCTTGCCGGATGCGATCTGCTCGCCAACCTTGTCGACGCTGGTGCCGAGAACGGCCGCGGCCATGCGGCGCGGATCGACCAGGCGGATACAGCCATGGCTCAGCGCCCGCATGTCGCGGTTGAAGAAGCTCTTGGCCGGCGTGTCATGCATGTAGATGGCATGCGCATTGGGGAACAGGATCTTCAGGTCGCCCAGCGCATTGTCGCTGCTCGGCGGCTGACGAACGGAAATCGCGTTGGTCGAGCCGTACCAGTTGACGCTGGTGGAAGAAACGGCACGGCCGCCCACCTGCACTTCGTAACCCAGACGGTCGAGATAGGACGGATCACGACGCAGCTTCGGCAGCATCTCGTTGACGATGATCGACTGCGGCACGCCCCAATAGGGGTTGAACTCGACGGTCTGGATCTCATCCTGGAAGAAATAGGTCTGGTTGGCCTTCGAGCCGACCACCACCTTCATGCCGAACTGCTCGAGGCCGTCATTGTGGTAATAGGCCATGAAAGCGGGTTGGTTGATGAAGACGTAACGCTGGCCGAGATCGGCCGGCAGCCAGCGGACCTGCTCCATGGCCACCTGCACCTTGGCGATCTTGGCGTCATTGCTTTCGCCGACCATGGCGCGCACGGTCGCGCGGCCAATCACGCCATCCGGCTTCAGGCCGTTTTCGCTCTGGAACGCCTTCACCAGATCGACGAGATCAGGCGTATAATCCGGCGTCTGCTGATAGGCGGAAATGATCGCCGCATGCTCGGCCTTGAAGGCGGGCGAAGCACGATGTTCGATGGCCTTGACGA
This sequence comes from Agrobacterium tumefaciens str. B6, assembly GCF_001541315.1. Classification (GTDB taxonomy): domain Bacteria; phylum Pseudomonadota; class Alphaproteobacteria; order Rhizobiales; family Rhizobiaceae; genus Agrobacterium; species Agrobacterium radiobacter. The sequence goes on along the minus strand of NZ_LMVK01000051.1, from coordinate 104,684 downwards.
CATTGGCCATATCCGCGCTGCTGTTGCCGGGCTTCAGCACCAGATCGGCGGGAACGCGGACGACATGCGCCGCGTCACCCTCGCCGCGCAGGCGGGCAAGGTCGGTCTTCAACGCAAGATATTCGGCGCTAGACGGTTCGCGGCTGCGCAGATAGGCGGCGATATCGGGGCTGAGGCCCGCAAGCTTCAGCACGGGTGCGAGGGTCACCGTCTTGCGCTTGAAATCATGGTAGCCAGAAAGCCGGTTCGGATCGACACGGCCACGGGGCGGATCCTGCACATAGGCAAGAACCTTGGCGGAGAGCGCCAGCTCGAACTGCATCTGCGCCCGCTGATAGGCGTCGGATACGGGTGCCGAGGCCGTTTCGACCGGCGTACCCGTTGCAGTCGTGCCTGCAGCATTGCTGCTGATGCTGGCGGTCACGTCCTTTGCCGGTGCGGAAATGCTGTAATCGGCCGGATCGAGGCCACTTTCGCCCACCGTCTCGAAAAAGGCGATGACGGCATTGGCACGCGCGGTAAGCTCACCTTCCGAAACCCACAGCGTCTTGCCGCCGGCGCCATAATAGGCTTCCAGCGCCTTGGCGATCTCAGGCGTGGCGCTGAACTTCAGATTGGCGAGACCTTCGCCGAAATTCGCGGTGTTTACGACACGGGCCGTATCCGCCTTGTAGTCGTAATAGCGCGGGCCGGAAACGCGCGGCAAAGGCTCGGGGTCGGAAGCGTCCGCACTCTGTCCTGCGCCCGGTCCAGAGGTCGAGGGCGAGGTGACGATGCCGGCCGGCGGCAATTCACCGCGATCACGCGCGATCTTGCCGGGGCCGCCGCGCAGGAGGTCCATCAGCGTTACCGCCCCGGCGCTGCCGGGAAGAGCGGTGGAAACGGAAAGACCGAGAGCCAGCACCAGCGCTGCCGATGATTTTCCAGATGTGACTTGCAATTTGATCCTCGTAGCACCCAGCACCGCCAGCAAAGGGCGGGCATCAGTTTCATGCCTGTCTAGCCGATCGCCGGCCCGTTGAAAAGAAAACGCCCAAAGCCCACAACCGTGCCGAAATGAACCTTATGATACAGCCAAAGCCATAAAAACGTAATTTCCAGAATTGGCGAGAATGGTTAAATTTCTATTTATTTCATTCACTTTACCCTGCCCCAACGGAGCGTCAGCGCACCCGGTAAAGCCCGGTTTTCCGGCCATTTCGCGTCGTAGTAAAAATGACACGCCGACGCCTTTTTCTCCGCGCACCACGCCACACGGTAAAATCGCTTTTGCACGGCGGGAAATATCTGCCTCCGCCCCATTGCAGCGCTTTCATTGCCGGCGCGATGATTCTATATATCGGCCGCGCAAGGCGGGCGAAGGCGCCGTTTTGGCGGAGGAACACGAGTAAAAAGGCAATACTGATGACAGCCACACGCACGGAAACCGATACATTTGGACCCATTGAAGTTCAGGCCGATCGCTATTGGGGCGCGCAGGCGCAGCGCTCGCTCGGCAACTTCAAGATCGGCTGGGAAAAGCAGCCCGCCTCTGTCGTTCGCGCGCTCGGCATCGTCAAGCAGGCAGCGGCCCGCGCCAACATGGCGCTTGCAGGCCTCGACCCCAAGGTCGGCGACGCCATCATCGCGGCCGCACAGGAAGTCATCGACGGCAAGCTGACCGAACATTTCCCGCTCGTCGTCTGGCAGACCGGTTCCGGCACGCAGTCGAACATGAACGCCAACGAGGTGATTTCGAACCGCGCAATCGAAATGCTCGGCGGCGAAATGGGCACCAAGAAGCCGGTTCACCCCAACGACCACGTCAATATGAGCCAGTCCTCGAACGACACCTACCCGACGGCGATGCACATCGCCTGCGTGGAAGAGATCGTTCACCACCTGCTGCCGGCCCTCAAGCACCTGCACAAGGCGCTGGAAGCCAAGGTCAAGCAGTTCGAGCACATCATCAAGATCGGCCGCACCCACACGCAGGATGCGACGCCGCTGACGCTCGGCCAGGAATTTTCCGGCTATGCCGCGCAGGTCGCCTCCGCCATTGCCAATATCGAACTCACCCTGCCCGCACTATCCAAGCTCGCCCAGGGCGGCACGGCTGTAGGCACGGGCCTCAACGCGCCAATCGGCTTCGCCGAGAAGGTCGCGGAAGAAATCTCCAAGATCACCGGCCTGCCCTTCGTCACTGCGCCAAACAAGTTCGAAGCGCTCGCTTCGCACGATTCCATGGTCTTCTCCCATGGCGCGATCAATGCGGCCGCTGCAGCACTGTTCAAGATCGCCAACGACATCCGCTTCCTCGGTTCCGGCCCGCGCGCCGGTCTCGGTGAATTGTCGCTGCCGGAAAACGAGCCCGGCTCATCGATCATGCCGGGCAAGGTGAACCCCACCCAGTCGGAAGCATTGACGCAGGTTTGCGCCCACATCTTCGGCAACAATGCAGCCCTCTCGTTTGCCGGTTCGCAGGGCCACTTCGAACTCAACGTCTATAACCCGATGATGGCCTACAACTTCTTGCAGTCGGTCCAGCTTCTGGGCGATGCAGCCGTCTCCTTCACCGACAATTGCGTCGTCGGCATCGAGGCGCGCGAAGACAACATCCGAAAGGGCGTCGAAAACTCGCTGATGCTGGTGACTGCGCTCAACAGCAAGCTCGGCTACGATATCTGCGCCAAGATCGCCAAGACCGCGCACAAGAACGGCACGACCCTGCGCGAAGAAACGGTCGGTGGCGGATACCTCACCAACGAGGAATTCGACCAGTTTGTACGCCCGGAAAACATGATCGGCCCGAAATAAGCCGGTCGGGATTTATCGCTGGAATTGGAACGGGCCTTCGGGCCCGTTTTTTATTGCGGATGGATAAGGACAGGCTCCAAGCTGGACAGGCTGCGATGGTCCGGTATTGACCTCGCCTGCCGTTTTGAAGATCGTCCTTGTGAGCCGGTCTCCGGCGCAAATGCCGAAACCCCAAGCGCGATGAGGATGACGCCATGATATGCCGCCGCAATCTCCTGCTGGGCGGCGCGCTTTTCGCGGCGGCCTTGAAAATCCCACATGCTTTGGCCCGGGACAGGCGGCTGCAAATACCTCTCTGGCCCGGCCCGCCTCCCGGCGGCGGCGGTCCGGGTGGCGCTCTGGAGATCAGCAGGAAAGGCGCGGTCAGCAATATCAGCCTGCCGAGCCTCGAAATATTCGCGCCCGATGAACCAAACGGTTCCGCCATCATTATCGCGGGTGGCGGGGGATATAAACGCATCGAAGAAGGCAAGGAATCCTATCCTGCAGCACGCTGGCTTGCCGCAAGGGGTATCCACGCCTTCGTCCTCACCTATCGCCTGCCGATCGAAGGCTGGGTCGCCGGTCCGCTTGCCCCGCTTCAGGATGCACAGCGTGCCATCAGGCTCATCCGCGCCCGCGCTTCGCAATGGCAGATAGATATGCACAAGATCGGCGCGCTTGGCTTTTCTGCGGGCGGCCACCTGATGGGCCTGACTGCGGCCCGCTCCGCCTTCTCATCTTACGATGCCCTCGATGATATCGACAGGCAATCAGCCCGGCCGGATATCGCAGCGCTGATCTACCCGGTCATCACGCTATCGGCTCCCTATGACGATACCTCGACCCGCAAATCGCTTGTCGGCAGACATCCGACGGATGCGGCAACGCGGCAATGGGCGGTGGAAAGCCATGTGGGCAAGGATTGCCCGCCGATTTTCCTGACGCAGGCCGATGACGATCGCATTTCCGATCCGGCCAACAGCCGTATCATGCAGCAGGCCTGCGAAAAGGCCGGCGCGGATGTCGAGTTTCATCCAATCGCGTCCGGCGGTCACGGCTTTGGCATGGGCAAGCCCGGAACGCTCACCGAAGCATGGCCGACATGGTACGAAGCGTGGCTTAAGAAACGCAGCTTTCTGACCTGATGCATGTGGCGCATCGCAGCGCACCGCGCGTCCCAAGCCCATTATCACCAAACAAAAAAGGGCCGCAAAAGCGGCCCTCTTCATCTTGTTCAAACCATCAAACCAGCCGGCTCTGCTCCACCGCCGCTTCGACGAAGCTGGCGAAAAGCGGATGCGGGTCAAGCGGACGGCTCTTCAGTTCCGGGTGGTACTGGACGCCGATGAACCACGGGTGGTCAGGATATTCCACCGTTTCCGGCAGGACGCCATCCGGAGACATGCCGGAGAACACGAGGCCGCAATTTTCCAGGCGGTCCTTGTAGTCCACGTTCACCTCGTAGCGGTGGCGGTGGCGCTCGGAAATATCCGTGGTGCCGTAGATTTCGGCGATCTTGGTATCTTTCTTCAGCGCCGCCTTGTAAGCGCCAAGACGCATCGTACCGCCGAGATCGCCCTTGGAGGAGCGCTTCTCCAGCTCGTTGCCCTTCACCCATTCGGTCATCAGGCCGACGACCGGCTCGGAAGTGGGACCGAATTCGGTTGAGGAGGCATTTTCGATGCCGGCCAGATGACGGGCCGCTTCCACGACCGCCATCTGCATGCCGAAGCAGATACCGAAATAGGGCACGTTGCGCTCACGCGCGAACTGCGCCGCCATGATCTTGCCTTCGGAACCACGCTCGCCGAAACCACCAGGCACGAGAATGCCGTTGACCTTTTCGAGATAGGGTGTGGGATCTTCCTTTTCGAAGACCTCGGACTCGATCCATTCCAGCTTGACCTTGACCCGGTTGGCGAAGCCACCGTGATGCAGCGCCTCGATCAGCGATTTATACGCGTCCTTGAGGCCGGTATATTTGCCGACGATCGCAATCGTTACCTCGCCTTCCGGTGTGCGGATGCGGTTGCAGACCTCTTCCCAAGGCTCCAGACGCGGCTTGGGCGCCGGCTCGATGCCGAAGGCGGCCAGCACTTCCGAATCGAGGCCTTCCTTGTGGTAGGCAATCGGAACGTCATAGATATTCGCCACATCCAGCGCCTGGATGACGGCGGAAGGACGCACGTTGCAGAACAGCGAAAGCTTGCGGCGTTCCGCTTCCGGGATTTCCCGGTCGGCGCGCACAAGCAGGATGTCGGGGTGAATGCCGAGCGCCTGCAGTTCCTTCACGGAATGCTGGGTCGGCTTTGTCTTCAACTCGCCGGCTGCCGGAATGTAAGGCATCAGCGTCAGGTGAAGATAGATCGCCGTGCCGCGCGGCAAGTCGTTGCCGAGCTGGCGGATCGCCTCCATGAACGGCATCGCCTCGATATCACCCACCGTGCCGCCGATTTCGCAGATGACGAAGTCGTAGTCGTCATTGCCTTCGATCACGAAATCCTTGATCTCGTTGGTGACATGCGGAATGACCTGAACGGTTGCGCCGAGATAGTCGCCGCGCCGTTCCTTGTCGATGATGTTCTTGTAGATGCGACCGGTCGTGATGTTGTCGGTCTTGGTGGCCGAACGCCCCGTGAAGCGCTCATAGTGGCCAAGGTCGAGGTCCGTCTCGGCACCGTCATCCGTCACGAACACTTCGCCGTGCTGTGTCGGGCTCATGGTGCCGGGATCAACGTTCAGATAGGGGTCGAGTTTGCGAAGCCGCACCCGATAACCACGGGATTGCAACAAAGCTCCGAGTGCTGCCGCGGCGATGCCCTTGCCTAGAGAGGAGACCACGCCGCCTGTGATGAATACATATCGCGCCATGGGATTCACCGGATACCTTTTTACCTCTGATTCCGCCAGCCCAAAATTAATGGTTTCGAAAATTCGCTGTTGACGAATCCGCGATGGGGCGAGCCGGAATGCGAACAAAAGAAAACCGGCAGGCTTTTGGCCTGCCGGAGCGTTAAATCAAAACCGGGCTTATTGACCGGTCGGAACTGCGTTCGGATCGGCGGGCTGCGCCGGTGCCGGAGCGGCCGTGCCGGAAGCGGCAGGGGCCGGTGTCGTCTGCGCCGGAGCGGCCGCACCATTATTTGTCGGAACGCCATTTTCAGCCGGAGCCGGGGCCGGCGTCGTTGCCGGACCGAGCGTGTCGAGAATGCCGTTGCCCTGACCCTGCGTGGCCGGAATACGGTTCAGGATGTCGGTCGGGCGCGATTCGTAGCGGGTCATAAGACCAAGGCCGAGCGACGTCAGGAAGAACAGCGCGGCGAGGATGCCGGTTGTGCGGGTCAACGCATTGGCCGTTCCGCGCGCGGACATGAAGCCCGAACCGCCGCCGATACCGAGGCCGCCGCCTTCGGAACGCTGAATCAGGACCACGCCGACAAGCGCCAGCACGATCATGAGGTGAATAACAATCAAAACGGTCTGCATGACAATCCATTCCATGCCCCGCGCGGAGCACCATAAAGAAGGTTTTGCGGCTCTTTACATGAGGCGACGGCTTATTCCAAGCCCCTTTCCCGCCACTCGTGCAGGAAAGCTTGGATCAAGCCGTCAGTTGCTCGTATGCCGCATAGATGGAAAGGAAGTCGAAAGCTTTCAAGCTCGCACCGCCAATCAGCGCACCATCGACGTTCTCGACGCCCATCAGTTCCAGCGCATTGGCCGGCTTTACCGAACCGCCATAGAGGATGCGCATGGTCTTGCCGGCATCGCCGAAGCGCTTGACGAGTTCGTCGCGCATGAAGGCATGGGCCTCGCGCACGTCTTCGACCGTCGGCGTCAGGCCCGTGCCGATTGCCCAGACAGGCTCATAGGCGATGACGGTATTTTCGGCCGTCGCCTCATCCGGCAGCGAGCCGGCAAGCTGGCGCTTGAGAATATCAAGCGTCTGGCCCGCCTTGCGCTCATCCGCCGTCTCGCCGATGCAGACGATGGCGATGAGGTCGGCCTGATGGGCGGCAGAGGTCTTGGCGCGGACCAGATGATCCGTCTCGGCATGGTCGGTGCGGCGCTCGGAATGGCCGACGATGACATGGGTGCCGAAGCAGTCGGCGATCATCTCGGCGGAAATATCGCCGGTATGAGCGCCGGATGCGTTCTGGTGGCAATCCTGCGCGCCGATCATCAGCGGGCTGTCATCACAGAGCGCTGTTGCGACATAGAGCAGTGTCGAGGGCGGGCAGATCAGCGCATCCACCTTTTCGGACAGCGCGCCCTTGACGCCTTCTGCCATGGCCTTGATCTGATCGAGCGAGGCACGGGTGCCGTTCATCTTCCAGTTTCCGGCAACAAGCGGTCGAACATTCGGCGTCATGCGTATCCATTCCCTTTGTCTCTGGCCCCACCTTTGGCGGCGCCCCATCCCTCAGCCGCAAGCGGCCCTTAATCACGACAGAAATACTGCCGGAAATCCCGGATATTCCTTTAACCGCAGAAGGCCGCAAATGGTACAAAAAAGCGGCCCTTAGGTTCAAAACGACGGCCGATTTCGCAAATTTCGCCGCCGCTGACCCAAATCGAGGCCTCAGCGGCTCAAAATCCAGTTCAAAACCGCCCGCCAGTCGGTCATGCGCACCGGCGTGCCGTGGCTGCCGGTCTCATACCGCGTGAACCGCGCCGGCTCACCGGCCTTCAGCAGGGAGCGGAAGATCGTCGCCTGCTGATCGGCCGAATAGACCTTGTCGGCGCTGCCATGGGTGAACCACACCGGCTTCCTGGCCTTGGCAAAGGCACTTTTCGGAAAATCGGGATCGACCGCGCCACCGAGGATCGCCATGCCATTGAGGTTGGCGACAGCAGCCTTGTCGCGGCTGATGCCATAGCAGATGAAGCTGCCCATCGAGGCACAGGTTAGTACGACCGGCTTGCCGCCCGATTTTTTGGCCGCATCGGCAATCAGCGCCGCGACATCTGCAACGCCGTTCTCATCAAAGGAACGCACGCTCGGCACATAATAGGTGCCGCGATTGGCGACGGCCAGGTTCTTCAGCCGGTTGAAGTTGCCGCCGAAGGTGTAGTCATTCATGCCGAGCCGCCGGTCACCGCCGCGCCCGTGGATGAAGATGACGGTGAAAGCCTGCCCGCTTGCCGGCCCGACGCGGCCGACCTCAAGCGCCCTGCCCTCAACGGATATGGTTTCGAGCGCCTGCGCGCTCTTCGGCGCCATATCCACATATTGTCGCTTCACCCGTCGCTCCGGCACCTCGTCGCGGCCGTTGATGTCGCGCATCTCCTGATAGTCGATGACCTCGGATGCGCCGCCATCACCGGTGGAAAGCACCGTCTGGCTGGAAAACAGCTCATCCTTGAAGGGGCGCAGCGGCCCGTCGGTGGCCGAAGCCGCAACCGGCATGGCCGCAACAGTCAGGCTGAAAAGAGTACAAAACGTGAAATGAGCTGTGGACATGCCTTGGCTAACCGTTCATTCGTGGCTGCGAGACTTGCCATTGCAAGGCCGGCAGCGCAATCCTCCTGTTGCGAAACCCTGACACAATCGTGGCATAGGATGCGCCGCGTTTGCCCGACGGACCCACTTCAATCGGACGGGAACCGCGTTTGGCGTTATGATTGACGCTACTGGCATAATGATTCGCATGGCGAAATTCTGACACACGCTTTTGAACTTTGGACATGATGGACGACAGCAACGATCTCTTCTCCGGTCTTCCGGCAGCACGAAACAGCGATACGGAAACGAACGAGGACGCCGCGAAGACGCCGGCGACCGCGGCCGCCAACGTGCCCGCCAACCTGAATGTGCAGCCGAAACCCGCAGCCGTTGCGGCCGTTACGCCGCCTGCCCCTCCGGCCCCCGTGTCTCCTTCCGGTGACGACTACGGTGCTTCGTCGATCCGCGTGCTCGAAGGGCTGGAACCGGTGCGCATGCGCCCCGGCATGTATATTGGCGGCACCGATGAAAAGGCGCTGCACCACCTCTTTGCCGAAGTCATCGACAACTCCATGGACGAGGCCGTCGCCGGCCACGCCAACTTCATCGAAGTCCATCTCGATACCGAAGGTTTCCTGACAGTCACCGATAACGGCCGTGGTATTCCCGTGGAAAACCCTCCGCAGGTTCCGGGCAAGTCGACGCTCGAAGTCATCATGCCCAAGCTGCATGCCGGCGGCAAGTTCGACGGCAAGGCCTATGAGACATCGGGCGGCCTGCACGGCGTCGGCGTGTCCGTGGTCAATGCGCTGTCCGATCTTCTGGAAGTGGAAGTGGCGCGTAATCGCAAGCTTTACCGCCAGCGTTTTTCGCGCGGCGCGCCGATCGGCGGGCTGGAGGAGCTGGGCGACGTGCACAACCGTCGCGGCACCCGCGTGCGTTTCCATCCGGACCCGCAAATCTTTGGCGATCACGCCAAGTTCGAACCGGCCCGCATCTTCCGCATGGCCCGCTCCAAGGCCTATCTCTTCGGCGGCGTCGAAATCCGCTGGAGTTGCGATCCCGGCATGGTGCCGGCCGGCGGCGAAATCCCTGAGAAGGCCGTGTTCCATTTCCCCGGCGGCCTCAAGGATTATCTTGCCGCCACGCTCGGCAAGGAATTCACCGTCACCCGCGAGATTTTCTCTGGCCGCACCGAAAAGACCGGCGGCCACGGCGCGCTGGAATGGGCCGTCACCTGGTATGGCGGAGATACGCAGATTCATTCCTATTGCAACACCATCCCGACGCCCGAAGGCGGCACGCATGAGGCGGGTTTCCGCATCGCGCTCACCAAGGGCCTCAAAAATTACGCTGATCTGACGCAGAACAAGCGCGCCAAGGACATCACCACCGACGACGTGATGATCTCTGCCGCCGGCATGCTCTCGGTCTTCATCCGCGAGCCTGAATTCGTCGGCCAGACCAAGGACAAGCTCGCCACCGTCGAGGCCCAGCGCATCGTTGAAAACGCGCTGCGCGATCCCTTCGACCACTATCTCGCCGGCAATCCGGGCGAAGCGGCGAAGCTGCTCGACTGGGTGATCGAGCGCGCCGAAGAGCGCCTGCGCCGCCGCAAGGAAAAAGAAGTCAACCGCAAGACCGCGGTGCGCAAGCTGCGCCTGCCCGGCAAGCTGGCGGACTGCGCCCAGAACACGGCGGAAAATGCGGAACTCTTCATCGTCGAGGGTGACTCGGCGGGCGGCTCCGCCAAGCAGGCCCGCAACCGCGCCAATCAGGCCATTCTGCCGCTGCGCGGCAAGATCCTCAACGTCGGCAGCGCCAGCCGCGAAAAGCTCTCCGCCAACCAGCAGATCGCCGATCTCATCCAGGCGCTCGGCTGCGGCACCCGCACCAAATACCGCGAAGAAGACCTCCGGTATGAACGCATCATCATCATGACCGATGCCGATGTTGACGGCGCCCATATCGCCTCGCTGCTCATCACCTTCTTCTATCAGGAAATGCCGGAACTCATTCGCGGCAATCACCTCTATCTGGCGGTGCCGCCGCTCTACGTCATCCGTCAGGGCGCCAAGAGCGCCTATGCCCGCGACGACGCCCACCGCGCCGAGCTGATGGAAACCATCTTCAAGGGCAAGAAAGTCGAAATCGGCCGCTTCAAAGGCCTTGGCGAAATGATGGCCCAGCAGCTGAAGGAAACCACCATGGATCCCGAAAAGCGCACCTTGCTGCGCGTCGAGATCGACGATGTGGATTTCGAAGGCACCCGCGAGGCCGTCGACAATCTGATGGGCACCAAGGCCGATGCCCGCTTCCGTTTCATTCAGGAACGAGCGGCCTTCGCGGATAATCTGGATATCTGATCATCCGGATGCACCCTTGAAAGGCAGCGCATGGCGCTGCCTTTTGTGTTGATGTGGAGGGAACCTCATGCGGATAGTGCTGACGGGCAGTTCCGGTCGGGTCGGCCGCGCGATTTTCAGCGCCCTAGCCGGCAGGCACGATGTTACCGGCATTGATCGCTCCCCCTTTTCCACCACTCACATTGTCGGCGATTTCGCGGACATAAAACTGCTGCATTCCGCTCTGGAGCGAGCGGATGCGGTGATCCATGCGGCAGCGCTCCACGCACCGCATGTCGGCATCGTTCCGGACGCAGAATTTCAGCGCATCAACGTCGACGGGACGCGCATGCTGGCGGAAGCGGCCATGGCGGCAGGCGTGCCACGGCTGGTTTTCACCAGCACCACGGCGCTTTACGGACACGCGGTATCTGCAGGGTCCTGCACATTTATCGATGAAGAGACGCCACCCCGGCCGAAAAGCATCTATCACCGCACCAAGCTCGAAGCCGAGCATGTGCTGGCGGAGATGGCCGGCCCGCATCTCGCCGTGCGCGTGCTGCGCATGTCCAGAAGTTTCCCGGAGCCCGCCGATGTGATGGCGGCCTACCGGCTGCATCGCGGCGTCGATATCCGCGATGTCGCCGATGCCCATGTGCAGGCGCTGAGCAATGCTGGAGACGATTTCCAACGCTACATCATATCGGCCGCCACCCCGTTTTCCGCTGATGACTGCGACATTCTCGCTCGGGATGCAGCCTTCATCCTGCGGCAGCGGACCCCGGCCCTCGCCGCCACTTTCGCGCAGATGGGGTGGGCGCTGCCGGTGACCATTGACCGGATCTATTCACCCGCACGCGCCGCAGAGGGGCTGGGCTGGACATCCCGCTTCGGTTTCGAGGAAGTAGTGGCTGAGCTTGCCCGGTGCAGCCTGGAAGTCCTGCCAGCAGGCGCCAATATCAGCCGGAAATCCGAGTAAGTCCGGCCCTATGCCGCCGCATCCTCGCGGACTTCCAGAATGCGGTCGATCAGGCCCCATTCCAGAGCCTCCTGCACCGTCATGAAGCGGTCGCGATCCATCGCCCTCTCGAAATCCTCGTAGCTGCGCCCGCAATGTTCGGCGTAAAGCCGCGTCATGCGGTGTTTTGTCTGCCTGATTTCCTCGGCGTGGATAAGCATGTCCGACGCCTGCCCCTGAAAACCGCCTGATGGCTGGTGAATGAGGATGCTGGCATTGGGCAGCGCCGCCCGCATGCCGGGTTCGCCCGCCATCAGCAGGAACGAGCCCATGGAACGGGCCGTCCCCATGCACAAGGTATGCACCGGCGCGCGAATGTAGCGCATGGTGTCATACATGGCGAAACCGCTGGTCACCATGCCACCCGGCGAATTGATGTAGAGATGGATCGGCTTCTTCGGGTTTTCCGCTTCAAGAAACAGCAATTGCGCGCAAACCAGCGCGGAAACCGTATCGTTCACCTCTCCGTTGAGGAAGATGATCCTCTCGCGCAACAGGCGGGAGTAGATGTCGAAAGACCTTTCTCCCCTTGACGACTGTTCGACTACCATAGGGACGAGTTGCATCGTTTCTCGCATCGGCGAACTCCTGTCGTTTAAGAATATCGGGAAACGTGCCGGATCAGGCTGCGAGCTTGATCGGCGAACCGTTGTGGTTTGCGGCGGCCTTCGTCATGCGGCCGGTATTTACGGGCAGGTCATGAATGATGCGCAGGCTGGTGCCGCCACGGTCATTCGCTGCGATCTGGAACGTGACGGTGCTTTCCAGAAATGGCGGATGATCCTCCCGCAGCCGGTAGCAGACCTCCTGCCCCGGCGTGGTTCTTATCGCCTTTGGTTCCGCCAGGGCTTGCCTCGGCAACCAGTGTTCGCGAAAAGCGGGAATGCTGATCGCACGCCACACTTTCTGCGGCGACTCGTCCAGATCATATTCAAGCTCCAGACCGTTTTTCGGTGCTTCCGGTATTTGCCTGTTCATTGATCCATATCCTTCAGCAGGAGCTTCAGAGCCTCGATGCGCTGCGGCCAATAGGCGCGATATTTGGCGAGCCATGCCGCAATGCGGGTCAATCCTCCCGGATCGACCTCATAATTGACGAAACGGCCCTGCCGTCTTTCAACCACCAGCCCCGCCCCGCGCAGGACAGAAAGATGCTGCGACATGGCCGGCTGGCTAATCTCGATGCCTTCGCGCAAGGCGGAAGCGTTCATGGCACCGTCCGCCAGTTTTTCGAAAATGGCGCGACGTGTCGGATCGGCCAGCGCACGGAAAATATCATTCTCAGTCATGACAACACATAAGCACACACTTATCTTATTCACAAGTCCCTTCGGCGGGCGGAAGGCAGCGTTTTTCATCCACAGCGTCCAATTCCGTGAACGCTTTCTCCCCTCGCGCGTTTTCACTGCGCCTGATACTCTTCGGGCCGGGAGCGATCAAAACAAGTGACTGCATTTACGGTCTTCATCATCATTCTTCTCCTGGTCATAGGACCGAGCCTGTTCGTCGTCATCGGCAAGCAGCGGGAAAAGGCCATTCCCAAGCGCCCTTCCACCGCCCTGCCCGTTGCAGAGGATGAAACGGCGCTGGACCGGCACTGGCAATCGATCCGAAACGGCTGGAACGAGAAGAACGCGCTCTGCCTCTTACATTCCAATCTCGATGCCTTTGCGGTGCGCGTGGCGGCGGCCCGGGCGGCGGGGCGCAGCCTCGATCTCATGTATTACATGTGGAATGCCGACCTGACCGGACGGCTGATGATGCGCGAAGTCATCGCCGCCGCCGATCGCGGTGTGCGCGTGCGTCTGCTCCTCGACGATCTCGGCGTTTCCATCTCAGACCGTATCTTCCACGCCATCGACAGCCACCCCAATATCGAACTCAGGCTGTTCAATCCCACCCGGGCACGGGAAAACATGCTGCATCGAGGCATCGAACTGGTGCTGCGTTTCCGAAGCGTCAACCGGCGCATGCATAACAAGGCGTGGATTGCCGATGGGCGGGCGGTGATCGTCGGCGGACGCAATATTGGCGACGCCTATTTCGATGCCGCCGAGCGCGCGAATTTCCATGATTTCGATATTCTCGGTTTCGGCAGCATCGTCGCCGACGCCACCGAGATCTTCGACGATTACTGGAACAGCGCCGTTTCCGTTCCCGTGCGTTCCCTGCTTTCACGCAGGCCAAACAAACTCGCCAAATTGCGCCGCGAACTGGATGCCCTGCCGAAAAGCGAGGCGGCCAAACCCTATCTGGAACGCGTCGAAAGCCAGTATGGCCGCGAGCATTTTCTGATGTCGGACCGCCTGCACTGGGTTGAGGCGGCGGATATCCTTGCCGATCCGCCGGAGAAAGCGGCGGGCAAACGCCGCAAGGGTCACAACTTCCTGATGGAAAGCCTGCTGCCGCTGATGCAGGCAGCAGGCGACAGTCTGCACATAACCTCCCCCTATTTCATTCCCGGCAAACAGGGGGTGGGGATATTCCTGCAACTCGCCGAAAACGGCGTGTCAGTCGCCATCCTCACCAATTCGCTGGCGGCGACCGATGTTGCCGCCGTTCACGCCGGTTATGCCCGCTATCGAAAACCGCTCCTCTCCGGCGGGGTGCAGCTGCATGAGCTGCGCGCGCAGGCGGATCAGTCGAACTTCACCCTGCGCGGTTCGGGACAGGCGAGCCTGCACACCAAGGCCTTCACCCGTGATGGCAAGACCGGCTATATCGGCTCGCTCAATTTCGATCCACGCTCCGCCTCGCTCAATACGGAAATGGGCGTCGTGTTCAACTCGGCCCCGCTGGTTGCCCGCATGGATGAGATATTCGCCGACGAAATCCGCCGCACCATGAGCTTCGAGCTGGAAATCGACAAAGGCAGGCATATTGTCTGGATGACGGAAGAACAGGGCCGGACGAAAACCTACCGGCGCGAACCCGACGCCGCCATCAGCCGCCGCATCGTCGCCGGTATCATGCGCTTCCTGCCGTTTGAATCGCAGCTTTGACAGGCCGTCACGCCGCTCCCCGTCAGGCCGCCGGCCTTACCCCCGCTTTCGCCAGCTGTATCTGAACCAGCGTATCGAGGTTCTGGTTGACGCGGCAATAGAACTCCTCGTCAATGAAGGGCCGCAGCATGAAATCATTGCCGCCCGCCTTGAGGAACCGTGCGGAAAGCAGCCGGTTGGTGGAGGACGACACGCCGATGATGCGCAGCTCATGCGACCCGCGCACGGTGCGGATGCGCCGCGTCAGTTCGAAGCCGTCAATATCGGGCATGTTATAGTCGGTCACCACGAGGCCGATATCGGAATTGGCCTTCAGGATTTCGAGCGCCTTGGCGCCGCTATCTGCCAGGCTGACACGGAAATTATAACGCTTGAGGCGGCTCGAAAGCAGCGCCCGCGCCGTCGGGCTGTCATCAACGATCAGCACATGGTGGCGGTGGTTGGTGAGAAAGCGGCAGACGGATTCCGTCAGCATATCCACGGCGAAAATATTGTCCTTCAGGATATAATCGACCACATCCTTGGCGATCAGCGTTTCGCGCGTCCCCTCGTGAAAGGTGCTGGTGAAAACGATGGTCGGGATCGAAAGATCGATCAGATATTCCAGCGCCTCGCCCTTTTCCGCCCCCGGCAGGTTGATGTTGGAAATCGCCAGCGTCACCGGTTCGGGAGAATGTTCGTAACAGGCCTGCAACTCCTCGAAATTGCGGCACACTTCCACGGTAACGCCCAGCAATTCATTCAGGCGCATGCTCACCATCTGGGTGAACACATTTGTATCTTCCGCCAGCAAGATGCGGCTGTTGGTAAAAGGCACGCCAGAATATTGCATGCCCGTAATGCCCAGGAAATTCATTCTGCCCCGATCCCCCATCGTATGTCAGGGAAAGATAGCAGGCTCATTTTTCAGAATGATTAATAACACTTTTGCGTGAAAGCCAGTTGAGCACATGCTTACTTAAAAGGAAATACGGCCCGCGAGGGGCCGTATTCCGACTTTGGGAGGGGATGTGGTCTTATACGCGCAGAAGCGCATTTTCGGTGTCGAACGGGCTCTCTTCAACCACTTCGGCATCATAGGACGTGCCGAGAATGCGGATCTTGAGCTTGGTGCCGACGGCCGCATAATCCGGCTTGAGCATGGCGAGCGCAATTGACTTGCCCATGCGCCAGCCGAAACCACCGCTTGTCACGCGGCCGGCAAGCACGCCGTTTTCGTCGACGATTGCTTCCGAACCGCGCGCATCGACATCCGTATTGCCAGACACGGTCAGCGTCGAGAACACCCATTTCGCGCCGGCTTCCTTGTAAGCCACCAGCGCATCGCGGCCGATGAAGGATTTTTCCGGGCGCACGAAGCGGTCGAGGCCGGATTCATAGGCGTTATATTCAACCGACAGTTCGCGGCCCATATTGCGGTAGGATTTTTCGAGCGACATGGACACCATGGCGCGAATACCGAAAGGCTTGATGCCGAATTCGGCGCCCGCTTCCATCAGCCGGTCGAAGATGTAATTCTGCATCTCGATCGGATGGTGCAGTTCCCAGCCCAGTTCGCCCACGAAGTTGACGCGCAGCGCATGCGCCGTCGCCACGCCGACGGAAATCTGCTTGCCGGTGAGCCAGGGGAAATCCTTGTTATCAAGGCTGGTGCGGGTGAGCTTCTTCAGGAGATCGCGCGACTTCGGACCGGCCAGAACCAGCACGCCGTATTTCTGCGTGATCGGCTGCAGCACCACGGACCCGTCGGTGGGCGCAAGACGGCGCAGCACGTCATGGTCATGCGTCTCGAGACCACCGGCCGAAACCATGTAGAAGCGGCCCGGCGCCCACTCATAGACGGTGAATTCCGCCTTCACGCCGCCAGTCGGCGTCAGAAGATGGGTGAGCGCGATACGGCCGCGCTTCTTCGGCACGATGTTGGCGAGAATGCTGTCGAGCCATGCCCGTGCACCGGGGCCGGAAACCTCCATCTTCGCGAAGGCCGACATATCAAGCACGCCGACATTCTGGTGAACGTTCTTCACCTCGTTGCCGACATGTTCGAAATAATTCGAGCGGCGGAAGGACCATTTTTCAACGATACGGCCATCATCCAGAGCCGGCGCATGATTGTGGCTGGTGATGACATCGGCACCGACGCCGAGATCTTCCTCGCGCAGCGAATAACCTTCCGGCGCATACCAGTTGGCACGTTCCCAGCCATAAACCGAGCCGAACACGCCGCCGAGCTTCTTCAGGCGGTCATAAACCGGCGTGGTCTTCAGCGGACGGGCGGCGGAACGCTCCTCATCCGGATAATGCATGGTGAAGACGTTGGCATAGGCTTCCTCGTTCTTGGCGATGAGGTAACCTTCCGTTGCGTAAGGCCCGAAGCGGCGCGGATCGACACCCATCAGGTCGAGCGTCGGCTCGCCGTCGACGATCCATTCAGCCAGCTGCCAGCCAGCGCCGCCGGCGGCGGTGATGCCGAAGGAATGGCCTTCGTTCAGCCAGAAATTCTTCAGGCCCGGTGCGGGACCGACAATCGGGTTGCCGTCGGGCGTATAGGCGATAGCACCGTTATAGACCTTCTTGATGCCCACTTCGCCGAAGGCCGGAACACGCACCATGGCGGTTTCGATATGCGGCATCAGGCGGTCGAGTTCCTCCTGGAACAGCTCATATTCGCTGTCATCGGAGGGACCGTCGACATAACAGACCGGCGCGCCGACTTCGTAAGGACCGAGGATCAGACCGCCCGCTTCCTCGCGCATATACCAGGCTGAGTCGGATTCGCGCAGGACGCCCATTTCCGGCAGGCCCTGGCGGCGACGTTCCTGAATGGCCGGGTGCGGCTCTGTAACGATATACTGATGTTCGACCGGAATGACCGGAATGTTGATGCCGACCATCTCGCCGGTCTTGCGGGCAAAGGAGCCCGTGCAGGAGATGATATGTTCGGCGATGATCTCGCCCTTGTCGGTTGTCACCTTCCAGTGACCATCTTCCAGCTGCTCGATGGCGGTGACGGTGGTGTTGCGATAGATGGTCGCGCCACGATCACGCGCACCCTTGGCCAGCGCCTGCGTCAGATCGGCAGGCTGGATATAACCGTCATCCGGATGCTGGATGGCGCCCAGCAGGCCGTCCGTCTCGCAGAGCGGCCAGATTTCCTTCACCTGCTCCGGCGTCAGCATGTTGACCCGCACACCGATGGTCTCGGCAATGCCGGCATAATACATATATTCGTCCCAGCGATCCTTGGTGCGGGCGAGACGGATGTTGGAGACCTTGGAGAAGCCGACATTCATGCCGGTCTCTTCCTGAAGCTCCTCATAGAACTTGACGGAATATTTGTGGATCTGGCCGACCGAATAGCTCATGTTGAACAGCGGCAGAAGCCCGGCGGCATGCCAGGTGGAACCCGAGGTGAGCTCCTTGCGCTCGATGAGAACGCTGTCGCTCCAGCCCTTCTTGGCAAGATGATAAAGCGTCGAAACGCCGACGACGCCGCCACCGATCACCACCGCCCGTGCATGTGTCTTCATTTACAGAACCCCTGAAAAGCGCCGGCCTTGCCTTATTCCGCCGACATTGGATGGGAGGAATATGAAGCGCTTGTCGACCGTTCAGCCGCCTGATTGCGACATGGCCATAGGGTGCTGCGACAGGGAAGAAATTGCCTCCACCGGGGTGGGCTTTCTTATTGCCGCCGCCTCTTGCAGAGACGGCAGCAAAGATATCGAGAAATATCCGGCCGAAACAGACCGGGATTGCGACCCGCGACCAAAAGGCAGGCCACGGGCCGGACTTGCCGACTATCGGTTCTGAAGCTGCATTTGCAGCCCCCGCACATCCGGGCCGTCCAGTTTCAAACCCTTGAGGACATCATTGCCCGGAACGATGATCGAGTCCTTGAAGACAGGACCACCTGGCAGATTGTGTATCCCACCGCCCCCACCGGGCGGAGGCGGTGGCGGTGGATAGCCACCGCCGCCACAAGGCGGAATGCGATAGATACAATCAGTGGTGAATTGCTCAAGCGGCCCTGCAGTCACAGACGGGCGAACGACATCCTGCGCACTTGCTAAAACCGGAAAAAACATACCGAAGAGAAAAATGACCCGTCTCAATTCGCAACCTCCTGCGAAGACGCACAAATCCTGGCGCTGTCTTTAACTTCCTTGCCGGCGGCCGCCTTTGCTGCGGCATCCAGCCAGGCAGGCGTGCTGTTGCGCATGCCTATGGAAACACTATTGAAGCCTATGACGAGCGGCCGCGCGAACTGGCGATCGGAAAACAGGCCAGAGCTGTTTGTGCTGTGAATGCTGTTGTCACTATCGGCCATATATTGGGTCCCGGGCTGCTTGCCCTGCGGCGCTGTGGTCGCAGCCACAGCGGCATCGGATATACTCTTTTCGGGGTCTCCCCTGTTACCCCCCGCATCCAGAAAAGCCGAGCGACCCCGTCCGTTGGTAACCTTGACGCCGCGCGTCAGAAACGCCTGGCGCACAACCAGCAGGCGGATATCGTAAATATAACGCGGACCACAATCCTCCGTATCCCCGGTTCTCAAAATGTCGCGGCTGAGAATATAGGACAGTTTCTCGCGAAGATATTCGTCCGCACAATAGACCTTGGTGTCTTTGTCATTGCAAAACGCCATCAGCGCATTTTGCGCATGGAAAGGGTTGATCGCGTAGGTCTGAACATTCTGAAGTTCGATTTCCTCGACATCCGCCCGTGCGCCACCGAAGGCGATATTGCGCAGAAGCCCCGCCATGCCTTCCTTGCGCTCTATCTTGATGACGGGAAAAAGCGCGTCCTTCACCTGCAGGCCCGAGGTGGTTCCGTCCGTTGCAATCTCCGCACGGGGTTGAGCAACCGAGAGCGTCTTCTTGTCCTCCAGCCAGGTGCTGTCGCCGAAATAGGGCGCCTCCGACTTCACGCCGAGATAACCCCGCAAATTTGGTATCTGGGTTATCTTGACGTAACGGCCGATGAAGGACTCACTTTCAAGATCGGGAGGTAAAGACTTGAATTTGTGCCCTGAATCGACAACTTCGACGATAATGTCTCCGACATAAATATCCTCCTGCGGAGGATAGACCGGCTCGATGCCCAACCGGCGGATGGATTCGTTCCAGCGTTTGGGCAGGTAATCGTCGGTCACATCCGCTTCGCCCATCAGGAAAAACAGACCCGCCGAGCCGATAACGACCCCAGCCGTCAGAAGGGACAGCCGGGTGGCATGGGGCTGCATCCACGCCCAAAAACCCTTCAGTCTTTCCCGAAGAGATGTTTTCGCAGAAACCGGGCCCGGAGGCTGGGCAGGCTGGGCAGGCTGGGCAGGCTGGGCAGGCTGGGCAGGCTGGGCAGGCTGGGCATTCTCATCGATTGGATCCGGCATTTGAACCCCGACAGAAAAGAAATAAACTAAATAATAACCACAATATATCAACTTACAGTTTACAAAACAATACAGTCATTACGGGTATTCTGATTATATTTTCATGACGGCGGTCGGGCATATCCGGCCTCCATCAAGTAAAAGCCGCCCCGGCGCGCCCATCATTCACCGCAAGACAGTCGGATGCGAGGCCTGCCCCGCACCCGTCCGGACTGATACCAGCCGCAGCCGCTCACTTGTCCTTTCCGACCGCTTTTGCCGCGGCTGGCTGTTCCGCAACAGTCTTGTCGCCCGCCTTGCCGGCATCCTTTTCCGGCGCATTGCCGGCAACGGGGGATGCCGCACCCGTATGGGCCACCACCGCCTTGTCGCCCTCTTCCGAAAGCAGCGCCGCCAGCATCTGCGGATTGGCGTCGCCTTCGACGTGGATATTGAGGTTGCGCTGCGGGAACGGGATGTCGATCCCCTCCTCCCGGAAGCGCTGGAGGATCGCGATGCGCAGCGCGTTTTTCACGCCAAGCCCGTTCGAGAGATCGGCGAGATGGAAACGCAGTTCGAAATCCAGCGAGAAATCGCCGAAGCGCAGGAATTCCACATGCGGCTCGGGATTGCGCAGCACCGGCGGCTGGGCGCGCACGAGTTCCAGCAGAATATCCATGACCTTCTGCGGATCGGAATCGTACGACACGGAAACCGGGATTTCGGCGCGCATGATGCGGTTGCGGTGTGTCCAGTTACCAACAGAGGAATTGATGAATTCCGAGTTCGGCACGATGATCGATTGTCCACGGAAAGTTTCGATCTCGGTGGCGCGCACGGAAAGCCGCTTGACGGTGCCCTCCGTCGTGCCTGTCACCACCCAGTCCCCCACCTTGAAGGGGCGCTCGACCAACAGGATGAGGCCGGAGACGAAATTCGAGACGATGTTCTGCAGGCCGAAACCGATACCGACCGAAAGGGCAGAAGCCACCAGCGCCAGGCTTGAAAGGTTGAGACCGGCGGAAGAGACACCGAAGATGGCCGCAACTGCGATACCGAGATAACCGATACCTGTCTTGACCGAGTTGCGCACGCCGGCATCCACCTGCCCGCGCGCCATGACGTTGTTGTCCAGCCACTTCTGGAACCAGCGGGTGATGATATAACCGATGGCGAAGACGAGAACACCGCCAAAGAGGCCGATCAGCGAAATCGAGGCATTGCCGACGGTGATGCCGGTCAGCAGGCGATAGGCCCAGCTTTCAATATCGCCCGGCTGGAAACCCCAGGAAAACAGGATGAGCGGCACGCCGAAGGCAAGTGCTACCGCATAGATGCCGAGCCCGGCGGCAAGACCGGCCTGATCGAGCGCTACCGGGCCGAGGCCGAACCGTCGCCCAAGATAACGGCCGGCAAGGGATTCCGAAAAGGCCCCCTGCCGTGAAATCGCCTTGCCGGAGAGAATGCCGATATACATCGTCGCCAGTACCGCGCCGGTGGCGACGATCTGCGTGGCGAGGAAGCGCGCAAGACCGACATAACCCGTCAGGCAGGCGCCGATGAGAACGAGACCGCCAACCCGCAGCAGAATGACGAGCCAGCGCGGCAGTCGCTGGTTGCCGGTCTCGTAATCCTGCCCTTCGCCGATGACCGGCCGCAGGAACGACACGGTGAGCAGGATAAGGCCGATAATGATCGAGGCGACGAAACTCTTGGCAACGGTGACGATCAGCGGCGAATACAGCGTCTCGCTGATCGTGCCGAACAGATAATCGAGCCCGTTAACGAGCGCCATCAGCAGCACGGCCGACGACAGCGTGTGTGCGCCGCGATTGGAAACCTGCAGCAGACGCCATTCCGACTGCGTCGGCGCAAAGATCGCATAGCTCAGCCGCGACACGAAATAAACGAAGCCCGTGACCGCCATCGCCCCGAACAGGATCGGCGCGATATCAGACCGCAGCAGGTTGAAATTATCGAGGAAAAACGCCGAGGTGACGAGAAACAGGAAAAGCGACAGCGACTGCACCATGGTGGACCAGAAGGCCACCGAAAGCCGTCTCAGGTAGGAAGGCTCGCCCGTAAACGCCCGCCGGTCCATGCGGCTGCCGAAAAAGCGGTAACCACCCACCAGAAACAGGAGCGCCGCCATGATCGACAGCGTCACGGCCCCGAACATCGGCAGGCGCTTGTAATTCCAGACGAAACTCGCCCAACCGCTGAAAGCGTTGTTCAGGTTGGTCAGCTCGGTCAGAAAGGCGGAGGACGCATCGCCCAGCGTCTGTGCCGAAACTTCCGTGCGCTTGAACAGCGTGGCGGCGAAAAGCGCCCGGCGAACGGCGGTGATATTGTTGGAGATCTGCGCGGCATTGGTGGCCGTGCTCTCCACCTCGCCGGCAATCGCATTCACCTCGGCCCGTTCCGCCGTCAGCCGGTTTCGCTCTTCCGTCACCATGCTGGCTTCCGGCGGCTGGTCGTCCGCAGGCGCCGCACCCAGCGCATCCAGCCGGGTCTTGATCTGGTCGAGACGGGTGCGCAGTTTGGTGTTGGCGGCGGCCGCATCGGCGGCAATGGTATCGGCCCGTCCCTTGAGGTCCACAAGCTGCACGTCGTCGCTGCCGCCCGCTTCCACCTGCCGGGCGATT
The DNA here is from genome assembly GCF_001541315.1 of Agrobacterium tumefaciens str. B6. Lineage (GTDB taxonomy): Bacteria > Pseudomonadota > Alphaproteobacteria > Rhizobiales > Rhizobiaceae > Agrobacterium > Agrobacterium radiobacter. The sequence continues at coordinate 82,079 of NZ_LMVK01000051.1, read as the reverse complement.
GCCGCGACATCGGCCTTCCATTTCTCCAGCTCCGCCCTCGCCTGTTCGACGGTCGAAGCCTGGATAGCCACTGGGGCGGGCGATGTCGTTCCCTCCTGCGCCGAGGCGGGCATTGCCGACAAAAGACCGCCGACCAGGAACAGCACCATGGCCATTATCGCCGCTATTGCGGTCCTTTGCCGCCGATCCCGCGTCAAGCCGTCGAACACCCGTTTGCCGTCCATCAATCCGCCCAACATCAACCGCACATCCATGCCTTTCGTCTCTTTGCGCCGCATCAGGCTATTTAGCGCCTGCCGTGCGGAAAACCACCCGCATAAAGCGAGGTTTTCAGGAGTTTGCCTTGCTTTTCACCACGGGAATCATCACCTTTGATGATGCAGCAACATGGGAGGAAATCATGGAATCTGCTGGCATTGGCTGGATCGCAGCCATCATCATCGGTGGTGTCGCCGGGTGGCTCGCCGAACAATTCATGAAAAGTAATATGGGTGTTTTCATGAACATCCTTCTTGGAATCGTCGGCGCGATCGTCGCCAACGCCATCCTTTCGCTATTTGGAATCGTTCTGCAAGGTTGGCTCGGTTATCTCATCGCCGGCTTCATCGGCGCCTGCATCCTCATCCTTATCGGCCGGGCTTTCAGACGCGGATGAATAAAAGGAAAAATCCGTAAAACCCCGGATTTCCAGGCTTTTCCAGCGCGACTGAAATTTTTTCGTCACAAAAATCGAAGAAATTTCATTTCCGCGCTGGACAAGCCCAAACTTCCCCTTTATACGCCCCCTCACACCGCCACACGGTGCCGGTCGGGTGATTAGCTCAGTTGGTAGAGCAGCTGACTCTTAATCAGCGGGTCGTAGGTTCGAGCCCTACATCACCCACCATTAACTCCTTGATTTATCATAAAATTAACGGACGCAGCCAGCGTCGGCCATACGGGCCGATGATGCCCCGGGGCAAGTTGCGAGCCTTAGACGCCGTCCGTTAAAAAGGCGGCTTGCGCCGCCTCTGTCAGCATTTCCAAAGCGCATTGTTCACGCGGAGCAAAAAGCCTGTCAGCGGCATTGCCCCGCCAGCTCGATACCTTCCTTGATCAACCCTTCATTGACCGCAAAACCGGTCTCCCGCCGGAATTTGCTTCCGAGAACGGCAACCAGATTGCCGACATTCGGTGAGCCGTCAGCACCAAAAAGCGCAAGATTGTCATTGATCCCGACGTTCACGCTGGCCGCCATGCCCCGCGCAACGCCATCGGGGCAATTGCAGCTTCCGCACTGGCCGGCCGCCGGAGTGCCGTTTGCGGGTTTTGCGCAGAGAGGACCTTTGAAGCCTGTGGGCGGCTGCGGACCACCAGCGCATGATCTGCCCCAGCCGTTTCGAACCCCGACGGTGCCGAGCGTATCGCACCAGGGTGAATAGGTCTCGGCAATCTGCATTGCAGATCGCAATCCCCTGCGGTTCTTCGAGCAATAATCCCGGACAACTGCGCGTACCGACCATTTCGGATGCTGGAAGATGGCATGACCGGCCTTGTCATTGCCGGCTGCCCCTTGCCAGCTTCTCCCCATAACGCATCCGTAATTATTCATTTTAACGCAACGCAAGCGGTTCTGGTGACGCTGCAGGTCTGCCGCGTCGAACGTCAGGGCCTGACCATTATAGGTCAAATATTCGGAACCAAATTTTTTCCAGTCAGGAGCTGTATCCTGAGCAACAGACGGCGATATGGCGAAGAGAAAAAATGCGAGCCTAATAAAAACGACCCTGATCATCTGAAAATCCCCATTTATAACCCCGAAGTAATAAAACCAGAATTCCCGTAAAACGCGAGTCATATTTAAAATTCGACTTAATGTTTTCGTCAATTCGTTGCGGCTGGAAAAGATCTTCATTCCTTCTCAATGCTGCCGAAACGGTGAATATAGGTCTCGCCGTGACGCCGTTTCCCCAAAGCTGTCTCAATCATCCCTATGATCGGGGTCATGAGATTGTTCATCAACATATTGCTTTTCATTCTCGGCGCAGTCGGGAGCGGGATATGTGCGTTTTTATTGTCGGCAGCGCTTGCCGATTCCGGATTTCTCGGCTCCTGTTTTGAGGGAAACTGCGCTTATGCGGCGCTTTTCATGGTGCTGCCCGTCACATGGTTCGTGCTTTTTGCGCTTTACGTGATGGCGCTGCTGATCTGGCGGCGAAAGCCTTTCCGGAGCGGAAGGCTCTGAAAACGAGCATGGCGACATCCCCTGCCACCCCACGCTCGTTGACAGCGATCAAGACTTACCGTTAACGTCCGCCTGCTGGGGGATTCGCTGCCAGTGATATGCGGGCCTCATGACCATACCCGATATCACCGGCCTCTGAATGTGCATGTTCCGATTTGCGTCTTGCGTATGATGGCATGCCGGAAAACAGGGAGACCAAAGGATGCGGGCCGCAATCAATTCCCCGTCGCTTTCGATCGACACCATGGACTATCAGGCAGAGTGCCAGTTCGCGCTGGAGCCTTCCATTCAAGGGCTGATCGAAAAAGCGGAACATGCCGGCTGGAACCGCCAGCAGGCCGCCCTTGCCATCGTCGCGCTCGCCAGCGAGCATCTCACCGATCTCTTGACCGCCGGCGGCCTTCCCGCGCCGGATCAACGTCCCCTCTCCTGATCCCCTCCTGAAACCGGGCGGATCAGCCCCGCGCCTTCGAAACATCATCGTGAAAATCGACGTAGCTGGCCCGGAGTGTCCCTCTAGACACTGCCGGAACAGATCTGTGCCGTGAAGGTCAGCGCGTGGAGCAAAGCCGATCCCATGCGGCGACGCTTCCCACGCGGCCTTTCGCACCGCCGTGCCCAGCGTGGCGGGACGTATCGATTACCTGCCCGCAACCCTGCCATAGTGTTGACACAAGCCACCAATAATGAGAACATAAAGTGAACATTATGGAGGTCAGCGATGAACACAGCAGACGCAACCATAGAAAATGCCCTTTCCGTCGTCGCCCGCTCCCGCGACATGCGCGAGCGCGCGCTCGAACGACGCCGCGAACTGCAACGGCGAACGGAAGTCATCATCACTCGGCCGCTTTACGTGCTGAAAAAGAACGAAGGGCCGAAACAGCTGTCGCTGAAACTCGACAGCTAGTCGCCCTGGAAATGCCGGAGAAGGCTCGCGAAGCAGGCCTTTACCGTTAGCATTCCTGCCTCCTCTCGTCTTCAAAAAGCAAAATCCCGTGCGGATCACCTCACGCACGGGATTTCTGAATGAAGAGGTTATTGTTCTGTCTATTGCATGCGCTGCATTGCGGCTTCGGGCTCACCGGTCGTCGCAACCGCAGCCGGAAGGCGGTCGGTCTTTTTCAGGATGACGACAGGCTTCTCGACCGGGTCCGTCGGCGGAACGATGCTTGCAGTTTTGAATTCACGGTCTACGGCAGGAACGGAAGCGTTGATCTGTTGATGACCTGCGCATTCCGCAAGCGCTGCACTGGCGGAAAAACCAAAGACAGCGGCGATAATGAGAACTGATTTCATGTCATTCTCCCTTCGCTCTTGTGGCGATCTCCAGTCTAAGTGGAGACGGGCCGGATTGAAAATCACACTTTAGAGACATCTAAAGCTCTCGATCATTTCGGCAGTCGTCGTCATCAATGTGCGGGGCCAAGTAACAGGCAGATTCCCCTGCCCTTATTTCTTCCGCACATCCAGCGGATTTCGGCAAAGCGGTCTGCGAAATATCATCGCCACATAGCTTCCCTTGAGGGAAATGAGGCTTGGCGTGTAAGTCGAAACCTTCGCCGTGTTGGCGGCCTTGATCGTTCTTCCTTCAGAGGAATTCTGCTGCATGGCACGCCTCCTTCCATAAGCGATAACGAAAATGCGCCGGTCTTGTTCCGATCACGGTTTCGTTGGTGCGCGCGAGAGAAACGAACGCGTTGCCGCGCGTTTTCTTCTCCCCGCCCGGGAGAGGAAACAGGCGGAACACTCCCAGCCCCCCAAATGCGCAGCGCTTGAAAATTCCGCCCAAAGGTTCTATATGACCCAGCGCGAGGACGACCTCGGCCATATCGGCGACAGCATGCGGGACGGCCCGGTCACATACCGGAGAATGAAATGCGTTCCCTGCAAGATCGTATCCGCCACGCCCTGAGTTTCGAAATCATCGGCCTTCTGCTCGTCATTCCCTTGGGCGCACTGCTCTTTGGCATGCCTATGGAAGATATCGGCATTGTCGGCCTCGTCAGCGCCACGCTGGCGACGGTCTGGAACTATGTCTATAATCTCGGCTTCGACCACGCCATGCAGCGGCTGAAAGGCACGACGCTGAAAACGCCCGCTCTTCGGGTCGCCCACGCCGTGCTGTTCGAACTGGGCCTCCTGATCGTGCTGATGCCCCTCATTGCCTGGTATCTGAATATCAGCCTTGCGCACGCCCTGGTGATGGATATCTCGTTTGCGCTGTTTTACGTGGTCTATGCTTTTGTCTTCAACTGGAGCTACGATCGGGTTTTTCCCCTTCCGGAATGGAAGTCGCAGCAGGACGCCGTCTGATCGACGGCTTCCACTGCCACGCTAGGAAAGCGCCTCAGCGCAGCGATGCCTTGAAGAAGCTGACGACATCGGCGTTGAAGCCGCGATGGAACTCCACCCGGTCGAAGCCCGCGGCATCGCTGCAAATCTGGGGCACGGCCTTTTCCATCTCGGCGGGGCAAGGGGCGATAAACGAAAAGTGCCCCGCCCCTTTCACCATCCGATAGTCCGGTTTCGCCGGCAGATCGCCGCGCAGCCGCAAAACATCCTGCGGCGCGACACCGTCACCACCGCGTTCCGAACTCCAGAGCTGGACCGGGATCGTGATATTCTTCAGGTCACCCGCGCCGGGAAAAGCATTCAACGGGTCGGCAGCAACCACAGCCTTCACACGCGCATCCTGACCGCCGTGCTGCGGTAATGTCGTCTTCTGTCGCATCTGCGCGCAAATCGGCGCCTGCGGATCCGGACAGGGCAGCACGGCATTGGCAAAGTCGGGAGTGCCGCCGGCAAGCACCAGCGCGGTATAACCGCCACGCGAAAATCCGAAAACGCCGATCCGTCCGGCATCGATGGAACCGGCTTCGCTAAAACCTTCAAGCAGATGATCCAGCAAGCGGGCAATCTCCGCCGGCCGGCCCGTCAGCGCGGAAAGTTCACCCGCCTTCTGCATTTCAAGCGCATTGTCTCCGGGGTGATTGATCGCCGCGACAATGAAGCCGGCATCCGCCAGCGCCGCCGCCGTGTCCCGATGGCTGAAATAGGTGCCGCCAAAACCATGAGAGATGACGACGAGCGGATATTTCCCTTCGGGCACAGGGCAATCCCTGACAGCGGGTAAAAGGAAGGGGCCAATCCTGACCTCCACCGGCGCGGCCGCGCAGGGCGACCACACCGCAGCCTTCATGGCAGCTTTGCCATTCGCGGCTGGAACCTCGATCAGCCGGAGACCGGCCGCCATGGCGGCACCGGCTCCAGACAGGGTGGAAAGCACAAGGCAAAGCAGCAGCAGAAATCGCATCACGAACTCACGGATCGGCAATATTGCATATGGACCGATCGGCAACCGGTCTGACGCAAACATAAAGCGATTTCTTCTGACGGCAATGACCGCTGAAACGCCTAGAGCGATTTCAGCGTCCAGGCCACGATCTCCCGCGTGGCGGCAGCGAAAGCCTGATCCAGCGCCTTCACGAAATTGGCGTTGCCGGAGCCGCTGACACGGGCGCTGGCGCGGAACACTTCCTGCGCCTTCACCGTGCCATTGCGGTCATTCAGCAGCTTCACCGAGATTTCGATATTGGCGAGGTTCTTTGCCGTATCGATTTCGAAAGCGCGAATATCGGTCACGACCTGATAGTCGATTGCCAGCCCCTGCCCCGGCCGGCCGACGCCGCCGAGCTTGCCGGTATCCTCGAAGGCTTCCACGAGCTTGGATTGCACCATGCGCGGCAGGCGGTCGCTCCATTGCGAATTGCCGAGATACTGCACCTCCGAGCCGGAAAGGCGCACCACGATGTTTTCGCTGTCCAGCGCCTTTAACGCCGTCGGATCGGCGATCAGCAGCTGCCGGCTCCTGAGCGAAGGCCCCTGCGTCACCGTCGCCGAAGACACGGAGAGATCGAAAGTATCGTTCTTCGGCGCACCCGCACAGCCAGCCATCATCGCGGCAAGCAGCGGAGCCAGAACGAGGGCGCGGCGCTTTTGGCCGTTCATCGATAGTCTCATTGGCCCATACCCCTCTTAGCGCCTTGTTCTGCCGTCATATTGTTTCACGGTTTCGCCGCCGAATATCAACCGCTGCGGATCGCGGTCGATATTGGTGATGGCGTTGTTGAGATTGTCGACCGTCTGCCGTGTGCTGCCGATGAGCGCCTGGAAATCTTTCAGGCCCGAGCTGGAGAAGCGTGTGAGATTGTCGGCAATCGGCCCGATACGGGCATTGAGATTGTCGGCCACCGCCTTGAAGGAAGTGAGCGTCTCGCGGGCCTTGGCAAACAGCGAATTGGCGTCATCCGTGCCGAGCATGCCGTCCACCTTGGCGAGAATGCCATCAACGCGGCTGGAGGCGAGGTTCAGCTTGCGGCCCATTTCGGTGAAATCGGAACCCGCCTGGTCGATATCGGCGCGGCGCGCGCCGACATCGTCGGCGATCCGCTTGAAGTTCGCCACCGCGTCGCGCGCATCGGCCGTGGCAGCCGAGACGTCGTTGACGACGGTGCCCACCTTGGCGGGATCAACCGAGGCGAGAAGCTCATCCGCGCGCTTCACGACCGTCTGCACTTCCGTGCTCGCCGCCTCGAAATTGCGCGCCGTGCTCTGCACCGTCTCCATGATGCCCTGGATATCGCTCGAAGCCGAGGCCACATCCTTCGTCACCTTGTCGACATTCGACAGGATGGAATCGATCTTGCCGGCATCCACAGCCTTCACCAGATCTTCGATCGCGGTCAGCGTGCCATCGAGACGCACCGAGACCGACTGCACGGTGGTCGAAAGCGAGCTGAGGCTTGCAATGAAGTTTTTGATGCCGTCGGAATTGGCCGCCAGCGCATCGGAGAATTTCTCGGCGTTGCGCACCGTCTGCGTCAGCGGGCCGCGCGCATCCTGCACGAAGCCCTGCAGCTCGCCGATCGCTCCGTCCGCACGTTTCAGGATCTTGTCTGCGGTGGCAAGCAGGTTGGTGACACTGGAAAGATCGGCCGTCAGCTCGGCGGGAACGCCGCTTTCGACGGCTTTCTGCAGAATACGCTCGCCATCCTTGTTGCCGCCGGAAAGCTCGATATAGGCAGCGCCCGTCAGGCCCTGGATTTCAAGCACGGCGCGCGTGGACGGGAAAACCGGGGCATCGGCCTGCACTTCAGTAAAGGCTATGGAATAGGCCGGGTCGTCGCGGTCGATGGCAAGGCCGCGCACGGTGCCGACAGGAATACCGTTGAAGCGCACGGGAGAACCGACGGACAAGCCGTTGGCCGAACCGGGAATACGCACGACAAGCTGCGCCGTCGGGCCGCCACGGCCGAATTCCGCCATCCAGTAAACGAAGCCGAATGCGGCGGCGATCACGATCAGCGTGAAAATTCCGACTATGGTGTAGTTCGCCTTGGTTTCCATGCTTCTTGTTACTCCACCGGATTTTCATGTTTGCCGTCCGGAAGAACGACAGAGCGCGCCCGTTTGCCGCGGAAATAGGACTGCACCCAAGGGTCGTCGCAGGCGAACATGTCCTGCAATGTCCCTTCCACCAGCACCTTCTTCTGGCCGAGCACCGCAATGCGGTCGCAGACGGAGAACAGGCTGTCGAGGTCGTGTGTAACCATATAGACGGTCAGGCCGAGCGAATCGCGCAAGCGCGCAATCAGCATATCAAATTCCGCCGCCCCGATGGGATCGAGGCCGGAAGTCGGCTCGTCGAGGAAAACGAGGTCGGGATCGAGCGACAGCGCCCGGGCAAGGGCTGCGCGCTTGATCATGCCGCCTGACAGTTCGGACGGATATTTGTCGCCCGCATCGGGCTTCAGCCCCACCATCTCGATCTTGAGATAGGCAAGCTCGTCCATCAGCTTTTTCGGCAGATCAAGATATTCGCGCATCGGCAGCTGGATGTTTTCCTTCACCGTCAGGCCGGAAAACAGCGCCCCCTGCTGGAACAGCACGCCAAGACGCTGGTCGAGCATCATGCGGTCGTCTTCGCTCGCCTTGTCGTAATCGGTGCCGAGAATGCGGATCGCACCCGCCTGCCGCGGCAGGAGCCGCAAGATCGCGCGCATCAACACGGATTTGCCAGCGCCGGAGGGGCCGATAAAGCCTAGGATTTCACCGCGATAGACATCGAGGTCGAGATTTTCGAGCACGTTCCGGCCGTTGAAACCGACGGTCACGCCCTCGACGGAAAGCACCACCTCGCGGCCGTCTTTTCCGGTTCTGGTCTCGTGCGGTTTCTGGTCCAGTTTCTCCAACGCGCCCTCCCTTAAAAATCGATGGCTGCGTAGAAGATGGCGAAAAGACCATCCACCAGAATGACGACGAAGATCGACTTCACCTCCGAGGAGGTGACGTGCTGGCCAAGCGATTCCGCCGAACCGCCCACCTTCATGCCCTCAACCGCCGCGACAATGCCGATGATGAGCGCCATGAACGGCGCCTTGATCATGCCCGCTGCAATGGTCGATTCCTCGACAGCGCCATGCAGGCGCGACAGGAACACCTCGAACGTGATGCCGGAATAAAGCAGCGCCACGATGGCAGCGCCGAAAAGCGCTGCAAAATTGGCGAGAATGGTCAAAAGCGGCAGTGCGATGGTGAGCGCCACCAGCCGCGGAAACACCAGCACGCCGACGGGATTGAGACCGATCACCTTCAGCGCGTCGATTTCCTCGCGCATCTTCATCGAGCCGATTTCCGCGGTGATGGCGCTGCCTGAACGGCCGGCGATCATGATCGCGGTCAGAAGCACACCGATTTCACGCAATTGCAGAATGCCGACGAGATCGACAACGAAGACTTCCGCACCGAAATATCTGAGCTGGAACGCACCCTGCTGGGCAATGATCGCGCCGATCAGGAACGACATCAACATGATGATCGGCACGGCGCGCACGCCCATATGGTCGATCTGGTTGACGATCGCCGCCGGTGAGACGCCACGCCCGCGCCCGAGCTTCATCTGCGCGCCGCGCACGGCGGAGCCGAGAATATACATGCCCGCCAGAAAATCCGCGCCGTTCTGGATCACGGCCTTGCCGATGGGCGCAAAAATACGCTCGGCAAGCCCCTCCTTCGGACCGGCTTCGCCCTCCATCTCCACCTTTTCGGGCAACTGGCCGATGACCTCTTCAATATGGTCATTACCCGTCACGGTGACGGTGGCGCCGTTGACCTCAAGGTCCTTGCGCAGACGCTGGATGATCCACGCGCCCGTGGTATCGATGGCCTCGACGGCAGAAAGATCGATTTCCACCGCGCCGGCGGATCTGCTTTTTTCGATCTTTTCGAGACTGGGGAAAACACCGGAGAGATTGCTGTTGCGCCAGGAGCCGCTCATGACAAAACGCAAGCCGCCGCCGGAGACGCTATCGTCTTCGGTGATGGCGGCCGGGTTCGCCTGTTGCCGTGTGTCCTGTTCTTGCATAATGCTCCGAGCGAGTGCAGCCGTCACGAGATTCTTAAAGGTTTCATAACGGTTTGGCCTTCGGCAAGCCACAGTGACCGCCGACAATTCGTGATAAATTTGGCGTCATGTGTCTTTTGCCGCCCAATCGGAAGTGAAAAAACATGCCCCGTTACCTGCAAGCCACAACAGAACGTTTTCCCGTTGCCGGCAGCTTCACCATTTCACGCGGCACCCGCACGCATGCGGATGTCGTAACGTGCACCATCCTCGATGGTTCCTTCGCCGGCAGAGGTGAATGTGTGCCCTATCCGCGTTATGGCGAAAGCATCGAAGGCGTCATCGCCGATATCGAGACGATGGCAGAGCGGATCGCCGACGGCCTGACCCGACAGGAATTGCAGCAGGCGATGCAACCCGGCGCCGCCCGCAATGCGGTCGATTGCGCGCTGTGGGATCTCGAAGCCAAGATGAGCGGTAAAAGCGCCGCCGAAAGCATTCTCGGACAGGCGGCAAAACCGCTCGTCACCGCCTATACGATTTCACTCGCCGACCCCGAGACCATGGCCGCGAAAACGGCGAAAAACGCAGGCCGCCCGCTGCTGAAGATCAAGACCGGAACCGCCGATGACGAGGCACGCCTGCGCGCCGTGCGCGCCGCAGCACCGGAGGCGCGCATCATCATCGACGCCAATGAGGGCTGGAACGATTATAATATCGAATATTATCTGAGACTTGCGGCGGAACTGAAGATATCGCTGATCGAGCAGCCGCTGCCCGCCGGCAAGGACGCCATTCTCTCCCGTATCGACCATCCGGTGCTGATCTGCGCCGATGAAAGCGTGCATTCCACCAAGGACCTCGCCGACCTGCGCGACCGCTACGACGCGATCAACATCAAGCTCGACAAGACCGGCGGGTTGACGGAAGCGCTTGTCATGAAGGCGGAAGCGGAGCGGCTCGGTTTCACCATCATGGTCGGCTGCATGCTCGGCACCTCGCTCGGCATGGCCCCCGCCATACTCGCCGCCCAGGGAGCAGCCTTTTCCGATCTCGACGGGCCGCTGCTGCTGGCCGAGGATCGCGAGCCGGGGCTGGTTTATGAGGGTTCACTGGTTTATCCGGCGCGGCCGGAATTGTGGGGGTAAGCCATAGATATTGAAGGCAGAGAAACAAGATAAAGGCACGACCTCACCGCTTGTTTCTTCTCCCCGCCGGGGAGAAGATGGCCCGGAGGATCAGATGAGCGGGCAAGCTCTCCTGATATCTCTAGCCTCGCCCCCTCATCCCGCTGCCGCGACCTTCTCCCCCCTCGGGGAGAAAGACACAAGCGGCACGCGCTCGCCTCACATGAAGGAGCTGGGGCATATCTCTAAAGGGTCGCTGATTTATCCGGCCTGCTGGAAATAGGAGGGCGCCGCTCTCGCGCGGACTAAGAATGACGCGACTGCGTGCCGTAATTCCGTCCGCGCCGGCCTTCACCAAAAGCAAACGGCAATCTAAACCTCTCCACTGTCATCCTCGGGCTTGACCCGAGGATCCATCGCTCCGGTTTGTGGATCCTCGGGTCAAGCCCGAGGATGACATAAGCAAGCTATATCAGAGTATGTCGGCACCACCAGCGAGGTCACACCATCGCCTTCATACACATTAGCCAACCTGCCCCAGCGCATCCCCAACGAAACGCGTCGTCGCGAAAGCTGGCATACCTCAATCAGGCCGCGTGTTTCCCGATCAGCCCCGGAATATCCACCGGCTCCATCTCATCCGATGCCTGTTCGACGATAACGTCGCTCGTCTGCATCCAGGTGATCAGCTCGAAGCTGCCATCGGCATTTTCGGCGATTGCCGTGCAGCTTTCCACCCAGTCGCCGGTGTTGATGTAACGAATGCCGTCCATGTCTTCCATGACAGCATGGTGAATGTGTCCACAGATGACGCCGTCGACATTGTTGCGGCGTGCCTCGTCTGCCACCACGCGCTGGAATTCGCCGATGAAGTTGACGGCGTGCTTGACCTGCAGCTTGGCCCAGGCCGAGAACGACCAGTAAGGCAGGCCGATGCGGCGGCGCACGGCGGCGATGACGATGTTGAGCGCGATCGCAGCGTCATAGGCCCAGTCGCCGAGATAAGCGAGCAGGCGGGCGTTGCGAACCACCACGTCGAACTCGTCGCCATGGATGATGAGATATTTCTTGCCGTCGGCCGCCTCGTGGATCATGCGCTCGGCCACTTCGATGCCGCCGAAATGCATGCCCGGAAATTCCCGCAGGAATTCATCGTGATTGCCGGGAATATAGACGATGCGGGTTCCCTTGCGGGCCTTGCGCAGAAGCTTCTGCACCACGTCGTTGCAGCCCTGCGGCCAGTACCAGCTGCGGCGCAGGCGCCAGCCGTCGACGATGTCGCCGACCAGAATGATCGTCTCGGCCTCGTGATATTTCAGGAAGTCGAGCAGATAATCCGTCTTGGCCGCCTTGGAGCCGAGATGAACATCCGAAATGAAAAGCGTTCTGAACTGTCTGGTTTCGATTTGACCGGCCACGGATTTCATCCCCCTGTTCGGTTGCGTCCCTGCGGCTTTCTTACCTCTCAGAACCAGACTCGTGTTGCAGCAACATGACAAACGCCGGTTTTTATAGGGAATATGACGAAGACCATCACGAAAACGCGAATAAGCCATGGCCGCATTTGCATAAGGGGGCGGTAAATAACGGCTGTACCATGGGAAAGTTTGTTGTATTCAGGGGGCCGGAATTGAACCAGACATGACGGTGGAAGAATGACCTCTCACGATAAGAACAACACGCCCGCCAACACGGCAAAGGCCGACATCGAGGAACAGGCGCTCTTTTTCCACCGCTACCCGCGCCCCGGCAAGCTGGAAATCCAGGCCACCAAGCCGCTCGGCAACCAGCGCGATCTGGCGCTCGCCTATTCGCCCGGCGTCGCCGCCCCCTGCCTCGCCATCCATGAAAATCCGGAAATGGCAGCGGAATATACCGCCCGCGCCAACCTCGTCGCGGTCATTTCCAACGGCACGGCGGTTCTCGGACTTGGCAATATCGGCCCGCTCGCCTCCAAGCCCGTGATGGAAGGCAAGGCCGTTCTCTTCAAGAAATTCGCCGGTATCGACGTCTTCGACATCGAAATCGATGCGCCCGGCATCAACGACATGGTTTCCACCATCGCAGCGCTGGAGCCCACCTTCGGCGGCATCAACCTTGAAGACATCAAGGCGCCGGAATGTTTCGAGGTGGAACGCCAGCTGCGCGAAAAGATGAATATCCCGGTTTTCCATGATGACCAGCATGGCACCGCGATCATCGTCGCCGCCGCTGTCACCAACGCTCTGGAACTGGCCGGAAAGTCACTCTCAAGCGTCAAGATCGTCGCGTCAGGCGCGGGTGCTGCGGCGCTTGCCTGCCTCAACCTGCTGGTCGCCATGGGCGCGAAGAAGGAAAACATCTGGGTCCACGACATCGAAGGCCTCGTTTATGACGGCCGCAACGAGCTGATGGACGAGTGGAAGGAAGTTTACGCCCAGAAGACCGACAAGCGTGTGCTGGCCGAAACCATCGACGGCGCCGACGTCTTCCTCGGCCTTTCGGCCGCCGGTGTTCTGAAGCCGGAACTGCTGGAGCGCATGGCGGAAAACCCGCTGATCCTGGCGCTTGCCAACCCCAATCCGGAAATCATGCCGGAAGCGGCGCGTGCGGCCCGCCCGGATGCGATGATCTGCACCGGCCGTTCGGACTTCCCGAACCAGGTCAACAACGTATTGTGCTTCCCCTATATCTTCCGCGGCGCGCTGGATTGCGGCGCAACCACGATCAACGAGGAAATGAAGATGGCCGCCGTGCAGGCCATCGCCGAGCTAGCGCGTGAGGAAGTCTCGGAAGTCGCGGCAAAAGCCTATAGCGGTGAAACACCGGTCTTCGGCCCGAACTATCTCATTCCCTCGCCTTTCGATCCGCGTCTCATCCTGCGCATCGCGCCGGCTGTCGCCCGTGCAGCGGCCGCAAGCGGCGTCGCCGCCCGGCCGATCACCGATTTCGAAGCCTATTTCGACCAGCTGAACCGTTTCGTCTGGCGCTCCGGCTTCATCATGAAGCCGGTCTTCAATGCCGCGAAAGCCGCCGAAAAGAAGCGCATCATCTTTGCCGAAGGCGAAGATGAGCGCGTGCTGCGCGCCGCCCAGGTGCTCTTGGAAGAAGGCACCGGCATCCCGATCCTCATCGGCCGTCCGCAGATCATCGAAACGCGCCTCAAGCGCTTCGGCCTGCGCATCCGTCCGCATACGGATTTCGCCGTGGTCAACCCGGAAGACGATCCGCGTTACCGCGACTATGTCGATGATTATTTCGCCCTTGTCGGCCGCGCCGGCATCAACCCGGAAGCGGCGCGTACCATCGTGCGTACCAACACGACCGTCATCGGCGCGCTTTCGGTGAAGCGTGGCGAGGCGGATGCGCTGATCTGCGGTCTCGAAGGCCGTTATGACCGGCACCTGCGCGACGTGAACCAGATCATCGGCAAGCAGGAAGGCGTGCGTTCCTTTGCGGGTCTCAGCCTGCTCATCACCCAGCAGGGTGCGCTGTTCCTCACCGACACCTTCGTCAACAACGACCCGACGTCAGAGGAAGTGGCTGAGATGGCCATTCTCGCGGCCAAGGAAATCCGCCGCTTCGGCATCACGCCGAAGATCGCACTCGCCAGCCATTCCAATTTCGGCTCGCGCGATTCCGAAAGCGCCCGCAAGCAGCGCCGCGCCCTGAAGATCGTGCAGGCGGCAGCACCGGAACTGGAAGTGGACGGCGAAATGCAGGGCGGCTCCGCACTTTCGGAAGCGCTGCGCAAGCGCGCGATGCCGAACAGCGTGCTGACGGGCGAGGCGAACCTTCTGGTTTTCCCGAACCTCGATGCCGCCAACATCACGCTCGGTGTCACCCGCACGCTGACGGAAGGTCTGCATGTCGGCCCGATCCTGCTCGGCAGCGCCCTGCCCGCCCATATCCTGTCGCCCAGCGTCACCTCGCGCGGCGTGGTCAACATGGCGGCGTTTGCCGTGGTGCAGGCATCGCATCCTTCGGTGTGATGCGGGCCGCATTAACGCAATTTTGAACATGCTGTTGCCGCATTGCGGCAACAGCTTATGTTATCTTCCTGAAACACGGATTTCGTGAAGTATAACGCCCCTGCCACCGGCCGGGGACATCGAACGGATCGAACAATTGACCCGGCGCCAAAGCCGCATCATCGGCCTCCTGCTTCCCCTCGTCTTCATCGCTCCGGCCGCCGCTTTCGCGGATCAGGTCTGCGATACGCTTTATGCGCAGTTGCGCGAGCCGCCACGCGTCATCGGCAATACGGCCGAGGTGCGGCGTTACGCCAATGCGCTCGCCCGCCAGAACATCGTCATTCGCAAGATCAGGAACGACCTGCGCGGCTATGGCTGCTCGTCTGGCAGCGTCATCGTCTACGGCAATCCCAATGCCGGTGTCTGCGCCGAGATCGGCGATGCGCTGGCGGAAGCGGAAAGCGAACGCGACGCCATCATCCGTGATCGCGACGATGCCATGGCGGCCGCGCGTGACAACGATGGCGATATCAGGCGCCAGCGTATCCTCGCCGCCCTCGATGCCAATGGCTGCAGCACCGCGCCGCAGACGGAAGCACAGTTGCCGCCGCCTTCCGATGTGACGCGTTACCCCGACGCCTTCCGGCAGAATGGCGGTGAGCCGGGACAGGCGGGGCTTTCCCCCTACCCCAACGCCGCCGCTGAAGGCGGGCTTCGCACACTGTGCGTGCGCCCCTGCGACGGCTCGTTCTTCCCCATCGCTTCCAATGCCTCGCCGCTCGATTTCCGCGCCCAGGCCGAGCAATGCCAGAAAATGTGTCCGGGGACGGAGACGGAACTTTATTTCCACTCCATGACGGATCAGGAAACCGCCGACATGGTGTCTGCGGAAACCGGAAAACCCTACAGGGACCTGCCGACCGCCTTCGCCTACAGGAACGCCCCGGCAAAAGCGCCGGGCTGCGTGTGCAACATGGCCGCCTATCACGAAGAAATGCAGAAGCAGGAAGAAGCCGCCCGGCCGGAATCCGAAACACCCTATTCCGGCATCACGAAAATCCCCTCACCGCAAGGTGACAAGGCAGCCCCCAAACCCGCCGAGCAGCAGCAGGCCGCCAAGCCGCCGGAACAGCCCGTTCCCGAACGCGACTATGACCCGAACGATACGAAAGTTCGCGTCATCGGCCCCAAATTTCTGCCGGACCAGACAGGTCGGATCGACCTGAAGAACCCGGCATTGAAAGGTATACAGCCGCAGCAGTGAAGCCGTCGTGGAGCGAGCGGACGCCGCTTGTTTCTTCAGTCCGCGGCAGCGGGATAAGAGGGCTACGGTAGAGATATGCTGAGAGCTTGCCCCCTCATCTGGCCCTTCGGGCCATCTTCTCCCCACCGGGGAGAAGAACAAGCAGCAACGCCCCGCTTCCCTCGCAGAACTTTTATCTGCCTTACACCCCGCCCCAGCGGTTGCGGAACACAAGCTCCTCCAACGGCACGCGCTGCCGCCAGCCTTTCACCGCCAGTTCCGGCTCGGTATAGAGCGCATCGACACGGCCGACGCAGAGCCAGGCGACGATTTCGATGTGGTCGGGAATACCGAGAATGGTGCGAATGTCGCTATCGTGGAAAATGCTGACCCAGCCGACGCCGATGCCTTCGGCGCGGGCTGCGAGCCAGAGATTCTGGATGGCGCAGACGGTGGAATAGACATCCGTGCGCGGATTATGGGTGCGGCCCAGCACCACCTTGCCGCCGCGCGTGGGATCGCAGGTGACGCAGATGCTGAGCGGGGCCTTGCGGATGCCTTCAAGCTTGAGACTGCGGTAGAGAGCCCGCTGCTCGCCCTCGAACATCGCCGCCGCCTCCTCATTGGCGCGGCTGAAGGCCACAAAGGCCGCCTGACGGATCGCGCCATCGGTGATGAGGGTAAAATTCCACGGCTGCATGAAACCGACCGAGGGTGCGGAATGGGCCGCCTTCAGGAGACGCTCCACCAGATCATCCGGCAGCGGATCGGACAGGAACTGATCGCGCACGTCACGACGGGTTTCAATGGCGCGGTAAATCGCCTCGCGCTCCTCACCGGAAAACGGGCGGGCGGGTGACAGCGCATGATCGAAAGAACTGGCGCCGGGCGGATTGCTCACGGACGGATCGGCTGGCATCGTTTATCCCCAACAATGCGAAGGCCGGGCGCAAACATACACCCCACCTCGACAACAACCTGCCGCCGTCCGCGCGGTTCGGTCTATCCCGTCAGGCCGGTCTTCTGACTTGGCTTCATCCGCCCTTTTCGCCTTCCCGAATTGCTTCAGTGGCTTCTAAAAAAGAGCGTCCGCCTCACAGCGCTGGGCACGTTCCGGTCTTTCACCGGATTCCCGATTCTCCCGTCGCAAGGGCGGGCACCTGACAAAGGAAGCTATGGGCAAAAAAGTTTGCGAATGCAAGTATTCTGCCGGTGGTGCGGCAATGTGGCCTGCCTCCCCCATTACGCCGGGAAATACCTGACATAGGCGAACTCGTCCCCCTCAGGTGACCAGTTGGGCGAGTTCATCGTTCCCTGCCCGCCGAAAAGCTCAAACAGCGTCTCGGCATTACCGCCATCCATATCCATCAGCCGCACCCGCACATCAAGATCGCGCGGATGGTCGAAAACGTCGCCGTCATAGGAGACGAACACCACCTTGTCTCCCTTCGGAGACGGGTGCGGAAACCAGTCGCCATAGGGGCTGTCGGTGATGCGCTCGACGGCGGAGCCATCCACCCGTACGCGCCAAATCTGCATCCGCCCGGTGCGGCTGGAATTGAAATAGATCCACGCACCGTCAGGCGAATAATCCGGCCCGTCATTGCGACCTTCGCCATGGGTCAACCGCGTCTCGACGCCGCTTTCTATATCCATGGCGTAGATATCGAAGACCTGATCGCGAATGCCGCAATAGGCGAAGCTCTTCCCGTCCGGCGACCAGCCATGCCAGTAGGAAGGAAGGTTCTTCGTCATCAGCCGTGGCGCGCCGCCCGCGGAGGCCATGAGATAGATGGCGCTCTTGCCGAATTCCACCTTGTCGGAAATGGCGTAGAGCGAACCATCGGGCGAAATGCCGTGATCGTTATTGCAGAGCGTGGCGAAGCCGGTATCGACCTTCTCCGGCGCAACATCACCGGTCAGAGACAGGCGATAAAGCAGGCCTTCGCTGTTCAACAGCAGATATTTCCCATCCGGCGACCAGTTCGGCGCTTCAAAGAGATCAGGCGTCTGCCACACCACACGCATCTGCCGGGTGCGGATGTTGAAGATTTCGATGGAGCTGCGCATTCTGCCTCCCGGGCGTGTCCGTGTTCTCGTTCAAAGCGCTGGGCAATGCAGACATTCCGTTTGCATCCGCCATCGCCGTGATTATGATCCTAGGGCGGCAGGCACCGTCCTGCAAATTCAAACCGGAAAAAACGCCAGCGCTCCGGCACCGTCCGCGCCGCTTCCCGTTTCTCCCAGATCCGAGGTTCCGCGATGAATACCATCGCCGATCACGGCATCCGCTTCGGCCGGATCGCCGCAATGCTTCCTGTCAAAAATATCGAAACGGCCCATGATTTTTACGTTGGCGTGCTGGGCTTTGAAAAGACCTTCGAAAACGGCAACCCCGTCGGCTTCATGATCCTGAAACAGGGCAATGCCGAGCTGCATCTGACATTGCAGCCCACGCACAAGGCAGCGCCCTTCAACGTGGCGCATATGATGGTGAGCGATGTCGATGCGCTGCACGCGCTCTGCAAGAGCCAGGGCTTGCGCATCATCAAGGGCCTGCAGGACAAGGATTACGGCCTGCGCGCCTTCGTCTTTGAAGACCCCGATGGCAACCGTATCGATGTGGGGCAGGTTATTTGAGATGAGCGAGCGGCGCGGGGTGTTCTCCGCGCCGTTTATGCGTTGTCAAAAAGCTCCTCACACGCGACGTCATCCTCGGGCTTGACCCGAGGACCCACAATCTCAACCGCGCATGGATCCTCGCCTCAAGGGCGAGGATGACGGAGAAAGTCAGTAACTCACCCGCCAGAAATCAATGGCGCGCGCCCTCAATCACCGATCCCGGAACCGGTTGGTGATCGGATAACGCCGGTCACGGCCGAAGTTCTTCTTGGTGATCTTAACACCCGGAGCCGATTGCCGGCGCTTGTATTCGGCGAGATAAAGCAGATGCTCCACCCGGTGCACGGTGGCCACATCATGGCCGCGTGCGAGAATCTCCTCGACCGACATTTCCTTCTCGACAAGGCATTCCAGAATATCGTCGAGTACCGGATAGGGCGGCAGCGAATCCTGGTCGGTCTGGTTGGGACGCAATTCGGCCGACGGGGCCTTGGAAATGATATTGGCGGGGATCACCTCGCCGGAAGGGCCGAGAGCACCCGGCGGAACATGGGCGTTGCGCCAGCTGGAAATGGCATAGACCTGCATCTTGTAGAGGTCCTTGATGGGGTTGAAACCGCCATTCATGTCGCCGTAGAGCGTGGCGTAACCCACTGACATCTCAGACTTGTTGCCCGTCGTCACCACCATCGAGCCGAACTTGTTCGAGACGGCCATCAGGATGGTGCCGCGCGTGCGGCTCTGCAGGTTTTCCTCGGTAATGCCCTCTTCCGTGCCCTCGAAGAGATCGGACAGCGCCGAGAGGAACCCTTCCACCGGTTCCACGATCGGCACGATATCGTAGCGGCAGCCCAGCGCCCTGGCGCAATCGGCCGCGTCCTTCAGCGATTCTTCCGAGGTATAACGGTAAGGCAGCATGATGCAGCGCACCCGCTCCTCGCCCAGCGCATCGACGGCAAGGGCGGCACAGATCGCCGAATCGATACCGCCGGAAAGGCCGAGAACCACGCTCTTGAAGCCGTTCTTGTTGACGTAATCACGGAAGCCCAGCATGCAGGCGCGGTAATCCGCTTCCTCACCTTCGGGAATCTTCGAGAAAGGCCCGCTTTCGCAGCGCCAGCCATCTGCCGTGCGTTTCCAGTCGGTGACGGCAAGTGTGGCCTCGAACTGGCTCATCTGGAAGGCAAGCGTCTTGTCGGCATTGAAACCGAAGCTTGCGCCATCGAATACCAGCTCGTCCTGCCCGCCCAGCTGGTTGGCGAAAACGAGCGGCAGGGCGCTTTCGATCACCTGCCTGAGCGCCACCTGATGGCGCACATCCAGCTTGCCGCGATAATAGGGCGAACCGTTCGGCACCAGCAGGATTTCCGCCCCGCTTTCGGAGAGCGTCTCGCAGACACCCATATCGTTCCAGATTTCCTCGCAGATCGGAATACCGATCCTGACCCCACGGAAATTATAGGGACCGGAAATCGAACCCTCGGAGAAAACACGTTTTTCGTCGAATTCACCGTAATTCGGCAGGTCTATCTTGTCGCGCAGCGCGATGATCTTGCCGCCATCCAGAAGCGCCACGGAATTGTGTCGTCCCGTCTCGCCCTGTCGCGGAAAACCGATAACGACGCCCGGTCCGCCATCGGCGGTCTCCGCCGCCAGTTCTTCCACCGCTTTCAGGCATGCTTTCAGGAAAGCCGGCTTCAGCACCAGATCCTCAGGCGGATAGCCTGAAATGAAGAGTTCGGTCAGAAGCAGAAGGTCTGCGCCCTGCGTTGCCGCATCGGCCCTAGCCTCGCGCGCCTTGGCGAGATTGCCCGCCACGTCGCCAACAGTGGGATTGAACTGCCCGACGGCAATCCGGAGATGGTTCTGGATATCGTGTCTGTCGCTCATGGCTTTTCAATACCGCGCCCGTGCCCGCTCCGCAACGCGGCAATTGCATGGCGGCGCCCGTTACGCATCGGGCGCGCGCGTTCACGCTAAGGTTATCGCCGCACCGGCCAGGCTGCGCAAAGTTCATGTCGCGTTCATCGCGCTTATGTGACAGTTACATGACACTTTTGCGACACCCGATTCACCTCCCCGGATCGGCCGTGCCGCCTGAAATACCGGAGTATGGGTTTGAGACATTCGGCGCCAAAAACAACGGCTTCCGAAAAGGCTGGTTTTGTCTTTTCGCCTGCAGGGATTAGGAGCCTTTCGAAGCTTTCGGGCACGGCCTATACGCTTGCCAATCTGACGGTCGCATCCGTTGTGCTCGTTGTGGTGCTGGAGTGGATCGCCCGCGGTTCGCTCACGGATGTCGGTGCTTTCCTCACCTCATCCGCACGCCCCGGCATGACCACCATTGCCGCCGTGCTCGCCCTTCTCGTGGCGCTGGATGCCATCCTTGGCCGGCGTTACCTGTCGCTGATCGCCATTGCACCGCTCTGCGCGATGACCGGGCTGATCTCCGCGCAGAAACAGACCTATCTTTCCGATCCGCTTTACCCCTCCGACCTGCTGTTCGGCCGGCAGATCCTCGAGCTTCTGCCGACCATGCTGAAGGCACAGCCCTTGACGGCCGTGCTGCTCGGGCTTGGCATCTGCGCCGCCATTGCGGCACTTGTGGCGCTATGGCTGCTCGCGCGCCGCCATTCGCCCGTCCTGCGATGGCGTGAGCGCGCGGCTGGTCTCGCGCTGGCGCTGCCGCTTCTTGCCAGTCTTGCCTCGCTGATGGACTATTCGCACTATTCCTGGGCACGTGACCGTCTCAACATCATACCCATGATGTGGGATCAGCAGGAAAACTACCGCCACAACGGCTTCCTGATGGCCTTCGCCTTCAATATTCCGATGGCCAATGTCTCGGCGCCACAGGGTTACGGTGAAAACAGCATCGCCGACCTGACGTCCGAACCCGCCGCCTTCGCCGCCAACAAGGGCGACTACCCTGACGTCATCATGCTGATGAGCGAATCGCTCTGGGACCCGGCTCGGCTCGAAAACGTGAAGCTTTCGGCCGATCCGATGCCGACCATCCGCGCCAAACAGTCGGGCAACGTCTTTTCGCCCGAGTTCGGCGGCATGACGGCGAATGTGGAATTCGAGGCGCTGACCGGCTTTTCCAACGCCTTCCTGCCCTATGGCAGCATTCCCTACCAGCAATATATTCGCCGCCCGGTGCCCTCGCTCGCCAGTTTCTTCCGCGGTGAAGGCTATTCGGCCATCGCCATGCACCCGTTCCAGGAATGGTTCTGGAACCGCAAGCAGGTCTACAGGAATTTCGGCTTCGAGGAATTCCGCTCGGAAGAGACGCTGCCAGCCATGGAAAAACGCGGCAACTTCGCCTCCGACGATGCGCTGATGGACGAGATCATAGCGACGGCGGACCGGACGCAGAACCCGCTTTTCCTCTTCGCCGTCACCCTGCAGGGACACGGTCCTTACGAGGCCACCCGTTACGCCGAAAACACCATCGGCGTCGAAGGTGATCTCTCCGCCTCCGCCTCGCAGGCGCTTGCCACCTATTCGCAAGGGGTGGCGGAAGCCGATGAAGCGCTGCTGAAACTGATGCGCTGGGCAAAAAAACGCGACCGTGAAACCATCATCGTCCTCTTCGGCGATCACCTGCCGCCGCTCGGCCAGACCTTCGTGGAAAGCGGTTACATGCCGGGCATGGTGGCAAGCCGCCGTGCGCAGCTGGAGGTGATGAAGAAGGAACACGAGACACCGCTCGTCGTCTGGTCCTCCAGGAAGGGCGTGCGCAAGAATATCGGCACCATCAGCCCGGCGCTTTTGCCTTACCATGTGCTGAAGACGGCCGGCTTCTCCGATCCCTTCTATACCGGCACACTGGGCGAGGTGCAGAAGGCCTTCTCCGTCATCGACCGGCATATGCTGGTGGCGACCGACGGCAAGGCCCTGCCCGACTGGTCGATTGCGCCCAATGCCATTCCCGACGTGGTGCGCGATTACCGCCTGCTGCAGTTCGACATGATGTTCGGCCAGCAATATGGCCGCGAGCGCTTCTTCCCCGGTTTCAACTGGCTGCATGAGGGCGCGCCGTCGGTCTGATGGTTTTCGGCGGGGACGCCTGAACCCATGGCCGTGGAAATCGTTTGAATTCCACCGCCATGCGGGTTTATCTCGGGAAACATCCTCATCGCCCCATCAGAACCGGAGAAACACCGTGTCAGATATCTCCGACTATATCGTTTCGCACTTCAAGCGCTCCTCCCGCGAAATCGGCGAGGTGGAGCAGCGTATTCTCGAACTCTCGCACCAGAAAAAGCTGGTTTCGAGCGACATCAACGCGGAATTTTCCGCCGGCGCCAGCCTCGGCGACAGGCTGGCCGACAATATCGCCAAGGTCGGCGGCTCCTGGGGTTTCATCCTCAGCTTCTGCTTTTTCCTGGTGGTCTGGGCCATCGTCAACACCATCGTGCTGACGACGCGCGCCTTCGACCCCTATCCCTTCATCTTCCTCAACCTGCTGCTCTCCATGCTGGCCGCCATTCAGGCGCCGATCATCATGATGTCGCAGAACCGTCAGGCCGCCCGTGACCGTTTTGAGGCCGCCAAGGATTATGAGGTGAACCTGAAGGCCGAGCTCGAGGTTCTTTCACTGCATGAAAAGATCGATGTGAAAGTGCTGGCCGAACTGGCGGCGCTCCGCCAGGACCTTGCCGCGCTCCACCGCCACGTTACCCGCAAGGAAGACTGACGCCGGAAAAATTCGTCCCCGCTTTTCCCCGCTCCGCGGCGCGCTGTTAGAGTGAACGCAGTCCTGCCGGGTGGCTGCCAGACGTGGCGGAAACCAAGGGACGGTCCTGTGGTGGGAACGCTGGCAACGTTCGTGGAAAGGACCATTTCGCAACAGGCGGTGCACGGCCCTTTGCGAAATACGGCATGGTGAAAGACCCGGCTGCGCAACGCATCCGACCCACACCAACCCCAACCAAAGCGCGGCCGGGCAATCGCCCGACGCCCAAACCATCCCCGCCCGGTAGCGCCGTGCGGGATGAAGCTGTTGGGTTTTTGGGGCATTTTCAGGAGTGAACGGAGGAGCGTGAACACCACTTCATTCGCAAATATTGAGATGGGCGAAACCTGCCCGCGAGTCGATCTCCCCCCTTGAGGGGGAGATGCCCGGCAGGGCAGAGGGGGGTAAGCTCCACGCACCTCCGCGCCACTAAGAATCGCACAACCTCCTGAAACCTCACCCCCCAGTTACGAATCCGTCAGATTCTTACGCTACAGATTGACGCAGGCGTTTGTTGCATTGCACTCTTGCGGGCAAGGCTGAAGGGGGAATCACTCCCCATCATCAAAATGGCATCACGACCATTTCGCGGCGACGCCATGCCGGATGCGACATCCGGTCATTGCAATAATTCTGTTCCGGGGTTTTTCATGCACCAGTTCGATCTGATTGTTGTCGGCAGCGGTCCGGCGGGAAGACGGGCCGCCATTCAGGCCGCCAAGCTCGAAAAGAAGGTTCTGGTCATCGAGAAGGGCAGCCGCGTCGGCGGCGTTTCGGTGCACACCGGCACCATCCCTTCGAAGACCCTGCGCGAAACGGCGCTCAACCTCACCGGCTGGCGCGAGCGCGGTTTTTACGGGCGCGCCTATCGTGTCAAGCAGGAGATCGACGCCGAAGACCTGCGCCGCCGCCTGCTCATCACGCTGGATCACGAAGTGGAAGTGCTGGAGCACCAGTTCGCCCGCAACCGCGTCCAGCACATTCGCGGCACGGCAAGCTTCATCGACGCGAACACCATGAAGGTGGTGAAAAGCGATGGTGAGATCATGACCGTTACCGCGACCTCGATCCTGCTGACCATTGGCACCCGCCCCTACCGGCCGCCGCACATTCCCTTCGATGGCGAAGCGGTGCTCGATTCGGACGAGATTCTCGAGATCAAGGAGCTGCCGCGCTCGATGATCGTTGTCGGCGCCGGCGTCATCGGCATCGAATACGCCACGATCTTCAGCGCGCTCGACACGCAGGTGACGGTGGTGGAGCCGCGCGAAACGATGCTGGAATTCATCGACAAGGAAATCGTCGAGGATTTCGCCTATCAGCTGCGCGACCGCAACATGAAGCTGATCTTCGGCCAGAAGGCGGAAAAGGTGGAGCGTGACGACGGCGGCAAATGCCTCGTCTCGCTCGGCAATGGTCGCGTCCTCAAGGCCGAGACGGTGCTGTTTGCCGCCGGCCGCGTCGGCGCTACCGATACGCTCAACCTTTCGGCCTGCGGGCTGGAGGCCGACAGCCGCGGCCGCCTGAAGGTCGATCCCGAGACCTTCCAGACCTCGGTGCCGAACATCTATGCCGCCGGCGACATCATCGGTTTCCCGAGCCTTGCATCCACGTCCATGGAACAGGGCCGCATCGCCCCCCGCCAGGCCGTCGGTCCCCCGGCCGGCGACCCGCCGCAATTCTTCCCCTACGGCATCTATGCCGTGCCTGAAATCTCCACCTGCGGCCTGACGGAAGAAGAAGTCATCGAACGCGCCATTCCCTATGAATGCGGCATCGCCCATTTCCGCGAAACCTCCCGCGGCCACATCATGGGTCTCGACAGCGGGCTCTTGAAGATGATCTTCTCGCTGAAAACCCGCCGCCTGCTCGGCGTCCACATCGTCGGCGAAGGCGCAACGGAACTGGTGCATATCGGCCAGGCGGTGCTGAATCTCAAAGGCACGGTGGAGTATTTCGTGGAGAATACGTTCAATTACCCCACGCTCGCGGAAGCCTACAAGATTGCCGGGCTGGATGCGTGGAACCGCATGGGTGAGATCAAGAAGGATTGAGCGGCGGATTTTCAAAGGGGTGCGAAGCTACCGAGAGGCATGGCAAGTTGCCTTGCGCGCTTGTGGCAAGGTCGTAGCATCCCCACTCCGTCACCCCGGACTTGATCCGGGGTCCAGCCAACCCAAGTCCTTGGGCTGAGAGACTCATCCCACAGCCACGATGCCGCCTCCGTCATCCTCGGGCTTGACCCGAGGATCCATGGTACGCGCGGGTTGTGGATCCTCGGGTCAAGCCCGAGGATGACGGAGAGGTTTCAGCAATTCCGCCGCAGACGGAACCACGCTCACCATCTAATGCTATACCGCGCACTCACCCCCGGCCGGAAATGATCCGCAAAACCCTGGTCAAGCGTTCCGCGCACCGTCAGATTATCGCCGATCTTCTGCTCCACCGCCACGCCGCTGCTGAACTCGTTGAAGCTGTTGCGGCTCGCCCCCGTCAACACGAAGGCCGTGCCGGTTTCCGAGCGGGACAGGCGCAACGACTGCGACACATCAAGACCGTTCCATTGCTGCGCCGTGCCGTCGTAACGCACGGTGAAATTGCGGTTCGCCTCGATATCCAGTTCCGGCGTGACGATGCGCTTCTGCTGCGATGTCATGGAGAGGCTGCTCGACCCCGTTAATGCATTGACTATGACACCGACGTCGCGTGCAAGCGAGACACCGGGCAGCTGTTCCGCCAGCAGCGTGACATTACCCCACAGCCGAACCGGCGTATCCACCACCTGCCCCGTCCTCGAGGCATTCATGCCCATTTCCAGCCCCGCCCGGATCGGCGTATCGACCGGCAGCTTGGCGCCGATGCGCGCCGTGTAGGAACGATCGGAATTCTTGACCGGTTTCCAGATCAGCCCGGCCTCATCCGCATGAGCGGCCGTGGCGGCGGTGAAGAGCGACAATGCAAGGGCAGAACCCGTTCGGAGCGACATATTTGTCCCCTGGCAGATTAAGGGCGCGCCGGAAGACCCGGCAGGCACGGTAAAAGCTCAAGGCCAATGGTTTGGCAGCGATGAGGCCGCATAAAAGCGGCGCACAGTACCCGAGCGGCCGCGTTCAGCGACCGGGGCAAATCATGCTGCGCAGGGTGACAGATGAACGGGAGATGAACAAGAGCAGATGCAGCAAAAAATCATGCTGCACTGCATTGTGATCAAAACGAAAAATCCCCGTGCTGCTCATTTCCTGAGGTCGGTCCAACGCAGCGGGTCAGGATGTCATCAATCACCACGTCTAAAGGCCTCGATGAATCAATGACCGTTGCATTGGCGGGAAGGTCTTCTTTCGTCGCATGGAGTTGCAAGACAAATTCGCGTTCGGCCGCCTTTCCGCCGAACTCGTCCTCAGGCCTCTCCATCAACCGTCTTCGCAAGATCGCGACGTCGATATCCAGAACGAAGACCTGATCGAAGCGGTCTATAAAACGCCCAAAGTTCCTTGAGCCGCCGCAGAAGAACGTGATCGCGTGACGTCGATCAGTCACCAGCGCCTGCACTTTTTTGACATCCCAAATATGATGCCGATGACGGTAGATAATATCCCCATCCCCTTGAAACAGCGAGAGATCGACCGGTTCGCCTGTTTCAGGATCACCTTTGTAGGCAAGGTCACGGTCGCCGTGGATGACATGATAGCCACGTCGCTGGAGTTCGGTTGCCACCGAGGTTTTACCGGTGCCGGAAACACCCTCGATCAAATAGTTTCTGACACCCATAACACGACCCTTCAACATTCCCCGGCGTCGTGGCGATGGTGCCTATATTTCCGGTTCGGCGGCCACGGTCTCTAACGATAATGATTCAGAATGACGCAACGATGTCAAAAGCCCGAAACCGGGCGGGCAATACTGCCAGAAAACCGGCGCCCAAACAAAAAGGCCGCAGCTTTCGCCGCGGCCCTTTGTTCAATCAGCTTGCACCGAAGAAGATTATTCGGCGTCGCCTTCGGCGGCCTTTTTCTTGGCCGGAGCCTTCTTCTTCGGAGCGGCTTCTTCGCCTTCAGCGGCGGCGTCAGCCTTGGCAGCAGCCTTTTTCTTGGCCGGAGCCTTCTTCTTGGTTTCCGTTTCTTCTTCGCCGTCGTCAGCCAGCAGCTCTTCCTTGGAAACGGTCTTGTCCGTTACCGAGATTTCGGAGAGCAGCTTGTCAATGACCTTCTCTTCGAAGATCGGAGCGCGCAGCGAAGCGGAAGCGCCGGGGGTGTTGCGGAAGAAATCGAGGATTTCCTTCTGCTGGCCGGGGAACTGCTGCAGCTGCTGGAACAGCGCGCGCTGCATTTCTTCTTCGGTCACTTCAACGCCGGCCTTTTCGCCGATTTCGGAGAGAACGAGGCCGAGACGAACGCGACGCTCAGCAAGCTTGCGATATTCTTCGCGGGCTTCTTCTTCGGTCGTGTCTTCGTCAGCGAAGGTCTTGCCGGACTGGGCGAGATCGGTGTTGATCTGGCGCCAGATGTTGTCGAACTCGGCGTCGACGAGGCCAGCCGGCGTGTCGAACTTGTACATCTCGTCCAGCTGGTCGAGAATCTGACGCTTGACCTTCTGGCGGGTGACGTTGCCGTACTGGCTTTCGATCTGGCCCTTGACGATTTCCTTCAGCTTTTCAGCCGATTCGAGACCGAGCTTGGTGGCCAGTTCGTCGTTGATTTCAACAGCAGCGGCAGCAGCAACTTCCTTGACGGTGATGTCGAAGTTGGCTTCCTTGCCCGCGAGGTTCGCAGCCGGGTAGTCGGCCGGGAAGGTCACGGTGATGGTCTTTTCGTCGCCGGCCTTGACGCCAACGAGCTGGTCTTCGAAGCCGGGGATGAAGCGGCCAGAACCGAGGACCAGTTCAGCGTCTTCAGCAGCGCCGCCGTCGAAGGCAACGCCGTCAACCTTGCCGAGATAGTTCATGGTGACGCGGTCGCCGTCGGCGGCCTTGCCCTTCTTGGCCTCGTAGGTGCGGGCGCTTTCAGCGATCTTGAGGATCTGCTCGTTGATTTCGTCTTCGGAGACTTCAACAACTTCGCGGGTAACCTTGATGCCGTCATTGGCCTTCAGTTCGATGGCCGGAATGATTTCGTAGGCGACGGTGAATTCGAAATCGGATTCAGCCGACAGAATCTTTTCGGCTTCCTGCTCGTCTTCGGTCATGGAGATGGCCGGTTGGGTAGCAGACTTCTCGCCGCGGCTGGAGAGGATTTCGGAAGGCTTTTCACGAACCAGCTCGTTGACGAGGTCGGCCATGATGGACTTGCCATACATCTTCTTCAGGTGACCCATCGGCACCTTGCCGGGACGGAAACCGTTGATGCGAACCTTGTCCTTGGCGTCAACCAGGCGCTCGTCCAGACGGGCCTTCATGTCGGCAGCCGGGATAACGATCTTGAGTTCGCGCTTCAGCCCTTCAGCGAGCGTTTCAATAACCTGCATTTTCTCAAACCTTCACATCATGGCGGCGGTGCTCAGACAGCCGTTGGTTTACTTTCGAGCACTGCGCCGGAAACTTCGTTCCCCGGCCGTGGCTTCCCTTATTTCTTTACACAAGCGCCTGCCGCACACCTTTGCGCCTGCACCGGAGACCAAAGACCAAAGGGGAGAAAAGAACCCCGAAGCTCCCCGCATCTTATAAAGATGCACTCTGGCGCAAGCGTGGCACAGCCATGCCTTGCTTGTGGTGCGGGTAGAGAGACTCGAACTCCCACGCCGAAGCGTTGGTACCTAAAACCAATGCGTCTACCAATTCCGCCATACCCGCACGTTGGGCGGCGGTATGTCACAATGTTCTGAAAGGGTCAAGCACGCCGTTCCCCCGCCTTTCGTTTCCTCCGGACTTTTCTTGTTGCCCGCGCCGGCGGGGAGAGGCAGCCGCCCCCTAAGCTTATTTGCCGCCGCCGCCAGGGGATGAGGCGCAAGGACCGGACTGGGGCGATTCTGGGCTGGAAACGGGAAACCGCGGGGCATCCGCCCCCTCTCCTTGCCGGCCCGCCCCAAGCGGCACATCCGCATGGAAGCAGGCGGGGAAGCCGGCAATATTTATGCGGCTACATTGACATTATATATAGCCTCTCCCGCAACCGACATTGCCGGATTGCCGCCCCCCGCTTCATATCTGCAATTCAAGGCTTCTGCGCCGCGCCCACCCCGTATCCGGCCATGCCTCCCGGATTCGCAACGCCCAACCCCATTCGATCACCAAAAGCACACAAATTGGTCACAAATTATGCACGGATCGCCGCAATCGGGTCGATTTCTCCACTTGCCTTGCGTTTAATGCATAGGTGACATCTTGCTTTGTCTGTTTTTGTTTTGATTAAACCGATTATATTCATGGTCATACAGAGATCGAGTTCAGCCCCGGACCAAAGCCTCCCAAGACTGGCCGTAGAGACTGAACAGCACGAAGAGGAAGATGAAAATGAACATCACACGCTCGCTGACCAACTGGCGCAAGTATCGTCAGACCGTAACCGAACTCGGCCGCATGACCGACCGCGAACTGAATGACCTCGGCATCGGCCGTCAGGACATCCGTCGCGTCGCCCGCACCGCCGTCGGCATCTAATTATACGCCCCGCCGCTCCTTGCGGCGGATGCGAGACGACCTACCCAAAAAGGCCTGAGGCTTCCGCCTCCGGCCTTTTTTCGTTTTGGGCGACTGCACAGCCACTCGCCGTATCGGCAGATGAAAAATGCATCGATCGGCCGACCAATTGCACAGGCCTGGATCGCGCTAGAGCCTCTTCATGGCTGCTTTTCACACCGGAAAGCCTCTCCTACGCCGCCAAAAGCTGCCAAATCAGTCAAAACCGCCTGAAACACAGGCATTTCCGCTCATATTTTGCCCAACCGATACTCAAAGCCGCAAATTTAGCCGACATAGTGCACAAATGCATGGCAGTAGCCTAAATTCTGCACTGCACAACATGGCTCAATGTCTATATATAAACCTCAACAGCCGAGAGCACAGAGAAACACTGAGCCGGCAGACGAAATCAACAGAGATAGATTGAGGAAACGACCATGAACCCCATCCGCATCGCAAAGAACTGGATCTCCTACCGCCGCACGATCAACGAACTTGGCAGCCTGTCCAACCAGGCTCTGAGCGACATCGGCCTGACCCGTTACGACATCCGTAACGTAGCAGCCCGTTCGTTCCGCTAAGGCGTAAACGATCGTCCCGCTGCCCGACCTCCAGGGCGCGACGATCGAGCGACAGGTTAAAAAAAGCGGCGCCTCTGGCGCCGTTTTTGATTCTGGCGGAATATGCGGGAAATTCTCGCCAGTCGGCCGTTGAAGAACATCAGCACCGCACATCACGCCATGCGGTGTCGCCCCCTCCTTGTCGGTTGCTCTTCCGCTACACTCCTCTCCCGCCATGCCGGACTTGATCCGGCATCCAGTAACGGCGCGTCTGCGCCGTGGGAAGAGTCCTTTCAGCCCAAAGACTTGGGCTGGCTGGATTCCGGCTCAAGGCCGGAATGACGGAGGAAGATGGCCCCCTACAAAAAAACGCTGCCAACCATCACAGCAAATTACACATCCAGACGAAGACGAGGTCACCAATCACATTGGGCGACCTGCTAGCATAAAGACCACATCCCCTCCGTCGTAATCCTCACCCCAAAAACATTTGGCTGCCCCGGCCATGCATGCTAGTGCATCCGCAAACAATGCAGCGTCCTTCGGGACCCGCGCGGAACAATCACTCGAAAGACAGCCGCCGGACGGGAGCCTTTGCCCCGCGGCCGCCTATGGACACCGAAATGCAAGACAAGACCACTTCTCCCATTCATGTCGTGGGCGGCGGACTGGCCGGTTCGGAAGCCGCATGGCAGATCGCGCAAAGCGGCGTCCCCGTCATCCTGCACGAAATGCGCGGCGTGCGCGGCACGGATGCGCATAAGGGCGATACGCTGGCGGAACTGGTCTGTTCCAACTCCTTCCGCTCCGACGATGCAACGGCGAACGCAGTCGGCGTCATCCATGCGGAAATGCGGCTCGCCGGCTCACTGATCATGGCCTGCGCCGACAGACACCAGGTGCCGGCCGGCGGTGCACTCGCCGTCGACCGAGACGGGTTTTCTGAAGCCGTGACGAAAGAGCTGGAAAGTCACCCCCTGGTGACGATCGTGCGCGAAGAGGTGAACGGCCTGCCGCCGAGGGAATGGGGCAACTCGATCATCGCCACCGGCCCGCTCACCTCGCCGGATCTCGCCGCCGCCATTCAGGCCGAGACGGGTGAGGATGCGCTCGCCTTTTTCGACGCCATCGCCCCCATCGTGCACCGCGACAGCATCAACATGGATATCTGCTGGTATCAGTCGCGTTACGACAAGGTCGGCCCCGGCGGCACCGGCAAGGATTACATCAACTGCCCGCTGAACGAGGAACAGTATAACGCCTTCATCGATGCGCTGATCGCCGGCGATACCGTCGGTTTCAAGGAATGGGAAGGTACGCCCTATTTCGACGGCTGCCTGCCGATCGAGATCATGGCCGAACGCGGCCGCGAGACACTTCGCCACGGCCCGATGAAACCGATGGGCCTGACCAACGCCCATAACCCCACCGTCAAGGCCTATGCCGTCGTCCAGCTGCGGCAGGACAATGCGCTCGGCACGCTCTACAACATGGTCGGTTTCCAGACCAAGCTGAAATATGGCGTTCAGGCGGATGTGTTCCGCATGATACCGGGCCTCGAAAATGCGGAATTCGCGCGCCTCGGCGGCCTGCACCGCAATACCTATATCGATTCCCCCATCCTGCTCGACCGCTCGCTGAAGCTGAAATCCCGGCCGGACCTGCGTTTCGCCGGCCAGATCACCGGCTGCGAAGGTTACGTGGAAAGCGCCTCCGTCGGCCTTCTCGCCGGCCGCTTCGCCGCCGCCGAGCAGAAGGGCGAGACCCCGAGCCTGCCGCCGGCCACCACCGCGCTCGGCTCGCTTCTCAACCACATCACCGGCGGCCACCTCTCCTCCGATGATGAGCCGGGCAAACGTTCCTTCCAGCCGATGAACATCAATTTCGGCCTCTTCCCGGAACTGACGCCGGGCTCGATCGTCAAGCCTGAAGGCGTGAAGCGTTTTCGCGGCAAGGACAAGACGATCATGAAACGCCAGCTGATTGCAGCGCGGGCGTTGAGGGATTGCGCGGAATGGCTCGACCTTTCAAAGGCTTCCGTCGCCACATCCTGAATTTGAGACCACCCGCGCTCCACGCAATGGCGGGGCGCGGTCATGGCTTACATGACATTCCATTTATTGAAATCGGATTTGCCGGACTGATAGGGGTAGTGCCGCGAAAAGAATGGATTGATCGCCGTTACATATTCGAAGTCTATGGTGGTATCGGCCAGAAAGGCAAATAGCGGTCGATAGCTGTAACGCCCTGAAACCACGATAATCGCTTCATTTGGCCCGAAATTGCCGTCCTTAATCGCCTTGTCCCATTCTACGCCTTCGGCTGAACCGAAGAAATTATACGGCTGAAATTGCAGCTCGGGAACATTGCCCACCAGCTTTGCGCTTCTCAAAGTGAGGTTAAGCTTTTCGGTCTGAAGAAGACCGTTTCCGGACATGAGCACGAACGTTTTGACGCCCGTTCTCACCCGGGTCTCGAACTCCGG
Source organism: Agrobacterium tumefaciens str. B6 (assembly GCF_001541315.1). GTDB lineage: Bacteria > Pseudomonadota > Alphaproteobacteria > Rhizobiales > Rhizobiaceae > Agrobacterium > Agrobacterium radiobacter. The sequence goes on along the minus strand of NZ_LMVK01000051.1, from coordinate 49,106 downwards.
AAACCGTGCCGACCAACGGGCCGTATTGTCCACGGCCGTCACAAAGCGATCGTAGCTCAGCCATCCGCGTCCGATTTCAAGAACAACGGCCAGAACAAGGATGAGCAGTGGCGCCAGAAGAGCCATCTCGACGGCAGCGGCGCCGGAGCGGCAAAGCCCCATGGAATACAGACGGGATATAGGTCGCATGATGCTCATTCGGTCACCCGCACAGCCGTTATCGCCAGCGACACATTTTGGAGCTGACGGACAGTCCCTGAGCTTGGAACGAGCAGGTGCGTCGTCGGCATGACGAAGTTCCACCTGTACCCCACCGCCAGAATATATTGTCCTGCCGCGGCGGTCGGCGACTGAAAGCTGTTCTCTATCGGAAATGCGACGGGGGCCGCGGCAATGTCGTCATCAAGTATTGGCGTGAGTGAAATCTTCAAATTATCCGCATTAGTCGCGGTGATGAACCCGGACGAAATCGCCTGCCGCAATGCCCTCTCCGTCACCTGCTGACGATGCATCGCAGCTCGGCGCAAATATTCAACGCCGGCACTCGAAGCGGTTGAGAGATAAAGATGGTAGAGCAGCAGCAGCCCGATTTCGAGGATTCCGAAAATCAAAATCAGAAAAACGGGCAACAGCAGGCCCACTTCAACGGCGGCGGCAGCCTGCCTGTCGGCAAGAATCCTCAGGTAAAGCCGCCTGAAAAGCCGGTGCCGTGAACCGTCATGCGATTGCTTGCCGCCATGAGCCGCAGGTGCGATTTCAGGAACGCTCATCGCCGTACCGTCCGATATATCGCAACTCAAAGCCGGTAATGATGCCGCCGAAGCTATCACTTAACCCCGAAGCCGCAATGGTCAGCCTGTATATGGAATAAGTGTCGACCGTGATCTGCTCCCGGTACTGCCGCCATCTGATGACCTGATCGATGGCGTTTTTCATCCCCGGGCCTTGTTTCATCTGGAAGATGGTTTTCACCGCCCCGGATTGCGGCAGCAGCGGTTGCAGAGATATATCGATACCATTGGTCAGTTCGGCACTTTTCACGTTGTTAAAACTGCTCTTTCGGCCATTGTACCAAACCGAAATCTCGTATTTTCCCGGGTGAAGTTCGACGTCTTTGTAGATCGAGCTGTTTGCATCAGTGCGCTTCTTGCCCTGTATTGATGTCCCCCAGTCACTATCCAGTTCAATAACATAGCGAGTGGGCAGGGACGCAAGACTGCTATTGGCACCCTCCTCAAACAGCGGCCTGTCACTTGACTGCACTGCCTTTTCATTTCCTTTTAACTTGCAAGCCTTGTCATTTGCGGTTTCGTCTCCCTTTTCAGCCTCTTTTTCGAAACCTTCCGGATATCCCTCCCATGCATGGATCTTACGGCAGCAAGGGCTACTCCAGTCCTGCAATTCGATACCGGGTCCCGTTCCGCCGTGCCATTTCAACTCCGTGTAAGGATACACACCCCAGCAGCCGCTGGGCGTCTGGGTCGTTATGCCGTTCTTCAGAATACGCTCCCGGCCGAGAGTATTGTTTTCAAAATTATTATCGACGAGTACTTCACCGTCATATGGATAGGGCGGGATACCCTCGCAGGAATAGGCAAGGCGATATTTCATCTCATCGACATCGAACATATCCGCAAACAAGAGCCGATAGCTGAATTCGGCTTTGATATCAGTCCGCAGCCAGTTGATGGTGACATCACGTTCCAGCACCTTTTGTTTTGTCGACTGGATCATCGCATCGAAGGTTGTCAGCACATTTTCACGGCGTGTCGAATCCGCACCCACATCGGTACGCGTCGGTTTGGTCGAGCGCTCACCGGCAAGCGCCATAACGCGCTTGGACTGAAGAAAATAACTCAGGCCTCTACCGCCCTCAAAAAGCAGTCCCATCAGGATGATAAAAACCGGCAGAAGCAGCGCCGTCATGATCGCAAAGGCGGCCGTGCGGTCGCCTATGAAAAGCGAAAACAGCCCTTCACGAACAGCTTTTTTTCTTGTCCACTCAAACATCCTGAAAACACCGTCTCATGTCGCTCATCGCGGCGGGAAAGGCGCACTGTGAAAAGCGGTGCGCCCGGCTTTCTGCCACGCTAAAAAATATCCGGCCTGCCACCGGGTGCTGAAAATTGCCTGTCGATTGGCGAACGCTTTTTCGGGAGCAGTTCTCGCCGACCTCTTAAAATCCACGGGGTCATTAGCACGGAAACCGTAAACCAAAGGCCAACAAAAACCGGAAAATATTCTGTAAATTCATATGCTTAATTCATTTATTAATAAATTAGAACGTATGAATTGTGGCCATCATGCCGTGCATGACGGGGCCGATTTCGGCAATGCAGTTTTCTTCGGGGCGACAAACCGGGGTTTGCCCCTTGTCCCTCCAGCCAAGCTCGGGCAAAACAGCCCTGTTCAATCACAAGACAATGCCAGGAGATAAGATATGGACGTTCGCGCCGCAGTTGCCATTCAGGCCGGAAAACCGCTTGAGGTCATGACCGTTCAACTCGAAGGCCCCCGCGCCGGCGAAGTGCTGGTTGAGGTCAAGGCGACCGGCATCTGCCATACAGACGATTTCACCCTGTCGGGTGCGGATCCGGAAGGCCTGTTCCCGGCCATTCTCGGCCATGAAGGCGCGGGCATCGTGGTGGATGTCGGACCGGGCGTCACCTCGGTCAAGAAGGGCGACCATGTCATTCCGCTCTACACGCCGGAATGCCGCGAGTGCTATTCCTGCACCTCGCGCAAGACCAATCTCTGCACCTCAATCCGCGCCACCCAGGGCCAGGGCGTGATGCCTGACGGCACCTCGCGCTTCTCGATCGGCAAGGACAAGATCCATCACTACATGGGCTGCTCGACCTTCTCGAACTATACGGTCCTGCCGGAGATCGCGCTGGCCAAGATCAACCCGGACGCGCCCTTCGACAAGGTCTGCTACATCGGCTGCGGCGTCACCACCGGCATCGGTGCGGTCATCAACACCGCCAAGGTCGAGATCGGCTCCACGGCGATCGTCTTCGGTCTCGGCGGCATTGGCCTCAACGTGCTGCAGGGCCTGCGTCTTGCCGGCGCGGACATGATCATCGGCGTCGACATCAACCCCGACCGCAAGGCCTGGGGCGAGAAGTTCGGCATGACCCATTTCGTCAACCCGAAGGAAGTCGGCGAGGACATCGTGCCCTATCTCGTCAACATGACGAAGCGTAATGGCGACCTGATCGGCGGCGCGGATTACACGTTCGACTGCACCGGCAATACCAAGGTCATGCGCCAGGCGCTGGAAGCCTCGCATCGCGGCTGGGGCAAGTCGGTCATCATCGGCGTTGCCGGCGCCGGCCAGGAAATCTCCACGCGTCCGTTCCAGCTCGTCACCGGCCGCAACTGGATGGGCACCGCTTTTGGCGGTGCGCGCGGCCGCACGGATGTGCCGAAGATCGTCGATTGGTACATGGAAGGCAAGATCCAGATCGACCCGATGATCACCCACACCATGCCGCTCGAAGACATCAACAAGGGCTTCGACCTGATGCATAAGGGCGAAAGCATCCGCGGCGTCGTGGTTTATTGATTGGATAAGACAGAGGCGGGCGCGCGTAACCGCGCGCGCCCGCCTTTCATGCAAATGTGATCGCCTCCAACCGCCTGCAGCCATTGCGATTAACTGGACGGTAAATCTATCGTCGTAAGCCGATACTGCGCGGTGGAGTTGAAAATCCCTCCCCGCCCAGAACGGCGCCAGACCAGCGGAGAGCGACCCTGAAAATCGTACCGATCGACAACGGAAACCGCGTCGCCGCCGTCGCTCTTCTGGCGAAAGGCTTCCCGGAAAAAAGCGAGGCCTTCTGGTCGCGCGGGTTGTCGCTCATCAGCGAGCATCACGAGCGGCGCGAACTGGGTCCGATCGGGCAATTACTGATCAAGGGCGACGATGCCGCAGGTGTGCTGCTGACGATCAAAAGCCGCCTGCCCGGTACCGGCACGATCATCGTCAACCTGTCCAGCTGGTATGTGGAGCCTTCCTGCCGCTGGTTCGCACCGCGCATGCTGCAGATGGCCTCATCCAATGAGGACGAAATCTTCACCGATCTCACCCCCTCTCCCGAAGCCTGCAGGCTGAATGAGAGGCTGGGCTTTGCGACGGTGACCGATTGCACGCTTTTTTATCCGCTGCCCTTTGCTGCACTTCGCCCGGCAAGTGCGCGGCTCCGCCCGCTTGCGGACATAAAACCGGAAATACTGTCCGCCGAAACGCGCGGCATGCTGGAAGACCACGCCCGCCTCGGCTGCATCGTGGCCTTGATGGAGGCGGAGAACCGCCACCACCCGCTGGTCTTCCTGAAAACCACAACCAGAAGACTGCCATCCGCGCGCCTCATCCATTGCGACGACCGGCAGGTTGCGCAAAGGCACATATCCGCAATTGCCCGCCACCTTCTTGGCCACGGCCGGGTTGCGCTGACCATGGCGGCGCTTGAGGGAGAGCGAAAGGCCGGCGGCCTTGCCGCACATAAATCTGCACCCATACAAGTAAAAGGCGTATGGAACCCACAATTTATTAACGAAACATACTCAGAGTTGGTGTTATTGCCACCGTAGGTATTTTAGTGATTCTTGCGCGACTCGACGGAATCTTGGCCTTTACAGACAAAGCGCCGTTCCGGGCAGTCTTCTGGGGAACACGAGGGAAATCGGAGAACGAGCATGCTTGCAGCGCAAAAGAGTGAAATCGACGTTGCTGATACCATCTATTCCTACCTCTCCAATCGTTTTCCCGCCTATGCCCCCTTTTCCGCCGACACGCTGCTTCTCGAAGGCGGTGTGATCGATTCGCTCGGGTTTCTTGAGTTGATGATCTTCCTCGGGGAGGGTTTCGGCATCATTCTCGATGACGAGCATTTCACCCCCGACAATCTCGGCACGCCGGCCGATCTCATCGCCTTCGTCCTCAGGGAACGGAGGAGATGACACCCCATTTCCTGCTGCACCATCTTCTTACCGCGCGCGCGGCGAGCGACGATCCGGCCGTCGTCCACAAGGACCGATCGCTGAACTATCGCGAATTCGCCGAGGCAGCAGCCCGTTGTGCAGCGGCATTGCAGGAAGCCGGAACACAACGCGGTGACCGCGTCGTCATCTATCTGCCGCGCGGCATCGAGGAATGCTGGTCGATCTTCGGCGTGAGCATGGCGGCCGGCGTCTTCGTGCCTGTCAACGCATTGCTGAAGGCGCAGCAGATTCGCCATATCATCAGGGATTGCGGCGCAAAGATCGTCATCAGCGACGCTGCGATGATAAATGAGCTGAATGCAGCATTGGCAGACCTTCCCGATGTCACGATCCTGCTGGCGGAGGAGATTGGGACCCGCACCGGCGCACCCGCCCGGCCTTCGGCGGCGATCGGCGAAGACCTGGCCGCAATTCTTTATACCTCCGGCTCCACCGGCTCGCCCAAGGGCGTGATGCTGTCGCACCGCAATCTTCTGGCCGGCGCGCGCATCGTGCGCACCTATCTGGACATCACCGGCAGGGACCGCATTCTTTCCCTCCTGCCTTTCAGCTTCGATTATGGCCTGAACCAGCTGCTGACAGCGGTGGAACAGGGCGCGGCCACTGTCATCTCCACCTTCCGGCTGGGCGATGAGATCGTCCGCGATCTGCGCGACCACGCCATCACGGGTCTGGCCGGCGTGCCGACGATCTGGGCGATCCTGACGAAAGCGGCCCCGTCGCTCACAAAGACACCGCTGCCGCATCTGCGCTACATCACCAATTCCGGCGGACGCGTGCCGCAGGAAACCGTAAAAGCGCTGCGCGAGAAGCTGCCGGACACGAAAATCTACCTGATGTATGGCCTCACCGAGGCCTTCCGCTCCACCTTCCTGCCGCCTGATGAAATCGACCGCCGCCCGACCTCCATCGGCAAGGCCATTCCCGAATGCGAAATCTTCATCGTCACCGCTGAGGGACAGAGGGCAAAACCGGGTGAACCCGGCATTCTCGTGCATCGCGGCCCGACCGTCTCGCTGGGTTACTGGAACCGGCCGGAGGACACGGCCAAGGTGCTGCGTCCTCACCCCTTCATTCCGGCGGCACTGGGCGGCGAAACCGTGTGTTATTCCGGCGATCTCGCGGTGGAAGACGAGGACGGTTTCTTCAGTTTCGTTGCCCGCAACGATGCGATGATCAAATCTTCAGGCTATCGCATCAGCCCGACCGAGGTCGAGGAGAGCCTGATGTCGACAGGGCTTTTCCAGCAGGTCGCCGTTATCGGCCTGCCCGACCCCTTTGCGGGCGAAAAGGTGCATGCCGTGGCAACCGCCGCCAACCAGAATATCGATGTTTCGGCCGCGCTTAAAAAAGCCGCCGAAATGCTCGCCCCCTTCATGATCCCGCGCGCCATCGAACTGGTGGAACGACTGCCGACAACGGCCAATGGCAAGGTGGATTACCGCGCGCTGGTGCGCGAACGGACGGACAATGGCGCCAACGGATAAACCCCAGAGCCACGGCCCGGCCTTTGCAGCCGCGTTATTCGGCATAAGCGAAAACGATCTGATGATCGGTGGACTTCCCGTGCGCGATATTGTCGCCGGAACCGGAACACCATGCTTTCTCTATGACGCCAGCGCCATGCGCCGCGCCTATCGCAATCTCGAAACGGCGCTCAGTGGCTTTGCCGACATCTATTATTCGGTGAAGGCCAATCCCCTGCCCGCCATCATCTCGCTTTTCCGCCAGGAAGGCGCCGGTGCGGAAATTGCCTCCGTCGGCGAATACCGCGCCGCCATCAAGGCCGGTGTCGCACCGGAAAAAATCATCTTCGCCGGCCCCGGCAAAAGCAAAGCCGAATTGCGCGAAGTGATCGAGGGCGGCATCGGCGAAATCCACATCGAAAGCGCCGAGGAAATTGGCCGCATCGAGGCGATCGGCAAGCCGGTCAAAGCCTCGATCCGCATCAATCCGGTGCCGGATGCACAAGCCGGCGCGATGCGCATGGGCGGCAAGGCCACGGCCTTCGGTTTCGATGAGGAAGAGCTGGAAAATGTCCTGCCGCTCTTCAAGGACGCCCGATATATCGATCTCGTCGGCGTTCATATTTACGGCGGCACGCAGATCCTCGATGCCGACATGCTTGTCTCCCAATGGAGACACTCCATTTTGCTTGCCGCGCGCATGGCCGGGATGCTCGGTAAGCCGCTCGAAACCATCGATCTCGGCGGCGGTCTCGGCATCCCCTATTTCGCAGGCGAAACGCCGCTCGATCTTGCAGCGGTCAGTGCCGCCATTCCCGACCTCAAGGCGCTCGTAAAGGCGCATCCGCTGATAACCGACGCCCATGTCATCGTCGAACCCGGCCGTTTCCTCGCCGGTTCCGGCGGCGTCTATGTGGCGGAGGTGAATTCGGTAAAGACCTCGCGCGGCACTACCTTCGTGGTGATGGATGGCGGCATGCACCACCACCTCGCCGCCTCCGGCAATCTCGGCCAGATCGTCAAGCGCAACTACCCCATCGTCGCACCGGCCATGATGCAGGCAGACTATGAGGAAACGGCAACCATCGTCGGCCCGCTCTGCACACCGCTCGACACCCTGGCCCGCAATGCGGCCCTGCCGAAGCTGAAGGCTGGTGATCTCCTGGCAATCCTGCAATCGGGCGCCTATGGCGCCACCGCTAGCCCTTCGGGTTTTCTCAGCCATCCGGCGGCGAAGGAAGTGCTGATCGAGGATGGTGACATCGCCATTGTCACGTCGGCTCGAGATAGGGCTGGAGACAATATTGCTACCCTCACATCCGAAAATCCCCATCAAACACTAAGAATTTATGACATTCGCGAGGGCGTAATTGCAGCCGATCTTTACGATCTCCTTCATCTCCTCGCACCGGCCTCTCAAACGGCAACTTGGGTCGTTTCCACGGTCAAGTCTCTGCAATCCGCCGATGAATGGTTTGAGGTGGTGGGTGAATCGCGAGATGACCTCGAGATGTTGGCCCAGAAAGATGCGCGTATTTCAGGCGCCGTTCTGGCCGACCTCGCGAAGAAGGCGAAACAAGTGATATGGGGGCAGTTTACTGCGTTGTCGCCAGCCTTGGATCAGGAATGGGTGACCATTCGGGCAATCGACAGTAGCTTCTATGAAGTAACGACGCCTGACGCGAATGTGCAGGATAAGATTAAATCGTTCTTTCGGGATGTCCGCCCTACAGATTCGCAATACCGGTAAACTGAGACGCAACGCACGGGATAATCACCCCCGTAACAGTCTGTCCCCAACCGCAAATTTGGATTTCAGCAGACACTCATCATATTCCGCCTCGGCATCGGAATCGAACACAATACCGCCGCCAACATTGAAGACCGCGCGACCGTCATCGAACAGCGTCATCGTGCGGATCGCCACGGAGAACCTCATCTCCCCACCAGGCGATATGGCGCCGATCGCGCCGCAATAGGCGTCGCGCGGCGTCTGTTCCAGTTCGCGCAGGATCTTCATCGCCCACATTTTCGGCGCGCCGGTCACCGAACCGCAGGGAAAAAGCGCCGCGAAAATATCCTCCACCGTCACATCAGGCAAAAGCTTCGCGCGCACATGGCTGACCATCTGGTGCACGGTGGGATAGGTCTCGATATCGAACAGTCGCGGCACATGGAGGCTGCCGACCTCGGTGATGCGGGAAATATCGTTGCGCAGGAGATCGACGATCATGCGGTTTTCGGCAAGCGTCTTTTCATCCTCAAGCATCGCCGCGATGATCGTCCGGTCCTCTTGCGCATTCGCACCGCGCGGCGTCGTTCCCTTCATCGGATGGGTTTCAATGAAACCTTCCCCGTCCACCGAGAAAAACAGTTCCGGTGAGCGCGACAGGATCACCGGTCCACCGAGATCGACCAGCGCGCCATATTTGACCGGCTGGCGCGCGACCAGCGACCAGAAGGCCGTGAGCGGATCGCCGCTCCAGCGAGCATGAACGGGCATCGTCAGATTGCCCTGATAACAGTCGCCGCGACGCAGATGCCCGTGCAACCGCTCGAAGCGCTGGCAATAATCTTCAAGGCTCCATGCGGGCGCGGGATCGGACAGGAACGCATCGGCATCCGGCAGACTTTCGGGCCGCGCAAATCGCCCCTCATCCGGCTGTGGGCCGGAAAAGACGCCGAAGCGAAGGAACGGCACGTTGCGAGGCTCGGCAGCAAAGTCCACAAGTTTCGGCTCGAACAGGAAACCCGCCTCGTAGGACATATAGCCGGCAAGGTATTTCCCGGCGCGGCGCAGCTGCTCCATGCGCGTCAGGGCGGCAAAAAACGCTTCCGGCTCGTCCGCGACGATGATCTCTTCCGGCTCGGTGAAGGCAGTCACCGTGCCGGTCGTATCATCCCGGAAAAGAACGTAAGGCGCATGTGCCAATGAAAGCGTCCGAAACAGGAGAAAGGGTCGGGAAACGTCAGACCGGGTCTATATCGCCCCGCGCCCACATCTCGATGGTTTCCGCATAAAAATCGGCGAAACGGCCTTCCTCGATCGACTTGCGGATACCCTGCATCAGCTCCTGATAATAGGCAAGATTGTGCCAGGAGAGCAGCATGCCGCCCAGCGCCTCGTTGGAGCGCGTAAGATGATGCAGATAGGCGCGGGAGTAATCACGCGAGGCCGGGCAGTTTGACTGCTCATCGAGCGGCCGCATATCCTCCGCATGGCGGGCATTGCGGATATTGACCCTGCCGCGACGGGTGAAGGCAAGCCCGTGACGACCGGAACGGGTCGGCATCACGCAGTCGAACATGTCGATGCCGCGCGCGACGGATTTCAGAATATCGTCAGGCGTACCGACGCCCATCAGATAACGCGGCTTTTCAGTGGGCAGCACCGGCAGCGTGATGTCGAGCATGCCCAGCATCACATCCTGCGGCTCGCCGACGGCAAGGCCGCCGACCGCGTAACCCTTGAGATCAAGCTCCTTCAGCCCTTCGGCGGAACGAATGCGCAGATCCGGCTGGTCGCCACCCTGCACGATGCCGAACATGGCCTTGCCAGGCTGTTCGCCAAAGGCAACGCGGCAGCGTTCCGCCCAGCGCAGCGACATTTCCATGGCGCGCTCGATTTCCTTGCGCTCGGCTGGCAGCGCGATGCATTCATCAAGCTGCATCTGGATGTCCGAATCAAGCATGCCCTGAATTTCGATCGAGCGTTCCGGCGACATATGGTGCAACGAACCGTCCACATGGCTCTTGAAGGTCACACCCTGCTCGTCCAGCTTGCGCAGGCCGGAAAGCGACATAACCTGAAAGCCGCCGCTGTCGGTGAGGATCGGGTGCGGCCAGCGGATCAGCTCATGCAGGCCGCCGAGCCTTGCCACGCGCTCCGGGCCGGGCCGCAGCATCAGGTGATAGGTATTGCCGAGAATGATATCGGCCCCGAGCTCGCGCACCTGGTCGAGATACATGGCCTTGACAGTACCGACAGTGCCAACAGGCATGAAGGCGGGCGTGCGGATGACGCCGCGCGGCATGGCGACTTCGCCGAGGCGTGCGCCGCCACTCGTGGCTTTCAGGGTGAAGGTGAATTTCTCGTGCATCAGTTTTTCCGGAACAACAGGCTGGAATCGCCATAGGAATAGAAGCGGTATCCGGTTTCGATGGCGTGCTTATAAGCGTCACGCATCGTTTCGAGACCGCAGAAAGCCGAAACGAGCATGAACAGCGTCGATTTCGGCAGGTGGAAATTGGTCATCAGAATATCGACCGCGCGGAAGCGATATCCGGGCGTGATGAAGATGCCTGTGGGGCCTGACCATGGGTGAATGACGCCGTCTTCGGAGGCAGCGCTTTCGATCAACCGCAGCGAGGTGGTGCCGACGCAGACGATGCGCCCGCCGCGCGCCTTCACGGCATTCAGTCTGTCGGCGGTTTCCTGCGACACATGGCCGATCTCGAAATGCATCTTGTGATCGTCGGTATCGTCGGACTTCACCGGAAGGAAGGTGCCTGCCCCAACGTGAAGTGTCACGAAATGCCGCTCGATACCCCCCTTATCAAGAGCTTCGAACAGATCGGGCGTGAAATGCAGTCCGGCGGTGGGGGCGGCGACGGCGCCCTTCTCGCGGGCATAGATGGTCTGGTAATCGGTCTGGTCCTGCGCATCTTCCGGCCGCTTGGCGGCAATATAGGGCGGCAAGGGAATATGGCCGACGGAGGCGATCGCCTCATCCAGAACAGGGCCGGAAACGTCGAAAAGCAGCGTGATTTCGCCCTCTTCGCCCTTTTCCTCGACGGTGGCCTCGATATGGGCAAGGCCGCAGGCATTGTCGCGCTCATAACCGAAACGGATGCGGTCACCCTCTTTGATGCGCTTGCCGGGGCGCGCGAAAGCCTTCCAGCGCGACTGGTCGGCGCGCATGTGCAGCGTGGCCGAAACAGCCGTCTCCGGCGCGCCTTCGCGCAGGCGAACGCCCTCAAGCTGGGCGGGAATGACGCGGGTATCGTTGAAGACAAGCGCATCGCCGGGCTTCAGGAAAGACGGCAGGTCAAAGACGCGGTGGTCTTCCATGCGGTTTTCATTCGGATCGACCACCAGCAGGCGCGCGCTGTCGCGCGGGTTCGCCGGGCGAAGGGCGATATTCTCCTCGGGCAAATCGAAATCGAACAGGTCTACACGCATTGCAAGGGTCTTCCAGACATCAAAACTTTACACGGCACGGTGAATTTCGGTCCGCCGCATCCCGCCCACTCCCCTCATTCCTGTGCTTGTCACAGGAATCCAGTCGACACGCGTCTGCCTGGCGAGGGTGGCTTTCCAGCCCAAAGACTTGGGCTGGCTGGATTCCTGTGACAAGCACGGGAATGAGGGAAAAAGGAAACGGCGCAAAGAACAGCAATCGTCAAATCTGCCGCACCGTCCTCCAGATCAAGCACCGTCAATAAACATCAAAACCCGCCCCGCATAAACTGCGGGACGGGTCAAACTGCAACTTCCGAAAATCAGGCCGCCGAAGCGAGCTTGATGGAAACGATCGAATCGGGATCCTTCACCGGCTCGCCGCGCTTGACCTTATCGATGGCTTCCATGCCTTCGATGACCTGGCCCCAGACGGTGTACTGCTTGTTGAGCCACGGAGAATCCGTGAAGCAGATGAAGAACTGCGAATTGGCGGAGTTCGGGCTCTGCGAACGGGCCATGGAGCAGGTGCCGCGCACATGCGGGATGGCGGAGAATTCAGCCTTCAGGTCCGGCTTGTCGGAACCGCCCATGCCGGCGCGGGCCGGGTTGAAGCTGTCGGAACCCTTCTTGCCGAACTGCACGTCGCCGGTCTGGGCCATGAAGTCTTCGATGACGCGGTGGAACACGACGCCGTCATAAGCGCCTTCCGATACGAGTTCCTTGATGCGGGCAACGTGGCCCGGAGCAACTTCCGGCAGCAGCTGGATCACGACCTTGCCGGTCGTCGTTTCCATGATGATGGTGTTTTCCGGATCCTTGATCTCGGCCATGGTTATTCTCCTCTGTTCGGGCTCTATTGCCCTACCTTACTTTTTGCCGACGGTGACCTTGATCATCCGGTCGGGGTTGGAAACTTCGCCGTTGCCGCCGGCGCCGCGCTTGATCTTGTCAACGGCTTCCATGCCGGACACGACCTTGCCGACCACGGTATATTGCCCGTTCAGGAACGGACCATCGGCAAACATGATGAAGAACTGCGAATTGGCGGAATTCGGGTCCTGCGAGCGGGCCATGCCGACCACACCACGCGTGAACGGAACCTTGGAGAATTCGGCCGGAATATCCGGCAGGTCGGAACCGCCGGTGCCGGCGCGCTGGGCGCTGAAGCCCTTCTCCATGTTGCCATACTGCACGTCGCCGGTCTGCGCCATGAAGCCGTCGATGACGCGGTGGAAGGCGACGTTGTCATAAGCGCCCTTCTTGGCCAGCGCCTCGATCTGCGCCACGTGCTTCGGCGCAACATCGGGCATCAGCTCGATGACAACGGGACCATCCTTCAGCTGGACGGTGAGAAGTTCGGCGGCCGAAGCGAGGGTGCTGACGGCAAGCGCACCTGCAAACATGGCGCCAGCAAAGGCAAATCGAACGAGTTTCATCGGATTGGCTCCAGAATGTGAGGCTGAAGTCAGCGCTTCAGCTTGGCGTTGAGGGCTTCAAGCACGGCCTTGGGCACGAAGGCGTCGACATTGCCGCCCATGGCGGCGATCTGCCGGACCAATGTGGCTGTAATGGGTCGCGACGACGTGCCGGCGGGCAGGAACACGGTCTGAATATCAGGCGCCATCTGGCGGTTCATGCCGGCCATCTGCATTTCATAATCGAGATCTGTGCCGTCACGCAGGCCGCGCAGCAGGAGATGCGCGCCGTGCTGGCGCGCGGCGTCGACGACCAGATTATCGAAAGAAACGACTTCCATGCGCGCCGCCTGATCGGGCAGCTGTTCGGCAAGCGCCTGCTTTATCAGCGCCGCCCGCTCTTCGAAGCTGAACAGCGGCGCTTTTCCGGGATGGATGCCGACGGCAACGATGACTTTCGACGCCACATTCAGCGCCTGGATAAGCACATCCAGATGTCCGTTGGTCATCGGATCGAAAGATCCTGGATAAAAGGCAATCGTCATATCGCTCTCAGGTGGTGGGCGCGCTTCGATGCTGGGTATCATGTGCCCGCCTTTTGTCATGGAGAGGCACGCGGCGCAAGACTTTATAACCATCCCTCACAAGCCCGGCTGCGGCGTGAACCCGGGATGAATGGGCCGTTCAGTGCGGTTTCACAGCTATTTTGTTTAAATGCACAACATCGGGAAACCGAAACGCCCCTCACTCGTTAAGCATCCGGAGAATTGAAAATGCTGGCCTTCATGATCGTCCTTTCGATCATCGCATCATTCGCTGCCGAGTATCTTTTTCTCGAATGACGGCCTTAGCCAGTTTCCTGAACGCCAGATGAACGAGCCATTCAAGGAAGTTTCACAGGCGCGATGCTAATCGATTTTTACGGTTGACGCGGAACATGTTGAGACATGGCGCGTTAAGAAAGAACCAAAGGAACGGACAGATGTTTGTAAGAGAAAAACAGTCTACTTCGGCGAAAATCAGCGTCATCAGCACCGCCTGGACAGTACTGGTTATCGCAATGGTAGCAACGACGTTTAGCCTTTATGAGCAGAAGCCTGAAACCCAGGGACCGGACTACCCGCAGCTGACCGCCCGTTACCAGTATATGAATTATTACTGAGGAACGGGGAGAATTTCCCCATAACTCCCGGAGACGATATCAATGTTCACATTTCTGACGATGCTTCTGGCCCTGATCAGCGTAATGTTCGTGACATCGATGATATCAGTCGTCGCCGAGATGCGGCGGGAGGATGAGGAATTCAAGGCGACGATCCGGCGCGACCGCGCCTTCTGAGCGCGGCGAACCGACCCGACGGCCCCTTAGAAATGATTCTTTTTCAACCGCCTGGACCTTCCGGGCGGTTTTGTTTTGCCAAGCCGCCAGCCTCTCCTTCCCTCATTCCTGTGCTTGTCACGGGAAACCGGCCGATGTGGCTCTCATGCAGTGGGAGGAGTCCTTTCAGCCCAAGGACTTGAGCTGGCTTAATTCCTGTGACAAGCACAGGAATGAGGTAAGGAGAGGCAGCCGATATCGGACCATCGCCTCCATTTCGGCGCCTCCAATCACACAACCGTTTTCAAAACCCCGTTTTTCAAAGGCAAATTCCCTTCAATTTCCGTTTGGATTGATTTAAGGAACGCCGATACGTTGCGGGCCGGACAGCCGGCGACCGCGATGACGTTCCTGTGAGGTTTGCATAACGATGCTCGATTCCCTGAGAAATGCTTCTCGAACCATGGCAGCCAAGCTGCTGCTTCTCCTGCTTGTTGTTTCGTTTGGCGTCTGGGGCGTCTCCGCATCGCTTGTCACCGCCAATTCCCACGCCGTCATGACGGTGGGCGACCAGACGGTCAGCCCTGAGGAGTTCCGCCTCGCCTATCAGCGCCAGATTTCCGATCTCAGCCGCCAGTTCGGCACCCGGCTGACGACCGAACAGGCCAAGGCCTTCGGCATCGACCGTCAGGTCTTCAGCCAGCTTGCGGCCGGTGCAGCCCTTGACGAGCTGGCCTCGAAGATGAATCTCGGCCTTTCGGAAAACCGCCTCGCCAACCTCATCGCCGAAGACCCGGCCTTCAAGTCAGTCAACGGCCAGTTCGACCGTAATCTCTTCAGCGAGCGCCTGCGCAATTCCGGCTTCCGCGAGGACGACTATATCAAGGAACGCAGCAAGGTTGCCGTCCGAAGCCAGATCGTTGAAGCCGTCTCCGATGGTTTTGCCGCACCGCAGGTGCTGGTGGATGCGCTGAAGCAATATCGTAATGAACAGCGCTCGGTCGATTACGTCATTCTTTCGAACGCCGTCATTCCGCCGGTCAAGGCGCCGGGCGACGATGTGCTCACACCCTGGTTCGAAACCAACAAGACGAAATACCGCGCGCCCGAGTCCCGCAAGTTCCCCTATGTGAAGCTGGAACCGTCGGACATGGCCGACCAGGCCCCCGTCCCCGACGCCCAGATCGCTGATTATTCCACCAGCCACAAGGCCAGCTTCCGCACCGCCGGCCGCCGCACGGTGGAGCAGCTGACCTTCCCTGAAAAGGAAATGGCCGAAGCAGCCGCCGAACAGATCCGCCTCGGCAATACCACCTATGACCAGGTGGTGAAGGATCAGGGCAAGGCCGCGTCGGACGTCACGCTCGGCGAATTCACCAAGGATACCATCCCCGACCAGTCGATTGCCGATGCCGCTTTCGCCATCCAGAAGGATGGCGGCGTATCGCCGGTGGTCGAAGGTTCCTTCGGCCCGGTGCTCCTGCGCGTCACCGGCATCAAGCCGGAAACCACCCGCACGCTGGAAGAGGCGAAGGAGGATATCCGCAAGGACCTCGCCACCGCCGCCGCTGCGGAAGAAATCACCAATGTTCATGACCGTTACGAGGACCTGCGCGCCGGCGGCTCTTCGCTCGCGGATGCGGCAACGCAGCTGAACCTGAAGGCCGTCACCATCGCCGCCATCGACGCTTCCGGCCTCGATGAGAAGGGCGATGCGATTCAGGGCCTGCCCTCCCCGCAGCTCGCGCAGGAGGTCTTCAAGACCGAACCCGGCACGGAAGCCCTGCCGATCAATCTCGGCCGTGAAGGCTACATCTGGTTCGATGTCGACCAGATCATCGCCGCCCGCGACCGTACGCTTGCCGAAGTCCGCGACGATGTCGTGGCCGACTGGACGGCGGAACAGCAGCGCAACGCGCTTGCCGCCAAGGCCGAGGAACTGAAGGCGCGCGTCGAAAAGGGCGACACGCGGGAGGCCGTGGCCGGTGAGCTGAGCCTTGCCGTCGAGCAGAAATCCGGCCTGCGCCGCCCCAGCGAGGACGCGATTTTCGGCCGGCAGACCATCGCCGCCGTCTTCTCGGGCGCCGAAGGCGTGGTCGGCACTGCCGCCGATGCCGAGGGTTCCAGCCGCATCCTCTTCAAGGTCACCTCCGTCGACACCAATGCGCCTGCAGACGCGCTTGCCAATGACGACCAGCAGTTTGCCGCCATTGCCCGCGCGGCCGGCGACGACATGCTGGACCAGATGGTCAACCGCCTGCAGAATGACTATGGTGTCACCATCAATCAGGCCCTCGCCGATCAGGCGATGGTCGGCTTCTAACCCGGGGGGCGACAAGATGGCCGAACTGAAGCCGCTGATCGCCAAGGTCGCAAATGGAGAGAGCCTGAACCGCGAGGAATCGCGGGCGGCTTTCGACGTTTTGATGTCGGGCGAAGCCACGCCGTCGCAGATTGGCGGCTTCCTGATGGCGCTGCGCGTGCGCGGCGAAACGGTGGACGAAATCGTCGGCGCCGTCTCCTCCATGCGCGCCCGCATGCTGCCGGTTTCGGCTCCCGCCAATGCCATCGATATCGTCGGAACCGGCGGTGACGGCATCGGCACCTATAATATCTCGACACTCGCCTCGATCATCGTCGCCGGAACGGGCCTGCCCGTTGCCAAGCATGGCAACCGGGCGCTGAGCTCCAAATCCGGCACGGCAGACGCACTCTCCGCGCTTGGCGTGAAGCTCGATATCGGTCCTGAGCTCATCGCCCGCTGCATCAGCGAGGCGGGTCTCGGCTTCATGTTCGCGCAGCTGCACCATTCGGCCATGCGCCATGTCGGCCCCAGCCGCGTCGAACTCGGCACGCGGACGATCTTCAACCTGCTTGGCCCCCTTTCCAATCCGGCAGGCGCAAAACGCCAACTGCTCGGCGTCTTCTCGCCGCGCTGGCTGGTGCCGCTTGCCGAAGTGCTGCGCGATCTCGGTTCTGAAAGCATCTGGGTCGTGCATGGCGACGGCATGGACGAGGTGACGACCACGGGCGTTACCCATGTGGCGGCGCTGGAAGGCGGCAAGATCCGCACTTTCGACCTGACGCCGAAGGATTTCGGCGTCGAGCCCGCTTCCATGGAAGACCTGAAGGGCGGCGACGGCATTGCCAATGCAGCAGCACTGCGCGAGGTCCTGTCCGGCAAACGCAACGCCTATCGTGACGTGTCGCTGTGCAACGCGGCCGCAGCGCTGGTCATTGCCGGCAAGGCGGAAACGCTCACTGAGGCGATGGCGATCGTCAGCGAGGCGCTGGACAGCGGCAAGGCCGCAGCCGCGCTCGACCGTCTGGTTGCCGTGTCCAACGAAGAATGAGAGCGAGATCATGAGCGACATTCTCAAAAAGATCGAGACTTACAAGCGCGAGGAAATCGCCGCCGCCAAGGCGAAGGTTTCGCTGGCCGATCTGAAGGCCATGGCCGCAGACCAGAGCGCGCCCCGCGGCTTTTATAAAGCGCTGAGGGCAAAGCAGGCCGAAGGCAAGTTCGGGCTGATCGCCGAAATCAAGAAGGCGAGCCCCTCCAAGGGCCTGATCCGTCCGGATTTCGATCCGCCGGCGCTGGCCGCCGCCTATGAAGCCGGTGGCGCCGCTTGTCTGTCGGTTTTGACGGATACGCCGAGCTTTCAGGGCGCACCGGAATTCCTGACCGCCGCCCGCAATGCCTGCGCTTTGCCGGCGCTGCGCAAGGATTTCATGTTCGATACTTACCAGGTGCATGAAGCCCGTGCCTGGGGCGCGGACTGCATTCTCCTCATCATGGCGTCGCTCTCCGATGACGAGGCGAAACGCCTTGAAGACGAGGCTTTTGCGCTTGGCATGGATGTGCTGGTCGAGGTGCATGACGCCGAAGAAACCGAACGGGCGCTGAAACTCGCCTCGCCGCTTCTCGGCATCAACAACCGCAACCTGCGCACCTTCGAAGTCAGCGTCGAAACCAGCGAGAAGCTGGCGGGCCTCGTGCCGGCTGACCGGCTGCTGGTGGGCGAAAGCGGCATCTTCACCTTCGAGGACTGCCAGCGTCTGGAAAAGAGCGGCATCAGCACCTTCCTCGTCGGCGAAAGCCTGATGCGCAAGGACGATGTGACGGCGGCGACCAAAGCGCTGCTGACAGGCCAATCCGGCATTCTGGCAGCGGAATAAAGCCCCGATGAGCGAGGCAAACAGGCTCACCCATATCGATGCGAGCGGCGAAGCGCATATGGTCGATGTCGGCGACAAGGCCGAGACCATCCGCGTCGCCGTGGCCGAAGGCTTTGTGAAGATGAAGCCGGAAACGCTGGCGCTCATCCGCGACGGCAATGCCAAGAAGGGCGATGTCATCGGCACTGCCCGTCTGGCGGGCATCATGGCCGCCAAGCAGACGGCAAACCTCATTCCGCTCTGCCATCCGCTGATGCTGACCAAGGTTGCGGTCGATATTACCGAAGATACCGCCCTGCCCGGCCTGAGAGTCGAGGCCACGGTGAAACTGTCTGGCAAAACGGGCGTGGAGATGGAAGCGCTGACCGCCGTCTCCATTGCCTGCCTGACGATCTATGACATGGCGAAAGCCGCCGACAAGGCGATGGAAATCGTCAATATCCGCCTTCTCGAAAAGAGCGGCGGCAAATCCGGCGATTTCCGGCGACAGGAGACCTGAATGAAACCGCTGCTGCCCGTGGCTGAGGCCATAACACGCCTTCTGGAGGCAGCGGTTCCGGTGACCGAAAGCGAGACCCTGCCGCTTGCCGAATGTGATGGTCGCGTTCTCTCGGCCGACCTTACGGCGCGTCTCACCCAGCCGCCCTTTGATGCTTCGGCCATGGATGGCTATGCGCTGCGAAGTGCCGATGCGCTCTGTATCGGCTCGGTTCTCACCGTCATCGGCCAGGCCGCCGCCGGCCATGCTTTTACCGGCACTGTTGGTGAAGGCCAGGCCGTACGCATCTTCACCGGCGCGCCGGTGCCGCAGGGTGCGGATACGGTCCTCATTCAGGAAGATGCCGAAGTGCTGGAGAGCGGAAAGATCCGCACCGCCTTCGACGTCACCGCCGGGCGACATATCCGCCCGCGCGGGCAGGATTTTACCGAAGGCGAAACGGCGCTGAAGGCCGGGCGTGAACTTGGCTTCACCGACCTGACACTGGCGGCGGCGATGAACCATGCCGCGCTGACCGTCTATCGCAAGCCGCGCATCGCCATCCTCGCCACCGGCGATGAGTTGCTGCCGCCGGGAAGCGCCCCGCAGCCCGCCCAGATCATCGCCTCCAACACCTTCGGTGTTGCAGCCCTTGCCCGGCAGGCCGGCGCAGAGGTTCTCGACCTCGGCATCATTGCCGATGACGAGGGGTTGATCCGCGCGGCCATCGGCAAGGCCGTCGCGGCGAAGGTCGATGTGCTGGTGACGCTCGGCGGCGCCTCCGTTGGCGACCACGACCTCGTGCAGGCCGCGTTGAAGGCGGAAGGCATGCAGCTCGATTTCTGGCGCATCGCCATGCGTCCGGGGAAACCGCTGATGGTCGGCGCCATTGGCGCCATGCAGGTTCTGGGCCTGCCTGGAAACCCGGTTGCGACCCTCCTCTGCGGCCTGCTGTTCCTCGACCCCCTGGCCCGCAGCACCGCCCGCCGCGCCCCCCTGCAACGCGAAGCTACAGCCCGCACCGCCACACCGCTGAAGGCGAATGACCAACGGCAGGACTATCTGCGCGCCCGTTTCAGCACGGACGAAAACAGCATGCTGGTGGCGGAAGCCTACGCGAAGCAGGATTCATCGATGATGAAGATATTGGCCCATTCCGATGGCCTGATCGTGCGCCCGCCACATGCGCCGGCGGCAACCGCCGGGGCGGAATGCCCGGTCATAAGGCTGAAATCCTGACACGCAGTCGGTGCGGCCGAAGCTGCGGCCGGAAGCATAATTGATCCCTTCGCAAAATTTGCCGAATGGTTGCGGCGCCGTCACAAAATGGCACTGCCGCATCCCGCATGGCATGGAGCCGCAAATAAAACTGTAACGTTACTGTATCCCGACACGGATGACAGAAAACGCCGCCTATAGGCGGTGTCTCTCCCAACTCAAAAAACCTCATCTCTTTTCATCCCGGCAATATCTTTCCTTATTGTTGTGCCAAAATAAATCACACCAACCCCGTTATTGGGATTGACAGAATAAATGCGATGCTGTCACCAAGACGAATAGTAGAGATAAAAAGCTCCGGAATTCTTCAAAATGAAAATTACTTATATTTATCAATTAACTAAAATAAAAATTGGCGAAAAACGAGTTTCTGGAAACAAAAATTAGTTTCCCGTAAATTAAGCTTTCCAAAACTAGCTTCATAATAATAATCATAGTCGATAAGCAGACTCACTGGAGTTTCTTGATGAACACGGCATCCACGCCCAAAACCACGGGGCCCGACATTGCCGGGCAGATTGCCTATGCCATGCGGAGCATGGGTGTTTCGCCGATCCCGCGTAACTACAGCCTGTTTTACGAAGCCTATATCGGTTCGAACCCTGCCCTGACGAAGGATCTGGCCGCGCTCGGCAACCGGGTGACGCAGGAAGATCTGGACGAGCTGTCCTCACGCTACGGCGAAGGTAATCCCGCACGGTCGATCGACGATGCGCATGACAAGCTGCGGCGTGAACTGGAGGGTCTGCTGGGAACGCTGAGGCGCGAACAATCCTCCATCGAAAACTACAACAGGATTCTCGGCGAAACGCGCCAGCGCATCGACGACAAGAACGCCGCCAGCAGCAATATTCTGAGGAATGCAATCTCATTGCTGGCCGAAGCCACCGGCTCGAAAATCATCGACGGCGAAAAGGCGTTCAATGACGTCAATCGCCATGCCGAGGAAATGCATCAGGTGCGCCTCGAACTGGACGAATACAAGCGCATCGCCAATACCGACTCGCTGACGCGCCTCTCCAACCGGCGCGCCTTCGACGACCGGCTGGCATCGGTTTATGACAGCTCCATCGGCCTGCAATATACCACGCTGGTTCTGCTCGATATCGATCACTTCAAGCGGGTCAACGACACATTCGGCCATCCGGTCGGCGACAAGATTCTCGCCACCGTCGCCTCGGTCATCCGCGCCAATGTCCGCAAGGATGGTTTTGTCGCCAGAAGCGGCGGCGAGGAATTCGCCATCATTCTGGATGGCAACACGCCCGAAGAGGTGATGGTGACGTGCGAGCGCATCCGCCTGTCGCTGGAAAGCACGCCGTTCCGCAATTCGAGATCGGGCGCCGACTATGGCACGGTGACAATTTCCATCGGCTTCGCCTCCGCCGCACAGGCCACCAATCCGAGCGAGCTTTACGGCCATGCCGATACGGCGCTCTACCATGCCAAGGAAACCGGCCGGAACCGCTCCGTCTATTATGAGGACGGCATGCAGAAGAACTATGTCGGGAAGAACTGGCTGATTTATCGGACTTGAGGATGTTGGCGTACGCGCCACTATCTCCCCCGTCATGCCGGACTTGATCCGGCATCCAGTCACGGCGCGTCTGCGCCGTGAAAAGAGTCTCTGGCGATCAAGGACTTGATCGCGCTAGACCCCGGACCAGTCCGGGGTGACGGAGTGAGACACTCCGCTTTCGCCAATGGCGTAAGCCTTGCGAGGCTTGCCTCAGCGGCCCGACGGTCGCGTCTTTATTGCGCCTCACCACATGGTCTTCGCCGCCCGCGCCGCCCATTCGCGGTCATAGGTTTCCTGATCGAACTCCGCCTTCGCCGCCTTGAGCAGAAGACCGGGTGTCGGGAGCGCCGCCGGATCGACGAAATTATCGGGGTTCCACAGCTCGGAGCGCATCAGCGCCCGGGCGCACTGGAAATAGACTTCGTCGATCGTCACCACGATAACCGTGCGCGGATGTTTGCCATCCATCTCGAAGCTCTCCAGCAGATCGGGAGCGACGGAGACCACGGCGCGGCCGTTGATGCGCATCGTCGTGTTCGAGCCGGGGATCAGGAACATCAGCGCCACGCGCGGATCGCGCACGATGTTCAAAAGCGAATCCACGCGGTTATTGCCGCGCCAGTCCGGCAGAAGCACCGTCCTGTCATCAGCCACCCTGACCACGCCGCCCTTGTCGCCGCGCGGTGAACAGTCCATGCCCTCCGGCCCGACCGTCGCCAGCGCGAGGAACGGCGAAGTCTCGATCATCAGCCTGTATTCGGCCGTCAGCGTGGCTGTCACCTTGGCGATCGATGCCTCGCTCGTGCCGTCATAGATGGCCCTCAATTCCTCAACCGTGCGAATGATCGTCATATCCGTTCCTATCCATACGAATTCCCTTTGCCGACATCGAAAGATCGGCGCGTCCTATTCCTCTGCTGCTTCCGCCTTTTCCCGCTCGGCCCGCTCGCGCGCCGTGCGGGCGGCAACCAGATCGGCCGGCTGGGCGTTGCCGCGGATCAGCGACCGGCCGGCATAGATGCCGCCGACGACTTCCATGGCGAAACGTTCCTCGTCGCGGTCGCGGAATTCCTCCACCAGACGGGCGGCGTCTTCCCGCTCCTCGCCCATGGCGCCAAGCACTTCCTCGCTGAAATTCAGCGCCGATTCCAGCGTCCCGCGGATCTGGTAATCGACACCCGCCTTGAGCAGATCAATGGCATGGCCACGGTCGTAAGCACGGGCAAGGACCGGCACCAGCGGGAATTCGTGCTTGACGATCTCCGCGATCCTGACCGCGGCCTCCTTGTCGTCGACGCAGATGAGAACCGCGCGCGCCGTGCTGGCGCCGGCCGCATGCAGGATTTCCGCCCGCGAACCATCACCATAATAGACCTTGAAGCCGAATTCCGCCGCATCGCGCACGAACTCGGCATCCTTGTCGATGAGCGACAGCGTATAGCCCCGCGCCAGAAGCGGCTGGCTGACGATCTGGCCGAAACGCCCGAAGCCGATCAGGAGAATGCTGCCCTCGACATTCTCGGGCACGTCGAGATCGTCGGTATTGGGAACCGCCGCCGGCACCAGCCGGTCATGCAGGATGACCATCAGCGGCGTCAGCACCATGGAGATGATGATGGTCGCCGTCAGGATGGCGTTCGCCTCCCGGTCGAGAATACCAGCGCTGACGGCGGCCGAATAAAGCACGAAGGCGAATTCGCCGCCCTGCGCCATCAGTACCGCCCGTTCCAGGCTTTCGCGCCTGGTAGTGCCAAGCGCCCGCGCCACGCCATAGATCAGGAAGGCCTTGAGCAGCATGTAGGCGACGACGCTAACCAGCACGAGCTGCCAGTTGGAGGCAATGACGGCAAGATCGATGGCCATGCCGACGCCGAGGAAGAACAGCCCGAGCAGAATGCCGCGAAACGGCTCGATATCTGCCTCGAGCTGGTGACGGAAAGAGGATTCCGACAGAAGCACGCCGGCAAGGAAAGCGCCCATGGCCATCGAAAGACCGCTGACCTGCATCAGAAGCGCCGAACCGAGCACCACCAGCAGCGCCGCGGCCGTCATCACCTCACGCGCGCCGGAAGCAGCCAGCAGGCGGAAAAACGGGTTGAGAAGATAACGCCCGGCCAGGATGAGCGCGCCGACGGCGGCAAGCGCGATGCCGACGGAGACCCAGCGCTCCGACGCCGTCACATGTTCGCCGCCCGCACCGAGGAAGGCGACAAGCGCAAGCAGCGGCACGATGGCCAGATCCTCGAACAGCAGGATGGCGATGATGCGCTGGCCTTTAAGGCTCGACATGCTGTTGCGTTCCTGCAGCATCTGCATGACGATCGCCGTCGAGGTCAGCACGAAACCGGTGCCGGCGACAAAGGACATGATGACGGGAAAACCGAGGCTGACGCCCACCAGCGTCAGACCCGCCATACAGACCAGCACCTGCAAAGCACCCAGCCCGAAAATATCCTGCCGCATCGACCACAGCCGCGAGGGCTGCATTTCAAGGCCGATGATGAACAGGAACATCACCACGCCGAGTTCCGCTATATGCAGAATGGCCTGCGAATCGGAAAAGAAACCGAGACCATAAGGCCCGATCACAAGGCCGGCGGCCAGATAACCGAGCACCGAGCCGAGGCCGATGCGCTTGAAGATCGGCGCGGCGACAACGCCTGCCGCCAACAATACGACCACCTGGGCCAGATCATTTCCGTTCGCTTCTACAGCCACACGCCACCCCGCTGAAAATCAATAAGACGAGGGTGTTCCCTCCCTCACTTCCTAGCGCATCGACGGGAAAAGCGAAAACGATTTTACTGACGGACGGCGCGCAGATTCAACGGGTTATTTGCTGCCGGAACATGGTGCTTCAGATGTCCTTTGCTCCCACCCTCATTCCTGTGCTTGTCACCGGAATGAGGGAAGTAAGCGCCTACCGGAATCGCGGTTCCCTGCTCAAGCCCTCTTCGGCGAGCTGCCGTTCGTAATCGGCAAACAGCGCATCCCCTGTCTCACCCAATTCCTTCAGATATTTCCAAGTGTAGATGCCGCTATCGTGGCCATCGTCGAAAACGATGCGAACCGCATAATTGCCGGTCGCTACCATGGAACGGATGGCGACATTGCGTTTGCCGGGCACCGTGACCTTTTGTCCCGGCCCGTGGCCCTGCACTTCCGCCGAGGGCGAAAGCACGCGCAGCATCTCGGCGCCAAGCCGGTAAACGCTTCCATCATCAAAGGAAACAGTCAATTCGCGCCGGTCTTTCGACACAAGCAGCTCGGTCGGCCAGGCATCACTCATTTTTCACTTCCGCAAGCTCGTCACATGCGTCAGAATTACGGACTTGCCTCACGATAGGCAAGCCACTACATCACCTAATAGAGCACACATCAGGCGTGTGTGCCCGGCGCAAGGCGCAATGAGGATGGAGACGTGAACAGTTTCCCCGGCTCGCTTGAAAAAGCGAAAACCCTGACGGAAAACAGCACACCGATGGTGGACCCTTTCGGCCGCGCCATCACCTATCTACGCGTTTCCGTGACCGACCGCTGTGATTTCCGCTGCACCTATTGCATGTCCGAGCACATGACCTTCCTGCCGAAGAAGGACCTTCTGACGCTCGAAGAACTCGACCGCCTCTGTTCCGTCTTCATCGCGCGCGGCGTGCGCAAGCTGAGGCTGACTGGCGGCGAGCCGCTGGTGCGCAAGAACATCATGTCGCTGGTGAGGAACCTCGGCCGACATGTGCAAACAGGCGCGCTCGACGAACTGACGCTGACCACCAACGGCTCGCAGCTTGCGAAATTCGCCGCCGAACTCGCCGATTGCGGCGTGCGCCGCATCAATGTCTCGCTCGATACGCTCGACCGCGATAAATTCCGCCATATCACCCGCTGGGGCGATATCGACCGGGTGATGGAAGGGTTGGATGCGGCCCAGGCCGCGGGCATCAAGGTCAAGCTCAACGCCGTGGCGCTTAAGGACTTCAACGACGCCGAGATTCCCGATCTGATGCGTTTCGCCCATGGCCGCGGCATGGACCTGACTGTCATCGAAACCATGCCGATGGGCGAGATCGAGGAAGATCGCACTGACCGCTACCTGCCGCTTTCGCAGCTGCGCGCCGATCTCGAAAAGAGCTTCACGCTCATCGACAGCGATTACCAGACCGGCGGCCCCGCCCGTTACGTGACGGTGAAGGAAACTGGCGGCCGGATGGGCTTCATCACCCCGATGACGCATAATTTCTGCGAAAGCTGCAATCGCGTGCGCCTCACCTGCACCGGCACGCTTTATATGTGTCTCGGCCAGGACGACGCCGCCGATCTGCGCACGGCGCTGCGCGCCTCCGACAGCGACGTCTATCTCTCGAGCGCTATCGATGAAGCCCTGCTGCGCAAGCCGAAGGGGCATGATTTCATCATCGACCGGACCCATAACCGGCCCGCCGTCTCCCGCCACATGAGCGTGACCGGCGGCTGAGCCTCTTTCTCGTCCACCCGCCCATATAAGCGGTTGAAATACCGGCTGTGCCGTGCCACGTCTCTTTGCATGGAGGAATGCGTGGTTGCGCCGGAACGGCGGCTCCAGATCGCCCGCAAGGGCGGACGGAGTAAACCGCGCATGGTCTGGGATATTTGGGAATGGCATTGACGGACAATACGCGCGGCGCACTTTTCATGGCGCTCGCAATGGCAAGCTTCACGGCCAATGATGCGCTGACGAAGTCCGTCACTCCCTATATCAACACCGGCCAGATCATGTTCGTGCGCGGCATCATGACCGTGGTGCTGATCTATATCGCCGCACGCCATTTCGGCGCGCTCCGGCCGCTCAAAACCCTGCTGCGGCCCATCATCATCCTGCGCTGTCTCTGCGAGGTGACAGCCGCCGTGCTTTATCTGACGGCGCTCGGCCTCATCGAATTCTCCAACGCCTCGGCCATATTGCAATCCCTGCCGCTGGTGGTGACGCTGGGGGCTGCCCTTTTCCTGCGCGAACCCGTGGGCTGGCGGCGCTGGGCGGCCATCATCACCGGTTTCATCGGCGTGCTGATCATCATTCGCCCGGGCCCTGAAGGCTTCACGCCGGGGGCGCTGCTCGTCGTCGCATCGCTTGCGGTCACCGCCGCGCGTGACCTGCTGACCCGGAAGATGTATGCGGATGTGCCCTCACTCGCCATCACTGTCATCACCGCTTTCGTCAACATGGCCGTGGGCGGCCTGTTGATCGTGCCCTTCGGCGGCTGGCAGCCGATGAATTTCATGATTCTCTCGCATCTCGCCGGTTCCGCCATCCTGGTGCTGGTGGGCTATCAGGCGATCATTCTCGCGATGAGATCAGGCGAAATCTCCTTTGTCGCGCCATTCCGTTACACCAGCCTGCTCTGGGGTTTCATGATCGGCGTGTTCTTCTTCAACGAGAAAATCGACAGCTACACCATCGCAGGCGCCATGATCGTCATCGGTTCGGGCCTCTATACCTTCTATCGCGAAAGCCTGCGCAAGCGTTCGCAGATGGCCAAGCGCTCGGCTGCGACACCCACCGCCGCAACCACGGTGCGGCCGGCTTCCGTTACGAAAACTACCGTAACGGAAGAAGCGGGAGAATGAGATGAACAGCGGCCGTTTTCTCGACAGGACCACCCCGCCCCACATCATCACGCTAGTCGTCATCGCCGGCGTCGCAGCGCTTTGCATGAACGTGTTCCTGCCCTCGCTTGCGGCCATGGCGCTTTATTTCGAGACCGATTATGCCGTGATGCAATTTGCCGTTTCGGGCTATCTTGCCGCCACCGCCTGCCTGCAGCTCGTCATCGGCCCGCTCTCCGATCTCTTCGGACGCCGGCCGGTGATGCTCGTCAGCATCGCCATCATGATCGTCGCAACGCTCGTCTGCATGCTCGCACCCAACATCACCGTTTTCATGATCGGGCGCGTCGCGCAGGCGGCCGTCGTTTCCGGCTTCGTGCTGGCGCGCGCCATCGTGCGTGACATGGTGCCAATGGAACAGGCGGCCTCGATGATCGGCTACGTGACCATGGGCATGTCCGTGGTGCCGATG
This sequence comes from Agrobacterium tumefaciens str. B6, assembly GCF_001541315.1. Lineage (GTDB taxonomy): Bacteria > Pseudomonadota > Alphaproteobacteria > Rhizobiales > Rhizobiaceae > Agrobacterium > Agrobacterium radiobacter. The sequence continues at coordinate 21,212 of NZ_LMVK01000051.1, read as the reverse complement.
GTGGGGCCGACGGTTGGCGGGCTGCTCAACGACATCTCCGGCTGGCAGTCGAGCTTCGCCCTCCTCTGCCTGCTCGGCATCTGCATTCTGGTGCTCGCCTGGTTCGATCTCGGAGAAACCAACCACAACAAATCGGCGAGTTTTTCCCAGCAGTTTCACGCCTGGCCGGAGCTGCTGCGCTCGCCGCTCTTCTGGGGTTATGCGCTGACCTCGACCTTCTCATCGGGCATGTTCTTTTCCTTCCTCGGCGGCGCGCCCTTCGTCGGCAGCGTGCTTTACGGGCTTGCGCCGGCCATGCTCGGCCTGCAATTCTTCTTCATGGCCAGCGGCTATATGCTCGGCAACTTCATTTCCGGCCGTTATGCCAGCGAAATCGGCATCACCCGCATGATGCTGTCGGGCAATGTCATCGCCATTGCGGGCATCGTCACGACCATGGTGCTGATCTCGGCCGGGGCGGAAAGCGCCTATGCGTTTTTCGTGCCGCTTGCCCTGATCGGCGTCGGCAACGGCGTGACGCTGCCGAGCGCCAATGCCGGCATGGTCAGCGTCCAGCCGCATCTGGCAGGCTCCGCCTCCGGTCTCGGCGGCGCCATGACCATCGGCGGCGGCGCGGCATTGTCGGTGCTCGCCTCCTCGGTCCTGTCCAAAGAGGATGGAACCTGGCCGCTTCTTCTCGTGATGCTGGCGACCGGCCTTGTCGCCCTCCTCACCACCTATATCGTAAGGCTGCAGGAAAAGCGGGAATGACGGCCCCTTTTGAAATACCCGGTCTCGTGCTCGCCGGCGGGCTTTCGCGGCGCATGGGCAGCAACAAGGCGATGGTGCAGCTGGGCGATCGCCCCCTCATTTCTCATGTCATCAGCCGCATCACGCCGCAGGTCTCGGATGTCACCATTAATGCCGCCATCAGCGGCAATAACGGCTGGGCGGAGAGTTTAGGCCTGCCGATGCTGCCTGATACGCTGAACGGCCATGCCGGCCCTCTCGCGGGCGTTCTGGCAGGCATGCGCCACTTCCGCAATCGCGAGACCGCCGGCAGTCATTTTCTTACCGCGCCGGCCGACAGCCCATTTTTTCCTGACGACCTTGTGGCGCGCCTTTGCGAGCACGTGTCAGATCATGCGATCGTCATCGCCGCCTCCAGCGGCCAGCTTCACCCGGTTTTTGCGCTGTGGCCGGTGGCCCTCGCCGATGATCTCGAGGCGTGGCTGAAGAACGATGCGAACCGGCGCATCCGCGCCTATCTTGCCCGGCATGTCACCATCGGCGTGGCTTTCCCGCCGCTGGAAACGGCAAAGGGCAGCCTCGATCCGTTCTTCAACATCAACACGCCGGATGAACTGGCGCTGGCGCGAAGCTATCTGGAGAGCATGGAACCATGACGGTACAAAAGGTCTTTGGCATCGCCGGCTGGAAGAACTCGGGAAAAACCGGCCTTGCGGTGCGCATCGTCACCGAACTGACGGCGCGCGGCTACCGCGTCTCCACCATCAAGCACGCCCATCATGATTTCGATATCGACAAGGTCGGCGCGGATAGCTGGCGTCACCGGCAGGCTGGCGCGCACGAGGTTACCATCGTTTCCGGCACCCGTTTCGCCATCATGCATGAACTGCGCGGCGAACCGGAACCCTCCTTCGAGGATATTCTCTCCCGCCTCGCCCCCTGCGATCTGGTGCTGATCGAAGGTTACAAATATGAGCCGGTGCCGAAGATCGAGGCGCGCCGGCTGGAGGCCGCCAAGACCGAACCGCTTGCGCCGCTCGATCCGCATATCGTCGCGATTGCCGCCGATCATGAGGTGGCAGACGCCACCCTTCCCGTCTTCGATCTCGACGATACCGCCACGCTCGCAGACTTCCTCGGGAAGACGGTTGGGCTGGTCAGGGGCTAGACACGTAGCGGATCGACGTGACTTGGGCTGCATCCCCACATCCGTCATACCGGCCTTGAGCCGGTATCCAGCCAGCTCAAGTCCTTGGGCTGAGGAGACTCATTCCACCGCGCAGACGCGCGTCGACTGGATGCCGGATCAGGTCCGGCATGACGGAGGAGAAAACCGCGAGGAAACCAACACCCACTAAACCCGTGGCACCCATTCCAGCACCTTCTCCGCACGCACCACCCCAAAAATGAAAAAGCCGGGTTCTTCACCCGGCTTCATCATTCCTTGAGACGCAATACCTATTCAAGGAAACTGGAGGGGTTCACCGGCGTCGCATCCTTGCGGACTTCGAAGTGAACCTGCGGACGCTTGGCGCTGCCGGTCATGCCTGAGGTGGCGATGGTCTGGCCGCGCTGGACCTTCTGGCCACGCTGTACGTCGAGATTGGCGGCATTGCCGTAAACCGTGACCTTGCCATCGTCGTGACGGACGAGAACCGTGTTGCCGAGCTGCTTCAGGCCGTTGCCCGCATAGATGACCACGCCGTTTTCGGCGGCCTTGATCGGCGTTCCCTCGGGAACGGAGATGTTGATGCCATCGTTGCGGCTGCCTTCGACATTGTCGCCGAAATTGTTGATGACCGCACCGCGGACCGGCCAGCGATATTTGCCGATACCGGTGGATTCCGGTGCGATGGAGGCCATGTCGGCCTTCTTCTCGATATCGCTGACACTTGCCGTGGCTGGTGTAGCAGGCGCAGTCGGAGCGGCGGCGGCAGCGGGAGCCTTGTAGGGCTCAGGCTTGACGGATGCGGTTTCGACCGCCTTCGCCGCTTCCTTGGCAGGAACGGAAGCTGTCTTGATGGCATCCGTCGAAGCGCCCGGCATGTTGAGCGTCTGGCCGACGCGGATGCTTTCGTTGCCGAGACCGTTCGCGGCCTTCAAGGCAGCAACCGACACGCCGTTTTCGCGGGCGATCTTCGCCAGGCTATCGCCCGGCTGAACCTTGTAACCACCGGTCGGCGGCAACGGCTTACCGCCCGGAGGCGTCAGCTTGCCGGCTTCGGAGGAAACCTTGTCACGGACGGCGGTCTGCGACGGCAGCACGGCTACGTTCCCCTCGGGGCCGCGCAGCGGGGTCGGCTGGTCGCCATTGCGGTTGAGAGCGATATTGCCGGCGGCATCCTTGGCGGCATTGCGGGCCTGGCCGAATTTCGGAATGAGGATCGACTGGCCGGCCTGCGCCGAGGATGCGGTCTTCAGACCGTTGACGCGCAGCAGTTCCTTTTCCGGAACGCCGTAACGGTTGGAGAGTGTCGCGATGCTTTCGCCGGGACGCAGGGTCACGGAGGAAGCGCCATCGGTGTGCCAGCCATTCTTGTCGGAACGTACGGTCGCGGTGGTCAGGTTGTCGGCGACGGGGGCGGCAGCCTGCTGGGCGGGCGCTGCAAGAGACGGCGCGGCCTTGGGCTGAGCGGACGGGAAAGGCTGGGCCATGGCTTCGTTGCGGGTCGACGGATCGCGGCTTGCCACGGCGGTCGGCGCCGAAAGCCGGAACCCTGCCCCGGCGAGGCCGACGCGCGGGCCGTGGAAGGCTGAACCCCGCCATACCCACCGGACTGCGGATGGGAGTTGCCGGCCATGTTCTGGTTGGCGTAACCACCCTGCGGCGCGGCAGAGGCGTAACCGCCATTCATGTCGCCCTGCGGGACCGGGACCTGCCCGTAAGCACCGCCGCCCTGACGGGCAGGAATTGACGCCGTTGTCATCCGATCCGGTCCACTGGAAAAGAGGCCACTGAACCGCGTTGCATCCGAGCTACAGCCCGTTGCGACGCTTGCCAGCAATGCCGCTGCGAACATTTTTGCGACTGATTTTCCGATTTTAGACGAATGTCTCATACGCATGACTCGATCTACACTGACGCCAACCCGCCGCATCTAGATGCGATCCGGCACAAATTTCACTTCTTGCAAGGCCCATTTCCCGAGGTGGGGAAAACCATGCGTCGATGTTTATGATTAAAGCGCGTTAGTGTTACCACGCCGTTAAAACGTTAAGCCGCTCAGTGCTTTTTTGACACTTCGATAACCATGACGGAAACCAGATGCGTCATGTTGAGACAATAATGATATTAAAAATCAGATAGTTGCGAAAATTCAGAACATTAGGAGACAAAAATAGAATGTCTCCAAAATTTTCAATTTGTCACAAATGACGCGCAATATGGGTGCTGAGCGGCAGATAAGGCGCCTCGAACAGCTCTTCCTTCTCGAAGCGGCTACCGGTCTTGGAGAAACGCGTCATCACGCAACGGTCGCCTTCAAGAATGATCGGCGCGATCATCATGCCGCCCGAAACGATCTGCTCGGCAAAGAAGCGGGGCATGGTGGTAAAGGCGGCGGGGGAGACGATACGATCGAAGGGTCCCTCGCCCACCAGACCATTGCTGCCATCCGCCTGACGGATGACGACATTGCGGATGGAGAGATCGTCGAGACAGTTCTGCGCCTGCTGCACCAGCGTCTTGTAGCGCTCCAGCGAAAAGACGCGCTCCACCCGGCGCGCAATGATCGCGGTCATGAAACCGCTGCCCGTGCCGATTTCCAGCACGCGCTGGCCGGGTTTCAGCTGCAGGCGGGCAAGGATCTTCACCGCCATGTCAGCGCCTTCCATGAAGGCGCCGCAGTCGATCGGGATGGTGCGGCTGGAATAGGCGTCGGCGGCAAATTGCGGCGGCACGAATTTGGACCGCGGCGTCTGCTCGACCGCCGTCAAAAGGTCAAGATCGGAAATCCCCTCGCCCCTTAAGCGGAGAACGAGAGCGGCAAAACCTTCCTTTTCGACCATTGCGGATTTCAATCGGCGACTCCGAATCCAAGTGCTTGCGCAACCCGATCCTTCACCGTGTAGTCCGTCAGGTCAAGCTTAAGCGGTGTGACCGAAATCTTGCCGTGCTTCAGGGCGTGAATATCCGTGCCCTCGCGGAAGGTGCCGAGGCGCTCGCCGAAGCGCAGCCAATAATAAGGAAGACCGCGACCATCCTGCCGCTCCTCCACCGTCAGGCCGAAATCGAGCTTGCCCTGCCCGGTGACGGACACGCCCTGCACATCCTTTGGCGCACAATTGGGGAAATTGAGGTTGAGGAAGGTGCCGTCAGGCAGATCGACATCAATGAGCTTGCGAATGAGATCGGGCGCATAGGTTTCAGCGACTTCCCACGGCACGACGCGGCCTTCGCCATGGCTGAACGCCTGGCTGAGCGCAAAGGAACGCACGCCCTGCAGCGTGCCTTCGATGGCGCCGGCAATGGTGCCGGAATAGGTGACATCATCGGCCATGTTGGCGCCGGCATTGACGCCTGACAGAACGAGATCGGGTTTTTCCGGCAGAACCTCGCGAATGCCCATGATGACGCAATCGGTGGGCGTGCCGCGCAGCGCGAAATGTTTGTCGGAAACCTTACGCAGACGCAGCGGTTCGGAAAGCGTCAGCGAATGGGCAAGCCCGCTTTGGTCGGTCTCCGGCGCGACGATCCAGACATCGTCGGACAGCGTGCGGGCGATACGCTCCAGCACGGCCAGACCTTCGGCGTGAATACCGTCGTCATTCGTCAGCAAAATCCGCATGTTTTCCTCCGCTGCTGTATCCCGCTATGAGGACACAATGATTTCTCTCACAGAAGCCCCCCTACCCGTCATTCCGGCCTTGAGCCGGAATCCAGTCGACGCGCATCCGCGCGGCGGGAAGCGTCTCTCCAGCCCAAGGACTTGGGCTGGCTGGATACCGGCGCAAGGCGGCATGACAGCCGCTTAACAGACGGACAATCAGGCCGCCTTCTCGATCCGCGTCAGCCCGCCCATATAGGGCAGCAGCACGTCCGGAATTGTGACGGAACCATCGTCGTTCAGATAATTCTCGAGAACGGCGATCAGGCAGCGGCCGACGGCGGTGCCGGAACCGTTCAGCGTGTGCACGAACTTCGTCGCCTTGTCGTCCTTGCCGCGATAACGCGTATTCATACGCCGCGCCTGGAAATCGCCGCAGACCGAGCAGGACGAAATTTCGCGATAGGTATTCTGGCCGGGCAGCCACACTTCCAGATCGTAGGTCTTGCGGGCGCTGAAACCCATGTCGCCCGTGCAGAGCGTCATGGTGCGGAAATGCAGGCCAAGGCGCTTCAGAACTTCTTCGGCGCAGGCCGTCATGCGCTCATGCTCGGCAACGGCGCTTTCCGCATCGGTGATGGAGACGAGCTCACATTTCCAGAACTGATGCTGGCGCAGCATGCCGCGCGTGTCGCGACCGGCCGAGCCCGCTTCCGAACGGAAGGACGGCGTCAGCGCGGTGAAGCGCAGCGGCAGCTTCTCCTGATCGAGAATTTCGCCGGACACGAGGTTGGTCAGCGTCACCTCCGCCGTCGGGATCAGCCAGCGGCCGTCCGTGGTCTTGAACAGGTCCTCGGAGAATTTAGGCAATTGCCCGGTGCCGAACATCGCCTCGTCGCGCACCATCAGCGGCGAGGAGACTTCGGTATAGCCATGTTCGCTGGTGTGCAGGTCGATCATGAACTGGCCGAGCGCTCGCTCCAGACGCGCCAGCTGGCTGGTCAGCACGGTGAAACGTGCGCCGGAAAGCTTGGCGGCACGCTCGAAATCCATATAGCCGAGCGCTTCGCCAATCTCGAAGTGCTCCTTTGCCTCATGGTTCCAGCCGGGCTTCTGGCCGACCACACGGGCGACCACATTGTCATGCTCGTCCTTGCCGTCGGGCACATCGTCGAAAGGCATGTTGGGCAGGCGCGACAGCGCGTCGTTCAGCTCGGCGGTGACCTGACGGTCCTCCTCCTCGGCGCGCGGCATGTTGTCCTTGAGGTCGGCGACTTCGGCCTTGAGCTTGTCAGCAAGCTCCATGTTCTTCTGCGCCATGGCGGCGCCGATCTCCTTGGAGGCGGCATTGCGGCGCGACTGCATGTCCTGCAGGGACTGGATGACGGAACGGCGCTTTTCATCGAGCGCGATCAGGCCGCTGGCGGCAGGCTCCGCGCCGCGGCGCGCAAGCGCCGCATCAAAGGCTTCGGGGTTTTCGCGTATCCATTTAATGTCGTGCATCGTCGTTCCAGACCGTTGTTGCATTGCCCGTGTTTTACAGCAAAACGCCGGGCATGAACCCGGCGCGAGGAGATTTTCAGAGCGGCGAGACCTTCAGGAAAATCAGGTCTCCTCCAGCTCCGTGCTTGCGGATTCCGCAGCGCGCTTCCTCTCCACGAGTCGAGCCATGTAGATGGAAATCTCGTAGAGAATGATCGCAGGCAGTGCAAGACCGATCTGGGACATGGGATCCGGCGGCGTCAGCACGGCGGCAACCACAAAGGCCATGACGATGGCGAACTTGCGCTTTTCCCTGAGCCAGTCGCTGGTCAGAAGACCGACGCGCGCCAGAAGCGTGGTGACGACGGGCAGCTGGAACACCAGACCGAAGGACAGCACCAGCGTCATGATGAGGCTCAGATATTCCGACACCTTCGGCATCAGTGAAATCGCGACTTCGCCATCTTCCGGCAATTGCTGCATGGCGAGGAAGAACCACATGACCATAGGCGTGAAGAAGAAATAGACGAGCGCCGCACCGATAAGGAACAGGATCGGGGAAGCGATGAGGAATGGCAGGAAGGCGGCGCGCTCGTTCTTGTAGAGACCGGGCGCCACGAATTTGTAAAGCTGCGAGGCGATCACCGGGAAGGAGATCACCATGGCGCCGAACATCGCAACCTTGATCTGCGTGAAGAAGAATTCCTGCGGCGCAGTATAGATCAGTGACGATTTCGTCACATCCAGCCCCGCCCAGAGCACTGCCCACTTATAGGGAATGACAAGCAGGTTGAAGAGATGTTTGGCAACGGCGAAGCAGCCGATGAAGGCAATGAAGAACGCGCCGAGCGCCCAGATCAGCCGCGTGCGCAACTCCATGAGATGCTCAATAAGCGGCTGCGGCTTATCCTCGATATCCCCGCTCATGCTTCATCCTTTGTGGGCTTTGCAGCCTTGGTTTTTGCCGTCTTCGCCGGCTTGGCATCGGCCACCGCCGCCTTGTCTGCGGAAGACTTCCGGACGGCCGCCTTTTTGGCGACGGTCTTCACGGCGGGCTTCGAGGCGGCGGGCTCACTGGTTTTCGCGGTGACGGCGGCTTCGGGCGCTGCGGCAACCTTGCTCCGGGCTGCACGTTTCGGCTTGGCGGCAACCGCTTCGGCCTCAACAGTAGCAATAGATTTCGCCCGCGCGCGCTTCGGCTTCTCCTCCGCAGCGACGGCCGCGGCAACCGGCGCAGCGGGTGCGGCTACAACAGGCGGCGCATCCGGCAGCTTCATTTCAGGCTCAGGCACGCTGACCAGCGGCGCGACCGGCTCGCTTGTCGCCGGCGCCGGCGTGGACGAAAGGCCATCCGGCGCAGCCGTCGCCTTCTGGAGATCGGACTTGATCTCGTTGCCGAGCTGGCGAAGCGGGTTCATCGCATCGCGCAGCGAGTTGGTGGGGTTGAGATTGCGGACATCGGAGATCGTCTGGCGCACATCGTCCATGTCGGCCTCTTTGAGCGCCTCATCGAACTGCGTGCGGAAGTCCCCCGCCATCTTGCGAAGGCCGGCCATCGTTTTGCCGAAGGCGCGGATCATGGGCGGCAAGTCTTTCGGTCCGACGACCACGATCAAAACGACCGCAATCACCAGAAGCTCGCTCCAGCCGATATCAAACATCAATATGCTCCCGAGACCCTAACGCCCGTCAGTCTCACACCAAGCGGCAAAGCCGCTTACTTGATCTCGTCAGCCTTGTGGTCGACGGTCTTCGTGTTGGCATCGGCCGGCGGCGGCGTCTGGTCTTCGTCAGCCATGCCCTTCTTGAAGCTCTTGATGCCCTTTGCAACATCACCCATCAATTCCGGGATCTTGCCGCGTCCGAAGAGGACGAGAACGATCACCAGCACGATGAGCCAATGCCACACACTAAAAGAACCCATAACTGAAACTCCTGAATTTCGCTTTCAGACGATGTAAGACGTTTGAAAGGCTTTTTCAAACGACAAATCGTCGCTTCAACAGCGAGTGCGCATAAAGTTTTCGTGGCCGCGCCAACAGGATGGCGATATCAATCGTCGCCATCGCCGCCGCCAGGCGCAAGCAGGCCCAGTTCCTCAAGATCAAGCTGCGTGATCGAGTCTTCGTCCTCACGCAATTCGTCGCTCATCATCGGCAGAGGCACGCCGAAATTGGAGGGGATGCGGCCTGAAAGCAGCCCCGCGCCCTTCAATTCCTCAAGGCCCGGCAGATCGCGCAGTTCCTCAAGGCCGAAATGGTCGAGAAACTCCACCGTGGTGCCGATCGTCACGGGCCGGCCGGGTGTACGCCTGCGGCCACGGAACCTGACCCAGCCCGCCTCCATCAGCACATCAAGCGTGCCGCGCGAGGTCTGAACACCGCGGATTTCCTCGATTTCGGCGCGTGTCACCGGTTGATGATATGCGATAATCGCAAGAACTTCCAGCGCCGCGCGCGACAGCTTCTTCGGCTCCTTCTCCTCGGCGCGGATGACGAAGGAAAGATCGCCGGCGGTGCGAAAAGCCCATTGCCCGCCCACCTGCACGAGATTGACGCCCCGCTCCGCATAGAGAACCTTGAGACGCTGCAGAATGGCGACGACATCCATGCCGCGCGGCAGGCGCTCGGCGATGAAACCGACGGAAACCGGCTCGGACGAGGCGAAGACCAAAGCCTCGGCGATCCGCTCGGCCTCCTTCACCTGCCGTTCGGAAAATACCGTCTGTTCGGGCTCGGCCCCATCTGCCGCGATGGTGGCCTCGGCGGTCTCATCGTCATTCATCATTATCAGTCCTTTCGGCATTCACGGCACGGTCGTCCCTTGCGCCGCGGCGCATATAGATGGGCTGGAAAGCACCGTCCTGCCGGATTTGCAGCGAGCCCTCGCGCACCAGCTCCAGCGAAGCGGCAAAGGCGCTGGCAATCGCCGTCACGCGCATGGCCGGATCGGGCACATATTGCAGCAGATATTGATCGAGCAAGGTCCATTCCCCGACATCGCCAAGGAGGTGGGTCAGAAGCTCGCGCGCCTCGACAAGCGACCAGACCTGCCGTTTTTCAATCGTGACCTGGGTAATCGCCTGACGCTGCCGCAGATTGGCATAGGCGCTGAGCAGATCGTAAAGATTGGCCTCATAGGCCGAGCGGTTGATATGCGGAATATGCTCCGGCGCGCCACGGGCAAAAACATCGCGGCCGAGCTGGGCGCGGTTGACGAGGCGTTCGGCCGCCTCGCGCATCGCCTCCAGACGTTTCAGCCGGAAGGCCAGCGTCGCGGCCATTTCCTCGCCCGAGGGGCCGTCATCTTTGGATTGCTGCGGAATGAGGAGCTTGGATTTAAGGAAGGCGAGCCACGCCGCCATCACGAGATAATCGGCCGCAAGCTCGATGCGCACGCGACGCGCACTTTCCACGAATTGCAGATATTGTTCGGCGAGCGCCAGCACCGAAATGCGCGACAGATCGACCTTCTGCGTGCGCGCAAGATGCAGGAGAAGATCGAGCGGGCCTTCGAAACCCGCGACATCGATGACCAGCCCGGCCTCACCCGTCAACCGCTCCGGCGTCACATCCTGCCAGAGCTTGTCCATCGGCGTTGAATTGCGAGACTTGTCTGCGGCCATTGTTCCATCCGCCGGGCGTCCGGCCTTGATCCCGAGTGAGCGGCCGCCCCCAAGATCGTCAGGAAACGGCCCGCATGGCGTTGAATTCGGCTCTCAGTTCCGCTTCGTCGGACGGGTCCGCAGTCGGGAAACCCGCTTCAACTGCCCGCACCCGCTCCAGCGAGCGGCCGGAAAGAACGGGAACCTCCTTCACGACTTCAAGCATTTCACCCATCACGCCATTGCAATGCAAGACTATATCGCAGCCACCCGCAACAATATTCGCAGCCCGCTCGCCCAGCGTACCCTTCAACGCGTTCATGGAACTGTCGTCGGACATCAGCAGGCCATCAAAGCCGATGCGGCCGCGAATGATCTCCTCGATGACCTTCGGCGAGGTCGTCGCCGGCCGTTCGCGGTCGACGGCATTGAATACCAGATGCGCGCTCATCGCCATCAATTCGTGGTTCAGCGCCCGGAACGGCACAAAATCATGGGCGTCCAGCTCATCGAGCGGTACGTCGACAACAGGCAGTTCATGATGCGAATCCACCATGCCGCGACCGTGACCCGGCATATGTTTCATGACAGGCAGCATGCCGCCCGCCTTCAGGCCATCGGCGGCCGCCTGCCCCATCTCGGCCACCATGGTCGGCGTGTAGCCATAGGCGCGGTTGCCGATGACGTTGCTGGCGCCTTCCACCGGCACGTCAAGCACCGGCAGGCAATCGACATTGATACCGAATTTCATGAGGTCGAAGGCATGCAGGCGCGACATCAGCCAGGCGGCACGCAGACCCGCCCCCCGGTCGCGCTCATAGATTTCACCGAGAATGCGGGCATTCGGATAGGCCTGCAGGATCGGTGGCTTGATGCGCTGAACACGCCCACCCTCCTGATCGATCAGAACCGGCGCGTCTGGCCGCCCGACGGCGTCGCGCATGGCGGCGACGAGATCGGTGATCTGCTGCGGCTCGCCGATATTGCGCCCGAACAGGATGAAGCCCCAGGGCTGTTCATCGCGGTAAAGGGCAATCTCGTCGGCGGTCAGCGAAAGCCCGCTGCATCCGAGGATCATAGCTTTGCAATCAGTCATGATGTCACGCTCTCAGGGAAGATAGGGGTAAGGGTAAGGAGACTGCGCCATCGGGACTGCGAAAATCGTCCGATAACCTCTCCGCCGTCATCCTCGGGCTTGATCCGAGGATTCATCGCTCCGGGTTGTGGTTCCTCGGGACAAGCCCGAGGATGATGCAGAGTGTGATGGAAGGTCCAAATACTCTAAGGGCTGCCTCATGCGGCAGCCCCAATCTTTCTACGCCGGATCAGCCTCTATCAGCGCGCTACCAGGCAGCTGCCGCCGGCTGAGCGGAACTTTTCGCACAGCGCCACGGCTTCGTTCTTGTCACCCGCCGGGATGCGGACGCGGTAGAACGTGCCCTTGCCGGCGATTTCGGCGGCCTTGATGTCGACGCCACGTCCACCGATGACCGAGCCGAACTTGGCCGACATGTTCTGGTAGGACTTCTGGGCTTCCGCCTGGCTCGGCAGCGAGGCGATCTGGATGTAGTAGCCACCGGCAGAAGGCGTGCTGGTCGCTGCCGGGGTCGCGGCTGCCGTCTGCTGCTGCGCGGCCTGCGGCTGTGCCGGAGCGGTCGCGGGGCGCACGTTGCCCTGGTTGGTCACCGTTGCCACTACATTGGCAGGCTGCGAGGACGGACGTGCCGCTGGAAGCGGTGCTGCCGACTGCGCTGCCGGCTTGGCGGCGGCGGCAGGTGTGTTGGCCTGCGGCTGAGCCTGCTCCGGCGCGACCGGAACCCGCGATGCGGCGATGACGGCGGGAGCGCCCTCACCGGGCTTCGCGGTCTGCGGCGCTGCAAGCTCCTCGACCTTGTCGGCCTTCGGCGGCTGGGCTGCAGGTACCTCGACCTCCTGGGCAACCAGCGTGCCATCAGGCTTGACGATCATGGTGCGGACCTTGCGCGGCGAAACGCCGGTTGCAGCCGAACCTTCGTTCTGTGCGGCCTTTTCTTCCGGCGAAAGCAGACGCGGATCCTCGGTCTCGCCAACCGGCGTGCCGGCGGCTTCCATATCCGCGTCGTTTTCGCCTTCGAGCGGCAATTGTTCGGGGATCAGCGTGCGCTGAACCACATCCACCGGCTGCTCGTTGCTGGAAATCAGCGCCGGCTGCTTCGGATCGGCAGCGCTGCCGCCAGCCACGCGGTCATAAACCGCCTTGTCCTGATTTGGCACGACGCGACCGCCCGGATTTTCCGGCACGACCTTCATCGGGTCATTGTCGGCGGAGATGATGACAGGTGCGCCATTGGAGCCCGTGCTGGACGAACCGCCGGAAACCAGCGCGTAAACGCCGCCACCGATCAGCACCAGACCGATTGCGGCTGCAACCGGCATGATCCAGCGGCGACCGCCGCGTTCATCCTCGTCACGATAAGCCGCCGGATGCTCCACATAGGTATTCTCGGCGTCGCGGGACGCGTTGCCACGGGAAGCCGCAGCCTCCTGCATGGAACGACGGAAATCCTCTTCCAGCGCCCGTTCGAATTCATCGGCCTCTTCCGGAGCCTGAACAGGACGCGCCTGGGCGGCGCCGCGATTTTCCGCATGTTTGTGACGGTCGAGACCACCGGCGACAGCAGGCGCAAACAGCGTCGCAAGCTCGGTATCGATATCGAGATCTTCCTCGTGACGGCGCGCGGCCGGCTTGGGTTCAAAAACCCCGACCGGCAGTTCCGGCACATCCATTTCGACGATGGTTTCCGGATGTTCTTCCGTCTCGCCGATCTGCGAAGGATCGAAAGGCAGGCTTTCCAGCGTCTGCGGTGCGGCCGGCTGCGGTGCTGCAGCAGCGGGACGCGGCTGAACAGCAGCAGCAGCGACCGGTGCGGCAACGGCAACGGGAGCCGGGCGCGGCTGCGGCGCGGGCTGTTCTCTCACGGGCTGCGGCGCGACGTCAGCAACGGCAACCGGAGCAACCGGCTGCTGGCGAACGGGTTGCGGCGCGGGCGCAGGTGCAACTTCCGCCTCGGCGATTTCAGACAAATCCAGATCAAGATCGAGATCGTCGAGCGCGAGCTCGAAATCATCATCGTTGAAGCCGGCGAAATCCGTGAAATCCAGCTCTTCGACGGGGGCTGCGGGCGCAGCAGCGACAATCGGCGCTGCCTTCACCGGCGCGGCGGCGACCACGGGCGGCTCCACTTCCGCAGCCTGCGCAGCGGGAACGTCCTGCACGAGCGGTGTTTCACCGCGACCGGGAATGGAATATTTCGCGACGTCGTAAATCAGCGCGTCCATCGGCGAGAGATGTTTCGATGCCGGCTTCTCGGCAACCTCAAACGCCAGAGGCTCTGCGGCAGGCGTGAAGGTCTCGGCAACCGGCGGTGCAAAGGACGGAGCGGTGTCTTCCGCCTGAACGAAGGCAGGTGCGGGAGCGACTTCAACCTGCGGCTCGATACGGGCTGCAGCAGGCTGCTGCTCGGAACGCGGCTCAACCCGCTTCGGATCGACAGCCGAAACATCCCGGCGCGCGCCGAAATTGGCAAGCGGCAGCCGCAGGCTGGAGAATTCCAGCGAAGACCGGCCGCCATGCGACGGCGGACGCACGGAAATCGGTGCGGGCGCTTCCTCGGCGACAGCTATTTCCACCTCATCGGCGAGATCGAAAGCCTGCGGCTCCGGCGCATAGGTCTGAACATTGCTCGAAACATCGGCCGGGAGCTCCGGCATGGCGTGCCATTCGGGTTGCACGGGCTCAGCGGCCTGCGGCTCTTCCCATGCCACCTGCTGGGCGGCCGGCTGATAAACCATCGGCTCGGCGGGACGCGACTGGCGCGAATGCACATCGAAAACTTCGGCCACGGCGCCGGCATCATCACGGAAATCCGCGCGAATATCCTGGGTGGTCGTTTCGACGTAGTTGTGAATATAGGCCTGATCGATTTCCGGAAGCGGCTCTTCCCTCACCTCTGGCGCAGATGCGGCCACGGGCGCTGGTTCAGCCACCGGCGCAAGCTCCGGCTCACGGCGGGCGAAAACGGATTCGACACGCTGCATGAAATCGTTGGGGTGGATGCCCGCACGAACATCGTTTGCCGGATCAAGAACGACCGGATCGGCGTGCGGCGCATCGTAAACCTCGAACTCCCGAAGCAGTTCGTCCTCGAGGTTGAATTCGGGTTCGCGGCGGGTTGCCGGTGAGGCAGCGCGTGGCGCAGCTTCGGAACCCGCATGCGAAGGACGATCTTCGAAGCCGACGATACGTGCCAGCTCTGCCAGAGGATCGTTGTCAGCGAAGCCTTCGGACCGGGTGTCCCGGTTATACGCGACATTTTTTTCGACCATTACGTGTTCCACCATCTACGCATTGCAGCTCTTGCCAGCGTATTGTGAGCAAATAATGGTGATATGTTATCGCATTTCAGCAGGTGCGTCCGCTCCTAAAAGCGTAAGGCCGGACCTCAAAACATTTGCGACAGCATTCACCAGCCCAAGTCTGGCAATGCTCAATTCTCGGTTTTTATCGTTAATAAAACGTAATTCCGACTGGTCTTTACCCTTGTTCCAGTGTCCATGGAAGGAACTGGCGAGATCATAGAGGTAAAAAGCAAGCCGGTGCGGCTCATGCGAAAGGGCCGCCGATTCGATCAGGCGCGGATATTCGGCGAGCTTTGCAACCAACTGCAACTCATTGATATCACTGATCAAAGCAACAGATGCCGCCATCTCTTCCGCAGAGGGAGCAAGCCCCGGAAACGCTTCCTGCGCCTGCCGGAAGATCGACATGGAGCGGGCGTGCGCATATTGCACGTAAAAAACCGGATTATCCTTCGATTGTTCGGTCACTTTAGCGAAATCGAAGTCCAGCGGCTCGGAATTCTTCCGATAAAGCATCATGAATCGCACGGGATCGCGACCCACTTCATCGACAACATCGCGCAGAGTGACGAAGTCGCCGGAGCGTTTCGACATCTTCACCGGCTCGCCGTCACGGAACAGCTTGACGAGCTGGCACAGAAGAACCGTCAGCTTCGACTTGCCCTCGGAGACGGCGCGCGCAACGGCTTCAAGACGCTTGACGTAACCGCCATGGTCAGCGCCGAGCACATAGATCATCTCGGAGAAACCGCGATCGAACTTGTTCTTGAAATAGGCAACGTCGGCGGCAAAATAGGTGTAGGAACCGTCCGACTTCATCAGCGCGCGGTCCATATCGTCGCCCACTTCCGTGGAGCGGAACAGCGTCTGTTCGCGGTCTTCCCAGTCCTCAGGCAATTCGCCCTTCGGCGGCGGCAGGGTGCCCTTGTAGACATGGCCCTTGAAGGTGAGGTCGTTGATGGCCGAGAGGATCGGACCGCCATTGCCCTCATGCAGCGTGCGCTCCGAGAAGAACACATCGTGCCTGACGTTGAGCAGGGCCAGATCCTCGCGGATCATCACCATCATCGCGTCGATCGCCTTGTCCTTTACGATCGGCAGCCATTTTTCCTCGGGCATGGCGCGCAGCTTGATGCCATATTCATCCGCCAGCGCCTGGCCAACGGGAACGAGATAGTCACCGGGGTAGAGACCGGACGGAATGGTGCCGATATCTTCACCAAGCGCCTCGCGGTAACGCAGGAACACCGAACGGGCCAGCACATCGATCTGCGAGCCGGCATCGTTGATGTAATATTCCTTGGTAACGCCGTAACCCGCAAAAGCGAGCAGGTTCGCCAGCGTGTCGCCGACAACGGCGCCACGGCAATGGCCGACATGCATCGGGCCGGTCGGGTTGGCGGAGACATATTCGACGTTGATCTTCTGGCCAGCACCGACGGTGGAGCGGCCGAAATCGATGCCCTGACTGATCATATCGGCCAGAAGACGCTGCCAGTAACCGACCGAAACCTTGAGATTGATGAAGCCCGGACCGGCGACATTGACGCTGTCGACATCGCCATCCGCCTGAAGTGCGGGCACGATGAGTTCGGCAAGCGCGCGCGGATTGGTGCCGAGCGGCTTCGCCAGCACCATGGCGGCATTGGTTGCTACATCGCCGTGGCTCAGATCACGCGGGGATTCGACCGTAACTCGACTGAAATCGACCTTTTCGCGGTTCTCTTTCACGAGATCGAGGGTCTCGAGCGCGTTTTTGATCCTGGTATCGAAATCAGCAAAAATGTTCATCGTTCCAACCTGCGCGAAGGGCTTCTGTTTATGTCCGGCCATCATAACCGGGTCGGCTCCGCGATTGCCCGCTGCCCTATCTCAAATCGGGGGTGTGGTCAAACAGACGCTGGTGGGCGCGCAGTGCATAACTGTCGGTCATCCCGGCCAGATAGTCGCCCACATGCCGGGCTTTTGCGGCCACGCTCATGCCGGAAATGCTGTCCACCCAGTAGTGGCTCTGCATTTCCGCCGGCGTTTCCATATAACGGTGGAAAAGATCGGTAACGATCTGTGTCGCGCCGGCGCGGATGCGCATGATTTCCGGATGCCGGTAGATATGGCCAAACAGCAGCTTCTTGATCTGCCGGTCGGTCTCGGCCATCTCAGGCGAGAAGGTCGCAACGGTGAAATCGGCGGCGCGGATATCGGCGGCGCTTCGCGGTTTCAGGCGGGCAAGATTCTGCTGCGCCACACCGATCACATCCTCGACCATATGGGTGATCTGCCGGCGCATGATCTCATTGGCGAAACGCTCCTTGTCGAGTACGGGATATTTCGCCCGCACCTGCGCCATCAGTCCACTGAGGAAAGGCACCTCCTCCAGCATCTCGAAGGTGAGATAACCGGCGCGCAGGCCGTCATCGATGTCGTGGGTATTATAGGCGATGTCATCGGCAATCGCCGCGACCTGCGCCTCGAGGCTCGCATAGCTGCCGATTTCCAGATCCTGCAGCTCGCAATATTCGAGGATGGGCAGCGGAACCGGTCCCTTGATCCCCTCGCCCTTGGCATTGACCAGCGGGCCATTGTGCTTGACGAGCCCTTCGAGCGTCTCCCATGTGAGGTTGATACCGTCATATTCGGCATAACGGCGTTCCAGCTTGGTGACGATGCGCAGCGATTGCGCATTGTGGTCGAAACCGCCATAGGGCAACAGCACGGCATCCAGCGCGTCTTCGCCGGTATGACCGAAAGGCGTGTGGCCGAAATCATGCACCAGCGCCACGCCCTCAGCCAGATCCTCGTCCAGCTTCAGCGCGCGGGCAAGCGCTCGCGCAATCTGCGCGACTTCGATGGTGTGGGTGAGACGCGTGCGATAATGGTCGCCGTCAGGGCTGATGAAGACCTGCGTCTTGTGCTTCAGGCGGCGAAAAGCTGTCGTGTGGACGATGCGGTCACGGTCGCGCTGGAATTCGGAACGCGTCAGGCTTCCCTCTTCCGGAAAAAGACGTCCGCGCGTGGTCCATGGATCAGAGGCGAAAACCGCCCTCTCGCCACTTCCGAAACCCAATGCGCGCTGGTCTATGATCATGCATCCACCTGTTGTCTTCTCTGGCCGGCACTTCCTTTGGTCTCGGCCATTGACCTTTTCATTCACCCTTCATACCTATCGCAGAGGTCAGCGCAAAGCATCATCGCCGCGCTGACCGCCTTCACAGAGGCTATAGACCGGTAATTTGACCGGTTTATAATGGTGACAACGAGATTATTGCTCTCCGGTTCTTGACCCCGGCAGGAGAAACGACATGGAAAACAGCGACATTACCCTTTCGGAAGCAGCGGCGAAGCGAATCGCCCAGATCGTCGCGGCCGACGCCGGCAAACAGGCGCTGCGCGTTTCGGTGGAAGGCGGCGGCTGCTCGGGCTTCTCCTACAAGTTCGATCTGGCCGAAGACAAAGCCGATGACGACATCGTGATTGCGCGCGGCGACGCCAAGGTGCTGATCGACAGCCTGTCGGTTGTCTATATGGCCGGCTCCGAAATCGACTTTGTGGATAATCTGCTCGGCCAATCCTTCCAGATCAAGAACCCCAATGCCGTGGCAAGCTGCGGCTGTGGCACAAGCTTCTCGATTTGAGTTGGAAATACCGGCGCGCAATCCGCATGCCAGCCACCAAGCTTTGAAGTAACTCGCCTCTCTCCTCCCCTCATTCCTGTGCCTGTCACAGGAATCCAGTCGACGCGCGTCTGCGCGGCGGGAAGGACTCCTTTCAGCCCAAGGACTTGGGCTGGCTGGATTCCTGTGACAAGCACAGCAATGAGGGAGGAGAAACGCAACGATCCCGCCCGCCCGGCGTCTTTCCACCACATCCGCACCACCAATTTCCAAAAACGGTGGCAATCGGTTTTGCATCGGGTAAAAGTACCCTCACAAAAGGGAAACTCCGATGAAGATTGCCACCTGGAACATCAATGGCGTCAAGGCGCGTATCGAAAACCTCTGCCAGTGGCTGAAGGATTCATCGCCTGACATCGTCTGCCTTCAGGAAATCAAATCGGTCGATGAGGGTTTTCCCCGGCTGGAGTTGGAAGCGCTCGGCTATCACGTCGAGACTCACGGCCAGAAGGGCTTCAATGGCGTCGCGCTGCTCTCGAAGGTAAAGCCCGACGAGGTCAATCGCGGCCTGCCGGGTGACGATGCCGATGAACAGGCGCGTTTCATCGAAGGCGTGTTTTCCGTGGAAGGCGGCGCGATCCGCGTCTGCTCGCTTTACCTGCCGAACGGCAATCCGCCTGACGATCCGGTCAAATATCCCTACAAGCTTGCCTGGATGGAGCGGCTGCGGCGTTTTGCCGAAGATCGCCTCGCGCTCGAGGAACCTCTCATTCTGGCCGGCGACTACAACGTCATTCCCGAGCCCTTCGATTGCCACGACCCACGCGTGTGGGAAGGCGACGCATTGTTCCTGCCAAAGACCCGCGCAGCCTTCCGCAAGCTGGAGAATCTGGGCTTCACCGATGCCGCGCGGGCGACGACGGATGAAGCAGGACTTTATTCCTTCTGGGATTATCAGGCCGGCGCATGGCCGAAAAACAACGGCATCCGCATCGATCATCTGATGTTATCGGCCGAAGCTGCCGACAGGCTGCAATCCGTCAACATCGAAAAACACGTGCGGGCCTGGGAAAAACCGTCCGACCATGTGCCGGTCTGCGGTTATTTTGCGTTCAGTCCTGCCGGCTGACGACCGGCCCTCTTCAGGCGGAAGAAGCCGCCCTGATCGCCATTCTCAATCCGGATCGTTGAACTGCATGTTCTGCGCCATGGCGATTGCCGCGCGGCGATCATTCTCGCCGGCGAGCGAAAAAGCCTGCTCCTGCAGGTTCTGTATCCAGGTGCAGTCCGCCGCCGTGCATTTGTCGAGCGCGGCCGTCATGAAGGCCAGCCCCTGCGTCGTCTGGCCTTCCTGGAAGATCAGGTTGCCGAAGATCGACATGGCGCCGGCATGGCCGTGCTTGCGGGCCTGGTTGAGCCACTTCTTGGCCTGCTGCACATCAGCGCGGCCGCCCTCGCCGGCGAGAATCATCTCCGCCAGACGGAACTGCGCTTCAGCAACACCAAAGGTGGAGGCCACCTGGAAATAAAGCTGTCGGGCCTGCGAAAGGTCCATTTTGACAGGGCTGCCGGGAATGCCGTGACGGTAATAATCGGCGAGAGAAAGCAGCGCATTGACGAAGAAGCCGGTATCTTCCGAACCCGGCTCGACGCCCTGATTGGCGATTTCGCTGTAGATCTTGAAAGCTTCGAAGTCGTTCTTGGCGACGCCGTCGCCATAGGCGTACATATTGGCCAGCGCCCAGCGCGAGCCGGTATGACCCTTTTCAGCCGCGTAGCGATAGGCCTCGACGGCTTCACCCTTGTTACCGTTCTTGTAGGCTTTGAAGCCGAACTTGAACAGGTCGAAGGGGCCGGATTCCTTGGTCACGCCCGCATTGATGTCAAAAGCCGCAGCAGGCATTGCGAGCGACGCAAGCAACATGCCCATGAGGAGCGGCTTTAAAACGTTGGCTTCACATTTCAGCATTTCAGCGAACTTCTCTCACTCTTCCCGGCATATAGCCAATACTTGCGGAATACGAACTCCGCCGGGTCGCGATTTTTCGAACACACTGCGTCTTTCCGGCAGCACTTTCCAGCGCACCACCGGTGGTCATCTGCGGCAATTGCCCTCATTTTCCAGTGAGACAGATATAGGCATAATTTCCGGCAATATAACGGCATTTCACCGTCCACCGGTCAGCGCCAAACAAGAAAGCCGGACCAAATTCCCGTATTACTTGCTTAAACCCTGAATCCAAACCCGTTTTCACTTTCCGGCCTTGCGCACCACCACATCAAACGCCTGCATGTTCTTTCATTCCCGCGTCCCTAAACATAAGCCAAGCACCCTGTTTGTGGCGGGAAATGGACAGATATGCTCACATTCCAACGCGACCACACGCTTGCAGAAAAGTGTTGCCAAATCGTCACAAAACTTTCGGGCTAGAAAATTTTATCGAGCAGGAATCATAGTCGCGCATAAAAAAACGTATGGCCCGCCCGTCTGCAAGAGGATTATACGGTGTTCTGATCAGTCTGCGTCAACGTATACGGTCTCATGGGTAACTCCCATGGCCAAGATGGACATCCGCACGTTCAGAGCCCCATAAGTCCGTCGGCACCACGTGCCATTTTTTT
>NZ_LMVK01000050.1 GCF_001541315.1 Agrobacterium tumefaciens str. B6 | reverse complement strand
GACCACGCTGCAGGAGTTCTTGCCCAGATCAATTCCAAGAATAGCAATAGACATTGGCTCGTTCCTTTCGCTTTCCGAATGCCAGCACTGTACTCGATGCTGGGTGAAAGGGCGGGCCATCCCATAAGTCCGCACATACATTGGAGCAGGATCGACCGGATGTCTTGAAGCGCCGGCGAGCCTGGTTTGATGGCCAGCTCGATCTCGATCCGGAGAAGCTGATCTTTATAGACGAGACCGGTCTGTCGACTAAAATGGCGCGCCTGCGAGGGCGTGCCATTCGAGGTGAGCGTTGTCGAGCAGGCGTGCCGCATGGCCATTGGAAAACAACGACATTTACAGGCGCTCTACGCCTCACGGGCATGACTGCCCCCTTCGTCTATGATAGGGCGATGAACGGCAATGTCTTCCTGGCATATGTCGAGCAGGTGTTGCTGCCAACCCTTCAGACCGGGGTCATCGTGGTGATGGATAATCTGCCGGCACACAAAACAGCCGGTGTGTGCGATGCCATCGAGCGCGCCGGCGCTAAACTCATGTTCCTGCCGCCCTACAGTCCTGACTTCAATCCCATTGAGAACGCATTCTCGAAATTGAAAGCCATGTTGCGGGCTCGCGCGGAGCGAAAGATCGATGCTTTGTGGGATGCGGTGGGCGCCTTGATGCCCCGCTTCACGACGGCAGAATGCGCCAACTACTTCAAGGCCGCAGGATATGACCCAGATTAAACAGGATCTGCTCTAGATCCGCGAATGCTTACGATCGGGCGAGCCCAAACGTCTTCCTGATTCCGCTATCCAATGCCTTGGCTGGAACAAACCGCTTCAGGCGGCTCAGAAGCGTGGCCTGTTTTCCAACCGGTCTGCGCATTTTGTGAGGACCTGTGATTGCTGCCATGATTTCGGCAGCAACGGTCTGCGGACTGCTTGCCGTCTTAATGGCGGAAAGAACGGCTTCATTGGATTTGGCAAATTGGTGAGCGTAATCGTCGATACGCGTCTCCGTCTGTTTCGCATTGACATCGAGACTTGTCCTCGTGAACGTTGGCTCGACCAGGACGGAGCGAATGTTGAATTGCCGAACTTCATGGTCAAGCGTTTCAGACAGTCCCTCCAGGGCATGCTTGCTGCTGGCATAAAGGCCCATATAAGGTGCGGGGAGGAAGCCGAGGACCGAACTGACGTTGACGATCAGACCGGAGTTCTGCTGCCGCATCGCGGGCAATACCGCTCGTATCATGCGCAGTGGGCCAAAGAAATTGGTTTCAAAAAGGGCCTTCGCCTCATCGTTCGACGTGCTTTCGACCGGCCCGACAAGAGAGACGCCTGCATTGTTCACCACGACATCAATCCGGCCTGAACGGGACAGAACCCAATCGACGAATTGCCTCACCGACTCGTCGTTGTCCACATCGAGACGTCCGTACTCGACACCGGGAACCGATCCACTTTTGTCCGGATTGCGCGATCCTGCAAACACCGTGAACCCGTTCTGTGACAGCAACCTCACGGTGGCCTGCCCTATGCCGGAGGATGCTCCGGTCACTACAACAATCTTGTCTGTCGACATCTACGCTCTCCAAAAGTAGCGTTGGATTAGGAATCAATATAGATTTCATATGTAATCTATAATTGCGTTAGATTGCAAGCGAAATAAAACGTATTTGCAGAAACTGAGGAGGCAGATAGTCAGCCCACACGACACTTGGGGTGAGTCGTCTCGACGCAGGAAACATCGGTCGAATTAATGCGGCGGTTCTTGCCTGAGGAGTGACAGGTGTGACGGATGCTTATGCCGTCAAGTCACGCCGTTCGCCTGTCCGCTGGTGGATTGCCCAGCGCACGCTGGAACGCGGATCGTTTCTCGCCTCTTTCAACGTAATCCTGCAAGCCAGGACTATCCAGCAGAATATCAGAGTGCTTGAGCGGCCGCAGTACGCTCACCATCATGAGATCACCGGCGCTGAACTGAGCCCCCTCAAGCCACTCTTTCCCTCCAAGCGTATCGCCCAGTTGCTGGAGCCGCTGACTGAGATGACCCACGCTGCCGGAGGCGATACAGGGTTCGATCGTATTAACCGCTGCAAACATCCACATGATGGAACGCGAGCGCGCATTCGCTTCATCGGGAAGGAGGCTGGCGAAACGCTGTGCTATGTGAAGCACAATAGCACCGGATTCGAAAAGAATGAGATCGCCCTCCTGGTAGACCGGCATCTGGCCGAACGGCTGCATTCCCAGATATTCGGAGCGGCGCATCTCGGAAAAAGTCAGGTGCCGTAGAGTGTAAGGCTGGCCGACTTCCTCGAGAGCCCACCTGACGCGCATATCCCGGTGATATCCTCTACCCCCGTCCGGAGGATGTTTGAAAATGGATACGACGGGGTTCATGTAAAGACTCCTCATTGGCAGGATTGAAGCGGGGGGCTTCCGAAACGGCCCTGTGGGCACACAAAACACACGCCACTCTCGCCAAAGCAGTATGACCCCTCCGCAGCATCATCTGCTGCGGAGGTGCGGGTTGGCTATTCCGCAGCAAGCGAATGTTGAGCTGTTTCCATATTCCCGTGCTCCGTTGGATGCATTTCTGCCTTGGGCGGCTTGACGCGGAACCATGCAGCATAGAGTGCCGGCAGGAAGAGCAGGATGATGAGCGTGCCCACCGCCGTTCCGCCGATAAGCGTGTAGGCCATAGAACCCCAGAAAACCGAATGCGTCAGGGGAATGAAGGCAAGGACCGCGGCAAGCGCCGTCAGGATGACGGGCCTCGTTCGCTGCACCGTAGCCTCAATCACGGCATGATAGTCGTCCAGACCCGCAGCCTTGTTCTCCTTGATCTGCTCGGTGAGGATCAACGTGTTGCGCATGAGGATGCCCGCCAGGCCGATAAGACCCAGGATCGCGTTAAACCCGAAAGGCTGGTTGAACAGGATCAGGGTCGGCACGACGCCTGCAAGACCGAGCGGTGCTGTCAGCATCACCATCGTCATCGTCGACAGGCTGCGTACCTGAAGGATGATGACGATCAGGGTCGCTGCGATCATCAGTGGGAACACCTTCACCAGAGCAGTATTCGCCTTGAGGGACTCCTCGATATTGCCGCCCATCTCGATTGTGTAGCCAGCAGGCAGAGATGCAACGAGTGGCTGAAGAGCGGTCATCACCTGTTGCGAGACCTCCGGTGGTTGTGTCGCCTCGTTAATATCGGATCGGACCGTCACCACAGGCGTTCTGTCACGACGCTTGAGGATCGGCTCTTCGAAGCGCACCTCCGTGTGGCCGATCTGATCGAGCGGGATCGCACGACCGTCTCTCGTCACGAGCGAGAAGTCCCCGAGTCTGGCAGGATCGAGGCGGATTTCGCCCGCACTTCTGGCCACGACAGGAACGTTTCGGATGTTCTCACGGACTTGCGTGACGGGAACACCACTCAGCAGGAGCTGTATCTGCTGGGCAGCCTCGGCGGACGACATGCCTATGAGGTTCAGGCGATCCTGATCAGGAACGAACCGGACAACGGGTGTGCGGCTACCCCAATCACGGTTGGCATTTCTGACGTCAGGTACCGAGCTCATGAGGGCAAGGGCCTGTTCGGAGATTTTGTACAGTTCTTCGGCGTCCGGTCCTTTGATCCGAAACTCGACGGGGAATGGCGTGTAGGGGCCAAAGACGAGTTGCGTCACGCGGACGAATGCCTCGGGCGCCAGCCCCTGCGCAATGGCTTCCCGCAGACGCAGTTTCAGTACCTCACGCTCATGCGCGTCAGATGTCAGCACAACAATTTTCGCGAAGGCAGGATCGGGCAGTTCGGGCGACATGGCGAAGAAGAAGCGGGGGGCGCCCTGGCCGATGTAGCTGGTGGCTATCTTCGCTTCGGGTTGCTGCTTCAACCAGGCCTCAAGTTTTTTGACCGTAGCTGTCGTGGTTTCGATGCTTGTGCCTTCAGGCATGCGCACTTCCACCAGCACTTCGGGACGATCCGATGTCGGGAAGAACTGCTGCTTCACCGCACCCATCCCGACGACCGAGAGCGCCATGACGACGCCGACAATGGCGCAGGTCAGGAATTTGTGCTTGACGGTGAATTCGATCGCACCGCGCAGGCGTCTGTAGTTCGGCGTATCGTAAATCGCGTGATGCCCGCCTTCCACCGGCTTGATATCGGGCAACAGCTTCACGCCGAGATAGGGCGTAAAGATCACCGCCACGAACCAGGACACAATCAGTGCGAAACCGACGATCCAGAAGATGTTGCCCGCATATTCACCCGCCGCAGAGGCGGCAAAACCGACCGGCATCAGGCCGATAATGGTCACAAGCGTGCCCGACAGCATGGGTGCAGCGGTGTGGCTCCATGCATAGGCGGCCGCCTTGATGCGGTCCATGCCCTCTTCCATTTTCACGACCATCACCTCGATGGCG
Source organism: Agrobacterium tumefaciens str. B6 (assembly GCF_001541315.1). Lineage (GTDB taxonomy): Bacteria > Pseudomonadota > Alphaproteobacteria > Rhizobiales > Rhizobiaceae > Agrobacterium > Agrobacterium radiobacter. The sequence continues at coordinate 223,697 of NZ_LMVK01000050.1, read as the reverse complement.
ATGATTGCGTCATCGACAAGCAGGCCAAGTGCCAGGATCAATGCACCGAGCGTGATGCGGTCAAAGAAGCGCCCCGTCTCGAGCATGATGAGAAAGACGACAGCGAGCGTCAGCGGAACGGCCAGAGCCACGACGATGCCCACCCGCCAACCGAGCGCAATGAGGCTGACGAAGAGCACCACGCCGAGGGCCATGGCGAACTTCACCATGAATTCACCCACCGCCGCGTCAATGTTGACGGCCTGATCGCTGACCTTCGTCAGTGTTATGCCAAGGGGTAACGACTGTGCGATCCGGCCGGAGCGTTCCTCAAGAGCCTTGCCAAGCTCCAGGCCATTCCACCCCTGCTGCATGACAACACCGAGCATGATGGCCGGCTCGCCGTCATGACGGATGACATAGCTTGCCGGCTCCTGATAACCCCGGCGTACCTCAGCAATGTCGGAAAGCTTCAACGAACGGCCGGAAGCGACGATGGGCGTATCAGCGATAGACTGAATACTGTCATAGGCACCGTCGAGACGAATGAAGACCTGCGGACCCTGGGTATCTATCGAGCCAGCGGGCGTAACGGTATTGCGCCGTTGAAGAGCTGCGGCAATGTCCTGAGAAGATATGCCGAGGGTGGCGAGCTTCTCATAGGAGAACTCTACGAATATCTGCTCGGGCTGTTCGCCGAGAATGTTGATCTTCTTCACGCCGGGAACATGAAGCATGTCCTGCCTGATCTTTTCGGCTTCCCGGACGAGATCGCGCATCGGCATGCCCTTCGCCTTGAGAGCGTAAAGGCCGAAGCTGACGTCGGAATATTCGTCGTTCACGAATGGTCCCAGAACACCCTGCGGCAGGTTTCTGGCTTCATCGCCGAGCTTCTTACGCGCCTGATAAAATTCTTCGGCGACCGCGTGTGGCGGCGTATTGTCCTTGAGCGTGACGGTAAGATAGGCAAAGCCGGGGCGCGTCGTTGTCTCGACCCGGTCGTACCAGGCCAATTCCTGAATACGCTTCTCCAGCGGCTCGGCAACGAGATCCTGCATCTCGCGTGCGGTTGCACCCGGCCAGACAGTCGTAACCGTCAATGTCTTGATGGTAAAGGAGGGGTCCTCAGCGCGTCCCAGCTTGACGAAGGCATAGACGCCGGCAAGCGACAGAAGGACGATAAAGAACAGCGTAACGGCGCGTTCGCGAACCGCAAGGGCGGACAGATTGAGGTTCATCAGTTTGCCGCCTCTTTTGTCCCAACGCTGGTGCGAACTTGCGCTCCGTCCTTGAGAAGATGTGCGCCAAGCGCAACGACCTCTTCTCCCGGCTTGACGTTAGTGACGACCACATTCTCTTCGCTCACCCGCTCCACGTTCACATCACGAAACTTCACGAGGGACGATTGCTGATCGATCACCCAGACGCCTGTCCGCGTCCCGTCATCCAACAGCGCGCCTATCGGCAGTTCGGCATGATTCTGCGCATCCCTGTTCTCCATTTCGATGGTGACGGTCGCCCCCAGGGGCGCATTTGCAGCGCCCCCTTCAAGCACCCAGCGCGTTTCATAGGTGCGGGTCTGCTGATCGGCAGAATCGGAGATCTGGCGAAGCCTGGCCTTTTCCGCATTGTTTCTGCCATAGACAGATGCGGAAGCCTGAGCTCCAATGGCAGGACGCATGGTTTCGGGAAGCCAGACAATCGCTTCGCGCGGACCAGACTTCGCAAGCCGCACAACCGGCTGCCCGGCGGTTACCACCTGGCCCGGCTCCCCGAGCGTCTCGACAATGGTTCCATCTGCATCGGCGACAAGAACCGCATATTTTGCTTCGTTTTCCGCGACATCTGCGTCGGCCTGAGCGGCGGCCAACTGTGCCGTCGCCGTATCCAGCAGGGCTTTCGATCGTTCATATTGCTGCGTCGAGGCAGCAGAGGTCTTCACCAGCACGGCAAAGCGTTTCTCATCGGCTTTCGCTTGGACAAACGTCGCCTGTGCCGCAATGACGGCGTTTCGCTTGGCGGTCAGAGCAAGGCGAAGATCAGTCTCGTCAAGCCTCATCAGTGGCTGCCCAGCGCTTACCTGCTCCCCGACATCGACAAAACGTTCAACGATCTTGCCGGGAACGCGAAAGCCGAGATTGCTCTGGACCCGGGCACCAACGGTTCCGGTGAAGCTGCTGCTCGAATTGCCAGGAAGCCTGGCCGTCGCGAGATTGACCAATGGCGCCAAGGTCCGGGGGTCGGCCGCCTTTGCCTCGGGCGCCTGCGCCGGAAGCAGCAGTGCCGCGGCTCCGCCCGCGGCCAGCGCCAGCACTGCTGCTGCAGTGACAACAAGTTTCCGTTTCATTTCATCGCCCCTTCTTGACGGCAAGTTCAAAAATATTAGATTGTACTCTAACTCTAAAAGACATATAGATGTCAAATGAAATCTAATTGGAGGTCCCACATGAGAGTGAGCCGCGTACAGGCAGAGGAAAACCGCGAGAGGGTGATAAACGTCGCCAGCCGGTTGTTTCGAGAGCATGGGTTCGACGGGATCGGTCTGAAAGACCTGATGAAGGGTGCAGGCCTCACCCAGGGTGGATTCTACAAACAGTTCGCATCGAAAGACGATCTTGCGGCGCTCGCATCACGGCGTGCTCTCGAGAGCGCCACGAGGAGGTGGTCTGATGCCGCAGCAGACACGTCAGATCCCCTGGAGTCGATCATCAGCTTCTACCTCTCCAAAGACCATAGCGGCGAAAAGGCAGAAGGATGCCCGCTTGTTGCTCTCGGCTCCGACGCTGCGCGTCAAACTGCCGAAGTTCGGCGCCCGTTTGAGGATGGTATCCGGGCGCATTTCCAGGTGCTCGAAGAACTCATCGGAGATGGTGACGATAGGGCTCGAAGCGGAAAGGCCATGGCAATATTGTCGATGATGATCGGTGCGGTGACGCTGTCCAGGATTATCGAGGATGAACTGCTGTCGACGAGCGTACTCGATGCGGCAGCGAGCGAGGTCCGGCGCATTGCTGGCCGCGATGGCAGCGACTAACGGACAGTTTTTGGATATTCGTCGCCGGTAGCTGGCAGAGTTCAGCCGAATCCGAACGCCTATCAAAAGAGAATAGCGCGAACCGCATGTCCCAAGTTCACGACCAGTCATTCGGTCGGACGCCGAAGGCATGCCAAATTTTTGATCGTAAACAGGTGGAAATGCAAATGCGTCGTGTCGTTGTCACAGGAATGGGGGCCGTCAGCCCCCTTGGTACAAATGTCGATATCTCCTGGTCCCGGCTCCTGGCTGGCAAAAGCGGGATCCGGCGACTGGGTGATGACATTGTCGGGGATTTGCCTTCAAAAATCGGAGGCGTGGTCCCTTCCCGGGCTGAAGATCCTGAAGGAGGATTTGATCCTGACAGGACTCTGCCCTCGAAGGATCAACGTAAGGTCGACCGCTTCATCATCTTTGCGCTGGCAGCGGCGGAAGAGGCTCTGGCGCAGGCGAACTGGAAGCCAGCTTCTGAAGAAGAAAAACTGAGAACGGCGACAATCATCGCATCGGGCATCGGTGGCTTTCCCGCGATAACGGAGGCGGTGCGTACCGTCGACCAACGCGGCGTCCGCCGCCTTTCGCCCTTCACCATTCCATCCTTTCTTGTCAATCTCGCCGCCGGACAAGTCTCCATCCGACATGGCTTCAAAGGTCCGCTTGGCGCGCCTGTAACGGCATGTGCCGCAGGCGTTCAGGCGATCGGCGATGCCGCACGGCTCATCAGGTCCAATGAAGCTGACATTGCGGTTTGCGGCGGAACGGAAGCCTGTATGAACATCGTCAGCCTCGGCGGTTTCGCTGCAGCAAGATCGCTCTCCACCGGTTTCAACGACACGCCCAGCAAAGCATCGCGCCCCTTCGATACGGCGCGTGACGGCCTCGTCATGGGCGAAGGCGCAGGCATCCTCGTCATTGAAGCGTTGAGCCACGCCCTTGCTCGTGGTGCGACGCCGATAGCAGAACTCGTTGGATATGGAACGACCGCCGACGCCCATCATATTACCTCCGGGCCGGAAGATGGAAGCGGCGCCCGCAGGGCAATGCAAATCGCCATCGCGCAGGCGGGTATCGCGCCGCACGAAATCGGCCATCTGAACGCGCATGCGACTTCGACCCCGGTTGGAGATCTCGGAGAGCTCAGAGCAATCAAGAGCCTGTTCGGCCAAAAGAAGTCGATCGCTGTCAGCGGGACGAAGTCGGCGACGGGACACCTGCTGGGGGCCGCCGGCGGCCTTGAGGCTATTTTTACGATCCTGGCGCTCCAGCACCAGATCGCGCCCCCGACCTTGAATCTCAGTTCACCGGACCTTGAGGCCAATGGCATCGACTTTGTCGCAAACGATGCCCGACCCCTCGATGTTGAATATGCGATATCCAATGGCTTCGGCTTCGGTGGCGTCAATGCCAGCGCAGTGTTTCGACGCTGGCCGAGGAGAGGCAATCGTACGCCATTAGCTGATTAACCCCCGCGCGTGGTCCCCTTTGAACAAAGTCTCCACCAGGACGCTCCCCACTATGCAACCAACGACTGTCGTTTCACCGCCCGGCATAACGCTCCTCAAGCCAAGGATTGCCGTCATCGGCGTCGGCGGTGGCGGCGGCAATGCTGTCAACAACATGATCATGCAGGATCTCGAGGGCGCGGAGTTTATCGTTGCGAACACCGATGCCCAGGCTTTGTCCATGTCAAAAGCGCCACGCCTTATCCAGCTTGGCCCGACCGTCACAGAGGGGCTTGGCGCCGGATCATTGGCCGATATTGGACAGGCGGCAGCCGAAGAGTCGATCGGCGAGATCATGGACCATCTCCACGGAACGCACATGTGTTTCGTGACGGCGGGCATGGGAGGTGGAACGGGAACAGGTGCCGCACCCGTTATCGCCCATGCTGCGCGCAAGGCAGGCATACTGACGGTCGGCGTCGTCACGATGCCCTTCACATTCGAAGGTACCCAGCGAATGCGAACGGCGCGGCAGGGAATCGAGCGTCTCAGCGAATGCGCAGACACGGTGATCGTCATCCCCAATCAGAACCTGTTCCGGGTTGCCGATGCGAAGACGACCGTCGCGGATGCATTCAAAATGGCAGATCATGTGCTGCATGCCGGGGTCAGTTCCGTCATCGATCTGATCGTCAAGGAAGGATTGATCAATCTCGACTTCGCCGACGTAAGGTCAGTCATGCATGACATGGGCCGTGCTGTCATGGGCACGGGTGAGGCAACGGGAGACGCCCGCGCCCGACATGCCGCCGAGGCAGCGATTGCCAATCCGCTGTTCGATGAGGCACCCGTCAGGGGAGCGAAAGGCCTTCTCGTCTCGATCTCCGGCGGACCGGACATGACCCTTTTTGATGTCGACGAAGCTGCAACATGTGTTCGCGAGGAAGTCGATGACGACGCCAATATCGTCGTCGGCGCGACATTCAATGACGCGCTTGAGGGGCGGCTGAGAGTCTCTGTTGTCGCCACCGGATTGAGACAACCGGCAGAGGTGATCCACCTTTCGGAGCGAATGGCGTGATGCTCGCTCATACTGTGGGGCCTGCAAGCGCCGATTTGTAAAATTGATGGCCATGGAGATTTGAAATGTTAAAGCGTTTTCGAGAAAAATGGCGATCGTGGGAAGATGCCGTCCTGGGTATCGACGATCCGCAGGGGGACTACCTCGCCGCGCTGGAAAAACGGCTGGCCCGGCTGGAGACCGAAGTGGCTGGATTAAGCGCTCAGACCCGCGGAAAGGTCGTGCGTGAAGAAGGTTCCGAAAATAGAGGGTGATGGCTGTATCCTTGCAGTCAGTTGCCGGTGTCGGCTGCGCGCGGCCTAGGTCAAGCGCACGCTGTTGATAACTCGCCAAGCATCCGGCACAGGCCAAGAGTATTCTGCGCCCCGCCAACCTTCTTCACCAGCGCATCTTCAAGTTCCTGAAGACGTTCAGATGCCATTCCAAGCCGCGCTCTCCCGTTGGCGGTGAGCAGAAGTCTTCGCGCCCTGCGATCATCGACATCCATGGACATCCTTACCCAGTTCTTCCTCACGAGGGGTTTGAGATTTGAAACGACGGTTGAATGGTCAAGACCAAGAAGACGCGAAACCTCCGATATGCGAGGGGAACCTGCCTCGCCAATCGCTGCCAGAAGAAATATCTGCTCTGCGGTTAGTCCTATCGAACACAATGCATCGTTGACCTGGCGGGAAATGATGCGGTTTGTCCGCTGCACGGCAAAGCATAGATCCCCGGCAAGCGGGTTTTCCACTATTTGAGCATTTAGCGATCCTTGAGCGGAAACATGGGGTTTGAACACCTGGTAAGGGCTCCGGTCTCACGCTGAGATGAGATATTTTTAGATTGCGTTTGAACTCTATATAATTTAGATTTCAAAAACAATCTTTTTTCAAATTCTGTGAACCGGTCGCGAGCCCGTGGCTTTGGGATCGGAGCAGCCTCGGAAAACTTTTTAGGATCATCCATGGCTGAGATGCCTGACAGCAAAAATTCTCATGTCTCAACAGTTTGGCAGAAGACACCACATGGAATTCTTTATGGACCAATCACACCCACGCTGTTCCGGCTTGCCTTGCCCACGGTCGTCGTTCTCGTGGTCCAAACCTTTGTCGGGGTCGCGGAAACCTACTTCATCAGTTTCCTTGGGACCGAGGCTTTAGCGGGTGTGACCCTCGTCTTTCCGGTCCTGATGCTGATGCAAATGATGTCGAATGGCGGGATTGGAGGCGGAGTTTCCTCGGCTGTGGCGCGAGCGCTGGGTGCCAACCGCCACGCTGATGCGGATGGGATTGTCTGGCATTCGATTGTTTTGGGTACGGCATGCGGAGCCATTTTCTCAGTCGCTGCAATCTTCTTTGGACCTCTGCTCTACCGCTCAATGGGAGGGACAGGAGAAACTCTAAGGGCCGCCCTCATCTATTCAGGAATTGTATTTGCAGGCTCCATTCCGATCTGGATCACGGCTTTGCTTTCGGCAGCCCTGCGGGGCGCAAGCAACGTGAACGTGCCTGCCCTCGTCATCATCTCAGGCGCGGTCCTTCTCCTCGTCCTGTCGCCGCCGTTGATTTTCGGCTGGGGCCCCTTCCCGGAACTCGGCGTGGCAGGCGGAGGCGCTGCGGTGTTCATTTACTATCTGATCGCGGCACTGGTGCTTGGCCTTTATCTGCGCTCGTCTAGCAGCCCGCTAAAGTTCAAAATTGTTCCGCTGCAAGGTCGACTGTTCAAGGACATTCTGGGTGTCGGCCTGCCTTCCGCTGTCGGCACGATCCAGGTCAATCTGACGGTTACTTTCGTAACGGCATCCGTCGGCCACTTCGGCGCTGATGCCATTGCGGGGTTCGGCATCGCATCGCGGCTTGATTATCTCCAAATTCCCATCATCTTCGGTCTTGGAACCGCTATAGTCACCATGGTCGGGGTTAATATCGGAGCGGGCCAGATTGAGCGCGCGCGCCGGGTCGCCTGGGTTGGAGCAGCCATTGCTTTTGGCATCACACAGACCATCGGCATTCTCGCCACTCTGTTCCCCATGCTTTGGATGAGATTGTTCACGGCGGACCCGGACGTGCAACAGCTAGGCTCGCAGTATCTGCAAATTGTCGCACCGGCCTATGGTGCGGTTGGATTGGGACTGGCACTTTATTTTGCGAGCCAGGGACTGAAGCGTGTTCTTCTCCCGGTTCTTGCCGGAACAGTAAGGATGATCCTGGCAGCTTTCGTCGGGTGGGCTTCGGTGATCTGGTTTGAGGCGAGCCTCAATTCCCTGTTCCAGATCTTGGCGGTGGCGGCCACCGCATACGGGGGATTAACGGCCGTCGCCGTCCTCCCCCGCCGGATGTTCCATCCTGGCAGGCAACAGGGCGTTCAAACTGCCCGGTAGAGACGTCGAGTGCCCGTCCAGAAGATCGCTTTCGCACAGGCCTCAACCGGTTGGTTCTCACCGCTGGCTTCGAAAATCGTATCAAGATAAACGGAATTTCACCGCCGATGAACTGTCGACGACACGTGCCACCCCAGTCAACGAGCTTGCCTGTACTGCTCCGCCTGCGACAGGCAAGCCGTTATGTAGTTGTAGTTCAGAAAGACGATCGCACGATAAGCGCGAAACTGTTCTGGAACGAGTTGCAAGCGCTTTTGGCAATGGGGATACCCAACGAACTCTGGCCATACGTCCGAACGGAGGTGCTCTCAATGGTTCACCACAGCGACCTACCGCCTGGAACGGTCTTCTTTGCCAGAAAAAACAGGCGTGGGGACATCCTAAGCGTCGTCTCGTGGCTCGCTGAAGGCATCGATACTGAGATCTACACGTCGATTGAACAGGCTTTGGCTGCCGTGAATGCCAAAGATGCCTCGAAGAGGCCCTACGCTCAGACTTTGGCCGGCGAACAAAACGGACGCGAATGACGCCGACGGGTCGGCACGCCTGGCGGAAGTAGGATTCTTTCGAGAGGTGCGCGTGAAAGGCTTCGACAGCATGTTTGCCCGCACACTTGTTGCGGCCCGCACTCGGCTAGTCCATATGACCACCGAACTCTCCCAATCAGATCCGCGGCATCATGAAGACGTTCGGCCTCGTCGTTCCGGCCGGCAAAGGAAGCGTGTTCGAGAAGAACGTTCGAAATCTTCTTTCCAACAATGATGGTCTTGCTCACATCGTGCTACCGCTTCTCGATGCCTGGAAAGGTCTCCGCGCTCGTGCTGCGGACCTCGGTCGCCATCTGGTCGCTGATGCCCGTCAGAACCAGGCCTGCCGCATCCTCATGTCCATCCCCGGCGTGGGAGCAATCACGGCAAGCTCCTTCGCTACTGCCATTGAAGAGCCGGGAAACTTCAGGAAGTCCCGGTCCGTGGGCGCGTGGATCGGCCTCGCCACGCGCCGCTACCAATCCGGCGAAGTCAATTATGACGGACATATATCCCGACGCGGAGACCGCCATCTGCGTGGGCTTCTCTACGAAGCGGCGTCGGTCATTCTCACACGCAGCTCCGCGCAGAGTTCCTTGCGAACATGGGGGCTTCAGCTCCGGGAGAGGATCGGCTTCAAAAGAGCTGCCGTGGCTGTTGCGCGAAAGCTGGCTGTCATCATGCACACCATGCTGAAAACCGGAGTTCTTTAATCTGACTGCGGGACTGGCGGCATAGTATCTGATAGCGCTCAACAGCCGAGCGCAAGAAGCGTCCCTGCCGGGACGTGAGCCGAGCCCATTCCGTTGATGGGGTTGCATCGCTGTCTCAGCTGAATGCGTCGTCCACAATGAAGGCTCGTGCTGCGAAGCTCCATCATGCGGCGCCTGATGTCGACCGCGAAGACAACCATGCACCCGGCAGCGATCTTCAGGGAAATTCTCTTGACGCCCCAGTTGGGATTAGACAACCCCATCAGTACATATTGCCGATTCAACGACTTCAAATGCACCTTTCAAACCACTGCAATTGATTAGTTGCCAAACCTGCAGAACAGGTCCACTGTAATCGCTCCAGCAGCCATTTTACGGGCGCTGCTGTTTAAGGGTTGAATACCCTGGCCCTGACAAAGGAGGACGCCATGTCTTCCATATTTCACCAACCCACGAAACATGATCTCGCAACTGTGGCTGGCTACGTCTTGTCTGCGGCAAGCCTTGCGCTGATCGTTTACATCCTCTTCGGAGCATAGTTGCGATAACCGGCTGCAACTGCCGGTCTACAACGCAGCGGAAAACGGTGTTCGAAATGATCGAAAAAACAACAGAGACCGAAATCACATTCAAGCATCCGTTCCGTCTGGAGGCCCTTACGGAACTCTTGGGAGCGGGCACATATCGCCTGGTCGTAGACGAGGAATTGATAGAAGGGTTGAGCTTCACGGCATATCGCCGGGTGGCAACCCATCTGGAGATACCCGCGATTTCCATCGCGGTGGGCCGGCGCCAGTTCCTGCAGGTATCATCAGCCGAGATTGATGAGGCATTGGCGCTTGACGGCGCGAGCGAAGACGTCAGCCCGCGCGTTGTTCCGTAACGACGCCACAATCGAGCATTGCCAGCGCGTTCTGGATTGCGGCGCCGGAGGCCGTGTTGTCGAACACGCACCAGGAGCCGGCGGAAAGGCGTTTTTCAAAAGAGTGGATTTCTTCCGCGCTGTAGTCCGAATAGTACATCCTGGGCGCACCGTGCAGACGGACATATCTTGGCGGCTCTGAAAAATCACTTGCGCACCAGACCGGTGCCGGATCGGCGAGAACGCGATCAACGGCATATCGTGTTAAAACCTCTTCCGCCGGGGGCGTGGCCCAGCTTGTGTGGCGCGGCTCGATCACCAGCATGCCTGGAAAAACCTCGCGCATGGCTTCGAACGCGGCTGTGGCCTCATTGCCATCGAACTCAAGGGTGGATGGCAATTGGCACAATAATGGGCCGAGCTTGCCATTCAGCGCCACGAGCTCTTCAACGAATGTCTTGAAAATTTGGCCGACGGCATGCAGCCGATGCTCGTGCGTTATCTCGCGGGGCAGTTTCACGGCGAAGCGGAAGTCATCCGGCACCGAGTTTGCCCAGCGCTCGAACGTCGTCATCCGGTGGGGGCGATAGAAGGTGGAATTGATCTCGACACCGTTGAAAACAGCGGCATAACGGCTGAGCCCGCTTCCCGTTTCGGGAAAAAGGTGGGCCACGGTCCTGGGGATGGACCATCCAGCTGTTGCAATGACCGGCACTCTCGTCCGCCCTCTTGGATTTGAAAGAAAGGCCGGCATATGCCGGCCTTTCTTCGTTGCGAGATCTAGCGTCTGTAGCGCAGACGCTCCTGTTCGATTTCAGCTGGTTCATAAGGATCCAGCGTGTCGTCAAAACGTGACCAGCCTTCTTTGGCATAGGCCTCACGGCGCTGATCGGGATCGACCCAGTTGGACTGGCGCAGTATGTCCTGCGCGTCCGCATAAAGGCTGTCTTCCACTTTCGCGGTTACCAGCGTGCCGCCGCGGCGAACGCCTTCCGCATAGACATGGGCATGGTCTTCCGGCACGCCGGACTCCGTCAGCGCGCCGATAAGCCCGCCAGCGGTACCGCCTGCCACGGCACCGGCCACTGCGCCCGCCGCCGTTGCGGCAAGCCAGCCTGCGGCAACCACCGGCCCGACGCCGGGAATTGCCATGATGCCAAGGCCGGTCAGCAGACCGCCCACGCCACCGACGGCGGCGCCGATGCCGGCACCTGTGCCGGCGCCTTCAGCGGCATTTGTAGACTTGCCGTGGCGTTCATCTGCATTGTTGGACACGATGCTGATATCCGAGGATGGCACACCGCGAACTTCGAGCGCGCTGACGGCCGCGCTGGCATCGGAGTAGTCGTCGAAAAGTCCTGTAACGGTCTTCATAGGATTCTCCCAAAGATTGAATTAGTTAGCGATAATGTTGCCCTGATAGTCGAGCGCCAGGCTTACGGGCTTGCCATCTTTCGAGGCCTTGGCCCGCCAGACGCCCTTGTCATCCTTCATAAGGCCGGTGACATCGGTATATCCGGCCTCCGTGAGGCGCGTTTTCGCCTGTTCCTCGGTGAAGCTGTTGGCGCCTTCGACAGGCGCTGTCGGATTCTTGGTCTCGGGCGTGGCCACGGCGGGCATTTTCCCATCAGTCGCCGGGGCGGGGGTGGTCTGTGCGAAGGCGGCAAGCGTCGACGCGCCGACAAGCGCTGCGGCTAAGAGAAGTTTTTTCATGATTTTTTCCTCGTTGTAGCCTTTCGAGCAGGCTCCCACAGCAAACACTATGCTCGCCGCATGGTTCCGCCGTCTTGCAAATAGAATTGGATGGTACCCACGTCATCGTGACGGTGGATGGCTTCCCGACGTATTGCGCGGGCAGGCATTGCGGCGGAATGAAAATTATTTTGCCGCCGCAGGAACGTCGCCACGGTTCGAGGGTTCTCCAAGTCCAGCACTCAAAATTTGATCGGATTCCCAGATGCCTGCGCAAAAGTCATTGCACGACGTCTTGCCTGACAGGCTCGAGGACATCGGCTTTTCCGCACTGAAGGCCCGGTCGAAAATGGCGTGAGCCGCCCACTCTGTTCGGGCCGCCTTTCAGGGCTGCTTTTTCGTTTCCGGGCCGCGATAGGCCCCTTCCAGTTCAGGAGCCACACCATGGCCAAGACCAGAACCCCGGCCTTCGTGAGGTTCTCGACTGTTGCCGGCAACAAGGGCTCGGCCGACCTTGCGCGGGATGTGCGCGGTTTTGCCCTCCCCGGGGAGGAGGGTCTCGCCTGCTTCGTATCGAACCTCGGCAAGCTGCGTATCTGGGGTCGGGAACCTTCGGTAAAGCTCGGAAAGGCTTCACCACCAGTGAAATGAAATCACCAGCGGGCGCGGCAGCGATGCCGCGCTTGGTGGCGCAGGTACTTTCGGGAAAGGAATATCCGCAGCGACAGGTTAGCCAAGGTCGGAGGCTGTCAGGATATTCATATTGCGACGCGATTTGGCGTAGACCTTCTGTGCCGCGGCATAGATGGCCGTGCGCATCGTGTCGAAAGAGGATAGGCACTGGGCTTCCGACATGCTCATTGCGTGTCCCCGGCCCTTGGCGAGCGCCTCGGCCTCGACAAAAAACCGGATTTCGAACATGCCGTCATGGCCGAAAAAGCGAACCGCTTTGCGTACCTCGTCAAAACTGCGGGCCGTGTTGGGGAAAGCGAGCGTCATGACTTGCTCCCCGTGCGCTCTTTCCTGCGCAAGGCGTTACGCCGGTTGAGGGACAGCATGCCGTCGGTCGCTTCCGCTATGCTGAGATGGGTCAGCCTGCGGCCGCCGATACGCACAGGCACGCCGGTGAAGACATGGTATATCGTCCAGCTCTGATCCCTCTCGATCCGTCTTCCATATTGGGTCTCGAGCGTATCGGAGACGGGAGCTCCGCCTTCGTTCTCCCAGGTCTCTATCCTGAGCGCCTGGCGCCGGTGTTCGTTACACGTTTCCATGGTGTTGCCTTTCATATGGAACTCGCACGCGGATGTCGTCCCCGTGGAGCCCGTTTCATTCTACGCCGCTATTGCCATGTTCCGCCGGACGAACGTTACGCGGAGGCATAAAGAAATGGCTGATGGTGTATGATCGCCCGCTATCCGGCACGCGCCTGCGCAATGGGTAAAACTTCACGGCATCGTCAAAAATGACACCGAAACGCTTGCGCAAACATTTGCAATCGGACGAAGAAAAGAAGACGGCGCCTCTCTGACACCGCAGCGCCATGCGGCCAGCATGACGAAGCCTGATCATGCGCCCGGATTGCGCGGAAAACAAGGCGATGAGCGGCCACACGCCGTATAGGAGAGCACAACTTTTTGACGATGTTAAGTGTCGTCAAAAACCAATAGTTGACACTACGGCAGAGGCAGGATATAAGGGGCAATCGAATTTGCTTGCTTAGCTTTGCTTGTCACGCGTCTGGCACCGCGTTCTGAACGAACCTTTCCTTTCAAAATCGCTATCATCATCCGCAGCGCACGAGTGCTGTGGTTTCTCTATTGCTATGAAAGGGTTCATCATGACCACTGGCACAGTTAAATGGTTCAATTCCACCAAGGGCTTCGGCTTCATTCAGCCTGACAATGGCGGCGCCGATGCGTTCGTCCACATCTCCGCCGTTGAGCGCGCAGGCATGCGCGAACTCGTCGAAGGTCAGAAGGTCGGCTTCGAGCTTGAGCGCGACAACAAGTCGGGAAAAATGTCGGCCTGCAATCTGCAGGCTGCCTGAGGGTCTGTGCTTCCCTTTGACCACGGATGTACTGGCACTGCCGGAAGCACGCCAACCCAATCAAGGCCAGGCAAATTGCCTGGCCTTTTGTTTTTTTCGCTCGCTCTTCGAGCATCATCACCGGAACACCCATGACAGAAAAATACAGTATTTCCCGCCAGAAGGCCGAACTCGCCTTCAGCCACATCCAGACACCGTTCTTCGCCAAGGAAAAAGCGCTTGAAGAGCTCGATTCCATTGCGCAATCCCGCGATGCAAAGACCCTGCGCCTTCGGGAAGCCCGTCTTGCCAAGGAATTGTCGGATCGTACCGCCGCAACATCCGCTCTCCTTGCCAAACGCGCCCGCGCGCGCTGATCGATATCCGCGCCGTGATAGACCTGCCTTGACAACCTGATCACCGGCCGGAACGTCGCGAGCGTTAAAGCGTTGCAGACTGAAGGACATGACGATGGCTCTTTCAGGGACAGTGCTGCATGAAGATACGCGCCGGGTTCGATATTGCCTATGAATGCGAAAATGAGACGGCGATGCTGCTGGTTCTCAACATCCATCCCGGCCGGCGCGCGGATTTGCTCACCGAACAGGTCCTGACCTTCGACCGGCCGATCGAGGCCTGGGGTTATCTCGACATCTTCGGCAATGCTTGCAGCCGCATATCCGCACCGCCCGGATTGACGACGATCTCCACGCGCTTCGACATATATGACGGCGGCCTGCCGGATCCCGTTCCTGAAAACGCCTTCCAGCACGATATCAAGGATTTACCAGACGATGTTCTGGTGTTTCTGCTGGGCAGTCGCTACTGCGACACCGACCGGCTGGCGGGCTTTGCCTGGAAAAACTTCTCCGCTACACCGCTCGGCTGGCCTCGTGTTCAGGCGATCGTCGATTTTGTCCATTCCCGTATTGTCTTCAACTACGAGAAAGCCGATCCGCTCAGGACGGCTTTCAGCGGTTTCAACGACAGGACCGGCGTCTGTCGCGATTTCGCGCATCTTGCCATCACCCTCTGCCGCTGCATGAATATTCCGGCCCGCTATTGCACCGGTTATCTTGGTGATATCGGCGTGCCCAAAGACCCCAACCCGATGGATTTCAGCGCCTGGTGCGAAGTCTATCTCAGCGGCCGCTGGTATACGGTCGACGCCCGTCACAACACGCCCCGCATCGGACGCATATTGATGGCGACAGGACGTGATGCCACAGACGTCGCGCTGTCCACCGCATTTGGACCGGCCATACTTAAGCGGTTCGAGGTGATCACAGACGAACTGGTTGGATAACGACCAATACGGGGGGAATCGCAACGTTTTCGCTTTGACCTCAACAGACGCGACCTGAATGACCTCGGGAGCCGACCCGTATCTCGACTTGTTCTGCCGGTGAAAGACGATGAATTCTTCGGCGGGAAGCGGTCTGGAAAAGAGCCAGCCCTGACCGAAGTCGATACCATGTTCCCGCAGACAGACAGCCTGCTCTTCCTTCTCGATGCCTTCCGCAACGGAAAACAGCCAAGCTCGCGCACCATCAGGACGCTATGGCCGCTCTGTCGATATGGTCAGGGTCGTACGACGTCGAATCGGACTATTGTTCACTTTGTCGGCGGGATGAAATATTTCCATTCAGACGGGAAAACACGAATGAGGATCAAGAATTTGAAGGTCATCACAGGAACCGGATTTGCCGTTGCTGCCCTGCCTTGGTGGAACCTGCAAGACGATCTCGCGCACGCAGAGCGGCTTTGAAGAACAATGCCGGTCTGGACAGGAGCCAGTATCGAGACCTCCGCACAGGGAGCTGACGGCACGGCGCATCTATGGCGCCTTGGCGAAGCGTTCCAGTTTGCCCAGCGTTTGCTGACCCAGCTCCACGGCACCGAAGCCCTTTGCTTGCTGGAACTCGGCCTCCGTGCTGAACACCATGCCCAGCACGACTTTCGTCGCGCCGTCCTGATCTTCGAAGGAGGCCCAGGCGTCGGCATGTTTCGACCCGTTCTCGCCCCATAGCAGCGTATAGCCGATCCTCTCTTCGGGCCGGACCTCGACATAACGATGATGGTTCGGGAAGACTGTGCCGTCAGGACCGATCATGTCAAAAACCCATTCCCCGCCGGTTCGCAGATCAATCCTCTTCGTGCGGCAAGAAAACCCTTCAGGTCCCCACCATTGCGGCAGCGTCTTTTCGTTCATCCAGGCTTTCCAGACAATGGTTCGCGGTACCTTTATCGTTCGCTCCAGCACCATGCTCCGCCTGGCCACGTTGGCCAGATTGTTGAGACCGGCGCTGAAACCTTGTTGATAGCCATCGCGCATATCCTCGGCCAGGGAGGAAAGCTGCACCGTTACAGTCAAGCGGCTACGCTCTTCCGTGGCCTGAAAATCGGCAGTTACCAGCGCTGCCGACCGCGTTACGCCGTTGGATGAGACCACCTCGTAATTCACGCTGCGGCGGGGTGGCTGCAGCTCCAGCCATCCGCATTCACAGCGAATATCCGGTTGGCCGGCGACCTTGCAGAGCGAAACTTCGCGACCGCCCAGCCTGCTGTCCGCCTCCAGGAACTCCACTGTCACCGAGGGCGAGGGAGAGGCCCACACCGCCCGGGCGGCGGGTGAGAGCCAGACCTGCCAGAGAGCCGATAGCGGAACGGCAATCTCCCGTTCGAAGCTGAGCGTTGCAAAACGCTCTTGCGGCTGATGCGGTTCAGCGTGTGCGCTTTTTTGGCCGGGTTTCGTTGTCATTCTGAATCCTCCTTCATGGCCTGCATTGCAAATGCCTCCAGCCGGTCAAGCCGGCTCTCCCACACGGCCCGTTGCTCATCGAGCCACGTGCTGACCGGCTCCAGCGCTTCGGGCACGATGGCGCAGGTGCGCACCCGCCCATCCTTGGCGGTGATGATCAGCCCAGCCTCCTCCAGCACGGAAAGATGCCGCATCACCGTGGGCAGACGCAGCCCCGTGGGAGCGGACAACTCCATGACCGGCGCGGGCCCGCCGCCAAGGCGCGCCAGAATCGCCCGTCGCGTCGGATCGGCCAGAGCCTGGAAGATCAGTGAAAGTTCCTGATGATGCTTAGTCATGTTGCTAACTATCATGTTTCACCATGACCGAGCAAGGAAAACTTAGCAGATTAACTAAGTTTTATGAGGAATGGCCTTGGGGATGAATTGCCAATGCGTCGCCCGACCGTTTCGTTTGGGTGACGGAACCCTTCCCCTTCATACGCCTGGCGTTCGGCAACGGGCGGCGGATGCAATTGCCGGGCCGGAAACGGGCCATCAAAAGTTGCAGAAAAAGATTGACTCTCGCTGCCGCCTGAGTGAGCTTCGCCGGGAAAAGACGGGGAAAAAATCAAATCATCATGTCACCAGAACGCTTTAATCAATGCCTGCGGGTGATCCGCTGGACGCCGATCAATATTGCGTCCGCGCTGCAATGCGAACTTTCATGGATCGAGGCGCTGGAAGCGGGCAACGAGGAGGTTCCCGCTGGCCTGGCGACATGGCTGGAAACGCTGGCGCAAGCCCATGAGGCTCTTCCGCCTCCGTCCACCTACAGAGGAAAACGGTCGACATTCTGACGCGGCCGGCAGCTTTCAGCCTTTACCAACGATTGGATTATTTGAAATGAAATATGTCATAGCAGCTCTTGGCCTGATCGCCTTCTCAAGCCCCGCCCTCGCGGCATCCTGCGAAAAGAACTTCACCGTCTCAGGCGTACCGATGGTGACGGCTGTCTCCTACAAGTCCTGGCAGGAACTGCCCAAGGCGAAAGCGCCCGCTGTGCTTCAAAAGCTCGCTCAGGCCGTGGCGGCGGAAGGTTTCTCCGGCATCCAGATCAACAAGGCGCTGTCTTCCATCGACGCGCACCAGGAGACCAGCGGCAGCGGCAGAATTCAGACGCTGCGGGTCGTGGCCCGGCAGAAAGGCGCCGCGGTGCGAATTGATGCTGTCTTCAACATTCAGGCAGGACAGATCGCGGACAAGAACGTCATCCGCGGGGGCATCTGCAATATCATCAATGGCGCGTGACGCACGGTGAATAAACTGCCCCTTCGCAGTCTCGACGCCGGCGCAAGCTGACATCGAAAAAGGGAGCGGCAGAGCGGGTGCGGCGCATCTGTGGCGGAACGACCGCGCCGGCTGGCCCGGCAGGGGCGGCGGACATATGCGGGCTCATGCCGTTGATGGCGGTGCTTATGGCATGGCGGGCGACCCCGGAATCTGCGATGGGTGCAGGCAGGGATAGTATCCGCGGCCGGTGCAGGCTGTGAATCGACGGGGAAAACATGCCGATCTATGAACTGGCTGCCGTGGGCGCCGCGACGTGCTGGGCGATAACCGGGCTTCTTGCCGCAGGCCCGGCGGGGCGGCTTGGAGCGCTGGCCTTCAACAGGACGCGGCAGCTTTTTGTCGCCGCTTTGCTGGGGGTCTATGTGCTCGCGTCAGGCTCCTGGCGGGAGCTTCAGCCCGAGGCATTGTCGTCGCTTCTCCTTTCCGGCTTCATCGGCATTTTTGTTGGCGACACACTTCTCTTTACCTGCCTCAACCGGCTGGGGCCGCGCCGTTCGGGAATCCTGTTTGCGCTGAATGCCCCGATCGCCGCACTGCTGGCATGGGCGGTGCTTGGCGAGCAGCTTACCGCAAGCGCCATTGCCGGCATAGGCCTGACACTCAGCGGCGTACTGCTGGCAATCCTCTTTGGCAAGCGCAAGGCGCAGTTGCATGAGTGGGAGAGCGTGAAGGGGCCTCTCTGGCTCGGCGTGCTCTTCGGGCTTCTGGCAGCGCTCAGCCAGGCGGTCGGCTCGCTCATCGCACGGCCCGTGATGGCGACCGGGATCGATCCTCTTGCCGCTTCGATGCTGCGTGTCGGGGTGGCCGCCCTTTGCCTGACTGCGCTTACCATGCTGCCTATCGACGCGGTTCGGCCCAAGCGCCCGATGACCCGAAGCCTGTTCCTCCAGACGGCGTTCACGGGCATCATCGCCCTGGCTTTCGGCATGACGCTGCTTCTTTTTGCCCTTTCCGGCGGCAAGGTCGGCATTGTCTCGACACTGTCGGCAACCACGCCGGTGATTATCCTGCCGCTGCTGTGGCTGAGAACGCGGGAAGTGCCGGCGCCCGGCGCATGGGCCGGCGCCGCACTTGTCGTGACCGGTATGGCGCTCATGTTCTGGAGATAAGTTCAACCCGATGGGAAACGGGTGCGGAAATACCTCATCCACGTCGAGACTTTTCACGCCGGGATTCAGACAGCAATGACCACTTGCTAAGCAACTTTTGCGTGCTTAAAAGGCGGCTAATATCAGTTCGTTAGAGAGGACCAACTTCGTGGAACAGGAAAACATCCAGACCGGCAAGGGTCGGCGCCGGGCGCTTTGGGCGGCGGTGGCAATTATTGCCGTTGCTGCCGCAGGCGTCATCGGCGGCAAGACCTTCTACGAAGCAAAGGTCAAGGAACTCGTTGCCCGCAGCGGCGCGACCGCCACTTCCATCGAGGTCGATTTTCTCGGGAAAATTCATGTTCGCGATCTGACGCTGCCGCTTGAAGACGACAAGCATTTCAAGATCGCGGCTATCGACGGACGTCCGAAACTTCCGTTTCTGGACGGCGCACTTGATATGACGACCATCGATATCGATGTGCCCACCGGAAAGATTTCGATGGCGCAGGCCCGCGTCGAGAATGCCGCTTTCGAGGAGCCGGGACAGTCGAAAGAAAACGGCAACTCCCTGCCCCGGCGCATCGAGCGCTTCGCAGCGGCGCGTATTTCCACGCCGGAGGTGACGTTTACCCAGTCCGTCGCGACCACCGAGCAGAAGACAGTTTACAAGAACGTCGCTCTCTCCGACATCGCCGGCGGTCGCATTGCCCGCTATTCGATCGACAATGGCGGCTACGATATCAAGATGCAGCTTCCCGACAGCGACGGGGCGATGAAGGACAAACATATGGTCGTCTCGACCGGCGTTATCGCCGGCGAGAACATCGATGTCGCTTATCTCGCCCGGCTGTATACGGAAAAGGCCGGTCCTGAAGACAAAGAAGAAAAACCGCTTTACGGGCCGCTCTCCGTCAAGGCTGTCTCCTTTTCTGACGGAGACGGTCATTTCAGCTATGATGAAATCCGCAGCGACGGCTTTACCGCCCGCATGCCGTCTGAACCGCTGCTGGAGACCCTGAAAGCGCTGACGACCACGCAAAATCCTGACGAGCTTTCACCGGAAGCGCGCCAGGCGCTTTTCGCAAAGGTCGTGTCCATTCTCGACATGATCGGCAAAAGCAACATGCAGCTCATCGGCTTCAAGGTCGACGCGCCGGATGAAAAGGAAGGGGCGGCTGGCAAAAGGGTCAAGGCCACCATCGACCGCATCGACATGCAGATGGACAGCCGCAAGCTCGACTTCGGCTTGAATGGCATGTCGATCGGAGACGGCGACGGCAAGATCGAAGTCGCGGAAGCAAGCCTCAAGGGCTTTGACTGGAGTTCGACGATCAAGGGAATTTCCGAGATCATCGCGCTCGACGAGACGCAGATCGAGACCTTCCAGTTTAACCGCCTGATACCGGAACTTGGCCGGGTGCGCGTCGGCGGCATCAACGTCGATATGGCCGCGCCGGAAAAGCCGGAGGAAGAAACGACGGGAACGCCTGAGCGTATCAAGTTCTCACTCAAGAATTTCGAGATGGGGCTGACCAAGCCCTTCAACGGCATCCCCACCGATATCGAGATCAGGCAGGACGAGCTCACGCTTCCGATCCCCGCCGACTCGGAAGAGGAGGTTTTCGTCGAAGCCCGCAAACTGGGTCTTGAAACGCTCGCCTTCTCTTATGGCCTTGCGGCCGGCTGGGACGAACCGAACAGCAACCTGGTGATCCGTGACATCTCGCTCAGCAGCAAGGATTTCGGCAGCGTCAATTTTGCCGGTCTGGTAAGCGGCTTTACCGAAGAGTTCTTCTCTTTTGACGTCAATCGCGCGCAGGCCGCGCTCTTCGGCCTCGCCGGCCGCGAGGTGAAGCTCACGATCAAGGACGAAGGTTTGATGGCCAAGGCGATCAAGCTTTATGCCCTGCAGAACGATATGACGGAAGATCAGGTGCGCGCCACTTTGACACTGGTGGCGAGCATGATGCTGCCGCAGGTGGCAGTTGAACAGCCCAAGCTGCAAAACGCGGTGGAAGCGCTCGTCCAGTTCATCAGCAAACCCGGGACCCTGACGGTAACGGTCAAATCTACGGGCGCAAATGGCCTCGGTATTTTTGACCTGGTTGCCGCCTCCGACAATCCGATGGGTCTCCTCGACAAGGTCGACATTCAGGCGACGGCCGAATAAACCGGCCACTCCTCCGGCAGTCTCAAGCTTGGTTTTCCGAGTTTGAGACCGCCGGAACTGATATTCTCATGAGATTATGACCTGAACCTCTGAGAAGCCCGCCCTCCCGCGACCAAGGCCATGAGGAGCATCAACATGAAAACCGAGCAACTCACTTTCGGCCCCGGCGAGCAGGTTCCCAACAATCAGACCTTTGCCGTCGTCATTTATCGAAATGTCGGCACAGACTTTCATTCCGCGGATTTCGAAGCGATATTTTCCCGCAACGGATGGAGCGGCATCTGGCGCAATGGCGTGTTCGACTACCACCACTACCACAGCGGCGCACACGAGGTTCTGGGCGTGGGGCGTGGTGAGGCGACATTGCAGATCGGCGGGCCGGAGGGGCAAGTCCTTGATGTCACGAAGGGTGACTGCCTGATACTGCCCGCCGGAACCGGCCATATGAAGCTGACGTCCTCTGCGGATTTTCAAGTGGTCGGTGCTTATCCGCCCGGTCAAAAAGCCGATATTCAGACATCTGCACCAAGCGCGGAAATGCTTGAGCGGATAAAATCCCTACCAAAACCTGAGACAGACCCAGTGCATGGCGCCTCAGGCGGCCTGATGGAAATATGGCGCTGAGGGCCAGCCCGCCGATCTACCCTTATACCCGGCAGGCATGGGCTTTCAGCCCAAGATTTTACCCAAGGGCGGCGTGCCGTAGCTAATGCAGCCACTCGCAACTATAAGCGAGGACGGGCTCGGCAAAGCCCTTCAGCCTGTAACGATCGCCATGCACGAGGACATCAGCGTCGCCATATTCCTGGAAGGTCTTGTCCGATATCAGGATCTGATCGCTCCCAGCGGCCGCGCAAAGCCTTGCAGCCAATTGCACGGTCGTGCCGAAGAAGTCATTGCTGTCTTCGATTGGCTCACCACAATCCAGTCCAATGCGGATGTGGATGGGCTCCCCTTTGTCACTGTTGTAACGATGGAACTCGCGCTGGATATCAATGGCGCAGTCCACGGCAAACGGCGCGGAGGAGAACACCGCCATTATGCCATCACCGGTATGTTTGACCTCCCGTCCCGATCGTCGCCCCAGACAACCACGTACGAGAGCATCGTGCGCCCGGACGAGTTCCGCCGCCATACGATCACCGAGGCGGGCCGTCATCTCGGTTGAACCGACAATGTCAGTGAACAGGATCGCACGGTGGCCGGCATCCATATCTTTCGAGACAGCCCCAACCGCCACCGGATCCTGTATTCGCCCGAGAAATGCTTCCACCGCCGACAGCGCCACTTCCACCACTTCACTGGCGACAAACCCGTGCGCTTCGCGATGCACGCACTGCGCGGTTGCGGCGTCCGGGGCATCCATAAGGCAAAAGGCCGTGCCACGTCTTTCATCAAACCAGTAGGTCAAGAACCTGACTCCATACTGATCCTGGATATTGAGATCTTTAAGGTGTGCCGCGGCAATATCCGCGGCGGAAACGCCAGCGAGCTCGTGCCGGTCCATGAAGATAGGCATTGGTTCCTCCCAAGAGTATTTCGTTGCCTCCTCTGCAAGCCATTCTATGACGTCACCGCATGGTCGTCTATCGTTCTTACGGGTGACTCCGGACAAGGCGGGAGCACCGGAAAGGGCGATATTCATTCGCGTTAGAATTTCGGGCACTGACGACCTCTTACCTGCGCTTGACCATACGCCGCAGCAGCGAGCCGGATCGCGCCTTGCGGGGGATGAGGTGGACGTCGCTGACCAGCTTTGCGCCGCCTTCCCGACGTTCCAGCGTTATCTTTCGGCTATGGAAGGCCTCGAGCTCGGCACGATGCGCCACGCTGATGATCGTGGCGTCTGGCAATTCATCGATCACCGTCTGCATCATCCTGTCCTGGCTTTTTTCGTCGAGAGCTGCTGTCGCCTCGTCCATGACGATGATGTCAGGATTATTCAGCAACAGGCGGGCAAAGGTCAGCCGCTGTTTTTCACCGCCTGACAGCGTCTGGTCCCAGGGCGCTTCCTCTTCCACTTTGTCCTTGAGATGGCCAAGACCGACCTTGTCGAGAGCCTCCCCTATCTCTTCGAAAGTCCAGCTCTCGGCCGCCTGCGGGTAGCAGACCGCCCGGCGAAGGGTGCCAGAGGGGATATATGGCCGCTGCGGTAACATGAAAAGCCGGCTGTCGGCGCGAAAACTGACGCTGCCCCCGCCCCATGGCCACAGCCCCGCGATTGCCCGCACAAGCGTGCTTTTGCCGGATCCGGATTCGCCTGCGACGAGCACTCTTTCTCCCCGCCCGATTTCGACATCGGTCTCTTTGACGACAGCCGTACCGTCGCCGAGCGAAACCGAAACATCCTTGAGGCTCAGCATCGTTTCGCCTTCCGTTTCACCACGGACGATCCGGCCAAGCTTTTCGCTCTGTTCGGCCCGCTCGAGCCCGTCAAGCGACATCATCAGGGAGGCGACGCGGCGTGCGCAGGCATTCCAGTCCGCCAGCCGGGGATAGTTGTCGACCAGCCAGCCGAAGGCGGATTGAACGATGGTGAAAGCGGATGCCGCCTGCATAACTTGACCGAGTGACATGCTGCCGTCGAGAAATTTGGGCGCGCAGAGAAGAAGCGGAACAACGGGCGCAATCAACATCGATCCATGCGACACGACAGTGGTGCGCATATATTGCTGCGCCATCTGCTTCCACTGCTGCCGGACATTGCGGAACCTCCTGTCGAGGTCGCTTCGCTCCTCCTCTTCGCCGCCGAGCAGGGCGATACTTTCCCCGTTTTCTCGGACGCGGGTCAGCGTGTAGCGGAATTCCGCCTCCAGCTGGTTCTTGACCTCGGAAACCCTGACGAAGTTCCGGCCGATCAACGCGATGGAACTCGATGTGATGAGCGCATAGATCACCGCCGCAATCACGAGAAAGCCGGGTATCGTGATCCATGCCCCGCCGATCGGCAGCGTCAGGGCACCGCCGATCGTCCACAGGACAACGATAAAGGTGGAAGCCGACACGAAGGCGGCAATGACGCCCGCCACGAAATCCACGGGTGCTTCGGTGGCGATCCGCATATCCTCCGACAGCCTCGCCTCCGGATTTTGATGGTCACCATCGATCAGGTTGAGCTGGTAATAGCGACCATGGCCAATCCATCGGGAGACCAGCACCTTGGTCAGCCAGGAGCGCCAGCGCCGCTGGATGCGCATTCTGACGTAGACCTGTGAGGTCACGATCATAACGCTTCCGAGAACCAGCGGTGGGAAAATGGAAGCGAGAAAATAAACCGTGGATGCATCCCGCTTTTCAATCGCGTCGAAAATCCCGCGATTCCAGACGTTGATGCCATATTGGAAACCGACATTTATGCCGATCATCGCCAGGAGCCCGATGGAGAAAGGCCATGCCAATGCATCGCCACGACGGCTCCAGAAACCCCGCGCGCTGATCCAGAAACGTTTCAGAAGATATTTCTTGCGGGCCTCTTCGGCCTCCTCTGGTGTCAGACCCGAAGCAGGTTCCATTTCCTCCGGCGGGAGGGGATCATCCGGGGTATTGTTAGCATGGATATTTTCTGCACCATTCTGGCCGGTGCCATCGACTGGTTGTGGTTTTGGTTCAGCATCGGTCATGGACGCTTAAACGGATGGCGGTTTGAAAGGTTGCCGATCCTGAATGATTTGCCTTTGGCCCAAGGCGGCCGTGCTAGCGACCTCTGGTTTTTCTCCACTTCAGCAGATATCCAAATCCCGGTCCGAGCAGAGCGCCGGCAATGATCCATTCCATCAGGCCTAGTGGGCTTTCATCGGGATCGTGCCCGGTCAGATAGAGAAAGAGGAAAAAAGCCGCCAGGCCGCCGATGATGAGTGTGGCGGCGATAATCAGGTCCCGCGAAGAATTCGACATGGCAGTCGTCTCCAAAATGGCTGTATCTGCAGTTCATGTAGCACACTCAGGCCGAGTTGATTCACGCCTTTGACTTTGAAGCGAATATTTTCGCTTCACTCGGCAGGACCGTCGGCTTCAATATCGGGATCATAGCGCTCGAGAACCGTCATGACAGCCTTGTTCCCACTATACTGCCGCTTGAGGCGTGCCAACCCGGCGTCGCTTCCGCGGCACAGCCGGTTCAGTGCTTCTTCTATCTGGGCACGGCGATCACTGTCAGTGGCTTCCTCACCACGGAAATGATCACAGCCATCGCGGCGGATGACGAAAGCGCTGACATCATCAGGAAGTGAGGGTTGCTGAGCAAATGACGGCGCTGCCAAACCTATCAGCGCCAATGCGACGCCGGCACGTTTCCCCCGATGACACCCCATCATCATTCGACTTGATCCTCCAGTCGCTTCGCAACGGCTTCGTAGTGCCGCGCCGAGGCGGCATTGCCATCCCGGGCATAACGCCCGGCCACTTCCCGCGCAGCTTCGGCCGCCAGCCGGAAGGCGTCCAGCCCGACCTGTGGTTCCTGCTGCGTATCACCGCCGATATCGCCATTGCTGAACGCGCCGACGCGATAACCTTCATCATCGATAACGCCAATTACCGGCACACCTGCCTGCATTCGCCCATAAAAAGCAGGACCGGCCCGGTCACCGTCTCGACGGCGAAGCATGCCGAGGCCGGACGCCTTGTTCCCGGGACACGCGCCGGTCCAGTATGTCGGACCCACGGTGAGCGACACGGGTGACACAAATTCGCAATGGCTGGCGGGATCCCCGGTCCATATCAATCCACTCACCGGTTCATGCGCATGAGCAATCGATGCGAAGGCGATCCACGCCACGACTGCGGCCTTCAGTGGTTTCGAGTGCTGCAACGTCATGTCTTCTCTCCAGCCCGGTGCACGTCCGTTTTTGTGAACGGTTTTAGCCGAGCCGTGTAGCGAACAACAGTCGCATTTTGCTGATGCCGGGATCTATGACGGTGTGGCCCATGCCCGATATCGGAACCATTTGTCCCGTTCTGCGCTCTTATCCCTGAGGGAGCAGTTTAATGGACACGCGCGTCACACATCGCAGAACCTCTATTGCCGGGGTGGAGACTTTCTACAGGGAGGCTGGCCTGCGGGATGCGCCGGTCATTCTGCTGCCGCACGGCTACCCCTGTTCATCCTTCGAGTTCCGGAACCTCATGCCCAGATTGGCCGACAGGTGGCGGCTGGTCGCACCGGATTTTCCAGGCTTCGGCTACAGCGGCAATCCCGAAACCTTTTCCTGTACCTTTGACGGTTATGCCGCTTGGCTCAATGCTTTTGTTGAGACGCTTGGTCTCGATCGTTTTGTTCTTTACCTGCACGACTTCGGCTCTCCGATCGGAGCACGGCTTGCAATCATGAATCCGGATCGGATCGTGGGTCAGATCATCCAGAATGGCGACATTCCCTATGAAGACGCGCTGGGGCCGAAATATGCCGACATCGAGAAGTTCTGGTCGCTGCCCGCAGACCGGATGCGCGCCGCATTTCGCGATGCCGTCACCCAAGAGAATTTCCGCGACGAGTTTCTGAATGACGTCCGTCCTGAGCTTGCCACACTCATTTCTCCTGACCTCTGGCAATTGCATTGGAGTCTTGTGACCGAAAGGAGAAAGGATATTGCGGCGGAACTGCTTTCCGACCTGAAGGCAAATCGCGACTGGTTTCCGATCCACCGCCGCTACCTGCAAACCTATCGGCCGCCGACTATCATCATCTGGGGACCGCAGGATCATTACATGCCCGAGCGCTCCGCCCGCGCCTATCTCCGCGATCTGCCGGATGCCGAGGTTCATCTGCTGGACGCAGGACACTGGCTGTTAGAAACGAACCTCGACGACGCTGTTCCGCTCATCAGGAGCTTCCTGGAACGAATCAGCTGGTAAATCAATTATTATCAGATGCTTACGTCTGTTTTCTTATCAACATTGGAAGAGAAGGTGGCGCTATGCGGCTTTCGCTTTCCGGTAATTTTTTGTTTCGCGTATTATCCAATCACGAAACGCAACCACGCTTGGGTGATGGGCTTTTCTCTCCGGATAGACAGCGTAATAAGAGTCCCCCGAAAGGATCGGCTGCCCGAACGGCAAGTGCAATTCGCCGCGCTCGAGTTCGCCTTCCACATAACAGATCGGTACAACAGCAATGCCGGCTCCATGCAGGGCCGCATTGATGATCATGTCGTTATGAGCAAATCGGGTCCCGGAAATTCGTCCCCTGTAGTCGAGGCCCGAAAGCCTGAGCCAGTTCAGCCACATGCTGGGACGGCTGGCATTCTGCAACATGGGAAAAAGGGCGAAATCCGTGGGGCGCAATTGCGCCCCGGCCTGTATCAGCCGCGGAGACGCAATCACTGCGATCTCTTCCGCAATCAACTCCACCGATCTGGCATGTTGCCATGTTCCAACGCCGCGCAGAATCGCAACATCAAGCCGTGTGGTTTCGAAGTCGACATCCGGGGTCGCGAGCATCACCTCAACCGGCGCTTCCGGATTGGCGCGAATAAATCGGTCGAGACGCGGCGGCAGCCATCGCGTACCCATGGCCGGATGCGTGCCGATCATTAACGAACTGTCGATCGTCCGCCCCCTGACCGCGTCGATTGAAATCTCCTGGAGCTTGTCGAGCGTGAGCGCGAGTTCGCGGTAATAGTTCGCGCCGATTTCAGTCAGCACCAGACGTGGCCCGGAGCGGTGAAACAGCGATACGCCGAGAAACTCTTCCAGGTTCCGTATCTGCCGGCTGATGCCGCTTTGAGTAAGGCCCAGATCTTCCGCCGCGCGGGTGAAATTCATATAACGCGCAGCGGCTTCGAAGGCGTGAAGCGCAGACAGCGATGGCAAATAACGTCTCATATCGTCCCCTTGTTCATCATGAATAAAAGTCATGAAAGAGGAAGATTTCAACGTTTTTGTTTTGGTGCGCTGTCGTTAAACAATTGGCGATCCGGCAAACGCCAAAAGCCGACCTCATGAAGCCGGAGAATGCCGGTGGGGCAAGCCATCGGAAAACCTGGAATGCGCGGATAAAACCTCGCGATCTGGCGAAGACAGATCGCTTCATAATAAAGGGGAACTTCATGAAAAGACGTGATTTCAACAGACTGCTGGGGTTGGCAGCCGCCGCAGGGGGCACATCCCTCATTTCCGGGAAGATGGCATTCGCCGCCGGCAGCCTGGAGCGTATCAAATCGTCCGGTGTTCTTCGTATCGGCGGCGTCGCCGACGGTGCGCCCTATTATCAAAAAAGCCTGACCGACGGAACATGGCGCGGATTCTATATCGATATCTGTCAGAAACTGGCCGAAGATCTGGGCGTCAAACTTTCGATCCTCGAAACGACCTGGGGTAACTCGGTTCTGGATTTGCAGGCAGACAAGATCGACGTGTTTTTCGGTCTGAACCCAACACCGGAGCGCCAGAAAGTCATCGACTTCTCCGGCCCGGTGTTCAAGAACGCTTTCACCCTTGTAACGCGCAAGGGCCTGGGAGGGAAAAACTGGGAGGATTTCAACAAGCCCGATATTCGCATCGCCGTCGATGCCGGCTCGTCACACGATGCGGCGGTCTCCCGACATACGCCGCAGGCGACGATATCGCGCCTGAAGACGGCAAGTGATGCGACCGCCGCCCTGCAGGCAAAGCGCGCCGACGCCCAGTGCCTTGTCATGGTTCTCGCCCTTTCGCTGCGTGCGAAGAACGCCTCGATCGGCGATATCGTGATGCCCTCACCCGCGGACTTCACGACGTCCAATGCCGGTTTCAGGCGGGAGGAGGATCATTCCTGGCGCGACTATGCCAATAGCTGGATCACCTCCCATCGGGAAAACAACTTCATCAGGGACGCGATCATTAGCAACATGGCTCTGGTGGGCGTCAAGGAAAGCGACTTCCCAAGTGGATTTGAAATCTGATTGATTAGCGGCGGGGCTTCAGGCCCCGCATCCTTCAACTCGGATTATCGGACATCGATTATATGTATGAATGGGATTTCTCCATCCTGTGGGGCTATCGCTGGCTCCTTCTACAGGGGCTTGGAGTTACGATCAGCTTCACGATTGCAACCGTCATCGGCGGACTGACGGCAGGCCTTGCCGGCGCCATCTGCCTGCTTTCGAGATTTGCGGTTCTGCGTGGATTATCGCTCGGCTTCATTGAAATCTTTCGGTGTACGCCAGTGCTCGTGCAGTTGATCTGGTGTTATTACGCGCTGCCCATGATCGCCGGCGTGGAGATGACGCCGATTGCGGCGTCGCTGCTCGCGCTCTCGTGTTATGGCGGTTCATTTTACGCCGAAATCATCCGCGGCGGTATCGTGTCGATCGATCCCGGACAATCGGAAGCGGCGGCGGCGCTTGGCATGACACCCGCACTTTCCATGCGCAGGATCATCCTGCCGCAAGCACTGCGCCGGATGGTCCCGGCCCTGATGAACCAGTCCATTCTCCAGTTCAAGAACACATCCCTTGTATCCGTTCTGGCCGTTCCGGATCTGGTTTACCAAGGACAGATGGCTGCACATGACAGCTTCCGACCGCTGGAGACATACACTGCGGTTGCCGTTGCCTATTTCATCATCCTCTTCCCGCTGACGCTTTTCGTGCGCAGCCGTGAACGCAAGCTTGGAGAAGGGCGATGACGACATCAAACCCCATGATCGATATTGCTCGACTTCGCAAAAGCTTCGGACCGCTTGAAGTCCTCAAGGACATCAATATCCATGTCGAACAAGGAGGTGTCGTTGCCCTTCTCGGCCCGTCCGGTTCCGGCAAATCGACACTGCTGCGCTGTATGAACCTCCTCGTCGTCCCGGATGCCGGGAGCATTCGTGTCGGGGAAACGAGCTTCCAGTTCGGCATGTCGGCGCCGCGTCCGAGCGTCAGATCGCTGGCGTCATTTCGCGCCCGAACCGGCATGGTATTCCAGAATTTCAATCTCTTTCCGCATATGACCGTTCTTGAGAATGTTATCGAGGCACCGATCCATGTCCGGCGTCTCGAGCGCAGGGCCGCGACCGATCTTGCCATGTTCCAGCTTGAGAAGGTGGGATTGGCGGACCGGGCAAACCAGATGCCGCAGACGCTTTCGGGCGGCCAGAAGCAGCGTGTCGCCATCGCCCGTGCGCTCGCAATGGAACCAGAGGTGATGCTCTTTGACGAGGCGACGTCGGCTCTCGACCCCGAACTGGTGGGCGAAGTGCTACAAACAATCCGGAAACTTGCATCGGACGGAATGACGATGGTGATCGTGACACACGAAATCGCCTTCGCACGCGACGTCGCCGGGCGGGTGGTCTTCATGCGGGATGGCTACGTGGTCGAAGAAGGACCGGCGCAACAGGTCATCGAAGCGCCGACGATGGAAGCGACCAAAACATTCCTGAGCCATTTCCACAAGGGCATGGCCCCGCGTTCCAGTCTCTAAAGCAGGACACATATGATGGAAACTATCAGCAATCTTCGCGTCTTTCTTATCGAAAGCCCGATCAAGATGACCCGGCTGCAGGGTGTAGGAAACGTCAAGGGAACGGTGAAGCGCGTGCTGGTCGAATTGACCTCGTCATCCGGCATCGTCGGATGGGGTGAGGCAGCCCCCTGGGAAGTCTTCACCGGCACCGCCGAAGCGGCTTTTGCCGCGATCGACGTCTATCTCCGTCCGCTCGTGACAGGTGCGCCGGTTAACCGGATTAGGTCCCTGTCTCTCAGGATGAAAAAGGCTCTGGTCGGACACGGCGAAGCGAAGCTTGCCATCGAAACGGCGATGTTCGATATCCTCGGTAAATCCGCGGGGCTGTCCATGGCCGACCTCATCGGAGGACGGTTTCGCGACAGGATACCCCTTTCCTTCTCAATCGCCGATCCCGATTTCGCTGCCGACATGGAGCGGATGCAACAGATGGTTCCCCAGGGAAACTGCATCTTCAAGGTCAAGACCGGCGTGAAATCCCATCGCGAAGACCTCGCACACCTCGAGGCGATGCGGAACGCCTTCGGGGACACGATCGATCTCCGCCTCGACTACAACCAGGCGCTCGAACCCTTTGGAGCGATCAGCGTGCTGCGTGATGTCGAAGGTTTCAGCCCGACCTTCATAGAGCAGCCAGTCCCTCGGGAATGCCTTGCAGCAATGGCCTCGTTTACCGCCGGTCTGGATACGCCGATCCTTGCCGACGAAAGCTGCTTCAATGCCCAGGACCTGATGCAGATCATTCCCTTGAAGGCCGCGGATGCCATTTCCGTAAAGCTGATGAAGGCCGGCGGCATATTCGAGGCGCAAACGCTGATGGGTATAGCCGATCTCATCCACATGCCCGGCTATGGAGGCACCTTGTGGGAAGGAGGCGTCGCCCTTGCGGCCGGAACGCAGTTCATTGCGGCGATGCCGGGAATTTCACTGGGTTGCGAATTCTACATGCCGCACCACGTTCTTACCGAGGATGTACTGGAAGAAAAAATCGCAAACAGTGACGGGCACGTTATCGTCCCTGACGGACCGGGATTGGGAATAACGGTTTCGGAGCATTCGCTGCGGAGCAACGCCCGCGTACTCGCCGAAGCCTGATCATACGCCAGACCACAAGACCTTCTTCGACTTCGGCACCGCGTGGCCGGAGAGGGAAAAATCTGTCCGAGGAAACAGAAATGACGGAAGCGGCAAAGAAAAATATTGTCGTCATCGGAAGCGGAATTGTTGGCGCCTGCAGCGCTCTGGAGCTGGTTCGCGACGGCCATCAGGTCACTTTGCTCGACATTGGTGAGGCAGGCGGGAGGCAGGCGGCAAGCTACGGCCATGGTTGCTGGATAAGCCCTGCCTCCGTCGTCCCCATGTCCACGCCCGGGCTCTGGAAGAAGATACCCGGATTCCTGCTGGATCGCCGCGGTCCTCTCGTTATCCGCTGGCGTAACCTCATCCAACTTCTGCCATGGCTCCTGCGGTTTCTCGTTGCGGGGTCATCGTTAAGGCGTGTCGAGGCGACGGCTCTTGCACTTGATAAACTTCTTCATGACAGCCCGGAACGCCACGAGGCGCTTGCTCTCGAGGTCGGGTCACCTGCCCTCATCCGCAAGGAGGGCCTGCTTTACGTCTATCCAGACCGGCAGGCTTTCGAAGAGGAAAAAATCTCGTGGCGGCTGCGCAAGTTGACCGGGCTTCGCTGGCAGGAACTCGATAAGCCGGCATTAAAAGCACGCGAGCCCGGCCTTGATAACCGATATGGCTTCGGCATTCTGGCTGAGCGCGGCGCACACTGCGTAGATCCCGGCGCCTATGTGGCAAAGATCGTTGACAAGGTCCGGGAGCGGGGTGGCCAAATAATTCATACGAAAGCGACCGGCTTCCATCTGAAGGATGGTTGCCTGCAGGGTGTCGAAACAGAATTCGGCATCCTCGCCTGCAACGCGGCAGTCGTATCGGCCGGAGCATGGTCAAAGCCCCTCGCTCTTGATGCCGGTGACCATGTGTTTTTGGAAAGCGAGCGCGGTTATCACACGGTTCTCAAGATCGATGCTGAGGGACCTCGTCATCCGATCATGCCGAGCGACGGCAAGATGGCCAACACACCAACCCTGGCAGGCCTTCGACTGTCCGGGCAGGTGGAACTCGCGTCAATTAACGCTGAGCCGAACTGGGAAAGAGCCGATATTCTCGTTGAGCACGCCCGGACTTCATATCCTGCGCTCAATACCGCAGGACTGAGAATCCTCGACAGGTGGATGGGACATCGGCCCTCCACGCCGGACGGCCTGCCTGTCATTGGCCGCTCAACGGTCTCGCCAGATGTGTTTTACGCGTTCGGGCACGGACATGTCGGATTTGCATCGGGTCCGATGACCGGGAAGATAGTCGCCAACTACTTCGGCGGCAGAAGAATGGCTCTTGACCTCAGCGCCTATTCCCCACGACGATTTAGCCGCAAAAGAAGGAAACTTGAGCGCGCATTATCCTGAACATCCGCACAAGCTGCGTCGAAACGTATTTTATGGCGATATTCAAGGCGTAGACCTGCTTACGCCGGAGAGCCCATGAAAGAATGTTTTGTCCGTATTCACAAAGGCAGAACAGACCGTGCTGCCGATTTCGTACAAATCTCGCGAACAAGCGAGCGAAGCCATCTGTGGGTGGGGTCGGCATCGAAACGCGGGTGCCATGCCTGGGAGATGGCGAGCGCGTCCGTCTCCACCGGCATGGTAAAGGAGGCCAGATCGCGCCGTGCGACCTTTGTCAGGCGATCCGGCATGGTGGTGATGTGGTCACTCGCTCGAACGATTTCCAACGCATCGGCAAAGCTTGCCACGGCCAGGCTAACGGTGCGGGCATGACCGAGGGCGGCGAGCGCCTTGTCGATCGGGCCCTCGAAGCGACCCCGTCGCGAGATGGAAATATGCGGATAGGTCGTAAAACCGGCCAGCGTCACAGCGCTTGCAATGATGGGGTGGTCTTTTCGAACAACCGCAACATAGCGATCGTGAAATAGCGCCTGCAGCCGAACCTCCGGCCCCATCGCGCCGATCACGCCGATGTCGAGATCGACCCTACCCTCGCGCAGGGATTCCACATCCTCCTCGCCCTGCGGGGCAAAACGCATCCGGGCTTTGGGCGCATCGGCAGAAACTGCAGTGGCAATTGCGGCGCCGTAAGTTGCGACAAAGCCGTCATTGGCGCGAATGACGAAGGTCCGGTCGATCTGTGCGGGATCGATCTCGCCTTCGCCGCGCACGATCTCTTCCGCGTCCACCACGACCCGGCGCAGACGTTCCCTTAGGGCTTCGGCCCTTGGCGTCGGCACGAGGCCGCGTCCCGCCCGCACCAGAACCGGATCGCCGAGCAGGTGGCGGATACGGCCCAGCTGTCGGCTCATCGCCGGAGCGGAGAGGTTCAGACGCTGGGCGGCCCCCGCAACACTTCCCTCTGACAGAAGCGTGTCGAGGGTGACCAGAAGATTCATGTCGATCGGGGTTCTGATCTTCTCGCTCATATCCGTATCCGCAGCCCACCATGGAGTGCACCTTATGCACTTATAACTTAGCTACATTGCACTGTATGCAACAAATGTCGGAGGCTATCAACGATCGAAAATCAACGGCTCCAAGGAGCATTTTTCGATTGGAATGAACATGTCATCACACACCATCGCCCTAACCGCTTCAGGCCATGCGGCCCATCACCGGCCGGTCAGATCCGGCCTTGTCCTTGCCGGCCTTTCATTGGCCATCCTCCTTTCACAGCTCGGCACCAACATCGTCAACGTCGCCTTGCCGACACTGGTCACGAGCTTTTCGACAAGCTTCGGCGCGGTCCAATGGGTGGTCGTCAGCTATCTGCTTGTCGTCACCGCGCTCATCGTCGGCGTCGGCCGCTTCGGGGATCAGCTCGGCAAAAAGCGGCTCTATCTCTGGGGATTGGCCATCTTCATGGTCGCATCGATCATTTGCGCCCTCTCATCCACACTCCCGCTGCTGATCGCCGGGCGCGTGGCGCAGGGGCTTGGCGGCGCGATCATCATGGCTCTGTCCTTTGCCTTTATCGGCGAGGTCTTTCCGAGGGAACGCACCGGCTTTGCCATGGGTGTGCTCTCGACTATGGTGTCCTTCGGTATAGCGCTGGGGCCGTCGCTTGGCTCGCTGGCGCTTGCCGCCTTCGGCTGGCAGGCGATGTTCTGGCTGAACCTTCCTTTCGGCATCCTCGCCTACCTGCTGGTGAGCCGCTACCTGCCGGCGTCCGTTGATACGCCAAAACATTCCGCTCCCGCTGCGCGCTTCGACTGGCTGGGTACGGTGCTGCTGGCGGCGACGCTCGGTGCCTATTCGCTGGCGATGACCTTTTCCGGCACGCGGGGATTTGGCGATACGCTGGTTATCCAGCTGGCCTTCGGCGCCCTCATTGGTCTTTCGTTGTTCCTCGGCGTTCAGGTGAAGGCGAAAGCACCGCTTTTGGGGCTCTCCATGTTTCGCAACCTTCTTCTTTCCACCAGCATGACCATGAGTGTTCTGGTTTATGCGGTGATGATGGCGACGCTGGTGCTGGGACCGTTTTTCCTGTCGAAGGCGCTTGGGCTGAATACTCGATCTGTCGGCCTGGTCATGACCGCCGGTCCGCTCGCTGCGGCTCTGATGGGCGTTCCTGCAGGTTTCATCGCTGACCGGATCGGCGCGAAGATTACGATGGTGATCGGGCTTGCTCTCTTCACCATTGGCAGCTTCGTGATGTCGTGGGTGACTGCAACAGGCGGCGTAACGACCTATATCGCCGCGATCCTGATGATCAGCATTGGCCTTGCCTTCTTCCAGACGCCAAACAACGTGGCAGTGATGGCCAATGCACGGCCCGAGCAACGCGGGTTCGTCTCCGGCCTGCTGGCGCTCGCCCGAAATCTCGGCCTCATCACCGGCGCTTCTTTGATGGGGGCAATCTTTTCATACGCAGTTGGCGACGCCGCCACGGCCAGCCCGGAGGCGATCACATCAGGCATGCGCCTCTCATTCCAGATCGCCACGCTGATGGCCGCAGCAGCTTTCCTTCTGGCTCTGTCCACTCTTCGTCGCCGCAGCGCCGCCTGAACGACTCCGCGAAAGAAAAGAAAATGAAACACGACAATAACAACCTTGGACGTCCAATCCCGCCCGAACGCAGATTGCTTGTTGCGGCGGTGCGCGAGGTGCATCTCGTTACCCCGCATATGAAGCGGATAACCGTGGGATCAAACGCGCTAGAAGGTTTCCCGGTCCGCCGGCCGGCGCAATGGGTCAAACTGTTTGTCCCGACACCTGAAAGCGAAAAGCCAAGCGGTAGGGCCTATACGATCCGCTATTATTACAAAGGCGATGCCGAGATGGATATCGACTTCGTTCTGCATGGTGATGGTCCGTGTTCTTCCTGGGCGGAGCGGGTCCGGATCGGGGATGTCATCCAGCTCGCCGGGCCGCGCGGCGGCTTCAGCCTTACCCCTGATGTGACCCACCTTCTGATCGGTGGTGACGAAACGGCGCTGCCCGCGATCGGCGCGATCCTTGAAGACTTGCCCGCCGGGATCAAGGTGATGGCCTTTATTGAAATCCCGGACAGGCGTGACATTCAAACGATCGTCACGATGGCGGATGCCGATATCACGTGGTTACCCCGCAATGGATCGCCTGCCGGAACAGGCACGGCTCTTCAGGAAGCGATGACGGCTGCCAGTCTGCCGCGGGGACAGAGCGAGGTCTGGTTCGCAGCAGAGTCTACGGTCGTGAGAACGGTGCGACGCCATTTCCAGATCGATCAGCAGTTCGATCGCAATCGAATCACCGTCTCAGGGTACTGGAAGAGCGGCGAGACAGATTTCCGTGATGCCGAAGGCGATGAGCGGTGACTGCCAATGAACCCCGACTGAATAATGCCTTCAGCTTCCGTTCCGACGGGACCGTCTAAAACAAAGACGTTCAACCGCGGTCTTATCCGCCTGAGGAGACACAGTCATGATCCGGAATTCTTTCATTGCAAGTGCACTCGTCGCTCTCGTCGGCATCGCCGCCACGGCACCCGCCATGGCCAATGATGTGCGCATTGAACAATATGGCTGGTCCAACTCTGCCGGTGGTGCACAGGAAGGCTATGGCAACCGGATCCGCACCTACCAGAACGGCGGCTACAACCGGATTGTCGGTCACCAGTATGGCCGGCATAATCTTTCGGCTGTCGGCCAGGAGGGGCACGACAATTACGGCTCCACCTATCAGAACGGCAGCCGCAACGTGGCCGGCATCGGCCAGTTCGGTTCAAACCACACCACCATCCTGACGCAGGACGGCAACGGCAATATCGCAGCCGGCGTGCAGGTGGGCCGCGGCTGCAGCGCCAATGTGAGCCAGGGCGGCAACGACAATGTCGCGGCCTTCGTTCAGGCCTGCCCCTAACGGGCCGAATGACGTGAAACCGGTCGAGATCGAAACATCAGATCATCAGGGAGACGAGCCATGCCCCATAGCGTCAGACATCCGCGCCGCCTGGCGGCGATCCTTGCACTGGCACTGCTTCCCGCCGGCGCCGTTGCGGCCATCTCGACCGCAAGGGAACCGGCAGAGGGAAAGGTCTGCGAGATCAGGGCAACGCCGCAGGCGGGCATGGTGAAGCTCGAGGCCTTTGTCGGGGTCGACACACCTGCCGACGGGACCTACGCCTTTCACGTCGAAACATCCGGAAGCCGCGGACGTTCGGTCATCAACCAGGGCGGCGACTTTGGTGCTGCCGCCGGACGTTCGCAACTGCTGAGCGCGGTGACGCTCGATGCCAAGGGAGCCCGCTACAAGGCGGTGCTCGATATGGTGATCGATGGCAGGAGCTTCAGCTGCACGAAGCAGGTTGGCAGCGACTAAGCTGCGGCATGCTTGTGAATTACCCCAGAAAGGGCGCCGCTTAGGGTGCCCTTTTCTTTTGATCGTGCCGAACGACTGAACGACATGTGAATGGGCAATTCCGGTCGGGTTCAGTTGCGGGATGCGATTATGGATCATCGGCAAGGCGCTGACAGATGGAGATCAGAATGACCCGCAACATATTGAAACTTCTTACCGTTACCCTGCTTGCTGGTGGGCTCGCACCCCTTGGATTTGCCGCACCCGCCCATGCCGGCGGCCGCATCTCCTTCGACCTCGCACCCGGCAATACCGCCGATGGCGATCTGCTTTCGACAGGTCTTCGCGCCTATTCGCTCTACCGTGGCCTGAAAGATGCCGATATCCGCCAACTCGGCCGCGGCAACGCCGCCGGCATCGCCCAGAACGGCGGCGGCAATCTCGGCTTTATCCGGCAACGCGGCACCGGCCATTCCGCAACGCTGCAGCAGAATGGCAACAACAATGCCTATGGCATCATCCAGTACGGCCGCAACACGGACACCAATGTGGTGCAGGATGGGAATAACGGCAGCGGACTGACCTTCAGCTATGGCTGGTAAGAAAGGCGGTCCGTCCGATCATGGGTCGATCGGAAAGGCGAATCCCGCCTTCACGCGGTCCATGACGACCATCGTCTTGAACCCCTTGATATCATGGTTCTCGTAGAAGAACCGGCGTGTGAAGGCTTCATAGTCTTCCATGTCCTTGGCCGTGATCACCAGGATGAAGTCGGCATCACCAGTCACATAATAACCGATCATGACCTCCCGCGTGGCGCGAATGGCGGCCTTGAAGCGATCGACAATATCGGCCCTTTCTCGCTCCAGCGAGACGAGAACGATCATGGTGATGCCACGCCCGACGGCCTTGGGCGAAATAATTGCCACGTCGGCTTCGATCACCCCCTCATCACGCAGGCGCTTTAACCGACGCTGGCAGGCGGTTGGTGACAGGTTGACGATTTTGGCCAGCTCTTCCGATGTCAGGCGATTGTTTTTCTGCACGGCGTCAAGCAGCGCTCGGTCGGCTCGGTCAATCTCATTCATGCGGGATCCCTGCGTTTTTATATAAAACTAAGCATTATTCCTGCGTCAAAGCGCGCTTAAACGCTGCCGGTCAATCATGCAGCGCAGTTAAGCTTCTGCCAAATAAAAAGGGAACCTGCTCATGAAAGCTATCGCCAGCGCAGCGCTGAAAAATCTTCAACGACCGGAGCTGATCGAGCATCGTGCCTTTCTTGGCGGTCAATGGGTGGCGCACCAGAAGACTCTGGGCGTTGTCGATCCGGCAAGTGGTGATCATCTGCTTGATGTGTCCTCCTGCACAATTGACGATGTCGATACCGCAGTGGAAGCAGCCGGCAGCGCCTTTTTGGCGTGGCGGGACATGCTGCCCGTCGAACGCGGCGATATTCTGCGCGCATGGGGCCGCCTGATGCGCGACAATCTCCGTGACCTCGCCACCATCATCAGCGCCGAACAGGGAAAGCCGCTGTCGGAATCGCTCGGCGAAATTTCCTACGCCGCCGGTTTTCTCGACTGGTTTGCGAGCGAAGGCGAGAGATCCTATGGCGAAACAATTCCAAGCCACCTTAAAGGCGGCAATCTTTCCGTGCGGATGCAGCCGATCGGCGTCACGGTGGCCATCACACCGTGGAATTTCCCCTCAGCCATGATCACCCGCAAAGCGGGCGCGGCGCTTGCTGCCGGCTGCACGATGATCGTCAAACCGGCGCCCGAAACACCGCTTTCGGCGCTGGCCCTGGCAAGGCTGGCGCAGGAAGCGGGCATGCCGGCAGGCGTGTTGCAGGTTCTGCCCGGTGAAGCCGCGCCGCTTGCTCGTCGGTTGCTGGAACACACGCAGGTGCGGGCTTTTTCCTTCACCGGCTCCACCGAGGTTGGACGCCTGCTCCTCACGCAATCGGCGGCGACCATCAAGAAAGCCTCGCTGGAACTCGGCGGTCATGCGCCCTTCATCGTCTTCGGCGATGCGAATCTCGCTCAAGCCGTGAAGGGCTGCCTTGCCGCCAAATTCGCCACATCGGGACAGGACTGCCTCGCGGCGAACCGCATCTATGTTCAACGCGGGCTTTATGACCGTTTCATTGATCGCTTTGCCAGCGCAACCGCCAAACTGACGGTTGGCCATGGCCTTGAACCCGGTATCGACATTGGTCCGATGACACGCCCCTCTGTCGCCGAAAAGTGCCGACAGCAGATCGCGCAGGCTCAGTCTGCCGGCGCGCGCCTCGTCTGCGGCGGACAGGACAGTCCGCTCGGCGGCAATTTTGTCACGCCCACCGTGCTCGCCGACGTGACTGACGACATGCTGATCGCCTGCGAAGAAACTTTCGGTCCGGTCGCCGCCATATTGCCCTTCGATGAGGAGCAGGAGGTGATCCGCCGCGCCAATGCGACGGAGATGGGGCTTGCAGCCTACGTCTACACCAACGATCTCGGGCGGGCGATGCGCCTGACCGACCAGCTCGAATACGGCATGGTGGCGGTCAACACACCGAAATTCACCGGCGCGCCCATTCCATTCGGCGGCTGGAAACAATCAGGCCTCGGCCGCGAGGGCTCGCGCCACGGCCTCATGGAATATCTCGAACCCAAATATGTCTGCTTCGGTAATCTGGCTGCATGAAAGGAACTCGCCTATGACCATCGACATCAAGACTATCTCGGAAATGGATCGAAATGCGGTTCTGCATCCCTTTACGCAGTTGAAGGATTTCGCCAGCGGCAAACTCGGCGAACCGACCATCGTTGAAACCGGCAAGGGCATCCGCATTCAGGACGCCCATGGCCGGCAGCTTATCGATGGCTTTGCGGGGCTTTATTGCGTCAATGTCGGTTATGGCCGCACCGAGGTGGCCGAGGCCATTTCCCGTCAGGCCTACCGGCTTGCATATTACCATTCCTACGCCGCCCATACGACGGACGAACTGGCCATTCTTTCCGACCGGTTGGTGAAGATGGCGCCCGGCAAGATGAGCAAGGTGTTTTATGGCATGTCCGGTTCCGATGCCAACGAGACCCAGGCCAAACTCGTCTGGTATTACAACAATCTGCGCGGCAAGCCGCAGAAGAAGAAAATCATCTCCCGCGAACGGGGATATCACGGCTGCAGCGTGGTCTCGGGCTCCATGACCGGCATGAGTTTTTATCATGACCATATGGACCTTCCGCGCGCAGGCATCCTCCATACCGGTGTTCCGCATCACTATTGGGGCGCGGAAGCCGGCGAAACGGAACTCGAATTTTCCAGGCGGCGCGCCGAAGAGCTGGAAGAGCTCATTCTACGCGAAGACCCGGACACGATCGGCGCCTTCATTGCCGAACCTGTCCTCGGCACCGGCGGCATCACGCCGCCGCCGGAAGGTTACTGGCCGGCGATACAGGCCGTCCTCAAAAAATACGATGTCCTGCTGATTGCCGATGAGGTCATCACCGGCTTCGGCCGGACCGGCTCCATGTTCGGTTCACAACATTACGGGATCGAGCCAGACCTGATCACGGTCGCCAAAGGGTTGACCTCGGCCTACTTCCCCCTTTCAGGCGCGATTGTCGGCGAGAAGGTCTACAAGGTGATGGAGGAAGGGGCGGATCGCGTCGGCGCATTTTCCCATGGCTACACCTATTCCGGCCACCCGATCGGTGCGGCTGCGGCGAATGCCGTGCTCGACATCGTGGAAAAAGAAAACCTGCCGGGCAATGCGCGGGCCGTCGGCAGCTATTTCCAGGAGCAGCTGAAGGCGAAATTCGCGCAGCTTCCAATCGTTGGAGAGGTGCGTGGTGTCGGCCTGATGGGCGCAATCGAATTCGTCGCTGATCGGGAAAAGAAGGCCCGTTTCGCCCCCCATCTCACGGTGGGCGCTCGCGTTTCCAAGGCAGCGCGCAACGGCGGTCTCATCGCACGGGCCATGCCACATGGCGACATTCTGGGTTTTGCGCCGCCGCTGGTCACGACCCGGGAAGAGGTGGACGAGATCATCGCCATAGCCGAAGCAGCCGTCCGCAGCGTCATGGATGATCTGGTTCAGGCCGGCGAGAAAATCTGACCCTCAGACGTCGCGTTCACGGGCACTACCGCTGCTCATCTGCACGGCAAAGAGATGACAGTTGCGCCTATTTGCGGTGCAAGTGTCATCTCCTCTGCATAAGGCTTCATCTTTTTGCAGAAGCGTGCATAATGTCATGAAATTACCCCTCTAAAAACGAGACAATTTCATGCGTCGTCAAGCCAATCCGCTTAGCCCCGATCCGGCGCCATCAACCAGGCCGGTGGCGTGGCGGCCGATGCTGACCAAGCAGAAAGGCGAAACGAAACATTCCGTGCTGACGGAACGCATCATTGCCGATATCGACGCCGGCGTCCTGAAGCCGATGGATCGCATGCCGACCCACCGGGATCTGGCGCGCGAGCTTGGCCTTTCAGTACAGACCGTCAGCCTGTCCTACAAGGAGGCTGAGCGGCTCGGTTATCTCAGCGGCGAAATCGGCCGCGGCACGTTCGTCAAGGCGCGCGTCACGGATCGTGCCGGCCGCATGATGCTTGATCACAGCCCGACCGAAGTGCTTGATCTCTCCATCATCCGCGGCGTTTATCTGGAGGAACACGAAGCCGCCTCGCGCGCCATCCTTCGTGAGTTGGCCGACGGTGACAATTCAGGCTTCATGCGCCCATGCCGGCCGGTCGCGGGTCTCGACAGCCATCGTGAAACCGCACGGACATGGCTTGAAATGATGGGCGTGACTGCGAGGGCCGAACGCATCCTTGTCACCAACGGCGCAGCACACGGTATTTTCCTTGCCTTGAGCTGCATTGTCCGCTCGAACGACGTGGTTCTCTGCGAAAACCTCACCGATCACGGCATTATCGGCCTGTCGAACATCCTGGGGTTCAGCCTCAAGGGCCTGCCCACCGACGAGGAGGGCATTCTGCCGGACGCACTGGAGGCTGCCTGTGAAGCAGGCGGCGTCAGGGCTCTCGTGCTTATTCCAACGCTCAATAATCCGACCGGACATGTCTCAGGCGCAGAGCGCAGACGGGCCATAGCCGCAGTTGCGGAGCGGCATGGGGTCTTTGTCATCGAAGACGAGGTCTATCGACCGATGATAGAGGATGATCTGCCATCCATCGCGGAAATGCTGCCCGATCTCGGCTTTTTCGTCACCAGCTTTACCAAGACGGTGCTGACCGGGCTGCGCGTCGGTTATCTCGTCGTGCCTCCTGCCTACTCCATCCGCGCCGCCTCGATCCTTCGTGTGTCGAGCTGGAGCGGAACCTATCTGACGGCCGAAATCGCCACCCGCTGGGTGGAAAACGGCACCGCGCGGCGTCTGCTGGACGTGCAGCGCACCGAAGCACGCGCACGGCAGAAGATTGCGACGGAGATATTGGGCGACCATATCGCCTCGACCCATCCCCTCTCCTTTTGCGCCTGGCTGAAGGTTCCCACACGCTGGACAGAGGATGGACTGGTGCGCTCGCTGACAAACCAGAACGTCGCAGTCACCCCTTCGGAACCGTTCGTTGCCGGCCCGGGCCATGGCGGCGGCATCCGCATTTGCCTCGGTGGCCGTCTCAATCATCCCGCCCTTGTCAAGGCGTTGACGACCGTGCGCCAGGCCTTCGAGCAATTGCCGCCCGTCTACGATATCGGTTCAATCGGCTGAAGCGGCCGGTTGAAAATCATTGAATCATTACAATATAATAATTGACATGATTTTAGTTCGCTCTCAACATGACAATCATGAAGAGCGAAAACCTGTCCATATCCGCTGGAAAAAATCCGCTTCCGGTCTCGCTGGCCGCGATCAGGCAGGCTGCATCGCGGCTTGCAGGACAGGTGGAACGCACCCCGCTGGTTTACTCGGACAATCTGTCGGAACGCTGCGGTCACCCCGTTCATCTCAAGCTGGAGACGCTGCAGCCCATCGGCGCCTTCAAACTGCGCGGCGCAATGAACGCCGTCCTTTCGCTTGATGACGGTGCGCGCAGACGCGGCCTCGTCACCGCCTCCACCGGCAATCATGGCCGCGCGGTTGCTTTTGCGGCGCGCAAGCTCGAAATTCCCGCCACGATCTGCATGTCGGCACTCGTGCCGGCGAACAAGGTCGAAGCCATCCGTGCGCTCGGCGCAGATATCCGGATCATCGGCATGTCCCAGGATAACGCGCAGGAGGAAGTGGAGCGCCTGACCGCAAGCAACGGCCTGACTGCGATCCCGCCTTTTGATGATCCAGACGTCGTGGCAGGCCAAGGGACGATCGGCAT
Source organism: Agrobacterium tumefaciens str. B6 (assembly GCF_001541315.1). Lineage (GTDB taxonomy): Bacteria > Pseudomonadota > Alphaproteobacteria > Rhizobiales > Rhizobiaceae > Agrobacterium > Agrobacterium radiobacter. The sequence goes on along the minus strand of NZ_LMVK01000050.1, from coordinate 180,007 downwards.
CGAGATTATCGAGGATATGCCCGATCTGTCCGCTGTACTCATCCCTCTCTCAGGCGGAGGCCTTGCGGGCGGCATTGCCGTTGCTGTCAAGGCGCTGAAACCGCAGGCCCGGGTCATCGGCATCTCCATGGAGCGGGGCGCAGCCATGCACGCGTCGGTCGCCGCCGGCCGACCGATCTCTGTCAAGGAAGAAGAAACCCTGGCGGATTCGCTTGGCGGCGGGATTGGTCTGGCGAACCGCGTGACCTTCGCGCTGTGCCGCGAACTGCTCGATGACATCGTGCTGGTCTCGGAGGACGAAATCGCGGCCGGCATTTGCCACGCCGCACAGAAAGAAGGGTTGACGGTGGAGGGCGCGGCGGCCGTTGGTTTCGCAGCCATCCTCTCCGGCAAGATCGACATCACCGGCCCGACCGCCATCATCGTTTCGGGCGGGAACATCGATCCGGCGGTTCACAAGAGGATCATCGACGGGGGAGCCGCATGAGCCACGTTACCATCCTGACGGAAAAAGACCTGCGCGCCATCGTCAAGCTGGATCTTTCCGCAGTCGATTGCGTGGAGCGGGCCTTTGCGGCTCTCGCCACGGGGACTGTCGCCATGCCGCCGATCCTGCGCCTCGATATTCCTGAGTTTCGCGGCGAGGTGGATGTCAAGACGGCTTATGTGCCGGGCTTTGACGGTTTCGCCATCAAGGTCAGCCCCGGTTTCTTCGATAATCCGAAGCTTGGTCTGCCAAGCCTGAACGGCCTGATGATCCTCTTCAGCGCGAAAACCGGGCTGGTGCAGGCCCTTCTCCTCGACAATGGCTATCTCACCGATGTGCGCACCGCAGCAGCAGGCGCAGTCGCGGCACGACATCTCGCCCGCAAAGATGCTTCCGTCGTCGCCCTCTTCGGAGCCGGCATGCAGGCCCGTCTGCAACTCGAAGCCCTGATGCTGGTGCGCCCGATCCGGTCTGCGCGAATCTGGGCGCGCGACCATGACAAGGCTGGGAGACTTTCGGGCGATTTGGCCCGGGAATACGGCATTGAGGTGACCGCCGTGGCCGATCCGCAGACAGCCATTCGCGGCGCCGATATCATCGTGACCACCACACCGGCCGAAAAGCCGATCCTTCTTGCCGACTGGCTGGAAGAAGGTCAGCATCTGACCGCCATGGGGTCGGACGCCGAACACAAGAACGAGATCGATCCGACCGTATTCGGCAGGGCGCGATACGTCGCGGACCGGCTCTCGCAAACCCGTATTCTCGGTGAGTTGCATCACGCCATCGCCGCCGGGCGCGCCGCGTCGGATCAGCACTTCGCCGAACTTGGGGACGTCATTGCCGGCAGGCTGCCGGGTCGTGTTTCGACCAAAGACATCACCTTTGCCGATCTCACGGGCACCGGGGTGCAGGACACGGCCATCGCCAATCTCGCCTTTGCACGCGCAAAGGAGGCCAAGAGCGGCCAAATCATCGAAAACGCCATAAAAATGGGAGACGCAGCGTGAGCGTAACGCTGAACTTTACGCGCGAGGAATATGCCGCGCGCCTGTCTAAAACCCGCAATGCCATGGACAAGGCCGGGATCGATCTTCTCATTGTGACCGACCCGTCCAACATGCATTGGCTGACCGGTTATGACGGCTGGTCCTTCTACGTGCATCAATGCGTGCTGGTGCCGCCGGATGGCGAGCCGATCTGGTACGGACGCAAGCAGGACGCCAATGGCGCCAGGCGCACGGCGTATCTCGCCCATGACAACATCATCGGTTACCCGGACCACTACGTTCAATCCACAGAACGGCACCCGATGGACCTGCTGTCCGAGATCATCCAGGAGAGGGGATGGTCCGGCCTGACGGTCGGCGTCGAGATGGACAATTATTATTTCTCGGCCGCCGCCTTCGCATCGCTGCAGAAACATCTGCCGAACGCCCGTTTCAGGGATGCCGCCGGTCTCGCAAACTGGCAGCGCGCGGTCAAAAGCCCGACCGAACTCGATTATATGCGCAAGGCAGGCAAGATCGTCGAACTGATGCACAAACGTATCGTCGACGTGGTTGAACCGGGCATGCGCAAATGCGACCTCGTGGCCGAAATATACGATGCCGGCATTCGTGGCACCGCCGAGTTCGGTGGAGACTATCCCGCCATCGTGCCCCTCCTTCCCTCGGGCGCAGACGCATCCGCACCGCATCTGACATGGGACGACAAGCCGATGCGCTTGGGAGAAGGCACCTTCTTCGAAATCGCCGGCGCTTACCGGCGTTACCACTGCCCGCTATCGCGCACCGTCTTTCTCGGCAAGCCGACGCAGGCGTTTCTCGATGCGGAGAAGGCAACGCTTGAGGGCATGGAGGCCGGTCTTTCCGCAGCGAAGCCGGGCAACACCTGCGAAGACATCGCCAATGCGTTTTTCGCCGTGCTGAAAAAATACGGGATCATCAAGGACAACCGCACCGGTTATCCGATCGGCCTTTCCTATCCGCCCGATTGGGGCGAGCGCACCATGAGCCTGCGGCCGGGCGACCGCACCGAGCTGAAGCCCGGCATGACGTTCCATTTCATGACCGGCCTCTGGCTGGAGGACATGGGACTCGAAATCACCGAAAGCATCGCAATCACCGAAACCGGTGTCGAATGCCTTTCCAATGTGCCGCGGCAACTCTTCGTGAAAGGCTGAGACGATGTTGAGCACCGCGCTACGCCCCTCACCCATCACACCCTCCGTCGATTTCGATGCGAAGGGCGTGCAGCACGGTCATCTGCGCCTGCCATACAGCCGCGATGACAGCGCCTGGGGTTCGGTGATGATCCCGATCTGCGTCATCGCCAATGGCGAGGGGCCGACGGCGCTTTTGACCGGAGCCAATCATGGCGACGAATATGAGGGGCCGGCCGCCCTGTTCGAACTCGCCCATAAACTCGATCCGGAAGAGGTAAGCGGCCGCATCATCATCGTGCCGGCACTCAACTATCCCGCCTTTCGCGCGGGAACGCGCACCTCGCCGATCGACCGGGGAAACCTGAACCGCAGCTTTCCCGGCCGCCCTGACGGCACGGTGACGGAGAAGATTGCCGATTATGTCACCCGCCATCTGATACCGCTTGCGGATATCGTTCTCGATTTTCATTCCGGCGGCAGGACGCTTGATTTCCTGCCCTATGCCGCAGCTCACGAATTATCCGACAAAACGCAGGAGGCCCGGTGTTTTGAAGCGGTGGCGGCTTTTGCCGCGCCCTATTCGATGAAGATGCTGGAGATTGACGCCGTCGGCATGCTCGACACGACCGTTGAGGAATTGGGCAAGGTCTTTGTCACCACCGAGCTCGGCGGCGCGGGGACGGCGAGCGCGAAATCGATCGACATCGCCCGCAAAGGCATTGTCAATCTGCTCTGCCATGCCGGCATCCTCGCCGGCGCACCGGTGGCGACGCCAAGCCGCTGGCTGGACATGCCCTCCAGCGATTGTTTCACCTTTGCCGAGGACGACGGGCTCGTCGCCTTTGTCCGCGATCTGGGAGACGCGGTTATGGCAGGTGAAACGGTCGCCCTGGTTTATCCCATTGGAAAAACCGGTCTTGCGCCGGTTGATTACCGCGCTTCCATCAATGGCGTGCTTGCCGCCCGTCACGTTCCCGGCCTCATCAAGGCCGGAGACTGCCTTTCCGTCATCGCCACGGTCACGGAGAATACCTAACCAGAAGAACCATCGTGAGATCCGAAAACGGACCACGCAACCCAACCAGAGGAGTAAGAACATGCGTATGACCAGAATTGCCGGGCTTTCCGCCCTCGCTCTCACCATTGGCATGACGGCGGCCAGCGCCTTGACTGTCGAAGACGTCAAGAGCCAGGGCTATATCCGTGCCGCAACGGCCAATGAAGTGCCCTATTCCTACATGCAGCCCGACGGCACCTCCGCCGGCATCGGCCCGGATGTGGCGAATGCTGTCCTGAAATCGATGGGCATCGAAGAGGTCAACTGGACGGTGACGCCATTCGGCACGCTGATCCCCGGCCTGAAGGCACGTCGCTTCGATTTTGCCGCCGCCGAACAGAACATCTCACCCGAGCGCTGCAAGCAGGTTGCCTTCACCGAACCGAACTCGTCCTATGGCGAAGGCCTGCTGGTGAAGAAAGGAAATCCGAAAAAGCTTACCACCTACGCCGATATCGCCAAGGACCCCTCATTGAAGGTCGCCGTTGTTTCCGGCGCAAACAACGTCGATTTCCTGCGCGCAGTCGGCGTCAAGGAAGAGCAGATCGTGTTCATCCCTGCCAACGCCGACGCCATTCCGACCGTACAGAGCCGCGCCGACGCCTATGCCGCCACGGAGCTCACGGTTTCGGAACTCGCCAAGGGTCAGGCCAATGTCGAGCAGGTCAAGCCCTTCGTCGATCCCGTTGTGAAGGATGCGCCGGTGCGCAATTACGGCGGCTTTGCTTTCCGGCCGGAAGACAAGGAGTTGCGTGACGCCTTCAACGCGGCGCTCGTCGAATTCCGCAAGACCGAGGACTACAAGAAAATCCTCGCCAAATACGGCCTCTCCGAACAGAGTATCGCTGCAGCGGCCGAAAAGAAGGTCGCCGATCTCTGCGCCGGCAAATAATGCCAGCCGGCGCCCGGGGCATATCCGGGCGCCGTTCATCAAGAACTCGGGAAAACTCCAGATGGACATGACCGCTTACCTGCCGATGTTGTGGCAAGGCGCCGTCGTCACCATGACGATCACGCTGGCAGCCCTTGTCGTCGGCACGGCTCTCGCCTTCTTCTTTGGCATTCTGCGCGTCGAGGGAGGACCGATCCTGTCGGCCATCGCGCTCTGTTACACGGAAGTGTTTCGCGGCACCTCGCTGCTGGTGCAGCTTTTCTGGTTCTATTACGCCCTGCCGCTGGTTGGGTTGAGTTTTGATCCGATCACCACGGGTGTGCTGGTGCTTGCCGCCCACGCCGGCGGTTATGGCGCGGAAATCGTTCGCGGCGCGCTGTCTTCAGGCTCAGTGCAGCAGCTGGAGGCAGCAAGAGCGCTGAATTTTACACGCCTGCAGACGCTCTTTCGCATCTCGCTGCCGCAGGCCGTTGTTGAGATGATGCCGGCATTCGGCAATCTGGCGATCGAGACGCTGAAGCTTTCCTCGCTCGTGTCACTGATCTCCATTGCCGACCTCACCTTCGCGGCGCAGTCGATCCGCAACCTGACGCTGGATAGCGCCAGCATCTATTCGATCACGCTGCTTTGCTATTTCGCGATGTCCCTGATCCTCATGGTCGTCATCCGGGTGATCGAGCACTTCGTGCGGCGCGGCAACGTCTTCCCGCGCACCCGCCATTCGTAAGGATATCCTGTCATGATGTATGGTTACGAATGGGACACGACCACCTGGCTCACCTACACAACCTCGATCCTGCCCATCATCCTGATTGGCCTGACGGTAACGCTGAAAGCGGCCGCCGCAGGCTTTGCGATCGCGCTGGTTCTGGGGCTTGTCTTTGCGCTGCTGCGCCGCAGCCGCGTCAAGACGATCTCCTGGCCCACCGCGCTGATTGTCGAGTTCCTTCGCGATACGCCGCTTCTGGTGCAGCTCTTCTTCCTTTATTACGTGCTTCCGGATTTCGGCATCGTTCTGCCCGCTTTTCTGACCGGCGCGTTAGCACTTGGCCTGCAATATGCCGCCTATACTTCCGAGGTCTATCGCGGCGGCATAGAGGCGGTGCACCACGGCCAGTGGGAAGCGGCAACGGCGCTGAACCTGACGCCTATGCAGACCTATCGCGACATCATCATTCCCCAGGCGATCCCGCGCATCGTTCCGGCGATGGGCAACTATCTTGTCGCCATGATCAAGGAAACGCCGGTGCTTTCCGTCGTCACCGTTCTCGAGATGATGGGGCTTGCCAATATGATCGGCGAACGCACCTTCGAATATCTGGTGCCGCTGACGCTTGTCGGCCTGATCTTCCTCCTTCTGACAATAATCTGCTCGGCAGGCCTCAGCCGCCTGCAAAGGGCGCTTCCAAAAGCAGGAATACCCTTGCGATGACAAACAACACCAATCAGCCACTGATCGAATTTTCCGATGTCACGAAGCGCTTCGGCATTTTGACGGTACTCGACCAGTTCAATTTCAACGTGGCAAAGGGCGAAAAAGTCACCCTCATCGGTCCGTCCGGCTCCGGCAAGTCGACGGTTCTGCGTATTCTCATGACGCTGGAACCGTTCCAGGAGGGAAGGCTGACCCTTGCCGACATGTCCTACCATGAGCAAGGAGGCAAAGGCCCTTTCAAGGCCTCGGAAAAGCATCTGCGGCAGATCCGAAATCATGTCGGCATGGTTTTCCAGAGCTTCAATCTCTTTCCGCATATGACGGTGCTCCGCAACATCGTGGAGGCGCCGGTTCGGGTTTTGGGCATCGGCCGCGCGGAGGCGGAAGCGCGCGCAATCGACTTGCTGAAGATGGTCGGGCTGGCGGACAAGAAGGACCATTATCCGGTGCAGCTTTCCGGTGGGCAACAGCAGCGTGTCGCCATTGCCCGCTCGCTCGCCATGCGTCCGCGTGTCCTGCTTTTCGATGAGCCGACCTCGGCGCTGGATCCGCAACTGGTGGGGGAAGTCCTGTCCGTCATCCGCGATCTGGCCCATGAGCATGATCTGACGATGCTTCTCGTCACCCACGAAATGCGCTTTGCCCGGGAAGTATCGGACCGCGTCTGTTTCTTTGACAAAGGCCGTATCTGCGAACAGGGAAAACCGGACGAGATTTTTGGCCAGCCGAAAGAAGACCGTACACGCGAATTTCTCGCTTCCGTCTTGCGATGAATTTTGGTTGCCCCTCCCTCATGCAATCAATCCGCAGAGGTGGACAGAACCTTTCCGTCCCTGCCCTGCACAATATCATGCGACGGAACCGGTAGAGCATCGGGGGCAGGCAGAAGCGGGATTATCAACCATGCGCCGGGATAGCCGTTGCGAAGATGCCGGGCATTATAACGAATATTGGTTCCGGCGGCATGGTGAAGCGTTCCGAGCGTTGCATCTTTTGACAGGACACCTCTGCTGATTTCGTGGAGTTTTTGGTTGCCATCAAGGGCAAGCGTTACTTCCGAAAGATCGAAACTGTCGATGTGAACGGTCTGCTCCTGCGGCGTGTCGAGAACCCATCTGTCTGAATCGACAAAGCCGTCGGTGTAGACATTACCGGTGGAGGCACGCAGGGACGTGCCTTGCGGCAGGCTGATACCGTCGACAACATTGCCATCGGCGAGAATGCATTTGCTGAAGGCGGAAATGCCGCCATCGGGCAAGAGATCGAACTCAACCGGCTGCGTCGCGTCGCAGCGCCAGCCGCTCTGGGTGGTCACTCCATTGCCGGTTATGCGCATGTTGCCAGGGGTAAAGCCGATCGTTTCGTAATTCTCATTGGTCTTTATCGCGATATAACGGGCGATCTCGATGGCATCGATATCAGCGATCCGCACCGGATGCGGAAACACGGCCCGGTTGAAGGCCTGCCTGCTATCGGCAATGGCCAGTTCAAGTTTCGTACCCTTGGGCATATCGATCCCGCCAAGGCGCGCCGGCTCGGAGAGTTCCGGCCGATAGCTTGCCGCTCTTTCCCTGTCGTAAGCACTCATCTGCAGATAAAAATCACCGAACCGAAAGAACGTGAAAAGCGCAACGGCGGTCACCAGCCCGTAAGGCAGGATCATCGGGCGCTTCCAGCGGCCGCTCACGTATCGGACGAACAGCAACAACGTCCAGACGACCCACACAAGGGTCGTGACGAGAAAGAAGGCAAGGAGAAGCAGCGCTTCGACGGAGGGCAATGCGACAGGGATCATGCAAACCAATGGTCCTGGGCGGATCGTTTTGATCCTGAAGAGACATCAGTGCTTTAGCCCACAAGCGGCTGTCATTTCAACTCGGCGATGGCGGACGGACATAGCGGTGGTTGTCCGGGCGACGGATGGCGGCCGCCCGGTCAACGCGCTTATGGCGTATCAGCCGCCAAGGACGAAACGGGAGAATGCCAGGGCATTGCGGGCGTCCTCGTCCATTTTCGCGACATCGGCGCCGCCGCTGAGATCGCGCCACACCTTGATGTCAGAGCCGATCGTACCGCCGGTCTTGACAAAGGGCTCCATGACAACGGCACCGGTGTAATTGATATCGCGAAGGGCCAGGCCAATTTCGTGCCAGGGCATCCTGCCCTTGCCCGGTACGCGGCGATTGCTCTCACCGGTGTGGAAATGACCGAGAAGCGGGCCGGCCGTGCGGATGGCTTCGCCAAAACTGTCTTCCTCGATATTCATGTGGAAGGTATCCAGCATGACCTTCACATTGTTCTTGCCGACATCCTTGACGAAGGCGACGCCTTCGGCCGCCGTGTTGAGCACATGATTTTCAAAGCGGTTGAGGACTTCGATGCAAAGGTTGATGCCGAGATCATTGGCGACATCGGCAATGCCATTGATGCCCTCGACGCCGCGCGCATAATCACCTGCCTTGTCGACCGGCTGCGAATAGTCGATCGGCCAATAGGAATGCAACGCGCCGCCGATTGTGTGGATATCGAGCTTGGCGACATTGGCGAGCGTCTGCTCAAAAAATGCCTTGCCGGCTGCGCGCACGGCAGCATCCTCGGACGACAGGTTTTTGGTTTTCGACGGGCCGATGCCGGCGGTGAGGATGATGCCGTTATCCTTCGCGCTCTGCCTGATCACGGCGAGCTCGGCATCGCTATATTCATTGATGTGGTGGGCGGCGACTTCGATGATATCGAAACCGAGCTTGGCGACCTTCTCGATATAGGGGCCGAACTTGGCGCTCCATTCATGTTCCCAGTAAGAATAATAGATGCCGTGTTTCATGGGGATCTCTTTCGCTTTCTGTTTCGCTGAATTTGAATTTGGGCGGGACAGCGGTTCAGCCGGCTTCAGGAAGTCGGCTTGCTTCCCGGATTTCCGATATGAAGATCCGGCTCTGTGTTCGCGGAAATGATGAACCGGCCGTTCGGAAGGTCGTTCTCTTCAACCTTGCGATTGATCTCGTCTTCACCGAGGCCAAAACTGCGCCAACGCTCTCTCAGCCGTGCACGCAGGTCGTCCTCATCGACATCGACAAAGACAGTCAGGTCAAAAATCTGTTTGAGACGGTCCCAGGGCGACTGGCTGGCAAGGAGATAATTGCCCTCACAGACGATGACATCGACGGATTGCGGGATGAGACGGCCGCCTGCGCGGGCAATTTCAATCGCGCGATCAAAGACTGGGACAGCGACGACATCGTCCTCATTGGCCTTCAGGCGCTCAAGCATGTGGCGCAAGCCGTGAGCATCGAAGGTATCGATTGCGCCCTTGAAGGGACGGCGCTTCATCTCTTCCAGCACGGCATCGTCATAATGAAAGCCATCCATCGGAAAGAGCGCTGCAGACACGCTTTCGCCTGCGTTCAAGACGTCAACCACATGCTCGGCAATGGTGGACTTTCCCGATCCGGGCGCACCGGCGATCGCAATCATCACACGCCGCCCATTGGCGCCGGCAAGACGCTTGAGGGTCAGGCCCGCAATTTCACGGGCGTTATCGTCAATAGTGTTCAAGGTGCTCGCCTCGATAATGGGTACTGTCAGAAAATCCGGTACTGGTTCGCCTTGTCGCGCAGGAATGCCAGGCCCTTGTCGAGAACCTCGTCAGCGCTGGGCGCAACCGGCCGCCAGGTCGAAATCGCGCCCGCCATGTCCTTCGGCATCGCGACAAAACTTTCGAGCGTCAGCACGCCCTTGAAACCGATGGCGGCGAGTGCGGAAAACACTTCGTCCCAGGCAACGTTGCCAAACCCCGGCGTGCCGCGGTCGCTTTCCGACATATGCATGTATTTCAGGTGGTTGCGGGCGGTGATGATGCCGTTTGCGATACCCTTTTCCTCCATGTTCATGTGGAAGGTATCGAGATGGATAAAGATGTTATCGGCACCGATACGTTCGACCACCGCCACCGCCTGTTCGGCGGAATTGAGCAGATGGTTCTCGTAGCGGTTCACGGTCTCGATGCCGAATTGCAGGCCGAGCGTTTTCGCGTGGCCGGCAGCCCGCGAAAGCGCCCTTGTCAGGTTGTCATATTCACCCTGTGTCGGGGGAAATCCGGTTCGCTCATTGGTGCCGCCATAGGTGACCCCCGTCAGCGCTTCCGCACCTATTTCTGCAGCCTTGTCGAGCGCGGCGTTCAGATGGTCGATTGCCGCGTCGGGACGTACAGACGCCCAGGCGGGCTCCGGCAGCACGAGCGAACAGACGGCGCGCAGACGGTACTTCTCCAGCAAACCGCGCGTGAATTTTGCATCGACGGAGAGGATATCGATGAGCGGAATCTCGATGAAATCCTGACCGTAATCCGCCGCAGCGGCAATGGACCGTCTGGCGTTTTCGTGGTCCCATTTCAGAGACCACATCATTGCGTGAACACCGAAGCCTTTCACGTCATACCTTCTTTCTGAGAGATGCGAAGTAACTTGAAAACAGGCCGCGCGCCGCCATGACGACAATCATCAGTACACCCCAGAGCGCCGTTGCCAGATGCTGGTTGGCGCCGAGAAGATTGAGGCCCGACGACACGAGTTGGAGAACGATGAGCGCGACGAAAACCGGCAGCACCCGACCGAAACCGCCGAACGGATTGATGCCGCCGAGGAATGCCGCCAGCACCGTGATCAGCAGATAGGATTCCCCGTGGCCGACACGGACGGAATTGAAACGGGCAAGCATGATGATGCCGGCAACCGCACACATCAGACCCGAGAGCGTGTAAACGAGAACCTGAATCTTGCGCGTATTGAGGCCGGAATAACGCGCGGCCTCGATGTTCGAGCCGATCATCAACAGGCCGAAGCCAAGCTTGGTGCGCGTCAGCAGCACATGCCAGAGCCCGACGCAGACGATGAAGATCAGAAGCGGGATCGGCAGACCGAGAAGCGTGCCGTGGCCAAGCGGCGCCATATAGGCGGGAAAACCCGAGACATCCCCACCACGAGTGAGAAACTCACCCAGCCCACGCAGGAAGATCATCATGGACAACGTCACAAGGATCGGATGGGCGCGGGTGTAAGCGATCGCCGCCCCCGTCATGGCACCGGCAGCCCCGCCGGTGACAAGTGCGGCAAGGCAGGCCAGCAAAAATGCGCTCGGTGGCGCATCCACCCCGCCATGGGCCTGCAGCACCCAGGCCGCAGCAAGACCTGACAGATTGGCGGCGAAGGTGACGGAAAGATTGATACCGCCCGTCAGAAGCGGCAGCAGCATCGCCAGTGTCAGCAGGCCAAGCTCCGGAAGCTGGAAGGCGACCGAACCGAATGTCCCGAGCGAAAGAAAATTGTTCGCCAGCGTTCCAAAGATGAGCATGACCGCGATGAAGGCAATGACCGGCCCGGCCATATCGGCACCGAAGATCGCGTTGAATTTCCTGACAAGGCTGCTCATCGCTGGGCGCTCCCCTTCTGTGCGGATGTCCGTAAGGCGCTCGGCAGAAGCTTGTCGAACCGGGTGGAAGAGAGCGTGATGGCGATGAGAATGATGGCACCGACGATCATCTTGAAGGCAAAGGGAGATACCCCCATCAGGTTGAGGCCGTTCTGGGTGATCGACACCATCAGCACCCCGAGCACGCAGCCGATGACCGAACCCTTGCCGCCGCCGAGCCGCGCGCCGCCAAGCACGGTTGCGGCGAGAACATCCAGCTCGCGACCATAAAGCGCGTTCGGCACCACCTCCTGCGCATAATGCGCCTGCATGAGCCCGGCAATGCCCGCCATCAGGCCGAGCCAGCCGAAAGAAATGTAATGCATGGCGCCGATATTGATGCCGAAGCGGCGAGCGCCTTCCGGATTGTCGCCGAAGGCATAAAGTTTGCGCCCGACGGTGGTGCGCGAAATCATGAACCAGGTGGCGACACAGCAGAGGATCATGACGACAACGGGCAGCGTCAGCTCGACCCAGGAACTATCAGGCATCTCACGCTCGTAAAACACCACGCGCGTCGACAGCCACTCCGGCAGGTCGTAGATCGACACGCCCTTGGTGAAGAACATCAACAGCCCGAAGAAGATGTTGAAGGTGGAGATGGTCGCGACGATGGAAATGATGTTGAGCCGCCAGACGAGGAAGGCATTGACGAAGCCGAGACCGAGGCCAACGGCCCCGGCAATGATGAAACCCTCCGCCCAGTTGCCGCCGCCGAGCGCATTAAGCGCCAGCACCGTCACATATTGGACGACGGAGGCCGCGACCGCGAAGGAGATGTCGATACCACCAGAGATCAGCACCACGAGCAGGCCGACCGCGAAGATGATGTTGACCGCCGAGACATTCAGCACATCGAAGGCATTGGAGATGGTGAGGAACCGGTCGGTCGCGAAGGACAGTCCCGTGCAGAGCAGCACCATGACCACAAGCAGGGTGAATTCGGTCGTATGTCCAAGGATGAGCCTACGCATAGATGGCGGACTCCAGTTCGGTAAGCGACAGGCGTCGCGGATCATAGGTGGCGTGGAACCGGCCTTCGACCATGTGGATGACCCTGTCGGTGTTGAAATAGACTTCCGGCGGCTCGTCAGAGATCACGATGATCGAGAGACCTTCTGCGGCGAGCTTGCGGACGATTTCGAAGATGCCGGCGCGGGCGCCGACATCGACACCCACGGTCGGCGCGTCGAGGATGAGGATTTTCGGCCCGATCGCCAGCCACTTGGCAATCGCCACACGCTGCTGGTTGCCGCCTGAAAGCGTGCGGATCGGATCTTCCGGCAATCCGATCCTGACGCCGAGCGCCGAAATCCAGCGGGAAACGACATCCGCCTTTTTCGACGGAGAGATCAGGCCGCCGCTCAGCAAGCGGTCGAGAGAGGCCGTGACGAGATTATCGGCAATGGACTGCGGCTGGTTCAGACCAAGCGAGAGCCGGTCCTCGGAAAGATAGGCGACGCCCGCCCGGATCGCATCGCGGTTGGAATGGAAATCCACCTTCTTTCCATCGATGAGAATTTCACCCGATTGCGCCCGATGCATGCCGAACAGGGTCAAGGCCAGTTCCGTACGGCCGGCTCCCAAGAGACCGGTTATGCCGAGCGTTTCTCCCCGCCGCAGATCGAACGAAACATCTTCAAATTCGCCGGCCCGGCTCAGCCCGCGCACCGAGAGAACAACAGGTTTGTCGTCGTGATCGGCGGCGATGACGGCGCTGTCGAAATTGCGGCCGGTCATCAGTTCGGTAACCCGTGACTGGGTCATGCCTTCAACGGGAAAGACGCCGACAAGCGATCCATCCCGCAGAACGGTGATGCGGTCTGAAATCTCCAGCACTTCCGCAAGGCGATGCGAGACGAAGACGACCGCCACACCCGAGGCAGAGAGGTTGCGGACGATGTCGATCAGATAATCGGTTTCGGACTGCGTGAGCGACGCGGTCGGTTCATCCATGAAAACGAGCCGCGCTTTCCCGACCAGCGCGCGCGCAATCGCCACGATCTGGCGCTGGGCGATGGGCAGCTCCTTGAGCGGCTTGTCGAGATCGATCTCGACGCCGAGCCGGGCCAGCGCCTTTTCGGCAGCCTGTTCGATGGCGCGCTTGTCGACCAGCCCGTATTTTCCGTTTACCGCGTACTGAAAGCCGATATTTTCAGCCACAGTCATTTCATCAAACAGCGCCAGATCCTGCCAGATCACCTGAATGCCAAGCGATTGCGCAAGCGTCGGGGTCATCGCGGTTATCGGCTTGCCGTCGAAATAGAGTTCGGCATCGCTTTCGGGCGTGTAAACGCCTGTTATGACCTTGATCAACGTGCTCTTGCCACAGCCGTTTTCGCCGGCAAGGCAATGCACTTCACCCGGATTGACCTCGAAAGAAACACCCTTCAGCGCGCGGACGCCGCCGAAGGTAACTTTGACATTTTTGAGGGACAGGAGCGGTTCTGCGCTCATGATAACGTAAATCTCCTTCCGCCGCGAAAACACTACGTGGCGCTCGGCATGTTTTTCCAGATGAGGCGTCGCGCGCGTATCGCACCCGCGCGACGCCCTTGGCCTTGGGGAGGATCAGAGGCCCATGGAAACGAGCTTGTCGATGCTTTCCCTGTCGATCTTCAAAAGCTGGTCGACGACGATGGTGTTACCTTCAGGATTGATGGTGCCGAGACCTTCGATATTGTCGCCGGCCTTCGGTGTCTCGCCCTTGGCGATACGGTCGGCGAGCGTGATGAAGACTTCACCGGCCTGTTTCGGGTTCCACATGAAGCCACCCGTCAGCGCGCCTGACTTGATCAGCTTTGCGCCCTGCCCTGGCGAGAACGGGCCGATGACGAAGACCTTACCATCCTTGCGCCGCTCTTCGACGGCGCGTCCGGCACCGATCGGCCCCTGCGAACCGAAGGCGAGGAAGCCCTTGAGATCGGCATTGGCCGACATCAGGTCAAGCGCCGTCGAGCGGCTCTTGTCGAGGTCTTCAGCGACACCGTAACGATCGCCGACCAGCTTCATGTCGGGATAATTGGCCTTGATATAGGCGATGGCGGCATCAGCCCAGGCGTTATGGAGCGGAACCGTGAGCGAACCGACGAAAACGGCATAGGAGCCCTTGCCACCCATCTTTTCCGCCAGAAGCTTGCCATGCGCTTCACCGAAGCCCTTGGCGGAGGCGAGCTCGAAATCCCAGTCGGCGCCGAGCTGCTTGGGCGATTCATGGGTGATGACCTTGATGCCGGCGGCCTGGGCTTTTTTCAGCACCGGCTCCAGCACTTTTGCATCATTGGGCACCACGCCGATGACATCGACCTTCTGGGCGATCAGGTCTTCAATGGCGCGGACCTGCAGGGCCGGGTCGGCGCTGGTCGGGCCGACCATGAAACCATCAACGCCGAGCTTCTTGCTCTGTTCCTTGATACCGGCCTCCATGGCGTTGAACCACGGAATGCCACCGATCTTGACCACGACGCCAACCTTCGGCCCTTCGGCAAAGGCGGCGGATGAGAGCAGTGCGAGCGACAGACCGACCGCTGCAGCAATAATTTTCTTCATGATGTTCCTCCTCAAAAAATCGGCAAACGAAACCCGCCGCAGCCATTTTTCATCTGGCGCGTTCAAAATTTCTCATCTCGCTTATTCGAGACTCTCCCTTGCCACTCCCACAGCAACCATCTTGCACAATCGATATTGCTAAATTGCACAATCGATGGTGCAATAACCATATCATGAAGCTCCCTTCCGTCAAGGGGACGCCTGCTCTAATAATCGGAATCAGTTGGGGAGATCACAGTGACGGGCATAAGTTCCAAGAAAGCCACCATTTATGACTTGTCTATATTGTCGGGCGCATCAGCCTCGACGGTGAGCGCCGTGTTGAACGGATCATGGCGCAAGCGACGGATTTCCGAGGAGACTGCCGACAAGATTCTCTCGCTTGCCAAGGCGCATCGCTATACCACCAACCTGCAGGCCCGCGGTTTGAGGAGCTCGAAATCCGGTCTCGTCGGGCTTCTGGTGCCGGTTTATGACAACCGGTTCTTTTCCTCTATGGCGCAAACCTTCGAGGGGCAGGCGCGCAAACGCGGCCTGTCGCCCATGGTCGTCTCCGGCCGGCGCGATCCCGAGGAAGAACGTCGCACCGTGGAGACCCTGATCGCCTATTCGATCGATGCGCTCTTCATTGCCGGTGTGACCGATCCCGACGGCGTGCACCAGGTCTGCGCCCGCGCGGCGCTGCCGCATGTCAACATCGATCTTCCCGGCAAGTTTGCGTCCTCGGTCATTTCCGACAACAGGCGCGGCGCGGAAATACTGACATCGGCAATCCTTGCCCATGCGGCAAAAGGCGGGCCTCTCGGTCCTGATGACGTCATCCTGTTCGGTGGTCACGACGACCACGCCAGCCGCGCCCGTATCGACGGCTTCCACGCTGCAAAGGCCGCCTATTTCGGGGCTGAGGGCGGAGACGATATCGAGATTACCGGCTATTCGCCCCGCATGACGGAACTGGCTTTCGAAGGTTTCTTCGAGCGCAGGGGCCGCCTGCCCCGCTGTTTCTTCGTCAACTCATCGATAAATTTCGAAGGGCTGCTTCGTTTCATGGGGCGTCATGACGGTGAGACCTTCGGCGACATCGTGGTCGGCTGCTTCGACTACGACCCGTTCGCATCGTTCCTTCCTTTCCCTGTCTATATGATCAAGCCCGATATCGCGCAGATGCTCGAAAAGGGTTTCGAACTGCTGGAAGAGAACCGGAGCGAACCCGAGGTCATCATTATCGAACCGCAGCTCATTCCCCCGCGAACCGCTCTGGAAGGCCCGCTCGACGATATATGGGACCCGGTCGCATTACGCCGCATGGGCAGATGAACGCGCGAAATACCGCTTGACCTCAACTGCGCTTGAGGTCGTACCGATTGCATGGTGCTTCACCATTGCAACGGGATAACGATGATAGAAAAACTCATGAAGGTGCTGGAAGACGGACGGGACAGTCCGCTGCTGCGCTTTTCAATCGCGAGGACTCTGGCGGCCGCAGGGCAATTCGAAGATGCTGCACATCATCTGCAGGAGGCTATCCGGCAGGACCCAGACTATTCGGCGGTCTGGGCCGAACTCGGCGAATGCCGCGCACGGTTGGGAGATGACGATGGCGCCATTGCGGCGTGGGTGGAAGGCATGTCGGTGGCCCTCAGGCGTGGCGACATTCAGGCCAAAAGGCAGATGGAGGTCCGGCTGCGACGTTTACGGTCACGCGCCCTGAAGGGCGTCAGGTGATGAGACGGGCATCACGGGCGCAACTCGGCCGCGTCGCTGCCAGCGCAATCGAGCCCATGCGCTAAAAAATCGCCGGAAGGTTAGCCAGATTTCATAAAACCGGCTATGATCGCCGGAAAAATCACGGGAGGCGGCTGTCGAGGGCCGGTGATTTATGGGTTTTTCTGATCACATCAAGGAAATCGAGCACGTCGGACAGGGCAGGAATACCGGCCGCGATGCGGTGGTGCTTGAATCCTGGCGACGTTGTCTCGATACCTATCAGCTTGATCCGGCCAAGGCCCGCGAAGCCGTCATCGTTTCCGAAACATGCCTGCGCGAGCATCGCCAGCGGGCTGAAGACCTCGTCCACATCGCCCGTTCCGGCCTGGAAAGGCTGTATCGGCAGGTGGCCGAGCAGAATTACGTTCTTCTTCTGTCGGATCAGCAGGGGGTGACGGTCGAGTTTCTGGGCGACCCGTCATTCAACAACAATCTGCGCAAGGCCGGGCTTTACCTGGGCTCTGAATGGTCGGAACCGCGCGCAGGCACTTGCGCCGTCGGCGCCTGCATCGCCACCGGCGACGCGCTGACGATCCACCAGACCGATCATTTTGATGTGACACATACGCCGCTTTCCTGCACCGCCGCCCCGATCTACGATACCCAGGGCGCACTCACCGCCGTACTCGATATTTCACTCCTGAGTTCCCCCATCCTCAAGACGAGCCAGAACATGGCGCGCCATCTGGTTTCATCGACCGTGCGAAGGATCGAACTGGCAAATCTGATGGCCAGCAGCCGTCATGATCTCGTGCTGCGCTTTGCGGGCGCGCCCGAATTTCTGGATGTCGACCCCGAAGCGGCCCTGTCCGTCGATAGCTCCGGCCGGATAACGGGCATGACGCACGCCGCCGCCCGCCTTCTCGCCGCATCGCGCGGGCTTGACTGGCGCATGCCGGAGCGCCTCCTCGGAGAGCGGGTGGAGGAGTTTTTCGAGGCCGGCTTTGACGAGCTCGCCTCCCTCACCCGGTCAAGCCTGCCGCAGGAGAGGCGCATCGTCGTGAAGGACGGCACGGTGCTTTATGCGCACGCGATCGAACCGCAGCAGCGCCGGTCGACCGTGCCGGTTGCCCATCCAAAATCCCAGCCGGTCATGGAAGAGATCGGCGGCGATGGGCCGGCGGTTCGAAACCTCAGGCGCAAGGTGGAAAAACTGGCGCCTGCGAAACTGCCGATCCTGCTGCAGGGCCAGACCGGAACCGGCAAGGAACATCTCGCCCGCATCATTCATGACGCCAGCGGCGTTTCCGGCCGCTTCGTCGCCGTCAATTGCGCCGCCATTCCCGAACAGCTGATCGAGAGCGAATTGTTCGGTTATCTGCCGGGAGCCTTCACGGGTGCGCTGGCGAAAGGACGCAAGGGGCTCGTGGAAGAGGCACAGGGTGGAACGCTTTTCCTCGACGAGATCGGCGACATGCCGTTTGCGGCACAAAGCCGCCTTTTGCGGGTGCTGGCTGAAGGCGAGGTTCTGCCCGTCGGTGGCTCCACCCCACAGAAGGTGGATTTCAGGGTGATTTCCGCATCGCACCGCCCGTTGAGCGACATGGTACGGACAGGTGATTTCCGCGAAGATCTCTACTACCGCCTGAATGCGGCCGTGCTGACCTTGCCGGCGCTTTGCGAGCGCGACGACTTCCCCTGGCTCCTCGATAGGCTTCTGAAAAAACATGGGCTGCCGGCTCGTCCTCTGACGTTCTCCAACGCAGCCCGGATGTTGATCCTTGGCCATTCCTGGCCCGGTAATATCCGCGAGCTGGACAATGCGATAGCCTTCGCCGCCGCCCTTTGCGATGACGGGGTGATTACGGCGGAAGACCTTCCCGATCATCTGGTCTCCGCAACGTCAGCCCCCATGATCGACAGTCGCGGTGCCGATCTTGGCGCGCTTCTGGCGGCCTGCAACGGCAATGTGTCGGAGGCCGCGCGCCGGCTCGGCATTGATCGCACGACGATGCACCGGCGAATGCGACGCCTCGGCATCGGAAAACCTCACTAACAGGTGAGGCATATGCCACGGCTGTTGCGCCACAGCTGTGGCGTCATACAAAACCGGCATTCTGGTAAAACCCCGCAATTTCAGGCTTTCAGCACGGCAAACCGTGCTGGCACAGGCATTGCACCTTCTCCGGCATCAGGAGCCATCGAGGAGAAAACATGCGCGCGCTCAGATTTCATGCAGCCAGGGACCTGCGGATCGAAGACATTCCCGAGCCGAAACGGCCGGGGCCGGGACAGGTTCTCGTCCGCAACCGGTTCGTCGGCATCTGCGGCACCGATCTGCATGAATATAGTTACGGTCCGATCTTCATCCCCACCGAACCGCACCCTTTTACCGGCGCCCATGGCCCGCAAATTCTCGGTCACGAATTCGGCGGTGTCGTGGAGGCCATCGGCGAAGGCGTCACCTCGGTCGGCGTCGGTGATCGTGTCTCGATCCAGCCGCTCATCATGCCGCGATCCGGTGACTATTTCGCCGACCGTGGCCTCTTTCATCTCAGCACGCAGCTGGCGCTGGTCGGTCTCAGCTGGGAAGGCGGCGGCATGGCGCAGGCAGCACTCGTCAACGAATATAACGTCCAGAAGATTCCCGACGAGATGAGCGATGAAGAGGCCGCACTCGTGGAACCCTCGGCCGTTGCCGTTTATGCCTGCGATCGCGGTGGCGTCACCGCCGGCAACAGCGTTCTGGTCACGGGCGCCGGCCCGATCGGCATGCTCACGCTTCTGGCCGCGCGTGCGGCCGGCGCTGCCCAGCTCTTCGTGTCCGATCTCAATGATGCCCGCCTTGAGCTTGCCCGCAGCATCGTCCCCGACGTCATCACTATCAACCCGAAGCGCGACAATGTCGGTGATGTCGTGCGCGCGGCAACGGAAGGCAAGGTCGGCTGCGATGTCGCCATTGAATGCGTAGGCAATGAACATGCGCTCAAGGCTTGCGTCGATGCGGTGCGCAAACAGGGCGTCGTCGTACAGACCGGCCTGCATCCGCATGAAAACCCGATCGACTGGTTCCAGGTGACATTCCGCGACCTGGAGATCAAGGGCTCATGGGCCTATCCGACCCATTATTGGCCCCGCGTCATCCGGCTCATCGCCTCCGGCCTGCTGCCGGCGACGAAGATCGTTACCAAGCGGATCACGCTCGATACGGCCGTGTCTGAGGGCTTCGATGCCCTGCTCGATCCCGCCGGCACCCATCTGAAGATCCTGATCAATCTTTCGAAATAGGCTTTCCGCCTCCGCATGCCGGGAAGAGGAGCCCGGTATGCGGGAGCCGTTGGCTTTCGGGGCGGCGACTTCGCCGCTCCACCATCAGACTAAGCACCATGGAGGAGATGAATATGCTTGATGTCAGTCCCGCCACCAAAATCGACACGGTTCTCTCCAAGCTCGGCAATGCGCTGGAAAATGGAGACATAGACGCCGCCGTCAACCTGTTTCAGGCCGATTGTTACTGGCGCGACCTCGTGACCTTCACCTGGAACCTGAAGACACTGGAAGGCCATGAGCAGATCCGCGACATGCTGACGAGCCAGCTTTCCGCCATCAAACCCTCGGGCTTGGTGCAGGATGCGAAGGAGCAGGCTTCGGAAGGCGATGGCGTCACCGAAGGCTGGTTCGAGTTCGAGACCGGTGTCGCCCGCGGTTACGGCCACATCCGCCTGAAGGACGGGCTGATCTGGACCCTGCTCACCACCATGAGCGAACTGAAGGGCCATGAGGAACCGAAGGGTATCCGCCGACCGATGGGCGCGGAGCACGGCCACGACCGCAACCGCCGGACCTGGAAGGAAAAACGCGAGGCCGAAGCCGCCGAACTCGGCTATTCGGAGCAGCCCTATGTCGTCATCATCGGTGGCGGACAGGGCGGCATTGCACTTGGCGCGCGTCTTCGCCAGCTTGGTGTGCCGGCGATCATCATCGAAAAGAATGAGCGGCCCGGCGACAGCTGGCGCAAGCGCTACAAGTCGCTCTGCCTGCATGACCCCGTCTGGTACGATCACCTGCCCTACATTCCCTTCCCGGAAAACTGGCCCGTCTTCACGCCGAAGGACAAGGTGGGTGACTGGCTGGAAATGTACACCAAGGTCATGGAGCTGAATTATTGGGGCTCCACCACCTGTAAGTCGGCACAATATGACGAGGTGACGGGTGAGTGGACCGTGATTGTCGACCGCGCCGGCAAGGAGGTCGTACTGCGGCCGGAACAGCTGGTGCTGGCGACCGGCATGTCGGGCAAGGCGAATATCCCGAAATTCCCTGGACAGGATGTCTTCAAGGGCGAGCAGCAGCATTCCTCGCAGCATCCGGGTCCGGACGCCTATGCCGGCAGAAAGGTCGTGGTGATCGGCTCCAACAACTCGGCGCATGATATCTGCGCAGCGCTCTGGGAGGCCGGCGCCGACGTTACCATGCTGCAGCGGTCCTCCACCCATATCGTCAAATCCGACTCGCTGATGGATATCGGTCTCGGCGACCTCTATTCCGAGCGGGCGGTGGCAAACGGCATGACCACGCGCAAGGCCGATCTCATCTTCGCCTCCCTGCCCTACAGGATCATGCACGAGTTTCAGGTTCCGGTTTACGACCGCATTCGCGAACAGGACGCCGATTTTTATGCGGCACTGGAGAAAGCGGGCTTCATGCTCGATTTCGGTGACGACGAGTCCGGCCTCTTCATGAAATATCTGCGGCGCGGATCGGGTTATTACATCGATGTCGGGGCCTGCGACCTCGTGATCGACGGCTCGATCAAGCTCAAATCCGGTGTCGACGTCTCGCACCTGACGGAGAATGCCGTGGTGCTGAAGGATGACACGAAACTGCCTGCCGATCTGGTGGTCTATGCGACCGGCTATGGTTCGATGAATGGCTGGGCGGCCGATCTCATTTCACGTGAGGTGGCGGACAAGGTGGGCAAATGCTGGGGCCTCGGTTCCGACACCACCAAGGATCCCGGCCCATGGGAAGGCGAACAGCGCAACATGTGGAAGCCGACACAACAGCAGGCGCTGTGGTTCCACGGCGGCAACCTGCATCAATCGCGGCACTATTCGCAATATCTGTCGCTGCAGCTGAAGGCGAGACAGGCGGGCCTGAAAACACCCGTTTACGGCCTTCAGAAGCCACATCATCTGTCCTGACCCGGAGGGAGTTCCGGCCCGTCTCGATGAGGCGGGCCGGGCATTTTACGACTGGGACTTATCGGATTGCCAGAACCGGTAAAGCTCCGCGACATCGCCGCTGGTCATGAGCGGCATTGCCGCCTTCAGCTGCTCCGCCGGCCAATCCCACCATTTCATCTCGAGCAGCAGGGCGATGCTGTCATCATCGAACCGCTTGCGGATCGTCTTTGCGGGATTGCCGCCGACGATGGCATAGGGTTCGACATTCTTCGTCACCAGCGCCCGCGTTCCGATCACCGCGCCATCACCAACCGTGATGCCGGGCATGACGATCGCTTCCGAGCCTATCCAGACATCGTTGCCGATGACGGTATCGCCCGCCGGCAGATAACCATTCCCGGCATTCTCGAATTCCGGCACCTCGGGCATGAAGAAAAACGGGAAGGTGCTGATCCACTCGTTGCGATGGCCCTGATTGCCCGCCATGATGAAGGCGGCACCTGAACCGATCGAGCAGAAGCTTCCGATCACCAGCCTGTCCGCGCCTTCATCCGACAACAGATAACGGGCGCAATCCTCAAAGCTGTGGCCGTGATAATAACCGGAATAATAGCTGTATTTCCCGACCACGAGGTTCGGGTTCTTGACCTGCTTGTCAAGCGTGATGCCCCGGAACGGGCTTTCGAAGTAATTTTCCATTGGAGTAATCTCACTGCATATCTTCGCATTCGCTTGCCTCAAGGCAAGCAGACACCGGGCGCCAAGCCTGTCGGCTTTTCGCTCGATGCTCCTCACGCAACGGCGGGAGCTAGATGCAGGTGATACTCGAGGCTCTTATCATGCAGTCTGGTTACCGCAAAAATCGGCGAAGGCCAAGCCGTGACATGTTTGAAGCCTGCAATGGCCGAAATCCCGGCGGCACATAAAGCAACAGCGGGGATTTGTCCCCGCTGCTGTCGTTGGTTCGGCATTTTCACTGCATCGCCGGCGCGGGCGTCCTTGGCCCGCACACCGCAATGGTCTCGGCCTCAGTAGTGGACCGACTGGGAATCGATCGGCGTTACCTTCGGCGGGGCGAACTTCGTCAGGTCGATCCCTTCGACGGCAGAACGATACTCCTCGATGCTCGGCGTGCGGCCGAGGATGGCCGAGAGCACGACAACCGGAGTGGAGGCCAGCAGCGATTCACCCTTCTTTTCGGCGCTGTCTTCAACAACACGGCCCTGGAAGAGACGAGTGGACGTTGCCAGAACCGTATCGCCCTTTGCCGCCTTTTCCTGATTGCCCATGCAAAGGTTGCAGCCCGGACGCTCGAGATACAGGATGTTTTCGTATTCGGTGCGGTTGGACGTCTTCGGATTGACGTCATCGAACTCGAAGCCGGAATATTTCTGCAGGATTTCCCAATCCCCTTCCGCCTTCAGCTCATCAATGATGTTGTAGGTCGGCGCGGCGACGACGAGCGGCGCCTTGAACTCGACCTTGCCTTCGGTCTTTTCGATGTTCCGCAGCATCTGCGCGACGATCTTCACGTCACCCTTATGCACCATGCACGAGCCTACGAAGCCGAGATCGACTTTCTTGGCCGCACCGTAATAGGATACCGGGCGAATTGTGTCGTGCGTGTAGCGTCTGGAGACATCGTTGTTGTTGACGTCAGGGTCGGCGATCATCGGTTCGTTGATGACATCGAGATCCACGACGACTTCCGCGAAATATTTCGCGTTGGCGTCCGGTTTCAGAGCTGACTTTTCACCTGAACGGATTTCCGCAATGCGTTGATCTGCCTTGTCAATCAGGCCCTTCAGCGTCTGCGCGGCATTGTCCATGCCCTTGTCGATCATGATCTGGATGCGCGACTTGGCGATTTCCAGCGACTCGATCAGCGTCTCGTCTTCGGAAATGCAGATCGACGCCTTGGCCTTCATTTCGGCCGTCCAGTCGGTGAAGGTGAAGGCCTGGTCTGCCAGAAGCGTGCCAATGTGGACTTCGATGATACGGCCCTGGAAGACGTTGTCGCCGTGCTGCTGGAGCATCTGCGCCTGCGTGGCGTGCACCACGTCGCGGAAGTCCATATAGGGCTGCATCGTACCCTTGAAGGTGACCTTGACCGACTGCGGGACCGGCATGGTCGCCTCGCCCGTTGCCAGCGCCAGTGCGACGGTGCCGGAGTCAGCGCCGAAGGCGACGCCCTTGGACATGCGGGTGTGGCTGTCGCCGCCGATGATGATGGCCCAGTCGTCCACGGTGATGTCGTTCAGCACCTTGTGGATCACGTCCGTCATCGAATGATAGACGCCCTTCGGGTCGCGCGCGGTGATGACGCCGAAATTATGCATGAAGGACATGAGTTTCGGAATATTTGCCTGCGCCTTCTTGTCCCAGACGGAGGCGGTATGGCAGCCCGACTGATAGGCGCCATCCACCAGCGGCGAAATGACGGTGGCCGCCATCGCTTCCAGTTCCTGCGCGGTCATCAGACCAGTCGTATCCTGCGAGCCGACGATATTGACCTTGACGCGAACGTCGGAGCCGGCATGCAGCACCTTGCCGGGGGTTACACCGACGGCATTGCGGTTGAAAATCTTCTCGACGGCGGTCAGGCCCTGTCCTTCGATGGAGATTTCCTTGTTGGGCGCGAACACAGGTGTCGCATCGACGCCGAGCGTTTCAGCGGCGAATGTCTGGAGCTTCTTGCCGAAGACGATGGCGTAGGAGCTGCCGGCCTTCATGAACTCCATCTTCTGGGGGGTGAAGGAAGATGCGAGATCGACAAGCTCGGTGCCGTTTTCATCCCGCAGCTTGCGGTTCTTGGCGTCGATCTTGAGGACCGTGCCGGTTTCGACCGAATATTTCTGCTCGAGGATCGGATTACCGTCATTGTTGAGGATCGGCTTGCCGTCTTCGCCGAGCTTCTTCACCCAGTTCTTGAGGTTGATGCCGATCCCGCCAGTCACGTCGACAGTGGTGGCGAAAATCGGCGAAATGCCGTTGGTGCCGGCGACGATGGGGGCGTAGTTGACAAAGGGCACATAGGGGCTGGCCTGCTTGCCGGTCCACAGCGCCACGTTGTTGACGCCGGACATGCGCGACGAACCGACGCCCATCGTGCCCTTTTCGGCAATCATCATCACCCGCTTGTCCGGATGCTGCTGCTGCAGCGCGACGATTTCCGCCTGCGCTGCCGGCGAGATCATACACTGGCCGTGCAGCTGGCGGTCCGAGCGCGAATGCGCCTGGTTGCCGGGAGACAGAAGGTCGGTAGAAATATCGCCTTCGGCGGCGATGAAGGTGACGATCTTGATCTCGTCTTCAACGTCGGGAAGCTTGGTGAAGAATTCGGCCTTGGCGTAGCTTTCCAGCACGGCCTTGGCGATGGCACTGCCTGCCTTGTAGGCGTCGCGCAGGCGGAACATGTCGGCATCGTAAAGAAAGACCTGCGTCTTCAGCACTTCGCCGGCTTGGGCGGCAATCGCAGCGTTGTTACCGAGCGCGATATCGAGCAGCACCCTGATCGACGGGCCGCCCTTCATGTGCGACAGCAGTTCCAGCGCGAAGGAAGGTGTGATTTCCGGCACGATCGCTTCGCCGAGAATGATCTGCTTGAGGAAGTCAGCCTTAACGCCAGCGGCGCTCGTGGTGCCCGGCAGGGTGTTGTAGATGAAGAATTTCAGGGCATCGGCGCGGTGCTCGCTGCCGGCATCCTTGATCAGTTCGATAATCTCGGCCGTCAGTGCACCGTCGTCAATCGGCTTGGGCGCGAGACCCTGTGGTTCTCTGCTTTTGATTTCAGCCAGGTAATCCAAGTAAAGGTTCATCGCAATCCCAACGTCAAGATGTCTATGGAGCCGGTACAGAACGCCACTGAACGGTACTGTTAATCGGCCCGGGTTTCTATTGTTTCGAGTACGCCAACCGGGGCCGGCTGACAAGATGTCGCATTCCAGTAAAGAACTCGTAGACGGCATTTAGCGTCGATCCTGCGACAGGGATCACGTCGCGCCACTACACCTTTGATTGTGGCATGCCCTGCATTTCAGCCAGTAGTTTTTCAGATGATCGCATTAAGGATTTATTAACCAAATCAGTACGAGTATTAGATTATTCTAATTACCCGTTATTGGCGTAATTCCATGTTGCGCACCGAAAAATAAGCAGCGCAACAGCTTGGGGAGGCAGCATGAAGTTTGCAGCATCAGGCTATCTATTATCATTTGCGGCACTGGTTCTCGCACCGCCATCTGGTATCGCGCAGGTCGCCTCGACGAATTTCACGGTGCAGATCACCATTCAGGCGGCATGCCAGATCAATTCCGCCGGCAATCTCAATTTTGGCACCAATGGCGTAATCGGCAGCAATATCGATGCGACCAGCGATGTTATCGTGCAATGCACGGCAAGCACGCCCTTCAGCCTGGGCCTCAGCGCCGGCGCGGGCTCGGGGGCGACGGTCGCCAACCGTCTGATGACATCGCCCGCCGGCGCGACCATTTCCTACTCGCTTTATACGACTGCGGCACATAGCACGGTGTGGGGGAACACCGTGGGAACGGACCGGCAAACGGGAACGGGAACCGGGGCACCGCAGACCTTCACTGTCTATGGGCGCGTACCTGCCCAGACGACACCCGCGGTCGGCGTCTACACCGATACGGTGACGGCCACGCTCAACTACTGATCGCCATAGGGAGGATCGCGCATGCGTCTTTTTACCTTAGCGGCTGCGTTTTTTGCCGGTTTGAGTGTTTCACCGTCACAGGCTGCCTCGCTACGGGTCGCACCCGTTCTTCTGGATCTTAAAGCGCCCACGGCGGCCTCCAGCCTTCGCATCTGGAACGATGCGAAAACCCCGATCAACGTGCAGGTGCGTATATTCCGCTGGACCCAGCAGAACGGGCAGGACGTCTATACGGCGGCGCGGGCTGGCGCCGCCAGCCCGCCGATGACGCAGCTGAAGGGAGGCGCGGAAAACCTTATCCGCATCGTCCGGCTTTCCAAGGCGCCCCTGCGGGCCGAAGAGAGTTACCGCGTCATCGTCGATGAGTTGCCGCCGGCGGGAAGACCACAATCCGGCACGGTCAACCTTGTGGTGCGCCACTCCATCCCCGTTTTCTTCTCGCCCGCTTCCACAGGTGATGCGGAACCGACCTGGAAGATAACGCCGCAGGGCAATGGCTACAGGGTCTCGGTGTCCAATACGGGCGAGAGGCGGATAAGGATCGCCAACCTGATGCTTTCCGGCGGCAACGGTCAGGCGATTGCCCGGCAGCAGGGGCTGGTGGGGTATGTGCTTGGCAAATCCGCCGCAAGCTTTGTGGTTCCGGCAAAAGGCGGCAAAAAAGGCGGCGGCACGCTGAAGATTTCGGCAGACAGCGAAGGCGGCCCCGTCAATGCGACGGCGCGCGTCTCGGGCGGCTGACCTTGCCGTTTTGACGATTGCCGCTCTGACGGTCATTTCATCGGGCAGTTTCTCCGTGGCGCAGGATATACCCCCTGCGGCGCAACCAGCCTCTTTTGCCGCAAAAGAAGCGGGACAGTTTCAGCTCGAAGTCTACATCAACGATGTCTCGACAGAACTGATCGCCACATTTCGTCAAAACGACGCCGGATCGTTTCTCATCGAGCCGGAGCAGCTGAACAATATCGGGATATCTCCGGTTGAAAGCGCAGTCGGCGATGATGGCTGGATCGACATTTCCCGACTGCCAGACGTGGTGGCGCGTTACGATGAAGGCACCCAGTCCATGCATTTCACCCTGCCGATGGCGGCGCGGGCAAACAGGGTGATCGACGCCTCCGGCAAGAATGCGCCGCAAGAGGATGACGAAACGCAGGAAAAGGCCGCGAGCGATTTTGGAGGTGTGGTGAATTACACGATCTATGGTTCCTCCGGCGGCAACAAATGGTCTGACATCGCCGATTTCAACGGTGTCTCGGCTCTCCTGGAAAGCAGGGTCTTCGGTCCGCTCGGCGTGCTGTCCTCGTCACAGGTTCTGAGCACATCGCGCCTGTCGGAGTTCGACACCCAGCGCCTCGATACCACCTGGAGCTATTCGGACGAGGAAACACTGACGAGCTACCGGGCCGGCGATCTCATCACCGGCGGGCTGAGCTGGACACGCCCGACGCGGCTGGGCGGCCTGCAGATCCGCCGCAATTTCGACCTGCGGCCGGATATCGTTACCATGCCGATGCCGGAATTTGCCGGTTCGGCAGCCGTGCCCTCCACCGTCGATGTCTATGTCAACAATATCCGCCGCCTGTCGCAGGATGTTCCCGAAGGCCCCTTCTCCATCACCAATCTTCCCGTCATCAGCGGCGCGGGCAATGCGAGGCTGGTGGTGCGGGATGCGCTGGGCCGCGAAACCGTATCCGAAACGCCGTTTTATGCTTCACCGGACCTGCTCGCGAAAGGCCTCGTCGATTTCTCGGGGGAGCTCGGTTTTGCCCGGCGCAATTACGGAACCTCTTCTTTCGATTACGACGAAAAACTGCTCGGATCGGCGACGGTGCGTTACGGCCTGTCGGACCACCTGACGCTCGAGGGCCATGCGGAAGGCGGCGAGGATTTTTACAATATCGGCCTTGGCGGCGTCTTCACACTTGGGGCCCATGGGCTGGCGGCGCTTTCCGGCGCGTCGAGCCGTTTTGGCGAGGAAAGCGGCTACCAGCTCTCCGCAAGCGTCGAAGCCGAATTGCTCGGGTTAAAATTTCACGCCCGGTCGCAACGGGCATTCGGCGACTATCACGACATGGCGTCGGTCTCCGCCGACAGCTCGACACTCAGGACGATATCCGGTCTGCTGAGCGCGCGGCCACCGCGTGCCGTGGATCAGATTTCCGTTTCCACACAGCTTGCTTTCGATGAAACGAGCCTGAACTTTTCCTATACGCAGGTGGAAACCTTCGATGAGAGGAAATCCCGGCTGCTCGGCCTCTCCGCCATGCGGCCGTTCGGCGAGAACGGCAATATCTTCATCACCGCCTATAAGGATCTTGAGGACAGCCAATCCTACGGCGTCTTCGCGGGCCTGTCCTGGTCATTCGGCGGCGGCGTCTCCGGCTCAGCCGGCATGTCCTCGGATGCGGATGGATATTCGCTGACGGCCGAGGTCGGAAAATCCGAAGAGCAGGCCGAGGGAAGTTATGGCTGGCGCCTGCGCGGCTCGACAGGTGGCAATGATATCGCATCCGTTTCCGGCAGTTACCGCGGCAGCGCCGCACGCGTTTCGGCCGGCGTCGACCAATTCAACCGCACGACACAGGCCTATGCGCAGATCGAAGGATCGATAGCGCTCGCCGGCGGCGATGTCTTTGTCGGCAACCGCATCGATGATGCTTTCGCCGTGGTGGATGCGGGCGCACCCGGTGTCGATATCCTGCTGGAAAACCGGCCCATCGGCCAGACGAACCGCCGCGGCAAGATATTGCTTCCGAACCTGCGTTCCTATGACGTCAACAACATCACGCTCGACCCCAGCAATCTCCCGGTCGACGCCCGCATCGACCGCACGAAACAGACCGTGACACCAACGGAGCGGGCGGGAGCAGTGGTCAATTTCAAGGTGGAAACCGAGGGTCAGGTGGCGCTGGTGACGCTGAAAGACGAGAGCGGCCAATTCATCGAAACCGGATCAACAGGCAAAATCGACGGCAAGCGCGATTTCATCGTCGGTTATGACGGGCAGGCCTATCTCGACAATATCAGCGACACGCATCGCCTCCGCATCATGCAGCCGACGAAAGGCGAGTGCGAGGCGCAGATCACCGTCCCTTCTGCCGGCGAGACGCGCGCAACTCTCGAAACCCTATGCAGGAGCATCCAATGAAGGTCCTGACCCGCGCCGGCCTTGTCATCGCCGCGTTCCTCTCCGCTTCACCGGTTCTGGCGCAAAGCTGCACCTTTAGCATGTCGGATATGAATTTCGGCTTCGTCAATCTCGCAGGCGGCAGCGCCGCGGACACGACGGCAACATTGTCAGTCACCTGTTCCAACCCGTTGTCGCTGGCGCTTTCCATCCGCATCTGCCCCAACATCAATGCCGGAAGCGGCGGGCAGTCGGGCGGTATCCGCCGGATGCTTCAGGGCAGCAACATCCTCAATTACCAGCTTTACCAGAACGCGGCGCGCACGACTTCCTGGGGATCGGTCACGCAGCCGGCGCTCGGATCCCCTCCGCCGATCGATATGGCGCTACCGCTCCTGATCAACACCACAAGCCGCACGGTCTATGGCAGGGTCAACGCCGGCCAGGCCTCGGCGGCGCGCGGCCTTTATCTCTCCAGCTTTGCCGGCGCAGAGACCAGTTTCACCTATACAAGCTATACCCTGTTCGCACCGAGCTGCTCCTCCGTGAACCAGAACCCCACGCAGGTGCCGTTCAACGTAACGGCTGCGGTTGCTCCGACCTGCATCATTTCGGCCGAAAACATCAATTTCGGCAGCCACGGCGTGCTCAACACGGCAGTCGATGCGACAGGCGCAATCAATCTGACCTGCACCACCAGTCTGAACTACAGCGTGGCGCTCAATGGCGGGCTGAGCAACAGCCCCCCGGCCGCACGCCAGATGGTGCAGGCGGCCGGATCGATAACCTACGGTCTCTACCGCGACGTGAACCGCACGAATGTCTGGGGAAGTGCCGCCGGGCAGATAGCCACCGGCACCGGCACCGGCAGCCTGCAGACATTGACCGTCTACGGCCGCGTACCGGCGCAGAACACGCCGGCGCCGGGAAACTACTCTGATACGGTTGTTGTGACGGTGAACTACTGAGGGCCCGAACGCACCTCCGACTTTCCAAGTTCCAGCCGCCGATCGATGCCGATGCCGGCGAGGAACGCCTCATCATGGCTGACGACCAGCAAGGCGCCGTCATAGGCCCGAAGGCCAGCCTCCACGGCGGCGATGGAATCGATATCGAGATGGTTCGTCGGCTCATCAAGGATCAGCAATTGTGGAGGCTGCGGGCCTCCCAGAACACAGGCAAGACCTGCCCTGAGCATCTGCCCGCCCGAGAGTATTGCAACGATCTGCAGAGCGGCATCGGCACGAAACATGAAGCGCGCAAGCGCGGAGCGGCAGGCATTTTCCCCGGCCTGCGGGTTGAGTCTAAGGAAGTTGTCGCGGATGGACAGGTTCGCATCGAGCAGGCTGACCTGCTGGTCGAGAAACACGGACTTCACCCCGACATGCATCGTCCCTTCGAATGGCGGTAAATCCCCCGTGATCACCGAAAGCAGCGTCGTTTTTCCCGATCCGTTCGGACCGGTCACGGCAACGCGTTGCGGCCCGGTGATCTCGAAGGACAGGTCGCGAAGCACGGGTTGGTCGGCCCGATACCCCGCCGTCAGGTTCTGCAGGCTGAGCGCGGTTTTTGTCGCGTGCAGCCCGCTGGGCGGCAATGTGACACTGACGCCCTGCAGGATTTCGATCCGCTCACGCGCCGTCTTCAGGTCTTCCGTCGCCTCGGCCGTCAGGCGGCTGGCCAGATTGGCGTTGTCGCCGCTCGTCTTTTCAGCACGCCTTTTCATCGCGCCGACAAGGATGCGGGGCATGTCGCCCCTCGCCGCTTTTGCGGCACCCCTGCCGTCACGGCGG
Source organism: Agrobacterium tumefaciens str. B6 (assembly GCF_001541315.1). Lineage (GTDB taxonomy): Bacteria > Pseudomonadota > Alphaproteobacteria > Rhizobiales > Rhizobiaceae > Agrobacterium > Agrobacterium radiobacter. The sequence continues at coordinate 148,460 of NZ_LMVK01000050.1, read as the reverse complement.
GCCTTGCGCTCCAGCGCCTCCTGTGACCGGCGCCTGACCTCGGACAGACGTTTTTCCGCCGTCGCGAAATCCTGTTCGGCAGCGGCCAGCTCCAGCGCTTTTTGTGCGCGGTAGTGGCTCCAGTTGCCGCCGTAACGGGTTGCCCCGAGCGTGGTCATTTCGACGATGGCATCGAGGGTTTCGAGAAGTTCCCGATCATGGCTGACGACGATCGCTCCCCCACGCCACGCCGCCAGAAAATCGGCGACGAAAATGCGCCCCTCCCGGTCGAGATTATTTGTGGGTTCGTCGAGGATCAGGAAATCGGGGGCGGCGTGGATTTGTGCCGCAAGTGCGGCCCGCGTGCGCTGCCCGCCGGACAGCGCCGAAAGCGGTGTGGAGGGTAAGGCGTCCAGCCCGACCTGCGCCAGCGCCTCGGCAATTTTGTCCTCCAGCATCCAGTCGATATCTTCAAGCTCTTCGAGAGTGGCCGTTCCCGCCTGCGCACGGGCAAGGACCTCAAGCGCATCGCGCGCGCCAAACAGGTCGGCGATGGTCTCGTCGGACGCCACCTGCACGCTCTGGCGCAGAAGATTGACGCTGCCCGAGATGGAAACCGTGCCCGCGGATGGCGACCGTTCCCCCGCAATCAGTTTCAGAAGCGTCGTCTTGCCGACGCCGTTGCGCCCGACAAGGCCGGTGCGTTCCGGTCCGAAACGAAGATTGATGTTGGAAAAGAGCGGATGACCGTCAGGTGTTGACCACGAGAGGTCCGAGAGAGTGATGGAATGCGGCATGGATATGGGTTCCCCTGATGACAAGGCGTTGCGGCTTTGTGATCGGGTTGAAATCCATGGTTCACCGTCCTGTTGGTGTTGCGCAGAACACGCCCTTACGCCAAAAAAGCGGCGTGTTCGTGGCGCGGGTTCAGTGTTCGGGAAGGGAACGCCGGGGGAAACCCCGGCGTTTCGTTTTTTCAGGCCACCAGGCCCTTGGTCAGCTCCAGCGCCTGTCGTTCGAACAGCCGGCGATAGATGCCGTCATGGAGGCGGATCAGCGCCGGGTGGTCTCCCTCTTCGACAATCTTGCCCTTGTCGAAGACCAGCAGCCGGTCCAGCGCCCTGACCGTGGAAAGCCGGTGCGCGATGACCAGCGTGGTGCGGCCGACCATCAGCCGTTCCATTGCCTGCTGGATCTGCACTTCGCTTTCACTGTCGAGACTGGAAGTCGCCTCGTCCAGTATCAGCACCGGCGCATCCGCGAGGAAAGCACGGGCAATGGCCACACGCTGACGCTCGCCGCCGGACAGCTTGACACCACGCTCGCCCACCATCGTCTCATAACCCTTGGGAAGGGACATGATGAAATCATGGGCGCTCGCCTGTTTCGCCGCCTGCTCGATCTGACGCCGCGTGGCGTCCGGCCGGCCATAGGCGATGTTTTCCGCCAGCGTGCGGTGGAACAGGATGGGCTCCTGCTGCACGATGGCGATCTGGCCGCGCAGGCTCGATTGCGTGATCCCGGCGATATTCTGGCCGTCGATGCGGATCGCGCCCGACTTGACGTCGTAAAGCCGCTGTATGAGCTTGACGAAGGTTGTCTTGCCCGAACCGGAATGGCCAACCAGGCCCACACGTTCACCCGCCTTGATGGTGACCGAAAAGTCATCGTAAAGCGGTGTGGTATGCGCGCCATACTGGAAGGTGACGTGATCGAAGACGATCTCGCCCTTTCCGATCTTGATCGGTCCGGCGTCCGGCCTGTCTTCGATGCCGAGCGGCATCTTGTCCAGCAGCACCAGCTCTTCCATGTCGTTGACGGCACGTTGCAGGTTGCGGATATCCTGCCCCACATCGCGCAGGTAACCCTGCAGCACGAAGAACATCGCCAGCACGAAGGTGATGTCGCCCGGTGTCGCCAGCCCCTGTCGCCACATGATGAGGCCGGTGCCGAGAATGCCGGCCTGCATGGAGACCATCATGAAGCTCTGGATCGTGCCGTTCAGCGTGCCGCGCTTCCATGTCCTGCGCGTGCGGTTGTCCCACTTCACCAGCACATGGCCCAGCCGCGTTTCTTCGCGGGTCTCGGCGCCGAAGGCCTTGACCACCGAATTGCAGCTGATGGCATCCGCCAGCGCGCCGCCAAGCCGGGTATCCCAGGCATTGGCGAGCCTTGCCGCCGGCGAGACATAACCCATCGAAAGCCCCACCGTGACGCCGACATAGATCAGAGAGCCGAGACCGACGATCAGGCCCATGACCGGCCAGTAGCTGCCGAGCACGATGGTCGCGCCTACCAGCATGACGATGGAAGGCAAAAGCGCGACGAGCAGCAGGTCATTAAGCGAATCCAGCGCCCACATGCCACGTGTGATCTTGCGCACCGTGGAACCGGCAAAGCTGTTGGCATGCCAGTCGGTGGAGAAACGCTGGACCTTGTGGAAGCCGTTATGGGTGACATCCGCCATGGTCTTCAGGGTGAGCCTGATGATGCCATTGAAGATGAACCAGCGCAGCACCACGCTCACCAGCCCAAGCGACACAACGATTACGAAGGCGCGCAACGCCCCATCGCCCCCATCGCCCCCATCGCCCCCATTGCCAGCGCCGTTACCGCCGGCAATGGCATCGACGATCTGGCCGGAAAAGACCGGCACCATCACTTCGGCCAGCGTGCTGGCAATCACCAGCACGATGATGAAACCCACCAGCGCCGGCCGATTGCGCCAATGGTTGAAAACAAAGCCGAGCACATTGCGATATGCATCAGCGCGGAAATCGAGCTTCTTGCGTGACATTTAAACCAGCCCGGCGCGACGGATTCGGCAACCGGTCCTCAAAATGGAAGTTGGATGGCACAGCCCGGGCGGGAGACAAAATGATCCCGTCAGATCAATCGGGCTATGAAGGAAAACAGAACCGCATGTCGGGCGCGCTCAGGGCGGGCCGCGAATGAATATGACCTAGTGGCGGGCCATTCCCTGCGGGAGGGATTTGATGAATACTGGTGTCATGCAACGCCTCCCTTTGTTCGATCTGACGCGGTATTGAGATTTGTAACTCAGCAGTTCGAGCTTGCCAAGCGGGTTTTTACAACCGGCTGGTGAGTGATGCGGAAACGCCACACCGGCTGGATGCGACGATATAAATCGTGGCCGATGCGACTGACGCGCCGGCCACGATTTTATCAGTTCGTTACTTCCGCCCGCAACCGGCAGGATGCACGGCGGAAAATCGGAATGGTATCTGCCGTTGCCGGTCAGTCCATCTGCACATTCGCGTCCTTGACCACAGGTCCCCACTTGGCGATCTCAGCCGCAACGTGGGTTTTCAGCTCATCCGGCGAAGAGGCGACGATCTTGGCGCTGAAATCCGCCATGCGTGCGGCAACCGCCGGATCGGCAAGCGCCTTCTTGGCGGCGGCGTTCAGCTTGTCGACCACCTCGGCCGACGTGCCGGCGGGCGCAAAGAGCGCATTCCAGGTATAGGTCTCATAACCGGGCACCGTCTCGGCGATGGTCGGCAGATCCGGGAAGGACGAGGCGCGTTCCTTGGTCGTGACGCCGAGCGCCCGCAACGTGCCGGATTTTATATGTCCGGATGAAGAGGGCAGATTGTCGAACATGATGGAAATCTGGTTGCCGAGCAGATCGTTGAGCGCCGGGCCCGCGCCCTTATAGGGAACATGCTGCATGCTGACACCGGCCATGCTCTTGAACAGCTCGCCGGAAAGATGCAGCGGGGTGCCGTTGCCGGAAGAAGCATAGGCATGTTTGTCCGGCTCGGCCTTCAGCAGGGCAATAAGCTCCGCGACACTGTTGACGTTGAGCTTCGGATTGACGACCAGCACATTCGGCACCACCACGAGCAGCGAGACCGGCGTGAAATCCTTTTCCGGATCATAAGGCTTGGTCTTGAGAATGAGCGGGTTGAGGGCGTGGGTGGCAACCGTGCCCATCAGGATCGTGTATCCGTCGGGTTCGGCGCGGGCCACGCGGTCCGCACCAAGGTTGCCACCGGCGCCGGCGACATTTTCAACGACGATCTGCTGGCCGAGTTCATCACCCATCTTCTGCGCGATAACACGCGCGACCACATCGGTAGAGCCGCCCGCCGCGAAAGGAACGACCAGAGTAATCGTTCGCTCGGGGAAGCCTTGCGCACTCGCAGTCGTTCCCAGCATGCCCAAAGAAACCGCCGCGGCGGCAAGTTTCAGCACTGTGCGCCGTTTTGAAGACCGGTAAATCATAAACCCTCCTGTAACATGGCCTCCTCGCCATGGGGCGCATAGTAGCTCAAATGCACCTCAGGGCAACCCGCCGGGGAGCGGACGCTCCCGGCGGGTTTCAGGGGAAAGAGGGTTCGTTACGCTTTCAGGCGCTCCTCTACGACCCGCCAGTTGACAAGCTTGTCGAGCACGGCGCGGATATGTTCGGCCTTGCGGTTCTCATAATCCACGTAATAGGCGTGCTCCCATATATCGATTCCGAGGTAGGCCGGGCGGCCGACAGCAACGGGGTTCTTGCCGTCCTCATATCCGATCAGCGCGAGCTTGTTGCCGTCGTCACGCGTCAGCCACACCCAGCCGGTGCCGAAGACCGTATCGGAGACATCGACCGCTCGTTTGATGAAACCGTCATAGTCACCGAAGGTCTCGTTTACCGAAGCGGCAAGATCACCCGTCGGCCGGTTCGGTCCGCCCGGGACGAATTGGTCCCAATAGGCGACATGGTTCCAGGCCTGCGCGGCATTGTTGAAGATTTTGACATCAGCCGCCTCTTTTGATTTGGCGGACCGCGTGACGATATCAACCAGTTCCATGTCGGCATAAGGCGTGCCGGCGGCGAGCGTATTCAGCTTGTCGTAATAGGCCTTGTGGTGTTTTCCATAATGCAGACCCACGGTCTTCGCCGAGATGACCGGCGCGAGATCGGCTTCGGCAAAGGGAAGCCTGGGCTGCGTCAGGGGCAGTGCGGCGCGCGCGACATGCGGGCGGGGAAAGATTGCAGCGGCAGCAGTTGCTGCGCCGGCGGTGAGAACGGTGCGTCTGTTGATGTCCATCATATCCTCCTTATGAACGGTGATATGGGACTAACCCCAAACTACGGCCCGGGTTTCCTCACGTTGAATGCAATTCTGTCGCAGGTCATGGAGATGAGAGGCGGCGGCGCTGTATTCACGCCCTGCCGGGGCGGGATGGACTGACCGCCCCATATGAGAAAGGCCCTCCCGGCTGGAGAGGGCCTTGCCCGATCAGTATCGATAGTAGTCTCGGCGGTCGCGATAGTCTCTGCGGTCGCGCCACTCACGCCATTCACGCCTCGCCTGACGCTCGCGCCACTCACGACGGGCTTCCCAGCGGTCGCGCCGGTCCCAGCCGCGCTCATAGCGGGGCGGGCCATTCGGACGGCAATAGCCGCGGGGTGACAGGGGAAAGCCGCGTCCGCAGGCATAATCCACCGTTTGAATGTGGGATGCCGAGGGTGCAGACGGTTGGCCGACTGGCATGGCATTGGCACCGGTGCCGAACAGGGCGCCGAAAATCAGTCCGGCGGTTAAAATCATCTTGCGCATCTTATTTCCCTCCTTGTGGGATGGGGGGATTTAGCGCCCTGCCGGGTGAACTGTGGCTGAATGAATCGTGATCTTTTCGTGGCAGCAGGCCACAGTTGCGCCGAACATTCCGGCCGCCGCGCGGAACCCTGCGGAGGCTCGGACATTTACCAGTGCAAGCCAAACAAAATGGGAGAGCACCGATGGATTGGAATCGCGTTGAAGGCAACTGGAAGCAGATGAAGGGCAAGATCAAGGAGCAGTGGGGTAAACTCACCGACGACGATCTTGACGTCATCAACGGCAAACGCGAGCAGCTCGAAGGCAAGATCCAGGAGCGCTACGGTTACGAAAAGGACCGCACCAGGAAAGATATCGACGACTGGTATGGACGCCAGACCTGGTAAGACGAGACCCCGCTTCGGCGGGGTTTTTCTTTGCGCGGGATTTCCCGGTCAGCTGGCCACGGCCAGAACAGCAGCGATGACGATCAGCAGCGGCCCCATCCATCTGAAATGACGAACAACCGGCGGCTGACTAGCCGTGTTTTTTGACAGCGGCAGATAACCAAAGCCGACACATGTCATCCACAGGCCGGCGCAAAACATGATGAATTCGTCAATATAGGCTGCGATCATCGCTCCCCTCCCTCCTAATTATCGCGGTCATCCTATCTGCCCGGAAACCGCTTTGGTAGAGCCCCCTGCGCCTTCGGATCACCCGTGGGCACAGAGGGCGGCAAGACCGGCCGGCATCAACCGTCACGAAAGCGTTATGGAAAGACATTAGAACCGCCGCCGGTCCGTTCAAAAAATGCACGGCTGTGCAACTGATGGCCAGAGCCTTTCCCGTCCATCTCTCAAGCCTCAGCGCTCAGAGTTCCACTCGCGCCGAAAACATCGGAGACATAGATGAAACGCCGCACCTTTATGATGTCCGCCGCAGGCGCCGCCGCCGGCCTCGCCCTTGCACCGCGCATGAGCTTCGCTGCTCCGGGCACGATCGACTGGTACACCAGTTCGGATACGAATATCCTCGATTTCTGGTCCAATACGATCAAGCCCGCTTTTGAAGCCGCCAATCCCGGCCTGAAGCTCAACCTCGTCGATGCCGGCGACAGCGCCGGCATCATGGCCATCGGCGAGCGCGCCATCGCCGCAAAGCAGACGGGCACCGATCCGCAGGCCGATTATTTCGAAACGGCCGATCCGCTGCTTCCCACCGGCGCCATCGATGCCGGCATCTACGTGAACATGGCGAAAGCCGGCCTGTCCAATTATTCGCGCGTCAACCCGCTTGCCATCCGCAGCGAATACAGCCTGCCCTATCGCGGCAGCCAGGTTCTGCTCGCCTATGACGCCAGCAACCTCAAGCCGGCGGATGCACCGAAGACCTGGGATGAACTCGTCAAGTGGATCAAGGCAAATCCCGGCCAGTTCGTTTATAACCGTCCCGACAAGGGCGGCTCCGGCGGCAACTTCGTCCGCCGCGCCATCCATCAGGCGAACGGTCTCGATCCCAAGGCCTTCACGGTTGACAATTACACCCAGGAAGCCGGTGACAAGGCTCTGGGCAAGGCATGGGCGCTGCTGAGTGATATCGCCCCGTCGCTCTATGACAAGGGCGCATACTCCTCCGGCAACACGCAGTCGCTGCAGCTTCTTTCCCAAGGCGTCGTCACCATGACCCCCGTCTGGTCCGATCAGGTGCTGAAGGCCATCGATCAGGGCGTTCTGCCGAAGGAAACCGGCCTCGTCCAGCTTCAGGATCTGGCGCTCTGCGGTGATTTCTCGCGCGCCGTGGTGCTTGCCAACGGCGCCAATCGTGATGCTGCCCTGAAGCTTGCCAATTTTGTGTTGTCCGAAGAAGTTCAGGGGGCGATCCTCAACGAGCTGGGCGGCTTCCCCGGCGTTTCCTGGGACCATGTGTCGGCCGACCTGCGCAAGCGTTTCGCCGACATCATTCCGCAGACCATTCCGACCTTCCCGGCCGGTAAATGGGAAACCGCCATCAATGATGGCTGGTATCGCAACGTCGCTCCCAACGTTAACCGCAAGTCGTGACCGAGTTCGCAGAGGGAGCGGTTCGCCCGCTCATTGACAATACAGCAGGCAGGAGGCCCATCGGCCTCCTGCTCGTCGCCATTCCCGTGTTCCTGATGATCTGGCTCGTCATCTGGCCTGCCATCAACGCCATCGGCCGCACCGTGTGGCGCACCGGAACCGATGGTGAAACGAGTTTCGACCTTTCAAGCTACGGCTTCTTCTTCTCAGACCGCTACAGCCTCGACAATCTTGCCGTGACATTGTGGACGACGATGGTCTGCGCCGTCCTCCTGCTGGTCATCTGCCTGCCGATCGCGCTTTACCTTCGCTTTTCGCAAGGTCGTCTTTCGGCTTATGTGCAGGCGCTTGCCATCTTTCCGATGTTCGTGCCCTCCATCATCCTCGCCTTCGCCTTCATCCGCGTTCTGGGCCCCAACGGCATGGTGGACATCTTGCTCAATGCGGTCGACCTGCCGAAAATCCGCACGCCCTATCTCACGCCCTGGGGGCCGGTCATCGGTCTTGTCTGGGACAATATTCCGCTGACGGTTCTCATCCTGCTCGCGGGCCTCGGCAGCGTCGCCAACCAGTCGGTGGAGGCGGCGCGGGATGTCGGCGCAAACGCGCTGCAGGTCTTCTGGCACATCATCCTGCCGCGCATTTCCAATTCCATTCTCGTGGCGCTTTCCTTTTCGGTGCTGGGCATTTTTTCTTCCTTCACCCTGCCCTATCTCCTGGGCCCGGCCTCTCCGGAAATGCTCGGCCCTTTCATGCAGCGCACGCTGCGCGAAGTGCAGGACCCCATCGGCGCCATGACCCAGGCCGTCATCGCTTTCGGTTTCTGCATCGCTTTCGGCCTGTTCTACGTGCGTTCGGTCGCGCGCAACCAGGGGAAATGACATGACGACGCTGACGCGGGCCCGCACCCGCTTGGACTGGCCCGGCATCTTTTTTGCAACCCTTCTCACTATCGCCATCGTCGGGCCTCTGTTTGTGGTGGGCACCTTGGCATTCACCGAGGTCTGGCGATTTCCCAACGTCATTCCCCAGCAGTTCGGTTTCCGTTTCTGGGGCCAGACGCTCGGCCGCGCCGACGTGTGGAACGCGCTGATGCTGAGCCTGCGGCTGACGACGGTGGTGACATTGCTTTCGGCGCTGATCTGCCTTCCCGCCGCCTATGCCTTTGCGCGCATGAGCTTTCCCGGTCGCAACCTGCTGTTCTTCTCCTTCCTGGCCGGCCACGCCTTCCCGAAATTCGGGCTTCTGGTAGCGATTGCCGCCATTTTCCTGCAGCTTAACCTCATCGGCACCTTCTGGGGCGTTGTTCTCATCCAGCTCGTCGGCACGCTGATGTTCATGATCTGGATTCCCGTGGCGGCCTTCCAGGCCGTCGACCGACGCATGGAAGAGGCGGCCCGTGATGTCGGCGCCAGTCCGCTCCGGGTCTTCTGGTCGATTACCCTGCCGCAGGCGGGACCGACCATCGCCGCCGCCGTTTTGCTCAGCTTCGTTGGCACTTTTTATGAGACCGAAGGCGCATGGCTCATCGGTGCGCCGGGCATCCGCACGATGCCGGTGCTGATGATCAGCTATATCAACAACCAGATGGTCATCCAGTACGGCGCGGTTCTGTCCGTCCTGCTCTGGGTGCCGTCCTTCATTGCCCTCATGTTCGCCCGCCGCGTCATCGGTGGCGGTGCATTCGCCCGCGGTTTCGGCGGTTAGGAAATCATCATGTCCGTACTTCACATCCGCGAGATCTCGAAAACCTATACCGGCGGCACCAAGGCAGTCGACAGTTTCTCGCTCGATGTCGCCGATGGCGAGCTCGTTTGCCTTCTCGGGCCTTCCGGTTCGGGCAAATCGACGCTGCTGCGCATGGTCGGCGGTTTCGAGCAGCCGACGGGCGGGCAGATTACCATCGATGGCGAAGATGTGACCCACCTGCCACCGGAGCGGCGGCCGACCGGCATGGTGTTCCAGAGCCACGCGCTCTGGAGCCACATGAACGTCTTCAAAAACCTCGCTTTCGGCCTCAAGCTGCGCCACATGCCGGCTGCCGTGATCAAAGAGAAAGTAGAGGCCGTGCTCGAGCTCGTCGGGCTTTCCGGTTATGGCGAGCGCGCCACCAGCCAGCTCTCCGGTGGCCAGCAGCAGCGCGTGGCGCTTGCCCGCTCGCTGGTTATCGAACCGAAAATCCTGCTGCTCGACGAACCCTTCGCCAGCCTCGATCAGCATCTGCGCGAGCGGTTGCGGGAGGAAGTGCGTGATATCCAGCAGCGTCTCGGCATCACCACGCTGTTCGTCACCCACGGGCAGGACGAGGCCCTTTCCATGGCCGACCGCATCGTCGTGATGGCAAATGGCAAGACCGAACAGATCGACCGGCCGAATATCATCTACCGCGAACCGCAGACCCCTTTCGTCGCCGGCTTCATCGGCACCATGAACCTGATAGAGGGCGCGGTCTCAGACGGAAACTTCATGCACGCGGATTTCACCCTTCCGCTTCCCGTCTCCGATGGTCCGGCCATTCTCGCCGTCCGCCCGGAAGCCATCGATCTGACGATTTCCGAAACGCCGGAAGCGCACGTACACCGGGTGACGGATTATGGCACCCACGGCCTTGTCGACCTTGATCTCGCCGATGGTACAAGGATCAAATCCATGGTCGCCCATCTGGATATGTTCCGGGCGGGACAGGGCGTACAAATTTCACCCCGTGCAGTCACGGCCTATCGCGACAACCGCCCAATCTATCGGAGCTGACATGAACCAGCCGATCCTTATCGAACGCGACGGCCACAGGACCTGGCTCAAATGGCATCGCGCCCGCCGAAACGCTAGCGATCCGGTCTTTACCGGCGAACGCATCATCGAGGCGATGCGCCTTGGTGCGAGCATCGAGGTCGATCTGGTCATTCATGCCGATCACGGCTGCGCCGTTTTGCATGACCGGACGCTGGAACGGGAAACCACCGGCACCGGCCGAGTGCGCGACACATCCGCCGCTGCGCTGCGTCAGCTTCACCTGCGCGACAATGGCGGCCAGCCAATCGCTTCGAAGGTGATGTTGCTCGAAGACCTCTGCGCCATGCTCGCCCACGAGACCGTGCATCCCGACGCCCTGTTGCAGCTCGATTTCAAGGAGGACCTGCAGGCGCTGACCCCGCAGGTGGTCGCCGGTTTCGGAGCAAGCGTTTCGCCCATAGCAAGCTCGGTGATCCTGTCCGGCGGCGATTTCGACGCCATCGCCATGCTGGTCGGCTCGGCGCCGGGACTTCGCACCGGATATGACCCCTGCCTTCGCGGCACGCTTGCTCAACTGAAGGCAAGCGGAAACTATCTGCGTTTCATCGAAGACGCTCTCGCCACCGCGCCCGATGCCGGGATGATCTATCTCGACTACGCGATCGTACTTGCTGCCGAGGATGCCGGTGTCGATATCATCGCCCCCATCCACGCCGCCGGCCGCAGGGTCGACGCCTGGACAATCAACAGCGTCACGCCGCAATCCATCGAACAGGTCGAGCGCCTCTTGCGGCTTAAGGTGGACCAGATCACCACCGATGATCCGGAAGGGCTCACCGAGGTTTTCAGCCGATGACAGTCAATTACAGCACCATCCTCGATCATATGGTCGCCACCGCCCGCGAAGCCGGCGCATTGACGCTCGAACATTTCAGGCGCTTCCGCGACATCGAGATCGGCGTCAAGGGACCGGGGGATTTCGTTTCCGATGCGGACCGGGATTCAGAGACACTGATCCGTGAGCGCCTGCTCGGACAATATCCTTGGGGACTGACCGGCGAGGAATTCGCGCCTGTCGAAGGGGCGGATCAGGATCATCGCTGGCTGGTCGATCCCATCGATGGCACCACCAATTTCCTCTTCGGCCAGCACTATACCATCACCATTGCGCTTCGCCGCGGCAATGAAACGATCTGCGGGCTGGTCTATAATCCCGTTTCCGACGAGATGTTCGCCACGATCAAGGGAGACGGCGCCTATCTCAATGGCCAGCGCCTGCGGGTCAATGCCAGCACCGATGTCGCGCTCATGTGCGTCGGCACCGGCCTGCCCACGCCCAATCTCCAGCTTTATCCCGGTGCCTATCAGCGCCTCGACGCCATTCGCGCGCCCATCGGCGCGGTTCGTGTTGTCGGCAGCGCCGCCAATTCCTGCGCTTATGTCGCCTGCGGAAGGCTCACGGGCTATTACGAGGAGACGGGATTCGTCGACACGGCAGCCGGCATTCTTCTTGTTCAGGAGGCCGGCGGCATTGTGACCGACTGGTGGGGTCGCGGACCGGAGTTCTATGAGAAGACCGGAACGCTGATCGTCGCCAATGCCGCGACCCATGCCTATCTCACGGAGCATCTGCGCGGCGTTTCGCCCAAAAACCCCTCATAACCGTTTCCTCTTCGAAACATTTCGGGCGGCCGTAATCGTCTCAGGCTACCTGCACCATGTGGCCGGGCGATACGGTCCTGTAGTTTCGCGTCGGTGTTTCATATCCCATTGCCCGTATCGGGCTCTTCAGCTCGTCATTGGATATGCCGCGCCTTATCCCGCGTCTTGCCGGGTCCGGCACCGGAACGGCCGCCATCAGCTTTTTCGTATAGGCATGTTGCGGATTGTCGAAGACGGCGGCGCGCGGCCCGATCTCGACGATCTCGCCGAGATACATCACCGCGACACGATGGCTGACGCGTTCCACCACCGCCATGTCGTGGCTGATGAACAGGAAGGCGAGGTTGAGGCTCTGCTGCAGGTCGAGCAGCAGGTTGCAGACCTGCGCCTTGATAGACACATCGAGCGCCGAGACGCTTTCATCGGCAACGATGACCTTCGGATCGAGGGCCAGTGCCCGGGCAATCGCGATGCGCTGGCGCTGACCACCCGAAAATTCGTGCGGGTAACGGTTGGCCATATCGGCGGACAGGCCGACCTTTTCGAGAAGATCGGCAGTCTTTTCCTTGGCCTGCTTGGCGCTGCCCAGCCTGTGCTTGATGAAGGGCTCGGAAATTGCCGTGCCCACCGTCATGCGCGGATTGAGCGACGAGAACGGGTCCTGAAAGATCATCTGCACCGATTTGCGCATGTTGCGCAGGCCGACGTTATCGAGGCGCATCACATCGTAACCGTCGAGCGACACATCGCCGGACGACGGCTCAACAAGACGCATGATCGAACGGCCGGTGGGGGATTTTCCGCAACCGGATTCACCCACCAGCGACAGCGTTTCTCCTTGAAACAGATCGAAGGAAACGTTCTCGACGGCGTGAACCGCACCCGTCTGGCGCGCCAGCAGGCCGGAGCGGATGGGAAAGCGCGTCACAAGGTTCTTGACCGACAGAACCGGCGTCTTGCCGCTTGCAACCGTCTCGGCCACCTCCTCCGGCTCGGTCGAAAGGCCGGTTTTCATGTCGAGAACCGGAAAACGCGTCGGCCATTGCCGGTTACGCATCGAACCAAGCTTCGGCACCGCCGAAAGCAGCGCCCGCGTATACGGATGTTTGCCGCGCCGGAATATGTCCTCCGTCGGCCCGGTCTCGACTTCATCGCCGCGATACATCACGATCGTGCGGTCAGCGATTTCGGCCACCACACCCATGTCATGGGTGATGAAGAGCACCGACATGCCCTCCTCTTCCTGCAGCAGCTTGATGAGATCGAGGATCTGGCCCTGAATGGTAACGTCGAGCGCTGTCGTCGGCTCGTCGGCGATCAGCAGTTTCGGCCGCGAGGCGAGCGCCATGGCAATCATCACACGCTGGCGCATGCCGCCCGAAAACTGATGCGGATATTCGTCAAAACGACCGGAGGCGTTGGGAATGCGGACCTTTTCCAGAAGCCGCACCGTCTCCGCCCGCGCCTCCTGCTTCGAAAGTCCCTTGTGGCGGATGAGGACTTCGGAAATCTGGCGGCCGATGGTGAAGATCGGATTGAGCGAGGTCATCGGCTCCTGAAAGATCATCGAGATATCGTTGCCGCGCACGCCACGCATCTCCTTTTCGGAAAGCACCAGCAGATTGCGCCCGTTGAGCAGGACTTCCCCTTCTATCCGGCTGGAGGCTGGGGCAAGCAGGCGCATCAGTGATAGCGACGTCACGGATTTACCGGAGCCGGATTCGCCGACAATCGCGACGGTTTCACCGGGCGCGACATCGAAGGACACATTGCGCACCACGCTTTTCCAGGCGCCATCGACGAGGAAGGAGGTGGTCAGGTTCCGGACGGAGAGGACAGGTTTTATCTCCATGGTCTTACCGCCCTACCGCATAGGCCTGCATCAGCCGCGGCGTTGCGGCGGCGCGCAAGAGGCCGTCCGCATCCCGCCGCGCGGCGGTGAGCCTCCCGACGGACCATGCATCGGCAACCGTGACACGGTGTCCGCGACGACGAAGCTCCTGTAAGGTCGCTTCACCCACGGTGCTTTCCACGGTGATTTCCCCCGGCGAGCTGGTGCGCGGATAAAACGAGCCCGGAAAATGCGCGGTGTGGAACAGCGGCATATCTATCGCGGCCTGCAGGTTCTTGCCGTGATGGGCATACCGCAGGAAGAAGGGTAGTTGCCACTGGTCCTGCTGGTCGCCGCCCGGCGTACCGAAGACCATGGCGGGGCGTCCCTGATGCAGCGCAAGCGAGGGCGTCAGCGTCGTGCGCGGGCGCTTGCCCGGCGCAAGTGAGGTCGGCAGTCCTTCTTTCAGCCAGAACATCTGGGCGCGGGAATTGAGCGCGAAACCGAGACCCGGCACGATGGGCGAGGATTGCAGCCAACCGCCCGAAGGCGTGGTGGAAACCATGTTGCCCCAGCGGTCGATGACGTCGATATGCACCGTGTCACCGCGCTTTTCCGTCAGATGCGACATGGTCGGCTCGTAGACGGTGCCGGTGCCGCTCATTTCGGCTAGCATCGCCATGGTGGCATCCACCTGCTTTTCGTAACCCGGCACGGTGCCCGGACGCAGCTCCAGCGACGCCTCGCTGCCGATCAGCGCGCGGCGTCCGGCATTGTAACCTTCGGAGAGAAGATATTCAGTCGGTATCTGGCCGAATTCAGGGTCGCCGTAATAGACCTCGCGATCGGCATAAGCGAGCTTCATGGCTTCGACGATGGTGTGGATAAAATCGGGACCGGACGGCTCCATGGCCGCAATATCGAAGCCCTTCAGCAGCGCAAGCGATTGCAAGAGAACCGGACCCTGCCCCCAGGCGGGCGTCTTGGCAATCGTCCAGTCTTGATAGTCGAACGTCTGCGGCGCTTCGACGGTCGCGCTCCAGTCCGCCATATCCTGCGCCGTCAGCACGCCCTTGTGCCTTGCGCCGCTGGCATCCATCACCTCTGCGGTCTTTACGTAACTGTCGATGGCTTCCGCCACGAAACCCCGATAGAACGCATCGCGCGCCGCCTCGATCTGGTTTTCGCGGCCGGAGCGCGCTTCGGCTTCAGTGACGATCCGCTGATAGGTGGCGGCGAGAACCGGGTTGCGGAAATTGGCGTGAGGCTCGGGTGCCGCGCCGCCCGGCAGCCATGTCTCATGGGATGTCGGCCATTCCTTCTCGAAGAAATCGGCCAGCCCCTTGATGGTGGCGGAGACACGCGGCAACGTCGGATGCCCGTGCTCGGCATAATAGATTGCGGGTTCCAGCACTTCGCGCACGCTCATCGTGCCATAGTCGCGCAGCATCAGCATCCAGCCGTCGAAGGCGCCGGGTATGACGGTTGCGAGCAGCCCGTCGCCGGGGATCAGCTTCAGGCCTTCCGAAGTGTAGTGTTCAATCGTGGCGCCACTCGGGGCCGGGCCCTGTGCGCCGATGACTTCCACCTTGTCCTTCTGCTTGGAATAAAACACCGCGGGCATATCTCCGCCCGGGCCGCACAAATGCGGCTCGACAATCTGCAGGACGAAACCGGTGGCCACGGCGGCATCAAAAGCATTGCCGCCCTTTTCGAGGATCGCCATGCCAACGGCCGATGCGATCCAGTGCGTCGAGGTGACAACGCCGAAGGTGCCAAGGATTTCAGGGCGTGTGGTGAATTCATTCATTCCGATATTCCTTGTAAAAAATCATGCTTCGCGCGGATCGAGCGCGTCGCGCAGGCCGTCGCCGAGAAGATTGAAACCGATGACGACGAGGAAGATGGCGATGCCGGGCCACATCGTCATCCACGGCGCCTGGCTCAGGAAATTCTTCGCGGTATTCAGCATCGAACCCCAGGATGGGGCCGGCGCCTGCTGGCCAAGGCCGAGGAAGGAAAGGCTCGCCTCCGCGATGATGGCGGTCGCCACCGTCAGCGTCGCCTGCACGATGATGGGGGCAAAGACATTCGGCAGGATGTAACGCGTCATGATGTCGATGTGGTTGAGGCCGATGGACCTCGCGCCCTCGACATAGTCCTCCATCTTGACTGCCAGCACCTGCCCGCGCGTCAACCGCACGAAGATCGGCATGGCGGAAAGGCCGATGGCGATCATCGCATTGGTAAGGCTCGGGCCGAGAAAGGCGGCGAGCGCGATTGCCATGATCAGGAAGGGCATGGCGAGCAGCGCTTCGGTGATGCGGGAGATGACCACGTCCACCCAGCCGCCGAAATAACCTGAAATCAGGCCAAAGGGCACGCCGATCACCACCGCGATCATCACCGAGACGACGCCGGCCATCAGCGAGGCGCGGGCGCCATAGATCATGCGGGAAAGGATGTCTCGGCCGAGATCGTCGGTGCCGAGCCAGTGGGCCGCCGACGGCGCCTTGCGGATGGCCGACCAGCTGGTCGCAACCGGGTCCGCGATCGGCAGGATCGGCGCGGCGATGGCAAGCACGGCAAAGAACAGCACGATAATCATGCCGACAAGCGCCGATTTGTTGCGCTTCATTTTTTTCCAGGCGCGGCTTTCCTGCCGTGTCGCCGGTACGGAGAGGTTTTGATCGAGAACGGTCATGATATCAGGCCTCAGATCGTCGCCCTGAGGCGGGGGTTAAGCAGGACATAGGCAATGTCGGCCAGCAGGTTCATGAGGATGAAACCGACGGCGGTGCATAAAACGATGCCCTGCACGACGGCATAGTCACGGGTGAAAACCGCATCGACCGTCATCTTGCCGAAGCCGGGAATGGTGAATATCTGCTCCGTCAGAACCGCACCGGCCAGCAACTCCCCGAAGAGCAGCGCCAGCAGTGTGATGACGGGAAGAAGCGCATTGCGGAAACTGTGCGACAGGATGATCTCGCGCGGCGAAAGTCCCTTGGCGCGGGCGGTGCGGATATAGTCCGAACTCAAGACCGCAACCATCGCAGACCTCGTGTGCCGCATCAGCGTTGCCGCAAGCGCATTGCCCAGCACGAAGGCGGGCATGATCATCGTTTCGATGGAACGGACAGGGTCCACGAAGATCGATTCATAACCGGATGCCGGCAACCAGCCGAGTTTTACCGAGACCAGCAGGATCAGCATGATGCCGAGCCAGAAATTCGGGATCGACAGGCCGGAAAGCGCAACGATATTGGCGGTGTAGTCGATCCAGGTATTCTTCTTGACGGCGGCCAGAATGCCGATGGGGATGCCGATGACCATGGCGAAGAACATCGCCATGACAGCCAGCTGAATGGTGACCGGCAGCTTCTGGCCGATCAGTTCCAGCACCGGCTGGTTGGACCGCAGCGAAATACCGAAATCGCCGGTCACCACGCCGCCCAGCCAGTTGATATATTGCAGCGGCACGGGATCGTTGAGGCGATATTTTTCCCGCAGGAATTCGATCGTCGCGGGATCGCGCTCCTCGCCCGCCATGGCGAGAACCGGATCGCCCGGCAGCAGTTTCTGCAGCGAGAAAACGAAGATGGAAATGATGAGAAGCGTCGGGATCGCGACCAGCAGTCGCTTGCCGATATAAACAGGCATGGCATTGCCCCCGTTTGTGTCCGGTCTGGGGGCCGCACGGCAAGCCGTGCGGCCTATGCGAAACGGTCAGTCCTTGGAAACGCCGAGAAGGCGGATCATACCGTCAGGCGACGGCGCCCAGCCCTTGACCTTGTTGGAAATGGCATAGGCATAGGGCTGGTGGCCGAGATAGATGATCGGCATGTCGTCGTTGAGGATGACGCTTGCGGCATCATATTTTTCCTTGCGGACCGCATCTTCGGTCGAGGCGCGGGCCTCGTTCAGCAGCTTGTCGACCTCGGGATTGCAATATTTCACATCGTTGATGCCGCCCTTGCAGGTGACGAACTGATGCAGGTTGCCATCGGGATCGATACGTCCCGACCAGTCTGAACGGCTGAGCTGGTAATTGCCGGCGGTCTGCTCGGACAGGAGTGTGGCAAATTCGGTTGCCTTCAGGGTGACGTTGAAGCCGGCCTCGGCCGCCATGGACTGGATGACCTGCATCATCTGCGTCTGCGTGGTGTTGTTGGCGTGCTGAAGCTCGACATCGAGCGTCTCGTAACCCGCCTCCTTCATCAGCTGCTTGGCCTTGTCGATATCGCGCGGCGGCACCGGCAGGTTCTGGTTGAACCAGGGGCTCGTCGGCGGGAAAGCCTGATTGCCGCCCTTTGACGTCCCTTCGAAGACGATCTGGCCGATCGCCTCGCGGTCGATCGCATAGGAGAATGCCTGGCGCAGGCGCTTGTCCTTGCCGAGCGGATTGTCCGCACGCGCGCCATTGTTCATGTTGACATACATGGCCATGTAACCCGGTCCGATGACATCGGCATAGGTCAGTTTGGGGTCGTTCCTGACGGATTCCGCATCGGAGGCCGAGATACGCTCGGCGATATCGAGGTCGCCTGCGCGAAGGTTCGCGAGCTTCACGGTGGTGTCGGGGATCGGCAGATAGACGATCTTATCAACGAGGATCTTGTCCTTGTCCCAATAATCCGCGAACTTCTCCAGCACGATGCGATCCTGCTGGATGCGCTCGACGAATTTGAACGGCCCGGCGCAGACCGGCTTGGAGCCGAAATTCGCACCCAGTTCCTTGGCCGCTTTCGGCGCGACGATCATGCCGGCGCGGTCGGAAAGCTGCGCGAGCAGGGTGACATCGGGCGTCTTCAGCGTGAACTTGACTTCGAGCGGCCCGGTGGCCTCAACCTTCTCGACCGATGAAAGCTCGCTCTTGCGGCGGGATTCCGGCAGCGTCATGTTGCGCTCGATGGTGGCCACGACGGCCGCCGCGTCCAGTGTTTCACCGTCGTGGAACTTGACACCATCGCGGATTTTCATCGTCAGCACCTTGCCGCCTTCGGACCAGGCCCATTCGGTGGCGAGCTGGGGCACGATCTTCATGTCCTGCGAGATATCCACCAGCTTGTCGCACATGGCGGTGTAGACGATGCGGCCGACGAAGGTGCGCGACTGTGCGGGATCGAGCACATCAGCATCGTCATTCAGGCCGATGCGCAACTCGGAGGATAACGCCGGCGTGGTCAGGAATGCGCTCGCCAACAGCGCAGCAGTCAATGTCTGGATTTTCTTCATGTTCGTTCCTCTGGTCTGGTTATTTTGACTTTTTGTCATTGGCCGCCCCTGACGGGGCGACAGTTTTCATCCGTGGCCTTAAGAAGCCTCGGTCAGCGAATTATCGGCGCCGGCCGTATTGCCCTCCCCGGATCCCTCCTCCAGAAAGCCGAGCGAGGTGGCACGGATCAGCCTTTCCTGATGCATGAGAAGATGCTGGCGCATCGCTTCACCGGCGCGCGCCGGATCGCGATCGGCGATGGCGTCGACAATGGCCATGTGCTGTTCGAAAGACGCCCTGACATTTGTTCCGCTGCGTCGGGCGAGCTCCCGTATCGACTGCCAGGCATCATCCTGGCGGACACGATTGATGACATCGAAAATCGAGAGAAACAGCTTGTTGCCGGCACTCTGGGCGATCTGGCGATGGAGCGAGCCATCCCACAATTCCTTGGCATCTGCATCCGTGCTCTGGCCGGTCTTTTCCACCAGCGCCCGCATGCGCTCCACCTCGGCGGGTTTGGCGCGCATGGCCGCTAGCTGCGCCAGCTGCGGCTCGATGCGCAGGCGCACCTCCATGATTTCCATGAAATCCGTACCGGCGACCAATTCCGTGACCTGGGCGGACCAATCATCAGGTTTTTCACCCACAAAGGTTCCGGCCCCCTGCCGCCGCCAGATGAGGCCTTCGGCTTCCAGAACCTCCAGCGCGCGGCGGATCGACCGACGGCCGACGTTAAAAGTCTCCGCAAAGGCCCGTTCCGTCGGCAGACGACCATCCCTGACGAGATGATTCGCCTGAATATATTCACGCAACCGCGCCAGCGCGTAGTTGGAATTGTCGTTAGGGCCTGCTGCCACACCGCACCATTTGCTTGAACCAATCCTGTATTGGTTCATTTGGTGAGAAATTTTCGCCGACGTCAAGCGCATTTTTGAGCGACAATTTCTGACGCTCAAAATATGGGCATGTGGCGTTTTTTTGACTGTGGAGATAGGACGCAGGGGCATGGCGTTCTCGCGCGCGCCCTGCCCCCTCAAGGCCCGACGGAAAGCCGGATGCGCCCCGATAGATGTTTGCCGGGTGCCACGATCCTGACGCCCAGCGCTTCCCGCTGCGCCTCCGGCAAGCCGAGCGCTCCGGCGGCCATGGAAACGGGCTCGAGGCAAAGATAGCTGTCCATGCGGTGGACAGCCAGATGACCGAAAAAGGGATCGGCCTCGATCAGCAGTGAAAACCCGTCAAACTGGACATGCGCATTAGACCAGCCGGTATAGTGCTCCGTGTATCCCGTCGCTGCGGGAATGACGGTCGTCTGGCGAAGTACGGCTGCCTGGCCGGTCGGCACATTCTGCGGGTCCAGCGGATATTCCAGCCTCGCATCCGTGCGCGCTTCGCAGCCAAATCCGGCAACCAGATAGGGATGCCAGCCCAGCGCCATCGGCGCGGGTACGTCCGCCAGATTGGTGATCGACAGGTCCACGGTGAGGCCGGCGTCTTCGAGCAGAAAAGACTGTTCAGCGCGAAAGGAAAACGGCCATTCCCCGTCAGCCTCATAGTGGAGTACCAGCCCCGCCCGATCCGAAGCCAGACCGGAAATCTTCCAGGCTCGCCGGTGCGCAGGCCCATGCATGGCATCAGGCGCAAGGGCCGGATGGGGAGAAAGCTCATGGCGGATGCCCGCATGAACGAACGAACTCCCATAGAGCCTATTGTGGTAAGGAAACAGCGGATAGGCGCCGGCGCGCGGCCAGTTGAACGGCTGGAAATCCTCCCCGGTTGCTGGCGCCAGAATATCACCGTAGTCCGCGTGGTGCAGATAGGTCATCCTGCCGCCCCATGCGGGACGCAGGCGGGCAGAGAGCCGCCCGCAGGCAATCGCGATCGTTTCAGGCAAAGGCATAGGAGCCGTCAGGCCGTTTCGGCACCCGTCTCTGCCAGTGAATGTAACCGTCTTCCTGCATGGCTTTTTCATCCATCTCCACCCCCCAGCCGGGACGATCCGGCCTCAGTTCCAGATATCCGTCCTTCGGCAGATAGGGGTCGACGACATAGCGGGTTTCATCCTCGCGTTTTTCAAGATCGGTGCCACCATAGACATAACATTGGCCTTTCGGCAGCCGGTATTCGAGAATACGGAAATTCTGCTGGGCGGCTGAGAAGTGCACATTGACGGCGGTGGCAAGCGGCCCCATCGGGTTATGCGGCGCAATGCTGACGAAATGGGCTTCCGCAAGCGTGGCGATGCGGCGCATTTCGGAAATGCCGCCGACGACGCAGATGTCAGGCTGAATGATGTCTGCGCCCTTTACTTGAAGAAGACGCAGGAACTCATTGCGATTATAGAGACTTTCTCCTGTTGCCAGCGTGCAGTTCAGCCCCTGTTTCAGGTCTCCCCACATCTCGATGTTTTCGGGACGCAAAGGCTCTTCGAAAAACAGCGGATCGTAAGGGGCAAGCGCATTGCCAAGCTGGCGGGCGGCGGCGGGTTCAAAAATCTTGGCATGGGCATCGAAGGCGATGTCGTAGTCAGACCGCACGGTCTCGCGAAGCGAGCGGAAATAGTCGGCCGAACTGCGCACCACCTCACCCCAGCGGTGGGCATGGATATCCACGCGCCACGGGCTGAGCTTGAAGGCCGTGAAGCCCCAGCCCTCGTTGAGGCGGTCGAACTCTTCCTTTGCCGCCGGCGCATCCGGTGCCGTGTAGACGCCGGCATAGACCTTGATGCGGTCGCGCACTTCGCCGCCAAGCAGCTTGTAAACCGGCACGCCCGCTGCCTTGGCGGCAAGGTCCCACAGGCAATGATCAAGCGCAGATATTGCTGACAGACCGAGCGCGCCGGGCGGAAAACGGTTCTGCTGGAGAAGGAGATTGTAGAGATATTCGACCCGCGTCGGGTCCTGTCCGGCGAGGAAGCCATAGAGGTAATCCAGCACCGGCGGCAAGGCGAGATCGGGGCCGTGATTGTAACATTCGCCCCAGCCGGTCAAACCGTCATCCGTATCGAGAGCGACGATGACGCGGGGGCGGTCCTTGTCGCGGGTGACGAATACCCGCATGCGATCGATTTTCATGCTTAGTCTTCCTCATGAATTGCAACGCGCAACGGGCGCAACACTATCGGGCGGCGATCCCGTTTTTGATCTTGGGCGGTTCGACGTAGCGGAACCTGCGGGTGCGGTCCCGGTCCCGCGGGTCCGGGCGCGGAATGGCGGAAAGAAGCGCCTGCGTATAGGGATGGTCGGGCGCGTTGCAGACCTTTTCGGCGTCTCCCACTTCGACAAGCTTGCCGCGATACATCACCCCGACACGGTCGCACATGTATCTGATAACGCCGATGTCATGGCTGATGAAGATATAGGCGAGACCAAGCTCGTCCTGCAGGCGCATCAGCAGATCCAGCACCTGGAACCGCACCGAAACATCAAGCGCTGACGTCGCCTCATCCGCAACGATGATGCGGGGTTTCAGCGTGATGGCGCGGGCAATCCCGATGCGCTGGCGCTGTCCGCCGGAAAAGGCGTGCGGGTAACGTTCGCGCCCGGCCGGATCGAGACCCACCTGCTCCATCAGGGCGCAGACGCGTTCATCCAGTTCCTTGCCCCTGGCAATGCCGTTGACCAGCAACGGCTCGCCGATGACCTGCGCCACCGTCATGCGCGGATTGAGCGAGCCGAAAGGGTCCTGGAAAACCATACGCAATTCACGCCGCGCGGCTTTCAGTTCGGCACCTTCGATTTTGGCCAAGTCGACCACCGTGCCATCCGCCCGGCGATAACGCATCTCGCCGCCGGTCGGATCGTAAAGACGCATGATGGAGCGGCCCATCGTTGTCTTGCCGGAGCCGCTTTCGCCGACGATGCCAAGCGTCTCGCCCGGCAGAAGCTTGATCGACACGCCATCCAGCGCCTTCATTTCACCGAAGTGCATGGAAAGGTCGTTCACTTCGAGCACCGGCGCAGCCGTGAGATCGAGCGGAGGCCGCGCAAGCCGGATTTCCGCCTTCTGCTCCAGCTTCAGCACGGAGCCGATCAGCATGCGGGTATAGGGGTCCTGCGGGCTGTGGAATATCTGCTCGACGGCGCCATATTCCTTGGCGACACCATGATGCATGACCAGCACGTCATCGGCGATCTGCGCCACCACGCCCATGTCATGGGTGATGAACAACACCGCCATGCCATGCGCCTTTTGCAGCCGCGATATCAGGTCGAGTATTTCGGCCTGTGTGGTGACGTCAAGCGCCGTCGTTGGTTCGTCGGCGATCAACAGTTGCGGTTTGCAGGCCAGCGCCATGGCGATCATCGCACGCTGGCGCATGCCACCCGAATATTGGAAAGCGTAACGATCCAGCGCCTTTTCGGGATTGGGAATTTCCACCTGCCGCAGCAGCTCGATGGCCTCGGCCCGCGCCTGTGCCTTGCTCATTTTCAGATGCAGACGCAGGACCTCGGTGATCTGATCACCCACCGTATGCACGGGTGAAAGCGACGACATCGGCTCCTGAAAAATCATCGCGATATCAGCGCCGCGCACCGAGCGGATGGCCCGGCTGCGCGGATCAAGCTTTGCCAGATCCAAAGAGGTGCCATCGGCGCGGTTGAGGATGATCGACCCGGACGCAATGCGGCCGGGGGTGTCGATGATCTGCAGGATCGAGCGGGCGGTGACGGATTTGCCGGAGCCGCTTTCGCCGACGACGCAGAGGGTCTTGCCGGGATCGATGGAAAAAGACAGATCGTTGACCGCCCGGAAGACGCCGTTTCGGACCGGAAATTCGGTTACGAGATTGCGGACTTCGAGCAGCGGCCTGGCGGGCTTCATGGAGAGAATGTCGCTCATCAGGACCTCACTTATTATAGGGATCGGCTGCATCGCGCAGGCCGTCACCGAGCAGATTGAGCGCCATGACGGCAATGACAACAGCGACGCCCGGCAGGAACAGCCACGGCGCGGTTGCAATCGAACGGATATTCTGCGCCTCGCGAAGCAGCACGCCCCAGGAAATCGTCGGCGGCTGGAGACCGAGACCGAGGAATGAGAGCGAGGTTTCCGCAAGGATCATCGCCGGAACCGCAAGCGTGACCGAGGCGATGATATGGCTCGAAAAACTCGGCAGCATATGGCGAAAGATGATGCGCCCTTCCGGCACGCCATCCAGCCGCGCCGCGGCCACGAATTCTTCGGTTCGGAGCGACAGGAACCGGCCGCGCACGACGCGGGCAAGCTGCGCCCAGCCGGTCAGGGACAGGATGATGGTGATCATCATGTATTGAAGCGTGGCAGGCCAGCCCTGCGGCAGGGCGGCGGCCAGCGCCAGCCAGATGGGAATGGTGGGCAGCGACAGCACGAAATCGATCACGCGCTGCATGACGAAATCGATGCGGCCGCCATAATAACCGGAGATACCGCCCAGGACGACGCCGAGCAGCAGCGAGAAAAACACGCCGACGAGACCGATCGACAGGGAAACCTGCGCACCCTGCACCACGCGGCTAAAGACATCGCGTCCGAGGCGGTCCGCGCCGAACAGGAAAAGCGGGCGCGTCTTGTCGGTGGAAGCCAGCAGGTGGATATTCGTGTTGAACAGGCCGAATACGGAATATTCGTAACCCCTGCCAAAAAGCTGGATCGGTATTTTCTTGGCCGTATCTTCCACGAACACGGCAGCCAGCGTTTCGGGGTTACGGGTCAGCTTCAGCGGATAATAATGCATCCCGAGCGAGAAACCCTCGGTCGTATCGACGAAATGGACGCGCTGCGGCGGATGGAAGGTGGCGCGGGCGTTCTGCAGCACCGGATCGTTGATGGCGAAGAAGCCGGGCACCAGCGCAACGATATACATGGCAATGGTGATGAACAGGGCGGCCATGGCCAGCTTGTGGCGCTTGAATGCCCACCAGATGAGCTGCCACTGCGAGGCGACGGCGGCGCGGTCCTGCCGGGCATTGGTGGTAATGGTGATATCGCTCATGGCGCCCTCCTATTCGAGACGGATGCGCGGATCGACCAGCGCAAGCAGGATGTCGCTGATAAGCGATCCGATCAGCGTCAGCGCGCAGATCAGAAGCACGAAAGCGCCGGCGAGATACATGTCCTGCGCCATCAGCGACTGCAGAAGCAGGGGTGCGGCCGTCGGCAGATTGAGCACGATGGCGACCACCACGGAGCCCGAAATAAGGTTTGGCAAAAGCCATGCGATGGTGGAAATGAACGGGTTGAGCGCAATTCTGAGCGGATATTTCGTCAGCAGCTTGAACTCGGACAAACCTTTCGCCCGCGCCGTGGTCACATAGGGTTTGGGCAATTCGTCCAGCATGTTGGCGCGCATGACGCGGATGAGGCTTGCGGTGGAAGACACGGCAAGAATGGCGACCGGCAGCCAGATATGAGCCATAAGGTCAACCATCTTGGCGATGCTCCAGGAGGCCGTTTCATATTCAGCTGAAAACAGCCCGCCGACATCGGCCCCGAACTCCACCGCAGCCACATACATCAGCACCAGCGCCAGCAGGAACGAGGGTATGGAAAGGCCGAAGAAGGAAAAGGCGGTGAAGAGATAATCGCCGATCGAATATTTGCGCACGGCGGAGAAGACGCCGATCGGAAGTGCGATGGCCCAGGTGGCGAGAAGGCTTGCGATGGCCAGAACCAGCGTCAGCGCCATACGCTCCCAGATAAGGCCCGAAACCGGCTGCTGCCATTCGAACGAGATGCCGAAATCGCCACGGCTGATGATGCCCCATATCCATTTCAGATATTGCACGATCATGGGATCGTCGAGGCCGAAACGTTCACGCAGCTGCGCCGCGGTATTGTGGTCGATGACCTCGTTGGAGGCAGCCAGTGTGGCGATATAGGTCGTCACATAGTCACCGGGCGGCAGCTGGATCAGGACAAAGGCAAGGAAACTGACGGCAAACAGGGACGGTATCATCCACAGCAGGCGTTTTACGATAAAAAGCAGCATGTCGCTCTCGCAATCACATTGTGCCATACGCACCGCCTTCCACTAAGGAAACGGTATGCGCGTGGTCGAAACAACCTGAGAGGCGTCGCCGCGTTACGGCAGCGACGCCCATGTGGTGGTATCAGCTTGTGAAGGTGAACTGTTGCGGCAGCGCCGGGCCGGGGTTGGGCCATGTCCAGCTGTCGGGTTCCGTTTCCGGCACATTGCGCAGATTATTGCGGATGATGCCGAAACCACCAACGGCAAGGCAGAGGCCGATCGTCTCGAACTCTTCCGCCGCGATATCGAAGATTTCCTTCATCTTCTCGCCGCGTTTGGCAAGGTCGGCCGT
Source organism: Agrobacterium tumefaciens str. B6 (assembly GCF_001541315.1). Classification (GTDB taxonomy): domain Bacteria; phylum Pseudomonadota; class Alphaproteobacteria; order Rhizobiales; family Rhizobiaceae; genus Agrobacterium; species Agrobacterium radiobacter. Next base: position 122,118 of record NZ_LMVK01000050.1, on the reverse strand, counting down.
CGAGCGGGCCTCGTCAAACAGCTTGAAGCGCTTCTTCTGGCTTTCCGGCGGCTCTTCGCCCTTCTGGCCATTCGAGGTGTACCAGAGCGCCCACGGAATGGCGTAACGCGAACCCTGCGGGTGGAATGCGAAGAAATCGCGCGGATCAAGCATCGGGTCGAGACCGCCGGGGCCGGGCCAGACGGCAGCATCATGGGCGTTGTCATCGCCGCGTGTATAATAGAGCGCGCGTTCGATGGTGTTGACCTTGATGTCGACACCGATCTGCGCCCATTGCGCCTTCACCAGTTCCAGCGCATCGACCAGATCGGGATAGAGCGTCGGGATGACGTCGATCGAGAAGAAGACGGGCTGGCCATCAGGCCGCAACCGCGTGCCGTTGCCGTTCTTCTTGTCGTAACCGGCCTTGTCGAGAAGATCATTCGCCTTGTCGGCATCATATTCGGTGAACTGGCGCGCCAGCTTTTCATTATACCAGGGGTGTGTCGGGCGTGGTCCGGCCTGATACCCCTCGCTCTGGCTGAAATAGACGATGTCGATGATTTCCTGCCGGTTGAGCGCGATCGACAGCGCCTGACGGAAGGACTTGTCCGCGAACATCTTGCGCATTGCCGGGTCTTTATGGGTGATGTTCAGGTAGATCTGGCATTGCTGCGCGGCAGACGGCACCAGAGTGAGCAGGCGATAATCGCCTTTTTTCATGTTCTGAGACAGGGTCGGCTTGTTGGCGAGAACGCTGATATGGCGCTCCTGAATATCGATCTTGCCGGAAATGACGTTCAGCATCAGCGATTCGACATCCTGCGAAATGCCGAAATTGATTTCATCGATATAGGGCAGCTGGTTGCCTTCGGTATCGACCTGCCAGAAGTAAGGGTTGCGGGTCATGACCACCCGTGTCGCACCGCCGGAATAGGGTTCCTTCACCACCCACGGATCAAGGGTCGGCTTGTCGACATTCGACCAGCGGGACGGAATTTCGATATCGCCGCACTTCGCCCGGAACAGTTCCGTCCAGCTGGAGACACCCGCAGCCTTCACATCGGCATCGAGCGCCGTGTTGTATTTAGGCAGGAACTTGCTGCAATAATGCTTGGGAAACAGCGTCGGATGCTGGCCGAGCGGCGTGGCGAGGTTTTCGAGATAAAGCGCATTCGGCGCTGCGAATTTGAACTTTACCGTGAAATCATCGACTTTTTCGACATCGACCGCCTTGCCCGCAACGGAGAGCTGCGCCGGCGTGGCGCTGTAAAGCTCCTTGTTCTTGATGCAGTCCTCGATGGCGAACACCACGTCATCTGCGGTGAAGGGATGACCATCCGACCATTTTGCGCCCTCCAGCAAATGGAAGGTGAATTGCGAAGCATCGTCGTTGACTTCCCACTTCACCGCAAGGTTCGGCAGAACCTCGGTGAAGTCCATATTCCAGCGAACCAGCCCCTGATTGCCGACCATGCGCAGGATGCCGTTATGGTCCGACGAACCGCGCAGGCCACGGCGCAACGTGCCGCCATAGGAGCCGATTTTCTCGTGCGGTGTCACCACCATCGGATTTTTCGGCAGACGTTCGGCCAAGGGCGGCAATTTACCGTCCTTTACCAGCGCCTCCAGTTGCGGCGCCTGCTTGCCGGCAGCAGCCCGCGCCGAGGTCCCGATGACGGAAAGGGCGGCCACGCCGCCAAGCCCCGCCATAAAGGTTCGGCGCGTTACGCCCAGTGAAAATGCTTCGCCATCGCGCATCGACAATCCTCCCAAAAAATCACCGGCAGCGAAACGGTTCTCACCGTGCCGCAACAGCCCTCCCGGCCAGCCAGCATACCGATCCTCCATCGGCAGGGCAGACCATATGGGCGTTTTCAGATGATTACAAGTATTGACAGCTTTTTACATATTTTTTATTCGTAGATAGGTTTTCAGGATCAGGCTTGAAGAAAAAATCGGCACGACAGCCCCCTCGCTCACAAAAACCCCGGTATTTCTGTTGCGATTGAAATGCAGGAAACCCATTAACTTCAGCGATTTGCAACGGAAGGGCTGCTGATGGACAATCAAACCGCATCTGCTGCCGCTCGAGGCGAGACTCGGCTGAGCGACATCATCTATGAAAAAATCATCGGCATGATTTCGGACGGGCGGTTTCCCGTGAACGAACGGCTGCCATCGGAACAGAATCTGGCGTCGTTGTTCGGCGCATCCCGGCCGGTCGTGCGCGAAGCCCTGGAGCGGCTGCGGAACGATGGCCTCATCGTCTCCCAGAAAGGGTCAGGCTCCTATGTGCGCCAGCAGCCGGATTCGTCCGTGTTGCAACAGGTGCCTGGCGGCTCGCTTGCAGACGTGCAGCGGTTTTTCGAATTCCGGTCCGGTCTTGAATCTTCGGCGGCCGAACTTGCGGCACGCAACTGGCAGGCCGCCGACAAAACCCGCATCGAGCAGGCCATTGCGGCGCTGGAACAATGTCTGGAACGCAACGATCTCGGTGCGGAGGAAGACTTTGCCCTGCACGAAGCCATTGCGAAGGCGAGCCATAACCAGTTCCACATCACGGTGCGGATCTGGTTCAAGCCGCATTTCGCGATCGGCCAGTCGGTGACACGCAGCCTCAGCCTCAAGCGGACGCCGCAACATGTGCGCGAGGTGCAGAACGAGCATACGGCAATCGTGGAAGCGATCTTTGCGCGCCAGGAGCAGGCTGCGCATGACGCGATGAAAGACCACATCCTGAAGGCGCGCGCCCGCATGTTTCAGGGCGTCGGCGGCTAGAAGCGTTTCCGCAATTCGAAGGACGAGGCCCTATGGGGCAATGGAGAATAATCAGTGAGCCAGCCGCGCATCATAGAGCCGAAACTCCGCTCCCTTATCGATACGCCGTTGAAGGTTGGAGAATCACCGGCATGGGACGAGCGGACGGGCAATCTTTGGTTCGTCGATATTCTCGCCCCCGCCATTTTCTGCCTGCATCCGGGCGGAAAACTCGACAGATATGATATGCCCGCCCAGGTGGGATGTCTCGGTCTTTGCGACAATGGCCTGATCGTGGCGGGCCTGAAGACCGGCGTGCACCTTCTCGATCCCGTAAGCGGAAAACTTGAACTTCTGTGTGACCCGGACGAAGGGCGACCTGACAGCCGCCTCAACGACGGAAAGGTCGGCCCCGACGGCCATTTCTGGGTGGGGACCCGCGACGAGGCTGCGATACAGACAGGCAATGCGCGCCTCTATCGCGTCGCGCCGGATGGCGGCGTCGAACACATCATCGATGGCGACATGTTCACCTCAAACGGGCTCGCCTGGAGCCCGGATGGCAGACGCATGTATCATTCCGACAGCAGCGGGCTGATGTATCAGGCGTTCGATTTCGATGTCGCGACGGGCAGGCTCGGTCCGGCCGAACGTCTTCACGATTTCGCACCGGACGAAGGCAGGCCCGATGGCGCGGCGACCGATGGCGAAGGCTGTTACTGGAGCGCCGGCGTTCAGGCCGGACGTCTCAACCGTTTTTCACCGGATGGCGAACTGTTCGAGATCTACAGGCTGCCGTTCAAAGGGCCGACCATGCCGTGTTTCGGCGGTCCGGACCTCAAGACGATCTATCTCACAAGTCTCGTCACCGAGACGGACGGAATTGCCACGCCGGGCACGCTTGTTGCCTTTGATGCGCCTGTCGCGGGGGCAGCCGTACACAAGTTTTCCATCTGAAGACGCTTTCATCTTGAGGAAACCAGTTGATGACGACATTTGATTTTCGCCAGGCTCTGCACGGCATCTCCGGCGTTCCCGTAACAGCCTATGAGGCGGGCGGGGAAGTCGATATTGGTGTCACGACAGAGGTCTACGCCCGCGTTGCAAGGGCGGGCATCCACAACATCGTTGCAGCCGGCAATACCGGCGAATTCTACGCTCTCACACCGGCCGAGATTCTCAGGGTCTACGAAGCCGCGATAAAAGGTGTTGATGGCAAAGCTCCGGTCACGGCGGCGATTGGACGCTCGCAGCGCGAGGCTCTCGCCATGGCGCGCCAGGCAAGGGAGATGGGCGCATCCGCCGTCATGTCCCATCAACCGGTCGACCCCTTTGCGGCACCGCAATCCCAGATCGACTATTTTCTCGGCCTGGCTGACGGCAGCGAGCTGCCGCTGGTGGCCTATGTCCGTGCCGACGGTTTTTCGGTCGATGACATGGTGAGGCTTGCCAGCCATCCGAATGTTGCAGGCATCAAGTTCGCAACGACCGACATCATGCTTCTGTCGCGCGCGATTGCCGCTTCCGATCCGAAGGGCGCGCTCTATGTCTGCGGCCTCGCGGAAAGCTGGGCGCCCGCCTTTTCGGCTGTCGGCGCACGCGGCTTCACATCCGGCCTCGTCAACGTGGCTCCGCAATTCTCACTGCAGGTTCATGAAGCCCTGACGTCAGGCGATTTTTCGGCGGCACGGAAGGTCGTTGAAAAGATCGAACTCTTCGAGCGGCTGCGGACGCGCTATCGCAACGGCGCAAACGTGACGGTGGTGAAGGAAGCCATGGAAATCCTTGGCCTCAGGGTTGGCCCGGTTCGAGCGCCGGGACTTGCCCGTCTGGACGAACAGGATCGTAAGACGCTTGAAGGGCTGCTCGCCAGCTGGCGTTGACAGACCAGTTACCGGCAAGCCGCATTTTGTTTATGTAACATGCCGGCCATCGGCCGGCATGTTCGTTCCGGGTGGCGCACCGTTCCTGCGCCACCGAAGGTGATGAACGTTCAGCCGAACAGAGCCAGACTGCTCTTCACGGTCACCCACACGCCCCAGAGAAGCGGAATGCCGACCGCAATCCAGGCCAGTGCCGCCTTGGTGTCCAGCCCGCCGCGTCCGATGCCGAAGGAGCCCGTGGGGCCTGCATTGGCCGCCGCCGTCTTTGCCTGCAGCGCCGCGACCTCCGCGTCCGGCATGAACCCCTTGTCCGAAAGCGGCCGCACGAAAGCATTGGCCACAAGGCCGATCGCCAGCATGCCCGCCAGGATATACATGGTGCTGGTGTAGAGCGCCGGCCCAGGTGCAACGCCCGCCGCGATCTGCGCTTCGCGGATATAGTTGACAACGACCGGACCGGCAATGCCGGCAGTCGCCCAGGCCGTCAGCAGGCGGCCGTGGATTGCGCCGACGAACTGCGTGCCGAAGATATCGGCGAGAAAAGCGGGAATGGTCGCAAAACCACCGCCATACATGGACAGGATGATACCGAAGGCCAGAACGAACAGCGCCTTGTTACCCATCGTCGCCAGCGTCGGCGCCAGCGCATAAAGAATGATGCCGAGAATGAAGAAGCAGAAATAAGTGTTCTTGCGGCCGATCTTGTCGGACATCGACGCCCAGAAGAAACGGCCGCCGATGTTGAACAGCGAAAGCAGGCCGGTGAAACCGGCAGCAATTGCCGCAATCTGCGCCTTCTGCCCGGCATCAAGATCCGCAAAACCCACACCGGGCGGGCCGATCAGCGAACCGGCGAAGATTTCCTGCAGCATGGGCGAGGCCATGCCGATAACGCCGAGGCCCGCCGATACATTGAGGCACAGCACCGCCCAGATAAGCCAGAACTGCGGCGTCTTGTGCGCATCGCGCAGATGCACATGGCGATGGGTTATCATGGCGCTCTTGGCGGAAGGCGCCGTCCAGCCTTCCGGACGCCAGCCCGATGGCGGAATGCGGTAACCGAAGGCGCCCGCCATCATGAAGACGAAATAGATCAGGGCCATCACGACGAAGGTCTGCCAGACGCCGACCGAAACATCCGTCTTGAAGCTGTTCATCAGAAGATTGGCGAGCGGCGCGCCGATCATCGCCCCACCGCCGAAGCCCATGATGGCCATGCCAGTCGCCATGCCGCGACGGTCCGGGAACCATTTGATTAGCGTCGATACCGGCGAAATATAGCCAAGGCCGAGCCCGACGCCGCCGATGACACCAGCGCCCAGCCACATCAGCCATAGCTGATGGGTCATGACGCCGACAGCCGCCACCAGAATGCCACCGCACCAGCAGCAGGCGGAAACGAAGCCGGCCTTGCGCGGCCCCACTCTTTCCAGCCAGCCGCCCCAAATGGCCGCCGAGCAGCCGAGAAGCACGAAGAACAGCGTATAGATCCAGCCGAGGTCGGCCACGCGCCAGTTGCACTCGGTGGTGAACAGCGCGCCCAGAAGGGTAAGGCTGGAACAGCTGGGGTCCGTCGCCGGCAGCGCCTTCGACAGCGGCAGCCAGAACACGCTGAAGCCATAGGCCATGCCGATGCATAGATGAATGGCAAGGGCCGCCGGGGGGCCCAGCCAGCGATTGAAACCAGGTCTTGCGTTTATTCGTTCGCGGTCCAAAACCCCGGCCGGCCCCGCCTCTCCCGCCGTTGCATCTGCTACTGCCATTGACATTACCTCCCTCGTGAATGTCTGGACATCTCAAGTTCACCCCGCCAGGCGAACATCGATATCACCGGACGTCCTCCTGTCCGGCGAAAAGTCTGATTTCCGGTCGTGCCGCTCACGCCCCCGTGTTTTCAGGTATGCTTGGTTCCGAAAGGGACTCGCCCGCAATTGGTCCTTTCCCGCCCGGCGCGCCCTTCGCATCATAGCCGAGACCAACCGCATCGGCTGCCGGATCACCGGGCCGCTTGATCTCCTTCGACGCCGCAAGCACAAGCGGCAGAAAATCACCGGCCCCGGCATCCACCATCTCGAAGAACCGGCGCCGCATGCGCGGCTCCCAGAACTTGTTGATGTGCGTGGCAACACCGTCGATGCGAATATCTTCCGGCTGCGACAGAAAGAATGTCGCGATCTGGTTCGCCATTCTCACCAGTTTTTCATCGGTGTGGTTGAGCAACATGACCTATTCCCCCGCGCCGACCGTCAGCCGACGCCTCTGTGTGTGACAAGGCCGGGCGCACCCGGCCCCTCCTTATTCCGCCGCTTCGAGCTTGCCGGCGATGCGCCGTGCACGGCGGCCAAGCGCATCATATTCCTCCTGCCATTCCGTCGGCCCGTTGGAGGGCGACACCTGCACGGCGGTCACCTTGTATTCGGGACAGTTGGTCGCCCAGTCGGAGAAGTCGGTGGTGATGACGTTTGCCTGTGTGCCGGGGTGGTGGAAGGTCGTATAGACCACACCCGGCGCCACACGGTCGGTGATCAGCGCTCTCAGCGTCGTGTCTCCAGACCGGCTGACGAGCTTGATCCAGTCGCCATCCTTCACGCCGCGCTGTTCGGCATCATGCGGATGGATTTCGAGACGATCCTCCTCATGCCAGACGACGTTTTCGGTGCGCCGTGTCTGCGCGCCGACATTGTATTGCGACAGGATGCGGCCGGTGGTGAGGAGCAGCGGGAAACGCGGCCCCGTGCGTTCGTCCGTCGCCACGTATTCCGTGCGGATGAATTTGCCCTTGCCGCGCACGAAACCGTCCACATGCATGATCGGCGAACCCTCGGGGAATTTCTCGTTGCAGGGCCACTGCACCGAGCCTTTCTCTTCCAGATAAGCGTAGGAAACACTGGCGAAGCTCGGCGTCGTCGCGGCGATCTCATCCATGATCTCGGACGGATGGGCGTAATTCCACGCAAGACCCATGGCCTGCGCCAGCTTCTGCGTTACTTCCCAGTCGGCATAACCGTTCTTCGGCGACATGACCTTGCGCACGCGGTTGATGCGGCGCTCGGCATTGGTGAAGGTGCCGTCCTTTTCAAGGAAGGTGGAACCCGGCAGGAAGACATGGGCATAATTCGCCGTCTCGTTCAGGAAGAGATCGTGCACCACGACACATTCCATGGCTGCGAGACCGGCGGACACATGTTTCGTATCCGGGTCGGATTGCAGAATGTCCTCGCCCTGAATGTAGATGCCCTTGAAGCTGCCATCCACGGCCGCATCGAGCATATTGGGGATACGCAACCCCGGCTCGTTGTTGAGCTTCACACCCCAGAGTTTTTCGAAGACGTCACGCGTCGCATCGTCGGAGATATGGCGGTAACCCGGAAGCTCGTGCGGGAAAGACCCCATGTCGCAGGAGCCCTGAACATTGTTCTGACCGCGCAGCGGATTAACCCCCACACCGGGGCGGCCGATATTGCCGGTCGCCATGGCGAGGTTGGCGATCGCCATGACAGTGGTTGATCCCTGGCTGTGTTCGGTAACACCGAGGCCATAATAAATAGCACCATTGCCGCCCTTGGCATAAAGACGGGCGGCGCCGCGCAACTCTTCCGCCGGCACGCCGGTGAAACTTTCGGTTTCTTCCGGGCTGTGCTGGGGTTCTGCAACAAAGGCGGCCCAGTCCTCGAATTCCGACCAGTCGCAGCGCTCGCGGATGAAGGCCTCGTTGAACAGCCCTTCCGTGACGATGACATGTGCAAGCGAGGTCAGCACCGCGACGTTGGTTCCGGGCTTCAGCGGCAGGTGGAAGGACGCCTCCACATGCGGCGTGCGGACGAGATCGATGCGGCGCGGATCGATGACGATCAGTTTCGCGCCCTGACGCAGCCGCTTCTTCAGCCGCGAGCCGAAAACCGGGTGGCCATCCGTCGGATTGGCGCCGATGACAAGCACCACATCGGACTGCTCGACGCTGTCGAAATTCTGCGTGCCGGCGGAGGTGCCGAAAGCCTGCCCGAGACCATAACCCGTCGGCGAATGGCAGACGCGGGCGCAGGTATCGACGTTGTTGTTACCAAAGCCGGCGCGGATGAGTTTCTGGACGAGGAAGGTTTCTTCATTCGTGCAGCGGGACGAGGTAATGCCGCCGATGGATTCCCGGCCATATTGCCCCTGAATGCACCGGAACTCCGAGGCAACGTGAGAGAAGGCCTCCTCCCACGTGACTTCCCGCCATGGATCGCTGATCTTTTCACGGATCATCGGGTTGAGAATGCGATCCCTGTGGGTGGCATAACCATAAGCAAAGCGACCCTTGACGCAGGAATGGCCGCGATTGGCCTGCCCGTCCTTCCACGGCACCATGCGGACCAGCTCTTCACCGCGCATTTCCGCCTTGAAGGAGCAGCCCACACCGCAATAGGCGCAGGTCGTGACCATCGAATGTTCCGGCTGGCCAATCGCGATCACCGATTTTTCGGTGAGCGTCGCCGTCGGACAAGCCTGCACGCAGGCGCCGCAGGAAACACAGTCGGAGTCGAGGAACGCTTCATGCGCGCCGGGCGACACCCGGCTCTCAAAGCCGCGCCCTTCGATCGTCAGTGCGAAGGTGCCCTGCACTTCCTCGCAGGCGCGCACGCAACGGGAACAGACGATGCATTTGGAAGGATCATAGGTGAAATAGGGATTGCTTTCGTCCTTCGGCATCCAGCGGGCATTGAGATCGCCATCACCGCCGCGGGCCTTGACGTGGTTGTCGCCTTCATAACCGTAACGCACATCGCGCAGGCCAACGGCACCCGCCATATCCTGCAGCTCGCAGTCGCCATTGGCGGCGCAGGTCAGACAGTCGAGCGGATGATCGGAGATATAAAGCTCCATCACACCCTTGCGGATCTGCTTCAGCCGCTCCGTCTGCGTGTGCACGACGAGACCGGCAGCGACCGGCGTGGTGCAGGAGGCGGGGGTGCCATTGCGGCCCTCCACCTCGATAAGACAGAGACGGCAGGAGCCGAAGGCATCCACCATATCGGTGGCGCAGAGCTTGGGAACAGCGATGCCCGCTTCGCGCGAGGCGCGCATGATCGACGTTCCGGCCGGGACGGTTACCTGACGTCCGTCGATGGTGAGCGTCACCATGTCAGTCGCGAGGGATTTGGGGGTTCCATAGTCGAATTCTGTCACAAGGGCCATGGTCTTACTCCGCCGCTTCAACACGTGGGATGGGGGCAAAATCAGCAGGGAAATGCCGGAGCGCACTCATGACGGGATAGGGCGTGAAGCCGCCGAGCGCGCAGAGTGAACCGAATTTCATGGTTTCGCAGAGGTCTTCGAGGAGTGCGGTGTTTTTCTCCCGCTCGATGCCGAGCGCGATCTTGTCCACCGTCTCGACGCCGCGCGTCGAGCCGATGCGGCAGGGCGTGCACTTGCCGCAGCTTTCGACGGCACAGAACTCAAGCGCAAACCGCGCCTGATGGAGCATGTCGGCCGTGTCATCGAAAACCACGATACCCGCATGGCCGATCAGGCCACCGGCAGCGGTAAAGGCCTCATAGTCGAAGGTCGTGTCGAATAAGGAAACCGGGAAATAGGCCCCGAGCGGACCACCCACCTGCACCGCCTTGACGGGGCGGCCGGTGATCGTGCCGCCGCCGATATCATTGACGAGCCGTCCGAGCGGCAGGCCGAAGGCGGTCTCGTAAAGCCCGCCATGTTTGATGTTTCCGGCAAGCTGGATCGGGATGGTGCCATGCGAACGGCCGATGCCAAAATCGCGATAAAACGCCGCGCCGCGATCCATGATGACTGGAATGGAGGCGAGCGAAATCACATTGTTGACGACGGTGGGCTTGCCGAACAGGCCCTGCAGGGCGGGCAGTGGCGGCTTGGCGCGCACCGTGCCGCGTTTGCCTTCAAGACTGTTCAGAAGCGAGGTTTCCTCGCCGCAGACATAGGCGCCCGCGCCCATGCGTACTTCCATATCGAAGGCGCGGCCGGAGCCGAGCACGGACGGGCCAAGAATGCCTTCGCGCCGGGCGATCTCGATCGCCTGTTCCATGACCTTGATAGCGTAAGGATATTCCGAACGCGTATAGATGAAGCCCTTCGTCGCGCCGACGGCAAGGCCGGCAATCGCCATGCCTTCGATCAGCACGAAGGGATCGCCTTCCATGATCATGCGGTCGGCGAAGGTGCCGCTATCGCCCTCGTCCGCATTGCAGACGATGTATTTCTGGTCCGCGACCGCATCCGCAACGGTCTTCCATTTGATACCCGTCGGGAAACCCGCGCCACCACGTCCGCGCAGGCCGCTCTCGGTCACCTGGGCAACAATGTCCAGCGGTGCCATGGCGACGGCTTTTTCAAGGCCTTTCATGCCCTGATAGGCGCGATAGTCCTCAAGCGACAGCGGATCGGTGACCCCACAACGCGCAAATGTGAGACGCGTCTGGCTTTTCAGGAAGGGGATATCCTTTGTCGGCCCGAGACAGAGACGATGCTCGCCGCCGGTGAGAAACCCTGCATCGAAGAGCGAAGTAACGTCGCTCGCTTTGACCGGCCCGTAGGCAATACGGCCATGCTCGGTGCGCACTTCCACCAGCACCTCAAGCCAGAGCATGCCGCGGGAACCGTTGCGGACAATATGCACATCGAGATTGCGGCTGGTCGCCTCGCGGCTGATCGCTTCGGCCACGCGGTTTGCGCCGACGGCCAGCGCGGCGGAATCGCCGGGAATAAAAACGGTGACACTCATCGGCGCGCCTCCGCCAGAATGTCGCCAAGACAGTCCTCGTCAAGGCGGGCATGGACTTCGCCGTCCAGCATCAGGGCGGGCGCCTGCGCACAGAGCCCGAGGCAGAAGACCGGTTCCAGCGTGACGGAGCCGTCAGCGGCGGTTTCGTGCCAGTCAAGGCCGAGCCGGGTCTTGATGGTGTCCGCAATAGGCTCGCCACCCATCGACTGGCAGGCCTCGGCGCGACAGAGCTTTAAGACATGTCGGCCGGAAGGATGATCGCGAAAATCGGGATAGAAGGTTATGACGCCATGGACTTCCGCGCGTGAGATGTTCAACGCGGATGCGATGATCTGTTTGGCGCTTTCCGGGATGTAGCCGAATTCTTCCTGCACAGCGTGCAGAATGGGCAGCAGCGGCCCCTCCAGGTGGAGATGTTCTTCAATCACGACGGAAACACGGGCCGCCTCATCTGCGGCAACCGCTCTGATATTCATAAGCCAGTCCTCCCAAACCGACGGGGGCAAGGAATGATGAGCGGGATATGGTGAAATCCCTTCGCAGCCCCTGCATCGTTTGGAAGAATGTCGAGATCGGCGGGATCAGGTCAATAATCAGTTTCCGTCAGTTGATAGGAAATTCCTATCAAACGCCTTTTCTGCAGCCCGCTGACGGGCCTCGTGAAGCAGCGCGGAAACAAGCGGCGTGTGTGGCTCGCGGTGTGTAGCAATCAGCCCCACGAGATGCTCCGCGTCCGGTTCGGTGATCGGAATGATTTTTATCTGTTTCGGGAAACCAAATGATTCCGCAAGGTTACGCGGCATTATTGAAGCCCATTGTCCGGTTCGTATATGAGAAAACAGTACGATCATGGAGTTGGATTCGAGCGTCGGCTTTGCCTCCACGCCTGCCTCGGCCATATGCTTGTTGATGATGCGACGGTTCTGCATATCCGAAGTCAATAGGCATAGCCTAAGACCGGAAACCTGCTTCCAGGTAACGCATTCCTGATCGGCGAGCGGCGTTCCGCCTGCCGTGATGAGGTGATATCGCTCCGAATAAAGCGGCACCGTGGTCACTCGGCCAAGTGGTTCGTTGTCGAGATAGCTGATTCCCGCATCGATCTCGAGGTTTTCGATCTGGCTCAACACCTGAAGCGAGGTGCGCGACGTGACTGAAAAGGTCACATCAGGATGACGCGCCTGGAAGGACTCCGTCAATCGCGGCACCATCGCAAGCGCCGTCGGAATGACGGCAAGCCGGATGTGGCCCGCCAGACCCTTGCGGGCTGCGCGCATTTCCTCACGCATGGTGCGCGTATCGCCAACGATGCGGCGCGCCCATTCGAGGACACGCTGGCCTTCCGGTGTCAGCCCCTGAAAACGCGCCGCGCGCACCACCAGAACGACACCCAGTTGGTCCTCCAGCTGCCGGATCGCGGCCGAGAGACTTGGTTGGGAAACGCCGCACTCCTCCGCGGCACGGCCGAAATGCTCTGTTCGTGCCAATGCAATGAAAAATTCCAGCTTGTCGATCATGCGTCCTCCCGCGTGACTCGCGACCATGCGGATGGTGCGAGCAGAAGAACACTAAAGCGAGGCGGGGAAGCCCGCAAATGGATGCGGATATTTTCCTGCAAACCGTGCGCTGACGACAAGACCGAATTCCCTCAAGCGGGGACAGCCATAACGTCAGTCTGCTTTGAACTGCGGTAATCCACCATCCAGCGAGCTGGACTCAACGATGGAAACCGTATTCCGGACGACGGGGCGGCAAAACGTCTGCCCGGCCTCTCCGGGAAAGCCACGTCTGGCCGATCTGAAACAATCGGCCGCCGGGGCAGCCTATTTGCTGTCTTCGGGCAAGCCGGTGGGGAATATCGTCTTCTTCGCCAGCATGTCTTCAATCACCTCTGCGGGCACCGGCCGGCTGAAATAATAACCCTGGCCATAGGGGCAACCGGCATCACGCAGAAATGTCGCCTGTTCGCCGGCTTCCACACCTTCGGCAATGACATCGATGCCCAGAGACCCGGCAAGCTGGATCATGATCGAGACGATGGCGCTGTCCTTGGTCTTTTCGGGCAGGTGGGTGAGAAACGAGCGGTCTATCTTCATGCAGGACAGCGGAAAGGTCTTCAGCATGCCAAGACAGGAATAACCGATCCCGAAATCATCCAACGCCAGGCTGACGCCCATCTGTTTGATGGCCCGCATGATCCGGACCGATGTTTCGACATCCTGAATGATGAGCGTCTCGGTGATTTCGATTTCCAGGAGCGATGGCGCAAGGCCGGTTTCCTTCAGCACCGACCTGATCTGCTGCACCAGCCCGCCCTGAAACTGCCGCGGCGAGATATTGACCGCCATCTTGACGGGCAAGAGGCCGGCGGCCGCCCATGCCTGCGCCTGACGACAGGCCTTCCTGAGAATGCTTTCTCCGAGTTCCACGATCAGCCCGGTTTCTTCCGCAAGCGCGATGAATTCCGCAGGGCCAAGCAAACCTTCCGTGGGGTGCTGCCAGCGCACCAGCGCCTCCACGCCGCTGATTGCGCCACTGACAAGATCGACCTGCGGCTGGAAGTGCAGCACGAACTCGTCTCTCTTGACGGCCTTGCGCAATTCCTCGATGCGGGTGAACTTCTTCCTCAGATCATCCGCCATATTGGGGGTGAAGGTGGCAATGCTGTCGCGCCCGTTATGTTTGGCTTCATACATGGCAAGATCGGCGGCCGCGACGATTTCCGCCGTGGTTTCCCCATGCTCCGGGAAAAAGGCCATGCCGATGCTGCATGTGACCTTGATATCGTAATTACCAATGCGCAATGGCTGCGAGACCGCGGCACGGATGCGCTGCAGCCGGGCTTCGACATCGTTCCTGCCTTCTTCAAGAATGACGACGAACTCATCCCCGCCTACCCGGAGAACGAGATCGTTTTTCCGGAGGCTTTTCGCAATGCGCTCGGCGGTTTTCGACAAAAGCGTATCGCCGATGCTGTGGCCGAGCGTATCGTTGATCTGCTTGAAATTGTCGAGATCGAGGAAGCCGATGCCGACCCGTCGGTGCGTCTTTGCCGCCGCGGCCAAAATTTCAGGCAATCTCGTATCGAGGAAACGACGGTTTGGCAGCCGGGTCAGCATGTCGTGATCAGCCAGAAAGGCGATATGTTCCGCCGCCCTTTTGCGGTCAATCGCCAGGCCCGCCATACGTGCCGCAGCGCCGATAAACTCCAGCAGCGCCGCCTCCGGCTTGCGGCTGGCCAGCATGCACCAGACGAAACCGTGCGCCTTGCCTTCGCTGGCGGGAATATCGAAACTGAAGGCAATGTGTTCTGCCGGATGGGTGAGGCACTCAGGATCACTGACGCTGGAAACAAGAGCGGCCAGCCCCTCCTCCTGCGCAAGTGCGGGCGAGGCATAAACGGAAGGCTCCCCAGCTGCCGCATCGAACACCCGCACGGCGCAGGCCAGTCCGGTTGCGAGATTTTCGATAGCCTTGACGAATTCTTCGAGAAAATCCTCGATACGCGCGGCGGCGACAATCATCTCAAGAATATACGCCTGCGCCTGAAGCAGTCTCTCCGAAGCCTTTTTCTGGGTTATATCCCGCGAGGCGCCGACCACGCCGATGATGTTGCCGGCCTTGTCCTTCAGCGGCACGCGCGACATCATGAGCCAGCGGTCGATATCACCGCGCATGGCGCGTTCCTCGTAACCGAGATCCGGTTCGCCGGTGCGCATGACCCGCGCCTCGGTATCGGGAATGCCGGCACGCCGCGCCGCTTCACCGTTAATATCGTAATCGGTGAGCCCGATCAGTTGCTCGACCGTGTCAAAGCCGTTTTCGGTGACGATGGCCCGATTGGCGAAAAGGAAGCGTCCTTCCAGATCCTTGGCATAGATAAAATCCGGTACGTGGTCGATCATCGCTTCCAGAAGCGCGTGCCGGTCGGAGGGATTGACATTCTCGCTCATGGCAGGAGTGGCAGATGGCGTGACACCGCGCTTTTTTCGCGACATCCGGTTCTGCTCGGCTGTCTTCGGGCCTTTGGAACGCACCTCTCCGCCTCATTACTTTGCAAGGAAGCAGAATAGTAGGATTATACGTGTTATATAAATATGAACGACGGGAGGAGATTGCCGGGAAACCCGCCCTTTGCAACTGGCTCCATAAAGCCGCGCCTGCCTGAATGAAAACGGCGCAGCAGAAGCTGCGCCGTCAGACCAAAGGGGCAATTCGTCGTCCGTCACACCACCGGTGTCGGCAGCTCTTTGCCGGCAAAATGCGCATCGAGATTGGCGAGAACAAGATCGGCCATGGCGCGTCGTGTCTGGTGCGTGCCGCTGCCGACATGCGGGGCGAGTGTGACGTTGTCAAAGGCGAAAAGCGCTTCCGGCACCCGCGGCTCATCCTCGAAGACATCCAGCGCCGCGCCACCGATCGCGCCCTTCGAAAGCGCTTCGACCAGCGCCTTCTCATCCACGAGCGAACCGCGCGCCACATTGACGAGCACGCCCTGCGGTCCAAGCGACTTCAGCACATCCGCATTGACGATATGGCGCGTTTCGGCGGTGGCGGCGGCGGCGATGATCAATACGTCGCAATTGGCGGCCAGCGCTTCGATGCTGTCATAATAGTCATAGGCAACATCGCGGCGGCTTCGCGCGGTGTAGGAAATGTGCGCATCAAAGCCTTCGAGCCGCTTCGCGATCGCCTGGCCGATACGGCCAAGGCCGAAAATGCCGTAACGGCGGCCGGCGACGCGCGTGGAAAGCCCCATATCGCCCTTCAGCCATTGCCCCGTGCGAACGTGCTGATCCGCCTGCGGCAGCTTGCGCGCCTGCGCCAGAACGAGGCCAAGCGCGAGGTCGGCAACATCGGCCGTCAGCACGTCAGGCGTATTGGAGACGCGGAAGCCACGCCGTTTCGCTTCTGCCAGATCGACCTTGTCGAAACCAACGCCGTTGATGGCGACGATTTCAAGATTGGGAAGCGCCGCGCCGATATCCGTCGGCAAGCCGATGTGGCCACCGGTGACGACGCCGCGGATCGCGCCGCCCTTTTCAGCAAGGAACGCCGCCTTGTCTGCGGCTTCGAACAGGCGATGCACGGTGAAGCGCTCGGCAAGTTCCTGTTCCAGTGCCGGGATCAGCGGGCACAGTTGCACGATTTCAGTGGTCATGGAGTTTCCTTTGCGCCGGTGAATTACTTCACATCGGCCTTGACGAATTGCCGGAGTTCCGGCGTTTGCGGATTGGCGAACAATTCAGAAGAACGGCCCTGCTCCCAGATCTTGCCTTTGTGCATGAAGATGGTTTCGGTCGCCACGCGGCGCGCAAAGGCCATTTCATGGGTGACGAGGATCATCGTCATGCCGTCTTTCGCGAGGTTTTCCATCACGGTCAGCACTTCCTCGGTCAGCTCGGGGTCGAGCGCCGAGGTCACCTCGTCGAACAGCATCACCTTCGGCCGCATGGCGAGCGAGCGGGCAATCGCCACACGCTGCTGCTGGCCGCCGGAAAGCTGGTCGGGATAGGAATCAAACTTCTCCGACAGGCCGACGAGCTGCAGGACCTCGCGGGCAATATCCTTCGTTTCGGATTTCGCCACATCCTTGACGATGCGAGGGGCCAGCATGATGTTTTCGCCGACGGTCAGATGCGGGAAGAGATTGTAGCTCTGGAACACGATGCCGACATCGGTGCGCAGCTTGCGCAGCGCCTTGGCATCTTCTCCGATAGCGTGACCTGCAATTTCAATACGACCGGAATTGATCTTCTCCAGCCCGTTCATGCAGCGCAGCAACGTGCTCTTGCCCGAGCCGGAGCGGCCGATGAGGGCGAAGACTTCACCACGGCCGACCGTCAGCGACACGCCTTTCAGGACTTCCAGAGCGCCAAAGCTCTTGTGAACGTTTTCAACGATTACTTCCGGCATGAAGCCTCCTTTCCAGCCAACGCGACAGCTGGGACAACGGGTAGCAGACGATGAAATAAAGCACGGCCACCGCGACGAAGACGCGGAACGGCTGGAACGTGGCATTGTTGATGAGCTGCCCCGCTCTCGCCAGTTCGACGAAACCGATGATCGATGCGATGGACGTATTCTTGACGACCTGAACGGCAAAACCGACGGTCGGCGGCAGGGAAATGCGGATCGCCTGCGGCAGGATGACGTAGCGATATTGCTGGGCGCGGGTGAGCGCCAGCGATTCCGATGCTTCCCACTGCTGCTTCGGCACCGCCTGGATGCAGCCGCGCCAGATTTCGGCGAGATAACCTGACGTATAGATTGTCATTGATGCGCCGGCGGCGATCAACGGCGGCAGTTCCAGTCCGGCAAGGCTGAGGCCGTAATAGGACAGGAACAGGATCATCAGCACCGGAATACCCTGGATCACCTGAATATAGGTGCCGGCGGCAATGCGCAGCGCCTTGAAATTCGAGGTGCGGGCCAGCGCCACGAAGAAACCGACGAGGCCGCCGCCGATGAGCGCAATGATCGTCAGAAGCACGGTCCATTGCAGGGCGGTCAGCAGGAAGCCGAACTCGTTCCAGCCAAAAGTTCGAAGAGTCATCACTGCACCTCCGGCATGGCGGTCATCGTCTTGCGGGCCACGCGGCGGCCGAACAGCCACATGCCGACAAGGGCAAGGATGAGCCGCAGGCTGAGCGCCAGCGCAAGATAGATGAGCGTGACGACGATATAGACCTCGAAGGAGCGATAGGTCTGCGATTCCACGAAGGCTGCGGCGGCCGCAAGCTCATGGGTGGAAATGGCCGAGCATATGCTCGATGCCAGCATCATCAGCACAAACTGGCTGCAAAGTGAGGGATAGACCTTGGCGATGGCAGGCACGATGATGACGTGACGGTAGATCTGGTATTTTGTGAAGCCCAGAGCCTCGCCCGCCTCGATCTGCGACTTGTGCACCGCCTCGATGCCGGCGCGGATGATTTCCGTCGAATAGGCAGCAAGATTGATCGTCATGCCGATCAGCGCTGCCGTATCCGCCCCGACGCGAAAGCCGAGACCGGGCAAACCGAAATAGACGATGAAAAGCTGCACCAGAAACGGCGTGTTGCGGATCACCTCCACATAACCGTCCACGATGATACGGACGATGCCGCCATTGATGGAGCGCAGCGAGGCTAGAAGAATTCCGAAAGCGCAGCCGAGCACGATGGAGAGGACCGACAGCTTGATCGTCAGCCATATGCCGTTCAGAATCTCGTTCTGATATTGGGCAAGCGCGCCGAATTGAAATGTATAGGACATGCGTCACTCCGTTGACATTTCCCGGCCCGCCGGAATGTTCCCCGGCGGGCACGTTGAAAGGCTCAATCAGAAGCTTGGCAATTGCGGCAGCGGACGGCCGGTCCACTTCACCGAGATACGGTCGAGATCGCCCGACATCTTCATGAGATAGATGGAGGTGTTCAGCCACTGGCGCAGCTCGAAATCCTCAATCTTGGTCGCCATGGAATTGCCCTGCTGGAAGAAGGTGAAACCGACCTGCAGACCGGCTTCCGGACGCTGCTTGATGATCGCTTCGCCAACCGTGGACGGCAGGGCCACAGCATCTACCTGACCGGCAAGCAGAGCCTGGGCGCTGGTGGAATCGTCTTCGTAGACGACGATTTCAAGACCTTCGACATTGGCCTTGCGCAGCGCGGTTTCCTGCGAGGAACCGCGATTGACCGAAACGCGCTTCCCTTTCAGGCTCTCCAGATTTTCGAACTTCTGGTCCTTGCCGGAAATGATGTCCATGTTGAACGCGCTGTAGGGCTGCGTGAACATGACGGTCTTGGCGCGTTCGCCGGTCGGCGCAAGCGTCGCGACAAGGAAATCGACCTTGCCGGTCTGAAGTGCCGGGATACGCGCCGGCGGTGTCAGCGGCACCAGTTCCACCGGCAGCGACAGGTAAGAGCCGATCAGATTGGCGACATCAACGTCATAACCGGAAGGATTGCCCTTCTCGTCCACCATGCCCATCGGCGGTGCACCGGTGAGAACGCCGATCTTGACCTTGCCACGCGCCGTGATCTCGCTGAGCGAGACGGCATGGGCGGACGTGGTGGCAGCAAGCGAAGCTGCGACAACACCGACTGCAACGGTCATGTTCTTCAAAAATCTGGATATGCTCATGGTTTCTCCTCCAACCCTATAGTGGCTGCCCAAAGTGGAACAGCGGCCTTGCGCAAACCGGAAAATGTTCTCGATAACATTTTAACGCGATTGACTAAAAACTCCTCCCAAGAAACCGCGAAAGCACAAAACCAGATGAATTCCCTATGAAATTCAACAATTTCGGCTGGTTATCGATTTTCCTCTGCTCGACACCGTTTCACGTTCTTGGCAGGACCAATAATGCATGTTATCGGTATCATTGCAAGTCCGATCTACAGAACTGTTTCGGTCGGCAATCATTCGGGAGGAAACATGTACACACGCTCGGCAATTTTCGAAGGCAGGATTCACCCCGGTCGGGAGGAGGAGTTTTTCCGCATCGTGGAGGAGAAATTGCTGCCGGTCTGGAAGCGTATGCCGAACGCGCAGGCCGTGCGGGTGATGCGCACGGAGCGCACCGACCCGGATGCGGCCTCGATCATTATGGTACAGGAAATCGACTATCCGTCGATGGAGGCGGTGGAGGAAGCACTGGTTTCTCCCGTCCGGCTGGAAGGCCGCGTGCTGACGGATGAGATGATGAGCATGTGCGACGGCCGCTTTTACCATCTGGTCTATAGCCGCGTCGCATAAATCCGGTGCACGCCGCACCGATTTGCAATCATGCGGCGTGCTTTCCCTTGATATCTTCGTGTATGTCTTGTCCTGAACCGGTTCGAATTTAGGGAGACATGCTTTGGTGGAGCGCACGCCCTTGGCCGCAGCGTTAGTCACGTCAAAAAAAGCTACCATGAGCGACGTCTCGAAACTCGCGGGCGTCTCCAAGATGACCGTCTCGCGGGTGCTGGCCGATCCTGCGCTGGTGTCTGAAGAGACACGCCAGAAGGTGATGAAGGCCATCGAGAAGCTCGGTTATGTGCCGGATCGAATCGCCGGATCGCTTTCCTCCCGCCGTACCAATTTCATCACCGCCATCCTGCCGACGCTCACCAACTCCAACTTCGCCGATAGCGCTCAAGGGCTCGCCAACGCACTTCGCGC
Organism: Agrobacterium tumefaciens str. B6; assembly: GCF_001541315.1. Lineage (GTDB taxonomy): Bacteria > Pseudomonadota > Alphaproteobacteria > Rhizobiales > Rhizobiaceae > Agrobacterium > Agrobacterium radiobacter. The sequence goes on along the minus strand of NZ_LMVK01000050.1, from coordinate 101,607 downwards.
CGCCGATTATCAATTGCTGATCGGTTATACGATGTATGATCTGCAGGAAGAGGAGCGCGTCATCCGCACCATGATGGAGCGCCGCCCCGATGCCATCGTGGTCGCCGGCACGGTGCATACCAAGATGGCGAGCGAAGTGCTGATGCGCGCCGGCATCCCGATCGTGGAAATCTGGGATGTTCCCGAACACCCGATCGACCACGCGGTCGGTTTTTCCAACTATGAAGTGGGAAGAACTGCCGCCAAACACCTGATATCGCTCGGATTTAAAAGAATAGGCGCACTCGGTTCCCGGGCCGATGGCGATGTGAAGGACTGGCGCGGCGAAAGCCGTCTTCTTGGCTTTGGTGCAGCGCTGCGTGAAGCCGGCATTGCCGACGACCTCATCATTCGCGAAGGCAGCGCCCCCGTCTCTTACGATCACGGGGCAAAAACACTCGGCTCGTTGCTGGTGAAGGAACCCGATATTGAGGCAATCTTTGCCGTCTCCGACATCTCCGCCGTCGGCGCGCTGATGGAATGTCACCGTCGTGGCATTCATGTGCCCGAACAGATTTCCATCCTCGGCTTTGGTGATTTCGACATCGGCAGGCAATGTTATCCGGCGATTTCCACGATCAGGGTCGACGCCCAGATGATCGGCCGCAAGGCCGGCGAATTACTGCTCTCGATATTGGAGGCAGAAAAGGACGCTGTCATTCCCGAGAGTGCGCGGGTGGATGTCGGGTTCGAGCTGATCGTGCGGGAGACGACGAAGCGGGCGGGCGGCTAATCCACTCCCTTCCCTCACTCCTGTGCTTGTCACAGGAATCCAGCCGACACACGTCTGCGCGGCGAAAGGGACTTTTCAGCCCAAGGACTTGGGCTGACTGGATCCCTGTGACAAGCACAGGGATGAGGGAAGCGCGGTGTATCGCGCTTACCGCGCGCCCCAGGTATCCGTCAGCCGATACCCCTCCGGCCATGGATCGGAGGGATCAAGCATGTGCTGATGGATGCCGGTAATCCAGCCGCGGCCGGAAATTTCCGGCAGGATGGCCGGACGGTCGCCAACCGTTGTCGTTCCGAGAATGCGTCCGGTGAAGGTGGAGCCGATCAGCGATACCGCCGTCAGCGTTTCGCCTTCCTTCATTTCGCCGCGCGCATGCAGCACCGCCATGCGGGCCGAAAGCGCCGTGCCGGTCGGCGAACGATCCACCTTGCCCGGCTGGATGGCGACGGCAGCACCAGCCCGCAGACCCTCCGCCGTGCGCTCCACCTTGCCCGCGAACAGGCAGAATGAAAAATGCCGCCAGTCCGGATTTTCGGGATGGTCGAAGCCCAAAGCCTTGTTGGCGGCATTGGTGATGCGCACGCCGAGGCGGGCAATGTCATGCGCCTCTTCCGGCTTCAGACTGAAACCCATAGCCTCGGCATCGACGATGACGAAACTGTCGCCGCCATAAGCCGTGTCAACCTTGAGCTTACCCAGGCCTTCGACTTCAAGTTCGGCATCGAGTTTCGCGGCGAAACTCGGCAGGTTCTGCACGAAAATACGCTCGGCCTTGCCGTTGCGGCATTCGGCGCGCACCTTTACCAGCCCGCCGGGAGCTTCCAGAAGCATATGGGTTTCCGGCTCCTGCATCGGCACGATGCCGCCATCCAGAAGCACGGTGGAGACGCAGATGGAGTTGGAGCCGGACATGGGCGGCGTGTCTTCCGGCTCCATGATGATGAAGGCGGCGTCCGCGTCAGGATGTTTCGGCGGCACCAGCAGGTTGACGTGGCGGAACACGCCGCCGCGCGGCTCGTTGAGCACAAAATTGCGCAGGGTCTTATCGCGAGCGATGAAACGGCTCTGTTCCCAGATCGTTTCACCCGGTGGCGGCTTTACGCCGCCGACGATCACATCCCCCACCTCGCCTTCCGCATGGGCGGAGATGACGTGAACGGTCTTGATACTGCGCATTGAATTCTCCTCAAGAGCATTTCCAGTAAAAGTGCGTAGCGGTTTTACGTCCGGAAAATGCGGAAAACGAAAGATCGAGCGCGCGTCTGAACGCGCTCTAGGAAAGCCAGGCGGGAAGACGGGAATCAGCTCGGCCGGTCAGCGCGCTTTCAACGCAATCGGCAAGGCTGCCGAAGCGCACCGCGCGGCCGCTGAGGCCGGGCCCGTAATGGGCGTATTTGCCGGAATTGGTCATCAGGGCGCGTGTCTTCGTTGGGAAGACCGGCTCGGAAATGGAGCACCAGCAGAGATCAGGCAGCACCTGCACGCCGCTGCCATGCAGGCTTTGCAGCGTGCCGTCCTGCCCGGCCGCATCGATGACCTGCTGACCGGCAGTGACGATGACGGCGACATCCGCATGGCGTCTGCGGCCGGCAAATTCAGCCGCAAGCGCGTGGCACTCCTCCAGCGAGGCATGCGGACTGCCGATGGCGACAAGCTGCACCTCTTCCGGTCCTTCGTTGAGAAGCGACCAGCCGGCGGCCATATCGGCAAGCGAGATGGTGACGGCGTCAGCCGTGTCAAACGGGGTCAACCCGGCTTCCGGCGTTACGCCCTCGATATGCAACATGGGTGCTGCGGAGGTAGTGCCAAAAGCAGCGCAGAGCGCCTTCAAATCATCCCGAGACGGCTTTGCAGAGCCGAGGCCGCGCAGCAGCGGAATACAATCCGGCGCAGCCTTACCGGCGAGATAACCGACAAGCGGCCAGAAGGCGTCGTTGATGCCCTCAGGCAAAGCCACATCGACAATGCGCTGCGGACGACGGTTTTCTTCGAGATAGACGCCCGAAAGCGGCGCCCTGCCCGTCAGCGCAATGCAGAGATCGAGAAAGTCAGGATGTTTGGCAGTGCGCGCGCCGAGCACCGTATTGGCGAAGATCACCGCGTTCGATTCCGCCCAGGCGATCGATTCGCCGGCACTCGGCGCGCTATCGAGCAGGTAAGGCGAACAGGTGAAAGTGGGCCGACAGCCCATGCGCACATAGGCATCCGCCAGTCTCGCGGCCGGATCGCCGAAATCATCAGGCACGCCCTGCGCCCGCCAGTGCGCCTTGTCCACCGAAATGGCGTTCATGGTCGTCGGCACCCGCACCCTGCCGCCCATATCAGCCATCTTTTCCGCGAAGGTGAGGTTGGCGGGGCTGGCATAGATGCAGCCGTCAATGTGACCCTGCGTGATATCGATGAGCGCAGACGCCCCCTGCTGGGCCGCCATGGCGACGATGATGCGCATGGCCTGACGCACGGCAATGCCATCCCGACCCTCGAGCATCGCCCGGTCCTCATCATTACGGTCGAGATGGGCAATCGCCGGCGGCGCGATGGCAAGCGACAGGCCATCGGCCTCGATGCTGTTTCCATCAATGCGGGCATGGGTGGCCCGGGAAAAGCGGGTGAAATTTTCGGCGTCGAGGCGGATGACCGGCAGCGCCCGGTCGAACATTTCCGCCGCCACAAGTGCGCCCAGCGTCAGCACATCTTCCGCTTCGCAGAAAACCAGTGCGGACGGCGCGCGGCCGGTGAGGATGAGATCGAGCAACACGCCCGACCCCGTGCACGAACCGCGGCTGGTCGGCATGAACAGCACGCCGCCGGTGAGACAGATGCCGTGCAGCGGGTGATGCACATCGATCACCCTGCCGGTGGCGGGATCGACACCACCCCAGAAACTCAACGCTTCTGTCGTGGCGATCACGGGGCCTTCGGCCGCACCGGCCAGGATGCTGCGGGCTTCAGGAACGGCTGTTGGCGAAACGGCAGAAGACATTGGAAATCTCCGTCAGAAACGTTGCGGCGAAAATGCCCTTGTATCGAGGGCGGGTTTTTGCCCCGTCAGAAGATCGGCGACGATGCGGGCCGTGCCCGCCGATTGCGTCAGCCCCAGATGCCCGTGGCCGAAAGCATAAACCACCCGCGCAGTGTGCCGTGCTTCGCCCATGGCCGGCAGGCTGTCCGGCCGGGGCGGCCGGAAACCCATCCACTGCTTGCCGCCCTCGGTTTTCAGGCCCGGCAGGAATGCTTTCGCCTTGGCCAGAAGCGCCTCGGAACGGGCGAAATTGGCCGGAAGCTCAAGCCCGCCCAGCTCGACCGCACCGCCGACGCGGATGCCGGAAGAAAGCCGCGTGACGACGAAACCATGGCCGCCGAAGGTCACCTGCGTGCGCAGATCGAAAGCCCCGGACGGCAATGTGGTATTATACCCCCGTTCCGTTTCCAGCGGAATTTTTTCCCCGAGTGAACGGGCGATGCGATGCGAAAAGGCGCCCGCCGCCAGCACCACTTTGGCGGCGTTGCGGGTACGACCGTCATGGCTCACCACCTCGACACCATCTTCAAGCGGCCTGAGCGACGCGATATCGAGGCGTTCGATGCGCCCGCCAATGGCGCGGAAATGTTCGGCCAGCGCCAGCGTGTAGAGCTTCGGGTCGGCGATGGAATACCATCCCGGCGTGAACGTGCCGCAGGTGAAACGCGACGCGATGCCGGGCTGTATCTCGGCCATCTGTTCGGCATTGAGATGCCGGAACTCGATACCGTGGCGCTCACGTGCCTTCCAGCCGGGAAGCGAACTTTCGAACTCCGCATCGCTTTCATAGACCTGGAGGTTGCCCTCCTTGCGCAGCATGGCTGTTGTCTCGGTCTTTTTCAGGAATGGCTCCAGCTCGACCTTCGACAGATCCATCAGCGCCGTCTGGGCGGCGGTGGAATGTTCCACCTTCGATGCCGCACAGGCCCGCCAGAACCGGAACATCCACGGCGCGATCTTCAGCGCATAGGAAGGCGGCACGCTGAGCGGACCAAGCGGATCAAGTAGCCATTTCGGTGCTTTCCAGAGAATGCCGGGCGATGCGAGCGGCAGAATATCGGTGAAGGCGAAAGCGCCGGCATTGCCGGCCGAGGCGCCCGCTGCCGGTCCTTCGCGGTCGATGACCGTGACCGAAAGACCGCGGCCCTGCGCCGCGATTGCCGCCGAGAGGCCGACGACGCCGGCCCCGATGACGATGACATCATGTGCAGGCATTACCGCACGCTCGCCAGGAACTTCTGGGTTTCAGCATGCTGCGGTGCGCCGAACAGCTGGTCCGGTGTGCCGATTTCCGCCATCACGCCCTGATGGAAGAAGGCGACGCGGTTCGAGACATCGCGGGCGAAGGCCATTTCGTGGGTGACGCAGATCATCGTCATGCCTTCATCCGCCAGCATCTTCAGCGTATCGAGCACCTCGCCCACCAGCATCGGGTCGAGCGCAGAGGTGACCTCGTCGAACAGCATATATTCCGGAGACATGGCAAGCGCGCGGGCAATCGCCATACGCTGCTGCTGGCCGCCGGACATGCGGTTCGGATAGACCTTCAGCTTTTCGGCAAGGCCGACATGGGTCAATTGCTTGACGGCGATTTCCTCAGCCTTCTCCTTGGAAATACCGAGCACTTTGCGCGGCGCCAGCATGACGTTTTCAAGCGCGGTCAGATGCGGAAAGGCGTTCCATTGCTGGAAGACGATGCCAACCTTGCGGCGCAGCTTGTTGAGGTCGGTCGACTTGGCGTGCACCTCGGTGCCGTCGATGACGATCTTGCCGCTGTCGATCGGCTCGAGGCCGTTGATGCAGGTGAGCAGCGTCGACTTGCCGGAACCGGAGCCGCCGATGATGGTGACGACCTCGCCCTTGTTGACGGTAAGGTTGATCCCTTTCAGAACCTCCAGCGGGCCGAAGGATTTGCGGACGTTTTCGATCTCAATCATTGGGGGACCACCGTCTTTCGAGATACCCGCCGAAACGGGCGATGGGGAAACTGATAAGGAAGTAAATGGCGCCGCAGATCATCAGGATGGTCAGCGGTTCCTGCAGGCGGGTGACGAGGATCTGCGAGGCACGCAGAAGCTCGATGAGGCCGAGCCACAGCACCAGCGCCGAATCCTTCATGACGCCGAGCGTCAGGCCGATCCAGGAGGGCAGCGACACGCGGGTGGCAAGCGGCAGCACGATGTAGCGCATGTCCTGCGACCACGTCATGCCGAGCGACCGGCAGGCGCGCCGCGTATTCGACGGCACCGCACCGATGCCGCCGCGCACGATCTCGGTGCAATAAGCCGCCGTATAAAGCGACAGCACCACGCAGGAGGTGGTGAATGGCGGCCAGCCGAGCTTGGCGATCGACTGGAAGGCATTGCCGAGCACCAGCTGGATGAGCAGCGGCACGGAACGGAAAATATCCAGGATGAAGGTCAGCGGCAGCGACCAATAGGGGCCGAACTGGAAGCGGATGACGCCGAAGATGATCCCCATGATAGTGCCTGCCGTGACGGCGACGGCGGTGACGGCAAGCGTCATGCCGGCACCCTTGGCCAGGAAGGCGAGATCACTCCAAGTGAGAGCGGTTTCAAACATGGCTCACCTCTCTCAATAACGGAACAGACGCGCAGCCAGCAATCGGGCGGCAAGCGTGACGATCTTGGCGATCACGTAATAGATGACCGCGGCGAGCGCGAAGAATTCGAAGGTGCGGAACGAACGGGCGTTCAAGGCCTGCGTGACACCGGCGAGATCCGTATTCATGCCGACGGTGACACCGAGCGAGGTCATGAGGATTGCCCAGACCATCTGGTTGGTGGCAGGCAGAAACGCAACGCGCAGCATCTGCGGCATGATGATCAGACGGAAGGTCTGCATCGACGTCATGCCGAGCGAACGGCCGGAACGGGTCTGCGTATCGGGAATGGCTTTCAGCGCGCCACGGAAATTCTCCGCGAGATAACCGGCATTGTTGAAGGCGATACCGACCAGAAGCGCCGTATAGGGGCTCAGATGAATGCCGAAATTGCCAAGGCCGAAATGGGCCATGTAAATCTGGAACAGCGCCGGCGTGTTGCGGGCGACTTCCACCCAGACGGAGGCGAAAGAGCCAAGGATGCGGTTGCCGGAGAGCCGGAACAGCGTCAGCGCGATGGCGAAGGTCAGACCGATCACCATCGACAGAATGGCGATCTGCAGCGTCACCACCGCACCGTCCAGAAGCTGCGGCAGAGCCTTCAGCGCCTGATTCCAGTGGAATGTATAGTTGAACATTAAGTGTCCCGCCTTTTCAGAAACGATCAACGGCGCGATCATTTCGACCGCGCCGTTTACGAAAAGTCCTGATCAGCGATAAACGCCGTTGACGGTGAGCGAAGGCACTTCGCCGCCAACCCATTTTTCGTAGAGTTCGGCGTAACGGCCGGTGCGAACCTGCTGGTTGATGAAGAGGTTCAGGTAGTTGATGAGGCCGTATTCATCGCGGTTGGTGAAGAGCGCGACATAGTCGATGTCGTAAGGCGCCTTGCCGACCACGGAGATGCCGGCGAACTTGCCGCCCTTCACGTTGGACTGGGCAACCGTCGAGGTGGAAACGGTGGCGTCGATCTGGCCCTGGCTGAGTGCGAGGAACACGTCTGCCTGCGTCTGGTACGGGCGGAATTCACCGGTGCCCCACTCCTTGACCGACTTTTCGAGCGCGATGGCTTCGAAGGTGCCGGCGGTTGCGCCAACGGTCTTGCCCTTCATGTCTTCGAAAGACTTGATGCCCGACTTGTCGTTGGCGGTAACGGCCATTTCGAAGGCGAAGTAAGGCACGGTCATGCCGACTGTCTTGGCACGCTCCAGCGTATCGGAGGTGGACGCAACGCCGACATCGACGCGGCCGGACATCAGCGCCGGAATACGCTCGGGGAACGGCGTTTCGACAATTTCAGCCGTGACGCCGAGCGCCTTGGCGAGATCGTTGCAATAATCGACGTCGAAACCAACAGGATTGTTGGCGTCATCACGCGCGCCCATCGGCGGGAAGTCGAGCACAACGGCGCAACGCAGCGTGCCGGACGAAATAATGTCGTCAAGCTTGTCGGCCTTGGCCGGGGTGATAGCGGAGGTGGCGGCCAGCAGGCCGGCGAAAATGACCGATTTTTTCATTCTTGATTTGCTCCCAGAATTGGTCTGCCCTTGAAGGCGCGGTCACTATTTCCCCAAGAAAGCGATAAATCAACATAAAAATACAATGAGTATACAAAAAGAATTTTGTGCGTGTGCGAACTGATGAGGTTCAATGGATTAGTTTCGAAAGCTGGCGCGAGGAGCCGACAAGGTGAGCGGAAACATCAAAGGCCCCTCATCCCTGTGCTTGTCACTGGGATCCAGCCAGCCCAAGTCTTTGGGCTGAATAGAGTCTTTGCGACGCGCAGACGCGCGTCTGCTGGATTCCTGTGACAAGCACAGGAATGAGGGCCTAAGGAATCTTTGAGTCCGATAAAGTGGATTTCCGCCCTGACACAGCCGCACCGAAAAGACACGTTGCATTACCCCCGCCATTGTATACTTTATGTATTCAAAATGTGCGAGCCGATATCGGAGGATTATGATGAGCGACACCACCACCTTGACTATCGACGAACTATTTCAACGGGTGGAGGCGATTTTTCGCAGGGCTGGCTTAAATGCCGTGCAGTCGGGAGCGCTGGCGCGCGTCATCACCGCCGGTGAGCGCGACGCCTGCAAGTCCCATGGCATTTACCGCATTGAAGGCGCATTGCGCACCGTTAAGGCCGGCAAGGTGAAGCCCGATGCCACACCCGATGTGGCCGAGGACGACAGTACGGCGATCGTGAAGGTCAATGCCAATGGCGGCTTCGCCAATCCTGCCTTCGAGCTTGGCCTGCCGGTGCTGGTGGAGCGGGCGAAACGTCTGGGCGTCGCCACACTCGTCATCAATGACTGCACCCATTTTTCGGCGCTCTGGCCCGAGGTGGAGGGACTGACCTCGAACGGGCTGGCCGGGCTGGTGATGTGCCCGAGCTATTCCACCGTCGCGCCGACGGGAGGAACCAAACCGCTGCTCGGCACCAACCCCTTCGCTTTCGGCTGGCCGCGCAAGGACACCTCGCCTTACGTCTTTGATTTCGCGACATCCGTTGCCGCCCGCGGCGAGATAGAACTGCACCGGCGCGCGGGAAAACCTTTACCCGAAGGCTGGGCGGTTGACGCAGACGGCAATCCGACGACGGACCCGGAGGCGGCCCTTGCCGGCGCCATGCTGCCCTTTGGCGGCCACAAGGGTTTTGCCATCGGCACCATGATCGAGCTTCTCGCCGGCATCATGATCGGCGACCTCACCAGTCCCGAAGTGCTGGACTATCTCGGCACCACCACGCTTGCGCCCTTCCATGGAGAACTGATCGTCGCCTTCTCCCCGGAAGCCTTTGCCAAGGGGCGGCCGGGAGACCCCTTTCAGCGCGCGGAAGTTCTGTTTGACGCCATCATCGGCCAGGGTGCCCGCCTGCCCTCCGGCCGCCGCTTTGCCGCCCGCGCCAAATCGGAAAATGAAGGTATTACGCTGATCGCTGCAGAAGTGGCCGGGCTCGACCGACTGCTGGAGAAGGGACTGGACGCGGTCTCCTGACCGCAAAGCGGGAACAAGAAGGCTCGTGAACGCGGGCCTTCTTGCAATGACAAAGTCACTCAGCGTCTTTTGCGACTGCACAGCATCCCCTGCCCCGTCACCCCGTACCTGATCTGGGGTCCAGTGCGATCAAGTCTTTGATCACGAAAGACTCATTCCTCACGGCGCAGACGCGCCGTGGCTGGATGCCGGGTCAAGTCCGGCATGACGGAGGGGAGACATCAAACCTCATGACATGCAAAAAAGGCCCGCATTTGCGGGCCTTTTGTTTTCACGCCAGCGGCTGCTTAGGCAGCCTTGCAGGCCTGCACGGCACCCGGAAGCTTGCTCCAGTCGGCATACCAGCTGTTGAACAGCTTGAACTGCGCTTCGACATAACCGCGCTGGCTGTCCGTCAGGGCATCGGTTTCGTTGAAGTGCAGCGTGTATTCCTTGTCGCCCTTCAGCACCATCATGTGCTTGAAATAGAGAACCAGATCCGGGCCTTCATCGAAGGACGAGAGAACGGCGAGCGCCTGTTCCAGTTCCAGCGCACGGGCGCGGGCATCCGCATCACCCTTGGCGGCGGCCTGCGACAGCTTGCAAAGGTGAATGACTTCCTTCGGCAGCACGTTGCCGATGCCGGTGATGGCGCCGGTTGCGCCGCAATTGACGAAGCCGTGGAAAACGGCGGTATCGACGCCGATCATAAGAGTGACGTCGTCATCACGGCTGGTGATGTTTTCAGCAGCGTAACGCATATCCGCCGGGCCGCCGAATTCCTTGAAGCCGACGAGGTTCTTGTGCTCGGCGCGCAGCGCGAAGAAGAGATCGGCGCGGGTGGCGAAGCCATAATAGGGGCTGTTGTAGATGACGGCCGGAATTTCCGGTGCAGCCGCGAGGATGGCCTTGAAGTGAGCCTTCTGGGCGGCGATGACCGAACCGCGCGACAGAACGCGCGGAATAACCATCAGACCCTTGGCACCAACCTTCTGGGCGTGGGCAGCATGGGCAACGGCAGACGCCGTGTTAACCGCGCCGGTGCCGACGATGACCGGAATGCCAGCCTTCACCAGGCGCTCCACGCCTTCCATGCGCTGCTCATCCGTCAGGAGCGGCCAGTCGCCCATGGAACCGCAATAAACCACGGCCGACATGCCATCGGCGATCAGTTCCTTGCCCTTGCGAACAAGCGCATCGAAATCAGGGGTGCGATCATCCTTGCAGGGGGTCATCAAGGCGGGAATCACGCCGGAAAAAATGCTGGCCGTCATTACTAGCTCCTAAGGGACATGTTTTTCGGGAATGGACGCACGTCCGCGCCACCCTTTCAACAAGGACATTACTATCTTGTATTTTATTTGTCGACAAGAAATCGACAAGCTACAGATTTATTTCCAGCCGCTCGTTTCGCACCAGCAGCTTCTGCACCTGCCGCACGATCTGTTCGGCATGCTCCCGCGCCAGCCTTTCGGAAAGAGCGATATCGCGAGCGGCAATTGCTGCAATCATCTCTTCATGATCGTCGACGAAGCGCTTGGGCAGACGATCATCATAGGACTGGTAATAAAGCCTGAGGATGCGCCGTCCCTCATCCAAAAGCCGCTTGAACAGGCTGGTGAAATAGGGGTTGCGCCCGGCTTCGGCGATGGAAAGGTGAAGGGCGGCATTGGTGGAAATCATCGCCAGCGCATCCTGCTCCTCGACCGCGATGGCGAATTCCGCGTTGTGGGCGCGGATTCCGGCCAGATCTTCCGGACGGTGATATTGCGCGGCAAGCTGGGTCGTTACCCGGTACATCAACACAAGCGCATCGAAATAGGTATGCATGTTGAGGAAATCGATATTCGACACCATGGTGGAGCGGTTCGGCAGCGTATCGATCAGCCCCTCGCCCGAAAGCCGCACCAGTGCCTCGCGGATGGGCGTGCGTGACATCTTGAACCGCTCGGCAAGCTGCACCTCATCAATGGGACTGCCCGGCGGCAGAACCAGATCGAGAATCTCGTCGCGCAGCAGATCATAGACCATCTTCACGCCGGAGCCGCGCTTGCGCTCGGCAGAAGCAATTATATCCGTCATCATCAAATCCCTCTTGTCGACATAAAGAGTACTATTATATTTTTTCGCAATCAACGCCGCGCAGCGCCGTCGCCTCTTCGAATGGCGGAATAATTGTTCAAAAACAACAAAAAGCCGTCGCGAAAATTGCCCGCGACGGCTTTTAATCGTTCGGTTTGTGGCGTGGGCGTTATTACCCCGCTTAAGGAAAGACGATTTCTCTAGGGAGCCAAGAATACGCGGCTTGTCCCTTCTCCCCGGCGGGGAGAAGAAACGCCCAGCAATGCCGCCCCTCAAACAAGACGTTAGTTGCGCAGGCCGGTGGCCACGACGGAAATCTTGAAGGCACCATCAAGCGTGGGGTCGAAGGAAGCGCCCATGACCACGTCGGTCTCTTCGCTCACAGCTTCGCGCACCAGCGTCATCGCCTCGTCGATTTCATAAAGCGTCAGATCGTTGCCGCCCGAGATGGATACCAGCGCGCCACGCGCCTCCTTCAGCGAGGGTTCGCCGAGCAGCGGATTGGCGATGGCTGCGGCCGCCGCTTCCGAGGCGCGTTTCGGACCCTTGGCCTGCGCCGTGCCCATCAGCGCCCGGCCGCCATTCTTCATGACATAGCGCACGTCGGCGAAATCGAGATTGACGAGGCCTTCGCGCAGGATGAGATCGGTGATGCAGCGCACGCCAAGCGACAGGACCTTGTCGGCCGTCTTCAGCGCATTTTCAAAGGTGGTACCGGCATCGGCAATGCGCAGCAGGTTCTGGTTGGGAATGACGATGACGGTATCGGCCGTGTTGAGCAGGTTGGCAAAGCCATATTCGGCAGCCCGCATGCGGCGCGCGCCCTCGAAGCTGAAGGGAAGCGTGACGACACCGACGGTGAGGATGTTCTTCGCCCGGCAGGCTTCAGCGATGACGGGAGCCGCACCCGTGCCGGTGCCGCCGCCCATGCCCGCGGTGATGAAGCACATGTCATAGCCGCTCAGGTGATCCATGATCTCGTCGAGGGAATCGATCGCCGCCTGACGGCCGACCTCGGGATCGGCGCCCGCGCCCAGACCGCCGGTCAGCTCGGAGCTCAACTGCACGAGCCGCGGCGCGTTGGTCTTCTTCAGCGCCTGTGCATCCGTATTGGCGGCGATGAAATCCACCCCGCTAATGCCCTCCGCAATCATGTTGTTGATCGCATTGCCGCCACCGCCACCGACGCCGACGACGGCGATATTGGGCGTGTTGCGGGCAATGGTGGCGCGCGGAGACTGGGTCATCGTCTTATTCTCTTTCTAAACTCATAGGGTCCCGCGCCGTTTTTTGACCGCGGCACGCGAATGATCGGCAAGGTCCCAGCGCTTCCTCCCCGAGCGGGAAAGAGGCTGTAACGCTTTGAATTTTCATGCAGCCTATCGCCCCATAATGGCGAAAGACCGGCGTTCCAGGGGGCGAAAGATGCTCCACGGCGACGTTCTCCGACCCCTTCCCCGGATGAAAACCGAACCGAATCAACTGCTTCGCTTCCTAGAGGTGATAGCCGAAAAGGCGCGCCGTTTACACTCCATTCACTATGTTTATCTCACTTTGGAACGAGTTACGCCGACAAGTGTTTGCTTGCCGACCGCGCTGGAGCGGTGGGAGATAAAACGGAACCGGCCCTTCCCGCTCCAGGCATAGTTGACGCATCGAAGGCCCGAAAACCGCGCTGCACTTTTCGGTCCGGTGCTCTGAAGCACACAGAATGGAGACAGGCATATGTTGGCGGACGTCTTGCAGAACGAACCGGGTTTCCACACGGAACAGCCGCGTGTGCTGATCGTGGAAGACGAATTCCTCATCGCCATGGATATAGAGGATTCCATTTTGCAGGCGGAAGAAGAGGCGGACGTCATCGGCATCGCCAACCGGCTGGAAGAGGCCGTGGCGCTTGGTAGCCGCGCCGATATCGCCTTCGTCGACGTCAATCTTGCCGATGGACAGACCGGCCCTGAAATCGGGCGGCGGCTTTCCGAAGACCATGGCGTGGTGGTGATCTTCATGACGGCGAACCCCGAAGTCGTCGTCAATCTCGGCATAGGAGCCGGCGTGATCGCCAAGCCCGTGCCGCAGGATGCCGTGGAGCAGTGCCTTGCTTACGCCCTTGCCAGACGCGCAGGCACCCATGCCGTAACGCCCATCGGCATGATGGCTTTCGACTGAGATAATCCTGAAAATAAAGGGAAGTTTCCGAAAACAAAAAAGCCTGCCGCGGGAGGAGGTGCGGCAGGCTTTTTTAAAAAAATGAACAGCGATATGGGAGGAGGAAAACCGCTGTCCCCGGGGCAACCCTTTGGGAGGAGGAGTAGGATCACCCGCATTACCGAAAGGATGTGGGAGGAGGTACATCCGTTTCGATGATTTGAAGATACCATTTTTCTGCGCGTTTGACAGGCACAAGGTTGCAGCACAGATATGCGTTTTGTGCATGGCAATATTCATCGTCGAAAATTCCTGGCGATTGGTTCGCTTCAGTCGTCCTCGGGCGTGGAATGACATCGCTTTGCACATACTCAACGTCATCCTCGGGCTTGACCCGAGGATCCTCACCCGTGGAAAGCAATGGATCCTCGGGTCAAGCCCGAGGATGACGGAGGAGAGGCTTCCAAAACAAAAACGCCCGCAAAGCGGGCGTTTGGGCATTCAATAGCGGCAATATCGTTATGATTACTTACCGACGGCGGCGCGGGCGACGCTGGTGATCTGGCTGCGATCGATACCGAGATCGTGCAGTTCACGGCTGCTCATACGGCCGAGTTCGTTGATGGTCTGACGATATTTGCGCCAATTGTTGAAGCTGCGTGCTACGTTCATGACATTACCCTTTCTGAGGTTTAGGTGACGTCAGTAACGTTTTCGTCCCGGCGTCCTTTGATGTCCTCTATATGCGCTTTTCGATGACGCATTAACAGGCAGAATAAGGCAATCCACCCATGCACTACATGCACGGGTTCCCCATGACGGTTTGCGGCGAAAAAGAAACGTGACTGAAATTCAGACAGTTCACCGGGCTTGGGACCGTCCCTGCCGCTCAGAACTTGTAGCGGACGCCGAATACGTTGGCGTTTGTGGCGCCTTTCATATTGCCCAATGTTTTGCCACCGCCGGAACGGTGGTGAAGACGCCAGAAGAATTCAGTCGAGGAATCCTCGCTGAAGGACACGTTGATTTCCGGCCCCAGATAAAACAGGACATTGGCATTGCCGTCGTCCTTGATTTCCTGTTCGCGCTCGCGGCCCCGCTGCGCATCCGTGACAAGGCTGAGGCCGGCGGTAAAGCTTGGCGTGATGAACAGCCGCTCTCCGAGCCTGATCTGCTCGTAACGCGCAACCGGACCCACCCAGACCTCACCCGTAAAGCCCTTGCCAAATCTGGCAGCGACGCCGATTTCGCCACCGAGTTTCACATTGCCGATACGGTAGGGATAAAACTGGTAGCCGCCGCCCAGAATGGCGTTGCGCTCATATTCCACCGGAAAGAGGGCTGCACTTTTCAGCATGTCTTCTTTCGTCAGGGCGCCGCCGAAACCGAATATCGCTTTGCTCGTCTCCGACGTCATATCTTCCGACGCGAGAGATGGTGTTGCTGCCAGTGCGATCATGCCAACCAGCGACAGACGTGCTGCAATATTCATTTTGCTACTCCTGAACAAAGCCCGCTTACCCAGCCGTCCTCATAGGCATATTCAGGGAAGGCGAACATACCGTTACCGAACACAATTAATTCAACTTGCGCGGAAATGGGCAAAACAAGCGTAATATCCGGTTGCTGTCAGCGCAGGAACCGCCTGAAACGGCGTAGTGCGAAAACGAAGAGCGCGGAGCCGATGGCCAGCAGCGCCAGCAGTTGCGGCCAGACCACATCCAGCCCCGCCCCTCTGAAAAGCACAGATTGCGCCAGAATGACAAAATGGGTGTTTGGCGCAAGAAGCATGATGTACTGGATGATATCAGGCATGCTTTCACGCGGCGTCATGGCGCCGGAGAGCACCTGCAGCGGCAGCAGGAACAGGATCAGCAACATGCCGAATTGCGGCATGGAACCGGCGACGGTCGCCAGGAATATGCCCATCGAGGTCATGGCGAAGAGCTGCAATGCCGTTCCGAGCAGGAAAAGCGAAAGCGAGCCTTCGATCGGAATGGCAAGCAGCCCCTTGACGACGACAAAGAGTGAAAACGCAGAAGCCACCAGCACGACAAGGCCCATGGACCAGACCTTGCTGAGCATGATTTCCAGCGGCGTGACCGGCATGACCAGCAGATGCTCGACCGTGCCATGCTCCCGCTCGCGAATGAGCGCCGCCCCCGTCAGCACGATCGACAGCATGGTGATGGCGGTGATGATGTTATTGATCGAGCCGAACCAGGACTTGTCCAGCTCCGGATTGAAGCGGGAGCGCAGGGTGAGGTCCACCGGCACCGAAGTCGCACCGCGATAACGGTTGACATATTCCTGAACTTCGCTGGTCACGATGCTCTGCACAGAACCGCCGCCGCTGAAGGCCTGGCTCATGCGGGTGGCGTCGATATTGAGCTGGATGGCCGGCTGCTGACCCGCCATCAGCCGACGCTGGAAATCCGGCGGGATGTTGAGCGCGAAGGTATCGAGGCCCGCATCCATGCGCTTGTCCATTTCCGCGATGGAAATCTGCTTCGGTGGCGCGAAATAAGGTGGATAAAACGCCGTGCTGATGCGACCGGAAAGCGGCGACTGATCCTCATCGACAATGGCGATGGCGGCATTGTTGAGCGTTTCCGGCAGCGCGCTGGAGCCGGTATAGATCTGCAGCGTGAAGGCATAAACGATGAGGAGCAGCAGCATGCCGTCACGCGCAAGGCCGCGCAGTTCCTTGATGCCGAGCTGGAAGATGTTGGACGAAAACAGCCTCATGACGCCTGTTTCCTCAAAAGTGCGGCACCGGCAATGAGCAGCAGCGGAATGGCTATGAGAAGCGGCAGGAACGAGCCGGAAAGCCCGGCGAAATCAAGCCCCTTCGAGAAGGTCCCACGCGAAATGGTCATGAAATAGGTCGCGGGATAGATGTTGCCGATAAAGGCGCCGGCACCCTGCAGCGATGAGACGGGATCAATCATGCCGGAATATTGCGTGGCCGGAATAAGCGTCAGCAGGGCCGTGCCGAAGATCGCCGCGATCTGGCTCTTCATGAAGGACGACATGAGAAGGCCAATGGAGGTGGCGATGATGACATAGAGCAACGCTGCCGCCGCATAGGTGAGATAACTTCCGGTGAAAGGCACCTGGAAGACGAAGACCGCAAATGCTGTCAGAAGCAGGAAGTTGAGCATGCCGAGGGCGACATAGGGAAGCTGTTTGCCAATCAGGAATTCCAGCCGCGTGGTTGGCGTCACATAAAGATTGACGATGGAGCCAAGCTCCTTTTCCCTGACGACGCTGAGGGCCGCCAGCATGGCGGGAATGAGCATGAGCAGCAGCGGAATGACCGCCGGCACCATGGCGACGAGGCTTTTGACATCAGGATTGTAACGATACCGCGTTTCGATGCTGAAGCTGTTTTGCGTGGCGGCGCTGCCGTAAATCTCGGCGGCCTTCCGCGCCAGCCATGTCTGGTGCATGCCCTGCACATAACCGCGCACGGTCTCTGCCCGCTGCGGCATGGCGCCGTCGATCCAGGCGCCCACCTCCACCGTCTTGCCGCGCAAGACATCGCGGCCGAAACCGGGGGGAATTTCAATGGCAAGGCTCAGTTCCCCGTCGCGCATCCGCCGGTCCATATCGGCATAGTCGCGGATAGGTTCCTTCTCGATGAAATAACGCGAGCCGGCGATATCGAGCACATAATCCCGGCTGATGGTGGAATCGTCACGGTCCAGCACCGCAAAGGTCAGGTCCTCGACATCGAGATTGATACCGTATCCGATGACAAACATCAGGATGACGCTGCCGAGCACCGCCAGCGTTCCGCGAATGGGATCACGCTGCAATTCCAGCGCCTCACGGCGGGGATAGCTGGACAAGCGCCTGAAATCGAAAAACCACTCGGGGACGGGGGGGGCATGTTGTGTCGTGGGCACCTCAGCTGCCGGAGCGGACGGTGCGACGGGTTCCACTTTTTTCACACCCGAGGCATCCTCGAGATAGGCGACGAAAGCCTCTTCAAGCGTTGCGGCATTTCGGCTCTTGGTGATCGCATCAGGCGTATCGCTGATCAGCACCTTGCCGGCATGCATCAGCGAAATACGGTCGCAGCGCTCCGCCTCGTTCATGAAATGGGTGGAGATGAAGATGGTGACATTGTCGTTGCGCGAGAGGTCGGCGAGGATTTGCCAGAACCCGTCGCGCGCCACCGGGTCGACGCCGGAGGTCGGCTCATCGAGGATGAGAATGTCAGGCGAATGGATCATCGCCACCGCCAGCGACAGCCTCTGGCGGATGCCGAGCGGCAGGTCGTCCGGCAGTGTCTCCATGACCGCGCCAAGATCGAAGCGCTCGGCCATTTCGGCGATACGCGGCTGAATGGTTTCTTCCGGCAGCTTGAACAGGCGCGCGTGAAGATCGAGGTTCTGCCGCACCGTCAGTTCTGAATAAAGCGAAAAGGCCTGGCTCATGTAACCGACGCGATGACGGATCGCCATGTCGCTGGCATCCACCTTGTGCCCGAAGAGCTTGGCCTCGCCTTCGCTGGCCGCCAGAAGCCCGGTCAGCATCTTCATGGTCGTGGATTTTCCGCAACCGTTCGAACCGAGAAAGCCGAAAATCTCGCCGCGCGGAATCTTGAAGCTGACATTGTCGACGGCGGTGAAATCGCCGAACCGCATGCTGAGATGCGACGCTTCGATGGCATAATCGCCCTCACCGGTCACCTTGCGCGGCGCGATATGGACTTCGTGGTATCCCTTGCGCTTTTCTTCGGGGAGAAGCGCGATGAAGGCTGCATCGAGATTAGGTGCTGACGTGCGCTCCAGAAGTTCGGCAGGCGAACCGGTGGCCAGTATTTTGCCGCCATCCATGGCAACCAGCCAGTCGAAACCGGCGGCCTCTTCCATATAGGCCGTTGCAACGATGACGCTCATGCCCGGACGCCCGGCCCGGATGGAATCGATCAATTCCCAGAACTGCCGGCGCGACAACGGGTCTACGCCTGTGGTCGGCTCATCGAGGATAAGCAGGTCCGGATCGTGGATCAGCGCGCAGCAGAGCCCCAGCTTCTGTTTCATGCCGCCGGAAAGCTTCATCGCGGGGCGATCGGCAAATGGTTCGAGGCCGGTACTCTTCAGCAATTCAGCGATGCGCGCCTGCCGCTCCCTGCTGCCCTGTCCGAACAGCCTGCCGAAAAAGTCGATATTTTCGAAGACGGACAGGGTGGGATAAAGGTTCTTGCCAAGACCCTGCGGCATATAGGCGATGCGCGGGCAGGTATCCTCACGGTGGCGCGGATCGGACATGTCGCCGCCCAGAACCACTACCTTGCCCTTCTGGATGGCCCGCGCGCCGGAGACGAGCGACAACAGGCTCGATTTGCCGACACCGTCAGGCCCTATAAGCCCTATCATCCGCCCTGCGGGAATCTCGACCGATATATCGGCCAGCGCAATGGTACTTCCGAAGGTCAGCCGCACATCGGTCAATCGCGCGACCGGTGCGTTCCTGTCATTCGTTGCGGGAGAGGCGACCATGGTGGCCACCGTCACTTGACGAGATTGCGTTCGAGGTTTTCCGGCCAGGCGGCCTGCGGATCAAGCCGGACATAGGCCATGCCGGGCAGTCCGGTTTTGACATACTGGATATATTTCTGCAGCAGCTCTTGCGGGATTTGCGCGCGCACCCGGAATGTCAGCTTCTGGCGTTCCTCTTCGGTTTCAACCGTTTTCGGCGTGAACTGAGCGACATCGGCGACGAAGGAAACTTTCGCCGGAATGGTATATTGCGGGGCGGCATCCAGTATCAGGCGCACATCGGAGCCCATGGACGTGCGGCCAGCCTCGGCCGTCGGCAGGAAGAACGTCATGTAAACGTCTCCGAGATCGACGAGGTTCAGAACCCGTCCACCGGCGGAAAGCACCTCTCCGGGCTGGGCGATACGATATTGCACGCGGCCGTCGCGGGGCGATTTCAGCGTCGCATCGGCTATGTCAGTCTCAATGCTTTCAATATCGGCCTGCGCGGCATCGACCGCCGCCTCGGCATCAACGATCTGCGCTTTGGCGGCATTGATTGCGGCGTCGGAGGCAGCAAGCGAGGCCTGCGCGGAGGCGAGCGTGGCGCGGGCGGATTGCTCGGCGGCTTCACTGTCGTCGACGATCTGTTGCGAGACGGCGTTGCCCGTCAGCAGCTGCTTCGAGCGCGCATAGGTCTTGGAGGCGGAATCAAGCTGGGCCTTGCGCTGTTCCACTATCGCCAGCGCCGAGGTCTTTTCCGCCTCCCGCTGGGCGACAAGGCTGTTGGCCGTATCGATTGCTATTTTCGCACGGCGGAACTGTGCTTCGGCCTGACGCTTCCGCGCTTCCAACTGGGCGGTGTCCATCTGTGCCAGCACCTGCCCGGCCTTCACGAAATCGCCTTCGCGCACCAAGATGTCCTGAAGGCGGCCGGCGGTCTTGGTGGAAATATCGATCTCGACCGCCTCGATCCGGCCGTTGCTGGACGCGAACCCGGAAGGCAGCCCCTCCCCCTTTAGCTTCGACCAGGCAAAGTAAGCGGCAATGGCAACAACCAGAACCACCAGACCAATGAGCAAGCCTTTTTTAGACATCCGTCTTCCCCATGAACCCTTCAGGTTTCAACCGTAATACGTAAAAACCGAAGAAGCCAGCCACCATCGCGTTTAGAATCTGTGCCCGGTATTTCTCCTGTTTAAGGGAATGGACCGGGTCATGGGCTGTTTAGGTGTCGTGGTGTTTTGTGGCCTTGACACAAGTCAAATGCCTTGAGGGTTTGCAAACCGTAGAGGTTGCAAAGCCCTGTGAAACCGCCTCGTTTGGCAAAGCCGCATCATCCGCACCCCGTCACCCCGGACTTGATCCGGGGTCTAGCGCGATCAAGTCCTTGATCGCAGGAGAATCCTCTCACGGCGCAGACGCGCCGTAACTGGATGCCGGATCAAGTCCGGCATGACGGAGGAGAGGGTCTGTACTTAAATAGCCAAAGGCCGCAGGGTGAAGCCCGCGGCCTCGTATTTGTCGTAGCGACCGCGCCTCACACCGCCCGCACCCGCTTCACCTCCGCCTGCGTCCATTCCGGCAGCCAGTCTCGATGGGCGAGCAGCAGATCGTCCACCAGCGACCAGATCTGGTCGAGGTCAAGTTCGGCTGCCGTATGCGGATCCATCATCGCGGCATGGAAGATGTGTTCGCGGTTTTCGCTCATCAGCGCCCGAACCGTCAGCTCCTGGACATTGATGTTGGTGCGCATCAGCGCTGTCAGTTGCGGCGGCAATTCGCCGATGAAGGTCGGCTGTATGCCGTTATGGTCAACAAGGCAGGGCACTTCAGCCGCGCAATCTGATGGCAGCGAGGTGATGCAGCCATTGTTGCGCTGGTTGCCGTAGATGACCGAGGGTTCGCCGGTCCAGACCGAGTTGATGATGGAGGAGGCATATTCCTTCGACTGTTTGACCTCGATCTTCTCGGCCGAGCGATAGGCGGCCGCCTGACCCTTCCAGCGCTCGATCTGTTCGATGCAGCGCTTGGGATATTCATCAAGCGGGATGCCGAATTTCTCGATCAGGTCTTCGCGCCCTTCCTTGATGAAATAGGGCGTATATTCGGCAAAATGCTCGGAACTTTCGGTGACGAAATAACCGAGCCGCGTCAGCATCTCGTAACGCACCTTGTTGGGGCAGCGCGGGTTCCAGCCGGGTTTTGGCGCGCGGCCTTCGCGATAGGCGCGCACGAGATCGGGATAAAGGCTCCTGTAGCTGCCATCCGGCTGGCGATGTTCGAATTCGAGGAAGAACGCCATGTGATTGATGCCCGCCGAACGGTAACGGATTTCCTCGTAAGGGATATCGAGATCATGGGCGAGTTCCATGGCCGTGCCCTGAACCGAATGGCAAAGGCCCACCTGCCGGATCGTCGGATATTTCTCGGCAATCGCCCAGGTGTTGATCGCCATGGGGTTCACATATTGCAGCATGATCGCATTCGGGCAGACGGCCAGCATGTCCTCGCAGATCTTCCACAGATGCGGCACGGTGCGAAGACCGCGCATGATGCCGCCGACGCCGAGCGTATCGGCAATGGTCTGGCGCAGGCCATATTTGCGCGGCACCTCGAAATCGGTGACCGTGCAGGGCTCGTAACCGCCGATCTGGAAGGCGACGACGACGAAATCCGCGCCGGCAAGCGCCTTTTTCTGGTCGGTATAGGTCTCGGCCTTCGCCTTTGCCCCCAGCGTCGAAATCAGCTTGTTGACGACGACGGCGCTTTCTTCCAGCCTTTCACGGTTGATATCCATGAGTGCGATGGTGGCGCCCGAAAGGGCCGGACGCTGCAGCACGTCGCCGACGATGTTCTTCATGAACACCGTGGAGCCTGCGCCGATAAATGTGATCCTGGGATCTCTTGCCATGTCTACCTCCGGCATTGGAATTCAAGCGATTTCGAAGGCGGCCCGTACAAGCCGCTGAGTATATTCTGTTTTTGGGTTTGTCAGCACATCCTCGACAGGCCCTTGCTCGACTATCTGCCCGCGCTGCATGACGATGACGCGGTGGCAGAGCGCGCGGACCACTTTCAGGTCGTGGGAGATGAACAGGTAGCTCAGGCCCCGCTCATCCTGCAGCTTGCGCAGCAGATCGATGATCTGCGCCTGCACGGAAAGATCGAGCGCCGAGGTCGGCTCATCGAGCAGGATGAATTCCGGCTCCAGCGCCACGGCGCGCGCAATGGCGATGCGCTGGCGCTGGCCACCGGAGAATTCATGCGGGAAACGTGAGAGGATGTTACCGGGCATGCCGGCCGCCTCCAGCGCATCACGCACCCGATCCAGCCTTTCTGCCTTGGTCCGGCCAAGGCCGTTGATGATCAGCCCTTCCTCGATGATCTGGCCGATTGTCATGCGCGGATTGAGTGATGCGAAGGGGTCCTGAAACACGATCTGCATGCGCGAACGCAGGGGCCGCATTTCAGCGCGGGAGCGGCCATCCACCCTCTCCCCGTCAAAGATCACCTCGCCGCCCACCGGCTCGTTCAGCCGCAGCAGCGATTGCCCGAAGGTCGTCTTGCCGGAACCGGATTCACCGACGAGCCCTAAAGTCTCGTGCCTGTTGAGGGTGAGCCCGAGACTGTCGACGGCGATCAGTTCCTTCAATTCGGGTTTGAACAGCCCGCCATAACGCATCATGAAGGAGACGCGCACGCCGCTTGCCGTGAGCAGCACGCCGGAATTCTCCGGCAGCGGCTTTGCCGTTCCCTGTGGTTCGGAAGCGAGCAGCTTCTTCGTATATGGATGTTGCGGTGCTGCAAACAGCTGTTCGGTGGTGTTATGTTCGCGCATCTCGCCATGCTGCATGACGTAAACGTAATCGGAAAACTGCTTCACGATCGTCAGGTCATGGGTGATGAGGACCACGGCCATGCCGCGTTTCTTCTGCAGGTCGCGGATGAGATTGAGGATTTGCGCCTGCACCGTCACATCGAGCGCGGTGGTGGGTTCGTCGGCAATCAGCACATCAGGATCGTTGGAGAGCGCCATGGCGATCATCACACGCTGTCGCTGGCCGCCGGAAAGCTGGTGCGGATATTGTTTCAGCCGTGCTTCCGGCTCCGGTATCTGCACCTGCCGCAGAAGATCGAGCGCCCTCGCCTCGGCTTCCTTGCGGCTGAGTTTCGAGTGCACCCGGATCGCCTCGACGATCTGGCTGCCGATCGTATAGATCGGGTTCAATGAACTCATCGGCTCTTGAAAGATCATCGAAATCCGGTTGCCACGCAGCGCCCGGCGCTGGCGTGACGAGAATTTCAGGATGTCCTCGCCGTTGAAGCGCACGACTGCCGATTTCGAAATCGTTGCCCGCTTCGTCAGAAGGCCCATGACGGTGCGAGCCGTGACGGATTTCCCCGAACCGGACTCGCCGACGATGGCAATCGTCTCGCCGCGATAGAGCTGGAAGGAAATATCTTTCACCGCCTCCACCGTTCCGTGCTCCACCTTGAAGGTCACGGCAATGTTGCGGGCATCGATGATGGCATTGTCCTTGCGATCATCGGCATCGAGGCGGATGGCGGGGGCGTAGGCGTT
Organism: Agrobacterium tumefaciens str. B6; assembly: GCF_001541315.1. Classification (GTDB taxonomy): domain Bacteria; phylum Pseudomonadota; class Alphaproteobacteria; order Rhizobiales; family Rhizobiaceae; genus Agrobacterium; species Agrobacterium radiobacter. The sequence continues at coordinate 77,904 of NZ_LMVK01000050.1, read as the reverse complement.
GTTCTGGCTAGCTACCATGTCATGCTCCTCTCAATAGGGATCGACGGCATCGCGCAGGCCATCGCCCAGCGCGTTGAAGGCGAAGACTGTGACCAGCACGAAACCGACCGGCGCGAGGATCCATGGATAGGAACCGATGACGGAATAGGTCGCGGTATCCTGCAGCATCAGCCCCCAGGAGATGAGCGGCGGTTTCACCGCAAAACCGAGGAAACCGAGGAAGGATTCCAAGAGCACGACGCTTGGAATATGCAGGGTGACGGCGACGATCACGTGGCTCATCACATTCGGCAGAATGTGCTGGAAAATGATGCGCCGGTCGGTGGCCCCGACGGCAATCGCCGCCCGGACATAATCAATACGCGCCAGCGCCAGCGTCTTGCCGCGCACCTCGCGTGACATCTGCGCCCAGCCGAGCGCCGACATGACGCCAACCACGAAGACGAGGAAAACGGTGGTCGGCGCGGTGACGGGAATGAGCGATGTCAGCGCGAGATAAAGCGGCAATTGCGGAAAGGCGAGCACCACCTCCACGAAACGCTGCACCCAGGCATCCAGCGGCCCGCCGAAATACCCTGATATCAAGCCGACACTGGTACCGATGACGGTGACGATGGCGACGACGCTAAGCGCAATCGCGAGCGAGATGCGCGAACCGTATATGGCGCGCGACAGCACATCGCGCCCGAACTTGTCGGTTCCGAGAAAATGCACCGGCTGGCCGTCGGTCGAGCCGAAGAAGTGACGGCTCATCGGGATGAGGCCCAAAAGCCTGTATTCCGCGCCTTTGACGAGGAAGCCGAGATAGACGGGATTGTCGTAGTCCGGCCCGACGATAGGCTGGAACGTCACCGGATCGAGTTCTTCGGTCTCGGCAGTCGCATAAACCCGGGGGAAAGGGCTGATATTGCCGTCCTTGTCAGAAAAACGCACCACCTGCGGCGGCGAGAAGCTGGCATTGGTTTCCAGCGGGTTCATCGGCGCGAAGAAATCGGCGAAAATTGCGATCAGGATCAAGAGCACGACCAGCACCAGCCCCAGCATGCCGGTGAAGGACCGCCTCAGACGCCGCCATACCAGGGCGAAATAGGACTCGTTGCCCTGCGTGCCGCGTTCAGGCTTGGGTGTGGCGGTGGTTTCGGTCTTCATGTTGTCAACGGCCACCATCTCAAGCCCTCCCGAATTCGCGAACGCGCGGGTCGAACATGGCGAGCAGCATGTCGGCGATGATGTTGCCGACGATCAGCGTGGCGGCCAGCACCATCATGAAGGTCGCGGTGACATAGACATCACCCACCGCCATGGAGCCGACAATGGCCGGACCGACGGTCGGCAATGCGAAGATGATGGCGGTCTCGATTTCGCCGCTCAGCATATAGGGCAGCACAACGCCCTGATACATGACGAGCGGGTGCACCGCATTCGGCACGGCATGGCGCATGATGACCGCGCCTTCCGAAAGACCCTTTGCGCGCGCCGTTTCCACATATTGCGCATTCAGCGTATCGAGCAGATTGCCGCGCATCACCCGCATGTTGTAGGCGAGGCCGCCGAAGACGGCGATGGCGACCACCGGCCAGACATGGCTGACCAGATCAACGAACTTGCCCCACGACCACGGCGCGCCGCCATATTGCGGCGAGAAGAAGCTGCCGATCTCAGACACATCGAAATGAAACACCATGAGATAAACAAGGATCAGCGCCATCAGGAAACGCGGTATCGTCATGCCGAGAAAGGCGATGGTGGAGAGCAGGTTGTCGACCCAGGAATATTGCCGCGTAGCGGCCCAGATTCCGAAGGCGATGCCGAGAACAGATGCGAAGATGTGGCAGACCAGCGCCAGCGCGATGGTGCGCGGCAGGCGTTCGCCAACCACATCGGCGACCGGCTTGTTGTAATAGAAACTGTAACCGAAATCGCCGCGGGTGATGATGCCGCCGATCCAGTTGAAATATTGAATGACGAGCGGCTTATCGAGGCCGTGTTCGATACGATAGGCCTGCGCCTGCGCTTCCGCCTGTTCGAAGGAAGCCCCGCCCTGGTTCATCAGCTGCGAGCGGATGTAGTCTGCATAATCGCCGGGCGGCGCCTGAATGATGGCGAATGTCACCACGCTCAGGATCAGCAGCACCGGAATAGCGGAGCCTATGCGTATCGTCAGGAATCTCAGCATCGAACGGTCTTCCTCCGTTTGGATGGGCCGTGTGTCTCCGGCCGCGCTTCACGCGCGACCGGTACCGGGTGTTCTCCGGGAGGAGTACTTCAAGGTATTCGCATTTCCGGACGGAAACCGGGGTCCGGTTTTTCTGGAAATGCTTTAGTTGATCGGGCCGCCCTCACCCGGCTTGCCGGGAAGCTGCTGCGGGAAGAGTTCGTATTTGCCCTGCTTGTCGGCTGCGACCCACAGGCGTTCACGGATGATGGAATCTTCGGCCCAGTTGAACATGAAGATCGGCGTACCCTGCGGCACGTTGGAGAACCGCTTGTTGACGATGAGCGCACCGGGATATTCGGTGAGGCCAATCGTATAGAGGTTCTGCGTATAGACCTTCTGATATTGCTTCATCAGTTCCGCCCGCTCGGCATTGTCCTGCGAGGAAATGAACTTGCGGACCAGATCGGCCATCTCTTTCTCGAACGGCATCAGGTCAAGTTCCTTGCCCTCGGGCGAGCGGTGGTTCCAGCTTGTGCGCGGGCCGACCGGCGCCAGCTGCTCGGTGTTCTGCACCACCGAGGAAAGCTCGGTGGAGTTGCGGCGAACCAGCCAGTCGAACTGCCCGCCATAATGGGCGGCATCGCGCTGGTTGGAATCGAGGCTGTTGATGACGACGCGCAGGCCGAGTTTCGCCATCTGGCCAACGAGGCCTTCCGCAAGGCTCTTGTCCGTCGCGTAGCCGTTATTGACGAGAAGGGTAATCTCGACATTGCGGCCGCCGAGCGTTTCCTTGGGGAAATTCAGGAACCCATCGCCATCGGTGTCCTTCAGGCCGATTGTGGCGAGCGAGGCCTTGGCGGCTTCGAGGTTGAAGGGGTAATAGACCGTGGAGGCGCGATCATAAAAGCTGGTGCCAGACGAAACGCCGCCCGGATAGATCGCCGTGAAAGGCCCCTTCACAAGCGAGTCGCCGATCGCCTTTCGATCGAGAGCGGAAGTGACCGCCTGGCGAAATACCTCATTGCGGTTCAGCTCACGAATGGCCTGTCCGCGCTCATCCGGATTGCCCCAGCCATTGGCGGAAAAGTTCATCTGCAGATTATAGCCGATGAGGCGCGGCCCAAAGGCAAGGCGGGCCGGCGCATTGGGATCTGCGGCGCGTTTCAGCGAGGCGACGAAATTCTCCGGCTGTTCGAGGTTTGAGAAATCGCCCGAGCCCGCAACGGCCTGCACATCGCGGTCGGCCCAGGTGGAAAGTTTGTAGTGGACCTCATTGAGATAGGGCAGCTGCTGGCCCTTTTCATCCACCTTCCAGTAATAGGGATTGCGCCGCAGAACGATGAGATCATCGGGCCGGTAGGACACGGGCACCCATGCGCCCATGACCGGCATGTTCATATACTCAGGCGGGAAAGCGTTCTTGAACTGGTTATAGGTGTTCTTGGAATATTTCGGATGCTGGGGCTTCAAGATATGCGACGGACCGGGGCAGAAGCTCGGATAGGCCATGGTGTAGAGATATTGCTTGGGAAAAGCGGCCTTGAAGGTCCATTCGACGGTGTAATCATCGACCTTTTTCAGCGTCGTTCCTTCACCAAAGGCCTCCGGCGAGGCGCCGCCGCCAAGCGGTGAAACATTGGGATCGATGACGGCATCTTCCCAATAGAATATCACATCATCGGCGTTGAAGGGTTCGCCGTCCGACCATTTGGCCCCCTTGACGAGATGCATCGTCAGCTTGTGACCATCTTCGGACCATTCCCAGCTTTTCGCCAGATTGGGCAGCGGTTCGGTATCCTTGGCATCCACCTGGAAAAGCGGCGCGGTACGCGTCAGGCATTCGGAAAGGGCGATATCGATGCCGCCCCAGCCCTGGCTCTGGCCGGCAATATAGTTCCAGCCCTCCGGCCGGCCGCCGACCACATGACGCATGGTATCGCCATAAACGCCCATACCGTCAGGCATGTTGCCGGTCTTGTAGACGAGTGGTTCTTCCGGCAGGCGTTCCTTCAGCGGCGGCAGCTTGCCGGTCTTTTCGAATTTCTCAGTGACCCAGTCCGGCTCGCTGTAATCAGGCAGCGCCTTGAATTCGAGGATCGAGTCGCGCGCCACGTAATTGATCTTGCCTTCGGCCGGAAATTGCGGCGGCTCGGGCGGCGTGGCGGTCTCGAAGGCATTCGCATTGAGTGCGATCATCGAAACACTGATCCCCAGTGCCGAGATGATACCGATCTTGCGTTGAAGTAACATCGTCATTCCTCCCAAATGGCAGCTCTTCGAGCGCCCACCCTCTGTGATCATTCTGGCCGTGGCGGCGAACTCCCTTTCGCCGCCCGACCTGTTCCCATGTCTTTTCCTTCAAACAGCCTTTTTCAGCGCCGATTTCTCGGCCCGCAATTCCTCGATGGAACGCACGTTGCGGCGTGCGGCACCGGCCCAGTCGCGGGTCTTGACGGTTGATTTCGCCAGCCGATCCTTCGCCGCCGGAACGGCATCGGCATATTGCGGCAGCCAGCGCGCCTGCGCGACAACCATCTCGTCCACCATCTGCCAGACCTCCTCCGGCGTGGCGACGGCGCCCACCAGCGGGTCATGCAGCACGGCGAGCTTCAGCAGATCGATATCGCCGCTCACCGCCGCATGGACAGACATGCGCTGCACATTGATGGAGGCCATGCAGGTGGCAGCACAGGCTTCCGGCAGGGTCACACCCGACACCCTGTTAATGCCGAAACGATCGACAAAACCGGGCGATTCGATGATGGCATCCGCCGGCAGATTGCTGATGACGCCATTGTTCTTGACGTTGAAATGGCCGCGATAGACCCGCCCCGTCTCCAGCGCTTCCAGAATATGGCTCGCATGTTCGTTGGAGCGCTTGGCCGGATCGATCGGCTTGGCGGCGGAAGCGAGGAACTGCGGAAACTCCGTGTCGACCCCGTTGCGCGTCCCGGGGGAGTGACGCAGATAACCGCCGGTTTCGCCGTGGATCCAGTCGGACATGTCAATCCAGCGGGCGATTTCATCCGGGCGCTTGCGATACCACGGCAGATATTCGGAGAGATGGCCGTTGCTTTCGGTCGAATAGACACCGAAACGCTTCAGCACGTCGATGCGCAGCTTCTCCTGCTGCGAAAAGACCGGATGCGCTTCGAAGGCCGCGACCAGCTCATCCTTGCCGATCTTGCGGCCGTTGAGCCTCAGATCGATGAACCATGTCTGGTGGTTGATGCCCGAGCAGATGTAATCGAGTTCGGAGGGGGATTTCGCGCCGAGGATTTCGGCGATCTGTTCCGCGCCATGCTGCACGCCGTGGCAGAGACCGACCGTATCCACCTTGCCATATTCGATGGCCGCCCAGGTATTCATGGCCATGGGGTTGGCATAGTTCAGGAATTTTGCGCCGGGTGCCGCGACTTCGCGAATATCCTTGCAGAAATCCAGAATGACCGGAATGTTGCGCTGGCCATAAAGAATGCCGCCGGCGCAGATCGTATCGCCCACACACTGGTCGATACCGTATTTCAGCGGAATGCGAATGTCGTCAGCATAGGCTTCGAGCCCACCGACCCGCACGCAGCTGATGATGTATTTCGCGCCCTCCAGCGCCCGACGGCGGTCCGTATGCGCGGTCACCTTTACCGGAAAACCATTGGCCTCAACCACCTTGTCGAGGATCGCCCTGATCATATCCAGATTGTGCTGGCTGATATCCGTCAGCGCGACTTCGATGTCGCGAAACTCCGGCACGCACAGGAGATCGGTGAACAGTTTTTTCGTGAAACCGACGCTGCCTGCGCCAATAATAGCGATTTTGAAACTCATGACGCCACCTCTGTTGCAAATCGAACGGGTGAAACGGGCCGAAGGATCATGAAATGGCGCTGCAGAAAAATACCCGTAAGAAATCCCGGAAAACCGGCCTTCATCCCAATTTTTCAGCAACAATATCCCGCTGGCTGTCTCCTCGGATCGGGATTATGCGTATAAAGTTCGATAGAACCAGAGAAGGATTATGCTTTCATGGGTAATTTTGTGCTGCAGGATTTGATCGATCAGGGGCCATGCATGCGAACCGTCTCGCTGCCGCGCGGCCGCCAGACGCTGCACACCATGCCGACCAGCAGCGGTTATGAAATCCGCAGCAGTGGCAATTACGACTGGGACGGGCGCAAGCGTGGCCAGACGCCTTTCACCGTGCTGCAATATTGCATCGCCGGACAGGGCAATCTCCGTTACGAGAACCGCCACTATGTGGTGAGGCCGGGCGAAACCCTGCTGCTGCTCATTCCCCACAATCACCGCTACTGGCTGGAAGAAGGCAAGGAATGGGAATTCTTCTGGATTTCCATGAATGGCGAGGAAGCGTTGCGCATTCACCGCAATATCCTCTCCGTCACCGGGCCGATCTTCAAACTCAAGCCCGAGACGGTGGATCACCTCGCCGAATGCTGCTCACGTCTCGTCAATGGCGCGGAAACACCAGGTGCCGCCTCAGCCGTCGCTTATGAGGCGGCGATGACGCTTTATGATGATGTCTTCGGTTCGCACCCTTCCTTTGGTGGCGAGTATCGCACGATGCAGCAGGTGCTGAGCTACATAGACAGCCATCTCGGTGAACGGCTTTCGGTCAGCGACCTTGCTGATGTGGCGGGTTTGAGCCGTGCGCATTTCTCCCGCATCTTCACGGCCAGCGAAGGCCTGTCACCAGCGGAATTTGTGCTGCAACGACGCCTGCGCCGCGCAGCCAAGCTTCTCACTTCGGCTGCGAACATTCCCATCAAGGAGGTGTCCGTGCTTTGCGGCTTCGAGGATCCGAATTATTTCTCCAAGGTCTTCCGCAGGCTCTACGGCACCAACCCGAGCGAATTCCGCACCACCGGGATGTATGCCAGCGTTCGGCAGAGCTGACAGAAAATGCGACTTGGTTTTGACATGTTTCAGGCGATTAAGGATAGGCGTTGCGCCCTTTTTGGAGACTGATCGAGGTGAACAGTAAAATCCGGACGATCCTCGTCTTTCCGATCAGGGCAATCATAATCTTCGCCCTTGTTCTCGACGGCATTTTCCGTCCGCTCTACCGACCGGTCATCAAAGCGATATCTGGCCTGACATTTATAAAGCGGCTGGAGAACCGGATCGAGCGACTGCCGCGTCTTGCCATTCTCCTCTGTCTTGCCGTTCCGTTTGCGATTGCCGAACCGATGAAGATCGTCGGCCTCGTCCTCATCGCCCACGGCGCCTTCAAGTCGGGGCTGGTTCTGACGATCCTTGCCCACCTTTCCACCTTCCTGATTGTCGAGCGCATCTATCATGCGGGCCGGGAAAAGCTTCTCACCTATGGCTGGCTCGCATGGATCATGCGCTATGTGCGTTTCGCACGTTCGTTTTACGACCGCTTCAAACTTGCGGCGCTGAATTGGATCCGGCTCCGGGTCCTTGCGCAATAGAGATAGAGCGCAACCGTCAGCCTTTGCGGCGCAGCCTTTTCAGCAGATATTCCGCAAGGGCAGTCGATTGCAGCGACACAAGAATAATGACGATGCCGAACACCACGCGGGTTTCAGGCACTTCATCGAACAGAAAATATCCGACAGCGATCACAAACAGGATCGACAGATAGCTGACCGGCGCAAGGACACTGGCATCCGCGACACGATAGGCTCGCAGGAAGCAATATTGCCCCATCTGCGCCAGCAATCCGATGCCGAGCAGCGGAACCCAGTCAAATGACACAACCGGCTTCCATGTCCATATTGCCGGAACGGCGGTGATGACGGCGAGGCCCACCGTGTAGAACACCATCATGACCGTGGTGTTCTCCTGCCGCAGCGCCCGGGTCTGAATCACCGCAAACGCCCCGAACACCACCGATACCAGAACAACAATCACGCCCGCGCCAAACTCCGTGCCGCCCGGCCCGATGACAACCAGAACGCCGACAAATGCAAGACAGGCCCCAGCCCAGCGAAAACGGCTCACACTTTCGCCAAGAAAGGCAACTGCCATCGCCATCGTTACCAATGGCCGGGAGAAACCGACGGCATTGACGGTCGCAAGCGGCAAAAGGGTGATGGCGATGAAATTGCTGGTGAGTGCAATGGCGTTGCAGCAAATGCGGAAAATGTTGCGCCAGGGATATTTGACGCGCACCATTTCTCCCCTGTGTCGCCAGATGAGCGGCAGGATGAACATCAGACCGATCATCGCCCTGATAAAGACCAGCTGGAAGGCGGGATAGGTAACTCCCTGCGCCTTGACGAGCGCGGTCATTCCGCCCGCGACAAGGGTCATGTCCAGCAACAACCAGCCAATGCCCGCGCGCGTATCCGTTTCGCGCGGGTTTTCCTGTTCTTCGCTCTGGGCGTCGCCATTCACGCCGGCTGCACAAGATTGGCCATGAGGCGGAAGGCCCCGGGCACGAGCTTGTCCATCTGGTGGTGCAGCACAAGGCTGGTATGGGTATGCCGGCCCTTGCCGATGACACCCGAAACCAGCGCGCCCTTGAGCGGCTGCTCATCGACATCGTGCATGGCGAGCAAGGGCTCGTAGACATCATCCCAGCGCGCGGCGAAATAGAGCCCACGTTCCTTGTCCCAGCCCGCCCAGTCAGCGGCATCAATCCTGTTGGGGCCTGCAAGCAGCGGATGTTCGGGTGCCAGCACCGTCACCTCCGCCTGCGAATCGGTTACACGCCAGCGCAAGGAAGGCTTGCCGATCTCGAGCCGTCTCACAGGCGTCGTCTCCGGGTTCCATCCATCGGTCGGCCGGTGATAGAGCGTAACGAGATGGCCGCCATCCTCGACGAAACGGTGAAGCCTTTCCGTTGCGGCGGCCAGATCCTTGCGGATGCCGAAGGCAAAGATGCCGATAACGATCGTCGTGAAGGACGACAGGTCACCGCCCAGCGCCTGGGCATCGAGTTCGCTGACATCGAGGCCCATGCGCGACAGCCAAAGACCCACCCTGTCGGCACCGCCACCGACATAACCGACGCGAGCGCCCTCGGGCAGCTTGAGGTCCAGCGACAGGATTTTCAAAACGGACGGCGCCAGAAACCTTGCCCTGCCGATATGCGGATAGGCGATGGGCGTGATCTGGAAAGCGGGTTGGGAACCGACAAGCGCTTCGATCTGGGCAAGGCCTGCCTTGGCCTCGCCAGTGCGTTCCGCAATCCAGTCACCACCGCTCTTGCGCAGGTCCCAGCCGCCCGTATTCCTGAACGACAGCGGCGCATCGGCACCCTTTATGTGCGCCTGAAAGACATGGGTGTCCTGCCCCTGTCCAAACGGAACCAGAAGGGCATCAGGCGCGATCGTCAGCGACTGCGCGGGCGTTACGAAAAACGGCTCCTCCAGATCGAAAGCCGCCGAAACCTTTCTGCCTTCAACCGTTGCGGAAAGCAGCACAGAGGCATGGCCATTGCCGCCCAATGCTTTCCATTCGGGCTGATAAAGTCCCGAAACAGCAGAATCCTTATCGGCAGCAAGCGAAAAGACCAGCGTCTCGCCACGCGACTGAATGGATGACGACACACCTGATGGCAGGACCGGCGTGACCTCGACATCAAGTTCAGCCGCCTTGTCTGAAAGCTCCACGGAAAGAACCGATGTTCCGCCCGGAACGATCTCCGCCGGCTCGGCATAGGCCCGCTCGAAAACATCGAGCGCCGTCAGGATAGCGGCGTCGACCTGCGCCCGCTTGCGCCCGATCCGATGGCCGTGCAGCTCCTTGAAATCCGCAGCTGCGGCCTCGTCAACCTTCTGCAAAAGCGCCGCCGCCGCAAGAAGCAACGCCGTGATCCGCTCCCTGTCGGGAAAGGCCGAGATTGCTTCGCTTATCGCCTGTTCCGCCTTGACCAGCGCCTGTGCCAATTCCGCATCCAGCCCGGGGAAAGCCGCAAGGTCCGACAGGGAAGACGGCAGGCTGTCGAGGATCGAGTGCTCTTCGCCCGCCGCTTCACTGGCGAGTTCCAGATGCAGCGGCCAGACCTCCTGCGCCCGCTTCGGCCAATGCCCCATTCCCTGCGACGCATGATAATAACGCGACCATTCGCCGATGCGGTCATATTGCGCACCGGTGGCCGCCTCCTTGCCCGGAGCATTGACTATCAGCGTAGTCTCCGGCGGCGGCACTTCGTCATCATAGGTGTCGCCACCGCCAGACCATGCGGGGAGGTAATATTTGGCCACCTGCCACGGTTTCAGCCCCTCGGCTAAATGCTCGGGATAGGCCGCAGGATCCGCCGCCAGCGCGATCGCGCTTTTCGCCGCCCGCGTCATGGCCCGGTGGTGCCCGTGCTGTCCCGGCACATCGAGAAATGTCGGAATGACGATATCCGGCCGCTCCTTGCGGTAGGCGCGAACCAGCCGCTCGACAATGCGCTGCTGCCCCCAGCGGTTAAAGGTCTGGTCGCCATCCTTGGAAAAACCGAAGTCGTGAATAATATCCGCCGGGCCATGGCCGAGCCAGCTGATATCAGCATCGATGACGCGCGCAGCCTCCTCCAGCTCCCGCGACCGGATGACGCCAAGCGCGCCCAGCCGTTCCGGCCCCAGCGCATTCTGCCCGCCCTCACCGCGTGTGGAGCAGGCGATGATGATCCGCATGCCCAGCTCCATGCGGAAATAGGCAAGCAACCCGTTCTGCTCGTCATCCGGATGCGCGCCGGTATGCATGACGGTCACGGTGGATTTCAGTGCGCTCAGCTTGCGATGCAGGCGAATGAGCCACGGATCGGCCATCTGCCGTTCGATGCGCTCCCGGGGGTTAAGCATGGGCGGTCTCCTCCAATATTCAGCCGGGTGCCTGCGCTGCGGCTCCCGGGGATGTCTCGAGTTTCGGTGTGACGATGTCGAACAGCGGCAAGGCGGCGGCCCCGAGCGCCGCAGTCAATTGCCCGGACTTGCCGTGGATGACCCGCGGCAGCTCCCGTTGCCGCCGGCTTGCAACCGACGTCGGCAAAGGCCCCATCCGCGCAATGATCTCGCTGATGATGATCTCAGGCAGCGCGCCGCCGAGAATGACCGTCTGGGGATCAAGAATATTCTCGAGCATCGCAACCATGGGCGCGAGATGGACGGCGGCCTCCTCTATCCATTCCATCACCACCGGATTGCCAGCCCTGAACAGGGCTTCCAGATCGTCAAGTTCCGTATCAGCGACACCGGCGCAGACAAGCTTTTCCTTCAGCACATAGACTGAGGCATAGGCTTCCAGGCACCCTCTCTGCCCGCAGGAGGGGCAAGGCCTTCCCTTTGGCGAAACGGTCACATGGCCGATTTCGCCGGCATTTCCGAAGGCACCGCGATAGGGCGCGCCATCCTGAATGATGCCGAGGCCAATACCGACGCCGAAATAGATCATGCAGAAATTCGGGATAGCCAGTCCCGCGCCGAACAGGCGTTCCCCGACCGCTGCCGCAGTCGCATCGTTTTCGACCACGACAGACTGGCCGCAGGCTTCGCCCAGCATCTGCCGGGCATCGATGCCGCCCCAGCCGGAAAGCGTCGTCGGTCCCACGGAGGTCATGCCGTCGATCTCAAAGGGACCGGGCATGACGACCCCGGTGCCAAGCAGCCTGCAGCCGAGATTATTCGCAACAGCGGCATGCTCGGCGGCAAAGGTCTTGAATATGGCGTCCGGTGTCGTGTCCTTGAGGGGGGTAACACGATGGGTGCGCAACACGCCGGCAAGATCGAGGCCAACGGTGACCATATGGTCGGCGGCGATTTCCACACCGATCGTCGCACCACCATCCGGGTTGACGGCGAACTGGACCGGCGGCTGGCCCCTGCCCGTGCGACGACGGCCGAGTTCCTTCAGCAATTCCTCGCCCATCAGTTCATCAACGATATTGGCGACCGCCTGCGGCGTCAGATGCGTGATCTTGGCAATCTGGGCGCGACCGAGCGATCCGTGCCGCCGGATAATGTCTAGAACGACTCGCCGGTTATGTTCGCGGCTCCGCTCAGGATTTTTTCCGATTGCTACGGGATAATCGTCCACCGTGTGCACCGTCATCTCTTCAACTTCCCGTCTCTTAGAAAATTCATAGCGTCGAATTGACGATAAGCGCAATATAATAATTCAAGTAAATTATCTTATTGACAAACGCGCGCCTTCAGAGAACCGTAGAGGGCGACCGGGGGTCAGGCTTGTTTGGGGCGGAAGAGGAAACTCCGCAGCCGGCAAATCGATGAGCGCGCGCGAAAGCGCGGATAAAGGGAACGATCGCTCCGCATCCGGAAGACCGGACGGAGGAAATGGAGGCTTACATGCGCAGGGCAACTCTGTTCGCCGGCTTGGTTGCCGGTTTCAGCACATTTGCATTCAACGCCGCGCAGGCGGTTGAAATCGAATATTGGCAATATGTCTTCGACACACGCGTGAAAGCCATGGACGAGCTGATCGCGGAGTTTCAGAAGGCCAATCCTGACATCACCGTCAAGCAGGTGACCTTTCCTTACGCCGACTACCAGACCCGCGTGATTGCCGCCAACATGTCCGGCAAGGGGCCTGACGTGATGCAGCTGTTTTACGGCTGGCTGGACAAGTTCGCAGCCGGCGGCATCTTGCAGCCGCTGCCGGCAGACGCGTTCCCGCATGACAAGATCGAAAGCGAATTCTTCCCCATCATCAGCGCCATGAAGCGCGGCGACGACTACTACGGCCTGCCGACAGCGGTTCGTTCGCTCGCCCTGTTCTACAACAAGAAGCTCTTCACCGAAGCCGGCCTCGATCCAGCCAATCCGCCGAAGACGCTCGATGAGTTCGTCGCTGCCGCGGAAAAAATCGCCAAGCACGACGCCGCCGGAAACCTCACCGTTGCCGGGTCCACACTCGACATGGGCGGCCAGGACCACCAGTGGTGGCGTGAAGTCCTCATTCGCCAATATGGCGGTGAGCCCTATACCGATAATGACCAGAAGGTCGCCTATAATAGCGAGCCGGGCAGTCAGGCGCTGAAATTCTACACCAGCCTACAGCTTGAAAAGAAGATAGGCCAAGTGGGTTTCATGGATGAGGGCCAGGCGGCCTTCCGCGCCGGTAAGGCCGGCATGACCATCGATGGCACCTTCCGGCTGGGCTCGTTCCGCACCATCAAGGATTTCGAGTGGGGCGTGACCGAACTTCCCACCAATGACAAGAATATCCGCTCCAACTATGCCAGCTACTTCGCCAATGGCATCAGCGCCAAGACCACGGGTGAAGAGCTTGAGGCCTCCAAGAAGTTCCTCGCCTATATCTCTTCCCCGGAAGCCATGGCGATCTGGCTGAAGACGGTGGGCGAGTTGCCGGCACGGCGCTCGGCGGCGCTGACCGAAGAAAACCTGAAGGACCCGATCTACGCGCCGTTCCTGAAGGGTCTGGAATATGCCCACACGACGCTGTTCATGGATGAGGCGGCCCAGCGGCAGAACGCCATCGACATGACCAACCGTGTCCTGCTCGAGGGCCAGTCGGTCGAGGATTCCATCAAGCAGGCCGCCGAGGCCGAGCAGGAAATCATCGACGCGGCGAAACCCTGAAAACCGCAGGTCCAACCATGACAGCGATAGATCAACAGGGGGCGGCATCCGGCCGCCCCGGCGGCTCCTTCGGGGATCGCCTTTCCATGCGCACGAAACGGCTTTTGTGGATCTGGAGCTTTCTGGCGATCCCGATCCTCTTCTACAGCGTCATCCGTTTTTACCCGACGCTACAGGCCTTCTATCTGTCCTTCACCAACTGGGACCTTCTGCGGCCAGCGAAGTTCATCGGCATCGCCAATTATGTGAAGCTGTTCAAGGACCCGCAATTCTGGAAGGTATTCAAGAATACCTTCACCTATCTCATCGTCGGCACGCCGATCAGTCTGGTGCTGGCTTTTGTCATCGCCTTTTATCTTGACCGGGTCCGCATCCTGCACGGTTTCATCCGCGCGCTTTATTTCCTGCCCTATCTGACGACCGCAGCGGCCATGGCCTGGGTCTGGCGCTGGTTCTACCAGCCGCCGCCGATCGGCATCATCAACGATGTGCTTGGCATGATCGGCATTCCGCAGCAGCCCTTCATCCGCTCCACCGATCAGGCGCTTTATTCGGTCATGGTGACAGCCATCTGGGCGGGGCTCGGTTTCCAGATCATCATCTTCATGGCGGGCCTGCGCGCCATTCCGACGACATTCTACGAAGCCGCCCGCATCGACGGGCTCGGCGAATGGGCGATCCTTCGAAAGATCACGCTGCCGCTCCTGAAACCAACCACCGTTTTCCTCGTGGTCTTTTCCTCGATCGGCTTCCTGCGCATCTTCGACCAGGTCTACAACATGACCACCAATGATCCGGGCGGACCGCTCGGCTCAACCAAGCCGCTGGTGCTGATGATCTACCAGACCGCGTTCAATTCCTATGCCATGGGCTATGCCGCAGCACAGACGGTCGTCCTGTTCACCATTCTTCTTGTCGTATCGCTGGTCCAGCTCTGGGTCCTGAGGGAAAAGAAATGAGCGAAGCGTCGCCACTCTCCCACGCCCGCATCCGCCCCGGCCGCATCGTCACCTGGACGCTGCTGTTCATCGGCGGCCTTATCATGATCTCACCGCTGCTTTTCATGTTCTCGACCTCGTTCAAGACGGCGGATCAGGTCTATGACCTCAGGCTCATCCCGGCTGCGCCGACGCTTGCGAACTACGTCACCGTGATGGCCGACGGCCGTTTCCTGCGATGGTTCTTCAACTCGATGCTGGTTGCGGTCATCGTCACCGTTTCCAACTGCTTTTTTGACAGTCTGGTCGGCTACACGCTGGCGAAATTCGAGTTCCGCGGCCGCTATTTCATCTTCCTCGCCATCCTGTCGACGCTGATGATTCCGACGGAAATGCTTGTCATTCCATGGTATCTGATGTCCAGCCAGCTGGGCTGGCTCGACAGCTACTGGGGCATCATGTTCCCGGGAATGATGACGGCATTCGGCACCTTCCTGATGAAGCAGTTCTTCGAGACGGTTCCGAACGACTTCATCGAGGCCGCACGCGTCGATGGGCTCAACGAGTTCCAGATCTGGTGGAAAGTCGCCCTGCCGCTCGTCACGCCGGCGCTCTCCGCTCTCGCGATCTTCACCTTCCTCGGCAACTGGACAGCCTTTTTCTGGCCGCTGATCGTCACGACAAGCAAGGAGCTCTATACGCTGCCGGTCGGGCTTTCGAGCTTTGCGGTGGAACAGCAGATCCAGTGGGAAATGATCATGACGGGCGCAGCCATTGCGACCATCCCCACCCTTATCGTCTTCATCGTCCTGCAACGCTACATCGTTCGCGGTGTGATGCTGGCGGGTCTGAAAGGATAATATCATGGCCGATATCAACCCGCGCCTGTCCGATACCAGCAAGTTTCCCGATCCGGTCTACAAGGAAACAGTGCTGCGCCCGCTTTTCGATGGCGCCAAGAACCACCATGTCGACGGGTTTCGCCGCATCGACCGTGCGCATCTCGTCATGCTGCGCGAAACCGGAATTCTCGACGCCGAAACGGCGGCGAAAATCGCCGGCGCGCTCGAAGACATAGACAGAACCATCGAGCCATCGGAGCTTGTCTATACCGGCGAGGTCGAGGATTTCTTCTTCCTGATCGAAAAGGAACTGAAAGCCCGTATCGGCGTCGATGTCGCCGGCCGCCTGCATACGGCCCGCTCGCGCAACGATATCGATCACACCCTGTTCAAGATCGGCCTCAAGGAAAAGATCGACACGCTCACCGCCAAGGCGCGGGTTCTGCTGAAAGCGCTGATCGATGCCGCCGAGCGCAATCAATCCACACTGATCGTGGCCTATACGCATGGACAGCCGGCGCAGCCCACCACCTTCGGCCATTATCTCTCCGCCGCCAGCGAAGTCCTCATTCGGGATATCGACCGCTTCGCGGAAGCTCGCCGAATCGTCGATCTCTCACCCATGGGCGCCGCCGCCATCACCACCTCCGGCTTTCCCATTGATCGCGCCCGCGTCGCCGAGCTTCTCGGTTTTGCCGCGCCGCTGCGCAATTCCTATTCCTGCATCGCCGCCGTCGACTATACGACGGCGACCTATGGCGCGATCGAACTGATGTTCCTGCATCTCGGCAGGCTCATTCAGGACTTCCAGTTCTGGACGAGCTTCGAAGTCGGGCAAATCTATGTACCGAATTCGCTGGTACAGATTTCCTCGATCATGCCGCAGAAACGCAACCCGGTTCCAATCGAACATCTGCGCCACCTCGCCAGCCAGACATTCGGCCGGGCACGAACCATGCTCGACGTGATGCACAATACGCCCTTCACCGACATGAATGACAGCGAGGGCGAAACGCAGGGCATGGGTTACGAGGCCTTCGCCTCGGCCGGCCGGGTTCTCGATCTCCTCGCCAGCCTTGTCGGCCAGATCAGCATCGATCCGGAAAGGGTCGACCAGAATATTCGCCGTTCCTGCATCACCATCACGGAACTGGCGGATTCGCTTGTCCGCATCGAGGACCTGTCATTCCGCCAGGCCCATGAGATCGCCGCAACCGTCGCCAAAAGCGTTGTCGCGCTGAAGGGCGATCTACCGAATGACGGCTACCAGCCGTTCCTCAACGCGTTCGAGGAGCTGGCGGGGCGCAAAGCCGGCATCAGCGAAGAGAAGTTCAGGCAGATCGTCTCGCCGGAGCACTTTGTCGCGGTGCGCAGCCGCTTCGGCGGCCCCGCCCCCGAACCGATGCGCGAGGCGATTGCCGCCTATCGCGGCAAGCTTGGTGTATTCGAGGCGGAAGCGCAACGATCCGCCGATCACGAAGCGGCGAAGGCCGCCGAGCTTGCAGAGAAATTTACTGCCCTGACGGGAGCGAGATAATGGCGACAATCGAACTCAATCAACTCGTGAAGCGCTACGGCAAGGTGGAGGCGGTCAAAGGTATCGACCTTGCCATTGAAGACGGCGAATTCGTCGTTTTTGTCGGCCCGTCCGGCTGCGGAAAATCGACGACACTGCGCATGATCGCAGGGCTCGAAGAAATTTCCGACGGCACGCTGAAGATCGGCGGGGACGTCGTCAACGAGAAGGAACCGAAACAGCGCAACATCGCCATGGTCTTCCAGAACTATGCGATCTACCCGCATATGACGGTTCGCCAGAATATTGGCTTCGGGCTTTATACCGCAAAGCTCGACAAGGCGGAAAAGAACCGGCGTATCGAAGAGGCCGGGAAGGTGCTGGGGCTTGAGGCGTTGCTCGACCGTCGGCCAGCGGCTTTGTCCGGCGGCCAGCGGCAGCGCGTCGCCATCGGCCGTGCCATGGTGCGCGATCCCGCTGCCTTTCTTTTCGCCGAGCCGCTCTCCAATCTCGACGCCCAGCTGAGATCGCAGATGCGCATTGAAATCAAGCGCTTGCACCAACGTCTTAAAACGACAACCGTCTACGTTACCCACGATCAGGTGGAAGCCATGACCATGGCGGACCGGATCGTCGTCATGAAGGACGGCCATATCCTGCAGGTTGGCACGCCGACTGAACTCTACGAAACACCCGTCGATGTGTTTACCGCGCGCTTCATCGGCAGCCCCTCGATGAACCTCCTGCGAGGGACCAAAACAACCAACAGCGTTACGCCCTCCGCCACGGGCGAGTTTTTGATCGGTGTGCGGCCGCACGACCTGCTGGTGGGCGAGAGCGAAGCGCCGCAAGGCACGTTCAAGCTTGAAGGAACGGTAACCGCGGTCGAGCCTCTTGGCCCGGAAACACTGGTTCATCTGGACACCGACGCCACCTCGGTGATCGCAACCTCGAGAGGCAAATCCATTCCCGCAGTCGGCAGCCGGCTACAATGCCGGGCGGAAACAGGCGCGCTCTATCTTTTCGATGCGAAGACGGAAAAGCTTCTGGGCCGCGCATGATGACAACAGAAAAATCAGCCGTCATCAGCATTGGCCGCATCTATTGCGACCTCATTTTCACCGGGCTTGACGAATTGCCGGTGCTCGGCCGGGAGCTGTTTGCACGCGACATGGAAATCGCCGCCGGCGGCGGGGCTTTCATCGCCGCCGCACATCTCGCCCATATCGGCCGTCCCGCTGCGCTGCTGGCAAGGCTCGGCACCGACCCCTTCTCGCGCGATATCGGTGAGAAAATGCAAAAGAGCGGTGTCGACCTGCGATTTCTGGAGCATTCGGCGGATGCGGGGCCGCAGGTCACGGTGGCAACGGTGGTTGGCCACGACCGTGCATTTTTGACACGCCGCGCCGGCGCCGCCCGGCCTTCGACACTGGATGCCGCCCTTGCGTGGGACAAGGCACGGCATCTGCACATCGCCGAATTCGCTACTTTGCACGAAATCCCCGATCTCGTCGCGCGCGCCAAGGCGAGCGGATTGTCCGTCTCGCTCGACCCGAGCTGGGACGCCTCGCTGATCTACGACAAGGGTCTGCTCAGGGCCTGTGCCGGTGTCGACGTTTTTTTGCCCAATCTTGAAGAGGCCGAAGCAATCACCGGGCATTCGGAACCGGAAACGGCTATCCGGAGATTGGCGGAGGCTTTCCCGATCGTCGCCCTCAAAGGCGGCGCGGAGGGTGCATGGGTATCATCTGCAGCCGGGATTCAGCATAAAGCCGCCCAAAAGGTCCCGGTGGTCGATACGACCGGCGCAGGCGATGCCTTTAATGCCGGTTTTCTTGATACATGGCTTCAGGGTCAGGACGAACAGCAATGCCTCGAAGCCGGCATCGCAGCGGGCAGTCTTGCCGTGCAGGCGGCAGGCGGCGCACCGAAGGTGACCGCCGCCGCGTGAGACGCCCTGCCCGCATCACTCCCCGCGCGGAAAACGCTGGTTCTCTTCCAGCACGTTAAGGTCCATGTGGTTGCGCATGTAGCGTTCGGAGGCCTTTTGCAGTGGCTGGTAATCCCACGGGTAATAAGCGCCATTGCGCAACGCCTTGTAGACCACCCAGCGCCGCGCCTGACTTTCCCGCACGGCAGCATCGAAAACAGGCAATTGCCAGCGCCGGTTGATTTCGCTGGCAAGCGATGAAAGCACGGCACTGAAAGCGGGATCGCCGGCAAGGTTCGCGCGCTCCTCGGGATCAGCCTCGATATCATAGAGGAGCGGCGGATCGGTTTCGCAGACCGAGAGCTTGTAGCGGCCGTCCCTGATGGCGACGAGCGGCGCGATCGAGCCTTCGGCGGCATATTCCATCGGCACCGGGCCGCGCTCTCCAGTTCCCGCAGCCAGCGCCGACAGGTCTTCGCCATCGGTCCAGCGTTTGAGCGAGGTGATATCGAGGCCCGCAAGCCCGCAGAGCGTCGGCGTGACATCGAGCGTCGAGACGGGCGTGTCGATCAGGGCCGGCTGCCAGCCGGGTGCGGCGATCATCAGCGGCACGCGGGCGGAGCCCTCAAAGAAACACATCTTGAACCAAAGCCCACGCTCGCCCAGCATGTCGCCATGGTCGGACAGGAAGAGGATGATGGTGTCCTCCTCCATCCGTGTCGCTTTCAGCACGTCGAGAATCTCACCGACCTTCTCGTCGATATAGGAGATATTGGCGAAATAACCGCGCCGTGCGCGGCGTATCTGCTTTGGCGAAATATCGAAAGCCTCATGATCGCAGGCTTCCAGCAACCGTTTCGAATGCGGATCCTGCTCCTCGAAGGCAATCGCCGATGTCTGCGGATCAAGCGCCGGGCAATCCTCGTAGAGATCCCAGAATTTGCGCCGCGCCACATAGGGATCGTGCGGATGGGTGAAGCTGACGGTCAGGCACCAGGGGCGGTCATCGAGCCGGCGCGACAGATCGTAGAGCTTGCGGGTGGCGTGATAGGCCACCTCGTCATCATATTCCATCTGATTGGTGATTTCAGCGATACCCGCACCGGTGACCGAGCCGAGATTGTGATACCACCAGTCGATCCGTTCGCCGGGCTTGGTATAATCAGGCGTCCAGCCGAAATCCGCCGGATAGATATCCGTCGTCAGACGCTCTTCGAAGCCATGTAATTGGTCCGGTCCGACGAAATGCATCTTGCCTGAAAGGCCGGTGTAATAACCGGCCGCCCGCAGATGGTGCGCATAGGTCGGAATGTCGGAAGCGAATTCGGCAGCGTTATCATAGACCCGCGTCCGGCTGGGCAACTGCCCGGACATGAAAGAAGCGCGGGCCGGCGCGCAGAGCGGGCTTGCCGTATAGGTGTTGGCGAAGCGGACAGACCGCTCCGCCAGTGCTTTCAGATGTGGTGCGTGCAGAAAATCGGCCGGACCATCGGGAAAAAACGTCCCGTTGAACTGGTCGGCCATCAGGATCAGGATATTGGGACGCGGCATTTCGACTTTCCGGCTTAGAGACCAAGCTTGCCTTTGACGGCGTCCGCACCCGGCTTGCCATCCAGCGTGGTGACGCCTTGCAGCCAGCCATCCAGCACCTTCGGATTGGCCTTCAGCCAGGCCGTCGCCGCCGCTTTGGAATCCTCACCGCCGAGAATGGAGCCCATCAGGCTGTTTTCCATGCCGATATCAAACTTCAGGTTCTTGAACAGCGTCGCCGCATTCGGGCATTGCTGCGCCCAGCCGGTGCGGGCCAGCGTATAGACTTCCGCGCCGCCGAAATTCGGGCCGAAATAGGCGTCACCTCCGGAGAGATAGGCGATATCGATCTTCTCATTCATCGGATGCGGCGCCCAGGCGAGGAAGACCACGGCCTTCTTGTCCCTGCCCGCCCGTTCCACCTGCGCCAGCATGGCCTGTTCGCCGGATTCAACGAGCTGCCAGCCTTTCAGGCCGAAATCATTGGCGTCGATGATCTTCTGGATATTCTGGTTGGCCGGTGCCCCCGGCTCGATGCCATAAATCTTGCTTTCGAACTCATCGGCATGTTTGGCGAGATCGGCAAAATCCTTCACGCCCTTTTCCGCCATATAGGAAGGCACCGCCAGCGTGAACTTGGCGCCCTCCAGGTTCTTCGTCATCACCTCGGCCGCTTTCGCCGCGTTCAGATCGTCGACGAAGGATTTCTGGGCCGGCATCCAGTTGCCGAGAAAGACATCGATTTCGCCATTTTTCATGGCCTGGTACCCGATCGGCACCGACAGCGTCTTGACGTCGGCTTCATAACCCAGCGCATCGAGCACGACGGAAGCGACGCCGTTGGTGGCGGTAATGTCGGTCCAGCCGGGATCGCTGAGGCGAATGGTTTTGCAGGTGGCGTCATCAGCCGCCTGCAGCGGGGTGGAGAATGCCGCAACGGACAGAATAAGGCCGGCGGCGATGCGATGCAGATGAGAAACGGTTTTCATTGCGGCTCCCCTTTTATTAGTCCAGTTTATTGAACACCACATTGTTTTTGCCTGTGAAGCGGGTATTTTTCGATGACTGATATAAGGAAATTTAATGTCTGACCGGCCGCTCGATCTCGGATGGATGCGCATTTTCACCGATGTCGCCCGCCGCGGCAGCCTCACGGCTGCTGCGGCATCGCTGCGACTGACCCAGCCGGCCGTCAGCTATCAGATGCGGAAGCTGGAGGATGAGCTGGGCGTGGTTCTTATCCGGCGCAAACATCGCGGCATCGAACTGACAGCCGAAGGACAAAAACTGTTCGACATCGTCTCGCGTAATGTCGACGCCATCGATCTTCTCGCGCAGCAGCTTCGCCGGACGGAGGATCGGCAGACTATCCGCCTGCATACGGATTATGCCTTTTCGTCCCTGTGGCTCATCCCGCGCATGCATGGTTTTCGAGCGCTCAATCCCGACATAAACATCCAGATCGTGGCAACGCAGGACCCTCTGGGTCAGGGCAAACACGATAGCGACGTGATGATCATTTTTGGGACACGGCAGGAAGCGGGCGACGGGGCGGTACTGCTGCTTTCGGAGAAGGTCACGCCGGTCTGTTCCCCGGCGCTTCTGGCTGACGCAGCCGCACCCGCGAGTGTCGCGGATCTCACACGGCTGAAGCTTATCCACTTGGAAAACACCTCCCAGGCGCACTGGTTCGACTGGCCGTCCTATTTCAAGCATTTCGGCGTGCTGAGAGGGCCGGAAAACGATGGCGGCGACATCAGCTTCAACAATTACACCATGGTGGTTCAGGCAACCATCGGCGAACAGGGTTTTGCACTCGGCTGGGCCGGGCTCATCGATCCGCTGCTCGAGGCGGGCGTGCTGGTGACCGCAGGCCCAAGCCTCGACGCTCCGGGCCGCGGATACTGGCTGATGCGGCCGAAAAACAGCGATAATGCGGTGAGAAAACTCACCGGCTGGCTGATCGACGAGCGGCGGTGAAGACCACACCTATCACGCAGGTACAGTCCTGTGCCGGCCAATCGGCAGCATCATCGGCTTGCCCGAAGTCGGATCCTCGATGACCCGGCTTTCGATGCCGAAGACGTGACGGACATTCTCTTCCGTCAACACCTCCTCCGGCGTGCCGCAGACATGCAGCTTTCCGCCCCGCATGGCAACCAGATGATCGGCATAACGCGCCGCGAGATTGAGATCGTGCAGCACCATGACGATGGTGGTTTCACGCGCCTGATTGAGGTCGGTCAGAAGATCCAGCACTTCGACCTGATGGCTGATATCGAGGAAGGTGGTCGGTTCATCCAGCAGCAATATGTCGGTTTGCTGGGCGAGCGCCATGGCGATCCAGACACGTTGCCGCTGCCCGCCGGAAAGCTCGTCCACCGGACGCTCGGCAAGTTCGACCGTATCGGTGGCGGCGAGAGCTGCGGCGACGGCCTCGTCATCCTGCCGCGACCAGCGGGCGAACAGGCCGTGATGCGGGTGCCGGCCACGGCTGACGAGATCGGCAACCACGATGCCCTCCGGCGCGATTGGCGATTGCGGCAGAAGGCCCATGCGCCGTGCGAGGTCGCGCGAAGGGAGACGATGAATCGACTTTCCATCGAGCAGGACCTGACCGGCGCGCGGCGTGATGAGCCGCGACATGCTGCGCAGCAGGGTGGACTTGCCGCAGGCATTGGCGCCGACAATGACGGTGATTTTCCCGCGCGGGACAGTGAGGTCCAGCCCGTCGATGATGAGGTTTTCGCCATATCCGGCAGAGAGGCCGCTTACGGAAAGGGAGTGGCCGGTCATAACGAGCCTCCGCTGCGGTTGACCCGCACGATAAGGTAAATCAGATAGGGTGCGCCAAGCGCGCCCGTGACGACGCCGACCGGATAACGGCCCGGCAACAGGAACTGGCCGCAATAATCCCCCACCAGCACCAGTGCCGCTCCGACCAGAGCCGCGGGAACGAGCAGCGAGCCGTTGCTGCCGACGATACGAGCCGCAATCGGCCCGGACAGGAAAGCGACAAAGGCGATCGGCCCGGAGACCGCCGTTGCAAAGGCGATCATGCCCACGGCGGCGATGATGACGATGATGCGGGTTCGTCCCACCCGCACACCGAGCGCTGCGGCCGCATCGTCACCCAGTCTCAGAGCTTCCAGGTCACGCGCGCGGCTGAGGAGCAGGCCGCCGAACAGGATGAGCGCGACGAAAAGCGGCAGCAACTGGGCGATCTTCGCGCCGTTGACGCTGCCGGTCAACCAGCGCATTGCCTCCTGCAGCGTCCATGCCGGCGCGACGGAGAGAATATAGGCAATGAAGCTTTCCAGCATCGCCGACACGCCGATGCCGACAAGGATCAGCCGCGTGCCAGCCACGCCATTTCGGAAGGACAGGAGGTAGACCAGAAGCGCGACGCCCAGACCGGCGGCGACGGCGAAGACCGAGACCAGCGGCCCGCTCATCTGCAAAACGACGATGGCAAAAACGGCCGCGGCACTCGCGCCGGAGCTGATGCCGATGATGTCGGGGCTGGCGAGCGGGTTGCGCAGCATGATCTGGAAGGCGATGCCGCCGAGCCCGAAGCTCAGGCCTGCGAGAACCGAAAGCAGCGCGCGCGGCAGGCGCAGCTGGCCGACGGTGAAGGTGACGCCGGCAATATCCTCCCCCAGCAGAACGCGGATGACATCACCGGGCGGCGTGAAGGATTGCCCGAGCATCAGCGTTATTGCGAAAGCGGCGATCAGGATCACCGACAGGGCAGCGATGACAAGGCGACGCCGGCGCTGGCGGGCGTGGCGGTTGAAGACGAGAGTTTCGATGACGGGAGCGTGCATGGTCACAATTCGCGCGCCCTCTGGCGTCTGACGATCCAGATGAAGAAAGGCGCGCCGACGAGGGCGGTGACGATGCCGACATCAAGTTCGGATGGCCGCGCCACGATGCGCCCGACAATATCGGCGGCAAGCAGCAGACACGCCCCGCCAAGCGCCGAGAACGGCAGAAGCCAGCGATTGTCCACGCCAACGAGCAGGCGGCAGAGATGCGGCACCACCAGCCCGACGAAACCGATTGGCCCGCAAATGGCGGTGGCGGCACCGCAGAGCAGAATGGCGCCGAAGGAGACCACCGCTCTGGCTGCCATGACATTCTCGCCAAGCCCGGCGGCGAGTTCGTCTCCGAGCGCCAGAGAATTCAGCTTGCGCGCCGAAAGCAGGCTGATGATGAAGCCGGCGGCGAGAAAGGGCAGCACGGTCTCGATGCGCTCGAAGGTCGCCCCGCCGACGCCGCCGATCTGCCAGGAGCGGATGCCGCCGGCAATATCGCTGCGCGGCAGCACGACGGCGATGACGAGCGACGAAAAGGCGACGGAGGTGGCGGCGCCCGCAAGTGCGAGTTTCAGCGGGGTCGCGCCGCCTCGCCCCAAAGAGCCGACAACATACACGAAAACCGCAGATGCCCCCGCCCCCGCAATTGCGGTGATGATGAAGGCCTGCGCCGTGGCGATGCCGAACCAGACAATGCCGATGACGACGGCTAGCGACGCCCCCATGTTGACACCGAGAATACCGGGATCGGCAAGCGGATTACGGGTAACACCCTGCATGATGGCGCCGGCCAGCCCGAGTGCGGCCCCGGAAAGCAGCGCGAGCAGCGTGCGCGGAAGACGCACCGCAACCACCGCTTCGGCAACCGTCTCGACGCGGCCGCTCAGCCCGCCAAGAATATCCGCAAAAGAGACGTCACGCGTGCCGATGGCGACGGAGAGCGCACAGAGCAATGCGAGAAGCGCCAGCACTGCGCCGAGCCATGCGGTTCGCGCGCGGCTGGAGCGACCGGCGAGCAGCACCGTTGTCACTTTGCCGGGTCCCGACATTGTCACTGCGATTTCCTGGAGGATTTGTCGGCGGCCTTTGCCAGGAGATCGGCATAGTCCTTCAATACCCAGGAAATCGACAGCGGCGTGGGGTTTGAAGCGGTGCCGAGCGGATCGCGGCCCAGCATGACGATGGCATCGTTGGCAACTGCCGGCATGCGGGCGAGAAGCGGATCGGCGCGCATGGCATTCAGCAGCGGCTGGCTGCCATAGGTCACGACGATATCGACATCGTCAAAGGCATCCACACGCTCGGCGCTGACGCCGGCGGCGAATTGCCCCGGCTTCGTCGCCTCCACGACGCTTTTCGGCGAGGCGAGCCCCAGATCGGCGAAGAACTTCACTCGGGTGTCATTGGCCGTATAGAAATTGACGACGCTGAGATTGGTGGCATCGAGATGGGTGACGAACATGGCCGACTTGCCCTTCAGCTGCGGGTGGCCGGCGACAGCCTGCGCGATTTCGCCCTCGATGCGTTTGATGAGCGCCTCACCCTCGACCGCCGTGCCGAGCCCGGCGCTGTTGAGCCGGATCATCTCGCGCCAGTCCGTCGCCCACGGGGAGACGGGATAGGCGACAACAGGCGCAATCTGGCTCAGCGTATCGTAGTCGGACTGGCTGAGACCGGAATAGGCGGCAAGGATGACATCCGGCTGCGTCGCCGCCACGGCCTCGAAATCGATGCCGTCGCCCTCGTCGAACAGCACAGGCTTTGCCGCATTGAGTTCGGTAAGCCGCTTCGCCACCCATGGCAGCAGGCCGTCGCCGTCATCATCGCCGAAATTGGCCGCCGCAAAACCGACAGGCACGATGCCGAGCGCCAGCGGCACCTCATGGTTCGCCCAGGCGACAGTGGCGACCCGCTGCGGTTTCTTCGCAATCCTGGTCGTGCCAAACGCATGTTTGATGGCGACGGGATAGCTGGTCGTCTCCTCCGCCGCGGCCATATCAGGCGCGATCATCGACAGGAAAAGCATGAATGCCGGAACGAGGCAGCGGAACGGGCGAAGCATGGCGAAGCTCTCAAAGGTTCAAAAGTGGACTTGAACTCTCAGCTTCAAATGCCCCCGTCAAGCCCAGGCAAGAAATGCAGCAGCAACAGCGGTGAAATTTCCGGGGTTTTGTACAAAACCGCAAAAAGTTACAATACCGGACAAACTTTCTCAAGTTATTGGGCGCTTCGAGAGTGGGCCGTGAAAACGGCGATCGGGGCATCAAGGTCTGGAACATACCAATGAATATCGAAACCGAAGGCAGACACCGCAAAACCGCGCGACGTCGTTACCAGGATGCGGCCCTGCTTGCCTGCACGGCGCTTGTCGCCACCCTGCCCGGCTCCCTGCTGGCGCAGGAAGCTGCCAATACGGGCGGCAGCACGGTTCTGGAACGCATCACCATCGACAGCGGCGACAATGACCAGAAATCGATCGTTGCCCCCCGCCCCACGAGCGGCAGCAAGATGGCGACCGATATTCTCGACACGCCTGCCTCCGTTTCCGTCATCACCGCCAAGGAAATGCAGCAGCGCGGTGTGCAGACCGTGGAAGAAGCGTTGCAATATACCGCTGGCGTGACCACGGATTTTTACGGTTCCGACGACCGTTTCGACTATTTCAAGATTCGCGGTTTCGATGCCTATACCTATCGCGATGGCCTCACCCTCGGCCGTCCCTTTGGTGCGCTGCGCGAAGAAACCTATGCCTATGAGCGGGTGGAAGTGCTGAAGGGCGGCAATTCCACCACCTTCGGCGTCTCGGATCCCGGTGGCTCGGTGAATTATTCCACCAAGGTGCCGAAACGCACCCGTTTCGGCGAAGCCTATGTGACCGGCGGCTCCTATAGCCGCGCCGAGACCGGTTTCGATTTCGGCGACAATATCACCAGCGACGACACGCTGTCCTATCGTCTGACCGGCAAGCTCCGAAATGCCGATGCGGAATATGATTATTCCCGCGATGACGAGAAGTTCTTCATGGGCGGCCTGACCTGGCGTCCGACCGACGTCACCAGCCTCACCGTCGTTTACGACCATCTCAACAAGGATGGCGTTCCCGGCGGCGGCGGCCATCCCGTCGGCTCGGATTTCGACCGCAGCCGCTTCTTCGGCGAACCGGACTACAATTATCGCGGGACAAACCGCAATTCGCTGAGCGTGATGTTCGACCACGATTTCGGCTCGGGTCTGACCCTGTGTTCCAACGCCCGTTACAGCAAGGCGAATACGGACTTCGGTTATGCCTATATCTCGTCGACGCCGACCAACGGTTCGACCATCGCCAACCGTTCCTATTTCGGCAACGACACCGAGACCGAAAACTTCCTGATCGATACGCGCCTGCAATATGACACGCGGTTTGAAAATGTCGAAAGCCGCAGCCTCGTCGGCGTTTTTTATAACAACTATGAATCCGGCAGCAAAAGCTACTTCGGCGCCGCGCCGAGCATCAACTGGATGAACCCGGTCTATACCGGCGCGCCCTCCTCGGTGCCGCTCTATGCCAGCTCGCTGACGGACCAGAAAACCAGGGCGATCTACCTGCAGCAGGACCTGACCTTCTTCGACAGGCTCACCGTCAGCGCCGGGCTGCGCAACGACTGGATCGACACCGACCAGACCAACCGGCTGAATGGCACGACGGCAAGCGGCGACATCAGCGAACTGACCAAGCGCATCGGCGTGTCCTACAAGGTCACCAACGAAATCGCGCCCTATATCAGCTACGCCGAATCGGTGGTGCCGGCATCCGGTCTGACGGTCGAGCCCGAACGCGGCGAGCAGATCGAACTCGGCGTGAAATACCGGCCGGATGCTTTCCCGGCCCTGTTCACCGCCTCGATTTACGACCTGAAGAAGAACAACATCACCGTCACCAGCCCGATCACCAGCTTGCCGACCACCATCGGCGAGGTGCGCGTGCGCGGCCTCGATCTTGAAGCGAAGGCAGAGGTAACAGACAATCTCAGCCTGACGGCGGCCTATTCCTATCTCGATGCGGAGATCACCGAAAACGGCACCGGCGGCAATATTGGCAACCGGCCGGAATTCGTGCCCGAGCATCAGGCTTCACTGTGGGTCAATTATACGCTCGAAGGCAACGACCATTTCGGCGACATGACCTTCGGTCTCGGCGGCCGCTATACCGGCGCCTATTATTTCGACAATGCCAACAAGGTCGAAACCGGAAGCAGCGTGACCGTGGATGCGGCATTCAGCTACAAGATTCAGGAAACCGCCTCACTGGATGTCAATGTCTCCAACCTCTTCAACGAAAAACACGTTTCGTATGGCGGGGTCGGCGCTGACTTCTACAATCCCGGCCGGGCGTTTTCCGTGACTTTGCGAAAGACGTGGTAGAGAAAAAACAACTGATTTCAAACCGCTACAAGACAATCCTAATGTTTAACATCATCCTCGGGCTTATTCCGGGGATCCAACCACGTATCGTAAGGTCACAAGGTCGCAAATCCTCGGGACAAGCCCGAGGATGACGTCGAGCAAGATTTACGGACGCGCCGACGATTGAGTGTAGACAGCAAAGGCCACCAATTCAAAGTAGCCTATGCAAACGCCGCCAGGCGGCCGGCGTGTTGCCCACGGACTGGCGGAAAGCCTTGGTCAGATGGGCCTGATCGGAAAAGCCGAGCTGGGCGGCGATATCGGCCACAGTCAGATCGCCTTCCAGCAGAAGTTTCCGGGCGGCATTGATGCGCCGTTCCAATTGCCATTGCAGCGGCGTCTTGCCGGTGGTCTGGCGAAACACGGTGGCGAACCAGCTTTCCGAAAGCCCGACAATATCCGCCATTTCGGCAACCGCCATACGGTCGTCGCCACGCTTTTCGACCTGGGCAAGAAGCTTGTTCAACTGCGCCTGCGTCAACCTGCCATTCACCTGCTCCGGTGAAGGGCCGGGAATATCCAGCAGGCCGGCAACGATGCTGCCGACGAGACTTTCCGCAAAGACCGCATGTTTCGAGGGCTCCGCCAGCTCATCGACAAGCAGGCCGGCAAGAGTTTCCACCGAGCCGATATCCTGTATCTCGACCGGGCGGCGCAGCGCCGTCATCGCCGCCGAGCTGCCGACCGAAGGTGACAGGAAGCGCAACAGCCGGTCCTTGTGAATATGCAGGTTGAGATGCGAGAACCGGTGCGTGGCGTTGCTGCTCGTCCACATCGGCACGCCAGCCGGCACATAAACCGCCCGCGTCATCGGCCGCGAATGGTTGCTGAACTCGCCGTTGCGGTTGGACATGCTGATGCGTGAAGACACATCGTTGAAAAAAATCATGATGCGCGGATCGGCGGCAAGATAATAACCCTTCGCCCCCATCTGGCTTTCCGCCTCCCAGAAAGCACTGACGAGCCCGTCCAGCTGGCGCCACTTCACCGGCGCAGTGACGCTGATCCCTTCCGTGTGCCAGGTCATGGAATGCCAGAAACTCAATGCGGGTACCGTCCGGTGTCGGGTCTGGGTTGAGGGCTTGGAAAGACAGGCGCGCCGCGCCAGTTATCGCGCTTCGCCCCAATAACATGACTTATCAATTCATGTTAATAGCAAAGATCGTTATGAAGAGAAACATTCACTGACGCGACCGCCCTGGAACCTCTGCCCAAGACACCCGTTGAACTCCTGACAGGAACGCAACAATGGAGACTATCATGGACAGCAAGAAGGAACCGGGCAACTTCGCGGACAAGAAGCGCGAAGAGAAGGGCCGCGGCGTCATCGTTGCCGGGCCGGATGCGCATGAAAATGAAAAAAGCGGCAAAGCCCCGTCAGGCAACGCCGAAAAATCTTCACCGGCGAAGCCGGTTTCGTCTTCGGACCGGAGATAAACAAGCACCTCTCCAATCTCTTGAGACATGATCGGGCTAATATATACATCCCACAGCCCGTACCCGTCATGCCGGACTTGATCCGGCATCCAGCCACGGCGCGTCTGCGCCGTGAAAGATGTTTCTCGTGATCAAGGAGTTGATCGCGCTGGACCCCGGATCAAGTCAGGGGTGACGAATACGAAGGATGCGCGAACCCATCCGCAGTAAAAACACCTCCCCGATAGCTCAGGGAGGTGCATCATTATCGAACAGTCGGACTTCCTTTTACAGAAGGTCGAAACGGTCAGCGTTCATCACCTTCGTCCAGGCGGCGACGAAATCACGCACGAATTTCTCCCTGCTGTCGTCCTGCGCGTAAACTTCCGCATAGGCGCGCAGGATGGAGTTCGAGCCGATGACGAGGTCTACGCGCGTGGCCGTGTACTTGGCTGCCCCGGTCTTGCGGTCACGAATCTCATAGAGATTGTTGCCGGTCGGAACCCAGGAATAGGCCATGTCCGTCAGCGTCGTGAAGAAGTCCGTCGTCAGCGCGCCGGGTTTGTCGGTGAACACGCCATGCGCCGTACCGGCGTAATTGGTGCCGATGACGCGCAGGCCGCCGATGAGCACGGTCAGTTCCGGCGCGGTCAGGCCGAGAAGCTGTGCGCGATCCAGCAGCAGTTCTTCGGGGCTGACGACATAGTCCTGCTTGACCCAGTTGCGGAAACCATCCGCCAGCGGCTCAAGCGGAGCAAAGCTGTCAGCATCCGTCTGCTCGGCGGAAGCGTCACCACGACCGGCCGCAAAAGGTACGGCAATGTCGAAGCCGGCCGCCTTGGCCGCCTGTTCCACACCGTAATTGCCGGCGAGAACGATCACATCCGCGATGCTCGCGCCGCTTTCACGGGCAATCTGCTCCAGAACCGAAAGCACACGGGAAAGACGGGCGGGCTCATTGCCTTCCCAGTCCTTCTGCGGCGCAAGGCGGATGCGTGCGCCATTGGCACCACCACGTTTATCCGAACCACGGAAGGTGCGGGCGCTGTCCCAGGCGGTCGAGACCAGATCCGCAACCGTCAGACCGGAGGCGGCGATCTTTGCCTTTACGGCAGCGACATCGTAGCTCGTGGAGCCTACCGGGATCGGATCCTGCCAGATCAGGTCTTCGGCCGGAACATCAGGGCCGATGTAACGCGCCTTCGGTCCCATGTCGCGATGCGTCAGCTTGAACCATGCGCGGGCGAAGACGTCCGAGAAATGATCCTGGTCGTCCTTGAACTTCAGCGAAATCTCGCGGTAGATCGGGTCGACCTTCAGAGCCATGTCGGCATCGGTCATCATCGGAATGGTGCGGATCGAGGCATCCTCGACATCCACGGGCTTGTCTTCTTCGGCGATGGTGATCGGCGCCCATTGTGATGCACCGGCAGGGCTGTGGGTCAAGGTCCACTCATGCTTGAACAGCATGTCGAAGAAGCCGTTGTCCCACTTGGTCGGCTCGCTCGTCCAGGCACCTTCGATACCGGAAACAACCGTGTCGCGACCAATGCCGCGGCCCTTGGTGTTGATCCAGCCAAGGCCCTGAAATTCCGGGCCTGCGGCTTCCGGATCGGGGCTGAGGTTGGCGGCGCTGCCATTGCCGTGCGACTTGCCGATGGTATGGCCGCCAGCGGTGAGAGCCACGGTTTCCTCGTCATCCATGCCCATGCGGGCGAAGGTTTCGCGCATTTGCGCCGCCGTTGCCAGCGGATCGGACTTGCCGTTCACACCTTCCGGGTTGACGTAGATGAGGCCCATCTGCACGGCGGCAAGCGGGTTTTCCAGCGTCTCAGGCTTGGTCACGTCGCCGTAACGGCCATCGCTCGGGGCCAGCCATTCCTTTTCGTCACCCCAATAGGTGTCCTTTTCCGGAGCCCAGATGTCTTCACGGCCAAAGGCGAAACCGAAGGTCTTCAGACCGGCGACGTCGTAGGCAATGGTGCCGGCGAGCGCGATCAGGTCTGCCCAGGAAACCTTGTTGCCGTATTTCTTCTTGATCGGCCAAAGCAGGCGGCGGCCCTTGTCGGTGTTGACGTTATCAGGCCAGGAATTGAGCGGGGCAAAACGCTGGTTGCCGGTGTTGGCGCCACCACGACCGTCCGTTACGCGGTAGGAACCCGCCGCATGCCAGGTAACACGGGCCATCATGCCGACGTAGCTGCCCCAGTCTGCCGGCCACCATTCCTGGCTGTCGGTCATCAGGGCGCGCAGATCGGCCTTCAGGGCCTCGACATCGAGCGTCTTCAGGGCTTCGCGATAGTTGAAGGAGGTGCCGAGCGGATTGGTCTTGGTATCGTGCTGATGCAGGATGTCGAGGTTCAGCGCATTCGGCCACCATTCGGTCACCGATTTACCGGAGGCCGTGTTGCCTCCATGCATGACGGGACACTTGCCAGCCGGTTTTGAAGTTGCGTCCATTTCGCCCTCCGATGGGTTTAGCAATTAAACAAATTATCAGTTCGACATGTGCAGCATTCCGAGCCAGAGGCAGCGGCAGGTCATCAAGGACTCTGCTGCGACGCCGGTGATCGTTCACAGCTACAGCTTCTTTCTGTCATGAAGATGACTAACAGCCGGGTTCCATAATTTCCAATTGTATATTCTAAAGGCTGCGATATGCTGAGCTTATGATTGCGCTCTCCATGAAACATCTCCGTTATTTCGATGCGCTGGCCAAGATCGGCCATTTCGGGCGTGCGGCGGAAGCCTGTGCCATCTCCCAGCCTGCACTATCTTTGCAGATACGGGAACTGGAGGAATTAATCGGTGCGCCGCTCGTCGAACGCGGCAGCCGCCAGATCAGGCTGACGGCGCTTGGTGAGGAATTTGCCGAACGCACCCGGGCCATCCTGCGTTCGGTGGACGAGTTGCAGGATCTGGCGCGTGCGGGGCATGGCCCTCTCAGCGGTCGCCTGCGCATCGGTGTCATTCCCACCGTTGCGCCCTATCTCTTGCCGCAGGTGATCAAGACTCTCACCCGGCATTATCCCGGACTGGAGGCGCGCCCGCGCGAAGCGGTAACGCAGAAACTCATCGAAGACCTGCTGGAAGCCCGGCTAGACATGGCAATCGTCGCCCTCCCGGTCTCGGAACCCGCGCTGGAGGAGGTTCCGCTGTTTTCGGAGGAATTCATTCTGGTGCGGCCGATGGAGGATGCGGGTATGCCGGTGCCGAGCGCCGACAAGCTCGGCGAAATGCGGCTTCTGCTTTTGGAGGAAGGCCATTGTTTCCGCAACCAGGCGCTTTCCTTCTGCAGCACGACCAATGCGCCGCCGCGCGTGCTGATGGAGGGCTCTTCGCTCTCCACCCTCGTACAGATGGTCGGCGCCGGCATCGGCGTCACACTCATTCCGCAGATGGCCGTCGATATGGAAACGCGGCAATCCACCGTTTCGGTATTCCGGCTTGCGGAACCGCGCCCGTCGCGCACCATCGGCATGGTATGGCGCAAGAGCAACCCGCTCTCGGCGCAGTTCGCCCATATCGCGGAGATCGTCCGCGAATGCGGCCTTCAGAAGCTCGGTCTCGCGGCATAGGCACTTGGTTCGGACGATCGCGCGCGCCGTAACGCACGCGATCTACACATAAAGCGGCTGGCCTATCGCGCCGCGACTTTCGCGTGCCCGTCGTCGGTCCATTGCGGCGGCGCGCCGAACTTGTCGGCCACCATGCCCTTCAAGCCGCGCGACCGGCCATAGGCATCGCACTCGACATATTTCGGTTTTCCGCCCAAAGCCGACCGGATTCGATGGCCAGAGGGAATAGAGAGGTTCAGACCGTCGGAAACCTTGCCCGACACCAGAATACGCGCGAAATAATTGGAGAAATCGTCGGCGAGCCCGTAGGCATCGCCGATCTCCGACACTCGGGCCTTACCGGTAATGGAGTTCGCGCCCTTGGACCAGACGGCCGCCGCGCGCTGGACGCCGCTGCTATCCACCGCCTCGGCCTCGACGGCCAGCCCGCCGAGCCCGAATGGGAGACGCGGCACGCTGACCGGCAGGACGAAGCCGCTGCCGAGTGTCACGGCCGTTGATACCCCGGCCATGGTCTTGTCGGTTGGCACCAGATCGGTGATGACCGTGCGCACCGTCATATCCGCCGGCTGGCCAAGGGCGGCGATCCGGTATTTATCGCTGAGCGCCACGCAGATGGCGCGATCCAGCGCATTCGAAACAAGGGCACGATCCCTTTCCGATGTAACCCGTGACGAGGCGGCGAAGGAGAAGGTGGTCGGGACGATGGCGACGGTCTTGACCCCGGCCAGCCCGGTGGCGTCCACGAAGGTTCGCGATTTGGTGAACTTTCCCTTGGCCGGGCTGAGCTGCGCATAGGAGGTGAGCGTGCCACCTTCTTTCAGCGGCACGGAGGTGCAGCTGGACATGAGGATGGCGAAGGGCAAGGTGGCGAAGGCGACACCGCGGCTGCGGGAGGCCTTGTCGCCGGAACCCCGGGCAAACAGATTCCACTGTTGTTTCACTGCACGTACTCCGGTTGGGATGATTGATCCTGTGCCCCACACGGTACGACAGCTAAAATTGCGGCAACATTACAATCACCCGCCTCTGGACAGCGCGCAACGCGACGATCAGAAACGTAACCGGAAGGTACTTCCGAAGGCGCTGCTATCCAGAAAGATTCGCCCGTTATGGTTGGCGACGATCTGCTTGACGAGGCTGAGGCCAAGCCCTGCCCCGGTGCTGCGCGGTGTGATGCGGTAAAAGGGCTCGAAAATCCGTTCCCGCTGGTCTTCGGCTATCCCCTGCCCCTCATCGGAAATCGCGATCTCGCCATTGGCGAGAACCGAGATATGGATCATCCCCCTGTTCCCGCCATAATCGATGGCATTGCGCACGATGTTGCTGATCGCACGCGGCAGGGTGAAGGGGTCGCCCATCACCTCATATCGAGCGATCTGCGTGTCGAAGGAGATGTCATAACCCGCCGAAAGCGCAAGCGGCGCGAGATCGGCGACGACGGTGCGGGTCATCTCTACGAGCTCCACCGTCTCGCGCCGGTCGTTTACCTGATCGATTCTTTCGAAGGCGAGAAGCTGTTCCGTAGTCTCGCCAAGCCGCGCGACATCCTCCATCAGGCGTTGCTGTTCCGGCCCCGGCAAGCCCTCTATCCGGGTCTGCATGATCGCAATCGGCGTTCTCAGCTCATGCGCCGCATCGATGAGAAAACGCTGGCGCGCCCGAAACTGCTCTTCCAGCCGTTCGAGAATGCTGTTGAAGGCAAGGATCAGCGGAACCACCTCGCGTGGCACATCCTCGACCGGAAGCTTTGAACCCGGCCGCCGCGGATCGATCTCGGGGGCCTTTCTGACGACGGAACTGAGGCCGGAAAGCGCCTGGCGCACGATGCGGGGAACCGAGAAGAACACGGCGGGCAGGATGACAGCCAGCAGGGGAACGTAAATCTTGTAGGTTCCGGCAAGAAGTGTCAGGAACTGCCCGCCTACATGCGTCGTTCCGCCGAACATGACCCTCACCGAACCCCATTTCGTTTCCATGCTTTCGACCAGGGCGACCTCGACGATGCCTTTTCCTCCGCGAATATCGGCATCCGTCATCAGATGCAGATACCGCGACAATTCCTCATAAACGGCGGGCACGGCGCCGTAGGTCGCCACCCGCCCGTCCAGCGTGGAAGCCACGAACCAGAGCGTTGAGTTCTCCGCCTTCAGGGCCTGCA
This sequence comes from Agrobacterium tumefaciens str. B6, assembly GCF_001541315.1. Lineage (GTDB taxonomy): Bacteria > Pseudomonadota > Alphaproteobacteria > Rhizobiales > Rhizobiaceae > Agrobacterium > Agrobacterium radiobacter. The sequence continues at coordinate 42,040 of NZ_LMVK01000050.1, read as the reverse complement.
ATGCCGGGCCATCGGTAATGACCAATCCCTTTTGCGGATCGAGCGAAAGCGATTCATCAAGTGTGGCCGAGAGGTCGTCCCAGAGCGCAATATTGGGGGAAAGCATCATCACGCCGTAAAAGCAGAGCCCGATGATGACCACGGCAATCATGGCAGAGACGACGACGCTGAGCTGCCAGCTCAGTTTCCACCACAAGGACGGGTTGGACGTGCCCTGCGCTTTCATGCTTCTTCCTTCAACAGATAACCGATGCCACGAATATTATGCACGCCGACGCCTGCGGACGCATCGAGCAGGCGTTTTCGCAGCCGCGATATATGCGCGTCGAGCGCATTGGACTGGATCTCCTCCTCGTAATTGTAAACGGCTGCCTCGAGCGTGGAGCGCAGCACGGATTTGCCCTTGCGTTTCGCCAGCGCGATGAGAACCGCAAGCTCGCGCCTTGGCAGATCGAAGGGAACCGAATTGATCGTGACGCTGAGATGGAGCGGATCGATGACGATGCGGCCTGCGGTGATCTGGGCCGGCGCAAGATTTGCCGGCCTCCTCAGAACCGCGCGCACCCGCGCCAGCAGCTCGCCGACGAGAAACGGCTTGCCGAGATAATCGTCGGCGCCGCCGTCCAGCCCCGCGATCCGCTCTTCCGGCTCGTTCATTGCCGTCAACAGAATGATCGGCGTGTCGATGCCAGCGCGGCGCAGCTGCGGAATGAAGGAGAGCCCTTCCCCATCAGGCAGGCGACGGTCGAGCAGGATGGCGTCATAGACGTGCTGACGCGTCAGCTCCATCGCATCGCCGAGCCACATCGTATGGTCGATGACGATCCCCTGCTTGCCAAGCGTCGCCGTCAGCGCATCCGCCATTTCCTTTTCGTCTTCGATCAACAGAAGTCTCATGCGTCACCGTCCCTTCGCCTTCCGTTTTCTGCCAGAAAGGTTGCGGCAGTATTGCGGCGAAGAAGACGCCGAAGCATTTACAACCAGGATCCATAACGGTTTCACCTCTGGAAAATGCATAAAAACAGAGCTTTGGAGCATTAGACGGTTCCGTTTAGGCGGGCGCGCCCCGGCGGGTAATGCTGCTGCAATTATGGATGCCTATCCAGAAACCATCCGCCTCGACAGAGGCAATGCGACCGCCTGAGCGGCGGTCCCGGGATGGAAAGGATTTCAGTATGTGGGTGAAGAGAACCATCAAGGCGGGGATCGCGCTTGCAGGTTGCGTTCTCGTTGTCACCGCTCTCGATCCGGCGCGCGGCAGCGTCGATGCGAATGAGCGTGTCAAAGGCATCGTGAACGGGCTCGTCGAAACCGCTTCGATGAGCCCCGCAGGCACGCCGTTCGAACTGACGGCCGCGGAAACGGCAAAGATCGGTACGCGCGCGATGGTGGAGCGGCTTGGCGTCAGTGGCGAGCTTCAGCCGATCACCCGCGTGGTGATCCGCGCCCGTGAAGCCGGCAAGATCGTCGAAATGAATGTCCGCGACGGAGATGCGGTGCAGGCGGGCAAGCTGCTCGTGCGTTTCGAAACCGATGAGTCGCAATCGACGCTTTTACTGCGGCAGAGCGACCGGGATGCGGCCGAGGCCGAGCTGATGCTGGCAATGCAGGCCCTGACGAGAACCGAACAGCTTGCCCTGAAAAACATCGCTTCGACGGAACAGCTCGACAAGGCGAAAAGCGATGTCGCGGTGAAGACGGCAAGGCTCCAGAGCCTTTCGGCGCAGGCGGATATCGCCCGCCTCGCCCTTCGCAACGCCGAAATCCGCGCGCCGTTCAGCGGCACCGTCACCCGGCGGCTGGCCGAGGCGGGATCGCGTGTCGGCGCAGATGGTGAGCTTCTCACACTGGTCGATACCAGCGTGCTGGAAGCGAAGGTTCTTGTCGCCACCCGCGACATACCGCGCGTGGCGCTCGGCCAGACGGCGGAACTGGAAATTGACGGCCTTGGCGGCCAGATCGTCAAAGGCACGGTGGACCGCATCAGCCCGGTTGCCGAAGACGGCACCCGTTTTGTCGCCGTCTATCTGCGGCTTGCCAATCGTGACGGCCGGCTGTGGGGCGGAATGTTCGCCAGCGGATCGATCCTCCTGCGTGAAAAGAACGATGCGCTTGTCGTTCCCGCAATCGCGCTGCGCAAGGACGAGACGGGTTACCATGTGCTGAAGGTGGAGGATGGCCGTCTTCGCCGCCAGACGGTCGCCGTCGGAGCGCGCTGGAACGATGGCAGTCTGGTCGAGATTGCCGCCGGCCTGAAGGATGGCGAGATCATCCTCACCGCACCGCTTCCCGAACTGGGGCCTGACATGGCCGTCACCATCGACAAGGCAGGCTGAAATGTTTTTGACCCGCATATCCGTTACCCACCCTGTTTTTGCCACCATGATGATGGTGGCGCTTCTGGTCATGGGCGCCTTCTCGCTGCAGCGGCTTGGGCTGGACCAATATCCCAATGTCGACGTTCCCGTGGTGGTCGTCGTCACCTCTTATCCGGGCGCGACGCCGGAGACGGTGGAGACCGAGGTGACACGCCCGGTCGAGGATGCGCTGAACGCCATTGGCGGCCTCGACGAGGTCACATCCACCTCCTATGAGGGGCGTTCCGTCGTTGTCGCGAAATTCAAGCTCGAGGTGCAGAGTTCGGCCGCCGCGCAGGAGGTCCGCGACAAGATCGCCGCCATCGAGGCGAATTTTCCGGAAGACGCCAAAAAACCTGTCATATCGAGGTTCGACCCTGCCGCCGAGCCGGTCCTGTCGGTTGCGATCAGCTCGACATCGCTCGATGTGCCCGCCCTCACCACCCTTGCCGACCAGAAGGTGGTGCGGCAGTTGACGACCGTTGCCGGCGTCGGCCAGGCAACGCTGGTTGGCGCTCGCAAACGGCAGATCGGTGTGACGATCGACGAGACGCGCATGCGTGCCCTTGGAATAGGCATTAACGAGGTGGTGAATGCGCTGCGCACCGGCAACAGCAACAGCCCGGCCGGAAGCGTCGTCGATCCCGTCTCCGAACGGACGATCCAGGTGCAGGGCCGTATCGAGGAGCCGCAGGCGCTGCTGGACATGGTCGTGGCAAGGCGTGGCGGCACGGCCATCGAGCTTCGCGATGTCGCCACGCTTTCGGAAGGGGCAGCCGATGCCGAAAGCCGCGCCCTCTATAGTGGCCAGACGGCGCTGGCGATCGACATCGTCAAGGTTCAGGACGCCAATACCGTTCAGGTGGCGACGGATGTGAGAAAGCGCCTCGATGCGCTCAACGCCGAGCTTGCCCCGCAGAACGTGCAGCTGCGTATCGTCACGGATTCATCGATACCCATCCGCGAATCCGTCAGTCAGGTACAGACGACACTGATCGAAGGTGCGGCGCTCGCCGTCGCCATCGTCTTCCTGTTCCTCAATTCCTGGCGCAGTACGGTGATTACCGGGCTGACGCTGCCGATCGCCATCATCGGCACGCTCGCGGTGATCGATTTCCTCGGTTTCACGCTCAATACGCTCAGCCTGCTGGCGCTGACGCTTTCCATCGGCATTCTAGTGGATGACGCCATCGTGGTGCGCGAAAACATCACCCGCCATCTCCATATGGGCAAATCCCACCTGCGCGCAGCCCTCGACGGCACCAATGAAATCGGGCTTGCGGTCATCGCGACAACGGCGACAATCGTGGCGGTCTTCCTGCCAGTTGCCTTCATGGATGGCATCGTCGGCCGGGTTTTCTACGAATTCGGCGTCACCGTCTCCGCCGCCGTGCTGATCTCGCTTTTCGTCGCCTTCCCACTCGACCCGATGTTATCAAGCGTCTGGTACGATCCGGACGCCCAACCCGATGCAAAACGCGGTCCGATAGGCCGACTGATCGCGCGTTTCGACCGCAGCTTCGAATGGATGGCCGGTCAGTATCGCCGCGCCATCGGCTGGACCCTGCGGCACCGGCTCGTCACCCTGCTTGTCACATCGGGCATCTTTACCGGCAGCCTGTTCATGGTGCCGCTGGTCGGCACGGAATTCGTTCCGAATGCCGATGAAGGCCGCTTCCAGGTCAACATCACCGCGCCGGTCGGCTCCTCTCTGGACTATACGACCATCAAGGTACGGCAGGTCGAGAAGGCGCTGAGGGAATTTCCCGAGGTCGAGATGCTTTATTCTACCGTCAACACCGGCGCCGCCGCCGGCAAGCATCGCGCCGCCATATTGGTGGGGCTGGTGCCGCTCGATATGCGAAGCCGAACCCCGCTCTCCCTTGCCAAGCCGGTTCGCAAACGCCTGTCAGCCATACCTGGCATTGAGGCCACGATCCTGCAGAACGGACTTGGCGGCGGCGAAAGCCCGGTGCAGCTGAGCATCCTCGGCGACGACCGGGCTGTTCTTGAAAAAATCGCCGCCAGCCTGGTCGAAGACATGAAAAAAATTCCGGGCCTCGTGGATGTGACCTCCAGTGCGAAGGATGTAACCTCTGTCCTGTCGGTACGCCTGAAGCCTGCGGCGGCGAGCGATCTCGGTATTGCCCGCTCCGATCTTGCCGCAGCACTCTCCCCCCTTATCGGCGGGGAGGATGTGTCGAAATGGACGGATACGGACGGCAATACGTACGATATCGTCATCCGCCTGCCGGCCGAGCGGCGGTCCGACCTGGCAAGCCTCGGTGAATTGATGATCGCAAATGGCCGCACGGCGGCGAACGGTGCGCCGCTGATGGTGCGTCTCGATCAGGTTGCCGATATCGGCATCATGCCGGCCCCCGCCGAAATCCGCCGCATCGACAATCGCCGCGAGATACTGGTTTCGGCCAATATTGCCGGCCGCACGCTTGGCGACGTGACGGAGACCCTGCAGGGCCTGACCGCCGGTCTTGACCTGCCGAGCGGCTATCGCATCCGCTTCGGCGGCGACGCCGAAACCATGCAGGAAACCGTCGGCCATATGGTCACGGCGCTCAGCATGGCCGTCATCTTCATCTACATCGTGCTCGCCTCGCAGTTCGGCAGCTTCTTGCAACCGCTCGCCATCATGGCGTCGCTGCCGCTGTCGCTCGTCGGCGTCCTCATCGGGTTGATGATCGCCGGCAGCACGATCAACATGTTCTCGCTGATCGGCTTCATCATGCTGATGGGCCTCGTGACCAAAAACGGCATCCTGCTGGTGGATTTCGCCAATCGCGAGCGACGGCGGGGGCTCTCGCTGAACGAGGCGCTCGAGAATGCCGGTGTCATCCGCTTCCGTCCGATCATCATGACGACGCTTGCGATGATCTTCGGCATGATCCCGCTCGGCCTGGCCGTCAGCGGCGGTGGCGCGCAGCGCGCGCCGATGGCCCATGCGGTGGTTGGCGGCCTCATCAGTTCCACGCTGCTGACCCTGATCGTGGTACCGACCATCCTGTCCTATCTGGACAGCATCATCAGGCGTTTCGCCCGCCTGTTACCGAAAGCGCCGGATGAAACGGGGCATTCGGGCAATGAGGCGCAACCTTCCCAAAAGCAGCCGGTCTGACAAGGTCGGCTAGACACCAATCCGGCTGACAACGGGAAGGCGACACCGCCTTCCCGTCATTCCGGATGGTGCCCCTGTCGTCATCTCAGCAAAAGAATCGCAGCCGGGCCCGCCAGAAGCAAAGCGATGGCGATAATCGGATGGAGATACCGCAATAAGAAGCGGAGAACGGGACGACGTAAATTCATGCAACGGCTCCTGATGACAATCATCAGGCAAGGGTGGGCATGTCCTGTTGCGGTGGCATTACAGTACCGGCTGCAGGAAGGAATGCCGGGCAGATGCGGTTACGGTCTCTCGCCGCTCTGGCGTTTCTTTTTCCCCTTTGGCCGGAAATCGACCAACAGTGATTTCAGTTCGATATCGCGAACGCGTCTTGCCGCCTCGTCAGGGCGCACCCATTCCAGCAGGCGTTCACCGTGCTCCTTGAAGGTCGCGTCCGTTTCCGTCACCTCTATCTGGAAGACGTCGACCATGCAGGGAACGACATCGCCATTGTCGAGCATCTTGAGATAGGTATAGCGGCCCACCGCATCCTTCTTCACCCGGCCACGCACGCCCGCCTCCTCCCACGCTTCGATCGCCGCCGCCTGATGCGGCTTCTTGCGCTTCATCGGCCAGCCGCGTGGAATGATCCAGCGCTGACTGGTGCGGGACGTGACGAGGAGGATTTCGATATCCACGCCATTGTCGGCATAACGGAAACAGAGCGCGGCATATTGCTGCCGGAAAGCACCGGTGAAGAGCTTTTCGGGAACCGCAGCCAGCTGCTGGAGCAATGTGAGTGGACGGGCCGGACGGGTTTTCCGGCGATTCTTGGAAGATTTCATATCCGTTGATAGTGCTGATTTTCCGGGTTGCATCAATGCCCCGCGTGCATTTATGACAGTTTTATGACAATCACCCCCCACAACTGATAAAGCGCCATTGAGGGCCAATTCGCATGATGAGTATTTTTCGCAAGCTGATGCCGCGCGAGGACCGTTTCTTCGACATGTTCAGCAAACATTCCGAAACCGTCATCAAAGCGGCTGAAGCCCTTGACCAACTTTTGAGCGGCATCAACGTTGAGAAGAACTGCGACCTCATCGTCGCCCTCGAGCATCAGGCGGATGACATCACCCGCGAGGTGCTGCTTGCGGTCAGGCGGAGCTTCATCACTCCCTTTGACCGTGGCGACATCAAGGACCTCATCCAGTCCATGGATGACGCCATCGACATGATGCACAAGACCGTCAAGACCATCCGCCTGTTCGAACAGAGCGAATTCGACCCGCTGATGAAGGAAATGGGCCACGAGATCGTACGCGCGGCGGGCCTGATTGCGGAAGCCATTCCGCTTCTCAACAAGGTCGGCACGAATGCGCATCGCCTCTCGGCCATCGCCGAAGAGGTAACCCGCGTCGAAGGCCGCTCCGACGAGCTTCACGACCTGGGCCTGAAGGACCTCTTCCGCCGGCATGGCGCGAGCGGCGATGCCATGGCCTATATAATCGGCAGCGAAATCTACGGCGAACTCGAAAAGGTCGTCGACCGCTTCGAGGATGTCGCCAACGAGATCAGCGGCATCGTGATCGAGAACGTCTGATGGATGTCGCGCTTGCTCTGCCGCTGCTCGTCGGCCTTATCGCCATCGCGCTGTTCTTCGATTTCCTGAACGGTCTGCATGACGCCGCCAATTCCATCGCCACCATCGTCTCCACCCGGGTGCTGCGGCCGCAATATGCGGTCGCCTGGGCGGCCTTCTTCAATTTCATCGCCTTCCTGTTCTTCGGCCTGCATGTGGCGGAAACGCTCGGCACCGGCATCATCGATCCGGCCATCGTGTCGCCGCAGGTCATCTTCGCGGCGCTGATCGGCGCGATCGTCTGGAACATTGTCACCTGGATTTTCGGCATTCCCTCCAGCTCCTCGCATGCGCTGATCGGCGGCCTCGTCGGTGCGGGTTTCGCCAAGGTTGGCTTTAATTCCATCGTCTGGTCGGGCCTGCTGAAGACGGTGGGGGCGATCTTCATGTCGCCAGCCATCGGCTTTTTCCTGGCGCTCGTTCTCGTGCTTGCCGTGTCCTGGCTGTTCGTGCGGCAGACGCCCTTTGCGGTCGACCGCACCTTCCGCGTCATGCAGTTCATCTCCGCCTCGCTTTATTCGCTGGGGCACGGCGGCAATGACGCGCAGAAGACCATGGGCATCATCGCCGTGCTGCTTTTCAGCCAGGGGCATCTCGGCGAAAGCTTCTACGTGCCCTTCTGGGTGGTGATTTCCTGCCAGTCGGCCATGGCGCTCGGCACGCTGTTCGGCGGCTGGCGTATTGTCCATACGATGGGGTCGAAAATCACCCGGCTGAACCCGATGCAGGGGTTCTGCGCCGAAACCGGCGGGGCGCTGACGCTGTTCGGCGCAACATGGCTCGGCATTCCGGTCTCCCCCACCCACACGATCACCGGCGCCATCATAGGTGTCGGCGCTGCCCGCCGTGTCTCGGCGGTGCGCTGGGGGCTTGCCGGCAATATCGTCATCGCCTGGATCGTGACCATGCCGGCAGCCGCACTGATCTCCGCTGCCGTTTACGGGCTGACCTCGCTGTTCTGATAACTCCATCCCTGCCCCGATTTGCGGTCCCTCCCGGAACAAAAGCCACCCTGTGGCTGTTGATCCGGGAGACCAATGCGGATCGCGGACATGGCACGGCAGGTTTTCTGGAAGGGTTATCTGAAGCTGTCACTGGTGACGGCCTCCGTCTCGCTGACGCCTGCAACGACCGAAGGCAACAAATACCGTTTCCACATTCTCAATCGCAAAACCGGCAATCGCGTCGAAAGCCGCTATGTCGACAGCGTCACCCACAGGCCGGTCGCCGCCAGGAACCAGGTGAAGGGTTTTCCACGCGGCGAGGATGACTATGTGCTGCTGGAGGATGACGAGATCGATGCGGTGGCGCTGGAAAGCACCCGCACCATCGATATCAAGACCTTCGTGCCGAAAGGGTCGATCGACTGGATCTGGTACGACCGTCCGCATTTTCTGCGCCCGGAAGACAAGATCGGCACCGAAGCCTTCAGCGTCATTCGCGAAGCCATGAAGGCGAACGATGTTTTCGGCATTGCGCGTCTGGTGATCTACCGTCGTGAAAGGGCAGTCCTGCTGGAACCTTCAGGCAAGGGCATCATCCTGTGGACGCTGCATTATGGCGAGGAGGTGCGCGAAAGCATCGACGCGCTGGAGCCGAAGATGAAAATTGACCGGCCGTTGCTGGACGCCATGGAAAAACGCATCGGCAAACAGGTCACGGGTTGGAAGCCAACTCTGGTGCAGGACCCCATTCAGAAAAAGATCAAGTCCCTGTTGAAGACCAAGGGCGAGGAGGTCTCCTCCTCGCCAAAGAAAACCGGCACCAAGGCCCGCACCGGCGGCAATGTCATCAACATCATGGATGCGCTGAAGAAAAGCCTCGCTTCCGAAAAGAGAAGCTGAGGATCGGCGTCTTCACCGGGCCTTTTTCGGCAGCGGTTCGGCGGCGGCAAAAAAGCCGTCCCACGGATCTTTTTTCAGCGCGGAAAGACGAGCCCCGATATTGTTGACGGTGAAATGAGCCGGGCCGATCTCGGCTGTCAGTTCCGACCATTCGAGCGGCGCTGAAATGGCGGCTCCCGGCCGGGCACGTGTCGAATAGGCCGCAACCGCGGTATTGCCCCTGCCGTTGCGCAGATAGTCGATGAAAATGCGGCCCTGCCGTTTCGCCTTGGTGGCGACGGAGAGATATTTCTCCGGTTCGGCCTTCGACATATCAGCCGCCATGGCCTTGGCGAAGGCCTTTACCGGGGCCCAGCCCGCCTGCGGCTTCAGCGGTGCGACGACATGCAGGCCCTTGCCGCCCGAAGTCTTGACGAAAGCGGCAAGCCCGGCCTCTTCGAAACGCCGTTTCAGTTCCAGCGCCGCCTCGATCACCTCTTCCCATGCCACATCCTCGCCGGGGTCAATATCCATGGTTATCATATCAGGCTTTTCCCAATTGGCGGTGGTCACGCCCCATGGGTGGATTTCAAGCGCGGCAGATTGCACGAGCGCCATCAAGCCATCAAAATCGGTGATGCGGATCAGCGGCTCACCGCCCTTGTCCTTGGGGTCCCTGATCTCCTCGACCGCCTTGTTGATGCCGCGCCAGGCATGTTTCTGGAAGAAACGCTGCCCTTCTATACCCTCCGGGCAACGCAGCAGTGCCAGCGGCCGGTTGACGACAAAGGGCGCGATGTGCCGCCAGACCTGCGCATAATAATCGGCAAGCCCCTCCTTCGTCACGCCATCGTCCGGCCAGTACAGCCGGTCCGGATGGGTGAACTTGATCGTCGATTGCGGCGCCTTGGTGTCGGACACGGCCTTCTCCTCGCGTTCGATTTCTCCTGCGGGCTTGTCTTCGCGCAGCCCCCGGAAAGAGGAATGACGCAGATTGCCATCTCCAGACCATGCGCGAAACTCCACTTCCGCCACCAGTTCCGGTTTGACGAAATGAAGATCGCGTCGGGCAAGCGCGGTGAGTTTCTCACCGAACGGGCTTTCCTTGCGCTCAAGCGGCTTCAGCCGGCCAAGCAGCATCTCCGCCATTTCGCCCGTATAACCTGTCCCGACACGTCCGACATGGCGCAGTTTGCCATTTTCATAGACACCGAGCGCCAGCGATCCAATGGCGTGGTCCGATGTCGAGGAGACAGTATAACCACCGATAACGAATTCCTGTCGCATCGAGCATTTGGATTTTACCCATTCTCCCTTACGCCCGGAAACATATTTGCTGCTCTTGACCTTGGAAATGACACCCTCAAGACTGAGCCGGCAGGCATGGTCGAGGACAAGCGCGCCACTTTCTTCAAAATGCTGGCTGTAACGGAGATAGGGATCGCCCGCCGGCAACAGCTTTTCGAGCAGCGCCTTTCGTTCGCTCAATGCCGCACCACGCAGATCGCTGCCATCGAGATAAAGAAGATCGAAGGCGTAAAACACGAAACGGTCGCTGCGTCCTTCGCTCAGATCCTGCTGCAAGGCGGAGAAATCGGAAGCCCCGCTATCGCGTTCCACGACGATTTCGCCGTCGATCAACACCGTTTCCACCGGCAACGCCTTGATAGCTCCTGTCACGGCCCCGCCGAATTTCTCCGTCCAGTCCAGCCCGCTGCGGGTCAGGAGCTGGAGCTTGCCCTGATCGACGCGCGCCTGCAGACGATAGCCGTCAAATTTGATTTCATGCAGCCAGCGATCTCCGTCGGGCGGTTTCGGCTTGAGCGTCGCGAGCGCCGGCGGCACGAAAGACGGCATAGCCTGTTTGCGCGCGCCTTTGGGCAGCGCATGCGCCTGTTTTTTGCCCGACGTCGAAGCGGCGGCCTTTTTCGATACCGGCTTGGAATTCCAGGTATCCTTCGGTTTGGCCGCGACTTCCTCGACGCTGCGCCCGGTTTTCACCGATCCCGGCCATTCCTCCAGAATATCCGCACCGCCTTTATGTCTGGCTTCCTCGTCGTCGCCCTTGATCAGCAGCCAGTTTTCCCGGCTTTCGCCCGGCTTTCCATGCATGCGCACCAGATGCCAGCGTCCTTTCAGCTTTTCGCCTTCCAGTTCAAATTCCAGATGACCTTTGCGATAACCTTTCCGGGCGTCACCGATCGGCTGCCAGATGCCGCGATCCCAGACAATCACGGTGCCGCCGCCATATTGTCCCTTGGGGATAACGCCTTCAAAATCACCATAGCTGAGGGGATGGTCCTCCACATGCACCGCAAGGCGTTTGTCCTCGGGATCGAGACTGGGACCGCGTGTCACCGCCCAGCTTTTCAGCACGCCATCCATTTCCAGCCGAAAATCATAATGCAGGCGGCGGGCATCGTGTTTCTGGATCACGAAGCTTGATCCCTGCTGTACGGCCTTCGTACCCTTGGGCTCCGGCGTCTTGTCGAAACTGCGCTTGGCGTTATAGGTCTGTAATCCCATGGATCAGCTCGCTTTCCGCGGCGCCTTGCGGCCTGCTGCCGTCGCCTTTTTCCCGGCTCCCGCCCCCGCGCTGCGGCGCAGGGCCTCCTTGAGATCGATGATATTGTCTTCCTTGCGCGGCGGTTGCTTGGCGATTTCCCGGCCTTCGATCTTGGCTTTCACAAGTTCGGCCAGCGCGTCATTATAACGGTCGCTATAGTCGGCGGGATCGAACGTGCCGGCGCGCTTTTCGATGATGTGACCGGCGAGCTCGAGCATTTCTTCATCGAACTCGATGTCGGGGATCGACTTGAAGACCGATGTCTGCGAACGGACCTCGTAGCTGAAATTCAGTGTCGTCGCGACGAGAGCCTTACCGCGCGGACGGATCAGCAGGACACGGTTGCGGCGGAAAAGCACCGCTTCGCCGAGAGCTGCGACATTCTCGTCGTCCATCGCTCTGGCAAGAAGCGTCAGCGCCTCTTCACCACCCTCCCCGCCCGGCGCAAGATAATAGGACTTGTCGAAATAAAGCTTGTCGATCTCGTCACAGGGCAGGAAGTGACTGACGCGGATGACCTTGTCGCTCTCTGGCATCAGCTTCGCGATCTCGTCGCCCTCGATGACGATATGATCACCATTGTCGAGCGCGTATCCCTTAACCTGATCGTCGCGAAGAACCGCCTCGCCGGTATCACTATCAACATATTGCCGCTCGACGCGGTGACCGGTCTTGCGGTTGACGATATTGAACGCGATTTTTTCCGCCGAGGTCAGTGCGGAATAAAGGCCGATTTCGCAGTTGAAATCGGCAAAGGTCAGATGGCCTCTCCAGCTGGCTCTGCGGTTCATGTCCGTCGTCCCTCGTCATCGCTGCGGGAGGGCATTTCCCGGCGTCGGTCGCCGGCCAGAATGCGCTCGATGGCGGGTACATCCGCCTCCGCCAGAACCGGCACCGGGTCGGACGCCATGGCTTCCAGCACCTCCGGCGACAGCCCGCCATTGCGAATCACCCACTCCATCGCCTCGCGGGTCTGCCGCTCCGCTTTCAGCTGCGCATAAAGCGCCAGTATCAGCCGGTCGCGGACATCGAAGCTCTTCAAGCTACTGTCTGAACGTTCTGCCTGCCGTTTCATCTCGAAATCCTCAAAGGCCATCCGGCATCGGCGGGCATCACCTCAGGCAATGCCCCTGCCGCCGGTGACGCCATAAACCTCACCATTGATGAAGCTCGCATCCTGCGACGCCAGCAGCACGTAAACGGGCGCCAGTTCCACCGGCTGTCCCGGACGGCCGAAATCGCTGTCCTTGCCGAAATTCTTCACCTTCTCGTCCGGCTGGCCGCCGCTCGGCTGAAGAACCGTCCAGAACGGCCCCGGCGCAACGGCGTTTGCCCGCACGCCCTTTTCGATGAGCTGTTTGGCAAGCGCTTTCGTATAGGCGACGATACCGGCTTTGGTGGTGGCGTAGTCCAGCAGGATGGCGGAGGGCTCATAGGCCTGTATCGAGGCGGTGGTGATCACTGACGCCCCCGGCTTGAGATGAGGAACAGCCGCCTGCGCAATCCAGTGCAGGGCATAAAGATTGGTCTTCATGGTGCGGTCGAAATCGTCGGTCGACAGTTCTTCTATGTCTTGGCGATATTGCTGTCTCGCGGCGTTGATGACCAGAATATCCAGCCCGTCGAGATCGCCGGCCGCTTTCTCAACCAGTTCGCGGCACCATGCCTCATCGGTGATATCGCCGGGCAGCGCACCCGCCACGCGGCCCTCCGCCTCAATCAGCGCCACGACCTCCTCGGCGTCGGATTCCTCTTCCGGCAGATAGGAGATCGCCACATCCGCGCCTTCCCTGGCAAAGGCGATGGCGCCCGCGCGGCCGATACCTGAATCGCCGCCGGTACTCAGCGCCTTGCGCCCGGCACGCTTGCCGGTGCCCTTGGAGCTTTTTTCTCCATGATCAGGGAAAGGCGTCATATTCGTCACCAGACCCGGCATCTCCTGGGTCGGGGTCGAAAAGGGCGGGCGCGGATACTGGCTGCGCGGGTCCTGTGGCTCGAGGCGGTCTGTCATCGTGGTCTCTCCCGTCAATAGAAGTTCATCCGAGGCGCGTTCATGACAGGGGATCAAACCACTCCCGTCAGGCTGGTCGTCGGCACCGCCGGGGCAACCGCAGCATGGACGCGCCACACGCAAGCCTAACGATCTGCCGTCGCTCTCGTTCCATCCGATGTGGGAAAGGCGGGGCGACGGCGTCCTGCACCGTCGCCTCATTTATCAAACGGAATGTTTCTTCCGCGTGGTGGTTCTTACGACCTGCGCGGGCGCGACATCCGGTTTGCCGAAGAGATAACCCTGCGCCTGCGCGCAGCCCTCGTCGACGACCATGCGATATTGCGCATCCGTTTCAATCCCCTCCGCCGTGACCGGCAGATCGAGGCTGCGGCCAAGGCCGATCACCGCGCGCACGATGGCGCGGGCATTGTCATCGTCGCTCATGGCGGCGATGAAACTGCGGTCGATCTTTATCTTGTCGAAGGGGAAGCTCTGCAGGTTGCTGAGCGAGGAATAACCCGTGCCGAAATCATCCATGACGATGGCGACACCGAGCGCCTTCAACTGGTTGAGGATGATCAGCGTCGTCTTGCGATCTTTCAGAAGAGCCGCTTCCGTGATTTCGAGCTCCAGCCGGTTCGGCGAAAGCCCGGTCTGCATCAGGACGGTGCAGACGACATGACCGAGATTGGCCAGCGAAAACTGCAACGGTGAGACATTCACCGCGACCTTCAGATGCGGCGCCCAGCCGGCCGCCTGACGGCAGGCCTCACGCAGTACCCATTCGCCGAGCGAGATGATGATCCCACTTTCCTCGGCAATCGGAATGAAGACATCCGGCGGCACCACGCCCCGTGTCGGGTGCTGCCAGCGCACCAGCGCCTCGTAGCCGACGACCTGGCCGCATTCGACTGACAGCACCGGCTGATAGTTCAACAGCAGCTCGTTGCGATTGATGGCAAGCCGCAGATCCGTCTCGAGCTGGCGGCGTTCGCGCGCCTCCTGATCCATCACCGGGTCGTAGAAAGCCAATATGCCGCGTCCGCCCATCTTCGCGCGGTAAAGCGCCAGATCCGCGGCATGCATGATGCTTTCATGATCCCGGCCGTCCCGTGGGAAGACGGCGATGCCGATGCTGACGCCAACGGAGGTCGGATCGTTGGCGACATTCATCTTCAGTGCGAACATGCCAAGGATCGTCTCTGCCAGCAGGCGCGCCCCTTCCGCCCTGGTGTGCCGCGCGGTCAGGATGACGAACTCATCGCCACCGAGACGGGCCACCACATCGCCTGCCCTTGCACATTCATCGAGAATGGCGGCGACCTTTTTCAGGACGCGATCCCCTTCGGCATGGCCGAATATGTCGTTGACCGCCTTGAACCGGTCGAGATCGAGCGCCAGCAGCGCAAATTCGTCATCCTCGTCGCAATGCTCGATCTGCTGGTAAAGACGGGTCTGGAACATGGTGCGGTTGGAAAGGCCGGTCAGAACATCATGGCGGGCGAGATATTCGATTTCCCGCTGCGCTTCCCGCTTTTCCGTCAGGTCGCGAATGGCCATCACCTCACAGGGGCGGCCGCGATATTCGATCGTGCGTACGCTGAGTTCGAATATCTGCGCCTGCCCGGCGCGCTCGCGCACCGCCTCCACCGGCGTATGGCGCGGCAGATAAGCGGGCTGTCCGTCGATAGCCTTGAAGAGATCGTCGGGGTTCTGTCCGACCAGCGATGCTTCATCCCTGCCCAGAAGGCCGGCAAAACGGGTGTTCAGCTCCACGATCCGCCCATCGCGGACGACGGCGAGGCCATCAAGCGTCGCATCCACGAGACCCTTGAGATCGACAAGATAACGATCCACCAGGGCGGCAGCGGCGGTGGAAGACAGGATCAGGAACGTGACGCCGGAGATGGCGCAGATCATGATCAGCCGGGCGACATTGTCGGGATCAGGCCCGGATACGGACGGATCCGGCGAAAGCACCGTGGCCGACATGGTCGTGAAATGCAGCGCGCAGATGGCGAAAATCGCCGATGCGGCCGGCGCGGCGATGCGCTTCCAGGAACCGATGCGACGGAAAAGAAAAAAGGCCAGAAGGAAAGACACCCAGGCGACCGCAAAACCGCCCAGCACCGGCCACCACCGGTAGCTGATCGTGGCGGCGACATCCATTCCCGCCATTCCGACGAAATGCATGACGGCAACCGACAGGGTAATGAGCGTGCCGACGATGACAGGGCTGTAAGCGGCCTGCGAGCGGGCGGTGAGCGCCAGCCAGAAACCGATAACGGCGAAAACCGCCGACAAAGCCGTGAAGGCGAAATCATAACCGATCGGAACCGCGCCCTTATAGGCGAGCATGGCGACGAAATGCGTGGCCCAGACGCTCAGTCCTCCGGCAAAGGCGGCAACCAGCACCCAATAGGGCTTACGGCCGGCCGGACTTTCCTCCGCACGCAACAGAAGGTGAAAAAAAGCAAACATGCCAAGCAGGCAGATAACAGCTGCAAGAAGAACGACCGCGCGGTCGTGCTGTATGGCAACGCATTCCAAAACCGTGAACATGCTGCACTCTCCCAGCCTCTGAAGAACCGCTCACGGTGGCACTATGGGAGTGCTTTATTTATAAATCTCTAATGCAACTATTGATAATTGTATCAATATTTTCTCGCGCAAAGGAAAAGAGTCCGGGCCGGCGTGCCAAGCTGTAACACTTTTGGCAAACCGACCTGAAAAAGTGATCGACCGAAGCTTTTACTTCCAGCTTCGATAATCTGCCGCGGTGCATCCGAAAGGCGCCGGGCCATCGGCGAAACGCTCCTGCAGACGGGCGCAACCCCACTCGTTCAGTGCTGCCGGCAGCATGTTGTTGATGTCCATTCCGGGCGAGTTGAATTGCGACGGAGCGCTTGTGAGATACCACAGCCAGTAACCGAACACCGCAACGATGATGACGGCAACGATGGCAACGAAAGTGCCCAGTCTGCGCAGCAGGCCCGGCCCTTTCTTCATCGCCGAGGCCTGGGCCGCGGCAGCCCCCTGCGTCTCGCTCGCGACCATCGGGGCAAGCGATGCGAGAGCTTCCGCCCGCTCCTGCTCCGTAAGGTCGATCCGCTCCAGCTGGTCGTCGAGCAGAACCGGCAACGCGCTGTTGCCATGCAGGACCGCGAGCGCCACATCATGTTTACCGGTATGGCCGACGACAACGGGAATGCGACCCCGCTCCAGATGCGTAAAGGATTGCCGCTTGGTTTTATCGTCCCTTACCGTATCGGCATAGGTCACGAAGAGACAGCTACGTTTTTCGGCAACGGCCGTCAGCGCGACCGGGATGACGGTCAAAGGCGCGGGCTTGCGCAGTTGCAGACGAACCCGCAGGACACGGACAAGCGTGAGCAGCATCGCAAGACTGCCGAAACCGAGCAGGGCGACGAACACGCCGAGCGTGATGACGCGGTTCCAGAGCATGTCGAGGCCCAGCGAAATCGTTGCGAGTTCCGGGTTCTTCGCGGAGATGACCAGCCCGGTTTCGTAATCGCCGGAATGGAAATCGACGAACATCACCTCGACATCCTTCTTGTAGCTCACGCCCGCCTGTTCGTAGGAAAGATCCGCCTCGCAGGTCGTGAAGATCGCCTTGCGCGTCTTGCAGCTGCCGTTGATATCGCCGTTTTCAATCTCCAGCGGGTCTTTGCTGATCTGATAGTCGCGCAATATGCCCGGGCCTTCGGCCACGAGCATGACGACCGTGATCACCAGAAGCACGGGAATGGAGAAATAATAGGCCGCCGGCACCGAAATGACGCCACGTTTGAGGCTCAGCGGCCGCGACGGAAGTTTTATCTGTGCAAGGTTCATGGTCGTCAACGCATTCTTCGGGAGGTGGGTGAGCGGAGTTCGCGACTCTCGCCCGACGGAAGGAATAGTCATCGGACGGTCTAATCCGATGAAGTCCTTGAGAAAACCCCCTGAAATTGCGGGGATGATACCGACAATCCACTGCCGCGGCCGGGCTCCGCGGTTGGCCACCGATAAAAAACGGGCGGTAAAACCGCCCGTCACAGGTTTTTCGGAGGCTGTGGTTTGCCCTTAGTCCTTCGTAACCTTTTCCAGCCGGGTCGTCTGGCTGGGATGGCCCACATAATCCTTCACGCGCGCATTCAACACGATCGGCTCGAATCTCTCGAACATCGGCAGCACCGCCGGCTTCTGGGCGACGAACATTTCCTGCATCTGGGTGTAGATTTCCCCGCGCTTCCTGGCATCAGGCTCCAGCGAAGCCTTTGCCGTCAGGGCAGTCAGTTCAGGAATGTCCCAGGCCGAGCGCCACACGAAATTGCCGGCATTGTTGGCGGCAAGCGAGTTGTCGGGATTGCTGGAAAACTGCTCCATCGAGCCCAGCACATTCGGCATGTAGGCGCCGGTCTGCGGAATGAGCAGGTCGAAATCCCGCGCGCGATGGGCGGCAATCACGTCCGAACCGTTACCCTGCTGGATATTGACCTTGATGCCGATCTCGCTGAGCGAGGCCTGGATCGCGGTGGCGAGGTCGATGCGCGGCGTCTGCGCGATCGTCTTCAGATTGAGCGTGAAGCCGTTCTCATAACCGGCCTCCTTGAGGAGAGCCTTCGCCTTCGGAACATCGAGCTTCCAGTCCGGGCTCGGAATGGCATATTCGAAGTTTTCCGGCACCGGCACCGTGCGCGCCCGGCCATAAGGACCCATGATAGTCTTTTCCATGCCCTTATAGTCGATGCCATAGGCAATCGCTTCGCGGACCTTGGGGTTGGACAAGGGCTCCTTGCCGGCATTCATGGACAGGACGTAGAAGCCGCCCGTCGGCACACGCTGAATCTGGAAACCTTCCTTGTTGTTGAAGATTGCAAGATCGGCAGCCGTCAGCGCGCTGGCGATGTCGATATCACCGCGCTCCAGCATCAGGCGTTCCACCTGGCTTTCCGGCACATGGCGAACGATGACGCGGCGCATTTTCGGGCTGCCGGCCACATAATCCTTGTTGGCCTCGAGAATGATGATCTCATTCGGCGACCAGCGATTGAGTGTAAAGGGACCGGAACCGGCGGAATTGGTTCTCAGCCAGCCATTGCCCCAATCGTCATTGGTTTCATGCGACTTGAGTTCCTTGCTGTCGACAACGCTGGCGATGACCATGGCCAGACGATAAAGAAGCAGTTCAGACGTCGTCTCACCGGAAAGATCGATGCGTACTGTTTTTTCATCCGGTGCGCTCACCAGCTTGTCGATATTGTCCGCGTTGTAACCCACGCGCTTGAGGTTGGCTGCGGCCGCCTGGTTCATCTTCAACAGGCGGCTGAGCGAATAGACGACGTCCGCCGAAGTTACCGGGTTGCCCGAGGCGAAATTGGCCTCGCGCAGATGAAAGGTGATGCCCTTGTCATCTGTCTCCCAGCGTTCGGCAAGCTGTGGCGAAACCTTTCCAGAACCATCCACCGAAATCAGGCGGTCATAGAGGTTGGCCATGATTTCGTTGGCTTTTGCTTCGGTGGCCTGATGCGGATCAAGTGACAGCACCTGGGCCAGCGACGTTCCGATGACAAGCTGGTCATTGGGTGTTTTGGCCAGGGCTGGCGCGGCCTGCACCAGCATGGCCCCAAGGGCGGTGGTGAATGCGAGACGGATCAATGATTTTCTCATACCTGCTCCTCCTACAGATCGGTAATTCATGTTTGGGAAAAAGCCGCGACGCAGCGGGGCGTCGCGGGCCGGAATGGTCAAAGATGTTTGTTATCAAGCGCTTCGATCAAGGCGGCGATGTAGCCGTAGCAGAAGGCGAAAGCGACACCGACGGCATCGCGCCCGGCAATCGTCGGCACGTGGTCGGGCATGATCATGTAGCGATAGCCGAGTTCGTGATAGAGTTTCAGCGAACGCACCATGTCCATGTCGCCCTCATCGGGGAACGTCTCCATGAAGGAGAGTTTGCCGCCGCTGATATTGCGGAAATGGACGTTGAAAATCTTGTCGCGGCTGCCGAACCACCTGATGATGTCGTCGATCTCCTCACGCGGATTGTCGAGCATCTCACCGATCGACCCCTGGCAGAAATTCAGGCCATGATAGGGGCTCTCGCGCATCTGCACGAATTTCTTCAGCCCTTCGACCGTGCCGAGTACGCGGGTGACGCCCCTGTAACCCGGAGGCGTATAGGGGTCATGCGGATGGCAGGCCAGGCGCACGCGGTTGCTTTCGGCCACCGGCACCACACGCTCGAGGAAATAGTCGATGCGTTCCCAGTTCTCGTCTTCGGAAAGAACGCCCGCCAGGCCCGGCGCGGCATCATGATCCGCCTTGTCCCAGCGCCAGGCTTCATTGAGCGATCCGCCGCGGCCACGCTCCATTTCCGTGCGCGGAATGCCGATGAGGTTGAGATTGTATTTCGCGGCAGGGATTCCGGCCCTGGCGATATCTTCTATCATCTTGCAGACCGCATCGATCTGCCGGTCACGATCCGGCCCGGCCAGCAGGATATCGGGATACGACGCCTGTTCGATGGGCCGGGACGGCAGCGGCAATTGCACCATGTCCAGGACAAGGCCAAAGCTTTCGACCTTGTCACGGTGGCGTTCAAAGTCCTCAAAAGTCCAGCTCGCGGGTTTTCCGGGCGGATCAGCGTTGATATTCTTGACGCCGAGCTGCGCCCAAACCCTGAAATCCTCGTCATCGCGCGCAGCAACCTGGGTGCCGACATACATCGATTCTCTCCTCTCTCCATGCAAGTCATCATATGACATCGCATGAAATAAGATGAGTGTCGAGATACTATTGCGCTTCCGATAGCAACCTGTATCGGCGCTGGCTCGCAAGCATATGTTCACGCATGGCTTTTCGCGCCGCGTCGGGATCCTGCTCGACGATGGCGCGCAGAATTGCCTCGTGCTCGGCCTGCACTTTGCGAAGATAATTCGCGTCACCGGTTTCCGGCAGCGTCGGGAACTGCCCGCGCGGTATGGAGCGCGAACCGAACTGACGCAGCGCCTCCAGATAAAAGCGGTTGTTGGTGGCGATCGCGATGGCCGTGTGGAACTCGTAATCGGCATCGACGGTGGTTTCACCCGCATCGATGGCGCGGGCCATTTTCCGGTGCGCCGCAGAGATTGCGGCTTCCTGCTGGGCCGTGCGGCGATAGGCGGCGATTGCCGCCGCCTCCCCTTCCGTCGCAAGCCGGAACTCGAGCATTTCCAGCGTTTCCGCGATGGTGCCGACCTCGGATTGCGTCAGTTTCACGCCGGCCCATTCACTGGCCTTGCTGACGAAAACCCCTTTACCCTGGATCGGAACGACATAGCCGGCAGAGCGCAGATCCGCAATCGCCTCGCGAACCACGGTGCGGCTCACGCCATAGCTGCGCTCCAGCTCCGGTTCCGTGGGAAGCTGATCACCGTTTTTCAGTTTTCCACTGCGAATTTCTGCGCTGAGATTGTCGATGATCTGTTGTGCCCGCCTCTCCCGCGGCCTCACCCTGTCGCCCATCATGCCACTCTTCCCCCTTGCAGAATACGAATCCCTTCGCTACTCATATGATGACATGACAGCACGTCATATGTTTTCATGTTAACTCAGGGAGGAGGCGGGATGAAGTACCATCAAGAGTTTTTGCAATGGAGAATTGCGCGTCCGCGGCGAGCAGCGTGCAAAGGCTCCGCCGCTGACGGCGTTCTCACAGGGAAGTACGGCCAGCAATGACGGAGATCTCACTGCGCGGGCTTGGACATCGTTTTCTGCAACTGATCGTCAGCCTCTTCATTCTGCTCTGCATCACCTTCATCATCGGCCGGGTCATGCCGACCGATCCGGTCGGGGCGATCGTCGGCGAACTTGCGGACCCGAAGGCCTATGAGGCCATGCGAGCACGGCTGGGGCTCGATCTGCCGCTTTACCAGCAGTTCTTCATCTATCTGCGCGGCCTGCTGCATGGTGATTTCGGCATTGCGATCCTGACCGGCAACCCGGTGACCCGGGATCTGGCGCAAGCCTTCCCCGCCACCTTCGAACTTGCCACGCTGGCGATCATCATCTCGACGGTCGTCGGCGTCCCACTCGGCCTAGCCGCCGCCCTCTTCCGCGACACCTTCATCGACAAGTTCGCGCGCGTTTTTGCGCTTGTCGGGCATTCGATACCGGTCTTCTGGTTCGGCATCGTCGGGCTGGTGATTTTCTACGCGAACCTCAACCTTGTCGCGGGGCCCGGCCGGGTCGACGTCTTTTACGAAGGCCTCGTGGAGCCGAAGACGGGATTGATGCTCATCGACACCCTCCTTGCGGGTGAGACGGAAATCTTCTGGAACGCGCTTGGACACATCATTCTGCCCGCCATCATCCTCGCCTATATGGCCATGGCCTATATTACCCGCATGACGAGGGCCTTCACCCTCGAACAGCTCAGCCAGGATTATGTCATCGCGGCACGGGCCAAGGGCGTCAGCCCCGCACGCACCATAACCCGTCATGTGCTGCCCAACATCGCCGTGCAGCTCATCACCGTTCTGGCGATTTCCTATGGAAACCTGCTGGAAGGCGCCGTGGTCACGGAGATCGTATTCTCTTGGCCCGGTATCGGCCAATACATGACGAATGCGCTGCTCATCGGCGACATGAATGCGATTCTGGCCGCCACGATCGTTATCGGCTTCATATTCATGCTGCTCAACTTCCTCGCCGATCTGGCCTATACCACGCTTGATCCCCGTACACGGGAGGCCACACGATGACCGATATCGCGCATAACAATACTGTTGATCGACCCGGCGCCCTGTCGCGCCTGTCGACCACCACCATGCGGACGCTTCGAAAGCTCGCAGACGAACCGCTTGGAATGTTCGGCTTCGCCATTCTGGCCATTCTGGTTGTGGTCGCCATTTTCGCCCCGCTCATCGCGCCTTACGATCCTGCCCGTCAGGCGCTCGAAAACGCGCTCCAGCCTCCCAGCTGGGCGCATCTGGCCGGAACCGACGAATTCGGCCGCGACATTTTCAGCAGGCTTGTCTACGGCACCCGCATCACCATCCAGACGGTTTTGTCGGTCTCGATCATCGTTGGTCCCATCGGCCTTGCCATTGGCGTGATGGCCGGTTTCTTCGGCGGCCGAACCGACGCGATCCTGATGCGCGCGACCGATATCGTCCTGTCCTTCCCGTCGCTCGTGCTGGCATTGGCCTTTGCAGCCGCCATGGGCGCCGGTCTCGGCACGGCGATCATCGCAATCTCTCTGACGGCATGGCCGCCGATTGCGCGTCTTGCCCGTGCGGAAGCGCTTGTGGTGCGCAATCCCGATTACGTCGCCGCCGCCCGTCTCTATGGCGCATCGCCGCTGCGCATCCTGTTTTTATACATTGCGCCGATGTGCATCCCCTCGGTCATCGTGCGCCTGACGCTGAACATGGCGGGCATCATCCTGACCGCCGCTTCACTCGGCTTTCTCGGTCTCGGGGCTCAGCCGCCGCTGCCGGAATGGGGCGCGATGATCTCCAGCGGCCGCAAGTTCATGCTCGATTACTGGTGGGTCGCCGTCATGCCCGGCATCGCCATCCTGCTGACGAGCCTTGCCTTCAACATCGCCGGCGATACGCTGCGCGACCTCCTGGATCCGCGTCATGCCCGTTCCTGATAGCTCCCCCATTCTTTCGGTCCGCGACCTCAATGTCCGTTTCGGCCGCAACACCATTCCGGCCGTGTCCAACGTCAATTTCGACGTCGGGCGCGAAAGAGTCGGTATCGTCGGTGAGTCCGGCTCCGGAAAATCCACCACCGGCCGCGCCGCCATGCGGCTCCTGCCGAAAAGCGCTACCGTGACGGCGGAGCGGATGGACTTTCTCTCCGAACCGCTGCTCACAAAATCCGAACGCCAGATGGGCGCGATCCGCGGCAGCGAGATGGCGCTGATCATGCAGGATCCGCGTTATTCGCTGAACCCGGTGCTGCCCATCGGAAAGCAGGTGGCGGAGGCCGCCGAACTGCATCTGGCGCTGACTGGCAAGGCGGCGAGAGGTGCTGCCCGCGACATGTTGCTGCGCGTGCGCATCAACGATCCCGACCGCGTGATGGCGCTTTATCCGCACCAGATATCGGGCGGCATGGGCCAGCGCGTGATGATCGCCATGATGCTGCTCGCCAAGCCGAAGCTGGTCATTGCCGATGAGCCGACCTCGGCCCTCGATGTCAGCGTGCGCAAGGATGTGCTTTTGCTTCTGGAGGAGATGGTGCGCGAGAATAATTCCGGCCTGATCCTCATCAGCCATGACATCCGCATGGTCGCGGCCTTCTGCGAACGCGTGCTGGTCATGTATGGCGGGCGCGTCGTGGAAACGCTGACCAAGCTGGAGGATGCGCAGCATCCCTATACGCGCGGCCTGATCGCGGCGATGCCCGATCCCCGCAATCCGGTTCGGCGTCTCAAGGTGCTGGATCGTCAGGCAATCGATGCGGAGGTGATGCGATGATCACGGTAGACAAGCTCGACGTCGTCTACGGCGAAAAGGAAAAACGCAATCACGTCGTGCGCGGCGTCAGCCTCACGGTCAACAAAGGCGAAACCCTTGGCATCGTCGGCGAAAGCGGTTGCGGCAAGTCGACCCTGCTGCGGTCGCTGGCGGGGCTGGGAGCCGGCTGGACCGGCTCGATCAGCTTTAACGGCAAACCGGTCGGCAAGACCCGCAGCCGCGACGAACTGAAACTGGCCCAGATGGTATTTCAGGACCCCTACGGTTCGCTGCACCCACGCCACCGCATCGGCCGGGCGCTCGCCGAACCGATCCGCGCGATGGGGCTTGGCGATGGCTGGTCGAAGGTTCCTGCCGCCCTGCAGCAGGTGGGCCTGCCCGCACATTTCGCCGAACGCTTCCCGCATGAGCTCTCCGGCGGCCAGCGCCAGCGCGTGGCAATTGCCCGCGCGCTGATCCTCGAGCCGCCGATCCTGCTGCTCGATGAGCCGACATCCGCGCTCGACGTCTCCATCCAGGCCGAAATCCTGAACCTGCTTGCCGACCAGCGCGAAGAACGCGACCTGACCTTTGTTCTCGTCAGTCACGACCTCGCGGTCATCGCCCATATGTGCGATCGCGTGCTGGTCATGCAGAACGGCGTTTTTGTCGATGAGTTGACCAAGGCCGATCTTGAAGCGGGCGTTACCCATTCGGCCTATTCAGGCGAGCTGTTCGAAAGCAGCTTTCTTTGAAATCCCTGTCGAGCGGAGGCAAAATGACCTCAACGAGAGCAAATCATCCACAGCCAAACATCCTGAACAGGCCCGTCTCCAATTCAAGCTTGCCCTGAGAACGACATAGTTGCACGAGGCTTAACGATGCGAACCCTCAAGTTGCGAGAACCCCGTATACCACCGAATGCGTATTACACTGCAGTGTAAGCTGGCGCCCAAGTCAAATGCATTCATCAGGGCATAAGCTTCAGCGCCTGCGGTGATCGACCGAAACCTCTTTACTCGCGCCAATGCTCCTCAACCCATTCTACAGGGCGCATGAAATGACGCAGAAACTGAAAGGGGCGCTTTCGACGCAAGCCCTGATCGAAAAATGCTTTCAGATGCTGTCGGAGTGTAATGCCTTGGCGACCCGACCATCCGCCGCGGATGGCATCCTCAGGCAGGATTTCTCCGGGAAAAATAATAATCCTCGCGTCTGCCGGGAGTATAGCGGGAAAAAAGAGGTTTAGTGGGAAGGGTAGCAAACACTGAAAACGGAAATGACGGATCCATTTTCCTGGAAAAAACTTGATTCCGCCCGGTGCTTCACGCGTGACAAATCGTTGTTCATATCCATATTTCTCGGCTACGCCCATGGGATCGGCGGCAAACTTGGTCTGGATGGGAACGAGCTTACCAATCGGAAAACGATAAACGGATGTCTGCCCCAGACGCTCGAACGGCTTTGCCGCATTTCGGGCCAGGATCACGTCGTCGGGATTACCGAATGTAAAGAACCCGTCCAGTGAACCCGTTACAACCAGATCCAGATCCAAAAAGAGCACTACCCCCGACAGCGATCCCAGCTTTGGCCCCCAAAGGCGTGACTTGGGCCATATCCCGCGCCTTGTTTCTGGAATCTCGTAGTCGATAACAGGAAGATCTTCACACAGGACCTCGGAGCGGATGCCTTCGCGGTTGTCTGTAAAACAGGTGAATGTAAACGGCGGCGTTATGTTTCTCGCCACCATGGCGTAAAGCCGGTTGATATAAGGCGCACCATATTTCGTACCCCAATTTATACAAATAATCTGCTTTATCACGTAACTCGATCCAGAAACGGCTTGGCCAAAAAACTACAATAAAGGGCATCGGAAGGTTGATCTTAAACCCACTCCATTGGTCAAGCTACGCCGAAATTTTCGCTAGGTCGACATTACCGATTTTTTTCGGAATGCTCCATATTATCCGGAGCAAGCAGGTCAATCCAGGCTCAACCGGTTGCGGTTTTCATCCGAAAACAGATGGATGCCGTCAAGCGCCGGCGAGACCCTTATCTCGTCGCCGACTGCCTGCCCTATGCGTTCCCGAAAGACGCCGAGCACCCTTGAACCGCCGAGTTTCATGGTGACCTGCGTTTCCGATCCCAGCGGTTCGACGAGCATTATCTCCGCCGGTACACCGGACGCATCGAGTGAGAAGTGCTCCGGGCGGATGCCATAGACGGCCCCTCTTCCCGCCAGACCGGCTGCAGCAGCCGGCAGGGGCAAGACCACACCCCCGGTTTCAAAACCGCCTGCCGATATCGTCCCGGACAGAAAATTCATCGATGGTGATCCGATGAAGCCGGCGACGAACTGATTTGCCGGGCGGTCGTAAAGTTCGAGCGGCGTGCCGACCTGCTCGACCCTGCCGCCGTTCAGGACCACGACCCTGTCCGCCATCGTCATCGCCTCCACCTGGTCATGCGTCACATAGATCGTGGTGGTCTTGAGCTTCTGGTGCAGCGCCTTGATCTCGCCGCGCATGACGACGCGCAGTTTCGCATCGAGATTGGAAAGGGGTTCGTCGAACAGGAACACCTGCGGGTTGCGAACAATGGCGCGGCCCATCGCAACACGCTGGCGCTGGCCGCCGGAAAGCTGGCGAGGATAACGGTCGAGCAGTTGTGTGAGGCCGAGAATATCCGCTGCCCAGTTCACTTTTTCAGCGATTTCCTGCTTGCTCGAACCACGATGCTCCAGTGAAAAGCCCATATTGCTGGCGACCGTCATATGCGGATAAAGCGCATAGGACTGGAACACCATGGCGATATCGCGGTCCTTCGGGTCGAGATCGTTGACGATCCGCTCGCCGATCCTGAGTTCGCCGCCGGTAATCGTTTCAAGACCGGCTATCATCCGCAGCAATGTGGACTTGCCGCAGCCGGAGGGACCGACAAGCACGACAAACTCGCCATCCCTGATGTCGAGATCGACGCCGTGAATGGTTTTCACCGCGCCATAGCTTTTGCGGATGTCGGACAGGGTAACGTTAGCCATCGATCGATTCCGGTTCTTCAGCCCTTGAGGCCGGTATGGGCGAGGCCTTCGACGAACTGCTTCTGGGCAATCACGAAGACGATGAGCACGGGCAGCGCGGTGAGCGTCGCTGCGGCAAGCTGGATGTTCCACATCGGCCCGCCATAGGCGTCGGTATATTGGGTCAGCGCCTGCGGCAGCGTGAACATTTCGGCGCTGGAAAGAAAGACGATCGGCTCGAGGAACAGGTTCCAGGAATGCAGGAAGGTGAAGATCGCGACCGACGCCAGCGCCGGTTTTGCCAGCGGCAGTGCGATCTTGCGGAAAATCTTGAAACGCCCGAGACCATCGACACGCGCCGCCTCCTCAAGCTCGCCCGGCAGCGTCACGAAAAACTGCCGCATGACGAAGGTAGCGAACACACTTGGCGCGCCGAAAATGGGGACAAGGATCAGCGGCCAGTGAGTGTTGACCATGCCGGCTTTGAGGAACATCTGGAACAGCGGCACGATCGTCACTTCCGAGGGGATCAGGAGGCCAAGCAGCACGATCATGAAGATCAGATTGGCACCCGGAAACCGGATACGTGCGAAGGCATATCCTGCCATGGAGGAGACAATCATCGTGCCAATCGTCACGACAGCAGCAATATAGGCGGAGTTCCAATATTGCCGCACGAAGGGCTGCAACTCGAATACCTTCGAGTAGGTCGTCCAATCCTGGTTTTGGGGAAAGAACTGCGGCGGGAAGGCGAAGATGTCGCTGATCGGCTTGATCGATGATGTCACCATCCACCAGGTCGGGAAAACGAACGGGATCAACAGCACACACAACAGCCCGTAAAGCGTCACCTGCATGCGGGGGGGAAGGTCAGCTTTCATAAAAGACGATCCTCTTGCGCATCTGCCACTGGGCGAAGGTCAATACTGCGACGATCAGGAACAGCAGGATGGAAAGCGTCGAGCCATAACCGAAGAAATGGAACTGGAAGGCCTGCTGATAGAGGTAATAAACCAGCACCGTGGTCGAGAGACCCGGCCCGCCCTGGGTGAGAACCGCAATCTGCGCAAAAACCTGCAGCGAGCCGACGATGGTGATGATCGAGGTCAACAGGATAGTCGGGCTGATCAGCGGCAGGGTAATGCGACGGAACTGCTTGAAGGCGGGCGCACCGTCGATGCGGGCCGCCTCGTAGAGTTCCTTCGGCACGCCCTGGAGCGCCGCCAAAAACAGGATCATGTTGAGCCCGACATTCTTGAAGACCTGCACGACGATGACAGAAATCATCGCTGTCGTCTCCTCGCGCAGCCAGTTGGGCCCCTCGATGCCGATCATCAGCAACATGCCGTTGATGCCGCCGTTCTTCTGCAACAGGAAGCCCCAGACAATCGTCCAGGCGACCAGCGAAACGACCACCGGCGAGAAGAACAGGGTTCTGAAGATCGCAATACCGGCAAGTTTCTGGTTGAGCAGCACGGCGAGCAGCAGCGCCAGCGACAGGTTGAACACGACAAGCCCGGCCGAGAAGATCGCGGTCGCGCCCAGCACCTCACGAAGATTGCCGTCTTCCATCAACATCCGGTAGTTCTGCGTACCGGTATAAGTGAAGGTATTGGCGAGCACATTCCACTCATGCAGCGAATACCAGAACACCAACCCGAGCGGGATCAGCACGAAGATGACGATCCCGATCAGTTGCGGGGCGATGAACAGAAAGCCAGCGAGGCTGTCGCGCCGCGCGATGGTCCAGAACGCCGATACCGGGCGACCTGGACGACGGGTAACTTCCTGCGCGACAGCCATGGCTTTCTCCTCAGCGCTTCAGAAGCGGCCCGATCTGGCCGCAGATTTTTTGAAGCGCGCCCGCGACATCGGCCTCCGGCCGCCAGACGGCGTCGAGGTTCGAGCGCACGATCTGCTGGATCTGGGCAAAACCGGTATGGCCGGGCATGACCTTGCCGGTGGCGATGCCTGATATGACGACCTTTTCGATCTGCTCCTGGCTGAGCAGCGGATTGGTCTTTTTCAACACCTCCGCATTCAGCAGCGACTTGCGCGCCGAGGGAAAGAACTGGCTGAGCTTGGCGGAATTTTCCGGATTGGTCATGTAGGCGACGAACTCGGCTGCAGTCTCGGCATTCTTGCCGGACTGCATGACGCCGATGCCCGCCTGGCCGATCAAGGCATATTCGCCAGCCGGCCCCTTGGGCAGAGGCACGAGGTCCCAGCCGAAAGGCTTGTCCTTCGGCAGAAGCGAGGCACGGCTGATCTGGGTTATGGTCATGGCCGCATTACCGGCAAAGAAATCGACCGTCTCGCCCGGACCGGGCATGGCCTTTTTGCTGAAGATGGCGTCGTGGATGAACGAGACGGCATCCGCCATCGGCTTTTCCGCCATGGTGCAGGTTGCACCGTCAGCACTCCAGGGGGAAGCACCCCAGCCGTTCCACACCGAGGTGAGATATTGCCAGCTCTGGTAATTGAAATCACGGACGACAAGCCCGCCCTTGCCGGCTTTTGCGACGGCAGAGGCCGTGGCGATGGCGTTCTCCCATGTCCATTCGCCGGCAGCGATCATGTCCGCCGGCGTCTTGGCGCCTGCGGCCTTGATGAGATCATTATTGACGAAGACGGCAAAGGGTGAGGTCGAGAACGGATAGGCGAAGAGCTTGCCATCCTGCGACCAGCGTTCCGTGGCGCCGGCGCTGACTTCCTCGAGATTATAGCCCGGCGCGGCCTTCAGCGTATCGGTGAGCGGGTAGAGCGCACCGGATTTGACGAAATCATAGGCCGAGGTCTCGAAAATCCAGGCCATGTCAGGCGCATTGCCGCCCGCAATCTGGGTCGTGAGCGCAGTCGTATAGGTGTCGAAAGGCAGGGACTCATAGGTCACGCTGACGTTTGGATGATCCTTCTTGAAGCCCGCCGCGATGTCGTTGAACAGCTTCAGATGCGCCTCGTTGGCGCTCCAGATTGTCATGCGCAGCTTGATCGCATCCTGCGCCGCGGCTGCCCCTGCGAGCGCAAACGAGCCGATGAAAGCCAGCGCGCAGGCAGTGGATTGCATTTTCCAATGATTGTTCATTCCCAGTCCTCCTCCAAAGATGGGTTCGATCGAACGGCAGTCCGCCGTCCTAATAGGCCGCTATGTCCGGCCAGCGTATTTCGATGCCTTCGCGGATCAGCGCCGTCTGGAAGGCATGAAGATGGTCATCGTCTTCCTGCACCTGATGCGGTGTGAGACCTTTTTCCAGGCAGTGGGCCGCAAGCATTCCAGCCACTTCGCCGATATTCCATTCGACCGGATGCAGCCGGTAGCAACCGTTGGTGATATGCGTCGTGCCGATATTCTTGCCGGCTGGAATGAGGTTCTTCACGCGCTGCGGGATCAGCGCGCCGAGCGGAATCTCGAAGGGGCAGGAAGGCACGTCGATGTAATTGTCGCCGCCGGTCGATGGATGCAGATCGATGCGATACATGCCGATGCCGATGCTGTCGCGATACCGGAAAGCCCCCCTGTCACCGCGAACCGTGTAGGAAAGGTCCTGCTCGACGATGCGCGTGACCGGCTTGATGCGGCGGCTTTCACGAATATAGGGCGCCATGGCGAGCCCATGTTCGGTGCCGGTGATATCGCCCCGCAGCCGCAGCCCGCGGAAACCCTGCCCGCCATCAAGACGCGGCGCTTCCGTCTGCAGCCAGTAGAAGACCGAATAGGAAAGGTCCGCCGCCGCCTTCAGATGCCGCGTCTTTTCTTCTTCCGACACGTCGATAATCGTGCCGTCCATATAGTCGATCATCGGCCAGTTCACGAGGCAGATGTCGGACTTGTAGAAACCGGGCGTAAAGTTCTTCCGCGCCGCGATACGGCGGAAAATCCAGAGGTTTTCATCGCCGCCGCCCTTGCGCTGGTCGGCATCGACCAGCAGCGGATCGTCATCGGGATTTGGCGTGAAGGATCGGGTGGTATGATCAAGCGTGCGCGGATGCGGCGCGGTGAAGCCGAGGAGCGGCCCGCCCCAGAAGTGCGGCTGGTAAGAGCGCCAGTAATCGTAATTGTCTGGCTTGTCGATCGTCTGGTCACCGTCGACATGGTCGATGGCAAAGCAGATCGATACGGCCTGCACATTGTCCGGCTGGACTTCAGCCGGCGCGCTGGGTTCACCCGTGTCCGACTGCGCCTCGAAACCCTTGGCATATTCCGTGCCCGTCATCGGCAAGAGATCGCCGAGTTCGGTGGCATCGAGGATGTAATCGGCGGAAATGACGATTTCAGCGCCGCTGTCGCGATGGCGGACGGTTACTGAGCGAACCCTGTCGCCCTCGACATCGGCCGCGACCGGACGCCAGGGCTTGAGCACCGTCAGGCGGCCGGCGCCGATATAGGGCATCAGCATGCTTTCCATGACCGCGAGGCTGACACGCGGCTCGGCGCAGATGCGGCTCACCCATCCGCCACCCGGATTGAGATCGCCCCAGGCCCGTGCGCCTTCCGTCAGCGGATAATGGTCACGATAATATTGCCGCACACCGTTGCGCAACGCCCGGTAAGAGCGGGTGATGCCGAATTGCTCGACCCATGTATGCTCGTCCGACGGAACGGCCTGACTGGTCAATTGCCCGCCGATCCAGTCATATTCCTCGGTCATGATAACGCGCTTTCCGGCCCGTGCGGCAGCCAGTGCCGCCGCCACGCCGCCAAGGCCGCCACCGACCACGAGAATATCTGCTTGCATGTCTTTCACGTCGTCACATCCGTTTTGTTGACTGGGGACTTGTTTGCGGAGGCTGCCGGGGCCGGGCCCAATGTTTCCCCTCTGACGGGTTCACATTTGAGAAGGATCTGGCTACCCGGACTGCCGGTCTCGATGCGGTTGACCAGCATGGCAGTCGCCTGCCGGCCCATTTCCTCGCGGGGAATTTCATAGGAGGTGAAGCGCACCGGGCTGCGGGCGGCTCTGATATGGCTGCCAAGCACGATCATCGAAAAAGCCTCGGGCACGGCAAGCCCGCGCGCCCGCGCCAGCGCTTCGACACGCACGGCATCGGCCAGCTCTATGAAGAAGGCTGCCGTCGCCCCGCTTTCAAGGATGGCATCAAGGATCTTGTCGGCCGGCCGGTTGACGGCCTTGATATGAAGGGCAAGCGTGGCTGCATCACCGAGCGCCGCACTGAAACCACGCCAGCGGTCAGCGATCGATTCCGCCGGGCCATCGGGGCCGATATAAGCGAGCTTCGAGTGCCCCAGCGCTCTGGCGTCCTCGACGAGCTGCCGTGTTCCCGCGGCATAGTCGCCGCCCACATAAGGAACCGGCCCGCCAGCGTCTTCACGTCGGCCAATGGCCACGAAAGGATAGTCTTCCGAGACCAGCCGGGCGAGTTCCTTACGGTCGAATTCGCGACCGAGAACCAGACAGCCATCGGCGATCCTGAGCC
Organism: Agrobacterium tumefaciens str. B6; assembly: GCF_001541315.1. GTDB lineage: Bacteria > Pseudomonadota > Alphaproteobacteria > Rhizobiales > Rhizobiaceae > Agrobacterium > Agrobacterium radiobacter. The sequence goes on along the minus strand of NZ_LMVK01000050.1, from coordinate 9,632 downwards.
TGTTGCCTTCCGAAAACATCTTGCGGTTATTGCCGACGCCGGCGCTGGTCAGCAGCAGAAGATCATAGGCCTGCTGCTGCGCCTCTTCCTCGATACCCAGCAGGAACGGCGTGAAGAAGTCGGCCTGCGCGCTCGGGAAAGCCGGCTCGTAGGTGAAAACACCGAGGATGCGGTTCAGCCCCTTGGCCATTCGCCGCGCGATCGGGTCGGCGACATAACCTGTCTGGCGAATGACCGCCTGTACCCGTTCGCGGGTTTCAGCCGGGATGCGCGCAATCGCGGCCGGTGCGCCATTCAGAACAAGCGATACCGTTGCCTGACTGACCCCAGCGAGCTTGGCGATGTCGTTTTGCGTGAGGCGTTTATGATTGGTCACGCGATGCCCTCCCCGACATCCGATCGCTGCTAATACGTATTAGCTGCTAATGCGCATTAGCACGATTTGTGGGCACTGAGTCAAGCGATAAAGATGCACTTGCTGAGGGAGGCCACGGGGTTGTGACAAAAAGCACGCCCCGCGGCGGCAGTACTGGTGGAAGCGGCTATAACAGCCGTAAAATAGCAATCAGACCGGATTCACGGACCCGCAGGTGCTTTCTCACCGGTGAGCTTCTGTTCAAGCAGCCATGTCCACATCGCCTCGTCCTTCAGCACTTTCCCTTCGACCGCTTCATGGTCCGTATCTTCGAACACGGTGAGCCGTACATTTCGTTTCAGTTCCTGAAGGCGTTGCACGAGGACCACCGTGTCGGACAGCGGAATCACAGCGTCATTTGCGCCATGAAAGGCCCAGAAAGCTACCCTTTCATTCGTTCGATTGAGGTAATGCCGGATACCGCCGCCGGCGATCGGAACAACCGCGGCAAAAGTTTCAGGAAACTGCGCGGCCATCGACCATGCACCGAACCCTCCCCGGCTATAACCAATCAGATAGATGCGCTCGCGATCCACCCGATGATCGGCCACCACCGCCTGAAGAACACTCGCCACGCGCTCGATCGGATAGAGCAATTCCTCACTCGGATTTTGCGGCGAGAACACCAGAAAAGGAAAATCGCGGCCTTCTTCAATCAGTTTCGGCAGGCCGCTGCGGCGCAGCTTTTCGATGTCGCCGCCGCCCTGATCGCCGCCATGCAGCCAGACGACAAGAGGATAGGTCTTATCCGAACTGGCGTAGTCCTTGGGCGTGTAGAGCAGATAGTTGATATCAGAGGCGATGGTGACATCGGATTTCATCGCCTTCTGTTCGGCCTGGGCAAAAGTCGAGGCAGCGATTGCGGCGACAGCGATCAGGCAAAGTTTCAGATGCTTCATGGTCTGGTCCTCCCAAAACGCGCCTCCTCCCGAGGCGCGATTATTGAACTCGCGGATCACCGGGTTGGTTCAAAGGTTTCGCTGCAGAATGAGAAAATGCACTGAAACGAATTGAGAATATTCATATATTTCATAATAATACCGTTATTTCCTCATGCGTAATCTGATTTGCGATTGCGGGATGGGGCACGCCCGGCAACCAGCAGCCACCGACGAACTGCAAGCGACCTTTCGGAACGATAAATCTCACCACCGACCGTGTTTAAACGACGGGAAAAACGCGTTCGGCATTTGTTCTGGATTGGTGTTTGAGTCTTTGCTAATCATTGCGACAACAGGGCAGACAATGGCCGGCGATTCCGACGACTGCCATCTCTGAAGATGTCCTCACCATGGGGACAGGCAGGTATCAAGGATTGTTCGCATGGCGGTTGCCTATCTGGAAAAGCTCAACGAACAGCAGCGCAAGGCAGTGGAGCATGGCGTTGGGCTGACAGACGGCCACACGGCCGGGCCTCTGCTGATCATCGCCGGGGCCGGTTCGGGCAAGACCAATACGCTGGCCCACCGTGTCGCACATCTGATCGTGAATGGCGCCGATCCCCGCCGTATTCTGCTGATGACGTTTTCGCGGCGTGCCGCCACGGAAATGTCGCGCCGCGTGGAGCGTATCTGCAAACACGTCCTCGGCGGCAATTCGGGGGCTCTCACCGACGCGCTCGCGTGGTCAGGCACATTTCACGGCATCGGCGCGCGCCTGTTGCGCATTTATGCCGAACAGATCGGGCTCAACATCGATTTCACCATCCACGACCGTGAAGACAGCGCCGACCTGATGAACCTCGCCCGGCACGAGCTGGGTTTTTCCAAGACCGAAAGCCGCTTTCCGACAAAAGGCACGTGTCTTGCCATCTATTCGCGTGCGGTGAATTCCCAGACGCCGCTCAAGGACATATTGCGCCAGCATTATCCCTGGGTCGCCAACTGGGAGAGTGAACTCAAGCAACTGTTTGCAGCCTATGTGGAGGCAAAACAGGTTCAGAACGTGCTCGATTACGACGATCTCCTGCTCTACTGGGCCCAGATGGTCAGCGACCCCATTCTGGCTGATGATATCGGCAACCGCTTCGACCATGTCATGGTCGACGAATATCAGGATACCAACAGGTTGCAGGCCTCCGTGCTGATGGCGCTCAAACCCGGCGGTCGCGGTTTAACCGTGGTGGGCGACGACGCGCAGTCGATCTATTCGTTCCGGGCGGCGACAGTGCGAAACATCCTCGATTTCCCGGCGTCCTTCAGCCCGGCGGCCGACATCATCACGCTCGATCGCAACTATCGCTCGACACAGCCGATCCTTGCGGCCGCCAACGGCGTGATCGATCTGGCGCGCGAGCGGTTCACCAAAAACCTCTGGACCGAGCGGGAATCGCTGGAGCGCCCGAAGCTCGTGACGGTGAAGGACGAAACCGAACAGGCGAATTTCATCATCGACCAGATTCTTGCAAACCGCGAAACCGGCATGACGCTGAAACAGCAGGCCGTGCTTTTCCGCACCTCCAGCCATAGCGGGCCGCTCGAGGTGGAACTGACCCGCCGCAACATCCCCTTCGTCAAATTTGGCGGCCTGAAATTCCTGGACAGCGCCCATGTGAAGGACATGCTGGCCGTGCTGCGTTTCGCACAGAACCCGCGCGACCGCGTCGCCGGTTTCCGGCTGCTGCAGATGCTGCCAGGCATCGGACCGAAGAAGGCTGGCAATATTCTCGATGCGATTGCGACAGACCCAGAGCCGCTGCTTGCCCTCGCCGAAATTCCGCCGCCGCCGAAGACCGGCGATGACTGGACAGCCTTCACACAAATGCTTGTGGGCCTGCGGCAGGCGCCGAATGACTGGCCGGGCCAGATCGGGCAGGCTCGGCAGTGGTACGAGCCGCATCTCGAACGCCTGCATGAGGATGCGGACACCCGCAAGGCCGATCTGCTGCAACTTGAGCAGATCGCTGGAGGCTACCCTTCACGCGAACGCTTCCTGACTGAGCTGACACTCGACCCGCCCGGCGCCACCAGCGATCAGGCAGGCGTGCCGTTGCTCGACGAGGATTATCTGAGCCTCTCGACCATCCATTCCGCGAAAGGGCAGGAGTGGCGCTCCGTCTTCATCCTCAATGTGGTCGACGGCTGCATCCCCTCCGACCTCGGCGTCGGCACCACCCAAGAACTGGAAGAGGAACGTCGGCTGCTCTACGTCGCCATGACGCGCGCCAAGGACAGCCTGTCTCTGATCACGCCGCAACGTTTCTTCACCGGCGGGCAGAGTCAACAGGGTGACCGGCATGTTTACGCCGCCAGAACCCGCTTCATCCCGGCGACATTGCTGCAGTTTTTTGAGACGATGACCTGGCCACTGGTTTCAGCCGCCGCTTCGGAACGCAGCGCGCAGCAGATCCGGATTGATGTTGGTGCGCGGATGCGGGCGATGTGGAAGTAGTTAGTGACGAAAGCCCTAGGTTGCCCCGTTGAAGTAATCCATCTTGAAATAAGCTCTGGCCCATTGAGAGAAGCAGAGAATGAAGCGCAACCGCTTCATAGAAGGAGCACGAGGCTGGCACGCCGGTCTTGGAGCTTTGCCGCAAGCGCGGCGCCAGCGATGCCAGCATCTATAAACGGAAGACCAAATTCGGTTGGCATGGAGGTATCCGAAGCCAAGCGGCTGAGGACGCTTGAAGACGAGAACTCGAAGCTGAAGCGGATCCTGGCAGACGCGATGCTCTACAATGCGGATGAAGGCGCTTGCGCATGAACCCCGCCGATTTGGATATCGACGCCTCCATGTGCTGCTCAGGCGCGAAGGTCACCTTGTGAACTATAAGCGGGCTCTTCCGACTTTATCAGGAAGAGAAGCTGACTGTACGCAAGCGCGGTGACCGGAAACGAGCGATAGGCAAGCGCGCGCCGATGCTGATCCCGCTTGCCGCCAATGTGAACTGCCCCCCATTTCGACCGGACAGTCGGCATAAGCAGAAAGGCTCAAGCACAGGCTTGAGGACAGGCTTATGTCTAACGAGTATCGACACGTTGAATTGCTGATGGGTGATGTTCGCCGCAGGCGGTGGACAACCGAGCAAAAGCTGACAATCATTGAGCAGAGTTTCGAACCCGGCGAGACGGTATCTTCGACCGCTCGCCGTCATGGTGTCGCGCCCAATTTGCTTTATCGGTGGCGCAGGCTCTTGAGCGAGGGAGGTGCTGCAGCCGTGGATTCTGACGAGCCGGTTGTCGGGAATTCGGAAGTGAAGAAACTGGAGGATCGCGTCCGGGAGTTGGAGCGCATGCTTGGTCGCAAGACGATGGAGGTCGAAATCCTCCGCGAAGTCCTTTCCAAAGCGGACTCAAAAAAACGGATATCGCGGCCGATCTTGTTGCCGAAGGACGGTTCCCGATGAAGGCCGTCGCAGACACGCTGGGCGTCTCCCGTTCCAACCTCATCGAGCGGCTGAAAGGCAAAACAAAGCCGCGTGGGCCATACCACAAGGTCGAGGATGTAGAGCTTCTGCCCGCCATTCGCAGGCTGGTTGATCGGTAATCCCCCCGTTTTTAACAGGGCTCGTCAGTAGAATTCACGCGGCCATTTTCAGTTTCTGTGCGGGCGTTATGCCGCCGATGCCCATATTGGGCCGTTCGTTGTTATACGTCCAGAGCCATTGCGTGGCGAATTCCTGCGCCTCCTCGATGCTTTCAATGATGTACTGGTCGAGCCATTCATGTCGGACGGTGCGGTTGTAGCGCTCGACATAGGCGTTCTGTTGCGGCTTTCCGGGCTGGATGTGGCTCAAGGCAATTCCTTGCGTTTCTGCCCATTCCATCAGTTTGCCACTGACATACTCAGGCCCATAACACCTTCGGAAGTTTGCGTTGCAAGAGGCTTTGACCACCTGCTTCGCCTGATTGGGTTACGCAACTGGTCAAAGCCTCTTGCAACGCAAACTTCCGAAGGTGTTATGGCAGCGAGTTCACCGGCAACGCGATCTTGCAATGGACGGATCGGACCAAAGTTGCTTGGCATATATCGCGCCAAGCAAACCGATCCCGCACGCCGTCATCGAGAGCTTCATTGGGCGGCTGCGAGACGAGTTCTTGAATGAAACGCTCTTCTCGTCACTGATACCAACCGAGAAAACGCTGATATGATTATGCCATCTCAAGATCGGTAAAACTGAAACAGAGTCCGCCCCGAATGGGACACCACTTGTTTTCGGATTACCCGCGCCTGCTGTCTGAGCAAGTTATCAAAGTTATCCACGTCATAGTCTGGAAAGATGTCCTCTCTCAGCGCCAGCATCTTCTGAACTGTTGGATCTGATTTTGGAACAAATTCTACTACACCTGTGGGCGCAATGGATAGCAGCCATTCGATAAAGGATGCCAATGGGACGTTATGCGCGATCGCAAGATGGTGTTCAAATGCCAGAGCCAAAACTCCATCTGCACGGAAGCGCTGATTAAAGCTGCTCCGTTCTTGATTCATCCAGCCCTGATTGGGTGACGGGTTGCGGGCGTCGAGAAATAGTGGCGTGAAACTCAGTTTTTTCTTCAGCGCCGTATGATAGGCCCGGTCAATTGCTTGAACATCGAAATCAAACCCAACCACGCTTCGGGCGCCCGCTGCTAACGCGCGTTCAGAATATTCTCCGGTGTTGCAGCCTAGATCGATAACCGAAAGTGGCTGCCAATCCGCGACATATGTCGAGACAAATTGATGCTTCGCTTCGCGTTCAGCGTCGTTATAGGTATTGGTGAGGGAGTAATCCGCCCATACGGTCTTCCGCTTATCCCCGGGAACAAGCGATAAAATCCACTTTCGTAGTTGCCGAAGCATTCCGACAAAGGCCTGCTTTGGCAACTTTTTCCCGGCGATGGAAATCTTCGTCGCATCACCAGATGTCCCCGACTGAAAGCGATTTTGCAGTACAACGTTAGTTAGCGTGTTCCAAGAAAACTTCCTGCGCGTCGGAAGTATCGCTGCCATATCCGCCACTGACACACCCTCCATCGAGCCCCGGTACCACGCGTTATGGGGACGGCCCATATAAGCACGGAGAAGCAAGGGGTTGAGGAATTGCTCGCAGAACTGGCGATGCGCACTCCAAAATTCTCCATCCCGGTACGGGCGGATAGAGAGATGGTCAATAAAGACGGGAGTAACACCACGAAATTGCACATTGTATGCTGTCGCGTCTGTCAATGTGAAGTCTCGTTGTAGAAGATAGAGATGCAAATCGATATGAAATACCGCCGCTGCCTTCAGCAACTCGAACGACAATTCATAGGGATATGTAATCCACTGCAGACGCTCAATCTCCAACGTATATCTATCGGTCCCCCGACCTGGACACTCCTCGACAATAGGGACCAGCCATCCCTTTTCTGACAAGTCTTGAAATATCTGCGCATCGCGCGCGGCCTCGTAACCGCTGGCGCCGAATTCAGTTACTGTGCGGTATAAGCGCCCGTTGAGCTCGAAAACATGTCCTGCCGGATCCCGAAACGATCCAGGCACTTGCGAGTCCTCACCAATGAAAACATCGAGCATTTGATTATCCATGGTCTTCTGTCTGGTCGGGCTTTTTTCCGGTAAAAAACGATTTCACCCGTTGAAGATACATCGATCCTGTAGCGAGCGCGACAGCTGCGCCGCCGAGTATTGCCTGCAACACAATGCTACCGGTGCCTGGGTCCAAATAGGCGTGGGCGTTGCTGGTGAACGACATCAAGAAAAGACACATGACGCATGGAAACGTTACGATTTTCACGGAATAACCCTCTCGGTATTGATCATGCAGGAGTTTAACGTGCAGGGCTACGGGTGTCTGTCACCAAACTGTCACACAGTCGCAACGAAGGTTCATTGTCCAGAGATCGTCTACAGCCGCACGTGAATTGGGAGGCCTAGTCCGTCAGAGAAATGGAGCGGATACCAACACCAAGTTTCCGGACATCGATCGACAACCCCAACTCGGAGGGAGACTTGGGGCTTGATGGCCGAAACTCCAAACCGACAATTGACTCACCTGCTTCAATGGGAAGCGACAGATCGCGAACATTATCCTCAGGTGTGAAGCGCACCTCAGTGAGATACTTACCGTTCTTATAAATCGAAACGATCTGCTCTGGCAGCACTCCCGGCGAAACAAACCCGGTCATCGACACGGTGAGTGCTGGTGGTCTCACCGTATCTGCAATACGGACCGCGACATAGGAACTTTGGGAAACTGACCAGACACCCCAAGATTCGGGTTCTCCCCATCCAGTCGCGAAACAAGGACAGTCGATGCTTCCGATGTTGCCAATATCGTCTCCACGCCGAAGGGCGCGTGCATCTGACCACGAAGCCTTCAAAAACATACTGCCAGAAACCGCGTATCTCTTCAGTCCAGGTATTGCCTCCAGGGACCAGAAGTCGTGCTTCCATTTGTAATCATTATAAGCGCGCGTTCGCGGTTCTATCTCACCCTGAAGAGCCACACCATGACCGACTTCGCAATCGCCGGTAATATCGCAAATTGACCGAGCCAAATCGCCGATATGCGCGTCCCTAGTATCGGTCTTGATCGCACCCTTTGCATTGAAGGGCTTGATCGCAAGCGTGGGATTGGCCGCACCAACCAGCAAAGCGAATGGCGTGTCTGTCACCCGGGAACTCGGTATGCTGTAGTTACTGCCGTGGTCCGCCATTAGCGTAATAACCGTATTGTCATAAACACCTATCGCTTTCATCTGGTCAAGAAGACGGCCGAAATTCCGCAACGCACAGTGCGCCTGACTTTCTATAGCTTCGCGGGTGACCGGCTGCTCGCTGCCCAGATAAACGCATGCTTCGTCAATAACGTAGGGCGAATGAGTGTTGAAGAGATGGATGAACTTAACGGTTGGCTTGGCCGATGAGACTGAAACGCTTGAAGCCATTTCACGCAGCAACTCGTTTCCTTCAACGGCACGATGAACGAACACCTCGCTGAACAGATGCGTCTGCGCCAACCAAGCGCCATCATTGTATATCGCTCGCTTCAAAGCGAGCGGCGCGATGCGGAAAACTGAAAGATCGAAGACGCGAGCAGCCTCCATCCGAAGAGCGGTAGGATCCCCACCAAGCATGGCTTTGGCGGTCTCGCACCTCACATCTCGGGGGCAGACGCTTGTGATCGGATTGATGAGAAGGCTCTCGTATCCGCGATCCACAAGCATGGACAGAAATGACTCTTCTCCGACGGAGTGCTGGAAGAAATCGGCAAGCTTCGTCCCCTGATCAAACGTCAGGCCTGAGTGGATTGAAGGCATGGAGAGATAGGTTGTGGGCGCTGCGCCAACCGTATTCTGGTAGAAAGTGAACCCGTCAAATTTGTCCCGTAAATCCTTGTTGTTTTGAAGCACCGCTTCAAAGACATCCGACTGGAGTGTGTCGAGAAGAACGACGAGCACATTTTTCTCGCGATTGAGAGCGCCGAGACTTTGCAGGTCTTTACCGTGGATGTTGACATATGAGTGGGATATCGAGAAAGCTTGCCATCCCATTTGCAGGATGAAGACGGAGAATATGATCGTCATGACCTTGGGGCGCTTCCACGCCACGAAATAGACGAGCGCCGCAAGAATGATTGATATCGCGGCATCCGTCATCGCGTGGGATGGGAGGATGTCGGCGGTCCATCCGGAAGCATCCAAATCCCCGAAATTGACAGTCTGAAAAGTTCCGTGCGCCCATGCATAGGTGGCACAGACAGCGAGGATACTCGACCAAATTTTCGCGAACCTGCGCGGAAGCACAAAGAACGGTAACGCTACCACAGCCAGCAATATAATTGCAGGCAGTGCGAACGTCACAAGGATGTTTGCGAATGGATAACTGAACTCGCGATCATTGGAGCCATAAATCAAAGCTGGTAAGCCAACGAAAAGCACGACGATAAAAAGCGTTGCCGCCGATAGATTTAGATATCGGTATTCTTTCATTGTGATAGCCTCCAGCGCGTCTCCACGCGTTAGCCACACCATCGGCTTCATGCAACCCTTAAATACGGTTTAACGTCTAAACATATTCGTTGTGGACACGGTGTCGTCGACTTAGATGCTCAACATGACATCCGGCCAATCAACAAACCTGCAATTCTCTCCAGAGCATCCGCGAATGCCCGTAAGCGGCAAGCTGAGACCGTTCAGCGCGTGTAATTCCACGGCATGAGTGCATCGAGATCGCTGCTGGGCCAACCATTGGCTATGCGCTCGAGTGTCTGGGTGAGCCAGGCCTGCGGATCGACATT
>NZ_LMVK01000049.1 GCF_001541315.1 Agrobacterium tumefaciens str. B6 | reverse complement strand
ACATCATCCGCACCGTCAATTCGAAGAATGTGAAGTTCCTCTATTGCGCGCCGCATACCTTCTATTTCGGCGACGACACCAAGGCGATGCTGCGGGAAGCCAAGGATGTGCTGGCGCATGTGCATGTGGGCGATACCTTTAACCACAAGGCGAGCTCTGGGCTGCGTTATATCCTCAATCCGCCGGGCACGCAGGCGCGGGTGCATCAGCACTTGAATATCGGCCAGGGCGAAGTGCCGTGGGACGACTTCTTCGGCACGCTTTCCGAAATCGGTTTCGACGGCATCATGACCTCCTGTGTCTTCGCCTGGGAGGACAGGGCCGATGAATCGAGCAAGTTCATGTGTGCCGAGATCAACAATTACATCGAAAAATACCGGAAGTGAGGTTTTGAAAATGACTGTGAGAATTGGTGTCATCGGCACCGGCGCCATCGGCCGCGACCATGCCCGCCGCATCAGCAAGGTCCTCGGCGGCGCAAAGGTCGTCGCGCTGAGCGATGTCAATCATGGATCGGCGGAAGCGGTGCGTGATGACATCGCCCCGGACGCGGAAATCTTCGCCACGGGCGAGGAGCTGATCGCCTCACCCGATGTGGATGCCGTGCTCGTCACCTCCTGGGGCGCGACGCATGAGCAATATGTGCTGGCGGCAATCGCCGCCGGCAAGCCCTGCTTTTGCGAAAAGCCGCTGGCGACAACGGCGGAAGGTGCAAGACGCATCGTCGATGCCGAGGTGGCCCGTGGCGGACGGCTGGTTCAGGTGGGCTTCATGCGCCGGTATGACGCCGGTTACGTGGCGTTGAAACAGGCCGTCGACAACAGGATCGGCGCGCCGATCATGGTGCATGCCGCCCATCGCAACCCGGCGGTTCCGGAGCAATATGTGACCCCGATGGCGATCCACGACACGATGATCCACGAGATCGACGTGCTGCGCTGGCTGCTTGATGATGACTATGTTTCGGCCCGGGTTCTCTTTCCCCGCTCGGCGGCCAGAAGCCATGCGCGACTGAAGGACCCGCAGATCGTCATTCTGGAGACGGCGAAGGGCACGATCATCGACGTCGAAATCTTCGTAAACTGCCATTACGGTTACGATATCCAGTGCCAGGTGGTGGGCGAGGACGGCATTGCCAGCCTGCCGGAGCCGATGTCGGTGCAGACGCGCCTCGGCGCCAAGCTGCAGAACGATATCCTCACCGACTGGAAGGATCGCTTCATCGCCAGCTACGATGTGGAATTGCAGGACTTCATCCATGCGGCGGCGAAGGGAACGGCATCGGGTCCCAGCTCCTGGGACGGCTATGTGGCGGCCATCACCGCCGACGCCTGCGTCGCCGCGCAGGAGACCGACGGAGCAGCCGTCGCAATTAAGCTTCCCACGCGTCCCGCCCTTTATCAGTGAGGTCTTTCATGCGTTTCGCCATCAACCACATCACCGCCCCGAAGCTCTCCCTTGAGGAATTCTTCGCGACAGCCCGCGAACTCGGCCTCACCGAAGTTGAAATCCGCAACGACCTGCCCGACATCGTCGGCACAGTGGAGCCGGCTGCCGTGAAGGCGGCGGCCGAAAAGGCCGGCGTGACGATCATCTCGATCAACGCGCTTTATCCCTTCAACGTCTGGTCGGGCGATTTGCCTGTACGGGCTGTTGCCATGGCGGATTATGCCGCGGCGAGCGGTGCGAAGGCGCTGGTCATGTGCCCGCTCAACGAGGGCAAGGAAGTCTCGTTCGATGATCTCGTGGCCGCGCTGAAGGCCATGAAGCCGATCCTTGAGGAACGTGGACTGACCGGCCTTGTCGAGCCGCTCGGTTTCCCTGTCTCGTCGCTGCGCACCAAGGCCGAGGCCATCAGGGCCATCGACGCGGCAGGCGGCGGTGATGTCTACAGGCTGGTGCACGATACGTTCCACCACCATCTTGCGGGCGAGACAGAGTTCTTCCCCGAACGTACCGGCCTCGTGCATATTTCCGGCGTTACCGACCCCGCCGTCTCAGTCGCCGATATGCTGGACGCCCACCGTGTACTGGTGGATGGCGGCGACCGGCTGGAAAATATTGCCCAGATCAGGGCGCTTGAGGCGGCCGGTTACAGGGGGCCTTACAGTTTCGAGCCCTTTGCGGCGGAAGTGCACGAGCTAAAGAATCCGGTCGCTGCCTTGAAGGATAGCATCGACCATATCTCCCGGGCGCTTTGACCGCCTTGCCGCCTGCGGTTTGCTGCGGGCGGCGTTCCCGGGGGATAAACGATCGGTAAAAACCCAGAGAAATCAATTCCGCATTTACGGATGATGCTGTAGTCTTCCGCTGACGAGAGAGCAGTAAACAGGCACGGGTATTCTTCAGATCGACTGCGCGAGGCAGGCTTTCTGCCCGCACCGTCTGAAGAAGAGTGGTTGAATTTTCCCTATATGAAAGCGGATAGGAAAACGACGCTTAAGGACGTGGCGCGGGAAGCGAATGTTTCGCTGAGCACGGCGTCGCACGCCATCAACGGCACCGCACCCTTGACCACGCAGGTCCGCGAGCGGGTGCTGGAGGCGGCCCGGGCGCTCGGTTATCTCGAAAACCGCCGGCAGAAGGCGACGATCGCCACCCTGCGCGTGGTGCTTCTGGCCATGACCAATGATGCTGCACCGCAGAGCGATCTCAACATGGTCAGCTGGACGATGCTGAACGGCTTCCGGCGCGAATGCGAGCGGCGCGGCATTCGTATCGTTCCCTATGTGAGCGCGACGAGCCGGCTCGATCCCGCTTTGGTGGCGGCAGCGGCGGACGCCGACAATGTCGATGGTATCGTTATCCTGAATGATGACAGGCCGCAGCTGGTCGAGGCGCTATCGGCGCTTGCGCGGCCGGTGGTGCTGATCAATGGCGAGGATCCGGCCATGATCGTCGATACGGTAACGGCCGAGAACCGTTTTGGCGCGCGCCTCGGTATCGAGCATCTGCTGTCGCTCGGGCATCGCAATATTCTGCACATCACCTGGAAGGGCCGCACGACGATCCGCCGCCGTTATGACGGTTATAGCGACGCGTATCTCGCGGCGGGCCTCACTGTTCCCGCCGATATGGTCATCGAGGTGGAAAGTTACGAGCCTGAATGGGGCGAGGCCGCCATCCGCCGCCTGTTGGCCGAAGACAAGCCGCTCAGAAACGCCACGGCGATTTTCTGCGCCGCCGACAATCTGGCGCTTGGCTGCCTGAAGGCGCTGACGGAGGCCGGAATCCGGGTGCCGGACGATATCTCGGTGCTGGGGTTTGACGATATAATGCCGGCGGCTTTCAGTGCGCCGCCGCTCAGCACCATCCAGTTGCCCGCCGACCGGCTGGGCGGTGCGGCGCTTGCGCTGCTGGAGCAGCGGCTTATGGCGGCCGATCCGACACGTCCGGCGCACCGGCTCGAGCTCGGTTGTCGGCTGGTGTTGAGGGGCAGCATCGCGCCGCCCCCCAAGTGATCAGTGTTTATTTCATTCCCGTGCCGGCAATACCTGTCGTGATATAGCGCTGCAGGAACAGGAACACGACGGTGACAGGCGCCAGGCTGAGGAAGGTCATGGCGAGAATATAGTGCCATTGCACCGAGAACTCGCCCTGGAAGGCGTTGAGGCCCACCTGCAGCGTGAAGTTTTCGCGGCTGCTGAGGACGATCAGCGGCCAGAGGAAGTCATTCCAGCGCCACAGCACCGAAAAGATGGCGAGAACCGCAAGAGCCGGCGCCGTCAGCGGCAGGATGATGCGCCAGAAGATGCGGAATTCGCTGGCCGCATCGACGCGCGCCGCCTCGATCAGCTCGTCGGGGATGGTCAGCATATATTGCCGGAGCAGGAACACGCCCGTCGGCGTTGCTACGGTGGGGATGATGACGCCCCAGAGATTGTCGACGAGACCGACGCCAACGATGACGAGATAGGCCGGCACCATGACGACGGTGAGCGGGATCATCAGGGTGGAGATGATCAGCACGAAGATCGCCTTCTCGCCACGGAAACGGTATTTCGAGAGCGCGAAGGCGGCCATGGCGTTGACGATCAGCGTCAGGATGGTTGCGACAAAGGTGACGAATACCGAGTTCTTGAGGAAAGTCAGGAAGCTGAACCGGGTCAGCGGATCGGTGAAGTTCTCCGTCGCAATGGTCAGTTTCTGGACAGGCGTTATTTCGCGCGTGTCGACGCTGACGGGCGGTCCGGGATTGGCCGGGTCGACCATCTGGGCCTTGAGGCCGACGCGGCGGATCATGGCCATTTCCCGCTCCATGCCATCGATGCTGGCTTTCCACAGGCTGAGCGGCTTGTCGTAACCCTGCACTTCCACCTGCACGGCGGCGCGCGGCAGGAGGCTCGGCGGAAACCGCGTGATCTCGGCTTCCGGTTTCAGCGAAGACATGGCGGCCCAGACGACCGGGATGAGGACGGCAAGCGTGCCGCCGATGAGCCAGACCCAGGAGAGGATATCGGTGAGGCCGATCCGGCCGGGGCGGCGGGTGCGCGTGAGGAAAGAGACGGCGTTGGACATGGTCAGGACTCCATCTTTTTGCCAAGGCGCAATTGCACGAGCGTCAGCGCAAGAAGCACAAGGCCCATGAGAACCGATGCGGCGGATGCAAGACCGAACAGCCTCAGATCGCTGCCGAAGGCCATCTGGTAGATATATTGCACCACGAATGTATTGGCCGTGCCCGGCCCGCCGCCGTTGGTGAGAACCCATGCTTCATCAAAGATTTGCACCGAGCGGATCATCAACAGGATGAGCACGACGAGCAGGTTGGGACCAAGCAATGGCAGGGTGATGCGGAAGAGCGTGCGCCGGGGCGAGGCGGCATCGATGGCTGCTGCTTCATAGAGGTCCTTCGGGATGGCCTGAAGGCCCGCCAGCAGGATCAGCGTATAAAAGCCCATGTGGAACCAGACCGAGACCACTACGACGAAGAAACGCGACCAGCCGACATCCAGCAGGAAGATTTCCGGCGGCACGCCCAGCATCTGGAAAAAGGCGTTGAGCAGGCCGTTGCGGTCGAGGAACCATTTCCAGATGAGGCCGATGACGACGGGCGACAGCAGGACCGGGTAAAAAAACATGGCGCGGAAGAAACCGCGCGCGGCGATCGCCCGGTTGAGGATGAGCGCGGTGATGAGCGCGACCAGCAGCGTGGCGATGACGTTGAAGCCGACGAACCACAAAGTGTTCCAGATCGCCGTCCAGAACAGGGATTCCCGGCAGCTTCCGGGGTCCATATAGCTCTGGCAATCCAGCAGCTTGCCGAAATTCTCGAAACCGACGAACGGGCGGTCGGTGATCAAAAGTTCGGTGCCGCCGGTAAAGGCGTAACCGACGGCAATGGCAATCGGCAGGAAGGTGAAAATGCCGAAGAGAACGAGGTTCGGCATCAGGAAAATATAGGGCATGCGCCTCTTGCCGATCAGCCGCTCGATGAAGTTGAGCGGCACTTCGGCAATCGCCATCACGGCGTCGAGCGCACGGTCGGACAGTCTCGCGAGCTTCGGATTGGCCATGCTACCCTCTCCCTTCGCTCGCAAGGCGCGGCAGCGCCAGCTCGGTGGCGGGATCGAAGACATGCACCTTCTCACGCGCCGGCATGATCTTCAGCACCGAGCCGGAAGCGGGCGCGAAATGGCCCGCCTGATGCACGATGATCTGCTCCTTCTCACCCTTGATATTGCCGTAGAGATAGGTCTCGGTGCCGAGGCTTTCGTGGTACTGCACCTCAAAGGGTAGGCCGGCATCCGCGATGGTGAAATGCGAGGGGCGTATGCCCGCCAGAACAGCCTGTCCGGGGCTGACGGTTGCCGGATCAACGAGGCAGGGCAGGGACACGCCGTAGCCGGCGTCGATGGCGATGCCGCCGTCACCGCCCTTGGTGATGATGCCCTTGAGCATGTTCATGCGCGGCGAGCCGAGGAAACCGGCGACGAAGAGATTGCGCGGATTGTCGAAAAGCTCGAGCGGGCTGCCCACCTGCTCGATGCGCCCGGCGCGCAGCACCACGATCTTGTCGGCCATGGTCATGGCTTCCACCTGATCATGGGTGACATAGATCATCGTCGTCTTGATATCGCGATGCAGCCTCGTGATTTCGGCGCGGGTCTGGACGCGCAGCGCCGCATCGAGGTTGGAAAGCGGCTCGTCGAACAGGAAGATATCGGGCTCGCGCACGATGGCGCGGCCGATGGCGACGCGCTGACGCTGGCCGCCGGAAAGCTGTTTCGGCTTGCGGTCGAGATAGGGTTCGATGGCCAGCATGCGCGCCGCCTCGTTGATGCGGCTTTCGATTTCCGCCCGCTTGAAGCGCAGGTTCTCCAGCCCGAATGCAAGGTTCTTGCGCACGCTCATATGCGGATAAAGCGCATAGGACTGGAAGACCATGGCGATCTTGCGCTCGGCGGGAGAAAGCGCGCTGACATCGCGATTTCCGATGGCGATTGTGCCCGACGTGACGTCTTCGAGACCGGCGATGATGCGCAGCAGCGTCGATTTTCCGCAGCCTGAAGGGCCGACGAAAACGACGAATTCGCCGTTTTCGATCTGAAGATCGATATCATGCAGCACATGAACGGCGCCGAACGCCTTGTTGAGGTTTTCGAGTTTCAGACTTCCCATCACCTGCTCCCTTCATCAGAGCCCGTCGTCGCGACGATCTCCTGCCTGTTCCAGCCCTCGGGCAAGGGCGTCGCTCTCTTGATGGCGACATCATGCGCCGAAAATCCGTGAACGCCCTCAAGGTAGATCGCGGGCATGCCGCCCGGATAATCCTCCATGCCGACGATCCGGCCCTCAGCATCCTGCGTCCAGGCATTGGCGCGGCCAGCCGCATCGGCGCTTGGCGCGATATCAGCATTGGTGGGGCGCAGGTCATATTGCAGGCCGGTGCCGAGCTTACCGGGCTGCTGCGCAAGCGTGATGCGCTCCAGCCGGACATTGTGAATGCCGGCCTTCGAGGTGGCGACGAGGTTGATCGCGCCTTCCATCGAGCCGCTCAGGTCTTCCACGACCAGATTGTCCACACTGCCGGCCTGCCGTTCGGGACGGCGGTCGACAACGGTAACGGTGACCGCTTCACCCGATCCCCAGAAACCGCCCGGCGTTTCGTGGCACTCGGTCTCAATACGTGAAAAACGGATGTTGCGCATCGCGCCGCCATCGCGGGAGAAAAGGCCGACGCCGCGATTGGACTGGACGATACTGCAATCCTCGAACACGACATTGGTGAAGTCACCGAAGGATTCCGTGCCGAGTTTCAGCGCGCAGCTCATGCTGGAAACGGTGCAACGGCGAACGGTGATATCGGCGCAGGCTCCGACCGCCTTGCCATCAGGTCCGGCGCTGGTCTTCAGGCAGATGCCGTCATCGGCAGTCGAGATGAAACAATCCTCGATCAAGGCGCGCCGGCAGGCGTCCAGCACGATGCCGTCGGTATTCGGCAGGCGGCGATCGTTTTCGATGCGGAGATTGCGGAAATGAAGGTCCTCGCAATCGACCATATGCAGCGTCCACATGGGTGAGGCGCTGACGTGGAGGTTTTCGAGGCGCACGTTGCGGCAGGCTTCCAGCACCATGACGCGCGGGCGTTTTTTGGCCGGGATATAGGTGCCCATGGCCTTGTCGTCGCCGATGATGAAGTTTTCGCCGCCGGCCTCGATGCGGCCGGGACCGGTGACGGCGATGTCATGCGCGCCGCGCGCGATGATCATGCCGCGGTTGGAATCCTCGGCGATGACCGAAACCGTCGTATCGGCATAGGCCTCGTAATCGGAAACGGGTGCAAGCACCGCATCTTCGGCAAGGTGCAGTTCCACGCCGCTTTTAAGAACAAGGCCGCCGCTGACATGGCGTCCGGCTGCGAGCGACACGCGCCCGCCACCTGCGGCCGATACGGTGTCTATTGCCTGCTGGATGGCGGCAGTGGCGTCGCGGCCATCGGCTGCGGCTATGATTTCGCGGTTCATGCTCATGATGCCTGCGGCCTTTTCAGAAAAACGTCGATCAAAAGCAGCATCGTCAGCGCCTGCCCATAGGGCGTGGGCAGATTGGGAATGCGGCGGTAGAAATCGAGATCGTGGCCCATCGGCGTGCCATCGGAGACGCCGTGAACGACACCTTCGTCATCGATATTGCCCAGCACCGCCTTCAGCGCGCGCTCGGCATGGGGGCGGTTCTCTTCGCCTAGGATGCCGGCCTCGATGCCGCGCAGAATGCCATAGGCGATGCCTGCCGTCGCCGATGTCTCGACCGGCGATGTGGGATCGTCGAGCAGCGTGTGGAACATGCCGTCCTCACGCTGATATTGCCGCAGCGACCGCACCTGGCTCGCCAGTACATTGGCGAGGAAACGTTTGTCCTTTCCGGCAAGCGTCGGCACCAGGTCGAAGAGTTCGGGAATGGCGACGGTGATCCAGGAATTGCCGCGCGCCCAGAAGGCGTCCGCGAAATTGTGGCGGCCGTTAAAGGTCCAGCCGTGATACCAGAGCCCGGTGACGGGGTCCGACAGATAACGTGTATGGATCATGAACTGGTAGACCGCCTCGTCCACCCAGTCCTGGCGTTTGCAGACGACGCCGGCGCGGGCGAGGAAGAGACATGCCATGAACAGCGTGTCGTCCCATAATTCGCCTTCATTCAGCCGTTCCTTGACGACATGCTGGAAGCCGCCATCTTCGGTTTTCGGCAATTCATGCACCAGCCAGTCAGCCCAGTCTTCCACCAGCGCGCGGAAATCCGGCCGGTCGACATGTTCGGTCAGGATGACAAGCGGCAGCATCGGCGCGGAACTGTTGATCTGGCGCGGCGGCAGGCCACGCTCGATCTGCCAGCCATACCATGTCACGAGGTCATCAAGCGCTTTCTGATCATTGGCGGCGAGCGCCCGGCGCAGGAAACCGTACAGGCCCACACCCACTTCCCAGTCCCATTCATCGAACTGGATCTTGCCGTCGGAACTGCCGCTGACCAGACCTTCCTGAATGCCTTTGAGGCGGCGGAAGGCGGCGGCGACATTGTCGATCGTCGTCCTGAGAGTCTCTTTTTCCGTGCTTGGCTGGTTCATCTGTCAATTCCGCTTAGGAGTAGAAGGGTCGTGTCGCGCCGCCCAAGGCGGGATCGGCACTGTCGAAGGTAATTTGGGGTTGGGGCTGGTCGTGGTCGAAGGCCATGGCCTGACTGCCGATGGTGAAGACGCCGTCCCAGGTCAGGGTAAGCTCAGGTCCGCCCGGCGGCGTGACCGAGAGCAGCCGGCTTTCGGCATTGAAGGTGACCTGTGTGGCGAGAATTTTCTCGCGGAAACGGGCGAAGGCTTGCCTGTCGCCGCAGCCGATGACGCCCACCCAGCCGGCGCGGCGGCCGGGCGATCTGATCTCGCGGTTTGCGGTGGCGCCTGCGGTAATGGGCTGAAGCCCGTTGGTCGCGTAAAGGGCGGCAAAGCCGCGGCCGGAACGGGTGATGAGCCAGTTGCCTTCCGTCAGCACCTCGTCCAGCCCGTCGCGGCCGAGATAGGCATGGGTCCAGTCATTGCGGTGATCGTCCGTGTCGAAGATCAGCATCGCCAGATCGCGATGCTGCGCCACGCGGGGCAGGATGCCGCTTCCCGCCCAATAGGAGGGGCGCTGGCTGCCCCACGGATCGTCCTCACCGGGATGATTGACCCAGAGCCGCGCCATCGGATGGCCGGCAAGCTTGATGTCCATGACATGCTGCTGGTGGCCCTTGCGGCCGGTCTTGTGGTCGACAACGGTGGAAAGCTGGGCGGCCTCGTTCTTGAACAGCACAAGCTTGCCGGGCTCCAGCCCCTGCGCATACCGCGCCTCGACCATACGGCCGGTTTCCAGCTGGGAGAGGGCGGCAAGATGCGCGGGCGGCAGGTAGTCGCCGCAGCAGAACATCGGCAGCGAGGCGACGCCATTATTGAGCCAGCCTTTGCCGAAGGCGACCTCGGCGAAGGGCGCCAGTTCCGTCAGCGGTCCGGCGCGCAGTTCCTTGTCATAAGCCCGCCCTTGCGAACCGGAAGGGACGCCGCCGAGTGTATGCAACGCGATCATCTCGAAAATGAGATCGAGCTGATGGCGGGCACGGGCGGCAAGTTCCGGCCCCGCCCAATGTTCGATGGCGAGAAGGCCGATGAAATCCACGGGGTAATAGGCGGCGGAGTTCCACTCGGCGAGGCCATGCGCCTCGACGCTGTCGAACCAGCGCTCCAGACGGTCGGCGGCCAGCGCTGCCTGCTGCCGGCCGGAGCGGCCCGACGCGGTGAAAAGGGCATCCGGCAAATAGTCGCCGGCCAGCAGCTGGCTGGTGTGGAAACAAAGAACATGGTTCTCACTCCAGAACCACATGACGTCATTGCCCGGTTCGTCCACCCAGTAACGATAGCCGAGGATCGTTGCATCGATCCGCGCCCGCATGTCGGCCGGCAGCCGGTCGCCATAGGCGCGCACCAGCCAGAGCAGCGGGATCATCACGAAATCGGAGCAGTCTTCGCGCCTGTCGATGGAGTGCAGCGTCGCATCAACGATGCCGCCAATCGTCTCGATGTCATCGCTGCCGGTGGCGACCATCGCCAGCGCGCGGCCGATGCGCCAGGCGCCGAAACGGGCGCTGAAGGAGAGGGCCGCCTTTTTGCGCTCGTTGATATCGGCATTGGATGCTTCCGGCGCGATATCATGCATGAAGGCGGCGTCGATGAGGCGGGTGACCGTTCCCGCTCCCGAACCCATGGTGATTCTGACACCGTGATACCCGTCCGGAATGCCCGACGTTCCGGGGATCGTCAGCGCGGATTGCCCGGCCTTCAGCACGGTGTCCACTTCCGCGAGCGTGGCGCGCTCGTGGCCATGACTTTTGACGGCAATATGCACCGGCAGGTCGTTTGCCGGTGCCGCGCCGAAGACCAGTTCGAGGGGCGTGCCGGAAAATACATCCCGCGCCGGGTGAACGTCGCGCACCAGTGCGGCCAGACGCTTCGTCTCCTCCCGGTCGAGCGGCACCGGCAGCACGACGGTGAGCGGCACCGGATCGATGACCTCAAGTTCGAAAAACCAGATGATGTCGCGCTCCGCCAGATCTTCGCAGAGCAGCAGCACCTCGTTATCGCCTGCCGACAGATCGAGCGTGATGTCGCTGCTGCTCTCGACATTGCGGATAAAGGGTTCGAAACGGACCTGTTCGACGCCGCCCACCCAGATGCGCACGCCGCCGCAGGTGTGCAGCCGGAAATGCGCCTTTCTTGCGGTCTCGCTGCCGAAGGTGCCCTTCAGCCAGCGCTGTACGTGGGTCGGAACATGCCAGAAGCCGGTGAATTCGACGCGGCGGTTGGAGCCTGGCAGGTTGAGGTGCGACACCGGCCAGCCGGCAGCGGGCAAGATATCGCGGCCGATCATGGTTTCCTGGAAGGCCTTGCGGCAGGGAAGGTCGCCCACATCCACGAAACCATTGATGAAGCGATAGTTCACGCGGTCTTCGGCGGGGGCTGCGATGCCGGGAAACGACGTCTCCACGAGATCGGAGACGATCCAGGCGGTCACCGTCTCGCCATCCGTGACGGTATATGTCGGCTGCGACGCGTTCGCCGCAAATGGTCCATCCGTCATAATGGATCGCCTCCCGTCGATCGATAATGAAATTATTTTCACAAATCTGTTTTCGCTCTTTCGCTTCGATTTGTGCGATTTCGCCAAAACAAACAGCTTGACGTTTATTCTGTCAAGCCGCAAAACATTATAAATCGAATTAAGCAGAGGAGCTTCCATTCGATTTATGAAAATATTTTCATTGGGAGGATGAGCATGATGAAATTGTTTTCGGGCGTCAGCGCCCTCGTAGTGGCCTCCGTCGCCGGTCTTGCGACGGCCCAGGCCGAGACCCGCACGATTACGTTCCTTTTTACCGATGACGACCAGGGTTACGTGCAGCGCATGTCGGAACTCAGCAAGGAGTTCGAGACGGCCAATCCCGGCGTGAAGATCAATTTCGTATCGTCGGGTTATGACGCCGTTTCCAAGCAGCTGCCGGTGCAGCTGGCGGTGGGCGAGGGCCCTGACATCGCCAAGATCACCGACTGGCAGCTCGCGCCCTATTATCTCGACATGCGGCCTTACATGAAGGATGCGGAAGCCTTCGCGAAACTGCATGGTTCCAGCCTTGACCAGCTTCGCCTGCCCAATGTCAACGACCCGAAATCGATCAATGGCTATATGGCGTCGCAGACGCTGAACCTGCCTTTCGTCAACAAGACGCTGTTCGAGCAGGCCGGCGAACCCTTGCCCGGCCCGACCGCCAAGTTAAGCGAGATCGTTGAAGCGTCCGCCCGCGTCGCCAAGTCGACCGGCGTGCAGATCCCCTTCACCATGGACCGTTCCGGCCACCGCTTTTCCGGCGGCGCCTTCTCTTATGGCTCGACCTATGTGAAGGACGGCAAGTTCAGCTTCCCTGATGATGCGGCGAAAAAATACATCGCCGATCTCTTTTCATGGACGCAGAACGGCAGCTTCCCCAAGGAAATGTGGGGTGCCGCCGGTGGTTCCCAGTACAAGAACATGGGTGACGAGTTCGTCAACGGCAATGTCGTGACCTATCTCGCCGGCAACTGGATGGTCAATCCGTTCCAGAATAAGATCGGCGACGGTTTCGAATGGACCGCGATCAATGCGCCCTGCGGCGATGCCGGCTGCTACGCCATGCCCGGCGGCACCGCAATCGTCGGCTTCAAGCGCACCAAATATCCCGAGGATGTCGCCCATTTCATCGAATTCCTCGGCTCCGAAAAGGTGCAGCGGGAAATTGCCGAGAACTATGTCATCCTGACGGGTGCCGAGATCGTCGATCCGCAATACAAGCTGAAGAGCGAAAATGCCAAGGCGGCGATGAAGGTCTTCCTCGACAACAAGAAGAACGTGCCGCAGGCCGCGCGTGAATTCGAACGCGCCAAGGGCGGCAGCGCCATGTATCAGCAGATCGTGCAGCGCATGAGCCAGCTCATCGTCGGTGAATTGACACTCGACCAGACCTACAAGGTTCTGGAAGACGACGTCGCCAAGATCAACGAGGCTGTCGCGGTCAAGAAATAACGGCACGGCCATCCGCTTCTGGCGGAATGGAGAAGCCGTCGGACGATATGCCCGGAGTGATACTCCGGGCATATTCCGCCGTTTCCTTGCGGAGGCGGCGCAACGTCGCCAGGGAACCGCCGCAAGGAGCCGTTCCCGTCGGTCCATCGAAAAACTGAAATATGCTTTGTTTAAACCTGACGATGAGGCGCGCGGAACGCCGCGCCGCCTGTTTTTCGTCACGCGTCACTCGCTGAAAATCATAGGATTCGTCATGGCCAGACTGAAGAAGTCGTCTTTCTTTTCCGCACGCTCGACCCTGCTCGCCTCGGTCGCCTTGCTGGTTTTTGTGCCCGGCGCGCAGGCTTTTGATGCCGCCGAACCGGTGGGGCGGGGTTTTGCCATCACGGTGCCGGAACCGGCCGCGACATATCCGCTGCCGCTTGCCGACAATTATCGCAACCAGACCGGCAAGAATGAGAAGGGCGAGGACGTCCGGGCCTATGATGACCGGGATAATCCCATCATCGAAATCCTCTCCGGTTTTAATAGCATCTGGACGCTTGGCGATGAAAGTTGGGCCGATGGCGGCGCCAATGGCGATGGCCCGGCGGATTTCAGCCATGTGAAGATCGTTGATCCCGCTGTCTGGCAGGAAAACATGCGCTACGTCCTTTCCGTGACCGGCGAGAACCGCACGCGCGCCGCCGCTTTCGAAGCCTATATGAACGACCGCCGCTCGCAGGGCTACAGCGTCATCGACGGCCTGGGCCCGCTTGCCGCCTGGTATCGCGAAGGGGCGGGGGCGACGGCGACGATCAATCACACGCCCGCGGATTTCGATCCGAACGAGGTCATCACCCGCAAAGAGGACGATAAGGGCACCGAGGCGGGTGCGGCGGATAGCGAGCTGAAGGATTTCGTCACTTTCATGAAGGTGATCCGCGGTCCAGAAGGCACGACATCGCCGGCCAAATATTTCTATTCCTCACCGCGTCCCTGGCGCATGAACGCCAAGGGCGAGGTGATCGAGACGGGTAAGGAAACGATCGGCGACCGCTCATTCGAAAACTATGACAGCGATCCCGGTGTCCTCGTGCCGGCATTGAAATATGTGCGTGAAACCCGCGGTCGCGGCAAGGATGGCGGTTTCCCGAGCGGGCACACCAATGCCGCCTATCTCGCCGCCATCGCTTATGCCTATGCCGCGCCGGAGCGCTTTTCCGAATTGCTGACGGCGGCCTCCGAACTCGGCGAGAGCCGTATCGTCGCCGGCATGCATTCGCCGCTCGACGCGATCGGCGGCCGCATCACGGCAACCGCGATCGCTGCGGCCATGCTGCAGGATCCGAAAAATGCCGAGGTGAAGAAGGCGGCGCATGAAGCCTTGCAGGCCTATTTCACTAAGCGTCTGCCGCAGGGACAGTCGCTTGTCGATTTCGCCCATGGCGCAGGGCCGGATGCCGACCGCTTTGCCGATGACGCCAAGAACGGGGCGGATTATCGCCGGCGCATGACTTTCTCCTTCAGCCGCGACAAGGCCGTGGGCGATGCGCCGATGGTGGTGCCGAAGGGCGCCGAAGTGCTGCTGGAGACGCGCCTGCCTTATCTCGATGCCGCAGAACGGCGCGCGGTGTTATTTTCCACCGGCATCGAGGCCGGTTATCCGCTGCTCGATGACAGCAATGGCTGGGGCCGCATCAATCTGGTGGCCGCCGCCGGTGGCTACGGCGCGTTTGACGGCGATGTCGAGGTGACCATGGACGCCGCCGCCGGCGGGTTCAATGCGGCAGACCGCTGGACGAACGATATTGCCGGGGCAGGGCGTCTCGTCAAATCCGGCAGCGGGGCGCTGACGCTCAGCGGCCATAACAGCTATGGCGGCGGTACCATTTTGAGGGAGGGAACGCTGGTGGCGTCGTCTGCCGATGCGTTTGGAATCGGCAATGTGCTGGTCACCGGCGGCGCGCTTTCGCTCAGGGCAGGCAAAGACGTTGTCATCGGCGGTGACTATATGCAGACGGGCGGCACGCTGATGCTTGATGCGCAAAAGGCTCCGTTGCGGATCCGGGGCAATGCGGTGCTTGAGGGCGCAACGCTGAAGCTCGTTTTCGATGGCGCTGCACCGGCCGCCGGAACGCGGCTCGACGTTATCTCCGCCAACGGCCTGACCGGAACCTTTACGTCGATAGATGCGGGCACTGTGAAAGTGCGGCCGGTCTATACGGGTTCGGCATTATCGGTGGTGGTCGAGTAGGTTGCGACAGTGCGGGCGCGGTCATGCCGCCGCGCCCGAAAGAGTCTCGTTTCAGGAATTCTGGCGCCGCATCAGCAGGAATATGACGGGTGCGGCGAGTACGGAAACGATGGCGGCAAGCGCGAAGGAGGCCTGATAGCCGAATTTTTCGGCAATCGCACCGGCACCCAGGCCGCCCGCCATGCTGACGATGCCGTCCATGCACTGGAAGAGGGTGAAGTCGACCCCGGCCTGCCGTGGGTCTGACCAGCCCATGAAACAGGCGTAGAGCGCTACAAAGCCGATGGACATGATGCCCGAGGAGCTTGCTACCGCAACCGCCATGACCACCCATTGCGAAACGTCGCGATGGACGCTGAAATAGGCGAAGACGCAGAGCAGCGCCGTCTGTACGAAGATGGCGACGAGCAGAACCCGCGATGCGCCGTAAAGCCTGACCAGCGTGCCGCCGAGCAGCGCACCGGCAAAACCGATGATCATGCTGCCGACACCATTCAATGCGCCGATGGTGGCGAGATCAAAGCCATAATCGACCAGAAACGGGCCGAGCATAGCGAGCCCCCATTTCTGTGCGGCCACATAAACGGCGGCGACGAGAAGACCGGTGCGCACCTCGCGCCGCTTTAGCGCGTTTCTGATGGAGGGCAGGTGATCCCGGGTTTGCGCCACCGTTTTTGCCGCCGGGCCGAACAGGAAGGGCAGGGCAAGCAGGATGACCAGTCCGGCCATCACAAGCGTGGCGCTCGTCCAGCCGGACCGCTCCACAAGCACCAGAAAAAGGCCCGCGCCGATGGCCGAACCGAGATAGGAGCCGCCCACCTGCGCCGCATTGCCCCAGCCGTGATGTTCGGCCGCCAGTGTTTCTACCGCATAACCATCGCAGGCTATATCGACCGTCGCAGTCACCAGCGCGATCACCGACAGGATGCCGATTGCGACGGAGACCGGCGAAGGGCCGGTGAAGGCGAGGATGGCGAGGCCGCAGGCGCAGGTGGCGATACCCGCGCCGACGATTATCCGCGAGCGGTTCCTGCCGACCGGCGGCAGGCGGTAACGCTCCACATGCGGCGACCAGAGGAATTTCAGCGCCCAGGGCAGAACGACGAGATAAAGCAGGCCGATCTGGTCCAGCGGCAGGCCAGCGGTTCTGAGCACTGCGGGCAGACCGAGAAAGGTCAGCCCGCCAATGACGCTCTGGCCGACATAAAGCCCGCCGACCGCCACGAAGACGGCGGCGGGTGACGGTTTTGCTGCGAGGGGGGTCTGCTGCAGCATCAGAAGCGATACCGGATGCTGCCGACGATCTTGCGACCCTCGTCGTAATAGCAGAAGCCCGTGGTGCAGACCTGCTTGACCTCGTCGAGGAGGTTGGTGGCGTTGACCTGCAGCTTCACACCTTCCAGCGAGGGCAAGGCCTTGCCGAGATCGTATCGCAGCGAGGCATCGACGAAGGTGCGGGATTCATTGTCAAGAATGGGCGTGTGCTGGTTGTCGCCGAAGCTCGATCCCACGTAACGCAGGCCCGCGCCGATGCCGAGGCCTTCCAGCGCGCCGCCCTGGAATTCATAATCGGCCCAGAGCGAGAAGGTGTGGTAGGGCGAGGAATTGAGCTGCCTGCCAACTGTTTCCGACGTCAGCTTGGTGATTTCGACGTCGTTATAGGAGTAGGAGCCAATAAGGCTCCAGCCATTGTCGAGCGAGGCGGTCGCTTCCAGTTCCACCCCGCGCGAGCGCAGGTCGAGCTGCCGCAGCAGGTTGATGCCGGACGAGGTTTCGTAGACCGTGGCATTGTCCTGATCGAGATTGAAGAAGGCGGCGCTCAGCAAAGCGTTATATTGCGGCAGGGCATATTTTACGCCGATTTCATATTGCTTGCCGACCGTCGGCTGTGCCTGGCCGGTGACCGTTCCCGTGGTGATGATGACGCCCGGATTGGCGACGAAGGATGTGCCGTAGCTGACATAGGGCATCACGCCGCTGTCGAAGACATAACCGAGGCTGGCGCGGCCCGTCGTTTTTGTTTCATCGCCATCATAGGTGGGAGCCGCTGCCGCACCCACGGTCTGGGACTGATATTCTGTATCCAGCCAGTCGTGGCGGATGCCGGCCGTCAGGCGCCAGCGATCGATTTCAACCTGATCCTGCGCATAGATGCCGAGGGTGTTCATCCTCTGCTTCAGTATCAGCGACACATCAGGCACATAGGTGAAGGTGTCGGTGAAGGGGCTGGCGCCGTTGCCCTGCTTCGATGTGTAGGACATGTGGCTGAAGTCGATACCCGTCAGCAGCGTATGTTTCGCCGGGCCGGTGTCGAATTCGGTCTTCAGGTAATTATCGGCGGAAACGCCTTCATTATCCTCGATGGTGATGCCGGGATAATTGGCGAAGACCCATTGCTGGTCGGCCGAAAGGGCGGAGTAACGCGCCTTGCTGTAGAAGGTGACATTGTCGTTGATTTCGTGCTCGAACTCATAACCAACACGCCATTGTTTCTGCTCGAAGTCATTAAAACGGGAATCGCCGCCATAAACCGGCGTCGCGCCGATTGATTTGCCGTCGCTGCCGTAGTTGTTGATGTAGCCCCAGGTGCCGCCGGTGGTGCTGTCCATATATTCGCCGAGCAGTGTCAGCTTGGTGCCGGCATCCGGCTGGAAGGTGAAGGCCGGCGCGATGAACAGCCGGTCGTCCTTGATGGCGCTGATTTCGTTGCGTCCGTTGCGGGCCACGCCGGTCAGGCGGTAAAGCATGGTCTTCTCGTCATCGACGGCGCCGGAAAGGTCGAAAGCGCCCTGCACGCGGCCGTAGGAGCCATATTGCAGCTCCACCTCGCGCAATGTCTCCTCCGTCGGGCGCTTCGAGATGATATCGACAATGCCGCCGGAGCTGCTTGCGCCATAGATGGAGGCGGCTGGGCCGCGCAGGATGGAGACCGCTTCCACGCCATAGGGCTCAAGCCGGGCACTGCCGTTCTGGCTGCTGACCTGCCGCAGGCCGTCGCGGAAAATGCCTGTGGTGCTGAGATCGGTACCGCGCACCTTGAAGGCGTCGAAGCGCGGTTCCGCGCCATATTGGCCGATGCGCGCGCCGGGCGTGTAGTTCAGCGCTTCGGAGAGGTTCTGCGGCTTCAGATCATCGAGCTGCTTGCGGCTGACGGTGGTGATCGATTGCGCGGTTTCGGCAACAGGCGTATCGGTCTTGGTGGCGGTGCGGCCGGATTTGCCGACATAGCCATTGCTCTCGATGATGCCCCTGGCGCCTTCAAGGCCGGTGCCCTGCACGGTGATTGGCGCAAGCAGGGTGCTGCCGGCGGCGGCAGAACCGCCGCCTTCACCGGTCTGGCCGGCGGGATCGAAAATGCGAACCGTATTGCCGCCGGCCAGCGCATAGTTCAGCCCCGATCCGGAGAGAAGCCCGCTGACGGCCGCCGATACGCCGAGCGTGCCCTTGACGCCCGCCGTGCTGCGGCCTCTGGTGATTGTGGAGGGGTAGACCATGCGCAGATTGGCCTGGCGGCCAAAGCTGAGGATGGCGTTTTCCAGCGGCCCCGCGGGAATGGAGACGGTGACGGTGGCGGATGCGCCGCTTGCGGCTGGCGGGGTCTGCGCGCTGGCGGGCGTGGCGCCCGGACCTGCCGCGACGATACCGCCTATGATCGCCGTCGTCGTCAGCCAGAACCAGCCACGTGCCTGCTTGCCCAAATTCATGTCATTCCCTCTCACTCGTGATCATGCCGCCCGCTGAAACGGGTCCTGATTGCCTAGAGTGAAAAGGCGGGCCGCCTCCTGACGTCGGAGCCGCAAAAAAGTTATTTTTATCTGGAGCGGACGAAAACCAGCATTCCGGAAAGCCGCGATACCGAAACGGGAAGGCTTTCTTCGAGAATGGTGAGCGCCTGATCCGTATCCTTCAGGTCGAAAATGCCGGAAACGCGCTGTTTCGCCGCCGCCTCATCGAGAATGACGATACGACCCCGGCGATATTGCGAGAGAATATCGAGAACCTCACGCAATGGCTGGCCGGAAAAGACGAGCTTGCCCTCTCGCCATGCCATGCTGTTGGCAACATCCTTGCGGGCGCGCACCAGCCTGCCGTCGCCACCAAGGGTCACGGCCTCTCCGGGCGTGAGCACGGCGACCTCGGCCCCTGTCGTCACCTCCACCCGGCCTTCCTCCACCTGCACCTCCTGCGGCAGTGCGCCATTGCCGGTACGGACCGAATAATGCGTGCCGAGCGCTTTTGCCGTCAGCGCTCCATCCTCCACGCTGAAGGGGCGCTCCGGATTTTTTGCGACATCAAAATAGGCCTCGCCGCGAAGAAGGGTAATGCGCCGTTCCTTTTGCGAATAATGGACGGCAATTGCCGTGTCGGTATTCAGGCTGATACGGCTGCCGTCTTCCAGCGCCAGCACGCGCGTTTCGCCGATGCCGGTGTAATAATCCGCCTGCCAGCGGTCCTTTAATCCGCTTTTTTCCGCAAACAGCGCCGCAAGCCCGATGAGGCAGAGACCGGCCAGGCCCGCCAGCATCGCCCGGCGGGGCCCTCGGCGTTTTTGCCGCCCGGCCGGCGCAAGATCGATCTCGCCGAGTGCTCCCCAGAGGCTTTGCATTTCCTCATAGGCGGCAGCATGGGCGGCATCGGCCCGCAGCCAGACATGAAACGCCGCGCGCTCCGCTTCCGTCGCATCTTTTGATTGCATGCGCGCCACCCACAGCGCGGCCTGCTCGACCAGACCGTCATCGGTCAAGCCGTCATCCTTCAGACCGTCCGGGCGCTCATTCATGTCCTGATCTGCCGTTTGTTGCGTGCTGATGTGTATTCCTTTTCCCTTATAGAGTGAAAAAGGATGCGAACACCTGATGCAGGTTTACATTTTTATTTGCACGCGGACCTTACGGCAGTGCAGCAGCGCCTTGATAATGTGTTTTTCCACCATGTTGCGGGAAATGCCGAGCCGGGTGGCGATCTCGCCATTGGAATGGCCATGCAGGCGGCTGAGCACGAAGACCTGCTGGCAGCGTCTCGGCAGGGCCTCGATGGCCCGTGCCATCAAAATCAGGTGCTGCCGTCCGGCGACGATCCGTTCCTGCGCCGGCTCTTCGCAGGCAACGGCAAAACCCGCTTCGTAAGGGGCGAATAACGGCCGCTCGCGCGACTGGCGGATGGCCGTCAGGCGGGCGACGGACCGGGCGATCTGGAAGAGATAGGCCTGCGGATTGTCGATCAGCGTGGCATGCGAGACTTCCAGCGCCCGCAGCAGGGTTTCCTGCATGGCATCGGCGGCATCTTCCCGGTTCTGCAATCGCCGGCGGAAGAACCGCATCAGGCGGCTTTCCTCCTCGGCATCGAGAACCTGTAACAGGGCTTTACTCATCAATCGACCCGGCGACTTATTGGCTTGTCGCATGATGCGGCTGCGAATATACGCGCTGCCTCATATCGCAAGAAACATGATTATTATGATCATGTTTACTGCCATCTGGCGTTTGCTGCCAGCCCGTAAAAACCCGGGGGCCAAATTGGCCGCACGTTTCCGTGATGATTGTTGCGGGATTACATCAGGCCGTTTGGGCCGGCCTACAGGAAATAGCGGACCCTGAGCGGCAGCAGCGCGGCGCCGATTGCAGAGGGATCGCCGACCGTTTCGCTAAGAACCAGCTTGGCCTCCTTCGGGCCGACGCCGTAACGGTGTTCGCGCGCCGAGGGCATGTGCGTGCGTTCGATCATCATCTGGCCCAGCGCGCGCGGCAATTGCCCGCCGAAGACGATGGCCTGCGGATCAAGGACTGAGATCAGGCTCGCCACCAGACGGTCCACCTGCGGCATGGTTTCGGTCAGCCATTCCTCGACGCCCGGCCATGCGGGGTCGAACTGCTGGTAAAGCGCCTCGATCGAATGGATGTCGACGCCGTTTTTCTGCAGGGTGGTGATCAGATATTGCAGGGCCGGACGTTTGGGCGCTTCGTCCGGGCTGTATATGCCGCTGAATTCGCCGGCATTGCCGTGAAAGCCGTAAAAAGGCTGGCCGCCAAGGATCAGTCCGCCGCCGAAACCGTAATTGAAGGACAGATAGGCGAAGGTCTGGCACCAGGACCCGACGCCGCGCAGGCTTTCGCCGATCGCGCCAGTGGTGGCGTTGTTTTCCAGCCAGACCGGCAGGCGGAACCGTTTCTCAAGGATCGGCTTCAGGTCCATCAGCGACCAGTCGCGCAGAGGTTCCGGCGCATTAAAGGCGCGGTCTTCCGACACGAAGAAGCCGGACATAGAAAAACCGAGGCCAAGCAGGCGCTCGCGCGGGATGCCGCGTTCCGCCAGCAACCGCTCCAGGGCCAGCGACAAGGCGGCGAGCGTCTCCTCCCGGTCCTCCGGAAGCATGTCAAGTTTTTCCTCGACAATCACGTCGCAGCGAAAATCGGCGATGCAGATGACCACGGAGTCGGTGTTGATGGAAATGCCGAGCGAATAGGCCGCCTCCGGCACCAGCTCGATTGTCGGGCTCGGTTGGCCGCGCGTGCCCTTGAGCGGCGCGCCGGTTTGCAGAATCCCGCGCTCCAGCAGGCCTTCGATCAACCGGTGCACGGATTGCTGCGTGAGATTGGTGTGGCCGGTGATCGATGCACGGGCAATGGGGCCGTGGCGACGGACGATATCGAGAATAAGACGCTCATTCTCGCTGGCAAGCGGCTGGCGGTCGAAGCTCTGGTGCGGCGTCTGATCTGTTGTCATGGCCTTGGATAACGGCTGTGCGGGGCGGCGGCAACACGGGGCTTTGGTACACTGGGACATTATTCCCAGCCCTTGTCATAAATATTACGCCTTATGTGTATTAATTGAAGGCGACAAAATCAGCCGACCATGAGACCTGAAAGTCGACCCATGCACCGAACCCTCGCTACCTCCCGAAATACCTCCAATCCCTGCAATGTGCTTGCACTCTGCTCGCGCGACAATCCGGCCATCCTGACCATCGCCCACCGTGGTTTCTGGACTGCTACGGCAGAAAACTCACTTGCCTCCGTCCGGGCCGCGGTTGCGGCGGGTGTCGAGATGATCGAAATCGACACGCAGGCGACAGCCGATGGCAGGCTGGTCGTCATTCATGATGAAACGCTCGACCGCACCACGACGGGCAAGGGGACCGTGAGCGCGCTGCCTTTCGAGGTGGTTCGCGCAGCAAAGCTGAAGGCCGGCGCGGGTGGCGATGCGGCTGACGTGACCCATGAATGTGTGCCGACACTGGAAGAACTGCTGGAAGAGGTACGGGGCAAGATCACCGTCAATATCGACATCAAATTCACCCGCGATCTGCCGCAAGTCATGGAAACCGTGCTGCGGCTCGGTGTTGAAGACCAGGTGCTGGTGAAGACCGATATCGATCCTGAGGCCAGCCGTTTCGAGGTGCTCGATACGGACTGGTTCGGCAAGATCCCGCATATGCCGATGTTTCCGGTGAAGAAGGGCAGGTTTGCCGAGGATCTGCGCCGCATCGAGGCATTGAAGGCGCCGATGATCGAGGTGAAATTCACCGATATTGCCGATCTGGCCGAAGGCCGTGCCGAGATGGAGCGTCAGAATATCCGGTTGTGGATCAACACGCTGGATGTCGCCCATTGCCTCGATTTCAACGATACGCGGGCGCTCAAAGAACCGGAGGCGGTGTGGGGCGCACTCGCCGAGGCCGGTGTCGGTGCGATCCAGACGGATGAGGTCGAAGCTTTCGCCAGCTGGCTGAAGATGGATGCCGGCAAGCATGGGCACGATGAACGAGCGCCTTGAAGGCGCCGTCGCTACCGTCGAACAAGCGACGAAGCACGTCCTTCGCTTGTTCGACGCTATCGCCACACGGTGAAGTCGCTATCGGGCGTCACCCCGCCTGAGCCAGCGCAATTGCGTCAGGGCCAGCGGGAAAACGGAGCTGGCCGGACACATCATGAACGGCGCTCCAGATCGCTTCGGCGACGTCCTGTTCGCTGGTCGTCATGGCCGGTTTGGCGAAGCTTTCAAGAACTGGGCCTGCGAAGTCCATGTAATCGTCCGGCAGCAGCTCTTCCAGCGGAAGGATGGCATTTGTCGTGAAACGGGTGGTTGGTGCATAGCCCGGTTCCACCAGCTTCACCCGGATGTTGAAATGACCGAGTTCATGGGCAAGTGAACCGGAGAAACCTTCGATTGCCTGCTTGCTGGCGGTGTAGGCGGCGGCGAGCGGGAAGGAGGCGAGCGTGGCGCTGGATGTGACGTTGATGATCGCGCCGGACCGGCGCTTTCGCATCTGGGGAATGATCGCCTGCGTCATTGCCATCACACCAAAGCTGTTGGTGTCGAAGATCGTGCGGATTGCCGACATTGGCGTTGCTTCGAAAGCGCCGACCATGCCGATGCCGGCATTGTTCACCAGCACATCGACCGGACCTGCCGCATCGATCAGGGCCGCGATGCTTTGCCCGTCCGTCACATCCAGCGGCAGGACGCGCAACCGGTCATTATTGCCGCCGAAGCGATCGGGATCCGGACGCCGCATGGTCGCAACGACATTCCAGCCACGCGAGAGGAAAAATTCGGCGGTCGATTTGCCATAGCCGGATGAGGTGCCGGTGATGAGGATGGTCTTGGTCATCATAAGTCTCCATTGTTCGATATGACCTGAAATAGACGATGTGTTCTGGATGATATATGCTCTTGACACTGTAATTCATTATTGATCGTCCAGACAGTGGATCCTCTTAGCGATATCATCGATCTTTTGCGGCCGAGCGCCGCCGTTTCAAAGCCAATCTCCGGCCGGGGCCGTTGGGGTGTGCGTTATGGCGCCTATGATGCGCCGGGTTTTGCCGTCGTTCTGACCGGTGCGGCATGGATCATGATCGATGGCCGGGAGCCCCTGCGGTTGACGAGGGGTGATTTCCTGCTTTTGCCCTCCACGCCCGCCTTCTCGCTTTGCAGCGATCCCGACGTCGACTGTATTCCGGTCGAGCCGCAAGGCCGGGCGGTGCGGCATGGTGAACAGGAAGGGGAGCCTGATTTTGTCGCGCTGGGCGGAAGCTTCATGTTCGAGCGGGTCAATGCGGCGCTTCTGCTGTCGCTGATGCCGGACCTGATCCATGTGCCGGCGGGTGAGGGCGGAGCATCCCGGCTGGCGCGCCTGATCGAATTGCTGTCGGAAGAATGCGCGCGCGAGGATGCTGGCAAGGAGCTGATCATCCGGCGCATTCTGGAGGTTCTGCTGGTTGAAGTGCTGCGTCGGCCGAACGCGGGCAGCGAGGCAATTCCGGCGGGGCTGGTGAAGGGGATGCGTTTGCCCGGGCTTGCCCGCGCATTGTCCGCCATGCACGCCAATATCCGTGCGAACTGGACCGTGGCCGAACTGGCCGGGATCGCCGGCATGTCGCGCTCGGCTTTCGCAGCGCGTTTTAATGAAATGCTCGGCTGCGCGCCGATCGAATATCTGGCCCGCTGGCGGATGGCGCTTGCCAGAGACGCGCTGATGCGCGGGATAAAGTCCCTCGATCATATCGCGGAGGAGATCGGTTATGAATCCGCCAGCGCATTCAGCACCGCTTTCCGCAAAAGAAACGGTGTCGCTCCTGGCATCTTTGCCCGCGCAAATGGCGACAGACGCCGACAGCAGGCAATTTTTCTCTAGCAGTTGCCGGTCATGGCGATAAGGGTCGTCCCGGTTTATCGCGAGGGAGGGGCGGAATAGGCGCGTTCGCTCCACAGCAGGGCTTTGCTCAGCGGATTTTGACGGCTTCGATGATGCCGCCCAGGAACAGGATGTGGTCTGCGGCATCGATGGAACCGACAAGTTCGCAATCCATGGATAGCAGCGCATCGGCAAGTTTAGGGCTTCCTGATGGCCAGGTATCCCAGTCTCCGATGCTGAACCGGTCCGGATGATTTGCCTTTCCCGCAAAGGCATCGGCAATCTCCTCCTGTCCTTTGGCCAATGCTGCAACGGAAAATCGCCTGCTCGCGGCGATGAGGTCGACCATGCGGCTGCTGGCGTCGATGGAGATCATCAGCAGCGGCGGCTCAGCGCTGAGCGGCATGAAGGAGGTGATTGTTCGCCCGACCTGCTCTCCGGCGTGGGCGGCCGTGGCCACAGCCACGGTGAAGGCAAGGCCGGCCCATCGAACCCTTGAATTCACGCGGGGAGATTATCGGAGACGCGCAGGCTTTCAGCGGAAGAAGTCACGGGACCTGCACCGGTTCAGCCTGGATAAAACTCCCATAAAAATTGTTGTCGGGTCAGGGGTGCCGACACCCGGCAACTTAATCCGTTATCGGGCGGGAAGGCTACCGACTAACCGCGGCTAAGCCCATCCCTTCAGCGCCCTGCCTGAATAATAGCTGGGCGTCGTGGCACGGTAGATCGGTATGCTGGCGGCACCGAGATGCGGCAGGTCACTCATCATCGATTTGCGTATTTCCGGGGGCTCTACGAAGAAATCCTCACCAAGCATTTCCAGCGACCCGATGCGCTGTACGATATGGTCAAGAATCCAGTCGGGCAATGATCCGCCAAAAATGATGGCGCCGGGATCCATCGTTCGGGCGACGGTCAGAGCCAGCAACCGAAGCTGGTCCGTTGCCCTTTCCAGCCAGGTAACCACGGCGGGATGGTCGCAATAGCTTTCATCGATATCCTTCAAACGCCGGATATCCAACCCGTGGGCGGAAAGCGTGTCGCAAAGATCCTGTCCGGAGGGACGCGGATGTGATTTTGGAAACAGGCCACCAAACTCGCCAGCATTGCCGTTCGTGCCGCGATAGAGATGACGCTGCACCACGACGGCGCCGCCGATGCCATATGTCAGCCAGATCATCGCAAAGTTACGGATACTGCGGCCCGCTCCGTAATAAAGCTCGGAGAGAATGACGGTGTTGCCGTCGTTTTCATGAAAGACCGGGAAATCGAAATAGGGCTGGAAGTCCTTGTCGACGTCGATGTCGCGCCAGTTCTCGAACTGTTTGATGCGAAAGACATGGCCTCGATCGCGCTTGAAGTGGCCCGGAAAGCTGATGCCGCAGCCGAGGACATCCTTCTTTCTGATTTTAGCCTTTTCCAGCACTTGGCGGGCAGCCGTCTCGGCCATCTCCATAATGTGCTCGAAACTGTACCCTTCAAGCTCGGACCGAATTTCCTGCCTGATCGTGCCGTTGAGATCGGCGATACAGACACGCAGATCGTCTGGATTGAAATAGACCCCGAGCGTGAAAAGCCCGTTTGGATTGATTTCGATAGCAGTGGACGGTTTTCCCCGTTTGCCGTCACTGCGCGCTTCTTCTGCTTCTAGGATCAGGCCGGATTCCAGAAGATTGGCGGTCAGGCGGGTGAGGGTTGGCGCGGAGACGTCCATCTCGCGCGCGAGTTCAATGCGCGACATGCCTCCCTTGCCACGCAAGATTTCAAGCAGGCGTCGCTCATTGTAGCCGAGGTCGATCAAACCATTCTCCCGGGAGACGTTACGCCGGATGAATAGCGCAAACTGCGTGATTGTACAGCAAATTTCCCAGCCTAAGCGGAAGCAAGTGCTCGGGACGAAGTCTGACGTTCGTTATAATACCGTTGTTTATCAGCGATCTAGCGCATTCCGAATTCGGTAGAAAATTCACGCTTGACTTATTAATTTACGTAAAGAAAATAAATATTAGGCAACGAGCCGCGACGGGAAAACAGCAAAAAATCATGTCGCAGCGTCTCGTCTGTCAGGGAACAAAAAAAACGGAGCCTCCTTATGCGTCAATCACACACTATTTTTGCGCGCCTTTTTGCTGGCGCGGCATTCATGGCCAGTGCCACTCTTGCCCAGGCGGAAGGTACTGTCGTGGTCTATTCGGCAGCGCCGCAGCAGCTTATGGACGAGTTGCTGCCCCTGTTTGAAAAGAAGACCGGCACCAAGGTCGAGCTTGTCAAAGCCGGATCCGGTGAGCTGATGAACCGCATCAAAGCTGAAAGCGGCAAGGCGGCAGGCGACGTGATCTGGAGTGTCGACGGAACGGTGATCGATTTCTCTGCAGATCTTTTCGAACCTTACAAGCCTGTCGAAGCCGCCTCGATAAACTCCGCCTTCTCGCCAAGTGCGAACTGGGTGCCTTTCACAGCTGTCGTGACGGCCTTCATAGTCAACAAGGAGGCTCTGAAAGGTGCACCGGTTCCGACATCCTGGGCCGATCTTGCCAAGCCTGAATACAAGGGCCTGATCTCCTCGGCCCGTGCCGATCAGTCCGGTTCCGCCTATATCCAGATGGCAACGGTTTTGCAGGACTTCGACAGTGAGGAGAAGGGCTGGGAGATCTATACCGGCATCCTTGGCAACTCTGTCCTATCGACCTCTTCAGGCGCCGTACCGCGTTTTGTCAATGATGGGGAGCAGGCCGTCGGTATCACGCTTGAAGATGCCGCCCTGCGCTACAAGCTCGGCAGCGCTCCGGTCGAGATTGTCTACCCGAAAGAAGGCACGGCAATTGCGCCTGACGGCATGGCACTAGTCAAGGGTGCCCCGAACGCTGAAAACGGCAAAGCCTTTATCGATTTCATCATCTCCAAGGAAGCACAGGAAATCGTAGTGAAAGCCGGCCGTCGCTCGGTCCGAACCGATGTTCCGGCGAACGCGGCACTGGTTCCGCTGTCAGATGTTCCGGATGCGAAGTACGATTTCAAATGGGCTGCGGACAACCGCTCGCGCCTGATGGAAAAATGGAACGAGATCCTTCTCGACGTCCAGTAAGAACATTGCAGGGGGCGGTACGTCAGGACACCGTCCCCGCTGATCTCGTTCACATCCGCATCGTCGTTCAGTTCGCCGTGGTCGTGTGCCGCGTAGGATATGTCATGGAGCAGCACATGGCCGCCGTAGAAATTACCAGCATCAAGAAAAGTTACCGGGATGTCGTTGCTCTCTCCGACATCAATATCTCCATCCCGTCAGGATCGTTTTTCACGCTTCTTGGACCGAGCGGTTGTGGCAAGACCACGCTTCTGCGCACGATTGCCGGTTTTCACCAGCAGGACAGCGGCAGCATCAGCATTGAAAGACAGGCGATCGAACATGTGCCCGCCCATAAGCGAGATGTTGGCATGGTCTTTCAGGATTATGCGGTCTTTCCGCATATTTCCGTATTTGACAATGTCGCCTTCGGGCTGAAGCAACGCAAGGCGTCTTCCGCCGAGATCCGCGAACGGGTCGGCAGGATTCTCGATATCGTCCAGCTTGCTCCCTATGCCAAGCGTATGCCGCACGAACTTTCCGGCGGCCAGCAGCAGCGTGTGGGCCTGGCGCGCGCGCTCGTCATCAATCCCAAAGTGCTTTTGATGGATGAGCCGCTGTCCAACCTCGACGCCAAACTCCGCGTGGACCTGCGGCGCGAACTGCGCGAAATCCAGCAGGCCATGAACATCACCACCGTTTATGTCACCCATGATCAGGAAGAGGCGCTTGCCATGTCCGATCTGGTTTGCGTGATGTATGGCGGCGTCATTCAGCAGGCTGCACCGCCGTGGGAGGTCTATAACAATCCCGCCAACCGCTTTGTCGCTTCCTTCGTGGGGGCCAACAATTTCCTGACGCTTGACCGTTCGGGCGGGCAGACATCCATTTCCGGCCTCAAGGTGACGCTGCCGCAGGCGGATGCGATTTCCAGGGACCGGAAGATCGTCGCTGCGATCCGCCCGGAGGCGATTTCTGTTGGTCCTTCCAAAGGCAATGGTGATGAGCGCATCGAACTGCCCGTGACGATAAGGCAGGTCAGCTTCACCGGTCGTGAGATGAACGTCGCTGCCGTGCTCTCGTCGGGTGAGGAAATCGAGGCGATCACCAAGCCATCGCCGGAGATCATCGCGCTTCAGCCAAACCAGAAAACGACTTTCTCCTGGTTTGCGGGCGATACGCAATTGTTTGGTGACGGTGTAACCGGGGAGCGCCTGTCATGACGGATATGACTGCGACTGCAACGACGGGCGGTTTCCGCGCGCGACTGCCGGGTTTTTGGACAAGCGTGACGGTGTTCGCCGTCATCCTGCTGGCGATCTTTCTGATTCTGCCGATTTTCAGCGTGTTTTTCATCAGTTTCTTCGATGCCAAAACCGGTGCGTTCGGTTTCAGCAACTATGCGGAAGTATTCACACGGCGTTTTTATACCGTCGCACTCTGGAATACGCTTCTCATCGGTGTGCTGGGCATGCTGGGTGCCTGCCTTCTCGGCATTCCGCTAGCCTTTTGTACCTCCCGCTATCGCATCAAGGGGCGCACGTTCATCGCTACATTTGCGGTGCTGGTGCTCTGTGCGCCGCCGTTCATCGGTGCCTATGCCTGGATCATGCTGTTCGGTGCCAATGGTGCTGTCACCAACCTCCTGTCCTTCGCCGGCATTTCCTTGCCGACGATCTACGGGATCCCGGGCATCGTGATGGTCTTCAGCCTGAAGTTCTTCCCCTACATCTATCTGATGACGGAAAATGCGCTGAACACCATCAACAAGTCCTATGAGGATGCGGCGGAAAACCTCGGCTGCACGGCGTTCCAGCGTTTCCGCAAGATCACCCTGCCGCTGGTCTTTCCGGCCGTCAGCACCGGGGCGATCATCTGCTTCGTGCTGTCCATCGCCGACTTTGGAACACCGGCAATCCTCGGCAAGGGCATCCGAACGCTTTCGACCATCGCCTATGCGCAATACACCTCCGAAATGGCCGGTACGCCGACTATGGCGGTGACTATTTCCATGGTGATGATTGCGATCTCCATGGCGGCACTTCTGTTGCAGCGGCACATTCTTGCCAAGCGTCGTTACGCCAGTTCGCTGACCAACCGGCCGGTCAAGCAGGCCATGCGCCCGCTTAAATCCTTCATCGTGCACGGCTTCTGTTATTTTGTAGTGTTCATCGCCATGCTGCCGTCGCTCACGGTCATCTATACGTCGTTCCTTGCAACCAGTGGTCCCGTCTTTACCGGAGGTTTCGGATTGGACAGCTACGCCCGCATCCTTCGCGATTCACCGCAGGCGATTGCCAACAGTTTCACCTTTGCTCTGGCTGCCGTTGTTCTGATTGCCATCGTTTCCGGCCTGCTCTCCTTCATCGTCGTTCGACGCGACAATGCCATCTCCGGCTCTCTGGATCTGCTTTTGATGGTGCCCTATCTCATTCCCGGCGTCGTCATGGCGATCGGTTATGTCACGACGTTCCGTTATCCGCCCTTTGATATCACCGGGACGGCGCTCATCATCATCCTTCTGGTGTTTATCCGCCGGCTGCCCTATGGCGTCCGCTCGACGACATCGATCCTCAGGCAGATCAAGCCTTCCATTGAGGAGGCCGCGGTCAATCTCGGGGCTTCGCCGGCAAAGACCTTCGTGTCGGTGACAGTGCCGCTGATGCTGCCCGGTCTCATCATCGGTTCGCTGATGAGCTTCATCACCGCCATCAACGAACTATCCTCGACGCTGATCCTCTACACTGCACGAACGATCACCATGCCGGTGCTGATCTATATTCAGGTGATCGATGGTGAATTCGGCACGGCGGCGGCGCTGTCCACCCTGCTTCTGGTCAGTACCGGGGTCTGCGTCTTCGTGGTCTTCCGTCTGTCGGAAGACAAGAAAGCCTCCTTCGTCTGATCGCTTGAAACCCTCATGAAAGACTAAAGCAGCGGCGACCGGGGTGTCGCCGCCTGCTCCTCTCTGCAAGGAAACAATACGATGAATATCGCGAGCTTTTCGCAATCGAAATACAAGAATGCCGCAATGCCGGGGGACGATGTGGCAATTCTTCTTCCAGGACGGGTTCTCGCCGTTTTCGACGGTGCGACTGACCCGACCGGCGTGAATTATGGAGGGCTGAGTTCCGGCCGCATTGCAGCCCTTGCGGCCGCAAATGCAGTGGCGGAAATGAGCATCCAGGGTACTTTGCAAAATTGCGAGGCAACCACGCTGTTCCAAACCATCAGCGATATCCTGAAAAAGGAAGCCGAACGCATCAATGCCAGCCACCCACCATCGACCACGCTCGCCATCGTTGCCGATATGGGTGACAGCTTTCGGCTGCTTTTGGCAGGCGATTCCGGTGTTCGCATCAATGGGAGCAGGCTGCTGCAGCATGCCAAGCTCATAGACCGGGTCAGCACGTCGGCGCGTATCCACGTCTTCAAACAACTTTTCGCGTCACTTGCGGATGGTGATGCAGCGGAGGCCAAAACCCGCGCCACCATATTTTCCGGCCTTCGTGCCGCGGTTAAAGCCGGGATCATGAGCGCGACGGACGCGGAAAAAGTGATCACAACAGCCGCTGCCGCAAGCGGCCTTCAAGCCGAGATCGAAGCCGTCGAAGAATTTCTGATGGGCGGAATTCGCGTTCAACCACATTATGCAAACAGACAAGGCCATGTTTTGGGCTACGCCTCGATCAATGGCGGGACGGTGATGGAGGAGGGGACGGTTGACCTGTCGCTCGCCAAGGACACGGTCAACAGCCTGGAAATCTTTACCGACGGTTATCTGTCACTGCCGAGCGGAATCAACATTACCGACTGGGAAGCCGAATTCGCCCGCGTCGAAACAGCAGATTTTCACAAGCTCAACGAGTACCCGTCGGTGAAGGGGTCAACATCGAGCGAATTCAGCGATGACAGGACCGTGGTGTGCATGAAGGCGCGGTGAAGAGATATCCGCGCCGAAAAATATTTCGAACCTCTTCGTCTTTCGAAGCGACGACCGCGAAATTCCACCGCTCATTGGCAGTGTTTGTCGTCCGCTATCGCCCCCATTCGAAAGGCCTTGCCCTTTGAAGGCGAAAAAGGACACTGCGCCCAAGAGATCATGGGGAGGTAAGTCTTTAGTTTAGCTAATGACTTACCTCCGCGCCTATATAGTTGCGTTCACTCCATAGCAAGGCTTTGCGCAGCGGATCGAAGCTCGCTTCTATGATCGATCCAACAAACAGGATGTGGTCGGCCGCATCGATGGAGCCGACGAGTTCGCAATCCATTGACAGCAGCGCGTCGGCAAGCCTTGAGCTTCCCGACGGCCAGACATCCCAGTGGCCGACGGAAAACCGGTCCGGCAGGTTTCCTTTTCCGGCGAACACATCGGCGATCTCCTCCTGCCCTCTGGACAGCACCGTGACGGAAAAGCGCCGGCTTGCTGCGACAAGATCGACCATACGGCTGCTGGCATCGATAGAGATCATCAGAAGCGGCGGTTCGGCGCTGAGCGGCATGAAGGATGTGATCGTACGTCCGATCCGCTCGCCCGCATAAGAGGCCGTGGCAACGGCCACGGTGAAGACGAGGCTCGCCATAGCGTCCTTGAATTCACGCGGCGAGATTGTCGGAGAGGGGGAGGCTTTCAGCGGGACATGCGCGTGATTGATCACACCGCCATCGATCAGCCTGAAATTATGTGACATGCAGTGCCGGGCTAACCGCCCGCTCCCGGGTTCTTCGAAAAAATGGAAAACTTGGCCGCAGCGCCATTCATGATGTCGGCATTGTTGGGCGGCGTCCCTTTCTGGTGCACGCGCGGCCAGATGCCGGAATAGTGGCGGTTGAGGTCGAGCCAGACATGCAGACCCGCCTCGGTATCCGGCCGGATTGCCGCGGCCGGACATTCGCGCTCGCAGATGCCGCAATCGATACATTGATCCGGGTGAATGACGAGCATGTTCTCGCCCTCGTAGAAACATTCGACCGGGCAGACCTCCACACAGTCCATGTATTTGCAGGCGATGCAGTTTTCGGTGACGACATAGGGCATGGGGATGCTCGAATGGAGTTGCAGCCGGACGGCGGCTGTCCGGCTGCGCCTGATCCGGCCAGCCGCCCAGGGCAGCGGGACCGGCCGGATCGGTGGGGCTCAAATTAAAGACGGGCGGCCACTACCTGCCAGTTCACCAGATTGTCGAGGAAGTTGTCGACATAGGCCGGACGCTTGTTGCGGAAATCGATGTAATAGCTGTGTTCCCACACATCGCAGCCGAGAAGCGCCTTCTGGCCGAAGCACAGCGGGTTGACGCCGTTTTCTGTACGGGTGATCTTCAGTGAACCATCGGTATCCACCACCAGCCACGCCCAGCCCGAACCGAATTGCGAGGCGCCGGCAAGGGCGAAATTCTGCTTGAACAGCGCGACCGAGCCGAAGGACTGCGTCAAGGCCTCTTCCAGCACCTTGGGGATCGCATGATTTTCCGGGCCTATGATTTCCCAGAACAGGTTGTGGTTCCAGTGCTGGGAGGCATTGTTGAATATGCCGGATTGCGCCACCGCACCCTTCTCATAGGTGCCACGGACGATCTCTTCGAGGCTGCTGTTTTCCCATTCGGTGCCTGATATTGCCTTATTGAGATTATCGACATAAGCCTTGTGGTGAAGATCGTGATGGAACTTCAGCGTCTCCTCGGACATGCCCGAGTGGGCAAGTGCATCATGGGCGTAGGGGAGGTCGGGAAGCTGGAAAGCCATGGGTGTTCCTTTGTCACTGTTTGCTCAAGAGCATGTAGAAAGCCTTGCGAAAACAAGGTGACAATATGTCTAGAACTTCAACCATGGTTGAGGTCAAGCGGTTTTTTGGCGTGGTTGAGAGAGGTGCGCCCTCGGGCAGGTTTCGTCATTCCAGCCCGCGGGCGGCGGCCTTGGTTTGCCTTGGGTTTCGCGCTCTAGAACTTTTTGCTGATGCCAAGTTTCGCGCCGGCTGATGTTTCCCCATTACCCTCGAAGTTGAGAAGCAGTGCTGCATCAACCGACCAGTTTTCCACTGTCTCCATGGAAACACCGGTTGTGATGGAGCCAAACGCGCCGGTTCCGTCGAGACCTGAAACACCGACCGTACCGCCGAATTTCGGCGTGACGATCGAGCCGTTCTCAAGCGCCACCTGACGG
Organism: Agrobacterium tumefaciens str. B6; assembly: GCF_001541315.1. Classification (GTDB taxonomy): domain Bacteria; phylum Pseudomonadota; class Alphaproteobacteria; order Rhizobiales; family Rhizobiaceae; genus Agrobacterium; species Agrobacterium radiobacter. The sequence continues at coordinate 220,801 of NZ_LMVK01000049.1, read as the reverse complement.
GCGACCTCCGCACCGAGGCTAACGCGCAGCTGTTCTTCCCGGAAACCCTCGAGATCTATCCTGTCGCCGGCGCCATTCGCCACGGCGTAATCGTCAGCGGTCTCGGAAAAATAGACACCGCGAAGCTTTGGCGTGAAGGTCGTGACGTCATCGATATCCCAGCGTCCGGAAACCGATGTATCGAACAGCCAGCGCGTGGTGTCGAAAGAGCCGTCCCAGAAGGGCGTATCAATGTCATTCGCGGAGCCACCGTAGAGAAGGCTGCTGTTCCAGAAGATTCCTTTTGCGATTTCCAGTGACGCATTGGGTCCGACGAGCCATCCGTTGCCGGACAGTTCGTTGTCGCCATCGGTGGGGTCGGTCATCCGGTCGAAATGGAAGGAGAAACCAAGCAGGGCTTTGTCGGAAATCAGGTAGTCCGCGCCGGCCGAAATCATGGCGAAACTGCGCCACTTGCTGCCGGATTCCTCGCGATTGTGGACGAGGAACGTACCGTCGAGCCAGATATTGAATTCCGGCAGTTCGCTCTCCGTCACGCCGTCGGCCTTGTTGCGCGCAGCTTCGATCTGGGCGAGGCTGGTCGAGAACCCAAACACCATTCCGTCACCGGACGGTGTCGCACTGGAGGTCACGGCCTCCGTTGCATTAGCCATCTGCCGGCGCTCCAGAAGGCCGGGTATCTTGACGGTTGATGCGATGAGGTTCTGTCTCGTGCTGACGAAACCATGCACCAGGTCGTTGATCTCATTTGCTACCTGAGCGGCGTCATAACCCAGCTTGTAGGTGATGGTGCCTTGATTGGATGAACCAAGGGCGCTGGTGAGGCGAAAACCAACCCGGGCCTGGCCGGAAAATGCCGGGTTCGGAATGAATTTCAGATAAAAGCCGGTTGCCTGCGGGCCGCTTGCCTGTGCGAACTCACCATTGACGATGCTTGCCCTGCCCGCATTTGGCGGACTTACGAAGGTCAGGTCCGCTGCGGTAAACGGGCCGCCGGTTGCGCCTGCGGCAAGATTGACATTGGGCGGCGCCGCGCCGGGGGCGACCGAAATTTCCCTGTCTGCCACATTCACCTCGCGCGGGGACAGCGCCCGCCTCATTTCTGATTTGCTCGGGCAGGAAACGGTCGTGTTCCAGACAATGGCGAGAGCGCTCGATTCCGATAAGACGGGGATCTCCTATAGCCAACAGCATACCGGCCGGCCGATACTCACGCCGGACGAGGTGCGCAATCTGCCGGCGAACGGACAACTGCTGTTCCTTGCCGGGCGACGACCGGTTTTTGCGCAAAAACTTGCCTACTTCGCCGATCCGGAGTTCAGGGGGATGTTCGATCCAGCTTGACGGAAGCGTGACGAAAAGGCAGTCCGGCATCTGCGTCGGACCTTGTATCGCAGGCCCTTGGACATCTTCGGCGCAACGAGAAGCGGATAGATGAGCCTTCGTCCAAATTGCAGCCCTGCGGCGACGGCGGCATCGCGGCCGAGGGATCGTTTTCGACCGCGAGGTCTAGCAATGGAGTAATGACCTTGACAGGGCACCATAGGAGTCTAGACGGGGTTTCATGATCATCTTGGGAGTATGAAAATGAAAACGCTGGCAGCCGTTTCGGCTTTCGTGGGCAAGTCCTTTGCCGTGTGGGTTATCCTGTTTGCCGTACTCGGCTTTTTCTTTCCGGACACTTTCAAGCAAATCGCGCCCTGGATCGTCACGCTTCTGTCAATCATCATGTTCGGCATGGGGCTCACACTTTCGGTCGACGACTTCAGGGAGGTCGTAAAAAGACCATTCGATGTGACGATCGGCGTACTTGGCCAGTTTCTCATCATGCCGCTTCTGGCGGTGCTGCTCACCCGCATCATTCCCATGCCGCCGGAAGTCGCGGCGGGCGTCATCCTGGTCGGCTGCTGCCCTGGCGGCACATCTTCCAATGTCATGACCTATCTCTCCAAGGGCGATGTCGCCTTGTCCGTTGCTTGCACCTCGGTCACCACGCTTGCCGCGCCGCTGGTGACGCCGTTCCTCGTCTGGCTGTTTGCGAGCCAGTTCCTGCCGGTTGATGGCTGGGCCATGTTCCTCAGCATCGTCAAGGTCGTTCTGGTTCCGCTCGCTCTCGGCGCCGCCCTGCAGAAGCTGCTGCCCGGTCTCGTCAAGACCGCCGTTCCGGCATTGCCGCTGGTGAGCGTCATCGGCATCGTCCTCATCGTTTCGGCGGTTGTGGGAGGATCCAAGGCGTCCATCGCCCAGTCCGGACTGATGATTTTTGCCGTCGTCATTCTGCATAACGGGCTTGGCTATCTCCTCGGTTACCTCGCGGCAAAGGCAACGGGCCTGTCGCTTGCCAAGCGCAAGGCCATTGCAATTGAGGTGGGTATGCAGAATTCGGGCCTTGGCGCAGCACTTGCCACGGCCTATTTCTCGCCTCTCGCTGCCGTTCCGAGCGCCATTTTCAGCGTTTGGCACAATATATCCGGCGCAATCCTGGCGAACTGGTTTTCGGGCAAGGTGGATACAAACTCCGCAAATAAGGCCGCGTGAAGCGTCTCACAGGTCAGGTCGCCTGCGGTACAGGCGGCCTGATCCGACTTGGAACGATAAAGCCTAACGATTAAGTCGGTGGATTAAGCCGGGCAAAGCCGGCTTGTCGCTGATACGGGAAGTGCGGGTAGGGCGCTGTCGTCTCGCTGGCCCTGTCCAGCGTCGCTGCCTGTGCCGATGTCAGCTCCCACCCTACGGCATCCAGGTTCTGGCGAAGCTGCTCCTCATTGCGCGCGCCGATGATGACCGTGGAAACAGTCGGGCGTCTGAGCAGCCAGTTGAGGGCGGCCTGCGGCACCGTCCTGCCGGTTTCTTGCGCGACAACGTCGAGCGCATCGATCACGCGGTAGAGATGTTCATCATTAACCGGCGGGCCGAAGCTGGCGGTCTCATGTAGGCGGCTACCTTCGGGCAGCGGCGTGCCGCGGCGGATTTTTCCGGTCAATCGTCCCCAGCCAAGCGGGCTCCAGACCATTGCGCCAAGACCCTGATCCGCGCCGAGCGGCATCAGATCCCACTCGTAATCCCGCCCTATCAGGGAGTAATAGACCTGATTGGCCACATAATGCGGCCAGCCATATCGGTCCGCGACGGCAAGCGATTTCATGATCTGCCAGCCGGAAAAATTCGAGACGCCGGTATATCGCACTTTGCCGGAGCGGACGAGCGTATCGAGCGTCGAGAGCACTTCCTCAACCGGCGTGAAGGCGTCGTAGGCGTGGAGCTGAAGGATATCGATATAATCGGTCTTAAGGCGGCGTAAAGCGTCATCCACCGCGCGAAGCAGCCGGAAACGGGATGACCCGGCGTCGTTTGGTCCGTCACCCATCGGCAGGCTGGTCTTGGTTGAGATGAGAACGCTGTCGCGCCTCCCCTTGACAGCTTCGCCGAGTACTTCCTCCGACGCGCCATTGGAATAGACATCGGCGGTATCGAACAGGTTGACGCCTGCCTCCATGCAAATATCGATCAGGCGTCGGGCTTCTGCGGCATCTGAGTTGCCCCAGTTGCTGAAGAGCGGGCCGGAGCCGCCGAAGGTTCCGGTGCCGAAACTCAAGACCGGCACTTTCAGACCAGATTTGCCAAGCTGGCGATATTCCATGGGTCGTTCCTTTGTTGTTTCAAAATGGTCGTAGGCGGCACGTCGCGGCGTGGCCTTCTGCTCGTCCATTCGTGATCTGACGGGTGAAGACTGCGCTGTGTTGCAATCGCTATCTTAAGATAGACGCCTGCTCTTCAATGAAATAGAATGCCGAAACTATTATCACTTGTGAGATGAAGTCATCATGGCGCGATTGGAGATCAACCGGGCAGGGGAGATGGAGATCTTCGTACGGGTCGTTGAGCTTGGTGGTTTTTCCCGCGCGGCGGCTGCCGCTAATATGACGCCTTCCGCGGTGAGCAAGCTGATCGCGCGGCTGGAAAGCCGCCTTGGTGCGCGCCTGCTCAACCGTTCCACCCGTCAGCTTCAGATTACTCCGGAGGGCTGCGCCTTCTATGAACGGGCCACCCGTATCCTCGCCGATCTTGAAGAGGCCGAACGCGCCGCCGGGGAAGGTGAACGGCCTCTCGGCCGCGTGCGGATCAACACCAGCGCATCCTATGCAGCGCATATTCTTGCACCCATCCTGCCACGGTTTCTGGCGCTCCATCCAGGCATTACGCTTGATATCGTCCAGACGGATCTGGTGATTGACCTGCTTGCGGAACGCACGGATGTGGCCGTGCGCGCGGGACCACTGAAAAGCTCAACGCTTGTCGCCCGCAAGCTCGGTGAGACGAGAATGATCATCGCGGCCTCCCCGGATTATCTGGAGCGTTATGGCACGCCGCAGACAATAACCGATCTCGAAGGTCACAACCGCCTCGGATTCGGCTACGCCCGGTCGATCGACGGCTGGCCGTTACGGGACACCGGAAAGACCGTCGTCATTCCGGCGACGGGACGCGTGCAGGTGAGCGATGGCGAAGGGCTTCGCCGTCTTGCCCTTGCCGGTGTCGGTCTGGTTCGCCTTGCGGCTTTTACCGTGCGGGAGGATATCGCCGCCGGTCATCTCATACCGGTCCTCGATCATCTCGATACGGGTGAAACGGAGATGTTTCATGCCGTCTATGTCGGCCAACGGGGACCGCTTCCGGCACGTATTCGGGCGCTGCTCGATTTTCTCGGCGAGTATGGGCGGGTAAAATGACCTTCCCTGGGCTCAAATGGTGAGTGGGATCAGGACCCTCAGGCCGCTGGAAAACGGTAAAGGCCGAAGGAGAAAAGGCTCATCGTTTCGGCCCTGAGAGCGTGAAGGCACCAGCCGATTCCAGCCTTACGCGCATGTCGCCAGCAAGTGCGCTTGGTATCGCACCGCAAAGGCTACCCGTCGTCACGACATTGCCAGCCTTCAGCATGTCGCCGGTGTTGAATGCCGAATTGGCGAAGGCGACAAGCGGCGCAAGCGGATCACCATTCGGATGCTTGACCTTGGCATCGAACAGCGACACCGTTCCCTCTGTAACGGTGAGCTGCAGCAGGTTCTCGCCGTTCCCGGTAAAGACCTCCACGATGCCTTCGTCCAGTTCCGGGCCGATGACGAAGCCGTGGTTGGCGAGGCGATCCGCCAGAAAGAGCGGAAACGGCACCTGGTTTTTCTCCACCAGCCTGTAGCGGAGAAGTTCAGCGCCAAGATGGACCTTGTCAATAAATCTCATCAGATAGGCCCTTGTCATCAGCCCAGCGGTTGAAGCAGGGATGTCGGCGGAAAGCGTGAAGCAAATCTCGACTTCGACACCTTCGGTGTCATCTTCAGGAAAAGAAGCGAGATTGGCGTCGGTGACCCTAACACAATCGAAAATCGGTGCCCCAACAGCCCCGCCATCCGGCCGGATCGCCAGTTTCCAGCCGGCGACCGGCTTTGCCCAGTTTCCAGCAAAAGCCCGCTGAACCGCCATGGCTTCTGAAAGGGTGCCGGGAACGAGACCCTCGGCCTCAAGCTCTGCCAGAGGAATTCTCGCGCCTTCATGAACTGCTTCCGCGAAGCGCCGTGCTAGTTTTTCGATTGACGTCATTGTCTGATATGTCCCTTCGGTCTGCGTCGCTAATGGTGGCACGATCTGTAGCTGTTCGCCAGCAGTTCGCGCAGATGACCGCGCTTGGACTGAGGGATAGTGATGCTGCTCCAAAACGACGGTTTTAGCCTTTGTTTTCAGTCTTTCTTGTCGTATGGGTGCCACGGATACACCCCAAGAGAGAGTTACCGCATGACCGTGCAATTTCCGAGTATCGCGCAGACACTTGCCGAGGAGATCGGAACATTACGCAAATGGCTGGATGAGGACGCCCTGCCATTGTGGTGGGAGGCGGGGTCAGCCCGGCCGGATGGCGGCTTTTACGAGCGTCTCGGTCAGGATGCGAAACCGGTTTTTTCCGATGACCGCCGCGCCCGCGTCCAGCCGCGCCAGGCTTATTGTTATGCCGCCGCCGGCCAGCATGGCTGGCATGGACCCTGGAAAGACGCAGTGTTGCACGGGCTGTCCTGGTTCGAGAAGGTCTATCGCCTTGAAAACGGCCTTTACGGCAACCTGGCCGACCAGACCGGAAAACTGATCGACCCCTCCTTCGATCTCTACAACCAGGCTTTTGCGCTTTTCGCCGCAGCACAGACAGCTGCGATCCTTCCCGAGCGGAGGAATGAGATGCGCAGCCACGCGCTCGAAATCCTTGCCATTCTCGAGCGCGACTACAGACATCCCATCGCCGGCTTCGAGGAGGCGAACCCGCCGCGCACACCGCTTTGCTCCAATCCGCATATGCATCTTTTCGAAGCGATGCTGGCCTGGGAAGAACAGGATCGTGACGGCCCGTGGTCGGCGCTGGCGGACGAGATTGCCGGCCTCGCACTTTCCCGCTTCATCGATGACGGCAATGGCGGCCTGCGCGAATTCTTCGCCCATGACTGGACGCCTTGCGAGGGTGAGAAGGGCCGGATCATGGAGCCGGGCCACCAGTTCGAATGGGCCTGGCTTCTGGTGCGCTGGGGCAGCCTGCGTGGAAACGAAGAAGCGATCAGGAAGGCAAAACGCCTGTTCGAGATCGGCGAGGAGCACGGTATCTGCCCGCGCCGCAAGGTGGCGGTGATGAGCCTTTACGACGATTTTTCGATGCGTGACGGGCTTGCGCGACTATGGCCGCAGACGGAATGGCTGAAGGCGGCGGTGCGGCTTGCCAGTGTGACTGATGGTGAGGAGCGGCAGCGTTACCTTGCCTCTGGCCTGAGCGCCATCGGCGCGCTGCAGCCTTTCCTCGACACGCCGGTCAAAGGCCTGTGGTTCGACAAATGGCCGGCGGACCGGCCGATGCTCGACGAACCGGCGCCGGCAAGCACGTTTTATCACATCGTCTGCGCCATCTATGAGGCAGAGGCCGTGCTGGCGACGGCAAACTAATACTGGACCATTGAGCAACCAGATAATCACCCGTCACTGTGCCGCAATCAAGCGATCTGCCGACGCCGCTAGTGGCGTCGCAGTTGTCACTTGGGTTTGGTGATCACGCGACATCCGCATCGAACTGGATGCTGTGAAGCCGCTTGTAGAGACCATCATTCGCCAGCAATTCACGGCGGCTTCCCTGCTCGACCACTTCGCCATTGTCCATAACGACAATCTTGTCGGCGCGATTGATGGTGGAGAGGCGATGGGCGATGACTATTGAAGTCTTGTTCAGCGTTAGGCGCTCTAGAGCATCACGAACGAGCGACTCAGACTCCGAATCCAGTGCGCTCGTTGCTTCGTCTAGAATGAGAATATCAGCATCTCTAAGCATGGCACGCGCAATCGCTACGCGCTGCCGCTGACCGCCCGATAGGCCCGAACCGTTCTCTCCAAGCTTTGTGTCGTATCCATCCTGCATCTTCATGATGAAATCATGGGCATTCGCGGCCTTCGCAGCGGCAACGATTTCTTGGTCCGTCGCATTGTCGCGGCCAACGGAGATATTGTGCCGGATGGTACCGGAGAACAGGAAAGTTTCCTGCCCGACGTACGAAACATGCTGGCGCAGGCTGGCAAAGGAAACATCGCGCAGATTCGTCCCGTTGATTTCAACGGAGCCGTTCTGCGGATCATAAAGGCGCATCATAAGGTTAATGATGGTCGATTTTCCACTTCCAGAGGGACCGACCAACGCTGTCATCTTGCCACCTTCGAAAAGGATGCTGACATCCTTGAGAACTGGCTGCCCGGAAACGTATTCAAAGCTGACATTCTTGAGTTCGACGTCGCCGCTTGCCTTGGGAAGTGCAACGGCATCTTTCTTTTCGGTGAGAGTCAGCGGTGCATCCAACACCTCGAACATCATACGTACGCCGATCATGCCGCTTTCAATTTGTACACGCATGCGCGCCAGGCGCTTTGCAGGTTCATAAGCTAGCAGAAGCGCAGTGATGAAGGCCATCAAGTCACCTGGCGATCCGCCCTTTTCGAGTACGGTATAGCCTGAGACTGCGATAACCACAGCGATTGCGAGACCGGACAAGGTCTCCATGATCGGGCTGGTTGCTGCTTCAAGCCTAGCGATGCCGTTGGCGCGCTGTTCAACGTCTGACACTGCCTTGTTCATGCGTTGGCGCATCAGCTTTTCGAGTGAGAAAGCCTTGATGACGCGAACGCCGATGCTGGTTTCCTGAACAACATTGACGATTTCACCGAGGGAAGCGAGTTCCGCTTCCATGATCTTGCGGACCCGGCGCAGAACGAGGCGAACGCTAAAAATTGCGAGAGGGCCTATGATCATGGAAATCGCGCTCAAAAGAAAATTTTGCGCAAACATCACTACGATTAGACCGAGAAGGGAAAAGAGATCGCGGACAAAAGAGGTAACGATTGTGTCTATAACGTTGCGCGCCGCTTGAGCGTTATAGGTAACACGAACGAGCAACTCAGATGACGGCAGATTCTGAAAGAAGGAGACGCCTTGTTTCAAGAGCCGATCATAGATTTTTCTTTGCTGCTCGGCGACAATACTGTTCCCCGCTTTGCTTAAGTAAAAGCTCTGTACAAAAGTCGCGGCTCCCTTGATAATAAAAATTGCCGCTACCGCAAAAGCGATATTGAGAACAACATTGAAACCTTGTTTCAAATAAACGCTGTTTACGATGTCGCGCATGATCCAGGCGCTCAACGATGTCATTCCTGCGACGACAAGCATTGCAACAATCGCCGCGGAGTACCACCCTACGTGCTTTTTGAAATTCTCTTTGAAAAGTCGCGTCAGCAACTTTTTGTCGTTTGGCGACAAAAACGATCCGATCACAGAAAAACCCTTATTCAACATCGACGCCTACCCAGACTCTTCTCTGAACTTTGCATTTGCCACCATACGGAATTTTCGCATTCTTATGTGGTGCCGAATACAAAGTTCTACGGCGCACTTTCGGTTAGCGTGTGAGCGAGGCTCTGATAGCTTAGCTGGGCAAGGCAATAATCCTCGGGCTTAGGAGTGTCAACATTTCCGTACTCCCTTGGACGCAATGCACCTGCAATGGCGTCAAAGTTTTGTTCCGATGCTTTGACGGGGTACACGATTGACAAGCTCCCCGGTCGAAATCTATATCGGCGCAATGTGGCTTTCGTCTGAACGTATGCACTTGCTGGGTAGGCGCGAAATCATAAGTAGGCTCTCGATGGCGTTCATCAGGCCATTTCAAGGCAGGTAGATCAGCGAATGCCAGATGTATTTTACGATTTATCAGAATTGTTTCTGAACTCGAGTGTGAGGTTTAAGTATTACGGAATCGCCAGAACCGTTATGGAGGTTGCGTATGAGCTTACGAAGCTTGATGGGTCAATCCGGTTCGTAATTTACTCTCCATTGCATCGCCGTTTTTTTGAGGTATTCCCTAGGACGGGTGATGCTTCACCAACTGGTGTTCTTGATCCCAATATACCTCCATCGGCGACGCCATTACGTCTTCGTCAAAATCTGTATGATCAGAGCCCCTTGAAAAAAGCGGTCTACGGACTGCTGCATCAAATAGTTAGATATCGAAATACGAAGCGCTGGTCTAATATTCCGGAAGGCGCCGTAAGAGACGTTGATCTCAATGATCATATTCTCGTATCTTTAGGTCGCCCAAAGATAATGTCGGACTATCTGATGGCTCTGGCCGAGAGTGGGACTAAACCGATTTTCGTTCCGCTCCTGCACGATATGATTCCGTTGCATGATTTCACTCATCGAAATCAATTTACTTTTCCGCGAAACTTTCTCTACGACAATTCAGTGACGATTACCGCGGCGTCTTTAATTTTAACGAATTCTGAGTTCACCGCGTCAGAGGTTAATCATTTTTCAGATGTTGGAGTCTTGCCTAAGGTTCCGCAGGTTATCGCTATTCCACTCAGTCATGAGCTACGCCCTACCAATGAAGTTGTTAAGAAACGAGGGCCCGAAACCGCTTACCTTCTTTGTGTTGGAATATACAATGGGCGAAAGAATCTTGAATGCGTAGTGGACGCTATGCTTCATCTCCATAAAAAAGGGGTGGAGGTACCTGAACTCGTGCTGGCGGGCGCTCGTCGGAAGAGAGTCGAAAAATTCCTGAAAAAGAAGAAATATTCACCGCTTACCGAGAAGTTCCGATTTGTTTTAAATCCGAACCAGGCGGAGTTGCGTCTCTTATATGAAAAGGCTTGTGCGCTTTTGTTGCCAAGTCGAATGGAAGGATGGGGATTACCGGTAAGCGAGGCACTGTGGTGCGGAACTCCCGCCCTCGCGGCTGATGTGCCTGCCTTGAGGGAGGCCGGAGGTGACCTGGCGCGTTATTTCGATCCGGAAAAACCCGAGGAGCTCGCGGACCTACTTCAGGTACTTCTTGAAAATCCTACCGAATACGGAAACTTGAGAAGAAAAATTGCAGCCTCCCGAGAGCAAATGCGCACTTGGAGAAATGTTGCAGAGGAAATTATTGACGCAATTGGTTCAGTTCGAACGCCGAAGAGCTAAGTTTTTCGTTTACGTGATTGGTGCAAATCTCTTGTGTGCACTGTCGTGCCACGGTTAGGGTCTTGATGGGCGGTATCGTCCGCTCGAATAAGAGGCTGACGTTTCGACGGACCACCTGACAATGCAGACCACACCTCACCTTTCTGCAAATTAATCCTTGGGAATAAGGCGCGTTGCGCTTACCTACCGGATCATAGCGGACTCGTCTCGCGCTGAGGCGCACCGCGCCGGGGGCAAGAGTTACTACGATCAGCTCCGCGCCTCATACCTGACGTAAATCCGCCGCGTGGTCGTGAAACCAACGGTACGTATCCTCGATACCTCGCTCCAGCGGTATGTTCGCGGTCCATCCCATTGAGGTTAGCCGTGAGACATCCATTAGCTTGCGTGGGGTACCATCGGGCTTGGAAGTGTCGAAGGTAATCCGTCCAGTATAACCGGTCACCGCAGCGAGCATATGCGCCAGTTCGTTGATGCTGACATCCGTGCCGGTGCCGACGTTGATGTGGCTCAAAGTAGGTTGCGTATTTGCTGCGTAGACCTCCGCGTCGAGGTGCAATACGAACAGTGATGCTTCCGCCATATCGTCGACATGCAGGAATTCGCGCCGGGGGGTGCCGCTACCCCATACCACGACCTCTTCCGCGCGGGTCCGGGCCGCTTCATGGAAGCGTCGCATCAGAGCGGGCAGGACGTGGCTGTTTTCGGGGTGAAAGTTGTCACCTGTGCCGTAAAGGTTTGTTGGCATCACGCTACGGTAGTCGGTGCCGTACTGTCGATTGTAGCTCTCGCAAAGCTTGATGCCAGCAATCTTAGCGACGGCATAGGGTTCGTTCGTGGCCTCGAGTGTTCCGGTCAGTAGAGCATCTTCGCGCATGGGTTGCGGCGCAAGGCGCGGATAGATGCAGGACGACCCGAGGAACAGAAGGCGCTGGATTCCCGCCCGGTAAGCCGAGTTGATGACGTTTGCCTCCATCATCAGGTTTTCGTAGATGAACTCGGCTGGGTAGGTGTTGTTTGCGTGAATACCGCCCACCTTGGCGGCCGCGAGTATCACCGCATCGGGGCGTTCTGCCTCGAAAAACGCCCGCACCGCCGCCTGGTCCACGAGGTTCAGTTCTGCGTGCGTGCGGCTGATGATTTCAGCTCCCTGCGCCTGTAGCTGGCGTAAGATCGCACTCCCAACCATGCCCCGATGGCCTGCAACATAATATTTCATGGCTACCTCAGGTTTCGATCGATACAGGAAGTTCGAGGCCATGCTCGCGTAGCAGCGCATGGCGGCGTGCGGCCTTGTAGTCCTCCTCCACCATTTCGCGGCACAACTCGCGGGTAGTGATTTCAGGCTCCCAGCCGAGCTTTTCCTTGGCCTTGGTGGGGTCGCCTAGCAGGGTCTCAACCTCGGCGGGGCGGAAGTAGCGCGGATCGATGCGGACGATTACGTCGCCAGGACGAACCGACGGCGCGAGGGTGCCTTCCACGGCCTCGACGATGCCAACCTCCTCCGTGCCTTGCCCATGGAACCGCAGCGTGATTCCGAGGTCCGCTGCCGACCAAACGATGAACTCACGTACCGAGTACTGCTTGCCGGTTGCGATGACGAAATCCTCAGGCGTGTCCTGCTGAAGCATCATCCACTGCATGCGAACGTAGTCCTTCGCGTGACCCCAATCGCGTAGCGCGTCTATGTTGCCCATGTAAAGGCAAGGCTCCAATCCGAGGGCGATATGGCACAACCCACGGGTGATTTTGCGAGTGACGAAGGTTTCGCCGCGCCGTGGGCTCTCATGATTAAAGAGAATACCGTTGCAAGCATACATTCCGTAGGCTTCGCGGTAGTTCACCGTGATCCAGTAGGCATAGAGCTTAGCGACAGCATAAGGTGACCTTGGGTGGAACGGTGTCGTTTCGGACTGTGGAATTTCCTGCACTAGGCCGTAAAGCTCGGAGGTCGACGCCTGATAGAAGCGCGTCTTCCTCTCAAGTCCGAGGAAGCGGATCGCTTCTAATAGACGCAGCGCGCCGACTGCATCGGTGTCTGCAGTGTACTCAGGCGCCTCGAAGCTCACCGCCACGTGGCTTTGTGCGCCTAGATTGTAGATCTCGTCAGGTTTGATGTCGCTTATAATTCGGGTCAGGTTCGAGGTGTCGGTTAGGTCGCCATAATGTAGCTTCAGGCGCTGCTCAGGGGTGTGCGGATCTTCGTAGAGATGATCGACGCGTTGTGTATTAAACAGCGACGCCCGGCGCTTAATCCCGTGAACCTCGTAGCCTTTAGCGAGCAGGAATTCGGTCAGGTAGGAGCCGTCCTGGCCCGTGATGCCGGTGATCAGTGCCTTCTTCATCTGAAATCCTTACAAATTGTTAAGCGTCCAGGGTGGACCCTGATACGCACTAAGGGCGCCGACTACCATAAAAACCGGCGCAAGCAAGCGAAAATTCTCGCGTGTAGCTCTCAGCGGCCAGTATTTCCTTCCTGCGCGGCAAATTCAGGTCAGACTTTAACGAAGTGCTTGGGGCCGACCACAGACCCTGCGAGCAGGCAGGAAGGTGGTAGGTATGGCGCTGTCCGAATGATTGCCGGCGGTCGTTCGGGGCTCACACCGCTCAGCGAAGTGCAGCCGTCTTGTGAGCCGCATCCTCAGTATGATGTTGTACCTATTATCAGGCAATGTCGTATCGTCGAGATAAAGATCGCGCAATACTTCAATCGCAGAGGCAAAAGCGTCTGTCACTACACGCTATCACCTACCGAAAGCTAGCATCCTCCCGATATTGTCCATGACGGCCGGCAAATTGGTTCTCCAAAGTTGAAAGGATAAAGGATAACGCATCGCTCCAATGGGTGCTTGTATCGGAACAATCCTCGACCTGCTCGAGGCGCACGAAAACACGACGCGTCAGGTCGCAACTGCGAAGTTCAGGCAAGCTTCTATGATACGTTGTAGCGCCTCTTGTGCCGTTTCGGTAACTTCTCTATAGGGAACCCGAAAGGACCATGGTTTCTCTACGAAGGTTCCTGACATCCTAATGGAGCCGTTGCTGATGCTGTTACATCCTGCCTTGCTACAGCCTGCGATGGCGAGCGTTGACAAGTCGGAACAATCTCGGTCCATGCTGACAAAGGCTTCTGCAATCCCTGCGCGATTAGCCCGAATCGATCCATTGACTGTTCTATGCGCCTTGACGGTCGAGGGTCGCGATGGCCAACGCTGCCTTGCCGAGTCGTGGCGACGCTCCAGAGCATCACGGTCGAAACGATCGTTCAGGTCGCTTCGATTTGCCCCAGCGCCGACGAACAAGACATCGCCTGATCTGGGTGCCGCGCTGCGCCTGGTATCTATCTCGGAGTCGGCTGCACTGGGAGGGATCGCTCAGTTCACCGTTGTGTTGAAGCCGCGAGATGTTCGCAGCCGAGGCATCTGATCATATGATCGTAGGAGCATCAATAGCCTCTATTTAACAGTTGGGTACGCACGTTATGAACAACCACGATACTGGAGCGGATCCGCTCGACCAGTTTACCGACATACTGGAGAAGCGCAGGCAACAGCGGCACATCCAAGGGTTGGGTCCGTATGGCTATACATCTGCCGAAGCCCTCGTGTTCTCCTTCCGCGTTTATATGAGACGCAGACGCGCATCCTTTCGGCGTTCGATCGAAAAACGCATGCGCCGGCTGACCAATAAGTTCCGGAAGCTGGGAGGGCAGCAATGAGATCTTTTCTCGTAGTAGGCGGTGTCGGAGATCAGCTTTACCAGCTTCTCTGCATCGCCAGCTTGGCAAACGGGATCGAGCCCAGGATTTGCGTGTCTCGGCGCGACGAGGCAAAAGCCTTATATCTTGCCAAGCTCATCAACAAGCGGGATGGGATGCAAAATGTCTTCGACCTTGGCAAGTTCAAGGTCCTCGAGGACGATAGCGTCGCGGAACTTCTCGACTTCTGTCAGGTCCACAAGAAGGAGGGGGATCTGACTGGAGGGTTTACGGCCTACGCGCCCGAAGTTGGGTTGGTCACTTGTCTCTGGCCCGATCTGTCAAACGATCTTGGTGCACTATTCGGCGCGTCAGAAAGCTGGGTCAACCTCTACGAGATGTATTCTGAAGCGCGGATTGCTTCGAGTCTCGATCGAAATTATACCCAAATCTACGCACGTGACGTTGCGATGGCTATGATCTCTGGCGCGAGGTCTGTTTTCGCCTCGCCGAACGCGAATAGCGTGCCAATCGACATGACGCAGATCAGCGAATTGATCACTGTCCTGGACGATCCGACGTGGAACGTGGTGAAGGTGCACTCGAACGCAGGCAATTCACGCCGGCTGGATATCAAGTCGAAAAGTGATGAATCCCCCTTGAGCGAGAAATTTGCGGAGGCACTTACCCGTCAGGGCATCGACACACGGATAGTTGGGGGAGATTTGGTGGCGCTGCATTCGGAAATTGAACAGAGCGATCTGGTGCTGACCGTACGGTCCGGATTGACGGACCTTGCGTATTTCACTGGTCGATCGCTGTTGACCTATTACCCCTCGATGGAAATCTATAAGAACTACCGGATGTCACGCCGCGAGGTCGTGCTGGAGGAACTGGGAGGCGGTGGCGTCTGCACGGCACTGATACACAGCCAGGAGAAAGTAGGATGATTCTGACTTCGAAGCTCGACTGGAATGAGGTCCGCAACAACCTGGACAAGCTGTCGACTGAAGTGCCAATGGCGCGTAAGGTCATGGTGGTTGGGGCCCGGGAACCCATTGCGGAGCATCTGGGCGCGGACTACCTTGCGAATTTGCCTTTTCCGATCGTGAGCTTCGAAGAAGCCTTGCCGGAGCTTGAGGTGGCGCTGGCAGATCATGGACGAGACGAAATGCTCGTCGTGTTCATCGAAGAAATCGCGCAAACCATGCTTCCGATGGTCGGCTTCTGCGTTGATTATCAAATCAGGTGGGTCGCGCTAGGCGGACATGGCACTGGGGGCTATCGTTTCGACGATCCCATGGTCAATTTCAGCCTGCGAGAGTCGTTTCACGAGCAACAGCAAGAGAATTTCCTGAAGATTGACGACCCGGGTACACTTGGGGATTTTGTCAACCTCTGCCAGGCACTTTCGATCATCCAGCACCTTGAGGGTGATATCGTTGAATGTGGATGTTTCAACGGGTCGAGCGGCGGGGTCATTCTCGACTACTACAACCGAAAGGGGTATCCAAGGAGAAATTTCTATTTCTTTGATGTGTTTTCAGGCTTCGACTATGATGCCGCCTATACCTCCACCGACACCCGTTGGGCCGACAGCCACCAGAGCGCTGGCTATGATATCGTGCGTCAGCGTCTCGAACGGAAGTGCGGTATCAATTCGGTCACCGTGAAGAAGCAGAATATAATTACCGACGATTTCCTCGAAGGTATCGACAAGATCGCGATGGCCAACCTGGACGTGGACCTCTACGAGGCCGTCGATGTTGGGCTCCGCAAGCTCGCGCCGAAGATTGTCAAGGGTGGGTTGCTGATCTGTGAGGATGCCGGCCATACCCCCGCACTCATCGGCGCGCGCCTCGCGCTTCAAAGGTTCATGGACTCGGACCTCGGCCGCGATTTCTTGCCCGTCTTCATGGAATCCGGCCAAGTGTTTCTCATCCGGCTCTGACTTAGGGAAATTCAAGCTTTGTGACTTAGCTCCCTTGGCTGGTAAACCTTAGAGTGCTACGCACCATCAAAGCATGGAGGTAAAACGGTGGAAAATGACTGCAAGTTGACTGTTGTCACGGCCACGCGCAACAACTCTCAAGACCTGATCGCTACAGCTAAGTCGATCCGGGAACAACTGAACAGGAACTTCGAGTGGCTAGTCTATGATGGTAGCGACCAGGAAGACGAACGGCTGAAGATAGAAAGCATAAAAGACGGGATAGCAGCCGCCGGCGTACCACGCGTCAGGATGGTTCATCGTTTCGACAACGGCATATACGAGGCTATGAACAACGCCGTCACGCTGTGCGAAGGCGAATTTGTGATCTTTCTCAACTGCGGCGACATGTTCGTGGATAAGAGGACCATGGACCTGATCCAGGGGGCCCTCGCGGACAATGTCGATGTGCTTCACGGGGACGAGATTTACATCGAGAGCGACGGCACGGTAAAACTGAAAACAGGGATGCCAGCAAAGGATCTTGTTGAAGGTTTCGGAGAAGGCTCGCAACCCTACCTGGATAACATGGTTTGCCAGCAGGCGATCGTCTATCGCACTTCGGTCCTTCGCAAGAACCCGATGTCGTTGACATTCCGTGTATCCGCTGATCACGATTATTTCTTCGACCTTTACAGTAAGGGCTATCAGTTTTCTTACATAGACAAGCCGCTTTGCATCTATTTCGCGGGTGGTTTTTCATTTCGGCATCCGGCGAATTGTTATTTTGATTGGCTTCAGGTTCAGGCGAAATATTCTGATACCACGACACCGACGTCACCAAAGTCGGTCCTTAAGCCTTTTAGACACGCTTTCCGCGGCACCTTGAATCTGGCGCTGCTGCAACGGGAACAACAGAAGAGGCGGCATGCATTCGGCCTCGTGATGCGGATAGTAGGGATGCTGGACAATGATTCCGACCAAGCTGCCGCTTTGGACCGGATGTCCCGGATGTTTTTGGAATACTCCAGGGACCTGAACGATCTCGAATTCTGGACACTCGCGAAGTTCTTTGCCGAACTCGTGAACCGCGTTGCGCCGTCAGAGGTGGCGGACGTCGGGAATGTTCATATCGCTGTTCTGCAAATTCTGGACCGCATCCAGGAATATGATGAGACGAAACTGACAGCATACGAGGTGAAACTGACTCGGCGACTAGTAGAGGGTGCCGCACGCTACATGAACGCGATGCCCCGTCTTTGCATGAACGGATATAAGCATCTTGATACATGCAACCTGAGCGGTGGTGCGTCGAGTGTGCTTTCCGCGGATCAGAACAGGAAGGTCAGTGCAATATGGAGATGACAGGTGTTTGATTTCGACGCTTATTTCAACGGAGCCGCCGAGGCTGTAACTGTCGTCGAGAGTGCCAAGGACCAGATAGAGACAGTAGTCGCGCGACTAGTCGAGGCGATTGGATGCGGCGGAAAGGTAGTGCTGGTCGGGATCGGAAAGTCTGGCCATATCTGCCGCAAGGTCTGCGGCTCCTTCAACAGTTATGGCGTGACATCGCTTTTCCTGCACGCGTCGGAATGTGCGCACGGCGACCTTGGCGCACTGGACAGTAACGATGTGGTTATCCTCGTGTCGCGTTCCGGTGCTTCGACGGAACTTTTTCCGGTCGTGAATTTTTGCGGAGGTGCAGGAATCTCAACTGTGGCCATTTCTTCAAATGCCACGAGCGCCTTGGTGCGCGAGTCGGAATTCGCAATTGTAATTCCGAAAACCGACGAGGCCGTGCCGCACCGGCTCGCACCGACGTACTCCACGCTTTCCGCCCTGGTGGCGCTCGATGCGATCTTCGTCGCCACGGTCGCCGGCCTCGGGCTGGATGCTGGCGCGTTCATGCGTCACCACCCCGGCGGTGCTCTTGGTCAACTCGGACGTTCTGTTGAGGACGTGATGCAGACGAAGCCGCTGCCCCTCGTGCGGCAAGGAATGAGCATTCGTGATTCCATCGTCATGATGACGACAGGCATGGTGGGATGTGTGGGTATTATTGACAAAGACGGGACACTGGTCGGCATCTTCACCGACGGGGATTTACGTCGCGGGGTTGAACACCTTGATTTGTCGGCACCCATTGACTCTATTTCCAACGCGAACATGACCGTCCTTGAGGCGGAAATGGTTCTGTCCGACGTGGTCAGTGTGTTTCGTGATCGCAAGATCCCGTCTGCATTCGTTTGCCGGGAAAATAAGCCAATCGGGATCGTGCACATTCGTCATCTGACAGAGCTGCAACCTGAGAAAGCGGAGGACTGAACATGCCCGATTACGTTGTCGTCCAAGCCGGAGGTCGCGGAAGCAGGCTGAGGCACCTTACATGGAACAAGCCGAAATGCCTTGTCTCTGTCGAGGGGCGACCAATCTTGTACCGAATATTCGACAAATTTCCCGAGGCGAAATTCATCGTCATAGGTGACTACAAGTTCGATGAGCTGCGCAGTTACCTTCAGATGGAGCCTCCGCCTTGCGACTACTCGCTTGTTAACACCAAGGAGACAGGGACTGCCTCCGGGATTTATGAGGCCATCCGTGAGATCGATGACGCAAGTTCCATCGTTGTCATTTGGTCCGATATCCTTGTCGACGGTACTGAACTCAATGATGAGTTGAATC
The DNA here is from genome assembly GCF_001541315.1 of Agrobacterium tumefaciens str. B6. GTDB lineage: Bacteria > Pseudomonadota > Alphaproteobacteria > Rhizobiales > Rhizobiaceae > Agrobacterium > Agrobacterium radiobacter. The sequence goes on along the minus strand of NZ_LMVK01000049.1, from coordinate 201,961 downwards.
GGAGAATCCGCGATACAGATTTTGGAGTTGTACTGACGGATAACTTTGTCTGCCGCTGGTCGATGACTGAAGAAGGCGCGTTGGCTGAAAATCCTTCCACGACGAATGGTGTCGCCGGGATTTTCTACATGAAAAACAAGAGCGCCCTCGCGGAGGTGCCGGCCGGAGGAGAGTTCGTCAAATGGGTGTCCCGAAACATTTCGGGGTTCGACAGCTTCACCTTCAACGCCATGCGCGAAGTCGGTGATTTCGACACGATCCAGGGACTTAACGAAAGCAGCAGCTATTGCCGGTTCTTTAACAACATCGTCATCAAGGATGAAGTTGTTAAGAAAACTCTCACCGATGAGCGGTATCGCAATGTCGCCCAGGACGAGGTGAACTGGTACAAGGAAGTTTCCGCTCGCGAGTTCAGGCACATTCCCCAGATTCATTCCTACTCACCCCTCGAGATGCAGCGCATCCGGGGCAAGCACCTCTTCGAACTCGAGGAAATGGAATCTGCCTCGCGGAGGAAGCTGATCGAGGACTACTTGGATGTCCTGGGAGAATTGCACGCGCTGGACAGCACGCCGGCTGATTTTGAGGCTTGCCACTCAGTCTATTTTCGCAAGACCGTTTCGCGCACGAGAGAAATCGAGTCCATAAATCCGTTCGCATCGCGCAAAAGCCTAGTTATCAACGGCCTGAAGTGCAAGAATTACCTCCATGACGACTATCTTCCTGAGCTCGAGAAGATCGTTTCGGATATCTGTGAGGTCGAGAAGTTCTCCGTAATCCACGGGGATTGTACCTTTTCCAATTCGCTGCTCTCCGACGACGGCCGGATCTACCTGATCGATCCCCGGGGCTCCTTCGACAAGCATAAGGTCTTTGGTGATCCGCGTTACGATTTCGCCAAGCTCTATTATTCCAGCTATTCGAATTACGACGGGTTCAACCGCCGGAAATTCAAGCTCTATCTTGACGCGGATGCCGGTATATCCGAAGTCCTGACGGATAAAAGCCTTTTCAAGTCGGTTTCCGAGAGTGTCTTCAAGGAAGCATTCGGCCCGAAGCTTGCTGATATCAAGGTTATCAATGCGATGATTTGGGCGTCTCTTTCGGGCTACGCGAAGGATGACTTCGACAGTGCGATCGGGTCCTACTGCCTCGGCATCTACTATCTCAACAAGGCTTTGAAATGAGCGGACCTGTTCGTATCAGCGAGCTTGGTTCCACTTGGTTCATCGATCTGGACGGGACCGTCTTTGCACACAACGGACATTTGAGCGGGGTGGGCGACCAACTCCTGCCGGGGGTGCGGGAATTTTGGGGTGCGCTTCGTGACAACGATATGGTGGTCATCATCACTGCGCGTTCTGAGAAATATAGGGGCGTCACGGAAGCTGCGTTGCGTGGCTTCGGTCTGCGTTATTCGACCCTCATTATGGACGCGCCGCACGGTGAGCGTATTTTGGTGAACGACACGAAACCCTCCGGCATGCGCACCGCTTTTGCCATTAACGTCCCCCGTAACGCTGGTCTCGGTGAGTGCCTAGTCATCCGTGATCCAAATCTCTAGGCTCTGAAAGCTGGATTGTCCTGGGGCGAGCCCTCCGTGGCCCGGATTGTGAGCCGGTGGGGAGATTGGTCTCCAGATTGGGCACAGATTTGAGGCTGCCGTTGTGCAGCACGTAAGAAAGGATATATAGAATGATCATCCCGATCCTGATGTGCGGCGGTTCGGGTACGCGGCTATGGCCGTTGTCGCGCAAGAGCTACCCCAAGCAGTTCGTGCCGTTGATGGGCGAGCGGACGTTGTTTCAGCAGGCGGCCATGCGGCTGTCCGGGCCAGGCTACGGTAAGCCAATTGCGATAACCGGGTCGGATTTTCGCTTCATCGTCACTGAGCAACTGGCCGAAGCGAGGATCGACTCCGGGGCGATTCTGATTGAGCCAGAGGGTCGTAACACGGGGCCGGCGGTGATGGCTGCGGCGCTGCACGCCCTGGAGGCCGACCCTGAGGCTGTGCTGCTAGTGGCGCCCTCGGACCACGTCATCGCCGAACTGGAATCGTTCCGCGCTGCGGTCGTTAAAGGCCTTTCGGCGGTGGCTGAGGGCCGCATCGTCACTTTCGGCATTACTCCCGACCGGCCCGAGACTGGCTATGGTTATCTTGAGCTTGCCGATGCCATAAAGGACGATGGGGCGCCGGTGGCGCTGAAGCGTTTTGTCGAGAAGCCCGACCACGCGACAGCGGAGAAAATGCTGGCCGCCGGTACCTTTCTGTGGAACGCCGGGATATTTCTATTTGCGGCCAAGGATATGGTCGTTGCCTTCGACACCCACGCGCCGCAGATCGCGGAGCCGGTGCGCCGTGCGCTCTGTGAGGCGCAGATGGACCTCGGCTTCCTCCGTCTCGCGCCAGGTCCTTGGGCCGAGGCCGAGGCGCAGTCTATCGACTACGCAGTGATGGAACACGCCGAGAACCTGTCGGTTGTGCCATACAGCGGCGCTTGGTCGGATCTCGGCGACTGGGACGCAGTCGCGCGCGAAATGGAAAATACCGGTGACGGTACCGCCGTCTCAGGCCCGGTGACAAATATCGACTGCCGCGATACGCTCCTGCGCTCCGAGGTTGAAGGGCTGGAGCTGGTCGGCATCGGCCTCGATGGTATTGTCGCGGTGGCGACCCCAGACGCGGTACTGGTGGCTCACAAGTCTCGCGCTCAGGATGTGAAGCTTGCGGTGTCGGCTCTAAAGGAAAAGGGCGCGGCGCAGGCCGAGAGCTTTCCCAAGGACCATCGCCCTTGGGGCTGGTTCGAGACACTCGTTTTAGCCGACCGGTTTCAGGTAAAGCGGATTGTGGTGCATCCTGGCGCAGTGCTCAGCCTGCAAAGCCACCATCACCGGGCTGAGCACTGGATCGTCGTACAGGGCACGGCTCGGGTGACTGTGAACGATACGGTGAAACTGGTGACCGAGAACCAATCGGTCTACATCCCTGTGGGCGCGATGCACCGGATGGAGAACCCGGGTAAGATGCCAATGGTGCTGATCGAGGTGCAGACGGGTAGCTATCTTGGCGAGGACGACATCATACGCTATGAGGACGTTTATTCGCGGGGACAGGCCGCCAAGGTGTAGGGTCCGCCTTTGCGCTAGGTGTCGGTATCTTGTCCGCCCTAACGGATCTGTCATTTCCACCAATTTGCTTACGTACGTGAAACGTCTAAACTGTTGGCTGTCCTGACGGCCAAGTACGCCACCAGGGCCTTGTCTGTGCAATTTTGGAAATATTATCTCTATGGCATTCGCACCAGAAAGAATTTTTCTTCTCGATTACACATGCGTGCAGCCTTTCGGGCACAACGTGCCGAGCTTGCATATCTTTGGCACATATTTTTCAGAATTTGCACCTATTACAACTCTGGTGCCGATCACGTTCCGAGGAAACATTGCGGAGTTCGATAAGATCCTTGCGTCCCCCCTGCAAGGCTTCTTCAGGTTCGACCGCTCCATCAAATTTGCAGGGTTCCGGGTCAGCACGGAAAACTTCCACCGGGCGGCTATCAAGATCAGTAACAGGCTGGCACGTCGGCTCACAGGACGCGAAATAGCCGAGATTGATGCGTTGCGAAACGTGGCCGAAGTGGATCATGCTCTCGACTTTTCCTCGTCGGATATACTCGTTCTGCCGAGTGCCGACATGTACGGGGTGCGCTGTCTAGTAGAGCATTTCGAGAAATGTCCACCCGAGCGAAGGCCGCGGCTGCATTTCCGGCTGATCGGGGTAATGGAGCATCACTCCTACTCATATCGGTCTCCGCTGGAGGAAATCGTGGCTAGTGTCAGGCGCGGCCGGGACAAGGGTCTGTATATCCAAGTATCGTGCGAGACCCCTGCCTACCTTGACGTTCTAAAGAGGCACATCCCAGACGCGTTCCTGTTCCCATACCCGATGCACGCAGTTAGCCCGGGGCCGGAAGGGTTGGAACTGCCGACGTTCGCGCTGCCCGGTCAGGGGCGCGTTGACAAGGGCTACGACCGAATATGCAACATTGCGGCCCTCGTAAAGGAGCTCGGCAGGGATGTCCGCTGGATCGTCCACTCCATGAGAACTACGGACCGGCACTATTCGCCGGGGTATCAAGATCTCCTGCATTTAAACCCGTCAATTGAAGTGATGTCTGCCGATCTGACGGATAACGAAATGAGAGATCTCTACAGGCGGAGCAGCTTTTCAATTCTTCCTTACTCACGGGAAACCTACAAGCTGCGGGGCTCGGCTGTGTTCCAGGAGGCACTGGCCTACGGCCATCTGTGCGTCGTCCCGAAGGGAACTGGGATCGCAGGCATTGCTGAGATCGTCGGCAACGGGATCACCGCAGAGACTGACGAAGAATTTGCTCACTCTGTGGTGACACTGTGCGACTTGCCTTGGCAACAACGGCGGGACAAGGTTGCCGCTGCGCAAGAGCGGTATGGCCTCCTCGTATCAGAAGCCATGGCGCGAATTTTTGCCTAGGCCCCGGTCTGGTTTGCGATGTGTTTCACAGTCTCAGGAAGGTGGCAGTGATGAGTGATTTTGTTTCTGCTAAGCGAACACCAGATGGCTTAGATCTAGCAGCCTTTTCGGCTGTCTGCACAGGTGGATGATAGGCGGGCGGTCAGGCCTTGTCCATCTCATCAAGCATATCTTGTGATCCAGACTGCGCCAAAGATTGTGGGCCGTCCTACACGCTCATAACTCTTTCATCAGGTGGCGCTACCTTGGGTGCGATCCACCCTCGATTTTAGGTTCCTAATTCAATTCGCTGGGGTGAGGGCATTCGTAAGCGGCAAGGAGACCCCATCTGGCGCGGCTGATGCTGAGTAGGGTATGTCGGGCATACGAGTTCTCTGAATGTGAGGATTTATGTCTAGACCTGCGGCTAGCCGTAAGCCTCCGGTGAAGGCCACAGGTCAGGCAGCTTGAGCGTTGACGGTCGGCGGCGTCCAATTCCACGGAAGCAACTGCTCCAGCCTGATAATCGGCGTGTCGGCGATGCGGGCAAGAACGTCGGCCAGCCACGCCTGCGGATCGATGTCGTTGAGCTTTGCCGTCATGATCAACGTGGCCATGAAGGCTGCACGATCCGCGCCGCGGTCTGATCCGGCGAAGAGCCAGGACTTCCTACCGAGTGCGAAGCCTCGCAGGGCTCGCTCCGCGGCGTTGTTCGTGAGGCAAATCCGGCCATCCTCCAGGAATGATGTGAAGCCATCCCAACGCTTGAGCATGTAATCGATCGCCTCGGCGACCGGAGAACTGCGCGACAGTTTTGCACGCTCGGTTTGAAGCCAGACCTGCAGACTGTCGACGAGCGGCAGGCTTTCCTTGCGGCAACGTTCCAGGCGTTGATCGGCCGTAAGCCCGTTGATCTCCCGCTCGATATCGAACAGGCCGTCGATCCGTTTGACAGCTTCGAGCGCCATAGGCGAGATCGGCGCGGCGTGCTTTCCGCGCTTGGCGTTCGCATTAATGTCTGCGAGCACGAAGAACTTGCGGCGCGCGTGTGCCAAACAAAACGACTGTCTTAGCGGATTTGGATCGCGATCACCCTTGAACAGCGGATTGTAGCCGCCATAGGCGTCCGCCTGCAGAATACCGGTGAAGGTCTTCAGGTGGCGTTCCGGATGCTCCTGCCGTCGATCGCGCGAGGCATAGTAAAGGGCTGCCGGCGGTGAGAGGCCTCCGAACGGCCGATCATCCCGGACATAGGTCCAAATGCGGCCCGTATCTGTCTTTCCCTTGGCCAGGATTGGCACGGTCGTGTCGTCGCCGTGCAGACGTTCGGCAGAAAGGACATGCGCTTCGATCAGAGAATGAAGTGGCTTCAACGTCGCGGCGCAAGCTCCGACCTGATCTGCAAGCGTCGATAAACTAAGGTCGACGCCCTCGCGAGCATAGCGTTCGCTCTGACGATTGAGCGGCTGGTGCTGGGCGAACTTCTCGAACAGGATCATCGCCAGCAGGTTTGGCCCGGCAAAGCCGCGTGGCGTTACATGGAAGGGTGCTGGTGGCTGCGTGATCTTCTCGCACTCGCGACAGGTAAACTTCTCCCGTACCGTCTGGATGACCTTCCACTGGCGCGGGATGACCTCCAGGGTCTCGGTGATGTCCTCGCCAAGCTTCGACAATTTGGCCGATCCGCAGCAGGCGCAATTGGCGGGAGCGGCGATGACGATGCGCTCGCGTGGCAGATGTTCGGGAAAGGGCTTGCGTGACGGACGCCTGCGCTCGAAGGCTTTGACGGTTGAAGCTTTGGCTGCGATCTCCGCGGCCAGTTCATCTTCACCGGCGTCCGCTTCCAATTCCTCGAGTTGCAGTTCCATCTGCTCCAGGAGCCGCGCCTTACGCTCGGACCGGCTGCCGTAGAGTTCACGGCGGACCTTGTCGATCTCCACCTTCAGCCGAGCGATCAGCGCTTCGGAATGCGATACGAGTGCCTTTGCACTGGCGGCTTCTGCCTTGGCGGTTGCCGCTTCTGCTTCGGCTGCAACACGTCGAGCGCGTTCCTGGGCCAGCAATGCGAGGGCACTGGCAAGGTCGTCCGGAAGCTCTTCGGTCGCGTCGCTCATGACAGGATGGAATCATATTTGACCCCATCATTCCAGTGTTTTTGCTCATCCGGCCGACGTCGGCCGCCAGGTCTTTTGCGGCATCCGCCAGTCGATGCCCTCCAGCAGATAACCGAGCTGCGCAGGCGTGATCACCACCGTGCGATCGGCCGCTGACGGCCAGATGAAGCGTCCTCGCTCAAGCTTCTTCGTGAACAGGCAAGCTCCCTGGCCGTCATGCCAGATCACCTTGATCAGGCCACCGCCTCGGCCGCGGAATACGAACAGGTGACCGCACATCGGGTCGCGCTTCAGCGCCTCCTGCACCATCAACGACAGACCGGGGAAGCCTTTGCGCATATCGGTATGGCCCGTCGCCAGCCAGACCTTCACGCCAACAGGAACCGGGATCATCGCAGCCCCAGCACGCAATCGAGAATCCGGCCAAGCGCGTCCGTGTCGATGTCGCTTTCCACGCGGACGCGTCGGCCCCGACCTAGTTCGATTGTTACATCACTGCGCTTCCGACGAGGATGGAATTTGGTGGGTGGTTCCGGCTGAGCGGGGGAGACTGTCGAAGCGGCCTCGGACACGATTACCGGCACCAAAGCCGCAGTGTCAGATCTTGGCTCCTCGATCCGACAAAGCTCTTTGCGCCAACGGAACAACTGGCTGACATGGATGCCGGCCGCGCGGGCAATCTCCGAGATGACCGCGTCTGGCTCAAAGCACGCAGCGACGAGCCGCTCTTTATCTTCGCGTGACCAACGCCGACGGCGCTCCACAGACGTGATCACCTCAATTGGATGCTTCGCCATATGACTACTCCTGGTGTTACCACTAGGACTGGCAGTCAGCAGGCCGTCATCGCAAGACGGCCTTCACCGTGGGCTTACGCCATCCCAGTATTTGGCGATGTAGGCCAAAGCCTCGCCAAGTGGGGACTTTGACACAACACGGGCACGGTGATGGATGAGCCACGCCTGCGTGTCTGCGACGAGTGGCGCTGATCGTGCCTGCCGACCTGCAAGGCGAGCCTCAGGATCAAGGCCGCGCAGCTCAGCCTCGATGCGATACAGCGCTCCGATACGTTTGACGCCGTCCTCCGCAATGGGTGCTGATCCGTTGCGGGTGATCTCGACCAGCTTGCGACGGGCGTGTGCCCAACAATAGGCAAGCCGAATGTCCGGGCCGACACGGTCAGGAGCGATCAGCCTGTTGTATCCGGCATAGCCATCGACCTGCAGGATGCCAGAGAAGCCCTGCAGTATCCGTTCCGCATGGATGCCTCCTCGACCAGGAGTGTAGGTGAAGGCCACACCCGGCGGAGCACCGCCGCCCCACGGTCGGTCATCCCGCGCCAGTGCCCAGAAGTATCCGGTCTTGGTCTTGCGCGAGCCGGGATCGAGGACCGGAGCACGGGTCTCGTCCATGAACAGCTTGGTTGAGCGCTTCAGGTCGGCAATTAGTACATCGAACACAGGCCGCAGTTCATAGGCTGCCCGACCAACCCAGTCGGCGAGCGTGGAACGGTCGAAATCAATGCCCTGACGGCTCATGATCTGGGCCTGCCGATAGAGCGGGAGATGATCGGCATATTTGGAGACCAGCACATGCGCGACGGTCGCTTCCGTCGGCAGTCCTGCCTGGATCAACCGAGCGGGAGCTGGGGCCTGGACAACGCCGTTGGTGCAGGCACGGCACGCATATTTGGGGCGGCGAGTGACCATGACGCGCAATTGCGCCGGGATCAAGTCCAGCCGCTCGGAGACATCCTCGCCAATGCAATGCCGGCAACCGCCGCAGGCGCAGATCAGGCGGCATGGATCAACGTCATCAATCCATCCTTGATACCGGGCCATGTGAACGTGTGCTCTTCCAGCCGTTTGTAGGCCATGACGATCCCGGAGCCATCCCAGTAGATCAGCTTCAACCGGTCCGCCTTGCGGGACCGGAACACGAAGACTGTTCCGGTAAACGGGTCCTTGTGCAGTTCGTTCTTCACCAGTGCCGTCAATCCATCATGCCCCTTGCGGAAGTCCACAGGTTTGGTCGCTACCATGATCCGCACGCGGTTCGATGGAAAGATCATGTCGCAGCCGCCAGGCAACGAGCGATAGCAGCAATCCGGTCCACATATGCCCCTTCCTCAAGACGGATTATGACGGGACGGAGGACGATCTCAGGGTGGCTAACCGTTTTAGGAGAAGGTTCCGAAACCGAAACTGGCGGATCGACGATCAACGCCGCGAACTCTCCCACACCCCCCGGTGCGGGCAGGACCGGCTTGCCCTGCCGCGCCATCGTCCGCCAGGTGGAAAGGCTGTTGGCTCGCAATCCATAGCGCTGGGCAACTTCATTGACCGTCGTGCCAGGCCTCAAGCTTTCCGGAACGATCTTCGCTTTGACCTCGTCCGGCCATTGGCGATGAGCCTCATGTACAGCCTTCCTGGTTGTGAGAAACTCCCGTTCTTCATCCATGTGACGTCGATCACAGATCAGGCGACGGCGCACAATGCGGGGGCAGAACACCGGTTACACTGAGGACGCGGCCAGCGGCCTCAAATCTACTCAGTATTCGGTGAGGGGTTCCGATAGGTTCCTCTTCACCAATTCCTCGATGGCTTCTCTCTAGCAAAGAAGGACGCAAGCGCGGCGGTGGCCAGCTTGTGGCCGAAAGCTCGGGTGGTCTCCAACCCCAACGGATCAAAATGACTTCGAGCGACCTCGAGCAACGCAACCGGAAACATGCGTGAGGTCTGAACGAGAACGGATTTTTCTGTAGTTAAAGGGATCGGATAACTTTTAAGGGCCACGCGAAACGATCCATCTGCCAGCATGCTTTCGAAATCGTCCAACGCGCGCCTTAAAATCATTTGTAGCGACTTCGAGGGACTGTATTGCCGAACGAGGTTGTCATATGTTTTCGACACTTGAGGCGCGGGCGGTCGCGCTGAAAGAAAAACCTGGAGCTTTTTCGGCGACGGAGGTGGGCTAAGGGCATCCACAGTTAGCTTAAGTTGTCGATCGGGACTGTAAATGTGCTCAGCGACGGGAGGCTCACGTTGCTGGTCTTTTTCGTCGGCTTTTTCAGGCAGGTGCTGGAGGTCCAGCTCCTGGGGAACAAGTGTCGGGTTGGGATGGTGGATCTCGGATCGAGCAACAGCAAGCCGCCGTGCTTCGCTAACCGACAACGCGGGCTTGCGAATTGCCATCTTCAAGCCTCCAAGATTTTGCTGATCAGTTTCGAAATGACCACGACTTCCTCCATCGCAATCCGAAGATTCCTCTCTATGAGGCGCATCGTCGGATCAGTTCCCATGTTTAGTAATGTAAGATGCAACATGCCGCGTTCTTTCATCGCGGAAAATGCATCTCTTTCATGCATGGGAGATGGTACAACTGGAAGGCTCTCTAGCATCTCTGACATCCTGCGTTGCGATGTTGTCAATCGGCCGACCGGGACGCGTTGGCGCAAAACCGCTGTAGGAATTGCCAAATTTTCACTCAACATCAGCTCGATGACGTAGCGGTAGGTAGATAGTGCCTCATCGATGTCGAGCGGCGTTAGCATGGTGGGGATCAGAAGCAGGTTTGAGCTAGCGATGATTGTGTTGTTGAGCTCGCTAGAGCCGCCACGCGTATCGGCCAACGCATAATCAAATCCTTCGAGCTCGGCATTTTCATAGGCTGCCTCAAGAAGGGGCATTTCGTCGGCGGAATAGACTTCACAGCGAGGATCCCAGGTACTGCTTTGTAAGGCGTTTTCTCTCCATCGCGTCAGAGGCCGGTTTTCGTCGGCATCGAAGAGGGCCACTCGTTTACCGTCATTTGCCAAAGCAGCGCAAAGGCCCATGAGTGCGGTGGTTTTGCCAGCACCCCCTTTGAAAGAGCAAAACGTCAAAAGTTGCATATTCTGATCCCGCCTGTCCTGTGAAACGGAGTGCATTTGTATTTTTGTTCGTATAAATGTTTTTGTGATTATCGATGAGTAAAAGCGTTGTTACACTATTTTTTATTTCAAATTCGTTATAATTAAATTGCAATTGTAGCAATTATATTCGGTTTTTCCTGTAAATATACTGTTGATTTCATATCGAGTAGGGCTAGACTTTAATCTGTCTACCCGGGCACATTTCGTGCTGGAGTATTCAGACCTTCCGCTTTTTTTGGAGGAAGCTATGTCAAAACACACCAGAGTCACGTCGAGTGAGACTGCCATCAACCAGCATCGATCCCTGAACGTTGAAGGGTTTAAGGTCGTGAGTGCCCGTCTGCGATCGGCCGAGTATGAAACCTTTTCCTATCAAGCGCGCCTGCTGGGACTTTCGGATAGTATGGCAATTCGCGTTGCGGTGCGTCGCATCGGGGGCTTTCTCGAAATAGATGCACACACCCGAGAAAAGATGGAAGCCATACTTCAGTCCATCGGAATACTCTCAAGTAATGTATCCATGCTTCTATCTGCCTACGCCGAAGACCCTCGATCGGATCTGGAGGCTGTGCGAGATGAACGTATTGCTTTTGGTGAGGCTTTCGCCGCCCTCGATGGCCTACTCCGCTCCATTTTGTCCGTATCCCGGCGACGGATCGACGGTTGCTCGCTATTGAAAGGTGCCTTGTAGCACTTGACCACGCACCTGACGGGAGAAAATTGGATGCCCGATCGCGCTCAAGTAATCATTCGCATTGTGCCAGGAGGTGGAACCAAGACCCTTCAGCAGATAATCAATCAGTTGGAGTACCTGTCCCGTAAGGGAAAGCTGGAACTGCAGCGTTCAGCCCGGCATCTCGATATTCCCGTTCCGCCGGATCAAATCCGTGAGCTTGCCCAAAGCTGGGTTACGGAGGCCGGGATTTATGACGAAAGTCAGTCAGACGATGATAGGCAACAAGACTTAACAACACACATTATTGTAAGCTTCCCCGCAGGTACCGACCAAACCGCAGCTTATGAAGCCAGCCGGGAATGGGCAGCCGAGATGTTTGGGTCAGGATACGGGGGTGGCCGCTATAACTATCTGACAGCCTACCACGTCGACCGCGATCATCCACATTTACATGTCGTGGTCAATCGTCGGGAACTTCTGGGGCACGGGTGGCTGAAAATATCCAGGCGCCATCCCCAGCTGAATTATGACGGCTTACGGAAAAAGATGGCAGAGATTTCACTTCGTCACGGCATAGTCCTGGATGCGACTTCGCGAGCAGAAAGGGGAATAGCAGAGCGACCAATCACATATGCTGAACATCGCCGCCTTGAGCGGATGCAGGCTCAAAAGATTCAATTCGAAGATACAGATTTTGATGAGACCTCGCCTGAGGAAGATCGTCGGGACCTCAGTCAATCGTTCGATCCATTTCGATCGGACCCATCTACCGGCGAACCGGACCGTGCAACCCGACATGACAAACAACCGCTTGAACAGCACGCCCGTTTCCAGGAGTCCGCCGGCTCCAGCATCAAAGCCGACGCACGGATCCGCGTATCATTGGAGAGCGAGCGGAGTGCCCAACCATCCGCGTCCAAAATCCCTGTAATTGGGCATTTCGGGATTGAGACTTCCTATGTCGCTGAAGCCAGCGTGCGCAAACGAAGCGGCATTTTCGGTACTTCTCGCCCGGTGACTGACGTTGCCATGCACACAGTCAAGCGCCAGCAGCGATCAAAACGACGTAATGACGAGGAGGCAGGTCCGAGCGGAGCAAACCGTAAAGGATTGAAGGCTGCGCAAGTTGATTCCGAGGCAAATGTCGGTGAGCAAGACACTCGCGATGACAGCAACAAGGCGGCTGATCCGGTGTCTGCTTCCATCGGTACCGAGCAACCGGAAGCTTCTCCAAAGCGTCCGCGTGACCGTCACGATGGAGAATTGGGTGGACGCAAACGTGCAAGAGGTAATCGTCGCGACGATGGGCGCGGGGGGACCTAGAGACAGGAAGGACCGAATAATGGCAAATGGTCAGTTCACGATACGCTCTGCTGGCCCGGCCTCCGTCGGACTGACGGGCGAACGCCGTGGAGCCGCATCCGCCTCTAGCTCTGCACTGTCCAATGTTCAAGGAGATGTCAGGGATAGGCCGATTCCAACTAGCTCATCAAGATTACCAAATGCAGCCATATTGCGTGATTCTTCGGAAATAGCGTCGACTGGTCTGCGGTACGTGGCGGCTACTCTTCATTGGTCTGAGATCGCGCCATTATCGTTAATAAATAAAAATGACCTGGCTCCGGCCGCTTATGACTTTGAGACGCGAAATGACGCAGGAAATGTGACTGCCAAAGTCGGCAGGGCAGTCCCTGTTCCCAAGCAAGGCAGGCTCGGGAAAATGCTCGCATCCGTACCCCTTAGTACACGTATATCAAGGGTCAATTCCGACCGAAGACTGCCCACTGACGCAGAAAACCACCCTGAAACGCGCGACCCCCGGAAAGGACGTGGCAGTCATGGTGTGACGCCAGCCTTACATGAGAAGATTGGAACCGCGTTTGTTCGAAGGTTGCGAAAGATACGTACTGTATTGTTTGCAGTTGCTGCCAGACTCGGAGCGCGTTGATGATGGGTGAAAGGATTTCGGTGAAGTCATGAATTCCAGCAAGACTTCGCCCCAGCGAATGACCCTGAGCATCGTATGTTCGCTGGCAGCCGGTTTTTGTGCGGCCAGCTGCTATGTAACGTTTCGCCGGGGCTTCAATGGCGAAGCGATCATGACGTTTGACGTTTTCGCTTTTTGGTATGAGACCCCGCTTTACTTGGGTTATGCCAGCACCGTCTTCTGGCGTGGTTTATCTGTTGTCATCTTTACCTCGCTGGCTGTTCTTTCAAGTCAGCTCATCATATCGCTGCGCAATCAGAAGCATCACGGGACGGCTCGTTGGGCAGAAATTGGCGAAATGCAGCATGCTGGTTATCTGCAGCGTTACAGTCGCATCAAGGGGCCGATCTTTGGAAAGACATGTGGTCCTCTTTGGTTCGGCAGTTATTTGACCAATGGCGAACAGCCACACAGTCTTGTCGTCGCGCCAACGCGTGCTGGCAAAGGCGTCGGCATCGTCATTCCAACGCTTTTGACCTTCAAGGGCTCGGTAATCGCCCTCGACGTCAAGGGAGAATTGTTTGAACTGACATCCAGAGCACGCAAAGCGAGCGGCGACGCAGTTTTCAAGTTTTCCCCCCTAGATTCTGAGCGGAAGACTCATTGTTACAATCCGGTCCTGGATATTGCCACACTTCCGCCCGAACGCCAGTTCACTGAAACACGCCGTCTTGCTGCGAACCTTATTACGGCTAAGGGAAAGGGAGCAGAAGGCTTTATTGACGGCGCACGTGACCTGTTCGTTGCGGGAATCCTTACTTGCATTGAGCGTGGCACACCAACTATTGGCGCGGTATATGACCTATTTGCGCAGCCTGGCGAAAAGTATAAGCTTTTTGCGCAACTCGCGGAGGAAAGCCTAAACAAAGAGGCTCAGCGTATCTTCGATAACATGGCGGGCAACGACACGAAAATTCTGACATCGTACACCTCTGTGCTGGGCGACGGTGGACTGAACCTCTGGGCTGATCCGCTTATCAAAGCAGCGACAAGCCGGTCAGATTTTTCCGTTTACGATCTCCGGAGGAAGAAGACCTGCATTTATCTTTGTGTCAGTCCCAACGATCTGGAGGTCCTGGCACCACTTATGCGCCTGCTGTTTCAGCAGCTCGTGTCAATCTTGCAGAGATCGCTGCCAGGTAAAGACGAGTGCCATGAAGTTTTATTTCTCCTCGACGAATTCAAGCACCTGGGCAAGCTTGAGGCCATAGAGACCGCGATCACAACCATCGCCGGTTACAAAGGCCGCTTTATGTTTATTATTCAAAGTCTTTCGGCCTTGACGGGCACATACGATGACGCAGGAAAACAAAACTTTCTGAGCAATACTGGCGTGCAAGTATTTATGGCCACGGCTGACGACGAGACCCCAACCTACATCTCAAAAGCTATCGGCGAATATACGTTTAAAGCGCGTTCGACCTCTTACAGTCAAGCCAGCATGTTCGACCACAACATCCAGATTTCTGATCAAGGTGCAGCCCTTTTGCGCCCCGAACAAGTGCGCCTGCTAGACGATCAGAGTGAAATCGTTCTCATCAAAGGGCGACCTCCACTCAAATTACGAAAGGTACAATATTATTCCGATCGTACGCTGAAACGGCTTTTTGAACGCCAGATGGGCTCTCTGCCTGAGCCCGCACCCTTGATGCTTTCCGACTATAGCAACGATCAAGTTCAATCCCACTTGGCTGAGATAGCAAATTTCAATGAGGATGCTGCACCGCGAAACAGAACTGTGGCCGAGGACCATGGAAGTGTTAAAGTCGGTGCTGATATCCCTGAACGCGTGATGGGAATAAATGGTGACGAGGACCAAGCCGATGCGCGTGAGATACCGCCGGAATCGGTTGTGCCTCCCGAATTGACGCTGGCTCTGGCCGCTCAACAGCAATTGTTGGACCAGATTATTGCACTTCAGCAAAGATCGAGGTCCGCACCGGCACAGCCTGCGAAATGAAATTAAACTGGGTGCAATTCGTTTCAGGCGGCATGTTGCGGTTCGACAAAGTGTACGCCAGATCCCAATTGTCCCTTTACGAGGTGTCGGTATGACAGGAAAGTCGAAAGTTCACATAAGGAGTTCGGCTGACACGCTTCCTGACGGAAGTATTACCGCCCCTTTTTCAACCGGACTTTCTGGGGATCAGGCTGATGCCTCGTTTGAGGCCCAAACCGACTACAGCCAGTCTACTTCCGTGTCGTTTACCTATGATGGTGTTAAACTTGGTCCTGCCGAGCGTGCGGCTTACGAAAACTGGTGCGAACCGGGCCGGCCCACGTGGAAAGACCTTATAATCAAGGCACGTGTCGATCCAATTGACGATGTGATCTGGCTCCGAGATTTAGAAGAGGACACCCCCTCAACCTTCAGATACGAAGGGATGCCTTTGGGCCTCGGGGAACGAAAGGCCTACGAAAATTGGCAAGAGGACGCTCAGCCGACATGGGAAGACCTTGTTGTCAGCGCACGCATGACGGAACTTGGCCGTCCACACGGGATTACCGGCGAGTATACCTCCCTCGCAGGGTCGAAGAATACAAGTTCAATTTCATTGAAGCGAAAGCGGAGCAACTTAATTGATGATGAGAATTCATCCGGATCGTTTTCATATGACGGGATGAAGCTCGGGGAAGCCGAGCGTTCTGCATATGGTGACTGGGCCGAGGCGGAGCCACCGACTTGGAAAGATTTGGTATTGAGGGCACGCGTTTCCTCGATCAATGACTCTGCGTGGCTTTTTGATTCACAAACATCTTCATCATCATTTGAATACAACGGTGTTCCCTTAGGCGAGCCGGAACGGCAGGCTCTCAGACAATGGCAAGGAGACGCTCAGCCTACCTGGGAAGATCTCGTTGTTAACGCGCGTATGGCAGAACTTTGCCATGCTGGTTGGATTGAAGGTCAGAAAGGTTGCTTTGAAAAGCGCGGGGAGGCTCTGCACGCGTCGGAACGCGGCTCGCAACGCCCCATTGTTCAACGGACAGATTCCTCCGATTCTTTTTTGTATGACGGCAGAAGGCTCGGAGCCCCTGAGCGAACTGCTTATGAACGCTGGAGTAAGAGGGAACGCCCGACCTGGGAAGATCTCATCTTGGATGCACACCAGGCCAGGATTGAAAGTGATGCTGTTACGACCCAAGCGATTGGTCAGTCGTCCTCACTGGTTTTCTTATATGAAGGAAAGTCGCTCGGATGCAGGGAACGAGAGGCTTACGAAAAATGGCGGCAGCCAGCTCAACCGCGATGGCAAAATCTTGTAGTGAACGCTCGTCTGGCAGAGTTGGATCCCTCAGTCTGGATTGCCGATGAGCGCGATCCGCTTGATGATGGCGACGCGCTTGGTCGCCCGTCGTACACAAGCTTGACGGATAGATCAGACGTCCCTTTAGACGATCAATCAATCTATCATCGTTCCGACCTAGTAAGGGAGCAGGTGTCAGAATCGTCTCAAAAGCAATTCGCAGCATGTTCAGAATCTGAAACGATTCCTGTGTCATGGTTTACTGCTTCTGGGTTAGATGCAAACAATACGGAAAATATCGCCGCCAGCGATCCCGTCGATGGCACGGGGGGAGTTAAGCGGTTAGGCTCCAAAAGCGACAGAACCGTTACAGCTTCTATCCATGACGTGAATTCCAGCACGAAGCGACTGTTGCTTAACGAATTTGGATTGGAGGCTCCGCGCCCTTCGCCAGAAAAGACTGTTCGCTTAAGAAGCGACAATATTGGCACCTATGGGAGCCGGAGAAATGAACGAATGCGGCTCGCGACCGAAACCGGTGCGTACGAGTCGGAGCATATTTTCGGGTTCAAGGCTGTCCACGATACCGCGAGAGCGACAAAAGAGGGCCGGCGTCTCGAAAGGCCCATGCCCGCCTACCTTGAGTATAAGGGGCTTCATCGCCAACATGTTGGCACCGGGAGAGGACGGACCAAACTTGTCGGGCGCGGATGGCCGGATGACACAAGCTATCGCTCGGATCAAAGGGCAACTCTGTCGGACCCCGTTGCGCGCTCGGAAGGCGCGACGGCGTCAAATGGGTATCAATTGAACCAATTGGGTTACGCGCACCAACTTGCTAGCGATGGTCTGCAAAGTGAATCGCCCGATGGTGTTGCCTTGCCAATTCAAGTGGCAACAACGAGCTACAACTATACAGTGAGCCGCGATCCTGTCCTTGTTCCGCCGGATAAAAACGAAGCCCCTCAATTGCTGCATCTTGGTCCCCGTGGGCAAACCGAAGCTGTTCTTGCCCGCGAAACAGCATTGACTGGAAAATGGCCGACTCTCGAGCGTGAGCAGCAAGTGTATCGCGAGTTTTTGGCCTTATATGACGTCAAAAAGGATCTTGAGGCCAAATCCGTCGGCGTAAGACAGAAAAAAAAAGAAGTTAGTTCTGCCTTAGACCGAACTGCGCGCTTGATAATCACGTCGCCTTCGAAAGCTCGATCCGAAGCAGAGACTGAAAAAGCCATTGACGAGCTCGATGATCGACGAGTTTATGATCCGCGTGATCGAGCTCAAGACAAAGCGTTTAAACGCTGATAAGTCGCCAATATAGTGATCATTTGCAGTATTCGCATCGATCGCTGGTTGATATTCTGCCGCTGGTCGACCGGCTGCTCGTCACCAACAATGCTCACAGGGATACGATGGCCTCGACAGTCAGGCCGCGTGCGTCCAGTCTTTCCAGTTCCTCCCTTTCAGGTCGATTGTGGCATCATTTATTGCCTGCTCATTGCAGTTGAAACGCGATATCCGTTTCAAGACCCGAGTATGGATGGTACTTTGGAGATATGAGCACTTGCCAGACTTCCCGGTCGGAGACTTAAAAATTCCGATAAGAGGTTACTGACGACGGACCTTATAAGTGGGTCGTCTAGTGGTCGCACTGATCAAAACAGTTCCGCCCCCGGCTTTGCTCAAAGTAGCAAAGCAGCTTTATCTCGGGTTGCAGAGGATTTTCTGGAAAACCGCAATTTTGCAGGAGAGAACATATGGCCATCATCAAGCCGCATGCGAACAAAAATAGGACAACCTCGCCGATAGAGAGACCGGAGTCTCTCATAGAGGAAATGAGTGGCAGTAATCCGCCGATTGGTTTTACAAGTCTGGATCTCGCTATGATCGAGCTGGAGGACTTTGTCCATCGGTGCCCGCTCCCAGGAGACAATCTTGCTGGTCAGAAGGAGTGAGACGATGGATCTTTCTGGCAATGAGAAATCCAGGCCTTGGAAGAAGGCGAATGTCAGTTCCAGCACCATCTCCGATATTCAGATGACGAATGGCGAAAACCTTGAATCAGGGAGCCCTACCCGAACGGAAGTTTTAAGCCCACGTCTGGATGATGGATCGGTCGATTCCTCCTCCAGCCTTTATTCTGGCAGCGAGCACGGAAATCAAGCTGAGATTCAAAAAGAGCTGTCCGCCTTGTTCTCGAACATGTCTTTGCCAGGCAACGATCGGCGCCCGGACGAATACATTCTCGTGCGTCAAACGGGACAAGATGCTTTTACTGGTATTGCCAAAGGCAACCTCGACCACATGCCCACCAAGGCGGAATTTAACGCGTGCTGCCGTCTCTACAGGGACGGAGCCGGTAATTACTATCCGCCACCTCTCGCGTTCGACAAGATTAGCGTTCCAGCCCAACTGGAGGAAACATGGGGGATGATGGAGGCGAAGGAACGTAACAAACTACGGTTTCAGTACAAGTTGGACGTATGGAATCATGCGCACGCTGATATGGGGATCACTGGCACAGAGATCTTTTATCAAACAGATAAGAACATAAAGCTCGACCGGAATTATAAACTAAGACCTGAAGACCGATACGTACAAACAGAGAGATACGGGCGCCGGGAAATTCAAAAGCGATATCAGCACGAACTCCAGGCTGGTTCGCTGCTGCCCGATATTATGATCAAAACTCCCAAAAATGACATCCACTTCGTGTACAGGTTTGCCGGCGACAATTACGCCAACAAACAATTCAGCGAGTTTGAACACACCGTCAAGCGCAGGTATGGCGGCGAGACTGAGATCAAATTGAAGTCAAAGTCAGGCATTATGCATGACTCGAAATATCTGGAATCCTGGGAACGGGGCAGTGCGGATATTCGCTTCGCGGAATTTGTTGGCGAAAATAGAGCTCACAATCGGCAGTTTCCAACTGCGACCGTAAATATGGGACAGCAGCCAGACGGGCAGGGCGGTTTGACCCGCGACCGTCATGTGAGCGTTGAATTCCTAATGCAAAGCGCACCGAATTCGCCTTGGGCGCAAGCTTTGAAAAAGGGAGAACTGTGGGATCGCGTTCAGTTGCTTGCTCGCGACGGCAACCGCTATCTGTCGCCTCACAGATTAGAATATTCTGACCCTGAACATTTCACCGAGTTGATGAACCGGGTTGGTTTGCCCGCATCGATGGGTCGGCAAAGCCATGCGGCTAGTATCAAATTCGAAAAGTTTGACGCGCAGGCAGCGGTTATTGTCATAAATGGCCCGGAGTTGCGTGACATCCATGACTTGTCTCCTGAAAACCTGCAAAATGTGTCCACCAAAGATGTCATCGTCGCCGATCGCAATGAGAATGGTCAGAGAACTGGCACGTACACCAGCGTCGCGGAATATGAGCGCTTGCAGTTAAGGCTGCCAGCCGATGCAGCGGGGGTGCTTGGTGAAGCAGCTGACAAATACTCACGTGATTTCGTTCGGCCAGAGCCGGCGTCGCGTCCAATCAGTGACAGCCGCAGGATATACGAAAGTCGACCGCGTAGCCAAAGCGTCAACAGCTTTTGACGTTCCTTCTGCCGCGTCAATGAGGAAGCTCGTTGACCCGGGTTTGCCAATGAAAGGGCTCAATCATGGTGAGCACTACGAAGAAAAGTTTTGCAAAGTCGCTGACGGCAGATATGCGCCGTTCTGCTCAGCGCGTTGTCGAGCAAATGCGAAAAGCATTGATTACCGAAGAAGAGGCGCTCAAGCGGCAAACCAGACTGGAGAGCCCCGATAGGAAGCGAAAGTATGCTGCTGATATGGCGATAGTCGACAAGCTCGACGTAGGGTTTCGTGGCGAAATAGGCTATAAAATTCTGGGAAATAAACGGCTTCGAGTAGACAACCCAAAAGAATTAACGCGTGAGCACGGTAGACTTCGCAAAACCAAGACGGTTCTGAAGCGTAACCCGGTGACGCAGGAGGTCTATTTGGGTTTACATGAAAGGAAGTCCTGGTTAAGTGTCAGCAGCCATTTGTATGCTGCGGACGGCACACTCCGCATGAAGCACGTGAAGTACAAAGATGGACGTTTTGAGGAAAGATGGGAGCGCGACGAAAATGGCGACCTGATCCGCACACGGTACGCCAACCGTGGCAGGCTCTTTCAACCTGTATCCGAGAAGATGGGCGCGCCGTATCGGAGCGGCCCTGACAACCGGCTCTATCGCGATCTAACCCGTCAAAACGGTTTCAGACGGGAAACCTTTGAACGGGACGATCAAGGAAACCTCGAGCGTATCGGCAGCAACCATGTCGGCTTTTCCAAGATTTCAGTGAAGGCAGCCAATCGTCAAACCTCCCAGACGAAGATTCAAAAACTTGGTGGCGCTTTCAACAAATCTTTTAGGTCCCTCCTGGACAAGGAGGGCAACGAACTCGGCCGCGATATTTTGAGCCATCGACGGCTCTATAACAAGCGGTCTGCTGTCTACGATGAAGCTACCGGACAATTGAAGAGTGCCAAGCATACCTTCGGCAAGATCTACAGGAGCGAAACCGACTATCTCAGCGCGGGCCTCAAGAAGGTTTCAAAAAAGATACTTGGGGTGACGGTCTACCGGAAATTTGCGGCGCTCAGCGAGCGAGAATCCGAGGCTGAAAGACTGCGTAGTTTTGAATCCGGTGCGCATCGCCAGATCTGGCAGGAGCGGGCAGCGACTCCCGGTTCGCCCCCCTCGGAGAGTGATGACATTCATTTCGCACAACAGTCGCACCTAGCCAAAGCCAACTCTGACCACGTCGAAGCTGACGTCATGCGTGTGACAGATCAACATATTGATGTTGCTGGACAAACATCATCGTCTCGCCAACGGAACTTGGAAGAACGGTTAGATTCTCAATCACGATACAAGCCAGCAAACATGTTGTTGTCAGATCCAGACCTTCGAGCGGACGGACCTCGCCCATACGAAGGGTTAGCTGAACTCACCCTCCGGCGCGATAATGAATCTGACGGGCACAAGGAGAATGATCAGCGGCTGCGACATTTCTTGCAGCCAGAGCCGTTGGTATTACCGCATCCCGGGTCGCCGGAAATAACAAAGGTGTTTGGCTCGCGGGGAGAGCCGTTACACCCGAGTGGAACTCTGCACACGGCGGTTGGAGAAACGGCTTGCGAAGCACCGGTGATGTCTTCATCCCTTGACAATCATCAGCCAGCTCCAGGACAGCAAGAACTCTTGAGTCTCCTTCATAATGCGCCAGCGCCAGTTTCTGTGGCAATACATGATGAACAAGAACGACTTGCGGGGGAGGCGCCCGGCGGTTCTTTCAGAGGTAGCTCAGGGCGAACGAGTTCAATGTCGGAGAGTATCTTCGACGAAGATGTACAATCGCATTTGGTACGGGATTATTCGATCAATCCCACTAACGGGTTTATTGACCCGCAATCGTTGTTCGGTGGACCGGACTTATCGAGAGGTCCAAAATCGGGGCCAGAAATTCCATCGGAAGATTACCATTTGTCAGCTTCGGAACAGGAAAATTTGCTGAATCAATTGCTTAGTGTGCCACTGCCGATTCCTTCACCGAAGCCCAAATCCGCGAGGTCTATGATTTTCGAAGGTTCACGTCCAAGAGAGCGTTCCACCTCCAGAGGTTTCTAAGGTGGAACGCGTCTATCTATACAAATCGGGGCTGCCGACATCCTAAAATGTTGCCATCCGCAAACGACGTTGAGGAATGGTAGCTAATTTACGGGGTGCTAGTTCCTCGTGACTTGCCCCCACGGGCCTCTCCGAATTTCAGATTTAGCCTGCCTGGCTGAAATGTAAGCGGCAAGCTGACCCCGTCTGGCGTTAGTAGCACGGGCTCAGTTGTTGCGTAATGACTATTCATCAGCTGTGAGCTTTAATGTCTGCGCCTATCTCTGGAACTAGAAACTTTCATATGATCGAGGCCTTTCCGGAACGTTTCGAGGGCGCGCCGCGGCTGGCCTCCTACAAGTCACGGCAGGGTGGCTCCTTTGCGTTTGCGGATGAACTCGCGGAGAAGCGCCAAGCGCTGCGGGAGGTTGAGGAGGCGCTTGCAAAAGTCGGCCCGCGATGATGGCTACGCGGACTGGTTGGCCGCACAGCGGATCTTTTCCGGGAGGAGATTGCAGACCGTGCGGTGAACCACACTGCAATGAGACATATGCGGACCGGCGGCACACCGTTCATCGTCGAGAAGACTGCAGAAGCTTCCCAAATGCCGCATTTCCGCTAAAAAGCGTGTCATGATTAAATCAGAGCTTGTTGATTTCGTTGCCGCGAAAAACCCATACCTCCACCGTCGCGATGCGGAGAATGCCGTCGACGCCGTCCTCGATGAAATCACCGGTGCTCTCGAAAGGGGAGAACGCGTTGATATCCGCAGTTTCGGCACCTTTGTAGTGCGGCATCGCCCGGCGCGTTCGGGGCGCAATCCCCTCAACGGCAACGCCGTTTTCATCGAGGAGAAATGGGTGCCGTTCTTTCGTGCCGGCAAGGAGATCAGGGATCGTCTTAATACAGCGGAAAAATCGCAGGGCAGGGGTAACCTTTGATCGAATATTCAAGACACGGGTCCTGCGAGGACATTCGTGAGACGGTCGAGATGATGGCGCTGGAATTTCTGCTCGAGACCTGGCCCGTCCGGCTTGTCGCGTTGCTCTCGATGTTGGAGGAGATGGCAGGCAAGGCCGAAGAGGTCCAACGACCTTATGTGGTCAACGGTTGGGTGATCATCGTCAGCGGACTGCTGGAAAACCTGCCACGTGATCTGGAGTCGCCGGAATGCCTGGCCCTGTTGCGTCACAGTGCGCTTGACCGTTTCCGGAAAAGCGCAATTCAACAGTCGCCGGACGTGGAGCGGCAGAACGAATTCCTGCGGCGCGAATATCCGCAATGGTCGATCGCCGAAGATCTCATCCGCGATTGTGAGATGTGGGCAGGGAAACTATTGCTGGAAAAGCCCAACTAGGAGGGAGAACGATATGGCGACAGGCAAGGTCAAGTGGTTCGATGCCACCAAACGGTTTGGTTTCATTACGCCGGACGACGGAGGTCCCGACGTTTTTCTGCATTTGAGCAGCATAACAGATCCGGCATGTCCCACGCTTCATCCCGGTTTTCGGCTTCACTATGGTGTCGAGCAGAGGGGCGGCAAGGTCACCGCCAGCGATGTGCGCCCCGCGCCGGTCGAACAGGCTGTGCACCGCGCTCCCGTTACACCGCCTCAAGGCGAGGAGGAGTTTAGCGACGCGTTTGAGCGGGAGTGGGGCCTGCGACGGGGATAGCCCCACCATGTCACGCTTGCCATCGGAGCTTTTTATAAATGCTTTGATGTGGCGGACTATTTCGTACAAATCCTGATTTTTCGAGGTTGCAGAGGTCAGATTACTATCGAGAAAACTTCGGGCTTTCGCGACCGTCCGTTTGAGCCCAAAGCCAGCATTGAATGCGGGGGGCAGTTCGGGTATCACGCGTTTTCCGTCCGATCAGGAGCAACGCTTCAATGCAACCACCACCAGATTACGCTTAGGACCCATGGTCCCCGGATGAATTGTTTGCCCGTTCGGCGGAGCTGGCACCGACTGGTATGTGGTAGGCGGTTGGGCCTTGGACCTTTGGCACGGTGAGCCGACCTGTGTGCATGAAGACCTGAAATTCTCGGTCCTTGCCTGCCAGGCTCAACGCTATCGCGGCATCCTGTCGGATCTGGAGTTCTTCAGCGTGAGGGATGGCAAACTTGACCATCTCCCCCTGATAGAACCGCAGCCCATGGATGTTTGGCAGCAGTGGGGTGCGGATATTGGTTTTGGACGCTGGCGCGTCGACATGATGGTTGATCGGGGATCGCCGGATATGTGGATCTACAAGCGCGATCCATCTTTCACTTTGCCTCGAGCCAAAGCCATACGCGCAACAGCTGGCGGCATCCGATATCTGGCGCGGCATATCGTCCTGCTCTTCAATGCCAGGCACGTCCGCGAGAAAGACCAATGGGACTTCCGCAATGCCTTACCTCGCTTGGAATGCAGCGAGAAGGCCGCCCTTCGTCGATGGCTGGAGGTGCTGCATCCGTGGCATGCCTGGATTCAAGAACTCCAATCCTGCTAACCGTCCGCTTAGCTGCCGGTCCCGTCGATAAGCTTACTGGCATCAGCCTTTGCCATCGAACTCCCGGAGCGTCGCGCATGACTATGCTTGCCACCACGAAAAATGCGCATGCAGGCAATTTATCCTCGCTCTCGCATACGAGCGTCGCAGCCACGGGCACGCGGATGATTGGTCCCGACATCCTGCGCTCGCTGGCAGTCCTGCTGGTGATGCTTGTCCACCTTCTACTGAATGCCACCCCCCGGCCTACTGGTGACCGTGCACGAATATGGCTGGCTCGGCGTCGATATCTTCTTTGTGCTCAGCGGCTACCTCATCGGCACGCAACTGTTCAAGGAAATTTCGCGGACTGGCGCAGTCGATTTCAAATCGTTTTACCTTCGGCGTGCCTTCCACATCTTTCCGGCGTTCTTCGTGGTTCTTGGCCTTTACGCCTTGGTTCCGGTCCTTCGCGACAATCCGGCGATGCAGCCCCTCTGGAAATTCGCCACCTTCATGGTGAATCTCGGATTCGATCCGAGGGTGGGCAACGCGCTCTCTCAGGCATGGACGCTTACCGTCGAAGAGCAATTCTATCTCGTCCTGCCTTTGCTGGTTCTCCTCCCGTATAGGCGCATTGGCACAGGATGGGTCGTTGCCCTCGCAGGGCTGCTGATGCTCGCCGGCGCCATGCTGCGTTACGAGCGCGGCCAGCTCTATCGCGACGCGCTGCGCTTCTCCGAGACCTGCGGCCTGAACATCGTTCAGGTTGCACGCACGCTGGTACGCGACCGGCTCGACTGGACGCTGCGCCAGAAGGCGAAGCTCGTCGATCTCGGCAAGCGTCTGGCTGCCTTCGCCGCGCGGCTCGGCATGACTCAATCCCCGACCACTCAAATGATGAAGGAGGCTGCACCCATGGTCGCAGGTATCAAGACATTCTCCGGCTCGGTTTCCGATATCGTCGGTGACAGGCTCAGAACAGATCCCTCCCTGAAACGGCAATGGGAAGAAGTCTCGGCACGTTTTGCGTATGTCTTCGCCGATCCTGAAACCGCCTTCCGCGCGATGAACTTCGATGCGCTTCGGCAGACAAGGAGATGGCAAAGCAGATCTTGCAGAAGCTGGAGGCTGAGCCGGGATCTATCGGTCCACTGAAGGGTAGACCGGCGTTCTCGCCAGCAAGCCAGAGCGGGAAGGCGCGTCGTGTTGCCGAGGTCAACGTGCCCGCTCTCAAGCGCGATCTTGAGCAATATCTTCGGATGCGCGAGACCGCCGCGCAAAGGCTGCAGACGGACGAGCAGGCTCTGCGTCAGCGGGTCTCGATCGACATTCCGGCGCTGTCGCCGGTAGCGCGCGTCGTGCTGGAGCGGGTGCGTGACGCCATCGATCGAAACGACCTGCCAGCGGCGATAGCCTACGCGCTCAGCAATCGCGAAACAAAGCTCGAAATTGACGGGTTCAATCAGGCGGTCACCGAGCGGTTTGGAGAACGGACGCTGTTGAGCAACGCCGCACGCGAGCCCTCCGGAAAGCTGTACGAAAAGCTTTCCGAGGGTATGAAGCCGGAGCAGAAGGAGCAGCTCAAACATGCATGGCCGCTCATGCGGACAGGGCAACAGCTCGCGACCCACGAGCGCACTGTCCACTCGCTAAGAAAAGCCGAGGAACAGCGGCTCACACAACGGCAGACGCCGGTGATGAAGCAATGAGGCACAGGCGGGCTCTCCTGTTTCTGACAGGCGCCGCCGTCTTCGTGTCCGCACTGACTGCGGCCGCGATCACGGGTGGTTATCGGCTGAACCTGACCCCAAGCGAGCCGCTCGGCCTCTGGCGTATCGAACAGCTTCAGCGTCCGGTCGCTATCGGCGATCTTGTGTTTTTATGTCCGCCCTCGACAGCCGTCTTCGCAGAGGCACGAGTTCGCGGATATCTTCGGCGAGGTCTTTGTGCCGGTGGAGTTGCGCCGCTGATCAAGACTGTTGCGGCGCTCCCTGGGCAGCGTGTCGAAATCACCGATCACGTGCACATCGACGGCCGTTCGGTCCCCGCATCGTCGGTGAGCGGCACGGACGGCGATGGCAAGGTGCTCCTGCCTGATTCCGGCGGCGTGGTTCCGCCGCATCATCTGTTCCTTCACTCCTCCTTTGCGAGCTCCTATGATAGTCGATATTTTGGTCCGGTTCCGGATTCCGGTCTTCTCAGCCTGGCGCGGCCCGTGTTCCCCTTCCCCCCGTGATCGCGGTGACGATCATCTGGCTGATCGCTGGAAACCCGTGCTCCTGATCACCGCATCCTCCGCCTGTGGGTGGATCGGCTGGGGGGGGGAGGTGCTTCTTCTCCCCCCCGCCATGTTCTTTCCTTTGCTCTGGGCAATGGCGCCGTCACGTACGATCGCCACACTTGTTGCGGTGGGCTATTTCCTGGCGGCCTGCCGCGGTTTGCCACAGGGCGTGGCCAACTTCTATGCCACCGATCTTTGGCCCAGGCTGGTGCTTTGGGCGGTGGCTTCGGTGTCCGTTAATGACTGATCGTAAGAGAATAAAAGCGGCACTGACTAATGCAGGTAGGTTTTTCCTTTTGAGTATTCGCAACCAGTAACCTTTTTCTCGGCTGCGCCGAAAGATTGCCAGCAAAACGCTTTGCCGATGCCGAAGCTGATCTATTTTGCCACACAACTACAAATGAAACTGAAAACTTCTTAATAATCTGCACCCGCGTAGCATATCATCCTTTCAAAAGCACAGGAGCGATATCATGAGAAATTCGAGTTTGCGTGATGCATCTGGAAGCAATGATGCACAGGTTCCCCACAAAACAGAATTACTAAATTTGCCAGACCACGTGCTGACGGAAGTCGCCAAACGTCTAGCGACTAACAATCCTGTCGAGTCGGCTGAGAATATAGCTAATTTTAGCAAATCCCATCGTTTCACAAGGGACGCGGTTCGAACAGAACCTTTAGAAAAATTCTCTTCACGCCTCAAAATCCTCTCGCGAAACGCGAAATTGTTGTCTCATGCCGTGCGGCACGCAGCAACACTTCCAGATGGAGAACAATTAAGTGAAGCGCAACTGTCGCAAATGCGAAGTGAAGTCGCTACTCGCCCAGTCCTGGGCGTAGCGTATACCCATCAAGACGGTCAACCAGAAGAGAGGTTGTCAGGGAACCACTTGGACCATAAAATCAACAATATCCCTAACTTGGTCTTCAACGTTGCGGAACCGATTATGTTCAATGAAATCTCCGCTCTCGAGGTTATGGCAGAAGTTCGGCCCATAGCCCGATCCATTAAAACGGCTCACGACGATGCGCGAGCGGAATTAATGTCGGCGGACAGACCTCGATCAACGCGCGGTCTATGACTATCCGTGCTGTTCGTCACCCGCTTATAGTTGCCATCACAATCGGATTTCAACTGCCCCGGTCTTTAGGTGCGGCCGAGGACAATGTAGCACGCACTTACGGTGCGTCTCGTCTGACGCTTTCTATGTTCCGCATACGTGGGCCGACGAACATATGCAAGTACTCGCGACTGAAATTGCTTGACCCTAATAGATCCAACGCTCGCCGCGGCGCTATTGGTGTTTAAGCTTCCTGTCAGCATCAAATTTCTTGGGGCATAAAACCATAGGACCTTTGGTATCTAAGTGTGCTGGTCCCGGTGGGGTCGCGGAAGTTGTGATGAAACGTTGATAGCGCCATCCCAGAGAGCTTTGTTTTACAGTCTCCGGTGTGATCACAGCAGCAACAGGTTGACCGCAATGACGCTGCCATCGATAAAGCTGACCACATATCCTCAATCATGCTCACACCATGACGCGCTCGCCGAGCACCATGCAATAAGCCCCGTCATGAACGTAGTAATGTTGGAGATGACAGTAGTCGGCGGTGCGCGAGCAAATCAGGACGACAGATTTGCCTCGATCGCGCATATGATTCGATTCGCCCTACATTCGGCACAAGATGCGCAGATTGCGGTGGTGGACCTGATGACGGGTATATTCACCCTCCGCCGGGTTCGGCCCATCGTAGCAGCGCAAGGACTAACACCGCGATGATCGCGCTCTATGTTGATCGATCTCCGCTGCACGGAACGCGATCTAGTGGTGCACCTGAATCAGCCGCCTTAGACGTCAATTCCATTGTCATAAAAGTCACGAACAATAACAAGACGATCAGCAAATTCGAGCTCTATGCAAAGATCGCGATATTTGCTGACGGGAACAGAATTCCTATCAAACCGATGGTGGCTGAATTTGTCGACTGTCAAATAGCCGACTTTCCGATCAATACATAATTGCACGCAATCTCTTACCTCCAGCTCTGAGTGACAAATATAAACAATCGTGCTCAAAAATGAATTTGGCTGGTTTTCCCGTTTAATCGACACGCGCCACGGTCTCTGCAACATGCCTTTTGCTAATTCTAAAAAATTGCACATCAATTTCCGGCCCTCTTTCTGGGACGACATATTGGTGCGTTGCGCTGTCCAAGCAATCCATGTTGGAAAAAACTTGGTTTCACCTGTAACACGCAAGTTTTTGTGGCAGGGTCCGGCGGAAACAACAAGCCACGCGACATAGCTTACCGCATCGGGTCGTATGCGTTGATTTACCAATACTGCTTAGGCGTTGTAATTGAATTGGGAGCGTTGAGTAACGACTGGACGTTCTTGCCAGCATTCCCGGCAGCAAACCGATCGCGGATGTTACTGTTGAAACACAGTTTCTGTTTAACCAGCTGTCGGGGGATGATAGTCCTGATGCCAGACCGGGCAACTGGAACGCTATATATATCCCCGAATGTTATTTTAAATAAATCCAGAATTAACGAATATAAAACTCATGAAAAAATATAACGCAATAATAAACAAAAATAAATAATCATGAAAATGATCTTCTTCGAGCATTAATCAAGTATTTACGCGAAATAAGGTCTGCATGAATGAATGAAATTGAAGGTTATAAGCTAATAATATTTGATTTTGATGGTACGTTGGCAGACAGTGGTGCGTGGATATTAAGTGCTCTGAGGGAAATGTCCGAACGTCACAGATTTGTGACGCCTAGCGACACTCAGATTGAATATCTGCGCGGCCTTTCAATTTGCCAGGTTTTGAGATGGCTAAGAGTACCGGTTTGGCGCATTCCTCTGATCGTCAAAGATTTGCGTAAACTGGCTCGTGAAGCCACGTTCGACATATTTCCTAGGACAGAAAAAGTCCTACTTCACCTCGAGGATCAGGGGGTGGAGCTTGCAATCCTAAGTTCGAACAGCACTGAAAATATTCGGCGCGTGCTCGGGCCATTGGATAGTTACTTTACTTATATAGAGGGTAGCTCACCGCTGTTTGGGAAGGGCAAAAGGATTAATAAGATACTTCGTCGATGTAAAAAGTCCCGTAATGAAGTCCTTCTTGTCGGAGATGAGGTGCGTGATATTGAGGCAGCGAAGAGCCAAAACATTGCCTCGGCAGGAGTAACCTGGGGTTATGCCAAAAGAGAAGCTTTGGCGTACAGCAATCCCACCCACATTCTCGAAGACATTGAAGATTTAATAGACTTAAAACCTCTTTAGAGCAGAAGCGCTACACTTACAAAAAACCTCTTGCAGTCGACAAATGCTTATCGCGACTTGTAGTTAAATGAGAAGAAAATGAAAGCATCGATCAAAAAAATTCTTTTCTACGTCGCGATAATATTCGGGCCAGGATTAATATATTTTCCTGTATATGAAATATTACTAAAGATTTACAGAGAAGATGGTGGGCCTACATATTTTTTTCAGTTTTATACGGATTTTACGTTCCTTTGGATGATGGGATTACTGCTTTTTGCTTTGTCGATTATGCTTAAAGCGAAGCGTTAGTTTCACCCACTCCGCCCGCGAAAATTTTAAAAGCTTCACCGGGCGTTCCCTTCAAGGGCGTTCGGCGTGATGGTCTCAAGAGTTAAATGACGTCACCTCATCGGTCGAACGGCGCATCTTTCAAGCCAACGGATCGAAAGCCCTCAAACGACAGCCGCATATTGTGATCTGGATTGACACGCGCGGCAGCCACAGCACCTGTTCGACTGCGCGAGACGGGATTATCTGGGGTAATCATTGGTGGGCGGTGCGGTTTTGAGTACAGGAACGCCGCGCAGGTTGGGTCGGCACAAGCATATGACAATTGAAATGAAATGCGGCGAATCTGACATGACCCATTAACTCATCTCTTACAAGCTTTTCAAGCTAAGCGATGTCTGCTGGCGCGCTAAACTCGGCAGGAGCTGTCATGCACTCAACCAGATTGCGAACAAACGAGGTCGCGGTTGCGCTACCCGAAGAAGGCGACGCATCGCTTTTTTTTGTGGGAAAGATCCGGACGCCCTGGAAAAGTCGAAGTGACACTCCCAGGCAGGGGAGTGAATTGGGGCCACTATGCACACTTGAAATTTCGGAACCGTGGGCCGTGGCGCTAAAGGGGGTCGAGGCGTATTCGCGACTTGAGATTCTTTATTGGCTGCACGAGTCACCACGCGATATCGTCCTACTAAGTCCCGCTGACGATGGAGAGATTCACGGTGCTTTCTCTCTGCGAGCGCCTGTGAGGCCTAATCCGATCGGAACATCGATTGTGAAAGTGGAAAGGGTATCTGGGAACTCGATTGTTGTACGTGGTCTTGATTGCCTGGATGGAACACCGCTGTTGGATATAAAACCGGACCGCTCGCTATCAAAGCCGCTAGCCCCAGTGAGGAAAAGTTTCTCGATTCCCGCCGCCTGACTCGCATGATGCACCTCTTCGGTCCGCAGAAAAAGCCGCGGGTCGAGATAGGGCTTTCCGGTGAACTAGAGTATCCGTTTTGATCAAGCGGGTTTTGGCTGCCATTTTTGATTTTTCCGCAGCAATGCGTTTGCGAGCACAATGAGCGTTCGCATGACGGCTGTTATGGCGACTTTTGGTGGCTTTCCGGCTTTAGTGAGTTCTTCGTACTTCGTACTTCGTCTTGAGTTGCGGGTTGAAGCGGCATGCGACAAGAGCTGGCATATAGAGCGCGTGGCGGACGATGGCCCTTCCGCCAGCAATGAAAGCGCGTCCGGTCCATCGTCCGGACTGGCGGCTCATGGGCGCCAGTCCGGATAATGCGGCTACAGCCTTCTCATCCAGCTCGCCCAGTTCGGGCATCTCGATTAGGAGCGTAAAGGCCGTGATCTGCGAGACGCCAGGAATCGAAACGAGTATATCGAACCTGGCTTTGAGGGAGACATCAGCGCCGATCAGCGACATGATGGCCTCGTCCACAGCCTTCATCTGCCGCTCGATCTGCCTGAGCCTATCGACATTTTGTCTCTTCAATAGCAGGTTGGAGACGTTCTTCGCCCTGTTCTTTGCGGCAGTCCTGTCCTTGATCAGGGCCAGGCGCGCGACATGTAATTCCTTCAAGTCGTTGTGGATTTGCGTGTTGGCTCGCAGGATGCGCGGTGCCAGAAGTGCGCCGTAACGGGCCAGCAGTCCGGCATCGATCCTGTCGGTCTTGGCCAGTCTGCCCGTGGCTTCAGCAAAACGTCGGGCAAGGCGCGGATTGACCTTGGAGAGCCGCAGCCTTTGGACCATCATGAAGCGCTCGAAGGCCTTGTGACAGGCGCCTGTGGGTTCATAGACAATCCGCTCCACGCCCTTTGTGCCGATCCATCGGACAATTGCGGCAAATCCCTTGCGGTCATTGGCAACCGTCAAGCTTCTTCCATCAGGCAGGCTGTGCAGATCGATATGGTCTTTCGAGATGTCCGCGCCGATGGTAATATCCGTCATCTTTTCTCATCTCCCATGCTTGTCATCCGAGCCTTAAAACTCGGGTATCCGTTCAGGACGATTGGAAAAGATGGGGGCGATCAAACTCTAGTTCGGCCCGGCATTCGTCAGAATGGCGGCCTCGCATTTCACGACCCGTCCCCCATCGCCGGAAGAGGATGGCCGTCCTCTCCGGCGCTTCTTTATCTCACGAAGAAGCAAGAAGTTTATAAGACAAGCAGATCCTGTTCAATCCGGGTCATAGCCTGCAGCCCTGAAGTAATTTGCGCATTCCTCCGATGTGAATCGGGGGATCAATGTGCCGACGACATCCCATAGGGCGTCGATCTTTCGCTCCGCCCGAGCCCGTAGCATAGCTTTCAATTTCGAGAATGCGTTTTCGATGGGATTAAAGTCGGGACTATAGGGTGGCAGGAACATGAGTTTGAGTTTGAGCTGTCAGACTGGGCTTAAGAGCCCACCGAGCAATGCATGAGACATAAAGTGTTGATTTCCATGTGGAACTGAGCCGGTTTTTCCTCCGGGAAGTGAGCCACCTCTGACTATGGTTTTATGATTGGATTTTGGTCAAGGGATTGGCTTTTTCTCCTCTCTTGTTTGCTGCGGCTGCCGAACTGGCTTTGAAGCGGAAGCTGTCATTACCTGTTTCCAGGATATGGCAGGGATGGGTCAAAGGATCGAGCAAATGCCGTCGTCATCTTGGCGTCGCCGAAGACCGTTGCCCATTCGCTGAAGCTGAGGTTGGTGGTGATGATGACGCTGGTGCGCTCATAAAGCTTGCTCAGCAGGTGGAAGAGCATCGCTCCGCCTGAGGCACTGAATGGAAGGTATCCGAGCTCATCGAGGATCAGCAGATCGAGGCGAACCAGCGTCTCAGCGATCTGGCCTGCCTTGCCTTTAGCCTTCTCCTGCTCGAGCGCGTTGACCAGTTCGATGGTCGAGAAGAAGCGGACCTTGCGGCGATGATGCTCGATCGCCTGGACACCGAGGGCGGTCGCGACATGTGTTTTTCCTGTGCCCGGTCCGCCGACAAGCACTATATTCTGCGCCCCGTCGATGAACTCGCATCTGTGCAATTGGCGCACCGTCGCTTCGTTGATTTCGCTGGCGGCGAAGTCGTATCCGGAGATGTCCTTGTAGGCCGGGAAGCGGGCAGCCTTCATGTGATAGGCGATGGACCGGACCTCACGCTCGGCCATCTCGGCTTTCAGCAACTGGGACAGGATCGGCACGGCCGCGTCAAAAGCCGGAGCACCTTGCTCGATCAGGTCCGTGACGGCTTGAGACATGCCATACATCTTCAGGCTACGCAGCATGATGACGACGGCGGCGCTGGCGGGATCATGACGCATTGCGACCTCCCACGATCCGGACACGCAGGCCATCGTAACGTTCGACATTGGCCTTGGGCTCCCGCAGCAAGGTCAGTGCCTGTGGCGTATCGATGTCGGGACCGTCTGTCGTCTTGCCATCAATCAGCATATGCAACAGATTCAGCACATGCGTTTTGGTTGCTACGCCTTGATCCAGAGCCAGTTCCACAGCTCTAACGACGACCTGTTCGTCGTGATGGAGGACGAGAGCGAGGATATCGGCCATCTCGCGATCACCGCCAGGGCGGCGCAGCATCTGGTCCTGCAGTCGTCGAAAGGCCAGCGGCAATTCCAGGAAAGGTGCGCCATTGCGCAGGGCTCCGGGTTTGCGCTGGATGACGGCAAGGTAATGCCGCCAGTCATAGATTGTCCGGGGTAGCCTGTGGCTGCGCTCGATGACCCGCGCGTGTTCACATAGAATGTTTCCCTCGGCTGCGACGACCAGGCGCTCGGGATATATCCGCAGGCTGACGGGCCGGTTTGCAAATGATGCAGGCACGCTGTAGCGGTTCCGCTCGAAGGTAATCAGGCATGTTGGTGAGACGCGCTTGCTCTGCTCGACGAACCCGTCAAATGCAGTCGGCAATGCCATCAATGCTGCTCGCTCATCAGCCCAAACATCTGCGATAGAACCGGGCAAGGTGCCATGCGCCGTGTCCCGCCACAGCTCCTGGCAATGTTGCTCCAGCCAGTCATTCAACGCCATCAGATTTGGAAAGCCTGGCATCTGTTGCCACAAGCGTGGTCGGGCATCCTGGACGTTCTTCTCGACCTGACCCTTTTCCCAACCGGCCGCTGGATTGCAGAACTCAGGTGCAAAGACGTAATGGTTTGTCATCGCGAGGAAGCGCATGTTGACCTGTCGCTCCTTGCCGCGACCCACACGATCAACCGCTGTCTTCATGCTATGGGATGGACGCCTCCCTCCGAACTGGCAGAGTAAAGGGCCAACCAAAGGAGGAAGTCATGACGTATGAATTGCTCGCAATCGATCTTGGAAAGTTGTCCTTTCACCTGCATAGCACAGCATCGCTGCAGATGGAGCCGTTCTTTCCCGCAAAGTCAGCCGGTCGAAGTTGGCCGAGACTATAAAAGCGATTTCTCCGAAGACAATAGCAATGGAAGCCTGCGCCAGCGCTCATCATTGGGGAAGACAGTTCAGGCAAGCAGGACGAGAAGTCCTTCTCATCAATCCACGCTTCGTGAAGCCATTTGTACGCGGCTCCAAGAACGATGCGGTCGACGCAGCGGCGATATATGAAGCTGCGACACGGCCAACCATGCGGTTCGTACCGGTTAAGTCTACCGCGCAGCAAGATCTTCAGTCGCTACATAGAATTAGAGAGCGTCTCATTATCCAGCGCACATCGCTTTTCAATCATGCGCGTGGCCTTCTCGCCGAATATGGGATCGTACTGCCACAAGGACCGTGGAACTTCGCAGCCCAGGCACCCTCGGCGGTCGAGAATGCACCTCAGTCGGATCTTGGGCGTGAGCTATTCCTGGAACTTCTTGATCAACTTACCGATGTGAATGGCCGCGTATCAGGATCGATAGGAAGATCAGTGAGATTTGCCGCGAACGAGACGATTGCCGTCGTCTCTCCGAGTTGCCAGGCATTGGCCCGATCATTGCGACTGCATTGGTGGCGAGTGTCGAAGATGGGCGCCATTTTAAATCAGGGCGAGAACTGGCAGCACGGATCGGGCTGGTCCCGCGACAATATACGACCGGCGGCAAACCACGCCTCGGTGGAATTGGCCGCCGAGCGAACCACTATCTCCGTCGACAGATGATTCATGGCGCCCGCGCAGTTATCAGCCGACTTGCTAGTCACCATGATCGCCGATCTCAGTGGCTGGAAGAGCTCGTCGTTCGCAGGGGATTTAATAAAGCGATTGTGGCACTTGCCAACAAGACCGCGCGGATAGCATGGGCTCTGCTTACCCGACAGGAGCGCTATGCCGCACAATAGCCATTTACCAATCGTTGCCTATTAGGCGATGGTGAATGCGAGGTAAGAATTGATGGCGTAACGGCACCGACCGCGCTTCGGATCCTGATTTACGACAAGGCCACTCAGGTCGATCATGTTATGAGGACAGAGGTAGCGGACTCCCATCAAGGCCACGAGCGTGATCGCTCCAGCGATAGGCCGGATAGATTCACACATCCAATGCCGAGTTGCCGCCAAATGTTCTTCTCGCCCGGGAGGCGTTTATAGATTATCGTAATGCCACGACTAGGCACGCCGCCGAAGACACGGAAGCCGTGCCAGTGCGCGTCAAAGAGCATCTCGTGTGTTTGCAACAAGTAGGCCCTGACCAGAGAAGCCCGACTGTGAGATAGTTTGATATGTGCGACCTGGAGCTTCGTGCGATCGCCGCCGATCACGGCGTAGTCCTCACTCCAATCGAACTGGAATGCCTCACCAGGCCGGAAAGACAGCGGAACAAATACGCCACGGCCGGTCGTCTGCTGCTCACGTAGCCGATCAGCTCGCCACGCGCGGGCGAAGGCGGCCACCCGATCATACGAGCCAGTAAAACCGAGAGCCATCAGGCCGGCATGAAGGTGCTTCAAGGTCCGGCGCTGCTTGCGCGACTTTCCGGTCTTTGTCTTCAGCCAAGCCGCCAGTTTGTTGGAAAAGGGATCAAGCTTGCTTGGTCGTTCCGGTACCGTGAACGTCGGCTCGATTGTACCTGCGTTCAAATACTTTGCGATCGTGTTGCGCGCCTGCCCGGTGCGTCGGCTGATCTCACGGATCGACTGCTTCTCTCGCAACGCCATCCGACGGATGATGTTTAAAAGTCCCATGTGGATCACTCCGTTGCCCCGTCGCTCACCGTGTTGGGGGGAAGGTGCACATGGCTCAGTTCTCAATGGAAATTATCTGCCTAACCGGCTCAGTTCTGCGTAGAAACCAACATGCAAGCTCCACCGGGTGCAAAGCGGCAGCGGCGGCAGGATATATTCAATTGTAAATGGCTTCATGTCCGGGAAATCTACATGG
Organism: Agrobacterium tumefaciens str. B6; assembly: GCF_001541315.1. Taxonomy (GTDB): domain Bacteria; phylum Pseudomonadota; class Alphaproteobacteria; order Rhizobiales; family Rhizobiaceae; genus Agrobacterium; species Agrobacterium radiobacter. Next base: position 165,247 of record NZ_LMVK01000049.1, on the reverse strand, counting down.
ATCAGCAATGAGTATGATGGTCAATATGGAGAAAAAGAAAGAGTAATTACCAATTTTTTTTCAATTCAAAAATGTAGATGTCCGCAGCGTTATTATAAAATGAAAGTACATTTTGATAAAACGACAAATTACGATCCGTCGTATTTATAGGCGAAAGCAATAAACAAATTATTCTAATTCGGAAATCTTTATTTCGACGTGTCTACATTCACGTCCAAATGGGGGCTTAGATGAGAAACTTCACGATCGATGCCTTGATTTCGCCATTCCCAGATACCCATTTCATCTTCAGATTGGTCTGAGATTATGCGAAAATATACACTCATATACATAAATACTGACAGTTTGAGCTACCAATTCAGTGTAGCCCATTACCTTACATAATTCACTCAAATGCTAGGCAGTCTGTCAACTCGGCGTCAATTTGTCGGCCACTATACGATAGTTGCGCAAATTTTCAAAGTCCTGGCCTAACATCACACCTCTGTCGGCGGCGGGTCCCATTTGTGATAAATCCACCATCACAATAGATAGTCTAATGGACGAAAAAGGCGAATATTTCGATGCTGAGATTCGACGCAATTAATTCGAGAAAAATCCCGTGATTGATGCTGTTGAGTTACCAATAATATGGGCAGCGAAGGCCATTTAATTATAAGATCTAACAGAGTTTATATTCAAAAATCAGTCACTAATTCGATATGTATGACGGTCAGCCGATATTCAACATTATCGACAGCTCGAATCTACAGGACCGGCGTGAACTTAAACTCGTCCTAATTCACACAGAGAATGCTTATCGCAGTTCTGCACAAAGAAGTCTCATAGCTTCTCAACGCTCGTGGATAAATTTCATCATTAATACTGATGTTCCCATTGATCCAGCTAAAGACGAAGTGGTCAAGTGCTCTCGCAAAGTTGCGTGCTGCCCAGACCCAACAGATATACCCTTTGATATACTCAATGTATCTTTGCTGTACGTTTATTGCTCGTTTCAAGAAATGCGAAGGTATGCACAACAGCGATTCTATGACGGCGTTTCCGACGGAGGCGCAGTTATCTCCACCGTCCCACCCTATGCCGAAGGAATAACAAAACAAACTATGAGGTTGTGGCAGAAAAAAGTTTGGCAAAATACAAGCAAAGAAACACATGATTTGGATGCTTACATTGCTCTTCTTCCGAACGCTTCGCTTCAAAATCCAAATTTCTCACATATGAAGATCGGCGGCAATAGCTTCTTAGCGCCATCCCGGGTTGATCCTATCTGTGTTGAAATAGTTGCGGTGGGCAAGGCTCTCTTTCAGAAAGACAGGCGGCCAAAGGAACCCAAGGTGAGGTGGGCTATGGCTCTCAGTTCCTTGTGGAAGCGCTTGGTCTAAGGTGCAGAGGTGTTAGCGGGGATGAAGCAAAAGTGTCCGATTGTAACAAGATATGTTGATCCTACGTAAGGATATTAAAGTATGTATTCATCATTAATATAATCAGTGTATTCCAATATGTACTACGATTTCCAATGTCTTTATTGTCGCCGTATGTAATCGGCGTCACAAAATAATCCCCGGTGACTTTCTTTTAATCCAGGATGAAATAATATGTTATTATAATTTTTGCGATTTGGTCCGTTATAGGAATTGAAGTGTGCTTGAGCTCGGTCGCCACCACTCCCATTTCATAATTTTACATGTATTTGAAAAATAAAAATTTATGGTATTCAATTTAAACACGTATACTTGTAAAGAATGATATCTTGAAAGAAATATAGTTTAAATATTTATTGATAAAATAACAAGTCAGGTATTATAGTCCAAGCAAAAACATAAATTTATTGATGCAAGTTTAAATTCAGAAATATTTCAATAACTGATTATATCAGCTGGTACATTGCCGTAGATGAAAGACTGAGTGCGATATTATGTGTAATACATAAATTGATGATATAGCTAGCTTAGCTCATCGATCCATGGGCTACTATGGGGTACAGAAATGGGCGATTATGGCATCTCAGAAAGCCTTTCTCTGGATTTGAAACGCACAGGAAATAGTTGCTTTGAAAAATGGCGACATAATAAGTTAAATCACTTTGTTGCGCCTTCATCTCAGCTGGCTTTATGGTAGTGAAGGATAATTCTTCCTTCTCCTTAAATTTGAGGTGTGTGTCATGAATCCGCTGTGAGAGTGAACCTTTGCCATACAAATACAGCAGCCCATTGTTTGTTTGGATTACCTCTCCTGTTTCCAATTGTGGAGATGCACCATAAGTTTTGATAAACTCTTCGCATGCCCAGTCTAGGTCGAGGGAGGCCAAGGGAGTATCTGCGAAATTCATGATGTGAGGTGTGTTTGTGTAAGACAAACTATATTGGCGCTATATATAGATGCCGGGCTGGGACGACCTGTGGCGATGATTTCGGGGGGGGGCTTAATTTTCAAGCTTGAACTAGTCTCATCTGAAGAAAATCCATAAAATGCTCGTCACGCTTGGCGGATTTTGCGCTGGCTGCAATTGCTGACTTTTTGTAAGTCTGCGTTTATCTGTGTGCCAAGTGGGCCGCCGACAGCGTAACGTCAATGGCTGACAATGATGATGTTGTAGCAGGTGAGAGGTGCATCCAAATTAAAAGGTGGGTGCCTTCACGTCTGTCCTCACACGGCGAGACAATTCAAAAAAGTCATTAATTTCATAATGCAGATTTGACAAATTTGTAAAGGATAGTGGACGGCAAATTATATATTATATAAATTGTATTAACTACTTTATGCCTAAATAGGATTGCTTGAACTTTAATTATATTTCCCTATAATTTAGGAAAAATGTAATTTGCTTAAGATATATAATTTAAATTCGAAAAAGAATTATTGTTATATGAAGATGCCTATTCCAAGAAATATCTAAAGTTTATCACTGATAATAAAATTATTTATCGAACATGATTATTGCAAAGACTTTTATTGGTTAAATCATAAATTAAAGTTTGTTCAAAATCTCCATCGCAAGTTATTATTCGATTTATAACATAAGGCACTGTTGTTCATAGACGCAATACAAGGATTGATTGTCATCAATCTGAAAAATTGTAAAAACGAACATGGTAGAAAGTTTAATTGGGTAAACCGGCAAAATATCGGAATCCAATGGCTTCTTCCAATGCCCCCCCGATTGCTAACAGACGTTGGTCTGAATCCGCTAATCCATCGATCTCCATTCCAACAGGCAAGCGATCAGGTGTCAGGCAAACAGGAATGCTCAAGCCAGGTAGGCCTGCGTTGCTGCTTGGGTCCACATTTCGCACGTAGATCTTGAATGTGTCCAGCATCGTGCCATTGTGGATAACTGAGGAATCCTGACCTATGGGTCTGGCCACCAAGGGTGCTGTTGGGAAGAGAATAGCATCTAATCTATTCAGTTTGAAGTAGTTGCGATAGGTGGCTTGAAGTCTTGGTCTGAAGGAGTGGCGGGCCAGTTCATATTCAGCTTTGGAAATTTGATGTCCATCAATTTGCGCATTGGCAATGTTGGCTACATCAGGGCTACGAATTCCTTTGATGACGTCAGAAAAAGAAACAGTTTTTACAAAGTCGTCGAGATACTGTTTTAGAGCGTGTGGAAATTCATAGAGTGCAACTGGGAAGCTGGCCCCTTTATTCAGTTCGTCAAGGTGGGGAATGTTAGCTTCAACAAAAGTTACGCCTTTGTTTGCTAGCAGGCGAATCGTTGTTTCAGCTGCTAGGGCCACATCAGCATCAAGGTCATCATAAAAGTAGGTTGTAGGGAGGCCGATCCTTAGCCCCTTCAGCGGCACGGGTGGTATTCTCTCCGGTGTGCCGGAAATTATCCGGTCGAGGATTACAACATCGGCTACGCACTGCGCTATGATTCCGGGAGTGTCCCGGGTAGGGCTAACCGGTATTATCCGATCTCCCGGATATCTACCAAGCGTCGGTCGAAATCCTACTACGCCACACAGGGCTGCGGGTAGGCGAACAGATGCACCGGTATCGGTGCCTATGCCGCCTAACATCAATCGGCTTGCTACCGCAGCAGCCACACCACCGCTTGAGCCCCCTGGTATCAGATCTGGATTCCACGGGTTTCGCACCGCCCCGGTGGCATAGTTGTTGCTTGTAATTCCAAACGATAACTCATGCATATTTCCCGAGGCACCCGGCAGTGCTCCAGCTGAAAAAAGTCTTTCTGCGACGCGGGATGGTATCTTTGGCAAGTGGTTTATCAGCGCCGGCGTAGCGGCGCTTGTGGGAAATACGCCGGTAGCGATGTTCGCCTTAAAACAGAGTGGAATGCCGCAAAGACCTACTCCGGCGTTTCCATGGCGATCAATTTTTTTGGCGCTTCGCCGCAAACCATCCCAGTCTGTAGCCAGAAGGGCGTTTAATGATTTTGCAGCTTCACAACGCGCTATCAGAGTTTCTACTAGTTCTAAGCAGGAGTAGTCTTTCCGTTTCAGGTGTTCTAGGCTTTGGGCTAACGAGGTAATGGCCACCATCTCTCTGAGTTGGAAATTTCAAACCCATTCAGACCAAATAAATATACCAAGCTTGAACCCAGCTTGCGCCATTATTGGTGGGAATTCAGCAATCACGCCGTGTGATACGAATGACTGTAGGCACTAGGGTCGCTTTTTCAAACGCAAACAGTATTGTATCAATTATCAATCAATATTCAACTTGATTGAGCGGCGAGGTGGACCCGCATGAACATCATATTAAAGAAAGCCCAAATTGTCGCTTTCCATTGGCATGTCAACGAACAGTATGTTCCCCGATTCTCAACTTAAATAGAAACGGTTGATGTGGTTATTTATCTACACAAAAACGAATCTTTTCTAACAATGTCAGCTTCACCTCTCCTTGATAACCAGTGCGATCATCTCCCAACCAAAATGGTGGATCTGACAATGGTCGATAAGGCGGATGAATTGGACCGCAGGGTTTCCGATGCCTTCTTAGAACGAGAAGCTTCTAGGGGAAGGAGGATTACTCAAATCTCCACCGAGTGCAGCGCTGGGTTAGCTTGCAAAAGGCTGGCCGATGGTCGCTTCCCCGAGATCTCAGCTGGTGGAAAGGTAGCAGTTCTCTCCGCTTATATCTATATTGGCAAAGAAATTCTGGGGCGGATACTTGAATCGAAACCTTGGGCGCGGGCAACAGTGAGTGGTCTCGTTGCCATCGACTTGGCACCATTTTGCATGGATTTCTCCGAAGCACAACTAATCCAAGCCCTGTTTTTGCTGAGCGGTAAAAGATGTGCACCGATTGATCTTAGTCATTTCGTGGCCATTTCAATCTCTAAGACTGCCGGCTTTCGAACCCTGCCAATGCCGCTGTACGAGAATGGCACGATGAAATGCGTTACCGGGTTTACCATAACCCTTGAAGGGGCCGTGCCATTTGACATGGTAGCTTATGGTCGAAACCTGATGCTGAAGGGTTCGGCAGGTTCCTTTCCAACAATCGACTTGCTCTACGACTACAGACCGTTTTTTGACCAATGTTCCGATAGTGGACGGATCGGCTTCTTTCCGGAGGATGTTCCTAAGCCGAAAGTGGCGGTCATTGGCGCTGGCATTTCCGGACTCGTGGTGGCAAACGAACTGCTTCATGCTGGGGTAGACGATGTTACAATATATGAAGCAAGTGATCGTGTTGGAGGCAAGCTTTGGTCACATGCTTTCAGGGACGCTCCTAGTGTCGTGGCCGAAATGGGGGCGATGCGATTTCCTCCTGCTGCATTCTGCTTGTTTTTCTTCCTCGAGCGTTACGGCCTGTCTTCGATGAGGCCGTTCCCAAATCCCGGCACAGTCGACACTTACTTGGTCTACCAAGGCGTCCAATACATGTGGAAAGCCGGGCAGCTGCCACCGAAGCTGTTCCATCGCGTTTACAACGGTTGGCGTGCGTTCTTGAAGGACGGTTTCTATGAGCGAGATATTGTGTTGGCTTCGCCTGTCGCTATTACTCAGGCCTTGAAATCAGGAGACATTAGGTGGGCTCATGACTCCTGGCAAATTTGGCTGAACCGTTTCGGGAGGGAGTCCTTCTCTTCAGGGATAGAGAGGATCTTTCTGGGCACACATCCTCCTGGTGGTGAAACATGGAGTTTTCCTCATGATTGGGACCTATTCAAGCTAATGGGAATAGGATCTGGCGGGTTTGGTCCAGTTTTTGAAAGCGGGTTTATTGAGATCCTCCGCTTGGTCATCAACGGATATGAAGAAAATCAGCGGATGTGCCCTGAAGGAATCTCAGAACTTCCACGTCGGATCGCATCTGAAGTGGTTAACGGTGTGTCTGTGAGCCAGCGCATATGCCATGTTCAAGTCAGGGCGATTCAGAAGGAAAAGACAAAAATAAAGATAAGGCTTAAGAGCGGGATATCTGAACTTTATGATAAGGTGGTGGTCACATCTGGACTCGCAAATATCCAACTCAGGCATTGCCTGACATGCGATACCAATATTTTTCAGGCACCAGTGAACCAAGCGGTTGATAACAGCCATATGACAGGATCGTCAAAACTCTTCCTGATGACTGAACGAAAATTCTGGTTAGACCATATCCTCCCGTCTTGTGTCCTCATGGACGGGATCGCAAAAGCAGTGTATTGCCTGGACTATGAGCCGCAGGATCCGAATGGTAAAGGTCTAGTGCTCATCAGTTATACATGGGAGGACGACTCCCACAAGCTGTTGGCGGTCCCCGACAAAAAAGAGCGATTATGTCTGCTGCGGGACGCAATTTCGAGATCTTTCCCGGCGTTTGCCCAGCACCTATTTCCTGCCTGCGCTGATTACGACCAAAATGTTATTCAACATGATTGGCTTACAGACGAGAATGCCGGGGGAGCTTTCAAACTCAACCGGCGTGGTGAGGATTTTTATTCTGAAGAACTTTTCTTTCAAGCACTGGACACGGCTAATGATACCGGAGTTTACTTGGCGGGTTGCAGTTGTTCCTTCACAGGTGGATGGGTGGAGGGTGCTATTCAGACCGCGTGTAACGCCGTCTGTGCAATTATCCACAATTGTGGAGGCATTTTGGCAAAGGGCAATCCTCTCGAACACTCTTGGAAGAGATATAACTACCGCACTAGAAATTAGTCTATGGATCCTGTTACAAGTATTGCAAGTTTTATAAATTGCATATTAATGCAATCTTGATTTTTAACAACGAACGTAATGGCGTAAAAAATGTATGTTATATTATTTATATTTAATTATATTGGAGTGCGCCATAATATGATGATTTATAATTAAAAAATATTTACTGTCACATTGACTGAGATGGCACTGTTATTTCAACCATGAAATTTTGTTGATTTTTTTACAATAACAATAATTGCAGGAAGTAAATAATAGACGCCGTTGTTAAAAAATTGCAATCATATGTGCCTAACTATAGGGACAATTAAGTCAATTGTAATAGTCTCCCTTATTTTAACGACTCACCTAATCAAGTATTACAAAATATCTCACTTTTCGTCAGTAATGATGTAATCAGAACTGAATAGTACAAGTAAAACGTGGAAAAACGTCATAGAGTGGCATGATTATATTCCTCTGCATTGCCAATTTATTCAGCTTTATTTGACTTAGGTGTGCCTTCGTTAGTGACAAATTGCTTTCAAGGAGACAGCCATGCCCCACACTTTGTTGAAAAACAAGTTGCCTTTTGGGATACGGTAAAGCCAGTTGCACTTCAATAATGAATTTCAAGGAGACAATATAACCGCCTCTGATAACACAATTCTCTAATATAAAAATCAGTTTGTATTCAATATACTGCAAAAAACTTATGGACCTGCATCTAATTTTCGGTCCAACTTGCACAGGAAAGACGACGACCGCGATAGCTCTTGCCCAGCAGACAGGGCTTCCAGTCCTTTCGCTTGATCGGGTCCAATGCTGTCCTCAACTATCAACCGGAAGCGGACGACCAACAGTGGAAGAACTGAAAGGAACGACGCGTCTCTACCTTGATGATCGGCCTCTGGTGGAGGGTATCATCGCAGCCAAGCAAGCTCATCATAGGCTGATCGAGGAGGTGTATAATCATGAGGCCAACGGCGGGCTTATTCTTGAGGGAGGATCCACCTCGTTGCTCAACTGCATGGCGCGAAACAGCTATTGGAGTGCAGATTTTCGTTGGCATATTATTCGCCACAAGTTACCCGACCAAGAGACCTTCATGAAAGCGGCCAAGGCCAGAGTTAAGCAGATGTTGCACCCCGCTGCAGGCCATTCTATTATTCAAGAGTTGGTTTATCTTTGGAATGAACCTCGGCTGAGGCCCATTCTGAAAGAGATCGATGGATATCGATATGCCATGTTGTTTGCTAGCCAGAACCAGATCACGGCAGATATGCTATTGCAGCTTGACGCAAATATGGAAGGTAAGTTGATTAATGGGATCGCTCAGGAGTATTTCATCCATGCGCGCCAACAGGAACAGAAATTCCCCCAAGTTAACGCAGCCGCTTTCGACGGATTCGAAGGTCATCCGTTCGGAATGTATTAGGTTACGCCAGCCCTGCGTCGCACCTGTCTTCATCTGGATAAGATGTTCGTAATTGTTTTTGGCTTTGTCCTGTTGTGGCAGGGCGGCAAATACTTCCGACAATCCATCGTGTCTTCAAACTTTATGCTGGTGAACAAGTCTTAGTTTCCACGAAAGTATTATGTTAAATTTTAAAATTTCGATGTATAATGTGGCTATAATTGTAAAAATAAACTATCGTAAGTGTGCGTGTTATGTATAATTTGTCTAAATGTTTAATATATATCATAGAACGCAATAAATATTAAATATAGCGCTTTTATGAAATATAAATACATCATTACAAGTTGTTTATATTTCGGGTACCTTTTCCATTATTTTGCGCAACAAGTCACGGATATTCGTGAAAACGACAAAAACTGCGAAATTTGCGGGCAGTGCCTTCAGTTTTCCTATTAATATTTAGTTTGACACCAGTTGCTATCATTGCGGCCAAGCTCAGCTGTTTCTTTTCTTGAAACGATGGATCGAATGAGCATGGCTCGGCAAGGTTGGCTTGTACCATGTCTTTCTCATGGCAAAGATGATCAACTGCAGGGTGAACTCTCGGAGCTTTCAAAAGTTTATCGGGAAAAGTTTCAAACCGATCTACACACTAAGTCTGGCGACATCATCAATCCTGGCGGGGAATTTCTGTACATTTATCTCGATAAAGAGAATTATCGGTTATGTCGGCAAAGAATGGTTCTAGTTTCAAATGCTTCAGATGGATTGCTTGCCACGACACTGGAACCCTATTCTGATGGTTATACATTCCGGCAGGTGAGGGCGCAACTGCAAGCCTTAAGCGGAGACGGTGGTCGGATCAACTACAGCAAAAATGAATATTCATCCTCGTACTTTCTAGCAATTCAGGCCAGCAACGAGTTCGAACGCATAGGAGTCGTCCGGAACACTTTTGGTCAAAGCAAGGACGTTTGGAAAAGGAAAATGCCAAGCGCCGGCCAACCATTGGATTATCTTTTGATCGCTGTGGGCTGTTCAGCTTTCCTCCCGGAGGCTGCTCTTGAAGACGTGGAGTTAGATGGTGCTATCTAGTTTTTATGGGGCGGGATTTCGAAGTCTATGTCGTTTTGGTTGTTGCATCATAGAGGTGCTTATAAAATCTTCTGTTAAATCAAGGAGTGTCTGAGAACTTTGTTGAATTAATTATTAATGAATAAGACAATTGTGTTCGCTTGTAATTTTCGCCATGTTCATCGTGGGCTGATAAATGTTATATTTAATTCTTCTTCTTGTGTGATCGTGGTGATATTAAAGAGAGTTACAAAATTATTTCGAAACAGGATTTTTCGGCAATGATTAGAAATATAAGCTCGTATAGATTATTACCAGGCTAGCTTAGAACACTTTTAGAAAAACTAGCGATGGGTGGCGATGTTTGCCGAAAACACAGCCTGCTTTTAGAAGAGGATAACGTTTATTTCGTTACTAAATGACATTGGAAACATGCAAAATAACAAAGTCAAGACACACTCAATCACATAGATTAGCCGACTTTATTAGGTGTCGGCGACGGGAATTATGCGGAAAGATCGCATGACCCTAAAGCAATGATCGGATAATTGATAAGGTTTCCGATCTGACACTCTCTTGGTTCCGCTCCACCAGCCTCCCCTTCATCGTCCATCTCATCGTCGTCATCTTCTCCTTCCTCAGTGTAATTTCCTCCCCGGGCATAAAAACCGTAGTTTTCATTGTTGATTATGTCGGTCCCGAACCGAACAAAGCAGTTGCTTGGCATAATCGCCAAAAAGAACTGATTTGTATGTGGGCCTTGATAGTAGTTGACGAGGCCACCTTGATCGCACCTTTCCTGCATAACTCGATTCAGGCTGCGTGCATTCATCAGCCACGGCGGTATTGCAGTTGCCATTGTTCCGAAGTTAGAGGAGTTGGACGGTAGGTTTCGACGCAAGGCGCATTGGCGTGCAATATCTTCACGAAGGTATACATAGACCAGCTCTTGTCGAGAGTGGATGTACTCGTCATCAAACTCACCAAGTCTAATCGCGGAAGGCTGAAAGTATACAGTTTCGGACAGTAACGCTCCGAAATCCGTTCTCGCCTGTTCCAAGCGACTCTTCATCTCGCCGGTGCGCAGGATAAGCGTCAAATCTCGAACCTGCCAATTAGCTACCGTCATCGCAGTGTTGGATGTACTACAAATACCTGCCGCTGGTAAGTCTGAGCCGTTGGTTTTTATATTGACTAAGGAAGCCCATTGACGTCATTGGTGACCGTTTGATGCCGTGTGAACACGACAGATTGATAGCATTGACTAGCGCGTTTGAATTTTCAGCTGCTGAGCCTCGACATGTTGTCGCAAAATTCGCCCTGGACCCGCCCAACGATTTGTCGTCACTGTCAAGGTTTGACCTGCACTTCATTTGGGGCCCACATACACCAAAAAAATGCTGCATAATTCTCGGGGCAGCAAGTCGGTTACCCGGCCGCCGTGCTGGACCGGGTTGAATGGTGCCCGTAACTTTCGGTAGAGCGGACGGCCAATACTCAACTTCAAGGAATCTCACCCATGCGCGCCGGCGGGGAACCGGAGTTCCCTTCAGTGAGCGTTATTAGTTCGCCGCTCGGTGTGTCGTAGATACTAGCCCCTGGGGCACTTTTGAAATTTGAATAAGATTTATGTAATCAGTCTTTTAGGTTTGACCGGTTCTGCCGCTTTTTTTAAAATTGGATTTGTAATAATAAAACGCAATTGTTTGTTATTGTGGCGCTCTATCATAGATGTCGCTATAAACCTATTCAGCACAATATATTGTTTTCATTTTAATATTGTACATATAAGTAGTAGGGTACAATCAGTAAATTGAACGGAGAATATTATTCATAAAAATACGATAGTAACGGGTGATATATTCATTAGAATGAACCGAAACCGGCGGTAAGGATCTGAGCTACACATGCTCAGGTTTTTTACAACGTGCACAACAGAATTGAAAGCAAATATCATGCGATCATAGGCGTCTCGCATATCTCATTAAAGCAGCTGGAAGATTTGATTCAAACTCCATTGAGAGCCCTGACTATGGCATTCGCGTTTGAACCTTCCAGGTTGAGAGACGATAGCCCCCTACCAGTATGAGAGAGGTCCTCGTTCAGCACGTCGCTTGCCTCCTGCACTACAGATTTCATTTCTGGAACTTGCACGCCGATCACTTCAGCTATCTCAACCCAGAGCACCAAAATGTGCTTCACGTCCTCACTAAGGTAGCGATGGTTCATGTTTCTTGGAGTTTCGATATCAGCGTAGCCCTCAAAGGTCTCATAGAATTCTCTTGCGTTGCTGGCGTGCCCACCATACCATTTTTTGCAGTATGCGAAATCCGTCTCGGACTCAAGTCCAAGCGCATTAACAATCGTAAGGCGTTCCTCGTCTATTGCGGTAACACGCGTGATGGCTTGTGGGACAAACTTCCGGTAGAATTTTGGGATCGGCGATATCCCTTGCTCGATGGTATCTTTTGCAGCGAGAATTCCAGCAGGGTGAGCAACAGGGTTGGTATTTGAAAAAAATATCGACGCGGGATTTTGATACCACTGAAGCCGATTTGGAAAGAGAATCTCGAAGCCCCCCCTAACCTCTTCGCTCAAAGCCTGAGTTGACGCAACTTCGAACGTTCTCTTCACACTTAGCATTAGCACCTGTGCATTGACACGGCGGCATGCATAGGGAGATGTCGTTGCTTCGATGACGGCGATAGGTGCAAAAGCTGGAGTTAAAGTCTGCTTGCATGCCAGAGACGTTGCGCTACCGGGCAATGCTACGAGGACCGAGCTGCTCAGATTGAAGTTCGCCAACTCGCAAAGAATTCCTTGCTGGCCCATGGTCGGGACCGTAAGAAAAATGAACGCCGCGCCTGAAATCGCTGTTTCAAGATCATCCTCCAATTGCGGCTGAAAGTCGCCTCCATAGTCCGGCCCTACTAGCTCCAAGGAGCCAAGGGACCTCACAGAGTTGAAGCTGTTCCTGTTGGAGATTGGCGCCCAGATTGAGGACACCTGGCCGAGCCTCCGGGCGAGATCACCTGCAAGAGTAAGAGCCACGTTTCCCGCACCCAAAATTGCCACTTTAGCCATTTGGTAGATTGCAAATATAATGGTTTGGCGATTATCCTTGAGGCCACACCTTTAAATAGATCAATGAATGGGCAAGTATTGACTTGCGATAATCCTTTAACTTTCTGCCTACCATCAATGTGGATGAGTTGTCGGTAAAAAGGATCCCTGAAAGCGACGTTGGATGTTAACATCTACAAATTGCCTTTTCTTATCGACCATGTACGTAAGCGCTTACGTTTTTGGTGGACCCTTGAGGAAACTGGTAGCTGTTGTGGGCCTGTGGTCTCAAGATGGATCATTAATTTCCACCTTCACCTACGATGGGGGGCATCGCACCGGTGAGTAATATTGTACGGCTAAGAGCGAATTTGGCCTGTAGACCTCAATTGCGAGCTTTCTAATTTCAAACTATTCGGGCCTAACTTTTGGTGTGATGATGCTGACTGGCAGGATATATACCGTTGTAATTTGAGCTCGTGTGAATAAGTCGCTGTGTATGTTTGTTTGATTGTTTCTGTTGGAGTGCAGCCCATTTCACCGGACAAGTCGGCTAGATTGATTTAGCCCTGATGAACTGCCGAGGGGAAGCCATCTTGAGCGCGGAATGGGAATGGATTTCGTTGTACAACGAGACGACAGAACACCCACGGGACCGAGCTTCGCGAGCTTTTGTATCCGTGGCATCCCTGGTCCGGGCGATTTGTTCACGTCCATGAGGCGCTCTCCAAAGGGACGCATATTTTCCGGTGCAGCCTTTCTGGTTCTTCTTCTGCTCGACTTCTTGAAGTCCCAGCATGGATGTTCGACCGCTCCGCAAGCGGATCTTGGCGCAACCAGCCGGTTCCGCACGTCGATCTCGCGAGCCTGCATACTTTGGCAAGATTGCTGAATGACGCTGATGCTTCATCGCAATCTGCGATAATGGGGTAAGTATCCGGTGAAGGCCGCAGGTCAGGCCGCCTGAGCACTCAGTGTCTTGGATGTCCAGTTCCACGGCAGCAGTTGCTCAAGCCTGCTGATCGGAGCGTCCGCAAGGTCGGCGCGGACGTCGGCAAGCCAGGCCTGCGGATCGATGTTATTGAGCTTGGCGCTCATGATCAGTGTCGCCATGAACGCCGCACGTTCAGCACAACGATCCGATCCGGCAAACAGCCATGACTTCCTGCCGAGTGCATAGCCTCTGAGCGCTCGTTCGGCAGCATTGTTCGTCAGGCAAATCGGGCCGTCATCGAGGAATGACGTAATGCCATCCCATCGCTTGAGCATGTAATTTATCGCCTCGGCGACGGGAGAACTGCGCGACAATTTCCCCCGCTCGGTTTCGAGCCAATCATGCAGCTCTTCGGCGAGTGACCTTGATCAGGCCACCGCCACGACCGCGGAAGACGAACAGATGCCTGCACATCGGATCGCGCTTCAGCGTCTCTTGCACCATCAGCGACAAACCGGGAAAGCCTTTGCGCATGTCCGTACTTATGTCGCCACTTGGGAGGGCTTCGTCTACGTGGCCTTCGTGATCGACGTCTTCGCCCGTCGCATTGTCGGATGGCGGGCGAGCCGGACAGCACATGCAGGCTTTGTCCTCGATGCCCTCGAGGAGGCTCATCATGATCGGCGTCCCGCTCATGGCGGCCTAGTGCATCACTCGGATCGCGGTGTTCAATACGTGTCCTTTCGCTATTCCGAGCGGTTGGCAGAAGCAGGTATCGAGCCATCTATCGGAAGCGTCGGCGACAGCTACGACAACGCCCTCGCAGAAGCGATCAACGGTCTTTACAAGGCCGAGGTCATTCATCGGCGTGGACCATGGAGGAGCTTCGAAGCGGTCGAGTTCGCTACCTTGGAATGGATAGACTGGTTCAACCACGGCGGCTTTTGAAGCCCATCGGCAATATACCGCCAGCCGAAGACGAGGATCAGTATTACGCCATGCTGGACGAAGCAGCCATGGCTGCGCATTTTAACGAAATGGCCTCCGGCAAACCCGGTGCGGTTCACTTGTTGCGTGGGAAAGTTCACGGGGCTCCGCGCACGAGCCTTCTTCGTAATAGCCATATCGATGTGGCCTTAGCATTTGCAATTGTCCGCCTCTCTCCTTCATCTACTCAAGTAGCGCTACTTACAATCGGAAATTGGATACGAGAAACAGGTAACAGGCCATTGCTGCAAGCACCGCGAGACCACGACGCCAGTCGCCGGTCCGCAGTTAGCGGGAATAGCGACCGAGGGTCCGAAAAAGTCTGCCCAAATCTAGCGCTTTTTTGCTAGAACTTTGAGAAAAGGTGGCAGGATATATCGAGGTGTAAAATATCATTTGGGCATTGATCATAATGGGTTAGTTGATGTTTTATTTTTTCCGCTACTCGGTTTTGTTTCAGTTATTCGCACCCGCTAGAATGGGTGCCGTGAAGTTTTACAATAATTAATCCGAGCCCAAATCTGAGAAATTCGCATACCCTACTTGGACTTCTAGGGACGCGGCACAAGAAACTAGCAAATTTGGAATTTTCGCTTAATTTATGTAAGATTGGCCTGTTTCCGAATTATTAAAGATATTGTTCTCTTAAGAGATAATCCAGTAATTGAGAATTCGTGCCAATCCATTTTGTTTTGATTGTCTTGTAAAGTTTTTCCTTTCGACCCGCTAATCACGGATTGAAAAATCAACGCTTCACTCCTTTCGACTTTTTTAAAGCCGTTTCTAAAATGAAATTCTAATCTTTGAAAATGGAAATTTATGCTATATGACTTTATCGCCGTGAATAATTAAAGGAGATTCAGACGGAACTTTAGGCGCTCATTTCGCGACTGGCCCACGGATGATGTAAAACACTACCTAACAAATTTGAAAAAGACGCCAACCACCGATATAGCCGGTCCAAAGTCGCATCCACTGAAGTACTCATGATCTTTTGAAGGGTAAAAATGTGCTTTAGGTCCACTAATTCCCCTGTTGAGTAGGTAACGCCTCAATATATGGAAATTGCCTCCGAATTTCTCAATTCAATCTTTTGGCATTGTGAGCGGACTCCTATAAATATTAGAACCTCTGCCCTTGCACTCGCCATCGAAACATCGAGCAATGAGTTATTATTGGATAGACTTAAGGCGCAAGCCCGCCGGAAGCGTAAAAAATTTAATAGATGACCAGCAAAATTTGATTAAGCGCACTTGGAGTAGCAAATTTCAAATTCCGGATACCAGCGAAGTTGTTGAGACAAGCAAGCTATACTTTCTATACGGGACGAGCGAATTGCTCAAAGATTTCAATGAGCAAACTGGTTCTCTCCTGATGGATGAAAAAGCGACGTGGGGGGTGTCTGACTTAGGCCCCTGGCAGTTGCCGTTAGGCTTCGTGAATGCAAACCTCTTCACAACCTACATTGCGCTGTTCAAGAGCAACCTGTTCAAGGCTGAGAAGCACGACTTTGTCAAATGCTCGCGCTGCGCGGTTAAGGTCAACTATCCTGTCGTCGCCGTCGGGTCGCTCCCGTAACACGCGATGACAAAATCAGAGCTAGGTCGCAGTACTATCAAGCGAGGCGCCTTAAATCTCTTGTTATCTAGTTTATTTACACCATTTCGTGACTGTACCGTTTCTACTTAAATGTTGTAATGTTGCCTCCTTAATAATAATTGATCGTGTGATTTTTAATATTTACAGATGAAATTAATCGAAATTCCTACTGAAATATTTTACAAAAATGTTGTCTCTTTATTGCCAAATTCTAAAAATGCATAAATCGTATTCCATTGTAAATGATTAAAGATTTTAACTGTTAAATTGCAAGAATTGCGAAAGAGGGCCTTCCCGCTTTTCGACATTGAAAAAAGAATTGGTAAAATTCAAACACGAGAACAGTATAACTGATAAAAATGTGGAACTGAAAATTGATCTGATAATGTCCAGTATCCTCCCCTTCATCTTACACTTTACGTTCGCTATTATCATACACTTTAGCGTAATTTGCCAGGGTGGTGTAGCATGCGCACCCCATTTATAATTAACTGAAAATTTCAAATCGAATTTATGACAAGATTCGGAGGCCCACTATCCGACAGGCGTGAAGGCTTTCGGCTCGCTTTTGACATTTTGTGCCAGACTTTTTTTGTGGGTCGCTACCGCCTCGACTTTTTGTATGGTTAAGAAGGTCGTAGCTGTAATTTTGGGATCTTGTAGAAAACTAACACATTATAAATCAATTGATGTTTTCAGACCTCAACTGGAAACCCAGAAATGGAGTATAATCGTCCACATTTCCAACCGACTTATGTCAATTTCTTATCCGCTTCTCAGGTGGGAAACTCCATTCTTGCTGGATCAAAGGAAGCGTATTTAACGTATCTAAATTCAACCCTCGCGAGCGCTCAGAAATCGTGGGCGAAATCTATTATAAAAGCTGGGCTGATGATATCCGACGAGAACTTAGAGTGTTTTTCCGAAGTGCCATGTTTGCACGGTCCTGATTTCGACAGTCTAGATGTCGTTCTTCCTGACTATGACCTATTGTATTTTTACGGTACGTCACACGAAGTTCAACAATTTGTGGAGTGCGGAAACTTTTTGTGCACACACGCCTCAAGATTTGTGGCATGTACTGAATCGCCTTACACGGAGGGAGTGACGGCCCAAACCATACGCAACTGGTATAACATGATTTCGCCTTGTTCTCGACTTTCGTTGAATGATGTGGGGGCGTTCTTCGCCTTTCTTCCGAGTGTATCCTTTTTGAGTACGGTACACACCGTTGTCGAAATCCATGGTACACATGTCCGCAAGTTTCTTGCTCCGGCAGCAGGTTCATGGTTTAGAGGTGAAGTTGTCGCGTTTGGAGCCGCCTTTCCTCCGCGGCCTGAGCTCCGACCAACCGCAAGCGTTGTCAGTGTTGCAAAGCGCTCTGTGTGGGCCTACTTTAATTGCTTCCAGTGTTAAATTGGCGAAAGGCAATAATATCGCAAAATATTGTGTTGTAAAATGTAATTATGTTTTAATTTCATGGAAATGTTTGAGCATAATTTTTATTAATGTACTAAATTACTGTTTTGTTAAATGCAATTTTGCTTTCTCGGGATTTTAATATCAAAATCTATTTAGAAATACACAATATTTTGTTGCAGGCTTGCTGGAGAATCGATCTGCTATCATAAAAATTACAAAAAAATTTTATTTGCCTCAATTATTTTAGGATTGGTATTAAGGACGCTTAAATTATTTGTCGGGTCACTACGCATCATTGTGATTGAGAAGATCAGCGATACGAAATATTCGTAGTACTATCGATAATTTATTTGAAAATTCATAAGAAAAGCAAACGTTACATGAATTGATGAAACAATACAAAGACAGATAAAGCCACGCACATTTAGGATATTGGCCGAGATTACTGAATATTGAGTAAGATCACGGAATTTCTGACAGGAGCATGTCTTCAATTCAGCCCAAATGGCAGTTGAAATACTCAAACCGCCCCATATGCAGGAGCGGATCATTCATTGTTTGTTTGGTTGCCTTTGCCAACATGGGAGTCCAAGGTTTCAGGGAAGCTTCGCAAATGAGGGCGCCGACGATTTTAAGGACTTCTGGGTCTATGCCCGAAGTGTCGAAATCCTTGGTATCAAGCACGTGAAAGCTTACCGGATAGTTTTTGACGGTTTGTTCAAAAAAAGTCTTTATATCCAGCATGCTACCCCGGCTCCCATCTCCTGGGACGGTGAGAATAAAGCGCGCCTTCGTACCAGGACGCACTGTCTCCACGACACTGTGGAAAAAGTCAGTGGCGTCAACAACATGCACGTCGAACCCGAACCTTTCCTGGAGAACGCAAAGCCCGTAAGCGTGCGGGACGAGCAGGCCAGATCCTGAGGCTATGAAATAAAGGGGGGTATCACTCTTGAAGTCTTCAGCAAATGCCTCTCCAGCCAACACACACTTCCTTGCAGCATGGAACAACGCCACCGGTAGCGCTTTCAGGGATGATGCCAGGGCTGGCATAAAGCTCCAACTTTCTTTGATTTCCAAAATACCGCCAGTAAATGACGCCATTAGCATGTGGGTAGCATGGAAAGCCTGGGTTGTTTCCCCGGTGAAAAACGCACTGTGACCATATGAGGCGAGCGGAGTGTCTTGGGACTTCGTAAAGACGACTGTTTTACAAGGCTTGTTTTTCAGGCGCTTCGCTGCTTCTACAGTTTCTGGAGTTTTCCCAGACTTTGAAGACAGGACAATCAATGTGTCTGGAGCATCAGCGATTGATGGTTTGGCTTTCATTAGGTCCACGAATCTCGAAGCGGCGTAGCTAATGAAACGGAGGTTTTGCGCAACCTCGTCAGTATACGCATTCAAGCTTTTTCCAATTGCCAACCCAGCACCAGCAGATACGAAGAACACCTGCCTCAGTCCAGTGGCGGCTACACGGCGCCCGGCTTCTGCGACATTTTCAAGCTGCCTGATTGTAGAGTCGAGTTGTTGAGCGATCTCGGATGATCCGGTTGAGAGGGGTGCATACAGCATGTCCATCGATTTGGTGTATCGAGATTGGTTATGAAATTCAGATGCTAGTGTAATGTATTGGTAATTTGGGAAGATATAATAGGAAGCAAGGCTATTTATCCATTTCTGAAAAGGCGAAATGGCGTCACCGCGAGCGTCACGCGCATTCCGTTCTTGCTGTAAAGCGTTGTTTGGTACACTTTTGACTAGCGAGGCTTGGCGTGTCAGCGTATCTATTCAAAAGTCGTTAATGGCTGCGGATCAAGAAAAAGTTGGAATAGAAACAGAATACCCGCGAAATTCAGGCCCGGTTGCCATGTCCTACACGCCGAAATAAACGACCAAATTAGTAGAAAAATAAAAACTGACTCGGATACTTACGTCACGTCTTGCGCACTGATTTGAAAAATCTCAATATAAACAAAGACGGCCACAAGAAAAAACCAAAACACCGATATTCATTAATCTTATCTAGTTTCTCAAAAAAATTCATATCTTCCACACGTGAAAATGCCAATTTCTCAGACCTACCTCGGCTCTGCGAAGGCCCCCGCTGGTATCAAAAGTTTTTATTTCATCCGACATGGCGCGACCGACCTCAACGAGAAGGAAATTGTCGTGAACGGTGAGAAGCTCTGGGGCGTGCAAGGTTCCGGAACGAACATCGGTCTCAATGCAAAAGGGGAACGCCAGGCTCTGTTGGCCGGCAATGTTCTTCGGTCGCTTCCAATAAGCGGTGTTGTCTGTTCACCGCTTTTACGTGCACTTCAGACTGCCTTCATCGCTAATCCGGGCTGCCCCAGCTTCCAGATTGCAAATGATCTTCAGGAGCGGGATTTTGGTACACACGAAGGGGGCTTCGGCCCGCTTCAGATGTTTGAGGACGACTATCCCGATTGTGAATCTACTGAAATCTTCTCAATCCATGTCGCCAAGGCTCTCAAGCACGCATGTAGAGAAAACGTGCTTCTCGTCGCCCATGGCGGTGTGCTCAGGGTTGTTGCGGCACTACTAGGGGTTGCTATAACTGACGAGCATACCGCCAACGGGCGTGTTCTACATTTCAGTGTGGTTGCTGACAATTGGTCTGTGCGTGTAATCCAAAGTCCTGTGGTTATGGTCAGTGGCGTAACTCGCGGCATAGGCAAGGCCATCGCAGAAGACCTTATCAGGCACGGCTATCGAGTAAGTCTGGGTGCGCGTAACATACAAGACCTAGTAGCAGCTTTTGGCGACGAGAACGAAGCTCTTCACTACGCACGTTTTGATGCACTGGATCATAGCTCGATGAAAGATTGGGTGGACACGACCATCGCGAAATTTAACAGGATCGATGGCTTAGTAAACAATGCTGGCTGTGGCGATCATGTTGACCTCGAGAAAGAGATCAATGTTGAGCTGCTTCAAAAGCAATGGGATATCAACTGCGTGGCCCCTCTGATCATGACAAAGCTATGCATGCCATATCTGATTGAATCTGGTTCTGGCCGCATCGTTAATCTCAACTCAATGTCTGGCCAGCGTGTAGCGAATTCTTTGGTTGGCTACAATATGACCAAGCATGGGCTGGCAGGCCTCACGAAAACAACTCAACATGTGGGATGGGACCATGGCGTGCGGGCCGTTGACATATGCCCCGGTTTCGTTGCGACTAACATGAGTTCTTGGACAAATTTGATTGGACCTGATGAGATGATCCAACCCGAGGATATAGCAAAGCTCGTTCGTGCAGCAATGGAACGGCCAAACCGTGCTTTTGTCCCCAAGAATGAGGTGCTATGCATGAAGGAATCTACCCGTTGATGTCCAACAGTCTCAGGGTTAATGTCTATGTATCTTAAATAATGTTGTCGGTATTTTGTAATCTCATATAGATTTTCACTGTGCGACGCAAAAATATTAAATAAATATTATTATTATCTACGTTTTGATTGAGATATCATCAATATTATAATAAAAATATCCATTAAACACGATTTGATACAAATGACAGTCAATAATCTGATTTGAATATTTATTAATTGTAACGAATTACATAAAGATCGAATAGAAAATACTGCACTGCAAATGAAAATTAACACATACTAATAAATGCGTCAAATATCTTTGCCAAGATCAAGCGGAGTGAGGGCCTCATATCCGGTCTCAGTTACAAGCACGGTATCCCCGAAGCGCGCTCCACCAATGCCCTCGACATAGATGCCGGGCTCGACGCTGAGGACATTGCCTACCTTGAGCATGGTCTCAGCGCCGGCTTTAAGCTCAATCCCATCCCAATCTGAATATCCTATCCCGCGCCCAGTCCGGTGTAAGAACGGGTCTGTCCATCCACCTCTGTTGACTACAGCCACTGCAGCCGCATGGACCTCACGTGCCATCACTCCCGGACGTATCGCCGACAAAGCAGCCAACTGCGCGTCACGCGCTGTTTTTATAACCTTGAGAATATCACCCGACAAGGGTTTTGAACCAACAGGGAGAGGGCGGTCGAAACAGACTGCGTGCCCACGGAACAGCTGACCGCATAAGCAAACTTGTACATGTTCGCCGTCTTGCATTATCCGGCCGCCACCGGAAGTGTGGCATCTTGCTGTTCGATTGGCACCACTACCAACCATATTTAGTTGATGAGGCCAGAAACGTGGTAGCTCCTCATTTTCACCCAGCAATTGACTGTTTCTTTCAATGGCAGTCTGGACGCTAGCAAGGGTGACACGCCATTCACAAGTCCCTGGTGAAATAACTTGACGGCACTCCATGAATTGGTGACCCACAATGTCGCAGCTCTGCTTGATAGCTGCAATTCCTTCTGCATCCTTGCAGGCCCAGAGATCTTGCAAGAGCAATGTCACATCCCTGACCCGCTCCGCTCCAAACGTCCGCTTAATCAATTCGAGGTTTGAACCAGACGTATAGTTATAGTCCAAACCGATCGAGCCGGTGGTCAGGCTGATACACGCAGAGAGCGCATCCTGATGTGTCATAGGACCAGCTATTTTCCGTTCCCATTCAAACCACTCCGCGGCCACCTCGATCTCGCATCGCGCCTTTATTTCTAACGCCTCACTACGGGGCGCGACAAAAATTGGTTTTCCAGATTGATGCATCACTAACCAGACTGCCCTGCCTACCGGCAGACCCCATAGCCCGGTAAAATAATTATGGAAGTCCGGACCAGACAAGACGATTACGTCGACACCGGATTGCATCATCGCATTCTGCGCGCGTCGCACTCGATGGTGATATTGCTCTTGTGATGGCGAGTTTAGCTTGGACAGGTCCATTTTTGAATGCTGAAACTACTTCACAGGGAGCGTAGACTGTTTTTGCGTTGGCTGTTGAATGTAGGTTTGAGATAGGAGTTTGAGCTATTTACACCGTGTAGTAAGCGATACCAAATCATGTCCACGTCGAGCCCCTTGATTTTGGTGCGGAATACGTTTCGTTGTCGGCCATTTTTGACTTAAATGACACTCGCGTCATTCGATGCGTCATGATTAATAAATTAGGAGAAAGCTGCATTACTGACCCAGTGCAATGTTTCGAGGAGCTGTAGTCCGCGATTTCTTTATCGTGTAGACAATCAACCGACTTAAAATTATCGTCTGTTTCTGTACTTAATTAAAACTCATTAATTGTTGATTTTGTGATGACTGATGGCAGGATATATGCGGTTGTAATTCATTTTTATTGTCTAAATTTCTGTATTTGTTTGTTTGTTCGGTTGTAAATTTTTTTGGAAGCCCTATCCAAGTTCATCATAGCCAGCTTGAAGGGAAGGGGGCAGCCTGCAAATTGACGGGGAATGCTTTTGCTGGCGTAGGGTATCCGAGGCTCTTTTTGAGCTACACATTGAGATCGCGTGTCAGGCGGTTGAGGGAACGTTGCGATAGCCAACGAGGTCGGTGTCTCCAGGCATGAAACGTGGTATACGCTTGTTGGCGATTTCAACACCGCGTTTTTACCATGGCGCGCTCGGATCGCAGGACCAGCTGCCGGCGCCGATCTCCTCCCAAGCCTTGGCAAATTCAGTGCCTCGATCAAACGTGGAGATCGGGCGTGGCATAGACGGCAAGGGCGAGAAGGCAGAGATTACACAACTCATGGCTTGAGTACTTGACCCAAGACCAAGAAGAGGATCGATAGAGTGACCATATAAGTCGATATAGCGGCGATTGTCGGATCGACTTGGTCGCGAAGCGCACTGACCATCTTTCGGCTCAAGGTGCCCCCGGTACCGGTCGAGATGAATATCGCCACGATGACCTCATCGAGCGACACATAGAACGCAAACAGCGCTGACGTGATCACCGAAAACCGGCGTGACATGACAGCGCAGACCGGAAACTGGCCCGACGCCATATCGGGCAAAGTACGGTCTAATGAGATCGTAACCGCGCTGGTCACCTGACTGGTAGTGACGGAAAATCCAGTAGAAAGGCGGGGCTCTTCTCGTGACGCGGCGCAGGCGCGCGGGGCTAGCATCATATGAATTCAGACGTCGCCGAGCAGATGCCTGACGGTTTCGTTGGCAGCGAGCCTGGACGTTGAGATCCGGGAAACAAGGCTGCAGAAGCAGCGCGTAAATGCTGCTTGGGCTCGTTCAATATTGGCCGCTTGTCCGAGTTCCCCGGTATGAACGATGCTTCCGCGAGCATAATAGATTTCGATCACGCTCTGCTGGTAGGCTGCGTTGCCAGGAACACCTTTCAGACAAATACCAACCCGCCGCTTGATGCGGTCCGCGACACCGTTCTGATAGTGATCCGTCAGCAAGGTCTCGAAAGCAACAGCCAGCGCGACAATCGCTTCCGATTCGTTTGCATGCGAGCCGAATGACTGTCGAAACCAGTCGAGCGCAGTGACCATCCGCTTGTAAAAGCGTGCTTCGGTTTTCGAACCGGTCGTCAAGTTTACGTGTCGAAAGTAGCCTTGCTCGACCGTCTTCAGGGCGCTGACGATCCTTCTTTCTAAGCGCTTCATCGCGTTGGTCGCCATCGCCTCTGTCGAAACGACCGCCGCGACGTCTGACAATCGCGCGAGATCGAGCGGCGAGACGTTCATGGGAACGCGCCTTGTCGAAATCTTTCCCGAACGCCGCCCTTCGCCGATCAGGTAGTGGCGGATATCCAGTGTTTCCCAGTTGTTGACGTGAGCCGACGAGTTGAATTTGTCGGTTGTGCCGTCGCGCTCGACCGAGAGCGCGTGCAGCATCAACAGGGCAGCGGCGGCCGATCTGATCTTCAACGTGTAGACGAACTGGTTCTCGTACATATCCCCCGTATGCGAGGTCAATTTTACCAGCATAAGCGGATTGGTCTTCAGCCAGTGAGCTGCGTGGGAAAAATGCTCAACATCGTGGCGGTCGATTTTCTGACGTATTCCAAGGCCTCGCGCCATTTCGACCACGCGGTCATAGGCACGCTCGACAGAGTTCGTTTGAGCGCTGACAGCGAATCCGGCAGCGCGGAAAACGATGTAGTTTTTCAACCCGGTGTTCATCCACGGTAGAGTTTGCATCTTCATCCCGAAACTCGTCAGTGGATAAAGAACGAACCCGGGACGTTCGACCCCGGCCGAGGCAAGATCGCTCAAGATCTTTGCCGGGATTCCCCCGCCACCCTGTTTGGCACATGCGAGTACATGCTCGTCAAGCAGCGAGCGCCCGACATATATCTCCCGGGACCAAAGCGACCGCGCAATCGCAGCACGGACGTTGAGAATATGATGCTGGAGCGCGTCCCGCTCCGCGTCAGTGAGATTTTTCTCGTCTGTCACGAGGTGATCAATCGAACTGAACAGATTGAGTTGGTTGTGCTTGCTGGCCAAGAAAGCATCGGATTGTTTGACGGCCTTCGATTGTGGAGCAACGATCCCGGAAATTGTCGGACTACGCACTTATCACCTTAGATGTAGATTTCTGCGCGCCAATCGGCCGAGCAGGGAATACCGTTGGATTTCTGGCTTGCCACTCTAGTAACTTGCAAGCTGCGCCCGACTTTTCTCCCAGGCATCGTTCAGGCTGTGATGATGGCGATCAACCCAGGCGGCCAGTTCCTGTCCGTGCTGACCAGGCTCTCCCTCCAAGACCCGACGCGTAGCCAGATCAAACGCCACATTGACCCCTCCGCCACGGAGCACGACATTCGCAGGCATGGACAAATCGGCACATGTTACGACTGCTCCCGGGCGATCGAACCTATGCCTCGGGCGTAAGACCACGCTTAGTTCATCGAGCGATTTCTGATCGGCGGCATAAATCCCGACCTTCTCCAGTTCGGCTCGGCCGTGCTGCTCAAAGTCATATTGAATATAGCCGTCATCCGTCCGGTAGAGAACTTCCTCGAACTCTTGGGGATCAATCGGACGGAAAGACAGGAACCATGTTTCCTCCTTCGTTGCGGTCGTCGACATCAGGCGGTCCAATTCGACCGCGCTCACGTTGCGTATATCTGTGACACACGAAATACCCATCATCTTGGCAAACTTCGGGCCATCGTGTTTCTTCGACCACGTCGTGTAGTTCGCCAGTTTTCGGTCACGCGTCGGGATCTTGACCTGAATCCTGATGCGGGTTTTGTCAGCCGTCCAAACGCGTCCACGCCGAAGTTTTGTTTGCTCGACCTTCTCGACATAAGGTCGATGAACCTGATCGAGCTGCTCGCCCTCCGTAAGACCGTGATCCCTGTGGTTTCCATCGGTCGTGAGCCACACCACATCTCGCAAGGGCTCTCCCGCTCTTCTTGTAACGTGACCCCGGTTAAGTTGAGAAACCAGTATAGCTTCTGCGAAGGATACGGCTGTATGGTGAAAGAGGATCATTGCTGCTCCAAACAACGGGAAACTATTGGTTGCGGGTGCTATAGATGATCGCAACCCGAATGTTTATCCCCAAAATTTGAATGGTTCTCGGTCAAGCTGGACGATCCGAGCTTCAACGCCACGATCACCGCAGCCCTTTAGCCAAGCGAGAAGGAAGGCGAATACGCCCTCATCTGGAATCGCCCGAAGCGGGAGGCCTGATCATCGCAACGAGCTCCGCTGCAAGGCGGGGCTCTTCTTCTTGTCCGATCATGACGCCGGAGGCGGGCATCGAGCCCGCCTCCGGCTTTCTTGGTGCCATACGGTGAGAATGTGATCTGCTCAGTTCGTCCAAGCGTGCCATGGCGAACCGAAGGCGTCCAGCACGAGCGGCGCCTCCAATTTGCTCCTGCCACCTTTGGCGGCTTCCGCAAATCGGTTCCTCCACTCGCCGCCTCCGGCGGTCGCTCCGCGCTGCTTGACCCCTCCGTTCGCCATGGCGCGCGGCGTCGTCTTTCACAAACGTCAAGGAGACGACGATGACGATTTCTCTCGAAATGCAACGCGAAGAACTCCGGGCCGAAATCAGGAACGCCTGCGATCCGGCGGAGCGCCGCCAGATTGCAGCGGAGCTGGAGTTGGTGCAGGCGGAGCTTGCAACCATCGAGGCCGAGCAGGACGGGCGCATCAGCGCGGAGCCTCCTTTCTAGGAGGCTCTATTTCTGCGTCCCCCGTGCGGCTCTCTTGCCTCAGCCGTTCAGTGCGTCCTTGACCGCCTTGCCAAGCGTGAACGTCAGCTTTTTCGAAGCGGCGATCTTGATCGTTGCGCCTGTTGCCGGGTTACGGCCTTCACGTTCCGGCGTGTCCTTCAACTTGAACTTTCCGAACGAGGGGATCGACGTTTCTGCGCCGGCAAGCGCCGCGTCGGTGATCTGCTTGAAGACGCTTTCGACAATCGTCTTGGCCTGCGCCTTTGTCAGGTTCTGTTCGGCTGCGATCTTGTCGGCGATTTCGTTGGTCGTGGTCATATGGTAGGGCCTCTTTCTGTTTTCGGTCCTTCAGCTTTGACGATGAAGTTGTGGCGAAGAAAGGGGCCGAAAGGCAGATAATCCCGCGTTGACGCGAAGACCACAGCAAATGCAGGAGTTCGGCCGATTGAGACACCTTATTCGACACTGCTCGCGTCGCGATAACCGCGTCGTCTCTTCGTTCGTTCGAGACGGGAGAGTGCTATGTGCGCACCGTCCGGATGATCGAAGGTCTCCATCATCGTCTGGCCACCCGCTCCGATACGGCCCCAGTTGCGGATGACCGAAGCCCCGCCGAACAGCGTCGGCTGTATCGCAATCCCGTAGAAACGCCGCATGTTTTGCGCCGCATCGATACGGTGAAGATGAACCTCGCATGTCTCCTTGTTTTCCATGCTCTCATTGTCGCCGTCCCGGCCGGCGGCGTCCAACGACTTATCTGAATCGATCCGGTGTCACTGATTCATCGTGGTGATGATTTCAAATGAAAGACCGGGCGAGGCGGCTTCGCAGCACGGCTCTATGCGCGGGCGCGCCGAACCCGCGACGTGGTTTCGTCCGATCCCGGTTACGATCCTCCCGCGGGGCAACTCGGCTGGCATTTTCCGGTTTCATCATCAATAAGGCGCGCACCAGTTGCGCCGTGGCGCATTCCAGCGACGGGCCAATCCCTATTCTACAAGCATTTCACCCAGCGATCTTCCATGCCGCGTCACTGCCCTGAGTTTCCGACCAAAGCGATCCGTATCGCGCCAGCCGGCAACGAGCGTGAAGCTTCCCCCATTCAGCAGTTCCAGCAATCTGTCGCGGGAGGCTTCGCCGATAGACCTTTCGTCGCGGCAGTGAGGGGAGAAGATTTCCGGCGCATCGATATCGGCGATCCTGATCTTTTCACTCCGAAACCAGATCGTATCGCCGTCGACAACACAATTAACGCGGATCGTTTCATCGCAGAGAGCAAACCGTTCAGCTAACGCATCTGCCATTGTCGGCTGAAACGACGGGTAGGAACTTGTCAGGAAGCCGTTCGATAGCTCTGGCGCCCCTGGTTTGTACGGCAAGCGGCCAATCACCAGCACGACGACGAACGCCGTGGCCAAGATGATGAGAGCCAAGCGGTGTAAGGTCACGCCTTGTTCTCCGGCTGAAACCTGTTCTCGCCGACACTGGCACTCATATCGTCACGCCGGAACCAGATGGCGCGGCCACACCGGAGCGGCGGGTTGCCCGAGGTGAAGACGATCTGCTCGTCGCCCCGCATGCGCAGCACCTCGTGTGGCAGGATAAGCGGGCGGCGGCTGAGCTGCTTCGACCGCGATCGCGACGATCCCTTCATTCCGGTGGAACGGTTGGTTTGATCCACCTCAACGGTAGTGTCGCCGCAGCGCTTGGAAATGTAGTCGGCTGTATCGGGGTCGTTTATTGCCGAAAACGAAATCCACGATGCCGATTCGAACCATTTGCTTGTCGCATCACGACCGCCATAGGCCTCGCGCATCTGGCCGAGTGACTGAAAGATCATGGTCAGCGTGATGCCGTATTTGCGACCGGCGTCGCGGGCGGTTTCTAGGATGCGCAGGTATCCAAGACGCGCCACCTCGTCGAGCAGGAAGAGGGTGCGACCCTTCACGTTACCATTGCGGTTATAGATCGCGTTGAGCAGCGAGCCGATGACAACACGTGCCAGTCCTGGATGAGCTTCCAGCACCTTCAGATCGAGCGCGATGAAGATGTCGGTGCGACCGTCGGCGAGATCGCCGGTCGAGAAGCTATCGCCGGAGACGAGACCGGCATAGTTCGGATAGGACAGCCAGTGCGTTTCCTTGACTGCATTGGCGTAGACACCGGAAAATGTCTCCGGCGTCATATTGACGAAGACCGCGACGTTCTCTTTGACGAAGTCGGATTCGGACCCTTCATAGATCTTCGTCAGACGCGCCCGAAGCTTCGGCTCAGGTTCGGAGAGGTTGGCGCGGACCTGACGCAATGTCTGGTCTTCTCCTTCCGTATGCCCTGACAGGCAGACGTCGGCGATCAGGGCCGTCAGGAGTTGCATCGCCGATGCCCGGAAGAAGTCGTCACGGGCGGATGCCGTGCGAGGATTGTCGGTCATGATCCAGGTGGCGACTGCGACGATATCCTCTTCCTTGGTATTGCCATGACGGCCGATCCAGTCCAGCGCATTGAAACCGACACCAGACGCGGTCGGATCGAGCACGATCACCTTGCGGCCGGCCTGACGGCGATGCTCGCTGATCATCGGCGCAACCTCGCTCGACGGATCCAGCACCACGAGACCACTGCTCCATTTGAGCGCGGTCGGGAGTGTCACCGAGGTCGTCTTGAAACCACCGGAACCGGCAAAAACGATTCCATGCGACGAACCAAATGATCCGTTGAAGCAGAGCAGCGGTACTTTCCCACCAGCACCCCAGCTCTGTTTTTCATCAGCGCGAAACGGCATCGCGGCAACGCTGTCACGATCGACGCGATACCGTTCGCCAATCACGATGCCACCGGTGTCGGGAAACAGCTTTGCCGCCTCCTGCATCTTCATCCAGTCAGTCTCGCCATGGACCGCGCGCTTTCCGCCGATCCGGCGAGGCCCGCCGGTCGCGAAGGCTGCATTGCCTTTCAGCGCGACGCGCAAGCCGAAGATACCACTGAAGAGTGCTGCGGCAGCACCCACCATCGTCGCCGGGTCGCAATAGGCGAGAACGGATTGTCCCGCCGGCACGTGGCTGGAGATGCCGTTCAGGCGGATTATCTCGCGTGCGATGGCGACGATGATGACCGCAGCACCTCCTCCCAGTACGCTCAGGCCGGCCGCCTTGATATTGGCCGATCCGTTCGTTGCGAACAGCGCGATCACGCCTATCGCGGCGGCAACAATATAGGGCAGGGCGAGCCCGGCGCGTCCCAGCATAAGCTTCGCCTGCACTGTTGTTCCGAGCGCCGCCAGCCGATGTTCCATGCCTGACGTCAGGATCATGGCTGCAACCATGATTGCCGCGGGCAGGATCAACAGCAAAAGCCTATTCACCGTCATGGCCAAACGCCTCCACGCCGATGGCGGTCAAACGTGACCGCTCGTCTTCGTCGCCTTTGAGCCTGCGCTCGCCGTCGATCAACAGCCCGAGCAGTAGCGCCCGCTTCTCGTAGCGCAGCCCGGCTTTCACGATCAGCCCGCCGAGTTCGATTTTTTCGCGGGTGTCTTTTTTCCGCGCATCTGATGTCATCGCCTTCGACATGCGCTCAAGCCTCACTAA
This sequence comes from Agrobacterium tumefaciens str. B6, assembly GCF_001541315.1. Classification (GTDB taxonomy): domain Bacteria; phylum Pseudomonadota; class Alphaproteobacteria; order Rhizobiales; family Rhizobiaceae; genus Agrobacterium; species Agrobacterium radiobacter. The sequence goes on along the minus strand of NZ_LMVK01000049.1, from coordinate 135,002 downwards.
GCCCGCCCGCATCCGCGCCAGTCGGCTGCGTCGCGTACGGCTCGCTACCGGTCCGGCTGTCTCCGGCTTGTCTCTTTCCGGTCGCCGAGCCCTTGCCTCCGCGAAACCGTTTGGCGACGTCCTCGAAGGCCGCCTGAAGCTCGGCCTCGTCAATCTCGATGTCCCCAAGCCCAGCCTTGAGTGCAATCCGTCCGATGCGTTCGGCCTCGCGCGTCTCGGCCTGTTTCAGCTGGTCCTGCAATCGGGCGATTTCTTCCCGGATTTTCGATGAGGGTTTTTTCATTCCGGTAGGTTCTCCTTGGGATTCTGGCGTTGCATTCGCGACGCCAGAATCCCTTCGGATGACCTGAAAGGGAATGTGCAGATCTGCACATCGGCAACGCCGATGCTTTGGAGCATCATCCCGCCGTTCCGAAGGAATGGCTCCAAGGGCGCAATTATACGTCGTGATACGACGCGTTGCTTCTCGGCCCGGTGAGACCGGGCTCTACTGCCACTCCCGACGAACTTGGTTCCAACCGGGAGCGCACTTCGCCGTGGCCATCGCCCATTTCTCAGCCAGCATCGTCAGCCGCGGCTCGGGCCGCAGCGTGGTGTTGTCTGCGGCCTACCGGCACTGCGCGAAGATGGAATACGAGCGTGAGGCCCGCACCATCGATTACACCCGCAAGCAGGGCCTGCTCCACGAGGAGTTCGTGCTGCCCGCCGACGCTCCGAAATGGGTCCGTTCGCTGATCGCCGACCGTTCGGTTTCCGGAGCGTCGGAAGCCTTCTGGAACAAGGTGGAAGCGTTCGAGAAACGTGCCGATGCGCAGCTTGCCCGCGACCTGACCATTGCCTTGCCCCTGGAACTTTCGGCCGAGCAGAACATCGCCCTGGTCCGGGATTTTGTCGAGAATCACATCCTGGCGAAAGGTATGGTCGCCGATTGGGTTTATCACGAAAATCCCGGCAATCCGCATATCCATCTGATGACCACGTTGCGGCCGCTTTCTGATGAGAGCTTCGGGTCGAAGAAGGTTGCCGTCATCGGCGAGGACGGCCAGCCGGTACGCACGAAGTCCGGGAAGATCCTATACGAACTCTGGGCCGGTTCGACCGATGACTTCAACGTGTTGCGCGACGGATGGTTCGAGCGGTTGAACCATCATCTCGCGCTCGGCGGCATCGATCTCAAGATCGACGGCCGTTCCTATGAGAAGCAGGGTATCAACCTTGAGCCCACCATTCACCTTGGCGTTGGGGCCAAGGCGATCGAGCGCAAGGCGGAGCAAAGGGGTGTTCGCCCGGAACTGGAACGGGTCGAGCTGAACGAGCAACGACGCTCGGAAAACACCCGCCGTATTCTGAACAATCCAGCCATCGTGCTCGACTTGATCACGCGAGAGAAGAGCGTCTTCGACGAACGCGATGTAGCCAAGGTCCTGCATCGCTACATCGACGACCCCGCGCTCTTTCAACAGTTGATGATCAAGATCATACTGAACAGGCAAGTGTTGCGGCTGCAGCGCGAGACGATCGATTTCTCCACCGGAGAAAAGCTGCCGGCGCGCTATTCGACGCGGGCGATGATCCGGCTGGAAGCGACGATGGCACGGCAGGCAACATGGCTGTCGAACCGGGAGGGAAGGGGCGTTTCCCCCACCGCTCTCGACGCCACCTTTCGGCGCCATGAGCGGCTGTCCGACGAGCAGAAAGCGGCAATCGAGCACGTTGCAGGACCTGCCCGTATCGCCGCGGTCGTCGGACGTGCCGGGGCCGGCAAGACCACGATGATGAAGGCAGCCCGTGAAGCCTGGGAATTGGCTGGATATCATGTGGTCGGTGGTGCGCTTGCAGGCAAAGCGGCCGAAGGATTGGAAAAGGAAGCGGGGATCCAGAGCCGGACGCTTGCGTCATGGGAGCTGCGCTGGAAACGCGGCCGTGACCTTCTGGACGACAAGACGATCTTCATCATGGACGAGGCCGGCATGGTCGCCTCGAAACAAATGGCCGGCTTCGTCGATACGGCGGGTCGGGGGGGGGCGAAAATAGTGCTGGTCGGCGATCCCGAACAGCTTCAGCCGATCGAGGCGGGCGCTGCTTTCCGCGCCATTGCCGATCGCATTGGTTACGCCGAACTCGAAACCATCTATCGCCAGCGCGAGGAATGGATGCGCAAGGCGTCGCTCGATCTCGCGCGCGGCAATGTCGAAAACGCATTGAGTGCCTATCGTGCCAACGTCAGGATTACGGGCGAGCGCCTGAAGGCCGAAGCTGTCGAGCGTCTGATCGCCGACTGGAACCACGACTACGATCAGACGAAGACGATTCTGATCCTTGCCCATCTGCGCCGCGATGTTCGCATGCTCAATGTCATGGCCCGCGAAAAGCTGGTCGAACGCGGCATGGTAGGTGAAGGTCATCTGTTCCGGACCGCCGACGGCGAACGCCGTTTCGACGCCGGCGACCAGATCGTCTTCCTGAAGAACGAGGGATCGCTTGGGCTCAAGAATGGAATGATCGGTCATGTCGTAGTGGCCGCAGCAAACCGCATTGTCGCAACGGTGGGCGAGGGCGATCAGCGTCGTCAGGTGATCGTCGAACAGCGGTTCTACAACAATCTCGATCACGGCTACGCCACGACGATTCACAAGTCCCAGGGCGCCACCGTCGATAGGGTCAAGGTGCTCGCTTCCCTGTCTCTGGATCGGCATCTGACCTATGTGGCGATGACCCGCCATCGTGAGGATCTGCAACTCTATTACGGAACGCGGTCCTTCTCCTTCAATGGCGGCCTGGCCAAGGTTCTCTCCCGAAGACAAGCCAAGGAGACGACGCTCGATTACGAGCATGGGCAGTTCTATCGCGAGGCGCTGCGCTTCGCCGAGACTCGTGGCCTGCACGTCGTCCAGGTCGCACGCACGATGGTACGCGATCGGCTCGACTGGACGCTCCGCCAGAAAGCCAAACTTGTCGATCTCAGCCGGCGTCTTGCTGCCTTCGCCGCGCACCTCGGCATCACCCAATCCCCGAAAACCCAAACGATGAAGGAGACCGCACCGATGGTCGCAGGCATCAAGACATTCTCCGGCTCGGTTTCCGATATCGTCGGTGACAGGCTCGGAACAGATCCCTCCCTGAAACGGCAATGGGAAGAAGTCTCGGCACGTTTTGCGTATGTCTTCGCCGATCCTGAAACCGCCTTCCGCGCGATGAACTTCGATGCGCTTCTGGCAGACAAGGAGGTGGCAAAGCAGATCTTGCAGAAGCTGGAGGCTGAGCCGGGATCTATCGGTCCACTGAAGGGCAAGACCGGCATTCTCGCCAGCAAGCCAGAGCGGGAGGCGCGTCGTGTTGCCGAGGTGAACGTGCCCGCTCTCAAGCGCGATCTTGAGCAATATCTTCGGATGCGCGAGACGGTTACTCAGAGGCTGCAAACGGACGAGCAGTCCCTGCGTCAGCGGGTCTCGATCGACATTCCGGCGCTGTCGCCGGCAGCCCGTGTCGTGCTGGAGAGGGTGCGTGACGCCATCGACCGCAACGATCTACCAGCAGCGATGGCCTACGCGATCAGCAATCGCGAAACAAAGCTCGAAATCGACGGGTTCAACCGGGCGGTTACCGAGCGGTTCGGGGAACGGACGCTGTTGAGCAACTCTGCCCGTGAGCCGTCGGGAAAGCTGTACGAAAAGCTCTCCGAGTCCATGAAACCGGAGCAGAAGGGGCAGCTCAAACAAGCCTGGCCGGTCATGCGAACAGCGCAACAGCTTGTCGCCCATGAGCGTACCGTCCACTCGCTGAAACTGGCGGAGGAGCATCGTCTCACCCAGCGCCAGACGCCGGTGCTGAAGCAATGAGGCGGCGGGAAGTTCTTCTGTTTCTGACGGGCGCCAGCGTCGTCATGTCAGGACTGGTGTCGATAGCGCTCATAGGCGGGTACCGGCTGAACCTAACGCCGAGCGAACCACTCGGGCTCTGGCGCATCGAGGCGTTGCACCGTCCGGTCTCGATCGGCGATCTGGTGTTTTTCTGCCCGCCGATGACAGCCGTCTTCGACGAGGCGCGCCGGCGAGGATATGTGCGCCGCGGATTGTGTGCCGGCGGTGTCGCGCCGCTTATCAAGACCGTCGCGGCGCTGGCAGCTCAGAATGTCGAAATCACCGATCACATTGTTATTGATGGCCGGTCTCTGCCGTCATCCGTCGTTCGGAAAACTGACGGCGAGGGCAGGGTGCTCTTGCCCGATCCCGGCGGTGTCGTGCCGCCGCATCATCTGTTTCTCCACTCATCCTTTGCGAGCTCCTATGATAGCCGATATTTTGGCCCGGTTCCGGATTCCGGTCTTCTCGGTCTGGCGCGACCAGTCTTCACCTTTGATCCGTAGCCGTGGTAGCCAACCTGTCGCTGATAGCTGCAAATCCATTCTGCTCATTGCAGCTTCCATCGGTTGCGGGCGGATCGGCTGGAGCGGCGAGGTACTTCTTCTCCCGCTCGCTATGATCTTCCCGGCACTCTGGGCAACGGCGCTGTCGCGGCTGACCGCCGCGCTTGTCTCGGCTGGGTATTTCCTCGCAGCGTCACGAGGTCTGCCGCAGGGCGCGGCGAACTTCTATGCCGCCAGTTTCTGGCCCGGGTTTTTGCTCTGGGTGGCGGCTTCGACATCCTTTGTGTTTGTGCATGTAGCACTCTGGAAAAAGCATCGGAGCCAGGGTGCCTCCGGGAAAAAGAGAGCGGATGCGGCAGGGGCGGTGCGTTACCAGGCGGCCCTGCTGCTGACCGGGCTACCGCCTTTCGGAATCACGGGATGGGCGCATCCGTTGACGGCGGCCGGCGTGCTGTTTCCCGCTTGGGGATGGTGGGGACTGTTCGTTACTGCGGCCGGCCTCACCGTCATGACGACAAGGCTTTGGCCGGCCGCGACCATCATGCTTGCAGCATTCTGGCTCTGGTCCACTGCCACGTGGACACCACCGAATCTGCCGGACGGATGGCGGGGTGTGGAACTTCATCAGGACCAAAAGCTCGGCCGGGACGGATCGCTGGCCTATCAGCGAAATCTGATCGCAACGGTACATCGGACGATTGCGGAACATCCGGAAGCCCAAGTCGTAGTCCTGCCAGAAAGTGCGCTCGGCTTCTGGACGCCGACAGTTGAAAATGTCTGGCGCGATGGCTTGCGGGGGGCTGATGTCACCGTCCTCGCCGGCGCGGCTGTCATCGGCCGCCAAGGCTACGACAATATCATGGTATCGATCACGGCAGACGAGGCGAAGATTGTCTATCGCGAGCGTATGCCGGTCCCTGTGTCGATGTGGCAGCCATGGCTCGAATGGACAGGGCAGGGCGGCGGTGCCAGCGCTCACTTCTTTGCCAATCCCTTTGCCGAGGTTGCAGGTATCAGGAACGCGCCACTGATCTGTTACGAGCAACTCATCCTCTGGCCGGTCCTGCAATCGATGCTGTACTCACCCGAGGTGATTGTTGCCGTTGGGAATGGCTGGTGGACCGAGGGCACGTCGATCGTCGCCATCCAAAGAGCGAGTGTGACTGCCTGGGCAAAGCTGTTCGGTCTACCTGTCGTCATCGCCTTCAACCTCTGAAACAGGAGAACCCGGGATGGTCGATGCCGCCCTTATAAAACAATGCGCCGATCCGGCCCTGAAGCCCGCAATTGTCGAGCAGTTCATCGCGCGCGCCGGATCGCAGGATTCTCTAGCGATCACCGTGCGCTCCGGTAACCGGGTCGTGCTCGTGCCGAAACCGACAACGTCGGACGAAGCCATGGACCTGATCCGCCAGAACATCGGCCGCAACACCATTCGCGTTGGCATCACTCAATATCCCGCCGGTCTCGGTATCCTCGACGCCGGTCAGTTGAAGCCGGATCTGGTCGATGCCTGCGAGAACATTCGCATGGGTACGGCGCTCTTCGCCAAGGTCTGGCGAATCGTCATGAAATGGTATGGCAATCCGACTGCTGCTGCCGTGCTGCCGCAAGTAATGGATGATGCGATCATCGCCTGGCAGACGGGATACTTCGAGGGGACGGCGGTGTTTCGGGCAGAAGATCCTGGCGAGGGCGAAGTTTCCCAACCAGCTACGATCCAGAGTGATGAAGCCGAAACAAAAACCGGCTCTCGAGAAAATGCAGGAGACGAAAATCCGCCATCCAAAGCTATCTCGTCCGATCCAAACAAGGCTGGCATCAGGATCGACCTGTCCGGGATAGGAGCTCGCGAGCGGTAGGTCCTACCGCCGGAGTTCGGTGAAATCGGAATTGCGCACCCGAGATGCCCGGCAGGCTTGCCGCTGCTTGAAGGGTTAAACGCGGCAAGATCATTGAAGGGAACCCTAAGTCCAACCATATCTTCCGCACGGCGCACGCGGAGGGGATCAGTTGGTCAGAGATGCCAATCGGCAAGTATAAGGGCAAAACGCTGCCGCAGCTGTTGCTGACGGATCCTAACTATTTCTCCTGGGCGATGGAGCAGGACGACTTTTTCAGGAGCGGCCTTGCCAAGGAGGCTGCCGACATTCTCCAGGCGAAATGCGAAGCCTTCTTCAACGATCCGGCCAATTTCAGTTAATTCTCCGTCGTTTCAGGCAGGATAGACGAACGATACGACCACGAAGCCCCTAAGCCCCTGGAAAGCGTCCCGCGGTCAGATCAAGGTCGATCGGTACTCGCTTGACGCGGCCAAGGCGGTAAACGCCTTGCGCCTTGCTGAATGAGGCAACCGCGGTTCTTCCCTCCGACGAAGAGGAAACGGTGCTTCCGTTCAGAATTGGGATCGATACCGACATTGAGAAAAGATTGAGGCTGGATGCGGGACTGTCGGATTTGCGTAAAGCGCTGCGCCGTTACACGCATAGTGCGGCATATCTCTACGCGACCGCCCAACCGGAAGCCCTGCGCCATGATATCGTTGGCAAACCTTGCGAGCCCGTCAGTGAAGACGATCGGCTCAACGCCCGGCAATCCTTCCTGCTCGTCCAGGAACGACGCAAGCAGCGCCGCCAGCAACGTCAAAGCGAAAATTCAGCTCAAAACTGAGCAGACAGAAGCGTGAAATCATCTCTGGCCGCGGTTTCGTGAAAAATTGCACGTACGCGATCTTCATCCAGACTGGCTTCTCCCTGGAATGACTCTTATAAGAGAGGTGACGCAGTACGCGCTGCGTTGCGGCTTAGAATCCGCAGATGAACGGTTGGCGCTGACCGGAATGGCGCCAGGAACCCTCTGACCTTGTGTCCGGGGGCCTGCGGCGTATGTCCAGGCTCCGGCTAAAGGTCGCAGGGCCGATTCATCTCGGATTCTAACCCCCGGCAAGGGTTCACAGGGTTCAACGTCAGCGGGGGCGTACCGCGGACCAACCAGGGTTAGGTCAGGAATGGAACTGGAAGATGCAAACGTGACGAAAAAGGTCGAGCTTCGGCCGCTGATTGGGCTAACACGTGGGCTGCCTCCGACGGATCTGGAAACCATCACGATCGACGCTATTCGGACACACCGTCGGTTGGTGGAGAAAGCCGATGAGCTGTTTCAGGCACTTCCCGAAACCTACAAGACTGGACAGGCGTGCGGTGGTCCGCAGCATATTCGTTACATAGAGGCGAGCATAGAGATGCACGCGCAAATGAGCGCCCTGAACACCTTGATCAGCATTCTTGGCTTCATACCCAAGGTGGTCGTCAACTGACGGTCGTCAAAGTCAGAGGCGGCGATCATCGTGTGAGGCGACTATGGCCGGTATATGTTGGTTTCCGTGCTTAAGCTGCGCGATCTATTGGTGGCGTTGCCCATTGTCCTCCCCGGCGGGTGCGAGCTTATTCTTTGTCGTCGATCGTTTCGATGATTTCGTAGCTTTTGATGAGCCTCGAAACGCCCTCATTCAGCAACACAAGCACAGCATCCGTCGACAATGCGCTGATCTCAATTCTAACAAGTTGAATTCGTTTCCACATATTTCAGGATCCTTGGCCACCTCACTCAAAAGCTGGTGAACTGCCTCACGGGCGGCATCCGCACTCTTGTAGAAGTAGTGTCGAACTCCGTCCTCATCCCAGCGTGGCGTACGTAAGGTGGAGGCGTGCAAATGACTGTACAACGTGTAGGGCAACGCAATTGACACTAGCAGACCTCCCGGATCGCAGTTTCGAAACTTGAACTTCGAACTCTCAGATGAGTTTCCGCCGGATGGCGAGCGCGGTAAGATGGGCCTTGCTGCGGACGTCGAAGCGCTTCATGGCTTCGCGTAGCTTGACGCGGACGCTGTTGTACTTGACCCCTTCGACGTCGGCGATCTCCTCCATCGTCTTGCCGACGGCAATCCATCTCAGATAGGTGGCCTCCTTCGGATCGAGCCATGCGGCATCTTCCGCGGTAGGGGTGGTGCGAAGGAATGAGATGCGGGCATGGATCTGCCCGATGGTTGCAGCGGCTGCGACTGCATCGATCTCCCGATCGAGATCGATCACCGGCTTGTCCGATGCCATCGTGAACATCGACATAAAGCCGTTGGCGGTCTTGATGGGTATTGTGATGCCGGAGCGGATGCCGAAATCGGATGCGTGGTCATAGAAGGCACGCTCGTCCTTCGACAGCGTCGGCCGCTCGTGCTCGCCCGACCAGGTGAAGATGTGCTTCCGGGACCTCGCGCGTTTGACGACCGGATCGAGCGCTTCGAACTTCTTGTCGAAGTAGGTTGATTGCCATTGGCGGTGATAGTTGGTAACGGCGGTGATGTGCCTGTGCTGGATATGAAGGTAGGCATAGCCGGTGAAGCCGAAATGGTCGGCGATGTCCGCCAGCCCGGTCTTCAGGATGCACTCATCGCCTTCGATCGCGGCAAGATCAGTCAGCTTGTCCAGCCAGTGCTGCATTCCATACCTCCTATGCGGTGTCAGTAGCCTCTTCGTTGCTAGTCTCTGCAGCAGTCGATGGTTGACCCGCTTGGTGACAGGAATTCTTGAGGTTTCGCGTTGGAGCAGACAACTGAACGAGTTGATGTCTCGCAGTTGCGTTCAACTACTTCACCTTGAGCCAGCTCGATCACCCGCGTGGCAACGGCACCCACGACATTTAGATCGTGCGTGATGAACAGGCACGCGATCCCGTCGCTCACTTGGAGGCGCATGAGTAGCGAGAGAACGTCGCGCGCCACTAGCGCGTCTAGCGATGAGGTCGGCTCGTCGCAAATCAGAATACGCGGTCGCGCAGCCAAAGCGCGTGCAATGACGACCCGCTGCTTTTGGCCGCCGGATAGCTCGCCGGGAAAGCGATTGGCGAGCTCGCGACCGAGCTCCACCTGTTCGAGCATTTCCTCTACGCGGCTCACACGGTTTCGGCCACCAAGCTTCTCGTAAAGGACGAGCGGGCGACCGAGGATCTCTGAAATTTTCTGTCTGGGATTGAGCGCTGTATCGGGCGTTTGATGTATTGTCTGAATCGCACGACGGTCGTTGAGGGGGCGATTGTGAATGGACGCTGCCAGCGGCCGGCCATCGAAGACAATGCTTCCGCTGGTTGGCCGTTGCAACCCGTTGACGACCCGTCCAAGCGTGGACTTCCCCGAGCCGGACTTGCCGACGAGAGCTACCGTCTCGCCGCGCCCAATGGTGAGGGAAACATTGCGTATGACCGCTGACATGCCTTGATATCCAGCCGTAACTTCCCGAAGCTCGAGGACAGTGTCCCCAGCCCCACGCGGACGCGCAAAATCCAGATTCCCTGCGGATGTCAGGGCTTTCGTATAGGGCTGGGCGGGATCGCGCATGATGGTCACCGCCGGACCTCGTTCAACACTGCGGCCATTCCGTAAGACGTGAATGTCGTCTGCGATATCCGCGACAAGCGGCAGGTCGTGGCTGATGTAGATCGCCGCGGTAGCCTCTACTGCGATTGCCTTGCGGATCGCGGTAAACACGTCGCGCTGGGTGGCAATATCGAGAGCGGTCGTAGGCTCGTCGAATATTATGAGATCGGGTCGGCCGCAGAGCGCCATTACGGTCATGGCGCGCTGCAACTGTCCGCCCGACACTTCGTGAGGATAGCGCGTCGCAATTGTCTTCGCGTTCAGGTCGAGAAGAGCGAGCAAGCCCATTGCCCGCTCGATGGCGGCAGCCTTGTTCGGCCGACGCGCGCGCAAACTCGCTTCGACGGGCTGATCGATAAGCCGAAAAGCGGGATTGAAAGCAGCGGCAGCCGATTGCGCGACGTAGGCAATCCGCCGACCACGGAACAAGCGGCGCTGAGCCTCCGTTCGGGTAAACAGGTCGACGCCGTCGAAGGTCACCGACCCGCTGAGGAGCCTGGTGCCGGGCCGCAAATATCCAAGCGCGGCAAGACCGATGGTCGACTTGCCCGCGCCAGATTCTCCAATCAGCCCAAGAACTTTGCCGCGGCAAACTTCAAGGGAGACGTCGTCCACAATCAATGTCGGATTTGTGCGGCTTGCTGCGTCGATACGCAGGTTGCGGATGTCGAGCAGGGTGGAGGCGGTCATGGGCTCGGTATTCCTTGCCGCCTGCCGGAAATCCAATCGGTCAGGGTCGTGACCGCCAGTGCTAGCACTGCGATGGCCGCCCCTGGAAGCAGGGCTGCGGTGATCCCGAACAGCAGACCGTCCTTATTTTCCTTGATCAGGCTCCCCCAATCGGTCATCGGCGGCTGCAGGCCGAGTCCGAGAAAGGAGAGGGTGGATAGAAACAGAACCGAGAAGATGAAACGAAGGCCGAGTTCGGCAAGCAGCGGCGTGATGGCATTGGGCAGGATCTCGTGGCGGATGATCCATTGCGTCGTTTCGCCGCGCAGAAAAGCCGCCTCGACGTAGTCGAGCGCGGCAATGTCGGCGGCGAGCAATCGTGCCAGCCGAAAGAAGCGGGTCGCCTCCACCAGCGCGATGATCGCCACGATGAACGCAACGGAGCGTGGCAAGATTGTAAGGAGCATCATCGCCAGAATGAGGGTTGGCATCGACATGACAAGGTCGACGAACCGCGATAGCGCCATATCCAGCCATCCCTTGCGCAGACCGGCCAGAAGTCCGAGACCTGAACCGATCAGGAAAGCGATCAGAACGGCCAGGCTTGCGACGAGAATGGTGATGCGTGCACCCCAGACGAAACGCGAAAAGAGATCGCGGCCAATCATGTCGGTGCCAAGCAGGTTGGACGCAGATGGCGGGTCCCAGCTGGTGCCAACGATCTCATTGAGCCCGTAAGGTGCGATCAGCGGCGCGAAGACGACGCATATGAAGCAAAGGAACACTGCCAGGATCGCAAGCATGACAGAAAGCGGAGGTCTAGCACTTCTCATGTTTCGAGCCGCAAACGGGGATTGGCAAGCACGGACAGAACATCGGCGCACAGGTTCAATCCTATATAGACCCCAGCAAACAGCAGAGCTGTAGCCTGCACGACGGGAACGTCGCGGTTGACCACGCTGTCGACCATGTACTGTCCAATTCCCGGGTAGACGAAGATGACCTCAACGACGACGACCCCGGCAACGAGGTAGGCGAGATTGACGAGAACGACGTTGATGATCGGTGAAAGCGCGTTCGGCAGGGCGTGGCGCCAGACGACTGCGCCGTGCGACACGCCCTTGAGAGCAGCCATCTCGATGAATGGTCTCTCCATGACGTCGAGCACCGATGCGCGCACCATGGTGGTGATGTGGCCCGTTACGACAAAAACGAGGGTCAGGCACGGCAGAGCGATCGCTACAACCCTGTCCGCGAAACCCATGCGCGCAAAGACTGTGCTGCTGCTGGCAAACCAGCCGAGCGACACGGACAATATGTAGATCAGGAGATAACCGATAAAAAACTCAGGTAGCGCCACGAAGGTTCTTGTGACAAGAGCAATCGTCCGGTCGAGGACCCGGCCGCGATATCGTACGGAAAGAACGCCCAGGAACACTGCGAGAGGTACGGCAACGAGAGCCACCGAGGCCGCGAGGAACAGCGTGTTCCCGAGCCTTGCGCCAATACTGTCCGCGACACTTCTTCCGTTTATGAGACTGGAGCCGAGATCACCATGAACGAAGGCGTTCAACCAGGACATATACCGGACGATCAGCGGCTCGTTGAGACCCAGCCGCTCACGCAGTTCAGCGAGTGCTGCCGGCGTTGCCGAACGTCCCAGGATCGCGGTCGCAGCGTCGCCAGGCAGAAGTGTACTCCCGATAAAAATCAGGCTCGACAATACGAGCAACAGGCCGAGACCAGCCGCCACCCGTTTGAGCAGATGGAGCGCGAGACCGCGCCATCTGCTCGGGTGACCTGACGCGGATATGTCCGATGCGGCAGTAGCCATTCTTTTATCCCTAAAAATATGGCCGGTCCGACAAAGACCGGCTGTCAGTCCGCTCAGGTGTCGAACCAAACCTTTTCAGCAGTCCGAGGCCCGACCTGACCCGGAATTGACTTGAAACCCTGCAGGTTGGAAACGGAGGCGCTGATTTTTGCTGCATAGGCGGGAATGACCGAACTGTTCTGCTCCACGATCAGGACCTGGGCGTCATGATAGAGCGTTTTGCGCCTGGTCTCATCGAGTTCGCCGCGCGCGGCCAGCACCAGTTCGTCGAAGGCCTTGTTTTTCCATCCCGACTCGTTCCAAGGCGCATTGGAGAGATAGATCAGCGACAGCATCGCGTCGGCGGTCGGGCGCGCGGCCCATCCGGATGCGACAAACGGATGTTTCAACCATACGTCGTTCCAATAGCCATCGGCCGGTACGCGATTGACCTCGAAGGGGATACCGACTTTTTCAGCGGACTGCTGATAGAGTTGAGCGGCATCGAGCGCTCCCGAGAAGGTCGCGCCATCGGCTGCCGACAGAACGATCTTTCCGCCATATCCGGCCTTCTTCCAATGGTAGGACGCCTTCTCCGGATCGTAGCCATGCTTTGGCACGTCGTTCGTAAAGTAGCGGTTGGAAGGGAAGATGGGATTGTCGTTGGAAACTGTTCCGGCGTCATTGAGGATCGAATTGACGATCTGCCCCCGGTCGATGGCATATTTAAGCGCCAACTGGACATCGTGGTTCTTGAACGGATCGGCGTCCGCGCGTCCAACAAAAAGGATGATCGAGGAGTCCGCTTCCGTGTGCGGCGTGACGCCTTGCCGGTTCGACAGGCGCTGGGCAACACGGGACTCGACGTTGTTAACGAGATGGACCGACTTGCTGAGCAAGGCGGCGACGCGCGCCGATTTGTCATTGTAGGCGACAGTCTCGACGGAATCGACATGTCCTCTCTCGGGGTCCCAGTAGCTCGGATTGCGCTTTGCAAGCGTACGAACGCCCGGCTGGAAGTCTTCAAGGATGAAGGCTCCGGTGCCAATACCCTTGTCGAAGTTCTCGCCATCTGGCGTGATGCCAAAATGCACGTCACCGAGCAGATACGGGAAGTCGGCGTTCGGACCCGAGAGCTTGAACGTGACCTCGCCCGGTGCTGACTTCACGATATCGGTGACTGTCAGCAGATAGCCTTTGCCCGCGGACTCCGATTTGTCGCCGCGATGGTGATTTATCGAATAGATGACGTCCTCGGGCGTCAGTTCTTTGCCGTTGTGGAATTGAACGCCTTTGCGAAGCCGGAAAATCCATTCGCTTCCGCCATTCGCTGGTTCCCAGCTTTCTGCAAGGCCAGCACGGAGAGTGCCATCGTCGTTGAGGTCAGTGAGTGTGTCGAAAAGCTGCAGGCCAACATTATACGCGTAGTCTTCAAAGTAGAATGCTGGATCGAGCCGGTCCGACGTTGAAGCATTGTCGATGCCGAGCACGAGATGCCCGCCTCTTTTCGGCGTGGCAGCATTTGCCATGGCCGGCAGCAGCAACGCGCTTGCGGCAACAGCGGCGCTGGCTTTGAGAAACAGACGCCTGTCGAGTTCGAGAGACGAGTCGGGTTTGGGGTGTCGTGTCATGATCGTGTTCCTTGCAGAAGGCGGGTTCAGGCTGCGGCTGGCTGCGGGTCGAACGTGTCTTTCAGCTCAGCGATATGTTCGGGGCCGATACCGCAACACCCGCCGATGATGGTGGCCCCCGCGCTCACCCAGCGTTGGGCGAATTGCAGATAACCCGACGGATTGAGGTCGTCCCGCAGTCCACTCAGTCCGTCATTTGCAGCCAGACTCTCTTCCGTTTCAGGCTTCGGAACGAAGGCGTTGGCGTAAACGCCGATCGGAATGTCGAGATTATCCGCCTTCAGCGCCTGATTGGCCGACTTGACCCCTGCCTCCATGATTTCGGCTTGGCTGCAATTGAATAGCAAGGCGCCTGCGCCGAGCCGCGCTGCTTTGACTGCGGCGTGGGCCACAGCCTCACCGGATCGAAGCGTCGGCACGGAGCGGCCTGCAATGACGTCGGCGACGGACTTGGTGTCGTCGAGCGTAAAGGAAACCCACAGCGGTCGCGTGTCGGAGCCCAATATCGTCCTGATCGTTTCGACCTCCTGGACGGAGCTCTGGGTCTCGGCGAGCCAGAAATCGACGTGAGGAGCGAGGGCTTTGACGAGGATATCGAGAATGGCAGGCGCCTTGTCTGCATCGAACAAATCTGGCCGGTAGGAGCCGAAGACGGGGGGCAGAGAGCCTGCAACCCGTACATACCGTTGTGCCTTCTGCGCGGCGGCACGAGCGAGCCGCCCGGATAGATCGGCGAGAGCAAACCCATGTGTGGCAAAGCGCTGATCGCCGATATGAAATGGGACCAGCGCGTAGCTGTTGGTGGTAATAACTTCGGCCCCCGCTGCAACGAAGGCGTCATGGGCCATTTTGACGAATTCGGGCGCTTCAATCAGCGACAGCGCAGACCACTCGGGTTGCCGGAAGGGAGCGCCATTTCTCAGCAGTTCCCTCCCCATTCCCCCATCCAGGATGGTGACTTTCGATGACATGCGGCCTCCAGCTTACGTCCGTTGAGAGTTATCCTTGCCGGCGTTTGATAATTTAGATCGGCAGATACAGTAAGTTTATATATTCTATAGTTTTCGAAAAATATGAAAAATATATTCAAATCGGTCGATTTGTTCAGCCTTTTGAAAACATGGCGACCATAAAAAAAGTATATGCTTTGCACAGTACATAATAATATTAGACGAGCGACAACGCCCATCAAAGTGACGGTGTCGTCGCCGTCTATGTGCGAGAAGATTTCCTTCGTTCTTCTACGCAAATTGACCGTTATATTACGTATACCGGCTGTCTTTCGACAGGCGGTGCAACACTTATCCGACGGCTGTCGGCTCCAGCTTTTTCTCGCAGCGAAGCAGCATGCCATAGAGGTCTCGCGGCTCGTCGGGATCGGCCAGGAGGTCGAGTTCGGTAAACATTTCGAAATCGGTTATCTTCGCGCGGACGTAACGAAGCGCCGAAAAATCCTCGATCGCAAATCCGACGCTGTCGAACATTGTGATCTGCCGGTCACCGACGCGTCCTGTTTTTTCACCGGTCATGACCTGCCAAAGCTCGGTGACGGGATGGGTCCGTGGAAGCTGCTGAATATCGCCTTCGATCCAGGTCTGCGGCGGATATTCTACGAAAATGTCGGAGCGCAGCAGCACTTCCATACTGATTTCGGTCTTTCCCGGGCAGTCCCCGCCGACCGCATTGATATGGACGCCCGGCCCGACATGATTATCGGAAAGGATTGTTGCGAACTGCTTGTCGGCCGTGACGGTTGTGATGACATCGGCTCCTTCGACAGCCTCGGCGACGGAGCCGCATTCGACGATGTCAAATCCCGGCCCGGTCAGGTTTCGAGCGCATTTTCTGGTGGCCGACGTGTCGATGTCGAAAAGCCTGAGCTTCTGAATTCCGAGAATTGCCCTGAAGGCACGAGCCTGAAACTCGCTCTGGGCGCCATTGCCGATAATGGCCATCGTCTTCGAGTTGGGACGAGCCAGATATTTGGCGGCGAGAGCAGATGTGGCCGCCGTGCGAAGTGCTGTCAGGATCGTCATTTCCGAAAGCAGCAGGGGATAGCCGTTACCAACATCCGAAAGGACGCCGAAGGCCGTCACGGTTTGACGCCCCTGATGTGTGTTCTTCGGATGACCGTTCACATATTTGAAGCCGTAGAGCGAACCGTCGCTGGTCGGCATCAGTTCGATAACGCCGTCTTGTGAGTGGCTGCCAACGCGTGGTTTTTTATCGAAGATTGGCCACCGGCGGAAATCCTTCTCGATCTCGGCGGCGAGTTCAGTCAGGAAGGTGTCGATGCCTACCTTCAGCACCAGTTTCATCATGTGGTCGACACTGATGAAAGGGACTACGTTCAGTTTAGGGTCGATTGGCATTCTTCCTCCAATTTTCTGAGGGCCAATTCAGGCGGCACGCGTGGGGCGATGGACGGAAGGATCCGGATGGGCATTCGCCGGAACAAACTTCGGACCCAGTTTGCCGACATCCCGTGCCCTGTGCCCAGCTCTTCAAGCGCCGTGGCAAGGCCAGCGATCCTGAACGCTGCGGGGGCCATCTCACATCCGAGATGCCCGGCTCCAACTTGCAGCGGCGCTCCGACCAGGGTGCATTCCATGGAGATCTCCAATAACGACCGCGTTCCGCAGTCTTCCAACAGGCTGCCGGTTTTCAGTAATGGGCCGTGGCAACAAGCTCGATCAGCGTCGTGTCACCAAGGTCGGCAACGCCGATAGTCGCGCGGGCAGGCAACTGCTCCGGTGCCAACCATTCCTTCCACACCGCATCCATTTGCGGCTTCACGTTCATGTCGGTGATAAAGATCGTGGCGGACAGGAGGTTGGCACGCGCCGAACCAGCCTCCTTAAGATATGCGTCGAGCTTGGTCAGCACCTGGCGGGTCTGGCCCTCCATATCGAGGCTTTCATCGTCAGCAACGATACCGCCGATATAGGCAATGCCGTTGTGCTTGACGACGCGATGCAATGTCGGCATCCGGATAAGGCGTTCTGTCATAAGATATGTCCTGTTTCGGTAGTGTCGTGATCGACAGGATCCCTGCCGGTTACTGCTTTCAGCGCGCGGGCCGTGTGCGGGAGGTGTGCAAGTTCAGCAAGGCGAACGGGTTTGACCGGTGAACGAAGCCGATATGTTCCCACATCCGCGGGACTGACTTTTCGTTCTTCCGCCATGATTTCGGTGACGGTTGCAGCACAAAGGCGCCCCTGGCACTGCCCCATCCCGCAACGAACGAAGGTTTTCAACTGGTTCGGGCCGGGCGGTCCAAGCGCTATTGCCTCGCGAAGCTTGCGCACTGTGATTTCTTCACAGCGGCAGACGATCGTTTCGGGTGCCGATGGCGCGAGAAAGCTTTGCCGCGGCGTATAGAGTGCGTCCAGAAACGCTCTTCCGCGCAGGAACCGGCGGGCCTGCGCGGGCGCGGATTTGATCGACGTTGACGATGTCTGAGTGCTTACCAGCTTCAAGTCAGCAAGTGCGGCGAGTGCAGCAAGTCGCCCACTGACCTCGGCGGCTTGTGCGCCTGCGATCCCCGCGCCGTCGCCGGCGACATAAATGCCAGCCTTTGTGGTCCGACCGTCATGATCTGTGACTGGCTGAAACGCACGCTGTTCGTCATTCCATTGCAACTCGCATCCGGCCGCATTGGACAAGCTTGTCGAAGGGATCACGCCTTGATGCAGAAGCACCGACTTGGCTGGTATTGAACGCTCGCCTTGTCCGACGGCGTAGCGGACGCTTTCCGCGTGCTGGCTTCCGATAATCGCGATCGATCTGACGCCGTAAACAACTTGTGCATGACGCCTGACCTTCAATAGCAGGCCGATGCCTTTCAGGACGTAAGGCGAAAGCAGGAATTCAGGCATGTGCCGGAGCACCGCGCCCCGGAAAGGAGATTGAGCGGTATCGAGGGCGGTGAGATCGGGCACACCTGCATCAACGAGCTGACTTGCCAGGAGATAGAGAAGCGGCCCGCAGCCGATCAGGACAACAGGCCCCGCTGGCATCGCTCCGGCTGCCTTGAGCGCAATCTGGGCAGCGCCGGCGGTCATCACGCCTGGCAGCGTCCAGCCGGGGACAGGCATGGGACGCTCCTGCGCGCCGGTTGCAAGCACGACGGCGTTGGTTTCTACCATTCGCGCCGAGCCGGCCACGGTCACGCCGACGACATTGCGCGCCTGCCCCGCCGTCTTGTCCCGGGTCTCCAGGCTCCACACCGTAGCGCGTGATGCGTAGTCGACGTTGCTGAGACAGAACGCCTCTGCGAGTGGCTGTCCCTTCCAATAGTCGGGGCCGAGATAGGTTCGTCTGTCGGGACTGTTTCGTGTGATCTCGCGATAAATCTGTCCGCCCGGACGAGGGTTTTCATCCAGTACCGCTACCCGGGCGCCACTCGCAGATGCTTCGACTGCGGCAGCCATACCTGCAGGTCCTGCGCCGATCACGAGCAGGTCGTAGAAATCCGACAGATCCGTTGCTACCGAAACTTCGCGAAGGGTCATAGCGCCGTTCCCTCATCGCTTCTCGCAAGTCCGGGGATCGTGGTGGCGCCCTTCTGGCTCAGAACCGTCATGCCGTTTTCAACCTCGGTCAAACAAGCCTGGCGGTTTTGAACGCCATCCACGGTGACCAGACACTCGAAGCAGACGCCCATTAGGCAGTAGGGTGCGCGAGGGCTACCGCTGACGATGGACTGGCGAACGCGATCAACCCCTGCTGCGAGCAACGCGGTTGCGAGCATGTCGCCGCGTTCGGCCTGGATGACCGTGCCATCGAAGCTGAATTGAATGGGGTGTTCTATCCTATACAGCCTGTTGAGCATGGAACCTCCGGGCGGAAAAAACGGAAAGCTCGTCTTCGAGCTGCCCTGCCGCGATCTGCTGAGCCACGATCAAAGCGTGATTGGCGGCCAGGGTGACTCCTGAATGGCAAGCGACAAGAAAGGCACCCGGATAGCGCTCGGAATGATCGTAGATAGGTACTCCGTCGGCCGTCTTGACCCTGAAGCCGGTCCAGCTACGCACGACATTCAGATCCGAAAGGGCAGGGAATATCCTCAAGGCGCGGCTGGCGAGGACGGCGCTAATGTCTGGTGACGATGAAATTCTGGTGTTGTCGGTTTCTTCGCTGTCGCCGATCATGATCCCGCCCTCATCGGCCTGCCGCATTCCTGCCGAGAGGCAAGGTAGAGCGGTCTGGGTCTTCTCGGTTACGAGGATCTGACCCTTGCTGCGCTTGAGTGGGCATGACAGGCCGACCATGGGCGCGAGCCTTTTATTGTCGAGGCCGGCAGCAAGGACGATACGGCGTGACAGGATAGAAAACGCCTCGCCCTTGAGAATGAAGCCTCCAGTCGTTGGCTCGATGGACTGCACGGGATGGTTCGGACGATAAGTCGCTCCTTGCCTTTCCATCGCGGCATGCAGCGCATGAAACAGGCGGAGCGCATTCACGTGCCCGTCCGCAGCGCAATAGATTGAGCCTACAACTTCGGGGCCGATACCCAGCACGCGGTCAAGCGTCTGCTGGCGATCCAAAACTTCAAATTGTGGAGCTCGACCATTTGTTTCGAGCTCAATGCTTTCCATATCTTGGCGATTTGCCTCGAGTTCCTCTTCAGAAAGAGCGAATGTAAATGCTCCGTCTTGCTGAAGACCCACGTCGATGCCGCTGTCGTCCAGCAGGGTGTTTGCCATCGTCGGCCATCTCCTGGCGGACGCGTCGGACCAGAGAGCGTAATGAGGCGCATGCAGTCCTTTACCCTGAACCCAGACCAGCGCGAAATTGGCGCGAGATGCGCGCAGATCCAGATCCGCGCCGTCGAGGACGAGAGGCTTCGTTCCTGAGCGTGCGAGACCCCAGGCAATGGACGCGCCAACGAGCCCGCCTCCGATAATGGTCATATCAACTTCGTACATTGCATCTTGGACTTGTTTGGTATTTATCGGGCCGGGATACGGCGCGAACGTCGTATCCCTAAAAGCGATCGATCATTGGGGGGTGACATCCACCTTGAACCACTTCAGCGACAGTGTTTTGATCGTGCCGTCTTCGCTTGCCGCCTTGATGGCCGCGTCGAAATCAGCCTTGAGGGCGGTATCTTCCTTGCGAAGACCAACGGCGACTACGCCGAACTCGCCACCGGAGAACAGCGGCCCGACGAGCTTCGCGCCCTTCATTTCCGGCTTCTCGATTGCTGCGGCAAGCACGGTCGCGTTCGCCAGAACAGCATCCAGCCGACCACTCGTCAGGTCGAGGTTGTGCTCTTCGACTGATTTGTATTCCTTGATGTCGACCGACCCCTTGAAATACTTGTCCAAGAAGGTCGACGCCGTGGTAGAGCCCTGCACGCCAACAGTTGTCCCGTTGAGGAAGCTCGAAATATCGGCAATAGCCTTCTTGGCAGCGTCCGCCTGGCTATCGAGAGAATAGGTTTCACCCAAGCCTGGCATTTCGGCCAACTTGCTGTCACCCATCACGGCAAACCCATTGATGCCAGCAGCGTAGGGGATAGAGAAGCCGATCACCTCTTGCCGTTTTGGCGTGACGCTCATCGCGGCCATGATCGCATCGTATTTTTTGCCTGTCAGGGAAGGCATGATGCCATCCCAGTTCTGAGCGACGATCTGGCATTTCGCCTTCATCTTTTCGCAGAGAGCGTTGGCCAGATCGATCTCGAAACCGTCGAGTTTGCCGCCCGGCCCGGAGAAGTTCCAGGGCGCATAGCCGCCCTCCGTCGCGATCGTAATCGACTTTTCCTGAGCTGCCGCCTGCCCGGCAACAAGGAGAAGCGCTGCGCACAGAATAGTTTTGAGTTTCATAAGTTCACCTCTGTTCAGTTGTTTTCTGGACACGCGAGCCGTGACGAGTTCGTCGTCAGTGGGATGTACCGCCGTCGCGCCGCAGGAATTGCCGGAAGCGATCCGTGCGGGGGTGGGCGAACATTTCGGAGGAGGGGCCTTCTTCGGCAATCACGCCCTGGTGCAAGAAGACCGTTCGCGATGAGACATCTCGGGCAAAATCCATTTCGTGCGTGACTATCAGCATGGTGCGCCCCTCAGCCGCCAGGTCACGCATCACCTTGAGAACTTCCCCGACCAATTCCGGATCGAGGGCCGATGTGGGCTCGTCAAAGAGCATGACGTCCGGCCGCATCGCCAGGGCACGGGCAATCGCAGCGCGTTGTTGCTGGCCGCCAGATAGCTCGGACGGATACGCATCGCGTTTGGAGGCAATGCCTACGCGTTCAAGCAGCGCCTCAGCTTCGTCGCGGCACGCCTTACGATCCCGCCCCTGGACGTGGACCGGCGCCTCCATGACATTTTGCAGGATCGTCTGATGTGACCAGAGATTAAAGCCTTGGAAGACCATTGCCGCCCGCTCGCGGAGTCTGTTGACCTGCTTCAAATCCTTCGGGCGAGCGAGCCGGCCGGCCCGATGCTCGAGAGCGATCTCTTCGCCCATGATCGCAACGCTTCCGGCATTTGGGACCTCGAGCATGTTGACACATCGCAGAAGCGTCGACTTGCCGGAGCCGGACGAGCCGAGAATGGAGATCACTTCTCCCTCATTGGCGCTCAGCGATACGCCGTGGAGAACCTCCAGGTTACCGAAATTCTTCCTGATGTCCTTCAGCTGAACAGCTGGGCGAACTGGGTTAGGCATGGAGTTCGCCCTTTCGGTCGACAGGATCTGTTGTAAGTCTATTGTTTCGCCGTTCGGGCCAGAGAGCCCATTCAAGCAACGTGAAAAGACGCGCGACGATGAAGTTGAGGATAAGGTAGATAGCCCCGGCACAGGAGAAGACTTCGACTGTCCGGTAGCTTTCCGAGATCAGTTTGGCTGCGATCCCGGTAATTTCCATGATGGTGATGGTGGAAGCGAGCGATGTCGACTTGACCATCAAGATTACTTCATTGCTGTAGCCCGGCAGCATCTGTCGTATCGCCTGCGGAATAACGATCCGGCGAAACAGCTTTACCCTGCCCATACCGCACGCTTTCGCAGCCTCGATCTGTCCCGCGGGCACCGAAAGCAAACCTCCACGCATGATCTCTGCTGTGTAAGCAGCGGTATTCAATGCCAGTGCCGCCATCGCGCACCAGTAAGCATCGCGCAGGAATGGCCAGATGAAGCTATGCCGAACATCGGGAAATTGGCTCAGCCCGTAGTAAATGATGTAGATCTGAACCAGAAGCGGCGTGCCACGAAACGCGAAAATGTAGAAGCGTGCCGGCAGATCAAGCCACCAGAGGCGAGACACGCGCATCAGCGCCAGGCCGAAAGCGAGAACCGTTCCGAGCGCCACCGAGAACACAGCGAGTTGCAGTGCAAGCGGAATGCCGGAAAGCAAAGCGACGAAGGTCTGCCAGAGAAATGCGGGATCGAACGGCATCACACGCCCCTCTGCAGTCCGCGCATAGAGCGCGTCTCTGCCAGACGGAAGACCTGCCCCGAGACGAAGGTTATAAGCAGGTAGAGCGCCGCGGCAGTCAGGTAGAAACTAAACGGTTGGCGGGTCGAGCCCGAGCCAACCTGGGCCTGGCGCATCAGTTCGACGAGGCCAATCACCGAGATCAGGGCGGATTCTTTCAGGACCAGTTGCCAGACATTGCCGACACCGGGCAGGGCGTACCGCGCCGCCTGAGGCAGGACGATCCGCCGGAACAACAGCAAGGCGCCCATGCCATACGCTCGACCAGCCTCGATCTCGCCCTTGTTGAGAGCCAGAACCGCACCGCGCAGGACCTGCGTTTGGTAGGCACCCGAAACCACGCCGATGGCGAGGGCACCTATCAGAAACGTCGAAGCGCCAACGAACCCACTACTTCCGAAGAGTGAAGCGACATTGGAAATGACAGAACTCGACCCGAAGTAGAATAGATAGATGACAAGTAGGTCGGGGATGCCACGAAGCGCGGTCGTGTATCCAGATGCCGCTGCCTGAAGCGCTCCAGAGCTTGACAAGCTTGCGGCGGCTCCAAGACAGCCGAAGACAAGGCCGATTGTGAAGCCGCTGAAAGCCACAGCCATCGTCATCGCGGTCGCCCTGAGCATATCATAGCCCCAGCCATCAGGGCCGAAGCCCATGAGTTGAGAATAATCCATAGCGTTCCCTGCGCGCGACCGTTTCGCCGCACGTCTGATCCCGGTTGGCCCGGAAGAGTTGTGATTTATAGGGTGAGCTTTACATTCGATATGCATTCGGTCAAATTCATAATGACCGGGCAAGAATAAGCAGATGTTATGGTGCGTTTATGAATCTCAGGCAGGTCGAGGCGTTCCGGGCAGTCATGCTGACGGGGCAAATGACGGCGGCGGCTGAACTAATGCTGGTGACTCAGCCGGCCATCAGTCGCCTAATCAAGGACTTTGAACAGGCGACAAAACTGCAGCTCTTCGAGAGGCGTGGGAACCATATTATCCCGACACAGGAGGCAAAGACGCTGTGGAAAGAGGTCGATCGGGCGTTCGTCGGGCTTAATCATATAGGCAACCTGGCTGCCGACATCGGCAGGCAGGCAGCGGGGACGCTCCGCATTGCTGCAATGCCTGCTCTGGCAAACGGCCTCTTGCCGCGGTTTCTTGCTCAGTTCATCCGTGACAGACCAAATCTCCAGGTCTCCCTAATGGGACTGCCCTCAAGCATGGTCATGGAAGCCGTTGCGTCCGGCAGGGCCGACATCGGTTATGCCGATGGCCCACAGGAGCGCCAAGGTTTTCTAATCGAAACCCGGTCGCTTCCCGCTGTTGTCGCTGTCCCGATGGGACATCGACTTGCTGGCCTTGACCGTGTCACGCCACAGGACCTTGCCGGTGAGCGTATTATAAAACAGGAGACTGGCACTCTCTTCGCCATGCGGGTAGAGGTGGCGATTGGTGGTATTCAACGCCGGCCGTCAATTGAAGTGAGCCTGTCGCATACTGCGCTAAGTCTCGTCCGCGAAGGCGCCGGGATCGCAATTATCGATCCAGCCGCGGCGATCGAGTTCACGGACAGGATCGTACTGCGACCGTTCTCGATCTTCATTGACGCCGGATTCCTCGAAGTCCGGTCAGCAATTGGCGCTCCCTCAACCATCGTCGATCGTTTCACAACCGAATTCTGGAGGTTTCATGATGACTTGATGAAGCAGAACGGCCTAATGGAGTAATGCATATTTCGGCATCTTGTGTAGGTGGGTCGATTAGACGTCACAATGAGAAAATGCCGTCGGCAAGCGAGGCCCGCACCGATTTCGAGTTAATAGTTCCGCGCGGGCGATCGACGTTTCAAGCAGCGCTGCGATACTGAGCGCCTCAGGATACTGGATCAATCTTGAACTGCTGAACCAACGCCAGCAGATCATTAGCCTGGGAAGCGAGCTCGCGGCTCGCCGCAGTCGTCTCCTCCACCATTGCGGCGTTTTGTTGGGTCATCTGATCCATCTGGTTCACGGTGGAATTGACTTCCTGCAGCGCTCCAGACTGATCGTGGCTTGCGCGCGCGATCATTTCAACATGCTGGTTGATCGTGACGATCTGCGCGCTGATCTTTGCGAGAACCGTGCCCGTCTCCTGGACGAATTGGGACCTGACATTTACCTCACTGGTCGACCTGTTGATGAGGCCTTTGATCTCCTGCGCCGCCTTGGCGGATCGTTGAGCAAGCTCCCGCACCTCCCGGGCGACAACTGCGAAACCCTTCCCGGCGTCGCCGGCTCGGGCGGCCTCAACGCCAGCGTTGAGCGCCAAGAGGTTCGTCTGGAACGCAATCTCATCGATAACGCCGATAATCTGTTCAATCTGCCGTGACGCGGCTTCTATACGAGCCATAGCGTAGACTGCATTGCGAACCACCACGGCAGAGTCGTCGGCACTTCGTTTGGCCAAGCGAACGATCTGGTCGGCATCTTTCCCGCCGAACTCTCAGATGAGTTTCCGCCGGATGGCGAGCGCGGTAAGATGGGCCTTGCTGCGGACGTCGAAGCGCTTCATGGCTTCGCGAAGCTTGACGCGGACGCTGTTGTACTTAACTCCTTCGACGTCAGCGATCTCCTCCATCGTCTTGCCGACGGCAATCCATCTGAGTAGGTCGCCTCCTTCGGATCGAGCCACGCGGCATCTTCTGCCGTTGGTGTGGTGCGAAGGAATGAGATGCGGGAATGAATCTGCCCGATGGTTGCCGCAGCTGCGACAGCATCGATCTCCCGATCGAGATCGATGACCGGCTTCTCCGATGCCAGCGTGAACATCGACATCGAGCCGTTGGCGGTCTTGATGGGTATGCTAATGCCGGAGCGGATGCCGAAATCGGCTGCGAGGGCGTAGAAAGTACGCTCGTCTTTCGACAGCGACGGCCCTTCCTGCTCGCCCGACCAGGTGAAGATGTGCTTCCTGGACCTTGCGCGTTTGATGACCGGATCGAGTGTGTCGAACTTCTTGTCGAAATAGACCGACTGCCACTCGCGATGATAGTTGGTCACGGCCGTGATGTGCCTGTGCTGGATATGGAGGTAGGCATACCCTGTGAAGCCGAAGTGGTCGGCGATGTCCGCCAGCCCGGTCTTCAGGATGCATTCATCGCCCTCGATAGCGGCGAGATCGGTCAGCTTCTCCAGCCAAGTCTGCATTTTTCATCTCCGTCTAACCGTTGTCCAAGTCGTTTTCCCCTCTAGGGGCGCCGACAGCCGATTAACCTCCTACGAACTGAGTACGCTCTCATCTTTCTCATGCTCCCCTTCGTTCAGGCCTTCCTCGGGTCATCTTTGCTCGCTTTTCGGCCTGAATATCTGCGCCATCACCAAAAGGGTGATTGATACTGCCACCATGCAAGTCGATATCGCCGCAATCGTCGGGTCGACTTGGTCGCGTAGCGCATTGAACATCTTGCGGTTCAAGGTGCCTCCGGTACCGGTCGAGATGAACATCGCCACGATGACCTCATCCAGCGACACGTAGAACGCAAACAGCGCTGACGTGATAACCGAAAACTTGATCTGCGGCAGGGTAACGGTGAAGAACGCGCGGGCTCTTGATGCGCCAAGGCTCCGGGCCGCCATCTCCTGGTTCATATCGTATGATGTCAATCCTGCAGTGATTACGATGAAGACAAACGGGATTGCCAGCATCGTGTGAGCGATGACTAAGCCAGCTGTTGTGTTAACCAAGCCAAAGCGCGAAAACACGAACAGTGAACCGATTGCGATCAGGATGCTAGGAACCGACAGCGGCAGGATGAAGAAGCCGGAAAGAGGTGTCCTGAGCTGGGCGCTGCCTATCCACGTCCCGTAGGCGGCAGCCGTGCCGAAAATCGTCGCAAATATCGATGTGAAAAATGCGGCTCTGACAGAAACGAAAGTGGCACGCATCCACTCGGCGGATCCGAAATAGGTCTCGAACCACTTCAATGAGTAAGCCTTTGGGGGGAACTCAAGGTATTGCGAATCCGAAAATGACATTGGGATCACAATGAGCGTGGGTATCAGGAGATAGAGGAGGGCAATAAAGCCGAAGGCATAAAGCCAGATGCGATCTGCGTTTTTTATTTGTGTCAGCGAAACGGTTTGTGTGAACCAGCTCATCTCGATCTCCCAAGATTATTCTTCATCCAGTAGGCAACCAATAGAAGCACGGCCGTCACAACGATGAGGACAACACCGAGTGCGCTCGCCGCGCCCCAGCTTGAGTATATCCGGACATTTGCGTCGATCCGCATCGCGACCATGATGACACGCCCACCGCCAAGAACGGCCGGAGTTACATAGAAGCCAAGGCAAAGTACGAAGACCATTAAGGCGCCCGACAAAAGGCCAGGCAACGAAAGGGGGAAGAACACGTCCCAAAATGCCCTTGAAGGCCTGGCTCCGAGGTTGGACGCCGCACACATGAGGTTTGGATCCACGGCTTTCATCGAGCCGTATAGCGGCAAAATCAAAAAGGGCAACATCACCTGGACCATGCCAATGAGCGTTCCAGTCAGATTGTTTGCCAAAGGTAGCGGCTGGCTAATCGCGCCAAGATGAATGAGCGTGTTGTTTATAATGCCCTGACCCTGCAGAAGGGCGAGCCACGCGTAGGTACGTACGAGGACCGGCGTCCAAAGCGGCATGAGGACACCGAGCATTGCAATGCCTGCAATCTTCGCCGGAAGTTGGGACAGCAAATAGGCGAGCGGATAACCGATAAAGACAACAATTGCCGTCGTCAGAACCGCTACCAGAAACGTGACACCAAAAATCCTGCCATAAATGTCACTTTCCCATATTCGGGTGTAATTCTCGAAACTGAAGGTTCCGTCTTCGCCGATGAAAGACAGATAAGTCATGACGCCAAGTGGAAGAACAAGAGCGATGACCAACACGATCATTCCCGGAACCGTCAGGCCAAAAAGGCGCCTGGTTTCCTTTCGATGCTCATGGATCAAGCCGTTACGGTTGAGCTCGCGGAGAAGGGCGGCAGCCATCGTCTCATTCCCCTGTCACGATTCGGGTCTCGTTCGGGTGTAGACCAAGAAGGACTTGATCGTTGACCTTAGGGAGAACGGATTTATTGCTTTCCCGCAGGTTTCGGCGCACCTGAACCAATTCACCGGTCGTCAGTCTGACGTGTACGAGGCAGCTCTCCCCCTGGAAGAGAAACTTCTCAACAATCCCGTCGAAGGAATTGTAGGATGAGCGTTCTCGCTCCGTGATAAAATCAAGCTTTTCAGGGCGAAGCACGAGGAGATGGCGTCGAGCACCTTCCACAGTAACACTTTCGGTCGCCAACTTCCTGCCATGAAAGCAGAACGACGCGCCGTCGTGCTCCACGGTGAGGAAGGAAGATTCGCCCATAAACGCTGCAACAAACTCGGAATTTGGTTCCGAGTACAGCGTCTCGGATGTATCGATCTGCGCAATCTTGCCGTTGCGCAGCACAGCAATGCGATCCGACATCGTCAATGCCTCTCGCTGATCGTGCGTGACCAGAACTGTCGTCATACCCAGCTGTTCATGCATAGTGCGCAATTCCAACTGCATAAGCTCCCGGAGATTCTTGTCGAGCGCCGAGAGCGGCTCATCCATGAGAAGGATCTTTGGCTTGAACACAATTGCTCGGGCGAGAGCAATGCGCTGCCTCTGTCCGCCGGATAGTTCGGATATCCGACGGCTCCCGTAACCGCCAAGCTGGACGGTCTCAAGTACATCTCGAACCCTCGCTTTGATCGTCTCACGATCCTCACCACGGATCTTCAGGGGATAGGCTATGTTGGCTTCGACGCTCATGTGCGGGAAAAGAGCGTAATTTTGAAACATCATGCCGACGCCCCGAAGGTGTGGCGCCCTCAAAATCACTTCCTCCTCTCCAAACTTCAACGAGCCGAAGTCTGGCCGTATGAATCCCGCGAGCGTCATAAGCAGCGTCGTTTTGCCAGATCCCGATGGCCCTAGCAGGGTCATGAACTCGCCGCTTCTGATGTGAAGATTGATATCCGACAGAACCTTCACGGGACCGTAGGATTTAGTGACGCCCGCGATCGAGATCGGCAGGGAGGACGGTTGTAATTTATTGATGGCCGGTTCTGGTTGGTTTTGCATGTTGGGTCCTCTGTCGGATCGACTGCGCATCTTCATCCCGGCGAGGGAGACAAGCTCCCCCTTAATTCGGATCATGAAGAGAGAATCCCAGCTCCCTAGGATCAGAGAGCTGGGCCTGTTTTGGCAGTTAGCGAGATAGGCGCACGTTGTCGTATGCCTCGGAGGCCCACTTGGCATGCTTCGCCCAGAAGTTGGGATCGACCGAATACTGAACGGCAACGTTCTCTGGGGCTGAGGCCATCGTCGCCATCTTCTCGGGCGTGTATTTCGCCAGATCATAAGCCTTCATGTTTGCTGGCGCGGTGGCAAACGAGTTCGGGAGATCCTTCTGGTACTCGGCCTTGGACATCTCCTTTAGGAAGCGCATTGCGGCATCGCGATGCGGAGCGCCCTTCACGATGGCATAGCCATCTGTTCCGAGCTGCGCATCGTTGAAGGTGTAGGCGAAGTTCGCACCATCGTTGATCGCTCCCTGGACGCGACCGCCCCAGGTGATGATCATGTCGACTTCACCATCCTTGATGAGCTGTGCTGCCTGTGCGCCACTTTCCCACCACACCGATACACTCGGTGCAAGCTCGGTCAGCTTGGCTATCGCAGCCTTGCGTCCTTCCTCTGTAGAAAGAAACTCGTAAACCTTGTCACGAGGCGTGCCCAGTGCCAGTGCGGCGGCTTCGATCATGCCGATCGGCTGGTTCCAAAGTGCCCTTTTTCCCGGAAATTTCTTAACGTCGAAGAAGTCAGCCATCGATTTGGGGCCATTGTCGCCGTAAGTCTTTTTGTTCCAGGCGATAAGGGTCGAGTAATTGCTGTTGGCAACGAAACTGTCGGTGACAGAGCCAGGGGGAAAGTCAGCCTTATTGACGATGTCGGGATCAAGCTTCTCAAGAACGCCCGCAGCCTTGGCCTGAGGCTCATCGGCGATGCCGATCTGAATAATGTCCCACGTTACCGA
Organism: Agrobacterium tumefaciens str. B6; assembly: GCF_001541315.1. GTDB lineage: Bacteria > Pseudomonadota > Alphaproteobacteria > Rhizobiales > Rhizobiaceae > Agrobacterium > Agrobacterium radiobacter. The sequence goes on along the minus strand of NZ_LMVK01000049.1, from coordinate 105,567 downwards.
GCCCGATTCTACCTGCGCTCGCGCTTCGGCCCAGTTCTGGAAAGTGTCCTGGGTGTAGGTGATGTTCAAAGCCTTCGCCGCAGGCGCCCATAGGGCCTTGTCCTGCGCCTCCTGCCATCCGCCGCCTGAAGAGGCAATAACCACATCGGCTGCATAAGCAACCGAAACCTGGCCTGCGATCAAAACTGCAGAAACAGCCGCCGCGATTTGGATCATTTTCAGTTGTCGCATTTTCATTCCCCTTTTCTCTCTGATCAGCGCCGCAAGGACTTCGAATTCTGTCTTCGGGGCACTGATCGAAGACAAGTTCGTTCTGCCGGGATCCTCCAGTGCCTATGCAGCGCGGTCGGCGACAGATTTTGCATTTCCCTTGAGTTGGAAGTGCGAAATCAGCGTCGTGAGCGTGTCTGCTTCGGCGGCCAAGGCCATGCTTGCAGCTGTCGTCTCCTCAACCATTGCAGCATTCTGGTGGGTCATCTGGTCGATCTGAGTGATAGTGGAATTGACTTCCTGCAGGGCGCTGGACTGGTCGTGGCTTGCGCGAGCAATCATCTCGACATGCTGACTGATAACGACGATTTGGCTGCTGATGTTGGCGAGTGCTTTGCCGGCTTCCTGGACCAATAGAGAACCTGTGGTGACCTCGCTGGTCGATTTGTTGATCAGGCCCTTTATCTCACCCGCAGCTGCAGCGGAGCGCTGTGCCAACTCGCGGACCTCCATGGCTACAACCGCAAATCCCTTGCCTGACTCACCCGCCCGAGCGGCTTCGATACCGGCGTTGAGCGCGAGCAAGTTGGTCTGAAACGCGATTTCGTCGATAACGCCGATAATCTGCTCGATATGACGCGAGGCGTCTTCTATGCGGCTCATTGCGTCAGTAGCATTGGTGACGACTACCGCGGATTCGTCGGCGCTAACTTTGGCCTGTCGGACGATGAGAGCAACATCTTTGGCGCGTTCAGCTGAAGATCGGACGGTTACCGTAATCTGGTCGACGGCTGCGGCCGTTTCTTCGAGGGACGCCGCTTGCTGCTCTGTGCGTTTGGCGAGATCTCCTGCGGACTGCGCCATCTCGCTGCCGTTAGACTGGATCATTTCAACATTGTTACGGATATCCCTCATGGTCGCCTGAAGGCGGAGCATCGATCGATTGAAGTCTTCTCGAAGTTGCTCGAGGCGACCGATAAAGGGTGTGTCAATTGTCGAGGAAATATCGCCTCGCGCCATGCGCCCTAGACCGCCCGCAAGTTCGTTGACCGCAAATTCAATCTGGCGATCCAATTCGTGCTTTTCGGCGTCGTTGCGCTGCCGCTCCTGATCTGCGGCTCTCCGCTCTTCCTCGCTCTGCTCCTCGATACGGATCTTGGAGATTGCATTTTCCTTGAAGATGCCGAGGGCTCGGGCCATATCGCCGATTTCGTCGGAGCGCTTTTGGCTGGAAATGCTAGTGTCAAGGGCACCGTCGGCGATACGCCGCATGGCCGCGGTAATCTCGCCGATTGGCCGCTGCAACGTGAGGGTCAATGCGATACCCCCGATGACAGAGAAGGCAACTCCAAAAATGATTGCAATGATCGAGATTGAATTTGCCTGACCACGTTCGCCACTGGCTCGATGTTTCTCACCCTCTGCAAAAGTGCTGAGCTGATTCCAAATCTCATCAAGCTGAGTGCGGGCTTCAATATAAGAGAGATCACGCTTATCAAGGGTCTCGACCAGCTTGGAGCCGTTCACCTCCAAGTCTGCAACTGGCCCCTCCATTGCGGCTTCGATATCGGTAGCCACATCGTTTTCTTGTGATTTTTGCTTGAGCGCCGTGATGCTTTTACTAAGTCTGGCTATCTCTTGACGCAAACGAACTAAATTCTCACCATCGGCCTTGGACGTGAACTCACCCAGGATCAGTTGCAAGGAAGAGATCGATTCTTCCAAATTCCGCGTTTGCTGGAGCATGGGAAGAACTGCTGTGGCATCGTTGTTCCAACCAAGCAGAGAATCCTGCATTTCCTGGGTAACTGCGCTTAAGTTGAAGCGAACAGAGATAATGCCGCTCTGAGCAGATTTGATCGCGGCACGATATTTCGTTTCCAGGTCATACAGCGTCCAGAGATCTTCAACGATAGCGGCAACATCCGCGGTCGCTTTTGCCGCTTTTTGGAGGTCGGCGTGGCTCTCGTTTCCGCTTCCGATCTCCTGCGATAGGCTAATCAAATCGGACGCTTGTGATTTAATTTGAGATAAGAGGGTGTCCCGCGCGCCCTCGCTTGGGGCGCGCAAAAACCCATCCATTGAAGCGCTAAGATTCTTGAACCCGGACAGCGACTGCAAAACGCTGTTGGATATCTCCATCCGCCCTTGTAGTAGCCCGGATGCGAACAGTCCGACAAAACCCACGGCCGAAATGCTGAGAACAAAGGGAAATACAAACAAAAGTACTTTTGTGCGGATCGTGTAGCGCGACAACATCCTATCGATCAGAAAGCCGACCCGCGCCGTTAGCGTCATCAGCGATCGTAGTGCGGTCGTTAGAACCAGTCCCAGATTTCTCATTTAGATCCCCCTTCCGGCAGATGGGATCGCCATCTGCCCGCCCTTTGCCAAGAACCAACCCGTCGGGTGGACGTCACCCTTCGGCTAAAACCGCAAAGCTGTTCCTGCTTCGCAGCTGAACGCCTCGCCACATTCAGTGAAGCGTCGAATTTCAGGGGCCTTGGTTGATCTGTGCCGGGCTTTAGGTCCGCTGCAGGTCTGAGAGAGAAGGCACCTGCTTAAGCACAGCGAGATCAACCAAGATCAGTCGGAGAAGTATGGTTCAGGAGAATCCCGGCCCCACCCGCACATTTCCTGGCCCTTCGCGTCATTCAATTTGTCCGGGCAGTTTCCTCGCACTGTCGTTGCGGCCACTACTGCTTTCAGACGAAGGGGCCGGTAGTGAGCGATGAGGTTTGGAGTTTCCTCGCGCCTGTCTTTGTTCGCTTTCGTCACTGCGTATCCCTCGCTGTTTTCGTCTGGTGGTCTGAAACGTCCATGGTTGCTGACTGTTGAAATTATGCTTTTGCCGGCTGCCGTCGGCGAATTCCGACGGCAGCCATTTTGCCTTGGGAGGCACGGATGAGATCGGATCGCTTATTCAGCGTCTGTCGCCGGTGGTGTGAGGACGGCAATCGCTCCTGGCGCTCCGGCAACTTTCCTACGCCCCAGAATGAAGGCCATGCCGACCATGATCACTGTGCATGTCACACCAAGAAGCAGAGCCGAAACTGCCGCTGATTCCGGACTGGTGTTGAAGCGTATGCCCTCCCACAACTTTCTCGGCAGGGTTTTGACCGAAAGGTCGCTGAGAAAAATTGACGCGACCGATTCATCGAATGAAAGCAGCATCGCGAGGAGACCACCGATGGCCAGACCTGGCAGCAGTAGCGGAAAGACGATGGTGCGGAAGGTCTGCCAAGCGTTCGCCCCAAGACTGGAAGCGGCGAGGGAAAGTGAAGGATCGATAGAGCTATATGTGGCCGATGCAACAAGGAAGACGACAGGGAAAATCAGAACGGTGTGCGCGATAACAATGCCGGCCTCCGTATCGACCAGCCCCACCTTGGAGAACGTCAAATACGCTCCAAGCGCAAAAACCACCGCAGGCACGCTCAGGGGAAATTGTACCACAGCCTCCAGTGCTTCCCGAAACAAGAAACGGCCACGCCCAAAGCCAATTACAGCAAGGGTTGCGAGAAGAAGGCTGAGTGCACAGGTTGCAACGCCGATGCGAAGGCTTGTGAGCGCAGCACCCATCCATTCAGGACTACCGAGGATCGTTTCAAACCAGCGCAACGAATAGCCTGGTGGCGGGAAAATTAGGACATCTGCAGAGCTGAACGAAACTGGGAAAAGTATGAGCAACGGAAGCAGAATGAATGTCGATATCAGCAAAAGGTAGGTTGGGGGAACAGCGCGAGTGGCCAAGCGCCATATCACGGAAGAAGTTCGACTTGCGTTCGGTACTGATATCTGGCGGCGGAGCAGGCTGGTATCGACCTTTACTCCATTCTGTCCTTGAGAATTGAGAGATAGCGGCCCCGGGCGCTGCCAACGAGATAAAAGGCGTGCCACCATGCTCAACCCTACAACGACGATCGTGGCAACAACTGCAAGCGTGATGCCGAGCGCTGCGGCAAGGGCCCAATCAGCCCCGGTTTCGATCTCCGACTGGATCACCTGAGCAAGCATTTGCTGGCGCTGGTTGCCCAAAAGTGCCGGAGCGATAAAGCTCGCGATCGTGAACAGGAAGGTGATGATTACGCCGGACTGGATGCCGCGGATGGAGAGCGGGATGACAACGCCCAACCAGGCACGCAGTGGGTTTGCACCAAGGGTGTTTGCGGCGAGTAAGATCCGGCCGTCGATACGACGGAGCACCGTGACGAGCGAAAACACCATCATCGGTATGGAAGAGTGCACGAGCGCTAGAACGACAGCTGGCTCACTGAACAGCAGCGGAAGTGGCTCGGAAATCAACCCAAGACTCAGCAGGGTTCCGTTGACGAGTCCGCGCTGTCCAAGGATCGCGATCCAGGCGAATGTACGCACAAGCACACTCGTGAGGAATGGAACAAGAACCAATAGTCCAAGAAGCAATGCCTTGATCCCCGTTGCCCGACTGAGCAGCCAGGCGAGCGGGAAAGATACAATGAGGGTGATAGCTGTCGCCTCAAGGCTCATTCGAACCGTGGTCCAGATAATCTTGAGATAAACAGGCCCTGCGAATATCTTGAGAAACCGTGCGACCGCATCGCCTCCGAATGCCTGCGGCAGGATGGCGAGCAGCGGCACGAAGAAAGCGAGGAGGAGGACGACGAATACGGGCAGGAGCAGAAAGGTTTGCCCCCAATTTACAAGTTTTTTCTGGCTCATCTTCTATCCTCCTCAACTTTCACGCGTTACTGCATGATGTACGTCGTCCACTCGGCCTTTACGGCGTCGTAGTTGTCGTTCCACCATTTCGAGTTGAGGACGGCGCCGAGCTTTGCATTTGCAGGGTAGCTTGGGAGGTCCTTGGCAACGGCCGGGTCAAGAAGTCTCAGCGCATCGACATTGGTTGGGCCATAAGCGATCACGCGGGTCAGTTCGGCCTGTGGTTCGGCCTGGACGGCGAAGTTTATGAACTTCATGGCCTCGGCGGCATGCGGCGCGCCCTTTGGCACAGCCCAATATTCCGTGTCGGCCAATGCTCCTTCCCAGCTATAAGACCAGTTTGCGCCAGCCTTGATAGCGTTCTTGATGCGGCCGGTTCCGGCATATACGATATCCGCTTCACCCTGCTGCATCAAAGCCTGGATATCGGAAGCGCCCTTGTAGCCGATGACCTGGTCTTTCACGCGGTCGATCACCTTCAAGGCGCGCTTGACGTCGAGAGGGTAGAGATCTGCCGGCTTGACGCCGTCACCCATTAGAGCGAATTCGAGGGAATACGTGGCATCAGATGGCAAAACGCGTCGGCCCTTTACGTTGGGGTCGAAGAATTGAGCCGGGGTCACACCGTTAGGGAACTTGTCTTTGTTCCAGGCAAGATTGGTGCCGAAGACCATGTAACCGACACCGTACTTCGTGCGGAAATTTTCCGGCACGTTGTCTGCTTTGACGACTGAGTAGTCGATCGGTTCCAGCAGGCCGTCCTTGACCTCGCTTGCAAAAGCCGGGCTTTCGGCGGAGATCACATCCCAGGTCACGTTGCCACTTTCGACCATGGCCTTGACCTTGGCGTAGCCGGTACCCGTCGTCCCGGTCACTTTCACGCCGCTCGCCTTCGCATAAGGATCGAAATAGGCTTTTGTCTGGGCGTCTTGGAAAGACCCGCCATAAGACGAGATAACGAGGTCGGCGGCAGATGCCACGCCCGACAGCATGATCACGCCCGTTGCTGCAAGCAAGGCGGTAGAGATACGCTTGAAGAATGGATTCGATTTCATTTTTTTTCTCCTCTGGATTTCATGGGTCTTTCCCACCTCACATACTCCGCTTCAGGGTCATCCTTCAGTCGGAAGAACAGCGGCAGATGCCGGCTGCCAAGTTGCGTTCACCGACGAGCCGGGAGCGAGGCTTCCAGCTAGATCGTCTCCTCGCATGACATTGGCGAGCAACGACTGCCCGTCGGATAGTTGCAACGCCACGCGCCATCCGGCGCCGAGGTAAGTCACCTCCCGGATCGTGGCGGAAACACCGAAAGAGTCGATGGATGCTGTCGATGGGGACCGGATCGCGACGTCTTCCGGTCTAACGACGATATCGAATGGCCCATTGGCGGGGGAGGGCAGTGACTGGCGCGCTCCTGCGATTTCGTAACCCCTGCCTTCATTGGTGCCACTGACCCGCAGGATCGAACACTCTCCGATGAAGCGTGCAACGAAGTGACTGGATGGCGCTGCATAGATTGCCTCGGGATCGGCGACCTGAAGGAGACGCCCGGCAGACATGATCCCGATGCGGTCCGCCATAGCCATTGCTTCGGACTGATCATGAGTCACATAGATAACCGTGATGCCCAACTCATGCTGGATGCGTTTCAATTCCTGTTGCATCTGGTCGCGGAGGCGCCGGTCGAGCGCGCCCAGCGGTTCGTCCATCAGCAAGATGGCGGGACTGAAGACAAGCGCTCGTGCGAGCGCTACCCGCTGTTGCTGACCACCCGAAAGCTGGATCGGATAAGCACCGAGCCGATCGGAAAGATTGACCAGCGCGAGTGCGGCTTTGACGCGTTCTTCGCGCTCGTGACGAGCCACTCCACGCATCCTCAAGGGATAGGCCACATTCTCGGCAGCTGTCAGATGCGGGAAGAGAGCATAATTCTGGAACACCACACCTATCTGCCGCTTGTGAGGTGGGACATCCGAAACGGACACACCCGACATCAACACCTGGCCTTCGTTCGGATTGTCGAACCCGGCAAGCAACGTGAGAAGTGTTGTTTTGCCAGAGCCGCTCGAACCCAGCAGGGCGAAGAACTCACCCTGCGAGATATCGAGGCTGACGTTGTCAACGGCGGTGACAGGGCCGAAGCGCCGCGTGACACCCTGAAACGATACGGCGGGAAGCGGCTGATCGATCATCAGACATCCCTTCCAAGCTCAAAGGGCGTCAGGACTTCATAGCCGGTATCTGTCACGAGGACGGTATCACCAAAACGGGCGCCACCAACGCCATCCACATAAATTCCCGGCTCAACACTCAGCACCATGCCGGCCTCAAGACGAACCGGGGAATTCGCCTTCAACTCGATGCCGTCCCAGTCGGAATATCCAATCCCGCGGCCGGTTCGATGCAGAAATGGTCGATCCCAGCCCCCACTCTCGATCACATCCACTGCGGCTGCGTGGACTTCCCCAGCGGTCGCCCCTGGCTTGATCCGAGCCAAAGCTGCTTCCTGCGCTTGACGGGCGAAGTTCACAACTTTGCGGAGCTCCAACGGCAGCTCTTTAGAGCCCACCGGGATCGGCCGGTCGAAGCAAATCCCGTATCCGCAGTACACTTGGCCGCACAGGCAAATCTGCACATGCTCACCGTCGTTCATGATCCGGCCCCCGCCGGAGCAATGGCAGCGCGCAGTGCGCTCAGGACCGCTTCCGACCATATTCATCTGATGGGGCCAGAAACGTGGTTGCTCGACATCTTCGCCCAGGAAATCAGCGCTGCGCTTAATCGCGGCGGTAAGCGAGGCAAGCGTGACCTGCCACTCTGCCGCACCAGGAACGATCGCCTGACGGGCTGCCGCGTATTGTTGCGCGACGACGTCGGTTGCACGACGAATTCCTTCGACAACTGCGTCATTCTTGAGTGCGAGTAGATCTCGCAGGATAGACGTCGCATCAACGATGCGCTCGTGGCCGAGAACTTGCCTGACCAGTTCGATGTTCGAGGCCCAGGTCGAGTTAAAATCGACGCCGATCGTCCGAGCATCGGGCGCGATTTCCGCGATATATTTTGCAAGGGCGTCCTGATGCGACATGGGTGCGGGGATCGGTTCTTCCCACTCCACCCATTCTGCCGCAACCGGCGTCGCGCATCTCGCTCTGATCTCTTTGGCCTCACTGCGAGGAGACACAAATGACGCTGTTCCCCGCTTTTGCAACACCAGCCAGATCGGCCTGCCGACCGGAAGACCGTTTAGACCGGTGAAAAAGCGCAAATAGTCGAAGCCGGAGATGGCGAGGACGTCGACATCGGCACTCTTCATCGCGGCCTGTGCGCGCTCGATGCGATTGCGGTAATCTGCATCGGACGCCAGTGTCATTTTCGGTGTCTTAGAATATTGGTTCATAGGGTTCCCCAATTCTTTTTGATAAGGAAGACGCCGGGACATCACCTGCTATGCCGGAATCTCTCGTGTAATAGGGCGAGCATGCCCGAATGCGCCGCGTGTGCCGCAGATGTGAGCCGCATACTGCGCCCCGTCGCGTGCTGCTTCATTTAACGTTACTCCAGCCAGCACGCGGCACGCGAGCCGACTGAGAAACGCGTCGCCCGCACCAAGCGTGTCGACGGCATCCACCGGCACTGCCGGAGCAAACAAGACGTTACCCCTGTGGCAAACAGTGGCGCCTCTCGCGCCCTGCGTTACCGTCACGAGCTCGACACCTGCTGAGACTGCGGTGTCCAAAACGCGTTTTACCTCATCATCGCTTGCATCGGATCTCGAGAACGCGGCGATTTTGATGTAGGGCAGCACGGAAGCAGCGTAATCCAGACTGCGATCAGAGAAGTCGAAAGAAATTGCAACTCGCTCCCGCATTGCAGGAAGCTGGCTGTCCAACTGGCTGGTTTCACCGGTGTGAGCCAGGTCGAACTTACCAAGGTACTCAAGATCGGCGGTGTCGAGTTGAAACATCGACACGCCTTTCTCGCAAAGGCCCCAAACACGGTTATTGCCGTCCTCATCCATGTGAACCGTGGCGAACGCGTTTGGACCTTCCTTCACGCGGAGGTGCTTGAGCTCAACGCCCTCCGCCTGCAAGCTGGAGCGGATGAGATCGCCGTCAGCGTCGGTGCCAATGACGCCGATATAGGCGGCATCCATTCCACTCCGTTGGGCGTGAACGGCGAAGTTGACCGCATTGCCGCCCGGGAACATGAGCTTCTGATTAAAATACCGGTCGACTACATTGTCACCGACGCCACAAACACGCATTTGTCGCCCTCAGTACGTTGTTTTGAACATGTAACGGCGATCGGTCAGGTCATGACCGGTGACAGCCTGATAGTGTTCGGCCAGGCGCCTTGACAATGTCGAGAGAAGAAGCGGTGTGATTTCACCGCGCATCGAGGCGGGGACGCCAGGGAGGCTATAGTCTCTGGAGTCAACGACGCGGCAGCGTTGGGTGTTCTTGTTGAGGAACGTTTCGACCCGATCGATAATCGCCCTTGTATCGTCCTCGCCCTTGAAAAGAAGGACAGCGGTGTCCGGCTGAACGACTTCAAATGCACCATGCAGGAATTCGTTCGCATTGAACCAAGAGGCATGCTTCCACTGCATTTCCATGAGGTAACACATGGCGAAGCCGTAGCCTGCTCCCTGGTTGGGGCCGGCGGAAAGAACATAGGTCAAGGCTTCACCGCCGAAGGCGGCAGCAGTCTCATGGAGATTGGCTTCCGCTTCTTCGATCGCCTTTTCGAAAGCGGCCGGCACGGCTGCATATGCCTGATCAATGGCCGCGTAATCGAGATCGGCGCCCGTTTCCTTGAGCAGAGCCGTCACCATCATGCCGATCAGCAACTGCTTCGGCGCCAGAATGGTCCGGTCGCTGTTGTAAGTGAACACCTCATCACATTCCGCGGCGAGTGGTGTTGTCTCATTCTTGGTAAAGCCGATGACGCGGGCGCCGACCGATCGGCAATGGCGAGCTGCCTCGATCGTTTCTTTCGTCGTGCCATTGTGAGACGCGACGAGAACGACGGAGTCCTTGTCCAGAAGAGCTGGAGAGCGACGGTTGAACTCTTCACTGTTGAAGTGGAAAGTCGGAATTTTTGCACTGCGGTCGCATCTGTAAGCAACTGCGGAGAAGTCGTTATACGAGCCGCCGCAGCCGATCAGAAAAAGATTACGGGCTCCGCTTGCGGCTGCCTTTGCAACTTCAGCGACCCTCTCGTGCTGGGCCAGTGCCGCCTCAATTACGCGACGAAAGTCGACATCAGGGGAAACGAGATTGGGGTAGTTCGTCATAGTGCTTCGCTTTCTGAGGTTGAATTTGTGAGCGCGCTCTCATGTGACACCGGTCTCACATTATTAGGTCCTGTGTCAAGCGGTTTGTTTGGGCTCGATTGTCTGCTATTGACGGAAAGAACAAACACAGATGCGAGCAATTAGATGAAAACAAGTGGACGCTCGGGTCCTCAGCCCACAGTGGCTGACGTTGCGCGCGCTGCAGGGGTGTCGCGGGCTACGGCTGCGCGCGTTCTCGGAGGTTATGGGTATGCCGGCTCAGAAGCCCGCGAACAGGTTCTTGAGGCGGCCAAGCGTCTCGCCTACCAGCCGAACCAGCTTGCCCGCAGCATGGCGACAGGACGCAGCAAGACGATCGGTGTGGTCGTCGCAGACATCGAAAACCTATATTTTGCGAGAGCCATTCGAGCCATTACGGATACGGCGAATGCAAATGGCTTCGATGTTGTTCTCGCTAATACTGACGAGGACATTGAGATGGAACGCGCAGCGCTGCGCGTGATGCTGGCCAAACGTGTTGATGGTTTGATCGTGTCGCCGGCTTCAAGCTTTGAAGTGGATCACCTCATTGAAGCCCGCAACATGGGATGCCCATTCGTGCTCCTCGACCGGCGGGTGCCTGCTCTCGAGGCGGATACTGTCGCGATTGACAATTTCCCCGCGGCTCGTAATGCGGTTTCGTCGTTCACCAGGCAGGGGCACCGGCGCATAGCGCTTATTTCGAACTCGCGAATAGAGGGCGGCCAGAAATATCTCACATCTCCGGTTCGCGAGCGCCTCGAAGGATATAAGGCTGCCCTACACGAGGCCGGAATACGGATCGATCCGAAGCTGACCGTCTTTGGCGGCGGAGACAATGAAAATCTTGCCCGAAAAGTACGCAAGCTTTGTCAGGATGATAACCGTCCCACCGCTTTTCTCGCCGTCACGAGTGCAGTCGCCCTCGTCGTCCTGAGTGTCTTGAGGGAAGACGGGCTGTCTGTTCCCGAGGACGTGTCGCTGATTTGCTTCGAAAACGCTGCCTGGACAGTTGCTGTGACGCCGCCTCTCACCGTCATCGCTCAACCGATAAAAGAGTTAGCTTCAGCCGTCACCGAGCGCCTCATTGCTCGCCTGAACGGAGGTTCATCCCTGTCGCCCGAAGAAACACTGCTTTCGGCTACGCTCATAAACCGTGGCTCGGTCAAAGATCTGTCGTCCGATTTAAGTCCCGATCGCCGGTCCGCCTAGCATTCTGTATCCGCCGGACGCCAGTTTCCTGCTGGTGCTCAGTCGAACACCGATTGCATGCGCGTTTGAGATCTCCCGCTCCTTTCTATTTTGTTTCTGTCTCAGCACAGACGGCGCTATTGACAATTCAGTGAGAGCGGTCCCATATGAGAGCGGTATCATGTTGCGGCCCGGTGTGCGCTGCATAAGTGGACCGAACTTCAACTATCCCGGCTGCACTTAACCCAGAACGGGACATCAATCCGAAGGTGATATAAATGAAACTGCAAGGCAAAACCGCCGTTATCACGGGCGCTGGCCGCGGTATTGGACGTGCGACCGCTCTGGAGCTGGCAAAAGAAGGCTGCAATGTCGTCTTGGCAGCGATCGAACTAAACGAAGTCGAAGCGGTCGCTGAAGAGGTTCGAGCGATAGGTTCCGAGGCGCTTGCACTTCGGACTGACGTTCAGCACAAGTCCGAGGTTGATGCGTTGGCGAAGGCGGCATTCGAGCGTTTTGGAGCCGTTGATATTCTTGTGAATAATGCCGGTGTCGCGATCCACAATACCATTCCAAACATCAAGGAAGCGGATTGGGACTGGATGATGGCCATCAACTTGAAGGGCACTTTCCTGTGCACGCAGGCCTTTTTCCAGCATATGTGCGATCGTCGACACGGCCATATCATCAACGTCGTTTCGCGTGCGGGCAAGGTTGCTTCTGCAAAGTTCGGCGCATACGCCGCATCGAAGTTCGGGATGCTTGGGTTTACTCAGACGACCGACCAGGAAGGTATTGAATTCGGTGTGAAGGCCACGGCAGTTTGCCCCGGCGCCGTTGATACCCAGCAGCGGTCCGACAACCACGTCGATGACCGGTCGCAGTTGCTGCAGCCCGAGGACGTTGCTGAGTACATTGCATTCATTGTCACCAGACACGATCGCGTCTACATCGGCGAAGTCTCCCCGATTGCGCAACAACTGAAGCCTCTGCCGGGCAGCGGCTGGCTGAAGCCCGGTATTTAATCGTTTCAGCGCCGTAGGGAATTCAGATGTCCGTTCTTCCAACAATTCAGGCTGTCACCGAGCGCATTGCAGCACGGAGCGCGCAGTCGCGTCGAGAGTATCTCGACCTTGTCGAGGCACAGAGACAGCAAGGCGTACACCGCGCCGCTCTGTCCTGTGGGAACCTTGCTCATGGTTTTGCCGCCTGCTCCTCATCCGAGAAAGCGATGCTGTCAGGATCGACAGCTCTGAACCTGGGCATTGTTACGTCTTACAATGACATGTTGAGCGCTCATCAGCCCTACGGCAACTATCCAGACGCCATCAAATCTGCGGCGCGCTCGGTCGGCGCGACCGCACAGGTTGCGGGCGGCGTGCCGGCTATGTGCGATGGTGTAACCCAGGGTCAGCCGGGGATGGATCTGTCGCTGTTCAGCCGCGATGTGATCGCAATGTCCACTGCGATTGCACTCAGTCACAACATGTTCGATGCCGCTGTCTACCTCGGTGTTTGCGACAAAATCGTTCCAGGTCTTTTGATCGGAGCACTTTCCTTCGGCCACCTCCCTGCGGTTTTTGTGCCAGCAGGTCCGATGACATCGGGTCTTTCAAATGACGAGAAGGCGCGCATACGCCAGCTGTCATCGGAAGGAAAGATTGATCGTCCGCAATTGCTCGATGCTGAAGCGAAATCCTATCACTCCCCCGGGACATGCACCTTCTATGGCACTGCGAATTCCAACCAGATGCTCATGGAAATCATGGGCCTGCACATTCCTGGTTCGAGCTTCGTAAACGCCAATACACCCCTTCGCGACGCGCTCACTCGGGAGGCGACGCGCCGGGCGCTTTCGCTCACCGCAGGCGGTAACAATTACACGCCAATCGGCCACATCATCGATGAAAGGGCGGTCGTCAATGGTATTGTGGGATTGCTCGCGACTGGTGGCTCGACCAATCATACGCTGCATATCGTCGCCATCGCACAGGCAGCCGGGCTGAACGTTACGTGGGAAGATATGAGTGACCTCAGCGACGTCGTGCCGCTGCTGACCCGCGTTTACCCGAATGGCTCTGCAGACGTGAACCATTTTCACGCCGCAGGAGGAATGGGCTTTCTTATCCGCGAGCTGATCGATGGCGGCTTCTTGCATGAAGACGTCAAAACTATCTGGGGAACCGGCCTTGAGAGCTACGCAGTCGAGGCAAGACTAGCCGGCGACGAGTTGGTTTTTGAACCCACACCGGCGGGCTCGCGCAATCCCAAAGTGCTTGCACCTGTTAGCGGAGCCTTCTCGCCGAATGGAGGTCTGAAGTTGTTATCAGGTAACATCGGCAAATCGGTCATTAAAGTCTCTGCCGTCAAGCCGGAAAACCGGGTCGTGGAGGCTCCAGCACGCGTCTTTCATGCCCAGGAGGAGCTCCAGAAGGCGTTTAGGGATGGCGAGCTTGAGCGCGACATGATTGCCGTTGTCCGCTTCCAGGGGCCAAGATCAATCGGGATGCCGGAACTTCATAAGCTCACGCCCATGCTCGGTGTGTTGCAGGATCGAGGCTTCAAGGTTGCGCTACTTACAGATGGCCGGATGTCTGGCGCATCGGGGAAGGTCCCTGCTGCAATCCATATTACGCCTGAAGCGTCGGACGGCGGTGCCATTTCCAGGATCCGCGATGGAGACCTTATCAGGTTGGATGCGATTGAGGGAACGTTGACCTACCTTGGCGATGACGAGGAATTCAACTCTCGCGTCCCTGCGACCCACGATCATCGCCCACAGCATTATGGCACTGGCCGCGAGCTCTTTGCCCGCTGTCGGTCCTTGGTTAGTCCAGCTGACCTTGGTGCCAGCATTCTTGGACGCTTCTAATCCGTTTTTCGAGGAGGAAAATTATGGAATATCGCCTGCTTGGACGTTCGGGCCTCAAGGTGTCAACCCTGACCGTTGGAACAATGACGTTCGGTGGTGTTGGCTGGGCCAAAACAGTTGGAGACCTCGGCGTCACGGAGGCAAAACGACTTGTCGATCTTTGTCTGGACGCCGGCATCAACCTGATCGATACAGCCGACGTCTACTCCGACGGAAAGTCTGAAGAAATCCTCGGCGAGATCTTGGGCGGGAAGCGGAAAGGTGGTGCATTGGTCGCGACCAAAGCGCGCTTCAATATGGGACCAGGCCCGAACGATGGTGGTCTATCGCGTCAGTATTTGATTGCCGCCTGCGAGGCCAGCCTAAAGCGGCTAAAGACCGACGTGATCGACCTCTACCAGCTTCACGAATGGGACGGTCAGACGCCCCTCGAAGAAACGATGGAGGCGCTCGACACTCTCGTTCGACAGGGCAAGGTCCGTTACATCGGCTGTTCAAACTTCACCGGCTGGCAGATTATGAAAGCTCTCGGCATCAGTGAAAAAGACAAGCGGCAGCGCTTTGTCAGCCAGCAGATACATTACACGCTCGAAGCGCGTGATGCGGAATATGAACTGCTGCCAATTTCGGTGGACCAGGGCTTGGGCGTTCTCATCTGGAGTCCACTGGCAGGCGGGCTGCTCTCCGGAAAGCACCGCCGCAACCAGTCTGCACCGGAAGGGAGCCGTCAGTTTGCAGGCTGGACCGAACCCCCGGTTCGTGATGAAGAGCGGCTCTGGAACATCGTTGACACGCTCTTATCGGTTGCCGATGGCCGGGGTGTATCGGCTGCACAGGTAGCGCTTGCTTGGCTTATTGGACGCAAGGCCGTCACATCCATCATCATTGGTGGGCGGACCGAGGCACAGTTCAAGGACAATCTTGCTGCCGCAGACCTGCAGCTTTCGGCCGAGGAGCGAAAGCGTCTCGATGATGTCAGCCTCCTGCCGCTGCTCTATCCGTATTGGCATCAGCGCAATAATGCCAGCGATAGGCTGAGCGAAGCCGATCTGGAATTGCTGGCTCCGCACCTTTCGAAAAAAGGGTGAGAGTTGGGCGACGGACGCGCAGCATAATAAACGGAGCAAAGATGTAGCACCGCGGCGGGTTCTTCCCAAGGCAATTAATCGAATTGAATATTAACGAAAACGGAGATGGCTGTTTCGTGAAAGATGACAAGGAACGCCAGGACGGCCTGGCTGGCCTCGACAGTGCCTCCGCGTATGAGCAGCCGGTGAGAGACGCCAGCCGTAGCGGTATCGTTCCCACTATAGCTGATGTTGCGCGCGCCGCGGGTGTATCTCGAGCGACGGCTGCCAGGGTGTTAGGCGATTATGGCTATGTCAAAGAACAGACGCGTGAAGTCGTCCTGAATGCCGCGAAGGAAATGGCGTACCAGCCAAATCAACTCGCAAGAAGCATGGCGACCGGCCGCAGCAAAACGATCGGAGTTATCGTAGCCGATATTGAAAACCTGTATTTTGCGCGCGCGATCCGAGCGATCACTGACACAGCCTCCGCGCACGGTTTTATGGTGATTTTGGCCACGTCAGACGAAGACATCGCGCTCGAGCGTGACGCTGTACGAGTTCTTCTTGCAAAGCGCGTTGATGGATTGATCATCTCGCCCACATCGAGCAGTGAGGTAGACCATCTCATTAGCGCGTCGGAGAGAGACTGCCCCGTGGTCCTTCTCGATAGACGGGTTCCTGTTCTGCGCGCCGATACGTTTGCCGTTGACAATTTTGGTGCGGCCTACGAGGCAGTGAAATCCCTGATTGGTCAGGGACATCGCAATGTTGCGTTGGTCTCGAATGCTCCTGACCACGGGGAGCAACGACATCTGATCTCGTCCGTTCGAGAGCGTGTCGATGGTTATCGCGCAGCTCTGCACGACACCGAGATCCCGGTTTCTTCCGATTTCATTGTGTTCGGCGGCTGGGACCCCCAGAGACTGGCGCTGCACGTTCGTGCGTTGTGCATGTCTGCAAACAGGCCCACTGCGTTCTTAGCGACGGATAGTTCCGTCGCCCTCGTCCTTCTTGCTGTTTTGAAGGACATGAATCTTTCGATTCCTGACGAGGTCTCACTCATTTGTTTTGACGATCCCGACTGGACGGCCGCGACGACACCGGCATTAACAGTGATATCGCAGCCCATCAGAGATCTTGCCGCAGCCGCGACAGAACACCTTATCGCCCGTTTGAAAGGTGAGGCTTCCGGCCCTGGAAGTGAAATGCTCCTGCCGGCGACCCTCATAAGCCGTGCCTCGGTGAGTGTTGCTCCGCAACCCCAGATATACGCACCGAAAGGACGAAAAATCTGGACCTGATTTCCAGGACTGAGATGGACAGGCGGCAAGCCATCCGTAGCGAGGAGTAGCAGAGTGAAGTATGGAAGCTTGCTGAATAAGTTCAGGCTCGATGGAAAAGTTGCTTTGATCACCGGCGGAACGCGCGGGATCGGTCTCGCGACCGCCTATGCATTCGGGGAGGCAGGTGCGAAGCTCTACCTGAGTGCTCGCCGTGAAGAATATGAGGACGCCGGTGCCATACTCACAGCCGGCTATGATGTGACCTTCTATCCGGCGGACTTGAAAACGCGCGAGGCAGCGTGCGCCCTCGTGAAGAGGGTCGCCGACGACGCGGGGCGACTTGATATTCTCATCAACAATGCGGGTATCGCCAATGGTGGCGACACTCCGCTCTTTACCGAACAACAATGGCGAGACGTCATAGCAACCAACGTTGAGACTGTTTTCTGGTGCTCGCAGGCCGCCATCCCGGTGATGCGCGAGGGTGGTCGAGGCGCGATTGTGAATGTCGGATCAATGTCGGGTATTGTATCGAATATTCCGCAGAACCAGGTCGCGTATAACAGTTCCAAGGCAGCGGTCCATATGATGACCAAGAGCCTTGCTAGCGAGTTGGCCCTCGACAATATCAGGGTCAACGCTGTCGCACCCGGCTACATCGACACCGATATGTCGCGAGGCGGGATGGTACATCCTGTCAGGGGACCAATCTGGCTTGAGATGACGCCTATGAAGCGATTTGGCCGCCCGGATGAAATCGCAACAGCAATACTTTTCCTAGCGTCAGAAGCGTCGAGCTACGTCACAGGAGATATTCTTGTCGTTGATGGCGGCTACACGACCCGTTGATCTGTGACATGTAGACGGTTGGATCTTCATTCGTTCGGCAGCCTTTGTCAAAGGGGCTGCCGAATGCATCCAGCATTCGACAGCCCTTGAATTTATTCAATTTTCGTGTTTTCGATACTAAGCCCAGACTGGAAAGTCAGGAAGCCGGGCATGTTAGTGAAGCCGGTCACGCCCTTTTTCACCGCATAGTTCTGTTCGCGCCACATGAAGTAGACCAGTGGTGACAGTTCGAGTGCGCGGTCGACAAATGCGTCGTAGATTTTCACCCGTTCAGCCTTGTCAACCGTGGCTCGCCCCTTGTCGAGAAGGTCGTTGATCTGCTGATCGTTGAAGTACGGCGAATTGTTAGTGCGGACCAGCTTGTCGCCGCCATAATAGTAGTTGCTGAGCCAGTCGGCGTCGGTGATTTCGCCGAGGCTGCCCATGACAGTGAAATCGTAGTCACCTGTCGAGGCCTTCGCCATGCGGCTTGCCCAATCCGGGAGATCGAGCTTCACCTTGATTCCGATTTTGGCGAGCTCTGACTGAATGGCAATCGCGGTGTTTTGTTGAAAGCTGTATTGCGAGGTAGCGAGCAGCCGCACCTCGAACCCGTTCGGATAGCCTGCCTTGGCAAGCAGTGCCTTTGCCTTTTCGACGTGATGCGAGAAATAGTTCGCCTTGGCGTCTGAATAGCCCATGTAGCCTTTCGGGATCGCAATTCCGAAGATAGGGCTGCCGAGACCGTTGAAGGCGGTGTTGATGATAGCGCTGCGATCAACCGCATAGGCGATTGCCTGGCGAACCTCAGGCTTGGAGAAGGGCTCGAACTTCGTATTGAACTGCAAGCCCATAAAGGGACCAGTATTACGTAAAAGCTGCGTTTCAGGACCTTTGGCGATATCAGCGGCGTCCTTGGCTGGAACGTAGTCAATGATATCCACGTCGCCGGATTTCAACGCATTTACGCGCGTGTTCTCGTCACTGTAGAAGACATAATGGACCTCGTCCAAGTCGGGCTTGCCCTTCTTGTAATAGTCGTCAAATTTTTTGACCGTGATCTCGCGACCGCGGGTCCAGCCCGCAAACTTGAAGGGACCGGCCCCGACTGGCGCAGCGTTCGGGTTATCGGCGTTTTTTGCCAGCCAGGCGGCGGGCACGATAACGGATTCAGGAAGGGCGAGATAGTCGATCATAGCGACGGACGGGGTTGAGAGTGTCAGTTTGACGGTTTTCTCATCCGGCGTTTCTATTTTTGAGATGCTGGAAAGTTCGTTACGGAAGGAAGCCTTGCCCTTCGGGTCGAGAATTCTCTCGAGAGAAGCTTTGACGTCGGCCGATGTGACGGTCGTGCCATCATGGAACTTTGCCTGCCGCAGGTGGAACGTGAATTCCTTTGCGTCAGGGCTCACTTCGTAGCTTTCAGCCAATTCAGGCGAGATTTTGCCATCGATCCCGTAGTTGACGAGTCCGCGGTGGATAGCAAGTTTTACGGTCCGGCCGGATGTACCTGGCTGAACCACTGTATCCAGGGTCGAGGGCTCTCCCGATAGTCCAAAATAGAGAGTGCCGCCTGCGAGCGCGCTTGTCGTAGTGAGGCCGGTAAGGCCCGCGACAAGGGCCATTTGGAGAATTCTCTTCATGATGTTCCCTTTCGTTGCTGCAGTTGTCAGTTTTCGCGGAGTCTCGGATCGAGGTGGTCGCGAAGAGCATCTCCAAGGACGTTGATGGCGAGAACGGTGAGTGCCAGACACAACGAAGGCCAGACGACGTACATGGGATTTTGGCCAAGATAGCCGCGTGCCGTTCCAATCATTTGCCCCCACGAGGGCTCCGGCGGCACGATACCCAGACCGAGAAAGCTCAATCCGGACTCAAGAAGGATCGCTGCTGCGATGGTCAGCGTGGCCTGAACAACGAGTGGCGACAGGATATTTGGCAGGATGGCACGCATCACGACCCGAAGATATCGAGCGCCCATGGCGTGCTCGGCTTCGACAAATTCCTGACTGATGACTTGCAACGCAGCGGATTGGGCGACACGTGCGAATTGCGGAATGAAGATGATACCGATCACGACACTGAGGCTAGCGACGCCGCTTCGCCAGAAACCAACGGCGAGAAGAGCGAGCAGGATCGCTGGGAAGCTGAGCATGATGTCGACCGCTCGCATGACAAAAAATGAGATGGTCGGCCGGCTGTACGCTCCGATGATGCCGCACGCGGTACCGCCTACAGCCGCAATAATTGTTGATATGACCGCCACCAGCATGGTCGGGCGGATGCCTATGAGAAGGCGCGAGAGAATGTCGCGGCCAAATTCGTCGGTTCCAAGCCAATGCTGTGCAGAGCTTGGTTGGTGAACGGCATTCTGGTTGATTGCGAGAGGGTCGTTTGGCGCGATGAGTGGACCTAAAATCGCAACAGTGAGGACTGCGAGCACCACAATCAGGCTGGCAGCTATGAGCGGGCGACGAGAAAGGACAAAGTTCTTCATGCGCGTTTCCGGCGAATACGTGGATCGAGAAGGCTGTAAAGGATGTCGACGCACAGATTGATCAGGATGAAAAGTGCCGCGATCGTCAGGATACTTCCCTGGACAAGCGGATAATTCCGATTGGAAACGGCGGTGACTAGAAGCGTGCTCAGGCCTGGCCAATTGTAAAGAGCCTCAACAAGGACGGTTCCTCCCATCAGATTGCCGAGTTGCAATCCGATAATCGTAACAATCGGAATCGCTGCGTTACGAAGTACATGGACCCAGATGACCCGACGTTCGCGCATCCCCCTGGCGCGCAGCGACCGAACAAAATCGCGGCCGAGGATTTCCAGCATCGACGAACGTGTCATCCGGGCTATGGATGCTGCGAGGCCGAGACCGAGGGTGACGGCCGGCAAGGTCAACTTCTGAAAGTGGAGGAAGACGCTTCGAGAAATGTCGGTGTAGCCACTCGACGGAAGCCATCCGAGCTTGAGGCTGAACATCAAAATTAGAAGGGAACCGAGAATATAAACGGGCAGCGAAATGCCCAGTGTCGAGAGCGATGTCAGAAGGCTATCGAGAAAACGTCCACGACGAAGGGCAGCGGCAATACCGATCGGGACACCAATGATCGACGCCAGGATAATCGCGGCGGTCGCAAGCTCCATTGTTTTAGGGATGCTCGCGGTGATGTACTCAACGACAGACACGCCGTCGACCGAGTTGCCAAGGTCGCCCGAAGCAGCGTTCCCCAACCATTTGAGGTACTGTGACATGACAGGTTGGTCGAGACCGAGCTGATGGCGCATTGCCGCGACCGCCTCAGGCGACGGGTTGCTCTCGGGCCCCAGCAATAACAAGACGGGGTCGCCGGGCATGATATACATGATCGAGAACACGAGGGTGGCGATAACCCATAACTGGACCAGCGCGGTAATGAGCCTTGAACCCAGTGTGATCACGAACGTCGACAGGGTCTCCATCAGTGCACCTCAAGCTTGGACGGCTGGGCGGTACCGATCTTGGGGACAGCTCTCAACAATGTGCGGGTATATTCATCCTTAGGATGGTCGAAGACCTCTTCCGCTGTACCTGTCTCGACGATCCGCCCTTTCTGCATCACCGCGATCGTATCGCTTATGTGTCGGACAACGGACATGTCGTGTGTGATGAAGAGGTAAGTAAGGTCGAACTCATCCTGCAGATCCTGCAAAAGATTGAGCACTTGAGCCTGGACGGAGACGTCGAGTGCCGAAACCGCTTCGTCGCAGATTAGAAGTTTCGGTCTCAAAGCCAGTGCCCGTGCGATGACGATTCGTTGACGCTGGCCCCCGGAGAACTCGTGCGGATACCGACGCATCGCGTCTCGCGGTAAGCCGACCGCATCAAGCAGTTTCGCAACGATTGCTTCTCGATCCCGCCCTTTGGCATGGATATCGACGGGAGCGGCGATCAGGTCGGTAACAGTCTGTCTGGGGTTGAGCGACCCATAAGGGTTTTGGAAAACCAATGCGAAATTCTGTCTGGCATGACGAAGGCGCTCGCGATCGAGACTTGTAAGGTCGATGCCATCGAATTCGATCGTGCCACTGTTGGGCTCCATCAAACGCATGACGAGACGCGAAAGAGTTGATTTCCCGCATCCGGACTCCCCAACGAGCCCGACCGTCGAGCGAGCAGGTATATCCAGACTGACATCATCGACGGCACGGAACTCCTTGGGAGGCGCAAGCGGGCTTTCTCGCAGCCAGAATGTTTTGGTAAGGTTCCTGATTGTGAGGAGCGTCTGTCTGCTGCGCTCGGGCGCTATTTCGTTCGCCGAAGTCGGTCGGGTATCAACGATACTTGCAATCGCTCCGCTCTCGTCCTTACCGATAACAGGAAGGCGGGTTTTCGGTGTCGACACCGATGGCATGGAAGCAATCAAAGCCTTGGTGTAAGCGCTTTTCGGGGCTGCAAAGAGGTCTGTTGTTTTGGCCTCCTCCATCATATCGCCGCGATAAATGACCGCCACACGGTCCGCGACTTCGTAGATCACACCAAGATCGTGGGTGATGAGAAGGATAGCGGCTCCGATTTCCTGATTGAGGTTTTGGAGCAAGTTGAGCACCTGTTTTTGCACTGTGACGTCAAGTGCGGTTGTCGGTTCGTCGGCAATGATGACATCCGGCTTGCAAGCGACTGCCATTGCGATCATCACGCGTTGGCACTGTCCTCCGGAGAGTTCATGCGGGTAGGAGCCCATGCATCTCTCCGGATCGACGATTCCCACTTTTGTCAGCAGATCCAAAGCACGCTGATGCGCGTTGCGGCGGGGAACCCGCTCGTGCAGCAAAATTGATTCAACAATCTGGCTGCCACAGGTAAACACGGGATCGAGCGATGCCATAGGATCCTGAAAGATCATGGCAATGCGCTTTCCGCGCAATTTCCGCAAAACGTCAGGCCGCGCGGTCAGAAGGTCTTCACCGAAGAATTTAACGGTTCCGCCCGCGACAACCGCGTTGGGCGGAAGAAGTCCCATTGCAGCGAGTGAAAGGATCGTCTTCCCGCTTCCACTTTCTCCCACAAGGCCCAAGATTTCCCCTGAATGCAGTGACAAAGACACTGAATTCACTGCTGTGCGCAACCCGTCGCCCGTTTTGAAAGCAACGGTGAGATTGTCGATCTTCAGGACTTCCCTACTCGGCATATTGCGATCCGTTCTAGATCTCACTCTTCAGATGGAAAAGTGTGTTCCCGTTATTGTTGAACGCTTCTGCGCTATTTTTCCAAAGTAAGACACAAATCGCCAAAGATCGTCAATAGCGCGCGTCATAAATGTCATTTGGATAGGCCTTGATGGTCGCAATTGACGTTTTTAGCCCGACATCTTTCAAATATTGACTTGTCAGAATTCAAAACGCCGCCTAACGTCACCATAAAACGGGTGGAGGCCGGTAGGGCCGTCCCCCGGGGGATCGACAATGGCAACCACTCACGCCCGAATGATGCTCATATCTGACGCATTGCAAGGTTTACGGCTCATTTCTCTGCAGCCTGGCGAGACCATTCAGCCGGTAGTGTTGCTCTATCTCGTCGATACCGAGTGCAAACCTTCCAATAACCCTGAAAAGGCTGCGATGCCGGCGGAGCGCCAGGTTGATCGCAAACTAAAAAAAGGCCGGTATTAAAATGTCTCGTATTATTCCCGACGCAGTTCCGTCGGCGCAAATCTTGCCTGAAAAGGTCGATGT
The DNA here is from genome assembly GCF_001541315.1 of Agrobacterium tumefaciens str. B6. Lineage (GTDB taxonomy): Bacteria > Pseudomonadota > Alphaproteobacteria > Rhizobiales > Rhizobiaceae > Agrobacterium > Agrobacterium radiobacter. The sequence goes on along the minus strand of NZ_LMVK01000049.1, from coordinate 82,377 downwards.
TGTCGTAATTGGTGGTGGCATCGTTGGAGTTTCGACAGCTCTTGAGCTGGCAGAGCGCGGTATTTCTGTCGCGCTCTGCGAAAAGGGCCTAATCGCAGGAGAACAGTCTGGCCGAAACTGGGGCTGGGTGCGCCAAATGGGGCGTGATGCCAGCGAAATTCCGCTCGCTGTCGAAAGTCTCAACTTGTGGAAGGGGCTGAATGCTCGAATAGGGGAGGAAACAGGTTTTCGACAGACGGGCATTGCCTATTTGTGCCGCAATACTCGCCAGGAAGCCGAGTATGAGGCTTGGCTCGTGCACGCCCGGAAACATGGCCTCGACTCTCGCTTGTTAAAGAAGGAGGAGTTGCGTCAGCACCTCCCAGGTATGGCTGACGGTTTTACTGCCGCGTTGCACACTTCGACCGATGGTCGCGCTGAACCTTCTAAGGCTGCCCCGGCTATCGCACGCGGCGCCATCCGCGCAGGCGCGCATATCATCACTGGCTGCGCGGTCCGGTCTATTGAGCGATCTGGAGGCGCTGTCAGCGGCGTTGTCACCGAACGGGGTCGTATAGCTTGTTCGTCCGTCGTGCTGGCGGGGGGTGCATGGTCGCGGCTGTTTAGCGGAAATATGGGAATCGATTTCCCTCAGCTCAAAATTCTAGCCACGGTCGCCAGAGCTACGTCGGTAGAAGGTGTGCCAGACATGCCGGTCGGAGCTGACAATTTCTCGTTTCGCCGTCGCCAGGACGGTAGCTTCAATATCGCAATGCGCAATGCCAATGTCGCCCCAATTGTGCCCGACAGCTTCCGTCTTTTCACCGATTTTATGCCGACCCTTATCAAGGGCTGGGACGAGCTGACGCTCCGCGTTGGGAGCCGCTTTATAGAAGAGTGGCGAACACCCCGCTCCTGGGCGGCAGATGCGATATCTCCCTTTGAGCAGGTCAGAATTCTGGATCCAAAACCCTTCGAAAGGTTCAACCGGGAGGGCTTGGCCCACCTGGTGAAAGCATTTCCAGCATTTGCGGATAGCCGGATCACTCAGAGCTGGGCCGGGCTGATCGATGTTACGCCGGACGCAATACCCGTCATCGGACCAGCCGGCGGAATTCCCGGTTTCTTCATCGCCAGCGGCTTCTCCGGACATGGGTTCGGTATTGGGCCCGGATCCGGAAAGCTGATGGCGGATCTCGTCACCAACGCTCAGCCGAGCGTTGATCCTGCTCCGTTCAGATTCGATCGTTTCAAAAAGACCAAGGCAGCCTGATCCGCTCGCACTTCTAACCTTGGCTTAAGAGGGTGAAAACATGGCATTAAGAATTGGCGTCGACTCCGGTGGCACGTTTACGGACGTGTGCCTGTTCGACGATGAAACCGGTAAGCTAAATATCTGGAAGGTGCCGTCCACCCCGGACGATCCGTCACGGGGTATATCCGATGGCGTCTCCGAGGGGCTGGCAACGGTGGGCAGCACTGCTGCGCACGTAGCATTCCTCGGTCACGGGACAACCGTTGCTACCAACGCTCTGATCGAGCTGAAGGGCGTCCCTACGGGCCTGATCACGACCGACGGATTCCGCGATCTTCTGGAAATCGGCCGCCAGAAGCGCCCCAGCCTCTATGACATGAATGTCGAAAAGCCTGAAACTCTCGTCAGCCGAGACCGCCGACAGGAGGTTCCTGAACGTTTGAAGTCGGACGGATCCAGTGACCTGGCGCTCGATGAGGTGAAACTGCGCGCAGCGGTTCGCAAACTTGGCGAGGAAGAGGTCAAAGCCGTTGCGATTTGCTTCATATACGGATTCTTAAATAGCGCACATGAGCAGCGTGTGGTGGAGATTCTCAGGGATGAAATGCCGGACGTCTTTGTGAGTGCTTCGCATGACGTTGCGCCGGAGTTTCGCGAGTTTGAGCGCATGTCGACGACCGTCGTTAACGCCTATCTCGGCCCAGTCATGCAGCGCTATATTGATAGGCTGAAACAGCGCCTAACCGATCTTGGAGTGCCAGTCGCTCCGCAACTGACGCAGTCAAACGGTGGTGTCATCGGTTTCGATGTGGCCGCACAACTTCCAGTTCGTACAGTGTTATCCGGGCCGAGCACTGGCGTCGTGGCAGCGCAGGCAGTTGGCCGCATGGCAGGTTTTGAAAACATCATCACGTTCGATGTTGGCGGAACCTCAAGCGACGTGGCACTTCTTCAAGGTGGCATCTGTAAGCTCACCGGAGAAGCAAATGTGCACGGCTATCCGATCAAAGCTCCCATGCTGGACATTCATACGGTCGGCGCGGGCGGCGGATCCATCGCTTTTGTGGATAGCGGTGGGCTGCTTAAAGTCGGACCGCGTTCCGCAGGCGCCGACCCTGGGCCCGTATGCTATGGCCGGGGGAACACGGAAGCCACGGTCACGGACGCGAACATCGTACTGCAGACACTCAACCCTGTTGAGATCCTCGGTGGTCGCATGAAGGTACGTCGCGATCTCGCAGTCGAAGCCGTACAAAGGCTGGCCGATCAGCTCGGTTTGGGTTTGATGGAGACCGCGCAAGGCATCATCTCGGTCGTTACCGCCAGCATGGCCAAAGCCATTCGCCTGATCAGTGTTCAACGAGGCCACGATCCGCGCGACTACGCGATGATGGCCTTTGGCGGGGCGGGTCCGCTTCATGCAGCTAGGCTTGCCAAGGAACTCGACATGAGCCGCATCATTGTGCCGCTCACGCCGGGCACGCTGTGTGCGCTTGGCCTACTTTTGACGGACCTGCGATCGGACTTTGCGATCTCTCGATTGATGAAGGTCGATCAGAACGCTGTCGAGCCGATGATAACTGGTTTCGCCTCGCTCGAGGCGCAAGCTGCTTCTTGGTTCGAACAGGAAGGTATCGAAACCGAACGTCGCGTTGTCAATCGCACTGCTGACATGCGCTACGTCGGTCAGAACTATGAGCTTCAAGTTTCAGTCCCTGCGGGCGAGTTGGGTGCTGACACGCTGCAGACTTTGGTAAATGGGTTCGAGCAAGCTCATCAGCAGCGTTTCGGGTTCATCGCGGAGGGCGAGCAGATCCAGATCGTGACCTTGCGCCTTGAAGCGGCCGGCGTCGTGAACAAGGCTGAATTCGCACCCCATCCCGAAGCTGGCCTGGACTGCGGGAATGCCGTTGTTGGCTCGCGCCAGGTCTATATGGACGAAGCGAAGGATTTTGTTTCGTGCCCTGTGTATGCGCGTGAAAAGCTGAAGCCCGGCAACCGTATCGTTGGTCCCGCCATTGTCGAGCAGATGGATACGACAACCGTTATCCTTCCGGATATGAACGCTAACGTTGATCCTTACCTCAACCTCATTTTGGAGATGCGGGCATGACCAAGATCGACCCGATTACCGTTGAAGTCATTGGCAGTGCTCTCACTTCGATTGTGGAGGAGATGGGCGAGGCATTGGTGCGTGCTAGCTATTCAACCAACATCAAGGAACGTCGGGATTGCTCGACCGCGTTGTTCGACTGGCGTGGAAACACGCTTTGCCAGGCCGAGCATATACCGATGCATCTCGGAAGCTTCATCGGCATAATTCCGCATATCAACAAGCGATATGCGGCAGAAGATATCAAGCCCGGCGATGTTTTCATCGGAAATGACGCATATGAAGGCGGCGCGACCCATCTTCCTGATATTGTTCTTGCCGAACCGATCTTTCATGGCGAAACCATGGTCGGTTGGGCGGTCAACACCGCCCATCACGCAGACTTCGCCGATCGCGGCCATGCGCACATCTACCAGGAGGGAATTCGCCTTCCGCCTGTGCGCCTCTATCGTAAAGGCGAGTTGCAGCAGGATCTGCAGGACGTGTTCTTGCTGAACTGCCAGGTTCCGCACGAACGCTTGTCCGACCTTCGCGCTCAGATGTCGGCGAACAGACTTTGCGTCCAGCGTATGCAGGACCTTTGCTCGAAGTACGGAGCTGACAAGGTGTTGGCGGCCGGTGATGCGCTGCAGGACTACGCGGAGCGCAAGATGCGTGCAGGCATCGCGGCAATCCCCGACGGGGTCTACAGTTTCACTGACTATTTCGACAGTAATCAGTTCTCTGAAATCATGGAGCTGAACGTTGACATCACAATCAAGGGCGATGCGATGCACATCGCCTTTAACGCACCACCTCAGGTGCCAGCCGGCCTGAACGTGATCTATACGGCCCTGCTTGCCACTTGCTACTATGCGGTCAAAGCGGTCATAGACCCGACGATCCTGCCGAACGCAGGCCTGTCGCGGCCAATAACCGTGGAAGCGCCACATGGCTCCCTGCTCAACTGCAAGCACCCTGCAGCCGTCGATGGACGGATCAGCGCATGCCAGCGAGTCGCCGATCTTGTCCAGGGCGCGCTCGCGAAGGCTTGGCCGGAGAAGGTAACAGCCGCTGGAAATGGTGCCTGTACCGGCGCGACCTTTACCGGCACTCGGGACGACGGCTCGCTATGGGTCTATCTCGAAACCATTGGCGGCGGCGGCGGTGCACGGCCGACTGCAGACGGTTTGAGCGGAATTCACGTCCATATGACGAACACCTCGAACCTTCCGGTAGAAGCCCTTGAACTCGAGTACCCACTTACGCTGCTGCGTTACGAACTGGCGAACGATTCCGCGGGAGCTGGCACATGGCGGGGTGGGATGGGTTTACGACGTGTATACCGCATCGAAGCCGACTGCCGTTGCGCGATCGACGGCGCGCGCTTCTCCATTTATCCATGGGGGCTCCAGGGAGGACTTGAGGCTACGGGTTCCGATTTCAATTTCGGTAATGGTCAGCACAACCTGCCAGGCATAGTGCAGTTGCGGGCCGGCCAGATTATCGAGATCGTAACTCCGGGAGGCGGTGGGTACGGTTCGCCCAGTGGCCGTTCATTGGACGCGATCAGCCGGGATATCAAAGAAGAGCGGATCACCACCGATTACGCTGAACGCGTTTACGGATACCGAGCCTCACCAGACGCTGGCCGTTCGGCCATCGCTTAAAACCCATTGGCCGCCTCGAGTTGAATCGATGCGGTCAAGGCAGTTTTTAATGAGCGTCCCTTTCGGCTGAACGTGGCTGGTGAGCAAGGCGATCTCGCCGGCCCTCCTGTTGTCAATTCTCCTGGCGCCTCGGCAAGATATCTCACAGAGGTAATCTCACACGACTAACTTTCCGAAGATCTATAAGCTCTCAGCAACTGGAGTTGATGTCGAGCTGGATCTCGCGCTGGGCCAGATTGCCAAATTCAAGGTCACCTTGGGCGGCCGCAGGTTATCGCTTTTCCACACCGTTCCCTGGATTGGGCGGCGAGATTATAAAAACATTCGTCGTACGGGATCACCACCCCTTCCTTTATCAGTCGCACAGGTTCGTTGGTGCTTCAGGCAAGATCCCAGTCGCGTACCATACGATGGTCAGCCTCCCGTCCGGTGGCAAAGTATCTATTTCAGCGAAGCTCTGGGCCGAGACGATGTCTACTGCTCTTGAGCCCGATCCGCATCGGGGCAGGTCAGTGCTGGCCTATCCGGCCCGCTCTTCAGACCCGCACGTGTTTCCGCTGAAGGATGGCGGGCAGGTCGATCTTCTCAGCTATCCGCTCGCTGAAACGAACGAGGATCTGGCGATGCTGATCGAGCACCCAAAGAACTCTCTTGGCTGGTCCGTGGTCGTCCGTCTGGCAGAGGAGGATATGGCCATCATTCTCAAATCGCCTTGCCATCGACGCTCCTTTGGTATTCCAACGGTGGCCGGTTTTACGGACCGTGGGACGGCAGGCACACCGGTGTCCTAGGTGTGGAGGAATGCTGCAGCTATTTTGGATACGGTCATGCGGCATCGCTCGCCGAAAACGCCTTATCCCGCGAGGGCATTGCGACCGCAATCGATCTCGCCGCGGATATTGAAATCAAGTCTGTTATCGGAGCGCCCACCAGGCTTGGAAGGACCTTACGGTCGGTGCGGTCGTCTGCGAAGACGATCATCTCGTCATATCAAACAGTGAGGGAGATACACGACTGCCGTTCGATCCCGCTTTTCTCAATCAGCGAGAATAATCAACCGTAACCTGAAAGATATGAACATGTACGTCTCTGAGAAACTTGCAGAGAGGATCGTCGGGACGAAAGAAACGTCCCCGCTCGCGAGGGAGGCTGATCGTCGAGATCGAAGAAACCGCCCTTAGAGTTCATGGCGCGATACTGGAAGAAATCGAACAGGCTGTTTGCCTGTTGTAGAAGCCAGTGACGATGATAGGGCAGGGAAGCCCATTTGGAGGCATTCTGTTCGTGGTTCATTAGTTTCTCCCGAGGAAGTTGGATGCATCGGGCGCACGGGCACCTTCTCGCATGCCCGGAAAATGGGATTGCGTCTATTGACGATGAATGGCTGTAGCTGGCGCTTCTCGTTTTGAGCGTCTAAATTCCGATGCTCGGCAGCGAAGTGTCGGCACTAAGTTCTCTCAAGCGCTGCACCGCCAAGGCAATGGAACGGAAAAACTATTCTTCCTGTTCGGAGGGAGTGTCCTCCAGGAACGGCGCGATGACTAGTTCGTCGACCAGGCTCGAATACTTATCGCGATCTTCCGGGGACAAACCCTCATCGGTTATAATTCGTTTGATCTGTTTCATCGGGACGACACTATAGATCTTTCTGCTGCCGAACTTGCTGCTGTCGATGATCAGCGTGGTTTCCATAGCCGCGCCAACCATGGCGCGCTGGAGCTGAACCAGGTCCAGAAACGTGTCTGTCGGTCCGCTCGCATCCACAGCGTGAGTACAGAGGAAATAGTGGTCGCAATTCAGCTCTCGCACGAACTTCGTGCTCATCTCCCCCAGAAGCACATAGGCACCATGCCTGCAGGTTCCGCCTGGAACCACTAGAGAAATAGGATCTTTGTTAGCAAGGATGGCCGCGACCTGCACGTCATTGGTAATGACTGTCAGCGGGATACCAAGATCCGCGATCGCCTGAGCGAGAAGATGCGATGTTGATTTTGAATCGATCAGTACGCTCTGGCCCGGCTGCAATATGCTCGCAGCCGCTCTCGCAATAGCGCGCTTTTCCTCAACCGAGGTGTTGCGGGCCTCCTCCATGCGCTGCTCGTAGGTGGTGTTCTGCCGTATTCGGACGGCACCCCCATGCGTTCTTTTCAGCATCCCATCCGCAGCGAGCAGATCCAGATCACGTCGGATGGTTGAAATTGAAGCATTTAGACGTCGAGCGAGATCCTGTGTCGACGCAACCGAGTTGGTGGAAAACCAATCCATTATCTTTGCGCGCCGCTCTGCCGGCAGGAAATCCTCGTCTTGAGCAATATTTTTGTCGTTCAAAGGCTTTCTCGCTGTTCTCAACTTCATGACCATTTCTTATGCGAGAAATCGGAATGATGGAAGGTTTCTTTCATTTGGGAGGTCGCCCTGCACCGACCTCCCACCGAAACTCACTGGCTGATGTCGATGAGCTTCGCTTCGACGGCGCCGGCACCCTTATAGGCCTGCACTTCGATCTCGACCTTGAATTCGTCGTTGCCGAGCGGCGTGCAAAGAACCGTGCGTGCCGGATCGATGCCGCGGAAGCGTTCACCGACGTAAGCCATCACGGTCGGCGCGTCAGCGACGTTCGGGATGTAGATGGTCGAGTTGATGACGTCCTTTAGGGATGCGCCAACCGACGCGAGGGCGCGCTCGATATTGTTGAAGCACTGCGTAGCCTGCTCGACGGGATCCGTGGACATTTCGCGGGTCTTATAATTGCGACCTGCGGTGTTGGAAACGTAGATCCAGTTATCTACGGCCACGATGCGCGAATAGCTTTCCTTCGTTTCGTACAGGCTTCCGGATTTAACTTTGATGACCTCGACCATTTGGTTCCTCTTTGAGTTCGATAGATAAGCACCAACTTGTCAGACGGCGCCAAAAACCAGCGTGATCGCCAAGGGGCGTCAGCACTCGCGCACCGCGCGGATGCGGTGAGCGATCACTGACGTATTGCGATCGTGCGCACTTCGCAAGAAAAACATCAAAAAGCGTCATTAAATTCACTGAAAAGCGAAAAAACGTTCGTGAATTCGTGCGCATACTTGACGTTTTGTGATCTAACGCCATTATGTCGCAGTTATGACGTTTAAGAAGTGGCAATTAGCTCCACTTTGGTAGTGCGTGTTGCCTTGGGGTCGCCGCATCGAGCGATCCTTGACGGAATTTGAACAAATAGGAGCGACGCGGATCAACGTGCGCCTTGGGGAGCAAAATCATGTTACTGTATCTGGCGAAGCGACTTTGCTTTGCTGTCGTGACACTCCTGAGCGTTCTCACGCTCATATTTCTTATGGTTAGGGTCCTTCCAGGCGATCCAGTGCTCATGATCCTCGGCGATCAGGCGAGCCCAGAAAGTGTTGCGGCGTTGCGCCAACGGCTTGGCCTCGACCAACCAATCGGTCTGCAGTATGTCCAGTTTCTGGGAAGTGCAGTGAAGGGCGATCTCGGGAACTCGATGGTCACCGGAAGACCGGTCACCGAGGAGGTCATGAGCGTACTGCCATACACGTTGGAGCTGACCTTCGCTTCGTTGGTCGTGGGACTTATCCTCGGAGTGCCTACGGGCGTCTGGGCGGCAGTGAAACGCAGCAAGCTTCCTGACTACATTCTGCGCCTGATCTCGCTCATTGGCCTTTCTCTTCCTGGTTTCGTTTCGGCCATCGTCCTGTTGATTGTTTTTGCGATCAATCTGCGCTGGTTTCCGGTCATTAGTGCCGGAACGGGCGATGGGATCGTGAACCGCGTTTGGCAGATGACACTACCTGTAATTTCCCTCGCGCTGATCATGATGGCCTACATCACCCGTGTCACGCGATCCGCGATGCTCGAAGTCCTCAATCAAGACTTTGTCCGCACCGCCCGCGCCAAGGGTGCCCGACCCTCCGTAGTAATCTGGCGTCATGCTCTTGGTAACTGCCTGATCCCAATCAGCACGGTGGTTGGCCTTTATCTTGGCATTCTGATTGGAAACTCGGTTCTCACTGAGATCGTTTTCTCCCGGCCAGGGCTTGGCAAGCTCATTCTTACAGCGCTGAGCCAACGCGATTACACGCTCCTTCAGGGCATGGTGGTTGTCTACACACTGATCGTCGTGATCGTGAACCTCGCGACCGACCTCACTTACGGCCTGTTTGATCCGAGGGTGCAATACAAATGAAAAATTCAGTCACTCTCACAGTTTCGGCCGAGCAAAAGCCAAACAAGGCTCGCAACATGCTGCTGCGAATGAATCCTTCGATGTGGATCGGCGTGATAATCATTGCGGTGTTGTTGGTCGCTGCTGTCCTTGCGCCTCAGCTTTCCTTTTATCCTCCGGCGAAGCAAAATCTCTTCGATCAGCTCTCTCCACCGAGCGCTGACTATCTTCTCGGCGCAGACCAGTACGGTCGGGATATATTGACGCGTTTGCTCTACGGCGCGCGCTACTCGCTTCTTATTGGCTCCCTCGCAGTTGTCATCGCGATGGTCATCGGCACATTGATCGGCATGATGGCCGGCTTCAGAGGTGGCAAGATTGACATCGTTCTGATGCAGATCATGGATGTCATCCTCGCATTTCCTTCACTCATCCTGGGTATCGCGCTTGTGGCGCTGATGGGCGCGACCATGACGAACATCATCGCCGCGATCGCCTTTACTTCCGTTCCGGCTTTCGCTCGCGTCGCTAGGGCGGCGGTGCTTACTCAACGCGACCGCGAGTATGTTCAGGCATGTAGCGCGATGGGCTTTTCGGGCTCCAGGACGCTTTTCAGGCATATCCTTCCAGCAATCCTGCCAGAGGTTATGGTGCTGGCGTCGCTATGGATGGCCAATGCGGTTCGCACTGAGGCCTCGCTTGCCTTCGTCGGCCTCGGGATTGCGCCGCCGGCGCCAACTTGGGGCGGGATGGTCCGAGACGGGTTCACGGTCATTTTGAGTTCGCCCTACCTCGCGATTTTTCCTAGCCTGGCGATTTTGCTTCTCGTGCTCGCCTTCAACCTTATAGGCGACGGTCTGCGTGACCTGATCGACCCGCGCATGAAGGATCTGAACTGATGACCCAACAATCGGTACTCTCAGTCAAGAACCTCAACGTCGCATTCGGGAAGAAGCAGGTCGTCCAAGATCTGAGCTTTGATATCGCGCCTGGTTCGACCCTTGCCGTCGTGGGCGAGTCTGGCTCCGGAAAGAGCGTCACCTCGCTCGCTATCATGGGGTTGCTGCCAGTAGGCGTCGCGAAAGCCTCCGGCTCGATCCAACTGAATGGGCGGGAGTTGCTTTCGCTCAGCGAGTCGGAAATGTGCGGAATTCGTGGCGGAAAGATCAGCATGATCTTCCAGGAGCCCATGACTTCCCTCAATCCTGTGCAAAAGGTTGGCTTTCAGATCGGAGAGGCGATCCGCATTCATCGCGGTTTGCGTGGAAAAGAGCTCAGGAACGCCGTTCTCGAAATGCTGAAGAAAGTCGGCATTCCAGATGCCGAGCGGCGGATTGACAATTATCCTCACACATTCTCGGGTGGCATGCGTCAGCGCGTAATGATCGCTATGGCACTCGCTTGCAATCCGGCCCTGATCATTGCGGACGAGCCGACTACCGCCCTCGATGTGACGGTTCAGGCGCAAATCCTTGAGCTGTTGAAGCAACTGCAGCGCGAAACCAATGTTGCGCTTCTATTCATTACTCACGATATGGGCGTTGTCGCGGAGATCGCTGATCGGGTTCTTGTGATGCGCGGGGGCCAGGTGGTCGAGTCCGGTCCAGTGGATAGCGTGTTCACGCGTCCTGAAAGCCCTTACACGAAGGTACTTATCGAGGCTGCCCCGTCGGTTGCCGGGAAACTGGCAACGACGGGACAGCCCACGACCGCAATCGATGCGCTGCCGCTGTCCTTTGAGGGTGAACGGCCAATTCTCGAGGTCCGCGATCTTACTGTCCGCTTCCCGCTTCGCGGAGGTCTCCTTGGAAACGTTCAGGGCAACGTTCACGCCGTGGAGAAAGCCTCCTTTGCTATAGGAAAGGGCGAAACTCTGGGACTTGTCGGGGAGTCCGGCTCAGGTAAGTCAACCATCGGCAAAGCTATCATCGATCTTGCGCCGCGCTTCGGCGGCTCCATTGTCGTGGACGGGCGCACGATCGACTACGCCGACGAAAAGAGCCTTGCTGTGTTGCGCCGCGATGTTCAGATGATCTTCCAGGATCCTTTCGGTTCTCTGGACAGCCGTCAGACAATAGGATCGGCCATTGTCGAGCCCATGTACGTTCATGGCATCGCGTCGGGCCGCGAGTTGCGTGAAAAGATGGAGTGGTTGCTAGAAAAAGTCGGGCTTGATCCGGCTCGGGCTAGCAGCCTGCCGCACGAATTCTCCGGCGGCCAGCGGCAAAGGATTTGCATTGCGCGGGCACTGTCTATGTCGCCCAAGCTCATCATTGCCGACGAGGCAGTATCCGCACTTGATGTAGCGATCAAAGGCCAGATCATCGAGCTGATGATGGACCTGCAGTCCGAGTTCGGTGTGTCCTACCTCTTCATCAGCCACGACATGGCCGCTGTGGAGAAGATCTGCACCAGGGTGGCCGTTATGTACTTCGGCGAACTGGTCGAGATAGGTGGCCGCGACAATGTTATCGGGCGCCCGGGACACAGCTACACCAAACGTCTTCTCTCGGCGGTCCCGATCACACATCCGAGCCAGCGATCGGCACGTTCGACCGCGGCTTTGCAGGTGCCGCAACCGGTGAGCCCGATTAAGCCGGTCGGGTTCATTCCGCCGACGCAAAACTGGGCGGCGATGAACGACAAGCATTTCGTGCGTGTTTGACGGCCTGCCGCGTGCCGGAGGGCTACGCGAGCCAATCGTTCAGCATCACTCGACGGAAATTGCCGAGGATGGTCCAGAGGCAGTGAGACTAATATCAGTGAAAAGGGGAGTTCGCATGAGACATAGAGCATACTGGACAAGCGCTGCCATTGTGGCCGGAGTGTTAAGCACAGCCGTTTCGATCCCAAGCCAGGCATTCGCTGCAAAGACCGAACTATCTATGGGTGTTGCCTCTGAGGATGTGACAACACTCGATCCGCATTTCGCGACAACGACATCAGACCGAACGCTGGTTTCATACATCTATGGAGCCCTTGTCCGCTTCGCTCCGGGATCGGCAAATCCATCGTCCATTGAAGCAGATCTGGCTGAGAGCTGGGAATCCAATGCCGATCAACTGGTGTGGACCTTCAAGCTGCGCCCAGACGTGAAATGGCAGGGCGGATACGGCAACGTGACGGCAGACGACGTCGTGTTCAGTCTGGATAAGGCGCGCGATCCAAAGCGTTCCGCATTCTCTGGCGACTATGCAGCGATCCAGAAAGTCGAGGCAGTTGACGCAAAGACGGTTCGCATTACCCTTACACGACGCGTGCCGAGCCTTCTGGCGCTGCTTTCGAATTTTTCCGGTGGCTTCATTATTCCGAAGAAGGCGTTCAAAGAGCGCGGCGATGATTTCAAACGCCGGCCCGTAGGCTTTGGCCCTTTCCAGGTTGAGTCTATTCAGCCTGGTCAATCTGTAACGCTCACGGCGAATGCCGAATACTTCAGGGGCAAGCCGAAACTTTCGAAGATCAGTTACAGGTTCCTCAACAACGAGGCCGCGCGCGATCTGGCATTCGAGTCTGGTGAACTCGATGTCGAACAAGGCAATCAGGATCAGCGTTGGCTCCAGCGCCTGACGGCTAATCCTGAAAACGTCGTCGACACCATCGAGCCCGCCGAACTGAACCTTCTGCATATCAATATTACCAAGCCGCCGTTCAACGACATTCGTGTTCGACAGGCACTCGCACATACGGTCAACGCAGCTCAGATCGCGAAATACAGAGGCGAACGTGTGAACCGCGCTGTGCCTTCCGTTATCCCATCGAATAATCTCGGCTTCGATCCGGATGCCGGTGTCCTCAACTACGATCCGGCGCAATCCAAGAAACTGCTTGCCGAAGCCGGATTTCCGAACGGTGTGACCGTCACAATGGTAGCGAGCCAACTGCCCGGTCTCGAAAGTCTGGCGCAATTGATTCAGGCGCAAGTAGCCGAGGGCGGCTTCACGCTTAATCTGCAACCCGTCGAACACGCGGCATGGCATCAAATGATCCGAAAGGATTTGAGCCCGATCGTGCTTTACGGAGCGGCGCGCTTTCCGATCGCGGACTACTACCTCACCCAGTTTTATCATTCCGCCAGCGAGATCGGCAAGCCAACTCAGGTGGTCAACTTCAGTCACTGCAATGTTGCAGACAAGCAGATCGAAGCGGCGCGCACGGAAACGGACCCGAACAAGCAGATTGAGCTTTGGAAAGAAGCCCAGAAGCTGATCGTGAGCAACGTCTGTGCAATACCGCTTACTGAAAATCTCGGCACCTGGGCGCGGAAAAATAAGCTTGGCTGGGGATTTGAGCTTAAAGGATCTATGCCGTCGGCTCCCCTGATTACGGAACAGACGTATTTCAAGGACTAACGGAATACCGGGGCTCCGGCTGATATCTGCTGGCTGGCGCGCCGTGCCAGCCAGTCCTCCCGGGAGAGCCGTTGGCCATCAGCTGTCGATACGACTGGAAGGTCAACGGCCACCTTGGTGTGCGGATCACTTGATTTCCGCCCGCATTCCAGAACTTGATCAATTCATATTTCCATCAAGCCCAGCCTTCTCACTCAGCATTTGCGTGAGAAGGCGGAGGTGCGTGCGGCCATCAATTCCGATAGATCCCGTTGAATATGATGTCTTGATCGACCAGCACATTAAACTTGTAGCCAGGCCGGATCTCCAGTGTGGGCTGGACATCCATATTGCGTTGGATGGTCCGATCAGCGACCCGTCCGAAGGTCTCCGCGAAGTTACGCCTCGCTGCATCTGACGCCGTGTCCTGCGTTGCGAGCGTCGAACTCTGCGGCACTGACATGTCGATCCCGGTGCCAATCAGCGCAATCATCACCGCCGAGCCGAAGGTTTTGAAATAATGGTTGTTCACCTTGTCCTTAAAGCCTCCGTAGCCCTCAGCATCGGTTCCTGCCATGCCGACGATCTGCAGCGTTGAGCCGTTCGGGAAGATAATATCGGACCAAACGACGAGCACGCGGCTCTGGCCGAACGAGACCTTGCTGTCGTAACGGCCGAAGAGTTTCGTTCCTTGCGGGATCAGCAGGCGATGGCCGGTCGCACTGTCGTAAACGTTCTGGCTGACCTGGGCAGTTATGCGGCCGGGCAGATCGGAATTAATGCCAGTGATCAAGGTCGCCGGGATCACCGAGCCCCGTTTCAGTTCGTAGAGTGACTGTTGTGGGACAACACGGTTTGGCAGGTAGCCGAGGTCCTTGAGATCCGTGTTGAAGAAGTCTTCCTTGCTCTTCTGCCCATTGGGATCGATGTTCTGGCCGCCGAGACCGGCACGCAAGGCGGCGGCATAGAGATCGGAAGCGCCTGCCGTCGGCGAGATCGCAGTCGATGTATTGGCGGCCGAAGTATCGTCTGTTGCCGTGCGTGCCTCCAGCTTGCCGCGATCGATTGCGAGCGGCGCATCATAGGCGGCATCGTTTGCCTGGAGCCTTGCCATGCGCTGGCGCTGTCTCTCCCGGAGATATTGCTCCTGTTGCTCGCGCTCGAGACGCGCCCGCCAGACCGCCTCCGGCTCCAGTTCCTGTCCGCGACGCTGTTCCGGCGTCGGGGTGAACGGATTGCTCGCCTTTTCGTCCACCTGCTTCGTCTCGACAGGTGTCGGCTGAAACGTCGTCTGCTGTTGCGGTTCGCCGATAATACCGTCGGTGACACCGCGCTTGATCTGATCGGCAAAAGTTGAGGCGGGTTCGCCGGAACTGGCCTCCGGGCCTTTACCCCCCCCGAAATAAAGCCCGCGCGAGGCGAGCCCATAGAAGATGATGCCGAGGAAGGCCACCGCCAGCACGATGACGACGACGATCGGCAGGCGATTGATCCGGCGGATGCCTGATGCCGCCTGACTGTTCTGCGCGCCGCCGAGGTTGAGGGACTGCACCATGATATCCTCCTACCCGCGCCGCATCAGCGAAACCGCGCTCGTCGCCGTGGCACCGGTCGAAGTCACCGTGTAGGCGCGGCCGAGTTCGACGCTGTTGGTCGAAAGGCGCGCAAGTACCTGCCCGTCGAATGATATGATGACATAGGCGAGCGTGACGATGGTCATTCCGCTATCGGTCTTCTGGTCGGTGACGACCGCATAGCCCCATCCCTTCAGCGCCGCCTCCAGTGCCTGACCGAAGGGTGAAGTATCGACCTTTAGTGCAACGGTTGCTTTGCCCGGCCCGATCTGTTCGGCAAGGCGGCTGACCATGTCGCCGGCAATCGCGCTCGCCGCCGGTCCTGAGATTTCGGGCGGCGCGTTGCTGGCGACAAGACCTTCTGTGTCGATCGATTGGCACCCGGAAAGGAGGACGGTGAGGATGCAGGCGGCAGCAAGGCCGGGCATATGGCTCAGGGGGCGTCGAATGAAGGCAAGAGTCTTCATCATCGCCCTCCCCTGCTAATCGTCACCTTTTGTTGTTTCCAGCCGACGCCTGAGACGAGCACGGCGCGATCGATGTTGTAATCGACCACCATCATATTGCTCTTCATGCGGTAGTTGACGATACGGTTCTGGCCACCGGAGACGACGAAGAGAACCGGCGCATCTTGACCCGAGATCGACCGCGGGAACTGGATGTAGGTTTTCAGGCCATCGGAATAGACCCGTGTCGGCCGCCAGCCGGCACTGCCTGATATGGAATAGGAAAAGCTTAGCTGCTCCGCCGGCACCCCGGTGCCGGGGATCGTACTGGCTTCAAGCCGCGCGTTGACGTCGGCGAGTTTCGTGGACACATCCTCGGGGTATTCGAAGCCGACGCGGGCCATGTATTGCGTGGGATGCGACTTGAGCTGGATATGATATGTCCGCCGAGATGTGGTCACCACCATCGAGGTGACAAGTCCCGGTTCGGATGGCTTGACGATAAGATGGATGGCCTGGCCCCCGGCCGCGCCCGATGTCGCCGGCTCTACTTTCCAGCGGACCGTATCGCCGACCAGCACATCGCGCACCACCTCGCCGCCCTGAAGTTCGATATCGCAGACCTGCAGCGGTGAGCAGACGACCGATGGCTGAACCTCGCCATAGAGAAAAATCACCTTACCGTCCGCGCCCTTGGTGACTAGGCCTTTCGACCCGCGCCATTGGGTCGAGAGCCCCATGCCTTTCGCCTCATTGGCCGTGACACCATCAGCGGCGAGCGCAGTCCGGGGGTCGAGTACGGTCAAGGGGACGATCGCAAAAACCAAGAGGCCGATGGCCAGCGTAGCCCGTTGTCTTCTGTGTCTGATATTCATGCTCGGGCCATGCCTTTCAAAGCTGTGCAGTCCAGTCGAAGTCGCGGAGATAGAGACCGATTGGATTAAGACGGATGACGCCTTCGTCCTGGGGTGGCGTCAGCGTCACAGTGGCAATGCCGCGGAAGCGGCGTGTCGCCGTTTCCTTGCCTCGCCGATCGCGCTCGAATTCGGTCCAGTCGACCTGATAACTCTGGTTCGATAGCGCGACGATGTTGTTGACCTCGATCGCGACCGTTGCGGTCTTCGCCTTCTCGAACGGCGAGTTCGAGCGGAACCAGGCATTGACCTTTTCGGTCGCCGGATCGGATGTCCGCAGCAGCCCGTAGGTCCGGTCGATATATTGTTTCTGGACGACGGCGTCGGGCGTGACGGAGCGGAAGTTTGAGACGAAACTGCCGAGCGTGGCACGCACCACGCGCGGATCGGCGTATTCGATCTGTTGCGGAAAGCCGGCATTGACGGCCGTCCCGAGTTTGTCGACCTCAACGATGTAGGGGATGAGCTTCACCTGCGTGCTCTGATAGAGGGCATAGCCGAAACCGATCACCGCCATTGTCATACCGGTGATGCCGACAATGCGCCAGGCGGCGGCCGCTTTCACGTATGAGCCGTAACGTTCGTTCCATTCGTTGCGCGCAGCGATATAGGGGTTATCTGGTGGAGTGGTTCCAGCCATGCGCTGTCAGCCTCTTATTTCTTGTCATTGATCGGCGGTGGGGGTGGCGGTGTACCGGGCCGGCCGGATTGCTGGTCGAGCTTGGCGTTGGCGAGGCCGAGCATCGAACCGGCATAGGCGCCCGGTGAGCCGATGGCCTTGTCCTTGGCAGCCGAGCCAACTGCGCCGGCCGCTCCGCCAACGCCGGCTTCCAGCCCGCGCATGGCGGCACCTGCCAGTGACGCTCCCCCTGCCCTCGCTGCACTTGCTGCCGCAAAGCCCCGGTTGGCCGCGCCGATCGTGAGGAACCCGGCGCCGAGTGCGGCAGAGGCAGCTTGCCCACCGTGACGAATGGCCTCCATACCGCCGCCGACTGATGCCCCCTGGACCAAACCCTGCAGTATCGGCGGTACATACATGGCGATGACGAAGACCACGACCGAGATGCCGGCGATCGCCAAGGTGGTGATGAACTGTTCAGATGTCGCCGTCGGCGCTTCGGCCAAACCGAGCAGGATATCGGAGCCGATCCTGGCGATCATCACCAGCGCCATCAACTTCATGCCGACTGAGAAAGCATAGACCAGATATTTGACGGCAAAGTCCTTGGTGTAGGACGAGCCGCCAAGCCCGAGCATGATCATGCCGGCAAGCAGACCGACATACATCTCGACCATCACGGCGACGAAGATCGCCGCGACCAGCGAGAAGGACACGACAACCACGACCATGGCGAAGACGGCAGCGATGGCCAGTGCGTTATCCTCCCAGAGCCCGAACTTCGCCTGTTCCGACATTTTAGTCGCAACGCGAATACCAGCGTCGAAGATATTGGCAGGCGAGGCCGAACCGCCGCCCGCACCGATCTGATAGAGGCTGTCGACCACGGCCTTGGCGAACTCCAGGCCCCTGTCGAGGATGAAGGCGAACAGGCCGATGAACATGATGCGTTTGACGAGTTCGGCAAACCAGCTGTCGAGCGAGGCGGCGTTGATCGCCAGCCATACGGCGGCGATACCGACCTCGATGCCGGCGAGGATCCAGAACAACGATCGTGCGGCGTTCATGACCGTCGTTTCCCAGCCCTTGGCGGCGGTGACGACGGAGTTTTCCAGCGTTGTCAGAACCTGTCCCTGCTGCGCCAGCGCCGGCGAACTTGCCAGCAGGACGAAGCCGATCGTGACGAAAGCCAGTTCGAGCTTGGGGGAAGGGTGAACTACCATCTCGGTTTCATTTCCTGGCCGCCGCGGATTTCACGATTCGAATCGCCGCCGAAGAACTGATCACGATGCCGGCGCCGTTCTTCACTCGAAGGAGTATCGGTCGCGGCCGCGCCAGATCCGGAGGCCGGCTCCGGCTGGACAGTAATCCAGGTGCCGATGCCTGCACTTGCTGCGGCGACGACGGCCAAGAGCGCGAGAATGACGATCAGACGCGAGCTCACCAGCGTGGCTCCATCGTCTGGCCGCCGCGGATGTCGTGTTCGGTCCCGCTGAAGAACTGTTCACGCCTTGCTTGAGCCAGATCCTTTTGTGCCTGCTCCGACTGATACCAGGTGCCCATCATCGTCATCTGTTGCGAGACGAGACCACGCAGCTTCTGCATCTGCGCCACCTGCTGGGCGGCGATCTGATGCCCGACCTGCAGGGCCTTCATCTGGCCGTCGGATGATTCCGACATGGAGCGCAACGACGACATGGTACTTTCCTCGCTGGAGAATTGTTCCGACGTCAGGTTCGCGGCCTTCAGTGTGCCGGCGATCGTATCGCGATTTGTGCCGGACCAGTTCTGGTAGGTCGTGGAAAAGCTCGCACCATCAGGCAGATTGCTTTTCATCTCGGCAAAACTCTGGAAACGCTGCTTCATGACATCTTCGACATTGCCCATTGAGAAGGCGACACCCTGCCCCTCGTTGACGACGTTCTGCAGGTTTTTGAGGTCGTTCTCGACCTGCCCCCAGATATGGTTCGGCAGCTGCGCGGTGTTTTGAAGCATGTTCCTGTAGATATTGAGCTGGTTCTGGATCTGCTCGGCCAGCTGTGAGATCTGGGTGATCTGGTTGTTGACCTGCTCCGCCGATTTGCCGACCAAAGAGATGAGTTCGGTGTTGTTGGCGAGCTGCGTCCATTCGGTCGCCTGACCGGTCACGCCGCCCGCCACAGCTGGCATCGGTGAGGTACTTGAGAGAAGGATGGCCGCAATCATCGCGTGGCGGGCTAGTCTAGTCGGCCGGGAAGAGTGTATCGGCATGGGCGATCCCCCTTTGCTGGAGCCATTGAAGAGGCCATGCGGCCCCGTGTTCTGAATGAAGCGCGCGGATGCGCTTCAGATCTTCCTTGCCGGACGCTCCGACGAAGGAGAGCGCTACTGGTCCTAGCGCCATGTCGAAGAGACGACGGCCCTCCGGCGAGACGACGTAATAATCTCGCTTCGGAATGGCGGTCGCGACGATCTCGATCTGGCGCTCGTTGAAGCCGATGCGCTCGTAGAATTCCCTCGTGCCCGGCTCTCGGGCCGCCCCGTTCGGCAGGCAAATTTTGGTCGGGCAGCTCTCCTTCAGGACGTCGATGATGCCGGAGCGTTCGGCGTCCGAGATCGACTGCGTGGCAAGAACGACGGCGCAGTTGGCCTTGCGCAGCACCTTCAACCATTCGCGGATCTTGTCGCGGAAAACTGGATGGCCGAGCATTAGCCAGGCTTCGTCCAGAATGATCAGGCTGGGTGCGCCGGTCAGGCGCTTTTCGATGCGGCGGAACAGATAGGTGAGCACGGGCACGAGATTGCGCTCGCCCATGTTCATAAGCTCCTCGATTTCGAAGCACTGGAAGCTGCCCAGCGCCAGACCGTCTTCCTCGGCGTCGAGAAGCTGGCCCATCGGCCCGTCGACAGTGTAGTGATGCAGCGCATCCTTGATCTCGCGCATCTGCACGCCCGACACGAAGTCCGATAGCGACCTCCCGCGTGATTCCGCCATCAGCCCGACCTGTCGGGAGATGGCGTTGCGATAGTCGGGCGTGATCGTCACGCCCTGCAGCGCAACGAGCATCTCGATCCATTCGGCCGCGAAGGCGCGGTCGCCGTCGGTCGTGAGGTCTGCGAGCGGGCAGAACGACAGTGCCTTCCCGTCCCCTCCTTCGGTCGCATCTCCGCCGATCTGGTAATGATCGCCATCGATCCCAAGCGTCAGCGGTAACATCGAGCCGCCCTTATCGAATGCGAAGATTTGCGCACCGGAATAACGGCGGAACTGCGCAGCGATCAGCGACAACAAGGTGGATTTGCCGGATCCGGTCGGACCGAAGATCAGCGTATGACCAACATCGTCGACATGCAGGTTCAGCCGAAATGGGGTCGAACCCGACGCCACCTGCATCAGTGGCGGTGAGGCTGGCGGATAAAAGGGGCACGGTGCGACCGCGCTTCCGGACCAGACCGAATTGAGGGGAATGAGATCAGCGAGATTGCGTGTATTGATCAGCGGCTCGCGGATATTGGCATAGGAAACGCCTGGAAGACTGCCGAGGAAGGCGTCGGTCGCATTGAGTGTCTCGATGCGGGCGCCAAAGCCTTCCGCCTGGATCAGACGGCGGACCGCCTCGCACTTCTCCTGCAGGCGTGCCTGATCTTCCTCGAACAGGACGATGACCGGCGTGTAATAGCCGTAGGCCACGAGTTGCGAAGAGGCCTCTGCGATTGCGTCCTCGGTCTCGGCCACCATCATCATGGCGTCCTGATCGAGCGATCGCGATTGCGTCTGGAACAGCTGGTCGAAGAAGGGCCGCACCTTTTGTTGCCATTTCTTTCGGGTGCGTTCGAGATTTGCCCGCGCTTCCTCCGCGTCCAGAAAGACGAAACGCGACGACCATCGATAGGTCAGCGGCATGAGGTCGAGCGCGTTGAGAATGCCGGGCCAGCTTTCCGCCGGCAGCCCGTCGATCGCGACGACGCCAAGAAAGCGATTCTCGATGAGCGGCGTCAGCCCGTGCTGGAGTTCCGCAGTCACCAGCCAGTCGAGATACATGGGAATTTCCGGCAGGCGCACCGGATGGTTCTCGCCGGTGACGCAAAAGCGGATGAACTGGAAGAGCTCGTCATAGCGGGCAACACGAAAGCCGCCGCGCTCCGACGTCTCGCGTGTCATCATTCGGCGGATGGACACGACATTGGCGAGATACTGCTCGACCTCACGGATCGATGTCGAAAAGCTCTCCAGCGCCTTATCGGCATAGGTGGCGGAGCGGCTGGCGGTGTCCGAATAGATATAGCGGGTCAGGCCGGAGCGGCGAGGCTCCGGCGGCCGCCAGGTCAGGATCAGCGCATGCCGGCTCTCGAAATGCCCTCTTTCCTTCTGAAAATGTGCCCGTCGTTCCGCATCGATAGCGCGGGTGACGAGATCAGGAAAATGGCAGTCGGATTCTTTGGGGTAATCTGCTGTCGGCACCCTGACGGCCTCGACCTGAATCATCCAGCCGGAGCCGAGTCGTGACAGGATCGCATTGATCTGGCGGGAGACATCGTTGCGCTCGGCGTCCGTCGAGCTTTCGCTGTCAGGGCCGGCAAAATACCAGCCGGCCATCAGCGAGCCGTCCTTCAGCAGGATGACGCCGTTATCGACCAGGCCGGCATAGGGCACGAGATCGGCGAAGGATGGTCCGGAATGACGGAAGGATTTGAGGGCAACCATCTCGACCCCTTCAGAATTTGCGCCATGGCGACGATGTCGCCCGGTAGAAGTTTTTGTAGGAGATGTGCCTGATATAGACCCGCCGCATCAACGGGTCGGCTTTCGCCATCGTGCGAAGCGCCCCAACCACGATCAGCCAGATCGCGATCCCGAATAGCGCGGCGTACCAGGTCAGCACCACGAAGATCAGGATGATGGCGGCCAGCGCCGTCAATAGTACCAGCTCACGATCGGCACCCATCAGCAGGTTCGGACGTGATAGCGCCCTGTGAACCCGCGACCTCACGAGAGCCGAGCCAGATTCAGCCATGAGCCCCCTCCCCTCTTTCAATCAGCTTGGGGGAGGGGGAGTACCCAAACGGGTCAACCTGCGAATGAAGCTCACCGATCGACGCCCCTGTCGCACCGAATAGGGCGACGATCTGGGTGGCGCCGAGCAGGACGCCACCAACCAGCGCGACGTAGCAAAGCCGTCGGGCAAAGCCGTTCAGCCCCCCGCCGAAGATCAGCATCGCACCAGCGATGGCGACGGCGGCAAGCGCGATGAAGCCGGCGACGGGACCGGTGATCGACTGTTGGATTTGCTGCAGTGGCGATTCCCAGGGAAGGCTGCCGCCACCGGAAGATGCCAGTGCCCCATCCAGGGAGCCGAGCGCGACGAGGGCCAGTGCCGTGAATATCGGGGTATGATGGGTTTTAAGCGACATGGCTGTCCTCTTCGATCTGGGCGTAATGTTCGGTCTGGTAGTGGTTGTTGCGGTATCCTTCGATATGGATGACCTCGCGGACCCGCCTCCCCTTCCCCGAGCGTTCGATGGAGACGATGAGATCGACGGCTTCGCCGATCACCTCCTGCATCAGCTGCTGGCTGGCTTCCGCCGTCAGTTGCTCCAGCCGACGCAGCGCCGACAACGCGGTGTTGGAATGGATCGTGGTGACACCGCCGGGATGGCCGGTGTTCCAGGCCTTCAGCAGGGTCAGTGCGGCGCCGTCCCGGCCCTCCCCGACAATGATGCGGTCGGGACGCAGGCGCATCGTACTCTTGAGGAGGCGAGCCATGTCGACCGTATCGCTGGTATGCAGTGAGACGGCGTTCTCGGCGGCGCACTGGATTTCGGCGGTGTCTTCCAGAATGACCAAGCGATCGTCCGGAGCTGCCGTGACGATCTCGGCAATGATGGCATTGGCAAGCGTCGTCTTGCCCGAACCGGTTCCACCGGAGATGACTATGTTCATGCGGGAATCGATTGCGCTGCGGATGGCGGAGGCTTGCGCTTCGGTCATCACTTTCGATGTCACATAATCGTCGAGAGGTATGAGGCGCGATGCCCTGCGCCGAATCGTAAATGCCGGCCCGGATACAATCGGCGGCAACAGACCTTCGAAACGGTGGCCGCCGATCGGCAATTCGCCGGATATGATGGGCCGCTCGTCGTCAGCCTCGGACTGCAGGGCGTGGGCGACGCTGCCGATCACGACTTCGGCGGCGGCGGGCGTCATTGCGCCAGCGGCTACTACGCCGTGCCCGAGCCGCTCGATAAACAGTCTACCATCGGGATTGAGCATGATCTCGACCACCGTCGCATCGTCAAGGGCGACACAGAGCTGGTCGCCGAGTGAGTCCTGGAGTTTGCGGACAAGGCGCGGATGGGAGCGAAGCTGGGTCACGCCGCACTCCTCAACGGGCGGCCGTTATCGTCAGCGATAATCGAACGGTATCCCGGCGGGCAGACCCGTTCGAAGCTTTTTCGGTCGGCGGGCAAATGTCCGGCGACGGCGACGGTGTTGCCAATCGCGACGGGTTCGCCCAGTCGCGTCATCGGCCAACCGGCGCGCTTCAAGATGCGTTCGAAGCGAAGATCGGTTGCCGTGACAATTTCGTCGTAGCCGTTTGCCATCGACCATTCGATGATGCCGGCGAACATGGTGAGCGTCGCGAGATGCAGTTGCCTCCCTGCCCTCCCGGTCGGCAATGTCGTGTCGACGCAGAAGCGTGAGCTTTCGATCATTGCCGTGGTTGCGCTGAGGGAGCCGGTTGCCAGCAATTGCGGAAACGTCCGCTCCAGCATGGTCGGTCCTGATGCGGGAAGAAGCCGTGCGCAGCCGACCACCCTCTGCCCACCGAACGTCGCGAGAATGTAGGTCGGGCTGAGCTCGTCGTATTGATCCCGTTCGCCGCCGTCCTCTATTGCGACATCCCATTTCAGACGGTTTCCAAACACTTCGGCTCGAAGCCGGTGCATTTGCTTGAGGTAACTGTTCTGGTGTTGGTATTGGTCGGGCGAGACGGTCAGAATCAGCATGTTGATCTCCGCAACAAGAAACGATGCGGAGAGAAAACATCTCATTCAGGGTGTGGCTATGTGCAGATCTGCACGTAGTGATTCTACTGAGTCAGTCTTCAAAAAGCGATTTGCGCGTGCAATCGATCTCGTGCAGCGTTGATTTCATGTGCAAATCTGCACTTCGCGTTACTTATTATTGACGAATAAAATTGGCCTAACCAGCAGATAAGACATCAAGAATCCTTTTTTGAGGTAATTTCGGTTGTAGCTCGGTTAACCTTCCATTAACCAAAAACGGCTTGCAACCAGACCAACATTCGGTAATCGTCACGGAAAAATTGCCGTATGCGCTAATTAACCGTGACAAGAGAATCTATCGTGAGCAAAGCCGCTGCCATATCCAGGAATGATCGCCCGTCGGTCGATGTAACCATCGGCGAGCATGCAGAACAGCTAAGTTCGCAGCTTCAAGCGATGAGTGAGGCGCTGTTCCCGCCCACTTCGCACAAAACGCTTCGCAAATTTACGTCAGGTGAGGCCGCACGCCTCATGAAGATATCCGACTCGACTCTTCGGAAAATGACGTTGGCGGGCGAAGGGCCGCAGCCTGAGCTCGCCAGTAACGGAAGGCGCTTTTACACGCTCGGCCAGATAAATGAGATCCGCGGCATGCTTGCCCGTTCGACGCGGGGACGTGAAAGCATCGAGTTTGTACCTCATCGTAGAGGTTCTGAGCATTTGCAAGTCATCGCAGTGACCAACTTCAAAGGTGGATCTGGGAAGACGACGACTTCGGCTCACCTTGCACAGTATCTTGCGTTGCAAGGATATAGGGTCCTAGCCGTTGACCTCGATCCGCAGGCCAGTTTGTCAGCACTCCTCGGCGTTCTGCCGGAAACGGATGTAGGCGCGAATGAGACGCTTTACGCCGCTATTCGTTATGACGATACTCGACGTCCGTTGCGAGACGTGATCCGTCCGACATATTTTGATGGCCTGCATCTTGTACCCGGAAATCTCGAGCTCATGGAGTTTGAGCACACGACACCAAAGGCCTTGAGTGATCGAGGCGGCCGCGACGGTTTGTTCTTCACACGCGTGGCTCAAGCCTTTGACGAGGTAGGCGACGATTACGATGTCGTGGTTATCGACTGCCCTCCTCAGCTCGGGTTTCTGACTCTCAGCGGGTTATGTGCTGCGACAGCAATGGTGGTTACGGTGCACCCGCAAATGCTGGATATTGCGTCAATGAGTCAGTTTCTGCTCATGACCCGTGACCTTCTTGGCGTGGTGAGAGAGGCGGGAGGGAATCTTCAATACGACTTTATACGTTATCTTTTGACGCGCTATGAGCCTCAAGATGCTCCGCAAACGAAAGTCGCTGCGCTCCTTCGAAACATGTTTGAGGACCATGTTCTCACAAATCCTATGGTCAAGTCCGCCGCCGTGTCTGATGCGGGTTTAACTAAGCAGACTCTGTACGAGATCGGGAGAGAAAACCTGACCCGTTCAACTTACGACCGGGCCATGGAGTCGCTCGATGCGGTGAACGCAGAGATCGAAGCGTTGATCAAGGCGGCGTGGGGAAGGGCCTGATGACACCTATCTCTCCCATCGTGCGGCTGTTGGGAGCTCCCAACCAAAGTTTATTCAGTGACCAGTCGGGAAGCACTCTGGTGATATGCCGCGAAGATATGAACTCACTTGAGGAAGGCCACGCTGGCTGGCCGGTTCGCGGTCACATTGTCCTGTTGGGAGCTCCCAACGGATCGGCGCTTGCTTCAGAGGGGCCATGGCAGAACGCCAAACCGAAGAGACTTTTATCATGAGCCGTAAAGACGCAATTGACTCGCTGTTTCTCAAGAAGCAACCTTCGACGGAAAGGCCATCCATCGATAAGTCGGCCGTTCGCGTTCGGACTGGTGCGATCTCTGCGATGGGTTCTTCGCTGCAAGTGATGGCCGAGGGAGCAAAAGCCGCATCTCGGTTGCAGGATCAATTGGCTGCGGGTGAAACCGTCGTGTCTTTGGATCCGTCCATGATTGACGGGTCGCAGATCACGGACCGCCTCCCCGTTGACGTCGATCCGAAGTTCGATCAACTTGAAGCGAGCATTTCACAGGATGGGCAGCAAGTACCAATCCTTGTTCGCCCGCATCCTGAGACCACCGGTCGATATCAAATCGTGTATGGCAGACGGCGGTTGCGCGCAGCCGCCAATCTACGAAGAGAGGTTTCCGCAATTGTCCGAAATCTCACGGACCGCGAACTGGTCGTGGCACAGGGGCGTGAGAATCTTGATCGTGCCGACCTCTCCTTCATTGAGAAGGCGTTCTTTGCCCTGCGCCTTGAAGAGGCCGGGTTTGATCGGCCAACGGTCATTGCGGCACTATCGACCGACAAAGCCGACCTTAGCCGCTATATAGCTGTGGCCAAAGCTATACCGCTGGATCTCGCTACACAAATAGGTCCCGCGTCAAAAGCTGGCCGGTCGCGTTGGGTTGCACTTGCAGAAGGTCTCGCGAACTCCAAAGCGGCGGACGCAATTGGTGGGGTGCTTGAATCTGAGCTATTCCGGACGTCCGATAGCGACACCCGCTTTTCTCTTGTTCTCAAGGCTGTTTTGAAACCTGCGGTAAAACCTTCAAAGAGCGTGAAAGCTTGGAGCATGCCCAAAGGTAAAAAGGCGGCTGTAATCCAAAAAGATACCGGACGAACGGCTTTGATTTTTGACGAAAAACTGGTGCCTGCATTTGGCGAATTCGTTGCTGACCAGTTGGACCGTCTGTATGCCCAATTCATAGAAACAACGGATGGGGAGAAGCTCGACCAATAACCCAATTTCCATCGATCCGAGGTTCACTCAGATGAGATGAAATGAACCGCAAAAGAAAAAGGCCCCCGAAACGGCGTTCCGGAAGACCTTCTCTATAGTCTCGCAGCTAAGAGAATCGCATTTTCAGGAATCCCAGTCAAGAGTCCCGTGAGGGAAAGTATCGTTTCGACGAGCTGATTTCTTTTGCCTAACAAAGGTACAAGGAAATGCAGACGCATTTATCAACGACGCCCTTTGGGCGGCGGCCGATGACTCTCGGCCAGATTTCAAGTCAGATGTCAGCAAAGGCCGTGGCGCCTGACGCTACCGCAAATAAATGGCATGTGTTCCAGAATATCCGGGAGGCGAGGGAACTGCTCGGCGCAACGGATCGCTCGCTTGCGATCCTCAATGCCTTGCTGACCTTTCATCCCGAGACAACGCTTACCGGCGATGGTGAAATCATTGTATGGCCATCCAACGAACAGCTAGCGGCACGCGCCAATGGCATGCCGGCGACGACGTTGCGTCGGCATCTTGCAGTTCTCGTGGAGTGCGGCCTGGTCATCAGGCGCGATAGCCCGAACGGTAAACGCTTCGCGCGTAAGGGCAGGGGTGGCGAAATCGAGCAGGCCTACGGCTTCGATCTGTCTCCGATCGTGGCGCGCGCCAAAGAATTCAGAGATATGGCCGAAGCGATCCAGGCTGAGAAGAAAGCCTTCCGTGTCGCGAAGGAGCGGCTGACGCTGTTACGCCGTGATATCGTGAAGTTGATCGATGCGGGTATCGAAGAGGGCGTTCCCGGCAACTGGTGCGGAGTGCAGCAGGTGTATCAAGCGATTATCGGCAGGCTACCACGCTCCGCACCAAGACAGCTTGTGGAGGAGATCTGCATCGGTCTTCATGCGCTGTACATAGAAATCCGTGACGTCTTGGAATCTTTCGCAAAAACACAGATTCAGGACGCCAATGAGTCCCATTTTGGTCGTCACATACAGAATTCAAAACCAGACTCTATACCTGAATCTGAATACGGCTTTGGAAATAAACCAGAAGCGGGCGGCACGGTTGAGGAATTCGACAACGTGCGAAGCCTGCCGAAGCGGGAATTGCCATTAGGAATCGTGCTGAATGCCTGCCCGAGCGTGCTGGAACTGGCTCAGGGTGGCGAAATCCGCCATTGGCGCGATTTTCTGGCGACTGTCGAACTTGCTCGGCCGATGCTGGGTATCAGCCAGAGCGCCTGGCGGGAAGCACTCGATGAGCTGGGCGAGCAGCATGCGGCAATCACGCTTGCGGCGATCTATCAGAAGGCCGACCAGATTGGATCGGCAGGCGGATACTTGCGTAACCTGACAGATCGAGCCCGTGATGGTAAATTCTCAACGTGGCCGATGATCATGGCACTGCTGCGGGCTAAACTTGATGCGCAGAAGGTGAAGGCTGACGATCGGCTGCCCGCGTTGAACGAGACGGCCGACAATGGATCAGGGCTGCGGGCATCCGATGCGCTGCTGAGAACTCTCGGCAAGTCGAGGCCGAAATGAATATCCGGTTAGGCTTGTTCGGGCTGCACCGGGAGCGGTGCTGGATCTTCGCGCGCGATTGATCAGGTTCTTGACCGACGAAGGAGACCATTTGGTGCCACCACGCCGCGTACGCTCATGAAGCCGTTCCAACTGGCTTGCGATCTCACGCAAAGTGCGTTCAGAGTGGGAGGGATGAATCCCTGCGACCAGCGTCATAAGCCGGTCTTCCGGGAGGCGCGGCGGCGATTTTTTCAGCCACGCGATATCCGCCATGCCTTCGGCCACCATTCATTTCACGGCGCGGCGAAGACGTTCTGGCGTCCAGTCGAACCCGCGCTGCTTCAGGACGCACGCGATATCGTCCCAGCTGTGGTCGGGACGCATGCGTAGTAAGGTTGGAATCCATTGATTGTCCGTCGCCTGGACGCGATCACCGTAGGCTGCCTTCCGAGTGGCGATCATCCTCGCCAGTGCATCCGGGAGGCATTCTCGGATCCCAGGGTTGCCCGGCTTCTTACCCTTTGCCTTCGCGGCGCTGATACCTGCCTTCGTGCGCTCGGATATCAGCGCGCGTTCGAGTTGAGCCACGGCGCCGAGGACTTGGAGCGAAAACATGCCTTGCGGCGTCGAAGTGTCGATCGGATCTCTCAACGACCGGAAATGCGCGCCTTTTGCCGTCAGAGCGTCGATTACCTCTAGCAAATGACTGACGGAACGCGCCAGGCGGTCGAGCCTGACCACGACGAGGGTGTCGCCCGCGACGATTTCCAGGACGAGTTTAGCAAGAGCCGGTCGGTTGCGGGAAGCGCCAGACCCGTATTCTTGAACGATCGAGGCACAGCCGGCAGAACGAAGTTCCATCTCCTGCGCTTGCGTGGTTTGTTCGTCCGTTGACACACGCGCGTAACCGATCAAGTATAGTTCCAAGAGGGTGAGGAAAGGCGGCGTTCGATGGTCGAGACAGAGTTCGCTTTTGCACCCCGTTCAGCCGTGCCGGAAGCGCAGGCCGTGATGTAGAGCCCAACGGTTTTCGGGTGCGGGAGAGGTGAGACAGATTGGACCGCCGACACCAAGCGGCAAAATGCTTCCAGTCTGCGGCATAAGCCTTGCGGGTATTCGCCGAACTCGCCGCCTCGACGTAGCCGCGTGCGCGCTCAGTGAGGTCGGCTAG
This sequence comes from Agrobacterium tumefaciens str. B6, assembly GCF_001541315.1. Lineage (GTDB taxonomy): Bacteria > Pseudomonadota > Alphaproteobacteria > Rhizobiales > Rhizobiaceae > Agrobacterium > Agrobacterium radiobacter. The sequence goes on along the minus strand of NZ_LMVK01000049.1, from coordinate 52,845 downwards.
ATGGACAGGCGTAGGGTCCTAGACGGTAAGAGAGGGGAGGGGGCCGTCATGCAACACCGCCGGTGCCGAAACATCTTGCCCAGCCGCCGTGTCGAGAGACGGCGCTAGTGGGTCCTCGACGTGATATTCGCTGTTTTGCTCGATGATTTGGGTCGTTATCAATATAAAGAGCAAATGTCCAATAATGCCTTCGAGAGGAAATTTTCAAATACGCAGCGGATAGCGCCGCGTTAACGTCTGGTGCCCATATCTTCACAGATCCGTCCGAGAACTCCGCACACCATTAGTTGCCGATCGTTTCCGCGTTCTGAAGCGGTCTTGACCGCATGAGAGGTCAACGGCGCGCTTCGTGAAGGATTGCCTTGCTGCTTATCCCGACTGTCCGGTCGAAATGGTGGGCTTTTCGTTAAATGCCCGCGAGCCTGAAAGCGCGATTTGGCCGGAATCAAGGATTTCCTGCAGAGGGCCCGGTCGGCCGAGCAGGTAACCTTGCCGATCGCTAGTACCGCACGGATGATAGCTCTAATTTGTGGAGTGCTTTCACTCATAAATGAGCGATCGAGTTTGATCTTATCAAAGGGGAAAGCGCGCAGTGTGTCGGGCGATGAATAGCCCGTCCCAAAGTCATCGAGCGCAACACTCACGCCGAGTCCTTTTATCTGGCGCAACGAGTGCAGTGCGCGTTCACGATCAGCGAAGATGGTCGATTCCGTCAGTTCGATTTCCAGCCGCTCCGGCGGCAGACCCGTTTCGACCAGTACGCTACGCTTTAGAATAGCGAAGCGCACAAACCGACAACATGTACCCTCCTTGTATCAGGCTGCGTTTCGCGGAGGTAGCGATTTTGTTTCAATTCTGCGTTCGACGTTTGCCAGGTCACGAAGTTGGTAATTTTGCGACCCGCCGGATGGCCTTTATAGACCAGCAGCTTTGGTCAGGTTGATCAGAAAGCGATCCCGCCGCCGCTGATATCTGCGGGTCATCTCCGCTGAAGCGTGGCCTAAATGCTTCTGCACATATCGTTCATCGACTTCGGCAGACGAGGCAAGACCCGCGCGTAGGGAGTGCCCTGAGAATTTGAATTGTCTCTCGATCTCGGCCAGGTCGCCTCGAATGCCGGCAGCCATGGCTGTGCGCTTGACCAAACGGGCGATTTCCTTGTCGTTCAAGCGCTCCGACCCAACGGACTTCCCCTGTCCGGTAACCCGACGAAAGAGCGGGCCATGCGCAAGTTTGGCGAACTTGATCCACGTTTCGACGTTGGCGACAGGGCAGGTGGCGTCGGACGAGCCACGACCGATCTCGACTTCACGCCAACCGGTCTTGCCGCGAAGCGTCACCAGCATGCCCTTGTCGAGGATCTCGATCCAGCCGCGACCATCTTCGGTCTGATCCGCTTTAAGATCGAGACCAACGATCTCCGAGCGCCGAAATCCACCGGCGTAGCCGATCAGCAGCATGGCCCGGTCGCGCAGGCCGCGCAGGGTGCCGCGATCGAGCGTTTCGATCATGGCGATGATATCGGTTGCCATGACCGCTTCCTTCTGCACCGGCGGTTTGGCGGGGCTGGTGCGGGTACCGGCCATGACAGTTGCGATGTGCCGATCCTTGCGGTCGAGAGCCAGGCCGCGTTGGGAATAGTTCCAGGAAATCGAAGACAGGCGGCGCTCGATCGTCGAAACGGAATTTGGCTTGGCTCCACGGTCCACGGATCCCGAGGCACATGCCGTGATGTAGAGACCGACCGTTTGCGGCTGCGGGGGGAGCGGGGAAAGATTGGAGCGCCGACACCAGGCGGAGAAATGCTTCCAGTCCGATGAATAGGCCTTGCGTGTATTGATAGAACTGGCCGCCTCGACATAGCCGCGCGCCCGATCGGTGAGATTCTGGAGGTGGGCCGGCAGGCCGGCCCCTGGGTGAGGGGCAGGGGAGGGGATTTCGGTTCGCGAAATAGGAGAACCGTCCGCCACGCGCTGTTCCTCGACTGTTTCTTTCATCTCAAACATCCCATGGATTGATCACAGTGGCGTCTGTGTCCTCAAAGTCCTTGACGTTGCGAGTGACGAGGATCAGATCATGGACTATAGCAGTGGCTGCGATCAGCCCGTCGATGTCGCCGCGGGGACGGATCGCGGAAATGCGGCCCCATTCGACTGCGATCTCGTCGGTCACCGTCAGGATGCGATCAGCATGATCGTGGCGCAACTTTCGCAGCCATTCGGCAAGATGAGCTGCAGCCCTAAGATCCGTTTTTTGTTTCAGGGCAATGCCGCGCATGATCTCACCAAGTGTAAGCGCACTCAAGTGGACGCTGAGCGGATTGACCGAGCGCAGCCACGATACTGCTTGGGGTGTGCCCCGTCTTGCCTCCGAGACGATATTCGTGTCCACCAGATACATCAGAAGGCCACGTCGCGGCTTGAGACCTTGGCTCGCGCGTCGACCGCGTCAGTGAAGGTCTCATCCCAAGCGGGGCCTGTCAGCAGATCGTCGACCAAAGTCGGCCGTCCTGCGCGCAAGTCGTCATAGTCTTCAGCGGACAAGACGACCGCTGTGCGCTCCCCACGCACGGTGATCTCCTGCGGCCCTTCAAATCGCGCTTTTTGTACCACTTTAGAGAATTGGTTTTTGGCGTCCTGTAGCTGCCATTCCATCCATTCACTCCAATCTAGCTAGGCTGTCTAGCCGTAATTATCATTTTTTTCGTACGCTGGAAAGACTAGAGACCAAGCTTGCTGAGTCATATTGCGGGAATTTGGCCGCATTTCCTTATAATGAGGAATACGTCCGATAATGCAAGATTATCGGACGTTTTGTCTTGCCGACAGGGCGTGCGGTTAATTGAGATAATGGTGGTATAAACCGCGCACGTACTCTATGCTTCGCTTATGGATTCGCTCGCGCCTCCCGTTCCAATCATCCATAGTTGGACGCCTCGTCTGCCAGGCTGGGCGCGACAACGAACTCACGACACCAGCGAATCCGATGCGGCCTTCGCCGCCGGTATCGCTCTGAAATCGCTCGACGATCTGACCCGCACCGACCCGCCATGGCTCGGCTGCTGGCGCGATCGCCTTGCGCTCAAATCCGCTGCTGGCGCTGCCCGGATGTTCGGCCGCAGTGAGGACGAAATTCTGATCCGCGATGCGGCTTTGCTCACCCAGCCCGGCGACGATCCCGGACCGGCCGGCAACATGTTTTTGGCCACGCGAATGCTGGTGCGTCGAACCGGGACGATCACCACCCCCTTTGTTAAGGAGCTTGCCGCGCTGCTGGGGATGAGGTGGGACGATAGCCTTGTCCAGGTTTCGGAGTTGATCGATACCGCGATCCAGTCCGGGCGGGCGGCACCCCTCGCAGTTGCCGAGCTTGTATCGGCGATTTCGACCCTTCGTCCGGACGCCGAGGTGCTCTCCCTTGGGCTGGCCGACGTCGTCCTGGCCCGCCAGCTGAACTGGCCAAAACCGGTGCCCATACTATTGCCTGAGCGCTTTGGCCCCGCCTTCCGCACCATCGGTGGCCGCGGTCGCGTCCGGCCGGGGGAGCCAGCCTATCCGAAAGCGATCTGCCTGGCGCTGGTCAATGGCGTCGAGGACGCACTCCGCTCCGCCGTCGAGATTGATCGGCGGGCCGCGCGGCTGTTGGCCGTGGCGCCAAAGGTGCGGACCAAGGGCGCTGAGCCGGTGATCCGCAGGTTGTTGACCGAAGATGCCGTGCCGGCGTCGGCGCCGGGCTCAAAACTGTCGCGCTGGGCAGCCCACCGGCTGTTCGAGCGTCTGGAAAGTTTCGAGGCGGTGCGCGAGCTCTCCGGCCGCTCCGCCTTCCGAATTTTTGGATTGTGATCATGGCCGGATCTCCTGCACTCGAACCATCTCGTCGAAAGGCGAACGCCGCAGACGAACTTCTTTATGATCGTGAACTGGATCAGTTCCCGGCGGAGATGCGCTGGCGGGAATGGATGATGCGGGTCGAGGCGGTGATCTTTGCTTCGGCCGAGCCCGTCAGCCGAGAGACGCTGGCGCGGGTGGTGGGGAAGGAGTGCAGCATCGATCTGCTGATCGATGATCTCAGGGAGGATTTGCAAGGCCGGCCCTATGAACTGGTGTCGGTCGCCGGCGGTTGGCAGCATCGAACCCGGCCGCGGTTCGCCGACACCATCCAAGCGTCAGCTGCTCCAACACGCGGCACGGCAACAATGTTGTCGGAGTTCGAGGCGATGGTGCTGATGGCGGTGGGATATTTTCAGCCGATCACCCGAGGCGAACTGTCGAAGATTTTTGGCAAGGAAGTCAGTCGCGACGTCATGGGTAATCTGCGTGGCGCAGGGTTCATCCGCTCCGGGCCACGCAGCCCGACGCCGGGTGCACCCTATACCTATGTGACGACAACGCACTTTCTTTCCACCTTCGACATGGAGACGCTGCGCGACCTGCCGAACATCGAAGCGCTCGAAGATGCGGGTTTGCTGAGCAAAACGGAAGTCGCCGTAGAAGCTCAGGCCGAAGGCGATTCAGAAGAAGAATAGGTTTCAGTGAGTTACTGGTGGCTCTTCTTTGGCGATAGACGAGAAAAATCGATTGCTGCATAAAGTTGTAGATGCTCGGGGGAAATAAAATGCCGTCATTGAAATCAAATCTCGTCAAAAGAATCGATCGCCTTCCCAAACCCGGCAACGCGGCTGATGCTATGCAGCCTCTTTTTGAGGCGGTGAGCAATTCAATCCATAGCACTCAAGATCGCTTCAAGGAGAACGTCGCAACCAACGGCAAGATCGTCGTCACTCTGACGATGGCTCGTCGGCAGGCGCCTGCCAAGATCATCGTCGAAGACAATGGTATCGGGCTCGATTCGAAGAACTACGAGGCGTTCACCACAACCGATACCGACAACAAGATTGCCCGTGGCGGCAAAGGTGTTGGAAGACTTCTCTGGCTAGACTCTTTTGAGGCGATCAGCGTCTCAAGTAAATCGCAGGAGAATGGTCGAGGCACGCGTCGGAAATTCCGCTTCGTTCTATCGCGGTCCGAGCAGATTCAGGACTATGAAGAAAGCAGTATTGACGGTGTAGCGCCCGAAACCGGCGTGATGGTCGAGTTCAGCGGGCTTCGCGACAACGGCTACCGCGCGAAGTTCCCTGGCAGACCCGCGTATGTGTTCCAGCACTTCACATCTCATTTCCTGCCGACGTTTATCGGAAGCCGTTCGCCTCAAATCACAGTCCATTGTGGAGACGAGACTCGTCACTACCCTGAAGAGATCAACTCAATTATCCATCGCCGTGAGACCATCGAGAACATTGCGACCGTCGACTACGGGCCGCTCACCTTAACACTGATGGAGTGCGACAAGATCGCGAGCGCGGATTTGCAGGGGTCGCACTTCGTTCATTTTATTGCCCACGACCGCACCGTCCATTCCCAGAAGATCGACGGTAAGCTTGGGCTGAAATATTTCGGACCGAACGAGGACCGGGTGTTTCATGCGGTACTGACAGGTAAATACCTAGACGACAATGTCAACCAGGAGCGAACCAAGTTCCAGTTCGAAGATGCCATCCTCGATCGCATCGTAAATGACGTTTGTACTCCTCACATCGAGAAGTTTCTGGCCGAGCCATTGCAGTCATTACGACAGGATCAGCGAACAAGGGTCAAGGCGATTACCGAATCCTATCCGTCAGTCGCCTTCGGTGATGTCGATGAACTACAGGAGAAACTCCCCTCTGGCGAACTGAACGATGACGCCATCTTCGGCCACCTTTCGCGTGAACGGTATCGAAGGGACCAACGACAGGCAGAAAAAATTCGTACCGTGCTCGAACGCCTGAAGGAGCCATCAGTCGACGTCAACACGTTCGCCGGCGCCATCGAGGCTGCCGGTAAGGCGATCGAAGAGGCGGAGCAAAAGAGCCTCACTGAATATATCGTCCGCCGAAAGGTCGTGCTCGATTTTATCGAAATCCTCCTCGAGAAAGTTCGTGACGACACGCGCGACAGCAGCTATCAGCGCGAAGACATCTTGCATTCCTTCATCTGCCCGCTGCGGGTGAACACCTTGACCAATGGCAGCAGAAAGGTCGTTCCGGCATCCTCACACGACCTTTGGATCATCGACGAGCGCTTGACGTTCGCTCAGTATTTTAGCTCCGATGCGGAATTCCAAAACCTTTCCGACGCCGTCGCCAGCGAAGAGCGTCCGGATGTTCTGATCTTCGATCATGTGCATGGGCTCCGTCAGACAGAGGATCCGTCAAGGGTGCTACTTGTCGAGTTCAAGCGCCCCGGGCGAACAAGCTACGCCTCAGAGGAAAACCCCCAGCATCAAGTCGAGCGCTACGTGCGACGATTGCTCGAAGGCGGCAAGCTTGACGTCAAAGGGAGACCCATAAAGCTGAAGGATGATACCGTTTTCTACTGCTTCATTGTTGCGGATATTGTCGGCAAATTGGATGAGTGGACCTATTCATGGGACCGGACCGCGGACGGCAGGGGACGTCTTTATCAGCCGCGGTCAGGCTTCAAAGGCTCTATCGAACTGATCGCGTGGGACACGCTACTCAGCGATGCCCGCGAGCGAAATCAGGCCTTCTTCGATCGGGCTGGGATTTCAGGCAAAAGCTTCTTCGTCGAAGCGCAGGACGCAGCGCATCAGCGCCTTCGAGCTGCTGACGACAAAGCTGCCGAGACCACCTTAAGTTACGAGGCAGCATCGGTTTAATCGTAGAGCAGCTGCTGAGACGTTGAGTCGAGTAACGACATAAGTGGCATCGATGCGGTGCATTGTGTCCTCTAGACTACTATGGCGAGATGAATAAAACGATTTACAAGTCGGGGAGGAGCAGGTGCCAGCGTATGATGCGGACGAGATCAGGGCGTTGATCGCCGGAGGCGAGGTCGTTGGCTTTACTCTCGACACGAATATTATCGATGGCTTGAACGCCAACGGCAATCTCGACAATCGCATCTTACTGAGTATCGAAAATCTGAAGACGAAAAAGATCACCGTTGTCTTGTCGGACGTGGTGGCAAACGAAGTGCTGGCTCACATGGCGAAAGCGCACCAAGGAGCGCACGAACAGCTCGCTACGGCTCTGAAAACATACAACAAGATTTGGAAGGATTATGCATTTATCGCAGGCGAGCTCGCAGCCAAACTGCTACCGACGGAGGTAATCAAGGACCATTCAGCCGCACTCCTCAAGACTTTTTGCGAAAAAGTCGGCGTCTCAATCATCTCTTCTGCTGAAGCCATTGGCGTTGCGGAACTGATGGAGCGGTACTTCACGAACCAGCCGCCATTCGCAGGCGCCGACAAAAAATACGAATTCCCGGATGCTGTAGCGCTCGCTGGCGTCGATAAGTGGTCGCAAGACCACGGGTATCTTCTGTGCGTCAGCAGGGATAGGGGTTGGATCAGCTATTGTGAGGAGAGTGAATATCTCTATTGCGCAACCGATCTGGGCAAGGCTCTTGCTTTGTTTCATGAGGACGAAGCGATCGTCGCGAAGTGCCTTACCCATTTAGCTGAGGAGCCCGAAGGCGCGCTTGCCCATGAGATCGCGAACGCTATCCAGCGCGACCTTGACGACCTCGACTTTCAAGTCGAGGCATCAGCTTATATGGAGTGGGAGGCAGAGCTCGAGGAAGCGGCCGTAGAGTCCGTTGTATATGCTGGAGGCCCTGAGCAACGGATTGTCGCTTCCGACGGTCATACGGTAACTTTTCTGATCCCGGTAAACGCGAAGCTTAAGATCCAAGCTGGCTTTCACTTTTCCATTCACGACAGCATCGACAACGACTACGTTTCTCTCGGCGGCTCGATTGAGGAGGTCACAATCGAACATCGTTTCGAAGTCACGCTGACGATAGATGGGAAAGGGAGCGAGGAGATCACAATCGAAGACGCCAGCGTTAATCCGGCGACGAGCTTGCGCGCTGTGGATTTTGGTCATGTTCAACCGTTCTACGAACACGAGCCTGATTGAACGTCGAGCACGTGCTTGAGCTCGACCTCCTGTTATAACGCTGGTAAATCGCCGATGGTGTCAGATCGATGTCGCGCTCACTCGACCCATCAAATATGAGGCGGTTGACCCTAGGTACCGCGCCAAAACCCGGACACCGATGCGGCCGACCGGCGCACAGGCTGACGAATTGCGAACTCACGAGGTAGGCATGGTAGACGGTTTGGGTTTTCACCTCGATGATCGTGACTACGCCCATTATCTGATCGCAGACTTGGACCTCGAAGCGCAGCTAATTGCGATCAGAGCGATCATTGCTCGGAATGCTGCTGCAGCCAAAGATGCCTCAGATCAGATAGATAAAATGGCGGAATGGGCTCGGCAATCGAAAGGAAGGGTGAGCGATCACGCGACAGATCTTTGGGTCGACGAGATGCACGCATCGGTCTACTCCGACGCGGCGGCTAGTATGGCCGCACTCGGCATGTTTGCCCCACTCATCGAGAGCATTTTCACGCATACGTTTCGTGCGCTCCATCGCATGTACCGTTCAAGCGAAACACCGTTTCCTGCGCATGAGAGATGGACGCGGCTACCGGAGGAAATGATTGACCGCTGGTCTGCCAATATCTACGTCGACGTCGAAGCTGCTCGGACAGATTTACCGGCAGGTATCAAACAGCTGTCTCACGCGGTGGGGCTTTCCAAGTTTATAACGAAGAGCGACTTCCGGTTGGTGAATGCTCTACTGAACTACAGGAACCGCATGTTCCACATGGGTTTTGAATGGCCTCTCGAGGATCGCCAGAAGTTCGAGAAGCTGGTAAACCAAAACCGGTGGGAGACATTTTTCACAAGTTCCCGTCATGGCAATGAGCCATGGATTTTTTACCTGACCGACAGCACAGTCGACGGGCTTCCGGACTGGGTTGATGAACTCATTACTAAGATAGGACTTTTCGCTCGATCGTTGCCCCGAGACCTGCTCAGCGGTTCGGTCGAATAGTGCCTGGAGTGGCTACCGAACCGCATCGGCCTCCGTGGACTTTGTTGTTCTTCCAATGTCCATAGCTTTTGTCAGCGAGAGGGGTACTTTTGAGCGCATTCCTAACTGCCGAGGAGGAGCAAACGCTTTTCAAGATCGTAACGGATTTGATGATAGAAGCCGTGAGGCCATCGGCGACAGCACTTGTCAGCGAGAATGACGATGATGTGCGGCTTGGGGGGTCTGGGACCTTCATCAGCGTTGCGGATCGGCTCATCGTCCTGACATGCGCGCACGTGACCAACTGCGGTGGTACGGATTATGGCTTTTACGGATCGACCCGGATGTTCTCAGGAAAGGGCAGTGTCGTCCAGTCGTCAAGAATTGACGTCGCATTGATCGAGGTCCCGTTTGAGGTTTGGCGCGACAACGCTGCGAATGCGGTCGCCATTCCGATGGAGTCATTGGGGGCCAGCCACGACCGCGTAGACAACGAATTGTTCTTCCTGATGGGCTTCGCCGGCGAAAACTCGCGCTTCGCTTTTGAGAGCATTGAGGGAACAGCAACGGGCTATTGTACTCAAATCAACAGAGACGCGCCGGCCGGATTGGTGACAAGTTGGGATATGACGACCGAAAGCTTAGTCGCACGACGTATTGAAGATGTTCGTGAATGGATTTTGGAATCACTGTAACCGCTGCTTAGAGCAGCCGAGCAGCGTATCAGGCGCAGCGTCAGCTTCGAAGTCATCCTCTGGAGCGGCCGCACAACTTCCAGCTTCAACAAGCCTCAACACGAAGCCATAAAGGACTACTCGTCCCGAAGAGTCGTATTAATATTGCGGAGCTGTGAACGGCAAAGGAATTTCTGATGAAGAGAGTGTTGACGGTTGGAGTGATGTACACCGACGCCCCTATCGCGGGGGTGGAAATCGACAATTTAGGCCTATGCCGGCCCGGGGTGGATCGCGAACGTGCGGCGTATCCACTTTATGAATATGACACTATCATCATCAACCCAGAGAGTTACAGTCATTTTCTGTTCGGTAGGGCAGGGAAATTTTCAAACGAGCAAAATGAACTCGGCAATCTCAAACGCGAGAATGAGCGATACGATATCGATACAGCCTTCGATCAAGACGATCGAGAGAAAGAAATGGAGGTCGCGATCTCCGACGGTGCAACCGTGGTTTGGTGCCTTTCGGAACCGAAAAAGATCAATTTTTTTGGCTATCGAGAAACCCATCTAGGCTACCTTGCGCCGAAGGTCTCCAGCCTGGTGAAGCGGTCGGATCTCCTTGTGAAGAAGGGACGGAGAATGGGTAGCCTAGATCCAGACAGCCCCTTTGTGAGATACTTCGATAAGTTAACCAGTTCAGATGGCTGGACTCTCTGCCTGTCCGATCCGACCGACGGATTCACCACGATCGCCACGACCCCTGAAGGCTATAGTCTAGGCGGTAAGGTGACACTTGGAGCAACAAACGGTTGGTTACTTACCCCTCCGACTTCGCAGGAAGCTGTAAATCAGCTTGTTCGTGACAGCTTAGCGGTGGAAAAGAATGACCCCGCCCAAGACAAATATCATGGCATCTTTCTGAGCCATACCGGCGTCGATAAACCCTTCGTCCGTAGGCTTCGGAATGATCTAATCGCACACGGCGTTCAGAAAGTGTGGCTGGACGAAGCCGAGATCGACATTGGCGATTCACTTATCGCGAAAATTGAGGAGGGCATCAAGCTCAGCCGATATATCGCGGTCGTGTTGTCGAAGAAGTCTATCGGGGCACCCTGGGTTAAGAAGGAACTGGACGTAGCGATGAACAGGGAAATCGCCAGCGGTGAAGTTGTGGTGCTGCCACTGCTCTACGAGGCTTGTGAGCTGCCGGAATTCTTGAAGGGCAAGCTCTATGCCGATTTCTCCAGGGAAGAAGATTATGAGGCCGTCCTGCGCAAGCTTCTGCGGCGGCTTCGCATCACATCATGAGCGAGGAAATGATCGGTCCAAGCGCCGAAATGCTCGATGCGATGGGCGAGCTATGGCGACTCCGTCCACCTGCGCCTGACAACATTCTTAAGCACCCGGCGTTTGTGCGCCTTCGAGACGTCTGCCGAAATGATTACTCCGGCGGAGGAAAGGCGGGGCCGAACTTTGCCCTTTCTACGGCGCTAAGATCGCTGGGTTTGCCATGTCACCACCCAAGTGCCACGCCGGAACTGGCGGTGCCTGTGGAGGCGGCGGCGGCTGACCTGGATGCAGCCTTCCGCGCCACCCAATCAACCCGGACTTATCTCGCACCGCTCGATCTGGCTGCAGACCTACCGCGGCTCGCGTTTGGATCGGCCTCAGTTTGCCGCCTAAAGCCATCCGAACTTCGCACATTGTTCGACGAACCTCGGCTAAAGCGCCTCTACCCGCGATACCAGTTCGATGCTGATCGATTTGCGCAGTTTCACTGGCTCGTGGTCCAAGAAACGTCAACATTTGAGCATGAGCCGGAGGGAAGAGCAGTTCCCATGTTTGTGCTGGACTTCAGCAAGGACCTGGGACGGATCGAGCCGCACAAGGGGCGGTTTCCCCCCAAGTTTGAGGAGGCCCTGTTTTTTCTCTTGCTGGCTCCTTGGGAGCACTGGACGACCCTCCCCGAGGGAGACTGGCGAGGCTTTCGTCTGCCTTGGGTCCATACTGTTGATAGCGATCTTTTCGTACGGCTAACAGCGCCGCCGTCCCCTTACACCCTCAGCTGGAATGAGTACACCTACGATGACGGCTACGGCGGGACAGTGGAAGAGGAGCGGCCGGTCGAATTTCCCTTAGACGACGCTGTAAAAACTGAGCTGCCCATATGGGACCAAGGTCGTTGGGCAATCGTCGAGGCAGCGAAGAAATGCGAACTGTTCGAGACACCGATCGTACATTTTCTTGTCCGGGCGTTCCTCGCCGAGGGCATCGACGAGTTCCTGGCACATATCACGACAATCGAGGCGGCGCTCGGCCTCCGGGCCGACTATCAAAAGAGCTTCAGAAATGGCCCTGATAGGCACAAGCGAATGCGCCCAACGGACCGTATGCGAGGACGCGTTGCCGGCCTGCTTGGAGATCGTCATCACGCGGACCAGTACGGACAGCTCTTCGACATAAGGAGCGCGTTTCTGCATGGCCGAACCATGAGGGACATTTCTACGCAGGAGCAGGTAATGGCCCGCTCGCTGGCACGACAAGTCGTCGAAGAATTGATCCTCGCTTCTAAAACTGCCCCCGTCATCTCGCGCGACGACTTCTTAGATGGTCTACTTGATGTAGGAGCAACGCTGATCTAGCCGTTAGCAATGTGTTCACCGGCTCACGTGGAGCTACTGACAGGCTAGATGCAAACCACACCGGGGTGCCCATCTGGCTTTTAGCTGAGGGTGTTGGCATTGAGGTCACCGGCTAACCATTCAAGCGGGACAAGTGCTCGGCCACCGCGCCATTCTTCGATGAGTTCGACCCCGTCAATATCGCCCCATACGTCTTCATCTGCATGGTCAAGAACAATGACTTGCAGTCTACCCTGCGAGGAGACCGCCTCAGAACCTAGCAGAGAGAACACCTTTCTGACCGCAGCAACGTCCTGGTCTCGCCATGGCACTAGTTCGATAGTTTCCTCGGCGGTCCTTTTAGGGAAGTAGACCTGACTGGGCTGATCGAACACGAGCATGCTTGGAACGGCATGATGTGGCTCACCTAAAAAGAACCGTTGCAACGCGAGCATCAAGGCGACGTGATAGGCAAGCCAGTTTGCGCCGCTCCCGATTTCCCACAGATAATCCTCACGCGTCCCCCGCAGAACCTTCACCGTTAGGTCTTCAATTATCAGCCGTAGAGGCGCGTCTGGCCACTCGGCATCAAGTCGGGGAACCATGCGATTCGCAAAATTTGCAACGCGGTCGAGTGCGTTGCCTAGCTTTCGCCGGATATCTGCTTCTGACACGGTCTGTTGAAGGACAGATATCTGCGTCCTTAAGTCTTCAACCTCTTGCCTGAGATCCGACGACTGATCCGCTCTGTCGTAGAGGTGCAAGGCCTGCTGTAGGCGACCCAGGAACCGTTCGATCTGGTCAAAGCGGTTTGCCTCCGCTTGCGTCCTTTCTGAGTCTTTTTCCAGGTTTGAAATTTCAGTGCGAACGCCGTTCAGCTGTTCCAAGGTTGTTTCGGCTGCGGTACGAAGCCGGAAGATTTCCTTATCAAGCGTATTTGAGAGTGTTGGATGCGTCCTCAATCGGATTTCAAGGCCATCGAGATTGTCGCAGAGCGCCAGGATCTTCTCCCGACCCCCTTCGCCAAGTGACACGATTGGATCTGTGACATCAGCCGAAAGACCCCTCAGCCAGTCCGCTAGTCCGATCCTATCCCTTTGAATCCGCATAGCATCGCCGTAGGCTTCACTACTTTCCACCAAGCGCCGCAACTCATTCAGCCTCTGGCGGTGCTCAGTGAGCTCTCCAGCTATTTCGGTCTCTGCCGTGCGCAGGTCGGCAAGACGAGCCAATGTGACGTCGATGCCTGGCAAGTTGGGGCGCGCTGATCTCCAATTGGATCCTGCGACCAGACGGAGAAGGTCGATTATGTCAGGCCATTCCTTTGGAAGCTGCGTGTCAGACGCAAGGATACCAAGCTCAATCGCCTGACGTAACCAGCCTAATGCTTCAGCCTTCCAAGCGTTGTTGGCAGAGTCGATTGTCTTAAGTTCAGTTTCTTTGCGACGCAAAGATCGCTGCAGGCGATCTAGTTCAAAGCGGGCTTGTAGAACGGTTGCCGTTACGGCGCCTAGAACATAAGGAAAAATCGTTTTGAGCTTTTCTCGATGCTCGGTTGTGTCGGCCTTAAAAAACATCACGTCGGGGTTCGCGACGATGTTTTGTGGCTGGAAAGAGAACGCCATCAGATCACGGAAGCTCGGCCTCGACTTGTAGCCGCCCTCGGCATTCGGCTCGAACTCTAGATCAGTTAGGCCCGACAATCTGTTCAGGGCTCTCTTGACGGTCTCGACGTTCGTGGTTTTGTCGGTAATTTCTGCTGGAACAGCGATCGCTGATCCCTCGAGGAACACCATGTCCCCCGTCGATTGCTGATCGCCTGGCTCGCGACGAGCAAGAAGCTTCTGGCCTTCGATTGTGTCGACGAGAACGCCAAACCAGCTGCAGTTTTCCCTAATCACGCCAACGGGGATGGTGCATTTATCCGAGCCGAGGCAGTAGTCGATGATCGGAACAACCGCCGATTTGCCCGTTTTAGAAGCTCCACTGATGACGTTCACAATACCAGGTTTGAAATCGACAACGCGGGGCTCACCACCCCGGCGGGGCCAAAGAATGAGCTTGATGATCTGAAAATACATTAGAATTCTACCTGCAATGTGCTCACGATCTGCCCTGCGGTCAGCTGGGAAAACCAGAGCCCCAGCTTTTCAGCTCCATTTCCGATGTCCTTGATCCGCTCTGGGACGACTGGCCGACGTGGTTTGGTATTGAGATCATTGGCGCGTAGCTTCGCCTCGGCGTAGTCGATCGATAAAAGTTTGGTCCCGACGCCAAGACTGACTGATTGGAGGCTCAGATTGCGAAGCAGCAGCGTGCGGTCGTGAATGGCCAAGATCTTTTCCCGCTCTTTTCCAAGCTTCGATCCAAAAAGGGCCAAGCCAGAGCTTTTCTGCGTCGCGATCAGGGTTTGAAGCGTCTCTCTATGCAGGACAATTGGAAGAACAAGGAAGGCCAATGCAAACGAAACGGGCCTCTCGTCAGTTAGTTGATGGCCCAGGCCGAACCGCCAGATCGAGTAGGCACCAAGGCCCGGATTTTGGACGATCTTAAGGTCGGTCATTGCGCTGTTAGGGGGAGCCGTCATTCGTCGTCCTCTAGAAGTACGGAAAAGTCCGGGTGCCAGCCGAGGCGACGGCTCTCTGAAAGCGCGTTAAATGACCCATGCACGAAATGCCCTGGAACAGCGCGGCCTTCAAACGGAGGTTGGAGTGAGGCGCATCGCCGGTAGACAATTCGCCCGCGCGTCTGGCCATCGTGGGCCGCGTGGGTGTCTGAGATCTCGCCGGCAATGAATTGATAGCGCCCGATCAGGTCTTCGTCCCAATCGCGGAGATTGGCCTCAAAAATCAGCCCACTTTCGCCCCACTTGGAAATGTCTGCTGCTGTTCGAAGATAATCGCTCACAGCCCTAACACGACCTTCAGCCGGAATTTCGATGAGCTCGAGTTGGCGGACAAAGGTCGGCCTCGACTGCAACACCTCCGTTACCGCTTCGCTCGATGGGTGGTCCGTCAGTGACGACAGAAACCCTGGAAGATTGTTCTTTTGTATGAATGCTCGGAGCTCTGCGCGAAATCGATCCGCATCTATCTTCGCCGGGAGTCCGGCGCGGATCATCCGGTCTGCCGCTTCTTTCGCAGCTCCAATGGCGCGCTCGCATATCAAATCGACGATCAACGGCGAAACCGTCGGCTTGAAGATCTCGCGGAGGGGGTCAACAGGATCGTCATCCTCACTAATGATACGCAGGCGGCTCACAAGCATTTGCCGATGTTCTGGATCGGCTTCTAAGAAACGCGCGACAAGTTGCTTACAGGCCGGCTTCTTCTTCATCCCGGCGAGGCGTGTTTTGATGGAATCGACAGCAATATCGACCTGATCGCCAGTTTTGGCTTCATGTAATAGTTTTGCAATCTCACCGAACTTAGCTGGGGTCACATAGAGCCGATACTGGATCGTCTTCGTGTCGAGCTCGCCTGCCGCGAGAAAGTCGAGCCAGTTGCAGAGGGTTTTCCAGAGATCCTCTGCCCAGTCGGTGAGAGGATTATGCTTCGTTGCACTTTTACATTGCTCCACTATGATCCTGCCGTCCGCCTGATGAACGGCAACATCGTCCAGCACTTCAAGCGATACCGTCGCTCCATCCGGGCATTTCATGAGATAATAGCAAAGTCGCACCGGCTGAAGCGAGTATCCCAGATACTGCCCCGCCGCTGTGTGTTTCGAAATTTGGCTGCGTACTCCCATGACACCCCCGCACCTACTAAATCAAAAGCTTAGAAGGCGTATCTATAGTGATAGACGATCGCTAATCTTTCAAGCTCAGATTGCGTCGCGCGGTCTGACATTAACACGTCGCTCGTGTCATTGCTTAATGTTTCCACCACCCAGAAGTTGTATCTCCGCCGTCAGTGAGAAAGATGCACGTGTCGAGAAACCGACCCAAGCACAGGGGCCACCTTCAAACCCGGGGCGGCATGATTGCCGCGTCGATGCGCCGGTGCATTAGAGAGACCATTGAAAACAGGTCCTCCGCATCCTCTTTCGACATCTGCCAATGGATCCTTGGCGCGTGGGCCGTCGTGTTGCGAAACATGCTGAATGTCCCTTTTACAAGGTTGGAGAACCCACGTTGCTCGCCTTTTTCGCTTTCGCTCTGGAGTTCGTTTATCGCCAGCATTGGTGCGTCCCCGCTAAAGGCGCGATCGACAAGAACGGCGCCATCGTCCGTTAGTCCCGTACGTTGCCGTATCTTGTCGGCGACACTTTTCACGGCCTCGAGAACTGCGTGGAAATAATTATCCACAAGAAGCTCTTCGCGGCAAAACCGCAGCACATCAGGGTGAACGCCGCGGCTTGTAAGATCGGCTCTCAACTCTAAGGCACGGCGGGTTGCTTGCGAAAGTGTTTCCGCGGCATCGACGGCGGCGAGTTCACCTGACGCCTTTACAGCCAGCCCGGCAAATGCCAAAGCGCGGTTAAGATTGAGCCTCATCGGTTCGAAGCGTTCCGAATCTCTGGCGAAGCGTTCAGGCTTCATCGCCTTGCGTATAAAAGCGATGATATGGGTTCGCTGCTTACGACTGTTCTGGTCAGAGGCGAAGGCATTGTACAGCCTATGACGCTTTGTCATCTGTGGATCAGTATCAACTATCTTGACCGTTGCCAGCAGGTGACCGATTTCGGAGCCGGTGAGGCCGTAGTCTGTATCACCCAATGCATCGGCGATCGCCTGAAGTTGAGATTGCGTGAAGGTTTTCATTTGCACCCCAAGAACGCGGGGCGGACGCGCTTGACAAGCACCTCCTTCGCCCAGGTCGAGAGATCTGCATCGGTCGAGCGCGCGACCATTTGCAATGCGATGTCGAGACGGGCTGTGAGATAGATGCTGTCGACTTCCATCGCCGCGGTGAGGAAGGAATCGCGAGCTTCCAATGGCTCGGTCGACAGATATCTCAGCATCGATTGGGTAATAGCCTCTACGACGCCGGCGTCATGACATATAAATTGGCCTCCGCCTTTACCGTCATGAACCGGCAGGGATTCGGCGAGCATATCGTTGCGCGATTGCCGCAACACGAAATCCGCAGTGCCGACAAGCAACAAAGCTTGAGGATCAAGCCGGTGTTGGCCGCTTTCGGTCTGGACCGTTAAGCGGCGCGATGCCAATTGTGAGAGGATTTGCCATCCGAAGACGTTTCCAATGGTTTCGCCGGGATCGTCTTCGGTGTCGATGGTGTGTTCTTCACCGTCGATCGTCAGGACCACAGAGCCGTCTTCCTGGGGGAGAAGCTCCAAATCGCCAACACCTTCGACCCAGCCTTGCAGGTGCTGGCCGGGATGTATCTGCTCTCTAAACGGCGTCATGTCCGCAAGTGCTCGAAACAACGGATACGGCAGGTCACGATTCACAGCGCCGAGATCCAAAAAAGCCTGAGCGGCAACTATGTCACCAAACAGAAAATTACTTGCAGCGCCGGCAAGCCACTCGGCCGCATCGACCGGATCATCGTCGGCACGCTCTCGTAATTCGATCGCCAAAAGTCGGGCCAATTCGCTTGCCAGCAGCTCGGGGAGGGTCACGTTCAGCATCGGCGTGTTCTCAGCCGATATCGATGGATTGAGGTAACCGCTCCGGATTAACCATTCGGTATCAGACGTGGACAAACGGCCTTCGAGTGTTTCCCGTCGAACGAAGTAACGACCCATGAGCTGAAGAGCCATCGAATATGGCTTTGTTTGATCCTGGGCATCCAGAACAATAGCTTGAGCAACGCCACGAAATCGGCGCCTGAGTTCTGGGTCCTTAAAATCCGCTCGCGCCTGAGCTATGACTTCCAGTCCGGGCACTGCCGGAAATACGGCTATACCCTCTCGCTTCCGTTTCACCCCCAGGACGTGTGTCACCATAGCTTGGAGGAGCCAAGCGCGACGCAGGTCTGGACTGTGCTCTCCTCCATCCATTATACCCATGCCGAGTTTTGCGAGGGCTTCCAGCGCCGCGACATACTCGCGATCTGCAAGATCAGTGACTTCAACAATCGTCGCGTGTCGACCAACGACAGACTCACGACGGCCATCCGAACTGGCCACCACCCGTCGAATTGCATCCTCATCCAGACCTACAACAATCCGCAGGCCAAGGCCGAACCTGCTCGACATCAGGTCTTCGATCATTCGAACATCATCACGGTCGTCGGGGTCGAGACGATCTATGGCGAGTATCAAACTTGGTCCATCGGTCCGAGAAATTTGACGCACCCAGTTTCGTGCCGCTTCCGGATCGACGTGCCAGTCGAGCGTGTCCGAGAGAAGGTCGGCAATCTTGCGGAAGATCTCGCTTGCACCGCACTCGAGGAATAAACCGCCAGCATCAAGCGTATCCGTTAGGCGGATAAGTTGTTCGAGAACGTTGGTTTTGCCGACGAGGGGTGGTCCGGAAACCAGCACCAGCCGGGATCTCCCTAGCTGATTTACGAGGCGCTGCGTAGCTAGTCGAAAAATCTTCAACGGGCCAAAGGGGCGGCGAGGATGGTCGGACGTTGCGGTCAATTCGCTCATAGCCGTCGCCGAAGCAACAGCAACAGCCTTCGTCCAAATTTGCGGGTCACTTCCCATCAGGGTAGAAATCGCGTCGTCGCGGTCGCCCGCCGCGACCTTTCCCGCGGACTTCATCAAAGCTTCGAACGCCTTCTCGTCAGGACTTTCTGCTTTGAAGGGCTGACCAGAGAAAGTTTCGATGATCTGCAGTTGATCGCCATTGGTCGCGACGACGAAAGGCGCCATGACGGGCAACAAACGAGCATAAGACAGGCCCTGCTTGCCATCGTCGTCGGTCACAGAGATATCGGGTCTCTTCAGCTCCAGAATTGCCACAGGCTTATCATCCAGCACCAAGAGGATGTCGGCCCGTCCCCGTTTGATCCAGCTTTCCCGCCCGTTGGCGGTGATCGTCGCATGCCCTAGGCGAATTGTGAATTCGATCTGATGCTGGATGCCCGCGGCGTTGAGGCGTGGAAATGCCTTCTCGATCGCTGCGGAAATCGCTGTTTCGAGATCGTATTCAGTCTGTTTTTTATCGGAATCGTCGCTCACGGAGCCTCCTATATCTGCGCTTCGCGGCGGCTAAGGCGTTCATGTTCAGCGATCAGGAACGTCAAGTAGCTGCGGATTAGGTTGCAGTAGAGCCGTGCCTCATCAATCTCGAGCGCAAGGCCCTCTTTAAGGTCGACCCCGTGACGAACGCCACCACCGGTCGGCGATGATAGATATCCGTGCAGGGTCATCATCCACTGAAAGATCTGGTCCTGGTGCCCCCGGCCGCGCTGGCGCAATTCCCCAATGATCTTGTTGAAGTATCGGCCCTGGATGGAACCGTCCAAAATCTCTTGACTTCGAAATGCCGTGGAGATCGTTTCCAGCAGCCAAAGGACCTCCTGGACAGCCTGGCGGCCGTTGCCGTCGCTAAGTGCGCGCTGGGACGCGTCAAGGGATTCGTTGATGAGCGCCTGCGCCTGGACGTCAAGTGAAGGAGGCGCATTCGGAACGTTGATGGGAATGTGGACGCGCGTGGCGGTCAGTATGGGAGGATCGAGCTGATAGCCGGCGTCGGCGTCCGCAAGGATTTGATTGATCCGCCCGGCATCCGGTATCACCATTGTGGGATTGCGTGCGCGAAGTTCTTGGCAAGCGCCCCAGAATGTTTCGATGAAAATCGCGGCATTATCTCCGGCGCGTGTCATGTCTCGGTCGAGATCCTCTGAGGCGAACCGCTCATTGGTGCTAGGCCAATACTCCGCACCGCCGGCTGCGCAAAAGCGAGCTTTGAAATGTTCGAGGATGGGCTTCCGCTGTCCCTGTCAACAAATGCGGTTGATGAGATCGCGAAAAGCCTGTTGAACTGCTGGCTCTATTGGCCCGGGACTGTCAAAACGCCAATTACCGTCGAACTGGAGCATCAGGATTGTCCCCTGGTCGTTGACCGAAGCCCCTCGATCTCTCGCCGTTGCTCGGCATGTTTTTCTGGGTTCTGCGCCTTCAGCTTCTCGAGGTTGAGAATCTTCCAGCGGACGGCCGGCAGATCAGCCGCTTGCGGCAACCCGATGGCGTCGAAATCTGGTTTGCCGTTGTGGAGTGAAAGCAGAAAGCGCATGGCGTCGTCGTCGAGCCGTGCACGAAGATCCGTCGTCAGTTGCTCTCTTGCGGCTTTCAGCTCATCTAGGCTGATGGGCTGCGTCGTCATTCCCTCGAACTCTTTGACGAATGCCTCTTCCAGCGCTGCAAGCGAGGGCCTAACCAGCTCATGGGGCGGCCGCCCGGAACTTGCGACATAAATCAGGAAGGTCCGAAACAGCCCGTCGGTCAATCCCTCGTTTTCATAGAGCAGCTTGACGTCGAACAGGTCGCGTGGGTGCTGTCGGTCAACCGCCGCATGCAGCTTCCCACCAAACAGGTCCTCAAACGAGACGACCTGCATCTCAGCGAACCCGAAGACGTCCTCGACTTTCTCGCTCACCCGGCGTCGTTCCGACGTATGAACGGTGCCTCTCGCGACAGGAGAAGTCTCCACTTTTATTTCAACGTTGCCCTGCCGGACCAGGAGGCGGGTATCATTGTTGCCGCCGCCGGCGATCCTCTGGACGTTCAAGCCGCGCAGGTTGCCCATCAAGTCTTCGCGGATGTGCTCCAGTGTCGTGTCGATATTTTTCAGCGTCGTTTCGCGATCCTCAATCGGCAGATAGGTCAGGTCGATATCGACAGAGAGCCGCGGCATATCGCGATAGAAGAGGTTGATCGCCGTTCCACCCTTCAGGGCGAAGGCCTCGTGGCGGGCGATGAATGGAAGGATCCGCACCAGGAGGTCGACCTGGCGCATGTATCGGTCACGGGCCATATGGGGCCTCCTTTGGCATCAAGTCATTTGGGACTGTGATGCGATAGATGGGGTGCAGCCTGCCCCCCGGGGTCAGCGCCCGGTCGCCCTTGCCGATATCGACGGAGGAGACGTCGATGTGCCGGCGCCAGGCGTGATTGTGCTTGTCAGCAAACACGAAGAAGAGGCGCTTGGTTTTTACGCTTCGGCATAGGGTAAGGAGTGTCGTCAATAATCTCGGGCGCAGATTCGCAAGGCTCTCGAACGCCACGTCCACCTTGTGGAAGCTTTCGCCCTTTGGGACTTCGTCTAGCATTTCGAGGATCGCGCGCTCGGGTGAGGACAGCGGAATTGGCCAGCGCCATGGGCTTTGTACCAGCTCTGGATCCTCGTCGTTGGAAAGGTCGAAATCAGCGTTTTCGACGCCCGTCGCCCCTTCGCCGAACAGGACGTTGCTCCTGGTCTTGACATCGGCGTCCGTCCGCAACTTCGACAGCCATGTCGGGACATCGGATCCATAGAGATAGAGGGCAAATTCGCTGCCGAACGAGAGGTAATGAGTATGTCCCCGTAAGTTGAGGGAACTCGCCCCGCCGACATGGAACTCGTGCCGCATGAGCCAGGCGGCTGAGAGCAGAGGTATCTTCCAGCCTCCGACAGCTTCTGGATTGGTATCTGAGGAGAATGGGCGACGGTACACGCCTGACGTGACTGGCTCGAGCCAGCCATGCTTGAGATAGCCTGACACGGATTGTCGCGAGATAGCATGGCGGGCCATCCACCTCGAGTCCACCAGGAAGCCGGGGGGGATATGCTGCAGAAGGTGCTTTAGCTTGCTCTCTGATTGTCCATTCATGTTTGACATTATGCCGCAAGATCAAAGCATACGCAACTTTACACGATACCGAATATGTCAATTAGAAATTGACTTTTCCAGATCCCTGCAAAGCGGGTTACGAATTAGATGCTCCTGACACAGCGCAGCTGCATTGAACGGTTCGTTGCGGCTGCGGACCGCAGCTTCGGGCCGACTGGGCCTATTTCCGCCGGCTCATCGCCAAGACGAGCGGCAATTCTGAACCTTAGGTAAAATAGAGCCGGGCTAGTTGGGTCTGAAGATCTTTTGGAAGAATGGTGTGGGTAATAGGGGTCAGAACAAGATTAGTGCGAAATTGTACGTTTAGCCGAGAAAGTGATGCTTGAGATCGATTTTCGTTCTAAAAATGGGTCCTAGGATGCTTTTCACCCTTAAGCTTCCTATTTATCACAGACGGCAAACTGCTGAGATTATGGACAAATGCGCTTGGCGTACGATTTCGCACTAATCTTGTTCTGACCCCATTATGCGTTTGCATTTGTGCTGGGCCATTTGAATCTAATCAGTTGCCGGCACCTAATTCTTGACGCATCCAAATTAACGCGGGTAGCATTCTCAATTATCGACAACTGGAGCCAATCGTCGCTCGGGAATCCTACCTAAAACGCGATCTTGTTCGTGCGCATTGCCAGCAGCAATCCCGCGAAAGATGCTCTGAGCTGTCCTTATCAGAACACGCACCCCTCGAAGGGGGCGCAAAGTCGAGCAGCATGGAACACGATACCACCGGACGCACAAACGAGTATTCTGTACGTGTGGACGAGCATGACACGATCTTAACCCCGCAATCGAAAGCTTTTACAAATGCGGAGTTGCATATCCTCGTGGCGATTGCGTATGCCGACCAAGATAGTCTTGGTAATGAACTCCTCGATATTGAAGACCTTGCAGAATACATACCTGCTATATCTGCTGAGGAAATGTATGCCACCATTTCCGATCTAGTGATCAACGGTTTCATAAATGAGCGTGATATTATTGAATCAAGAAGTATTCGAGCGACGCAGCTTCTCTTTGAGACATTCGATGCTCAGGTGATGGGGTGGAATACGGATGCAGATGCCGTCGAGCTTGCAAAGCTGATGTTGGCAAATCCGGAGCATGATTCACCCAGTTTGGCCGAGAAAACATAATGGCCGCTTCGACGGATCAATCCCGCCATCGGTTATTTGATAAACGCACATCCTGATTGGCTATGGCGCAATGATTTCGGACAGCCCTATCCATTATATGGTCTGGTTATCGACCGGCGGTCTCCAGCGCTTTATCGCTGACCATGGAAAAGCAGTCACGGCATAGGATAGTGAACAACCTCTCCATGAGATAAAATCCGCTCGACTGCGGATTCCGACGTGAAGCCGGCCATCATTCAAGTCAAAGTCCGGCCAATTTTCGGCACCGAAGATACCCCTTGGTCAGCAACTTGGCATCAATTACCTCGGGATGAACGAGGACATTTTGATGCCTGCAAAGAGAGGGCTGACCATGAGACAATTAAGACAAATGCTTCGGTTTGCCGGAAACGGGGCGAGCACCCGCGAGATTGCCGTCCGTCGTACTGGGAATAGCCTGCAGTATGATGCAGAATAGCAGCGTATATTGCAAACGTAACGTAAAAATCTTGGTCGCAATAAAAGGTTCTCATTGCGGCCGTATCTTTCGCCGATCGCCTTTTAACGAGGAAGAAATCATGTTTCCGGATCTTGACTGCCAACTAGGCGTAGAACTAGGGCTTCCAAAACGCTACCGGGATAAGCCAGCGTTTGAGATCATAAACGACGCTCATGATCTCGTGGGCGCACTCACTTCACGGCTGATCACCTTCAGATATAGCGGCTATGAGCGTTTTGAGGAGCTCGTGGCACAATACGCCTTAGCGGATACGAAACGCATCGAATTTTCACAGCGATTGGAACGACTTGATGGTAACGCAATAGAGGCAGTGAACCTGATTGATGAGCTAAATCACTTCGTAAGAATGTTTGTTGATCCGTGGCTCGTCAAATTTGAGGATCTACGCGTCAATGAGAGATGATCTAGGAGTTGATCGAGCGCTTACCCTCTCGTTACAAGCTAAGCGCGACATCTTCGAGACCCAGATCATTCCGGCAATCGGTGCGCGGGGGGCGTCTGTTGCAAAGCCAACTTTCACAGTTGTATGTGGCCAGCAGGGTGCCGGAAAGAGCACCTTAGTTCGCCAAATCAAGAGTAGAACGGGCGGTGAAAGCACCCAGCGAATAATAGCTGATGATCTCAATGCATACATTCCTGGTAACAATGCAGCCCTTCTGCAGGGCTCGCATGCGTTAGAGCGAGCAAATTCGTCGGCAGCGACAGAATGGTATCATCAATTATTTGATCGCAGTATCACTAATAGATATAATATTATACTGGAGTCGTGCTATCCGCCAAATCATTACGCGTCGCTCTTAGATAAGGCGCGCTCCAACGGATATAGAACAGAACTAAATATTATCGCGACGGACAGGATAACGAGCTTTACAGCTATTCACGATCGCTTTGAAAGGGCGCTGGCGAACTCGTTTATTGCCTCAACCGTATTGCCAGATGTCGAAACTCACGATCATTATTATTCAATTTGGCCACGTGTAGCGCTCGAGGTCGAAAATTACAAAACATTTGATAGAATTGCAATTGTACGCAGGGACGGTGAAACGTGTTACGACAATGAACAAGCTCTAGCAAGTGACGGAAAATCGACTTGGGGCCGGGAGCCAGGCGCGTTAAGGGCATTGATGGATCATCGAAATCGCCCGTTGGACGAGAGACAGCAGCACTGGGTTAACAGCGTTTGGGAGAGGCTCCGTCGAAGCTTCGCATTCGCCCAACATCCAGATTCCGCCCGCCTGCCAATCGCTTCGTATCAAAGTGCCATCGCAACAAGGCTGAGAGAGCACAGTGATCTCAGTTCGTTCGAAACACGTCCCGAATATATGCGCGAGTTTTCGAACAAGTTTTCATGGAATTTAAAGCGCGACATTTCCTTTGTGGTTAATCGCAAGAGTAAGGGCGGTGAATTCCGAGAAGATGCTTTTGAAGAGTTGTTTTGCGAAAAGATAACGGCTGTCCATCATTCTCTTCAAGAGGCGATCACGGCGCAGTTTGAATCCGCCATCGGCAAATGGAATGACGAAGGCGATGTACGTTCTCGCGATGTTTCGACCTTTTATGCTCGCACTTCTGGGGAGAGTTCTACAGCCAGGCGATTGAACATCAGCACAAACCCACGAGGCATGGTGCCGAGTGCTGACGTCGTCAATATCTCTGAACAGCAGGCACAGTCTGTCAAGCATCGGCGTCCTAAGTTTCTCGTTGAGGTCTCAAAGAATGTCTATAGACCAATCGAACAGTATAATCGGATGGTCTTCGATCGAGTCAGATTTCCAAACATCACTCGTGACCGGCGTAAGTTGAATGTATTGATCCGCATGGAAGACGGCACTGGCTACGAAACACCTAGCTCGTTAAAAAAGCGCCTGGGATCGGACCAGCATAATATCTTTACCAAGATAATGAACGAGGGTCAGCTACCCCATAGTCTCGCGTCCAGGGAGACTAGTGAACTGCCTATAGTTTTGGTTGACGCGGGAAATGGTGCAACCTTTATCGCCGGCGAGAAATTTTCTTTGTCGGACAACGGACGCAGGATACCCACGACTATTTCTGCTGATAGAATTTTAGTCAGAAATGAAAATGGGACTTTCAGCGAGCTTTGTCAGCGTTTGGCCGGAAACACCGAACTATTGCTTCCACCAGAAGCGATAGTTCAACTGGGACTGCAGCGTCAACAAGCTGTCAATCGAGCTCGTGCCGGAGAAGCATCGGAGTTGGAGCAACGAACTCGCGAACATTCCTCTGGAAGAGTTTAATTAAAAGTGCACCGGCGGGTTTTGTCAGATGCAACTCCGGATTCGGGGCGCCGATCATGAAAGTTATCAGTGTTCAGTGCGATACGTCCGACAAGTCGACGTCGTGCTTCCGCCGATCTATGCCCGTTGCGGAAAATTTTTGATCACCGTAGTAAATACCGCCAATGAGGTGCGCGATGGTGACGCGTCACCGATAGCTCGTAAGCGCTCAATTTGCGGCACCTGTTCATAGAAGATCGAATGTCTGATTCTGTGTCCACAAAGGAGTTTGTGGACACAATGACCTCGGATAGTTTTAGCGGTTCATGCGGCCTTCGTGCTGTGAAGGTTATTTCGAATGGGAAGCGGCGCTTCGATCCCGCGGACAAAGCCCGGCTAATCGACAGTGCGATGAAGCCTGGCGTATCAGTTGCGAGCCTGGCACTGGCGCATGGAATAAATGCCAACCTGTTACGCAATTGGGTGAAGCTTCGCCGAGATCGGCAGATGCAGGACGATATGCCGGCTCTTGCGGGGCATGAAGCATCGGCCTTTGTTGCCGTGGCTACAGCGTCGCCGATTGTGCACCTGCCCGACATGCCGGCTCGGCCACCATCGGCAGGTATGCGCCTGACGGCTGTTCTGCCGAATGGTGTGCGGCTTGAGCTTGAGGACGCGGATAAGCAGGCTGTTTCCATTCTGATTGAGGCTTTGGGGCGTTGCGATGTTCCGGCTGGCTGATGATCTTCGTGTTTACCTTCACCGGGATCCGATCGACTTTCGCGCAGGGATCAACAGCCTGGCGATCCTGGTCGAGCAGTCGATGGGACTGAACCCGTTCGAGCGTGCCGTCTTTGTCTTCTGCAATCGTCGGCGGACGCGGGTGAAGCTGCTGTTCTTCGAGCGGTCAGGGTTCGTGCTTGTATTGAAAGCGTTGTCGCAAGACCGGTTTCGTTGGCCTCGTCGCGACGTGCCGGTGGTGACGCTCGATACCGAGCAGTTGCGCTGGTTGCTTGACGGCATCGATCTCGATGAAATGGTTCGCCACCCTGCTCGGCAATATGAGCTTGTCGGCTGAAAGCTGTTGACGGAGCGGGGCGGCTCAGATTCAAAGCTACAATGACACGAGCCGGCACCCCGACCGTTGCAGAATTGATGGCGCTTTTGGCGGCAAATGCTGCCGAGAACGCTGCGCTGCGGGCTGAGAGAGACGCCCTTGAACAGCGTGTTGTCAAGCTCGAGGAAGAGCTTGCACTTGCCCAGCTTCATCGTTTTGCGCCGCGTAGCGAAAAGCATATGGATCGCGTCTTCAACGAAGCGGAGAGCGCCGCTCTCGAGGCCGGTGCTGATGAAGGATTGGCCGACCAGGATGAAGTAGGCTCCAATGGGCTTCCCGACACGGGGTTGCCAGAGATAGAGATACCCGAAGGCCGCAAGCGTGGGCGCAAGCCGCTTCCGGCGAATTTGCCACGCCACCGCGTTGAATATGACCTTGCAGAAGATCAGAAGACCTGCCCATGCTGCCGACATCTGCTGCATCGCATGGGCGAACTGATCACCGAGCAGTTGCATATCGAGGTGAAGGCCACGGTCCTGCAGAACGCGCGGGCCAAATACGCTTGCCGAAACTGCGAACGCACCGATATCAGCACGCCCGTCATCATCGCGCCCATGCCCAAACAGCCCTTGCCGGGCAGTATTGCCACGGCCTCGACACTGGCTTTTGCGCTCGTTCATAAATTTGTCGACGGCACACCGCTCTATCGTCTGGCACAGGCGTTCGAGCGCGCCGGCGTCCCCGTGAGCCGTGGCGCCCTTGGCCACTGGGTGATCGGGTCGAGTGAGAAGCACCTGGTTCGCATCTATGATGCGCTGAAGCAGCGTCTCCTGTCGCAGAGCGTCATTCACGGTGACGAGACCACGGTCCAGGTGCTGAAGGAAAAGGACAGGAAGGCGACAGACGCGTCCTACATCTGGGCGTATCGCAGCGGTCAGGACAGCGCCGAGCCGGTTGTGCTGCTCGAATACCAGCCCGGTCGCGGGCAGGTCCATCCGCAGGCTTTCCTTGGCGACTATCGCGGTATCCTGATGAGTGACGGCTATCAGGCATGGCGAACTCTACAAGGTGCGACGCATGTCGGATGTATGGCTCACGCCAGGCGACGCTTCGTCAACGCCTTGAAGGCCGGGAAAAAAAACAAAGCTGCCCACCCGCACAGGCTTTGAAGTTCTTCGACCAACTCTATCGGATTGAAAGGCAAGCTCGGGAAGAAAAGCGGGTTGAAGGCGAAACGCAGGCCGATTGTATCCGGCGCATGCGCCAGAAGCACAGCCTCCCCGTTCTCAAAGCCTTGAAGGAGTGGCTAGACAACATGGCCCCCAGGGTCGTGCCCGACACCAAGCTCGGCGATGCAATCTCCTATACGCGAAACCAATGGGAATATCTGACGCGCTACATCGAAGACGGCAGGATGCCGATCGACAACAATTTATTGGAACGCGATATCAGAGTATTTGCCACGGGCAGAAAGAGCTGGCTATTTTGCGACACCGTCAGTGGGGCGAACGCAAGCGCCGTCGTCTATAGCTTGATGTTGACCTGCCGTGCCTGTGGTGTCGAGCCCTTCGCTTGGTTGAGGCACATCTTCACCGAGCTGCCGCAGCGCCCTGATGGCGCCGATATCGACGATCTGCTCCCGTTTAACTTCGCCAAATCAACTCCCGTATAATCGGACAAGGGCGCCATAATCTAACGCGTCAACGCGCAGCGAATTGAGCGCTTACGATAGCTCTGCAATGACGATCTGATTTGTTCGTTACAGATGAAACCCGATTCTAATGTGTAAGACTATTTTTTGTTGCTACCGTAGGGCGAGAGCAGTCGCATGGGCTAAGCCTTTAAGTCTTATTGCCATTTACGTCGTCTCTCGCGTCGTCTTTGGTAAGGTATATTACAATGATTGCGAACAGCTCTACCGATGTCTCTGTGGCCGACCAGAAGTTTCTAAATGTCGCGAAGTCAAATCAAATCGATCCCGACGCCGTTCCTATAAGCAGACTTGATTCTGAAGGTCACAGTATTTTCGCAGAATGGCGACCGAAGCGTCCGTTTCTTCGGAGAGAAGATGGCATCTTTCTCGTTCTCCGCGCAGACCATATCTTTCTGCTGGGCACCGATCCACGTACCCGGCAAATAGAAACTGAGCTCATGCTGAATCGAGGCGTCAAAGCTGGTGCCGTTTTTGACTTTATAGATCACAGCATGTTGTTTTCGAACGGTGAAACGCATGGGAAACGTCGCTCAGGCCTTTCAAAGGCGTTCTCATTCCGCATGGTTGAAGCGTTGCGCCCGGAGATTGCGAAGATAACGGAATGTCTGTGGGACGATCTACAGAAAGTTGACGATTTCAATTTTACTGAAATGTACGCGTCGCAATTACCTGCGCTGACGATCGCAAGTGTCCTTGGCTTGCCGTCTGAGGACACGCCGTTTTTCACACGACTAGTTTATAAGGTTTCCCGCTGCTTGAGCCCGTCATGGCGCGATGAGGAATTCGAGGAGATTGAAGCTTCCGCTATCGAGCTTCAGGATTACGTTCGGAGCGTGATCGCGGATAGCGGTCGTCGGATGAGGGATGATTTTCTCTCGCGCTACTTGAAGGCGGTACGGGAAGCCGGAACGCTTTCGCCAATTGAGGAGATCATGCAACTCATGCTTATCATACTCGCTGGGAGCGATACAACGCGCACTGCGATGGTGATGGTGACGGCTCTTGCGCTCCAAAATCCCGCGCTCTGGTCTTCTTTACGTGGCAATCAATCCTATGTCGCAGCCGCCGTGGAGGAAGGGCTCCGATTCGAGCCGCCAGTTGGCTCATTTCCGCGGTTGGCCCTCAAGGATATCGATCTGGATGGATACGTGTTGCCAAAGGGAAGCCTCCTCGCGCTCAGTGTCATGTCTGGCCTGCGAGACGAGAAACACTACGAGCATCCTCAGCTTTTTGATGTTGGGCGTCAACAGATGCGTTGGCACCTCGGGTTTGGCGCGGGTGTTCATCGATGCCTCGGCGAGACGTTGGCGCGAATTGAATTGCAAGAAGGACTTAGAACACTTTTGCGCCGCGCGCCGAATCTTGCGGTGGTGGGTGACTGGCCACGGATGATGGGTCACGGAGGCATCCGGCGCGCCACCGACATGATGGTAAAATTGAGCTTCGACCTGTGAAGTCAATCTGCGCCGCTCGGATGGAAGAGAGGCGTGTATCGATATCAAGCATCACTTGGAGATTTCCAATGCTATTCGCGCCAGTGGACGACGTGACGACCATCGATGACCTAACACTCGATCCCTATCCGATTTATCGCAGAATGCGCGTGCAAAACCCGGTGGTACACGTCGCCTCGGTCAGACGGACGTTTCTAACGAAGGCCTTCGATACTAAGATGGTGAAGGATGATCCTTCACGCTTTAGTTCTGATGATCCCAGCACGCCGATGAAGCCGGCGTTTCAGGCTCATACTTTGATGCGAAAGGATGGAACTGAACACGCTCGGGAACGAATGGCCATGGCCAGAGCATTCGCACCGAAAGCGATCGCGGATCATTGGGCGCCGATCTATCGTGACATCGTGAACGAGTATCTAGATCGCCTTCCGCGCGGCGACACAGTAGATCTTTTTGCAGAGATCTGTGGTCCGGTTGCTGCTCGCATACTGGCACATATTCTCGGAATTTGTGAGGCATCAGATGTCGAGATTATCCGCTGGTCGCAACGGCTTATTGACGGAGCCGGTAACTTCGGATGGCGATCCGAGCTCTTTGAGCGATCGGACGAGGCCAATGCGGAGATGAACTGCCTCTTCAACGACCTGGTCAAAAAACACCGATCCGCGCCCAACCCCTCGGCTTTTGCGACCATGTTGAACGCGCCTGATCCCATACCCTTAAGCCAGATCTATGCCAACATCAAGATCGCCATTGGGGGAGGGGTTAACGAGCCTCGCGACGCTCTCGGCACGATCCTCTATGGATTGCTGACCAATCCGGAGCAACTCGAGGAGGTCAAGAGACAGCAATGCTGGGGGCAGGCCTTTGAGGAGGGGCTGCGCTGGGTTGCTCCCATTCAAGCTAGTTCGCGTCTCGTGCGGGAGGACACCGAAATTCGGGGCTTTATCGTTCCGAAGGGCGATATTGTGATGACTATTCAGGCCTCCGCCAATCGTGATGAAGATGTCTTTGAGGATGGAGAAAGCTTCAATGTCTTTCGGCCGAAGAGTGCGCATCAGTCCTTTGGCTCCGGCCCGCATCACTGCCCAGGCGCGCAAATCTCGCGGCAAACCGTCGGCGCGATCATGCTGCCCATACTGTTCGATCGATTTCCGGATATGATATTGCCCCACCCTGAATTAGTGCAATGGCGCGGCTTCGGCTTTCGCGGGCCGATTAATCTACCTGTGACACTAAGATGATCGAAGCGACTTTCGCTTAGGTGTCCGCATGCCAGTGCTTCGATTTGCTCGGGAGTTATCACGTTAAGGTGCAACTCATAAAAATGCGTCACCGATTACTTGATGCGCACCCTTCCTATATCTCAAATCAATTGTCGAACCTCGGTTGAAGCCCATTGTCTACGTCGCGCGTATATCTCCCGTATTTTGCTTTTTGCTGCCGACCGATACCGCTGCGGTTCAAGAGTTGCGGAATGCGGTGTTTTCGGATTCACTCAAAAAGGAGTCGCTTATGAAACGGATCAGTACAATCCTTGTCGGTGTATTTTTGGCGACGCCGGTTTATGCAGCCGACAATATTCATACATTAGGGACGTTGTCTGAAATTGAACTAGCGCTGACTGCCGGAAAGCCGGTGAATGTCACGGTTGATTTAAGTTTGTGTAACCCCGGGGTGGCCGATACTCCGGCGACAAAAACCCG
Source organism: Agrobacterium tumefaciens str. B6 (assembly GCF_001541315.1). Taxonomy (GTDB): domain Bacteria; phylum Pseudomonadota; class Alphaproteobacteria; order Rhizobiales; family Rhizobiaceae; genus Agrobacterium; species Agrobacterium radiobacter. The sequence continues at coordinate 21,045 of NZ_LMVK01000049.1, read as the reverse complement.
AGGAGGCATGCGTATAGATGCGTATCGAATAACAGCTGACGGCACCCTTGCGTTTGCAGATCAGCACTTCACCATTGACCGTGACGGTAAACCCATAACTCAATTTATTCGTTATCAGATCCGGTCAAACGGTGAGGCCGATTTCACGATGGTTACATTCAACATGCCAACATATGAGCGAAAAGGTACCAGCTTGGCCTACAAGTGCGCGATCGACCATGGGTTGAGTTTTCGTGCTCCACAGTGATTTTTGCGTCCAGTCCAGTCCGATGTAAGCCCAAGGTAACGCTTGCAATTACCCACATTTGAGCGTCGCTGCCATTTCGGTTCTGAGACAAATATCTGTCAGCCGGCTGAGTCCACGCCAGACGACCGTATTTCCCGGAGGAGGATCTGAAGTTCTAGCACGGTTGCCACCCAAACGAGCGAGTTTGGTGAGACAGAAGTTTAGCGATTCGCAACGAAGCACGACCGCAGAACCATTTACTTCGAAGGCTTCGTATATCTCGTTGCCGCAGTGATATGGCTGCGATGAATGTCGATTTGTCCTAGTGGTAGCATCAGGGACAGTCCTACGACGAGGCATAGGATTTAAGTCATCACGGCTGTCAAATGCCGCCGCCGCTGGCCACGCGAAGACAAAGAGCGCCCCGTCGCTGCCTGCTTTGAGCCGGACGCGGTTATCTCTGAGATTGCCTGCGCGGACGGTATCAATGTCAGCCAGTCGGAAGCACAGCGATGTAATAATCAAGCTGGGTCGGGACCGACGTGTCCGCGTAGATAGCAACATCGACACGGAAGCACTTAGCCGTATTCTCGATTGCGTGCTGGGGCTGCTATGATCATGGTTCCTGCTGGTGTGAAGGTCTGGCAGGCAACGTGCTACACCGACATGCGCAAAGGCTTCCCCGGTCTGCCGTTGATCGTGCAGAAAGTACTGAAGCCTGACCCGATGTGGGGGCACTGTTCGTATTATGCGGTCGTGGCGGCCAAAGACCGGCATACTTCATACGGATCTCGTTTCGCGACGATCTCCTACAGCCGTCAAAGCTTTCGAGCGCAAGCGCCCATCACGCAAACGCTTCCCGGTACATCGGCCGCATCAGCGTGTCGTTATCGCCACCCATACGAACTGTGCCTGCTGCGAATCGGCCAAACTGTCAAAGCTTGGCGAGGATGGTATCGAGACCCGGAAAGTCACCCGACGATTTGGCGGCGGCAACCTCTGCAAAATGCGTTATGAGCCCGGTTTTTCAGCCACAGACAAGTATCGCGTTCGTGAACAAGCTCACGCCCGAAAGTTCTTTAGCCGCACCTCTGACGCCCCATTTACGGCCGGATCTTTGCCTGACCTGGCGAAGCCGACTCCATCCCCTTACGGCACAGATACAACGTCGCGTTTCATCGACGTCCCATCAGCCGCTTGTGTGTTCAATTCTTCTCTGTTTCACTTGAAACAAACTGAATATATATTCCCGCTTTCAAAGCCATTTACAAATCCTCTCGTGCAGCCTAACGCAGTTGGCGTGGATCAAAGCGTTGGCACGAGGAAGTAAGTGCGATGAACGGAAGATATTCACCGACGCGGCAGGATTTTAAGACAGGCGCGAAGCCTTGGTCTATATTGGCCCTTATCGTTGCTGCAATGATTTTCGCGTTCATGGCGGTTGCGTCCTGGCAGGACAATGCGACTACCCAGGCAATCCTCAGCCAACTACGATCGATTAACGCCGACAGCGCCTCACTGCAGCGCGATGTACTCCGCGCTCACACGGGCACCGTGGCGAACTACCGCCCCATTATCTCCAGGCTGGGAGCTCTGCGGAAGAATCTGGAAGATTTGAAGCAATTATTTAGACAATCTCATATTGTAAGTGAGAGCAATGCTGCTCAACTGCTACGCCAGCTAGAAGTGTCTCTAAATTCGGCTGACGCGGCGGTCGCCGCCTTTGGTGCGCAAAATGTACGCCTGCAAGATTCGCTGGCCAGTTTCACTCGTGCTTTGAGCAGTCTTCCAGGAAAAGCCTCAACCGATCAGACTTTAGAAAAACCAACAGAATTGGCTAGCATGATGCTCCAATTTCTTCGGCAACCAAGCCCGGCTATTTCATTCGAGATCAGCCTTGAACTAGAGAGGCTCCAAAAACAACGCGGTCTTGATGAAGCTCCCGTGCGCATACTTGCACGTGAAGGTCCCATTATCTTATCGCTTTTGCCACAGGTGAAAGATCTGGTGAACATGATTCAGACGTCTGACACCGCAGAAATTGCGGAGATGCTGCAGCGCGAGTGTTTGGAGGTCTATAGCTTGAAAAATGTAGAGGAGCGGAGCGCACGTATCTTTCTTGGGTCCGCTTCAGTGGGTCTTTGCCTCTACATCATCACCTTAGTCTATAGGCTACGCAAAAAAACCGATTGGTTAGCGCGGCGTTTAGATTACGAAGAGCTAATCAAAGAGATCGGAGTATGTTTTGAAGGTGAGGCGGCCACCACGTCGTCCGCGCAAGCTGCACTTCGTATTATTCAGCGCTTCTTTGATGCCGATACGTGCGCGTTAGCTCTAGTGGACCATGACCGTAGATGGGCTGTCGAAACATTCGGTGCGAAACACCCAAAACCTGTGTGGGACGACAGCGTGCTACGCGAAATAGTCTCTCGTACCAAAGCGGACGAACGGGCGACGGTATTCCGCATCATATCGTCGAAAAAAATCGTACATTTGCCTCTCGAAATTCCAGGTCTCTCGATACTACTGGCTCACAAATCCACAGATAAACTAATTGCGGTTTGTTCACTGGGTTACCAAAGCTATCGCCCTCGACCTTGCCAAGGCGAAATTCAGCTTCTTGAACTCGCCACCGCCTGCCTCTGTCACTATATCGATGTTCGGCGTAAGCAGACCGAATGCGACGTTTTGGCCAGACGATTGGAGCATGCGCAACGCCTTGAGGCAGTTGGTACACTTGCCGGCGGAATAGCACATGAATTTAATAACATTTTGGGCTCAATCCTCGGGCACGCAGAATTAGCACAAAACTCGGTGTCTCGAACATCTGTCACCCGAAGATATATTGACTATATCATTTCGTCAGGCGACAGAGCCATGCTCATTATCGATCAGATCTTGACGCTGAGCCGAAAACAGGAGCGCATGATCAAGCCATTTAGTGTCTCAGAGCTTGTGACCGAAATCGCTCCCTTGCTACGTATGGCTCTTCCGCCAAACATCGAGCTTAGTTTCAGATTTGATCAAATGCAGAGCGTGATCGAAGGAAGCCCGCTTGAACTTCAACAGGTACTAATTAACATCTGCAAGAATGCTTCCCAAGCCATGACTGCAAATGGTCAAATCGACATCATCATCAGCCAAGCTTTTTTACCAGTTAAGAAAATTCTGGCGCATGGTGTTATGCCACCTGGCGACTATGTTCTCCTATCTATTAGCGACAATGGTGGAGGCATTCCCGAGGCTGTGTTACCCCACATTTTTGAACCCTTCTTTACGACACGAGCTCGCAACGGTGGAACGGGTCTCGGCCTTGCTTCTGTGCATGGTCATATCAGCGCGTTTGCGGGTTACATCGACGTTAGTTCAACTGTTGGGCATGGGACGCGCTTTGACATTTATCTCCCTCCGTCTTCTAAGGAACCCGTAAATCCAGACAGTTTTTTCGGCCGCAATAAGGCACCGCGTGGAAACGGGGAGATTGTGGCACTTGTTGAGCCCGATGACCTCCTGCGGGAGGCGTATGAAGACAAGATCGCCGCTCTAGGATATGAGCCGGTCGGTTTTCGTACCTTTAATGAAATTCGCGATTGGATTTCAAAAGGCAATGAAGCCGATCTGGTCATGGTCGACCAAGCGTCTCTTCCTGAAGATCAAAGTCCTAATTCCGTGGATTTAGTGCTCAAGACCGCCTCCATCATCATTGGCGGAAATGATCTCAAAATGACCCTTTCAAGGGAGGATGTGACCAGGGACCTTTATCTTCCGAAGCCGATATCGTCCAGAACTATGGCGCATGCAATCCTAACCAAAATCAAGACGTAGAGTTGCGACGTGTCAGGACTGGCAATCAGATTTCGGTTCGGTGGAGCGCGACGGGGGAACTACATGAAAGATCGAACGGCATAGGTTCAGTGGATCAAGCCGGGCGACGCGGCTTGATTTGTCCGATCAGGTCCGGTCGTTTGCTTGAAAGGGTTTACGCACCAGCTATGACACCACCATCATTGGTGCCAGCAGATTGAAGTAGGCCGGAACCGGTGCGGTCAAAAATCGGTGTGGACGACGGCTGTTGTACAAAGAGACGACAGAACACCCACGGGACCGAGCTTCGCGAGCTTTTGTATCCGTGGCATCCCTGGTTCAGGCGATTTGTTCACGTCCATGAGGCGCTCTCCAAAGGGACCCATATTTTCCGCTGCAGCCTTTCTGGTTCTTCTTCTGGTCGACTTCTTGAAGTCCCAGCATGGATGTTCTTCTTTCGATTCGAGATCTCAGCAAAAGTTCTCCGCAAACCTTCACTGCGGGCTTAGGTGTCTTTTGTAACAAATTGCGACGCAGTTGATATCCGCTTGAAACATTAGTCGGAAATTATCGAGATGTTCCGCTGACAAGGTATCGAAATGGCGATAAAATTGGTATTGATACTCGTATTTACACTGTTTCTCGCGGCAGACGCTGCCTATGCGAATGACCGCGCCAATGGTGTCATGTGGTCAAACGGGGGCGAAGCTGGAGTGAGACTTCCTCTTCGGGTTTTCAATGCCAAGCCAGCCAAGAACACGGTGGCGATCATTTATTCCGGAGACGCTGGATGGCAAAATATCGATGAGGTGATTGGTACCTATCTGCAGACGGAAGGGATTCCTGTCATTGGCGTCAGTTCACTTCGGTATTTCTGGTCGGAGCGGTCTCCAAGCGAAACTGCTAAGGATCTTGGTCACATAATCGATGTCTACACCAAGCATTTCGGTGTGCAGAATGTTTTACTTATAGGATATTCTTTCGGCGCTGACGTCATGCCGGCAAGCTTCAATAGGCTTACGCTTGAGCAAAAAAATCGGGTTAAGCAAATCTCTCTCTTGGCATTGTCACATCAAGTCGACTATGTCGTCTCATTTAGGGGCTGGCTCCAACTCGAAACCGAAGGTAAGGGCGGCAATCCTCTGGATGATCTCAGATTCATTGACCCTGCAATCGTCCAATGCATGTACGGGCGCGAAGACCGTAATAATGCTTGCCCATCTCTCCGACAGACCGGCGCAGAGGTGATAGGCTTCAGCGGAGGCCATCACTTTGGTAATGATTTCAAAAAACTGTCTACGCGCGTCGTCTCAGGCCTCGTGGCACGCCTAAGTCATCAGTATTCTTCAGGTCCTGCACCGCTTTAATATTGACTGGGATAGCGACGCCGGTGATGCAGACATCGGATATTGTGTCGTTAAGTATAAGGCCTTCATCTGATCGCCAGATTCGCTAGTGGTTTTTAGGTGAGTGAGATTTTTTGCCGGAAGTTGCGTTGAGATCGCATGGGCCCGCGGCTGCCGCGCCTCCAGATTGGCAGCAACAAGATCATCCTTCAAGGGAATATGCCTATGACGCATGTCTTGACGACTTTCGCCTCGTGAATGATCCGGTCTGTTCCCAACGTTGGGAAGCCTTCGCGATAGAGCAGGCTCTCGCGGCAGAGGAATTTCTCCGATATGACTTCTCTCCTTCTACGCGCCCAAAGCAGCAACGAAATCATCTATCGCGGCCAAGAGAGCGGCCATGTGAAAGCACTCTTGCCAGTAAATTGCCCGGCCAGGGTCAGCACGACGATATTGCGAGGTGTTGCTACACCACGGAGGCGATCTAGAAGAACGATTTCTTCATTTAGGCCGCACACTCATAAATAAGGTTTGCAAATCGGTCTGATTTTGATTCATTGAGGCTTGATTTGGAGGCCCCTGATAATCCGTCGGTGCTTTGATGTCACCGATTTAGAATGGACTGTTGTTCAGTCCTTTGTTCCCAAATAAACCGCGTGGCGTGCCGCGCGGTGAAGCGGGTGATCAATGGCATCTTGTTGCGCTTCCGGACGGGCTCGCCCTGGACAGACGTTCCTGATCGATATGGTCCTTATACAACCTGCTACAATCGCTTTGTACGATGGCGTTAGGCAGACGCCTGGGATCATATTCTGAGTGAGATTTCCAAAGCTTTCGATGGGATGTCGTCATGATTGACAGTTCCTTTGTCCGCGTCCACCAACATGCGGCGACGGGAACAGTGGGATCAAGACGATGGCTGTATGGGGCGTTCCCGTGGCGGTTTGACCACCAAGATTCACGCTGTTGTCGATGCCGACGGTCGACCGATCCGTCTTGCGCTGACAGCGTGTCAAGCCCATGACCGCCGCATGGCGAAACATTTTTACAAACAATCGCTAAGAGTGCGTTCCTGCTGGCGGACAAGGCATATGATACCAACACGATAAGAGCGTTTGCAAAGCGCAAGCAGGCATGGGCCAATATTCCTGCCAAGAGTAATCGGAAGGAAAGCTTCCCGTTCAGCGAATGGGTTTACAGACAGCGTAATCTCGTCGAGCGTTTTTCTGCGAAATCAGACAGTTAACAGGGGTAGCTACGCGCTATGACAGAAACCCGATGAACTTTCTCGCCGCAGTCAAATTGGCAGCAGCAAGAATTTGGATCAGATCATTATCTATGGCCTAGAAGAACCAATTTCGCTTGAACCGCCGCGTGTCAAACCGTACCGTGGAGCCTGCTGACCGGGGGAGATTCCACGGTGACGCATCGAATGTTAAAAAGCATCCAGCGGACAGCCAAAAAGTTTGATCGCGAGCATTTTCGTTCTGAGGCCGACCTGACCAACTGCGGTCTGTCAATCCGGTTGCTTTGTCAGGGATGCGCGGTTCTCGGTCCATGTTTTGTTCCAAGACGCCGAGCGAAGGTTTTCGCTTCAATTGAAATCATAAAGAAGCAATTGAAAATTTTCGAGTAACCGACCCTCCCGATAATCGTCAACATAAAACAACGCACTTCTTCCAACGGGAGAGGCGGTGTTAGTTGCGAGCTAAGGAGATAAGGTATGTTTAAGAGATCGGGGTCGCTTTCTCTTGCCTTGATGTCCTCCTTCTGTTCGTCGAGCCTTGCCACGCCACTCTCATCTGCTGAGTTCGACCATGTTGCTCGCAAGTGTGCCCCATCAGTTGCGACATCTACACTTGCGGCGATAGCTAAGGTGGAGAGTCGCTTTGATCCTTTAGCGATTCATGACAACACCACCGGCGAAACGCTTCACTGGCAAGATCACACCCAAGCAACCCAAGTCGTCAGGCACCGTCTCGATGCACGGCATTCGCTGGATGTTGGCCTCATGCAAATAAACTCTCGGAATTTTTCCATGCTCGGTCTGACACCTGACGGTGCGCTCAAGGCGTGCCCATCATTATCTGCCGCTGCAAACATGTTGAAAAGTCGTTATGCAGGCGGCGAAACGATTGACGAGAAGCAAATTGCACTTCGTCGGGCGATCTCCGCTTACAACACCGGTAATTTCATCCGCGGTTTTGCAAACGGCTACGTGCGAAAAGTTGAAACAGCTGCTCAATCGCTGGTGCCCGCGTTAATCGAGCCTCCGCAAGACGATCACAAGGCACTAAAATCGGAAGATACGTGGGACGTTTGGGGGTCTTATCAGCGCCGCTCGCAAGAGGATGGGGTTGGTGGTTCAATCGCTCCGCAACCGCCAGACCAGGACAACGGCAAATCCGCAGACGACAATCAAGTCTTATTCGACTTATACTAAGGAGGTCCGCATTGATGCGATGCTTTGAGAGATATCGTTTACATCTAAATCGCCTCTCGCTCTCGAATGCGATGATGCGCGTGATATCGAGCTGCGCCCCAAGCTTGGGCGGTGCAATGGCATGGAGCATTTCCTCATGCGGACCCGCCGCAGCGCAATCTGCGGGTGGCGGCACCGACCCCGCCACAATGGTTAACAATATATGCACGTTTATCCTTGGTCCGTTCGGCCAGTCACTCGCCGTTCTCGGCATTGTCGCTATCGGGATCTCCTGGATGTTCGGGCGGGCTTCGCTTGGGCTGGTTGCCGGCGTCGTCGGCGGCATTGTTATCATGTTTGGGGCGAGCTTCCTCGGCCAAACGCTCACTGGCGGTAGTTGATGAATGATCGTTTGGAAGAAGCGACCCTTTACCTCGCAGCCACACGACCCGCATTGTTTCTTGGGGTGCCACTGACATTGGCAGGGTTATTCATGATGTTCGCCGGCTTTGTCATCGTTATCGTTCAGAACCCGCTCTACGAAGTCGTTCTCGCGCCCCTATGGTTTGGAGCCCGGCTCATCGTGGAGCGAGACTACAACGCGGCGAGCGTCGTCCTGCTATTTTTGCGGACAGCAGGAAGAAGCATTGATAGTGCAGTTTGGGGGGGCGCTACTGTTAGCCCAAATCCAATCAGGGTGCCCCCGCGAGGGAGAGGAATGGTGTAATGCTCGGCGCGAGTGGAACGACCGAAAGATCCGGTGAGATCTATCTCCCTTATATTGGCCACCTCAGCGACCATATCGTCCTTCTTGAAGATGGATCGATCATGAGCATTGCGAGAATTGATGGGGTTGCATTCGAGCTTGAGGAAATTGAAATGCGCAATGCGCGTTGTCGTGCGTTCAACACGCTGTTGCGCAATATCGCTGATGATCATGTGTCAATATATGCTCACCTCGTACGTCATGCCGACGTGCCATCATCGGCGCCGCGACACTTCCGTAGTGTTTTCGCCGCTAGCTTGAACGAAGCTTTTGAACAGCGCGTGCTCTCCGGCCAACTCCTCCGCAATGACCACTTCCTTACGTTGATTGTCTACCCACAGGCGGCTCTAGGGAAGGTAAAGAGGAGGTTTACCAAGCTAAGCGGAAAAAGGGAAAACGATCTCGCGGGCCAGATCAGGAACATGGAAGATCTTTGGCATGTTGTCGCTGGCTCTCTTAAAGCGTATGGCCTGCATCGTCTTGGCATCCGCGAGAAGCAGGGTGTGCTTTTTACCGAGATTGGCGAAGCGCTACGGTTGATAATGACTGGTCGGTTCACACCGGTTCCGGTCGTCAGCGGCTCACTCGGCGCTTCGATTTATACCGACAGAGTCATTTGCGGCAAGCGAGGACTTGAAATCAGAACGCCAAAAGACAGTTACGTTGGATCCATCTATTCGTTTCGCGAATACCCTGCAAAAACGCGACCGGGCATGCTCAACGCGCTACTATCCCTCGATTTTCCACTTGTTCTCACGCAGAGTTTTTCGTTCCTGACTCGCCCTCAAGCGCACGCGAAACTTAGTCTCAAATCGAGCCAGATGCTGAGTTCCGGTGATAAAGCCGTGACTCAAATCGGCAAATTATCCGAGGCTGAGGACGCACTTGCGAGCAACGAATTCGTTATGGGCTCACATCATTTGAGCCTTTGCGTCTATGCAGACGATCTCAACAGTCTTGGGGACAGGGGCGCGCGGGCTCGGACACGAATGGCGGATGCAGGTGCCGTGGTTGTCCAAGAAGGTATTGGTATGGAAGCAGCCTATTGGTCCCAATTGCCGGGGAATTTTAAGTGGCGCACACGCCCTGGCGCAATCACTTCACGCAATTTCGCGGGGTTTGTCTCTTTCGAAAACTTTCCAGAGGGCGCCAGCTCAGGCCACTGGGGCACCGCGATTGCCCGATTTCGTACCAATGGCGGAACGCCTTTCGACTATATCCCGCATGAGCACGATGTTGGCATGACGGCAATATTCGGGCCTATCGGGAGGGGTAAGACAACGCTCATGATGTTTGTTTTAGCCATGCTCGAACAGAGCATGGTCGACCGTGCAGGTACGGTCGTGTTCTTCGACAAGGACCGGGGTGGCGAATTGCTGGTTCGCGCCACAGGAGGAACATATTTGGCACTTCGCAGAGGCACACCCAGCGGGTTGGCGCCGTTGCGTGGCCTAGAAAACACAGCAGCCTCACACGATTTTCTGCGCGAATGGATCGTGGCTCTCATAGAGAGTGATGGTCGGGGTGGGATTTCTCCAGAAGAGAACCGCCGTCTGGTCCGGGGTATCCATCGTCAGCTCTCGTTTGATCCACAAATGCGTTCAATCGCGGGGTTACGTGAATTTTTGTTGCATGGCCCTGCCGAAGGCGCAGGAGCGCGGCTCCAACGCTGGTGCCGGGGCCATGCGCTTGGTTGGGCATTTGACGGCGAAGTTGACGAAGTAAAGTTAGATCCGTCGATTACCGGCTTCGACATGACGCATCTTCTCGAATACGAGGAAGTATGCGCTCCCGCTGCAGCATATCTCCTGCATCGGATTGGCGCCATGATCGACGGCCGCCGTTTTGTGATGAGCTGCGATGAGTTTCGCGCCTATTTGTTAAACCCTAAATTTTCGGCCGTCGTCGACAAATTCCTCCTGACCGTTCGAAAAAACAACGGGATGCTAATACTGGCAACGCAGCAACCAGAGCATGTTCTGGAATCGCCACTAGGAGCCAGCTTGGTTGCGCAATGTATGACGAAGATTTTCTATCCATCACCAACCGCAGATCGATCAGCTTATATCGATGGACTGAAATGCACCGAAAAGGAATTTCAGGCGATCCGTGAAGACATGACGGTCGGCAGCCGTAAGTTTCTTCTTAAACGAGAAAGTGGAAGCGTCATCTGCGAATTTGATCTGCGGGATATGCGTGAATATGTCGCCGTACTTTCGGGGCGTGCCAACACGGTGCGCTTTGCAGCTCGACTACGCGAGGCACAAGAAGGCAACTCATCTGGCTGGCTCAGCGAATTCATGGCCCGTCACCACGAGGCAGAAGATTGATAAGGTAGGAAACGATGAAGACGACGCAACTTATTGCAACGGTTTTGACCTGCAGCTTTCTATATATTCAGCCCGCGCGGGCGCAGTTTGTTGTTAGCGACCCGGCAACGGAGGCTGAGACGCTCGCGACGGCGCTCGCGACTGCGGAGAATCTCACTCAGACTATAGCGATGGTTACGATGTTGACGTCGGCCTACGGCGTTACTGGACTACTGACTTCGCTCAACCAGAAAAATCAGTATCCTTCAACGAAGGACCTAGACAATGAAATGTTTTCGCCGCGAATGCCAATGTCGACCACGGCACGTGCGATCACCAGCGATACAGATCGTGCCGTCGTGGGTAGCGACGCTGAAGCGGATCTGTTGCGATCGCAGATCACCGGTTCCGCAAACAGCGCTGGCATTGCGGCTGACAACCTGGAAACGATGGACAAACGCTTGACGGCGAATGCTGATACGTCTGCACAGCTTTCCCGATCTCGCAATATCATGCAGGCAACCGTGACCAATGGTTTGCTTCTCAAGCAGATCCATGACGCAATGATTCAAAACGTACAGGCGACAAACCTATTAACGATGGCTACCGCGCAGGCCGGCCTTCACGAGGCGGAAGAGGCGGCCGCTCAACGTAAGGAGCATCAGAAGACCGCTGTCATCTTTGGTGCCCTCCCCTAAGGCTGGGCGATTTGTTCATCCGCCCATATCCTCACCGAATGCGAGCTCATTGTATCCGACATTCTGCGACAAGCCAGCCAAGTTCAGGTCCAATCGATGAATTTCACGATTCCGGCGCCGTTTACGGCCATTCATACGATCTTCGATGTAGCCTTCACGACAGGCTTGGACTCGATGCTTGAGACTATCCAGGAGGCGGTGAGTGCGCCATTGATCGCCTGTGTCACTCTTTGGATTATTGTTCAGGGTATTTTAGTCATACGCGGCGAAGTCGATACCCGCAGCGGTATCACTCGGGTGATCACGGTCACCATCGTTGTTGCTCTAATTGTTGGGCAGGCTAACTACCAAGACTATGTGGTTTCCATCTTCGAAAAGACGGTCCCAATCTTTGTTCAGCAGTTTAGTGTAACAGGCTTGCCTCTGCAGACTGTTCCGGCACAGTTGGATACAATTTTCGCCGTGACCCAGGCCGTTTTTCAGAAAATCGCATCCGAAATCGGTCCGATGAACGACCAGGACATCCTTGCTTTCCAAGGGGCACAGTGGGTCCTTTACGGCACGCTCTGGTCTGCCTTCGGAGTCTACGACGCCGTTGGAATTCTCACGAAAGTGCTTCTCGCGATCGGGCCTCTGATTCTTGTCGGATATATTTTTGATCGCACGCGGGACATCGCAGCGAAGTGGATCGGGCAACTTATCACCTACGGTCTCTTGCTTCTCCTCTTAAACCTCGTGGCAACGATCGTCATCCTAACCGAAGCGACTGCGCTCACCCTCATGCTTGGTGTAATCACCTTTGCCGGTACGACCGCGGCCAAGATCATTGGTCTTTACGAACTCGATATGTTTTTTCTGACAGGGGATGCGCTCATTGTCGCTTTGCCGGCAATCGCCGGCAACATTGGAGGCAGTTACTGGAGCGGCGCAACCCAATCTGCCAGCAGCTTGTACCGTCGCTTCGCTCAGGTTGAACGGGGCTAGGTCGCGCAAAAATTCGCCTCAATGGAGAATTCTATGAAATATTGCCTGCTGTGCCTAGTTGTCGCTTTGAGCGGCTGCCAGACAAATGACACAATAGCGAGCTGCAAAGGCCCGATTTTCCCGCTGAATGTGGGGCGATGGCAGCCTACTCCGTCAGATCTTCAGCTCCGCAATTCGGGTGGACGCTATGACGGGGCCTGAATATGCCATGCTAGTGGCGCGCGAAAGCCTGGCCGAGCACTATAAGGAAGTAGAAGCCTTTCAAACCGCGCGAGCGAAATCGGCGCGACGTCTCTCCAAAATCATTGCAGCTGTCGCGGCTATCGCGATTTTGGGGAATGTTGCTCAAGCGTTCGCTATAGCTACCATGGTGCCGTTGAGCAGGCTTGTGCCCGTATATCTATGGATACGGCCGGACGGCACCGTTGACAGCGAGGTGTCTATCTCGCGATTGCCTGCAACTCAAGAGGAGGCCGTCGTTAACGCTTCATTGTGGGAGTACGTTCGCCTGCGTGAGAGTTATGATGCCGATACCGCTCAGTACGCCTACGACCTAGTATCGAACTTCAGTGCCCCAACAGTGCGCCAGGATTACCAGCAATTCTTCAACTATCCCAATCCCAGTTCGCCTCAAGTCATTCTTGGCAAACGCGGCAGGGTGGAGGTCGAGCACATCGCTTCAAATGATGTAACTCCAAGCACGCAGCAAATTCGCTATAAAAGGACCCTCGTCGTTGACGGCAAAATGCCTGTGGTGAGTACGTGGACCGCGACAGTTCGCTACGAAAAGGTGACCAGCTTGCCCGGCAGATTGAGATTGACCAACCCGGCAGGTCTGGTTGTCACCTCCTATCAGACCTCGGAAGATACCGTTTCAAACGTAGGCCAGGGCGCACCATGACGAGAAAAGCACTTTTCATTTTAGCATGTTTATTTGCCGCTGCGACTGGTGCGGAGGCTGAAGACACTCCAATGGCCGGCAAGCTAGATCCACGCATGCGTTATTTGGCTTACAATCCCGATCAAGTCGTGCGCCTCTCGACGGCGGTTGGAGCTACTTTGGTCGTCACATTCGCCACGAACGAAACGGTGACATCGGTTGCCGTTTCAAATAGCAAAGATCTAGCAGCCCTACCGCGGGGAAATTATCTATTCTTCAAGGCAAGCCAGGTCCTCACGCCTCAGCCAGTAATCGTGCTAACCGCAAGCGACTCCGGGATGCGCCGTTATGTTTTCAGTATAAGTTCCAAGACGCTGTCACACCTCGATAAAGAGCAGCCCGATCTCTATTACAGCGTCCAATTCGCCTACCCCGCCGACGATGCGGCGGCTCGGCGAAGGGAGGCACAACAGAGGGCTGTTGTGGACAGACTGCACGCGGAAGCACAATATCAACGGAAAGCTGAGGATTTATTGGATCAGCCTGTCACAGCCCTTGGTGCGACGGACAGTAATTGGCACTACGTCGCCCAAGGCGATCGTTCGCTGTTGCCACTCGAAGTCTTCGACAACGGATTTACGACGGTATTCCACTTTCCGGGCAATGTACGCATACCCTCCATCTACACCATCAATCCTGACGGCAAGGAAGCTGTCGCCAACTATTCAGTCAAAGGGAGCGACGTCGAGATTTCTTCGGTTTCACGAGGTTGGCGTCTGAGGGATGGCCACACAGTACTATGTATCTGGAATGCCGCTTACGATCCCGTTGGCCAAAGGCCGCAAACGGGCACCGTGAGGCCCGATGTGAAACGCGTCCTGAAGGGGGCAAAGGGATGAATAACGATAGTCAGCAAGCGGCACATGAGGTTGATGCATCTGGATCCCTGGTCTCCGACAAACATCGCCGGCGTCTTTCGGGGTCTCAGAAATTGATCGTCGGAGGTGTCGTTCTCGCGTTATCGTTAAGCCTCATTTGGCTAGGTGGGCGTCAAAAGAAGGTGAATGACAACGCATCGCCGTCAACTTTGATCGCAGCAAACACTAAGCCATTTCATCCAGCTCCGATTGAGGTGCCGCCGGATACTCCAGCGGTTCAAGAGGCTGTTCAGCCTACTGTTCCTCAACCGCCAAGGGGCGAGCCGGAGCGGCATGAGCCACGGCCGGAAGAAACACCGATTTTTGCATATAGCAGTGGCGATCAAGGGGTCAGCAAGCGCGCCAGTCAGGGCGACATGGGCCGAAGACAAGAAGACAAGCGTGACGACAACTCCTTGCCGAATGGCGAAGTGTCCGGCGAGAACGATTTGTCGATACGTATGAAACCCACCGAGCTGCAGCCCAGCAGGGCCACGCTCTTGCCGCACCCCGATTTTATGGTAACGCAAGGGACAATAATTCCGTGCATCCTGCAAACCGCAATCGACACAAATTTGGCAGGCTATGTAAAGTGTGTCTTGCCTCAGGATATTCGTGGAACAACGAACAATATCGTGCTTCTTGATCGTGGCACCACCGTTGTTGGCGAAATACAGCGTGGCTTGCAACAGGGAGATGAGCGCGTTTTTGTGTTGTGGGATCGCGCCGAGACCCCTGACCATGCGATGATCTCGTTAACATCGCCAAGCGCGGACGAACTCGGTCGCCCAGGATTGCCGGGCTCGGTCGACAGCCACTTCTGGCAGCGTTTTAGCGGAGCCATGCTCTTGAGTGCTGTTCAAGGCGCCTTCCAGGCAGCTAGCACCTACGCTGGCAGCTCGGGTGGCGGGATGAGCTTCAACAGCTTTCAAAATAACGGTGAACAAACAACTGAGACAGCCCTTAAGGCGACCATCAACATACCGCCAACCCTGAAGAAGAATCAGGGTGACACGGTTTCCATTTTCGTGGCACGGGACCTCGATTTCTTTGGTGTTTACCAGCTCCGCCTGACTGGCGGCGCCGCGCGGGGGAGGAACCGCCGCTCTTAATGAATTCAAATTTCCGCTTAGAGATAGGATACATTGTAAATGGAAGTGGATCCGCAACTACGCTTTCTTCTGAAGCCGATTTTGGAATGGCTCGATGACCCGAAGACTGAAGAAATTGCGATCAATCGACCTGGAGAGGCATTTGTGCGCCAAGCCGGCATTTTTACCAAGATGCCTTTACCCGTCTCTTATGATGATCTTGAAGATATCGCTATTTTAGCGGGCGCGCTGAGAAAGCAGGATGTCGGACCACGTAACCCCCTCTGCGCCACTGAACTTCCTGGTGGTGAACGGCTACAAATCTGTCTGCCGCCGACCGTTCCCTCGGGCACCGTCAGCTTGACCATTCGACGGCCAAGCTCCCGTGTTTCTGGTCTTAAAGAAGTCTCCTCCCGTTATGATGCTTCGAGGTGGAACCAGTGGCAGACACGAAGGAAACGCCAAAATCAGGATGATGAAGCTATCCTTCAGCATTTTGACAACGGGGATTTGGAAGCGTTTCTGCACGCATGCGTCGTCAGCCGACTGACGATGTTGCTATGTGGCCCTACCGGAAGCGGCAAGACAACAATGAGCAAGACCTTGATCAGCGCCATCCCACCCCAGGAAAGGCTAATCACCATAGAAGATACGCTCGAACTCGTCATTCCACATGATAATCATGTTAGACTACTCTACTCAAAGAACGGTGCTGGGCTGGGTGCCGTGAGCGCCGAGCACTTGCTCCAAGCAAGTCTACGTATGCGACCGGACCGGATATTGCTGGGCGAGATGCGCGACGATGCAGCATGGGCTTATCTGAGTGAAGTCGTCTCGGGACATCCGGGATCGATTTCAACAATACACGGCGCGAATCCCATCCAAGGATTCAAGAAGCTGTTTTCCCTTGTGAAAAGTAGCGTCCAAGGTGCTAGCTTGGAAGATCGCACACTGATTGACATGCTCTCTACGGCGATCGATGTTATTATTCCATTCCGTGCCTATGAGGACGTTTATGAAGTAGGCGAGATCTGGCTCGCGGCGGACGCACGACGCCGGGGCGAGACCATAGGCGATCTCCTAAATCAATAGTAGCTGTAACCTCGAAGCGTTTCACTTGTAACAACGATTGAGAATTTTTGTCATAAAATTGAAATACTTGGTTCGCATTTTTGTCATCCGCGGTCAGCCGCAATTCTGACGAACTGCCCATTTAGCTGGAGATGATTGTACATCCTTCACGTGAAAATTTCTCAAGCGCTGTGAACAAGGGTTCAGATTTTAGATTGAAAGGTGAGCCGTTGAAACACGTTCTTCTTGTCGATGACGACGTCGCTATGCGGCATCTTATTATTGAATACCTTACGATCCACGCCTTCAAAGTGACCGCGGTAGCCGACAGCACCCAGTTCACAAGAGTACTCTCTTCCGCGACGGTCGATGTCGTGGTTGTTGATCTAAATTTAGGTCGTGAAGATGGGCTCGAGATCGTTCGTAATCTGGCGGCAAAGTCTGATATTCCAATCATAATTATCAGTGGCGACCGCCTTGAGGAGACGGATAAAGTTGTTGCACTCGAGCTAGGAGCAAGTGATTTTATCGCTAAGCCGTTCAGTATCAGAGAGTTTCTAGCACGCATTCGGGTTGCCTTGCGCGTGCGCCCCAACGTTGTCCGCTCCAAAGACCGACGGTCTTTTTGTTTTACTGACTGGACACTTAATCTCAGGCAACGTCGCTTGATGTCCGAAGCTGGCGGTGAGGTGAAACTTACGGCAGGTGAGTTCAATCTTCTCCTCGCGTTTTTAGAGAAACCCCGCGACGTTCTATCGCGCGAGCAACTTCTCATTGCCAGTCGAGTACGCGACGAGGAGGTTTATGACAGGAGTATAGATGTTCTCATTTTGAGGCTGCGCCGCAAACTTGAGGCGGATCCGTCAAGCCCTCAACTGATAAAAACAGCAAGAGGTGCCGGTTATTTCTTTGACGCGGACGTGCAGGTTTCGCACGGGGGGACGATGGCAGCCTGAGCCAATTGCATTTGCCTCTTAATTATCTGGCTCAAAGGGTGACTGAGGAGTAAGCGATGTGCCCATCACACTGACCACCAAGACGGGGGTTCGTTTTGAAGATCACCCTTCAGACCCAAGGCCAGTGTGCGTTGATCGCGGCCACACTGCAAATTCACATACTGTCGATAAAGGGGCGTTGGACGAGAACCCATTCGTCAGGATATGGCTCGTGATCCTGGCGGTGCTCCGTCTGGTGCTCGCCCCAGCCCTGCAGCTTCCAGTATTTCGTCATGACATCGAAATGGCTATGCCCAGTTATCTCGCCAGCCTTAACAGCTCCCTTATTAAAGAGCGCTCTGAAGCCGTCTCCCATTGGGCCAGCAAGACAAAGGCCGGGGAGCAGTTGATCGTCTGGCTCGGGATCGAGCCAGATTTCGTGGACGGGTTCGTTTTTCATTGAAGTGTTTTACTTCACGAACCATCCTTCCGAAAGAGGCGGTCGGACGCAGGGGCTACTACGTGCGGCAGTTGCTTGCCATGCACGGATAATTCCACGGCAAAAGCTCATCGACGCGACTCTGCTTGTGACCGTTGACGATGGCGGTGAGCGTCGCTGTCAGATAGGCCAGCGGATCGACGGCATTGAGTTTGCAGGTCTCGACAAGCGAGGCAATGGTCGCCCAGTTCTCGGCCCCGGCATCGTGTCCGGCAAAGAGTGCATTCTTGCGATTGAGGGCAATCGGCCGAATGGTGCACTCGACACTGTTGCTATCGATCTCGACGCGACCGTCGCTCAGGAAGAGCTTCAGGCCATCCCGTAAGCCTCCGGTGAAGGCCACAGGTCAGGCAGCTTGAGCGTTGACGGTCGGCGGCGTCCAATTCCACGGAAGCAACTGCTCCAGCCTGATAATCGGCGTGTCGGCGATGCGGGCAAGAACGTCGGCCAGCCACGCCTGCGGATCGATGTCGTTGAGCTTTGCCGTCATGATCAACGTGGCCATGAAGGCTGCACGATCCGCGCCGCGGTCTGATCCGGCGAAGAGCCAGGACTTCCTACCGAGTGCGAAGCCTCGCAGGGCTCGCTCCGCGGCGTTGTTCGTGAGGCAAATCCGGCCATCCTCCAGGAATGATGTGAAGCCATCCCAACGCTTGAGCATGTAATCGATCGCCTCGGCGACCGGAGAACTGCGCGACAGTTTTGCACGCTCGGTTTGAAGCCAGACCTGCAGACTGTCGACGAGCGGCAGGCTTTCCTTGCGGCGACGTTCCAGGCGTTGATCGGCCGTAAGCCCGTTGATCTCCCGCTCGATATCGAACAGGCCGTCGATCCGTTTGACAGCTTCGAGCGCCATAGGCGAGATCGGCGCGGCGTTCTTTCCGCGCTTGGCGTTCGCATTAATGTCTGCGAGCACGAAGAACTTGCGACGCGCGTGTGCCCAACAAAACGCCTGTCTTAGCGGATTTGGATCGCGATCACCCTTGAACAGCGGATTGTAGCCGCCATAGGCGTCCGCCTGCAGAATACCGGTGAAGGTCTTCAGGTGGCGTTCCGGATGCTCCTGCCGTCGATCGCGCGAGGCATAGTAAAGGGCTGCCGGCGGTGAGAGGCCTCCGAACGGCCGATCATCCCGGACATAGGTCCAAATGCGGCCCGTATCTGTCTTTCCCTTGGCCAGGATTGGCACGGTCGTGTCGTCGCCGTGCAGACGTTCGGCAGAAAGGACATGCGCTTCGATCAGAGAATGAAGTGGCTTCAACGTCGCGGCGCAAGCTCCGACCTGATCTGCAAGCGTCGATAAACTAAGGTCGACGCCCTCGCGAGCATAGCGTTCGCTCTGACGATTGAGCGGCTGGTGCTGGGCGAACTTCTCGAACAGGATCATCGCCAGCAGGTTTGGCCCGGCAAAGCCGCGTGGCGTTACATGGAAGGGTGCTGGTGGCTGCGTGATCTTCTCGCACTCGCGACAGGTAAACTTCTCCCGTACCGTCTGGATGACCTTCCACTGGCGCGGGATGACCTCCAGGGTCTCGGTGATGTCCTCGCCAAGCTTCGACAATTTGGCCGATCCGCAGCAGGCGCAATTGGCGGGAGCGGCGATGACGATGCGCTCGCGTGGCAGATGTTCGGGAAAGGGCTTGCGTGACGGACGCCTGCGCTCGAAGGCTTTGACGGTTGAAGCTTTGGCTGCGATCTCCGCGGCCAGTTCATCTTCACCGGCGTCCGCTTCCAATTCCTCGAGTTGCAGTTCCATCTGCTCCAGGAGCCGCGCCTTACGCTCGGACCGGCTGCCGTAGAGTTCACGGCGGACCTTGTCGATCTCCACCTTCAGCCGAGCGATCAGCGCTTCGGAATGCGATACGAGTGCCTTTGCACTGGCGGCTTCTGCCTTGGCGGTTGCCGCTTCTGCTTCGGCTGCAACACGTCGAGCGCGTTCCTGGGCCAGCAATGCGAGGGCACTGGCAAGGTCGTCCGGAAGCTCTTCGGTCGCGTCGCTCATGACAGGATGGAATCATATTTGACCCCATCATTCCAGTGTTTTTGCTCATCCGGCCGACGTCGGCCGCCAGGTCTTTTGCGGCATCCGCCAGTCGATGCCCTCCAGCAGATAACCGAGCTGCGCAGGCGTGATCACCACCGTGCGATCGGCCGCTGACGGCCAGATGAAGCGTCCTCGCTCAAGCTTCTTCGTGAACAGGCAAGCTCCCTGGCCGTCATGCCAGATCACCTTGATCAGGCCACCGCCTCGGCCGCGGAATACGAACAGGTGACCGCACATCGGGTCGCGCTTCAGCGCCTCCTGCACCATCAACGACAGACCGGGGAAGCCTTTGCGCATATCGGTATGGCCCGTCGCCAGCCAGACCTTCACGCCAACAGGAACCGGGATCATCGCAGCCCCAGCACGCAATCGAGAATCCGGCCAAGCGCGTCCGTGGCGATGTCGCTTTCCACGCGGACGCGTCGGCCCCGACCTAGTTCGATTGTTACATCACTGCGCTTCCGACGAGGATGGCATTTGGTGGGTGGTTCCGGCTGAGCGGGGGAGACTGTCGAAGCGGCCTCGGACACGATTACCGGCACCAAAGCCGCAGTGTCAGATCTTGGCTCCTCGATCCGACAAAGCTCTTTGCGCCAACGGAACAACTGGCTGACATGGATGCCGGCCGCGCGGGCAATCTCCGAGATGACCGCGTCTGGCTCAAAGCACGCAGCGACGAGCCGCTCTTTATCTTCGCGTGACCAACGCCGACGGCGCTCCACAGACGTGATCACCTCAATTGGATGCTTCGCCATATGACTACTCCTGGTGTTACCACTAGGACTGGCAGTCAGCAGGCCGTCATCGCAAGACGGCCTTCACCGTGGGCTTACGGCTAGCCTTGGGTTGATGCGAATGATCGAGGCGGTGCCCGATCGCCTTGACGGGTCGCCGCGACAGTTGCGGCGGTTCTGGTCCGACGAATTCAAGGCCACAGCGGTTGAGCAGGCATGTCAGCCCGGTGTAAACATGTCGGCAGTGGCGCGGCAGATCGGGATTTTGCCGTCTCAACTCTACCGCTGGCGTAGAGAACTGTTGGGCAGTGATGAGTCT
>NZ_LMVK01000048.1 GCF_001541315.1 Agrobacterium tumefaciens str. B6 | reverse complement strand
CCAAATCAAAAGGCCGCCAAAAGCGGCCTTTATGCTATAATAAATCATTCCGCGGGGTGGAGCAGCCCGGTAGCTCGTCAGGCTCATAACCTGAAGGCCGCAGGTTCAAATCCTGCCCCCGCAACCAATTCCCACCAAACATATCAAAGGGCTCCGAGACAACTCCGAGCCCTTTTTTGCGTTTCTGGACCGCGGAAATTACGATATTCCGTCAAACCGCGATGGTCGGCCAGATCTCCAACCTGTGATTAAGCATGGAATAAGGACCCCGCACATGGGGTGATCGGCGTCCAAACGGGACCCCCATCTGCGATGGGGTTACAACAGCCTCCGGTTTCATCGGAGGCTTTTTATTTGGATGCTTATTGTG
>NZ_LMVK01000047.1 GCF_001541315.1 Agrobacterium tumefaciens str. B6 | reverse complement strand
TCGAAGCCATGGTCATGGCCGACACTCCGAACCAAAAGTCATTAAGCAAGCTTCATTACGAAGCCGGTCCCGCCCATATGATCGCCCAAATCGAGGCCCTGCTGCGTCAATTGCATGCGAAGGCGCTTCTGAATGTACCTGATCCTGTCCAGTCCGCCCGCCTGTTTGCCGCGCTTTTCAAAGGATCCGATCTCCTGATTATCGCACGTTTCGATGAGGCGAGAGCAGACGACGACAACGAAATCGAATCCTATTGCCGGTCCGCCGTCGCCATGTTCATCGCCGCACACGGTGGCAACAATACGAGGACGGAGAGCCTGGTTGGAATGGATCAGCGCAAGGATGTGGTATGACAGAGGAAAATGTTTCTCAGGTAGCCGACTGGAAAGGCCAAAGCGGAGAGCGCTGGGTTGCTTACCAGGCACGGCTTGATACCATGATGGCGGTGTTTGGCCAGGCCGCGATCGAAGCTGCTGCGCCAGTCACGGGCGAACGCGTATTGGACATCGGCTGTGGCGCGGGG
>NZ_LMVK01000046.1 GCF_001541315.1 Agrobacterium tumefaciens str. B6 | reverse complement strand
CCCGATGCGCTTCGCCTGACCCACGAGCCTCTGGCCGATTGCGCCCGTTACGACAGCCTCAGGAGGGCAAGCTGATATGGAACGATCCCAAATCCTCGACATGATGGGCACGCTGAAGCTATTTGGTATGCGCAGCGCCTATGACGAGATCATGGCCTCCGGCATCAAGCGGCAGCACGAACCGCCGCGCATCGTCGGCGACCTGCTTCAGTCGGAGATCGCCGAGAAGCAGGCGCGCTCCATCAAATACCAGATCACCGTCCCCAAGCTGCCGCTGGCCAAGGACATCGACGACTTCGACTTCACCGACACGCCGGTCAACGAAGGGCTCGTGCGCCAGCTTGCGACAGGAGCCTTCCTCGCCGAGCAGCACAATATCGTTCTGGTCGGCGGAACCGGCACGGGGAAGTCCCACCTGTCCATCGCGCTCGCACGCGCCCTAATCCGCAACGGCGCACGCGGCCGCTTCTACAACGTCGTCGATCTTGTCAATCGGCTCGAGACAGAAGCGCGGAGTGGAAAGCAGGGGCGGCTGG
>NZ_LMVK01000045.1 GCF_001541315.1 Agrobacterium tumefaciens str. B6 | reverse complement strand
GGAAACAAACAAGCTATCAGCCCATCCGCTTGATTTCTTTAGAACGAAAGTCGTCGTCGCCAGCAGCGCCGCCGCCCTCGTTCAGTGAGCGGACTTATAAATCCACCCCACCAAACAAGTCAACACACACACCGTCAAAAAACTGACATTTTTATCAAGATATTGATATCACTACATAGTTTCGTGGTGCGCAACGGAAATGGGGGAAAGGACAGTCTTTATGTCGCGACTGGCCCTGTTCCAGGAAACATGCAATAGGAACGGACGAGAGTTTCAGAAGACTTGGGGCGTCTCACGTCCCCTTATAAAGCGAAGAATTGGAGAGCCCGTGCGCATTCTCGATAAAGCCGTCATTCCCGAGCTGCCGAATTACTACCGTGGCAAGGTGCGGGAAAACTACGATCTGCCGGACGGCAACCGTATCATCATATCCACCGACCGCCTCAGCGCCTTCGACCGTATTCTCACCTGCATACCTTATAAGGGACAGGTCCTGACCCAGACGGCCCGCTACTGGTTCGAAAAGACAAAGGACATCTGCCCCAATCATGTGGTCAGCTATCCTGACCCAAATGTCGTCATCGGCAAAAGACTTGAGATATTGCCGGTCGAGGTGGTGGTTCGCGGTTATCTGGCCGGCACGACAGGCACGTCGATCCTGACCCTTTATAAGAAGGGCGAGCGGCAGATGTACGGCATGAGCCTTCCTGACGGGATGCAGGACAACCAGATTCTGCCCGAACCGGTGATCACGCCCACAAGCAAGGCCTTCGATGGCGGCCACGACGAGCCACTGACACCGACCGAGATTGTGGAGAAGAAACTCCTGACACAGGAGCAATGGGACACGCTTTCCCGTTACGCGCTGGCGCTGTTCAAGCGCGGGCAGGAAACTGCCGCAAAGCAGGGCCTCATTCTCGTCGACACGAAATATGAATTCGGAACGGATGAAAACGGCACCATCATCCTGGCCGACGAGATCCACACACCTGATAGCAGCCGCTACTGGATGGCTGGCAGCTATGAGGAAAGCTTTCGCAACGGCACCCGGCCGGCGAGCTTCGACAAGGATTTCGTGAGAGCCTGGGTTGCCGAACGCTGCGACCCTTATAAGGATGACGTTCCCGAAATTCCGCAGGATCTCGTCTTGCAGACCTCGAAGGTCTATATTGATGCTTACGAACGCATCACCGGACAGAGCTTCGTTCCCGACGATAGCGGCGAGACGCCGCTTGCAAGAGTACGCCGGAATCTGGAGCCGTTCTTCCCCGGAGTCTGACCGTGAGCAAAATGATCGAACAGGCGAGAAAGGGCGACAGGAAGAGTGACCGTCCTGTCAGGCGCCGGCCTCGCCGTTCCGCCGAGGAAACCCGGCGGGACATTCTCGCCAAAGCGGAAGAGCTTTTCCGGGAGCGTGGTTTCAATGCGGTGGCGATTGCCGATATCGCCTCAGCGCTTGGCATGTCTCCCGCCAATGTCTTCAAGAATTTCAGCTCGAAGAACGCGCTCGTCGACGCCCTTGGCTTCGAACAGATCGGCGCTTTCGAACGGCAGATCTGTCCACTCGGCAAAAGCCATGCACCGCTTTCCAGATTGCGCCATCTAGCGCGCAACCTGATGGAGCAGCACCACCAGGATCTCAATAAGAATCCCTACGTCTTCGAAATGATCCTGATGACCGCCAAGCAGGACATGAAGTGCGGAGACTATTATAAATCCGTCATCGTTAAATTGCTGGCCGAAATCATTCAGGACGGCGTCGAGGCGGGAATCTACACCGCCACCGATATCCCTCCTCTGGCGGAGACCGTGCTCCACGCGCTGACCAGCGTCATCCACCCCGTCCTCATTGCGCGGGAAGATATCGGCAATTTGGCAACACGTTGCGATCAACTCGTCGATTTAATCGACGCGGGATTGCGCAATCCGCTTGCTAAGTGACGATTCTCAATTTACGTCACCTTCTCGCAATTGCTTGCGAAGCGCAAAAGCCTGCGCTTCTATGCGCGTGGCGGTCCGGACAAAATGAGCGAATCGGGTCCCTTCCAAGGCCTTCGCCTGTCGTGTCTGTTTCCGGACGCGCATCCGCCGAGCGACATTGCGCTTATAGTTAAATGCGAGCGATACGCAGGGAAGAACAATGAGCCGACGTATTTTACCCCTATTTGCTTCTCTGTGTGTAACCGCGCTTCTGGCGGGCTGCAGCGATGGCGGCGAGAGCGGCCAGACCGCCGGCCAGACTGCAGAGCGTCCGCCGTCTCCGGTCAGCGTCATCCTGATGAAGACCAGCGAATATCCCCTGACCACCGTTCTGCCCGGCCGCGCCAGCGCGTTCCAGACAGCCGAAATCCGGCCGCGCGTCACCGGCATCATCCGCGAAATTCCTTTCAAGGAAGGCAGCGAGGTCAAGCAGGGCGACGTTCTCTACCAGATCGAGGACAATACCTATCTGGCGGAAGTGGCGCAGGCCAAGGCTAACGTGGCGAAAGCGGAAGCAAGCATTCCGAGCGCCCAGGCGAACCTTGCCCGTTACGAACGCCTGGTCAACAGCGGTGCGACGCAGATCGAATATGAAAATGCCAAGGTGACGCTGCTGCAGGCGCAAGCCGACGTGGCACAGACCAAGGCAGCGCTGGAAACAGCCGAGATCAATCTCGATCTCACCAAGGTCCGCGCCCCCTTCGATGGCATTACCAGCGCGACCGCCTTCAGCATCGGCAACGTGGTGACGGCGAACCAGACGACGGCGTTGACAACGCTGCGCCGCATCGATCCGATCTATATCGACCTGATGGAATCCAGCATCAATCTCCTGCGTCTGAAAAAGGCGATCTCATCGGGTCAGCTTGGCGGCGACACGAAGGAGACCGGCATTCACCTGACGCTGGAAGACGGCACCGAATACAAGCATGACGGCAAGATTGATATGTCGGACATGGCGGTGAGCGAAACGACGGGTACCTTCTCCATCCGCGCCCTCTTCGACAACCCTGACGATCTTCTGCTTCCCGGCACCTATGTTCGCGCCACGCTGACGATCGGCAAGGAAAAAGGCTTCCGCATTCCGCAGCGCGCAGCGAGCCGGAACGCCAATGGCGAACTGACCGCAAAATTCGTGACCGCGGAAAACAAGGTGGAAACCCGCACCTTCCCGTCCAGCCAGCAGTCGGGCAACGCCTGGCTGGTGACGGAAAATGTCAAGGATGGCGACAAGCTCATCGTCGACGGCTTCCAGTGGATTGCCGACGGTGCAACGGTTGCGCCAGTTGAAGTGACCATTGACGATCGCGGTATCGTCGTTCTGCCGCAGCAAGCTCCGCCTGCCGCCGCCCCCTCGAAATAAGCATGAGCACGAAACCCCTTGGTCGAAGCTCGTAAAAGGTAAGGCAGGACTGCCATGGCCCATTTCTTCATCAGGCGCCCCGTGTTTGCATGGGTTATCGCCATCGTCATCATGCTGGGCGGCGCCCTTGCGATCTGGACGCTTTCCATTTCGCAATATCCCGATATTGCGCCGACAACGGTGCGTGTCAGTGCGACCTATAACGGCGCCAGCGCCGAAACCGTCGAGAAATCGGTGACGACCATCATCGAGGACGGCATGACCGGCCTCGACGACCTCACCTATATGACCTCGTCGTCCTCGACCGGCAGCGCCGAAGTGACGCTGACCTTCGGCAACAGCATCCTGCCAGACATTGCGCAGGTTCAGGTGCAGAACAAGCTGCAGCTTGTCCAGTCGCAATTGCCCGATACCGTGCAGCAGCGGGGTATCCAGGTCAGCCGCTCGACATCGAGTATCCTGATGGTTGGCGCGCTGATCTCGACCGACGGCAAGCGCAATTCGGCCGATCTCGGCGACGTATTCTCCTCGCGTGTCGAAGACCAGATCAAGCGCCTCGAAGGCGTGGGCAGCATCAACGTGTTCGGCTCCGAATATGCGATGCGTATCTGGCTGGATCCGTTCAAGCTCAACAAATACCAGCTGACCACCGCCGACGTCACCAGCGCCATCGAAAGCCAGAATACCCAGGTTTCGGTCGGCTCGCTCGGCGCCGTGCCCGCGGTCAAGGGCCAGCAGCTCAATGTGACGGTGACGGCGCAGAGCCAGCTCACCACGGTTGCCGATTTCGAATCGGTCATCCTGAAAGTCGAAAAGGATGGCGCGACGGTTCGCCTCAGCGACGTGGCGCGCATCGAAATCGGCCAGGAAACCTATGGCGGCGATTCCCGTTCAAACGGCCGTCCGTCCGCCGGTTTCGCAGTCAACCTTGCCACGGGCGCCAACGCGCTCGACACGGCGGCACGCGTGAAAGCGGCTCTGACAAATGTCGAGGGTTCGCTGCCCGAGGGTGTTTCGATCGAATATCCCTATGACACGACGCCCTTCGTGAAGCTGTCGATCGAGAAAGTGGTGCATACGCTGATCGAGGCGATCATCCTCGTCTTCGTCGTGCTTCTGGTGTTCCTGCAGAATCTTAGAGCCACCTTCATTCCGATGATCGCCGTTCCGGTCGTGCTTCTCGGCACCTTCGGCGTTCTCGCGCTCACTGGATATTCCATCAATACGCTCACCATGTTCGCCATGGTTCTGGCGATCGGCCTTCTCGTCGATGACGCTATCGTCGTTGTCGAAAACGTCGAGCGCATCATGTCGGAAGAGGGCCTTTCGCCGGTCGAGGCGACCGAAAAGTCGATGGGCGAGATCACCGGTGCGATCATCGGCATCGCGCTCGTGCTCACAGCCGTGTTCATTCCGATGGCCTTCTTCGGCGGATCGACGGGCATCATCTACCGCCAGTTCTCGATCACCATCGTTTCGGCCATGCTGCTTTCGGCCGTTGTCGCCATCGTGCTGACGCCGGCGCTTTGCGCCACCATGCTGAAGCCGATCGATCATCACAAGAAGCAGCGCGGACCGGGCGCGTGGTTCAACCGCGGCTTCGGCAAGACGACGGATGGCTACGTCTCCTCCATCGGTTATCTGCTGAAACGGCCCCTGCGCGTGATGATCATCTTCGCGATCGTGATCGGCGGCTGCGCCTGGTTCTTTTCAAAGCTGCCAAGCTCGTTCCTGCCGCAGGAAGACCAGGGCGTGCTGCTGACGATCATCCAGACGCCAACCGGTTCGAATATCGAGCGAACCAACGAGGTGGTGAAGCAGGTCGAAAACTACTTCCGCGAAAAGGAAGCCAACAATGTCGAATCTGTTTTCGGCGTGCTCGGCTTCAGCTTCAGCGGTTCGGGCCAGAACAACGCTATCGTCTTCACCAGGCTCAAGGATTTCGCCGAGAGAACCGCGCCCGATCAGCATGCCGGCGCCATCGTGCAGCGTGCGATGGGCACCTTCTTCGGCTTCCGCGATGCTCAGGTTTTCCCGCTTCTGCCGCCGGCAATTCAGGGCATGGGCACATCGAGCGGTTTCTCGATGTATCTCGTGGATAGCGGCCGCAACGGCACCGAGGCATTGACCGCCACGTCCAAGGAGCTGATCGCGCTCGCGACCAGCAATCCGAAGATCAGCTCGCTTCGAAGCGACAGCCAGGACAATG
This sequence comes from Agrobacterium tumefaciens str. B6, assembly GCF_001541315.1. Lineage (GTDB taxonomy): Bacteria > Pseudomonadota > Alphaproteobacteria > Rhizobiales > Rhizobiaceae > Agrobacterium > Agrobacterium radiobacter. Next base: position 371,670 of record NZ_LMVK01000045.1, on the reverse strand, counting down.
AAACGCAGATGAAGATCGTTCTCGATCAGGAAAAGATGGGAGCCATGGGGGTCGATCTCTCCTCCGTGAACCTCATGCTATCGACGATCTTTGCCGGCCGGGATGTCAATGACTTCACTCTGAACGGCGAACTGAAGCCTGTTTATGTCCAGGGTGACGCGCCCTACCGCATGCAGCCGGACGACCTGAAGTTCTGGTATGCCCGCAATACCAGCGGCGAGATGGTGCCTTTCTCTTCCTTCAGCGAAGTGAAATGGATCAATGCACCGCCGTCTCTCGCCCGCTTTAACGGCACAGGCGCGATCTCGCTGGAAGGCACCGCCGGCGCAGGCGTTGCATCCGGTGATGCGATGGACGAGATGGAACGCCTGACGGCAAGCATGCCGGGCGGTTACACGGTGGCATGGCAGGGCATCTCCTATCAGGAACGCCTTTCCGGTTCACAGGCGCCCATGCTGTACGCGCTGTCGGTTCTCATCGTGTTCCTTTGCCTTGCCGCCCTCTATGAAAGCTGGTCGATCCCGTTCTCGGTCATCCTGGCCGTTCCGGTGGGCGTCCTTGGCGCCTTGACCGCGGCCCATTTCTTCGGCCAGACGAACGACGTCTACTTCAAGGTGGGCCTGCTGACGACCATCGGCCTCGCCGCGAAAAACGCGATCCTGATCGTCGAATTCGCCAAGGAGAGGCAGGAGCACGGGTTAAGTCTGGTGGAAGCGGCACTGGAGGCAGCGAAGCTGCGCCTGCGTCCGATCATCATGACATCGCTCGCCTTCATCCTGGGTGTCGTGCCTCTTGCGATCGCAACCGGAGCGGGTTCCGCCGCGCAAAATGCAATCGGTATCGGGGTGCTGGGTGGTATGCTTTCTGCAACACTCCTCGGAATTTTCTTCGTTCCGTCCTTTTTCGTCATCATTCGTCGCCTTTCAAGGCGTTAACAAAACAAAAATGGGCTGTGCCAACCGTTAATACGCTGCTAGAAATGTTGCCGATTTGGCAAATGCACGTTTCTACGGCATATCGATCGCGCAGCCCATTTGTCAGCAAGCCGCGCTCGGTAAGCCAACCAGAGAATTGGGAAAATTACATGCTGTCTATTCGCGCTACCCTTCCCCTGACAATGCTGCTGCTCTCGGGCTGTGTTGTTGGACCCGACCACAAGACGCCGGAAATCCAATTGCCGGGAAAGTTTGCGGAAGCCGGAAAAACCAGTAATGGCGACATCAGCAGCGTTGCATGGTGGACGGCCTTTAACGACAACCGCCTGAACGGTTACGTCTCCACCGGCCTCGCGCAGAACCTCACCGTGATGCAGGCGATCGAACGCATCAATCAGGCGCAGGCCCAGGTGATCGTTGACGGCGCTGGCGGCCTGCCGAGCCTGACAGGCAGCGGTAGCCACACGACCAGCCAGACCAAGGGCAGCTACCGTGACGTTCCCGTCACCAACGTATCCAGCGGCAGCCTCAGCGTTTCGTGGTTCCTCGACCTCTTCGGTCGCTACCGCCGGGCGACGGAAAGCGCGGATGCATCGCTCGATGCCGCTTACTCCACCGTCGACGTGCAGCGCCTGACGCTGATTTCGTCCGTCGCCGCCGCCTATATCGACGTGCGCTATTATCAGGAGCGCCTGGCGATTGCCCGCCAGAACCTGGGTTCACGCCGCGAAACGCTCGATCTGACCAAGCTGCAGCTCGAAGCGGGTGCGGCCTCGCGTCTCGATGTCGTCCAGTCCGAAGGTCTGGTCAATTCCACGCTGTCGCAGATACCCGGCCTCGAAACCAGCTTCCGCAAGGCAGCGCACCGCATCGCGACCCTGCTTGGCATGCCGGCCTCGTCGCTCATCGCCGAGCTGCAGAAGGGCGCACGCCAGCCTGTTGCGCGCGCAGTTCCCCGCACCGGTATCCCGGCCGACCTGATCCGCAACCGTCCGGACATCCGCGTCGCTGAACGCAATCTCGCCGCTGCGGTCGCCACGATCGGTGTAACCGAGGCGCAGCTTTATCCAAGCATCGAGCTTGGTGGAGCGATCACGCCGAGCTACAATTTCCTGAGTGGCGGCGGCAGGGGAACTGCCAATAGCTGGTCCTTCGGTCCGAGCCTCACGCTCCCGATCCTCGATGGCGGCAGACTCCGCGCCAATGTCGACATCGCCAACTCACAGGCACGCGAACAATATCTCGTCTGGAAGGCGACCGTTCTCAATGCGGTGGAAGAAGTCGAAAACGCCCTGGCCGCCATCAATCGCGACCAGCGTACCGTTGACGCGCTGAGAAAGACCGTTGCCTCCTACCAGGAAGCGCTGCAGCTCTCCACCGCCAGCTATCGTGATGGCGCCTCGTCTCTGCTCGATGTTCTGGATGCCCAGCGCTCGGTATCGGATGCGCAGGCAAACCTTGCCACGGCGATCCAGACGACCGCGCAGGATTATGTCTCGCTCAACGTGGCTCTCGGTGGCGGTTATGCCGTTGGCCAGCCTGCCCCGAAGAAGTCCGCCGGCCCGACCGTGGCCGCCGCGAAGGGCATGTAGGCAAGGCCCAAAAAAGCAAACAAAAAGCCCGCATCTTTCGATGCGGGCTTTTTGTTATTCAAGGCACAAAAAAAGCACCGGTTACCCGGTGCTTTTTTTCAGCCCGTCTCCAGGCTCAGTTCTTGGCGCGCTCGACGTAGGAATTGTCTTCCGTCGCGATAACCACGCGAATGCCGGCATCGATATGCGGCGGCACCATGGTGCGAATACCGTTGGAGAGGATTGCCGGCTTGTAGGAAGAAGAAGCCGTCTGGCCCTTGACGACCGGTTCCGTTTCCGTGATCTCAAGCGTGACGTGACGCGGCAGTTCCACAGCCAGCGGATTGCCTTCGTGGATGGAAAGAACGCAGGTCATGCCTTCCTGCAGATAGGCTTTCTGATCGCCCATCGTCTCAGTATCGACCACGACCTGGTCGTAGTTCTCAGGGTTCATGAAGTGGAAGCCTTCGCCATCTTCATAAAGGAACTGGAAGTTCAGGTCTTCAACGAAAGCGCGCTCGACCTGCTCGGTGGTGCGCCAGCGCTCGGAGACCTTCACGCCGTCAACGATGCGGCGCATGTCCACCTGCGTGACCGGCGTGCCCTTGCCGGGGTGAAAGTTCTGCGCGGTGAGAACGACGTAAAGCTTGCCGTCCACGTCGAGAACATTGCCCTTGCGGACGGATGAGGCGATAACCTTGACCATATGACTTCCTTGTAACTCGATGAAATGCGTCGTAAAGGACTGCGCGGCAGCACCGGCCCCGGCAGACGTTTTGTCTTTTTTCTGGGGCGCAACTACCTTAAATCCGCACGAATTGCCAGCCTTCTACAGCAATTCCCGGAAGAGTGCCTAGCGGTTTTCCGCCCGGAATTGCTTTAAATGACGCGATCAGGCGTTTTGCGGGCCATTTCTCCGCAATTGAGCGCCGCAGAGAAGACGGAAAAGAACTGAGAATGCGCGCAAGCAACGAGACAATGTCGCCATGGTGGACGCCTGACGTCCACGCGGACCGCCGCGCGTTTCTCATCGGGCGCAACGCGATCCAGTCGGCCTTTCGCGGCTATTTCGCCAGCGCCGATTTTCTTGAGGTCGATACCGCGACATTGCAGATTTCCCCCGGCAATGAGGCGCATCTGCATGCTTTCGCCACGCAAGGCCTGACGCCGGCCGGCGACGCCGCGCCGCTTTATCTGCACACCTCGCCTGAATTTGCCTGCAAGAAGCTGCTCGCCGCCGGTGAAAAACGCATCACCTGTTTTGCCCATGTTTACAGAAACCGGGAAAGAGGCCCCCTGCACCATCCGGAATTCACCATGCTGGAATGGTACCGGGTCGGCGAAACCTATGAGAGCCTGATGAAGGACAGCGCCAATCTTCTGGCGCTTGCAGCCGAAACCGCAAAGACGAAGAATTTCACCTATCGCGGCCGCAGCGTCGATCCATTCCTGGAGCCGGAACGAGTGAGCGTCGCCGAAGCCTTCGAGCGATATGCTAATGTCAACCTCTTGGCCACTATCAGCCGAAACGGCGAAACCGACAGCCGCCATCTTGCCGCGAGCCTCACCAATGCCGGCATTCGCGTGGCCGATGACGATACCTGGGCGGATATGTTCAGCCGTGTCATCGTGGAGCGGGTGGAACCGGAACTGGGTTTCAGCAGAGCGACTATTCTTGACGAATATCCGACCTGCGAAGCAGCCCTTGCCCGCAAGTCCCCCGGGGATGCGCGGGTGGCGGAGCGTTTCGAACTTTATGCCTGCGGCGTTGAACTCGCGAATGCCTTTGGCGAATTGACCGACGCGATCGAGCAGAGACGGCGTTTCGAAATGGAAATGGCCGAGAAGCAGCGCATTTACGGCGAAACCTATCCGCTGGACGAGGATTTTCTGGCCGCACTCGCCATCATGCCGCCGGCAAGCGGCATAGCACTCGGTTTCGATCGGCTGGTAATGCTGGCGACCGGCGCCCCCCGTATCGATCTCGTCATGTGGGCCCCAGTCGCGGAATATGGACGATGACAGGGCTTGAGACCATCAAGACACCCGAAGCGCTTCTCGAAGCGGGGCTGATTGAAGCCGAAGCGCTGGAGAACCTGCGCGCGGTGACGCAGCGTTACGCGCTCGCCATCACGCCATCGATTGCCGGGCTGATCGACAACCGCGACCCGCAGGATCCCATTGCCCGGCAATTCGTGCCGGATGCGGCCGAACTCCTGCACCTTCCCGAAGAACGCGACGACCCGATTGGCGACGACGCACACAGCCCCGTCCACGGCATCGTTCACCGTTATCCCGACCGGGTTCTTTTAAAGGCAGTGCACGTCTGCCCCGTCTATTGCCGCTTCTGTTTCCGCCGGGAAATGGTCGGGCCGCAGGGCAATGGCATGATGAGCCCGGCCGAGCTTGACGCCGCATTCGACTATATAAATGCGAACCCCGCCATCTGGGAGGTCATCCTGACCGGTGGCGATCCGCTGGTGCTTTCCCCCCGGCGCCTGTCTGACCTGATGACGCGCCTGAAAAACATACCGCATGTGAAGATCGTCCGGTTCCATACCCGCGTGCCGGTGGTCGATCCCGACCGTATCGACGCGGCACTGATTGATGCGCTGAAGGCCAGCGGCAAAACCACCTATTTGGCCCTGCACGCCAATCATGCCCGGGAACTCAGCGAAGCCGCAAGGCACGCCTCGGCACGCCTGATCGATGCCGGCATCGCGATGGTCAGCCAGACGGTTCTTCTAAAAGGCGTCAATGACGACCCGGCAATTCTTGCCGAGTTGATGCGCGCCTTTGTCGAGACCCGTATCAAGCCCTATTATCTGCATCATCCCGATCTTGCGCCCGGCACCAGCCATTTCCGGCTGACGATCGACGAGGGCCAGCGAATCGTTTCGGCGTTACGTGGAAATGTCTCCGGGCTTTGCCAGCCGACCTATGTTCTCGACATTCCCGGCGGTCACGGCAAGGCCGCTATCGGCCGAAATGCGGCCGAAAAGACCCGCGATGGCTGTTATTCCGTTTCCGATTTCAACGGAAACGATCATATTTACCCACCGCCCGTCACCGGCGACAATTAAAAAAAACATAAAAGGCCCGCTGCGCCGGGCTTTTGGCGGCGGCCTCGGACGAAAACAAAAATTTCACAATTCCGCCCCTCTCCTGTCATCATAAAGAAAAATATTCTACCTATAACAATCAGCATTGATTTTAGTGCTGGTCTGGATTATCAGTGTGGAACTGGAGAACGAGTCTCCTGATTCTGGGCCAACACCAATACAGGGAGTGTGTCATGTCAAAACATATCAACATTAACGCAATCCTTGGTCTTGAGTCCTGGAATGCTGGATTTAAATCCACGTGTTCCCGCTGCTGTCGAATGTGACCTGACGGTCTCAATTTCCTGAAAATCAGTTCGACAACATGCTGTGTTTATTAGCCACAGCGGGAGTGTATCTATGCAGAAGCAAGTCATTGAATTCGCTGGCGAACCCGTCGGCATCGTCATCCCGGATAACGACCGGTTGAAGTTCATCGCGGTGAAGTTCCACGTTCACGATCTGGACGAACAGAAGTTCGACAGCGCCGATGACGTGCGGATTGCCATCCGCGATCTCGTGCGCAACCGGAATCTGGCCGCGGTCGCCTGATGCGGGAAAACTTTCGACCGCTCACACAACCCTCAAAACCAGAGCGCGCCAAATATCAGCCCCCCAAAACGCGGGCCGATGGCGCGCTTTTCCTTTGCCTGACAGCTCGCCAGCCTGCAGTCGCGCTGGCCATGCATTGCGCATCAGAGCGCTCTGCGCGGAACTGAAGTCCAAAAATCCGGATTCGAACGGAATGCCGGACGCCAGGCGCAATACCTCTTAAAGCCGCACCTCAATTCATCCCTGTACGCATCACAAGAACCTAGCCGGCCGCAAGTCTTTGGACCGAAAAGGCTCTTCCTGCCATGCGCGCGCACCTCCACCCTATTACGGGCAGCAGGCGTTTGAGGCCGGATGGACGGCAATCTTCAAAAGTCTTCAGAATGCGGTAAACGTCAGCGTCGTCAGCGAGCGCACGATTCCTGGAATATTGACAATGTTCTGGTTGATGAACTTGCCGATATCTTCTTCCTGCGGCAGGTAGACTTTCAGCAGCAGATCATATTCACCGCTGGTGGAATAAAGCTCGGAAACCAGTTCCGTTTTGTAGATGGCATCGGCGACATCATAGGTCTTGCCGGGCTCACATTGAAGCTGAACAAAAATGGGCTTCACGGACATCTCCCGTATTTGAACTTTCGGTGCATGGCTGCTCGTGCCATGCGTCATGGCGCACTATTGGCTGAGCTGCGTCCGTCTTGCAAGGCCGGTTACCGGATTACGCCGAAAACTGGCCCGTCCTGCCGTTCGCCCCAATTGCGGCCTCGGAAACGATCCACCGCCGAAAACTCTCAAGCGGTGCATAACCGGCGCGATCCGGCATGCAGGCGAGATAATAGGCTTCCTCGCTCTCAACTTCGCCCGCGACAGCCGCGACCAGGCGACCGCTTCGCAACTCTTCCTCGATCATGAAAGACGGAATGAGCGACGCCCCGACACCGGCGCTCGCCGCCTCGGCAATCGTCGTGAACTGATCAAAAAGCATGCCATGCACATTGTCGAAACGAACCTCGTGGCTGCGAAACCATTGTTCCCAGGCATCCGGCCGGGTCGTCATGTGCAGCAACGGCACCTGCAGCAGATCGTCAGGCCTTGAAAGTCCGTGTCGCTCCTTGAAGGCCGGGCTGCATACCGGAATGACCTTTTCATGCATCAGGAAAACCAGCTCGGTTCCCGGCCAATGCGGCAATCCGAAATGGATGGCCGCATCAACAGTGTCAGTACGGAAATCGAACAGCGATGATCGCGTCAGAAGATTGACCGAAACGCCCGGGTGTCTGGCAATGAAATCGGGAAGACGCGGCACCAGCCAGCGCGTGCCGAAGCTCGGCAGAATCCCGAGATTGAGCGTGCCGCCATCGGGATTGGCGCGCAGGTTGAGCGAGGCCGTCGATATACGCCGCAAGGCCTCGCGGATTTCCCGCGCATAACCCTCTCCAGCCCTTGTCAGCCGTATCGTCTGCCGCTCACGCAGGAATAGCGCCATGCCAAGCTGCTCTTCAAGCGCCAGAATTTGGCGGCTGACCGCACCCTGCGTCAGCCCCAGCTCCCTCGCCGCGGCGGTGACGCTACCCGTGCGCGAAGCGGCTTCGAAAGCCGCCAGCAGCGAGAGCGACGGCAGAAAACGGCGGGGCGGCAGAACCATATTCCCTCACGGAATGAACTCTTGACGATATGTCGATATTCAACAGGCGCGACCGCTTGTAAAGTCTCATAAACAAGGGCTTGTCACTCATACGAAAAACAAATGAACTGGCCCGGAAGATGGTGGAACGATGTATAATGACCCCCGCTCGCACGGCCTCTGGGAAAAGACCGCGCCGCAGCCGCCCGTAACGCCCGCCTTGCAGGGCGCAGCAGTTGCCGACGCCGTCGTCGTCGGAGGTGGTTTCACTGGACAATCCGCCGCCCTTCATCTTGCCGAATGCGGTGTGGACGTCGTTCTTCTCGAAGCAAGGGAAATCGGCTTCGGCGGCGCCGGCCGCAATGTCGGCCTCATCAATGGCGGCATGTGGGTCATGCCGAAAGAACTGCCCGGCGTGCTGGGTTCGACTTACGGCGAACGGCTTCTCGATCTTCTGGGCAATGCGCCCCTCCTCGTTCGCGAGTTGGTGGAGAAACACGCAATTCCCTGCGAAATCGAAAAAAACGGCACGCTGCATTGCGCCGTCGGGGAAAAGGGGCTCGCCGAAATCCGCGAGCGCTGCGAACAATGGGCTGCGAGAGGCGCACCCGTCCGCATTGTTGATGCCGAGGAGACAGCGAGACGCACCGGCAGCACGGCCTATTCCGGTGCGCTTCTGGATACACGCGCTGGGACGATACAGCCGCTCGCTTATGTTCGCGGCCTTGCCGCAGCCGCCCGGAAAGCGGGTGCACGTCTGCACACCGAAAGCCCCGTGGTAGCGACCGAACGCAGCAATGGAAAATGGATGGTGAAGACGCCGCAGGGATCTGTAACCGCCAGCTGGATCGTTGTGGCCACCGAAGCCTACAGCACCGGACCGTGGCAGATCGTTCGCGATGAGCAGATCTACCTGCCCTATTTCAACTTCGCGACCAGACCGCTCGGCGACAACCTGCAAAAGAGCATCCTGCCCGGCCGCGAGGGCTGCTGGGATACGAAGGAAATCCTCTCCTCCTTCCGCATGGACAAAGCGGGCCGGCTGGTCTTCGGCAGCGTCGGCGCCCTGCGCGGCACCGGGACCGCCATTCATCGCGCCTGGGCGAAACGCTCGCTGAAGCGGCTTTTCCCGCAGCTCGGCGATACGGAGTTCGAATGTGAATGGTACGGCCAGATCGGCATGACCGACAATGCCGTGCCACGGTTTCACAAATTTGCGGAGAACGTCGTCGGCTTTTCAGGTTATAACGGCCGCGGCATCGTGCCGGGCACGGCTTTCGGCAAAGTGATCGCGCAGCATATTCTCGGTGAGATTGCTGAAGCCGAATTGCCGCTGCCTTTGACGGAGCCGAAAGCGCAGGCCTTCCGGGCGGCGAAGGAAGCCTATTACGAGGCAGGCGCACAGATCGCCCATTTCGCCGGCGAGCGTTTTTGATCAGTGCACGACACAAACGTTCGGGGCCGATGCCTCATTACGACGTTTGCCGTTTTCGGGTGTGCTCACCGTCCCTCATCCCTGTGCTTGTCACAGGAATACAGCCAACCCAAGTCCTTGGGCGGAAAAGACTCTCACGCTGCACAGACGCACATCTGCTGGATTCCTGTGACAAGCTCATGAATGAGGTAGGGGAAGCCCGCCACCGGCTTTTTCCTACCCCATCGATATATCCTTGAAAATATAATGATTGCCCTATAGGCCTATCGATATATTCATCAGGATATCTCGAACCGGGGGTAACACACCATGAGACTTTTACGCCGCAGCTTTTTCAAAACCATTGCGGCAGCCACATCCTTCTGGATGGCGGCCTCCCTTGTGGCCGTTCCGGCCCATGCCACCGAAAAAGTCACGGTGTTTGCCGCCGCGAGCATGAAAAACGCCCTCGACGCCATCAACGCCGAATGGGCGAAGGACAGCGGTAACGAGGCAACCGTTTCTTATGCCGCAAGCTCTGCGCTGGCAAAGCAGATCGAGCAGGGCGCACCGGCGGATATCTTCATTTCCGCCGACCTTGCATGGATGGACTATGTTGCCGAAAAGAAGCTGATCAACGCTGACAGCCGCTCCAATCTTCTCGGCAACCGCATCGTTCTCGTCGCTCCCGCAGACAAGGCAAAGCCGGTCGAAATCAAGCAGGGCTTCGATCTTGCGGCTCTGGTGGGCGACGGCCGTCTGGCGATGGGCGCGGTTGATTCCGTGCCGGCGGGCAAATACGGCAAGGCCGCTCTGGAAAAACTCGGCGTCTGGTCGTCTGTCGAACAGAAGGTCGCCGGCGCGGAAAGCGTCCGTGCAGCCCTGCTGCTCGTTTCTCGCGGCGAAGCCCCCTATGGCATCGTCTACCAGACCGACGCCGCCGCCGATCCCGGTGTGAAGATCATCGGCACCTTCCCGGAAGACAGCCATCCGCCGATCATCTACCCGGTCGCCATTCTTTCGGAAGCGCAGTCCCCGGCAGCAAAAGCCTATCTGGATTTCCTTAAATCCGAAAAGGCGACGCCTTTCTTCGAAAAGCAAGGCTTTACCGTTTTGAAATAAACTGCCTTTCGGGAGCCAGCATATTGGCCGCGAGAGATGACGATTGCAGGATATGGCATTGCATTGGTGGACACTCAGCCCTGAAGAATGGACGGCAATCAGGCTCAGCCTGTGGGTGTCCTCCATCGCCATGCTTGCCAGCCTGCCTTTCGGCATTGCGATTGCCGTGGCGCTGGCGCGCGGCCGCTTCTGGGGCAAGTCGCTGCTCAACGGCATCGTCCACCTGCCGCTCATCCTGCCGCCCGTCGTCACCGGCTTTCTGCTGCTCGTCCTGTTCGGTCGCAGGGGGCCAATCGGGCACTTTCTCGATAGCTGGTTCGGCATCGTCTTTTCTTTCCGCTGGACCGGAGCCGCGCTCGCCTGCGCCGTCATGGCCTTTCCGCTAATGGTGCGTTCCATCCGCCTCTCCATCGAAGCGGTGGACCGCAAACTGGAAGAGGCGGCGGGCACATTAGGGGCAAGTCCGTTCTGGGTGTTCCTCACCGTCACGCTTCCCCTGACATTGCCCGGCATCATCGCCGGCATGATCCTGGCTTTCGCCAAGGCCATGGGTGAATTCGGCGCGACCATCACCTTCGTTTCCAATATTCCCGGTGAAACCCAGACACTCTCCGCCGCCATCTATACCTTCACCCAGGTTCCGGGCGGGGATGCCGGCGCATTGCGGCTGACCATTGTCTCCGTCGTGATTTCCATGCTCGCCTTGCTCGTCTCGGAGTTTCTGGCCCGCATCATCGGCAAACGGGTGAGCATGGAATGACGCTTTCGGTCACCACCCGCCATCGCCTCGGCTCCTTCGAACTCGATGCGTCATTCATCTCCGAAGGCGGCGTCACCGCGCTGTTCGGACGCTCCGGTTCCGGCAAAACCTCGATGATCCGTATCATAGCAGGCCTGCTGCGGCCGGATGAGGGACAGGTTTTGCTGGATGGGGAGGTGCTGGCCGATAGCGAAAAGCGACTGTTCGTGCCGGCCCATAAACGCCGTTTCGGTTATGTCTTTCAGGAAGCGCGGCTTTTCCCACATCTCAGCGTGGCGCAAAACCTGCACTACGGCAGCTGGTTCACCGCAGACAAAACGAAGGTCGCGCAGGAAGACCATATCATCGACATGCTCGGTATCGGCCATCTCTTGCAGCGACGTCCGAACAAACTCTCGGGCGGCGAAAAACAGCGCGTCGCCATCGGCCGCGCCCTGCTCTCTTCCCCCAGGCTGCTGCTGATGGACGAACCGCTCGCCTCGCTGGACGAGCAGCGGAAGGCCGAGATCATTCCCTATCTCGAACGGCTGCGCGACGAGACGAAAATCCCTGTTGTCTATGTCAGCCACTCCATTCAGGAAGTCGCCCGCCTCGCAGACCGCATCGTGGTGATGAAAGACGGCAAGGTGGAAGCGCAGGGAAAAGCAGCCGAGGTGCTGGCGAGACCGGATTTCAGCATGCATCTCGAACGGCGTGAGGCAGGCAGCATTCTTTCCGGGCACATTGAAAGCTTTGATGAGCGGCACGGACTTGCCGCCGTTCGGCTAAAGACCATGCTGCTCCATGTTCCGGCAAAAAGGGGAACATCCGGCAGCCCGGCGCGCGTGCTTATACCGGCGCGTGATGTGATGCTGGCAACCGTAAAACCCGAAGGCTTGAGCGCCCTCAACATTATCGAGGGTCGTGTCGCAACCGTCTCGGCCAGTGAAGACGGCATGGTCACGGTTCAGGTGGATTGTGGCGGTGACATCATCCAGTCGCGCATCACCGACCTCTCCCGCGAAAGGCTGCAGCTGGAACCCGGAAGACCGGTGCATGCGATCATAAAGTCGGTGGCTCTCGATCCCTATTGAGGGCCGCATCGGGATTGCGGCTGGCCTCCAGCCAGTCGATATCCGCGCGCAAGGCCTCGTTCATCCGCTTTTGCATGCCGCGATAGCGTTCCAGCAATTCGGCGCCGAAAGCGGTCAGCGCCGCACCGCCGCCCTGTTTACCGCCGCGCTGCGATTCAATAACCGGCTGCCGGAACATATGGTTCAGCGCATCCACCAGCAGCCATGCGCGACGATAGGACATGTCCATCGCCCGCCCCGCGGCGGAGATGGAACCCGTTTCGGCAATCAGCTCCATCAATTCGATCTTGCCGTGCCCGAGACGCTCTCCGGGCGGAAAATCGATACGAAGAACAGGTTTCAGTGGAGGGAGGGCCTTACTCATCGTTCAAAGGCTCCGTCCATGAAGATCGCGATAGGCCTTTTGCGCTCCATCCACCGGCAGCGCCGTGGCCTCATAGACGCCACGCGCCACCGCGCGCGCCATCACGATGGTGGCAAGATGGCAAAGTTCGGCGAAATGAACGCCGCCCTCAAGCGGCTTTTCACCGGTTGAGGCCGCAAACATGGTGTCGCCGTCACTCGGCAGATGGGCGGGCAGAACGGCGCGCGCCAGCCCGTCATGCGCCATGATGGAAAGGCGATGCGCCTGCGCCTTGGTGAGCGCGGCATCCGTCACCACCGCACCGATGGTCGTTGCCGTGAGATTGACCCCCTTGAGCCGCAGCGCGGTGTGATCCGGCTCGAAATGAGCAGGAAAACCGCGATCGCCGTATTCACCCTGCACTTCAAAAGGCGCGGACCAGAAATGGCGGCTCGTTCCAACCGTTGCGGAGCCGAGCGCATTGACGGCAACGATGGCCGCCACCTTGTAACCGCCGGAACTGACGGCGCTTGCGGAGCCGAGCCCACCCTTGAAGGTGGCGGTCGTCGCACCCGTTCCAGCCCCCACCGTTCCAAGCTCGAAGGGCATCGCACGCGCCGCCTCGAAGGCTGCATATCCCATCTCGCGGTAGGGCGAATGCAGACCCCAATCCTTGTCGCCGCCATTCAGCAGATCCATCAGGATCGCCTGCGGCACGATTGGAACGCGGGTGGACCCCACCTGCAGGCCGCGCCCGATCTCGCGCAACCCGGCCTGAACGCCGCCCGCCGCATCCAGCCCGAAGGCGGAACCACCTGACAGCACGAAGGCATCCACCGTTTCCACCGTCATCACCGGGTCGAGCAGGCCGGTATCGCGCCCGCCCGGCGCACCGCCCAAAACAGAGCCGGAAGCAATGGCGGGCTTTTCGAAAACAATCGCCGTAACACCGGAGCCGAGGGAAAGATCGGTGACATTGCCGACCGAAACGCCGTCAATATCCGTCAGAAGATTGGTGAGTGCCGCCATGCCGTTTCCCTTTTTTCCCGGTATCCCGCCACCATCAGGCACTGTCAACGCAAAACGTGACGTGCCTGATGTCTACGACAAGCCGCGATCAGGAAAAAACAGCCGTGCCGATGACCGGCGTCGAGGGAACGGCCATGTCCCTCGGCTCCAGCGGCCCGGAGAGATATGCCTGATGGCCGGCCTCTATGGCGTGGGCGAAAGCCTCCGCCATGCCGACCGGATCACCCGCGCCCGCAACCGCCGTGTTGAGCAGAACAGCATCGTAACCAAGCTCCATCACCGTGACCGCATGGGACGGGCGGCCGATACCGGCGTCAACAATCATCGGCACATCCGGAAAACGCGCCCGCATGGATTTCAGCGCCGTCAGATTAAGCGGCCCCATGGCGCTGCCGATTGGCGCGCACCAGGGCATCAGTACCCTGCAGCCTGCCTCCAGCAGCTTTTCGGCGACGACCAGATCGTCGGTCGTATAAGGAAAGACCTCGAAACCATCGTTACAGAGAATTTTCGCCGCTTCGACAAGCGCAAAGACATCGGGCTGCAACGTATCGTGATGACCGATGACCTCCAGCTTGATCCAGTTGGTGCGGAACACCTCGCGGGCCATCTTTGCCGTCAGCACCGCTTCCTTGACCGTATGGCACCCGGCCGTATTCGGCAGGATGTAGCGATCGAGCTCGCGGATAAGCTCGAAAAACTGACCGCCCTTCTTATTGCCGGCCGTTTCCCGGCGCAACGAAATCGTCAGAATATCCGTGTTGCTCGCCCGCACGGCATCGGCAAGCACGGCGGGGGACGGATACCGCGCCGTGCCGAGGAGAAGACGGGACGAGACTTCACGGCCATAAAGCATCAGCATGTCTCAGCCTCCCTGCATCGGTGAGAGAATTTCGACACGGTCGAAAGCCTTCAGTTGATAGTCGGCGCGTTCTTCCGAATGCACCAGATCGCCATTAACCGCAGTTGCCAGCCACTCGCCTTCGTATTCGAGGCTGGCGAGCAGACCGGCCAGCGTCTCGGCGGCAAGATCAAGCTCGTCGCCATTTACCAGAAGTTTCATGATCCTGTTCCTTTTGAGAAAGAGTTTGACAGACGATTTCAACCGCCTGACGCGCGATAGCCGGCGAGAGCAGAAAGCCATGCCGGTGTGCGCCGTTGATGAAAATGAGCCGGCCGTCTTGCGTGACTTTCGGCAGATTGTCGGGATAGGCGGGGCGCACGCCCGTGCCGGTCTCGATGATTTCCGCTTCCGCGAAAGCCGGATGCACCGCATAGGCAGCATTCAGGAATTCCATCATCGAACGGACAGAAATGTCGCCGGCATCCTCGGTTTCGATCATCGTCGCGCCCACCATGAAACGGCCGGGCTCGCGCGGCACGATGTAAAGCGGAATACGCGGATGCAGCAGCCGGACGGGACGGGACAAAGAAACTTCCGACGTGGAGAGATAGAGCATCTCTCCACGCACGCCGCGAAGATCGGAAATCTCTCCCACCGCAGCGGCGCCGGTGCAATCCACCACCCGGTCGAACGGTCGGTCATCCACCGGGATGCCCATATGGAACCGCACACCCATGGTGCAAAGCCGCTCATGCAGCGATTTCAGTGCAAGGCGCGGATCGAGATGCCCCTCGTCCGGAAAATAAAGCCCGGAGCGAAACCGCCCGGCAAGATCAGGCTCCAGAGCGGCGATCTCTCCCTCGTCCACCCAGCGATAGCCGCCGGTCCGCGATGCGAAACGCGAAAGCTCCGCTTTGTCGCGGGCGGGCGCGACAACCAGCGTGCCATGTCGGGCCACAAGGCCGGGGGTTGCCTCATCCCACCAGTCGAGCGCCGCCTGACCCAGCGTCAGAACGGCCTCTTCCGCATTTTCACGCTCACACCAGGGCGCCAGCATGCCGCCCGCATACCAGGATGCGCCGCGAAAGGGTCCGGCATTGCGCTCGCAAACCTCGACGGTAACGCCGTTCCGCGCCAGTTCGAAGGCCGCCGTCAAACCGGCGACCCCCGTTCCCTTGACCAGAACGCGCATGCTATTCGGCATCCGCAGGCGTCGCGAGCGGCATATAAAGCTCCCCGCCTTCCTTGAAGCGCGCGGCCATGGCCTCCAGCCCCTCCTTCTGCGCCTCGGCGCGGATATCGTGGGAAATCCGCATCGAGCAGAATTTCGGCCCGCACATGGAGCAGAAATGCGCGACCTTGTGCGCCTCCTTCGGCAGCGTCTCGTCATGGAAGGACCGGGCCGTATCCGGATCGAGCGACAGGTTGAACTGGTCTTCCCAGCGGAACTCGAACCTTGCGCGCGACAGCGCATCGTCCCGCACCTGTGCGGCCGGATGGCCCTTGGCGAGATCGGCCGCGTGCGCGGCGATCTTATAAGTGATGACGCCCACCTTCACATCGTTACGATCAGGCAGGCCGAGATGTTCCTTGGGCGTGACGTAGCAGAGCATGGCCGTGCCGAACCAGCCGATCATCGCAGCACCGATGCCCGAAGTGATATGGTCGTAACCGGGCGCAATATCGGTGGTGAGAGGTCCAAGCGTATAGAAGGGCGCCTCGCCGCAGGTCTTCAGCTGCTTGTCCATATTCTCCTTGATCTTGTGCATCGGCACATGGCCGGGGCCTTCGATCATCACCTGGCAATCCTTAGCCCAGGCGATCTGCGTCAGCTCGCCCAAAGTTTCCAGCTCCGCGAACTGCGCTGCGTCATTGGCGTCGGCGATCGAACCGGGCCGCAACCCGTCACCCAGCGAGAAGGAAACGTCATAGGCGCGGCAGATGTCGCAAATCTCGTCGAAATGCTCGTAGAGGAAACTTTCCTTGTGGTGATGCAGACACCACTTCGCCATGATCGACCCGCCGCGCGACACGATGCCGGTGACGCGATTGACGGTGAGCGGGATGTAGTGCAGCCGGACGCCGGCATGGATGGTGAAATAGTCCACGCCCTGTTCCGCCTGTTCGATCAGCGTATCGCGGAACACCTCCCAGTTGAGATCCTCGGCAATGCCGTTGACCTTCTCCAGCGCCTGATAAAGCGGCACCGTGCCGATCGGTACCGGCGAATTGCGGATGATCCATTCGCGGATATTGTGGATGTTGCGCCCTGTCGAAAGGTCCATGACGGTATCGGCGCCCCAGCGGATCGCCCAGACCATCTTCTCCGCCTCTTCCGCCATGGAGGAGGTGACGGCGGAATTGCCGATATTGGCGTTGATCTTCACCAGAAAATTGCGGCCGATGATCATCGGTTCAAGTTCCGGATGGTTGATGTTGGCGGGAATGATGGCGCGGCCCGACGCCACTTCCTGACGGACGAATTCCGCCGTGACGTAATCAGGGATATGCGCGCCGAAACTCTCGCCGTCACGCGCGAGCTTCTCCTTCGCTGCCTCGCGCCCGAGATTTTCGCGAATGGCGATGAATTCCATTTCCGGCGTGATGATACCTGCCCGCGCATAGGCAAGCTGGGTCACGGCTTTACCTGCCGTGGCTCTGAGCGGCTGGTGGCGCACGGAAAATTCGGGCGTCAGCCGTTCGCCGGTGGCAAAGCCGTTATCCTCCGGCTTGACGTGCCGGCCATCATAAGCCTCGACATCGCCCCGCGCTACAACCCACTCGTGACGCAGACGTGGCAGACCCTTTTCAATCAGAACGGGATGGGTAGGGTCGGTATAGGGACCGGAGGAATCATAGACCGTCACCGGCGGTTCGCCCGCCGTCGGATGGACGGCGATCTCGCGCATCGGTACGCGGATATGCGGATGTAAAATGCCTGATTTGTGGATTTTCGTGGAGGCGGCATGCGGCCCGGTGGTAACGGAAAGCGGGATATTCTTGGCAGCGATATTCATCTTGAGGCTCCAAAGCTTAACAGTGGAGACCCAGTTCGAGCCGGAATGATGGAAAATACCGAAGTGCCGAAACACGGCGTCATGCGCCCGTCCGACATCAGGTCTTTGCACCGTCCCTACGCCAGTATGAACTGGATCAGGTTCAACGGGTCACTGCGCATGAAAGCAGAATCTCAGCCCCTTGACGGGACACCCCTGGTGAATAACCCCAGCAAAAAACACCATCAGGCATTTGTCAAGGCCGATGATCCATGCTTGGCAAAGGTGCGGGAATGGCGCATGCTGCCGTTAGTTGTAATTAACCTAACGGTTTAGGCGAATATTATCGTTTGCAACGTAACGATAAGCACAAACCATCCTGATGTGAAATTCATGGGAGATACGTCGGAATGAATGCGACTATACGTGAAATACTGGCCAAATTCGGCCAGCTTCCAACCCCCGTCGATACGATTGCAGATGAAGCCGATCTTTACGCGGCGGGGCTTTCTTCCTTCGCATCGGTGCAATTGATGCTCGGCATAGAAGAAGCATTCGATATCGAATTCCCGGACAATCTGCTGAACCGCAAGTCGTTTGCCAGCATCAAGGCCATTGAAGACACCGTTAAGCTCATTCTGGATGGTAAAGAGGCAGCCTGATGAACGTCGCCGTAGCGCCGCAGGATGAAACGCTGTCCGCGCGCGCGGGCCGTGTCGCAGCAATTGCCGCCAAACACGCAGATGAGGTCGATGTTACCGGCCGCTTTCCGCAGGAAGCCGTTGATACACTCAGGCAGGAACGCCTGCTCGGCATTCAGGTCCCCGCTTCGCTCGGTGGCGAAGGTACTTCCCTGCACGAAATCGCCGATATCTGCGCCCGGCTCGGCCAGGCCTGTTCCGCAACCGCGATGATTTTCGCCATGCACCACATCAAGCTGTCCAGCCTTGTGGAACATGGCGAGGCGAGCGCATGGCATGCGGGCTTCATGAGCCGCGTCGCGGCGGAACAGCTGCTGCTCGGCTCGGCCACCACCGAAGGCGGCATCGGCGGCAATCTGCGCAACTCCATCTGCGCAATCGAGGTCGAAGGCGATTTCTGCCGGCTGGAAAAGGACGCCACCGTCATTTCCTATGGCAGCAATGCCGATGCGATCCTCATCACCTCGCGCACCCATAAGGATGCCGCGCCCGCCGATCAGGTGATGACGGTCTTTCTGAAAAACCAGTACACGCTCGAAAAAACCCATGTCTGGGATACGCTCGGCATGCGCGGTACCTGTTCGGATGGTTTCCTGTTTCGCGGCGAAGCGCCGGCGGCACAGATTTTCCCGAAGCCTTTCGCGGAAATCGCAGCGCAATCCATGCTTGCAAGCTCGCATCTCCTGTGGAGCGCCGTCTGGTATGGCATCGCGTCGGATGCCGTGCTGCGCGCGCAGTCTTTCGTCAGAGCCGCAGCGCGCAAGTCGCCCGGCACGGCTCCTCCCGGCGCGATCCGCCTTGCGGAGGTTTCCACCAAGCTGCAGGTGGTGAAATCCAACATCATCGCCGGCATCAAGGCTTACGAGGATACCAAGAGCGACCCGGAAAAACTGATGTCGATGGCCTTTGCCGTCGCGATGAACAATGTGAAGATCTGCTCTTCGGAAACCATTCTTGAAATCATTGACCACGCCATGCTGGTCTGCGGCATCATGGGCTACAAGAACGGCACGCCCTACAGCCTCGGCCGGCACCTTCGCGACGCGCATTCCGCCCGTCTGATGATTTCCAACGACCGCATTCTCGGCAATTCCGCCAATCTCCTGCTGGTTCACAAGCAGGACACCAGCCTCTTGGGATAAGACCATGGACATGCAAACATCGTTTCTCGATCGACTGTTCGAAGAAGGCCTGCTGATTGAAACGGGTGTGGACGGTCTTTATGGACGCAGCGGCCAGTTCGAGGACGTGATTGCCGCATTCGAGCGGCTGATCGACCGCACGGGCGGCGCTGACGGCGCCGAAGCGATCCGTTTTCCGCCCGGCATCAACCGCGCCTACTTCGAAAAGAGCGGTTACATGAAGAGCTTCCCGCAGCTCGCCGGCACCGTCCATTCCTTCTGCGGCTGCGAACTCGACCATGTCAGCCTGCTGAAAACCATGGATGAGGGCGGTGACTGGACCAAGGACCAGAAAGCGACAGACATCGTGCTGACGCCGGCGGCCTGCTACCCGCTTTATCCGACGATTGCCAAGCGCGGCGCGCTACCTGCCGGCGGCGGTCTCTATGACATCCAGTCCTATTGCTTCCGCCATGAGCCCTCCAAGGATCCGGCCCGCCAGCAGCTTTTCCGCATGCGCGAATATGTTTGCATGGGTACCGAGTCCGACGTCACCGAATTCCGCCAGACCTGGATGGATCGCGGCGTCGAGATGATGAAGGCGGTCGGGCTCGACGTCACCATCGATGTGGCCAACGATCCGTTCTTCGGCCGCGCCGGCAAGATGCTGGCCAACAACCAGCGCGACCAGAACCTGAAATTCGAGCTCTTGATCCCGGTCACATCGACGACCAGCCCGACGGCCTGCATGAGCTTCAACTATCACCAGGATGCCTTCGGCCAGAAATGGGGTCTGAACCTCGACAATGGCGATGTCGCCCATACCGCCTGCGTCGGTTTCGGCCTTGAGCGCATTGCGCTGGCGCTGTTTGCGCATCATGGCCTCGACGTGAAGAAATGGCCTGCGAAGGTCGTGGAAACGCTCTGGGGCTGATCATTCATGCGGCAGATTTTTCCCGGTCTCGACCCCCAAAATTATGTGCAGCATCCGCTCCATTCCTCCGAGAGAATGTGGCCGGAAACGAATTGCTACATCGATTTGTGGATCGAGGTGCTGGCCTCGAAAGGCTTATCCCCGGAAGCCATGTTCGGTTTCACCCTGACACAGGATTTCGAAGGCGACCAGTTCACCTTCTTCAAGGTGCCGCTGGAAGATCTCGAAGCACTTTATGGCGTTCGCGCCACCGAACTTGCGATCTTCGACAGGGTGGAAAACCACATTGAGGCGCAGCTGGAACGCGGCCGCATCTGCCTGATCGAGATGGACAGCTTCTATATGCCCGATACCCATGGGGTGGGCTACCAGAAAGAACACGGCAAGACCACCATCGCCATCAACCGGCTCGACCTCGCGAAACGTGAACTCGACTATTTCCACAATGCCGGCTTCTTCCATCTTGCAGGCGAAGATTTTGACGGCCTGTTCCAGCATCATCTGGCGGAAACCGATCCGCCCTTCCTGCCCTATACGGAGTTTGCGAAATTCGCAGACGGCAATCCTTCGCCGACGCATATTCGCAAGACCGCCGAACGGCTCTTGAAGTTTCATTTTTCGCGCCGACCCTCCGCCAACCCGGTCAGGGCTTTCGCAAGCGTCTTTCCGGCACAGGTGGAAAAGGTTGCCGACAGGCCATTCGGTTTTTTCCACAAATATGCCTTCAACACGCTGCGTCAGCTCGGCGCCAATTTCGAGCTTTTGGCAAGCCATCTCGAGTGGCTGGACAGGAATGAATTCGCTGAAGCGAGGGATCACGCGCTGCGCATATCCGAAGTCGCCAAGACGGTACAGTTCCAGCTTGCCCGCGCCGTCACCCGGCGCAAGTTCGATGCGCTCGCGTCAGTACTCGATCCGGCGGCGGATGCATGGGATGACGTGATGGAAGCGCTTGCGGCCAAACTGTCTGATGCCAGCGAGGCCGCGTGAGGACCTATCTTCCCGGCGAAAGCGAGGAATTGCTGAGCGAAGGCTGGACGCTGACGCTGACGCCCGCCGACGCCTGCGAAACACCCTCCGATATTCCCGCATCGCTTGAAGGCCTTCATGTCTCCGTGCCCGGAACCGTGGCGCAGGCTCTGGAATCGGCCGAAAAGTTCGACCGCCTTGCTCCAGCGCCCCTCAATGACAGGGATGCCTGGTATCGGCTGACGATGATTTCCGATACGCGCGAACGGGCTACACTGCGCTTCGATGGTCTCTCCACCATTGCCGAAATCTTCTTCAACGGTGAGCTGATCGCCGCAAGCCAGAGCATGTTCGAAAGGCTGGAAGTGCCTGTCGAACTAACGGGCGCAGACGAACTTTCGATCTGCTTCCGGGCGCTTGCGCCGAGACTTGAAAAAACCGGGCCCCGCGCCCGCTGGCGGCCCCAGATGATGAATACGCAGGGCTTGCGGCTGATCCGCACCACTGCACTGGGTTACATGCCCGGATGGTGCCCGGAAATCCACGCCGCCGGCCCCTGGCGACCCATCAGCCTGATAAGGCAGGACGGAGTGCTCTGCACGCTCCGGTCTTCGCTGGACGGAGACGGAACGGGAACGGTCAGCATCGTGCTGCAAAGCAACCGCCCGATAAAATCGGCAAGGCTTGGCTGTGCCGGTTACAGCGCCGATCTTTCTCCGGACGAGGGCGGCAAGCTTTCCGGCGAATTGCGCATATCCGATGTCGAACAATGGTGGCCGCATACCCATGGCAGGCCGGCTCTGCATGAGATCGTTCTCGAGCTGGACGGCACGCAACATCACCTTGGGCGCACGGGCTTCCGGCAAGTCGAGATCGATCACGGCGAAGACGGCAACGGTTTCGGCCTCAAGGTGAATGGTCAGCAGGTATTCTGCCGCGGCGCGGTATGGACGACGGCCGATATTGTGCGCCTGCCGGGAACGCGGCCGGACTATGAACCATGGCTTAGAAAAGCCGCTGAAGCGGGCATGAACATGATCCGCATCGGCGGCACCATGGCCTATGAGACGCCGGAATTCTTCGCGCTTTGCGACGAGCTTGGCATCATGGTCTGGCAGGATGCCATGCTCGCCAATTTCGATTACCCGGCAAAGGACGAGAGCCTGCGCCAGCATATCGTGACGGAAATCTCGCAGTTCCTGGAAGCGATCGCGCTTTCTCCATCGCTTGCCGTTTTCTGCGGCGGCAGTGAAATGTACCAGCAGGGCGCTATGCTCGGCCTGCCAGAGCAGATATGGAAGGGAACGCTTACCGAGGAAGTCCTGCCGGAACTCCTCGCCGAGAAGCGGCCAGATGCAGCCTATGTCGCCAATTCCCCTTCCGGCGGCGCATTGCCCTTCTTTCCCAACGTCGGGGTCGGCCATTATTACGGCGTGGGCGCCTATTGCCGCCCGCTGGAAGATGCGCGCCGCGCCAATCTGCGCTTTGCCGCCGAGTGCCTCGCCTTCGCCAATATTCCCGAACAGGAAACGCTGGACAGATATCTTCCCGGCGTCGCCGTGCACGATCCACGGTGGAAAGCCCGCGCACCGCGTGATCGTGGCGCCTCCTGGGATTTCGAGGATGTTCGCGATCACTATCTGAAACTGCTCTACGACGTCGAACCGGACGTGCTGCGTCGCGAAGATGGCGGCCTTTATCTCGACATGTCCCGGGCCGCGACGGCCGAGGTCATGGAGGCGACTTTTGCCGAATGGCGGCGCAGCGGTTCCTCCTGTCAGGGCGCTCTGGTCTGGACCCTGCAGGATCTCGTTCCCGGCGCGGGCTGGGGCATTATCGATGCGACCGGCAGGCCGAAATCCGTTTGGCATGCACTGAAAAGGGCGTTCCGTCCCATTCAGGTCGGCCTTTCAGATGAGGGCACGAACGGGCTGGATATCCATCTCATCAACGAGACCGGCGGCGGCTTTGAAGCCATGCTGGAACTGACCTGCCTGCGCGAAGGTGTGCAACCTGTCGTTCACGCCAAACGACCGCTCACGCTTTTGCCGCGGCAGGGCCAGACGATTGCCGCAACAGATTTGTTCGGCGCCTTTTTCGATACGACCTATGCCTATCGTTTCGGCCCTCCGTCCCATGATGTAACGGTCGCCAGGCTTCGCGACGTTGCGACAGGACATGTCATCGCCGACGCGTTCCATTTCCCTCTCGGCCGTAAAAAGGCGCTGCATGCCGCGAACCTTCAGGTCGCGCTCAGCGAAACGAGCGGCAACTGGTCTCTTGAAATCGGCGCGGACCGGCTGGCGCAGTCCGTCCATGTCGAGGTGCAGGGTTACCGCGCGTCAGAAAACTGGTTCCATCTCGGCCCTGGCGAGACCAGAAAAATCGGCCTCCTACCGGAGACCCCGGCGACAGAAGCCCCTCCTTCCGGAGAGGTCGTGTCACTCGGTTCCAGCCGCCGATTTTCCTTCTAGAGCACGACCGCTAAGCGTTTTTACTGCAAATGCTCGAAAGCCAGTCGCTTCACCGCGTCGATATAGGTTTGTTTGGCTTCAGGCGTTGAAAGATTGTGATCGGCATCAGGAATGATGGTCAGCGACACGTTCTGATAGGCTGATAGCCCTTCGCCATTGGCATCAAAATAATATTGGAAGTGCTCCAGACCATCATCGTTGTCGCTGTAGAGCAGATGAACGGCGGTATCATTCGCCTTCAATTTGTCGAACGCGCCATAAACGGCACGCCCTTCCTCGCTCCCCCTGCGGAACAGCCTCGCCGTTTTTGTCGAAAGCCTCTTGATCGTCGCCTTGACGATATTCAGTCCGGCACTTGCCACATCGACATCGCCGCTGATGAGACGCTTGAATGTCGCGCCCTGGCGAAAGCGCTGGCTGTATTCCCCGAAGGAACGCGGCCGTTTATGCAAGGCCTCATCCACCGAGCGGCCTTTGCGCCAATGGAAGACCACCGGATTGACCGCGACAACCGCACCGATCCGCTCATCGGCGATTGCGCCGTTGAAGGCGAGATAAGCGCCGCTGCACCGGCCCGCCGCAATGAAAGGCCCCTTGCCGCGCTTGCCGAGAAAATCGAGTGCGGCAGCCACGTCGTCATTCTGCGCGACATCGTAGAGAACCTGCTCAGGCACATTCTTGACCGGAGGGCTGTCGGCAATATTGGCCGCGTCGAAGCGAAGCGATGCCACACCCTCACGCGCCAATGCTCGGGCCATCTGAACGGAAAGCCTGCCCCAGCCCGCATGCCGGTCATAGGCAGCGCCAAGTAGAAGAACCGAAGAAACCACATCCCCATCATCTGGCCCGCAAAAAACGCCGAAAAGCCGTCCGCCATCTCCAAACTGCACCGGCTGCTCGACGAAACCGTGACCGCGCTGCGGGGCATTGAGGGTGAAATCCTCCAGAAGCATCGCCGCACTCTCGGCGTGGGTCTGAGAGAGAACCCAGTCGACCAGCCGATTGACCACATCGTCGGATATTTTCGAGAGCGTCGGGCTGGAGACGAGATCGTCGTAACCTGAAAACTCCGCCTCCTCCACCTTAGCGCCGGTCGTGGCAAGATGTTTGGCGAAATCGGCATCGGTCACGCGGCCCGGTCGGGAGAGAGCCAGAATGGTGCGCGCCGGAGCAGCCGCGAGATTGGAAAGATTGGTCTTCCTGATCGCATCCGCAACACCCGCAGGCATGGTCATGCCGGCAATCGATCCCGCTTCCATCATCCTCTGCGCGGGCCGAAGGCCTAAACCATCGTCGATCATCGACGACCACATCGCCAACTCACGCAGATAGGCGCGGCCGGAAACGACAGGCGCCAGAAACGCCATGGAACCCGCTTCGGCCACATCGGCAAACGCCTGTGCCGCTATCAGACAACCGAGGCCCTGAGCGACGACAACCACCTCAGTGCAGCCGGAAAGACGCTTCAGACAGTTGAGCGCTACGCGCACATCCGAAACCCAGTCCGCCGCGCGGCCCGCATCATCAGGGTCAAGCGCGTCGCCCGCGCCGAGATAGTCAAATCGAAGGCTAGCGACACCGCAAGCGGCGAGCCGCTCGGCCAGTACCCGTTGAAACTTGCGGCTGCAGAGCTCCTCCATGCCCCATGGGCTGACAAAAAGAACGGCATGGCCTTGTCTGACTTGCTTGTGCGCCGGATGGAAAATCCCGGTGAGCCCGTCAAAAGAGACCGGATGCGCAACAGCCCCATTCGAGGCAATGCCGGAAAGCGACAATGCATCAAGGGACGGATCGCTGCCTGTACGCTCTGAAATATCTATCGCCATCGACCTTGCCATCATTGCGCCAGTGTCTGGCTCAACCCTCGCGGGATCATTGCATCGAAGCGTCTTAACGCCTGATCTACAATAAAAACAACAATATTAGAGAAGTCTAAAAATATAGTCGCATTTATATCCCTTGTCGCCCACACGTTGCAAAACAAAAGCGGGGGTGACGGAGAAGTCTCGGCAGGGCCGCTATTTTGCTCGAAACCGCTTGAATATACTGATAAATAGCGAGTCCCACACCTATTTGCAGGAGGAGGTTGCGCCACCCGGCCACCGGATCGTCTAGACACCGCGCAAACCAACACGCCGGGCCTCGCCCGCCAGGTCATAGAAGTTTTATATGGAACAAAGCCTTACGCGTTATATCTGGTCGCACACGAGGCGGCAGCAGCTTTTCATTCTGCTGATCGTGGCCCTCTCGATGATCCCCTATTTCCTCGCCTTCGATCTGCCCAAGCAGATCGTCAACGGCCCAATTCAGGGGGATGGTTTCGAAGGGGCGAATGCGACGCAGCTTTTCATGCATCTCACGGTCGATATTCCCTATTGGGGCACCGTGACATTATTCCCCGGGCTTGAGCTCAACCGCATGTCGATGCTGATGGCGCTCAGCCTGACGTTCCTTGCGCTTGTCGTCATCAACGGTCTTTTCAAATATTATATCAATACCTTCAAGGGTCGCCTCGGCGAACGACTTCTGCGGCGTATCCGCTTCGAGCTCATAGACAAGATTCTGCGGTTCCCACCCTCCCATTTCAAACGGGTCAAGGGCGCTGAAATCTCCAGCATGGTGAAGGACGAGGTTGAGCCGCTCGGCGGCTTTACCGGCGACGCCTTCGTGCAGCCGGCCCTTCTCGGCGGCCAGGCGCTCTCCGCGCTCTTCTTCATTCTCGTTCAGAATTTCTGGCTGGGCCTGATCGCAGCTTTCATGGCGGCAATCCAGGTGGGCATCATTCCCAAAATGCGCCGCCGCCTCATCGAGCTCGGCCGCCAGCGGCAGCTGAGCGCCCGCCAGCTTGCCGGACGCATCGGCGAAATGGTCGACGGTATCGGCACCATCCACGCCTATGACACCTCCAACTACGAGCGCGCGGATGCCTCGCATCGCCTCGGCGACATCTTCAAGATCCGCTACGATCTCTACCAGTGGAAGTTTCTGGTCAAATTCATCAATAACTTCCTCGCGCAGCTGACACCCTTCTTCTTTTATGCGCTCGGCGGTTATCTCACACTGAAGGGCAGTCTCGATGTCGGGCAGCTGGTCGCCGTCATCAATGCCTATAAGGAACTGCCGGGACCGCTGAAAGAACTGATCGACTGGGATCAGGCACGCCAGGACGTGCAGGTGAAATACGAGCAGGTCTTCGAGCAGTTCGATGCCCCGAACATGATCGAAGAGAAGGTGCAGAAACTGTCTCCCGGCACCGTTGCTGCAATCAGCGCCCCGATCGTCGTCGCCAATCTGACGCTCGAGGATGATAGCGGCAGCCGGCTTCTGGAGCAGGCATCGCTGAAGGTCGAGCCGGGTGAGGTGATCGCCATCGTCGGCGGCTCGGGCGCCGAGGCGCTGGCGGATGCGATCGGCCGCACGCTCTGGCCAACCTCTGGCAAGAGCAGCATCAACGACGTCGACATATTGGAACTGCCGGAATCGCTCACCGGGCGGCGCATTTCCTATGTCTCCTCGGACAGTTACTTCTTCCACGCCAGCCTGAAGGACAATCTGCTTTACGGCCTCAAACACGCCCCGCTTGCCGACAGGGACTATGAGGGCGCGGCGCTGGAACACCGCAAGTGGGAAATCCGCGAAGCCAAAATGGCGGGAAATCCACTGATCGATATCAACAGCGAATGGATCGATTACGCTTCAAGCCCGGCCGGCGACGGCAAACCGGAAAATCTTATCCAGGCCATTCTGGCCGTCCTCGACAGCGTGGAGCTCTCACAGGATATTCTGGAATTTGCGCTGCGTTCGTCGATCGATCCTTTGACCGACCTGCATCTTGCCGCCCGCATCGTGGAGTTGCGGCATGTCCTGCGGGCCGAACTGGAGAAGGAAAATCTGAGCGGCCTCATCGCACCCTTTGAACTGGAGAGCTACAACAGCGAGGCGACGGTCGGTGAAAACCTTCTGTTCGGCACCATGCGGGATTCGTCCCAGACGATCAGAATCGTCATCGAAAGCGACTATTTCCGCGCCCTGATGCGCGAAACCGGTCTCGTCAAAACCCTGTTCGAAATGGGTTACACGATTGCCGAAAACATCGTGGAAATCTTCGCCGACCTGCCGGGAGATCACCCCTTCTTCCAGCAGCTTACCTTCATGACCCCCGATGACATTCCAGTCTATCAGCAGATGCTGCAGCGGCTTCAGGGAAAGAGTTTCGACGAGGCCAATGAAAACGAAAAGCGCGCAATGCTGCGGCTCAGCTTCTTCTACATCGAGCCTCGCCAGCGTTTCGGCCTGCTGTCGCCGGAGATCATGAACCGGATCGTCGAAGTCCGGCACATGTTCCATGAGAACCTGCCCGACAGCCTGAAAAACGTGATCGAAATCTACGATCCGACCAAATACATGAGCGCTACCAGCCTTCTGGACAACATCCTCTTCGGCAAGGTCGGCCATCGTTACACCGACGCCTCGCGGCGCATCACCCGCATCGTGGCCGATGTCATGCGCAAGCAGGGTGTCTATGAGCGCGTGCTGGCGGTGGGTCTGGACTTCAACCTCGGCGCCGGCGGCAAACGGCTTGGCCCGCTCCAGCGCCAGAAGCTCAATCTGGCACGGGCGCTGATCCGCAAATCCGATTATTACGTCTTCAACCGCCCTCTCCCCGGCCTCGATCCCCGACAGCAGGAGGAAATTGTTGAACGGGTCATCACACTCCTGAAACAGAACAACAATAACCCGTCGATCATATGGGTTCTGTCGAATGCGACGCTCTCTCGCATGTTCAAGCGAGTGATCGTTGTTCATCAGGGTCTGATCACCGCCGACGGAAGTTACGAGACTCTCGCCGAG
Organism: Agrobacterium tumefaciens str. B6; assembly: GCF_001541315.1. Lineage (GTDB taxonomy): Bacteria > Pseudomonadota > Alphaproteobacteria > Rhizobiales > Rhizobiaceae > Agrobacterium > Agrobacterium radiobacter. The sequence continues at coordinate 343,256 of NZ_LMVK01000045.1, read as the reverse complement.
GAAAACGGTACATTCAAGGACATGGTCGCAACATAAGTCCAAGAAGGTGACCGAGGTGGAACAAGAACAGGGTAAGTCAATGCTGTTTAAAGACGAAATTCAAATGCTGAAAAGGGTCCCGTTTTTTTCGGAAATGGAACCGTCAAAACTCAAACTACTCGCATTCGCGTCCGACCGAGTATCCTATCATGCTGGCGACGTACTGTTTCATCAGGGAGACGTCGGCGATGCGGCCTATGTTCTCTTGACCGGAAAAGTCGATGTTCTCGTCGATTCCCCTTCGGGCACGCTGAAAGTGGCCGAAATGACCGGTAATGCCATTGTCGGCGAAATCGCAATCCTTTGCGATAGCGTCAGAACAGCGACCGTTCGCGCCTCCACCAATGTGGAAGCCCTGCGCATCGGCAAGGAACAGTTCTTCAAGCTCATGTCCGATTTCCCTGACATCACCATCAAGGTCATGCGTGTTCTCGCCGAACGCCTTACCCAGACGACGGCGGAACTGAGCAAAGCGCGAACGAGCGTCAGGACATAAACGGCAATTCCTTGCTACCGTGAATGGCGATATTGGAAAAATAAATGTCGTACTATTGCAATATAAATGAAATGCTGACTGAATAAGGGGTAAAGGCTTCCGCCAGAAACGAGCGGATATAAGAATCTATAGAGACAACGGGCTTCATGGGAGGAAAGCGTGCAAGATTCCGTTGTTATTGGGGTGTGTCATGGCGTTCGATTCCGACACAGCAAGTCGGGAAAGTAATAGAAATTTTCGGGTAAAGATCTGGGGTGCGCGGGGAACGCTTCCTGTTTCAGGTGAAAACTTCCGAAAATACGGCGGGAATACCATCTGCATCGAGGTAAGATGCGGCGATCACGTTCTTTTGTTCGATGCGGGTTCGGGCTTGCATCCCGCTGGCCTTGCCTTGCGGGCGGAAGGCATTACCGACGTCAACCTGTTCTTCTCGCATTGCCATTACGACCACATTGTCGGCTTCCCCTATTTCAAGCCCTTTTATAACAGCTCCAATGATGTCGCCATCTGGTCCGGCCACCTTGCCGGCACCATGACGACCCGGGAAATGCTCAGGGATTTCATGAGCCCGCCCTGGTTCCCCGTGCCGCTGGAGATCTGTTGTGCCAAGATCGCAACACGGGACTTCCTGCCCGGCGATGCGCTTGACGTGCATCCCGGCCTTTCGATCAGAACCGGAATGCTCAACCATCCCGGCAACGCCATCGGATACCGGCTGGACTGGGAAGGAAAATCCCTTGCCATCATCACCGACACCGAACATGAGCCGGGCAGCATCGACGAAACCGTGCTCGACCTGATCAGGGATGTCGATCTTTTCCTCTATGACGCCATGTTCACCGATGAGGAAATGGGCCTTTATCGCGGTTATGGCCATTCGTCCTGGCAACAGGCGATCCGCCTCGCCAAACTCGCTGGCGCAAAAAATGTTGGTTTCATCCACCACGCCCCCAGCCGCAGCGACGAGGAACTGGACAGCATCGAAAAACAGGCAAAAGCTCTGTTCAGCGGCGCGTTCGCGGCCATGGACGGCCAGATCATCGAACTCTGATCGCAACTTGGCTCCGGCGAAGATTTGATCTTGCCGACCGTTTTTTCGAAGTCCTGATTCAACATCTTTTGCACGCGGGCATTCGAACACGCACAATTGACTGTTTGCGATCAATTGCTCCACGATATTGCCACGAGACACCCTGCACTAAGGGGTGCCACCACATACTACATGATGATTCTGCGTCGATGACCACATGATGGGATTTGCATGATCCGTTTCTTTTCGGAGACCAATTTGAGACGCGCCCGGATTTTATCCGGTCTCATCATATTTGCTTTCGTATTTTCCCATCTTTTCAATCACTCCCTCGCGCTCATCTCCATCGATACCGCCGAACGGGCGCGAAAATGGTTCAGCCTGATCTGGCTCAATCCCGTCAGCAGCCTGCTTTTTTATGGGTCGGTTGTCGTGCATGTCTGCCTTGTTCTGCGCTCGCTTTATCAGCGCAGAACGCTGCGCATGCCGCTTCGCGAAGCGCTTCAGGTCATTTTCGGCCTGTCGATCCCGTTTCTGATCATCGGCCATGCCGTGAATATCCGCGTATCGCACATGCTCTATGGCATCGACGTCGGTTATTATTCGGTTATCCGCCGCCTGTGGATCAATAATCCTGTCAGCGGCGCATGGCAGAGCCTTGCATTGATCGTGATCTGGATCCACGGATGCATCGGCCTTTATTTCTGGCTGCGTTATCGCGACTGGTATCCGAAAATCGCCGGGCTCTTCATGACGGTGGCAGTGATGCTGCCGCTTCTGGCCTTGCTGGGTTTCAGCGATGCGGGCCGCTGGCTGGAGGAAGTCGATCGGAAATACGCGCTTCCTCCCGGGCTCTCGGATTACGCCATCCAGAGAGACGAGCTCCCGCTGCAAAGGGAGATGGAAACGCGAATCCGGTTCATTACCAGCACGACCGAAGCGCTTTTTGCCGGCGCGGTCATGCTGGTCTTCGTATTGCGCGGCGTGCGCAGCTTCCGGCAACGGTTGACCGCCATCGAAATCCACTATGAACAGGGCGCACAAGCACGCATCCCGGCCGGCTTCAGCATTCTCGAAGCCAGCAGGCTCGCGGGCATCCCGCACTACTCCGTCTGTGGCGGCAAGGGACGCTGCTCAACCTGTCGCGTCAAGGTTCTGAACAGCAAGGGCCCGCTTCCGGCACCCGGGGAGATAGAGCAGACCACCTTGAGGCGCATCCATGCCGATTCGGATGTGCGGCTCGGTTGTCAGCTGCGCCCTACGAGCGATCTCAACATCGCGCTTCTCGTTTCACCGCCCCAGCAGAGCGATCTGCCCGCGGATGCACAGCCGGCCCGACCCGGCCGTGAAGAAGAAATCGCCATCCTCTTCTGCGATCTGCGTAACTTCACCACGCTGTCCGAAGCGAAGCTGCCCTATGATGTCGTCTTCCTTCTCAACCGCTATTTCACCATCGTCGGCCAAGCCGTCGAACACGCCGGAGGTCATCTCGACAAATTCATTGGCGATGGCGCCATGGCCCTTTTTGGACTTGGCGAGGATGCGGACCGTGCCTGTCGCAACGCCATGAAGGCAGCCGCAACCATATTGCGGGATATCGCCATCCTGAACGAGGGGTTGGAGAAACAATTCGCCGTCCGCCTGGAAGTGGTGGTCGGCATTCACTCCGGCCCGAGCATCGTCGGTGTGATGGGATATGGCGCGGCAAAAACCCTGACGGCCATAGGCGATACCGTCAACGTGGCAAGCAGGCTCGAATCCAAGGCCAAGGAGTTCGGCGCCGCCATCGTCGTTTCCGAACCGGCCATCATTCAGGCGGGACAGGAGATTGCCGATCTCAGGAGCGAAGAAATCGCCATTCGCGGCCGAAACTCGCAGATGAGGGTCTTCCTGCTCTCGAAGGAAGAGAGCGAGCGCTATTTATGAAGTAGCCCCGACAAACCTGTCGGGGCGTCCGATCTCAAATCTTGCGATAGAGAAAATAACGGTCCGTCGGCACACTTGCCGGCACCGGCAGCGGCTTCAGCATGGGATGATCCAGAGGCAGCCCGCTGACCGCGAGGCCGCCTTTTGCCAGCATGCCCGCAGCAAGATCGGGCAACCATGTAAGGGTAACCGCATCCTTTTCCGGATAGCCCGTGCCGATATCGGCATGCACGAAAGCCGCTTCCGTGCCGATGAAAGCCGGAGCGGTTTGCGATATTTCACCGATCACCAGATCCTCCTGCGCCGGAACCGAGGAGGCATGTGCACCCATGGCCCTGTCGAAAGCGATGATGCGGCGGTTGGGGAACAGCTCTCGCAGGTGATTGAAGGTGCGCCCGTTTCCAAGGCCGATTTCCATAAGCGCCCCTTCACCCGGCAGATCGAGATTGGCCGCGACATGGTTGAGGATATCCCGCTGCGCGGTCAACCGGCGAATGAAACTATCGAGTCTGCTCATTTTATCAGGCCTTGATGATGTGTTTTGCGGCTATATCCCGACGCGCGAAAACATTGCGTGTGTCGATGATAAGCGGCGCCCATTCGCTTAGAGCGGCATAATCCACATTGTCATGGTCAGTCGCAACGAGAACGGCGTCGAAGGCGCCGATCGCCTGCCTGTCCCACGGCACGGATTTCATGCCCATGAGGTGGCTATATTCCCGTGTTTTCGGGATTTCAGCCACGTAGGGATCGAAATAGGCCGCTTCGCCGCCGCGCTCCTGAATAAGCTCGATGAGCTTCAGTGAGGGGCTTTCGCGAATGTCAGGCACGTTCTTTTTGTAGGCGAGACCGACAACCAGCACCTTTGAGCGGCTGAGCGCCTTGCCGGAATGAATATCGAGCGCCTCCGCAACCCGTCCGATGACGTGACGCGGCATACCGGTATTGATCTCCCCGGCAAGTTCGATGAACCGCGTTGGCAATTCATATTCCCGCGATTTCCAGGTGAGATAGAACGGGTCGATCGGTATGCAGTGGCCGCCAAGACCCGGACCGGGATAAAAGGGCATGAAACCAAACGGCTTGGTTTTCGCCGCATCGATCACTTCCCATATGTCGATACCCATCGCCTCGTAGACGACCTTGAGTTCATTGACGAGGGCGATATTGACGGCACGGAAGACGTTTTCGGTGATTTTCACCGCTTCCGCCGTGGCATTGGTCGAAACCGGAACGATTTTTTTGACCACCGAACCGTAAAAAGCCTCCATCAGCTTTCCAGCGGCCTCACCATCGCCAGCGACAACCTTCGGAATGGTCGAGGTCTCGAAATCGCGATTGCCGGGATCTTCCCGCTCGGGCGAAAAGCCAAGGAAGAAATCGACGCCGGAGACAAACCCGGTGCTTTCCAGAATGGTCTTCACCACCCCGTCGGTGGTGCCGGGATAGGTGGTCGATTCCAGAACCACGAGCTGCCCCTTGCGCAGATGCGCGGCAATATCCCGGCAGGTCTTTTCGACATAGGAGAGATCCGGCTCGCGATATTTGGTCAGGGGCGTGGGCACGCAGATGGCGATGACATCACATTCGGCCAGCCTGGAGAAATCCGAGGTGGCGACAAAGCCGTCATCCTGCCTCACACTTGCCAGCACCTCGTCCGAAACGGCCTCGATATAGCTGTGTCCGGCCTCGATCGCGGTAATTTTGCCGGGATCGATATCGAAACCGACAACCTCGAAACCGCCCTTGGCGATCGTCATGGCAAGCGGCAGACCGACATAGCCGAGGCCGATCACCCCCGCTTTGGCGCTTCTGTTTTCAATGCTGGAAAGCAGGTTCTGGGAAATATCTGGGGAAGTCAAAGCGTGTCACGCTCCGCGCATGTGCAAAAGATGCCTTTCAGTTGGGCAAGAATGACTGACCTGTCAAGGCTCGGGCCTTTCAAATTCCGGTTGACGCCCAAGCCGCCGGCAACGCACAACCATCGCCATGAAGATCGCCTTTTATGCGCCGCTCAAATCACCCAACCATCCCGTTCCCTCCGGCGACCGGCTGATGGCCCGTTTGCTGATGAGAGCGATGACGATGGGGGGCCATGAGGTTTCAGTCGCCTCCGAACTGCGCAGCTTCCTGAAACAGCCGGATGAACCCGCGCGGACTTCGCTTGCCGAAACGGCTGAGCGCGAAATCGAGACCATCACGCAGCGCTGGCAGCTGGAGGGCGCACCGGACCTCTGGTTTTGTTATCACCCCTATTACAAGGCCCTCGATTTGCTTGGGCCGGAATTGGCCAGACGCTTCGATATTCCCTACGTCACCGCCGAGGCATCCTATTCGCCCAAGCGCAACGGGATGGGCTGGCAGGTGGTTCAAGACCGGTTGCTGGCCGCATTGAATGCCACATCGATCAATATCTGCCTCACTGCGCGGGATCGCGAGGGGCTTGTGCGGGCCTCGCCCGCCCTTCGATGGGCCATGTTGCCGCCCTTTATCGATGCCGAGGCCTTTCTCAAAAACACGCCCAATCCGACCCCGGCAAAGCTGATTGCCGTCGCCATGATGCGGGCGGGTGACAAGCTCGACAGCTATCGCGCCCTTGCCGAAGCGCTCGCCCTTTTGCCGCAGGATATCAACTGGACGCTGGATATCGTCGGCGATGGGCCGGAACGCGCGGCCGTACAAGCCATGTTCAGCGCTTTTCCGGATCAGCGCCTTGTCTGGCACGGGGAAAAAACCGCGTCCGAGATCGCCATGCTTCTTTCGAAAGCGTCGCTCTACGTCTGGCCGGGCCATGGCGAGGCCTATGGGCTTGCCTATCTCGAAGCGCAGGCCGCCGGCCTACCCGTCGTGGCCGAAAAGGTGGCGGGCGTTCCCGAAGTGGTAAAATCCGGCACCACAGGATTACTGACACCGGAGAATGATACAGCCGCCTATGCCGACGCGATTAAAACCCTGATCGGTGATGACAACAGGCGTGAAGAACTGGCAAGGGCGGCCCGGCAATTCGTCAGGAACGAACGGTCTTTGGAAAACGCCGCAAAAGAGCGGAACCATATCCTGCTGCAAGCAAAGGCGCGAAGATCATGAGTCTGGAAACACTCGTTGCGGCACTGGACGAATGTGAGCGGCGCGGCATAAAGGCCGATCTCTGGCTCAGGGACGACGATGCGGTGGAGCCGACACTGGCCCTCGACACGCTGCTCGATCTTTGCGCCGGCTTTTCCGCTCCGGTCACGCTCGCGGTCATTCCCGAGATGACGACAGACAGGCTCGCACAGCATCTGGATACGTCTGATATCGCCCAGGTCGCCGTCCATGGCTGGTCCCATGCGAATTATGCCGGGGAGAAAGAAAAGAAGCAGGAGCTCGGATCACATCGCGATCCGGCCATCGTTCTCGATGAGTTGCAATCCGGGCTGGATAAACTCCACGACCTGCATGGTGGGCGCTTGGTACCTATGCTCGTGCCGCCATGGAACCGCATAGATGCCGGTATCGTGAAGGAGTTGGCCGGCCTCGGATATCGCGCCTTGTCCGTTTTCGGCCCGGAGAAAAGCACCCTGCCGCCCTGCCTGAACACCCATGTCGACGTGATCGACTGGCACGGCAGCCGCGGTGGCCGTGACGACGGCATCCTGTTTTCCGAGACCGCCGCCCGCATCCTGAGGGCCGCCGAAAATGGCGGCGTCACAGGCGTCCTTACCCATCATCTCGTGCATGACGACAATGTCTGGCGCTTCCTGAGACGGCTTTTCGAAGTGACCGCCGAACATCCCGCCGCCCGCTGGCGTTCTTCCAAGGACCTTGTCGACGAAATCTCACCATGATTTCCAGGCGATCAGCAACCCGCCCGCCTCAGTGGAAAGTTTCCGCCTGACCGCTTCCACCTCATCGAAAGCTGCGCGGTCGGGAAGAGACGCGGCGACGAACGACGCCGGCGCGAGGCTGATGCTTCCGGCCCGGGCGATAACGGTGAATATCAAAGGACCGGTCGACCACCAGGCAGGCGCGCGCGGCATGTCTTCGATGATCCCGGGAAAGGCCTCCAGCATCTTGCCAAAGACCGGATGTCCGGCAGGCGCAGCGATGAAGGAATTGGCAAGCAGCATGCTGCCCTGCCCCGTGTCACGCGGCGTTTTTTCGTCAACCACTGCCAGCCCCGCCAAGGGCAGGAATGTATCGAAGCTCACATCGTCCCGCGCCGGATACCAGTCACAATCGAGATAGATGCCGCCAAATCGCTCCAGCAGGATATAACGGGCCACATCCACCGCGCCCGGATAATCGCCTTTGTCCAGCATGGTTTTGAAGATGCCGTTCGAAAACACGCCTTCCCGCTCAAGATCAGCCTCCCGCCAGAGGCGATAGTCGTAACGATGGTTCGAAGCGTGGGCGGCCCATGCCTCAACCGATACCGGCGGGGCTTTTTCCCCGATCCATATCTGGTGGATAAGCCTTGGCACGTCTTCACGGCTTTTGAGACTGATGATGCGACGTTCTTCCGTGGAAAACCGCGCATATTTCTGCAGCACCTGTGGCGGCGGAACCAGCGTATATTGATAGCCGATCCTGGCGACCATATCGCCCTCGGCCTTGGCGAGACGCAGCCGCGCGGCATGCAGTCTGCGCGGCAGACCGAGCACCGTCCGTTCGCCCATCAGATGTCCGTCTTTTGCTGCAACCAGCGATAAGAGAAGCGCGTCGGCTTCCACATATCGGCCGTCATTTTGCAACTGCCGGGCTTTATCGAGCTCAGCGTCATAATATTTCTTGTCGGACATGGATCCTCATTCAAAAGCACCCGTTAACATATCACGAAACAGGAGCTGTCAGGCAAGCCGCCCTATTTCGGAAGCCGGCTTTGAATTTGCTAAACAATTCGATGTTTCAGAGGCATAGACAGACAACAAACCCTGCGATAACGTGGATTTAAGCCCTCCTGAGCAATTGTCACAACGTAACAATAAAGAGACGGCAAGGAACCCTTTGGCATGAGCGCAGGCGCAGATTTGCTCCGTATTGAAAATCTGCGGGTTTCGTTTTCTCTGATGGGCGGCACCATCGATGCCGTCAGGGGTACCAGCCTTCGCATTCTTCCGGGAAAAGTCACTGCTCTCGTTGGCGAGTCCGGCTCGGGAAAGTCCGTCATCGGCCAGACCATCATGGGCATTCATCCCAAGACGGCGCGCGTGAACGGCCGCGTGTTGTTCACCGATCCGGAAAATGCCGCAGCCGGCCCTATCGATATGCTGCAATTGCCTAAGGACGGGCGGGAAATCCGTTCAATACGCGGAAACCGCATCGGCCTGATTTTTCAGGAGCCTATGACGTCCTTCTCGCCGCTGCATACGATCGGCAACCAGATCGATGAGGCGCTCAGAATCCACAGCATCCTGTCGCCGGCCGAACGTGCGGAAAAAATGTATGAAACGCTCGATCTCGTTGGGTTTTCCAAACCCAAGAAGGTCGTGAACATGTATCCCTTCGAATTGTCGGGCGGCATGCGCCAGCGTGCCATGATCGCCATGGCGCTGATCTGTCGCCCCGCGCTCCTGATCGCCGACGAGCCGACGACGGCGCTTGATGTGACGATACAGGCGCAGATCCTGAAGCTCCTGCGCGATCTCCAGAGCCGGCTGAACATGAGCATGCTGCTCATCACCCACGATCTCGGTGTAGTGGCCAATATCGCCGACGAGGTCGCCGTGATCTATCAGGGCGAGATCATGGAGGCGGGCACGGTCGATGACATTTTCAAGTCGCCAAGCCATCCCTATCTCAAGGGCCTGATGGCCGCCGTGCCGCATTTCGACATGAAGCCCGGCGAAAGGCTGAAGGCGCTGCGTGAAATCAACATTGACCACGAAAGCCTTGTCGGCAAAAAGACCGCCGCGGTCAATAAAACTCCCGGCCCGCTTCTGACCGTGGACAATATCAGCAAGACCTTCACAACCCGCAAATCCAGCTGGTTCCGCAAGGGTGACGCCAACGCCACAAAAGCGGTCAACAGCGTCAGTTTTGAAATCCGCCGCGGAGAATGCCTCGGCCTGGTCGGCGAAAGCGGCAGCGGCAAAACCACCGTCAGCAAAATCCTCATGCGCGCCGTGCGCCCGGATGAAGGCTCGGTGACCTTTCATCGCCCGCAGGGCGATATCGATGTCCTCAATGCGAAGGACGGCGACCTCAAGGAGCTGCGGTCGAAGATACAGATGGTCTTCCAGGACCCGATATCGTCGCTGTCTCCACGTATGACGGTGGGCAATATTCTGAGCGAGCCGCTCGAAATCCACGGACGGGGCGATGCGAAGTACCGCGCGGAGAAAGTCCGCAATCTCGTCAGGGCTATCGGGCTTGGAGAAAGCGCGCTTAATCGTTATCCGCACAGTTTTTCGGGCGGCCAAAGGCAGCGTATCGGTATCGCCAGAGCCCTGGCGCTCGGACCCGAACTGCTGATCTGCGATGAACCCGTTTCCGCCCTCGATGTCTCCGTGCAGGCGCAAATCCTCAATCTGCTCAAGGATTTGCAAAAAGACCTCGGGCTTACCTATCTCTTCATCTCGCACAATCTGGCGGTGGTGGATTACATGGCCGACCGCGTGGCCGTGATGTGCGAGGGCCGCATCGTCGAGCTGGCGCCGCGGGAAATCATGATGCGCTCTCCGGTTCACCCCTATACCAAATCGCTGCTGGCAGCCGTGCCTTTCCCCGATCTCGACCGCCCGCTTGATTTCCGCACCATCGGCAAGATCAGCGCGACGGGCAAATTCGACTGGGGCAAGCAGTTCCGCGATGAGGGTGATGGCGACATGATCTCCGCCGATCTGGGCGACGGCCATTTCGTTCTCGCAAACGGCAATGCCGACATCCGGGAGCTTCGCCCTTGATCACGCGCCGCACCACCCTTGCCCTGTTGGCCTCCGTTTTCCTGCCGGCCTATGCGCGAGCCGCCTATACCGACCCCGCCTATTTCAAGGAAAAACGGGAAAAGGGCGAATTGCCCGACGTAGCCGAACGGCTGCCGAAAAACCCGCGTGTCATCGACATGAAAGCGCTTGGCCGTGAGCCAGGAAAACATGGCGGCTCGGTGCGCATGCTCATTGGCGGCCAGCGTGATATCAGGCTGATGCCGATCAGCAGCTATGCCCGCCTCGTCGGTTATGACGAAAAATTCGAGCTTCATCCGGATATTCTGGAAAGCTACGACGTTCAGGACGAACGCATCTTCACCTTCAAGCTGCGCGAGGGCCACAAATGGTCCGATGGCAGCGACTTCACCTCTGAGGATTTCCGCTATTTCTGGGAGGATGTCGCCCTCAACAAGGAAATCCACAAGGGCGGTCCTCCGATCGAACTTCTGGTCAACAACAAACCACCCCTGATCGAGGTCATTGACCTGCTGACGGTACGTTACAGCTGGGACGGCCCCAACCCGGATTTTCTGGCGAAGCTCGCAGCCGCCTCACCGGCGCGGCTGTTCCTTCCCGCCGCCTACATGAAGCAGTTCCACGTCAAATATCAGACTGCGGAAAATCTCGCCAAACTCATCAAGAAAAACAAGGCGGATGACTGGAGCGGGCTGCATATCAAGATGTCGCGGCAGGTGCGCCCGGAAAATCCTGCTTTGCCGACACTGGATGCCTGGCGCAACACAACCGCGCCGCCAGCCGAACAGTTCGTGTTCGAACGCAACCCCTATTATCATCGCGTCGATGAAAACGGCCTGCAACTGCCCTATCTCGACCGGTTCCTGCTGAACGTCACCTCGTCCGATATCATCTCGGCCAAGACGGCCTCCGGCGACAGCGATCTGCAATATTTTGGCCTCGATTTCGCCGACTACACCTTTTTGAAGGATGCGGAAAAGCGTTTTCCTCTGAAGGTGAACCTCTACAAGCGCTCCCAGGGTTCACGCATCGCGCTTCTGCCCAACCTGAATTGCGCCGATCCGGTCTGGCGCAGCGCTTTTCAGGACGTACGCGTGCGCCGTGCTTTGTCCCTTGCGATCAACCGGCACGAAATCAACATGGTCTGTTTTTACGGGCTGGCGAAGGAGAGCGCCGATACCGTTCTGCCGGAAAGCCCGCTTTACCGGCAGGAATTTGCGGACGCCTGGAGCGCCTTCGACCGCGCAACCGCCAACAGGCTGCTCGATGAAGCCGGTCTCGACAGGCGCGACAGCGCTGGCCTCCGGCTCCTGCCGGATGGGCGTCCGGCCTATATCATCGTCGAGACGACAGGCGAAAGCACGCTCGAAACCGACGTGATGGAGCTGGTGACGGATCACTGGCGGCATATCGGCATTGCTGTTTCCGTGCGCCCCACCCAGCGCGATGTCTTCCGCAAACGCGCCATGGGCGGCGAGGTGCTGATGTCGGTATGGATGGGCATGGACAATGGTGTGCCGACGCCGGACATGCTGCCATCCGGCCTTGCGCCCACCGGTGACGACCAGCTGCAATGGCCAGTCTGGGGCATCCATTATCTTTCCGGCGGCCGCGAGGGCAAGGAACCTGACCTGCCGGAAGCGGCGCACCTGCTCGATCTCCTGAAAAAATGGCGCAGAAGCGTCACCGAGGAAGAACGTCAGGCCATCTGGCTGGAGATGCTCGGGATTTATACGCAGCAGGTGTTTTCCATCGGTATCGTCAACGGCGCGCTGCAACCTGTCGTCCATGTCAAACGCATGCGAAACGTGCCGGACAAAGCGCTCTTCGGTTACGAACCCACATCTTATCTCGGCGTCTACATGCCGGATGCCTTCTGGTATGACGGAGACGCCTGATATGCTGCGGTATATTTTAAAGCGCATCCTCGTCATGATCCCCACGCTGATCCTGATCTCGATGCTGGTCTTCACCATCATCGAACTACCGCCGGGCGATTATTTCGAAAGCTACGTCGCAGAGCTGCGTGCCATGGGCGAAACGGCGAACCTTGCCGAAATCGAGGAGTTGCGCGTCCGCTATGGCTTCGATCAACCGGCACCGATCCGCTATTTCCGCTGGGCGACCGGCATGCTCGTCGGTGATTTCGGTTATTCCTTCGAATATCAGCTGCCGGTCAGCGATGTGGTTGGAGACCGCCTGTGGCTGACGGTTCTGGTGTCCTTCGTCACCATCATCGTCACCTGGATCCTCGCTTTTCCAATCGGCATCTATTCCGCCACGCACAAATACAGCTGGGGTGACTACGGGCTCACCTTCCTCGGCCTGCTCGGCATCGCCATTCCCAATTTCATGCTGGCGTTGATCCTGATGTATTTCGCCAATATCTGGTTCGGCATCTCCATCGGCCACCTGATGGACCGGGAATATCTGAGCCAGGCGATGAGCTGGGCGAAGCTCAAATCGATCCTCGAACATATCTGGATTCCCGTCCTCATCATCGGAACAGCGGGTACGGCCGGCATGATACGCCGCCTGCGCGCCAATCTGCTCGACGAATTGCAGAAGCAGTATGTGGTGACGGCCCGGGCCAAGGGGCTTCATCCCTTCAAGGTGCTGACCAAATATCCGCTGCGCATGGCGCTGAATTTCTTCATCTCGGATATCGGCTCGATCCTGCCTGCGATCATATCAGGCGCGGAAATCACCGCAGTCGTCCTGTCGCTCGAAACCACCGGCCCCATGCTCATCAGAGCGCTGCAGAGCCAGGACATGTATCTGGCCGGTTCGTTCCTGATGTTCCTTGCTTTCCTGACGGTGATCGGCGTTCTGGTGTCGGATATCGCCCTTGCCATACTCGACCCGCGAATCCGCTTCGGAGGTGGTAACGTCAAATGACTTCATCCATTCCGAACCCCGGCGAAGCGCTGCCCCACTATGTCTCGACCGCGCCCTTCGACCCGTCGCTGATCGAACCCAACACGTCAGGAATGGCGGCCTTCAGCAAGGCCTCGCAGCTGCGTCTCATGTGGTGGCAGTTCCGTCAGCACAAGATCGCGGTCTGGTCCGGCGCTTTTCTGGTGGTGCTTTACCTTTCGATCCTGATCAGCGAATTCCTCGCGCCCTATAACCTCCATACCCGCAATATCGAGCACATCTACGCGCCACCGCAGGCCATTCACCTGTTCAATGACGGAAAATTTGTCGGCCCCTTCGTTTACGGCCGGGAAATGACGCTCGACATGGACAATCTGAGACGGGTCTATCGGGACGTGCCGACGGATATCCAGCCGCTGCGTTTCTTCTGCAAGGGCGATACCTATCACTTCTGGGGCCTGTTCGAGGGCAGAACCCATCTCGTTTGCCCGGCCGAAGGCGGTGAAATGTTCCTGCTCGGCACGGATCGTCTCGGCCGTGACGTACTCTCCCGTATCATCTATGGCGCCCGTATTTCGCTGACCATCGGCCTTCTCGGCGTCGCCATGAGCTTCGTTCTCGGCATTGTGATCGGTGGTCTGGCGGGTTATCGCGGCGGCACCTTCGACCTGATCGTCCAGCGCATCATCGAGGTGCTGCAATCCATCCCCAGCATTCCGCTGTGGCTGGCGCTTGCAGCCATCATGCCGGTGACCTGGAGCCCTATCCTCGTCTATCTCGGCATCACCATCATTCTCGGCATGCTGGACTGGACGGGGCTGGCGCGCGCCGTGCGCTCAAAACTGCTGGCGCTTCGCGAAGAAGACTATGTTTTGTCTGCACAATTGATGGGCGCGGGCACGCCGCGCATCATCGGCAGACACCTTATTCCCGGCTTCATGTCACACCTGATCGCCTCTGCCACATTGACGATTCCAGGCATGATCCTGGGCGAGACCGCACTGAGCTTTCTCGGGCTTGGTCTCAGACCACCGATCACAAGTTGGGGAATTCTGCTCACGGAGGCGCGCAGCGTCAGCGTCATTGCGCTATATCCGTGGCTTCTCATACCGACGATCCCGGTCGTTCTCGTCATTCTGGCCTTTAATTTCTTCGGTGACGGACTACGTGATGCTGCGGACCCCTTCAAATAAAATGGAATACGTCTTGATACACTGCCCTTCCGACGCCGCCTTCATCGTGAAAGGCAAAAAGAGGTCTGGCCCATGAGCTCCCGTTTGAACGACGCGCGCATTCTCATGTACAGCCATGATTCCTTCGGCCTCGGCCATCTGCGGCGGTGTCGCACGATTGCGCATGCTCTGGTGGAGGATTATCGCGGCCTCAACGTCCTCATCATTTCAGGTGCGACGATTGCCGGCGCCTTCGATTATCGCGCCCGTGTCGATTTCGTGAAAATCCCGAGCGTCATCAAGCTGCGCAACGGCGAATATACCTCGATGGACAGACATATCGATCTTCAGGAAACGCTGAAGATGCGCCGCTCCATCATCTATCACACCGCAGAAAGCTTCCAGCCGGATATCTTCATCGTCGACAAGGAACCCATGGGCCTGCGCGGCGAGGTGGAGGAAACGCTCGCTTATCTCAAGGGACAGGGCACCAAGCTCGTCATCGGCCTGCGCGATGTCATGGATGCGCCGCAGCTGCTCGAAGCCGAGTGGAAGCGTAACAATGTCATGACCAAGATCGGCCAGTTCTATGACCATGTCTGGATCTATGGCCCGCCGGATTTCCATGATCCGCTGACGGGGCTCGATGTTCCGCACACCGTTCGCGATAAGATGGATTTTGTCGGTTTCCTGCAAAGGTCCAAGACGCAGGCAGAAACCGTATCGCACCGGCCGGAAGGCGACTATCTTCTCGTCACTACCGGCGGCGGCGGCGATGGCAGCGAATTGATCGATGACGTCATCAACGCCTATCGCCATGACAGCGAACTGACGCATAAGGCGCTGGTGGTGCTCGGCCCCTATATGCCGGCGGATCAGCGTCAGCGCTTCATGAACAGCGTCGCCGATATTCCGCATATCGAGATCATCGAGTTTGACAATCGCATGGAAGATCTCGTCGCCGGCGCGCAGGCCGTCGTCTCCATGGGCGGTTACAACACCGTCTGCGAGATATTGTCCTTCGACAAACCCGCCCTCGTCGTGCCGCGCACCGTGCCGCGCGAAGAGCAGCTTATCCGCGCCAGCCGCGCCTCGGAACTTGGCCTTTTCGACATGCTTCTGCCGGAGGATGCGGAGAACCCCGCAAAAATGGCCGCGGCTCTAAAAGCCCTGCCAAACCGCGCGCCCCCTTCCGTCAATGCGCGCGGACTGAAGCTGGATGGTCTGGAAAACATTTCGCGCCGGATCGCTGAATGGCTGCCGCCCGAGGGCGACAAGGCGCCGATCACGCTGACCGCGTGACCGGTTCCCCAACAAACATCACTTCAAAAGAGACACGCGCAACGTGACCGATACAAAAAAAATCGTGGTGCTCCTCAAGGGCTATCCGCGCCTGTCCGAGACATTCATCGCTCAGGAGCTTCTCGGGCTGGAAAAGGCCGGCCTGAAGCTTGAACTCATGTCGATGCGCCGACCCACGGACAAGAAGCGCCATCCGGTTCACGATGAAATCCGCGCGCCCGTTACCTATTTGCCGGAGTATCTGCACGAGGAACCGCTGCGCGTTCTGAGGGCGCTATGGGCCTGCCGCAAAAAGCCGGGCTTCACCAAAGCGCTTCGCCAGTTTTTCAGCGACCTGCCGCATGATCTCAGCCGCAACCGCTTCCGCCGTTTCGGGCAGGCTGCCGTGCTCTCACATGAATGGCCTGCGGATGCGGAATGGCTACATGTCCACTTCATCCACACGCCCGCCTCGGTCGCCGCCTATACCCATCTCATGACAGGCACGCCCTGGACGATCTCGGCGCACGCGAAGGACATCTGGACCTCGAACGACCGCGACCTTGCCGCCAAGCTGCAAAGCGCCCGCTGGGCCGTGACCTGCACCGCCGGAGGCTTTCAGCATCTGCAGACACTTTCCGGAGCCAGGAAGAATGTGCATCTGAGCTATCATGGCCTCGATCTCACCCGCTTCCCGCATTTCGAGACACCGCGTCCGGTAAGGGACGGATCGAACGCCGATGATCCTGTCAGGATTTTAAGCGTCGGCCGAGCCGTCAAGAAAAAGGGCATCGATATTCTGCTGCGCGCGCTCGCCTCGCTTCCCCAGAATATCCATTGGCGTTTCACCCATATCGGCGGCGGCGATGAACTGGCCGCACTGAAGAAACTTGCCGACGAACTCTGCATTGCCGACAGGATCGTCTGGACCGGGGCGATGGACCAGAAACAGGTATTGGAAAACTACCGGGAAGCAGACCTCTTCGCCCTTGCCTGCCGCATCACCAGCGATGGCGACCGCGACGGCCTTCCCAATGTGCTGGTCGAGGCTGCGAGCCAGGCTTTGACCTGCATCTCCACCAACATATCAGGCATTCCGGAGTTCTTCGTCAGTGGTGAAAACGGCCTATTGACGGAACCGGAAAATCCGGCCGCCTTCGCAGAGGCGCTACGCATGGCCATCACCGATCCGCAATTGCGCCAGCGTCTTGGCAGTGCAGCCGAAAACCGTGTGCGCACCGCCTTCGACCATCGCACCAGCATTGCCGAACTGACGGCCCTGTTCGAGACCGAGTGGGAAAAAACGCCATGACCGATACGGAAAAACGCCCCTGCGTCTTCTTTTACGTCCAGCACCTTCTCGGTATCGGCCATATCGCCCGCGCCAGCCGCATTGCCAAAGCCCTTCAGGCGGACGGTTTTGATGTGGTTCTGGTGACGGGCGGCACTCCGGTCCCGGGCTTTCCGGGCGAGGGCATCTGCCATGTCGAATTGCCGCCCATCGCCGTTAGCGACGGCAACTTTGCCGGCCTGGTCGACAGTTCCGGCAAACCGGTGGATGACGACTTCAAGAGGCTTAGAACCGATATGCTGATCGGGGCCTATCACGGCGCCAAACCCGATATCGTTATCATCGAGGCTTTCCCTTTCGGTCGCAGGCAGGTGCGTTTTGAATTGCTGCCGCTGCTGGACGAGATTGAGGACAGCGAACCGCGCCCGCTCGTCATGGCGTCGCTGCGCGATATTCTTCAGGAAAAAACCAAACCGGGACGGGACGAAGAGACCGTGTCGCTGGTGAAGAAACATTTCGATGCGGTGCTCGTCCATGGCGATCCGGATTTCGCCCGGCTGGAAGACACCTTTCCCCTCGCCGGTGAAATCAGCCAGCGCATCGTCTATACCGGGCTCGTCGCCCCCCTTCCGCCGCCGGAACCGGAGGAGAAATTCGACATCGTGGTTTCCGCAGGCGGCGGCGCCGTAGGGGCAACACTCATACGGGCTGCTATCGAGGCCGCCCCTCTGCTTGGTGGCATCAAGAACTGGTGCCTCGTAACCGGTCCGAACATGCCGCAGGCGGATTTCGATGCGATCTCGGCGCAGGCGGCCGAGAATGTGTCCGTCTTCCGTTTCCGCAAGGATTTCGCAAGTTTGCTCGCCGGGGCACGGCTTTCGGTTTCACAGGCCGGTTATAATACCGTCTGCGATATTCTTCAGGCAAAATGCCGCTCGCTTCTGATCCCCTTCGCGGCCGGGGGCGAAACCGAACAGAGCGCCCGTGCCGAACGACTGGCGCGGCTGGGGCTGGCGCATGTGCTGGAGGAGAAGGATATTTCGGCGCAACCGATGGCCGATGCCATCAAGGCAGCACTGGCCTTGCCAGCACCCGGCACGATCACGCTCGACCTCGATGGCGCGGCCGGAACGGCTAGAGCGCTGCGCCGCCTTTATGATGAGCGGTGAGGATCGTCTTCAACTCGCGAACCGCCGCCTCATCTGTAACCTTGCGCCCTGCGCCGGTGAAACCGAGCTTCGCCACCCTGCTTTCCGGATCAAAGGATGGAACGGCGGAACAGGATGCGTGGATTTCCGTGATCGGAAAGCGATCCAGCAATGTCTGAACGCTCTGCGGACGCACGCCGGCACCGGGCATGATGACGATCCGGCCTGTCGCCATCTCGGATAGGTGCGCCAGAGCCTCCATCCCCTCAAGCGCCGAACGCGCGCCGCCGGAAGTGAGAATTCTTGGAAACCCCAACGTGATGGCAGCTTCCAGGGCCTCTTCCATATCAGGCACGACATCAAAGGCCCGGTGCAGCGTCAAATCCAGCCCGTCCGCGTGACGGCGCAATTCCTCGAGCAGAACGATATCGAGCGAACCATCGTCACGCGAGGCGCCGAGCACCACGCCGGAAAGGCCTGCAGCACGCGCCGCATCGATGTCGCGTTTCATGACATCCGCTTCGTCGCGTGTGAACACGAAATCACCGGCGCGCGGCCTGATCATGACGCTCACCGGCAGCCCACAGGACGCCGCGCGTTGCATGAAACCCGCCGATGGCGTCACACCGCCGCCCGACAGCGCCGCACAGAGCTCGATGCGATCGGCCCCGCCGCTGACCGCCGCTTCCAGACCGGCGACATCGTCCACACAAATCTCGAGAATCATCGTAACCTCTTTCATTTGGGTGGCCGTTACCTGCGGCGGCCCTTTCCATCAAGCGCGTAAAGCATATAAACGCCGCCGAGCCCCACGATTGCTCCCAATATGGAGGTTCCCGAATAGCTGGAGACCAGGGTTCCAACGGCAAAAATCAGCGCACCCAGACCAGCACCGAGAAAGATATTGACGGCAATCAGCGAGCTTCCGAGCCCCGGCCGGTCCGCGATCAATTCCTGCAGGTAGGTAATGGGAATGCTGATGATCGCGGCAGCGCCCAGCGCACTGATGACCGTCTGCGCGTAAATATGCCACGGCGCGGAAGCAAGCCCCTGCAGGATGAGATAGATGGCATAAAGCCCCGCTCCCGCCGCAAGTGTCAGCGTTTGCGGAACCTTCTTCTCGATCCAGCCCCAGAGGAGAATGAAGACGATTTCCAGCGCAGCGACGATACCCGCAACAATACCGATATCCGCCACCGTGCCCTTGGCCTGTCCGGTTATGATAAGCGAGCGCACGGAATCGTTGAGATGCAGCATCGAGCAGATGAGCGCGATGGCGATGATCCGGAGCAGCACCCGCCGTGACCCGATTTCCGCAAGCGAGGCGCGCAGGCCGAACCGCGCTTCGGTATTTGCCGATGCCGGTGTGGCGGCCCGCGGCAGGCAGAAGGCGACGAGCAGAAAACAGACAAGCGCGCAGATGCCCGAAAACAGAAAAGCCATCAGCATATTGCCGGAATTCACCAGAAAAACACCGACAATACCGGGCACCAGCACCCAGGAAAGCGAGATGGTTGCCCGCATGATCGAGTTCACCGCGATCATTTCACCTGTCGAAAGGTTGCGCGCATCCGCACGCACATGCGCGAAGATCAGCGAATTCATCGCCCCGAAAATCGGCAGAAGCACCAGCTTTGCAGCCACGAAGGCAGTGGCGTTACCGGCCAGATAAACCAGCAGATAACCGCTGACGCCAAAGAGCGCGATATAGAGGATTGGCTTGCGATATTCGCCCAGCCTGTCGGCGACGATGCCCATCAACACGCTGGCGCTGACATTGATGACGGCGGCAAACAGCATCAACAGCGAATAGACGCTGTTGCTCAGCCCGATTTCGCGAATGCCGATGACCGCCTGATAGGGGGCGGTCGCCGCATTCGAAAACCCGAAAAACAGGATGGCGAGCGCCCCGATGCGGATCGACGGATTGTTGATGACGATGGAAAGAGCCGACGGCATGGAGATTCGCCTGAGATGATCCGGCACCGCCGGATCGCTGGGTAAAAGCTACCGGACCGCTGTCATCGCCAGCGGGCCGAAAGGATGGGTTTGGGGGTATAGTCGAAATGCGGCTTCCATGGGTAGAAATCGCCATCCCGGCTGCGATTGGGAAGATTTTCGATATCCTGATTGATAACCCCTTCCGTCAGCGCCATGAGGTTGGGATTGGCGATCGGTGCAAGTTCCGGCGAAAGATAACCTGACTTGACGACCAGCAGCCGCACGCCCTTTGGATCGAAGCCGAGACGGGTGAAATCGGAAATCATGTGATAAGGCCTGCGTCGTGCCGCCAGAATGACCGTGATGCCACCGATGGCGACCACCGCCTGCCGCTGGTCCGCAGCACCAGAATCGTCCAATTTCAGGACCTCGGCTTCGACAGTGACCGATGGGCTTTGCGGATCGAGACTGCCGCCAATCTTCAGGGAAAGTGTTGCACCTTCGCCGGCCGCAAAACAGGCTTCGACCGCCGGCCTGTCGGTGATGCCGCCCAGCAGAGCACCCTGCCAGTTGCGCGCAATCAGTGCGGCCAGAACATCGGCGCGATCGCCAACCCCACCACCGGTCGGATTGTCTCCCGAGTCGGCCAGGATGATCGGTCGCGTTGCGGTGTTTTCGGCAATATCCACAATGGCCTCAAGCGGCTCGGTCACGGGGCCGAAACGAAAGTCCTGCCGGGCATTCCAGTAGGATTGCGCGATCTCGCTCGCGACCGCCTGTGCAGCCGCTTTGTCCGTTCCCGTCACCACGGCGCAGGCCGTTGCACGGGGTTCGTCCGCCCAGACGTAGCCGATCATGAAATTCGCATCCCAAATGCCGGGCCGCACATCATGATCCGGCAGAACCGCATAAAGGCTTTTGGCAGGCTCATCTTCTGTGGAGGTCTTCTCACCTGGCAGCAGAACCGGAATTTTCGCCCATGCCACGCCGGGCTTTTCGCCGGTCTTCAGGGCCTTCAGCAGCATCGTCCAGGCCCGCACCATCGTCTCGCGCACGTCGATATGCGGCGCCGTTCGGTAGCCGGCAAATATGTCGAGCTGATCGATGATCGTCTGGCTGACATTGCCATGCAGATCATAGCTCGCGGAAACGATCACATCCGGTCCCACCACGGCGCGGGCGCTGGAAATCCAGTCACCTTCCGCATCATCCATACCCTCGACATTCATCGCTCCATGCATGGCGAGATAAAGCCCGTCGAGCGGCAGCGCGGCCTTCAGACGCTCGAGGAATTCCCGCTTGAACGCGTCATAGGTCGCGCGCGACACAGGGCCGCCCGGCACCGCCCGCGCATGCAGAAGCGGCAGTACGTCCACCCTGCCCTCACCGAGGAAATTGAAATACTCGGCCTCCAGCAGTTCGACGCCGCGAAAGACACGAAAATCTTCCTGCCCCATCAGGACCGGCGAATAGGTGCTGCATTCGGTATGAATTCCACCAACGGCAATACGCATGTCGGTTTCCCCTCAATAAACCGGGCTCAAGGGGACGATGGCGGAAAACCGCAACCAGTCCTTCTGCGCTTTTGGTGTCCACGCCGCCTCGGCAATGGCCGGCAGCCTTGGGAAAACCAGATGGTTGAAATAGGCACGGTTGAGGAAGTGTTCTGACCAGATGCAGGCCTGAACGCCCTTCATCCGCTCCTTCAACCCCTCGGGAAATTCGCCGACGGCTTCATAGGCATAAGTATGCGAAGGCGGAACGGTGCCCGCCCAGCTTGCGCCCGGCTCCTGCCAGGCTTCATCCTGCACCATGTCCAGATAATAGGCCTGACCCGGCGTCATCACCACGTCGTAGCCCTGGCGCGCAAGCTCAAGTCCGACTTCCGGCTTCTGCCATGCCATCAGCAATGTTCCGGCTGGATCGACACCACCGCCATGGGAAACCTCATCCCAGCCGGCAAGCTGGCGGCCGCGCTCGTGCAACATCCCCTGAATACGTTTCATGAAATAGGACTGGATGCCGAAGGTGCCATCCAGCCCCTCCTTTTCCATCAGCGCCTTGGCAAGCGGCGAGGCGAGCCAGGACCCATCCGCAACCTCGTCGCCGCCAATATGGATCAGCCGCGACGGAAAGAGCTCAACCATCTCGTCGAATATCTTACCGAGGAATTCATAGGTCGGCTCGATGGCCGGGTTGAGCGCGTTGTTCGGATATCCCTGCACAGAGCGATAGCTGTCCGGTGCCTCCTGTCCATCCGTCAGTTCCGGATAGGCGACAAGAGCCGCCGTGCTGTGGCCGGGAATATCGACTTCCGGCACGATTTCGACATTCAACGCGGCCGCATGCGCAACGACCATGCGCACCTCATCCTGCGTGTAATAGCCGGACACCGGTTCGGCCCCGTTACCGAGCTGCGGCAGAAGTGGCGCATCCGGACCGCGTGTCGCGCCGACTGTGGTCAGCAGCGGATAGGCCTTGATTTCAAGACGCCACGCCTCATCATCCGTCAGGTGCCAGTGGAACCGGTTCATGCGCAGCCATGCGAGAATATCGATCAGCCGCACGACATCATCAGTCGGATAGAATTGCCGCGAGACATCCAGATGGCAGCCGCGCCAGCTATAACGCGGCGCATCGCTGATGGTGCCGGCAACAGGGAAACGGAACTTGGGATCGATGCGCGCGCCATGCAGCAGCTGCGCGAGAACCGTCAAGCCATATTGCAGACCGGCAGCGGCCGAATATTCCACAACGACCGCGTCTTTCGAAAAGGTGATGCGATAGCCTTCGGCTTCCAGACCGCTATGCTGCTTGAAACGAAGCGGTTTTCCCTCATGAACCGGCGCGAGGCTGAAGGGCACGTGCCCGACGGCAAAAAGCCTGCGGAACAACGAAAGCACGGTTTCCACCGCAAGCACCTCTTCCGCGCCTGCATCTTCCGTGGGGAAGAGCGCGACGGGGAAGCCTTCGCCCGGTTCCGCATCGATTTCGGCAGGCCAGGGCTGGATGGAAAAGGGCAGATCGAGCTTGCCTTCAGGAAGCAGCACCGGTGCCGGCTCGCTGTGACGCCCATCCAGCATCAGGTCACCGACATCGACAGCGCGATGCGTTCCGTCGGCAAGGCTGACATAGGCGGATTTCGCGCCATCCGTGCGATGCCTTGCGGGCCGCAGCAGGCCATCGACGGTGAAGCGCCAGGATTTGCCGGGCTCCAGCACGAAGCCCGCCGGCGGTGCAAATTCATGGAAATTGGCGTTGCGGCGCAGGTAAACGGCATTGCCGCACACCGGCTTGTCCACCGTCCGCGTCAGCGACGTGTAAACGATACGGAAATCCTTCAGCGGTGCGCCGGAAAGATTGACGAGAGTGAAGGTAAAGCCGCCGGATGCGGACTCTGCGAGCGGATGCCAAGAATTTTCAAGACGATATTGTGCGAGCGCCATGATGCTCCCCTTTATTGCGCATTGGAACCGGTGAGACGGTTTTAATCAGTAGTGTTCGGATTGCGAGAAAGTCCGGGCAAGCGGTGCCTGCCCCGCCGTGAGACCACAATCAACCGGCAAGCACACGCCGCTGATGGCGGCGGCCTGCGGGCCGGCCAAGAAAGCAACCGCATTGGCCACATCTTCAGGTCGCACGATCCGCTGCAGCGGATACCAGTGCTTCGCCTCCTCGAAGACCTGAGGATTGACGGCGGCCCGCGCCTCCCATGCCTGCGTGCGCACAGTGCCCGGCGCAACGGCGTTGGAGCGGATGCCGAATTTGCCGTATTCGACGGCGATCAGCTTGGTCAGATGGATCAGCCCGGCCTTTGCCGCGCTATATGCAGGGTGGCCGAATACCGCCATGCCGTTGACGGAGGTGATGTTGACCACCGACCCCTGGGTACGCTTCAACGCCTCCTCGAAAGCCCTGAAGCAGAGAAACGGGGCTTCCAGATTGAGGATATTGTCCTTGCGCCATATGTCGGCGGTCGTGTCATGCAGGCTGACCGCCCTTGCGGCACCCGCATTGTTGACGAGGGTCGCGACATCACCCAGTTCCGCAACCTCGGCGGCCAGCCTCTCAAGGTCCTGCGGATCGGTGACATCGCAGGTTTTCGCAACGAAGCGGGGACCGGAAAGCAGGGATAGCGCGCCCGAAAGAGCGTCGGGATCGATATCGACCAACACTACCTTTGCATGGCTTTCAGCGAGCGCCGCAGCAATTGCCCGACCAATATCACCTGCCGCGCCGGTAACGACGGCGAGCTGGTCTTTCCTGTCCTTCATCTCCTACAACTCCCTTGAAGCTTTACGACCCGCCACAAAGCGAGGTCTCCGGCAAAGCAGCCTGTGTTTTTCGGCATACCGCCCTCAATCACCGAGCAATTGCTTGTCATCCGGGTCACGATGTTCCACGAGCTGCTGCTTGATATGACGCAACGTCACCATCGACCGTTGCCGTTGGTGATAGGCAGCAAGCGTCGCCAGAACATCGACGGCGGCCAGATAGGCGTAGCGCGATGAGGTGGGGCGGAAGATATTGTTTCCCTCGGGTACATTAACGGCCACCACCATATCCGCAGCCGCGGCAACAGGCGTGTCGCTCTGGGTGAGCGCAATGGTGGTAACCCCCATTTCCCGCGCCAGCCTGAAACATTTCACCAGTTCCATGTTGCGGCCGGAAAAGGACGAACCGATGATGACGTCTTCCTTGCGCGCAGCGGCGGTCATCATCAGCTGCATGCTGTGATCGGCGCTGGTCGAAACGCGCAGACCCAGGCGGAACAGCCGGTTCTGGATTTCCGAAGCTATCATCGAGGAATTGCCGCCCGCGCCGAAGGCGTAGATCATGCCGCTATTGGCGATCCTGATCGCCGCTTCATCGGCAAGGGCGGGATCGAGCGTCCTGTGCAGCAGGAAAAGCGCTTCCTGCGCCTTGGCAAGCACCTCCTCCGCGACATCGGAAGGGCCGGCGCTGGAGGGCTCGGAGGTAAGATACCGGATACCCACATAGGCCGTCTTGGCGAGGCTGACCTTGAAATCCGAAAAGCTCTGGCAGCCGAGACGCCGGCAGAACCGCGTCACCGTCGGCGGAGATACTTCGGCGCGGGCCGCAAGCTCGATGATCGAGGCATTGACGGCGAATTCGAAGTCCGAAACCAGAATATCGGCGATCCGCCGTTCCGATTGCGAGAACTGCCCCCTGTCTTCCTGTATCCTTGCGAAAATATCCATGTTCACCGGTCTCCGTTCCGCCAAAACTTAAGCCTTGGCTCCGTTACCGATGCACCCTAATAAAGCGCGCCCGTCAACCGCATAGCCCCCTGAATCGATCCTGTTTCGTCCCATTGACGACACGACGGACACCTCTGATTTGAAAATTATTTTCTCTGTTGATTGATAGATGAGCATATGCCAACAATCTTCACCAGAGAAAACTCCAAATCTTGAAAATAATTTCAAAAACGGACCCAAACCATGCGTGACCCCTTCAAAAACCCCTTTCCCGCAACGGACGTCGCCCGCCATTCTATCTGGGAGATGCTGGTGACGCGGGACATCGACGCATTCCTTACTGCCGACTGGTCGAAGGTCGCGGATGATTTCGTCGAGGACGGCTTTCTCGGCATCAACGCCAACCGGGATGCAAACCCGGACAATTGGCGCCTGTCCTTCCCATCGCTTGAGGCCTATCGCGACGAGTGGTTGCGGCAGGCGCAGGATTTCCAGACACAGCAATTCGCCGAAGACCCGCGGGGTGCGATCTTCACGACCACCACGCTGGAAGAAATCGAAGTGGAAGGCGAGACCGCGCTGGTCCGCAAGAAGTTCGACGGCGGGCTTCGCAAGGCCGATGGCAGCTTCGACGTGATGAAATGGCAGACGCTCTATTATTGCCGGCTGCATGAGGGCCGCTGGAAGATCAGCGGTTTCACCGGCTACATGCCCAATCCTATGCCCTGATCCAACGGACTTGGCAGACAGTTTCGAACGCCGGGCCGAAAGCCCGGCGTTATTTTTTCGTCTGGAAGACGAAGAAGAAAACCGACGAAAATGGATCTCGTCAGAGAAAACCGGGCATGGGGAGACAGATTTCATGGCCCGGTTCCTGCCCTTTATTGTATCAGCTTGAGGACGGAGAGATCGACGCGCCGTTCCAGCGCTGTGCCGCTTTCATCGAACAGATGGCAGTCCGACGCCTTAATGCCGGTGACGATGAGTTCGTCGACAACAACCGGCGCGGAACCGGAAAGAAGCGCGCAATAATTTTCACCCGTGGGCGCGACGCCATAAGCGATCGTATTTACACCCAGCCGCTCGATAACGCTGGGCGCGACCTTGATATTCAGGTCGGCCGTTTCGAGACCGGTATGTTCCGGGCGAATGCCGAGCGTCAGCTGCGTGCCTTCAAGACCGGCGCGCGGCTCCACCGGCACGGTGATTGTCTGGCCCTCATACTCCACGGTCACACCATCGGCGCTGACGGATTTGCAGGTGACCTTCAGGAAATTCATTTTCGGATTGCCAATGAAACCGGCGACGAACAGGTTTGCGGGCTTGTGGTAAAGTTCCAGCGGCGCGCCGACCTGGGAGATTTCGCCCGCATTCAGCACCACGATGCGGTCGGCCATGGTCATGGCTTCCACTTGGTCATGCGTCACGTAGATCATCGTCGCCTTCAGCGTCCGATGCAGATTGGTGAGCTCGATACGCATGTCGGCGCGAAGTGCGGCGTCAAGGTTGGAAAGCGGCTCGTCGAACAGGAAGATCTTCGGCTCGCGAACGATGGCGCGACCGATCGCTACACGCTGGCGCTGGCCGCCGGACAACATGCCGGGACGCTGCTGCAGGCGCTGGTCGAGTTGCAGGATCTTGGCGACGGCCTCGACCTTTTCCTTGATCTTGCCCTCTTCCATCTTTTCGACGCGGAGGGGAAAAGCGATGTTTTCAAAAACTGTCATATGCGGATAGAGCGCATAGGACTGGAACACCATGGCGATGCCGCGTCTAACCGGCGGCAAGTCATTGACCTTCACACCGTTAATGACGATGTCGCCGGCGGAAATATCCTCAAGGCCGGCGATCATGCGCAGCAATGTGGATTTACCGCATCCCGAGGGGCCGACAAAAACGACGAACTCGCCATCCCTGATGTCGAGCTGAACGCCCTTGATGACTTCGAAATGTCCATAGTTCTTGCGGACGTTGTTGAGATAAAGCTGACCCAAAACTTGCCTCTCCCGTCACCAGCCGACATCAGGCTGCGTTCAGAGACGTTCCGCGACACGGAAAAATCGCGCCTTATCGGAACCGTTAAAACACACGAGAAGCTCCTGCCGTCATTGCGGCGGGTATTCTCGCAACGAATTATGAGGTTGCGGGCGACCTGCGCCCGCAACCGTATAAAAGTGGATTACTTGTACTGCTCGAGAGCGGCAGAGGCCTTCTTTGCGGCATCTTCCGGTGTCGCCTTGCCGGTAACGACAGACTGCACCATCTCAATCATCGTGTCCTGGAAGCCCTTGTAGTCAGTGAAGAGCGGCTCGGGACCGCCATAGGCGATACCGTCGATCAGCGGCTTCCAGAAGGGGTCCTTGGCGATGAACTCATCAACCTTCGGCGACGGACGAAGCGGGGTCAGGCCAGCGCCGCCCTGCAGTTCGTATTCGCCCTGCGGGCCGGGAGAAGTGATGAACTTGGCGAATTCAGTCGCCTTTTCTTCGACACCGGTTCCCTTGAAGATCGCGAGGCTGTCGGTGATGAGCAGCGTGCCGGGACCCTTGGCTTCAGGGCCGAGCGGCAGGGTTGCGATCCCCCAGTTGATCTTGGTTTCCTGCAGGCGGGGTGCGGCACCCGATCCCGCCTGGATCATGCCAACCTTGCCATCGAGGAAGATGGCGCGGATTTCGTTCTGCTCGTAGGCCGTCGGACCCTCGACGGAGTAAGGCGTGATGTCCTTGTAGGCCTTCAGAGCTGCAAGAACCTGCGGGCTGTCGACGGTGATCTTGTCGCCGTCGATGACCTTGCCGTTATTGGTGTAAACCCAGTGCATGAACTGGTGCATGGTGTTGTCGAAGGTCTTGGCGGGCAGACCATAACCGGCGACGCCGGTCTTTTCCTTGATCTGCTTGGCAAAGGCGATCTCTTCAGCCCAGGTCTTCGGCGGCACTTCCGGATCGAGACCGGCCTGCTTGAAGAGGTCCTTGTTCCAATAGAGCGCCTTGGTCGAGAAGGCGACGGGCACACCCCACTGCGTATCCTCGAAGGTAACCGTGTCGACGATGTTAGGATAATAGGTCTTCTTTTCGTCTTCGGTCATCGGCACCGGAACGATGAGGTCGTTCTGTGCGAACTGCTTCAGCGTGCGCGAACCGACATAGGCCATGGCGACCGGAGTGCCGGCGGCTGCGAGCGTGGTTGCCTTGTCCTGGCACTGCGCCCAGCCGACGACTTCCGGAACGACCTTCCAGCCGGCATTCTTGCCTTCCCATTCCTTGATGTATTTTTCATGGATGGGGTCCATCTTGTCGCCGCAATAGATCCAGCTGATCTCCTTGTCGGCGGCGTGTGCCGCCACCGTGCCAAGGGCAGTGGAACCGGCAAATGCGAAGGCGCAAAGCGCCAATCCGTAATGTTTCAGTGCCATAGATAGTCTCCCGTTTTCTGGTGGTCGTTCCTATTGTTGATTATTTCACCGCGCCGGCGGTAAGCCCGCTGACGAGATAGCGTTGCATGAAGAAGATGACGACCATGGCCGGCGCAATGCCGACGAAGCTGGCCGCCATCAACTCATTCCAGACGACTTCCTGACGACCGAAATAGGCAAACAGGCCGATGGGCAGCGGCATATATTCGGTCTTGGAATTGAAAGTGAGCGCGAAGATGAACTGCTGCGCATAAGCACCGATGAAGGTGGTGATGGACACGACGGCAATGCCAGGCATCGCAAGCGGCAGGATCACCCGGCGGAAGGTATAGAAATAGCTCGCGCCGTCCACATAGGCCGCCTCTTCCAGTTCGCGCGGAATACGCAGCATGTAGGTTCGCAAAAGCCAGATGGCAGTGGGGATCAAAAAGGCGGCGCCGGGAATGATCATCGCCAGATAGGTGTTCAGCACGCCCATATTGCGCATCAGCCGGTAAAGCGGGATCAAAAGCACCGCACCGGAGAACATGTTGATCGCCAGAAACGCGCCGAGCAATTGCCCGCGACCGCGAAACTGGAACCGCGCGAAAGCATAGGACGCCGGCACCACCAGAAGCAGAACGATGATGGTCGATATTGTCGAGATGAAGAAAGAGTTGAAGACGTAGCGGGCAAAGCCGGGAACGCTGACCCACATGGTCCGGTAAGCTTCGAAGGAGCCGTTTTCTGGCCAAAACTTATACGGTGACGAAAAAAGCAGGCTGAGCGGTTTCAGCGAAACCAGAAACCCTTCGACAAACGGCGCCAGCACGAAGGTCAGGAATACGGCGATGCCGCAATAAATCCCGACGATCTCATACCATCTGTAACGGTTGATCATCGCATTTTTGTCGGTCATCGGCTGGTCTCCTGCGAGATACGGCTGGTGATGCGGAAGTAGAAGTAGGTGAATATGGACAGGAAGATGCAGATCAGCACTGCACGCGCCGCGCCCTCACCGTATTTGTAGGAACCGATCGCCGTCTTGTAGGTGTCGATGATCATGGTCGTCGTCTGGCCCGTCGGTCCGCCCTGTGTCAGGATCCAGATGATGTCGAAGGAATTGAAGGTCGAAATCAGCGAGATCATCGACATGGTGATCATGGCAGGCAGCATCAGCGGCAACGTGATGCGGCGGAAGCGGTAGGCGCGGCTGGCGCCATCCGTCCAGGCTGCCTCGTAGAGATCCTGCGGAATGGCCTGGATCGCCGCCAGCAGATAAAGCGTCACCATCGGCACGCCGATCCACACATCGGTAATGATCGTCGCCCAGAAAGCCGTGCTGCCATAGGCGAGGAAGGCGACCGGACCGTCCACCAGACCCACGTTCTGAAGGACACCGGAAATCATGCCGAACTGGCCGTTATACATCCAGCCCCACATGAAGATGCCGATAGCCATAGGCACGATCCATGGCGGCATGGTCAAAAGGCGAAACAGCGCCCGACCAGGAACGGCCGAATTCAGAAGGACTGCACCAAATGTGCCGATGATCATCTTTATCGAGACGGAAAAGAACGTCCAGATAAAGGTCCGCGTGATGACCTCGGCAAAAGTCGCGTTGAAAATCTTCTCGTAGTTGATGAATCCCACCCAGTTCGTCGTTTTTCTAAGCGACGCATCGGTGAAGGACAGGATGAAGGTATCGACGAGCGGATAAGCAACGATAACCGTGATGTATAACAGCGCCGGCAGAAGAAGAAGCCAGGCGAAGACGACCGCGCTGCGTTTCGCATCCATCGCCGCGCCCCTCAAGCCGATTTCACGGCGGGGGATTTAGGCTGGCCGTGTAGCGCCAGATCATACTCCTCCCACACCGGCTTGAGATCGATCACTTTACGGCCATGGCGCGCTTCATCCATGGCAAGCGCCAGAATTCCGGCCTCTATCGCATCGAGTGCGGAAACCGGCAGCGGCGTACCCTTGACAATATGGGCGATGACGTCCTCCGCCATTTGCTCATCCGCACCATAATGCTGCGAGAGCGTGGTCGCCGCCGAATAGGTCTTGGCAACGGTCTTTTCATTGGTCCGGGCATTGTGCACGTTCAGGAAGCCGCGAACAAAATCACCCTCGGCCATGCCCTTGGCGCCGATCACGCAGAAGCGGCGGAAATCATCGGGAACGTTGAGATTGGTATGGAAGGCCAGCGACGCGCCGTTCTCATATTCGACGATCGCCGTCTGGTAATCGATGATGTCGCCGTCGCTGTCGAAGACCTTTTCGGAGCCCATCCAGCCGCTCGGCTTGCGATGGTAACCCTCCATGTCGTTGATACCGTCATTCTGCGGCGCGTTCGCCGGCGTGAAGCTCTTGCGCCCGCCGAAACTCGATACGAAACGCGGCCGCGCACCGACCACGCCATTATAAAGATCGAGGTCGTGGCAGCATTTTTCCAGCATGAAGGAGCCAGAATAATTCTCGTAACGCCGCCAGTCACGCATGAAGAATGCGCCGTGATAGGGCGGAATATGTTCCGAGGCCTCGATGGAAACGACATCACCCAGCTTGCCTTCGGCCTGCGCGGCGCGCAGATCGCGGTAGAGCGGGGAATAACGCAGGACCAGACCAACGAGCAGCCGCTCGTGACCGTGCTTGTTGAGCAACCGGGCGAGTTCGAGGCTTTCCTCGATGCTGACGACGATGGGTTTTTCAGAGAAGATGGTGCAGCCGGCCTCAAGCCCGATGCGGATATGTTCAAGATGCATATGGTTCGGCGAGCCGATCATCAACAGATCGAATTTTTCGTTTGCGATCAGCGCCTCGGGACTATCGTAAGCCTTGCCGGCCGAAATGCCCTTTTCCTGCAGACCCGGCAGGCCTGCCGGCGCGGGATCGACATAACCGACGATCTCGAAATCCTTGTCGATCTCATGAAAAACGTAGCCCAGATAACCGAGACGGAATCCGAGTCCGATAATTCCCACCTTCATGAACTTTGTTCCCTGTTCATTCGTAATTCATTTTCGCAGAAGCGACCATTTCTGTGCTGGCCATCCAGTTATCTGCGATAATTTTCCGTCACGATGAAATTAATTTTCACGACGGTCAAGTTAAATTCGATTTCACTAACGCTGCCGCCAGCTGGAAACCGATTTTTTCGTCGAGACAGGTGCGAAACAGATCGCCGCCGGCCACCAACGCACAAAACAATACCAAAAAAATGCCAATCGTCCAGAGCATTTCCGTTATCGGGAAATTTTTTTTGGTTAATGCGAAAATATCAAGCACATGGCCTTATTATCAGGCAAAACATCGAAAAAATAACCGATTAATCGTACAAATCCGACAATGGTTTTATTTTGGTATTGCTGATTACGCGGCATATGATATAGCCAGAGCCGGCCATATCGCCGACCACATGGATCGTGACAGAGGTTATGGATGAACGGGGCAGCGCTTAATCTGGATGACCTGCAATCAGGCGGCGGCCCGCTTTACCTGAAACTTCGCCAGACGATTGAAGACGCCATCAATGGCGGCCGCCTGAAGCATGGCGACGCCTTGCCGCCGGAGCGCGATATTGCCGAAAGCGCCTGCGTCAGCCGCGTCACGGTGCGCAAGGCGGTGGATGATCTCGTTCGCGATGGTCTTCTGGTCCGCCGGCACGGTTCGGGCACTTTTGTCGTCAAGCCCATCACCCGTATGCAGCAGCCCCTGACCAAGCTCACCTCGTTTACCGAGGACATGCGCCGGCGCGGGATGACAGCGAGCACACGCTGGCTGGACAGAGGCCTGTTCCACCCGACCGGCGACGAGATGATGGCGCTCGGCCTTTCCCAATCCGCCATGGTGGCGCGACTCACACGTCTGCGTCTCGCCAACGACCAGCCGATCGCACTCGAAGTCACGAGCCTGCCGGGCGATATTCTGCCCGACCCGCAACTGGTTGAAAACTCGCTTTATCTGGAGCTCGAGAAAAGCGGCATTCGCCCCGTGCGCGCCATTCAGCGCATCTCCGCCCGCAACCTCACCGATGAGGAAACATTGCTGCTTGGGGTCCCGCCAGGCTCGGCAGCCCTTTCCGTTCAGCGAATGGCCTATCTGGAAAGCGGACGCCTCATGGAAATATCCCGCGCACTGTACCGCAGTGACGCCTATGACCTCGTCGCCGAACTGACGATGGGTCCCGAGTGACAAACCTTGATCAAGGACATGAAACGATGACAACCCTGATGCGCCAGGAAATCGATGAGATTCCCGATGCAGTCGCCCGCCTGCTGGACAATGCCAATGCCGACTTCCGGGAAGCCGGCGCTCACCTGAGGGCCCGTGACCCGGCCGTTATCGTCACCATTGCACGCGGCTCCTCCGACCACGCCGCGCATTTCCTGAAATATGCGATCGAATTGCAGACCGGGCTGCCAGTCGCTTCGCTCGGCCCCTCGCTCGCCTCGATCTACCAGACGAAACTGCGGCTGGACCGGGCGGCGGCCTTCGCCGTCTCGCAATCCGGTAAAAGCCCAGATATCGTCGCTCTGGCGGAAAGCGCCCGTAGGGGTGGCGCGCTTACCTTCTCGCTCGTCAACACCCTGCCCTCCGCGCTCGGCGAAGCGGCAAATCACGCCATCAACATCCAGGCCGGTCCTGAAAAAGCGGTGGCGGCAACCAAATCTTTCGTCAACTCCATCGTCGCCGGCCTCGCGATCCTTGCCGAATGGACGGAAGACAGCCTGCTTGCCAAGGCCGTCAGCGCCCTGCCGCAGAATTTCGCCAAGGCCATCGCGCTCGACTGGAGCCAGATCGGCGAAGCAGTCAAGGGCGAGGAATCGCTTTATATGCTAGGCCGCGGTCCGGCTCTCGCCATTGCCGCGGAAGCCGCCCTGAAATGCAAGGAAACCTGCGAACTCCACGCGGAGGCCTATTCTTCGGCGGAAGTCATGCACGGCCCCGTTTCGCTGGTCGCGCCGAAATTTCCCGTCATCGCTTTTGCCGCGCGTGACCGCGCCGAAACCTCCGTAACGGATATAGCGGCCGGTCTCGCCGGCAAGGGCGCAAGCGTTTTCGTCACCTCCACAAAAGGCAGCCCGGCCAAGCCCCTGCCCTTCGTGGAAACCAATCATCCGCTGACCGACGCCCTGTTGCTGATCGCGCCGTTTTACGGCTTCATCGAGCAATTGTCGCGCGCCCGCGGCTTCAATCCGGATGCGCCCGTGGCGTTGAAGAAGGTGACGGAAACCCAATGAGCAGCAAGGCATTTGTCGGCGCCCGCATTTTCGATGGCGCCGGGTGGCACGATGGCAAGGTGCTGGTGACCGGTGACGGCCGTGTTGGCGACATAGCCGACCGCATGTCCGTACCCCCAGACGCCGACATTATCGATGCGGAAGGACTGCTTATTGCGCCGGGCTTCATCGACCTCCAGGTCAATGGCGGCGGCGGCGTGATGTTCAACAATGAGCCGGATGTGGAAGGCATTGCCCGCATCTGCTCAGCCCATGCACAATTCGGCACCACGGCGCTGATGGTCACACTCATCACCGACCGGCCGGACATTACCTCCAGAGCCGCCGAAGCCGGCATCGCCGCCCACAAGGCTGGGGTGCCCGGCTTTCTCGGCCTGCATTTCGAAGGGCCGCATCTTTCCGTCGCACGCAAGGGCACCCATGATCCGGCGCTGATCCGAAAGATGGAAACGGCCGATCTTGCGATTCTGACGGGCTGCAAGGCGAAGCTTCCATTCGTGCTGACAACCATCGCCCCGGAAAACGTAACCGAGGAGCAGGTTACGGCGCTGCGCAAGGCCGGAATCGTCGTCAGTCTCGGCCATACCGATGCGGGCCTCAGCGTGGCGACGGCCTATGCCGAGGCCGGTGCATCCATGGTGACACATCTCTTCAACGCCATGAGCCCGCTCGGCCACCGCGAGCCGGGGCTGGTGGGAGCGGCACTTTCTAACGGGAAGCTGGATTGCGGGCTGATCGCCGACGGTTTCCATGTCGATCCCGCCGCGATCGGCATAGCGCTTCGCGCCAAGAATAGTCCTGGCCGCATTTTCCTCGTTACCGACGCCATGTCCACCATCGGCACGGACGATGACGGTTTTGAACTGAATGGCAGGCGCGTCTATCGCAACGGCGGCCGGCTGACGCTTGAAGACGGCACGCTGGCGGGGGCGGATATCGATATGCTCTCCTGCGTCCGCTTCATGCATGAAAAGCTGGACACACCGCTGGAAGAGGCCTTGAGAATGGCTTCTGCCTATCCCGCCGAGGCGGTCGGCGCCTCCGGCAAAGGTAAACTCCTGCCCGGTTTCGATGCGGATTTCGTCATGCTGACACCCGACCTTCAGATGCATTCGACATGGATATCAGGAGAAAAAATCCACGATGCCGCACGTTCCGGAGCCTGAATCATGATCGTTTGTTTCGATATAGGCGGAACGACCATTAAGGGCGCGATTGCCTACGCTCCCGACGATATTCGCCCCGTGCCGCGCATCCCGACGCCCAAGACCAGTTTTGAAGACTTCGCCGCCGGCCTGAAATCCATCATCGATAATAGCGGCGGCACACCCGCCTGCGTGTCGCTGTCGATTGCCGGCGTCATCGACGCCGACACCGGCAAGGCCACTGTCGCCAATATTCAGAGCATCCATGGCAGGGTATTGAAGGACGAGCTGGAAAAGGCGCTGCACCTTCCCGTCATCGTGTCGAACGATGCGGATTGTTTCGTGATCGCCGAATCGGAAATCGGTTCCGGGCGAGGCCATCGCGTGGTCTTCGGCGTCATCCTCGGAACGGGTGTCGGCGGTGGCCTTGTCATCGACGGCAAGCTCATCAACAGCGACGGCGGTTTCGCCGGCGAATGGGGGCACGGGCCGGTGGCCGCGACATTGGCCGGAAACCCGCCGGTTTCACTGCCGCGTTTCGAATGCGGTTGCGGCCTTTCCGGCTGCGTCGACGCAATCGGCAGCGCCCGTGGCATGGAAAAACTGCATTCGCATCTTCACCGGCAGGAGATGACCAGCGAGGACATTATTGCGGCCTGGCAGGCGGGCGATGCGAAGGCCGCGAGAACCATCGATGTCCTCATCGATATTCTCGCCTCGCCTCTGGCGATGGTGATCAACGTGACCGGCGCAACCATCGTGCCGGTCGGCGGCGGACTTTCCAATTCGAAGGCGCTTCTCGCGGCTCTGGACGAGGTGGTCAGGAGCCGCATTCTCAGGCGCTTCGATCGCCCTCTAGTCGTGCCCGCAATCTGCCGCATTGAGCCGGGGCTGATCGGTTCCGCCGTTATCGGGCTGAAATATGAGAAAGAAGCCGCTGGCACTGCCTGAGCGGCGTCACACCGTCTCGATCTTTTCCCGGCGGAAACCCAGCCCCACCAGCCGGCCGGTCAGATGTGAAAGGAGCGGAAACCGCATGATGGCCAGCACAAAGGCTGGCGGTCCTTTCGGTTTTTCCGCATCGGCCCGTCCCTTTTTGCCGCCGATACGCATCATCCGCTGCAGAAATTGCGTGGCCTTGGTCGGGAAAGATCGCCGCTTTTCAATTGCGGCGAGATCGTCGTCGGTAACGGCGCGGCCGGATACGAGCACCGGCACCAATATATTGGCCGCCGCAACCGCATCCTGAATGGCCAGATTAATGCCGACACCGCCGACAGGCGACATGGCATGGGCCGCGTCACCAATGCAGATCAGACCCGGTTTCCACCAGCGCTTCAGCCGGTCGATACGGACGGTCAGGAGATGCACATCGTCCCAGTTCTTGAGCTCATCCAGCCTTTCGCGTGGGAAAGGGCAGATTTCCGCAACCCTGTCCCTGAAGGCTTCAATTCCCTGCAGCTTTATGTCCGCGAAAAATCCCTTTCGCACCACGTAACCGCATTGCCAGTAATCGCCCCGGTTGATCATGACGAAACCCTGCCGCGAGCCGGCATGCCCCATGGTTTCCGTTGGATCACCAGGCTGTTTCGAAAGACGCAACCACAGTACTTCGGTCGGAATGCCGAAACGCTGCACCTCCAGCCCCGCCGCCTCGCGAACGGTGGAGTTACGGCCATCCGCTCCCACCACCAGATCGGCTTCGATCTCGATGATGCCTTCCGGTGTGCTGACCGTGAGACCACCAACATGCCCGCCGCTCTCAATCAGGCCGGTCACCGGCGCATTCATCAGCAATCGGAAATTTTCGTATTGCCCCGCCTTGCCGACAATGAAATTGAGAAAATCCCATTGCGGCATAAAGGCGATGAAGCGGTGACGGACCGGCAGGCGGGAAAAATCCGCTATCGTGACACGCTCGCCGCCGATGACCGCATTCAGCCTTGGCGCACGCGTATGCGGCAGGGTCAGGAACTCATCGACAAAACCGAGTTGCTCCATCAATTCAAGCGTTGAGGGATGGATGGTGTCGCCACGAAAATCGCGGAGAAAATCCCCGTGTTTCTCGACAACGACGACATCGATACCGCTGCGCGCAAGCAGCAGGCCAAGCATCATGCCCGCCGGCCCGCCGCCGGCCACGGCGACGGACGTGCGGATACGCTGAACGGACCTGCCGTCATTTTCCGGAGCGTTTGTCGCCTCTTCCATCACCTTCCCCCTATGTCCCGCTGAAAGTCTCTATCGTGTATCCGCCGCCGGAAGATTTGCATTTTTCGGCTGCGGCCAGCCCTGCGCGTCAAACCGGAACAGCATTTCGGACCGGGCAAAGATAAAGGCGAAGGCCATGGCCGTCCACATGCCGAGCAACAGCCCGGCGGCGACATCGCTTGGATAATGTGCGCCGACAATGACACGCGAAACACCGATGACAAGGGCAAGCAAAAGAAACGCCCAGCGGAAGCGCGGCATCAACATGGCGAAAACGCCGAAAAACGCCCCGGCGGCTGTCGAATGGCCGGAGGGGAAACTTTCATAGAGATTGTCACCAGTGAAAGGAGTGAGGCTGTAGGCGCCCATTTCCAGAAAAAGCTCCGGCCGCGCCCGCCCGATCAGGAATTTCAGCGTATGGACGAGAATGCTCGCCGTTCCGATCGTCAGGAAGAAATAAGCCAGAAGCCGCCATGCCGTCCTCAGGCGTCCATTGTAGGTCTGTGCCTTTAAAACCCGTGCGGCGACATAGGCCAATATCGCCAGAAGGCCGGTGGAATAGAGCATCCAGCTGAAGGTTCCGAAATCGGTAATCGCGCGGTTAAAGGAAACCACCCCACCCGGCAGGGCCTGCGCACTTTCGGAAAGACGCGGATCAAAAGGAATGAAGACCAGGACCAGCACAAGGCTTGCCGCAAAAATCCACCCGCTGGAAACCAGGAAACGTCGCATCAATATCCTCTCATTGTTTTTCTTGCATATGGCTTTGCCCTCCGCAAAAACAATAGCCCGGGCTTTGTCCTTGTTATGGCTGGTTTTCGCGAGTAGAGGCTAATGCATGTTGCCCGAAAGTGCGTAACGATTTCGGGAGAATGACAGGCACCAAGAGGTGCGAACCGGAAACGACCGACGGACTGAAAATGACGGATGCCAGTGAAATGCCACGCAAGCTGACAATATTGGGTTCGACAGGTTCGATCGGCACCAGCACGCTGGATGTGGTCCGTCAGCTGGGTGGCCGCGACGCGTTCGAGATCACGGCGTTGACCGGCGCGGGCAACATTGCTCTCCTTGCGGAACAAGCGCGGGAATTCGGCGCGCGGCTGGCAGTCACGGCTGAAGATGACAAATACGAAGCGCTGAAATCGGCCCTTGCCGGCACCGGCATAGAGGTTGCGGCAGGCAAATCCGGCCTCGAAGAAGCGGCATCGATGGATGCCGGCTGGGTGATGGCGGCGATTGCCGGAACCCCCGGTCTCGCGCCGACGCTGACAGCCGCGCGGCGCGGCGCAGATATAGCCCTCGCCAACAAGGAATGCCTGGTTTCGGCTGGTGATGTTTTTCTGCGCACGGTCAAGCAGGGCGGCGGCCGGCTGATCCCCGTTGACAGCGAGCACAGCGCAATCTTCCAGTGCCTGACGGGCGAACATAAGCAGGCCGTGGAGCGCATCGTGCTGACGGCCTCCGGCGGGCCGTTCCGTACCTGGTCGCGCGACGAGATGGCCAATGTCACGGCGGATATCGCCCGCGCCCATCCCAACTGGTCGATGGGGCTGAAGGTCTCGATCGGCAGCGCCTCGATGTTCAACAAGGGACTGGAAATGATCGAGGCAAAATATCTCTTCGATCTCAGGCCCGATCAGGTGGAGGTGATCGTCCACCCCCAGTCGATCATCCATTCGATGGTGGGTTATACCGATGGTTCCTATATCGCCCAACTCGGCTCTCCCGACATGCGCACCGCTATTTCTTATGCCCTCACCTATCCGCAACGCGGCAATCTGAATGTCGAGCGGCTGGATTTCGCAAAACTGGCGCGGCTCGATTTCGAAGCGCCGGATGAAGCCCGTTTCCCGGCGATCCGTGTGGCCCGCACGGCGCTGGAGCGCGGCGGCTTGCAGGGCGCAGCCCTAAATGCCGCCGAAGAGACCGCCTTTCACGCCTTCGTCGCGGGCGGCATCGGTTTTCTCGATATGGCCGAGATCGTCGAAACGGTCATGGACCGCATGCATGACGGCCGATCTGCCGCGACCATCGAAGACGTCTTCGCAGCGGATGAGGAAGCCCGTCGTCACGCCCGTGAATTGATCGCCACAAAAGAAAAGGCCGCGTAAACGCGGCCCGGTCTTCTTTTATCTTAACTGCGGCCTCCCGCCACCGCACGCGCCAGTGCACAATGTGACCAGAGCTGGTGCAGCGCGCCGACGAGATGCTCGATGTCGGCATCGCTATGCAGCGGCGTCGGGGTAATGCGCAGGCGCTCGGTCTTGCGCGGCACGGTCGGATAGTTGATCGGCTGCACATAAACGCCGTGACTGTCGAGCAGGATATCCGAAATCCATTTGCACTTGGCGGCATCACCCACCATGACAGGCACGATGTGGCTGGGATTGTCCATATGCGGAATGCCGCGTGCATCGAGAAGACCGCGCAGCTTGCGCACCCGGTCCTGATGGCGGGCGCGCTCGAAGGGGCTTGCCTTCAGATGCTGGATCGATGCGATCGCGCCGGCGGCAAGCGACGGCGGCAGGGCCGTCGTGAAGATGAAGCCGGAGGCGAAGGAGCGGATGAAGTCGCAGACCGCCGTGGACCCGGTGATATAACCGCCCATAACGCCGAAGGCCTTGCCGAGCGTTCCTTCGATGATCGTCAGGCGATCCATGAGACCTTCGCGCTCGGCAATGCCGCCGCCGCGCGGGCCGTACATGCCGACGGCATGAACTTCATCGAGATAGGTCATGGCGCCATAACGGTCGGCCAGATCGCAGATTTCCTTGATCGGCGCGATATCGCCATCCATGGAATAAACGGATTCGAAAGCGATCAGCTTCGGCGCGTTCGGATCGGCAGCCTTGAGCTTGGCTCCGAGATCTTCGAGATCGTTGTGTTTCCAGATAACCCGCTCGCAACGGCCATAACGGATGCCTTCGATCATCGATGCATGGTTGAGCGCATCCGAGAAAATGATCAGGCCCGGAATTTTCTGACCGAGCGTGCCGAGTGTGGCCCAGTTGGACACATAACCCGAGGTGAAGATCAGCGCCGATTCCTTGCCATGGAGGTCGGCAAGTTCCTGTTCAAGCAGGACGTGATAATGGTTGGTACCAGAAATATTCCGGGTGCCTCCCGCACCCGCGCCACAGTGATCGATAGCGGCTTTCATGGCTTCGATGACCTTCGGGTTCTGGCCCATGCCCAGATAGTCGTTGGAGCACCAGACGGTTACGTCCTTGCGTTCGCCATTGGCGTTGTACCGTGTCGCGCGGGGAAAATTGCCCTGCTGGCGTTCGATATCCGCAAAAACGCGATAGCGTCCCTCAGAATGCAGGCTTTGCAGTTCCGTTGTGAAAAATGCCTCGAAGTCCATGCCATGCTCCAGAATTGACCAGATCGTTTTTCTGCCTCGACACCGGGACCGTCAACCCTTGCGAGCTGCTTTAACCACGTCTGCGTCAATTCGCCGTTGTTTTGAACCATTCCAATAAACCGTTTATAGACGCTGATGAAAAGTACAAAATTGATTCACATCAAAAAACCGCGAGATTTGGAACCTTTTTCGCGTGGCGCCGTTGTCTGGCACACAATCGATTTACGCTCGCAGGAATGCCTGGAAGATGAGGCTTCCCTAAACGACATCGAATTGTTAGTTATCTGTGGCGGTCGGAGGTAGCAGTCGCCGCAGATAAATATGGGACGCCTACCGAGCCGAAGAGCTCATTGTAACGTTGGAGAGAGTTTCATGAAAA
The DNA here is from genome assembly GCF_001541315.1 of Agrobacterium tumefaciens str. B6. Classification (GTDB taxonomy): domain Bacteria; phylum Pseudomonadota; class Alphaproteobacteria; order Rhizobiales; family Rhizobiaceae; genus Agrobacterium; species Agrobacterium radiobacter. The sequence continues at coordinate 302,210 of NZ_LMVK01000045.1, read as the reverse complement.
AGGCAATCATATTTGCGCTCGTCGGCCTGTCGCTTGCAAGCTGCACGCAGACGGAAAAGGGCGCTTCGATCGGTGCCGTTTCCGGCGCTGTTATTGGTGGAGCCATCACGGGTAATGTTCGCGGCGCGGCAGTTGGCGCAGCGATCGGCGGGGTCGGCGGGGCTTTGTTCGGCAATGCTTCCGAGCCGGGCTATTGCTATTATCGCGACCAGTACGGTCAGCGTTACACGGCACGTTGCCGCTAATCGCTTCGCGAAATACCGTTGCACAGAAGCCCCGGTCATCCGGGGCTTTTTGCGTTATGGCGGGCAAAAGACAGGGCGGAGGGTCCTCAAAGCCGTTTATTTATGATTAAATTGCAATGTTAACGGACAGGAAACGGGTTAGGGCGACAATAAAGGCTCAACCATAAAGCAGCTTATGCGAAGAACACGAACTAACCCGAAGACAGGTATTGCGTATCGGAAAGCCGGCACCGCTCTCGCGGTTGCTGTGACGTTCGCCCTGTATCCGGCGTTTACCCGTGACGCGTTCGCCTTCAAACTGTTCGGCATGCGCCTCTGGGGTTCGGAAGAACCGGAGGTCGAGGTTATCAATCCGGTCAAATACGCCGTCACGCTTGATGCCCAGGACGCCGACAAATCCCTGAAAGACAGCCTGGAAAACAGCTCGCTTCTCCTGGCGGACAAGGAAAAACCGGCCTCAGGCGATCTTGGCCTTCTGATAAAGGCAAGAGACGACAGGGACAGGCTGATTGCGGCGCTTTATGAAAACGCCCGTTATGGCGGCATCGTCAAGGTCACCGTCGCCGGCAAGGATGTGGATAGCCTGCCGCCAAATCCGTTGTTCGATCATTCCGCTCCGGTGCCCGTGGTGATCACGGTAACGCCCGGCCCGGTCTTCAAACTTGGCAATGTCAGGCTTGAAGGCGATGTGACCGGCCGCAACCTTGAGGAATATGGCCTGACGACCGGGGGCGACGCCGGTTCTCTGGCCATCATCCGCGCCAGCAACAAGCTGATCGATGATCTGAAGGCCGAAGGCCGGCCGCTTGCGAAGCTGACGAAACGAGAGGCTGTCGCCAACCACGCGACGAACACGGTCGATATCACCATGGGGGCCGAAGGCGGTCCCGTGGCGCCCCTTGGCACGGTGACGGTAACAGGTGAAAAAACCGTCGATGGCGATTTCATCCGCCGTTATTCGCGCCTCAATGGCGGCGAGCCCTATTCGCCGGAAAAATTGCGCAAGGCCGCCGACCGGCTGCGCCAGCTGGGCGTCTTTTCCAGCCTGACGATCAAGGAAGCGGGAACGCTGGCGCGCGACGGCACCATTCCGCTCACCATCGAGGTTTCTGAAGGCAAACACCGCTATTTCGGCGTCGGCGCACAATACTCCACCACGGAAGGCATCGGCCTTCAGGGTTATTGGGGCCACCGGAACCTGTTCGGACAGGCAGAATCGCTGCGTATCGAAGGTTCTGTCTCGCGCATCGCCGAAGCATCGAGCGTCGAAGGCATGGATTATTCGGCGGGTATTACTTTCACCAAGCCCGGCATGTTCAATCCGCGCACCACCTTCAAGACCAGCCTGATTGCCAAGACCGAACACCCCGATACATACGACGCCAAGACAGTGACGGGCACAGCCGGTTTCGCCTACGAGCTGAACGACACTGACACTGCGGCAGCCGGTCTCGAGGTGCAATGGGCCGATACCGAAGACGCATTCGGCAAGAACGAATACCTCACCACCTCCATACCGCTGGAATTCGTTCGTGATACACGCGACGACAAGCTCAACCCCACCGAAGGCTTCCGCGCATCGCTGGCCGCCAAGCCTAGCTATGAAGCGCTGAACGGCACCTTCTTTTCCTCTTTTGAAGGCTCCATCTCGGGCTACAAAGGGATTGGCGCCGAAGACCGGCTGATCATGGCCGGAAAGCTTTCCGGCGGCGTGCTCGTCGGCGGCAGCGATCTGCAGGACATTCCCACCACAAGGCGCTTTTATGCGGGTGGCGGCGGATCGGTGCGTGGCTATAGCTATCAGGAAATATCGCCGTATAATGCCGCTGGCGACGCAACGGGCGGCCGTTCTTATGTGGTCGGCTCCATCGAAGCCCGCATCAAGGTCACCGATACAATCGGCATCGTGCCCTTCATCGATGCGGGTGTTGTTTCGGATGAAGTGACACCCGATTTTTCCGATATCCGGGCTGGCGCCGGTATCGGCCTGCGTTACGCGACGCCCTTCGGGCCTCTGCGTCTCGATGTCGCCATGCCGCTTGAAAAATACGATGGTGGCAACAGTTTCGGCATTTATGCTGGCATCGGCCAGTCTTTTTAAACGCCGCAGTCGAACACCCTTGCAACAGAGTGTAGATTACCCTTTATGAAAATGTTGATTCGATTGCTGAAATGGCTGGGCTACGCTGCTTTGTTCGGCGTGGTGTTGGTGCTGCTCGCGGTTCTGTTCGTCGGTCTTACGCCGATGGGCGCAAGGATCGCCGCAACGCAGATTTCATCACTCGTTTCCACGCCCGATCAGGTGATCGAGATTTCTCCCCCGAGCGGCCTTTTGACCGGTCGCCTGCGGCTTGACAATGTCACCCTTTCAGACCGGCAGGGCCCCTATGCCCGCGTGAACCAGATCGCCGTCGACTGGTCGCCGCTTTCGTTGCTTGCCGGTACCTTCCACGCCGACCGCGTCTCGGCCGGATCGATCGATGTCGAGCGTAAACCGCTTGCGTCAGAGCAGACGCCGACCAAGAGCTCCAGCAATTCCTCGCTGCCGATCGAAGTCGCCGTCGACAATTTCAGCTTTCCCGATATCAGCCTTGGGCAATCACTTCTCGGCCGCCCTTTCGACCTGACCGCTGAAGGCAGCCTCAAGGCCGCCCGCGACGACATCAGGCTGTCGCTCACGGCCCACCGGCTGAATGCACCGGATGCGGAGGTTAACGCCGACGTTGCTTTCCTTCCGAATGAGAACGTCCTGAAGCTGAAAGCGGAGATGAAGGAGCCCGAGGGCGGGCTTCTCGCCACACTGCTTTCGCTTCCCGGCACACCTGCGGTGGCGATAGACCTCAACGGTGAAGGCCCGCTTTCAGACTGGACGGGCACCCTGCGCGGCAATGTCGCCGGTAACCCCGTCGTCAATGTGACCGGTCGCCACCTTCTTGGCGATGATGGCACACGCCGTATCGAAATTACGGGCGGTGGCCAGCCGGACCTGCTTCTGCCCCCGGCCTTCCGCCAGCTTTTTGCCGGCGAGACGAAGCTTGATGCAAATGCGACCCTTTCGCCGCAGGGCCGCATCGAAATCGGTAGCAGCACGCTGGAGACCGGCACGTTGCTGCTGACGGCATCAGGCTCCGTCGATCCGAACGGTGAAAATGATCTTGCCGCCAATCTCATCGGCACCGCCGGGCCCGTGGATTTTCGCTGGCCGCTGGAGAATGGCGAGGTTCAGGCTCTCATCAACGGCCTCGATCTTTCCCTCAAGGGTGGAGCGGAGGCCGCGCATCTCAACACGACCGTATCGCTGCGCAGCCTTTCCCTGCCGCAAGGCCGGCTTGACGATGTCAAGCTGACGGCCGAAAGCGCCGATCTCAACGTTGCCAACCGCAGTGGCACGATCGCGACGGTCCTGTCCGTGGCGCAATCATCCTTCGTCAGCCCGGATATCGACCGGCTGGTGCGTGCGCCACTCACCAGCAAGGCCCCGCTCCGCCTCACCTCTTCCGCCATCGGCTTCGACGGCGCGACGCTGGAAAGCGCCAGTGTCGGCGGCACGCTGAACGGCAGTTTCGATCTCGCCGGCAATCGCCTCACCTCCGGCATTCAGCTCTTCGCACTGCCCGCTACCCTTCCACCGGCGCTCGCGGAAAAATTCGATACGACCATCGCCCTCCAGGGCGATATCGACCTGACGATCGGTGGACGCACCAGCGTTGAAAACCTTGTCGTCAAATCGGGAACGATCGAAGCCACGGGCAATGTCAGCCTCGAAAACGAGGCATTAAGCGCCAGCTTGACGGGTAAATTTCCGGCGCTCGAGAAACTGACGCCGCAGGCAAAGGGCGTCGCCGATTTTGCAATCGAGGCCAGCGGCGCGCTTGCCGCACCGGATTTCAACGTCACCCTGAGTTCCGAAAGCGCCATCCTTGCCGGACGCACGCTGGAAGCGCTGAAGGTCAATGCAACAGGCAAGGCCGACCCGGCTGCGCCTCAGGCAAAAATCACCGCCAGCGGCAGTCTCGACCGGCAGAAGATCGACGCCAATGCCGATGTAGTGCAGACCGAAAACGGCACGGCGATGCCCGAGCTGCACGTGGCGGTGGGCCGGAATATCCTGAACGGGCAGCTGCAATTCTCGCAGCAGTTCCTGCCATCGGGCAGTCTTTCCTTCAATTTCCCCGACCTTGCGCTGCTCGCCGCACTCGCCGCGCAGCAGGCGGATGGCGATATTGCTGGCGACATCGCCCTGAGCAACGCCAATGGGCGGATCGCCGCGACGATAAAGGCCAATGGCGGCAGCATCCGCCAGGGCACAACAACGATCTCCAAGCTCGCCGCCGATATTTCCATCGATGATCTTCAGGCTCTTGCCATCAATGGCAAGGTCAGCGCCGATAGCGTCAATGCCGGCGCCGCCGCGATATCTGGCCTGAATGCCACCATCGGACATTCCGGCACGACAACCCAGTTCGACGTCAACGGCCGTTACGACAACGCGCCGCTGGTGGTAAAGGGCAGCGCTGACACCGGTGGTTCGCCGATGACGGTGCGGATTGACGCCTTTTCCGCCGCGCCCAAGGGCATTGCAGTACGGCTTGAAAAACCGAGCACCATCGCCATCCAGAACGGCACGGCCCGCATCTCCGGTCTGACCATCATCACGGGTGAAGGACGGGTCGAGGTCAACGGCACCGCCGGGTCAACTCTCGACATCAATGCCGATATCCGTTCGCTGCCCGCCAGTCTCGCAAATGCCTTCGCCACTGGGCTGGATGCGGCAGGCAGTATCTCCGGCACGGTGAGCGCCAAGGGTGCAGCGTCGAATCCGGCGGTCGATTACAATCTGAACTGGACCAATGCTGAGGTCGCGCAGACACGCGCAGCGGGGCTCGCGGCGCTCGGTATCAAGGCGAATGGCCGTTTTGCCGGCGGCACCTTGCAGATCGACACCAATGTGTCCGGCCAGGGCGGCATGTCGCTTTCCGGCGGCGGCTCGCTCGGCATCGCCGGCAATCGTCCACTTTCCATGGCATTTTCCGGCAGGCTGCCCTTCTCCGCCGTCGCGGCACAAACCGCAGCGCAGGGCCTCGATGTGGATGGCACCGCCGCCATCGACGTCAAGATTTCCGGCAGCGCTTCCGCGCCCGTCGTGACCGGCAGCATCACCACCGATGGTACGCGCCTGACCGACGTGCGCAGGAACCTGACCATCAACGATCTGGGCGCCACCATCACCTTCGACCGCGACCGCGCCGTCATTTCCCGATTGACGGGCAAGCTGGCGGGCGGTGGAACGATCTCGGGAACCGGCAGCGTCGGCATATCAGGCGGTTCGGGTTTCCCCGCCGATATATCGATCACGCTTAATCGCGCCGGTTATAATGACGGCACGCTGGTGACGACGGTGGTAAGCGGCACGCTGACGCTGAAAGGCCCGCTGCTGAATTCCCCCGTGCTGGGCGGCAATCTGACGCTGGACAGAAGCGCCATCACCATTCCGGAAAAGCTTCCGGCCTCGCTGACGGAGATCGATGTCAAACACAAGAACGCCCCACCAAAGGTGCGCGCGCAGGCCAAAGCGCTCGGGGCTGATCAGGGCGGAAGCGGCAGCTCGTCCACCATCAATCTCGATCTGCAGGTGAATGCACCAAGCGGTATCTTCGTGCGCGGCCGCGGCATCGATGCGGAACTCACGGGTAATCTGACGATCCGTGGCACGGCAGCCGTTCCCGTCATTTCCGGTGGCTTTGAAATGCGTCGTGGCCGGCTCGAAATCCTCACTCGCCGCCTCGATTTCACGACAGGCAATATCAGTTTTGGTGGCGGCCTCGTTCCGGTCCTCGATATGAAGGCGGACTCGACGGTCGGCTCAACGACTATCACCGTGTCCGTTTCCGGCACTGCCAACGATCCGACCTTTGCTTTCTCCTCGGCGCCCGCCCTGCCGCAGGACGAGGTGATGGCACAGTTGATCTTCGGCCAGTCCATGTCGAACCTCTCGGCTCTGCAGATCGCGAGGCTCGCCGATGCCGCCGCCCAGCTGGCAGGCGGACGCTCCACCTCACTGTTCGACAAGCTCAGAAGCAATCTCGGCGTCGACGATCTCGATATTTCGACCGACTCCGAGGGGCAGGCCCGCGTTTCCGCCGGTAAATATCTGAACGAAAGAACCTATCTCGAACTGCAGCAAAGCGGCGAGTCCGGCGCAAAAGCCATCATCAACCTCGATGTCGGGCGGGGCGTGAAATTGCGCGGGGAAGCGGGCGGCGATGGCGAAGGCGCAGCCGGCATATTTTACGAGAAGGAATATTAGTATTTCCAGTAAAAGTGCGTAGCGGTTTTACGTCCGGACAATGCGTAAAATCAAAGAGAGTATTTTCGCAATTCGAAGAAAAGCGAAAACACTCCAGGGCCGCTTCGCATTTAGGTTTGCGAAACCATCTCATGCTACGAATCTTCCATTGAAGACGGAAATATTGTTTTCCGGCTGTTCAGGCACCAGGCAGAACGCCAAATCCGCATATGCAAGTGTCGGTGCACTTGCGCCGGCCTCCACAGCGAGCATTGGGAAGAATTCTGATGGCAATGATTAACTCTACCAATTTTGGCGGTGAGACGCTCGAAATCATCGCGTTCCGCCTGCATGATCAGGAATTCTGCGTGAAGACGACGACCATCCGCGAAATTCGCGGCTGGGCGCCTTCAACGCCCATTCCCCACGCGCCGAAAGACGTCATCGGCGTCATGAACCTGCGCGGCTCTGTCATTCCGATCATCGATCTGGCCCACAAGCTAGGCATGAAGAGCACCGTCGCCAATGAGAGAAGCGCCATCGTGGTGGCGGAAGTGCACAACATGGTCATCGGCATGCTGGTCGACCGCGTTTCCGACATTCTGACGATCCCGGCAAACCAGGTTCAGCCGGTTCCGGAGATCTCGGCCTCCTTCGACAAGTCGTATTCGGAAGGCATCATTGCCAACGAACACGGCATGATCTGCTTCCTGAACCTCGCAAAAATGTTCAAGGGAACCGAAGCGGAAGACCTCGCCGCCTAATCAGGCCTTTTCCGCTGACCTTGCCAGAGGAAAACTATCAATCAATCCAGACCGCCGGAGCACCCGCCCGGCGGTTTTGTTTTTCCTTTACGCTGTTTTATTAAATAAGAACATTTTAATATTATAGATATCTAATATTAAAAGCCGTAGATCATTATCGCGCCGGCACGACTATCACGCGGGCCGATACCTGACCAAGGCGAAGAGACAAAAGTGCCTGCATTGCTGCCTTCGGCGGCAAAACCTGTTCGTTATTCAACATGATACGACGTGGACCGCATGTCCTGTGCGGCTCGCCGCGCCGTGGGCTGATTTTGGGGGACGTGGAATGCTGGGGTTAGGAAAAAGCGCAGATAACAAAAATATGCTCGATGCCATATCGAGATCACAGGCGGTCATAGAATTCGATCTCAAAGGTAACATTCTCACTGCAAATAAGAATTTCTGCGCGGCGCTGGGTTATGATCTCGCCGAGATCGTCGGCAAGCATCATCGCATCTTCTGCGACGGCGAACTCGCCGCATCGCGGGCCTATCAGGAATTCTGGGCCTCTCTCGCCCGTGGCGAGTTCCAGGCCAAGGAATATCGCCGTATCCGCAAGGACGGCTCCGTTATCTGGATCGAGGCCTCTTACAACCCGGTTTTCCGTTCGGGCAAACCCTATAAGGTCGTGAAGATCGCCACCGACATCACCGCCAAGAAGATCAAGGCTGTAGACGATGCCGGCAAGCTGGAGGCGCTCTCCCGTTCCCAGGCAACCATCGAGTTTTTGCCCGATGGCACCATCATCACCGCCAATCCGAATTTCTGCGCCACGGTGAATTACGACGTCAAGGAAATCGAGGGCAGGCACCACCGTATGTTCTGCGATCCGGCCTATGCCGCCTCGCCTGCCTATGGCAATTTCTGGCCGCGACTGGCGGCGGGGGAATTCATCTCGGATGAATTTGTTCGCTATGGAAAGAACGGCAAGGAAATATGGATCCAGGCCGCCTATAATCCGGTGCTGGACGAAGCCGGCAAGGTGGTGAAAGTGGTGAAATTCGCCACGGACGTCACGCCGCGCATGAGCGCCATCAGCGTGCTTGCCGATGCCCTGCGGGCACTGGCCGAGGGTGATCTTGTGCAGCGCCTCGACAACAGCTTCGTGCCCAGCATGGAAAAGCTGCGTGCGGACTTCAACGAGGTCGTCGCCAAGCTGCAGACCACCATGCAAACCATTGCCCACACTGCCCCGACAATCGCCCCCGGCTCAGGCGAAACCCGCATAGCCGCCGATCAACTCTCGCAACGCACCGAACAGCAGGCGGCCTCGCTGGAAGAAACCGCAGCCGCACTGGAGGAAATCACCACCACCGTGTCCGATGCCAGCCAGCGCGCCGGCGAGGCCGGCAAACTGGTGCTGCGAACGAGAGAACATGCCGAACATTCCGGCGACATCGTCCAGCAGGCAATTTCCGCCATGGACGCGATTTCTCGGTCCTCGGGTGAAATCACCAACATCATCGGCGTCATTGACGACATTGCTTTCCAGACCAATCTTCTGGCCCTGAATGCGGGCGTCGAAGCTGCCCGGGCCGGGGAAGCGGGCAAGGGTTTCGCCGTTGTGGCACAGGAGGTCCGGGAACTCGCCCAACGGTCCGCCGTTGCGGCCAAGGAAATCAAATCCCTCATCAACACCTCTCGCGAGCAGGTCGCCAATGGCGTGGATCTGGTTGGCAGAACCGGCGGCGCCCTGCGGGATATCCAGTCACAGATGAGCGAGATCGACACCAATGTCTCGGCCATCGTTGAAGCTTCGCGCGAACAGGCGAATGGTCTGCGGGAAATCAATCAGGCCGTCAACGTCATGGATCAGGCCACCCAGAAAAACGCCGCCATGGTGGAGGAAACCACTGCCGCCAGCCACGGCCTCGCCACCGAGGCGGAAAATCTGCACGAGTTGCTGCGGCAGTTCAGAATATCACACGAAGCATCAGCATCACCCGCCCGCCCGGCGGACAAAAAGCCTGCCGTCGTCACCAGACTTCCCGCGCCGCAGCCTCGATATGCCGCCGCGCCAAGGTCTCACGGAAACGCAGCAGCGGAATGGGCGGAATTCTAGGCCCGTTCAGAAGCCGGAAGGTCGCCGGGAAACGGCGGCCTCAACGTTATAGAATGATACGATCCGCCCGGGTGAAGATTTCAAAATCCTCACCCCGCACCAGCGCCACAAGCGTGATACCCGAGCTCTCAGCCGTTTCAATGGCGAGCGCGGTGGGCGCGGAGATCGCTGCCAGAATGGGGCAGCCAAGGATGGCCGTCTTCTGGACCATTTCCACCGACAGGCGGCTCGTGACCACCACAATGCCCGCATCGGGAGATAGGTTCGCGTTGATAACCGCACCTGCGAGCTTGTCGAGTGCATTATGGCGGCCGACATCTTCTCGGGCGGCAAGCAGCCCTCCTTGAGGATTGTAAAAACCCGCGCCGTGCACTGCCCTCGTTTCGCGGTTGAGGCTTTGCGCCCCGTTCAGCGCTTTCACCGCCGCAACGATGTCATTGCCATCAACGGAGACTTCCGCGCCGCTCAGATCCGGTACCACGCGGACTGCCTGTTCAATGGATTCGATGCCACAAAGACCGCATCCGACCGGGCCCGCCATATGCCGTCGTCTTGCCCTCAGCGCATCGGCGTTGGCATCCTGCAAATCCACCTGAACATCGAAACCCTGCCCGGCCTCAATCACTTCAATGGAACGGATTTCCGCCCTGGTGGATATGATGCCCTCCGTGAGACTGAAACCGATTGCGAAATCGACAAGATCGGCGGGGCTGGCCATCATCACGGCATGGGTGCTGCCGCCATAAGAAAAGGCAACCGGCACCTCCTCGGGCACCGCCCGCTCGCCCTCGACTATGGCCCCTTCCCGCAGAGCGGTTCTTGCGACCCTTCGGTAACTTGCCTCTGCCGACACGCTGATCACTCCTCCATGACGAAAATCTGCCTCGTCTCGCTAAGGATCCCAAAGCAGCACTTCTTCCGGCCACCACATTTAACCTATAGCCACGAAAATCGGAATCGGTTTCCGAGTGCATCTATTGAAGGCGCTTTACTATCCCTGCTTTACCCATTGTCTGCCCGTGAATCGCCGGCGTAATTCGCTAGCAACATTCCGAAGCCCGAGCCGAGCTGACGGACGGGCTCATGCGCGGAAACGGGCATTTCTCGCTTGGATAAAGTGGCAGACACTAGCCCAAAACAAAAAAGCGACCGAAACGGCCGCTTTCTGTTTTGAATTTTTTGTGGGCAGTCATTCTTTCGAACCCGCCCGGTGCTTTCAAGCAGCGACGAGAACCTCATGCAGGTTCGTCAGTTCGTAAAGGTGCTTTTCAAGCTTGGTCAGATGCTCGTGGTGATGATTGCCCTCTTCGATTTCGGCCTTGGCCGCATCGATACGCTTCTGCAGCGTGTCGGGAGACATGTCATCGGCCGAAACCGCGGATTCGGCGAGAAGCGTGCAGCCGGTCGGCAGAATATCGGCAAAACCACCGAAAACCACATATTTATGGGTCTCGCCGGAAGCGAACTTCACCGTTACCAGACCCGGCTTGATCGTGGTCATCGTCGGCGCGTGATTGGCCAGAACGGTCATTTCACCCAGCGTAGCCGGGATGACGACTTCCGTAACCGTTTCGGAAACGAGCAGACGCTCCGGGGAAACGAGATCGAATTTGAAACTGTCAGCCATGGCTATTCACTTCTTTTCAATTACGCGGGCGTCACGGACTTGTCTTTTCCAACGTAGGCAAAGCCGTTCCGGTTTCGCCACCATTGTCGGCAAGGCGCGCGGTAGAACCACGCGCCCGCCAATTCATGATCAGGCAGCCTCGGCAGCCAGCTTCTTCGCCTTTTCGATGGCTTCTTCCATCGAACCGACCATGTAGAAGGCAGCTTCCGGCAGGTTGTCGTATTCGCCGTTGACCAGGCCCTTGAAGCCCTTGATCGTGTCTTCGAGCGCGACGAGCTTGCCGGGCGAGCCGGTGAAGACTTCAGCGACGAAGAACGGCTGCGACAGGAAGCGCTCGATCTTGCGGGCGCGGGCAACCGTCAGCTTGTCTTCTTCCGACAGTTCGTCCATGCCGAGGATGGCGATGATATCCTGAAGAGACTTGTAGCGCTGCAGGGTCGACTGAACCTTACGGGCAACCTCGTAGTGTTCTTCACCGACAATCATCGGGTCGAGCATACGCGAGGTGGAGTCGAGCGGGTCAACAGCCGGGTAAATACCCTTTTCAGCGATCGAACGCGACAGAACCGTCGTTGCGTCAAGGTGCGCGAACGAGGTGGCCGGAGCCGGGTCGGTCAAGTCGTCGGCGGGAACGTAAATCGCCTGAACCGAGGTGATCGAACCCTTGTTCGTGGTGGTGATGCGTTCCTGCATCTGGCCCATGTCCGTTGCGAGCGTCGGCTGATAGCCCACGGCCGAAGGAATACGGCCGAGCAGAGCCGACACTTCCGAACCAGCCTGCGTGAAGCGGAAGATGTTGTCCACGAAGAACAGAACGTCCTGGCCTTCGTCACGGAAGTTTTCAGCGATCGTCAGACCGGTCAGAGCGACGCGGGCGCGGGCACCCGGCGGTTCGTTCATCTGGCCGTAAACGAGCGCAGCCTTGGAACCTTCACCGCCGCCAAGCTTGTTGACGTTGGACTCGATCATTTCGTGGTAGAGGTCGTTACCTTCGCGGGTACGCTCACCCACGCCGGCGAATACCGAGTAACCGCCGTGCGCCTTGGCGACGTTGTTGATCAGTTCCATGATGAGAACCGTCTTGCCAACGCCGGCGCCGCCGAACAGGCCGATCTTGCCGCCCTTGGCGTAAGGAGCCAGAAGGTCGACGACCTTGATGCCGGTGACGAGGATCTGTGCTTCGGTCGACTGCTCGACGTAAGACGGCGCATCCTGGTGGATGGCGCGCTTCTTGGCCGTAACGATCGGGCCTGCTTCGTCAACCGGCTCGCCGATGACGTTCATGATGCGGCCGAGCGTTTCCGGACCAACCGGAACCTCGATCGGAGCGCCCGTGTTGCTGACCGGCTGACCGCGGACGAGACCTTCGGTCGAGTCCATGGCGATCGTGCGGACGACGTTTTCGCCAAGATGCTGCGCGACTTCCAGAACGAGGCGGTTGCCGTTGTTCTCGGTTTCGAGCGCGTTCAGGATCGGAGGCAGTTCGCCTTCGAACGCCACGTCGACAACAGCGCCGATAACCTGGGTAACCTTGCCCGCGCCGTTCACCGCTGCGGTTTTCTTGGGGGTAGCTGCCTTAGCCATTATCCTTACCCTCTTTCCTTACCTCAGAGCGCTTCCGCGCCCGAAATGATTTCAATGAGTTCCTTGGTGATCTGAGCCTGACGCTGACGGTTGTAGGAAAGCGTCAGCTTGTTGATCATCTCACCGGCATTGCGCGTTGCATTGTCCATCGCGCTCATCTTGGCGCCCATTTCACCGGCAACGTTTTCGAGCAGAGCCCGGAAAACCTGAACCGAAATGTTGCGCGGAATAAGGTCTTCCAGAATAGAAGCCGCATCCGGCTCATATTCGTAGACGGCGCTCTGCGTCGCGGCATCCTCTTCCACAACAGGCGTTGCGGCGGGAATAAGCTGCAGGCCGGTCGGGATCTGGCTGATGACGGACTTGAATTCCGAATAGATCAGCGTGCAGACATCGAACTCACCCGCGTTGAAGAGCGAGATCACCTTCTTGGCGATCTGGTCGGCGTTTTCAAAACCGACCTTCTTCACTTCGCGCAGTTCGATGCGCTCGATGATGTTGGCTGCAAATTCGCGGCGAAGGCTGTCGTAACCCTTCTTGCCGACCGTGATGATCTTGACCGTCTTGCCTTCCGAAATCAGCTTGCGGGCGTGATCGCGGGCAAAACGGGCGATTTGCGAGTTGAAACCGCCGCAAAGACCACGTTCAGCCGTGCAGACGACGAGCAGGTGCACGTCGTCCTTGCCGGTGCCGGTCATCAGCGCCGGAGCAACGTCCGCCTCGACCGCCTTGGCGATGTTGGCAAGAACGGCGCTCATGCGCTGAGAATAAGGCCGGGCGGCCTCCGCAGCTTCCTGGGCGCGCCGAAGCTTCGCCGCGGCGACCATTTTCATCGCCTTGGTAATCTTCTGCGTCGCCTTTACGGAGGCAATGCGGTTTTTCAGATCCTTTAGTGAAGGCATCCGTTATCCGTCCGAGTAAAAGAGCCCTGATTACGAGAAAGACTTGGCGAAGCTATCAAGAGCGCCCTTAAGCTTGCCCTTGGTATCGTCGCTGATAGCCTTTTCCGTGCGGATGGTGTCGAGGATCGCCTTGCCTTCCGACCGGAGGTAGGAGAGCAGACCCTGCTCGAACTTGCCGACCTGCGCCACCGGAACCTTGTCGAGGTAACCGTTGACGCCGGCGAAGATCACCGCAACCTGTTCTTCCGTCTTGAGCGGAGAGAACTGCGGCTGCTTCAGAAGCTCGGTCAGGCGGGCGCCGCGGTTGAGCAGGCGCTGCGTGGAAGCGTCGAGGTCCGAACCGAACTGGGCGAAGGCGGCCATTTCGCGATACTGGGCAAGTTCACCCTTGATCGAGCCGGCAACCTGCTTCATCGCCTTGATCTGGGCGGCGGAGCCAACGCGCGAAACCGACAGACCGACGTTAACGGCCGGACGAATGCCCTGATAGAACAGGTCGGTTTCAAGGAAGATCTGGCCGTCGGTGATCGAGATCACGTTGGTCGGAATGAAGGCCGAAACGTCGTTACCCTGGGTTTCGATAACAGGCAGAGCCGTCAGCGAACCTGCGCCCATTTCGTCGGAGAGCTTTGCAGCGCGCTCGAGAAGACGGGAGTGAAGGTAGAAAACGTCGCCCGGATAAGCTTCGCGGCCCGGAGGACGACGCAGCAGAAGCGACATCTGACGATAGGCAACAGCCTGCTTGGAAAGGTCGTCGTAACCGATGAGAGCGTGCTTGCCGTTGTCACGGAAGTACTCGCCCATGGCGCAACCGGCAAACGGAGCAAGGTACTGCATCGGAGCCGGATCGGAAGCGGTCGCAGCAACGATGATCGAATACTGCAGTGCGCCGCGCTCTTCCAGAACCTTCACGAACTGGGCAACGGTCGAACGCTTCTGGCCGATAGCAACGTAGACGCAATAAAGCTTGTCGCCGTCAGGACCATTGTCGTGAATGGCCTTCTGGTTCAGGATCGTGTCGAGAATGATCGCGGTCTTGCCGGTCTGGCGGTCGCCGATGACGAGCTCGCGCTGGCCGCGGCCAACCGGGATGAGCGCGTCGATAGCCTTGAGGCCGGTCGACATCGGCTCATGGACCGACTTGCGCGGAATGATGCCGGGAGCCTTGACGTCCACGCGCGAACGCTTGGCGGCATTGATCGGGCCCTTGCCGTCGATCGGGTTACCGAGCGCGTCAACGACGCGGCCGAGCAGTTCCGGGCCGACGGGAACGTCAACGATAGCGCCAGTCCGCTTTACGGTGTCGCCTTCCTTGATGTCACGGTCCGAACCGAAGATAACCACACCGACGTTGTCGGCTTCGAGGTTGAGCGCCATGCCGCGAATGCCGCCGGGAAACTCGACCATTTCGCCGGCCTGAACATTGTCGAGGCCATAGACGCGGGCGATACCGTCACCGACGGACAGCACCTGACCGACTTCGGAGACTTCCGCCTCGTTGCCGAAATTTTTGATTTGATCTTTCAGAATTGCGGAAATTTCCGCGGCGCGGATATCCATCAGCCAACCTCTTTCAGTGCAAGCTTAAGGGTGGAAAGTTTGGTGCGAAGAGACGTATCGATCTGGCGAGAGCCGACCTTGACGATCAGGCCGCCGAGGATCGACGGGTCGACGGTAACGGAAATCGTCACATCCTTGCCGGTAACGCTCTTCAGCGCCGCTTTCAGTTCAGTTTCCTGCGCCTCGTCGAGCGCATGTGCCGAGGTAACCTCGGCGGTGATTTCGCCGCGGTGGGCGGCAGCGATGGTGCGGTAGGCGCGGATCATGCCGGGAACGGCAAAGAGACGGCGGTTATTCGCAACAACCTTGAGGAAATTCAGAGCGAGACCGGAGATACCGACCTTTTCGCAGATCGCGGTGATTGCCTTGAACTGATCCTCGGCGGAAAACACCGGGCTCGCAACCAGACGCTTCAAATCGTCGCTTTCGTCGAGAAGTGCGCCAAACTTGTCCAGTTCGGCCTGAACCGCTTCGACCGCACCCGCTTCCAAAGCAAGCTCGAAAAGCGACGACGCATACCTTTCCGCTACACCGGATGTTCCCTGGGAGGTCTCTGCCACGGGCACTTTTTCCCTGCTAATCGTCCAAGACCATCAGCGATGGGGCTCCACCGCATCAAATTCTTGAAATCGTTTCAATTTCCCCGAAAAAGACCGGAATTCCCCCCTGCCTTTTCCCAATTTCGCGGTCCGTCTAGCATAGGACGCCGGGACTCGCAACACGCGTAATAGCGGAAAGCGCCGTTTGGGCAAGGGGGAATGCGTTTAAATTTTCCGATTTCGCTCAGGATGCGGCTCTGGTGCGGCACAAAAGCCAAAAAGCCCGCCTCAGACCAGCCCGAAGACGTAGCTCAACGCGAGTGCGGACAGCAGAAAGTGTACAACCAGAAGTAAGAAATTCCGCATGGTTGCGCCACCATCTGACAGTATGGAGAGAATGCCGCCGAACACGCTAAGGCCGAATGCCGCACCAAAGGCGAGATAGACCATTGGCTGTGCCAGAAGCAGGGCGGCGGCGCCCAGACCGAGATAGAACCCCGCAAGCGACGAACGCACGAGCGCATAACCGTCCCTGCGCTCACCGGCCGGCTGCAGACCGAAGGCACGCAGCGTAATGCCCGGCGCAAACATGAAAAAAAGGCCCATCACGGCCGATACTACCGCCGCGCCAAAGGCCAGCTGCTCGCCGAACTCGGCGGGAAAATAAAACTCCATCTCGTTCCCCAAATCATTTTGATTGCCTGCTGCGTTATGACACGGTCATGACAGCGGGAAAACGCCTCGTCGGCGAAGTTCAAAGGAAACTTTGCGGATCGATATCGAGCTGCACATGCACGCTGCCCCGCTCCTTCGGACCATTGGCCAGCAATGTACGAAGAAAAGACTGCATGTCGGAATTGCGCCGCCCGTGCACCAGGAGGCGGAAACGGTGGCGGCCGCGGATGAGCGCGAGCGGCGCTTCCGCCGGGCCGAGCAGCATGATGCCGGTAACCTGGGGGGCCGCGGCCCTCAAGCCACGTGCATGGGTTTCCGCTTCCCCGCGCGTATCGGCGGAAACGATGATCGAGGCAAGGCGCCCGAACGGCGGCAGAACAGCCTTTTCCCGCTCCACGATCTCCCGTTCGTAGAAGGCCGAGGCATCGCCAGAAACGATGGCCTGCATGACGGGATGCTGCGGTTGATAGGTCTGCAACAGGCCGTGGCTTTTCAAACCCGTACGTCCGGCGCGGCCGGTGACCTGCGAAAGCAGCTGGAAGGTTCGCTCCGCCGCACGCGGATCGCCATTGGCAAGTCCGAGATCGGCATCGACAATTCCGACGAGCGTCATAAGGGGGAAATTGTGCCCCTTGGCGACCAGCTGCGTGCCGATGACGATATCCGCTTCACCCTTGACGATCGCCTCCAGCTCCAGACGCAACCTCTTGACGCCCATGAGATCGGAAGAGAGCACGATGGTGCGGGCCTCCGGGAAATGTTTCTCCACCTCCTCGGCGATACGCTCCACGCCGGGACCGCAGGCCACCAGATGGTCGAAGGTGCCGCATTCCGGGCAATGATCGGGCGTCGGCTCGCTGTGGCCGCACTGGTGGCACTGCAATTGATTGCGGAAGCGGTGCTCCACCAGCCAGCTGGAGCATTGCGGGCACTGGAAACGGTGGCCGCAGACACGGCAGAGCGTCAACGGCGCATAACCGCGACGATTGAGGAAGAGCAGCGCCTGTTCACCCTTTTCGATGGTCTTGCCGATGCCACGCAGCAGGACGGGTGAGAGAAATCCTCCCCTTTCCGGCGGATGGCGGCGCATATCGACCAGATGCAGATCCGGCATCGCCGCATCGCCGAAACGGGTATGCAGGTGAATGGTATTGTAACGTCCCGAACTGCCGTTGACCTGACTTTCAACCGAAGGCGTGGCCGACACCAGCACGACCGGGAACTCGGCGATCCGCGCCCTGACGACGGCCATATCACGAGCATTATAAAAGACGCGGTCTTCCTGCTTGTAGGCCGGGTCGTGCTCTTCATCGACGATGATGAGGCCGAGATTGTCGAAAGGCAGGAAAAGCGCCGAACGCGCACCGGCAACCACCTTCACTTCACCAGTGACAGCCTGCCGCCAGACCTTTTCACGCATGCGCGGTGACAGGTCCGAATGCCATTCCGCCGGCTTTGCGCCGAAGCGGTCCTGAAACCGCTCGAGAAAGGCTGCCGTCAGAGCAATTTCCGGTAACAGGATGAGGACCTGCTTGCCCTGCTTCAGCGTCTCGGCCACCGCCTCGAAATAGACCTCGGTCTTGCCCGAACCGGTCACGCCATCGATGAGCGAGACGTGAAAACCACCCTTGCGCACATCTTCCAGTATCTCCGACGCGGCCTGTTTCTGCGGGCCTTCCAGGCGCGGCTCGACATAGTCAGGGTCGGGCTCGGCGACGACAGGCGGCGCCGGCAGAAAAACCGTCTCAAACACGCCCTGTTTGACAAGGCCATCGATGACGCTGGTCGAGACACCGGCGGCATGGGCAAGCCCGCTCTTCGTCCAGCCGTGTCCTTCGGCCGCCAGCTCCATCACCCGCTCGCGGGCGGGGGTAAGGCGCTCCGGCCTGCCTTCGGTCAGCCGCAACCCCTCGATCATCGGTTCGGGATCGAAGGCGGCGGGCGCACGCAGCGCCATGCGAGCCACCAGGCCGGGCGGAGAAAGCGTATAGGCGGCAACCCAGTCAATGAAGCGGCGCATCTCCGCCTTCAGCGGCGGGCATTCAAAACTCTTGGTGATGGGCCGCAGCTTCTTCGGATCAACGCCCTTTTCGCCGGCATCGTCCCACACCACGCCGAAGACCTGCCGGGGACCAAGCGGCACCTGAACGACGGAACCGGTTTCCACCACCATATCCTCAGGCACGGCGTAGCTGTAGGGCCCGGGCGCCGGCATGGGCACGAGAACGGGCACCGTGCGCGTGGGCGACGGCGGGTCGAACAGAGCCCCAAACAGATCGGACGAATCTTTTGCCATGATGTGGCGACCATGCCCCGACGACAGGAAAAAGGAAACCGCCCGGATGTAGTGGGCACGCCTTGCAAAGTCCACCTCTTAACCAAATGCTGATCATAAGCGCATAGTTTCGGGACATGGAATGGAGCGCCACGTGACCGAAATCCTGACATTTGCTGAACCTGATCTCCTGAACGAGCGTCAGTCCTGGCTCGCCGCCCTTGCCGGCGAACGACGGCTTTCGGACAATACCGTCGAAGCCTATGAACGCGACACCCGCCAGTTCCTGACTTTCCTCACCGGTTACATCGGCAAGCCCGCGGCTATAAGCGACATAGCCGATCTGCGTCCGGTGGACCTTCGCGCCTTTCTGGCCAACAGGCGCAAGGAGGGTGCGGGCGCGCGATCGCTCGGCCGGCATCTGGCCGGCTTGCGCTCCCTGCTGCACCACCTGCAGAAAAATGGCCTCGTCAACGCGGCTGGCGCGACTGCCATGCGCGCGCCAAAACAGCCGAAATCCCTGCCGAAACCGCTGACCGACCGGCAGGCGCTGAAAATCACCACTGCCGAGGCGCAATTGAACGAAGAGCCCTGGATCGCCGCCCGCAACGCGGCAGTCCTCTCACTGCTTTATGGCTGCGGCCTGCGCATTTCCGAGGCGCTGGGTCTTACGCCATCTGATTTCCCACCCGGTGCCCGCAGCCTGCGCATTACCGGCAAGGGCAACAAGACGCGGATCGTGCCCCTGCTGGCGGTGGTGACGGAAGCGGTCGACGCCTACAAGAAGCTCTGCCCCTATACCCTGTCGGCGAATGAGCCCCTCTTCCTTGGCGCACGCGGCGGCAAGCTGCAACCCGCCATCATCCAGCGGGAAATGCAGAAGCTGCGCGGCGCTTTCGGCCTGCCGGAGAACGCCACGCCACATGCGCTGCGCCATTCCTTCGCCACCCATCTTCTGGCCGGCGGTGGGGATTTGCGCACCATTCAGGAACTGCTCGGCCACGCCAGCCTTTCCACCACACAGGTCTATACCGGTGTCGATACCGCAAGATTGCTGGAAATCTACGACAATGCCCACCCGCGCGCATGAAGCAGGAAATGGTTAACCATAATCATTAACCAGACGTCCAAGCCGCCGTTCTATAAGCGAAGGACAACCGGATTGGACCGATGCACAGCCTGATAAGACCACAAAATCTCACCGCCACCCTGATGGGCAAGACCGGCGATGCCCTGCTCTGGCTGCTTGCGGCCCTGCATGTCACAGCCGTTGCAATCCTGCTCATGACCCTGTTTTCGCTGGGGCAAGCGGAAGCCGCAGAGCAGCAGCAGATCACGTGCACGGGCAATGACATTCTCGTGGAAATGCGCAAGACCGATCCGCAGGCCTTCGCAAAGATCGAACAGGAAGCGGCCTCCATCCCGAACGGCAAGGGCAATTTCTGGCGCATCGAAAAGGCAGGCATGGCCCCGTCCTATCTTCTCGGCACCATGCATGTCACCGATCCGCGTGTTCTCGAAATGCCTGCCGCCGCCAGCCCCGCCTTTGAAAAAGCCGCGACTGTCATCGTGGAGTCGGACGAAATCGTCGACGACAAGAAGGTCGCGACCTCGTTGCTGAGCAAGCCTGAGCTCACCATGTTTCTGGATGGCAAATCGATCACCGACATTCTGTCGCCCGATAATGTCGCCCGCCTCGAAAAAGGCCTCAAGGAACGCGGCATCCCGCTGAATGCCGTTTCGCGGATGAAGCCGTGGATGCTTTCGAGCTTCGTCGCCCTTCCCGCCTGCGAATTCGCCCGCAAGGCGACCGGCCTCTCCTTTCTGGACAAGAAGCTGGCCGAAGATGCGATTGCGGACGGCAAGCGCCTTGTCGGGCTGGAAACCATGGTCGAGCAGCTGACGGCCATGTCCGAACTGCCGATGGAATTTCATCTTCAGGCGCTGATCGAAACGCTTGAGCTCGGGGAGCGCATGGATGACGTGATGACGACCATGACCGATCTTTACGTCGCCGGCGATATCGGCATGACCATGCCCATGCTGAAAAGCCTCGATCCCAAGAAGGCCGCGGCTGAAAACGAACAGGGCTACGCCGCTTTCGAACAGCGCATCATTACCGACCGCAACCACGTCATGGCAGAACGGGCAGCCCCCGAGCTTGCCACTGGCAATGTCTTCATGGCCGTCGGCGCGCTGCATCTGCCCGGCGAGGAAGGCGTTATCGAACTTCTGCGAACCCAGGGTTTCACGCTCACGCGGGTTGACTGACCCGCTCACGCCCGATGCTGACGGGCCGGACATTGGCGCAGAACGGCCGCATCGTCGCCGGCACGATGCGGCGGTGAAACGGCCCGACGACAAGAAGATAGAGCCGCCCAAACATGTTCTTGCGCCTGACGATGGTGGTGACAGTCACCAGCTGGCGGTTCCCCTTCTCTTCTAGATCGACAACGATCCGGAAATCGAGATGACGGTCGTCGAAGCCAAGCACTGTCTGCTCCCGGGTGGAAGAAAGAACGGGAAAACCGCCCGCCGACGTGCCAGCGGCCAGTTCGACCGTTCTTAAACCGAAAAACGAGACGACACGGTTTCGAAGCGACATGAGGCTGCTGATCCACGCCGGAGGATGATCGAGAAGGAGCCTGCTCACATGCAGAGAGGACGGCTCCGGCGTCACCATCTCTCCCTGATAGCGATCCCGCCAGTCTGCGCCCGGCAATATGTCTTCGATATCCTGCATTCCTGAACCCCGGCCGCACCATGCGACAAGGGCCACCTTCCTCTTTTTCCAAGGAACCGGGAACGCGACAAACCGCCGCTTAGCCGTGCGTCATGCGCTTCAGGACATTGGTGCGCCAGTAGAACTGATGAACCAGAACGGCGCCGACGTGACCGGCGATCAACACCCACATCAGCGCCTTGAAGGGACCGGAATGCAATTGCCCGGCCGACTGCGCACCGAAATAATAAGCGGCGATACCTGACAGGGGCAGAACGAGAAACAGGGCATAGAAGGTGAAATGCACCACCTTCGCGGCGATCTGAAACGGTCGCGGTTCTTCGGCGGGATGCGGCGGCACGCCTTGGAAGAAGCGCAGACAGAGGCGCAAAACCGCAAGAAACAGCACGGCAAAACCGACATAGGCGTGAATATTGGCTGAAGAAATCTGCTCCGGCGTCAGTGTCTCGCCCCGCCGCATCAGCCGATAGGCATGTTCCATACCATCGGGAAACAGCAGATTGAAGAAGATCAGAAGCGCCATCGCCCAGTGAATGATGCGCTGTGGAACCGAAAAGGAAACTTGACTTTGAAACGCCATTTTATTGCCTTTTATCAAAAGGTTAGACAGGCTATGGCGCGAGTATGGAAAACCCCGGCCTGCATGGCAAGCCGGGGTTTGGCAGATGACTGAAATTTAATGTTGGAGCAGCGGGCTCCAGAACCGATCACATATGGATCGGCTTGAAGAAGGTCGCCAGCGCTGCTTCCTTCACCGCTTCCGACATGGTCGGATGCGCATGGCAAGTGCGGCCGAGATCTTCCGAAGAACCACCGAATTCCATCAGCACGGTGATCTCGTGGATCATTTCGCCAGCGCCGAAACCGACGATATGGCCGCCGAGAACCCGGTCGGTTTCCTTGTCAGCTAGGATCTTCACGAAACCATCCGTCACCTGCATGGCGCGGGCGCGGCCATTGGCGGTGAAGGGGAACTTGCCGACCTTGTAAGCGACGCCAGCGGCCTTCAGTTCTTCTTCGGTCTTGCCGACGGAAGCGATTTCGGGCTGCGTATAGACGACTGCCGGAATGACGTCGTAGTTCACATGGCCACGCTGACCAGCGAGAATTTCCGCGAGCGCAACGCCCTCGTCTTCCGCCTTGTGCGCCAGCATCGGGCCCTTCACCACGTCGCCGATCGCGTAGATGCCGTCGACATTGGTCTTGTAATGGCCGTCGATTTCAACGCGACCGCGGCTGTCCAGCACGACACCGGCTTCGGCAAGGCCGAGACCTTCGGTGTAGGGCTTGCGGCCGGTGGAGATCAGCACGACGTTTGCTTCCAGCGTTTCGGCAGCGCCGCCCTTGACCGGCTCGAACACCACCTTCGCACCGGCGCCCGTCTTTTCAACGGCCGTCACCTTGGCGCCGAGCTTGAAATCGAGACCCTGCTTGGCGAGCAGACGCCGCGCCTGCTTGGAAACTTCGCCATCCATGCCGCCGAGAATATTGTCGAGGTATTCAACAACGGCGACCTTCGCGCCGAGGCGCGACCAGACCGAACCGAGCTCGAGGCCGATCACGCCGCCGCCGACAACGATCAGCTTTTCCGGAACCTTGGAAAGGGCGATCGCGCCGGTGGAGGAAACGATGACGTTTTCATCGATATCGACCTGAACGCCCGGAATGCCGGCAACATCAGAACCCGTGGCGATGACGATGTTCTTGGCTTCGATTTCCTGTGTCTCACCCTTGTCATTGGTGACGGCGACCTTGCCGGCGGAAACCACCTTGCCGGTGCCTTGGAAGGCATCGATCTTGTTCTTCTTGAACAGGAAGGAAACGCCATCGACATTGGCCTTCACCACGCCGTCCTTGTGGCCCATCATCTTTTCAAGGTTCAGCTTCGGAGCAGCAACTTCGATACCGAGCGTATCGACGCCATGGGCAACATGCGCAAAGGTTTCGGACGCGTGCAGCAGCGCCTTCGACGGGATGCAGCCGACATTGAGGCAGGTGCCGCCATAGGTCGCGCGCTTTTCGATGACGGCGACCTTGAGGCCGAGCTGTGCCGCCTTGACCGCGCAAACATAACCGCCGGGGCCCGTGCCGATTACAACTACATCATATGCCATGTTCGTTTTCCTGATTGATGTCGGGCAAGATGCGGATCATTGCCCTGCTTGCGTTTGACCTGAAACTCAGGCCGCTTTTTCCGTTGCGAGTTTTATACCGAGAGCGATGAACACCACACCACTGGTGCGGTCGATCCATTGGCTGGCGCGCTGAAATGCCGCGCGCATGCGTGGCGTCGTCATGAACAGGCTGACGCCGACGAACCACAGGATGAGGCAGCTTGCCATGACGACCCCGTATCCGAATTTGATGGCGACCGGCGTATGCGCGTGAACCACCGTCGAAAAGATCGACAGGAAGAAAAACACCGGTTTGGGATTGAGCGCATTGGCGGCGAAGCCGAGCGTGAAGGCCTTGAGCCCTGTCTGGCCGCTTTTGGCCCGAACCTCACCTTCAGCCGTCGGCAGTTCGGTCTTGCCAGCGCGCAGCGCCTTGATGCCGATATAGATCAGATAGGCGACGCCGAGCCATTTGACGATGTTGAAGAGATAGATCGACTGGGAAATGATGAGGCCAAGTCCGAGGATCGTATAGGTGACATGGAACATCAGCGACGTTCCCACACCGAAACTGGTGATGATGGCCTGCTTGCGCCCGTGCACCATGGCCTGACGCATGACCATCGCCAGATCGGCCCCGGGAGAAACGATCGCGAAAAAGAAGATCGCCATCAGGGATGCAAGTTCGATGAGATATTGATGCATGAGCTCGACCTCAGATCAGCGCGACAAGCATGAGGACTAGACCGACGAGGGAAACGACCCACGCGATCGACCGCATATAGGGAACGCCTGCAAGATAAAGCGGGATGTAGACGACGCGCGCCACGGTCCATATCCAGCCGCCCGTCAGCCCCCAGCCGGAGGCGTCGCCGACGATCGCAAGAGCGAGAACCAGACCGACGAAAGCCGGATAGGTTTCCCGAAAATTATCCGAGGCGCGCTGCGCGCGTCCCGCAAAGACCCCTTTGAGGTCCGGACGCACATCACGCGCACCCGCATTCCAAGCAAGACCAACTTCCCGCGTGACGGACATGGCCTGAAGGCAGATATGCAGGAGAAGAAGAATGACGCTGAGCACCAGCAGGAACACAAAAGGTCCATTCCCGCCGGCCAGGTTTTCCATCCCTCTTCTCCCCTATCTGGTCTTAGAGATCGAGAACGAGACGTTCCGGATCTTCGAGACTTTCCTTGACGCGAACGAGGAAGGTCACTGCTTCCTTGCCGTCAACGATACGGTGATCGTAGGAGAGCGCAAGATACATCATCGGACGGATGACGACCTGACCGCCGATGGCGACCGGACGCTCCTGGATCTTGTGCATGCCGAGGATGCCCGACTGCGGTGCATTGAGGATCGGCGAGGACATCAGCGAACCGTAGACACCACCATTGGTGATGGTGAAGGTGCCGCCCTGCATGTCGGCCATGCCGAGCGAACCGTCACGCGCTGCCTTGGCGAGGCGGCCGAGTTCCTTTTCGACGCCTGCGATGGAGAGCTGATCAGCATCGCGGATGACCGGAACGACGAGACCCTTGTCGGTGCCGACAGCCATGCCGACGTGACAATAGTTCTTGTAGATGATGTCCGTGCCGTCGATTTCAGCGTTGACGGCGGGCAGTTCCTTCAGCGCGTGGGTCACGGCCTTGGTGAAGAAGCCCATGAAGCCGAGCTTGACGCCGTGCTTCTTCTCGAACACGTCCTTGTAGCGGTTGCGCAGGTCCATGACGGCGCTCATGTCCACCTCGTTATAGGTGGTGAGCATGGCGGCCGTGTTCTGCGCATCCTTCAGGCGACGGGCAATCGTCTGGCGCAGGCGGGTCATCTTCACGCGCTCTTCGCGAACCTGATCCTGTTCGGCCGAAACCGGACGGGGGGCAGCAGCGGCAACCGGAGCAGCGGCGGGTGCAGAAACACCCTTGGCGACGGCAGCGAGAACGTCGCCCTTCAGAACCTGGCCACGCTTGCCCGAACCGTCAACCTGATCGGCAGACAGGTTGTTTTCAGCAAGCAGCTTGCCGGCGGCAGGTGCCGGCGGCATGGAGCCGGTTGCCGGAGCGGCAACGGCGGCAGGTGCCGGTGTGGCAGCCGCAGCAGGCTTTGCGGCAGGTGCAGCGGTTGCAGCGCCGGCGGCACCTTCGGCGATCTGGCCGAGAAGCGCGTCGAGACCGACGGTCTCGCCGTTCTGCGCAACGATTTCGGTGAGAACGCCGGACGCAGGCGCCGGGACTTCAACGGTAACCTTGTCGGTTTCCAGTTCAACGAGAGGTTCGTCGGCCTTGACGGTATCGCCGACCTTCTTGAACCAGGTGCCTACGGTCGCTTCGCTGACGGATTCGCCGAGGGTTGGTACGCGGATTTCAGTGGCCATGATCTAGTTCCGTTATTCAGGTGTCTTTTTTGCGGGGCGATGCGGGAGAGTTCTCACTCTCCCAGCGCGTCTTCCAGGAACGCAGCAAGCTGCGCCAGGTGCTTGGACATCAGGCCGGTCGCCGGAGAGGCGGCAGCCGGACGGCCCGTGTAACGGACCTTCTGGTACTTGGCGTCGATATGCGCCAGAACCCATTCCAGGTAAGGATCGATGAACGACCACGCACCCATGTTCTTCGGTTCTTCCTGGCACCAGACCATCTCCGCATTGCGGAAACGGGAAAGCTCGTTGATGAGCGCCTTCGCCGGGAACGGATAGAGCTGTTCGACACGCAGCAGGTAGATGTCGTCGATACCACGCTTTTCGCGTTCCTCGAGCAGATCATAATAGACCTTGCCCGTGCACATGACGACGCGGCGGATCTTCGAATCCTTCTGCAGCTTGATCGGGCCGTCCTTGATGACTTCAGCATCGTCCCACAGGAGACGGTGGAAGGAGGACTCGCCTGCAAGCTCGGCCAGCGAAGAGGTGGCGCGCTTGTGACGCAGCAGCGACTTCGGCGTCATCAGGATCAGCGGCTTGCGGAAGTCGCGCTTCACCTGACGGCGCAGGATGTGGAAGTAGTTGGCCGGCGTCGTGCAGTTGGCTACCTGCATGTTATCTTCGGCGCACATCTGCAGCCAGCGCTCCAGACGGGCGGAAGAGTGCTCCGGACCCTGACCTTCGTAACCATGCGGCAGAAGGCAGACGAGACCGGACATGCGCAGCCACTTGCGTTCACCCGAAGAGATGAACTGGTCGAACACTACCTGCGCGCCGTTGGCGAAGTCGCCGAACTGGGCTTCCCAGAGCGTCAGCGCATTCGGGCGGGCAAGCGAATAGCCATATTCGAAACCGAGGACAGCTTCTTCCGAGAGCATCGAGTTGATGACTTCGTAACGGGCCTGCGTCGGCGAAAGGTTGGCGAGCGGAATATAACGCTCTTCGGTCTCCTGATCGTAGAGAACCGAGTGACGCTGCGAGAAGGTGCCGCGTTCGCAATCCTGACCGGAAAGACGAATCTTGTGGCCATCGGCAACGAGCGAACCGAAAGCAAGTGCTTCCGCCATTGCCCAGTCGATGCCTTCGCCCGTCTCGACCATCTGCGAGCGGTTTTCCATGAAGCGCTGGATCGTGCGGTGGGCGCTGAAGCCTTCCGGAATGGTCGACAGTTTCTTGCCGATTTCCTTCAGCTGCTTCATCGGCACGCCGGTCTTGCCGCGACGCTGCTCATCGGCATTGTCGGCGGCGCGCAGGCCGGACCACTGGCCATCCAGCCAGTCGGCCTTGTTGGGCTTGTAGGACTGGCCTGCCTCGAATTCCTGTTCCAGATGAGCGCGCCAGTCGGCCTTCATCTTCTCGAATTCGCCTTCGTTCATCAGGCCTTCCGCGATCAGGCGGTCGGCATAGATGCGCGCGACCGTCTTGTGGCCACGGATGACCTTGTACATCTTCGGCTGCGTGAACGCCGGCTCATCGCCTTCGTTATGGCCGAAGCGGCGGTAGCAGAACATGTCGATGACGACAGGCTTGTGGAACTTCATCCGGTATTCGGTCGCGACCTTGGCCGCATAGGTAACCGCTTCCGGATCATCACCGTTGACGTGGAAGATCGGCGCTTCGATCATCTTGGCGACGTCGGACGGATAGGGCGACGAACGCGAGAAGGCCGGGTTGGTCGTAAAGCCGATCTGGTTGTTGATGATGAAGTGCATGGTGCCGGCAACGCGGTGGCCGCGCAGACCGGAAAGGCCGAGAATTTCGGCAACCACGCCCTGACCCGCAAAGGCGGCATCGCCGTGCAGCAGCAGCGGCAGCACCTTGGCGCGTTCGGAAAGCGGAATGATGTCGCCGTCCCATGTCTTGGCCAGCTGGTCCTGCTTGGCGCGGGCCTTGCCCATGACAACGGGGTTGACGATTTCAAGGTGCGACGGGTTGGCCGTCAGCGACAGGTGAACCTTGTTGCCGTCGAATTCGCGGTCGGAGGAGGCACCGAGATGGTACTTCACGTCACCGGAACCTTCGACGTCGTCAGGCTTGAACGAACCGCCCTTGAACTCGTGGAACACGGCGCGGTGCGGCTTGCCCATGACGTTGGTGAGAACGTTCAGGCGGCCACGATGGGCCATGCCGAGCACGACTTCTTCCAGACCGTCCTGGCCACCGCGCTTGATGATCTGCTCCAGCGCCGGGATCAGCGATTCGCCGCCATCGAGGCCGAAACGCTTGGTGCCCTTGAAGCGCACGTCGAGGAATTGCTCGTAACCTTCGGCTTCAACCAGCTTGGACAGAATGGCCTTCTTGCCTTCGGCCGTGAAAGCAACGCCCTTGTCCGGACCTTCGATGCGTTCCTGAATCCAGCCTTTTTCTTCCGGGCTGGACATGTGCATGAATTCAACGCCGATGGTGGAGCAGTAGGTGCGCTCCAGAATATCGATCATCTCGCGCACGGTCGCATATTCGAGGCCGAGAACGTTATCGATGAAAATCTTGCGGTCGTAGTCGCTTTCCTCGAAGCCGTAGGACTTCGGTGACAGCTCGTTGTAATCTTCAACCGCAACGGCGATACCGAGCGGATCGAGCTTGGCGTGCAGGTGGCCGCGCATGCGATAGGCGCGGATCATCATGATGGCGCGAACGCTGTCACGGGTCGCCTGCAGCACTTCGGCTTCGCTGACCGGCTTGCCGGTATCGGCGCTCTTGGCTTCAGCCTTCGCCTGAACCTTTTTCTCGATGGCCTTTTCGACCGTGGCCCAGTTACCGTCCAGTGCGGATACCAGTTCGCCATTGGCCGGGATCGGCCAGTTGGCGCGCTTCCAGGAGGCGCCCTTGGCCGCCTTCTTCACGTCTTCCGGATTATCGGACAACGCCTTGAAGAAGCTCTGCCACTCCGGCGACACGGAAGAGGGATCCTCTTCGTACCGGGCATAGAGCTGCTCGATATAGGCTGCATTCGCGCCGTCCAGAAACGACGTGATCTGAAACTGCTCGTTCGCTTCTTGCCTTGCCATTGTGTTCTTGCGGACTTATCCGTCCGCCTCCTCGATGCCGTTAGGGCCGTTCGCCGGCCTGCCGCTTTGATTACTGCTGTCTGCCGCCGGAGCGGTATGCCGTCTATCTGTCTTCTTGCGGCATCGGGCAGCGAGGCATTAAAGCCGCGCCGCCCGTACCGATGTCATGTGGTCTCAGCCCTTGAGGACTTCAACCAGCGTCTTGCCGAGGCGCGCCGGGGAAGGCGAAACCTTGATGCCAGCCGCTTCCATGGCTGCGATCTTGGATTCTGCGTCACCCTTGCCGCCGGAAACGACAGCGCCGGCGTGGCCCATGGTGCGGCCCTTCGGAGCCGTACGGCCCGCGATAAAGCCAGCCATCGGCTTCTTGCGGCCCTTCTTGGCTTCGTCGATCAGGAACTGTGCTGCATCTTCTTCAGCCGAGCCGCCGATTTCGCCGATCATGATGATCGACTGCGTGGCTTCGTCAGCGAGGAACATTTCCAGCACGTCGATGAACTCGGTGCCCTTGACCGGGTCGCCGCCGATGCCGACAGCCGTGGTCTGGCCGAGGCCTTCGTTGGAGGTCTGGAACACGGCTTCATAGGTCAGCGTGCCGGAGCGCGAAACGATACCAACCGAACCCTTGCGGAAGATGGAGCCCGGCATGATGCCGATCTTGCATTCTTCCGGCGTCAGGATACCCGGGCAGTTCGGGCCGAGCAGGCGCGACTTGGAGCGGTCGAGGCGAGCCTTGACGCGAACCATGTCCATGACCGGGATACCTTCGGTGATGCAGGTGATGAAGGGGATCTCAGCTTCGATCGCTTCGATGATGGCGTCCGCAGCACCTGCCGGCGGAACGTAGATCACGGATGCGTCTGCACCGGTCTTTTCCCTGGCTTCAGCAACCGTTGCAAAGATCGGCAGGCTTTCGCCCTTCGATCCGGTCCAGGTTTCGCCACCCTTCTTCGGGTGAATACCGCCGACCATCTGCGTGCCGTAATAGGCAAGCGCCTGTTCGGTGTGGAAGGTGCCGGTCTTGCCGGTCAGGCCCTGTACGAGGACCTTGGTGTCTTTATTGACGAGAATCGACATTATATCCGGTCCTTCAAATTAGCCGTTCACCGCTGCGACGATCTTCTTCGCCGCATCGTCGAGATCGTCAGCCGCGGTGATCGCAAGGCCGGACTCGTTGAGGATCTTCTTGCCAAGCTCGACATTCGTGCCTTCGAGGCGCACGACGAGCGGAACCTTGAGACCGACTTCCTTGACGGCTGCGATCACGCCTTCGGCGATGACGTCGCACTTCATGATGCCGCCGAAGATGTTGACGAGGATGCCCTCGACCTTCGGGTCAGCCGTGATGATCTTGAAGGCTGCAGCAACCTTCTCCTTGCCGGCACCGCCGCCGACGTCGCAGAAGTTAGCCGGCTCTTTGCCGTAAAGCTTGATGATGTCCATCGTCGCCATGGCGAGACCAGCACCGTTGACCATGCAGCCGATGTTGCCGTCGAGAGCCACGTAAGCGAGGTCCCACTTGGAGGCTTCGATTTCCTTGGCGTCTTCTTCGGTCTCGTCGCGCAGCGCCTTGACGTCGTCATGGCGGAACAGCGCATTGCCATCGAAAGACATCTTGGCGTCGAGAACGCGCAGATGGCCATTTTCCATGACGATCAGTGGGTTAACCTCGAGGAGAGCCATGTCCTTCTCATTGAAGGCCTTGTAGAGGATCGGGAACAGCGCCTTGGCGTCTTCCGCAGCAACACCATCAAGCTCGAGAGCCTTGGAGATCGCGGCAACGTCGGCGTCGCTCACACCCTTTTCCGGGTTGATGGCGATGGTGTGGATTTTCTCGGGCGTGTCGTGGGCGACAGCTTCGATATCCATGCCGCCTTCGGTGGAAACCACGAAAGCGACCTGGCCGACGGAACGGTCAACCAGCAGCGAGCAGTAGAGTTCGCGGGCAATGTCTGCGCCGTCTTCGATGTAGAGACGGTTGACCTGCTTGCCGGCGTCGCCCGTCTGCGCCGTTACCAGCGTGTTGCCGAGCATGTCCTTGGCGTGGGAAACGACTTCGTCGATCGACTTTGCCAGACGAACACCGCCCTTGGCGTCGGGGCCGAGTTCCTTGAACTTGCCCTTGCCGCGGCCGCCAGCGTGGATCTGGCTCTTGACGACGTAGAGCGGGCCGGGAAGCTGCTTTGCGGCAGCTTCGGCTTCTTCGACCTTGAGAATGGCGACGCCTTCAGCAACCGGCGCGCCGTAGCCCTTCAGAAGAGCCTTGGCCTGATATTCGTGAATATTCATGGAATAATCCCTGTTTGGAGCCGCTAGGCTATTACTTCAGCGACGGAGCGATGTTGACGCAGGCTTCGCAAAGACCAGCGACGGCGCCGACGGATTTCTGGAAGGCGGCTTCTTCTTCCTTGTTGAGTTCGATCTCGATGATGCGCTCGATACCGCCGGCACCGATGATGGTGGGAACGCCGACATACATATCATCAACGCCGTACTGGCCCGAGAGGTGGGCGGCGGCGGGCAGAACGCGCTTCTTGTCCTTGAGGTAGGATTCAGCCATTTCGATTGCTGAAGCGGCCGGCGCGTAATAGGCCGAACCGGTCTTCAGCAGGCCGACGATTTCAGCACCACCGTCGCGGGTGCGCTGGATGATCTGCTCAAGGCGCTCGGCGGTCAGCCAGCCCATCTTGACGAGATCCGTCAGCGGAATGCCGCCAACCGTGGAATAACGGGCGAGCGGCACCATCGTATCGCCATGACCGCCGAGAACGAAGGCGGTGACGTCCTGGACCGAAACATTGAATTCTTCAGCGAGGAACAGGCGGAAACGGGCGCTGTCGAGAACGCCGGCCATGCCGACGACCTTGTTCTTCGGCAGGCCAGAGAACTTCTGCAGCGCCCAGACCATGGCGTCAAGCGGGTTGGTGATGCAGATGACGAAAGCGTTCGGGGCATATTTCTTGATGCCGGCGCCGACCTGTTCCATCACCTTGAGGTTGATGCCGAGAAGATCGTCCCGGCTCATGCCTGGCTTGCGGGCAACGCCAGCGGTGACGATGCAGACGTCAGCACCTTCGATGGCAGCATAATCGGAAGCGCCGGTGAGCTTTGCATTGAAGCCTTCGACCGGGCCGGACTGGGCAATATCCAGACCCTTGCCCTGCGGGATGCCGTCAGCAATATCGAAGAGGACGATATCGCCCAGTTCCTTCAGGCTGGCGAGATGCGCCAGCGTGCCGCCGATCATGCCAGAACCAATAAGTGCAATCTTTTTGCGAGCCATCGAATGCTTCCTCTTGAGCTTCAATTCAATTTCACCACGCCAAACCGGCAGCCAAATTGTCGCACTTCGATTAGCCCCATTGGCTAAAATAGGCAACAGATTCTTTTGTGGTGAATATTTTCAATCGTTTAGATCATTATTTTCTTACGTAAACGTAAGAAAATGCGTCACGAAAGTGTCAAACTTTCTGCCGCTTTTCGTAATGAAGCGCCAGGTAATCTGCACTGCGCATCTCGAACAGGCGCGAGGCGGTACGATCGAACTCGAAACCTTCGGTTCCCTTGCGTTTGCCGAGCAGGTCTTCCGGCATGGCTGCGGCTGATGCGAAAAGCCTGACGCTATGGTCGTAAAGCGCGTCAATGAGGATAATGAAACGCTTGGTCTCGTTCCGCTTGTCCGCGTTGAGCAGCGGGATATGGTCGATGAAGACCGTATCGAAACGATTGGCGATGGCCAGGAAGTCGGAAGCTCCGAGCGGCTTTTCGCAGAGATCTGAAAACGAGAAGCGCGCCACCCGGCCACTGGCGCGTGGCACCAGAATGGAGCGGCCCTTCATGGGTATTTCCGTTGGGGCAACGAGATGACCGCCGGTCATGTGCCGCCAGGCCATGTCCATCGCCTGATCCGCCGAACCGTCGAGCGGCGTGACGTAGACCGGAAGGCTTTCCAGCTTCTCCATCCGGTAGTCGGTGGGGCTGTCCAGCGTCACCACGTCAACATATTTCTTCAGCAGATCGACGAAGGGCAGGAAAAGGCCGCGATTGAGACCATCCTTGTAGAGATTGTCGGGCACGACATTGGAGGTCGTCACCAATGTGCACCCATTGGCGAAGAGTTCGCTGAACAGCCGGGCGAGGATCATCGCATCGGCAATATCCGTGACCGTGAATTCGTCGAAGCATAAAAGCTCCGCTTCCGCGAGAAGCTCCGCCGCGACGGGGGGAATGGGATCGGCCTGTTTGGTTTCGCCATTCTTCAGCTTCTGCCGATGCGCATGCACACGATTATGCACATCCGCCATGAATTCATGAAAATGGCACCGCCGTTTGGAAGAGACGGGAGCCATCTCGTAGAACATGTCCATCAGCATCGTCTTGCCGCGGCCGACGCTGCCATAGACATACAATCCCTTGACGGGGGCGGCAGGCCCGGACTTGCGCGCGAACATCCAGCCGAGCGCGCTCTTCTTCTTGGCGGGCTTGCGCGCCTTCAAATCCGCAAGGATACGGTCAAGATGCGCCGCCACACCAAGCTGGGCGGCATCGGCCTGCAAGGTGCCAGCTGCCGTCAATGCGTTGAGCTGTTCAACGACACTATGATTGTAATCAGGCAAAGGCTTCATGGATAAACGCCTCGGACGCGGGCGCACAAAGGCACCCGCGACGAATGAACAGGCTTAGAGCGAAAAGAGCGTTCCGGCTGCACCGGAAAGACTCATCGGCTGAGGCTGAGCGGCTGGCCGCTATTGGTCGTGCCGTCAAAGCGCGCATCGGCGCTCTTGTAGACGCGGCCGATTGTGTCACCCGAACGGTTCTTGAAGAGAACCATCTTGCCGGACACTTCCCAGGACCCCATCGCCGTCAACTCGCCCGCACAACCGCGCGTGCCGCCACGCGAGCCGCTGCCGAGATTGGTGAGCGTCAGGAACATGTCGCAATTGGCGCCGCCATTGGAAACGCGCCAGTTGCCGACCATGGACTCCTTGGTAACGTCAAGTGCGGCTGCCGGCGGAGCGGCGGAAGCAACATTGGTTCCGCCTGGGGCCGCCGAGGCAGGTGCCGACGGGAACTGGCTGCCGGTGGCGCCACCGGGCGGCGGCAGAGCGCCGGACTGGACGGAAGGCACCGGCTGCGCCTGCAAAGGCGGCGTATAACCGGGATTGTTGCTGGTGTTGTTGTTGTAATCGTAGGAGGTACGTTGGCAACCGGCGAGAGTCATCACAACCGCAAGGCCCGTCACCACATATCTGAATTGCATATCAAGCTCCCGATTCTCTCGCTTCCGGAAAGATCATGATCAAACAAGAAGGCTGAATTATTACCAAAGCCTTATCTTGCGCAAGCGATGGCCGGGATAATTACCATTTCGGTCGATTTTTACCGAATTTTCCCACGCCGGGTTGTAAAAAGGGCCACGGTCGAGACCGCGGCCCGATAGATTTTTCGTTGTCAGCGAATCGCCTTTAAACGCGACGCTCGACCATCATCTTCTTGATTTCCGCGATCGCCTTGGCCGGGTTCAAGCCCTTCGGGCAAGCCTGCGCGCAGTTCATGATGGTGTGGCAGCGATAAAGGCGGAACGGATCCTCGAGATTGTCGAGACGCTCGCCGGTTGCCTCATCACGGCTGTCGATGAGCCAGCGATAGGCCTGCAGCAGAACAGCGGGACCAAGGTAACGGTCGCCATTCCACCAGTAGCTGGGACAGGAGGTGGAGCAGCAGGCGCAGAGAATGCACTCGTAGAGACCGTCCAGCTTCAGGCGGTCCTCGTGGCTCTGTTTCCATTCCTTGGCGGGCGTCGGCGAAACCGTCTTCAACCAGGGTTCGATGGAGCGATGCTGGGCGTAGAAGTTCGACAGATCGGGAACGAGGTCCTTCACCACAGGCATGTGCGGCAGCGGATAGACCTTAACCGTACCCTTGATCTCTTCCATACCCTTGGTGCAGGCGAGCGTATTGGTGCCGTCGATGTTCATTGCGCAGGAACCGCAGATGCCTTCACGGCAGGAGCGGCGCAGAGTCAGCGTCGGGTCGATATTGTTCTTGATGTAGAGAAGCGCATCAAGAACCATCGGTCCGCAATCGTCGACATCGATATAATAGGTATCGATGCGCGGGTTCTGGCCATCATCCGGGTTCCAGCGATAGATCCGGTACTCGCGAACGTTCCTGGCGCCGTCTGGCTTCGGCCAGACTTTGCCTTCGCTGATCTGGGAATTCTTGGGGAGAGCTAGTTCAACCATATCCAGTTCCTCAAATCAGTAGACGCGAGCCTTCGGCTCGATCTTTTTCGGATCGATGCCGTCGGCGATCAGGTCGGTGTGAACAGGGCGGTAGTCGAGCTTGACATCACCTTCGGGGCTGACCCAGGCAAGCGTGTGCTTGCGCCAGTTCACATCATCGCGACCGGCGAACGGACCGTCGACGAAATCCTCACGGGCGTGCGAACCGCGGCTTTCCTTGCGCGCTTCCGCGCCGTAGACCGTGGTGATCGCATTGGCCATCAGGTTGTGCAGCTCGAGCGTTTCGACCAGATCGGAGTTCCAGACCATCGAACGGTCCGTGACCTTGACGTCAGGCAGTTCCTTCCAGATGGCGGAAAGACGCTTGCAGCCGCTCTCGAGCGATTCCTGCGTACGGAACACCGCCGCATCGTCCTGCATGGCGCGCTGCATCTTGTCGCGCAGCACCGCCGTCGGCGTGGAGCCGTTGGCATAACGCAGGCTGTCGAAGCGTTCCATGATCTTGTCGCAGGCAGCAATGTCGAGCGCCGGAACCGGCGCATCGCGGTCGATGACCTGGGCAGCGCGGATTGCGGCGGCACGGCCGAAGACCACGAGGTCGATCAGCGAGTTGGAACCGAGGCGGTTCGCACCATGAACCGAGGCGCAACCGGCTTCGCCAACAGCCATCAGGCCGGGCGCGATGCGTTCCGGATTGTTGGCATCGGCGTTCAGCACTTCACCCCAATAGTTGGTCGGAATGCCGCCCATATTGTAGTGAACCGTCGGCAGGACCGGGATCGGCTCGCGCGTTACGTCGACGCCGGCGAAAATCTTCGCGCTTTCGGAAATGCCCGGAAGACGCTCATGCAGGATCGCCGGATCAAGGTGGTCGAGATGCAGGAAGATGTGATCCTTGTTCTTGCCGACGCCGCGGCCTTCACGGATTTCCATCGTCATGCAGCGCGACACCACGTCACGCGAGGCAAGGTCTTTTGCCGAAGGCGCATAACGCTCCATGAAGCGCTCGCCTTCGGAGTTGACGAGATAACCGCCTTCGCCGCGCGCGCCTTCGGTAATGAGGCAGCCTGCGCCATAAATGCCGGTCGGGTGGAACTGCACGAATTCCATGTCCTGAAGCGGCAGGCCGGCACGGGCAATCATGCCGCCGCCGTCGCCGGTGCAGGTGTGGGCAGAGGTCGCCGAGAAATAGGCGCGGCCGTAACCGCCGGTCGCGAGAACCACCATCTTGGCGGAGAAGCGATGGATCGTGCCGTCATCGAGGTTCCACGCCACGACGCCCGTGCAGCGGCCGTCTGCCGACATGATGAGGTCGAGCGCGAAATATTCGATAAAGAATTCCGCGTTGTTGCGCAGCGACTGGCCATAAAGCGTATGCAGGATGGCGTGGCCGGTACGGTCAGCAGCGGCGCAGGTGCGCTGCACCGGCGGGCCTTCACCGTAATTCTGCATATGGCCGCCGAAGGGGCGCTGGTAGATCTTGCCTTCTTCGTTACGCGAGAAAGGCACGCCGTAATGCTCAAGCTCATAGACCGCCTTCGGCGCTTCCATGGCGAGATATTGCATCGCATCAACGTCACCCAGCCAGTCGGAGCCCTTTACGGTGTCGTAAAGGTGCCACTGCCAACAGTCGGGCGTCATGTTGGTGAGCGAGGCCGCGATGCCGCCCTGCGCCGCAACCGTGTGGGAGCGCGTCGGGAAAACCTTGGTGATGCAGGCCGTGCGGAAACCCTGTTCCGCCATGCCGAGTGTTGCGCGCAGACCCGCGCCACCGGCGCCCACCACGATCACGTCATAGGAGTGATCGACATAGGTGTAGGCCTTGCCATTCTGGGAAGGTGAACTGATCGATGCCATGGCGGACTTATCCTGCGAATGCGATTTTCAGAATGGCGAAGATGGAAAGGCCGCCAATCAGAATCGCGAAAAACGTATTGAGCATCAGAAGAACGAGCTTCGAAACCTCGGCGTGAACGTAATCTTCGATGATGACCTGCATGCCGAGCTTCATGTGAATGAGGCCGGACACCAGCACCAGAGCCATGATGACCGCAACAAGCGGGTTCGACAGCGCGGCGACGACTTCCGGATAGGGCGCGCCGGCATATTTGATGAGGAAGATCACGAAGAAGATCAGCAGCGGAACGTTGGCAACCGCGGTGACGCGCTGGCGCAAGAAATGGTCGGTGCCTTCCTTGGCGGAGCCAAGACCGCGAACCTTTCCGAGAGGTGTACGCATATCCATGAAAAATCTCCTCAGCGCACGATCAGGGCGATGACCCAGATCAGCGCGGTCAGACAGATCGACACCACCCACGAGGCCTTTGCCAGCTTGGTGGTAAAGTGCTTTTCGAAGCCGTAGCCCAGATCCCACATGAAGTGGCGAAGGCCGCCCAGCATGTGGTGCACGAGAGCCCAGGTATATCCGATCAGGATGAGTCTGCCGATGATCGTACCCATCGCCCAGTTGACCCAGTCGTAATAGGCAGGACCCGAGGCGATTGCGATCAGCCACCAGGCAACCAGAAGCGTTCCGAAATAAAGCGCGCCGCCTGTGATGCGGTGCACGATGGAAGCAACCATCGTCGGAATCGGCTTGTAAATTTGAAGATGCGGCGACAGAGGCCGGTTATTAGTCGCATTCGCCATCAGAACCTCGCGGCGTTTTCCCGTGCGCCCATCAGACAGGACGCCCCCAAGCAACAGCACATGACGAAAGAATGTGCATTGCACCAACCGCGACGTTTAATCACATGGGAGCATCACCACAAGCACATTTCATGGCCGATTCCAATTTAATCGATTGGTTCACGAATTTTTTTTGGAATTTTTTTGCGTCAAAATAAAAAATCGAGCGTTTCCAAGATTTACGCCCTCAAAATATTTACCTTTACGTAATTCATGAATCGTGTAATTTACCTTTTGTTAATGAAGAAAATCCGGAGAATGAGGCTCATGTTACAGCGCCGAATCGCTGCTTTAACCATGATGGTTGCAGGCGTCATTTTCACAGTAATGCCTCCGGCGGCGGCAGATGATTATTATGGTCGCCGTGATTATCAGCATCATTATCAACATCGTCAATCGCAGGTGAGCTTCTCAACGGACGGGCTGCCATCCACCCTCTCCGGTGGCACTTATGTGGGCGCGATATCGGCGCTGCGCGTTCGTGGCAATGGC
Source organism: Agrobacterium tumefaciens str. B6 (assembly GCF_001541315.1). Lineage (GTDB taxonomy): Bacteria > Pseudomonadota > Alphaproteobacteria > Rhizobiales > Rhizobiaceae > Agrobacterium > Agrobacterium radiobacter. The sequence goes on along the minus strand of NZ_LMVK01000045.1, from coordinate 263,945 downwards.
AATTATTTCGCAATTGGCGGCGGGCTTTCACGGAAAGGCGCAACGCTCACAAGAGGCTCGCAGCTTGCGCCAAAGGCGAAGATCATCAATGTCCGTGCCGAAACCGCTGACGACGCCTGCGCCTATGAACATGGCGTCTGCATTATCCGGCCCTAAAGTATTTCCGGCGAAAGCATGACGCGGTTTTACTGCAAATGTGCGATGCACTGATCAGATAAAACGCCAGACGGTGGTCTTCTTCACTTCGCTGTCTTCCAGCGCCCGCGTCACCGGCACCTGATAGGTCGCCTCCGCCCGGAGCCGATCTTTGGGCAAATAGGCCCGCCCCGGATCGCCGACGAGCACGCTCACGCCCTTTTCCGTCAGTTCCCGAAACCACGGCACGAGAAGATCGGCAAAGGCGCGATCGTAAAACACGTCGCCCGCTAGCAGAACATCCGCTTCGACCGGCTTCCCGACCAGATCAAGTCCGGTGAAGGCAATGTCCGCCTCATTGAGAGCCGCATTCAGCCGAATGGCCGTCTCTGTCCACGGATCGATATCGGCCGCCAGAACCGCGCTGGCGCCCGCCTTTGCCGCGGCGATGGCGACAAGGCCGGAGCCGCTGGCGAAATCCAGCACGCGCCTGCCGGAGACGCTGTCGGGATGATCGAGAACATAGCGGGCAAGCCCCTGCCCGCCGGCCCAGGCGAAGGCCCAGAAGGGCGGCGGCAGGCCGATCGCTTCCAGCTCCTCCTCCGTCTTCAGCCACAGCTCATGAGCCTCCGTGGCAAGATGAAGACGCAATTCCGGCACATGCGGCGGGCTCATGATGCCGGTGTTGTCGAGAATGAAGCGTTCGGGATCGGTCCTCACCGAAGGGTCAGTCCGGTGATTTCGGTGGATTGGCGAGGTTACCCATGCGGCAAACCTCAAGATATTCCTCCTCCGTCACCGGCTGCACGGAAAGCCGCATGGAGGTGACGAGAGACATCTTTTCCAACTTGGGATTGGCCTTCACATCCTTCAGCGAAACCGGCTGCGGCATATCGCAAACCGCGCGGATATCGACGCAATCCCACTTCAGATCGCCTTCAGCGGTCGAGTCCGGATGCGACAGCGCACAGACTTCGACGATGCCGACGACGTCCAGCCCTTCATTGGAGTGGTAGAAGAAACCCTTGTCGCCGATCTTCATCGCCCGCATGTTGTTGCGGGCCTGATAGTTGCGCACGCCGGTCCATTCTTCGCCGGCCTCGCCCTTGGCCTTCTGCATTTCCCAGGACCATTTGAACGGCTCGGACTTGTAAAGCCAGTAATTCGCCATGTCCGGTCACGCTCCCGGATTGTTGAAGACCCAATTATAGGGCTTCACATCGACGCTTTCGAACAGGCCGGCCTTTGCATAGGGATCGGCATCGGCAAGGGCCTTGGCCGCATCGATATCGGCAGCTTCCACGATGACGAGGCTGCCATTCGGCTTGCCTTCGGCATCGAGAAAAGGACCGGCGATCTTCAACGTGCCCTCGGCATTCAGCCTGTTCAGATGTTCCAGATGCGCCGGGCGCGTTTCCATGCGCACGTTCAGATGGCCGGGCTTGTCCTTGCAGATAAAGGCAAACAGCATTTTCGTCTCCTCGCTGGAGCATGTCTCCCAAAAAGTGTCAGCGGTTTTGGGACCAAGACATGCGTAAAATATTGTTCGACCGCCCCACCCTCATTCGGTGGTGATCGGCCGTGTCATCAATTGTTGCATGGCGCTCGCCACATCCAGATTGCCATCGATGATGGCGGCCACCGCTTCGGTAACCGGCATGTCGACAGCGTGACTTTCTCCGAGTCGGGCGGCGACGGCAGCCGCAAAAGCGCCCTCCACCAGCCCGCCGGACATGTCCTTGCCCTCACCCCGGCCGAGCGCGATGCCGAAACGCAGGTTTCGCGACTGATGGCTTGTGGCGGTCAGCACCAGATCGCCGAGGCCCGAGAGGCCGCGCACCGTATCCGCCTTGCCGCCCATGGCGACGATGAGACGCGACATTTCGGCAAGCCCGCGCGAGATCAGCGCCGCCCGGGCGGAATCGCCAAGGCCCGCGCCTTCGACGATGCCGGCGGCAATGGCGAGAACATTCTTCAGTGCGCCACCAAGCTGCACGCCGATGCGGTCGATCGAGGCATAAAGCCTGAAGGTCCTGCCGGAAATCGTGGTTGCCAGCTGTTCGGCGATGGCAGCGTCTTCCGCCGCAATCGCCATGGCCGTCGGCAAGCCACGGGCAATATCGGCCGCGAAGCCCGGACCGGACAGAACCGCAATCGGGTGATGTGGCAGTTCCGCTTCCAGAAGTTCCGTCAGCAGACGGCCGGAACTGCGGTCGATGCCCTTGGCGCAGGTGACAATGATAGAGTCATTAGCCAGATAAGGACCATAGTGACGGGCCGCATCGGCATGGGCCTGAGACGGCATGGCGAAGAGCACAATGCTGGCACCTGCAAGCACATCAGGCTCGGCAGAAAATTCAAGCGCATCCGGAAGGTCGACACCCGGCAGGGCCGCCTCGTGCACGCGATCGCTCCTGAGGTCAGCCATCAGGGACGGATCGCGGCCGAGCAGGGTCACATCATGCCGGTTTTCCAGCGCAATGACGACGGCTAGCGCGGTTCCGAAGGCGCCGGCGCCGATGACGACGATTTTTTCCCGCTGCATCAGGCCTTGGCTCCCCTTTTACCGAAACCGATCAATGTCTCCGCGCTGCCATCCAGCGGCCAGCGCGAGCGCGGCGGAATTTCAAGCGGATCGGCTTCCTTGCCATCGGCCATCCGCTCCAGTCCGGCCCAGGCGATCATCGCAGCATTGTCAGTGCAGAGCCGGTGCGGCGGTGCGACGAAGCGGAAGCCATTGATATCGCAAAGCGACTGCAGGGTCTGGCGGATTTCCTTGTTGGCGGCGACACCGCCAGCCACGACCAGCGCAGGCTGGGTCTCCAGCTGCGGAAACTCCTGGCGGAAACGCGCAAGGCCACGGCCGATGCGATCCTTGAGAGTGCGCGACACCGCATTCTGGAAGGAGGCGCAGATATCGGCAATATCCTGCTCCGAAAGCGGCGCGATGGCGGTCGCCGCCTGCCGCACCGCTGTCTTCAGGCCGGAAAAGGAAAAATCGAGCCGTGCTTCGCCGACCATCGGACGCGGCAGCGGAAAGCGGTTGGGATCCCCCTTCGCCGCCGCCTTCTCGACCGCAGGACCGCCTGGATAGGGCAGGCCCAGAAGTTTCGCGGTCTTGTCGAAGGCTTCACCCAGCGCGTCATCGATGGTGGTGCCCCAGCGCTCATATTCACCAACGCCACGCACCAGCACCAGCTGGGTATGGCCGCCGGAAACCAGCAGCATCAGATAGGGAAAAGACAAACCGTCGGTCAGCCGCGCCGTCAGCGCGTGGCCCTCCAGATGGTTGATGGCATAAAGCGGCTTGCCTGCCGCCTTGGCGATGGCCTTGCCCGTCATCAGCCCCACCAGCAGACCGCCGATGAGGCCGGGACCGGAGGTGGCGGCGATGGCGTCGACATCGGCAAGGGTCACGCCTGCCTGCTCCAGCGCTTCTTCCACCAGCGTGTCCAGCGCCTCGACATGGGCGCGCGCGGCAATTTCCGGCACCACGCCGCCATAGGCGCTGTGTTCCTCCAGCTGCGACAAAACGACGTCGGAGACGATCTCGCCGCGCCCGTCCGCATGCCGAACCACAATGGATGCAGCGGTTTCGTCACAGCTTGTCTCTATGCCGAGGATACGAAGAAAGGGGGTCATCAAATCTGTTCGTTCATTGCGATCATGCGCTGAGTTGGTCTAAGACAACTCCGGTAACAATGGATAGACGCGGATGCAAACAAAACCTTTCCGAATCGGCACGCGCGGCAGCCCGCTGGCGCTCGCGCAGGCTTACGAGACGCGCAACCGGCTGATGGCGGCGCATGGTCTGCCGGAAGACATGTTCGAAATCGTCGTGCTATCCACCAAGGGCGACCGGATAACCGACCGCGCCTTGTCGGAAATCGGCGGTAAAGGCCTGTTTACCGAGGAGCTGGAAAGCCAGCTTCTGTCTGGCGAACTCGATATGGCCGTGCATTCCTCCAAGGACATGCCGACCGTTTTACCCGAAGGCCTTTATCTGTCCGCCTTCTTGCCGCGGGAAGATGTGCGCGACGCCTTCATCGGCCGCACCGCGCCGAAGCTGCTGGAGCTGCCGCACGGCGCCGTGGTCGGCTCCGCATCCCTGCGCCGCCAGGCGCTGATCCGCCGCCTGCGGCCGGATCTGAGCGTCATCATCTTTCGCGGTCAGGTCGATACACGGCTGCGCAAGCTCGAAGAAGGCCAGGCGGATGCGACGCTGCTTGCCTTTGCCGGCCTGAAGAGGCTCGGCAAGGACAATGTTCCGACGGAAATTCTCGACCCGAAGGAATTTCCCCCTGCTCCGGCGCAGGGCGCAATCGGTGTGGAGAGCCGCATCGGTGACACCCGCATGGACGAGCTGCTTGCCCCCATAAACGACAGGCCCACTTATGATGCGGTGACCTGCGAGCGCGCCTTCCTGGCCGCACTCGACGGATCCTGTCGCACGCCGATTGCCGGTTACGCCACCTGCGAGGGCGAGGAACTCTATTTTTCCGGCTTGATCCTCACCCCTGATGGCCAGACGAGCCACAACATCGAAATCTCCGGCAACCGCAAAGATGCGGCAAAGCTCGGCCGACAGGCCGGCGAAGAGGTGCGTGCCAAGGCGGGCAGCAATTTCTTCGAAGGCTGGAACTGAGCCAATGCGGATCGTCGTCACCCGGCCGCAACGTTCGGGCGAAAGGACGGCCGCAAAACTTGAAGCGCTCGGCCACGAGCCGGTGCTTTTGCCACTGTTTCATCCAGCCCATCATGGCGAGCGCGCCATCTCGGCGCTATCCGGCCCGCTGGCGGCGATTGCGGTGACCAGTGCCGAGGCATTGCGGGCACTGGAAACATCACGGGACCGGCTGGCCCCGCATCTGTCAAAACCGCTCTTCGCCGTCGGCGCAACAACGGCGGAAGCGGCGAAAAAAGCCGGCTTCACGCAAATATTCATCGCCTCCGGAGACGCCCTGGGTCTGATTGCTCTCGTAACGCAGCGCCGCGCACTTCTTTCCGAAGGACAGCCCCTGCTCTATCTCGCCGGCAGGCCCCGTGGCTCCGTCTTCGAGGAGGGCCTTGCCGCTGCGGGCATTCCCTTTAGAGTGATCGACTGTTACGAGATGCTGCCCTCGGATATCTCCGAGAGCATGCTCCAGACGGCGCTTGTCGAAAACGCTGCCGATGTGGTCCTGCTCTATTCCTCGGAAGCGGCGCGGGCCTTTTTCAACCATGCATCAACGGACAGATACGCGGCAGCACTGGCTGGGACACAATTCATCTGTATCAGCCACAACGTGCTTTCTCTGGTTCCGGAAATCTTTCGCGCAAACGCCATCGCCGCCAGAGAACCGAGCGAGGCAGCGATGTTCGAACTTCTGCACCATAACTCTGGAACCTAATTCGAGCTCGCCTCTTTCCTTTGCCGCCGTCACTGACTAGGTTTACATTACTGCAGGCAGAAATGAGGTTGTCATGGTATCGGGAAAGCCGCCACGCCACTCCAAGTCCAAAGCCGAACCGGTCACCATCGACCTGGACGCCAAAGACGTGAAAGCAATTTCCGCCGACGTGGACGCTGCCAAGACGGACGAAAAGCCCGGTGACAAAACGCCTGTGGCCACCGCAACGCCGGATGTTTCGGAAACAAAGCCGGAAGCAGCCACAACGGGAAAACCCGCCCCCGTCTGGGACCAGCCTAAGAAAAACCCTATCGAGCCCGAACCCAATGTCGGCAAAACGGAATCCGTAGCCGCCGCGTCGAAGACCGAGAGCCCTGAAGACAAACAGAAAGAGCCCGTCTCGACGGCCCCTGTTCCGCCCAAGGCCGATGCAAAACCAATGACGGGCACCGCCGGGACGAGCGCCACTGCGGCTGCAGCAGCAGGTGCGAAGCCGGCCTTTGGCTCCACGGCTTCCTCCAGCGAATCTGGCGGGGCCACCGCTGCAAAACCATCGACCACGACCTCATCTTCAGGACCGGCCAATTCAGGACCGGCGAAGCCATCCACATCACAACAGGCGGAACGCAAACAAGCGGCGACCTCCGGCCTGATCGCTGCGGGTATCGTCGGCGGCCTTGTGGCGCTCGCCGCCGCCGGAAGCATGCAATATGCCGGTATCCTGCCCTCCGTTAATGCAGGCAGGGCCGGAGGCGAGGAGATCGCCGCACTAAAAACCGATCTGGGCAATCTTCGGCAGCAGCTTGCCAATGCTCCAGCGGCGGACACCTCGGCACTGGAACAGCGCATCGCAACCCTCGAAGGCGCAAAGGGTGAAGCCCCGCAGGTGGATGGGCTTTCTGAAAAAATCACCGCACTGGAATCTGCCGTGCAGGCGGAGCGATCCGCACAGGCCACGGCGACCGCCGAACTGACACGCCGTCTTGCGGATGCGGAAGCCAAGATCAACGAGCCACGCGACGATATCGAAGTCGCCCGCGCCATTGCCTCGGCCGCGCTGAAGGCCGCGATCGATCGCGGCGGGCCGTTCCTCACGGAACTCGATACGCTCTCCAGGGTCACATCAGATGATCCGGCGATTGCATCGTTGCAATCCTTCGCCGCCACCGGCGTACCGTCGCGTTCGGAGCTGATGCAGAAATTCCCCGATGTCGCCAATGCGATGCTGTCAGCCATCAACCAGCCTGACCCCAATCAGGGCATCATGGAGCGCTTGACCGAAAGCGCCTTTTCGCTGGTGAAGGTGCGCCCGGTCGGCAACATCGAGGGCGAGACCCCCGAGGCCATGATCGCGCGTATGGAAAACAAGCTGCGCAACGGCGACCTGCAGGGCGCAGCACTTGAGTGGAATGGTCTTCCCGATGCCGCCAGGACGGTATCCGCCGATTATAAAAAATCTCTGGATGCGCGCATCGAGGTCGAGAATCTGGTGGGCGGCACGTTGAACCGCGCCATCACCAGCACTGGCAGGCAGGGGTGAGCGCATGACCAGAATTCTGACTTTCGCCATTATCGTTCTGGCTCTCGGTTTCGGTTTCTCCTGGCTGGCCGACAGGCCGGGCGTGCTCTCCATCGTCTGGCAGGGCCAGTTGATCGAAATGAGCCTGATGGTCGCCGCCTCCATCATCGCCGCGCTGGTTGCCGCCATCATGCTGGTCTGGTGGGTCGTCAACGCCATCTGGACCTCGCCCAATGCCGCACGCCGGTATTTCCGCGCCCGGAAGCGCGACCGCGGCTATCAGGCTCTGTCCACCGGCCTCATTGCCGCCGGCGCTGGTAATGCCATCCTCGCCCGCAAGATGACGGCCCGCACGCAGGGGCTGCTCAGCGCCGATCAGGAACCGCTGATCCATCTGCTCGATGCGCAGGCCGACCTCATCGAAGGCAAATATGGCGAGGCGCGCCGCAAGTTCGAGGCGATGGCCCGTGACCCTGAAACGCGCGAACTCGGCCTTCGCGGCCTTTATATCGAGGCGCGTCGGCAGGGCGCCTATGAAGCCGCCCAGCAATATGCCGAGGATGCAGCGGAAAAAGCCCCCTACCTGCCATGGGCGGCACAGGCGACGCTGGAAAACCGCTGCCGCAACGGACAATGGGACGATGCCATCCGCCTGCTCGACCAGCAGAAAGCGGCAAGCGTCATCGAACGCGGCGAGGCGGAGCGGCTGAAAGCCGTGCTTCTCACCGCCAAGGCCGGTGAAAAGCTGGAAAGCGACCCGGTGGGCGCGCGCGAGGATGCCAAGCACGCTCTCAAGCTCGCAAAAGGCCTCGTTCCGGCGGCACTGATTGCAGCGAAGTCCTATCTGCGCGAAGACAATCTGCGCAAGGCCGCCACGGTTCTGGAACCCGTCTGGAAGAACGATCCGCATCCGCAGATCGCCGAGCTTTATGTCCGCGCCCGCAGCGGCGATACCGCCATCGACCGGCTGAAACGGGCGGAGCGGCTTGAGAGCCTGAAGCCCAACAACATCGAATCCCTGTTTGCCGTGGCGCAGGCAGCGCTCGACGCCAAGGAATTCGCCAAGGCACGGGCCAAGGCCGAAGCCGCCGCCCGCATTGAGCCACGCGAAAGCATCTTCCTGCTGATGGCCGATATCGAAGAAGCGGAAACCGGCGATCAGGGCCGTGTGCGCTACTGGATGGCACAGGCGCTGCGCGCGCCGCGTGACCCGGCATGGGTGGCGGATGGTATCGTCTCGGAAAAATGGCTTCCGGTCTCCCCCATCACCGGCCGTCTCGACGCCTTCGAATGGAAAGCGCCCTTCGGTCAGCTCGAAGGCCCTGTTGAAGATCTGGCGATCGAAAATGCGATTGCCGCGGCACCCGCAAGAGCCGAACCGGTTGCGAAGACGATCGTTGTCGAAGCCGCGCCCGAGACCCTTGCGGAGCCAAAACCCGCCCCGGCCGCGCCGATCGAGGTAAAGCCGACTGTTTCAATCCCGAAGGAGAAAAAGCCGGTCACAATCGAAGCGCCGGTGGAAACCGAAGTGGCGGATGACAAGGCGGCGGAAGCCGTGCCCTTTTTTGGCGGCGCACCGGATGATCCGGGCGTCAAGAAGCCAGGCGCGGAAGCCGAACCCAAGACCCGGCTCAAACTCTTCTGACCAGCAGGCTATCGATGTTCCAGCAAATACAGTCGTTTATTCAGAACCTCGTTGGCCCGCAGGCGGGTGATTTCAGCCCTGATGATCTGAGGGTGGCGGTAGCCGCCCTCTGTTTCCAGGTGATGGAAGCGGATGGCACCATCTCGAAAAGCGAGCGTGATCGCCTGCGCCAGATTCTTCACGAATATTACCATCTCGACGGTGGCAAGCTTGATGCCCTTCTTGCCGCCGGCCAGGAGGCCGGCAAGGAAGCCGTCGATTATTACCGCTTCACCACCGATATCCGCCGCCACCTCGATGAGGATCAGCGCGTGGAGCTTATTGGCATATTATGGGATATTGTTTACGCTGACGGCGAACGAAGCGAAATGGAAGACCATGTGATCTGGCGAGTCGCCGATCTCCTCGGTGTTTCCGTGCGCGACAGGGTTCTGCAACGTCAGCAGGCCGCCACGAGGTCCGGGCCCGCTGAAGAAAGCGAAAACGAAGACGATGCTGTTTGACCCTTCCAGGCAACAGGAACAACAACCTTCGCTGCTCATCGTCCTGCATCAGGAACGTTCCACGCCCGGCCGCGTCGGCCAGATCCTGGTGGAAAAGGGTTATCGCCTCGATATAAGGCGGCCCGCGCTCGGCGACGACCTGCCGCAAACGCTGGAAAAACATGCGGGCGCCATCATCTTCGGCGGCCCGATGAGCGCCAATGATCCACATGATTATGTCAAAGCCGAAATCGACTGGCTGAAGGTGCCGCTGAAGGAAAACAAGCCCTTTCTCGGCATCTGTCTCGGCGCGCAGATGCTATCCAAACATCTGGGCGGCAAGGTCGAGGCAGACAGGGACGGCAAGGTGGAGATCGGCTGGTATCCGCTTCACGCCACCGAACACGGTCGGCTTCTGATGCCGCATTGGCCGAAGATGGTCTATCATTTCCACCGCGAAGGCTTCGAACTGCCGCGGGGAGCCGAGCTTCTGGCGGCAGGCGAGACCTATCCCAATCAGGCTTATCGTTATGGAAAAAATGCCTGGGGCCTGCAGTTTCACGCCGAACTGACCCGCGCCATGATGCATAGCTGGGTGGTGCGCGGCGCGCAGCGTTTTGGCATGCCGAATGCGCAGGTCGGCAGTCAGCATCTGGAAGGCCGCATGTTGTTCGACACGCCGCTCAGGGCATGGCTCAGCAATTTTCTCGATCTGGTTTTTGAGGGCAAGGCACAGCGCTGAGGCCCATCGCGGTTAGTGCGGCGCGTCGAGACTATCGATCTTGCGCAGCTTGGAAAAACCAAGCGCCCAGATGACCGCGACAGCAAGCGTGCCCGCCCCGCCGATGACAACGGCTGGCACGGCACCCACAACATGGGCCATGGTGCCGGCGCGGAATTCACCCAATTCGTTGGAGGCTCCAACGAAAACCATATTCACCGCATTCACACGCCCACGCACCTCATCCGGCGTCCAGAGCGCGATCAGGGTCTCGCGCACATAAACCGACACCATGTCCGATGCTCCCATGACCACCAGCGCGGTAATGGACAGCCACGCGGTTTGCGAAAGCCCGAAGACCACGGTGGAAACGCCGAAGAGGCCGACGCCGACGAACATCAGCAGGCCCGCATGGTGGCGAATGGGCTTGAATGCCAGAATGACCGCAACGGTGATGGCCCCGATGCCGGGTGCGGCGCGCAGAAGCCCGAGACCCCATGGGCCGAGCGTCAGCACTTCCTTGGCAAAAATCGGCATCAACGCGACGGCACCGCCCAGCAGCACCGCGAAAAGATCGAGCGAAATGGCGCCAAGAACGATCTTCTCCTGCGAGATGAATTTGAAGCCGGCCAGCATTGTTTCGAGGGTGACGGCTTTTGCCGGACCACGCTGTTCCGGCTTGCGGATCGTCACCGCCAGCGTTGCGGAGAGGATGAAAAGCACAAGCGCCACGCTATAGGCGATGGAAGCACCGAGGCCATAGAGCAGGCCGCCGGCAACGGGGCCGAGAATGGACGCCATCTGCCAGGAAGAGGAATTCCAAGCGATAGCGTTCGGCAAATCCTCGACGGGCACGAGATTGGGCGCCAGCGACTGGACAGCCGGTCCCATGAAGGCCCGCTCTATGCCGAAAATAACGAGAATGGCGAAGACCGGCCAGGGAGAAAAGCTGTGTGTCAGCGTAAGACCCAGAAGAGCCACAGCACACAGCGCCGCGACCAGAAGACATATGGCCATGATACGCCGGCGATTGTGCCGGTCGGCGACCGTTCCGGTAAGAAGGATCAAAAGCAGAGACGGCAGAAACTGGAAGAGACCGATCAGGCCGAGATAAAAGGCGTTGCCGGTAACCTCATACATCTGCCAGCCGACAGAGACGCTGACGATCTGAATGGCGAAGGCCGCGAAAAACCGAGCGCTGAAAAAACGGCGATAGGAACTATGCCGGAATGCACCGAAGCGGTTTTCGGCAGAAGGCAGGGACATCGGCTGGGTGCTCGCGAGACAATATGAGATGTCTGCAATAGAGCGATATGACAGGAATCGCCAGCCCTCCTCTTCAGCGGGACGACGAAAAGTGTGAGCGGTTTTCGTCTGAAATCCCGCTGCAAAGCCATGAACCAGCTCGCGATGACCGCAGACCGGTCAGACCAAAGATCATTACGATCCGGCGCAACACTTGCCGGTTCACGCGTCAATGTCTAAATGTCTTGCAACCAAGATACGGAGATATTGATGCTTGCCCTGTTTCAGACCATCGATCTGGCCTTGAACCTCTATACGTGGGTGCTGATCGCCAGCGCCATTTTTTCCTGGCTTTACGCCTTCAACGTCATCAATTCCCGCAACCAGTTCGTGAACGCCATCGGGAGTTTCCTGGTCAATGTCACGGAACCGGCCCTGCGCCCCATCCGCCGCATTCTGCCCAATCTCGGCGGGATCGACATTTCGCCGATCATCCTGCTGCTGATCATCTTCTTCATCCGCTCCTTCATGTGGAACACGCTTTATCCGATGACCGTTTGAGCAGTCTCTGGAAAAAGCACGATGATCATGTCCGCCTGTCCGTTCGCCTCACACCGAATGGCGGGCGGGATGCGATTGACGGCGTGGAGCAGGATGCGGACGGAAACGCGCATCTGAAGGCCCGCGTCAGCGCCGTGCCGGAAGGCGGCAGGGCGAACAAGGCCCTGATTGTTTTGCTGGCGAAAAAACTCGGCCTGCCCAAATCCTCCATCACCTTCATTTCAGGCGAAACAGCGCGCAAAAAAATCCTCCGGATCGATACCGACCCGGAGGATTTCGAAAAGCTCTTTAAAAAGCTGGCGGGTTAGGCCTATCAGCCCTGCGCCTTGTAGCGCTCAATGGCTTCGACGATCAGCTTCTTGGCGACATCGACATCCTGCCAGCCGCCCATCTTCACCCACTTGCCGGGCTCCAGATCCTTGTAGTGCTCGAAGAAGTGCTCGATCTGCTTCAGCGTGATTTCCGGCAGGTCCGTGTAGTTGTGGACCTTGTCGTAACGGCGCGTCAGCTTCGGAACCGGCACGGCGAGGATCTTCTCGTCCTTGCCGCCATCATCTTCCATGATCATCACGCCGATGGGGCGAACGTTGATCACGCAGCCGGGAACCAGCGGGCGGGTGTTGCAGATGAGAACGTCGATCGGGTCGCCATCGTCGGACAGCGTGTGCGGCACGAAGCCATAGTTACCCGGATAGGTCATTGGCGTGTAGAGGAAGCGATCGACGATCAGCGCACCGGCGTCCTTGTCCATCTCGTACTTGATCGGCTGGCCGCCAACCGGCACTTCAACGATAACATTTACGTCTTCCGGCGGATTCTTGCCTATGGAAATTGCATCAATACGCATTCGCTTCCCTCATTCGGCGGGTTGGATTTGGTTTTCGATACTGGGAAAGTCGCCGCATTGCAACATGGCTTTGGCTGGATAAGGCAGAATGGGCGATTTGATGTCATCGCGACGAAGCATCGCCCTCTACAAAATGAAAACGGCGCGAACTCCCTCTATCAGTTCCAGACGAAACCGACCTTGCGAAGCGACTTGCCATCGAAATCTTCCATGCCTTCGGCAATATCCCGGCCGCCATGCGAGCGGAAAAAGCGATTGGCGACGTCGCTATCCTCGAGGCACCAGACAACGATGCCGTTGCAGCCAAGTGAAGTCAGCAATCTGCGCGCTTCCGTGAAAAGCAGCGAGCCGAGGCCAATACCCTGATATTCAGGCCGGAGATAAAGTTCGTAAATCTCGCCGTCCTGCGGCAGCCCACGCGCCCGGCTTAAGCCCAGCGTCGCATATCCGGCAACCACACCGGCCACTTCCACCACCAGCATGGTTGCGGAGCCCTTGGTCGCCTTTTTCCACCAGACTTCGCCACGGCGCTCCAGCATCTGCGTCAACGGCTTGTGCGGGATAAGCCCCGCATAGGCCTGTTGCCACGACAGACGGTGCGCCTCTGAGATGGCGCGCGCATCATGCGGTTCAGCACGGCGAACATCGATGGATAACGTTTTCATAACGCGATTCTGGCCCCGGCCACGGAAACTTACCAGTCATAAAGGTTAACGCCGGCAAGCTTACCCACAGCCTATTCATGTGGACGACCAGAAAAAATTAACGCATCCTTAACCTTTGGCAAAGCGCCTTTCGACTCATGCACACATAAAAAAGAATGCATAAAAAAACCCGGCGCGAGGCCGGGTTCTTTGAAATTCGTGGCGTAGAGCCAATCAGACAGCGAGCTTTGCCTTTTCGAAACGCTTGCGGTCGTTGGCGTCCAGGAACATCTTGCGCAGGCGGATGGACTTCGGCGTCACTTCCATCAGCTCGTCTTCCTGGATCCAGGAAAGGGCGCGGTCGAGCGTCATGCGGATCGGCGGCGTCAGCTTCACGGCTTCGTCCTTACCGGCGGCGCGGATGTTGGTCAGCTGCTTGCCCTTCAGCACGTTCACTTCGAGATCGTTATCGCGTGTGTGAATGCCGATGATCATGCCTGCATAGACCTTTTCACCCGGCTCGATGATCATCGGGCCGCGATCTTCAAGGTTGAACATGGCGTAGGCGACGGCTTCGCCCGAACCGTTCGACAGCAGAACGCCGTTGACGCGACCGGCGATCTGGCCCTTGAAGGGCTGATAGTCGTGGAACAGACGGTTCATGATCGCCGTACCGCGCGTGTCGGTCAAAAGTTCCGACTGGTAGCCGATGAGGCCGCGGGTCGGGGCATAGAACTTCAGACGAACGCGATTGCCGCCGGAAGGACGAAGCTCGGCCATTTCAGCCTTGCGCTCGGACATCTTCTGGACGACGACGCCGGAATGCTCTTCATCGACGTCGATCACGACTTCTTCGATCGGCTCCAGCAGGGTGCCGTTCTCATCCTTGTGCATGACGACGCGCGGACGCGAAACGGCAAGCTCGAAGCCTTCGCGACGCATGGTTTCGATCAGAACTGCCAGCTGCAATTCGCCACGGCCGGAAACGAAGAACGAATCCTTGCCTTCAGCCTCTTCGATCTTCAGCGCGACGTTGCCTTCGGCTTCCTTGAACAGACGGTCGCGGATGACGCGCGACGTTACCTTGTCGCCTTCGGTGCCAGCAAGCGGACTGTCGTTAACGATGAAGGACATGGTAACGGTCGGCGGGTCGATCGGCTGCGCGGTCATCGCTTCGGTGACGGAGGGGTCACAGAAGGTGTCGGCAACAGTGCCCTTGGAAAGACCGGCGATGGCGACGATGTCACCCGCATGGGCTTCGTCAATCGCGGTGCGCTCGATGCCGCGGAATGCGAGGATCTTGGAAATACGACCGGTTTCGATCGTCTTACCGTCCTGGCCAAGCACCTTCACGGCCTGGTTCGGCTTGATCGAACCGGAGGCAATGCGGCCGGTGATGATACGGCCGAGGAAGGGGTTGGCTTCGAGGATCGTGCCGATCAGACGGAACGGACCTTCTTCGACTGTGGGCTCCGGAACATGTTCGAGAACCAAATCGAGCAACGGTGCAAGACCCTGATCCTTCGGACCTTCCGGGTTGACGTTCATCCAGCCGTCACGGCCAGAACCGTAAAGGATCGGGAAGTCGAGCTGCTCGTCGGTAGCATCGAGGTTTGCAAAGAGGTCGAAGACTTCGTTGATGACTTCTTCATGGCGGCCATCCGGACGGTCGATCTTGTTGATCGCGACGATCGGACGAAGACCAACCTTCAGCGCCTTGCTGACGACGAACTTCGTCTGCGGCATCGGGCCTTCGGAACTATCGACCAGAACGATCGCGCCATCCACCATCGACAGGATACGCTCGACTTCACCGCCGAAGTCGGCGTGGCCGGGGGTGTCAACGATGTTGATGCGAACACCCTTCCACTCCACCGAGGTCGCCTTGGCGAGAATGGTGATGCCACGTTCCTTTTCGAGGTCGTTGCTGTCCATTACGCGCTCGGCGACACGCTGGTTGTCGCGGAACGAGCCGGACTGCTTCAGAAGCTCGTCCACGAGCGTCGTTTTTCCATGGTCAACGTGCGCGATGATCGCGATGTTGCGAAGTGCCATTGTTCAAAATCTCTGAGGTTGGGCGCCACTATCGTGAGATGCGCCAATTTAGTCTGGCGCGCTCATAACCTTTTTTTTGCAAATGCGAAAGGGGGGCCTTGTCATAAGCCCCCTGCGCTCCGGTTCTAGCTCAGAAATATGACAGTCTTTTATAACGTGCTCTTATACGAGGCCGCGCTTCAACAGCATGGCGTCCGGGCTCGGCATCTTGCCGCGAAATGCGAGATAGGCCTCCTCCGGATCGATGGAACCGCCGACAGAATAGATATTGTCCTTCAGCCTGCGCGCCATCTCGCCATCGAAGGGATTGCCGGTTTCCTCGAAGGCCGAAAACGCATCGGCATCCAGCACTTCCGACCACATGTAGGAATAATAGCCGGCGGAATAGCCATCGCCCGAGAAGACGTGCTGGAAATGCGGCGTCGCATGCCGCATGACGATGGACTTCGGCATGTTGAGGGCGGAGAGCACCTCGCCTTGGACGACCATGGGATCGCTCACGCTGTCGCGGGTGTGGAACGCCATGTCGACGATAGCCGAAGAGGTGAACTCCACCGTGCTGAAACCGGCATTGAAAGTCTGAGCGGCAAGAACCTTGTCCAGCAACGCTTTCGGCATCGGCGCGCCGGTCTCGTAGTGGAGCGCGTATTTTTCCAGAATTTCCGGCACCGTCAGCCAATGTTCGTAAAGCTGCGACGGCAATTCGACAAAATCGCGCGAGACGCCCGTCCCGGAAACGGAAGGGTAGGTCACATCGGACAACATGCCATGCAGCGCATGGCCAAATTCATGGAACAGCGTGCGCGCATCATCAAGCGAAAGCAGCGCGGGCTTACCCTCAGCCGGTTTCGCGAAATTGCAGACATTGTAGATGATCGGAATTTCGCCGACCGTTCCGCTCTTCAGCGGCAGCTTGTGCTGCGACTGGAACGAACTCATCCATGCGCCGGATCGCTTGGAGGGGCGAGCGAAATAATCACCGAGGAACATGGCCTTCAGATCGCCCCTGTCGTCGCGAATCTCGAAAACCCGCACATCCGGATGATAGGCGGCAACGCCCTTCACTTCAACGGCACGAATTCCAAACAGCCGCGCGGCGACATCGAAGCAGGCCTCAATGATCTTTTCGAGCTGCAGATAGGGCTTCAATTCCGTCTCGGAGAAGCTGAATTTCCGCGCGCGCAACTTTTCGGCATAGTGCCGCCAGTCCCAGGGCAGCACCTCGTGATTCCGGCCCTCCTCGGCGATGATGGCGGCAAGTTCGGCCTCTTCCTCGCCCGCGCGGCGCACGGCCTTTTCCCAGACCTGACCCAGAAGGCCGTTCACGGCATCCGGCGTCTTCGCCATCGTGTCATCAAGCTTGTAAGCGGCAAAATTCGCGTAACCGAGAAGCTTGGCCTTCTCCTCGCGCAGTTCGAGCGTGCGGTGAACGGTCTCTCGATTGTCGGTCTCGCCACCGTTTTCGCCGCGCGCCACCCATGCCTTGAAGGCCTGCTCGCGCAGATCACGACGTTCGGAAAAGGTGAGGAAAGGCTCGATGATGGAACGGGAAAGGGTAACGGCAAATTTGCCGTCCTCGCCATGCTCACGGGCCGCACCCGCCATGGCGTCGCGCAGAAAGCCGGGAATGCCGGCAAGTTCCTCTTCGGTGGAAAGCAGGAGCTTCCAGTTCTTTTCATCCGCCAGCACATTCTGCCCGAACTTTGCACCGAGACCGGCAAGCTCCTCATTGATCGCCGCCAGCCGTTCCTGCCGGTCTTTCGGCAACTTCGCGCCGGAACGTACGAAACCCTTCCAGTGCCGCTCGAGAACACGGCTTTCCTCGCCCGTCAGCCCCAGCGTCTCGCGCTTTTCCCACAATGTGTCGATGCGCTTGAACAGCGCTTCGTTCATGCCGATCTTCGAATAGTGCCGCGACATTTTCGGCGCAATCTCCCGCTCCAGCGCCTGGATCACGCCATTGGTATTGGCGCCTGCCCTGTTCCAGAACAGCGCCGAAATGCGCGAAAGCTCATCGCCGGCGATTTCAAGCGCGGTTACGGTGTTTTCGAAACTCGGCGCCTGCGAATTGCCGGCAATTGCATCGATTTCCTGTTCATGGGAGAGAAGCGCTGCCTCGAAAGCCGGAGCGAAATCCTCATCCTTGACCGCATCAAATTTGGGCAAACCGTTGTGACCGTCCCAGGTCACGAGGGCGGGATAAAGCGTCGTCTTGGATGGCATTTCGTCTTCCTTGTGTACAATTCCGGTTTAAGCCCATATGGGCACGCCTCCACCGCCAATTCAATATGCCCGGCGGAGATGACAGGCCGCGTGAAAAAAACGGGGAAGTCCGATCTTTTTTGCTTCAGCGTAACAATCGGCGACTATATTGCGGGCCGTCCGACAACCGAACTGACGCATACTTTACTCGATTTTCGACAATATGATTTGTGTACCATTGATTATCGCCCGGAATTTAGTAAGGCTGACTTACGAAAAGGCGAGACATGGGCACGAAACGCGAAAAAGATTCATTGGCATTCTTGCTGAACAGCAGCGCACGCCTGCTGAACAGTGCGTTTGAGCGCCGAATTTCTGAAGCTGGACTGGGTCTTACCCCCGGCGAAGCCCGCGCATTGCTGACGGTTGCCGTCGTTGATGGCAGCAAGCAGTCGGATATCGCCGCCCGGCTAGGCATCGAGCCGATGACGATCTGCGCCTATCTCGACAAGCTGCAGTCCCTCGATCTCATTGAGCGCCAGCAGGACCCGCAGGACAGGCGTTCCAAGCGCATCGTACTGACGAAGAACTCCACCGAGATGCTGGAAGCCGTGCGACAGGAAATCGATGAACTCGTCCGTCACGCCACGCAGGGCCTGAACGAGGAAGAGGTCGCGCTTTTCCGCAGCTTCCTGCAGACGCTTCGCAACAATCTCCAACCGGAACAGCCCGGCCCGAGCTGCTGACCGCAATGTCACCAGAAACGATCATGTCCAGAAAGCGCACGGCCATGCTCGGTGCGCTGCTGACGGCGCTGGCGCCAATTTCCATGGCCATCTATACACCGGCCATGCCGGAGCTGACGCGGGTTTTCGCCACGACAGAGTCCGCCATAAAACTCAGCCTCTCGCTTTATTTTGCGGGTTTCGCGATCGCGCAACTGCTCGCCGGCCCAGCCTCCGACGCCTTCGGGCGGCGCAAGGCAAGCCTCGTTTTCCTGTCCATCTTTCTGGGCGGCGGATTGCTTGCCATTTTCGCACCGACAATCGAAGTGCTGCTCTTTGCCCGGCTTATCCAGGGCATCGGGGCCTCCGTCGGGATGACAGTGGCGCGCGCCGTGGTGCGCGACCAGTTCACCGGCGCCGATGCTTCCAGCATCATGAACCTCATCGGTATCATGCTGGCTGTTGGCCCCGCCATGGGCCCGACAATCGGCGGGCTTTCACTTGCGGCTTTTGGCTGGCAATCGGGATTTTTCCTCATGGCCGGCCTCGGGGCTCTGGCCATCTTCTCCGTCGTGGTTTTTCTGCGCGAGACGACGATCCCGGACAAGAGCCTGATCCGCCCACGTCGCCTTTTGTCGGCCTATCAGACCTTGCTGAGCGCGCCGCGTTTTCTTCTGGCCGCACTGGTGCTTGGCGGGTCCATCGGCGCGCTTTATGCGCAGGCCACCATGCTGACCTTCATCCTCATCAACGAGGTCGGCATGACACCCACCGCTTTCGGTGTTGGCATGCTGATGCAGACTGGTGCTTATTTCTTCGGCTCCATTGCCCTGCGTTACATCGCACCGCGGCTGGGTGACCGTCGTTCGGTCGTCCTCGGCCTCTGTTTTTCGGCGACAGGCGGCCTTCTCATTCTGCTGTCAGTGTTCCTGATACCGCCATCCTTTCTCTCGATCATGGGACCCGTGGCGGTCGCGACGGTCGGCATCGCTTTGCTGACGCCTTCAATGGTAACGGCAGCCCTTGCCCCTTTTCCGCATATTGCCGGCTCGGCATCGGCAATGATGGGCTTCATTCAGATGGGATCTGGTTTTGCGGGCGGTACTGCAGCCTCGCTTATCGGTTCACCACTCACCGGCTTCGGCATCATCATTCCGGTGATGGAGTTCACGGCCGTTGCCAGCTATATCGGCTTCCGCATCGTTTCCAGAAGAGAGACATAAAAAAACCCGCCGGCGTCACCGCCCGCGGGTTTCATTATTTCCATTCCAGCAGAATTATTTGCTGAGGTTACGCTTGGCCAGTGTGCGCAGGCGCAGCGCATTGAGCTTGATGAAGCCCGCTGCATCCTTCTGATCGTAAGCGCCGTGGTCGTCCTCGAAGGTCACCAGCGCGTCGGAATAAAGCGACTTGGCGCTCTCGCGGCCGGTTACCATGACATTGCCCTTGTAGAGCTTCAGCGTCACTTCACCTTCGACATGTTCCTGGCTCTTGTCGATCAGTGCCTGCAGCATTTCACGCTCGGGCGAGAACCAGAAGCCGTAATAGATGAGCTCGGCATAACGCGGCATCAGCTCGTCCTTGAGGTGGGCCGCGCCCCGGTCGAGCGTGATGGATTCGATGGCGCGATGTGCAGCCAGCAGGATGGTGCCGCCGGGTGTCTCGTAAACGCCGCGCGACTTCATGCCGACAAAGCGGTTCTCGACCAGATCGAGACGACCGATGCCGTTTTCACGGCCATAATTGTTGAGCGTGGCGAGAAGCGTCGCGGGCGACATTTCAACACCGTTGATGGAGCAGGCATCGCCCTTGCGGAAACCGATCTTGATGACGGTTGCCTTGTCAGGAGCGGCTTCCGGAGAAATGGTGCGCATATGCACGTACTCAGGCGCTTCCTGTGCCGGGTCTTCCAGAACCTTGCCCTCGGAAGAGGAATGCAGGAGGTTGGCGTCGACGGAGAAAGGTGCTTCGCCCTTCTTGTCCTTGGCGACCGGGATCTGGTGCTGTTCGGCGAAGTTCAGGAGGTCGGTACGGCTCTTGAACGTCCAGTCACGCCAGGGCGCGATGATCTTGATGTCAGGGTTCAGCGCATAGGCCGAAAGCTCGAAACGAACCTGATCGTTGCCCTTGCCGGTGGCGCCATGGGCAATGGCGTCGGCGCCGGTCTTCTTGGCGATTTCAATCAGATGCTTGGAAATCAGCGGACGGGCAATCGAAGTGCCGAGCAGATAGACGCCTTCGTAGACGGCGTTGGCGCGGAACATCGGGAACACGAAATCACGCACGAACTCTTCGCGGACGTCCTCAACGAAGATTTCCTTGATGCCCAGCATCTCGGCCTTCTTGCGCGCCGGCTCAAGCTCTTCGCCCTGACCGAGATCGGCAGTGAAGGTCACGACTTCAGCGCCGAGTTCCGTCTGAAGCCATTTCAGGATGATCGAGGTGTCGAGACCGCCGGAATAGGCGAGAACGACTTTCTTAACGTCTTTCGGGAGTGCCATAGTGATGTCCATCTGCATGATGACGGCATCAGGACACCGCCATTTCCTCGGGATTTCGGCACTTTTACAGTGCAACCCGAAATGTGTGAAGCGCTTTTCCGTGAGATAAGCGACAAAACAATTGATGGGCGCGTATGACGATGGGCGATGACCGGCCGCGCCGACGGGAACGAAGCAATTGTCACATGCATTTAGAAAATTCGCGCTTTATCATAAAGCGGCGCGATCGACTTGAAGACCGTGAATGAAGCCACTCAGGTTCAGGCAACGTTGCAAACCGCTGGAAACAGCAGAAACGACGCGAAGGAGAAACCTATGACGACCATCCACCCCGCATTCAAGGAAGATAATGTCGCTGTCATAACAGGTGCGGCATCCGGCATCGGACTTGCCGCCGCCCGCAAATTCGCCACCTTTGGCATGAGCGTCGTGCTCGTCGATCTCGATGGCGAAAAGCTCGCCGCAGCCCATGCGGATATTCTGACCGTCGCCAAGGACGGTGAAGCGCAGATCGTCGCCATCCCGACCGACGTATCGAAACTCGATGAGCTGGAGGCGCTCGAACGCGCCGTTATCCAGCGTTTCGGGCGTGTCCACGTCCTCATGAACAATGCCGGAATCCAGCCGGGCAGCGCCATCTTCGGACCGCAGTCCAACTGGGAAAAAATTATCGGCGTCAATCTGATGGGCGTCGTGAACGGTAGCCGCGTTTTCGGCCAGGGCATGATCGCCCACGGCGAGCCGGCGCTCATCATCAATACCGGCTCGAAACAGGGCATCACCACGCCTCCCGGTGATCCCGCCTATAATGTCTCGAAGTCCGGCGTCAAAACCTTCACGGAGGCGCTTCAGCACGAATTGCGCAATGTTCCGAACGGCGCGGTTTCCGCCCATCTTCTGATCCCCGGTTTCGTCTTCACCGGCCTCACCGCCCATGGCAGGACGGAAAAGCCTGAAGGCGCATGGACCGGTGAACAGACCGTCGATTTCATGGTCGAAAGCATTGGCAGGGGCGATTTCTACATTCTCTGCCCGGATGGCGAGGTGGACCGCCCGACGGATGAAAAGCGCATTCTCTGGGCGGCCTATGACATCGTCCAGAACCGCCCGCCGCTGTCGCGCTGGCACACGGAATATTCCGCCGCCTTCACCAGCTTTCTGAAAAACTGAACTTTCAGCCGCCGTGCCTGAAAGGTGCGGCGGCTATTCTCTCCCGCAGGCGCATCGCCACTCAAAAACATTGGCAGAAGCACGAAACCGCGTTAAGCAACGGCAATCTCCAGAATTTACGGGTGCCGCGATGGATTTCGTTCCAAGCCTGCCAACACTGATCGCCTTCACCATCGCCATTCTGCTTCTGGCGGTGACGCCGGGTCCTGATATGACGCTCTGGATCAGCCGCTCCCTGCGCGAAGGCCGGGCGGCGGGCTTCATGACGCTGGTGGGAACAAACATCGGCATCACCGTGCATACGATGCTGGTCGCTTTTGGCGTCGCCGCCCTCATCGTCGCCTCACCGACCGCCTTCATGATCCTGAAAACAGGGGGCGCCGCCTATCTGGTCTGGCTCGCCATTCAGGCGATCCGCAAGGGTTCGGATTTCGTGATGGTGAAAAGCACCGGCGAAAGGGCGCAGGCCTCCCTGAAATCGGCCTTGCTGAACGGCATCTGGGTCAATCTGCTCAACCCCAAGGTCATCATCTTTTTCATGACCTTCCTGCCGCAATTCGTCAGCGCCTCCGATCCGCATGTGACCGGCAAGCTGATCTTCCTCGGCATCTGGTCGATCATCGTCGCACTGCCGATCGGCATCGGCATCGTTGTCGCCGCCGATGTTCTCTCCGCCTGGCTGCAACGCAACCGGAAGGTTCTGCGTGGATTGGATTACACGATCGCCGGCGTCTTCTCGATTTTCGCGGTCAAGATTTTCTTCACGCAAACGCGCTGAGGGCAAACAAAAAAGGCGCCGGAAGGCGCCTTTTTGCGATCAACCGATGAGCAACTCGTCATCATCAAGCTTCTGGCCGCGTATCTTGCGGAACATGTCGATCAGGTCTTCGACCTCGAGATCCTTGCGGCTGTCACCGGAGACGTCGAGCACGATTTCACCGGCATGCAGCATGATCGTGCGGGTGCCATAATCCAGCGCCTGACGCATGGAATGGGTGACCATCAGCGTCGTCAGCTTGCGCTCCGACACCACCTTGCGGGTCAGCTCCATCACGAATTCCGCCATGCCGGGATCAAGTGCGGCCGTGTGTTCATCGAGCAGCAACACGTCCGAGCCGGATAGCGTCGCCATGACAAGCGAGACGGCCTGCCTCTGGCCGCCCGACAGAAGATCCATGCGGTCCTTCAGGCGGTTTTCCAGACCGAGGTTGAGCGAGGCGATACGCTCCTTGAAGAAATCCCGCCGCCCGCGCCCAAGCGCCGGCAGAAGGCCGCGGCGTTCACCACGCGATGCCGCGAGCGCCAGATTTTCCTCGATGGTGAGCGCACCGCAGCTGCCCGCCAGCGGGTCCTGAAATACACGCGCCACCCGCCCCGCCCGGCTGGCGGTCGACTTGCGGGTAACATCGGCGCCGCCGATCATCACCTTGCCCGCCGTCGGCAGGACATCGCCCGCCAATACGCCGAGCAGCGTTGATTTACCTGCACCGTTGGAGCCGATGACGGTGACGAAGGAACCATCCTCGATGGTAAGTTCAATCTTGGACAGCGCCTGTTTTTGCAGCGGCGTGCCGCGCCCGAAAACGACCTGGATATCGGAAAGGGAAATCACGATGTTGCCCCCCCACGGCGGAGTCGGGGCAGGATCAACGCGATGGCCACCAATACCGCCGTTACGAAATTGAGATCGGATGCCTTGAGACCCAGCACATCGCTCGACAAAGCAAGCTGGATGGCTAGACGATAGGCGATGGAGCCGAAGACACATCCGATAAGGGCAATCAGAATGCCGCGCGCACCGAACAGCGTCTCACCGATGATGACGGCGGCAAGCCCGACGACGATGGTGCCGACACCGGAGGTCACATCGGCAAAACCATTGGTCTGCGCAAACAGCGCGCCGCCGAGGGCGACCAGCGCATTCGAAAGCGCCATGCCGAGATAGATCTGGTTACCGGTCTTCACACCCTGCGCCCGCGCCATCCGCGCGTTGGCACCGGTGGCCCGCATGGCAAGGCCGGCATCGCTTTCAAGAAAACGCCAGACGAGAATGACCGCGATCAGCACCAGCGCGCCGACAAAGAGCGGCCGCACCAGATATTCCGAAAGGCCGAGGCCGTAAAACGGTGAGATCATCGTGTCCTGATTGAGCAGCGCCACATTCGGCTTTCCCATCACCCGCAGATTGACGGAAAAAAGCGCGATCATCGTCAGGATCGAGGCAAGCAGGTTGAGAATCTTGAAACGGACGTTGAGCGTTGCGGTCACGATCCCGGCGGCAGCACCGGCAACCATTGCAATCGCCGTCGCGACCCAGGCATTCAGACCGGCGATGATCAGCACGGCAGCCACAGCGGCGCCAAGCGGAAAAGAACCGTCCACGGTCAGGTCAGGAAAATCAAGCACGCGGAAAGCGAGGTAGACGCCGATCGCCACGAAAGCGAAGACCAGTCCCAGCTCCACGGCACCCCAGAAGGCGATTTGGCTCACGGTAATGTCCTTGTTATTGCCGCCATCAGGCGGATACGGGCACCGTCTCGTGCCACGTAAAACGGGCGGCGAAATGCCGCCGCCCGCAATTCAGTCTGGTTTCGGTTAGTCGATGACCTTGGTGGCGCGCTTCGTGACGCTTTCGGGGAAGGTAACGCCAGCCTTTTCAGCGGCCTTCTTGTTGATCACCAGATCGGTACCGACAGCAACGGTTGCCGGAATGTCGCCCGGCTTTTCACCCTTGAGGATGCGGACGACGACCGCGCCGGTCTGTTTGCCAACGTCGAAATAGTTGAAGCCGAGGGCCGCAACCGCGCCGCGGGCAACGGAATCCGTATCGGCGGCGTAGAGCGGGATCTTGGCTTCGGAAGCAACGCCGGCTGCCGCTTCGAAAGCGGAAACGATGGTGTTGTCGGTCGGAACGTAGATCACGTCAGCCTTGCCGACCAGCGCGCGGGTTGCGCCCTGCACTTCGGCGGACTTGGTGGCGACGGATTCGACGATCTTGAGGCCAGCCTTTTCAGCTTCAGCCTTCAGCAAAGCGAGCGTCGAGGCGGAGTTGGCTTCGGCCGAGTTGTAGATGAAGCCGATGGACTTGGCGTTCGGCGAGATTTCCTTGATGAGCGCCAGATGTTCACCAACCGGCAGCATGTCGGAAAGGCCGGTCACGTTGCCGCCGGGCTTTTCCATGCTCTTTACGAGCTGCGCGCCGACCGGATCGGAAACTGCCGTGAAGACGACCGGGATATCACGCGTGGCGGCAACGACGGCCTGGGCGGACGGCGTGGAGATCGGCACGATGACATCAGGAGCGTCGCCCACGAACTGACGCGCGATCTGCGCTGCGGTGCCGGGATTGCCCTGCGCGGACTCGTACAGGAACTTGAGGTTCTCGCCTTCCTTGTAACCGGCTTCGGCAAGGGCGGCCTTCACGCCATCGCGAGCGGCATCGAGCGCCGGATGTTCAACAATGGCGGTGACGGCGACGGTGACGTTTTCGGCCTTGGCCGGCAGAACGAGGGCGCTCGCGGCAGCGAGAGCCAGAATGAATGCGCGCATGGATATCCTCCTGTTGGTTCCCTGTTTTCGTCTTCTTAGGAACAAGACAGTCTGAAATCAATCAGAGAACCGCTGCAAATCAAGCTTTATGGCGCAATTGCGGCTGATTCAGTCATCCGCACCGTGGTTTGCGATCATCATCGCCTCGAAAGCCAGCCTTTCGGTCTTGCGCATGCGCTCGGATTCCGACTTCAGCTGACCGCAGGCGGCGAGGATATCGCGGCCGCGCGGCGTGCGGATCGGCGAGGCATAACCCGCCTGATTGATGAAATCGGCGAACTTCTCGATCTGCGCCCATTCGGAGCACTGGTAGTTCGTGCCCGGCCATGGATTGAACGGAATGAGGTTGATCTTGGCCGGAACGCCCTTCAGAAGCTGCACCAGCATCTTGGCATCTTCCAAGCTGTCGTTGACATCCTTCAGCATCACATATTCGAAGGTAATGCGGCGAGCGTTGGAGAGACCCGGATAATTGCGGCAGGCCTCGATCAGCTCCTTCAGCGGATATTTCTTGTTGATCGGCACCAGCATGTCACGCAGGTCGTCGCGCACCGCATGCAGCGAAATCGCCAGCATGACGCCGATCTCATCGCCGGTGCGGAAGATTTCCGGCACGACGCCGGAGGTGGAGAGCGTGACGCGACGCTTGGAGAGCGACAGGCCATCGCCATCGGTCGCAATCAGGAGCGCGGTCTTCACATGCTCGAAATTATAGAGCGGCTCGCCCATGCCCATCATCACGATGTTGGAGACCTTGCGGCCCTCGCTCGGCACATAGGCGCCTACCGGGGTCGAACCATCGGGAAAATCGCCGAGCCGGTCACGAGCCAGCAGCAGCTGGGCGAGAATTTCCTCAGCCGTCAGGTTGCGCACCAGACGCTGGGTACCGGTGTGACAGAAGGAACAGGTCAGCGAACAGCCGACCTGGCTCGATATGCACAGCGTGCCGCGACCTTCTTCGGGAATATAGACCGTCTCGATCTCGACAGGACGTCCCGCACCACGCGGCGGAAAGCGCATCAGCCATTTGCGGGTGCCGTCATTGGAGATCTGCTCCTCGACGATTTCCGGACGGGCAATGGTGAAGGCCGCCTTCAGCTTCTCGCGAAGCTCCTTGGCGACATTGGTCATATTGTCGAAATCGGAGACGCCGCGCACATAAAGCCAGTTCCACAACTGGCTGACGCGCATCTTCACCTGCTTCTGCGGCACGCCGATCTCGGCCAGCGCCTCGCCCATTTCCTCACGCGTCAGGCCAATCAGTGACGGCTTGCCGGACATCAGATCGCTATTGGCGATCAGCGGGGTTTTGACTGCCAGGCCGGCAGGGGCTTGCATTACGGACATCACGCTATCCCATCATTCCATGCATCGCACGACCGGCCTGTCGGATAGGCGGAAAATCGTCTGCATGTCGAGAAAATCAAAGGCGGAGCACTTTTCGCGCATCCGCCTGTCAATGTTGCCGCGCCTTTAGCATCAAACTGGCAAAAACGCAAATGGCCGGTCAATGACCGGCCATTATCAAATGCGATGAAGCGTCAGGGTTACTTGCAGCTCTCAATCTGCTTGAGAGCTGCCGAAATACCCGACAGCGAATAGGAATAGGAGGTCGCGGTGCCGCGGCCTGAGACTGCCTTGACGGTCATGGACTTGCCGCCCTTCATGGCAGCCACGAGAGCCGGTTCTTCAGCGGCGTTTTCAACCCAAGCGGCCTTGTCCTTGGTGAACATGACAAAGTTCTTGTTGTCGATCGTCACATTGACCTTGGAACCCTGCTTGAGCGAATAACCCACCATGGCCTGCGGCTCATAGGAGATATTCTGGCCCGGGCGCTGCGACACGATGAAGAAAATATCGCCGTGGTCGACGCTCGCCGGTTCCTTGGCGGTCGGAATGGAAAGAACGTAGCAGACGGTGCTGTTGCCCGATTTGTACGAATAGGCACC
Organism: Agrobacterium tumefaciens str. B6; assembly: GCF_001541315.1. Classification (GTDB taxonomy): domain Bacteria; phylum Pseudomonadota; class Alphaproteobacteria; order Rhizobiales; family Rhizobiaceae; genus Agrobacterium; species Agrobacterium radiobacter. The sequence continues at coordinate 236,605 of NZ_LMVK01000045.1, read as the reverse complement.
CCATGCATTGAACTGCTGGATGCGCGTGGGCGACTGTGCAGATGCTACGCTGACGCTGGTCAGCAAAATGGCCGCTGCGGTTGCTACACTTCTTACAAACATAGAATTTCCTGCCGGGTTATTGTCTTCCATTGGCCCGAAGCAGCGGCGAGCCCAGTTTCTGGATCGGCCACGTTCAGGTGCGGATCGTCTTTTCTCATTGTGGTCGGAAAGCGGTTACCAAACCGTCAACAACACGCATAAAATGCCGGAAACGTCTTGCGGTGTTACAGATTGGCGACTTCCCGACGCCCTGAGGAGAACGGCGTGGCACGCCCTTCCCTCGTGTGTAAGACACATAAATTCAGGCAAGAATTTGTCACCCGCCGGGCTCTGCCGGACGGACACATCACAGAGACGTTACCCGGCTTCCTGCTGTCGCTTCAGCATGGCGTCAGCGGCCTCGTAGTGCTCCATCTTGATATGAGCGCGGATCATGGCAAGCGCTGCCGTGATGACGGCAATATCATCGGTAAAACCGATGACGGCCAGCACGTCAGGCACGGCATCCATCGGCATGATGAAATAGGCAAGCGCCGCCAGGATGATACCCTTTGCGCGCAGCGGCGTGTCACGGTCGATCGCGCAATAATAGGCCGCCGCCGCATCGCGCGCGAAGGGCACTTTTGACATCACACGCTTCAGCTTGGGCCAGAATTTCGCCCGCACCGCATTTTCACGCTCCTGCTGCCTGTCGGTTTCACCCGGCAGAAGAATTTCACCGATTTTCACATCATCCATGATCGACGGTCCTCCGGTCACGGCTATTATATGGGATTTAAGGTCCGCCGTTCAATTGCTTCGGCCCGCAGCCGCCTTCTGCATGGCTTCGGCCAGAAGAAAATCCCGCTCCGTCACTCCCTGTGAATCATGCGTGGTGAGGCAAACCTTGACCCGCGAATAGACATTGGACCATTCCGGATGATGATTAAGCCTTTCCGCAACAAGTGCGGATTCGGCCATGAAACCGAAGGCTTCCGCAAAACTTGAAAACTTGAAGGAACGGACGATCGCCGCCCCGTCTTCTCGCAGGGACCAGCCCTCGAGTTTCGACAGGGCCTGCCGGATGGCGTCCGGCTCGAGTCTGGGATATTTCATGAACTTGCCTCCGCTTGAGACCCATTAACGCTTCAACGACCGGATCGACGCATATTCCATGAAACATACAGCTATTCTTTTTGTCTGCATGGGCAATATCTGCCGCTCACCGATTGCCGAAGGCGTTTTGAGACATCTTGCCGATGACGCGGCCGTGTCTGACCAGCTCGCTATCGATTCCGCCGGCACCGGCGGCTGGCACGCGGGTGATGCGCCTGATCCCCGGTCCATCGCCATGGCGCGACGGCACGGCATCGATATTTCAAGTCAGCGGGCAAGACAGGTCACCCGGACAGATTTCGAGACTTTCGACCTGATACTCGCCATGGACGAAAACAATCTGGCGAACCTGCTTCAATCGAGCCCGGAAAAACACCGGCACAAAATCCATCTCTTCATGGATTATGCCGTTGGTCGTCGTGAGAACGTCCCCGATCCCTATTACGGTGCCGAGGACGGGTTCCTTGGCGTCTACAACATGCTCTTGGCAGGATGCAGGTCGTTGCTCGAAAAGATGGAGCTGGACCGGGCCTCGTGAAGCGGGAACGCCTCTTCAACGATATAGGGCCCGCCGCCCACCGATTCCTTCGACGACATCAGCACAAAACGTCCGACCGTAAAGGGCGAGGTGCGGAAGTTGCCGCGTCCGGAAAGATAATGAACGACATCGTCCAGCCGCGATGAGCGCAGCCGCGCCAACGTGACATGCGGCATGAACTTGCGCGGATCGGGCGGGAGACCGATCCTCTGGCAGATTCTCTCGACTTCCGCCTGCAGCGCATGCATTTCCGGAGAGGGAGAAACCCCGGCCCAGATGGAATGCGGTTTCTTGGAGCCGAAGGACCCCATACCGGTGAGATTGAGCTGGAATTCCGGCCTTTCGATCCGATCCAGCCTGTCCACGACCTCATCGGCGGTCCGCCCGTCGATGTCACCGATAAAACGCAGGGTTATGTGATAATTCTCCACATCGATCCACCGGGCTCCCGGCAGACCACCGCGCAACAATGAGAGGCTCATAGCCGCATTGCGCGGAATTTCGAGGGCGGTAAACAGTCTCGGCATGGCGAGCTCCCCGAATCTCTTGGCAGAACAAGCATAGCGAATCACGCAATGCAGATGGGCGCAAGTGCTTATTTTTTTTGCGCACCGATTGTCTTGATGAAGCTTTCAACAGCCGGCAAAGATTTTTCAACCATCATCGCCACACCCCTGGTATTGGGGTGCATCTTGTCATCCAAATTCAGCGCATCATCCGTCACCACGCCATCCAGAAAGAAGGGATAAAGCGGCAGGTTGTATTTTTCGGCAAGCTTCGGAAAGATCGGATTGAAGCGCTTGGCGTAATCTTCGCCCATATTCGGCGGTGCCATAATGCCGACCAGCAACACGGCTATGTTGCGCTTCTGGAAGCCGGAAATGATGGTATCGATGTTCTTTTCGGTCTGTTCGGGGGGAATTCCGCGCAGGGCGTCATTGGCGCCGAGTTCCAGAATGACCCCATCAGTACCATCGGGAACCGACCATTCCGCCCGCGCCAGGCCGCCGGAAGAGGTATCGCCGGACACACCGGCATTGGCGATGGCGACATTGACGCCCTTGCCCTTTAATGCAGCCTCAAGCTGTGCGGTGTAGCTGTCGGTTGGGGGCAGCTGATAGCCAGCCATCAGGCTGTCGCCGAGGCCGACCAGTTGCCATGTCCGCTCCTGAGCCGTGACAACAGTGGCGGAAAAGGCGGTAGCGAAAATGACGATGAAGTGAAACAGGGCAGCTTTAAATCTCATCACGGCTTTCCTAACTTGGTTCCCATTGTCTGAAATACCGACCGCATCGACCGCCAGACCGTTTTCATCACCCTATATAGGAACGAGAATTGTGACGAAAAGCATCATAGAGCTGAAGAAAGCCGACCTCACGCTCGGCAATGCCGCCGCCTCCGTTCACGTTCTCAAGAACATCAATCTTTCAATCGGAGAGAGCGAGGCGGTTGGTATCGTCGGCCCCTCCGGCTCGGGAAAGTCGACGCTTCTGATGGTGCTTGCCGGTCTCGAGAGGCTCGATAGCGGTGAAATCATCATCGCGAATACGGAACTGCACAAGCTCGGCGAGGACGCGCTGGCGGATTTTCGCGGCCGGAATATCGGCATTGTTTTCCAGTCCTTCCATCTCATCGCCAACATGACGGCACTGGAAAATGTCGCCGTTCCGCTCGAACTGGCAAACACCCCGAACCCCTTCGAAATCGCCAGGCGCGAACTCGTCGCCGTCGGTCTCGGTGAACGCCTTAACCATTATCCCGGCCAGCTCTCCGGCGGCGAACAGCAACGTGTCGCCATCGCCCGCGCGCTTGCCCCCTCACCGGCGGTACTGATTGCTGATGAACCGACCGGCAATCTCGATACCGATACCGGCAGGCAGATCGCTGATCTTCTTTTTGCCAAACAGGCCGAGCGCGGCATGACGATGATCCTCGTCACCCATGATCCGTCGCTTGCCGCCCGCTGCTCACGGCAGATCAAGGTGCGCTCCGGCGAGATAGAGGGCGACAGCGCGAAGCCCCAGATTGCGCGGGCGGTATCGGCATGACTGGATCTGTTCTCCCGTCTTTTGCCAATGTCAGAAACGCCGCGAGGCTCGCACGGCGAGAAATTCGCGGCGGCCTTCGAGGCTTTTACATTTTCCTTGCCTGTATTGCGCTTGGAACCGGCGCCATCGCCGCCGTCAATTCCGTCTCACGCGCGGTCACCAGCGCCATTGCCACGGAAGGTCAGTCCATACTGGCAGGCGACGTGCGTTTCGAACTGCGCAACAGGGAAGCAACGCAGGAAGAACGGGCCTATCTCGATGGGCTAGGCACCGTCGCGGTTTCCACCGGGCTGCGCTCCATGGCGCGCCTTGCCGACGGTTCCGAACAGACGTTGACTGAGGTGAAAGCCATAGACGGCTCCTATCCGCTCTTTGGCACCTTCGTTGCCGAACCCAACCGGCCGTTAAGCGAGCTTCTGGCTGGCACCGGCGACACCTATGGCGCCATCGCCGCACCGCTTCTGCTCGAACGGCTCGGCATCAAGGTCGGCGATGAAATCCTGCTCGGCAATGTGAAGCTGAAACTGACCGGCACCGTGGTCGACGAACCGGATGCGCTGTCTGACGGCTTCGGTTTTGCTCCGAGGCTGATGGTCAGCCGCGATGCCCTTTTTGCCTCCGGCCTCGTTCAGACCGGAAGCCTGGTGGAACACGCCTACAAGATCAAGCTGAACGACCCGGCGGCGCGGGTAACCATGATCGACGTGGCCAACAAGGCCTTTCCTGACGCTGGCTGGTCCATCCGCACCAGCGACCGGGCGGCACCCTCGCTCACCGAAAACGTTAACCGCTTCTCGCAATTCCTGACGTTGGTAGGCCTCACCGCCCTCATCGTCGGCGGTGTCGGCGTCGCCAATGCCGTCCGCGCGTTTCTGGATTCCAAACGCACCACGATCGCCTCGCTGAAATGCCTGGGCGCACCGGCCTCCGTGGTCACCATGACCTATCTCTTCCAGATCGCCTTCATTGCCGCCGTCGGCATCGTCATCGGCCTTGTGGTCGGCGCCGTCGCGCCACTCATCGCCATGCGGTTTCTGGAAGGCGTATTGCCTGTACCGGAAGAGCTCGCCTTTTACCCCGGCGCTCTCGGTCTCGCCGCCCTGTTCGGCCTCCTGACCACGTTCGCCTTCGCCATCGTTCCCCTTGGCCAGGCGCGTGAGGTTCCGGCAACCGCGCTTTTCCGCGAGCAGGGTTTCGAAGAAGGAAGCTGGCCGTCCTGGCCCTATCTGGCCGCAACCGGCCTGCTGCTGGCGGCGCTTGCCGCCCTCGCCATCTTTTCGGCGGAAGACCGCTTCATCGCCTCGATCTTCCTTGCGGCCATCGCTTTTGCCTTCGTGGTGCTGCGACTGGTGGCTGCGGGCGTAAAGGCCATCGCCAAGCGCAGCCCGCGCGTTCATTCGGCTGCGCTGAGGCTGGCGATCGGTAATATTCACCGGCCGGGCGCACTCACCCCCTCGGTCGTTCTTTCGCTCGGCCTCGGGCTGACCCTCCTCGTAACGCTCACCCTGATCGACGGCAATCTGCGTCGTGAACTGACGGACAGCCTGCCGGAAAAGGCACCGAATTTCTTCTTCGTGGATATTCAGGGCAGCGAAGTTCAGGGCTTCCGCGATCTTTTGAAGCAAGAAGCGCCGGAAGGAGCCCTGACCGAAGTACCGATGCTGCGCGGCCGCATTCTGGCGCTTAACGGCGAGGACGTGACAAAAATGGACGTGCCATCTTCCGGACGCTGGGTGCTGCGCGGTGACCGGGGCATCACCTATTCCCAGGAAATTCCTGAAAACGCGACGCTGACGGAGGGAACATGGTGGGGGCCGGACTATAGCGGCGAGCCGCTGGTCTCCTTCGCCGCGAAAGAGGCGGGGGATCTGGGCCTCAAGATCGGCGACACGGTCACCGTCAACGTGCTCGGACGCAGCATAACGGCCAAGATCGCCAATCTGCGCAACGTCGAATGGGAATCACTGTCGATCAATTTCGTCATGGTGTTTTCACCGAACACCTTCCGCGGCGCGCCGCATGCGTGGCTGGCAACACTCGCCGACCCTTCCGCAACCGCCGCCGACGAAGGCCGCATATTGCGCGCTGTCACCAACGCCTATCCGACGATCACCAGCGTGCGCGTGAAGGATGCGCTCGACGTCGTCAACCGCCTTGTCGGCCAGCTTGCCACCGCCATTCGCGCCGCTGCCGCCGTTGCGCTGATAGCCTCCGTCCTCGTTCTCGCCGGCGCTCTCGCTGCCGGCAACCGCGCGCGAACCCACGACGCGGTCATCCTGAAAACGCTGGGCGGCACACGAAACCTGCTCATCCGCGCCTTCTCCTACGAATATATGATGCTCGGTCTCGCCACCGCCGTCTTCGCGCTTTTCGCCGGCGGCGTCTCCGCATGGTTCGTGATCGCCCGCATCATGAAGCTGCCCTCCAGCTTCCTGCCGGATGTGGCGATCGGAACCCTCGTCGTCGCCCTCGTCATGACTGTCGGCATCGGGCTCATCGGCACATGGCGCATTCTCGGCCAGAAGGCGGCGCCGGTTCTGCGGCAGGCGGGAGAATGATCATCGGTTGTGCCCCGCTTAACTTTAGCGATTAATTCTTTGTAATGATCGCCAAAACGTGAGCGCTTTTCGCGCATATGGTGTCTTTTCAACTGGAAAAGGCCTTGTATCGGACACGTTCTGCCATCATATTCTTTGGCAGGCTTGCTGAAGCTCCGCAGCGGCGCCCGGGAGGTATCCCGACACCGTAGCAATTACGGAGCTCAAAAGAGGAAACAATGGCTGACTTCAATAACTACCAGAACCGCATGGCGCAGACCCGTGCACAGACTGGTGCGATGATCGATGAAGGTCTCCGCGCCTATATGCTGAAGGTTTACAACCTGATGGCGCTGGCTCTGGTCATCACCGGCGTTGCGGCTTTCGCAACCTATTCATTCGCTGCGTCCAACCCTGCCTTCCAGCAGCTGCTTTATGCATCTCCGCTGCGCTGGGTCATCATGCTCGCACCGCTGGCACTGGTTTTCTTCCTTAGCTTCCGTATTCAGAACATGAGCGTTTCCGCCGCGCAGACGACATTCTGGGTCTATGCTGCGCTGATGGGCGTGTCGCTGTCGTCGATCTTCATCGTCTTCACCGGCCAGAGCATCGTCCAGACGTTCTTCGTGACCGCCGCTTCGTTCGGTGCGCTCTCGCTTTACGGTTACACGACAAAAAAGAACCTTTCCGGTCTCGGTTCGTTCCTGATCATGGGTCTGTTCGGCCTGATCATCGCTTCCATCGTCAATATCTTCCTTGCATCCTCCGCACTGCAGTTTGCGATTTCCGCAATCGGCGTACTGATCTTCGCAGGCCTGACCGCCTACGACACCCAGAAGATCAAGGAAATGTACTTTGACGGCGACGATGTTGCCGTGGCTGGCCGCAAGGCCATCATGGGCGCGCTGACGCTCTATCTCGACTTCATCAACCTCTTCACCTTCCTCCTGCAGTTCCTCGGAAACCGCGACGACTAAGGTTAAGAGTTCTCCTGACCTATATGCGAAAGGCGGCCATTCGGCCGCCTTTTTATTTGCGAAGATTTCTTCACCTATATCCGTCAGGGCGTGCTGTTCCTGCGAATAGTCCGCTCCTGTTAAAGCTCATTCAATGAGCTTCAGAACCTTGTCGAAAACTTTCAGAACCTGCGGCAATTCATGGCCACGTTTGAGAATGCGGCCATCCGTATTCACCACGCAATAGGCACCCTGTTTTGCCCCCAGCTTGGGGTTTTTCTCGATCCTGAAAAGCGGCATTTCACCTGATCGCTTGAAGACGGAAAACACCGCCTTTTCCTTCAGGTGATCGATGGCGTAGTCACGCCACTCGCCCTCTCCCACCATGCGGCCATAGATGCGCAGAATCGCATCCAGCTCGCGCCGGTGAAAGGTGACCGGCAAAGGGTCCTTGTTCTTTTTATATTCCCGGAGATCGATAACGGTGGAATTGTCACGTGAAGCGGTCTGCACCTGCTGCACATCCGGTTGATCGGTCATCCAATACCTCCGATTCCACCCAAATCATCCATGCAGTGTGAGCCTGAGGGGGCGAAATTGCAAGTCTTTGCACTACCATGGCGCACAGGACCAGCAATTCCGGGAAAGGTTTCACAGGCCTCGAATTGCAGCCGATCCAGAAGGCGCCAGCACGGAATGGCGCCCCATCCATCCCTCTGGAGGGACTGCCGACAGCAAGGCAGAGGTTAAAAATGGTAACCATTTAGGCAGCCATTTTCACATGGCCTGCCGTATTTCGGTCAAACCATGGCCCGAATTGGGTGGAATAGTCCTATTGTCAATTGATGCCTAGGCACCAAGATGACCCGGTCCGGTGCATTGACCCTTTACCCCCAGCCCCCAATGCCCGGACCGGATCTTCCATCGCCCCACAGGCGATCAGGGGGTTTCACTTCCAAGCAGGATACTTGCGCCGACAATTGCTGCGGGATCGCCGCCGGCATTTGCCGTCTGCAAAAGCACCGCGCAGCCGCCCTTTTTCACCTTTGCCACCACGCTCGCCGGAAGCTTCACCGTCATCGGTGAACCATCCCACATGCCGACGGTTTGCACGTCATAGACGCTGTGCCAGTAGGACATTTTTTTCCCCTGGTTATCCCCCTTCTGCACATCAACCGTCTGTTCGCGCGTGAAATAGGCGACCACGACATCAGCCCTGCCGCTGCCGGCACCAATATCGATCTCCACCTCGTTTCCGGAAAACTTCGACGAGACCGGGACATTCAGTCCCTTGCCTTCGCGCTTGAAAGCATCGAGCCTGTCGTAGATTCCACGGACATCCGCGCCCTTGACGTGGTCGCGACCATTCAGAATGGCCTGCGGCGTATAGACCCCGTTGCGGCCGAGTGCGCGCATATAGCCATATTGCCGATCGGTATTTTCCTTCGATGCCAGCGAATCCGTCCAGCCCAGATAGTTCCAGTAATCGACATGGTAGGAAAGACCGACGACATCGCCCTTCTGGATCATCTTGCGCAAGGCTTCATCCGCCGGCGGGCACGAGGCACATCCCTGCGATGTGAACAATTCGACGACGCCCTTCACAGCTTCCTGCGCCTGCGCGGAGGTGACGAGAAACGTGCCGAGAAGACATATCGACAGGGGGAATTTCAGCGGCATTACAAAAACCTTTGTCCGGAAGAGATCCAGACGAATTGATGCGATCAATCCTGCCGGGATGCAAACCGGAAAATAACGTCTATTGCCCTTCAATAGAAAGTCACGAAGGGGTGAGCGACAATCACAAAAAAAGAGACTTGAAACGGAAAGACGCCGGGATTCCGCCCGGCGCCCTCGATTTTCAAAGCTTTACGCGACCAGATCGCGAAGAACGGTTTGCAGAATGCCGCCATTGTTCATGTAGATCACTTCATCAAGCGTATCGATGCGGCAGAGAAGCGGAACTTCCTTCACCGTACCGTCGCTGTAGGTGATCTTGGCGATCTTCTTTTCACGCGGCTTGATTTCACCTTCGAGACCATCGATCTCGACGATTTCGTCGCCCTTGAGGTCGAGGCTCGCCCAGGTCGTGCCTTCCTCGAAAACGAAGGGAACGACACCCATGCCGACGAGGTTCGAACGGTGGATGCGTTCGAAGGACTGCGCGATGACGGCCTTGACGCCGAGCAGGTTGGTGCCCTTCGCCGCCCAGTCGCGGGACGAGCCGTTACCATATTCGACACCGGCGAAGATGACGAGCGGAACGCCTTCCGCCTTGTATTTCATCGCGGCGTCATAGATCGACATCTCTTCCTTCGACGGATAGTGGATGGTGTAGCCACCTTCCTTGCCGTTCGGGCCGAGCATGTGGTTGCGGATGCGGATATTGGCGAAGGTGCCGCGCATCATCACTTCATGGTTGCCACGGCGCGTGCCGTACTGGTTGAAGTCGGCCACGGCAACGCCGTGCTCCGTCAGATAGGCGCCAGCAGGCGAAGCAGCCTTGATCGAACCGGCCGGAGAAATATGGTCGGTGGTGATCTTGTCGCCGAAGAGACCGAGGACGCGCGCGCCCTTGATGTTCTTGAGGCCGGTGCCCTTTTTGCCCATGCCGACGAAATAGGGCGGGTTTTGAACATAGGTGGACTTGTCGTCCCAGGCATAAGTCTGGCCCGGCGGAACCTGAACAGCCTGCCAGTTCGCGTCACCCTTGAACACGTCAGCATACTTGGTTTCGTAGAGCTCACGGGTGACGTATTTCAGGATGAATTCCTGGATTTCCTTGGAGGTCGGCCAGATATCCTTGAGATAGACCGGGTTGCCGTTCTGGTCGTCGCCGATCGGCTCCTTGGTCAGATCCTTCTGGACCGTGCCGGCAAGCGCATAGGCCACGACGAGCGGCGGCGAGGCCAGATAGTTCGCCTGCACGTCAGGCGAGATGCGGCCTTCGAAGTTGCGGTTACCAGAGAGAACGCCTGATGTGATCAGGCCCTTGTCGTTGATCGTCTTGGAGATCGCAGGCGGCAGCGGACCGGAGTTACCGATGCAGGTCGTGCAGCCGAAGCCGACGAGGTTGAAGCCGATCGCATCGAGATCCTTCTGCAGACCGGACTTGTCGAGATATTCGGCAACAACCTGCGATCCCGGTGCCAGCGAGGTCTTCACCCACGGCTTGGACTTCAGCCCCTTGGCGACAGCGTTGCGGGCGAGAAGGCCGGCGGCGATGAGAACCGAGGGGTTGGAGGTGTTCGTGCAGGAGGTGATGGCGGCAATCGCCACATCGCCGTGACCGAGATCAAAAGCTTCGCCTTCGACAGCATAGCGGCTGTTGATCTGGCCGGGCTTCTTGTAGTCGTTCTCGAGAGCCGTCGCGAAATTCGGTGCGATGGTTTCGAGCGGCAGACGGCCTTCCGGGCGCTTCGGACCGGCCATGGAGGGCACGACGTCACCAAGATCGAGTTCCAGCGTGTCGGTGAAGACGAGGTCGGAACCATCGCCGGTGCGCCACATGTCCTGCGCCTTCGAATAGGCTTCGACGAGCGCGATACGATCCTTGGCACGGCCGGACATGGTCAGGTAGTTGATGGTTTCGCCGTCAACCGGGAAGAAGCCGCAGGTCGCGCCATATTCCGGACCCATATTGCCGATGGTCGCACGGTCGGCCAGAGACATCGAATCAAGGCCGGGGCCGAAGAATTCGACGAACTTCGATACCACGCCCTTCTTGCGCAGCATCTGCACGACCGTCAGAACGAGGTCCGTCGCGGTGACGCCTTCCTTCACCTTGCCGGTCAGCTTGAAGCCGATGACCTCGGGCAGAAGCATGGAGACCGGTTGGCCGAGCATGGCAGCTTCAGCCTCGATACCGCCGACACCCCAGCCGAGAACGCCGAGACCGTTGATCATGGTCGTATGCGAATCCGTGCCGACGCAGGTATCCGGATAAGCGATCGTCTCGCCGTCCTCTTCCTTCGTCCAGACGGTCTGGCCGAGATATTCGAGGTTGACCTGGTGACAGATGCCTGTGCCGGGCGGAACCACGCGGAAATTCTTGAACGCCTGCTGGCCCCACTTCAGGAAGCGGTAACGCTCGCCGTTGCGCTCATATTCCAGTTCGACGTTGCGGGCAAAGGCGCTCGGCGTGCCGAATTCATCGACGATAACAGAGTGGTCAATGACGAGATCGACGGGAACCAGCGGGTTGATCTTTTCCGGATCGCCGCCAAGAGCCTTGATACCGTCACGCATGGCGGCAAGATCAACCACGGCGGGAACACCGGTGAAGTCCTGCATGAGAACGCGGGCGGGGCGGTAGGCGATTTCGGTTTCGGTCAGGCCCTTGTTACCAAGCCATTCGGACACCGCAAGGATATGTTCCTTGGTGACGGACTGGCCGTCCTCGAAACGCAACAGGTTTTCCAGAAGAACCTTCATGGAATAGGGCAGCTTGGAAACGCCCTTCAGGCCATTTGCTTCAGCCTTGGGAAGGCTGAAATAGACGTAATCCTTACCGCCAACGGTAAGGACGGAACGACATTTGAAACTGTCGAGTGATTTGGGCATGGATAAAAACCCCGCTTACACTGATAGCCAACACGTTCGTGCGGACACCTATGCACTCATGCACATCAGGATGCGGGTACGACCATTTCCGCTGTCCGCACGTGAAAATTGCTCCTCGCAATCGTCAAGTCCGGCGCAAGATGATGTTCACGCCGGCCGCTGGCGTGTTGACACCCATATAGATAATTTCAGAGAAACGTGCCAGACCATTCAACCAAGCTAATCGATTTTTTTATCGAGACGACGAAATCTGAAACGGAACCGCAGCATGGATTTGACGGCGGAAAATCTTGGCGTGCGACGCGGCGAAGATTTCATATTCATGAATATTTCCTTCAAGTTAAGCGACGGAGAGGCGCTGGTGCTGACCGGGCGCAACGGCTCGGGAAAATCCACGCTGCTGCGCACGGTAGCGGGTCTGCTGCGTCCCGAGCAGGGACGGATTAAGATAGCCGGCGAAGGAATTGAGCCGGACATGCGCCCCTCGGAGGCCTGCCATTATCTCGGCCATCGCAATGCCATGAAAACCGAACTGACCGTTTCGGAAAACCTGCGCTTCTGGAAGGATTTCCTCGGTGACTTTCCCGGCGGCAGGGGCATGGCGATTGATGAGGCCGCGGAGATTGTCGGCCTTGCCGGCATTACCCACCTGCCCTTCGGTTATCTCTCCGCCGGCCAGCAGCGGCGGTTTGCCATGGCGAAGCTTTTGATTGCCTGGCGACCGGTGTGGATTCTTGATGAGCCGACCGCGGCACTTGATAAGGCTGCGGACGGAATGTTTACCGATCTTGTGAAAAACCACCTTGGAAGGGGCGGGATTGTACTTGCTGCGACCCATCAGCCTTTAGGGTTGGAGAATACGCAGGAATTGCAGATGACGGGGTTTGCAGGGGTGGAGGCTTGGGCATGATGGTGATGTGCGTGCGGCTTACCCCCCTCTGCCCTGCCGGGCATCTCCCCCTCAAGGGGGGAGATCGACTCGCGGTTAGGTCTCGACAATCTCAACGTTTGAGAATGAAGCGTCGGGAAAGCCTCCTGCTGATCTCCCCCCTTGAGGGGGAGATGCCCGGCAGGGCAGAGGGGGGTAACGCCGCGAACACGAGGACGCCCCAATGACCGCCCTCTTCCTCCGCGATATCAAACTCTCCATCCGCGCCGGCGGCGGCGCGCTGATCGGCGTGCTGTTCTTCATGACCGTGGTTGCCGTCATCCCGTTCGGCGTCGGTCCCGATCTCAACCTGCTCGCCCGCATCGGCCCTGCCATCGTCTGGATCGGCGCGCTTCTATCAGCTCTTCTCGGCCTCGACCGGCTGTTCCAGGCCGAACGGGATGACGGATCCCTCGATCTGATCCTGATGCAGGAAACCCCGCTCGTCCTGACCGTCTTCGTGAAATGCCTGGCGCACTGGGTCACGACCGGTCTGCCGCTGGTGCTTGCCTCGCCGCTGCTCGGCCTGTTCATGAACATGGACGAGGTGGCGATCGGCGCCGTCATGCTCACCCTTCTCGTCGGTTCACCCGCCATTACCTTCATCGGCGCGGTGGGCGCAGCGGTTGCCGTTGCCCTGCCGCGCGGCGGCCTTCTGGTCTCCATCCTCGTCCTGCCGCTCGCCATTCCCGTCTTGATCTTCGGCGTCAGCGCTTCCTACGCAGCCGTGCAGGACCCGGCGCCCTTCATGCCGCCATTCCTCATTCTCTGTGCGATCACGTTATTTTCAGCCGTGACCGGTCCTTTCTTTGCCGCTTTGGCACTGCGCAATGTTATGGATTGATGAAACTGCAATGGACGGTCCCCGATTGACAGGGATCAATTGCGGGGCGGCCATTCTCGGGTTACACAAACGGCATGAACGAGCAGACCTTCACCATCACCAAATTCAGTGATCTCGCCAATCCCACGCGGTTTCTGGCGCTGGCGGCACGCATTCTGCCCTGGCTCGCGGCTCTGACAGCACTGGTGCTGGCATCAGGTCTTTATCTGTCTTTCACCACTGAGGGCGATTACCAGCAGGGTTATACGGTGCGCATCATGTATGTGCATGTCCCCTCCGCCTGGCTCGCCATGATGTGTTATTCGGTCATGGCGATCTCCGCGATCGGCACCCTCGTCTGGCGTCACCCGCTCGCGGATGTCAGCCACAAGGCCGCCGCCCCCATCGGCGCCGCCTTCACGCTCATCGCACTCATCACCGGCTCGCTCTGGGGCAAACCCATGTGGGGAACCTGGTGGGTATGGGACGCTCGGCTGACCTCCGTCTTCGTGCTGTTCCTGATGTATCTGGGGCTGATCGCGCTCAACCGCGCCATGGATGATCCGTCCAGGGCCGCCCGTGTCAGCGCCGTGCTGATCCTCGTCGGTTTCGTGAATATCCCCATCATCAAATTTTCGGTCGAGTGGTGGAATACGCTTCACCAGCCGGCAAGCGTCATCCGCATGGGCGGTTCCGCCATCGATGCGGAATTTCTCTGGCCGCTTCTGACGATGGCCATCGGGTTCACGCTGCTGTTCTTCACCCTGCATATCGCCGCCATGCGCAATGAAATCTGGCGCCGGCGTGTCGCCGCGCAACGGCGGCTTGCCGCCCGCATGGCGAACCGGGAGGGCTGAGGGGATGACACACGCCTTTTATATCGGAATGTCCTATGCGGCGACGGGCCTTGTCGTTCTCTGTCTCATCGCCTGGGTCGTCGTGGACGGTCAGGCACGCAAACGGGAACTGAAGGAACTGGAGGCCTCCGGTGTGCGCCGCAGGGCAAGAGCCGGTTCCGCAGGTGACGCGCAATGACGCAGGCCAACCGGGACGACACAAAAGCCAAAACGACGGGCCGTACACGTTATGCGCTGGCGCTTCTCCCGTTGCTGCTGTTTGGCGGTTTCGCCCTCATCGCCGGCAAGATGCTCTACGATCAGGACGTGAACGGGCTTGACATCAGCGCCATTCCCTCGGCGCTTATCGGCACTAAGGCACCCGCCCTGTCGCTGCCGCCGCTGGAGGGCTCGAACCTTCCGGCGCTGACCGATGCCGCCATCAAAGGCAAGCTGACGCTGGTCAACGTCTTCGCTTCCTGGTGCATTCCCTGCCGGCAGGAGCATCCGCTGCTTCAGGAATTGGCGAAGGACGACCGCATCACCGTCGTCGGCATCAATTACAAGGACAAGCAGGATAATGCGCTGCGCTTCCTCGGCGAGCTCGGTAATCCATTTGCTGCGATAGGCGTCGATCCGAACGGCAAGGCTGCTATTGACTGGGGTGTCTATGGCATTCCCGAAAGTTATCTGGTCGGCGCGGACGGCACGATCCTCTATAAAAAGGTCGGCCCCTTCGATGCCCGCAGCGTCGAACGGGACCTGCTGCCAGCGATCGCGGCCGCAGCGGGGAAATAACCCGCTCCCGCAAGGCATCACCCCTTGGTAACGACCCTCAGCGACGGGCCTTCAGCCGGCAGACGCATGCCTTCCAGCACGACTTGGTCGCGACCGCCATGTTTTGCGGCATAAAGACTGTCATCGGCACGCTTGATGGCGTCGTGGATGGAATGATCCCCCCTTTGCGACGGCCGAAACACCGAAGCTTGCCGTTATCTGGCTGCTTACACCCCGGTTGCGCCAATCGAGCGACGAGAGACCTGTACGCATGCTATTGGCAAGCTGCCCGGCTGCGGCGGCCGTCTGGCCGGGCAGGAAGACAACGAATTCCTCACCGCCAAAGCGCGCCACCAGCGCATCCCCGGGCGCGTTTCGTCTGAGAAGATCGGAAAGGCCGATGAGCACGATATCACCGGCCGCATGGCCGTAGACGTCGTTGATGCGCTTGAAATGATCTATGTCGCAGGCAATGACCGCACCCTCAGGCGTATCGTTGCGAAAATCGGGAACACGCCGGTCGAAGCCGCGGCGGTTCAGCACGTCAGTCAGAGGGTCATGCTCCGCCGCATGCAGATGACGGTCGACGGTGACGGAAATCTGGCTCGCGAGCACGGAAAGCGCAAGCAGGAAGCCGAAAATGCTCGCGGCGAGCTGCATGTAGAAGGCATAATCCGACTCGAAGAATTCGCTGAGCTCTATCATCGAGCCCCCCGGCGTCATCACCAGCAGCATGCCGATGCGCACCAGCGTTTCCACCACCACAAGACAGGCAATTCCCACCATCAGCCTGTCGGCGAGCGCGACGGGGCGCTTTCGCACGAGCCAGACCGGGATCGCAAGCAAAAGGGCGCAGACGAGATCGCCAATGACGAGCTCGCGCTTCAGATCCGGCGTGATGAAAACATGGAAAGAGACCAGCAACACCGCAACCACAACGATCGACAATCGGGCCGCGGTATGAAGCGGCCGGCCAAAATGGGTAAGCAGCGCATGGCCATAGAGGAAGAAGGCGGAGAAGAACAACAGGTTCGAAAGGATCGCCTGGACTTCGAAAGGCAGGCCACCGAGCACCAGAGGCGTCGCAAAACCAAAGGCCGCCGAAAGATATCCGATACCCCAATAGCGGGCGGAAGCGTGACCGATCCTCTGCAGGAACAGGAACACCACGCCGAATGTCAGCATGATGAAGGGGAGAAGATAGGCGAAATTATCTTGCAACGGGTTCTGCCAGGAAGAGACGGGTCTTTGAACCCGGACGATACCGCAATGCCCTTAAGAAAGCCTACATGTCTCGCGTGGTTTCAGCTCATCCCGGCCAAAATCCCGGCAGCTGCGTTCACATTTGCGGGAGCGCGTTCTGCCATTCCTTGATCGCCTCCACAGGCCAGACCAGCATGACGACGTTCAGCGTCAGATTATCGCGGATTAGCCAGCCGGTGAAGATTTCGAAGAAGATGGCGATCACAACCGTCAGCCACACCGGCACGCGGGCGGCGAAGAGGAAACCCAGCACCATAAAAACCGTGTCCATCGCCGAGTTAAGGATGCTGTCGCCGGTGTAACCCAGCGCCATGGTCGCGGTGCGGTAACGATCGATGATGAGAGGCGAGTTTTCAAGGATTTCCCATGCCGCTTCCACCAGAACCGCAAGTGACAGCCGCATGGAAAGCGGTTTGTTGCGAAAGAGCAGCCAGGCGAACCAGTAGAACAGGAAGCCGTGAATGATATGCGAGGGCGTATACCAGTCGGCCAGATGCTGGGAATTGCCCGGCGTGTTCACGCCCGGCTCGAACAACTTCACATAACCGCATTCGCAGATCGGAATGCGGCCCATGGCGTAGAGGATGACGATCTGCAGAAGAAGCAGGCCGGCGGCCACGCCGAACCATTTAAGCGAGCGCGAACGGGAAGCCGACATCTCTGCAATTGTCATTTTTCGTCCTTGTTGAGCGGTTCCAGCGAATGGCGCATGACGAGCGGCATTTGCGCCATGGTGAAGACGATGGTGATCGGCATCGTGCCCCACACCTTGAAGGCGACCCAGGTGTCGGTGGTGAACATGCGCCACACAACCTCGTTCATCACCGCAAGGAAGAGAAAAAACACGCCCCAGCGCAGCGTCAGCTTGCGCCAGCCCTCATCCGTCAGCCTGAAGGCCGAATTGAAGACGTAACCCAGCAGCGATTGCCCGAAGAACAGGCCGCCCAGCAGAATGACGCCGAACAGCGTGTTGACGATGGTCGGCTTCATCTTGATGAAAGTGTCGTTCTGCAGCCACAAGGTCAGCGCGCCGAAGACGAACACCACGATGCCTGATATCAGCGGCATGATCGGCAGTTTCCGCGTCAGCACCCATGAAACCGAGAGAGCCAGCGCCGTTGCGATCATGAACAGGCCGGTGGCAATGAAGATCGGCCCGCCGAATTCCGTCAGCACGGGGAAGGTGGAGGCCAGCCATTCGCCGCGGGAATTGGCGAAGAAGAACACCATGAGCGGGCCAAGCTCGAGCACGAATTTCAGGAGCGGGCTGATTTCCGCCACCATCTTTTCGCTTTCCTTGGAATTGCTTTCAATATCCATACTCACACTCCCGCAATGGCCTTGGCGAAATCTTCCGCCTCGAAGGGCTCCAGATCATCAACACCTTCACCCACGCCGATGAAATAAACCGGCAGCTTGTGTTTGGCAGCGATGGCGACGAGGATACCGCCCCGCGCCGTGCCATCCAATTTTGTCATAATCAGGCCCGAAACGCCCGCGACATTGCGGAATATTTCCACCTGGTTCATCGCGTTCTGGCCGGTCGTCGCATCCAGCGTCTGCAGCACGGTGTGCGGCGCATCCGGATCGAGTTTGCCGAGCACGCGCACGATCTTTTCCAGCTCCGCCATCAGTTCCGTCTTGTTCTGCAGACGGCCGGCCGTATCGATGATGAGCACATCGCTTTTTTGCGCCCGCGCTTGCTCATAAGCGTCGTAGGCAAGCCCAGCCGCATCTGCGCCGAGCTTGGTACCGATGAATTGCGAACCGGTCCGATCAGCCCAGATCTTGAGCTGTTCGATGGCCGCCGCGCGGAAGGTATCGCCGGCCGCAAGCATGACCTTGAGGCCAGAGCCCGAGAGCTTGGCGGCAAGCTTGCCGATAGTGGTCGTCTTGCCGGTACCGTTCACGCCGACGACGAGAATGACATGCGGCTTGTGCGAGAGATCGAGTTCCAGCGGCTTGGCGACAGGCTTCAGGACCTTGGTGATCTCGCCCGCCATGATGCGCGCCACATCTTCGCCGCTGACATCCTTGCCGTAACGTTCGGAAGACAGGGCGCCGGTGATGCGCATGGCGGTCTCGACACCCAGATCGGACTGGATGAGAAGATCTTCCAGCTCATCGAGCGTGTCCTCATCCAGCTTGCGCTTGGTGAAGAGCGCCGAAATCTGCGTCGTCAGCTGCGACGACGTGCGGGAAAGCCCGGCGCGCAGGCGCTGAAACCATGTCAGTTTTACCTGCGGTGCTACAGGCGCAGGCTCCTGCCGTTCACTTGCCGACGAAAAACCCTTGGGCAGAGCCGTGGGAACCGCAGGGGGTTCGACCGCGCTCGCGGCTTCCGCCTCGTCGAGCAGCGCATCCATCGCATCCGTATCCAGCACGACATCCGCTGCTTCCGGCAAAGCATCGTCCTGCTCTTCAGCGGCTGCTTCCGCCTGTAGCAACGACAATGGCACCACGCCCATATCGCCGGAAAGCTCGGCACCGGGAAGAAGCGGTGCGTCCTCTTGCTCATCTTCTTCGGAGAGAACTACACCCGTCGCTTCGTCCGGGGCCGGGCCACCGGCCGTCTCCATCTCCAGTTCGGAAACCGGGTCCTTGTCGACAGTGCCATGCGCTTCGGCGTCGCTCAGCGCCGCTTCGAAGGAGGCGTTTTCATTGCCGCGCTCAGACGCGGCATCCTCTTGCGGCCGCTCTTCCGTTGCGGCCTTGTCCTTGCCGAACGAAAAGACTTTTTTGATGAAGCCGAGGGCCATGGTCGTTCCCGTGTCTTTTCTCTTTAGCCGCCTCAGGCCGCATTTGCCGCCAGAAGCTTCATGTTCAGATGTTTGCCGTTGTGGCCGGTAATCGCAACCTGCGCAAGAGTGCGCGCAGGAAGATCAGGCGCCGCCACCAGCGTGAAATTGTCGGTATGGGCAAAACCGTTGTTTTCAACAAGAATCGTCTGCACCGAACCGACCATGCCCTGCAGATGCGCGAGCCGCAGCGCCTCACTGCGTTCACGAAGCCTCGCCGCCCGCTCCTTCACCAGCGCGCGGTCAAGCTGCGGCATGCGAGCGGCAGGTGTGCCGGCACGCGGGCTGTAGGGAAACACATGCAGGCTGGAAATGCCGCATTCCTCCGCCAGCGTCGCGGCATTTTCGAACATCTCTTCCGTCTCTGTCGGAAAACCGGCGATCATATCCGCGCCGAAGGCGATCTCCGGCCGCAGCGCCCGCACGTCGCGACAGAAGCGGATGGCATCGGCCCGTGAATGGCGGCGTTTCATGCGTTTCAGGATCATGTCGTCGCCATGCTGGAGGGACAGGTGCAGATGCGGCATGAAACGCGGCTCATCAGCAATCAGATCCATGAGATGATGATCGGCCTCGATACTATCGATGGAGGAAAGGCGCAGGCGCAGAATATCCGGCACCTGCTTCAGCAATGTCTTGGCAAGATAACCAAGCGACGGCTCACCGGGCAGGTCAGCGCCATAGCTGGTCGCATCCACCCCGGTCAGCACGATTTCGCAATAGCCGCTTTCCGTCAGCCTGCGCGCCTGATCCACAACCGCACCCATGGGCACCGAGCGCGAATTGCCGCGCCCATAAGGAATGATGCAGAAGGTGCAGCGATGATCGCAGCCATTCTGTACCTGAATGAAGGCGCGCACATGCCCGTCTATGTGCTTCACCATCTGCGGCGCTGTCGCCTTGATGCTCATGATGTCGTTGACGCGCAGCTTTTCTTCCGCCGAGACGCCGAAATCCGGTAGCGCGCGATAGGAGGCGCTTTTCAGCTTTTCCTCATTGCCCAGCACCGCATCCACCTCGGGCATTTCGGCAAAGGTCTGTTTTTCCGTCTGTGCGGCGCAGCCGGTAACAATGATGCGTGCATGCGGATTGTCGCGCCGTGCGCGGCGGATGGCCTGGCGCGCCTGACGCACCGCCTCGCCCGTCACGGCACAGGTATTGACCAGCACGGCATTGTTGAGCCCGGCTTTTTCGGCCTCCGCCCGCATCACTTCCGATTCATAGGTGTTGAGACGGCAGCCGAAGGTTATGACCTCGACGCCACTCATACGGCCCCCTGTTCGGCCGCAGCATCACGCGACCAGACGCCGGTAACGGGATCGACCATGCCGGACCATTCCCATTCGGCAGGGCCGGTCATGATGACGTGATTGTCCTCACGCCAGTCGATGGTCAGCGGCACGCGGATGGGGCTGGAGGCGACATCGATGGTGACCTTCCGGCCGGTACGGCCGGTGCGGGCGGCGGAAACGGCTGATGCGCAGGCGGCCGAACCGCAGGCGAGTGTCAGCCCTGCGCCGCGCTCCCAGGTGCGGGTGCGAAGCGCACTGTCGGAAATCACCTGCGCCAGCGTGATATTGGCCTTCTCCGGAAACATCGGATGGTTTTCGAGCAGCGGCCCGAAACGTTCGAGGTCGAATTCCATCGGATCACGATCCACCCAGAAGATCGCGTGCGGATTGCCCATGGACATCACAGCAGGCGAGTGCAGGATCGGCGCATCGATCGGGCCAATCTGCAATTCGATGCGGCTGGTATCGTGGAACTCCTCCGAAAGCGGAATGTCGCTCCAGCGGAACCGCGGCAGGCCCATATCGACTGATATCATGCCATCTTCATGTTCGACGGCGTTCAGGATGCCCGCCACCGTCTGGAAGGTGAAGCTAGTCTTGCCCGTTTCGGAAGACAGCGCCTGCACCACGCAGCGCGTGCCATTGCCGCAGGCCTGCGCCTTCGTGCCGTCGCAATTGAGAATATCGATGAAGGCATCCGTGCCGCCAACACGCGGATCGTGGATCGCCATGATCTGGTCGAACTGTGTGGCAGCATCGGCGTTCAGCGCAATCGCCGCCTCCGGCGTGACCATATCTTTACGGCCGCGCATGTCGATAACGAGGATCTTGTTGCCAAGCCCGTTCATCTTCGCAAATTCGACCGTATCCGCCATCGCCTTAAACCTGAAAACTGTCTGAAAACCGGTTTGCATTCGGGATTTGCCCCGCGCTTTCGCCCTATATGGCGGAAAGACCGGCAAATTACCAGACTGTTGCGGCGCAAACGGGGCTGCGGTCAGACGGAAGGCACGTCGAAAACTTCACCGGGACGCATTGGCCGGAAACGGCTTTCGTCGACCCCCTGCTCCGTCAACGCAACCTTGAGGGCCGCAAGCGGCGCATCCACGGCCTCGTCCGTCAACTGTACTGTCCCCCAATGGTGCCCGCAAACATGCGCCGCGCCGCAAAGCTTCATTCCTTCCACGGCTTCCGCCGGGTTCTGGTGCTGGCCCTTCATGAACCAACGGGGCTCATAGGCACCGAAAGGCAGGTTGGCGAGACGGAACTCACCGTGCTTCTTGCGCGCGGCGTGATAGTTGAGGCCCTCGTGAAAGCCGGTATCGCCTATATGGTAGATTTTACCGCCTGGCGTTTCGATGACGAAGGCGGCCCAGAGCGCCATGCGTCGGTCGTTAAGACCGCGGGCCGACCAGTGGTGGCACGGTTCGAAATGAATTTTCACCGAACCTGTCTCCACCACATCGCCCCAATCGCCGACCTTGATACGCGCCGCCTCGACACCGGTGCGAATAATCGCGTCATTGCCGAGCGGCGTGATGAAAAGCGGCTTGTGCGCCACATGCAGGCGCTTCAACGTTTCCATATCCAGATGGTCGTAGTGATTATGGGTCACCAGCACCAGATCGATGGGCGGCAGATCCTCGAAACGGATGCCGGGCGGATTGACCCGTTTGGGACCGGCAAAACTGAAAGGGCTGGTGCGCTGCGACCACACCGGATCGACGAGAATATTCAAACCCGCCGTCTGGATGAGAAATGAAGCATGGCCCACAAAGGTGACGCGCATGTCCCTGCCTTCGATGCGGGCTTCCGGCTTTGCGAAGGGAAAGGGGCTCGGATAGCTTTCCGGCCATGTGGCGCGCTCGCCATTGAAGCGCCATTTCAGCAGCCCCATGAAATTGCCGGGCGGCGAACCGCCGGGGTTGAAGAAGCGCATCCCGTCGAAATGATCGGAGATCGGGCCGCTATAATAGGCGCTGGCGCTCGAACGGCGGGCATAAAGGCCACCACCCGCCAGAGCGAGCAGGCCAAGAGCGGAAAAACGAAAAAATTTTCGACGGTTCATGACAAATGTATAGGGAGCGAAAGAGGGCCGTTCAAGCACCGCCAATGGTGGCCGGCGACCAATCACGCAAAGATGAAATGCAGGCCTTCGCGCCTGAAACCCGGCACCGCCTTGACTTTTCCCGCGCTTTCCTGTTTATCGCCGCCAATCAGCTGGCAGTTTCACGACTCCAAGCCGCCGACCGGGACCCGCAAAGGTATAAAGAGATCCCGGAGGTCAACACCCGACAGCGCGATGCGCCCTCGGGTGCTTTTTGGCTTTGCGTCTTGTTTTTGGCAGCGAAAGCACCGACGTTTCGGAAACCCCGGAACGAAGAAGGAAGAAACGATGTTTGAAAACCTCCAGGACCGCCTTGGTTCCATTCTGAATGGACTGACCGGCCGTGGCGCGCTGACGGAAGCCGATGTTGCTGCCGCCCTGCGCGAGGTTCGCCGTGCGCTTCTGGAAGCGGACGTTGCGCTGGAAGTCGTGCGTTCCTTCACTGACAAGGTGCGTGAAAAGGCTGTCGGCGCAGCCGTTCTGAAATCCATCAAGCCCGGCCAGATGGTCGTCAAGATCGTGCATGACGAGCTTGTCGAAATGCTCGGCACCGAAGGCGTCTCGATCGACCTGCATGCGGCCGCCCCCGTCGTCATCATGATGGTGGGTCTGCAGGGTTCGGGCAAGACCACGACAACAGGCAAGATCGCCAAGCGCCTGACCGACCGTGACAAGAAGAAGGTGCTGATGGCATCTCTCGACACGCGTCGTCCGGCCGCACAGGAACAGCTTCGCCAGCTCGGCGTGCAGACCGGCGTCGATACGTTGCCGGTCATTGCCGGCCAGTCGCCGACAGATATCGCCGCGCGCGCCGTGCAGGCTGCAAAGCTCGGCGGCCATGACGTCGTCATTCTCGACACCGCCGGCCGTACCCACATCGACGAACCCTTGATGCTGGAAATGGCCGACATCAAGAAGAAGTCCAATCCGCACGAAATCCTGCTCGTCGCGGATTCGCTGACCGGTCAGGACGCCGTCAACCTTGCACGCAATTTCGATGAGCGCGTCGGCATCACCGGTCTTGTGCTCACCCGTATGGACGGCGACGGACGCGGCGGTGCCGCCCTTTCCATGCGCGCCGTCACCGGCAAGCCGATCAAGCTGATCGGTATCGGCGAGCGTATGAACGAACTCGACGAGTTCCATCCGCGCCGTATCGCCGACCGTATTCTCGGCATGGGCGACATCGTCTCGCTGGTCGAGAAGGCCGCCGAGAACATCGATGCGGAAAAAGCCCGTGCCATGGCCGAGAAGATGGCCAAGGGCAAGTTCGACCTCAACGATCTCTCCGACCAGCTTGCCCAGATGAAGAAGATGGGCGGCATGGGCGGCATCATGGGGCTGATGCCCGGCATGGCCGGCATGAAGGACAAGATGGCTTCCGCTGGCCTCAACGACAAGATGTTCGACCGCCAGATCGCCATCATCTCGTCGATGACCAAGGCGGAACGCGCCAATCCCGATATTCTGAAGCACAGCCGAAAGAGGCGCATCGCCGCCGGTTCCGGCACCGATGCCGCTGAAATCAACAAGCTTCTGAAGATGCATCGCGGCATGGCCGACATGATGAAGGCCATGGGCGGCAAGGGCAAAGGCGGCATCATGAAGCAGATGATGGGCGGCCTTGCCGGCAAGATGGGCCTCGGTGGTCTTGGCGGCGGCATGCCTGATCTGTCGAACATCGATCCGAAGCAGCTTGAAGCGCTCCAGAAGCAGGCAGAAGCCGCCGGTCTCGGCAAGCCGGGCGGGATGCCCGGCCTCGGCGGCATGCCGGGCGGATTGCCGGGCCTCGGCAGCGCCAAGCTGCCAGGTCTTGGCGGCATGCCGGGCCTGCCCGGCTTTCCGAAAAAGAAGTGAGGGGGACACCAGTGAACAATGCAGAGGTGAAAGCCCAGCTTTCCGAATACCGCCAGTCGATCGACAATATCGATGCCGCACTGGTTCACATTCTTGCCGAACGTTTCCGCTGTACCAAGGCGGTGGGCGTTTTGAAGGCAAAGTACAATTTGCCGCCGGCCGACCCGGCGCGCGAGGAATACCAGATTGAACGCCTTCGCCACCTGGCAAAGGATGCCAATCTGGATCCGGATTTCGCCGAGAAGTTCCTGAACTTCATCATCAAGGAAGTCATCCGGCATCATGAAGCAATCGCCGCCGAACATGGCGGCACCGAAAAGACCGCCTGAAAGGCGGACAAGCCATCCTAAGGAGTAAATGACATGGCACTTAAAATTCGTCTCGCACGCGGTGGTTCCAAGAAGCGCCCGTACTACCAGATCGTCGTTGCTGACGCCCGTTCGCCCCGCGACGGCCGTTTCCTCGAGAAGGTCGGTTCCTGGAACCCGATGCTTGCCAAGGACAACCCGCAGCGCATCGAGCTGAAGGCTGACCTCATCAAGGAATGGATCGCCAAGGGCGCACAGCCGACCGACCGCGTTCTGCGCTTCCTCGCAGAAGCCGGTCTTGCCGAGCGCGCCGCTCGCAGCAACCCGGAAAAGGCAAAGCCGGGCAAGCGCGCTCTGGAACGCGTCGCTGAAAAGAAGCAGAAGGCTGAAGATGCAGCCGCTGCTGCTGCGGAAGCCTCTGCCGCAGAATAATCTGCGCAGAATCTTTTGAAGAACGGGTGGCGTGGTTTTCCATGCCGCCCGTTTTTTGTTTATTTTGGCGTCAACAAACCTTAAAGCTGACGCAACCACCACCAGAAGACGGACGGCCCGATGGCAAAGCTGGAAAACCCGGTACTCATGGCAAAGATCGGCGGCGCGCAGGGCCTGCGCGGCGAGGTTCGTGTCAGCACCTATACGGCCGATCCGATGGCGCTCGGCGATTATGGCAATCTGGTCACCGCCGATGGCCGCATCTTCGAAATTCTTGAGGTGCGCGAGGGCAAGAACGTTGTCGTCGTTCGTTTCAGGGGCATCAACGACCGTAATGCGGCCGAAAGCCTGAACGGGCTGGAACTGTTCGTCGACCGGGACAACCTTCCTGACGACGAGCTTGACGACGACGAGTTTTATTATGCCGATCTCGAAGGGCTGGAAGCCGTTGATGCCGAAGGCAAAAGCTATGGCGCCGTCAGCGCCGTCTACGATTTCGGTGCAGGTGATCTGCTGGAACTGAAAGGTGCGGGCCGTCGCCCTGCCCTCATACCCTTTTCGGAAGCAGCCGTGCTTGAAATCGATCTCGAAGGCGGCCGCATTCTCATCGACCCGATGGCCGCCGGACTGATCGACAATCCCGACGACAAAGACGAAACCGGCGCATCGCCTTTCGGCAAGAAATAAAGCAATGACTTTCAAGGCCACCGTTCTGACGCTCTACCCGGAAATGTTTCCGGGGCATTTGGGATATTCGCTGGCGGGCAAGGCGCTGGAACGCGAACAATGGTCGCTTGAGGCCGTGCAGATTCGCGAATTCGCGACGGACAAGCACAGAAGCGTCGATGACACCCCGGCAGGCGGCGGTGCCGGCATGGTACTAAAACCCGACATTCTTGCTGCAGCCATCGACCATGTTTCGGATGGCGATACGCGACCGCGCCTGCTGATGAGCCCACGCGGCAAACCACTATCGCAGGACCGTGTGCGCGAACTGGCGGCTGGCGACGGTGCGATCATCGTCTGCGGCCGTTTCGAAGGCGTCGATCAGCGGGTCATAGAGGCGCGCGGGCTGGAGGAAGTGTCGATCGGCGACTACATCCTCTCAGGCGGCGAGCCGGCCGCACTGACGCTTCTGGACGCCATCGTCCGCATCCTGCCGGGCGTCATGGGCAACGATCTGTCAGGTGTGCATGAAAGCTTCGAGGGCGGGCTGCTGGAACATCCACATTATACCCGCCCGCAGAACTGGGAGGGCCGCGATATTCCCGCCATCCTCACGTCAGGCAACCACGCTGCCATCGACAAATGGCGGCACGAACAGGCGCTGGCGCTGACGAAGGAAAGACGGCCAGACCTTCTTAAAAAGGCTCAGGCCGAGACGAAATAATAGGCCGTCAGCACCAGGCCGACCGCGATGACCAGCCAGCGAATGATCCATTGCGGCACGCGCCTTGCCGTGTGCACGCCCGCATAGCCGCCAAGTGCCGCTGCCGGGAACATGATGAGCGCCGCCCACCAGGATACGACGCCGCCGCTGACGAAGATCGTAATCGCGATGATGGCGATCACCACCGACAGCAGGTTCTTCAGCGCGTTCAGATGATGATAGCTGCCGCCCGAGGTGATCCCGAGGATGGCGAGCATCATGATTCCCATGCCGGCACCGAAAAAACCGCCATAGATGGAGGCGAGCCCCTGAAAGACGAGGCTCGGAAGATTGCCGGGAGACCGCTCCGTACTGACCTTCGGACGCAGCCACGGGCCGGCGGCGAAAACGGCGGGGGCGGCAAGAAGCAGCCATGGAACCAGCTGGCGGAAGGAAGGATTGTCGAGCGACAGCAGAAGCAGCGAGCCGGCCAGCCCGCCAACGACGGAAACGGCTGACAGCAGGATCGCCTCGCGCCAATGCGCACGGATTTCCGGCCCATAGGCGATGACCGAGGTGATATAACCCGGAAACTGCACGATAGCCGAAGTGGCATTGGCAACGATGGGCGGCAGGCCGGCCAGCGTCATCGCCCCGAAGGTCAGGAAAGTGCCGCCGCCGGCAATGGCATTGACGACACCCGACAGAAAGCCGGTCGCAAACAGCACGAGAACGATGAATACGGACATGGCCCCTCCCAAGGTTTTCATGCCATATCCGGCAGAAAGCCGCTTCGCAACTGCAGGAACGCGGTGCGCAATTGATAAAATATTGTCATGAAAGGGATGACAAACGGCGCTGCCTCGTGTATGTGCCCGCGTGGAATTGTGGTTTACCCCTTTAACCGCAAGCAAAGAATGGCGAACCCGCTCCTGCCGCAAGGCATGATCCCAAGGCTTTGACCGAAGGACGAACCGTTGAGCGCTCTGGCTGTTTCAGAAGAAATCAGAGGTTAACATGACCAATATCATTCAGCAGCTGGAAGCCGAACAGGCCGCCAAGATCGAAGCAAAGCGCACCCTGCCCGAGTTTTCTCCGGGCGACACCCTGCGCGTCAACGTTCGCGTTACCGAAGGTAACCGTACCCGCGTTCAGGCTTACGAAGGCGTTTGCATCGCCCGTTCCGGCGGTGGCCTTTCCGAAAGCTTCACCGTTCGCAAGATCTCCTACGGCGAAGGCGTCGAGCGCGTATTCCCGATCTACTCCCCGCTGGTCGAAGGCGTTGAAATCGTTCGCCGCGGTAAGGTTCGCCGCGCGAAGCTCTACTACCTGCGCGACCGTCGCGGCAAGGCTGCCCGTATCGTTGAAAACACCGGTACGCGCGCCCGCAAGCTGAACGAATCCGAGCGCCAGGCAGCAGCCGAAGAAAAGGCACGTCTGGAAGCCGAAAAGGTAGCAGCAGCACAGGCTCTCGCCGCCGAGAAGGCAGCAGCCGAAGCCGCAGAAGCCAAGGCAGCAGAAGAAGCAGCAAAGGCTGCTGAAACCGCAGCCGAATAAGATTTCCATTTCGATGGATTAAAGAAAAGGCGGCCTTCGGGCCGCCTTTTTTGTGGTGTCTCGCTGCAAACCTAAAGCCGCAGACTGAGAATTGGCAAGCGGCCTGGAACTATGCTGCACGAGCGGTTTTATGCAGCTTGGAAAATCGAAAGAAAACTCGCCTTATTGCCCGCCTGCCGCGCGACCTTTCAGTCATTTCTCATGAAAGGATGCAGAAAGATTCCAATCAACTACAGATACCTACTTAATTTTTTCGTGTGGGTGTTTTAGCCCATCCTCGAATAGCATTGCCTAATTCCCTTAATTGTGCAATTTTCTTGCTGTTTTAGGTGTTATTATGTTTTTATTTAATTCTTTTTTAACAAGAAATAAATCCGCTTTCCTGGCAGTTGGCCTCGCCAGCGCGTTGATGAACATCCTTAATCTTTCCGGCTCACTTTTCATGCTGGAAGTTTACGACCGCATTCTGCCCAGCAAGAGCATTCCCTCTCTTGTGGCGCTGGTCGTTCTGCTGATCGTTCTCTACGCGTTTCTCATGGGGTTCGACGCGCTGCGAGGCCGTATATTGGCGCGCATCTCGGACAATATGGACGACGCGCTCAATCAGAAGCTTTTCAGGGCGTCGATCAGCGCCCCGCTCCTTGCTTCCGGGAAGATCGATGGGCTGCAGATCGTCGGTGATCTCGATCAGATCCGCCAGTTTCTCTCAGGGCCGGGGCTTGCGGCCTTTTTCGATATTCCCTGGCTGCCCATCTATCTCCTGATCTGTTTTGCCCTGCATCCGTGGATCGGGTTCGCTGTGCTCGGCGGAGCCGTGGTTCTCATCGTGCTGACGCTTCTGACCAATTGGCTGACCGAAAGGGCGACAAAGCAGGCTTATACTGCGCGAGGGCAGAGAAACGTCCTCGTCGGCAGCAGTCAGCGCAACATTGAATCCATCAAGACCATGGGCATGATGGATGCAGTGACGTCCATGTGGGACGAGTTGCACTCCAGATATCGCTCCGTCACCCTGTCGACTTCAGATACGGCCGGCATGCTCGGTGCCATGTCGAGGACCTTCCGCCTGTTGCTGCAATCCGGCGTCATGGCCATCGGCGCCGTGCTTGTCATCGACGGCCATGCATCGGCGGGCAGCATCATCGCAGGTTCGATTCTCTCTGCGAAGGCGCTCGGCCCTGTCGAACATGCAATCGCGAACTGGCGCAGCTTCATGACCGCAAGACAGGGCTGGAAACGCGTCAACGAGTTCCTGGAGCTGGTGCCGGAACCCACACCGCCGCTCTCCCTGCCGCGCCCGCAATTTACCGTCGCAGTCGATCGTGTAACGGGTGGGCCGCCCAATGGCGCACGCGATACGGTCGCCGATATTTCCTTCACGCTGAACGCAGGCGACGGGCTAGGCATCATTGGCCCAAGCGCGTCCGGCAAGTCCACGCTGGCACGCCTGATGACCGGCATCTGGCCCTATGAACGTGGCTCCGTCCGCTTTGATGGGGCCGCACTCAACCAGTGGGATTTCGAGTTTCTCGGCAAATCCATCGGTTACATGCCCCAGCAGGTGGAACTGATGCCGGGGACGGTGGCGCAGAACATTGCGCGCTTCGACCGCAATGCGACTGCGGAAGCAATCGTCGCCGCAGCCAAGGCTGCGCAGGTGCATGAGCTGATCCTGAACCTGCCCAACGGTTACGATACCTATATTGGCGACCGCGGCGAGGCTTTGTCGGGCGGGCAGAAGCAGCGCATCGGCCTTGCCCGTGCCCTGTTTGGCGAACCCTTCTTCGTCCTTCTCGATGAGCCGAACTCCAATCTGGACAGTGAAGGCGAAGGAGCCCTGCGCAATGCGATTGGCGACATCAGGGCGCGCGGCGGCATCGTCGTCGTCATTGCCCATCGCCCCAGCGCCATCGAAAGCGTCAATCTGGTGATGGTGATGAGCAACGGCCGGATGCTGCGCTTTGGCACGAAGGAGGAGGTGCTCGCGCAAATCCTGCGGCAGAACATCCGCCAGGTGCCTGAGGAGGAAGAAACGCGCAAGATTGAAAACCGGGTGAGCGAAAATGGTTGAAGCGGAAAAACCCGGCATGACGAATGCGTCCATTCTCAGACATTCGACGGCAGTGGTCGTTCTCGCCCTTGGCCTTTTGGTCGGATTGGGCGGCTGGGCTGCTTTCGCAAAGCTTGCCGGTGCGGTGGTGGCCACGGGCCGGGTTGTCGTTGAAGGCAATTCAAAAAAAATCCAGCATCTTTCCGGCGGCATCGTCAGCGAGATCAATGTCGCCGAAGGTGACAGGGTAGAGGCCGGCCAGATCCTCCTGCGGCTGAGCGCCACCGTCGTTCAGGCGAACCTCTCCATCATCGAGAATACGCTTGCGCAGCTCTACTCGCGTCGGGCCCGTCTCCGTGCAGAGATTGCCGAAGCACCGTCTTTCACTGTAACGGAAGACCTGGCGGCGCTGACGAGTTCGAAGGCGGCCAAGACCTTCATCGACAGCGAACAGAACCTTTTTAATAGCCGTCGCAACGCGTTGGTCGGCATGAAAAAGCAGTTGGGAACGCGCAAGGACCAACTCGGTGACGAGGCGCGTGGCCTCGAGGTGCAGGTGGAGGCGACGGACAATGAGCTTGCCATTGTAAAGGACGATGTTTCCAAGACGGACGAGCTCTTCAAAAAAGGGCTCGTGACGCTCCAGCGCCTCAATCTCCTCAAACGCCAGCTGTCCAATCTCGAAGGCCAGCAGGGCCAATATATCGCCGCTCGTGCGCAAACGGTGGGCAAGCTGAGCGAACTGGATCTGCAACTGCTTCAGCTCGACGAAGACCGCAAATCGGAAGTCACGAAAGATCTGACATCAATCGAAGCGACCGTTGCGGAATATGAAGAACGGCTGGCGGCGACGCGCGACCAGCTGGATCGCCTCGACATCCGCTCGCCGATTGCCGGTCGCATCTACCAGCTTTCAGTGCACAATATAAATGGCGTCATTCAATCCGGCGAAGTGCTGATGCTGGTGGTGCCGGAGCGGGATGAGCTTGCGATCGAGGCCAATATAACCCCGCGAGACATCGATCAGATTTACGTCGGGCAACCGGTCACCGTTCGCTTTACGGCGTTCAACCAAAGCACGACGCCGGATTTGAGCGCGGAGGTTGCTGTCGTTGCCCCCGATCTGCAGACGGATTCCCGAACTGGCACATCTTATTACGCGTTGCGCATCAAACCCAACAAGGCCGGCATGACGCACCTACCTGGCGGGAAGTTATATCCTGGCATGCCGGCAGAAGTATTTATCCAGACCAGCGAGAGGAGTGTTCTTTCTTATTTCGTAAAACCATTCCAAGACAGGCTCAGAAAAACCTTCGTTCAGGAATGATTTATTCAGAAAAAGCGAATTTTAGAGAAAGTTTCTCAATACACCAAATACGCGATTTTTCGAAAAAAACGTATTTCTTATATTGTATTATCGTTTTTTATGTATTAAATATTACCCGCAATAATTACTATTAATTTAATTTCAATTCATCAATTTCTCAAAGATTTATAGGAGTTTAAAATGGCGTTAAAAGTAACTTTCGGTAATGGCGGCGCCGCTTCGGTTTCCTCGCTTACCAGCCTGATCGACCAGGAAGCTTATAAGCTCCTCACGGAATCGACCGCTCAGGTCAAAAACGGTTCCTCGATGGATGCCGGCAGCGTCAATGTCGGCGCTGTATCTGTTGCCGGCACCGGCGCGGGTGGCACAGTCGATGTTGGTTATGACCCCAGCTCGAACGGCTTCAAATTTGACGTCTCGTCTGCATGGAATTCGGTAAAGAACGCTCTCGCCCAGTCCGACACCTCTGAAAACCTTATCTTCAAGGATTTCGTTCAGGTCGACGTTCATCTTGGCGGCACCGGTTCGTCCACCGTGGAAGTTCTCAATGCCAAGCGTGGCAACATCACGACCGGCGCTGGCAATGACACGGTCACCGTCTCTGTCGTTTCAAATGAAAAGACCTGGGTAAACAATTTCAACATCGATACCGGGGCAGGCAACGACACTATCAAAGTCAAGGCTGGCGCGGCATTTAACGACGCCTCTTCGGCTGGGACGGGCGGTCTTGCCGCCAATACCGGTGCCGTGAATGGCGGTGCTGGCATCACCGACGGCAGCTTCACTTCCGTCAAGATCGATGCAGGTGCCGGTAACGATACGATCGACCTGAGCGGCGTGAAACTTGCGTCCTCACTGGTGACCGGCGGTAAGGGTATCGATCACATCATCGCAAGCGGTGGCGCCGATACCTTCGTCTTTAATCTCGGCGACATGGCCAAGAGCTTTGCGACTGATACCATCGAAGGCTTCAACGCCGCCGTGGACAAGCTCAAGCTGGTCGGCACGGTGATCGATAACTGGGCGGTATCGACGATCGATAACGACACCATCCTCAGCTACAACGTCACTGGCGAGCACAAGGGCGAAAAGATCGTTGTCTCCGGTGTTCACCTGACCGGTAGCGATTGGTTCACCGCGTAATTCTCTCGAAGAGAATTTCATTATTTGCCGCTTAAAATGATCGTGGCCCGGAAACATCCGGGCCACGATTTTTTACAGGTGCGACGGTCGGCAATCGTGTCAGCTGTCGCGATCTTCCAAAGTCAGGCGGCCCCGACCTGATTGCCCATTCTGCGCGTTGCGACGATGACAAGCACCCCGGCAAGCGCCAGGCAGAAAGCAAGGAAGAACATCGGCGCAATGGTGCTGCCGGTCTGATCCTTGATCCAGGGCACCACATTCTGCGCCACGAAGCCACCCAGATTGCCGACGGAATTGATCGCAGCGATACCGGCAGCCGCACCTGCTCCCTTGAGGAAGCGGCCGGGCAGGCTCCAGAATACCGGCTGGCCGGCAAAGATGCCTGCGGCGGCGATGCAGAGGAAAGCGAACTGCAGGACCGGATCACTGAGCAATGCCGACATCAACAGGCAAAACGCACCGATGAAGGCAGGGCCGACGATATAGGGCGTCTTGTTCTTTGCCTTGTCGGCTGCCAAAGGCACGACGAACAGGGCAACGGCGACGATCACCCAGGGGATGATGTTGATGAAGCCGTTAGCGGTGTTGGAAACGCCGAAGCTCTTCACGATCGTCGGAAGCCAGTAGCTGAGACCATAGGCGGCCAGCGGAAAGCCGACATAGCAAAGCGCCATGAACAGAACGCGCGGATTGACCAGCGCCTTGAAGCCGTCCTCCGCATGCTCTTCCATGCCCTTGTTCTCTTCGGCCAAGCGGTTCTTCAGCCAGGTTTTCTCATCCTGCGTCAGAAACTTCGCCTTTTCCGGCGTATCATCAAGATAAAAGAAGGTGGCGATACCGGCGATGACGGCCGGAATACCCGTGGCGAGGAATACCCATTCCCAACCGGCATAACCGAGGAAACCATCCAGATCGAGCAGCATGCCGCCAAGCGGCGCGCCGATAGCATTGGCAAGCGCGCTGAAGATCATGAACAGGCCGATCATGCGGCCACGATAATCGCGCGGGAACCAGAGCGTCATCAGGAACAAAACGCCGGGGAAGAAACCCGCCTCGCAGAGCCCGAGCAGGAAGCGCAGGATGTAGAACATCGTGGCGTTCTGCGTATAGGCAAGCGCGATGGTGACGGCGCCCCAGGAAACCAGAATGCGGGCGAACCATTTGCTGGCGCCGAAACGGTTGAGGAAAAGGTTGCTCGGCACCTCGAAGAGGAAATAGCCGATGAAGAACAGCGAAGCGCCAAGGCCGTAGGCATATTCGCTGAGGCTCAGCGCATCAACCATCTGCAGCTTGGCATAGCTGACATTCTGGCGGTCGATATAGGCGATGAGATAAAGAAGGCCAAGAAACGGCATCAGCCGCCAAGTGATCTTCGAGATAAGGGCTTTTTCGGATACCATATGCTTTTCCCTCCCTTCGATTGCTCGTCGAAATGCAAATGATAAGGGAACCCATCTATATGTGCATTGCAAAATACGCAAGTTGCACTGCATCATAACCAGCGGCGACAACTAGAAGGCAGGCCCGTCAGGGGCTTCGGCCATGATGCAGTGCATATAGAAAATGCCGAGCCGTCGCGTTCAAGGCTGTACGCATTCATATTGCCGTAAAACCGGCGATCTGCTATGAACGCTGCCATGGGATCTAAATTCGGATGTCTCGCGCAGAATGTTTATGTGCTGCAGGACCACAAGCGTCTGCCGGCACGGTTCTTTGCGCGCGTTTCCGGGGCGCTCACCAGCCGACTTAGGCTCGCCTGACAGCAGCACGCTGTCCACCGCCTTACTGAACCCTCATTACCCTTTTATATGACAAGGCACAGAGCCATGAGCGCACCCCGCACCCTGTATGACAAAATCTGGGACGACCACGTCGTCAATCGTGATCCCGACGGAACCTGTCTTCTCTACATCGACCGTCACCTCGTCCATGAGGTGACGAGCCCGCAGGCCTTCGAAGGCCTGCGCATAGCCGGTCGCCCCGTGCATTCACCTGCCCGCACGCTGGCCGTCGTCGACCATAACGTTCCAACCACGGCCGACCGGCTGGAAGGTATCAAGAACGAAGAAAGCCGCATTCAGGTAGAAGCGCTCGCGCAGAACGCTAGGGATTTCGGCGTCGAATATTATTCCGAGCGCGACAAGCGCCAGGGCATCGTTCACATCGTCGGCCCCGAACAGGGTTTCACCCTGCCGGGCATGACGATCGTCTGCGGCGACAGTCATACCTCGACCCACGGCGCCTTTGGCGCACTGGCGCATGGCATCGGCACCTCGGAAGTGGAGCACGTTCTGGCGACCCAGACGCTGATCCAGAAAAAGGCCAAGAACATGCTGGTGCGTGTCGACGGCAAAATCCCGGATGGTGTTACCGCCAAGGACATCATCCTCGCCATTATCGGCGAGATCGGCACGGCTGGCGGTACCGGTCACGTGATCGAATTTGCCGGCGAGGCGATCCGTTCGCTCTCCATGGAAGGCCGCATGACGGTCTGCAACATGACCATCGAGGGCGGAGCCCGCGCAGGTCTTATTGCACCTGACGAAACCACCTTTGATTACATCAAAGACAAGCCGCGCTCGCCGAAGGGCGAAACGCTGGAACAGGCCATCGCCTATTGGAAAACGTTGAAGTCCGACGAAGGCGCACATTACGACAAGGTCGTGGTACTGAACGCGGCCAATCTGCCGCCGATCGTCTCCTGGGGCTCGTCGCCGGAAGACGTGACCTCCGTTGAAGGGATCGTTCCCAATCCGGATGATATCGAGGAAGAAAACAAGCGTACCTCCAAATGGCGTGCGCTGGAATACATGGGCCTGAAGCCCGGAACGCGCATCACCGATATCGCCATCGACCGCGTCTTCATCGGCTCATGCACCAATGGCCGCATCGAAGATTTGCGCGCGGCGGCGAAAATCGTCGACGGCCGCAAGGTCGCCCCCACGGTCTCGGCAATGATCGTACCCGGCTCCGGTCTTGTGAAGGAACAGGCGGAAAAGGAAGGTCTCGACAAGATTTTCCTCGAAGCCGGTTTCGAATGGCGCGAACCGGGATGTTCCATGTGCCTTGCCATGAATGACGACCGCCTGAAGCCCGGCGAACGCTGTGCCTCGACCTCAAACCGCAATTTCGAGGGCCGCCAGGGCTATAAGAGCCGCACCCACCTCGTCTCCCCTGCCATGGCAGCAGCGGCGGCGATCGCCGGTCATTTCGTCGACGTGCGCGAGTGGCAATAGGTTCCTGACACCATCGTTTCAGGAAAGCCACCCGTCCCACACAGGGGCGGGTGGCTTTTTATTATGCCCCCTGCAAACGCCGTTGCGGCTGCGTGCCGTGCAGAAACACAGCAAAAGTATCCCAGGGCGGCGTGATGGAGAGCTGGCTCAGAATACGCGCGACCTCCCCTCTGTGAATGCCGGCATGCAGGACCATATGCGAGATCATCTCGGCACGGGACATGTAACCTTTGTCACCATCCGTAAAGGTGAAGGCGACAAATTCGCCAAGCGATGCCGGTGATGTTTTCCCGATGTAGTCGAGATACCAGCCATCCAGAGCAGCGACATCCTTCGCAAGATCATCCAGCTGCGGCGTTGCCTCGGTATTGTCGGAGAGAAAACCGTGCGCCGCTCCGGTGAGATGGCCCGAAAAAATCCTTGCGACCACGTAATAATGATTGATCAGCCGAATTGCCATTTGCCGCTCGGATGCGTTCTGGACGGGATCGAGTTGTTGCAGCTTCTCGAACAAGTCCCTGTTCGCCCATGCGTGATAGCCGAGCAGGCTCCTGAGCAAATCCCTCATGACAATATCCTTTACATCTGAAAAATGTGAGCACTATGTTTATATTTTCGTCATGGAGGATGCCTTGTCTACTCGCATTGCAAAGCGGAAAACCGAGATGCGCAAGGAGCCGCGTCAGGAGCGTTCCAGGGCAACGGTCGATGCTGTCATCCATGCGGCGGCTCGCATTTTAAGCGATCACGGCTGGGCGGGTTTTACCACGAACAGGGTCGCCGAAACGGCCGGCGTCAGCATCGGCTCGCTCTATCAATATTTCCCGGACAAGGTTTCGATCGTGGAAGCGGTACGCCATCGTCACCTCGAGGACTGTCTCTCCATCATGAAGAGCATCGCGCAAAAGCGGCAATCGCTCGCTAGATTCGTTGAAGAGCTCGTGACCGGCATGATCGGGGTCCACAGCATCCATCCCGGCCTTCACAAGGTCCTTCTGGATGATGCGCCGAGCCACCAAGGAACGAACGATCCCAACAGCGCTTTCGAACAGGAATATCTCGGTCTCTATGCGGCAGCGATCGCGGCACATATGACAGCCGGTTCAAAGGTCGAAAGCGGAACCGCAGCGCGGATCGTATCGGATGCCATTGACGGCATCATTCACAATGCCGCCCGCCGCGGAGAGCTGCAGTCGCCCAAAGTCAGGCGGGAAATGATCGCACTGGTTCACGCCTACCTGTCGCAGACAACCGGTGAATGAGAGGCCATCAACTCATTCCGAAATGATCTTCACCCGCTGGCCCGGCTGAATGGTGGCCGTGGCGCTCATGGCGTTGATCATTCGGAACATGTCGAGCTTCCGGTCGGTTCCCATCATCCGCGCCGCCATCGTCGCCACGGTTTCACCGGGCTTCACCGTCACCACCCGCACCCTGAGCGGCTTCAGCGAGGCTATTTCCTGCGGCGTCATCTTGCGGAAGCTGGTGCGCAATGTGTTGGCGATGGAATCGAGCTGGGTATTGCCCTTCGGCACGGCCGTCAGGAAACGAAATATCTGCTGGCCGACGCGAATGACGGTCACGTCGAAATCCCATTTATCCGCGCTTGCCCGCGCCGTCGCAGCCTCCAGACCGTTGATCTGGGTTTCCTTGACGGTTTCCGGCAACAGGCCGGCAACCCAGCCGCTGGTCAGATAATTGGCAAGGCTTGTCTGTTTCGGATCGGCGACGCCGTCGAAGCGGATGGCCATATCGCCCGGCCCCGTCGCCAGAACGGCCTCAACCTTGTTGTCGATGACGAAACCTTCCGGCACATCGAAACGAATGCCGAGCGTTCCGTGCAGGAATGTCTGGCCCCGGACATACCCTTCCTGCGGGCTGTCGCCATAAAGCAGGCCGTCTATGCCGTCCAGAAACCACTCGCGACCACGATCCCCGACCTGGCCGTCCTGGCCGAAGGCGCGGGCATGACGGCGCGCAAGTTCGATACGCTGCGGCGTGTTGGGGTGGCTGGAAAGGAAGTCGAGGCTCTGGTCGTTTTCGGGATCGGCCGAGGAAAACCGCGCATAGGCCGCCATGGAATCCAGAAAACGCGGCGAGGCAAAGGGGTCATAACCGGCCTCGCCCAGCATCCGCACGCCGATCACGTCCGCCTGCAATTCCTGCTGACGCGAAAAGGCCGCGAGCCGCAGCTTGCCGCGCGCAAGCGCCTGCTTGCCGGCGAGATCGCTCGACAAAACCTCGGCAACCCCGCGGCTGGCAATCACCTCCGCCTCTTCCCGGCGCTGGCGTTCAATGCCATGGTTGGCGGTGACATGGCCCATTTCATGCGAAAGCACGGCAGCCACTTCCGAAGCATCGTTGGCAAGCGCCAGAAGCCCACGCGTCACGTAAAGATATCCGCCCGGCAGCGCAAAGGCATTGATGGCCGGCGAGTTCAGGATGGTGATGCGGTAGGACTGTTGCGGATTTTCCGAAACCGCCGTCAGCGCGCCGGCGATGCGGGCGACGAGCCTTTCCGTCTTGGCGTCACGATATTCGCCGCCATAACTCGCCACGATGCGCGGATGCTCGCGCGCACCCATCTGGGCGCGGGGATCATTCTTCTGCACCTCTTCCACGGTCTGCGGATTATCCGAGGGGCGCAGGGTGGACTGGTAGGCCGGGCTGAAGAGGGACTGGCACGACGACAGGAACACGGCAGACGCTGTCAGCACGGAACAGGCCGCAGCCATCCTGCCCGAACGGCGAAGGCCTGAACGGGAGAAGAGCCTCCACTGTGCAGTCATGCTATTTCTCATTCTCTATGCCTGCCCCTAACGTTCCTGATCATCCGTTAATTGCAGACCAGAATAACAGATTCGCCCCAACGGGCGATGAATGCCAAAACGGTAAAAACGATCCATCAAGTCCGGAATATTCCTGAAGAACGCAATAATTCCCATCTTTTCTCAGGCAACAACTTGAAACTGGCAAGTGCAAATTAGCGCCATTGAAGTCATCTAAAGCGATTGCCAGCGGCACGCGTCGAAAATAAGGCGATCACCCGTTCAGAAAACTGTCGACCGCCTTCACATTTTGTGTGGTGAAGAAATCTGCGGTCGAACCGGTATAGACAACACGGCCGCGTTCAAGAAACACCACCCGCTGCGCCAGCTTCTTTATGTCTTCGGGATGGTGGGTGACAATAATCACCGTGTTTTTTGTTTCGGCGTGCAAGTCGAGAAGCAGGGAGGTCATGCCCGCTCGCAATCCCGGATCGAGTGCCGCGAAAGGTTCGTCGAGCAACATGACAGGTTTTTTCCTGACCAGCGCGCGCGCCAGCGCCGCCCTCTGTCTTTCTCCACCGGAAAGCGTGCCCGGCAAGCGTTTGTCGAAACCCGCAAGACCGACACGGACGAGGGCCATCTCAATCTCTTGCCGGTCTTCCACCCGCAATTTCAGCCCGGGGCTGACACCGAGAGCGACATTGGTGAAGATATCGAGATGGGCGAAAAGATTATTATCCTGAAAGATTGATGAGACCGGTCTTTCCGAAGGATCAAGCGCGGTCATGTCCTGCCCGCCGATCATCACGCGCCCGGAATCCGGTTCCTCGAAACCGGCGACGAGATTGAGAAGCGTGGATTTTCCCGAGCCGGATGCCCCGACAACGGCGGTTATCTGCCCCTTAGGGAACGAACAATCAAGTTCGAAATCCTGTGTTCCAAGCCGTAGCCTGACCTTGTCCAGTTCAACGGCAAAATCATCGCCTGTCATATGCTCGCCCTTGCTGATTGGGACTGCCGTGAAACGCCGCCTGCGGCAAGCAGCAGGCAGACGATGCCGAGAAGGAAGGCATAACCGGCGGCATCATTGGTGCGGTAGCTGCCCATATTGCTATAGACCAGCCACGGCAGGGTGACGAAATTTTCCGAGCCGAACAGGGCAACCGCGCCTAAATCGCCGAGCGACAGGGCCATGGCGAATGAAAACGCCATAGCCAGCGACCGCCACAGAACCGGCAGATCGGCAAACCGCAGCCGCGTGAGGCCCTGAAGCCCGAGACTGGCGGAAAGCCGGCCGGTGCGTGAAAAATGACTGGTGAAGGCCGGCTCCAGCACCCGCATGGCAAGCGGCAAAGCCATCAACATATTGATAAGCGCCACGAGAACGGGAGCATAGAAGCTGACATCACCGAAAACCCGCAATAACAGGAACCACCCGCTTCCCAACACGACAGGCGGCACCAAGAGCACCAACGAAGACCCCGCCCCAAGCATGGCGGAGAGCAAGCGCAGAGGCTGCCCCACCTGCCGTCTGGAGCCTACCGCCTGGCGCGCGCCGATGATCGCCATGCAGCAGAGCACGACAAGGGCTGCGGAAAGCGCGGCGATTGCAAGGCTGGTCGCCGCCGCGCGCAGAAAAATCGGCGCAGACAGAAGACGCGGCAGATCGGCACTCAAACCCGAGACAGCTATGGCGACAAGCGGCAGGCCGATCAGCAGAATAGCGAAGACAATGGCCGCCCCATCCCACAAACGGGCGCCGACGCCCTTGCCGTCGAAACGGCGAAGGGAACGACCAAGCGAAGGGATTTCCGCTTCGGGCGACGGCAAAAAGGCGAGAAGGCCGAGCAGAATTGCGGTGAGGGCAATCTGCAAAACCGAAAGCGCAATCGCCCGCTGCGGATCGAAATCGAACCGCAGCGCCTGATAGATCGCCACCTCCAGTGTCGTGGCTGCCGGCCCGCCGCCTAAAAGAAGCACGAGCGTGAAGCTGGTGGCGCA
Organism: Agrobacterium tumefaciens str. B6; assembly: GCF_001541315.1. Classification (GTDB taxonomy): domain Bacteria; phylum Pseudomonadota; class Alphaproteobacteria; order Rhizobiales; family Rhizobiaceae; genus Agrobacterium; species Agrobacterium radiobacter. The sequence goes on along the minus strand of NZ_LMVK01000045.1, from coordinate 195,954 downwards.
CAACATGAAGATAAGCCCGGCAATGCCGGGAACGAGACGCGCGACCGCCGGCCATTCGATAAAACGGAAAACCGAGACCGGCCCCATGCCGAGGCTTGCCGCCATGCGCCAATATTCGCCTGGAATACGTTCAAGCCCGGCCAGCATCAGCCGGACCGAAAGCGGCAGATTGAAAAACACATGGGCGATAAGGATGCCGGAAAGGCCGTAAATGCTGAAAGGTTCATCCGCACCGGCAAAAACGAGGGCCGTATTCAAAACACCCTGCCTGCCCCAGATGGTGATGATGCCGAAGGCGCCAACGATGACAGGCAGACCCATCGGCACCGCCATCAGCCTGATGATCCAGATCCTTCCCGGAAACTCGCGTCGCCGGGAAAGCGCCAGCGCCACCGGCAGGCCAAGAACAATGGAAAGAAGGGTGGAAAGCGTTGCCTGATAAAGCGTGAAACGCAGGATGCGCAGCGTATAGGCATCCATGATACCGGCAGCAGACGCGCCCGCATCAAAAGACAGGAGGGCCGCAACGGCGAGCGCCATGAATAGGAAAACGGCGGCAAAAGCCGCCGTTCCGAAAATGATCGATCGCCGATAATCGCGACGCAGCATCATGTGCGGGCGTGCCTCTTCCTCAATTCATGCTCATGGCCGCGAGCCATTCATCGATCCACGCCTTGCGGTTCTTCGCCACCTCTTCCGGATCCATCAGGAAAGTCTTCTGCGGCACCACGAGTTTGGAAAAAGCCTCCGGCAAGGGATTGGACGTTGCCGCAACCGGCATCATCCAATTGTTTTCCGGAATGGCATCCTGAAAACCTGATGTCAGCGTGAAAGCGAGGAACTGCTTTGCCAGCTCCTTGTGCGGCGCGTTTTTGAGAAGGCCGGACACTTCGATCTGGATATAATGCCCTTCGGAAAAAGCCGCGGCCTGATAACGATCCGTTTTTTCGGCGACCATATGATAGGCGGGCGAGGTGGTGTAGGAGAGCACCATCGGCACCTCCCCCTTGGTGAAAAGGCCGTAGGATTCCGACCAGCCCGGCGTGACGGTGAGAATGCGCTTCCTGAGCTTTGCCCATGCTTCCGGGGCCTTGTCACCGTAGACCGATTTTACCCACAACAGCAGGCCGAGCCCCGGCGTGGAGGTGCGCGGGTCCTGAATGGCGATCTTCTGCGAGGGGTCGCCTTCCACCAGCTCTTTCAGGCTCGCCGGTGGGTTCTTCACCGTCTGCGTGTCATAGATGACGGCAAAATGCCCGTAGTCGTAAGGCACGAAAACATCGTCCCTGTAACCGCCCGGCACCTTGGCGGCCGACGCATCGACGCCGCTGACATCAAAAAGACCGGTCTGTTTCGCCTCGGCAACAAGATTGGTGTCGAGACCAACGACCACATCCGCCCTGGACCCTGCGCCTTCAAGCTTCAGACGGTTAAGAAGCGCCACACCATCCGCAACACCGACGAAATTGACCGTGCAACCGCAGACCTTCTCGAAAGCTTCTTTTACCTTGGGACCGGGACCCCATTCGGAAACGAAGCTCTCATAGGTATAGACTGTCAATTCTTGCTTGTCATGCGCGGCGGCAAGACCGGGCAGGAACAGCGAAGCGGCAACAAGGGAATTCAGGAAAAGACGACGGCGCACGGGTATCTCCTCAAAACAAAAAGGGAAATAGCCGCCTGCCTTGAAGCCGTCTAATCCCTCCGCCGGTATGAACCGGATCAGGTTCTTCGGGTTGGCAAGCCTCTCAGCCTTTTGCACGCAAGCGCAAAAGACACCCCGTTAGATCAAGATGATGGTGTAGTCCCGTCGTCACTGCTTGGCAAGATGGCCGCCGTCAGCCCTGCTCCGTCATATGCACCAGCTCCCAGACGTGCCCGTCGGGATCCTGAAAGCTGCCGGCATACATGAAGCCGTGATCCTGCACGGGTTTCCAATCACTGCCACCGGAGGCAAGCGCCGTTGCGATCATCCGGTCGATTTCGTCGCGGCTTCCCGCCGTGAGACACGTCAGAACCTCGGTGGTGCGCGTCGCATCGGCGATGTCGCCGTTGATGAAATCGCGGAAACGCCCTTCCTGAAGAAGCATCACGAAGATGTTTTCTTCCACGATCATGCAGAGCGTGCGGTCGTCAGAATATTCCGGATTGAAGCTGAAACCGAGAGCCGTGAAGAAGCTTCTTGATTTCTCGATATTCTTGACCGGCAGATTGACGAAAATCATGCGCATTTTCACAACTCCTCCAAACGAACCGGCATAGAACGGCAATTCCGCTTTTCTGTCAAAGACCGAAGGAGGGGGCGATCAAACGAGGGGCCTGCGGCCTTCAGCCTTCCAGTTCCTCGCGCAGCATCTCCAGCTCCAGCCATTCTTCTTCCATGGTCTCGAGCTTTTCACGCAGCTTCGTCATTTCCTTCGCCAGCGTGTTGAAAGTGGCCGGATCCTTGGTGAAGAGATTAGGATCAGCCATGCGCTCCTCGCGCTTGGCGATTTCGCCTTGCGCCTTTTCCATCTCCTTCGGAAGATTTTCGAGCGCGAATTTCTGCTTGAAGGAAAGCTTGCCCTTGGCCTTTGAAGGATCCTGCGACGCGGAGGCCGAAGGTGCGGCCTTCGCTTTTTCCTGCTTCTCAGCCTTGCGTTTTTCTTCCGCAGCACCCTTGCGCTGCGCCATCATGTCCGAATAGCCACCGGCATATTCGATCCATCGTCCATCCGGCTGGTCCGGATTGACCGGGGCGATGGTGGAGGTGACGGTGCGGTCAAGGAAATCGCGGTCGTGGCTGACGAGAATGACCGTGCCGGAAAATCCAGCGACGATTTCCTGCAAAAGATCGAGCGTTTCGATATCGAGATCGTTGGTCGGCTCATCGAGGATCAGAAGATTGGTCGGCCGCGCCAGGATGCGTGCCAGAATAAGGCGCGCGCGCTCGCCGCCGGAAAGGTTGCGGATCGGCGTACGGGCCTGTTCCGGCTGGAACAGGAAATCCTTCATATAGCCCGTCACATGCTTCAATTCGCCGTTGACCAGCAGGTTTTCGCCGCGACCATCGGTCAGATAATGCGCGAGCGTATCGTTGGGATTGAGATCCTCACGTTTCTGGTCGAGCGTCGCGATCTCCAGATTGGTGCCGAGCTTCACCATGCCGCTATCGGGCTCAAGCTGGCCGGTGAGCATCTTCAGAAGCGTGGTTTTACCGGCGCCATTGGGGCCGACGAAGCCGATGCAATCCCCGCGATGGACACGCAGCGAAAACGGCGCGACGATCACGCGCTCGCCGTAGGCCTTGGTGATGGCCTCGGCCTCGATGACCAGCTTGCCGGATTCGCGCCCTTCGGTGACGGTCGCCTGCACCGTGCCCTGCGGCCCCTTATGGCCGCGATATTCCGCGCGCATGGCCTGAAGCTCACCGACGCGGCGCATGTTGCGCTTGCGTCTCGCGGTCACGCCATAACGCATCCAGTGTTCTTCGCGTTCGATGGCCTTGCCGAGCTTGTGCTGCTCCAGCTCTTCCTCTTCCAGCACCTTGTCGCGCCATTCCTCGAAATGGGCAAAGCCGCGATTAAGACGGCGGGACTGGCCACGATCGAGCCAGACGGTCGAAGTCGAGACTTTTTCGAGAAAACGGCGGTCGTGCGAAATCAGCACCAGCGCGCTGCGCCTCTGCTGCAAATCGCTCTCAAGCCATTCGATGGTCGGCAGATCCAGATGGTTGGTGGGTTCGTCGAGCATCAGGATATCAGGTTCCGGCGCCATCACGCGGGCAAGGGCCGCACGTCGCGCCTCACCGCCGGAAAGGCTTGCCGGATGTTCCTGCCCCGTGAGGCCGAGATGCTCAAGAAGATAGGTGACGCGATAGGGATCGTCGCCGGGTCCGAGCCCAGCCTCGGCATAGGCCTGCACGGTGTCGTAACCGTTGAAATCCGGCGCCTGTTCCAGATAACGGATGGTCGCGGACGGATGCCGGAAAACCTCACCCGACTGCGCTTCAACGAGACCCGCAGCGATCTTCATCAGCGTCGACTTGCCCGAACCGTTGCGCCCGACAAGGCAGATGCGATCGCCCGGCTCTACCTGGAGATTGGCGCCATCGAGCAGCGGGGTCACGCCGAAGGTCAGCTTGATGTCATCGAGTTTCAAAATTGGGGGTGCCAAGGTGTCAGGCTCCGGTCAGATCATAAGGGCGGGCGAGCACGATGGCTTTTCCGCTTTTCAGCGAGAAATGCACGGGGCCGCCATTCGCGACATTGGAAATAGTGCGGGAGGAGCCGAAAGCAAGCGCGAAATCCTTCAGCGGATAACGCACATTGCCGATATCAAGCCCCGCAAGGGCGGTAAATCCGGCAACAGAAAACAGCGAAGCGGGCGGCAGATCGACATCCAGCAAACCGGGAAGCAGCGGCCGGGCCTCTTCTTCACCTGACGTCAGCGTAACGTCGATACCACGTTCGGCCAGCGCCACCGCGTAAAGAAGGTGCTGCAGCGCATGGTCGCTTCTCTCGCCTCCAAGCGCACCGACAAGCACCAGCGAATGCGCTCCACGGGAGAGAGCTTCCGATACCGCGATCTCGCCATCCGTCACCGCCTTTGCGGCCGGGTACGGCTGCCGCGCCACATCTGGCCAGGCGTCCAGCAACTCTTTGCTGGCGGAATCGAAATCCCCGACCCACAGCTCCGGCGCAAGGCCAAGCGGCCGGGCATGGCGCATGCCGCCATCGGCCGCAATCACGCGGCTATCCGCGACCGCCTCTTTCAGACGATCGGTCACCGTGACATCGCCGCCAAGCAGAATGGTGAAACGCTCTTTATCCATGCCCTGCCTTACCGCACCTCGGCCAAAAATGGAAAGCCGAAACCCCGATGAAATCAGCCTATATTGATTTTCGCCGGCTTCGGGATTATGAAACGCCTCAGTGGTGATTTGCCGACCGGCTTGCAGCCACTTTAAAGAAGTCGCTAAAGGGTCGAGGAAAAAGGCAATTTCCTGGGACCGGTCGCGATTTCGCTGCCGGTTTTTTTGTTTTCGCAACGTTCTTTACGTGATCCGGAAAAGAGAGTTCGACATGCCGATCAAGATTCCCGATACGCTTCCCGCTTTTGAGACCCTCGTTCACGAGGGCGTGCGGGTCATGACCGAAACGGCTGCTATCCGGCAGGATATCCGCCCGCTCCAGATCGGGCTTCTCAACCTCATGCCGAACAAGATCAAGACGGAAATCCAGATGGCACGCCTCGTCGGCGCTTCGCCGCTGCAGGTAGAACTGTCGCTGGTGCGGATCGGCGGCCATCGCGCCAAGAACACGCCGGAAGAGCATCTCCTGTCCTTCTACGAGACGTGGGAGGAAGTGCGCCACCGCAAGTTTGACGGTTTCATCATTACCGGTGCCCCCGTGGAGACGCTGGCCTATGAAGACGTGACCTACTGGAACGAAATGCAGAAGATTTTCGAATGGACGCAGACCAATGTCCATTCGACGCTGAATGTCTGCTGGGGGGCGATGGCCGCCATCTATCATTTCCATGGCGTGCCGAAGCACGAACTGAAGGAAAAGGCTTTCGGGGTCTATCGTCACCGCAATCTTTGCCCCTCGTCGATCTACCTGAACGGCTTTTCGGATGATTTCCAGGTTCCTGTCTCGCGCTGGACTGAAGTACGCCGCGCCGATATCGAAAAACATCCGAGACTCGAAATCCTGATGGAGTCAGAGGAAATGGGCGTTTGTCTGGTGCATGAGAAGGAGGGCAACCGGCTCTATATGTTCAACCATGTCGAATATGATTCGACGTCGCTTTCGGACGAGTATTTCCGGGACGCGAATGCCGGCGTGCCCATCAAGCTGCCGCATGATTATTTTCCGCACAACGACCCGGAACTTGCCCCGCTCAACCGCTGGCGCAGCCATGCCCATCTGTTTTTCGGCAACTGGATCAACGAGATATACCAGACGACGCCCTATGATCTAGAAGCCATCGGGCAACTGGCCGCTTAAAGCGCGTCGCGTTTGGTCAAACGCATGCGACGCGCTTTCTTCTTTGTTTTAAGCATGTCTTTGTCCCAAAACCGCAGGACACTTTTGGGAGACATGCTTTGAATTGCGGGATTGCGAATTGCCGGAAAATGACGCAACGTCCGCCGGCAATTCATGGCAACCGGGAGAATGATGTTATGGGCGACGAGGCGGCACGGGAGAATTTCGGTTTCACGGCGACCGGCGAAAAAGTCGAACGCGTCACCATCTCGAAAGGCGGGCTGACGGCCAAGGTCATCACCTGGGGTGCCGTCATTCAGGATCTGCGTCTTGAGGGCCACCAGCCGCCGCTCGTGCTCGGCTTCGACAAGTTCGAGGATTACAAATATTCCTCCTATTTCGGCGCCACCCCCGGCCGCAACGCCAACCGTATCGGTGACGGCCGGTTCTCGATCGACGGGCACGAATACCAGCTGGAACTGAACGAAAAGGGCGTAACCCACCTGCATGGCGGCAGCGACGGCATGGGCAAACGCAACTGGATGCTGATGGAACATGGCGAGAGCCATGCGGTTCTGCAGATCATCGATCCCGATGGCCGCGCCGGTTATCCCGGCAATTGCACGGTCACGGCCACCTATACGATCCTCGACGGCGGTGTGCTTTCGGTGGTCTATGAAACGGTGACCGACAGGCCGACCATCGCCAATGTCTGCCAGCATTCCTATTTCAATCTCGATGGGGCAGATACCGCACTTGGGCATGAGATCAGCATCGCTGCTGACTTCTACCTGCCCACCAACGACAAGCAGATACCGACGGGCGAAATCCGCTCCGTCGAAGGAACCGTGTTCGACCTTCGCCAGACAACACCGATGCGGCGCAAGGAGAATGGCGAGCAGGTCCTCTACGACCATAATTTCTGCCTTTCGCCCGAACGTCGCGCCAAGCGCAAGGTCGCCCGCGCCTATTCGCCAGCCTCCGATATCGCTCTTGAGGTTCACACCACCGAACCCGGTGTACAGCTTTATTCGGCCTTTAAACTGGACGTCCCGGTTCCCGGCCTCGATGGCCGTCACTACGGCCCCTTTGCGGGTTTCTGCCTGGAAACGCAGATTTGGCCAGACGCCGTCAATCACCCGGATTTTCCGCATGCAATCCTGCGGCCGGGCGAAACGCTGCGTCAGGAAACCGACTATATTTTCAAGAAAGGCTGAACCAGCGCGCTAGGGTCAGTCCAGCACGCAGCCGACATAGCCGCCGGAGGCGCGAGCGCGACGCTCGATAAGGCCGGCAAGCCGTTGCAATCCGCGTCCCGGCTTGCTGGCGACGCGGTCGATGGGATTAGGTAGTGAAACAGCCAGCAGCGCCGCCTGGCGGGAACTGAGCTTTGCGGCCGGCACCTTGAAATGGTGCTGTGCTGCGGCCTCAATGCCGTAGATGCCAGGTCCCCATTCGGCAACGTTGAGATAAATCTCCATCATCCGTTTTTTGGACCAGACGAAATCGGCGGCGATCGCCAGCGGCAATTCCAGCCCCTTGCGCAGGAAAGAGCGGCCGTTCCAGAGGAACAGGTTCTTGGCCGTCTGCATCGGAATGGTGCTCGCGCCACGGGTGGAGGCCCCGTCGAGCGCATTGCTGACCACGGACTGCATCTGGTTCCAGTCCACGCCGCCATGGAAACAGAATTGCCCGTCCTCGGACATCATCACCGATTGAACAAGGCGCGGGGAAATATCCTCGAGCGGCACCCAGCGCCTGTCATAACCCTGAAAGGTCACCAGATCGGCGAGCATCAGCGTCGAGACCGGCCGGAAAAACGGCAGTGCATAGACCGGGATCAGCAGATAGGGCAGGATCAGCAAAGCCAGCAAGGTCATGATGATGCGCTTTGCCAACGTGCGAAAATCCACCTTCGGACTGCTCCGGTCTTCCGCCAGCACGGCGTAATCTGCGTCGCTTTCAGGCGTACTGCTCAATATTCGTCAAAGCCCCGCACCAGTTGAAGCCTTTCATAGTCCATTGCCGCCTTCAAGGCGAGTCCGGTCAAATAGTTGCGCCTCTGGAATCACGAAAAGGTTTGCCTGCATTCGCGCGGCATGCCAAAGAGCGCGGCATGGACGCTGCGATGACAAATTTCGAAACGAAGCTGCGCGAAAACGCGGCTAAAACCGAAGCCCTGCTTGGCCGCCTGCTTTCCGGCGAAGCACGCGCAGACGAGATCACGCGCCCGCAAAACCTGCTCGACGCCATGCGCCATGGCGTGCTGAACGGCGGCAAACGCCTGCGACCCTTCCTCGTCATCGAAAGTGCCGCCCTTGCGGGCGGAAATGCCGAAGCTGCCCATTATGTTGGCGCCGCGCTGGAATGCCTCCATTGTTATTCGCTTGTTCATGACGATCTGCCGGCCATGGACGACGACGACCTGCGCCGCGGCCAGCCGACGGTGCATCGCAAATTCGATGAGGCGACCGCTATTCTCGCCGGCGACAGCCTGCTGACGCTTGCCTTTGATATCATCGCCTCGGACGAAAATCCGCTCGCGGCCGAACGCAAGGCCGCGCTCGTGCTTTCGCTTGCCCGCGCAGCGGGCATCGGCGGCATGGCCGGCGGCCAGGCCCTCGATCTCGCTGCTGAAAAGACAGCGCCGGATGAGGCCGGCGTCATTACATTGCAAGCTATGAAAACTGGCGCACTGCTGCGTTTTGCCTGCGAAGCGGGCGCAATCATCGCCGGAAGCGATGTTTCCGAAAGGCAAAGGTTGCGTCACTTCGGCGAAAAGATCGGCCTCGCCTTCCAGCTTGCCGACGATCTTCTGGATTTGACGGCCGACGCCGCCACCATGGGCAAGGCGACCGGCAAGGATGCCGCGCGCGGCAAGGGAACGCTCGTGGCATTGCGCGGCGAAGACTGGGCGCGCCGCAAGCTGCAGGAGCAGGTGGCGGAAGCTGCGGAACTGCTGGCTCCCTATGGCGAAAAGGCCGCGATTCTCATCGCGGCCGCAAGATTCATCGCTGAACGGAAAAGCTGAGCCGGTTCTCCTCTCAGCTTCCCATCATCCAATCAGCCCTTGAGCGGCGAAATCAGCACTTCGACGCGACGGTTCTGGGCGCGACCGTCAGACGTTGCATTCGAGGCGATCGGCTGCGACGGGCCGAAGCCGAGCGTCGAAATACGGCGCTGGTCGACGCCGCGCGCGCCGATATAATTCGCAACCGATGCGGCGCGACGCTCGGAAAGCGCCTGGTTATGCTGCAGGCTGCCGGTGGAATCGGTGTGGCCGTTGATGTCGATGAGCGTGCGGTTGAACTTGTTCAGCACAATGGCGACAGAATCGAGCGTCGGGTAGAATGGCGGAATGACCTGATCCTGGTCCGTCGCGAAGGTGATGTTCGACGGCATGTTGAGAACGATGCTGTCGCCGCGGCGAGTAACCGAAACACCCGTTCCCTGAAGCTGGGCGCGAAGCTCGGCTTCCTGACCATCCATGTAATTGCCGATAGCGCCGCCGGCGAGCGCGCCGATGCCCGCGCCGATAAGCGCGGCATTGCGGCGACCGGTCGGCGAACCGCCGACAGCCAGACCACCCAGAGCACCGACCACGGCGCCGATGCCGGCACCGCCGGCGGTGTTCGACATCTTCTGCTCACCCGTATAGGGATCGGTGGTGGTGCAGGCGGAAAGATAGGTCCCGCAAAGGGCGACGATCGCGATTTTTTTGATCATGTGTTTTGATGCTCCGAGAGGTTCAGGAGGTATGACAGTGGAATTCCGGCCTTTTCACGGTACTCTTTACTCCGCCGCATCTTTCCGGCCAAAACGCTTTTCGATGTAATCGATCACAAGCGCTTCAAAATCGGCGGCGATATTGGGGCCACGAAGGGTCAGCGCCTTCTCTCCGTCGATGAAGACGGGCGCCGCGGGGCTTTCGCCGGTTCCGGGCAGGGAAATGCCGATATCGGCATGTTTGCTTTCACCGGGGCCATTAACGATGCAACCCATGACGGCGACATTGAGCGCCTCGACACCAGGATATTTCTCACGCCAGATCGGCATGTTCTTGCGAATATCGTTCTGGATATTCTGGGCAAGTTCCTGGAAGACGGTGGACGTGGTGCGCCCGCAACCGGGACATGCCGCAACGACCGGAATGAACTGACGGAAACCCATGACCTGCAGCAATTCCTGCGCCACCTGTACCTCGCGGGTGCGGTCGCCATTCGGCTCCGGCGTCAACGAAACGCGGATCGTATCGCCAATACCATGCTGCAACACGTAACCCATGGCGGCGGATGAAGCGACGATGCCCTTCGAGCCCATGCCCGCTTCGGTGAGACCGAGATGCAGGGCGTGGTCGGAGCGTTCCGACAGCATCGAATAAACGGCGATGAGGTCCTGCACCTGGCTGACCTTGGCCGACAGGATGATGCGGTTTCGTGGCAGGCCGATCTCTTCGGCAAGCTCGGCGGAAATCAACGCCGACTGCACGATCGCCTCGCGCGTGACCTGACGAGCGGAGAGAGGGAAGCCCTGCTCCTTGTTCTTGTCCATCAGGGTCGTCAGCAATTCCTGATCGAGCGACCCCCAGTTGACGCCGATTCGCACCGGCTTGTCGTATCGGATCGCCATTTCGACGATCTCGCCGAACTGCTTGTCCTTCTTGTCCTTGAAGCCGACATTGCCGGGATTGATGCGGTATTTCGCCAGCGCCTCGGCACAGGCAGGGTGATCGGCGAGAAGCTTGTGACCGATATAATGGAAATCGCCGATCAGCGGCACATCCATGCCGAGACGCAGCAGCCGCTCGCGGATTTTCGGCACGGCGGCAGCGCTCTCATCGCGGTCGACGGTGATGCGCACCATTTCCGAACCGGCCTGGAAAAGCGCCGCCACCTGCTGCACGGTGGCGTCGATGTCAGCCGTATCGGTATTGGTCATCGACTGCACGACGACGGGCGCACCGCCACCGACGATGACACCGCCCACGTCTACGGCGACGGATGCGCGGCGGGGCTTCGGATCGTAATCGGCATGTGACGTCATGGCGGTCTCTGGAGCTTGCGGCAAGGTCTGGCAATTGAGGTGAAACAAGGGGGCCTCCTTGTCAACACCCAACGCGCTGGAGCTTCTACTTTCCCGCAATCATGGCAAAATTCGAGACGCCTATTCCTTGCCCGCACCATCAGCATGCCGGGCGAGCCGTGAAAGTAGCAGAACGACCACATGCAGCAGCGGCAGAGCGAGAAACACGCTGGCAAGACCGGTATGTTCGGCGATGAAGCCGATCGCCGAGGGCGCTACCAGAATGCCGGAATAACCCATGGTGGTGACGACCGAAAGGCCGATGCCAGGCGCCAGTCCCGGCATATTGCCCGCCGCCGAAAAGGCGATCGGCACCATGTTGGAAATACCGATACCGGCAATGGCGAAACCGATAATCACGAAAGTGGAATTTCCCGCAAGGCCGGCAATCAGAAGACCGGTGATCGACATGACCGAGCAGAAACGCAGGGTTCGGACCGCCCCGAACCTGTCACGCACCAGATCGCCGGCAAACCGCATGATCGCCATGGTCATGGAAAATGCCGCGAAAGCGAAACCGGACTGCGAGACGGAAGCGCCCAGTTCGTTGCGCAGATAAAGGGCACCCCAATCGAGGATGGCACCCTCCGGAATCATCGAGAATAACGCCATCAGGCCGATGATCCAGGGCAGCGGCGTCAGCGGCAGGCCGCCTTTCGGGCGTTCCTCCTCAGGATGCGGGCGATCCGCGAGAACCCGCGGCCATGCAATGACCAGCAACACCAGCGCAATGACCGTCAGCGCAACGGCATGCCCCTGCACACCGATCGCCGTAATGAGATAACCGCCAAGACCAGCGCCGATCAGACCGCCGAGGCTCCAGAAGGCATGGCACGACGACATGATGGCGCGGCGCATATCCCGTTCCACCGCCACGGCATTGGCGTTCATGGCGACATCCATTGCCCCCGTCAGCCCGCCGAACAGAAATACCGCGATCACCCCCGCCCACACCGTGCCGGCCCAGGAAATGAAAAGCAGCGTCGGCAGAAAGATCGCGGCGGTGACAGGGCTCACCGTGCGCGAGCCGAAACGGGCGATCTGCGAACCGGCAATCGGCATGAGAACCAGCGAGCCAATGCCGAAAACCAGAATGATGAGGCCAAGCACACTTTCACTGAGGGAAAGACGCGCCGCAAATTCCGGAATCTTGGGCGCCCATGACCCCATCATGAAACCATTCATCAGGAACAACAGGGAAACGCCCAGCCTGTGCCGTGTCAGATAGGACGAACGCATGCCTGTCGGCGAAAATGTCGTGGGGCCATTCATCGGCAATATCCTTCAGACTTGACCGTGGGAAAATCGGGCGGCGTCTTCATCGCCGCAATGAATCTGTACGCCCTTTGCCGACAGCGCCTCGACGAATACGCGGTCGGCATCCTGCTCCAGCACGAGGGAAAGAGGTGGAGAAAAATCATGCACATGGAAAGCAGCCTTATGGCCGAGCTTTTCCGTGGTAATCGCTGCGACGATCCGCTGGCTGGCGCTGCAGGCAAGCCGCTTGAACACCGCATCTTCAAAAACATCCGCCGACAGACCCGTCTCGGCCGCAACGCCGCACACACCGAGAATGCAAAGATCGGGCCGCATCAGTTCGAGCTGCCGAAGCGCCATGGCGTCGATAGCCGCACCTACAGCCGGATCGACTTTTCCGCCGATCAGCACCAGATCGATATTGGCCCGCCCCGTCAGTTCGGCGGCAATGGCTGGCGTATTCGTCACCACTGTCAGGTTGAGACCGGCAGGGATCGCGCGTGCGATGGCGAGATTGGTGGAGCCGGCATCGATGAAGACGACCATGCCGGGTTCAAGCAGCGGGACAGCGGCACGCGCCAGCATGGCCTTGCGGTCCGCATCCTCGGCAATGCGCGTCTTCAGTGGCACCGTCTTGCTGTCGGAAAGCAGCGCCCCGCCATAAACGCGCAGGCATTCCCCGCGGGCCGCCATCTCACGCAGGTCACGACGCACCGTATCTTCGGAAACGCCGAAGTTCTGCGCAAGATCCTGCGCCAGCACACGGCCGCTTTGCCGTAGCTGCGCGAGGATAAGCGCCTGCCGCTCGCTGACGAAATGATCACTCATGGAGACTCATGCATAAACAGGAACAAACGTGCACGAACATGCATATTCGAGTTTCCACCGAAGCGCAATAAAAAACGCCCGCCGAAAAAGACGGGCGTCTGACTGTGTAATGAGAGATTCGAACGGCTTTTATTCGGCGTAAGCGATCAGCAGATCCTTCGCATCGATCTGGTCGCCGGGGCGCACCAGAACTTCCGCGATCTTGCCGTCGCGTTCGGCGTGAAGCGCGGTTTCCATCTTCATGGCTTCGATGGAGAGCAGCACGTCACCGGCCTTGACCTCCTGACCCTGATTGACGAAGACGCGGCTGATAACGCCGGGCATCGGTGCACCAATATGGACAGCATTGCCCGGTTCGGCCTTGCGGCGCACGGCGGAGCCGGAAGCACCATGGGCACGATCCGGCACCTTGATGCGGCGCGGCTGGCCGTTGATCTCGAAGAACACCGTCACCATGCCCTTGTCATCAATGCCGGACGAGGCCTGATTGACGATGACAAGCGTCTTGCCGCGCTCGATATCGGCAAACAGCTCCTCGCCATCCTCCATGCCGTAGAAATAGGCATGGGTGGGCAGCACGGAAACGGGGCCGTATGTCTCGGCGGTGAGCGCGAAATCGGTGAACACCTTCGGATACATGAGATAGGACGCGAACTCGAAGTCGTCGACCTTGCGCTCCAGCTTGGTCTCGATCACCTTCCGCTCCGCGTCGAGATCGGCATCTGCCAAAAGCGAACCCGGACGAACGGTATAGGGCGCTTCGCCCTTCAGCGCCTTTTTCTGCAGGGCTGCCGGCCAGCCGCCTGGCGACTGTCCGAGATCGCCTTTCAGCATCGAAACCACCGATTCCGGGAAAGACACTTCACGATCGGGGTTTTCGACATCGGCGACCGTCAGATCCTGGCTGACCATCATCAGCGCCATGTCACCGACGACCTTGGAGGACGGGGTTACCTTGACGATATCGCCGAACATGCGGTTGGCATCGGCATAGGCCTGCGCCACCTCGTGCCAGCGGCTCTCCAGACCCAGCGACCGCGCCTGTTCCTTGAGGTTGGTGAACTGGCCGCCCGGCATTTCGTGCAGATAGACTTCCGAAGCCGGTCCCTTGAGATCGCTTTCGAAAGCCGCATACTGGTTGCGAACAGCTTCCCAGTAGAAGGAAATGCGGCGGATCCATTCCGTATCAAGACCCGTATCGCGTTCCGACCCTGCCAGCGCCTCAACGATCGAACCAAGGCATGGCTGCGAGGTGTTGCCGGAGAAGGCATCCATCGCGGCATCGACGGCGTCAACGCCAGCATCCACGGCCGCAAGAACGGTGGCGGCGGAAATGCCCGAGGTATCATGGGTGTGGAAATGGATCGGCAGACCGGTCGCCTCGCGCAGCGCCTTGAACAGAACCTTGGCGGCAGCCGGTTTCAACAGGCCCGCCATGTCCTTGACGGCGATGATATGAGCGCCTGCCTTTTCAAGCTCGGCGGCAAGGCCGGTATAATATTTGAGATCATATTTCGGACGCGCCGAATTCAACAGATCGCCGGTGTAGCAGATGGTCGCTTCGCAGAGCTTGTTCTCCTCGGCAATCGCATCCATCGAAACGCGCATATTCTCCACCCAGTTCAGGCAGTCGAAGACGCGGAAAAGATCAACCCCGCCCTTTGAGGCCTGGCGGACGAAGTATTTCACGACATTATCAGGATAATTCTTGTATCCGACGCCGTTTGCACCGCGCAGCAGCATCTGCAGCAGCAGGTTCGGCGCGCCTTCGCGGATAAGCGCCAGGCGCTCCCACGGGTCTTCGGTCAGGAAGCGCATGGAACGTCGAACGTCGCACCACCCCAGCATTCCAGCGACAGAAGTTGCGGCAGCGCCTTGGCGTAAACACTCGCGACATGGGCGATGTCATGGGTGCGAACGCGGGTAGCCAGAAGCGACTGGTGTCCATCGCGCATGGTCGTATCGGTGACCAGCACGCGCTTTTCATTACGCATCCAGTCCGCAAAGCCCTTCGGGCCAAGCTTGTCCAGCAGCTGCTTTGTGCCGTCAGGTGTCGGCGCATCGATGTAAGGCACGATGGGCTTCGCCGCCTTTTCGGACGGCCTGGCGCGACCCTTGGTTTCCGGGTGGCCGTTGACGGTTACGTCGGCGAGATAGGTCAGAAGCTTGGTGGCGCGGTCCTGACGCTTGACCTGTGCGAAGAGCTCTGGCGTCGAATCAATGAAGCGCGTCGTATAGGTATTGTTACGGAAGCTGTCGTGACCGATGATGGCTTCGAGGAAGGTGAGGTTGGTGGCAACGCCGCGGATACGGAATTCGCGCAGCGCGCGGTCCATGCGGTTGATCGCCTCATCCGGTCGCGGCGCCCAGGCCGTCACCTTCACAAGCAGTGGATCGTAATAGCGGGTGATGACGGCGCCGGTATAGGAGGTGCCGCCATCCAGACGGATACCGAAGCCCGAAGCGGAACGGTAGGCGGTGATACGGCCATAGTCCGGAATGAAATTATGTTCCGGGTCTTCGGTCGTGATGCGGCACTGCAGCGCATGGCCATTGAGACGGATGTCCTCCTGGCGCGGAACGCCGGATTCCGCCGTGCCGATGGCGGCACCTTCGAGAATATGAATCTGCGCCTTGACGATATCGATACCAGTCACGACTTCGGTGACGGTATGCTCCACCTGAATACGCGGATTGACCTCGATGAAGTAAAATTTGCCGGTATCGGCATCCATCAGATATTCGACCGTGCCGGCGCCGATATAATTGGTCGCGGCGGCGATCCTCAGGGAGTAGGCGGCCAGTTCCTGGCGCTGCGTTTCGGACAGATAGGGTGCAGGCGCACGCTCGACGACTTTTTGATTGCGCCGCTGGATCGAACAATCACGCTCGAACAGATGCACGACATTGCCATGCGTATCGCCGAGAATCTGGCTTTCGACGTGACGCGCACGCTCGACCAGCTTTTCGAGATAAACTTCATCCTTGCCGAAGGCGGCTTTCGCCTCGCGCTTGGCCTCCGTCACCTCGCGGGCGAGGTCCTCCTTCTTGCGGATGGCGCGCATGCCGCGACCGCCGCCGCCCCAGGAGGCCTTGAGCATCACGGGATAGCCGATTTCTTCGGCCATGCGTTCCACTTCCGCTATATCATCAGGCAGCGGATTGGTGGCGGGAACAACGGGGACATCAACCGAGATCGCCAGATTGCGGGCGGCGACCTTGTTGCCGAGCTGGCGCATCGTATCCGCCGTCGGTCCGATGAAGGTGATGCCGGCCTTGTTGCAGGCCTCCACGAATTCGGGGCTTTCAGACAGGAGACCGTAACCGGGATGGATCGCGTCTGCTCCCGAGAGCTTGGCCACGCGGATAACCTCCTCGATCGAAAGATAGCTCTCGATCGGCCCCATGTCCTTGTTGGCGAGATGCGGCCCTCGGCCAACCTGATAGGATTCGTCCGCCTTGAAGCGGTGCAAAGACAGCTTGTCCTCTTCCGCCCAAATCGCAACGGTTTTAATCCCAAGCTCATTCGCTGCCCGGAAAACGCGGATCGCAATTTCGGATCGGTTGGCAACAAGTATTTTCGATATCTTCAAGACGGTCTCCCCACACGCCAAAACAAAACTTCTGCTGCACTGCGGAATTAAGCAGCAAAACCCGGTCTTGGAAAGGGCAATTCCGGCGAGAACTGTCCTGTTTGCGCTAGCTCAGCAATCCATGACGAAAAGCAAGCGCTACGGTGTGCTGTCGGTTCTTGGCGCTGAAACGGCGCTGGATTCCGTTGATATACCAGTCGACCGTGTGGTTGGAGATCGATAGCTGACGTCCGATTTCCGTCGAGGTCATGCCGTCTGCCATCAGCGTCAGCACCTCCATTTCGCGCCTCGTAAGCTCGAGAGCGGAAACGTCGGGGGCATTGCTGAAGCCATGAGCCTGCCCGGAAAGATCGAGCAGGCGCCAGAACACGGCACGCGTGGCAGCATCAAGCAGCTCCACCTGCAAGGAGGGCAATTGCCGATCCTGACCGCCAATGAAGACCGCACCGATGAATCCCGCACGACCGTGCACGGGAAAGGCATAGCCGCCCTGCAGACCGTAACGTCCGGCATCGTGGAAAAAGACGCTCGCCCTTTTGCGATGCATCGCACGCGGCAGGCCCTCAAGCGCTTCCTTCCATTGAAACGGCTTGTGCACCATGCCGATCACCTTGCGGACGGGATCGACGAGATTGTATTTCTTGGCCCTGTAGACCTCCAGCCAGCCTTCGGGCAGATGTTGCGCGAGAATGTGTCCACTGGAGGCGATCTCCCCGGTCATCCGCCTGCTGACGAGAAAATATTCGAAACCGTATTCGCGAATGAGCGTTGCAAATTCGGAGCGAACGCGGTCGGCGCTTCCCGCCTGGTAACACGCTGAGATGAAGTGAAGAATATCATGCATAAAGACACGGGGTCCGGAGCTTGGCTTGAAGGGAATGACACGGAGGACATGGTCCCGCGATGACGTCATGTTACTCGGGCGCCGGTCGGTTGAGATTGAACATATCGTCGTTATCAATCCCTGAAACGAAGATGCTAAATCTTGTGACGGCAGGCCCCGGGAAACATCGGGTTCGGTTTTTTCGGTTCGCACGCGCGGTCAATCTGTTAAGCCGCCATTCAGACAGAAAGAGCGATAATTACACAAAATTCGCCGTCTCATGCAACCTTGCTAAAGTAGCATGGCGTTGAGGCCGAACAATAAACCGCTTGAAAAGACGCACGGACTGGATTGAAAATTTGACCTTGTTTCAGGTTTATACACGCGCTCTGCGCTATCTGACCGTTCATAAATGGCGTGTGACGGTGGTCGTCATTGCCAACGTCATTCTTGCAGCGATCACCATCGCCGAACCCGTACTGTTCGGCCGGATCATTGACGCCATCTCTTCTGGCTCCAATGTCACGCCCATTCTCATTCTGTGGGCGGGTTTTGGCGTCTTCAACACCGTCGCTTATGTCGCGGTCGCCCGCGAGGCCGACCGGCTGGCCCATGGCCGGCGCGCTTCGCTGCTGACGGAAGCCTTTGGGCGCATCATCTCGATGCCGCTCTCCTGGCACCATCAGCGCGGCACGTCGAACGCCCTCCACACGCTGCTGCGCGCCAGCGAAACGCTGTTTGGCCTCTGGCTCGAATTCATGCGCACGCATCTGGCCACTTTCGTCGCGCTGGTGCTGCTTGTGCCGACCGCCATGTCCATGGACATGCGCCTCAGCTTCGTTCTGATTGGCCTCGGCATCGTCTACTGGTTCATCGGCAAGTGGGTCATGGGCCGCACCAAGGACGGCCAGGCTTCGGTTGAAGAGCACTATCACAGCGTTTTTGCCCATGTCAGCGATTCCATCAGCAACGTGTCGGTGCTGCACAGCTACAACCGCATCGAGGCTGAAACGAAGGCGCTGAAATCCTTCACTGAAAAGCTCTTGAGCGCACAATATCCGGTGCTGGACTGGTGGGCCTTTGCGAGTGCTCTGAACCGCACGGCCTCCACCGTTTCGATGATGATCATCCTCGTCATCGGTACCGTTCTGGTCAAGAACGGCGAATTGCGCGTCGGTGACGTCATCGCCTTCATCGGTTTCGCCAATCTCCTGATTGGCCGTCTGGATCAGATGCGGCAATTCGTGACGCAGATTTTCGAAGCCCGCGCCAAGCTCGAGGATTTCTTTGTTCTGGAAGATTCCGTCAAGGAACGGGAAGAGCCGGGCGATGCCCGCGAATTGTCGAATGTCTCCGGCACCGTGGAATTCCGTCACATCAATTTCGGTTTCGCCAATACCAAGCAGGGCGTTCACGACGTTTCGTTCACGGCCAAGGCCGGTGAGACCATTGCGATCGTCGGACCGACGGGCGCCGGCAAGACCACGCTCATCAATCTGCTGCAGCGCGTCTACGATCCCGATTCCGGCCAGATCCTGATCGATGGCACCGATATTTCGACGGTGACGAAAAATTCGCTCCGCAATTCCATCGCCACAGTATTTCAGGACGCCGGGCTGCTGAACCGCTCTATCCGCGAAAACATCCGCCTCGGCCGTGAATCGGCAACCGATGCGGAAGTGATGGAAGCAGCGGCGGCAGCGGCGGCAACGGATTTCATCGACAGCCGCATCAATGGCTATCTGACCCAGGTCGGTGAACGCGGCAACCGCCTGTCCGGCGGCGAGCGCCAGCGCATCGCCATTGCGCGCGCCATCCTGAAGAACGCTCCCATTCTGGTTCTGGACGAAGCGACCAGTGCGCTGGACGTGGAAACGGAAGCCCGCGTGAAGGCCGCTGTCGACGCGCTGAGAAAGAACCGTACGACCTTCATCATCGCCCACCGCCTTTCCACGGTCCGCGATGCCGATCTCGTTCTCTTCCTCGATCAGGGCAGGATCATCGAAAAGGGCACTTTCGATGAGCTGAGCCAGCGCGGCGGACGCTTCACCTCGCTGCTGCGCACCAGCGGCCTGCTGACGGAAGATGAAGGCCAGCAGCCCCGGCCAAAGGCCATAGCTTCCTGAGTGTTTGGCTGACAGAATGAGAACAGGGCGGACAGCATGCTTGTCCGCCCTTTTTCTTTGCCCGCTTCCCGACGGCAGTGCCAGATCACAGGTCTCCTATCGGAGAATTCCGGTCAAGGAACTGGCCAGCCAAAAATCGATCTGCCCGAATGGGAGGACATTTCCCAGAAAGGCAACGATACCTACTGCGAGATTAGTCAGGAAAACTCCGAGCACCACGCCAAGCGTTACTCCGACGCTCGTCTTCCGCGGGTAGCGCGCCAACCAACACGACAACGCCAGGGAAAGAGTGGCGAGCAACACCAACAGTGCAGGTTCTGTGAAAGAGGTGTTGAATTGCAAGGTAACTCCCTTTCCGATCGACTGGGAATATCGCGCAACACGCGGAGACCAATCAAGATTCCTGCGTGCTATTCCTGAAACCGACCATACACGACGGATTCCTACCGTTGCCTGTTTTTAGTAATTGATCACTCACAACTGCTGCCTGAAAAGATTGACGACGGGTCGGACCGGACAACCAGGCACTGCGCCGTGAAGGCCTTCGCCTGCACGACCTATCTTGGTGCCGCAGGACCTTTCGGCCGATGTCTGCGAAGGAAACCGGGCTTCCAGGCCATGATCCGGCCGATATGCAAAGTCGCAAACCAAGCTAGCCCACAAAAAAATTCAGGCCCCTGCGTCACCACAGGAGCCTGAATTTAAAAGCGAACAGAGACCTGATCGTCTCAGTCGAGGGGGATCACCCTGTCGCCTGCCGACAAAGCCTTGCCATCGACGGATACGGAGACTTCCGCCGCACCAGCCTTACGGCTGACGACGATGTCCTTTGCCTTCCCGTCGAGCGTGATCTTGACCGAGAAACCGCTCCAGTCCTCTGGCAGCGACGGCGAAATATGCAGCTTGCCGTCGGTGCGTGTGATGCCGAGAATGCCCTCGACAGCGGCACGGTAGAGCCAGCCGGCCGAACCCGTATACCAGCTCCAGCCGCCACGGCCCGCATAAGCACCTTCACCGTAAACATCCGCGGTCACCACATAGGGTTCGACCCGATAGGTTTCTGACGATGCCGCATCGAGCGCATGATTGACCGGGTTGAGCAGCTTGAAGCAGTTCCATGCCTCCTGCGCCCTACCCTGCTTGGCGAGGGCAAGAACCACCCAGGTTGCGGCATGGGTATATTGCCCGCCGTTTTCACGCACACCCGGCGGATATCCCTTGATGTAGCCCGGATCATGCGGCGCACGCGAGAAGGGCGGCGTAAACAGCCTGATAATGCCGGTCTGCTCATCGACCAGATGCTCCATGACGGCATCCATGGCCTGCCGCGACCTGCCCTCTTCGCCTTCGCCGGAGAGAACGCTCCAGCTCTGGCCAAGAGAATCGATCCGGCATTCCTCGCTTTCGGCCGAACCCAGCGGCGTGCCGTCATCGAAATAACCGCGCCGGTAATAGCTGCCATCCCAACCGGCCGTTTCCAGCGCATTGCGCAGCCTTTCCCGGTGCGCCGCCCATTTGCCGACGCGGTCGGTATCGCCACGCTTTTCCGCAATCTCGATGAAATCGCGCAACGCCCCGGAAAGGAACCAGCCGAGCCAGACGCTGGTGCCCTTGCCGCCGACGCCGACGCGGTTCATGCCGTCGTTCCAGTCGCCGCCGAGGATCAGCGGCAGGCCATTTTCGCCGGTGCGATGAATGGCGAGATCAAGCGCCAGCGCCGCATGTTCGTAAAGCGTGGCGGATCTGTCGCTGATCTCCGGCTGGAAGAAAGCATCATGCTGGCCGGGCATCAATGCCGCCCCCTTCAGGAAGGGGATGCTTTCATCGAGGATCGCGACATCACCCGTGGCCGAGACATATTGGTTGATCGCATATGCGAGCCAGACCACGTCATCCGAGATGGTCGTGCGAACACCGGCGCCCGTCAGAGGCAACCACCAGTGCTGCACATCGCCTTCGGGGAACTGGCGACCGGCTGCGCGCAGGATCTGCTTGCGGGCGAGATCCGGCTGATAGAGCAGGAAGGCCAGCGTATCCTGAAGCTGGTCGCGGAAGCCGAAGGCGCCGCTCGACTGGTAAAAGGCCGTGCGCGCCAGAATACGGCACGCCAGCGCCTGATAGGGCAGCCAGTTATTGACCATGTGGTTAAAGCCGGCATCGGGCGTGGAAACCTGCAATTGGCCGGTAAAGCCGGTCCAGAATGCCTTGCTCTCGTCCAGCACCGTCTGGAAGTCCGCTTTTCGAACGTCCTTCACCAGCGTTTCGGCTTCTTCCGCATTGTCGGCATCGCCGAGAATGAAGGTCATATGCCGTTCTTCGCCGGGCTTCAGATGGATTTCCTGCATCAGCGCAGCGCAGGGATCACCGTCGACCTCGGTGCTGCCGCTGAGTGCGGCACCGGATACGATACCCTGCGGGGCCTGTGCCGAACCGAAGCGACCGATGAATTCCCGGCGGCTGGTGGTGAAGCCGCTCGCCTCGCTGTCAAGCGTCAGGAACGCCGTGCGGGCGCTATAGTCGATGCTGTAGGGGTTCGACGCGAAGATCGCATTACTGCCGGCATCGTGCCTGCTCAGAATGAACGGCGCGGATTTCTGGGCGTTGTTGCCCAGCACCCATTCTACATAGACGTAGACCTTCAGGCGGCGGCTTTTCGAACCCTTGTTGCGAACGATGACCTGCGAGAACTTGACCGGTTTTTCGCGATCGACGGTCTGCGTCACTTCGACTTCAAGTGTATCTGCCACGCCTGTCAGCACGGAGTAACCCAGACCATGGCGGGTTTCGAACATGGCTTCGGGATCGCGCGACAGCGCGGCGCAGGGCGTATAGAGCTTTCCTGTCTCCACATCGGCGACATAGAAGGCCTCACCCGGCCGGTTGACGACCGGATCGTTGCTCCAGGGCGTCAGCTGATAGTCGCGCGAATTGCGGCTCCAGCTGAAACCGGCGCCTTCGGCCGAAATGTGGAAGCCGAAACTCTCGTTCGAGATGACGTTGATCCACGGATGCGGCGTGGACTGCCCGCCATTGAGGCGCACAACATATTCCTGGCCGTTCCTGGCGAAGCCGCCAAAACCGTTCCAGAAATCGAGATCACCCGCATCTTCGACCTGTTCCGCAACCGGGAAGGACGGTACCGGCAGACGGGCCTGCGCAGCATCGCTTGTGCCATCGGGGCCGCGATGGGCCGCAAACAGCGAGACCGCACGGTTGATCTGGTCGACAATCTTGCCGTTGCGCACGTGGAGAACGACGCGGGAAGCGGCGAGAAGCGCGCTCCACGTCTCTTCGTCCATCAGGTCGCGGCGCACGGAGAAGACGTGCGGACGACCGCCATCGGCGGGATTGATGCGGCGCTGCGCCTCGGAAATATGATCCAGCGCATGCTGCATGTCCTGTGCATAGGATGCAGCCCGTTCGTTGACGATAACGAGATCGAAGATCACGCCGCGTGAACGCAGATATTCATGGGCGCTCAGCGCCTCACGGGCGATATCCATGTCCATATCGTCGTTGATGCGCAGGCTGAAGATCGGGAAATCGCCTGAAATCGCGAGCGGCCACAAAGCACGCTGCGAGGCAAGGCCGGTTTTCAGCGTTTCCGAATCCGCACGCAGATGCATGTCCGGATAGGTCAGATAACGGCCGAGATGCTGGAAGGCGGCCGCCTGCTGCGAGGTGACGCCCACATGGCGCATCTGCACCTGCGTGCGTGTCCAGGCGTGCACGAGTTCATGGGCAAACGCGTCCGGATGACGATAACGGTCGATCGCCTTGTCGACCTCCTCGCGGCTTGGCGCGGCAATCGTCCAGAAAATCACGCTCACCTTCTTGCCCGCCGGCACGCGTACGGTGCGGCGCAATGACAGGATCGGATCAAGCGTGAAGCCGTCGTTGCTGGAAAGCGTCGCACCGGCATCGAAAGCCGCCGCTTCGCGCAGCGAGCGGCCGCGGCCGATGAACTTGGCACGATCGGTCTCGAATTCCGTCGGGCGCGACGGGCCGGCATTGTCGGCGGCAAGATGCGCGATGACGGTACCGGGCTCGTTCGGGCTGCGACGGTTGCGCCAGGCGCGGATGACATCACCGCGGCGGCCGATCTCGGTCTGCACGAACATGCGCGAGAACAGCGGATGGGCGTTGTCGTCATCTTCAGACGCAATGACGGGCTCCATATAGGAGGTCACTTCGATATAGCGATCCTCGGAACCGACATTGAGCAGCGTGACGCGGCGGCCTTCGGCATCGTGCTCGGTGGCGACAATGCATTCGACCACGCTCTGCAGATCGCCGGTGGTCTTGTGGAACTCGGCCTTGTCGTCGGTGAAGATCGTCTTGGTCTTTTCGCCTTCGATAACACGCGGCTCTGCCGTCGCACTCCACCATTGTCCGTTGGTGGTGTCGCGCAGGAAGATGAAGGTGCCCCAGCGGTCTTCGGTCGGATCGGCCTTCCAGCGGGAAATCGCCTGACCGTTCCACTTCGAATAACCGGCACCCGTCGAGGTGAGCATCGTCGAATAATGGCCGTTCGAAAGGAACACCACTTCGCGGTCGCGCGCGGCCGGGTCGACGATGGAGCGCACTTCCGCACGCAACAGGTCCGCCTGTTCCTTGCCGGGGGTTTCCGGCTCGTATTTCGCGCTCATGACGGGCACTTCGCGCGGTGCCTTTTCCTGCAACAGCAGTTCGGCCGCTTCAATCACCGGATCGGAATGGAAGAGTTCGCGCAGCACGCCATCGAAAGCGACGTTGGCGACGGCCGCAATCGACATGCCGTGGTGGTGGGCATAATAGTTGTAGACCACCGCGCAGACCTTACCATCAGGCACACGTGTCGGTGTGAAATCCACCGCATCATGGAAGCCGTACTGGCCAAGCGCGCCAAGCTTGCGCAGCTTGTCGAGGTTCTCAAGCGCACCATCAGGATCGTACTGGCTGGCGAGGATCGACGCATAGGGCGCGATCACCGCATTCTGGCCAAGGCCGCGCTTGAGACCAAGCGTCGGCACGCCGAAGTTGGTGTACTGGTAGTTCATGTTGTGATCGCGGGCGTTGAACGCCGCTTCGGAAATGCCCCATGGCGTGCCGAGGCGGCGGCCGTGGTTCATCTGTTCCTTAACGATCAGATTGTTGGTCTGGTTGAGAATGCCGCCCTGACGCTCCTGCATGACGAGCGGGGGCATCAGATATTCGAACATCGAACCCGACCAGGAGACCAGCGCGCCCTGCGCACCGATCGGCACGACCTGACGGCCGAGACGGTACCAGTGCTCTGTCGGCAGATCGCCCTTGGCGATGGCAAACAGGCTGGTCAGACGGCATTCGGACGCCAGAAGGTCGTAGCAGGCCTCGTCCAGCTCCTTGCTTTCGACGCGATAGCCAATCGACAGAAGACGGCGATCCTTGCGGTACAGGAACGTGAAGTCCATCGAGAAAGCGAGGTTGCGGCTGCGGTCGCGCAGCGATGCGAGACGCTGGCGCAACGGTTCCATATTGGTGAGATCGATGGCGCTGTCTGAAATATGCGCCTCACAGCAATCCACCAGCAATTGCGCCCAGCGGGTCACTTCCGCGCTCTGCGCAGACTTCACTTCGTGATCGACATTGGTAGCGAGTTTCTGGATGTCGCGCGCAAGCACCGCCAGATTGATGACGCGGATCGATGCGAATTCATGCTCGCGCTTGACGGACGCCAGAGCGTTCGAGAACCCGATGATACGCTCTTCGAGACGGCGATGCAGCGGACGCAGGTTCTTGCGGTCGTCAGGCAGCGCTTTCAGCGTTTCGCGCAGGATGCCGGCCAGATCGCCGATACCGTCCAGATTGCCCTGAAGATGCGCGGAAGGCGCTTCCGCCCACTGGCGGCAGGCCGACGAAACTGCAATCAGGTGACCGGCAAGATTGCCGCTGTCCACCGCCGAAACATAGCGGGGTCCAAGCGTCTGCAACGTGTCCGTATGGTACCAGTTGTAGAGATGGCCGCGATGTTTCTCCATCTTCTCGACGGTCTGGATCGTGTTCTCGATCCGCTCCAGAGTATCGGCAAAGCTGATCCAGCCGAACTGGCGCGCCGAAATGATGGAAAGCAGGTAGACGCCGATATTGGTGGGCGACGTGCGCGAAGCGACGATCGGCTCCGGCGTTTCCTGGAAGTTATCAGGCGGCAGGTGGTTTTCCTGCGGCGTCACGAAGGCCTCGTAATAACGCCATGTGCGGCGCGCGATCTTGCGAAGCTCGAAGGAGACGTGTTCCGAAACGAACAGCCGGTCTTCGGTTTCAGCCGACTGGCTGACATACCAGGCAACGGCAGGCGACAGAACCCAGAGAAGCGTGAAGGGAATGCCGATCAGGAAGGCATTGTCACCCGGCAGCGCCGCGAACAGCAGGCCGAGCATCGCCACTACGGGCGCATGCCACATCTGTCGATAATAATCGATGATGCTGCCCTGCGCGCTCGACTGCATGCTGGCGGCGGTACGCCATTCCAGCATCAGCTTGTGGCTGACGAGCAGGCGGTAAAGCGAGCGGGCAATCGCGTCGGTCATCATGCAGGCGGCATCGGCGATGAAGACGATGCGCAGCGCCACCTGTGCGTTGGTCGCGCGGATTTCCGACCAGATGGTGTGGAAATGCGCCTGCGGCACGATATCGGTGGAGCGCGGCACGAGACCGGAGAGCAGGGAAAGCGTGGGGGCTACGAACAGCGAGAAGATCAGCAGGATCTGCCAGATCAGCGCACCGAGCGGATCCATGAAATACCAGCCGAGGATCGAGGCAAAGAACCAGGCGATCGGCGTCAGCGAGCGACGCAGGTTATCGACCATCTTCCAGCGGCCGATCGCGGTAACGCCACGGGCACGATCGAGGATAAAGGGCAGAAGCTGCCAGTCGCCACGCGCCCAGCGATGCTGGCGCGAGACTTCAACCTCATAGCGGGTCGGGAAATCCTCGACCAGTTCCACGTCGGTCACCAGCGCGCAGCGCGCGAAGGAGCCTTCGAGCAGATCGTGGCTGAGAATGGAGTTTTCCTCGATCCGGCCCTTCAGCGCCGCCTCAAAGGCATCCACATCGTAAAGGCCCTTGCCGGTGAAGGTGCCCTCGGACGTCAGGTCCTGATAGACGTCGGAAACGGTGAAGACGTAAGGATCGATACCGCGGTTGATCGAGAAGACCCGCTGGAAAACGGATGCGTCCTTGCCGGTGGTGAGCGAGGGCGTTACGCGCGGCTGCAGCAGCCCGTAGCCTTCGACAACCCGTCCGGACACCGGGTCGATCACCGGACGATTGATCGGGTGGTGCATCTTGCCGACGAGCTTGGTCACCGCATCGCGCATCAGGCGCGTATCGGCATCCAGCGTCATGACGTATTTCACGCCCTCCGGCACGACGTTGGCGCCGCCGAGGAACGTCGTATCCTTGTCGCCGCGCAGCAGCATGTTCAGCTCATGCAGCTTGCCGCGCTTGCGCTCCCAGCCCATCCAGCAGCCTTCAGCCGAATTGTAGATGCGGCGGCGGTGCAACAGGTAAAAGCGCGTCTTGCCGTCAAAGGCATAACGGCTGTTCAGCGCCGCAAGCTCACGCTTGGCATAGTCGAGAATTTCGAGGTCATCGTCGGACTGTTCATACTGCGCATCGCGCCAGTCGCTCACCAGCGAGAAATAGATCTCGCCATGCGGATTGGCGAGATAATGCACCTCGATATTGCGCATCATCTCATCGACACTGTCGCGGCTGGTCAGCATGCAGGGCACGGCAACCAGCGTGCGGGCGTCCTGCGGAATGCCGTTCTTGAACTCGTATCCGACCAGCCGGAACGGCTTCACAAAGAAGGTGACGAGCGTGTTGAAGAGGCCGGTCGCGCCCTCGGATGCCGGCAATGCGAACATCAGCAGGAAGGCGGTCACCACATACCAGGGCATGCCCGCCTGCGCCAGGAACCAGCCAACGGCGAGCATGGCGAGCGCGGTGATTAGAAACACCGGCGCCGCAATCGCAAGCCAGTTGAACTTGCGCATCGCCCGGACGATACGCTGCGACACCAAAGGCCGGTAACCCAGCGCCTTCTCAAGTTCGAAACGACGCTGGCCCACGAGCACGGAGCCGACATTGACGGGATGTGTCTCGTCCGCCTCCACAGGCGTATCGGCGCGCGCCATTTCGACAGCGGCACGCGCAACCTCAACTTCAGTCTTGGGAGAACGGCGCGCCAGAAGTTCGATAGTATTGCGGTAGGTGTTTCGCGAACCGAAATCGAGCGTTTCGTAATCGGTCTCTTCGCGCAGAACCTTGTCGATGTGGCTGACTTCCTCGAACCACACCGACCATTCGGTATCGTCGATTTCGCGCAGGCTCTTGACGATGTTGCCCATCGTCACGTTGCCGGATGCAAGACGGTTATGTTCCGACATCATGACGTTTTCGGCGTCCGTGCCGGCAGCATGCAGGCGCTCTTCGAGCCATGCCACCGCAAAACCCGATGTCTGGGAGCCGTTGCGGAGACGATAAAGGAATTGCGTTGCGAACGTTGGGTCGTCGACCAGCGTATCGACCTGCTTCAAAAGGGCCGCGGAGGCTTCCGCATCGTTGAGACGAATGATCTCGTCAACGACCTCGTTCGCCTTCTGGCGCATGCGGCGCGAACGCTCCACACGGATGGAGATGCGGCGAAGATTTTCGATGAGGACAAAACGAATGATCAACGGCAGCGCCCACAATTCACCGATCTGCAGCGTCTTTGAGGTCTGGTAGCCATCCACCAGCGCCGTCATGTTCTCGCGCGAAACCGTGCTGTGGGTATGGGCGACATAAAGCCAGCCGAGCGCCATGACCCGCGGGATCGTCACCCCGCCCACCGTCATCGTCGGCAGCTGGCGATAGAACTTGCGCGGAAAATCGCGGCGGACTTCCTGGATCGCCTCTTCGATGACGTAGTGATTGTCGAGCAGCCATTCCGCCGCCGGCGTTATCGTCGCGCCATTTTCCGCGTCGACCGCCGTTGTGCGGTAGACCCGCAGAATTTCCTTCTCGTTCTCACGATGACGTTCGAAGAAATCGAACTCCATGAAGCCGGGAAGGCTGTCGGCGCCATCGCGCGAAAGCGCGGCGCCCGCATCATGCAGTTCCTCGACCGTCATATAGGACGCGCGGATCGAATCGTTATGATCGATCTGCTTCGTCTCGGAATCACGGGCGGCGGCGGTCGGGGTAATATGAAATGACATCGGGCTCGTATTCTGAACTTTAGGGAAACTTGTTCGACTTGACCGGCATTTCGTCCATGGCGGGAACACATACGAAAATCAGGCCACGCTATATTTATGACTTATCCTGAACCTTCGGTGAACCGGACCGGACGCCGTGCGGAACGAATCGTCAGGCGGGTGGTATCCGCAGGTGCAGCATGTTGCAGTGAAATTATTCCGATACGATCGGAAAACCGCAGATCGGTGCGGACAGGAGATTTTCGATAACAGGAAGAAAATGGCATCCTGCGGCCCGGCAATGCCGTTCCGACCGAATTTCGCACCCTCCCCGACGGCGAAAATTGTTCGCGCAACGTCGATAATCCCCCGTTGACAACCTGAAGGGCAACGCGGAACCGAGACTGCCCGCGCTACATCCGAAAGAAGCTAATGCCCCAGGACGTCAATAGTTCCATGCCACCTGTCGCGGCACGATGCAAGCGCTGAATTTCAGGCCATTTCCGCGCCGATAACGACACTTTAGAATACATAAATATGCTGATATGTCCCTTGGGAAAGACGCCGGAAAAAACGGCCAAACCCGGGATTCTGAAAATGACGAAACAGACCGCGAATATCGCATCCTTTGCCAACCATATGCCAGATGTGGTGGCCATACGCCGCCACCTGCACCGCAATCCGGAAATCGGTCTTTTGGAGTTCAAAACCTCGGACTTCATTGCCGGGCAATTGGTGGAAATGGGTTATGAGGTGACGCGCGGGCTCGCCGGCACCGGTATCGTCGCCACTCTGCGCAATGGCGACAGCACACGCACGCTCGGCATCCGCGCCGATATCGACGCCCTGCCGATCCACGAAGAGACGGGGGCGGATTATGCAAGCGCCAATCAGGGCGTGATGCATGCCTGCGGCCACGATGGCCACACCGCCATGCTGCTCGGCGCGGCAAAGATCATCGCTGAGCGCAAGAATTTCGATGGAACCCTGCATCTGATCTTCCAGCCGGCGGAAGAAAATTTCGGCGGCGCCAGAATCATGATCGAGGACGGGCTATTCGAACGTTTTCCCTGCGATGCGGTTTTTGCCCTGCATAACGATCCCGGCCTGCCCTTCGGGCAATTCGTGCTGCGCGAGGGGCCGATTCTCGCCGCTGTCGACGAGTGCAAGATCACCGTCAACGGTTACGGCGGCCACGGCGCCGAGCCGCAGGACGCGGCCGACCCCATCGTTGCCGGCGCGAGCATCATCATGGCCTTGCAGACGGTGGTATCCCGCAATATCCATCCGCAATTGTCGGCGGTCGTCACCGTTGGCGCGTTCCATGCGGGTGCTGCCAGCAATGTGATTCCCGAGACGGCGGAAATGCTGCTGACCATCCGCTCCTTCGATCCGGGCGTGCGCGATGAGCTGGAAAAGCGCATCCGGGCGATAGCCGAAGGCCAGGCGGCCAGCTATGGCATGAGCGTCACCATCGATTACGAGCGCGGGTATAACGCAACGGTCAACCACAAGGCGGAAACGGATTATGTCGCCGATCTCGCCCGCCGCTTTGCCGGAACTGAAAGGGTGGCTGAGATGCAGCGCCCGTCGATGGGCGCGGAAGACTTCGCCTATATGCTGGAGAAGCGGCCCGGCTGTTATTTTTTCCTCGGCACCGCGCGCACCGACAACGACCCGCCGCTGCACCATCCGAAATTCGATTTCAACGACGATATCCTGCCGATCGGAACCGCTTTCTGGGTTGATCTGGCCGAGGATTACCTGAAGGCATGAATGGACATGAAAAAGGCCGGTCGGAGGAGCGACCGGCCTTTTGTTCTCAAATACCCTGATGAGAAAGTCGGGAGGATCAGGGAACGAGACCGAATATGACGGCAGCGACAAACGCCACGCAGACGCCGACAAGAGCCGCATGAACCGAATCTTTCCAGTTACGCGGCGACTGGGGCTGCGAGACAAAGTCTTTCACTTTTCCTGCCTTGGAATAAGACATTGTGCACTCCCTTCCTGCTCGGCCCTTCAAAGCGGGCATTGCTTATTTCACGTAGAGAATAGCTTTATTCCCCACTGTTTCAGTAGAGATAAAATTCCATAAGATTGGCGCATCGGGAAAAATACGGATTGCGACTTGCCCACCGGCAAGCATCAATCTACCCATTGCCCGGGATCAACGCGCTGGAGGGCATTTCCGTTCAAAACCAGCGGCGGGCACGGAAAAGACCATGACGGATATCGACGCCATCATCATCGGAGCCGGGGTGATCGGACTGGCGACAGCACGCGAGCTGGCGATGCGCGGCCTCTCCGTCATCATCCTCGAAAGCGAAAAGGAATTCGGCTCGGCCACTTCCTCCCGCAACAGCGAAGTCATTCACGCCGGGCTCTATTATCCGGCCGGAAGCCTCAAGGCCCGGCTTTGCGTGGAAGGCAAGGCGCGACTCTATGCTTTCTGTCAAAGCCACGGCGTCTCATATCGCCGCTGCGGCAAACTCATCGTCGCCGCGAGCGATGAAGAGACGGCCATGCTCACCGCCCTCCGCGAAAAAGGCAAAGCCAACGGTTGCGACGACCTTGAGCTGATCGATGAGCGACAGGCAGTCTCGCTCGAACCCGCGCTCACCTGCGTCGCAGCCCTGACATCGCCCTCGACCGGTATCATCGACAGCCATGGTTATATGCTGGCGCTCCTTGGAGACGCGCAGGATCATGGCGCAGCCCTTGCCCTGAACGCACCCTTCGAAAAGGCAGAAGTGATCGGCGATGGTTTCCGGGTTCACGTCGGCGGCGCGGAGCCCACAAGCCTGACATGCCGGCTGCTCGTCAATTCCGCCGGACTTGTTGCGCCGATGGTGGCAAGAAAGATCGAAGGATTGTCGGAGGATTTGGTCCCGCAAGCGCGTTTTGCCAAAGGCAGCTATTTTTCGCTGGCCGGCAAGTCGCCCTTTTCACGGCTGATCTACCCCGCACCTCACACCCATGGCCTTGGCGTGCATCTCACTCTCGATCTTGCCGGCCAGGCCCGTTTCGGGCCGGATGTGGAATGGGTGGACACCATCGATTACGCCGTTGATCCCCGCCGCATGGAGGGTTTTGGCGACGCGATACGGCGTTATTGGCCGGGCCTTCCCGACCATGCGCTGATTCCGGCCTATTCCGGAATCCGGCCGAAGATTTCCGGTCCGGACGAACCGGCCATGGATTTCCGCATTGACGGGCCGGAAACCCACGGCGTTGCCGGCCTCGTCAATCTCTTCGGCATAGAAAGCCCCGGCCTGACCGCCTCGCTGGCGATTGCCAACGAGGTCGCGGCACGACTCGAGGCTTGATCTCAACCTCATTCAGCCGAAACGGGACAGCGCGCCCGCCATGATGTCAGGATCGACATTGCCGCCGGAAGCCACTGCAATCGCCGTTTCGCTCTCCAGTTCATCGCCGTGGAAGAGGGCCGCCGCCAGCGCCACCGCACCACCGGGCTCGACGACGATCTTCAGCCGGTTGAAGGCGAGAACCATCGCCCGCAGCGCTTCCTCCTCGGTCACGGCAATGCCCTTTCCGCAAAGCTCCGCCATGATCGGGAAAGTAATGTTTCCGGGCTGTGGCGTGACGATCGCGTCGCAGATCGAACCCGAGGTCGTGGCGTTACGCTCGATCTTGCCCGAGGCAAGGGAACGGGCCACATCGTCGAACCGCTCCGGTTCTGAAGTCCTGACCTTGTAGTTCTGAGCTTTCGCCGCAAGTGCAAGGGAGATGCCGGATGTGAGGCCACCGCCACCGCAAGGCACCAGAACCTCGGCTGCATAGATACTCAGCTCCGCGCCCTGTTCGGCAATCTCCAGCCCCACCGTCCCCTGCCCGGCAATAACCAGCGGTTCGTCATAGGGCCTGATCAGTGTCAGCCCACGCTCGCGCGAAATGCGATCTCCGATGGCATCGCGATCTTCGTTCGCCCGGTCGTAGAGCACCACCTCCGCGCCATAGGCGCGGGTATTGTCGATTTTGATCTTCGGTGCATCCGACGGCATGATGATGACGGCGGGAACGTCGTGCAGGCGGGCTGCAAGGGCCACGCCCTGCGCATGGTTGCCAGAGGAAAAGGCGATCACGCCCTTGGCGCGCACCTGCGCCGGCAGGCCGGAGACGGCCGACCAGCCGCCGCGAAACTTGAAGGAACCCGTCCTCTGCAGGCATTCGGCCTTCACGAACAGCTTTCGCCCAGCAATCTCATCCAGAAAAGGTGACGACAGCAATGGCGTCCGCACCGCATGGTTGCCGATACGCTCGCGCGCGGCCTCTATCATCGAAATATCTGTCATGTCCTGCCCTCGATAATGCGGATGTAACGCGGATTCGCGGATACATTAGGAGGTCGCAATCAAATGCGAAACAGTCCGAAAGGAAAAATCCCCGGACGTGGCCGGGGATTTTTGTCAGGTGCGATCAATGATTGTGCCGGGGCATCTTCTCGGCGATCCGGCGGAAATCCGCAGCTCCTTCCAGAACCGCGCCGTCCGAAAGCTGGGTCACCGACTGACGATAAATGCGCTGCCAGGGCGTCGCATCCGCGGGAACAGCGGGAATGCCGTCAGCCTTGCGGGCCGCAAGCTCCTCATCCGGCACCAGCGCATTGCACTCGCCTTTGTTGAAGTCGATGCGGATCACATCGCCCGTGCGGAGCCATGCCAGCCCGCCGCCTGCGGCACTTTCCGGCGAGGCGTTGAGGATCGACGGGCTGTCCGCCGTTCCCGATTGCCGGCCGTCGCCGATCGTCGGCAGGCTGGTAATGCCCCTTTTCAGCAGCGCATCCGGCGGCTGCATGTTGACGACCTCGGCCGAACCCGGCCCGCCGAGCGGTCCCGCTCCGCGAATAACGAGGATGGTGCGCTCATCGATATCCAGGGACGGATCATTGATGCGGGCGTGATAGTCTTCCGAACCATCGAACACCACACATTTGCCCTCGAAAATGCCCTCGCGGCCCGGCTCGCTCAGATAACGCTGCCGGAATTCCGCCGAGATAACGCTCGTCTTCATGATGGCGAAATCAAACAGATTGCCCTTGAGGACGAGGAACCCGGCCCGTTCCTTCAGCGGCTTATCGTAAGGCAGGATCACGTCGCGGTCGGTCGATTCCCGCCCGTCCAGATTTTCCGCCACCGTTTTGCCGGTCACGGTCGGACAGCTTCCCTCGAGCTTGCCCGCTTGCAGAAGCTCCCACATGATGGCGGGCGTACCGCCGGCGCGGTGGTATTTCTCACCCAGCCATTTTCCGGCGGGCTGGACATTGGCAAGCAGCGGAATGTCGTAGCCGTGGACCTGCCAGTCCTCTTCACGGAGTTCAACGCCCGCATGTTTGGCCATGGCCGCCAGGTGTGGCTGAGCATTGGTGGAACCGCCAATTGCCGAATTGACGCGGATCGCGTTCAGGAACGCCTCGCGCGTCATGATGTCGGAGGGCTTGATATTCTCGACAACCAGTTCGACGGCGCGGCGGCCGGTGCGATAGGCCATCTGGCCGCGTTCGCGGTAAGCGGCCGGGATTGCGCCGCAGCCGGTCAGCGACATGCCGAGTGCTTCGGCAATGGCATTCATGGTAGAGGCCGTGCCCATGGTGTTGCAGTGGCCAACCGACGGAGCGGATTCCAACGCCGCCTGCAGGAATTCCTCGCGGGTGATTTCGCCGGCGCCATATTTGCGGCGCATGCGCCAGATGACCGTGCCGGAACCAACCAGATCGCCGTCATGGTACCCGTCGAGCATCGGCCCGCCGGATAAGACGATAGCCGGAATATCAACCGTGCTTGCCGCCATCAGCGCCGAAGGCGTGGTCTTGTCGCAGCCCGTGGTCAACACGACGCCATCGAGCGGATAACCGTAAAGCACTTCCACCAGGCTGAGATAGGCAAGATTGCGGTCAAGCGCCGCTGTCGGTCGCTTGCAGTTTTCGAACATCGGATGGGTCGGAAACTCGA
This sequence comes from Agrobacterium tumefaciens str. B6, assembly GCF_001541315.1. GTDB lineage: Bacteria > Pseudomonadota > Alphaproteobacteria > Rhizobiales > Rhizobiaceae > Agrobacterium > Agrobacterium radiobacter. Next base: position 161,101 of record NZ_LMVK01000045.1, on the reverse strand, counting down.
TGGGGATACCGCCCGCATCACGGATACCATCGCGCACCCGCTTGACCAGTTCGACATGGACGCGGTTGCAGGGCGTCAGGTCGCTGCCGCTCTGCGCGATGCCGATGACCGGCTTGCCGGAACGCAGCTCTTCCGGCGTCACGCCATAATTCATGAAGCGCTCCAGATAGAGCGCCGTCATGTCGAGATGGTCAGGGTTGTCGAACCAGTCCTGGGATCGCAGCCGCCGCACGGGTGTCTTGTCGTCGCTCATGAGACCGCCTCAGCCCTGTTCCCGGTTGTTGAGTTTTTCGAGGTAAAGCAGGATACCGCTATGGTCGATATCGGCTCCACCATCGCTGACGAAATCATCGAACTCCCGCGTTACCTGCTGGGTCAAAGGCAACGTCAGGGACAAATCCTTTGCCGTCGCCAGCACCCCGTTCAGATCCTTGAGCTGGAACTTGGAGGGTCCGCCTGGCGCGAAATTGCGCTTCACCATGCGTTCGCCGTGCAATTCCAATATCCGGCTTTCGGCAAAACCGCCACGTATGGCGTTACGGAACCCTTCGCGGGATGCCCCGCCCGCTTCCACAAGCATCATCGCCTCGGCAACCGCGCCGATGGTGATGGCGACGATCTGCTGGTTTGCGAGTTTGCAAAGCTGGCCCGCACCGGAGGGGCCGACATAGGTGAGCCTGCCCATCGGCGCGAAGAAATCCGAAAGACCAGAGATCAGCGCCTCATCGCCACCGGCCATGATCGCGAGCGTACCCGCCGTTGCGCCCGGCACACCGCCGGAGACCGGCGCATCGACATGATGAATACCCATTTCCCGTAGCCGGGAGGAGTGTTCGCGCGCAATAGGCGGCGCAATGGAGCTGCTGTCGATGACAACAGCGCCTTTTTCCAGCGATTCGGCCACACCCGCCTCGAACAGCACCTCGCCCACGGCTTTGCCGTCGCTCAGCATGGTGATGACGATATCGGCACCTCTGGCGGCTTCGGCCGGCGATGCCGCGAGAACCGCGCCATCGGCAACCAGCGCCTCAGCCTTTTCGACGCTGCGGTTCCACACCGCAACCGAAAAGCCCGCGCCCAGCAGACGCCGGGCCATCGGCCCGCCCATCAGGCCTGTGCCGATAAAGGCAACCGACCGCTTCTTCTCCTCCCCGCCGACACTCATTTCAGTGAACCTCCCAGTTCGTCCTCGATATGAACCTGAATGATCTCTTCGAAGGAGCTTTCAGCCGTAAAGCCAAGTTCACGGGCGCGCTTTGCTTCGAAACCGGGCGCCCAGCCTTCGCACATGCGCATGATCATCTCATTCGGCTCGCGGCGAATGAGGGCAACGGCCTTTTCGCCCGCAACCTTGCGCAGCGCTTCGATCTGTTCGCCAACGGTGGCGCTGAGGCCGGGCATGGACAGGTTGCGGCGCGGACCGACCTTTTCCACGTCGATCGTTGCGCCATGAAGAAGGAAACCAACAGCGGAACGCGGCGAAGCGTGCCAATGGCGAATGCTTTCCGGCACCGGCAGAACCGCTTCCTGGCCGACCAGCGGCTCGCGCAGGATGTTGGAGAAGAAGCCGGAAGCGGCCGCATTCGGCTTGCCGGGGCGAATGCAGATCGTCGGCAGGCGAATGCCGATACCGTCGAAGAAACCGCGACGACTATAGTCGGAGAGCAGCAGCTCGCAGATCGCTTTCTGCGTGCCGTAGCTGGTCAGCGGCGTGGTGTGGAACTCATCCGGAATCGGATAGGGGAGCGGCGCACCGAATACGGCGATCGACGAGGTGAAGACCACGCGCGGCTTGTAACCGTCCTTGCCGTTGGCAATGCGGATGGCGTCGAAGAGATAACGCGTGCCATCGAGATTGATACGGTAGCCCTTGTCGAAATCAAGTTCGGCTTCACCGGATACGATGGCAGCAAGATGAAAGATCACATCGGGGCGGGCTTCGACCAGCTTTTCGGCTTCGCCCGGCGCGGACAGATCGGCTGCGCGCGCATCAACCGCACCGGAGAAGCCGGCGGGCGCTTCAGGCTGAAACACGTCGATAAGCGTGAATCTGTCAATCGACTTGCCGCCAAGCGATCCATCCTTGACGAGACGCTGCGTCAGCTTACGGCCAACCATGCCTGCAGCACCGATGATTGCGATATGCATATCTTCCTCCTCTTTGGCCCGGTCATTCTCCCGAGACCGAAAAAACATCATCGGCTCGTGAACCGATAAATTAGCTTGTAAGGTTGTCTGATAACCTTATATGGTTTGATTGAAAATAGTATTTTTTCACAAACCGGCAAAAGCAAGGGCGAAAGACCTTTGCCCGGATATTTTAGGGCGGATTGGACAGAGAGGGTGGAATGACGATCGTGAGCGAACACGATATCGAGGAATTGCGGTTCTCGCTGAAGAACAGGCTGGGCGAGGCGTTGCTGCTGACATCGCAGGAAGACATGCTGCGCTATTGCCGCGACTGGCATGGCGACGTCACCAGTTCGGCGGTAGCCGTCATCCGCCCCCGTTCGACCAAGGAAGTCTCCGATACGGTTCGCGCCTGCGCCGAACTCGGTCTCGCCATCATCCCTCAGGGCGGCAATACCGGGCTGGTGCTCGGCGGCATTCCCGATGAGCCAAAGCGTCAGATCGTGCTGAGCCTCGAGCGCATGAACGCCATCCGCACCATAGACAGCGACGATTTTTCGGCTGTCGTTGAAGCCGGCTCCATTCTGTCGGAATTCAAGGATGCGGTTCAGGACAAGGGAATGTTCTTTCCGCTGTCGCTCGGCGCGCAGGGCAGCTGCCGCATCGGCGGCAACGTCTCCACCAATGCTGGCGGCATCAACGTTCTGCGTTACGGCATGACCCGCGAACTGGTGCTCGGTCTCGAAGTGGTATTGCCTGATGGCACCATCTGGAATGGCCTGTCGACGCTGCGTAAGGACAATCGTGGCATTGACCTGAAGCAGCTTTTCATTGGCGCGGAAGGAACACTCGGCATCATCACGGCCGTGTCCGTAAAGCTCTACCCCAATCCAGAACATGTCGAGACGGCACTGCTCGGCCTCAATTCGCTGGATGACGCCATCAAGCTTTATCGCCGCGCCCGCCGCGAATGCTGCGACCTGATGTCCGCCTTCGAATTCATGCCGCCCGTCGCCTTCACGCTCGCAATCGAAGCAATCCCTGACCTTAAAATGCCGATCGCCGGAGATTATCCGGCCTATGTGCTGATGGAAATTTCCGGCTCGGGGCTAGTAGACACTGCCGACCTGATGGGACGGTTCCTCGAGGGCGTCATGGAAGACGGTCTGGTACTGGACGGCGTCATCGCCTCCTCGCGAGCACAGGCGCAATCGCTGTGGCTTTTCCGCGAGGGCATGAACGAGGGTCAGGCGCTGCGCGGCAGCCATATGCGCACCGATATTTCCGTGCCGCTGTCAAAACTTGCGGCGTTCGTGGCCGAAGCAGAGGCTGAACTGGCGGAAAAACTGCCGGAATGCCTGGCGGTTTCCTATGGCCATGTCGGAGACGGCAACGTCCATCTCAACGTGCTGCCGCCAAACGGAGCAACGCCGCAGGAGCGCGAAGCCTTCATCTACAAATCGAAAACCCTCGTCAACGAAGTCCTTGACCGTTACGTCGGCAGCATCAGCGCCGAGCACGGCATCGGCCGCCTGAAACGCTCCGATTTCGAAAGCCGGCTATCTGATGTGCAGCGCCGGATGATCAAGGGTTTGAAAAATGCCTTTGACCCCGATTTGCGGATGAATCCCGGTTGCCAGATAACCCTGCAACCGGATAGCTAATCGAGAAACAGCAAAGGCGGCGGAATACGTCGCCTCTGAAAACCCCGCTGACGGCGAAGGAGGAAGTCGCCTGCCGCGGGAAAAAACGGACCAATCGTTTCTGTGGAACGGGAGCAATCATGACGCTGGAGTTCAGTCAGATACATCGCAACGATCATCTGCCCGGCCGGATCGCCGCGGAGATCGCCCGCGAAATCAATGATTCGAAACTCGGGCCGGGCGACAGGCTGCCGACGGAACATGTTCTAGCGAAAACCTTCGGCGTCAGCCGCTCGGTCATCCGTGAAGCGATCGCGCAATTGCGCAACGAAGGTTTTGTCGAAACACGGCAAGGCGTGGGCGCTTTCGTCACCGATCCCCGGCAGAGACTGTCCATTCGCATCGAGCGGTCCCGTCTGAACGATCCGGAAAATTTCCGCGACCTCTTCCAGCTTCGCATGCCGATGGAAATCGAGGCGGCGGGTCTGGCAGCACTCCACCGCAACCCGCAGCAGCTGGCGCGGCTGGCGGCGGCACTGGAAAAGATGCGAACGACCGACGACTGGTCGACGGAGGGCGTTGCGGCCGATCTCGACTTTCACCGTATTCTGGCGGAAGCGACGCAGAACGAATATTTCCTGATGTTTCTCGGCTTTATCGCAGAACGCATCAGCTCGGCTATCAACATCGCCTTCTCCCGTGCTATTTTCGGGGAAATCCTCGAGGTGACGATCGCCGAACATGTGGCAATCTTCGAAGCCGTCGAACGCGCCGATGCGACTGCGGCCAAGGATGCGATGCGCAAACATCTGCTCGGGGCAGCAAGCCGGGTCAATCTGGAACTGGATATCTTCTGAGCCACAAACAGAAGCTTAAACGGCAAAGCTATAGGACAGGTTTCGCTGCTTTCCGGCAATCCAGAGGCGAAAGACGATAATTTTGTCTGCGGTGCCGCTAGACTCGCTGTAAAAGTCATACTAAGAAGAATGAGATTAGGTTGTCAGACATCCAGACAATATGACCGCAGGAGGCGGCTGTCGGAGGGCTGAAGGGGAGGATATATATGACCGGCTCAAGGTCCATCGACGATACCGCTATTTTGCCTGAAGACTTTGAAAACGCCCTGCTCGTCGGCCGCGTATGGTCGAAAAGCGAAGGCGGCCCCTGCCCCGTTCTGCTAAAGGGCGGCGTGCTATACGACCTCACCTCTCTTTCGCCGACCATGTCTGAACTTCTGGAAAAGACGGATCTGGTGGAGCTGCTTGCAGACACCGGCACATTCGTGGCGCTTGGCGCGCTCGAGGCCTTTCTGGATGGCTCCGCTGGTGAACTTCTCGCCCCCAACGATATTCAGGCCGTCAAGGCTGCAGGCGTGACCTTCGCCGACAGCATGCTGGAACGCGTGATCGAGGAGCAGGCCAAGGGCGATCCACTTCGCGCGCAGGAAATACGCGGACGGCTGGCGCCGGTTCTCGGCGACAATCTCAAGGGACTTGAGGCCGGTTCGGAAAAAGCAGCCGAAGTGAAGAAACTGCTGCAGGAAATGGGCCTGTGGTCGCAATATCTGGAAGTTGGCATCGGTCCGGATGCGGAGATATTCTCCAAGGCGCAGGCCATGGCCTCCGTCGGCTGCGGCGCGCTGATCGGCGTTCACCCGAAGTCGCAGTGGAACAACCCGGAGCCGGAAGTGGTGCTGGCCATTGCCTCCGACGGCCGTATCGTTGGCGCGACGCTCGGCAACGACGTCAACCTGCGTGACTTCGAGGGCCGCTCCGCCCTCCTGCTCAGCAAGGCAAAAGACAACAACGCATCCTGCGCAATCGGTCCCTTCATCCGCCTGTTTGATGGACGCTTTACCATCGAAGACGTGAAGAAGGCGCAGATATCGCTTCTGGTCGAAGGTGAGGACGGCTTCACCATGACGGGTGCAAGCGCAATGCAGGCGATCAGCCGCACGCCGGAAAACCTCGCTTCCCAGCTCTTGAACCGCAACCATCAGTATCCTGACGGCGCCGTCTTTTTCCTTGGTACGATGTTCGCGCCGGTAAAGGACCGCCATGGCCCGGGTCTCGGCTTCACCCACTCCAAGGGCGACCGTGTCGAAATCTCCACGCCCAAGCTCGGCAAGCTGATCAACTGGGTCACGACGACAGACGAATGCCCGGAATGGACATTCGGCACCGCGGCCCTCATGCGCAACCTGGCGAAACGCGGGCTGCTCTAGGCAATCCAGCAAAACTGCATCGCGGTTTTGCGCCCAGAATTGCGAAAACCCATAGGTGGAGCATTGAGGGCGATCCTTCGTCGAAAATGCTCCAGATATTTCTTCGGGAGGGGAAAATGCAAAAGACCATCAATCTCTTTTACCGGATTCTCGAAATCATTCTCGTCCTGCTGCTCGCCGGCATGTCGATCATGGTCTTCGTCAACGTTGTCATGCGTTACACGATGAATTCCGGCATAAATATCTCGGAAGAATTGTCGCGATACTTCTTCGTATGGCTGACCTTCATCGGCGCCGTACTGACCTTCCGTGAAAACAGCCATATGGGCATCGAAACTCTCGTGATGTTCCTGTCGCGCCGCGCCCGTGTCGTGTGCATGGTCTTGTCGAACATCATTATTCTGGGCTGTTCCGCCATCTTCTTCTGGGGAACATGGAAGCAGTCTGCCATCAACGCCAGCATGCATGCGCCAGTCACCAAGCTGTCGATGATCTGGGTCTACGGCATCGGCATGTTCACCGGCGGCCTGATGTTCATCATCGCTCTGGAACGCCTCTACCGTTATGTGACGGGCCGCGTGACAGAGGATGAAATCGCCCAGTTCGCCGGCGAGAACCTCACGATCGAACAGCTTTCGGAGCGCTGATACCATGACACTTTTCGTTTTTGTCGGCTCTCTTCTCGGAGCCATGGCGATTGGCGTTCCCGTCGCTTTCTCGCTGATGTTCTGTGGCGTCGTGCTCATGTGGTACATGGGCATGTTCAACACCGCGATCATCGCCCAGAACATGATCTCGGGCGCGGACACCTTCACGCTGCTCGCCATTCCCTTCTTCATTCTGGCTGGCGAACTGATGAACTCCGGTGGTCTTTCCCGCCGCATCATCGACTTTGCGATTGCGCTTGTGGGCCATATCAGGGGCGGTCTCGGCATCGTGGCGATTGTCGCGGCCATCATTATGGCCAGCATCTCCGGTTCGGCCGCTGCCGACACCGCAGCCCTTGCCGCAATCCTCATCCCGATGATGGCGAAAGCCGGTTACAACATTCCGCGCTCCGGCGGCCTCATCGCTGCAGGCGGCATCATTGCCCCGGTCATTCCGCCTTCCATGGCCTTCATCGTCTTCGGCGTCGCCGCCAACGTTTCGATCACCCAGCTTTTCCTTGCCGGTATCGTACCCGGCATTCTGATGGGCATTTCGCTGATCATTGCCTGGCTGATCGTGGTCCGAAAGGATAACATCAAGCCGCTGCCCAAGACCTCGGGCAAGGAACGTCTGGTTGCCACGGTCCGCGCCGGCTGGGCGCTTGGCATGCCGGTCATCATTCTGGGCGGCATCAAGGCAGGCATCATGACGCCGACGGAAGCCGCCGTTGTCGCTGCCGGCTACGCTCTTTTCGTCGGCATGGTGATCTACCGCGAACTGAAGCCGGCGGATCTGTTCCACGTTCTTCTGCGCGCCGCCAAGAGCACCTCGATCATCATGTTCCTTGTCTGCGCAGCCCTCGTCTCCGCATGGCTCATCACGGCTGCGAACATTCCAAACGAGGTCGCCGGTTATATCGAACCGCTGATCGATCGTCCGATGCTTCTGATGGTTGCCATGATGGTGCTGGTCTTCATCGTGGGAACCGCGCTCGACCTTACACCGACCATCCTGATCCTGACGCCCGTTCTGATGCCCATCGTCAAGCAGGCAGGCATCGACCCGGTCTATTTCGGCGTCCTCTTCATCATCAACAATGCCATCGGCCTGATTACCCCGCCGGTCGGTGTCGTGCTGAACGTCGTCTCAGGCGTCGGACGCATCCCGCTCGGCAAGGTCACGATCGGTGTCTGGCCTTTCCTCGTTGCAGAAACCATCGTTCTGGCGTTGCTCGTGGTTTTCCCGGACATCGTGATGGTTCCGCTGCAGTACCTTCGTTAATCGCCACTTCTCAACCAAAATCCAAGGGAGGATATTATGAGAAAGCTTCTTCTGACCACCACGGCCATCGCTTTCGCGGTGGGCGCCGCAGCCCCGGCAATGGCTGAATTCAACAGCCGCAACATCCGCGTTTCGAACGGCATCAACCAGGACCACCCGGTCGGCAACGGCATCAAGGCCATGCAGGCCTGCCTCGACGACAAGTCGGGCGGCAAGCTGAAGCTGACGGCATTCTGGGGCGGCGCTCTCGGCGGTGACCTTCAGGCGACGCAGGCTCTTCGCTCCGGCGTTCAGGAAGCGGTTGTTACGTCCTCGTCACCGCTCGTCGGCCTGATCCCGTCGCTCGGCGTCTTCGACCTGCCGTTCCTGTTTTCCAATGCCAAGGAAGCCGATGCCGTGATGGACGGCGCCTTCGGCGACATGATGAACAAGAAGCTGGAAGACCAGGGCCTCGTAAACCTGGCCTACTGGGAAAACGGTTTCCGCAACCTCTCGAACTCCAAGCACGCCGTGAACAAGTGGGAAGACTTTTCCGGCCTGAAGGTTCGAGTGATGCAGAACAACATCTTCCTCGACACCTTCCAGAACCTCGGCGCCAATGCAACGCCGATGGCTTTCGGTGAAGTGTTCTCGGCACTTGAAACCAACGCGATCGACGCACAGGAAAACCCCTATGTGACGATCGACACCTCCAAGTTCTACGAGGTGCAGAAGTACATCACCGAGACGAACCACGCCTACACGCCGTTCCTCTTCCTCTTCTCCAAGCCGATCTTCGACAGCTACACGCCCGAAGAACAGACGGCCCTGCGCGAATGCGCAGTCGTCGGCCGTGACGAAGAGCGCAAGGTCATCCGCGAACTGAACCAGAAGTCGCTGGAAAAGATCAAGGCTGCAGGACTTGAAGTGAACTCGCTGTCTGCGGAAGAGCAGGCACGTATCCGCGAAAAGTCGATGGTCGTCTACGAAAAGCACAAGGCTGAAATCGGTGCCGACGTCGTTGACGCCGTTCTGGCGGACCTGAAGAAGATCCGCGGCCAGTAATCCTGTCTGGATAAAATTGAAAACACCCGGAGGTTCCACCTCCGGGTGTTTTTGTTTGTGAAAATGGCCAACAGAAAAAAGGCTGCCGAAGCAGCCTCTTCAAAAGATCACGCCGTGCGGTTCTGCCGGTTGGCGATGAGGTCTTCGACCACCGCCGGATCGGCGAGCGTCGATGTATCCCCCAGCGCACCAAAGTCGTCCTCGGCGATCTTGCGCAGGATACGCCGCATGATCTTGCCGGAACGGGTCTTGGGCAGGCCCGGCGCGAACTGGATCTTGTCAGGTGTCGCAACCGGCCCGATCTCGTTGCGCACGTGTTTCACCAGCTCCTCGCGCAGCGCATAGTCGCCATTCTGGCCCGCCATCAACGTGACATAACAATAAATGCCCTGTCCCTTGATGGGATGCGGATAACCGACCACGGCCGCTTCCGAAACCTGATGGTGCGACACCAGCGCCGATTCCACTTCGGCCGTGCCAAGGCGATGACCGGAAACGTTCAGCACGTCATCGACGCGGCCGGTGATCCAGTAATAACCGTCCTCATCACGACGGCAGCCGTCACCGGTGAAGTATTTGCCCTTGTAGGTCGAGAAATACGTATCGATGAAGCGCTGATGATCGCCATAGACGGAGCGCGATTGGCCCGGCCAGCTGTCGATGATGCAGAGATTGCCGTCAGCCGGCCCTTCCAGCACATTGCCTTCGGCATCGACAAGTTGCGGCTGCACGCCGAAGAACGGCCTCGTCGCCGAGCCAGGTTTCAGATCGGTCGCACCCGGCAGCGGCGAGATGAGAATGCCGCCGGTCTCCGTCTGCCACCAGGTGTCGACGATCGGGCTCTTGTCTTCGCCGACCACATGGTAATACCACTCCCATGCTTCCGGGTTGATCGGCTCACCCACCGTGCCGAGAAGACGGATGCTGGAGCGCGACGAGCGCTGAACGAACTGGTCGCCCGCCCCCATCAGCGATCTGAGCGCCGTCGGCGCCGTGTAGAAGATATTGACCTTGTGCTTGTCGATGACTTCCCAGAAGCGACCCTGATCCGGGAAGTTGGGCACGCCCTCGAACATCAGCGTCGTTGCACAGTTCGCAAGCGGCCCATAGACTATGTAGGAATGGCCGGTGACCCAGCCGACATCGGCGGTACACCAGTAGACCTCTCCATCCTTGTAGTCGAAGACATATTCGTGCGTCATCGACGTATAGACGAGATAACCGCCAGTCGTGTGCAGCACGCCCTTCGGCTTGCCGGTGGAGCCCGACGTATAAAGGATGAACAGCGGATCTTCCGCGCGCATCTTCACGGGCGGGCAATCCGGTTTCACGGTGGCGATTTCCTGATGGTACCAGATGTCGCGGCCCGGCGCCCAGCCGGTCTTGCCGCCGGTGCGGCGCACCACCAGAACCTTGTTGACGATGACATATTGCTTGGCGGCGATATCGATCGCCTTGTCGGTATTTTCCTTGAGCGGGATAGGCTTGCCGCCGCGCACGCCCTCATCGCAGGTGATGACGAAGGTGGACTGGCAGTCAACGATGCGGCCCGCCAGCGCTTCGGGCGAAAAGCCGCCAAAGACGACCGAATGGATGGCGCCGATGCGGGCGCAGGCGAGCATCGCATAAGCCGCTTCGGGTATCATCGGCATATAGATGGTGACGCGGTCACCCTTCTTGACGCCGTGCTTCTTCAGCACATTCGCAAGACGGCAGACATAATCATAGAGCTGGTTGTAGGTGATCTTCTTGTCGATATAGGGATTGTCGCCTTCCCAGATGATCGCCGTGCGCTCGCCATGCGTCTTCAGGTGACGGTCGATACAGTTGTAGGAGACGTTGGTGAGGCCGTCCTCGAACCACTTGATCGGCACCCTACCCTTGAAGGACGTATTCTTGACCTTGGTATAGGGCTTGAACCAGTCGATCCGCCGGCCGTGCTTGTCCCAGAACTTTTCCGGATCCTCGACGCTCTCCTGATACCATTTCTGGTAACGCTCATTGTCGATGAGCGTGCGGGCCTTCGCCGATTTGAGCACCGGGTAGATTTTGGCAGACATGAACTCCTCCTGGAACCAGATATGGCTAGATATGCGTGACCTTGAGACTCCCACCTCAGGCATGTGTTGAATTCATAGCAGTTCAAATGCGCACGGCAATTAGACAAAGGTCATTTGTTTCGCAAAGAATTGCAATTATGATGCAATCCGGTTATAGAGCGCCAATATCCCGGAAATCAGTGGTTGATACCACGCCCGCGACACCGGCGCGGACGGACAGAAGGACTGTATCTATGGCTCAACAATTGCTCATGCCAAAAGCTACGGCTGTATGGCTGGTTGACAACACCGCGCTGTCGTTCGATCAGATCGCCACGTTCTGCAAACTGCATCCGCTTGAAGTCAAGGCAATTGCCGACGGTGAAGCCGCGCAGGGCATCAAGGGCCTCGATCCGATCGCAACCGGACAGCTTTCCCGCGACGAAATCGCCCGCGCCGAAGCCAATCCGAACCATAAGCTGAAGCTTTCCGAGCCGAAGGTCCGCGTGCCGGAATCCAAGCGCCGTGGCCCGCGCTACACGCCGGTTTCCAAGCGTCAGGACCGTCCGAACGCCATTCTCTGGCTCGTTCGCAACCACCCGGAACTGAAGGATGCGCAGATTTCGCGTCTCGTCGGCACCACGAAATCGACGATCGAGCAGATTCGCGACCGTACCCACTGGAACTCGGCAAACCTGACGCCGATGGATCCGGTAACGCTCGGCCTCTGCAGCCAGATCGACCTCGACCTTGAAGTCGAACGCGCCTCGCGCGGCCGCCCGCTGCCGACAGCCGAAGAGCTGGACAACACGCTGCAGCCGGCAACCGTGACGGAAGGTCTGGATTACAACCTCCAGCGCGAAGAAGACGAACAGATCGACGCCGATGCGGTCTTCAAGAAGCTCTCCTCGCTGAAATCCACGCAGAAGGACGAAGACGAAGACGATCAGTACTGATCGACGTTTTCGAATGCTTGAAACCCGGCCTCAGCGCCGGGTTTTTTGTTTATGGCCTTATCGCGTACCGAAGATGGCCGAACCCACACGCACACTGGTCGCGCCGAATTCGACGGCGGTTTCGAAATCGCCCGACATGCCCATGGAAAGCTTCTCAAGGCCGCACTCCCTGGCAAGCTTCGCCAGCAGCGCAAAATGCGGGCCGGGATTTTCATCGGCCGGCGGAATGCACATCAATCCCTCGATCTGCAATTTCAGCTCATCCCGGCAAAAGGCCACGAAAGCAACGGTCTCACGCGGATCGATGCCCGCCTTTTGCGGCTCAAGCCCCGTATTGACCTGAACATAAAACCGAAGGCTGCGGCCCTGCTTGCCGCATTCCTCGGCAAGCGCGCGGGCGATCTTTTCGCGGTCGACGCTCTCGACGACATCAAACAGCGCCACGGCATCCGCCGCCTTGTTGGATTGCAACGGGCCGATCAGACGCAACTCTATGCCGTCAGTCTTCTCTTTCAGCGCCGGCCACTTGCCCTGCGCTTCCTGCACACGGTTTTCGCCGAACACACGCTGGCCAGCATCGATGACCGGCTGGGTCGCCTCCGCATCGAAGGTCTTCGAGACCGCGACGAGGGCAACATCCGCAGGCTTGCGGCCGGATTTTTCCGCGACATCACCAATGCGCTGCCTGACATCCTCAAGACGTGCTTCGATTTCCATCACAAGACCTTCATTTGAACCATTCGCAACGCTAACTAGACGCCGATTGCCTTGATGCCAAGCGGGTTTAGCACCATTTGAGGCAAGCTGGTCAAGATTGAACGCCCGAATGCCCCGCCAAACTTGACGCCCCGGTCGTTTCATGGTGAAGGTCAGCGCAAATTTTTCCCCTCGATACCCGGAATTCTAAACAATGGCCATCGAACGTTACAATCCTCGCGACGCCGAGCCGCGCTGGCAGCAGAAATGGAACGAAGACAAGGTTTTCGTCACCGACAACAGCGATCCGCGTGAGAAGTATTACGTTCTAGAGATGTTTCCTTATCCATCGGGACGCATCCATATGGGCCATGTCCGCAACTACGCCATGGGCGACGTCGTCGCCCGCTACAAGCGTGCCCGTGGTTTCAACGTCCTGCATCCGATGGGCTGGGACGCCTTCGGCATGCCTGCCGAAAATGCCGCCATGCAGAACAAGGTTCATCCGAAGGACTGGACCTACCAGAACATCGCCACCATGCGCGGCCAGCTGAAATCCATGGGCCTGTCGCTGGACTGGACCCGCGAATTCGCCACCTGTGACGTGGAATATTACCATCGCCAGCAGGCGCTGTTCGTCGATTTCATGGAAAAGGGTCTGGTCTATCGCAAGCAGTCCAAGGTCAACTGGGACCCGGTCGACCACACTGTTCTCGCCAATGAGCAGGTGATCGACGGCCGCGGCTGGCGTTCCGGCGCGCTGGTGGAACAGCGCGAACTGACGCAATGGTTCTTCCGCATCACCGATTTCAGCCAGGACCTGCTGGACGAGCTGGATACGCTGGATCAATGGCCGGAAAAAGTGCGCCTGATGCAGAAAAACTGGATCGGCCGCTCTGAAGGCCTGTCGCTGCGCTGGCAAACCGTCACTGACACGGCGCCGGAAGGTTTCTCCGACATCACCGTCTATACGACGCGCCCGGACACGCTGTTCGGCGCATCCTTCCTGGCGATCGCCGCCGACCATCCGCTGGCGCGGGAACTGTCTGCGCAGAATCCTGCGATTGCCGAGTTCTGCGACGAATGCCGCCGCCATGGCACCTCCTTGGCAGCGCTGGAAACGGCGGAAAAGAAGGGTATCGATACCGGCGTCAAGGTCGTGCACCCGCTGGACCCGACATGGGAACTGCCGGTCTATGTCGCCAACTTCGTATTGATGGACTATGGCACCGGCGCGATCTTCGGCTGCCCCTCCGGCGACCAGCGCGATCTGGATTTCGCCCGCAAATACGGCCTGCCGGTCGTCGCCGTCGTCGCACCGGAAGGTCCGGATGCCGCAAGCTTCACCATCGAAGACACCGCCTTCACCGATGATGGCGTGATGATCAATTCCGGCTTCCTGAACGGCATGAATACGACGGACGCTTTTGAGGCGGTCGTGCAGAAGCTCTCTGCTGAGATGCTGGGCAACACGCCGCAGGCCGAGCGCAAGGTCAATTTCCGCCTGCGCGACTGGGGCATTTCCCGCCAGCGTTACTGGGGTTGCCCTATCCCGGTCATCCATTGCGAAGTCTGCGGCGTGGTGCCGGTTCCGAAAAAGGATCTGCCGGTCAAACTGCCCGACGACGTGACTTTCGATGTGCCCGGCAACCCGCTGGACCGGCATCCCACATGGCGCCATGTCTCCTGCCCGCAATGCGGCCATGACGCACGCCGCGAAACGGATACGATGGATACATTCGTCGATTCCAGCTGGTATTACACGCGCTTCACCGCGCCGTGGGAAGACGCACCGACCGACCCGAAGGTCGCCAATCACTGGCTGCCGGTGGATCAATATATCGGCGGTATAGAGCATGCCATCCTGCACCTGCTCTATTCGCGCTTCTTCACCCGTGCGATGCGCGAAACAGGGCATGTGGATGTCAAGGAACCCTTCAAGGGCTTGTTCACCCAGGGCATGGTGGTCCACGAGACTTACAGCCGCGGTGAAGGCACAACGCGTGAATGGGTGCCGCCTGCCGAACTGCGGATCGAGGAAAACGACGGCGCGCGCCGCGCCTTCCTGCTCTCTTCCGGCGAAGAGGTGAAGATCGGCTCCATCGAGAAGATGTCGAAGTCTAAGAAGAACGTGGTCGACCCTGACGATATCATCGCATCCTACGGGGCGGATACCGCGCGCTTCTTCGTTCTCTCCGATTCGCCACCTGATCGCGACGTCATCTGGTCTGAAGCCGGTGTGGAAGGTGCAAACCGATTCGTTCAGCGCGTCTGGCGGATCATTGGCGAAGCAGCCGAACAGTTGAAGGACGTGAAGCCGAAACCGGCAACCGAAGGCGAAGGGCTGGCAGCCTCCAAGGCGGCTCACAAGACGCTGAAGGCTGTTCAGGAAGATCTGGACAAGCTCGCCTTCAACAAGGCCATCGCCCGCATCTACGAACTGGTCAATGCGCTGGCCGGTCCGCTCGCCGATGTTGCTTCTGGCGGAAAGCCTGACGACGTCAAGGCAGCGGCGCGCGACGCCGTCGAAATCCTCATCCGCATCATTGCCCCGATGACACCGCATCTGGCGGAAGAATGCTGGTCGGCGCTGGGCAATACGGGCCTCGTGGCCCAGACACCATGGCCAAGCTTCGTCGCTTCGCTGGTCGAGGAAAACGACGTGGTCATGCCCGTGCAGGTCAATGGCAAGAAGCGTGGCGAATTGACAATCGCGCGCGATGCGGATCAAGATGCGGTTCGAACGGCCGCCCTTGCGCTGGATGCCGTCAAATCGATTCTTGCCGGTGGCGAGCCCAAAAAAGTCATCGTGGTTCCGCAGAGGATTGTGAACATTGTTGTCTGACGTTTTTTCAAGATGGAGCCGCGTCGCGGCAGCGATTTCCGTCGTGACGATGGCTGGTCTTCTGGCAGGCTGCCAGGTGCGCCCGCTTTATGGTGAGGCTTCCGGAACCAAGGAGAGGCTGGCGGCCGTCAGCGTCTCCGAGACCGGTGGCAGGGTCGGGCAGGAAGTCCGCAATCAGCTGATCTTTCTGATGGCCGGCGGCGCGGGCCAACCGGCCACGGCGCAATATAACGTCAAAGTTTTTGTAAGCTCGAGCGCCACGTCAACGGAAGTGCAGAACTATGACCTAACGACCCGGGCGAACAACAATTACGACGGCCCCTATCCCGGCCGTGTCGTGATGAGCGGTCAATATGTGCTGACGCGCGTTTCCGACGGTCAGATTCTGCGCTCTGCACGCCGCAGCGTGACGGCGCAGGTGGACTTGCCGCAGCAGGAATTCGCCAAGATCCGTGCAACTCGCGACGCCGAGAATCGTGCCGCCCGGGAACTGGCTGAAATCATCCGCACCGATATCGCCGCCACACTCGGCCGCTGAGAGCGGCGGCCGTGACGGAGATAAAGTCCCATGAATTCGAGCGCTTCGCCGAAAATCCGGCGGAGCGCTTTCGCATTTTCGTGCTCTACGGCCCGGATCGCGGCCTCGTGTCGGAACGGGCGACCCTCATCGCCAAAAAGACCGGTATCGATCCCGACGACGCTTTCGCATCGCTGAAGCTGACCGCATCCGATCTGCAGGGCGACCCGGGCCGTCTGCTCGACGAAGTGAACGCCATCGGTCTTTTCGGCGGTGAAAAACTTGTCTGGGTCAAAGGTGCCTCAGCCGAAAAGGCGCTGGTGGATGCCCTCCAGATTCTGGCGGAAACGCCGCCGGAAGCGAGCTTCCTGATCATCGAAGCGGGCGATGTCAAAAAAGGTACCGGACTGCGCAAGATCGCGGAGCCTGCGCGCTCCATCGCCGCGATCCCCTGTTATGCCGACGATGCCCGCTCGCTGAATGCACTGATCGATCAGGAACTATCCGCAGACAATCTGCGCATCGCGCCTGCTGCGCGGCAGAGGCTGATAGAATCGCTCGGCGGCGACCGTATCGCTTCGCGCAATGAAATCCGTAAGCTCGCGCTCTATTGCCGTGGCGCGGACGTGATCGAAGAAGACGACGTTCTCTCCATTATCGGCGATGCCAGCACGGTCTCCGCCGACGATGCCGTCGACGCCATCCTGAAAGGCGACAGAAACGCCTTTTTCCATGCGACACAGAAGATCGTCTCTTCGAAGACGCCGATCTTCCTTGTGCTCCAAGGATGCCTCAAGCAATTCCAGCTGCTCGACCAGATGCGGGCCGAAATGGATGAGAAAAAACTGCAGGCCGGCCAGGTCATGCAGACGCTTGGACGCCACATCCACTTCCGCAGAAAACCCGTCATCGAAAGAGCGCTGCGAACGTGGCAGCCAGCGGCGATTGCCCGCGAGATGAACCGTCTGCAGGCCGCCATCCTGCAAAGCCGCCAGCGGCAAAGTCTGGAGGAAAGCGTGGCCCTTCTGACATTGCTCTCCACCACGCTCCAATCCGGCCGCGGCGGATAAACAAAAAGCCCTCGTGCTGGGTGCAACGAGGGCTTTTCAAATATTTGTACAGGACCTTCGTAAATCCGAGGTCAGTCGCCCTTGCCGGGCTCGGCAGAGAAATAAAGCTCCAGCTTGCCTTCAACGCCGTCCATTTCCTTGGCTTCCGCCATCGGGTCACGCTTGATTGTGATGTTCGGCCAGATTGCCGCATATTCGGCATTGAGCTTCAGCCACTTGTCGAGACCCGGCTCCGTATCGGGCTTGATAGCCTCGGCGGGACATTCCGGCTCGCACACACCACAATCGATGCATTCATCGGGATTGATCGCGAGGAAATTTTCACCCTCGTAAAAGCAGTCGACGGGGCAGACCTCAACGCAATCGGTATATTTGCAGCGGATGCAATTGTCGGTCACGACATATGTCATGATGAACTCCAGAATATGCAGGCCGGGTCTTTGGGCTTCGGAACACAAGCCGTCGCCCGGAATTCAGACAGGGCAATTTCGCAAGTGACGTAATGCCTTTGACTACAGATAGCAAGGATAAACAATTCTGAAAAACGGGTGCGACTTGGAGGTTTATTCTAATCTTTGCTTCCGTCGCTATCAGACAGAAACCTGTCGAGCGCCCTGCGCTCTTTTTTAGTCGGACGCCCGCTGCCCGGCTGGCGCAACGCCTGCTCGAGAGGCGTCAGCCTGTCGGAAGGTTCCCGTGGCGGTGTCTGGTCGTCATAGAGAAGTCTGGCTTCCTCATAGGGCCCACGCCGTGTTCCGCCGGACTTGACGACAAGCACCTTGTCCATGCGCTCGAAACCGATATCGAGCCTGTCACCCGCCTTCACCGCATGGCTGGGTTGGCGGATGGTAACCCCGTTGACCTTGACGTGGCCCGACTGAATGTAGCCTTGGGCAAGCGAACGGGACTTGGCCATACGGGCAAAGAACAGCCACTTGTCCAGACGCTGACGCGTGCCTTCCAGTGGCTGTTCGCTGCTTCCCATAGGCTTACTTCTTCAGCTGCTCCTTGAGAGCAGCGAGCTTTGCGAAAGGTGAATCCGGATCGAGCGGCTTCTCCTTGCGCGGCGGCTTGGCTTCGAAGCGCTGCTGCCCCTGCGGCTTTCCGCCACGGTCATTGCGTTCCGGCCGGTCCTTGCGCTCCCCGCGATCATGACGATCATTGTTGCGGTTGTTGCCACGGTCGGGACGTCCGCCATCACGCTTGCGCTCGCCGTCGCCACTGCGATTTGCAGCTTCGCGGTTTGCACCGTCACGATTGTCGCGACGGCCTTCACCGCGACGCTCGCCCTGTTCGCGGGCTCCCTCACCACGGCCTTGACCGCGATTGCCGGGACGGCGGCTTTCGCCACGCTGATTTTCGTTGCGACCACCCGGACGCCACAGAAGGACAGGCTTGGGCTCGGTGGCCTCGGCGCTTTCCGGTGCAGCCTCGGCTGCAGCAGCCTCTTCGCTGGCAACTTCCGCAACCGGCGCCTCGGCAGCTTCGCCTTCCGCAACAGTCGCCGTTTCGGACACCTGCTCTTCGGAAGCCGGCTCGTGCTCCTCGGTCTCGATGTTTTCCTCTTCTGCCGTCGCCGCTTCTGCAGCAACCGGGGCAGAGGCACCGGCGTGGCTGGCGAGGAAGGCCTGCGCCTCTTCCGCCGTCACCTGGTCGGCTCGGTAACCAAGGCCCTTCAGAATTTCTTCCATGTCGTCGAGCGTCGCGCCGAGAATGGAAAGCATGGCCGTCGTGGTCGTGAAACGGCGACCGTCATAGGCGCCTTCCGGACGCGGCTGCTGGCCGGGCTTCCACTGCAGGAGCGGACGGATGAGATCAGCCAGACGCTCGAGAATGTCGATACGCACGGCGCGCTTTCCGAGGAAACGGAAACCGGCGAGCTTATAGAACATGCGCTCGAAGCTGGCATCGGTGACGACCGATGTACGGCCGGCGGCAAGCACCGGAATGAGATCGCCGTAACCCGGCTTGCCGAGGCCATCATTCTTCAAAGCCCAGAGCAGCGTGACGAGCTCCGCCGGAGCGGGCTTGAGCAGCGCGGGCAGGAAAACATGGTAGGCGCCGAAACGCACGCCGTAACGGCGCATGGAGGCGCGCGCGTCCTGATCCAGCGACTTCACGTCTTCGGCAACGTCGCGGCGGAACAGCACGCCAAGATTTTCGACCAGCTGGAACGCCAGCCCCTTCGCCAGACCCTGAAGGTCTTCGGCGCGGGAAATATCGTCCAGCGGCTTCAGCACGGTCGCAATCTGATGATTGACGAAACGCTCGACGCGCGCCAGCGCGTGATCACGGGCATTGCCGCTCAACTGCTCGTCGGCAAGCAGGATCACCCGCGGCTTCATGATGTTGTCGCCGGCCGAAAGGCGGGCTACCGGCTCGCCCAACCAGCGAACCAGACCATCGGAGCTCAAAGCGAGATCGCCGTTTCCACTGGCGTGCAGACGCGCAGCACGCGCCTCGTATTCGAGCGCGAGCGCCTTCTGCGCCGCAGCCTGCACGGCCTTCTGATCCGGCCCTTCCATTCCCGGCACCGGCGTGAACCGGAACCCGGCCAACTGGCCGACGTGATGTCCTTCTACAAAGACATCACCATTTACACTGATTTCAGCTTCAAGCATCGCATTCTCTCTCAGGCGCCTCATGAGCACAGATGTCCTGCGATCAACAAAGCGTTTCGTCAACCTTTCATGTAGCGCATCGGACAATCGATCCTCGATTTCCCGAGTCTTTTCTTGCCAGTGTGTCGGATCGGCAAGCCATCCTGGGCGGTTCGATACATAAGTCCATGTTCTGATCTGCGCAATCCTTGCAGACAAGGTATCGATCTCTCCATCCGTCCGGTCGGCGCGGCGCACCTGCTCGGCCATGAAATCCTCGTTCACCGCCCCCCGTTTGACGAGGTCGAAATAGAGCGTGGAGATCAGGTCGGCATGCTGTGCGGGGGCGATGCGGCGATAATCGGGCAGCGCGCAGGCCTCCCAGAGCTTTTCCACCCGCGAATCGGTGGTCGTCACATCAATGATCTCAGGATAACGCGACAGATATTCCAGCGCCTGCTGGTCAATTGCCGGCAGCGCGCGCGAAAGTCCCTGGATCGCCGGTGCGGCGTCGAGGCTCAGGCGCAGATTGGCGATGGAGGAAAAATCGAAATTTTTCGTCCGCCATTGCAGCACCTTCACCGCGTCGAACTGATGGGTTTGGATCCGCTCCACCAATTCGTCATCGAACGGATCGACACGCCCCGTCACACCGAATGTGCCGTCGCGAAGGTGGCGACCGGCGCGGCCGGCAATCTGGCCGATCTCGCCGGGATTGAGATTGCGGAACTGATAACCGTCGAATTTGCGGTCCTGTGCGAAGGCGACATGATCGACATCGAGGTTGAGACCCATGCCGATGGCGTCCGTCGCGACGAGATATTCGACATCGCCGGACTGGTAGAGACCCACCTGCGCATTGCGCGTGCGTGGCGAAAGCGCACCCAGCACCACGGCTGCGCCACCGCGCTGGCGGCGCACCAGTTCGGCAATGGCATAGACCTCATCGGCGGAAAAAGCGACGATCGCCGTGCGCTGTGGCAGACGGGTTATCTTCTTCTGACCCGCATAAAAAAGCTGCGACAGGCGCGGACGTTCCACCACGGTAATTCCCGGCAGCAGCTTTTCGAGGATCGGGCGCATCGTGCCCGCGCCGAGCAGCAGCGTTTCCTCCCGCCCGCGCAGATGCAGCACCCGGTCGGTGAAGATATGCCCGCGCTCGAGATCGCCCGCCAGCTGCACCTCATCGATCGCGACGAAGGCGGCACTCGTCTCGCGCGGCATGGCTTCAACCGTGCAGACGGAATATTTGGCTTTGGGAGGCGCTATTTTTTCTTCGCCGGTAATCAGCGCCACATTCGGCGCCCCAACCTTTTCAACGAGGCGGGTATAGACCTCCCGCGCCAGAAGACGCAGCGGTAGGCCGATGACACCGCTGCCATGCGCGACCATCCGCTCGATCGCGTAATGGGTCTTGCCGGTATTGGTGGGGCCGAGAACGGCCGTGACACCGCGGCCGCTCAGGATCATGGGGCGAAAATTCAACGTACTATCCGTGAATCGACTTCATCTGCTTGCCGTGCCGCTCACCATTGCTGATGCGGGCCGCACGCACCACACATGGCAATGCCCGCTGACAAAGGCAATAGGCCTTGCCCGCAAAGTGGCGCAAGGCGACCGATCCACGGAATTTTCCGTGCAGATTCAGCAAGTTGAAGAAACAAAAAGAATCCGGCGAAAATCGAATCGATTCGGCTACGGAACAGTCTGCGAACGAATCGAATACGAATCGCTGACTCCGCATGATTCAGCTTTTGTTCTCCGCAATATCTGGTTGGCGAGCGCGCAGACCATACCAGATTATGAATCCGGATAAGTCCTTGGCCGGATTCATCTTTACGGAAGGGCGTCGGGGCAGAAAATACCGGGATAGGCTGTCAAGCGGCAATCCCGGAAAAGCCGATCCGACGCATATGCGAAGGGCTGGATCAAAGCGCCTCGCCGGCAAGCAGACGCGGCGCATTCGCATCCGTCGTGCCGGCGGCCTGACCGATGAAATAGGATTTCAGACCCGGCAAACGATCCACTACGCCGAGACCGAAATCACGCATGACACGGATAGGACCAATATCATTGGAGAAAAGCCGGTTCAGCACATCGGTCGTCACGCCCATCCGCAACGTATCGAAACGCCGCCAGGACTGGTAACGCTCCAGAACATTGAGAGAGCCGATATCGAGGCCCAGACGGTCGGCCTCGACCACCGTTTCCGCGAGCGCCGCCACATCCTTGAAGCCAAGATTGAGGCCCTGCCCGGAAATCGGGTGAATGCCGTGCGCCGCGTCACCCGCAAGCGCAAACCGTGGCGCGACGAAGGAGCGCGCCAGCGTCAGCCCCAGCGGGAAGGCGCGGCGGGGACCGACGGGACGCAGAGGACCAAGCTTGTGACCGAACCGGCGCTCCAGCTCTTCTTCAAACACCAGATCATCGGAAGCCACCAGCCTGTCGGCATCGGCCGTGCGTTCGGTCCAGACGAGCGAAGACCGGTTTCCCTTCAAGGGCAGGATAGCAAAGGGGCCCGATGGCAGGAAATGCTCCTCGGCACAGCCCTCATGCGGCCGCTCATGCTCAACGGTCGTCACGATACCGGACTGATCATAAGCCCAGTGCACGGTCTTGATGCCAGCCATGTCCCTGAGTGCCGAGCGAACCCCGTCACAGGCAATCAGCAATCGCGATTCGAGCATTGACCCGTCGGAAAGGCTGATGGCCGTCGACTGCGGCCCCGCGGCGAAATCGGAAACACTGAGACCGTGGCGGATTTCTATGCCAAGGCGTTCGCACAGGCCCCGCAACGCCCCCACCAGAGCGACGTTCGGAACCATATGGGCAAACGGCCTGCCCTCTTCTACGGCACCGTCGAACGTCAGGAACACGGGACGCACCGGATCGGCGGTCTTCGAATCGGTGACGATCATCTTGTGGATCGGCTGGGCTTCCGGCTCAATCTCGCTCCAGATGCCGAAAACATCGAGCATCCGGGTGGCCGCCGCGATGATGGCGGACGCACGGACGTCCTTTACCCAGACATCCTCGGGAGCGGCCTCGACCACCTGCACATTCAGATGCCGGGCCGCCTGCTTGATTGCAACAGCAACGGAAAGACCGACATATCCGCCGCCTGCCACCACTACGTCCAGCATCACGCTTCTCCTCAAATCTTGTGCACGCATCATCGGCGCACTATAGACCATGTGACGTCTTCCTACAGCCGGAGCAGGCCGAAAAAATGTCGCATCCCTCGCAAACGTCAGACCCGATGGCCAATCTCATCGCCACGCTCGATCTCGAGAAGCTGGAGGAGAACCTGTTCCGGGGCGAAAGCCCGCAAATCGGCTGGCAGCGGGTTTTCGGCGGTCAGGTCATCGCGCAGGCCCTGATTGCCGCCCAAAGAACGGTGGATGACGACCGTCTCGTGCACTCGCTGCATGCCTATTTCATGCGCCCGGGCGATCCGCTGGTGCCCATCGTATACCAGGTAGAGCGCATCCGCGACGGCGCGAGTTTCTGCACCCGCCGTGTCGTCGCCATTCAGCATGGCAAAGCGATTTTTTCCATGTCGGCTTCGTTTCAGATTTTCGAGGATGGTTTCGACCATCAGATCAAGATGCCTGATGTGACGCCGCCCGAAAAGCTGATGAGCGAAGAGCAGATGCAGGCGGCCTTCCTCGCCAAGGCGCCCGCTTCAATTCGCAAATACTGGAGCAACAAGCGGCCGATCGAGATAAGGCCGGTTTCGCTGACCCACTATATCTCAAAAGAAAAGCTGGAACCGCAGCAGGATATCTGGGTCCGCGCCGTCGGCGACGTGCCGGATGATCCGCGTCTGCAGTCGGCCATTCTCGCTTATCTCTCAGATATGACCCTGCTCGACACCTCGCTCTACGCCCATGGAACAACGATCTTCGATCCCTCCATTCAGGTGGCGAGCCTCGATCACGCCATGTGGTTCCACCGCTCCTGCCCTCTGGACGACTGGCTGCTTTACACACAGGATAGCCCCAGTGCTTCCGGCGCTCGTGGTTTGACCCGTGGCAATATTTTCACCAGACAGGGTGAACTGGTCGCTTCCGTGGCGCAGGAGGGTTTGATCCGCAAAAGGGCAAATGATTAAATAATGTGCTTTTTCTGAAAATCGCACATTTAATAGACGCAAATTTTGGCGACAAATGCCCCTTTTTCAGACGCCTTTCATATAAGTTTTATATTTCAATACGTTAGATACACACTCAAAACTGGCACGCCCTTTGAATGTATGTCCTCAGTCGCTGTTACTGATCTGCCAGCGGCAGGAGAGTCGGCTCCGTGCCGAGGACAAAACAAAGGATGGGAAACCAGATGAAAATTGTGATGGCCATTATCAAGCCGTTCAAGCTGGATGAAGTGCGCGAAGCGCTCACCGGCGTCGGCATCCAGGGCCTGACCGTGACCGAGGTAAAGGGTTACGGACGCCAGAAGGGGCATACCGAGATTTATCGCGGCACGGAATATGCGGTGAGCTTCCTTCCCAAGCTGAAGATCGAGATCGCAGTTCCATCCGACGTCGTCGACAAGGCCGTCGAGGCGATCGCGTCTGCGGCAAAGACCGGGCAGATCGGTGACGGCAAGATCTTCGTCTACTCTATCGAACAGGCCGTGCGCATCCGTACCGGCGAAACCAACACAGAAGCGCTTTGAAGCACGGCTGACAGGGGAGTTTTCTAACTATGCAACTCAACAAATTTTCCACGCTCGGCAAGCTGGGCGCCGCAGCGGCGGCCCTGATGGCGCCGGCCATCGCCTTTGCCCAGGATGCCGCGCCGGCAGCAGCCGCAGCGCCCGTTCCTGAAAAAGCCGACACCGCATTCATGTATGTCGCGACGATCCTCGTGCTGTTCATGATCCTTCCGGGTCTGGCGCTGTTTTACGGCGGCCTCGTCCGCACGAAGAACATGCTCTCCGTTCTCATGCAGTGCACCGTCATCACCGCGGTCATGATGCTCATCTGGGTCATCTACGGCTATTCTTTTGCCTTTGGCGGCGGCACCGGCCCCTATTTCGGCGGTTTCGGCAAGCTGTTCCTGTCGGGCGTTTCGCTTGACAGCACCTCGGCAACCTTCTCCCAGGGCGTCGTGATCTACGAATACACCTTCATCGCCTTCCAGATGACCTTTGCGGCCATCACCCCGGCGCTGATCATCGGTGCCTTCGCAGAACGCGTGAAGTTCTCCGCCGTCATTCTCTTCACCATCCTGTGGGCCACCTTCGTTTACTTCCCGATCGCTCACATGGTCTGGGATGCGAACGGCCTGATCTTCGGCATGGGCGCTCTCGACTTCGCCGGCGGCACGGTCGTTCACATCAATGCCGGTGTAGCGGGCCTGATCGGCGCGATCATGGTTGGCAAGCGTACCGGCTTCGGCAAGGACATGATGGCCCCGCACTCCATGACGCTGACGCTGGTTGGCGCAGCCATGCTGTGGTTCGGCTGGTTCGGCTTCAACGCCGGCTCCAACCTCGAAGCATCTGGCGGTGCGGTTCTTGCAACCATGAACACCTTCCTCGCCACTGCAGCAGCCATCGTTTCCTGGTCGCTGGTTGAAAGCTTCACCCGCGGCAAGGCTTCCATGCTGGGCGCAGCTTCGGGCATGATCGCCGGCCTCGTCGCCGTAACGCCTGCGGCCGGTTCCGTCGGACCCATGGGCGCTATCGTTCTCGGCCTCATCGTCTCGCCGATCTGCTACTTCTTCGTCTCGGTTGTGAAGAACAAGTTCGGCTACGACGACACAGCTGACGTCTTCGGTGTCCACGGCATCGGCGGCATCATCGGCGCCCTCGGCACCGGCATCTTCACGTCTCCGCTGCTTGGCGGCACGGGCAAGGCCGATTTCTCCATCGCCTCGCAGGTCTGGACGCAGTTCGTCGCCGTCGCCATCACCATCGTCTGGTGCGCCATCGTCTCGGCGATCCTCTACAAGATCGTCGACGTGATCGTTGGTCTTAGGGTTCCGGTCGAAGCCGAACGCGAAGGTCTCGACCTCGCGACCCACGGCGAAGCCGCCTACCACTCCTGATATCACGGAAGAGGGGTTCTCCATCCCCTCTCCCAAAAGAAGGCCCGCTTCGGCGGGCCTTTTTCTTTGACGCAAACCCGTGAACGCTCAAAAAACCGCATGGTTAATACGACATTAACCAGCAAGCGGTTAGTTTTCCCTGTCAATCCGGGATTTGGTCACCAGCCGAATCTTGCCGAAACCAAGAAAAGCGACGGGTTCAGGGACATGGGCAGAATGCATTCTCCGACATTCGATGGTCGTCACACACGCTTCGTGCTGACGGCGTTTTTCGTGCGTCAGATCATGGCTCTGGCCGGTTTCGCTATGCTGGCCACGATCGCGCTGGGCATTGCCGCACTCGCCACATGGAATGTGGCGGATCCGAGCCTCTCCTATGCGACAGGAAACCAGCCTACCAATCTTCTGGGTTACGGTGGTGCGATTTTCGCCGATATCGTGATGCAGTTCCTC
Source organism: Agrobacterium tumefaciens str. B6 (assembly GCF_001541315.1). Classification (GTDB taxonomy): domain Bacteria; phylum Pseudomonadota; class Alphaproteobacteria; order Rhizobiales; family Rhizobiaceae; genus Agrobacterium; species Agrobacterium radiobacter. The sequence goes on along the minus strand of NZ_LMVK01000045.1, from coordinate 134,902 downwards.
GGGCTTTCCGCAATCATCTCGCTTCTCCCGGTCATCGCCTGGGCGATCGCGCTGATCGCCAATCGTAAATTCCACCGCATACCCGTCCGCCTCGTGGCCTGGATCGCTGGCGCCATTGTCTGCGCCGCCTCGCTCGGCTGTTTTCCTGCCCCCGTCACATGGCCGCTTCCGAACGGCATCGGCGGTGTCATCGGTGACATGATCCTGCGTTTTCCCGCCCTTTTTATCGGCGCTTACCCCACCGGCACGATCGCCACGGTACTGGGTGTCATATTCGCGGCACCGGCTGCCTGGCTGATGCTGTTTGCCGCCGGTATTGTGGGCGGCCTGGACGATGAACTGGAGCGGGAAGAAGCCGCTCCGGTCACCACCAGCAAGGCCCGCGCAGCCCGTGAAGTCGAAGAGGATGACGAAGACGACGGCGAAGGCTTCTTCACCAATATGCTCGCCTTCGGCGCGCTTACGCATTATTGGTACATCACCCAGGCGCGCTTGCGCCGCCTGTTCGGCCTGAAGTCGAAGTCCCTGCACGATGAGTTCGAACATCCCTATGACTTCAACGAATATGAATTCGGCACGCTGAACGAACCTTCTCGCCTCAAGACCGCAATCAACCGCCTCGACCAGCGCGCAGAGCCGTCTTTCGAAGAACGCGCCGCATCGCGTCGCCAGATGTCACCTCCATCCATCGCGCTCGGTCATGACGAGGACATGGATAACGAACCGCCCTTCGACGCGGACGAACGCCGGCTGCCGGACGGCATTCTCTCCGACGACGAGGCCGACCAGAAATTCACCGCCAGACAGGTGCCGGGACGCGGACAGCCCAGAATAACAGCACCTTCCGCACGACCGAAGCCCAGCGAGCGCGTGGCAAGGGAGGCGCAGGCCTCCTTCATCGCCGCAGACGGTTTCCAGCTGCCAACCGTCCATCTTCTGGCAGAACCGAAGAATGTCGTTCGCGACAATATGCTGAGCGAGGAAGTGCTGGAACAGAACGCCCGCCTTCTGGAAGGCGTTCTCGAGGATTTCGGGGTCAAGGGCGAAATCATCCATGTCCGCCCCGGCCCGGTCGTCACGCTTTACGAACTGGAACCGGCGCCCGGCATCAAATCCTCGCGCGTCATCGGTCTTGCTGATGACATCGCCCGCTCCATGAGCGCGATTGCCGCCCGTGTCGCCGTCGTTCCCGGTCGCAACGCCATCGGCATAGAACTGCCGAACCAGACGCGCGAAACCGTGTTCCTGCGCGAACTGATCGGCAGCCGCGATTTCGAAAACAGCAAGGCGAAGCTCGCCATGGCGCTCGGCAAGACCATCGGCGGTGAACCCGTCATCGCCGATCTTGCCAAGATGCCTCATCTGCTGGTCGCCGGCACCACCGGCTCGGGCAAGTCGGTTGCCATCAACACCATGATCCTGTCACTGCTCTACCGCATGTCACCGGAGCAGTGCCGCCTGATCATGATCGATCCGAAAATGCTCGAACTGTCGATCTATGACGGCATTCCGCATCTGCTTTCTCCGGTCGTTACCGATCCCAAAAAGGCCGTGGTGGCTTTGAAGTGGACGGTGCGCGAGATGGAAGAGCGCTACAAGAAAATGTCGAAGATCGGCGTGCGCAACATTGACGGCTTCAACAGCCGCGTGCAGCAGGCGCTCGACAAGGGTGAAATCCTCACCCGCACGGTCCAGACAGGCTTCGACCGCCAGACTGGTGAGGCGATCTACGAAACGGAAGAATTCGACCTGAAGCCACTACCTTATATCGTCGTCATCATCGACGAGATGGCAGACCTGATGATGGTTGCCGGCAAGGACATCGAAGGCGCGGTGCAGCGCCTGGCGCAGATGGCGCGTGCCGCCGGCATCCACGTAATCATGGCCACCCAGCGTCCGTCCGTCGATGTCATCACCGGCACGATCAAGGCAAACTTCCCAACCCGCATCTCCTTCCAGGTGACCTCGAAGATCGACAGCCGTACCATCCTTGGCGAACAGGGCGCCGAACAGCTGCTCGGCATGGGTGACATGCTCTATATGGCGGGCGGCGGGCGCATCCAGCGCGTACACGGCCCCTTCGTTTCCGACAATGAAGTCGAAGAAATCGTCGCCTATCTGAAGACACAAGGGTCGCCGGAATATCTGGAAGCGATTACCGAGGAAGACGACGAGGAAGGCAATGCCGGCGGCCCGGCCGGCGCAGGCAACTTCTCCGATTCCGAAGACCCCTACGATCAGGCCGTGGCCGTCGTGCTTCGCGATGGCAAAGCCTCCACCTCCTATGTGCAACGGCGTCTCGGCATCGGTTACAACCGCGCCGCCTCGCTGATCGAACGCATGGAGCAGGAAGGCATCATCGGTCCCGCCAATCACGCCGGAAAACGCGAAATCCTCGTGCCAACGGAAGCAGACATCATCGAGCGGTAACGTCCGCAACCAAGCGGGGCGGAGAAGCGTTATTCCACGCTTTCAACGTCATGAAGCCGCCGCCTTTTATGCGGACAATCGCTGCGATGAAGGAGAATAGAATGAACGACCTCACCACCGGCGAAACGGCCAACGCAAACGCAACGCAAAACGGCGTGACGCGACGTGGCGTGCTGACGGCATTTTCCATGGCCGCGGTGATCGCCGGCCTGTCGCCGCTTGACGCCTTTGCCCAGGCGGCCGGCAATAGCGCGACCGCACAGAAAATCGCCAATCACTTCTCGTCGGTCAAAACCATGATGGGGGAATTCGTCCAGTTCGGCCCGCGTGGTGAGCAGACCGGCGGCAAGTTTTACATCGAACGGCCCGGCAAGCTTCGTTTCAATTATGAGGACCCTTCGCCCATGCGCGTCATTGCCGACGGCAGGAACGTCGTCATCGGCAATATGAAGCTGAAGACATGGGATCTTTATCCGCTCTCCAAGACGCCGCTCAGCCTGCTTCTGTCCGACAAGATCGATCTCGGCAACCAGAAGGTCCGGAACGTGAAGGAAGAATCGGACCTGACCACAATCGTGTTGGGCGACAAGAGCGTCTTCGGCGATTCCACCATTACCCTGATGTTCGATCCGAAGACCTTCGACCTGAGGCAATGGACGACGACCGACGCCCAGAACAAGGACACGACGGTCATGATCTTCAACGTCCAGACCGGCGTAAACCTTGATGAACGCGTCTTCAGCATCAATTATGAGGAAGTCCGTAAAGGCGGCTGAGGCATCAGGCCCACGGAAACTTTTCGAAAGGCGGCCCAGCGGTCGCCTTTTTCATTTTAGCGCTAAAATAAATTCCCGTTTTCATCGCGATGTTATAAGCCTGCGCCCCGGAAACATGTCACGGGCCATGCGGTTCGCGGCAATAAAAGCGGAGCACATGCATGTCGTTTTCGATAACCACCTGGAACATCAACTCGGTCAGGCTCAGAATGCCGATCGTTGAGCAGTTTCTGGTGCGTTACAAGCCCGACATTCTCTGCCTGCAGGAAACGAAATGCCCGAATGGCGAGTTTCCGATGAAACCGCTGAAGGCGCTGGGTTATGAGCACGTCATCATCCATGGCCAGAAGGGCTATCACGGCGTCGCCATCGCCTCGAAGATTCCGCTGACCGAAGATCATCGACAGGACTATTGCGGAATCGGTGACGCGCGGCACATTTCCGCGATTTTCCAGGTTGGATCGCGCCGTGTGCGGCTGCATAATTTTTATGTGCCGGCGGGCGGTGACGAGCCGGATCGCTCAATCAATCCGAAATTCGGCCACAAGCTCGATTTCATCGAGGAAATGAAGGCGCTGCGTGCCGATGGCGTGCCCGGCACCTCGTCCATTCTCGTCGGCGATCTCAACATCGCACCGCTCGAAAATGACGTCTGGTCCCACAAGCAGCTTCTGAAGATCATCAGCCACACGCCTGTCGAAACCGAGGGGATGCTTGACATCATGAAGCAGGGCAACTGGCTTGATCTGATGCGTCTGAACGTGCCTGAGACTGAAAAGATCTACACCTGGTGGAGCTACCGCGCCAAGGATTGGGAGGCGGCTGATCGCGGCCGCCGTCTTGACCATATCTGGTCTTCGCAGGATCTCGGCCCCTCGCTTGAAAAAATCGACATATTGCGCGAGGCCCGTGGCTGGAACCGGCCATCGGACCACGTTCCGGTCACCGCCCAGTTCCGGTTTTGAGCCGGCGCGTTTGACTTGGCGTCAGACGAAGCGGTTCTGCAACCTGGCCGCACCCGCCGCCAAAGACGCGATATTGTCGCGAATACGCGCCGATACGATATCGGCCACTTCCGGAAACTCCTCCACCAGCCGGTGAAAGAGGATGCGCGTTATGCGGATGACTTCGGAGTCCTCAGCCGCGACGGCAGTGAACTTTCTTTCGCAAAGCGTGAAAAGCGCCAGCTCCGAAAGCAGCGCCCCTTTGCCGGGCGTCGCCTGCAGTACGGGCTTGCCATCCCTCCCGGCCGTGAAAAGCTCGAAATGGCCCGATGTCACCGCAAAGGCGCATTCGGCCGGTGAGTGCTCCCGGAACAATGTCTGCCCGGCAGATACACGGCGGCGTTCCGCACCGAAGGCGATGAGCCGCAGCTGGTCATCGCTGAACCCTGCAAACAACGGCACTTGCCCCAGCAGCATGATATCGTCCGTCAAGGCCATGTCGATCGTTACTCCGGAAAACGCCTGCATCACTATAGCGGTTTTCCAATATCGGTCCTCAAAATACAAGGTGTTAGAACGCCGCGCGCCTTTTCGGACGCGCGGCGTGAGCTTCAACGACGACATATGAAAGGCGCAACAAGGTCCCTGCTCAGGGAACGATCTTGTATCCGCCGTTCTCGGTGACCAGAATTTCAGCGTTGGACGGGTCGCGTTCAATCTTCTGGCGCAGACGATAGACATGCGTTTCGAGCGTGTGTGTCGTCACCCCGGAATTGTAACCCCAGACCTCCTCCAGCAGGACGTCGCGTGTCACGACGGTGCTGCCGGCGCGGTAGAGATAACGGATGATCGCCGCTTCCTTTTCCGTCAGCCGGATTTTCTTGCCATCCTCCGTCGTCAACAGCTTCTGGCTGGGTTTGAACTGATAGGGGCCGACAGTGAAAACCGCATCTTCACTCTGCTCGTATTGGCGCAGCTGCGCCCGGATACGCGCCAGAAGCACGGCGAAACGGAAAGGTTTCGTCACATAGTCGTTGGCACCAGCTTCCAACCCAAGGATAGTATCGGAATCAGTGTCGTGCCCAGTCAGCATGATGATCGGCGCCTTGAAGCCGCCCTTGCGCAACAGCTTCACCGCCTCACGGCCGTCCATGTCCGGAAGGCCGACATCCATGATCAAAAGATCGACCTGAGCGGTCTTGGCGGTCTGCATCGCCTGTGCGGCGTTTGCGCCGCTCAAAAGCGAGAATTCCTCATAGGGAGACAATTGCTCGGTCAGCGTCTCCCGAAGATCGTCGTCATCGTCCACCAGAAGGATAGTGCGAGCCGTCATTCGGATTCTCAGCCTTTCTTACTTTAGCGCACCAGCCCAAAAATCAGGTTCGATTTTCGAGAAGCACGATGCGTAGTTTAAAAGAGTTAGAGCGTCCCTGGGGCGTCCGAAAAGACGCCTGGCGCTCCAATTATCAGCCAATTCAGCGGTTTGCCGATAAAAGGTCAACCCATTGCCTTGATATAACGAAGTGCTATGACTTCACGTTAAATAACCTGCAAAGCAAAATCTCGTGAAAAACATGAGCATACAGCCCGCAAGACAACGTAAACGCGCATCGACGCTCATGGTTCGGCCAGCCCCTTCGAAAATCAGCCGCGCCATCGTCCAGCTCGGACACCTCACTTTTCCAGCCGCGATCGGTCGTAATGGCCGCACCGCACTGAAACGCGAGGGAGACGGAAAATCCCCCATTTCCACCACGCGCCTCCTGCACGGGTTCTATCGCGGCGACCGCCTTCCCGGCATCGCCACGGCGTTGCCGATGCAGCGAACACGGAAGTCCATGTTATGGTGCGACGAGCCACGCAACGCCAATTATAACAGGCTGGTCAAGGCGCCCTTCGCCCTGAGCCATGAAGAAATGATGCGCAAGGACGGCCTCTACGACGTCTGCCTGGTGCTTGACTGGAACATCACCGCGAGAAGCCGCAACCGCGGCTCGGCTATCTTCATGCATCTGATCCGACCGGGATATGAGCCGACCGCAGGCTGCGTCGCCCTGCACCCCCGAGACATGCGCCGCATTCTACCGTATCTGCGCAAGGACACAAAGATCCGCATCCTGTGACGTTGAGCCTGCAAGCAGCCAACAAAAAACCCGCCATTAAGGCGGGTTTTTTTAGAAGGAAAAAGCCTGATATTAAGCGGCTTCGTCCTGAGAATCGTCCTCTTCAACGGTCTTGCCACGCTTGGGGCCCTTGGCAAGGTTGACTTCCACCAGGCGAACAGCCTCGGTTTCCGACATCTTGTTGACGGCGGCGATTTCGCGCGCCATGCGATCGAGCGCAGCCTCATAAAGCTGACGCTCGGAATAGGACTGCTCCGGCTGGTTTTCCGCACGGTAGAGATCGCGCACAACTTCCGCAATTGCGATGAGATCGCCGGAATTGATCTTCGCATCATATTCCTGCGCGCGGCGCGACCACATGGTACGCTTCACACGCGCCTTGCCCTGCACCACTTTCAGCGCCCGCTCGACAAAATCGCCTTCGGAAAGCTTGCGCATGCCGATGCTGACGGCTTTTGCGACGGGAACTTTAAGACGCATCTTGTCTTTCTCGAAATCGATGACAAAAAGCTCAAGCTTCATGCCGGCAACTTCTTGTTCCTCGATTGCAGAAATGGTACCGACACCATGAGCGGGATACACAATCGCTTCACCGGTCTTGAAACCGTGATGTGCTGGAGATTTCTTCTGCTGGGTCGTCATTCGTTCTAAAAACTCCCTGTTACATACCCGGGGATGCCGGGGTTGGGTCGGTCAGGCCCTGATGAGACGGGGGAACCGTCAGGTGACTCCGCACTGGTCCAGCCGTGCACGCAAAAACACACCTTCCCGTCTTGCGGGGTTCGATAACGTAAACGCTCGATATGTCACGGAAACCGCGTGCAAAAGAGGTGTTGCTTTCGTGGTGTTTTTGGGCACACAAATGCCACGCTGTGGATCAGTGTCGTTGGTGTACCACAAAAATAGGCGCAAATCAATAATTTGCTTCGACCGTGGCCGCAACATCACATGGCGGCCAAAGAACCGCCTAAAAATTAGCCGCAGAAATACTGTCAAAATGCTTCGTGACAGGCCTCATGGCAAAAGGAGCAAAAAAATTTCGTTTCCAAACTGCAGAAACACGAAAGCCTCTTAAACTCTTCGTAATTCCACGCCAATATCCGATTCGACTGAAAAGGCAAAATCCGCAAATTGGCGATGCTTTTTTATATTAAAGTGTGATTTTTGGAGGAATCCACGTCAAATGGGCTATAGAAACAATCCAAAACGCGAAAAACAGATCGAAAAAGCGCGCCAGCAGGCAATTGCCGAAAATGTCCAATTTCTTGATCCAGGTATTCTTTATGGAAGGGCAAGTGCGGACGATATAGAATATTATTCCGCAGAGATGCTGGCGGCGAGCGCGGCCCACAGTTTCCAGGCACTTTCGCACTGGACGGGAGAGGTTCCGTACATCGGCATCTCCCAGGTGGAGGGCGTTTCACCGCGGGACATTCCGGTAACGGTTCTGACCATTATCGGCCGCAATATGCCTTTCCTTTATGATTCCGTCATGGGCGAGGTCACCAGCAGCTATCGCGGCCTTTATCTCGCCGTGCACCCGATACTGGTGCGCGACGAAAGCGCGCAGGCAGGCTATCGTCTTGCGGAACCGGAGGATGATCCCGCTGAAAATATCAGCCTCATCCAGCTGCATATCGCGCCGCTCACGCAGCAGGCCGCCGCAGCGCTGGAAGAGAAGCTGCGCTTCGTACTGACGCAGGTCCAGTCAGCCTATCGCGACTGGCGGCCCATGCTGGCGAAACTCGACGAGGCGCTGGACGAATTGTCCAAGCGCGGCTCGTCGCGGCGCAAAACGGAACGGACAGAAGCGGTTGAATTCCTCAACTGGCTTCGCAATGACAATTTCACCTTCCTCGGCATGCGTGACTATACCTATTCCGGCAAGGGAAAGAACGCGAAGATCGAACGCGGCGACGGCGTTGGCCTCGGCAGTCTCAGCGATCCGGATGTGCGCGTGCTGCGTCTCGGCAAGAATGCCGTGACGACGACCCCGGAAATCCTTGCCTTCCTCGACGGCCCGGATTTCCTCATCGTCACCAAGGCCAACGTGAAATCCATCGTGCACCGCCGCGCCTATATGGATTATATCGGCATCAAACGCTTCGACGAGGACGGCAATGTCATCGGCGAATTGCGCATCGTCGGCCTCTTCCCCGCCACCGCCTACACGCGCTCGGTCAAGCAGATACCCTTGCTGCGCGCCAAGGTCGCGGAAGTCGAACGGCATTTCGGCTTTGATCCGAACAGCCACTCCGGCCGCATCCTGCAGAACACGCTGGAAGCCTACCCGCGCGACGATCTCTTCCAGATCGAAACGGATCTTCTGATCCGCTTCGTTGAGCAGATCATGGAACTGAGCGACCGGCCGCGCGTGCGCGTGCTTGCGCGTATCGACCGTTTCGACCGCTTCGTTTCGGCCATCATCTTCGTTCCGCGTGAGGAATATAATTCCTATGTGCGTGAGAAGATCGGCGATTATCTGAGCAGGGTCTATGACGGGCATATTTCCGCCTATTACCCCGCCTTCCCCGAAGGCGCCGTCGCCCGCGTGCACTTCATCGTCGGCCGCACGGAAGGTAAAACCCCACGCATTGCCCAGGACAAGCTCGAAGACGCCGTCAGCGATATTGCAGCGCGCTGGATAGACCACTTCATTGCCCTGTCGGAGCCCGGTGCGCCGGTGCTGGAGGTGGATCAGGCCTATCAGGAGGCCTTCACGCCGGAAGAGGCGATCGGCGACATGCCCGATATTCTGGGTGCCGCGAAGGGTGAGCCGGTCCGCATCGAATTTTACCAGCAGGAAGGCCAGTCGGCCGACACGCTGTCCTTGAAAATCTTCCACCGCGACGGTCACCTGCCGCTTTCGCGCCGCGTACCGCTGCTCGAGAATCTCGGCTTCAACGTCATCAGTGAGCGCACCTTCGACATCGGCGTGGTTTCAGATGGCGAGAAGCGCGATATCGTTCTGCACGATATGGAACTCTCCGTCGCAGCCGGCACGACGCTCGATCTGCCGCATTACGGACCGAAGCTCGAAGAAGCCTTCCTTGCCGCCTTCTCCGGCAAGGTCGATAACGACAACTTCAACCGCCTGATCCTCACCAGCGGTTTGACAGTTCGCGAAGTTTCCGTCCTGCGCGCCTATGCCCGTTATCTGCGCCAGACCGGCATCGTTTATTCACAGGAGCATATTTCCGAAACGCTCTATAAATATCCTGATATTTCGCGGAATATTTTCGCGCTGTTCAAGGCCGGCTTCGATCCGTCTGTTGAGGAAAAGAAGCGGGTGAAGAAACTCGCCGAGATACACAAGGCAATCGAAGCGGCACTGAGCGGCGTTCCCAATCTCGATGAGGACCGCACCCTCCGACGTTACGTCAACGCCATCGACGCGACGCTGCGCACCAACTACTTCCAGAAAAACGCCGATGGCACGCCGCGTGACATTCTGGCGTTCAAGTTCGATCCCAAACATCTTGATGGCCTGCCCGACCCGCGCCCCTTCCGCGAAATCTTCGTTTATGGAACCGAGGTCGAAGGTGTGCATCTGCGCTTCGGCAAGGTCGCACGTGGTGGTCTGCGCTGGTCGGATCGCGGCCAGGATTACCGCACGGAAGTGCTCGGTCTCGTCAAGGCGCAGCAGGTCAAGAATGCGGTGATCGTTCCTGTTGGCGCCAAGGGCGGCTTCTTCCCGAAGAGCCTGCCCGCCGGCGGCTCCCGCGACGAGGTCTTTAATGCCGGCCGCGAGGCCTACAAGACCTATATCCGCACCCTGCTGTCCATCACCGACAATATCGTTGATGATGCCATTGTGCCACCGGCCGATACGCTGCGGCTCGATGGCGACGACCCCTATTTCGTTGTCGCCGCCGACAAGGGAACAGCAACCTTCTCCGATACGGCGAACGGTCTTGCCCACGACGCCGGCTTCTGGCTGGACGATGCCTTCGCATCGGGTGGCTCGGCCGGTTACGACCACAAGAAGATGGGCATCACCGCGCGCGGCGCATGGGAAACTGTAAAACGACATTTCCGTGAAATGGGCACCGACATCCAGACCACGCCATTCACCGTGGCGGGCGTGGGTGATATGTCCGGCGACGTTTTCGGCAACGGCATGCTGCTGTCGGAAAAGATCAGGCTGATTGCGGCCTTCGATCACCGCGACATCTTCATCGACCCGGATCCGGATACCGACAAGTCCTTTGCCGAGCGCAAGCGGCTTTTCGAACTGCCGCGTTCCAGCTGGCAGGATTATGATCGTTCGGCCCTCTCCGGCGGCGCGATGATCATTTCGCGCTCCGAAAAATCGGTGACGCTGACGCCGGAAGCCGTGGCTGCCATCGGCATCGACAAATCGGTCGCCACGCCTTTCGAGATCATGACCGCCATCCTGAAAGCGCCAACCGATCTTCTCTGGTTCGGTGGCATCGGCACCTACATCAAGGCGGCGGTGGAAACCAATGCCGAAGTGGGCGACAGGGCGAATGACCCCATCCGCGTCAATGCAACAGAGCTGCGCGCGAAAGTCATCGGCGAAGGCGCCAATCTGGGCATCACCCAGAAGGGCCGCATCGCCTATTCGCTCGCGGGCGGGCGTTGCAATTCCGACGCGATCGACAATTCGGCGGGCGTGAATTCCTCCGACGTCGAGGTCAACATCAAGATCGCACTGGCCTCCGCCGTTAATAGTGGTCGCCTGACGATGCCGAAACGCAACCAGCTTCTCGCTTCCATGACGCCGGAAGTGGCGCAGCTCGTGCTGCGCAACAACTACCTGCAATCCCTGGCGATCTCGTTGACGGAGCGGCTGGGGCTCGCCAACCGGGAAGAGCTCGGCCGCCTGATGAGCGCATTGGAGGCAACCGGACAGCTGAACCGCAAGGTGGAAACCCTGCCGAACAATGCCGAACTCAGCGAAAGATATGCCTCGGGCAAACCGCTCACCCGCCCGGAAATCGGCGTGCTTCTGTCTTATGCCAAGCTAACCCTGTTCGACGCATTGGTGGCAAGCCCGCTTCCGGACGAACCCTATCTCCAGCATCTGCTGGTCGATTATTTCCCGGCCAAGATGCAGAAGAACTATGCCAACGATATCAAGGCGCATCGTCTGCACCGCGAAATCGTCGCGACCGCACTCGCCAATGCGGTGGTCAATCGCGGCGGCCCTGGTTTCGTGCAGAAACTTGCTGACGCAAGCGGTCTGCTTGCGGCCGATGTCGTCAAGGCGGCGGTGATCGTCGAGGATGGTTTCGGTCTCAAACATCTTTGGGGAGAGGTCGACGCGCTGGACGGCAAGGTGGGTGGTGAAGTCCAGAACGGGCTTTATGCCACCATCACCCGCATCTTCTCGGATGCGAGCCGGCTCTACCTGCAAACCGGGAGCGCGGGCGCGGCGACGGGCGACATGGCGACCGAGATCGAGCGTCTGAAAACCGCGATCAAGACGCTGTCGCCAGCGGCGGCGAAATATCGCCGAGAGCTTGGCGTCACGGAAATCGACGGCGTTCCCTCAGCTCTTCTGGAGGAACTGGATACGCTTTCGCTGCTGGTTTATGTGCCTGAAATCATGCGCATCGCCGAAAGTGCCGGCACGACGCTCGCCCGCGCCGCCGAAAGCTACGCCACCGTCTCCTCGACCTTCCGTGTCGCGCGTCTGCTGGATGCCAGCCAGCGCATCACACCGGCGGATCATTACGAGAGTCTGGCTCTCCTGCGCAGCCAGGACCAGATTTCCTCGTCGAGACGACGGATCGTCATCTCCGCGCTGACGGAATATGCCAAGGAAAAGGACCCGGTTCAGGCTTGGTATGCGGCAGACCGCGTGCGGGTCAACCGCATCGTCTCTGAACTCGGCGCACTCAGCGACAGCGGCGATACCAACCTTGCCCGTCTGACGGTCGCGGCGGGGCTGCTTGGCGATATCGTTCAGGCACGCTGAGCGGCAACCTTAAAAAACGCCATCCGGGTCACCGGCCCGGATGGCGCAGGCAAGACGGATGCACCGGCATCGCGCCTTTTATTTCCCGATTTTCCGATAGGACGATGAATGACTGTCCCTTCCCCCAATGCGGAAACAGTGGTTGCCAAACGCGGCATCTGGGGCTGGGTGATGTTCGACTGGGCGGCACAGCCGTTTTTCACTGTTGTCACAACCTTCGTTTTCGGGCCTTATTTCGTCGCCCGGCTCACCGATGATCCGATTTCGGCGCAGGCGACATGGAGCAACATGGCGACGGTGTCGTCGATCATCATCGCTCTCTTCTCACCCATTCTCGGTTCCATCGCCGACCAGTCGGGCGCACGCAAACCCTGGATAGCCTTTTTCGCCGTCATCAAGATTACCAGCCTCTTTTTCCTCTGGTTTGCCGCTCCGGGTTCGCCGCTCATCCTGCCCATCGTCTGCATGATCCTCGCCTCCATCGCGGCGGAATTTTCCATCGTTTTTAACGATTCCATGATGCCGCGGCTGACCAATCCGCAAAATGTCGGGCGCATTTCCAATCTCGCCTGGGGGCTCGGTTATCTCGGCGGCATGGTGGTATTGATTGCCGTGGTGACACTCCTGGCCGCCAACCCACAGACCGGGGTGACCATTGCCGGTATCAAGCCGCTTTTCGGCCTCGATCCTGCAACCGGCGAAGATGCCAGAATAACCGGTCCGCTCGCCGCGCTCTGGTATCTCATCTTCATTCTGCCGATGTTTCTTCTCACTCCTGATGCTGAAAAGGGGCTGCCCTTCGCAGCCGCGATCCGCTCGGGATTAGGGGAACTGAAGATCACGCTCCGTGAGCTTCGCTACCGCCCCACGCTGTTACGGTTTCTGATCGCACGCATGCTCTATCAGGATGGCGTCAATGGTGTTCTCATTCTGGGCGGGGCTTTCGCTGCCGGCATGTTCGGCTGGGCGACGATGGAAATCGGCCTTTTTGGCATTCTGCTCAATGTCGTCGCCATCGCGGGCTGCTTTGCCGCCGGGCGCGTCGACCAGAGACTGGGGTCACGCGTCACCATCCTCATCAGCCTGGTGCTTTTGCTGCTGGCCACGCTGGGCATCGTCTCCACGGAAAAGGGCTCTACCCTGTTCGGCTGGATACAATTATCAACCGCTGACAATGGCGGCATCTTCGCCACCGGTGCGGAAAAGGCGTATCTCTTTTACGGCGTTTTGATCGGCCTTGCCTTTGGCCCGGTTCAGGCCTCGTCGCGCTCTTATCTCGCACGCAACATCACCGTGGCCGAGGCGGGCCGCTATTTCGGCATCTATGCGCTTTCCGGGCGCGCCACGAGTTTCATGGCGACGCTATCATTTTCCATAGCCACCTATATAAGCGGCTCCGCCCATATCGGCATGGCGACGCTCATCGTATTTCTGGGGGCAGGTTTCCTGCTGCTGTTGCGCGTTCCGGAAAGAGCGGCGGGCTGAAAGTCCCAAGCAGCAGCCGATGCGGTGATCAAATCCAGCATCGGCCAGAATGCGGTAGAATCACAGCTGGTCGAGTTTTTGCTGCAATGCGCGCAACTGCGCCTTCAGCTCATCGATTTCGGATGCATTCGGTTTGCGGGTTTCTTTCGGCGCCTGCGGCATCGCAAAAGGCGTGAAGCCCTGCATCGCCTGGCGGAAGAGTTCGGTGTTACGGCGGATCTGCTCTTCCATCATCTGCAGCGGCGCCTGGAAATTGCGCGCCAGCGAACCGTCGCCGAAGGCCTTGGCCATGTGCTCCTGCATCTGGCTCTGCTGATCGGAGAAGGTCTTCATCGAATGTTCGAGAAATGTCGGCACCACCATCTGCATCTGGTCGCCGTAATAGGAGATCAATTGCCGCAGAAACGCCGTCGGTAGCAGCGTATTGCCGGTTTTGGCCTCCTGTTCGACGATGATCTGCGTCAGGACCGCGTGGGTAATATCCTCTGATGATTTGGCATCCTGAACCTTGAAGTCCTCGCCGCGTTTGACCATCTGCGCCAGATCATCAAGCGTCACATAGGTACTGGTGCCGGTATTATAGAGCCGCCTGTTGGCGTATTTTTTAATGATTGTTTCGCCGTCGTGTTTCGCCATGCCCGCCTCCTCGCGATGATGGTATTTTCTTGTTTTTTGGTGTTATTGCTCTTCCCACCGCAAAGTGTATGCGCAAAACAAGCCCTCTGACAAATGTTTTGTGCATCGCAACAGTTTGTTTTTTGCGCAGCAATTTTCCGCAAGATTCCAGCGTGATTTAGCAACATCTTTTAAAGCAACTTTCGCCATTTGACTTGTATTGAAAGCTTTGCCAGTCTCCGCCCGCAAGTGAGGAGAAAACTAATGACCCTGCCTTCAATCGTAATTGCCAGCGCCGCGCGCACCGCAGTCGGCTCTTTCAATGGCCACTTTGCCAATACGCCAGCCCATGAACTGGGGGCGACTGTCATCAGCGCCGTGCTGGAACGCGCCGGCGTCGCGGCTGGCGAAATCGATGAAGTCATTCTCGGTCAGGTCCTGACGGCGGGCGAAGGGCAGAACCCGGCGCGGCAGGCGGCGATGAAGGCCGGAATTCCCCAGGAAGCAACCGCCTTCGGTCTCAATCAGCTCTGTGGTTCCGGCCTGCGCGCCGTGGCCCTTGGCATGCAGCAGATCGTTACCGGCGATGCGGCCATCGTTATTGCCGGCGGCCAGGAATCCATGTCCATGGCGCCCCACTGCGCCCATTTGCGCGGCGGCGTGAAGATGGGCGATTTCAAGATGATCGACACCATGCTGAAAGACGGCCTGACTGACGCCTTTTACGGCTATCACATGGGCATCACTGCTGAAAACATCGCACGCCAATGGCAGCTTTCCCGCGATGAACAGGACCAATTTGCGGTCGCATCGCAAAATAAGGCCGAAGCCGCGCAGAATGCCGGTCGTTTCACTGACGAGATCGTTGCCTTCACGGTCAAAGGCCGCAAGGCCGATATCGTCATCGATGCGGATGAACATATCCGCGCTGGCGCTTCACTGGAAACGATGGCCAAGCTGCGCCCCGCCTTTGACAAGGAAGGCACCGTGACGGCGGGCAACGCCTCCGGTCTGAATGATGGTGCCGCCGCCACGCTTTTGATGTCGGAACAGGAGGCGGGAAAACGCGGTATCAAGCCGCTGGCCCGTATCGCGTCCTGGGCGACGGCAGGTGTCGATCCGCAGATCATGGGCACCGGCCCCATTCCCGCCTCTCGCAAGGCGCTGGCCAAGGCCGGCTGGTCGATCAGCGATATTGGCCTTGTGGAAGCCAACGAAGCCTTCGCAGCCCAGTCATGCGCGGTGGTGCGCGAACTTGGCCTTGATCCTGATATCGTCAACGTCAATGGCGGAGCGATTGCCATCGGCCATCCGATCGGTGCCTCCGGTGCACGCGTCCTTAACACCCTGATTTTCGAAATGCGCCGCCGCAACGTGTCGAAGGGCCTCGCAACGCTCTGCATCGGCGGCGGCATGGGTGTCGCCATGTGCATCGAAGCACTCTGAAACCACCGCCTGACTTGTCAAAAAGCAATTCCGGTTCGGCGTGCAATAGGTTAGAAGCGGCCTCCCATTGGCCGCATTTCTGTGGCCGGTGAGCGCGACGAAAAACTTCTGCAAGATATGGAAGCATCCTCGCATATGCAGGCGCTTCAATGACAGGTCATGGAGGCCGATATGAGCCGGGTTGCTTTGATTTCCGGCGGGACGAGCGGCATAGGCGCCGCAATCGCCCGCGCCCTGCAGGCGGCCGGCTACCGCGTGGCCGTCAATTACGCTTTCACGACGGACAGGGCGGAAGCATTCCAGAAAGAAACCGGCATCCCTGCATTCCAGTGGGATGTGCGCGACTATGACGCCTGCGTCAGTGGCATTGCGAAGGTGGAAGAGACTTTGGGGCCTGTCGAAGTCCTCGTCAACAATGCCGGCATCACCCGCGATGCGATGTTCCACAAGATGACACCGCAGCAATGGCGCGAGGTAATCGACACCAACCTCACCGGCGTGTTCAACATGACGCACCCCGTCTGGCCGGGCATGCGCGACCGCGGCTTCGGTCGCATCGTCAATATTTCCTCCATCAATGGCCAGAAGGGACAGGCAGGGCAGGCCAACTACTCCGCCTCGAAGGCAGGCGATATCGGCTTCACCAAGGCGCTCGCCCAGGAGGGCGCCAGCCGCAACATCACTGTCAACGCCATCTGCCCCGGCTATATCGGCACGGAGATGGTAAGAGCGATCCCGGAAAAGGTTCTGGCCGAACGGATCGTGCCGCAAATTCCCGTAGGACGGTTGGGTGAACCAGAAGAAATCGCGCGCTGCGTTCTGTTTCTGGTTTCCGACGAGGCCGGCTTCATCACCGGCTCGACCATGACGGCCAATGGCGGACAATATTTCGCCTGAGGCCATCCATCGCCGCCCTGCCGGCCGCCTGAACTCAGTAAACTTTCCGTGATCTCGGCTTCGATAAATTTGCGCCGCACAAAAACTTGAAGATGAAAGACAGGAAAGAAAGGCCGCCTAAACCAATGAAAATACGATAGTTTTTGTATAGTTTAGAATGAGTCTAGAAAACCCTTGGCGACTCATTAATAGGTTTTTCTTGACATTGGCTGTCCTGTTTTGGTTTAAGAATGAAAACAACGTGTTGCGTCATACAGGCAGTCCATCATGCTGGTTTGCAGCTGCAATTACATCACTGATCACGATATCCGGGACGTCATTAACGAGCTCCTCGACGAGGACTGTTGGCAGCTCATCGTCCCTGCAAAAGTGTATCACGCCATGGAAAAACGCGGCCGCTGCTGCGGCTGTTTCCCGACCGTTGTCGACCTGATCATCAAAACGACTGAAGAATATCATGCCCGTCGCCACTCGACTGAGGCCGATGTTTTTGATTTTATGTCCCGCCTGAAGCAATTCCATGAAGAGAACAGGAGAGCGGACATTGAAAGGCGACAAAAAAGTCATCGAGCGGCTTAACGAGGCCCTTTTTCTCGAACTCGGTGCGGTAAACCAGTACTGGCTTCACTATCGTTTGCTGGAAGACTGGGGCTACACGAAGCTCGCCAAAAAGGAACGTGCTGAATCCATCGAGGAAATGCAGCACGCCGACAAGCTGGTCGCACGCATCATCTTCCTTGAAGGCCATCCCAACCTTCAGACGGTTTCGCCCCTGCGCATCGGCCAGAACGTCAAGGAAGTTCTGGAAGCTGACCTTGCCGGCGAATATGACGCCCGCACCTCCTACAAGAAATCGCGCGATATCTGTTATGAGGCCGGAGACTATGTCTCCATGAAGCTTTTCGAAGAACTGCTGATCGACGAGGAAGGCCATATCGACTTTCTCGAAACCCAGCTCGAACTGCTCGGCAAGATCGGCGAAGAGAAATACGGCCAGCTCAATGCCGATTCCGCCAACGAAGCGGAATAAGCACTGGCGACAGGACAGAAAAGGCGGCCCAGGCCGCCTTTTTTATTTGCCGGAAAGGTGCTGGAACTCCGCCACAACCTTTTCGTATACCGCCCGCTTGAAAGGCACGATGAGCTCCGGCAGGATTTCCATCGGCTTCCAGTCCCATGCGTCGAATTCGGCCGTGTGCCCGGTTGGCGGCGGATCGATCTGGATTTCGCTTTCATCGCCCTCGAAGCGGAACGCAAACCAGCGCTGCGCCTGCCCGCGATATTTGCCCCTGAGGCCGATACCGATCAGTTCGGGCGGCAGATCATAGTGAATCCAGTCGCTCGCTTCCGCAAGCAGGCTCACCGTTTTCATGCCCGTCTCTTCGTAGAGTTCGCGAATGGCGGCCGTCAAAGGCCTTTCGCCGTCATCGATGCCGCCCTGCGGCATCTGCCACAATTGCGGTGAACCGTCATATTCGGAATTGCCTTCCTTGATACGCCGACCGGCCCAGACGAGGCCTCGAGCGTTCAGAACCATTATTCCCGCACAGGGACGGTAAGGCAAATCTTCTGCTTTGATTGTCATGGGAAACCCGCACTGTCTCAACGCCGGAAATGGTCGCAGGCAAGGTTTACTGCCCCGCCTGCCCGGAAACAAGCGCGGAAACACCGACGATCTCAATACCGCGCCCGCCGGCCTCACGCGACCATTTCGAGATCGCCGCAACGCTTTCATCGAAGGCCGACGCAACGCCGATCGCCTGGCCATTACGCCGCGCAATCCGCTCCAGCTCGTCCAGCTTGCGCAGAATGGAAGCTTCGGTGACGTCACCGTCGAGCAAAATATCGGCAAAGCCCTGCGGCGCGGAAATAGCCTTCGCGATGCCCCCGCTCAACGACTGCGCCGAGGAGCCATCATCCAGAAACAGCAGGCCACGCTTGCCGATGTCGCGCATGACAGGCTCCAAGGCCGCCTGCTCGGCAAGAAAGCGCCCGCCGAGATAATTCATGATGCCGGTGTAATTGGTGATTTTTGTCATGGAGCGATGCAGCCGGTCGATATTGACCTTGGCAGGGTCACCCGCCAGCAGCGTGTCCGGACCGGGATTAGTACCCGGATAACCGAAGGGCTCCAGCGGTATCTGAAGAAGAATTTCATGTCCTTGCCGGCGCGCTTCCTGCATCCAGCGTTGCAGGCTGTTGCCGCTGGCGGCAAAACCAAGCGTGACCTCCGGCGGCAGGTCTCGGATCGCTTTTTGCGACCCCGTCTGGCTGAGACCCAGCCCGCCGACCACGATCGCCACCCGTGTGCCCCGTGCGCCCGACCAGGGCCGTGCATATTGCTCCATCGGCCGCAAACCGTCCGCGCCAACGACCGGCAATCTGCCGAATGCGGTTTCTTCCAGCAGCTCCTCATTGGGCCGCGTCGCCATGCGCGGATCCTGACCATAGGTCTGGCCGCTCATCAGCACCGGCCCGTCACCCTCGCGCGGGCGGGGGGAGTACACCGATACGACATTGCCATCAGGCATTGTCTCGCGATTGATATTGGCGCCGGAGCGCCCGCTTTGCGGCTGCAGAACGGCAGCATCACCGGGAGCCGTTACCTCGGCCAGTGCGGTTTCAGGTGTCTTGTCGGCAAGCTGAGGCTGTGCATCCGGCCCGCTCGCCGTCTTCTGCAAGTTGCCGGGCGAAAGCGCCGTATAGACGGAGAGGCCGCCAATCGAAAAAACCGCAAGCACCGACAGAGCCATAATGACGGAAAAGCGCCGGTTAATACCGGCGCTTTTTTTCTGACGACCTAGAAGCGGTTTTCGCAGGTCCGAAGGCAATGAACGATCCGTCCAACGGTTGGGCAATAGAGACAATGCGCCGGCTGACCGGCGCACTATCTTATTGCTTGTTGACCACAGCCTTGTCCGGGTTCGGCGGGAAAGACGGATCCGTCTTGGCGCCGCGCAACAGGTCCCGCGCGTAGGTGAGCTGGATGTCGTCCTTTGCTTCCGGCGGCACGTAGGCGGAGGAACCAGAACCTTCGTCCGTTTCACTCTGGCCCTTGATATGGCCGGTCAGACTGGATTCGCCTTCGGTCGTGACGCGACCCTGCAATTCCGGCGGCAAAGGCTGTTCAACTTTGATGTCAGGCGTAATGCCCGTGCCCTGGATCGATTTGCCCGACGGCGTGTAATAAAGCGCCGTGGTCAGACGCAACGCACCGGCCTCGCCGAGCGGAATGATCGTCTGGACCGAGCCCTTGCCGAAGGAGCGCGTGCCGACGACGGTCGCACGACGCAGATCCTGCAGGGCACCGGCAACGATTTCCGAAGCCGAAGCCGAACCGCCGTTGACGAGCACGATTACCGGCTTGCCATCGGTCAGATCACCGGCCGTCGCGTTGAAGCGGCGGGTCTCGTCGGGATTGCGGCCACGGGTCGAAACGACCTCACCGCGCTCGAGGAAGGCGTCGGAAACATTGATCGCCTGATCAAGCAGACCACCCGGGTTGAGGCGCAGATCGAGCACATAACCCTTCAGCTTGTCGGCAGGCACATCAGCCTTGATCTTCTTGATCGCCTTTTCGAGATCATCATAGGTCTTCTCGGTAAAGGAGATGACGCGCAGATAACCGACATTGTCACCCTCGACGCGGGACTTGACGGCCCGCACGGCAATGACGTCGCGCATGACGGTGAATTCGAGCGGCTTGTCTGCGCCCTGGCGGATGATCGTCAGCTTGATCGGCGTCTTGACCGCGCCGCGCATCTTTTCAACCGCCTGCTCCAGCTTCAGGCCACGAACCGGCGTACCGTCAATTTCTGAAATGAAGTCGCCGGCGAGAATGCCTGCACGGGAAGCCGGCGTGTCGTCGATCGGCGTGATGACCTTGACCAGCTCGTTCTCCATGGTCACTTCGATGCCGAGACCGCCGAATTCACCCTTGGTCTGGGTGCGCATGTCGTTGGCATCCTTGGCATTCATGAAGCTCGAATGCGGATCGAGCGAGCTGAGCATGCCGTTAATGGCATTTTCCACCAGCTTCTCGTCATCCGGCGGCGTCACATATTGTGCGCGCACGCGCTCGAACACGTCGCCAAAGATCGACAGTTCCTTATAGGTCGAAGGCCCGGCCGCCTGTGCCGGCATGCTCGCCGAATAAATCACACTCATCGCCGTGGCGCCCATAAGCCCACCGATAAGGAGAAGCGAAACCTTACGAATCATTGTGCGCCCTTCCGGTATTTTTTGCGGTCCACCACGGTTGGGAATCAACCGGTACACCATCTTTCCTGAACTCAATGTAGAGCGTTGGCCTGTCGGTTTCCAGCGCCAATGCTGCTGCACTCGCTACTCTTTTTGCACCCATGGAGGCGATGGGCTCTCCGGAGAACACGAACATGCCCTGCCGCGTCCTCACATTGTCCATGCCCGTCATCACCACATGATATCCGTTACCCGTATTGAGGATGATCATCCGGCCGTAACTGCGAAAATCTCCGGCAAACACCACGAAGCCGTCTGCAGGTGCCGTCACGATGGCTTCCGGTCCGCTCGCGACAACAATTCCCTTGGAAAAGTGGCCCGTTCCGTCCGCGTCGCCGAAGCGCCGCAGCACCTCGCCGGTCACCGGCAGCTCCAGCTTTCCCTTCAAACTCGCGAAGGGATATGCGGGCGCAATGCGGTTTTTATCGGGCATTCCAGCCTCGGCCGCAGCGCGTTCCTTCTCGCGTTCCGCCTCCGAAAGACGGGCCAGACGCTGCTCTTCCGCCCGCGCCTTTTCCATCGCCTCACGCACCGAGGTAATCTCGCCTTCGAGCGAACTGACCAGCCCCTCAAGGCTCGTCGCCTTGCTCGCAAGCTCTTCAGATCGCTTGCGTTCCGCCTCCAGTTCGGCCGCCGTCTGGGAATTCTTGCGGTCATTTTCGGCAATCAGGAGGTCGAGGCGTTTTTCCTCTTCCAGACTTGCCGTCATCATACCCGTAAGATCACCCTTTTCGCGAGCGATTGCCTGTCTGACGTCGGTCAATTCTTTGAGAGCGGCGACGAGCTTGTCGGTTTCACCACGAATGCCGGGCACGACGGCGCCGAGAAGAATGGCACTGCGCACGGAAGCCAGTGCATCTTCAGGTGAAACGAGGAGAGCCGGTGGCGGGTTTCTGCCCATGCGCTGCAATGCGGCCAGAACCTCCGCCAGCACGCCGCGTCTTTCCCGCAATGATGCCTTGACGCCATCCTCACGGACCGAAAGCTTGGCCAGGCGATCCTCGCCGTCGCTGATCTTGGCTTCCAGCGCCTTGCGTCGGGCAGCCGATGCGATCAGTTCCTCGCGAATGCGCGCGCTGTCCTGATTGAGGGAGGCGATGCTTTCTTCGAGCGTCCTTGTCTTGTCTTCCGAAAGGCCGATGCTGTCGACCAGCTCCTCCAGATCCTGCCGGTTCTGGTCGCGGCGCTTCTCCAGCGTCTGCAGCGCATCCGGCGAGGAAGCATCGCTTGCCGCCGGGGCAGCGCCCGCATCGTCACGCGAATGGGTCGGACCGCCCCCCATGACGAAAGCAGCAATAACCGCGCCCGCAAGGGCAGCGTGCCGTTTTCGTTGAGGCGTGGTGTCCATTTGAGCTTTCTTTGATGCCGAAGCAGGAGCGCCGATATTAGGGATTTTGCCGCGATCTTCCAAGAGGCCTGAGAAAGGCCGCCGCCAAAGTCGTCCGCAGTCAGCGGTGTCGCGGAGCTTCATGTTGAAATTGAGACAATTCCCCGAAAGGAAACCCGTTCAGGCGCGGTGATAGGGATGGCCGGAGAGGATCGTGACAGCCCGATAGAGCTGCTCGGCAATCAGGATACGAACGATCTGATGCGGCCATGTCAGCTTGCCGAGATTGAGAACGGCCGCCGCCCTGTCGTAAAGCGCGGGGTCAAGCCCATCTGCCCCGCCAATGGCGATCACAAGGTCACGTTTGCCGCTATCACGCAGATCGCCAAAAAATGAAGCAAAGGCGGGACTATCAAGTGCCTTTCCGCGCTCGTCCAACAGGACGAGGACAGCGCCATCGGCCAGATGTTTCTCCAGCATCGCGGCTTCTTCGCGTTTGCGGGTCTCGGCATTGGAAGCACGGCTTTCACCCACCTCGATCACCCGCGAAAACTCCAGCCCGATCGCCGGGCCGGTCTTTGCCAGACGCTCGATATAACGGGCCGCAAGATCCTTTTCAGGGCCGGATTTCAGCCGTCCCACCGCAAAAATTGAAATCCGCATCGCAAACCTGCATTCGTCGTGACCCAACAGGGTCCCGCTCTTAACAGCATAGCCTGCGGATTCCTATGCGGCCGGTCTGATTTCCGGCCAGAGGCACCGTTTCCGAAGTCAGATTGATCTTCGGCAGAAACGATGCACTCGCTCAAAGGCTCATCGCATCAATGCAGCGTCTCTTCCGGCATATCCGGCGTCGCCCACATTTTTTCAATGTTGTAGAAGGCGCGGATTTCCGGGCGGAACACATGAACGATGATGTCGCCGGTATCGATCAGCACCCAGTCTCCGGTCTCGAGACCTTCAACGCGGGCGTTTCCGAACCCTTCATCCTTCATGTCTTTCAGAAGATGCTCGCAAATCGCCGAGACATGCCTGTTCGATCGCCCGGAGACCACAACCATGTAGTCCGCAAGCGCCGATTTTCCGGCAATGTTGAGAGAGACGATATCTTCAGCCTTGGAGTCCTCGAGGCTCGCGAGGACGGTTTCGAGGGCATGGCCGGCGGCATCGGCGCCACTGTCCTGACCCTTCGGGATAGCAACAAATGCTTTTCCCTTGGCGTGTACTGTTGTCAGAGGTTTTCCTTTCCAAGAATGACAAAACAGGCACTGCGCGACGCGATTCTCTGCGTCACACAATGAAGGTGGCATCAAAGCATTAACTTTTCAAGATATGGGCACTTCAACATCAGCCGCATACATCATTTGTGATCGGAGCTGTCATTTACGGCCGTTGCGCAGCGCCGTGGAACTGAGCGTAGAACGCGGTCCGTGAATGAAAACCCAGGCGGGAGCGCGTTTTTTCCACAGAACCCCGGCATCGTCCTCATCTATCCGCGCCTGGCTGAAGGCCTGCGCCATGGTGGAGGAGAGGTAGGACAGGGTCGAACCCGGTCGATCGATCACCGCGATTGGAAAAGTCTCGGCTATGGTGCGCCATTTCTGCCAATGGTGAAAACTCTTCAGATTGTCGGCACCCATGACCCAGATGAAGCGGACGTGCGGATTTTTTGCCTTCACCTTCGCGAGTGTATTGGCCGTATAGCTCATCCCCAGCGTTTTCTCGAAAGCCGTCACCTTGATGCGTGGATCGTGGACCAGCTTTTCGCAGGCCGCGATGCGATCTTCCAGGGACGCCAGCTCCGAACGGCTTTTCAGCGGGTTGCCCGGCGTGACGATCCACCAGAGCTGATCGAGACCCAGCCTGCGCAGCGCAATCTCGGCCACAAGCGCATGGCCTGCATGGGGGGGATTGAAGGAGCCGCCGAAAAGCCCGACGACCATGCCGCGTTCGACATGCGGCATGGTGAGATAACGTCTGTCGAGGCGCTTATCAGCGGGCAAATATCAGGTCCGTGTCTGGCCGGTGCCATGCACCCGGTATTTGAACGAGGTGAGCTGCTCGACACCAACCGGGCCCCGCGCATGCATCTTGCCGGTGGCGATGCCGATTTCCGCACCCATGCCGAATTCGCCGCCATCGGCAAATTGCGTCGAGGCATTGTGCAGCAGAATGGCCGAATCGAGTTCGTTGAAGAACCGCTCGACCACATCAGGGTCCTCGGCGATCACCGCCTCGGTATGGTTGGACGAATAGGTGCCGATATGCTCTATCGCACCGGAAATGCCCTCCACCACAGCAACCGAAATGATTGCGTCGAGATATTCGGTGCGCCAGTCCTCTTCCGTTGCCGGCACCAGACCCGCCACCACATCACGAACAGCTTGCGAACCGCGCACTTCGCAACCAGCTTCGATCAAGGCTTTGACGAGCGGCTCGAGATGCGTGGAAACGGCAACGGCATCCACCAGCAACGTCTCAGCCGCGCCGCAAATGCCGGTGCGTCTCATCTTGGCGTTAACGACGATACGTTTTGCCATGTCGAGATCGGCGGATTTGTCGACATAGATGTGGCAGATGCCTTCCAGATGCGCAAAGACCGGCACGCGGGCTTCCGACTGCACCCTAGCCACGAGGCTCTTGCCACCGCGCGGCACGATGACATCAACAGTGCCGTTCAGGCCGCTGAGAAGCGCGCCGACGGCGGCACGGTCGGTCACCGGCACCAGCTGAATGGCATGCTCGGGAAGACCGACAATCTTCAGCCCCTCCACGAGGCAGGCATGAATAGCACGCGATGAATGTTGCGAATCCGAGCCGCCGCGCAGGATGACGGCATTGCCCGCCTTGAGGCACAAAGCACCGGCGTCCGCCGTCACATTCGGGCGGCTTTCGTAGATCACGCCGATGACGCCAAGCGGCGTACGCACGCGCTCGATCTTAAGCCCGTTGGGGCGATCCCAGGCGGCAATGACTTCGGCGACCGGATCGGACAGCGCCGCAACCGAGCGAATACCTTCAGCAATGCCGGCGATGCGGGCATCGTTGAGCGTGAGCCTGTCAACGAAAGAAGCAGCAAGACCGGCGCTCTCGGCTGCGGTCAGATCCTTCCTGTTGGCGGCAAGGATCGCCTCCTTCGACGCCTCGATGGCGGAGGCCATGGCGAGCAGCGCACGGTTCTTCTGGTCCGTGCCGGCGATGGACAACGGTCGTGAAGCAGCTTTCGCCTGAGCGCCGATGGTGATCATCAGCGCATCGATGTCATGGCTCTGCTTCACGGCCTGTTCAGGCATGGACCTCATCCTTCTTTGCATGTTTAATTTTGACGGCGGCGCCGGTCATCACGAGATCGTCGCGATGGATCATGGCCGCGCGCCCGACATAACCGAGGATCGCCTCGATCTCGTTGGACTTGTGACCGATGATAAGGCGCGCCTCTTCCGCATCGTAGCCCGCAAGACCACGAGCGACTTCCCGGCCTTCCGCACCGATAATGGCGATTGCATCCCCACGGCCGAAATTGCCCTTCACCAGTCTCACACCCGCGGGAAGCAGGCTTTTTCCGGCATAGAGCGCCTTTTCCGCGCCGGCATCCACATGGATTTCACCGGCCGGCTGCAATTGCCCGGCAATCCAGGTCTTGCGTGCCGTCACCGGCGTGCCTGATGGTGCAAACCACGAGGAGCGCGCGCCGTTTTCGATGGCCTTCAGCGGATTGAACGTTTTGCCTGACGCAATGATCATGCCGCAACCGGCAGCGGTTGCAATCTTGCCCGCATCGATCTTGGTGCGCATGCCACCGCGCGACAACTCGGAGGCCGCACCACCTGCCATGGCTTCTATCTCGGGGGTGATATCAGCGATCGTCTCAAGGAATTTCGCGTCCGGATCGAGATGCGGCGGAGCCGTATAAAGTCCGTCAATATCCGAAAGCAGCACCAGAAGATCGGCACCCGTCATGGTCGCCACACGCGCTGCCAGACGGTCATTGTCGCCATAACGGATTTCGGTGGTCGCAACCGTATCGTTTTCATTGATGATCGGGATAGCGCCGATCTTCAGCAACTGGTTGATGGTGGCGCGCGCATTGAGATAACGGCGACGCTCCTCGGTATCGGACAGCGTCAGCAGAATCTGGCCTGCAACGATTTCATGCCGCGACAGGCTTTCCGACCACGCCCGCGCCAGCGCGATCTGACCAACCGCCGCCGCCGCCTGGCTTTCCTCCAGCTTCAATGCACCAGAAGGCAGGCCAAGCACGGTACGCCCAAGCGCGATGGCGCCCGAAGACACGACCTGGACATCCGCGCCGTTTTTCTTCAGCGCAGCGATATCTTCGCAGATGGCATCCAGCCAGTCTTTCTTCAGACCGGTCTTTCGGTCCACCAGAAGCGCCGACCCGATCTTGATCACGATCCGATGGTGGCTCGCCAGCGGCTTGCGCGTCAGGCTCATAGGCGGTCGTCCTCTTCTTCGGCCTCGCTATCCTCATGCGGCATGGACCTGTCGGGCAGGGCAGTCTCCCCGCCCTCGCTTGCCGAAACGATGATGTCGCGAAGGGCGCGCAGCGCTTCCGTCATGCCTATATGCGCGGCGGCAGACAGAAGAAGCGGCGGACGGCCGCAGGCCTTTTCCAGTTCCTTCGCCTTCTTTTTCAGTTCTTTTTCATCGAGCACGTCGATCTGTGACAGCGCCACGATTTCCGGCTTGTCGGTCAGCCCGCCACCATAAGCGTCCAGCTCGGCCTTGACAGTCTTATAGGCCTTGCCGACCTTTTCTTCCTGTGCGGAAACCAGATGCAGAAGCACGCGAGTGCGCTCTACATGGCCGAGGAAGCGGTCACCAATGCCCACGCCCTCATGCGCGCCTTCGATGAGGCCGGGAATATCGGCCAGCACGAATTCGCGTCCGTCGATGGTCGCCACGCCGAGGTTCGGATGGAGGGTGGTAAAGGGATAGTTGGCGATCTTCGGCCGCGCGCGGGTCACGGTCGCGAGGAATGTGGATTTACCCGCATTCGGCAATCCAACAAGACCGGCATCGGCGATCAGCTTCAGGCGAAGCCAGACCGTCTTTTCTTCGCCTGCAAGACCCGGATTGGCATGGGTGGGCGCCTGATTGGTCGAAGACTTGAAATAGGCATTGCCGAAACCGCCATTACCGCCGGCGGCAAGACGAAAGCGCTGGCCTTCCTTGGTGAGGTCGATGATCAGCGTCTCATTGTCTTCCTCAAATATCTGGGTACCAACAGGCACCTTCAGCACCACATCCGCGCCCTTGGCGCCGTTGCGGGTCTTGCCCATGCCGTGCTGCCCGATCGAGGCCTTGAAATGCTGCTGAAAACGGAAGTCGATCAGCGTGTTGAGACCGTTGACGACCTCAATCCAGACATCGCCGCCGCGTCCGCCATCACCACCGTCGGGACCACCAAATTCGATGAATTTTTCGCGCCGGAAAGACCCCGCGCCTGCGCCGCCATCACCGGACTTGATATAGACTTTTGCTTCATCGAGAAATTTCATCGGACTGCCGTTCTATCGGTTTGCGGGCGCGGCCGCCAATCGCGTTGCGCCAAACAAAAATATCGTCGTTTCGAATACAAGCGCTTCTTCACAAGGTCAAAGACTATCGTGCGGGAAGCCCATGTGCGAGACAAGGCCGGTTTGGTGCAAACCGGCCTTGTTTTGATTGTCAGCGATGCGGCCGGACAAAATCCTCAGCCGTGATCATCGTGTCGATATGCGCCACCATGGCGGCGCGCGCCGTGGCGTAGATCTGGTGGCAGCCGGTCACCCGGAAGCCGAGTTTTTCCTGCACCCGCAGCGAAGCGGGATTATCCGCAAACACGCCGGAATGAAGGGTCACGCCCGGCATGCGGCGGAAGAACCGCTCGACCACGCCGGCCACCGCCTCGGTCATGTAACCCTTGCCCCAGTAGAAGCGGTTGAGCCAGTAGCCGAGATGCCACTCGCCGTGCCGCAATTCCACCGAAACGACGCCGATCAGGGTATCGTCGCCACTGGTAATGGCGAAATCCCAGTCGGGCAGGGTGCCTGAGGTGCGCAGGACCAACCATTCCAGCGCATCCTGCTTGTGATAGGGTGCCGGAACACGAGCGAGCATCCTCGTCACAGCAAAATCGCCAAGCGATTCCGCAATGCTGCCGGCATCGGAAAGCCGCTGCGGGCGCAGCACCAGACGCCGCGTCTCGATGACAGGGCAGGGGCCGGGCGGAGCCACAGTGGCAGCAGCCCGGCGACGGGTAAGCTCTAGCGCACTCATCCCATGTCCCCCCAGCTCTTCAGCGAAACCCAGGTCTTGCGGTCCAGCCGGTACCATTCGACCGGCACCATGCCGCCGAGCGCCAGCGAACCGACCATGCCGGAACCCTGAAACTGGAAACCGCACTTCTGGATGACGCGGCGCGAAGCGATGTTGGTAACCCGGCAGCGGGCATCGATCTGGTCGATTTCACGCGTGCGGAAGGCCATGTCGATCAGCGCATGCGCGGCTTCCGTCATGTAGCCCCGGTTCCAGTAGGGTTCCCCCAGCCAGTAACCGATCTCAAGCGTCTTTTCGTCTTCCTGGGGTTCGAGCGCGCAGCAGCCCAGAAACTCGCCATTGTCCATGCGGGTAATCGCATAGACGCACTTGCCAATCTCGCCAGCTTTGGAGCGTCGCACAAAATCCGCGGCGTCTTTGGCCGTGTAAGGGTGCGGCATACGCGACACCATGGTCGCGATATTGGCATTGTTGGCAAGATGGGCAAGGGCGTCGATGTCTTCTTCGTGAGGCTTGCGTAAAACCAGCCTCTGCGACAGTAAAACGGGGCAATCGCTCCTTGACCGATCGGGCCTCGGCCGCTCTTCGGGTGACCGTGATTGGTCAACCCTCAACAATTCAGCTTGCATGGTTCAGTCCCTCCATGAGGTTAAAGAAAAAGGGGAGTTGGGTGGTGCCCCATCTCCCCTGTTTTCTTGACTGAACCTGATACGTCTCAGCCGGGTCGATGGGACACCGGCTGCATATGACGCTTACCGGCTTATTCTGCGGCTTCCGCTTTCGGAGCCACGGATACGAATACGCGGCCGTTGGCCTTCGTACGGAAGTTCACGTTACCTGCGGTCAGTGCGAAAATCGTGTGGTCCTTGCCGATGCCAACATTGGCGCCCGGATGCCACTGTGTGCCGCGCTGACGCAGAATAATGTTGCCTGGAATGACAGCTTCGCCGCCGAACTTCTTTACGCCAAGGCGCTTGGATTCGGAATCGCGACCGTTACGCGAGGAACCGCCAGCTTTTTTGTGTGCCATTGGAGTTCTCCTTTAAACCTTGTTTCCCGTGTCGCGCCGATCAGGCAGCAACGATGTCCGTGATGCGGACGACAGTGTGATGCTGACGATGGCCGCGCGAACGCTTGGAGTTCTGACGACGACGCTTCTTGAAGGCGATGACCTTCTTGCCGCGATTGTGCTCGACAACTTCAGCCTTGACGATGGCGCCCTTGACAAAGGGAGCACCGAACTTGGCGTCGGCGCCTTCGCCAACAACGAGAACTTCGGTGAATTCTACAGTTGCGCCTGCCTCTGCTTCCAGCTTTTCGATGGTCAGCACGGCGTCGGCCGCTACGCGGTACTGCTTACCGCCGGTCTTGATGACTGCGAACATTTTTTATCCTTTCATGTTCGTTCCGGCTCTGCTCGCAAATGCAAGCTGGCCGTCTTTTTATCAGTCGGAATTTGGTAGAAACCCTTGGGAACAGAATGCCCCTTTGAATGTCTGCCGGTGAAGCCGCCTTTTAAGGGGCGGAATAAACGGAAGGCGCATTACGCCATCAATTTGGGTGCCGATTACGCGAGACGCCAGTTTATGTCAAGATGACGACGGCCCGAAAAGTAACTGTAACGCCAAGAATTTCATGCTTTTTCGGCGGGTGAAGCAGTCAGGTCTCGAAATTTGCCCAGCAAGTGTTTATATGGGCCTTCCAACAAGGAGCAGAAATGGCCCGCATAGACCAGACCGACGATTGGCGGGACCGCCATGCGCCGACAATTTCCGCCTTCGAGTCGCTTGCGATCGAGGCATATGGCCACCTGCCGGAAGAATTTCGCGCATTAACGAAGGATCTCATCATCGAGATCGCCGATTTTCCGACCGATGACGTGTTCGAGGACATGGCTCTCGAAACACCTTTCGACCTTCTCGGATTATTCGAAGGACGCGGCATCTCCGAACGTTTCACCATGGAAACGGGCGAGATGGTGAACCGCATCACGCTTTATCGCCGCCCCATTCTCGACTACTGGGCCGAAAATGAGGAGACGCTGGGCGATATCATCACCCATGTCCTGATCCATGAAATCGGCCATCATTTCGGCCTGTCGGATGACGACATGGAACGGATCGAAGAAAGCGCAGACGAGGCCGCCGCCGATCGCTGATCGGGGCGGCTAGCGCCGCTCACTGCTCGCCGAGCTTCATGTCCGGATGGTATTCCTTGCCCTCGACCACCTTGGTCACGGCCTGGCCGCAATGCATGACGCCGCTTGCGGCGTTGAAGGCATAGCTCGGCGAACCCGCGAGTTCCCAACCCTTGTTCAGCGCCTCGGTCACCCGGTGACAGAATTTCGCGTCGTCGGGACCGGTTATGAAACGATAGACCTTCACGTCCTGTTTGCCTTTCTTTGTGCGATGATATCGGCCATGGCGACCAGCCTTTCGGCCTCAACCACATGCAGCCGCTCGATCATGCGACCGTTCATGTTGATGACGTTCAATTCCACAGATTCCGGTTTTGCGAAAGCGGCAATGATCTCGCGCGCTTCCGCGACCGCCGCCTCGTCCGGCGCGAAGCGCCCGTTGGCCGGCTCGATCTGGGCCGGGTGGATCAACATCTTGCCATCGAACCCCATGGCGCGACCCTGCTCACATTCGGCTTCGAAAGCGGCGATATCGCGAAAGTCGTTCGAGACGCTGTCGATGACGTCGAGCCCGTAGGCGCGGGCGGCAAGCACCACCTGCATCATCCACGGTAAGAGATAGGTGCGTCCGGGGAGGGCCGGAACCCGCGTTTCCTTGCGCAGGTCGTTGAGCCCGATGACAAAAGCCGCAAGCCGCGCATCCGGCGTATGGGCCGCGTCAGCAATCGAGGCGGCATTCAGCAC
This sequence comes from Agrobacterium tumefaciens str. B6, assembly GCF_001541315.1. Lineage (GTDB taxonomy): Bacteria > Pseudomonadota > Alphaproteobacteria > Rhizobiales > Rhizobiaceae > Agrobacterium > Agrobacterium radiobacter. The sequence goes on along the minus strand of NZ_LMVK01000045.1, from coordinate 103,492 downwards.
ACCAAGCGGCGTTTCGATCATCGCCCAGATTTTCAGGCGCTCCGGTGCATCCATTTCGGCCAGAAGATCGGCCACTTCATTGATATCGGCCGGCTGTTCCACCTTCGGCAAAAGAACCGCATCCGGCCGGCAGGAAAGCACGAGCTGCAGATCCGCCTTTCCATCGGGCGTCGAAAGCGGATTGATGCGGATAACGGTTTCCCGCCCGCTAAAAGGCTGCCCCAAAAACAGCTTTTCCAGATTGTCCCGCGCCTTGCCCTTCATATCGGGCGCGACGGAATCCTCCAGATCGAGGATCACCCCGTCACAATCGAGATCGCGGATTTTTTCCAGCGCCCGGACATTAATGGCCGGAACTGACAGCAGCGAACGGCGCGGTCTCACAAGAATATTTTCGGAAAAATCGACCATGCCGCACTTGTGTCAAGCTTTTGTGACATCTGCAAGCTGACAATCCACTGAATCCTCTTGCAAGCCGGAAGAAGAAGGCCCACATTCGTCTGGATAGAAAGGTTTGGATCATGCAAGGCATACGTTCGTTTTTCATCGCCGCATCCGGCATTGCAGTTCTGGCGATAGTCGCCCTTTTCACCGCGTCGCTTACGGTCGCTTTTGTCGGCGTGCTCGCGGTTCTCAGCACTGCCCGCCTGCTTTCTGCGCGTTTGAAGCCGGCCCCCATTCCGGTCAAGCCCCGTAACCAGCGTGATATGCGCGTCTGGAACGACGGTAAGGGCACGATTATCGATCTCTGAGATCGTCTCAAATCGGCAAAAATGCCAGCGCGCCACACACGGCGTACCGAAGAACGCGGGTTTGCGCTTCTAAAGCGCTTAATTTTGCGGTATTTCCCGGCTGAAAATATCCGGCAGGCCTGTCCGCGCCGGATTATGTTCAAGGGAAACACGGGAAGCGATAGATGGAAAAATTCACCAAGCTGACGGGCGTTGCCGCGCCCATGCCGGTGGTCAATATCGACACCGATATGATCATTCCGAAAGACTATCTGAAGACCATCAAGCGCACCGGCCTTGGCAAGGGCCTCTTTGCCGAGTCGCGTTATCTTGAGGATGGCTCGCCCAATCCGGATTTCGTGCTGAACAAACCCGCTTATCAGAACGCCCAGATCCTTGTCGCCGGCGACAATTTCGGTTGCGGCTCCTCACGCGAACATGCGCCATGGGCGCTTCTCGATTTCGGCATCCGCTGCGTGATCTCCACCAGCTTCGCCGACATCTTCTACAATAACTGTTTCAAGAACGGCATTCTGCCTGTCGTCGTCAGCCCCGAGAACCTCGAAAAGCTGCTGGACGATGCGTCGCGCGGATCGAACGCCGTTCTGTCGATTGATCTGGAACGCCAGGAAATCAGCGGCCCCGATGGCGGCACGATTACCTTCGAGATCGATGAGTTCAAGCGTCACTGCATGCTGAACGGGCTTGATGATATCGGCCTGACGCTCGAACATTCCAGCGCCATCGACACGTTCGAAAAGGCGAACGCCTCGGTCCGCCCCTGGGCCTGACGACATTTCCGCTCTTCAAAAAAGCCGATCCCGTACCAAACCGTACCGGATCGGCTTTTGCTTTGCTTGAAAAGCCGTTGAGGCAGAGATAAGAAGCCCACGATACCGTCCGGCTGCGATAAGACTTTGCATCTGCAGGACGGAAACGAGTTTGACGCCGCGCTCGCCGCAACCGAAAACCCTTCGTGATGTTTTCCGGCGCGCCGCCCAAGGAGGGTTCTCATGACAGTCCGTTCGCTTTTCCTGCTGCCCGGTGACGGTATCGGCCCCGAAGCCATGGCCGAGGTCCGCAAGCTGATCGATTATATGAACAGCGCGCACAATGCCGGCTTCACTGTCTCGGAAGGCCTCGTCGGCGGCTCTGCCTACGACGCCCATGGCGTGGCTATTTCCGATGCGGATATGGAAAAGGCGCTTGCCGCCGATGCGATCCTGTTCGGCGCCGTTGGCGGCCCGAAATGGGATGGCGTGCCCTACGAGCACCGCCCGGAAGCCGGCTTGCTGCGCCTGCGTAAGGATCTCGAACTTTTCGCAAATCTGCGTCCCGCCATCTGCTACCCGGCGCTCGCTGCCGCTTCCTCGCTGAAGCCGGAGCTGGTCGAGGGTCTCGATATCCTCATCGTCCGTGAACTGACGGGCGGCGTTTATTTCGGCGAACCGAAGCAGATCATCGATCTCGGCAACGGCCAGAAGCGCGGCATCGACACGCAGATCTACGATACGTTCGAAATCGAGCGCATCGCCAGCGTTGCTTTCGAACTGGCCCGCACCCGTGACAACCGCGTCTGCTCGATGGAAAAGCGCAACGTTATGAAATCAGGCGTTTTGTGGAACCAGGTGGTCACCGAAACCCATTCCGCCAAGTTTAGGGATGTTCAGCTGGAACATATGCTGGCCGATGCCGGCGGCATGCAGCTGGTGCGCAAGCCCAAGCAGTTCGACGTGATCGTCACCGACAATCTCTTTGGCGACATGCTCTCCGACGTCGCCGCCATGCTCACCGGCTCGCTCGGTATGCTGCCGTCCGCCTCTCTCGGCGCACCTGACGCCAAGACCGGCAAGCGCAAGGCCATGTATGAGCCGGTCCATGGTTCGGCCCCTGACATTGCCGGCAAGGGCATCGCCAACCCCATCGCCATGATCGCGTCCTTTGCCATGTGCCTTCGCTACTCGTTCAACATGGTGGATGAGGCGACAAAGCTCGAAACCGCAATCGCAAACGTGCTCGACAAGGGCATCCGCACCGCCGACATCATGGCCGAGGGCAGCCGCCAGGTCGGCACCTCCGAAATGGGCGACGCGGTTCTCGCCGAATTCAAGGCGCTTTCGGCGTAACGCTTGACGAAACCGGCTGGGCAGGCGGCACGTTCGCCTGTCCATCTTCTTTCGGCAGAAGATGCTCATATCTTTTGTCAGTCAGCGTCTTCAGAAATGCGACAATGGCGTCCACACGCTTGTCGTCCAGCGCCGGTGCGGATGTCAGTTCCGTCATGGCGATATTTTCAGGCACTTCCGGCGCATCCCACGTCTTGCCGGTTTCCGGGTTGATCTGGCGGCTGGGTTTCTTGCTTTTGTATTTTACATAAAACAGCACCACCGTGCGCAGGTCTCTGAACACCCCGTTGTGCATGTAGGGAGCGGTAACGGCGACGTTGCGCAATGTCGGCACCTTGAACTTGCCGCGCTCAGCCGGATCGCCGGCCACAACAGGATTTTGCGCGAGCCCGAGATCGACCGCATCCGGCTTCGAGCCGTTGGCGGCTCTCACCGCCGTGTTGGCTGGAACGCCGATGTTGAAATATTTGTGGTTGGTGAAGAGGCCGTCTTCCAGCCCCTTGGCGCCGCGGATTTCGTGGCAGGTATTGCAATTGGTGAATTGCGTCGAGGAGATCAGGACCCGACCCAGCTCTTCCTGCTCGGTCAGCTTCTCCTCACCACGCAGGAAACGATCATATTTGGAATCGAAGGTGGAAAATTCATCGGAGCGCTCGAAGCTCGCCAGCGCCTTCGTCATCGCGGCATAGGCAGTGTCGTCGCTCTCAAAAACATCCTTGCCGAACTGCGTGCCGAAAGCCGCGACATAATCCGGGTTTTCCCGGAGCCGTTTGACGACCGAGGTCTTGTCCGGCATGCCCATTTCGAGGGGATTAAGCGGCGGACCGCCCGCCTGATCTTCGAGCAGAGAGGCGCGGCCATCCCAGAATTGCCCGCCGACATACTCGCCCGCCGCATTCCTGCCGAAAGGCGGCGTGAAGCGGGCATAAGCTGCAGTCGGCGCATTGCGGTCGCCCAGCGAAATCCCATCGTCGCCGAGAGAGACGTCCCGCCCGACCTTTTCGCTCTCCCGCGCATCGGAAAAACCGGCAGCCTGCATATGGCAGGTGGAACAGGCCATGGTGCGGTTCATCGAAAGGTTGGGATCGTCGAACAGCGCCGCACCCAGCTTTTCCAGCGTTGCGTAATCTTCACCGCCGTGGGCGGCCGTGCCGTCGGTTCCCAAAGGGGCCAGCAAAATGGTCGCAGCGAGAGCGGCAGAGACAAAAAATCCGGGTTTCATCATCGGTAGGCACGCTCGATATGAATGCGCGAGGGCAGGTTCGGACCAGGAAATATGAAGCGGCTTTCGGTCCGGCTGCGCTTCACCGAACATGGATCACGGCAGACAACTCCGCTCTTCCATGCCCTATAAAATGATCTATAGCACTTTCCCGTTATCCAAGCCTACAAACTTTCGCAGCTTGCTCCACTTTGCCGCAGGTCCCACGGACCAAAGCCGTTAACGGTCAACCGCCTCTGGCGATGGCATGGAAAAAGGTGCCTGAGACAAATCCTCTCCTGCCGCCCGATGGCCCCAGCGGACGACCCTGCCCGTCAGCAATCTGGGCGAAGGGCTCATCGCTGCCGGCATCAGTAACCCGCGCATAATGGAATTCATGGCCGCGCAGAACATCCCCCGCCGTGCCGAGCGGGCCGCTTGCCGCAATTGTTGCCTGCCGGTAGCCTAGATTCATCTTGCGCGTCGCAAAGCTGGTGGCATGCGACAGAAGCCCGGTCATTGCGTGGGTCACCCCATCCACATCTTCCAACGCCTCGCCGAGCACCATGTAACCGCCGCACTCGCCGTGCACAGGCTTTGTCGCGGCAAAGCGGGCAATACCTGCCTTGAAACCAGCCGCATCCGCAAGCTTCCCGGCGAAAAGCTCGGGATATCCGCCGGGTAGCCAGCAGATATCACAGCTGTCGTCGGGCGCCTCATCCGCGAGCGGTGAGAACGGCACGATCTCGGCCCCGGCCGCCTGCCAATGCTTCCTAAGATGCGGGTAAAGGAAGGTGAACGCCGCATCCTCCGCCAGCGCGATACGCTGACCGGGCGGTGCGATTGCCGCATCCACCGAGCCTGAAGGCACGTCCACCGGCGCGGCGAGTGAAAGCAAGGCATCGAGATCGATGGATTTTTCCATCGCATCGGCCAGTCGTTCTATATGTGCATCGATCTCCGGATGTTCGCTGGCCTGCACCAGCCCCAGATGCCTTTCGGGCAGGATGAGCGAAGGATCACGCAGCACGCAGCCGGCAACGGGAAGGCCGATTTTTTCGATCGCTTCCGTGCACAGCGTCCGATGTCTTTCGCTGCCCGCCCGGTTCAACACAACCGCCGCCATGGTAACGGCCGGATCGTAGTGAGCAAAACCGTGGGCGACGGCAGCGGCCGTCTGCGACTGACCGGACACATCCAGCACGAGCAGCACGGGAATGCCGAACAGCCGCGCCAGATCCGCCGCCGAACCCGTGCGATTTTCCGCAACCGGAATGCCGTCGAACAGGCCCATGGCGCTTTCGATAAGAACAAGCTCCGCACCATCGGTCTGTTGCGAAAACAGATGTCGCAGCAAGTCTGGCCGCATGGCCCAGCTATCCAGATTAAGACCCGGTGTGCCGGTGGCGAAGGTGTGGAAACCGGGATCGATGTAATCCGGCCCCGTCTTGATACCGCGCACCTTGATACCGCGTCGGGCAAAGGCCCGGAGCAGGCCGATGGTCACGCTGGTCTTGCCGGAGCCGGAGCGTGGTGCACCGATGATGATCGCCCGCGCCGTCATGAGCCGGAGACTCCAAGACGCGCCCGCATCGAAACAATCTCGCCGATAACGATCAAAGCCGGCGCTTCGAAATTCTCCCTGATTGCATCGTCAGCTATGCTTTCCAGCGTACCGATGAAAATCCGCTCCTGCGCAGTCGTTGCCGACATGATGACGGCGACGGGCGTTTCGCCGGAACGGCCGCCCTGCATCAGAAGACCGGCGATCGTGCCGATATTCTTCAGCCCCATGTAAACGACGATGGGTTCCCGTGTTTTCGCCAGCGCCAGCCAGTCAAGATCCTCTTCCGTGCCCGCTGCGTGGCCCGTGGCAAGAGTTACGGCACGGCTGATGCCGCGCATGGTGGCGGGAATACGGGCTGAAGCAAGCGCTGTGAACGACGATGTCATGCCAGGCAATATGCGAAACGGAATGCCGGCATGGACAAGCGCCTCCGCCTCTTCACCGCCACGCCCGAAAATAAAGGGATCACCGCCCTTCAGCCGCAGCACCTTTTTGCCTTGGCCGGCGAAATCGATCAGCGAAGCGGTAATGTCATCCTGCGTTGCGGAAGGCTTGCCGCCCCTTTTACCGGCAAAAACAATCTCTGCCTGCGGACCCAAAGCGACGACATCGTCGCTCACCAAAGCATCGCGCACGATGACGTCGGCCTGAGACAGCGCGAGCGCCACTTCCAGCGTCAGATAACGCACATCGCCCGGCCCTGCGCCCGCGAGCCAGACGTGACCGGCCTGGAAGACCGGACCTTTTGCGGCAATGCTGTTCAAAATCTGCGGTATCGACATTCTTCTTGGCTGCTTTTTAACGATGACGGAAAAAGCCGTCCCGGCTATAGAAATTCATATGGAAACAGATGGAAAGACCCTTCGCCGCGGCTGGACCACGGGCACCTGCGCGGCGGCCGCCACGAAGGCGGCCTGCGCTGCCCTTTTGACCGGCGAATTTCCTTACCCTGTGGAGGTCGAACTTCCAAGCGGCGCGAGGCCTGCATTTTCCCTCGCCACCGAGGAAAAGGGTGAAAACTTCGCCCGCGCCGGTGTCGTCAAGGATGCGGGTGACGATCCCGACGTAACCCATGGTGCGCTGATCGAAAGCACGGTGCGACGAGGTCAAACGGGAAGCGGCATCACCTTCAAGGCCGGCAAGGGCGTAGGCACCATCACACGGCCGGGCCTGCCCCTGCCGCCGGGGGAACCCGCCATCAACCCCGTACCGCGCAAGCTGATCGAAACAGCGATTCGAGAGGTGGCTGGAGAAAGTGCCGATTTCGAAGTCGAGATTTCCGTCCGCGACGGCGAGAAACTGGCGGAGAAAACCCTGAACGGCAGGCTCGGCATTGTTGGCGGCATTTCCATCCTCGGCACAACAGGCGTCGTTATTCCCTTTTCCTGCTCCGCCTGGATCCACTCCATCTGGCGTGGCATTGATGTGGCGCGCGCGACCGGCTGCGCCCATGTGCTGGGCGCCACCGGCAACACCTCCGAAAAAGCCGGGCAGGCGCTTTACGATCTGCCGGAAACCGCGCTGATCGACATGGGCGATTTCATCGGCGGCATGCTGAAATACCTGCGCAGTCATCCGGTCGAGCGGGTGACAATTGCCGGCGGCGTCGCCAAGATGACCAAGCTCGCGCAGGGAATGCTCGACGTGCACTCCAAGAAGGGACTGGCCGATCTTGATGCGCTGGCGGGATTGGCGACGGAAGCCGGAGGAGACGGAAGCCTCGCCATTGCCATCCGTCAGGCCAACATGGTGGCGCACGCCTTTGAGCTGGCCGAACGCGCGGGGATAGACCTCGGTGCGGTCGTGGCGGAAAAAGCCTGGGTGACCGCAGCGACAGCGCTGAAGACGCCCGCCATTGCGCTTGATATTCTGGGGTTCGATCGTCAGGGCACGCTCAAGGGGCGCACCGCCTCCACGCCGTCGCATCAGCCCGTCGCATCTTCTTTCGGAGATCGGCACCGCCGGACATAGTCGGTGCTATAAAGCGCGCTTTCACGAAAATCCGTCGAGGCAAGTCCACGTCCGACGAAGATCAGGGCCGTCCGCTCCACCGGTTCGGCTGCGAGCTTTCCTTCAATGTCGAACAGCGTTCCCCTGATAACCCGCTCATCCGGCCAGGAGGCGCGAACCACGATGGCAACCGGGCAATCGGAGCCGTAAAGTGGCGCCAGTTCTTCCACCACCTCGCCGATGGCATGAATGGCGAGATGAATGGCGAGCGTCGTACCCGTCGCACCGAAAGCCTTCAGCGTCTCACCGTCAGGCATCTTCGATGCTCGACCGGAAATGCGGGTCAGTACAAGGCTCTGCGCCACTTCCGGCACCGTCAGTTCCCGCTGCAAAGTGGCGGCTGCAGCGGCAAAGGAGGGCACGCCGGGCGTGACGGTATAATCGAGACCCAGCCGCTCCAGTCGGCGAATCTGTTCACCCATGGCGCTCCAGACGGAAAGGTCGCCGGAATGCAACCGCGCCACATCCTTGCCGGCCTCTGCTGCAGCCACAAACTCCGCCTCGATCTCGTCAAGCGAAAGCGCTGCCGTATCGACAATGCGTGCACCCGGCGGGCAATAATCGATGAGCGCCTTCGGAACCAGTGAACCCGCATAAAGGCACACCGGGCAGGCGGTGATAAGATCGCGCCCGCGCACCGTAATGAGATCGGCGGCACCCGGACCGGCGCCGATGAAATGAACCGTCATTGTTGTTCTCCATGTTCGATGGCACAGCCGCTATCACGTGGGGCATCGTCAGTCGTTGCGATGGCTACCGTCACATCGCCAACCACAAGACGCGGCGCGACCAGCCTTGCATTCTCTCCGGCGGCGGCAAGCGCCGCCGCTTCGCTGACACTTGGCGAGCAGGCATGATCAAGGCTTGCCTGTGAAAATGTCATTGTTTTCGAAGCGACCGCATCGAGCCGCTCCTGCGATACGATTTCCAGCGACAGCGACAGGCTTTTTGCCGCTGCCGTAAGACCGGCTTCACCGGCTTTGAGCGGCGCAGTCGCCAGGCATTCTGCGGTCATGCCAAAAGCATGCTCCGCAGCACGCACGGCGGCCATGACAGCATCCGGACCCGTGCCCTTGCGACAGCCTATGCCAGCCACTGTCACCATGGCTTGACCCAGCTCCACTGCGTCACCGGCATTGCCGGACGCCAGCCCGACATGGAGCCGACAGCCACCACCCGCGATACATCCAGACGGATCATCGAACCGCCAAGCCGCGCATGGGCGGCAAGCAGTACCGCCTCCATTTCCAGCGTCACCGCATTGGCGACCAGCCGCCCACCCGGTTTCAGGGCCTCCATGGCCCCCTCCAGCACGCCCGTTTCACTACCGCCGCCGCCAATGAAAATCACATCCGGCTGAGGCAAGCCTTCAAAAGCTGCGGGGGCCGCGCCGATCATGACCTCAAGCCCCGGTACACCGAAAGCTTCGGCATTGCGGGCGATACGCTCCGCCCTTTCCGGATGCTGCTCTATGGCGATCGCACGAAGCGAGGGATGCGACAGCATCCATTCGATACCGATCGAACCCGAACCGGCACCGATATCCCACAACAATTCGCCCCGCCGTGGCGCGAGAGAGGAAAGTGTCACGGCGCGGATTTCGCGTTTGGTGATCTGCCCGTCATGTTCGAACAGGCTGTCATCCAGTCCCTGTGCAAAAGGCAGGATACGGGCACCCTCAGCCGCGACGACATCAATCGCCACCACATTCAGCGGGTCGATGTCTTCAAAGGCGAAATCAGCCGCCCTGACCTGCCGCTGCTTTTCCCGCTCTCCGCCTAGGGCTTCGAGCAAAACGAATTCCGACTGACCGAAATCCAAATCGGACAACAATTCCGCAATCAAAGCCGGGGCGTGAGCATCCGAGGTAAGCGCAATGATGCGCGCACCGGCATGGAGATACGGCCGCAAGAGATCGATGGAACGGCCGTGTAGCGAAACGCATTCGACCGATTGCAGCCCCCAGCCAAGCCGCGCCGCCGCCAGGGAAAAGGCGGAAGGCGAGGGATGACAAACCGTCTCATCCGCCTCGACATGCCGCAGAAGCGTGACGCCGACGCCATAAAAGAACGGATCGCCGGAGGCGAGCACACAAACCCGCTTGCCACGCAGCGCCACGACATCACTCATATCCGTGTCGAACGGCACCGGCCAGCGCCGTGCTTCACCACGAACAGCCGCAGCCGCCAGTTCCAGATGGCGTTTACCGCCGAAAACGATCTCGGCCGCCTCTATCGCCTGGATCGCGTTCCGGCCCAGCCCCGCGAGCCCATCCTCACCAATGCCGACGATGGAAAGCCACGGCTTCTCTTTCTTTTCTGTGGAAGCATCGCCCGTTCCGGAATATTCAGACGTCATGACACGCTCCATACTCATCCTTGGCGGCACGGCGGATGCCCGCATTCTGGCCGGCAGGCTGGCAGAAGACTCCGGCTACCGAATTCTGCTTTCCATGGCCGGTCGCACACTCTCGCCGGTCGAACAGCCGGTGCCGATGCGCAGTGGCGGTTTTGGCGGTGCCGTAGGTCTTGCGGATTTCATTCGCACCGGGGGTTTCGATATTCTGGTGGACGCCACGCATCCCTATGCGGCGAAGATTTCCACCAATGCCGTTGAGGCGGCGCGGCTTGCCAAGGTCCCGCTTGTGGCGCTTTCGCGTTCCGCCTGGCAGTGCCAGCCGGATGACACATGGCATGGTGTCGACAGCGTCGAGCAGGCTGTTATTGCGCTCGGCAGCGAAGGCCGGCGCGTGTTTCTGGCTTTGGGACGGCAGGAGCTGCTTCCTTTCGAAGCCGCGCCCCAGCACAGCTATCTCATCCGCAGCGTTGACCCCGTGGAGCCGCCACTGAAACTGCCGCATGCGCGCTACATCACCGCGCGTGGTCCTTTTGCGCTGGATGATGAAATCCGCATGCTGGAAGAAAACCGCATCGAGACATTGGTCTCGAAAAATTCCGGTGGCAGCGCCAGCTATGGAAAGATCGAGGCCGCAAGACGGCTCCGCCTGCCGGTCATCATGATCGAGCGGCCGCGAAAGCGAAACGACGCGTCCATGAATGATGTGACGGTGCCGGATATTGCAGCTGCGCTCACCGCCATCCAACATCAGCTCTCTCTTCTCGAAAAACGCGGCGAATAAACCAGCGGTTCTTTGCCGGATCGTTCAATCAGACGGGTTTCAACCGAACCGACGATGATGCAGGTGGCCATGTCAGCCATGTCGCTCGAGGCTTCCGAAAGAGGTATCACCCGGATACGCTCATCCGCCCGGCCTGCTGCCCGACCGAAGATCACCGGCACAGAACCGGGCAAATGCGCCCGCAACAGATCAAAAGCGGTACCGAGCTGGTGCGGACGCGCCTTGCTGACGGGATTGTAGAAAGCCATGACAAACCCTGCATCCGCCGCCGCAATCAGCCGTTTTTCAATGATGCTCCAGGGCTTCAGATTGTCCGACAGCGAAATGGCGCAGAAATCATGGCCAAGCGGCGCGCCGGCCCTCGCAGCGACCGCCAGCATGGCGGTCACGCCGGGCACGACGGAAAAATCGATCTCGCGCCACTCGGAAGGACCGCTTTCGATCGCCTCGCAAACTGCCGCCGCCATGGCGAAAACGCCGGGATCACCGCCGGACACCACGCAGACCTTGCCGCCGGAAGCCGCAAGCCGCAAAGCCTGCTCGGCGCGGGAAATCTCCTCGCGATTGTCGGACGCATGGCGACGCTGGTGCGGCCCAAGCGAAAGGCGATCGAGATAGGGAATATAACCGAAGAAATCCTCCGAGGCATCGACAGCGGCAAGCGCCTCCGGCGTCACCTGCGCCGCACTACCCGGGCCGAGGCCGACAACGACGAGCCTGCCGGTCATGGCTTTTCACCTGCAGAGGGCCTCGTTTTCCAGCCCGGCACCAGAACCAGTGAAAAATAGGGCGCAGGCGATGCATCACGTTCGATGAGCCGCACCGCATGGCTGTTGGCCATCGTGCCGCGCTCGACATAAAGCGCTTCTTCAAGCTTACCGGCCTTTTCCAGCGCCCGGCGAATCTTTGGCAGGTTGCGCCCCACCTTCATGATCACCGCACCGTCCGTGCCGGACAAACGTTCCGTCAGAACATCTTCGCTAAGCGTGCCGGGAAGGACGCTCAAAATATCATCGCCCTGCACCAGCGGCAGACCGGCCATGGACCAGCAGCCGGACATTGCCGTGATACCCGCAACGACCTCCGCCGGGTAGGACGGAGCAAGCCGCAAATGAAGGTGCATATAAGAACCGTAAAACAGCGGATCGCCTTCCGACAGCACGGCAACATTGCGCCCGGCCTCGATATGCACGGCAATATCCTTCGCCGACTGATCGAAAAAGGCGGCGATCGCATCGCGATAATCGCTGCCGTTTTTGTCGCTTTCGACGGTTACCGGATAGACCAGCGGCATTTCCAGCGTACCGGGGCGAATGAAGGCTTCGACAATGCCACGACCGTTACCGCTGCCACCCTTTTTGCAGAAGAAGGCGAGCACATCGGCATTTTCGATGGCACGAACGGCTTTCAGCGTCAGAAGTTCGGGATCACCGGGGCCGGTGCCGACGCCAACGAGTTTACCCCTGGGGTTTTCAAAAAGAGCCGCGCTCACAGGCCAGCCCTCGCAACCGCGTTGATGGCGGCAGCCGTCATCGCCGAGCCACCCATGCGTCCCTTGACGATGGCATAGGGGATGCCGAGCGAACTTGCCTCCAGCGCGTCTTTCGATTCCGCCGCACCGACAAAACCAACGGGCATGCCGATGATGGCGGCGGGGCGCGGCGCGCCTTTTTCCAGCATTCCCAGAAGATAAAACAGGGCCGTCGGCGCATTGCCGATGGCGACCAACGCGCCATCCAGCTTCTCGGCCCAGAGATCGAGTGCGGCGGCGGAACGGGTATTACCGATCTTTTGCGCTATCTCAGGCGTGCGCGGATCGCGAAGGGTGCAGATCACATCATTATCAGCCGGAAGACGGGCACGCGTCACGCCGTGGGCCACCATTTCAGCATCACAGAGAACGGGCTTGCCGGCTCGTAGAGCACCACGTGCAGCGGCAACAAAATCCGGCGAAAATCGGAAATGGCTGGCCGCCTCCACCTGCCCGCAGGCGTGGATCATGCGAATGGCGATATCCGCCTGCTCTTCGGTAAAGGCGGACAAATCCGCTTCTTCGCGAATGATGGCGAAGGAGCGCTCATAGATCGCATTGCCGTCGCGAATATAGTCATAGTCGGTCATCGGTCATCCTGTCGAAGCGCCGCACCGATCGCCTGTTTGCCCAGCCGGGCAAACAGGGTAGCGGCGTTTTCCCCGGGCTTATGTTCTTTTTCGTAAAGACGGGCAAGCCGCGAAAGCGCCGTCCTCTGATGCGGGAAAGGTAAAATGCCATCGGGCACGTCGCCGGGGCGGCCTGCAATAGAAAAGACCAGGCCATCGGCAGTGCCGGAAAAAGTGAGAAGCGACGGCGCGGGATGAGCGCAACCCTTGCCACAGCCGGAAATATGCAGCGTGAAGGAGCCATCCAGCAATGACGCGCATTCCTCGGACGCAAAGGCGGCCAGTTCATGGGTGGGAAGAAAAGCCGAAGCGCAGCCCGGCGCGCCGGGACAGACGGCGATGGAAGAGCGTGCATCACCTGCCATCGTTATGAAACCGGCCGCCCGCGCGATCTCAAGCAAGGCGTTGCAAGCGGATGACGATCCGAAAAATAGCAGGCTATGGTTTGGGGATGGCCGTAGAGCCTTGATGCCGAGCGTACCGGCCCGTTCGCAGAGATGGGACAAATCGCAAGCCCGGATTTGCCCGAAAGCAGGCGCGACAGCAACTGCGAAGCAATCATTTCCTGTCGTCATCAATCCCAAAGGTGCAGAAGCCACCCTGGCTTCGTCCGCAATCACCCGATCGAGCAGGCGATCTCCGCAAACTGTCTTTATGGTCGAATGGTCCAGATCGCGGCCACGCGCAAGCGGTCCCTTGCCGGCCAGAAAGGCGAGCAGCGACACGACGACGCCCGCCGCCGCGCCCGTCTCGACCAGTCCCGCATTCAGCGCCCTGCTTTCCGGCCCGCCAACGAGCAATCGCCAGAAGGTCCGACCATCAAGCGACAGTGCTTTCAGGCGAATATCGGCCAGCAAATCTCCCATGGGGAGGAGCCCGCCGCCATCAATGACGACAGACATTTTAGCGGCAAGCTTCTCATGGAGAATGAGCCTGTCAGCCTCTTTTCGAATCTCTGCGGCGAGTGGGCGGCCATCAGCGATTTCCGCGTCATCCCGACCGGCGAGAAGCGAGGTCTCAACTGCCAGTCCCTCACGCAGCGGCAAATCCAGCGCCAGAACATCTTTTTCCAGGGCGCGGGCGCTTTCCGGCGTCAGGCCGCGAAATTGCAGGCTGCCGCGTGCGGTAATGTCGATCAATCCGTTGCCATGCAGTTCGGCAAAATGGCAAAGCGCCGCCATATCACGCGGGGCAATATCCGCCTCGAAAGCGATCCGCGACAAAAACCCGTCTCCGGTGCGCATGGGAACGGAGAGGGCCGGGCAGAGGCCACGGCGGCCAAAGGGCTGAACGGGATCGGCAGCGGCCATCATCACGCCTCCACCCTTTGGGGCCGCGGCATGATGAGCATTTCAAGTTCCGCATCCACAGCATTGCGGCGGCTATGCCACAATCCACGACGGCGGGCGGATAAAAACCGTTCGGCCATCACTTGCGCCGCTTTCGGATTTTCCAGCAGAATGAAATCGCGCACGTCCTCATTGCCGAAATAGGCGTCGTAAAGCGCCTCGATCAACGAGGAGGACACCGCATGTGTGGTTTCGGCAAAGCCGATCAGCCGGTCCACCGTCTCGGCGAACTCCGCCGCCCCGCGCGGACCATGCCGCATCTGGCCTGCAATGAAGCGTGGATTGACGGCGCGCGCGCGCACCACCCGCGTCAGCGCCTGCGTCATTGACCTTGCACGCGGGCGTGCCGGATCTGTGGTATCCAGCGCCACGATGTCAGCGACCCCGCCAAGCACGGCCTTCGCAGCGGAAAAGCCGCCGATAAAGGCGACATCGGAAGAACCATCGAGAAGGTCACGACCCGGATCATCGCCAGTATGAACCAGAAGGTCGGCCCGCCTGACGAGCTCCACAAAACCGGTATCTTCGAAAATCTCCAGCCCGTCTGCACCACCGAAAGCGTGGCTCGCCGCCTCGAGATAGGCCTGCCCAAGCTCCTCGCGTTCTTCCCATTTCCCGCTCGCAAGCTTTTCTTCGATGCCGGCACCATAGGTGCCGGGCGCGGAGCCGAAAATGCGCGCCGGAATATGCCCGGGCGCGACGGCCTCTTCCGCGAGAGGATTGTCGCCCGGCGCTTCCTCCCGCCTCGCAACAGCCTTGGCGGCAGCGTCGAGAAGCGCGATCAGTGCCGGAAACATATCGCGGAAAAGGCCGGATATGCGAAAGGTGACGTCGACACGCGGCCGCCCCAAGCTCGCCGGCGGCAGAACCTCGATGCCGGTGACCCGGCCGGTGGCGAGATCGTGGATCGGTCTCGCCCCCATCAGATGCAGCGCTTGGGCCACATCCTCACCGCCATGGCGCAGACCGGCGCTGCCCCACAGATCGAAGACCAGATGTTTCGGCCAGTCGCCGTGGGACTGCAGATGATGGCGCAGCACCTCTTCGCCCGCCATTTTGCCGAGCTCGAACGCCGTCGGCGTCGGCATGGTGCGCGGATCGGCGGCATAGAGATTGCGGCCCGTGGGCAGCACATCGAGCCGTCCGCGCGCAGGTGCGCCGGAGGGGCCGGGGGCGATATGCCGGCCATCAAGCGCAGCCAGCAGGGCAGCTTTTTCCGATTTGGCGCTTTCAAGCCTCAGAAGATCGGTCTCGGCTTCGGCACAGCGGCCAAAAACATGCTGGCCGTCCTTGATGGCGAAATCCTTGAGGTCGCACAGAAAGGCGTCGATGCGCGACAGGGCCGCATCGGCATCATCCTTCACACCCACGCCCGCCTCAGCTGCAAGCCCAGTCTCCAGCGCCTTTTCGACAATCAGTTTCGCCAGCCGGTCACGGCGACGGCGATCCAGCCCATCCGCCTGCGCATATTCATCAACGAGCTGTTCCAGCGCCGACTGTTCCGGGGAAAGCCCGGCATTGACCAGCACCGGTGGAACATGGCCGATGGTCACGGCCGCGATACGCCGCTTGGCGACCGCCGCTTCGCCTGGATTGGAAACAATGAACGGATAGACTACGGGCAGCGAGCCGGTGACGATTTCGGGAAAACAATCACGGGAAAGCGCAACCGTTTTGCCCGGCAGCCATTCCAGCGTGCCGTGCGCGCCCACATGCACGATGGCATGCGCATCTGCGACCCGCTGCATCCACGCACCGAAAGCGACTAACGCGTGACGCGGCGGCAGGGCAGGGTCGTGGTAATCCACCCGGCGATCCTCGTTGCGGCCCCGGTCGGGCGCAAGCGCCACGAATACTTCGCCGAAACGGGCGACACGAAACCGGAATGCACCATCAACCAATGCGTCGTCGTCGGTTGCTGCGCCCCATGTCGCATTTACGGATGCGGCAGCTATAGGTGGCAGGGCGGAAAAAAAACTTTCATAGACGGAAAGACCAATCGTCGCTTCCTGCTTTTCGACGCGGTCGAGCAGCGCCCGCGCGGTCTTAGGAATATCCTCGACCGCATAACCTGCGCCAGCGAGATCGCGCAGCATTTCGAGAACGCTTTGCGGCACATCAAGACCGACGGCATAACCGGTTCGCCCGGGCGCCGCACCGGGATAATCCGGCATCAGAATGACGATCCGGCGATCCCGTGGAGCGGCATTCCGCAGCCGCAGGAAAGCGGCGATGCGATTTGCCACCTGCTCGACGCGATCGGCCTCGGGTACATTGAGCAAACTCGCGCCACCATCCATTCGCGCCTGTTTGAACGAGATCGCACCGGCAAGAATCCGGCCATCCAGTTCCGGCAGAACGACATGCATGGCAAGATCGGAGGGATTGAGGCCGCGCGCATTTTCCGCCCAGCCGTCCCGTCGCGTCGTCGCCATCACCACCTGAAACACCGGCACGCCGAGCCGGTCGAACAGGGTTGTGCCCTCGTCATCCGTCTGGCTGGCGAAGGCGGTGGCGGCAATGATGGCGGCGGGTTTGAGATCGGGCAGCACCGTTTCGAGGAAGCGGATCGCCTCGCCATCCTTCAGGCCGCTGACAAAAATCGGCAAAGGTGCAAAACCGCGTTGCTCGAGCGCTTCGAAGAGCGCATCCACAGGTGCAGCATCTGCCGCCAGAAGCATGGAGCGGTAAAAGAGGATCGGCAAAAGGGGCGCACCGGCGGGAAACCCCTCGCAGGCTTCCGCCCGATCCATGACGCCCCTGCCGGGTCGGTAGAAACCGGCTTTCGGCAGCGGTTCAGCCTCGATATCCGGCCATGTCTCACCCTTTGCAAGAGCGGTGAGACCACCGGCAAGCCGGCCCATATTCTCCTCCCCACCCTCACGAAAGAAGGAGAGGGCAGAGGCTAAAGTCCGCCGGTCGACGGTTGATGCCGCTTCAAGCTTTTCATCTCGGTCGCTGCATTCTCCCGGCAGGAGCAGCAGCCTTATGCCGCGCCTGCGCGCCAGAATGGAAAGCTGATCGACACCGTAGCGCCAGCGTTCTGCACCGCCGAGAATCCGAATAAGAATAACCTTGGCGTGTTCCGTCGTCTTTTCAATCCACAGATCGACCGACATGGGGTGCCGAAGCTCGGACAGGTTGGCGGCGGACAGGGAGGGTGGTGTACCCTCGGTTCGCCGCCAGGCCTGTTCCAGCCCGGCCAGATCACTGGCCGAAAACGACAGCATCACCACATCCGACCGGGGCTGGTTGAGATCAACCGGCTCTATCAGGTCGTCCAGAGACGAGGATGTGGTGGCGAGAATATGCATCGTCAGGCGGCCAGCATCTGCTCGATCTTTTCGCGGTTCAAGCCCTTTTCACCGATGACGACGAGACGGCTGCGGCGTTCTTCACCCGCGGCCCAGGGCCGGTCGTAATAGTGGTTGACGCGGCTGCCGACAGCCTGCACCTGCAGGCGCATCGGCTTTGCGGAAACCTCGATGAAGCCCTTGATCCGCAAGACATTTTCCGCAGCAGCCGTCTCGGCGATACGGATAGCCAGTGCTTCCGGGTCGGTGACGGCCGGCAAATCGATGACGAAGCTGTCGAAATCGTCATGCTCGTGGTCAAGCTCGCCATCATGGTGGGTGCGGCGGTTTTCGATATCCTCTTCCACCGCAAGGCCAAGACCGATCAGCACGGCGGGATCAATAGCGCCATTGGAGGCCACGACGATCTTTGCTGCCTTCGGCAGATGTTCGAGAATATGCGCCTTGGCCTTGTCCAGGCCGGCATCGTCAAGAAGATCGGCCTTGGTCAGCACAATAAGATCAGCGCAGGCGACCTGATCCTCGAAAACCTCTTCGACCGGGTCATCATGATCGAGCGCCTCGTCATTGGCGCGCTGAGCGGCTAGCGCTTCCATGTCATGCGCCACCTGCCCTTCGGCGAGGGCAGCGCCATCCACCACGGCCACGACGGCATCCACCGTCACGCGGCTCTTGATGGCCGGCCACTGGAAAGCCTGCACAAGCGGCTTCGGCAGGGCAAGGCCAGAGGTCTCGATGAGGATATGCTCCACCTTCGGCTGGCGGCTCAGAATCTGTTCGATGGCGGGCTGGAAATCATCCGCCACTGTACAGCAGATGCAGCCATTGGCCAGCTCGACGATGTTTTCTTCCGGGCAGCTTTCAATACCGCAGCCTTTCAGAATTTCGCCATCGATGCCGATATCGCCGAATTCATTGACGATGATCGCCAGCCGCTTGCCGTCAAGCTTTTCGAGAAGACCGCGCAGCAGCGTGGTTTTGCCGGCCCCCAGAAAACCGGTAACGATGGTGCAGGGAACGCGGTCCAGAAGGGTGCTCATGATCTCTCCTCGGTAAAATCGAATGGGGGAATGCGCGCCACCATGCCGCGCTTTAATGGTTCGGGGCGGCCGCGCCAGGGCATCAGGCCATCGGGGGCGGCAGCCAGCAGCCGCGCGCCGGTCAGCAAATCTTCCGCATCACCGGTCGTCAGCCCGCCGAATACATAGGACCAGCCATTGGCGCTGCGCAGCACGGCGCTGAGGCCACGCTTGCAATTGGCAAGACAGTTGACGGAACGAACGGTGACACCCGTTTCCTCCGCCTTTGCCATGACGGCATCGGCGAGACGCGAACCGGGGCGCGGTTCGGCATTGGCGTCGGCTTCATCGCGGCAGCTTCTGCAAATGAAGACGGTCACGCCGGACGCCGTTTCGTCCTGCGTGTTTCCACTCGTAGAAGAAGATGTCGCTGAAATATCCAAACCGTATCGTTTCCCGCGCCTTGCAAAAAATCTCGGGGTGCGGATGTCGAAAACGGCATGCGGACAGGCGCAAACCGGATGTTCGATCTAACCGACTGACCGGAGCACCCCGCCCGGCAGACGTTTTTCCTGAAACGGCAGGTCTCCTGGCTCGCGGCTTTACACCCTGACACCGCCTTCCCGAACCATCTTCAAGGGTCCAGTGGCTTTACGGTGCGGGCTTACCGCTTACAGTTGCGGGGGCAGCCACGGAATGACCCGGTAATCGGGTTGGAACCGTGTTCCCTCTTAGCTTTTCCCGTTGCCGGGAAAAGACCGTCAGTCCGTTACCCTTAGGCTGAACGGGCGTGAGGGTCAATGCTGCGGGCCCTGCGGCGGCACATTGCCGGGTGCGGCAAATTGGGTATAGTCGCCGCTCCGAATGTCGGGGGCACTGGATCCCGCACGGCTGGATGAAAAGGAAAATGCAATGACACGCGACATCAGCGACAGCGAGGCCGAACGCCACCGGCAGAAAATGGTCAACCGCAAGACGGTGCAGGATGCCGAAGTTGCGGAAAAGACCATTGAAAAGGGTCTGCTGATGATTAATACCGGCCCGGGCAAGGGCAAATCCACCGCCGCTTTCGGCCTTGCCCTGCGCATGCTCGGCACCGGACGCAGGGTCGGCGTGGTGCAATTCATCAAGGGGGCATGGTCGACGGGCGAACAGCAGGCGCTGACCTTGTTCGGCGACAAGGTCGTCTGGCGCACCATGGGCGAGGGTTTCACCTGGGACACGCAGGATCTGAAACGCGATGTCGCAGCGGCGGCAAAGGCCTGGGAAGAAGCCAAGATCCTGATGGCAGACGAAACCATCGGCCTGCTGATCCTCGATGAGCTGAACATCGCGCTCCGTTACGATTACCTGCCGCTGAAGGAGGTGGTCGAAACGCTTTCCAGCCGCAGGCCCGATCTGCATGTCATCGTTACCGGCCGCAACGCCAAGCAACCGCTCATTGACGCCGCCGACATGGTGACGGAAATGACCCTCGTCAAACATCACTTCAAGGCGGGTGTGAAGGCGCAGGCGGGGATAGAATTCTGACATGGCTGCACGCGTGCTGATGTTTCAGGGAACCGGCTCGGATGTCGGCAAATCGCTGATGGTGGCCGGCCTTGCCCGTGCCTTCGTCAGGCGCGGCCTGTCTGTCATGCCGTTCAAGCCGCAGAACATGTCGAACAATGCGGCCGTGACCGCCGATGGCGGCGAGATTGGCCGCGCGCAGGCGCTGCAGGCGCGGGCGGCGGGCGTGCCGCTTTCCGTGCACATGAACCCGGTGCTCCTGAAGCCGCAGAGCGAAACCGGCGCACAGGTGGTGGTGCAGGGCAAGATCGCCGGCAATGCCAAAGCGGCCGATTACCAGCACATGAAGGCCGGACTGATGCCGCGCGTGCTGGAAAGCTTCGAGCTCCTGAAACAGCAGGCCGATCTGGTGCTGGTGGAAGGGGCAGGCAGCGCGTCCGAAATCAACCTGCGTGCCAATGACATCGCCAATATGGGTTTTGCGAGAGCTGCTGATGCACCCGTGATCCTGATCGGCGATATCGACCGCGGCGGCGTCATCGCCAGCCTCGTCGGCACCAAAGCCGTGCTCGAAGCTGAAGACGCGGCTATGATCGAAGGTTTTATCGTCAACCGCTTTCGCGGTGATCCGGCCCTGTTTTCGGACGGCATGCGGATAATTGCGGAAAAGACCGGCTGGGCCTCCATCGGGCTTCTGCCGCATTTTGCCGACGCCGCACAATTGCCGGCGGAGGATGCTCTCGGGCTTTCCGGCCCGGCTGAACGGAAACCTGGCGCGAAGATGCGCATTGCCGTGCCGATCCTGCCGCATATTTCCAATTTCGATGATCTCGATCCCCTGGACATGGAACCCGATGTCGAACTGATCCGCGTGCGGCCGGGCGAAACCATTCCCGCCGATTGCCGGCTGATCCTGCTGTGCGGCTCGAAATCCACTATCGCCGACCTTGCCGTGCTGAAGAATGCTGGCCTGGACATTGATATCAAGGCGCATGTAAGACGCGGCGGCTATGTTCTGGGTCTCTGCGGCGGATACCAGATGCTTGGAAAAACAGTTGCCGATCCTGACGGTATCGAAGGATCGCCAGCGACGGTCGAGGGAATGGGCCTGCTGGATGTGGACACGGTTCTGACGGGCGACAAGCGGCTCATTTCCGTTCGCGGCACGAGTTTCGACGGCATAGATTTATCCGGCTACGAAATGCATGTCGGCGAAACCACAGGCATGACGGACCATCTGCCGTTCTCGACGCTCGATGGGCATAATGATGGCGCCATCTCGGCCTCTGGCCGCGTCTTCGGCACCTATATTCACGGTCTTTTCGCGGATGATCGCCAACGCGGCGCATGGCTGGAGCGGCTCGGCGGGCAGGGCGCGGACCTGAACTATGATGCGCAGGTGGAGGCCGTCCTCGATCATCTTGCGGCGCATATGGAGCAGCACCTCGATCTCGACCGTCTGCTGGCTATAGCGCGATAAGGATCGCCAGAAGTCCGAACAGGCCGATCAACAGCAGGTCGGCAACCCGCGCCAGCTCCAGCGCCCTGCGAATATCCCCCGCAACCAGCGTCGCCCTCCCGCCTTCGCCCATGAAGCGCGCCTCGATCATCTGCCCGCCATAGGAGCGCGGCCCTGCAAGCGCGAAGCCCAGGGCGCCGGCCAGCGCCGCCTCCGGCCAGCCGGCATTGGGGGAACGGTGATGACGGGCATCGCGACGTATCGCGGCAATGGCCCCGCCGGGTGATGCGCCCTTCACGAAAAACGAAGCAGCCACGAAAAGGCCGCCACTCAGTCTCGACGCCGGCAGATTGACCAGATCGTCCAGCCGGGCCGAGGCCCAGCCGAAGGCCTCATGGCGGAGTGAGCGATGGCCGATCATGCTGTCAGCCGTATTGATCGCCTTGTAAGCCGCGCCGCCCGGCAGGCCCAGGAGACCGAGCCACAGGGCGGGTGCAACGATGCCGTCGGAAAAATTCTCGGCCAGACTTTCGATCGCCGCCCGGCAGATCGCCGCCTCATCAAGCTTTTGCGGATCGCGCCCGACGATCATCGATACCGCCTTGCGGCCACCGCCCACGCCCTCGCGCTCCAGAGCAGTGGCGACAGCCTCCACATGCTGCTCAAGACTTTTCTGCGCCGGAAGCGAAGCGCCCAGCACGGCAACCAGCAAAATGCCGAAGGGCAGAAAAAGCAGGGTGGATTGCGCAAACCATGCAAGGAGCAGCGTCAGCCCGACGAAACCGGCCAGAGCCGCCACACCTGCCGCCTTGCGCTGTGAAAATGACGCGTTCTCCCGGTTCCATTTTTTGTCCAGCAGCGCGATAAGCGAACCGACCCAGGTTACGGGATGGCCGATGCGTTTGAACAGCCAGTCCGGATAACCGGTCAGGCGTTCGATCAAGAGCGACAGGAAAGCGAGAGCAAAGAACATGGGTGAAACAGTACCAGAAAAGGCGCGGGCTGCGATCCGTCACGGCGGCAATCTCGGCAGGGCGCGTCTGATGTTTCCTGAAGCGCCGGCACCGTGGATCGACCTTTCGACCGGGATCAATCCGCACTCCTATCCGCATTCGGCCGTTCCCGCCAGCGCATTCACCCGCCTGCCGGAACCGGATGCCGCCGAAGAATTGAAACAGCTGGCTGCAGCCCATTTCGACGCGCCTTCCGCCCGGCATGTGGTGCTTTCACCCGGCACCCAGATGCTGATGCCATTGCTGGCTCAGATTGCACTTGCTCGCGGGGCCAATAGCGGCGCCGTGCTTTCGCCCGCTTATGCGGAACATGCCCGGACCGCGCGGATGGCCGGACTGGCCGTGACCGAGGTGGAAAACACCCGGGAGCTATCGGCTCACGATTATGCCGTGGTGGTCAATCCCAATAATCCCGATGGCCGCATCACAGATCGCGCAGCGTTGCTGTCGCTAGCCGAAGCCATGCGCCTCAAGGGCGGATTGCTCGTCGTGGACGAAGCCTTCACCGAGACGGGACTTGCCGAAAGCCTCGCGAATGCCACCGGTCAGGAAGCGCTGGTGGTCCTGCGCTCATTCGGCAAATTTTACGGCATGGCGGGCGTTCGGCTGGGTTTCGCCATTGCACAGCCCGATATCGCCGCTGAACTTGAAGCAAGGCTCGGCCCCTGGGCGGTTTCTGGCCCGGCGCTTCATATCGCGACGCAGGCTCTGGCGGATAAGAAATGGCAATCTTCCATGCGTCTGCGCCTTGCCGAAGACTCTCGGCGCATGAATGACATGCTGGAAAAAGCGGGACAGGCGATTGCCGGCGGCACGTCCCTTTTCACTCTGGTGCGCACCCCCCGGGCCACCGAACTGTTCAGCCATCTTGGCCAACACGGCATTCTGGTCCGCATTTTTGATGAAAGGCCGAACGACGTGCGTTTCGGCCTTCCCGGGAGCGAAACGGAGTGGCAGCGCCTTAAGGAGGCGCTGTCATCCCTCGGTTATTCCTCGAAGGTGTAGGTCTCGATCGACTCCGGCTTCATTTCGATGGAGAAGCCCGGCAGTTTCGGCGGCATGTAAGCGGCGTTTCTGATATCGCAGGGTTCGATGAAGTGCTCGTGCAGATGATCTACATATTCGATCACGCGGCCTTCCTTCGTACCAGATACCACCAGATAGTCGATCATCGACAGATGCTGCACATATTCGCAAAGGCCGACGCCGCCGGCATGCGGCCAAACCGGTAAATTGTATTTGGCGGCGATCAGGAGAACCGCCAGCACCTCGTTCAAGCCACCCATGCGGCAGCTGTCGATCTGCACCACATCGATCGCGCCTTCAGCGATGAACTGCTTGAACATGATCCGGTTCTGGCACATTTCGCCCGTCGCCACCTTCACCGAGCCGATGGCAGCACGAATTTTGCGATGGCCAGCGACATCATCCGGGCTGGTCGGTTCTTCGATGAAGAAGGGCTTGGAAAAGGCGAGCTTATTCACCCACTCGATTGCCTGATCAACTTCCCACACCTGATTGGCATCGATCATCAGGTAACGGTCGGGACCAATCACCTCGCGGGCTATGGTTAGACGGCGAATGTCGTCTTCCAGATCACGGCCGACCTTCATCTTCACATGGTTGAAACCGGCATCGATGGCTTCCTGGCAAAGACGGCGCAGCTTGGCGTCGTCATAGCCAAGCCAGCCGGCCGACGTGGTATAGCAGGCGTAACCTTCGTTCTTCAGCGTCTCGATACGTTCCTTCTTGCCGCTTTCGGCTTTTTTGAGGATCGCGAGCGCATCATCACGGGTCAGCACGTCGGTCAGATAGCGATAATCGACGATATCGGCGATTTCTTCCGGGCTCATATCGGCGACAAGCTGCCACACCGGCTTGCCCGCCTTCTTTGCCAGCAGATCCCATACCGCATTCACAACGGCGCCGGTGGCGAGATGCATCGCGCCCTTGTCCGGGCCGATCCAGCGCAGCTGGCTGTCGCTCGTCAGATGCCGCCAATATTTGCCGGGGTTCTCGGTAACGGTGGCAAGATCGGTGCCGACCACCAGATGACGCATCGCTTCGATGGCCATGCAGCAGATGTCATTGCCGCGGCCGATGGTGAAGGTCAGCCCGTGGCCTTTGAGACCCGCCTCATCGGTATCGAGAATGACATAAGCCGCCGAATAATCCGGGTCGGGGTTCATCGCATCCGAACCGTCGAGACTTTGGGAGGTCGGAAAACGCAGGTCGAAAACACGCAGATCAGTAATTTTGGTCATGGCCGGTCACTCGCGGTCAGTGTCAAAGGAAATCGTTCAATCGTGGTGGAAGGTCTCTTCCATCATCGCCCACCACTCGCCTTCCTTGCGGCTTTCGAGTGGTTGCTGGCAGGGAATCGTGAAGGACCACCATTCCTGGTTCTTGGGGCTTTCGGCCATCTTCGCCATGTCGGCGCTGATATCGGTGCCGTGATATTCCCAATAGCCGAAGAGCAGATTTTCCGGCTCGCGCAGGAAGATCGTGTAATTGCGGATATTGCAGTCGCTGATAAGCGCCAGAATTTCAGGCCAGACGGCGGCGTGCAGCCTTTTATATTCCGCGATCATGTCAGGTTTGACGCCTATGACCATGCCCATACGCTGCATGAAAAACTCCGTTATTGCTTGATGGTGGCGAGCGCAGCGCGCAGCTTTGTCTGCGGTAGGCTTAATCCCAGCCGTTCCGCCGCGGCAATGACCGGAGCGAAGCGGCGACGCTTCTTTTCGTCGTGGTTGCCGGCGATATCAGCCAGCCGATGCGCGAGAAAGGGATTGCGCAAACGCTCCCGCAACTGACCGATATAGGCCTGCGCTTCGTCTCCCATGCCTTCAGCCGCAAAGACCGGCAGAACCTCGTCCCGCCAGAGCATCTCCAGATCCGCGACGAGAGCATCGTCGGCCATTGCCTGACGCACCGTCTCGTCTTTCCCGCGCGCATCCTGCGTCCAGCGTTCCGCCAGATAGGAATGGCCGAGATTGAGCAGGAAAAGCTTCAGCTTTTCATAGTGATCGAGATCGTCCGTGAGCACCACGGCAGGGTGCGTGCAGGGAAGGACAAGCCCGTCCTGCTTCTCGATCGCCCATAACGCATAGGGCTCCGCCACCGCACCCACCGGGTCGATAGGTTCGGAGACGATGCGATCCACCAGACTATTGGCGAAACGGCACTTCTCGTTCAGATAAAAGGTAAAACCCGCCGGCAATTGCCATTCATCGGCAAGCCGGCGAATGACCTCCTTCAGCCTTTCGCCGTTACGCGGCACAAGCTCACAGGGGAAGATGGACACGGTCGCTTCCGGATTGCTCTGAAAACGCTCCAGCAGCAACATGCAGAGTTTCGCCGGAAAGCTCTTCGGCACGATCGTAAAATCGCCAGCAAGCCCAGCATTGTCGGCCGAATCCAGCTCATAACCGCGATCGCCCGTATTGGACAGAATAACCTCGGCCCCGCAGGCAAGACGGCGCACATCGGCCCAGTCGGTCGCAGCGGTCAGTGCCCGCGCGACAGCCCTGCCTTGAATTTCCTCATCCACGTCATGCCCATCACGGATACCGCGAATAAGCACGGGATAGGGCGCGCCGCTGTTTAGCGCCGCAACACGCTTCAGGCTCTCCGCATTGCCGGTCGTCTGGACAATCGCAATGCGCCCGAGCGCTTCGCCCTTGTCCAGCGCCTGCGAAACAAAGAGATCCGCATGCGCCAGAAGAAAGCGGCTGGTGCCGAATTGCAGGATGGGCGTATCGGACGTCATGCGACCTCCACCATGCCTTTGATCACTCCGGCCTTCGGATCGGTCAGGCCGGCGAATCTGGAGGGCACATCGGCAAGCGTCATGCGATGGGTGATCAGTGCCTCCGGCACCTTGCCTTCCCGCAGCGCCTGCAGGACGCGCTCGAAATCCTGAGGCGTGGCATTGCGGCTGCCGAGCAGCGTCGTCTCACGCTTGTGGAACTCCGGATCGTTGAAGCTGATATCGCTGGCGACGATGGAGACCAGCACGTAGGAACCGCCATGGCCAACAAAGGAAAAGCCGCGCTCCATGGCTTTCGGATTCCCGGTCGCATCAAAGACCGCATCGAAGAAATCGCCGTCAGTGATTTCGGAAAGACGATCTTTGTCGCCTTCCCCGAGTGTCACCGTATGCGCAACGCCAAGATGCTCCTTGCAGAAATCCAATCGGTCGGTACGTCCATCGATCATCGTCACTTCGCCACCATCGAGAACGGCGAAAACCGCAACGGCCATGCCGATCGGGCCGGCACCGACGATCAGAACCTTCTGCCCCCTCTCGACTGTGCCACGGCGCACCGCATGCGCACCAATAGCCAGAAATTCGGTCATCGCCGCCTGGTCGAGGCTTAGCCCCTCCGCCTTCAGTACAAATTGCTGCGGCACGCTCAGATATTCGACCATGCCGCCGTCACGATGAACGCCGAGCACACCGATATTGCGGCAGCAATTGCTCTTGCCCTTAAGGCAGGCGCTGCATTTGCCGCACGAGATATAGGGAATGACGGTGACCACGTCGCCCACGGACAGATGGCTGCCTTGCGGCGCCTCTTCCACCGTGCCGGAAAGCTCATGACCCATGATACGCGGATAGGAAAGATAAGGCTGGTTGCCGGTGAAGATGTGCAGATCCGTGCCGCAAACACCAATGCGGCGGATGCGCACCAGCACTTCACCTTCGCCACGCGCTGGTTTCGGCAGTTCCTTGGGGACGAGTTGACCTGGGGTTTCGCAGAAAATCGCCAGCATGCATCACCTGTGGGAAAGGGAATAAAAACGAATGGCATTACCGCCAAAGACTGCCGCATGGTCCTCTGCCGGCACGATATCGCGGCAGAAATCCAGCCATGCCTGATAATCGCCGGCCAGCCGCAACACCGGCCAGTCACTGCCGAAAATCACGCGGTTGCCACCAAAGAGTTCAAGAATGGTCTCGGCATAAGGCCGCACGGCTTCCGGTCGCTGTTCACCGCGCTCGGTCAGCAGACCGGAGAGTTTGCAATGGACATTGGGAAGAGCCGCCAGAGCGGCCATATCCTTGCGCCAGTCGCTGTAGTGACCGATGGCAATCATGGGCTTCGCGCCATGGTCGATGACGATGGGCAACTGCGGATGGCGGCGGGCGAACGACAGCAGATGCGGCAGATTGGGCGGCAGGACCAGCGCATCGAACGCCAGACCGTGCTTTACCAAAGCCGCCGCGGCTGGATCGAGTGCCGGATCATCGATCCAGGCAACATCCTCCATGCCCTGCAACATCGGACGCACAGCCTTGAAGGCCGGATGTTTTGCCCGGCGAGCAATTTCACTCGCCGCCTCGGGAGACTTCATGTCCACCCAGCCAACCACGCCCTTGATGAAATCGGTCTTTTCCGCCAGTTCCAGCATGAAATCCGTGTCGGCCCGTGTCTCCATCGTCTGCACCAGCACGGTGCCGGAAACTCCGGCAGCGGCCAGCAAGGGCGACAGATCGGCGGGGAGAAAATCCCGGTAGATGGCGGCGAGCGACGGCGGCGGCCATTGCCCGGCACGATCCTTCATCAGCCAGAAATGCTGGTGGGCGTCGATAATCATGCCTCAAGCCTTCCCGACAGGCGTAGGCGCACCTTCGGCAATCAGGCCACGTCTGTGCAGCTCGGACCAGAATTCATCCGGGATCGACTGTTCGAACCATTCGATATTGGAAGCGAGCTGCTGCGCATTACGCGCACCTGAGACAACAGTGACCGAAGCCGGATGGGCGAGCGGAAACTGCAATGCGGCGGCCTGCAGCGATACGCCGAGTTCCTCGCAAACACCCTGCAGCGCATCGACACGCGTGAGAATATCGGCAGGCGCGTCAGCATAATTGAATTTGCGGTTGCCAGCGAGAATGCCGGAATTGAAAGCACCGGCGACAACGATACCGACGCCGCTTTCAGCGCAGCGATTCATGAAACCAAGGCTCTGCTGTTCCAGCAGCGTATAACGGCCGGCAAGCATGGCAACGTCGATGTCGAAGACATCCATCGCGTCGCTGACAATTTCCCACTCGTTGACGCCAAGGCCGATGGCCCCCGTCGATCCTTCCTCGCGGAGCTTGCCAAGCGCCCGGAAGCCGCCGCCCGTGGTCAACTGCTCCCGATAATGCTGGTGCTTTTCGCCATGGGTGTAGGAACCGATATCGTGGACATAAAGAATATCCGGCTTCAGGACGCCTAGCCGCTGCTGGCTTGCCTCGAAGGAGCGCAGAATACCGTCATAGGAATAATCATAGACCGGGCGGAAGGGCAGGGGCGCTATATAGGCATCCTCCTCCGGACCGACGGTCTCGTCAGGAACCATCACACGGCCGACCTTGGTGCTGAGCGTATATTCGCTCCGGTCATGCTCCGTAACCATGGTGCCGAGACGACGCTCCGACCGCGTATAGCCATAAAACGGCGCGGTATCGAAATAACGCATGCCGCTTTCCCATGCCTTGTCGAACGCACCCTTGGACTCTTCATAGGGGGTGACGCGGTAGAGATTGCCCATCTGGGCGCAACCGAGGCCCATGACGGTGACGTCAACGGCGCGGTGCGGCAACTTACGTGTATCGGAGACTTTCATCGCAGGGACTTCCTGAATTTCTAGCTAGAGCGGGATGGTGAAAACCGCATCTCAAACAGGTAAGGCGCGCCGCCACAGGGCGGCGCGCCATCATGCATCAGTAAAGAACGTTCTTGGCTTCCGGCTTTTCGATATTGTCCTTGGTGACAACAACGACGCCGGTATCGACGAACTTCTCGACCTTTTCCTTGTTGATGAGCTTGGAAATGGTCTCTACGCCCTTTTCACCCATCTGGTAGGAACCCTGAACCACGATACCGCCCAGCGTGCCATCCTTGACGAAGCTCTGAAGGTCCTGATTGCCGTCGAAACCGATGGCGACGACCTTGCCGGCCTTGCCGCTCTGGGCGAGAGCGCGGCCAACGCCGATTGCCGTCGGCTCGTTAGCGCCGAAAATGCCCTTGAGGTCCGAATTGGCGGCCAGAACGTCGGTCGTCTGGTTCAGCGCGGTGGCCATCTGCGACTGCGAGTAGAACGGTCCGACAATCTTCAGATTGGAGTTCATCTGGATATAGTCGGTGAAACCGCCGACACGGCCGATTTCGGAACCGGCACCAGCGACATAAGACATGACGGCGATCTTGCCTTCCTTGCCCACCTTGTCGATCAGCGCCTGCGCTGCCAGTTCGCCGGCTTTCTTGTTATCGGTCGCCAGGAACGACTGGGAATATTGCTCCGAGCCCTTGGCGAGCTGCGAGTCGATCAGGACGACGGGAATACGGGCTTCCCAGGCCTTCTTGACGGCAGGCACCAGCGCGTCCGGATCGGAAGGTGCGAGAACAATACCAGCAACCTTACGGTTGATGGCGTTTTCAACCATGTTGACCTGGTCGGCAATCGCCGATTCAGCAGCCGGACCCTGGAAGGTCATGGTGTTGCCGGAAGAATTCTTCATCGCCGCGTCAGCGCCCTTCTGGACGTTCTGCCAGAAGGTGGAGTTGACGGTCTTGACGATGACGGCGATTTCACCGGCCTGCACGGTGGAAACGCTCCACAGCGCGATTGCGGATGTCAGAAGGGCAGTCGCAATTTTCTTCATTTCTTCCTCCGTGATGTCGGCATACCGGGCCTCCCCTGCCGATCTTTTTTGCGGAAAGGGTCCGCAGCCCTTTGATCAGCGGCGGTTGCGCAGCTGGTCGATCCAGACGGTGACCAGAATGACGAGGCCGATGATGATCTGTTGCGTGAAGGCGGAGACGCCATTCATATTGAGACCGTTGCGCAGGATGCCGATGACGAAGGCACCGATGGCCGTACCGGAAATCGTGCCGACGCCGCCGATCAGCGATGTGCCGCCGATAACGGCGCTGGCAATCGCATCCAGCTCATACATCACGCCCTCATTCGGCTGGGCAGTGACGAGGCGCGACATCAGCACGCAGCCCGTCAGCCCGGCGAGCGTGCCGGACAGGATGTAGGTGAAATTGGTGACGCGGGCGACGTTGACACCGGAAAGGCGTGCAGCATCCGCATTGGAGCCCACGGCGTAGATGTGGCGGCCGAGGATCGAGCGGTTGAGCATGAAGGAAACCGCAAGCGCAATCACCACCATCAGGATGACGGGGTAAGGAATGCCGGGGAAAACGACATTCGGAAAACCGTCGTCACCGATATTAACGATGCGGAAGAGAGCGCCGTTGCCGAGTTCGCCAAAGGATTCACCAAGGCCCGAAACGGCGCGCGCACCGGTAATCTGCAGCGCCACGCCGCGCGCGATCAGCATCATGCCGAGAGTGGCGATAAAGGGCGGCAGCTTGAAACGCGTGACCAGAAGGCCGTTGATGAAACCACAGAGCGATCCCGTCAGAATGCCGAGCAACATGCCGATCGGCACAGGCATGCCGAGTTCCTTCACCGCAAGGGCGGCAACCACACCGGCGAGCGCCAGCACCGAACCGACAGAAAGATCGATACCGCCGGTGATGATGACGCAGGTGGCACCAATGCCGAGCAGAGCGATGGACGTGACCTGCAACGCAATCGTCATGCCGTTATTGACGGTGAAGAAGGCGCTGCTGGTGGCGGAGAAGACCGCGACGAGGGCGAACAGGCTGCCGAGCGCAGCAAACTTCTGGATGATGTCCTTCTGGCGGTCGCTGACAGCAAAGCTCTTCTTGGGTTCTGCAATATTGGCCATGTCGTTCCTCACTGCGCGGCCCGGCCGTAACCGGACGCATACCGCATGATTTCTTCCTGATTGGTCTTGGCGGTTTCGAGTACGCCCGTGATGCGGCCCTGATGGAAGACCGCGATGCGATCCGTCAGCCCCAGAATTTCCGGCAGTTCCGAACTGATGAGAACGACGCCGATGCCCTGTGCGGCCAACTCGTCCATGATCTTGTAGATCGCGAATTTGGCGCCGACATCGATGCCGCGCGTCGGCTCATCGAAGAACAGCACGCGCGACTGGCGGAACAGCCATTTGCCGATGATGATTTTCTGCTGATTGCCACCCGAAAGCAGCCGCACCGTCTGATCGATCGAAGGGGTGCGGATATTCAGAAGGTCGACGTAGCGCCTGGCGACATCGTCGTGCTTCTTGAAGTCGATCAGCCCGAAACGGTTGGAAACCTCGCCGAGATTGGCAAGCGTCGTATTGGCCGCCACCGACATCTTGATGGCGAGGCCATCGCTTTTGCGGTCTTCCGAGAGATAGGCAATGCCTTCTTCGATCGCGTCCTGCGGCGAGTTGATCGAAAGCTCGCGCCCATTGAAGGTGATCTTGCCGGCATCAAGCGGATCGGCCCCGAAGATCGCCCGCGCGACTTCCGTTCGTCCCGCGCCCATAAGTCCGGCAAAACCGAGGATTTCACCGCGCCGCAGTGAAAAGCTCACATCGCTGAACACGCCATTGCGGGCCAGACCTTCAACGGAGAAGATGACGTCTTCCGTCGGGCGCGATGTGCGCTCGGGGAATTTGTCTTCCAGTGAACGCCCGACCATGCGGGTGACGATGTCATCGACGGTAATCGAAGCGAAATCGTCTGTCGAGATATAACGTCCGTCACGCAGGACCGTCACACGGTCGACGATCTCGGCCATTTCATCGAGACGATGGGAAATGTAAACGATGCCGACGCCGGAGGCCTTGAGGTCCCGGATAACCTTGAAAAGAAGGCGGGTTTCCTGCTCGGTCAGCGAAGAGGTCGGCTCATCCATGATGAGCACTTCCGCATCAAGCGACAGCGCCTTGGCAATCTCCACCATCTGACATTGGGCGACGGAGAGGCCACGGACCATCTGGTCGGGGTTGATATCAACACCCAGCCGGTCGAGACAGCGCTTGGCATCGAGACGCAGCTTCTTGCGGTCAACGAGGAAACCGCGACGCGGTTCGCGCGCAAGATAGATGTTCTCGGCAACGGAAAGATGCGGAACGAGGTTGAGTTCCTGGTGAATGATGGCGATGCCGGCGGCTTCGGATTCCAGCGGTGATGCATATTGCACCTTCACGCCCTTGTGCAGGATCGTGCCGTCGCTCGGCTGATAAACGCCGCTGATGATTTTCATCAGCGTCGATTTTCCCGCACCATTCTCGCCGCAGACGGCATGCACTTCACCGCCGCGCAAATCAAAATGCACGTTGGACAGCGCTTTGACGCCCGGAAATTCCTTGCTGATATTGTCGAGACGCAGAAGGGCCGAACGCTCCGCGCGCGCCATCTCCTCAGGCGAAAAATCGCCCCGAATTGTCGATGCGCCCTGCGACATCTGGAAACCTCCCACCCGTATCCCCGCTCCACCGGGGTTCATGAACAGGTCGAATGGTTAGGCCGGTTTTTCAGAATGGTCAAGCCAATTAGGTCAAAATTTGCTATCCTGCATCCGAAGCGGAAACAGCGTATCGAAATCGTATCGGTAATAAGTATGTATTTTCATATGATTAAGTAATTCCTTGCGCATTGATACGCTTGGCGTTACGGTAAGGCCAAATACGGATTGCAGAGAGGGCTCGTCGGAAAACACATGAGTGGTCAGGCCAAAATAGCGGAACCGCGCAGGCTTTATCAGCAGATTGCGGATCAGATACGTGAACTCATCGATATAGGTGAATTCCTGCCCGGTACGCGGCTTCCCGCCGAACGGGAACTGGCCCAGAAGCTCGGTGTATCAAGGCCTTCGTTGCGCGAGGCGCTGATTGCGCTTGAAATTGACAACACCGTCGAGATTCGCATGGGTTCCGGCGTCTATGTGTCGGCGGAAGCTCTGCAGACGACCCATCATACCAAATCGCTTGGCGACAGCCCCTCCGAACTGATGCAGGCGCGGGCCGCGCTGGAGGGCGCGACCATCGTGCTGGCGGCAAGCCGGATGACCGATGAGACGATCGCGACCCTCCGCCAGATACTCAACACCATGCAAAGGGAAATCGAGGCCGGTCGCAAACCTCTGGATCAGGACCGGCTGTTTCACGTCACCATAGCCGAGCAATCCGGTAACAGCGTTCTGGCCCGAATGGTGGCGAACCTTTTCGACGAGCGCCACAGCCCGATTTCGGCCCAGCTTCGCGTGAAATTTGAAGACCGCGATACCTGGACCCATGCGCTTCAGGAACATGAAGCCATTCTGGCGGCGCTTGAGCTTAAAGACCCGCTGCTGGCGCAGGCAGCCATGCATACCCATCTGGAAGGTTCGAAGAGACGCTGGGTGGAAAGCTAATTTCGAAACATAGCAGACAATATATATCGGGAGGAGGATAACCCGTGAGTGAGAATTCCGAGGCAACCATTTTGCTGAACGCCAACGACAATGTCGCGGTGGCGCGTCGGTCCATTCCGGCCGGCGGCGCAACGGGCAGGGGAGATCTGGCGGCGCTCGAGCTGATCGGGCGCGGGCATAAGGTGGCCCTCAAACTCATCAAATCCGGAGACGAGGTACTGAAATACGGACAGGTGATCGGCATCGCCACACAGGATATCGAGCCCGGCCGGCATGTTCACCTGCACAATCTTGCCATGGTGCCGTCCGAACACGCCCATCAGTTCAGTGTCGATATTGAAGAAAAGGGCATGCTGCCGGAAGCCGAGCGCCGGACGTTCAAGGGGTATGACCGCGGCCTCGGTGGCGTCGGAACGAGAAACTATATCGGCGTCATCGCTTCGGTGAACTGTTCCGCCACGGTATCGCGTTACATCGCTGATTATTTCAACAAGCAGGGCGGCCTTGATGGTTTCGACAATGTCGATGGCGTCGTGGCGCTGACCCATGGGGGCGGCTGTGCGCTGAACACAAAATCGGAAGGTTACCGCCTGCTGATCCGCACCATTCAGGGTTATGCCCGTCATCCTAATTTCGGCGGCATTCTGCTGATCGGCCTCGGCTGTGAAACCAACCAGATCGCCCCCATCCTCGAACATTACAAGATGGAAGAGGGTGAGCGGCTGCGTACCATGACGATCCAGCAGCATGGCGGCACCCGCAAGACGATCGATGCGGCGATTGCCGAGATCAAGGCCATGCTGCCAATGGTCAACGCCGCCCGCCGCACCGAGCAACCGCTCTCCAAGCTGAAGGTGGCGCTGGAATGTGGTGGTTCGGATGGTTATTCCGGCATTTCCGCCAACCCCGCTTTGGGTTATGCCTCCGACCTCATCGTCCGCAACGGCGGCACCACAGTCCTATCCGAAACGCCGGAGATTTACGGCGCCGAGCATCTGTTGACGAAGCGCGCAGTCACCCCTGCTGTGGCCGAAAAGCTCTTGCAGCGTATCGACTGGTGGCGGGATTATACCGCCCGCAACGGTGACGAACTCAACAACAACCCTTCCCACGGCAACAAGCTCGGCGGCCTGACCACCATTCTGGAAAAATCACTCGGCGCAGTCGCAAAGGGCGGCTCCATGCCGCTGAAGGCGGTTTATGAATTTGCCGAGACCGTGACGGAGCAGGGTTTCGTCTTCATGGATACACCAGGCTATGATCCCGTTGCCGTCACCGGCCAGGTCGCGGGCGGCTGCAACGTCATCTGTTTCACCACCGGCCGCGGCTCGGTCTCGGGCTTCAAGCCGGCTCCCTGCATCAAGATCGCCACCAATTCCGAAATGTATGAACACATGAAGGAAGACATGGATATCAATTGCGGCGAGATCGTCACCGGCAACGAAACCATCGAAGAATCCGGCAAACGAATTTTCGAGCATATTCTGGCCGTCGCATCCGGCGACAAGACCGTCAGCGAGATTTACGACTACGGCGACAACGAATTTGTGCCTTGGCAGGTTGGGGCTGTGACCTGAACCTGCGACACCAGACTGTCCCACGTGAAACAAAAGGCCCGGAAATCACTTTCCGGGCCTTTGTCATTTCTGCCTGTTCCGCACTTAGTGGCGGAAGTGACGCATGCCGGTAAAGACCATTGCCACATTGTGCTCGTTCGCAGCGTCGATCACTTCCTGATCGCGCATGGAGCCAGCCGGCTGGATAACAGCGGTAGCACCTGCGGCGATCGCGGCGAGCAGCCCGTCAGCAAAGGGATAAAATGCTTCCGAAGCGACGGCAGAGCCGCGTGTCAGCGGCTCGGAAAGACCAAGAGCCTTGGCGGCATCTTCCGCCTTCTGGGCGGCAATGCGGGCGGAATCCACACGGCTCATCTGGCCGGCACCGATGCCTGCGGTCTGCCCGTCCTTGGCATAGATAACGGCATTGGACTTAACATGCTTGGCGATCTTGAAAGCGAACTTCATATCTTCAAGTTCCTGCAGCGTCGGCGCACGCTTGGTGACCACCTGGAGGTCCAGATCTTCGACCATGCCATTGTCGCGGCTCTGCACCAGCAGGCCACCCGAAACGGTCTTCGCCGTAATCCCGGCCGCGCGCGGATCAGGCAGGCCACCGGCGGTCAGCAGGCGCAGGTTCGGCTTGCGGGCGATGATGGACTTGGCTTCTTCCGTCACGTCAGGTGCGATGATGACTTCCGTGAAGAGCTTGACGATCTCTTCCGCCGTTTCCGCATCAAGCGTGCGATTCAAGGCGATGACACCGCCAAAGGCGGAAACGGAATCACATGCCAGCGCGCGCCGATAGGCTTCGGCAAGCGTCGGGCCGGTCGCAACGCCACAGGGATTGGCGTGTTTGATGATGGCAACGGCCGGCGCGTTTTCCGGCAGGAATTCCGCCACAAGCTCGTAAGCTGCGTCCGTATCATTGATGTTGTTGTAGGAAAGCTGTTTGCCCTGAAGCAGAGTGGCGGTCGCCACGCCGGGGCGCTTCTCACCCGTCAGATAGAAGCCTGCGCTCTGGTGCGGGTTTTCGCCATAGCGCATCTTTTCCTTCAGCACGCCGCCGATGGCGCGGTAATCCGGCGTCTCGATCGCGAGCGCCTGGGCAAACCAGTTGGAAATCACCGCGTCATAGGCAGCCGTGCGGGCATAGGCCTTGGCGGCAAAACGCTGGCGTAGCGCATAGGAGGTCTGGCCGTCATCAGCCTGCAGGGCTTCAACCAGGTCAGGGTAATCGGACGGATCGGTAACAACAGTGACATAGGCATGGTTCTTGGCGGAAGCGCGGATCATTGCCGGGCCACCAATATCGATGTTTTCGACCGTCGTCGGATAATCGCCGCCCTTGGCGCGAACTTCCTCGAAGGGATAGAGATTGATGACCGAGAGATCGATCGCCTCGATGCCGTGCGCCTTCATCGCCTCGACATGCTCCGCGTCATCCCTGATAGCCAGCAGCCCACCATGGACATTGGGGTGCAGAGTCTTGACGCGGCCGTCCATGATCTCAGGAAAATTCGTCACGTCGGAGACATCCGTCACCGGCAGGCCTGCTTCCGCAATGGCTTTCGCCGTACCACCGGTCGACAGGAGCTTGACGCCAAGCTTCGACAGAACCGTCGCCAGCTCTATAATGTCAGTCTTGTCAGACACGGAAAGAAGCGCCGTGCGGATTTTGACCTTGTCGGGGGCGGGGATTTTCTTGGACACGACGGCCATCAGGCATACTCCGTTAAACGGGGAGGACAGGCTGGAATGGGATTGATCCAGCAATTGCCGCCGCGTTAACACAGCTTACCGGATTAATAAACAGCGGGGATGCTGAACGGCGTAAACTATGGCGGTTTTTGCCCCGCGCCGCCGGAAATTTCCTAGGCCTGGCGTTCAATCAGCCAGCGGATTTCCCGCGTATTCGCAAGATTGAAGGGGAGCTCGATCTGCTGAGAGGGCCGCATGCCGGACGCATCGGCCATAAACACATCCTCGGTGACGAAAAGCTCCAGCCCGGGTGCCGAAAACAGCCAGACGGTTCCATCCGCCGCCTCCAGGTAGACCGACTCTTCGTCCCGCTGGTGCAGCTGAATGTGAGGATGAATGTGGAAACGCGAAACCGCGGAGATCGACTGCAATTGCGTTTTTGCGGCATTCTCATCAGCCCGAAGCAGATCCCGGCCTTTTATCTTGGTGCCGGCCGCATTCAATTCTATTTCCCGCTCATGATAACAGCCGAAATTCTGCAAATAACCGTCATGAGACGCCCACAGGATGTCATTGCCGTTTGCGTCCGTTCCACGTCGGCTGTCAACCTGGCTGACACCTGATACCATGATCGGACCAAGCAGCCTCGAGCGCGACAGTCTGCAGGATGATGTATCCGCAAGCGTGACAGTGGAATGCGCGGCCGTCGAACGGCTGGCCCGCTGATATTCCGGCGCGGCATTGCGCGGAAAACCGGAATTGACGATGAAGCGGTTCTTGCCACAGGACATTTCAAACGAAAGGCAACCCGAATGGGCATTGCGTGAAAGCTCCGCCGAACCGGGATACCCTGTATCGACGATGATGACCGTATCGTCCGTCGCAAGCCGGTGATAGTTCACATCCGGCAGGACTTTGGAGGGCCGGCCAGCCGTTTCGTCGTAGCGCAGCACGGAAACAAGCTCATTGGCCAGCGTGGCCGTGGCGCCGTTGAACAGCGCGAGATCGCCGCCCTGATGCCGGAAGAACCGGATCGCCGGAAACATGCGGTCTATCGCCGGCACCAGACCGGAGGGGAGATCATGGCCCAGATTGATATAGCTTTGTCGCAGCGGCAGGAGATCGAGCAGCAAATCCAGCATGACCCGTGGGTTGCGGGAAACATGCCCGCCATCGGGTAGAATCTGGCGTTCCATTTCCTGAGCCAGCTTCATTCCGTTCCGGTTGATGCGCGACAGGCGGGTAGGCATGGCGATAGAGGCCATGGCGAGCGCGATCCTAACCCTCAGCCGCGCTTCGCCGTCAGGCGCATGTCTGACGATTCTTTCGAGATACCGCACGTGAAAGGCAAGGCTTTTCAGGAAACGGCGGTAAAAACCGGCATCAGCCTCGTATAAAACCACGGGAGAGTGCGAGAGCCAGGCTATCAACCTCTGCGCCGCGATTTCCGGCGACCAGGCGATACCCGCAAGCCGTCTGCCATGGATCACCATCCATTCGGCGACGATGCGGCGAGCCCGCTTACAGGCCTCGCTCGATTTATCGGAACGAATATGCCGCAGCCAAGTGAATGCATGCAGCCGTTCTTCAAAAACCGCCGAGGGGTAGTCCACCTGAAAGGGCGAAGCTCCGCCGGTTTCGACGACACGCCCGGCCAACGCGATGCGGCCCCGCAACAATTCCTCGGCGAAATAGGGATCGATCGCTCTGAGATCGGTCGGCGCCGCCACCAGACCATCGGGCACACGATTGGCAAATCGCGACACATGCAGGCGCAAGGGCGTAAGGCCGACACACAAATGACGATACGCCATCCGCGAAAGAAGACCGGCGGCATTCATGCTGCCTGCAAAGGACCCTAACAAGCTGTGTTTCCCGTTTCACATGTTTTGTTTTTATCAGTGAACCGCGACGACCGGAACGTTTTCGATAAATATCTAATGATTCGCGAGAGCTTGGCTTTTTTCTACTTCTTACGCAAGACACTGCTAAAAAACCCATCGACGCCGCCGAACATATCAGGCGTCGTACGAAGATCGCCATCGGCGCTGATAGCCGCTTCCATTCCGGGCCAATCCTCGCGGCGGACGGCAACACGCTCCACGCCGGGATTTTCCGCCAGAACCTCGGCAATCATCTCTTCCCCTTCGGAAGGATCAAGCGAGCAATTGGAGAAGACCACGAGACCGCCGGGACCAACAAGGGTCAGCGCCTGCCGCAGCATCTGGCCCTGAAGAGCGGCCAATTTGGCGATATCGTTCTCATCCTTGGTCCAGCAGACATCAGGATGTTTGCGAAGTGTCCCGGTGGAAGAACATGGCGCATCAAGGAGAACCGCGTCAAAAAGCTGTTCCGGCTGGTACTTCAGCATATTCGCCTCCCCCGTCTCGGCATTTAGGCCAAGTCGATCGAGATTTTCCCTGAGGCGACGAAGACGGTTGCCGGACTGATCCAGCGCCGTCACCTTGGCACCCGCCAGCGCAAGCTGGGCGGTCTTGCCGCCCGGGGCCGCGCAGAGATCGGCGACACGCTTGCCGGAGATATCGCCCAGTAACCTGACAGGCATGCTCGCCGCAAGATCCTGCACCCACCATGCACCCTCGGCGAAACCTTCGAGCGATGGGATTTGTCCCTCGAATTCACCCAGTCGCACGCTGCCGTTCGGCATGAGCGTACCACCCAGTTTCTCCGCCCAAAGAGCGGGATCCGCCTTGATCGTGAGATCAATGGAGGAGGGTGTCAGCTGCGCCTGCGAAATCCTTTGAGCTGCCTCATTTCCGTAAGCCGAAACAAGCCGCGCATAGAACCAGTCCGGCAGCACGGGAACATCGGCGACAGCCTTTTCGATCTCCGCTTTTTCACGACCGAGCCTTCTGAGAACGGCATTCACCAGCTTGACGAAACGCTTGTTGCGCGGATCGCGGTGAGCCTGCTCCACGGCGAGGTCGACAGCGGAATGATCCGGCACATCGAGGTAGAGCATCTGGGCTGCACCGACGACAAGGACGTGGTGCAGCGATCGCGCGCCCTGCGGCAGCGGCCCATCGAGCAGCATCGACAATGCCGTTTCAATCCGGGGCAGGTGGCGAAGCGCGCTGTTGACGATGGCCCTTACCAGCGCCCGGTCGGCAAGCGACAGGGCTCGATAGACGGGATTGCCGTTTTCGCTATCAAGCATCCCGTCCAGCGAGGTCTTCTTTTCCAGAACGGCCGCCAGAATGCGGGTGGCGGCAATGCGCGCGGCAAGGCCTGGCTTATCCTGGAAAGACGAAGGGCCGTCTTCACGGCCCCTCCCATTTGCAGGTCTCGGTTTTCTGGACCGCGCCGGCTTATTCTGAATATCGGATGTCAAGACCACGGCCCCTTGCGCTCGTTTTCATTGCCTCGTCCCCAGCCTGTTTTGGGAACAGAGCTTGATTTGCGCAGAGGTCTATCACCCGATGACGGCGGCGTCGATCCTCGCGGAGAAAACTCCTGCGCCATGGCGTGGAGCGCCGCCACGCGGTTTTCCGTGTTCGGATGCGTGGAAAAGAGATTGTCCATGCGCTCGCCGGAAAGCGGATTGATGATGAACATATGCGCCGTCGCCGGGTTGCGCTCGGCATCATCATTGTGAATGCGCTGCGCCATGCCCGAAATCTTCTGCAGGGCGGAGGCAAGCCAGAGCGGGTTGCCACAGATTTCCGCGCCGCGGCGGTCGGCGGAATATTCACGCGTGCGGCTGATCGCCATCTGCACCAGCATTGCCGCCAGCGGCGCGGCAATCATCGCAACCCGCCCACCGAAAAAGCCCAAGGGGTTGTTGTTGTCCCCCCGGTTGCCGCCGAAGAAGGAGGGAAAATTGCCGGGCATGGAAAGGGCCCCCGCCAGCGTGGCGGTGATTGTCATGGTCAGCGTATCCCGGTTCTGCACATGTGCGAGTTCATGCGCCATGACACCGGCCACTTCCTCAGGGGTCAAGCGCTCCAGCAACCCGGTCGAAGCCGCAACAGCGGCGTTCTGCGGATTTCGTCCAGTCGCGAAGGCATTGGGCTGCAGGCTGTCGTAAATATAGACCTTTGGCATTGGCAGACCGGCATTCTGCGACAGATCGCGGATCATATCAAAAAACTCAGGCGCATTGGCCTCATCAATCTCCCGCGCATGATAGGCGGAGAGGACCATCTTGTCAGAATTCCAGTAGGAGAAAAGATTCATACCGGCCGCAATAAGCAGCGCAATCATCATGCCGCCCTTGCCGCCAATCAGAAAACCGACACCCATGAACAATGCGGTCATGAAGGCCAGAAGCATTGCCGTGCGCATCATGTTCATCCGTTAAACTCTCCTTCTCACTCACCGGGAATATTCCGGGGTTTATAAAGCCCATCAGATTATATAATCTGGTAAGCGGCAAACGTATTTCAATATCCCGTCATAGGGAGGATTTCATGCAGAATGCGGATAATGACAATGCCACGGACGACGCCGAAAGGGCCAAGCAGCTTTCGCCGGCGGCGCAACGGGCTTTGAAGGAAGCAGAAGAACGGCGCAGACAACAGGCCGATCTTCAATTGCCGCCGGAAACGGGCGGTCGCGGTGGCGCTGAACCCGTGCGTTTCGGTGATTACGAAATAAAAGGCCGGGCCATCGATTTTTGAGCCCACAAATAAAAATACCCGCCTTTGGCGGGTATTTTATAATTAAAAACAATTAGTTACTACTTCTGCTCCAGAAGGCGGCATACCGCTTCAAGCTGTTCCAACGTCCGGTAACCGATGCGGATTTGCCCGGATCCACCTTTGTGGCTGATCTTCACATCGAGTCCGAGAGCATCGGACAGGCTGCGTTCGAGCGCGATCGTGTCGGAATCTTTTTCCGCAGCAGGTCGCTTCTCCGCTACATCACCCTGCGACTTGATATCGTTCTGCGCCAGACGCTCGGCATCACGCACCGAAAGTCCCTTGGACACGATTGTTTTGGCAAGCGTCGCCGGATCGGATGTGGAAACAAGCGCACGCGCGTGACCTGCGGAAAGCGAACCATCCGCCAGCATATCACGTACCGAATCTGGAAGCTTGAGAAGCCGAAGGCTATTGGCAACGTGGCTTCGGCTCTTGCCGATGATTTCGCCGAGATCATTTTGCGTATAGCCGTGTTCGGCGATCAGCTGTTCATATCCCATCGCTTCTTCGAGCGGATTGAGATCTGAACGCTGTACGTTTTCGACAATCGCTAATTCCAGCGCCGTGCGATCATCCACGTCGCGAACGATGACAGGGACATCGGTAAAGCCCGCCAGCTGCGCCGCGCGCCAGCGTCTTTCACCCGCAATAATCTCGTAGCGGTTGACTCCAACTGTTCTCACGACCACAGGCTGAACAATTCCGTGCTGACGAATGGAGGCGGCCAGATCCTGCAGCTCATTCTCATCGAAATGACGACGGGGGTTTCTCTGGCTGCGAGCGATGAATTCGATCGGAATGGTACGGTCAGCATTAACAGCGCGCTGAGGCTCACCCACCGGCACTGGTTGATCCATTTCTCCGATCAATGCAGCAAGACCGCGCCCCAGCCGACGCTTGGAAAGATCATCACTCATAAGATATTACTCCATACATTCCGGCAAACGTCAGGCGGCTTTACGCAGACGCTCTCTCTGGATCACTTCGGACGCCAGCTGCAAATAGGCCTGGCTGCCGGCGCATTTCAGATCGTAAAGAATTGCCGGTTTACCATAAGAAGGCGCTTCGGAAACACGCACGTTGCGTGGAATGAGCGTGTGGTAAACCTTTTCTCCAAGATGCGTGCGCACATCTGACACAACCTGTTGCGCAAGATTGTTCCGCGCATCGAACATCGTCAGAACGATGCCCTGTATATCAAGCTGCGGATTGACCGACCCTCGAATCTGACTGACCGTGTCCAGCAGCTGA
Source organism: Agrobacterium tumefaciens str. B6 (assembly GCF_001541315.1). Classification (GTDB taxonomy): domain Bacteria; phylum Pseudomonadota; class Alphaproteobacteria; order Rhizobiales; family Rhizobiaceae; genus Agrobacterium; species Agrobacterium radiobacter. The sequence continues at coordinate 60,440 of NZ_LMVK01000045.1, read as the reverse complement.
CTAAGGCCCTCCAGCGCAAAGAACTCGCATTGCAGTGGCACGAGTACAGAATGCGCCGCCGTCATCGCATTCATGGTCAGAAGATTGAAAGAAGGGGGGCAATCAACAAGAATATAGGAATAGCCTCTGGCTTCTTGTGTTTCCATGGCTGCGCGCAACAGAAAAACGCGGTTGGAAACATTCGCGACCTGCATCTCGAAACCGAGCAGATCCATCGTGGAAGGCACGATATCGAGATTGGGAACTGCCGTGGGAACAGCAACTTCCGCGACTCCATGATCTCCCACCAGAAGATCATAAGACGAAAGCTTGCGCTCCTTGCGGTCGATTCCAAGGCCGGTACTCGCATTACCCTGCGGGTCCAGATCCACGATCAGCACCCGCTCACCAATAGCCGCCAGCGCGGTAGCCAGATTAATGGCGGTGGTTGTTTTACCAACGCCGCCTTTCTGGTTAGCAACTGCGATAATCCGGTTTTTTTCAAAAGTCATACCGCACCTGGCCAGTTCGTCAGCGCCTCAAAACGAGGTTGCTGATTTCAAGAACAACAGAATCTGCCTCAATGGCACTCTGATGTTTTACCAGATCAAACTCCCAGCGACCACGTGCTTTCTGCACTTCGGAATCATAATCCCGGCCTTTATTAAAATAGGCCTTCAGATTTGGATTATTCCGCGCCCAGGGGTGAATATAATCGAAAAGCAGGTCCAGTTCGGCGAGCGCGCGCGCTGAAACGGCGTCGCAATTCTTGATGACTTCGGGTGCCCTCTCGATTCTGACAGGATGTACCGCACCTCTTGCACCGGTTTCCTTCAGTGCAATTCGCAGGAATGCCGCTTTTTTATTGTTGCTTTCAACGAGATCGACCCAGCCATCGCCAAGCTCAGCCAGAAAAATTGCAGTGACGACGCCAGGGAATCCGCCGCCGCTTCCAAGATCAATCCAGTTTTTTGGCCGAGGGGAGAGCTGAAATATCTGCGCGCTGTCGGCGACATGCCGGCTCCAAAGCTCGGTGAGAGTGGAGGGCGCGACCAGATTTGTGGTTCTGTTCCACTTCTTAAAAAGCTCGACAAAATGTTCGAGCCTCTCCTGTGTTTCACGTGAAACACTCTGGCCGTTTATCTTCATAATCCGACTCGCTATTGGTGCATGCGCAATTTTTCATTTCGCGTTGCGGAGTCCTTCCGCAGAAGCGCGAGCAGCAGCGATATCGCAGCCGGTGTCATGCCGTCAACACGGGCGGCCTGCGCAATATTTTCGGGACGGGCTTTTTCCAGCTTTTGTTTAAGCTCATTGGAGAGGCCGGAGAGGTCCTTAAAGTCGAAATCGTCGGGAATTTTCCTGTCTTCATCCCGTTTGATATCAACGATATCAGCGCTCTGCCTCTGCATATAGACCGCATAGCTCGCTTCGATCTGCAAGACTTCGGCGACTTTCCTGTCAAGCGCGCCCAATTCAGGCCAATGTCCGGTGAGGGTCTCCAACGTCATATCAGGATAGGCGAGTAATTCATAAACGGAACGGCGCTGGCCGTCCTGATTGAGTTTCAATCCCTGTTTTGCCGCCTGGGACGGACTGATGGAGATTGCCTTCATCAACTCACGACCACGATCCAGATCGGAAATGAACTTTGCAAACCGTTCCTGCCGCTCACGACCGACAATGCCCACCATCTGGCCGACGGGTGTAAGTCGCAGATCCGCATTATCCACGCGCAGCGAGAGGCGATACTCCGCTCTTGATGTAAACATCCGGTAGGGTTCACTGACACCCTTTGACGTCAGGTCATCGATCATGACACCGATATAGGACTCGGTGCGGCTGAAATAGACTGGATCAGCATCGCCCGCATAAAGCGAAGCGTTCAGACCGGCCACGAGGCCCTGGGCACCCGCTTCTTCATAACCGGTCGTGCCGTTGATCTGGCCGGCAAGAAACAGCCCCGGAATCTTGCGGCATTCCAGAGACGGCTTCAGCCCGCGCGGATCGACATAATCATATTCGATCGCATAGCCAGGCTGGAGAATTGTAACCTGTTCAAGCCCGGGTATCGTCCTGATAAATTGCTCCTGCACGGAAGCGGGCAGGGAAGTCGATATGCCGTTCGGATAGATGGTGTGATCATCGAGGCCTTCCGGCTCGAGAAATATCTGGTGACCGTCCCGCTCGCCGAAACGGGTTATCTTGTCTTCAATTGACGGGCAATAACGCGGACCAACCCCTTCGATCTGACCGGAGTACATTGCCGATAGATGAATATTGTCCTTGATAATCCTGTGACCAGCAGGCGTGGTGCGAGTGACGCCACACTCGATCTGGGGATTAACAATATGATCCGTCATGAAGGAAAACGGTACGGGATCCTCATCAGCCGCCTGGCGATCCACCGCATTCCAGTCAATCGTACGTCCGTCCAGTCGGGCAGGGGTCCCTGTTTTCAGACGACCCATAACAAGACCGAGCCGCGAGAGCGTATCCGAGAGACCTAGAGACGGCATTTCTCCTACGCGCCCCGCCGGAATCTTTTCGGAACCGATATGAATGAGACCACGCAGGAAAGTGCCGCTCGTCAGCACAACGGCGCTGCAAGGAATCCGGCTACCGTTTTTCATGACAACCGCCGCGACCCGATCATCGGCCATTTCAATATCGAAAGCATCACCCTCAATAATCGTCAGGTTTTCAATCGCATCGATTTCACGCTGCATCGCCTCTCGATAAAGCCGTCGATCGGCCTGTGTGCGCGGCCCGCGAACAGCGGGACCCTTCTTGCGATTGAGCATGCGGAACTGGATACCCGCCGCATCGGCAACGCGGCCCATCAAACCGTCCAGCGCATCGATCTCACGGACGAGATGCCCCTTGCCGAGGCCGCCAATAGCGGGGTTACAGGACATCACGCCAATCGTCTCGCGCTTGTGGGTTACAAGGGCGGTTTTTGCGCCATGCCTTGCAGCTGCGGCTGCGGCTTCGCTGCCCGCGTGACCACCACCAATTACAATGACATCGAATGACTGGTGCATATCCTTGCGCCCTGTTCCGTCAGCATCAACATCCCGGTCTCAGCCGCCGATGTTTCACGTGAATCATTTTCCTATGCAGAATTCCGAGAAGATCACGCCCAGCAAATCTTCCACATCAACACGGCCAGTGATCCGTCCGAGCGATGTCGCGGCGAGCCTTAAATATTCCGACCTTATAGCAAGGTCAGGGGTCGCGGAATCGAGCGCATCACTAACATAGTTCAGCGTCTCTTCAAGTCGTTTTTTATGACGGGCACGGGCGGGAAACAAAGTCTGGCCGGCGCCGACGCGTTTTTCTATCTCCTGCTTGAGCACCGAACGCAATTCGTTCAGGCCTATTCCCTCTTTGGCTGAGATAGACAAATCAAATTGATCGTCCAATGTAGTGGGACGAAGTGCAGCTTTTGTTCTAACCCGGAGATAGCTCCGATTTTTGAATGATTCGAGATGCTGTTTCGGGGGCGAATCATTATCTTGCAGCAGTAGAATAATATCTGCCGTTTCCGCTGTCAGAACCGCACGCCGAACACCTTCCAGTTCCACGACATCCTGTGTTTCCCGTATTCCTGCCGTATCGAAGATCCGGACCAGATAACCTTCCAGATTGATGTCGACACTCAAGACATCTCTCGTCGTGCCGGCAATGTCGGTGACGATCGCAACGTCTCGGCCGCTGAGGGCATTCAAGAGGGTGGATTTGCCCGCGTTCGGTTCGCCAACGAGCGCAACCTTGAACCCGTCACGAATGATTTCGCCACTTCCGCCTCCCTGGAGATGATCACGGATTTCCCCGCGCAACTGCGCCACTGCGTCCCAGACCTGTGCAGCCACCGAATCCGGAACATCCTCTTCGTCAGCAAAATCCAGTTCCGCTTCGATGAGGGCACGAGCACGCGTCAGGCGACTGGCCCAGCCATCATAGAGTGCCGATAATTTGCCGGTGCTCTGTTCCACCGCCAGCCGCCGCTGCATTTCCGTTTCGGCTTGCAACAGATCTGCCAGACCTTCGACCTCAAGGAGGTCCATCTTCCCGTTCTCGAAGGCTCTACGGGAAAATTCGCCGGCATCAGCGGGTCGAAATCCACTGAGGTTTTCGAGTTCGGTAAAAATCGAAGCCATAACCGCGCGACTGCCGTGGCTATGAATTTCGACGCAATCCTCACCGGTGAAAGAATTTGGCGCTGGAAAAGCAATTACCAGCGCCTGGTCGATCACCTCATTGTTTCGATTCCGAATCGAGCAGAGTGTGGTCTTTCTTGGTGATGGAAGTTCCCGACCCGTCAGCATCTTCAAGGCATCAAAAGCCCCCGACCCGCTGATCCTGAAAACAGCGACGCCAGCAGGCAAGGCACCGCTGGAAAGCGCATAGATCGTATCGGCGGAAGCTGGCATCATTTACCTCGGTCTAAAACAGTCAAGCCGCATCCGAGTGAACGGATACGGCTTTACAGATATTATGATGAATCCGGCTAAAAGTTCGGATCAGGTATTCATCGATTCGAAGAAATCCGAATTGTTCTTTGTCTGCTTCAGCTTGTCGATCAGGAATTCGATGGCGTCCATCGTTCCCATCGGCGCGAGAATGCGGCGAAGAACGAAAATCTTCTGCAGATCCTGGCGCGGCACGAGCAGGTCTTCCTTACGCGTACCGGATTTGAGAATATCCAGAGCCGGGAAGATACGCTTGTCGGCAACCTTGCGGTCAAGCACGATTTCCGAGTTGCCGGTACCCTTGAACTCTTCGAAGATGACTTCGTCCATACGGCTGCCGGTATCGATCAGCGCCGTGGCGATAATCGTCAGCGAACCGCCTTCCTCGATATTACGAGCAGCGCCGAAGAAACGCTTCGGGCGCTGCAGGGCATTGGCATCCACACCACCAGTCAGGACCTTGCCGGAGGAGGGAACAACCGTGTTGTAGGCGCGGCCAAGACGGGTGATGGAATCGAGCAGGATGACAACGTCGCGGCCGTGTTCGACCAGGCGCTTCGCCTTTTCGATGACCATTTCAGCGACCTGCACGTGACGGACTGCCGGCTCGTCGAAGGTAGAGGAAACAACCTCGCCCTTCACCGAACGCTGCATGTCGGTCACTTCTTCCGGACGCTCATCGATCAGGAGAACGATCAGATAGCATTCCGGATGGTTTGCCGTGATGGAATGGGCGATGTTCTGCAGCAGAACCGTCTTACCGGTGCGCGGCGGCGCCACGATCAAACCGCGCTGGCCCTTGCCGAGCGGCGCGACAAGATCAATCACACGCGACGACAGGTCCTTCGAGGTCGGAACATCCAGTTCCATCTTGAAGCGCTCATTCGGGTAGAGCGGCGTCAGATTGTCGAAGTGAACCTTGTGGCGGATCTTTTCAGGATCGTCGAAATTGATCGTGTTGACCTTGAGAAGTGCGAAATAACGCTCGCCTTCCTTGGGGCCGCGGATCGGGCCTTCAACGGTATCACCGGTCTTCAGCGAGAACCGGCGGATCTGCGAGGGCGAAATATAGATATCGTCCGGACCGGGCAGATAGTTTGCGTTTGCGGACCGCAGGAATCCGAACCCGTCCTGCAGGACTTCAACGACGCCTTCGCCGATTATTTCGATGTCCTGGCTCGCGAGAACCTTGAGGATTGCGAACATAAGCTCCTGCTTGCGCATGGTGCTCGCATTTTCAACTTCCAGGGATTCAGCAAAAGTCAGCAAGTCGGTAGGCGATTTGCTCTTAAGTTCCTGAAGCTTCATTTCAGCCATGAAGGAAAGACCGTTTGATAATGTAATTTGGGGGAGGGCGTGTTCGCGAATCAGATGCTGAGGGAGACACCGCAGATGACTGAATAATTCACATGCCACGAAGATGAGTGGTCCGAAAATAGCGATTGAACACGGCCGCTGCAAGAGGAAAGCACGAATTCCGCGAAATTTATCGTCGCACCGTCTTAACCGAAGGGTTTCACAACCACAAGTATGACAATCAGGATCATCAGCAGGGTCGGAACTTCATTCATCAACCGCCAGTGACGGGCAGGTCTTGTATTTTCATCCCGCGCAAAACGCTTCGCACTGCGGGTGAAATAAACATGTGTCGCTGTCAAAAGCACCACCAGCCCGATTTTTGCATGCAGCCAGCCGCCGGAAAAACCATAAACCGACCATGCGAGATAAAGCCCCAATATCCAGGAAATCATCATCGCCGGGTTCATGATGACCTTGATCAGCCGCTGCTCCATGACCTTGAAGGTTTCGGATTGCTGCGAACCGACGGGTGCATCGGTGTGGTAGATGAAAAGCCGCGGCAGGTAAAAAATCGCCGCCATCCAGGAAATCACGGCGATGATATGCAGCGCCTTGACCCACAGATAGAGATCGGCCGGATCAGCATAAAATAACAGGGCGACGAAAGCGGCAAAGACACCAAGTGCAATGCCGGCGCGCAGAGCCGCGCGATTGCCGGAACGGGCGGAGGTTTGTTTTTCATCACTCATGCCCCGGCTCCACCGCCGCGCACGCGCTGCACCAGCCGGGTGACGTTTTCCGGGTCAGCCTGCGGGGTAATGCCATGGCCTAGATTGAAGATCAGCGGACCCTGTCCCAGCGCCTGCAAAACAGCGTCGATGCCATCCTGCAAGGCCTTGCCGCCCGCTACCATCAGCATGGGATCCAGATTGCCCTGCACCGGGCCTTCCTTCTGCAAGTCCCTGGCAAAACCGAGCGGCACCGACCAGTCGAGCCCGATGGCGTCAGCGCCCGTCTTGCGACGATAATCTTTGAGAAGATAACCGGCCCCTTTGGCGAAAGCGATGATCTTTGCCGAGGGCCGACGGGCGCGCACCGATGCGATAATGCGGGCAACCGGCTTTATCGCATAATCCTCGAATTCCTTCTCACCGAGCACACCGGCCCAGGAATCGAATATCTGCACCGCATCGGCGCCGGCATCGATCTGCGCCACCAGATAATCAGCGGAAACATCGGCAAGAAAAGCCAGCAGCTTTTCCATGGCGGCCGGCTCCTGATAACCGAACAGCCGCGCCGGAGCCTGATCCGGTGTTCCGTGTCCCGCGATCATGTAGGTCGCAACCGTCCAAGGCGCGCCGCAAAAGCCAAGAAGCGTCGTTTCATCCGGCAAGGTCTTACGCAAACGGGAAACGGTTTCGAAAACGGGCGAAAGATGCGCCATGACATTTGCGGCATCCAGCTTCTCGATACCACTGACATCGATCGGGTCCATGGCAGGACCCTTGCCTTCGCTGAAGGAGACGTTGCGGTGAAGCGCGTCGGGTATCACCAGAATATCGGAAAAGAGAATTGCGGCATCCAGCCCGAACCGGCGAATGGGCTGGAGAGTGACCTCCGTTGCCAGCTCGGGGTTATAACAGAGATCGAGGAAACTTCCGGCACTCTTCCGCGTTTCCCGATACTCGGGAAGATAGCGCCCAGCCTGTCGCATCAGCCAAATGGGCGGCGGCGCGACCGTCTGCCCGTTCAACACCGTCATAACCTTGCGTTCGCTCATGGCACCTAGCTTCTAAAAAATAAAATCAAAGAGATTTAAAAGATTTTCTATTTCTTAGAGTCTGTGAGTAGCAAGGATTAAAATCATTCCAGTCGAAATGCCGCAGTTGCAAGGCCCATCAGGTACCTGAGGATATTGTCGATGTGCTTGCTCGTAGATAATTCGGAAAACGACAATTTACTAAATTATTTCATTTAGTTACCGCCGAACCAGAAAACCGCATATCTGTGGATAATCTGGGGAGAATTTTTGAACAACTCCACATTCTTCAAATAATTCACAGGCGCGCCGGCGATGATTGAAGCCACTTGCGGATTGTGGAAAAACACCACTTTATTCACGGCGCGGTTCGACCCGCAGGGCAATTCGGGGATTTGTCCCGGTTTATCAACAGCGGGAGAAAAACAGCGTGGAGAACAAAAAAAGCTTCTTCCATCTGCACCTGATTTCGGACTCAACCGGCGAGACTCTGATGTCGGCCGGTCGTGCCGTCTCGGCCCAGTTTCACGCCTCAATGCCGGTGGAACATGTCTATCCGATGATCCGAAACCAGAAACAGCTCGCGCAGGTGGTCGACCTCATCGACAAGGAGCCGGGTATCGTCCTCTATACCATCGTCGATCAGCAGCTGGCCGAGTTCCTGGATCTGCGGTGCCATGCGATCGGGGTGCCCTGCGTCAACGTCCTCGAACCGATCATTGGTATTTTCCAGACTTATCTCGGTGCGCCGTCCCGACGGCGGGTGGGCGCGCAGCACGCGTTGAATGCGGATTATTTTGCCCGGATCGAGGCGCTCAATTTCGCCATGGATCATGATGATGGGCAAATGCCGGAAACCTATGACGAGGCTGATATTGTTATCATCGGCATCAGCCGCACATCAAAAACACCAACCAGCATCTATCTCGCCAACAGGGGAATAAAGACTGCCAATATTCCGGTTGTTCCCAATGTGCCTTTGCCGGAAAGCCTCTATGCCGCCACCCGGCCGCTGATTGTGGGTCTGGTCGCGACATCGGATCGTATATCGCAGGTGCGTGAAAACCGGGAGTTGGGCGCGACGGGCGGATTTGACAGCGGGCGTTACACGGATCGCGCCACCATCATGGAAGAGCTGAAATATGCGCGCGCGCTCTGCGCCCGCAATAATTGGCCGCTGATTGATGTCACACGCCGCTCCATCGAGGAAACGGCCGCAGCCATCCTTGCCCTCCGCTCGAGGACGCGATAATCCGGATCGCACCATTCGGAGCAGACAGTCGATGAAACAAGAGTTGATCCTCGCCTCGTCCAGCGCATCCCGCCAGATGCTGATGCGCAATGCGGGGCTGACATTTTCGGCAATCCCGGCGTATATTGATGAGCGTGCGCTCGATGAACAGCTGGAACGAGACGGCGCCAGCCCGGAAGAGGTCGCACTGGAACTTGCCAGGGCCAAGGCTCTTGCGGTCGGCGCGCTCCATCCGGAAGCACTGGTTCTCGGCTGCGACCAGACCATGGCGCTTGGTGCCCGTGTCTATCACAAGCCAAAAACGATGGTGGAGGCCGAAGCGCATCTGCTCTCATTGTCCGGCAAGGTCCATCGTCTGAACAGCGCTGCCGTTCTCGTCCGGCATGGAGAGGTGGTGTGGCAGACCGTTTCCAGCGCCGAGCTAGGCGTTCGAACATTAAGTGCAGAATTTGTCTCCCGTCACCTGAAACGGGTGGGCGAAAAGGCCTTGAGCAGTGTCGGCGCTTACCAGCTTGAGGGAGAGGGAATCCAGCTATTCACCTCAATCAAGGGCGATTATTTCACCATTCTAGGTCTGCCGCTTCTGCCGCTTTTATCGAAACTGCGCGACATGGATGTCATCGATGGCTGATTCACGTGAAACATTAACCATAAATGCCTTCGTTGTCGGTTACCCGATCAAGCATTCGCGGTCGCCTATTATCCATTCTTACTGGTTGAAGAAATTCGGGATTGCCGGTTCGTATAAGGCCGTTGAAGTCTCTCCTGATGATTTCACGAATTTCATTGCAGTGCTGAAGGAAGGCAAGCCGGGCACACCCGTCGGCGGCAATGTCACTATTCCCCATAAGGAAGCGGCCTATCGGCTGGCAGATAAACCCGATGCTCTGGCGGAAGAACTCGGCGCCGCCAACACTGTCTGGATGGAGGAGGGCAGTCTTCGCGCCACCAATACGGATGGTTACGGTTTCGTCGCCAATCTCGATGAACGTCATCCGGGCTGGGACAAGGCCGAGCGGGCCGTGATTTTGGGTGCCGGCGGCGCAAGCCGGGCGGTTATTCAGTCCCTGCGTGATCGTGGTATTGCCGAGATCCATGTCCTGAACCGTACCGTCGAGCGTGCGCGAGAACTGGCTGACCGTTTTGGGCCGCGGGTCTTTTCCCACCCCCAGGCAGCGCTTCATGAGGTCATGCAGGGCGCCGGGCTTTTCGTGAACACGACATCGCTCGGCATGGATGGAACGGAAGCGCCGCATCTTGATTTTTCGCCGCTGGCCGCCCAGGCCGTCGTGACCGATATCGTCTACGTGCCTTTGAAGACACCGATCCTTAATATGGCGGAAGAGCAAGGCATTGCGACGGTCGACGGATTGGGCATGCTGCTTCATCAGGCAAAACCCGGTTTCATGCGATGGTTCGGCAAAATGCCTGAGGTCGATGAAACCTTGCGTTCTCTCATCATCGAGGACATGGAGAAACATTGATGATCGTCATCGGTCTCACCGGCTCGATTGGAATGGGAAAAACGACGACCGCCAAGCTGTTTGCGGGGGAAGGGGTTCCGGTTCTCGATTCGGATGAGGTCGTGCATGGGCTATACCGGAGCGAAGCCGTTCCGCTGATTGAGGCAGCATTTCCGGGTACCACCGTTTCCGGTGTGGTGGACAGGCAGAAACTCGGCGATGTCTTGCGGGAGAATCCGGCTAATTTTGGCAGACTGGAGGAGATCGTGCATCCGCTGGTACGCAAGAGGCAGGAAGCCTTTCTGGCGGCGGCAAGGAAAGACGATCGGCAATTCGCCCTCCTCGATATCCCCCTGCTGTTCGAAACCGGGGCGGAAAGTCGCGTCGATAAAGTCGTGGTGGTAAGTTGTGCGCCGGAGATTCAGCGAGAGCGGGTTTTGTCCCGACCCGGCATGACGGAAGAGAAATTCGAAATGATCCTCGCCCGACAGACGCCCGATGCGGAAAAGCGCCGGCGTGCCGATTTTATCGTCGATTCCGGAAGTGGTGTCGAAGCAGCACGGGATCAGGTAAGAGAGATATTGCAGAAACTGGCCGCTGAGTCGCGCCGCGGAGAGATGAATGCGTGAGATCATTTTCGATACGGAAACCACAGGCCTTGAATCGAAGCTGGACCGCGTGATTGAAATCGGCGGTATCGAGCTGATCAACCACTTTCCCACCGGCCGCACGCTGCATCTCTATATCAGCCCTGAAGATCGCAAGGTTCATCCCGACGCGCTTGCCGTTCACGGCATTACCGACGAGTTTCTGAAAGACAAACCGAAATTCGCCGAGGTCGTCGACCAGATTCGTGACTTCTTCGATGGTGCGCGCTGGGTGGCGCATAATGCCACATTCGACATGGGCTTCATCAATACCGAATTCGCTCGCCTCGGCATCGAACCGGTGTCCGCCGATCTGGTGACGGACACGCTTTCGCTTGCCCGCCGCAAGCACCCCATGGGGCCGAATTCGCTGGATGCGCTTTGCCGGCGTTACGGCATCGATAATTCCCACCGTACCAAGCACGGCGCACTTCTCGACTCCGAACTGCTGGCCGAAGTCTATATTGAAATGATCGGCGGGCGGCAGACGGCGCTCGGCGTCGGGTCCGCCCCCAAGCAGGAAACCATTGTCATCGAGGATGATGTGCCGCTTGCGCCGCTGCAAAGACCGAGCCCCTTGCCCTCAAGACTGGATGCGGAAACGGTGGCGGCCCATGGCAAGCTCGTTCTCGGCATGGGCGACAAGGCGATCTGGAACCGCTACCAGAATTGACGCCTGCTGAGGCGTTGAAATGGAACTCTGGCCAAAGAAAAACCCGGGCGAAGAACCCGGGTTTTGTTTTATCTGCAATGTAGGGCCTTGGGCGCCGCTTAGTTCGGCACGGCGTGAACCTGGGCCTTGGCCTGTTCTTCGGCAACGCGCTGCGCAAACATCTGCGCGAAATCGATCGGGTCGATCATCAGCGGCGGGAAGCCGCCATTGCGGGTGACGTCGGCGATGATCTGGCGGGCGAAGGGGAAGAGCAGGCGCGGGCACTCGATGAACAGCACCGGCAGCATATGCTCCTGCGGGAAACCGGCAATGCGGAACACGCCGCCATAAACCAGCTCGGCCGCAAACAGGACCTTGTCGCCATCCTTGGCTTCCGCATTCAGCGTCAGGACAACGTCGAAATCCGAGCCGGAGATCGGGTTTGCGTTGACGTTGACATTGATGTTGATCGAAGGCGCATTCTCACGGGCCTGAAGCGAACGGGGAGCACCCGGATTTTCGAAGGAAAGATCCTTGATGTACTGGGCAAGAATGTTGAGGGAAGGACTTACTGCGCCCTGTGCACCATTTTCAGCGGTCATTACGTTTCCTCACGGCGTGAATTCGTGGAAGGCGGTCTATCATTTCGACCCGGGGCTTACAACCCTTCGTGATCGGGTCATCGCGATCCATTCCGCCCGAGATCAGGGTTTGGGTAGGTCGCGATCATCAGGTTTGCGCGACCATGGGGAACCCTTTGGCTCCTCGCGGTGAAACTCCTCCTCGTCGAGATCCACCACCTTCGAATTGCCGGCATGTCCCGGACCGTTGCGAAAGCCGGAAAAATCACCGGGCTGAGGACCGGATTGCTGGCCGGATTGCCGAAACGAACCCGCAACGACGACCCGCGGTCCGAAGGCTTTCCAGAAAAACCGCCGTACGATCGGAGACAGAAGCAGAAGGCCGAGAATGTCGGTAATGAAGCCGGGAATGATAAGCAGGATCCCGGCAACGACGCGCATGGCGCCATTCACCAGTTCATCCGCCGGCTGCGCGCCGGTGCGGCCCGCATCCTGAAGGTTTCTCACCATGCCGATGCCGCCGAGACGTAGGATCAGGAGCCCCAGAAACGACGTGAACAGGACAAGCGCCAATGTCAGCCACAAGCCGATCGCTTTGCCGACGATAATGAAGCCGGCAATTTCGAGAATGGGCATCATCAGGATGACGATGGGGAGAAAGGAAAAACGCATCTTCTAGCCTTGCGTGTGCATCTCTGGCAGATTGCCGGTTCCCGGGACACCGATGATTGAATCTGCACATTTGAATGATGATAAGATGCAGACTATATGATGGTGAGGTTTTCGAATTTAAATGGCGGTTTTGGTAAAACATGGGCTTTAGCGACTTTATCACATTGTTTTTTCTCGTTGCAGCGGTGCTGATCTTCTTTCAGCTGCGCAGTGTCCTTGGCCGCCGCACGGGCAATGAGAAGCCGCCATTCGACCCCTATAGCCCGCGAGATGTGGCAAAGGGCCCCGTTGCAGATGATAACAAGGTCGTGACCTTGCCGAAACGCAGCGAGGCAGAGGATGAGAACCGCTTTGCCGAGGCGGATGCGCTAGCGCCCGTCGATAGCCCACTCAATGCATCGCTGCGTGAGGTGATGACCAGGGACCCGTCCTTCGGTCCCAAGGAATTCCTGAACGGCGCTCGCATGGCTTATGAAATGATCGTCATGGGTTTTGCCGATGGCGATCGAAAGACACTCAAGAACCTTCTGTCGAAGGAGGTTTTCGATGGTTTCGAAGCGGCGATTTCAGAGCGGGAAGGTCGTGGGGAGGTGGTGAAGTCCACCTTCGTGGGCATCGAGAAAGCAGATATTACCCAGGCCGGTGTGCGCGATTCCGAAGTGCAGATCACCTTGAGGATCATCAGCCAGCTGATTTCGGCGACCTATGACAAGGACGGCAAGCTGGTGGATGGCGATCCGGATACAGTTGCGGAGGTGGATGATATCTGGACCTTCTCGCGCGATATCCGCTCGCGTGATCCGAACTGGAAGCTGATCGCTACCGAATCCGAGCAATGACCGCGCCCTTTTCGATCGAGGAAGTTTCTTTCAGCGACCTGCCCGGATGGCGGCAAGACGATCCGGGCAAGCTTTTTCCCGCGATGGCGACAATCCTGTCGCATCTTCGGAACGCAAAACCCTACAGGACCGGCGCGCTCGGGGTCACGGCGGCGGAACTTGTTTCGCTTCTGGAAAGTGCTGAGAAAAACCTAGCAAACAGTCCGGAACAGGCGCGCCGGTTTTTCGAAACCAATTGCGTGCCTTTCAGGATTTCTTCGGCTCCGGTAAAAAGCGGTTTCGTAACCGCTTTTTACGAACCCGAACTGGAAGTGTCATCTGAACCCGACGACATCTGGCGTTATCCGATTTACCGCCGGCCGCCCGAACTGGTGGATATCGACGATACCAATCGGCCCCCCGGCTTCGATCCCTCCTATGCTTTCGGCGGGGCGGACGTGGACGGTATTTCCTATTTTCCCGACCGCCAGGCGATCGATGAAGGGCATCTGAAGGGCAGGGGCCTTGAGATCGCCTGGGCGAGATCGAAGGTGGACCTGTTTTTTGTCCATGTGCAGGGTGCGGCGCGTCTGGTTTTTCCTGATGGCGCGGTAAAGCGCATCACCTATGCGGCCAAGGCCGGGCATCCTTTTTCGCCGATTGGCCGCCTGCTTCTTGATCGCGGGGAACTTGATCCGAAAACCGTATCGATGCAGACGATCCGCAAATGGCTCGCTGACCATCCCGACGAGGTGGATGGGGTGTTATGGCATAACCGCTCCTACATTTTTTTCCGGGAGGCGGATGTCGCAGATCTGGATATGGGGCCGATTGCCGCCGCAAAAGTGCCGCTCGTCGCGGGGCGGGCGCTTGCGGTCGACAGGCTCATCCACACGTTCGGGCTTCCCTTCTTCATCCATTCACCGTCGCTTACTCATCTCGATGGTGGAAAACCTTTCGCGCGGCTGATGCTGGCGCTCGATACGGGTTCAGCCATTGTCGGCCCGGCCCGTGGCGATATCTTCACGGGCTCCGGTTTCGAAGCAGGAGAGCTTGCCGGTACGGTGCGCAATGAGGCCGAGTTTTATATACTGATACCGCGGGTTGCTGCGGAGAGGTATCGGTGATGAAGAGCAGTCGCAAGCTCGGCAAGGAAGAGCGCATTCTGTGGGGAAAGGTCGCAAAAACCACGCGGCCGATCTCCGGCAGACTGGAAGACTTGCTGGCTTTCGAGGACATGGAGGAGCCTTTGGTTGAACCCGAGGTTTCCCAGACCGGCAAGAGCAGCTTCCCCCGCATGCTTGCCGAGCCGGCCGAGCCGCCGTCAGCGGCTCCGGACAAAAAGCCGAAAATTCATCAGCCGATGGAAAAACCGGTCAAGCGCAAGCTCACGCGTGGCCGACTGCCGCTGGAAGGGCGGATCGATCTGCACGGCATGTTCCAGAGCGAAGCCCATGCGGTGCTGCTTGATTTTCTGTTGCGCGCGCATGAACGGGGTCTCAGGCATGTGCTCGTCATAACGGGCAAGGGGCGTTCCATTGGCAGCGATGGCGCGTTGAAAAGGGCGGTGCCCATGTGGTTTTCCAAACCGGAATATCGCCACCTGATTTCATCCTATGAGGATGCATCCGCCAATCACGGCGGCGACGGCGCGCTTTATGTGCGGCTGGCGCGTCGGCGGGGTGAAAAGTCATGACGCCCTTTGCGGAGGCCGTGCGGCAGCTTCGTGAACGCAAGGGCGTGACGCAGAAACAGATGGCCGCCGCCATCGGCGTGTCGCCGGCTTATCTTTCGGCGCTCGAGCATGGCAAGCGTGGTAAGCCGAGCTTTGATCTGCTGCAGCGCATCGCCGGATATTTCAACATCATCTGGGACGAGGCGGAGGAATTGTTCTTTCTGGCCGGCTCGTCCGACCCGAAAGTGGTGATCGACACCATCGGCCTGCCGCCGCAATATACGGCTTTCGCCAACCGTCTCGCACGGGATATTCGCAAGCTGCCGCCGAGTGTGGTAGAGGAACTGTCAGCCTTGCTGCAAAAAAGCCGTTCTTGCGATTGAAACCCCTCTATCCCCTGCTTTATTCGGCATCCTGAAGCATGCGGCCTTTGGGATTGGGTGTAGAATTTCTATAGTCGCATGTCGGATTTGAGTGATTCGCTGGCTTCAGGCCTTCTCACTGGAAACCTGGCCAGGAAAACTTTGGAAAGAGTACTTATGACCGAAACATCGTCAAGCGAAGTCGGCGCGAATGCGGAATATGGAGCCGATTCGATCAAGGTTCTCAAGGGCCTTGATGCCGTGCGCAAACGGCCCGGCATGTATATCGGTGACACCGATGACGGTTCCGGCCTGCATCACATGGTCTATGAAGTCGTCGACAACGCCATCGACGAGGCTCTCGCCGGTCATGCCGATCTGGTGACGGTGACGCTGAACGCCGATGGCTCCGTAACGGTGACGGATAACGGACGCGGCATTCCGACCGACATCCATTCTTCCGAAGGCGTTTCCGCCGCCGAAGTCATCATGACCCAGCTGCATGCTGGCGGTAAATTCGACCAGAATTCCTACAAGGTGTCCGGCGGCCTGCATGGCGTGGGCGTGTCGGTGGTCAATGCGCTCTCGGTCTGGCTGAAGCTCAGAATCCGCCGCAATGGCAAGCTGCATGAAATCGGCTTCACCCATGGCGTTGCCGATGCGCCGCTTTCCGTCATTGGCGAATATGAAGGCCGTTCGGGCACGGAAGTCACCTTCCTCGCAAGCCCGCAAACCTTCACCATGACGGACTATGATTATGGAACGCTGGAGCATCGCCTGCGCGAGCTCGCATTCCTGAATTCCGGCGTGCGCATCCTGCTCACCGACAAGCGCCATTCTGATATCAAGCAGGAAGAGCTGCTGTATGATGGCGGCCTCGAAGCCTTCGTCCGTTATCTCGACCGTGCCAAGAAGCCGCTGGTGGACAAGCCTGTCGCCATCAAGGGCGAAAAGGACGGCATTACGGTTGAGGTCGCGCTCTGGTGGAACGACAGCTACCACGAGAACGTGCTCTGCTTTACCAACAACATTCCCCAACGCGACGGCGGCACCCATATGGCCGGTTTCCGCGCGGCGCTGACCCGTCAGGTAACCTCCTATGCCGAAACTTCCGGCATCCTGAAAAAGGAAAAGGTAAGCCTGCAGGGTGAGGACTGCCGCGAAGGTCTGACGGCCATTCTTTCCGTCAAGGTTCCCGACCCCAAGTTTTCCTCGCAGACGAAGGACAAGCTCGTTTCGTCCGAAGTGCGTCCGGTCGTGGAAAGCCTCGTCAACGAAGCGCTCTCCACCTGGCTGGAAGAACATCCGTCCGACGCGAGAATCCTCGTCGGCAAGGTGGTGGAAGCGGCGGTTGCCCGCGAAGCTGCCCGCAAGGCGCGCGAACTGACGCGCCGCAAGGGTGCGCTCGATATCGCCTCTCTGCCCGGCAAGCTTGCCGACTGCTCCGAGCGCGATCCGGCGAAATCCGAACTTTTCCTCGTTGAGGGTGACTCCGCTGGCGGTTCGGCCAAGCAGGGCCGCTCGCGCGAAACGCAGGCGATCCTGCCGCTGCGCGGCAAGATCCTCAATGTCGAACGCGCCCGTTTCGACAAGATGCTGTCCAGCCAGGAAATCGGTACGCTGATCACGGCACTTGGCACGTCCATCGGCAAGGACGAGTTCAACGCCGACAAGCTGCGTTACCACAAGATCATCATCATGACGGATGCTGACGTCGACGGCGCTCACATCCGTACCCTGCTGTTGACCTTCTTCTTCCGCCAGATGCCGGAACTGATCGAGCGCGGCCATCTCTATATCGCCCAGCCGCCGCTTTATAAGGTCACGCGTGGCAAATCCGTGCAGTACCTCAAGGATGAAAAGGCGCTGGAAGAGTACCTGATCTCCATGGGTATCGAGGAAGCATCGCTGACGCTCGGCTCTGGCGAAGTGCGCGTCGGCGCCGATCTTCGTGAAGTCATTCTGGATGCGTTGCGCATGCGCTCGCTGATCGACGGGCTGCATTCCCGTTACAGCCGCTCGATCGTGGAACAGGCTGCCATTGCCGGCGCGCTGAACCCCGAGCTTTCGGCCGATGCCGCCCGCGCCGAAGAAACCGTTGCCGAAGTGGCGCGGCGTCTCGACATGATTGCGGAAGAAACCGAACGCGGCTGGTCCGGCACCGTGCTGCAGGATGGCGGTTTGCGCTTCGAGCGCATGGTGCGCGGCGTCAAGGAAGTCTCGACGCTGGATATGGGCCTGCTCGGTTCGGCCGATGCCCGCCATATCGATCAGCTCGCGGCCCGCACACGCGATATCTACGTCACGCCGCCGGTCCTGCAACGCAAGGATGGCACGATGGAACTGGCCGGTCCGCGCGCGCTGCTGGACGCGATTTTCGCGGCCGGGCGCAAGGGTCTTTCCATGCAGCGCTACAAGGGTCTTGGCGAAATGAATGCCGAGCAGCTGTGGGAAACGACGCTTGACGCCAATGTTCGCTCGCTTCTGCAGGTCAAGGTCAACGATGCGACCGATGCCGACGGCCTGTTTGCCCGCCTGATGGGTGACGAAGTGGAGCCGCGCCGCGACTTTATCCAGGAAAATGCGCTGAGCGTTGCAAACCTCGACATTTAATCTTGTGGAGCGTTTCGCGTAACGATTCACGTGAAACGAAACTTTAACAAAGGGCCCGGCGGAAATTGACCGCCGGGCCTTTTGTTCTGTGCGGACAAGCTGAAATCAGTCGGTCTTGCCCGTGAAGCGTCCTTCAAAAGCCACGTCTGAAAGCGGCAGACGCTTGCTCGGTACTTCCCGTTCCGCCAGATCGTCAGGAAGAACGGACTTGTCGGTCAACGTGCCGATGGCAACCCCGGCCTCCACATTGTAGCCTTCTGGAATATTCAGCCTCTCAACGATCTGGTCTTTCAAGATGCCAGCCATGCCGTGGGCGTGGTAACCGAGCAGATGCGCCTGCATGGCAAGCGAAAACCAGGCCGCACCGGCATCGAAGGAATGGGTCGCGGATGGTTTTTTCTCACCGTCGCGCGAGATGTTATGGTCGCGGGAAATGACGAAGAGCAGCACAGAGGCGTTTTTAGCCCAGCGCTGGTTTCCCTCCACAAGCAGTTCCACGAAAAGCGGCCAGTCTTCGCTGTCCTTGTGCGCATAGACAAAGCGCCATGGCTGATAGTTGGAGGCGGAAGGCGCCCAGTGCGCCGCATCCAGAATGGTCATCAGATGTTGTGGCGGCATGGCGTTGCCGTCGAAGGCGCGCGGAGACCAGCGATCAAGGAAGAGGGGATCAACGGGATATTCGGATTGCCTGTTATTGCTGTTCGTCACGGGCCATGTCCTTTTGATTGACGGGAAGGAAAAGGTATTTTTCGAAACTTGGCGCAGTCAAGGGGTGACAAGTATGAATGCATCGTTCATATATGCATCACCTTGTCTGACAACCGGGAGAGAGTTCCATGAAATTGATGCGTGTTGGCCAGCCCGGCCAGGAAAAACCTGCAATCCTCGATGCGGAAGGAAAAATCCGCGACCTGTCCGCCCATGTGAAAGATATCGGCGGCGACGCCATTTCTCCCGAGGGCCTCAAAAAGATCGCCGCGATCGATCTGAGCACGCTTCCGGTCCTGAATGAAGATCGCATCGGCGCCTGCGTCGCGGGAACCGGAAAATTCATCTGCATCGGCCTCAATTTCTCCGACCATGCCGCCGAAACAGGTGCCACCGTACCGCCGGAACCGGTCATTTTCATGAAGGCGACCTCGGCCATCGTCGGTCCGAATGACAACGTCACTATTCCGCGCGGTTCTGAAAAGACCGACTGGGAAGTCGAGCTCGGCGTTGTTATCGGCAAGACCGCCAAATATGTCTCGGAAGCCGATGCTCTCGACTACGTTGCCGGCTATTGCGTTTCGCACGATGTTTCCGAACGCGCCTTCCAGACGGAGCGTGCCGGCCAGTGGACCAAGGGCAAGTCCTGCGACACCTTTGGCCCCATCGGCCCCTGGCTGGTGACGAAAGAGGAAATTACTGACCCGCAGAACCTCGGCATGTGGCTGAAGGTGAACGGCCAGACCATGCAGAACGGCTCCAGCAAGACCATGGTGTACGGCGTTGCCCACGTTGTCTCCTATCTCAGCCAGTTCATGTCGCTGCATCCCGGCGATGTCATTTCCACCGGCACCCCTCCCGGCGTCGGCATGGGCCTGAAGCCGCCGCGTTACCTGAAGGCTGGTGATGTCGTGGAACTCGGTATCGAGGGTCTCGGTTCCCAGAAGCAGACCTTCGTCGCCGACATCTGATCGCCACAGCGTTCAACGGAAAGTGAGGCGCTGGCGGGAAACCGCCGGCGCCTTCGATTTTGTGCACCTGCGAAAAGCTGCTATGGTTGAAAAAAAGAGCGTGATCGCGAGGGAGGCGTCATCAGTGTTCTACCACCTCTATGAAATGAACCATGCGGCCATGGCGCCGCTGCGCGCCGGTGCCGATATGATGCGCCAGGCCTGCAACAATCCTATGAACCCGCTTTCCAGCACGGCTTTCGGAAGAAGCCTCGATGCCGGCTTCGAGGTTTTCGAACGCCTGACGCGCCGTTATGTCAAACCGGAATTCGGCCTTGCCACGACTATTGTCGATGGCGAGACCGTCGACGTTGCCGAGGAGACCGTCTGGTCGCGTCCGTTCTGCAATCTCGTTCATTTCAAAAAAGAAATCGATCCTGCCCGCCGGCCCGAGCCGAAGGTGCTGCTGGTTGCGCCGATGTCCGGCCATTATGCCACATTGCTGCGCGGCACCGTGGAGGCCTTGCTGCCTTCGGCAGATATTTACATTACCGATTGGGTCGATGCCCGCATGGTGCCGGTGAGTGATGGGACCTTCGATCTCGACGATTACATCAGTTATGTCATCGAGATGCTGCGCGAGATAGGTCCGGGGGCGCATGT
Organism: Agrobacterium tumefaciens str. B6; assembly: GCF_001541315.1. Taxonomy (GTDB): domain Bacteria; phylum Pseudomonadota; class Alphaproteobacteria; order Rhizobiales; family Rhizobiaceae; genus Agrobacterium; species Agrobacterium radiobacter. The sequence goes on along the minus strand of NZ_LMVK01000045.1, from coordinate 39,872 downwards.
GGTCGCCGTCTGTCAACCGTCCGTGCCTGTTCTGGCCGCCGTTTCGCTTATGGAGGCCGATGGCGATAAATTTGCACCGGCATCCATGACGCTGATGGGCGGTCCGATCGATACGCGCATCAATCCCACAGCCGTCAATGGTCTCGCCACGGCGAAGCCAATCGAATGGTTCCGCGATAATGTCGTCATGCAGGTGCCGTGGCCGCAGCCCGCCTTCGGCCGCAATGTCTATCCCGGCTTTCTGCAACTCTCCGGTTTCATGTCGATGAACCTCGACAAGCACATGACAGCGCATAAGGATTTTTACCTCAACCTCGTCAAGAATGACGGCGATTCTGCCGAAAAGCACCGCGAATTTTACGATGAATATCTTGCTGTCATGGATCTGACGGCGGAGTTCTATCTGCAGACGGTGGAAACGGTCTTCATCGACCATGCGCTCCCGAAAGGAAAGATGCAGCATCGGGGCAGGGCGGTCGATCCCGCCGCCATTCGCAATGTTGCATTGTTCACTGTGGAAGGGGAGAATGACGATATTTCGGGCGTCGGCCAGACAAAGGCCGCCCATGATCTCTGCAGTAACCTCCCCGAAAACAAACGCGCCCACTACATGCAGCCGGATGTCGGCCACTATGGCGTCTTCAACGGTTCGCGTTTCCGCAAGGAAATCGTGCCGCGCATGCTGGATTTCATCCGCAAGCATCAGACTGCCTAGGGTAAGATGGCGGGTGGTGCCGCGCATTTGCGTGGCCAAGGGACGGACGAATCGGCTATGAAGGGTTCATGTTTTCGCTCCTCAGAAAATCCCAGAAGTCACCGGCGCCAAAGAAGGTTGCGCCGAGCCAGCGCACCGTCGCGGTGGCGGGCCGGCAGGTGCCGATCACGGTCAGGGAAAATCCGCGGGCCACGCGTATCACCTTGCGCATCGAACCGGGCGGCCGGGCGTTGAAGCTGACGATCCCGATGGGCCTGCATCACCGCCAGGTGGATGATTTTCTCGAGAGGCATCAGGGCTGGCTGGAAGGCAAGCTTCTGAAATTCAGCCTCGATGACGGTTTGCGTCCGGGCGCTACCATCGATATCAGAGGCATATCCCACCGCATTGACCATACCGGCAGCCTGCGAGGGCTGACACATATCGCGAAAGACGCCGATGGCGTCGACGTTCTGAAAGTCAGCGGCGCGCCGGAACATCTGAGACGACGGATCGCGACATTCCTGAAAAAGGAAGCGAAGGCCGATCTGGAACGGCTCGTCGCCGTTCATGCCAGCGCTGCCGGCCGGCCGGTGCGGTCCATCAGCATGAAGGATACACGCAGCCGCTGGGGCTCCTGTTCCCATGATGGAAACTTGAGCTTTTCCTGGCGTATCGTCATGGCCCCGGAAAAGGTCATCGATTATCTTGCCGCCCATGAGGTCGCGCATCTAAGCGAAATGAACCACGGTCCGAAATTCTGGGCCTTGTGTGAAAAACTGTGTCCGCACACCAATGAGGCCAAGGACTGGCTGAAACGCCACGGTTCCAAACTTCACGCCATCGATTTCGATTGAAACCTGCGGCACGGATCGCCATCTGGATTCACGTGAAACATTCCATCGGGAATGGGTGCGATTTGGCTCGACTCTTGTCGCATTTCATGTCAGGTCGCGGGTATGAAACCGGATATCAAGATTTGCGGATTGAAGACACCGGAAGCGCTGGAGCGTGCCGTCAGGCGCGGTGCGTCCCATGTCGGTTTTATTTTCTTTGAAAAAAGCCCGCGCAACATCGAGCCCGATATTGCCGGCAGGCTGGCGGAAGCCGCCCGTGGCGCCGCCAAGGTGGTCGCGGTCACCGTTGATGCCAATAATGATTATCTCGATGAAATCGTTGATCTCGTAAGACCGGATATCCTGCAGATGCACGGCAGTGAAAGCCCGGAACGGCTGCTGAACATCAAGGCGCTTTATGGCCTGCCTGTCATGAAAGCGATTTCCATTCGCGATGCCGCTGATCTTGCCAAAATCGACCCTTATATTGGAATAGCCGATCGTTTTCTGCTGGATGCCAAGGCGCCGGCGGGCTCCGACCTGCCGGGCGGCAATGGCGTCTCGTTCGACTGGACTATTCTGCGCTCACTTGACGGAAGTATCGATTACATGCTTTCCGGAGGGTTGAACAAGGACAATGTCACCGAGGCTCTGGCGGAAACCAAGGCAAGCGGACTAGATTTGTCGTCCGGTGTCGAAAGCGCGCCGGGCATCAAGGATCTGTCCATGATCGATGCATTTTTTGATGTGGTGAATGATTGGTCGAAAGGCCCAAAGGGAGCTTGAAGTGAACGACGCGCCAACACCCAATTCTTTTCGTGCTGGTCCCGATGAGGACGGCCGTTTCGGTATTTACGGAGGTCGCTTCGTTGCCGAAACGCTGATGCCGCTCATTCTGGATTTGCAGGCGGAATGGGACAAGGCCAAGACCGATCCCGCGTTTCAGGCGGAACTCAAGCATCTCGGCGCGCACTATACCGGTCGCCCGAGCCCGCTTTATTTCGCGGAACGCCTGACGGCGGAACTTGGTGGCGCGAAGATCTATTTCAAGCGCGAGGAGCTGAACCACACCGGCTCGCACAAGATCAACAATTGCCTCGGCCAGATCCTGCTTGCCAAGCGCATGGGCAAGACCCGCATCATCGCGGAAACCGGCGCGGGCCAGCACGGCGTTGCCTCCGCAACGGTGGCAGCACGTTTCGGTCTTCCCTGTGTCGTTTATATGGGCGCGACCGACGTAGCCCGTCAGGCCCCGAACGTCTTCCGCATGAAGCTTCTGGGCGCCGAGGTGAAACCGGTGACAGCAGGTCATGGCACGCTCAAGGACGCCATGAACGAGGCCCTGCGTGACTGGGTTACCAATGTCGAGGATACCTATTATCTGATCGGCACCGCGGCCGGCCCGCATCCCTATCCGGAAATGGTTCGCGATTTCCAGGCGGTCATCGGCGAGGAAGCCAAGGCGCAGATGCTGGAGGCGGAAGGCCGCCTGCCGGATCTGGTCATTGCGGCTGTCGGCGGCGGTTCGAACGCCATCGGCATCTTCCATCCTTTCCTCGATGACAAGAATGTCCGTATCGTCGGTGTCGAAGCCGGCGGCAAGGGTCTTTCGGGTGACGAGCATTGCGCTTCCATCACCGCCGGTTCGCCGGGCGTGCTGCACGGCAACCGTACCTATCTGCTTCAGGATGACGACGGCCAGATCAAGGAAGGCCATTCGATTTCCGCAGGTCTCGATTATCCTGGCATCGGCCCTGAACATTCCTGGCTGAACGACATCGGCCGCGTGGAATATGTGCCGATCATGGACCATGAGGCGCTGGATGCCTTCCAGATGCTCACCCGCCTCGAAGGCATCATTCCGGCTCTCGAGCCGAGCCACGCCTTGGCCGAGGTCATCAAGCGCGCGCCGAAGATGGGTAAGGATGAAATCATCCTGATGAACCTTTCCGGCCGTGGTGACAAGGATGTCCACACCGTCAGCAAGTTCCTTGGAATGGATGTATAAGATCATGACTGCACGTATGGACAAGCGCTTTGCCGATCTGCGCGCTGAAAATCGCCCGGCCCTGATTACCTATTTCATGGGCGGCGACCCGGATTTCCAGACCTCGCTCGGCATCATGAAAGCGCTGCCGGAAGCCGGTGCTGACGTCATCGAACTCGGCATGCCCTTTTCCGACCCGATGGCGGATGGTCCGGCCATTCAGCTGGCCGGCCAGCGCGCGCTGAAGGGCGGACAGACGCTGAAGACCACGCTCGATCTCGCCCGCGAGTTCCGCAGGCAAGACGATGCAACACCCATCGTGCTGATGGGCTATTATAATCCGATCTATATCTATGGCGTCGAAAAGTTTTTGGACGACGCGCTGGCGGCTGGCATCGATGGCCTGATCGTAGTCGATCTTCCGCCGGAAATGGACGATGAACTCTGCATACCGGCGCTCGCGCGCGGCATCAACTTCATCCGTCTCGCGACCCCGACTACGGATGGCAAGCGCCTGCCGACCGTCCTTAAAAATACCTCAGGTTTCGTTTATTACGTTTCGATGAACGGTATCACCGGTTCGGCGCTTCCCGATCCCTCGTTGATCTCGGGCGCTGTCGGTCGTATCAAGGCGCATACGGAACTGCCGGTCTGTGTCGGTTTTGGTGTCAAGACGGCCGATCATGCAAAAGCGATCGGCGCGGTGGCAGATGGCGTTGTGGTCGGTTCGGCCATCGTCAACCAGATTGCTGGCAGCCTGACCAAGGACGGGCAGGCGACCGCCGATACCGTGCCGGCCGTTACGACGCTGGTAAAAGGACTTTCAACGGGCGTGCGTGCGTCGCGCCTTGCCGCTGCGGAATAAGCGCGCGGCCCAGTCAGGAGTAGACAGTTGAACTGGATCACTAATTACGTTCGGCCGCGGATCAATTCCATGCTTGGCCGCCGCCCGGAGGTTCCGGAGAACCTGTGGATCAAGTGCCCGGAAACGGGCGAAATGGTCTTCCACAAGGACCTGGAAGACAACAAGTGGGTCATCCCGGCTTCTGGTTACCATATGAAGATGCCGGCCAAGGCGCGCCTTGCCGATCTTTTTGATGGTGGCGTCTACGAGGCGCTTCCGCAGCCGAAGGTAGCGCAGGACCCTCTGAAGTTCCGCGATTCCAAGAAATACACCGACCGTCTGCGTGACAGCCGCACGAAAACCGAGCAGGAAGACACGATCCTTGCCGGTGTCGGCCACTTGAAAGGCCTGAAGATCGTTGCCGTCGTGCATGAATTCCAGTTCATGGGCGGTTCGCTCGGCATCGCCGCCGGCGAAGCCATCGTCAAGGCCTTTGAGCGTGCGATTTCCGAGCGTTGCCCGCTCGTCATGTTCCCGGCCTCCGGCGGGGCGCGCATGCAGGAAGGCATTCTTTCGCTGATGCAGCTGCCGCGCACCACGGTTGCGGTAAACATGCTGAAAGAGGCAGGCATGCCCTATATCGTGGTTCTGACGAACCCAACGACGGGTGGTGTTACGGCCTCCTATGCCATGCTGGGTGACGTGCATATCGCCGAGCCGGGCGCTGAAATCTGCTTTGCGGGCAAGCGTGTGATCGAGCAGACCATTCGTGAAAAGCTGCCGGAAGGCTTCCAGACCTCGGAATACCTGCTGGAACACGGCATGGTAGATATGGTCGTCGACCGCCGCGAAATCCCGGACACGCTGGCCAATCTGCTCAAGATCATGACCAAAGCGCCTGCTGACAACGCAAACGCCGTCGTACCGCTGGCGGCTTCGGCCTGAGGAAAAAAATATGTCGCCCGGAGGCATAAACTGCCTTCGGGATGATGCTATACGTTGCATGATTTCATTTTTGGTGCGGCGGACAAATGGCAAGCAAAACGCCTGAAAGGCGAACGGAAGACATGACGAAGCCCGCGATCGGTGAGGCCGAAAAGATCATTGAGGAGCTGATGCAGCTCCACCCCAAGGGGTTCGATCTTTCACTCGACAGAATTTCCCGTCTTCTCGAAAAACTCGGCAGTCCCCAGAACAGAATGCCGCCGGTGATCCATGTGGCCGGCACAAATGGCAAGGGTTCGGTCACGGCCTTCTGCCGTGCCCTGCTGGAGGCGGCAGGGCTTTCCGTCCACGTGCATACATCGCCGCATCTTGTGAACTGGCATGAGCGGTACCGTATCGGCGTGGCCGGCGATAAAGGTCGTTATGTTGAAGACGAGATCTTTGCGGACGCGCTGCGCCGCATTGAAACTGCCAATGCCGGTCAGATGATAACGGTTTTCGAAATTCTGACTGCGGCGATGTTCGTGCTTTTTGCGGAACAACCCGCCGATGCCGCCGTCGTAGAGGTTGGCCTAGGCGGTCGATTCGATGCAACCAATGTAATCAACCACCCAGCCGTCTCCGTCATCATGCCGATCTCGCTCGATCATCAGGCCTATCTCGGTGACCGCGTGGAGCTGATAGCCGCCGAAAAGGCCGGCATCATGAAAAAGGGTTCGCCCGTCGTCATCGGTCATCAGGAATATGATGCGGCGCTCGAAACGCTGATTGCCACGGCGGAGCGGCTCGGTTGCCCGGTATCCGTCTACGGGCAGGATTTTTCCGCCCATGAAGAATTCGGCCGCATGGTTTATCAGGACGAGTTCGGCCTGGCCGATGCGCCGTTGCCACGACTTCCCGGCCGTCACCAGCTTGCCAATGCCGCTGCCGCGATCCGCGCCGTCAAGGCCGCCGGTTTCGAGGTGACGGAACGGATGATCGAAAAGGCCATGACCACGGTGGAATGGCCCGGCCGTCTGCAGCGTATCCTGTCCGGCAAAATCGCTGAAATGGCCCCTAAGGATGCGGAAATCTGGGTCGATGGCGGTCATAACCCCGGCGCGGGCGAGGTTATCGCCGAGGCGATGGCTGGCTTTGAGGAAAAGATAGCACGCCCGCTCTTCATCATTGCGGGCATGATCAACACCAAGGATCCGGTGGGTTATTTCAAGGCCTTCGCCGATATCGCCGAATATGTCTTCACGGTGCCGATCGGCGGCACGGATGCGGCGATCGACCCCGTGGTACTTGCCCATGCCGCCTTCGATGCCGGTCTTGTTGCGGCACCCACCTCGTCTCTCACGCATGCCTTGGAAGAGCTGACGCGCCGCTTTGATCCCGAAGGACCAGCGCCGCGCATCCTGATCGGCGGCTCGCTTTACCTTGCGGGCAATGCGCTTGCCCTGAACGGCACGGTTCCCCAATAAAAAAGCCCGGCATCACTGCCGGGCTTTTTTCATTCCATCGATATTGCTTATGCGGCGCCGGAAATCCAGGCGGAAAGCGCTGTCTTGGGAGCAGCGCCAACCTTGATATCAGCCACTTCGCCGCCCTTGAACATGGCAAGGGTCGGGATCGAGCGCACGCCGAACTGGGCCGCCAGTTCCGGGTTTTCGTCGATGTTGAGCTTTGCGACCTTGACCTTGCCGGCCAGCTCGGACGAAATTTCCTCAAGGCTTGGCGCGATCATCTTGCACGGGCCGCACCATTCGGCCCAGAAATCCACCACGACGGGTTCGGCGGATTCGAGGACTTCGGACTGGAAGTTGGCGGCATCGACTTTTACGGTAGCCATATCTGGCTCTCCTTTCAGCTAATCTTTTCCGCTATCGATGTGATGCGGGCGCGTCGGAATTTCAATGCCCCGGTATCTCACTTTGTCTTTATTGCGGCAAGGGCCTCTCTCATCGCATCGTCTTCGACTGCCACAAAAGTGGCATTTTCCGTATAGATCAGCGCACAGACAAATTTCTTGCCGGGATAGAGCGATGCTAGAATTTCGCGATAGATGGCAAGCTGCGCCGTGTGGGAGAAAGGTATTTCACGCGCTTCGCGCGGCGGCACGCGGTTGGTCTTGTAATCGACCAGAATGACGCGATCACCATCCACGGCCAGCCGGTCGACGCGGCCGGAGACGGCATATTGCTGCCTGCCGATCGTCATCGTGCCCATGATCGACACTTCCGCGCGGCTGTTGGCGGAGAAGGCCGGTTGTACCGCCGGTTCGGACATGACGCGCAGAACCGCTCGTATCAAATGTTCGCGCTCGGCAGCAGGCCAAAAACGAGCCGCACGCTCCGCATAACGGCGCGCAGCCGCTTCCCGCTCCTCCTCGGTAAAATCCGGCAGGGCTTGCAGCATGCGATGCACTAGCCTACCGCGCTGCAGCGCCAGCGACGAGACATCGGTTTTCTCGCCGAAAAGCGGCGAACGCACGGCGAGATCGTCCGCGCCGTCATCAATGATGGTGCCGGCACCGGACGGGCTGAGCGGTCTCGGCAGGGAGGGCAGTGCCGGCAAGGGAGCGAGAAGTCCCGCCGGAAGGGCGTATTCTTCCTGCTGCTGCGTTTCTGGTAGCTTTTGCGGGACAGATGTCGTGCGAGCCTCGGATTTACGCCAGACAAGCCCCTGCCATTCCTCGCCATCCGCCATGAAAAGCTGCGGCTTGCAATGGTCTTCATTGTTGGCAAGCGCCGCCTTGACGATGGCATGCCAGCATTCGGGATTTTCCTTCTGGCCGCGATAACCGCAGACGACGAGATGATCAGCAGCGCGCGTCATCGCCACATAAAGCAGCCGTCGATATTCGTCTTCGGCGGCCGTCTTCAGTCGTTCTTCATCCGAGCGGATGAGATGGTTGGAAAAACCGCTGCCGGGTAGCCACACCGGGAAAGCGTCCTCACCCGCTTCGACGAAGCGCAGTTTCGGCACATGGCTGTGGTTGAAGGCTTTCGAACCGCCATCAACGACAAAAACAACCGGCGCTTCCAGGCCCTTGGAGGCGTGCACGGTCATGATGCGCACTTCGCCGCGATCCTTGTCCTGCTCGCGCTTCACTTCAGGAGAATCGGTTTCCAGAACGGACAAAAAGGCCTGCAGGCCGGGCAGGCCGGTTCTTTCGTGATCCAGCGCAAAGGACAGGAACTCATCCAGAACGTCGCTCGCCTCGTTGCCAAGCCGGCCGAGAAATTTTTTGCGCCCGTCATGCAGGGTCAGGACCGCTGCAAAGAAATCATGCACCGTGGCCGTTTTCGAAAGCGCGATGAAGCCTTCCAGCTTGGCGGCAACGGTGGAAAGGTGACTATTCTCTTCCTGCGAAAGGATTTGCAGCCGTTTCCAGACGCTTTCCGTTTCCGATCGCGTGGCGGCAATGTCGAAAACGTCATCTTCTGTCAGGTTGAAGAGCGGGCTTTTCAAAAGTGCGGCGAGTGAAAGGTCATCTTCGGGCAGGACAACGAAATGGCCGAGCGCCAGAAGGTCCTGCACGGCAATGTGGTCGGTCAGGCGAAGACGGTCGGCACCAGCAACGGGAATGTTCTTGCGCCCTTTCAACTCCCGGGTCAGCGCATTAACGAAGGCATGGCGTTTTCTGACGAGCACCAGAATATCGCCGGGCTCGACGGTACGCTCGACACCTTTCTCGATAATGGTTTCGTTTCCGATCATATCGGCGATGCGCGCGGCGATACGGCGGGCAACGATGGTGGCCGGCGCACTTTCCCGCAGCGCATCGAAGGGGGCAGTCCAATCCTCTTCGTCTTCAGTGGTTTCCGGCGCCACCATGTCCCACACTTCCACAGTGCCCGGATGACCGGCCCGGTTGGATCGGTGTTCCACCGGTTCGTTATCGGCGCTGAGACCGCTGGCGTTATTCGGGTCTGAAAACACCTGGTCGACAGCGGCCAGCACATCCTGCGTGGACCGGAAGGATAGCGGCAGGCGGATGCGGTGAAAGGCCTGCTCCACAGAATCGACGCGCCTTTTGGTCTCTTCGCGCTCCTGCGAAAACCGTTCCGGCCGCGCACCCTGGAATGAATAGATCGACTGTTTTTCATCGCCCACGGCAAACAGCGTGCGCCGTCCCAAGCGGGCGCTCTCGCCCGTGAAGAAATCCGCCGCCAGCGACTGGATGATCGACCATTGCACCGGGCTCGTATCTTGCGCCTCGTCGACCAGAATATGGTCGATGCCCTGATCCAGTTTGTAATGCACCCAGGCCCCCGCCGTATCGCGGTTGAGGAGGTTGGCGGCGCGCTCGATCAGATCTTCGAAATCGAGCTGGCTTCGCTGTTTCTTCAGGTCTTCGAAATCGCCGATCAGCCTTTCGGCCAGAACAAGGGCGCATTTTGTCGCCGCCAGCATCCGCACCAGACGATAACGATTGCGGCAGGAAACAACATGGTCACGCGCCAGCGTCAGCGCATCGAGAAGCTCGGGGGCGGATTTCTGCATGCCCTTGTTGATGACATAGGCATCCGATTTCTTTTCCCCCTTGGCTGTCAGCAGCGCCGCTTCGATGAATTCCATCCGCTGGACGGGGTCCGGTTGGCGTTTTACTTCCCTGAGCGCATAAGCGACATCGATGACGCGTGTTCCGCCCACCTCGTCGGCAAGGGCCAGATAGGTATCGAGCGCGAGGCCGGAGAGGCCGGGCAGAGGCCAGAAGGCGGCTGCCGCGGTTTCTTCGGTTTCCCCATGGCCGATCTGCATCGCCTGCCGCAACCGGGCATCGATGCCGCCTGACTGTTTGGCGTCCAGAAGAAAGGCGCGAAGGGCGCTGCGGTTGGCGATGATGGCGGAGAGCAGTGATTCCAGCCCGCTTTCGTCGGCGAGATCAAGCACATAGGCAAGTGACTGCGCCAGTTCCGCATCGCTTTCTGTCGAAACCGCCGTCAGAAGCGTACGACGCGCCTCGGCCAGCAGCGTGGTCGCGGCGCGGTCATCGAGAACGGAGAAATGGCCGGCGACATTGGCTTCCAGCGGAAACTGGTGCAGCAACGCCTCGCAGAAGGCGTGGATGGTCTGGATTTTCAGCCCGCCCGGTGTTTCCAGCGCCTTGGCAAACAGCCTGCGCGCTTCGGCAAGCTTGATGCGATCCGGCGCCTTGCCTTCGATGGTGGCGATACGGTCCTTAAGATCGGAATCCGGCAAAGTAGCCCATTCCGCCAGACGGTCGAAAACACGGCTCGACATTTCCGACGCCGCGGCCTTGGTATAAGTGAGGCACAAAATCGCCGAGGGCCGGCAGCCGGCCAGAAGCAGGCGAATGACGCGCTGGGTCAGGACATGGGTCTTGCCTGAGCCGGCATTGGCCGACACCCATGCGGAACTGGCGGGATCGGAGGCAAGCCGCTGCCGGGCGCTGGTCCAGTCGATCCAGCTTTCAGGCGTGTCGGCGGCGGGGCCGGCGTCGAAGGGATCAATCGTCATCGCCGTCTCCCGGTTCTGCCGTCGACCATTCCGAAACGCGGGCGAGGTGGTCATATTCCCCGCCATAGGATTGCTGCTCCTCAGGCACCAGCCGTGAGGCAAAACCATTCTCGCCTTCGCGCAGAGAATGAACGAATTTGGTGAGCTGTTCGATCGATTCCGTGGCGAGCTCAATCGCCGATTTCGGCGGTCTTTTGCTGCTTCGGCTGGAATGTTCGTTATTGACCTGATCGGCAAAGAAGCGCTCGCCCGGCCGCAGGCGAACATAGATGAGATTGTCAGGCGTGGGCGAACCGGCTTCGCGGAAGGCGCCGCGCATCAGCGCTGCGGCTTCCAGCGCAAGCTGTGGATCAAGCAGCGCGCGCGCCTGATTGACGGAAGGCGCAAGCCCCGTCTTGTAATCGATAATATCCGCCTGGCCGTTCGTCTTGATGTCGATGCGGTCGGCGATCCCGGTCAGCCTTATGCCCGCCTCGGCGATTTCCTGCCCGGCGCGTGCCTCGAAAAAGCTGTGGCGGATGGACGGATGCCTTTCCTTCTCCCAGTCGATGAAGGCGCGGGCCACCGCCGCAAAACGCGGCCGCCAGATGACATCCACATGGGGAGGCAGGTTTTCCGCGTCGAAACACTCATCGAGAATGCGTTGCATGGCCGCGAGCGAGGCCGGTGTACCGGGAATATGCGCCTCGCGGGAATAACGCTCGATGATCGCGTGATAGAGCGTGCCGCGATCGGCGGCGTTCGGATCGCGGTTGAAGGGGTCAAGCGGGTCCAGCTTCAGGATGCGCCGCGCATAGATCGAATAGGGGTCGCGGCGCAGGCGGCTCACTTCGCTGAAGGAATAGCGCGTTGGCTGCAACTCGGCCGGCGGCTTCGGGGCAGGGCGCTTTGCCGCTTCCTGATCGATACTTTCATCCATCAATCCTGCCCAATGGCGATAGGTCTCGCCGCGCTTCTTCAGGCTTTCGGCAAATTTCTCGCCGCCCAGCGCCAGAAGACGCTGCAGCCAGCGTGAGGCGACGGCGGGTGTCGAGCCCTGCCTCAGCGCGCGGGTGTAAAAAATCTGCCGGGTGCCATTTGCCATCTCGAAATCATGCGCCAGCTGGCCGATACGCCGTTCCGGCGGCTCCAGCCCAATCGCGGTCTTCATGGTGCGGGACAGAAACGGATTATTCGCTGTCTGGCCGGGCCAGAGCCCTTCATTGAGGCCGCCGATCACGACGGTGTCGACACTTTGCAGCCGTGCCTCAAGGGCGCCGAAGATGAAAATGCGCGGGTGGCGCATCGATCGTGGCTTGATCGATTCACCGGCCACCAGTGCCGCAAAAATATCGATCCATTGCGGTCCGTCCGCGTCGAGGATTTCGCCGTTTTCCATCAATTCGCCGAACAGCTCGGAAAGCTTGTCTCCCGCTTCACCGGACCAGAGTGCGGCAAGATCGTTGTTTTCATCCGCACAGATGGCTTCAATCACGCGGCCCGTCCGCTCCGCCCAGACGGACAGTGGCAATTTATCGGTGAAGGCGCGGCCGGATCGATCTCTGCGGATAAAGGCGGAGCCGAGCGGCTCGGTCGCAACGGCGATCCGCCGCGCCAGATCGCGCCCGGCCTCCGCGCTTGCCTGCGGCAGGGCCAGCCGCCAGGCGGGCGGGGGCCGGTCATCGCGCTGCGCCGCAAGCTGCGCATCCAGAACCGCTTTCAGATTGCCGATTTCGGTTTCCACACGGCCGCCGCGCCGCGCCATCAGCTCCAGCGCTTTCGAGGCTTTCGCGAAAGCTTCATCGGAAAGCCCGAAACGGCTGAGCGGATGTTTCAGGAGGGAAATAATTGGCACGGGGTCTCCGGGCCTGAGGATGGCCTCCAGCGCCAGTTGCGTCAGCCCGGCTTGCGGGGTGGCGGAAAGCGGCGTACCGGCCGAGTCGTCGGCGTCGATGCCGAAGCGCTGTAATTCCGTCGCCACGCGTCGCGCCAGTCCGCGGTCCGGTGTAATCAATGCTGCCTGCGATGGACGGCCAGCACCCGGTGCTTCAAGGGCCAGCCGCAAAGCCACTGCGATGGCCGTTGCCTCCTCGCGCTCATTGGCGGCTTCAATAAGCGTGGCGGTTGCGAAAGCATCGTCGAAAAAGCCGGGTTGCCTGTCTTCGCGCCAGCGATTCCAGTCGCTGGTGGATTTGGCCGGTGCGAGTGCGGCCGAAAACACCGCTGCGCGCTTTTCCAGATCGCCGTCAATGGCGCCAATCTGATCCACGTCATCGCGCAGGATGCCGAGCTTCTGCAACAGCATATAAAGCCCGTATTGCGAATGGGTGCGGCTCGAAGGATCGGTGGGGTCCTCGGCAATCGCCTGCCATTGTTCCTCCGGCATGGCGAGATCGAGGCCAGGAAGCACAACGGTGCCTTGCGGCAGGGCGGCAACGGCAGCGATGAGATCGGCTGCCGCAGGAATGGAGCCCGTCGACCCTGCGACGATGATGGGTCCCGTATCCGGCAAATTGGCAAGCCGGTTAGCTTCCGCCCGCAGGATGGCGTTGCGATGCCGGCCGGCGGAGGAACGGTTGAGTTCGGCAAGCCGCGCCGGCCAGAAGACGCTGGCGATCCGCAGGAAGTCCGCAGTCAGCTGCCACCATTGAGCGTGATCGCCAGTATCGAGATGCTGAAGCGCTTCCCAGTCCTTTTCTTCGGTATCCATCGCATCGATCACCTCGCCAAGCGCACGCGCCAGCCATATAGCATCGGCGGGGCTGGCGGGGGGGACAAGCGGCGAATCGGAATGGATGGCCCGGATGGCGTCCGGCAGGCTGTTGCGCCAGGCGAGAATGAGACGCGCCAGTTCGATGAGCCGGCCGGTGCCGGAAATCGGTGGCGCCAGATCCATGATCTCAGGGTTTTCGATCTCGAAGAAGCCGCTATCGTCATCTGTCTCACCCAGAGGCCGGATCAGCGGCAGAATGGCGGATCGGCCGCCTAGAAGATCGACGAATTCGGAGCGCAGCACGCGGGCGGAGCGCCGCGTCGGCACATAGATCGTCACCTTGGCAAGCGATAGCGGATCGGCCGGGTCGTATTTATAGCCTGATGTCAGCGTCCCATCACACAGCGTTTCCGCGAGCGTCCTGAGGAACGGTGTTCCCGCGGCGATCGTCAGGACGCGCTTTGCGTGGTGAGTAAGGGTCATGCAGAGCGTTTTTCCCTGAATTGCCGGATAATGCTTTCGGCGTCTTCTATTGCGTCGGGCGTGCCGACCGTAATCCAGTGGCCATCCAGAGAAAGCCCGAAAAGCCGGTCTTTTCCGATGGCGCGATCGAAATAGATATTGAGGTTGAAGGCATCCACCGGCGCATCGTCCAGCAGTCGCGAATCCATGGCGATGGCGCCCGCATAAACTACCGGGGTTGGGTCGCCATCGCGATACCGCGCCAGTTTTCCGTCATCCGCCAGGTTGAAATCCCTCTTCCCGTTGTGTCCGGTGGTGCGATCCATGTCGACGCAGAGCAGCGCCATATCCATGCGGGCGGGATCGAAGAATTGCGCAAGCTTGCGCAGGTTGCTGACCGCATTCAACTGTTCGCCGATCCAGAAAAGATCGGCATTCATGACGAAGACCGGGCCGGGTTCCAGAAGCTTCAGGCCCTTGGCAAGTCCGCCACCGGAATTCATCAGCTGCGACTGCTCGTCGGAAATCAGGATTTCGGCGTCGGTGCGGTTTTCGAGATGAGCAATCATCTGTTCGGCGTGGTGATGCACATTGACGACGATTGTCTCGGCACCGGCTTCGACAAGGGAATCGAGCGCGTAGTCGATCATCGGCTTGCCGGCGATTTTCACGAGCGGCTTCGGGATCGTATCCGTGATCGGGCGCATCCGCGTGCCAAGCCCGGCGGCCAGCACCATCGCGTTTTTGATCGTCATCGTGGTCAACCGTCTTTCAGTCGTTAAATTCGATGCCTATGCGCAGGCACCAGTCTCTGAGCGGTGCGAGTTCCGGATGCGAAAGCGCTGCACTGAGATAGCGGAACGTCCTCGGCATATGTTTCATATAACCGGGTTTTCGATCCCGTTCCAACAGCCTCACCCAGATACCGGCGAGCTTGCAGTTGCGTTGCGCCGACATGATGGCGAAAGCCTTGAGGAAAGCGGCCTCATCGAAAGGCGTGCTTCTTCTGTTCTCGAGATAGTGCGAAAGCAGGCGCGCTTGCAGTTCGGGGGAGATGGTAACGCGGGCATCCTGCACGATGGAAGCGACATCATAGGCGGTCGGGCCGATCATCGCATCCTGAAAATCGATCAGGCCGACTTGCCGTATGCCGCTGTTTTGCGGCTGCCATATAAGGTTGGGTGAATGGAAATCGCGCAGCACAAGTCCCGTCTCACAGTCGGCGAGCTGGTCGATCAGCCTGTCCCATAGAGCGTAATAGTCGCTCTTTTCGCTATCGGTGAGGGGCTTGCCGCGTTTATGCGGCAGATACCATTCCGCCAGCAGCGAAACCTCGATCTTCATCGCCTGCCGGTCGAAGGGGGGAACCTCATAGGCGCTGCCGTCACCCACTGGCAGCAGGTCGGGCCGCGAGGCCTCGTGAAGGGCCGCGAGACAGGCGACGCTTTGCAGATAGCGGTCCTCTATCGGCGTCCCGTCAGGCGCCAGCACGCCCTCCCGCCCGAGGTTTTCCAGCAGGAGAATGCCCTGATCGGTATCCGCCGCCAGAATCTCCGGCGCGCAAAAGCCGCTATTTCTCAGATAATTGCCAATAGCCACGAAGGAACGCGCATCCTGGGCAAGATGGGCGATTTCCGCATAGGTCTTGCCTTCAGCGACGATCGCCCCTCGCATGGGGCGGCGCCAGTCCATCAGGATAAGATCCGGCCCACCAGTTGAAACGGTCTCATAGGCGCGTGTGGAAGCATCGCCGCTTAGAAAGCGCCGGGCCGCATCGCCCCTGCCATTTTTCGCGAGAAATGCGCGGATGGCGAAAACCCGCTCAAGCCGTGCTTTCAGTTTTGCCGGAGCCTCGATGGAGGCGAGCCGCCCTTCGCCGGAATGTGTCAACGTAAGGGTTACGGTCTGTTCCGGCGGCAGAATATCAGTGGCGATATCCGGCCACTCGATCAGGCAGATGCCGTCCTCCAGCATCTCATCAATGCCGAGCTCGTCCAGCTCGGAAACATCCGAAAGCCGGTAAAGATCAAGATGGGCGACGGGAATGCGGGCGTCATAAGTCTGGATGATCGTGAAGGTGGGGCTCGGCACTTCGAGATCAGGCTCATCCGCCACTGCGCGGATGAAGGCTCGGGCGAGCGTGGATTTGCCGGTGCCGAGATCGCCGATGAGTGCGAGACAATCGCCGGGTTTCAAGGCCAGTGCGAGGTCTTCACCGAGCCTGATGGTGTCCTTTTCTCCCTCAAGGGGAATGGTGATCGGCAAGATGTCTTCGCTCATTCTGCGGCGATGGAATGCGGCCGTGTGCCGGAAGGAATGCGGCACGTGACGATGGTGCCGTTGCCGGGTCGGCTGTCGATGCTGACAGTGCCATGGTGCAGGCTGACGAAGCTTTCCACGATGGAAAGGCCAAGCCCTGCACCGGTTCGCCGCCCGCCATTGCCGCGCGTCGCGAAGCGGTCGAACACGCTCTTCAGCATGTCTTCAGGAATACCCGGACCCTTGTCCGCCACCGAGAACACGAAGTCACCTTCGCTGCGCTGGCAGGAGAGCTGAACTGAAGACCCTTCCGGGGCGAAATTGATCGCGTTGGTCAGCAGCTTGATGAGAATCTGCTTCAGCCGCTGGTGATCGGCCACGAGACTCCCGAGATGGGCCGGTGCAACGATCTCGAGCGAAATGCCGCTTTCCTGCAGCCGGTCGGCGATCTGCACCGAAACGTCTTCAAGCAACTCATTCAGATCATTATCCGAATAATTGAGCTGCATGATGCCGGCATCCACGGTCGCGAGATCGAGAATATCGTTGACGATGGTCAGGAGAACCGAGGAGGAGGTGGAAATATGGTCGAGATATTCCGCCTGCCGGTCCGTCAACTGGCCGATGCCGGGTGTCTTCAGGAGGTCGGTGAAACCGATGATATTCGTCAGCGGCGAGCGCAGCTCGTAGGAAACATGCTGCACGAAATCGTTCTTCAGCTCGTCGGCCTTCAAAAGCGCGTCGTTCTTTTCCTTGAGCGCCCGCTCGGCCCGCACGCTGTCGGTCATGTTGACGAAGGTCAGCATGGTCTGTGAATCGGGCAGCGGAATGATGGCATAGTCGAGCACAAGGCCGGAAAGCAGTTCCAGCGTTCCCTGTCGCGAGGGCCGCTCATCATCGAAGCTGGTAATGAACTGGCTGAAGGCGCGCCAGCCGTCCGGCCTGTCATAAGATTGTGTGCAGGCGGTTTCGAGGGCGCGGATATGGGTGCCAGTCTCAGCCTGTTCCGCGGTCACGCCCCAGAGCGCCCGGAATGCCGGGTTGGAGAGGCGAATGCGCCCATCCGCACCGAACACGGCGACACCTTCGGCCAGATGGTCGATGGTTTCGCCCTGCACCTTCACCAGCGTGTTGTAGCGCATCTGCAGGTCGACCTGCTCGGTCAGGTTCTCGAAAACCCAGGTCGCGCCGCCCTGCGGATGGGCGGTTGCAATAACCCGCAGGGTCTGGCCGTTCGGCAGGTGCCAGAGATCGGTCTTGGTATCCAGCGAACGGTAGACGGAAAGCGCCGCCTCTTTCCAGTTCTTCCAATTCAGCTGCTCCGGCAATTTGCCGGCGGTGCGCAGCCTGTCCAGAAGCTCGGAATTATCAGGGCTGGATTCGAGGAAAACGAGGTCGAAACCCCAGAGAGCCGCGAAAGCCTGATTGTAGAATTGCAGCCGCTGCCGGCCGTCGAAAATGGCGACGGGCGTTGCCAGATGATCGAGCGTTTCAGCGTGACTTTTCAGAACCCGCTTGAGTTCCTCGCTGATGGTTTCGGCTTCCGTTGCGTCGATAGCGATGCCAGCCGAACCGCCGGCTGTCTTGATATCCACGACGTCAAAGAAGGTGCGGTTTCCGGAAACAACCGTCGAAATACGGTCGTGATAGGGTGATTCCGGTGTCGCGGCCGCGCGTATCTTCTGCCGGGTAACCGTGTTCAGCAGCTCGCGTTTCTCATGAACGGCCTGGTCGGCGTCGCGTGCATCCACAGCATGCGCATAAGCGTGGTTGACCCAGGTGAGTTCGCCTTCGCCATTGCGCCGCCAGACGGGTTGTTCGATGGAATCCAGAAGCTCCTGAAATGTGGAGACCGAAGCGATCAGGCGCTCGCGCTCCACCTGCAATTCAGCCAGTTCCGCGCGCAGATTGTTGAGCGCGATGAAACGGGCAAAGGCATTGCCGCCGGAAACCCGGCCTTGAACTTCAATGACTTCGCCGCGCTGCGTTTCGATGGTCAGATCGAAACTCTGCGCATGGCTGCGGAGTTTTTCGATGGATTTTTCAAGCTGGCTTGCGGATGCCGGTTTCAGCCAACGGCCAAAGGCCAGAAAATCGTGATCCGCCTGCGGCACACCCGTTTCAGCCGGCAATTGTCCGAGAAATTCCGGCCGCTTGTCTGCGCCGTCCCAGATGACGATGCGGCGGCTCTTGTCGGAAATCAGCGCCTCGTATTTCGCGATCTTGTGGTGGGACTGGGCAAGCGCCTGACGGTATTCGCTGCTCTCCGCCTCGATA
The DNA here is from genome assembly GCF_001541315.1 of Agrobacterium tumefaciens str. B6. Classification (GTDB taxonomy): domain Bacteria; phylum Pseudomonadota; class Alphaproteobacteria; order Rhizobiales; family Rhizobiaceae; genus Agrobacterium; species Agrobacterium radiobacter. Next base: position 21,407 of record NZ_LMVK01000045.1, on the reverse strand, counting down.
TTGCCCCGCTGCCGCACCAGCCAGACAACGGAAAACAGCGTGGCCGAAAGCATGCCGACGAAAAGCGAATAGGTGATTGTTTCTCCGGATGAAAATAGCCGCGCGCCGGTCTTTGCCACAAGCCCGTCCTGCGCCAGCGCCATGCTTGCCGAGCCGGCCAGAACCGTGCCCGACATCAGAACGGGAAGCCTCGCAAAGCCTGTCCGAACCGCACTGAATACCAGCCGGCAACGCGCAAGAGCCGCGCTCAATGCCACGCCAGCATGCGTGTTTTCAACGCGTTGAACTGTCTGCTCGCGCAGATCCGAATTGTGAACCGTCATCCCCGGTCTGTCTCCGTCCTATGTGCCGCATCTTCGACAAGACATCCCATTTCGTCCCCGCCGCCCTTTGGCGTGTCCGAATCAAGTCTGATGACAATACCGCCTTCATAAATCTGCGGAAAGGGAGCGCGCAAAAAAGATGCCGCGCACTTTGTCAAGTGCGCGGCATCTAGATGTTGTGTAATTTCAGTGGATATTAACTATGATATTAATATCTGTAGTGTTCAGCCTTGAACGGACCTTCCTTCGAGATGCCGATATAATCAGCCTGAAGGTCGGAAAGTTCGGTTAGGCGCACGCCAAGCTTCTCGAGATGAAGGCGTGCGACCTTCTCGTCGAGGTGCTTCGGCAGCACGTAAACCTCGTTCTTGTATTCGCCCTGCTTGGTGAAGAGCTCGATCTGGCCCAGCACCTGGTTGGTGAAGGACGCCGACATCACGAAGGACGGGTGACCGGTGGCGTTGCCGAGGTTCAGCAGGCGGCCTTCCGAGAGCAGGATGATGCGGTTACCCTTCGGGAACTCGATCATGTCGACCTGCGGCTTGATGTTCGTCCACTTGAGGTTACGCAGCGATGCGACCTGAATTTCATTATCGAAATGGCCGATATTGCCGACGATGGCCATGTCCTTCATCTCGCGCATATGCTCGATGCGGATCACGTCCTTGTTGCCTGTCGTGGTGATGAAGATATCTGCAGACGAGATGACGTCTTCCAGGCGAACGACTTCGAAACCGTCCATGGCAGCCTGAAGCGCGCAGATCGGGTCGATTTCGGTGACCTTCACGCGGGCGCCGGCGCCCTGCAGCGAAGCGGCAGAACCCTTGCCCACATCGCCGTAACCGCAGACCACGGCAACCTTGCCGGCCATCATCACGTCGGTTGCGCGGCGAATGCCGTCGACGAGCGATTCCTTGCAGCCATACTTGTTGTCGAACTTCGACTTGGTGACGCTGTCGTTGACGTTGATGGCCGGGAAGGGCAGCAGGCCCTTCTTGCTGAGATCGTAAAGACGGTGAACGCCGGTCGTCGTTTCTTCCGTCACGCCCTTCAGCGCGTCGCGCTGTTTGGTGAACCAGCCGGGGGAAGCCTTGAGGCGCTTGTTGATCTGCGCGAAGAGGATTTCCTCTTCTTCCGAACCGGGATTGGACAGAACGTCCTCGCCGGCTTCAGCGCGTGCGCCGAGCAGGATATACATGGTGGCGTCGCCGCCATCGTCAAGGATCATGTTGGAGAGGCCGCCATCGGCCCACTGGAAGATCCTGTCGGTATATTCCCAATATTCCGTCAGGCTTTCACCCTTGACCGCGAAGACCGGAATGCCGGCCGCCGCAATTGCCGCCGCCGCATGATCCTGCGTCGAGAAAATGTTGCAGGAGGCCCAGCGAACATCCGCGCCCAGTTCCTTCAGCGTCTCGATGAGAACGCCGGTCTGGATCGTCATGTGAAGAGAACCGGTGATACGTGCGCCCTTCAGGGGCTTGCTTTCGCCGAATTCCTTGCGGCAGGACATCAGGCCCGGCATTTCGGTTTCGGCAATGTCCAGCTCCTTGCGGCCGAACGCGGCAAGGTTGATATCGGCGACGATGTAGTCCTTCTCAAGGCTCATGAAGTTCTCCAGATCAGAAACGCCGCGCCTTGCGGCCCGGCTTTTAAACGTAGCAGCGGTTTAGCAGGCCACGAACGATCTGGCAATGATGATATAAAGAAGTCTTTATGTCTTTATATGGTGCCGGCTCAGGCTTCTTCGCCGAAGCGGTCGGCGACCAGCGCCTCGAGCGCTTCGATCGCTTCTTTCGCCTGATTGCCGCTTGCCTCGACATAGACGCTGCATCCGGGGCTTGCCGCCAGCATCATAAGACCCATGATCGAGGTGCCGCCAACGGTCATGCCGTCTTTGGAAACCGTGATCGTCGCGTCGAAACCTTCGACCATCTGCACGAATTTGGCGGATGCCCGGGCGTGAAGACCGCGTTTATTGATGATCGGTAGTTCCCGGGTAAATGGCGACATGGGCTGACTTCTTATTTACCGCTCAAAACGCGGCTGGCGACGTTGATATATTTGCGGCCGGCATCGGATGCATCCTGAAGGGCCTTGTCCATGTTATCTTCGCTGCGAACGCCGGCAAGCTTGATCAGCATGGGAAGATTAACCCCGGCGATGACTTCGACATTGCCGTTGTTCATGACGGAAATCGCGAGATTGGAGGGCGTGCCGCCGAACATGTCCGTCAGGATGATGACGCCATTGCCATCATTGGCACGCGCAACGGCGTCGATGATGTCCTGCCGGCGCTGATCCATGTCGTCTTCGGGACCGATACAGACCGTCTCGATCAATTTCTGGGGACCGACGACATGCTCCAACGCATGGCGAAACTCCTCAGCCAGCTTGCCATGGGTGACAAGCACTAGTCCGATCATGAAATGCTCCCTTGCACACGCACTCTCATTGCCGACTATCGCAACGCGGCAATCCTGTCCATCGGTGGGATTTCATCTTGATGAGGAAAATGCGAATCGCAAGCCTAAAATCGCCTGAATCACGGTCACTTCACATTCGTTTTAAAAAGATTCTGAGCAAGTGCAGCAAATTTTCCATAGGGCGTAAGACTGGAAAGCGGAATGCGTAAGAGCGGAAGATGCCCGCCGCAGGGTAGCAACAACACCTCGTCATCTTCTGGAAGTCTTGGATTTTCAGGTGAAAGAACTGTCGTGACGGCGAAAAGTAGTGGCGCGCGCGCAATGGTTTTCAACGAAACAATGCCGCTGCCGCGCAATTCCAGCAGGCCGGCGATTGTTTCCGGCCGCTCGGCGATGATGGTTTCGCCGTCGCGATACACGAAAATCTGATCGTCTGCGATCAGTGCGGCCGGCAATCCGCAGCGTTCAGCCTCCGTTAGGAAGCTGAAGGCAAGCTCGCTTTTGCCGCTGCCCGATGGTCCGGCAAAGAGGATGCCGGTGTTTTGAACGACGATGGCAGTGGCGTGAAGGTTGAAGCGTTCAGCGTTCATGGGTTTCGGCCGCCGGCAGCGACAGGGTGAAGCGCGCGCCGGAAATCACGCCATATTTGTCAACGACATTTTCCGCCCGGAGACTGCCGCCATGGGCTTCGGCGATCTGCCGGCTGATGGAAAGGCCAAGGCCCGAATTCTGGCCGAACCCTTCGCTCGCCGGCCGGTCGGTGTAAAAGCGCTCGAAGATCCGGTCGATATCTTCCGCCTGAATGCCGGGGCCGTTGTCCTCCACTTGCACGATGCAGCGATCCTTGTGACGGGAAAGGCGCACGGTGATGCGGCCACTGTCCTCGGCAACGAAAGAGCGTGCATTCTCGATGAGGTTGGTGACGATCTGGCCAATGCGGAGATCGTGGCCGTTCACCACGAACGAGGTCTTTGCGCCCGCTTTCCGGTCGACAGAATAGTCGATCGTCACGCTTTTCTTTTTGGTGCTTATCTGACGGGATATGTCCACCAGCCCTTTCATCAGAACATCGAGATCGAGCGGCGAGGCGTCGGCGCGCGCCAACTCGGCATCGAGCCGCGACGCATCCGAAATGTCGCTGATCAGGCGGTCTAGACGGCGGACATCGTGGAAGATGATCTCGGTCAGGCGCTGCTTGGACTCTTCGGTCTTGGCGCGCGGCAGAGTTTCCACGGCGCTGCGCAGCGAGGTCAGCGGGTTTTTGAGTTCATGGCTGACATCGGCGGCGAAACTTTCGATGGCATCGATACGGTCGTAGAGCGCCGTCGTCATTTCACGCAGCGCAATCGAAAGGTTGCCGATCTCATCCTGGCGCGCCGAGAAATCCGGTATTTCCTCACGCGTCCTTGCCCCGCGGCGCACTCGGATCGCGGCGGCGGAAAGGCGCCGCAGCGGCGTGGCGATGGTGGAGGACAGGAGCAGTGACAGCACGATATTGACCAGCGTGGCGATGCCGAAGACGCGCATGATCGCAAGGCGCTCCGCATGCACGATCTTGTCGATATCGCCCGCCTGCGTCGACAGAAGCAGAACGCCGAGCACGGCCCGGAAGCGCTGTACCGGCACAGCCACAGAAACGATCAGTTCGCCCTTTTCGGTGACGCGCACGACAGCGCCGCGAACACCCGTCAGCGCATTCATCACTTCCGGATAGATCGAGCCGTCGCCACCCGGCGCTTCCTTATATTGCGGCAGGCTGCTGGGCTGCAGCATGCGGTTGAACATGCTGGTGAACCAGTCGCCCCAGGTCTGCGTCTCCGGCGTCACCGGCGGCAGATCGAAACGCAGAACCTGACCGCGCGAATAAAGATGGCGGGAATCGAGCAGCAGGTTGGCGTCGGCATCGAACAGCCGTGCGCGGGTACGCGTCGGCGAGATCAGCCGCCGCAGCACCGGCGCCACCCGCTCCGGATTGATCGGGAAACTCAAATCCTCGTCATTGGGGGCGGGGGTAATGCTCTGCCCCGCCTGCAATTCGAGCAGCTTTTCCGGATTGATGGTGATCGAATTGGTATCGACGGAGGCGGAAGCCGAGACCGCACCGGCAATGATTTCGCCCTGCGTCAACAGGCTTTCCACCCGTGCGTCGATCAGCCCTTCGCGGAACTGGTTGAGATAGAGAATGCCGCCGACCAGAACCACCGTCGCCGCGACGTTGAAGAAAAGAATGCGGCGCGTGAGGCTGGAAAACACCGCATTGCCGAAAATGCGCCGGATGATCGTCAGTGGATGGATACGATGGCGGCGTTCGCTGCCGCGTTCTTCGGCATCGTCGCTGTCCGAGACGGTTTCCGGCGTTTTCTTCAACACGTATTCAAGTCCTCACCACCACTCTTCGGGTGGTCTCTTCCGATTTGCGCGCCGGTTCAGGCCGCTTCGCGGAAGCGATATCCTACGCCATAAAGCGTTTCAATCATATCGAAGTCGCCATCGACGAGTTTGAACTTCTTGCGAAGACGCTTGATGTGGCTGTCGATGGTGCGGTCATCCACATAGACCTGTTCGTCATAGGCCGCATCCATCAGCGCGTCGCGGCTTTTCACCACGCCGGGCCGCTGCGCCAGCGAATGCAGGATGAGGAATTCGGTGACCGTCAGCGTCACCGGCTCACCCTTCCAGGTGCAGGTGTGGCGTTCCTGGTCCATGGCGAGCTGCCCGCGCTCGAGCGTGCGCGCCTGCTGATCGGCGGTCGGCTTCAGCACGCTGCCGGTTGCGGCGGAAGCCTCGCGGCTGCTGGCGCGGCGCAGGATGGCTTTCACGCGTTCCACCAGAAGGCGTTGCGAGAAGGGCTTGGTGATGAAGTCGTCGGCGCCCATCTTCAGGCCGAACAATTCGTCGATCTCTTCATCCTTGGAGGTGAGGAAGATAACCGGCAGATCCGACTTCTGGCGAAGACGCCGCAAAAGCTCCATGCCGTCCATGCGTGGCATCTTTATATCGAAAATGGCGAGCTGCGGCGGACGGGCGATCAACCCGTCAAGCGCGGAAGCGCCGTCCGTATACGTTTCGACCCGGTAGCCTTCGGCTTCGAGCGCGATCGATACCGAAGTCAGAATATTCCGGTCGTCGTCGACAAGCGCGATCGTCTGCATGTAGTTGGTCTCCATCGTCATTTTCTCGTAACTCCCGACATTCACCCAGCCAAGGTTGCGCGCCGCGAGCCACTCTCTTGAGTATAAAGGTGGAACAAATTGTGGCAAAGGAAAACTCGCAGCCAAATCGCCGGGCTGGAGCGAGGGGATTTTGTGGAAAGGCCGCAGTTGGATTTTAATGCGTCTTCAACCGATTTAAAAAGAAATAAAATCTTTTAAATCGATTAATATATTGAAATCACTAAGTTTTTTAAAGTCTGGCTCTTGCGTTTCCAAAAGCCGCCACGTATTTTCCGTGGAAATTTCAACGGCCTTATCGTCATTAACAAGGAACGCGTCATGAACGAGCTTGGGGTTCATAATCCTGCCAATGGAGTTGCGGAACTCGGACTGGGTGACGCCTCCCGCGTCTTTTATAACCTCAATGAGAGCGAATTATACGAAGAAGCGATCCGCAACGGCGAGGCCGAACTGACCATCGATGGTGCGCTTCGCGCCGTCACCGGCCAGCATACGGGTCGTTCGCCGAAGGACAAATTCGTCGTCCGCGATGCCTCCACCGAGAACACCATCTGGTGGGACAACAACAAGCCGCTGTCGCCGGAAAATTTCGAGTTGCTGCGTCAGGACATGCTGGCCCATGCCGCCGGAAAGACGCTTTACGTGCAGGATCTGATCGGCGGCGCCGATGAAGAAAATGCACTGCCGACACGCGTCGTCACCGAGCTTGCCTGGCATTCGCTGTTCATTCGCAACCTTCTTATCCGACCGAAGCAGGAAAAACTGGCGGGTTTCAAACAGAAGCTCACCATCATCAACCTGCCGAGCTTCAAGGCCGATCCGGACCGTCACGGCGTTCGTTCGGAAACCGTCATCGCCTGCGATCTCACCAATGGTCTTGTCCTCATCGGCGGCACCTCCTATGCCGGTGAAAACAAGAAGTCGGTCTTCACGGTCCTCAATTATCTCCTGCCGGCCAAGGGCGTCATGCCGATGCATTGCTCGGCCAATGTTGGTCCAGAAGGTGATTCCGCCGTGTTCTTCGGCCTGTCCGGCACCGGCAAGACCACGCTGTCGGCCGATCCGTCGCGCACGCTGATCGGCGATGACGAGCATGGCTGGGGCGAGCACGGCATCTTCAACTTCGAAGGCGGCTGCTACGCCAAGGCGATCAAGCTTTCGGCCGAAGCCGAACCGGAAATCTACGCCGCGACCCGCCGTTTCGGCACGGTTCTCGAAAACGTGGTGCTGGACCAAAACCGCGTTCCCGACTTCAACGACAACTCGCTGACGGAAAACACCCGCAGCGCCTATCCGCTGCACTTCATTCCGAATGCATCGGAAACGGGCATTGCCGGCCATCCGAAGACGATCATCATGCTGACGGCGGATGCCTTCGGCGTGTTGCCGCCGATCGCCCGTCTGACGCCGGAACAGGCCATGTACCACTTCCTCTCTGGTTACACCGCAAAGGTTGCAGGCACGGAAAAGGGCGTGACGGAGCCGGAAGCGACGTTCTCAACCTGCTTCGGCGCACCCTTCATGCCACGCCACCCGGCGGAATATGGCAACCTGCTGCGCGAGTTGATCGGCAAGCATGGCGTGGATTGCTGGCTGGTCAATACCGGCTGGACCGGCGGTGCCTACGGCATCGGCAAGCGCATGCCCATCAAGGCGACCCGCGCGCTTCTGACGGCAGCGCTGACCGGCGACCTGAAGAATGCGGAATTCCGCACCGACGCGAATTTCGGTTTCGCGGTGCCGCTGTCGCTTGATGGCGTCGACAGTGCGATCCTCGATCCGCGTTCGACCTGGGCCGATGGCGCAGCCTATGACGCGCAGGCGAAGAAACTGGTGTCGATGTTCGTCACGAACTTCACCAAGTTCGAAGATCACGTCGATAGCAAGGTTCGCGATGCTGCACCGGGCCTGCTGCTTGCGGCTGAATAAATAGAGCCTCATTCGTGAGGAGGAGGGGACCCGGCCTTGTGCCGGGTTCTTTCGTTTTCTCCGCTGTTTTCATTTTTTGCGATCTGTGGCATCACCGGCGCGGAGAAAGATCATGGCCAGCGACCCGCTTTACATCAGCAACCGTATCACCATCGCCGGCTGGGAGCTGACGGAGCAATTCGTGCTGGCCGGCGGGCCGGGCGGCCAGAACGTCAACAAGGTCTCGACGGCGGTTCAGCTGTTTTTCGACATTGCCAATTCACCGTCTCTTTCGGACCGGGTGAAGACCAATGCCCTGCGCCTCGGTGGCAGGCGTGTGTCGAAAGAAGGCGTGCTGATGATCGAGGCGAGCCGGTTTCGCAGCCAGGAGCGCAATCGCGAAGATGCGCGCGAACGGCTGAAGGAGCTGATCCTCGAAGCCGCCGCCCCGCCGCCGCCGGTGCGTAAGGCCACCAAGCCGACCAAGGGCTCGGTCGAGCGCCGCCTGAAGGCGAAGTCCGGCCGCTCCGATATCAAGAAAATGCGCGGCAAGCCCTCGGGCGAATAGGGGCCAAATGTTTCGCGCTTGTCATAGAGCTTCAAATATCGTCTGGTAAGCCTCCCTACAACCAAGGAGGGTGCTATGGGTCTGTTCAATTTCATCAAGGAAGCGGGAAAGAAGCTCGGTATCGGCGGCGATGATGCGCCCGATGTCGAAGCGGTCAAGAAGGAACTCGCTTCCCACGATCTCGGCACGGACAAGGTTCAGGTCGAGGTGGTAGACGACAAGGTCGTTCTGAAGGGCGAAGTGGCCGATCAGTCGGTCTTCGAAAAGGCGGTTATCGCGGTCGGCAATACGCTCGGCATTTCCAAGGTCGAGGCGGGTGAGTTGAAAGTGGCCGAAGCGCCCGCGAAGGAGCCGGTGTTCTATACGGTTAAGAAGGGCGACAATCTCTGGAAGATCGCTGAAGCGCAATATGGCAAGGCCAATGGCGCGAAGAACAACATCATCTTCGAAGCGAACAAGCCGATGCTGACCCATCCCGACAAGATTTATCCCGGCCAGGTCCTACGAATTCCTGACCTTGCGTAATAGCGGCTCTTAACTGCTGCAATGGAGATGCCGTCTTGTGCGGCATCTTTCACAATTTGCGAAGCGCCACCGTGTCGATCAGGTGGTTCTTGCCCTTGCGTAGGATAAGGTCGGCGCGCGGGCGGGTCGGCACGATGTTCTGGCGCAGGTTCTTCAGGTTGATGTTCTGCCAGAGGCCTTCGGCAATGCTCAGCGCCGCTTCTTCACTGATGGAAGCATAACGGTTGAAGAACGAATTGGGATCGCGGAAGGCGGTTTTTCGCAGATTCATGAACCGGTTCACATACCAGTTGTGAATGAGATCCTCGTCCGCGTCGATATAGATCGAGAAATCGAAAAAATCGGAAACGATCGGCACAATCCGCCCGCCCGCCGGCAGGTCGCGCGATTGCAGCACATTGATGCCTTCGAAGATCAGAATATCCGGCTGGTCGATGACAGTGAACTCATTCGGCAGAACGTCATAGGTCAGGTGCGAATAGCGCGGTGCTTTCACATTGGGCTGGCCCGCCTTGATCGCCGACAGGAAACGCAGGAGCGCGCCGATATCGTAGCTTTCGGGAAACCCCTTGCGCTCCATCAGGTTTTCGCGCCGCAGAACCTCATTCGGATAAAGAAATCCGTCTGTCGTGATGAGATCGACCTTCGGGCTGGAGGGCCAGCGCGCCAGAAGCTCCTTCAGGATACGCGCCGTCGTCGATTTGCCAACCGCCACAGAGCCGGCAATGCCGATGACAAAGGGCGTCTTGTTGACGTCAGCCATATTGAGAAAGCGGTTGCGCTGCTCGAAAAGCAGCTGTGACGCCTCGACATGCGAGGATAAAAGGCGCGACAGCGACAGGTAAATGCGCCGCACTTCGTCCAGATCAATCGGGTCGTCCAGCGAGCGCAAGCGTTTGACCTCATCGGCGGAAAGCGTCAGTGGCGTGTCAGCGCGAAACTTCGCCCATTCTTCCGAACTGTAGAAGTGGGAGGGCGAATACTCATCCGGCCGGAAATGATCGAGTGTGCTCGGCATGCCTCTCTCCCCGCTGCCTGCCTCGACATTCATGATGTCGGCCTCGCCGCCTTTTCCGCAAGGCCGGTTTGACCGGTCCGGCGCTCCAGCTCGGCAAAAACCTCGTCCAACGGAATGTCGGCGATCTTCAGCACCACCAGCAGATGGTAAAGCAGATCGGCGGCTTCTTTCTTCAGCCCGTCGCGCTCTTTCGCAATGGCTGCGAGGCCGGCTCCCGCCGCCTCTTCGCCGAGTTTTTTCGCCGCGCGTTCCTGGCCGGCAGCAACCAGCTTGGCCGTCCAGGATTCGTCAGGAGAGGCAGCGGCACGGGTCGCGACGATGCGTTCCAGATCGGAAAGGGAAAATGCGCTCATGAGAAGTTCCTGCAATCAGTCGAGACGCATGGCGATGCCATGCTCGGCCATGTAGCTCTTGGCTTCACCGATCGAATAGGTGCCGAAATGGAAGATGGAGGCGGCAAGTACCGCAGTTGCATGGCCATCGCGAACGCCAGCCACCAGATCATCAAGCGTTCCGACGCCGCCCGAGGCGATGACGGGCACGCGAACCTGATCGGCAATGCTGCGCGTCAGGCCGATATCATATCCGCTTTTGGTGCCGTCGCGGTCCATCGAGGTGACGAGCAATTCACCCGCGCCGCGTTCGACCATTTTGATGGCGAATTCCACGGCGTCGATCCCGGTCGGCTGGCGTCCGCCATGGGTGAAGATTTCCCAGCGGCCGGCTTCCCCATCCTTCGAAACGCGCTTGGCGTCGATGGAAACGACGATGCACTGGTTGCCGAACTTGTCGGCCGCCTGCGCCACGAAGTCAGGATCCTTCACCGCCGCAGAATTGATGGAAACCTTGTCGGCGCCGCAAAGGAGCAGCTTGCGGATGTCAGCAACGGCGCGGACCCCGCCGCCGACGGTCAGCGGCATGAAGCAATGATCGGCGGTGCGCGAGACGACATCGAAGATCGTATCGCGATTGTCCGAGGAGGCGGTGATGTCGAGAAAGCAGAGCTCATCCGCTCCCGCCGCGTCATAGGCTTTCGCCGCTTCGACGGGGTCACCGGCATCGATCAGGTCGACGAAGTTCACGCCCTTGACGACGCGGCCGTCTTTGACATCAAGGCAGGGAATAACACGGGCTTTGAGGGTCATGCGTTTACCTCCTTAGCGGCCTTGATGAGGGCAAGCGCCTCGGCAGGATCGATGCGCCCATCATAAAGCGCGCGGCCCGAAATCGCACCCTCGAGCTTTGCGGCATCCGGCTGCAACATGCGTTTGATGTCTTCGATGGAGGCAAGGCCGCCGGAGGCGATGACCGGGATGGAGACGGCGTCCGCCAGTTCCAGCGTCGAGGCCCAGTTGATGCCGGCCAGAATGCCGTCACGATCGATATCGGTGTAGATGATGGCCGCGACGCCGGCACCTTCGAAACGTTTGGCCAATTCGATGACGCCGAGTTCGGAGGCTTCCGCCCAGCCTTCCACGGCAACTTTACCGCCCTTGGCGTCGATGCCGACGGCGACCTGACCGGGAAAACGTTTGCAGGCTTTCAGAACGAGAACCGGATCGCGCACCGCCACGGTGCCGAGAATGACGCGCGCAAGCCCACGGCTCAGCCACGCTTCGATATGATCGAGCGTGCGGATACCACCGCCGAGCTGCACCGGGTTTTTCGTCGCTTTCAGAATGGCGTCGACCGCCTCGCCATTGACGGTCTGGCCGGCAAAGGCACCGTTGAGATCAACCACATGCAGCCATTCGAAGCCTTGGTCCTCGAAGGCCTTCGCCTGTGCGCCGGGGTCCTCGTTGTAGACGGTGGCCTGGTCCATATCGCCGAGTTTCAGGCGACCGCACTGGCCGTCTTTGAGATCGATGCGGGAAAAAGAATCATGTCGGGCTTCCAGCGCAGGAAATTGGAAATCGGGGCAGGGCCGGGCGTCTGGCTTTTTTCCGGATGGATCGGCGCGCCCGCCATATTGTCGCGACCGACGAAAGCCGTCATCGCGCCACCGTAGTTGGTGGTGGCGATGACATCCGTCGAGTGCTTTGCCGACAGATGATAGGAATGCACGAAATAGGCGTGCAACCCATCCGCTCCGGTCTTGATGCCGTCGAAAAGCGGGTGAGCGTGGCGGATTTCCAGCGTGTTCCAGCCGATCTGCGGGATTTTGAGGCTGGGGTCGGACGGCGTCATTTCCACGACGTCACCCTCAATCCAGCCGAGCCCGGTACTGACAGTCTTTTCGAGCCCGCGCGAGGACATCAGCTGCATGCCGACGCAGATGCCGAGGAAGGGGTGCGCTTTTTTCTCGACGGCTTCGATGAGCGCCTCATGCATGCCGGGAACGGCTTCGAGACCCGCGCGGCAATCCGCATAGGCACCGACGCCCGGCAGGACGATGCGGTCTGCCGAGGCGACGTGATCCGGCTTGTCGGTCAGGTCGATGGTTGCATTGATGCCGGCTTCGCGGGCGGCACGCTCGAAAGCTTTGGTGGCCGAACGCAGATTGCCCGAACCGTAGTCGATGATCGCGACACGCATGTCAGCGCCTTCCATTCAAGTCGAAAAGAAACGATCCTGCGGGATCGTTGACGAAGTTTTTGTCGCCTCTATTTTGCGGCGAAGGAGACCAGACCGGCTGGGACAGCTGTTCGGCCGTTTCGGCGGTTTCGGAGAGACCGGAGAAATATATGTCTTCGGCGCTCGAAAGATCAGGGGCGGAAACGACTGACGTCAGCTTCCAGCCTTTGCGGATCAGGTGCCGGACGAGAAAATCGCGTCCCTCCAGCGCCGTGATGAGCCCGATGGCGAAACCGCAGAGAAGTCCAACCGGTTCGAATCCGGCTAATATCGATACCCGTCCGGCCAGAAGGAGCGCGATGATAACCACCGCCGTTGCCAGCCACAGGCGATTGATGGCGAGCCAAAGCCAGGGCGCAATCAGGGCCAGCCAGACGAAACGGTCGGCAATGAAGCGGGTCGTCTTGTGGTCCCTGTCCGGCCCGTTGGGGGCTTCCAGAACGAGATAGCTTGTCATGGGCTTCCTGACAGCTTTGGCGTCAGGCCAGCATGCCCTTTGTCGAGGGAACGCGGCCTGCCTGCCGGGGGTCGATCTCGGTTGCCGTGCGAAGAACGCGGGCAACGGCCTTAAAGCATGTTTCGGCGATATGATGGTTGTTGGCGCCGTAATGGTTCAGGATATGCAGCGTGATGCCGGCATTCTGGGCGAGCGCCTGAAAGAACTCACGCACCAGCTCGGTATCGAAGGTGCCGATCTTCGGTGCGGAAAAATTGACGTTCCAGACGAGGAAGGGCCGGCCGGAAATATCGACGGCGGCTTTGGTCATCGTCTCGTCCATGGCAAGATCGAGCGAGGCATAACGGGTAATGCCGCGCCGGTCGCCCAGCGCCTTGGCAATCGCCTGGCCGATGGCAATACCGGTATCTTCCACGGTGTGGTGGTCATCGATGTGCAGGTCGCCCTTGACCTCGATCTCCATGTCGATCAGCGAATGGCGGCTGAGCTGGTCCAGCATATGGTCGAAAAATCCCACGCCGGTGGAAATTGTCGACTTGCCGGTGCCGTCGATATCCACGCGCACCGAAACCGCGGTTTCGTTGGTGTTGCGGATAATCTCGCCTTTACGTTCTGCCATTTTGGCCGCTCCGTGAAAATGTTGCCGTTCCTTATCAGCACGGGACACAAATATCCAGTTGTTCCATCGTCTTGCATGACATGCGGAAAACGGTGCGTCGCCGCGAAGATTGCAATCGCGAAAAGCAAACTTACATAGAACCCGAGAAGGGCCGTATCCGGCCCGTTAACCCCAGGCCCGGCAGGGCAGACAGGTGTTTGATGACAACAATTATTACAGTCAGAAAGGGCGGCAAGGTCGTCATGGCTGGCGATGGCCAGGTGAGCCTTGGCCAGACGGTTATGAAGGGCAATGCCCGCAAGGTTCGCCGCATCGGCAAAGGTGAAGTGATTGCCGGTTTTGCCGGCGCGACGGCGGATGCCTTCACACTACTCGACCGTCTTGAGAAGAAACTCGAGCAATATCCGGGGCAGCTCATGCGCGCAGCCGTCGAGCTTGCGAAGGACTGGCGGACGGATAAATATCTGCGCAACCTCGAAGCAATGATGCTGGTGGCCGATAAAACCACCACGCTTGCCATCACCGGTAATGGCGATGTGCTGGAACCGGAACACGGCGCGATCGCCATCGGTTCCGGCGGCAATTACGCCTTTGCGGCGGCCCGCGCCATGATGGACACAGACAAGTCCGCCGAAGAGGTGGCGCGCCAGTCGCTCGATATTGCAGCCGATATCTGCGTTTATACCAACCACAACCTCGTCGTCGAAACCCTCGACGCTGAGTAAGCTCAATTTCTCACCAATGGGTCCTGTGGGCCGGGCCTGGATGGCCGGCCGGAGCAGGAAAGCCGAGAGGATAGAATGACAACTTTTTCTCCCCGGGAAATCGTCTCGGAACTCGACCGCTTCATCATCGGCCAGCATGAAGCCAAGCGTGCGGTCGCAATCGCGCTGCGCAATCGCTGGCGCCGCCAGCAGCTCGATGAGAGCCTGCGCGATGAAGTCATGCCCAAGAATATTCTGATGATCGGACCGACCGGTGTCGGCAAGACCGAGATTTCGCGCCGCCTCGCCAAGCTTGCTGGTGCCCCCTTCATCAAGGTCGAAGCCACGAAGTTCACCGAAGTCGGCTATGTCGGACGCGATGTCGAACAGATCATCCGCGATCTGGTTGAAATCGGCATTGGCCTCGTGCGTGAAAAGAAGCGCGCCGAAGTGCAGGCCAAGGCGCATCAGAGCGCCGAAGAACGGGTGCTTGACGCGCTGGTTGGTGCAACCGCATCGCCTGGCACGCGTGAAAGCTTCCGCAAGAAGCTGCGTGACGGCGAGCTGGACGACAAGGAAATCGACATCGAGGTGGCGGATAGCGGCTCGGGCATGCCCGGTTTCGAAATTCCTGGCATGCCGGGCGCCAATATCGGCGTTCTCAACCTGTCGGAAATGTTCGGCAAGGCCATGGGCGGACGCACCAAGAAGGTGCGCACGACGGTATCAAAATCCTATGCCGATCTCATCCGCGACGAATCCGACAAGCTGCTCGACAATGAAATGATCCAGCGCGAAGCGGTGAAATCGGTCGAAAATGACGGCATCGTTTTCCTCGACGAGATCGACAAGATCGCCGCCCGCGATGGCGGCATGGGCGCGGGCGTCTCGCGTGAAGGCGTGCAGCGCGACCTGCTGCCGCTGGTCGAAGGCACCACAGTCTCGACGAAATATGGCCCTGTCAAAACCGACCACGTGCTGTTCATCGCATCGGGCGCGTTCCATGTGGCGAAGCCTTCGGATCTTCTGCCGGAACTTCAGGGTCGCCTGCCGATCCGCGTCGAGCTGAAGCCGCTGACGAAGGAGGATTTCCGCCGTATCCTTACGGAAACGGAAGCAAGCCTTATCCGCCAGTACAAGGCGCTGATGGCGACGGAAGAACTGGATCTCGATTTCACCGATGACGCAATCGATGCTCTGGCCGATGTGGCCGTTCATCTCAATTCGTCGGTCGAGAACATCGGTGCGCGTCGCCTGCAGACGGTGATGGAGCGCGTTCTGGACGAGATTTCCTTCAACGCGCCGGATCGCGGAGGCTCCGCCATCAAGATCGACCAGGAATATGTCAAAAAACATGTGGGCGATCTCGCCGCCGACACGGATTTGTCGCGCTATATTCTCTGAAGACTTCGGGGATCCGAGAAAGAAGAGTGCGGCCATATTTGCCGCACTCTTTTATTTTATCCGCCTTGTCTCGCATTCAGCCCGCATTTTGTTTATGGGAAGGGCTGCATTCCGGTTGGAACCGCTTTAGTGGAATGATCCGGTTTTCCCAGCGTATTTCGCTGGCGGAAACCGCAGGCTTGAGAAAAGGCATTCGCTCGTGCGCAAAACTCTTCTGGCATTTGCCGCTGCTTTGGCGGTCACCGTCACCGCGTCTTCTTACGTCGAAGCCGCGACGGTCGTTCCGCCGGGCAATCGCAATGCCGAACAGCCGGGTGTTCCCGGCGCTTCCGCAAAAAGAACCAAGGCGTCCAACACGTCTTTCGAGCGCAAATACCAGAAGGTCATCGAGCTTTTGTCCTCCGACAAGGCCCTGATCGCCAAGATCAAGTCGACGGCCGGGCGCTACGGCATCGATCCGATCCATATGATCGGCGCGATCGTCGGCGAACATACCTATAATGTCGACGCTTATGACCGGCTGCAGTCCTATTACGTCAAGGCCGCCTCCTATGCCGGCGGCAGCTTCCGTTTCGGCTACAAGGACGAAACCATCGCGCAGTTTCTGACGCATTCGCAATTTGCCAAATGCCAGTCGAAAAAGGATTCCTACAGCCTCTGGAATTGCCGTGAAGATGTCTGGGACGACAGTTTCCGTGGTAAGACCGTCGATGGCGTGGCCTATCCGAACAACCGTTTCAGCGCCGTATTCTTCCAGCCCTTTTATGCCGGCCAGACGTTTGGCCTCGGCCAGATCAACCCGCTGACGGCGCTGATGTTGTCCGACATGGTGTCGAGAACCTCCGGTTACGAGAGGCTGGATGAAAACGATGCCACAGCGGTCTATACGGCGATCATGGACCCGGACCGGTCACTCGCCTTCATGGCCGCCTCCATCCGCAAGTCTATCGATGATTACCGGTCGATTGCCGACATGGATATTTCGAAAAATCCGGGTGTGACCTCCACGCTTTATAATGTCGGCGGGTCGCAGCAGCGTGCTGCCGCCCTTGCCCAGAAGAACCGCCAACGCGCCTCGGGCGGGGAACAGCCGCTGTTACCGGAAGAAAACTACTACGGCTGGCTGGTGAACGACCGCCTCAAGGATCTGCAGGCGCTTTTGTAGAAAAAGACGACTATCGGCTCCATTGTTTCCAAAACGGAAATAATATTTGGCTGCCTGCCGCAATTGACGAGCGCCCGTCTCCGCGTCCAATCTGTATCTCCAGAATAGAGGAGGCGCATGTGAGCCGCACGAATAAATTCGGTCTTTCCATCGATGACAGGCTTTATGCCTTTCTGACTGACGACGTCCTGCCGGGCACAGGTCTGGACAGTGAGGCGTTCTTCGAAGGTTTTTCGACCATTGTTCACGAGCTTTCTCCGAAGAACCGTGAATTGCTGGCAAAGCGCGACGCCCTGCAGGAAAAACTGGATGGCTGGTATCGGCAGAATGGCGCTCCGGTAGATTTTGCTGCCTATGAGGGATTTCTGAAGGAAATCGGCTATCTGCTGCCGGAAGGTCCTGGCTTCAAGGTGGAAACCAGCAACGTCGACCCTGAAATTGCTGCCGTTGCCGGCCCGCAGCTCGTCGTCCCTGTTATGAATGCACGTTATGCACTGAATGCCGCGAATGCCCGCTGGGGTTCGCTTTACGACGCACTTTACGGCACGGATGCCATTTCCGATGCTGACGGTGCGGAAAAGGGCAGGGGCTATAACCCCGGGCGCGGCGAGAAGGTCATCGCCTGGGCTCGAAACTTCCTCGATGAATCCGCACCGCTGGAGACGGGAAGCTGGTCCGATGTGACCGGTTTCAAGATCGAGGATGGCCTGTTGCAGATTGCCATCGGCGACGCCAAGACTGGCCTCAAGGATGCAGCCCAGTTCAAGGGTTTCAGCGGCGAAACGGCAAGGCCTGCAACGATCCTTCTTGGCAAGAATGGTCTGCACACCGAGATTGTCATCGATCCCACGACCGAAATTGGCAAGAGCGACAAGGCGGGCATCTCCGATGTCATTCTTGAATCGGCGCTGACGACCATTATGGATTGCGAGGATTCGGTTGCCGCCGTCGATGCCGAGGACAAGGTGCTGGTTTATGGCAACTGGCTTGGCCTGATGCGTGGCGACTTGACGGAAGAGGTTTCCAAGGGCGGCAAGAGCTTCACCCGCAGCCTCAATCCGGATCGCTACTACACGGCTCCCAATGGTGCGGCGCTGACGCTGCCGGGCCGTTCCCTGATGCTGGTGCGCAATGTCGGTCATCTCATGACCAATCCGGCGATCCTCGACAGGGACGGCCGCGAGGTGCCGGAGGGCATCATGGATGCCGTCGTCACGGCGCTGATCGCTCTTTATGATGTCGGTCCGTCCGGGCGTCGTCAGAATTCCCGCGCCGGCTCGATGTATGTGGTCAAGCCGAAGATGCACGGGCCGGAGGAAGTGGCCTTCGCCAACGAAATCTTCAGCCGGGTCGAAAAGCTTGTCGGCATGGCGCCGAACACCATGAAAATGGGCATCATGGATGAAGAGCGTCGTACCACGATCAACCTCAAGGAAAGCATTCGCGCCGCGAAGGATCGCGTCGTTTTCATCAATACGGGCTTCCTCGACCGCACCGGCGACGAAATCCACACCTCGATGGAAGCGGGTCCGATGATCCGCAAGGGCGACATGAAGCAGGCGGCGTGGATCGCCGCTTACGAGAACTGGAACGTTGATATCGGGCTGGAATGCGGCCTTTCCGGCCATGCGCAGATCGGCAAGGGCATGTGGGCCATGCCGGATCTGATGGCGGCGATGCTGGAGCAGAAGATCGCGCATCCGAAGGCCGGCGCCAACACGGCCTGGGTACCGTCGCCGACCGCAGCGACGCTACATGCCACGCATTATCACAAGGTCGATGTCGCTTCGGTGCAGGAAGGACTTAAAAGCCGCGGCCGCGCGAAGCTTTCCGATATCCTGTCCGTGCCGGTCGCGCCGCGTCCCAACTGGACGCCGGAAGAAATCCAGCGTGAACTCGACAACAATGCGCAGGGTATTCTCGGCTATGTCGTGCGCTGGGTCGATCAGGGCGTCGGCTGCTCCAAGGTGCCTGATATCAACAATATCGGGCTGATGGAGGACCGCGCCACGCTTCGCATCTCCGCGCAGCATATGGCGAACTGGCTGCGCCATGGCGTGGTGACAGAGGAACAGATCGTCGAGACCATGAAGCGCATGGCCGCCGTGGTCGATACGCAGAATGCCGACGATCCGGCCTATCTGCCGATGGCATCCGATTTCGACGGATCGGTGGCATTTCAGGCGGCTGTCGAACTGGTGCTGAAGGGCCGCGAACAGCCGAATGGTTACACCGAACCGGTTCTGCACCGTCGTCGTCTGGAACTGAAGGCCAAACAGGCGGCCTGACACCGTCAGCAGTCCTGAGAAACAAAAAAGCCGCCGGGGGAAATCCACGGCGGCTTTTTCTTGTCCGGTATCTGATCTTTACTGGATCACGACGACTTTCGTGCTGCGGCCGGGGCGGACGCGGCTGTAAAGGTCGATGACGTCCTGGTTGATCATGCGGATGCAGCCGGAAGAGGCGGCGGTGCCGATCGAGGCCCATTCGGGCGAACCATGGATGCGGAACAGCGTGTCCTGTCCCTTTTCGTTGAAGAGATACATGGCGCGCGCGCCGAGCGGGTTGGAAAGGCCCGGTCCCATGCCGGCCTCGACATATTTGGCCACTTCCGGCTTACGGTCCGCCATTTCCTTCGGCGGATGCCACATCGGCCATTCCTGCTTCCAGGCGACATAGGCTTCACCGGCCCAGGCGAAACCCGCCTTGCCGACGCCGATGCCGTAACGAACCGCACGGTTGCCGGAGAGGATGTAATAGAGGTAACGCTCGCGCGTGTTGACGATGATGGTGCCGGCGCGTTCGGATGTCTGGAATTCGACAATCTGACGGCGATACTTCTCGTTGACACGGTTGATCGGAATGGCCGGCAGCGCATAGCCCGCATCGGTCACGGCACCGTAAACATCGTTGAAGATCTGGACCGTTTCGACCTTCGCCGGAACGGGGTCAGCAACCGGAACAGACGCTGCGATCTTGCCGGAGGTCGGAGCGGAGGATTGGGAGGTAGTTTCGGCGCAGCCGGCCAGAGCCAGTGCTGCCGTCAGACCGAGTAAGGTCAATGGAGTGCGGATGCGCATGTCGTTCTCGCGGAAAATTCGCCAAATTGTGCGAAGGAGTAGGCTTAATTGGATAAATCGGTTATTTTCCATTAAGCCGCTCTTGGCAAGCCGTTGCGCCGCCGCGAGGCGGTTGCGCCTTTAAAATTGCCGGTTGATTGCCTTTTTGCAACAATAGGCCAAACGCTTCAGCAGCCTTTATCCATGACTATTCTTTCCGTTACCAACAATAATCCGTTAATCGACGGACGCCAGTCGGACAAGGCGATGCTGGTGCGCCGCGGCGTTCAGGTGCTTCTGCACGAAATGCGCCATTCGGTGTTGCCGGAGTTGCCGCTTGCAAGCGGGCGACGGGCCGATCTCATCAGTCTGTCGGTCAAGGGTGAAATCTGGATCATCGAAATCAAATCCTCCATCGAGGATTTCCGTGTCGATCGCAAATGGCCGGAATATCGCCTGCATTGCGATCGGCTGTTCTTCGCCACCCACCCGGAGGTTCCGACCGACATATTCCCGGAGGAATGCGGGCTGATCCTCTCGGATGGATATGGTGCCCATATGCTGCGCGATGCGCCGGAACATAAATTGCCGCCGGCGACCCGCAAATCGGTGATGCTGGATTTCTCGAGAACCGCCGCGACCCGGTTGATGCTGGCAGAATGGACAACCGGGCGCAGCTTTGGCGAATAAGTATCGTTACTTTGGGGCGCGTTTCGCGAGAATGCGCTGCAAGGTGCGCCGATGCATATTGAGCCGGCGTGCCGTTTCCGAAACGTTGCGCTCGCACATTTCATAGACACGCTGAATATGCTCCCACCGAACCCGGTCTGCCGACATGGGGTTTTCGGGAACTTCGGTCTTTTCACCCTTGCGCTGCGTCAGCGCATTGAAGACATCGTCCGCATCGGCGGGTTTGGCCAGATAGTCCAGCGCTCCCAGTTTTACGGCGGTAACAGCGGTTGCAATATTGCCATAGCCGGTCAGAACGACGATCTGCGTATCGTCCCGGTTCTGCCTGATCGCCTCGATGACTTCCAGACCATTGCCATCCGCAAGCCTCAGATCGACCACCGCATACTTCGGCGGCGCAGCCCTGGAACGGGCTATACCGTCACTCACCGTCTCGGCCGTATCGACGGCAAAGCCGCGTGTTTCCATTGCCCGGGCAAGCCGGCGCAAAAACGGGCCGTCATCATCGACGATCAGCAGCGATCTGTCGGGCCCGATCGGATCGCCGTCGTCCGTTGGCGCGCCGGTGGAGTTGTTCTGGTCTTCTGTCTTCATGTTTGCGGCCTTCCGGCAACTTCGTCGGCTTTGTTTTCTTCTTCTTATCGCCGCTTCAACGTGGATGGTAAAGTCAACGGTTTCTTTTATCGTCCATAAGCGCTCGAGGCCAGACGATTGTGACCCTTGCTCCCTTTTCGCTAGTGCCGCGATTTTCAAAGGTGACACTGGCGCCGGAGCGCTCCAGCAGAGTCTTGGCG
>NZ_LMVK01000044.1 GCF_001541315.1 Agrobacterium tumefaciens str. B6 | reverse complement strand
CTCAGCCCGCGCGCCGATTTCCTCGAATGGTTCAAGGCGCCGCGCGTCTTTCCCGAGCGCATCCGGTCCTTCAAGAAGGCGCTGAAAGAGGCCGATGTCGGTATCGCCTCGCTGCTGCCGATGTATCGCTGGGCCTCCAATGACGAGGCCGAACGGCAGGCGGCGGTCAAACACTGGAAACGCGCCATCGAGATCGCCATCGAACTGGAGGTCGACACGATGAACTCCGAATTCGGCCGCGGTCCGCATCCCGACAAGGGGTCATGTTATTGCTGCCATACCGGCTCGATGATCGAGGCCTGCGAGGATGCCTGGTGGCGCTCGATGGAAGAGCTGGTGCCGATCTTCGAGCGCGAAGGCATCAACCTGCATGTCGAGCCGCATCCCGAGGACTGGTGCGAAACGCTGCAGCCGGCGCTCGACATCATCCGCACCGTCAATTCGAAGAATGTGAAGTTCCTCTATTGCGCGCCGCATACCTTCTATTTCGGCGACGACACCAAGGCGATGCTGCGGGAAGCCAAGGATGTGCTGGCGCATGTGCATGT
>NZ_LMVK01000043.1 GCF_001541315.1 Agrobacterium tumefaciens str. B6 | reverse complement strand
CGCCGGTCAACGAAGGGCTCGTGCGCCAGCTTGCGACAGGAGCCTTCCTCGCCGAGCAGCACAATATCGTTCTGGTCGGCGGAACCGGCACGGGGAAGTCCCACCTGTCCATCGCGCTCGCACGCGCCCTAATCCGCAACGGCGCACGCGGCCGCTTCTACAACGTCGTCGATCTTGTCAATCGGCTCGAGACAGAAGCGCGGAGTGGAAAGCAGGGGCGGCTGGCCGACTTCATCACCAGGCTCGACTTCGTCATCATGGACGAACTGGGCTATCTCCCATTCGCCCAGGCCGGCGGCCAGCTCCTCTTCCATCTCATCAGCAGGCTCTACGAGCGGACATCGATCATCGTCACGACGAACCTGGCCTTCGGCGAGTGGCCGGCCGTATTCGGCGACGCCAAGATGACCGCCGCTCTGCTCGACAGGCTCACACACCATTGCGAGATCGTGGAAACCGGGAACGAATCCTGGCGCTTTAAAAACCGCTCTCAAAGCTAAAGCCGAAAAGACAAACAACCCGCGCCCGCAGGCCCCTGCGCTAAATGGAGAGCTCCGGGCCTACGCGCGCTGACCCGATGCAACCAGAGGCAGGGGTCCCTTTTGGGAGCCGATAAGGGGTCCCGTTACGACGCCGATTGACA
>NZ_LMVK01000042.1 GCF_001541315.1 Agrobacterium tumefaciens str. B6 | reverse complement strand
TGGAACGAGATCGTGCATGTACTGACCCCCATGGCGGTTCCGGGCATCGCCTCGACGCTGCTCCTGAACGTCATCCTCGCCTGGAACGAATCCTTCTGGACCATCCGGCTGACGACCACCAATGCAGCACCGCTGACCGCCTTCATCGCCTCCTTCTCCTCACCGCAGGGGTTGTTCTGGGCAAAACTTTCGGCCGCCTCGATGATGGCGATCGCCCCCATTCTCGTCATCGGCTGGTTCTCGCAGAAACAACTCGTGCGCGGTCTGACCTTCGGCGCCGTGAAATAAGGAACGACAATAATGGGCAGCATTTCCCTTCAGAACGTGTCCAAGCTCTTCGGCGAGGCAAAAGTCATCCCGTCGATCGATCTCGACATCCATGACGGCGAGTTCGTCGTCTTCGTCGGCCCGTCCGGCTGCGGCAAGTCAACGCTGCTGCGCCTGATTGCCGGGCTGGAAGACGTCTCCGGCGGCAGAATAGTCATCGACGGCAACGACGCCACCGAAAAGGCCCCGGCCGAGCGCGGCCTTGCCATGGTGTTCCAGTCCTATGCGCTTTATCCGCATATGAGCGTCAGGAACAACATCGCCTTCCCGCTGAAGATGGCCAAGCTCGACAAGGCGGTGATCGACAGGAAGGTCGACGATGCCGCCCGTATCCTCAACCTCACCGATTATCTCGAACGCCGGCCCTCGCA
>NZ_LMVK01000041.1 GCF_001541315.1 Agrobacterium tumefaciens str. B6 | reverse complement strand
ACGAGCAGGCCGTGGCGTTCGGCAAAGACTTCGAGCTGGGGCAGGCGGGCCATGGTGCCGTCGTCATTGGCGACTTCGCAGATGGTGCCGCAGGGGAATTTCCCGGCTAGACGGCAAAGATCGACGGCCGCTTCGGTATGACCGGTGCGGCCGAGAACGCCTTGCGGGTTGGCGCGCAGCGGGAAGATATGGCCGGGGCGGGCGAAGTCTTCGGGGCGTGAATCCTCCGATACCAGCGCGCGCACGGTCTTTGCCCGGTCGGCGGCGGAAATGCCTGTCGTGGTGCCCGGAATATAGTCCACCGAGACGGTGAACGCTGTCTTGAGGGATTCGGTATTGCGCGACACCATCAAGGGAATGTCGAGGGCATCCAGTCGCTCGCCCGGCATGGCGACGCAGATCAGCCCACGCGCATGGTTCATCATGAAGGCGATCTGCTGCGGGGTAATGCTGTCGGAGGCGGCGATGACATCGCCTTCGTTTTCGCGGTCTTCGTCGTCAACGACAATCACCATCTGGCCACGGGAAATGGCTTCGATGGCGTCTTCAATTCTAGCAATGGTCATTTTCTTTCAAGCCTTTCAAGGGTTATGCCGTTTTGCGGCATTTTCGCGCTTCGAGAAGCGCCAAATATCCCTTGGGCGAACAATGCAATGCGAAGCCAGCTCACGCGCCAGCGTCCTATGCCTTGTCCTCTTCCATCCGGACTATACCGTCGGCTCCGGCCTCTCACCGGATCTGCTGACCTTCCGGCTTTGGAGACCGGAAGCGCTCGCGGGCTCCGGGAAAAATCCCGATACCGCCGGTGGGGAATTGCACCCCGCCCTGAGAACA
>NZ_LMVK01000040.1 GCF_001541315.1 Agrobacterium tumefaciens str. B6 | reverse complement strand
AATATCGCGCCAAGATCGACGAGGGGCGTGGTCTGTGCTTGAGTTTGATCTGCTGTTTTCGGCATGGTTGGCCCTCCCAAGGGTTTTATAGCGACCTTACTCTGTCACGGTGCGGGCCGTTGCTCACCCCTAATGGGATCTCAAGGCGCTAACATCGCTCGCGTTCGCAATCGCGCCTAATCGGAAACAGAAGATTAGCGCCCTGAACATAGGCTTCTCGCCGTCATCTAGGTCGCTCGCGTTGAAGTCACTGAAAGCTGGCCTTCCGCTCCGCGCGGGGTCACCTCATCCACGGCGTCCGCAATCGACGCGAACTGTGCATTATTTTGTCTTCTCATGCCGTCGGGCCAGCCACGCCCCCCAAAACAGGCTTTCGAAGAACCGAAGTGGGTGCTTGAAACCAGCGCCGGCCAGCAATGAAATGACTTCGTCTTCCGATCGGGGTGGCTCCGCACCCTGCAGAATCTTTCCCATTTTAGATTGGACCTCTTCGGGAGCGGCGCCGTTCATACGCCAGCGTGCTGCCCAGGCCGCCATGAGCAGGGGCTGCGACCCATACGCCCGGTAATTCCCCGCGACAATCAGGGGGGAATCAGGATGTAGCCGCGCTGCAATCTGCGTCAGAATATCCTGCTTCGCGGCGTCCCCCGGTAAATGGTGCAGCACGCCGATCATGATTGCTGCGTCAAACGACGGGGCTCTATCCAGATCGGCGACGGCTCCGAGAACCGTCTCCACCCGGTCAGACCCCTCGGCCCTGACCAGATGTTCGCGTGCAAGGTCAAGCATCGGCGCTGAAGGAGCGACGGCGACAAAAGACCATTGCGGTTCCAGCCGAGCGGCGGCGATGATTTCGCCCGCCGTGCCGCCAGCCCCGACAACCA
>NZ_LMVK01000039.1 GCF_001541315.1 Agrobacterium tumefaciens str. B6 | reverse complement strand
CACAATAAGCATCCAAATAAAAAGCCTCCGATGAAACCGGAGGCTGTTGTAACCCCATCGCAGATGGGGGTCCCGTTTGGACGCCGATCACCCCATGTGCGGGGTCCTTATTCCATGCTTAATCACAGCAATTTTTGGCAATGGCGTAGACGTCTGCATAGCGGCAATCTAGGTGAGATTCAGCGTCAATCAGGATGAGACTCGCGCCGGGGTGTGACGGAGTGAGGGCGTAGCCCGATCGTAGTCATATCCCGGCGCGGCGCAGATTTTAGGCGTCTCATGATCGCGGTCGGTCCGGTACATTTGCGGTTTTCTGGATTGGAGAACCAGTTTGTGCCGGGTCGCCATGTAACCGATCATCAGATGAGACTCTTCATGAAGTACCGACAAACGCATTCCGTAGAGGTCGCCGCGGCAAAAGCGTCGATCAGCCGAGCCACGGCATACCGCCTCGACAAGGAGGTGCAACTGCCATCTCAGAGCAAAGCGCCACGCGGACGCCGCCGCCCTGATCCCCTGGAACCGATATTTGAGGCAGAAGTCATCCCCCTCCTGAAGGCCGCTCCCGGCATCCGTGCTGTCGCCGTCTACAATGAGATGCTGCGCCGACATCCAGAACTCTCTGAAGGTATCCGCCGCACGCTTGAGCGACGCATCCGGTCGTGGCGTGCTGTCCATGGCGAAGCTCAGGAGGTCATCTTCCGCCAGACGCACGAGCCAGGCCGGCTGGGCCTTTCGGATTTTACCGACGCCAGCGGTCTTGGTGTAACCATCGCCGGCCAGGCGCTTGATCACCTGTTCTATCACTTCCGGCTTGTCTGGTCGGGCTTTGAACACGCCCATGTCATTCTCGGCGGCGAAAGCTTTGTCGCGCTGGCTGAAGGGCTTCAAAATGCCCTGTGGTCCGTGGGCGGTACGCCGCTTTATCATCGAAGCGACAGCCTTTCGGCGGCATTCCGCAACCTCGACGCCGATGCCAGGGTCGATCTCACACAC
>NZ_LMVK01000038.1 GCF_001541315.1 Agrobacterium tumefaciens str. B6 | reverse complement strand
AAAAAACGTATGGCCCGCCCGTCTGCAAGAGGATTATACGGTGTTCTGATCAGTCTGCGTCAACGTATACGGTCTCATGGGTAACTCCCATGGCCAAGATGGACATCCGCACGTTCAGAGCCCCATAAGTCCGTCGGCACCACGTGCCATTTTTTTAATCGGGCTTTCCGAACGCCGGTCAACTGTCAGGCCATCTTCACGATCCTTCCTGCAAACCTCTTTGAGCTACGTGCGCGATAGCATGTTCCAGGCCCTATGCCGTCGCCACCAGGTAGCCACGTTCAAATGTCGCCTCCTTCCGTAGAGCGGCCCAAGCGATACGTGCCAGCTTATTGGCCAGTGCCACAACGACGGCGTTGCGGTGTACACCTCGCTCGATCATTGCCTTCAGCCATCGCCCCAGCGGCGTGTCGCTCTTCGAGAGCGATGGCAATGCCGCCCGGGCGCCATGGATCAGTAGCGTTCGTAGATATGTATTGCCGCGCTTCGATATCCCCAGCAGCCGAGGTTTACCGCCGGTGCTGTATTGCCTGGGAACCAACCCAAGCCAGGAGCCGAGATCTCGGGCTTTGGCGAAGCTGCTGGCATTGCCCACCGCCGCAACTAAAGCGGTTGCATTAAGCACCCCGATGCCCGGGATCGAGGTCAACCTTCGCGTGGCGGCATCGTCGCGAGCCAACCGGGTAAACTCTTCGTTCAGCGTTCCGATCTTTGCGTCGAGTTCCTTCCATTCGGAACGCAGTCCCTTAATCAGCTGAAGCATGCGTTGCGACAGTGTCTCGCTGCCCTCAGAAAGCATGGAATCCAATTCGAGCTCAAACCTTCTTCTGCCGGCAGGGAAGATCACACCACGTTCCAGTAGGATCGCCCGCATCTGGTTGAGCAGGGTTGTCCGCTCCGCAACAAGGCGGGAACGCACGCGATGTAGCGTTTGGATATCCAACTGCTTCTGACTTTTGAGTTCGACGAAGCGCATTGTTGGTCGTGAGGCGGCTTCAGCGATCCCCTCGGCATCGCGGTCATCGTTCTTCTGAGCTTTGATATACGGACGAACGTATTCCGGCGACATCAAACGGATCTGGTGACCCTGTTCTGCAAACAGCCGACCGAGATGATGCGCGCCGCAGCATGCTTCCATCGCAACCACACAAGCAGGAAGCTTCACAACATAGTCGATCAGCGTCTGTCGACGCATTGTTCGCCGAACGACCACAGCTCCCGCCGCATCGACGCCGACCACGCTGCAGGAGTTCTTGCCCAGATCAATTCCAAGAATAGCAATAGACATTGGCTCGTTCCTTTCGCTTTCCGAATGCCAGCACTGTACTCGATGCTGGGTGAAAGGGCGGGCCATCCCATAA
>NZ_LMVK01000037.1 GCF_001541315.1 Agrobacterium tumefaciens str. B6 | reverse complement strand
CCAAATCAAAAGGCCGCCAAAAGCGGCCTTTATGCTATAATAAATCATTCCGCGGGGTGGAGCAGCCCGGTAGCTCGTCAGGCTCATAACCTGAAGGCCGCAGGTTCAAATCCTGCCCCCGCAACCAGAGTTTATAAAGACTATCACGACTTTAAGCGGCCTCCTTCGGGAGGCCGAAGTCGTTTTTACCCCTAGCACAAACCTAGCACAAATCCCGAGGCCGATTTGACTGGTCCCTTGAGGTCGTGATTCCCTGTTCCCATATCGAAATGAGAAACAAACAGGGGGCCGGTATGGCGAGCCACGAAATCCTTGGAGGAAAGGTCAATGTCTACCGGCGCGGGGGCCTCACCTGGCATTGCTCGGGTCGGTAAAAGGTCAGCAGTACCGTGCCAGCACTAAAGAAACCGGACTGGAGCAGGCCAAGGCCTTTGCGGAGGACTGGTATCTTGGGCTGCGCGGCAAGCTGGCGGCCGGGTTGTTGAAAACCGAAAAGACCTTTGCCGAGGCCGCCAAGAAGTTCGAGCAGGAATATGCCGTTATCACGGAAGGCGAGCGTAGCCCCAAGTGGGTTGAAGGCCATGGCATCCGCCTACGGCTCCACCTGATCCCGTTCTTCGGCAAGATGGGCCTTTCCGAGATCACGGCCGGAACCGTGCAGGACTATCGGGTGCACCGCATCAGCACGTCCAAGACCGGCAAGGCGCCGGCGCGGAGTACCCTGCATGACCCGGCAAGGCGCCGGCGCGGAGTACCCTGCATGACGAGGTCGGAACCCTGCGGCAGGTATTGAAGACGGCTATCCGCCACAAATGGCTTTCGCATCTTGCAGACCTATCACCGCCCTACAAGACGCAAGGGAAGATCATGCACCGGCAGTGGTTCAGCCCGGTCGAATACAAGCAGCTCTACGAGGCTACCCGCCAGAATGCCAAGGAGCCGAAGAACCCTTACTTCCGGTGGGAAGCCGAGCAGTTGCATGACTTCGTGCTGTTCATGGGCAACACCGGCCTGCGGCCGGATGAGGCCAAACAGCTCCAGCACCGAGATGTGACGATCGTGGAAGACCCGGAGTCGCGTCAGCGTATCCTTGAGATTGAGGTGTGCGGCAAGCGCGGCATCGGCTGGTGCAAATCCATGCCCGGTGCGGTGAAACCCTATGAGCGTCTGTGTGAGCGGGCGAAGCCTGTGCGCGGGAAAGGGGATGGCGAGGTGGCTGCGACGCTTCCCGCTCCGACCGATCTGCTATTCCCCGGCAATTATCTCAAGATGTTCAACAACCTTCTTGAAGCACAACATCTCAAGCTGGACCGCGACGGCAAGCCCCGAACAGCATACAGCCTACGTCACACCTATATCTGCCTGCGGCTCATGGAAGGTGCAGACGTCTATAGCGCGGCAATCAGGATGAGACGCGGGCGACAATCTGGATGAGATTCTTAGGTCGCGGTGGGGATCAAGTTATCACGCTGATTGTCGCTGACAAGTTCTTCGTCGTTTTCTGATTGCCGTTCCG
>NZ_LMVK01000036.1 GCF_001541315.1 Agrobacterium tumefaciens str. B6 | reverse complement strand
GTTATGCGATTATTGTTTGTAACGGCATTTTAGAGATGCGACACATAGGCCGGTTAGAGATGCGACAGTCGTCGCCTCTTGGGATGCTGGTCCAACGTCAGCAATGGGAAGCAAGATCAGCGACGTGCATCGTGGCCGAGGTCATCCTTGTTTGGAGTCGTCATGTCTTGTTTGATTGTCATGTCGCAGAAAGAATTGCATCGCCTTGAACTCATCCAGCGGATTCGCGGTGGCAGTCTCAGTGTCGTTGATGCGGCCGAGTTGCTTCGTCTTAGCCGCAGTCAGGTCCACCGCCTGTTGCAGGCATATGATCTGGCCGGCGCCGACGGACTTGTCTCGAAGAAGCGCGGCCGTCCGGGCAACCGACGTCACGGCGAGGATTTTCGCAATCTTGTGCTCGACCTGGTGCGGGAGCATTACGTGGATTTTGGACCGACGTTGGCGGCCGAGAAGCTGATCGAACGTCACCGTATTGGCGTCAGCAAAGAGACGCTGCGTCAGTGGATGATGGAAGCCGGCATCTGGGTGTCGCGGCGCGAACGCAAGAAGCGGGTTTTCCAGCCACGCGGGCGACGTGATTGTTTGGGCGAACTGGTCCAGATCGATGGCTCGCATCATTGGTGGTTCGAGAACCGCGGTCCCAAATGCGCCCTGCTCGTCTATATTGATGATGCCACCGGCAAGCTGTTGCATTTACGCTTTGCGACTTCCGAGAACACCTTCGATTATCTGCACGCGACAAAGGCGTATCTGCAGCAATGGGGCAAGCCGATTGCGTTCTACAGTGACAAGCATGGCGTCTTTCGCACCACGCATGCGTCGGAGAAGGATCGTACTAGCGGCCTGACGCAGTTCGGCCGGGCGCTTTATGAACTGAACATCGACATTATCTGCGCCAACACTCCGCAGGCCAAGGGCCGGGTTGAACGCGCCAATCAGACATTGCAGGATCGGCTTGTAAAGGAGTTGAGGCTGCGCGGCATCGACACGATCGAGGCGGCAAACGCCTATGCGTTAGAATTCATGACCGACTTCAATCGTCGCTTTGGCAAGGCACCCCGTAATCCGAAGGACATGCATCGGCCGTTTGCCGATCATGAGAACCTCGATGGTGCGATGTGTCGCAAGGAGGTCCGCAAGCTGTCGAATTCACTGACACTACGTTATGACAAGGTGATGTTCATTCTCGATCCGACAGACCGGGCAGCGGCGCTCGCCGGCAAGAAGGTTGTCGTTTGCGACTATCCCGACGGACGCCTGGAGATCACAGATGGGGAAGCCACCCTGCCCTACAGGACGTTTGACATGTTACGTTCCGTTCACCGCCCTGAGGTGGTCGAGAACAAACGACTGGATGACATGCTTTCGATCGTGGCTGAGTTGCAGGCGGGGCGCAAACAGCAGCGCAGTAAAGGCGGACCGCGCCGCACCGGCCAAACGGATCATATGTTCGGCATTCGCGACGGCAGCCAAGGCAATGGCTACCAGAAGCGCGGAACCAAGCCTGGCAGAAAGACCGATTTTACCAAGGATCCCGCAGTCATCGCGAAGCGGCAGAACGCCCTTGCGCGGTTGAAGGCGGCGGAGTGATCGGGCTGTCAAAGCTAAAGTTTATCCAGTTTGTCGAGCCATCCGCCGCCGACCGGGCTGCGCAACCCTGACCAGCTCCACCCGGACGGCGG
>NZ_LMVK01000035.1 GCF_001541315.1 Agrobacterium tumefaciens str. B6 | reverse complement strand
GCGCGGCGGTTCGTGCTGCCGCTTGATGCCGGAGGCCATGATCTCGTCATAGGCGCTGCGCATACCAAATAGCTTCAGCGTGCCCATCATGTCGAGGATTTGGGATCGTTCCATATCAGCTTGCCCTCCTGAGGCTGTCGTAACGGGCGCAATCGGCCAGAGGCTCGTGGGTCAGGCGAAGCGCATCGGGAATGGAAAGGATGGCGGCCGGCTGCGGGTCACGCTTGCGGGCCAGGATGTTGATGATGACGGCAGCCGAGAATACGCCCTGATCGAGCGCCTCCTGGCAGGCCGCTTCGACGGCGGGGAGCCCGTCCAGGCCCACACATTCGAGGATCGACACCATCTGCCGGTCGCCGTCATGCATGGCCTTCAGCCGGCGGCGCACCTTCTCCATGGCGGCGGGCAAAACCCAGTCGTGGAATGGCGCACCGTTGCGCAGCGCTCCCGGTTTGCGGGTCAGGACCGGCACGTAATGCCAGGGATTATAGATCGTCTCGCCACGGCCGAAGCAGCGTTCGTGCTGGCCGATCTCCACGCCATCCTGCCGGATGACGATGCGATCGGCATAGGCATGTATCTCGGCCGGGCGGCCGACTGCCGTGGACAGCACCGAGTATTTGTTGTTGTCGAAACGCACCAGGCAGGTCTTGCCGATCGAGGCCTGCACTGCGTGGAAGCCGTCGAACTTGCCGGGATAGCCGACCAGGTGCGGCCGTTCCGCATCGAACACCTCCCAGATCGTGCGCTCCGTTTGATCGACATGCTTATGGGCGCGGGCATAGCTGATGCATTTGTCCAGCAACCAGCCATTCAGCTCATCGTAGGATTTGAAGCGCAGCCGCGGCGTGAAGAAGCGTTCCCGCACCAGATTGACCTGGTTCTCGACCTGCCCCTTCTCCCAGCCCGACGCCGGCGTGCAGGCCACCGGCTCGATCAGGTAATGGCTGCACATCTGCAGGAAGCGGCGATTGTACTGCCGTTCCTTGCCGACGAAGACCGTCTCTACCGCGGTCTTCATGTTATCGTAGATGCCGCGCGTGCAGGCCCCGCCGAAGAACGCGAATGCCCGGTCATGGGCATCGAAGACCATCTCCTGCGTCTCGCGCGGATAGGCTCTCACATACATCATCCGGCTGTGGCAGAGCCGGACATGCGCCACCTTTACCGTCGTCGTCACGCCGTTCAGCACGACGATCTCGTGGCTCCAGTCAAACTGGTAGGCCTCGCCCGGCGCATAATAGAGCGGCACGTAGGCTTCCGCCGTAACCGAGCCGCGTTCCTTCGCCCAGGTTCGGGCGTAGCGCCGGACTGTGTCGTAACCGCCCGCGTAGCCGAGGTCGCGCAAGTCCTCGAATATCCGGATCAGTGTCAGCCGTTCGCGAGAGGATTTGGCCGCATTGGCGAGCAGCATTCCATCGAGCTGATCGCGCCAGGGGCCGAGCTTCGGCTGAGGTTGACGGGTCCGCTCGTATTTGAACTCCGTCTCATCGCTGCGCAGAACCTTCCGCACCACTTTCCGCGATATACCAAGCTCCCGGCAGATCGCCTTGATCGTCTTGCCCTGAACATGGGCCAGCCGTCTTATCTTCAGAATTGTTTCCACAATAAGCATCCAAATAAAAAGCCTCCGATGAAACCGGAGGCTGTTGTAACCCCATCGCAGATGGGGGTCCCGTTTGGACGCCGATCACCCCATGTGCGGGGTCCTTATTCCATGCTTAATCACA
>NZ_LMVK01000034.1 GCF_001541315.1 Agrobacterium tumefaciens str. B6 | reverse complement strand
GAGTGGGGATGGATTATTTTTTGTTGGGCCTTGGTGGGCGCGGCTTACCCCCTCTGCCCTGCCGGGCATCTCCCCCTCAACAGGGGAGATAGACTCGCGGGCAGGCTTCGCCCATCTCAGCATTTGCGAATGAAGTGGTGGTAGTGCCTCCGGCTGATCTCCCCCCTTGAAGGGGAGATGCCCGGCAGGGCAGAGGGGGGTGAAGCCTCATACGCCGAAGCGGAGATCGATCCGCGCTTTGCAAGAGCCGAGGAAACGCCGAGCGCCTGTTACCCCGCGTGTTCCACCGCCATCGCCCCCTCGGCAATGAAGTCCGGATTGGCCAGCGCATCCTCGCCATCGCTCCTCACCGCATAGACAAGGGGCCTGCCCTCGCAATCGAGCGTCCTGCCGCCTGCGGCGCGCAGCACGGCGTCGCCGGCGGCCGTGTCCCACATCATGGTACGGCTGAAGCGGGGGTAGATATCGGCAGCGCCTTCCGCCAGCATGCAGAATTTCAGCGAGGAGCCGACGGAAATGCAGTCTTTCAGCCCGTGTTCGGCCACGAAGGCTTCCGTCTTCGCCGTGCAATGCGAGCGGCTGATCAGCGCCACGGGCGAAGCGCCGCGCTGACGCGCCCGGATGGGGTGGCGCGAAAGGATTGCGCCTTCGCCTGATATTGCGAGCTTTTCGGCGGCGTTTTCTTCACCCGTCCACGCCTGTCCACGGCAGGGGGCGTAAACGACGCCGGCCACCGGAATGCCATTGCGGATGAGCGCGATATTGACGGTGAAATCGTCCTTGCCGGCAATGAATTCCTTGGTGCCGTCAAGCGGATCGACGAGAAAGAATTCCGCACCGGTTTCCGGCAGGATGCCGTTTGAGACAGCCTCTTCGGCCACCACGGGGATGTCAGGAAAATGGAGGGCCAGCGCCGCAAGGATGATCACCTCGGCACGCTGGTCGGCCTCGGTCACGGGCGAACAGTCGTCCTTGTATGACACATGTGGGCCGGCGCGATGGACCGCCATGATGGCCTGCCCGGCGTCCAGCGCCGCTTTCGTCAATATGTCGATCATCTCTTTGCCAATTGTATCCCGTCTGCGGGATATCGCCGTTCCGATATTCGCTACTCCTTTGCCCGCTGCCCGTCAAATAATGGCATTGGACAATGCTAAAATAAGCATCCAACCGTCATTTTTTCAGCACTTCCTGCCAAAATCATGGCTCTTTTGACCGGGAAAGCGGCAGTCCATGTGGAAATTCCAAATTTTGTGCAGGATCGCCCGTTTTTGACTTCACATTTTTAACGAACACGATATGCATTTTGAGGGTGGGGGTCTGCCTGAAAGGCTTCCCCTATAATTAACATAACGAGGCGTGACCCATTCGAGGTCGTGCCCGGGGGAAAGACATGGAGTATTTTATCCAGCAGCTCATCAACGGGCTGACTCTTGGATCGATCTACGGCCTCATCGCTATCGGCTATACGATGGTTTACGGCATCATCGGCATGATCAACTTCGCCCATGGCGATATTTTCATGCTTGGCGGCTTCGCCGCGCTGATCGTTTTCCTGATCGTGACATCTTTTGTCGCCGGCATTCCGGTGGCGCTTCTTCTGCTTCTGATGATGGTCGTCGCCATGCTGATGACCGGCCTGTGGAACTGGGTGATCGAGCGCGTCGCCTACCGCCCGCTCAGAGGTTCGTTCCGTCTTGCACCGCTGATCACTGCCATCGGCATGTCGATCGCGCTGTCCAACTTCATCCAGGTCACCCAGGGTCCGCGCAACAAGCCGATCCCGTCCATGGTGACGGAAAGCTATCATTTCGGCGCCATTACCGTCTCGCTGAAGCAGCTGATCATCATGGTCGTCACCTCGGTGCTGCTCTTCGCCTTCTGGTATATCGTCAACAAGACCCCGCTCGGCCGGGCGCAGCGCGCCACCGAACAGGACCGCAAGATGGCCGCACTGCTCGGCGTTGATGTCGACAAGACCATCTCCATCACCTTCATCATGGGTGCGGCGCTGGCTGCGGTCGCGGGCACCATGTATCTGATGTATTATGGCGTTGCCTCTTTCAGCGACGGCTTCATTCCCGGCGTCAAGGCGTTTACCGCGGCCGTTCTCGGCGGCATCGGCTCGCTTCCGGGCGCCGTTCTCGGCGGCCTGCTGATCGGTCTCATCGAATCGCTGTGGTCGGCCTATTTCTCCATCGCCTACAAGGATGTCGCGGCATTCGGCATTCTGGCTTTCGTGCTGATCTTCAAGCCGACCGGTATTCTCGGTCGTCCGGAAGTCGAGAAGGTGTGATCCCATGACCAATATCGCTTCCGAAAACGCCGCTTCCAGCCCGAGCCTGATGGCGACGGCCGTGAAGGAGGGCCTGATTGCGGGCCTCATCTCGTTCGGCATGTTCATTCTTTATGTCGGCATCGTCACCTATCAGGATATCAACAACCAGCTGATCTGGGGCACCCGCTGGGGGCTTCTGGCGATCTTCGTCGGCATTGCCGCTGTCGGCCGCTTTCTCGTGGTCGGCTTCATCAAGCCGTCGCTGGACCGCCGCCGGCTTGCCAAGGCGAAAAGTGGCATTCTGGAAATCTCCGAGGAAAAAGGATTTTTCCACAAGCACTTCCTGAAGCTGGCGCTCGTCCTGCTGCTGCTTTATCCTGTTATCGCCGTGCAATTGTTCGGCTTTCAGGGCTCGCTGAAATTCGTCGACAATTTCGGCATCCAGATCCTGATCTATGTGATGCTGGCCTGGGGCCTGAACATCGTCGTCGGCCTCGCCGGCCTGCTCGATCTCGGTTATGTGGCCTTTTACGCGGTCGGTGCCTATTCCTATGCGCTGCTGTCAAGCCATTTCGGCCTGTCCTTCTGGGTGCTCCTGCCGGTCGCGGGCATTCTCGCCGGCTTCTGGGGCATCATTCTCGGTTTCCCGGTTCTGCGCCTTCGCGGCGACTATCTGGCGATCGTCACGCTGGCCTTCGGTGAGATCATCCGCCTCGTGCTTTTGAACTGGACGGCCGTCACCAAGGGCACCTTCGGCATTTCCGGCATCGCCAAGGCTTCGGTCTTCGGCATCTGGTCCTTCGATGTCGCTGCGCCGAACAATTTCGCCAAGGCCTTCGGCCTGTCGATGTCGTCGGCCTATTACAAGATCTTCCTGTTCTACGTGATCCTGCTTCTGTGCATGCTGACGGCTTACGTCACCATCAAGCTGCGCCGCATGCCGATCGGCCGTGCATGGGAAGCGCTGCGCGAGGACGAAATCGCCTGCCGTTCGCTCGGCATCGACACCGTCATCACCAAGCTCACCGCCTTTGCCACGGGCGCGATGTTCGGCGGTTTCGCCGGTTCGTTCTTCGCCGCGCGGCAGGGTTTCGTTTCGCCGGAAAGCTTCGTGTTCCTGGAATCGGCCGTCATCCTCGCCATCGTCGTACTTGGCGGCATGGGCTCGCTGACAGGTATCGCCATTGCGGCGCTCGTCATGGTCGGCGGCACCGAGCTTCTGCGTGAGATGGAGTTCCTGAAGCATGTCTTCGGGCCTGACTTCACACCGGAACTTTACCGCATGCTGCTCTTCGGTCTCGCCATGGTCATCGTCATGCTGTTCAAGCCGCGCGGTTTCGTCGGCTCGCGTGAACCCACGGCCTTCCTTAAAGAACGCAAGGCCGTCTCCGGCAGCTTTACCAAGGAAGGTCACGGTTGATGGCTTCCGGAACGACAAACATGACACCCAATCTAACTGGCGACACGATCCTCAAGGTCGAACATCTCTCGATGCGGTTTGGCGGCCTGATGGCCATCAACGACTTCTCCTTCGAGGCGAAGCGCGGCGAGATCACGGCGCTGATCGGCCCCAACGGTGCGGGCAAGACCACGGTCTTCAACTGCATCACCGGCTTCTACAAGCCGACGATGGGCATGATCACCATGCGCCAGCAGAGTGGCGAGGCGCATCTTCTCGAGCGCCTGCCGGATTTCGAGATCACCAAGAAGGCCAAGGTGGCGCGCACCTTCCAGAACATCCGCCTGTTTTCGGGTCTGACGGTTCTGGAAAACCTGCTGGTGGCGCAGCACAATGCGCTGATGAAGGCCTCGGGTTACACCATTCTCGGCCTTCTCGGCCTGCCCGCTTACCGGCGGGCGGTGGATGATTCGATCGAAAAGGCCAAATACTGGCTGGACAAGGCCGATCTGACCGACCGCGCCGACGATCCGGCCGGCGATCTGCCCTATGGCGCGCAGCGCCGTCTGGAAATCGCCCGCGCCATGTGCACGGGGCCGGAGCTTCTGTGCCTCGATGAGCCGGCCGCCGGTCTCAATCCGAAGGAATCGCTGGCGCTCAATGCGCTGCTGCGCGGCATCCGCGATGAAGGCACGTCGCTGCTTCTGATCGAGCACGACATGTCCGTGGTCATGCAGATTTCCGACCATGTCGTGGTTCTGGAATATGGCCAGAAGATTTCCGACGGTTCGCCGGACCATGTGAAGAACGACCCGAAGGTCATCGCCGCCTATCTGGGTGTCGAGGATGATGAAGTGGAAGACGTGATTGCGGAAGAACTCGACGGAGGAGCGGCCTGATGCCCGGTGAATCGCTTCTCAAAGTCCAGGGTGTCGAAACCTATTATGGCAATATCCGGGCTCTGGCCGGTGTCGATGTCGAGGTCAACAAGGGTGAGATCGTCAGCCTGATCGGCGCCAATGGCGCCGGCAAGTCGACGCTGATGATGACCATCTGCGGCAGCCCGCAGGCGCGCGCCGGTCAGGTGATCTTCGACGGTGAGGACATTACCCATCTGCCGACGCATCTCATCGCCCGCAAGCGCATCGCCCAGTCTCCCGAAGGCCGCCGGATTTTCCCGCGCATGACAGTGCTGGAAAACCTGCAGATGGGCGCCAATCTCGATAATCTCAAGCATTTCAAAGAGGACGTCGAGAAGATCTTCACGATGTTCCCGCGTCTGAAAGAGCGCCAGAGCCAGCGCGGCGGCACGCTTTCCGGCGGCGAGCAGCAGATGCTCTCCATCGGCCGCGCGCTGATGGCGCGTCCGAAGCTGCTGCTGCTTGATGAACCGTCACTCGGTCTTGCACCGCTGATCGTCAAGGGCATTTTCGAGGCGATCAAGAAACTCAACCAGGAAGAGGGGCTGACCGTCTTCCTCGTGGAGCAGAACGCCTTTGCCGCGCTGAAGCTTTCCGACCGCGCTTATGTGATGGTCAACGGCAAGGTGACGATGAGTGGTTCGGGCAGGGAACTGCTCGCCGATCCGCAGGTGCGCGCCGCCTATCTCGAAGGCGGACGGCACTGAAAGATTTTACTTGCGCCGGAAATCTTGCGGCGCAAGACTGCAAACGGCGGCCTGCCGTCCTTTCGGCCAAACCTTAAGGATCCCTGGCGGGGCGTAAACAATAAAATGCCCGGCGGGAAACGACGGGACGACAGACAAGGCAGGGCCAGGGCGTTTCCGCCCGGCACTGATGGGGAAAGAGATGCAGGGCCTTTTTTTCGAAACCGATAACGGCGTGCGTTATGTTCTGCGCGCACTGGTTGTTCTCTTGGGTTTCTGGACGGCGTGGCGCACGGGCAGATCGGTGGCCGATGGCTGGGGCGGTTATACGCGGGTGGTGATCTATACGCTCGCACTGGGGCTCGTCATGCGGTTTCTGCATTACGCGCTCTTCAACGGGCCGTTCATCAACGGCTTCTATTACGTGTTTGACGTCGTTCTTCTTCTGGTCTTTTCCAGCATCGGTTTCCGCATGCGCAGGACGAGCCAGATGGTCAATAATTACTATTGGCTCTACGACCGGACGTCGGCATTTTCCTACAAGAAGAAAGATTGACAGGCGGATTTTTCCGGCTGCACAATGCTCGTCAGAGTGGAACGGTTTTCTGTTCAGTGAAGGTGGGTACTGAACAGGTCCTTGCAATCAACCCATCCAAAGGAACTGGGAGTAAAGTAATGAAGAAGTCTCTTCTTTCCGCTGTTGCGCTGACCGCCATGGTCGCGTTTGGCGGTTCGGCCTGGGCCGATGTCGTGATCGCTGTCGGCGCACCGCTGACCGGCCCGAATGCTGCTTTTGGCGCTCAGATCCAGAAGGGTGCCGAACAGGCTGCGAAAGACATCAATGCCGCCGGCGGCATCAATGGCGAGCAGATCAAGATCGTGCTGGGCGACGACGTATCCGACCCCAAGCAGGGTATTTCGGTTGCCAACAAATTCGTTGCTGACGGCGTGAAATTCGTTGTCGGTCACTTCAACTCCGGCGTTTCCATTCCGGCCTCTGAAGTTTACGCCGAAAACGGCATTCTCGAAATCACGCCTGCCGCAACCAACCCTGTTTTCACCGAACGCGGCCTGTGGAACACTTTCCGCACCTGCGGCCGTGACGACCAGCAGGGCGGCATCGCCGGCAAGTACCTGGCCGATCATTTCAAGGACGCCAAGGTCGCCATCATTCACGACAAGACACCTTATGGTCAGGGCCTTGCCGATGAAACCAAGAAGGCTGCCAATGCCGCCGGCGTGACTGAGGTCATGTATGAAGGCGTGAACGTCGGCGACAAGGACTTCTCCGCGCTGATCTCCAAGATGAAGGAAGCCGGCGTTTCCATCATCTACTGGGGCGGCCTGCACACCGAAGCCGGTCTCATCATCCGCCAGGCGGCTGACCAGGGCCTGAAGGCGAAGCTCGTTTCGGGAGACGGTATCGTCTCGAACGAACTTGCTTCCATCGCCGGCGACGCCGTTGAAGGCACGCTCAACACCTTCGGCCCCGATCCGACGCTGCGCCCGGAAAACAAGGAGCTGGTAGAGAAGTTCAAGGCCGCCGGCTTCAACCCGGAAGCCTACACGCTCTACTCCTACGCCGCGATGCAGGCGATTGCCGGTGCGGCGAAGGCTGCCGGTTCCGTGGAGCCGGAAAAGGTTGCCGAGGCCCTGAAGTCCGGCACCTTCCCGACCGCGCTTGGCGACATCTCCTTCGACGAGAAGGGCGACCCGAAGCTTCCCGGCTACGTCATGTACGAATGGAAGAAGGGTCCGGACGGCAAGTTCACCTACATCCAGCAGGGCAGCTAAGCTCTTCTGTGACTTCCTATCGAAGCCCGGCAGCGATGCCGGGCTTTTTCTTTTTGTGGTCCGGCTTGCCATACTGGAGACAACAAGGCGGGAAACAAAGCCTCTCGGGAAAACTGCAATGAGGGGTAGCAATGACGATAAAGCGAACCGTGTCTCTATTCCTTGTTCTTGCTGCGCTGGCGGCGGTGCTGATAGGCGTGCATTTCTTCAGCAAATCCCGAACGACTCAATTATTCGGTGGCATCATCGCAAGGGTCGAAACGGAAAGGCCGGTGGTGGCGCTGACCTTCGACGATGGGCCGTCGGTGCGTTTTACGCCTGATGTCCTGACGATCCTGAGGGAGCGCGGGGTAAAAGCGACTTTCTTTTTGACCGGTAAGGAGACCGAAGAAAACCTGCCGCAGGCGCGCATGATCGTGAGCGAGGGGCATCAGCTCGGCAACCATAGCTATACGCATTCCAACATGATGTTCATGGGGCCGGCGCGGATCAGGGAGGAGATCGAGCGCACCGATGCGGCTATTCGCGCTGCGGGCTACGAAGGCGAGATCATGTTCCGGCCGCCCTATGGCAAGAAGCTGCTCACCTTGCCCTGGTATCTTTCACGGCATGACCGGGCGACCATCATGTGGGATGTCGAACCGGAATCGTTTCCCGATGTCGCCGAAGATGCGTCCGCCCTCGCCAGTCACGTCATCGAGCAAACGAGAAACGGCTCGATCATCATCATGCATGTCATGTATCGAAGCCGCGAGGTGTCCCGGCAGGCGCTGCCCCTGATCATAGATGGCCTTCGTCAACGCGGGTTCGAGTTTGTTACCGTCGCGCAATTGCTCTGATATCGCTGCCGAACCTGTGGCTGTTCAGCCGATCCGCGCCAGAATAAAGTCCGCACGTTCCTCGATGCCTGATTTTGGCAGCACGACGCTATCGTAGCCAAGCGCTTCGTAGTCCCGGACGAGACGATCATACTCCTCGACCGCGGCGTCGAAATCATGCCGGCGTTCATCGTCGCCCTGATAGATTTCAGGCCAGGGCGGGGTGAGGAAAACCAGAGGGTTATAGCGGTGCGTGTTTTTCAGCGTATCGATGAAGCCATCGCCGCCGACATGGCGTAGCGCAGAAGCGGCGTCGATCAGGCCGCGATCGAAAAAGACGAGGCCATCCGCTGGCGCCTTTTGCCGGTCTTCCAGGGCCATGGTGATCGCCCGGCGGGCGAAGGCCTCGATGTCGATCCAGGGCAGGGCGGTGCCGTTATTGCGGGGTTCTTCGATGACGATGCGCCGACCGGGCTCCTCGACGGTTACGAAACCGCGCCGGGCAAGTTCTGCGAGGAGGGTGGATTTTCCGCCGCCGGAGCAGCCGGAAAGGATGATGAAACGGTTCATGGGCGTTTCTCCTGTGTTGGGGATCAGGTGGATCGGGTGGTGATTTTTCGGCAGGCAGGGGTGAGGCAGGTTTCTTCTCCCCGTCGGGGGGAAGGTGGCCCGAAGGG
Organism: Agrobacterium tumefaciens str. B6; assembly: GCF_001541315.1. Taxonomy (GTDB): domain Bacteria; phylum Pseudomonadota; class Alphaproteobacteria; order Rhizobiales; family Rhizobiaceae; genus Agrobacterium; species Agrobacterium radiobacter. Next base: position 384,858 of record NZ_LMVK01000034.1, on the reverse strand, counting down.
TCGGATGAGGGGGCAAGCTCTCCGAATATCTCGACCCTCGCCCCCTCATCCCGCTGCCGCGACCTTCTCCCCGGCGGGGAGAAGAAACAAGTGGCGACCGCTCGGCCGGAAGCGGATACTCTGCATTCAAGCAGAAAATATATGTTTGCTGAACCTTACCGCACTAATTGTGCTCGTCAGCCCTGATGCAAAATATGCGCCGCCTTGACGGCCGCCGAAGCGCGGTTTTCGACGCCGAGCTTCACATAGATCTGTTCCAGATGTTTGTTCACGGTTCTGGCGGAAAGGCCGAGAATATCGCCGATATCGCGGTTGGATTTGCCTTTGGCAATCCACAGCAGAACTTCCGATTCCCGCGTTGTCAGGGCAAAGTGGTCCTTCAGCAGGTGGTCGTCGGATTTCTCATTGGCGGCTGTCAGACGGAAGAGATATTCGTCCGGTCCCATTGCGCCGAGGAAGGATAGCTGCAAAGCGGGCCGCCCGGCCTCGGTGATCGTCAGCGGTGCATCGCGGGCGGAATCCACTGTTGTCCTGTCGGCCAGCCAGCCGGAAATATGGGCAACGACAATCTCCAGCCCATCATCACGGCCGGTGGCGGCGTTGACCAGCCGGGTTGCCTGCGGTGTGGACCAGTGGATCGCGCCGTTGGCGCGCACGGCAAGCAGGTGGCGGCCGGCGGCATCGAGCGCCACGCGGGCGCTCTGGGCCGAGCGGGCATTGGAGAGGTGCACGCGGATGCGGGCGCGCAGCTCATCGATGTTGATCGGCTTGGTCAGATAATCGACACCGCCGGATTCGAGCGCTCGCACCACATGTTCGGTCTCCGTCAGCCCGGTCATGAAGATGACAGGCACCTGCGCCACGGCGGCATTGGCCTTCAGGCGACGGCAGGTTTCGAAACCGTCCATCGAAGGCATGACGGCATCGAGCAGGATGATATCGGGCGTGATGCGCTCGGCAATGTTGAGGGCGGCCTGACCCGAGGTGGCGATCAGCGCCGAAAAGCCTGATTGTTCCAGTGCATCGGTCAAGAAACCAAGCGCCTCCGGGCTGTCATCCACCAGCAATACGATGTCTCTCGGTAGTGCTGCGCCTGGCCCGCTCATGCCTTACCGTCTCCCCTGTCGCTATCTGAAAACCGTTTGAGAAAATGGGCGTAACCGGCCAGATCGAAAGCCTGTACATAGGTCCCCAGCTCTTGCGTGAAAGGCAGGTTGTCGGTGTTGCGGGCAAGATCGGCGAGTTTCGCTTCTATGCCGCGTATGTAACCTATTTCGCCGAGCCGCTGCAAATCTTGAATGTGAATTGCGCCGGGATGAACGATCTGCGCCGGCGGCTGTGGCGCGGGCGGTGGGGGCAAGTCCGTATCGTAAATCCATTTGAGGCCGAGATGCACGGCGAGCCTGTCGCACAGGTGGCGGATATCGACCGGTTTGGCGATGGCGTCGTTGTGGTTATCTTCGCCCGCACCCGCAACGGTTCCGTCACCGATATTGGCCGAGAGCATGATGAGCGGGGCGATCTGGCCGGCTTCGCGCAGTTTCGTCACCAGCTGCCAGCCGGTCATGCCGGGCATGGAAATATCGATGAGGAAAAGATCGGGCTTCACGCCTTCGATCAGCGTCAGGCATTCCGGTCCGCTCTGGGCGGTCAGCACCACGAAATCGAGTGGCGAGAGCACCTGCCGCATCAGCTCGCGGTGATCCTCATTGTCATCAACCACCACGATGGTGCGGCGTGGGCCGGAATAGGAGCGGATGGTCTTTTCCGGCGCAGGCGCCGTGCTTGGCCGGTGCACGGCAGACAGCATGAGGCGGACGCGGAAGGTGGAACCCTGATCCTTTTCGCTGGAGACCGAAATCTCGCCGCCGAGCGTGTTGGTCAGAAGCCTTGTGATTGTCAGCCCGAGGCCGAGGCCCGGCATGGGGCGCACGCTTTCGGCCTCGCCGCGCTGGAAAGGCTCGTAGATGCGGGCGAGATCTTTTTCGGCGATGCCGCGCCCGGTATCCGACACCGTGAAGCTTGCGACCTGGCTGCGATAGGCGACATCGAAGGTGACGCTGCCCTCGTCGGTGAATTTGATGGCGTTGGAGAGCAGGTTGACGAGAATCTGGCGCAGACGCTTTTCATCCGTGCGCACATATTGCGGCAGGGAATGGGCGCGTTCATGCCGGAATTCCAGACCCTTGGCCTGCGCCTGCGGGCGGAACATATCGACGATCTGGTCGAGGAAATCCTGAATGTTGATCTCGTTGGAATAGACCTGCAACCGGCCCGCCTCGATCTTGGAAATATCCAGAAGCCCGTCGATCAGGCCCGACAGATGGTCGGCGGAACGGCGGATGACCTTGATGGCCGATTGCCGGGGAGGAGGGATAGTTTCGTCGCGTTCGAGGATCTGCGCGTAACCTAAAACGGCATTAAGCGGTGTGCGCAATTCGTGGCTGAGGCCCACAACGTAGCGGCTCTTGGCGCGGTTGGCGGCTTCCGCCGTTTCCTTGGCGTCCTGAAGGGCGGCGTCGGTCTTCTTGTGGGCTGCGATTTCCTTCAACAGCAGCGTGTTCTGGCGTGAGGATTCCTCTTCCGCGACCACCCGGCTGTCATGGGCAAGAACCAGAAACCAGCAGACGATGCCGGCAATGACGGCAAAGACGAAAAACACGATGAGGATGGTGCGGTTGACCACGTCAGCCGTTGCCGGCGAGGCGGTGCCGACCTGATGGGCGATGAGCGCCAATATGCCGCCAAGGGGGGGGACGGCGATGGCCGCCGCCATGCCATAACGTCCGAGCCGTGTGGCGAGTTTTGCAACCAGTTGGTGGGGCAGGAAAGATTTTGCGACCGTCGCGACCTGATAGTTGAGCTTGGCCTTCGGCTTGCACATGTCATGGCAGCGGCTGTCCAGCGAGCAGCAGAGCGAACAGATCGGCGCCGCATAGGCCGGACACCATGCCATGTCTTCCGGCTCGAACGGGTGTTCGCAGATGGAGCAGGTGATGGCGCTCAGCTCGCGCCATTTCTGGCGCGGCTTGCGAGCCAGATAGAATTTGCCCTTCGTGCCCCAGGCGATCAGCGGCGAGGCGATGAAGGCGACGATGAGGGTGAGATAGGGCGCAAGCGAGGCAGCGAGTGCGCCGAAGGTGCCGAAATGCGCCATCAGCGCAATGGTGGCCGAAAGCGCCATGGAGCCGACGCCGACGGGATTGATATCGTAGAGATGGGCGCGCTTGAACTCGATGCCCGGTGGGGCAAGGCCGAGCGGCTTGTTGATGAACAGATCGGCCGAGATGGTGCAGAGCCAGGCCATGGCAACGATGGAAAAAATGCCGAGCGTTTCTTCCAGCAGGCGATAGATGCCGAGTTCCATCAACAGCAGCGCGATCACCACGTTGAAGACCAGCCAGACCACGCGGCCGGGATGGCTGTGGGTGAGGCGGGAGAAGAAGTTGGACCAGGCGAGCGAGCCCGCATAGGCGTTCATGACGTTGATCTTCAGCTGCGAGACGACCACGAAGGCGACCATCAGCAGCATGGCCGCCGTATGGTTGGGGATCATGTAGCCGAAGGCGGTCAGGTACATCTGGGCCGGATCGGCGGCGCGGTCCACCGAGACGCCGGAACTGAAGGTCAAGACCACGAGGAAGGAACCGGCCAGCAGCTTTGGCACGCCCACGACGACCCAGCCAGCACCCGCCAGAAAGACCGCGATGCGATGGCGCAGACGGCTCTGGCCCTCGGCGGGCAGGAAGCGCAGGAAATCCACCTGTTCGCCGATCTGCGACATCAGCGCGAGGATGACGGCAGACGCCGCGCCGAATTCCACCAGATTGAAATGGGCCACGGTGCCCGGCGGACCGGAGGCGTGATGAATGCCGGAAAAGGCTCGCCACAGATCGTATTTTTCCCAGTCCATCAAAGCGATGAAGATGAAGGGCAATACGTTCAGCACGATCCAGAAGGGCTGGGTGATGATCTGGAAACGGCTGATGAGGCGCACGCCATGGGTGACGAGCGGAATGACCATGACGGCGGAGATGATGTAGCCGATCCACAGGGGAATGCCGAGCGCCAGCTCCAGCGCGCCGGACATGATCGACGCCTCTATGGCGAAGAGCATGAAGGTGAAGGCGGCGTAGATCAGCGAGGTGATGGTGGAGCCGATGTAACCGAAGCTCGCGCCGCGTGTCAGGAGGTCGATATCGACGCCGTGGCGGATGGCGTAACGGCTGATCGGCAGGCCGACGGCAAGCATGGCAATGGCCGCGACGATGATGGCGTAAAAGGCGTTGGTGGTGCCGTATGACAGCGTGATCGCGCCGCCGATGGCTTCCAGTGCCAGAAAGGAAATAGCGCCGATGGCGGTGTGGGAGATGCGGTTGGACGAAAATTGCCGGGCGCTTTTAGCGGTGAAGCGCAGCGCATAATCTTCCAGCGTCTGGTTGGCGACCCAGCGGTTATATTCGCGCCTGACGGGGATGATGCGTTGCCGTGCGGCCATGCCTAGGATCCAGCCCCTTCCCGCAAAAGGTGTTTTGCCGTTCTCACAGCCGCACCGACATGCCGCCATCCACCGTCAGCACATGGCCGTTGACGAAGGAGGAGGCGTCGCTGGCCAGAAACAGGGCTGCACCGGCGATTTCATCCGGCCTGCCCCAGCGTTCCAGCGGCACGCGCAGTTTGGCAAAGGCGACCATGTCAGGGTTTTCGGCAAGGGCCGCATTGGTTTCCGTGGCGAACATGCCGGGTGCAATGGCGTTGCTGGTGATGCCGCGCGCACCATATTCGACAGCGATTGCGCGCATCAGCCCGGTCAGGCCCTGCTTGGCGACGGGGTAGATCGCATCACCCGGCCGGACGATGTGGCCGAGAATGGAGGTGATGGTGATGATGCGGCCGTAACCATTGGCATTCATGGCTTGCGCAGCATCCCGCGACAGCGAGACGGAGGAGGTGAGGTCGGTGCGGATAAGCTCCAGCACATCGTCGTCGCTGAATTCGGCAAGCGGGCGACGGTCGCGCGCGCCGACATTGTTGACGAGAATATCGAGATGGCCGAATTCATCCATGATGCGGCGAACAAGGGCGCTTCCGGCGGCCGTATCAGCGATGTCGAAGGCCGCATAATCGGCTTTTCCGCCGGCGTTACGAAGGGTGTCTGCCGCCTCTTCCAGCGTCTGCGCATTACGGCCGGTCAGCCACACATGGGCACCAGCTTCGGCGAAAGCCTTGGCGATTTCGAAACCGAGGCCGCGGCCACTGCCGGTGATGACGGCGATGCGGTTTTCGAGAGAGAATTTGCGGAGAATGCCCATCGCTCACTTTCTTGCTTTAGAGCATCGGACGAAAGCTGTGTCGCGGTTTTCGGAAAATCCGATGCAGTTGCTCGAAGCCACGCAACATTTCTGAATTTGCGCATAAGAAAGTCTATGTCGCGCACGGCGATGGCGAAAGGTCACCTGTCCGGTCCGGCCGTTTGGTGGACACAAAAATGGCGTCGCCCGGTTCGGGCGACGCCATGTCTTGGCTTATCAGGCAGCAGCCGACTTTGCGAGCGGCACTTCTGCGATCGTCTTCAGAACGACGGAAGCGATCTGGTAGGGGCAGCCCTGCGAGTTCGGACGACGGTCTTCGAGGTAACCACGGTAACCGTTGTTGACGAAGGAATGCGGAACGCGGATCGACGCGCCACGGTCGGCAACGCCGTAGGAGAACTTGTTCCACGGAGCGGTTTCGTGCTTGCCGGTCAGGCGCAGATGGTTGTCCGGACCGTAAACGTCGATGTGCTCTTTCCAGTTCTTGGCAAAGGCAGCCATGAGGGCTTCGAAATATTCCTTGCCGCCAACTTCACGCAGGAACTTGGTGGAGAAGTTGCAATGCATGCCCGAACCGTTCCAGTCGGTGTCGCCGAGCGGCTTGCAATGGAACTCGACGTCGATGCCGTACTGTTCGCAAAGGCGTACCAGCAGGTAACGGGCGATCCAGATCTGGTCGGCGGCGCGCTTGGAGCCCTTGCCGAATACCTGGAATTCCCACTGGCCCTTGGCCACTTCGGCGTTGATGCCTTCGTGGTTGATGCCTGCTTCGAGGCAGAGGTCGAGGTGCTCTTCAACGATTTCGCGGGCAACCGAACCAACGTTCTTGAAGCCGACGCCGGTGTAATACGGACCCTGCGGAGCCGGGTAGCCCTGCTCGGGGAAGCCGAGCGGACGGCCGTCCTGGTAGAAGAAGTATTCCTGTTCGAAACCGAACCATGCGTCCTCGTCGTCGAGGATGGTCGCGCGGCTGTTCGATGCATGCGGGGTGACGCCATCAGGCATCATGACTTCGCACATGACGAGTACGCCGTTGGTGCGGGCCGGATCGGGATAGATCGCAACGGGCTTCAGCACGCAATCCGACGAGTGGCCTTCGGCCTGCTGGGTGGACGAGCCATCAAAACCCCAAAGCGGCAGCTGCTCGAGCGTCGGGAATTCGTCGAATTCCTTGACCTGTGTCTTGCCGCGCAGGTTGGGGACCGGCTTGTATCCGTCCAGCCAGATGTACTCGAGTTTGAACTTAGTCATTACGAACCTCTCATAGGTAACAATGCGAAGCCTTGAGGCCTCCCGTGGCTTTGACCACCGGAAGCGCATTCGCGTTCAAGGGCTGACGGGTTAGATGCATGCCGCGTGCCAGATTGGCGATATCGGGCGAATTCTTCGAAAAATCTTTCAGGGGCCCTGTCATGCAGGGGCTGCGGTATCACCTCGGTCCGCTTCTGCTGCACTGCGGCAGGCAAATTCACCCCTCATGTTTCATCATTGAATCCTGATAGATAGCCGACGTCTGGCGGGGAAATGCCCTGCTGCGGTGCAATGATTTCAATTGCGCGCGAGGGATCGGCATTTGCCCCAAAAACCGGCGCTTTCGGAATGGTTTTTCTTGTATATGAGACGATTAATGCCTATATTTTTCGCAACGTGATTTTTTTTTAATCAAACGGAGCGAATCCGGCGCTTGCGGGTTTGCTCCATACAAAAAGTGCTTCGATGCAAACAAAGTGAGATGATCGAAATGGCAACTGGCATTCATCGCGAGACGGCAACGATCTATCAATTCCCGGTCGGCGGGCGCGCGGGTCTTTCGAAGTTCCGCAGCAGCGGCCTGAACGACCTCGAGCGCCAGGCGCAGGAACCGCATATCGACTTCGGTTCCTGGTATCACGATGATGCGATCCGCGACGAAGAGCGGAACGACAAGCCGCATTCCTGATCTGGCTTCTTGTGAAGTTTTACCGATTGTGGTGGGCCTAGCCACGTTTGCGTCTTCAACTCTTCAGGCCCACTCTGCGTCAACCTCGGGCTTGACCCGTGGATTCACGATGGGAGCGCCTATGGATCCTCGCCTCAAGGGCGAGGATGACGTCGAATAGGCGGGACGGTCGAACATAAATGCCGGCGGATCTTTAGGCCGAGCTTTCTCCCAAATCTCCTTCCCTGCATCTTTCGCCACCCCGCCTACGTCAATTGACGTATACGGTTTCGCGTCCGCGAGATCGATAGTCCCTCCCAGCAGCGGCCGCAGATGCCGCTGAGCCTCGACGAGAGGCCAACAAGGAGAGGGGTTCTTCCGATGATGTTCCGCAAGACGCTTAGTGCCGCGCTGCTTGGCGCGATCCTGTCCACCACCGCCTTCCACGGCGCGTTTGCAGCTGATGACACGATCAAGGTCGGCGTGCTGCATTCGCTTTCCGGCACCATGGCGATTTCAGAGACGACGCTGAAAGACGCCATGCTGATGCTCATCGACGAGCAGAACAAGAAGGGCGGCGTTCTCGGCAAGAAACTCGAAGCCGTGGTGGTCGATCCGGCCTCCGACTGGCCGCTTTTCGCCGAAAAGGCCCGCCAGCTGATTTCGCAGGACAAGGTCGCCGCCGTCTTCGGCTGCTGGACGTCTTCCTCGCGCAAATCCGTGCTGCCGGTTTTCGAAGAGCTGAATTCGATCCTGTTCTACCCGGTTCAGTACGAGGGTGAGGAATCCTCGCGCAACATCTTCTATACGGGTGCGGCACCGAACCAGCAGGCCATTCCGGCCGTCGATTATCTCGCCAGCACCGAAGGTGTGGAGCGCTGGGTTCTGGCCGGCACGGACTATGTCTACCCGCAGACCACCAACAAGATCCTGAAGGCCTACCTGATGTCGAAGGGCGTCAAGGAAGAGGACATCATGATCAACTACACGCCATTCGGTCATTCCGACTGGCAGACGATCGTGTCCGACATCAAGAAGTTCGGCTCGGCCGGCAAGAAGACCGCCGTGGTCTCCACCATCAACGGCGACGCCAACGTGCCGTTCTACAAAGAACTGGCGAACCAGGGTATCAAGGCGGAAGACATTCCGGTCGTCGCCTTCTCTGTTGGCGAAGAAGAGCTTGCCGGTCTCGATACCGCACCGCTCGTCGGCCACCTTGCCGCCTGGAACTACTTCCAGTCTGTCGATGCTCCGGTCAATGCCGAGTTCATCAAGACCTGGCACGCGTTTACGAAAAACGACAAGCGCGTGACCAACGACCCGATGGAAGCGGCCTATATCGGTTTCAACGCCTGGGTAAAGGCCGTCGAATCCGCCGGCACGACCGATACGGACAAGGTTCTGGACTCGATCATCGGCGTTTCGGTGCCGAACCTTTCGGGCGGTTACTCCACCGTCATGCCGAACCACCACATCACCAAGCCGGTGCTGATCGGCGAAATCCAGGCCGATGGGCAGTTTGAGATCGTGCAGCAGACGCCGCAGGTGGTGGGTGATGAATGGTCGGATTACCTGCCGGACTCGAAGGATCTGATCTCGGACTGGAGGAAGCCGATGTCTTGCGGCAACTTCAATGTGGCCAGTGGCAAGTGCGGCGGCAAGGGTAGCTGATAGCGACGGTTGGTTGCCGCCCCCTTGTCGGGGGCGGTGACTTTGCACTCCTATCGCCCGAACTGAACAAGCATGCCCCCCTCTGCCCTGCCGGGCATCTCCCCCACAGGTGGGGAGATCGACTCGCGGCAAGGCGCCCCGCCTTCCTCATCGGTTGAGATAGAGCGATGCAGGCGCCCCTTGCCGATCTCCCCACCTGTGGGGGAGATGCCCGGCAGGGCAGAGGGGGGTGGCGGCACCCACAGACGGCGCTTTTATCGGAAACGCTCCAAGGAACCCGACATGACGATCCGATCTTTTCTCGGAGCCATCTTTCTCTGGCTCACCCTCGGGATCGCGGCGCAATCCTTCGCGCAAAGCGATCCGAAGGCGCTGATCGACCAACTCGGCACGGCGGACTTCAAACAGGCCGAAACGCTGATCGGGCAGATCGCCGCCACCGGCGATGCGCGGGTCGTGCCGGCGCTCGAGGCTTTCGCGGCGGGTGATCTTTACGTGCGCAAGACCGATAATCTGGTGTTCATGACGAAACCAGCAGGGTCGAGCTTCACGTTGATCGATCCGCTGAGCGGCGAAAGCGCCGGTGAGGCCCCCAAGGCCGCCGTCTCTAAGATCAAGATCAACAACAATCTTCGCCGCGTCATCCGTGCCGCTCTCGGCGGTCTGACCCTGCTAAGCCCGGAAAAATCCGTGCGGCTTTCGGCGGCCGATGCCGTCTTGAAAGCGCCGAGCGCCGAAAATCTCGAATTGCTGGAAGCGGCCATCGCCAAGGAGGCCGATAATGAGGTGCGGACCCGGATGGAGGAGGCGCGGGCCGTCTCGCTGCTCTCCTCCGACCGCCCCCTCGAGGTAAAGAAAGAAGCGATCGCCACCATCAAGAACCTTGGTGGCCGCGATGCCATCAGCATCCTCATGGCGGCGTCCTCGTCGGTGGATCAGAGCCTGAAGCCGGATATCGACAACGCCATTGCGAGCATCGAAAGCGCGCTCGCCTTCTGGGATTACGCACAGAATGTATGGTACGGCCTGTCGCTCGGCTCCGTACTGCTGCTCGCGGCCATCGGCCTTGCCATCACCTTCGGCGTGATGGGCATCATCAACATGGCCCATGGCGAGATGGTGATGATCGGCGCCTATTCCACCTTCATGGTGCAGGAGGTGATCCGCAGCCATTTCCCCGGCCTGTTCGACTGGTCGCTCGCCATCGCACTGCCAGCTGCTTTTCTGGTGACGGCCTTCGTCGGGCTCATCATGGAGCGTGGCGTCATCCGCTTCCTTTACGGGCGGCCGCTGGAAACGCTGCTGGCCACCTGGGGCATTTCACTCATCCTGCAACAGGGCGTGCGCTCCATCTTCGGCCCGACCAACCGGGAAGTTGGCAGCCCCGGCTGGATGTCCGGCTCCTTCAGCGTCGGTTATCTCAATTTCACCTGGAACCGGGTCTGGATTGTCTGTTTCTCGCTCTCGGTCTTCTTCGCGCTGCTGGTGCTTTTGAAGCGCTCCTCCTTCGGGTTGCAGATGCGCGCCGTGACCCAGAACCGCCGCATGGCCTCTTCCATGGGCATCCGCACACCCTGGGTGGATGCCTTCACCTTTGCGCTCGGTTCCGGCGTCGCCGGTCTTGCGGGTGTGGCGCTGTCGCAGATCGACAATGTCTCTCCCAATCTCGGCCAGAGCTACATCATCGACAGTTTCATGGTGGTGGTGTTCGGCGGCGTCGGCAATCTCTGGGGAACGCTGGTGGGGGCGCTGTCGCTTGGCGTGCTCAACAAGTTCCTTGAGCCGACGGTCGGCGCCGTTCTCGGCAAGATCCTCGTGCTCGTCCTCATCATCCTGTTCATCCAGAAGCGGCCGCGTGGTCTCTTCGCACTCAAGGGAAGGGCGATCGAAGCATGATTACCGGCTTCCTCCTGCGCGCGCTCGATCGCCGCATTTCCATCGCCATCGGCCTCATTCTGGCCATCGCCGTGCTGGTGCCCGCCTCCAACCTGCTTTTACCAGCCGACAGCGCGTTCCGCATCCCGACCTACATCATGTCGATGCTGGGCAAATATCTCTCCTATGCGCTGCTTGCGCTGGCGCTTGATCTTGTCTGGGGTTATTGCGGCATTCTCTCGCTCGGCCATGCCGCCTTCTTCGCGCTCGGCGGTTATGCCATGGGCATGTATCTGATGCGGCAGATCGGCACGCGCGGGGTCTATGGCCATCCCGTGCTGCCTGACTTCATGGTCTTCCTCAACTGGAAGGAACTGCCGTGGTTCTGGCACGGCTTCGACATGTTCTGGTTTGCGGCGTTGATGGTGCTGGTGGTGCCGGGCCTGCTCGCCTTCGTGTTCGGCTGGTTCGCCTTCCGCTCGCGCGTCAATGGTGTTTATCTCTCGATCATCACCCAGGCCATGACCTATGCCCTGTTGCTCGCCTTCTTCCGCAACGACATGGGTTTTGGCGGCAATAATGGGTTGACCGATTTCAAGGACATCCTCGGCTTTTCCGTGCAGGCGGATGGCACCCGTGCCGTGCTGTTTGCCATGACGGCGGTGATGTTGGCGCTTTCGCTGCTGGTCGCATCGGGCATCGTCAATTCCAAATTCGGCAAGGTGCTGGTGGGCGTGCGCGATGCCGAAAGCCGGGTGCGCTTCCTTGGGTTTAGGGTGGAGAACATCAAGCTCTTCACCTTCGTCGTGTCAGCCATGATGGCGGGCATTGCCGGGGCGCTGTTCGTGCCGCAGGTGGGCATCATCAACCCCGGCGAATTCTCCCCCGCCAACTCCATCGAAGTGGTGGTGTGGACGGCGGTGGGCGGGCGCGGCACGCTGATCGGGCCGATCATCGGCGCTGTTCTGGTCAATGGCGGCAAGAGCTATTTCACTGGCGCTTTTCCCGAATTCTGGCTGTTTGCGCTGGGCGGTCTCTTTATCGCGGTAACGCTCTTCTTCCCGAAGGGCATTGTCGGCACCGTGCAGCATTATCTCGTCGGACGCCGCGAAAAGCGGGTCGCGCGGGCGGCAGGCGCTGCCCAGCAGCCCGGCAACGACAGCGCGGTTGCGCAACAGGCGGCGGAGTAAGCCCATGAACACGGTTTCCGAAAACAGAACCAAGAGCCTGCTTTATCTCGATGGCGTTTCCGTTTCTTTCGATGGTTTCAAGGCGCTCAACTCGCTCTCCTTCGTGGTGGAGCCCGGTGAACTCCGCGCCATCATCGGCCCGAATGGCGCGGGCAAGACGACGATGATGGATATCATCACCGGCAAGACGCGGCCGGACACGGGCAGGGTGCTGTTTGAAGACAGTATCGATCTCACGAAAAAGGATGAGGCGGATATCGCCCAGCTCGGCATCGGGCGGAAGTTCCAGAAGCCGACGGTGTTTGAAAGCCATACCGTCTGGGACAATCTGGAACTGGCGCTGAACCGCAAGCGCGGCGTCTTCGCCACGCTGTTCTATCGGCTGACGGAGGAGGACAAGGCGCGCATCGAGGAAATCCTCGCCACCGTGCGTCTCGGCCACCGCCGCGGCGATCTCGCCGCCAACCTTTCGCATGGCCAGAAACAGTGGCTTGAGATCGGCATGCTGCTCGCGCAGGAACCGAAGCTGCTGCTGGTGGACGAGCCTGTCGCCGGCATGACGGATGCAGAGACGGCGGAAACCGCCGTGCTTTTGAAGGAGATCGCGAAGACCCGTTCGGTTGTCGTGGTGGAGCACGATATGGGCTTCATCCGCGAACTGGGCGTGAAGGTGACGTGTCTTGCCGAAGGCTCGGTGCTGGCCGAAGGGTCGATCGATTTTGTGTCCAGCGATCCGAAGGTGATCGAGAATTATCTGGGGCGTTAGAAAGAATGTTCTTCTACTTGTGCCTGTAATAATAACCGGATTTAAGTTGAAAAATTTAAGATCTGGAGTTGATTTGATGGCGTTGATCGGAATTCTGGTTATGGCAATCGGCGGTGCGGCTGTCTGGTATTGGCGGCTGAAAATGGCGCGTGAGGCGGGTAGCGAGATCATCGATACCGTCGAAAAAATGCGCGGCGCTTATAAGCGCAGATCGTTTCGGAAGAAGGCCGAAGTCGCTCCGATAGCCTCCATTCGCGATCCGGCTATCGCTGCGGTGGCATTCTTCATGTGCCTTGCGAACGAAAAGCCGATGTATCTCGACATGGCCAAAAATGTCGTTCGCGACAGGATGAAAGGCATCGTCCCGCCAGCGGATATGGAGGAAGTTATCGTCTTTGGAGAGTGGGCGTCCAGAAATGTCGTTAATCCCGAAGACCCAATTCGCAGGTTTCGCGATTTATGGGCAAATACGCTCGATTTCGATGAAAGACGCCAACTGATCGATATCGCCGAAGAGGTTAGCCGAGTGGGGGGTGACAAGACCTCCGAGCAGGATCTCGCTCTGCAGGCCTTGCGACGAACATTATTGAATTAGAACAGGTGGGTGAAATGCTGACAGTCGAAAACATCAACCTCCACTATGGCGCGGCGCAGGCCCTGCGCGGCGTGTCGCTGAAAGCGGAGATGGGCAAGATCACCTGTGTTCTCGGCCGCAACGGCGTCGGCAAAAGCTCACTCTTGCGTGCCGTCACCGGCCAGCAGGCCACCAGCGCCGGCACCATCCGTTTCGGCGATGCGGCGCTCGACGGGCTCGCACCTTACCAGCGGGCTAAGCGCGGGGTGGGTTACGTGCCGCAGGGACGGGAAATCTTTCCGCTGCTCAGCGTGCAGGAAAATCTGGAGAGCGGTTATGCGCCGCTGCCGCGCAGGGAGCGTTTCATCCCGGACGATATTTTCAGCCTGTTTCCGGTGCTGCAAACCATGCTGTCGCGGCGCGGCGGCGATCTCTCGGGTGGCCAGCAGCAGCAGCTTGCGATTGGCCGGGCGCTGGTGACACGGCCGAAAATCCTCGTCCTCGACGAGCCGACGGAAGGCATCCAGCCGTCGATCATCAAGGATATCGGCCGGGCGATCAAATATCTGCGCGACTCCACCGGTATGGCGATCCTGCTGGTCGAGCAATATCTGGATTTCTGCCGCGAGCTTGCCGATTACGTCTACATCATGGACCGCGGTGAAATCGTGCATGAGGGGCTGGCCGAAACGCTGGATACGCCGGAAGCGCGGCGGCATCTGACGGTGTAATGTTGCGTGCGCCGATCACGGCATAAAAACGGCCGATTAATATTTTGAAAGTCTATGCGCCTGTGCATGGCTTTCATGCGTAATTTTAGCGTTTCATTAAGTAAAAGCCTATGGTATTGGGCGCATGAAATGCTGCATGCGAGACACAGAAGAAGTCTATTCGCACGCCGCGACTGTTGATCCCTTACATTTCCCGCACGCTCGACGTATCGTCGGGAAACTGTGCCAATAAAGGCGTGTCAATGATTCAAGACTTTGCAGTGGGCCGGGCTTCCCGGTTGGTGCGTTCCGCACGCAGCCTGTTCCTCGGGCTGGTGATCAGCGCAAGCGCAGGGGCCGCAGCGTCGGCATCGACCTGCGGTCAGGGTATTGTTCCCGGCATGGAACCGGGTCGGCACGACTTTTCCATTCTCTCCAACGGTGAAAAACGCGACGGCGTCTATTTTGTTCCATCGGCCTATGATGGAAATAAGCCGCTGCCGGTCGTGTTCGATTTCCATGGCTCCAACAGCAATCCGCATGGTCAGCTGAACCGCAGCGGCTGGGACAAGCTTGCCGAGCGTGACGGTCTCATGGTCGTGGCGCTGGCCGGCAGCCTGAGCGGCGAATTGCCGGGCACCCATGCCTGGAATGTTCCCGGTGTCACCAAGCGGCCGGGCGGGCTCGATGAAGTCGGTTTCATCCGCGATGCCATCACCATGGTGAAGGGCAAGTTCTGCGTGGATGAGGAGCGTTTTTATGGCTCCGGTTATTCCGGCGGCGGGCGCATGCTGTCGCAATTCATCTGCAGCGGCAACGCGGATTTTAACGCTGCCGGCTTCGTTGCTTCGCTCCGCGCGGGTTATCCGCTGGAGACGGAAGGCAAGTGGGGACCGGATGCGGCAAGCTGCCAGCCTGTGCGGCCAATGTCGATCATCGCCTTTGCCGGGCTGAAAGACCCCGCCAATCCCTATCAGGGCGGCGGCAAGTCCTATTGGCAATATGGCGGCGAAACGGCGTTGAAGCGCTGGGCCGAAATGGATGGCTGCAAGGGCGCTGCGAAAAGCAAGGTGGGCGAAAGCTTCACCGTCAATTCCTATGATGTCTGCAAGGCTGGTGCACGCATCCAGTCCTATGTCATCAACGACTGGGACCACGCCTGGCCGCGCGCCACCATGAAGGCCGAGGTTCTGGCCGCTAACGCCGTCGTCACCCGCAAGCCGGGCGGCGAGCAGACACCGAAGGCGGAACCGGCCGTGGAGCGCAAGATGCCCACAGGCGAAGTGACACGCACGGTTGATGCGGCCGAAAGAATGTGGGATTTCTTCCGCAATACGGAAGGGCAGCTTGTCGTGGATGCCGTCGTCAAGAAGGATTGCGGCGCCAAGACCTCGTCCGCTTCCGCAACCGTTTCGGAGACCGCGTGCAGCAGCAACAGCAAGCCATCGGCCCTTCCGGTCGCCAAGACGCTCAACCTGTCCGGCAGCAACGCGCCCGTGGCAGAGGACGCATTGTAACAAAGGCTGTTGAAGGCCGCAGCCGGCTGGACGAACTGTTCCAGGAAGGCTGCGCGAAAATCCGCCTGCCGGAAACCTTCTCAAACGAAGCGGAAGCCATCCTCATCAATTCCTCCGGCGGCCTGACCGGCGGAGACGAAATCGAATGGCAGGCCACGGCCGGCGCCGGCACCTCGCTTGTTGTGACCACGCAGGCCTGCGAAAAGGTCTATAAGGCATCATCAGGCACCGCCGCCGTGACCGCCCGCGTTTCCGCCGGGCCGGGTGCGAAGCTGCATTGGCTGCCGCAGGAGACCATCCTCTTCGACCGTGCTTCCTTGACCCGCCGGCTGGAAGCCGATCTCGACCAATCCTCCGAATTCATCGCTGTCGAAGCCGTGCTGCTCGGCCGTAAGGCCATGGGCGAGGCGATGACGCATGGTCTCTTTCGTGACCGCTGGCGTATTCGCCATGGAGGCAGGCTGGTGCATGCGGAAGAACTTGTGCTTGAAGGCGAGGTGGCGGCGCTGACGGCGAAACCGGCGGTTCTGGCTGGTCAGGTGGCCTTTGCCACGCTTCTTTATATCGGGCCGCTGGCTGAGGCGCTTCTGCCTAAAATCCGGGCTATTGCCGGTGAAAGCGGCGGCGCCAGCGAATGGCAGGGCAAGCTTGTCGTTCGCGTCTCTGCCGAAGATGGTTTCTCCTTGAGAAAATTGCTTTTTCCGATCATTTCGCTCTTGCGAAACGGCGCGCCAGTGCCGAAAGTCTGGAATCTGTAAACCCTTAAGGTTGCCCCGCGACAGGCGTCCTTCGGGGTCTGTCAACACGTCGGATCTGCCTGCCACAATCGCGCTGTTTGCGGGGCAGGTGCCAAGCTGCGGGACCACGATGAACCTTAGCCCAAGAGAAAAAGACAAGCTGCTGATTTCCATGGCCGCCATGGTGGCGCGCCGCCGGCTGGAACGCGGCGTGAAGCTCAACTATCCCGAAGCGATTGCGCTGATTACCGATTTCGTGGTCGAGGGCGCCCGCGATGGTCGCGCTGTGGCCGACCTGATGGAAGCCGGCGCGCATGTCATTACCCGCGATCAGGTGATGGATGGTATCGCCGAGATGATCCATGATGTGCAGGTGGAAGCGACCTTTCCTGACGGCACCAAGCTGGTGACCGTTCACGAACCGATCCGTTGAGGGGTTGATATGGCGCTGGAACTTCGGCCCAATTGCGAATGCTGCGACCGCGATCTTGCGCCCGATAACAGGGATGCGATGATCTGCTCGTTCGAATGCACTTTCTGCGTCGACTGCGTGACGGGCGTGCTTGATGGCGCCTGCCCGAATTGCGGCGGTGAGCTGGTTCGCAGGCCCGTTCGTCCGGCGGCCAGGCTCATCAACAACCCGGCATCGACGAAGCGGGTGCTGAAGGCGGAAGGCTGCGCGGCAGCCACGGCCGCGTGAGAAAGACAAGGGGAGCACCATGAAACCAGGCGAAATCATTGCCGCAGAAGGCACCATCGAACTCAATGCCGGCCAGCCGACGGTGACGATCGAGGTGGCCAATTCGGGCGACCGGCCGGTGCAGGTGGGCAGCCATTATCATTTCTTCGAGACCAATGCGGGTCTCATCTTCGACCGCGACAGGGCGCGCGGCATGCGTCTCGATATTCCCGCGGGCACGGCGGTTCGTTTCGAACCCGGCCAGAAGCGGGAAGTGACGCTGGTGCCGCTTTCCGGCAAGCGTGAGGTTTATGGTTTCCGTCAACAGGTCATGGGGAGGTTATGAAATGGCGACGGCGCATTATCATGGAAGCTGCCAGTGCGGCAGCGTCAGCTTCGAGGTCGATGCCGATCTCGATCACACTGTTGTCTGCAATTGCTCGCGCTGCAAGCGTCTTGGCTCCACGCTCGCTTTCGCGCCGCGTGACAAGTTCACGCTGCTTTCCGGCGAGGACAAGCTGGCGGAATATCTCTTCAACAAACACAAGATCCATCATCTTTTCTGCTCCACCTGCGGCATCGAGAGTTTTGCTTATGCCGACGGGCCGGATGGAACGCCGATGGTGGCAGTGAACGCCAATTGTCTTGATGGTGTTGATCCCCGGGCGCTGAAGCCGCAGGCTTTCGACGGCGCGGCGGCCTGAGGGATGGAGATGAGCCGAAACAAGGTCTTCATGGCGGCCGTGCTTCTCAGCGCGACCGCCGGATTTTCCACGCCGGCCGCAGCGCAGAGCGAGCCGGACTGCAAGGCGCCGCAGACGCAGGCGGACATGACCATCTGCGCCGGCAAGGATTACGAAAAGGCCGACAAGCAGTTGAACGGCGAATATCAGAAGCTGCGCAAGCTGCTCACCGAGCGCGACAAGACCGCGGAGGCGGATGGCAAGGGTGCGACCGACGCCCTGGTGACTGCCCAGCGCGCCTGGGTGGCGTTTCGTGACGCCAATTGTGCGCTTTCAGGCTTTCAGGCGCGTGGCGGCTCGATGGAACCGATGCTGATTTCCTCCTGCCTCGCCGATATGAGCGGCAAGCGGGCGGAAGAACTGCGTCAGCTGTCGGAAGGTTTCTGAACGCATGGGGCGGCGGATCACGATCGTCGGAAACGGGGAACTGCCGCCGGGCGTGGCTGATTTCATCGACCGTTCCGACATCGTCATCCGCTTCAATGATTGCCGGTCGCTGGGGCTGGGCGGTACGCGCACCGATGTGGTGGCCGTATGCAACACCGGGCGGCCGGGCCTCGAGATGACCGAGGGCACCGAATGGCGCGAGAGCGACGGTGTGCGGCAGGCCGCTGCCATCTGGTCCGTGCGGGATCCCGCAAAATTTTCAGAAATGGAACCGGACATACGCGCACGCTGGCCGGAACTGACAGATTTCTGCGCCGATTACACCGAAGGCTTTGCCGCCATCGCCCGCGAGACCGGCAAGAGCCACATCGTCATTCCGCGCGGCGTGCATGAAAGGCTCGATGTTGCGCTAGAAGCCTATGCGCCCGCGCCCTATGTCTGCCCCAGCACAGGCCTTGTCACCATTGCCCATGTTCTTGAGAACGTGAGCGGCGATGGTGACGAAGTGGCGATTGCCGGTTTCGGCCATCAGGGCTGGAGCGGCCATCCATTTGCTGCCGAACAACAGCTGGTAGAAGCCCTTGCGGGCGAGGGCCAGCTCACACGAATTTCTCCCACATCGATTTTCTCCGCGTCCGAAGGAGCCTGAGCCCATGCCTTACAAGATTTCCCGCGCCGCCTATGCCGGCATGTTTGGCCCGACCGTGGGCGACAAGGTGCGCCTTGCCGACACCGAACTCTTCATCGAGATCGAGAAGGACCACACCACCTATGGCGAGGAAGTGAAATTCGGCGGCGGCAAGGTCATTCGCGACGGCATGGGCCAGAGTCAGGCGACGCGGGCCGAAGGGGCGGTCGATACCGTCATCACCAATGTGGTGATCGTCGACCATAGCGGCATCTACAAGGCGGATGTGGGCCTGAAGAACGGCCGCATTCACGCCATCGGCAAGGCGGGCAACCCCGATACGCAGCCGGGCGTGACGATCATCGTCGGCCCCTCGACGGAGGCGATTGCCGGTGAAGGCAAGATCCTGACCGCCGGCGGCATGGATGCGCATATTCACTTCATCTGCCCGCAGCAGATCGAAGAAGCACTGATGAGCGGAGTCACCTGCATGCTCGGTGGCGGTTCCGGCCCCGCGCACGGCACGCTCGCCACCACCTGCACCGGCGCATGGCATATCGAGCGCATGATCGAAAGCTTCGATGCTTTCCCGATGAATCTCGCGCTCGCCGGCAAGGGCAATGCCTCGCTGCCAGCGCCTCTGGAAGAGATGATCCTTGCCGGCGCTTCCTCGCTGAAATTGCATGAGGACTGGGGCACGACGCCTGCCGCCATCGACAATTGCCTGACGGTGGCCGATGAATACGACGTGCAGGTGATGATCCACACCGATACGCTGAACGAAAGCGGTTTCGTGGAGGACACTGTCGCCGCCATCAGAGGTCGCACTATCCATGCCTTCCACACCGAAGGTGCGGGCGGCGGCCATGCGCCTGATATCATCAAGGTCTGCGGCAACCCGAACGTCATTCCGTCCTCCACCAATCCGACGCGGCCCTATACCGTCAATACGCTGGCCGAACATCTCGACATGCTGATGGTGTGCCACCACCTGTCGCCGTCCATCCCTGAAGACATTGCCTTTGCCGAAAGCCGCATCCGCAAGGAAACCATTGCGGCGGAGGATATTCTCCACGATCTCGGCGCGTTTTCGATCATTTCGTCCGACAGTCAGGCCATGGGCCGTGTCGGCGAGGTGGCGATCCGTACCTGGCAGACAGCCGACAAGATGAAGCGCCAGCGCGGCCGCCTGAAGGAAGAGACCGGCGAAAACGACAATTTCCGCGTCCGCCGTTACATCGCCAAATATACCATCAACCCGGCCATCGCCCAGGGCGTCAGCCATGAGATCGGCTCGATCGAAGTCGGCAAGCGCGCCGATCTGGTGTTGTGGAACCCGGCCTTTTTCGGCGTGAAGCCGGAGATGGTGCTGCTCGGCGGTTCGATTGCCGCAGCCCCGATGGGCGATCCCAATGCCTCCATTCCCACGCCGCAGCCGATGCATTACCGGCCGATGTTTGCCGCCTATGGCAAGCTGCGCACCAATTCCTCGGTCACATTCGTTTCGCAGGCGTCGCTGGATGCCGGCCTTGCCCAACGCCTCGGCGTGGCGAAAAAGCTGCTGCCGGTGAAGAATGTACGCGGCGGCATTTCCAAGGCGTCGATGATCCATAATTCGCTGACGCCGCATATCGAGGTCGATCCGGAAACCTATGAGGTGAGGGCGGATGGCGAGCTTTTGACCTGCGAGCCGGCCACGGTGCTGCCGATGGCGCAGCGTTATTTCCTGTTTTAACGGCATTTCATGGTGAGATTTATCACAAGGTGGATCGGCGGCGGCACGCTGCTGCTCCTCCTGCTCCTTCTGCTCGGCACTGTCCTGCCGCGCCCGTTTTTCGCCGATGAGGTGAACGGGGGCGTGAAAGACCGCGAAATCCTGCTGTTATCCAACCCGATCCACACCGATATTGCGTTGCCGATCGATGACGATCTGCGGCGGGTCTTTTCCGAATTGCAGGAGGACGGCATTGCCGTCAACCACCCGGCGGCCGCTTATCTGGTGTTCGGCTGGGGCGGCCGGTCATTTTATACCGAGACACCCACCTGGGCCGATCTGAAGCCCATGCCGGTCTTGCGCTCGCTGACGCTTGACCAGTCGGTGATGCATGTGGATGTGACGGGAGGTTTTCCCGCCGATCTTGCCGGGGTAAAGCGCCTTCGCATTTCCGAAGCCGGGTATCAGCGCCTCGTGGCGGCCATTCGTGCCAGCTTTTCGCGCGACAATGGCAAGGTGCGGCTGATACCGGGCGTCGCTTATGGCCTGACGGATGCGTTTTTCGAGGCGAATGGCCGGTTCAACGCCCTTGTCGGCTGCAATACATGGTCGGCTGCCATGTTGCGTGAGGCCGGCATTCGCACCGGCTGGTGGACACCATTGCCGCCGTTTCTGCGCTGGTCGGTGGCGCTGCATGATTGATCCTCGCAAGCCGTGGTTTTCCTCTGACAAAGCCTATTTTTATGCTGCACCGCAGCGCGTCTTGCGTTATGGAAACGGCAAAAGAATTATGCAGGGATCGATCCCAAGTGATCCCTGTAAAACGCCAGAACAGGAGACAAGACATGCTCGGCAAAAAAGTGCCCGCCGTTACCTTCCGCACGCGCGTTCGTGATGAGGCCGTTGGTGGCCCGAACCCCTTCCGTTGGCAGGACATGACCTCCGACGATTATTTCAAGGGCAAGAAGGTCGTTCTGTTTTCGCTGCCCGGCGCTTTCACGCCGACATGCTCGACCTACCAGCTCCCCGATTTCGAAAAGCTGGCGCCGGAATTCCGCGCGCTCGGCGTTGATGAAATCTATTGCCTGTCGGTCAACGACGCCTTCGTCATGAATGCCTGGGCAAAGGGCCAGAACCTCGAAAACGTCAAGGTCATTCCTGACGGTTCGGGCGAGTTCACCCGCAAGATGGGCATGCTTGTCGCCAAGGACAATCTCGGTTTCGGCATGCGCTCCTGGCGTTACGCCGCCGTCGTCAATGATGGCGTCGTCGAGCAGTGGTTCGAGGAAGAGGGCTATCAGGACAATTGCGAATCCGACCCCTATGGCGTTTCCGCGCCGCAGAACATTCTGGAAAACCTCAAGAGCCGCGCTGCGGCCTGATTGTGGGTTTGCGCAGGCCCGGCAGCGATGTCGTGTCTTCGGGCTATCGGCAGGAGGCGAAAATCTCTCCTCCGTCATCCTCGCCGTTGAGGCGAGGATCCATAAGCGCCCGAGGCGTGGATCCTCGGGTCAAGCCCGAGGATGACGTCGAAGGCGGAGAAAGGTTTACGCTTGGCCCGGCAGCAATGCCGGGCTTTGTCGTTCTGGCGGCCATGTGTCCCGAAATCGTGCCTTGAAATCCCCCCGTCTATCCGTCAAAAATCGTAACCCCAAGACTGTTTCTGAAACGGATCATCCCATGCTGCGCGTCACCTCCTATCATCCGGCCGGAACCCCTGCCGACGAACCTTCCGGTTATGTCACTCTGGCGCATGACCAGCGGCATCTTCGCCGCAAGCTGCTGCATCTGCAGAATGACGAGATGGTGATGCTGGACCTGAAGGAAGCCGTGCTGTTTGCCCATGGCGATCTTCTCGTGGTGGAAAACGGCGACCTGATCGAGGTCCGCGCGGCAGACGAAAAGCTCTTCGAAATCAAGGCGAAGGATCGGCTTCACCTGATCGAGCTTGCCTGGCATCTGGGCAACCGGCATCTTTCCGCGCAGATCGAGGAGGAGCGTATTCTCATCCTGCGTGACCACGTCATCCGCGCCATGCTGGAAGGTCTTGGCGCCACCGTGCGTGATGTCGAAGAGCCTTTCCAGCCGGCGCGCGGTGCTTATCATGCCCATGGCGGTCATTCCCACGGCCACCACCATCACGATCACGGCTGAGCCGTGAGCGAAGATCGCGGCGTTGCCGCGCTGCTGCGGCTCATGGCCTGGATGTCGCCTGCCTTTCCGGTTGGCGGTTTTTCCTATTCCGGTGGACTTGAAAAGGCGGTGGAGGATCGGCGCGTCGGGGATGCGGCGGCTCTGCGCGACTGGCTCGAAACGCTTCTGCGCTGCGGCAGCCTGTGGAACGATGCGGTGTTTCTGGCACATGCCTGGCGCAATGCCGAGGACGCCGCCGTCTTGAGCGAAACGGCCGATCTGGCGCGGGCGCTGGCCGGTTCGGCGGAGCGATACCGCGAGACGGTGCTTCTGGGCGATGCCTTCGTTGCCGCCGCCGGCGCCTGGCCGCATGCGGTTCTGGACGTATTGCCCAAAGACGTTCCCTATCCCATCGCTGTCGGGGCAGTCGCCGCCGGTCATGCGGTGCCGCTCAGGGACACGATTGCCGCCTTTTTGCATGCCGGCGTCTCGCAGATCGTGTCGGCGGGCATCCGCCTCGGGGTCGCGGGACAGAAGGATGGTGTCGCCATTCTGGCCGCAAGTGAAGCGATCATCGCGGAGATGGCGGCGCGGGCGATGCAGTCCACGCTCGACGATCTCGGCAGTGCGACGATCATCGCTGACACGGCGGCCATGCGGCATGAAACGCAGGGCACCCGGCTTTTCCGGTCCTGAAGAGCGAGCGGGCGCCACGAGTTTCTTCTCCCCGGCGGGGAGAAGAAACAAGCGGCACGATCCTTGCATATCTTGAAGCGTCCGGCTGGCGGACTATTGTGAAACAATACCAAAGCATATCGAAGGGAACAGAGCGGTGAAATCGGTCATGAAATCGGGCAATGGCCCGCTGCGCGTCGGTATTGGCGGGCCAGTCGGTTCGGGCAAGACGGCGCTGACGGAAAAGCTCTGCAAGGCGATGAGCGCCGATTATTCCGTCGCCGTCGTCACCAACGATATCTATACCAAGGAAGATGCGGAGGCGCTGGTGCGCATGCAGGCGCTGCCTTCCGAGCGTATCGTCGGCGTTGAAACGGGCGGTTGCCCGCATACGGCCATCCGCGAGGATGCGACGATCAATCTGCAGGCGATTGCCGGGCTTAATGCGCGCTTTCCCGATCTTGATGTGGTCTTCATCGAATCCGGCGGCGACAATCTCGCCGCGACCTTTTCGCCCGACCTTGCCGATATCACCATCTATGTCATCTCCGTCTGTCAGGGCGAGGAAATTCCGCGCAAGGGCGGGCCGGGCATCACCCGCTCGGACCTGCTGGTCATCAACAAGAAGGACCTAGCGCCCTATGTCGGGGCCGATCTGACCGTCATGGACAGCGATGCGACCCGCATGCGCAACGCCATGCCCTTCGTCTTCACCGATATGAAACGCGGCGATGGCGTGGAGCGCATCGTCGGTTTCCTGAAAGAGCAGGGCGGTCTCTGAAATATGGCAATGTCCCGCCGGTTCGGCGCTTACGAGGTTTCCCGTTTTGTCGACGGTGTCTACAAGGCGCCCGTCGGCCATCTCATCCACCGTCAGGGTGCCGAAGCGCTGGCCGCTGCCCTTGCCGGCCATCAGGGCGAAACGGTGGATATGGACGTCAACTGTTTCGCATTGTCCGGGCCTGACGGCATCTGGCTGATCGATGCCGGTTGCGGCACCGCCTGGGGTGCTGCTTATGGCTATGCCCGCGCGGCGATGGTAGCCGCCGGTATTCAGCCGGCCGATGTAGGGCGTGTCATCCTCACCCATATTCATGGCGATCATGCGCTTGGCCTCATCGATGGCGACCGGCCTTATTTTCCCAATGCCGATATCTGGGTGCCCGAGGCCGATCTCGGATTTTTCAGCAGTGCGGAGGCGCGCAAGACCCTGCCGCCGGCCCGGCAGGGCGGTTTCGATCTTGCCGCGCGGCTGCTCGACATTTGTGGCCCGATGTTGCGGCCGATCCCGACAGGCAGGATTGCCGAGGACGTGGAAGCCATCGCCATGCCCGGCCATACACCGGGACATACCGGTTACCTGATCGGCAATGGTGATGAGCGGATGTTATTATGGGGCGATGTTCTGCATGTGAGCGACTTGCAGGTGAAGGATCCCGGTGTCGGTTTCGTCTACGATATCGATTCTGCGCTTGCTTACCAAACACGCCTTGAGGCGCTGGCCGAGGCCGCCGATCACGGCTGGCTGGTTTCCGGCGGTCATCTCGGCGGATTTTTCCGTGTCGAGCGGCAGGGTGACAGCTTCCGCTTTGTGTCTCAGCCGGACTGATTTTTCGATTTCGGACATGCAGAAGGGCGGAATACCCTAAGGCATCCCGCCCTTCGTCCTCTCCCGGTGTCTTCAGATCTGCTTCAGCGCCGCAACATCATTGACCTGCACGATGCGGCCGCGCACGGTGACGCCAGCTTTTTTCAGTGCCGAGAAGGCGCGTGAGAGCGCTTCCGGTGCAAGGCCAAGCTTGCCGGCAAGCAGGCTTTTCTGGAACGGCAGCCGCAGCGAAAAGGATGTGGCGTCGCGCGGTCCCTGATTGATGAGGTAATGGGCGACACGCTGCGGCGCTGTCTGCAACCGGTCATTGGCGATGCAGTCCATGGTGGCCAGCAGGCTGTTGGACAGGCAGCGCATGACGGCCTTGGCGATTGCCGGTTCCTGATCGATCAGGCTGCGGATTCTTGTGAGTTCGAACCGCGCCACGGTGCAGCTTTCCGCCGCCTGCGCGCTGTAACGATAGGTATCGCTGCCGAAAATCAGGCATTCGTTGAAGGTATCGCCGGGGCCGCTGACGCGCACATCCGCCTCGCGCCCGTGCCTGTCCAGCCGGTAAAGCCTGATGTAACCCGACAGCACGCAGTAGAAATGCTGCGCGGCTTCGCCTTCCTTGAAGAGCACATGGCGGGCATTCACATTGGTGATGGTCGCCGCTTCCATCAGCTTCAGCGCCGCTGCATCATCCGCTATCCCGATCAAGGGCGCGCGCAGCAGAATGTTCCTGTCCCTGTTGCTCAGCTTCACGGTCTTGTTCACGTCCATTCGGCTCCCGCTCAAACCTTTTGCCGGGCTGTCCGAAGCGATACGAAACCGGGGAAGTTCCTTCTCCCTCACGCCTATCTGCACAGAACTCATCGCATTATCCCTCGACCGGCAATTCCCGATGCGAGGGAGATTAGCAGTTCACCTGGAAAGCGAATTGATTTCGATCAAACAGGATTTGAGTTGTCATTTGGGACAGCGGGAATGCTGCGAGACCATTCCTGCTCAAGAATGTGAGGAGGAATATGGAGCGGGCGAGTGCCACATATTTCTTCTCCCCGCCGGGAGAAGTCCGCGGCAGCGGGATGAGGGGGCAAGGGTAGCGATGTCCGGAGAGCTTGCCCACTCATCCGACCCTTCGGGCCACCTTCTCCCCCTCGGCGAGAAGAAACAAGAGGCGGCGCTTTGTCCTTAAACGTCCACCCAAAAAGAAACGCCGGGCACATGGCCCGGCGTCTCAATCGTTACGCTGCAAACTTCACTCCGCAGCAAGCGGCGGCAACCGCAATATATTGCTGCCCTTGTCACCGGCCTTGTCGCCGCTGCCCTTTTCCATGCCGGCCACCCGTGCCTCCAGCGAGGAGAGAGCCAGGCTGTTTTCGCGGGCGATCTCCGAGAGTTTCTCGTTGGAGAGCGCTTCTTCCTCCTCTTCCTTCTTGCCGACGAAGCGGCCGAAGAGGTGGGCGAGCAGGCGCGACAGGTCGTCCATGATCAGGAAGAAGGCCGGGACCACGATCAGGGACAGCACCGTCGAAACGATGATGCCGCCGATCACCGCAATCGCCATCGGCGCGCGGAACGAACCGCCTTCGCCGACGCCGAGCGCCGAGGGCAACATGCCCGCGGACATGGCGATGGAGGTCATGATGATCGGGCGGGCGCGCTTGCGGCCGGCCTCCACCATGGCATGCACCCGTTCCATGCCGTGTCGGCGCATTTCGATGGCGAAATCCACCAGCAGGATGGCGTTCTTCGTCACGATGCCCATCAGCATCAGGATGCCGATGAGAACGGGCATGGAGAGCGCGTTCTGCGTGATGATGAGTGCGACGGCCACGCCGCCGATGGCAAGCGGCAGCGAGAACAGGATGGTGAAGGGCTGGATGACATCCTTGAACAGCAGGATGAGCACGACCAGCACCAGCATCAGGCCAAGCAGCATGGCGTTCACGAAGCCCTGCTGCATTTCGCCCTGCACCTTGGCGTCGCCGCTTTCGGCAAGGCGAACACTTGCCGGCAGGTCGGTTTCCGAGACGATGCGCTTGAACTCAGCCGTCGAGGTATCGAGCGCCGTGCCAAACGGGACGTCGGAGCCGATGGAGACCACGCGGTTGCGGTCGTTGCGCTTGATCGAGCTTGGACCTTCCGAATAGTCGATATCGGCAACGCTATAGAGCGGCACCAGCGACCCGGAGGCGGTCTTGATCTTCAGCGCGCGGATGGTGGCGAGATCACGACGTGTATCGAGCGAGGCCTGCACGCGGATCGGGATCTGCCGGTCATCAAGCGAAATCTTCGTCAGCTGGGCGTCGATATCACCGATGGTGGCGACACGCACCGTCTGCGAAATCTGCTGCGGCGTGATGCCGAGGCGGGCGATTTCGTCCTTGCGCGGGCGGATCTGCAGTTCGGGGCGGGGCAATGCACCTTCCGAGCTGACATTGGCAAGGATGGGCGAGGCGCGCAGGCGGCTTTCGAGAATGCCGACGGCGTCGTTCAGGTCCTTCTCATTGGTGGAGAGGAAGTTGAAGGAGAGTTCGCGTTCCGCACGGTCGTTCAGCTTGATGATGCGGACATCCGGAATGCCGCGAACCTGCGCGAAAATATCCCGTTCCACATCCCATTGCGGACGTACGCGGCCCTTTTCCTCCACCTTCGGCAGATATTGGCCGATGAGCGGAATGGAGCCGAGCCCCTTGTTGACCACCAGCTTGAGCAGCGAATGGTCGATATGCTGCAGAATGACGTTAACGGTGGCGCGGCGAAGCTCCAGGTCCCCCTTGGGCGACGCGCCGCCAAGGATGAAGACGCTTTCCACGCCGTTGATGTCCCGCAGCGCGTGATAGATCTGCGTCGTCGTCCGGTCTGTCTCGTCAAGCGTCGCATTGGGCGGCAGTTCCACCGAAAGCGTTACGCGTGAGGCGTCGTCCGGCGGCAGGAAGCTGCCGGGTACCTGGCTCAACAGCATGACGGAGGCGACGAGAAACGCGATCGCGCCGAGCAGCGTCAGATACCGCGCCCACCACTTGCGGGTGGTGGCGGTCACCATGCGCGTATAGGCCTTCATCAGCCGGCTGTCATTGTCGTGGTGATCGTCCATCGCGTCTTCGGCGCGCATCAGATAGGCCGCCATCAGCGGCGTGATGAGACGGGCGACCGCGAGCGAAAAGAACACCGAGAAGGCGACCGTCAGGCCGAACTGGATGAAGTACTGGCCCGGAATGCCGGGCATGAACGAGACAGGCACGAAGACGGCAATGATGGTGAAGCTGGTGGCGATGACGGCGAGGCCGATTTCGTCCGCCGCTTCCAGTGCCGCGCGATAGGGCGTCTTGCCCATCTTGATGTGGCGGGCAATGTTCTCGATTTCCACGATGGCGTCGTCCACGAGAATACCCGTGGCGAGCGTGAGCGCGAGGAAGCTGACGAGGTTGAGCGAGAAGCCCATGATATCCATGATCCAGAAGGTCGGGATCGCGGAGAGCGGCAGCGCCACGGCGGCAATCAGGGTTGCGCGCCAGTTGCGGAGGAAGAGCAGGACCACGATGACGGCGAGGATCGCGCCTTCGATCAAAGTGTCGAGCGCCGCCTTGTAGTTGCCATAGGTGAAATAGACGGCGTCATCGACCATTTCGATCGAGACATCAGGATGGTTCTTGCGCACCTGATCGAGGCTTGCCGCCACGGTTTCGGCGACCGAGACCTCGCTGGCGCCCTTGGAGCGGAACACCGCGAAGGTGACGGCGGGGTTGCCGTTGAACCGCGAGAAGGACTTCTGCTCCTCATAGGTGTCTGTGACCGTGCCGAGCTCGGAAAGCTTGACGAAACGGCCGTTGGAAAGCGCAATCGTGGTGTTGGCAAGCTGGCTCACATCGCGTGTGTCGCCGAGCGTGCGGATGGTCTGCTCGTTGCCGCCAACCTGGCCGCGGCCGGAGCCGAGGTCGATATTGGTGCCGCGCAGCTGGCTGTTCACCTCGGTTGCGGTGATGCCATAGGCGTCGAGCTTTTCGGGGCTCAGCGAAACGCGCACCTCGCGGTCGGCGCCGCCGTAACGGTCGACCTTGCCGATGCCGGACTGGCCCTGCAGCGAGCGCTTGATCGTGTCATCCACGAACCAGGACAGTTCTTCCAGCGTCATGTTCGGTGAGGAGACGGCAAAGGTCTGGATTGCCTGTCCCTCGACGTCGATCTTGCTGACGACGGGCACTTCGATATCGGAAGGCAGATCGCTGCGGATCTTGTCGATGGCGTCCTTGGTGTCCTGAACCGCTTCTTCCGTCGGCTTTTCGATGCGGAAGACAACTGTCGTCGTCGACTGGCCGTCGACCACGGTGGACTGGATTTCGTCGACGCCGCTGATGGCGGCGACGGCATCCTCGATCTCCTTCGTCACCTGCATTTCCAGCTCGGAGGGCGAAGCGCCGCTCTGGGTCACGGTGACGGCCACGACGGGAACGTCGATGTTCGGAAAACGGGTGATCGGCAGGGTGTTGAACGCCTGCATGCCGAGGATCATCAAAAGCGCGAAGCCAAGCAGCGGCGCAATCGGGTTACGGATTGACCATGCGGAGAAGTTCATTTCATTCCCTCAGTCAGTTGGACACAGCCGCAGGGGCTTCCACCGGTCTTATCCGGTCACCATCACGCACGAATGCTCCAGCTTTCTCGACAACCTTGTCTCCAGCGGCAAGACCGCTGACAATCTCGATAAAACCGCCGTCTTCAATGCCGGTCTCGATCTTCACCTGCTTGACGATATCGCCTTCCACCTTGCGGGTGGTCGAGCCTTCGCGCCCGGAGGTGACGGCCGACAGCGGCAAAGCGAGCGCATTCGTCTCCTCGACGATGATCGCCGCGCTGGCATACATGCCCGAGCGCGCCGGGCTGTTTTCGGGCAGAACGACATGCACGGAACCGAGGCGCGTCGTCGGATCGACGGTGGGCGAAACGAGGCGCACCTTGCCCTCTATTTTCTCAGCTCCGCCGGCAACCGTCAAATAAGCTTTCTGGCCGACCTTCACCTTCTGGATATCGGTCTCGGACAGATCGGCGACGAGTTCGATCGCGCCGTCCTTGATGACGGTGAAAAGCGGGTTTCCGGCGCCGCTGGCAATCGCGCCGACCTTGGCGTTCTTGGCCGAGACGATACCGGTGACTGGGGTTTTTACACCGGTGCGCGTCAGCTTCAGATCAATGTCGGCGATCTGGGCGTCAACCACCTTGATGTCGGCCTCGCCGGCGGAGACGGCCTGGCGGGCGGCGTTGAGCTTGGCGGCGGCCACTTCGGCCTGTGCCTGGGTCTGTTCCACCTGCGAAACCGAACCGGAGCCGCTCTGGCCGAGCTTTGCGGCGCGGTCGCGCTGGCGGTTCGCGTCGCTCGCGCTCGCTTCGGCTTCCAGCACCTGCGCCTTGGCCTGGGCGACGGCAGCTTCTGCCTTTGCCTTGTTGGCTTCCAGCTGGCTTTTCTGCAGGATGAGGCTGTCGGAAGAAAGCACGGCCAGAACCGCATTCGCTTCCACCCTGTCGCCGATATCAACGTTCAGCGTGTCGATCGACAGGCCATCGACCAGCGGCTGGACGTAGATTTCGTCCACGGGGCGGATCGTGCCTGTCGCGATGATACGGTCCACGAGATCGCGTTTTGCGGCATGTGCGACGACGATGGAAGGCAGGTTCTGCTGTTTGACCGGTGCCTGCGCCTCTCCCTCGGCTGCTGCGGAAAGGGGGAGCGCCGTTGCGGAAAGAAGAAGGAATACAAAGCGGTTAAACGTGACTTTATGCTGCATGTGTCTTGGCTCGCGCAATATTCGATCGCATGTCCTGCAGCCTTGCGGCATATATTAGAAGGTCATGCGATAGCGAATGTGAAACAAGGGATCACAATACTTCCTTTTCGATCCTCCCGATTCAAACGCCCCTCAACGCGAATCTCAAGCACCTTTGCCGAGTGCTTTCTTTACAAGATCAAATTTGGCAGTCTTGTGGGCGGGACTGTAATTCTTGTTGTCGTACAAATCAATCCGCATAGCCGCGATGGTTGATATACATTTTTGTATAGGTCGGGATATTGTAATTCATCAAAAGGGTTACTAGTGAAAAAAACGCGCGGACGGTGCCGCGCGTTCCATGCATCCAGGGTAAATTCGACTACTTCAGCGCCGCATCGGTGATTTCGGTGGTGTAGGCGCCTGTCGGCTCCTTGGTGATGACAGGATCGGAGCCGCCGCCGAGCAGCGTCTTGACGGTGCGCTCGTAATCCGCCTTGTCCAGCGCGCCCTTCGAGCCGGCCGTCAGCTTGGCGACCTCGCCCATCATGCGCTTCTGGTGCTTTTCGGTCTGAGCGCCCGAAGCATCGTTTTCAAGAACGATATCGGCGGCATCGTCTGGGTTTTCTTCCGCCCATTTCCAGCCCTTCATGGAAGCGCGGACAAATTTGACCATGTCTTCCTTGAATTTGGCGTCCTTGAGCTTGTCTTCGAGAACGTAAAGCCCGTCCTCCAGCGTTGCCACGCCTTCCGCCTCGTATTTGAAGGTGACGAGTTCCTCCGGCTTGATGCCGGCATCGATGACCTGCCAATATTCATTATAGGTCATGGTGGAAATGCAGGCGGCCTGCTTTTGCAGCAGCGGATCGACGTTGAAGCCCTGCTTCAAAACCGTGACGCCATCCGCACTGCCGGTGGTCGGGATTTTCAGGTGCGCCATCCACGACAGGAACGGGTATTCGTTGCCGAAGAACCAGACGCCGAGCGTCTTGCCCTTGAAATCTTCCGGCTTGGTGATGCCGGTTTCTTTCAGGCAGGTCAGCATCATGCCTGACGATTTGAACGGCTGGGCGATGTTGACGAGCGGAACACCCTTTTCGCGGGTGGCAAGTGCCGAGGGCATCCAGTCGACGATGACATCCGCGCCGCCGCCGGCCAGAACCTGCGCCGGCGCAATATCAGGGCCGCCGGGCTTGATATCGACATCGAGGCCTTCGGCTTCATAAAAGCCCTTGTCCTTGGCGACGTAATAACCGGCGAATTGCGCCTGGGTGACCCATTTCAGCTGCAGGGTGATCTTGTCGGCGGCCTCGGCGCTCACCGCCGTCAGAAGTGACGCGCCGGCAAGAAGCATGGATGCAAGTTTCATTTTCATCGCTGTTCCCTTTTTCGTTATTTACGTTCGTCCCCCACGGACGGACGGATGCCAGAAGGTGACGGCACGCTCCGCGAGCGCCACCAGACCGTAAAAGCCAGAGCCTGCAAGCGCGGCGACCGCGATTTCGGCCCAGACCATATCGACATTGCTGCGGCCCATTTCCGCCGAGATGCGGAAACCCATGCCGACGATCGGCGTGCCGAAAAATTCCGCGACGATGGCGCCGATCAGCGCCAGCGTGGAATTGATCTTCAGCGCGTTGAAGATGAAAGGCCAGGCGGCGGGCAGGCGCAGTTTTATCAACGTCTGTCCCCAGCCGGCGGCATAGGTGCGCATCAGGTCGCGTTCCATGTGGCTGGAAGCGGCAAGCCCCTGAACCGTGTTCACCAGCATGGGGAAAAACGTCATGATGACGACGACAGCCACTTTCGACTGCCAGTCGAAACCGAACCACATGACCATGATCGGCGCGATGCCGACAACAGGCAGAGCGGAGACGAAATTGCCGATGGGCAGCAGCCCACGCTGGAGGAAGGGAGACCGGTCGATGAGGATGGCGACGATGAAGCCAAGACCGCAGCCGAGCACATAACCTGTCAGCACCGATTTGAGGAAGGTCTGGCGGAAATCGGCCCAGAGGATCGGCAGGGATGTGAGAAGGCGGGCAAGAATGGCGCTCGGTGCCGGCAAGAGGATTGGCGGCACGGCAAAACCGCGCACCACGCCTTCCCACAAGGCGAGAATGGCCAGCCCGAAGAGGAGTGGCACTGCCATGCGGCTCATGCGCTTTGCCGCCGGTGACGAGAAGCTGTGGCGCACCAGCCATTCGTTGAAGGCCCAGGCGGCAAGCCAGAACAGGATCGCGCCAGAAAACCAGAAGGGATTCGTCATGGCCGGGCTCCCATTCTCTTGAGGACGGCTGCGTGGGCGATGCCGATGATCGACACCAGCAGGGCCGCGACGCCGGCGGCCATGAACAGGGCCGCCCATATCTGCACCGTCTGGCCGTAATAGGAGCCGGAAAGCAGGCGCGCGCCGAGCCCGGCGACAGCCCCTGTCGGCAATTCGCCGACGATGGCGCCGACCAGCGCAATGGCGATGGCGATCTTCAGCGAGGTGAAGAGATAGGGCAGCGCCGAGGGCCAGCGCAGCTTCCAGAAGATCTGCGCCGGTGAGGCATTATAGGTGTGCATCAGGTCGAGCTGGAGGGTTTCCGGGCTTCTGAGGCCCTTCACCATGCCGACGACGATGGGGAAGAAGGAGAGATATGTGGAAATCAGCGCCTTGGGCAACAGCCCGGAAATGCCGATGGAATTCAGGACGACGATGATCATCGGCGCGATGGCGAGGATCGGGATGGTCTGGCTGGCGATGATCCACGGCATGACGGAGCGGTCCATGGCGCGGTTATGAATGATCGCGACGGCGAGCAGGATGCCGAGGACAGCGCCGATGGCGAAACCCAGCAGGGTGGCGGAGAGCGTGACGCCGGCGTGGTAGATCAGGCTGCGCTTGGAGGTGATGGCCTTGTTGACGGTGGTGTCCCAGAGTTCCGCGACGATCTGGTGCGGGGCGGGAAGGACCGGACGTTCCTGCGCGAAGGTTTGCGGCAGGAGTTCGGAGAAGCTTGGCGTTTGACCGGCGCGGGTGGCCTGGTCGCGGGCAAAGGGCATGTTGAGGTAGATGACGGCGAGGTGCCAGAGGATGAGGATGGCGAGGAGGACGGTGAGGATGGGGAGGATGCGGTGGCGGAGGAGGGTCATTGGGGAGCCCTCTGTGGGTGGAATTTACGCTTACTCCGTGGGTGCGGCTTACCCCCCTCTGTCCTGCCGGACATCTCCCCCTCAAGGGGGGAGATCGACTCGCGGTTGGGTCTCGCCCATCTCAACGCTTGCGAATGGAGCGGTGGTAGGGCCTCCTGCCGCCTTCTCCCCAAGGGGGAGAAGGTCGCGGCAGCGGGATGAGGGGGCGAGGGTAGCGATATGCGGAGAGGGTGCCCCCTCATCCGGCGCTTTACGCCACCTTCTCCCCGGCGGGGAGAAGAAACGCGTGGCAACCTCTCGCCATATGGGTCAACTTGGCAAAAGACCTCACCCCTCATAACTATGCCCCGCCTTCAGCCCCTCACGCACCCGATGCGCAATCGCCAGAAATTCCGGTGTCTCGCGAATATCGAGCGGCCTTTCCCGTGGCAGCGTCGATGTGATCACATCCGTAACCCGGCCCGGCCGCGGCGACATGACGACGATTTTGGTCGAGAGATAGACGGCTTCCGGGATGGAATGGGTGACGAAACAGATGGTCTTGCCGGTCCTGTCCCACAGCTTCAGCAGCTGTTCGTTCAGGTGATCGCGGACGATCTCATCCAGCGCCCCGAAAGGCTCGTCCATCAGCAGCAGGTCGGCATCGAAGGCGAGCGCGCGGGCGATGGAGGCGCGCTGCTGCATGCCGCCCGAGAGCTGCCAGGGGTATTTCTTGCCGAAACCGTTGAGGTTGACGAGATCGAGCGTGCGGTCGATGCGCTCGCGCTGTTCCGCCTTGCCATAGCCCATGATTTCAAGCGGAAGGGCGATGTTCTTTTCGATGCTGCGCCATGGATAAAGCGCGGCGGCCTGAAAGACATAGCCATAGGAGCGGTCTTTGCGGGCGTTTTCCGGTGTGGTGCCGTTGACGGTGATCTCGCCGGATGTGTGTTTTTCAAGATCGGCGATGACCCGCAGGAAAGTGGTCTTGCCGCAGCCGGAAGGGCCGATGAAGGAGACGAAATCGCCCTTTCCCACATCCAGATCGACATCGGACAATGCATGGACCGGGCCATCCCCCGTTTCGAAGGTGAGGCCCAGTTTTCTGGCGGAAACGACGGAATAGGGAGAGGCCTGGTTCATCTTGGCTGTTTGTCGCTTTCCGTGAGCACCGCGCGCGCCAGCGGCAGCATTTGGGTTTCCGTAAGCCTGGCGATCATCACGCCGGGGTGGCGGTCGAGATCGAGCCAGCGCACTTCCTCTATCTCCGCCTGCGGTGTGACATCGGCATAAAGCCTTGCGATGAAGGCATGGGCGACGACATCGGCACCGGTTTCATTGGCGGCTTCCTCGCGAAAGACGCCCTCGTAACGCACGGCATTTTCGGGAAGCGTCAGGCCGATTTCCTCGGCAAGTTCGCGGTGAAGCGCCTGTTCCGGCGTTTCGCCAGGATCGATCTTGCCGCCCGGCTGCATGAACTGCGTGGTGCCGCGCTTGCGCACGACAAGCATCTGCCGCCGCTCGTTGAGCAGAACGGCTGCGGCGATGACGATTTCGCGTTTCGGCTCAGCGCTCACGGTCATACACCCGATGCCGGAATGCCGCTGCGTTCCACCTTGCGCGGCGAAACGAGTTCCTTCCAGGTGGAAAGCGCCCGGCTGACGGCTGGATAAGCGTCGCGGGCAATGAACTGGCCGTGGCCCGGCTGCGTTTCGATGGTGGCCTCCTCGATGCTGACGAGGCCGCGCGACAGGGTGTAGCGCGGCAGGCCTTTGACCTTCCGCCCTTCGAATACGTTGTAATCGATGGCCGATTGCTGGCTTGCCGCGCTGATGGTCTTTTCCAGCTGCGGATCCCAGACGACGATATCCGCATCGCTGCCGACGAGGATCGCGCCCTTTTTCGGATAGATGTTGAGGATCTTGGCGATGTTGGTGGAGGTGACGGCGACGAATTCGTTCATGGTCAGGCGGCCGGTGGTTACGCCATGGGTCCAGAGCAGCGGCATGCGATCTTCCAGCCCGCCGGTGCCGTTCGGTATCTTGCGGAAATCGCCGAGGCCGAAGCGTTTCTGCTCGGTGGTGAAGGCGCAATGGTCGGTCGCCACGCATTGCAGCGAACCGGAAGCAAGACCCGCCCAGAGGCTGTCCTGATGCTGCCGGTTGCGGAAGGGCGGCGACATCACGCGGCGGGCGGCGTGATCCCAGTCGGGGTTGGCATATTCGCTTTCATCGAGGATCAGATGCTGAATCAGCGGTTCGCCATAGACCCGCATGCCGTTCTGGCGGGCGCGGCGGATCGCTTCATGCGCCTGCTCGCAGGAGGTGTGGACGACATAAAGCGGCGCACCGGCCATATCGGCAATGATGATGGCGCGGTTGGTGGCCTCGCCCTCCACCGAGGGCGGGCGGGAATAGGCATGCGCCTCCGGTCCGACATTGCCTTCCGCCATCAGCTTTTCCTGCATCTGTGCGACGATATCGCCGTTCTCCGCATGCACGAAAGGAATGGCGCCAAGCTCGGCGCAGCGCGAGAAGGAGGCGAACATCTCGTCGTCATTCACCATCAGCGCGCCTTTGTAGGCCATGAAGTGTTTGAAGGAGTTTATGCCCTTTTCCCGGACCACCGTCTTCATTTCGTCGAAGACCTGTTCGCCCCACCAGGTGACGGCCATGTGGAAGGAATAATCGCAATTGGCGCGGGTCGCCTTGTTGTCCCATCGCGCCAGCGCGTCCAGAAGCGACTGGCCCGGCTCCGGCAGGCAGAAATCCACCACCATGGTTGTGCCACCGGCAAGGGCCGCCCGCGTGCCGCTCTCGAAGTCATCGGCGGAATAGGTGCCCATGAAGGGCATTTCCAGGTGCACATGCGGATCGATGCCGCCGGGCATGACGTAACATCCCGTGGCATCGAGCACCGTGCCGCCGGTCAGATCGGGCCCGATCTCGGTGATCCTGCCGCCTTCGATCTTCACATCGGCCTTGTAGGTGAGGTCGGCGGTGACGATGATGCCGTTCTTGATGATGGTGGCGGTCATTGTACGATCTCCGCAGTCTCCAGCACCGCATGCAGCAGCACATCGCAGCCGGCTGCTGCCCATTCCGGCGAAATTTCCTCGGCCTCATTGTGGGAAAGCCCGTCCACGCAGGGGCAGAAGATCATGGTGGAGGGGGCGACCCTCGCCGTCCAGCAGGCATCGTGGCCGGCGCCGGAGATGATATCCATGTGGCTGTAGCCCAGTCTTTCGGCGGCGGCGCGCACGCGGCCGACCAGAACGGCGTCGAAAGTGACGGGATCGAAATGGCCGATGGCTTCGATCGAGCAGCCGACGCCGAGTTCTTCGGCGATTGCGGGCACCTCGCGTTCGAAGATGGCGCGCATGCTGTCGAGTTTCGCCTGTGAGGGGGTTCTGAGGTCGATGGTGAAGACTACCTTGCCGGGCAGCACGTTGCGGGAATTGGGCGTGAAGATCATCTGGCCGACGCCCGCCACTGCACCCGGCTGGTGGGCCATCGCCACTTCCTGCACCTTTTCGAGGATGCGGGCGGCAGCTAGGCCGGCATTGACGCGCATCGCCATCGGCGTCGAGCCGGTATGCGCCTCCTTGCCGGTCAGTGTCACTTCCAGCCACCACAGGCCCTGACCATGGGTGACGACACCGATCTGTTTGCCTTCCGCTTCGAGGATAGGCCCCTGTTCAATATGATATTCGAAATAGGCGTGCATCCTGCGTGCGCCCACCTCTTCTTCGCCCAGCCAGCCGATGCGTTTCAGTTCGTTGCCATAGGTCTTGCCGTCGGTATCGGTGCGGCTATAGGCGTAATCGAGATCGTGAATGCCGGCAAAGACGCCGGAGGCCAGCATGGCGGGCGCGAAGCGCGCGCCTTCCTCATTGGACCAGTTGGTGACGACGATCGGGTGTTTGGTCTTGATGTTCAGATCGTTCAGGCTGCGCACCACTTCCAGCCCGGCCAGCACGCCGAGCACGCCGTCGAACTTGCCGCCGGTCGGCTGGGTGTCGAGATGGCTGCCGATATAGACCGGCAAAGCCTCCGGGTCCTCACCGGGGCGCGTGGCGAACATGGTTCCCATGCGGTCGACGCCCATCGTCAGGCCCGCCGCCTCGCACCAGCGCTGGAACAGGCGGCGGCCTTCCGCATCCTCATCCGTCAGCGTGCGGCGATTATTGCCGCCGGCGATGCCGGGGCCGATTTTCGCCATGTCCATCAGACTGTCCCACAGACGGTCGCCATTGACCGTCAAGTTTTTACCCGCCGTCATGCAGTGTCGTCCTCACCTGTTTTGTTTTTATCGAAGCAAAGCTTGTGCCGTTCCCTTTTTTGCCGGTTAAGATAACAGCCATTGCCTTGTGATGGCGATGGGGGATAAATTGACCGGCTGGTAAACATTGCAAATTCGCCATGGCGTCAGCAAGGGATTTTCGTGACGAATCGCACTAATTTTGCCTAAACTGTACGCGGCGATTATTTTTTAAGCATACTGTAACGGCAATTGCATTGAAAAGAAACAGAGAGCTGAGAATGGCCATACCGCGAGCAGCGAAAACACAGAAGCGGACCCGCATTCAGGAAGAAAAGCAGGAAGCGATTCTTGAAGCCGCGCTCAGTGTTTTTTCCACGAACGGGTTTCGCGGCTCCACCATCGACCAGATTGCCGAGGCCGCCGGCATGTCGAAACCGAACGTGCTTTATTATTTCCGCACCAAGGAGGCGATGCATCGCGCGCTGATCGAGCGAGTGCTTGATACATGGCTCGACCCGCTCAGGGCTTTCGACGCCACGGGCAATCCAGAAAGCGAAATCCGCTCCTATATTCGCCGCAAGCTGGAAATGTCGCGCGATTTTCCGCGTGAGAGCCGCCTGTTCGCCAATGAGATCCTGCAGGGCGCGCCGCATATCGAGGACGAGCTGAAAGGACCGCTGAAACAACTGGTGGATGAGAAGGTTGAGGTCATCCGCGCCTGGGTGAAGGCCGGACGGATGGCCAAATGTGATCCCTACCACCTGATTTTCTCGATCTGGTCGACCACCCAGCATTATGCGGATTTCGACGTGCAGGTGCGGGCGGTGCTGGGTGACAAGAATGGTGGCGAAGGCCGTTTCGAAGATGCGGCCCGGCATCTGGAGCAGCTTTTCATGGGCGGATTGCGGATAAACGGCTGAACGGGACCGTTCTCGCGAATATGTGATCGATTCTTTATGTCAAAACATGAGGAAAATTATCACCTTTATACTTTACTCCAAAACTCATCTTTATTATGGTGCCGGCATCCCGAACGTCCGGGGCATTGAAAAATCAACCGGCAGGTGAGGGAATGGCACGCAAGGAAAAGAAGAAGGCCGAACGCGGCGGCAAGCAGGGCAAGGGCGCGCCACAGACCGAAAAGGACGTGGCCGAACAGCAGCTTTCCGGTCCGAAAAGCTTTCTTTATGTCGGCGGCCGTGACTGTCAGGTTGCGCATCTTCGCCAGATCGCCAGCAATTTCGGTGCGGAGCTCATTCATCATGATGGCGGCCTGCGCGAGGCCGTCTCCCGCATCGATACCGTCCTTCCCTCCGTCGACTGCGTTTTCTGCCCGATCGACTGTATCAGCCACGATGCGTGTCTGCGGGTGAAGTCGGGTTGCAAGAAATTCGGCAAGACGTTCATTCCGCTGCGCAATGGCAGCAAATCCAGTCTGGAGCGGGCGCTGCAGACGATGAATGAACGGACCTCCAGCGATGAGCGACGAGCGCAGTAATTTCCACGATGAAGATCCCGCGGTAGCAGAAGCCTGCCGTGTGGAACTGCACAAGATGGCCGAGCAGGCCGGCGACCCCGTCCTGACGGACATCTATGAAATCGTCGGTGAACGGGAAAGACGCAACCGCGTTGCCAGAAGCGGCGGCAATGTTGTGACCTTTCCCCATCTGCGCACCCGCCAGCCGGGTGAAACACCGTCCTTCGAGATCGGCGCGGCGGCTGAAGAGGGCCGCAATATTCTATCGTTTCGCTGGAAGCGGCGTTAGGGCTGAAAGCTAGCCCTTCGGCTTCAGAAACGCTCCCGCGCAGAGTACCAGCCACCCGACGATCATGCCGAGGCCGCCCGTGGGTGCAGCGTAGGGAAACAGGCTGTGGCCGGAAAAATGCCTGACAACGAGATCGCCGACAAAGATCGCCGTGCCGAGGCCGAGGATCAGGCCCGCCGGAATGGCGGTTCTGATGCGACCCGCACCGATATGCAGCGCCACCAGCACCGGCGCATGGGCCAGCGCCATCGCCGAGGCATTGCCGAGCATATAGGTTTCGCCGGTATGGGTGGCTGCGGCTGCAAGCATGACCCCGGCCGCGCCCAGCAGGCCGCCCAGCAACAGAATGAAGGCCCGCAATCTTTCACGGGGAACGCTTGCGATGGTCGCGCTCTGCGTGGTCATTGGCTGTCTGCCTCCTGGTTCTGCATGTGAAAGGCCAGCCGTTCCACCGGCGTCCAGATGATCTCGCGCAGCTTCACGTTCTCGATGGTTTCGTCCATGGCGCGGCGGAAGCAGAGCAACCATTCATCCCGCTCGGCGGGGCCGATGGGGGCGACGAAATGGCGTCGCCGCAACATCGGATGGCCGTGTTTCTCGACATAGACGGGCGGTCCGCCAAGATATCCCGTCAGATAATCGTAGAACTTCGCCTCGCTGCCGGAGAGATCGGCAGGGTGGATGGCGCGGCAGCGCGCTGCCTCCGGCAGGGTATCCATCAATTCGTAGAAGCGCCGGGTGAGCGCCCTGACGGTCGCATCGCCACCGATCGCTTCATAAAGGGTAATGGTCTCGCCGCTCATAATCCGCCTCTTGTGGCCCTCCGGTTCTTATCGCTCCGCAGAGCCGGAAGAGCAACAGGGCACTGGCGGGGTGCGACATTTGCGACAGGTCAAAGAGGACAGATGCCGGGCAAGCCCGGCATCATGCAAAACATCATCCGAAATTACGGATGAGATCGAGCCCCTTGTTCAGAAGCGTTTCGGCCTCATCCTGATTGGCGGCCTCGACGTAGCAGCGCATTTCCGGAGCATTTCCGGAAGGGCGGAAGTGGATGGTGCTGCCGTCGGTGAGCGCCACGCGCAGGCCGTCAATGTCGCTCAGCGCTTTGACGGAGCCGACCGGGGCGAGGAAGGCGTCGAGATTGGTCCGCGAGGCGCGCAGATGCGTCATCAGGGCGGCGCTCTTTTCCTGGGCGAAATTTTCCAGACGATCGGCGGCGGCGACCGGCAGCTTATAGGCGGCGGCGATCTGCGACAGCGGCTTTTTCTGTTCTGCCGAGAGAAGCAGCACGG
Source organism: Agrobacterium tumefaciens str. B6 (assembly GCF_001541315.1). GTDB lineage: Bacteria > Pseudomonadota > Alphaproteobacteria > Rhizobiales > Rhizobiaceae > Agrobacterium > Agrobacterium radiobacter. The sequence goes on along the minus strand of NZ_LMVK01000034.1, from coordinate 343,829 downwards.
CGAGGATCGGCAGGAAGCTGTCCCGCGTCGGCAGCGGCGAAAGCGGCCTGCCGTTGAGTGTGAAGGCGGAGGCCGTGAGCAGGCCGCCATTGGCCTCGAAGCCCATGACGCCGTTCCTGCCGGCGGCGAGCGCCTCGGTCATGCCGGCGATGACGAAGGGGGAGCCGACTTTGGTACGGATAACGTCGAAGGAGCCGCTTGCCTCGATGCCCGAATTGGAGGTGACGGGGGTGACGACCACGCCGGCTCCTAGGAAGTTGGCGGTGATCAGGCCGATGAGGTCGCCGCGCAGCGGCACGCCGTTTTCATCGGTCAGCAGCGGACGGTCGCCGTCGCCATCTGCGGAAACGATGGCATCGAGACGATGCTCCAGCGACCATTTCTTGAGAAGGGCCAGCGTTTCCGGCGAGACCGCTTCGGTATCGACGGGGATGAAGGTTTCGGAGCGGCCGAGCGGAACGACATCAGCGCCATAATGGGCAAGGACGTCGACAAAGAGATCGCGCGCCACGGTGCTGTGCTGGTAAACACCGATCTTGAGGCCGGAGAGCGCCTTTTCCGGCAGCAGCGCAATGTTACGCTCGTAGAAAAGTTCGGCTGCGGTGCCGGAATGGTCCTCCGCCGTCGCCGCCTCGTCGCTTACGCCCTCCGCTTCGATTTCGGCAGCGAGAGCGGCAATCGCCGTCTCGTCCTGCTTGTCGATTTCGCCGTCCGGGCGGTAGAACTTGATGCCGTTGCGGTCGGCCGGGATATGCGAGCCTGTTATCATCAGCGCGCCTGCCTTCAGCGACATGCCGTAAAGCGCAAGCGCTGGTGTCGGCACCGCACCGCAATCGAACGGCGTCAGGCCGGCTTTTTTCAGCGCAGCGATGCAGGTGGCGGAAACATCCGGGCTCGAATCACGGAAATCGCGGCCGACGAGAATGGGATCACCCGCCTTTGCCTGGCCCGATGTGAGAAGATGCCTTGCAAATGCCGTGGCATAGACGGCCGAGGCCTTTCCTTTCAGATCGACGGAGAGGCCGCGAAGGCCGCTCGTTCCAAATTTCAGGCTCATTCCAAACTCCGTTTCGATAAAATCTTTGAGGGGTAAATGGATAGTGTAAAAATATAACGGTTGAAAGAACCGTATCGATCCATTCAAGTCAATCATCCCTTTCATGGCGGCCGCGAATAGGCGATGATGGCGGGAATGATGCGGGTAACCTAAAATTCACCCGTCATATTTAAACTTGTCTGTCGATAGCGGCTCTGGCGACGATGAGAACCATGTGTTGCCGGCCTTTTTTGTGGTTCGTTCGAGTTGGATTGGCTGATGTACAGGCTTCAAAAGGCGGGACATAAGCAGGCACGTCCGCTCGATGAAAAAACGGCGTCCGCCGCGAAACCCCATGGTTCCCTGCTGGACGATCTGGTGGATGAGGACGAGGTTTTCGAGCGCACGGTGCTGAAGGAGCATCTTGAGCCGAAACCGGCGGCGACTGCTGCCGAGCCGGCTCCGGCCGAGACGCGGGTGAAGACGGCTTCACCGAGCGGCAGCCTGGCGGCTGCGCTGCCTGGCCTGAAACATATCGACAGGATCGGTGTGGATGACGTCATCCTCTGGCTTCGCAAAGGCATCGTCTGGATCGTGCTGGCGATTGTTCTCTGCGTCGCCGGCGCACTCACCTACGCCTATATGACGCCGCCGCGCTACAAGGCCTATACGGATATCGTCGTTAATCCCTCCAATCTGAATGTCGTCAATGACGGGGTGTTTTCACCCAACCAGCAGCGGGACACGCAGATCCTCGAGGTGGAAAGCAAGCTGCGCACCATCACTTCACGCAACGTGCTGGCGCGGGTGGTGGACGAGTTGAAGCTCGATCAGGACCGTGAATTCATAACGCCACCGCTGCTTGCCCGGTTGAAGGCGATGTTCTCTTCCGCGCCTGACGATGGCGACAACCGGGTCGGTGCGCTTCGTTCGCTCGGCGACCGGGTGGCGGCGGAACGCGATCCGCGTTCCTTTGTCGTGACGCTTTCGGTCTGGACCAATGATGCGGAAAAATCCGTGACGGTTTCCAAGGCCATCGTGAAGGCCTTCGAAAGCGAGTTGTTCCAGACGACCTCCGACAGCAGCCAGCGCGTCGTCGACGATCTCAAGAAGCGGCTCGAGGAAATGCGCGAGAATGTCACCATCGCCGAAAAGCGCGTGGCCGATTTCCGCCGCGAGAACGGCCTGCAGGAAAATAACGGCCAGCTCGTCAGCAATCTCGCATCCGGCGAGCTGAATGCGCAGGTGCTTGCGACCCAGCAGCGGCTCATTCAGGAAGAATCGCGTCTCAAGCAGATGGAGGCGGCGATTGCCCAGAACCGCACCCAGAGCGACGCCATCTTCGACAGCCAGACCATGAACACCATCCGCGCCCAATATAGTACCCTGCAGCAGCAGATCGGCGCGATGACGCTGACCTATGGCGCCCGCCATCCGCGTCTTGCAACCGCGGGTGCGGAGCGGGCGATGCTGGAACGCGGCATGGCGGACGAGGCGCGGCGCATCTTGCAGGCGGCCAAGATCAATGTCGCCGAAGCGCGCTCCTCGCTGGATGCGCTGAGGCTGAAGGCAGTGGCGGAACGCGCCAATGTCTTTACCGACAATGACGCTCAGGTGCGGCTGCGTGATCTTGATCGCGACGCCCGCTCGGCGGCGGCGATCTACGAGACCTATCTGACCCGCTCGCGCCAGCTGGCCGAACAGCAGTCGATCGATTCCACCAATGTGCGGGTGATTTCGCAGCCGGTCGCACCCAATTCCAGAAGCTGGCCGCCCGGCAAGCTGACCTTCCTGATTGCCGGTGGCGTCGGGGGTCTGTTCCTCGGTCTCGGACTTGCCGTGGCTCTCGGCCTCTGGGGTTATCTGCGGCGGGACAATCATGCGGAAGCCGTGGCGCGTTAAGCCGTAAGGCGGCTCCGTGCCGGGTTATTCTTCCGAAATCAGACCGTCATAAACTTCGAGCAGGGCCGCGGCGATGGCAGCACCCAGCGCATTGCCGGCGTCGCGAATGCCGGCCTCGTCACCGTCGCGAACCGAAATCGCAAGATCGGAGGCCTCGTTGGCCACGATTTCTTTTGCCCGTTCTATCGCCCAGAGGCCGAAATCGCCGCGATTGTCGATCGAGATTGTTTCCATGGCCGGAGCCCTTCCGTGGTTTGATTTCCGCGTCCCTTAACCCATCGGCTGGAAAACCGGAATAGGCAGAAAATGTGGCGCACAACCTTCAGGCGTGTAAAATGCCTGCCGCATACGGGGATTTATAAAAATATTAATGATAGTTCTTCGTAGTGTTTGAAGCCTTATACCCTATGCATAAGCGTGAATATAACAATGAAACGATGCCTATCTTGGACACCGGACAGATCATGACAGGGAGAGAGATGCCGGATGCGGAGGGGACTGGTCAGGTCTGGCCGGTTATTCCGCTTGCGGCGTTGCCCATCACTGACGCGACCATTGATGAAACGGCGCGGGATTTCATCCTGCGTGCGACGTCGGCGCGCGTCGCCGGTGCACGGCCATTTTATTCGACATCGGCGAACGGCCAGGTCATCGCGCTCTGCCATCACGACCGGGAATTTGACGCCATGCTGCGGCAGGCGGACCAGATACACGCCGATGGCATGTCGCTGGTGATCTTCTCCCGCAAGTTCTGCCCGAGGGCATTGAGGGAACGGGTCGCGACGACTGATCTCGTCCATGCGGTGGCGAAGCGCGCCGAAGAGACGGGCAGCCGGTTTTATTTCCTCGGCGGTTCTGAAGACGTGAACCGTGCGGCAGTCGAGGAAATGCAGAGGCTCTATCCGCGCCTCGCCTTTTCCGGGCGGCGCAACGGTTATTTCAGCCGGGCCGAGGAAGAGGCGATCCTCGCCGATATCGCCGCATCCGGGACAGATATTCTCTGGGTTGGTTTCGGCATACCGCTGGAGCAGCGTTTCGTTTCGCGCAATCTGGACAGGCTTTCCGGCATCGCTGTCATCAAGACCTGCGGCGGCCTTTTCGATTTTCTCGCCGGCAAGAACAGCCGGGCGCCGCAATGGATGCAGGATATGGGGCTGGAATGGCTCTACCGGGCGATGCTTGAGCCGAAGCGTCTTGGAAAACGTTACCTGCTGACCAATCCGATCGCCATATATTCGCTGCTGAAGTACCGCTTCGGGGCGTCGGGGCAAAATCGCTAGAGCATTGCGCCTCTCCCGCCCGATAATTTGAGATTTCTCTAACATATTGAATCGATGCGCTTCGCCGCCGAAACCCGTTGCAACTGCGAACGGGTGCGCTACACTGCACAAATATTATAAATTTATTCGAATCAGAGATATTTCGAGGCCGCCAATGGTGATTACGTCCATTTCTCTTTTCATATATGGAATTGGCACCGTTACCTCTCTCGCCATGACCTATATCGAAGGCGCCCGCCGCGATAAGAGCTGGGATTTTTATCGGGTAACCGGCATTGTCCTTTGTTTCTTCTGGCCGGTGCTCGTGCCGCTGCTCGTCCTTGCGACGGCCTTTTCGTCGTTCGGTTTGCAGAAACGGCTTATAAATACAATCTCGCTCGGCAGGGAAAAGACCCTGAGCTAACCACGGCTGGAGTGATTGGAGACTTCAGGTCTTCTTCGCCGGCGCCTTGTAAGGCGTCAGCGTGATGCCGAGGCTTGCCATCACCCGGCCGATGGACATCAGCGGCGGATGGGTGGCGGGCAGCAGTGCGCCGGTTTTCAACCCGGCGGAAACGGCGCGCACCAGCGACAGGCACAGGCTGACGGCGTTTTTGGCGGCAAGCTGCAGTCCGCCTTTCAGGCCGGGGCGGCGGGCGCGGTCGATGCTGTAATTGATGATGCCGGTGCGGAGCGAGCGCTCCATGATCCAGCGCGGCGCCATGCGGCTTTCCGGCACATATTCGATAATGACGGCTTGCGCATTCCAGGCGAATTTAAAACCGGCCTTGCGGCAGCGGGTAAAGAAGTCCATGTCGCCGCCGCCGAGGAAGTTGACCTGCACGTCGAATTCCGGTTTCGGCAGGGTTTCGACCACCCGCCGGGAGATCAGGCAATTGCCCGATCCGTGGATTTGCTCGACCCGGCCGGTCGGCGCTTCGATGGAGCCGAACAGTGGATGCGATAAAACCGCCTTCGAAGCCGGGGCGTCGAATTCGCGGTTGACCGGTCCGCCGACGATATCGACGCCGAAGGACTTTGCAGCCGAAACCATTTCGGCAAGCCATTGGGGGGAGGCGGCCTCGTCGTCATCGATCATCAGCAACCACTCAGCCGAAGGATAAGTCTGCCGGGCGGTACGGAAGGCCGTGTTGATGGCGTAACAATTGCCCTGCGTCGGTTCCACCAGCGCCTGACCGGCCATGCCGCTCTCGGCGAAAAAGGCGCGCGCGACGGCGAGACCCTGCTGGCCTGCGCCATCATTATCGACAACGACGACGGCGAAGGGAAAATCGACCTTCTGGGCTGCGAGCGATGCGAGCGTCTTTTTCAGGCCTTCCGGCCGGCGGAAACTTGGAATGCACACCACCGCTTCCGGCATGATCTCGGACATGGAAACTCCTAAATTCCGGCAAGTGCGGCGGCGGAAAAAACGACGGCCCTGAGGCTCTGGCGCGGGCGGTTGAGGAAGGTATCGGCCAGCGCCGAAAAGGCCTCGCGGTAGCGGCGGGCGCGAAAGGCCTGCGCCACGGTATAGGCATTCATGTGGTTTTCGGACTTGCGGCGAAGCCGTCGCAGTTCCTGCGGGGAGACGGCTGCGATGATGGCGGGATCGGAAAACACGGCTTCGATGGCCGGTTCACAATCCCGGAAGGTCAAAAGCCTGTTCATCATCACGCTCGTCCTGTGCACCCGGTAGTCGAGCACATGGCGGCCGGGCAGATAGGCAAAACGGCCGGCGGCGGCGAGCCTGCACCAGCCGTACCAGTCTTCCGCATAACGCAAGGTCTCGTCGAAACCGCCAAAGTCCTGAAAGATGCGGGTCCTGACCAGCATGATGCCGCCGTTGACGATGAAGTTTCCGCCGAGCAGCGGCTGGAGAATAAAACCGTCAGGCTTTTCCCGGCGGCGAATGAGATTGCGCCGGCCGATCTTGACGCCGTTTTCATCGATGCGCTCGTAATCGCCATAGACGGCGACGACTTCAGGGCCGGAAATGCCGGCGCAAAGCGCTGCGATGGCGCCCGGTTTCAGACGGTCGTCGGCATCGAGAAACATCGTCCATTCGCCGCGCGCCTGCGACAGGCCGAAATTGCGCACGGCGGAAACGCCCTGTCTTCCCTGCGGCCGGGCCAGAAGTTTCACGCGCGGATCGGAAAAACCTTCCACCTTTTGCGCGGTGGTGTCGGTGGAGCCGTCATCGACAACAAGCACTTCGCGGATGGTCTCGCCCTGCAGCAACACGCTTTCGATCGCTTCCACGATGTAACGCTCGCCATTGCGAACGGGAATGACAATCGAAACGGAGACCAAGCTTTTCAACTCCATGAGGGGCGGCCCAAGCATTCTCACAGTGAAGTTACTACCGCATTAAGCGGGGCTCACCAATTATGACGTGGTATAGCGTCGGTTAACCTTGCAAATCTTTAATATCCTTTTGGCATGATTGGAATGTTATGTTTTGAGAATGAAAGCGCGGTGCGTCCTTCCGGACGCCGATGCGCCGGGGTTGCGGAGGCGGGTTGATGCGGATCGGGCGGCGGAATTTTCTGGGTGGTGCGGCAAGCGCTGGCCTGCTGCATGCCGTGGCCGGCCCGGCCTTTGCCGCGCAGAAGAAAGCCACGATCAAAACCGCTCCATATGGCGCGGCCGTCTACCTGCCTGACCTCACCGCCGATAGCCGCATCGGCGAGGCGGTGGTGAAATATTGCTCGCGCATCACCCCCGTCACCGAAATGAAATGGGAGGTTCTGCGGCCTTCGGCTGAAGCGTTCGATTTCACCGCTGCGGATGCAATCGCCAACTTCGCGCGTCAGCACAAGCTTTCCATGCATGGCCATCCGCTGATCTGGTATGCCTCCAACGCGCCCTGGCTTGCGAGCATCGGCGGCGGCATGAAGGTCGAAAAGCTGATGGAGACCCATATCGTTACCGTGATGGAGCGATACAAGGACGTGATCCACAGCTGGGACGTGGTCAACGAACCGATCCCCGACGTGCCGGGCAATGTGCGTGCGCGGCGTGATGCCTGGTATTATGGCGCGGGGCCTGATGCCATCAAGAAGGCTTTCGAGATCGCCCATGCGGTCGATCCGAAGGCGCAGCTCGTGCTCAACGAATATGACGTCGAATTTGCCGCCGAGAAATCGCCGGCCAAACGCGCCGCTTTCCGCAATCTCATCCTCGAACTGCTCGAAAAGGGCGCGCCGATCAACGCCATCGGCCTGCAGGGGCATTTGCGCGGCGGCTGGCCGATCGCCAAGGACGAGCTTGCCGCCTTCACGACGGAAATGCGCAGTTACGGTCTTGCCGTTCTGGTGACGGAACTTGACGTGATGGACCAGACGCTGCCGGCACCGGAGGCCGAGCGCGACATGCTGATCACCGGCCAGGTCCGCGAGTTTCTGGAAGCAGCTTCTGCAGGCGGCCCGCTTTCCTCCATCACCACATGGGGCATTTCCGATCAATATAGCTGGATCCGCTGGGCCTATCCGCGCCGCGACGGCACCGCCAACCGGCCGCTGCCGCTCGACTGGAGTTTCAACGAAAAACCCATGATGGCCGTCATCAATGAATTCCGGAACCGTGGTGCATGACTATGAATGCTGAAATGCCGCTTCCTCCCGTGCAAAAGGCGCTGCAAATCAACCTCCATCCCTTCGATGCTCCGCATGCGGCCCTGACCCTGCCGCATCAGCTCAGGGTCTGGGGCGGACAGGTGGATCGCATTCTCCTGACCGTCGATACGGGCCAGGTGGGGGCAGGCCGCTACAAGGGCAACGGTTTTGATGCGGCGCGCCAGCGTCTCTTCGACATGCTGGAGGAAATGCAGACCAACTATCCGCATCTGCATGTGGATATCGTCGATTACAGCGATGCGGCGCGCAGCGCGGTGACGCAGACCTTCTTTTCCCGCTCACCCATTCCCTATCCCGCCAAGGCTTTCGACGGCGGGCCCTTCCATGTCTATTTCCATGGTATCAAACGCGCCAATGCCCGTTATGTGCTGCATATGGACAGCGACATGATGTTCGGCGGCGGCAGCCAGAGCTGGTTCGCCGAGGCGATCGCGCTGCAGAAGGCCAATCCGGATGCGCTGTGCATCACGCCCTTTTCGGGGCCGCCGACGGTGCGTGGCGATCTCGATATTTCCCGCCATGTCGGCATGCCCGGCGTGAAGAACATCCCTGAGCCGCGCAAGTTGCCGTCACGCATTCCCACCTGGCGTTTCGCCACGGTGTCCACCCGCCTTTTCTTGATCGACATGGATCGTTTTGCGAAGCGGATCGGTTCGCTGGAGTTGCTGCGGCCCGATGTCAAACGGCGCATCCGCTCCTATGCCTATAACCAGCAGCCGGTCTCCATGCCCGCCGAGGAAGTGCTGAGCACCAACATGATGCGCAGCGGCGTCCACCGCCTCGATTTTCTAGGCACGGGCAAGGGTATGTATTCGCTGCATCCGCCCTATCGCTCACCGGAATTTTATGCGGCACTCGCCTCCATCGTCGAGCGCATCGAAAAGGGCGATATTCCGGAGGGACAGCTCGGCGATTTCGATATCAACGGGTCGATGGTGGACTGGACCAGCGCGCTGGCGGCCAAGACGCGCTCCAAACGTTATGCGAAAGCGCTGCGCCATCTCATCTCGGCCAATGTCGGGCGGTTCAGCTAGGCTTGAGGGTGCCCGGTCGGCGCTCCGTCCCGTTGCCGGGTGGAGGCCTCAATAGTCTGTTATGAGCTTGCTCCAGCTTTCCGAGCACAGCCCGCCAATATAGATATCGCCGGCCAGCGCTTTTTCCCTCAGCTCGTCATCCCGGGTCGCCATGCAGAAATAACCGTCATGGCGGAAGCTCATGTGGTTCTGGCGGTAAAGCGCATTGATGAGAAACGGCTGCGACATGCCGGTGACATGGGCATAGTTCTCGTCATCGAAATGGCGGAACAGGGTGTTGAGCACATCGTTTTCGCAGCCGGCATCGCAGACGAGATTGAGCACATAGGCCGTTCGTCCCCGCTGGCCGAAAAACAGCGCAGCACCCATGGCATGGCCTTCGGCATTCTCGATCATCACGCCTTTCAGTTCACCGAGGCTTTCATTGGCCCTGCTCATCTCTATCAGCCAGTGGAACTCCTCGTGAGACCATTCCGGGCGAATGGAAAAACGCTCGATCATGGTGAGCGCCCTGCGGCGGAAGGTTTCGTAGTCAACGGTTTTTACCGTGGCGCCGGCCGCCTCCTGCGGTCTCAGACCTTTTTTCCAGCGTCTGAGGATTCCATCCACAAAACCGAGCGTGGTCAGGGCAAGTGTGGTTTTGGCCAGTTTGGAACGGCGCGGCATGCGCAGGGCAATGGTGCAGAAGGGCTTGAGCGCCTTGTGCCATTGCAGGCTTTCAATCGGCAACATGTTGCCCCCGGTCGCCACCCAGTGATCGGCGCTAACGGGTGAAGCCGTGTCCGAGAACAGCATGTCGTGTTTGGATGCCCGCATGCCCCGAGACAGGCGCGCCGCGCCGAGCGCACCCTGTTTCCCATCAGATGCGAAGGCGCAGAGCAGCCTTGCGGTAATGGTTTTCCCGTTCGCGACGAAACGCATGGGCACGGCGAGGATGACGCTTGTGACCCTGTTCTCCCCGGCGTCGTAGACAACGCTGCCGTTCTCCGGGCTGAAGGCGGGACTGCCGAAAAACAGTTTCTCGATATAGGAGCGGAAATTGAAGTTCCGTTCTTGCCCGTTCTTCTTGAAAGCGCTGTTGAGCACGGCCTCGACTGCGGGAACGTCGTCCCTGCGCATGGGGCGAACACCGGAGACACCTGGCTGAACCGGGCGTTGTGGCGACTGCCCACTATCGCCATCGCCCATATTGGTGTGTATCGGAACGTCCACCCTCGGCCTCCAGCTTTCGCGCATTGATGAAATCAACCATAGGAAGCGTATATTTGAATGTATTAATATAGATATAAAACCGGCAATCCACTTGGTCCGGAAATGTTCGTATTAAGATAAAATGTTATTATATCAGCCTGTTACTTTGCTGGCCCTGCCTCATTTGAGGTTAACAAAATATACTTAGTTAAGCAACCGAAGGATGAAATATGGACCAATTTTCGCGGACGCTTTTTTGGGTTTTGAAGTTTAACTTTTAAAAATGACTGTCTTGTCCTTTGCCTCCCGCTTTCGGTTTCCTGAGAAAAAAGCGGACGATCGCGGTGCTATTTGCCCGTGCATCACGGATAACTAAAAAATAGGATTTGCGGGGGATATTCGTATTATCGAATATGAGAAGCACGAGTTTTAATGCGGGTGGCTTCAGGAAAGAGGGAGAGAAAAACCCCTTATGGATGCAGCGCATGAAGAACAGCGGCGGGGCTATTGGCGGGACGCGTTGTTTTACGTGACTTTCCTGTATTTCACGGTCGGCTTTTCGCCCTATATCTCGCTCTCATCGACCTATCAGGGCTCCGCCATGGCGGCCGGGTCCAACCTGCTCAACCAGTTGACGGCGATCATCCTGTTTTTCAGTTTCCTGGCCTTCATGGCGAAGGAGCGGTCGTTTTCCATCCTCTTCATGCCGCGCCTGCTGATGGCGGCGATTTTCGGCTGGTTTGTCCTGACTTCGGTGGCGGGCGAAGCGCCGCTGTTTTCGCTCAGGCGGCTTGTCATGTGCGCCATTATCTGTGTGCTTGCCGGCGGTTTCCTGCAATTGCCGCGCACGGAGCGGCATTTCACGACGCTGCTCGCCACATGCGCGCTGATCATATTGTTCCTGTGCTATTTCGGAATCACCGTGTTGCCCTCGCGCTCGATCCACCAGGCAAGCGATGCGCTGGAACCGCTTCTGGCGGGAGACTGGCGCGGGGTTTTCCGCCACAAGAACGAGGCCGCCTCGGTCATGGCGGTGTTGATCATCGTCGGCATTTATCTCAGCAAGCGCTGGTCTTTCATCGGCGGGCTGTCGGTGCTGTTGCTGTCGCTGGTCTTTCTGGTCAAGTCCGGCGGCAAGACCGCGCTTGGGCTGATGCCGATCATCATTGCGACAGGCTGGTTCATCCTGCGCTGGCCCCGCTGGCGCTACCCGGTCGTAACCCTGTTTCTGGCGGTCTTCGCGCTGGTGACCGTCGGCACCACGGTTGATCCCGTCTTTTCGCAGATGCTGACGAAGCTGGGGCTTGATGCCAGCTTTACCGGCAGAAGGGATATCTGGACCGTCGCCATCGACTATATCAGGCAAAGCCCGCTCCTCGGATATGGCTATCAGGCCTTCTGGCGCAGCGACACCCTGATGTCGAGTTTTACCGAGAACAATACCTGGGCGACGACCGCGCCGGATTCGCACAATGGTTATTTCGACCTTCTGCTGGCCGGCGGCGTGCCGGGTCTGATGCTGGTGATGGTGTGGATCTATCTCCTGCCGCTGCAGTATCTCGGCAAAATGAATGACGCCACGCGCAACAGTCCGCTGACGCGGCTTTATGTCGGTGTATGGCTTTACGTGCTGCTCTACGGCTTTCTGGAAACGCTGTTTTTCCTCAGCACCGGGTTCGTCTGGTTCTTCCTCATCGTGGCGGTGATGGGCCTGCATCTGCAGGCCAATGCCAGCCTCGTGGAGGACGAGGCGGAGGGGGAACCGGACAGAACTGGGGCGGCCCCGATACCCCAACGGCGGCAGGTTTCCCCGGTTGTTCGTTCCAGGTGATATTTTGAAATGATTTTTCGTTGCGAATATGTAAAAGAGCCGATTGTTGCGCGCGTCTGTAGCTATTTTCGCTAAACATGCGCGGCTCAAGTCTTTGTTATTGTGCAAGTCGCATCGCAAACCCCGGGGGTATCGACGCGGCGGCACTAAAAAACGGATCGGCTAGGTCAATCGATGGCAGATACAGGCGCCTGCGCGCTCGAAGCGGATGACATCCACAAGAGCTTCGGCACGCATGAAGTTTTGAAGGGCGTTTCGTTGCAGGCCCATAAGGGCGATGTCATCTCGATCATCGGGTCTTCCGGTTCCGGCAAAAGCACCTTTCTGCGCTGCATGAATTTTCTCGAAACGCCGGATCGCGGCCGTGTCATCATCAATGGCGAGGAAATCGCCACAAAAACCGGCCGCGACGGCAAGGCCGTGCCGAAAAGCTGGCGGCAGGTGGAAAAATTGCGCACCGGTCTCGGCATGGTGTTCCAGAATTTCAATCTCTGGGCCCATCGCACCGTTCTGGAAAACGTCATCGAGGCGCCCGTTCATGTTCTCGGCGTCAAGCGGCAGGAGGCGGTTGAAAAGGCCGAAGCCCTGCTGAACAAGGTCGGGCTCTATGACAAGAAAAACGCCTATCCGGCATTCCTGTCCGGCGGACAGCAGCAGCGCGCCGCCATTGCGCGTGCTCTCTGCATGGAACCGGCGGTGATGCTGTTCGACGAACCCACCTCGGCGCTTGATCCGGAACTGGTGGGAGAGGTTCTGAAGGTCATCCGCGATCTGGCCGAGGAAGGCCGCACCATGCTGCTCGTCACCCACGAGATGCGCTTTGCGCGCGATGTGTCCTCCCAGGTCGTGTTTCTGCATCAGGGCCGGGTGGAGGAGGCGGGCCCGCCGGCGCAGGTGTTCGGCAACCCCACGAGCGCCCGTTGCCGGGAATTCACCGGCGCGCTGGCCAATTGACCCTTTTGCCTGACAGTCCGTTTTTAACAGGAGAGACTTGAATGAAATTTTTCGCCACGCTGCTTGCCGGAACGGCATTTGCGTTTTCCGCCTTCACGGCCAGCGCCGACGTGCGTTTCGGCATCATGAACGAAGCCTATCCGCCCTTCTTCGCCAAGGATGCCAGCGGCAAGTGGCAGGGCTGGGAAATCGACCTCATGGACGCCGTCTGCGCCGAAATGAAGGAAAAATGCTCGATCGTGGAACTGTCCTGGGATGGTCTCATCCCGGCGCTGCAGACGAAGAAATTCGACGTCATCTGGTCCTCCATGTCGAACACGGAAGAGCGTCAGAAGATCATCGATTTCACCGACAAATATTACAACACGCCGAGCAAGCTGATTGGCGCCAAGGGTGAAAAGGCGGGTGCGACGGCCGAGGACGTCAAGGGCAAGACCATCGGCATTCAGGTGGCGACGATCCAGTCCGAATATTACAAGAAATATTTCGCCGGTGTCGCCGATGAGAAGACCTACCAGACGCTGGACGAGGCGTTTCAGGATCTCGCGGCTGGCCGTATCGACTATGTCTTCGGCGATTCCATCGTCCTCGACGCTTTCGTGAAGAGCGATGCGGGCAAGGATTGCTGCGCCGACATGGGCGATGTCGCCGACGACAAGGAAATCCTCGGTCTCGGCGTTTCGGGCGGCCTGCGCAAGGAAGACACCGAACTCAAGGCCAAGCTGAATGCGGCAATCGCCGCCGTACGCGCCAGCGGCAAATATGACGAGATCAGCAAGAAGTACTTCAGCTTCAATATTTACGGGCAGTAAGTCGATCTGATCGGTCACGCATATGGCAAGCCTTGAAACCACGTTGCAACTTCTGTCTCCCTATCCTCCGGGATGGGGCGGCACCCTGTTGAAGGGTGCGGCATCGACGCTTGCCATTTCCGCCGGCGCCTATCTGATCGGCCTTGCCATCGGCATGGCCGGGGCGCTCGGCAAGCTTTCGGGCAACAGGCCGCTTGGCCTGCTGCTCAACCTCTCCACCACCGCGATCCGCGCCGTTCCCGAGCTGATCCTCATCGTCGGGCTTTATTATGCCGGTACTGACGGTCTCAACCGGCTGCTGCTGCTGGCTGGCATGCCGCCGCTGGAGGTCAACGGTTTCGTTGCCGCCGTTGCGGTTCTGGGTTTCGTGCAGGGCGCCTATATGACCGAGGTGCTGCGCGGTGCGATCCTTGCCATTCCGAGCGGGCAGATTGAGGCGGCGCGCGCCTTCGGCATGTCACCCGCCTTGCGGTTCAGCCGGGTGGTCTTGCCGGCGCTTTTGCCCAACGCCTTACCGGGGCTTGGCAATCTCTGGCTTGCGGTGACCAAGGACAGCGCCCTGGTGGCGGTCGTCGGGTATCAGGAACTGGCGCTCGCGACGCGGCTGGCCGGGGCCAGCACCAAGCAATATTTCCTGTTCTTCCTTGCCGCCGCCCTGCTTTACCTCGCCATTACGCTCGTTTCGAACCTCGTTTTTTCGCTGATCGAACGCCGCGTGCGGCGCGGCCAGCCGGTCCTGGCCTGAGGAGGGGACGGCATGGATTTTTCATGGGTCGCGAAATATTGGCCGCTTCTTCTTTCGGGTGCATGGCAGACGGTGGCGCTGCTTGTCATCTCCGTCAGCATCGGATTTCTTCTGGCCATCGGGCTCGCCTTCGCACAGGTGAGCGGCGGGCGGACGACGAAAATCCTGGCGCGGGCTTATTGCACCTTCTTCCGGGGCACGCCGCTGCTCATCCAGCTCTGGCTGCTTTATTACGGCGTCGGCTCGCTTCTGCCGATGATCCCCGGCATCAGGCAAAGCTTCATGTGGCCGGTGCTGCGTGAAGGATTCTTCTTCGCGGCCGTCAGCTTCACGCTGAATTATGCGGCTTATGAGGCGGAAGTTCTGCGCGGCGCGCTGCTGGCCGTGCCGAAAGGCGAGCTGGAGGCGGGCAGGGCTTTCGGCATGGGCCGTTTCACCCTCATTCGCCGCATCTGGCTGCCGCGCGCCATCCGCATTGCGCTGCCGACCATTGCCGGCGAGGTGGTGATGCAGCTGAAGGCGACGCCGCTTGCTTTCACCGTGACTGTCATGGATCTCTACGCCGTCGCCTACAAGGTGCGGCAGGACACGCTGCTCGTCTATGAGCCGCTGATCGTCGTCACCGTCTTTTATCTCATTCTCACCGCCATCATCGCCCGCTGTTTCGGCCTTATCGAACAGCAGGTGCCCGTCCGACGATAAATATTCAGGGAGTTATGACCATGAGCACAATCCGTATCCTCGACGGCGGTATGAGCCGCGAATTGCAGCGGCTCGGCGCCGTGCTGAAACAGCCGGAATGGTCTGCGCTGGCGCTTATCGACGCGCCTGAGATCGTGCGGCAGGTGCACCAGGAATTCATCGAAGCCGGTGCCGATGTCGTCACCACCAATTCCTATGCGCTGGTGCCCTTCCACATCGGCGAAGAGCGTTTCCAGAAGGACGGCGCGTCGCTGATCGCCCTTTCCGGCAAGCTGGCGCGCGAAGCGGCGGATGCCTCCGGCCGCAAGGTGCTGGTGGCGGGTTCGCTGCCGCCGATCTTCGGCTCCTATGAGCCGCAGAATTTCGATGCGGGCCGGGTGCAGACCTATCTGAAGGTGCTGGTCGATAATCTCGCGCCTCATGTCGACGTCTGGCTCGGCGAGACGCTCAGCCTGATCGCCGAGGGCGAGGCGGTGCGTGAAGCCGTTGCCGCGACTGGCAAACCGTTCTGGATTTCCTTCACGCTCAATGATGATGCGGCTGCGACCGGCGGCGAGCCTGCGCTTCGCTCCGGTGAAACGGTCAAGGCGGCCGCCGAATGGGCGGCGCAATCGGGCGCGGCCGCCCTTCTGTTCAATTGCAGCAAGCCGGAAGTCATGAAAGCCGCGGTTGAGACGGCCGCCGCCGTCTTCGCGGAAAAGGGTGTGTCACTGGAAATCGGCGTTTATGCCAATGCCTTTGAAGGCGAGCAGGGTGATTCCGCCGCCAATGAAGGGCTGCATGACACGCGCGCCGATCTGACAGACGATGTTTATTCCCGTTTTGCCTGCTCCTGGGCGGATGCGGGCGCGACCATGATCGGCGGCTGCTGCGGCATTGGTGCGGCGCATATCCACAAGGTTGCCACAGCGTTGCGGCGCGCGGCGGCCTGAAGCCCGGCGTCGCTTTTCAACGCCACCATCATAAATCAAAGCGGCAGTTTCAAAACCTGCCGCTTTTTTTGTACGCGGCTATTGACCTCAACTATAGTTGAGGAATTATCAGGACATGGAACACTGTTGAAGGACGTTCCATGAGCGATGATACACTTTCCATACGGATCATATTTGGCAGCGCCCGCAACCCGCGCTTCTGCGATGTTGTCGGCCAATGGCTGCTTGACCAGCTGAGGGCTCTGCCGGGACTGGAGCTGGCGGTCATCGACCCGCGCGAACTCGATCTGCCGCAGGACCACGCGCCCGAGCGCGCCTCGGTGCGGCAGCTTCGGCAAAGCCTCGATGGCGCCGATGCTTTCATCGTCGTCACCCCGGAATATAACCGCAGTTACCCCGGCGCGCTGAAGGTGCTGATCGATTCCGCCTATGACGAATGGGGCGCCAAGCCGGTGGCCTTCGTGTCCTATGGCGGGATTTCCGGCGGCCTGCGCGCCACCGAGCAGCTTCGCCCCGTCTTTGCGGAACTGCATGCGGTAACGATCCGCGATGTCGTCAGCTTCGCCAATCCCTGGGATCGTGTCGATGCCGCCGGCCAGCTCGATGCCGGCGCGGCGGCGGCAGGCGCGCTGGAGACGATGATGAACAAGCTTGGCTGGTGGGCGCGGGCGCTGAAACAGGCGCGGTCCGCAACACCTTACAAGGGGGCGTGAGAATGACCGAAAAATCCTTCGCGTTGAAAGTGACGCTCCTGTTCGTCGCCACGCTCACCATCATGGCCGGAACCACGGTCGCACCTTCGCTGCCGGCCATCGAGCAGACTTTCCTGTCGACGCCGCATGTGGATATCATGAGCCGCATGGTGCTGACATTGCCCTCGGTTTTCGTGGCTTTCTGCGCGCCCATTGCCGGTGTGCTGGCGGATCGCTTCGGCCGCAAGCGGCTGCTGCTTGGCGCTATCCTGCTTTACAGCCTTTCCGGCATGTCCGGCCTTTTTGCCGAAAGTCTTGCCGGCCTGCTTGTGGGGCGTGCCTTTCTCGGTCTGGCGATCGGCGCCATCATGACGATCGGCACGGCGCTGGTGGGTGATTATTTCGAAGGTCCGGCGCGGGAGCGCTATCTCGGCCTGCAACAGGCCTTTACCCAGATCGGCGGCGTGATTTTTGTGGTGGCGGGCGGTTTGCTGGCGGATCTGCCCTGGCGCGCGCCCTTCGCGGTCTATGCCGTCGCCCTGCTCATTCTGCCGGCGGCCGTGTTTTTTCTGACGGAGCCGGTGAGGAACGATGGCGGGATCAAAGCCGGTGGCGAACAGGAGTTTGCGGTCAACTGGCTGCTGGTGGGTGTGCTGGCGCTGGCAGTATTTCTCGTCAATGCCCTGTTTTACACCATCCCCTCGCAGCTGCCGTTTTTCCTGCGGGAGCTTGGGGTGTTTTCCGGCAGCATTGCGGGATACGCCATCGGCATTTTCAATCTGGCCGGGGCGTTGGCGGCGCTCAATTTCGGGCGATTGCGGGCAAGGGTCAGCGTGACCGCCATCATTGCCGCCGGGCTGGTATTGATGGCGGCGGGTTTTGCGCTGCTTGCCATGGCCGAGGGGCTGGTTGCCATGCTGTCATCGCTTGCGGTGGTGGGGTTTGGCCTCGGTGTGGTGATGCCGGGCATCATGTCCACGACCATCATGCTGGCGCCGCTCAGCCTGCGCGGGCGCATCGCCGGCATCGTCACCGCTTCGATGTTTCTCGGGCATTTCATCTCGCCGCTGGCAAGCCAGCCGTGGATTGCCCGCTTCGGTTTTGCCGCCGCCTATCGCGACATAGCATTGATATTCGCCGCCATGGCCGGGCTTGCCCTTGTCGCCCTGATCTTCCAGCGACGGAGCGACGCACGAAGATCGCGTTCTTTTGCCTCGAGCCGCTGACACTGGTCGTCGTGAAGGAATTATAAAGTTTATTACTATAATCATTTTTCTGGAAAACAAACGGAAGGCGCGCCGGCTGAAGAACCGGTTGATTTCATTCCCTTCCTCGAAATTCGGCGTGGCGTTTCCGCTTTGCTTGCGGAGCCGCCATGCCATCTAGGGCGGCGCGGCCTGTCCGTATTTGAAGGGACAGGCGGCTTTCCCGGCGCATGCATGAAGCAGATGCGTTGAGAGCCGATGATACGGCTAGCGGAGCTTCGATGATCGAGGCGCTTGACGTGCAATGTCAGTCTTGCCGAACACCTCCGGCACGGGGAAGGAGCGGTTTTTCAATGACCTGAGGTTCCCGTGTCTTTTCTTCAAAACGCCAGTATCCGCATCAAAATCCTGTCGCTCATTCTCCCGCTCTGCATTGTCGGCCTTGGCGCCACAGCCTTCATGTCCATGCACTACAAGCGGACGGACACGGCCTATTCGTATTTTATTGCCAACGACAACGCCGCTCTGGTGGAGCTTTCGCGGGCAAACCGCAACCTGCAGGCCATGGCTTATGGCGCCTATCAGGTCATGGCTTACGACACCAACATTCCTGACTTCAAGATCGTCAAGCACGAATACGAGACAGACAAGGTGGCTTTGATATCGCGCCTCAACCATGTCAAAACCATTTTTCCGGAGGAAGCTGCGGGGCTGGACAAGCTGTTGGGCCAGGCTCAGGGCATAATCACCTCGACCGACAAAGCCGTGGAATTCGGTTCGACCGATCGCAACAAGGAATCTGCCGCTGAACTTATGAAGGCCGACGCTTTGATCCGCTCGACCGGGAATGAAATCTCTGCCCTTCTGGACAAGCTTGCCAAGGGTGTTGTCAAGGGAAGCGACGATCTGACCGACAAGACCAATTCGACCATCTTCACTTCCCTGGTGGTTGTCGGCATTGCTTTTGCGATCGGCATCATTCTGGCGCTGTTCGTGGCGTCTCGTGGTATCACAACGCCGATTGCCCGTCTGCGCGAGCGCATGGTGTCGCTTGCCGGCGGTGAAACGGCCTCGGAGATTGACGGCACGGCGCGCCGGGATGAAGTGGGCCAGATGGCGAAAGCCGTTCAGGTGTTCCGCGAAAACGCCGTCGAGCGCATTCGTCTCGAGCAGGAAACCGAAGCCAATCGCAGCCTCTCGGAGAAAGACCGGATCGAGCGGGAGCA
The DNA here is from genome assembly GCF_001541315.1 of Agrobacterium tumefaciens str. B6. Classification (GTDB taxonomy): domain Bacteria; phylum Pseudomonadota; class Alphaproteobacteria; order Rhizobiales; family Rhizobiaceae; genus Agrobacterium; species Agrobacterium radiobacter. Next base: position 324,670 of record NZ_LMVK01000034.1, on the reverse strand, counting down.
GCAGAAGGCAACGGAGGCGGCCGATGTCAAATTCGCCGTCGACAATCTCGCAGCCGGCCTCTCGAAGCTTTCGGAAGGCGATGTTTCCTATCGCATCGGCCAGCCTTTTACCGCGACGCTGGATGGCGTTCGCAACGATTTCAACACGTCCGCCGAAAAGCTGCAGGCGGCATTGACCAAGGTGGCGCAGAACGCCAGCGGCATCGGTGCGGGCGCGGACGAGATCAAGTCTGCCGCCGACGATCTGGCCAAGCGCACCGAGCAGCAGGCCGCAGCCGTGGAGGAAACAGCCGCTGCGCTTGAAGAAATCACCACGACGGTCAGGGATTCCACCAAACGCGCGCAGGAGGCGGGCCAGATCGTCAGCCGCGCCAAGGCGGGCGCCGAACAATCCGGCCAGGTGGTGCGCCGCGCCGTGGTCGCCATGGAGCAGATCGCCAAATCGGCCAATGAGATCAGCAACATCATCGGCGTGATCGACGAGATCGCCTTCCAGACCAACCTGCTTGCGCTGAATGCCGGTGTGGAAGCCGCCCGTGCGGGCGAGGCCGGCAAGGGCTTTGCCGTGGTGGCGCAGGAGGTGCGTGAGCTTGCCCAGCGCTCCGCCAACGCGGCGAAGGAGATCAAGGCCCTGATCACCACATCGAACGACCAGGTGCAGCAGGGCGTGCAGCTGGTCGGTGACACCGGAAAGGCGCTGGAGACCATCGTTTCTGAAGTGCAGGAAATCAACCGGCACGTCGTCTCCATCGTGGAGGCTGCGCAGGAACAATCCTCCGGCCTGCAGCAGATCAATACGGCCGTGAACCAGATGGACCAGGACACGCAGAAGAACGCGGCGATGGTGGAAGAAACCAATGCCGCGAGCCACAGCCTGGCCAAGGAAGTGGCGTCGCTCAACCAGCTGCTCTCCCAATTCAGGCTCGCCGATGGCGCTTATCAGCAAAAAAGCCAGCCTGCTCCGGTTCGCAGCGCCGCCGGCAACGACAAATATGTGGCATCCCCCGTCCGCGCGCTGGGTCGCAAGATCGCCTCGGCGTTTTCGGGCAACGCCGCTGTCGATACAAAGGGCGACTGGCAGGAGTTCTGATCGCTATTTCAGGGCGCTTCCATGGTCCTGGCGCCGGGTTGTGTATGACTGGGGTTGGCGGGCCTGATATCGCCCGCCCGCCTGAGAACGAAAAATGCCGCACGGGCCTGATCTCCCGCGCGGCATTTTTTGAGCGCTGCATGTCGGAATTATTTACTTTTCCGCAGACCGCCGTTCCTATCCGAAAGATTTGCCGGATCGGAAATTATCTGGCCTGCATGGCGCGAATAAAGGCTGGGCTTCCGCTATCCAAATCGTTGTATGTAATTCGCTTGCTTGCGATGGCGTCGATTAATCGCGTGCAGAAGATCATGTCGACGTTGCTGTTCGGGCTGACATTCATGGCTTCAGCCACGGCAATCTTGGAACTCTTGGACTTTTTCTTGGTTGTTTCATAGCAATTTTGAACCGCCCTGCGTTTGACGGCGGGACTTCCTCCTATGACTTCCTGATCCCTTTCGAAACTGGGGTTCGTCTGGCACCCTGAAAGGATGAGAACTGATACGGATACAGCAATAATTGCCTTGATTTTCATGGATTAACTTTCCCTTTTACCCCGCCAGATGGCTCATGCTGGAGCAACCCAACCAGACCCGTCGATCAGGAGTATTGCAGCCATATTGCGGCAAATACATCCGGGTGATTACAGGAATATGTTCACAGAACCCGCGCCGAAGGGGCTTGTCGCTTTGGAAGACAGGCACAAGCTTTATGCAGCCTTCTAAGTGGAGGATTGCCATAAACGATGTCAGGGTAAGATAAATGGCGCACCCGACAGGATTCGAACCTGTGACCTTTGGAATCGGAATCCAACACTCTATCCAGCTGAGCTACGGGTGCAGCAGTCACGCTTGAATCGCGTGCAGCGGTTGGTTCATACCCCAGCTTTGTTTCCGCATCAACGTCTAAAAATCAAAGATTTGCGAAAGGTTGCCTGTTTTCGGGCGGGGCCGGGCGTGCGGGCGTGTTGTGAGGGCGCCGCACGCTTTTGCGTGGCGGCGGGGTGTTACGTCGTTTGGCGTATTGTGTTTTTACCGGAATAGATTTTCCCTTATAAGTAGTATGTTATCGCCGAGCCGGACCGTTGCACTGCCCCATTATCGAAGTAGCGGCAGGATTGCAGCAATGCCTTTCAAACACGGCGCGGGAGTCGATTTTAGCCCCTCAAAATTGGTGGGTAAATAGTCATACTTTTTCTGTTTTGCCAACCGCGATCCGGAGTCCGTGGTTGCTTCGCCGGCGATTAACTGTCAAATTATTATACAATATTAGTATCATCTACATTTATTTGGGATACAGTTTCGCAACGTTGTCGGTTATGATTTCGGCAAGGTAAAGGAACGAATCAGGCGGGGGATCGGATGGCTTTGCGATTGGCACACAGCAACGGGCCGCGAACGGAAAAGGCCGAAAGCGGCAGCGCGGAAGCGGCGCACCTCACGGCGATCGACTATGGGTTGCTGACGACTGCGATCAGCTATCACTTGCGGCACTCGCAACTTGCCGTGGCAAATGGCTTTGCCGATGTGCTGGCCGAGCAGGGATTGCGGCCCGCCGATTTTTCCGTGCTCGTCATCGTCGGCGGTAATCCGGGCCTCAAACAGAGCGATGTGGCTGAAGCGCTCGGCATACAGCGGGCCAATTTCGTCGCGATCGTCGACAGCATGGAAGAGAAGGGGCTGCTTGTCCGCCGCAAATCGGAAGAGGACAGGCGCGTTCATTTCCTCGACATGACGGAGGAAGGCAGCAGCCTTCTCGACCGGCTTTCCAATACCTGGCGGGACCGTGAGGAAAAGCTGATCGACCGGATCGGCGGCAAGAAGGCGCGCGATCAGCTTCTGGCTCTGCTCGGACGCCTGCGCGACTGACCGTCGAAGAGAGCCTTGGGCAGTCCGGGTTCTGGGCGGCCGCAGGGTGCGGCCTGTGCCTGGATGTTCCTGTAGTCCATGGTCTGCGATATCGGCAACCATTTTCCCGGCTGTCTTTCACGTCAGCCTGATCGGCAGCGGGCCGAATTGCGTTGCAATTCTCCCGCGAAACCGCCAAGACGCATAAGCATCTTCACGTCTTGTGGCGCGGAGCCGCAATCATGCGATCGACTGGAAAGGCCCGGGACGGGAACGCCATGCTGAATATCGATACGAGTCATCCGCTTTATCGTCCCCTGTGGGTCCGGTTGCTCATTGTCGGCTTTTGCGCCGCCTGGGCCGTCATCGAATTCGTCAATCGCGAGTTTTTCTGGGGAACCATCGTAGCCGGCATCGGGGCTTATGCGGCCTATGAATTGCTGCTGAAGTTCAAACCCGCAAGCGATGCCGCCAAAAGCGGGAACGGCACGGATGAGCCCGCCGCCGAAAGCGCGCCCACCGATAAGAACGATGCGGGCTGAAGCGCCGCCTATCTTCCGTTTTATATATTTCCCGAGATAAGACGGCCCGGCATTTTCACCGGAAATGCTCCCGCATCCGCAGCATCCGGATCGCCTGGTCGATCAGGAGATTGGCCGCCGTCATGCGCAGCGTCGCATTATGCCGGAATTGCGGCTTCACCCGGTCGGGATGATTGAGGCGGGCAAAGGCGCGGCGCTTTTCCGCAAGCGTTGCGGCCGTGTCGGTGTCGTGGATCGCCAGTTCCGCGGAGACATCGGCAAGCGAGGTCTTTTCGAGGTGGGCCGGCATCGCTTCCGGCTCGGGCTCCGGTTGAGGTTCCGCGGGTGGCGCGGGCTCAACCATGAAGGCGAGATAGGCATCGAGATTGCCGTTCGCCGGTGGCGGCGTTTCAATATGCGTATCGATGACAAAGCCCGAGCTGAAACCGGCAATACGATGACCGGCCGGCGGTGGCGGCTCCACGCTTTCTTCTTTTTCCAGTTTCAGTCGTTCAACAACCGACTGGAAGACGGATTGTCCGAAGAGCATGCGGCTTTTCCCTCGCCGGTCTGACTATCCGGCCTTTATGGATCATGAAGGTGGTGTCTGGCTTGCCGCCGTCACGGGCCGGTCAGCTTGCGGCTCTCATCCAGAACCAGATCGTAGAGCAGGCGGGCGCTGGGCGGCAAAACCCGGCCCTTGGTGGTGATGATGCTGTAGGGCTTCACGACGAGTTCGAAATCCGTCGGCAATATGCGGGTTCGGCCGATATCCGCCTGCTGGCCGGCAACGAATTCGGCCATGTCCTGGGCGATCGGCGCAATAGCATCGGTGTTGCAGATCAGGGCGAGCGTCAAAAGCATGGAGGGCGTGTTGATGATGTTGCGCGGCATGGTGACGCCGTGGGTCAGAAAGACATCCTCCATGGTTCTGCGCAAAAGCGCGCCGGGCGGCTGGAAAACCCAGTCGTAACCGGAGAGATCCTGCAGGGTCACGGGCTCGCCGCGCAGCAGGGGGTGGCCTTCGCGCACGACAAGACAGGCGCGCTCGATGCCGATTTCATGGATGGAGAAGAGGCCGGGGTCGAAATCATCGGGAATGCGGCCGATGATGAAATCGTGGCGCGCGGCCAGCAGTTCGCGCGCCAGCACGTTGCTGCTTTCCACCTGCACGTTGATTTCAATGCCGGGATGGGTGTCCATGGCTCGCCTTATGGCGGGAACCACGAGGCTGATGGCGGGCGCGGTGACGGCGCCGATATAGACCGAGCCGCCGCTGCCCGACTTCATCTGGTTCAGTTCACGGCTCGCCTCGCGCAGTTCCAGCAGGATGGTGCGTGCCCGGCGCGCCAGCGCCTCGCCGAATTTCGTCAGCACCACCCCGCGCGAGGCCCGCTGACAAAGGGGTGATTTGACGATCGCCTCCATTTCCGCGAGCATGCGCGAGGCTGCTGGCTGCGTCATGTTCATGGCGGCCGCCGCTGCGCTGACCTGCCCGTGCTCTTCGATCATGACAAGCATGCGCAGGTGGCTCATCTTCAAACCGGCCCGCAGCAAAGGGTTGTCTTCAAAGACGAAAACTGCGTCCGTTGTTTGCGCCTGCTCATACACTTTTTGGTTGTTCATTCGCGGTTCTATACCCCTCATCGGTTTTTGTATCGATTTAATATATCATAATTGATATATGGAAACTGATTTATTCTATTTGACAGTTATATGGATTCAGAACAATTTGCGGAATGCTGGGGAGGAGCGGCAGCTGTTCCATTTCGCAATTGCGAAATCGGGGTGAGCGCAACGCGGCTTCTTCCTCTGACGGCATGAATTTCATGGTGCACCGCAACATGCGGGCTCCAGAGAAGGGCTCAAGGGAGAGAGTTAATGAAGTCCATTATTTCGCTGATGGCGGCTTGTGCCATCGGTGCTGCTTCTTTCGCAGTGCCGGCTTTTGCACAGGACAAGGGTTCCGTTGGTATCGCCATGCCGACCAAGTCGTCCGCACGCTGGATCGACGACGGCAACAACATCGTGAAGCAGCTTCAGGAAGCCGGTTACACGACCGACCTGCAATATGCCGATGACGATATTCCGAACCAGCTTTCCCAGATCGAAAACATGGTCACCAAGGGCGTCAAGGTCCTCGTGATCGCATCGATCGACGGCACGACGCTGTCGGACGTCCTGAAGCAGGCTGGCGAGCAGGGCATCAAGGTCATCGCTTATGACCGCCTGATCCGCAACAGCGGCGATGTCAGCTACTACGCAACCTTTGACAACTTCCAGGTTGGCGTTCTGCAGGCGACTTCGATTGTCGACAAGCTTGGCGTGAAGGACGGCAAGGGCCCGTTCAACATCGAGCTGTTCGGCGGCTCTCCTGACGACAACAATGCGTTCTTCTTCTATGACGGCGCAATGTCGGTTCTCCAGCCTTACATCGACAGCGGCAAGCTCGTCGTGAAGTCCGGCCAGACCGGCATGGACAAGGTCGGTACGCTGCGTTGGGATCCGGCAACGGCCCAGGCCCGCATGGACAACCTTCTTTCCGCTTATTACACCGACGCCAAGGTTGACGCTGTTCTGTCGCCTTACGACGGTCTCTCCATCGGCATCATCTCCTCGCTGAAGGGCGTTGGTTATGGCACGAAGGACCAGCCGCTGCCGGTCGTTTCCGGTCAGGACGCTGAAGTTCCGTCGGTCAAGTCGATCATTGCAGGCGAACAGTATTCCACCATCTTCAAGGACACCCGCGAACTCGCCAAGGTGACCGTGAACATGGTCAACGCTGTTCTGCAGGGCAAGGAGCCGGAAGTGAACGACACCAAGACCTATGAAAATGGCGTCAAGGTCGTTCCGTCCTACCTCCTGAAGCCGGTTGCCGTTACCAAGGAGAACTACAAGCAGGTTCTCGTCGATGGCGGTTACTACAAGGAAGACCAGCTGAAATAAGCTGAAGACACATGCGGGGATGACTTGGCGTCATCCCCGTTTTTCCATAAAAATAAAAACGCCGGAATTAATCGGGCGCTGGATTGCGATATGGCCAATACCATTCTCGAAATGCGGAACATCACCAAGACGTTTCCGGGCGTGAAAGCGCTTGAGAACGTCAACCTCAAGGTTAAGGAGGGTGAGATCCACGCACTCGTCGGTGAGAACGGCGCGGGGAAGTCGACCTTGATGAAGGTCCTTTCCGGTGTTTATCCCGCCGGCACCTATGAGGGCGAAATCCACTATGAAGGCGCAGTGCGGAATTTTCGCGCCATCAACGACAGCGAAGATATTGGTATCATCATCATTCACCAGGAGCTTGCGCTTGTGCCGCTCCTGTCGATTGCCGAAAATATTTTCCTTGGCAACGAGGTCGCTTCGGGCGGCGTGATCAACTGGCAGCAGACCTTCAACCGTACCCGCGAACTTCTGAAGAAGGTGGGCCTGAAGGAATCGCCGGAGACGCTGATTACGGATATCGGCGTCGGCAAGCAGCAGCTGGTCGAAATCGCCAAGGCGTTGTCGAAGAGCGTGAAGCTTCTCATCCTTGATGAGCCGACCGCCTCGCTCAACGAGAGCGATTCCGAGGCTCTGCTCAACCTTTTGATCGAGTTCCGCAAGCAGGGCATGACGTCGATCATCATCACCCACAAGCTCAACGAAGTGCGCAAGGTGGCCGACCAGATCACCGTGCTGCGCGACGGCATGACGGTGAAGACGCTCGACTGTCATCAGGAAGAAATCAGCGAGGACGTCATCATCCGCAACATGGTGGGACGCGATCTAGAAGATCGTTATCCGCCGCGCGACGTGCCGATCGGCGAGACCATTCTCGAAGTGAAGAACTGGAACGCCTATCACCAGCAGCACCGCGACCGGAAGGTCCTGCACGACATCAACGTCACCGTGCGCAAGGGCGAAGTCGTCGGCATTGCCGGGCTGATGGGGGCAGGGCGCACGGAATTCGCCATGAGCGTGTTCGGCAAGTCCTACGGTCACAAGATCACCGGCGACGTTCTGATCGACGGCAAGCCCGTGGATGTCAGCACCGTTCGCAAGGCAATCGATGCCGGTCTTGCCTATGTGACCGAAGACCGCAAACATCTCGGTCTGGTGCTCAACGACAACATTCTGCACAACACCACGCTTGCCAATCTGGCCGGCGTGTCGAAGGCCAGCGTCATCGACGACATCAAGGAAATGAAGGTGGCGAGCGATTTCCGCACACGCCTTCGCATCCGCTCTTCGGGCATCTTTCAGGAAACGGTCAATCTTTCGGGCGGCAACCAGCAGAAGGTCGTGCTTTCCAAGTGGCTCTTCTCCAATCCTGATGTCCTGATCCTCGACGAGCCGACACGCGGTATCGACGTTGGCGCGAAATACGAAATCTACACCATCATCAACCAGCTCGCTGCCGACGGCAAAGGCGTTCTGATGATCTCATCGGAAATGCCTGAACTGCTCGGCAATTGCGACCGCATCTACGTCATGAACGAAGGCCGCATCGTCGCTGAATTGCCGAAGGGAGAGGCGAGCCAGGAAAGCATCATGCGCGCTATCATGCGCTCAGGGGAGAAGAACTCATGAGTTCGGCAAACACCACAAACGAAGAAAGCAACGTCATCTCGGTCGGGTCGTATATTCGCTCCAATATCCGCGAATACGGCATGCTGATCGCGCTCGTCGCTATCATGGTTTTCTTCCAGTTCTACACCGGCGGCATTCTGTTCCGGCCCGTTAACCTGACCAACCTCATCCTGCAGAACTCGTTCATCGTCATCATGGCGCTTGGCATGCTGCTGGTCATCGTGGCCGGACATATTGACCTTTCGGTCGGTTCCATCGTCGCCTTCGTCGGCGCGATTGCGGCCATATTGACCGTGCAGTGGGGCATGAACCCGTTTCTCGCGGCGCTGATTTGTCTTGTCATCGGCGGTATCATCGGTGCTGCCCAGGGTTACTGGATCGCCTATCATCGCATCCCGTCGTTCATCGTGACGCTGGCGGGCATGCTTGTGTTCCGCGGCCTCACGCTTTTTGTGCTCGGCGGCAAGAACATCGGCCCGTTCCCGACGGATTTCCAGATCATCAGCACTGGCTTCCTGCCTGATATCGGTGGCATCGAAGGTCTGAACACGACGTCGATGATCCTGACATTGGTGATTACGGTCGTGCTGTTCTATCTGGCGTGGCGCCGTCGCGTGGTGAACGTGAAGCACGGCATCGACGTGGAGCCGTTCGGTTTCTTCATTGTGCAGAACCTGCTCATCTCAGGCGCTATTCTGTTCCTTGGCTACCAGCTGTCCACCTATCGTGGCCTGCCGAACGTCCTGATCGTGATGCTGGTTCTGATTGCGCTTTACAGCTTCGTGACGCGCCGCACGACCATTGGCCGCCGCGTTTACGCCATGGGCGGCAACGAGAAGGCGACCAAGCTTTCCGGTATCAACACCGAACGCCTGAGCTTCCTAACCTTCGTCAACATGGGTGTACTGGCCGGTCTGGCCGGCATGATCATCGCGACACGCCTCAACTCGGCAACGCCGAAGGCAGGCGTTGGCTTCGAGCTTGATGTGATCGCGGCCTGCTTCATCGGCGGTGCTTCGGCCTCCGGCGGCGTTGGCAAGATCACCGGTGCTGTTATCGGTGCCTTCATCATGGGCGTCATGAACAACGGCATGTCGATCGTCGGCCTCGGCATCGACTTCCAGCAGATGGTCAAGGGCCTCGTGCTGCTCGCTGCCGTGTTCTTCGACGTCTACAACAAGAACAAGGGCTGATTGCCCAGCCAATATAGCAAGTCAAAAAAGTGGCCGGTTTCCGGCCACTTTCATAAGGTGAAGGCGCAGCGCGCCGAAGAAGATAAGGCGCGTTGCGCCGCAGGAAGGAAATCCCGTGCTCATTTCACAGATCAAGGATGCCAGTGGCAAAATCACCGTCGCCGTTCGCGAAGAAGGCGGACAGGCGCACGCCGTCAACGGCGCTCAATCGGTTTACGCGCTCGCCATGGAAGCTGCCAATGGTGGCAAGAGCCTTGCCGATGTTGTATCCGCCCATGGTCTCGGCGATGCCGTCGATCTTGAAAAGGCTTACGCTGAAGGTCGCTTTCTGCCGCCGATCACCCATCCCGATCCGGCGCATCTGCATCTGACAGGCACGGGCCTGACCCATCTCGGCTCTGCTGCTACCCGCGACAGCATGCACAAGAAGACCACGGAAGCCGCCGAGGAAAGCCTGACGGATTCCATGAAGATGTTCCGCATGGGTCTGGAAAATGGCAAGCCGAAGGCTGGCGAAAAGGGTGTTCAACCCGAGTGGTTCTACAAGGGCAACGGCTATGTCGCAGCGGCACCCGGTGCTGCTCTCACCTCTCCGTCCTTCGCGCTTGATGGCGGCGAAGAGCCGGAAATGGCCGGCATCTACGTGATCTCCGACAAGGGCGAACCCGTGCGCATCGGCTTTGCCGTGTCGAACGAATTTTCCGATCACGTCACCGAGCGGATCAACTATCTCTACCTCGCCCATTCGAAGTTGCGCCCGGCAAGCTTCGGCCCGGAAATCCGCGTCGGCGTTGCACCGTCGGATATTCGCGGCACCTCGCGCATCCGTCGTGGCGACAAGGTCATTTTCGAAAAGCCGTTTGTTTCGGGTGAGGACAACATGTCCCACACCTTCGCGAACCTCGAATATCACCACTTCAAATACGGCCTGTTCCGCGCACCTGGTGACGTCCATGTGCACATGTTCGGCACCGCGACGCTCTCTTTTGCGGAGGGCATCAAGCCGGAAGCGGGTGACGTGTTCGAGATCGAGGCCGCTGGTTTCGGCCTGCCGCTGAGGAACCCGCTTGCGGTTAATGCGGAAGAAGAAATCACGGTTCGGCAGATCTGATCTACCGGGGCTGCACGTTAAACGGTTGAGGGAGGGGGTCGCTCAGCGTCCCCCTCTCGACGTCATCCCCGGCTTGTCTTCAGGTGGGACACATCCGCCAAAGCGATAACGCCGCGGTTTTGCCAGTAATCGTCTTGTCTTAGGTGCGTAATGCTGCCGGAAGACGCGGGAAAGCTGACATAACCGACGCTGTCGATCGGCATTTTGATCCATGCCGCGATGACGAAGGTAAGAGCGAAGCCATGGGTAACGATGATCTGCGTGGGGCAAGGACGCGATATAATCGTGTCCACGGCGCGGTACACTCTTTCGGCCAACTCTCGTCTCGTTTCGCCATCAGCAATTCCGCCACGATGATCCATCCGGTCGTGATGGGGGGCCGGTATCTGACGGGCGTCGAGCCATTCCTGCGGCATACCACCCGCCGAACCGTAGCTGATTTCCCGCAGGCCATCCGTGGTTTCAAAAGGGGACTTGAGGTGTTCAGCAATGATTGCCGCAGTCTGGGAGGCCCGCAGAAGATCGGAACTGAAGATTTCGACTGATGCGTTGCCGATCAAGGCCACAAGTTTCTCGGCCGTCGCCTGCGCATCGGCTTTTCCCTTGGGTGTCAGTTCGGTATCATACCAGCCACCAACCTTGTTCTCGACATGATGGACGGACTGGGTGTGCGTGACGACAAAAATGTTCTTCATAGTGTTCTTCCGGGTATCTGGGGCTTACTCGAACCCCCACAGCCTGCCTTCGCCCACCTCCACGGAATTGCCGGCCGGGTCGCGGATGTAGACGGAATAGCTGTCATTCGGCCAGCGGTGATAGTGTTCGATGGGAATTCCAAGCTCCTCGAAGCGGGCTTTCCAGTCGTCCACTTCCGACTTGTCTTTCGCATAAAAACAGAAATGGCCTTGTCCGGTGGCGCCGTGGCGCGGGATCGGATTGTCGGGGGTGGCCGTGCGCGATTGTTGCGGATCGAAGACCAGCAGCATCTGCCGGCCACATTTGAAGAACACGAACTGGCCCGGCAGCCTGCGCACCACCTCCAGCCCGAAGACATCGCGATAAAAGGCCTCGGCGGCGTCGAGATCGTTGGCGTAGATCGCCGTTTCCATAAGGGCGGCTGGCGGTTTCATGGTTCCTCCCCGATGTCTGGCAACGGATATAGCGGACAGTCTATGTTTTCGTGCTGTAGGTCAGCACCGTCAGGTCGTGCTTGCCAACACCACGTTCCAGAACGGTCCAGCCGCAGTTCGTATAATAGGTTTCGAGACGGCGCCGGCAGCACAGGTAGCTGGTGTCGTGACCAAGTTCGGCGGCCCGTTGTGTTGCGGCCTGCATCAGCGCCCGGGCGACACCTGAGCGTCTGCTGTTTTCCTCCACCCAGAGTGCGGCAACCCATGGCAGATATTGTGGCCGCTCCTCCAGATCGCAATGGATAAGAAAGGCGGAGCCGACGTAACCCTTGTCGTCATGGGCGACGAAGCCGGTCGGCAGGGCATGGGGGGTCACCATGTCCTTCAGATGTTCAGCCACATCGCCGACCTGGAGGCCACTATCCTGCCACCATGCCGTCCAGACCCGTTCCGCAATGATGGGTCCATGGGACTGGCAGTCGCGATAGTCGGAAATACTGTACAAAAAGCCCTCTCCCTGATCGGTTGCTGCGGCGATTTAACCGGTCACGGCGGGCTTTCGCAACCCACAGGTTGTTGAAAGCGGATCAGGGTTTCGTTGCCGTCACATGCAGCCAGTCGGTTGGCAGCTTGTCGTAACCGCTGCCGTGCCGTGCTTCTATTTCCACCCCTGCCCAGGCGAAATGCCCGTACAGGTCCTCAAGCCAGGTTTTCGAAGGATAGTTGTAATAGCGGCCGAACGTGTCGCGGCCTTCCGCTTCTCCGGCCTTGAAGCTGGCGTAGAAAACGCCGCCCTGTTTCAGCGCCGTATGGATGCGGCGGATGATGCCGGAAAGAGCGGGGCGGGGGACATGCAACAGGCAGGCATTGGCCCACACGCCGTCATAAGTCTCCACGTCGCCGATATCTTCGAACAGCAATGTTGCAACGGGAATGCCGAGCCGCGTTTCGGCCGCCTTGGCGATTTCGGGTGTGCCGTCCGTCGGGCGCACGTCGAAGCCTGCAGCGAGCATGAATTCACTGTCCTGCCCGCCACCGCACCCCAGTTCGAGGATGGTCGCGCCTTTGGGCAGGCGCGACAGGAATTTTTCCAAATGGGGAAGGTCCGCCGTCTGCCCTCTCGACGTATAGGATCCGGCATTATCCGTATAAAAGCCGATCGTTTCGTCGTCTCTGCCGGCCATTGTCTCAGCTTTGCGATTGGCTCTGCGATTGCTGCACGGTCACCGAAACGTTCAGCGTTTCGCCGGCCGGGCCGATCCGCATGCCCGATATCGGCGCGCAGTCGCGGTAGCAGAGGCCAAGGGCAATGCGCACGTAGCGATCGTCAGGGCAGATATTGTTGGCGGCGTCAAAGCCAACCCAGCCGAGCCCCTGCAGATGCACCTCGGCCCAGGCATGGGTTGCCGTCTGCTCCGCCACGTCTTCCATCATCAGATAACCGGAAACATAGCGGGCGGGCAGGCCCATCAGCCGGGCGGCGGAAATGAGGATATGGGCATGGTCCTGGCAAACGCCCTTGCCGGCTTCGAGTGCCAGTTCGGCGGTGGTTTCGGTGTCGGTCGAACCCGGCACATATTCCACCTTGCTGTTGATCTTCTCCATCAGGTCGTGCAGGCGCTCGAGCTCGCTGTTGCCGGTGCTGGCCTTCGCCAGTTCGCGCACGAGTTTGCCGGGCTTCGTCAGCGGCGTCTCGCGCAGGAAGAGCCATAGCGGCGCACTGCCGGTGTGGGGCCCGACCATGCCGGCCCTGTCTTCGGTTATGACGAGGCCACCAGCCACGACCTTGACCCTGCGTTGCGGGCCTTCGGTCTCGACCAATGCGACACGGTTGCCGAAATGGTCGTCATAGCTCACTTCGACGGTGGCGCCGTCGACCGATACATCCCAGTCCTCCACCGTCTGGCACGGGCCGGTCTGTGGCGTCAGGCGCAGCCGCTGCAATGCATAGGGCATCGGCTCGTCATAGACATATTCGGTCGTATGGGTGATTTTCAGACGCATAAGCTGTCCCCGTCCACGCGCTTACAGATAAAAGCGGTAGCCTTCCATGATTTCCTGCCCCAGCTGCCCGTTCCGGTTGACAAATCTCTCCAGAAACTCGTGCAGGCCTTCATCCATGACGCGATCGATCGTCGTCTTGCGCAGACTGTCGCGAATGCTTTCCGCCGTTTCATGCGCCTTGTGCTTTTCACCGTAATCCTCAGCTATGTAATTGAGGTTGCTGGTGATCTTCTCATAGCAATAGGCGAGCGAGCGCGGCATGCGGCCGTTGAGAATGAGGAAGTCGGCAATGTTGGCGGGCTTGTATTCCGCATCATAGACCCAGCCATAGGAGCGGTGCGCCGAGACCGAGCGCAGGATCGATTCCCATTGGGCATTGTCCAGCGAGGAGCCAACATGCGCCACGGCCGGCAGCAGCACGTAATATTTTACGTCGAGAATGCGGGCGGTGTTGTCGGCGCGCTCGATGAAGGTGCCGATGCGGGAGAAATTATAGAGATCGTTGCGCAGCATCGAGCCGTGGAAGGCGCCGCGCACCAGACCGGCGCGATGCTTGATGACATCGATGGTCTGCGGCAGTTCGGCATGGCTGAGCTTGCGGCCGAGGATGTTCTTCAACTCGATCCAGAATTCGTTGGTGGCTTCCCATGTCTCGCGCGTCAGCGCGGTGCGCACCATGCGGGCATTGTTGCGGCCTGCCTCGATGCAGGACATGACGCTCGAAGGGTTTGCCTTGTCCCGCAGGAGATAATCGATCGCATTGGCCGCCGTCACCTTCTCGCGCGTTTCGAGAAAGGCTTCGTGCACGCCGGCACTCTGCAACACGCCGTCCCAGTCCTCATCGCCGCTGCCGCTGCGCGTCAGGGAAACGCGCAGGCCCGCATCGATAAGCCGGGCGATATTTTCAGCGCGCTCAATATACCGGAACATCCAGTAGAGCCCGTTTGCCGTTCTGCCCAGCATGGCTTAGTCCTCCAGTACCCATGTATCCTTGGTGCCGCCGCCCTGGCTGGAATTGACCACCAGGGAGCCCTGCTTGAGGGCAACACGAGTCAGTCCGCCGGGAATGATCTGCACCTTGTCCGAGACAAGCACATAGGGACGCAGATCGACATGGCGCGGCGCAATGCCGTTTTTCACCATGATCGGCACGGTGGACAGCGACAGCGTCGGCTGCGCAATATAGTTGGAGGGGCGGGCCCTCAGTTTTTCTGCAAACAAAGCGCGCTCGCGTTTCGTCGCGGTTGGGCCAACCAGCATGCCGTAACCGCCCGAACCGTGGACTTCCTTGACAACGAGATCGGCGAGGTTGTCGAGTACGTATTTCAGGCTGTCCGGCTCCGAACAGCGCCAGGTCGGCACGTTTTCGAGAAGCGGCTTGCGGCCGGTATAGAACTCGACGATCTCGGGCATGTAGGAATAGATAGCCTTGTCATCGGAAATGCCGGTGCCGGGCGCATTGGCAATGGTGATGTTGCCGGCGCGATAGACATCCATGATGCCGGGCACGCCGAGCGCCGAATCCGGCCGGAAGGTCAGCGGATCGAGGAAATCATCATCGACGCGGCGGTAGAGCACGTCGATCGCTTCGTAGCCGCGCGTGGTGCGCATCTTGACCTTGCCGTCCATGACGCGCAGGTCGGAGCCTTCCACCAGTTCCACGCCCATCATGTCAGCGAGGAAGGAGTGCTCGTAATAGGCGGAATTATAGATGCCGGGCGTCAGCACCGCGACGCGCGGCTTGCCGGAACAGCCGGGCGGTGCGAGCGAAGCGAGCGACTGGCGCAGTAGATAGGGGTAATCCTCCACCCGGCGCACGCGGTTTTCGTGGAAGAGTTCCGGGAACATCTGCATCATCGTCTCGCGGTTTTCCAGCATGTAGCTGACACCTGAGGGGGTGCGGGCATTGTCTTCCAGAACGTAGAACTGGTCTTCGCCGGTGCGGACAATGTCAGTGCCGACAATATGGGTATAAACGCCGCCGGGCGGAGTGAAGCCGATCATTTCCGGCAGGAAGGCTTCGTTTTTCTCGATGATTTCGCGGGGAATGCGCCCGGCGCGGATGATTTCCTGCTTGTGGTAGATATCGTCGAGGAAAGCATTGAGGGCGAGAACGCGCTGTTCGATGCCCTGGGCCAGTTTGCGCCACTCGCGGCCGGAGATGATGCGCGGGATGATATCGAAGGGGATCAGTTTTTCTGAACTATCGGCATGGCCATAGACTGCGAAAGTAATACCGGTTTTCCGAAAGATGTTTTCCGCGTCTTTTGATTTCTGGATCAGGTGAGCCCTGTCCTGTCGGCTGTACCACTCGTTATAGTTTTCATATGGGCTTCGCGGCGTGTCGTCCGCATTTATCATTTCGTCAAATGCCAACTTCGATGTCCCCTTTTTTTGCCATATGAATACAACGCCAAATGCAATGCAAGAACTATGCAGGCCTCCCCGAGAAGATTTTTTACCGCCCTAGAGTTTTAAAAAAGAAGCGTTTTTTCGGTTTCAGCCTATAAATGCGGCATCGGCAAATTGGTTGCGCGGTGACGAGGGGTGTAATGGGGTGGTGTCGCTGTGTGCGCCGTGGGCGAATGCATAAATTTTGTTCGTTCGCTTTCGGTTGATGAATATCCGGCGTCGCATCAGAAAATCTGAAAGATGCGATCACGAAAACGCCTTTGACCTTGGGTCGGGATGCGGATACCGCCATGCTGATACCCGGTTCGATCATTCGCCGGTTTGCGTGAAGCCGCAGAAATATCAATTCGCCGCCTGTCCCGGTTACGGCATCATGCGGCACAGTGGATGTTCCCATGTCACTCGACCGTCTGGCTCCGGCCATCTTCGTCTTTCTCTGGTCGACCGGCTGGGTCACCGCCAAATATGCGGTCTATTATACCGGGCCGCTGACCTTTCTCTGTCTGCGCTATCTTCTGGCGGGAGCGCTGCTGTGGGCGATCTGCCGCTTTTCCTCCATCCAGTGGCCGCAGCGGCGCGTCGACCTTTTCCGGGCGATCCTGTCCGGCGTCTTCCTGCACGGTCTTTATCTTGGCATGATCTGGTGGGCGATCGGGCAGGGCGTGCCGGCGGCGATCGGCGGCATCATCGCCGGTCTGCAGCCGCTGATGACGGCGGTGGCTGCCCGCTACATGATCGGCGAGAAAATCTCGCCCTTGCAGCGCGCGGGCCTATTGCTTGGATTTGTGGGCATCGCCATTGCCGTGCTGCCGAAGGTCATGGCGACGGGCGCATTTGGCCTCTCCGTGCCGCTTTACGCCGTGGCGGTGAATGTGCTGGGCATGACGTCGGTTACCTATGGCACCCTCTACCAGAAGAAATATGTCCATGGCGGAAACATCATGGCGGTGGCAACGCTGCAATATGTCGGTGCGCTGCTGGTGACGGTTCCCTTCGCGCTTTTGCTGGAGGATGGACATGTGGACTGGAGCCTCGGCCTTGCTGCCACGCTCGCCTGGTCCGTGGGTGCGATCTCCATTGGCGCCGTAGCGCTGCTTCTTTATCTGATCCGGCGCGGGCAGGTCTCGCGGGCCGCTTCGCTGATCTATCTCGTGCCGCCGTTTGCGGCCGTGGAAGCTGCGCTGCTTTTCGGCGAAACACTGACGCCAGCCATGATTGCCGGCACTGTTTTGGCGGTGACGGGGGTCTATCTCGCCAACCGCAAACCTGCCGCAACGGTTGTTGTACGTTAATTACTACAACCGCATATTAGGGGTTTGTTAACCATAAAATTATACCTCTCGTTAATCCAAAGATTTGGCGGGGGTTACATGTCTATTTCACGTCGTGGTGTTCTGTTCGGATTGCCGCTGTTTCTGGCCGGCTGCGCCAATACGGGTATTGGCCAGCAAAGGCTGAATTATGGGGCAAAGCCGGAAGAGAAATTCCCGCTTCCCGCCATGCATCTCGATAAGGTCAAGCCGGAGCTCCGCCGGCAGGAAGTCACTTACGACACCAGACACCCGGCCGGAACGGTTGTGGTGGATACGCCGGCGCGGCGGCTCTATTACGTTCTGGGCGATGGTCGCGCCATGCGCTACGGCGTCGGTGTCGGTCGTCAGGGCCTTGCGCTGAAGGGCGATGCCTATATCGGCCGCAAGGCGGAATGGCCGTCCTGGACGCCGACCGCCAATATGATGCGCCGTGATCCGCGCAATCTGAAATTTGCAGCCGGCATGCCCGGTGGCCCCAGCAATCCGCTCGGCGCGCGCGCGCTGTACCTCTATCGCGGCGGCAACGACACCATGTTCCGTCTGCATGGCACCAACCAGCCGCAATCCATCGGCCACGCCATGTCGAGCGGCTGCATCCGCATGCTGAACCACGATATCATCGATCTCTACAGCCGCGTGCCGGTGGGTTCGAAGGTCGTCGTCTTGCAGGCGTGACGTAAAGGCGGATTTTTCCGCCTTTTCCACGCAAGAAAATGCCTGTACCCTTGAGTTGATTTTTTCGGCGGAAGGCCAATTTTATGCTGGAAAATCAACCATGTGTAGAATGCCTCCCTTTAGGTATTTAAGGGAGTTCTGCTATATCGGAAACGTGATTTCCGGTGTTCGAGACGTGTATCCATAAAGGCTTAAATGCGCTGTATCGAGCGCGGCATCACTTCAACGGGGACACATGACCATGGCAACTTTCGACTCTCTCTCCCGCTATCGCCCGCAGGCACTCGGGGCGCTGCGCATCATGACGGCGCTGCTTTTCATTGCGCATGGAACGCAGAAGCTGTTCGGTTTTCCGGCATCGCAGATGGATGGCTCCCTGCCGACGATGCTGCTGGTGGCGGCGCTTCTGGAACTCATCGGCGGCATTCTCGTGCTGATCGGCCTGTTCACGCGCCCGGTCGCCTTCATCCTGTCCGGCCAGATGGCGGTCGCCTATTTTATGGCGCACGCGCCCAGCAACTTCTTCCCGGCCCTGAACGGTGGTGATGCCGCCATCCTGTTCTGCTTCATCTTCCTCTATCTGTTCGTTGCCGGTCCGGGCGCCTTCTCGGTGGATGAGCGCCGGGCCTGATCTGCCCGAACTGTCATCGATCTCTTTTGCCGAAGCTCCGCATGGTCACGCCATGCGGAGCTTCTTTTTTTGAAAAGGATTGAAACTTCGGCCGCGGCCGAAGCATCGAAGCTTGTTTTCGGGTTAGAACGCGCCATCCTGAACGCAGTAGGAAAATTGATCCGTGACCCCTCAGAACACCATCACCCGCGAATTGCTGCTTCTCGCCCTGCTGTCCACGCTGTGGGCCGCATCCTACACTTTCATCAAGATCGGGGTGGAGACGATACCGCCCATCACCTTCATCGCATTGCGCACGCTGATTGCCGGTCTGCTGCTCTACGTGGTGATCCGGTTGCGCGGGCTGCGCCTGCCCACGGATTTTGCGACGTGGCGGCTGTTCTTCATTCAGGCCTGTATCAACAGCGTTCTGCCCTTCACGCTGATTGCCTGGGCGGAGCAGAGCATCGATGCCGGTCTCGCCGTCATTCTCAATGCGACGACGCCGATCTTCACCTTTCTTCTCACGGCGCTCGTCATCCGGCACGAGCCGGTCAGCGGGCGCAAGCTGTTTGGCACCATTGCCGGCATGACGGGCGTGTGCCTCATCATCGGCGTCGAAGCCTTAAGCGGTGCGGGGGAGGCGATATGGAGCCAGCTCGCCGTGCTGACGGCAGCTTTTTCCTATGCCTGTGCGGCCATTTTCAGTAAAAATTTCAAAGGGCTTGATCCGGTCATGCCGGCCGCCGGTTCACTCATCTGCGGTGCTGTCCTGCTATTGCCCGTGAGCGTGATCGTTGACCGACCCTGGACGTTGTTGCCTTCGGCGGCGTCACTGACCGCACTGGTGTGCCTCAGCGTCTTTTCGACCGCGCTCGCCTTCATGATCTATTTCCGGCTGATGCAGACGCTTGGTTCGGTCGGCACCACCTCGCAGGCCTATCTCAGGGTGCCGGTCGGCGTCGCCATCGGCATGGCGTTTCTGGGGGAAATGCCGACGCTTGCCATGTGGGTCGGTCTTGTCTGCGTCATTGCCGGTGTGCTGGCCATGACCCTGCCGTCAAGGCGTCGTCCGGTCGCGCAGGGCGGGTGAGGGCAAAGAAAAGCCCCGCTGGCCGGCTGTGGCTGCGGGGCTTGATTATTGGCGAGTGCGTGCCGCTTGTTTCTTCTCCCCGCCGGGGAGAAGGTCGCGGCAGCGGGATGAGGGGGCAAGGGTGGTGAGATACGGCAACGTTACCCCCTCATCCGACCCTTCGGTCCACCTTCTCCCCGCCAGGGAGAAGGACGCCCGGCAATGCCGCGCGTCCTCAATCCACTCCGTGCAACTTAGCGGTTGCGGCCGCGATTGCCGTTGCCGGAAGCGCGCTTTTCCTGGCCGTTGCCGCCGGCAGGGGCGTGGCGGTTGGCGCCGCTGCCGCCGGGCTTGCGGGCCGGGCGGCGTTGTTTGCGCGGGCCGGCCGGGCGGCCTGCATCGCCTTCCGCCGTCTTGACGCGCTTGAAGTCGGAGGTGACTTCCAGATCGTTGTCGGCATCGCGCGGTGCATGGTGGCGGGACGGGCGGGACTCGCCATTGTGACGTCCGCCTTCACGCGGGCCGCGCTGCTGGCCACCATTGTTGTTGCGGCCGCCGCGGTTGTTGTTGGGGCGCGTCGGGCTGGCGAGACCGGCCGGACGTTCGCCGGATGCGACCGGAATATCGATCTTCATCAGCTTTTCGATGTCATGCAGCAGACGGGTTTCGTCCGGTGCGCAAAATGCGATGGCGATGCCGTCGCGGCCGGCGCGGGCGGTACGGCCGATGCGGTGGACATAGGCGTCAGGCACTTCCGGCAGGTCATAGTTGAAGACATGCGTTACGGCCGGAATGTCGATGCCGCGGGCAGCGACGTCGGTTGCGACCAGTACCTTGATCTCACCATCCTTGAAGCCCTTCAGTGCCCGCTCGCGCTGGCCCTGGCTCTTGTTGCCGTGGATGGAGGCGACCTTGAAGCCGATATGTTCGAGATGCTTGTAGAGCTTCTCGGCGCCGTGCTTGGTGCGCAGGAACACGATGGCGCGGCCATCAGGGTTCTCGTTGAGCGACTTCTTCAGGAGATCGGTCTTGTCGTTCTTGCCGGCCACGAAATGCACGTACTGCTCGACCTTGTCGGCAGCCTTGCCCGGAGGCGTCACTTCGACCTTGACCGGATCGGTCAGGTAGTTATGCGACAGATCGGCGATCGCCTTCGGCATGGTGGCCGAGAACAGAAGCGTCTGGCGCTTGGCCGGGACCATCTTGGAAATCTTGCGGAGGTCGTGGATGAAGCCGAGATCGAGCATCTGGTCCGCTTCATCAAGCACCAGATAGGTGACCTTGGAGAGCGAGATGGCGTTGCGGGCGATGAGATCAAGCAGGCGGCCGGGGGTCGCCACCAGAATATCCGTGCCCTTTTCGAGCTGGAGCTGCTGCTTGTTGATCGATGCGCCGCCGACCACCTGGTTGATGCGCAGCGGCGTCTTCTTCACGAAGGAGCGCAGGTTTTCACCGATCTGGTTCACCAGCTCGCGCGTCGGGGCGAGGATAAGGGTGCGGCAGGTGCGATTTGCCGGGCGGTCCGCCTGCTTCATCAGCATTTCGATGATGGGCAGGCCGAAAGCGGCGGTCTTGCCGGTGCCGGTCTGTGCGAGGCCGATCAGGTCGCGGCCTTCGAGCAGCAGCGGAATGGCCTTTGCCTGAATGGGAGTAGGGGTCGTATAGCCAAGCTGGGTAACGCTGGCCACGATCTTTTCGGAGAGGCCGAGTTCGCTAAAACTGGTCAATATAATGCCTTTCGGGGCGCCAAAACAAACTCATCCGGAGCAGGGCTGCTGTCCGGTGGTCTCGGCGTCAAGAACCCCGCGTGAATTGGGAACTTGTGGGTTGGAATAACTTTCTGCGCATCAGTGCGGCACATGCCGTCTTCTGTATTCTTTGCGCTTTTCCTTCATGCGGGCCAGATTCCTTTTTTAAGGAAGTTTTTCTGGTCATACGCTGCAGCTCACGCGGCTGCCAAAGGTGAAAGCTTGAGGGGCATGTGGGCGTTTTGTGCGTCAAAGTCAAGCAATAGTTTTGTAACACGGCCGCAGGAGGGCGCATGGCAGCCATGCATCTCGGTGGCTGGCGAATACCGTGACGGCACAGGCGCAGGCGAAGAATATGGTTAAAAAAGGGTAACGGCACCGTCGGATACATAGCAAAGATCGATTTTCTCACATAACGTTTTTGCGACGGCGTCCAGAACTATTTGATTCGACAAGAATGGACTGCAGGGTGTGGAGTATCGATTGACCGAAGGCTGCGGGTTGCTGGAAAAGGCTTGCAGGGCTGTGGCCGCCCTGGACCTGCCCGCGTGCATCAAGGACAGCGAGCTGCGCTATGTCGCGGTCAACGCCGCCTATGGCCGGGTCATGGGACGCCCGTCCGGAGCGTTCAAAGGATACACCAGCCTTGCTCTTTCCGCGGATATTCGCGATGCCGAGCGGGAGGACAGGGAGCGCCGCTCGCTGGTCTTCGCCACGGATGAGATGATCGCCTGCCATGGCGCGGATTCGTCCGGGCCATATACGCTTCGTTGCGAACGTTTCACCGGTGACGATGGCAATCTGTTCCTGTTCGAAGTGTTCGAGGACATGCCGTCCGCCGTCGTGGAGATTTTTCCTGACGCCGGCAGCGCTTCGGACCTGCTGTTTGACAGCGGCGTGATCGATCTCGTTGATGCGGGTATCGTCATTTATGACCGCGAAAACCGGCTGGTCTACTGCAACGCCCGGTTCAGGGAGTTCTACAGCGCCCTCGGTGTCGAACTGAAGGCCGGCGTCCCGCTCGAGACGCTGATGAGGGCCATTTATTTTTCGAGCGGCTACCGCGATGCGAAAGAAGACGATCCGGCATTCGAAGGGTGGATGCAGGAGCAGTTGCGGGAGTTTTCCCTGCCCTATCTCGAAAGGGTGGAGCAGTTTGCCGATGGCCGCTGGGTGCGCATGGTCAACAAGCGGCTGGAAAACGGCATGCTTGTCGGGCTGCGGGTGGATGTCACCGAGTTCAAGGCGCATGAGACGCTTCTGAGCACGCAGATTCGCGAGACCTGGCTTCTGCGCGCCGCACTGGAGCAATTGCCGGTCGGCGTGTTCCTGAGGGATCAGGACAGGCGGCTGACCTTTGCCAATGCGGCCTATGAGAAATATCTGGGGGGCAGCCTCGCCGACCATATCGGCAAGACCGAATGCGAGATGTTTCCGGAGGAAGGCCTGCAGTTCCAGCGGGAAAACGAGCATATTCTGCGAACCGGAGAGGCCGTTGAAAAGACGGGAAGCGTTCCGCTTTCGGATGGCAGGGTCGTTCCCGTCATCACAAGGCTCGGCCGGGTGGCGACGCCTGACGATGAATATTATCTGGTGGGCTCGGTCACCGATGCCAGCCTGTTGCAGGACCGGGAAAAGGCGCTGATCGCGGCGCAGGCCGAGGCTGAGGCGCTGCACCGCCAGCTCGAAGCGGTTCTCCATGCCCTGCCGGTGGGCGTGCTGCTGCTCAGCGCCGATCTCGTCATCGAATATGTCAATCCGTTCTTCTATGAGGTCTGGGGCGAGATCGGCGGCGAGAAGTCGCTGGTCGGCAAAAGCTATCGCGAATTCATGGAGATGAATTTCGACAGCGGCCTTTATGACTATGGCGACAGACCTTTCGATGAGGTCTATGGCGAGCGGGTGCAGCGGCTTCTGCAGGAGGAGGTCTTTGCGCCGCGCGAGGTGCGCAGCAAAAGCGGCAAGGTCACCGTCATTTCGAAAACCCGGCTCGAAGGCGGAAAAATCCTCAGCACCTATGCCGATGTCACCGATGTGCGCATGCGCGATGTTGAGATCAGCAAGGCGAAGGCCGAACTGGAGCGGGTCGGCGAATATATGCAGGGCGCCACGCGCGCCATGGCGCAGGGGCTGGTGCTGGTCGAGCAGGGCACGATCATCATGTCCAACGAGGCGATGGCGCGCATGTTCGACGTGCCGCCGCATCTTCTGGAAAAGGGCTGCAACTGGTCGGGTTTCTTCGCCCATTGCGCCGGGCGCGGGGATTTCGGCACGGCTGACGAAGCGGCCGGGACGCTTGCCGCCTGGAGGGAGAATATCGCCGCCAACCGGCCGTTTTCTTGGCTCATCCATGTCGCCGGCAAAAGCTGGCTCAATCTGGAAGCCACCAACAGTTCCGGCAATTACTGGCTCATCATCGTTACCGATGTGACCGAGATGAAGCTGCGTGAAGAGGAATTACAGCGGCTGCTGTCACGCGCGGAAGCGGCCGATCGGGCCAAATCGGAATTCCTGGCCAATATGAGCCATGAAATCCGCACGCCGATGAATGGCGTTCTCGGCATGGCGGAGCTTCTGGCCAAGTCCAATCTCGATACGCGGCAGAAGACCTTTACCGATATCATCGTCAAGTCAGGCAATGCGCTTCTGACGATCATCAATGATATTCTCGATTTCTCGAAGATCGAGGCCGGGCAGATGAAGCTGCGCAGCGTGCCTTTCGATCCGGCGGAGGCGGTCGAGGATGTGGTGTCGCTGCTGTCCTCGGCGGCGCTGGAAAAGGACATCGAGCTGATCGTCCGGATCGATGCTTCTGTCTTCGGCAAGGTCATCGGCGATGCCGGACGCTTTCGGCAGATCGTCACCAATATCGTTGGAAACGCCGTCAAGTTTACGGAAACGGGGCATGTGCTGGTCGAGCTTTCGGCGCGGTCGGCGGAAGCGTCCGAGGCCATTCTGTCATTGCGCGTCGAAGACAGCGGCATCGGCATTCCGGCAGACAAGCTCGAAACCATCTTTGACAAGTTCAGCCAGGTCGATGGCTCCGCGACGCGCCGACACGAAGGAACGGGGCTGGGGCTGGCGATCACGGTCGGCCTCGTCGGTCTGTTCGACGGCGCGATCAATGTCGTCAGCGACGTCGGCAAGGGATCGGCCTTCGAAGTCAATATTCCGTTTCAGGTGATCGAGAGACAGCGCGAGCTTCCGCTTCTTTCCGTGGCGATCGACGATATCCGTGTGCTCGTGATCGACGATAACGATGTCAATCGCCGCATATTGACGGAGCAGCTGAGAAGCTGGGGCGTAGACGGCCATGCGGTGGAAGACGGGCCTTCCGGCATCGCCGTGTTGCAGGAGGCAGCCTCGCTCGGCTTTTCCCTCGACGCCATCATTCTCGATTATCATATGCCCGTCATGAACGGGCTGGATGTGGTGGAGCGCATCCGCGCGGATGCGCGCTTTGACGACATCGCCATTGTTTTCCTGACCTCCATGGATGTCGTCGGTGACGAGACGCTCTTTACCGATCTCAACGTGCAGGCGCATCTGATGAAGCCGGCGCGGGCGCGGCTCCTGCGCTCCACCCTGTTCGATGTGGTGCGGGATGTGCGGCTGAAGCGCGCCCGGCAGGCTCCGTCCCCGCGTGAGACAGGCCGCGGTGAGGGCGCCATCCGGCCGGAAAACGGCGCCGTCGAAAGGAAACAGCGGGCTGATATATCACCGGCGGTGCCGGCGCGGCATCGGCCCAGCCTTGTCGATGTGCTGGTGGCCGAGGACAATGACGTCAACCAGATTGTTTTCACCCAGATATTGCAGCAGGCGGGTCTGCGTTTTCTGATCGTCGGTAATGGCAAGAAAGCCGTACAGGCGTGGCAGGAGAAAAATCCTGCCATCATCTTGATGGATGTCTCGATGCCGGTCATGAACGGGCATCAGGCGACGCAGGCCATCCGCGCGGCCGAACAGACCGCCGCCGACGGCAGGCATGTGCCGATCATCGGCGTTACCGCCCATACGCAGGAGGCGGATCGGGAACTATGCCTGGAGGCGGGCATGGATGATTATCTGTCGAAGCCCATCAGCCCGGAAACGCTTGAAGACAAGATCGCGCAATGGCTGGGCGAAAACATGCCGCGCCGCGACGCGCCGGGCGTCTGAGTTTCCGACTAGAATATGCTTCTGCCTGGCGTCAGCCGAAGGGCTTGGTGCCGCAGAGCATCTCGCGCTTCCCGGCAAATCCTTTCCGGCGCTCCAGCTCAAAACTGGCGGCGATGAGGTTGCGGCGAACGAATCCGGCGGCGGCATAGGTGGCGAATGTGCCTCCCGGCGTCGTCTTTGCGAAAAGCGCCTGCATGATCTCCAGCGACCACATGTCCGGATTGCGCGCGGGTGCGAAGCCATCGAGAAACCAGGCGTCGAAACTTTCCGCGCTTGCGGAAATGCCGGCGAGCGCCTCGCCGCAAACCACCGTCAGCTGCGTTTCGTCATCGAGCTGGATCTCGACCCGGCCTTTCGGCTCGGCAGGCCAGAGCGCGGTGAGCGCCTTGCGTTCGGCATCCACTTCCGGCCAGCGGGAAAGCGCCCGGTCGATTTCCTCCGCCTTCATCGGGTAGAGTTCGAAGGAGATGAAATGCAGCCTGGAGCGGCCGTTGCGGGCCTCTTTCCATTGGCGCCATGTCTCGCAGAGGTTAAGCCCGGTGCCGAAGCCGAGTTCGCCGATGCGGAAGACACCCTCCCGTTCGAGCCAGCGCTCTGGCAGGCCGTTTCCGGAGAGGAAGACATGGCCGCATTCCAGCCTGCCGTCCGTCTGGCAATAAAAATGGTCGTCAAAGGCCAGTGAATAGGGCATATCCCCGTCACGCCAGTCGAGCGCGGTGGGGGGTTCTCCGGTCGCTGCGCCGGTTTCTGGGCCAGTCTCTGTGATAGTTTCGTTGGAATGTTTCATGGCTAAAGCCGATAATCCCGGTTTCGAACAGGGTCAATCGCCAAGATTGCCGGCTTCCATGCCGCTCCTCATCATCGGCGGCGGCATTATGGGGCTGTGGGCCGCCGTCAAGGCGGAAAGGCTCGGCATCGATACATTGCTGGTGGAGGCGGATCGCCCCGGCGGCGGCGCCAGCGGCGGGCTGCTGGGCGCGTTGATGCCGCATATGCCGGATCGCTGGTCGGACAAGAAGCAGTTCCAGTTCGATGCCCTCGTTGCGCTGGAAAAAGAGATCGCCGGGCTGGAAGCGGAGACCGGGCTTTCGGCCGGCTACCGCCGCTCAGGCCGGATCATTCCACTGCCGAAGCCGCATCTGCGCGCCATTGCCGAGCGGCATGAACTGGATGCGCTGGAGAACTGGGTGTCGGGTGAGCGCCGGTTCCATTGGCATGTCGGCGACAGCCCTTCGGTTGCGGGCTGGGTGGATGACGCGGCGGGTGAGGCGGGTTTCGTGTTCGATACGCTGGCGGCGCGGGTCTCGCCGCGTGCGATGATCGCCCTTCTTTCGGCTTTTCTTGACAGGGCGCGGCATGTGCGGCTGGCGCAGGGTTGCCGCGTCCTTTCGCTTGACGCGGATGCCGGGCGGGCGGTGCTGTCGTCAGGCGACGAGGTTGCTTTCGGCCATGTCATTGTTGCCAACGGGCATGATTCTTTTCCCTTGATCCGCGATGCTCTCGGTCTGGAGGCGGGCGTTACGCTCGGGCAGGCGGTGAAGGGGCAGGCAGCGCTTCTCGACGCGGCGGTCGACCCGGCGATGCCGGTCGTTTTTCTGAACGGACTTTATATCGTGCCGCATGAAGACGGCACCGTTGCGATCGGCAGTACCAGCGAAGATTGTTTTTCCGATCCCTTAAGTACCGATGAAAAGCTTGAAAAACTGCTTGCCGACGCGTCTGCCGTTGTTCCCTCGCTTGCCGGCGCGCCGGTGCTGGAACGCTGGGCCGGGCTGCGGCCGAAGGCGGTGGGGAGGGACCCGATGGTGGGCGCGATCCCCGGCCATCCGAGGATCGTTGCGCTGACCGGCGGCTTCAAGGTCAGCTTCGGTCTTGCACATTTTCTTGCCGATGCGGCGTTTCAGACCGTGTGTGGTCACACGCCTGTCATCCCCTCGGGCTTTCACCTTCAACAACACGTGAGTATTGCCGTCGCGGACTTTAGAAAGTTCTGATCAGGCCGCCCACGTCGTTAATCTGTCACGCAAATCACTTATCTGCTGGCCTGCAAAGAGGCCGGTTTGTCCGCATTTGCGGCGAGGTGACAGCGCATGCGATACGCCATTCATTTCACGCCTTCCCCCAATGACCCCCTGACGCAGGCGGCCGCCGCGTGGTTGGGGCGCGATGTCTATTCCGGTCAGGCGGTGGAGCCTCCGGGCACGATCGACCTCGGCATGCAGGAGATTTCCTACCATACGGCCCTGCCGCGCCGGTATGGTTTCCATGGCACGATCAAGGCTCCCTTCCGCCTTGCCGAAGGCCATTCCGAAGCAGCGCTTTTGCGGGACCTGATGTATTTTTCCGGCAGGCAGGATCCTTTCATGTTGCCACAACTGGTGGTGGCAAGGCACGACAATGTCTTCAGTCTTGTTCCCGAGCGTCCCTGCGAAGTGCTGCATTTTTTTGCCGCCCGCGTGGTGCAGGAATTCGACCGCTACCGTGCGCCGCTTTCCGAGGCGGAAATCGAGCGGGCGGATCCCGACCGGCTTTCGGCCTCGCAGCTCACCAATCTGCATCGCTGGGGCAGCCCGCATGTGATGGACGAGTTCCGGTTCCAGATGTCGCTGACGGGCGGTGTGGAAGCTTCCAGCACCCAGAGGATCGAGCGGGCCGTGCGCAAGGTTTTCGAGCCGTTGCTGACCCGGTCCCTGCAGTTCTCCAGCCTTGCGCTTTTCATCGAGGATGAACCGGGCGCGCCTTTCCGCGTACACTCGCTTCACCCCATGGGTCGCGTTTCCGCCCGCAAGATTGCCTGAAGAGCACATCGCCGCAATCGTATACAAAAAAGCATCGGAATGTCGGCAAGATTGATCTCGACATTCCGGATGCGGATGCTACCGTTCGGATATCGCATATCTGAAGCGTGTGTTGTGCTCCCTCGGTGTCATCGCGCTTCAGAGGTCTGTTTTATGTCTCCCTGATCGGTTTCCGCTTTGGGAGAGATGGTCTGGGTGGCTGAATGATTTCCGAAAATTACTCCCGCAATCTGGTGGGCTACGGTCGCAATGTTCCCGATCCAAAATGGCCGGGCGGCGCGCGCATCGCCGTGCAGTTCGTCATCAATTATGAGGAGGGCGGCGAGAGCTGCATTCTCGACAATGACAAGGCGTCGGAATCGCTGCTGTCGGAAATCGTCGGTGCGCAGCCCTGGCCCGGCCAGCGCAACCTGAACATGGAATCGATTTACGAATATGGCTCGCGCGCCGGCTTCTGGCGGCTGTGGCGCATGTTCACCGGTCTCGGCGTCACCACCACCGTTTATGGCGTGACCGCCGCCATGGCCCGCAACCCCGAAGCTGTCGCGGCGATGAAGGAAGCGGGATGGGAAATCGCCAGCCACGGTTACCGTTGGCTGGAATACAAGGATTTTTCCGAAGAGGAGGAGCGCAAGCACATAGTCGAAGCCGTGCGTCTGCACACGGAGGTTACCGGCGAGCGTCCCTATGGCATGTATCAGGGCAAGCCTTCCGACAATACGCTGCGTCTTGTCATGGAAGAGGGCGGTTTCGTCTATTCGTCGGACTCCTATGCCGACGATCTGCCCTATTGGGTGAAGGGCGCGAAGGATGAGCCTTTCCTGATCATTCCCTATACGCTTGAAACCAACGATATGCGTTTCGCCACGCCGCAGGGGTTCAATTCCGGCGACCAGTTCTTCACCTATCTGAAGGATGCTTTCGATGTGCTTTATCAGGAAGGTATTGAAGGCGCGCCGAAGATGATGAGCGTCGGCCTGCATTGCCGCCTTGTCGGCCGTCCCGGCCGCGCGGCAGCACTTCGCCGTTTCATCGAATATGTGCTCGGCCATGAGAAAGTGTGGATCCCGCAGCGCATCGAGATCGCCCGTCACTGGCATGAGCATCACAAGCCGGAGGCGCTCTGATGGTGACCCGTGAGGACTTTGTCGCCCGCTTCGGCGGCGTGTTCGAACATTCGCCCTTCATCGCAGAACGGGCCTATGATGCCGGCGGAGCGGGCCTGGAACTGACGGCGAAGGCGGTTCACGCTGCGCTTAGCGGGCAGTTTCGCGTCGCTTCCGAGGCGGAAAGGCTCGGCGTGTTGCGGGCGCATCCCGATCTTGCCGGCAAGCTGGCGATCGCGGGCGAGTTGACAGCCGACAGCCGCAACGAACAGGCCGGTGCGGGGCTGGACCGTCTTACCCCGGAAGAACATGCCCGTTTTACCGAATTGAACAGCGCCTATACCGAAAAATTCGGCTTTCCCTTCATCATCGCGGTCAAGGGGCTGAACAGGCACGATATTCTCTCGGCGTTCGAGACACGTATCGGCAATGATGCGGCCGAAGAATTTGAGACTGCGACGGCGCAGGTGGAAAAGATCGCCTGGCTGCGTCTTTCCGCGATGCTGCCGGAAGGCTGAATTGGCGAGTTGGGGTCGTTCTGCTAGAATCGCGCTGACTGGAGATGGAGATCATGAGACCTTCCGAGGTGCTGGAAAAGAACAGGGAAGCGATCCGCGAAGCGACGAAGCGCTTCAACGCGGCGAACCCGCGCGTGTTCGGCTCCGTCGCCCGCGGTGAGGACCGGCCGGACAGCGATCTCGACATTCTGGTGGATGCATTGCCGGGTGCCACCTTGTTTGATCTGGGCGGCTTGTTGGAAGAGCTATCAGCCATCATGCGCGGCACAGAAATTCATCTATTGACGCCAGGGGATTTTCCCGAGCGTGTTCGTGTGAAGGTTTTGCAGGAAGCGAAGCCCGTATGAGCGCCGAGCGACTGCATGTTTATCTTCAGGACATCAGACAGATTGCTTCGGAAACCATCGAATTCGTTCGATTGAAGACAAAGGACGAATTTCTGGCTGACCTGGTCCGTCAACGGGCGGTGGCGATGAACCTTCTGATTATCGGCGAAACGACGGCGCGGATAATGGAAGAGTTTCCGGCTTTCGTGGCGGATTTTCCGGATATCCCGTGGGTCAAGATGCGCGGCATGCGGAACAGGATCGCGCACGGATATCTGAGCATCAATCTGGAAACCGTTTGGGATACGACACAGACGGCTATACCGGATCTTCTGGACAGACTCTTACTTCTGCAAAACTGGCATGCCCAAGGTGAATGACATTTGACTGATTTTCTCGACATAGAACCTCTCACCAAAGAGGCTTTCGCATCCTTCGGCGATGTGATCGAAATCACGCCTTCCTCCATGCGGGCCATCAATGGCGGCCAGACCGAACGGCATCATGCGCTTGCCGCACCCGAGGCGGCGGGCGAGGGCGCACGCATCATCCTCAACATCTTCCGGGGGCAGCCGCGGGTGTTCCCGCATAACATCGAGATGATGGAGCGGCATCCGCTCGGCAGCCAGAGTTTTTCGCCACTGTCCAGCAGGCCTTTCCTCGTCGTCGTTGCGGAAGATGACGGAGGCCGTCCGGCGCGGCCGCAGGTATTTCTGGCGCGCGGGGACCAGGGTGTGAATTACCGCCGCAATGTCTGGCATTATCCGCTGATGCCATTGCAAACTGTTTCGGATTTTCTGGTTGCCGACCGCGAGGGACCGGGCAACAATCTGGAAGAGTATTTTTTCGATAAGCCCTATATGATCGCGGAGCCCAGCCTATGACCGGTTTGACAACCCATGTGCTCGATGCCGCCCATGGCACACCCGCCGAAGGGCTGGTGATCGAGCTTTACCGGCTCTCCGGTGATCGCCGCGAGAAGCTGAAGACGGTGAAGACCAATAACGACGGCCGTGTTGATGGCGGGCCGCTGCTTGTCGGCGACAGTTTCAAGGCCGGCGAATATGAACTGGTTTTCCATGCCGGTGATTATCTGCGCGGCAAGGGCATCGCGCTTCCGGAGCCGGCCTTTCTCGATATTATCCCGATCCGTTTCGGTATTGCCGATGAGAGCGGCCATTACCATGTGCCGCTTTTGCTTTCGCCCTATAGCTATTCGACCTATCGAGGAAGCTGATCGCCATGATCTTTGCCGCCATTGCCGATATTCACGGAAACTGCGCCGCACTCGAAGCCGTGCTGGAGGATATCGCCAGGCTTGGCATCAAGGACATCGTCAATCTCGGTGATTGTTTCAGCGGTCCGCTGGAAGCGGGATTTACCGGCGATGTGCTTGTTGGCAACTGGATACCCAGCATTCGCGGCAATCATGATCGCGAGCTGATCGAGCGCGCGCCGGAGGAGATGGGGAGCTGGGAACGACCCGCGCATGCGCAGCTGAGCCCAGCCCATATGGACTGGCTGCAAACGCTGCCGTTCAGCATGGTGTTCAAGGACGTCGCCTATTGCTGCCACGGCTCACCGCGCGGCGATCTGGAATATTGGCTCGAGACGCTTTCGCCGGAAGGCGTTTTGAAATTGCGGCCGCTCGCCGAAATCGAAGCCATGGCTGATGGTATCACCCAGCCGCTGATGCTGTGCGGCCACACGCATATTCCCCGTGCCGTGCAGCTTTCCGATGGCCGGCTGATCGTCAATCCCGGCAGCGTCGGCTGCCCCGGCTGGAAGGACGACACGCCTTTCGACCATCACGTCGAGGCCGGCCATCCGCTCGCCACCTATGCCGTGCTGGAAGAGACCGGGCGCGGTTGGCAGGTCTATTTCCGGAATATCCGTTACGACAATCTGGCCATGTCCGAAATGGCGCGGGTCAACGGCATTCCCTATCTGGCTGATGCCCTGGAGAACGGCTGGCTGAAGCGCTAGTCATCACCCCTCGCTGGTCATCACCACGCAGGCGTAGGATTGCGCCTTCAGTTCCTTGCAGGCGGAAACGGCCGAAGACTGATCTTCGAAGCCGGTGAACCGGGCGCGGTAGAGCGTCGCCGATCCGCTTTGTACTGCTTCGGTATAGGGAGCGATCCCGGCATAGCTGCCGATGTTGGAACGGGCATTGGCGAGCAGCGAGCGTGCGGCGGCTTCGCTGTCGGTTGCGGCAATCTGCACTTCCCAGCGGCTTCTCTGGCCCGTGGGCTGGCCAATGGCAGCGGCGGGTGCGGGTTTCGGAATGGCGGAGACCTGGATCATGTCGGCCATCTGGTTGTTGGCCGTGGCGATCTGCATGGCGACCGGGTCGGAGCGGCGTTCGGCGAACATGGGGAGCGGCACGGCTGCGGGCGGCACATCGAAGGTGCGGCTGACACTGGCGCTGGCGACGAGCTGTTCGGTATTGCGGCTTCTCGATGCCTGCGGCACGGCCTTGTCGAGAAGGGCGGCCATCTGCGCATCGCGACTGCGCGCGGTCTTACCGCCCAGCACGACGCCGACGACGCGGCGGCCATTGTGATTGATGGCGCTGACGAGGTTGAAGCCGGAGGCATTGGTATAACCGGTCTTGATGCCGTCCATGCCCTGATAACGATACATCAGATTGTTGTGGCCACGGATGCGTTTTCCCCGGAAACTGAAGGATTCCATGGCGAAGAGGCCATATTCCTTGGGAAAGTCGCGCTGCAGCGCAAGGCCGAGCTTGGCCATGTCGCGCGCGGTCGTCACCTGCGATTTGCTGGGCAGGCCGGAGGCGTTGCGGAACACCGTCTTGGTCATGCCGAGCTGGCGGGCCTTGCGGGTCATCATGTCGGCGAACCGCGCTTCGGAGCCGCCGAGGTGATCGCCCATGCCTTCGGCCATGTCATTGGCGGATTTGACGATCATGCCATAAACAGCCTCGCGCACGGTGAAGGTCTTGCCCTGTCGCACATAGAGCTTCGAGGGGATAACGGCTGCACCATTCTTGGACATCGTTATCTTCTGGTCCCAGCGAAGCCGCCCGGCGTGCAGCGCCTCGAAGGTCATGTAAAGCGTCATCATCTTGGTGAGTGATGCCGGGTGGTTCAGCACATCGGCATTTCGGGAGGCCAGAACCTTGCCGGTATTGGCATCCATGATGAAATGGGCATAGCCGGCCTGCGCAGGGGATGCCTGCAATGAGAGGATCGCGCAAAAGAAGGTGAGTGCGAAACCCCGTCCCCCCGCCATTCCCCGTTTGACCGTTCCCGACATAATCCACCCCTTTTTGTTCGATCGCCGCGATGGACGAAGTTTTACTGACACTTTCCGGCAACAAAACCGCTAAAACTTTAGAGATCGTTTTCATGCTTAATTAAGTATGAATTTCAACCCGATGGCTGCCCTCACAATTTTCTTGAAAAGAAACCAACCATCCGGTATGTTTATTGTTATGACAAATGCACATGAACGCAAGAAGCAGCCTGAGATCGTGCGCCGCAATCTTCTCGATTGCGCGGCGAAACTTGCTGCTGATCAGGGTGTTGCGGCGCTTTCCGTGCAGGCGGTGGCGGACGCGGCGGGAGTGACCAAAGGGGGGCTGTTTCATCATTTTCCTTCCAAGCAGGCGTTGCTGGAGGCTGTCATGGCGGACCTTCTGGCGGCATTGGACGCGGAAATCGATGTGCTCGTCTCACAGGATTGTGAAGCTTATGGATGCTTCACGCGGGCCTATGTGAACGCGGTTTTCGCCGATCGAGACCGGGATTCGGGCAGACAGTGGGCTGCACTATCGGTGTCGATGGTCGGTGAACCGTCGCTCAGGCGCATGTGGACCGGCTGGTTCGAGGGGCGCCTTGCCCGTCATAAAGAAACGGATGACGGGGTGGTACTGGAGATGGTGCGGCTTGCGGCTGATGGCATCTGGTTTGCCGATCTTCTGGCCGATGACGGCAGGGCAGGTGGCGACAGGGTGGCTCTCAAGGCCCGGATGATCGCCCAGACGAAAAGGGAAACGGAACGATGAACGCGGCAATCTTCACCTATGGGGCGCTCGTCGCGGCCATTGTCTGCGAGGTCATCGCCACCTCTTTCCTGCAGCAGTCGCAGCAATTCACCCGGTTGCTGCCAACAGTGCTGATGGCGCTGTTTTACGGTGCGGCCTTTTATCTGCTGTCATTCACGCTGCGGGCGCTGCCGGTCGGTGTGGCCTATGCGATCTGGAGCGGGCTCGGCATCGTGCTGATTTCCGGCATCGGGTATTTTGTTTTCCGCCAGACGCTTGATCTCGCCGCCGTGGTCGGCCTCGGCTTCATCATCACCGGCGTGGTGATTGTGAATGTGTTTTCGAAGACGGTGGGGCATTGAGGGTGGTTATTTGCATGTGGGATTGGTGACAGAGGGCGATATACACACTCCGTCACCCCGGACTTGATCCGGGGTCCAGTGCGGTCAAGTCCTTGATCGCGAAAGGCTGATTTCTCACGGCGCAGACGCGCCGTGGCTGGATGCCGGATCAAGTCCGGCATGACGGAAGAGAAGACTACCGCCCTCTGTCACCATCACGCCAGAATACTGCGATCCACATCCGTAATCAGCCGCTTGCCGCAAAGCGCCATGCTGACATCCATCTCCTTGCGGATGATCTCGAGCGCTGTCGTCACGCCCTGTTTGCCATCGGCACCGAGGCCATAAAGGAAAGGCCGGCCGATATAGGTGCCTCTGGCGCCGAGCGCCACGGCCTTCAGCACATCCTGACCCGAGCGGATGCCGCCATCAATATGTACCTCGACCTTATCGCCGACGGCGCCGACGATCTTCGGCAGCATCGCGATGGAGGAGTGCGCGCCGTCGAGCTGGCGGCCGCCATGGTTGGAGACGATGATGGCGTCGGCGCCGGTATCGAGAGAGGCGCGCGCATCTTCCTCGTCAAGAATGCCCTTGAGGATCAGCTTGCCGCCCCAGCGCTGCTTGATCCACTCGACATCCTTCCAGGACAGGCGCGGATCGAATTGTTCGGCCGTCCAGGAGGAGAGCGATGACAGGTCGGAGACATTCTTGGCGTGGCCGACGATATTGCCGAAGCTGCGGCGCTTGGTGCGAGCCATGTCCATGCACCATTTCGGCCGGGTCGCCATCTGCCAGATATGTTTCGGGGTGAATTTCGGCGGTGCGGAGAGGCCGTTGCGCAGATCCTTATGGCGCTGGCCGAGAATCTGCAGGTCGAGGGTCAGCACCAGCGCAGAGCATCCGGCGGCCTTGGCGCGGTCGATCAGATTGTTGACGAAGTCACGATCCTTCATCACGTAAAGCTGGAACCAGAAGGGTTTCGAGGTGACCGAGGCGACATCCTCTATGGAGCAGATGCTCATGGTGGAGAGCGTGAAGGGCACGCCGAATTCCTCCGCCGCTTGTGCGGCCAGCATTTCGCCATCGGCATGCTGCATGCCGGTGAGGCCGGTGGGGGAGAGCGCTACCGGCATGGACACCTTCTGGCCGACCATTTCGGTCGCCAGCGACCGGTCGGTCATATCAACCAGCACGCGCTGGCGCAGCTTTATCTTCGAAAAATCATCCTCATTGGCGCGGTAGGTGCCTTCCGTCCAAGCGCCGCTATCGGCGTAGTCGAAAAACATTTTTGGCACACGGCGCTGAGCCTGTTGCTTCAGGTCCGCTATGGTCAGGATTTTGCCCATGGATAAAGCCTTCACATTTGAATGATGGCTTCACATAACATGAATGGGATGGCTGCAACATCAAAATCGACGGGGTTGATCACCAGAAAGCCCGCAAAAACAGTTCGGCCCCCAATAAAAGCAGGCAGATGAGGAACCAGCGCCGGAATGTCGCAGGGCTGACGATGTTGCGGATCTTCTGGCCGAGCCACATGCCGAGAAGCGCCGGCAGGATGGCGAGCGCGGACAGTGACAGATGCTCGACGTGGAAGGCGCCCTGCGAGGCGAGGCCTACGGCGAGTGCGACGGTGGAAACGGTGAAGGAAAGGCCGAGCGCTTGCACGAGATCGTCGCGGGTAAAACCGAGCGACTGGATATAGGGCACGGCGGGCACGACGAAAATTCCGGTTCCGCCGGTCAACAGGCCGGTCGCCAGCCCAATGGTGGGAGAGAGCTTCGGTTCCAGTCTCGCAGGAATGGCGAAGGGCTTTGCGAAAAGGCTGTAGGCCGCATAAGCCGCAAGGCACAGGCCGAGCGCCGACGTGGTCCAGATGCCGGCGCCTGCCGTCATCAGCCGGACGCTGAGAAGCGTGCCGGCGGCGATGGCGATCATCATCGGCCAGAGCCGCGCCACGATAGCCCTGAAATCCGGGCCGGCCAGCAATTGCCAGATATTGGTGATGAAGGAAGGGAGGATGAGCAGCCCTGCGGCAACAACCGGCGGCATGAAGAGGCCGAGCACGCCCATGGCGACGGTGGGCAGCCCCATGCCGGTGACGCCCTTGACGATGCCTGCGACGGTGAAGGTGGCAAAAACCATCAGCATGGTGGTTGTGTCTAAATCCGGCACGGGCGCACTCCAGAGGTCATTCGCATTTTGGCCGGGGGTGCCAGCCAGACATAGAAAGCGAGCGGGTGCGGCACGGTTTCTTCTCCCCGCCGGGGAGAAGGTGGGCCGAAGGGTCGGATGAGGGGGCGACGTTGCCGTATCTCACCACCCTTGCCCCCTCATCCCGCTGCCGCGGACTTCTCCCCGGCGGGGAGAAGAAAGACGCGGCACCCGCTCGATTCAATATGTGACTGTGTAAATGAGTTTGTGGCTAAGTGCTTCGGCCCAAGCCGAACTATGCAAGCGTGCTTTTCATCGCCTTGCCGGCCACGTAGGTTTCGACGACGGTGCGGTCGTCGCCCATGGTGAGCATCAGGAACAGTTCTTCCGTCAGGCTTTTCACTACTTCCATCTTCAGCGCCATGGCGGGGGTGGAAGAGGCGTTGAGCACCGTGATGTCGGCGTCCGTGCCGGCTTCCAGGGTGCCGATGCGGTCGACCATGGAAAGCGCCTCGGCATTGCCGCGGGTCATCAGATACCAGCTTTCCAGCGGGTTCAGGCGCTCGCCCAGCAATTGCTGGATCTTGTAGGCCTCATCCATGGTGCGTAGCATGGAATAGCTCGATCCGCCGCCGATATCGGTCGCAACGGCGATCCGCACCGGCTTTTCGCGACGCTGCAGCTCCTTCATCGGGAACAGGCCGGAGCCGATGAAGAGGTTCGAGGTGGGGCAATGCACGGCCACCGCGCCGGTTTCCGACAGCACATCCGCTTCGCGCTCTGAGAGGTGGATGGCGTGGCCGAGCAGGGTCTTTTTGCCCATCAGGCCGTAACGCACATAGATATCGGTATAGTCGGTCGCTTCGGGGTAGAGTTCGCAGGTATATTTGATCTCGTCCAGATTTTCGGAGAGATGCGTCTGGATGAAGAGATCGGGAAATTCCTGCGCCAGCGCCTGGGCGGCTTCCATCTGCTTCGGCGTGGAGGTGATGGCGAAGCGAGGGGTGATGGCGACGTGGTTGCGGCCCTTGCCGTGCCAGTCGGCGATCACTTGCCGGGTCTCGTCGTAGGAGGTCTCGGGCGTGTCTAGCAGGCCCTGCGGGGCGTTGCGGTCCATCATCACCTTGCCGCCAACCATCAGCATGTCGCGCTTCATGGCTTCGGCAAAAAAGGCGTCGGCGGAGGTTTTGTGCACGGAGCAATAGGCGGCGGCAGTGGTGGTGCCTTGGCGCAGGAGTTCGTCGTAAAAATGCGTGGCGATGCGCTGGGCATGCGCGGTTTCAACGAAACGGCATTCTTCCGGGAAGGTATAGGTGTTCAGCCATTCCAGCAGATTGGCAGCGTATGAGCCGATGACCTGCATTTGCGGAAAATGCAGGTGCATGTCGATAAGGCCGGGCACGATGAGATGCGGCCGGTGATCCTTTTCCTCGATGTCATCAGGCGCTTGGCTGCGAATATCGGCATAATCGCCGATGGCGGCAATCTTGCCGTTTTCGAGAAGCAGGCCGCCATCTTCGATATAGAGATAGCTTTGCGTATCGTCGATCGAGAGCGGCGCGCGGCGGAAGCTCAGCAGGCGGCCACGCAGCAGAACCATGCTCATTCAGTCTTTCCTTCGGCTTTTCCTGTCCCGGACACCGCGCTTTCATACCAGGCGGTCAGCACCTTGCGCTCATCCGGGGTGATGGCTGTGATGTTGCCGGGAGGCATGGCATGGCTGCGCCCGGCTTGCAAATAGATTTCACGCGCGTGGGCGGCGATCTGTTCGTCGGTTTCGAGCTTCACGGATTTGGGCGTAAACGGCACGCCTTCCCACACCGGCTCGGCGGCATGGCACATGGAACAGCGGCCCTGAACCACATCACGCGCCTTGGCGAAATGGGCGTCGCTGACGAATTGCTGCTGCATGGGGGAGAGGGTGGCGGCCTTCTGTTCCTCCTCGCCGGTCAGCACTTTCGGCACGGTGGAAAGCCACATGATGACGATGAAGATCAGCGCAGTCAGCAGCCAGGTCCATGTCGGCTTGCCCTTGCGGGCATGGGTGGTGTTGAACCAGTGGCGGATGGTGACGCCCATCAGGAAGACGAGTGCGGCGATGATCCAGTTGAACTGCGTGGCAAAAGCCAGCGGATAATGGTTCGACAGCATGAAGAAGATGACGGGCAGCGTCAGATAGTTGTTGTGCAGCGAGCGCTGCTTGGCGATGCGGCCATATTTCGGGTCCGGCGTGCGCCCGGCGATCAG
This sequence comes from Agrobacterium tumefaciens str. B6, assembly GCF_001541315.1. Lineage (GTDB taxonomy): Bacteria > Pseudomonadota > Alphaproteobacteria > Rhizobiales > Rhizobiaceae > Agrobacterium > Agrobacterium radiobacter. The sequence goes on along the minus strand of NZ_LMVK01000034.1, from coordinate 285,706 downwards.
GTCGGCAACCACGATCTTCTGGTTCGGAATGATGATGAAAAACACGTTCGCCGACATGATGGTGGCGGTAAATGCGCCGAGATGCAGGAAGGCGGCGCGGCCGGTGAAGACCTGCGTATAACCCCAGGCCATCGCCACCAGCGCGACATAGAGCACGATCATCAGGCCCCAGGTATTGTTGCCGAGCGGCGATTTGCAGAGGAAATCGTAAAACAGCCAGCCGATGGCAAGCGAAGCGAGCGAAAGACAGATGGCCTGGAACTGGGTGAGCGCCAGCACGGAATGGTCGATGAGGAAAAGATCGGCGCCACCGTAATAAACGATGCAGAGCATGGCGAAGCCGGAAAGCCAGGTGACGTAGCTTTCCCATTTGAACCAAGTCAGGTGCTCGGGCATCTGGGCGGGGGCGACCAGATATTTCTGGATGTGATAGAAACCGCCGCCATGCACCTGCCATTCCTCGCCATAGGCCCCCGGCGGCAGATGCGGCCGTTTGACCAGCCCGAGATCGAGCGCGATGAAATAAAAGGATGAGCCGATCCAGGCGATGGCGGTGATGACGTGGAGCCAGCGGACGGCAAAAGCCATCCATTCCCACGCAATGGCGTATTCGTACATGCGGTTCCCCTGATCCTTGTGCAGCGCACCTTGCGAGAAATTTGACCGTTAGGAAAGTGAAAAGCAAAGGTTGGAACGTGATTGTTCACAATCCGATGCCTTTGTGTCCGCAATCTCGTTTCGGTTCGCCCATGCACGCGGGGTGGCCCGGTAAAGTTGCAGCCGCTCATTCCTGTCGCAGTTTGTGCTTAGCTGGCTAACGCGACTCAGCTATTATCCTTTGTGCAGTCTGCTGATGTGCTAAAATATAAGGCTGCGGAGCCCGCGGGCGCGCCTCGTCGGAAATCCATTCCGGTTTTACGCCGATGCGCAGGGTTTCAATGACATGTTTCGCTGGCGGTTCTTCCGAAAGCGGGCGCTGCGAACCCTGGGTGGGGCAGATCAGGGGGCAGGTATCGCAGTTCCCGGTGCCGTTGTGTCCGGGTGGGTGTTGATGTGAAATTTGAATAAAGGGACGCAATGATCTTCCGGCGGCCGCCGTTGTTTCAACGGAGACCATGCCGATGCGCCTTGTTCTGACGGTCCTCTTCCTGCTTTTGGCATTCAGCGCCACCGCGCTTGCGCATGAATCCCACAAGGGGTTCAAATATGAAAGCTACTGCTGCAATGGTGACGCCGAAACCGGCGACTGCCAGATGATTCCCACGCGAAGCGTTCGTGTGACGCCTGACGGTTACGAGGTCTCGCTCGCACCCGGCGATCACCGCATGGTCACCCGACGCCACGTTTTCAGCTGGTCGCAGCGCGAGGCAAGACGATCAGAAGATGGCGAATATCATCTCTGCCTGTTTCCGGATGAGGATACGCCGCGCTGTTTCTATGCGCCGGACATGGGGTTTTGAGGCGGTTGTTGCTGCCGGCTTTCCTCGATCCGCTTCAGTATCCAGTCGCGAAACAGCCTTATCTTGCGAATGTTCCTACGGTTTTCAGGGTAGACCAGCCAATAGTTCTTTCCTTCGCTGCTGAGGTGCTCGAAGGGTTGATAAAGTCGACCGAGGGCAATCTCATCGGCGTAGAGTTCAGGGGTGAGCATGGCCACGCCCTGGCTGGCGATTGCCGCGGCGGCTTCGAAGGCCTGCACATTGAGGCGGCTGCGGGGATAACGGTCGAGGCCGGGATTTTCGACGCCCACTTCCTGAAACCACTGGCTCCACCAGACATCGCCGGGATCGATAATGCGCAGGCGCAGCAGGTCTTCCGGTTTGTGCAATCCGCCGATGCTTTCGGCAAGGCTCGGATGCAGCATCGGCGTATAAACGCCGCGCAGCAGTTGATGGTAGATCAGCCCTTTGCCGTTATCTTTGCTCCAGCGAATGGCGACATCGCAGTCTGACTGGGAAAAATCGATCAATGTGCTTGATGTGTCGAGCCGCACGGCGATTGATGGGTGTTCCAGCTGGAAGGCGCCCAGATGCCGCGAAAGCCAGCGCGACGCAAAAGTCGCGGTGGAATGGATTGTCAGGGTCGTGTCGGAGGTGTCGCGCACATTATCGACGGCCTCCCGCAAAGTGTTGAAGGCTTCCGCAACCTTCGGCGCCAGTTTCTGCCCGGCCTCGGTCAGCACAACCTGCCGCGCCTTTCTGATGAAGAGCGGCTCGCCAACATTCTCCTCCAGCAGTTTCACCTGATAGCTGACCGCCGTCTGCGTCATGCCCAGTTCCTCGCCGGCCTTGGTGAAGCTCAGATGCCTCGCTGCGGCTTCGAACACGCGCAGGGCATTCAGGGGGAACTGGCGGGACATTTTCATGGATAAGTTCTCTTTATGTCAGCGGCCAAAGGTTTCATTGGTTTTTATTCGGAAAACAGAGCATTTTTAGCTCAATTCATCAACTGAGCTTCTGACATTTTTGAATGGAGACGAACATGCGCACAGCACTTTTGCGCGCGTGGTCCCGCCTGCGTGCGGGTCTGCGGACAGCGGAACGGTTTACCCTTGAAAGCCTTGCACCGGACAATCTGGCGGATGAAAGCCTGCCCGACGGGCTCAAGCGTGATCTTGGTCTTGAGGATGGCCGTGTCGATTTTCGTTGCGACGGGTTTCGGCAGCGGAAAATGCTTGCAGCAACTCGGCTGCCACAAGGGCCGCTATGATTGCAGGCCGCTTATCCCTGACGCTGTTGCCGCCGATGGGCAGGATGAGTTTTTCAAGGCGGGAAGGGGGTTCTCCCTCCCGCTCCAGCCAATGGGCTAAGGTGGCGCGTTTGGTTTTCGAGCCGATCATGCCAACATAAGCGAGATCGTCGCGGGCAAGCGCTTCCTTTGCAATCAGGAAATCGAGTGCGTGATCGTGGGTGACGATGATCGCAGCGCCGTTTGCGGGAATTTTCGCGATCAGCGCTTCCGGCATGGGGGTCAGCACGGATACGACACCGGCTGAAAGATCGCGCAACTCGTTTTCACGGGTTTCCACCACGGTCAGTGTCAAAGGCAGAGGCGACAGAGCATCTGTCAGCGCCTTGCCGACATGGCCCGCCCCGAAAATGAAGACGGCCGGCTGCTGCTCGGTTTCAGCCTTAAGCCTTGCCTCGAGTGCTGCCGTGATGTCCGGCGTTACTAGCCGGAAGCGGAGCAGGGTGCGGCCGCCGCAGCATTGGCCGATTTCGGGGCCGAGCGGAATATCCATGCCGTCTTCGGCCGTACCGTTTTTCAACATGGCACGGGCATGGTCTATCGCCATATATTCGAACTGCCCGCCGCCGATGGTTTCCCACAGCGCCTTCCGGCTTACCAGCATGAAGGTTCCCGCCTCGCGCGGCGATGACCCTTTCACGGCCTCGATTTCCACGAGGATTGCAGGTCCGGAGCTGGCGAGGAAGCGGGAGAGGGACGTCATTATGTCTCCCCTCACACCTTCTTCAACCGTTCCACCGCCATCAGCACCCGCTCGGGCGTCGCCGGCGCATCGAGGCGTGGGCAGACCTTGTAGTCGGCGACGGAGGCGACGGCCATGGAGAGCGCTTCGAGAACCGAGATCGCCAGCATAAAGGGCGGTTCGCCCACGGCCTTGGAACGGCCGATGGTGGGTTCGGCATTTTCCGACCATTCCGCCAGCTTGACGTTAAAGCTCTTCGGCCGGTCGGAGGCGAGCGGGCTCTTGTAGGTCGAGGGAGCGTGGGTGCGCAGTCGCCCCTTGCCGTCCCACCATAATTCCTCGGTCGTCAGCCAGCCCATGCCCTGCACGAAGGCGCCTTCTATCTGGCCGATATCAATGGCCGGGTTCAGCGACTTGCCGACATCGTGGAGGATATCGGTGCGTTCCATCATATATTCGCCGGTCAGCGTATCGATCGACACTTCCGAGCATGCCGCGCCATAGGCGAAATAATAAAACGGCGTACCGCGACCGGCGGCGCGATCCCAGTGGATTTTCGGGGTCTTGTAAAAACCGGCGGCGGAAAGCTGCACGCGGGCGAAGTAGGCCTTTTTGATGAAGTCGTTGAAGGCGATTTCCTCAAGCCCGATCCGCACCCGGTTCGGCAGGAAGACGACTTCTTCTTCCGGCACGTTCCAGTTCTCGGCGGCGAATTTGACGAGCCGCTCGCGGATCTGGCGGGCGGCGTCATAGGCCGCCATGCCGTTGAGATCGGAGCCGGAGGAGGCGGCGGTGGCCGAGGTATTCGGCACCTTGCCCGTGGTCGTGGCCGTTATTTTCACCCGGCCGATATCCACCTGGAAGGCATCGGCCACCACCTGCGCCACCTTGGTATAAAGGCCTTGGCCCATTTCCGTTCCGCCATGGTTCAGGTGGATCGAGCCGTCATTGTAGATATGCACCAAGGCACCCGCCTGATTGAAGGCGGTCATGGTGAAGGAGATGCCGAATTTGACAGGGGTGAGCGCGATGCCCTTGCGGATGATCGGGCTCGTCCTGTTGAACTCGACGATTGCCTGCCGGCGCGCACGGTATTCGCTGGAAGCTTCCAGTTCCTCGACGATGCGGGCGATGATGTTGTCTTCGACCTCCTGATGATAGGGCGTCGTGGTGCGCTCGGAGCCGGTCTCTCCGTAGAAATTCAGCTTGCGGATATCGAGCGGGTCCTTGCCGACGGCATAGGCGATTTCCTCGATGAAACGTTCAGCCCCGAGCATGCCCTGCGGACCGCCGAAACCACGAAAGGCGGTGTTGGAAACCGTATGGGTTTTCAGCGGCCGGGACGTCAGATGCACATGCGGATAGAAATAGCTGGAATCGGCGTGAAACAGCGCGCGGTCGGTTACCGGGCCTGACAGATCGGAGGAAAAACCGCAGCGTGCCGCATAGGTGGCGTCGACGGCGTGGATGCGGCCTTCCTCATCGAAGCCCAGCTCGTAATCGACGCGGAAATCATGGCGCTTGCCGGTGGCCGTCATGTCCTCGTCGCGGTCGGGGCGGATTTTCACGGCCCGGTTCAGCTTCTTGGCGGCAATGGCGCAAAGGGCCGCGAACTGGTTGCCCTGCGTTTCCTTGCCTCCGAAACCGCCACCCATGCGGCGCACCTGTACGGTGACGGCGTTGGACGGCACCTGAAGGATGTGGCTGACGATGTGCTGGATTTCGCTCGGATGCTGGGTGGAGCTCCACAGCGTTACCTCGTCATCCTCACCGGGCACGGCCATGGCAATGTGGCTTTCGAGATAAAAATGCTCCTGCCCGCCGATCCGCATCGTGCCGGTGAGGCGGCGGGGCGCCACATCCATTTCCAGCTTGGCATCGCCGCGCGTAAGCGTCATGGGATCGATGACGAGCGCACCGCCATTTTCGATCGCCGTGTCGATATCGGTGAAATGCGGCAGGTCCTTATAGGTGATCTTCGCCTTGCGGGCCGCCTTTCTGGCGATATCGCGGGTTTCGGCGAAGACTGCGAAAATCGGCTGGCCGTGGAACTCCACCTTTGTTTCGGCCAGCAGCGGTTCGTCGTGACGGCCGCCGGAAGATATATCGTTTTCGCCGGGCACATCCTTGCCAACCATCACCCAGAGCACACCCGGTGTGGCTTCTACCTCTGACAGGTCCATGGAGACGATTTCAGCATGCGCGCGGTCGGAAAGGCCGAGCGCGCCGTGAACGAGGCCGGCGGGTTCGGGAATATCATCGATATATTCGGCGCTGCCGGTCACATGCTTATGCGCGGAATCGTGCCGGAGCGAGGCATGCATCGGGCCGTCGATTTCGGCCTTCGTCTTGTCGAAGCTTGTGGTGTCCATGGTTCAAGCCTCCTCCAAAGTGAAGCGTGTTAGTTCCTGCTTCTCCGCTGAAGTCTCAAGGAAAAACCGCGTCAGCAGGTTCTTGGCCGTCAGCTGCCGGTATTCGGCCGTGGCGCGCCAGTCCGTCAGTGGCGTGAAATCCTCATCCAGCGCATCGCGCGCCGCATCGATCGTTTCCTGCGACCACTCTTTGCCGAGAAGTGCTGCCTCCAGATGCGCGGCCCGTTTCGGCGTGCCGGCCATGCCGCCGAAGGCGATGCGGATGTCTTTAACCGTGCCGTCGGTATCGAGCGTCAGGTTGAAGGCGGCGCACAGCGCGGAAATATCCTCGTCGCGCCGCTTGGAAATCTTGTAGACGGCGTAACGGCTTTTCGGCTTCCGGAACGGAATGAAGAGTTTTTCGACGAATTCGCCGCTCAGCCGGTCCTGTTTGCCGTAATCGATGAAATAGCTTTCCAGCGGCAGGCTGCGGTTGCCGGAAGACGAGCGCAGGGTGAGCGTCGTGCCGAGTGCGATCAAGGCGGGGGGCGTGTCGCCGATGGGCGAACCGTTGGCGATATTGCCGCCGATCGTGCCCATATTGCGCACCTGCTCGCCGCCGAGCCGGTCAAACAGCCGGGCAAGCGGCGGAAAATGTTCTGCAATGGTCTTGAAGGCCTGGCTGTACGTAACGCCGGCACCGAGCGTGATGCCGTTCTCATCCACAGCGATGGTCTGCAGATCCCCGAGATTGTTGATGAAGATGACAGGGTTCAGCGCCCGCATCTGCTTCGTCACCCATAGGCCGACATCGGTGCAGCCGGCAACGATGGTCGCCTTCGGCTCGGCAGCGTAAATCTCGGTCAGATCGGAAAGCGTTGCCGGAATGATGGTGCGATCCTCGCCTCTGACGACGGTGATCGTCTCGTTTTCGCGGATCGCCCAGAGCCTTGCCATGATGTCGGTGCGGTCGCGCTGCAGCGGGTCGAACAGCGCGCTTGGGCGCGCAGTGGCGATCTTTTCGGCGGCCTTCACGATCGGCTCATAGCCCGTGCATCGACAGAGATTGCCTTGCAGCGCCTTTTCGATATCAGCGCGGCCGGGGTTTTCGCTGGTAAGCCACAGGCCATAAAGCGACATGATGAAACCCGGCGTGCAGAAACCGCATTGCGAGCCGTGAAAATCCACCATGGCCTGCTGCACGGGGTGCAGCGTGCCGTCGCGGGCGGCCAGATGCTCAACGGTCACGATATGGGTGCCGTGCAGCGAGCCCAGAAAGCGGATGCAGGCGTTGACGCTTTCATAACGCAGAGAACCATCAAGCAGCCGCCCGACCAGCACCGTGCAGGCGCCGCAGTCACCTTCCGCGCAGCCTTCCTTGGTCCCGGTCAACCGCTTGCTGATGCGGAGGTAATCGAGAAGCGTGTCCGTCGGTCCGAAATCCTTCAACGAAACCGTTTCGTTGTTGAGGATGAAGCTGATCGCGTCCTTCATGCAATGCCCTGCTGTTTTGACCAGCTGCCGAGCCGGTTTCTTGTGATTATCTTGACGTATCTATGCACGCTCTTGCGCGCATATCGATTTCCGTTTTGGCAATTCATTGTTTCCATAACGGAAAGAAAATCTGGCAATTATTGCGCCGTCCAGCCGCCATCCACGGAAATGTGGGTGCCGGTGATGTTGCTTGCGGCGTCGCTGGCCAGAAATATGGCGGCGGCGGCCACGTCATCGACGGTGACGAACTGCTTGGTCGCCTGCAGCTCCAGCATCACGTCGTTCTTCACCGCTTCTTCGCTGATGCCGCGCACCTTGGCCATCTCAGGTATCTGCTTTTCGACGAGCGGCGTGAGTACATAACCGGGACAGATGGCGTTGACGGTAACCCCGGTCTGGGCAAGCTCAAGCGCTGCCGTCTTCGTCAGGCCCATGATACCGTGTTTGGCCGCCACATAGGCCGATTTGAACGGTGAGGCGACGAGACCGTGGGCCGAGGAAATGTTGATGATGCGGCCCTTGCCGGCCTTCTTCATCAGCGGTATCGCGGCGCGCATGGTATGGAAGGAACTGGTCAGATTGATGGCGATGATCCAGTCCCATTTTTCCGTCGGAAACTCCTCGATGGGCGCGATATGCTGGATGCCGGCATTGTTGACGAGCACATCCACCGAGCCGAGTTTTTCGTGCGAGGACTGGATGAGGTCGGCGATCTCGTCCGGTTTCGTCATATCTGCGGGGTGGTAAAGCACACGCCCGCCGCTTTCGGCTTCCAGCAACAGCCGCAGTTTTTCGATCTCGTCTTCGTCGCCGAAGCCGTTCAGTACGATATTGGCGCCCTCCCGCGCAAATCTCTGCGCGATGGCAAGACCGATACCGCTTGTAGAGCCTGTCACGATAACTGTCCGATGCATGCTTTCCCCTTTTTGCATTACTTCGCACATGTTTAAGCAGCGTATGCCCAAAGGGGGCGGGCTGGCAATCGCGATTTCGGGTGAGGGTGACAGAGGGGTGAATCCAGTCGCGCCCATCCATTTTTTCGAAGCTAAGCATCCAGATTTTGCGCCAGATTTTGCATTTGCCTGCGGGGGCGTCGGCCCCTATCTCTGAGGCAAGCAAACAGAGGTATCGTTTATGGAACTCGGTCTTTACACATTCGCGGATGTCAATCCCAACCCCGCCGATGGTCGCGGGCCGGAAGGCGCGCGCCGTCTCAAACATCTGCTGGAGGAAATCGAGCTTGCCGATCAGGTCGGGCTCGATGTTTTTGGCCTCGGTGAGCATCACCGTCCGGATTATGTCGTGTCCTCGCCCTCAACTGTGCTGGCGGCAGCCGCCGTGAAGACGAAGAACATTCGCCTGACGAGCGCCGTTTCGGTGCTGAGTTCGGATGATCCGGTGCGGGTGTTCCAACAATTCTCAACCGTCGATCTCCTGTCGAACGGCCGGGCCGAGATTATGGCCGGGCGTGGTTCCTTCATCGAATCCTATCCGCTGTTCGGTTACGATCTCGAAGATTACGACGTGCTCTTCGCTGAAAAGCTCGATCTGCTCTTGGCGCTGCGCGAACAGGAAATCATCACCTGGTCCGGCACCAAGCACCCGGCCATCAATGGGCGTGGGGTTTATCCGCGTCCGTTGCAGGAGCGTCTGCCGGTGTGGATCGCCGCCGGCGGCACGCCGCAATCGGTGGCGCGGGCTGGCGCGATGGGCCTGCCGGTGGCGCTTGCCATCATCGGCGGTGAATATCGTCGCTTTGCGCCGCTGTTTGATCTTTACCATGAGGCTGCGCGCAGGGCGGGTCAGGAAAAGACCAAGCTGCGCACCAGCATCAACGTGCATGGTTTCATTGCCGACACCACCGACAAGGCGGCCGACCAGTTTTACGGTCCGCAGGCGGAGGTGATGAACCGCATCGGTCGCGAACGCGGCTGGGGGCCGACGAACCGTGCCCATTTCGATGCGGCGCGCGGACCGGAGGGCAATCTCTTCCTCGGCGAACCGGAGCTGGTGGCGGAAAAGATCATCAAGGCGCATGGCGTGTTCAGGAATGATCGCTTCCTGCTGCAGATGGCCATCGGCCTGATGCCGCACGACCAGATCATGCGCGGCATCGAGCTTTATGGTACGAAAGTCGCCCCGATCGTCAGAAAAGAATTGACGGGGAGCGCCGATCCGGTGAAAGCCACGGCCTGATTATTACAAGGCGGGCGCTTTCAGACCCGCCAGACAGAACGACGGACAGAGACATGGTCATTTCCACCGAAGAAGAACTGGTTCTGCTGAAGGATATCGGTCGCCTTTGCGCCGTGGCCATGCAGACCATGGCGGACGCGCTGGAACCCGGCATCACCACGGCCGAGCTGGATGCTATCGGCCGCAAGGTGCTGGAGGATAATGGCGCGCAATCGGCGCCGGAGTTCTGCTACAAGTTCCCCGGGGCAACCTGCATCAGCGTTAACGAGGAAGTGGCCCACGGCATTCCGGGACCGCGTATCATCAAGGCGGGTGACCTCGTCAATATCGATGTCTCGGCCGTGAAGAACGGTTTCTTCGGCGATACCGGTTCGTCTTTTGCCGTGCCGCCGGTGAAGAAGGAAATCGAGCGCCTCTGCCGCGATGGCAAACGCGCCATGTGGACGGGTCTTCAGCAGGTGAAGACCGGCAGGCCGTTTGCCGATATCGGCAATGCCATCGGCGCTTTCGCGAAAAAGAACCGCTATACGCTGATCACCAATCTGGCGAGCCACGGCATCGGCCGCTCGCTGCATGAGGAGCCGAAGGAGCTGGCGACCTGGCCGGACAAGGACGAGCGCCGTATCATGCAGGAAGGCATGGTGTTTACCGTCGAGCCCTTCCTGTCGACGGGGGCCTATTGGGCCGAGGATGGCGATGACGATCCATGGACGCTCTATAGCGATCCGAGTGCGCCGACGGTGCAGTATGAGCACACGGTTGTGGCGACGAAGAACGGGCCGCTGGTGCTGACGCTGGCCGAGTGAGGGTGGGGCTGTCGGGTTTCCATCTCCTCATCCCTGTGCTTGTCACAGGGATCCAGCCAGCCCAAGTCCTTGGGCTGAAAAGAGCCCTCTCGTCGCGCGGACGCGCGTCGGCTGGATTCCTGTGACAAGCGCAGGAATGAGGGTTGGAGGGCGCGGTGCCGTATCCTTCACCTGAGGTCTCGCACCGATAACGACCGCTTATGACGCCGATCAAAATAACTCGCTTGTCCCTTATCTGCCCCGTTGCGATAAGCCATGCATGAGCATTGACAAGCCACTTTCCACCAAACATCTGACCGCACTCGGATTTTCCGGGGCGCTGATGATGGCCTCCGCCATGGGTTTCGGCCGTTTTTCCTTCACGCCCATCCTGCCCGGCATGATGGCGGATGTTCCGCTTTCGGCGGGGGATGCGGGGATCGTGGCTGCTGGCAACTTCGCCGGTTATCTGACGGGTGCGGTTCTGGCCGCCTATTCATGGGGGTCGGGGCGGGAGCGGCTGGTGGCCCTTTGCGGCCTGTTTTCCACCGCTGTGCTGCTTCTTGCCATGGCCGCTTTCAGTTCCGTCGCGGCTTTCACCGTCATCCGGTTTCTTGCCGGTGTCGCCAGTGCAATGACCATGATCTTCACCTCGCAAATCGTTATCGGCCACGCCATGAAGGCGGGCAGGGACACGATCCAGGCGCTGCATTATGGCGGCGTCGGCGCGGGTATCGCGATTTCTTCGCTTGCGGTCTATCTGATCGGCGTCGTTTTTGACGGCGGTGGTTCCTCGTGGAGAGAGGAATGGATTGCGGGCGCGGTCTTTTCCTTCGTCACATTTCTTCTCGTCTTTCGCGTGCTTCCCGCTGGCCCGCCGCGGCATGCATCCGCGGTGGCGGAGCCGCCGCTTCGCTGGACACGGCCGCTGGTTCTGACGACGCTCGCCTACGGGCTTTTCGGCTTCGGTTACGTCATCACCGCCACTTTCATCGTGGCGATAGCGCGCATGGCCGCCGCCGGTGCTTTCGTTGAGTTTCTCGCCTGGTTCATCACCGGTTGCGCCGCCGCCATTTCGCTTTTCCTCTGGAAACCGGTGCTGAAATCGCAGGGGCTGAAACGTGCTTTCGTGATCGTGCTGGCGCTGGAAGCCGTCGGCGTCTTCGCTTCGGTGATGCTGCCGCCCGTGCCGGGTGTTCTCGCCGGCGGCCTGCTTCTCGGGCTGACCTTCATGGTCATCACCGCCTATGGCCTGCAGCTCGGCCGGGAATTTGCCGGGCCGAGCCCGCGCCGCGCCTTTGCGCTGATGACGGCCGCTTTTGGCACGGGCCAGATTGTCGGGCCGCTTGCCGCCGGCTGGATTGCTGAGGTGACGGGAAGTTTTACCGCGCCCAGCATTCTCGCTTCCGCCGTGCTCGTCGTCAGCATTCTCCTGGTGCTGCCGGTGCTCGCCACGGAGCGGCGGAGCTAGGCCGCGGGCCGTCTTTTCCTGCCTTTAATCTGGTGTTTCCCTTGGGGATTGTCCGCCGTGCACGCCTTACATCTTGTTAAGGTCAGCGCTTCTTCATTGCTGTGCACAAATTTCTGCCCTAGGTTCGGGCCATCTAGTGCTTCGCCAATAATGGCTGATTTCAAACGCGCGTGAGTTCGAAACGTGTTTCATTCCTTCTTTCCCAAACCGAAAATCTTCTTCACGTCGGCCGCGCTGTGGACAATCGTGTGCATCGTTGTCTGGTACAGTGTCGGCCCGCAGATCGGTGCGGCCATCGGCCTGCCGCCGCTGGCACCCGGACAGACCGCACCCATCGGGCTTGCCTATTTCTTCTCGCCCGACAATCTGTGGTTCTATCTCTATTTCACGATCTTCGTCGCCATATTCGGTATTACATGGCAGATGCTCGCCAAGGATCACCCCTGGACCGCATGGTCCATCTGGGGCTCGGCCTTCATCATCTTCATCGCCTATTTTGCGGTGCAGGTTTCCGTGGCGCTGAACAACTGGCGCGGCCCGTTCTTCGATCTCCTGCAGAATGCGCTTGCCAAGCAGGGCGATGTGACCGCCGCACAGTTTTACGACTATCAGCTGAAGTTCCTTGAGATTGGCGCCGTCGGCGTGGTGATGAATGTGGTGACCGCCTTCTTCACCAACCATTATGTGTTCCGCTGGCGCACGGCCATGAACAACTATTACATGTCGAAGTGGGACAAGCTGCGCCATATCGAGGGTGCATCCCAGCGCATCCAGGAAGATACGATGCGGTTTGCCAATATTCTCGAAGGGCTGGGCGTCACGCTTATAAATTCCGTGATGACGCTGGTGGTCTTCCTGCCGCTTCTGTTCCGCATGTCGGAACATGTCGGCGATCTGCCTGTCATTGGCGCCATTCCGCATGCGCTGTTCTGGCTGGCGATCGTCTGGTCGATCTTCGGTACGGCGCTGCTCGCGCTCGCCGGCATCAAGCTGCCGGGCCTCAACTTCCGCAACCAGCGCGTGGAGGCAGCCTATCGCAAGGAGCTGGTTTATGGCGAAGACCATGTCGACCGGGCCGATCCCGTAACGGTGCGGGAGCTGTTCGCCAATGTGCGGAAAAATTATTTCCGCATGTACTGGCATTACCTCTATTTCAACGTCGCGCGTTATTCCTACGGCCAGCTGGACGCGATCTTCCTGAACTTCATCCTCATCCCGACATTCGTTGCCGGGCGGATAACCATGGGCATCTGGCAGCAGATCGCCACGGCTTTCGGCGAGGTCAGCAATTCCTTCCAGTATCTGGTGAACTACTGGTCAACGATCATCGAGCTGCTTTCCATCCACAAGCGTCTTGTGGCGTTCGAAGCCGCGATCGACGACAAGCCGCTTCCGGATATTGATGAGCGCTATCTGCGGCGCGAGGCCGAGGATGGCGAACTGGCGGCGAACCGCCCCTGAGCAAACAAAAAAGGCGGCCAATCGGCCGCCTTTTTCATGAACCGCAGGGCTTCAGCCCTCGGTTTTCTGCTTCTTGCGCGCCTCGATCATCGGCATGGCTTCGGCATAGCTCACACAGGCGACATCGGTCTTGTGGCAGATCTCGCGCAGCAGCCGCTCATAGGCATTCCAATAGGCGCCGCCATTCATCTTCACGAAGTGAAAGCCCATCTGCAGGGGAATGCGCTCGCCATTATACTGCCTGTCAAAAGCGGTGCGGAAGGCGGCATAGGCGCGTTCCTCGAATTCTTTCGAACGATCCGGCGTCTCGATGCCGATGGAGTGGCGGATGAAGAGATTGTAGTCCATGGCGATGATCGGGCGGTTGCCCGGTCCTTCGGGAACGAGGGGCAGGCCGAAATGTTCGATGCCTTCGCGCTCCACCGGCCATTCCGGTCCCTTGGTGATGCTGGTGGCGTCATAAACGAAGCCGTGCTTTTTTTGTGCGGCGGTCAGCGCCGGCCCCTGTGAGAGATAGGGCGCACGGAAACCGTTGATGTTCTTGACCATCTCGCGCCAGCCTTCGGGCTCCTCTCCCTTCTTGCCGATCATCTGCCAGGCGTTTTCCAGGGTGCTGGTGAATGTGGTGAATTCGCCATCCCATTGTTCCGCGGTCCACTGGCCGCCATCGAAATGGCCGCAGGTGTGGTTGCCGATCTCGTGACCTTCGCGATAGGCGGCCCAGATGTTTCTAAGCCTTGTCTCCACCTCTTCCGGCGACTGGCCGAAACCGACATTGGAACGGCCGGCCTTCTGGCCGGGACCCTGATAGGTCTTGGCGCTGGTCTTCCTGTCCATCACCAGCGTGCAGGCGAGGAAATAGGTGAAATGCGCGCCGACCTCCTTCGCCGTCGCCCGGCTTCTTTCCCACAGCGTATTGTCGCCCGCACCGTCGAAGGACACGATGACGAGTTGCTTCGGCTTCTGCGCCTCTTCGGCAAAGGCGGGAAGGGCGGCGAGAAACGACAGGGAAAAAGCGGTAAATGGGCGAAACATCAGTTATCCGTCATATGAAACACCGTGGCCTTTTGCGGGTGGAATAAGGCGAAGCTTTGAATAGTCTGGCGTTTTCATGACTTTCGGCCTAATTCCTGTTCTCACTTGCGGTGATAGGGCCGCTTCGTTCCACCGGGGGACCGTGTTCCATGCTTTTTCTCGCACTCTGTCTTGCCTTGTTCCTGCTGACGCATCTTTTGAAGGTGGTCGCGCCGCAATTTCGCGCCCGCATGATCGCGACGATGGGCGAAGGCCCTTTCAAGGGCGTCTATTCCGTTGTCAGCCTCGTCACGCTCGGCCTTGTCATCTATGCCTTCGGCGAAGCAAGGCAGGAGACGGGCATGTTGTGGTATCCGCCGGTCTGGATGAGCCATATCGCCGTGACCCTGATGCTGCCCGCGATGATCTGTCTTATCGCCAGCCTCATACCGGCTGGCCACATTGCGACGAAGACCAAGCATCCGATGGTCCTTTCCGTCAAGATCTGGGCGCTCGCCCATCTTCTGGCGAATGGCGAGACGTCTTCGATCCTCCTCTTCGCATCGTTTCTCGCCTGGGGCGTGGTGATGCGGATTTCGCTGAAGCGCCGGGAACGCGCGGGTGAAAAAGTGGTCCGCGACTTCGTTTCAAGCCGCTATGATCTGGTGGCCGTTGTCGGCGGCATCGTTCTGTGGGGTGCTTTCATCCTGAAACTGCACGAATGGTTGATCGGCGTTCAGCCCATCGCCATGTAGGAAATCAACGTTTCCCCCTTACATATCAGGCAAAATAGGCTAGAAGGCCGACCATGACCCGGTTGGCCTGACTTTCGCTGACCCGGGTAAGCGGCTTGGTATGTCCGCGAACGGATGGATCGGCGACGATCTCCGCGCGGGTAACGGAGAATTTGATGGCAAACGAAAATGATACCTTTATCCGCGAAGTGAACGAGCAGATCCGTTCCGAGCAGCTGTCGCGCTTCTGGGGCCGCTACGGTATCGTCGTCGTCGGCGCCGCCATTCTCGTGGTTGTGGGCGCCGCCGGCGCCGGTATCTACGAATACTGGAACACCAGCCGCGCTTCCAACTCCGGCGACCAGTTCCTCGTGGCGCTGAAACTTGCCTCGGAAAACAAGACGGATGAGGCGCTGAAGGCCTTCGCCGATCTCGAAACCTCCGGTCACGGCAATTACCCTGTTCTGGCGAAGTTCCGCTCGGCCACGCTGCTTTCGCAGAAGGGCGATGCGGCCGGCGCCATCGCCGCCTTCACCGCCATCGGCAACGACACCTCCGCACCGCAGGTCTTCCGCGATACCGCCAAGGTGCGTGCGGCATGGCTGCTGGTGGATAACGGCACCTATGATCAGGTCGTCGCCCTTGCGGAGCCCTTGAGCACCGATGGCCAGACCATGCGTGCATCTGCCCGCGAGGCTCTGGGTCTTGCCGCCTATAAGGCTGGCGATTTCGCCAAGGCCAAACAATGGTTCGAGCAGATCATCAGCGACACGCAGGCGCCGCGCAACGTGACGAACCGCGCGCAGATCATGCTCGACAATATCACCGCTTCGGGCAAGGCTGCTTAAAGCGGCTGCGCCACGTAAGATCGCTCCGGCATTTCTTCGCATTGCCAAAGCGATCCAACTCTTTATTTTACGCATGTCTTTTGCCCAAAACAGGTAACGTTTTGGGCAGACTTGCTCTAGGGAACCAAGATCAATGAGCTTCACCGTCGCCATAGTCGGGCGCCCCAATGTCGGCAAGTCCACGCTTTTCAACCGTCTGGTCGGAAAGAAACTGGCGTTGGTGGACGACACGCCGGGTGTCACCCGTGACCGCCGCCCCGGCGAGGCGAAGCTGGTCGACTTGCGTTTCACCATCATCGATACCGCCGGTCTGGAGCAATCCGGGCCGGAAACGCTTCAGGGCCGCATGTGGGCACAGACCGAAGCGGCGATTGACGAAGCCGATGTGACGCTGTTTGTCGTGGACGCCAAGGCGGGCCTGACACCGGCCGATGAGACGCTGGCCGAAATGCTGCGCCGCCGCGGCAAGCCGGTGGTGCTGGTGGCCAACAAGTCTGAAGCGCGCGGTTCCGACGCCGGTTTCTACGACGCCTTCACGCTGGGTCTCGGTGACCCTTGCCCGATTTCGGCCGAACACGGCCAGGGCATGATCGACCTGCGTGACGCCATTGTCGGGGCAATCGGCGAAGACGCCGCGTTCCCGCCTGAGGTGGATGAGGCGGAGACGGATATCGTGCTGCCGCGCAGCGAGCCGGGCAGCGAGGACGAAGAAGACGAAGAGCCGGTTTACGACGAGACCAAGCCGCTGCGCGTCGCCATCATTGGCCGGCCGAATGCAGGCAAGTCGACGCTCATCAACCGTTTCCTCGGTGAAGCCCGCCTGTTGACCGGCCCGGAAGCCGGCATTACCCGCGACAGCATCTCGGTCGAGTGGGACTGGCGCGGCCGCACCATCAAGATGTTCGATACGGCCGGCATGCGCCGCAAGGCCAAGGTGACGGAGAAACTGGAAAAGCTCTCGGTCGCGGATTCGCTGCGTTCCATCCGCTTTGCGGAAACCGTCGTCATCGTGTTCGACAGCACCATCCCGTTCGAAAAGCAGGATCTGCAGCTGGTTGACCTCGTCATCCGCGAAGGCCGCGCCGCCGTGCTCGCCTTCAACAAGTGGGATCTGGTCGAAGACCCGCAGGCCTATCTGGCCGATCTGCGCGAAAAGACCGAGCGGCTTCTGCCGCAGGCGCGCGGCATCCGCGCCGTGCCGATTTCCGGCCAGACGGGCTATGGCCTCGACCGGCTGATGCAGAATATCATCGATACCGACAAGATCTGGAACCGTCGCATCTCGACCGCCAAGCTCAACCGCTGGCTGGATTCGCAGACGACGCAGCATCCGCCGCCGGCCGTTTCCGGCCGTCGCCTGAAGCTGAAATATATGACGCAGGTAAAGGCCCGCCCGCCGGCCTTCATGATTTCCTGCACGAGGCCGGAAGCCATTCCCGAGAGCTATACGCGTTACCTCGTCAACGGTCTGCGCAAGGATTTCGACATGCCGGGCGTGCCGATCCGGGTGCATTATCGCGGGTCGGACAATCCGTTCGAGAGCAAGGCGAAGAAGAGGCGGTAATCGTCCGCCGCTTTTGAAGCTCGGCGCTGCGGCGTATTTCTTCTCCCCGTGGGGAGAAGATGGCCCGAAGGGTCAGATGAGGGGGCAACCTCTCCGTATATCGCGACCGTCGCCCCCTCATCCCACTGCGGCGACCTTCTCCCCGGCGGGGAGAAGAAACAAGGGGCACCAGCTCGCTCCAATTTCACTGTCCGGTTTTGAAGAGTAAAAACCATGTTGATCAAGCAGACCGACTATTTCAGGATTTACCGGGTCATCAACAGCCTGCTCCTCAGCCAGAATGCCGATCCTGCTTCGGCCTCCATGTATTTCAGCACCTTCGGCGCGTTCATTCTGCAGCAGCATTACAAGGTGAAGGCGGTGCCGAAGGGCGGGCTCGCGGCCTATAATCTCGGCGGAACGGTTTTGCTGTTCGCCGATCATCGCGAAGACGGTTATGTGACTGGCGCGGGCGAGAATTTCCACTGCTGGGTGGAGGCGGATGGATGGGCGATCGATTTCATGGCGCCCGCTTTTTCGCAAGGGGCCGATACGCTTGCGGTACCGGCAAAGATGTTCCAGCGGCCGCTCTCGGCCATGGCGGCCTCCATCAACGATCTCGGGCAATCCGGCGATTTCTTTTACCGCTCCGAGCCGGAAGCCACGGCCAAGCGCTTCGCCGACTGGCACAAACAGGCGATGATCGGTGATATGGCGAGCGTTGCCGCCAACTGGTTCCGCAAATCGCCCGAACAGATGGCGGCGTCGCTCTCGGTAACGGATCGGGATGGTAAGCCGCGGACCGTGCCGCTTTCCGGCCAAATGCTTGCCGGAGCATGGTGAAGGCAGGTTACGCAGTACGGCGTCGATCCCGAAGGTTTGGTAGGGAAAGGCCTTTTGATTTATAAGGGCGCCGGTGCTACGCAGACTGAGCTGCAACAGGGACGGGATCGACGTGCTCCTATGGCCGATGACACCATTTCAATAAGCTTCACGCCCGACCCGAAACATGTCCCTTCTTATGTCTACGGCTATCAAAATCAGGCTTATGAAAATTACAGCATGATTTTCGACAAGTCCTGGGCTCGCCATTTTTCCTCGGCGCGAGTCAAGCTGTCGATATTTGCGGGGCTGGCTGCGGCTTTCATCTATTCCATAAGCCTGCCGTGGTTTCCGGGCGTCCGGCCGGTGGTCGGTTATTGGGTGTTCGCCCCCGCACCGATCGTGGCTCTCGCCATCTGGTTTATTATCTGGCAGGGCGCGAGACGGGAGGCGAAATCCTATTATGAGGTTCTCGCTCACTGGAATATCGCCCACGAGCGAATGTATTCGCCTCACACCCAGGTCGAGATCGGGCCTCAGGGCTACAAGCAGGTCACACGGCTGGACACCGTGCAACTGAGCTGGGCGCGCTATCATCTCGCAATCACGCCGCCGGATAGTCTGGTGCTGGTTTTCCATGGGACGGTGGTCGTGATACCCAGCAGTGCCTTGCCGATCGCGCCAAAGGATGTTGTCGAGAAGATCAATCACTGGTGCACAGCCCAGCAAAAAGAGCTTCTGCCTTTATCCTGAAGCGGCATCTCGAGGGATGCGGCGGGGTATCATCCGCAAAAAAGGACGGCCAGCGTGTTCTCGCGGCAGCCGCCTGACGTCAATCAGCAGCCCGACCCCGTTCTAAAGATAACGGCAGTCGCGTCCTGATCGCCTTGTGACATTCCCGCTCGGTTTCGTCCACTGTTCCCAAAGAAAATCTCGGGGATTGCCTTCACGCCAGTTGGGAACGGGATAGCAGCGGCAGCGATTTCCCTGCGGCGTGGATGACATTGTCGAGAAATTGCCTTGAAGCCTTTTCCCAGCTGTAGCTTTTGGAGAGCGCCAGCGCCGCCTGTGGCGAACAATGAAGCGCCGCCAGACAGGCATCGCGAAGATTGTCGTCCAGCGCGCCGGCGGCGGGGTTGCCGCCGAGAATGTCGATCGGTCCGGTAACGGGGAAGGCGGCCACGGGCACGCCGCTTGCCAGCGCTTCCAGAATGGTGTTGCCGAATGTGTCGGTCTTCGAGGGGAAAACGAAGACATCGGCCTGCGCATAGGCATCGGCGAGGTCCTCACCGGTCTTGACGCCGGTGAACAGCACATCAGGATATTTTTCCTGCAATTCATGGCGGGCCGGGCCGTCACCGATGACGATCTTCGAGCCCGGCAGGTCGAGGTCGAGAAATTCCGGCAGGTTCTTCTCCACCGCCACACGTCCCACCGTCATGAAGATCGGCCTCGGCAGGTCGAAAGGCAGCTTTGCCTTCGGGCGGGGATGGAAAAGCTCGGCGTCGATGCCGCGGCTCCAGCGCTTCAGGTTGCGCACGCCGCGCGCTTCCAGCTCGGTCTCAAGGCTCGGGGTGGCCACCATGCAGGTGTTGCCGCCATTGTGGAACCAGCGCACGAAGGCATAAAGCCAGCTTTCCGGGACGGGGAAACGCGCCGCCACATATTCGGGAAAGCGTGTGTGATAGCTGGTGGAAAAACGCATGCGGTTCTTCACGCACCAGCGCCGTGCCATGAAGCCCAGCGGCCCTTCCGTCGCGATATGCACGAAGGAGGGCTGGCTTTTTTCGATCTCCGCCGCCACACGTCGATAGCCGGCGACGGAGAGGCGAATTTCCGGATAGGTGGGGCAGGGGATGCTGTAAAAACTCTGCGGTGTGACCATGCGCACATCCACACCCAGCCGCGCCAGTTCGGTGTTGGTATTTTCTATCGAGCGAACCACGCCGTTGACCTGCGGGTGCCAGGCATCTGTGACAATCGTGATTCTCGTCATGAAACACTGATCCTGCTCATCTGCGCGCGGGCGAATCCCCATTGCCCGGCTTCTGTCCGTATATGCGGCGTGCGTGTTACAGGATCATGTCAGGGCTTTTGACGGCGGGGAAGCGGCTGAGAGGAGGCTCTCCGCCGCGTGGACGCACGTCGGCCGGTTTCCGGTGACAAACACAGGAATGAGGGGCAGAGAGGGGTCTATCCCACCAGCGGAAGCAGATCGGGGCTGATCAGTGCGCCGTGGTGACCGATGACGGTTGCCGCCGCCCTTGCGGCGAAGGTGGCCGCTTCCTCCGGGGAACTGCCGGTCACATAACGGGCGAGGAACGCGCCGTTGAAGCTGTCACCGGCGCTTGTCGTGTCCACCACGTCCACGGCCTTTTCCGCCGGGGCGTGGCTGCGGCTGCCGCCGAAATCGAGTGTCGCACCCTTGGCGCCGTCCTTGACCACGATGTTTTCGACGCCGAGTGAACGATAGCGGTCGATGGTCGCTTCAACGGAAGCATCGCCGAAATGGCTCGCCTCGTCATCGAAGCTCGGCATGACAAGCGTGGCGGCGCGCGCACCGTTGGAAATGGTCTCGAGCATGTTGCCCTTGTCCGCCCACAGGCGCGGGCGGATATTGGGGTCGAACACCACCAGCTTGCCCGCCGCCTTGGCGCGGCGCAGTTCCGCCAGAAACGTATCGACATCATGCGCGGAGGCGAGAATGGCGAGCGTGATGCCGGAGAAATAGACAACATCGGCGCTTTCGACCGTTTTGCGCAGATGATCCGCGTCCGCGGCCAGCTGTCTTGCCGCGGCGGCGTTGCGCCAGTAGCTGAAGGCGCGCTCGCCGTCCTTCAGGTTGATGAGGTAAAGGCCGGGTGTGCCACCCTTGATACGACGGATTTTTTCCGTGCCGATGCCGGCATCGGCAATGAAGGCCAGCATGTCTTCCGAAAGCGGATCGTCGCCGAGTGCGGTGAAATAATCGACCGACCAGTCTTCCGGCAGGCAGGCGCGGGCATACCAGGCGGTATTGAACGTATCGCCCGCAAAACCCTTGCGCAGCAGCCCATCGCCGGCCTGCGACAGTTCCACCATGCATTCGCCAATCGACAGAAACCGTCCGCCCACGCTGTCATCCTCCCGTTTTTTCCAGCCATGCGGCTTACGACGAGTGCGCGCCGCTGACAAGGGCGGTTTTGGCCGTTTGTGCATGTGCGAAGTTCCGGTTTACGCGGCCGCGTCGGCTTTATATTCTCCGCTCAAACCATCAGGAGATCGCCCATGCCGCTAACCCATGCCCCGGTCCACAAACCCCAAGCGCAATCGGACTGGTGGAAGGGAGCGGTGATCTATCAGGTTTATCCGCGCTCGTTTCAGGATACGACCGGTGACGGATATGGCGATCTTGCCGGGGTGACGAAACGTCTGCCCTATATCGCCTCGCTCGGTCTCGACGCCATCTGGCTCTCGCCTTTCTTCACCTCGCCCATGGCCGATATGGGTTATGACGTTTCCGATTATTGCAATGTCGATCCGATGTTCGGCACGCTTGCCGATTTCGACGCCCTGATGGCCGAGGCGCACCGGCTGGGCTTGAAGGTCATCATCGATCAGGTCATTTCGCACACGTCAGATCAGCATCCCTGGTTCGTGGACAGCCGTGCCAGCCGCACCAACAGCAAGGCCGACTGGTATGTCTGGGCCAATCCCAAGCCGGATGGCACGGCGCCGACAAACTGGCTTTCCGTGTTCGGCGGACCGGCCTGGGAATGGGACGGCGTGCGCAAGCAATATTACATGCACAGCTTCCTCGCCTCGCAGCCGGACCTGAATTTTCACAATCCCGAGGTTCAGGATGCTCTTCTCGAAACCGTGCGCTTCTGGCTGGATCGCGGCGTGGACGGTTTCCGGCTCGATACCGTCAACCACTATTTCCACGACAAGCTTTTGCGCGACAACCCGCCGCTTTTCGACGAGGAAAGTTTTGGTCTCGATGCGTCCGACGTCAATCCCTATGGCATGCAGGATCATCTCTACGACAAGACACGGCCGGAAAACGTGGCTTTCCTGAAGCGTTTCCGCGCGCTGCTCGATGAATATGAAGGCCGCGCCACGGTGGGCGAGGTGGGTGACGGGGCTCGGTCGCTGAAGACGGTTGCGGCCTATACGTCCGGCAACGACAAGCTTAACATGTGCTACACCTTCGATCTGCTGGGACCGGATTTCAGCGCCAAACACTTACGCGGTTCGGTCGAGACCTTCGGCAAGGTGGTAACGGATGGCTGGGTCTGCTGGGCCTTTTCCAACCATGACGTGGTGCGACACCTCAGCCGGTTTTCCGAAGGTACTGAAGAACAGACACGGGTTGCGAAGCTCGCCATCTGTGTCCTCGCCAGCCTGCGCGGCTCCATCTGCCTTTATCAGGGCGAGGAGCTGGGTTTGACCGAGGCCGAACTTGCCTTCGAGGATTTGCGCGATCCCTACGGCATCCGCTTCTGGCCCGCCTTTAAGGGCCGTGACGGGTGCCGCACGCCGATGGTGTGGGAGACCGGCAAGCCGAATGCCGGCTTTTCAAGCGCTGAAAAGCCCTGGTTGCCGGTGCCCTATGTCCATGCCATGCAGGCCGTGGATGCGCAGGAGCGCAAGCCGGATTCGGTTCTGAACCACTATCGTGCGGTTTTGTCTTTCCGCAAAGGTCACGGCGCGCTGCGCGATGGGGACATGCACTTCATCAAGACCAATCTCGATGTGCTGGCCTTCACGCGCCAGAAGGGCGACGAAAAACTGCTGTTCGTTTTCAATCTGACGCGCGAGGCCCTGGAATTTCCGATACCGAAAGGCATGCGGGTCACGGATATCCTGCCGATGCCGGGTTTCGCGCCGCTGTTCGATGCGGGGATTGTCAAGCTCGATGGGCTGGATGTGTTTTGCGGGACAGTTGTATGAGCGGTCCATTCGTCATCGGAAACGCTGCCGACTATCGGGATGACTGGTGTCTTTTGCGACACCGCCTGTGGCCGGATACCACGCCTGACGAACATAGGGCGGAGTTGCAGGACGTCTCCGACGCCGGGGCTGGATTTATTGTCCACGATCCGGCGGGAGCGGCCATTGGTTTTGCCGAGGTCAGTCTGCGGCGGGATTACGTCAACGGCTGCGACACGTCGCCCGTGGCGTTTCTCGAGGGAATTTATGTCGAGGAGACGTTTCGCAGACAGGGCGTTGCCGCAGCGCTCGTGGCCGAAGTAACCCGCTGGGCCATCAGCCAGGGCGTCAGCGAACTCGCATCCGATGCCGATATTGCAAATGTCGATTCCCATCGCATGCATGCGGCGCTGGGATTTGAGGAAACGGAGCGGGTGGTTTATTTCCGCAAGCTTCTGCCTTCGGATTGAGGGGCAGAGGCACAGTAGATGCTTCCCTCATTCCTGTGCTTGTCACAGGAATCTAGCCAGCCCAAGTCGTTGGGCTGAAAAGACTCTCTCGCCGCGCAGACGCGCGTCGACTGGATTCCTGCGACAAGCACAGGAATGAGGCTGGCGTTTCATGCGTGTTTCCCGTCTTCCGCCGAGGCCTTTTCCGCCAATCAGATCAGCGCAAACCGATCCACATCCACCATGCCCATATCCGAAATCTTCAAATGCGGAATGACGGGCAGCGGCAGGAAGGCCACTTGCAGGAAGGGTTCTTCCAGCGTCGTGCCGAGCGCATAGGCTGCTTTTCTGAGTGTGTGCAGCGTATCGCGAACGGTCTCATAGGGTTCGAGGCTCATCAGCCCGGCCACGGGCAAAGCGATCTCGCCGGTGACCCTGCCGTCTTCCACCACCACGAAACCGCCCTTGATTTCGCCGAGCCGGTTGGCGGCCAGCGCCATGTCGTCCTCGTTGACGCCGACGACGCAGATATTGTGGCTGTCATGGCCGACGGTTGAGGCGATCGCGCCCTTCTTCAGGCCGAAGCCCTGAACGAAACCATTGGCGTGGTTGCCGTTCCTGCCATGGCGTTCGATGACGGCAACCTTGATGATGTCGTTCTCAAGATCGACGGTGGTCTGGTTGCCATCCGTCGGCAGCTTGTAGCGGCGGTGCTCGGTAATGATCTTGCCGGGAAGCACGCCCATGACCGGGCTTTCGCCTTCCGTGACCGGCACGCCGAAATGGGCCGCCAGCACCGGCCTTGCCTTGACGCTGTCGAGACCCACGGGTGCAACCGGTTTGCGGGTGGCAAACAGGGCGTCATCGACGATCCGGCCACCGGAAAGCACCATGCTGGCCTTGCAGTTCTGCAGGCTGTCGACGACCACGAGATCGGCGCGCCAGCCCGGTGCAACGAGACCACGATCGCGCAGGCCGAAGGCCTTGGCGGCGGAAATCGAGGCGGCGCGGTAGATGGCGAGCGGCTCGACGCCGCTGGCGATCGCCGTGCGGATCATATAGTCGAGATGGCCCTGTTCGGCGATATCGAGCGGGTTGCGGTCATCGGTGCAGAGCGCCAGATAGGGCGACAGTCGCTCGGTTATGATTGGCATCAGGGCGTGCAGGTCCTTCGAGACCGAGCCTTCGCGCACCAGAATATGCATGCCCTTGCGGATTTTCTCCAGCGCCTCCGGGGCGCTGGTGCATTCATGTTCGGTGCGGATGCCGGCGGCGAGATAACCGTTCAGCGCCGTTCCGGACAGAAGTGGCGCGTGCCCGTCGATATGCTGGCCCTGGAAGGCCTCGAGCTTTGCCATGCACACCGGGTCCTTGTGGATGACGCCGGGAAAATTCATGAATTCGGCAAGGCCGATGACCTTCGGATGATCGCGGAACGGCAGCAGCTTTTCGATCGGCAGATCGGCGCCTGATGTTTCCAGATGGGTCGCGGGCACGCAGGAGGAGAGCTGCACGCGAATGTCCATGATGGTTTCCATGGCGCTGTCGAGGAAGAACTGAAGCCCCTCAACACCGAGAACATTGGCGATCTCGTGCGGGTCGCAGATGGCGGTGGTAACGCCATAGGGCAGAACGCAGCGGTCGAATTCGTGCGGTGTCACCAGTGACGATTCGATGTGGAGATGCGTATCGATGAAACCCGGAACGACGATCTTTCCGGAAATGTCGATTTCCTGTCGGCTCTTGTAGTTTTCGCAGGTGCCGACGATGGTGTCGCCACATATGGCGATATCCGACGCGACGAGTTCTCCGGTAACGAGGTCGAAGAAGCGTCCGCCCTTGAGAACCATGTCCGCCGGTTCACGGCCCGTACCCTGGTCGATGCGCGTTTCAAGTCTGGAATTCATGCGGGTTTCTTCGGCTCCTGATTTGCGTCGTATGCGATAGTTTTTACTATTTACATTCTAAGGTTGTTTCTTGGTCTATTCGGATTGATTCTTTGAGTTTTAAATATATCCGGAGTAAAAAATTTTCATATTTGTGTTATCTAATCTTTCAAGGCCCAGGTTTAGGCAAGTTGGGAAGGCTTGACTTCACCTTTATAGTTTAGCCGGTTGCGCGCCGACATTTTTTTGAATTGCGGTTTCAGGTTATCATTCCCGGGAAGGAAAATAAAAGCATCTGATGCTCAAACGAATTTCCACCCAGCAACTGACGCTTGGCATGTTTATCGAAGCGGTCGAAGGAACGCTTTCGAACCAGGGATTTTTAAAGCGGCACCGCTTTCTTTTGCGGCATGAGGAATTAATGCGTCAATTGAAATTGAGCGGCGCCGAAAGCATCGTCATCAACACGGCCAAGGGGCACGACACCGAAGGCAGCAAGCGTTCTGCAGCCGTTTCACCGCCATTGTGCAATTGCCCGGAAACCGTGGCTGCCGTTACCCATGCCGTACGCTCGGCCGCCGATACCATTGCCGAAACCTTTGCCTCCGCTGAAGCCGGCGGCAGTGTCTCGCTGAAGGGCATGGCTGCGGCGGCGGGCAAGATTTCCGATGCCGTGCAGTCGAACCCGGCGATTTTCATCGGCGTCACCCGCCTGAAATCGAAAGACGAAACAACGTTTGTGCACTCGGTCTCCGTCAGCGGCCTGATGATTCTTTTCGGTAATTATCTCGGGCTCGACAGGGGAACGGTCAATCTGCTCGGCATCAGCGGGTTGCTGCACGATATCGGCAAGGTGGAAATCCCCTCTTCGATCCTCAACAAGGCGGAAGGATTGAGCGCCAGCGAGCGGGAGATCATCAATCTTCACCCGGCATTCGGCCGGGATATATTGTCACGCAACGCACAGATGCCCGAGATGGTGCTCGATGTCTGCTTCAATCATCATGAGCGGATGGATGGCGGCGGTTATCCGAGCGGCCGTGCAGGCAGCGAGATCAGCCTTTACGCCCGTATCGCGGCGGTCTGCGATGTCTATGACGCCGTGACCTCGGTCAGGCCCTACAAGAAGCCGTGGACGGCGAATGAAGCGCTGACGTGGATGCTGCGCCGGGAGGGGCACTTCGACATGCAGCTTCTGAAGAAATTCGCCCTGTGTATTTCGGCGTCGCTGCCGAGGGGTTAGCTGCCGAAGATGATCGCCATGTTGAGGCTGTCGATGTGACGCCCGTCGATCAGGACGGCGTCACGGCCCCGGCCTTCATGCACGAACCCGATCTTTTCATAAAGCGCAATTGCTCTCGCATTGTCCGCATGCACGTTTAGCTCGACACGGTGCAGCCCGCATTGACGGGCGGCATCGAGTGTCCGCCGCATCAGCCGCGCGCCAAGTCCCTTGTCACGATAGGCGGGAAGGATGCCCATGCCGAGCGTGCCGCAATGGGCGCGGGTTGCCCTGCTCTGGCGGCGAATATCGCACCAGCCGGCCACCTCCCCATCCGCAATCGCCACGAATTGCGGATGGTCGTTTTCGATCATGTCGAGAACGAAGGCGCGTACCGAATCGAGCGGCGGCGCTTCCAGGAAGCTCAGATATTTCCGCTCGCGCGATACCGCATCGAGAGCACGGTGAAAGCTTTCAACGTGCTCCGCCCGGATGGGTTCGATGCTGATGGCGTCGGTAGCCACCATCATGCCGCCTTGGTTTTCGCCTTGCGGGTCAGATGCACCACGACATTCTCGATCATGCGCATGCCGGCGTCCTGGCCGAGCGTCATGATCGATTCCGGGTGGAACTGAACGGCGGCAACGGGTTCCTTGGCGTGTTCGATGCCCATGATCGTGCCGTCCTCGCTTTCCGCTGTGATGATGAAATCACGCGGCAGGGTGGCGGGGTCGGCGAAGATCGAGTGGTAACGGCCGACGGTCACTTCCTTGCCGAGACCGGAGAAGACGAGGCCGGGGTCCAGCACGCGGATGCGCGAGGGCTTGCCGTGCATCGGCACCGCAAGCTGGCGAAGCTCGCCGCCATAGGCTTCCGCCAGCGCCTGAAGGCCAAGGCAGACGCCGAAGATCGGCAGGTCACGGGCGCGTGCGGCCTTGATCGTCGCCTTGCAGTCGAAATCCGTCGGGCTGCCCGGTCCGGGCGAGAGCACGACCAGATCGGGCTGGAAGCGATCGAACACATCAGCTGCGACCGGCGATCTGACAGTGGAAACCGTGGCACCCGTCTGGCGGAAATAATTCGCCAGCGTGTGCACGAAACTGTCCTCGTGATCGACGAGCAGGATCTTGACGCCGTTGCCCACCTTGGCGGCATCGCGCTTGGTGGCGGCCGAGTTGGTGCCCTTTGCATCGCGAATGGCTGATATCATGGCGGAGGCCTTGAGTTCGGTTTCTGCTTCTTCTTCCTGCGGATTGGAATCGTTGAGCAGCGTCGCACCGGCGCGCACTTCTGCGATGCCGTCCTTGATGCGGATGGTGCGCAGCGTCAGGCCGGTATTCATGTCGCCGTTGAAGCCGACCATGCCGATCGCGCCGCCATACCAGGCGCGCGGGCTCTTTTCATGGCCTTCGATGAAGCGCATGGCCCACAGCTTTGGCGCACCGGTGACGGTGACGGCCCATGCGTGGCTGAGGAAGCCGTCAAAGGCGTCCATATCGTCGCGCAGGCGACCCTCGATGTGGTCGACCGTGTGGATGAGGCGCGAATACATCTCGATCTGGCGACGACCGATGACCTTCACCGAACCCGGCTCGCAGACGCGGCTCTTGTCGTTGCGGTCCACATCCGAGCACATGGTCAGCTCGGATTCGTCCTTTTTCGAGTTGAGCAGTTTCAGGATCTGCTCGCTATCAGCAATCGGGTCGTCACCGCGCTTGATGGTGCCTGAGATCGGGCAGGTCTCGATGCGGCGGCCGGAGACGCGCACGAACATTTCCGGCGACGCGCCGACCAGATATTCCTGGTGGCCGAGATTGATGAAGAAGGAATAGGGCGAGGGATTGATCGCCTTCAGGCGGCGCGAAATCGCTGATGGATTGCTTTCGCAGCGTTCCATGAACTTCTGGCCGGGAACGACCTCGAACAGATCGCCGCGGCGGAAGCTTTCCTTGGCCTTCACGACAAGTTCGGAATATTCGCCGGGACGGTGATCGCCCTTGGGCGGGATCGTGTCGGTGGTCTTGAACGGCTCGGGTGTGATTTCGGAGGACTTGCCGTCCGTCGTCACGCCTGCCTTTTCGAAATCGTAACGGTCGATCCAGGCCTTGGCGGAATAATGGTCAACGACGAGGATTTCATCGGGCAGGAACAGCACCATGTCGCGCTGGTCTTCCGGCCGCGCCAGCGACAGCTTGATGGCGTCGAACTGGAAAGCGAGATCGTAACCGAAAGCGCCGAACAGGCCGATTGCCGAATCCGCATTCGAATAGAAAAGGTCGACGATGGCGCGCAGCGCAGTGAAGACGGTCGGGATTTTCGAACGTTCTTCCTCGGTGAAGACGCGGTCCGGCTCGTTGACGGTGAGATCGAGGCGGCGCGTGGTGGAAGCGCCAAGCGTGAGATCGGGCGTCGCCTTCAGCTTTTCGGTGATGAAGCCAAGCAGCACTTCGCCACGGCCATTATAGGCCTCGATCCACATCTTGCGGCCAAAACAGGAGATACCGAGCGGCGGATCGATGATGGCCGTATCCCAGCGGGTGTAACGGCCGGGATATTCATAGTTGGACGAGAATACCGCGCCGCGATGGGAATCGAGCTTTTCGATATAATTATCGATGGCGTTGGCATAGTCGGCGGGCCGGCGTTTTCGGCTGACCTTGATGCCGCCTTTCGTCTCGTAGGTTTCCGCTCCGTCATCCTGAATGATCGTTACCATTTCTTTCGTACTTCCTGTTGTTCAGGCCCGATGACAGGCGGCAAAATAACAAAAAAGCCGCCTGAAAATTCGGGCGGCTTGGACTTTGTCTGAAGACATGACTGGTCAAGGCCGCGAAAAGCTGCCCCACCACCAGTTAGCAATGTTCTTAGACACGATATTCATGGGAAAATTGTTAGCGTGCACGATCCGCCTTGGCAAGCGGATTTCGGCAAGGGAGTGAACCTTACCGGCCGCCGCTGCGTTGCTCTCCTGCCGAAACGGTCAGGAGTGCCCCGAAAAATGCTTCATCGCCTGTGTCTTCTGGTAGCCCCCCTCGCATTGATTTCCGCCTCTGAACCGCCGGCGCAGGTACCGGTGCCGCAGCCAAAACCCGGCGAGGGGCAATCCTCCACCCCCTCTGAAAAACCATCGGACGAGATGCCGCAAAGCCCGGCGGAAGCGCCGAAACCGGCCCCTAAACCGCAGCGCCCGGAAGAGCAGAAACCGGACGCGAAGCCGCAGGCTTCGGAGGAGCAGAAATCGGATGATGAAAAGACACCCGCTGATAAAGGTTCCGATGACGCCAGAAGGGAAGGCGAGGGCAAGGACGACGGGGAGCGTAAGAAGCCCGGTGACGAGGCGGCCAAACCCGACGAGAAGCCACCGGAGCCGGTGAAACCGGAAGATCCGGCCGCACTTGCGGCATGCCTTGGCGCGTTGAAGGAGATCGGCGCTGAGTTCAAGCAGCTTGAGCCGATCCGCGATGCCGAGCAGGGGTGCGGCATCGAAGCGCCTGTCGAGCTTTCCGTGGTTCTGCCCGGTATCAAGCTGGAACCCTCGGGCACCATGCGTTGCGAAACCGCGCTTGCGCTTTCCCGCTGGACCAAGGAGATGATGTTGCCGGCGGCGGCTCTCGCTTTGCCGGAGAAAAAGGTGACGGCCATCGCCAATGCCTCGACCTATATCTGCCGCAACCGCAACAGCGCGGAAAACGGCAAGATTTCCGAACATGCCAAGGGCAATGCCGTGGATATTTCCACGATCGCTTTTGACAAGGGCGAGCCGCTGGTGATGAAGCCGCGGGTCGAGGACGGGACGCCGGAAGGCGCTTTCCAGCGCACCATCACCGCCGCCGCCTGCCTGTTCTTCCGCACGGTTCTTTCGCCCGGCAGCGACGCCACCCATCAGGATCACCTGCATCTCGACGTGCTGGAGCGAAAAGGCGGTTATCTCTATTGCCGCTGACAAAAAAGGGGCGACCCGAAGGCCGCCCCGACTGGAGATGATATTTCCACCCGGATTTAGAATTTCTGGGTCAGGGAGATTTTGAAGGTGCGGCCGGCTTCCGTATAGAAATCGACCGGCTGGTTGACGGTGCTGACGGAATTCGGGTTCACGTCGCGGACGCCGACCCCATTCCAGTATTTCCTGTCAAACAGGTTGTAGATACCGGCCTGGATGCGCAGGCCCTTGGTCTGTTCCGGCTCCCACCAGCCGGTCAGGTTGAAGACGCCGTAGCCAGGGGCATCGAAGGTGTTGGCCACCCTGTCGTCACGCATGCCGGACGAGAAGACGCCGGTCAGTTCCGTCCCCCAGACATCCTGCGCATAACCGACGCCGAGGACGGACTTGAACGGCGCGACCGTGCGAATGAACTCGTTGGTATCGGTGTCCTTGCCATAGGCGTAGGCAAGCGAGGCATGGGCGAAGAAGCCGTTTGCGAGATCCTTGCGGACCTTGGCTTCGACACCGGAGATTTCGACATTGTTGCGGTTGCGATAGGTGAAGAGCGATCCGTTGCCCCTGCCGCCGAAGCCGGGGAACAGGGTGGTCGAGGTCGTGTATTGCTCGATGAAGTTCTTGTACTTGTTGTGGAACAGCGTCAGGCTTCCGGTAAGGTCGCCGGAGGCATAGTTCGCGCCGATTTCGAAACCATTGCTGGTCTCGGGGTTGAGGGCGGAATTGCCGACAACAGCGTAGCCGGAGCTGATGTTGGAGAAGTTCAGGTACAGTTCGTTGATCGTCGGGGCACGATAGGCCATCGACCATTGTGCGAAGAGCTGCAGTTCCGGGGTGACGTCGTAAGTTGCAAGAAGCTTCGGCGAAAAGCGTGAGCCGCTGTTGCCGCTCGGCAGGCCGAAGGTTCTGTAGCCGCCATTGCTGGAAACCGAACCGTCAGGGTCGTAGTCGTAGGAATCGAAGCGCAGGCCAGGGGTAAGACGGAAGCCGTTGCCGAAGGCGATTTCGTCATCGAGATAAAGGCCGAGGCTCTTGCCGCTCACGTCAGGCATGTCCGATTGCGAAGACGAGGTCGATCCGGCCGTGTTGGCGAACAGTTCCTGGCTGAAATCGGTCGTCATGGCGTTGCCGCCGAAGCGGACTGTGTGCTGCACGCCGCCAAGCTCGAAACCGGATTCGAGGCCGCCGACGATGCCGAATGCGCTATTGCGCATGCTGTCTTCGCGAATATAGAGCGAATTGTTGGTCAGGCGGTCGCCCGCGCCGGACTCCTTGGAAAGGCGCGTCCAGTAAAGCGAGAGATTGGCGGCGTCGATCACGCCGTCGGTCGAGGGCGCCTCGTATTCATAATC
Organism: Agrobacterium tumefaciens str. B6; assembly: GCF_001541315.1. GTDB lineage: Bacteria > Pseudomonadota > Alphaproteobacteria > Rhizobiales > Rhizobiaceae > Agrobacterium > Agrobacterium radiobacter. Next base: position 253,800 of record NZ_LMVK01000034.1, on the reverse strand, counting down.
GAGCGATACGCGGTCACGCTCGGTATCCTCGTAACCCCGGTAGTCGCCGATCCGGTAGGTCGATCCCGATACGCTGACGCCCTGCAGGGTCTTCATGTCACTGCGGTCTCTCAGCGAATAACGCTCGGCCGTCAGCCCGATGCGGTGGCCACCTTCAAGATCCTGGCGGATCTTGAACATCAGGTTGCTTTCATAGGTATCGGCGGGGTTGGGCTTGGTGCGGCGCGTTCCGTAGACATCGGCCGTGCCCTTGTTGTCCGTTTCGTTGCCGCGCTTGTAGGAGCCCTGGAACAGGACCGAGGTGTTCTCGATCTTCTTGGCGACGGCGATCGATCCGCCGACGCTTCTGTCTTCGCTGTCATAGGTGGTCTTGGCCACGCCGCCCCAGTCCCTGCCTTCGCCGATCAGGTCTTCCGGCTCGAGCGTGCGCAACACGAGCGCGCCGCCGAGAGCGCCGGAACCGATGCGGCTGGAATCGGCGCCGCGCACGACATCAACAGTCGAAAGCGAGGAAAAATCGAAGCTCGAATTCGTATTGCTCAATGTAGTGGTGGCCTGACCCTGCCGGGCAAAGTTTTCGAAGAAGGGAACGGGAATATTGTCGATCAAAGTGACGACGCGCGCGCCACCGAGGCCGCGAATGAACAGGCCGCCGGGCCGGCCGGGCTTGGCATCGACATAATCGACGCCCGGCTCCGTGCTGTTGCCGAGGTCCTTGATGCTGCCGATGTCCTTCTTGCGGATGTCTTCCGCCGTGGTCTGGCTTGCCAGCGGCGTGTCGGCGGCGGCATTGGCGCTTTTGACGCGCTTGCCCTTGACCACGATCTTTTCAAGCGTCGTGGTGTCGTCCGCCTGCGAAGCGGCATCCTGCGCCCGTGCAGGGCCGACAAGCGGCAGGAGAGAGATGGCAGTGCACAGAAGCAACGCGGACTGCGTGCGCGAAATGGACATGAAGTACCCCCAGGTAGACGCGCGAATAGGCCACGGCGTGCGAAAGCACGCCGCGTTTGCCGCCGCGGCTGAAACTGTTTTGATTGTTACGGGCGAGCCGATAATCGAGGACTAAAAAACATGATGATAACTGTCAACATATTATATATGACTTTTTACATCATGTTTTAAAGCATAACGGTATGTTGCAAAAATACGACGCTTATCCCCCAGCGGCGTCTGGCCGGCGAATGGGTGCGAAAACGCCGCGATACGGTCAAAGTCCCGACATTGCCGCTTGCTAGGATATTGGCAGCCAGTTTACATGGCGAAACAATAAACAGATTATTAATCGGATACGGAAATGAAGTCTCTTGAACTGCTCGTCGAGCGGATCATTCTCTCCAGCCGCTGGCTGCTTGTGGTCTTTTATCTCGGGCTCGTTGCGGCGCTCGCGGTTTATGCATTTTCCTTCATGCTCAAGTTTCTGAAGGTTGCAAAAAACGTCTTCACTTACGACGAAGCGGATATGATCCTTGCCATGCTCGGGCTGATCGATGCGGCGCTGGTCGCCAGCCTGATCGTCATGGTGATGATCTCCGGTTACGAGAACTTCGTCAGCCGCTTCGACGAGTCGGATGCCGAGGTTTCGTTTCTGGGCAAGCTCGACTCGGGCAGCCTCAAAATCAAGGTCGCGTCGTCGATCGTGGCGATTTCATCGATCCACCTGCTGCAGATATTCCTCAACGCCAGCCAGTATACGGACAGCCAGCTGATGTGGTTCACCATCATTCATCTGGCTTTTGTCGTCTCGGCGGTCATGCTCGGTTTCCTCGAAAAACTGATGGCAAAGCCGAAGGACAAATCCGAAAAGCCGGTGCTTTGATCAGGATGGTCCAGCCGATATGAAGGTCGCAACCCCGTCCTGGCCATGCCGCATGTTTCTCGCTCCGGGCAGCGCGTCCCGGCGCGGCGAGGGCGCGTGAATGGCGAAGACGGAGCGCCAGGCCAGACTTTGTGACGATCTGTCGGCTGCGGCCGACAAATCCCAATGGCTGGAGGCGCTGCGGGAGGTGATGCGCGCCTTCGGTTACGCTTATGTGACCCTGCTGCGGTTACCCGGCGGCCAAAATGTTTATGCCTTGCCCACGGTCGTTGAAAGCAGCCTGCCGATCTGGGTTGTGAATGCGATGACCAAGGATGGCGCACTTGGGGATTGTCCCGTCATCAAGCGCGGCGCGTCATCGATGATGCCGCAATATTGGTCGCTGCAGGACCCGGATATTGCCGGTGGACCGCTGCTGCATGCGGCGGCCTCGCTAAGCAGCATGGGCATTACCTCCGGTCTCATGGTGCCGGTGCACGGCATGTACGGCAACCGGCATCTGATGAATTTCGCAGGCGATCGCGATGTCCTGCCGCAAGCCTCGCTGAACGAGCTGAGCATGATCGTGCTGCATGCGCTGGAGGTTTATGACCGCCTTTGTCGCGCCAATTCCAGGGGTCCCTCGCCACTGACGAAACGGGAACTCGACGTCGTGCGCTGGACGGCGCAGGGAAAGACCTCCGTGGAGATCGCCGAGCTTCTCTCCATCTCGGAACATACCGTCAATGCCTATATGAACAACGCCATCCGCAAGCTCGACTGCGTCAACCGCACCCAGCTCGTGGCCAAGGCTATACGCCTTGGCCTGATAGACTGATCGAACCTGTCGTCCGGGGGAGGCCTCTGCCTTACCGGTCGAGAACCGAGCGAAGCTCGACGAGATTCGAGCGCACTCGCAAAACGTAAAATCCCATGGTGGCGAGGTGCGACGGCATGATCCAGCCGCTTTCCTCACCATTGGAAATGATCGCCGGCTGGATGCGCAGCGCCGCGCGGGTTTGCAACAGCGTGTCGTTCCACAGGTTTGTCAGGTTACGCTCGCGGATGACCTGCGCGAAGTCCGATCCGGCGGCGGAAAGCACGCCATAATAACCGTAGAGCTGGCCATAAGCGAACCAGAAGCGGTCATCGGCGCGGGTGTCGAACCAGCCGCCATTATAGTTTTCCGAACGCTCGCGAAGGATCGCCGAAGTCGAACCGATGTCGCCGGCGATACGATCGATGAACTGGATCAGGTTGTCGGCGCGGGTGTCAAAAACCGCCTTGCAGGCCGTGAGTTCGCCGTTGAAGGCCTGGAAGCTGCGGATGGCGGCGCGGTAATAGCTGGGGGTCGGCGTCTTCGGGCCGAAGGGATCGAGACCGAAATACCAGGAATATTCGCTGAACTGCATGTTGCCGCGCGCTTCCTGGAGATTGTTATTGATGCCGGAGGTTCCGCGCACGCGGCCGAGCGTATCCACCAGTTCAACAGAGGTGCGGCGCACGGCCTGGTTTACACCGCGCTGGAACGAGGCCTTGTTGTCCAGAAACGGCGTGCTGTCCCAGTCCATGCCGAAGAGGCCGAGACGATAGAGCAGCATGGAGGAAATCCAGGCGTTCTGGTTGACGTTGAAATCGGTGAGATCGGCGGCGGCGTCGACGATGGCCGAACGCTGGCAAACAGGCGCGGATGTGTTGGCGGCGGCACCCGTTGCGCCGGCGGGCGAAGTCGGGCTGGCGGCCGGCAATTCCTGTCCGGGCGGCACGGTACGTTCGGCAAGCTTGTAACGGGAAATGTAATCCGGATCGAAATTGCTCCAGACCTGCGTTTGCCAGACGAAATATCCGTAAAAGCCGGCAAGCAGGATGAGAACCAGAGCGATCGGGCCCTTGATGATCCAGTTGCGGCCTTGATACCAGCCATGGGCGGCCATGAAGGGCCACAAAAGCCAGGCGACGAGAAGACCGGCGGCCCTGCCGATGGCGCTGAAGGCTGCCTGAATCCAGGCGGTGATCCGGTCGATCATGTCGTCATAGTCTCCTCTGCCCGTGGGGCTGGACGCCGGAAGAAAGAACCTCGGTCCGGCCGCACCCTTCGGCGCTTCGTATAAACCGCGGTCATTTACTGTCTTCCAGATATGTCCCGGTCAACCGGGATACAACATGATTGCGAAACTTTTCTCAACCTGCGGTCCGCGCCGGCCGTTATGGCTTTCCACACCGATTGTGGAACAACGGCCGCCGCGGAACCGAAGGGATATGCGGTTAGAGGCCGAGCTTGGCGATCTCGTCATTCAGCCGGTCGCGCGCCTTTTTCGGCAGTTTGCCGTTCTTGACGGCGTCCAGATTGGCCGGTGCCGCATCGCCAACGACGACGAGCGCGATCATGCCCATGCCGAGATGCGGTGTGCATTTGACGACGTAGGCGCCTTCCTTCTCGACCGTCACCTTCACCGTCTCGTTCATCTTGCCCTTGAAGTCGGCGACACCCTCAGGGATCATGTCCTTCACGGCTGCCGCATCATGACCCTTGTCGACCGGGACGAAGGTGATGACGTCGCCGACGGCGGCCTTGACGGTCGCGGGTTCGAAGACCATCGCCTGGCCATCGCTGCCCTTGTTGAGCATCTTCACTTCGATTTCGGCAGAAAGGGCGGGAAAGGCGAAAAGACCTGCGAGAATGGCGAGGCCGGCGAATTTGGCAGTTCTGTTCTGCATAATTTTGCTCCTGAGAGAAAGCACATCCACGCGAATGTGTCGCTGTCGACTTAGCCCGGGAGCAGGGCAGCCATCTTTGCGGAAAATCAAATGCGGCAACCGGACGCAGATGCTCACTCGCCCTTGAACGTCTCCACCCAGTGGCGGCGGCAGAAGGAAACATATTTCTCGTTACCGCCGACATCGATCTGTGCGCCTTCCGTCACGACCTTTCCTTCATTGTCGAAGCGGGCCACCATCGTTGCCTTGCGGCCGCAATGGCAGATGGTGCGGATTTCGCGAAGCTCGTCGGCAATGGCGAGGAGTTCTTTCGAGGCCGGAAAAAGCTTTCCTTGGAAATCCGTGCGCAGGCCGTAGGTCATGACCGGAATGTTCAGTTGGTCGACAATCTCGGCAAGCTCCCAGACATGGTGTTCGGAGAGGAAATTGGCCTCATCGACGAAAACGCAGGCGACCGGCCCTTCGGCATTGTGGGCCGATACCTCGGCGAACAGGTCGGTATTTTCATCGAAGGTCAGGGCGTCGGAGGACAGGCCGATGCGCGAGGCAACGCGGCCGACGCCCGCCCGGTCGTCAAAGGCCGCGGTGAAGATCAGCGTGCGCATGCCGCGTTCGTGATAATTATAGGACGCCTGCAGCAGCATGGTCGATTTGCCGGCATTCATCGTCGAATAATTGAAATAGAGTTTTGCCATTATCCACTCCCGGAGCACCCGCGTATGAATGCCCCAACCTCTTCAATCGGCACACCATGCCTCACAAACCGGTCCCGGTTCTCCAGCCGATGCTGCATCCTGCGTCTTTTGACGAGGAAGACGCTGATTGAAAAGTATGGCCGTGGGAAAAACACAGATTTCTACGGCCTGCCCTTTTTCGACATTGCACCGCTGAATACCGACATTTTCACCATTTTGTCGCAAACGGTGGGCCAAAGCACGCAAATGCACGCGAGTTGATTGTGTCCGGCAGATATTGATAATGGCAAGGGAACGAAAAAACAGGGAGCAAGCGATGTTTGCAAATAGAAGTCGCTGTCTGGTCTTGGCCGCAGCAATCTCCTCCATGACGTTCAGCGCGGCCAGCGCCGCCGAACCGGCAAGTTGCGGCACGGTGCGTTTTTCCGATGTGGGCTGGACCGACATCACCGCCACAACGGCGACAGCCACCGTCCTTCTGAAAAGCCTTGGCTATGAAACGGACGTCAAGCTTCTCTCCGTCCCCGTTACCTACACATCCCTCAAAAACAAGGACATTGACGTCTTCCTCGGCAACTGGATGCCGACCATGGAAGGCGATATTGCGCCTTATCGCGAAGACAAGTCTGTCGAGACGCTTCGGGAAAACCTGACCGGCGCCAAATACACGCTGGCGACCAACGCCAAGGGCGCCGAACTCGGCATCAAGGATTTCAAGGATATCGCCGCCCACAGTGCTGATCTTGGCGGCAAGATCTATGGCATCGAACCCGGCAATGACGGCAACCGCCTGATTCTCGACATGGTGACCAAGGACAGTTTCGGACTGAAATCATTCGAGGTGGTCGAATCGTCCGAGCAGGGCATGCTCTCCCAGGTGGCCCGCGCGGAAAAATCCGGCGAGCCGATCGTCTTTCTCGGCTGGGAACCGCATCCGATGAATGCGAATTTCAAGCTGACCTATCTGACCGGCGGCGACGAGGTCTTCGGCCCCAACCTCGGCGGCGCGACGATCCATACCAATGTCCGCAAGGGTTACGTCGAGGAATGCCCGAATGTCGGCGCTTTCCTCAAGAACCTGCAATTTTCCCTGCCCATGGAAAACGAGATCATGGGCAAGATCCTGAATGACGGCCTTGAGGGCGAGGCGGCTGCAACCGCCTGGCTGAAGGCCAACCCGGCGGCGATCGAACCCTGGCTCGCCAACGTCAAGACCAAGGACGGCAGCGCCGACGCCCTGCCCACCGTAAAGAAGGCTCTCGGCCTTTAAACCGCAAGACTATGCATGACTGCATCCGGCCTGCATGGCAGGCCGGATCAGCGGGAAATAACGATGCCCATGCATGACCTTGCCTGTGAATTTTCAGACATTGAAGGTCATGCGCCAGCACCGCGTCCGGCAGTTTTATTGCCGGCCGTCATTTCTGCATTGGAGCAATTCCGGTAAAACGGGATGACGATGCTCCATTCCTTTGTTGTCTGCGCAATTCCGGACGCAAAACCGCTACGCATTTTTGCTGGAATTGTTTTAATTCACGAAAGGTCTTTTCTTACCGTGGAATGGCTCAGCGCTCCTGAAAACCGCCTGCCCGTCGGCCGATATGCCAAGGAGGCCATTGACTGGCTGACCGGCAATCTCACTTTTTTCTTCGATTGGCTTTCCTTCATTTTCCAAAGCGTCATCAACGCCCTGCTTTATGTGCTGCAGGCGCCGCATCCGCTGGTCATCGTCGTGATCTTGACGGCGCTTTCGGCCTGGACGCGCCGCTCCGTCGGCATGCCCATCTTTACCGCGCTCGGGCTGCTGCTCATCATCAATCTCGGCTACTGGAAAGCGACGACGGAAACGCTGGCGCTGGTCATCGCCGCCAGCGCCGTGTGCATGATCATCGGTATACCGCTCGGCATATTGGCGGCCCGACGCAAGTGGATCTATGCCGGCATGCGCCCGGCGCTGGATCTGATGCAGACCATCCCCACTTTCGTCTATCTCATTCCGGCGCTGGTGCTGTTCGGTCTCGGCATGGTTCCGGGCCTCATCGCCACCGTCATCTTCGCCATTCCGGCTCCCGTGCGCCTCACCCGCCTCGGCATCGTCTCGACGCCGCCGTCGCTGGTCGAGGCGGCCGTCGCCTTTGGTGCGACGCCTTCGCAAGTATTGCGCAAGGTGGAGCTTCCCTTCGCCGCACCGCAGATCATGGCCGGCCTCACCCAGACGATCATGCTGTCGCTGTCGATGGTGGTCATTTCCGCGCTGGTGGGCGCCAATGGTCTCGGGGTGCCTGTCGTGCGCGCCTTGAACACCGTCAATATCGCCATGGGCTTCGAAGCGGGACTGTGCATCGTCATCCTGGCGATCGTTCTCGACCGGCTTTTCCGCCTTCCCGGCGCGGAGGATGATCTATGAGTGACGCCATCATCTTCGGAAATGTCGATATCGTTTTCGGCGACCGGCCCGATGCGGCGCTGCCGCTGATCGACAAGGGCAGCACGCGGGACGAGATCAATACCGAAACCGGACTGGTTCTCGGTGTCGCCAATGCCTCGCTCTCGGTCAGCGAAGGCGAGATACTCGTGCTGATGGGGCTTTCCGGCTCCGGCAAATCGACCCTGCTCAGGGCCGTCAACGGGCTTGCGCCCGTGGTGCGCGGCAATGTCGGCGTGAAGACCAAGTCCGGCTATGTCGATCCCTATCGCTGCCCCGCGAAATCGCTCCGCGATCTGCGCATGCACACGGTTTCCATGGTCTTCCAGCAATTCGGTCTTCTGCCCTGGCGCAATGTGGCCGACAATGTCGGCTTCGGGCTTGAGCTTTCCGGCGTGCCGGAAGCCGAGCGCAAGCGCATGGTGGCCGAGCAGCTGGAACTGGTCAATCTCTCCGCATGGGCCGACCGCAAGGTGGGAGAGCTTTCCGGCGGCATGCAGCAGCGTGTGGGGCTGGCGAGAGCGTTTGCCACCGGCGCGCCGATCCTGTTGATGGACGAGCCGTTCTCGGCGCTTGACCCCCTCATCAGAAGCCGCCTGCAGGACGAGCTTCTGGAATTCCAGAGCCGGCTGAAGAAAACTATCCTCTTCGTCAGCCACGATCTGGACGAGGCCTTCCGTATCGGCAACCGTATCGCCATGATGGAAGGCGGACGCATCATCCAGTGCGGAACGCCGCAGCAGATCGTCAAGCAGCCGGCCACGCAATATGTCGCGGATTTCGTGCAGAACATGAACCCGATTTCCATGCTGACTGCTGCCGATGTGATGAAGCGGGGCGTGGACGAACGCAACGGCCAGATGAACGTCGCCGCCACCGCCCGTCCATCATCGCCGCTGATCGATATTCTCGATGCGCTGTCAAAAAACTCCGGAGCGATCGGCGTCGTCGACAATGGCGCGATCATAGGCACGATTTCCGCAGATGAAGTCGTGGCAGGGCTGACGCGTCACCGCAAAAAATAGTGATTCGCCCGTCTGAAAAAAGAAAGGGCCTTCATGGAGGGCCCTTTTTCTGTTTCTACAAGATCTTTGCAGCGCAAGTTATACCTTCCCACGGTAGCAAAGAATATTTTTGATATCACAAGTTATGCATGAAAATAATTACTAATAAAAATCATATTGCAAACTTAGAGAAAATTGCGCAAAGTTAATCTAGATTCTTTAGCTCGCTGCTAAATTTAAGGTGGTAATAGATTGTCACCCCAAAATCCGGCGCCGGGTGTTAAGATTGAAGCGCTCAAATTTTGATCGTTTATTGCTTATAAATACTGCTGCTAATACATGTTTTTATCCTTGGACTGTGAAAAAACGAGCAAAAAGCTGATAATTTTATCACAATACCTTAAGTAAATAACCGATGAAGAATAGTCTTTGAAAGGGACGCGATATAAGCAAGATTTAGGTATATACAACGTATCAACTGAATTATAAAAACACCTTTTGGAACACCTATAATAGCCACCATGACCGTCTTTTTCGACTGTCATCAGGAGACTTGAGCGTATGGATAACCAATCTCTGTCGGAACATAGCATCGCCGCTGCAGACTTGCTCTCAGCTATGGCGAATCCAAAGCGCCTGATGATCTTGTGCACGCTGGTGGATACGGAAGTGCCGGTTGGTGTTCTCGCTTCACAGGTTGGTCTCAGCCAGTCCGCTCTCTCGCAGCATCTTTCGAAGTTGCGTGCCCAGCGACTAGTGAAGACACGACGCGATGCGCAGACCATCTACTATTCCAGCAACTCCGAATCCGTGAAAAAAATCCTCGCCTCCCTCGAGGAAATTTACTGCCAGGCGCAGAAGAGCAGCAAGACCGCAGCCTGATCCCACGGCCGTGTTAAGGTCCGGCAGTATCACTCCATTGAAACCGGCGCACGACGCCGGTTTTTTCTTTTCGTCGGCTTTCGCTGTAGTGCATCCAGGCACAGAGATTGAGGGCTGGTATCGGCGTGGTATTCAGCCCGTCGCAGCAGATTGTATCTGCTGCTTGAGGCGGCTTGCCGCAGCCGCATATCCGCCGTCCGCGCCATCCACGAAATGCATATGGTCCTTGGAAAGCGGGGACGGCACGATACAGGTCATCAAGGCGGCATCCTGTTCGTGCAGGCCGTAATAACAGCTTCCCGATAGGCGACCCTGTTCGAGCCGCGTGCGGATTTTTTCGAGCCGTGAGGCGTCGATATCCACCGTCATCTTCAGTCCGTCATCAAATTTTCTGAAATCAGTATTGCTTGCGACCGAGCGCCGATAGCGCACCGCATTGAACGGTCCGAACGACAGCCCCGTCACGCTGAGAAGATTGACGAGCAGGGACTCGCCGAGAATGCGAAACGAGCGGCGCATCTTGCCCCAGACATCGTGATAGGCAGCCCCGGCCCGGGCTTCCAGACCGAGACCCTCACCCACGAAACCGAGTTTTGGGCCATCCTCCGGCACGGGATGGCCGTGTCTTGCGTCCTGCTCGGCGAGATCGACGAGATCGATGACCAGCTGGCGGAATGCAGGCATGTCCCGCGACGGCCCCGGCACGGCAATGATCGATACCACCTTGCCGCGGGTGGCGGGAATGGGGTTCCAGCGACAGGAAAGTCCCGTCAGGTCCGGGCGCTCGCCTGCTTCGGCTGCGGGCAGGGCATATTGTCCCTCCTTCATCCGGGCTTCCGCCCAGCTGTTACCGCCGCCCGAAAACATGGCGTAGGAAACATCCTCGCTTGCCTGAAAGCGGGCGACGCGAATATCGAAACCATTCTTGCGGATATCTTCGACGGGGACCAGGGCCACGCGCATTGCAAGATCGAGGTCATCCTTCACCCAGCGCTGCACATTCGAAAGTGCTGCACGCGCCACAGGCAGCCCCTGGGGCGGTACGGCAACGGCGGCGCCGTCGCCGCCGAAAACGAAGGGCAGGTCGTGACGTCCGAGACTGTTCGAAACGCCTGAAATGACCGCCGCACCCGCCATGTTGACGGCCTTGTATCGGCCGGTGCCGATCGCCGCGGTCGAATCAATGATATCGGCGATGGCCAGCCCCCATCCCGGCGGCAGGGCGCGATAAAGCGCCGGGTCGGCCACGTCTTCAAAATGCCGGAAGACGGGAAGGCCCGCCAGAAATTCTTCATCTGCTGCGATCATGGCGTATTATCCTCCAGCGGCGGCCAAACGCCAAGCGTTTACGGAAGGTCGATTTGTCCGTTCAGACGGCGCAATCACGGCCGATCCGGCGAATGATTTACCGCTAATAGACCTAATCCAGCAAAGGTGACTTGCATAAATCATCAAACCTTCCGTATGAGTTGAGTGGAAGGCTCGGAATTCAAAAATGGAACGAGTTTTCGCCGGGAGGCGTCCGATAGTTTCATTCGGTCGGCGCCCATGGCGCTCACCGGGTCCGCGACCCCCTTTAAGGAGACACCAGGATGAAACTGAAGACATTGACCAGCGTGACGCTCGCAGCGTCCTTCGCATTCGCACCCCTTGCTCATGCCGAAATCGTCATCGGCCTGATTGCGCCGCTCACCGGTCCTGTTGCCGCCTATGGCGACCAGGTCAAGAACGGCGCCCAGACGGCAGTCAATGAAATCAACAAAAAGGGCGGCATCCTCGGCGAACAGGTCGTGCTGAAGCTCGCTGATGATGGCGGCGAGCCCAAGCAGGGCGTTTCCGCGGCCAACCAGCTGGTTGCCGAAGGCATCCACTTCGTCGTCGGTCCGGTGACCTCGGGCGTCGCCATTCCGGCATCGGATGTCTTTGCCGAAAACGGCGTGCTGATGGTGACGCCGACGGCGACCGCACCGGGTCTGACCAACCGCGGCCTTGCCAACGTCTTCCGCACCTGCGGTCGTGACGACCAGCAGGCCGAGGTTGCGGCGAAATATGTTCTTTCCAACCTCAAGGACAAGAAGATCGCCATCATTCACGACAAGGGCGCTTACGGCAAAGGTCTGGCGGACTCCTTCAAGGCGACGCTGAATGCCGGTGGCGTGACCGAAGTTCTCTATGATGCGCTGACACCAGGCGAAAAAGATCTCGGCGCGCTGACGGCCCGTCTGAAGTCCGACAATGCCGACATCGTCTATTTCGGCGGTTACCACCCGGAAGCAGGTCTTCTGGTGCGCCAGCTGAAGGACATCGGCTCCAAGGCTGCCGTTATCGGCGGTGACGGCCTGTCGAACAGCGAGTTCTGGAACATCGGTTCGCAGGCTGGCGAAGGCACGATCTTCACCAACGCTTCCGACGCGCTGAAGAACGACGACTCCAAGGCTGCTGCCGAAGCGCTGAAGGCCGCCAACATTCCGGCGGAAGCCTTCACGCTCAACGCTTACGCTGCCGTTGAAGTCCTGAAGGCCGGCATCGAGAAAGCCGGAAGCGCCAAGGATTCCGAAGCGGTCGCCACGGCCCTGAAGAGCGGCGACGCTTTCCCGACGGCAATCGGCAAGGTCACCTATGGCGAAAACGGCGACCTGACGTCGCAGGCCTTCTCGCTGTTCAAGTGGCAGGACGGCAAGATCGTCGCAGCCGAATAAGCTGACTGTACCGGCCGCACCTGTTGCGGCCGGTTTCATTTTATGGGTCCGAAAAGAGGTTGAGGCAGCATGGGTGATGCCGGGACACAAAACGCTGGAGACATCAGCTTCGAGCGGATATTCCCGATCGTCAGGATATTCGACGAAGCCAAGGCGCGGGAGTTCTATGTCGATTTTCTCGGTTTCGAGGTCGATTGGGAACACCGCTTCGGCGATAATTTCCCGCTCTACATGCAGGTTTCACGGGCCGGAATGGGCCTTCATCTCAGCGGTCATCACGGTGATGCGACGCCGGGCTCCAACATTTTCGCTACCATGCGCGGCGTTCACACCTATCAACAGGAACTGGCGGCGAAGGATTATCGCTTCCTGAAACCGGGTGTTGAAGAACTGCCCTGGGGCGATGTGATGGAAGTGACCGATCCATTCGGCAACCGCATTCGTTTCTGCGAGCAGAAGAGCGAAGAGTGATGCTTTTGGCGTGAGCGCAATGCCCTTGACCTTGTGCTCCGTTTGAACGATAGAACGCTCAAATTGCGAACCGCGCGCACGGAGACCCCGTGCGCGCGGTTCGTGCGTTTTGGCAGTCGGTCATGCAATTCGTTCGCATCCGCACGGGGGCAAAAATGAACAGTGAAGGCAATGCGCTGGTAAGGAAGCTCGCATTCTGGAGCATTCCGCTTTCTTTCGGTGTGCTGGGCCTCAAACTCGTGGCCTGGTGGGTCACGGGCTCGGTCGCGCTTTTATCTGACGGTCTGGAATCGACCGTCAATGTGGTCGCGGCCTTCATCGCCTATTTCGTCATTCGCTATGCGCAGAAGCCGGCCGATGATGACCACCAGTTCGGCCACCACAAGGCAGAGTATATTTCTGCCGTCGTGGAGGGTGTGCTGATCGTGGTTGCCGCGCTCCTGATCGTACAGGAGGCCTGGGGTGCTCTTTTCAATCCGAGGCTGCCGGAAGCGCCGGTTCTCGGTCTGGTCATCAATGCGGCGGCGGGTGCGATCAATGCTGTCTGGGCGACGATCCTCATCCGTGTCGGCAAGAAATATGCCTCACCGGCGCTCGCGGCTGACGGCCATCATATCATGTCTGACGTCGTGACCTCGGCAGGCGTTCTCGTCGGCCTCGTTCTGGCGCTTTTTACGGGTTACGCCATTCTCGATCCGCTGCTCGCCATTCTGGTGGCCGTCAACATCCTCTTCCAGGGCTCGAAAGTCATTCTGCATTCGCTTGGCGGCTTGATGGACCGTGCGGTGGAGCCGGAGGAGGACGAGGCGATCAAGAAGGCGATCGCGGAAAATTCCGGCGGCGTCATCGGCGTGCATGATCTTAGAACCCGCCGCGCCGGTTCGGCCGCTTTCATCGATTTTCACGTCGTCGTTCCCGCCGTCATGACGGTGCGGGAGGCGCATGATATTTGCGACCGCCTTGAAGATGCCATAAGGGACGTCATACCGGGCGCCAGCCTTGCCATTCACGTCGAGCCGGAAGGCGAAAAGGCGCATGGCGTCAAAGTGATTGTTTAAATAAACAGGAGTTTTCCATGTCCGTGACGGATGTTTCCGGCCTGTCGCAGCTGGGCACGAAGGTCGATACGCCAGAGAGCCCGGAGAAGGCTGTTCTCGAAAAAGTGCCGAACGGCAATGCCGGCACCGATTATGTCGTGCGCTTCACCGCGCCCGAATTCACCTCGCTTTGCCCGATGACCGGCCAGCCGGATTTCGCCCATATCGTCATCGATTACATTCCGGGCGATTTCCTGGTGGAATCGAAGTCGCTGAAGCTGTTTTTGCAGTCCTTCCGCAACCACGGCGCATTCCACGAGGATTGCTCGGTCTATATCGCCAAGCGGCTGGTAGAACTGCTGCAGCCGAAATGGCTGCGCATTGGTGCTTACTGGTATCCGCGCGGCGGCATTCCGATTGACGTGTTCTGGCAGACCGGACCGGCGCCTGAAGGCGTGTGGCTGCCGGATCAGGGCGTTGCCACCTATCGCGGCCGCGGCTGATCCGGCTGTTTATGTGATGCAAGGTTCAGGCGAACGAACCGTCGTCGCCTGAATCAGCATCCGCATCATCGGCGCTGTCGTCGTAATCGGCCTGCTGGATATCGTCATCGTCGTTATTCTGCGGGCTTGCGCTGTCGCCGTAATAGTTGTTGACGACGGTTTCCTCGACGGGTGCGTTGCCAGCGGCATTGCCGCCGCTGAAGGGCGAGCCAAGGCCGAGCGACGACATGTGGCTGCCGAAAATGCCGCTCAGCGAATTGGCCAGCAGCATGCCGCCCGCAACACCGGCAGCGGTGCCGAGCGCGCCTTGCAGAAAACCACCGCCTGAACGTCCACCTGCGGCGGCCTGGCTCCATGGGCCACCGGGCTGCTGCTGATTGGCTGCCGCTCCCCAAGGGCCGGCCGTCTGGCCGGCGGTATCGTTGCGCCATGAGCTCGGCGCGGCCGCAGGGGCTGGTGCCGGTGCGGGTGGTTGCGGCTGGCCGGTGCCGAAGATGGAGCTGAGGAAACCGCCCTGCGCCGCCGCCTGAGGGGCGCTATTACCGCTTTCCAGTGCGTGGATGCGGTCTTCGAGCTGTTTGATATGGGCTGCTGCCGCTTCCAGACCTTTTTCCTGAACGATCACCGCCTGGGCGAGATAATAGGGGGCTGCGGGTTGATCGCGCACGGCGTCTGCGATCAAAGTTTCCGCCTCGCGGTCACGCGGGGTGGCGGATGCGGTTTTGGTCCTGTCGAACAGGGCCTTGAGAAGCTGGCTTTCTTCCGGTGACATATGCTGCCTCCTTACCGTGAAGCGTAAATCCACGATAAGGAGGTAGGCCAGAATTCAGGCTTTTCAAAGCGGTCCAAATTTTAAATTTCGGTAATGATCTTCAGCCGCCAAAGGCGAGCGAGAGACCCGCAATCGCCGTCAGCGCGCCGACGGTGCGGCTTGCGGCTGAGCCGAAACGGGCAATGCCGAGGCCGAGCGCGATGCCGGCCGCATGCAGGATGGCGGTGGCGATCATGAAGCCGATGCCGAATTGAAGCGCGCCGGCGCTACCGAGTTCACCGCCATGGGCATGGCCGTGGAAAAGCGCGAAAGCGCCGACAACGGCCGCTGCCGCTGCCGTGGGAAGCCTTGCCGCCATCGCTACCAGCAGGCCAAGGCCGATGACGGAGGCAAGAATGGCGGGTTCGACGAAGGGAAGGTCGATGCCGTAAACCGCCATCAGGAAGCCTGCGGCCATGGTGCCGACGAAAGCGGCGGGCACGATCCACAGCGCCTTGCGGTCGTTTCGGGCAAAGGCGATCTGCGAGGCCCAGATGCCGACGGCCACCATCGCCAGAATGTGGTCCGCGCCGAAAAACGGGTGGGAGACGCCGGCCATGAAGGAACCGTGTTCTTCCGGGTTCAGATGGGCGAAAGCGGGCAGGGTGGTGAGGCAGAGCGCGGCGGCGGCGAGGCTTAGTCTTTTCAGCATGGTTCCCTCTTGAAATTGTTGCCGTCAGCGGCGGGATCTTGGGCTTCCCGCGGCGGGCGGCGCTGCAATGAGGCGCTGACGATATCGCGAAGGCCAAGAGGCTGTCCATGCGTCATCTGCCGGGGGTGGTGTTTATTGTTGGCGGGCAAACCTTGCCTTTTTCTCTCATTGCCTTACGTAACAAGTCGCACTATGTCCGAAGGGCATGCACGAATTTTGCTGGAGAGAGCCGTTGATGAACGAAGACGAAGACGACAAGAGCAAGGAACTGCCGATCGGCAAGGAAACGGAAGCGAATCTTTTCAAGTCGCGTTCGATCTTCATCTATGGCGGCATCACGCAGGAACTGGCGCAGAAGGTCTGCACGCAGCTCGTGGCTCTTGCCGCCGCCAGCGACGACGACATTCGCGTTTACGTCAATTCGCCGGGCGGCCATGTCGAATCGGGTGATTCCATCCACGACATGATCAAGTTCATCAAGCCGAAGGTCTACATCATCGGCACGGGCTGGGTCGCCTCCGCCGGTGCGCTGATTTACGTCTCGGTGCCGAAGGAACGTCGCCTTTGCCTGCCGAACACCCGCTTCCTGCTGCATCAACCCTCCGGCGGCACGCGCGGTATGGCATCCGACATCGAAATCCAGGCCCGCGAAATCATCAAGATGAACCAGCGCCTGATCAAGATCTTCTCCAAGGCCACCGGCCAGAGCGAAGAAAAGATCGCCAAGGACATCGATCGCGATTACTGGCTCGGCGCGGAAGAGGCCAAGGATTACGGCCTCGTCGGCAAGATCGTCGAAAGCCAGTCGGAACTCTGAGTTTTCGATTTTCATTTGAGAAAGCCCGCATCGGTCAAAACCGGTGCGGGCTTTTTTCGTTCAGGCCGGCCTTACTTCATCGTGTCGCAGGCCTTCATCATGTCGGCCTTTTTCATCTTGTCCATTTCCATACCGGCCTTGTCCATGCAGTCCTTCTTGCTGACCATGGACATGCCATCCTTTTTCATGGTCTCGGCCTTCATGGCGTCGCTATGCATGGTGTCCTTCTTCATCGTATCGGTTTTCATGCTGTCGGCATGGGCGATGCCTGCGAAGGAAAGAGCGGAGAACAGGGAAGCGGCGGCAATGGCGGTAAGAATGCGGGTCATGAAGGGTCTCCTCTGGACGTCGTTGCATGTCCGCCGGCATTGTGCCGGGGCTCACGATTGTCCATTCGGGCGCGACCCGCCGCCCGTTACATCTTCACGCGCTTGTGACGACAAGTTCGGGCGAGATTTTTTTAAAGCCACTATGTAACAATATCCTGCCGACTGCGAATAACCCGATAGTGACGATGACAGGCAGCCCTTCGGAAGAGACATTAAAAATGCTGATGCTGCGTTCCCTCGATGGGGACGAAGGCGCCTACCGGCATTTGCTTCATGCCCTGAGGCGGCTGCTGATCGCGTATTTCAGCCGGCGCATGGCGGCCGCCTCCAGAGGCGATGTCGAAGATCTTGTGCAGGAAACCCTGTTGTCGCTTCACGCCAAGCGGGAGACCTATGACCGTGCAAGACCTTTCACGGCGTGGTTCTTCTCGATAGCGCGCTACAAGCTCATCGATCATTATCGGGGCAGGGGCGCCCGAATGCTGGCGGAAGTCGAACTCGATGAGACGCTGGAGGCGGAACCCTCCGTCGATGCGGTCATGGCCCGCATGGATGTGGAGCGGCTGCTCGACGACCTGCCGGAGCGGCAACGCGATCTCATTCGAAGAGTGAAACTCGAAGGTCAGTCAATTGCCGAAGCGGCCGAAAAATCCGGCCAGACCGACCTTGCGGCAAGGGTCGGCATTCACAGAACGCTGAAAGTCCTGGCGGCGAAGTTGCGGGGGGACAGGTGAGGAAAACGGAAGACATCATCGAACAACTGGCGGGTGATCTGAAACCTGTCCCCGCTTTCGCGCTGGAGCGCAGGCTGGCATTCGCGGCATTGCCCGCGCTCGGCCTTTCGCTCGTGCTGATGGTCGTCATTCTGGGGCTTCGCGTCGATATGAGCGAGGCCATGACCGAGCCGGGTTTCTGGGTCAAATCCGCCTATAATGCCCTACTGGCCCTCATTGCATTTTTTGCCGTCATGCGTCTTGCGCGGCCGGAAGGCGAGAGGGGTTGCCTGTTTGTGTGGCTTGCGCTGATTTTTGCCGCCATGGCGCTGATCGCGCTCGTCCAGCTTGGATTTGCCGTGCCCAGCACCTACAGCACCCTCATTCTCGGATCGTCGGCGCTGCATTGCCCGTTTTTGATCGTTGCTTTCGCGCTGCCGCTGTTTCTGGCGAATTTCGCGGTTCTCAGGCGGTCGGCCCCCGCTGATCCCACGCTTGCGGGTTTTGCCGCTGGCATCGCCGCAGGTGCGGCCGGGGCGTGGGTCTATTCGTGGTTCTGCACCGAAAACGGCATGGCTTTCGTGTTGATCTGGTATTCCCTGGGCATTCTCTTGGCCGGTATCATCGGCGCTTTCGCCGGTTCACGTCTGCTCCGCTGGTAAGGCAGGCATCCGTCTCGGTTGCCGATGCCGGCCCGGACATTGTCCAGAGCCGGCATTCTGTTTCGGTGGATTTCACTGACCCAGATTGGCGGGAATTGCGAATGCCGCAAACTGGGTGAACTGCTTGCCCGTGTTGAAATTGTCGTCGGAGGCGATGACAAAAAGCTGCTTGCCATCCACCACAGGGCCGAAGGCGAAGCTCTCGATATTGTCGATATCGAGGCCGAAATCGCCTTCGTTGATTTCAAACCAGGGTGATTTCGATACGGTAGCCACGGAAGCCGGATCGATCTTGTCCTTGCCGAGAATATTGTCGGCGCGGGACATGTCGGCGATGAAGAAGCGGATGTGGTTGCCGACGCCGGAGGCAAAATTGCGCTCGACCGCGACAAAACGGCCATCCGGCAGGGCTGCAATGGCGGAAAGGCCGTTGTCGTTATATTTCGGCTCGGCGGCTGTTGGTGTCTTCGAGATTGCCTCGGTGACATAGACGTGCTCGGCGACCGGCTTCAGCGTCGCCGTGTCGATGACGAGGATACGGGCCGGGCTGCCCGCCTGCGGCGTCGCCTTGGGGCCGTCCTGGGTGAGAGCATTTTCGGTGGCGGCGATCAGCCGGCCGGGCATCAGGGCCAGGCCTTCGAAGGCGAGGTTGTTCTGAACGCCCTTGGTCTTTGCGTCGTTGACGAGATAGGCGTCCGGCAGTTCCAGCCGCTTCACATTGCCGCCGTCGATATCCGAAACGTAAAGCCCCGGCTGGTTCTTCAGGTCGCGTTCGGAGGACCAATAGAGCTTGCCGCGCTTGCGGTCGAGCGCGATGCCTTCCGCATCGATGCTCTTCGGCGCAAAGGCCGCGCCGGTCTCGTCTTTCAATTCATGGGTGGCGGCGATGTTGAGCGTGGTGGCGCCTTCCGTTATGGCCAGCTCCAGCTCGTAATAGCGGGCCGGACCTTTTTCCACGCGATCATCGGAAATTGCGAAATAACGGCCCGTTTCGCTGTCGAAGGCGAGATCGGAAATGCCGCCGAAGGTAACGCCATTGATGGAGAGGCCCGAAGGCACGACGATCTGGCCGAGGAAGGCCGGCGCAGGCGGGGTCTGGGCAGCGGCGGGAAGAGCCGCAAAACAGCAGGCGGCAATGGTGACGATGCGGAGCATGGCGAGGGTCCCTCTTGTGGCGGATGACCTGTTGTGATGCGGGCAGGATTAGCGCCCCGCCGCTAAACTTTGATGACGTTTTCCCTGCCGCCGTACCTGAAGTCTGGTGGCCCATCTTGCCAAGTCGCGTCTTTTTTGATCCTGAATATAACCACGCTTCATCCAAGGCGTGTCGCCATCCCCGGATTCGCGCATCACGCTTCAATTTTTCTGCCTGTCGCCAATGCAGACCGCTGCGGTTGTTTGCGACAGGCCGCAGGCCGCAGAGTGCTTTATGCTGAAAGATTTTTCCGTCCAGAGCCTGTTCATGGGCTGCCTTACCGCCTTTGTCGGTTTCGCCAGCTCCTTCGCCGTTGTGCTGCAGGGGCTGAAAGCCGTCGGTGCGACGGATTTCGAAGCGGCGTCGGCGCTGATGGCGCTTTCGGTGGCGATGGGGCTTTGCGCCATCGCTCTTTCCGTCACAACCCGGCTTCCCATCAGCATCGCGTGGTCGACGCCGGGCGCCGCGCTGCTTGCCACCACCGGCGTCATTGAGGGTGGCTTCCCGGCAGCCGTTGGCGGGTTCGTCATCTGCGCCATTTTGATCATCATCGCAGGCCTGTTCAGGCCACTTGGAAAGGCGGTCGCCTCCATTCCCGCGCCGCTTGCCAATGCCATGCTGTCAGGCGTCATCATCGGCCTGTGTTTCGCGCCGATCAAGGCAATCGGCTTCAACCCGGCGCTCGGATTACCCATCATCCTTGCCTGGATCGTTGTTGGAGCCTTCAAGCGGCTGTTCGCCGTGCCCGCGGCTCTTGCCGCCTTCGTGCTTGTCATGATCTTCGGTGTCGATATTCCCGAGAGCGCGCTCGATAGCGTGGCGCAATCGCTGACACCGCCGATTGAGTGGGTAACGCCCGTCTTCAGCCTGCACGCCGTCGTCTCCATCGCGCTGCCGCTCTTCATCGTCACCATGGCCTCGCAGAATATTCCCGGCATCGCGGTGCTGAAGGTCAATCACTACGACCCACAGCCCGGCCCGCTTTTCGCCGCGACCGGCTTTTTCTCCCTGCTTTCCGCGCCCTTTGGCGGCCATGCAGTCAATCTTGCCGCAATCACGGCTGCGATGTGCGCGGGCGAGGATGCTCATCCTGATCCAAAGCGGCGTTACTGGGCGGCGATCATCGCCGGCGTCGGCTATATCATCTTCGGCCTGTTGGCCGGCGTGGTCACGGCCTTCGTGGCGCTGGCGCCGCCCATCCTCATTCAGGCGGTGGCGGGGCTGGCACTGGTCGGCGCCTTTTCCGGCTCCGCAGTGGCGGCCTTCAAGGAGCCGGAAACCCGCGAGGCGGCGGCCATCACTTTCCTCATCACGGCCTCCGGCCTCTCCTTCGGCGGCGTTTCCGGTGCCTTCTGGGGGCTGATCGGCGGCGGGCTGATGATGGCGTTGCAGCGGGTGGTAAAGCGTGGTTAGGCAGAAAGGCTTGAGAGCGGCAGGCAGGGAAAATAACCAGCGCGCAGCACAAGATCACTTGTCAGACCGCCAGCCGCTGTTTATACACGACGCCATGAGCAACAGCATCGCAACCATTTACGGCATGAGCGCGCAGATTTCTGCGAAGGCCTCGCCGTGCGGTGCACTCTCGCTTCTTAGCCTCGACCTTACACGCGGTTGCCGGGTCCAGTGAGGAGCGCCCGGCGGCCGAAAGCCCGCTGGTGCAAACGCTCCTCATCTCGAAATCTCATTTTATACTGGATTTAGGCTCTAAAGGGCCGTGCATCCGCCGATGGCGCAAGACGCCCGCGGACTGCGCAAGGAGGAAGCGAAATGGACGGCAAGATCACCAATATTTCCAAGGGCATGTCGGACGCGAGCGTGAAGTATCGCCCTTACCCGACCATCAATATTCCTGACCGCACCTGGCCGGGCAAGACCATCGACAAGGCGCCGATCTGGTGTTCGGTGGACCTGCGTGACGGCAACCAATCGCTGGTCAACCCCATGGGTCACGACCGCAAGGCCCGCATGTTCAAGCTGCTGCTGGAAATGGGCTTCAAGGAAATCGAAATCGGTTTCCCTTCCGCCTCGCAGACGGACTTCGATTTTGCCCGCTGGTGCGTGGAAGAAGGCAATGTACCTGACGATGTTTCCCTGCAGGTGCTGGTACAGTGCCGCCCGGAACTGATCACCCGTACCTTCGAGGCGCTGCAGGGCGCCAACAAGCCGATCATACACTTCTACAATTCCACCTCGGAATTGCAGCGTCGCGTGGTGTTCGGCAAGGATGTGCATGGCATCAAGCAGATTGCCGTTGATGCGGCGAAGATGATCACCGATATGGCGGCGAAGGCTGGCGGCGGTTTCCGCTTCGAATATTCGCCTGAGAGCTTTACCGGCACCGAGCTGGAAGTGGCGCTGGAAATCTGCAACGCCGTTGTTGAGGTGGTGAAGCCGACTGCGGACAACAAGCTGATCCTGAACCTGCCCTCGACGGTGGAAATGGCGACGCCGAACATCTATGCCGACCAGATCGAATGGATGTGCCGCAATATCGACAACCGCGAAAACGTCATCATCTCGCTGCATCCGCATAACGACCGCGGCACGGGCATTGCGGCGACCGAGTTGAGCCTGATGGCCGGTGCGGACCGCGTCGAAGGCACGCTGTTCGGCAATGGCGAGCGCACGGGTAACGTCGACGTCGTGACGCTGGCGCTGAACATGTACACGCAGGGCGTTGATCCGGAGCTGGATTGCCGCGATATCGAGCGTATCAAGGCCGTGTACGAATATTCCAACGAGATGACGATCCCCGAGCGTCACCCTTATGTCGGCGAACTGGTCTACACGGCGTTTTCCGGCTCGCATCAGGATGCGATCAACAAGGGCATGAAGGCGATCAAGGTCGCCAATCACCCCGTCTGGGAAGTGCCCTATCTGCCGATCGACCCGAAGGATGTCGGCCGCTCCTATGAGGCGATCATCCGCATCAACTCGCAATCCGGCAAGGGCGGCATCGCCTATATTCTGCAGCAGGATTACGGCATCAACCTGCCGCGCAACCTGCAGGTAGAGTTCCGCGAGGATATCCAGCGCATCACCGACGAAGAGGGTGTGGAACTGCCGGCCAAGCGCATCTATGAGCGCTTTATGGAGCGTTATGTGACGCAGCCGAATGCGCGCATCAAGTTCGTTGATCACCACACCTATCCGGCCGGCGATTTCAAGGGCGTGCGCATTGTGGCCGCCGAGATCACCGATAATGGCGAGGTGAAGCGCATCGAGGGCAAGGGAACCGGTCCGATCGACGGGTTCATCAATGCGCTGTCGGTTTATCTCGGGGTTGATCTCTCGGTGAATGATTATTCCGAGCATTCGCTGCAGCATGGCTCGAATGCCTCGGCCATTGCCTATGTCGAGATGGAGCATCCGGGCGGCAAGCTGTTCGGGGCGGGGGTCAATACGAATATCGTGGGTGCGTCGCTGGAGGCGATTGTCTCGGCGGCCAACCGGGTGCTGGAAGAGCGGGCGAAATAAGCTTGCCTTGAGGGTGGGGGATGGCACCCCCCTCTGCCCTGCCGGGCATCTCCCCCTCAAGGGGGGAGATCGGCAAGACGCTTTCCCGCAGCTTCATTCTCGGGCTTTGATATGGGCAAGACCTAGCCTCAGGTCGATCTCCCCCCTTGAGGGGGAGATGCCCGGCAGGTCAGAGGGGGGTAAAGCCCTCCTCCGTTCCACGCCCGCGGGCTTTATTCCCTCGGTAGAGAAAATCCCAGCGGCCGCCCGTTTTCATAAAACACCCGCACATCTTCCAGCGCCACACCCGTCGCCGTCTCATCGAGGCTGTGGCGTTCGCAGGCGACATTCCACGTGCCGGGCCCACCGGAAATGTGGAAGAGATTATAGGCCGCGCGCGGTTTTTCACCGCCCGGTCCCTGGCTGGCCGAGGAAATGCCGACGACCGGGATGTGGTCCTCTCCGTGGTGGGTGTTCAACCAGTAAACCGTGTTGAGATGGGTATGACCGTGCAGCACGAGTTCCGCACCGCCGACGCCGAGTGCGGCCGCGAAACGGCGAATGCCGATCATGCGTTTGTGGGTGGGGGAAGCGCCCCGGATGGGCGGATGATGGATCATCACCACGCGGAACAGCCCCTGTTCACCGGCTTTTTTTAAGAGTTCCGCCGTGGCGCGCGCCTGTCGGTTGCCGAAATAGCCGGTGGCCGAAAAGGGTGGTGTTGCAATCGAGGTGGAGCAGCCGATCAGCGCCACGGGGCCGCGCACGCGCATATAGGGAAAAATCTTGCGGTCGTCGTCCCATTCCGCCGGGTCGCCATCGCCACGCACGTATGGATACCAGGCCTGCATGGCCTTGTCGTGCGCGCCGGAAACATAGGCGTCGTGATTGCCTGGGACCACCGAGGTTCTCTCAGGGTCACCCACTTCCTCAAGCCAGTCGGCGGCGGCGCGGATTTCGATGCCCGTCGCAAGATTGACGAGATCGCCGGTAATAGCCAGATGATCCGGTGATTTTGCCTCGAGATCGTCGAGCAGTTTTTCCAGTGTATCGGTAAAGAGATGCTTGCGGCGGTTGCGGTGCCAGTTGACGAAACCGGTAATCCGTTTCGATGCAAGTTCCCGGAAAGTGAGTTTTGGCAGTGGCCCTAAATGGACGTCTGAAATATGGGCAAGTTTGAACATGGCGGCAGAGATAACCTATGATATGCCGCGCGTCCAATAAAAGCCGGCAGGCGGGGAGAAACCAGGGTGAATGACGAAACAACCGGGCGGCAGGCCCGTCCGTTCCATATGCGTGTCTTCATCCGCTTTCTGCATTTCGTTTTTCTGTTCACGCGCGGCGCAACTCTTGGTGTGCGTGCGGCTTGCTACGATGAAAAGGGCAGGATTTTTCTCGTGCGGCACACCTATCTTCCGGGCTGGTATCTGCCGGGCGGCGGGGTGGAGCGCGGCGAAACCCTGCTCGCGGCGCTGCACAAGGAAATCCGCGAGGAAGGCAATCTCGAAGCTGCCTCAAAGCCGGAGCTTTTCCACGTTTACCTTAATCTGGAAGGCAGCAATCGCGACCATGTCGCGCTTTATCGGCTTGATGTCACCCAGACCAAACCGAAAAAGCCGGATCATGAGATTGCCGAGAGCGGCTTTTTCGATCTTTCAAATCTGCCCGAAGGGGTGACGGCGGCAACCCGCCGCCGCCTTGCCGAACTTGCCGGCGAAGCGGCGATTGCCGACTACTGGTAGCGGCGTATTTCGTCAGACCAGCGTCTCGCGTCCATGCGCCATGGTCAGGTCCAGCTCCGGACCGACGGGCACGATGCCGGTCGGGTTGATGGTGCGGTGGCTGCGGTAATAATGTTCCTTGATGTGGCGCATGTCGACCGTGTCAGGCACGCCCGGTGTCTGGTAAAGATCGCGCAGGTAACCCGTCAGGTGCGGATAGTCGTGGATGCGGCGGATATTGCACTTGAAATGGCCGACATAAACGGGATCGAACCGCACCAGAGTGGTGAACAGACGCCAGTCCGCTTCCGTCTGCTCCGCGCCGAACAGGAAACGGCGGTCCTTCAGGCGATCTTCCAGCATATCGAGCGTTTCGAAGACCTTCACGGCATTCTGCTGATAGGCGTCCTGTGTCGTGGCGAAGCCGGCCTTGTAGACGCCGTTATTGACGGTGTCATAGATCACGTCGTTCAGCGCGTCGATCTCGGCGCGCAACGCTTCGGGATAATAATCCTCCTGCGAGCCGGTGAGATCATTGAAGGCGGAGTTGAACATGCGGATGATTTCCGCCGATTCATTGGAAACGATGGTGCCGCGCTTTTTGTCCCAGAGCACCGGCACGGTGACGCGCCCGGAATATTTGGGGTCCGCTTTGGTATAGACCTGCCAGAGCGTGGAGGAGCCGAACAGGTGATCCTCGGTCGCGCCCGGCGTGCGTTCGCCCTGCGGCTTGAATTCCCAGCCGTTTTCCAGCATCAGCGGATCAACGACGGAGACCGAGATCAGGTCGTCCAGCTTTTTCAGCTTGCGGAAGATCAGGGTGCGATGCGCCCAGGGGCAGGCGAAGGAGACATAGAGGTGGTAACGATCTTTCTCCGCCTCGAAACCGCCTTCTCCGGAAGGGCCGGGTGCGCCATCCGCTGTGATCCAGTTGCGGAATTGCGAGGCGCTGCGCTTGAAATGCCCCTTGGTTTCCTTGGTGTCGTACCAGACGTCCTTCCACACACCTTCCACCAGCATGCCCATGATGATCTCCTTGATTGTTTCCTTGACGGCGATACTACCCGTTTCGCTCAATCCCGCGAACCCGCAAGGCATTGAACAATGCGTTTCCGGTCCCGCACAGGCTGAAAGGAGGAGCGTCGAGATTTGTTCTGGACGGGGGGTGATTTTCCTGATAATTGCGATTTTCTCAAATCTGAGGAAATTGCAGGCTATGATCGAACCACGGATGCTCCGACGACGCTGACGCTCCTGAACGCCCTTACCGGCGCAGCCGTCATCTATTGTCGCATCCGCATTCTGGAAGTTTCGGTCTCTTTATGTCCAAGCACGATCTTGTCTACCTCACCGAGGACGCGTCGCACGACGCCATCATCGAAGTCATCAACGAAGAAGCATTTGGTCCCGGCCGGCACACCCGTGCGGCGGCGCGCATCCGTGAGCAGGGTCCGCATGACCGGTCGCTGTCCTTCGTCTGCGCTGATGATGGTGAGACGATCGCTTCGGTGCGCATGACGCCCGTCCTGGCCGGCGGGGTGAAGGGCCATATGCTTGGCCCGCTTGCGGTTCGGCCTTCGCACAAAAACAAGGGCATAGGCCGGGAACTCGTCCGGATCGCCATTGCGGCCGCAAGGCGGAAGGGCTCCGAGGCCGTGATCCTGATCGGCGATCCGCCCTATTACATGCCGCTCGGTTTTGAGAAGGTCGCTTATGCGGCGCTCGATTTTCCGGGACCGGTTGATCCGAACCGGGTGCTGGTGGCGCCGCTTGGCAATGACGTTCATCAGCGGTTGAAGGGCAAGATCGGCTGGCGCAACTGCGAGGCCGGGATGCCTGCCGCAGCTGCGGAAGATGAGGGTTTTGAGGAGCCTCTTCGGGTTTACGGCTGAGGGTCTTTCTGCAAGGCAGCTTTGCCTTTTCTCGCCAGCGCTTCTGTCTTCCCTCATTCCTGTGCTTGTCACAGGAATCCAGCCGACGCGCATCTGCGCGGCGAGAGGACTCTTTTCAGCCCAAGGACTTGGGCTGGCGGGATCCCTGTGACAAGCACAGGGATGAGGGCGGAGGCGCAGGGGTTCGCCTATCGTTGCGCCGAGCATTTCGTTCCAACCGTGCGCACCCCTCCACAGAATTCAATTCCGTTTCCTCCCCCCATGCGATAGCAAGTGAAAGTCGATTTCTGCAGAGGGGCGGGGCATGACGGCAATCACCATGAATGAGGCGCTGGAGCGCGCGGGCGCAGGCGCCTATCAGCGCAGGCTGATGGGCATTTTCGGTCTCGTCTGGGCGGCGGATGCCATGCAGGTTCTGGCCGTCGGCTTCACCGCCGCCTCGATTGCCGCAACCTTCGGCCTGACGGTGCCGCAGGCGCTGCAGACCGGCACGGCGTTCTTTTTCGGCATGCTTCTCGGCGCTGCCGGTTTCGGGCGGCTGGCGGATCGTTACGGGCGTCGCCGGGTGCTGATCGTCACCGTGGCCTGTGATGCGCTGTTCGGTGTGCTTTCGATATTCTCGCCTGATTTCACCATTCTGCTCGTTCTGCGCTTTCTTACCGGGGCTGCCGTGGGCGGCACGCTGCCGGTGGATTATGCGATGATGGCGGAATTCCTGCCCGCCAAAAATCGCGGGCGCTGGCTGGTCTTTCTGGAAGGCTTCTGGGCTGTCGGGACACTGATCGTGGCGCTGGCCGCTTGGGGCGCCAGCCTTGCCGGCGTCGCTGATGCCTGGCGTTACATTTTTGCCGTGACGGCCTTTCCGGCCGTCCTCGGTCTCGGCCTGCGCTTTCTGGTGCCGGAATCGCCGCTTTACCTCTTGCGCAGCGGTCGGTCAGAGGAAGCAAAGGCTGTCGTCAACCGCATGCTGGTGACGAATGGCCGCGCGCCGCTCGATGCCGGAACCGGGCTTTTCCAGCCTGACGTGGCCAAGGGGCAGGGGATATTTTCACCCGCACTCCGGCAGCGCAGCATCATGATCCTTGCCATCTGGTTCCTTGTCTCCGTCTCCTATTACGGTGTCTTCACCTGGATGCCGGCGAAACTGGCCGGAGACGGGTTCGGCTTCGTGCGTGGTTATGGTTTTCTAGTGCTGGTGGCGCTGGCGCAGATCCCCGGTTATGCGCTTGCCGCCTATGGCGTTGAAAAATGGGGCCGCAAGCCGACACTGATCGGCTTCTGCCTGCTCTCCGCGCTCGGATGCCTGCTCTTCACGCTCGCTTCGGCCGGCGCAATGATTGCCGCTTCACTGCTTATTATGAGCTTTGCGCTGCTCGGCACCTGGGGAGCGCTTTATGCCTATACGCCGGAGCTTTATCCAACCGAATCCCGGGCGACCGGCATGGGGGCCGCGGGCGCCATGGCGCGGCTTGGCGGCCTGCTTGCGCCGTCTCTGCTTGGTTATGCCATTGCGCAGGGTTTTGGTGTCGCAATCGGCATATTTGCCGGGCTGCTGGTGCTGGCCGCCATTGCGGCCACGATGATCAATGCGGAAACGCGGCAGGTAGCGCTGACCTGATTGCCGCTCAGGGGTGATGGCCTGATCCGATCCACGATCAGGCCATTCCGTTCTGCAGTTAAAGCGTCGTGTAATTGACCGGAAGCCAATCGTAATTGGTGCTGTCGGTGCGCACATGGCCTATGCCGGGGAAGGCGATATGGGCGCCTGCCACCAGATATTTGCCTTCCACCGCCTGCCGGAATGCCAGATCGCGGGCGGCGACGGCAGCCTTCTGGTCGACGTCAAATTCGATCGCGACATCAGGCTCATCGAACTGGAGGATATCGCCATGGGTGATATCACCCCAGAACACGATCTTCTGGCCGTCGCTTTCCAGAACGATGCCGCTGTGGCCCGGCGTATGGCCGGCATAAAGGATCGAGCCGAGGCCGGGAACCGGCGCGGCATTGTCACCGAATGTCTCGAACTTGCCGGCATCGATATAGGGCTGGATGCTTTCCTTCGCTTCGGCATAACCCTTCTTCAGCGCTTCGGGCGCCGCCTTGGCCTTTGCCTCATCAAGCCAGAAAGCGGCTTCGCGCTTGTTGACGTGCAGGGTCGCATTGGCAAAGACGCGTTTGCCATCCGCAGACAGCCCGCCGGAGTGGTCGGTATGGATATGGGTGAGGATAACATCGTCTATCTCCCCCGCCTTGTAGCCTGAGGCCTCGATATTGGCGACGAGCCGGCCGAGGCTTGGGCCGAGATAGGTGCCGGTGCCGGCATCAATCAGCACCAGCCTGTCGCCGGTGTTGACGAGAAACGCGTTGACCGAGGTGGGCGTTTCTTCCGGCAGGAAGGCATCCTGCAGCACCTTTGTCGCATGTTCCGGTGTGGTGTTGGTGTAGATTTTGGCAAGCGGCAGCGCGATGACGCCGTCCGAAAGCGCGGTGACTTCCACCTTGCCGACCATCAGCCGGTAAAAGCCGGGTGCCTGTGTGGCGGCGAGCGGCGCCTTAGCGAAGGCGAGGGAGGGTGCAACGAAGGGGGGGGCGGCGATGATGGCGCTGGCGGCGCCTTTGAGAAGTGAGCGACGTGACGGCATTGAGGGCTCCTGGGTTGGGGAACGTCTTGAAACTTTCCGTACTCCAGCTAAGTGTAGAGAGGTCAGCAATCAAATCGATGTGACTTATGCAAACTATCGATCATTTCAATCTCCGTTCTTTCGACCTCAACCTTCTCATCGCCTTCGATGCGATGATGGAGGAAATGAATGTCACGCGCGCCGCGCGGCGGCTGAAAATCCAGCAGCCGGCCATGAGCCATAATCTCTCCACCCTGCGGACCCTGTTTCAGGACGAGCTTTTCATCCGCGTGGGGCAGGAGATGAAGCCGACGGCGCGGGCGCTCAATCTGGCCGGGCCGGTGAGACAGGCGCTCAGGCAGGCGCAGGCGGCGGTGCTGACGGCGGATGTGTTCGATCCGGCAACGGAGCGCCGCACATTCCGGCTGGGCATGTCGAGCGAGGTGGAACTGTTGCTTTTGCCGGATTTGACGGCGCGGCTGCGGGAGATTGCGCCCGGTATCCGTATTCTCGCCCGCAACGGGCAGGAGCAGGAAATCACGGCGATGCTGGATACGGGTGTGATCGACATGGCTGTCGGATGCACCTATTCGAAAGAGCAGCGCCACCATTGCGAACCGCTCTATTCTTCCAGCGTATTCTGCTGTTTCAACCCGGCTTTACTCGATCTGCCCAATCCCGTGGGACTGGACGCCTATGTGGCGGCCAAACATGCGGTCATATCGCAGACGGACAGCCTGCACGGCTGCATCAAGGATGCGCTGGAGCTGAGCGGATTGGAAATCGACGTCGTTGCCGCGGCGCCGGATTTTCTTTCGGTACTGGCAACGGCGCGATCTTCGGCGGTGCTGGCCACCGTGTCCTCGCGTATCGCGCTGCGTTATGCGCCGCTGCTGGGGCTGGAAATAAGCCCGGTGCCGGTGGCGTTGAATTTCCCACCCGTCGCCATGGTCTGGGC
Source organism: Agrobacterium tumefaciens str. B6 (assembly GCF_001541315.1). Classification (GTDB taxonomy): domain Bacteria; phylum Pseudomonadota; class Alphaproteobacteria; order Rhizobiales; family Rhizobiaceae; genus Agrobacterium; species Agrobacterium radiobacter. The sequence goes on along the minus strand of NZ_LMVK01000034.1, from coordinate 223,741 downwards.
CCTGCAGACCGACGCGGATGCCGGGGCCGTGTGGCTTCGCCAGCAGATTCGCGAGGCTATGGGCCGGACGGTCGACGGTGAGGTATCGGGGATCGCGGCTTAGCAGCTTTATGCAATTTAGAACCGCTTCTCCAGCCAGGTGATCGACTGGCCGCTGGAAAGGGGGCCAAGCGAGCCGATTTTGGTGAAGCCGTAGCGTTCATAGGTTCTCAGGGCATCCGGGTTCATCGTGTCTATATAGGCGCCCATGCAGCCGCGTTTTCTGGCTTCTTCCTCGGCCATTGCAAGCAGCTTGGGGCCCGTGCCCCGACCGCGCATGGTTTCCGGTATGAAAAGAAGCTGCACGTAAAGCCAGCCGCGGGCGGTATGGCCAACCAGACCGCCGGTAACAATGTTTTCGTCGTCACGGATGGTGATGATGAGTTCGCGTTTGTCGCTTTCGCCGAAACGGGCGAGATTATAGGCCACCAGCGGATCGCGGATGGCCTTTTCGGCTTCTGGATCCGCGACGTCGCTCAAAATGAAATTCATGGTTTCTCTCCAGACGCCGGGGTGGCGACCGCTTTCGATTTCCAATCGGAGACGGGAAAGCCCGGCGCTGCCGCCGGGCCGAAACGCCCTTACCGGCCCTCACGCCACCAGAGCGCGGAGAAGGCGAGCAGCAGGGCGGCAAGCCCGGCAAAACCGGCAAAGAGCGGCAGGGTGTTGACGCCTTTCAGCACCGTCTCGTCGGTCATGCGTATCAGCATGCGATCCTCATCGGCAACCCTGATATCGCCGCGGACGGGCAATATATCGGGCAGCGCGATACGGCCGGAACTATCGGCGACACGGTGCACGCTGCCCTTGGTGGCGTCTGCCAGCGGTTTCAGCGTTTCGGTCGTCGAAATCATCGCCTTGAATTCCGGTGCATCCACCGCGCCGACATGGACGAGGGTGGTGAAATCGCCGTTCTTGATTTCGAACAGGCCGGTTTCATCCATGCGGCGCTCGATCCTGTAAAGACCGGGCTCGGCGCTGGTGAAGGCCATGCTTTCCGTTTTGCCGGAAGGGAAACGCACGCTCGCCTGACCGGGATCGTCGCCAATGGTCTGGCGGGTGATCTGCAGGGTGCGGCCGTTGGCGCGCGCCGTCAGCGCCTCTTCTTCAAGCTCCGGCTCCTTCATCAGCCAGTGGGCGATGCGGCGGTAAAGCGCCACATGCGGGCCACCACCTTCGTAACCGCGCGCCCACAGCCAGCCCTGATCCGACAGCAGCATGGCGACACGGCCTTCGCCCTGCCGGTTCAGCACCAGCAGCGGGTCCTGTCCGTCGCCCAGCATCACGGTCTGGCCCTGCGGCGGGTCGACACTGATGGTGCGGAACCAGCGGCCCCATTGCGGCGGCTCGTTGCCCGAGCCTTCCAGCCCGCGGGTGACGGGGTGTTTCTTGCCCGCTTCCGAAAGACGGGGGTAAAAAGCGGCCTGATGCACCTGACCCGTCGGCTGCGCCGGCAGCACGGAGGCCAAAGGCGTCATGGCGATCGAATCCTGACCGGCATGTTCCGGCCCGGCGGCGATCAAAAGCGCGCCGCCCTTTTCGACATATTGGGCGATGTAATCGTAATAAAGGATCGGCAGCACGCCGCGATGCTGGTAGCGGTCGAAGATGATGAGGTCGAAATCATTGATCTTCTCAACGAACAGTTCGCGGGTCGGGAAGGCGATCAGCGAGAGTTCGTTGATGGGCGTGCCGTCCTGTTTTTCGGGCGGGCGCAGAATGGTGAAATGCACCAGATCGACCGAGGCGTCGGATTTCAGGAGGTTGCGCCAGGCGCGTTCACCGGCATGGGGTTCGCCGGAAACGAGCAGCACGCGCAGGTTTTGGCGGATGCCTTCGATCAGGTGAACGGCGCGATTATTGGCGGCCGTTACTTCGCCCGGAAGCTCGGCGACGGAAAACTCCATGACATTGTTGCCGCCGCGCGGAACCTTGAAGCTGAACGGCGTCGGCTGGCCGGGCGTGGCCTGCAGCGTGGCGATTTCTTCGCCATTCATCTTCACGGTCACTTCCGCGGAACCGCCGCCGGCGGGGCGGCCGTCATCGAAGACGCGCAGTGTCAGCTGCTGCTCTTCGTTGACGATGCCGAAGCGCGGAGCGCGGACTATTTCGATACGGCGGTCGAACTCATCGGCCTTGCCGGTGATTAACCCATGGACCGGCGCGCGGAAGCCCAGCGCCTGTTCGGCATTGGGCAAAGCGTTGGGAATATCGTGAATCTGGCCGTCGCTGAGGAAGATCGCGCCGCCGACGCGGGATGGTGAGACATCCGAGACGGCAGAGGAAAGCGCCGAGAAAAGCTGTGTCGAGGGGGAATCGCTCTCACCATTGTCGCGGACTTCCACGATGCGCGGCTCAATGCGCGGGAAGCGCGAGAGCCGGTCTTTCAGCGTCTCCAGCGCGGTATCGGTCATCTGCGGCCGCTCCTGCACGTCCTGGCTCTGCGAGCGGTCGACGATGACGGGCACGATGGTGGAGAGCGGCTCGCGCTCTTCCTGCGTCAGAAGCGGATTGGCGATGGCGGCAAGCAGGGCGGCGAGCGCCAGCCCGCGCAGCCACGCGCCGCGCACGCCGCGCCACAGGCCGATGAAGGAAAGGGCGAGGGCTGCGACTGCCAGAACGGCGATTACGATCCACGGCAGGAAGGGGGCGAAGGTCAATGTCATGTCACTGCCCCAACCGTTCGAGAAGTGCGGGAACGTGGACCTGATCGGCCTTGTAGTTGCCGGTCAGCATATACATCATGATGTTGACGCCGGAGCGGAAGGCGTGTTCGCGCTGCATCTCGTCTGGTGGCACGGTGGGCAGAACCGGCGCGCCCTGCGCATCGACGGCCCATGCGCCGGCAAAGTCATTGCCTGTTATCATGATCGGCGTCACGCCATCACCGGAGGAGGAAAGGCCCGACGTGGTCTTGGCCGCGCCCTGCCGCGATTCCACCCAGAGCGGCGAGCCGTTGTAACGACCGGGGAAATTGGTGAGCAGGTAGAAAGAGCGCGTCAGAACATGGTCTTCCGGCACGGGCTCCAAGGGCGGAATGTCGATATTGGCGAGGATCGCTTGCAGGCGTTCGCCGTTAGGGCTGGTCGCGCCGGTGTCGAGCGAAGAGAACTGGTCGCGCGTATCGAACAGTACGGTGCCGCCGGCGCGCATGTAGGCGTCGATACGCGAGATGGCGGCGCTTGAGGGCATCGGTGCCGTGGCGGAAACCGGCCAGTAGATGATGGGATAGAAGGACAATTCATCCTTGGAAATATCGAGACCGACCGGCTGGCCGGGCTCCAGCGTCGTGCGCCAGGTCAGGAATTCACTGAGACCCTGCAGGCCCTGCTGGGAAATGCGGTCGACATCGTCTTCACCGGTGCGGACATAGGCGAGATGCGTGGTGTCCAGCCGCTCGAATATCTGCTCGTCGCCGGGTTTCGGATCGTCGGCGCGCGCGTCCGTTGGCGACATGGTGGCAAAGGCGCCAAGCGCCAGAAGCAGGGTGGCGGCGGTGGCGCTGCGGGCTTTTGGCAGGCGGGCGAATGCGCCGTTCATGAAGAGCACGATCAGGCTATCGGCAATCAGCATCAGGAAGGCGGCGATGAAGAGGGCGGGGCGCAGGGATTTTGCCGTTTCGCCGATCAGCGCTTCGCTTGACGTGCTGATACCGGCGGCCGACGTGTCGAGGGGGCGCAGCGTCGCACCAGCGGCTAAGAGATTGAGAGCCACGAAACCATCCTCTGTGCCGTAAAGGCCGGGGGGATTGTCGAAACCGGTGCGGGGCGGCTGGCCGGCGCGCATTTCGAGCGGCCGGGCAGTGCCGATTTCGGCCGACAGTGCGCCTTCGGCCGTGAGCAGCCGGAAGGGCGGCAGGGCGGCCGCCGGGGCATTGGCGTTGGCGGAAGCGCCGCCCGCCTTCGACAATTGCACGATACGGCGCAGCATATCGACGAAATGGCCTGAGATCGGCAGGTCGGACCAGCTTGCTTCGGCGCTGACATGGAAGAGCACGATGCGGCCTGCCTCGACGTTACGGGTGGTGACGAGCGGCGTGCCATCGGCAAGGCTGGCCCAGGTGCGCTCAGCCAGATCCGGTGTCGGTTCGGCCAGAACCTGGCGTTTGACGAGAATGCCATCGGCCTTCGGCGTACCGGCGAAGGCGCCAAAACTCGGGAAATCGGCAAGCGGCTGCGGCTCGGCCCAGGAGAGTGCGCCGCCGAGCGCACGCTCACCCTGCCTGAGTGTTACCGGCACCAGCGGATCGTCGGCTGGGGCCGCGGCAAGGCGCGGTCCGGCAAAACGGATCAGCGTGCCGCCGCCGGCCAGCCACCGTTGCATCGGCTCATAGGTTTCCTGCGGCAGGCGGCCGATATCAGCCATGACGATGACGGAGGGGTTGGATTGCAGGATTTCCGGGATCGCCTGCGCCAGATCGGCCTGCCGCTGCGGAATGAGATCGGCAAAAGGCTGCAGGGCGCGGCTGATATAATAAAGCGGCTGCAGCAGCGGCTGGAAATCATTGCCGGTTTCGCCGGCCAGCAGCGCCACGCGGCGGCGGCGGAAGCCGTCATCGAGAAGATGCACCGCACCCGCCGTCGAGACACCTTCGAGGGAAAGGCGGGCGAAATCGTTGCGCAGTTCGAAGGGCGCTTCCACCGTCGCCGTCGTCTCGGCCTCGCCGGGCGCGAAGCTGGCGGTGCCATTGGCGAGGATGCGGCCCTGGCTGTCCTGCGCATTCACGGTCAGCCGCGCGGCTTCGGCGGTATCCAGCCGTGAAAGCGTGACGCTCATGGCGTCGGCATTGTTGGTGGCGCCTGATATGGCGGTGATCGCCTTGCCATCGCCCTTCACGATGCGGAATTCGGCGGGCGAGAGGCTGGCAAGCGTTCTCATCGCGCTTTCATCCTGCGCACTCTGCACGCCATCGGTGATATAGGCGAGCGTGCCGGGGGGCGTACCGTTCAGCGCTTCGGTGATGGCCTCTGCCGTGCGGATACGATCGGGAACCAGCGGCTTCGGTTTTGCTGCGGCGAGCTTGTCCAGCGCCACGGCTGTCGTTCCCGGCACGGCGTCATGTTCGGCGTCGGCGGTGAAAACGATGGAAACCGGGCGTTCAGCCCGTTCGGCATCTCCGATCAGAGCTTGCGCGGTTGCCACGCGCCGCTCCCAGTCGGGCGCGGAGGCCCAGCTATTATCGACCACGAGCACCAGGGGGCCGCTGCCGGCGATGCTACTGTTGCGCGGGTTTACCACCGGGTCCGCCAGAGCGAAAATCACGGCGGCGGCGAGCGCCATGCGCAGAAGGGTCAGCCACCACGGGCTTTTCGACGGCGTCTCCTCGCGTTTCAGCACCGTCGCCAGAATCTTCAGCGGCGGAAAGACCTCCGCCTTGGGGCGCGGCGGTGTGAGCCGCAGCAGCCACCAGATGGCGGGCAGCGCCAGAAGGCCGAAGAGGATGTAGGGGCTGGTAAACACGAAAGGCAACGCGCTCATCGATGGCCACCGCCTTGCGCGGGCGCGCCGGAAAGATACATGTGAACGGCGACGAGCGCCTCGGAAGCGAGGTGATCGGTGCGGTGGAACACGAAGTTCCAGCCGAGACGGCGCAGCGATGAGGACAAGGCCTCGCGCCTTGCGAGATAGGCGCGGGTGTAGTCCTCGCGAATGGTTTCGGCGCGGCCGGACACGAGTTTTTCGCCGGTTTCCGGATCAGTGAATTCGGTGCGGCCGGAATAAGGGAAGGTTTCCTCGGCCGGATCGGCGATTTCCACCACATGGCCACGTAAGCCCCGCCGCGCGAGCGGCGAAATCCGCTCCATCACATTTTTCGCATCATCGAGAAAATCGCCGATGAGGACGATATCGCTCGCGCCGCGGATCATGCCCGTTTCCGGCATGCCTGTTGTCAGCGGCGCATGCATGATGGCGGTGGCCAGCCGTTCGGCGGCATTTCTGGCCGAGACCGGCTCCATGATGCCGGGGCAGCCGATGCGCTCGCCCGAGCGCGCAAGGATTTCCGCCAGCGCCAGCATCAGCACCAGCGCCCGGCTTTCCTTGGAAACGGAGCCGAGGGTGGATTTGAACATCATCGACGGCGACATGTCGGCCCAGAGCCAGATGGTGTGGGCGGCTTCCCATTCCCGGTCACGCACATAGGTATGATCGTCGCGGGCCGAGCGCCGCCAGTCGATGCGCGACAGGCTCTCGCCTTCGGCATAGGGGCGGAATTGCCAGAAATTCTCACCGATGCCGCGCTTGCGGCGGCCGTGCCAGCCGGCGGTGACGGTGTTGGCGATGCGTTTTGCCTCGACCATGCAGTCCGGCACCAGTGCGGCGCGCTGGCGCGCACGCGCCAGAACTTCGCTACCCGGCGTCTTGTCTACGATCTGGCCGATGGATGCCACATGCAGTCCTTTCGCGAACGTGCGTTCAGTTCTTCGCCTGCTCCACGAGGGCTGCGATGACATCGCGCACCGACATGCCTTCGGCGCGGGCCGCAAACGTCAGCGCCATGCGGTGTTCCAGCACCGGCTCGGCGAGCGCATAGACATCGTCCAGCGACGGTGCGAGCCTGCCTTCATAGAGCGCACGGGCGCGGGCGGTCAGCATCAGCGACTGTCCTGCGCGCGGGCCCGGGCCCCAGACAACGTGTTTGTCGGTCAATTTGTTGCCATGGCCGGGGCGGGCGGAACGGACGAGCGAAAGGATCGCGTCCACGACCTTGTCGCTGACCGGCATCTGGCGGATGAGGGCCTGAACTTCCATCAGGCGTTCGGCATCGATCACGCCGCGTGCTTCGCCAGAGGCGGTGCCTGTCGTATCGAGCAGGATCTGGCGCTCCGCGGCAAGTTCGGGATAACCGACATCCACCTGAAGCAGGAAGCGGTCGAGCTGGGCTTCGGGCAGCGGATAGGTGCCTTCCTGTTCCAGCGGGTTCTGGGTGGCCAGGACGTGGAACGGCTTCGGCAGCTCATAGGTCTGGCCGGCCATGGTGATGTGATATTCCTGCATGGCCTGCAGAAGAGCGGACTGCGTGCGCGGGCTGGCGCGGTTGATTTCATCGGCCATCAGCAATTGCGCGAAAACCGGGCCCTTGATGAAACGGAAGGAACGGCGGCCGTTTTCGTCCTGATCCATGACTTCGGAGCCGAGAATATCCGACGGCATGAGATCAGGCGTGAACTGGATGCGGTTGGCGTCGAGGCCGAGCACGGTGCCGAGCGTGGTGACGAGCTTGGTCTTGGCAAGGCCGGGAACACCGACGAGCAATGCGTGGCCGCCCGAGAGGATGGCGAGAAGCGTGTTCTGCACCACTTTTTCCTGGCCGAAAATGACCTTGGAGACTTCCGTGCGGATGGCCGCAATGTCGGAAAGCGCCTTTTCGGCCGAGGCGACGATGGCCTTTTCATCGAGGGTTTCGCCGGTATTCATCACGCCCATGTCGCTCTCCTCATACCTTCGCCGCTGTCACAGTCGCATCCCGGTTTTGCTGGCCGCTGGCCGGGACGGATTTTGCGCTGCATATAGCTTATTGCTCTCTTGGCCGCTGACAAGCGCCATTCGAATGACTATGTCGTGACTTAGTATTTCCTTATCGGCAAAGCGAGACTCGAATATGGCAGCGGAGACGATAAATTCGGCAGGTGATGCGGCGGGGCTGGCGGCGATGATTTCCCGCGCCGCCGAACAGACTGGCGATGCCAAACGCGGGCCGGCCCCGGTGGAACGCTGGAATCCGCCCTTTTGCGGCGATCTCGACATGGAAATCCGCGCCGACGGCACATGGTTCTACCTCGGCACGCCCATTGGTAGGGCGCCGCTGGTGCGGCTGTTTTCCACCGTTCTGCGCAAGGATGAGGACGGCAAAACCTATCTCGTAACTCCTGTGGAAAAAGTCGGCATCCGGGTCGTCGATGCGCCTTTCGTCGCCGTCGAAATGAAGGTGACCGCGGGTGAGAAGGATGGCGAGCCGCTGCTCACCTTCCGCACCAATGTCGGCGATGTGGTGGAGGCGGGGCCGGAGTATCCGCTGCGGTTTGAAATTTTCGGTGAGAACCGCGAATTGAAACCCTATCTTCTGGTGCGCGGCCGGCTGGAAGCGCTGATCTCGCGGGCGGTGATGTATGATCTCGTCGCGCTCGGCGAAGTGATCGATGTTGATGGTATCGACATGTTCGCCGTACGCTCGGGCGGGGTCGTCTTTCCGGTGATGCCCGCCAATGAACTGGAACGGCTTTCGCAATGACTATGACGACAACGGGCCTCAAGGCTTTTACCGCTAGCGATTTCCGCCGCCGGGTGTTGCAGGAAGGCGAGGGCGTGGCCGAGCGCGAAAATGGCGACCATGTCCTCAATCCGGGTGTGGTTCTCTCTGGGAACGGCATCAGGCTGAAGGATGCCGCCGTGCTGGTGCCCGTTATTGATGACGGCAACGATGCGCGGGTGATCTTCACCCAGCGCACCTCCACTTTGCGCAAACATTCCGGCCAGATTTCCTTTCCAGGCGGCGGCATCGATGCCGAAGACCGCACGCCGGAAGAGGCGGCCCTGCGCGAAACGGAAGAGGAAATCGGCCTTTCCAGGTCTTTCGTGGAAACGGTGGGACGTCTGCCGGATTATATTTCCGGGACGGGTTTTCGCATCAAGCCGGTACTGTCGGTCGTTCGTCCCGGTTTTGACCTGACGCTTAATCCAACGGAAGTGGATGAGGTTTTCGAGGTGCCGCTGTCCTTTCTGATGGACCCGGCCAACCACGGGCGCGGCAGCCGCATCTTTCAGGGGAAGGAGCGGTTTTTCTATGAAATGCCCTATGGCGAACGCTACATTTGGGGCATTACGGCGGGCATCGTCAGGACGATTTACGAGAGGTTTTATTCATGAGCAGCCTTGCCGGGCGGGACTGGTTCGAAAAACCGGCGCTGAAGCGCATCTTTGCGCTTCTGAATGCCGATGGCGGCGAGGTGCGGATCGTCGGCGGCGCGGTGCGCAATGCGCTGATGGACCTGCCGGTCGTCGATGTCGACCTGGCGACGACGCTCACCCCCGATGTGGTGGTGGCGCGGGCGAAGGCTGCGGGCATCAAGGCGGTTCCAACCGGCATCGAGCACGGCACGGTGACACTGGTGATCGATGGCGAAGGTTTCGAGGTAACGACGCTGCGTCGTGATGTCGAGACCAATGGGCGTCATGCACAGGTGGCTTTCGGCACCGACTGGCAGACCGACGCCGAGCGGCGCGATCTCACCATCAATGCTCTTTATGCCGATGAAAAGGGCGGGATCATCGATCTTATCGATGGGCTGCCAGATATCGAAACCGGAACCGTGCGCTTCATCGGCGATGCGGCGATGCGGATTTCGGAAGATTACCTGCGGATTCTGCGCTTTTTCCGCTTTTTCGCCCACTACGGCTCCGGCCGTCCTGATGCGGACGGTCTCAGAGCAAGTGCGCGGGCCAAGGACAAACTGGGTACCCTTTCGGCCGAACGGGTATGGAGCGAGCTGAAAAAGCTGCTTTCGGCGCGCGATCCCTCCCGCGCTCTTTTATGGATGCGGCAATCGGGTGTGCTGACGGAAATTCTTCCCGAGACCGAGAAATGGGGTATCGACGCCATTCACGGGCTGGTGGCGACGGAACAGGCTCTTGGCTGGGCGGTGGACCCGATGCTGCGGCTTTCCGCCATCCTGCCGCCCGATAGGGACAGGCTGGTCGCCCTTGCCGCGCACCTCCGGCTGTCAAAGGCCGAAGCTGCCTATCTTACCCATTGGGCTTCGGCTCCGGCGGCTGACCCCGAACTGAAGGAGACGGCGCTTGACCGGCTGCTTTACCGTCAGGGTGTAGAAGGGGTGAAGACACGGCTGAAGCTTGCGCTTGCCGCCGCCCGTGCCGATGTTTCGGCTGGCGACACGGCCATGCAGAAGGTGGCGCGGCTTTCGACCCTGCTGGCGCGGGCGGAAAAATTCCACAGGCCCGGATTCCCCCTGAGCGGCGTGGATGTGATGGCGGCAGGCGTCGAGGCTGGCCCGAAGGTGGGCGAAGTGCTGAAAAGCCTTGAGGAAAAGTGGATCGACGTCAATTTCTCCCTTGACCGTGCAGCGCTGACCGCCCGGCTGAAGGATATGCTGGAGAATTGAAGTCGCAGCAACGAAGGCGTTGCGGCTTACGCCGCATTCGCTTCGTCGCGGATGCGGGATTTGATGTTCTCGATCATGTTTTCACGGATGACGGTTTCGCCGTGGGCCGAGCGCATGTGCTCCACCGTGCGGCGGACGACTTCAGCGTCGTCATCTGCGCGCGTATGCCAGGCACAGCCGGGCACGAGCGTTCCGCATTCAAAAAGTCTCATGGTCTTGCCTCCCTGTTTCAGCGAAGGACAGCATTGAAGTGACATGCTGTCCTTCGGTCATGAAACGAAAGTTCGCCGCTTATGTTCCAGAGCGGCGTCCTTCAACCCTGTTCGGCGCCCTATTCGGGCATTGCCCAGCACTGGAACACAGAGGATGTGCCAGCTGCCGGAATTTTTGTACGAGGCATTTCGTCATTGGCTGCCCGCCGTGCCGTTTTTTGTCCGGCAAGGGAGCGTTTCACCTGTTCGACATAAAAGGAATGGGGCAGTTCACGATCACCCGTGGCGCGCATTTCCGCTGCCAGGCGGTCGATCAGATCAGGGGTATCGATGGAATGCAGCGCTTCCTCGACGGAAGCAGAGATAGGCATGCTGTTCGAAGTAATCATGACGATAGCTCCTCCAGTACGTCTGCGGAAGGAGACTACCACTGCCTTGATTTTTCCATAAGTCCTAATTTGCGCTATTTGCGACAAAATGGCTGATGAGCGTCAAATTTGCGTGAGGTTTTTTAAGGCCAGCGCACCACCGGCGGCAGCGAGGACAGAATCGATTCAACGTTGCCGCCCGTCTTCAGGCCGAAGATCGTGCCGCGGTCATAAAGCAGGTTGAATTCCACATAGCGACCGCGGCGGATAAGCTGCTCGTCGCGGTCCTCTTCCGTCCAGTTCTGGTTGAAATTGGCGCGGACGATTTTCGGATAAACGAGATTGAAGGCGCGGCCGACATCCTGCACGAAGGTGAAATTGGCGTCCCAGCCGCCTTTTTCCTCATCAGGGTGCAGCCAGTCGAAAAAGATGCCGCCGGTGCCGCGTGGTTCATTGCGGTGCTTCAGGAAGAAATACTCGTCGCACCACGTTTTGTATCGCGGGTAATCGGCAACCGGATGGCGGTTGCAGGTGATTTCGAAGGCGCGATGGAAAAGCTGGGTGTCCGGGTCCTGTTCCGTCCGCCGACGACCGAGAACCGGCGTCAGGTCCGCGCCGCCGCCGAACCAGTGGCTGGTGGTGACGACCATGCGGGTATTCATATGTACCGCGGGCACATTGGGATTGACCGGATGGGCGATGAGCGAAAGGCCGGAGGCCCAGAAGCGCGGGTCTTCTTCCGCACCCGGTATCTGCTTGCGGAACTCGGGCGAAAACTCGCCATGGACGGTGGAGGTGTGCACGCCGACCTTCTCGAAGACGCGGCCTTCCATCATCGACATCTTGCCGCCGCCGCCTTCGCCATTGTCGCGCAGCCAGTCTTTCTGCACGAAACGGCCGGGCTCCTGATCGGAAAGAGGGCCGGTAAGATCGTTTTCCAGGGTTTCGAAGGAGGCGACGATGGTGTCGCGCAGATGCTGGAACCAGGCTTCGGCTGTGGCCTTCTTGTCTTCGATGTCCTCGGGCAAGCCCTTCGGCAAGATTGGCCGTTCCATATCTTCTTTCTCCTGCGGTGAAGTCTGTTCCCGCCGCCTCTAGCAGGTGTTTGCGCCGCGCACAAATACGACTCGCCAAGGCGGCGCGCCGACACTATCTTTATCGATGTAGGTGCCAGAGGTGAATATCATGACGAAATTTGCCGGACCGCCGCCCCTTGATGGGCTGAAGCGCAGGATCGCCAATCATCGCAAGGAACGCGAAAGCGCCGGCGGTGAACAAAAGCGTGACGGCATGTTCGTGCGCCAGACCTTCTGTCTCGGTCGCGAGGAAGCCCGCGCCAAGGCGCGCGAATGGTTCGACAGCTTTCCCAAAGCGGCCTATTGGACGGAAGTGGAAAGCTGGCGGCAGCTTGAAGGCGACCGCATCGAATTCACCATGCGGCGGCTTCCCTCGGCCGATTGAGTTTTAGAGCGTTTTCGCATTTCCGGACGGAAAACCGGGGGCCACTTTTCCTGGAAATGCTCAGGCACGCGGCTCCGCGTAACGCAGGCGGCTTTCGATCAGCACACCGCTTTCATCCAGAATGGGATGCGCCACCGAAACGATATGGGCGTTGATGCGCTTCAAATCCCGCAGCATGTCTAGATGCAGCGAACTGGTCTGCATGCTTTCCGTCAGCCCGTCGCGCAGCCGCTCCAGATGCCGGTTGGAGGACTGTTTTTCGAGGCGGCGTATATCCACCTTGCTTTCCATCAGCCGGCGGGCGAGATCGAAATCGCCGGTCACCAGAATGCTCTGGGCGGCGCGCAGGTTCTCGATGGTCATGTCGAACAGGGTTTTCAGCTCCTCATAACCGTCATCGGAAAATTTGAAGCTGTTCAGCACCTTCTTGCGAATCTGCTCGCAGATGCCCTTTTCGATGATATCGCCGATATGTTCGAGATTGATCGCGTAATCGATGATGGCGATCGAACGGCGGGCTTCCTCGTCGGAAAGCCCCTTGCGCCCCAGTTGCGACAGATAGACCTTCCCCTCCTGCTGGCGGCGGTCGACCTTTTTTTCGAGCAGGGAGACTTCCTGAAGCGGCGCCAGATCATTGTGCTTGAAGGCGTTTTCGGCGCGGATCAGCATCCGCCCGATGCTGTCGCCGACGCTCAGGACCTCACGGGTAGCATTGGCAAGCGCGACAACCGGCATATCCAGCGCCTGCTGGTCGAGGAAATTCGGGCCGTCTTCAGCCTTGGGATCGCCCGGCACCAGTTTCGCCATCAGGTCGGATATCAGGCCGGAGAAGGGCCAGGCCAGCGCCGCCAGAATGACGTTGAAGATGAGGTGGGCATCAACAGGCAATTTCGTGGGCGAAAGCGGTAATTGCTGCAGGAGTTCCGCGCCATAGGAAGCGAGCGGCATGGCAATGAGGCAGCCGATGGTTCGCACGACAAGATTGCCGATGGTGATGCGTCGCGCCGAGGCGGGGCCGGAAAGTGTGGCGATAACAGGCGGAATGGCGCCGCCGAGATTGGCGCCGAGAATGAGAACGATGATGAGGCCGGTGGAAAGCGTGCCGGTGGCGGCCAGCGACAGAATGAGCACCACGACGGCAAGGCTGGAAGAGGAGACGAAGGCGAGCACGGCGGAGAAGATCAGCGCGACGGGCCATGCTCCATCAAGGAGCCCGATGAAGACGCCGAGCGCCGGCGAGGCCCGCATCGGTTCGGTCGCGCCGCTTAAAAGATGCAGTGACAAAAGCATCAGGCCGATGCCGATCAGCGCCGTCCCGCCGCCCTGTCTGGCGTTGGAACTGCCCTTTTTCAGTACGATGCCGGCAAGGATCAGCAGCGGCGACAGCCATTCCACCCCGGCCGCCACGATCCATGCGGTAACGGCGGTGCCGACATTGGCGCCGAGCAGCACCACCTGCGCCATGCGCGGCTTGATGAGGTCACGCTCGGCAAAGGAGGCGACGGTGAGCGCGGTCGCCGTCGAGCTTTGCAGCGCTACCGTCGCAAAAAATCCGGAAAAGAAGGAACGTGGACCGTTCTGGGTGCCGGTGGCCAGCACGCTTCGGAGTTTCATGCCGAAAGCGCGGGTAACGCCGTCCTTGACCTGGGACAGACCGAACAGCAGCAGTGCGACTGCGCCGAGAAGGTTGACGATGACAATGGTGGATTGCATGCGACGTCTCCTCACACCCGCCGGGGCATGGTTCCGGCGAGGGCGATTTTTATTGTCCGGCTAAAGAGTATAGGAGCCTCAACGCCCCCGGTACAGGCCGGGTTACGACAGTTTTGAAGTAAAAACGGTCAAATTTTGTATTTGCCCGAAAAATTGGCGTTAAAAATGGCGCTTACGCCCATGCCGTCTGGCGCAAAGCCTCGCCGGTGATCATCGCCGCCGACATGGCGACGTTGATGGAGCGCTGTCCCGCCACCATCGGGATGATGATTCGCTCATCCGCCTTTTCATGCACATGGTCCGGTACGCCTGCACTTTCACGGCCGAAAAGCAGGATATCATCCGTGCGATAGGTGATATCAGTATAGGGCAGGGCGGCCTTGGTGGAGGCGAGAACGAGCCGGCGGCCGGTGGTTGCCCGCCATTCCTCGAAACGGTCCCAGCTGACATGGCGCGTGAGCGCCGCCGCCGCGATGTAGTCCATGCCCGCCCGTTTCAGATTGCGGTCGGAAATATCGAAACCGGCCGGCTCGATGATGTCCACGCCAAGGCCGAGACACGCGGCCAGCCGCAGGATGGTGCCGGTATTGCCGGGAATATCGGGCTGGTAAAGGGCGATCCTGATTTCGGGCATGGACTTCTCACTGCGGTTGGAGTGTCCGTCCGATTATCACGGGCACGGGGCGGGCGACAGGTGCGCCGGGGAAAAGGCCCTTCCAGGCGTTGTTCCCGAGCGGATATTCATTCGCGTGACACACAGCGCAGCTACCCATTCACCAACACATTGTCAGGTCTGTCCGGACGATCATGAATGGTCGGGACAGGCCATTTCGAGCCGGATTTTCTGCACGCGATAACAGGAGGATTCCATGTCCGAACGGGTGAATTTCGTCCATCTGACCGATCTGCATGTGGGTAATCCGCAGGTGCAGGATGATGATCTTTATTCCGAGACCTCGGCCACGCTTTCCGCGACGCTCGCGCAGATCAAGGCGCTCGTGCCGCCGCCTGAATTCATCGTTGTCAGCGGTGATTTGACCAATAGAGGCGATGCCGGCAGCTATGAAGAACTCAAGCGCCTGATGGCGCAAGCCGAACTGGATGTGCCGGTGCTCTTCGCGCTCGGTAATCACGATCGTCGTGATGGGTTTTATCCGGTCATGCTCGGCCGCCACGAGAATCTGGATGAACCTTACGATCATGCGGAAGTCATTGCCGGCATCCACATCATCGTCATGGACACCAGCGTTCCCGGCAAGGTCGGCGGGGCTTTCGAGCCCGGGCAGATCGAATGGCTTGAGGATGAACTCGAAAACCACCCCGAACTGCCGAAGCTGCTGGTGATGCACCATGCGCCGGCGCTTGATTTTGACCGTCCCGATGCGGAGTGGGAATCCCTCTCCTTTGACGATACCGAGATTCTGGACGAGCTGCTGTTCGAGCATGATGTCGTCGGTATTCTGGCGGGCCACATCCATTACGACCGCATGTCGCACTGGCAGGGCATTCCCGTCGTGGTCGGCATCGGCCAGCATTTCGCCACCGACCCGCTATGGCTGCATGAGGGCGTGCGCATGGTGTCCGGCGCGTCTTTCGCCATCGGCACGATAAGGGATACGGGCCTCACCGTCACTTTTGCGCCCCAGCCCAGCGATCGCCGGGAATTGAAGCGTCATACGCAGGCCGGAATGGCCGAGCTGATTGCGGACTATGAAAGCGGCGAAGCACAGGACGCAGCCGAATAAGGCGACGTCGGCATCGTTTAACGGGCGGAGACCTTGCGGGTCATCTCCGTCCGTTCGCCATATTGGATGCACTTGCGTGTTTTCTCGCGTATTCGGTGTCTTTCCGGCTGGTCATTGCTTATTTTTTGCGCTACAAGGCGATGTCTTCAACGCCAGCCAAGGGAGGTTCTCATGCCAAATGACATTCGTATTCGCCTCCAGGCCCCAGTAGTGCCGCTGCTGGCCTAGGTGTTACTCTGCGGCTTGGCCGCGTTTCCCATATTTCGACTCACCATGTGGCTGTTGCGGCCATGTTCAAAGACTTTTCCGTTCCGTCGTGAGCCATATTTGTGTCCGCTCACCATGTCACGATGGAGCGATTGATTGCCGGAGCTTGGCCTATGTTTGGCTGGTTTGAAAAACGCCTCGATCCCTTTCCCGCTTCGGCGCCCTCTGTGGCGCCAAGGAAGCTTTTGCCGTTCCTGTGGCACTATGTGAAGCCCGCATGGCCATGGCTGCTGCTGCTTGGCCTGATGTCCATGGGCATCGCCATTGCCGAAGCCATGCTCTATAAATTCCTCGGCAATATCGTCGACTGGCTTTCCACGGCCAATCGCGAGACTTTTTTTGCCGATGAGGGCTGGCATCTGATCGTCATGGCCGGGCTGGTGCTATTCCTGCTGCCGCTGATGGGCGCGATCCATACCATGACGATGCACCAGACGCTTGCCGGCAATTTCGGCATGATCGCGCGCTGGAAGATGCATCGTTTCCTGCTACGCCACTCCATGAACTTCTTCGCCAACGAGTTTGCCGGCCGGGTTTCGACCAAGGTGATGCAGACGGCGCTGGCGATCCGCGAAGTGGCGCTGAAGGTGATCGACGTGTTCGTCTACGCGATCAGCTTCGTCGTTTCGATGCTGTTCATGGTTGCGGCGGCGGACTGGCGGCTGGTCATTCCGCTGCTGGTCTGGCTCGGCATCTATATGGGAATTCTTGCTTATTTCGTGCCGAAACTCGGCCGGCTGGCGCAGGAACAGGCCGATGCGCGCTCGATGATGACGGGGCGGATCGTCGACAGCTACACCAACATCTCGACGATAAAGCTGTTTTCCCATGCGGGCCGCGAGGAAAGATATGCGCGCGAGGGCATGAACGTGTTTCTCGGGACCGTTCACCGCCAGATGCGCAAGATTTCCGGCTTCAACATCCTGATCGACCTCAACAATGCGGTCGTGCTGTTTTCCACTGCAACGCTCGGTCTTTATTTCTGGATGCAGGGTTCGGTCACGGCCGGTTCGGTCGCCATCGCCATCAGCCTTGCCATGCGCGTCAACGGCATGTCGCAATGGATCATGTGGGAAGTCACCTCGCTGTTCGAAAATATCGGCACGGTCTATGACGGCATGTCGATGATGACGAAGCCGCACGATATCGTAGATGTTCCCAAGGCGCCTGAGCTTGCCGCCCCGCAGGGCGCCATCCGTTACGACAACGTCCGCTTCCACTACGGCAAGAACAAGGGCGTGATCGACGGGCTGACGCTCGATATCAAGCCGGGCGAGAAGGTCGGTCTGGTCGGGCGCTCGGGTGCGGGCAAGACGACGCTGATGAACCTGCTTCTGCGCTTCTACGATCTGGAAGGCGGCAGGATCACCATCGACGGCCAGGACATCTCGAAGGTGTCGCAGGACAGCCTGCGCGAGCTGATCGGGGTGGTGACGCAGGATACCTCGCTGCTGCACCGCTCGATCCGCGACAACATCGCCTACGGCCACCCCGAGGCCACCGACGAACAGGTGATTGCGGCGGCGAAGCGGGCAAATGCCTGGGACTTCATCGAGACGCTTGTCGACATGCACGGTCGTCAGGGCCTCGATGCCCAGGTGGGTGAACGTGGTGTCAAGCTCTCCGGCGGTCAGCGCCAGCGTATCGCGATCGCCCGCGTCTTCCTCAAGAATGCCCCGATCCTGGTGCTGGACGAGGCGACATCGGCGCTCGACTCCGAAGTCGAGGCGGCGATCCAGGAGAACCTGTTCTCGCTGATGGAAGGCAAGACGGTGATTGCGATCGCCCACCGCCTTTCGACGCTGACCGAGATGGACCGGCTCATCATTCTCGACAAGGGCCGGATCGTGGAAGCGGGCAGCCATGCGGAACTGGCGGCAATGGGCGGCATTTATGCCGACCTGTGGCGGCGCCAGTCCGGCGGCTTCATCGCCGACCATGAGGCGGAAGTGGCCGCTGAGTGAGGAAAAGCGAAAGGGCGGGGAACATTCCCCGCTCTTTTTCATTTGGGCAATGTTACCGAAATATAATCTCTTCCCGCAGCCTCGGCGGCTGTTCCCGCTCCGGGAATCCTCCTATATCCGGATCATGGTTATTACCCGCATCTTCGAGTTTTTCGAGAACTGGATAAAGCCCTTCGCCCGCAAGGACGATTTGCGGCCGCCTGAAAGCACGTTCGCCTTCATCTGGTTCTATATCTCGCAGGCCAAGGCGCCCTTTTTCGCCATGCTGGTGCTGGGCGGGCTGACGGCGGCCATCGAGGCGGCGCTTTTCTGGTTCGTCGGACGTCTCGTCGATATTCTCGCCACCGTGAAGCCGGAAGAGGGCTGGGCGGGGCTGCTTGCGGCCCATGGCGGCGAACTGGTCGGCATGCTGGTACTGATCGGCATCGTGCGTTTTATCGTCACCATGGTGACGGCTTTGGTGGACCAGCAGATCATCACGCCCGGCTTTTACAATCTGGTGCGCTGGCAATCCTATATGCACGTGGCGCGGCAATCGCTGACCTTCTTCCAGAATGATTTTTCAGGCCGCATCGTCACCAAGGTCTGGTCGGGCGGGCAGGCGGCGGGCGATCTCGTCACTTCGCTGATGGAAAGCGTCTGGTTCGTCGGCATTTATTCGGTCTCCATGCTGTTCCTGATCGGTGGGCTGGACTGGCGGCTTGCGGTCGTCGTCCTCGTCTGGGTGGCGATCTTCTCGCTGCTGGCGCGTTATTTCGTGCCACGCATCCGCTACCATTCCAAAGAAACGGCGGAAGCCGCCTCCATGCTTTCCGGCCGCATGGTGGATGCCTATAGCAATATCCAGACGCTCCGGCTGTTCGGGCGTGATGATGCCAATGACCGCTACATGCGGCAGGGCTTCGATATTTTCCAGCATGCGACCATGACGTTCACGCGCTTCATCACCGGCGTGCGCGCTTCCATGGCGCTGCTATCAGGCGTGATGATCACTTCCATGGCGGCGCTCTGTATCGATCTGTGGCTTTCCGGCAGGATCAGTTCGGGTGCGGTCGCCTTCACGCTGGCGCTGGTGCTGCGCCTCAACTTCCTGCTCGGACGGTTGATGACGCAGTTCAACGGCATCATGCGCAATTTCGGCACGGTGCAGAATGCCGCCGAGCTGATTTCGCAGCCGATCGGTCTCGTCGATAGGCCTGACGCGAAGGCGCTGGAGGTCAAGAAGCCGAGCATCCGTTTCGAAAATGTCAGTTTCCATTACGGGCGGGCGAACGGCGTCATCGACCATCTTAATCTCGATATCAGGGCGGGTGAAAAGGTGGGCATCGTCGGGCGCTCCGGCGCTGGAAAATCCACCCTCGTCAATCTCATCCTGCGTTTCTACGATGTCGAAAAAGGCCGTATCCTGATCGACGGTCAGGATATCGCCGGGGTGACACAGGAATCGCTACGTGCCCATATCGGCATGGTCACGCAGGATACGTCGCTGCTGCACCGTTCTATCAGAGACAACATCATGTTCGGCCGTACCGACGCCACCGAAGCGCAGTTGCAGGAGGCGACGCGCCGCGCCAAGTCGGACGACTTCATCGCAAGGCTCGAGGATCAACGTGGCCGCAAAGGGTTCGACGCGCATGTGGGCGAACGCGGCGTGAAACTTTCCGGCGGCCAGCGCCAGCGCATCGCCATTGCCCGCGTGATGCTGAAGGACGCGCCGATCCTCGTGCTCGACGAGGCGACGTCGGCCCTCGATTCGGAGGTGGAAGCGGCGATCCAGAGCAATCTGGATGAGCTGATGCAGGGCAAGACGGTTCTGGCCATCGCCCACCGCCTGTCGACCATTGCTGCTCTCGACCGACTGATCGTGATGGATCAGGGGCGCATCGTGGAACAGGGCAGCCATTCCGATCTGGTCACGCAGGGCGGTCTTTATTCGGAACTCTGGGCGCGGCAGTCGGGTGGTTTTCTCGCTGCGGACGAGGCGGCGCAGTAAGGCCTTCGACTATTTCCCGATCATGAAATCCGCCATCAGGCCATAATGATTGGAACCGAGGCTATCGGGCAGGCGGGTGATTTTCATGAGCGTTGCCGGTTCGCGGGCGAAGATGTGGTCGATGGCGATGCCGAAACGACCGGCCTCCGTCGGCCATGTGGCGGGTTCGAAGGTGGCTTTCTTCAGGTCGTTGGCGGCGAGAAAGGCGCGCATATCGGGCGCTATGCTGGACGAGTTGAAATCTCCGGCGAGAATGAGCGGGCCGGTGACGCGAAAGAGGATTTCGCTGACTTCATCCAGTTCATCGCGATGATAATCGTCGAAATAGGGCTTGGTGATGTGGCCTGCGGCGAGCGTCAGTTCCGTGCCGTCGAGGTCGATATGGGCGATGGCAAACCGGTCGCGGCGCAGATCGCTGAGACTGTGGAAACGGCCTTCCTGCAATGGTCTTTTTGACAGGATGACCAGATCGCATCCGGATGTGCCTGTGTAACAGCCCAGCCTGTGCGGGTAGGTTTGCTGCAGACGGGGCAGAACCGATTGCAATGCCGCCGCCTCGAAGAGATAGACGGCATCCGCGCCCGATTCGAGAATTTTGTTGGCAATCGCATCCGCATTGGCGGCATTGTCCATCAAGACGTTGAAGGATAGCAGCCGAAACGGCTTTGCATCAGGCGCAGCGGTGGCGGATGTGGAAAATTCCGTCAGCATCGCCACGGCATGGATGGCGAGTGCCAGCGACCAGACCACAAGCAGAGCCGAAACCGCATCGCGCGTCAGCCAGAAGACGAGGCATGACAGCAGGATACAGGCGAGCGCGATGTGAAGCTGGAAGCTGGTGACGAAGGCGAGAAGCCAGAAATCGGTGACGTAGCGCAGGCTGGCGATAAACAGAACGGCAGCCACTGCCGTGGAGACCATGCAAGAGAGCTTCGCCGTCATCCGAATCCCTGCTTTCCGAGCTCTCCCTTGAAGTCTCCTAACATGGGGCATGGATGCGCACAATGTTGCCCGCCTGCCAAGGGCGGCGAAAAAATTCGAGCCAAATCGGCCCCCTCCGGCAGAATTACGGCGGCTTTGTGTGCTTTGCTCTTGCCAAGTCGGTCAATATTTTGCGATCAAACAGAGTGACGCGGTTTCTTAATGCCGCAGTTGTGTCCAGGACGATGGGACGGAGTTTGTCCTGGATCAAATCATAGCGGGAGGACTCATGCGATTTACGGCAAAAACAGCGCAGAGGATGGTGTAGCGGTGAGCGAGCACGTAACCAATCACGACGCTTCGGGTGAACCGACCCGTCGCGATTTTCTTTACCTAGTGACGGGAATGGCGGGCGCCGTCGGTGCCGCCGCAGTTGCATGGCCTTTTATTGACCAGATGCGTCCCGATGCATCGACGCTGGCGCTCGCCTCCATCGAGGTGGATGTCACGGCGGTCGAGCCGGGCATGTCGCTCACCGTCAAGTGGCGCGGCAAGCCGATTTTCATCCGCAACCGCACGGAAAAGGAAATCGAGGAAGCCAAGGCCGTCGCTCTCGGCGATCTGAAGGATCCCGTGGCGCGCAATGCCAATGTTGCCCCCGATGCGCAGGCGACGGATATCGACCGTTCCGCCGGCGAGGGTAAGGAAAACTGGATCGTCATGATCGGTTCCTGTACCCATCTCGGTTGCGTTCCGCTCGGCCAGGCCGGCGATTTCGGCGGGTGGTTCTGTCCCTGCCATGGCTCGCACTACGATACGGCGGGCCGCATACGTAAGGGTCCGGCGCCGGAAAACCTCGCCATCCCGACATTTGCATTCACATCCGATACCGTGATCAAGATCGGATAAGGGGACAGTTATTCATGAGTGGTCATTCCAGTTATCAGCCGTCCACCGGCATCGAAAGGTGGATCGATTCGCGGCTTCCCTTGCCGCGCTTGATCTATGACAGCTTCGTTGCCTATCCTGTCCCGCGTAACCTGAACTACGCCTACACCTTCGGCGCGATGCTTTCCGTGATGCTGATCGTTCAGATCCTCACCGGTGTCGTGCTGGCCATGCATTATGCGGCCGAAACGACGGTTGCCTTCAATTCCGTCGAAAAGATCATGCGTGACGTCAACCACGGCTGGCTGCTGCGCTACATGCATGCCAATGGCGCGTCGTTCTTCTTCATCGCAGTTTACCTGCACATTGCCCGCGGCCTTTATTACGGCTCCTACAAGGCGCCGCGCGAAATCCTCTGGATTCTCGGCTGTGTGATCTATCTCCTGATGATGGCGACGGGCTTCATGGGCTACGTTCTGCCCTGGGGCCAGATGTCCTTCTGGGGCGCGACCGTCATCACCGGCTTCTTCACGGCTTTCCCGCTCGTGGGTGAATGGATCCAGCAGTTCCTGCTCGGCGGCTTTGCCGTGGATAATCCGACGCTGAACCGCTTCTTCGCGCTGCATTACCTGCTGCCCTTCATGATCGCGGGTGTCGTCGTCCTGCACATCTGGGCGCTGCATGTGACCGGCCAGACCAACCCGACCGGTGTGGAAGTGAAGAGCAAGACCGACACGGTTCCCTTCACGCCCTATGCGACGCTGAAGGATGCGCTCGGCGTTTCGGTGTTCCTCATCGCTTATGCGTGGTTCATCTTCTATATGCCGAACTTCCTCGGCCACCCTGATAACTACATCATGGCGGACCCGCTGAAGACGCCGGCGCATATCGTGCCGGAATGGTATTATCTGCCGTTCTACGCCATGCTGCGCGCCATCACCTTCAACATCTGGATCATCGATTCCAAGCTCGGCGGCGTTCTCGTCATGTTCGGCGCGATCATCGTGCTGTTCTTCCTGCCCTGGCTCGATACGTCGAAGGTTCGTTCCGCCGTCTATCGTCCCTGGTACAAGATGTTCTTCTGGCTGTTCGTGGTGAATGCCATCATGCTCGGCTGGCTGGGCTCGCGCCCGGCGGAAGGCATCTACGTCATCATGTCGCAGATCGGCACGCTTTATTACTTCGGTTTCTTCCTCGTCATCATGCCGATCCTCGGTCTGGTCGAAACGCCGCGGCGTATTCCGAATTCGATTACCGAGGCCGTTCTTGCAAAGAACGCCGCCAAGACGGGTGCCGCGCCTGCGGCCACAGAAGTCTGAGCGCGAAGGAAGGATGACGACAATGAAGAAGCTTGTAACAAGCATCGCGCTTTTCGCCGCCATCGGCTGTTCCGTCACCGTCGCTTCGGCGGCGGAGGAGAGCCATGATCTCGCCACCAAGACGGAACATGCGATTGCCGGGGGCCACTTCCCGGTGATCAAGCCCGAAGAGCAGAGCTGGTCCTTTGCCGGACCCTTCGGCAAATATGACAAGGGCCAGCTGCAGCGCGGCCTGAAGGTCTATAAGGAAGTCTGCTCCGCCTGCCATTCCATGAGCCTCGTTTCCTTCCGCACGCTGGGGGATCTCGGTTATTCGGACGAGCAGGTGAAGGCTTTCGCCGCGGAATATGAAGTCCAGGACGGGCCGAACGCCGACGGCGAAATGTATAATCGCAAGGCCGTGCCATCAGATCATTTCCCTTCGCCTTTCCCGAACCATGAGGCGGCCGCTGCCGCCAATGGTGGCGCTGCGCCGCCCGACATGTCGCTGCTCGCCAAGGCGCGCGGGGTGGAGCGCGGCTTCCCGCAATTCGTCATCGACATGATCCCGATCATCGGTGGTTATCAGGAAGGCGGCCCGGACTATATCCACGCGCTGCTGACCGGATATCAGGACCCGCCGGCCGGTGTTGAAGTGTCGGAAGGCACGCATTTCAACCCGTATTTCGTCAGCGCGGCGTCGCTGAAGATGGCGCCACCGATCAGTGCCGATCAGGTGACCTATGACGATGGCGCGCCGCAGACCGTGGACCAATATTCCAAGGATGTCTCCGCCTTCCTGATGTGGGCCGCAGAGCCGCATCTGGAACAGCGCAAGCGCACCGGTTTCATGGTCATGGTGTTCCTGTTCATCTTCACGGCGCTGATCTATCTCACCAAGAAATCGGTCTACGCCAACAAGGAACATTGATCGGCATTCAGATGCCTGCCAATCATCGGCCCCTGCGGTCTTCCGCGGGGGCCTTTTCATGTGTTCAGGGGAGATGGTGGAAATGACGAAAATTCGCAGCGGCGGTTGCCTGTGTGGCTCCATCCGTTTTGAAGTCACGGGCGAGCCCGGCAATCCGCACACCTGCTCCTGCGATATCTGCCAGCGGCATTCCGGCGCGCCCAGCCTTGCCTGGGTGGAGTTCGAGAGGGATGTGGTGACATGGACGGGAAAGGGCGGCGCGCCCTCGACTTTCCGATCCTCCGATTATTCCAGCCGGGCTTTCTGCCCGGTCTGCGGCAGCACGCTCGGCGCCATTGATGACGCACCGACCGTCGCGCTGGTCTCGGGAAGCTTCGATGACAGGGATGATGAGGCGTTGCGGCCCCTGTCGCATTCCTTCGAGGATGTCTGCCCGGCCTGGGCGCGGATCAAGGGAATGTCACCCGCGGATTGAGCGCCGGTCCTTTTTAGTTGGTCCGCAGCCGTCAAGTTGATAGGGTAGTCCGAACCTTCTGATCCACTTCCCTTGTCTTAACTGGAAATACCATGACCGTTATCGCTTCGGAGCTTTCCGCTGCCATCCGTTCCATTCCCGACTATCCGAAGCCGGGCATCATCTTCAGGGACATCACGACACTGCTCGGTAATCCACGGGCTTTCCGCCGCGCGGTGGACGAACTCGTGCAGCCCTATGCGGGAACGAAGATCGACAAGATTGCCGGCATGGAAGCACGCGGCTTCATTCTGGGCGGGGCGGTGGCGCATCAGCTGTCGGCCGGTTTCGTGCCGATCCGCAAGAAGGGCAAGCTGCCGCACACCACCGTCCGTGTCGCCTACAGCCTTGAATACGGCGTCGACGAAATGGAAATGCATGTGGACGCGGTACAGCCGGGCGAAAAGGTCATTCTGGTTGACGACCTGATTGCCACCGGCGGCACCGCTGAAGGCGCGGTCAAGCTTTTGCGGCAGATGGGTGCGGAGATCGTTTCCGCCTGCTTCGTCATTGATCTGCCTGATCTCGGCGGCCGCAAGAAGCTGGAAGACCTTGGTGTCGAGGTCCGGACGCTGGTGGAATTTTCCGGCCATTAAGGCTGAAAGACTGATCAGGGCTGCTGCGGCAGCCCGCTCTTTTCATCCCGTCTTCCGTAAGGCAATCCAAGTCCAGCGGACGCCCAGAGCGCGATGTCCTGCCTGAATGGAGGCGACTTCCGCGTGCCGGATTAGCGTGAAACCGAGACGGGCGGCTTCGCCTGTCGTTTCCGCCGGTGAAACGGCAAAGGCGCGGCGACCTTCGGGGGCGGGGCCGTGGCGCAGCGACATGATCAGCGAGCCGCCCGTCGCCGTCATTTCCGCAAGGCTCTCCATCGCGGCTTGCCTTGCCTCGTAGTCGACGTGGTGCCAGACGCCGCACAGGACGACCAGATCGAAGACGCCGTGCAGACGGGCTTTCGCGAGGCCGGGTAAACTGTCGTCCAGCCACGTAATCTTATCCGATGGATGTAATTGCATGCCGGGTTCGCGAAGCTCGCTGACCGGCTCGACTGCCAGAACATCGTGACCCTGCGCTGCGAACCATGCGGCGTCGCGGCCGGTGCCGCTGCCGATATCTGCGATCCGGCACGGTGTCGACGGCAGCAGGTCGATGACGGGCGTGTAAATCTCCCGGCAGTCGAGATTATCGAATCTGGAAATCAGCTCCGGCGTTGCCGCCTCGGCATAACCCTTGAGAATATCATCCATATTGACCTGCCCGCCGTGATGCCTGCTTTGAAGCTATCGCGGCGGGGTGATATGGGCCAGCCCCTATTCGAACTCCAGCACGCCGCTGCGGAAGGTCAGCACCGTGTCTCCAGACTGGTTCACGCCCTCATTGAAGGTCGTGTTCAACCAGATGCCGGCCCTTGATTCCAATGGGCGGGTGTCGAGCAGGGTGACGAAGTAGGTGACATCGTCTCCGGCGAAGACCGGTTTTTTCCATTTGAGTTCGCGAAAGCCGGGGGAGGGGCCGAGTTTTGGCGGCTCCAGGCCCTGTTGCTTCAACCTTTTTACCTCTTTCATCCAGTGAGAGAGAAAACATTTCATCCAGCCTGCACCGGTGTGCCAGCCGGAAGCACAAAGCCCACCGAAAACGCTGTTCTTGGCTGCTTCGGCATCGAGGTGAAAAGGCTGCGGATCGAAATCGCGGGCGAAGCGAATAATGTCTTCGGCGGAAAAATGCAGCGTATCGAGGGTGACGCGTTCGCCGATCGGGGAAAGTTCTGCCAGTTTCATGCCGTAACGCCTCCATTACCGCGCATCAGGAACATGACGGTGTTTTCCCCGTGCGACACCAGAACGCCGCGCTGGTTATAAAGCTCGTGGCGTAATTTCACGAGGCCGATGCCGGGGCGCGAAGCGGAAGGGCGCTGCTCCAGCACGATGGATTTTCCCGAAAGCGTATCACCAGCCAGAACCGGTTTCTTCCAGTCGACGTAGTCGATGCCGGGGCTGCCCTGTGAGGTCGAGTCCGAGATATAGCTGTCGGCCATCATCCGCATCAGCAGGCTGCAGGTGTGCCAGCCGGAAGCGGCGAGCCCGCCGAGAATGCTCTGGCGCCCGGCCTCTTCGGACAGGTGCATGGGTTGGGGATCGAATTCACTGGCGAAAGCAACGATCTGCTCTGCGGAAATCGATTGCGGTCCAAGGGGAAATTCCTGCCCTACGGGAAAATCCTCATAGGCATAAGTCGCGACCGGCGTCATGGCGTCCTCCCTTCGCACAGTCAAGGTCGGCGCATCTAAGATGATTTTTCCCTTTACGTAAAGGTCAAATCTAGGGTGCGGTCATATTCGTGAAGAGGCGTTTGGGCGAGCGGGTGCGCCTTTCGCCTTCTCCCCGAGGGGGAGAAGGTCGCGGTAGCGGGAAGAGGGGGCAAGGGTCGTGATATCAGGAGAGCTAGCCCCTAATCCAACCCTTCGGGCCACCTTCTCCCCGGCGGGGAGAAGAAACGGTGGCGACGCGGTGCCACCCTAGACGTTAAAAGAAACGACTTGGCCTTTCCCTGCTCCGGGCCGGATCAGGTATTAAAGCGGAAGTGGATGACGTCGCCATCCTGAACCACATATTCCTTGCCTTCATCGCGGGCCTTGCCGGCTTCCTTCGCGCCGACTTCGCCATTGAAGGCGACATAGTCGTTGTAAGCGATGGTATTGGCGCGGATGAAGCCGCGTTCGAAATCGGAGTGGATGACGCCGGCGGCCTGCGGGGCCTTGGTGCCGCGCTCGATGGTCCAGGCGCGGCATTCCTTCGGGCCAACGGTGAAATAGGTAATGAGGTCAAGCAGCTTGTAGCCAGCGCGGATCAGACGGTCGAGGCCCGCTTCTTCGAGGCCGAGGGCGGAGAGGAATTCCTTCGACTCTTCATCGGGAAGCTGTGCGACTTCGGATTCGATCGCCGCGGAGATGACGACGGATTCTGCGCCCTGGGCTTTCGCCATTTCGGCAACGGCCTTGGTGTGTTCGTTGCCGTCGACGGCGTCGCTTTCCGCGACGTTACAGACGTAGAGAACCGGGTGCGCAGTCAGGAGGTTGAGGCCCTGAAGGATGCGCAGTTCTTCGGCATCGAGCGTGGAGAGCAGGGTGCGGACCGGCTTGCCTTCGTTCAGAAGCTTCAGCGAAGCTTCCATCAGCGGCAGCTGCGCCAGCGATTCCTTGTCCTTGCCGGTGGCGCGCTTGCGGGTCTGTTCCGTGCGGCGCTCAAGGCTTTCGAGATCGGAGAGCATCAGCTCGGTCTCGATGGTTTCGGCATCGGCCACGGGGTTGATGCGGCCTTCGACGTGGGTGATGTCATCATCCTCGAAGCAGCGCAGAACGTGAACCACGGCGTCCACTTCGCGGATATTGGCGAGGAACTGGTTGCCGAGGCCTTCGCCCTTCGATGCACCGCGTACCAGGCCGGCGATGTCGACGAAGGAGATGCGGGTAGGGATGATTTCCTTCGAGCCGGCAATGTCGGCGAGGATTTTCATGCGCGCATCCGGAACCGCCACTTCGCCGGTATTCGGCTCGATGGTGCAGAAGGGATAGTTGGCGGCTTGTGCCGCTGCCGTTTTCGTCAGCGCGTTGAAGAGAGTGGACTTGCCGACATTTGGCAATCCAACGATACCGCATTTGAAGCCCATGGCTTGAAACCTGTCCGTTTGAAAGAATTCGTTGAGGAGCCTTTTGCGGAAAGGGCAGGGCAAGGTCAAGCCCGCGGGCCGATTTGGGTGGGCAAAGCTCCTTTAATGGTGAGGAATTTCGGGCAGGCTTGCCGATGACGTGGTTGCGGCGCAATATAAGCGGGTCAAGCGATCGATCTTTCGTCATCAACGGGGTTTCCCATGAACAACCGCGATGAGCGACAGGCACGAGCGGCCATGATGAGTGACAGTCCTGTCGATCTCAAGCCAAAACCGAAAGTCAAACCAAAGCTGGAGCGGCCGAAGCTCTACAAGGTCATTCTGCTGAATGACGACTATACGCCGCGCGATTTCGTAACCGTGGTCCTGAAGGCCATCTTCCGTATGAGCGAGGAGACCGGCCACCGGGTGATGATGACGGCGCATCGCTTCGGCAGCGCGGTTGTCGTCGTCTGCGAGCGCGATATTGCCGAGACCAAGGCCAAGGAAGCGACCGATCTCGGCAAGGAAGCGGGATTTCCGCTGATGTTCACCACCGAGCCCGAGGAGTGAGCGTTAATCCTGCCTTATCTGGAAACCCGTCTTGTTCTGCACGAAGCCGCAGCTTTCATAAAATGCATGGACCTCCGGGCGCTGCCGGCCGGTCAGCAGCATCACCTTGTAGCAATTCGCCGCAAAAGCGACCTCGACGGCATGGCGCACGACCGCCCGGCCATATCCGCGGCCGCGACGGGTTTCCAGCGTCACCACGTTTTCGATAAGGGCATAGGGACGTGCGGCGCGCGTCAGGTTCGGAACAATCTGCAGCGTGGCGGTGGCGACCGCTTCTCCGCCTTCGGTCGCAAGAAACACGGTCAGGCCCGGCTGGGCGAGCATGGTCGCGAAAGCCGTATCTGCTTCTTCTGTCGTCATTTCCGGATCGGACGGATTGAGCGCCCGGTAAAGTTCAAGCAGTCCAGCCAGATCGCCGGCTTGGGCTTCGCGCAGGACGATGGTCTCCGAAGACATTCGTGATCTAGTCCTTCTTGCCGAACATACGCTTCAACATTTCGGCCATCGGGCCGGTTTCCGGCAGCTTTTTCGGCTGGGCGCTGTTGCGTGCCTGATGGATATGGGATTGCGCGGCGGGGTTGGCTGCCTTAGCCGGTTTCTCGGCTTCCGGCTTACTGCCCGTGGCAAGCGCCAGTTTGTTCATCAGTTGCGAATCCTCTGCTTTCACCAGCATGGCGGCATTGTCGGCAATGGCGTCCAGAAGCGGATCGAGCCAGACGCGGTCGGCCTTGGCGAAGTCCCCGAGGACGTGACCGTGCACCCGCTCCTTGTCGCCGGGGTGGCCGACGCCGAGGCGCAGGCGGCGGTATTCCTTGCCGCAATGGGCGTCGAGCGATTTCAGGCCGTTATGACCACCATGACCGCCGCCAGTCTTGATGCGGGCGCGGCCGGCCGGCAAATCAAGTTCATCATGAATGGCGATGATGTCTGCGGGTGCAAGCTTGAAGAAGCGCATGGCTTCGCCGACGGATTCACCCGAAAGGTTCATGTAGGTCAGCGGCTTCATCAGCAGGACCTTTTCGCCACCGATCTCGCCTTCGGAAATCTCCGCCTTGAATTTCTTCGACCAGGGCGCAAAAGAAGGCAGGCGCTGCAGCGCATCGACGGCCATGAAGCCGATATTGTGGCGGTTTCCCGCATATTGCGCGCCGGGATTGCCGAGTCCTGCGATGATCTTCATGGGGCATGTCCGCATGTTGCCAGATGATGCTGTTGTCACCACCCCGAAATCCGCCGGCTGTCAATCTTTTTATGGATTTAGGGCTTTTTATGCAGTTTGGATGGGTCAGGGGCTGACGAGATTGTAGCGGTCGAATATCCGCTGCTGCGTTCCATCGGCGATCAGCCGGTCCAGCCGAGCCTGTAATTTTGCGATGACCTCGTCGGGCACGCTTTTGTTGCAGGCAAGCCCAAGCTGTTGCCGCGTAAACGTTATCACCTCCCTGAACGTATCGGCGGGCAGGCTTTTGAAAGTGCTTTCAGACATGGGCATCAGGTCGATGCGGCCGGCTTCCAGCTTGTGAAGCGTGATCTCGAAATCCGCACCGACATCCACCTGCGGGAAACCGAGCTTTTGCAGCAGCGCTTCAGTGTAGTCGCCACGCTGGGTTCCCACCCGATATTTCCTGGCCTCATCAAGACTGGAGGCTTCGACATTCGCCTTGCGGCGCGCCACGAGGATATTGCGGTCGATATGGATCGGCGTGACCCATTTGAATTGCTTTTCCCGCTCCGGTGTTCTCGCAGCGGCAAAGACGCAATGCATGGCCTGTGTGCTGGCCAACGCAATGGCTCGCGCCCAGGGCATGACGGCGACCTCGTAACTGGTGCCGGTATCCTCGAGCACGATCTTGAGCTGGTCGAAATAGACGCCGCGCACGCTGCCGTCGCTCGCCTGCAGATTATAGGGTGGGTAGACCTCGGTCGTCAGGAAGAGCTTGGCCGCGCTGGCCGGAGCGGCGAGAGCAAGAAAGATCAGGCAAAAGCGGATCAATCCCATTGCGGCCCCCTGCCGGTTCACGCTTGCCGCGCCGCAATGCGGCTTTTCCCGGACGCGATGTCGAGGGAGGTGATCAGCCTTTCGACCGGCTGCGGGCGTGCGAAGAAATAACCCTGCCCGAAATCCGCGCCTATATCGGTCAGAAGTTC
The DNA here is from genome assembly GCF_001541315.1 of Agrobacterium tumefaciens str. B6. Lineage (GTDB taxonomy): Bacteria > Pseudomonadota > Alphaproteobacteria > Rhizobiales > Rhizobiaceae > Agrobacterium > Agrobacterium radiobacter. Next base: position 192,943 of record NZ_LMVK01000034.1, on the reverse strand, counting down.
CTTCTGCTCTTCCGTCTCGACGCCCTCTGCAATGACGACGCAATTCATCTTGTGCGAGATGGCCGCGATGCCTTCGACCAGCATGCGGTTGCGCTGCCTGATTTCCATCCTGTCATCACAGATCGAGCGGGTGAAGGACTGGTCGATCTTGACGATATCGACCGGAAAACGGCTGAGATAGCTGAGCGAGGAATAACCCGTGCCGAAATCATCCAGTGCGATGCGGCAACCCAACTGGTGGATGGCATTGAGGATCGCCCGGATTTGCGGATCGTCCTTCATGATGACGGCTTCGGTGATCTCGACCACCAGCCGTCTGGGAAGAATGCCGTAGCGGTGCAGAACACCGGCGATGCGCGTCGGCAATCCCGGCTCGAACTGCAGCGGCGAAAAATTCACGGCCACATAGGTCTGTTCCATGCCCGGCAGGCGCGACAGTCTGGCGAGATTGGCGATCGACTGATCGAGAATGACATTGCCGATGCGCTGGATGGTGCCGTTTTCTTCCGCGAGGCTGACAATGGCGGCCGGAGAAAGCAGGCCCTTGTCCGGGTGGTTGAGACGCAGCAGCGCCTCGAAACCAGCCGTCTGGCCGGTTGAGAGATCTTGAATCGGCTGGAAATAGGCCTCGAACCAGTCCTCGGAAAGCGCCTGTGCGATATCCCGCTCCAGTTCTGCATGTTCCCGGGCCCGGTCCATGATCGAGCTGTCGAAGACCTGCGAGCCGTTCTTGCCCGTCCGCTTGCGGGTATACATCGCCATGTCGGCATTCTGCAAAAGCTCTGACGCACTGGAGGCGTGCAGGGGATAGACCGCCATGCCGATGCTGGCGCTGAGACGTATGCTGTTGTTCTCGATCTCGAAGGGCGTATCCAACATGGTGCAGATACGCTCGCAGAATTGCAGGGCGCGCTCTTCCACCTTGTCGCCGGCCAGAAGAATGGCAAATTCGTCGCCGCCAAGACGCGATGCGCTGTCCAGCGGCGTCAGCAGCGGCTCGAGCTTCAGCGTGAATTGTTTGAGAACAGCGTCGCCTGCGGCATGGCCAAGATTGTCGTTGATCGCCTTGAACCGGTCGAGGGCGATGAAGAGGCAGGCGAGTTCGCTGCCATTGCGGTCCGCATCGCGGATCTGCAGATCGAGAATGGCCTCGAAGCCCTGACGGTTGAAGAGGCCGGTCAGATGGTCTGAAATGGCCTGCTGGCGATTGCGCTTTTCCGACTGGCGCAGTTCGGTCACGTCGGTCATGACGCAGAGGCAGGTGCTCTGATGCGCTGCATCGCCGGAATCAAGGGCCTTTTCGAGGATGAGTGCGTCCATGACACTGCCATCCATGCAATGGAAACGCACCGTGATGCCGCTATGCGAAGCATCGGGCAAGGGGGGCGCCATCTTGCGCTGCTGAAACAGAAGCCGGTCATCGGGATGGATGAGATCGGCAAAATTCAGCCCGAGTATCCGGGTGCGGTCGTAGCCGGTCGCCTGTACCCAATAGTCACTGACGGCGGCGATGCGGTCGTGCCTGTCGAGTGAGAACAGCATGGCGGGTGTACGGTTGTAGATTTCCGTCTTTCGCTCGTGCGCGTTCTTGATCTCCAGCTCTTCCTTTTCGAGCTGTGTCTGCATTTCGTTGAAGCTTTTCGCCAGCCGGCCGATTTCGTCCTTCGAGCGCCAGTCGACGTGATGGCGCGAACCGAGACGCCGCGTTGCCTCTATCGCGGCCGCCAGCCGCATCAGCGGGCGGATGACCATGAAGCGGTTGCCGGCGATGGCGGCAAGAACGATGGCGAGGACGGCGAGGATGAAAATCGTGATGAAGGCCAGTTCGTTGCGGCTGAGAGAGGTCAGAAGGCTGATATCGTCATAATAGACCGTGAGTTGCCCGACCGTGACGGAGCCTTTCGTGGTCTTGTAGGTCACCTCACGCGTCGTCGAGGCGGCATCCTGAATGATGTCGCTGCCGGCGGTCTGGACGATATCGAGCTGGCCGGATGTGTCCTTGACCTCGACCATGCGGATCACGGGGTCGGAAACGAGGGTGCCGGTAATCTGGTTTATGGTGTCGTCATCAAGGTCCCACAGGGGGCGGGCAAGCGCCTGTGCATTGGTCGACAGCAGAATTTCAAGGTGGTTACGCTGGCTGCGAATGGCTTCGTGGTAGGAAAGCGTCAGCAAAAGCGTGAAGAGCGGGGCGACCACTGTAAGAAGTGCGCCGGAAACAATCGCGATAAAGCGACTTTCGACGGAATGAGCCATGTTCGATTGCAGCTACCCTTTGCCCCAGACTTGCTGCGCCCGTTTCGTCTGTCCGGAGAGGTTTTGCGAAGGTTTTCGGCAAGAGCCTGTTTTCCCATCCCATTTCCTCAGCCCGGCCGGTGTTCCACGACAGCGCAAGGGTATCGTTTCATGGAAGTGTTAATCGACGCTGAAACGGGTTCCGTATCATGCGTGGGTGGCAAGCTTTCTGGTTTTAAAGTTCATAAAAACTAAAAGGCCCGTTCCGAAAACGGAACGGGCCTCATTCTTCAAAGCTATCGGGCCTTGCGGTCGCCGATTATTCCTCGGAAGCTTCTTCAGTCGTTTCTTCTGCAACGCCGCCAGCCGGAGCAACGATCGTTGCGATCGTGAAGTCACGGTCGGCAATAACCGGCGTGATGTTCTTCGGCAGCTTCACATTCGAAATGTGAACGTTGTCGCCGATCTTCAGACCAGCGAGATCAACGGTGATGAATTCCGGAATGTCGTTGGCCGGGCAGTGGAATTCCACCGTGTGGCGAACGATGTTCAGAACGCCGCCGATCTTGATGTCCGACTTTTCTTCGTTGACGAAGTGAACCGGAACTTCGACGTTGACGAGCGTGTTGCCCGAAACGCGCAGGAAGTCGACGTGCATGGTGAAGTCGCGGACCGGATCAAGCTGGTAATCCTTCGGGAGAACCTTGATCTTCTTGCCGTCGACGTCGATGATCGCAACCGTCGTCATGAAACCGCCAGCGTGGATACGCTTGGTGACTTCGTTGGTCGACAGGGCGATGGAAATGGGGGCCTGCTTGTCACCATAGATGACAGCGGGAATCAAACCGTTGCGGCGAAGTTCACGAGAGGACCCCTTACCAACTCGTTCGCGCGCCTCGGCCTTGAGCTCATACGATTCTTTGCTCATGGCAATTCCTTTCGAGGTTATATGGAGAGTTCATGCCGAACGAAGCGGCCTGAACCGGAGAGGCCAAAGGCCATCCCGCCCGCGTTGCCTCCAAGGGTGTCTACACGGGTGCGGGCGCTATAATACAAACGGAAGCCAAAGACAAGAGTGGCCCCGTTTTCACGGGTGCCGCTTTATAATTTTATTAGTATTCACTAATTCATCCGTGTGTTGCAACTTTTAATATACGCTTATCCATGCACATAAACCGGGTGAAAACTTGGCGAATGATATGGCTGCGCAGAATTCCAATTGCGTAGATGACAATGCTCAAAGTTCTCCAGTGCCTCACCATCGATCACGACTATCGATATACCGTTGCAGCGGTCTTCGTCTGCATGTTGGGTAGTTTCGTTTCGATGCGCCTTTTTTCGAAAGCACGTCTGGCGACGGGGGTGCAGAAGGTCAACTGGCTGTTTCTGGCGGGCGTCAATGGGGGGGCGGCAATATGGACCACCCATTTCGTGGCGATGCTGGGCTATGTCGCCGCGGGTGACGTGGGATACGATCCCTATCTGACCGGGCTATCGCTTTTGATCGCCATTACCACAACGACTGCCGGTTTCGGAATTTCCGCCTATGGCGGACGCAGCGTGCTGGTGGAAGCTGGCGGCATGATCCTCGGTCTGGGCATTGCGGCGATGCACTATACCGGCATGGCCGCCTATAATGTTCAAGGGATGATTTTCTGGGACCAGACCTATGTCATCGCCTCGCTGGTACTGGGGGCGGTGTTTGGCGCCATTGCGGTCAATCGCGTTGCCCGGCCTCTCAACCGTTTCTGCCAGTATAGCGCGGTGGCGTTTCTCATCCTCGCCATTGCCTCGATGCATTATACCGGCATGGCGTCGATGTCCTTCGCGTTTGACCCGCGCATCATCATTCCGGAAAATCTGCTGCCGCCGGCGATCATGGGCGGAGGCGCCATTGCGGTGACGCTGCTGCTTCTGGCGCTCGGGCTTTCCACCTATGTCATCGACGCCCAGTCCACCCAGCAGGCGGTTGCCCGCTATCGTCATCTTTCGCTGCACGATCCGCTGACGGGCATTCCCAACCGGGCGGCATTCATCGAGCATCTCAATCGTCGCACGCGACATGTCTCGCTGGGCGCGCATACCGCGCTTCTGTCGATCGATCTCGACCGTTTCAAGGAAATCAATGACGTGCATGGCCATGCGGCGGGCGACGCCGTGCTGCGCGCCATCGCCGACCGCGCGAGTTCCGTGCTGAAAGCCGGGGAGTTCCTGGCGCGCATGGGCGGCGATGAATTCGTGGCGATGACCCATTCCTATTATACCCGCGCCGATGGCGCGGAATTCGCCCAGCGATTGATCGAGCAGATCAGCAAGCCGGTGGAATGGAACGGGCAGACATTTTCGGTTGGCGCAAGTGTCGGCATATCGGTTCGCAATACCGGCTCCATCGATGCCGATACGCTGATGGCCCAGGCGGACGTCGCCATGTACCGGGCAAAAAGTGGTACGTCGGACACCATATGCTTTTACGACAAATCCATGGACGAGGCCGCGCGTGAGCGTAACGTGCTTGCCGTCGCCATGCGCAGCGGCCTCGCCAATAACGAATTCGAGCTTTATTACCAGCAGCAGAACGATACCAGGAGCGGCAGCATCGTCGGTTTCGAAGCGCTTTTGCGCTGGAACCATCCGGAACGCGGCATGGTCTCCCCGACCGAATTCATTCCGATCGCGGAACAGACCGGCTTTATCGTCGAACTGGGCGAATGGGTTCTGCGAGAAGCCTGCGTGCAGGCCGCTCAGTGGAAAAAATCGCTTGCCATCGCCGTAAACGTCGCGCCGCAGCAGCTTGCGGATAATGATTTCCCTGACAAGGTTGAGAAAATTATTGCCGAGACGGGGCTTGCGCCGGAAAGGCTCGAGCTGGAAATCACCGAAGGCAGCATTATCGCCGACCATCGCCACGCGCTCCTTACCATCCGCAAACTCAAGTCGCTCGGCGTCAAGATCGCGATGGACGACTACGGCACGGGTTATTCCTCGCTTTCGACCCTGCAGAGTTTCCCCTTCGACAAGATCAAGATCGACCGCGCCTTCATTGATGGCCTGTCGACCAACGTGCAGTCGGAGGCGATCGTTCGCTCGACGCTCATTCTGGCGCACAGCCTCAATATTCCGGTGCTTGCGGAAGGGGTAGAGACGAAGGCCCATATCGAGTTCCTGCGGCGCGAAGGCTGCCTGCAGGTTCAGGGCTTCTTCTTCGGCAAGCCCGGACCGCTGACCTCCATCGCCAATCTCGTGGACGATACGTTTCTCTCGACCGAGGATGAAACGGAAGCGAGCGCCGGCCGGCGTTATTTCAAGGCGGTCCGATAGTCTGGCGCAGCCCGCGGTTGCGCCCGGCAATGGTGGTCGCGAAATTTTTTGTTGAAACGTGAACGCTTCCAGCGCACCATCGCCGAAAAGCTTTGGGAGGAGCGTATGCCGACAGACATCGCCCATGCGGAACGCGTGTATGAAACTGCGCGCCACCGTTCCGCCGCCGCAAGTTCTCCGATTGTCGCCTCCTGGCGTCGTTGCATGGTCAAACATCATCTTGCACCGGAGGAAAACCGCAAGCCGATCTTTCTCAGCGAGTATGAATTCCGCCGCGCCCGTGAAAGTGCGGCCGGCCTGATTGCCGAAAGCACGGATGAACTTGACCGGATTTTCCAAAGTGTCGGCAAATCCGGCTGCTGCCTGCTTTTGACCGATGCGCAGGGTGTTGCGCTGGAAAGACGCGGTGCGGCCGGCGATGACCGAGAGTTCCGAGCGCTTGGTCTCTGGTCCGGCGCTGTCTGGAGTGAGGCGAGCGTGGGCACCAATGGTATCGGCACGGCGCTCGTCGATGAGCGCTCGGTGGTGGTCTATCGCGACCAGCATTTCTTCACGTCGAATACCGAACTCTGCTGCACCACGGCGCCCATTCGTGACCATACCGGCCGGGTGACGGGCGCACTCGATATTTCCACCTGCCGCGATGACATCAACGAGATGACCTTCTCTTTCGTCACCCAGGCGGTGAAGGATGCGGCGCAGCGCATCGAGGGCAATCTTTTCCGTCGCGCCTTTCCGGGCGCGCGCATCGTTGTGGTGCCGAGTGGTTTTGGCGCGGCGCTTTCTTTGCTTGCGGTGGATCAGGACGATCTTGTGCTGGGTGCAACCCGCGCCGCACGCCTTGCGCTGAAGCTCGATGATACCCTGATCGCGCAGGGCCTGCCCGCTGCGGATATTCTGCAGGAGCAGCGCCACGACAGCGGTTCCGACCTTGCGGAAGCGGAACGCTCGGCGCTTCGGCGTGTGTTGTCTCGCACCAACGGCAACGTCACGCAAGCCGCTTCGCTGCTCGGCATCAGCCGCGCCACGCTTCATCGCAAGATGAAGAAATTCGACGTGCATTGAGGTCCAGGCGGTTGCGATCCGGCCAATCATGCCGGATCGAAGCGCCTTTGTCGCAGATGTGAGACAATGTGCGCTGCGGAACAGCGCCGCCCCTCTACCGAACAGCGCCATCTAGGCTCACCTTTCTCCCATGCGGTCCGTCGCGGATCGTTTTCATCAGGGAGGATGAAATCATGAATATTCAGGTTCAGCAGAAAGCGGGCGAAGCGCCCTTCAAGCTGAAATATGGCAATTACATCGGCGGCAAATGGGTGGAGCCGAAATCCGGCCGCTACATGGATAATCTTTCGCCGGTCACGGGCCACAAGATCTGCGAAGTTCCTCGCTCGGATGCGGCCGATATCGAGTTCGCACTGGATGCTGCCCACAAGGCAAGAGAGAAATGGGGCAAGACCAGCGTAACGGAACGCTCCAACATCCTGCTCAGGATCGCCCAGCGTATCGAGGACAATCTCGATCTCATCGCGCGGGCCGAAACCTGGGATAACGGCAAGCCGCTGCGCGAGACGACCAATGCGGATATTCCGCTGACCATCGACCATTTCCGTTATTTCGCGGGCTGCATCCGTGCACAGGAAGGCACGATCGGCGAAATCGACAATGACACGGTCGCCTATCACTTCCATGAACCACTCGGTGTCGTCGGCCAGATCATTCCGTGGAACTTCCCGATCCTGATGGCCGCGTGGAAACTTGCGCCGGCGCTTGCCGCCGGCAATTGCGTGGTGCTGAAGCCGGCCGAACAGACGCCGGCCTCCATTCTTGTCGTGATGGAACTGATCGAAGATCTGTTGCCGCCCGGCGTCCTCAACATTGTCAACGGCACGGGCCTGGAAGCCGGAAAGCCGCTGGCGCAAAGCAACCGCATCGCCAAGATCGCGTTTACCGGCTCCACCTCGGTCGGTAAGGAAATCATGCGTTATGCGGCCGATAACGTCACCAACATCACGCTGGAGCTGGGCGGCAAGTCGCCGAACATCTTCTTTGCCGATGTGATGAACGAGGACGATGCCTTCCTCGACAAGGCGCTCGAAGGTTTCGCTTTCTTCGCGCTTAACCAGGGTGAGGTCTGCACATGCCCCTCACGCGCGCTGGTTCATGAATCGATCTATGACCGCTTCATGGAAAAGGCGATCAAACGCGTGCAGGCCATCAGCCAGGACGATCCGCTCAATCCGTCGACCATGCTGGGCGCGCAGGCGTCGCAGGAACAGTTCGACAAGATCATGAGCTATCTGGAGATCGGCAAGAAGGAAGGCGCCAAGGTTCTGACCGGCGGTGACCGCAAGACGCTCACGGGGGATCTGAAGGATGGCTATTACATTCAGCCAACCGTCTTTGAAGGCAACAACAAGATGCGGATTTTCCAGGAGGAAATCTTCGGTCCCGTTGTCTCCGTCACCACCTTCAAGACGGTGGAAGAAGCGCTCGAAATCGCCAATGACACAGTTTACGGTCTGGGCGCGGGCGTGTGGAGCCGCGATACGAACATTGCCTACCGGGCCGGCCGGGGCATCGAGGCGGGCCGTGTGTGGACGAACTGCTATCACGTCTATCCGGCAGGTGCCGCCTTCGGCGGTTACAAGCAGTCGGGCATCGGTCGCGAGACCCACAAGATGATGCTCGATCACTACCAGCAGACCAAGAACCTGCTCGTGTCCTATAGCCCGAACAAGGTCGGCTTCTTCTGAGTTCCTCCCCGGAAGCCGGCGACGGATCATCACGATCAAGCCGGCGTGTTCCCAGGGGCTCCGGCCCCTGGGAACCCGGATCGGGTTTTCAGGCAAAATAAAAGGCCGGAGGTTTTGCCTCCGGCCTTTTTCGTTGCGGTTTATGCCGCGTAACGCTGGTCCCGCTGCCGTATGGCGGCGACGGAGAATTGCCCCACCTGTTCCGTCAGGCCGTCCGCCTCGCTGGATAGCGAGAAGGCTGCGGCCGTCGTTTCTTCCACCATGGCCGCATTCTGCTGCGTCACATGGTCGAGTTCGTTGACGGAGGCATTGATTTCGCTGAGGCGGCCGGACTGTTCGCGTGATGCGGTGGCGATTTCACCGATCTGGTCATTGACCGACTGGATGCGCTTCTGGATCTGCTCCAGGCTTTCACCTGTCTTCAGCACCAGCGCCACGCCGCTTTCCACATCGCCCGCAGAGGTGGCGATCAGCGTCGTAATGTCACGGGCGGCGGCTGCCGATTTCTGGGCAAGCTCACGAACCTCCTGCGCCACAACGGCAAAGCCCTTTCCGGCTTCGCCGGCGCGCGCGGCTTCCACACCGGCATTCAGCGCCAGCAGATTGGTCTGGAAGGCGATCTGGTCGATGACGTCGATGATCTGGCGGATCTTGGCCGACGAGGTCTCGATGCGTTCCATCGCGACGATCGCTTCTTTCACGACAGCCGTGGATTTATGGGCGTCCTGCATCGTGCCCGCCGTCGCCTCGACGGCGACATTGCAGCGCGACAAGGACACATTGACAGCCTGCGTCATGTCTCCCAGAGCGGCGGCCGCTTCCTCAAGGGCTGCGGCCTGGCGTTCCGTGCGCCGCGACAGGTCTTCCGATGCGCTTTTCAGTTCGCCGGAGCCCGAGCGGATGGCGTTTGCGCTTTCGCCAATATTGGAGATCGTCGCTTCCAGGCCCGCCATGGAGTTGTTGAAGTCGACGCGCAGATGATCGAGCGACGGCACAAAGGATTTCTCGATGCGAAGATCGAGCCTGCCGGCCGCAAGATTGGCAAGGCCGGTGGCAAGGGCATCGACGGCTTCTTCCAGCTCCCTGGCGCTTCTTGCCTTTTCCATTTCCCGCTGGGCGCGTTCCTCGTCCAGTTCCTCGCCTTTGCGATGGGCTTCTGTTTCCATGCGCTGCTTGTCCAGAATGCCCTGGCGGAAGGATTCCAGCGCGCGCGCCATGGTGCCGATCTCATCGCCGCGCGAAACGGCCTTGATCTCGATATTGTTCTCGCCGCCGTTCAGCCGCTCCATCAGCCCGGCAAGGCCGGTCAACGGTTTGGTGAGACCAGCGGAAACGAAAATGCCGATCAGCGTCATGATTGCAAGCACGGCCAGTGTCGCAAGCGTCGCCCAGAAGGCGAGATCGTTGGCGGCGGCGAGAACCTTGCTCTCCTGCTGACCGATGGCCAGAAGATGTTTCTGTCCGAAGACGGAGACCGGGCGATAGGCATAGAAGATGTTGCCCGCAGGTGTCTGCGCCATCACCGTTCCGGCGTCGTTTGCGTTGGAAAGAGCCGCGAGGCTTTCGGAAACGGCGGCATCCGCGCCGCCCGAAAGAACGCCAGCCCGTCGTTTGCCGTCGGCATTCAGAAGAACGGCGTCATCGATGGTCTTGCCGGTTTCCTCAGGCGTCACGACCGCACCGATGCGATCGGCGGCGATGCGCATGATGACGGCGCCCTTGCGCTGCAGCTGGCCCCAGTTGGAGACGGCGAGCGGCATGCCGATCATGGCCGAATCATTTTCCCCGCCACTGAAGCCGGTGGTGCTGACGACACCGTCCTTGCCGGCCTCGATGCGGTCGAACAGCTCCTTGATCGCGGCGTTCTGCGGTTCCGTCACGCTGGTCAGGAAGTTTTTCCCCTTGGTCACGGTGTAGATAATGAGACCGCTCTTGTCGATCACATAGATGTCGCTGACGCGGGTGTTGCGCCAGACGCTGGCGATGGTGGAGTTGATGGTGGCATGGCGAATGGCGTAAAGCAGTCGCAGACCTTCGCCGTTGAAGGAGGCGCGCTCCTCCTCGGAGACGCCCTCGCGGCGGAACGCCTGAAGGATCGCATCCCTTTCCGTCGGCACGACCGTGGTCATCGTCTCCAGCGCCTGCGCGACCGCGGCATTTTGCGACAGTTCGGAGATGCTCTGTTCGACACGCAAAGTATAGGCGTCAAGCTGTTTGGACTGGTTGCTTGCAACCGTTTCGAGCCTGATTTCGCTGGCGTCGATCAGGCCCGACTTGCCCATTTCGTAGGACAATAACCCCACGGACAGGCATGAAACCAGCGTTGCACCCGTGACGAGCGCAGCAAATTTGGCTTTTATCGACAATGATTTAGCTTTTACAGCAGTCGGATTCCCACCCGGCATCCTGTTTCCTCCCCCAAAAAAACGTGAGCGCACGGTGACAAAAATTGCTTACGGCCGCGTTAAAAGCACTGCGAATTGTACGATTATTTCCCGCATACCGTGAAAAAATAACCGGCCGCCACTGAGGCGTTTCCCGTAATAAAACTGCAATAGAACGGGCGCATATCGGGTGAAGTTCAACGGCTGTTCATGTTCATGCAAGCTTTTCGCGCTCCTTCTCTCGCCACTATCAATGATGTCTGCGGACTGAATGCAGACGGATATAACGGAGCCAGCGTGAGACCGAGGCCGGATTTCGCCGTTGTCGTGCCGATGCACAATGAGGAAGCGAGCGTCGAAACGCTCGTGGCTGAGATCGTTGCTGCCTGCCAGCCGGTTGGCGCCTTCGAGATCGTGGTGGTGGACGACGCATCTGCCGACGGCACGGTTCAGGCGGTGCTTGCGCTCGGTGACCGTTATCCGATGTTGCGGCTCGTCCGGCATGACCGCCAGGGCGGGCAATCGGCGGCGATCCATAGCGGCGTGCAGGCGGCGCGAGCGGCTGTCATCTGCATGCTTGATGGAGACGGGCAAAACCCGCCGGACAATCTGCCGGCACTTCTTGCGCCGCTTCTGTCCGCCAGCGCCTCGAGCCGGCTCGGCCTCGTCGCCGGCCAGCGTGTCGGCCGGCGTGATACGCTTGGAAAACGCCTTTCCTCCCGCTTCGCCAACGGGCTTCGGGCGCGGATATTGAAGGATGGCACGCGCGATACAGGCTGCGGTCTCAAGGCCTTCCGCCGCGACGCCTATCTCGCCTTGCCCTATTTCGATCATCACCACCGCTATTTTCCGGCGCTGTTCAGTCGCGACGGCTGGCAGGTTGCCCATGTCGACGTCACGCACCGGGCGCGGCTACATGGAAATTCCCATTACACCAATATCGGCCGCGCGCTTGTCGGCATCCACGATCTGATCGGTGTCGCCTGGCTTTTGCGCCGGCGCAAGCGGTCAAGCTGGGCTGAAACTTTCAAAACGGAGACATTGCCGTGAATGCACCGGCTTTATGGTCCATGCTGCATGTGAACAGCTGGAAGGAATTTCTGTGGGTCTGCACCGGCTTCATGGGCCAGATGCTGTTTACCATGCGTTTTCTGGTTCAATGGATTTCCTCGGAACGGGCCAACCGCTCGGTCATTCCCGTGGCGTTCTGGTATTTTTCCGTTATTGGCGGTCTGGTGCTTTTGTCCTACGCCATCTGGCGGCGCGATCCGGTCTTTATCATCGGGCAGGCCTCCGGCCTTTTCATCTATGCCCGAAATCTCTGGTTGATTCATGCAGAACGCCGCCAGCATGCATGAGGCGGCGACGATGCCTTATGCGCAGGCAGGCGATGAGCGCCGATGGCTGACATTTGCGTTTTCAGCGATTGTCCTCGTAACCGCCCTGCGCGTCCTTGGTCTGGCCTTCAACCGCACCGACCTTTTTGTCGATGAGGCGCAATATTGGCTCTGGGGCCGCGAGATGGCGCTCGGCGCCTATTCCAAGCCGCCGCTGATCGGCTGGCTCATTCGCGCGGCAACCATTCTGGGCGGCGGCGAGGGCACGTTTCAGGTGCGGCTGGCCGCACCCGTGGTGCATGGCGTGGCGGCGGCGGCGATCCTTGTGCTGGGCCGTATGATCTACGATGTCAGGCTGGGCTCGCTGGCTGCGGTGATCTATCTAACCTTGCCGGCCGTGACGCTCGGCAGCCTGTTGATCTCGACCGATACGCCGATGATGCTGTTCATCGTGCTGTCGATGATCTCGGTGCGGAAGCTTGCGCTCGCCCGTAGCGAGGGCAGGGCGGCGTTTGGCTGGAGCATCGCTCTCGGTCTCTGCTTCGGCCTCGGGCTGATGTCGAAATATGCGATGATCTATTTTCTGCCCTGCTTCATCGCCGCCGGCTGGCTTTGCGAGGCATGGCGCATCCGGCTGCGTGACGCGGCGATTGCGGCACTGGTCTGCGTTGCCGTCATCGCGCCCAATCTGTGGTGGAACGCTGCGCATGATTTCATGACCGCACGCCACACGGCCGACAATGCGAACTGGCATGGCGTCCAGCTGAAGATCGGCTCCGCGCTGGAGTTCTTCTTCTCGCAGGCGGGCGTGGTCGGGCCACTCGTTTTCGCTGGCATGATCGTCGCGACAATTCGTGCCAGGACCGGTGAAGCCCGGGCGCTGGTCGCGCTTTCGGTGCCGATCGTTCTGCTGATCACCGCGCAGGGTTTGATGTCGCGGGCGCTTGCCAACTGGGCGGTCGGAGCCTATGCGGCCGGCGTGCTTCTGGCGGTGCCGGTGCTGGCGTCGCGGCGCTGGCTCACCGTGTCCACCCTCGTGCTTGGTGGCATCGTGGCCGTCGTGCTGCCGCTGATGACCATTGCCGGAACGCAATTGCGCCTGCCCAAAGGTGAACTGGCGATGGCGCGGTATCTCGGGCGCGCCGAGCTGGTGTCGACCGGCCTGTCACGGGCGCGCGAGGCGGGGGCGGATGCCATCGTCGCCAATGATCGTTCGATACTGGCCGAGCTTTTTTATCAATTGCGGGACGAAAAACAGGTGCTGACGCGGGCATTGCCCGAAACCGGCGTGCCCTCCAGTCACTATGCTCTTCTTTATCCGCTGAAAGCTGGCGAGGCGAAAAATCCCCTGTTCCTGGCAAGCGCGGATGGTCTGCCGGCCTGCCTTGTCGGCGAAGCGCCGGTTGCGCGCTGGACCGCCGGGCCGGGTTTCCTCGAGGGCAGGGAAATCGGCCTCTGGCGCCTGCTACCGAAATGCATGCCGGAGGGCAGCAATGGACAATGATCTTTCGCATATGCGGATCACGATCTGGCTGACACTCGCCACATTGGCAATCGTCATCCTGTTTGCGACTTTTCCCTCCATCGATCTCAGGTTCTCCGCGCTGTTTTTCTCTCCCGTCGAGCAGCCATGGTCCGGCCGTGAACCGTTTCCCGAATGGCTGCGGGATACGCTGCGTGAAGGTACGGAGCTTGCCACTCTTCTGGTTTTCGTGATCCTTGTCGGCAATCTGCGGCTGGGTACTCTACAGAGAACCGGATGGCGCGTCTGGGCCTTCCTGTGCGGGCCCGTGATCCTCTGTGCCGGTCTTTTCGTCAATGGCGTGCTGAAGGCGACGATCGGTCGCGCCCGCCCGTTCAGCGTTACCGAGTTCGGCGGGCAGCAGCTTTTCACGCCGCCTTTCCAGTTCAGCACGCAATGTTATTCAAACTGCTCGTTTTCCTCAGGTGAAACCGCCCTGATCGCCAGTTTCTTCCTGCCGCTCTGCGTGCTCGTCTGGCCCCGGCTGCAATGGCCCGGACGGTTCATGATGGGAAGCATTGCCGTCGGCATGATCATCCTCATGTCCGGTTTGCGCATTGCGGCCGGTGGGCATTTCCTCAGCGATGTGGTGATGTCCATCCTCTTTTCCGCCCTGACGACCCTGTTTCTCTACCGGGTACTGGCGGTAAACCGACACCGTCACTTGTTCACCGGTGACGCCGTCTCGGCCGATACGGTCAGCATCTGGCGTAACGGTCGCCATGCCGTCCTGACCCGGGTTCGGCGCTGGTGGCCGAAAATCAAGGCCGCCGCCTCCCGTCTGCAGCGGCCCCCGGATGCGGGTGCGGCCTCGTCTTAAGCGGAAGGTCGGGGCGCTGCATCAATGCGATGAATGGCGAAGAACGCCAGACACTCCTGCATCATCCTCGGGCTTGTCTCGAGGATCTGCAACCTAATGATTTTATTCAACGTGACTGAAACCTCGGCGCAGAGCCGAGGATGACGCCGAGAGAATGTCAGCCCGATCGCAGCCTGCCCGGAAATTAAACCGGACAGCAGCAGGCAGCGCTAAGGCGATTGGCGAAGTTCTTTAGTCGAACAGGCCGGAAACCGACTGTTCCTGTGCGGTGCGGTTGATTGCCTCGCCGAGCAGGCCTGCGGTGCTGACCACGCGGATATTATGCGCGGACTGGACACCGGTGGTCGGCTGGATGCTGTCGGTGATGACGAGTTCGCGCAGCTTCGAGGAGGCCACACGCGCAACCGCGCCGCCGGAAAGCACGCCGTGGGTGATATAGGCGGTGACGCTCGTCGCGCCCTTTTTCAGCAGCGCTTCAGCGGCGTTGCAGAGCGTGCCGCCGGAATCGACGATATCGTCAATGAGAATGCAGTCCTTGCCGGAGACATCGCCGATGACGTTCATGACTTCGGATTCGCCCGGACGGTCACGGCGCTTGTCAACGATGGCCAGAAGACAGTCGAGACGTTTGGCGAGTGCGCGGGCGCGGACCACGCCGCCGACATCTGGTGAAACGACCATGACATTGTTGGTGTCGTAATGGTCCTTCACGTCGCGGGCGAGAATTGGTGCTGCGAAGAGATTGTCGGTGGGGATATCGAAGAAGCCCTGAATCTGGCCGGCATGAAGATCGAGGGTGAGAACGCGGTCGGCGCCGGCTTCGGTAATCAGATTGGCAACGAGCTTGGCGGAAATCGGGGTGCGGGGCCCGGCCTTGCGGTCCTGGCGGGCGTAACCGAAATAGGGTAGCACCGCCGTGATGCGCTTGGCCGAGGAGCGGCGCATGGCATCGATCATGATGAGAAGTTCCATCAGGTGATCATTTGCCGGGAAAGAGGTGGACTGGACGATAAAAACGTCCTCACCACGCACATTTTCGCTGATTTCTACGAATATTTCCTGGTCAGCAAACCGCTTTACAGTGGCATTTCCGAGAGGAACATTAAGATACTTGCAGATCGCTTCGGCAAGGTGCCGGTTCGAATTGCCTGCGAAAACCTTCATTGCGGCCGCCTGTTTCCATGCCATCGCCTTGCGCCACGGGGCTCAATCCACCGTAACCAAGCGTCGTTCAAGGGGAGGAACATCCGGCTGAAAAGCCTTTGCCGGATACGCCTTGTTGCCATGCGCGCCTTAATAGCGCTGTTGCTTCCGATTGCAAGAGGACTCCGCGCTTTCGCAATGATTTTCGTGAAATCTCTGTGACTTCTCCCGTCGATTCACCTCATCCGCGTTGAGATTGCTTCCATGATGAATAATCGTTGAGTGTTTTTGCAGCGATATCCTGCATGACCCTGTCGGTCACAGCGGCCCATGGATCGCTGCCTTTTGCCGTCACCGCCTCCTGTCCCTGCAGGCGATGCAGCCGCACGCCATTGGCGTCGAGAATGTCCCAGACGTACACGATATTGACCTTGCCGCCATCGGCAAAGGCGGAGAAATATCCCTTCAGGATATTTTCGGCCGAATTGTCGTTTGAGGCGCGGATGGTCAACCCCTTCGCCCGCGCTTCGGCCCCGAGCTGGCGCGATAGCGGCGTCACCGCCTGAACGGGTGCGCCGATGATGGGCAGGAAGCGGATCGAGTTTGCCGAGGAGGCGGGCGCAAGTGACGCCGTCTGCTGCGAGGGGGCGGATTGCGCGGTTGCGGCGGGCTGGGCTGCGGTCTGGTTCTGGCGAAGCGGTTCGCCATACTGGCTGCCATTGGACAGCGCCTGTGCCTGCGCCTGCAGCGAGTTTTGCGGTGCATAGGCGGGAACGGGTGTCGCGGTTGCCGGGGCGCCCGGGGGGCCCGGGCGGCGGCGGCGGCCATCTGGGCGGGAGCGCCCTGCGGTACCGGTGTCGATTGCGAGGGGGTATGGCCGACATCCACCCGCGGTGTCAGCGCTTCCGTCGTGTTGCAGCCTGACAGGGCCAGGACAAGCGCTGGAACAAAGACGGCCAGACAAAGGGGGGTGAACCCCGTCCGGCTCATGCGATTTTCCCTCTCATGTTCCGCTCCTTCTTGCCCAAGGTGGCGCAATGTAAGGGCGGTTTTCCCGCTCTGTCAAACCCGGTGGCGATTTAAGCTGTGAGAAGATCGAGGTTGTGTCGCGAGAGCGGCTCCGGCGCGCCGTCGGTGGTCAGATAGGTCTGGCCAAGTGTCATGGCCGTGCCGGAATCGGAATCCATCACGATCATATGCACGAACAGCGTCATGTCGGCGGTGATTTCCTGCGGATTGCCGGCGTGGAACATCTGATGCTCCATCCAGGAGGGCGAGAAACGCGCACCCAGCGAATAACCGCAGGAGTTCAGCCGGTGGCGGGTCAATCCGCGTTCGTCCATGACGCGGGCATGGACGTCGAAGACATCGCCAAAAGTCTTGCCGGGGTGGAGCACTTCTTCGATGGCGGTGAGGGTTTGCAAGCAGGCGCTGTAAAGCTCCTTCTGGCGGAAATCCTGTTCGCCGATCACCACCGTGCGCATCATGGCGGCATGGTAGTGGGCGCTGACGCCAGCCCATTCGAGCGTCAGCTGATCCTTGGCGTCGAGCCTGCGACGGCCTGCCTTGTAACGGCACAGCAGCGCATCCGCGCCGGAGCCGATGATGAATTCATTGGCGGGATAATCGCCGCCGCCGGCCAGCACCGCGCCCTGCATCGCCGCCAGGATCGCGGCTTCGTCCGCGCCGGGCTTGATCAGCGGTAAAGCCGCGTCCAGCGCATCGTCGGCCAGTTGGCCTGCCTTGCGCGCATAGGCGATCTCGGCGGGGCTTTTGACGAGCCTGAGCGTGCTGACGAGATAGGAGGCGTCGCTCATCTGGCAGAAGCTGGCGAGCTGGTTGTCCAGCAGCCGGGCGACACGGCCGGTCATGCCATGGGTGTCGTACTCCACCCCGATCTTTGCGCCGAGCAGGTCGAGATCGCTCAGCAGGTTCTTCAGGTCGAGTGTCGGGTCGGCATTTGGCCGATCGACCCAGATGAGGATATTTTCGACGATGGAGGTATTGCGGGCCTGCCGCAGATCCGCTGAACGGGTCAGCAGCGTCATGGAGCCGTCCGACTTGACCACCAGCGTCTGGAAGAAGCAGTAGCCGAAAGTGTCGTAGCCGGTCAGCCAATACATGCTTTCCTGCGCGAAAAGCAGCAGCGCGTCCAGCTTCTCGTCGGCCATTTTCGCGAGCAGCCGCTCGCGACGGGCATCGAATTCCGAAAGCTCGAAATGCAGGGCCATATCAGTCCTCCAGAATTGCGATTGCGGAAATCTGCCGGCCATAATCGGGTTCGGCGCGGTGGGTCGTGCGGCGATAGGAATAGAACCGCTCTTCGTCCGGATAAGTGCAGAGGCCGAGATTTTCCGCCTTCACGCCGGCGTTGGTCAGGCGGTCGATGGTGAATTGCTTGAGGTCGAACAGGGCGTGGCCCTGTTTCTCCGTCTCGGCGAAATAATCCGCATAGGCCGGATCGATATCGGTGAAGCGCGCCACATATTCCGGCCCGACCTCATAATTGCTCTGGCTGATGGAAGGCCCGAGCGAGGCAGCGATCCGCTCGCGGCTGGCGCCGAGCTTCGTCATGGTCTCGATGGTATTTTCAAGCACGCCGAAGAGCGCGCCCTTCCAGCCGGCATGGGCGGCACCCACGACACCCGCTTCCACGTCGGCAAACAGGATCGGGCCGCAATCGGCGCTCAGCACGCCCAGCACGAAACCCGGCGTTGCCGTCACCATGGCGTCCGCCTGCGGGCGGCTGCCGTCATAGGTGTCATCGACCACGAGGACATCGGGGGAATGGACCTGATGCACGGTGGCGAGGCGGCCTGAGGGCAGGCCGAACCATTGCGTCACGCGCCGGCGGTTTTCCTGTACCTTTTCGGGTTCATCCTGGGAGCCGAGGCCGACATTGAGGCCCTGATAAAGCCCTTCCGAGACGCCGCCCTGCCGTGTGAAGAAACCGTGGCGGACACGGTTTTCACCTGACGCGGCGAGCAGGGGGGACTGGAGCGGGAGCGGCAGCGTTGCGTTCTGCATGGTGCGGGAGTTCCTTGGAGAATATCGCTGTTGGCCAGTGAGCTACGGTTAAGCGAGATGTTTCCGGTTGCCGCGGCGTTGCGCGGCGCGTGTGATGCAGTGTGCCTGCTTCGTGTGTCGCGGCGATGTTGGCCCAGAGGTTGTTGCGCTGTCAATCCACCGCGCGAAACGGCAGAAGATGAAGCGCGGGACTTGAAACGGCGATGACCTTGAAAAGTTCCCCCATCTTGCCGGCGCCTTCACCGGCGAGGCGATTGACCGCTTCGGCAATTTCAAGCGTCTGGTCGGGCGTCGCCTTCGCCGCAAGCGCGCCTGCTCTTTCCTTGAGGCCGAGGCCATACAGAAAATCGCCCTGTCGCAGCGCGCCGTTGACATGCACGCCGGTCGCTTCGGCTGTTTTCACAAGGCTTTCGAAATCGACATGGCTGGTGAGATCGGCTTCGCCGGGATGTGCAAGTGCCGGGTCGAAGGCGTGGTTGCGCATGGCCTGCAGCGTGTCGCCATAACCGGCGACCAGATGGCCGTAATCAATGGCGAGCGCCGTGCCGCCATGGGCGGACAGGCGCTGGCAGATCGCGTTCATCACGGCTTCGCGGGCCGGTGCAATCTCGAATATGGCGCCGAGCGGCTGCTGTTCGGGCTGCGGCGGCAGCAGGGACGGGTCTATGCTGGCAAGACCCGTCGAGAAGACGAGTTCGTCATTGGCATCGAGGCTGACCACGCGCTCGCGGAAACCCTGCGGCGTCCTGACGAATTGCCGGATCGGAATGGCATCAAAGAGTTCGTTGGCGACAAGCAGCAGGAAACCATCCGGCACGTCGTCGAAACTGTCATGCCATGTCAGCCTGTCCGCATGTTCTGCCAGCGTTTCTTTCTGGATGGTGGAAAGGCGGGGGCTGGTTTCGACCAGATGCACTCGCATCGTCTCATAAAGCGGCGGCGCGATGCGGCGGACGACGCGCAGCATATCCGACATCATGGTGCCGCGGCCGGGGCCGATTTCCACCAGCTGCGTTTGTGCGGGCGCACCATGCCGCTGCCAGGCATGGACCACGAAGACCCCGAGCATTTCGCCGAAAAGCTGGCTGACCTCTGGCGCGGTGATGAAATCACCCGAACGGCCGAAGGGTTCGCGGCTCTTGTAATAACCGTGTTCAGGGTCGGCGAGGCAGAGCGAAAAGTAGTCGGTAACGCTGAGCGGACCGTTGAGCCGGATAAGTGATTTGATACGTTGCGCAAGCGGTGTCGTCATGGGCGATCATACCGCTTAGGCGCTTTTTGTCGCGCTGCGCGCCCGCAGGACGGCCCAGAGGCCGAGAGCGAACATCGGCGTGGAGAGCACCATGCCCATGGTCAGCCAGTTGCCGGCGAGATATCCGATCTGCGCGTCCGGCTCGCGGAAAAATTCCACGAAGATGCGTGACAGCGCATAACCGCAGACGAAAATGCCGGTGACGGTGCCAGGCGTCTTCAGCGCCCTGAAGGCATAGATGGCGATTGCCAGAACGATGACGAGCACGAGGCCCTCTAGGCCCGCTTCATAAAGCTGGCTCGGATGCCGCGCGAAGGGGCCGCCGGTCGGGAAGACGACCGCCCATGGCACATCGGCGATGCGTCCCCACAATTCGCCATTGATGAAATTGGCGATGCGCCCGAACAGCAGGCCGATGGGCGCGACGGCGGCGACGACGTCGAACATGCTCCAGACCGGAATACCGTTCTTGCGGGCGAAGAGGATCATGGCGATCGTCGTGCCGATCAGGCCGCCATGGAACGACATGCCGCCATTCCAGATCTCGATCGCCCTGATGGGGTTGGCGGCCACGGCTGCCATATCGTAAAACAGGATGTAACCGATGCGCCCGCCGAGTACGATGCCGCCGGCTGCCCAGAGGATGAAATCATCAAGATGCTGCGCCGAGACGGGCGACACATCGTTCGGCCACAGGCGATCCGTGCGGGCGAGGCGGCGGGCGTAAAACCAGCCGAGCATGATGCCGGCAACATAGGCAATGCCGTACCAGTGGATCGAGAGCGGGCCGAGGGACAGCGCCACCGGATCGATATTGGGGAAGGGCATGATGGCGAGTTGGGTGGGAGCGGCTAACAATCCGTATATTCCGTCATCGTTGCTGGGCGGACAACGGAAAGATCCATTGCCTCAAGAGGGGCCGGGCGATGATGCTCACCGGTCTCCCTGACGCCAAGGAAAATGGCGATTGCGGTGGCGGCGGTCAAGGTGATTCTTCAAGCTGCTGCTTAAGATACCGAAGGCCACGCAAGCTCTTGCGATTTTTCGATTTCGCTTGCAAGGCGGCGGTGGAGTGCCTACCTGAAGACTATCAACAGCGGGCAAGACGATGCCCCTGAACCGACGAAGGACAAGCGCCATGAGCACGACAGGCACCAATCGTTTTCTGGATGAATTCGCCAAGCTGATGACCGACGCGGCCGGCGCGGCGCAGGGCGTGCGCAAGGAAGCCGAAGCGGCTTTTCATGCCCAGGCGGATCGCTGGCTGAACAGTCTGGACGTTGTCCGCCGCGAGGAATTCGATGCGGTTCGCGAAATGGCCATTCAGGCGCGTGATGAAAACGATGCGCTGCGCGCCCGTATCGAGGCTCTGGAAGCGAAGCTTTCCGCCGCCAAGGACTGATTTTTTAGCGCCTTTTCTGACGGGTCCCGGATCGCTTGCGATTCCGGGACTTTTTATTTGCGGCTCATAGCGCCCGAAATGACTCCCGGTTGTTAAAAAACGGGCCTGGGACGCGAATTTTTTGGGCCTGTGGACACTTCCAAAAAACGCAGTCGGCAGAGTCGCTTATGTATCTCGCCTGAGGTGATGGGGGAGAAGATATCCACTGTTCAAAAAGCAAAAATGGCGGGGAAGGGGTGGCAGCAGGACTCGGCCATTATACACTGATTTTAAATGATGATTCGAAAAGACCTGGTAAGCTCCAGACAGGGTGAATGCGTAATTCTGGTGGTGTCGGGCAATCGTCTCAAATGTTTATCCCGGTTTGTATGTGCGTTTTGTGCCCGGCGTTCAAAACAGGACATCCCTACCGGCTGAGAAGGTGCCGCATGAGTCTGATAGAATTTGAAATTGAGCGTCAGTCCAATCCCGTGGACATGATCGAGATTGTCGCTGCCTCGAACGACTGGTCTTTCGAGCGCTCCGGTGAAGACGAGATCGCCATGACTGTCGCTGGTCACTGGGCGGACTATCACGTCTCCTTTTCATGGATGGAAGAATTCGAGGCGCTGCATCTGGCCTGCGCCTTCGATATCAAGGTGCCGGACCAGCGCGTCAACGAAGTCATTCGTCTGCTCTCGCAGGTCAATGGTCAGGTGCTGATGGGTCATTTCGATCTGTGGCGGCAGGAAGACGTGGTGATCTTCCGCCAGTCCCTGCTTCTGGCCGGCGGCGCCGAACCGAACAACCAGCAGGTTGAAGTGCTGCTTTCCAGCGCGCTTGAGGCCTGCGAGCAATATTACCAGGCATTCCAGTTCGTCGTCTGGTCGGGGCTGGATGCGAAAAGTGCAATCGAAGCGGTCATGTTTGAGACCGTGGGAGAAGCGTAACATGGTGTACAAGGCTTCCGGGCCTCTCGTCCTCGTTGGCGCCGGCAATATGGGCGGCGCCATGCTTTCAGGCTGGCTGAAAAAGGGTGTGCCGGGATCGCAGGTCATCGTCATCGACCCGCGCCCTTCCGACGCCATGCGCACGACGATTGCGGAAGCCGGCGCCACCCATGCCGAAAGCGTGCCTGGGGGCGTGAAGGCCGGCATTCTTTTCGTGGCGGTGAAGCCGCAGATGATGGAAGCCGTGCTGCCGTCGCTGAAGCCTCTGCTGGGCCCGGAAACGGTTGTGGTCTCCATCGCGGCGGGCACCACCATTGCCACCTTCGTTTCGCATTTCGGTTCGGTTGCCGCTGTGCGGGCCATGCCCAACACGCCGGCCATGGTCGGCCGCGGCGTGACGGGGGCCTATGCCAACGACTTGGTGACGCCCGAGCTTAAAACCGTTGTGGACGGGTTGCTGAAGGTCAGCGGTCCGGTTGAATGGGTGGATGCCGAAAGCGGTATCGACGCGGTGACTGCGGTTTCGGGTAGTGGCCCTGCCTATGTCTTTTATCTCGTGGAATGCATGGCCGAGGCTGGGCGCAAGGCCGGCCTGCCGGCGGATGTCGCCATGCGTCTGGCGCGTGAAACCGTGGCCGGTGCTGGCGAACTCCTGCACCAGTCTTCCGACGAGGCGGCGCGCCTGCGCCAGAATGTGACCTCGCCGGGCGGCACAACAGCTGCGGCGCTGTCCGTGCTGATGGCTGAGGACGGCATGCAGCCCCTGTTCGACAGGGCGGTCGCTGCCGCGAAAACGCGCGCCGAAGAGCTGGCGGGCTGAAGGGGCGAGCGATGAGCGGTGAAATTTCCTATGCCGATTTCGAGAAGGTCGATATCCGCGTCGGCACCATTGTCGAAGCAGAACCTTTTCCCGAAGCGCGCAAGCCGGCCTTCAAGGTGAAGATCGATTTCGGGCCGGACATCGGCATCAAGAAATCCTCGGCGCAGATCACGGTGCATTATACGCCGGAAAGTCTTGTCGGGCGGCAGGTTCTGGGCGTAGTGAATTTTCCGCCGCGCCAGATCGGCCCTTTCCGGTCCGAAGTGCTGACGCTAGGTTTTGCCGATGCCAATGGCGATATCGTGCTTGCCGCGGTTGAGCGGCCGGTGCCGAACGGCGAGAAGATGTGCTGACCGGCGCTATGCCGCTAAGCCGGAATTTTGACGATTACCCGCAATCCGCCCATCGGGCTTTCATCCAGCGATACGTCGCCGCCATGGCTGCGGGCGATATCGCGAACGATGGAGAGGCCAAGGCCCGTGCCCGAGGCGTTGAGGTTGCGCGCCTCGTCCAGCCGGAAGAACGGCTTGAACACATCCTCGCGTGAGATTTCCGGAATGCCGGGGCCATCATCGTCAAACGTCATGATGATGGAGCGTGGCGCCTTGCGGATATCGACGTGGAGGTTGCTGGCATAGCGCCGCGCATTTTCGGCGAGATTGGCGACGAGCCGTGAAAGCGCATTTGGCCGCGCGATGATCCGCTCGATATTATAGAGTTCGTAGCTGAATTTCTTGCCGTGCAGCTCGAAATCATGGCCGATTTTTTCGAGAAGGGCTGGAAGCTCCAGCGTGCCGACATCCTCTTCGACATCAGTACGGGCAAAGGTCAGATAGGCCTCCAGCATTGACTGCATGTCCTCGACATCCTTGTCGAGCCCCTCAAGGTCGGGATTGTCGCCGGCGAGCGCCAGTTGCAGCTTGAAGCGGGTGAGGATGGTGCGCAGGTCATGGCTGACGCCGTTCAGCATCGCGGTGCGTTGCTCCATCTGCCGCTCGATACGCTCGCGCATCAATATGAAGGCGAGGCCCGCACGCCGCACTTCGTCCGCGCCGCGCGGGGAATAGGCGGTGATCTTCTGGCCTCTGCCAAAGTTCTCGGCAGCCTTGGCAAGCGCTTCGATGGGCTTGATCTGGCCGCGCAGGAACAGGATGGAGATGGCGATCAGCACCAGCGATGCACCCACCATCCAGACAAGGAAGATATGCGTGTTGGAGGCATAGGCCGCGCTGCGGCTGGTAAAGACGCGCAGGGTCTTGTCTTCCAGCTGGACGCGGATTTCGACCAGCGAGCCGTTGCCATAGGTATCGATCCAGAACGGCCTGCCGATCTGCTGCGTCAACTGATCCGCCAGAATTCTGTCGAGGATCGAAAACAGCGGCTCAGGTCTCGGAGCAGGCAGATCCGCCTTTGGTTCGATATAGACGCTCAGACCGAGCTTGTCGCGCGCAATGCGGATGACGCGCTGATAGTCGTCTTCCTCGGGGTCCGTCTGCAGAAGCTCGATGATTGCGGCGATATCGCGCGTCACGGCAGAGGAGAGGCGTTCGGTCACCAATTGCCAATGGCGTTCCATGAAGACTGCCGCGACCACGCCCTGAAGCAAAATCATCGGAAGAATGATGATGAGCAGCGAGCGTGTGTAAAGGCCGGTGGGCAGCCAGTGGCGCAACCATCTACCGGAAAGGCGCCAGGCCTTGGCCACGCCGCTTTTTTTGACCGTGCTCAGAAAATCGAGGCTCGCCATGGCCGTGCGTTCGCCTTTCCTTTGGTGCTCGTCAGTCCACGCTCAGGCGGTAACCGATGCCGCGCACCGTTTGCAGATAGACAGGATTGGCAGGGTCGTCCTCGATCTTGCGGCGAAGACGGTTGATCTGCACGTCGATGGTTCTTTCGCCCACTTCCGATTCCGCTTCCACCAGTTCGTGGCGTGGAATGGTGTCGCCGGCGCGCAGTGCGAAAAGCAGCATGATCTCCTGTTCGCGATCCGTCAGGCGGATCGTTTCGGGGCCGCGCCGCAATTCCTTCTTCGGAATGGAGAAACTGTAGGGACCAAACATGATCTGTTCGATCTTGGGCGTGTCAGGCGAGGTGTTGCGCCGCAGGATATTGTTGATGCGCAGGACAAGTTCGCGCGGATCGAAGGGCTTGGCGAGATAGTCGTCCGCGCCCGCTTCCAGCCCGGCAATGCGGGAGTCCGCCTCCGAACGGGCGGTCAGAAGAATAACCGGTACGGATTTATCCTCGTTCAGCGAGCGGGTCAGCGAAAGCCCGTTTTCGCCCGGCATCATCACATCGAGGATGAGCAGATCGAAGCGGATGCCTATCATTTTACGCCGTGCTTCGGCCGCATCGGCTGCCACGGAGATGCGGTAACCCTTGTCGCCAAGGAAGCGCTGCAGGAGATCGCGAATGCGGGCGTCGTCGTCGACGATCAGGAGATGGGCCGCATCGTCATCCGCTGGCGGTCGTTTTGTCGGAGCTTGCGCCATCGTCACTCGCCTTCCACGTTTGTCGGGCTGCGCATCTGCGCCAGGAATTTGCGCACGCAGGCACGGGCGTCAGGCCCGAGCCCTTCCAGCGCCCGGTCGATGCGGCGCGATTGCGGCTCGCTCAGCGCCAGCGCCAGTTCGCGGCCCGTCAGCGTCGGATAAAGCCTGCGCTGGCGACGGTCTTCCGGGCCTGCCATCTGACGGATGTAACCGTCGTCGATCAGTTGTTTGAGCACGCGGGCAAGGCTCTGCTTGGTGATCTGTAACGTGTCGAGCAAATCCGCCACCGTCATGCCCGGCTGCCGGCTGACGAAATAGACCACCCGATGATGCGCCCGGCCATATTCCAGCTTCGACAGAATGACATCGGGATCGGAGACGAAATCGCGATAGGCGAAAAACAGCGCCTCGATCGTGTCGAAGTCGATCTTGCCGTCGTCCACCTTCGGAAGTGCCGGTGTCTGTCTGGCGGCTGCGGTTTTGAGCGATTGCGGTGGCACTGCGGTTCCTTCATATTCTGCGGCTGACATACGTCGATGCGCCAATATTCTGTAAACATAGCCGAAAATGCGTCCGCTCGGGAGAATGCCGCGATCATTTTCTGTTGCGGTGGATAATATGCTGCGGGTGCCGGTGCAACTGGAATCCTGAGTGGCCTTTACCGGAAATAGAAAAGAGCGCGGAAAGCCCGCGCCCTTCATTTGTTTCATGTCGCCCGATGGGCGATTTGCCCGGCAGAAACCTCTACTGGTAAACGTAGACGATCCGCCGTGTTGAAGGTTCGACGAGAACCGGCACATCGTTCACCCGGACATAACGATACTGATAGTCGGGGATTTCGACGAGACGTGTATCTGACGGCAATACACTCCCGATGGCTATGTCGCCGTCATAGGTAACGGTGTCGGCGGGATGTTCGTCAATATAGGTTATCACCGATTGCGGCGGGTCCACCTCGCCAACCCGGCCGAGGTTTGGATCGCCGGGATTGGGTTCGGCCTGTACGCTCGAGGTCTTTTCATAGGTGACCACCGGCACGCTGAGGTCCGAGCGGCGCTGTTCGAGAATGACCGGAGAGCCCTCATACATGACATTCAGATAATCCGCATGAGCCCAGCCGCGCAGACCGTTGACTTCGATGCGGCACCAGCTGCTGCCTTCCATGCAGCCATCCAGAACCGCATTGCTGCCGCGTGTGGCCAGCCCTACTTCGGGATAGTCTTCACCGGGCCCTGAGCGAACGGAAATATCCGATGCTGTCGTGGCGACCATGGCGGCGTTCGCGTAACCAGCCATCAGGGCGAAGGCGCCGCCAGCCATGAGCATTTTAAGCGTCTTGTCCATGTGTCTCACTCCTTTTCAAGACTGGAGCTAGAACGTCGCAGCCATCAGGGCGTTCCACATTTTTCGCCGGCAATTCCCGCCACGTGCGGAGGACTTCTTGTTATCGCGCTGTATTTCATGGTTATTTTTAGAATGGGTGGGTCGCTGAAAGCGGGTGTCATTTCCGCCGCCATTGTGCCGCAGGCGGTCGCGGGCTATAGGAGGCGCAACCTTTCAGACAGGAGATGCAGGATATGGGAAAGTTGCAGGCGGGCATTATTCCGGTCACGCCATTCGAGCAGAATTGCACCATCCTGTTCGATCAGGACACCAAGGAGGGCGTCGTCGTTGATCCCGGCGGGGATGTGGACGTCATTCTTCAGGTCGTTGCTGAAAACGGCATCACGCTCAAGGAAATATGGCTGACGCACGGGCATCTCGACCATGCCGGCGGCGCCGACGAACTGCGCGAGAAGCTCTCTTTGCCGGTGATCGGGCCGCATGAGGACGACCGGCCGCTGCTCGAGAGGATCGAGGTGCAGGCCGAAAAATACGGTATCAGCGGTTTGAAGAATGTCGTGCCCGACAAATGGCTGAAGGATGGCGACAAGGTATCCTTCGGAGACCACGTCTTCGAGGTCTATCATTGCCCGGGCCACGCACCCGGCCATGTCATTTACTACAACCGCGACCAGCAATTCGCCCATGTCGGCGACGTCTTGTTTTCGGGATCGGTTGGGCGCACGGACCTGCCGGGCGGAAACCACGAACAATTGATGGCGTCCATTCGCGACAAGCTGCTGCCGCTCGGCGATGATGTCGGCTTCATTTGCGGCCATGGCCCCGGTGGGCGGCTGGGCGAAGAGCGGCGTAACAATCCCTATCTCAAGGGTATCTGAGGTCCCGGCGATTTACGCCTATGGACGGCACAAAAAAACCCGGCATTCCTGCCGGGCTTCAACTAGAAAAGAAAGCCGTTTTAGGGTCAGCCAGCAATCTGCAGATTGACTGCCTTCGGGCCCTTGCCGCGACGATCCGGTTCCGTGTCGAAGCTCACTTTCTGATTTTCTGAAAGTCCGGACAGGCCGGAAGCCTGTACAGCAGAGATGTGAACAAAGATATCAGCGCCACCATTGTCTGGCTTGATGAAGCCGAAGCCTTTGTCTGTATTGAAGAATTTTACGGTGCCAGTTTCGGCCATGCATCAGGTCCTTTTCGCTCTGCCCGCGTTCAGCTACAGGCAGCATTACAGTTTTGCCCCGCGTGGGCGTTGGCAGGCAGTTTTTGACTATTGAGAAAATGGACCTTCGCAGCGGGAAGTAATGGCGTTCTCATCCAACGTTTTTCGTCCCACCGCCCGAGGTTTATAGCGTCCCCAGTGCGCAAATTTATAGGCCTTCCCATGCTCGCAAATTGCCCGAACCGCGGTAGAGTGATGCGTTTATCAAAAATTGGCAAGCAAAAGTTTTCACGGGCTTTTTGTCAGATAAAAAACCTGCGGTAGAATAACATCGCGCAATCGCATATTTTTTCTGCAGGGGCGACAATTGATGAAATAATTGCCGTTTGCCGCAGGATTTCACGGCAAAATTTGAATGCCGTACCCCGCATTTATGGCGGAATAAGAAAAATAAGTTCTTTTTGCGTCAGGCCGCTCCGGCCATGGGTTTTTGCCGTTTGCGCGTCAGTTCCGGCACCAGTTCGACGATCAGGATCGCGACGAATATGATCAGGCAACCGATGTAGCCGGCGCCCGAAATGGTTTCTTTGAGGAAAATCGAGGCCAGCAAAGCGCCGAAAAGCGCCTCCGAAGACAGGAATATCGCAGCCTGCGGGGCCGTGGTGTAACGCTGGCCGATGACCTGCAGCACGAAGGCGAGGCCGGAGGAGACGAGGCCGACATAGAGGATTTCCGCGAGCGAAGCCTCGATGGAGGCCATGCTGATCGGTTCGAACACGACACCGATCATGCAACTAAGAAGGGAGCAAACGGCGAACTGGGTGCAGGAAAGCGCCAGCGGCCTTCCGCTTTCGGAAACGAAGCGTCCGGCCAGCGTGATCTGGATCGCCCAGAAGAAGGCGCAGATGATGCTGAGAATATCACCCGTTGTCAGCGTCTCGAAGGCGCCGCCGGAGAGCAGGAATATGCCGCCCAGCATCATCAGCGCGCATGGCCAGACGATCCAGTGGGGATGACGCCGGTAAAGCACGACGGCAATCACGGGCACGAAGATGACGTAGAGCCCGGTCAGGAAGCTGGAATTGGTGACGGTCGTGGTCAGGAGCCCGACCTGCTGGGTGGTGGCGCCGCCGAACAGGGCGAGGCCCACGAGAATGAAACTGCCGATTTCGCGCCGGCGCGGCGGCGATTTCAGCGACCGTGTTTCCATGAGCGCGAAGGGCAGCACGGCGATGGCGGCAATGGCGAAACGCAGACCGACGAACCAGAACGGGCCGATCGAGGCCATGGCGGAGGATTGCGCGACAAAGCCGCCTCCCCAGATTGCTGCGGCGAGCAGAAGCAGCATATTGGCCTGAATACGCGTCATTGTTGGCACCAGCAGAGCAGGGCCGAGAGATCATTCAGTCACGGCCGTGGCAAACAGGGGATTTCTGGAATGTCGATCCGGCGACGCGGACGACTGTTCCCGGGTGCTTTAGCAGCAACATGCCGAGGCCGCAAGTCGAGGGGAAGGCCGCTTATTTGTAGCGGCGGGCCTCGTCCTTCAGGCTGCGCCGGGTGAGCGTCAGGCCGCCAATGCCGAGGCCGATGAAGGCTGCGGCTGACAGGACGATGAGCAGGATGTGAGGGCCGGCCTTCGTGGTTGCCGCTACCTGAGGGATAGCGGATGTGTGCAGGGTGTCGATCGCCTGAGCAGCCGCATTGGCCGAGGTTGCGATGCCGGCGGCCATGGTGACGATGACAAGAAAAGCCGCAACGGCCATCCAGAGGGAAAACAGCGTTCTCTGCGCCCTTAACCTTTCAACGGAAGTCCGATCGTTGGTAAACATGGCTGTCGCCTCTTGTCCCTGTTCTTAAAGGATAAAAGAGGCTTCGAAATGGACGGCTTGGAGACCGAATTCTGGCGTTCCGCGGCATTTATTGCGGCAATATTGTGGCAAAGCCTGATATGGCGTCCTTTTGGCCGGATATGACGTCAGAGGCCGCGTTTTCCGAAGGTCCTGACCTGGCGCAGAGGATGCGGATCGACCGGGCGGTCTTCCCGAGAAAATGCGGTTGGTGCAGCGTTTCTCTCCGCCCTTGACGGGGCGAAATATTCACTGCCGAGTTCCGGGAAACGTGCGTCGAAACTGGTCGGGGCAAGTTCGGGCTTCGCCAGCACGTAACCCTGCATGAGCAGGACGCCGAGTTCCTCGCAGAGATCGACTTGCCAACCTGTCTCCAGCCCTTCGAAGACCGGCTCAATCCCATCGTCGCGGAACTGGTGGACGATGACGCGCAGAAGGGCGGCGCCCGCCGAATTCTGCATGAAATCGCGCACCCAGCCCGCTTCGAATTTCACATAGTCCGGCTTGATGAGTTTTACCCGGTCGATGTCGGAATCGCCGGCGCCATAGTCATCAAGCGCCACGCGAAAGCCGATATCGTGCATGTGGTAAGCGAAGTCCGCGACCATCTGTGTGTCGGAGGCCTTTTTCTCGGAGATTTCGCAGACGATGCGATCCGCCGTCATGCCGGCCTCGTGGGCGGCAAGCCGCATGCGCTCTACTTCCTGGCGCATCTTGGCCGGCGTCTGGAACAGGCCCGGATGGAAGTTGACGAAGATGCGGGCGCGGGAACGGTTGAGCCTGCCGGTGTTGAGAATATGGATCGTGCGCAGGATGCTGTCGATATTTTCGATGTCTTCCGGCGCGACCAGCGAGAAAAATTCGCCCGGCGTCACCGGCTCGCCATTGCGGTGGGGACGCACAAGACCCTCGAAGGAATCGATGTCGAGCACCCCGCTCATCGTGCGGCGGAAAATGGGCTGCAGTGCCGATTTCAGGTTAAAGGTGCGATAGGCCGTGGACCATGTGCCATCGACCTCGCGGACAAGACTGGAAAAGATGCTTTTGAGCGCCATTTTTCAACCAGCTATAGAGACACGACCTCTAGGCTCGCGAATGTAGCGTATCAAGCGTTACTTCCGGGTTAAGGAAGGTTAAATTCTCTGCAGCGGCACATAAGCCGGCTTTTGACCTTGAAAGAAGGCCTGTCTTTCGACATAGAAAATGCCGCAGATGACAAGTTTTCCAACCTCTGCTGATGTCAACCCCAATAGGACCGATTAAAAATGGCCTTCCTTGCCGACATTCTCTCCCGCGTAAAGCCATCCGCCACCATCGCTGTTACCCAGAAAGCCCGTGAGCTGAAAGCGAAGGGCCGCGATGTGATCAGCCTTGGCGCCGGCGAGCCGGATTTCGATACGCCCGAAAATATCAAGGAAGCGGCCATCGACGCCATCAAGCGCGGTGAAACGAAATACACGCCTGTTTCCGGCATTCCGGAACTGCGCAAGGCCATTGCCGACAAGTTCAAGCGTGAAAACGGCCTGGACTACAAGCCGGAGCAGACGATTGTCGGCACGGGCGGCAAGCAGATCCTCTTCAACGCCTTCATGGCCACGCTGAACCCGGGTGATGAAGTTGTCATTCCCGCGCCTTACTGGGTGAGCTACCCGGAAATGGTGGCGATTTGCGGTGGTACGCCGGTTTTTGTCGACACGACGCTCGAAGACAATTTCAAGCTGAAGCCGGAAGCGCTGGAAAAGGCGATCACGCCGAAGACCAAGTGGTTCGTCTTCAATTCGCCGTCCAACCCCTCGGGCGCTGCCTATTCGCATGACGAGCTGAAGGCGCTGACGGACGTGCTGGTCAAGCATCCGCATGTCTGGGTGCTGACTGACGACATGTATGAGCACCTGACCTATGGCGATTTCAAATTCGTCACCCCGGTGGAAGTAGAGCCTTCGCTTTATGACCGTACGCTGACGATGAACGGCGTCTCCAAGGCCTATGCCATGACCGGCTGGCGTATCGGCTACGCAGCCGGCCCGCTGCCGCTGATCAAGGCCATGGACATGATCCAGGGCCAGCAGACCTCGGGCGCGAGCTCCATCGCACAGTGGGCAGCTGTCGAAGCGCTGAACGGCACGCAGGATTTCATTCCGACCAACAAGAAGATCTTCGAAGGTCGTCGTGATCTCGTCGTCTCCATGCTCAACCAGGCCAAGGGCATCAATTGCCCGGCACCGGAAGGCGCCTTCTACGTCTATCCGTCCTGCGCCGGCATGATCGGCAAGACCGCGCCGTCGGGCAAGGTCATCGAGTCGGATGTGGATTTCGTTTCCGAGCTTCTGGAAGCCGAAGGCGTCGCCGTCGTGCAGGGATCGGCTTTCGGCCTCGGCCCGAACTTCCGCATTTCCTACGCCACGTCGGAAGCGCTCTTGGAAGAAGCCTGCAAGCGCATCCAGCGCTTCTGCGCCGATTGCCGCTGATCGGTTGATACAGTCTTGAAAGAAGCCCGGCAGCGATGCCGGGCTTTTTTGTTCGATGGGGCTTCCGCACGCTAGACGTCATCCTTGGGCTTGATCCGAGGATGACGGAGGAGAGGTTTCTACGCCTTGTCAGATGCCTGAAATCCAGGCGCGACGCCCGTTTTTTAAAGCCCAAGAAACAGCAGCATGATGAAGGTGGCGAACAGGATGAAATGCGTCATTCCCTCGATCGCGTTGGTTTCACCGTCATTGAGGTTGATGGCGGCGGCGATGAGGGTGATGAAGACCATGACGGTCTGAGCCGGCGTCATGGCCATGATGAAGGGCTGGCCGGTATAGAGCGCGATGCCCTCCATGACAGGCACGGTCAGAATAACAGTCGAGAGCGATGCGCCCATGGCGATATTGACCACGGCCTGCATGCGGTTGCGCAATGCGGAGCGGAGCGCGGTGAGGATTTCCGGTGATGCCGAGATTGTTGCCACCACGACCGCCATCAGTGCGGGCGGTGCGCTGGTGCCCTCGAGGCTTTCGCTCAGGAAGGTCGACATGAATTCCGCCAGCACGCCGATCAGCACCACGCCGGCGATGATGAGGCCGATGGAAAGCGGAACGCTGCCTTCGTCTTCCTCCTCGGCATGACCGTGTGACGGCTGGCCGGCCGGATGCGCCTTGCGGGGATAGGCGTAGCTGAAGAAATAGCTGTGAGGGCCAACCTGCATTTTGAGGAAGAGCGCATAGAGCGCGATCATCGCGACGATGGTGAAGGCGGAATAGACGTGCCAGCTCTGCTCTGGAATGAACTCCGGCACGATCATCGAAATACCCATGGCCGTGAGGATCATCACGCCATAGGTCTTGCCGGAATCGTCATTATAGGGCTGCTCGCCGTGGCGCAGGCCACCGAGCAGGGCGGCGAGGCCCAGAATGCCGTTGATGTCGATCATGACGGCGGAATAGATCGTATCGCGCACGAGGGTGGGTGAACTGGATTCGCTCATGATGATGGCGAGGATCAGCACTTCCACGGCGACCGCCGAGAGGGTGAGGATCATCGTTCCATAGGGATCGCCGACCTTGGCGGCGAGGATTTCGGCGTGGTGGGCGACCCGCATCGAGATGAGAACGATCAGTCCGATCAGCAAGATTGCGGCAATGAGCGCCGCCGTTTTTCCGGCTTCGAATATGGCATGCTCGGTCATATAGGCGATGATTGCCGCCGGTATCGCGAGAAGCAGCAGCCGCTCCTGTTTCAGAATAGAACCCGCCATTGATTTCCCTTCCCCTGTCAGACCCAGGCTGTGACGTATCGTCCGTGAGATCAAGCAGGATTTGCGCTTGAATGCTTTTGGTAGGATAGTGGTGTTGCAGGACATGCTGCTCATGCCGCGCTGTCCCATTGGGTGCAATGCTTGAAACGCGGTTGTGGTTGCCATGTCGCCTACCGAGACAGGAGGACCATGCATGACCAAAGTGGTGTATGAAATCGTCGAACATGACGGAGGCTTCGCCTACCGCATGAACGGCGCTTATTCCGAAACATTTCCTACCTATGCCGATGCGGTCGAGGCCGCGCGCATCGTTGCCGCCGAACAGCAGGTGGGAGGCGATGACGAGGAAATCAGCTATCAGGATGAGAGCGGCCACTGGCATGAGGAATATAGCCAGGGCGGCGACCGGCCGGAAGCCGAGGTGGTCGACAAGACGTCACAGCCGGCCAGACCGTTTTGATGAGCGAGTTTTGCGGTATCGATGCTGGACTGGCGCTAGCGCCGTTTCGGCGGAGCACCCGGATCGGTTTCTTTGAGATGACCCTTGAGGCCTTCCACGAGGGCGCTGAAGACGGCACGGCATCGCGGTGAAGTCTTGAGATTTTCATGCATCGCGACCCAGGTGTGGAGCGGGATGTCGATTTTCGGAAGCACCTGCACAAGCCGAGGGTCCTTGCGCGCCAGACCGATCTGACAGACGCCGATGCCCGCGCTGGCGCGGATCATGGCAAGCTGGGCGAGGTTGCTGTCGGCGCGGATTTCGAAGGAAATTTCCTCAATATCGGGTATTTCAGGATCGAGCGAGCGCATCCGCTGGATGGCCGCCCGGATGAAAGGCGTCTTGCGGTCGAAGCCGACCATGCGGTGATGGTTCAAATCTTCCATGCTCTTCGGAGCGCCGGCTCTCGCGAGATAGTCGCGCGTCGCGTGAAATCCCAGACGGAAATTACCGATGTAACGCATGACGATCGCATCCTGCTGCGGTTCGGTCATGCGAATGGCGATATCGGCCTCACGCCGCAAAAGGTCTTCCAGCGTATCGGAAAGCGAAAGCTCGATTTCAAGCCGCGGGTGCACCTCCTGCATGGCCGTGATGATCGGCGGCAGCATTTCCACGCCGATGATATCAGAGGCGCTGATGCGCACGGTGCCTTCGATCTTGCCGACCTCACCGGAGGCCGCGCGCATGAGGGCTGCGGTCGTCGCCGCTAGATTTTCCGCATAGGGACGGAGCGCAAGCGCTGCTTCCGTCGGCATCAATCCATGGGGCGAACGAATGAACAGCGGAAAACCGACGGCTTCTTCCAGAGCGCCGATGTGGCGTCCCGCCGTCGGCTGGGTGATGCCGAGTTCGCGCGCGGCGGCGGAAAGCGAACCGTCGCTCAGCACGCTGAGGAAGGTGCGATAAAAATCCCAGCTGATGTCACGGCTTCTGGTCATAAGATTTTGTATAGCTGCTCCACTCATTTGGATAATTTCGTATATCGTAGAACGGGACGATACTCCAGCCCACAACAAGGAGTACGGCGATGATATATGAAAACAACGCAGATACAGCGGCGAATGACCGGCCTCTGGCCCTGATTTTGGGGGTGAATGGCGGTGTCGGCAGTCAGGTCTCCAGGATGCTGCAGCAACGCGGCTGGCGGGTGAGGGCGATGACACGGCAGCAAACGGCGTCCCGTACAAATGGTGATGTCGAGTTCGTAACCGGAGACGCCATGAACCGGCAGGATGTTCTGGACGCGGCAAGGGATGCGCGGCTGATCGTCCATGCGGTTAATCCTCCGGGATATCGCAACTGGGACAGGCAGGTATTGCCGATGCTGGACAATACCATCGCCGCCGCCGAGGCCTGCGGGGCGAGGATCGTCTTTCCGGGCAGCGTCTATAATTTCGGCCCGGATGCTTTTCCCCTCCTGACGGAAGAGAGCCCGCAAAAGCCCTTTACCCGCAAGGGCACGCTGCGTGTGGAAATGGAGCGGCGGCTGAAAATGGCGTCGATGCGTGGTGTGCCGGTGCTGATTGTCCGGGCGGGGGATTTCTTTGGGCCGGATGCGAGAAATAACTGGTTTTCGCAGATGCTGGTAAGGCCGGGAAAGCCGGTCCGCAGCGTCCAGAATCCCGCCGCCCCTCATGCGGGGCATCAATGGGCCTATCTGCCTGACGTGGCGGAGACGATTGGCCGGCTGCTGGCCCGGGCAGGCGAGCTTCCGGCTTTCGCCGTCTATCACATGGAAGGTTTCTGGGATTTCGATGGGCTGCAGCTGATTGACGCGATCGAGCGGGTTGTGGGGCATCCGGTCAAGCGGCGGCGGCTATTCTGGCCGGGGATCAAATTGGCCGCGCCTTTCGTTCCCCTGTTCCGCGAAGTGCTTGAAATGCAATATCTCTGGCAGATGCCGATCCGGATGAGCAATCGCAAGCTGACGGATTTCCTTGGAACGGAACCCAAAACACCAATCGATGTCGCGGTATCGACGACATTGGCGAGCCTCGGCTGCCTTGAGCAGAGGCAGGACCCGACGAGCCTTCCTCATCCGGCGGATGCCGGGGGCAGGGTGTGATGGCGACGGCTGCGAATGGAATGTCGGCTCGGCGTCGCCTGTTTGCCGTAATTTCGGCAAGCGTGCCGGTGCTGATCTTCGCGCAGGTGCTGCTGGCCGGGCTGTCGCTCTATTATGATGGATCGCTGCTTTCGCTGCACAAGGGGCTCGGTTTCCTGATCGCCGTTCCGATCCTGTCGCTGATGGTCCTCGCTCTGCGATATGACGAGCTGCGGCCTAACCTTGCCCGCGCGCTGGTCCTGCTCGGTCTTTATTGTCTTCAGGTGGCGCTGATGAGCATCGGCCGGGAAACGGGCAATGGCTTTCTGCAGGCGCTGCATGTGCCCAACGCCTTCGTCATGGGCGCGTTTTCCGATTTTGCCGCACGGCAGGCGCGAAGCCTGCGCTGAAAGAAATACGCCGCACCGCTCTCAAGCAGTGCGGCGTATTTGCTTGGTCCTTTATCAGGCGAGCGCCGGATAGTCGGTATAACCCTCGGCTCCGCCGCCATAGAAGGTCGGCTGGTTCGGCTCGTTGAGCGGCGCATCGTTTTTCAGGCGGCGCACCAGATCCGGATTGGCGATGAATGCCTTGCCGAAGGCCACGGCATCGACTTTGCCGCTTTCGACGGCTTCGATGGCGCTCTCGCGGTTGTAACCATTATTGGCGATCCACAGGCCCTTGCCGCCGGCATTGCGATAGGCGGCCTTGAAGGCTGCGTAATCGAAAGGCTTGTCGCCCTGCTTGAAATCGCGCGGACCGCCGGTTGCGCCTTCAACCACATGGATGAAGGCGAGATTGCGCTTGCCGAGCTGATCCGCCACGTAATTGTAGAGCGGCTGCGGGTCGGCCTCGAAAATATCGTTGGCGGGGGTAACGGGGGAAAGGCGGATGCCGGTGCGGCCCGCGCCAATCTCTTCCGCCACCGCATCGACAACTTCCAGCAGGAAGCGGGCGCGGTTTTCGATCGAGCCGCCATACTCATCCGTGCGCTGGTTGGTGCTGGATTTCAGGAACTGCTCGATCAGGTAGCCATTGGCGGCATGGATTTCGACGCCGTCGAAACCGGCCTCCAGAGCCGCGCGTGCGCCGCTGCGGTAATCCTCGAGGATGAGGCCGATATCGTCGATGGTGAGCGCGCGGGGCTCTGAGGTTTCGGCAAAGGCGCCGGTGCCGTCATCATTGATGATATAGGTCTTCGACTTGGCGGGAATGGCGGAAGGAGCAACCGGCTGACCGCCATGCGGCTGCAGCGAGGTGTGGGAAATGCGGCCCACATGCCAGATTTGCGCGACGATCTTGCCGCCGGCTGAATGCACGCCATCGGTGACCTGTTTCCAGCCTTCGATCGCTTCCCGCTTGTATAGACCCGGAACGTCCGCATAACCCTGACCCTGCTGGGAAATCGGCGTGCCTTCGGTGACGATCAGCCCGGCTGTGGCGCGCTGCTCGTAATAGGTGGCGTTGAGATTGTTGGGAATTGCGCCCGGCGAGCGGTTGCGGGTGAGGGGGGCCATGACGATACGGTTGGCGAGTGCGATATCGCCGGCCTGTGCCGGTTCGAAAAGACTGGTCATGCGACTTCACTTTCTGGTCGGTTGGCGAAATTGCGCGGCAGGCGCGCTATCTGGGTCGGGTGCCGGATCGAAACCCGCGTTGCGGTTCCTGTCCGGCACCCCGGGGCTCAAAGCTTGGGAGGCTCAGAGATTGGCTTGCAGATAATTGCGGAAAGCGTCGATGGTTTCCTCGTTGCGTTCGAAAAACACCCATTGCCCGACCTTTTTCGACCTGATGAGACCGGCTGTCTGCAACACCGCCAGATGCGACGAGACGGTGGATTGCGACAGGCCGCTGATCTGAAACTGGTTGGCGCACACCCCCATGCTGAGCGGGTGCTCCTGACAGAAGTGACTTTCCGGGCGCTTCAGCCATTCCAGAAATTTCAGCCTTGCAGGGTGCGAAAGGGCCTTGAGGATTTCCTCCGGGTTCATCTGGGTTTCTTTAATATCTGACATGAACGATATTTATATCGGTCATTTTCGATATACAAGTCACGTCTCTGTGAGGACCGTGGGGAGTGGGCAGGCGGTTCCAAAAAAGAAGGCCGCTGGATGTCTCCGCGGCCTGACAAGTTTGAAGGTCAAAACCTCCAGAGGGGAACAGCTGTCGCGTGCCTTGGGCGAGCGTGACAGCCAACTAAAATATGGGAGCGGCAATAATGCAAAACAAGGTTGCATCATGCGATATTTCGCCAATTTGGAGAAAATTCTTGCGGGTAAAAAAAGAGGGCCGCCGGATAGATCCAGGGCCCTTTAAGTGTGAAGGTCAAAAACCTCCAGAGGGGAACAGCTGATGCGGTGGAACTGGGAGGAAAAGCCACCGTGTGCATCAGCTGAGAGCGATATGGTGCTTTTTTGTGCACGAAACAACTCTTTTTTGTGCAGGTCAGGCATGCGTACCACGCAGCCCTCGATATTTCCGGTATATTTTATGTGCAATGCTGCCGGAGAGCGCAAGCATTCCGCTCACGCAACGCTTTGCGTAAGCTGTTGAAATTAAAGCGCGATAGCCAAGCACCGTCTATTTTAACGTCAGAAGTTCCAGTTCCGCGCCTTGGCGACGATGAAGTCGCGGAAGGCTTTCAGCTTTGCAGCGTTTTTCATCTCGTCGGGATAACAGAAGTAGGTATCGAATGACGGAATATCTGCGGCGAGCGACAGCTGGATGAGGCCGGGATCGCGCCCGACGATATAGTCAGGCAAACAGGCGATGCCGATTCCCAACAGGCAGGCGCGCTTGATCGATGTCTGGCTGTTGATCTGCAGATGCGGCGTGCGCGTATTGTCGGAAGACCGTCCGGCATTTTCCAGCCAGTTGACATCAAGGAGATAGTTGGGCGCCGGCTCGCCGAAAGAGATGATGCGGTGGTTGTCGAGATCCTCGATCGACTGCGGCTCTCCGTGACGGTTGATGTAGGACGGCGCGGCATAGACGTGCATATGCACCGTGAACAGCTTGCGCTGGATGAGGTCCGACTGCTGCGGCTGGCGCAGGCGGATGGCGCAATCGGCGTGGCGCATGTTCACGTCCAGCTCCTCATTGTCGAGGATGAGCTGGATCGACATTTCCGGGTAGAGCTGCAGGAACTCCTGCACCTTGTCCGTCAGCCAGCCCTGGCCGAGACCGACGGTCGTCGTCACGCGCAGCTTGCCGCTCGGCTTCTCCGTCGTCTCCGTCAGTTGCATCTTGACGGTTTCGAGCTTCAGCAGCACGTCATGGGCGGTGCGATAAAGCAGCTCGCCCTGTTCGGTGAGGATCAGGCCTCGGGCGTGGCGATGGAACAGCTTGACGCCGACATCCTGTTCCAGCGCGCTGACCTGACGGCTGATGGCCGACTGGGACAAATGCAGCTTGTCGGCAGCATGGGTGAAAGACCCCGCTTCGGCTGCGGCATGAAAAATGCGCAGTTTATCCCAGTCCAATGGCATTGCCATGCCTATCCTGCCTTTCGGTT
Source organism: Agrobacterium tumefaciens str. B6 (assembly GCF_001541315.1). Classification (GTDB taxonomy): domain Bacteria; phylum Pseudomonadota; class Alphaproteobacteria; order Rhizobiales; family Rhizobiaceae; genus Agrobacterium; species Agrobacterium radiobacter. The sequence goes on along the minus strand of NZ_LMVK01000034.1, from coordinate 153,354 downwards.
ATTCCGCTGCTACCGCGAGCGGTTGTTGCGCGGTGAGGTACCGTTCTGCTTCGAGGGCGGCCATGCAGCCCATGCCGGCGGCGGTGATTGCCTGACGGTAGATGTCGTCGGTGACGTCGCCGGCAGCGAAAATGCCCTCAACATCGGTTGCGGTGGAATCGGGTGCGGTCCACATATAGCCGTTGTCCTTGAGCTTCACCTTGCCCTTGAACAGTTCAACCGCCGGCGCGTGGCCGATGGCGACGAAGACGCCGTCGATCGGCGTGTCGCTGATCGCGCCGGTCTTGGTGTCACGCAACCTCACGCCCGAGACGGAGGGCGGCATTGGCGGCTTGGCGGGAGCGCCGGTGATTTCGGCGATTTCCGTGTTCCACAGGATCTTGACGTTTTCCTTCGCGAACAGCCGTTCCTGAAGGATTTTTTCCGAGCGGAAGCTGTCGCGGCGGTGCACGACGGTCACAGATTTAGCGATATGGGCGAGATAGAGCGCTTCCTCCACGGCGGAGTTACCGCCGCCGACCACGATCACATCCTTGTTGCGATAGAAGAAGCCGTCGCAGGTGGCGCAGGCGGAAACGCCGAAGCCCTGGAAATGCTGTTCGCTCTCGATACCCAGCCACTTGGCCTTGGCGCCGGTTGCGATGATCAGCGTGTCGGCGGTCCAGACCTGACCGGAATCGGTCTTGACCACGAAAGGCCGTACATTGGTTTCAACTTCGGTGACGAGGTCACTGACGATTTCCGCACCCACATGGGTCGCCTGCTTCAGCATCTGATCCATCAGCCAAGGGCCCTGGATCGGATCGGCAAAGCCCGGATAGTTCTCGACATCGGTGGTGATCATCAGCTGGCCACCCTGTTCCATGCCGGCAATCAGCACGGGTTTCAGCATTGCGCGGGCCGCGTAGATCGCCGCGGTATAACCGGCGGGACCAGAGCCAATGATCAATACCTTGGTATGGCGGGCAGACATGGAAACATTCCTTTTTACGGTAGCGGGGCCTTTCAGCAGCAAGACCTTCCAGCCGCAACACGGCGGACAGGCCACAACCCCTTCATTGCCCGGTATTTAAGGTTGTCTAGTGTCTTTATTCAAGGGCAGCCTTGCGTTACCAACAAGGCAGTTGTGGATGCGCGCGCAATTTTGTGACCGGGCGGCGGCATAATGTTGCGAATCCCGCGCCGAATAGTACAAGGAAGTTCTCCAGCTTAACGAGGTACTGCTCCGTGACCAGCGTCGAACTCGATGCCATCGATCTCAAAATCCTGCGCGAATTGCAGCGCGACGGGCGCATGACCAATGTGGAACTGGCCGAAAGGGTCGGTATTTCCGCGCCGCCATGCCTCAGGCGGGTCCGCAAGCTGGAGGAGGCGGGCGTGATCGAGGGTTATCACGCCATGTTGAACGCCCCGAAGCTCGGTTTCGACCTCGTCGCCTTCTGCATGATCGGTCTCAAACGCCAGTCGGACAGCAATCTGAAGGCTTTTGCGGCGGCAACCGCCGGCTGGTCGCTGGTGCGGCAGGCCTGGATGGTGTCGGGCGAAAGCGACTTCCTGCTGCATTGCGTCGCCAAGAACCTGACGGAATTTCAGGATTTCGTCATCGAGGTTCTGACGGCGGACGAAAATGTCGATACGGTGCGCACCATGCTCACCATCCGTCAGGTCAAGCGCGTCGGTCTGGTGGAAATCTGATCGGCCGGCTTTTTGTCGGCTTCGGGGGGCATTCCCCCCGCCGCAACGCCTCATAGACTTCGCCGAGACTTGTCGCTTCTTTTTCCAGCGGAAAAGTGCTGCGCACATGCGCAAGTCCAGCGCTTGCGTGGGCTTTGGCCAGAGCAGGATCGGCGAGATAGGTCTTTATCGCGTCTCTCAGCGAGGCATAGTCACCCGCATCGACAACCGCCCCGGTCTCGCCCGTGGAGATCATTTCCTCGTAAGCGCCGGCATTACTGGCGACAACGGCCGTCTCGGAGGCCATGGCTTCGAGCGGTGTCAGGCCGAAACCTTCATTGCGGGATGGGGCGACATAGAGCGTCAGCCGCCGGTACCAGGGCTTGATGTCGTCAACTTCGCCCTGAAATACGATGCGGTCGGCAAGGCCGGCTGCGGCGACATCGGCCTTGAGCGCATCACCGAAGGCCTTGTGTTCCGCCGTGACGCGGCCGGACACTACGGCTGTCCATTGCGGATGGTTGGGCAGAAGTTCGATCATGGCGCGCACGAATAGATCGGTGCCCTTCTGGTGGCGCACGCGTCCGAAACAGCCGATCAGATATTGGCCCGGCAGGCCGGTTGCCGCGATCGTATCTTCCGGACCGGTGGCCGGGTGGAAAAGGTCGGTATCGACGCCATGCATGACGACGCGATGGGGCACTTCCAGGAACGAGCCGGAGCGGGCGTTGGTCGCAACCACGGCATCCATCTTCGAAATCAGAAAACGGGTATAGGCGGAATGCCGCCTCTGTGCCGCGGAGGTAAAGAGCAGCTTCACCTTCATGCGCAGCACATCACGCATCAGAAGACCCGGCAACATTTCGAGATTGCGGCGGGCATGCCAGATGCGCGGGCTGCCGACAGGGCCATTCTGCCAGAGCCGCCACAGATCGCGGAAGCGCACATGCGGCAGATGCGGTGGCAGGCCGGGGCCGATGGTGGCCACCTTCTGTCTCAGCCGGTTCTGCACCGGTATCAGCTGGACGATGGTGGAGGTGACGCCGGAGAGCCTGCGCTTGAAGTTCGGCGCAAGCACCTGCACATCTTTCAGACTGACGTGGGACAAGATGGGCTTCCGTCTCTGCGGCTGGTTTGGAGATTCAATACGTCAAAAAACAATGCGCCCGCGTGGGGCGCATTGCACGTCGGGGCAATCAGCCCCACTGTACCGCGAGAATCTCGTAGCCCTTGGCGCCGCCGGGCGCGTTGACTTCGATGCTGTCGCCGACTTCCTTGCCGATCAGGGCGCGGGCAATCGGCGAGGAGATGGAGATGCGGCCAGCCTTCACATCGGCTTCCTGGTCGCCGACGATCTGGTAGGTTCGTTCCTCGTCGCTATCTTCGTCGATCAGCTTGACGGTGGCGCCGAACTTGATCTTGGAACCGGACATTTTGGACAGGTCGATGACTTCCGCGCGTGCGGTCAGGTCTTCGAGTTCGGTGATGCGGCCTTCATTGTGGCTCTGGGCTTCCTTGGCAGCATGGTACTCGGCGTTTTCCGAAAGGTCGCCATGGGCGCGCGCTTCCGCAATTGCCTCGATGATACGGGGACGCTCCTCCTGCTGGCGAAAGCGCAGCTCCTCCTGCAGCTTTACGAATCCACCCTGAGTCATCGGTACTTTTTCTACCATTTTTTTATCCTTCGCATTCCGGTCGCTTTACTTGCAGACACAAAAAGAAACAGGTTCCGGAGAGGAACTCCGGAACCATGCCAAAATCATAACTGAGCCGACTATATCAGAAGACGACAGCGAAATGCCAGCAAATTTGAGGTGTGAGTATTTCCTCATTCAATCAAAGGCTTGACTGCCATTATTGACATTCTTCAATGGAACATATAGTGAACATAGCTATGAAGAAGTCGATCAGGCAACGGCTGGCCATTCTCTCCGACGCGGCGAAATATGATGCCTCCTGCGCATCGAGCGGCACGACAAAACGCAACTCCGCAGCGTCAGGCGGTCTGGGCTCCACGGAAGGGTCGGGCATCTGCCATGCCTATGCGCCGGACGGGCGCTGCATTTCGCTCCTGAAAATTCTGCTGACCAATTTCTGCATCTATGATTGCGCCTATTGCATTAACCGCTCTTCCAGCAATGTCGAGCGAGCGCGGTTTACGCCAGAAGAAGTGGTTTGGCTGACGCTGGAGTTTTATCGGCGCAACTATATCGAGGGGCTGTTCCTGTCCTCCGGCATCATCCGCTCCTCCGATCACACGATGGAAGAGATGGTGCGCGTGGCGCGTGAACTGCGCGTTACCCATGGTTTTCGCGGCTATATCCACCTGAAATCCATTCCCGAAGCGTCGCCCAGGCTGATCGAGGAGGCGGGGCTTTATGCGGATCGTCTTTCGATCAATATCGAATTGCCGACCGATAGCGGCATTGGCCGTTTCGCGCCGGAAAAGCAGCCCGCCAATATTCGCCGCTCCATGGCCGATATCCGTTTGAAGATCGAGGAGGCGGGGGAGCCGACCGTCCGGACACGCAAGACCAGGCGCTTTGCGCCGGCCGGTCAGAGCACGCAGATGATCGTGGGGGCCGATGGCGCAGACGATAGCACCATTCTCTCCACCAGCGCCCGGCTTTATGGCAGCTACGGTTTGCGGCGCGTTTATTATTCGGCCTTCAGCCCCATTCCGGATTCGTCGAAGAACCTGCCGCTCATCAAGCCGCCGCTCATGCGTGAACACCGGCTTTATCAGGCCGACTGGCTGTATCGCTTTTATGGCTTCGACATCGGTGAGATAACCGCGATCGGGGGCGATGGCATGCTCGATCTCGATATCGACCCGAAGCTCGCCTGGGCGCTGAAGCATCGCGCGCGGTTCCCTGTGGACGTCAACGTGGCGGAGCGGGAAACGCGGCGGCGCGTGCCCGGTTTCGGGACGAGAACGGTCGCATCCATTCTGTCGTCGCGACGGTTCCGGCGGTTGCGGCTGGGGGGTATCGCCCGCTTTGGGGTTTCCCGGAAAAAGGGGAAGGCCTTCATCGTCGCAGAGGGGTGGCCGCCGGGCAAGGTGACCGAGCGGCCGGATTTGCGGGCGATGTTTGCGCCGCAGCCCGAGCAATTGTCGCTCCTGTGATGTACGGCCCGGTTCTGGAAGGGCGGGGTGATTTCGGCGAGTGGCGCGATGCCGCCCGCGCGGCGCTTGCCGCCGATATTCGACCCGAGATGATTGACTGGCGGTTGCGGGATGACGGGGCAGGGCTGTTGGATTTTGCCGGCGAGCCCTTGCCGGCGGCCGGTTCTGGGTCCGGGCAGGTTTCTGTTCCAGCTTCGTTCGTGGCGCTGGCGCAGGCCGTCATCTGTCATGGCGATGCAGGCCGTTTTGCACTGCTTTACCGGCTGTTGTGGCGGCTGAGGGAGGGTCGCGCACTGTTGCAGTTCAAGTCCGATCCGGATGTTTCAGAGGTCCGGCTGCTTGAGAAATCCGTCAGACGCGATTGTCACAAGATGACTGCTTTTGTCCGTTTCAAGGAAGTGCCCTTGCCTCAGGGGCAGGGCGGGCGGCGGCGGTTTATTGCCTGGTTTGAGCCTGACCATTTCATCGTCGAGCGCACGGCCGCGTTTTTCCAGCGGCGGTTTACCGACATGGACTGGCTGATCGCCACGCCGAAGGGCTCTGCACGGTGGGACGGAAACGCGCTGGAGACATCGCGGGAAGCGGCGGAAAAGCCTGATCTGACGGACGAGACGGATGAACTCTGGCGGACCTATTATGCCAATATATTCAATCCGGCCCGCCTGAAGATCAAAGCCATGACGGCGGAGATGCCAAAGAAATACTGGAAGAACCTGCCGGAAGCCGATCTTATTCCCGGTCTGGTTCTCGGAGCAGAGGCGCGGGTGCTGGAGATGGCCGCCAAAGCGGCAAGCCAGCCGCAGCCGTTTCACCACCGCCTGCAGGCTGCGGCCGCTGCACGGGAGACGCCGCAACCGGCGCCGGATGGTACGCTCGCGTCGCTGGCGCGGGAGGCGGGCCATTGCACCCGCTGCCCCCTGCATTGCAACGCCACGCAGACGGTTTTCGGCTCTGGCCCGGAAGATGCGAACATCATGATCGTGGGCGAGCAGCCGGGCGATCACGAGGATCTCGCCGGCAAACCTTTCGTCGGCCCGGCCGGCCAGCTCTTTGACCGGACTCTCGCCCAAATCGGCATCGAACGCAAAAAGCTTTACGTCACCAATGCCGTCAAGCACTTCAAATACGAAACGCGCGGCAAACGGCGCATTCATCAGCGTCCGAATGCGGGCGAAGTGGAGCAATGCCGCTGGTGGCTCAATCAGGAAATCGCGCTTGTTCGGCCAAAACTGATCGTTGCCATGGGCGCAACGGCGCTTTATGCGCTGACCGGCGGCAAGGAAAAGGTCACGGAGATACGGGGGCGTCCTTTACCAATGGAGGAGGGCCGGACGCTTTTTGTCACCGTGCACCCGTCCTATCTACTGCGCCTTGTCGATACGCAGGCGAAAGAGGCGGAAATGGCAAAATTCACAAAGGATATGCAGTTTATTAGAGCGTTCGAATAGATTTCTATCTGCGATTGGAGATTTATTTCAATAGGCGAATATTAACTTACAGTAGTATAATTTATGGATTATTTATATGTTATTTTTATTAAAATTTTATACTTAATATTATAATTAAGTCCTCCGAATTTATATGGACAAATCATGTTGGGTGAGCTCGACCTTACGACAGTCATATTGATGCAAAAGTGTTCCTACATCGTTGGGCTTTTGAGTTTTATCTACCTGAAAATGACCAATCGCGATTTGCGCGGTCCCATTCCTCTCGCGGCGGGTTTTGCGACGATGGCGATTGGCTCCACGCTTGCCGGTTACGGAGAATGGGGAATATTGTCGCCGGCTTTATGGCAACTGGGCAGTGTCGTTTTTGGTGTTGTGGGTTATGCGCTGATCTGGCTCGGCTTGAAGACGTTGAGCGACGGACGCGCTGTCGACCGGCGAATCCTATCCTTTTTGTGTTTTATCGCCGTGCTGACGATGGTCGTCGCGCATCAGGTGGCGGACAATAATGCGCTTCGCGCGGCGCTCTTCAATGGCTGCGCGTCGCTGGCCTATATCGCCGGGGCGTTGGTGCTTTTTGCCGGATGGCGCAGGGAGCCGCTGCTTTCCCGTCTGGCGCTGGGTGCGATTACTGGCGTCTCCGGTCTCATTTCGCTGGCGGTGATGAAAAGCGTGCTTTTTCCCGGCTATGCCACCCCCAATCTGGTCAATGCGTTTTTCTTCATCATCATGCTGAACTTCGCGATCGCCCTGTTCGTGATGATGCTGGTTGCCGAGCGGTCGGAACGGAAATTGCTGGTTCTTGCCAATACGGACCCCCTGACCGGCGTTAAGAACCGGCGCTTCTTCTTCCAGACCATGCCCGCGACGCCTCATCCCGCCGACGCGGCCATGTTGCTCGATATCGATCACTTCAAGTCGATCAACGACCGTTTCGGCCACGCCGTCGGCGATAGCGTGCTGCAGGAAGTGGCAAAGCGCATTGGCGGTAGCATTCGTGGTGGGGATGTGCTGGCGCGTTACGGTGGTGAGGAATTCATCATCTATCTGCCTGGCGCCGGCGTTCACAAGGCCTGCATGATCGGCGAACGTATTCGCGATGCGATTGCGGTCAGCGAGGTCGACTGCGGCGGTCTGCGTGTCGGAGTGACGATCAGCATCGGCGTTGCCGCCACCGGCGACATGCGCTGCGATCTCCAGACGCTTGCCGAAATGGCGGATCGTGCGCTTTACCGCGCGAAGACCGAAGGGCGCAATTGCGTTCGCGAGGCGATGGCCGCCTAGGGGCATCCTCGTTTCTGCGGCTGACAGCTTGCGGTTCAGCCTCTTGGCGCGCTCGTATCCATCGCGGCGCGATGCCGTAAGGCTTCTTTCAGCAATATCTCGATCTGGGCATTGATGCTGCGCAGTTCATCGCTCGCGGTGTGGCGGATTTGATTCAATATCGCGGGTTCGATCCGCAGCGGAAAAGCCACGCGCTCCGGGCCTGGCGGACGTCCAGCCATGAGTTAACCCTGCAGCTTCAAGTTCAGGGAAATGATGCGACCGATGGCGGAAGCGGATTTTTCAGGCGTAGGAAAAGACATCATGGGCCTCGCGTGGGATGATGTCTTTTTGCTACCCGAAACGGATTGCAGCGGGATTACGCGATGCAAAACGCCGCGGACATGGGGATCCGCGGCGTTTTGGTTTCAATCTTGCGGGCTTCTCCCGCAGAAAGCTTAGTTGAAGTAGCTCTGCAGCGGCTTCACTTCCAGATTGCCGGCCTTCAGCGCCTTGATGGCAAGGGCTGCTGCTTCCGCACCGGCCATCGTCGTGTAGTAAGGCACCTTCTGCATCAGCGTCGCGCGGCGCAGCGACTTCGAGTCAGAGATCGCCTTGTTGCTGTCGGTGGTGTTGACGACCAGCTGGACCTGACGGTTGCGGATGGCGTCTTCGATATGCGGACGACCTTCCTGCACCTTGTTGATCTTTTCGGCATTGATGCCCTGTTCAGCAAGGAAACGCTGGGTGCCGCCGGTTGCGAGAACCTTGAAGCCGCTTTCCACCAGAATGCGGATGGCCGGCAGAACGCCTTCCTTGTCGTCGTCACGCACGGAAACGAAGACCGTGCCGGAGCGGGGCAGATCGACGCCGGCGCCGAGCTGGCTCTTGGCGAAGGCCAGCGCGAAATCCGTGTCGAGGCCGATGACTTCACCGGTCGAGCGCATTTCCGGTCCGAGCAGGATGTCGACGCCCGGGAAGCGCGCGAAGGGGAATACGGCTTCCTTGACGGCAATGTGCTTCAGGTTGCGCGGATCAGGCTTTTGGCCATAGGCGGCAATCGCCGCATCAAGCTTCTCGCCGGCCATGACGCGGGCAGCGATCTTGGCGATCGGCGCACCGATGGTTTTTGCAACGAAGGGCACCGTGCGCGAGGCGCGCGGGTTGACTTCGAGAACGTAGATCGTGCCGTCCTTGATAGCGTATTGAACGTTCATCAGGCCACCGACGTTGAGCGCCTTTGCAAGCGCCGTCGTCTGGCGTTCCAGCTCGTCGAGGGTTTCCTTGCTCAGCGAACGGGAAGGCAGCGAGCAGGCCGAGTCGCCCGAGTGGATACCGGCTTCTTCGATGTGCTCCATGATGCCCGACACGAAGACGTTTTCGCCGTCGCACAGTGCATCGACGTCGACTTCGACGGCGTTGGTCAGGTAGCTGTCGAACAGAAGCGGGTTCTTGCCGAGCAGGGTGTTGATCTGGCCGGTCTTGTCGTTCGGGTAACGCTGCTTGATGTCCTCTGGCACGAGGCCCGGAACCGTGTCGAGCAGATAGGTCTGGAGCTGGCCTTCCGAATGGATGATCTGCATGGCGCGGCCACCCAGAACATAGGAAGGACGCACGACCAGCGGGAAGCCGATTTCCGAAGCGACGAGGCGCGCCTGTTCAACCGAATAGGCGATGCCGTTGTTCGGCTGGGCGAGGTCGAGCTTCATCAGCAGCTTCTGGAAACGGTCGCGGTCTTCGGCAAGGTCGATCATGTCAGGCGCGGTGCCGAGGATCGGGATACCGTTCTTTTCCAGCGCTTCGGCCAGCTTCAGCGGCGTCTGGCCGCCGAACTGCACGATGACGCCGACCAGTTCGCCCTTTTCCTGTTCGGCGCGCATGATCTCGATCACGTCTTCGGCCGTCAGCGGTTCGAAATAGAGGCGGTCGGAAGTGTCGTAGTCGGTCGAAACCGTTTCCGGGTTGCAGTTGATCATGATCGCTTCGAAGCCTGCATCCTTCAGCGCGAAGGCAGCATGGCAGCAGCAATAGTCGAACTCGATGCCCTGGCCGATACGGTTCGGACCGCCGCCTAGGATGACGACCTTCTTGCGGTCGGAAACCTGCGCTTCAGAGCGGGCGGCGCCGACGAAGGGGATTTCATAGGTCGAATACATGTAGGCGGTGGGCGAGGCGAATTCTGCCGCGCAGGTATCGATGCGCTTGAAGACCGGGCGAACATTGAGGCTGTTGCGCAGCTCGGCCACTTCCTTCGGGCGCTTGCCCGTCAGAATTGCCAGGCGGGCGTCGGAAAAGCCCATGGCTTTGAGCATGCGCAGGTTCTCTGCGTCCTGCGGCAGGCCTTGCTCACGGACACGGGCTTCCATGTCCACAATTGCCTTGAACTGGGCGATGAACCAGGGGTCGATCTTCGAGTTTTCGTGGACTTCTTCTTCCGTCATTCCCATGCGCAGCGCCTGGGCGACCATGCGCAGGCGATCCGGCGTCGGCGTGCCGATGGCGGCGCGGATGGCGTTCTTGGAGCCTTCGCCCTCTTCAAAGCCGGGGATTTCGATTTCATCGAGACCGGTGAGGCCGGTTTCCATGCCGCGCAGCGCCTTCTGCAGCGATTCTGCGAAGGTGCGGCCGATGGCCATGACTTCACCGACGGACTTCATGGCCGTGGTGAGGATCGGCGAGGCGCCCGGGAACTTCTCGAAGGCGAAACGCGGGATCTTGGTGACGACGTAGTCGATCGACGGTTCGAACGAGGCAGGCGTCGCGCCGCCGGTGATATCGTTTTCCAGCTCGTCGAGCGTATAGCCGATGGCGAGCTTGGCGGCGATCTTGGCGATCGGGAAGCCGGTGGCCTTGGAAGCGAGAGCCGAAGAGCGCGAGACGCGCGGGTTCATTTCGATGACGACGAGACGGCCGTCCTTCGGGTTGACGGCGAACTGCACGTTCGAGCCGCCGGTTTCCACGCCGATCTCGCGCAGCACCGCGATGGAGGCGTTGCGCATGATCTGGTATTCCTTGTCGGTCAGCGTCAGCGCCGGCGCAACGGTGATGGAATCGCCCGTGTGGACGCCCATCGGATCGCTGTTTTCGATGGAGCAGATGATGATGCAATTGTCCGCGGTGTCGCGGCCCACTTCCATCTCATATTCCTTCCAGCCGGGAACCGATTCTGCGACCAGAACTTCTGTCGTCGGCGAAGCGTCGGGGCCGCCGGAGACGATGTCGAAGAATTCCGAGCGGTTATAGGCAATGCCGCCGCCGGTGCCGCCGAGCGTGAAGGACGGGCGGATGATGGCGGGCAGACCGACATGGTCGATGGCCTGGGCGGCGATTGCCATGGCGTGCGCCATATAACGCTGCTTGCGGTCGGTTTCGCCGAGGTTCCACTGGTTTTCGAGGTCGTCCAGCGCCTTGTCGAGATCGGGGCCGGAAAGCTTGCCCTTCAGTTCAGTGCGGGCGGCTTCGTGCTTCTTGCGGTCGGCGTCCTTGATTTCGGTCGCATTGGCGAGCATGGACTTCGGCGTTTCGAGGCCGATGCGTGCCATCGCTTCGCGGAAGAGGGCGCGGTCTTCAGCCATGTCGATGGCTTCGGGCTTCGCGCCGATCATTTCCACATTGTAGCGGTCGAGAACGCCCATGCGCTTGAGAGAAAGCGCGGTGTTGAGCGCGGTCTGGCCGCCCATGGTCGGCAGAAGCGCGTCCGGGCGCTCCTTGGCGATGATCTTGGCGACGACTTCAGGCGTGATCGGCTCAACGTAAGTGGCGTCGGCAAGGCCCGGATCTGTCATGATGGTGGCCGGGTTGGAGTTGACCAGAATGACCCGGTAACCCTCTTCCTTAAGCGCCTTGCAGGCCTGCGTGCCGGAATAGTCGAATTCACATGCCTGGCCGATGACAATCGGTCCCGCGCCGATGATGAGGATGGACTTGATATCTTGGCGCTTCGGCATGGGCTCTCTCGTTCCGCTTTTTGGTTGCGCAAAACACCAGCCAGGGTGAAGGATCACCGGCCGGGGCGCGCAATTCAAAGTTTTCAGGCTAGAAGCGGCTTATAGGCAAATGTTTTTGAGAACGGAACCCCATAAATTCCGGAATCGACAGAAACTCTTAACGGGCTGGGGCAAGGGCCGCAAAACGGGCCTGCGCCGCTGCATTATAAGAGCGGCTGACGGGGATTTCCGAACCGTCCCTTGTCATGAGAAGTAGACGACCCGCCTGTTTACGCAGCGCGACGACATCGGCATCGGCGATCCAGTGCGACCGGTGTACCTGCAAGCCCTGCGTCTCGCCAATTTCTTTCAGCGCATCGGCAAAACGCAGCAGAACGAGCTGATGCCCGCGCGTGGTGACGATCTGCGTATAATGGTCCTGCACCGAAAGCCGCAGCAATTCTCCGCGCTTTAGCGGTGGCAGCCGCTCCAGCAGCGGCGCGACGCCTTTCACCTCACGCTTGGTATCATCGTCTGTGTCCGTAACGGCGTTGGCCGTTGTTTCGAGCGACTGGCCGGTAGTGAGATAACTCAGCAGGCAGAAGATGGCACAGAGAGGCAGGGCCGACAGGCTGCTTTCTAAAAAGGGGCCGAAACCCATTTCCTTACCTGAAAATACCCGGTTCGTGACGGTAAGCAGGAGCCCGATCGGCAGGGCCGCCGTCAGCGAACCGATCATCATGCGCGCCAGCATGTTTCCGATGCGGCCGGCGAGGATGCTGTTGGCGATGATGGAAAAGGATATCGCGAATGTCCAGGCGCCGGCCTGAATGATTGTCCAGTAAAGCAGCCGGTCGGCGAAACTCATGGTTTCGCTCGTCCCGAAAGGCCCGGTCACGATGAAGATCGCCAGCACGGCGAGAAATGTCAGCCACAGCCTGCGCGATTGCAGGACGGCGTGCATTTCACGAAGCGTGGATTGCAGATACGGGTGATCCACGAAGTTTTCCTGCGGTTGGCGTCAATCCGTTTTTCTTGAGCGCATGTTTTGCCGAAATTGCCGGTGATTTCAACCGAGCCGAAACAGCAACCATGTCATTCCAGCCATTGTTAGACGCACCGCTCGCCGTGCAATTCCATGTCGCCACCGTCGTGCCCGCAGCCATTCTCGGCGCCTTCATCTTCCTGCGCCGCAAGGGAACCGCCATCCACCGGCTGCTCGGCAAGATCTGGGTGATGCTGATGGTCACGACTTCCGTTTCGACGTTCTTCATCCATGAATTGAGGGTGTTTTACGGTTTCAGCCCGATCCATCTGCTCTCGGCCTTCACCCTCTATGGCTGTCTGCAATCGGTCTATTTCGCCCGGCGCGGCGATATCAGACGCCATATGCGCATCATGCAGAGCGTTTATCTCGGCGGCATCGTTGTTGCCGGAGGTTTCACCTTCGTTCCCGGTCGCCTCATGCATGAGGTTGCTTTTGGTGATGGCAAAGCCGGTTTTGCGGCCCTTTCCGCCGGCGCTCTCGTGTTTGCCTTCCTGTTTCTGACCGTATTGAAACAAAGACGCAGAGCCGCTTGAGAGACTCCGTTCGCCGCCTCTGCTTTCTTCCGGAACAAGATGTATTATAGTGCCGTTATATGGCAGCTTGTTAAGGCGGTATCCGCCGGGAGAATAGCATGGAATGGAGAGGGCGCCGCCAGTCGGACAATATCGAGGATCGGCGTGGCATGTCGGCGGGATCGGGGCCAGGCGGTAACGATCCTTTTGCCCGTGGCGGAATGCGCGTGCCGATCGGGCGTCGCGGTGGCGGCATCGGTATTGGCGGTATTGTTGTCATCCTGCTGATCAGCTGGGTGCTTGGCATCAACCCGCTGACGCTGCTTACGGGCGGCGACATCTCGATGGATGGCGGTGGCACGACGCAACAATCCGGCACCCAGCAATCCGGCACACGCCCGCAGGGCGAATCGTCGGACGAGACGACGGCTTTCGTGCGCACCGTGCTGGCTGAGACGGAAGATACCTGGAGCGGCATCTTCCAGTCCGCCGGGGAGACCTATCAGAAACCGACGCTGGTTCTGTTCTCCGGGCAGGTGTCTTCTGCCTGTGGTTATGCCTCTGCCGCCAGCGGCCCGTTCTATTGCCCGGGTGACCGCAAGGTCTATCTCGACACCAGTTTCTTCAATGAACTGGACAAGCGTTTCGGTGCGGCCGGCGATTTCGCACAGGCTTACGTGATTGCGCATGAGGTGGGCCACCACATCCAGAACCTGACCGGCGTTCTGCCGGAATTCAACCGCCGCCGCCAGTCCATGAGCCAGGTGGACGCGAACAAGATGTCGGTGCGAGTCGAGCTTCAGGCTGATTGTTATGCCGGCATCTGGGGCAAGTTTACCGAACAGAAGGGCATTCTCGAAACCGGCGACCTCGAGGAAGCGCTTAATGCCGCCCACCAGATTGGCGACGATACGCTGCAGAAGCAGACTCAAGGCTATGTTGTGCCTGACAGCTTCAACCACGGCACCTCGGCACAGCGCGCGGAATGGTTCAAGCGCGGTTTCCAGAGCGGCCGTGTCGAGGATTGCGATACGTTCTCGGCGAATATTTAAGGAGAGGGGGCTTTTCAGCCCCCCCTTTTCATTCAACGCATCAAAAGCGCTACGGCATACATGCCGAGGGCGAAGATGGTATGGGCCACGAGGTTGAGGACGCGAACCTTCGTGGGGTTCGGCGTTTTCGATGCGGCCCAGCCAATGCCGAGACCCGGCTGCAGCAGGAACCAGCCCGCGCCCACCGTTATGATGCCGATGATCCACGGCTCAATGAAGGACGGGTTTGCAAACCACGCGGCCGGGACCACCAGCGCAAGAATGATGCCGTAGAGAATGCCGACGGCGTAATGCGAAATCCAGCCGAGCGCGAGCTCATGCTCGTAAGGTGCCGCCGTGGCGATGCTGTCGTGAAATATCCTGCCCTTCGGCACATGCCAGAACCAGCGGCCGACCGGCGCCCAGTTGGGGGCGGACTGGCCAAAAAACCGGTGCAGTATGATTGCCCATATATCCATAAACACGGTACCGCCAATGCCCATGGCAATGCCGCGCCAAATCAAATCCAGCATAGATCCCTCCGCAAATCATGATCGATCAAGCTCTAGCGGATCGGGCCGGTAGAGAGAACCGGGTATCGTTCGCGCGGCAAATAAAAATGGCCGGATCGCTCCGGCCATGAAAGAGGTTGAAACCTCTCCTCCGTCATGCCGGTCCCCGGAACAAGCCCGAGGACGATCCGGCATCCAGCCACGGCGCGTCTGCGCCGTGGGGAATGAGTCTTTCGCGATCAAGGACTTGATCGCGCTGGACCCCGGATCAAGTCCGGGGTGACGGCGTTTGTATGCTTTGCCTCCGCCAAACGATCAGGCGGTTCCTTAAGCAGCACGCCCATATTCCGCCTGCCGCCGCGTGGCCGTGGCGAGCTGGAACTGTGCGAGCAGATCGTTAAGCGCCGCCGCTTCGGACGCCAGCCCATGACTTGCCGCCGTCTGTTCCTCGACCATCGCGGCATTCTGCTGCGTGCCCTGATCGATGGTGTTGATGGCGGTGTTGATTTCCTGAAGCCCGGTCGACTGCTCGCGCGACGAGGTCACGATGGCGTCGATATGACGGTTGATCTCCTGCACTTCGCGGACGATGGTTTCCAGCGCCTTGCCGGCATTGCCGACGAGATCGACGCCGGACTGTACCTGCGATGTCGAGGCGTTGATCAGCGTCTTGATTTCCTTGGCCGCATTGGCGGAGCGCTGGGCGAGCTCGCGCACCTCCTGTGCGACGACGGCGAAGCCCTTGCCCGCCTCACCGGCGCGGGCGGCTTCCACACCGGCATTCAGCGCCAGCAGGTTGGTCTGGAAGGCGATCTCGTCGATCACACCGATGATGTTGCTGATCTCCGATGATGACTTTTCAATGCCTTCCATGGCGCGCACGGCATCTTCCACGATGACGCCTGACTGTTCGGCATTGTTGCGGGCGCGATCGACCAGACGGCCGACTTCTTCCGCACGGCGGGCGGAATCCTTCACCGTCGTGGTGATTTCCTCAAGCGCCGCCGCCGTTTCTTCCACGGAGGCTGCCTGCTGTTCGGTGCGCCGTGCGAGATCATCCGCCGACTGGCGAATTTCTCCCGCGCCGGCATCGATGGCGCGGGCATTCTGGCCGACGGTGCTGAGCGCTGCGTTCAGCTTGGCGACGGAATTGTTAAAATCGTCGCGCAGGCGGTCGATGCGGGTCACGAAGGGCGTGTCGATGCGATAGTTGAGATCGCCGTTCGAAAGATGAGCCAGTCCCTTGGCAAGCGAATCGACCGCGAACTGGATGTCCGCCGCGTCTTTTGCCGCCAGTCTCTCGCGGTCGCTACGTTCCTGTTCGGAAAGCGTGCGGTTCTGCTCGGCATCGCCTTCGAGGCGCAGACGTTCCATGGCGTTCGACCGGAACACGGCAACCGCCGCCGCCATCGAGCCGATCTGGTCGGTGCGTTCCTGACCGGGAATGACGACATCGAGATTGCCGGCTGCAAGGCCTTCCATGGCCGAGGTCATCTGCGTGACGGGGCGGACGATGAAGCGTGAAAGGACGGTTGCGAGAAGTCCGATCATGATCGTGGCTGCGAGGATCGTGGCGATGGTTGCCGCCAACCGGAACTGGCCGATTGCGCTGTAGGCAACATCGGAATCGACGACGAAACCGAGATACCAGTCAACCGAGGGCAGGCCGGCGACCGGAATGAAGCTGGTGATCTTGCCCTTGCCGTCGATCTCGGTCTGGTAAATGGCGGAGGAAATAGCCGGTGTGTCGACCTTGAAGAGGTCGGCCAGCGGCTTGTCGACGAATTTCGGATCGGGATGGATGAGGATCTTGCCATCCTTGCTGACGAGGAAAGCGTATCCATCCGTGCCGGCATCCACCGACTTGATCATCTTCACCAGCGAATCCAGCGAGAAGTCACTGCCCGTCACGCCGGCAAGCTTGCCATCGATGGAAACGGGAATGGCGGCGGTGATGATGAGGCCGCCGGTCGATGCATCATTATAGGGTTCGGTCAGGACGGTCTTACCGGCTTTCACCGCATCCAGATACCACGGGCGTTTGCGAGGATCATAACCCTCAGGCAGTGGTGTTTTCGGGAAGGTGGTGAAGCTGCCGGTGTCGGCATTGCCGAAATAGGTCGACATGAACTGGGCGGTGAGAACGTCGTTTTCCAGAAACCGCAGCTTGGCCTCGTCATCAGGCAGCTTGGCGAGCGTCTTTGCCACCGTTTCGGTCAGCATGATGCGGCCATTCAGCCAGTTGGCGATGCTTTGCGCGGCCTGCTTGCCGGAAGAATCGATATTCTCCGCCACCGCTTCCGTCGTGACCCGGTGCTGAAGACTGTCGATGTAGAAAGAGAAACCGGCAAAGGCGGCGACGACAAGTGACGACGCAGCAACGAGAATGCGCGTCATGAGATTGGTTTTTTTGGGCAAGCTACACGTCCTTGAAACCGGGTGAACCCGTTCGGCTCATCTTGGAAAATGGTGGGAAAGACATGCCTCAAAGGCGGGAATATTCTGCGTCATGCAGCTTGTGGTTTAGAAGAACTACGCGATATTCTAATAAGTAAAGCGAAATGGTAAAATTCAGCTAAATTTGTCTTATGTCAGTCGGGCTCGGCCGCGGCGCGCCAGATTGCCGTTTTGCGTAAATTTTGATCATCGATCTGCAAAGGTTGCGTGCAGGAAGGGAATATTTTATTCATCACCATGCTGCCGTTGCGCAATTCGCGGGCAACGGCCAAGGTTCAGGTGAATTACAATGTCTTCGTCGGTTGTTGCAGGAACCGTTCCGTCCGGATCGGGGTCGTGGTTTTCGCATTTCAAGGCTACGCTTGTGCTGGGAATTCCGCTCATCGGCGCTCAGCTCGCGCAGCTTGGCATCCACACCACTGACATGATCATCGTCGGCCAGCTTGGCGCCGAAAAACTGGCGGCCATGGTGCTGGCCGGGCAGTTCTTCTTTGTCGTCTTCATTTTCGGCTCTGGTTTTTCCGTCGCCGTGGTGCCGATGGTGGCGCAGGCCTACGGGCAGGGTGATGCGACGGCGGCCCGTCGCTCGCTTCGCATGGGCATGTGGGTGGCCATCGCCTACTGGCTGCTTGCCCTGCCGATCTTCTTTAATGCGGAGCGCATTCTCGTTTCGCTCGGGCAGAACCCCAATGTTGCGGCGCTGACCGGGCATTATCTTGCCATCGCCAAGTTCGGCCTCCTGCCGGCGCTGTTGTTTTACGTGCTGCGCAGTCTCGTCAGCGCCATCGGGCGTGCGGGCATCATTCTTTATGTCACCATCATCATGCTCGTGATGAACGGCGTGCTGGCCTATATGCTGGTATTCGGCCATTTCGGATTACCGGTGATGGGCATGAACGGCGCGGCCGTCGTTGCCGTCATCGTCAATGCCTTCAGCTTCATTTTCATCGTCGCCTATGTGCAGACGCGCGAGGAGACGAAGAAATACGAGCTGTTCGTGCGCTTCTGGCGGCCGGACTGGCATGCGCTCTTCGAAGTGCTGCGGCTTGGCCTGCCGATCAGCATCACCATTCTCGCCGAAGTGACGCTGTTTGCCGCCGCCTCGATCCTGATGGGGCAAATCGGTACCGTGCAGCTTGCGGCGCATGGCATTGCCCTGCAGCTTGCTTCCATCGCCTTCATGATACCGCTCGGCCTGTCGCAGGCGGCGACCGTGCGGGTGGGCATCGCCCGCGGTCAGGGCGATTTCAAGAATCTCATCCGCGCCGCCATCATGATTTATGCGATCGCCTGCGGTATTGCGATTTGCGGTGGCATCCTGTTTGCGGCCGTGCCGGAATTTCTGGCGAAGTGGTTCCTGGATGCGAAATTGCCCGAGGCGGCGGAAGTGCTTGCCTATGCCAGCAGCCTCGTGGTGATCGCCGGTATCTTCCAGCTGGTCGACGGCATTCAGGCTGTGACGGCAGGTCTGCTGCGCGGATTGAAGGATGCGCGCATTCCGGCGATGCTGGCGCTGATTTCCTATTGGCCGATCGGGTTGGCGCTTGCCTGGATCATGGCTTTTCCGCTCGGCTTTGGCGGACGCGGCGTCTGGTTCGGTTTCGTGATCGGCCTTTCAACGGCGGCTGTTCTGCTCACCATTCGCTTCGTGCTTCTGGTGAAGCGTGAAATGCAAACGGCCCGCTGAAAAGCGGGCCGCATAATCTTTCCTGATCTCCGGAGGTAATCAGCGCTCGGCGAGCGCTGCCTCACCCTTGTTCTCGCGCAGCAGGTTGACGAAGCGGCGGAAGAGGTAATGGCTGTCCTGCGGGCCGGGCGATGCTTCCGGATGGTGCTGGACGGAGAAGACCGGCTTGCCGACGATGCGCAGGCCGCAATTGGTGCCGTCGAACAGCGAGATATGGGTCTCTTCGACGCCTTCGGGCAGCGACTTGGTATCGACCGCAAAACCGTGGTTCATGGAGACGATTTCCACCTTGCCTGTCGTGAAGTCCTTGACCGGATGGTTCGCGCCGTGGTGGCCCTGATGCATCTTTTCGGTCTTGGCGCCGACGGCGAGGCCGAGCATCTGGTGACCAAGGCAGATGCCGAAGATCGGCAGATCGCTTTTGATGAGGTTCTGGATAACAGGCACGGCATATTCGCCCGTCGCGGCCGGGTCTCCCGGGCCGTTGGACAGGAACACGCCATCCGGCTTCAGCGCCAGGATGTCTTCGGCCGAAGTCTGGGCTGGAACGACGGTGACTTTGCAATCCAAACCGGCAAAGAGGCGCAGGATGTTGCGCTTGACGCCGAAATCGACGCAGACGACGTGATACTTGGCATCGGCTTCACCGAGCGTGCCGTAACCCTTGTTCCAGACCCAGGGGGTTTCAGTCCAGGTGGAGGACTGGCCGGAGGTCGCTTCGATGGCGAGATCGAGACCAACGAGGCCGCTCCACGCCTTGGCTTCCGCCTTCAGCGCTTCGATGTCGAAGACACCGTTCGGGTCATGGGCGATGACCGCGTTCGGCGCGCCGTTTTCGCGAATCCATGCCGTCAGCGCGCGCGTGTCGATGCCGCAAAGGCCGATGACGCCGCGGGCCTTCAGCCAGGCATCCAGATGCTTGGCGGCGCGGAAGTTCGAGGGATCGGTGATGTCGGCCTTGAAGATGACGCCGACAGCGCCGCGGCGGGCGGCAGGCGTCAGGTCTTCAATGTCTTCCTCATTGGTGCCGACATTGCCGATATGCGGGAAGGTGAAGGTGACGATCTGGCCGAGATAGGAAGGGTCGGTGAGGATTTCCTCGTAACCCGTGAGCGCCGTGTTGAAGCAGACTTCGGCCTGAACCTTGCCGGTTGCGCCGATGCCTGTTCCCTCGATCACTGTGCCATCGGCAAGAACAAGCATTGCGGTCGGTTTGCGGGTAGTCCAGGGCGCTGTCTCGGTCATCTCGTTCCGTTTCTGCCGCTTCGCACCCCGCCTCTTGAAAGGCAGGGGGTAAGGGGCCATTTTTGTCGCAGGCTTCGTGACATAAAGGGGCGCGCGATAAAGCTCGCGTTCCGACCCTTCGTTAAAATCTCGTGCAGGTGCCGGAAAATAACGAAAGCAGCCCAAGCGGTCAACCGCAGGTCCAAGATTTACGCGGATTTAAGCTGTCGTAGATTCAAGGGCTTATGCAATTGATTTGCTTGAGCGTGTTTGCTCGTTTATGTCGTTGCGAAAAATAAGGCGGAAAGTTTGCCGATCAGGAAGCTGTGGAACGGGCTTTCCCAAGGAGAAGAAAAATGCTGCGCGACGTGTTCGCTAATACTTTGAAAGATGCGCTGAAGGCTCGTGACGCCCGACGTACATCGACCGTGCGTCTCATCCAGACGGCCATCAAGGATCGCGATATCGCCAATCGCGGCGTGGGCAAGGACCCCGTCAGCGATGAAGATATCATGCAGATCCTGACCAAGATGGTAAAGCAGCGGGAAGAATCCGCCACCATCTACGAAGGTGCCGGCCGTCCCGAGCTTGCCGCTCAGGAGCGCGAGGAAATCGTCATCATCAAGGAATTCATGCCGGAAGAAATCCCGGCCGAGAAGGTGCGCGAACTCTGCCAGGCCGTCATCACGGAGACCGGCGCTTCCGGCCTGCGCGACATGGGCAAGTGCATGAATGCGCTGAAAGAGCGTTATCCGGGCCAGATCGACTTCGCGAAGGCCTCCGGTGTTGTGAAGGATTTGCTAAAGTAATTTTCGGTGCTCCGAAAAAGTAAAGGCAGGGCAGATGTGAACTGCCCTGCCTTTTTTCTGTCGACGAAACGCATTCCGGCGGATCAGAATGCTCTCAAGCGCAGGCTTTTTTCGGGGGACGTGCCTGCGGGCGTCGGCAGATTATACGGAGGTCAATTGCTGCCTTCGCTGATGTTTTTACATCGCCGCTGCGTGGCACTCAAATTACAAAAACATAATTTTTGGTGATGTTGCAGCGCCACAAATTTGCCCGAAGCAGGCGCAAAGGGCGTTACCACGCTTAGCCCTGCCGCTTTTTCTGCTCATGCACATAGTGGCGCAGGACGGCATTCATGCGGGTCTGATAACCTTTCCCGGTGGCCTTGAAGAAATCCACGACATCCTGATCGACGCGAATGGAAATTGACTGTTTGGGAGTAGGGAAAACCACTTCGGCCTTCGACCAGTCGATATCCTCAAAGCCGGCCCAATCTGGATCGTCGCGCGTGGCGCGGTCGATATCCTCGTCGGTCAGGGCATCGACGCGTTTCCAGTCCGTTCGGTCGTCGCCCTTGGCAATCTTCTTTTGGATTTCATCCAGGGAATAGCTGACGGTACGTTCTTCGCTCATTTTGTCTCGCCGCTCTTGCCGATATGATCCGGCACACGTCTCCACGCATCGTATACACAATTGCGATCAATGTGTCCGTTTCCGGACATATGGCCAGAACCCGGCTCTCTCCGTTTTGGTCAGATCTCTTTTCCAGATGGGGCATCGACAGAACTTTTGCCGCTCTCAGAAAGTCGATCCCGTGTTTCTCGATATTGATCAACCGCTTGTTTTCATCCCATTCAAAGGAGATGAAATCCTTCATCACGATTTCCATGCGCTGCCTACAACTGATGTCAGTTCATAGGCACTCATGCACCGAGTATGTATATACACTCGTATATTCTTCTGTATATACACCGATGTCAATTCCGCCTGTGAATAGTGGGTATTGTTTATCTCTCCATTTTGTATTGCGGCTCTTATGCGCTTATATGAAAGACTGGCCTCGAACAGGTAACCCATGCGTTTTTCCAATTCTTTCCTCGATGAGATACGCGACCGCGTGCACATCTCCGATGTGATCGGCCGACGTGTGTCCTGGGACAAGAAGAAGACCAACACGTCGCGTGGGGATTATTGGGCCTGCTGCCCGTTCCATGGCGAGAAAAGCCCGAGCTTTCACTGCGAGGACCGTAAGGGCCGCTACCATTGCTTTGGCTGCGGTGTTTCGGGCGACCATTTCCGTTTTCTGACGGAGCTTGAGGGTCTGAGTTTTCCGGAGGCCGTGCAGCAGATCGCCGATATGGCCGGCATTTCCATGCCGCAGCCCGATCCGCAGGCGGAAAAGCGCGAGCGCGAGCGGACCTCTCTTCAGGACGTCATGGAAATGGCGACCCTGTTCTTTCAGGACCAGCTGCAGACGGCGCTTGGCGCGCGGGCGCGGGCTTACCTGCGCGATCGCGGGTTGACCGGGCGCACCATCGAGACCTTTCGGCTCGGTTATGCGCCGGATAGCCGTAATGCGCTGAAAGAGCATCTGGCAAGCAAGGGCGTGTCGAAGGAACAGATGGAGGCCTGCGGGCTGGTGGTGCATGAGAACGTACCGGTCTCCTATGACCGGTTTCGCGATCGCATCATGTTCCCGATCCTGTCCTCGCGGGAAAAGGTGATCGCCTTTGGCGGTCGCGCGATGGCTTCGGATGCGGTGGCGAAATATCTGAACTCCAACGAGACTGAGCTCTTTCACAAGGGCAATGTTCTCTACAATTTTGCCCGCGCCCGGCGTGCGTCGCAGGCGGCAGGCGGTTCTGTCATTGCCGTCGAAGGTTATATGGACGTCATCGCGCTTTATCAGGCGGGTGTCGAAAATGCCGTCGCGCCGCTCGGCACGGCGCTGACGGAAAGCCAGCTCGATCTCCTCTGGAAAATGTCGCCGCAGCCGATCCTCTGCTTTGATGGTGACGGTGCCGGCATTCGCGCCGCCAACCGTGCCGCCGATCTCGCTTTGCCGCATATCAAGCCGGATCGGTCGGTCAGCTTTGCGCTGCTGCCCGATGGCAAGGATCCGGACGATCTCGTGCGGCTGGAGGGGCGCGCGCCGTTTGACCGGGTATTGTCCGAAGCCAAGCCGCTTGCGGCGATGATCTGGAGCCGCGAGACGTCAGGCGTCACCTTTGATACGCCGGAAAAACGCGCCCAGCTCGAAAGCCGGCTGCGGCAGATTGTTGCCGTGATCGGCGACGAGGCCGTGCGGCGGTTTTACCAGCAGGATATGCGTGACAGGCTGAATGGCTTTTTCCAGCCACGTTTTCAGCAGGGCGGGACACAGAACGGCAATTTCCGCCGCAATGGCGCGCAGCCCGCGGGACGTGGCTTCCAGCGCAATGCGCCAGGGCGTGGCGGGGCGATGGCAGCACCAACCAGCAGCATTTCCGATCGCCTGGCGCAATCGGGCCTTGTCAGGGGCTATCAGACCAAGCCTTCGCTCCGGGAAAGCGTTCTCGCCATCACCATCGTCAACCATCCCGAACTGCTGCTCGAGGAATATGACGAGATCGCCGCTATCGATTACGAGAACCGCGATCTGCAGCGCCTGTGGTCGACGGTGCTGACCTATGCGGCGGAAAGTGCTGCGGAGATTTCGCGAGCAGGGCTGATCGAGCGGCTGTCGCAGCACGAGTTCGAGGTGCTTTTGAAAGCCATGGACCAGCAGGTACGCAATGCCCGCCTGTGGACCGCGACTGAACAGGCGGCGATGGAGGATGCGCGTGAAGGTTACGTGCAGGCGCTTTCCCTCCACAAACGGACAAAATCCCTGCTCTGGCAGAAACGCGAGCTGGAGCGGGAAATAGCCGAAGCGACGGATGATGAGCGCGGCACACTTCTGGTGCGCGCTCTGGCCGAGGTCCAGCTGGAAATCGGCCGCATGGAAAACCAGGAAGCGATCATCGATGGTTTCGGGGTCATGTCCGGCCGGGTGAAGGGGCCGGCTGTTGGCCATGGCTGATGATGGTCGGCAGAATTGAAAGGTGTTTGGGGTTGCCTTTTGCGGCAAGCGTCCTAAATAGGGGATAGTTTGGTGATAACCCGCAAAATGCGGCTCTTTTTAAGAATTTCCGTGTCTGTCTCGCCCGCAAAGGCTTGACGGGGCGGGAAATAGCGGGAATCACCATTTCAGGAAAAGTAAGGTGGAATGAGCCTTGGCGGATAGAAATTGCATGAGCAAGCATTTCCGGGTGCACTGTCTTTGCGTTCTGCCTGAGGCTGCCGTGGTTAATCGGCAATTAAAGATCACTCCGTTAGGTGTCTGACAGTGATTCGCGGCAAACCGCTGGATGCTCAAGGGGCGGACGGCGATGCGGCGGAACAGGTGTTAGCGTCAGGGAAAGCGACGAGATAGATGGCAACCAAAGTCAAAGAAAACGAAGAAGCAGAAAACGAACGCGACGGTGCGACGGACGGCCCGCTTCTCGACCTTTCGGATGACGCGGTCAAGAAAATGATCAAGGCCGCCAAGAAGCGCGGCTATGTGACGATGGACGAGCTGAATTCCGTCCTGCCGTCCGAAGAGGTGACTTCCGAGCAGATCGAAGACACGATGGCGATGCTGTCCGACATGGGCATCAATGTCATCGAGGACGAGGATGCCGAGGAAGCAACCGCGAGCGACGACGACAGCGATTCCGACGGCGAAGAGTCCGAAGGTGGCGAACTCGCCCCCTCCGGCGGCACCGCGCTTGCGACCGCAAAGAAGAAAGAACCGACCGACCGTACCGATGACCCGGTGCGCATGTATCTGCGCGAAATGGGTTCCGTCGAGCTTCTGTCGCGCGAGGGCGAAATCGCCATCGCCAAGCGTATTGAGGCCGGCCGCGAAACGATGATTTCGGGCCTTTGCGAAAGCCCGTTGACGTTCCAGGCGCTGATCATCTGGCGCGACGAACTCAACGAAGGCACTACGCTGCTGCGCGAGATCATCGATCTCGAAACGACCTATTCCGGTCCGGAAGCCAAGGCGGCTCCGCAGTTCCAGAGCCCGGAAAAGATCGAGGCTGACCGCAAGGCTGCCGAAGAGAAGGAAAAGACCCGCAAGCTGCGTGCGCCGACCGGTGACGAGGATGTGACTGATGTGGGTGGCGATGGCCTTCCGCCGGAAGAGGAAGAAGAGGACGACGACGAGTCCAATCTTTCGCTTGCCGCGATGGAAGCCGAACTGCGTCCGCAGGTCATGGAAACGCTCGACACTATCGCTGACACCTACAAGAAGCTGCGCAAGCTTCAGGACCAGCAGGTCGAGGCGCGTCTTGCCTGCACCGGCACCCTGTCTTCCGGCCAGGAGCGTCGTTACAAGGAACTGAAGGATCAGCTGATCACGGCCGTCAAGTCGCTGTCGCTGAACCAGAACCGTATCGACAGCCTTGTCGAGCAGCTCTACGACATTTCCAAGCGCCTGATGCAGAACGAAGGCCGTCTGCTGCGCCTTGCCGAATCCTACGGCGTCAAGCGCGACAGCTTCCTCGAGCAGTATCACGGTGCGGAACTTGATCCGAACTGGATGAAGTCGATCGCCAATCTGGCCGCCCGCGGCTGGAAGGAATTCGCGCGCGAGGAAAGCAACACGATCCGGGAAATCCGCCAGGAAATCCAGAACCTCTCCACGGAAACCGGCATTTCCATCGCCGAATTCCGCCGCATCGTTTCGATGGTGCAGAAGGGTGAGCGCGAAGCGCGTATCGCCAAGAAGGAGATGGTCGAGGCCAACCTGCGTCTCGTGATCTCGATTGCGAAGAAATACACTAACCGTGGTCTTCAGTTCCTCGATCTCATTCAGGAAGGCAATATCGGCCTGATGAAGGCGGTCGACAAATTCGAATATCGCCGCGGTTACAAGTTCTCGACCTATGCGACATGGTGGATCAGGCAGGCGATCACCCGCTCCATCGCCGACCAGGCGCGCACGATCCGTATTCCGGTGCACATGATCGAGACGATCAACAAGATCGTTCGTACCTCGCGCCAGATGCTGCACGAGATCGGCCGCGAGCCGACCCCGGAAGAACTGGCCGAGAAGCTTGCCATGCCGCTTGAGAAGGTGCGCAAGGTTCTCAAGATCGCCAAGGAGCCGATTTCGCTCGAAACCCCCGTGGGTGACGAAGAGGATTCGCATCTCGGTGACTTCATCGAGGACAAGAATGCGCTGCTGCCGATCGACGCCGCCATTCAGGCGAACCTGCGCGAAACGACGACCCGCGTATTGGCCTCGCTGACGCCGCGTGAAGAACGTGTTCTGCGCATGCGCTTCGGCATTGGCATGAACACCGACCATACGCTGGAAGAAGTCGGCCAGCAGTTCTCGGTTACCCGCGAACGTATCCGTCAGATCGAAGCGAAGGCGCTGCGCAAGCTGAAGCATCCGAGCCGCTCCAGAAAGCTCCGCAGCTTCCTCGACAGCTAAGCTTTTGCTTCCTTTAAAATTGAACCCGGTCAGTCACCTCTGGCCGGGTTTTTTGTTTCCCGCACTGGCGAACTCTGCGACAAGCCTTATGTGTGAAAACAGGCATTCCGCTTTTATTGGAAATGCTCCGGTTCGATTTGGTTCGATGAGATGCAACAGGTTTCGGCAGGCAGATGGCGGTGGAAGGGATGGGCTGTGCCCGTCTCCGTTCTCCTGCATCTTGCCGTTGTTGCGATCTTCCTTTTCGAACTGCCCGAGCGGATAGTCGAACCGCAGGAGCCGGAGAGCATCAGCGTCGATCTGGTGCCGCCGCCCGAGGAGAAAAAGGCGGAAGAGGCGCCGCCACCGGGTGAAGAGAAGGCGAAAGAGGAAAAGCCGCAACCGCCGCCACCACCGCCGGCCCCACCGGCGGAAGAGGCAAAACCTTTGCCGCAGCCGCAGGCGACGTTGCCGGCCATCGCCATGAGGCCTGAGGAAATGCAGGCGGATCGCGAGGACAAGCCGGGAAAGGCGGAAGAAGCGGAAAAGACCGAGCCTTCCGAGGAGCCCGCAAGCCAGCCTGAAAAGGCGGCCGAGGAAAAGCCCGCGCCGCCCGCCGCCAACCGCGATCTTCAGGCTTCCGCCGCGCAGGGGGAAATCGCGGTTTCACCTATCAAGGAAGAATCGCAGCCGGATCAGCCGCCAGTGCCGCAGGCAAAGCCGGTTGAGGAAAAGCCTGCGGAGGTGGCGGAAGAGAAGCCCGCGAAACTTCCGGCGGCCAAAAGCTTATTGTCGTCTGCTGTGTTAACTCCAGCGCAGCGACGGCAGATTTTTGGCGATCTACCGCCCCGTCGTCGCATCGTGCAACTTTGTCAGGCGGAAGCATTGGCCCAAATAAGAGAGGTTTATACGGCCACCCGAGGCATGTACGGCTTTTCCGACACCGGTGGACGCATATCCGGCAATCTACTTGACGCTACCGGAGGTGCATTCAACGTCGGCGACGTCTGGCGCGATGTCACGTTTCAATGTGAGGTGGATGTCGAGAATTACGCGGTGACGGCCTTCAGATTTAAAATAGGTGATGTCATTACGGCGGCTGAAGCAAAGAAACGAGGTTTCACGGGGCGGTAGCAGACCATTTGTCCCTCGCGAGGGTAAGTGAAACAAATGTTCCATTCGTCGATTCCATCCCTTCTCCCTCATTCCTGCGCTTGTCACAGGAATCCAGCCGGCGCGCGTCCGCGCGGCGAAGAACGTCCTTTCAGCCCAAGGACTTGGGCTGGCTGGATCTCTGTGACAAGCACAGAGATGAGGGAGGGAAGTGCGCTGCAAAACGGCCTCCCTATACACCAGCCGGGAAGCATCGTGTCGTACTCCATGTGGCTGCAAGGGGTGCGTGCTTAGAGAGCTACCTCACACCCGCTCCGTATCACCCACCAGTAGCCCAATGCCCGCCATCAGCGCATCCTCATCATAGGGCTTGCGGATAACCGGCACATTGCCGAATTCATCCGGCACCATGCTGCCATCCGCATAGCCGGTGGCGAAGAGGAACGGGACGCCGCGGCGGTGAAGTTCTCTCGCGACCGGGATCGAGGTGTCTGAGCCGAGATTGATGTCGAGAATGGCCACGTCAGGCACATAGCTCTTCAGCTTTTCAATCGCCATTGCCGACGAGGTTGCCGTTTCGATAGTCTTGATGCCGTTATCCTCCAGCATGTTCTCGACATCCATGGCGATCAGCATCTGATCTTCGACGAGTAATACTTTCAACGGCTCCTCCCGGTTATAGCGTCTGGGCTGCGGTGCGGTTTCATCCTCGGTTTGCGAGCTGGAGGCAACCGTCGCCGATGAGACGTGACGGGAGGGCAGGAAAATTTCCGCCTCCAGCCCATCAGGCAAATAGCGCATCGTGCTGCGCCCGCCGAGATCGTAGGGGATGCTGCGGCTGATGAGCGCCGTGCCGAAACCGGCGCGCGACGGGGTAGGCAGTTTGGTGGGCAGGATTTCGCGCCACCCAATCTCGCAATCGCGGTTTTCGCTGATCTGCCAGCGCACATGCAATTGCCCGCCATTTTGCGAAAGCGCGCCGTATTTGGCGGCATTCGTCGCCAGTTCATGCAGAACCAGCGCCATCACGGAGAAAGCGCGTGAATCGAGCGTGACCTGAGGCCCCTCCAGTTTCACCGTCGTTTCCGGCGAGCGATGGGGCGACAATTCGGCGTCCAGAAGATCGCGAAGCGCGCCGCCGCCTTCACCGCGGATGATCTGGTCATGAGCAAAGGACAATGCCTGAATGCGGCCCTTCAGCGCGGTGACATATTCCTGCAGGGTCTTGCCCTCCTGCGAGGGATTGCCGACCAGCGATTTGATGATGGCGAGAACATTCTTGACGCGGTGGTTGAGTTCCTCGTTCAGCATGCGCTGGCGTACTTCGGCGCGTTCCCTTTCGCCAGCCATCAGCTCGCTGTGATGGAATGCAACCTCGACCAGCGCAATTCTGGCGGCTTCGGCGATTTCACGATCGGCTTCCGACCAGGGTTGCGCCTGCAGACGCACCGTCTCTTTCCAGATCGCAAAGCTTTTGCGCGGCGTGAGACGATCCCCCATCGGGCCGGTCTCATAGGATTTTTCCGGATTGCCGGCCCAGTTCAGGTTCTGCACGATCTCCTTGCGGAAAAACAGGAGATAGTCGTTCTTTACCTGCGAGAGCGGAATGGCGAGCATTCCGGCCGCGGTGCCGGCGTAGATTTCCGCTTCCGGTATGGCCTGTGACAGCGCATGGGTCGCCCAGACCTTGCCTTCGGAAGCCGAGGCGACGAAACGCGCCAGCCTTGGAATGGCGTCATGCGGCGGCGTTGCGCCATGGCAGTGCCAGTTGTTTCCCACCCACAGGCCAACGCCGTCACACGGCATCAGATCGGCAAAATCCTGGAAACTGTCGATCAGCAGTTCTTCAATATTGGCGTGATGCGCGGCAAGCCGCAGGAAACGGTCGAGCGCGGCATGGGCGTGGTTGACGGTATCGAGCCTGCGCTTCTGTTTCAGGACCTGCAGATGCATGGAGAAAAATTCCCCGAACATTTCCGCGGCGATCCGGACCGGCATGGTCAGCACGCGCGGGGAATAGTGATGACAGGCGATGAGGCCCCACAGAGCCCCGTCGACAATCACCGAAATGGACATGGAAGCGCCGACACCCATGTTGCGGAGATATTCGCAATGGATGGGCGAGACGCTGCGCAGATGCGCGAAGGACAGATCGAGCGGCTCGCCGGATGCATCGACGGCCGGCAGGACGGGAACGCGGGCGCCGCTGGCATCGGAGATAATGCGAAGCGTGTTCTTGAGATAGAGCGCACGGGCCTGCTGCGGGATGTCGCTGGCGGGGAAATATTGCCCGAGAAAGCTTTCCAGTTCCGGCTGCTTCGCCTCCGACACGACCTTGCCGGCGCCATCTTCCTCGAAACGGTAGATCATCACCCGGTCGTAACCGAGCGTCGCCTTTACCAGCCGCGTCGTTCTGGAAATCAGGCTTTCGAGGCTGTCCGCCTCGCGGATGCGGTCCACCATCTTGCGCGCCGTGCCGAGCGGCTGCGTTTCGCTGCCGGAGGGCTCGAATTCGATGATCGTGGTGGACTTGTAGCGGTGAAGCGAAATATCGAAGCTGCGGCCGTCGCTCATTTCCATGGCCGGCAGCATGGCGGGACGCGTGGTTCTGCCGGTGACGGTCAGCGCATTGCGAAGATCGTGGACGAGTTTTTTACCGAGCACGTCCTCGGCGGTTTTGCCATTGATATCGCCGTCAATGCCCAGCAGTTCGCGGCAGTTTTCGGAATGCCGCACCACCATGCGCATGGCGTTATCGCAGGCGATGAGACAGCCATGCGGTTGAATATAGCCTGGGATGTGGATGGGTTCGCGGTCGCAATTGGTCAGGTCGACTTGATAGTCACTGGGTGCCATGAATCAGTCTTTCGCACCTTGTGTCTGTCTGTGCCGAAGATAATCTGGTTGTCGTGAGATGGGAAAGCCTGAATAGTCCATTCTGATAGTGCCAACCCTTCCCCGATTTTTGCAACTGTGACGCCGGTTTTCCGTTGTGCTTTTATGAGCCGCCGTCATGCGATTGTCGTATCCGTGATGTCATCGGATACAATTTGACATGTTGCAACGTTGGCAGCGTCGATTTTGTTCCAAGTTATTTGAAGGAAAAATTGTGCCGCAGAAGAAGATGATCGTCCCCACCCATGGACAGGGCCTTTACGAGTTCACATCCGAGGCCAGGGCATTCGTCAATCATGCCGGGGTGGAGGAAGGCCTGCTGACAATCTTCGTCAGGCACACATCCTGCTCGCTGCTTATTCAGGAAAATGCCGATCCCGATGTGCGGCGTGATCTCATGGTGTTTTTCTCCCGGCTCGTGCCGCCTTCCGATGATCCTTCCATGCGATGGATCATCCACACGCTGGAAGGCCCCGACGATATGCCCGCCCATATCAAATCGGCGCTGACCACGGTTTCCATCGGTGTGCCGATCAGCGACGGCAGGCTTGTGCTCGGCACCTGGCAGGGCCTTTATCTTTTCGAACATCGCGACCAGCCGCATCGGCGGGAAATCGTGCTGCATATCTCGCCGTGATGTCTGGATCCGGATTGATGTATTGCGCGTTAACCTCTCTGAACGCCTGCTGAACATTCGGTTCTGCTGATATTCAGACGGGCGGGTCTAGGGTCTCGTCAATCGCCGGGGGATGTTCCCCTGTCGGCAAAGAAACAAACGGAGTGAAGTTCATGTTCAGCACCTTTGCAAAAGCCGGCCTGGCTACCCTCATAGCCCTCGGTGGAATTTCCTTTACGGCGCCAGCGGCTTCCGCAGGCTCGGATGTCCAGTTCAGAGTTCAGGTTCAGGACGGCTATGGTCATCGTCCCGGCTGGGGCCGTCCGGACCGCCCGCGCCGCGGCTGCTCGGTTTCGCTTGCGGAAGAAAAGGCAAGCCGCATGGGTCTTCGCCGTGCCCGCGTGGTTGATGTATCGCCGCGCCGGGTCGTGGTGGCAGGCTTTGACCGTCGCGGCCGTGATCGTATCGTTTTCGCCAATGAGCGCGGTTGCCCGGTGATCCGGCGCTAACAGCGGCCAGTCTTATCGATCTGCTGATATCCCCGTCGGGCAGAACGATTAAAAAATGCCCCTCGCTTGTCCGGAAAGGCAGGCGAGGGGCATTTCGTTTTGCATCATGCCAATGGCTGAATTCAGGATGGAGGAGGAGCGGCACAGGAGTGCCGCCCGCCGCCGATCTTACTGCTCGAGAGCGAAGGTGACGTTGACCACCACGCTGTAGCTGTTCTCACCCGACGCGATCGGCACGCTGTCGGCTTCCTTCATCATCGAAGCACGCATCACGCCCGCCGGTACCGGCATCGGGCGCTGCGAGTTTTCGCTGATCTGAATGACACGGCCAAGCTTCACGCCCGCCGCTTCCGTCAGCGTCTTCGCCTTGGCCAGCGCATCGGCGACGGCCTGCTTGCGGGCCTCGGTCACCGTCGCTTCGGGCTTGTCATTGGTGAAGGTGATGTCGCCGCCCTGGTTGATGCCGAGCTTGACGGAGGTATCGAGGATCGTGCCGAGCTTCTTCAGGTCGCGCACCCGCACGGTCAGGCCGTTGGATACCTGATAGCCGGTGATCTCGGGCGCAACATAGACGCCGTCCTTGGGTTCATAGTGCTTGTAGAGCGGCTGCACGGAGAAATTGCTGGTCTGCAGGTCGCGGTCTTCAATGGCGGCCTCTTTCAGCGCTTTCAGAACGTCGGCGAGCGCCTTGGAATTTTCGGTAAGAGCCGCAGCCGCAGTCTCCGCCTGCTTGACGACGCTGAAGGACAGGATCGCCATATCAGGGGCAATGGCCGCCTGGCCTTCACCGGAAACACTGATGGTGGCTTCGCGCGGGGAAGCCTCCTGCGCAGACACCTGGGCGGCAAGCGGCATCATGGCAGCTGCGGTCATTGCGGTGAGTGCGAAAAGGCGGGCCGTTTTTGTCTTCATGGTGTTTCCTCGTTGATTGAGTCCCTTTGAAGGGTATTGCCTTAGATTGTGTAGCTAATACGGCGGCGCTGTTTTGGGAAAGCATCAATGGCTTGTCGGGCTCAAAAAATTACGTTAGAGCGTGACCACCGGATTCGAACCATTGCGAAGCCGGTGTTTCGGATCGGTTTTCCGAAAGGGCCTGTAGCTCAATGGTTAGAGCCGGCGGCTCATAACCGCTTGGTTGGGAGTTCGAGTCTCTCCGGGCCCACCATTTTCCTCATATTTTAGACAAAATAGCGAGATTCCAGGCAGCGGATCCCTATTTCATCGATCATTGCCCTCTTCTGGATTTTTTGTTCCATCCAACAAAAATCCGACCAGCCGGTTAGGCTGATCGGATCATCAAGATTAAATTTTCGGCTATCGGGTCAGTTACAAACCCGCATACTCTCCGTATGCCAGCCGCCATCATAAGAATTGGGAACGCGGCGGTCTTCGAACCAGCAGCGCGGCGGGGGCGGCGGTGGCGGTTCGTAGTAGCGGGGGCCGCCGTTGCCGTTGGCGATGGCGCCGCCGATCAGGCCGCCGATGACGCCTGCGGCGAGGCCGCCGGCAATCGCTGCGCCATCATTGTGGCGGCGATGTTCGCGGTAGGGCGGCGGAGGTGGGCCGCCACGGTCATAACCCCGGTCGTAGCGCGGGCGATAGGGATAGTCCTGCGCGGCAGCGGTGCCATAGGATGCAAAAATGCTGCCGGTGGCGACCAGCGCGGCAATGGTGGAAAGAATTATCTTTTTCATCGGGGGCTACTCCATAAGCCTGCTTCGGGAGATAGAGGCTCATTATGCCCGGATGATGGCACGGGACGGGTGAACGGCCTGTGAATATCTCATTTTCAAGCGGTTCATATTTTCCTGATTTCCGACTGCAGGATCGCGGAAGATGCACGCTTTCCGCAATAAAAAAGCCCGGCGGACGGCCGGGCTTCTTGTCGAAATCCTTCGGTCGCGATCAGAACTTCACGCCGAGACCCACTTTAACCGTGTGCTGGTCGACATCGGTGTTGATACCGAAGATGTCCTTGTCGCTATAGTCGTTGTATCGATATTCCAGCCTGCCGAACACGTTGTCGGTGAAGGCATAGTCCAGACCGGCGCCCACGGTATAGCCGTTGAACGTGGTGCTGTCCTTGCCGGCTCCGGGCGTTTCGATGAAGCCGCGTGTCGCGGTCCAGCCAGCGGTGGCATAGAGCAGGGCGTGGTCGAAGGCATAGCCGACGCGGCCGCGAACGGAACCCTGCCAGTCGGTACCGATCTGCACGCCGGCATAGTCATTGTCGTTCCAGTTATAATCGACATCACCTTCGATGCCGAGCACCAGATTATTGTCGAACTGGTAATTGTAACCAACGAAGGCGCCGAGAATGCCGCCATCGAAATTATCCGAGGCGACCGGGCCGCCGGCCGAAAAATCGCCATTTGCCCAGCCCGCGCCGCCTTGAATACCAAGATAGGGGCCAGACCAGGTGAAGACCGGCAGGGTTTCCTGCGCGACCGGAGGTGCTGGCGTTTCGTAGACGGCATCCGCGGCCATTGCGGTGCTGGCCGACAGGGCCAGGAGTGACGTTACGATCAGCGTTTTCATCGTTTTTCTCCCTGAGCTGACTGACATCCATAGCATAGATTAGCTGCTTTTAATATGGGGCGGGGTTCGGCGGTTCCAAGAGGCGCTCATGTCCTCCCGGCGTTGCTGCCGTCTTGCCCCGGTTCGCGGCGTTTTATCGCCCCGCCATGCTGTTCTGATGCTGCGAACGCCTTCAGCCGCGTTTGGTTCCCTTTGGTGTTTCGTCAAAGGTCCGGAAAGGCGGTGGGCGGGTGTCACGCTTGGTTGTCTTGACAGCGGGGGACGCGACCATAGAGTTGTGGTTGACTACGGCGGGGGCGGGGCTTTGCGCTGCGCCAGAAGCGGCATAAGCTGCGGCTGAGAGTACACCGCTGCGACCTCCCGGTGAGGGGGATCGTAGCGGGCGGAAAGGGCATGGGAGGATGAGTTCACATGAGGCATTATTTTAGCGGAGGAGGGACGACGTGATTGTCGGAGCCGTTCTCAGCGCCATTCTTCTCCTCACCCTCATTGCGTTTCCGCGGCATCTCAAATCCGTTGTCATCTGCCTGTTGCTGATCTGGACGACCACCGCCGCCTTTGTGATTTATGACTGGCGGCGCGGCAACCAGCGGCTCGACCATATCGTCGCGACCGCCGGCTTCGACGTGGCCTGCCCGGATGCGGCATTGCCAATCCGCCTCAGCTTCCGCAATGACAACAATGTCGCGGTGCAGCGGCTGACCTATACGCTCGAAGGGTTCGAACCGGCCTTCCGTGCCTCCGTCACCTTCGATCCCTATCAGGTTAGCGAAAGACGGATCGAGGCTGGGGAGACGTTCGCGGCCTGCCGTTCCTTCCGGCTGCGCAACAATGAAAGGGTAGAGCCGCAACGTCTGGAATGGCGCGTTACCGTCATATCCGCAGAATTCGACTGAACGGTTCGACTGCTTCCGGCGATCACGGTATTTTGAGAATTTTCGCTCCGGTGAGCGGCCGTCGTAAAACCCTTGCATCACAGTTGCTTCGGGCGGAAAGGTCAACTTCCATCGTCCGCGCCGGAACGGGTCGGGATGGTCGCTGACTTGTTTTCGTCCATTTGCAATGCCACTTCCCCCTTCATTCGATTGATGTCGCGGGTTGATGTTTTGCGTATTGTTCTGAAGTTTCTGAAAATAACGGCCATTGGCCTTGTCGCCCTGCCGGTTCTGGCGGGTGCGCATATGGGCATCGGCCAGCTGACCGGAAATTTCCACGAAGTCATTCCCGGCGAACTCTATCGTTCGGCCCAGCCGAGCGGCAAGGACATCGCGGCCTATGCCAAGGCCTATGGCATCAAGACGATCATCAACCTGCGCGATGAAAAGCGTGAAGGCTGGTATGAAGCCGAAAGCCGCGCGGCGAAAAACAATGGCATCCGGCTTGTCGATTATCCGCTGAGTTCAAGCGAAAAGGTCTCGGTGGAGGATTCGGAAACGCTGGCGGCCGTGCTGCGCAATGCGGAAAAGCCTGTTCTCATCCACTGTGAACATGGCGCCAACCGCACCGGGCTTGCCTCCGCCATCTATGTGGCTGCTGTGGCCGGCAAGGGCGAGGCGGCAGCCGAGTTTCAGCTTTCGCCCTATTACGGGCATGTGCCGATCCCCGGAATCGGGCGCTATGAAATGTACCAGTCATGGGATGATTTCGAGGAAACCATCGGGTTTTGAGGGTTGCTTTATGCTCGACGTCATCCTCGGCCCTGTGCCGAGGATCTAACCACTTTGCGTCCGATACATAGGCCGCAGATGCTCGGGACAAGCCCGAGCATGACGGCAGAGGGGCTATTGGCCGCAGCGCGCCTTAATAATCCCCGCCGCTTTCCTTGATCACCTTCGTCAGGCTGCCCGTCGCCGGGAAAAGCGGGATGAGGCAGGCCTGGAGCGCATGGTAGATATCGCCCTTGCCTGGGAATAGCGTGTGGGCGGGAACCAGATCTTCCGTCAGTTCCTCGTGCCAGCCGCCATTGGCATGGTCGATGAAGTTGTTGGCGATGGTGCTCCAGATGCGACGATAGCTGTCTTCGTAGAAGCCATCCGCCGGCAGGTTCTCGTTGAGGAAATGGGCCGCACCCGCCGCCTCGGACATGGGCCACCAGAGCTTTGCCCGCTTGTCGGGATTGTCATTCCAGTCCAGCGTATAAAAGAAGCCGCCCTTTTCCCGGTCCCAGCCCAGCGCCATGGACTGCACGAAGAGGGATTTGGCCGCGACAGGCATCCAGTCGTGGCGGCGTTCGCCCAGTATCCACAATTGCAGGATGAGGCGCGCCCATTCCAGCCAGTGACCGGGGGTGGAGCCGGAGGGGCGGAACATTTCGTTGCCGCGATAGTCCTTGTCCAGCGTCCAGTTGTCGTCGAAATGCTCGGGCACGCGGAAATCCAGCTCGCCGGCGCGGCGACGGATGACGAGATCGGCGATGCGTTCGGCCTTGCTGAGATAGTTATTGTCGCCGGTCACCTCATAGGCGGCCATCAGCGCTTCGGTGAGGTGCATATTGGAGTTCTGGCCGCGATAATTGTCGATGGGCGACCAGTCGCGATTGAATTCCTCGGCGATGGCGCCATGTTTTTCTTCCCAGAAACGACTTTCCAGCACTTCGGTAATATCAGCCAACATCGGGTCGGCCAGCGGGTGGCCGACGGTCTTGGCGGAAGAGGCGGCCAGAAGCACGAAGGCGTGGCCATAACCCTGCTTGGTGGCGTCCACTGGGCCGGCATCGTTCACCTGCCAGAAATAACCACCATGTTCGCCATCGCGGTGCTTGTTCCAGAGATAGGTCATGCCGTGATCGACGATATCACCGCAGCCCGGCCGGCCAAGCAGGTGGCCGATGGAGAAGCAATGCACCATGCGCGCGGAGGCATGGATGCCGCGCACGGGATCGTTTGCCTGCAGCGGCGCGCCCTTGGCGTCGAGATCGAAGAAACCGCCGGCGGGATTGAGGGCGCGATACTGGAAGAAGTCGAAAAGACCCTCGGCCTGTTTCACCAGCCACTGGCGGTGCCAGGGCAGGGTATTCCAGTTGCGGCTGTTGTGATCGTCTTCGGGCATTGCGTCCTCCATGCGTTTGCTGCTTCGGCTTATATCCTTGCCGTATAAACCTGTCATCTGTCAGCGATATTTCGTAACGTGACGCAACGACGCAAAGCCATGCCTGTCCCTTGAAGATATATTGACATAAACATATCTTTATGTGACTTGACGACTTGCGATCTTGCAAATCGAAATGAGGAGTGTGCCCGTGTTTGACGATCTGTTTGGCCCTGAAGGGGCAAAGCGCGACGGCGCGGAAATTTTCAAGGCGCTGCGCGAGGCTGCCAGCGAACGCATCCTCATTCTCGACGGTGCCATGGGCACGCAGATCCAGGGTCTGGGTTTTGACGAAGACCATTTTCGCGGCGACCGTTTCATCGGCTGCGCCTGTCACCAGAAGGGCAATAACGACCTTCTGATCCTGACCCAGCCCGACGCCATCGAAGAAATTCACTACCGCTACGCCATGGCGGGTGCGGATATTCTCGAGACCAACACGTTTTCGTCCACACGCATCGCGCAGGCCGATTACGAGATGGAAAATGCGGTCTACGATCTCAACCGCGAAGGGGCGCAGATTGTCCGCCGCGCCGCCCAGCGCGCCGAGCGGGAAGACGGCCGCCGCCGTTTCGTGGCCGGCGCCATCGGCCCGACCAACCGCACGGCCTCTATTTCGCCTGACGTGAACAATCCCGGTTACCGCGCCGTCACCTTCGACGATCTGCGCATTGCCTATGGCGAGCAGATCGACGGCCTGATCGACGGCGGTGCCGATATCATCCTCATCGAGACGATTTTCGATACGCTGAACGCCAAGGCGGCGATATTCGCCTGCGAGGAGCGTTTCGAGGCCAAGGGCATCCGCCTGCCGGTGATGATCTCAGGCACGATTACCGACCTCTCCGGCCGCACGCTTTCCGGTCAGACGCCTTCGGCGTTCTGGAATTCGGTGCGTCACGCCAACCCCTTCACCATCGGCCTGAACTGTGCGCTTGGTGCGGATGCGATGCGTCCGCATCTGCAGGAACTGTCTGACGTCGCCGATACCTTCGTCTGCGCCTATCCCAATGCCGGCCTGCCGAACGAATTCGGTCAGTATGACGAAACGCCTGAGATGATGGCGCGGCAGGTGGAAGGCTTCGTGCGCGACGGTCTCGTCAACATTGTCGGCGGTTGCTGCGGTTCGACGCCCGAGCATATCCGGGCGATTGCCGAAGCGGTCCAGGATTACAAGCCGCGCCCGATTCCCGAGCACAAGCCCTTCATGTCGCTTTCCGGCCTTGAGCCCCTCGTGCTGACCAAGGACATTCCCTTCGTCAATGTCGGCGAACGCACCAACGTCACCGGCTCGGCCAAGTTCCGTAAGCTCATCACCGCCGGTGATTACACGGCGGCTCTCGCCGTTGCCCGTGACCAGGTGGAAAACGGTGCACAGATCATCGACATCAACATGGATGAAGGCCTGATCGATTCCGAAAAGGCGATGGTGGAGTTTTTGAACCTCATCGCCGCCGAGCCTGACATCGCCCGCGTGCCTGTCATGATCGACTCGTCGAAGTTCGAGATCATCGAAGCAGGCCTGAAATGCGTTCAGGGCAAACCCATCGTCAACTCGATTTCGCTGAAGGAAGGCGAGGAGAAGTTTCTCCAGCAGGCGCGGCTCGTTCACAATTACGGTGCGGCGGTCGTCGTCATGGCCTTTGACGAGGTCGGGCAGGCCGACACCTATCAGCGCAAGGTGGAAATCTGCTCGCGCGCCTACAAGCTGCTGACCGAAAAGGCCGGCCTGTCGCCTGAGGACATCATCTTCGATCCGAACGTTTTTGCGGTGGCGACGGGTATCGAAGAGCACAATAATTACGGCGTTGATTTCATCGAGGCCACCAAGACCATCCGCGAAACCATGCCGCTCACGCATATTTCCGGCGGTGTTTCCAACCTGTCCTTCTCCTTCCGCGGCAACGAGCCGGTGCGTGAGGCGATGCATGCCGTGTTCCTCTACCACGCCATTCAGGTCGGCATGGATATGGGCATCGTCAATGCCGGGCAGCTTGCGGTTTACGACAATATCGATGCGGAACTGCGCGAGGCCTGCGAGGACGTGGTGCTGAACCGCCGCGACGACGCGACGGAGCGTCTGCTCGAGGTGGCTGAGCGTTTCCGCGGCACAGGCGCCAAGGACACCAAGGTGCAGGATCTCTCCTGGCGCGAACTTCCCGTCGAGAAGCGTCTGGAGCATGCGCTGGTTAACGGCATCACCGATTTCATCGAGGCCGATACGGAAGAGGCGCGCCAGAAGGCGGAGCGCCCGCTGCACGTCATCGAAGGGCCGCTGATGGCCGGCATGAATGTGGTCGGCGACCTGTTCGGTTCGGGCAAGATGTTCCTGCCGCAGGTGGTGAAATCCGCCCGCGTGATGAAGCAGGCCGTGGCCGTGCTGCTTCCTTACATGGAAGAGGAAAAACGCCTCAATGGCGGGTCTGAGCGCAGTGCTGCCGGCAAGGTGCTGATGGCGACCGTGAAGGGCGACGTGCACGATATCGGCAAGAACATCGTTGGTGTCGTTCTCGCCTGCAACAATTACGAGATCATTGATCTCGGCGTGATGGTGCCGACGACGAAAATCCTTGAAACGGCTATTGCCGAAAAGGTTGACGTGATCGGCCTTTCGGGCCTCATCACGCCATCGCTGGATGAGATGGTGCATGTGGCGGCCGAAATGGAGCGGCAGGGTTTCGACATTCCGCTGTTGATCGGCGGTGCAACGACGAGCCGCGTGCATACGGCCGTGAAAATTCATCCGCGCTACGAGCAGGGTCAGGCGATCTACGTCACCGATGCTTCGCGCGCGGTCGGCGTCGTGTCGGCACTTCTCTCCGCCGAGCAGAAGCCCGCTTATATCGATGGCATTCGCAGCGAATATGCCAAGGTGGCGGAGGCCCATGCCCGCAACGAGCGCGAAAAGCTGCGCCTGCCGCTTTCCCGTGCCCGGGAGAATGCGCACAAGATCGACTGGTCGAGCTATAGCGCCGTCAAGCCGCAATTCTTCGGCACCAAGGTGTTCGAAACCTACGATCTTGAGGAGCTTTCCCGTTACATCGACTGGACGCCGTTCTTCCAGACCTGGGAGTTAAAGGGCCGTTTCCCGGCGATCCTCGAGGATGAAAAGCAGGGTGAAGCGGCGCGTCAGCTTTATAGCGATGCGCAGGCCATGCTGAAGAAGATCATCGAAGAGAACTGGTTCCGTCCGCGCGCGGTAATCGGGTTCTGGCCCGCCAATGCGGTGGGCGACGATATCAGGCTGTTCACGGATGAGAGCCGCAAGGAAGAGCTTGCGACCTTCTTCACGCTGCGCCAGCAGCTTTCCAAGCGCGACGGTCGTCCCAATGTGGCGCTGTCCGACTTCGTGGCGCCTGTCGATAGCGGCGTTGCCGATTATGTCGGTGGTTTCGTGGTGACGGCGGGTATCGAGGAAGTGGCGATTGCCGAACGTTTCGAGCGGGCGAATGACGATTATTCGTCCATCCTCGTCAAGGCGCTGGCCGACCGCTTTGCGGAAGCTTTTGCCGAGCGCATGCATGAGCGCGTCCGCAAGGAGTTCTGGGGTTATGCGCCGAACGAAGCGTTTGCCGGCGACGAGCTGATCGGCGAGGCCTATGCCGGTATCCGCCCCGCGCCCGGTTATCCGGCCCAGCCCGATCACACCGAAAAGAAGACGCTGTTTGCCCTGCTCGACGCCACCAATGCGGCGGGCGTGGAACTGACGGAGAGCTATGCCATGTGGCCCGGCTCGTCGGTGTCAGGCCTCTATATCGGCCATCCCGAGAGCTATTATTTCGGCGTCGCCAAGGTGGAGCGCGACCAGGTGCTGGATTATGCACGCCGCAAGGATATGCCGGTGGAAGAGGTGGAGCGCTGGCTCGGGCCTGTTCTCAACTACGTGCCGACGAATGCTGCCGAGGAAATCGACAGCGCTGCGTGAGGTTTCACTCATCGTCGCTGAAATAAAAAAGCGCGGGTTTTGCCCGCGCTTTTTTTGTGAACTGTTAAACTTACGACCTTAACGCCGCCAGTTCCTCGATGCCGACGTGGCTTTCGACCTCACTGCCTCGCAGGTAGAGGTAAAGACCGATCGCGAAGGCGAGAACGGCGATGAAGACGAGATACCAGGCATGGGCCATCGGATTGATCGCAAGCGCCGTCGTCACGCCGATTGGCGTCAGCCCGCCAAAGACGGCATAGGAGACGTTGTAGGCGAAGGAGAGGCCGGAGAACCGGACCGATGCCGGGAAGGCGCGAACCATGACATAGGGCACCGCACCCGCCATGCCGACCGAGAGGCCCATCACGCCATAAAGCACGAACATGGTCTGAAGCGAGGTGCCGGCGTAGCTGTAGAAGGTGAAGGTGGCGATGCCGAAAAAGATGCTCGCGCCCATGAAGAAGAGGCCGGAGCCGATACGGTCGATCAGGGCGCCGGCGATGATGACGCCGAAGATCAGGAACAGCGTGCCGAAGCTGGTGCCGGCGAGCGCCTGCGTCGGGGTGTAGCCATAGAGCTTCTGCAGGAAGGTGGCGGTCATCAGCGTCGTGACGACGATGGCGGCCGACAGAACCCATGTCAGCAGAGCGGAGATGATCACGCCACGCATATGGTGCTTCAGTACCAGCCCGAGCGGCAGCTTGTCCGTCAGCGATTTTGACTTCTTCATCTCCATGAAGATCGGCGTTTCTTCCAGCCAGCGGCGCAGATAAACAGCGATCAGGCCGAAAATGCCGCCGAGCAGGAAGGGAATGCGCCAGGCGTAACCGGCCACGTCTTCCGGTGTGAAGAGCGAGTTGATGGCGAAAGCGATTAGCGAGCCCAGCATGATGCCGAAAGAGAGGCCGGATGTGAGAAAACCGCAGGCAAGCCCGACGCGGCGGAACGGCACGTGTTCGGCAACGAAGGTCCAGGCCCCCGGTACTTCACCGCCGATGGCAGCACCCTGCAGCATGCGCAGGATGATGAGCAGGATGGGGGCGGCGACGCCGATGGTGGCGTAGGTCGGCATCAGCGCCATGCCCAGCGTGGAGAGGGCCATCAGCAGGATCGAGAAGGCAAAGACGCGCTTGCGGCCATAACGGTCGCCATAATGCGCGAGAACGATGCCGCCCAGCGGCCGCACCAGATAACCGGCGGCGAAGATGCCGAAGGTCTGGATCATCACCAGCCAGTTGGGCATTTCCGGCGGGAAAAACAGATGGCCGATGACAGTCGCGAAAAATACGAAAATGATGAAGTCGTAAAATTCGAGCGCACCGCCCAGGGCCGAAAGACCGAGAGTTTTGTAATCCTGGCTGTTGAGTGGCCGGGCTGCTGCCGGTGTGGTGGTGGGAGACATGAAGCTGCTTCTTTTCTAAATTACGTATTACTTATGGGCATGCGGCAAGCGCAGCGCGATTTCAAGCCTTATCGATGTTCAATCGCTCAGGTATTTCGAGGGACGGTCGAGGAAGCGTCGCAGGAAGCTGATGTTCTCCAGCTCGTCATAGAGGCGCTCGGTGACGCCATCCTCATCGAAACAATAAATCGTCGCCTCGGGAATGGCCAAGAGCACCGGTGAATGGGTGGCGATGATCAACTGGCCGCCACTATCGGCGGCGTCACGGATGAGGGCCGCCAGTTCGAGCTGTTTTTGCGGCGAAAGCGGGCTTTCCGGTTCGTCGAGAAAATAGAGGCCGGCGCCATGGACCCGCCGGTGCAGAATGTCGAGAAAACCCTCGCCATGCGACCGCCGGTCTATGGCATTGTTCCTGATGATCCCGCGAAACGTCTCCGGAGTTTCCTCGGGAAAGTCTTCGCCTTTTTTCAGAGCCTTCTCCCGCTCCCAGCGAAAATCGTCCAGCGCCTCCTCATTCTGGCGACGGACATAACCGAGGACATCTTCCGCGCGCAGGAACATGCGAATCTTCGGATATTTCTTACGGGCGAAATAGAAAGACTTCGCCACGGTCTCGGCATGCTGGAGATAGAGGTCGCCGGCCACCTGGCCGTGATTGCCGATGGCATAAGCCGTCATCCCCGCCGCCAGCCCCTCCAGCAGCGTCGATTTGCCGGAGCCGTTATTGCCGGCAAAAAAGGTGATTGGCGTCTTGAATTCGAGGCGTTCCAGATGGCGCAGCGCCGGAACCGAGAAAGGGTAATCATCCCTCCCGCCCGTGCTTTCCTTCATGGTTACGCTGTCGAGAAACAGCATGTCGCAGTCCTTGCCAATATCCATCCTGTGCGGAGGTGGTGAGCCTCGGCGCGTCTTGGAGACCCGAGGTGTGTCAGTAGGACTGCAGTTTAACGTGGTCTGCGGCCTGCGCCAATGGCGCCGGACTGTTCGGTCTCAATTCGGCTTTGCAGGGCTATATTTCTTAGTGTATTATAAAATAATAATTCATAACTTGTAATATAGTATGATTTCGTATATACGATTGGACATAATAACTATTGTGTAATTAAAAGACTAAACCAGATATATACTCCGTATTAATACAGTGGTGTCAATCGTCATGCATTCTCATTGCTGTTGTGGGGAATGGATGAATTACATTGCACTATTTTCCGCCGTGACCCTTTTTTCCGCGATATTCGCGAGTGGGGCAGAGGCGCGGAAGGTTCGATTATTTGCCATACCCGGATTTGGCGGCGGTGAGACGATCGATCTCGTCTATGATCTGCCGAACACCGCAGCTTTCCTCCGGGACGGGAAGGCGCTCGATCTCGGTTATCTGAATGGTAGCACTAGCGGCTATGTTCTGTATCACGGCGACCGTTATACCAAGCTCAGCCATGCGGATATTGCGAGCCTGAAGGCGACGCTTGGTTTTGATCCAACGACCAAACACCGCATGGAACGCGCAGCCCGTGACGAGCAGAACAGCCGCTGGGGCTTGGTGATTTTCATTGCCGTGCTTGCGGTCGGCTTTTTGGTTTTCATCCACAAGGGGCTACAGATCATACGGTGGTTTGCGCGGTCACTGACGACACCAGCCGTCACTGACAATGGCTCCGCGGACGCCGTGTCCGATCCGCTGGAGATACGCAAGAAACAACTGATGAACCGCCAGTGGAGCGACAACCAGGCTAGTCCGGGCGCAAGTGTGCCGGCACCTTCCTCAGAGCAGGCGCCGTCCCGGGCCGGCGCTCCTGTCCGGGCTTTCGGGCGCAGGAACGCCTGAGCCTGACCCGGCTCCGTCCGCGAACCGTCACAGGACCGGGACTATTCGAACCGGTCTATGATGCTGATGCCGCTTTCCCTGAAGCTATCCATGGCGGGCAGGGCGGTTGCGGCCTCGGAAAGCGTGATGTGGCGGCCGATCAGCTTTTCCGGTGCAAGCTTCCCGCTTTCGATCATGGCCAGCATGTCCCCGTAACGCCACGCCTGCATGCCGTGGCTGCCGTAGATTTCCAGCTCATGGGCGATCACCCGGGCCATGGGAATGGCGGGCATGGCATGGTCGGCGAGCATGAGGCCCACCTGCACATGGCGTCCACGCCGGCGCAGGTTGCTGATGGAGTTGCAGCACGTCTG
Source organism: Agrobacterium tumefaciens str. B6 (assembly GCF_001541315.1). Lineage (GTDB taxonomy): Bacteria > Pseudomonadota > Alphaproteobacteria > Rhizobiales > Rhizobiaceae > Agrobacterium > Agrobacterium radiobacter. The sequence continues at coordinate 108,908 of NZ_LMVK01000034.1, read as the reverse complement.
CGGGTGGCCAAGCGCATCGACCGAGACATGCGCACCGCCGCCTGTCACCTCGCGCACGGCTTCGGCAACATCGGCAACCGTGCGGCTGTTGATTGTCGCGGTCGCGCCGAGCTGCCGGGCCATCTCAAGCTTGTCTTCGGCGATGTCGATGGCGACGACCTGCGCGCCAAGACCAGCGCCGATCATGATGGCGGAGAGGCCGACGCCGCCGCAGCCAGGAACCGCCAGCCATTCGCCGCCCTTCAGGCGTCCCTGATCGGTCACGGCACGGAAGGAGGTGGCGAAACGGCAGCCGAGGCCGGCGGCGGTGGCGTAGCTCATCGATTGAGGCAGGTGCACGAGGTTCTGGTCGGCATAATCGATCGCGACATATTCGGCGAAGGAACCCCAATGGGTGAAGCCGGGCTGGAACTGCGCTTCGCAGACCTGCTGGTTGCCGGAACGGCATTCATGGCAATGGCCGCAGCCGGAGACGAAAGGAACGGTAACGCGGTCGCCGGTCTTGAAGCGGGTGACGTGTCTGCCGACCGCGGCGATGACGCCGGCAAATTCGTGGCCGGGAACGTGCGGCAGGCGAATATCCGGGTCATGCCCCATCCAGCCGTGCCAGTCGCTCCGGCACAGGCCCGTCGCTTTCACCGCGATGACGACGCCGCCATCGGTCGGTTCCGGATCGGGCAGGGATGCGACTACCGGGGTTTCGCCGAATCGTTCGTAATAAAGCGCGCGCATCATGGCCTCACATCGTTGGTATGCAGGTTCGAAGTGATACCTGCTCTACCATTTCCAGCAAGGGGGCGGAGCGGTTTTGCATCCGGAAAGGTGGTTCAGTCCTTGATGACCATCAGGTCGCCGGCCGCGAATTTCAGCGTCACCGGCTCACCGACGGCGGGGGGCGCTGTGCCGGGATCGTTGAACATGTCGAAAGACAGGGTCGAGCCGCCAAGATCGAGGCGGGTGCGGATGACGGAGCCGAGGAACTGGCTGGAGGTGACCGTGCCGGAAATGGCGACATCGCCTTTCGCATCACTGCCGAGCGAGCCCGCTTCCGGTCGCAGGGCAAGAGTAATTTTTTCGCCGTTCGCCGCATCGACCGGCTTGTGGAGGGTGATCTGCTGCTCTCCGACACGGATGGTGTTGGAGGAGGAATCCACGATGGTCGCGTCGATGAGGTTGAGCGTACCGACGAAGGAGGCGACGAAGCGGGTCGCGGGCTTGTTGTAAATATCGAAGGGCGAGCCGATCTGGTCGGCGCGGCCGCCATTCATGACAACGATCCGGTCGGAAATCGACAGGGCCTCTTCCTGATCGTGGGTCACGAAAATGGTGGTGATGCCGAGTTTCTGCTGGATCTGGCGGATTTCCTCCCGCAGCGAGACGCGGATCTTGGCGTCGAGCGCCGAAAGCGGTTCGTCGAGCAGAAGGACTTCCGGCTTCGGGGCCAGAGCGCGGGCAAGCGCCACGCGCTGCTGCTGGCCGCCCGACATCTGATAGGGGTAGCGGTCCGCCAGATGTTCCAGATGGATAAGCTGGAGCATTTCCTTCACGCGCGCATCGATCTCGGCTTTCGGCTTGCCGGCGACTTTGAGCCCGAAGGCGACGTTTTCATAGACGTTCATGTTGGGGAAAAGCGCGTAGGCCTGGAACACCATGCCGATATTGCGCTGATTGGGGCGGAGCGCCGTCTGGTCCTTCCCGTTGATGACGATCGATCCGCCGGTCGGAATTTCAAAACCGGCGATCATGCGCAGCACGGTGGTCTTGCCGCAGCCCGATGGTCCGAGAAAGGAGACGAATTCGCCCTTTTCGATGGCCATGTTGAAATCATGCACGACTTGCACGGAGCCGAAGGATTTCTTGATATTGCTAAGTGTCAAAAAGCTCATGAAAATCTTGTCCTCAGGCCTTGGGAGGCGCGCCCTTCTGGTAGCGTGAAACGAGTTGGATCAGACCCAGGCAACCCCAGGTGATGCCGAAGGAAATCACGGCAAGGGCCGCCGGTTCATAGGCGCGGTTGGCGCCGAGCAGCTGCATATAGGGGCCGAAGGCCGGGCGGTTCAAAAGGGCCGCCATGGTGAATTCACCGATGACGATGGCGAAGGTCAAGAACGCGCCCGAGAGCACGGCGACCAGAACATTGGGCAGGATGATGCGCGACAGGATCGTCGTCCAGCCCGCGCCAAGGCTTTGGGCTGCTTCCGTCAGCGTCGAGACGTCGATGGTTCTGAGACCGGTGTCGACGGCGCGGTACATATAGGGCAGGGCAAGCGTGGCATATCCGAACATCAGAAGAAGGTTTGTGCCGAAGGTCGTGCCGGTCAGCGGCAGCCAGCTCGAGGTGTTGTAGAGACGGATGTAACCGAACACGATGACGATGGCCGGGATAACCAGCGGCAGAAGAGTAATGAATTCGATATAGGGCCGCAGGCCCGGCAGTTTCAGCCGCACCCAATAGGCGGTGGGCACAACAAGCAGAACGCCGAAGACGATGGTGAACAGCGCCATCACGACGGAATAGCTGAAGGTCTCCTGAAAACGCGGATCGGTAAGCACCTTTGCATAAGCGTCGAAGGAATATTCGCCGCGCCGCATTTTCAGCGAGAAGTTGGTCATGCCGATCAGCGGCAGGGCGAAATAGAGCAGGCCGAAAATCAGCGCGCCCCAGGCGAAGAAACGCTTCATTTCAGCCACCTTTCGCTGCGGGCGCGAAGCCAGATATAAAGTGCATTGGCGATGCCTGTGACGACGATCATGCCGAAGGCAAGCGCATAACCGAGATGCGGATTGCCGAGAACGTCGCCACGGATCTGCGCGAAAAGCAGGATCGGAACGATATTGAGCGAGGAACCGGTGAGCGCGATCGCGGTTGCCACCGCGCCGAAGGCGTTGGCAAACAGCAGCGACATGGTGCCAAGCAACGACGGCAAAAGGATGGGGAAGGCAACCATGCGCCAATATTGCAGGCCGGTTGCACCGAGAATTTCCGCCGCTTCGCGCCATTCGCGCTTCAGGCCATCAAGTGCCGGCGTGATGATGAGGATCATCAGCGGTATCTGGAAGAACAGATAGGTGACGGTGAGGCCCCAGAAAGACAGGATGTTGAAGCCCAAAAGCCTGAGATCAACGCCGACCTGCGTCTTCAGAAAAACGGTAAGCAGGCCGACCGGACCGAGCGTGGCGATGAAGGCAAAGGCGAGCGGCACGCCGGCAAATTGCGAAGCGACGCCGGAAAAGGTGAGAAGCGGGCCGCGGATGCGCTGCGGCAGGCCACCCAGCACCACGGCTGCGGCCACGGCAAAGCCGATCAGGCAGCCGAGCGCTGCCGAGGCAAGGCTGATCTTGATCGAAATCCAGTAAGCGGCAAGGATCGATGAGGTGAAAAGCCCGGCAATGTTTTCCAGCGTGAAGCTGCCATCCGTCTGCTGAAACGCGCCGATGACGATCTTCATCGTCGGCAGGATCAGAAACAGCAGAACAAAAACGGCAAAAGGTACGATCCCTATCCAGTGAAGAGGCAGTTTCCTGCCCGCATCGGATGGTCCGCCGGTGTTGGTCGATGACATGCCTTGTCCCCAAACGCCGCTTTCAAAACGGTCTGTCTATTAAGGTATTCATTATAAAAGAAGCACCCCGGCTTTGATCGGCCGGGGTGCTTTTTCAACAGTTTACTTCACGTTCGCGCCGACGACTTTGTCCCAGCCGCCTGTGACGGCAGCCTTGTTGGCGTCCACTTCCTCGAGCGTCGGGAAGATCGCCTTTTCATAGGCTGCTGCCGGCGGCAGGCTGTCGATCAGTTCCTGCGGAACCTTGCCGGCCTTGACCATGGCGTTGAAGCGGATCGGGTGGCAATAGCCCTTCAGCCAGCCAAGCTGACCGTCGTCGGAGTAGAGATGCTCCATCCAGAGCTTTGCAGCGTTCGGATGCGGTGCGTAGGCGGAAATGCCCTGAACGTACACGCCGGCGAGAACGCCCTTCTCAGGAACGACAACTTCCGTCGGCGGGTTGTCGTTCAGCGTCTTCTTCCAGGAAAGGGCGTTATAGTCCCAGGCGATGATGATCGGGGTCGCACCCTGGGCCAGCGTGCCGGCCTTGCCGATGACCGGAAGGAAGTTGCCCGCCTTGTTGAGGTCGGCGAAATACTTCAGGCCGGCTTCACCGGCTTCCTTGCCGGACTTCGCACCGGTGGAAAGACCGGCGGCGAGAACGCCGAGGATCGCCTGGTTGGAGGCGCGCGGATCGCCGGCAAGCGCTACCTGACCGGAATATTCCGGCTTCTGCAGGTCGGCCCAGTCCTTCGGCGTGTTCTTGACGAGGTCCTTGTTCACGAACATCGACATGACGCCGTAATAGTCGCCGTACCAGTAACCTTCCGGATCCTTCACATTGTCAGGAATTTCGTCCCAGGTGGAGACCTTGTAAGGCTGCAGCAGGCCTTCGGCCTTCATCTGCGGGCCGAAGGCGAGACCGACGTCAACGACGTCAGGAGCCTGCGGGCCCTTGTTGTCCTTGTTCGCCTTGATGGCTTCGACTTCATCGGCGGAGCCGGCGTCGGGATTCAGCTCGTTGACGGTGATTTCCGGGTATTTTGCCTTGAAAGCGGCAATCACGTCGCCGTAACCACACCAGTCGTGCGGCAGCGCGACGGTGGTCAACATGCCTTCCTTCTTGGCGGCGGCGATCAGTTCGGCGCTCGGTTCAGCGGCGGCAATCGCGGTGGAGGCAATGACCAGCGCGGTGGTCGTAGCAAGCAGTCGGCGGCAGGGAGAGATCACTTTTTTCTCCTCTTCGTGTTCTCATATTGCGGACGCTGATACGGATTCTCGATGAAGCTAATGTGACGGCCAGATTACAAATTATTTATCCGGATTCCGCCACTTTACACTCGTTTTCCGCCATTATCAGGATTGTATGCCTGTAATTGCGGGAGTTGCCCGTTGTCGTCCGTTAGACCAGATGCGTTCCCCAGCTTGGTGTTTTCCCCTGTTTTATCGTGCTGGTGGCGATGACAGGTATCCAATCAGCGTGCGGCATCCGCGTCAAGTCGTATGCCGGCTATGCAAATTCATGTTCTTTCCGGCCTGCGGAACAGCCGTGTCTGTTCAAACAGGCCTTCCAGCGCGTTCATGCGTTCCTTGGTTTCATCCCAGGTGCCGCTCTGCACCGCCTCGATCAGGGCTTCGACCACGAACAGGGTGACAACGGAGGAATCCCATGCCGAGGGAGCCTCGATCCTGACGCGGAAAATGTGCAGCGCATGGCGCGCCACCGGCGATGTCCATTGATCGGTGAAGAGGATGATCTGCACGCCGTTGGCCTTGGCCACCTCGGCGAGCGTCGTCATGTCGTGCTCGTAGCGTCGGATGTCGAATATGACGAGCACGTCGCCGGCGCTCATATTCAGCATATATTGCGGCCAGGCGCTGGAATTGGACGACATCAGCGTCGTCTTCGGGCGGATCACCTGCATATGGGTGAAGAAATATTCGGCAATCGCGCCGGTGATGCGCCCACCCACGAAATAGATGCTGCGCTTGCGGTCGGAAAGCAGCGCGGCGGCATTGTCGAAGACGGCGGTGTCGAGATCGCTCAGCGTATCGCGCAGATTGCCGGTAATGGCGTCGGCGAAGCGGTTGAGAATGTGCAGGCCGGGCGCATTGGTGGCCCAGCGGTCGTGTTTGGCGACGGGTCCGGAGATCGTTGCTTCCAGTTCCTGATGCAGATGCGCCTGAAATTCCGGATAGCCCTTATAACCGAGTTTCTGCACCATGCGCGCCACCGTTGGCGTCGAAACGCCGGCATTTTCCGCGATCGTGGTGATGCTGCCGAGGCCGGAGACGGGGTAGTTGCCGAGCAGGCTTTCCGCCAGCTGTTTTTCCGAACGGGTCAGCGCGCCGTAATGGGCATGGATGACATCCGACACGGTCGCCGTCGTGCTGCGCAAATTTTTCCCCTTTCCGGTCTTCTGCCGGTGCATGGCTAAAATAAACATCTGTGCCAGCTATCGAGTCAATGGGGAAAATGAAGAGAAAATTTCAAAATTCCATTTGACACTCGCAATAATGTGAAGAATTCTTTTCGTCATTGGCGGAACACGGGGTTTCCGGGTGGGGTTCGTGCATGACGGTGCGTTCACGGTTTTTCACAGAAGCGGAAGGGCAGGCCGTCGGCGTTGAGAATGCGGCGGCGAAAGGCGATGTCCTTCTCGTCTGCGAGCATGCCTCCGCCACCATCCCGCAGAAATACGGCACGTTGGGGCTTTCGCCGGGGGTGCTTTCGAGCCATGCGGCCTGGGATCCGGGCGCTCTCGCCGCTGCCCGGCTGCTTTCTGAAAAATTTGACGCCACGCTCGTCTACCAGCGGTTTTCGCGTCTCGTTTATGATTGTAACCGGCCGCCCGAATCGCCTTCCGCCATGCCGGTGAAAAGCGAGATTTACGATATTCCCGGCAATTTCGAGCTCAGCGAAGCGGAGCGGTTCGCCCGCACCTCAGCGCTTTATGTGCCGTTTCATGATCGGGTGAGCGAGATCATCGCTAAGCGGCAGGCGGATGGCCGCAAGGCGGTTGTGGTAACCATTCACAGTTTCACGCCCGTTTATCACGGCCGGTTCCGCGAGGTTGAGATCGGCATCCTGCACGATAGCGACAGCCGCCTGGCGGATGCGATGCTGGCGGGCGCCGAAGGATCTTCGCTCAGGGTCAATCGCAATGATCCTTATGGCCCGGAAGACGGTGTGACGCATACGCTACGGCTGCATGCGCTGCCGGACGGGCTTTTGAACGTCATGATCGAAATCCGCAACGATCTCATCGCCAATGAAGGAGATCAGGCGGCCATTGCCGGTTTTCTCCATGAGCTCATGGAGAAGGCGCTCTCATCGATTGACGGGTGAGGGAGCAAGGGCTGGCCGATGGTGAAAGCACCGGGGCCGGCCATTGAGACGAGACTGCCGCCATTCAATAAAGCCGGAAAGGCGCGAAGCGGCAAGGGAACAGCAAGTGCGTGCGGCAGAGCGAGGGAAGCACCCGCGTGAAGCCGGAAACTGGGGCACAATCGGCCAATAACGGCTGACTGGCTTGTTTTTTTCTTATCAGGAGAGAAGGGCATGGACAGTTCATCATCAGGCGTCAGCTACAAGAAGGCTGATGCATCCTATTTCGAAAAACGCGGACTATCCCGTTATGCGGGCGTGTGGTCGCTGTGGTCACTCGGCGTCGGCGCGGTCATATCCGGGCATTTTTCCGGATGGAATTTCGGCTTTTCCACCGGCGGCTGGGGCGGCATGCTGGTGGCGGGCATCATCATCGCCATCATGTATCTCGGGCTGACATTTTCGATCGCGGAAATGAGCCCGGCCTTGCCGCATACGGGTGCGGCCTATTCCTTTGCCCGCACGGCCATGGGTCCATGGGGCGGGTTCATCACCGGACTTTGCGAGAATGTCGAATATGTGCTGACGCCGGCGGTCGTCGTCACCTTCATCACGGCCTATGTGAACTCCATTCTCGGCCTTGATCCGGCCTATTCACCCTTCGTGTGGATAGCGTTCTATCTGATCTTTCTTGCGCTCAATGTCTTCGGACTTGAGCTTTCCTTCAAGGTCACACTTGTTATCACACTGATTTCGCTCGCCGTTCTGGTGTTCTTCTGGATCAGCGCCATTCCCAATATCGATTTTTCGCGTTTCGCGCTCAATATCGGTGTCGGACCTGATGGCAAGGCGGTGGAGCTGCCGGAAGGTGGCGGTTCCTTCTTCCCCTTCGGTTTCTCGGGCGTTCTCGCCACGCTGCCTTTCGCGGTCTGGCTGTTCCTCGCCATCGAGCAGCTGCCGCTGGCGGCTGAAGAATCAGTCGATCCCAAACGAGACATGCCCAAGGGCATCATTCTCGGCATGGTGACGCTGATGGTCTCGGCCTTCATGATCGTGCTGCTCAACCCATCCCTGCCGGGCGTTGGCGCCTTCCATCTCAGCTCCTCGCTCGAGCCGCTGCTTGATGGCTTCAAGGCGATCTACGGCGATGGCGGCGTGGTGGTGCTGGGTCTTGTTGCCTTGACCGGCCTGATCGCCAGCTTCCATACGATCCTTTATGCGCAGGGCCGGCAGATCTATTCGCTGTCGCGTGCGGGTTATTTCCCGACCGTGCTGTCGATCACCCACTCGAAATACCGCACACCCTATGTCGCCAATATCTCCGGCGCGATTGTCGGCCTCGCTGTCATGCTTGTCATCTGGTTCTCGCTGGGTGCGGAACAGGGCGGCAGCATCATCGGCAGCGTGCTTTTGAACATGGCAGTGTTCGGCGCCATGTTCTCCTACATCATGCAGGCGATTTCCTTCATTCTGCTGCGGAAGAACCTGCCGCATATCGAGCGGCCGTTCCGCTCGCCCTTCGGCATTCCGGGCGCGGTGCTGACTGTTATCATCGCCATCGTCACGCTGCTTTACCAGATCCAAGATCCAAACTTCACCAAGGGCGTGCTCTGGGTCGCCGTCTGGTTTGCCGTGGCGATCGCCTATTTTGCCTTTGTCGGACGCCATCGCCTCATCCTGTCGCCGGAAGAGGAATTCGCGATGGAGCACAAGCAGGCTGCGGTTACCGCAGCGGCTGCAAAGGCCTGATGCACAAACAAACGGGCGGCCGCATCCCGGCCGCCCGGTCGCCACAATAAAAGGGAACGGACAAAAATGACGAGCTACACATTCGACGCGCTTAAAATGGATGTCGCCGAGGGGCGCATCGACACGGTTCTGGCCTGCCTTGTCGACATGCAGGGGCGTCTGATGGGCAAGCGGTTCCAGGCGGAGTTCTTCGTCGAAAGCGCCTTTGAGGAAACCCATAGCTGCAACTATGTGCTTGCCACCGACATGGAGATGGAAACCGTTCCCGGTTACAAATCCTCAAGCTGGGAAAAGGGATACGGCGATTATGTGCTGAAGCCCGATCTTTCGACGCTGAGGCGTGTGCCCTGGCTGGAAGGCACGGCGCTGGTGCTGTGCGACGTGCTTGACCATCACACCCATGAGGAAGTGCCGCATTCGCCGCGCGCGCTTCTCAAAAAGCAGGTGGCGCGGCTGGAGGCCATGGGGCTGAAAGCCTATATGGCGACCGAGCTGGAGTTCTTCCTGTTCGACCAGACCTTCGATGCGGCGCGTGCCAACGGCTACAAGGGGCTGAACCTCGCCAGCGGTTATAATGAAGACTATCATATCTTCCAGACGACCAAGGAAGAGGACGTCATGCGGGCGCTGCGCAAGGGCCTGCAGGGTGCGGGTATTCCGGTCGAAAATTCCAAGGGTGAGGCATCCGCCGGCCAGGCGGAAATCAACGTTCGTTACGCCGATGCGCTGACCATGGCCGACCGGCACGCCATCATCAAGAACGCCACCAAGGAGATCGCCTGGTCGAAGGGCAAGGCTGTGACCTTCCTTGCGAAGTGGAACTACAATGCCGCCGGCAGTTCCTCGCATATTCATCAGTCGCTGTGGAGCGTCGACGGCAAGACGCCTGCTTTCCTCGACAAGGACGCCAAGCACGGCATGTCGGAGCTGATGCGGCATTATGTTGCCGGGCTTCTCGCTCATGCCAGCGAGATCACCTATTTTCTCGCCCCCTATATCAATTCCTACAAGCGGTTCATGGCTGGCACGTTTGCGCCCACCAAGGCGATCTGGAGCCTCGACAACCGCACGGCGGGATATCGCCTCTGCGGCGAAGGCACCAAGGGCATCCGCATCGAATGCCGCGTCGGCGGCTCCGATCTCAATCCCTATCTCGCCATGGCGGCTTTGCTTGCGGCAGGCATTGACGGCATCGAAAATAAACTCGAACTTGAGCCCGCTTTTGTCGGCGACGCCTATGGCGGCAAGGACGTGCGCGAGATACCCAAGACCCTGCGTGACGCCACCGCCTTTCTGGACGGATCGAAAATGCTGCGAAAGGCCTTCGGCGACGACGTGATCGACCATTATGTCCATGCCGGACGGTGGGAACAGGAAGAATACGACCGCCGCGTGACCGACTGGGAAGTGGCGCGCGGTTTCGAACGAGCCTAATCATTACGGGAAAACATCATGACCATGATCCAGAATATCTCGCCCATCGACGGCTCGGTTTATGCCGAACGGGAGGCGATGTCGCTGGAAGCGGCGCGCGCCGCCGTTTCGAAAGCGCGCAAGGCGCAAAAGGACTGGGCGCGACGTCCGCTTGAGGACCGCGTTCAGCTGGTTCTGAAGGGTGTTGCGCGCCTCAATGAAATGGTGGCGGAAGTCGTGCCGGAACTGGCGCATATGATGGGCCGTCCGGTTCGTTATGGCGGCGAGTTCAAGGGTTTCAACGAGCGCTCCAACTATGTCGCTTCCATCGCGGCAGATGCACTGGCACCGCTCGTCATCGAGGAGAGCGGCAATTTCGAACGCCGCATCGAGCGTGAGGCGCATGGCGTGGTCTTCGTCATCGCCCCGTGGAACTACCCCTACATGACGGCGATCAACACCGTCGCGCCCGCCCTGATGGCCGGCAATACGGTTGTTATCAAGCACGCGGCGCAGACGCTTCTGGTCGGCGAGCGCATGGTGCGGGCTTTCGTCGAGGCTGGTGTACCGGAAGATGTCTTCATCAACGTCTTCCTCGATCATGCCACGACCTCGGCGCTGATTTCCGAGGGCCTGTTCAATTTCGTCAACTTCACCGGTTCGGTGGAAGGCGGCCGGGCCATCGAGCGCGCCGCTGCCGGCACCTTCACCGGTCTCGGGCTTGAACTCGGCGGCAAGGACCCCGGCTATGTGATGGAGGATGCTGATCTCGACGCTGCCGTCGATACGCTGATGGATGGCGCGACCTATAACTCCGGGCAATGCTGCTGCGGCATCGAGCGTATCTACGTCAACGAAAACCTCTATGACGCATTCGTCGAGAAGTCCGTGGCGTGGGTGTCCAACTACAAGCTCGGCAATCCGCTGGAACAGGAAACGACACTCGGGCCGATGGCCAACAAGCGTTTCGCCAAGGTGGTGCGCGCACAGATCGCTGATGCCGTCTCAAAGGGCGCCAAGGCTTTGGTCGATCCCAAGCTTTTCCCTGCCGATGACGGCGAGAGCGCTTACGTCGCTCCGCAAGTGCTCGTCAATGTCGATCATTCCATGGAGTTCATGACCGAAGAAACCTTCGGCCCCGCTCTTGGCATCATGAAGGTGAAGAACGACGACGAGGCCATCGCCCTGATGAATGACAGCAAATATGGCCTCACCGCCTCGCTCTGGACGCAGGATGCAGCGCGTGCCGGGCGTATCGGCCGTGAGATCGAAACCGGCACCGTGTTCATGAACCGTGCGGATTATCTCGATCCCGCGCTCTGCTGGACAGGTGTGAAGGAAACGGGCCGTGGCGGCTCGCTCTCCGTTCTCGGTTTCCAGAACCTGACCCGACCGAAATCCTACCATCTGAAGAAAGTCACGAAATGAATATCGTCGCCAACTGGAGCTATCCCACCGCCGTCAAGCTTGGCCGTGGCCGGATCAAGGAACTGGCGGAAGCCTGCAAGACGCTCGGCATCAAGAAGCCGCTTCTCGTCACGGATCGCGGCCTTGCCAATATGGCGATTACCGCGCATGCGCTCGATGTACTGGAAGAGGCTGGGCTCGGCCGGGCGATCTTCGCCGACGTCGATCCGAACCCCAACGAAATCAACATGGAAGCCGGCGTAAAAGCCTATCGCGATGGCGGCCATGACGGCGTCGTCGCCTTCGGCGGGGTTCCGGCCCCGATCTTGGCAAGACCATCGCATTCATGGCCGGGCAGACGCGCCCGGTCCGGGATTTCGAGGAGATCGGTGACTGGTGGACGCGGGCGGACGCCTCGAAGATTGCGCCCATCGTCGCGGTTCCGACGACGGCGGGCACCGGTTCGGAAGTCGGCCGCGCCAGCGTCATCACCAATTCGCAGACCCATGTGAAGAAGATCATCTTCCATCCTAAGCTTTTGCCCGGCGTCGTCATCTGCGATCCGGAACTGACTGTCGGCATGCCGAAGGTCATCACGGCAGGCACGGGCATGGACGCCTTTGCCCATTGCCTCGAAGCCTATTCGTCGCCGTTCTTCCATCCGATGAGCGCCGGCGTTGCGCTTGAAGGCCTGCGTCTGGTCAAGGAATTTCTGCCGCGCGCCTATAAGGACGGCACGGATATCGAAGCACGCACCAATATGATGGCGGCGGCAGCGATGGGGGCGGTTGCCTTCCAGAAGGGACTTGGCGCCATTCACTCGCTCTCGCATCCGATCGGTGCGGTCTACAACACCCATCACGGCATGACCAATGCTGTTGTCATGCCTGCGGTGCTGTGCTTCAATCGCCCGGCCATCGAAGACAAGATTGCCCGCGCGGCTGCCTATCTCGGCATTTCCGGCGGTTTCGATGGGTTCTATGACTATGTGCTGGAGCTTCGCAAGGAACTCGGCGTGCCTGATAACCTGACCGCCATGGGCATCAAGCCTGATCGCATCGATGAGCTGGCGGCGGAAGCGATCAAGGATCCGAGCTGCGGCGGCAATCCGGTGCCGATGACGCTGGAGAATACCAGGAAACTGTTCGAGGACTGCTTTTAGGGATAGCCTTTATTCGTCAGGCTTGTGAGAGCTCGAGAGGCTTCTCCCCAGCGGGGAGAGGAAATATGCCGCGCCTTCACGCCGTGCGATGTAAGCCCGAAGAGGACGCTGCCAATTATCGACAGCCCGCGATACTCCATCGCGGGCTTTTCGTTGCGCGGCATAACCGTTCTTAGCCTTTTATTAACCCTGTTCGTTAAGATTACGGAAAGCACCATGAATTGCTTCGGTGCGTGAATGAGCATGAAACGGCTCTGATCAATCGGGAATATCATGCCTGTCATTACTTTTGCCAACACCAAGGGCGGCGCGGGAAAAACCACCGCCGTACTGCTTCTGGCAACCGAACTTGCCCGCAGCGGCCACCGTGTGACGGTGCTGGATGCCGATCCGCAATTGTGGATTTCCCGCTGGCACGAATTATCAGGCGACATCGAAAATCTCTCGGTGATTTCGCATGTGACGATGGCCTCGCTCGAGGGCCATATTCGCGAAAACAAGGCCAACACTGACTGTTTCATTATCGACCTGCCGGGCGCGAAAAACCCGCTTCTGACCATGGCGCTCGGTATTTCCGACCATGTGCTGATCCCGGTACAGGGCTCAGCCATGGATGCGCGCGGCGCTGCCGAGGTTCTCGATCATATCGAATTCCTGAACCGCAAGATGGGCAAGGCGATCGCCCATTCCATCGTGCTGACGCGGGTCAATGCCATGGTGGCGACACGCTCCCTGCTTCTCGTCAAGATGCTGCTCGCGGAAAAGAACGTATCGGTTCTGAATACGCCGATTGTCGAGAGAGCGGCCTATCGCGATATTTTCGATTATGGCGGCACGCTTCTCTGTCTCGACAAGGACAAGGTCAGCAATATCGACAAGGCCGTGGAGAACGCGAAAGCCTTCGCGACTGAGGTCGTCGACCTTCTGCCGCAATGGCTTCTGCGGCTCGGCACGCAACCTGCGCGCCTCTTCGCCCGCAAAGCCGCCTGAGAGCCGGAGCTGCCGTAAACGCAGGGACGGTTCCGTCCGCCTGCTTAAGGCCAGAGGACATCTCCGGCTCGTCAAGGCGCATAGCCGCGCAGCTTGTTGTAACGTGCGATCTGTTCCTTGGTCAGCAGCTTCACCGTTTCGAGATGAGCGGCAAGGTGGATGTATCTCAGCCTGGCGCGGCTTTCTTCAATACGGTCGAGCTGCGCGCGCAGTTGATCCGCATCGATTGCGCCGTTACGGAAGCTCGCATCCAGCGCCGCTTCGCCGGCGATCATTTGCCTGCCTTCTGTCGCGGCATCTTTTCGCATGGTTTGAAACAGCTGCTCGACGGCGGTGTTCTGCTCCACCGTCAGCGCCAGTTCGGTCGCCATCTTTCCGACATGTGAGGGACCCGGCATGCCGTTGAGATCGGCGGCCTTCGCAAAGCCCCATCCGCCTCCCTGTTCCAGTTCGGCCATATCCTCGGCCGACAGGCTTTTGATGGTTCGGCTCTGCTGGCCCGCATAGGGAGACTGGTGGCGATGCTGCTCTTCCGCCATGGCGGAGAGGGGGATAAGGGCGGTGAGGAATACAGGAACCGTGAATTTCATGGGTGCTGTCCGAGCTGTTGCGATCCCCTGAGCTTGCCAGCCGGCCGGTTTGCCGGACATGATAGAAATCATGTCGAGTTCGATTTTTGACCAGCTTCGCCCGAGGGCGTCCATCTCCAGATCCTTTGAAAAAGGTGAATACCTTTTTCATCAGGGCGACCCCATTCACATGCTGGCGCTGGTCGCCGAGGGTTACGTCCACCTGATGCGGTTTCAGGCGGATGGACATAGTGCGGTGTTGCAGCGCGCGGGGCCCCTGGCGATTCTTGCCCAAGCCTCGGTCTTCTCGCAGCAATATCACTGCGACGCCATTGCGATGACGGCAGGGCGCGCATTGTTCGTGCCAATCGGCACGCTGCGGCAATTGCTTGAACGCGAGCCAGCATTCGCGCTGGAATGGATAAGCCATATTTCCGGCGAGCTGAAAAATGTCAGAACGCGTGCGGAAATATTGGCGCTGCGCTCGGTCAGTGCGCGGCTCGATGCATGGATCACCGTCAACGAAGGCAGGCTTCCGCCCAAGGGTCAATGGAAGGGCCTCGCAGCTGAAATAGGCGTTTCTGCCGAGGCGTTGTATCGGGAAATAGCGAGACGCCCGGCTTCATCCGACTAACCGGGCGCAGGCGACAAATTATCTGCTTGATTTGGAAATGATCGTTTCCTATATTGCGGCCATGACCAATATCGCCCAACCCAATTCTCAGGAACAGCGCCATCGCGGCAGGCCACGCGAGTTCGATCTCGATCATGCGCTTGATGGCGCGATCGGTGTCTTTTCCAGACGCGGTTACCACGCCACCTCCGTTGGCGATCTCACCGATGCGATGGAACTGGCGCAGGGCAGTCTTTACAAGGCCTTCAAGGACAAGAAGGCCGTGTTCATCGCCACGATGGAGCGCTACAGGATCGTACAGACCGAGCGTTTCGAGGCAGCGGTGGCCGGTTTCGATACCGGTTACGAGCGTCTTAGGGCAGGCCTGATGTTCTATGCTGAACGGTCGCATGGCGGTGTCGGTTCTGATGGATGTCTGGTGGTTGGTGCTGCTGCCGATCTGGCGGCCCTGGACGACGACATTGCAGTTGTGGTCGAGCGGGCCGTGAAGGCGAGAGAGCGCATTGTCGCCCGTCTCGTTGCCGACGGGCAGAAGGATGGTTCCGTGCGTTCAAAGGCTGATCCCGATGATCTCGCCCGGGCGATGTTGTGCATGATGTACGGCATGCGCGTGGTGGGAAAGACGGGGCGCAGCCTCAAAGACATGGTGGCCGTGGTGGATATCGCCATGAAGCTTGCCGATTGATTTTTGTGATTATTTAGGAAACGATTGTTTCCATATTGGAGAAAATGATGACGACGCGTGTAATTGAAGGGGATGATGTTGAGGCAACATCCATTTCCCCGGCTTTGACTTTCTTGCTGGCGACAGCCTGCGGACTGATTGCCGCCAACCTTTATTATGGCCAGCCGCTTGCCGGCATTATCGGGGCGGAACTTGGTCTTTCCGCCGGCGCTACCGGCCTTATCGTAACCCTGACTCAGATCGGTTACGGTATCGGTCTGCTGTTTGTCGTGCCACTTGGCGATCTCGTTGAAAACCGCAAGCTGGTCGTCAGTTCCGTCGCGATGGCGGTGCTTTCCCTTGTGGGAGCGGCATTCGCGCCGCATGCGGCCCCGTTTCTGATTGCGGCCTTTCTCGTCGGCGTCAGTTCGGTCGCGGTACAGGTCATCGTTCCCTATGCCGCCCATATGGCGCCGCACGCCATTCGCGGCAGGGTCGTCGGCAATGTCATGAGCGGGCTGATGGCCGGCATCATGCTGGCGCGGCCGGTATCCAGCCTCCTGTCGGAAGTGGTGTCATGGCGCGGTGTTTTTCTGACATCTGCGGCAGTCATGGCGCTTCTTGCCGTGGTGCTTTTCCGGCTTCTGCCCACCCGCATGCCCGATGCGCGGCTGAGCTATGGGGCCTTGATGGCCTCGATGGGCCGGCTGGCGCTTCACACGCCGATCCTGCGGCGGCGGGCGATCTATCATGCCTTCCTGTTTGCGGCTTTCAGCCTGTTCTGGACCACGACGCCGCTTTATCTGAGCGGACCGCATTTTAATCTGAGCCAGGGTGAGATTGCGCTCTTTGCACTGGCCGGTGCGGCCGGCACCGTGGCCGCGCCAATCGCCGGGCGGATGGCCGATCGCGGCTGGACGCGTGCGGCCACCTTCTTTGCACTGGTGGCGGTGGCGCTCTCCTTCGCCGTCACCCATCTGGCGCCTGAAGGCTCACATCTGGCGCTCGCCATTCTGGTCGTCGCTGCCATCGTTCTGGATTTCGGCGTCACCACCAATCTGGTGCTCGGCCAGCGGGCGATCTTTACGCTCGGAGCGGAATTCCGCAGCCGCCTGAACGGCATCTACATGGCGACGTTCTTCATGGGCGGTGCGATCGGTTCCGCCGTGGGCGGCTGGGCCTATGCTGTCGGCGAATGGCAGGCCGCCTCGTGGATCGGCTTCGCCTTGCCGGTGGCGGCCCTTCTATATTTCCTGACGGAAAAGCGCGACTGAAACTCCATCAACGAAAAAAGCCCGGCGGACCAAACCGCCGGGCTTTTTCTTTTTTTGTTCCAGTCAATCTATTCCGCGAATTCGACCACCACGCCGGGACGGACCATTTTCGCCAGTTCGGTCGCATCCCAGTTGGTCAGGCGGATACAGCCGTGGCTGTTGGTCTTGCCGATCTTGGACGGTTCCGGCGTGCCGTGAATGCCGTAGGTCGGCTTCGACAGGGCAATCCAGACCGTGCCGACCGGGCCGTTCGGACCCGGCGGGATCTGCAGGATCTTGTCGTTCTGGCCCTGCTTGAAGTTGATCTTCGGATTATAGGTGTAGCCCGGATTGAGCGCGATGCGCTCCACCGTATGCGTGCCGCTCGGCGACGGCGTATCCGTGGAGCCGATGGTGGCGGGATAGGCGGCGATCAGATTGCCGTCCTGACCATAAGCGAAGACCTGTTTGATGCCCTTGTGTGCAACGATACGGGCGACCTGCCCCTTCTTCGTCTCACCCGGATTGACCACCTTGATGATGGTGCCGGGCACGGAGAAATCGATGCCGGGGTTCAGTTCCTTCAGGTAGTTCTCATCCATGTGGAAGCGTTCGGCCAGCGCCTCGGACGTGGAGGTGAAGGAGAGGGCCGGCAATTGTGATTTTGCGGCATAGTCGTCCGGAATGGAGGCGACATAGGGACCGGCGGCGTCGGCGGCGGTAATCGTATAATCCACGATCGGCATGCCGCCGGAGGCGCGCAGCCGCTCCAGAATATCATCGGAGTTGTTCGGATCGAGCTTTTCGCCGGTCATGTCCTGCCAGGCGGCAATCGCCTTGTTGACGTTGTCGCCCATCTTGCCGTCGATGACGCCGGGCGAGATGCCCTCGCGATCGAGGAAGGTCTGCAGCGCGACGATTTCCTGACGCGAGCGGTTGACAGGTGTGGTCACCGGCGTATGCCGCTCAATCAGGTGATCCGGCTGCGGAACGGCGGCCGTGGTGCTCTCGCCGGGCATCGGTTGACCGAGTGGGCCGCTTTCAACCGCGCCGGGCGCGGGAACGGAACCGGTATAGAAATTGTCGTCGGAGCCGTCGCCGCGATATTCGCGGTAATCGCGCACGCTGCCATTGTCCTGATAGCCATAGTCGCGCTGCGGCTCGCGATACTGGCCGCCGGGGGCGGGCGGATAATAGGTGGTGTCGCGCTGGCGTGCCTGCTGACGCTGCTGATAACCGGAGGGCATTTCGGTGGCCAGGAGATTGCCGTACTGGTCGTAAAACACCGTGCGACCCATCGCATCACGGCTGATGACGATATCACCGCGCTCCGGCATGAAGTCGAGCACACGACCGTCCGGAGTGACCAGCATTGTCTGCTGTTGGTCGCCATAACGCTGCTGCGCACCAGCCTGCAGCGGGGCGAAAACCGCCACCAGCGCGACCGTCAGACCCAGAGCTGCGTTAAGAAACTGTTTCACGATTCTGCTATCCCTTGCTTGTTCACCGATAAACACACCGCAATCTTGACCCTATTGTGAAAAAGGTGAATTCGCGGTTAATGCAATCTTAATTTCCGTCACGGTTAGTAGCGTTTCCGTGAACCATGCGTTTTTAGTGCCACAGGGAGGTTATCTTGCGTTCGTTTCAGGCTGGCAGGTCGCCACGCATTTTCCTCGATGAAACCTCCGTTTTCGATATCGGCGCCTGCGTCGTCGATGGCATTGATATCGCGCCCGGCCGCGCCATTCCCGATGATGGCGATGCGCGTATCGACCATTCGCTGGAAGGCTTTCTGTTCACCTGCGGTCCCGACCATATCCGCCATCCCGAACCGATCGATGGCGACGGTGAGGGGCGTCGATATCCGCTGCATGGCTCCTTCTCCTCGCATCCCGCGACGATCATCGTCTTCGATGTTCAAGAGTCCAATGCGCTGGCGCGTGTCGAGGTTCCCGTGAAGCTTGCCGATGGCGGCACAGCGCTGCTGGAACGGACATGGAGCATCGATGGCGAAAGCGGTGAAGTCAGCCTTGATGACAGGATCGTCAATACGTCCGAGCGGCCGATCCCGGTGTTCCTGATGTATCACATGAATGTCGGCGCCCGCCTGTTTGATGATGCCGTGCGGCTCGAAGGCGCGATGCTGGAGGGCGGCGGCCATGGCTGGCGTTTTGGCGAGGAGCCGGGCAATGTTTTCTGTGTTTCCGCCGGCAAGGACGAATGGGCGGAATTGAAGCTTGGCCCGATTGCGGCCATCGGCGGGAAGACGCTGACCGTGCGTTTTCGCACGGAGACGCTGCCCTATCTGCAAATGTGGCGTAACCAGCAGGAGCCTGCCAATGTGCTCGGCATCGAGCCGGTTTCGCATCGCTGGGTGGGGCGTAGCGAGCTTGAGGCGGCGGGCGAGTTCAATATTCTTCAGCCGGGCGAAAGCCGTTCCTTCGGCCTGCGCTTTTCCATCCTCTGAGCCGTACCGAATGAAGGCCGCGCATCATTGACGCATGGGGTTTGACCGCTTACATCGGATGCGGATTTAAGGATGACAGCCAGCGGCGCGGACGCCGGTTTCAGCGGAGGTATGACATGGATATCAGGCGCATAGACGACGAATATTCGGTAACGGGACAGATCAGCGTTGCTGATCTGGACGAGATCAAGGCGCTCGGCTTCAAGTCGATTGTCTGCCACCGCCCTGACGGCGAAGAAGAGGGCCAGCCGCTTTTTGCCGATATTGCCGAGCGTGCCGAGCAGCTTGGCCTCACCATCATGCATGTGCCGGTTGGACGTTACGGCGTCGACGCCGATGCCGTTACGGGCATGGTGGATGCGCTGGACGAATTGCAGCGCCCGATGCTTGGTTATTGCCGCTCCGGCGCGCGCTCAACGGCCATCTACGAAAAGACCCATCACCTGCGCGGCTGATTTTCCGCGCATCTAGATTTTTAATGCCAATCAACAGGAGTTTTTCATGACCATCAAGCGTATCGAGCCGGGCAAGCGCATGAGCGGCGCCGTCGTTCACGGCAACATCGTTTATCTGGCCGGCCAGGTTGGCGAAGGCACGAGCGTTACGGAACAGAGCAAGTCTGCTCTCGCTGAAGTCGACCGCCTGCTGGCCGCTGCCGGTTCCGACAAGTCGAAGATCCTGCAGACGATCATCTATCTCTCCGACATGTCCACCTTCGGCGAAATGAACGCCGTCTGGGAAGGCTGGATCGACCCGGCAAACCCGCCGGCCCGCGCCACCAGCGGTGCACCATTGGCAACGCCGGACTACAAGGTCGAGTTCATCGTGACCGCTGCTCTCTGAGCAACGGTTTGATTTCTGAGAAAAGGCCGGGTTGCGGATTGCAGCCCGGCCTTTTTTGATGGGATGGGGTCAAAAAACTCTCCCCGTCATACCGGGCTTGACCCGGCATCCAGCCACGCCGCGCCTGCGCCGTAAAAAGAGTCTTTTGCGATCAAAGACTTGATCGCGCTGGACCCCGGATCCAGTCCGGGGTGATGGGGCGACATGGCCACAAAATGCCAAGTAGAAGCAATTTCATGGTTTTTGAATCGCTTGCGCCTGTCACCTCACCGGCTAAGCAAGCGCCTTCTCAAATTGCTTCAACGTCGTCACCCGCTCAGCAAACCACAGCCGCGCCAGACCGCTGGCCGAGGCGAGATCGATGCCATCCGGGTCGATGGAGGTGATCGTCCAGCGGCCTGATTTTGCGCCGGCCAGAACGGCAAGCCGGGCCGCTTCGCCCCTGATGGCGTTGAGGCGGGTCGCTTCGCTCTCCGCCGCAGCCATCAACTCTTCCGCGCCTGATAGATCGGTGCGCAGATCGGCCGGGGTGATGTTGCTGGCATTGCGGGCCGGGCCGCCATTGATCTGCACGCCCTCTGTCCGCAGCCGGTAAAGCCGCGTATCGGGCAGGGAGAGATAGAGCTTGGCCTTGGGATAACGGGCAATGTAGCGCCCGATGGCGAGCGGCACTTCATCCGGGCCGATTTGTTCCGCCTTGCCCACCAGTGTCAGCCTTGGCAGCGTCAACGCATCGCCCTTGCCAAACGGCGCGAGTGTCAGCGAGATGCGCGGGTCGGCCTCCATGTTGCGGGCGTGCAGCGTCAGCCCGGCCGCGAAGAAGAACGGCGTGCCATCCGGCTCGATGCCGATATTGGTTGCGGTCGTATAGGGATAACCGCTGACGGGATCGAGAGTGGCGAGCGCTGCCGTGCGGGATGTGTGCAGCACGTCGCGGGGTACGCGCACCGCCTCGAAAGGCGCGCCGGCCGAGGGGTCGATCTTCGCGCCGCGTGGAGTGAGGACGGGCGGGGCTGCGGCCGGCATGTCGTATCCTAAGCTGTGAGTCTCAGTCAGGATTTACACCATGCCGGAGCCGTGTCTATCACCAATATCGGAGGGCAATGTCAGGTTCGGGTCCTGATCTGCGTCAGGGTACGTGTCGGCGTGATCGCTTCCGCATCCAGCTTTACTTCGATGATGGCCGGCTTGCCGCTTGCACGGGCCCGTTCGAAGGCGGCGGCGAAGTCTTCGGTCTTTTCCACCGTTTCGCCGTGGCCGCCATAGGCCTTGGCAAAGGCGTTGAAATCCGGATTGACGAGATCGGTGCCGCTGACACGGCCGGGATATTCCCGCTCCTGATGCATGCGGATGGTGCCATAGGTGCCGTTATTGACCAGTACGGTGATGATCGGCAGCCCGTAACGCACGGCGGTGATGAATTCCTGTCCGTGCATCATGAAACAGCCGTCACCTGCAAAGCAGATCACCTCACGCTCCGGGAAAAGGTGCTTCGCGGCAACCGCCGCCGGCAGGCCGTAACCCATCGAGCCTGATGTTGGCGCCGATTGCGTGTTGTAGCGACGGAAACGATGGAAGCGATGCACCCAGGTCGCATAGTTGCCCGCGCCATTGGTGAAGATCGCATCCTCGGGCACATTGGCCTCGATCCAGTCCATGATCGGACCCATCTGCACCGCGCCGGGGCCGGTCTGCGGTGGGGCGGACCAATTCAGATAGGCCGCATGCATGGCGGCGGTGCGATCCGCCCATGCGGCATTTGCAGAAAGCGTGAGCGAGGAGAGGGCGCTAACGAAATCATCCGGCGCGGCGCAGATTGCCAGATCCGGTCGATAGACGCGGCCAAGTTCTTCCGCTTCCGGATAGATATGGACGAGTTTCTGCGACGGGTAGGGGATGTCGAGCAGCGTATAGCCGGAAGACGGCATTTCGGAGAGGCGGCCGCCGAGCAGAACCACGAGGTCGGATTCCTTGATCTCCTTGGCCAGCGCCGGGTTGATGCCGATGCCGACATCGCCCGCATAGGAGGGGCTCAGATGATCGAACAGCATCTGGCGGCGGAAGGAGCAGCCGACGGGAAGTTTGTGCTTTTCCGCAAAAGCCTTGAAGCCTGCGACGCTTTCCTCGGACCAGCGCGTGCCGCCGATGATGAAGACCGGGCGCTTTGCCTCATCAAGCATTTTTGTGAAGGCGGCCATCTGCGACGGGCCGGGATGTGCCTCGACGGGTGTGTAGGGCTTCGCCTGGGGCGCTTCGACCTCTTCCACCAGCATGTCTTCGGGCAGCGTCAGCACCACCGGGCCGGGGCGGCCGGAGGTTGCGACGGCAAAGGCGCGGGTGACGAATTCGGGAATGCGGCGGGCGTCGTCGATCTCGCCCACCCATTTGGCGAATTCGGTGAAGGCGCGGCGATATTCCACTTCCTGAAAGGCCTCGCGCTCACGCGCTTCGCGCTGCACCTGGCCGATGAAGAGGATCATCGGAATGGAATCCTGCCTTGCGATATGCAGGCCGGCCGAGGCGTTGGTTGCGCCCGGACCACGGGTCACCATGCAGATGCCTGGTTCGCCGGTCAGCCGGCCCCAGGTGTCGGCCATCATGGCGGCACCACCTTCCTGGCGGCAGACCACGGTTTCGATGCCGCTTTCATAAAGCGCATCCAGCACGGCGAGATAGCTTTCCCCCGGAACGCAGGAAACGCGGGAGACGCCATTGGCCTTCAGCGCTTCGACGATCAATTGCCCGCCTGTTCTTTTCATTCCGGCTGCAGTCATGGCGTCGTGGTCCTTTCGATGTTTTCCAGTTCGGCCAGCACCTGCGCCTGATGTTCGCCGAGCTTCGGGCTCGGGCGTTCATAGCGCAGCGGCGTTTGCGACATGATAATCGGTGTGCGGACACCGGGGATGACGGTGCCGTCTTCGGCCTCCAGATCGATGCGAAGGCCACGTGCCTGAACCTGTGGATCGGCGAACATTTCCTCGATGGAGTTGATCGGCCCGGCCGGGACGGCGTTCTTTTCGCAGGCGGTCAGAAGATCGCGCTTCTGCCATTTCAAGGTTTCCGTGGACACGATCTGCCGCACCTCGACCTTATGGGCCACGCGGGCCTTGTTCGTCGCGTAACGCTCGTCATCGGCAATCGCACCGATGCCGAGAATATTGCAGAGGCGGCGGAACTGGCCGTCATTGCCGACCGCAAGGATGAGGAAGCCATCGGCCGTCGGCACCACCTCATAGGGGGAAATATTCGGGTGGGCGTTGCCGAGTCGGACGGGAGGCTTGCCGGAAATCAGGTAATTCATGTTCTGGTTGGCCAGCACGGCCGATTGCACGTCGAGAAGCGCCATGTCGATATGCTGGCCTTCGCCTGATCGAATGGCGTGGATCAGGGCTGCCTGAATGGCTGACACGGAATAGATGCCGGTAAAGATATCGGCAACCGCAACACCCGCCTTCATCGGCTGTCCGTCGGCTTCGCCCGTGATCGACATGAAGCCGGACATGCCCTGCACGATATAGTCGTATCCGGCGAGATCGGCATAAGGCCCGGTCTGGCCGAAGCCGGTGATGGAGCAATAGATCAGCTTCGGATTGAGCGCCCGCAGGCTCTCGTAATCGAGGCCATATTTGGCAAGCCCGCCGCGCTTGAAATTCTCGATGACGACATCGGCGGTGCGCACCAGCCGGCGCACCAGCTCACAACCCTCGGGCGTCTTCAGATCGGCAACGATGGAGCGTTTGCCGCGATTGGTGGCGTGATAGTAGGCGGCAGAGAGGTTTTCTCCATCGGCATCTTCGACGAAGGGCGGTCCCCATGCGCGGGTATCGTCGCCGCCCTCAGGGTTTTCCACCTTGATGACGTCGGCGCCCATATCGGCCAGCATCTGCCCCGCCCAGGGACCGGCCAGAACACGCGCCAGCTCGATGACGCGAATGCCTGATAGCGGCGGTTTCCTGTTCGGCATGTCGGTCATCTGTCCCCCGGTATTTGTGTCTGCCGGTTTATAGACCGCTGCTTGCCGCGTCGCATGTGATTTTATCTCATGGACTTATTCCGTTTCGGCAAAGGCCGCCTCAATCGCCGACGACGCGCCCGCACCAGGCGGCGAAATCCGCCGCCACGGCCTGCCAGCCGATCTCGTTCAAGGTCTCGTGCCGCATGCCCTTGTAGATCGTGTGCTCGACATGGCTGAAGCCGGCCTCCCGGAAACGCTCCGCCAGCCAGACGATCTCTTGGCCGTCATTGGTGGCGGCGTCCTGATCGCCGCTGACAAGCAGAAGCGGCAAGGCTTTTGGCAGGCGCCCGATGAGTTTCGGTGCGCGAAAGGACATTTGGAAAACATCCTGCCACAGGGAAACACTGGCCTCGAACTGGCAGAGCGGATCTTCCACATAGGCGTCCACTGCCGCTTTGTCATGGCTAAGCCAATCCGCATGGGTGCGCTTTTCCGGCATTCGGGCATTCCATACGCGGAAGGTTGCCTTCGGCAGAATGGCGCTCGGCACATCCGAGCCTTTCAGCATTTTTTCCAGCCGCAGCAGAACCTGTGCGACACGCCCCATGAGGCCGGCATTGAGATTGGAATTCCAGATCGACAGGCCGTCGAAGGCATCCGGATGGCTGACGGCGGTGTTGAGCGCCACGAGGCCGCCCATGGAATGGCCGAACAGGATCACCGGCAGGCCGGGGTGCCTTTCGCCAACCATCCGGCGCATCGCCATGACATCGGCAACGACCTTTTCCGCGCCGTCCTTCCAGCCAAAACGGCCGAGAGGCGCATCTGCCGCTCTCGTGCGGCCATGGCCGCGATGGTCGTGGGCATAGACTTCGAAACCCTGCTTCGACATCACATCCACGAACCGGCGATAGCGGCCTGCATGGTCAACCAGCCCATGGCAGATCATCAGCACGCCGCGCGCCGGGGAAAGGGCGGAGGGCTGGTGGCGAAAGGCGATGGATGCGCCGGAGGGGGCTTCCAGTCTCTCAATACGGCTGAAGGCCAAGTCGTCGGTCGTTTCATTCATGATCGCGCCTGTCCTGCCATAACATCCCTTGTCATAATCATGGGGTCATAATCGTGCCAGAGGTTGCCCCAAGGTCCTATTTACCCTACATAGCGGCAAATTTCCCGATACGTACTCTTAAAAATCCGATGTGGAGCATTCGCTACAATGGCACGTCAATTCATCTATCACATGGCCGGGCTGAACAAGGCCTATGGCGCGAAGAAGGTTCTGGAGAACGTTCATCTCTCCTTCTACCCCGACGCCAAGATCGGTATCCTCGGCCCGAACGGCGCCGGTAAGTCGACTGTTTTGAAGATCATGGCCGGTCTCGACAAGGAATATACCGGCGAGGCATGGCTGGCCGAAGGCGCGACGCTTGGTTATCTCGAGCAGGAGCCGAAGCTCGACGAAAACAAGACCGTGATGGAAAACGTCATGGAAGGCGTGGCGAGCAAGACGGCAATCGTCGACCGTTACAACGAATTGATGATGAACTATTCCGACGAAACGGCGGATGAGGGCGCGAAGCTTCAGGACATCATCGACAGCCAGAACCTGTGGGATCTGGAAAACCAGGTTGAAATGGCCATGGACGCCCTGCGTTGCCCGCCCGGTGACTCAGCCGTAACAGGCCTTTCCGGTGGTGAGCGTCGCCGTGTGGCGCTCTGCCGCCTGCTGCTGTCGCAGCCGGACCTGCTGCTGCTCGACGAACCGACCAACCACCTTGATGCGGAAACCATCGCGTGGCTTGAAAAGCACCTACGCGACTATCCCGGCGCCGTGATGATGATCACCCACGACCGCTACTTCCTCGACAACGTCACGGGCTGGATTCTCGAGCTCGACCGCGGCCGCGGCATTCCCTATGAAGGCAACTACTCCGCTTACCTGCAGGCGAAAGCCAAGCGCATGCAGCAGGAAGCCCGCGAAGATGCATCGCGCCAGAAGGCAATCAGCCGCGAAAGCGAGTGGATCGCCTCCAGCCCCAAGGCACGCCAGACGAAATCCAAGGCCCGTATCAAGGCCTATGACGAACTGGTGGAAGCAGCTGAAAACCGCCGTCCCGGCGACGCGCAGATCGTTATTCCGGTTGCCGAGCGTCTTGGCCGCGTTGTCATCGAGGCCGAGAACCTCACCAAGTCCTATGGCGACCGCGTGCTGATCGAAAACCTTTCCTTCAAGCTGCCGCCCGGCGGCATCGTCGGCGTTATCGGTCCGAACGGTGCGGGTAAGTCCACGCTGTTCAAGATGATCACCGGTCAGGAACAGCCGGATAGCGGTTCGGTAACTGTCGGCGAGACGGTTCAGCTCGGTTATGTCGACCAGAGCCGCGATACGCTGGCGGGTGACAAGACCGTCTGGGAGGAAATCTCCGGCGGCAACGACATCATCAAGCTCGGCAAGTTCGAAGTGAACTCGCGCGCCTATTGCGGCGCCTTCAACTTCAAGGGCGGCGATCAGCAGCAGAAGGTCGGTAACCTCTCGGGTGGTCAGCGTAACCGCGTGCACCTCGCCAAGATGCTGAAGGCCGGCGGCAACGTGCTGCTGCTCGACGAACCGACCAACGACCTTGATACGGAAACGCTGGCAGCGCTCGAAGAAGCGCTGGAAGCCTTCGCCGGCTGCGCCGTTATCATCAGCCACGACCGCATGTTCCTCGACCGCCTGGCCACACACATCCTCGCTTTCGAGGGTGACAGCCACGTGGAATGGTTCGAAGGCAACTTCGAAGACTACGAAAAGGATAAGGTCCGCCGCCTCGGCCCGGAAAGCATCAAGCCCGGCCGCGTGAGCTACAAGCGCCTGACACGCTGATCCTTTCATCATCTCTTCAAGAAAGGCCCGCCGTAAAGCGGGCCTTTTTCCGTGCAATAAGTGGACATGATCGTCTCGCACGACACTTTACGCTTGCATCGAACGCCACATCGACATAAAGATATCTTTATATCTTGATTAGCTTGCGAGGCACGGCAGAGTGACGTTCGGTCTGGACAAATTGGTGGATCTGTTGAAAGCGGCGGGTGAGACGACACGCTTTCGCTTGCTTGCGCTTCTGGCGGCAGGCGATCTGACGGTTACCGATCTTACCGAAATCCTCGGCCAGTCGCAGCCGCGTATCTCCCGTCACCTCAAGCTTTTGACGGAAGAGGGGCTTATCGAGCGTTATCAGGAAGGCGCATGGGCCTATTTCCGTTTGCGGCAGGATGGCGAACCTGCGGGTGTCGTTCGGCAGCTGCTTGGCGCCGCGTCGCCGTCGGATGCCGTTCTCCAGCGTGACAGTGAACGGCTTGCCACTGTCAAGCGGGTGCGGGCGGAGCGGGCGCAGGATTATTTCAGCCGCAATGCTTCCGCCTGGGACGAACTGCGTCGCCTGCATGTCAGTGACGAGGCCGTGGAAGGCGCGCTCCTGAAGCTGGTGGGCACCACGCCTGTCGATTCGCTTCTCGATCTGGGCACCGGTACCGGCCGTATCCTGCAGCTTCTGAGCGGCATCTATCGCCGCGCGATCGGCGTCGATGCCAGCCGTGACATGCTGTCGGTGGCGCGTGCCAATCTCGACAAGGCGGGCGTGGTCAATGCCTCGGTCCGTCATGGCGATATTCTCAATCTGCCGCTGGAAGGACAGGATTTCGATCTGATTGTTATCCATCAGGTCCTGCATTTCCTCGACCAGCCGGAAATCGCGCTTTCGGAAGCCGCGCGCATGCTGCGTCCCGGTGGGCGGCTGATCGTCATCGACCTTGCGCCGCATTCCTTCGAATATCTGCGCGATGAACATGCGCATGTGCGGCTCGGTTTCTCGCATCCGCTGATGGAAGAATGGCTGAAAAAGGCCGGACTTGCTCCGGACCGCGCCGTCGATCTTCATTCTGAAAAAGCGTCTGACGAAGCTCTGGACGTGACGATCTGGGTTGCCCGAAACCAGCGGCTGCTGATGGCAGACGATGTGGTGCAAGAGGCCGTTTTACTTGCTGCCGGGAGGGCATGATATGTTGAGGTCGGAAACCGCACGCCGTGATGGCGATATCCGGTTGTCTTTCGAATTTTTCCCGCCCAAGAATGCCGAGATGGAAACCCAGCTCTGGGAAACGGTTGCCGAGCTGAAGAAGTGGGATCCGGATTTCGTGTCCGTCACCTATGGCGCCGGTGGATCCACAAAAGCGCCGACACTGGATGCGGTGCGCCGCATGATCGGTGACAGCCATCTGTCGACCGCAGCACATCTGACCTGCGTGGATGCCAGCCGTGAGGACGTGCATCAGGTCATAGAAGAGTTCCGTAACGCCGGCGTTCGCCATTTCGTGGCGCTGCGTGGCGATCCCTCCACCGGCATCGGCACGGCTTACCAGCCGCATCCGGAAGGTTACGAGAACGCGGCGGCTCTGGTGAAGGGACTGCGCGAGATCGGCGATTTCGAGATTTCCGTTTCGGCCTATCCGGAAAAACATCCCGAGAGCGCGAGCGATGCCGTTGATATCGATATGCTGAAGCGCAAGGCGGATAATGGCGCGACGCGTGCGCTGACGCAGTTCTTCTTCGATAACGACGTGTTCGAGCGCTATATGGAGCGGGTGACGGCGGCGGGGATCACCATACCGGTGGTTCCGGGCATCATGCCGATCCAGAACCTCACCCAGCTCAAGCGTTTCGCCGGCCGTTGCGGCACCAGCGTTCCCGGTTTCCTGGATGAGCGTTTTGAAGGCTATGACGACGATCTGGAGGGTCGTGCCCGCGTGGCTGCGGAGGTTGCCGCCGAACAGATCGCCGATCTTCAGCGTCGCGGTGTCAATGAGTTCCACCTCTACACCATGAACCGCGCGCCCCTGGTCGACGCTGTGCTTGAAAATCTTGGGCTGGAGCGTCTGCGCCGCAGCGCCGCCTGACTTAAAGCAGCAGAGTACCGACATGAAAAAAGCGCAGGTCCCTCGGGGCCTGCGCTTTTTAAACTCGTGTCATCTACGGTTCTTATCTGCGTTTGGTCTTCACGTCGCGTCAGATGAAAAGCATCATCGCTACGAACAAAAACGCCAAACCGACTGCCAAGGCATTGAGAGATTTTGTAAGTCCCATGGGTGCCTCCTCTTGTTGACAGGTTCGATAATATGACCGTTTTGTGGCGGTTGAAAAGCGGTTTTTGTGATGCAGTGCAGCACGTCGCCAGGCGATATAAAAAAGGATTTTCTGTAATTAATTGAAAATAAAAGATTATTTTCTTATCACGCAGTGCTTCATATGTTTAAAAAAAGTAAATGACCGGGGTGTTATCCCCAGTCATCAGGTCGAGATTAACACTTTATGCCTTGATTCCGGCCGATAGATTAAAGGCCGGAAGGCGCCGTTAAGATTGCTTAAAGCGCCTGCAGAAGTGCGGTAGACGGCCAGCCATCGGCGGGCAGTCCGAGACGCTGCTGCTCCTTCTGGATGGCGACGCGGGTGCCGGAACCGAGAATGCCATCCACCTTGCCGACATTGTGTCCGCGCGCTTCGAGCTTGGTCTGAAGCTCCTTCATCGTCGCGTCATCGAAACCGGGCTCCGGATTGCCCTTGTTGTAAACGGGGGAGCCCATCAGGCGGGTGGCGAAATACGCGGCCGAGGTCGTGTAGATGAACGACTGGTTCCATTCCAGATAGATGTTGAAGTTCGGATAGGTGATGAAGGTCGGTCCCTTGCGCCCCTGCGGCATGATGAGGGCCGCGGGCAGGGTGGCGAAGTTCTTGTTGCCGTCGCGCGGGGTTACGCCAAGCGCGAACCAGTCACCGGCGGTCAGCGGGCCGCCAAGGCCGGACTTTTCCCAGGGCAGGTTTTCCGGCAGCGACACTTCCTGGATCCAGGGTTCGCCCTTCTTGAAACCGAGATGCTGGATGAATTTCGCAGCCGTCAGGATCGCATCCGGGGCGCTGCTCTTGACGTTGATGTGACCGTCGCCATCACCATCGACGCCGAAGGCGATGATGTCCTTGGGCAGCATCTGCACCTGGCCGATTTCACCGGCCCACGCACCGGTGTTGGCAGCGGGATCGAGATCGCCATGCTGGACCATTTCGATCAATGCCAGTAGCTGCGGGCGGAAGAGTTCCGGGCGGCGGCAATCATGCGAAAGGGTCACCAGCGCGTTACGGGTGTTGAAATCGCCCTGCACGGCGCCAAAATCCGTCTCCATGGCCCAGAAGGCGGCGATGACGCCGGCCGGTACACCATATTCACCTTCGGCGCGGGCGAAGGTGGAGGAGAGTTCCTGCAGCTTCTTGCGGCCGATATCCAGACGGGCCTGGCTGACGGTGCGCTGGGAGAATTCCAGGAAGGTCTGGCGGAAGACGCCCTGGGCGCGGTCACGCGAGAGCACTTTCGGATCGATCTGCGCGCCCGCAAGCGCCTTCTGAATAGCATCGGCCGGAATGCCCTTGGCGAGCGCATCGGCTTTCACGCCTTCAAGGAATGCGCCGAGATCGCCGCCGCAGGCAACCTGCTTGGGATCCTCAGGCGAGGCAACGGGCGGGGTGGCAAAGGCGGAGGCGGTGGAAAGAAGCGACAAAGCGGCGGCAAAAACGATGCTGCGCGACCGGAACGTGGGCATGGGAATTTCCTCGATAGGTTGTTAGCCCGCTTTACCCATATGTTTGCGACAAAAAAACGGACCGTGCGATCTGACGTTGCAGAACAACGCCGATTTTTCGAAAGTGTTGCTTCTTGGCCGTCTTATTTGGCCGAAGCAATCCATTTCCGCCAGTTTTTCTCCGTGCCGGCAAAGACATTGATGTCGGTTGGACCGTTTACGCCGGGCACGACGCCGGTTGCCGTATATTGCCAGAAGGCCCATTTGCGATCTTCGTAGATCTTGGCCGGATGGGCGGCAACGGAACGCACCCAGAAATGGTAATCCTTGAACTGACCGACGAGGTTGTCGCGGTGGAAATCAACAGAGGTATAGATGATCGGGCGCTTGCCATAATGGGCCTCGATACGATCAAGGAAACGCTGCATCTCGGTGCGAACGACGCCCGGCGCCGGGCGCGTCTTGCAGGTGGGCGAGGAGGGGTTCCACTCCACGTCGAGAACCGGCGGCAGGGTGACGGCATCCTTTGGCACGTTGCGAATGAACCAGTCCGCCTGGGCATCCGCTGTCGAGCAGAAATAATAGAAATGATAGGGCGCGTGCAGAATATCCGCGGCTGCCGCGCTGCGCCAATGGTCGCCGAACTTCGGATCGATGCGGTCTGATCCCTCTGTCGCCTTGATGAAGACGAAGGAAACACCTGACTTGCGGACGGTCTGCCAGTCGACATCACCATTCCATTTGGACACGTCGATGCCGTGCACCTCATGACGGTGCGGGTTGTTCATGCCGAAATCCTGCGGATCGGTATCGGAAAACTTCGGTTTGGAAACGGATGCGGTTTCCAGCAGGTCATAGCTGGTGGAGGTGCAGCCGCCGATCAACAGCAAAGCCGACAATAGTGCCGATAAACGCAGCCGCATTGGAATCCTGATGAAAATGTTGCCCATCCCACGGCCGCAAAATGGCGCGCCGTATCTCCCGATTTATGCATAACATGGTAAACAAACTGATATGGCAAGGGGCAACGTGCTTTTTGCACCCCGCAAGTCGCTGGATTCGAAGCGGTTTGCGGTTTTAACGCCGAAATCTGGCCCGGCAGGAGCCTTGAGGTCGCCCCCCCTTTGGCCCCCAAAGATTCGCACCGCCCCCGGGAATCAGGCGTCGGCCAATATGCGGTGGATTTTCGGCTGCTGCGCTTCAACGACCGGAAGTGTGATGACAGCCCGCCACGCATAGCCCCGGGCGATTTCCTCGAATTCGAGGTTACCGTCAAAACGGCCGGCCATATTGGCCAGAACATAGCGGAGATTGGCGCGGGGCGTAACGTGAAAGCGGGTGAGCCAGGCTTGCAGAAGCGTGCGGAACCAATTCGGCAACTGTTCCTGCTGGCCGAAATCGACAATATGCAGCGAACCGCCTGGTTTTACCGCCGTGAGCGCCTGTTCGATCGCCTTTTCCCAGTCCGGTATCATCGACAGCGCATAGGGGATCATGACGCGGTCGAAGCCTTCGGACTGGCCGAATTCAGAAGCACGGAAGGCGGTGGCATCGGCCACGCGCAGAATGGGGCGTTCCGCCTTGCCGGCGAAATTCTCGGATGCGGTCAGCAGCATTTCGGCGGAAATGTCGAGGCCAAACAGTTTCGCGTCCGGAAACTTGCGGCTGGCCAGCAGCAGGTTGCGACCGGTGCCGCAGCCCACTTCCAGCAACGTGCCGCCCTTCGGCACGTTGAGGCTGGAAATGGTCCTGTCGCGGCCGAGAAGGTAATATTTGCGGGTGATATCGTAGATATGCCGCTGGTGGCGATACATGCGGTCCATCAGGCTCGCATGCGCGCTGTCTGCAAGGCCCACATTCTCGCCGATGGTTTTCATGCCATAGCCCTCTCGTAAATATGGAAGCCGCCGTAGATGGCCGAGCGGTCCATGGCGTTGAGCTCGTTGGAGCGCTCTTCGAGATAGACCCACTGATTGCGGATATCAGGGGAAAGCCGACCTTCGATGACGCTCTTTTCGGCGGCGGTGCGAAAGATGATGCGTGCGCCCGAGGCGGCGGTGCGGCTGATCTGCGACCACAATTCGTTGAGCTGCACGTCCGTCATCCAGTCCTGTGCGTCGAGGAGGATGTAGCGGTCGACGGCGCTTGCCGGCTTGCGCGAGAGAAGCTCGGTATAGGTGGCGTGGTGCACTGCGACGCGCGCCGTGTTGTTGCGGATCGTCTCATAATATTCCGGCTTGAGATAGGCAGGCAGTGCGCCTTCATGCGGCTCGGGGTAACGGCGCGCGAAGGCCTGCCAGGCGAAATAATTGTCGCTGAGCGGGAAGTTGCAGGCGAGCTTTTCGAGCCGCTCCTTCAGCACGGAGGCAACCGTGCCGTCGTCGGAAAGGCTTGCCAGCTCGTCATATTGTCGGGGCGGAATGCCGAGGCCGAAAAGCGAGCTTTTGCGCTTCGTCAGCCAGCGCACCACCGGCTTGTCGAATAGCGGTGCGACCTTGCTGTCGAAAAACTGGCGCTGTTCGTCCAGCGTCCGGGTCTTGGCCATTTCGGTGAGTTTCACGCCATGCAGCCGGGCCATGAGATGGCCGGCGCCGATGAAGCGGCCGAGCAGGCCGGTACGGTAGATATTCCTGTCGAACACCGAGATGCGGCGGCGGCCGGAAAGGGTGCGCTTCGACCAGTAAGCCTTGGTCGTGGCGTCGAGATGCTCGGCGATGAAGCGGTCATAACCGTGGCTGTTGCTGCGGGTGTTGGCGCGGCCGAAATGGCGCACCACATCCTGATGGGCCGGCAGATGGCGAAACGCGGCAAGCTTTAGCTTGTTCAGCGCGATGTGATGCGGGTTGAGATCAACCACATCGATGCTGGCAGGGTTGCGGGAGAGATAGGCCAGCATGTTGCAGCCGCCTGAGCCGATGGTGACGATTCGGTGGCCTTCGCCAAGCTCCATCGCTTCCATGTCGATCTCAGGGTCTTCCCAGATCTGCGGATAGACGAGGCCGGAAAAGAGGACGCCGAAGAAGCGCTCGGACAATCCGCTTTTGGAGAGCGCCTTGTGCTGGAGCAATGCGGACTTCAGTTTTGTGTTCTTGCTGAAGCCGGTCTTGGGTGCCGCACTCGTCATATGTTCACCTCTCAGTCGATTGAGAGGCGTCTACAGCCGTGACACTACAATTTGATGACAGGGGCTGTGGGCAAAGGCGGGGAATAAAGGAGACGGTGGAAAACCAGCCCGTATCTCGGATTGCCGATAAGCTTCCATTGGATACGGCGTCATCCTCGGGCTGGTCCCGAGGATGACGAAAAAAACGTCGCGGCGTTTATTTGGAAAGGCCGCTTAGCTGCACGGCGCTCCCAGCGCCGCCAGAGGCCATCACTTGCGCAGAACGTGCAGCATGCCCTTGCGCTTGGCATCGTAATAATAACCGCGTGCGTAAAGCCGGACGGCATTGTCGCGGTCGTTACCAGCCACAACCCATGCGCCGCGCAGATATTTGACGGCGTATTTGAGATTGGTTTCGGCATCGAAGAGGCCGGAGGCGGGGCCATCGAAGCCCATGGAGCGGGCCGTGGCGTGCCGAATCTGCATCAGGCCGAAATTGCCGCTGCTATAGGCGCCGGGATTGTATCGGCTCTCGCGCTGCACCACGCGGTGAACCAGATCTTCCGGCACATCATACATGGTGGCGTATTTGGTAATAAGGCCGCTCAGCTTTTCGCGTCCAGCCGGCGCGGAATTGAGCGGCGCCGTCATTGATTCGTTCTGCCGGATGGCGGCAAGTGCGGCATTGGTGGGGCCGGCGGCATAGGCCAGAACCGTGCTGTCCGGCTTCGGTAGCGGAATGACTTTGCGTTCCGCCGTCAGTTCGGTGCCGATGGAGGGCGAGCCGGGCGGCGGCGGTGCGGGAGGGAAGCTGCCCTTGATGGCAACCACCTGCGGCAGATCGGCGGCGCGATTGTGGGCGGCCGGCTTGGCCGCCGTTTCGATGGCTGCTGCCGCGGGAGCAGCGCCTGTCGGTGCGAGCGCTGCAACGGCGGTGGGTGCGGATGTCGCCCCTGCGGCCTGAGCCACTTCCGTCTGGTGCGGCTGCATCTGGGCGGTGATGGCTGCGGCGGCTGCGATTTCGGACGCCGGCGGCAGGGCCACGCGTCCGCCCTTGACGGCGACGGCAGTGGGAAGTGCTGCTGGCTGGGAAGAGGTTGCGCCCGCTGCGGCTTCGGCCGTTGCCGGCTGCGTCGATGTTTGCGCAGGAGTGGTAGCGGGATTGACCGTCGCGATCTTCGGGCCGTTAGGCCCTTCCTTCGCGGTATATTCGACGCTTGTGCATGCGCTCAATGCCAGTGCCAGACCCACGGTGGAAGACAGAAGAAGTGCACTTCTTCCGCGGAATTTGCCCGAATTTCGCATGTTGCCGCCTTCGTTATGCCTGTCTTTCGATACCCCCGCGTCGAGCGAAGCAGGCAGTGTCCCGTCGAGCCTTCATTAACCTATTGTAAGGATAGCGGCAAGCCGGGACGTGGCGACCCGGTTTTTCAGGCTGCGATGCGCCTGTATCCGGCGCTGACAGCGCGGCCGGAAATGAAGTGAGTGCGGTATTTCGGCCGGATTTTCTTGTCGCCCGACATGCGGCGCACCAGCGCGAGCGTCGGGCCGGCAAACAGCGCCTGCGCGGTCAGAATCACAAGCGCCAGAAGCAGGATGGCGGCCTGCGCCATGGCGAGCGTTTCAATTGTGTTGCCTGACGTGGAAACGAATTGTGGCAGCAACGCCAGAAAGAAAGTGAAGTAGCGCGGGCGCAAAGCGGCAATGGCGTAACAATCGCGGAAAATGCCGCTCCAGGATTTGCCCGGCAGATTGTCATTGTCGGCATTGGCCGCCTGGGCGGCCGGCGTGGCGAAGGTCCACAACAGAAACAGCATCAGCCAGCCGATGCCGGCCCATTGCACGATTTCCACGAAGGATTGCGGCAGATAGGCGAGACCGGCCACCGGAATGGTCGAAATCGTCACGGACGTGACGATGCCGAGCGCGCCGCCGACAGCGGAGGCGAAGACCGTCTTTTTGCCGCGGATGGCGGCATAGGAGGCAACAGAGAATACAAGGGGAGAGGGGAGTGCGAACACAACGGCACATGCTGCACAAAAAATCAGCCAGGCCTGTCCAGACATTCTCTTCCTCCTTGCCCTCCCTGTCGCCGTCTTATTTTAGACTATCGTAAAATCAGGCCGCTGTGAACGGCTGACCGACGTGTTCCATCACTTCGGTAAACCATTTTGCAGAGAGGTCGAAATGCTTTCCGCCCTTGATACGCGGAAACTCGATCGTCCGCAATTTGCCATTCTGGTCTTCGTCATGGCCGGTGACGCCGGAGACCTTGTTGAGCGCGCTTTCGACCGCGAGATCGACCATGCCCTGGATGAGGCGCAGATCGTCCCCATTGGCGGCGGCGGAGCGGGCGAAATAGCCTGATTTCTGCACCATGGAGCGTTCAGCACCGATGAGGCTGGCGAACTGCTTCTGGAACCAGCCGCCAACATTGATCGTGTCGATCTTGACGTGGCCGAAGGCGTCGCGCTTGACGGCCTCTCCGGACGCTTCGCGTTCGGCAACGATCGAATCAAGGCCGGCGCCTTCCGACACGAACAGCGTGACATAGCCGTTTTTGTCCATGATTTCCTTCAGGCGCTCGGCTTCCGCCTCGATGTCGAAGGCCATTTCCGGCAGGTAGATGCCGTCGATGTTCTTCATCTGCGTGTTCATCATCAGGCCTTCGACATATTCATTGCCGCTGGTCTTCTGGATATAGGCGCGGGCGGTGGCGGCCGTCAGCCAGCCGCAATGGCGGCCCATGACTTCGTGGATGACGAAGGTCTTCGGTGCAGCGCTCTGCTCGTTGCTGACATTGTCGAAAAAGGAGGCGCCGACTTCGGCGGCCGTCCAGGCGCCGAGCGACTGCTTGATCGGCACCACGTCATTATCCACCGTCTTCGGCAGGCCGACGACGGTGAGGTTATAGCCGTTCGCGCCGAGATAGGCGGCAAGGTCCGCAGCCGTCGTGTTGGTGTCGTCACCGCCGATGGTGTGGAGAATGGTGATGCCGTCGGCCGCCAGCCGGTCAGCGGCGACGCGCAGCGGATTGTCGCCTTCCTTGACCAGACCGCGCTTGGCGCAATCGGCGGCATTGGTGAGCTTGACGCGGCTGTTGCCGATCGGCGAGCCGCCGTAACGGTGCAGCAGATGCGCCTTTTCCCGCATGTCTTTGTTGATTTCGATACGGTCACCCAGAAGCACGCCCTGATAACCCGAGCGGTAAGCGATGATGTCGATCTCGGGCGCAATGTCGCTGTAACGCTCGATCAGGCCGCCCACGGCCGAAGAGAGACAGGGCGCAAGGCCACCCGCGGTCAGCATTGCGACTTTCTGTTTGGCCATCATGGCTCTCCTTTTCACATATACCCAAAGACATGTCTGGCAAATGGATGCGACAGCCGCGTGTAGGTGTAAAGTGAATTTATGAAGAAAAACGCGGATTTCTCGCGGTTTTTCAGCGGCTTGAGCAAAGTGGCGAAATATAATCGTTTCAATCGGCATAGCCGGTGGCCGGCTATCCGCCGTCTGTGGAAAACCGTGGTCCCATCGTCTGCCGCACTCTTGTTCCTGAAGCAAAACTGTCGCAAAGATGAATAAAAGTTAATGCCGCCGGACCGCTGGACATATTGCATTCGCGGCAATATCCCGTCATGCTTGTCGCATGATGTTCGATTTCGCGTGTCTGCAAATTTCATCCCTGTGGGAACGGCTGCTCGGCGCAATCGGCGACGCGGCAGGCGGTGCACTCGGGCGCGTGGTGGAAGCCATCCGCACCCTTTTCGAAGGTGATCCGGAAACCCGCCGCAAGGTTTCCTTTTCCGTGGCCATCATTGCACTTTCCGCCAAGATGGCGAAGGCCGACGGGGTCGTCAACGATGCCGAGGTTCGCGCTTTCCGGCAGATTTTCGATTTCCCGGAAGAAGAAGCCAAGAACGTCGCTCGTCTTTATAACCTCGCGCGTCAGGACGTTGCCGGTTACGAAGCCTATGCGGAGCGGCTGGCGGGTCTTTGTGGTTCCGGGCACGCCAATTGCGAGATGCTGGAAAGTGTCATCGACGGCCTGTTCCACATCGCCAAGGCCGACGGGCTGATCCACGAGCGGGAGTTGGCCTTCCTCGGCCGGATCGCGGAAATCTTCCGTATCACCGAAGATCATTTCGAAACGATCATGGCGCGGCATGTGCATATGGACGGGCGCGACCCTTACCGCGTACTCGGTGTTTCACCTTCGGACGATTTTCTGGATATCCGCAAGCGGTACCGCACGCTGGTTGCCGAACACCATCCCGACAAGCTCATCGCCCGCGGCGTTCCCATGGAATTGCATGCGGCCGCGAATGAGCGTATGGCGGCTCTCAACGCCGCTTATGCGGCCATTGAAAAAGAACGCCGCGTCGCATGAGTGAATGTCTGCCGGATTTTACCCCGGATTTCGGGGGCGCGGCCGTTGCGCCTTCGCCTAATCATGGCGAAAGGCTGGGTGTAGCCGGTCCTGATATCATTCTTCTGCACTATACCGGCATGACGACGGCCGATGGTGCGCTGTCATGGCTCTGCAATCCCGAAAGCCAGGTCTCCAGCCATTATTTCGTCTTCGAGGACGGGCGCGTCATCCAGCTCGTGTCGGAAACCCGCCGTGCCTGGCATGCGGGCAAAAGTACCTGGGCGGGGGACGAAGACATCAATTCCCGCTCTATTGGTATCGAGATCGCCAACCAGGGCCATCCAGGCGGCCTGCCGGAATTTCCGAAAAAGCAGATCGAAGCCGTCATCGAATTGTGTCGCGATTGCGGCCAGCGCTGGAATATCGCCCCTGAAAGGGTGTTGGCGCATTCGGATGTCGCCCCGATCCGCAAGGTCGATCCGGGTGAAAAATTCCCGTGGGACATCCTGTCGCAGCAGGGTGTCGGCCATTGGGTGGAGCCTGCGCCGATCCGTGGCGGGCGCTTTTTTCAGCGCGGGGACCATGGCCAGCCGGTCGAAGCGCTGCAGTCGATGCTGTCCATTTATGGTTATGGCGTTGAAATAACAGGCGCTTATTGCGAAAAAACCGAAGGCGCCGTGGCTGCTTTCCAGCGGCATTTCCGCCCTGCTCTGGTGGATGGCATCGCCGATTTCTCCACCATTGACACGCTGCACCGGCTGATCGCCAGCCTGCCGAGATTTTCGGGCGCTTAACCGCCGATTCTGGAAAAGCATTCCCGCTTTTCCAGCGTGTTCAAGTCGCTTTTTTTCTTGTGCCACAGTTAATCCGCATTGAGGAAGTTTAAGAACGTCACTGCATGCGGTGTCGTTCTTCAGGGGAACTTACCGTCAATATCAATCAAGGAGACCGGACAGCGGAAGGTCGCGATCGACTTTCCGGGCGCAGACTATTTGTGTCGTTTCATTGTTCCGGTCATCCGATCTGGAGAATTTTTCTACATATGAACAGGGTTGTTGTTGCTGTCGTGGCGGGCGTTGTTATGCTCGCTTCGCAGGCGGGGATTGCTTTTGCCAAAGACGAGGACGTCAAGACCAAAACCGTGACGCTGGAGACCTTCTTCCGCAAGCCCGGTTATCCCATCCCCGAAAAGAGCCTGCCTTCCTCGCTCAGGAACGATTATTCCGATCTGATCGTCAAATATGCCAAGCGTTACGGCGTTCCCACCAATCTGGCGCATGCCGTGGTTTCGGTCGAAAGCAAGTTCAATCCGAAGGCCCGCGGCAGCGCAGGCGAGGTCGGGCTGATGCAGATCAAGCCGGCAACGGCGCGGATGATGGGCTATCGCGGCACCACCAAGGCGCTCTACGATCCCGAGACCAATATTCGCTGGGGCATGCAATATCTGGCGACGGCGCATCAGCTGGGCGGGGGCCAGGTCTGCAGCACGATCCTGCGTTACAATGCCGGCCACGGCGCCACCCGTATGAACCCGGTCTCCAAGCGTTATTGCGGCAAGGTGCAGGCGCTGCTGGCCGGCTGAGGCCGGTTTGTATTGTCTGTTAAATTGCGAAAAGCGATTCCGGTTCGGCCTAGCATGCTGTAGTCAGAAGCAAAGCTGATACGGAGCATGACATGCCGGATTTCAAATATATCGTCGTCGGGGCCGGGATGATGGGAGCCGCCGCGGCGCGGCATCTCTCAGCACAAACGGATGGCGTGGCGCTGATCGGACCGGGCGAGCCCGCCGATCGCAAGACCCATCGAGGTGTGTTTTCAAGTCATTACGATGAGGCGCGCATCACCCGTGGGTTTGACGGCGATCCGGTCTGGGCGGAACTGGCGCAGCGCTCCATCCGCCGTTATGGGGAAATTGAGGCCAAAAGCGGCATCCGCTTTTTCACCGAAGCAGGCTGCCTCTTCACCGGCAACGGCAAGGGTCTTGCGGGAGATTATGTCTCGCGCGCCCTTTCCTCGGCCGACCGTCTTGGTCTCGGCGTAGAGACGCTGGGCCGTGATGTGCTGGTAGACCGGTTTCCGATGTTCTCCCTGCCGGCCGATCACGACGGTTATTTCGAGGCGCAGAATGCCGGTCACGTCAATCCACGCGCCCTGGTGAAAGCGCAGTGCGCCGTTGCCGAGGTGCAGGGCGCGAAACTGCTGCGTGAGACGGCGGCGCATATTCGCGACACCTCCCATGGCGTGGAGGTTTCGACCCGCGAAGGGGCCGTCCATACCGCCGAAAAGGTCATTGTCGCGGCGGGCGGTTTTACCAACATGGCGGAACTTCTTCCATCGCCGGTCGATATGGCGGCAACGGGCCGTACCATCGTGTTTTTCGAGCTGGATGAGGCGAGGCAGGCCCTGTTCGGTGCGATGCCTTCCACCATCGTGCTCGCGGAAACCGAGGACGACATCGTCTATATCCTGCCGCCGGTGCGTTATCCCGATGGCAATGTCTATCTGAAGATCGGCGGAGAAAGCGAGAAGGGCAGGCTTGAAACGCTCACCGAAGCGGTAGACTGGTTCCACTCGGACGGTACGCCGGGTGAGGTGGAATTTTTGAAAAAGCGGGCGCTATCCCTGATGCCGGAGCTTGCCGGCTGCCCCGTGACCTCCGGCTCCTGTGTCGCCTCCATTACCCGTAGCGGCTATCCCTATATCGGCTATACGCAATCCTCCAATATCGCGGTTCTGACCGGCGGCAATTTCGTCTCCGCCAAGTCTTCGGACGAGATTGGACGGCTGGGTGCTGTGCTGCTTCTGAACGGCCAGCTGACCGAGGATGAATTCGCCGCTGAAATGTCGCCGGTTTTCGTCTGACATTTACGGACGAAGCGGCTAAAAGGTTGCGACGGAAGTGAGCGGGTAAAGAGGGCGGCATGTCGGAGCATTTCAAATATATCGTCGTGGGTCGCGGCATGATGGGTGCGGCCGCCGCCCGCCATCTGGCGGAAACGGTGGATGGCGTCGCGCTGATCGGTCCCGGTGAACCTGCCGACATCAAATCGCATCAGGGTGTTTTCGCCAGCCACTATGACGAAGCGCGGATTACCCGCACCATCGATGGTGACGCAGACTGGGCGCTGCTCGCCAACCGCTCGATCGCGCGTTATGCCGATATTGCGGCCAGAAGCGGCGTTGAATTTTATGCTCCGGTCGGCTGCCTGATGGTGGGGCCTCAGCGGGGCGGTGACAATTCCTTTGTTGACGATGTCCGCAAGGCGGCGGCGCGGCTCGACGTTTCGACGGAACTGCTGGACGGTCAAAGCCTCGAAAACCGCTTTCCCTATTTCTCCTTCGAGCCGGGTTGCGAGGGAGTGTTCGAGAGGAACAATGCCGGATACGTCAATCCACGGGCGCTGGTGAAGGCGCAAACTATTCTCGCTGAAAAAACAGGTGTCACGCTTATTGACGATATCGTCGTTTCGACGCGGGAAGAGGGTGGCCGGGCATCGGTTCAGACGGCCTCGGGCGCGGTTTATACCGCAGACCGGGTGTTGGTGGCGGCCGGCGGCTTCTCGATCATGAAAGATCTTCTGCCGCAGCCGGTGGCGCTTAATGTCTATGCACGCACCGTCGCTTTCTTCGAGATAGACGAGGGTGACCTTGCGCAATATGCGGACATGCCATCGCTGATCTATGAGCCGCGTGAGCCGACCAAACATATCTATCTGCTGCCGCCAGTGCGTTATCCCGATGGCAAATTCTACCTGAAGATCGGCGGCGATCCAGATGACAAGAGGCTCGGTAGCGATCCGGAAATCCGGGAATGGTTCCGCTCCGGCGGACGTGAAAGCGTGCGGGATCATCTCTCTGACATCGTCGGAACGCTGGTGCCTTCCATTGATCTCTCGCGTGTCTCGATGGCCGCCTGCGTCGTCTCCAAAACGGGGAGCAGTTATCCGGCCATCGGTTTCACCGCCTCGCCGCGCATCGCGGTTCTGACCGGCGGCAACGGCACGGCGGCCAAGAGCTCTGACGAGATCGGTCGGCTTGGCGCCGGGCTGCTGCGGGACGGAGAAATCGTTGACGGGGCCTTTTCGACGGATTTCAAACCGGCATTTCTTTGATCCTTGCCTGCGCTTTTCAGTGGCTTTCGCCTCGGAACATGGTTATGGAGCCCATGCCAGTTGGCCGGGCAGCCGCGCTTTACCAATGTCGAAAGACGGTAAGGTGAGGAAAGTCCGGGCTCCACGGAAATACGGTGCCGGATAACGTCCGGCGGGGGTGACCCCAGGGAAAGTGCCACAGAGAGCAAACCGCCATGCATCGCATGGTAAGGGTGAAAGGGTGGGGTAAGAGCCCACCGCGCTTCTGGTAACAGCGGCGGCAAGGTAAACCCCACCGGGAGCAAGACCGAATAGGGATGACACGGGATGGGCGAAAGCCCGTTCACAGCCGGTTTCCAGGCCCGTCATCCGGGTGGGTTGCGCGAGGCGGCATGCAAATGCCGTCCCAGATGAATGGCTGCCACGTTCCGGGTCAAACCGGGGCCATACAGAACCCGGCTTACAGGCCAACTGGCGAATTTTCCTTTCCGGCACTGAAGTGCAGGTCTCGTGTGGGATTTAGTTATCCCGTTGTTTCATAAAAGAGAAATTGTTGTTTTGCGGCGAATTTTCACGCAGCGAAAGCGCATCGTCGCGCGTCAAGTAAACCATTCGTTAAACTTAACGGCTTATGAATTTCCGATGCGAAGTCGGTATCGTGCCGGCTTCTCCCATTGACGCCCATAGTGTCCCATGATATCCCAAATGCACACCACATTGGGTCGTGTTTTTGACCCGCAATCGCTGAAACGAGTGAGGAGCCTACGAGGGGCTGCTGCAGGGCATGTCGCCCTGGCGCTTGGCGATGTGTCGTGCGTACCGGTGTCGGCTGCGGAGCGGATGGATCGCTTTGCGGCATGCGGTTTTGGCGAGTTGAGTAATGGACCGCTTTTTATCGAACGTGACGAACAGGATCGACGCCAAGGGGCGCGTCTCGGTTCCGTCTCCGTTTCGTTCGGTGCTGGCGAAGCGCGGCATTCAGGAGCTTTATTGTCTCCAGGATTTTGCGTTTCCGGCAATCAGTGTCGGCGGTCCGGATTTGCTGGAGCGCTACGAGCGGCAGATTGCGTCCATGGATGCTTTCTCGCCAGAGGCGAACGCAATGTCGCTGCTGGTTCACGGCGGCGGCGTTTTCATGAAGCTCGACCAGGAAGGTCGATTGATGGTGACGGATTTTGTGCGGGAATTCACCGGCATATCCACCGAGGTCACCTTCGTCGGGCGGGCGGATCATTTTCAGCTTTGGCAACCGGATGCGTTTTTGGCGGCGCAGGCGGAAGCAAGAGCGGGGCGCGGTTTTTCGGCTGCTCGCCCCGCCTAGGACGGGGACACGGGATGGCGGCGAATTCTGGCGGACGATCTTCTGATGCCGATGGCGGACCTCAGCGTCACATCCCTGTCCTGCTTCGCGAAGTCATTGCCGCGCTGGAGCCTGCGCCCGGCAAGATCATTCTCGATGGTACCTTCGGCGCCGGCGGTTATAGCCAGGCCATTCTCGATCAGGGCGCCAATGTCATCGCGCTCGACCGCGATCCGACTGCGATCGCCGGC
This sequence comes from Agrobacterium tumefaciens str. B6, assembly GCF_001541315.1. Taxonomy (GTDB): domain Bacteria; phylum Pseudomonadota; class Alphaproteobacteria; order Rhizobiales; family Rhizobiaceae; genus Agrobacterium; species Agrobacterium radiobacter. The sequence continues at coordinate 65,206 of NZ_LMVK01000034.1, read as the reverse complement.
GGCCAGGCCATGGTTGCCGCCAATGGCGGCCGGCTCTCGCTTATTCAGTCTCAGTTTTCCGCGCTCGCGAAGCATGCGCCTGAAGGCGGGCTTGATGGCGTCGTTCTTGATATCGGCGTGTCTTCCATGCAGATCGACGAGGCCGAGCGCGGTTTTTCCTTCCAGAAGAACGGCCCCCTCGATATGCGCATGTCCGCTTCCGGCGTCTCGGCGGCCGATGTCGTCAATCGCGCCAAAGTCAGCGATCTGATCCGCATCTTCGGGTTTCTCGGTGAAGAGAAGCAGCCCGGCCGCATTGCCCGCGCCATTGAAAAGAAGAGGGCGGAAGAGCCGTTCCGAACCACCCGTGATCTGGCGGGCCTTATCGAGATCGTCACGCCGCGCAAGGCGAAGGACAAGATCCATCCCGCAACGCGCGTGTTTCAGGCGCTGCGCGTTTTCGTCAATGATGAGCTGGGCGAGCTGGCGCAGGCTTTGTTTGCCGCCGAGCAGGTTTTGAAGCCCGGCGGAAGGCTGGTCGTCGTCACGTTCCATTCGCTGGAAGACCGTATCGTCAAGAAATTCTTCTCCGACCGTTCGGGCAAGGCCGCCGGTTCCCGGCATCTGCCGATGGTGGAGGATAAGCCGGCCATTTTCGAGAACATCGGCAAGCCAATGATCGCCGCCAGCGACGAGGAGGCGGAACTTAATCCGCGGGCTCGCTCGGCCAAGCTTCGCGCTGGCCTGCGCACCACAGCCCCGGCGCGCGCTGCAGATTTCTCGATTTTCGAGCTTCCTGATCTCGCCAGCCTTGAAAAGATGGGAGGCTGATATGCTGCGCACTTTCGATGTCATCTTGATGGGGGTCATGGTCGCTGCGGCTGTGGTGACCTATTCGATCAAGCACAAGGCCGATCTGAAGCTTGAGGAAGTCCGCAAGCTGGAGGCCGAGATCAAGCTTGAAAAGGATACGATCGATCTTTTGAGGGCCGACTGGGCTCTCTTGACGCAGCCGAACCGTCTGCACCGGCTGGTGAATGCCTATCAAACGGAGCTTGGTCTTTCACCGACGCTGCCGACGCAGCTGGCGCAGCCGCGCGAGTTGCCCATGCTGCGCTCGCAATTGCCGCAGCCGCCCGAGCCTGAAGGCATGAGCGTCGAGGATGTCATCGCCGCCGCCGTCAATGGCTCCAAGCCGGGGGCTACCCTCGGTGGCGCTTCGAAGCCCAAATCGCCGCCTGCGGGCCAGATCGCTGTCAACGGCGTTCCGGTGCCCACGCCACGTGCGCGCGTTTCACGTCCGGCACCGGCGCCTGTACCGGTCGCCTCCGCCGCCGCTGGTGATGAAACCGGCGATATGGATGAAACCATAACAGGATCGGTGAACCGCTGATGTCTTTTCTCTCCCGCGTCATGGTTTTGAAGAGCAAGGCTCACTTTTCCGCCAGCACCACCGGTGTCTATACCGACCATGCGGCGTTTGAGGGCGCCCGCAAGAAGCGGGCCGCCCAGGCGAAAAGCCGCGTCGGCCTTCTGATTTTCGGTTTTGTCGCCTTTTATGCCGTCGTGGGCGGCCGTCTCGTGCAATATGGCATGGCGGAACAGGAAACAGTGTCGAGCATTGCGCCCGCAGACCGGCTGATGGCGTCGCGCCCCGATCTTCTTGATCGCAACGGCGAGGTTCTGGCCACCGATATCCGCACCGTCTCGCTGTTTGCCGAGCCACATCGCATCGTCGATATCGACGAGGCCATTGAGAAGCTGCGTACTGTCCTGCCGGATCTCGACCAGCGCGGCACCTATCAGAAGCTTTCTTCCAATTCGCGCTTTCAGTGGCTGCGCCGTCAGCTGACGCCGAAGCAGCAAAGCCAGATTCTTGCGCTCGGTATTCCCGGCGTCGGCTTCCGTCCGGAAAAGCGCCGCTTTTATCCCGGCGGGCCGACCGCTGCGCATGTCGTCGGCCACGTCAACATCGACAACCGTGGCGTTGCCGGCATGGAACGTTACGTCGACAGCCAGGGCCTTGCCGATCTGACGGCGCTCGGCATGACCAGCGACCAGCCGCTGGAACCGGTGAAGCTATCCATCGATCTGCGCGTGCAGTCCATTGTCCGTGAAGTCGTGACCTCGGCCATCACCAAGTTCCAGGCGATCGGCGCTGGCGCGGTGGTTCTGGATGTGCATACCGGCGAAGTGCTCGCCATGGCCTCCGTGCCGGATTACGACCCGAACAACCCGGCCGAAGGTGCCAAGGAAGGCTGGCTCAACCGCATGTCGAACGGCACGTTCGAAATGGGTTCCACCTTCAAGTCCTTCACGATTGCCATGGGTCTCGATTCGGGCCGCGTCCGTCTCGGCGATACTTTCGATGCGCGTTATCCGATCCGCATCGGCGGTTTCACCATCAAGGACTTCCACGGCAAGGGCCGAATGCTTTCGGTGCCGGAAATCTTCCAGTTTTCGTCCAACATCGGCACGGCCAAGATCGCCGACACCGTGGGAACGGAAGGCCACAAGGAATTCCTGACGCGGCTTGGCCTTTTGACCCGCATGCAGACCGAATTGCCTGAAGTGGCGCTGCCGTCGCAGCCGCGCGAATGGAAGAAGATCAACTCCATCACCATTTCCTTCGGCCACGGCGTTTCCACGACACCGCTGCAGACGGCAGTCGCCGGTGCAGCACTCGTCAATGGCGGCAAACTGATCGAACCGACTTTCCTGCCGCGTACCCGCGAACAGGCCGATCAGGTGGCGAAGCAGGTTCTGAAGCCCGGCGCCAGCAAGGACATGCGTTTCCTCTTCGAGTGGAACGGCGTCAACGGTTCGGGCCGCAATGCGCGCGTCGACGGTTTCAACGTCGGCGGCAAGACCGGTACGGCCGACAAGGTCGTCAACGGACGTTACGTGCACGACAAGAACTTCAACGCCTTCCTCTCGGCCTTTCCGATGGACGATCCGCAATATGTCGTGCTGTCTTTCATCGATGAGCCGAAGACGGACAAGGGCAACGGCGCAGCGCTTGCCGGCACCTCTGCGGCGCCGATGGTGCGCGATATCATCACCCGCACGGCGGCGGTGCTGGGCGTGAAGCCGAAGTTCGGCAAGGATGGCTCGGCCTTGCTCGTGTCTTATTGATTGTTAGCTTATGATGTTCCGGCGATTCGCGCCGGGGGGACAAGACGGACACAGTCGATGAATTTGCGAGATATATCCGGAAATGCGTTTCCGGAATTGAAAGAATTGCTCCTGTCTGAGATCGGGGCGATCGAAATCGGGGGGGTCACCGCAGACAGCCGCAAGGCTGCGCCCGGCAGCCTGTTCGTGGCGGTTGCGGGCACCAGGGCGGATGGCGCGGCCTATGTGAAGGACGCGGTTGCCAAGGGTGCGGTTGCCGTCGTTTCCGGACACGCGCTGGAGGCTGATGTGCCGGTGCTTTCCGTCACGGACCCACGCCTTTATCTCTCCCTTGCCGCTTCCCGTTTTTACGGAAAACAGCCGGAAACCATGGTCGCCGTCACCGGCACTGCGGGAAAGACGTCCGTCGCCTCCTTCGTGCGGCAGATCTGGGCTTTCGCCGGCCACGCCGCCGCACAGATCGGCACCACGGGTGTCATCGCTCCCGGCCGCGAGGATTATGGCGCGCTCACCACGCCCGATCCCGTGACGCTGCATGCGCTTCTGGCCGAACTTGCGGCCGAAGGCGTGACCCACGCGGCGATGGAGGCATCCAGCCATGGTCTCGACCAGCGCCGTCTCGATGGAGTGAAGCTGGCAGCCGCCGGTTTCACCAATCTTGGCCGCGACCACATGGATTATCATCCGACCGTCGAGGACTATATGGCCGCGAAGATGCGGCTCTTCGATACGCTGATGGAGAAGGGCTCTCCCGCAGTGATATTTGCTGACGATCCGTGGTCGGACCAAGCAATACGGGCGGCGCGCGAAGCGGGTCTCGATGTGCGCACCGTCGGCCGCAAGGGTGATTATTTGACCTTGAAACGGGTGGAGCACTTCCGTCACAAGCAGATGATCGAAGTGCATCATGACGGCGTGATCCATGAAGTCGACATCCCGCTGGCGGGTGATTTTCAGGTTGCGAATGCTCTCGTCGCTGCAGGTCTCGCCATGTCCACCGGCGTTGCCGCGACAACAGCGCTCAAGGCGCTTGAGAAGCTGATCGGTGCTGCCGGACGTCTGGAGCTTGTCGGCCAGACGGGGAACGGTGCGCTCGCCTATGTGGATTACGCCCACAAGCCGGATGCGCTGGAGAACGTGCTGACCTCGGTCCGGCCTTTCACCTCTGGCCGCATCGTCACCGTCTTCGGCTGCGGCGGCGACCGTGACAAGGGCAAGCGCCCGATCATGGGCGAGGTTGCGACGCGGCTTTCCGACATCGTCATCGTCACCGACGACAATCCGCGCTCGGAAGACGCCGCGACGATCCGTTCGGAAGTCATGGCGGCGGCACCCGGCGCATTGGAAATCGGCGACAGGGCGGAGGCGATCCGGCATGCGGTGTCGATGCTGTCGCATGGCGATACGCTGATCGTTGCGGGCAAGGGGCATGAGGAGGGGCAGATCGTCGGTTCCGTGACGCTGCCGTTTTCCGATCATGAACAGGTGCGCGCTGCACTGGCAGGGCTGGAAGGATCGAAAATTTGAGCTGGTTATGGACAGTCGCCGACATGATCGCCATTACGGCAGGACGCCCCGTGGGCAACCTGTCGACCGGAATCACCGGCATTTCCATCGACAGCCGGACTGTTAAAGCCGGCGAGGCCTTTTTCGCCATCAAGGGCGACCGGGTTGACGGCCATGACTATGCGAGTTTTGCCGTCGCCAACGGGGCCAGTCTGCTCGTCGTGGCCGAAGGCAAACTGCCGGCTCTTGGCCGTCTGACGGTGCCGATGATCGTCGTGGAAGATGTTCTTACCGCACTCGGTAAACTCGCCATTGCGGCGCGTGAAAGAACGTCAGCGCGCATCATCGCGGTGACCGGCTCGGTCGGCAAGACGACGACCAAGGAAATGCTGCGGCAGGCGCTCGCCCCATCCGGCCGGGTGCATGCGGCAGTGGCTTCCTTTAACAACCATTGGGGTGTGCCGCTGACGCTGGCGCGCATGCCCGCCGATACGGAATTCGGCGCGTTCGAAATCGGCATGAACCATTCCGGCGAAATCCGGCCGCTGGTGAAGATGGTCCGCCCGCATGTGGCGATCATCACCACGATTGCGCCTGCCCATCTCGGCAATTTCAAGAATATCGAAGAGATCGCCGCAGCCAAGGCCGAGATTTTCGAAGGTTTGGAGGAGGGTGGTTCCGTCATCCTCAACCGCGATAATGCCCAGTTCGAGCAGCTTGAAGAGGCGGCGCAGGAACAGGGCATCGAACATATCCTCACCTTCGGGCAGCACGCCAAGGCGGATTTCCGCCTCGCGGATTTCGAGAGCACGGCGACGGGCTCGACGATCTGGGCGATACTGAACGGCGAAACCAGCGAGTTGCACATCAATATTCCCGGCCGGCACATCGCCGATAACGCCATGGCGGTCCTTGGCGCGGTTGCCGTAACAGGCGCCAATCTCGACCGCGCCTTTGAGGCGCTGGGATCGCTCGAGGCGGTGAAGGGGCGCGGCCAGCGCCACCATCTCTCCATCAATGGCGGCTCCTTCCTGCTGATTGATGAAAGCTACAATGCCAATCCGGCCTCCATGCGCGCCGCGATTGCCGTGCTGGCGGAAACGGAAACGCAGGGTCACGGCCGGCGGGTCGCGGTTCTCGGCGACATGCTGGAGATGGGTGAGTTTTCCGCGCAGCTGCATGAGGAACTGGCCGGGCCGTTGCTCGCAGCCGGTATCGAACATGTGTGGCTTGCGGGCGAGGCGATGGCGGCGCTGCGCGATGCGCTGCCTGATAGCGTGACCGTCATCTGGTTCCCGACGACGGCGGAACTCACCGATTTCGCCCTGCAATGGGTGCAACCGGGAGACGCGCTGATGGTAAAATCGTCACTTGGCCTCGGTTTCGGCAAGATTGTCGCCGCGCTGCTTGACAAGTATCCGGCATTCCCCGAGACGGAACGCCAAGTCTGAAATAGCCTTTTGAAAGGGCAATTATGCTGATCTGGCTCGTCGAACTGTCGGATAAAATTCAAGTCTTCAACCTCTTCCGGTACATCACCTTCCGGGCGGGGGCGGCGATGTTCACCTCTGCGTTGATCGTCTTCCTGTTTGGACCGGCCATCATCACCTCGCTGCGCGTGCGTCAGGGCAAGGGCCAGCCGATCCGTGCCGATGGGCCGCAGACGCATTTCAAGAAGGCCGGCACGCCGACCATGGGCGGGCTGATGATCCTTGCCGGTATCCTCGGCGGTTCGCTGCTCTGGGGCGACCTCTCGAATGTCTATGTCGTTGCCGTTTTGATGGTGACGCTCGGTTTCGGGGCAATCGGCTTTTACGACGATTATCTCAAGGTCACGAAACAGAGCGACAAGGGTTTTTCCGGCAAGGCCCGTCTCGGCATCGAATTCCTGATTGCGGCGATTGCCGTGTTCTTCATGATGAAGATGGCGCTAGCTTCCGCACCGCATGGCGGCACGCTCGGCAGCTCCATCGCCTTTCCCTTCTTCAAGGAACTCGTGATCAATCTCGGTTATTTCTTCGTGCTCTTCGGTGCTTTCGTCATCGTCGGCGCGGGTAACGCGGTGAACCTGACGGATGGTCTCGATGGGCTTGCCATCGTGCCCGTCATGATCGCTGCCGCTACCTTCGGCGTGATCGCCTATCTCGCCGGCAACGCGGTTTTTGCCAATTACCTGCAGATCAATTTCGTGCCTGGCACGGGTGAGCTTGCCGTTATCGTCGGCGCGGTCATCGGCGCGGGCCTCGGCTTCCTGTGGTTCAACGCGCCGCCTGCCGCCATCTTCATGGGCGATACGGGTTCGCTGGCGCTCGGCGGCCTGATCGGCTCGATCGCTGTCGCCACCAAGCACGAGATCGTCATGGTGATTGTCGGTGGTCTCTTCGTGATGGAAACGCTGTCGGTCATCATCCAGGTATTCTGGTTCAAGCGCACCGGCAGGCGCGTTTTCCTGATGGCGCCGATCCATCACCACTTCGAGAAAAAAGGCTGGACGGAAAGCCAGGTGGTGATCCGTTTCTGGATCATCTCCGTGGGCCTTGCGCTGCTCGGCCTCGCCACCCTGAAGCTGAGGTGAGCGATGATCCCGGTCACGTCGTTTAGGGGTAAGAAAGTCGCTCTCTTCGGGCTCGGCGGTTCGGGCCTCGTTACCGCCCGGGCGCTGGTTGCCGGCGGTGCTGATGTCGTGGCTTTCGACGACAATCCCGACAGCGTCGCGAAGGCCGAGGCCGAAGGCATCACCACGGCGGACCTGCACACGATAGACTGGGCCTCGTTTTCTTCCTTTGTGCTGGCGCCCGGCGTGCCGTTGACGCATCCGAAGCCGCACTGGTCGGTTGACCTTGCGAAGGCAGCGGGCGTGGAGATCATCGGTGATATCGAGCTTTTCATCCGTGAGCGCCGCGCCCATGCGCCGGATTGCCCTTTCATCGCCATCACCGGCACCAACGGCAAGTCGACGACGACGGCGCTGATCGCGCATATTCTCAAGGCTTCGGGCCGCGATACGCAGCTCGGCGGCAATATCGGCACGGCGGTGCTGAGCCTCGATCCGCCGAAGGCGCAGCGCTTTTACGTGGTCGAGTGCTCGTCCTACCAGATCGATCTGGCGCCGACGATCAATCCGACTGCCGGCATTCTGCTTAACCTCACGCCTGACCATCTCGATCGGCATGGCACGATGCAGCATTATGCCGACGTCAAAGAACGGCTGGTGGCGGGTAGTCAAACGGCTATCGTCGGTGTGGATGACAGCCATTCGACGCTGATTGCCGACCGCATCGAGCGTGCCGGCGTGAAGGTCGAGCGCATTTCGAAACGCAATGTTGTTTCCGAAGGTCTTTATGCCGAAGGCAGCCACATCCTGCGGGCGCATGGCGGCACCTTCTCACTGCTGGTCGATCTCGACGGTATCCAGACTCTTCGTGGAAGCCACAATGCGCAGAATGCGGCGGCCGCAATTGCCGCCTGCCTTGCCGTGGGTGTTTCGGAAGAGGAAATCCGCGCCGGTCTCAAATCCTTCCCCGGCCTCAAACATCGCATGCAGCCGGTCGGCCGGCGCGGCAATGTCACTTTCGTCAACGACAGCAAGGCGACCAATGCCGATGCGGCAGCGCCAGCGCTTTCGAGTTTCGACCGTATCTACTGGATCGCCGGCGGTCTGCCGAAAGCGGGCGGCATTACCAGTCTTTCGCCGCTGTTTCCGCGCATCGCCAAGGCCTATCTGATCGGCGAGGCTGCGGCGGAATTTGCCGCAACGCTCGGCGAGGCGGTGCCATACGAAATATCCGGCACGCTGGACAAAGCCGTGCAGCATGCGGCGGCGGATGCGGAAAAAGATGCGACGGCCGGCAATATCGTGATGTTGTCCCCGGCTTGCGCAAGCTTCGATCAATATAAGAACTTTGAAATCAGAGGTGATTCGTTCGTCGCGCAGGTCGCGGCGCTCGATGGCATGACGATGCTGGTTGACTCTGGAAAAGGGGGCTGAAGGCCATGGTAAGCCGAGTTGATCGAGGTCCGGTCGCGGAATGGTTCTGGACCATCGACCGTTTCTTTCTGGCGGCGTTCATCGCGCTGATGGGCATCGGCCTGATGTTGTCCTTTGCGGCATCGCCTGCGGTTGCCGAACGTATCGGCCTCAACAGCTTCTTTTTCGTCGAGCGTCAGGCGATGTTCATGGTGCCGTCGCTGGCGATCATGGTCGGCCTTTCCTTCCTGTCACCGCGCCAGGTGCGCCGTGTGGCGGTCATCATGCTGATCGCCTCGCTGCTGATGATGATCTTCGCGCTGTTCTTCGGCATCGAGGTCAAGGGTGCACGGCGCTGGATTTCCATCGGCACCTTCTCGATCCAGCCGTCGGAATTCATGAAGCCGGCCTTCGTCATCGTCTGCGCATGGCTCTTTGCCGAGCGGGCGCGCCATCCGGAAATTCCGGGCAATCTCTTCGCCATCATCACTTTCGGCATCGTGGCGGCACTCCTGATCGCGCAGCCGGACTTCGGCCAGACAATTCTGACATCCGTGGTCTGGGGCGGCATGTTCTTCATGGCCGGCGTGCCGTGGTTCTGGATCATCATGCTCGGCGGCCTTGGCGTCGGCGGCATTGTGACCGCCTATCTCATGTTGCCGCACGTCGCCGGTCGTATCGACCGGTTCTGGACGGGTGAGGGCGATACGTTTCAGGTCGATACCGCACGCGAAGCGATCATTCGCGGTGACTGGTTCGGTCGCGGACCGGGTGAAGGCATCGTCAAGCGCATCATTCCCGACAGCCATACCGACTTCATCTTCTCGGTGGCGGCGGAAGAATTCGGTATCGTTTTCTGCATGTTCCTCGTTGCGATCTTCGCCTTCATCGTGCTGCGCGGCCTGTCGCACGCCTTCAAGGAGAAGGACGATTTCTGCCGTTTTGCCGTCGCCGGTCTCGTGCTGCAGATTGGCATGCAGTCGATGATCAATATCGGCGTTAATCTCGAGTTGATGCCCGCCAAGGGCATGACTCTGCCGCTGATTTCCTATGGTGGTTCGTCGATGATGGCGATCTGCGTGACCGCCGGCTTCCTTCTGGCGCTGACACGCCACAGACCCGAAAAGCGGGCGCAGGAGCGGAGTTTCTTCCGCGTCGGTTCCGGCGTTCCCGCGGAGTAAACGATCATGAGCAAGGGTATTGTTCTTCTTGCCGCCGGGGGAACCGGCGGCCATGTTTTTCCGGCGGAGGCGCTCGCGCATACGCTGAAGGCGCGCGGTTATCAGGTGCATCTCGTCACCGACAGCCGCGCCGAGCGTTATGCGGGCAAGTTCCCGGCGGATGAAATCCATGTGGTGCCGTCTGCCACCATCGGTTCGAAAAACCCGATTTCCGTGGCGCGTTCGCTCTGGAAGCTCTGGGTTGGTCTGCGTGCGGCGCGCCGGCTGGTGGCGAAACTGAAGCCGGTCGCGGTTGTCGGTTTCGGTGGTTATCCCACCGTGCCGCCGCTTCTGGCTTCCACCGGCCTTGGCGTGCCTTCCATCATTCATGAGCAGAATGCTGTGATGGGTCGCGCTAACAAGGCGCTGGCAGGCCGTGTGAAGGCGATCGCCGGCGGCTTCCTGCCGCCCGCCAATGGCCAATATTCCGACAAGACGGTGGCGACCGGCAATCCGGTGCGCCCGGCGGTGCTGGCGGCTTCTGAAATTCCCTATACCCCGTCGCAGACGGGTGAAACTTTTCAGCTTGTCGTGTTCGGCGGCAGCCAGGGCGCGCAGTTCTTTTCGAGCGCGGTGCCTGCGGCTATCTGCCTGCTGAAAGACGAGCAGCGCAAGCGCATCGTCGTCACCCAGCAGGCGCGTCCTGAAGACAAGGACAGCGTCATCGCCTCCTACCAGAAGCTTGGCGTAAAGGCTGACGTTTCGCCCTTCTTCGGCGACATGGCGTCGCGCATCGGCGAGGCCGATCTGGTGATCAGCCGCTCGGGCGCTTCGACGGTATCGGAGCTGTCGGTGATCGGCCGCCCGTCGATCCTCGTGCCTTATCCGCATGCGCTGGATCACGATCAGGCCGCCAATGCGGCAGCACTTTCGGCGGCGGGCGGGGCTAGCGTCATCAAGCAGGCGGAATTGTCGCCGCAGAAGCTCTCCGGCCTCCTGTCCTCGGCGCTTTCGGAACCGGATCGTCTTTCGGCAACGGCAGCGGCGGCCAAGGCAACGGGTAAACCGCATGCGGCGGATGTGCTGGCCGATTTGGTGGAGGCCATTGCCTCCGGCCAGTCCGTACAGGAATTCAAGAAGAAGAATGAAGGAGTTGGGGCATGAAGATGCCGAAAGCCATAGGCCTTGTCCATTTCATCGGCATAGGCGGGATCGGCATGAGCGGCATTGCCGAAGTGCTTCACAATCTCGGCCACCGCGTTCAGGGGTCGGATCAGGCCGACAGCGCCAATGTGCAGCGTCTGCGCGACAAGGGCATCGAGGTGTTCGTCGGCCATACGGCGGACAATCTCGGTGACGCCGAGGTCGTGGTCGTTTCCACCGCCATCAAGAAGAACAATCCGGAACTCATCGCCGCGCGGGAAAAACACCTGCCGATCGTTCGCCGTGCCGAAATGCTGGCCGAGCTGATGCGTTTCCGTAACGCCATCGCCATTGGCGGCACCCACGGCAAGACGACGACCACCTCGATGGTCGCGACCCTGTTGGAAGCCGGCAATCTCGACCCGACCGTCATCAATGGCGGCATCATCAATGCTTATGGCACCAATGCGCGTATGGGCGAGGGCGAGTGGATGGTGGTGGAAGCCGACGAATCCGACGGCACCTTCCTGAAGCTGCCGGCCGACGTGGCCGTCATTACGAATATCGATCCGGAGCATCTGGACCATTACGGCAATTTTGATGCTGTGCGCGCGGCGTTCCGCCAGTTCGTCGAGAACGTGCCGTTCTACGGCTTCGGCGTCATGTGCCTTGACCACCCGGAAGTGCAGGCGCTGGTCGGCCGCATCGAGGATCGCAAGGTCATCACATACGGTGAAAACCCGCAGGCCGACGTGCGTTTTTCGAATGTGCGCATCGATGGCACACGCTCGGTTTTCGACGTGGAAATCCGCCGTCGTCGTACCGGCAAGATATTCTCCTTCAAGGATCTCGTCCTGCCGATGCCCGGCCGACACAATGTTTCGAACGCGACGGCCGCGATTGCCGTCGCCAATCGTCTCGGTATTTCGGAAGCTGACATCAAGAAGGGTCTCGCCTCCTTCGCAGGCGTCAAGCGGCGTTTCACGCTGACGGGCGAAGCCAATGGCGTACAGGTCTTCGACGATTACGGCCATCACCCGGTCGAGATCAAGGCTGTGCTGGCGGCGGCGCGGGAAGCCTGCAATGGCCGTATCATCGCGGTGCATCAGCCGCACCGCTACAGCCGCCTTTCCAGCCTGTTTGACGATTTCGCGCATTGTTTCAACGATGCGGATACGATTCTTCTTGCCCCGGTTTATGCTGCGGGCGAAGATCCGATCGAAGGCGCAAGTTCGGAAGCGCTGGTTTCGGCCATCAAGGCCGCCGGCCATCGTGACGCCCGTTTTCTTGAGAAACGGGAAGATCTCGCCTCAGTGGTTGCAGGCATTGCGAATCCGGGTGATTTCGTGGTTCTCTTGGGGGCTGGAAATATCACGCAATGGGCAGCAGCGCTGCCTTCGGAATTGAAGAGCATATCAGGAAAGTCTGAATGAGACAGGTCGATGGGGTTAAATTGCTGGGGAGGCTCGGCGACGGGGTAAACGAACTGAGGGGACGTCTGACACCGGATGCGCCCATGGACCGCGTGACGTGGTTCAGAGCCGGCGGTCTGGCGGAAGTCATGTTCCAGCCGCACGATACCGATGATCTGATTGCCTTCCTGAAAATTCTGCCGGAAGACGTGCCGCTGACGGTGGTCGGCGTCGGCTCCAACCTTCTGGTGCGCGATGGCGGCATCCCGGGCGTTGTCGTCCGTCTGTCGGCCAAGGGTTTCGGCCAGGTGGAGCTTGCCGGCGAAAACCGCATCAAGGCCGGTGCGATCTGCCCGGACAAGCATATTGCGGCCATGGCCATGGATAACGGCATTGGCGGCTTCCATTTCTATTACGGCATTCCCGGCTCCATCGGCGGTGCGCTGCGTATGAATGCGGGCGCAAACGGCGGTGAGACGCGCGAGCGCGTGGTGGAAGTCTATGCGGTTGACCGTCAGGGCAAACAGCATGTGCTGTCCAATGCCGATATGGGCTACAGCTACCGCCATTCCGGCGCCGACAAGGGCCTGATCTTCACCGGCGCATTGTTCGAGGGTTATCCGGAAGACAAGGCGAAAATCCGCGCCGATATGGACGCCGTGCGTCACCATCGCGAAACAGTTCAGCCGATCCGTGAGCAGACTGGTGGTTCGACCTTCAAGAATCCCGAAGGTCATTCCGCATGGGAACTCATCGATGAGGCGGGCGGCCGCGGTCTGGTCATCGGCGGCGCGCAGATGTCATCACTGCATTGCAATTTCATGATCAATACCGGCCATGCGACCGGCTACGATCTGGAATATCTGGGTGAGACCATCCGCAAGCGCGTGTTCGAGAAGTCGGGCATCCGGCTGGAGTGGGAAATCAAGCGGCTAGGGCTTTTCATGCCGGGCCGTGAGGTGGAACCGTTTCTAGGGAGCTGATGCTTCCTTTTCGGCCGGGTGTTTATGGTAACGCCCGGTCAATACTTATGTTTTATTATTAGGTGACAAGAATAGCTGGGTTCATTATCCAGCTTTTTGGTATTTTAGGCAATTTTAATTCACGCGACATCCAAACCCGTTGGGGGTTAAGTTGGGTCTCTGGCATAAACTGATCCAAAGCATAAGTTTTTCGGTTGCGACGCCTGAAGGCCGCCAGCGGCTGGAACCGCTCGAGTTTGCGCTGCGTGTGGCGGTTCTGGTCACCATTATCGCCGTCGTGATCGATACGGCTGGGCTCTTCATTCTTTCGCTGTTAGGGCTGGTGACCGACCTTGCGAATGGGCTGATGCTCGGCACGACCCTGTCGGCAACGATCGCGTTTACCCTGGCTCTGATCATCGGCTGGATCAATGCGCGCGAAGTGAAGCTGCTTGCCCAGTCGCATGAGCGGTTTCTGCATCTCAGCCACACCGACGCGCTGACCGGCCTCAACAACAGGCTGGGGCTTTACGCCAACTGCGCCCGTCTCGATACGCAATATTGCGTCGCCTTCGTTGATATCGACCGCTTCAAATCGGTGAATGACAGATACGGCCATCTGGCTGGCGATATGGTTATTTCCAGTGTCGCCGCCATGATCCGCGATTGTTTCGATGAAACCGCCTATATCGCGCGCCTGGGTGGAGAAGAATTCGTCGTTGTGCAGGAGCTGGCTCCGCAGGATTTTCTGGAGCTCTGCGAAAAGGCGCGTGCGAGGATCGTGGCGACACCGGTGGATTTCCAGGGCATGCGGATCAGGACCGCCGTCTCTATGGGTGTGGCTTTCCGGGCGAATTGGGAGATTTTCGAGAAAGTCATGCACAATGCCGATATGGCGCTTTACGACGCGAAACGATCGGGGCGCAATCGCATCTGTTTTGCCGGCCAGAAGGTCAGCCGCCAGACCGTCGCATAGGATTTGCCATTGTAGAATGGAAAAAGCCGCGAAACCCGGTTTCGCGGCTTTTCCTGTTGGGCTGCGCTTGGCTCAGACTTCGTCCTTGCGGGAAAGCAGAATGCAGGCCAGCGTGATGAGGGCGGAGACGCACAGGTAGTAGCCGACATAACCCATGCCGTAATTCACCTGCAGCCATGTGGCGATGTAAGGCGCCAGCGATGCGCCGAAGATGCCGGCCATGTTGAAGGTGATCGACGAGCCGGTGTAGCGCACCCGGGTCGGGAAGGGGGCTGCGAGCGCCGTTCCGATCAGGCCGTAGGTCATGCCCATCAGCATCATGGCCAGAGCCGCGAAGACGAAGATGGAGCCTTCGCTACCGGTCATCAGGCCGGGCAGCAGGAAGGAGAACAGGCCGATCAGCACCGTCGTAATGATCAGAATTTCACGACGGCCGAATTTTTCGGCGAGCTTGCCGGCGATCGGGATGAAGATGCCGAAAACGATGGAGCCGAGAATCTGCACTTCCAGCGCGTCAAGGAACGGGATTTTCAGGACCTTGACGTTATAGGACAGCAGATAGGCGGTGCCGATGTAGAAGAGCACAAAGGTGGCCAGCGCCACGAAGGTGCCGAGCACGAGGCTGCGCTTGTGGTTGCGGAACAGTTCCGCGACCGGAACGGCCACACGTTCTTCCTTTTCGATCGCTTTCTGGAAGTCGGGTGTCTCGGTGATCGACAGGCGAACCCACATGCCGACCGCGATCAGAATGATCGAAGCGACGAAGGGAATGCGCCAGCCCCAGCTGAGCAGCGCTTCCTGCGACATGAAGTGCAGCAGGATCCAGAACACGCCGGAGGAGAGGAACAGGCCGACAGGGGCGCCGAGCTGCGGGAACATGCCGTACCAGCTGCGCTTGCCGGGAGGCGCGTTTTCCGTGGCGAGCAGGACGGCGCCGCCCCATTCGCCGCCAAGGCCAAAGCCCTGGCCGAAGCGGCACAGCGCCAGCAACAGCGGTGCAAGGACGCCGGCGGTCTCATAGGAGGGCAGGAGGCCGATCACGACGGTCGATACACCCATGGTCAGTAGCGCGGCGACAAGTGTCGTCTTGCGGCCGACGCGGTCACCATAGTGACCGAAGACCACAGCACCCAGCGGACGGGCAAAAAAGGCGATGGAGAAGGTGGCGAAGGACGCCAGAAGCGCCGTCATCGGGTCATTGTTCGGAAAGAACAAGGCGGGGAACACGAGCACTGCGGCCGTGGCGTAAACGTAAAAATCGAAAAACTCGATGGTCGTGCCGACCAGGCTGGCAGTGAGAACTCGTGCAGGCGAATTTGTCTTTACAGCGTTCGAATTGTCAGCGGTCGGCGATACCGGAGATATCGCGTCGGTCATGGTATTGTTTCCATTTTGGATGATTGCAATGTCATGCCTTGGGAGGCGATGTCTGCGTTAACGCAATTTTTGTTCCTATGGAATGCTAAAAAAGAAATAATGCAAATAATGTGATTGATGAATGCGACAGGCTCGGCTGCGTGCTGCCGGATGCGCTTCGGCGATTGAGAGACTGATTCAGGCTGCGGTTTTAAAACGCTGAAACGCCAGATAATTTTCCCTGGGGAATAATCCCGTCCGTTAACGTTTCGATCTTGCCTTTATCGCGGAGCAGCAGTTGCGCTCGTGCGATTTTATTTCCGATCATTGAAAACCTGCATGTTGCAATCCATGCAACTCTCTGATTCCAAGGAGGGAATCCGGATCGGTGCTGATTCTTTAACGGAACTCGGCACGTTGGGCGCGGTGGTTAACGAAAGTAAACGATTCATTAACCTTAATGGCGTTTAACTGATCTCAAGGGTCATGTGCCAGAATCACCGTTCTTCAAATTCGGTCGGTTCGGAGCGTGGTTCGTAACGGAGAGTTGGTGTCAGAGGTATCGATGGGCGGCAAGCACGTAGCTGTTCTTTTGGGTGGGTTTTCGTCGGAGCGGCCAGTCAGCCTGTCGTCGGGCAATGCCTGCGCGCTCGCGCTTGAGGGCGAGGGCTACAAGGTCACCCGGGTCGATGTGGGGCGCGATGTCGCGGCCGTGCTCGATGAGCTGCGCCCGGATGTCGCCTTTAATGCGCTGCACGGTCCCTTCGGTGAAGACGGCACCATTCAGGGTATTCTCGAATATCTGGCCATTCCCTATACACATTCCGGCGTGCTGGCTTCCGCACTCGCCATGGACAAGGCGCAGGCGAAGAAAGTCGCTGCGGCTGCCGGGGTGCCGGTTGCTGCCGAGCGCGTCATGAACCGCTTCGATTTCACCAGCGAACATCCGCTTGCTCCACCCTATGTGGTGAAGCCGGTGCGTGAAGGTTCGAGCTTCGGCGTTGTCATCGTCAAGGAAGACCAGTCGCATCCGCCGCAAATCCTCACTTCGTCGGAATGGCGTTATGGCGATCAGGTGATGGTCGAGCGCTACATCCATGGCCGCGAATTGACCTGCGGCGTGCTCGACGGCGAGGCGCTTGGCGTCACCGAAGTGGTGCCGCTCGGTCACAATTTCTATGATTTTGACGCTAAATACGCTGCTGGTGGCTCGAAACATGTCATTCCGGCAGAAATTTCACCGAAAATTTACCAAAAAATTCAAACACTGGCGGTTATGGCGCATCGGGCGATCGGGTGCCGTGGCGTAAGCCGTTCAGACTTTCGTTACGACGACCGCTTCTCAGAAGATGGCGAAGTTATCTGGCTTGAAGTGAATACGCAGCCGGGCATGACGCCGACCTCCCTGGTGCCGGAAATGGCGGCCCATGCTGGCCGCTCCTTTGGTAACCTTGTCAGCTGGATGGTGGAGGACGCTTCGTGTTTGCGGTGACCGGCAAAAAGTCGACGGCAAAAAAGCGCGAGCAATTCGCAGCGACGGCAAATGCCGACGACCGCATGGTGCTGCCGCGCCCGCTGCGTCGTGTTGTGCGCTTCTGCGTCAGCCTTGCGACCGGACGCATCCACATTCCCGCCCATACCGGCACGATTTCGGCCGTCGCCTTCTACGCGGTGACTGGCCTTTATGGCATGTCGCTCGGCGGCCACACAAATATCGTTACGCAGGCGACGACCTCTGCTGCGGGTTTCGCCGTTGAGGACGTGAAGGTCTCCGGCAATCTGCAGACCTCCGAAATCGATGTCTTCCAGCTTCTCGGCCTTGATGGCAGCACCTCGCTGATTGCACTCGACATCGATGCGGCGCGCCGCAAGCTCGTGCAGCTTCCCTGGGTGGAAGACGTGGATATCCGCAAGGTCTACCCGAAGACGATCGAGGTTCGCCTGAAAGAACGCCAGGCCTTCGGCATCTGGCAGCATGGCTCGGAACTGTCGCTGATCGAAAAGAGCGGCAGCGTCATCGCGCCGCTGCGTGACAATAAATTCGCTTCCCTGCCGCTGTTCGTTGGACGCGACGCGGAAACGGGCGCTGCCGGTTTCGTCGAGCAGCTGGCCGACTGGCCGGAAATCCGCAACCGCGTTCGCGCCTATGTACGCATTGCCGGCCGCCGCTGGGATCTGCACCTCGACAACGGCATCGTCGTCAAGCTGCCGGAAGAAAACCTGCCGCAGGCGCTGCAATTGCTGGCGCGGCTTGATCTCGAAGAAAAGGTCCTGTCGCGAGATGTCGCCGCAGTCGATCTCAGACTGGCGGATCGCACCACGATCCAGCTGACCGAAGGTGCGACGGAGCGCCGTCAGGCTGCTGTCGACGCGCGCACCAAGGCTCTCAAGAAAGCGGAGAAGAACACATGAGCTTTTTCGGTTCTTCCCATTTCGGCCTGCCTCGTCTGAAGCCGCTTTCTTCCAAGCGCAGCCACATCGTTTCGGTGCTGGACATCGGTTCGACCAAGGTCGTGTGCATGATCGGCCGGCTGACGCCGCGTCAAGAGAGTGAAATCTTGCCTGGCCGTACCCACAAGGTGGAAATCATCGGCATTGGCCACCAACGTTCGCGCGGCGTGAAATCCGGCGTCATCGCCGATCTCGACGCGCTCGAAGGTGTGATCCGTCTTTCGGTCGATGCGGCCGAGCGTATGGCGGGACTTACCGTCGACAGCCTGATCGTCAATGTTTCGGCTGGAAGACTGGCAAGCGATATCTATACCGCGAGCATTGATCTCGGCGGTCAGGAAGTGGAAGCAAGCGACCTGCGCAAGGTTCTGGTGGCGGCAAGCCAGCAGTCCATGCGTCAGGACCGGGCGATCCTGCATTCTCTGCCGACGGGCTATTCGCTGGATGGCGAGCGCGGCATTCGTGATCCGCTTTCGATGTATGGCGATCTCCTCGGCGTTGACATGCATGTCGTGACTGTCGAACGCACGGCGCTGAAGAACCTCGAGCTTTGCGTCAACCGCGCGCATCTTTCCGTCGAAGGCATGGTGGCGACGCCCTATGCCAGCGGTCTTGCCGCTCTGGTGGACGATGAAGTCGAGCTTGGCTGCGCGGCCATCGACATGGGTGGCGGCACCACGACGATCTCGGTTTTCGCCGAAGGCCGTCTCATTCACACCGACGCGATCGGCCTTGGCGGCCATCACGTTACGACAGATCTTGCACGAGGCCTCTCGACACGAATCGAAGATGCGGAGAGACTGAAGGTGGTGCATGGTTCGGCTTTGCTGAATGGCGCGGATGAGCGCGACATGATTTCGATCCCGCCGATTGGCGAAGATGATCGCGATCAACCATCGCAAGTTTCAAGAGCACTTGTAACCCGCATCGTGCGGGCGCGTATCGAAGAGACGCTGGAATTGATCCGTGATCGTATCCAGAAGTCCGGCTTCAGTCCCATCGTCGGCAAGCGCGTTGTCCTGACCGGCGGCGCAAGCCAGCTGACGGGGCTGCCGGAAACGGCACGGCGCATTCTCGCCCGCAACGTTCGCATCGGCCGCCCCATGGGGGTTGCCGGTCTTCCGGTGGCGGCGAAGGGACCGGCATTTTCAACCGCCTGCGGACTGATGATCTACCCGCAGGTGGCGGACATCGAAATTCATGCGGCGCAAGGCGGAATGTTCTCGCCGTTTGGGAACGGTAGCGGCCGGATAGCCCGGGTGGGGCAATGGCTGAAAGAGAGTTTTTGAGTGGCCTCGTGGCGCAAGCCGGAGGTTTCAGAGTTGAGTTTCAAGAATCGGCCAGCGGGGCGATGCGGCCAGAGAAAGAAGGAATGTTAAAATGACGATACAGCTGCAGAAGCCTGATATCACAGAGCTGAAGCCACGCATCACCGTCTTCGGTGTCGGTGGCGGTGGTGGTAACGCTGTCAACAACATGATCACGGCCGGCCTCCAGGGCGTCGACTTCGTCGTCGCCAACACGGATGCTCAGGCGTTGACCATGACGAAGGCAGACAGGGTCATTCAGCTCGGCGTCAACGTCACCGAAGGCCTCGGCGCCGGCTCCCAGCCGGAAGTCGGCCGCGCGGCTGCTGAAGAGTGCATCGACGAGATCATCGATCACCTGAACGGTACCCACATGTGCTTCGTCACCGCCGGCATGGGCGGCGGCACCGGCACGGGTGCTGCCCCGGTCGTCGCACAGGCTGCGCGCAACAAGGGCATCCTGACGGTCGGCGTCGTCACCAAGCCTTTCCACTTCGAAGGCGGCCGCCGCATGCGTCTTGCCGAACAGGGCATCGAGGAACTGCAGAAGTCCGTCGATACGCTGATCGTCATTCCGAACCAGAACCTTTTCCGTATTGCCAATGACAAGACGACCTTTGCGGACGCCTTCGCCATGGCCGACCAGGTTCTTTACTCCGGCGTTGCCTGCATTACCGATCTGATGGTGAAGGAAGGTCTTATCAACCTCGACTTCGCCGACGTCCGTTCGGTCATGCGCGAAATGGGCCGCGCAATGATGGGCACCGGCGAAGCTTCCGGTCCGGGCCGCGCAATGCAGGCTGCGGAAGCGGCGATCGCTAACCCGCTGCTCGACGAAACCTCGATGAAGGGCGCGCAGGGCCTCCTGATCTCCATCACCGGTGGTCGCGACCTCACCCTCTTCGAAGTCGACGAAGCGGCGACCCGTATCCGCGAAGAAGTCGATCCGGATGCCAACATCATCCTCGGCGCAACCTTCGACGAAGCGCTTGAAGGCCTCATCCGCGTCTCCGTCGTCGCAACCGGCATTGACCGCGTTGCTGGCGTTGGCGAACAGAACATTGCCGAGATGCGCGCCGCAGCTGCTGTTGCCAAGCCGCTTATCCGTCCTTCCGCGGCCGTTGCTCCCGCACCGGCCGCAGTACAGCCTGCAGCAGTCTCGCAGGCACAGAAGGCCGTAGACCCGGTCGCCCAGACCATCCGTTCGGCGGAAGCCGAAATGGAACGTGAACTCGGTTTCGCCGCACACCAGCAGCCCGCCCAGGATTTCCGTCCGCAGAGCAAGCTGTTCGCATCTTCCCCGGCTGAAGCACCGGCTGCCCTCCGTCCGGCCCAGCCGGTTCAGCAGGCCGCTCCGGCACCGGTTGCGCAGGCGCCGGTCTATCACGCTCCGGAACAGGTTGCCGCTCAGGCTCCGCGGATGCAGCAGCCGCAGGCTCCTGTCTACCAGGAACCCGCGCCGGTTGCCCGTCAGCCTGAGCCGGTTCGCATGCCGAAGGTCGAAGACTTCCCGCCGGTCGTGAAGGCCGAGCTGGACCACCGCACCCATGCCGCTCCTGCCGCACAGGAAGAGCGTGGCCCGATGGGTCTTCTGAAGCGCATCACCAACTCGCTTGGTCGCCGTGAAGAGGAAGAAGTTCCTTCCGACATGATGGATGCGCCGAGCATGGCTCCGCAGCAGCGCCGCGCACCGCTTTCGCCGGAAGCAAGCCTCTCCGCACCGCGTCGTGGCCAGCTTGACGACCACGGCCGTGCAACGCCTGCCTCGTCCAGCCATCACGACGATGACCAGCTGGAAATCCCGGCCTTCCTGCGCCGCCAGTCGAACTAAAGGCGATTCCATAAGCCTCTTGAAACGCCCGGATCACACGATCCGGGCGTTTTGTTTATTTTACGTTGTTAATACTAAATTAATTCGCGTTTTCAATGGTTTACGCATGTAACAATCCGAAACGAACAGTGATTTGTCGTGGCACCTACATGTGCGTATGTATGAGGCTGGGTGAAGGAACAGATTGACTTTTCCGGTCGTTAAAAACCGGCTTGAAAAACTTGAACGGCGCTGGCTGAAGCAGCGCGGTTTGCAAAAAAGGCATAGACGCATGACTATCGGACTGCTCGGATTTCAGACAACTATCGCACATGCTGTTCAGCTTAAAGGCATTGGCGTGCATTCCGGCAATCCGGTCTCGATGACCTTCCAGCCTGCAGAAGCCGGAACGGGCGTCGTCTTTCACCGCCTTCACGATAATGGCAGTGTTACAGAGCTTAAGGCGGTTTCGGCCAATGTCGGCAATACCGATCTGTGCACCGTGCTCGGCCGTTCGCTCTCCCAGTCGGTAGCGACGATCGAGCACGTCATGGCTGCCATCTACGCCATGGGCCTCGACAACCTCGTCGTTGAGGTTGACGGTCCGGAAGCGCCGATCATGGATGGCAGCTCCGCACCTTTCATCGAGGCGATCGAATCTGTTGGCATCAAGAACCTGGGCGTGAAGCGCCGTTACATCCGCGTCACCAAGCCGGTGCGCATCGATTCGGGTGCCTCCTGGGCGGAGTTCCGTCCCTATGACGGCACGCGTTTTGAAGTCGACATCGATTTCGACACGCCGCTGATCGGCAAGCAGTCCTGGAAGGGCGACCTGACGGCGGATACGTTCAAGAATGAACTGTCGCGCGCCCGCACCTTCGGCTTCATGCGTGACGTGGAGCGTCTGTGGGCCGCCGGTTATGCGCTCGGTTCCTCGCTTGAGAACTCGGTCGTCATCTCCGACGACAACAGCGTCATCAACATGGAAGGCCTGCGTTACGCCAAGGACGAATTCGTCCGTCACAAGACGCTGGACGCCGTGGGCGACCTGGCGCTTGCCGGCGCGCAGTTCATCGGCTGTTACCGCTCTTATCGCGGCGGCCACAAGGTCAATGCGAATGCGCTGAAGGCCCTGCTGAGCGACCGCACCGCTTACGAGATCGTCGAGGCTCCGGCTGCCCGCAACCAGATGGTGCGCGCCCGCGAATTCGTTGCGGTCAACATGCCGGAATTCGCACCCTGGTCTGCTTGAGTTCCTTCGCAGGCTATCAATTGACAGAAAAAGCCGCTCCCCTTGGGGCGGCTTTTTCGTGATGCGAACAAGAAGTTGCGTTATATCGTCTGATATTCATGCGATTGCATGGGTCGATGCCATAAAAATGCGTTAATGCGTCATCATTGCGTTGCCCTGCGGATGCTTTTATGGCTAGAACGCCAGTGCAAAGCCGATGCTTATGTATTTGCGCGGGAAGTGGGAACTGTCGAATGAAGCATGTAGGGTCTGGTGCAATGAAGGGTACGATGCGGGGGATCGCCGTTTCGTTGATGTTGGTCGGCGCGAGTGTCGTCGTCACGGCCTGCCAGTCCGATCCGGATATCGACATTACCAAGCTCGGCGTCGAGACCGATCCGCCTGACGTTCTGTACAAGCAGGGGCTTGCCAACATGAATGCCGGCAACATGACGGAGGCCTCGCGCAAGTTCGAGGCGATCGACAAGCAATATCCCTTTACCGAATGGGGCCAGAAGGCGCTTGTCATGCAGACCTTCATTGCCACGCGCACCAACAAGAACGATGTGGCCATCACGAACGGCAGCCGCTTCCTGCGGCAATATCCGCGCTCGAAGGACGCCGCTTATGTTCAGTACATGATCGGCCTTGCCTATTCGAAGCAGATTTCCGACGTGACGCAGGATCAGCGCGCAGCACAGCGCACCGTCGAGGCGATGAACAAGGTCGTCAATGACTATCCCGATTCGGAATATGTCGCTGACGCGCAGGCCAAGATCCGTTTCGCCCGCGACCAGCTCGCCGGCCGTGAAATGCAGGTCGGTCGTTATTACCTTGAGCGCAAGGAATATCTCGCCGCCGTTTCGCGTTTCCGCATCGTCGTCGAGCAGTACCAGAACACCAACCAGATCGAGGAAGCGCTGGCGCGTCTGACCGAAGCCTATTACGCTATGGGCCTGGTGGACGAAGCGCAGACGGCGGCCGCCGTTCTCGGCAACAACTATCCTGATAGCCAATGGTATGCGGATTCCTACAAGCTGCTGAAGGGTCAGGGGCTGGAGCCGCGTGAAAACAAGGGGTCCTGGATTTCGCGCGCCGGCAAGAAGCTTATCGGCGCCTGAGACCGGGGCATAGGCCATGCTGGTCCAGCTCTCGATTCGCGATATCGTTCTGATCGAAAGGCTTGACCTCGGTTTCGAGGCAGGCCTTTCCGTGTTGACGGGCGAGACGGGTGCAGGCAAATCCATTCTTCTCGATAGTCTCTCGCTGGCGCTTGGCGGCCGTGGCGATGGCGGCCTTGTGCGCCACGGTGAAGAGAAGGGGCAGGTTACGGCCACTTTCGAGGTCCCGAACAATCACCCGACACGGCTTCTCCTGCGCGAAAACGGTCTCGATGACGATGGCGACCTGATTTTCCGCCGGGTGCAATCCTCCGACGGGCGCACCAAGGCCTATATCAACGATCAGGCCATCAGCGTGCAGATGATGCGCCAGCTCGGTCAATTCCTGGTCGAAATCCACGGCCAGCATGATGATCGCGCGCTTGTCGACACCGATGCACACCGGACGCTGCTGGATGCCTTTGCCGGGCTGAGCGATGAGGCTCGCGCTGTTCAGGGCCTCTACCGCACCTGGAAAGATGCTGACCGGGCTCTGAAGACGCACCGCGCCAAGGTGGAGGCGGCGGCGCGCGAGGCGGATTACCTGCGCTCTTCCGTTGAGGAACTGGAAACGCTCTCGCCGCGTGACGGTGAAGAGGAAGAACTGGCCGAGCGCCGGGCGGTGATGCAGAAATCCGAACGCATCGCCGGCGATATTGCCGAGGCCAGCGAATTCCTGAACGGCAATGCCTCTCCCGTGCCTGTCATTGCATCCATGATGCGCCGGCTCGAGCGCAAGAGCCACGAGGCTCCCGGCCTGCTTGAAGACACCGTGCAATTGCTGGATGCAGCACTGGACAGCCTTTCCAATGCGCAGATGGAAGTGGAAGCGGCGCTGCGCCGCACCGAATTCGATCCGCGCGAGCTGGAGCGGGTGGAAGAGCGCCTTTTTGCGCTGCGCGCCGCCGGCCGCAAATATAATGTCGCCGTGCCTGACCTTCCGGCTCTTGCCGAAAAAATGGTGGCCGATCTCGCCGATCTCGATGCCGGTGAAGAAAAACTCGGCAAGCTCGAGGCCAATCTCGGCGTCGTAAAGGCCGATTTTGACCGTGCCGCCCAATCGCTTTCCGACAAACGCCGCAATGCGGCGGAAGCGCTTTCCAACGCTGTCATGGCCGAGCTTCCGGCGCTGAAGCTCGAGCGGGCGCGGTTTACCGTCGAGGTGACCTCCGATCCCGAGCAGGCGACGGCTGACGGTATCGATACGGTGGAGTTTCACGTCCAGACCAATCCGGGCACGCGCCCCGGTCCGATCATGAAGGTGGCCTCGGGCGGCGAACTGTCCCGTTTCCTGCTGGCGTTGAAAGTGGCGCTCGCCGATCGCGGATCGGCGCCGACGCTGGTGTTCGACGAAATCGATACGGGCGTTGGCGGCGCTGTGGCGGATGCCATCGGCCAGCGGCTGCGCCGCCTGTCGAAAACCGTGCAGGTCCTGTCCGTCACCCATGCGCCGCAGGTGGCCGCACGGGCTGCCACTCATCTCCTCATTTCCAAAGGCCCATCCGGCGACGGCAGCGAGCGCATCGCCACGCGCGTGGCCACCATGGAGCCGAAACACCGCACCGAAGAGATCGCCCGCATGCTCGCCGGCGCATCGGTAACGGACGAGGCGAGGGCTGCGGCCGCTCGTCTGCTTGCCGCCAAGGACTGATCGTTCGCGACAATGCCGTTGGAGCGCCTTTCGGCGTTGTGAGTCCAGCGGCAAAACTGTTTTTAATGTCTGTTATTTCGGCTAAAAGCGTTCGGTAATTCCGAAAAGAGGCCGTCATGTCGAAAGACCAGAAATCCGTCAAAAACCTCACCGAGCTTGAAGCCTCTTCCGAGCTCGCATTTCTGGCGGCCGAGCTTGCTCGCCATGACGCCCTTTATCACGGCAAGGACGCGCCGGAGATTTCGGACGCCGATTATGATGCGCTGAAGCGGCGCAACGATGCCATCGAGACGGCTTTTCCAGCGCTGGTGCGGGCCGATAGCCCATCGAAGAAAGTCGGCTTTGCGCCGCTTCCAACCTTTGCGCCCATCGTGCATGCGCGGCCGATGCTGTCGCTCGACAATACGTTTTCGGAAGAGGATCTGCGCGATTTCGTCAGTTCCGTCTATCGCTTCCTCGGGCATCTGTCTGATGACTCCATCGCCTTTACCGCCGAGCCGAAGATCGACGGGCTTTCCATGTCGATCCGCTACGAGAACCGCAGGCTGAAGACCGCGGCGACGCGTGGTGACGGCACGACGGGCGAAAACGTCACCGCCAATATCAGGACCATCAAGGAAATCCCGAACGAGCTGCCTTCGGACGCGCCCGATGTGGTGGAGGTTCGTGGTGAGGTCTATATGGCCAAGAGCGACTTCATGGCGCTCAACGCCCAGATGGAGGCCGAAGGCAAGCAGACCTATGTGAACCCGCGCAACACGGCATCCGGTTCGCTGCGCCAGCTCGACGCCAATGTGACAGCGAAACGCAAGCTCAGGTTCTTTGCCTATGCGCTTGGCGAGGTCTCGAATGGCGGCCAGCCGGCGCGGATTGCCGACACGCAATATGGCATCGTCGAGAAGTTCCGGGACTGGGGTTTTCCGGTCAATCCGCTGATGAAGCGATTCACTTCGGCCGAGCAATTGCTTGAACATTATAATGAAATCGGCGTCGCCCGGCCCGATCTCGACTACGATATCGACGGTGTGGTCTATAAGGTCGACCGGCTCGACCTTCAGGAGAGACTGGGCTTCCGCTCGCGCAGCCCGCGCTGGGCGACCGCGCACAAGTTTCCGGCCGAACAGGCCTTTACCACGGTTGAGAATATTGAAATCCAGGTGGGACGCACCGGGGCGCTGACGCCGGTTGCCAGACTTACCCCGATCACCGTCGGCGGTGTCGTCGTCACCAATGCGACACTGCATAATGCCGATTATATCGAAGGTATCGGCAATAGCGGCGAGCGCATCCGCCCGGAGGATCACGATATCCGCATTGGCGACACGGTCATTGTGCAACGCGCCGGCGATGTCATTCCGCAGGTTCTGGATGTACTGTTGGAGAAGCGCCCCGCCGAGGCGGCGAAATATGCCTTCCCGGAGAAATGTCCGGTCTGCGGCAGCCATGCGGTGCGGGAGCGCAATGAAAAGACCGGCAAGCTCGACTCGGTCACACGTTGCACCGGCGGTTTTGTGGCCGGGCGGAGGCGGGGGAGCACCTGAAACATTTCGTCTCGCGCAATGCCTTCGATATCGAAGGGCTCGGCACCAAGCAGATAGACTTCTTCTTCGAAAGCGACGATCCGGCGCTCTCGATCAAGACCGCGCCTGATATTTTCACGCTGAAGGCGCGGCAGGAAGGCTCTCACCTCACCAAGCTCGAGAATATCGACGGCTTCGGTAAGGTCAGCGTCAGGAAGCTGTTCGAGGCCATCGCCGCCCGCCGCGAGATCGATCTGCACCGGCTGATCTTCGCGCTCGGTATTCGTCATGTGGGCGAGACCACGGCGAAGCTTCTGGCGCGATCCTATGGCACTTACGAACATTTCGAAGAGAGCATGAAGGCGGCGGCCGATCCGGCGAGCGATGCCTGGGCCGAACTCAACAGCATCGACGGCATTGGCGAGGTGGTGGCCCGCGCGATCATCGAGTTCTACAAGGAACCACGCAATCTGGATGTCATCGACCGGCTGATACGGGAGCTTCGCCCGAAGGAGGCCGAGAAGCCCTCGACGGAAGGCAGCCCGGTGGCAGGCAAGACGGTCGTGTTTACGGGCTCGCTGGAAAAGTTCACCCGCGATGAGGCGAAGGCCCGGGCCGAAAGCCTCGGCGCCAAGGTGGCCGGTTCCGTCTCGAAAAAGACCGATATTCTGGTGGCAGGGCCGGGGGCCGGTTCCAAGCTTGCCAAGGCGGCTGAACTGGGCGTGCAGACCATGGACGAGGACGAGTGGCTGGCGCTGATCGGCGGCTGATGCGCCGTCATGGCGATGTTGTCCTTTGCCGCTAAAGCTTTGCGCCTGAGACGGAGAGCACAGTATGGATGACCGTATTGTCGTCACCCCACAGCAGGTCCGGGCGCTGGTCACCAGCCAGTTTCCGCAATGGGCTGATCTCGATGTCCGGCCGGTCGAACTGAGCGGCTGGGATAATCGCAGTTTTCGTCTCGGTGACGATATGCTGATCCGCATGCCGAGTGCCGCCCGTTATGTTGCACAGGTGGAAAAGGAGCACCGGTGGCTGCCGGCGCTTGCGCCGCTCCTGCCTTTTCCGATCCCTGCACCATTGGTGCTGGGAAAGCCGGGAGAGGACTATCCGTTCTGCTGGTCCGTCTACCGCTGGCTTGAAGGCGAACCTCTGGCACGGCATCTGGGGCGCGTCGATCTTTCGACTGTCGCCATTGATGTCGCCGCGTTTTTGAAAACATTGCACGGCGTGGATGCTTCGGATGGCCCACGCGCGGGCGCGCATAACTTTCATCGCGGCGGGTCCCTCTCGGTCTATGACGGGGAGGCGCGGGCCTCGGCAGCACGCCTTGCCGATGAGGTGGATCATGCGCTGGCCATGGAGATCTGGCAGCTGGCGCTTTCCAGCCGCTGGCAGGGGCAGGGTGTCTGGGTGCATGGCGACATTGCCGAGGGCAATCTGCTGGTGCAGAACGGCCGCCTTTCAGCCGTCATCGATTTTGGCAGTTCCGGCGTCGGCGATCCATCTTCCGATCTCATTCTCGCCTGGAATGTGCTCAATGCCGAAAGCCGTGCCGTTTTTCGTCAGGCGCTGGAGCTTGATGATGCCACATGGCAGCGCGGGCGCGGCTGGGCGCTGTGGAAGGCGTTGATCGTGCTGGATGCCGAGCGCGGGCGGAACGAAAGAATGGCCGAATGGTCGCGGCGGACCATTCGGGAAGTGTTTGCGGATCACCTTCTACGCTGAAAGCGCCTATCGAAGTCGTGCCATCACATGGGCATCGACGTATTTTCCATCACGATAGGCATCGTTGCGCAGGGTGCCCTCGCGCTCGAAACCGAATTTCTCGTAGAGCCGGATTGCCGGGAGATTGTCCGTGAAGACGTTGAGCTCGATGCGGCGGATATCGTGCCAGTTATCCGCTGTGTCGATCAGCGTGCCAAGAAGGTGCGACCCCACCCCTTTTCCCGCGAGATCGTCGTGAACGCTGATCGCCAGGTCGGCGATATGGGCCTGTCGTCCTGCCCTGCGAAACAACCCGCCATTGGCGACGATCTTTCCGCGCCATTCGCCTATGATCGAAATATCGTTCGGACCGCGGTTCTCCATTGCCTTTCTGGTCTTTTCCACAGACTGGAAAGGTTGCCGTAGCGTGCCGTGACGGACGCCCGGCAGGTTGAACAGTTCGGTCAGGGCTTCGGCATCATCCAGGCGCGGTGCGCGCAGGAGGATGTCGCGTAACTGGAACTGATCATCTTCATTATCGGCAAATTTCACGTTCTGCATGCCTGTCTCCTTGGGGCGTATGGGAGCAGGCTTGCGAACCCTGCTCTAATGGCAGGGTGGAAATGGATCGCTTAACGCGACGACATACCTTCCCCTGCCGGGTGGCCGGTGATGGTATGGCGACGGGTGGTGTTCTGTTTCGCGATCATGCGCGCAGAATGCTTTTGCCGTGTAGCTCTGTCAAGCCGGGGCGTTGCGCAGCAGGCTTCTGAGTTTTGCCGGCAACCTGCCGTCAATCGCTGCAAGACCGGCGGCGATCATTGCCATGCCGGCGAAGTGCTTCATTTCCAGTTGCTCGCCGAGCAGCAGCGAACCGAGCAGGATGGCGCTGACCGGGATGAGGAAAGTGACGAGGGCAAGGTTGGTGGCGCCGGCGCTGGCAAGAATACGGAAGAAGATGAGATAGGCGAGCGCCGTCGACAGCAGGGCGATGCCGATCAGCGCGCCCCAGGTGCCAAGGCTCGGCATGGCGAGTGTCCAAGGCTTATCGATGAGAAGGGCGGCCGGGATCAGCATCAGCGTTGAAGAGGAAATCTGGCCGGTGGCGGTCATCAGCGGCGGCACGCCCATGGCCTTGAAGCGGCGGCCGAAAATGCCGGCAAAGGCATAGGAGACGGCGGCGCCAAGAATGGCGATCTGGCCCCAGAGACCAGATGAGCCGGTAAAGGCGGCCGGGCCGATCATGGTAGCCACGCCGGCAAAGCCGATCAGCACGCCAGTGAGCTTGTTGCCGGTCATCTTCTCGTCGGCGGTCAGAAAGTGCGCGACGATGACGGTGAAGAGGGGCGTCGTGGCATTGAGGATCGAGGCAAGCCCGCTGGCAATATGGGTCTGGCCCCAGACAATCAGGCAGAAGGGAATGATGTTATTCAGCAGGCCCATGCCGAAAAATGCACGCCACACCGCCCCTTCGCGCGGCAGGCGAAGGCCCATGATGCGGCAGACGATTAGAAGCGCTGTGGCGGCAAGGGTGACCCGCAGCGTAACGATGGTGACCGGCGGCAATTCCTTGACCGCGACACCGATGAAAAAGAACGATCCGCCCCACAGGAGCGAAAGCGCGACAAGCATCGCCCATTCGCGGGCATCCATCTGTTTCTGTATCGCCATCATCATCTCCCAAAGCATGAGCACCGACATGATCGCAGACGGGACCGCCGCCATCCACCCGATATCGGTTGAGTTTAGCTCGAATCGAAGTTGGATGGCTTTCACTGCATTTCAGGTCTTGTTGCATCTATTTACTCCCTGTTTTATGGTGTTTTCAAACGATTGTTTCTCGTGCGATAATTGAGGTGAGCTAAATCATGGCAGCCGAACTTCCTTCTCTGAAAGGACTGCAGGCCTTCGAGGCCGCAGCGCGGTATCGCAGCGTCACGCTTGCCTCCAATGAGCTGAATGTCACGCCCGGCGCGGTTAGCCTGCAAATCCGGGAGCTGGAGGCGCGGCTTGGTGTGCAGCTTTTTTCCCGCAAACCGCGCAGCATCCAGCTGACGCGTGAAGGGGAACGTTATTACGGCGCGCTTCGCACTGCCTTCCGGATGATGCGCGAGGCGACGGCGGAACTGACGGCGCGATCTGAGATCACCGTTCTGACGCTCAGCTGCACCCCGACTTTCGCCGTGCAATGGCTGATGCCGCGATTGCCGGCCTTCCAGCAGCGACACCCGCATGTGGATGTCCGCATCAGCGTGACGAACCGATTGGTGGATTTTTCAAGGGACGACGTCGATCTGGCGGTGCGGCATGGTTTTGGCCGGTATGAAGGGCTTGAGAGTATCCGCTTTATCGATGACAGCACGCTGCCGGTCTGCTCGCCGCAGCTTCTTGAAAAATACGGGCCGCTTCAGGAGGCGGGTGATCTGAAGTCCGTTCCCCTGCTGCATGATGAAAACCGCAATGAATGGCGGCGCTGGCTGGAAGCGGCGGGCGCGCGTGATGTCGACGCCTCCGGTGGTACCGTCTTCATCGACAGCAATGGCGCGCTGGATGCGGCCAAGGCCGGGCACGGCATTGCGCTGACCCGGCGTTCGCTCGTTTCCCGCGAGCTTGCGGAAGGCGCATTGATCGCCCCCTTCGGCAAGGACATGGCCAGCACGCTTGCCTATTTCCTCGTTTATCCCAGGCGTATGCTCGATAATCCCGATCTGGTCACACTCATCGACTGGATGCTTTCGGAAGCGCGTTCAGCCGAGGCCGGTTCTCTTTGAGGTCAATCCGGTTTATGCCGGAATGAAACAACGGGAATCACTCTTGAAAACCATCGCCATCGATTTCGAGACCGCCAATGAGGAGCGGGGCAGCGCCTGCTCCGTCGGACTTGCGTGGATAGAGGGCGGCGAGATCGTTCGCGTCGAGGAGCGTCTCATCCGGCCGAAGGACATGCGATTTTCGCCCTTCAACATCGCCGTACACGGGATTCGGCCTGCCGATGTTGAGGACGCGCCGGAATTCCCTGAGGTGATGGAGGAGTTCATCGACGACTTCCACGGTGCGACGATGATCGCCCATAATGCCGCCTTCGATTTCAGCGTCATGCGGGCGTCGTTCGACAAGTACCGGCAGTCCTATCCGGATCTTTCTTATCTGTGCAGCGTCAAGATCGCCCGGCACGTCTGGCCGCAGCTGGAATCGCACAAGCTGAATGTCATTGCCCATCACCTCCAGCTGCGTTTCGTGCACCATAATGCCGCCGAAGATGCCGTTGTCTGCGCGGCAGCGTCGATTGCGGCGGCCAAGGCGCTGCGCGTCACCCATGTTCGCGACTTGCCGGAAAAGATCGGCATGGTCGCAGGCCGTCTCACCTCCACCGGTTACCAGCCCTGCAGCATGAAAAAACGCGCCGTCTCCCGGGTTGCGTAACCGTTCCGCGCACTTATGTTTGAAGCAGCGTAACGGAGAAGATGCGATGACGACGAAAACTCTGTCGGGTTTGTTTGCGGGCTTTCTGGCATTGCTTCCGGTCACTGCCGCGCATTCGCAGGTCGTGGGTGAGGTTGGCGTCGACTGGATCGGCAACGACATCGTCATCGAGGCGATTGCCGATCCGAAGATCAAGGGCGTGACCTGCCACGTCACCTATTTCGAGCGCGGCGTCATCGACCGGCTGAAGAACGGCAACTGGTTTGAAGACCCATCCAACAACGCCATTTCCTGCAGCCAGACGGGGCCGGTGGAGATCGGCGATATCGATCTCTCGAAGGGCGGGGAAGAAGTATTCCGGCAGGGCATGTCGCTGGTCTGGAAGAAGCTCGTCGTCAGCCGCGTCTATGATAAGGCCAATGACACGCTTATCTATCTGGTGCATGCACGGGAGCTGACTGACGGTTCGGCCAAGATGGCGATTTCCACGGTGCCGCTCTATAACCAGCAGGTCACATGGCAAAAGGGCAAGCCGTAAGGCTCGCCCCCCGCAATTGCGTTATAGATGCCTGGATCAGGCTGCTTCGCGCGCCAGCTCGTCGGCAATGACCGTGTCGAGGTTGAGGAAGCAGACCATGCTCTTTTCCAGCGCGACGATGCCGCGGCAGAAGCTGCGCTGCTCTTCCGGAATGATGTCGGGCGCGGGCTGCAGGTCTTCGGAGCGGATGGTCATCATGTCGGAGACCTGCTCCACCAGAAGGCCAACCAGCTTGCCGCCGATATCGGTGACGATGATGGCGGAGCGTTCGGAGGGTTCGGTCATTTTCATGCCAAGGCGGCCGGCCATGTCGATGACGGGAATGACCGCGCCGCGCAGGTTGATGAGGCCGAGAACATAGGGCGGGGTGTGCGGCATCGGGGTAACCGGCGCCCAGCCGCGGATTTCGCGGATCGCCATGATGTCGATGCAGAATTCCTGATCGCTCAGATGGAAGGAAACGATTTCGAGATATGCGCCGGATTGCTTGATGGCGTTGGACATGACGGCAGGTTTCCTCTGATGGCTCTCTAACAGGCCCGCGCAGGATTGAGCTTTATGCGGTGGCCGGAGAATGGACCGGGAGACATCATGTCGAGGCTTAAAAACCGCTATGGTCATAATGCACAGCAAGATTTTAAACTTTCCCTAACAATTGCCCCGCGCCTGCCGGCAAAACCCAGTATTTTGGCGGTTTTCGCGCCCACGCAAACAGGTTATGATAGGCATATGAACGCGCTCGTTTCCCATCCGCTGAAGTTTATTCTGGCAAGTCTTGCCGCTGTGGCCTCGCTTGCCATCGTGCTTCTTGCCTTTGACGGCTGGGTGCGGCACGGCACGGATATTTTCCTGTCTACGGTGCAGAGCGGCATCGCCTGGTGCCTCTGACGTTTTTCCGGCTGCGGATTTGTGACAAATCAGCGCGGTCGGCTCAAATACGCCCAGTTGATTTGCCGTCGCCACCGCCTTTCGTTATCTGTCTGCCAAGGCCTGCGACATGCTGCCGGCTTTCGGGGTAGGATTGGAAAATGAGAAATATTCGCATCGTATTGTGGGCCGTCGTGCTCGTTCTCGCCGGTGTCGTCAGCTGGTTGACGATCGAAATGACGAAAACCCGGGAGCAGATGGTGGAGA
This sequence comes from Agrobacterium tumefaciens str. B6, assembly GCF_001541315.1. Lineage (GTDB taxonomy): Bacteria > Pseudomonadota > Alphaproteobacteria > Rhizobiales > Rhizobiaceae > Agrobacterium > Agrobacterium radiobacter. The sequence continues at coordinate 31,678 of NZ_LMVK01000034.1, read as the reverse complement.
CGGCCTATGGCGTGCCGTTCGAACTGACGGCGCAAACCGGCCAGCCGATTACCGAAAAAGCCTTTCAGGGCAAGCCTACTGCGCTGTTCTTTGGTTTCACCCATTGCCCGGAGGTCTGCCCCACAACCCTGTTCGAGCTGAACGGCTGGATGGAGAAGGTGGACCCGGCCGGCGACAAGCTTCAGGCCTATTTCGTCTCCGTCGATCCCGAGCGCGATACGCCTGAGATCATGCAGCAATATGTCTCCAACGTCTCGAAGCGGATCACCGGCATCACCGGCCCGGCCGACAAGATTGCCGAGACGCTGAAGGGCTACCGCATCTATGCCAAGAAGGTGCCGGTGGACGAGAAGGATCCGAATGGCGATTACACCATGGATCACACGGCGTCCGTCATTCTGCTCGATGCCAATGGCCGCTTTGCGGGGACGATTGCCTATGGGGAAAATCCCGATGTCGCCGAGCAGAAACTTCAGAATCTTCTGAAGGGTACGAAGGTTTAATTACGCGCGGCTTATTGGACTGACTGCGGTTTTGTGGCAAAGGCAGACACAGAACTATTAGCCAGAGAAAGCAGCCCGCCGTGAGCGAAATCCGACTTTACGTCACCACGACCGAAATCCAGGCGGGTGAAATCCTCGATCTCATGTCGGACTATTTCGGCGAGGAGGATGTCGCGATTGCCACCACCGAGGTGGATGAAAAGCGCGATATCTGGGAAGCCTCGGTCTATCTGATGGCTGAACAGGAAGAAGAGTTCCGCGAGCGGGTCAGCGCGCTGCTTGCTCCTGCCTTTCCCGGTCTCGTCATCGAGAAGGAGACCGTTCCTGACGTTGACTGGATCGCCAAGTCGCTCGAGGGGCTGAAGCCGGTCAGGGCAGGGCGCTTCATCGTGTATGGCGCCCATGATCGCGATAAGGTGCAGGCGAACGATCTGGCAATCGAAATCGAGGCGGGGCAGGCTTTCGGCACGGGCCATCATGGCACGACGGCAGGTTGCCTTGAGATGATCGAGGAAGTTCTGCGGGCGAGGACGGTGCGCAATGCGCTGGATCTCGGCACCGGCAGCGGCGTTCTGGCGATTGCTGTACGCAAGATGCGTCCTATTCCCGTGCTTGCAACCGACATCGATCCCATCGCGGTGAAGGTGGCGAAGGAGAATGTGCGGCTGAACGGTATCGTCTCCGGGCTTGCGCTGGAGACCGCGCCGGGTTTCCACTCGGACGCTTTCCGCAAGCATGGCCCGTTCGATCTCATCATTGCCAATATTCTGGCGCGGCCGCTTATCAAGATGGCACCGCAGCTCGTCACGCATCTGGCGCCCGGCGGCACCGTCATCCTGTCGGGCATTCTGGCGTCACAGCGCTGGAAAGTGCTTTCCGCCTATAATGGCGCGCGGCTTTCCCATGTCCGCACGATCTGGCGTAATGGCTGGGTGACGCTGCACCTGCGCAAGGACTGAAGCTTCCCCAGCATCCCTTTCGGGGTAAAAGAAAAGGCGGCGCTTTCGCGCCGCCTGGAAACCCGCGAGCAGATGGGAGGAGTTTGCTCAAGCGGGTCGACGTATTCCTGTTCGGCGCGGCGGAGGGAGAATCTCCGCACCGGACACTATCAGAATACGTAGCTGGACTTTGCCTTGCGACGCAGATCGGCGCGGTTCATGCCGAGCGCTTCCAGCGACTTGTCGTCGAGGTTCAGAAGGGCGGCGTTGACGTGGCGGCTGACCTGACGCTCGCGTGCTTCAACGACGCGATCGAAGGCGGTGCGGAGGAAAGATTTTGCCATTGCTTCAAATCCTTGTTTGCCATGAGAGTGTCTCTCTCGCTGTGTTGCCCTGAAGATAAGCGATGTGTTTTTGTTTGGTTAGAGGGGATATCTCAGGGTAGATATGCGTTTTTCGCATGACATATTGCCTTGAGTATTACTTATTTCGCGAAACATGCACAATTTATCGTCGCAATCCCATCTGTCATATATGGCTTGAAACCGGCTTTGTCCGCATGGCATTGTCGTTGCGCGCCAATGATTTGATGGCGCGACCGTCCAGTTTTTCTCATGACAGTTCCCGAAAGACGCTCATGTTCCAGACCTTCGAAAACAAATCCGCGCCCCAATTCGGCAAGGCCCGTGTCGAGGCGCTGCGCGCCGGTTTCGACGCCCTCGGCATCGACGGTTTTCTGGTGCCGCGCGCCGATGAATATCAGGGAGAATATGTGCCTGAGTGCGCCGAGCGCCTCTCATGGCTGACCGGCTTTACCGGTTCCGCCGGCATTGCGCTGGTGACGCGCACGGAGGCGGTGGTTTTTGTCGATGGCCGTTATACGACGCAGCTGAAGTCGCAGGTCGATCAATCGGTCTTCAGCGGCGGCGATCTGGTTGGCGCGCCGCCCTCCGTCTGGCTTGCCGAACATGCCCCACAGGGTTTCCGGCTCGGCATCGATCCGTGGCTGCACACCGGCGCGGAGTTGAAGCGGCTGGAAAAGGTGCTTGCCGGTAAGGGCGGCTCGGTCGTTCTCCTGGAAAAGAACCCGCTTGATGCCCTGTGGCAGGACCGTCCATCCGAGCCGCTGGAGCCCGTCGTTATCCAGCCCGAGGCCTTTACCGGCAAGCTGGCGAAAGAAAAGATCGCCTCGCTGGCGGAAACGGTCTCGGCAAAGGGCGCAGATGCCCTGCTGGTTACCGATCCGTCGTCCATTGCCTGGATTTTCAACGTTCGCGGCAACGACGTGCCGCATACGCCGCATCCGCTCGCGCGCGCCATCATCTATGCGGATGGCAGGGCGGATATTTTTCTCGACAAGCGCAAGACCGGCATTGAGACCGAGGCCTATCTGGCGCAGCTCGCGACACAATTACCGCCTTCGAAAATCGCCGACCGCCTGCACGCCATTGCTAGCGCCAAGGGCCGGGTTATGGTCGATGCCGATCTGACGCCGGTGGCGCTGACCGGCGCGATTGCCGCGGCGGGCGGCACCCTAATCGAGGAGGCTGATCCTGTCCGCTTGCCGCGCGCGCGCAAGAACAGGGCGGAACTGGCCGGCTCGGCAGCCGCTCATGTGCAGGATGGGGCGGCCATGGTCGAATATCTCTGCTGGCTGGACCGCCAGCAGCCCGGCAGCGTCACCGAAATTGCCGCCGTCAGGGCGCTCGAGGCCGCTCGGGTCAAGGTGGGGCAGGGGCTGCAAAACCCGCTCAAGGACGTATCTTTCGACACGATTTCAGGTGCCGGCGAACATGCCGCCATCATCCATTACCGCGTCACGACAGATACGGACCGCACACTTGCGGATGGGGAGATGTTCCTCGTCGATTCCGGTGCGCAATATGTCAACGGCACCACTGACATCACCCGCACGATTGCGATCGGCGCCGTTCCGGAAGAGCAGAAGCGTTTCTTCACACTGGTGCTGAAAGGCATGATCGGCATCAGTACCGCACGGTTTCCCAAGGGAACGCGCGGTTGCGATCTCGATCCGCTGGCGCGCATCGCGCTCTGGAAGGCGGGAGCGGATTACGCCCATGGCACCGGCCACGGCGTCGGCTCCTATCTTTCGGTGCATGAGGGGCCGCAGCGTATCTCAAGGCTTTCGACGCAGGAACTGCTGTCCGGCATGATCCTGTCGAACGAGCCGGGCTATTACCGGCCCGGCGCTTTTGGCATCCGCATCGAGAACCTCATCTATGTGCGCGAGGCGGAAGAGGTCTCCGGCGGCGACCAGCCGATGTTCTCCTTCGAGACGCTGACATGGTGCCCTATCGACCGCAGGCTGGTGGTCACCGCTCTCCTGACCGACGAAGAACTCGACTGGTTGAACGCCTATCACGCCGGGGTTCTGGAGAAGCTTTCTCCCTTGATCACCGACGAGGAGGTTAAGGCGTGGCTCGTTGCCGCAACGAAGCCATTGGAGCGGGTCGCTTAAAGCAGCCCGAAATGCCTGATGGCGATGACGATGGCCCAGCCGACGGCCAGCATCGTGAGGCCGGGAAACCGCAGGCAGACCAGCAGGGCGGCCACCATGCCGATCTTGACCTCGTATCCGCCTTCAAAAAAGGCGGGTGCGACGAGCGTGGTCAAAACCGCCACGGGAACGGCGTTCAGCCCCGCCTCCATGCGTGGCGGGATGGATTTCATCCGCGTCATCAGAACATAGCCGCCGATGCGGGTGAGGTAGGGGGCGATGGCGGCGAGCGCGATCAGGATCAGCGGATCGGCGTGCAGCATGTCGCTCATGGCGTTTCCACCCCGTTTTCAGAATTCGATGCGCCGTTCGGTTTCGGCGGATAAAGGACCGCAACGAGAATTCCGGCGACCGCGCCGAGGCTCACATGCCACGGGGAGCCGACGATGTGATAGGCAACCGTTGCGCCAACCGCGCTTGCCAGCATGACAGGGTAGAAATTCTCCCGCTGGCGGAAGCTCAGCACCATGCCCATGAAATAGATCGGCAGCAGCACATCGAGGCCAATTGCTTTCGGATCGCCGACCATATTGCCGAGCGATGCGCCGAGAATGGTCATGGCCAGCCACAGCACATAAACGGGCGCGGCAAAGCCCATGTACCAGGAAAAGCCGACCGTGCCGGTATTTTCATATTTCCTGACCGATTCGGCGAATTGCGGATCCACCAGCACGAAGAAACCAGCGGCTTTTTGCAGGAATGACCAGTTCGAGATCATCCGGGCAATGGCGGCCGAATAGAGGATATGGCGAAAATTGACGGCGAAGACGGAAAGAACGATCAGCCAGGGGGCAACCTTCTGGCCGAACAGTTCGATACCAACGAGCTGGCTTGCACCCGCATAGACGGTGCCGCTCATGATCGTGGCTTCGGTGACGCTCAGCCCGTTATCGACTGCGACGGCGCCGAACAGCGCACCGAAGGGGGCGGCGGAGAGGGCGATCGGGAAACCGCTCTTCAATCCCTCGCGAAAATCTGCATTGAACATGTCTGGAAACTCCTTGCCGCCGCTCTATCGCCGTCCCGTCCGGCTGGCAAACGAATTGCATGAATGGATCGATTGATTAACTTGAAGCTTCCGTTACGGTATCGCCCCATATGGCCGGTGCCGGGCCGGCTTCACCGCCGTCTTCTCGTGCACCTCAACAGTCAGACGATGGAAGATCGATGCTGGAAAAGCAGGAAAAGGCCGCGCTGGCCGCACGTATCAGGGATTATCTTGCCCGTGAGACCGAAACCGAGATCGGCCATCTGCAGGCGGAGATCTTCGTCGACTTTCTGGCAGAGGAGCTGGGGCATGTTTTTTATAATGAGGTGCTCAGGGATGCGCATGCCGCGATCCTGAGACGCCTTGAGGATGCAGCAGGCGATATCGACGTTCTGGAGAAACCGAAGCCGCGGTAACGGCACTCTCCTTCCTCATCCCTGTGCTCGTCACCGGGATCCAGCCAGCCCAAGTCCTTGGGCTGGAAAGACTCTCTCGCCGCACAGACGCGCGTCGGCTGGATTCCTGTGACGGGCACAGGGATGAGGAGAGTGGTAAGCCCAGTGTTCTTCAGTCCCGCAGAATGTCGCGGCTTTTGAGAACGATTGCGCCCTTTTCCCGCATGGTGGTAATCGCGGCCTTGATGCCCTGCGGATCGATGCCGCGGCTGGCATCCTCGATGAAACGCACCTGCACATCAGGCAGCATGTCGAGGGCATCGAGCACCGAAAAGCTGACGCAGTAATCGGTGGCGAGGCCGCAGACGTCAAGTTGCGTGATACCCTGGCGGTTCAGATAGTCGGCCAGTCCCGTCGTCGCGCCCTGATCATTGTCGCGAAAGGCGGAATAGCTGTCGACGGCGGGGTTTTCGCCCTTCTGCTGGATGTAATCGAAGGTTTCCGTCTTGAGATCAGGGTGGAATTCCGCATCCGGTGTACCCTGCACGCAATGGTCCGGCCACATCATCTGCGGTTTGCCGGAGAGTTCGCCCATGTCGAAAGGTTTCTTGCCGGGATGCTGCGAGGCGAAGCTGCCATGATTTTCCGGGTGCCAGTCCTGCGAGGCGACGATGAGATCGTAGCCGCCATTGTCGATCAGGGCATTGGCGATGGGCACGACCCTGTCGCCATCGGCAACGGCCAGATTGCCGCCCGGGCAAAACCCGTTCTGGATATCGATGAGCAGCAGCGCCTTCATGATGTGCCTCCCTTTTGAGGGCAGGATGCCAAGCCGGCTTTGGCGGATCAAGCCCCTTTCGATTTCTCCGGTAAGCATGGGTGTTTCCGGCAGGGACTTGCCCTGTCGCAGTCCTGCCGCATTTGCAGCAAATTTCCGGCCAAGTCGGAATTTACCTGACAATGCGGCGACGGAAATTTTTAGGCCGATGACGCTCCTTTAAGGGGTATTTCCCGGGACGATGCAGTGCGGATGCACGCAGTACCCGCGCAAGTCATTGTTTTGCCTTCACCTTACAATGCGCAGACCTTAACGAAATATTTTTGCAGGGACTCGTAAACACTTTGGTTACCATAATTCGTCATGCTTCGAGCCAGTCAATTCCGAAACCGGCGTGGTGTCTGCCCGCTCTTCGGATGTCCCAAAATCCCTCCGGCGTCGGCCGGGTATGCGTGAACGGTTCGAGTAACGAGTATCATGGCGTTTTCTGCTGCGGCCTATAATGGTGCCGGCTTTACCGGTTCGTCTTCCGCCAAGAGAGGCAAATCCTCTTCGCTCGGACGGATGTCCGCGCTTCTCGGCGGCGGCGTTTTTGCCAGCCTTTTCGCAGTCGCAGCCTTTGCCTCGCTGCATAGCATGGCCGCTGCCTCGCATGGTGTCGGACAGTTTGAAAAGACCCTGGTGACGAGGCTCGATTCGGCTGAGACGGCGATTGTTCGCACGGCCGCGCGAGATATTCACATCCGCAAGTTTTCCCGTTTGAGCGACCATAGCCACGGCCAGCAGAAGGCTGTTCGCCTTGCCGGCATCATGCCCGAGATTGGTGCGAAGGAATTCGGCGAGCGCTTCGGCGCGGCAGCGAACGCGAAAGGGCAGGCGACCGTTAAGGAACTTGCCGCGCTCAAGCCTTCGGCAATCGTCGATTCGGCGCTTGGACGCACCTCCGAGGTCGCCTATCAGAGCGCCGTTCCGCAGCATCCGGCATTTGAAGTGGCGCTGGCGCGGCCGCAGATCGAGGAAGAAGCAAGCAGCCTGCTGCCCGATGATGTGCCGCTGCCGAGTTTCCGTCCTGAAGTCGCGACGGCTCAGGCGGTCGAGCCGTCACCGCGCCCTGCCACACCTTCCAAGGTCGAGGTTGCTTCGGCGCCTGCTTTTGATGCGCCGGTTCCCCTGCGCGCACCTGCGCCGCCCAAGCAGAGCACCGGCGCCATGCTCGCCTTTGCAAAGCCTGATAATCCGATACGCGAGCCCAGCAAGATGGATGCGGTTCCGTGGCCGGATCGCGGCAACGGCACGGCGATCTACGATATTTCCTCCGGTGTCGTGCATATGCCGAACGGCGAGAAGCTGGAGGCGCATTCCGGCATCGGCAAGATGCGCGACAACCCCGATTATGTGCATGTGAGAATGCGCGGTTCGACGCCGCCCTCCAGCTATCGTCTGACGATGCGCGAGGCGCGGTTCCACGGAGTCGAAGCCATTCGTCTGACGCCGGAAAGCGGCGTCAACCCGCACGGCCGCGACGGTCTTCTGGCGCACACCTACATGCTGGCAAAACGCGGTGAATCGAACGGCTGCGTGGTGTTCCGCGATTATTCGCGCTTCCTTGCGGCCTTCAAACGCGGCGAAGTCAAGCGCATGGTGGTGGTGCCGAAACTGAACGGTAACCGGCCGACACTTGCCAGCAGCGGCGGTAAAAGCGGCGGCAAGACCCTGATCGGCATGTTCTCGCGCGGCAGCGACTCCTGAGCTTTCTTAAGTTCTACGCATTTTCCGGACGTAAAACCGCTGCGCATTTTTACTGAAAATGCTTTAGCGACCGCGCCGCTGTGTCAGCACCATGCCGGCCAGGATCAGCAGAATCCCAAGTGCGCTTGCCCAGATTTTCGGCGGACGATCGCTGAAAAGATCAAGAACCACGCCTGAAACCATCTGGCCGCTGATGACCAGAAGGGCGGTATTGACCGCACCGATGCGCGGTATGAGCCAGCTTCCCGAAGCGATGAAGACGACGCCGATCGGGCCGCCGATAAAGGCGAGCCATGGCGCATCGGCCGCGCCCGGCGGAATGAGGCCGCCGACAATAAGGCCGATGACGGTCAGCACACCAAAACCGACGATATGGTTCCAGAAGGAGGCGATGAGCGGCGAGTTCGACAGGCTGAGGCGGCCGTTGATCTGGCGGCTCAGCGCCACGAAGACGCCGCCGGTAAAGGCCATGGCGATCCAGAGTATCATGCCGTTCTCCCCACAAGGATGATAAGCGCGCTGCCGCACAGGATCAGCGCCACCGCGGCCATGTCCCGCAGGTCCGGCTTCCTTCTGGGCAGGCCGAAGAGGCCGAAAAGATCAGCCAGGAGGCTGAAGATCACCTGTCCGCCAAGCCCCAGCGCAATGGTGCCGGAAAGCGCCAGCGGCGAATTGACGGCGGTGGAGGTGAGGATGACGATGGCGGCACCCACCACCCCGCCGCAATAGGCCCAGAGCGGCGCTTTTGGTTTTGCCGGCGCTGCTGCGTCTTTCTTCGGGCGCATGATGGCGAGATAGATCAGGGCGGCCACCGTGCCGGTTCCATGCGCTGTCCAGGAGGAAAACAGCGCATTGCCGTAATGGGCAAGCTGACCGTTGAAATGCACCATCAATGTCAAAAGGCAACCGCTGGCGAAGGCGGCGGCGAGATGCAGCGGGTTGAGGCGTGGATGCGTCGTGTCTGTCATGGCGGGCCGGGAAGCTGGAGAGGAACCCGAGCTTTTGCCGATATGTGCCTGAAGCGGAATCGAATTGCGCCGCTTTGATGTTTCACGCGGCATTATCCTGTGCGTTGCGGAACAAGCCACCCTGCCGCGCATTATTCCACCATGAAGAAAACGACGCGCAAACCATTGAACCGGATGACGATTTTCGTCGTTTCGATTTTCCTTCTCGCAGCCGTGGTCGCGGCCGTCTATCTTGTCGGATTCACGCCCGGCGAAGTGTAAGATAGATAATTCAATGACTGGCTGGAGCGGTCTTGCCCTTGCCGCCTCCCATAGCCACCTTCGCCTTCGCCATGACGAAGCGGATGCCGCGCAGCAGGAAACGACTGGTTTCCAGAAAGGCGCGATAGGGCAGTACGGTGAAATAACGCCAGCGCGGGAGGCGGTAGATGCGCAGATTGTTCTGGATCTGGCTTTCTCCGTCCGCATCTTGCGTGGCGCAAAGCGGGGAGATGAACGCCGTCTTGAGGCCCGCGAGATATTCCAGATCGAATGCGATGTCATAGGCGAGCCGCATGGGGATCAGTTTCGATATCCATTTTCCGGCGCGGCGGTTGACGAGATAGGCTCCCGACCCTTTTTCCCGCGTGATCGCAATGGCGAGCGAACGACCATTGAAAGCGGGCGGAACGGAAATTTCCGGCCATTGCTGACCGTTGTCAGCCTCAGCAGATCCCAGTCGCCGCCGTTCAGCACCGCCTCATCGATGGCGTTGAGAAAATCATCATCGAAGACCACGTCATCCTCAAGGATGAGCGCGATATCGGCGTCGCCTTCCGTGAATTTTTGGGCGCAGGCGACATGGCTGAGATAACAGCCGATTTCCGGCGGCGAGGTGCGGCGGCCATGCATGAGCATGTAGGAAATCTCGCTGAATTCCGGGATCGGGTAATTCAGTTCCCTGCCATTGACGCCGGGGACGCGCTCCGCCTTCAGCCCCATGGCGTCAAGGCGGGCGTTCATATCCGCGAGGCGTTTGGTGGCGCTGTCCATGTTGATCAGGAAAACCGCAAGCTTGCGCTGGCTTTTCGGTAATATATGCAAAGCAGTCCTCACCCGGTTTTCACATCCCCATTGCAACTCCTTTATTGCAACGGCATGACGTGGGCTACGGAAAAAGCGGTCTGCGGGCACTCATAGTTGTCGAATCAAACCTTTTCCACAAATCCATCCAGCACGCGCTTCTGTCCGGCGCGATCGAAGTCGATCGTCAGCTTGTTGCCTTCGATGGCGGAAATATTGCCGTTGCCGAATTTGAGGTGGAAAACGCGGTCGCCGACAAAGAATTTCGACGGCTTGTCCGCGACGGATTTCGCCACCAGCTCGCCCTCTATCGTACGGGTGCGCGGGCCGCTTTCGCCGTAACCGATGCGTTCCACCGCATGGCCGGAGCGGGTGCCCCAATTGTCGCGGGTGGCGTCGCTGCGGTTCTGCTGCGCGCGCTTCCAGCCGGGGGTGGAATAGTTGTTGGTGAAGGGGTCGGCCTTGTCGAAGCGCGACTGGCCGTAGCCGCCGCGTCCGCCATAACCGCCGTAATTGCTGTCGGATGCGGCGACATCCACATGGGCCGGCGGCAGTTCATCAAGGAACCGCGAGGGCAGGGTGGATTGCCACAGCCCGTGAATGCGCCGGTTCGAGACGAACCAGATATGGCAGAGCTTCTTGGCGCGTGTGATGCCGACATAGGCGAGGCGGCGTTCTTCCTCCAGACCGGAGCGACCACCTTCGTCCAGAGCCCGCTGGTGCGGGAACAGGCCGTCTTCCCAGCCGGGCAGGAAGACGGTGTCGAATTCCAGGCCCTTGGCGGAATGCAGCGTCATGATGGAGACGGCATCGAGATTTTCGTTCTGCTCGGCATCCATGACGAGCGCCACATGCTCGAGGAAGCCGCGCATGCTCTCAAAGGCCTCCATCGAGCGGATGAGTTCCTTGAGGTTTTCCAGCCGTCCGGGCGCTTCGGCCGTCTTGTCGGCCTGCCACATGGCGGTATAGCCGCTTTCGTCGAGGATCTGCTCTGCAAGCGTGGTGTGTTCGGTGTTTTCCAGGAGGCCCTGCCAGCGGCGGAAATCCTGCACCACATCGAACAGCGCCTTGCGCGCCTTCGGTTTCAACTCGTCGGTCTCGATGATATCGGCGGCTGCCGCCAGCATCGGAATATCACGGGCGCGGGCATAGTCGTGGAGGTTGCGGATGGTCGTATCGCCGAGGCCGCGCTTCGGCGTATTGACGATCCGCTCGAAGGCCAGATCGTCGGCCGGCTGGCAGACGAGGCGGAAATAGGCCATGGCGTCGCGGATTTCGAGGCGCTCATAAAAGCGTGGGCCGCCGATGACGCGGTAATTGAGGCCGAGCGTCACGAAACGGTCTTCGAATTCGCGCATCTGGAAGGAGGCGCGAACGAGGATCGCCATGTCGTTCAGCTTGTGGTTCTTGCGCTGAAGCTGTTCGATTTCCTCGCCGACCGCGCGGGCTTCCTCCTCGGAATCCCAGGCGGCATGCACCACGACTTTTTCATCGTCAGGGCTGCTGCGTTCGGTGAACAGCGTCTTGCCGAGACGGCCCTCATTATGGGCGATCAGATGCCCGGCTGCGCCGAGAATATGCTCGGTGGAGCGATAGTTGCGTTCGAGCTTGATGACCTTGGCGCCGGGAAAATCCTTGTCGAAGCGGAGGATATTGTCCACTTCCGCGCCGCGCCAGCCATAGATCGACTGGTCATCGTCACCCACGCAGCAGACGTTCTGCGGCTCGTCCTTGGAGCGCTGCGCGAGAAGCCGCAGCCACATATATTGCGCCGTATTGGTGTCCTGATATTCGTCCACCAGAATGTAACGGAACTTCTGGTGATACTCCTTCAGAATATCCGTGTGGCGGCGGAAGATGCTGATCGGGTGCATCAGAAGATCGCCGAAGTCGCAGGCGTTCAGTGTTTTCAGCCGGTTCTGATAGGCGGTGTAAAGTTCGCGACCCTTGCCATTGGCGAAAGCGCGGCTGTCACCCTCCGGAATATCCGGCGGCGTCAGCCCCTTGTTCTTCCAGCCGTCGATCATGCCGGCAAACTGCTTTGCCGGCCAGCGCTTGTCATCGAGACCTTCGGCCTGAATGAGCTGCTTGATCAGCCGCACCACGTCGTCCGTATCGAGAATGGTGAAATCCGACTTCAGGCCGACGAGTTCGGCATGGCGGCGCAGAAGCTTGACGCCGATGGAGTGGAAGGTGCCAAGCCAGGGCATGCCCTCGACAGCGCCGCCGACCAGAACGCCGATACGTTCCTTCATCTCGCGGGCCGCCTTGTTGGTGAAGGTCACGGCAAGGATCTGGCTGGGATAAGCACGGCCGGTTGCGAGAATATGGGCGATGCGGGTCGTCAGAACGCGGGTCTTGCCGGTGCCGGCGCCCGCAAGGACAAGAACGGGTCCGTCAAGCGTTTCCACGGCGTCGCGCTGTTCCGGGTTGAGGCCGGAAAGATAATCGGGCGCGGCACGCGTCTGATCGCGCGCAGCCATCGCGCGGGCGGCAATGCCGAGCCCGCCGGCGCTTTCTGCGCCTGCATTATTCGTCGCCCTGCGCGGCGTCACGGGTTCTTCATCGAAGAACGGCATATCGTCGAAACTGTTGCTCATGCGGCCCAATGTAGTGATTCGGGATATAAAGGCCAGAACCGCGTTCTGCTTTTATTCCGGTATCGTCAGTCAAAACGCCTATTCCAAGGCATTTTTTGCATCATGCCTGCCTGTCGGCATCAAAAGCGGCATCCACCGGGACTTGCAGCGCCACCGCAAGCTGGTTGGTCTTGGCGGCAAGCGCGATGACCCGCAGGAGATCGGCGTGCTGCTCGCCGGTCATGCCCTTGGCTTTGGCGGCGGCCGTGTGGGAATGGGCGCAATAGGAGCAGCCATTGGTGACGGACACCGCGATGTAAAGCATTTCCTTGACCACGGGGTCGAGCGCGGAAGGTGTCGCCATCACCGCCTTGACCTCGGCCCATGTCTTTTCCAGAAGATCAGGATCGAAGGCGAGGTAGAGCCACATATTATTGATGAAGTCCGACTTGCGGGTGGTGCGGATGTCGTCAAATACCGCCTTGACGCGCGGATCGGCTTCGGGATTTTGTACTTTCGTTACGGTGCTCATGGCTTCCTCCGGCTCTTTTCCTGGGGGCAGATTACCGCGCTGAAGAATATTTGCGATAAAAATGGCCTTCGTCGTGTGCTCGACGAGAATCCATCACAAATTACAATTACGTAAGAAACGGATTTGTGCGTTGCCTCGTTTTAAACGAGGGGGAATACTGCTGATGTCCCGAAGCCTGCGCTTCAGGGGCTGCTTTATGCTGCGATGATCAACCGGAGAACTATATGCGGGTCTGGAAACAGGTGGGTGTCAGTCTGGCCGTGGTGGGGGCAGGGCTCTGTCTCTGGGGCTTTTATTCGCCCGAAGCCCGCAATGTGCTCGCCAGCATGGGGCTCGGCAAAACGCCGGCAGGCGCGATAGAGGTCGCAGCGGCCGGTTCGCCCACAGGCCAGAATGGTGGTTCGCGGCGCAACGGCAACGCCACCCTGGTGGTGACGGCTCCGGTGAAAAAGGGCACGGTCAATGATCGGCTGAACGCCATCGGCAACGGCCAGGCGATCCAGTCAGTCGTCGTCATGCCGCAGACATCGGGCACGCTTTCAGAAATCCGCACGGCCGCCGGCGCGCGTGTCGTGAAGGGGCAGGTGCTTGCGCGGCTTGATGACGAAGAGCAGGTGATCGAACGCGACAAGGCGCAGGTCGCGCTGCGCAGCGCGATTGAAAAATCCAGTTCCTACAAGAACCTGAAATCCGTTTCCCGCCTCGATGTGATGGATGCGCAGATTGCCGAAGAATCCGCCAAGCTGGCGCTCAGCACTGCCGAACTCAATCTCAGGCGCCGCGACATCGTCGCGCCGATTGAGGGTGTGGCCGGTATCGTCGCCGCCAATATTGGCGACAACGTCACCACGCAGTCAACCATCGTCAGCATCGACGACCGGTCGGAAATTCTCGTCAATTTCTGGGCACCCGAGCGGTTTGCAACCGTGATCAAGGTCGGAATGCCGGTGGAGGCGACCTCCATTTCGCGTCCCGGCGAAACCTTCAAGGGTGAAATCGAAGCTGTAGACAACCGTGTCGATGAAGCAAGCCGCACGATCCGCATCCGGGCGAAGTTCGGTAACGAGAAGGACGAACTGAGGGCCGGCATGTCCTTCGGCGTTACCATGCGTTTTGCCGGGGAGACCTATGCTTCGGTCGATCCTCTGGCCGTGCAGTGGGATGCGGAAGGCTCCTATGTCTGGCGCGTCACCGACAACAAATCGAACAAGGTGCGGGTGCAGATCGTGCAGCGCAACCCTGATGCGGTTCTCGTCAAGGCGGAACTGGCGGAAGGCGAGCCAGTCGTGATCGAGGGCCTTCAGCGCGTGCGTGAAGGCGGTGCCGTCCGCGTCGGCGAACAGCCGAAGCCGGAGGAGGTCGCCAGCCAATGACGCAGTCGCCTTCCGGTCAGGATTCCAAGCTCGCTTTCACCGCATTGTTCGTGCGCCGGCCTATCCTGGCGGCGGTCCTCAACACGCTGCTGGTCGTGGCTGGCCTCGCCGCTCTGGTTGGCGTCGAGGTGCGCGAATTGCCTGACGTCGACCGGCCGTCGGTCAGCGTCAGGACCACCTATGAAGGTGCTGCGCCTGAGACGATCGACCAGGAAGTGACGCAGACCATCGAAGGTGCGGTGGCGCGTGTCAGCGGCATCAAATCCATCGCTTCCAACTCGCAATTCGGCACCAGCCGCGTGACGATGGAATTTGGCGACAATGTCGACATGGCCGTTGCGGCCAACGATGTGCGTGACGCCATTGGCCGCGTCACCAATCAGCTGCCCGACGATGCCGACGAGCCGCAGATCATCAAGGCGGATTCCGACAGCCAGCCGATCATGCGCCTTGCCGTCACCTCGTCGACGCTCAGCATGGAAGATCTGACCAAGCTGGTGGATGACGAGATCATCGACCGCCTGGCTGCTGTCGACGGCGTTGCCGATGTCGAGCTTTATGGCGATCAGGAAAAGGTTTTTCGCGTCGATCTCAATCAGGCAGCACTCGCCAGCCGTGGTCTGACCGTGACCGATGTTTCCAACGCGCTGGCCAGCGCGGCACTCGACGTGCCGGCAGGATCGCTGAAAAGCACGACGCAGGACATCGTCGTGCGCGCCACGGCGAGCCTGACGAAGCCCGAGGATTTTTCCAACCTTCTCATCAAGAACAATATCCGCCTTCGCGACGTAGCAACCGTCATGCTCGGTGCGGATGACGAATCCACCTCGCTGCGCTCCAATGGCGTGCAGGGTGTCGGTCTTGGCGTCATCCGTCAGGCGCAGTCCAACACGCTCAATATTTCCACCGGCGTGAAGGCCGCCGTCGATGCCATGTCGGCCAATCTGCCAGAAGGCACACGCATCGTCGTCACCAGCGATGACGCGGTCTTCATCGAAGGCGCGCTGCACGAGGTCGAGCTGGCGCTCGGTCTTTCGGCGATCATCGTCGTCGTCGTGCTTTATCTCTTCCTGCGCGACTGGCGGGCCACCCTCATTCCGGCGATCACCATGCCGGTGGCGCTGATCGGCACCATTGTCGCCATCTACATGGTCGGCTTCTCGGTGAATATTCTGACGCTGCTCGCCATCGTTCTGGCGACCGGCCTGGTGGTCGATGACGCCATCGTGGTGCTGGAAAATATCGTGCGCCGCCGGGCGGAAGGCATGGGGCCGCGCGCCGCTGCCGTTCTCGGCACGCAGGAAGTCTTCTTCGCGGTCATCGCAACGACGGCAACGCTAGCCGCCGTCTTCATTCCGCTCTCCTTCCTGCCGGGCCAGCTTGGCGGCCTGTTCCGCGAATTCGGTTTCGTGCTGGCCTTCGCCGTGGGCTTGTCCTCCATCGTGGCGCTGACGCTCTGCCCGATGCTGGCTTCCCGCATGCTGAAGGAGGGGTTGAAGGAACAGACGGGACCGCTCGCCTGGTTTGGCAATGTCTTTGCCTCCACCTACAAGTCGACGCTTTCCGCCTGCCTGAACAATCCGCTGATCGTCATTATCGTGGCGCTGATCTTTTCGGGTCTGTCGTGGATTGCCTTCGGCATGATCCAGAACGAGCTGACGCCGCGCGAGGACCGTGCCTCGATCATGATGCGGGTTACCGCGCCGCAGGGCGTCAGCCTTGAATATACCCGCGACCAGCTGCAGCGCATCGAGGAAAATCTGCAACCGCTGCGCGACAGCGGGGAAATCCGCAATATCTATTCCATCACGGGCATGAACGGTTCGTCCAATACCGGTTTCATGGTGCTGACGCTCGCCCCTTGGGCCGACCGCGAGCGCACCCAGAATCAGATCGCCGCTGACGTCACGTCCGCCGCCAACAAGGTGCCGGCGCTGCGCGGCAGTGCGATGCAGCCGAACAGCCTGCGTATTCGTGGCGCCGGTAACGGTTTGCAGATGGCGATGGTTGGCAGCAACTATGCGGCGCTGACGGCGGCGACGCAGAAACTGCTGCTTTCCATGGAGGAAAGCGGCCTGTTCGATACGCCGCGTTTCGACAATGAGCCCAATCAGGCGCAGCTTTCCGTTTCCATCGACCGCGAGCGCGCTTCCGATCTCGGCATCGATATCACCGGGCTGTCACGCGCCATGCAGTCGCTGCTGGAAGGACGCTCGGTCGTTGACGTTTTCGTGGATGGCGATGCAATCCCGGTGCGGCTCCTGTCTTCCACCCGGCCGATCAATGATCCGACCGATCTTGAAAATGTCTTCCTGAAAACGGGCGACGGCAAGATCGTGCCGATGTCGGTCATTGCTTCGCTGAAGGAAAATGCGGTCGCGCCGCAGCTCAATCGCGAGCAGCAGCTTCCCTCCGTCGGCTTCACGGCCAATCTGAAGGACGGTGTTTCGCTCGGTCAGGCGCTGGAGAAGGTGAACGAGCTTTCGCAATCCGTCCTGCCGCCCGGCGCCCGTCTGCTGCCGCTCGGCGAGGCGGCGACGCTTGAGGAGAACTCCAGCGGCATGTTGCTGACCTTCGGTTTCGCCATCGCCATCATCTTCCTCGTGCTGGCCGCGCAGTTCGAAAGCGTGTTGAGTTCGGTTATCATCATGACGACGGTGCCGCTCGGCCTTGCCTGCGCCGTCATCGCGCTGCTGGTCACCGGATCGAGCCTCAACGTCTATAGTCAGATCGGTCTTGTGCTGCTTGTTGGCGTGATGGCCAAGAACGGCATCCTGATCGTGGAATTCGCCAATCATCTGCGCGATCAGGGCGCGACCGTTCGGGAAGCCATTGAAAAGGCCACCAGCATCCGCCTGCGCCCTGTCATGATGACGATGATCGCCACAATTCTGGGCGGCGTGCCGCTGGTGCTGGCGCAGGGGGCAGGTGCGGAAGCACGCATTGCGCTCGGCTGGGTCATTGTCGGCGGTCTTGGCTTTGCGACGCTGGTGACGCTTTATATCACGCCGGTCTCCTATCTGCTCATCGCCCGCTTTGCCAAGCCGCAGGCGGATGAGGAAATCCTCCTCCATCGCGAGCTTGAACTTGCCGCCCGCCGCAAGGCGCTGGAGGAGGACAAGCCGTTGCTCGCAGCGGAATAAGGTGGGGTTGTCGCCAAACCGCATGCGGCGCAATCGCGATGCTGGACAAAGCGTTAACCTTATCCCATACCACCTGACGGAATTTCGTAACGGCTCGAATCCGTTACGGGCAGATGTTGCGGTGGAGACGGATGATGGCGCTGAAAGACGTTGTGGCGGGTGAGCGGAATGAAGAGGGCATTGCGTCTGCGCTCGCGGTGCTGAAGCAGCAGTTGGGTGACAAGGTCCAGACGGGCCAGGCGTTCCGCGAGCAGCATGGCCACACCACCACCTATTTGACCCTGCAGGCGCCGGATGGCGTGGTTTTTGCCGAAAGCGCCGATGATGTGAAGGCTGTGGTGAAGGCTTGCGCCCAATACAAGGTGCCGGTCATTCCCTTCGGAACGGGGTCTTCACTTGAAGGGCAGGTCAATGCGCCCAACGGCGGAATCTGCATCGATTTCAGCCGGATGAATCGCATCATTGAGGTGAATGCCGAAGATCTTGACGTGACGGTGGAGCCGGGCGTGACGCGTGAGGACCTCAACGTCTATCTGCGCGATACCGGCCTGTTCTTCCCGATCGATCCGGGCGCCAATGCCTCGATCGGCGGCATGGCCTCGACGCGGGCCTCAGGCACCAATGCCGTTCGTTATGGCACGATGAAAGACAATGTGCTTGCCGTTACGGCTGTTGTCGCCAATGGCGAGGAAATCCGCACCGCTCGCCGCGCCCGCAAGTCCTCCGCCGGTTACGACCTGACGCGGCTTTTCGTGGGGGCCGAGGGGACGCTCGGCGTCATCACGTCCGTGACGCTGCGGCTTCAGGGCATTCCGGAAAAGATCGCCGGCGGTGTCTGCATCTTCGACACGATCAAGGCGGCCTGCGATGCCGTCATCATGACGATCCAGATGGGCGTTCCGGTTGCCCGCATCGAATTGCTTGACGAGGTGCAGGTGCGGGCTTGCAACGCCTATTCCGGCCTGAACTACGCGGAGAAGCCGACGCTTTTCGTGGAGTTCCATGGCACCGAGGAGACGGCGGCGCTGCAATCGCAGCAGTTTGCCGAGATCGCGGCGGAATGCGGCGGCGTCGACTTCCGCTGGACGAGCGATGCCGCCGAGCGCAACAAGCTCTGGAAAGCGCGTCATGACGCCTATTGGGCGTCGCGGGCGCTCGCACCGCATCTCGATGGGCTGTCCACCGATGTCTGCGTGCCGATTTCGCGCCTCGCTGACTGCGTGGTGGAAACGCAGCGGGATATTGAGGAGAACGGTTTTCTCGCGCCGATCGTCGGTCATGCGGGCGACGGGAACTTCCACGTCCTTATTCTGTTTGATGGCAAGGATGCCGAAAGCGTCGCGAAAACCGAAGCCTTTGTCGCCCGTCTCAACCGCCGCGCCATTGCCATGGACGGCACCTGCACCGGCGAACACGGCATCGGCCAGGGCAAGATGAGTTTTCTTGCCGAAGAGGCCGGCAATGCACTGGATGTGATGCGCGCCATCAAAACGTCGCTCGATCCGGATAATATCTTCAATCCGGGCAAGTTGTTCCGGCTTGTCTGATCATCCTCACAATTGATTGGTACAAAAGGCTGCTTGCCGTTAAGGCAGAAAAGAATAGGTTTGCAGCGTTCGCGAAGGGAGATGCAGGTCAGTGCTCGGGCGTATTCTGGTTTTTCTGGGCGGACTGCTGGCCGTGGTGCTGTTCTCGGCGCTGCTTATTCCCTATTTCGTCGACTGGACGGATTTTCGCCGCGATTTTGAAGATCAGGCAAGCCGTATTCTCGGCAAGAAGGTGGTTGTGCATGGCCGCGTTGAGGCCCGCATCCTGCCTTTCCCCTCGGTAACGCTGCATGATGTGCGCGCCGGAACGGATGCGGATGGATCGCCGCTCATTCAGGTCGCGCGTTTTTCCATGGATGCCGAGCTTGCGCCTTTCCTTTCGGGCGAGGCCCGCATCTTCGACATGCGCATCGAGGAGCCCAAGGCGAAGATCAGGCTGCTGAAAGATGGCACGCTGGACTGGATGCGCGGCAGCCGGGCGGAAATTCCCGCCCGCACCGTGGTTCTGGAAAGCGTGCAGATCGAAGGCGGGCAGATCGAATTCATCGACGAGCAATCCGGCCGCAATCGCGTGGTGACCGGTCTCAACGCCGACATGTCCGCTAATTCGCTGGCCGGGCCGTGGAAGGCCGAAGGGCGCGCCGCCATTGACGGGCATCCGGGGTCGTTCTCGCTCTCCAGCAGCGAGCCGGATTATGCCGCCGGCCGCATGGGCCTCAGGGTCCGCGTGGTGCCGGATGAGCATCCGGTTGAGGTCGATCTCGATGGTGCGATTGCTGCAACGGCGGGAAAGCCCGCTTATAGCGGTTCTTTCTCCTTCAGTTTCCGTGAGGATGAAAAGCAGAAGCAGCAGGCGGGCCAATCGCTGTTTTCTTCGCCGCGCACCCGCGGCAGTTTTGAACTGACCAATGAAAGCGTGCGTATCCCGAGTTACCGCATGGAACTCGGTGGCAGCGAAAATCCTTATGTCGTGACGGGCGAGGCGACGCTCGATACCGGCGCCAAGCCAGAGTTCCTGCTGACGGCCGACGGCCAGCAGATAGATGTCGCCCGCTTCGCGCCGCCTGTCGTGCAAACGGGCAAGACCTCACGCCAGCCCACCGCCTCGGTTCGCCAGCGCATTGAAGCCTTTGCGGCCATGGTGGCCCGCATCCCGGTTCCGCCGGTGCCGGGCAAAGCGAGCATCAGCCTTCCCGCACTCGTTTCCGACGATACGACCATCCGCGACATCCGGCTGGATGTGCGCCCGGAAGGCAGTGGCTGGCAGGTGGTGAATGCCGTGGCGACGCTGCCGGGCAGGACCCAGCTTGAAGCCAAGGGATCGCTGACGCTGCTTGGCGGCCCCGCTTTCAACGGCAATCTGCTGCTCGCCTCCAACCAGCCTTCGGGGCTGGCGAACTGGCTTTCCGGTTCCGTCGATCCGGCGATCCGCCAGCTCAATGCCGCCGGTTTTTCCGCCGATGTTTCACTGACGACGCTCAATCAGCGTTTCGACAATCTGGAGCTTGCGATCGGCGATGCCTCGCTGAAGGGCGAGCTGGAGCGGCGTTCCGACGGCAAGACTTCCAATCTCTCCATTGATCTGTCGGGCAACGAAATCGATCTCGATGCGCTGAGGGCGCTCGGCAGTCTGGCGCTTGGCGATCAGGTCGGCAGTTCCGTCCTCGACCACCGCATTACCGCAAAATTCAAGGCCGACCGGTTCAACATGGCCGGTGTGACCGCCAATCACGTCGAAACCGCCTTCACCATGGCCGGCGGGATTCTCTCGCTTGAAAACATGACGGCCGGCGATATTGCGGGCGCGGAGGTGAAGGCCAGAGGGCAATTGCAGGGTTCGCTGCTGAAATATGCCGGCAAGGGCACGGTGAACCTGCATGCCGCGGATATGCAGCCGTTCTTCACCATGCTGCAGCAGAAATTGCCAAACCATCCATTCCTCAGCCGTCTGGCGGCGAGTGCGCCATGGTACGCCAATTCCGACCTTGCCATGGATGTTTCGGTCAATAGCGAAAACGGCGGGGCCAACGTCGCCGTCTCCGGCACCGTCAATGGCAGCCGGCTCTCGGCCGTTGCCAAGATGCCGGATTTCCTGTCGATCACCGATGATACGGCCATGTCGCTGGAAGCCGTCCTGAAGAACCAGTCGACCGCAATCCTGTTCGGGCAGGCGGGGCTCGATCCGCTGCCCTTTGATGCGGATGGCGAAGGACTTCTCTCGGTCAAGCTCAACGGCACCCTCGGCTCGCCCGCCCAGACGGAACTGCGCTTCTCGACGGAACGGACGCATTTTTCGATGAACGGTTCCTTTGCTGTCTCGGCCGCCAATTTCGGCGAGGGCAGCGCCGATGTGGCGCTCGAAAGCGCTGACATCGAGCCATACCTCATCATGAACGCTGTCGGCCTGCCGCAGCTTGGCGGCGGCATGGCGCTGAAGGCCAATGCGAAAGTGGCGGTGGACGGGCAAAAGATCGCACTCTCCTCGATCGGCGGGCAGGCGGGCGGAAATCCTTTCTCGGGCAATCTGACATTCCAGCGTGCCGCCCCCCATCCTGTAGACGGTGATCTCTCCGTCAGAACCGTCGATCTCGCCTGGCTGGGGGATGCGATCTATGGGCCGGTGATTGATCCGGAAACCGGAGCGCTCAATGCCAAGCCTCTGGCCATGCCAGCCTTCCCGCAGCTTAAGGCTTCGCTCGCCTTGAAAGCGGAAAGCTTCGAGGCCGGTCCCTTTGGTACAGTCACCGGTGTTTCGGCAAGGGTCACGCATGATGCGGGCAGTCTGTCGCTCGATGATGTTGCCGGCACCTTCATGGGCGGTAAGCTGACGGGGCGGCTTGCCATGTCGACTGGCGAAGGTGCGGGCATTTTCCGCACCAAGATCGCGGTGACCGATGCCAATCCGGAGCCGATCCTTTGGGCCAATGCCAACGGGCCGGTTGCGACAGGCCGGGTGGCCGTTGACCTCACGGCCGAATCGACGGGCAAAAGTGTCGGTGAAATGCTGAAATCAGCGGGTGGATCGGGTGAAATTAGGGCCAGCGGGCTTGTGCTGAAGGGGCTTAATCCCGGCGCCTTCCCGCCGATCCTGCAGGCGGCTGATGGTTTGCAGCAGCCGATCGACGCGCCCAAGGTGCGGCCGCTGGTGGACCAGAGCCTGTGGCAGGGTGAAATCGGGCTTGGCGATGTGGCCTTGCCGTTCTCGCTGAATGGCGGCGCGCTTCATTTCCAGAATCTGCGTGCGGGGATCGATCCCGTAACGCTGACGGCCGACGCGACGGTTGATCTTGCGGCTTCGACCGTGAATGGCGACCTCGATCTTCTGTTCAATCCCGGTACCGAAACGGTCGCAGGGGCCGAGCCATCGGTGCGTCTCAACTATAACGGTCCGCTTGCCGCGCCGGCTTTGACGACCGATGTTTCAGCGCTCAGCAATTACCTTTCGCTCAGGGCTTTCGAAAAGGAACGCCGCCGGGTGGAGGCCATGCAGGCGAGTGTTCTTGAAAAGCAGCGCCTGCGCCGCGAAGTCGCGCTTTATCGCTCTCAGGCGGCCGAGCGGCAGGCCGAGAAGGAGCGGGCGGAGGCGGAAGCCAAGGCCAGGGCTGACGAAGAGGCGCGTCTGAAGGCGGCAGCCGAAGAACGTCTGCGCCAGGAAAAGGAACAGCAGGAGCGGTTGCAACAACAGCAGCAGGAACAGGGGCAACAGCCGGTACCCGAGCGGCAATCCGCGCCGGTTCTGGTGGTGCCTCCGACGGAAAACGCCATCCGGCAACTGGCGCCGGAAAACGCTCCTGCCACGCCGTAAGCTTGCGGGCAGGGTAAGGCTGATCGGCCTTCATATTGCGAAAGTGCGGAAACCTGTCCCGGAACGTTGCATCATCCTCGAGCATGAGCCGAGAATCTCACGGCAAACTCGTTCCCTAACGGGGGGAGCCCCGGAACGCCTCGTGGTGGATGGGAAAGGTCTGGAAACAGTATTTGAAAGCAAGGCTACGCAATACGGGAAATGCCTTGCAGCGCAGACTAGGCCGCCAATGTTTAATGAATGCTTTCACGGCGTTACGAGTTTTCGGCAGTATTTTTTGTAGTCCGGGGGACAAGTCCGGATAGAGGCGTCGCAGGTCGTGATCGATTGCGTGTCTTTACTGAACGCCGGAAAATCTCAGCGGTTTTTCAGCCAGTTCAGCACATAAACCCGCAGCGACGAGGACAGATTGCTGTCGGCGGCGCGGTTGTCATCTATTTCGGCAAGCAGGGCCGCGAAACTGATCTTGCGTCTGTCCGCAATGATTTTCAACTCGTCCCAGAAGGCATCCTCGAGTGAAATGCTGGTGCGGTGGCCGTGCAACGTCGCGGAGTGCTTGCGGATCATCAGATCGGTCTCCGGTGGATCCGGTTGGAGGTCTGAATCATATCTCCCCGGCAAGTCCCTGTTTTGCGATTCTTTTCCGATAGTCCCGAAATCCGCGGCGGTCCGTCGGCTTGTCAGTCTTTGCCGACCCCGTCATCGGGTTTTTCGAGCCGCCCCTGATCGAGCGCCTTTTCGGCTTTTTCGTTCAGGGCTGATGTGAGATTTTTTTCCGCCTTGGCGCGGCCGAAGGACAGGCGGTTCTGCTCCGCCTGCTTTTCTTTTTCGCTACGGGCTTTCTGTTTCCGAAACTGACGTAGATTGACGATATCGGCCGCCATGGGGATATGTCTCCTCGGGTTTCGTACGCTCGGGGTAAGCCGTTATTGCTTCTTGCGGAAGGCATCCAGCGAAACGACAGAGCCTTCCTTCTTTTCCTCGCCGGCCTTGGGCGTTTCGGAAGCAGCAGCCGGCTTTGCCTCGTGGGAAACGGGATAAGCGGTGATTTCGGCTTCTTCCAATTCTTCTTCTTCGGCCAGAGGCACGTCGAATTCGAGTTCGAAATTGACGGAAGGATCGTAGAAACCTCTGATGGCATTATAGGGAATGACCAGCTTTTCCGGCGTATCGGAGAAGGAGAGGCCGATTTCAAAGCCGGTTTCGGTTACTTTGAGGTCCCAGAACTGGTGCTGGATGACGATGGTCATCTGTTCGGCATATTTCGCCTTGAGGTGCTGGGAAATCCGCACGCCCGGCGCGCCGGTCAGGAATGTAATGAAGAAATGGTGGTCGCCGGGCAGGCGGCTGGTTGCGGCCACTTCACCCAAAACCTTACGAATAACGCCGCGAAGGGCATCCTGTGCGAGAATGTCGTAACGGATATGATCCTGCCCCATGCGGTCCTGTCTTTCCCTTATTCGAACGTCTTTTCATGTGCGGCGCGGCTCGCGCGCCAAGGACGCTGTAACACTTTGAATCTTCGCGTAATCCTTGAGCCGGGATCATTTCCGATCCTGACGCTCACGCGTTGCCCAAGTATACGCAATGTCCTGAACGGCAGCAACGGAAAAGCCTACGCCGTTCGCAAGTCAGCTATCATATAATCAATTCAGGCAAAATGGAGAAGGTGGAGGTTTCTGTTGCCAGGTACCTCCGAACCCCGCCTCACGGGGCTAACCGTGAGGACTTAGAGCGGAATTCCCGCACCGCCATTAGGCAGCGAGAGCATATTCCTTAGCGTTGTTGTCATTTGCAACTACACTTGTGACCCGATAACGGCGGTATCATGCCGAGCAAAAGTTCGATCTTTACGCCCTTGTCGATCCTATTTCGCCCCCATCAAAAGCCGGCCTTCATCTTGAAAAGCCCGCCGGTTTTTGGTGGAGGCGCCGGGTACCGCCCCCGGGTCCAATAGGTTTATTACACCGACCGTTTATCGCCATAGCCGGGTTGCCCCAGCAAGGCTCATATAGGCGTTTCGCCCGCCCGAGAAAAGGGGGGTGATGACAATTCCATGAAAAGGTTTCGTGATTGCGGCCCGCACTTTAGACAATTCTTGACGACGAGGGATTGCTGTCCCATTCTCCCTGCAACCGGTCACCAGAAGCAACACCGGGCCGGGGACACACGAAGGAGTGGACATGACTGACTATCTCGCAGATGTGAAGAAATACGACGCAGCAGCCGACGAAGCCATTGTCGGCAAGATCGTCAAGCATCTCGGCATTGCCCTGCGCAACCGGGATTCCTCGCTGGTGTCCGCTTCCGATCCGGAAGAGCTTGCGCGCGTGAAGGCGAGCTGGTGCGGCAAGAAGCTCGGCGTTACCGACGGTGCGGCCGATCAGGCGATCGATGCCGTCGCCAAGGCCATGGCCGCCGACCGCTCCAAGTCGCGCGTGACTTTCTATTACCTGGTCGCCAAGGAACTGGGTAAGCTTCAGTCGCTTTGATTTGATCCGGGGATAAGCCCGCATTAGGTGATTGGTTCTGCCGCCCTGTGCTATTATATTCCCTCGATATCAGGGAATCGGCGGCAGAACGCATGAAACAATATCTCGATCTTCTCCGGCATGTGATGGAAACCGGCTCCGACCGTGGAGACCGCACCGGCACGGGCACGCGCTCGGTTTTCGGTTACCAGATGCGTTTCGACCTTGCGCAAGGTTTTCCGGTTCTCACCACCAAGAAGCTGCATCTGCGCTCGATCATCCATGAACTCCTGTGGTTCCTGAAGGGCGATACCAATATTGCCTATCTCAAGGAAAACGGCGTTTCCATCTGGGATGAATGGGCTGACGAGAATGGCGATCTCGGCCCCGTCTATGGTGCACAGTGGCGCTCCTGGCCGGCGCCTGACGGACGCCATATCGACCAGATCGCGCTTCTGATCGAGGCCCTGAAAACCAATCCCAATTCTCGCCGCCACATCGTTTCGGCCTGGAACCCCGCGCTGGTGGACGAGATGGCGCTGCCGCCCTGCCATTGCCTGTTCCAGTTCTATGTTTCCGACGGCAAGCTCTCCTGCCAGCTTTACCAGCGCTCGGCGGATATTTTCCTCGGCGTGCCGTTCAATATCGCCTCCTATGCGCTCCTGACGCTGATGGTGGCGCAGGTGACGGGGCTGAAGCCGGGGGATTTCGTCCATACGCTCGGCGATGCGCATATCTATGCCAACCATTTCGAACAGGCGCAGCTGCAGATGACGCGCACACCCAAGGCCTTGCCGACGATGCGCCTCAACCCTGATGTGAAGGACCTTTTCGGCTTTAAGTTCGAAGACTTTACGCTTGAGAATTACGAGGCCGATTCAAGCATCAAGGCGCCGATCGCGGTATGAGTGAGCCGCGCGTCACCATCATCGTCGCGGTGTCCGAAAACGGCGTCATCGGCCGCGACCTCGACATGCCGTGGAAGCTTTCCACTGACCTCAAGCGCTTCAAGGCGATGACAATGGGCAAGCCGCTCATCATGGGCCGCAAGACATTTTTATCCGTCGGCGAGCGCCCCCTGCCGGGCCGTCCGCATATCATCGTCAGCCGCAATGCCGACTATCGGCCTGCAGGCGTTGATGTCGTCTCGTCGCTGGACGAGGCCATGAAGCTTGCAAAAACCAAGGCTGCGGAACTGGGTGTGGATGAGGTTTTCGTGGCCGGCGGCGGCGAGATTTACCGTCAGGCCATGCCCTTTGCCGATCAACTTTCCGTCACCCATGTGGCGGTAAAGCTGGATGGAGACACTTTTTTTCCGGAAATCGATCCCGGCGTTTTTGAGAAAACCGAGGAAACCCCCGCTCCCGCAGGGGAAAGGGACAATTATCCCGTTCTGTTCACCACTTATGTGCGCAGAGCCGCGTCAAAGTGAACTATTTACCCCGATTGGGTATTTAGTTACCACCTCTGCGTTGAAACGGACGCTTCTCCTTCTTATAACGGGTCGATATTCCCGCCGCACGCGAGCAATCGCTTTCGAACGGAATCGGGAGAGGCTTTTATAAAGAGGTATTGATGCCCTGGAGCAATCAGAATGGCGGCGGCGGCCCTTGGGGCGGCGGCGGTGGCGGAAACAACCAGGGCGGCGGTGGCGGCCCATGGGGGCAGGGGCCTAACCGGCCTCGCGGCGGTGGCGGCGGTAATGGCGGCCCGCCCGATCTGGAAGAGATCATCCGGCGCAGTCAGGACCGTTTCAGGAATGTCCTGCCGGGCGGCTTCAACGGCGGCGCGGTTGCGATCGTTGTTCTCGTCGTTCTGGTTTTCCTCGGCATCCAGTCCATCTACACCGTCCAGCCGGACGAGCGCGGCGTGGAGCTGCGTTTCGGGCGTCCGAAGGATGAAATTTCGATGCCGGGCCTGCATTTCCATCTGTGGCCGATCGAGACGGTGGAAATTGTCAAGGTGACCGAGCAGCAGCAGAATATCGGTTCGCGCGCTTCGTCGTCTTCAGCGAGCGGCGTGATGCTGACCGGCGACCAGAACATCGTCAACGTGCAGTTCTCGGTGCTCTATACGGTCTCCGATCCGAAATCCTACCTCTTCAACGTCGACAGCCCGGCTGAAACCCTGCAGCAGGTTTCCGAAAGCGCCATGCGCGAAGTCGTCGGCCGTCGTCCGGCACAGGACATCTTCCGCGATAACCGTCAGGCGATCGCAGCGGATGTGCGCACCATCATCCAGTCCACGATGGACGGTTATGGCGCCGGCATCTCCATCAATGCGGTGGCTATTGAAGACGCGGCACCGCCGCGCGAAGTGGCCGACGCCTTCGATGAAGTGCAGCGCGCCGAACAGGACGAAGACCGCTTCGTTCAGGAAGCCAACCAATACGCCAACCAGAAGCTCGGTGCCGCCCGCGGTCAGGCCGCGCAGATCCTCGAAGAAGCGAACGCCTACAAGTCGCGTGTCGTCAACGAGGCACAGGGTGAAGCGCAGCGTTTCATCTCCATCTACGACCAGTATCGCACCGCGCCTGATGTAACCCGTCAGCGCATGTTCCTGGAAACGATGGAACAGGTCCTGAAGGGCTCCAACAAGGTCATCATCGACGAAAAACAGGGTGTGGTGCCTTATCTGCCTCTGAACGAGATCATGCGCGGCAATCCGGGCGCGGCACAGCAGGGAGGCAACTAATATGGGCAACCGTCTTACGGCCATTCTCGTCGGCCTCGCCGTCGTGCTTTTCCTCGGTTATTCGTCGATCTTCGTCGTCAACGAGCGCCAGCAGGCCATCGTCGTTCGCTTCGGTGAAATCCAGGATGTCAAAACCGCGCCGGGCCTCTATTTCAAGCTGCCCTTCGCCTTCATGGACGCCGACCGCGTACAATATGTCGAAAACCGCGCGCTGCGCTTTGATCACGACAATATCCGTGTTCAGGTCTCCGGCGGCAAGTTCTACGAGGTTGATGCCTTCGTGGTCTATCGCATCACGGATGCACGCCGCTTCCGGCAGACGGTCTCGGGTGACCAGATGTCGGCGGAATCGCGCCTGCGCACCCGTCTCGACGCATCGCTGCGCCGGGTCTACGGTCTGCGTGGCTTCGAATCCGCGCTCTCGGATGCACGTGCATCGATGATGCAGGAAGTGCGTGACGATCTGCGGCCCGATGCGGAATCGCTCGGCATCAGCATCGTTGACGTGCGCATTCGTCGTACCGACCTGACGCAGGAAGTCTCGCAGCAGACCTTCGAGCGCATGAAGTCGGAACGTCTGGCCGAAGCCGAACTGATCCGCGCCCGTGGTAACGAAGAAGCGCAGCGTCGCCGCGCTATCGCCGACCGTCAGGTCGTGGAATTCGAATCCGACGCGCGTCGTCAGTCCGAAGTGCTGCGCGGTGAAGGCGATGCGGAGCGTAACAAGGTGTTCGGTGAAGCTTTCCAGCGCGACCCGAGCTTCTTCGAGTTCTATCGCTCGATGGCCGCCTATTCCAGCTCACTGAGCGGAACAGGCACGACGCTGGTTCTGTCTCCGGACTCTACCTTCTTCCGTTATTTCAACAACATCGACGGTGCTCCGTCCACGGCGCCTGCCGCACCTGCGCCGGCACCGGCGAACTGATAACGGATAAAATGATTTTGGAGGGCCGGTTTTTACCGGCCCTTTCTTTTTGGTCCGTTTTCGTGCCAAAGCTGTGACTACGGGCAAGGCGTCCCCCGCCTGTTCACGAAAAGGTATTTTTACACTTCATCATTCCGCCTTATGCTTTGCCGATATATGCAGGGCAGGACTATTTGAAACGCGAGGACGCTTATGGCCGTGACCCTTCTTTCGCCTTTTCGCAGCAGCATCGCCGCAATCGCGGGCATCGCGCTTGTGGCGGGTAGCCTTACGGCACCGGTTGCGGCATTGGCGCAGAGCCATGGGCCGGAATCGGTGGCTGATCTTGCTGAGCCGCTTCTCGACGCGGTGGTGAATATTTCCACCTCGCAGAACGTCAAGACCGACGGCAAGGGCCCGGTTCCGCCGAAACTGCCGGAGGGTTCGCCCTTCCAGGAATTCTTCAAGGATTATTTCGACAGCCAGAAGCCGGAAGGCGGTGAAAAGGTTAATTCGCTGGGGTCCGGTTTCGTGATCGATCCGGCCGGTTACGTCGTCACCAACAACCACGTCATCGAGGGCGCCGACGCCATCGAGGTGATTTTCCCTAACGGTTCGAAGCTCAAGGCGACGCTGGTCGGCACCGATACGAAAACCGATCTTTCCGTCTTGAAGGTGGAGCCGAAAACGCCGTTGAAGGCCGTCAAGTTCGGCGATTCGCGCAGCATGCGCATCGGCGACTGGGTGATGGCCATCGGCAATCCCTTCGGCCTTGGCGGATCGCTGACGGTCGGTGTCATTTCCGCGCGCGGGCGTAATATCAATGCCGGTCCCTATGACAATTTCATCCAGACGGATGCGGCCATCAACAAGGGTAATTCCGGCGGTCCGCTCTTCAACATGAAGGGTGAGGTGATCGGCATCAATACGGCGATCATTTCGCCGAGCGGCGGTTCGATCGGTATCGGATTCGCCGTGCCGACGGAGCTTGCCCAGAATATCGTCCAGCAGCTCATCGAATTCGGTGAGACGCGCCGCGGCTGGCTCGGTGTTCGTGTCCAGCCCGTCACCGACGATGTGGCGGCAAGCCTCGGCATGGACAGCGCCAAGGGTGCGCTTATCTCCGGCGTCGCCAAGGGCGGACCGGTGGAAAATGGCCCGATCCAGGCCGGCGATGTCGTGCTGAAATTCGACGGCAAGGATATTCACGAGATGCGCGACCTTTTGCGGATCGTGGCGGAAAGCCCTGTCGGCAAGGACGTCGATGTGGTGATCCTGCGTGATGGCAAGGAGGAGACCGTCAAGGTCAAGCTCGGCCAGTTGCAGGATGCGACGGATGAGAAGGCCTCGGCCGAGGACCAACAGAGCGAAGACGGCGATGGCGGCGTGGTCGCACCGGAAGATGATGGCGGCACCGACGATCAGGCGCAGGACCAGACGCCGGAAGTGCGTGAAGCACCGCAGAGCGTGCTCGGCATGAATCTCGTGGTGCTGAGCAACGAGCTGCGCACCGAAAAGGGCATCGCCGAAAGCGTGGAAGGCGTGCTTGTCGCCAGCGTCGATCCGGGCTCGCCCGCCGAACAGAAGGGCATGAAGGCCGGCGATATCATCGTCGAGGTCGGGCAGGACTTCATGGAGGTTCCGGGCGATGTGCTGGTGCGCGTCAACGGCCTGAAATCCGAAGGCCGCAAGAATGCGCATATGATGGTGGCCGATGCCCAGGGCAATCTGCGCGTTGTGGCGCTGCCGCTGGAATAAACGCTTTTCGTCCGATCCGTCAGGAATCGGGTGGCTGTCATTTCGGCCGCTCTCTAATCCTTGGGCTCCATCAAACGGAGGCCAAGGATATGAAATTGCTTGAAAACAAGGTTGCCATCATCACCGGTGCGTCATCCGGCATCGGCCGGGCGACGGCGATGCTGTTTGCCGCTCACGGCGCGGCGGTCGTTCTCAATGCGCGCGGCGAAAAGGCGCTGCAGGAGGTTGCCGCCGACATTCGTGAGACCGGCGGCCGCGTCCACGCGGTTGCGGGTGATGCCGGTCTTGCCGAAACCCATTCCCGGCTGGCAGAGGCGGCCGTGAGCGTGTTCGGTGGCCTCGATATCGCCGTCAATAATGCCGGTGCGGTGGGGGCCATGAAGCCGCTGGCGGAGATTTCGCCTGCGGAATGGGATGATGTACTCAACGTCAATCTTACCTCCGCTTTTCTGGGAGCGCGTTACCAGATACCCTTGATGGTGACGCGCGGTGGCGGGTCCATCGTCTTCACCTCAAGCTTCGTCGGCACCAGCGTCGGCATACCGGGCATGGCGGCTTACGGCGCGGCGAAGGCGGCGTTGATGGGGCTGGTGAAAGGCATTACCGCCGATTATGCCATCAGCGGTATTCGTGCCAATGCGCTGCTGCCCGGCGGGGTCGATACACCGGCCGCCGGCGATGCGGCGCAGAAGGAATGGGCCGCTGGCCTGCATGCGATGAAACGTATCGCTGAGCCGCAGGAAATCGCGCAGGCAGCGCTTTTCCTCGCGAGCCCCATGGCGAGCTTCGTCGCCGGAGCGGCGTTGTTTGCCGATGGCGGTAATGCGGCGGTGAAGGGATGTTCGGGCTGGCGGGGGGGGGGCTTTTTGCGCCGCCCCCTCCCCACCGGCCTGGTGTCTGTGCCCTAGGGGGGGCGAAGCGGCTGCGTGCCTCACCTGAGCAGCGGGGGGTGCAGAACGCGGGGAGGGGAACC
>NZ_LMVK01000033.1 GCF_001541315.1 Agrobacterium tumefaciens str. B6 | reverse complement strand
AACCATCGCCGGCCAGGCGCTTGATCACCTGTTCTATCACTTCCGGCTTGTCTGGTCGGGCTTTGAACACGCCCATGTCATTCTCGGCGGCGAAAGCTTTGTCGCGCTGGCTGAAGGGCTTCAAAATGCCCTGTGGTCCGTGGGCGGTACGCCGCTTTATCATCGAAGCGACAGCCTTTCGGCGGCATTCCGCAACCTCGACGCCGATGCCAGGGTCGATCTCACACACCGTTACGACCAGCTTTGCTCCCATTATCGAATGACGCCGACGCGCAACAACAAAGGCGTCGCGCATGAGAACGGCTCGATCGAGAGCTCTCACGGTCATCTCAAGAGCGCTGTCCATGACGCCCTCCTGATGCGGGGGACCAAGGAATTCGACGATCTCGGCTCTTATCGCGCCTTTGTCGACGAGATCGTCAGCCGTCGCAATGCTACCCATGGCAAGCGCATTGATGCAGAACGATCACATCTGCAGGCACTGCCCGAGCGCCGGACCACGGACTTCGAAGAGATTGTCGTCACGGTGTCCCGGACGGGCGGCTTCACCTTGCGCAAAGTCTTCTATACCGTGCCATCCCGTCTGATCGGCCACAGGTTACGGGTGCGCCTGTTCGACGATCGGCTGGATGTCTTTGTCGGCGGGACGCACCTGATGACGTTGCGCCGCGGACGCGGCCACCCCGACGGGCGGCACGACCAGGTCGTCAGCTACCATCACGTCATCCATTCCCTGCGCAAAAAGCCGATGGCGCTCCGCGGCCTCGTTTATCGCGACAAGCTCTTCCCGCGAGAGGAATATCGCAAGGCCTTCGAAGCCCTGACTGAACATCTTCCCGATAAGCAGGCTTGCAAGATCACCGTCGAACTCCTGGCGCTGGCCCATGACCGCGGCTGTGAGCGTGAACTTGCCGAAGAATTGGCCAGGACACTCGATGCCGGTCAGCTACCCGATCTGGCTTGCATGCGAGCGCTCTTCAGTCCGGACCCGGCCAAGCTGCCGACCGTTCATGTGCAACTCGCATCGCTCAATGGCTACGAGGCCTTGATCGGGACAGGAGAAGCGGCATGAAGAACGCCCAAGTCATTGATGAAGCACGTCTCGGCATCATGCTCAACGAGCTCCGGCTGCCCACGATCAAAACCCTGTGGCAACGATTTGCCGAACAGGCGGACCGGGAAGGATGGCCGGCCGCTCGCTTCCTGTCGGCGATTGCCGAGCACGAATTGGCGGAACGGGCCCATCGCAGGATTGAGCGGCATCTCGCCGAGGCGCACCTGCCGCCCGGCAAGACATTGGACAGCTTCGCTTTCGATGCCGTGCCTATGGTCTCCAAGGCACAGGTCATGGCAATCGCCGCCGGCGACAGTTGGCTTGCCAAAGGAGCCAATATTCTCATGTTCGGTCCGCCCGGCGGAGGAAAGAGCCATCTCGCCGCCGCTATCGGCCTGGCCCTGATCGAGAACGGATGGAGGGTCCTGTTCACCCGGACCACCGATCTCGTGCAGAAGCTCCAGGTCGCCCGAAGGGAGTTGCAGCTTGAATCCGCCATCGACAAGCTCAACAAGTACGACCTGCTCATCCTTGATGATCTTGCCTACGTCACCAAGGACCAGGCGGAAACAAGCGTGCTCTTCGAGCTGATCTCGGCACGATACGAACACCGGTCGATCCTGATCACCGCCAACCAGCCGTTCGGAGAGTGGAACCGGGTCTTTCCCGATCCGGCCATGACACTCGCAGCAGTCGACCGGCTCGTCCACCATGCCACGATCTTCGAGATGAACGTCGAAAGCTATCGCCGCAGAACTGCACTTGAGGAAAAACGCCAACGCGGCCGACCGGCCTCGTTTGCGACAATCAGGACCTCAACGCTGTCTGTCGCGGAACGGCAATCAGAAAACGACGAAGAACTTGTCAGCGACAATCAGCGTGATAACTTGATCCCCACCGCGACCTAAGAATCTCATCCAGATTGTCGCCCGCGTCTCATCCTGATTGCCGCGCTATA
>NZ_LMVK01000032.1 GCF_001541315.1 Agrobacterium tumefaciens str. B6 | reverse complement strand
GTAAGCGGCAAGCTGAGACCGTTCAGCGCGTGTAATTCCACGGCATGAGTGCATCGAGATCGCTGCTGGGCCAACCATTGGCTATGCGCTCGAGTGTCTGGGTGAGCCAGGCCTGCGGATCGACATTGTTCATTTTCGCTGTTTGAAGGAGCGTGGCGATTGTTGCCCAGGTCCTTCCACCGCCATCGCTGCCGGCGAAGAGGCTATTCTTTCTGGTAATTGTCTGGGGCCGGATTGCACGCTCGACTATGTTGTTGTCGAGCTCGATGCGGCCGTCGGTGAGAAAGCGCTCGAAGATGGAGCGACGCGAGGTGGCATAGCGGATCGCCTCGGCCAGCTTCGACTTGCCAGAGATCCGCGGTAGGGTCTTCTGCCAGAGGGCGAAGAGCTCCGTGACAACCGCAGCAGATGTCGCCTGGCGCGCGGCGACACGGGCGTCAGGGCTTTGGCCGCGGGCGGTTTCTTCCACCTGCCAGAGCTTCGCCATCAGTTTCACCGTCTCGGTGGCGATCCTGGAGCTGTCTGAAGCGTGGAGCTCGTAGAACTTGCGCCTGCTATGGGACCAGCAGTAGGCCAGCAGTAGGCCAGCATCACGCCGTCATTGCCTCCGTCAGATCTGGCAAGCTTGTTATAGGCACCATGTCCGTCAACCTGCAGAATACCGCGATAGCCATTCAGATGCCGGGCGACCCGATCGCCAGCACGGCTATCTTCGAAGCGATAGGCGACCATCGGCGGGCTACTGCCACCGAAGGGTCTGTCATCGCGGGCATAAGCCCAAAGCCAGGCCGTCCTGGCCGATCCGGATCCGGGCGCGAGTGTGGGCAACGTCGTCTCGTCAGCGAAGATACGCTCAGCCTTCTTGATCTCGGCGAGGATGTAGTCGGCCAGGATATCAAGTTCAAAGCCGAGCTTACCCATCCATTGAGCCATCAGCTTCCGGTCAAGCTCGACCTTGTCGCGGGCATGGATTGCCTCCTGCCGATAGAGCGGAAGGCCATCGGCATACTTCGAGACGGCGATCTGCGCGAGAAGCGCTTCCGTCGGAATGCCCGCCTCGATAATGTGCGCGGGTGCGGCGGCCTGAATGACGCCGTCTTCATTTTTGAAGGCATACTTCGGTCGGCGTGTGACGATGACGCGGAACTTCGCCGGCACGACGTCAAGTCGCTCCGAGACGTCTTCTCCGATCAGCACCTTCTGTTTGCCGACGTGTTCGGGCAGGTCATCCGGCTCGATCACCACTTCGACCCGCTCAAGATGAGGAGCAAAGCCCTTGCGCGGTCTCGGCGGACGCTTTTCGGTATGGGCGGCACCCTTGTTCACCTTGGCTCGGATCGCCGCGATGCCGGTCTCGATTTCCTCGAAGACAAAGGCCTGCTGCTCATCATCGATGCCTGGAGAGCCGAGTTTTTCCGATCGCCGGCCAAAGCGGGCACGATCGAAGGCTTTCAGGATCTGGGTCAGTCGTTCGATGCGTTCATCAGCATCGGCGTTTCTGGCTTTCAGGTCTGCGACCTCGCTCTCAAGAGCATCGGTGCGCGCTGCCTTCTCGGCCATGGCAAGGACCATAGCTTTCAGGGTCTCTATATCATCCGGGAGCTGCAGATCGGGCGGCGTCATGACGTCTACCAGAGCATATTTTGCTCCGGTTTTCCTGCCCTTTCAGGCGGTTGATTCACTTTGCCGCAGGCATTTACCCAACAATCTCCGGCGGCTTCACCGCCACCGGGCGCACCCGTTTCCAGTCCATGCCGTCAACGAGCGCCATGAGCTGGGCATGGTTGAGCTGGACTCGGTTGTGGCCTGTCCGCGGCCAGCAAAACTGCGCCTTCTCCAGCCGCTTGGCGTAAAGGCAAACCCCGGATCCATCCCACCAGACGATCTTGATCCGGTCGGCCCGTTTGGCCCGGAAGACATAAAGCGAGCCGTTGAACGGATCACTGCCAGCATCCCGCACCAGCGACAGCAGGCTGTCCGGCCCTTTGCGGAAGTCGATGGGATGGCTGGCCAGGAAGACCTTTACACCTGCGGGGATCATGCTGAGCGAACCGCTCGGATGACACGCTGCAGATGCGCTTCTTCGACATGCCGGCCGACCCGCACGACGATACCGTCAATGTCGATTTCGACGACGGGGTCGGGGTCAGGTGCGACGCTCTGCGGATCAACTGCCGCTGCTAGTCCAGACTCATCACTGCCCAACAGTTCTCTACGCCAGCGGTAGAGTTGAGACGGCAAAATCCCGATCTGCCGCGCCACTGCCGACATGTTTACACCGGGCTGACATGCCTGCTCAACCGCTGTGGCCTTGAATTCGTCGGACCAGAACCGCCGCAACTGTCGCGGCGACCCGTCAAGGCGATCGGGCACCGCCTCGATCATTCGCATCAACCCAAGGCTAGCCG
>NZ_LMVK01000031.1 GCF_001541315.1 Agrobacterium tumefaciens str. B6 | reverse complement strand
GGAAACAAACAAGCTATCAGCCCATCCGCTTGATTTCTTTAGAACGAAAGTCGTCGTCGCCAGCAGCGCCGCCGCCCTCGTTCAGTGAGCGGACTTATAAATCCACCCCACCAAACAAGTCAACACACACACCGTCAAAAAACTGACATTTTTATCAAGATATTGATATCACTACATAGTTTCGTGGTGCGCAACGGAAATGGGGGAAAAGGAGCGGAATCTTCAGACGTTTCACCACAGGCCGGATGTCTCCCCTCCATGCGTCATTGCAAATAGCGCGCCAGGAACCGCAATTTTGCCGGCGGAGCATTTGCCTTATCCTTACATACGGCTGTCAAAGCGCAGGGTCGTGCATTAGAAACGGCATATAAGACGCTTAAACCCACCCCCAATCGCCGCAGGCCTGTTTGCATGACCAGAACGTCCGTCCCTATGAAGACTGAATCGCCCGAACTTCCCGTCAGTGCCGTTCTGGGCGATATCGCCGAGGCCCTGGCCGGGGCGAAGCGCGCAGTTCTTTCAGCCCCTCCGGGCGCGGGTAAAACGACGCTGGTGCCGCTTCATCTTTTGCAGCAGGACTGGCGGGGTGACGGCAAGATCATTCTTCTCGAACCGCGCCGGCTTGCCGCCCGGGCCGCGGCCGGGCGCATGGCCGAGCTGCTTCACGAGGAAGTCGGGCAAACTGTCGGCTACCGCATGCGGCTCGACAATCGCATCTCCTCGAAAACCCGGATAGAGGTGGTGACCGAAGGCGTGTTTGCCCGGATGGTTCTGGACGATCCCGAACTTGCCGGCGTTTCGACTGTGATTTTCGACGAGTTTCATGAACGTTCGCTCGACGGCGATTTCGGACTGGCGCTTGCACTGGACGTGCAGAGTGGGTTGCGAGACGATCTGCGCATCCTCGTCATGTCTGCCACTCTCGATGTCGAACGCATCAGCGCGCTCATGGCAGATGCCCCGGTCATTCAGAGCCTTGGGCGGACGTTTCCGATCGACGTCCGCTATGAGGATCGTTGGCAGGGCGTACCGGTTGAAGAAAAAGTCACCAAGGCGATTACCGAAGCCCATGGGTCGGAAACCGGCTCCATCCTCGCTTTTCTGCCGGGACAGGCGGAAATTACCCGAACGGCCGCGCGGCTGGAGGGGCGTTTTCCCAGTGATACGGATATCATCCCCCTTTACGGAAACCTTTCGCAGAAGGAGCAGGATGCAGCGATAAAGCCGGCGCCAGCCGGACGGCGCAAGATCGTGCTGGCCACCTCGATTGCCGAAACATCCATTACGATCGATGGCGTGCGTGTGGTGATCGACAGCGGATTACAGCGACTGCCCGTCTTCGAGC
Organism: Agrobacterium tumefaciens str. B6; assembly: GCF_001541315.1. GTDB lineage: Bacteria > Pseudomonadota > Alphaproteobacteria > Rhizobiales > Rhizobiaceae > Agrobacterium > Agrobacterium radiobacter. The sequence continues at coordinate 2,748 of NZ_LMVK01000031.1, read as the reverse complement.
CGGCAACGGGAATCACGAGGCTCGAAACGGTGCGGGTGTCGCGCGCTTCCGCCGACCAGCGGGCGGGGCGCGCCGGGCGAACGGAACCCGGTGTTGCGATCCGCCTGTGGCATCAAGGACAGACGGCGGCGCTCAATGCCTTTACGCCACCGCAAATTCTGGCGAGCGATCTCGCCGGCCTTGCGCTCGATCTCGCCCATTGGGGGGTTCAGGACCCGTCTTCTCTTGCTTTTCTTGATATGCCCCCCGAAGCCGCACTTAAAGAATCGGTGGCGCTTCTCAAAAATCTGGGCGCGCTCGACAAAGGCGGCGCACTGACGCAGCGCGGTCGTCTGATGCGCGGCCTTTCGCTGCCACCGCGACTGGCAGCCATGGTGATTGCGGCGGCAAGCGAGGGTGCGGGGAAAAAGGCGGCGATGCTCGCCGTCATGTTGACGGAACAGGGGCTCGGCGGAAACGACATCGATCTCGATGAACGGCTGCGACACTTTCTTTCCGACAGGAGCGAAAGGGCGCTGGCGGCGCGGAAGCTGGCATCGAGGCTGTTCGATGCGATCGGCGACAAAACGGCGACAGCCGAATTGCCGAGTGAGGCCGGTCCACTGCTGCTGCACGCCTATCCGGACAGGATCGCACTCCAGCGTGGCGCGCGCGGACGTTATGTAATGGCCAATGGGCGGGGTGCGGAGCTTGCCGAGACCGAGCGTCTGGCGGCGAGCAAAATGCTTGTCGTGGCCGATATTACCGGACGGGCGGCGCAACCGCGCATCCTTGCGGCGGCGGGCATAGAAAGGACCGATATAGAAGAGCGGATGCCGCACCTCATCGTTCAGCAGGACCAGCTGCTTTTCGACAAGGCGAGCGGCCAGGCGCGTGCGCGAAGGGTGACGCGGCTTGGCGCCATCATCCTCGACGAAACACCCCTGCCCCGCCCCGAGGGTGAACAGGCGGCCCAGGCGCTCGCCAATGGTATCAGGGAATTCGGCATCGACATTCTTCCGTTTTCGAAAGAGACGCTGCAGCTGCGCGACAGAATCGGCTTTCTGAACGCCAGTATCGGCGACCCCTGGCCTGATGTCAGCGACGAGGCTTTGCTTTCGCGGCTGGACAAATGGTTCGTCCCTTTTCAGAACGGCGCGCGCAGCCTGCAGGACATCCGGCCCGGCAGCCTTTCCGACGGGATTCTGTCCCTGTTGCCGCATGAGGTAGGGCGCGACCTCGGCAGGCTGGCGCCCACGCATTTCGAAGCGCCGACGGGCCAGCGCCACCCCATCCGTTACGATGCCAGCGAACCGACGCTTTCCATTCGTGTGCAGGAGCTTTTCGGACTGAGGGCTCACCCATCGATTGCGCAGGGGCGGTTGCCGCTGCTCCTGGAATTGACCTCGCCGGCACACAGGCCGATACAGACGACACGCGATCTTCCCGGTTTCTGGGCGGGATCCTGGAAGGACGTGCGGGCGGATATGCGCGGACGTTATCCACGCCATCCATGGCCGGAAGACCCGGCATCGGCGCTGCCGACCAGCCGCGCAAAACCGCACGGGACGTGATGACGATAAAGAGGGTAAAGGAGACGAAAATGGCTGGCCATTCGATCGAAACCACGAGACTTGGCCGCGCCAGCCGCAGGATAAGGCTGCAGACCATTGTCTGGCTGCGCTGGCTGGCGGTTGCCGGGCAGACGGCGACAATCCTGCTTGTCGCCTTCGGGCTCAATTTCCCCCTGCCGCTTCTGGCCTGCGGCCTCTTGATCGCGGCACTGGCGCTCGCCAACCTGTTTCTCACTGCCCGTTTTCCCTCCACCTATCGTCTGGAGCCCTGGGAAGCGACGTTGCTGCTGGCCTTCGACCTGCTGCAATTGACGGCGCTCATTTACATCACCGGTGGACTTTCCAATCCGTTCGCGCCGCTGATCTGCGTGCAGGTCATCATCGCGTTTGCCTCCCAGCCGCTTCGGCACTCGCTTATTCTTCTCGCCTTTGCCGTCATCTGCTCGACGGCGATCGCTTTTTCCCCCTTTCCGGTTCCCTGGTATCCCGGCGAGGTTTTGCCGATCCAGCTTCTGCTGCATGTCGGCACCTGGGTCGCGATCATCGCCACGACCTCGTTTGCGGCCTTTTATGCCTATCGCGTTTCGCATGAGGCAAATCAGCTGGCGGATGCGCTGGCTGCAACCGAACTGGTGCTGGAGCGGGAAAAACATCTTTCACAGCTGGATGGGTTGGCAGCAGCAGCAGCGCATGAGCTGGGCACGCCGCTCGCAACAATCAGCGTCGTCGCGAAGGAGATGGAGCGGGAACTTGGGCATGACGAAAAATTTGGCGAAGATATAGCGCTGCTGCGCAGCCAGAGCGAAAGATGCCGTGACATTCTGCGCCGGCTCACATCGCTTTCCACCGACAATGAAGAACATATGCGCCGCCTGCCGCTCTCTTCGCTGATCGAGGAGGTGATGGCCCCGCACCGGGAATTCGGCATCCGCCTCGAACTCGTTGAAAAGAGCAATCGCGCCGACGAGCCGGTCGGTATCCGCAATGCCGGTATCATCTACGGTCTCGGCAACCTCATTGAAAACGGCGTGGATTATGCGCGGGAAAAGGTCACCGTAACGGTGGATTACGATCAGCAGAACGTCGCCGTCATCATTGAAGACGACGGGCCGGGTTATGCCCATGACGTGCTTGCCCGTATCGGCGAGCCCTATGTGACCGAACGTCACAACGACACAAGGGCTGTCCCTTATAA
>NZ_LMVK01000030.1:0-2500 GCF_001541315.1 Agrobacterium tumefaciens str. B6 | reverse complement strand
CTGGTTCTCCGCGAAATCTATTTAGGTAGAGCGTCGACCGAATACCCTCGGGGGTAGAGCACTGGATGGGCTATGGGGACTCACCGTCTTACTGATCCTAACCAAACTCCGAATACCGAGGAGTACTAGTCGGCAGACACACGGCGGGTGCTAACGTCCGTCGTGAAAAGGGCAACAACCCTGACCTCCAGCTAAGGTCCCCAAGTCATGGCTAAGTGGGAAAGGATGTGAGGATCCCAAAACAACCAGGATGTTGGCTTAGAAGCAGCCATCATTTAAAGAAAGCGTAACAGCTCACTGGTCTAAATAAGGGTCTTTGCGCCGAAAATGTAACGGGGCTAAAGCCATGCACCGAAGCTGAGGATTTGCAGTAATGCAAGTGGTAGCGGAGCGTTCCGTAAGTCTGTGAAGGCGGACCCGTGAGGGCTGCTGGAGATATCGGAAGTGCGAATGTTGACATGAGTAACGATAAAGGGAGTGAGAGACTCCCTCGCCGAAAGACCAAGGGTTCCTGCTTAAAGTTAATCTGAGCAGGGTTAGCCGGCCCCTAAGACGAGGCGGACACGCGTAGTCGATGGGAACCACGTTAATATTCGTGGGCCTGGTGGTAGTGACGGATCTCGTGTGTTGTACAACCTTATTGGATTGGTTGTGCGGCGAAGAGGTTCCAGGAAATAGCTCCACCGTATAGACCGTACCCGAAACCGACACAGGTGGTCAGGTAGAGTATACCAAGGCGCTTGAGAGAACTATGTTGAAGGAACTCGGCAAATTGCACGCGTAACTTCGGAAGAAGCGTGACCCCATTTTAGGCAACTATGATGGGGTGGCACAGACCAGGGGGTAGCGACTGTTTATCAAAAACACAGGGCTCTGCGAAGTAGCAATACGACGTATAGGGTCTGACGCCTGCCCGGTGCTGGAAGGTTAAAGGGAGGGGTGCAAGCTCTGAACTGAAGCCCCAGTAAACGGCGGCCGTAACTATAACGGTCCTAAGGTAGCGAAATTCCTTGTCGGGTAAGTTCCGACCTGCACGAATGGCGTAACGACTTCCCCGCTGTCTCCAACATAGACTCAGTGAAATTGAATTCCCCGTGAAGATGCGGGGTTCCTGCGGTCAGACGGAAAGACCCCGTGCACCTTTACTATAGCTTTACACTGGCATTCGCCAAGGCATGTGTAGGATAGGTGGTAGGCTTTGAAGCAGGGACGCCAGTTTCTGTGGAGCCATCCTTGAAATACCACCCTTATCTTCGTGGATGTCTAACCGCGGTCCGTTATCCGGATCCGGGACAGTGTATGGTGGGTAGTTTGACTGGGGCGGTCGCCTCCGAAAGAGTAACGGAGGCGCGCGATGGTTAGCTCAGACCGGTCGGAAATCGGTCGTCGAGTGCAATGGCATAAGCTAGCCTGACTGCGAGACTGACAAGTCGAGCAGAGACGAAAGTCGGTCATAGTGATCCGGTGGTCCCGTGTGGAAGGGCCATCGCTCAACGGATAAAAGGTACGCCGGGGATAACAGGCTGATGACCCCCAAGAGTCCATATCGACGGGGTTGTTTGGCACCTCGATGTCGACTCATCGCATCCTGGGGCTGGAGCAGGTCCCAAGGGTATGGCTGTTCGCCATTTAAAGCGGTACGTGAGTTGGGTTCAGAACGTCGTGAGACAGTTCGGTCCCTATCTGCCGTGGGTGTAGGAATATTGACAGGATCTGTCCCTAGTACGAGAGGACCGGGATGGACGTATCTCTGGTGGATCTGTTGTCCTGCCAAGGGCATAGCAGAGTAGCTATATACGGAATGGATAACCGCTGAAGGCATCTAAGCGGGAAACCAACCTGAAAACGAGTGTTCCCTATCAGAGCCGTGGAAGACGACCACGTTGATAGGACGGGTGTGGAAGCACAGCAATGTGTGAAGCTTACCGTTACTAATAGCTCGATCGACTTCTTCGTTCCCATTGAATATGTTCATCAAGCCAAGCTTGATGACATCATCTTCTGTCTTCACGGGCCAAGGCCCTGCAGACGGCGCGCGCCATAAGGCGCGACGGACTAGCGTCCTGTATGGCTGCCTCGCTCAACCTCGAGCAAGGCAGGCAAACGGACCAGTCAAAGAAAGACGTGTTAAATTAAATAGAGCTTCGGCTCTCCAGCTTCTCGAAAACTGTTTCCATCTCAAAAATGGAAATCGTTGCGTTTTGCCGACCTGGTGGTTATCGCGGGGCGGCTGCACCCGTTCCCTTTCCGAACACGGCCGTGAAACGCCCCAGCGCCAATGGTACTTCGTCTCAAGACGCGGGAGAGTAGGTCGCTGCCAGGTCTGCAAAACGCAACACAAAATCTTCTCAATCACAAAAATGGGCAACAAGCCCAAATCAAAAGGCCGCCAAAAGCGGCCTTTATGCTATAATAAATCATTCCGCGGGGTGGAGCAGCCCGGTAGCTCGTCAGGCTCATAACCTGAAGGCCGCAGGTTCAAATCCTGCCCCCGCAACCA
>NZ_LMVK01000029.1 GCF_001541315.1 Agrobacterium tumefaciens str. B6 | reverse complement strand
GTTCTAGTCTGGCGCTCTCCTCCATCTCGGCGGTGGTCTTGGGCGGCACTGCGCTTTCCGGCGGCTTCGGCAGTTCGACCGGGGCGCTTGCGGGCGCACTCGTGCTTGGCATGTTCGGGGATGTGATTTTTTTCGCGGGCTTGCCCCTTGCGTACCAGAAACCGGTGGAGGGGTGTTCGGGCCGGCGGGGCGGGGGGCGTTCGGGCGCGGGGGGGGCTTTTTGTGCGGGGGCGGTAATGCGGGCGGTGAAGTGTGTTCGGGCTGGGGGGGGTGGTCTTTTCCCGCGCCCGCCACTCCTCCAGCGTCAGCGCATAGGTCACATGCGGGCGCAGATGCGGATGCGTCTCTTCCGGCACGCGCGGATGGTCGAAATCGCGTGAAGGATCACGCTTGAGGCCGATACGCTCCATCACCCGCGTTGAACGCTGGTTGTTGTGCACGGCAAAGGAGACGATTTCCGGCGTCTCCTTTTCATCGAAGGCCATGACGAGCAGCGATTGCGCCGCTTCCGTGACATAGCCGTGGCCCCAGAAGCCGGTGGCGAGCCGCCAGCCGATTTCCATGGTTCCGAGCGGGAAGGGCGGGTCGAGATTCATGACGGGGGAAATGCCGCAGAAGCCCATGACTTCGCCGGTCTCGCGCAGTTCCATGGCGTAGAAGCCGTAACCGCTGCCGCGGATCATGCCGTTGATGGTTTCCAACACGGCGTCCGCTTCCGCATGGCTGCGGCGGAAGGGAAAAAACTCCATGACCTTTTCGTCGGCGTTGATTTCGCGGAACAGGTCACGGTCGCTCTCCTTCCACTCGCGCAGAATGAGTCTCTGTGTCTCTCGGATGATCATGGAGTGACAAAATCCGTCTTGCGATAGCCCTGGATGTATAGAAGCGCGGTCAGATCACCATGGTCGATGCGCATCTGCGCCTCGGCTGCCACGGCCGGCTTGGCGTGCAGGGCGACGCCCGCGCCGGCCAGATGCAGCATGCCGAGATCGTTGGCGCCATCGCCGACTGCCATTGCCTCTTCCGGCGAAATGCCGAGCTTTGCTGCAATATCGTTCAGCGCATCCACCTTGGCCTGTTTACCGAGGATGGGTTCGGCAACGGTGCCATCAAGTTCGCCATTGGTTTCGCCCAGCAGATTGGCGCGGTTCTCATCGAAACCGAGCATCGCGGAGACGCGGCCGGTGAAGACGGTGAAGCCGCCGGACACGAGGGCGGTGTAATAGCCCTTCGCCTTCATGGTGGCGATCAGTTCCTTGCCGCCCGGGGTCAGCGTGATGCGCTTTTCGATGACGTCATCGATGACAGAGACCGGCAGGCCCTTCAGCAGCGCCACACGCTCACGCAAAGCAGGTTCGAAAGCGATCTCGCCATTCATGGCGCGGGCGGTGATGGCTGAGACCTTGTCCTTCAACCCGACTTCGGCCGCCAGTTCGTCGATGCATTCCTGGCCGATCATGGTCGAATCCATGTCGGCGATCAGAAGCTTCTTGCGCCGCTGATCCTGTTCCTGGATGACGATATCGATCGGTTTTCCGGCAAGCGCGGCGGCAATCGCGCTGCGCGCCTGTTCGGCGGCGGTGCCGGAGGGCAGGGCGATATCGCAGGCAACGCCATCGGCCAGCCAGTAGAGGCCCGATGCGTTGACGGCCTTCGCGGCCGCTTCGCCGAGGGCCGGTGTCAGAACAGGATTTGACGGATTGGCGATAAGCGTGGCAACGAGAGCCATGATGAAAAACCTTGATGAGAATTTTGATGCGATCCTGATAACCGGCCCGACGGCAAGCGGCAAGTCCGCGCTTGCGCTTCGTTTGGCGCGGGAGCGGGACGGCGTCGTCATCAATGCCGACAGCATGCAGGTTTACGACACGCTACGGGTGTTGACCGCCCGGCCATCCGAAGACGAGATGGAGGGCGTGCCGCATCTGCTTTACGGCCATGTGTCGGCGAGCAGCCTCTATTCAACGGGCGAATGGCTGCGGGACATCTCTGCCCTGCTTGCGGATTTACGGGCGCAGGGGCGTTTCCCCGTCATCGTCGGCGGCACGGGACTTTATTTCAAGGCATTGACGGGCGGCCTCTCCGACATGCCCAACATTCCAGAGGACATCCGCGAGAGATTGCGCGCCCGGCTGGTCGAGGAGGGAGGGGCGGTCCTTCATGCGGAACTCGCCGGCCGTGATCCGGCCATGGCGGACACGCTCCAGCCGGGGGACGGGCAGCGTATCGTCCGGGCGCTTGAAGTGCTTGAGGCGACGGGGAAATCGATCCGGGATTTCCAGCAGGCCCGGGGCCCTATGATTATCGACCCCGACCGGGCGCAGAAATTCGTCGTCCTGCCGGAAAGGCCGGTGCTGCATGATCGCATCAATCGTCGTTTTGAGGCGATGGTGGAGAGCGGCGCGGTGGAGGAGGTGCAGGCGCTTCTCGCGCTCAATCTTCCGCCTGATGCAACGGCAATGAAGGCGATCGGCGTTGCCCAGATCGCCGATATGCTGGCCGGGCGCATGGGCGAGGCGGAGGTTATCGAAAAATCGGCGGCCGCGACCCGTCAATATGCCAAACGGCAGATGACCTGGTTCCGCAATCAGATGGGAGACGACTGGACACGCATCCAGCCGTGAACGGGCGTCAGTCTTTCCGGTAGAGGCTGCCGAGCGGCTTCTTCAGGAGGCTCTCGCGGAGCGAAGGGCGTGTATCGCCGGGCGGCGGGCCATTTTGCGCCTGCATCTGGAAACTGGCCTTGCGCAATTCGTTGACGGCGCCAGAGGCGGTATCGGGTGCCGCCGGATTTGGTGATGCAGGGAGCGTGCGGCCAGGCAGCATGTCCGGGCGATAGGGTTCATATCCCTCCGTTGCAGCTGTGCCCAGTTCCTGCTTCCAGCTATCGACCTCATCCGTTGACCGGTTCGGTGCTGCCGGTTCCGGCAGATCGGAAAAGGCCGCTTCAACGCTTTGCTGGAAGCCGGTGATAACGGGTTTTGGCGTGGCGCGCATGCGGGTGACGATGCTGTTCAGGTCAACCGTATCAGGGGTTTCGTGGTTCACATGGCTGGTGATGCCGCTCGCCTTCGGCAATTTGGCCGTGACGACGCGGTCAAAACGCATGCGCATCGGTACATTGACGGCCTCGCCAAAAGCAATGGCCTCACCATTGCCGATGGACGACAGAAAACTGGTGGTCGATGTCGATGCGTTCGGTACCGCTGAAAGGATGATCTTCTGGTCGATCTCGTTCGAGAGCCGCATGGCGAAAACGGTCGAGCATTGCGACAGGATGGTCTGATCCAGCTCACTCGGCCGCTGGCTGATGACGCCGAGCGAAATGCCGTATTTGCGGCCTTCCTTGGCGATCTGGGCGATGGATTGCCGGGTGGGGAAAAAGCCGCGCTCGGGGTCGGCAGGCGCATAACGGTGCGCTTCCTCGCAGACGACAAGCATATGCAGCGAGCCGCGCGCCAGCACCGCCAGTTCGAAGGACATGCGGCAGAGGACCGAAACCACCGAGTTCACCACTTCGGAGGGAATGCCTGACAGCTGGAATACCGAAATCGGCTTTCCTTCCCCGGGAATACGGAAAATATGCGCCACCGTTTCCAGAATGGTGTCGCTGATCGTATTGCTGGAGAACATGAAGTTGTAGCGCGTGTCGTTAATGGCCGAGAGGATGCGGCCTTTCAGCGTGCGCAATGCGGGTTTTTCGCCGCGTCCTTCCAGCCGTCCGATACGCTCGTCGATGAGGGCGAGAAGATCGGCCATGCGGTAGGGTACCGGCGTATCCGGTGTGATCGCGCTTTTGTCGGAGGTGCGGCGGACGGCGGAACCTTCGGTGCCGCGAAACGCCTTCTTCGCTTCGGGAATGATGTCGCGGAGGACATCCATTTCTTCCGGCACCGGCTTGCGACCGCGGAAGATGACCTCGGCAAATTCTTCAAGCCGCATCAGCCAGAAGGGCAGGTCCAGCGTATCCGTATCGATGACGACGGAATGATCGGGAAAAGCGGCCGCGAATTCATTGTGTGGATCGAGAATGAGGACACGCAGTTTCGGGTCGGTCTCGATCGCCTTGTTCAGAAGCAGCGAAACGGCGGTGGTCTTGCCCACGCCCGTCGAACCGACGACGGCGAAATGTTTGGCAAGCATCTGCGGAATGCTGATGGCGGCGCCGATCGTATCGTCCTGCGTCAGCCTGCCGATCACGCAGGCGTCACGCTTGCCGCTGTCGTAGATCTTCGAGAGGTCGCTGGTGCGGATGCGGTGCGCCACCGCGCCGAGATAGGGGTAACGCGAGATGCCGGTGGAAAAGCGTTCGCTGCCGTCCTCGGTGCGGTAAACTTCGCCCACGAGTTCAACGTCGATCAGCAGCCTGTTCGGTCTGTCCGCTGCCCAATAGTCCTCGCCCGTGCGCATGGCGAAGACGAGGGCCGCGACACGGCTCGTGCCCATTTCGATCGAGATCAGGCGTCCGACAGACCAGAGCTGCGACACATCGGTGGTGCCCGGTTCGGTTTCGGCGGCAATGGTGGCGTGTGCGCCGTTACAGGCGATGACGCGGCCGAGCATGCGGTTCGCCGGCTGCTGGCCGGACCGCCGTTCGTTTTCGTCCATTCGGGACGCGTTATGAAACGTGTCGTTATTCACATTTTTTCCCGGTACATGCGATATCGCGGTGGTTCGGGCAGTATCTGCGCTCTCGATATTAAAATATTATGCTTAACAACAGGTGTACCGACTGCGTTCGAAAATTTCGCGGAAGTCTGCTTGCGGGTAATAAAAGAAGGCGGCGGCGATTTTTTCCTGCAATATGCGTTGACGGCTGGGGGTTTTCTGGCTAACACTCCGGCCCATGAAAAATCTTAACGTACTTATCGTGGTGGGACGGCGCATGGGCAGGATGGTGTAACCATCCGGCGAAAGCACCCATGCGCTGAACGAGGCTCCTATAGGGGCCTTTTTTTATGTCTTCAAACAGGCCCTCGGGCTCCTCGATATCCAAAGCCAAAGCGGGATGGAAACAGGCAATGACGGATAAGGACAATACGGAAAACAGCAATCGCATGACAGGTGCGGAGATCGTTCTGCAGGCGCTGAAGGATAACGGCGTCGAGCACATCTTCGGTTACCCCGGCGGTGCCGTGCTTCCGATCTATGACGAGATTTTCCAGCAGGAAGACATCCAGCACATTCTCGTGCGCCACGAGCAGGGCGCCGGCCACGCGGCCGAAGGTTATGCCCGCTCCACCGGCAAGGTCGGCGTCATGCTCGTCACGTCAGGCCCCGGCGCGACGAATGCGGTCACCCCGCTGCAGGATGCGCTGATGGATTCCATCCCGCTCGTCTGCCTTTCCGGTCAGGTTCCTACATCGTTGATCGGCTCTGACGCTTTTCAGGAATGCGACACCGTCGGCATCACTCGCCCCTGCACCAAGCACAACTGGCTGGTAAAGGACGTCAACGAGCTGGCGGGCATCATCCATGAAGCCTTCCGCATCGCGCAGACGGGTCGTCCCGGACCTGTTGTTGTCGATATTCCGAAGGACATCCAGTTCGCCACCGGCACCTATACGCCGCCTTCCGCCGCCATTCAGCAGAAGAGCTACAAGCCGAAGGTCCAGGGCGACCTCAATGCCATTCATGCGGCCATCGAGCTGATGTCGAAGGCGAAGAAGCCGGTTTTCTACACCGGCGGCGGCGTCATCAATTCCGGCCCGGAAGCCACCCGTCTGCTGCGTGAACTGGTAGAGCTGACCGGTTTCCCGATCACGTCGACCCTGATGGGTCTCGGCGCCTATCCGGCATCGGGCAAGAACTGGCTCGGCATGCTGGGCATGCACGGTTCCTACGAAGCCAATATGACGATGCATGATTGCGATGTCATGGTCTGCGTCGGCGCGCGTTTCGACGACCGAATTACCGGCCGCATCAACGCGTTTTCGCCGAATTCCAAGAAGATCCACATCGATATCGACCCATCGTCGATCAACAAGACGGTTCGCGTCGACGTGCCTGTTATCGGCGATGTCGGCCATGTTCTGGAAGATATGGTCCGCCTGTGGCGCGCCTTGCCGAAGAAACCGGAAAAGGCGCAGACCGCCGACTGGTGGGCGCAGATCGAGCGCTGGCGTGCCCGCAACTCCTTCGCCTACAAAAACTCCAACGATGTCATCATGCCGCAATATGCGTTGCAGCGGCTTTATGAGGCTTCGAAGGGGCGTGACACCTACATTACGACAGAAGTCGGGCAGCATCAGATGTGGGCGGCGCAGTTCTTCGGCTTCGAGGAGCCGAACCACTGGATGACGTCAGGTGGTCTCGGCACCATGGGTTACGGCCTGCCGGCAGCCATCGGCGTTCAGGTTGCACACCCGGAAGCGCTCGTCATTGATATCGCCGGTGACGCCTCGATCCAGATGTGCATTCAGGAAATGTCCTGCGCCATCCAGTACGGTCTGCCGGTGAAGATCTTCATCCTCAACAACCAGTACATGGGCATGGTGCGCCAATGGCAGCAGCTGCTGCATGGCAACCGCCTGTCCAACTCCTATACCGAAGCGATGCCTGACTTCGTCAAGCTCGCGGAAGCCTATGGAGCGGTCGGCATGTATTGCGACGATCCTAGGGAACTGGACGAGAAGATCGCCGAGATGATCGCGGTCAACAAGCCGGTTATCTTCGATTGCCGCGTTGCCAATCTTGCCAATTGCTTCCCGATGATCCCGTCTGGTAAGGCTCATAACGAGATGCTGTTGCCGGATGAGGCGACGGATGAAGCTGTTGCCAACGCCATTGACGCCAAGGGCCGTCAGCTAGTCTGAGCCGGGAGAGGAAAAGGACATGAACGCACACCTACAGCCCACCGGCTCCGCCTATTTCATCCAGAAGGAAACGGCTGCCGTCGAAAATCATACGCTGTCGGTTCTCGTCAGCAACGAGCCGGGTGTTCTCGCCCGGGTCATCGGCCTGTTTTCCGGCCGTGGCTACAACATCGAAAGCCTGACGGTTTCCGAGACCGAACATGAGGCGCATCTATCGCGCATCACCATCGTCACGCGCGGTACCCCCATCGTGCTGGAGCAGATCAAGGCGCAGCTGGAACGTATCGTGCCCGTGCACCGGGTTCTCGATCTCACCGTTCGTGCCCGCGAACTGGGGCAGGAGCGGCCTATCGAGCGCGAAGTGGCGCTCATCAAGGTCGCCGGCACGGGTGAAGTGCGCGCTGAAGCCCTGCGCCTTGCGGATGCGTTTCAGGCCAAGGTGGTGGATGCGACTGTCGAGCATTTCATCTTCGAAATCACCGGCAAGTCATCGAAGATCGACCAGTTCGTGGCCATCATCAAGCCGCTCGGCCTGATCGAAATCTGCCGCACCGGTATTGCTGCGATGAATCGCGGTTCGCAGGGAATGTAATCTCCGTATTTGGAGCAGATGCTGAAATATAAGCCCGCGGTTCGCCGCGGGTTTATGGGATGGCCCGCCCTTTCACCCAGCATCGAGTACAGTGCTGGCATTCGGAAAGCGAAAGGAACGAGCCAATGTCTATTGCTATTCTTGGAATTGATCTGGGCAAGAACTCCTGCAGCGTGGTC
>NZ_LMVK01000028.1 GCF_001541315.1 Agrobacterium tumefaciens str. B6 | reverse complement strand
GTGAGCAACGGCCCGCACCGTGACAGAGTAAGGTCGCTATAAAACCCTTGGGAGGGCCAACCATGCCGAAAACAGCAGATCAAACTCAAGCACAGACCACGCCCCTCGTCGATCTTGGCGCGATATTCGTCTTGTTGGAATTGAGCAAATCGACATGGCTGTTGACAGCTTTATCGCCAGGAAGTGAAAAGATGTCTTGTCATACAGTTTCAGGAGGCGACATCGCCGGCTTGTTCGCATGCTTCGCAGCGCTTCGTCAGGAAGCCACTCGTCGAAAGAACACACTTTATCTGTTGATTGTGATCCAGGAGGCCGGTCTTGAGGCTTCTGGCTGGGGCGAGTGCTCAGCAAAGGAAGCCTGGATCGAGAGCCACATTGTGACCTCGACCTCGTGAAGGCAGTTAATCGACACGGCGCTGCGGCCAGATTAGCAGATTCCGCGTTTCGGCTCGCCAAAGGGAAAAGGAAGAGCACCTGGAGGCCGATCTCGGTGAGGCGGCGGGCGCCGGGGACCGAAGCCGACTTTCCCGTCAGTCTTCAGTTCAAGTTGGCCATTACATATAGAACCGGTAGCGCGGGTCTTCCTGTGGGGCGATGTTATAAGTCCAGTCGCTCAAACGGCAAGGGGGCCTTGCCCTCAGGCGTAGGCAAGCGGTTCGCAAATTCTGCACCTGGCCGGGTTCGGTCCGCAATTCGGGACCCGAACTCGACGAATTGCCCATGAGTTTGCCATTGTCTCCTCGCCGATCCCTTGAAGCGGTTGCCGGTCCGCTGCCAGCGCGATATGCCTTTGTGACATATGTTATGCGTCAGGATGATACCCCAATGAACGATGCGGGAAAAACATGATACCGGATCATGCCCAGGAAATGATATCAAAACGGGTAGGTTTCGCTTTGCGCCGGGAGCGGGGATATGCCCTCGCCGCCTCCTCCGTCTTTCTCATGTTTATTCTGCGTTACTTCCTCGTTGGGGTACTCGACGAACGTGCGATCTACATGCTGTTTGTCGTCCCAATTCTCCTGGCCGCAATAACGGGAGGTTTATGGCCCGCATTACTTGCGCTTTTCCTGGCGTTTTGCTCAGTGAGCTATCTCGGATCGCTCACCCCCGGTGGCATACAAATCCCCGAGTTGGTCGTCTTCGGCGCAGTGGGCATGGCAATTGCGTACATGGGCGGGTCGCTAAGACGCCTGCAGCGTGATTTCGAGGCCGCAGAAGAAGCGCTGGACACCCGCGAAGCACATCTACGGTCGATACTCGATACGGTGCTCGACGCCACGATCGTCAGCGAGCAGGATGGTACGATCGTCTCCTTCAATGCGGCGGCGGTCAGGCAGTTCGGATATTCCGAAGACGAGGCAATCGGACAAAACCTCAGAATGCTGATGCCACAGCCTTATCGGCATGAGCATGATGGCTATCTCCATCGCTATTTGGCGACCGGCGAAAAGCGCATTATCGGAACGGATCGAGTGGTTGTCGGCCAGCGCAAGGACGGATCGACGTTTCCGATGAAGCTCGCGGTTGGTGAAACGCACAGGGGAGGAAAACGGTTCTTCACCGGTTTCGTGAGAGATCTCACCGAGCGAGAGGAATCAGCAGCCCGCCTCCAGGAGATTCAGACGGAACTGGCAAGATTGGCCCGTCTGAACGAGATGGGTGAAATGGCATCTACTCTTGCCCACGAGTTAAACCAGCCGCTTTCGGCGATTGCAAACTATGTTCATGGTTGTGCACGTCTCCTTCACGGCTCGGAGAACAAACGGGACCTGCAGTTGCACGAAGCCCTGAGGGAAGCAGGTGAGCAAAGCGTCAGGGCAGGACAAATAATTCGGCATCTCCGCGAATTCGTAACAAAGGGTGAGACCGAAAAGCTGCCACACAAGCTGCTTCATTTGGTTGAGGAAGCGGGCGCACTGGCGCTGGTGGGTTCAAGAGAAAAAGGTGTGCGATCCGTCTTTGACTTTGCTGCTGGCGACGATATGGTCATGGTCGACCGGATTCAGATACAGCAGGTACTCACCAACCTGATGCGCAACGCAGTCGAGGCGATGGGCGAGTCCCCAAAAAAGGACCTTCGGGTAAGCATTAAGGCTGCTGAAAACGGCGAAGTAGCGGTAATCGTCGAAGATTCCGGCCCCGGCATTCCCAGTGAGATCGCCGATCAGTTATTCAAGCCTTTTGTCACGACCAAGGCTGGCGGAATGGGGATCGGGCTCTCGATATCGAAGCGCATCGTTGAAGCCCACGGCGGCGAGATGACCGTGTCGCGCAGCGAGCTCGGAGGAGCATGCTTCACATTCACACTGCCAGCCTATGATGGGGAGGAAAATGGCGAACGATGATTTCACTGTGCACGTCGTTGATGACGAGGAGGCGGTCAGAAAATCGCTCGCTTTCATGCTCAGCATGAGCGGCCTGGGCGTGCGAGTTCACGAAACGGCTACCACCTTTGCGTGCCTTGCGCCCAAACTTCAGCGAGCCGTGCTTGTGACTGATCTGCGGATGCCAGACATGAGCGGCGTCGACCTGATCCGCCGAATCCGCGCAGAGGCTTTGTTGATACCGTCAATCGTGATTACCGGGCACGGGGACGTTCCGATGGCGGTGGAGGCGATGAAAGCCGGAGCCGTAGACTTCATTGAAAAGCCATTTGCCGACACGGTTATCATCGACGCAATTTACCGCGCGGCTGCTCGTCTGGAATCCCAAATTCCCGAAACGGAATCAGCAGAAGAAGTACGAAAAAGGGTCGAGACGCTGAGCGAACGCGAGCGGCAGGTTCTTGCCGCGGTGGTGGCGGGGCAACCCAATAAATCCATCGCGTTTAATCTCGACATAAGCCCGCGCACCGTGGAGGTTCACAGAGCTAACGTTATGGGAAAAATGAAGGCTCGAAGCCTTCCCGAACTAGTCCGTATGTCACTTTCGATTGAAAGCTCCAATCTGGAAAACTCCGACAGAACTTGATCCAGGACAATGCGCAAAAGGACGTGGGGCTATTTAACTGGCCCGGCATATCAATTGCTGCAATGTTCCCGGTGTTAGATTGCCGACTACACGATTAATCGCTTCGATTATAAAGGACCCCGCGCTGTCCCGGGGGCTGGCGTTTGCATTGCGGGCGTACGGTTATGAAGTCGTGACATTCCGGTCCTGGAAACTCGCCGGAGAAAAGGTCGGGGAAGCAAGTTGTGTTATTCTCGACGGCTGCCTTCCCGAGTCCGAACGGGAAGCATGTCTTGCAACGGTTGCAGCGGTGACGCCTGTCCTTTTCCTGGCGGACCACGAAAAGGTTAGTGTCGACAGGCCAGGCGTGCAGATACTCTATAAGCCGCTGACAGGCACTGATGTTGTGACCGCGTTGATCAGGATAAGTAAAAACCCTTAGTGGAACGAACGAATTTCACCGGACATTTCTGTCCGGCATAGTCCGGGCATTCCAATTGAGGGTCAGTTCAAATGCTCGCTTCCGCTTCCATCAGTTACTCCCCCTGTGGTCCGTCCGCATCAACAGGTCTGCCAATGGCAGTCCTTCGCCCGCGCCCTGTCTTTTTCCACGCTTCCGATACTGAAATTTATGCACAAGGCGAGAAGTCAGGCTCACTGTACAGGATCGAGTATGGGGCGGTGCGCATCTATCGCCTCCTCACTGACGGCCGCAGACAGGTGGTTGCATTTCACATGCAGGGAGAAACATTCGGCTTTGAGGCGTGTGGCTTTCGCAGCTTCTATGCTGAAGCGATTGTGCCAACGGGATTAACCCCGGTGGAGGCAGAAGGGAGCGAACCCCACCGCAGCGACCTGATGGCGCTCGCCTTGCGAAGCATGATCCGAGCTCAGGAACATCTGCTCGTGGTTGGCCGCCAAAGCGCCCTTGAAAAACTTGCAGTATTCCTTCTCGACCTCGATCACCGGCAAGGAGATGACGGAATTATTGATCTGCCGATGACGCGAACAGATATCGGTGATTATCTTGGAATGACGGTTGAGACGGTATCGCGCAGCATGTCCAAGCTTCGCGAGAAGGGTATTGTGCGCCTGAAGAACACGCGTTGCATCGAAATCCTCAGACGCGACAAACTGCAGGTGATCGGCGAATAATCCTCTCCGGTCCGGAGTGAGAGTGAAGATCTGCGGGGGCGTGCCACCACTCCTACCGATGCCGCTAGTAGCGCCAGTTGATCAGGGTTTCCGGTATGCCGGTGTCGCTCAGGACAGAAATCCGTGTGACCTCGAAGCGTCGACGTAGAATCAGGAGCCGAAAGCAGCGTGCGGGCTGCATCGGGCGAAAGAGGTCGTGAAAGCAGGAAGCCCTGGAGATAGTGACAGCCCAACTCATCAGAATGTCGCGCTGCTCGTTTGTTTCCACACCCTCGGCCGTGATCTTCAAGCCTTTGGCTCGCGCGATATTGATCATCGCGAGGACGAGGGCCCTGCGAGCAGGCAAGCTATGCCATTCAGGATACGCCCGATGTAGTGCAGCAGCACTACGGTCGCTTCTTACCGCAAGACAAGGCGGCCCTGGCCGCCAAAATCCTCAACCAGGTTTGGGAAGCTGCGTAAGATCGAATGAGATAATCGGCCCGGATAATGATGACAGTCTCCGTCCGGGCCGACCTCTTCGTTTCACCTTGACGGGATTTGAACCGAAGACCCTGAGACAATTCTGACCGGCAGGCGGTTGCTATATTATAGCGAGCACAGGTAGGCGTAGATTTCGGCACCAAATGGTGCTATAAATGTCGCTTTAATGCGGGAGTTTTTTCATGCGATCTACTATCAATCTCGACGATAACCTCATGGAACGAGCAAGATCCCTAACCGGAACCAAGGAAACGGCTGCGCTTGTCCGCCAGGCATTGGAAACACTTGTGCGAGTCGAGTCTGGAAAGCGACTCCTCGCGCTCGGGGGCTCCATGCCCGATGCACAAGCAGCTCCTCGCCGCCGGAGCGAAGCAACAAAGTGATTCTTGTAGACACCTCCATCTGGATTGATCATTTTCGCTACGGAGACTCAGAGCTACGCAAAATTATTGAGGACGACCGCCTACTCTGCCACCCTGCGATTATCGGCGAATTGGCGCTTGGCAGTCTGCGGGACCGTGATGCCGTGATGGCGTATTTTGCGGCACAGCGCGAAGCATTCGTCGCCACGCACGCCGAGGTCATGACGATGATAGATCGGCATTCGATATTCAGCATGGGAATCGGCTACACGGATGCACACTTGTTGGCTTCGACGCTGCTTGACGGGCGATCTAGCTTGTGGACCAGAGACAAACGCCTAACAGCAGCAGCTCAAAAGGCAGGCGCCGTGCTGCATGCACCTATGATCCCACCCAATTAGTCGGTGCAGGCGTGAGCGCCGTCCAAGTTCATAACTTAAAAGTTCTTGAAGCGGAATCGAACCGCTGAGCTTCGACTTAATTTAGCTAAGTCTCCGATTGCATGCTACGGCCCCGCCATAAGACGCTATTATAGAAACCAGTCAACAACGGTTTCCGGAGCAGGCGGGCCATCCCATAACCAACAATTGTTCGCTCTGACCGCGCCGACGAGCGGCTCGCCAAGACGATACGACGCGTAGACCTTCACCGTCCCCATATCATTCCAAGGAACTGGATTCCGCCTAATCAAGCTGATCGATCCCCGTGGCGGACGCAATCAACCCAAGCGTTTGCGACAAGCCCCTTAAAAAGCCTCAACTATTCGGCTACGGACAAGGCCTGGTTTGGGATAAAGACCCAGCCTCTCAAAAAAATGCCACCGTTGCATCAATCAACTTTTCCAGCGTTGCCGTGCCTTTGTCGGTATTGAAGATATGATTCATAGGTGCCGTCCACACCCGATTCAGACCGTTATGCGCGTCGGCGTATTGTTGGGCGCTTCCCGCAGGAATGTCCATATCCAGTGTGCCCTCCGCAATGAAAAGCGGCCCCGGGAAGGCCCCAATCTCAGAAAGCGGGGCGACATTTTCGACCTCGGCAAAAAAGTCTGGACCGATGCTTAGAGTGGCACCCCACGGCACTATCAGGTCCGTCGGAGTCGCACTATTCAGACCTCGGTTGTATACCTCCACGCCGATGAGCTTGGGGAACGACACCTTTGGCTCTGCGACCGCCGCCCACAACGCGACGCCGGCAGGACGTCTCGTCTGAGCTGCGGCTATCGCGGCAACGAGCCCTCCTTGGCTCCACCCAAGGACAATGATTCCCGTGTGGACGGATGCGGTTTGACTGTCGAGAAAATCCATTGCGGCGACGGCATCCGCGACTTGCTTCGAATATGTTGTGTCGGAAAAACGCCCGTCACTGTCGCCCGACCCACGGAAGTCGATCCGAAGGCTGGGAAATCCGAGAGCCGCCAGCGTCCTTGCAACATAGGCAAAGATTCCTTCTCCCGTGGAAGCAATCCTCAACTCGTTACGGGTCCCGCCAAAGCCATGCAGAAGCAAATAGAAGGGACCCTCGACTTTCTCAGGCATTCGAAGAGTACCTATGACCTGTTGGCCGTCGACTTTAAAGTTTACCGTTTCTTCCTCTGTCATTCAGGCTCCGTAATTAAGCGTCGCATCCCAATGCCGCTAGACGCCCCGGCAAGATGGTCGAGAAAATCCTTCATCAATTTTTCGATTGTACCGTCTAAGTGTAAGGCACGGCTAAAATGCCAAGCTATTTTCATGCCGGCCGTTTCCCTACGAACATCAATGTAAAAACAGCTCTGACGTTCGGTGTCGGTTGCCGGCGCCTTTCGAATCTGTTCACGAGCAATCTCGAGTTTAAGGCGATCTATTTGAAGCAATTGGTCCACATTACCCTGGAAATTGAAGATAACCACCTCCTGTGGTGCGATGTTATAAGTCCAGTCGCTCCGCTCGCGATAATCGTCAAACCAGGCGCCTGCCAAAGGCGCGTTACAACGCTGCCGGTGCACAAGCTGAACCTGTTGGATTAGTGATAGTTGCGAGTTGATCTCGAATACCAACAGAGACAGCACCGATAGCCATCCTACCGTCTCCGACGAATCCAGCGAACCAACACCCGCCGATCTTCGCCCGGCATCGATGTTGACGATCCGGACATGGTTGTCGGCTGTCCACTTGCACAGCGTCCGCGCTAGCGCCCACATGAACACGTCTATAATCGACGCGTCGGCTTCCTTTGCCAGGTGCTCGAGCTGGTCCGCTTGTGAACACGCGCATGCTGCAAACCGTGCTTGCCGAACCAGCCTGGCACGGCCGTATGGCACCGGAAGATTATCGCGGTCTCACACCGTTGATCTATGCCCACGTCAACCCTTACGGCCGGTTCGACCTTGATCTGGGCAGCCGGATAGATTTCAGCAAAATCGCCGCGTGAGTAGCGGCGCAGAAATGCGCGATGCAAAACTCAGGCGTAAAATTCCAACTTTTGTTGGGATTTTTGCGAAAGCTACGGAGTAGGCTGACTTTGGGGACGGCACTGACTTCGGCCTGGACGAGCGATCCGCTAGTCGGCCCATGCCGCAATCCGTTCGGAAATCGCCTCGGCGGGCCTCGATGTGCAGGATGTTTATTGTCGTCAGATCGGCAACCCGAACTGTTTTCGCAGGCTCTTGTCGAATGCGAACTCGGGGACGAAACGGCGCAGGAGACTGATCCGTCGCGCCATTTTTCCCGCCGCGTAGCGCCTCTTTGGAACGACTGCGCTCGCCGCTTCGACAATCGTCCTGGCGACGACGTCCGGGGCGTCGCCGGTTTCTATCGCTTCTTTGTTGATTACATTCATGCTGGCGCGCGCGGCGTCATAGACGTCAAGCAATTGGTCCGGTCTAGCAAGGCTTTCTTCAAATGCCGTCCTTGTAAAGGCGGGCTCGACCAACACAACGCGAATGCCAAAGGTGCGAAGTTCGTGGTCAAGCGATTCGGAATAGCCTTCAATGGCATGCTTGGTCGACGCATAGACGGCGGAATAGGGAGCCGGGATCAAGCCCAGCACTGAACTCACATTGATGATTCTGCCTGTCCTCTGATGGCGCATGGCCGGTAGCACCGCCCTGGTCATGCGTAGAACGCCGAAGACATTCACGTCGAACAGCGCCTGTGCCTGGACCGTCGAGGACTCCTCTGCGGCGCCGAACAGACCACTGCCGGCATTGTTGACAAGGAGATCGATGCGGCCGGCCTCAGCCAGGACCCGCTCGGCCAATCTTGCCACGGACTCATCGTCGGTAACGTCACAGGTCAGCATAGTGACACCGTCTGAACTCTCCGCCACGGCGCGGCGGCTGGTTCCGAACACCCGAAAGCCCGCAATCCGTAAGGCTTTGGCAGTGGCGAGACCGATGCCAGAGGACGCGCCGGTCACCAAGGCGACGCCAGGATTAGTCGTATTCATGAGGATCACTTCCTTTTTTTACTCTTCAGAGGCATGGACTTCCTTTTGTGCCCCGTGCGCCAGTCCGGTCAGTTCCCGTCGTCGAGGAGCTTCGTTCGAGTGTTTTTGCAGGGCTGAAAGGCCCCTACTTGGCCCATGCCGCAATCCGTTCCGCAATCGCCTCGGGGGCCTCGATGTGCAGGAAGTGACCGACGTCGGGGACGACCTCCCTCGTGCGCTGCGCGGCGAACCGATGTCGGTCATCAACCTCCGCTGGGAGGATGCAGCCGTCGTTGGCACCGTGAAGCTGCAACATGGGCACCGCGATCGGGTGAGACATGCGGCGTGTCGCCCCAAGCATGCCGGGTCGCATCATCGCCCGGTAGTATTTTAGAGGCGCGGGCATACTCGCCCGCAGGTGCTCGTGTAGTTCCGCCTTGAGAGCAGGATCAAGCGAGAGGCCGGGCGACCACTGACGCCAGAGGCGGTCGATGAGGGCGAGATCGCGGGCGGTAGCCAGCCAGCCGCTTCCCGGCAGTTGAAAAAGCCCCATGTACCAGCTCCGGCGCAACTGAGGGGGGTGCGTCAGCCGGCTCATGAAAGTGAGTGGGTGAGGGATTGCGAGCGTGGCTGCGCGTTCGATCCGCTCCGGTGCGGTGACGCAGGCATCATATGTGATCAGGGCGCCCCAGTCGTGGCCAATCAACTCCACGGGTCGCCCCGGAGACCAGCGGTCGATCAGCGCGAGCACGTCGCTGGTGAGGGCTGTAAAGTCGAACGGCCCCGCGGTCGGGGACGGTGCGTAACCACGAAGCCAGGGTGCAATGACATGACGTCCCCGGCGGCCGAGTTCGGCAAGGAAGGGCTTCGCGGTCGGTGGATGGTCCGGGAAGCCGTGCAAGACGATCGTCGGCTGGCCATCCCGATCACCGCCCTGCAATGCGTGGAAGGTACCGTGTGGCAGGTCGAAGGTGACGTGTTCGAAATCCATGTGTGTCAATCTTTCCAAAAACAGTCGGACAAGAGATGCTGACACCTTCGGTGTCTCTGGTTTGGGCCAAGTGTATCATCCTCACGCCACGGACGAACTGCGGAGTCAGGCGGCCGGTCGGTCTTTGACACCGGCCCGCGACCCTTAGTATATGACAGCTCTCGGCAAGGAATCCGGTGCTGCTTTATCAGAAGGTCCCGCAACCGTCGGCGGCGGAATAGTCAGAGCCAGCGGCGAACCTCGGCCTTGTAGCGGCGGTAGTCGTCGCCGAACTTTGCTTCGAGATAGCGCTCCTCGCGGGCGATCACCTGCGTCTGGATCGCGATCAGCACCAAGGGGAGCAAGGCGAGGGCGATCGGCCCGTCGAAGCCGATCGCAAGGCTGGCATAAATAAGCGCCATTGCGAGATACATGGGATTGCGGCTCCAGCGATAGGGACCGGTCGTTGCGATATGGGTCGTTGGCCGTGAGGGTGGCGCGTTGGTGCCAAGCCGCCGGAACAACCCCGTCGCCGCAAGCATCATCGCCGCGCCGGCAACAAACAGCAGCGCGCCCGTCGCGGCCAGCAACCGCCAATCGATGCCGAAAGAGCGAAGGGTGACGAACTGCTCCGCCGCCAGCCCCAACAGCAGCGCTCCCAGATAGACGAAGGGCGGAGGGAAGCGCACACCCGCGCTGTCCGGTTCGACGGCCATGCTAATCCTCCAATCTTTCCTCAAACCAGCATCGACTGCTGGGCAAAGATACCCGCCATCGCACCCTGCCATGATGCGGTAGTGACCGAGGGGATTCCGGGGTTTGCGAGGTCGCCGGCGGCATAAATGCCGGGCACGCTGGTTTCGCGGCGCTCGTCGGTCTTGATAGCGATGCCGGTTGGCGTATTGACCGTGTCGAGGCCAAGTGATTCATGCAAGCTTGCGGACGGCTTGTTGCGCGGATGCGCGAACAGGATATCGACTGCGACATCGGGGCCGGTATCGAGCTTGATAGTGGCATTGTGGTCCCCGTGACGGGCGATCCCGGTGATCCGGCCATCAACGACAGGTACCTTACGGCCCGCCAGATCGGCCCGCATATCGGGTGCGATATCGTGACCATCGGCGAAGACCGTCAAACTGTCGGTCCAATCGTGAAACAGCCTGACTTGATTCATCGACTGCGGACCCGACCACACAAGACCCCAATGCTGGCCGGCGACTTCGAAGCCGTCGCAATAGGGGCATGGGATGATGGATGTGCCCCAGCTTTCAGCAAAGCCTGGAACAGCAGGCATCTGGTCGACAACACCATAGCTCAGGATCAGGCGGCGCGCGTTGAGGGTTTCACCATCGCCAGTGAGGACGGAAAAATTGTCGATGGTACCGGAGATGCTGTCGGCTCGGGCATTGACCAGCATGATCGCGGGATAACGCGCCAGTTGCTGCCGCGCCTCGGTCAGGATGTCCGATGGTGGCTTGTGATCGTGGCCGAGCACTCCGTGCGAGCGACCGGCGAAGCGATTGCGTGGCAGGCCGGTATCGAGAACGGTGACCTTGCGGCGGGCACGGCCGAGCTGAAGGGCGGCGGCGAGGCCGGCAAAGCTGCCGCCGATGATGATGACATTATCCATGATGGTAGACTCCGAGTTGCGGATCGAGTGCGTTGAGTTGGGCGTGGCCGCGGCCTGGGCACGGGGGACGCCGATGGTGGAAAGCGCGGCCAGTTTCAGCAGTGTTCGTCGTTGCATGGCAGCCTCGTGTTTCGCTTCATTCTTCGGCTTGCTTATTTCTAAAACTCCGTGGTATCCTAATTCCAGAATAACGATACTGTCAAGGACTGAAATTATGGTGACTGAAAATAGTCAGAGCCGGCGCGGCCGGCCCGCCAACGAAGCACTTGGTCAAACGATCATCGACACCGCAGGCGAACTCTTTGCGGAACTGGGTTTTCAGGCGACGACATTGGACAAGGTCGCCCAGCGGGCGAAGATATCCAAACTCAGCATCTATCGTCACTTCGAGAATAAAGAGGCGCTGTTTGGCGCAGCCTTTGCGGCCCGCTGCCAGCAGTTAATACCACAGGTCCTTTTTGAAGGCGTCGACGGTTCAGCCGAAGGTCAGCTCATGGCGGTGGGATCGTCCCTGCTTCGCACGCTGTTGCGTCCGGACGTCCGCAATATCGAAGCCATGGTCATGGCCGACACTCCGAACCAAAAGTCATTAAGCAAGCTTCATTACGAAGCCGGTCCCGCCCATATGATCGCCCAAATCGAGCCCCTGCTGCGTCAATTGCATGCGAGGGCGCT
>NZ_LMVK01000027.1 GCF_001541315.1 Agrobacterium tumefaciens str. B6 | reverse complement strand
CTGACCAGATGTTCGCGTGCAAGGTCAAGCATCGGCGCTGAAGGATCGACGGCGACAAAAGACCATTGCGGTTCCAGCCGAGCGGCGGCGATGATTTCGCCCGCCGTGCCGCCAGCCCCGACAACCAGAACCCGTGCCGCCTTTCCTTCACCCAAAACCGCCGACAGCATGCAGGCCGAGAGCTCGTGGCAGGCGTCATATCCGGCCAGCGCGATCCGGCTCTGGCGTGCGTATTCCCCGGCGCGGGAGGCGTCGAATTTGGCTGCGGAATTCTGTGTCATGCTGTCTCTTGCCCGTTTTCGGCGCCTAGCGTGCTTCGTTCAGCAAGGATACAAGATTTACGATCAGAAGAGGGAGGAAATACATGACTGAAAGTTCAAATGCCGACCAAAAACATGATCGGCTGACGGCTTTCCTGAAGGCCTTTCATCTGGGCGCGTCACGTTGCGATTCTGCTGAAGCAGCTAACCTCCTCATCATCGATGCCCATGGCGCAGGCGAACCGACCCATCTCCTTTATCGCGCCAGATCCATGGCGTCGCTGCCGGATGGCGCAGCTATATGCGCTGGCGCCGCAGTGGATTTTGGCGGTAGTGCCAATCCGTTGATCGGTGCGCTGCCTGACGAATTGTGCTTTTCACTGGCCAACGAACCGAAATTGCGCGGCTTGTGCGAATTGATGGTGGCCGAAGTCGAGGTTGCCCGCTGTGGTGGCTCCACCGTCGAGGCGCGGCTATGCGAGATCATTGTCGTGCTTGCGATCCGCAAGGCGATAGCGATCGGATCGGTCGATGCGGGATTACTGGCAGGTCTAGCGCATCCCCGACTGCATCCCAGCCTCGTCGCCATACATGACAATCCCGCGCGAAATTGGCAGATTGCGGACCTTGCCACTATAGCGAACATGTCGCGCGGACAATTTATTTCCACCTTCACGCAAACCGTTGACCAGTCGCCGATCGCCTACCTCAATGGCTGGCGCCTTGCGCTCGGACGAGCCAAACTGCGAGCCGGACGGAGTGTCAAATCGGTCGCCGCCGGGGTCGGCTTCGGCAGCGCCGCCGCATTTTCCCGTGCTTATTCCCGCAAGTTCGGTTCCCCCCCGTCCAGAGCAAATCCAAGCCGGGGGTTCGCGAACATGGAAACTGGAAAGCTTGATTAGACTTTCCAGGCGAGCGGATACAATTGTGCGTGTTCATCGAGCCTTCCATGTTCAGGGTTGGTCGGTGCAGAAGATCGTCCGAGAGCTGCATGTCTCCCGCAATACCATCCGCAAGATTTTACGCTACGATGAGCCGGACTTTTCCTCTTATCTGAGCGGTAACCTCTTCGCGGTCGCAGACGCTTATTCTCGGGTCCCCGGCTGGATGAAGGGATTTGGCGTCGACCTTGGCCGCTGGCCGAAAGTCGCAGCCTACATGCGGCGTATCGAGGTTCGCCCTTCGGAAGCCGCAGTCGCTTTTGTAGCGTAAGTAACCGCCTTTCAGAATAGTGAGGAATCGGGACGTGTGCCGGGCCGCCGTTTGCGGGACGGGGGCTTGGACGCCGAGGCTTCAACAACCGCTTTCGCTTCGATGCCTTCCCAAAACCTCGGACAAGCGCGAGGTGATTGTTTTCATTACGTCGGGCGCGGTTCTATCGACGCCATAGACGAAGCCAGGAAAATCGAGTGTCTTCTGAATTTCCCAGATCGCTTCGTGCTGATCCGGCGACAGGATTTGCGCGGGATCACCGACAGCCACCCATCCGATCGGTATGGTCGAGCCCGGTTCCAACCGTGTTCGCAGGTGTACGGTTCCGTTGATGCGGACTTCCGACCCATGTCCGATTTGCGCCCCGTGAAACACGGCGGCTCCAGTGGCGACAAAAACTTCGGCATCGATTCGGCCACCGACCACGTGGCTGTTCGGACCAACGATGCAGTGGTCCCCAACCGAGCAGTCATGTCGACTGGTGGCGCGGATGACCCCATTCTCGAAGACGATGCAGTTGCGTCCGATGCGGATGGAGCCGCCAGCTTCAGCCACCAGGCGAGCGCCATGCATGATCCTGCTGCCTGCACCGATTGTAACATCGCCACAGACCGTCGCGTCCTCAGCAACCCAGGCAGTAGGATCGATAGATGGCGACCGCTCTTCGTACGACAAAATCATGGTTCTTGTTCTCCTGCTTCGGCCATTACGACAATGCCCGTACACTTTCGAGATGCCAGACCTTGGCGACAATCCGCCAGCCGTCAACGCCTTTCACGAAGCAAAGATGATCGACAAAGACATTCGCGTGGATCCGCAGCCTCACCTTTACAGTCGCCGCAGCCGGCGAAAGCCAGTCGATCAGGATGATCTCGTCTTCGCGTCCCTGTGAGCGGCTCGCGGGAGATTCACGCTTTGCAATCACCTGGCGATAGTCGGCAATCGGGTCGACCGCAATGGCGCCTTCGTCCGCGTCGAACAGGCTGCAGGCGGGATGAAAGACCTTGTCGAAAAGCATGAGATCGCAGGCGTAGAGGGCGTCGAAATATGTTTGTATTGCGTCCAGCAGCTCGGTATTGCGGTTCATTGCGTTTGCTCCGTGGTTTGTAGGCGAGTGACCGTGTCGCACGCCGACAACGCTAGTTGCCAGTGGCAGGATTGCCAGATAAGACGGCATTCATGCCAAAAAATGAGAGCCCATCCTTTCCTGCAAACAGACGTGTTGTCAGCCTCGTCTATGACGGCCTCTGCACGTTCGAGTTCGGGATCACGGCCGAAGTCTTTGGCCTGGACCGTCCTGAAGCAGGACCAGACTGGTATCAGTTCAAATCGGTCTCGCTGGAGGATCAGGTTCTTCATGCCTGCGGCGGCCTGACGGTCACAGCGACAGGCACTGAAGCCGATCTGCATCAGGCCGGAACGATAA
This sequence comes from Agrobacterium tumefaciens str. B6, assembly GCF_001541315.1. GTDB lineage: Bacteria > Pseudomonadota > Alphaproteobacteria > Rhizobiales > Rhizobiaceae > Agrobacterium > Agrobacterium radiobacter. The sequence continues at coordinate 11,580 of NZ_LMVK01000027.1, read as the reverse complement.
TCGTTCCCGGTTGGCGCGGACCCGATGCCCCTGTGCCCGACCAGATCTGCGGCGCCCTTGTTCGCGCTCATCGGAGTGGCGCCCGGATCATCTCCATCTGTGGTGGTGCTTACGTGCTCGCGGCCGCGGGTCTGCTCAATGGTCGCCGTGCCACGACGCACTGGCGTTTCGCCGAACACCTGTCACGCCGCTATCCTGCTGTCGAGATGGACGCGAGCTGTCTCTATGTCGATGAGGGGGACATTCTGACATCGGCGGGCAGCTCGGCAGGCATCGATCTGTGCCTGCATATCGTCCGGGCGGATTTCGGGGCGGAACTTGCCAATACGGTGGCGCGTCGTCTGGTGATGTACAGCCATCGCCAGGGTGGACAATCCCAGTTCATCGAGCGTCCCGTGCCATTAAGGCGAGAGGCTGATCGGCTGTCGTCGATCCTCGATCACATTCTGGCCAGCCTTCAAGATCCTCACACAATCAGTTCTCTTGCTCGCCACGCCCGTATGAGTGAGCGTACTTTTCAGCGTCGCTTTCAGTCCCTGACCGGTCTATCCCCGCTCAAGTGGATCATGAGGGAGCGGCTGGAGCAAGCCCGCATCCTGCTCGAAACCAGCACGGCCGCACCCGATGAGATTGCCAGAGTGACTGGACTTGGAAGCGCCGAAAACCTGAGGCTTCAGTTTGGGCGGCACTATGGGGTCAGCCCCGTGACTTACCGCAATCGTTTTGCCTAACGGCCAGCAGGTGACCAGACGCGCCTCAACGGCGCCAATCAAATTTCTCCAATTTGATTGAGGTGGATACGGTCTCCGCGACTGCGCGATTCATGCGACAAGACATGCGCCGCGAATATGTGATCCGCTCCCCAAACTCAATTTCCGGGAAAAGCTTGATCTGCGCCTCTGGCTGGAGGCCCTACACCCCGAGCATGAATGGATAGCGCGACTATAAGGGTACACTACAAAACGCAGGCTCCGTCCGCAGAGCGAAGCTTGACTGAATAGCCAGATCGATCCCAATCATCGTGTCGTATGTCATGCTGCCATCCTTCCACCCGCTGGATTTAACCCGACCATCCTCTGACAGAACGTGCCGGGTGCGAAGAGCGGCAACCACGCCATCTATTCAGTCGACCGTCCGGCGAACACGGCATTCCGAAAGCCCACGCAGGAAATTCGGATTGTGCGAAGGAGGTTAGGATGTCCAGATTTCCGGTACTGGCGCCACCAAGGCCTCTTACGACATGATCAGCCCCCCATCGACATTGATGGTCTGTCCGGTGATGTAAGCTGCATCGTCAGATGCCAGAAACGCCACCAATGCCGCCACTTCTGCGGGTGTGCCGGCACGGCGCATCGGAATGTTGCACACCCATTCGGCCATCAGTTCGCCGGGCTTGTAATCGCCGAGCATCTGGCCCCAGACGCGATCGTTATAGTCCCACATTTCGGTGTGGATGATGCCGGGGCAAATGGCGTTGACGGTTATGCCTTCCGGCGCCAGCTCCTTGGCAAGGCTTTGTGTCAATCCGACGACACCGAACTTCGAGGCCGCGTAATGCGGTGTATAGATGAAGCCCTGGCGTGCCTGACCGGAGGCGGTGTTGACGAGGCGACCCTTTGTGCCGCTGGCGCGGAAGCGGCGGATCGCCTCCTGGCAGCAGAGGAACGCGCCCTTGGTGTTGACATCAAGATTGAAATCCCACTGTTCTTGCGTCAACTCCTCGATCCTGGAAATGGTAATGACGCCGGCGTTCTGGACCGAGATGGACAGCGGACCGATTGCCTCTTCGGTTGCGCCATAAGCCTCGCGCACCGCCGCCGCATCCCGCACATCGAGGATCACGCCATGGGTGACTGAGCCGGTTTCGTCCGCCAGCTTTTTGGCGGCGTCATTGGTGTCCCTGTCGATAGAGGCGATGGCGACTTTCGCACCCTCCTCGGCAAAACGGCGGGCGATGCCGTAACCGATGCCCTTGTTGCCTCCGGTTACGAATACGGATTGACCTTCAAAGCGCCTCATGTCTCCTCCTTTAAGGGATAATGGCTATGTTTATGTGCCGACCAGTCGTTCGGCGGTGAATTTGTCGGTGACGAGAACATCGATCACGCCGGTTCTGAGCGCACCGGCGATCGCCTCGGTCTTCTTCGAGCCGCCGGCGAGTGCAATGACGCGGTCGACATTGGAGAGGTTTTCCAGAGGAAGGCCTATGACCCGATCATCGAGCGGTGTCTTGACGGGCTTACCGTCCTTGTCGAAGAACCTGAGCGAAATGTCGCCCACGGCGCCCGCCTGTGCGAGATCGGCAAGCTCCTTGGCGGAAAAGATATTGCCCGAGCGGGCAAGAAGCTCCGATGGCTCGACGGCGCCGACACCGACGATGGCGAGCGTGATCGAACCGAAAAGATCGATTGTTTCGCGCACGAAGGGATCGGCCAGCATCAAAAGCTTCGCCTCGCGAGAGGTGGCGACGCCGGGGACCGGGAGCAATTTCGGCTCGGCCTCCGTTAACCTCGCCAGCCGCGTGGTGATCTGGGTCGCGTGCGTCTGCACGGAAGGATCGCCCATACCGCCCAGCGTCTGGACGATATAACGCGCTTTGGCGCCCTTCAGCGGATGGATGTTTTCCACCATCTTGAAGATCGTCTGGCTCCAGCTGGAAACGCCGAGGATCTCGTTTTGCGACAGCGTCCCCTCGAGAAAATGCGCGGCCGCCTCGCCGATGCGAGCCATGATCGCGCCGTCGCGGTCTTCGCTGCAATCGACGACAATGGCTTCCGGCAGGTCGAAGCGTTCGCGAAGCTGTGCTTCAAGATCGCTATACGTGCCGGGCGGCGGAATGATGCTGGTGCGCACGATACCTTCCGTTTCGGCACGCTTCAGCATGCGCGAGACGGTGGCCTGCGAAAGATTGAGATGTTCGGCAATCTCCGCCTGCCGACGATGCTCGCTGAAATACATCTGCGCCACGCGGGATATCATCCGAAGTTCGTTGATCCTGCCCATAAGCCCTCCAGGGTGAATTTTTATTCACCCTTACCCGACGTCACAGGCAACGTCGAGCGCGCAATCGCGTCGCGCCAGACGGCAAGCCGTTGCCTGCCGTCACTGGGCGAAGGCGCGATGGCGTTGCCGGGACTGTTGAGCGCGGCGATGGCATCGAGATCGCTCCAGAGACCGAGGGCGAGGCCGGCAAGATAGGCCGCGCCCAGTGCGGAGGCTTCCGGCGCGTCACGCTGGATGACGGGGTGGTCCAGCATGTCGGCGACGCATTGCATGAGGAAACGGTTCTGGCTCGGTCCGCCATCCACGAACAGCTGTCCGAAACCGGAGGGCGACTGCGCGCGCATGGCCGAGAAGACGTCATAAACCTGAAAGGCGATGGAATCGGTAACGGCGCGGGCCATCTGCGCGCGGCTTGTGCTGAAATTGATCTGCGAAAATAGCGCGCGGCAATTGGAATCCCAATAGGGCGCGCCGAGGCCGACAAAGGCCGGGACGAAACCGGGGCCATCTGGCTCAGCGGTGGCGGCAAGCTCCACAAGAGAGGCGACATCGGGCAGGCCGAGAATGTCCGTCATCCATGGCAGGGAGGCGGCAGACACAAGAATATTGCCCTCGAACGCGAAAGTCGGCTTGCCGTGAAGCCTCCAGGCAACTGTGGTTGTGATGCCGCGCTCTGGTGCGATGAAATGCGGCAGGGTCGTCATCACCGATGAGCCGGTGCCGAACGTCACCTTGCCGTCACCGGGATTGAAGGCGCCATGGCCGAAGAGGGCGGCGTGGCTGTCGCCGACGGCTGCCAGAACAGGCGAGCCGTCCTTGACGCCGGGAACACCAGATGTCACGCCAAAGTCGCCGCTGCTGTCGCGCGGGTCAGGCAGTGCGTTGATGTCGATGCCAAAAAGGTCGCAGAGCTCTTCGCTCCAGACCTGCCGGTTGAGATCGAGCACCTGGCTTCGGGCCGCGTTGGAGGCGTCGCAGGCATGCACCTTGCCGCCGGTCAGGCAGTGGATCAGCCAGCTATCGATGGTGCCAAGGCGAAGGCTGCGGCCCTTCGGCGCGCGCTCCAACAGCCAGCGCATCTTGGCGCCGGGAAACATCGGGTCAATAGGCAGGCCGGTCAGCGCCATGACACGCTCGGAATATCCCTCGCCGATAAGATCGGCGCATTGCTGTGCCGTGCGGCGGCATTGCCAGCTCAAGACCGGGCCGAGCGGCTCGCCGGTTTCACCGTCCCAGATCGTCACAGATTCGCGCTGGTTGGAAATGGCAATGGCTTCAACGCTGACCGCAGAGGGTGCCGATGACAGGCAGGCGGAAATCGCTTCGCGCACCGAGGCCCAGATTCGGTTCGGATCCTGTTCCACCCAGCCAGGCTGCGGATAGGTGATGCCGACCGGCGATGAACCGCGCGCCAGCAATTCTCCTGTTTCAGAAACGAGAATGGCCTTGGAATTGGTGGTGCCCTGATCGATGGACAGAATGGCGCGCATCACTTGAGTTCTTTCGTCGGCAGTTTTTTCGTTTCAGCCTTGCGGTGACTAAACGACGATATTGCAAAAGGGTGTCGCCGCGCATCCGAAGACACGCGACGACCCCGGGAGGAGACTTTATTTTCTCTTGATCAGCGCTGCCGCAGCCTCCGCGATGGCCGCTGGTGCCATGCCGAACTCATCGAGTAGCCATTCTGCCGAGCCGGTATGGGCAAAGACGCCGGGAACGCCGAGGCGCTTCATCGGCACGGGGGCATGATCGACCACGACTTCGGCGATGGCAGAGCCAAGACCGCCGAAGATCGAATGTTCTTCGGCCGTCAGGATTGCGCCCGTTTCCTTGGCTGCGGCAATAATGGCCGCCTCGTCGACCGGACGCACGGTCGCCATGTTAAGCACACGCGCCTTGATGCCACGGCCGGCCAGAATATCGGCGGCCTTGACGATGCGGTGTGTCAGCGTGCCATTGGCGATCAGCGCTATGTCGGAACCTTCGCGAAGCAGGTTGGCGCGCCCAAGTTCGAAGACGTGGCCATCAGGCAGAAGGTCCGGCACGCCGACGCGCGACAGGCGCAGGAAGCAGGGACCGGCATAGTCCGCAGCCCATTTGACGGCGGCGGCCGTTTCGATGCGGTCGCAGGGGGCAATCACCGGCAGGTTCGGCAGAACGCGGGTCCAGGCGAAATCCTCGATCGAGTGATGCGTCGGACCCAGTTCGCCATAGGCCATGCCCGAGGAGATGCCGATGAGCTTCACATTGGCGTTGGAATAGGCGAGGTCTGCCTTGATCTGTTCCAGCGCGCGACCGGTCAGGAAACAGGATGCGCCGCAGACGAAGGGAAGCTGGCCGCCATTGGCAAGGCCGGCACCGACGCCCACCATGTTCTGTTCGGCAATGCCGACATTGACGAGGCGCTCGGGGAATTTCGACTTGAAGCCGCCGAGCTTCGAGGAGCCGACCGAATCGTTGCAGACGGCCACGACCCTGTCGTTTGCGGCGGCCAACGCTTCCAGCGTTTCGGCAAAGGCGTCGCGGCAATCATAGAGTTTGGCGGCGGTTACGGGCGCGTTCATTACAATGCCTCCGAAAGTTCTTTGACGGCAATTTCGTATTGTTCCTTGCTTGGAACCTTGTGGTGCCAGTCGACGCGGTCCTGCATGAACGAAATGCCGTGACCCTTGTTGGTGTGCGCGACGATGCAATGCGGGCGGTCGCCGCGATGTTCGAGCGCCGGGACGATCTCTTCCATCGCGTTGCCGTTTATTTCGCTCACCTCCCAGCCGAATGCTTCCAGCTTGGGGCGAAGCGGCGCGACGTCGTTGGTTTCCGAGATCGCAGCACCCTGCTGGAAACGGTTATGGTCGATGATCAGCGTCAGATTGTTGAGGTTGAACTGCGCGGCGGACATGATGGCTTCCCAGTTGGAGCCCTCCTGCATCTCGCCATCACCGGTCATGACATAGGTATGGTAATCCGCTCCCGAAAGCTTGGCCGCCTTGGCCATTCCGACGGCAACTGGAAGCCCGTGGCCAAGCGGGCCGGTATTGGTCTCGACCCCCGGTACCTTGTTACAGTTGGGGTGGCCATTGAGGCGGGAATTGGGTCGCAGGAAGGTCGAGATTTCCTCTTCCGGGATAAAGCCACGCTTGGCGAGCGTCACATAAAGCGCGCAGGCGGTGTGGCCTTTCGACAGCACGAAACGGTCGCGGGCAGGGTTCTTCGGTTCTTCCGGCCAGATGCGCAATACGCGGAAATAAAGGGCGGTCATGATGTCGATCGCCGACATTTCGCCGCCGACATGGCCGGCACCCGCCTCGAAAACAGCCTGGACGTCGCGAAGGCGAATCTGGCGCGCAATGCGCTCTAGCTCTGTGGGCTGCATGGGATCCTCTTCAAAACATGCGTGTGAATATTTATACAGCTATTTATATAATTGCAGAAGTGGCGTTTCTGTCAAGCCGGAATTGTGAATTGTGCTGTTTCAATCCGTGCCGATTATTTCTGTCGCTCCATTTGCACTGATGATGAAGCGGACCTCCCCGCCTCATTCCTGGGCTCGCAACAGGAATCTGCTCAGCCCAAGTCCTTGGGCTGAAAGGGCTCTCCTTGCCACGCAGACGCGCTTGCGCTGGATTCCTGCGATGTGCACCGGAACGAGATGGGAGGCGCAGGTGTGCAGCCATCCCATCACCCGCAAGGCCCGTCCCGCCGTCCAAGCCTATTGACAAGTTTCTCTCAACTGGCTTATGCATGTTTCGCCGAGCATGAATAATTATTCTAATCGGTTTAAAAAATGCAAGATAGCCACTGGGAGGAGCCATGTCCGTGCTTGAACGCAATGAGGGGGTTACGCACACCAGAAGCCCGCTTGCCTGGCTAAGCGGTGCGACCGGACCTCTTTTGGGCCTGCTGCTGCTGTGTGTCTTTCTGACCTTCACCAGCGAAAATTTTCTGTCGCTTCGAAACGGCCTCAACATCCTCGACCAGATCACCGTGCTCGGCATCATGGCCGTTGGCATGACCTTCGTCATTCTGCTCGGCGGCATCGATCTGTCCGTCGGTTCGGTGCTGGCGCTGTCGATGATGATCATGGGCTGGACAGCCAATGTCGCGGGCATGCCCATGGGCATGGCCATCATGCTGGCGCTCATCGCATCCGCAGCCTGCGGCCTTGTCGTCGGCGTTCTCGTCACTGCCTTCCGGGTTCCGGCGTTCATCGCGACGCTTGCCATGATGTCGGTGGCGCGCGGCCTTGCCAATATGATCACGGACGGTCAGCAGATCGTCGGTTTCCCTGACTGGTTCATGATGCTGGCCATCGACCGCCATTTCGGCGTGCTGACGGCGACCGTGCTGCTGATGCTGGTCGTTGTTCTGGTGTCGTTTCTTTTCCTGCGCTTCCGCTCCGAAGGCCGCACCGTCTATGCGGTTGGCGGCAACCCGGAAGTGGCGCGACTTGCCGGCATCAACGTCGCCCTGGTGACGATCTGCGTCTATGTCGCCTGTGCGGTTCTTGCCGGTCTGGCGGGTATCGTTCTTGCAGCCCGTCTCGACTCGGTGCAGCCTTCCAGCGGTTTTGGCTACGAGCTGGATACGATTGCGGCTGTCGTCATCGGCGGGGCCCCCCCTTCGGGGGGGGCCGGCGGCATTGGCGGAACGCTGATCGGCGTGCTCATCATCGGTGTGCTGCGCAACGGCCTCAACCTGCTCAATGTTTCTCCCTTTCTGCAACAGGTCATCATCGGTGTGGTTATCGTGCTGGCCGTGGGTGCTGAAACATTGCGCCGGCGCAGAAGCTGAATTTGCCTGCGGAGGGCGATGAGCCGTCCGCACAATAGACGACCCTCCCGGTATGGGAGGCGTGAAAAGCGACCGAAGGGGAGGAGGTTTGATCTGCCCGAAGGTCAAAATCAACAAATGGAGGAATAATCATGAAATTTTCACGCATTCTGCTGACATCCGCCGCCCTTCTCGCCCTGTCACTCGGTTCGGCCAACGCCGCCGAAGTCAAGAAGATCGGCCTTGCCGTTGCCAATCTTCAGGCGAACTTCTTCAACCAGATCAAGCAGGCCGTCGAAGCCGAAGCCAAGACGCGCGGCATCACCGTCGTCACCGTCGATGCCAAGGGCGATGGCCCGACGCAGGTCAACCAGATCCAGGATCTCCTGACGCAGAACATCGACGCGCTGATCTATATTCCGGCTGGTGCCGCTGCGGCGACCGTTCCGGTCAAGCTTGCCAAGGCGGCAGGTGTGCCCGTCATCAACATCGACCGCAATGCCGACGGCGCGCCGGGCGATACCTTCCTCGCTACCGATTCCGTCGCTTCCGCCAAGTCGGTCTGCGATTACATCATCAAGCAGGCAGGCGGCTCGGGCAAAATGGTCATCATTCATGGCCAGAAGGGCACGACACCGGAAGTCGACCGCACCAAGGGCTGCATGGAATCGGTCAAGGCCAATTCCGGCGTGAAGATCGTTGCCGAACAGTGGTCCAACATGTGGAGCCAGGATGAAGGCTTCCAGATCATGCAGAACCTGCTTCAGGCCAATCCGGACGTTTCCATCGTCTTTGCCCAGGCAGACGGTCTGGCGCTCGGCGCGGCACAGGCGATCAAGGTCGCCAACCCCTCGCAGAAGATCGTCGTTGGCGGCTTCGATGGCGACACGGCAGCGCTTGAGGCGCTGAAGAACGGCGTCTTTGACGTGACAGCGACGCAGCAGACCCAGAAGATGGGCCGCACGGCTGTGGAGATGGCCGTCAAGATCGTCGGCGGCGGGAAGGTTCCGGCCGTGCAGCTCTCCGAGGCGACGCTGACGACGAAGGAAAACGTCGACGGCTTCATTGCCAACCACCCCTGATGCATCCGCCCCCGCGCACTCCAGCCGGAAGCGCGGGGGCGTCATCTGTTCGTTTTCAGGCAATTCGGACGCAAAGCCGTGGCGCATCACTGCCACGCGTATTTCCCAGGAGGTCCCGTCATGCGCGAGCCGGTTCTTTCGCTCCGTGGCATCAGCAAACGTTACGGCCCGCTCGAGGTTCTGAAAAGCGTCGATCTCGACGTCTATCCGGGTGAAGTCGTGGCGTTGCTGGGTGAAAACGGGGCGGGCAAGTCCACCCTCTCAGGCATCATCGCCGGTTCCCGCGAGCCGTCCGAAGGAAAGATGACCTGGCTTGGCCAGCCCTACACGCCCGCTTCGCCGCGTGAGGCGATAGACAAGGGCATTGTACTCATCCATCAGGAGCTGAAGCTTCTGCCGGAGCTTTCCATCGCCGAAAACGTCTTTATCGGCCGCTGGCCGATGAAGAACGGCATCGTCGACCGCGCCGAAATGGTCCGGAGGGCGCAGCAGCAGCTGGCGCGGCTCAATCTGCATATTCCCGCAACCCGAAAGGTTGCGGGCCTTTCGACCGCAAACCAGCAGCTGATCGAAATCGCCAAGGCGCTGGCGCTCGATGCCAAGCTCCTGATCCTCGACGAGCCGACGGCGGCCCTTGGCGGTGCGGAAACCCAGGCCCTGTTCGAGCAGGTTCGCAAGCTGCGCGCCGAGGGCGTGGGCATCATCTATATTTCCCACCGCATGGAAGAGATCAAGCAGATCACCGACCGCATCGTCGTGCTGCGCGACGGTGAGCGGGTGCATGAATTTGAAGACAGCGCGACACCGGTGCGCACCATCGTCGAAAGCATGGTCGGCCGGTCGCTGGAACGCCTGTTCCCGGCGCTGCCCGAACCGCAGGAAAAAACGGTGCTGGAGGTCAAGGGGCTGACTGGCACGGACAATTCTTTCCGCGACATCAGTTTCGGCGTCCGTGCCGGCGAAATTCTTGGAATTGCCGGGCTGATCGGCGCGGGGCGTACCGAACTGGTGCGTGCCATTTCCGGTGCCGATCCGACCAGTGCGGGCGAGGTTTTGCTCGATGGACAGGTACTGACGCTGAAAAGCCCGGCGGATGCGATTGCGAAGGGCATCGTCATGGTGCCGGAAGACCGCAAGCTTCAGGGGCTGGTTGTCGAGCATGAGATCGGTGAAAACCTGATCTACGCCAATCTCGACCGTGTCGGCACCGGCTGGATAACGCCTAGCATCAAGCGTGCTTTTACGAAGGAGGCGATTGCCAAATTCGGGGTGAAGGGCCGCAGCGAACAGCCTGCCTCGGATCTCTCCGGCGGCAACCAGCAGAAGGTCGTCATTGCCAAATGGCTTGCCCGCAACCCGCGTGTGGTTGTGCTGGACGAGCCGACGCGCGGCATCGATGTCGGCGCGCGGGCTGGCATTTACGATATTATCGTCGGTCTGGCCAAAAGCGGCGTTGCCGTCATCGTCGTCAGTTCCGATCTCGAAGAGGTGCTGGGCGTTTCAAACCGCATCCTCGTTCTTGCGCAGGGAAAACAGGCCGGAATCCTCAACCGCGACGAGGCCAACGACGTCTCGGTCATGGAACTGGCAACCATTTGAAGAAGGAAATAGAGATGTCCACAATCACGCTCAACGCGCCGAAACTCTTCGATCTTTCCGGCCAGGTGGCGTTCGTCACTGGTGCGGGTTCCGGCATCGGCCAGCGGATCGCCATGGGGCTTGCCCAGTCCGGTGCCGATGTCGCGCTGCTTGACCGCCGCACCGATGACGGCCTGGCGCAGACGGCTGATTTCATTGCCAGAGCTGGCCGCAAGTCGATCCAGATCGCCGCCGATGTCACCAGCAAGCAGGCGCTGAGCGACGCGGTAGCACGCACGCAGACCGAACTCGGTGCGCTTTCGCTTGCCGTCAATGCCGCCGGCATCGCCAACGCCAATCCGGCTGAGGAAATGGAAGAAAGCCAGTTCCAGACGATGATGGACATCAACCTGAAGGGTGTGTTCCTCTCCTGCCAGGCGCAAGCCAATGCCATGCTGAAGAACGGTCGCGGCGCAATCGTCAACATTGCTTCCATGTCCGGCGTCATCGTCAATCGCGGCCTGATGCAGTGCCACTACAATGCATCGAAGGCGGGCGTCATCCACATGTCCAAATCCATGGCGATGGAATGGGTGGGGCGCGGCATCCGCGTCAACACCATCTCGCCTGGTTACACCGCGACGCCGATGAACACGCGGCCGGAAATGGTGCACCAGACGAAACTGTTCGAAGAGCAGACCCCGATGCAGCGCATGGCGGGCGTCGATGAAATGGTCGGCCCGGCGATCTTCCTGCTGTCAGATGCGGCGAGCTTCGTGACGGGCGTGGACCTTTTGGTAGATGGCGGGTTCTGCTGTTGGTAGGGTTTTCGCGGCAGCGCCGCTCGAATTGATGACCACGTGCAAGATGCAAGGTGGTCTGCCTTTTGATTTTACGCCCGGCTTGCGCCGGGCGTTTTCGTATTCACAACAAGGAAGCGCAGATCAGGCGACCTGCTTCTGCACCACGTCCTCGACAACCTCGCCCTTGAGGTAAGAAACGAGATCCTTGATCGTCACGACGAGCAGGCCGTGGCGTTCGGCAAAGACTTCGAGCTGGGGCAGGCGGGCCATGGTGCCGTCGTCATTGGCGACTTCGCAGATGGTGCCGCAGGGGAATTTCCCGGCTAGACGGCAAAGATCGACGG
>NZ_LMVK01000026.1 GCF_001541315.1 Agrobacterium tumefaciens str. B6 | reverse complement strand
AACCCGCGCCCGCAGGCCCCTGCGCTAAATGGAGAGCTCCGGGCCTACGCGCGCTGACCCGATGCAACCAGAGGCAGGGGTCCCTTTTGGGAGCCGATAAGGGGTCCCGTTACGACGCCGATTGACACTGCAACTACCGTGACCGGCAGGGCCGCACGATTGCCAACGACACCAACGGTGACTGGCTGGAGCCTGCCTTCCGCGAAATCTACCGCCTGATGAAGCCTGACACGCTGTGCATCAGCTTCTATGGCTGGACCGCAACGGAGACGTTCCTGGCGGCATGGGCCGCCGCCGGGTTCCGGCGTGTTGGGCACATCGTGTTCTGCAAGGACTACACGTCCCGCAAGGGCCTGTTCGAGGCCCGTCACGAATGCGCCTACGTGCTGGCCAAAGGCCGCCCGCAGTTGCCGGCCATGCCGCTATCCGACGTGTCCGGTTGGGTCTATACCGGCAACCGGTTGCACCCGACCCAAAAGCCGGTCGAGGTGCTTGAGCCGTTGATCCGCACGTACTGCCCGCAGGGCGGTCTGGTACTGGACCCATTCTGCGGGTCGGGTTCAACGCTAGTCGCCGCCGAGACCTGCGGGCGGCGCTACATAGGCATAGAACTTGAAGGCAAGCATGCCGAGGTCGCGCGCGAACGCCTATCTCTACCCTGAAAACCAGCGATCGTTACCGCGTCTCAACCCATACCCTGCTACCAGTGAGTGGCATTTGAAATCGGCACATCATGGCTTCACAACCACGGCGTTTCGACGTCACTAAATCCTCCAACAACACCGATTGAACCGTGATTACCTGGGTTTCCATAATTCCCGACGTTCCCGTAATTGCCGTAATTGCCATAGCTTACAGATCGATGGGGTGAAGCCGTCCGATAGAGTAATCGGTTTTCCTGCACGACTTCCCCCAGATAACGGCCAGCCATATCAATGAAGATACGATAATCGTTCAAAAAATGGCCGATATTAGCGCCCGTGGGCGCGTGGAGCTGACCATTCACAAGATTAGCGATGTGCTGCCCTCGGCTATTAAATAAAAACTGCATCTACTTGCACTCCCTACGCGATATGATACTTCAACCGACGTTTTACGAACGCAGGCTGAGAACCTTCTAGAATATCAATAATCCGCTGATTAATGCGGGGGTTCTCAATAGCTCCACTTTCGTAGCTGAAGCGATAGCCGTCAGCCTTATCAAGCTTGACGTAAACGATCTGCTCCGCGTCAGCGCCCACAGCTAGGTTTGGATTATGGGTAACCAGAATGACCTGCCTGTGTTTCTTGGCTTCCCGAATGCAGTTCGCCAAAATTGCAAAAATACTCTCGTTATCCAGGTTATCTTCTGGCTGATCGATGACGAGAGGGATGTTGTCTTTATCGAGCTGCAAGTAGAAGACGAGGAGGAGTAGGCCTTTTTCGCCTGGAGAAAGCTCGTTCAGATTTTTACCGCCAAGCCGGAGCTCATACGACGCAGCGAAATACTCCAATGAGTACAGAAAGTCGTAGAAGTCTTTGACATGTACAACCTGTTCTTCGAGACGCAGGGACGCGCCTCCCTCGTCCGACGTCATTTGGGCAAGGACTCTTCCGATAAAGCCTTCGACAGAATCAAAACTGTCCCAATCAACCTCGCTGACCAGCCCTTTCAATTTGCGCTCTGGATCATTTGCACCATGGAAAGGTCCTCGACGATTTTTCTTGATGAGGTTTAGGAAACTTTCGGAAAAATCACGTTCAAGGACAAAAGAGGCCGTGATTTCGACCGAAAAGTTATCGGTCCTCACCACCTTGAGTCTCTGATCCACGCTCGTCTTGATGTCGGCGTAAAAATTCAAGACCTTTTGTTTGCTTTCAAATATTTGGCGCGCGAGGCCGGAACGCATGGCGCGCTTCTCACTAATCTGGGCGGCCAAATCTGTATCGATGAAAATGATCTGGGCCTCCAGCGCTCGAATCGTACCTGCCTGTGGGTCAACATCATTGCCTAAGAGGGCTGCCCGTTGAATATTCCATTGGGTCAGCTTGTCGAGGTACGTCTGATACTTCCTCTGTGGGGTATCCAACTGCTCCTTGAGAGAGTCTATTGTCGTCATGTGGAAGGTTATCGCGCCACGGATATCGGGAAGACTGGCAAGCACTCGGAAATCGTGACCGGGTTCGAACGAAAGCGCATTGTCTTTCTCAAGAGTGGAGATGCGATCCCCAACAGACGACCGTTGTGCTTCAACCTCCGTAAGATCGACCTGCATCCGAACGATTTTTTCAATATCCAGATCAAACTCTAAGGCTATCGGACGGAGGGCATCTTTCCCTTCCCGAACTCTGCTGTTCAGGCTTTCAATGGAATCCCTCAACGAAAGCAACCGCTGCTGACGGTTCTTCAATTGACCTATCGTATCAACCGCCGCCTGCTCGGCCTTGCGAAGCTCCTCCAACTGATTGCCAAGCTCCTGAAGGCGCTCCGATAGCTTTCGTTGTTCGTCAGACTGAGAATCGGGTGCAGTGACTTCGGCAGGCTTGGCAGCATCAAGCGCCCTCAGTTCCTCTTTCTTCGCATCAAGTTCAGCAGCAAGGGTCTTCCGGAATTGTGGATTTGCGCGTTCCTCAAGCTCCAGAAGCTCGATGTTGAGCTGGCGAAGTCGTACTTTGAGCGCACTCGTTTCATTCCGGCTCTGTTGCGTTTTCAGGTCTTGAAGATCCTTAAAAGACCCCGTGCCAAGACGCTCAGTCTCCTCCACATGAGAAAAGACCACATCCTCGATCTCACGCCGAAATTCATCGATCTGGATTTCATTGGTCAGCTGCTCAAAGTAGTTTTGCGGAAGGTAGCGAACGCCTTCCGGCTTCGTGCGATCAACCGACTCGCTAAGCCGCTTCGTAACGGACGTTTTACTCTGCCAAGAAACCTCGGCCTGGAAATTCTCAGCATAACCTCGCTGACGAAACTTCTTGTTGTCCGACGAGTCCGACAGGAATGAGAAATAAGCCTCCAGGCGGCTATCCCCGAGCAGGCCGACAATGTCGACAAGAGCACTCTTTCCGCTACCCTTGTTACCGATAATTGCCGTGAGTTCCGGGTTTAACGGAATATCGACCCCCTTGAACCAGACGCCGCGCGAGCCGTCGTATTCGGGGATGTGGTTGATCTTCAGATTGTTCAGCATCTTCGTCGGCTGCTGGGCCTTTCTCTGCTCGACCGGCGGCTCGGCACCGATGAAAACGCGAGACTCCGGTTCAAAGCAGATTTGCTGTAGACCCCGAAATGTAAGATCGGCCTTAATCCAGGTAGGTGGGTATCCGGCAGCATTCCCATCGAGACGCTCAAGGTCTGCAAACGAGTGCGCGTCACTTCCTGACAGGGCAGGTTTCGGTAGAGATTCGCCGCTGTCGTATCGTCCCGAGCCTAGAAAATACTCCCGGCTGTTCGCGTCACCGAAAAACAAATCGCAATTGCGATCCAGCTTATCCGAAATCAACACCTTCCTTTGAGATTTCGCATCAGTCGTGCGGATACCATCATTCTTGGCGGGAAAGGCCAGCAGATAGGGCTTGGTATCCCCAAACGTGTCTTCGAGAGCAGCTTTCACATCGTCAAATGACACCGATGCAGATGCGTAGTCTTTGGTTGTACTGAGATCGGAGCAAGGGATGCGCGCGCCAGAATGGTCGTCGCCTTTGGTTTTTAAAGTCGCCAGAAAACGTTGAATCTTGCTGCGAGGACATTGGCTTTCATGATTGTCAAAGATCACATGCAGATTGGGGTTGCTATTCTTCGCATCAATGGAATCCGACAGCCGAAACTCGATGTTCACAAACAAAGCCTTGGATGAATCCGGGTATTTGGCCTTGTACCTGTCGATCAGTATGAAAAGCGTTTCGCAGCTAAAATAGTCTGTTATTCCATACGCCTGAGGAGATGCTGATTCCAACGCATCAATGTATGTATCCCAAACAGCATCAACACTGTCGCCTTCGAAGGCATTTGAGAGTTTTGTAAATGGGGTATGGATGTGCAAATCCCAACGGCGCCAAACTGATCCAACTTTCCCCCCCATAAATTACTCCCGCTTCGCTTTATAAGTTGTCTTTGGGTATATTACTGCCGCCTCAACGATGAAGGCAACTACTCTAGGTATATCTGCGTACTAGATATGCATGCTGTAACTGCACTTACACGGCGGGCACAGGAGGGCGGGGCTTTCTACCGGCAGCCATTGTCGATACCAACATATAACCATTCCCATGCGGTACCTTCACCGTCTTGGTCTCAATGTGAAAATCAGCATATTTCTCAACAAAACCGGGAATCCAAGGACGCGCTGAAGAATAATAGACCGTGGTCTCAGCACCCTGCACGATCGCCATATTGACTGCGGCTATCTGCTGCTTGGTGGCCCTCACCCGCCGGATGCGTAGGTTTCGAAACTCCAAATCCACCAATCCGCGCTCATCGAGATCCGGCCTGATCCGTATAGCCAAATTGGGAGCTAGCGGCACAAATCGATTGACTGTGCCCGGCCGCTCGCCCGGCTCAATCGCCACCGGATAATCGCTGGTAAAGAAAGGGCTGTTGTCGTCATCATTGATGAGGATGTCCCACCGAGAGTTTCCCCAAAGCGACAAGCGCTTGACAATCGTCTGGATGCCGATGGACTGCGGGTATTTTGGGTCGATCGCAAACTGAACACGCCCGGAATTCAGCAACTCGCTTAATGACCCTCCACCAAGCTCTAGTGGAGGGGGCGGAAGATGGCCGTTGATTTCGAGCAGTTCTGCCGTCACCTCCAATGTTTTTCGCAAAGGGTTACTGTGGATTCGCATACCAGCGGGAGAGCAACTTTCGACGTAGGCTGCAAATCCGGCAATCGCAAAAATGGAAGCGGTATCAAGCTGCCCTACTCGCAGCTTCTCAAGGGCCGCGTTGTAACGAGGCTCTACGTCTCTCAGGAATTCCTCAACAATGCGAGGTTCCTGAAGATAAGGATTGGTACTGCCATCCTCGATTCGACACTGACTGTAGGAATCGCACTGGTAGGTTTTGAGGCCCTCCTTACGTATCGCATACATCCGCCCCCCCAAATCGGGAGCATAAAAATTCTTCAAATGAACTTGGGAAACGTAGTGATCCAGAGCCATAGAACGATATTCCAACACTTTCTTTCGTGAGGTAATTGCATACATGAAGACTCACGCCCCGCTAGTAGCAAGATAATTCTGTTCATGATATGTACTCCCCATCAGAGGAGTTGCCAATGTTCAAGAATCTTCAGCGAGAATTGAATCGTTTAGCCAATACGAGCAGCATTTCCATCCCCCTCGAAAGTGACTCAGACGGCTTCTTCGACAAAGAATGCCCCGACCAGAAATGCCTGTTCCAGTTCAAAATTCACACAGAGGACTGGAAAAATATTGTTCGCGATGAGGAAGTATTTTGCCCCTCCTGTCGACACGTTGCGCCAGCCACAAGCTGGTACACGCGAAAGCAGATCGAAGAAGGGCGGGAGTACGCGCTCAATTCAGTGAAGGCCGGTATCAACAAGGCAATGCGCGCCGACGCGGCAGAGTCCAAACGCCGTCAGCGCCGCAATTCGTTCTTAAGCATCACCCTCGAAGTTAAAGGCGGCCATGATGTCGTCCTACTTCCGGTTGCGGCGGCCGATCCGATGCGGCTGCGAACGACATGCGAATCCTGCCAATGCCGGTATTCCTACATTGGAGCAGCCTTCTTTTGCCCAAGCTGCGGCAAGAACTCAGCCAGCCACACGTTTGCTCAGACCCTTGCCACCATTCGGACAGCAGCGACGCTAGGAGATTCCCTGCGCGCCAACCTCGGCCCCGACGAAGCGGAAGTCATCACGAGAACCCTGCTGGAAAAAGCCATGCAGGACACGGTCATGTCATTCCAGCGTCTATGCGAACAGCTCCACGAGATAAAAGCCGGCCCGAAAGCACGGCGCAATGCTTTCCAGAATCTGGAAGCCGGTTCGGAACTCTGGGCTCAAACGATAGGTGCCAGTTACGATCAGCTTGTCGATATCGACACGCTGCAGAAGCTTACGATGTATTTCCAGCAGCGCCATCTACTCGCGCATCAGCAAGGCATTGTTGACGCGGACTACATTACCCGCAGCGGTGATACCTCTTATGCCACAGGGCAGCGCCTCATTGTTCACTCCAACGTGGTTCTTGAGTTTGCCGACCTCATCGAGAAACTCGGCCAGCAAATTATAGCACGGTGCTGACCGGTTTTAAGAAAATGGGGAGAAGTACACGTGCAGTTTGAATACACGCCACCGCAAACGGACTTAGAGAAGGCTTTGGGTGGATATTGCTGCATCAACGCATTTGGCTCTATTGAGGTAGGAGATGACGAAAGGTTTATCGATTTTTTACAGAGCTTAGAAATTCCACCTCGTACTCCAGTATACATTAATTCAACAGGTGGCGACGTTGATACCGCAATCAGTATCGGGCGTACTATTCGGGATCACTGGTTTTCAACCCATATTGGGCAGTCTGTACTGGATGGAGACTACGATGGTGGTTTTCTGAAGAAGCGAAAGATAATCAATGGAAACTGCATGAGTGCCGCAACCCTTGTCTTTCTGGGAGGACGGTTACGCTATCTCGGTGAAGGCGCGCAATTTGGTGTGCATCAATTTTCGTTCCGCAATCCGTCGCCAGAGCATATTGCACGCTCTCAGATACTTTCGGCTAAGATTGCCCGATATGTTATCGACATGGGCATACGTGCAGAATTCCTTGAGATTGCTTCTACGACACCAAATAGCGAAATTAAAATATTACCCCTTACTGATCTTGAGCCTCTTAACGTTGTCACTGGCGGGGAAACTCCAGTTTCATGGTCAATTCAAGCCGTAGAAGGTGCGTTATATGTACGGGGAGAGCGTGACAACCTGTATGGCCATCATAAAATGCTGCTCGGTTTTGCAAAACCCGATGGCTTTTTTGTTTGTGCTGTCATCGAATCACAGGGGCGCGAACAGGAACTCACGAACTTTCCTCTCGTTGAACTCGTTATCCAGAACCCCGAAGAGACAGTCATAGACCTGTTTGATCGCTGCTCTAGGACTGTACAAGGCATGTATACGAACATAACTGCGAAGCTCACAACCGCGGAGGTCGCGTCTATTGCGCGATCCAAAGGTTTTGGACTTCGTGTGCGAGGGGGGCCTGACGCGGGAGTTTTTCTTGGTATAGGCCCGATGTCCCTCGACGGGGCAGCTCACTTGTTTAAATCGTTTGTAGACAATTTATCATAGCGTCATACAGTATCATCTCGACAACCGCCGAATAGTACTCTTGCTGACGCAAAAATCGTCTGCAATTCTCCCACAGGTATCCCCCTGTGCCCGACGCGCCGCAATTTTTTCCCGCTCCCCCTGCCCCAGCTTGCTAGGCCTACCAAACTTTACCCCACGCTGACGTGCCGCCTCCCGCCCCTGCGCCGTATTCTCCAGTATCCGCCGCCGCTGCCAGCACGCGGCCCACCCGACCAAGAACGCGATTAAATCCGCCATCTCGGATGTGGTGTCGATAAAAGGCTCGTCCAGCAATCGCAGCCCCGCACCCGCATCTTTCACCGTCTTGAGGATATTCACCAGATCAAGCGGATCACGCGCCACCCGATCCGTGGCGGTCGCCAGCATCACGTCCCCCAACTGAAGGCTGGCCAGTAACCGCGTCAGTTCCGGCCTGTTGTCACGGTTCTTGCCGCTGCGCTTTTCATGGAAAATTTCCACACACCCCGCCCTTTTGAGGCGTTCGATCTGGTAGGCGAGGTCTTGGCCTTCGGTGCTGACACGGGCGTAGCCAATAAACCGCACGCGCGGATGAATCTGGGTCATAGTTAGGTCTCCGGATTAAATCCCTTGAAGACCACGAACATTCAAAAGGTTGCTTAAGGGATGCTTGATAATTACTACCCGTCAAAAGTCACGACTTTTGCAAGTAGGCCTGATTCACAAATTGTGACGCAATATAAACTTTATCAATACTGAATGTATTTGGATTTCGGTCATCGCTTTACACGAAGCATTCATTGGCGCGCGGCGTGCACCTACCCGTCAAAAGTCGTGATTTTTGATAGGCAGAAATCCCTGTAAAGGCGCGCAGTGCTGCCTTCCCCTGAGGACTACCTTGATGAAATCTATCCGTTCGGCGACCCCTCTTCTTCCCCTCATCCTGATGCTCGCAGCCTGCGCCCCCAATGCCAATGCTGGCGACAAACTGGTCGGTCGCTGGGAAAGTCCCACATGGAAGTTTGGTGGTCGTCCGCTGGTCGCGCAGTTCAGCACAGATGGAAAAGTCGAATACACCAGCTCTATTGCCAATATCGGGCGACACAATGGGACATGGACATTACTGGAGAGCGGCGAGTTGTTGATTAAAAGCGATACCGGTCGCGAAGCCAGATGCAAAATTGCGCTTTCCGGAAAAACCCTCACATTTCAGACAGCGCAATGCATGGACGGCTGGGACGGGTTCGCAGGTGAATCCCTGACCAAGCAGTAGTTAAGTCTCTTTTCATTCAGTGGAAGGCGGAAGATCAGCTTCCGATATCTTATGTTTTCAATTCAGCATCTGACAGCCATCAGCAGGCTGTTACCTCCGCCATTGCGGAGCTGAAAGCGCGTGCGTGCTCTTGAACCTCCGGAGCGGCACAAATCCCAAGCGCAAGGATTGAGAATGCGTTCTGTCACTGCCGCTGCAATACTCGGCCTTTTCAGTTCCAGCCTCTTTCCACGGCTGGTTGCTGCTCAATTTATCGCTCCCCCAGATATACCGCCTGTCGTAGTGCAGGAATTTCATGCGTGGGCCGGTGAGTGCGAGACAACAAGCGAAGCTTTTTTCTCGGACGACTATCTGACGGTCGTGGATATCGATAGCGAGAAATATTACGTCCTTAATGGCGACGGAGCCACCTGCGTTGCCAATGACAGGGTGGTTTTACGTGGCGGTGGCAATGGTGGAACCAGTCTCAAGATATTCGCTCGCCAAAACGGAAACCTAATCGTTTCGCTCGATCTCTTTGTCCAAAGTGCTGAAATGAAAGCCTATCGCGGCTTCGCCATCGTGACCACGCCGGACGCTACCTATCGCATAGCTAATGGTCAGGCTATCAAGATCAAACCCACCATAGGCGGTAGGACAGTTTATACGCTTGGTCGTTGAGATAACTTTGGTTATAGCGCTGCACTAATTTTCTCCGTCGTGCTTGCAGGTGGTGCGAGGCAAACCGCGTCGCCCACAGGCATATCGTAAATCAAAAGGCCCGGTTGTTCGAGCGGAAGCTGTGCAACAACTTGCCCGGCCGGATTAAGAACAGCTGTCGGTCCTAAGCCAACGTAATCCTCTCGTTCCCCTGTTACGTCAGAAGACATGAGCCAGAGGCCACTTTCCCTGCATCGTTCCGCTCTGGCAGAGTTATGGACATCTTTGTACTCCATGGCCTTTGATCTCGGCAGCATATTATTGGCCGGGCACACAATGAGCGAACCGCCAAGGTCAGCAATTTTTTGGGCTGCGGTAGGGTAGCGGGTGTCACAACAGATGTTTACACCAAATCGCAAACCGTTGACTGAAACAACAGTCGCCTCCGTTCCCGCTTCAAGGAAGCTCTCTTTTCGGAGAAGGTGTGCTTTGCGGTATCGGCTGATGACCGATCTGTTTTGGACAATGATGGCGGAGTTATACAGCGCCCCGGCGTCACGCTCGATCATGCCCATGACGATAATCATATCTGATTGAGGGAATTGATTCAGAACGGCTAAGAAATCTACGGATGACAGATCGAGTGCTACAGTACGTGCCGTCTCTTCATCCAGTAAATATCCTTGCAAATAGCATTCGGGGAAACACAGGAGCTGTACGCCGGCTTGCGCAGCTTGGGCTAAAACGTCCGCGGCATAAGACATGGCAGCTTCGATATTACCCAGGAATTCCGGGGGCTGTGCTGCGGCGATACGGACGGTTCTTTCCATCTGCGAATGGTCATGTCTCACTGTGTATTTGTCAATTGAATGCAGGTCCAAGAGTTGAAAGGCAAAAGGTTAGAGGCGACGGTAGTAAGCCTCCCACGCCAGCCGGATATCCGCAAACGACCATTCACGGCGGCGGCCGTAGGCAGGGCTAGGGCGGTTGTAGCAACCGGCAAGGCCGGTCTGGCGCTGGAAGGTCATGAACCATGCCGAGGATTTTGGCTTGCCGCGTGGTGTCGGTTCGATTTGGCGGATGATGCCGCTGTGCGCCCAGCACTCATACGGATTAGGGATTGATGACGGATCGTGGAGGAAGGCACGCAGTCGCTGCAAGGCGACATCGTCCGGCGACTGATGAATCTCTTTGCGCAGGTCCGCGACGGCGAGGGCTGCGCCCTGGCGCGCGGCTTCTCTCAGCATATCGTCCAGTTGCGTGGTGGTCAGAACCAGCGCTTGCATAGCATCCATGGACACACTCCTTTTCCTGTGCAGGCATGTTGGTGCCGGTCATCACCCCCGTCGAGTGCGGCGCGTATGAAAATGACCTAGATGCCGACCAGTTCGCCTAACCGCTGGGTAACGGGCCGCAACGGATCGACCAGCCCGAGATCGTAAATCATGGTGGTCTCAAGGTTCCCCTTATGATCGACGTAGTGGGACACGGCTTCACGCGATACCCCCTGCCCCGTCAGCATCAGCGAGATCGCGATGCGTTTCAGGTCGTAGAGCTGGAAGTGGTCGGGTACTCCCTTCAAGGTCTTGAACCTTGCCAGTCCCTTGCGAAAGTTGTCGCGGGGTTGCGATGGGTCGGTATGGGAAGGAAACACGAGGCGGCTGTCCGGCCAGCGATCCCGCTGGGCTTGCACCATGGCCGCCACCTTGCTGTGGATCGGCACCGTACGGTAGGCGTATTCGTAGAGCGAACGCGACAGCTTGATGCCTTTGGTGTTGTGCTTGTTCCAGACCAGCGTATCGAGATTAAAATGGCTGAACTCGGCATGGGTGAGATCGCTTGGGCGTGCCATGGTCAGAAACAGAATGCCCATGTAGTTGCACAGTTCCGCTATCTGATCGTTGGCGTTCAATACGTGAGCTTTGGTCAGCGCGGCGTTGCGTTTGGCGAAGCCGTCCAGATTTTCAACTTCCGGCACGGCCTCGAGCACCGGATAGAAAATATGCGCGGCAATCTGGCCAATTTGCTCCATGGAGTAGTCCCGCCGCTGGCGGATTATCTTTTTCTTGGGGATAGGGTCGCAAGGATTGCGCATATCTACCAGTTGCATGCGGATTGCCCAATTGAAGAGAGCTAACAGGTGGCGAAGCGCGCTGTTGTAGATATAAGGAGAGCTGAATTGCTTTTGAAACCGCTCGATATCGAGGGGCTTGATCGAAGCGAGTGGTCGATCCGCGAACAAGCTTCCAAAATCCTTGTAGTGGCGGCTCGTATTGCGTCCGCGTTTCGTTTCCGACTTCGGGGTCTTTTTTCGCCATCTGGCAACAAAAATAGCAAACGTCTTGCGATAGCTTTCCGACAATCCCTGTATATGGCTGTCCCAGTACCTATCGATAGCCTCGCTCACCGTCATAAGATGCACGCGGCGGGGGTCCTCATGATCGAAGTCAGGGTTTTCACCGGCGTCCAGCCTATCGTGACGGTTGCGTACGGTGAGACGTGCTGAACTGACTTTCATAGCCATGGCCGAACCAAGGGCCTTGCGATGACGCTTGCCGTTAAATTGATACGCGTGGATGAAAGTCTTTGCTCCCATCGCTGTAACTCTGAGTCCGAGGCCAGATGTTGAATCGCTACGGATTCGGCCGTTCGCGTCGACCGGACAGTCCCAATAGATTTCTTGATCCTTGCCTACAGGGCATTGTGCTTTGAAAACAAAGTCATCGGTAAGGTGTATCTTCGGCATTTCATGTAACTTCCATGTAACGGATTTATACCAAATGTTACATGGAATTTGAAGTAATGATGAAAGTCATCCTCACTAAAATGATTCAATAACAGTCACTTGGATTGTTTTAATAAATTGAAAATACAGCCGTTTTCCCGCTCTTAATCAATTGGTCGTGGGTTCGAATCCCTCTCGGCCCACCAATTTTTCCAAACAGTTACACGATTTTCGCCCGGCAATGCCGGGTTCATGTAACTTTGGTGTAACTCATCTTCGAACTACCACCAGGCTATTGGTAATGACTAGGTCGGCAGTTCAATCCTGCCCAGCATCACTAGAATTTCAATGGTTTGAGTGGATTTTGAAATCCCTTAGCCCATTTATGTAACATCCGTGTAACGGTGCATAATCTGCTCGATTTTGCCTCTAAGAAACCGGATATCAAAATGGGTGAAATGGAACTGATTTTCATCTAGGGTTGCATTATGAGTGCTGTTCCACTCGACATTACCCAAGACGTCCTTCATCAAATCGCAGGCAACATGACACAAAGCCAAACTGACGACGAGAAGCTCAAGGAAAGCGCAGCATCCTTGATGAAAGATATGGAAGCTACCGCCGCGCGCATGCGTGAACTTATTGTCGGGATGCCGCCGCACGACCTTCTTGGCTACATATATGCACAGCACATTATGAAGAATAGGTCTCAGCAGGGAGGTACTAGGGAGGAGCATGAGGCACAAGCGCCTGATGACCTGATCAACCAGAACCAGTTCCTTCTTGAGTATGTCCACGCCGTGCTAGCCACAGACCCCGCACCGGACAAGGTGGAATTCAGTGAAGAAAAATGTGCGGAGCTGTTTGAGCTAAGCAACAAGCTTAGGGAACAGGCGATGTTTTACGCCATGGCAAGCTCCGCCGACAAGAAGGACGGAGCGTTCGGGCCAAATACTGCTGACATAGAATTTCATGCAAAGTCGAGCTGGGTTATGCTTCGTGGTAACCGCTATCAGGTCCTTGAAGGTGAGTTCTACCGTTACGTCCTTGAACCGCATGATGAGGCTTTGAAAGAGATTTATGGCATAGGGGCAGCGGAAGTTGCTGTCGGCTTTCAGGCGATGGCCGATACCGCGCGCACCGGACAAGCCCTTGCCGTTGAAGAGATGATGAACCAGTTCCAAGCGGCTCATGCCTTTGCAGCAGTAAAAGGCAAACGGCTGGAAGAGGTCATGGAGGAATGGGTAGCGGAAAATAAGGATAAGTCAAAAGCCACCATGCAAGCCATTGAGGACTTGTTGCGCGGTGGCATTGCCAATGTCAGCCGTCATACTGATCTGCCACAGGAACTTCTAGCCGACTTGGCTTATGAACGCGGCGAAGACAAAGATTTTTTCGCGGCTGGCGACCACTCGGGCACGCCATATCGAACGCTTCCCGTCCGCAAAAAACCGTTGATCAAATTGGGATCGGACTATTTCGCCGTCGATCCCTGCTTTACCCGTGATGCCGGATATCGCGCGCTCTTGTTCAACCTCTTGCAGCGCAAGCCTGCCTACAAGGTTGAGTTCAATGAACGCCAAAAGGTAATGAGTGAAGCTGCCTTTGCCGACATTCTTAGCTCCCAGCTACCCGATGCCACGGTTTTGCAAGAGGTTTACTACAAGGACCCCGTCAGCAAACAATGGTCGGAGAATGACACGCTTATTCTTATTGATGATGTTCTCTATCTAGTCGAGGCAAAAGCAGGGGCCGCAGCAACCATCGCATCACCGGCCTCGGATTTCGTACGTCATGCTCAGTCGGTGCAGGACCTGGTCGTCAAGGCTTACAAACAATGTGAGCGCTTCTTCAATTACTTGAACAGCGCCGATGAAGTGCCACTCTTCCATATGATTGACGGCAAGTACGTGGAGTGCGCGCGCGTGCGCCGCGCTGACTACCGTGTCATGCTACCTATCGGGCTTACGGTTGAAGCGTTTTCTCCGCTTTCTGCATTCTGTAAAGAACTGCCGGAAATCGTGCCTTTGCTTGGAAAGCATGCTTTCATTTCTCTTTCTATCGATGACCTATTCGTCCTGAAGCGCTTCCTGCCGACGCCGGGCGAGTTTGCTCACTATATGGAGGTGCGACAGGCCGTGGCTGGCTTGCGTAGAGCCCACCTGTTCGACGAGCTGGACCATCTCGGTGCGTATTTGAGGAAAAATCGCGTCGATATCGAAATGATTGAGCAATTCAAGGAAGGTGCCGACCTTGTTATGTGGAACGGCATGAGCTTTGACATTGACCGAAGCTTCGAAGGTAAAAACTGGGAGACTGATCCACGTCCAGCTCAAGAATACCCCGACGAAATGCTCAAGTTCTTCGGGGCCATCGATGCGGCACGTAAGTCTGGTTGGCTTCGTGCTGACAGTTGTTTCAGGAATTTGGGTAGCGAAGGCCGTGGAGACTTTGCGGCAATGCTCGTTGAGCTTCGCACTTCATTAAATCAACACGATGGTCGCTGCTTCATCTATGGTCGGGAGGAAGAAACACCGTACTTCATATGGCTCCACAGATCGGGTGGCATCATCGATTGGAATAAGGTGAACAACAAGGCCGGTTCGGCGGCTCTGATGATACCCACGAAAACGTTGACAGGCTTAATGATCGAGGCGACAGCCGATGGTAGTTACAAGGCTGCCTATACCTTCCCAGTCATTCGACCCGAAAATCGCACAGAGGCCAACGCGCATATTTTTGATGACGCGGAACGCATGAAGCAGCGTGCTAGGAACTTCGAACAGGGCCAGAAGGCAGCGCCGCAAAAGAGACAGCCCGCAGTTGGCATTCCTAAAGTGGGTCGAAATGAACCATGCCCCTGTAAAAGCGGTTTGAAGTACAAGAAATGCCACGGCTAATAGCGAGGTGGTGGTCTTACGATCATAACGTCAAATGAATACTATATTGAAAAAAGAAGGCGTAGATGGTCTACGCCTTCTTTTCATCTATTAGGCCGTCGACTCATAAACTCTGACACCAGATTCTTGCGGCGACGAGTTTGACAGCTGCGAGATAGTTTTCCGGGCGCTTGTCGTAGCGCGTGGCGATACCTCGAAACTGTTTGATCTTGTTGAAGAAACGCTCGACAAGGTTCCGCTGCCTGTAAACCCAGCGCGAGAACGAGAAGGAGCCCTTGCGGGTTGCCTTCGGCGGGATGTTGGCCCAGGCCTTTCGCTCGGCCGCCTTGGCGCGGATTGCGTTGGTGTCATAACCCTTATCGGCAAGCAGGATATCACCTTCGCCGAGGTCGTCTGTCAGTGCATCGGCTTCAGTGCAGTCAGCAATCTGGCCGCCGGTCAGACGGAGCGTGACTGGCCGACCTTCGGCATCGACGAGCGCGTGGATTTTGCTCGTGAGCCCGCCGCGGGAACGTCCCATGCAACCATCGTCTCGATCCCCTTTTTTCCCGTGGCCGCGTGTTGATGAACGCGAACACAGGTCGAGTCGATCATGACGATGTCGCCGTCATAAGCCTCTGAAACGGCTTTAAGAAGATGATCCCAGACACCGGCCTTACGCCAACGGACGAAGCGGTTATAGCAGGTGGTTGGCCGCCCATAACGTTCTGGAACTTCCGACCACGGCGAGCCGGTTCGGAAGCGCCAAAGGATGCCGTTCAGGACCCGTCGGTCATCGACACGAGGAACGCCGCGAGGCTTGTTCGTAAGCGGCAAGGAGACCCCATCTGGCGCGGCTGATGCTGAGTAGGGTATGTCGGGCATACGAGTTCTCTGAATGTGAGGATTTATGTCTAGACCTGCGGCTAGCCTTGGGTTGATGCGAATGATCGAGGCGGTGCCCGATCGCCTTGACGGGTCGCCGCGACAGTTGCGGCGGTTCTGGTCCGACGAATTCAAGGCCACAGCGGTTGAGCAGGCATGTCAGCC
>NZ_LMVK01000025.1 GCF_001541315.1 Agrobacterium tumefaciens str. B6 | reverse complement strand
TGTTTCCGATTAGGCGCGATTGCGAACGCGAGCGATGTTAGCGCCTTGAGATCCCATTAGGGGTGAGCAACGGCCCGCACCGTGACAGAGTAAGGTCGCTATAAAACCCTTGGGAGGGCCAACCATGCCGAAAACAGCAGATCAAACTCAAGCACAGACCACGCCCCTCGTCGATCTTGGCGCGATATTTGTCTTGTTGGAATTGAGCAAATCGACATGGCTGTTGACAGCTTTATCGCCAGGAAGCGAAAAGATGGTGATGTGAGTTCGTGCCGGCGCTTATACCGATGATCTGTCATCAGGATGCATCATAGATTGGACCGCATTATCTACTGGACCCCATCATGGGAGGGCCGAGTGCCGATCCCGGAGAGAAGCGCGGGCCGCGAAAAGACGTTGAACGCTGCATGAGCCGGACGCAGACAGAGAACACCTGCTCATGTAAAGCAGCGCTTTCGGCTGGAAAGCGCCCCTTTGCAGACATCCAGCGATATCTGTAAATGATCCACTTTCAAGATTTCAGTGAGGACCATAATTTGGAAGACGTTGCCCTACCTGTCCAAAAACAGCTTGAGGCTTACAATGCGCGGGACATTGACGCGTTCATGCGTTGGTGGACAGACGACTGCCAGTATTACGCTTTCCCAACCACTCTGCTTGCTGCAAGCGCTGCGGACATAAGAGCGCGTCACGTCGAGCGGTTCAAAGAGCCTGATCTGCACGGCAAATTGCTCACACGTATCGTTGTAGGGAATGTCGTGATCGATCACGAAACCGTCACGCGAACCTTTCCTCAAGGAAAGGGGGAAATCGACGTGGTCTGCATCTACGAGATCAAGGACAGCAAGATCGCGAAAGCCTGGTTCAAGACCAGCGAGCCGAGACTGCATTTGCCCATTGGTTAACGGATCAAAGAGGTCTGCTTTGGGCGGCTGTGGACGATGGACTAGCCTCGTCCCGCCTTCAAAAAAGGTGCGAAACAGCTTGACCTCAGCCCGCCGATTAGAGAAGCGCCGGCCGGAAAGGACGGGGAAGCGGGAATTCTCGACGCGGTCTCGCCGGAATCAAGGTAGCCGCAGGAGCCTTACATGGCCTCTCGCGGCAAAGAGCCGGCCAAGATGGTGAGCACCACAGCAGGCCTCCATCGCGATAACGCAGGTTGGTAGCTTCTCAACGAATTCAATCAATGTGTGTCGCCGCATTGTCCGGCGGACAACTACAGCGCCGCGGTCATCTACCCCAACAACGCTGCAGCTGTTCTTCCCGATGTCGATGCCCAAGATAGAAATCTGCATGGCTCTGCTCCTTTCCCTTCAAGAAAAGGACATCATACTCGATGTCCTCGGAAGGGCGGGCCATCCCATAACCAACATGACATGCCTTTATTGACACCAACCCCTTCTCAAAACTGCATATAAATGTCGAACGAGTTGATGTTTTGAAAAAGAAAAATATAGATACTGCAATGAGGCAACCTCGATCTTAATGCACGTGGCCAGCGGAAGGTGAATATGCCGAAACCGAAAATGCCCTCTGTCGTCAGCACCGGTATCGCGGGGCTTGACGAAATTCTCCGTGGTGGTCTTCCAGCATCCAATCTTTACATTTTGCAGGGCGCTCCAGGATCGGGCAAAACCACCGCCGCCCTTCAGTTCCTGCGAGCCGGTGTTGCCGCTGGCGAAAGCTGCATTTACGTAACGCTCTCGCAAACGGTTGCCGAGCTGAAGGCGATTGCGGTCTCGCACGGCTGGACACTTGACGGTATTCGTATTGAGGAGCTGGCAACATCCGGCTCTGTAAACGAGGCCGATGATCAAAGCATATTCATGACGTCAGACCTGCGGCTTGACGAGACACGCAAGGCGATTGAGGCCGCGATTGAGGAACATAAACCGCGCCGGCTTGTCTATGATTCGCTTCTCGAAATCCGCTTGATAACGGGAGATTCTCCCCGGTTCCGCCGGGAGTTGATCGCCTTCAAGGCCTTCCTTGCCAAGCAGGATGTTGTGGCGCTGCTGCTTGACACACAGTCGTCAGATTTTGATCGAAGCGGCGAAGAGGTGGAGGGACTGGCCCACGGGGTAATCCGCTTTGACAAGTCGCTGGAGGAGTACGGCGGTGTTCGCCGCCGTGTCGAGATCTCCAAGATGCGCAGCGTGCCGATTGCCGACGGCTATCACGACATGGCGATTAGGGAAGGCGAAGGCGTGGTGATATTCCCTCGAATTATGCCAAGCGCCGCATCGGACGCCGGAAAGCCACAACTGATCAAATCCGGTGTTGCCGAACTTGACGAGATGTTCGGAGGAGGCCAGGAAGCCGGAACGACAACCCTCGTCATCGGTCAAGCCGGGACCGGAAAATCCACGATGTCATCACTGTATGCGACAGCGGCACTTGAACGGGGAGAAAACGTAGCCCTCTTTCTGTTTGAGGAGCGACTGGAAACTTTCTTTCGTCGGTCCGAAGGTCTCGGCATGCAACTCAGGCAGTTTCATAAGGATGGCAGGCTGATACTTCGTGACTTCAATCCCAACGAAATCTCACCGGGTGAATTCGGCCAGATCGTTCAGGATGCCGTGACGCAGAACAAGTCGAAAGTCGTCGTCATTGACAGTCTGACCGGTTACCTCAACTCTTTGCCACACCGGGACAAAGCGGTGCGCGACATTCAGTCCCTGTTAAAGTACCTGGCGCGCTCCGGGGTGTTGACCATGCTCATTGTGGCGCAGCACGGGCTCCTCGGGCAGAATGTCGGGATCGACGTCGATGTGAGCTTCCTCGGCGATACAGTTCTGCTGTTGCGGATCATGGAACATGAAGGGCGCCTCCGTCGGAATATTACTGTAGTGAAGAAGCGTCACGGCCCGCATGATCTGGACGTGCGGGAACTGATCATCGAAAGCGGTAGCGTCAGCGTGGTGGCCTACAACCCGCTTCCCGATCCAAAATGAACGGGCTGTCAAAGGAAAATGAGCGGGACTGGGTGCTGGTCCTTGCCCCGTTTCGAAAAGACGCTGATTACATTGCTGCTCTTTTGCAAGACCAAAAGGTGGGTGTGGTCTCGGCCAAGGTCGATGATGATCTTGAAGGTCTTCTTTGTTCGTCACCAGACATCATCATTGTTACGCACGAGGCGCTCACTCCCTCGGTCTTGACGAAGCTTTCCGACCACTTGAAAGCGCAACCCGATTGGTCAGAAATACCGATCATCGTCCTTCTTGAGAAGACCGCACCGGTGCAAGGCATTCGCGATCGATTACAGGCGGAATGGCCAAAATCCCGCCTTCTATTCCATTTGCGTCCGATCGCGCCGTTGGAGTTAGTCAACGCTGTTCAGTTGAATCTTCTGGTGAGATTACGGCAGCGGCAAGTCCGGGATTCAATCGAACGGGAGAGAGAACTGCGTTTGGAACTGAACCATCGCGTCAAGAACATCCTCGCCACCGTCACCTCCATTTTCCAGATGACGCGAAGAGGCGCTGCATCCGTGGACGAACTGGCGGGTGATTTTGGCGCGCGGCTTCAGGCCCTTTCGGGCGTTCATTCCGCAGTCTTCGAGGCGGGCGGGGAAGAGGTTGGCCTCTCCTTGATCCTGGCGACGACTGTCGCTCCCTATAACGGTGATGGCAGTCGCCGAATTGCCGTTTCCGGACCGGACATAGTTGTGAGCCGGGATGCCGGGACGACCATCGCTCTTTGTGTTCATGAGCTAACGACGAATGCTATCAAATATGGCGCGCTTTCTGTTCCTGAGGGTAGCGTGGAGGTGATTTGGGAAGTAACCGACGATAAGGACCCGCTATTCAGTATGAGCTGGGTTGAACGAGGCGGCCCGCCCGCAGTCGCACCGAGCCGCCAAGGATACGGCACACGCTATATTCGTTCGGCTTTAGGGTCGCTATTTGGCACAGCGTCTGAACTGCAGTTTGACATCCAGGGGTTTCGCTGTCGCGTTGCCGGACCAGTTTCGCGGTTAAAGCCCGAAAAGCAGCTCAGCTAGTGACCTTGCCCCCAAGTTTTATCCAGTTTTGAGTTCGCTCCAGCGGTTTTGTGAGGTGCTCCCCGAATTTGGGCCAGCGGGAGCTGGAATTTTCCGGGGTTAAGACTCGGTGCGGCGGTGGCGCCTATGAGCCGTTCATGAGCGAAATCGGCACTTTGTTGCCTATCGCGCTGTGTGGCCGGAACTCGTTATACAACGAGACGACAGAACACCCACGGGACCGAGGTTCGCGAGCTTTTGTATCCGTGGCATCCCTGGTCGGGGCGCCTCGTTCACGTCCATGAGGCGCTGTCCAAAAGGACGCATATTTTCCGCTGCAGCCTTTCTGGTGCTTCCTCTGATCGACTTCTTGACGTCCCGTCGTGGATGTTCGACCGATCTGTGAGTGGATCCTGGCGCAGCCTTTCGGTTCCGCACGTCGATCTCGCAAGCCTGCATATTTTGGCAAGATTGCTGAAGGACGCTGATGCCTCATCGCAATCTTCGGTAATGGGCGCAGCATTGAGTCGGAGAGATGTCCATGCCTCACCAGCCCATGACATACCAGTTCGATCTGTTCTGGGCCCCGCAGCGGGGAAAGACGGCAGGGATGCCGCAATGGCCGGAGTTGCCGGAGGAAACCCGCCAGGCACTGACGGTGCTCGTCGTGCGGCTGTTCGTCGATCATGCAAGGTGCGAGCGGGTCTCCCAACAGAAGGAGACCGGCCATGATGCATGAGAAGATCGGGCCGCATCATCTGGAGCGGAAGGCCATCCTGTATGTTCGGCAGTCATAAGCTCATCAGGTTCTGCACAATCGAGAAAGCAGCGCCCTCCAGTACGCCATGCGCGACCGGCTGGCAGCGCTTGGATGGTCACAAATAGACACGGTGGATGACAACCTTGGTCGTTCGGCCGCCGGCGGCGTGACCCGCGCTGGATTTGACCGGATGGTGGCGGGAGTCTGCCTTGGCAAGGTTGGCGCCGTGGCCGCGCGTGAGGTATCGCGCTTCGCCCGCAACAGCCGGGACTGGCAGCAACTTATCGAGATGTGCCGTGTTGTTGATACCATCCTGATCGACCAGGAAGCGGTTTATGCACCCCGCCAGAGCAACGACCGTCTGCTTTTGGGGTTGAAGGGCAGCCTCAACGAGTATGAGCTCGATCTCTTGCGTCAGCGTTCCCTGTCCGCCCGCTACGAGAAGGCTCAGTCACGAGCCAAGGCTTCGATCGGGTCAAGTTTTGCCGCATTGCGGGCGGGAAGGAAGCCGAAGATAATTCCAAGGAGGGTCGAGCAGGTAAAGGCCACCATGATGGAGCTCGAGGAGAAAATCATTTTGAAGTCTGGGCTTAGCAAATTGAAAAGAGCGCTGATCCCGAGGGCGAGCATGACTCCCAGGAACCCGCCGACAAGGCAGACCAGAATGGCCTCGATCAGGAACTGGGAGAGGATGTCGCTGCGGCGCGCGCCGACGGCCACACGAACCCCGATCTCCCTGGTGCGCTCGGTCACGGAGACCAGCATGATGTTCATCACGCCGATGCCGCCGACAATCAGCGAGATCACGGCGACTGACGATATCAGCAGCGTCAGGGTTTGCGTGGTGGTCTCGATAGTCTCGCGAATGGTCGCCGAGTTGGTGAGGAAGAAGTCTTTGGCGCCATGCCGACGCTCGACAAGGCGAGAAACTGCGGCCTCGACATTGCCCGGATCGACATCGTCTCTGATACGGACCGTTATGCCGTCGACGTTCGGACGACCCAGCATGCGGCCCATGACGGTTGTGTAAGGCGCATAAACGGTCAACGTATCAACCGCCGGGCCGAAGGAGTTTTCCCGTTTCGTCACACCTACAACCCTCGCCGGCATTGTGCCCAGAAGGATGACCTGCCCCACCGGGTTAACCCGGTCTGGAAACAGGTCTCGCGCAGCGTTTGCATCGATCACCACATTCTGGCTGTAGGCGGTAACGTCCTGGGCGTCGAACAGTTGTCCATGCGCCAGCTCAAGGCCCCGTACGCGAAAGAAGTCCGCGCCGACACCGGTTACTGACGCATTGACGGCCACGGCGGCGCGCTTGACGGTTACGCTCGTCGTGACGGTTGGTGTCACGCTGTCGACATAGGGCTGGTTCACCAGCGCTTCGGCATCGGCGGGAACCAGGGTCCGTATCTTGCCCGCTTCCAGATCGCCAAAACCTTTCCCGGCCCGCACCTCGATGGTGTTGGTGCCGAGTGAACTGATACTGCTCAGGATTTGGTGCTGCGAGCCGGCTCCCAGTGCCGAGATAGCTGCCACCGAGGCGATACCGATGATGATGCCGAGCATGGTCAGAAGCGATCGCATCTTGTGTGCCCAGATTGCCGCGCCCGCCATACGAAAGGCCTCAGTCATCCGGTCAATTGCGCCGCGCCAGCCAGAGCCTGGCGCGTGTTCGCGGATGGGACGGGCCGTCGCGGCGGATTTGGATATATTGCGTTCGTCGGAAATGATAACGCCGTCGCTGATCTCTACAACCCGATCCGCGTGTTCGGCGATCTTCTTGTCGTGAGTGACGAGGATGATGGTGTGCCCCTCGGCGTGAAGCTCGCGCAGGATCTTGATAACTTCGGTGCCACTGTGCGTATCCAGCGCTCCGGTCGGTTCGTCGGCCAGAATTATCTCGCCGCCATTCATCAGGGCGCGGGCGATCGACACCCGCTGCTGCTGGCCGCCCGAAAGCTTGCCCGGGATATTGCCCGTCCGCTCGGCCAGGCCCAGCCGGGTCAACAAGGAGATCGATCGCTTGTGCCGGTCGGATCGGCTGCGTCCGGCATAGATGGCTGGCACCTCGACGTTGCTGGCCGCGCTGAGATCGCCAAGCAGATGATAGCGCTGGAAGATGAAACCAAAACGCTCACGGCGTAGCGCCGCCAGTTCGTCCACGGACATCTTCGACGTCTCGCGCCCTTCGATCCAGTAGCTGCCGTCCGTCGGACGATCGAGGCAGCCAAGGATGTTCATCAGGGTCGACTTGCCGGAGCCAGAAGCACCGATGATGGCCATCATCTCGCCGGCCTCGATGTCGAGGTCGACGTCTTTCAGCACCCGCACCATCTCGTCGCCTGCGGGGAAAGCGCGGGATACCCCACGTACGCGGATCAGTGGTTCCGTCATAGCGCGCCCTATCGCTTCGCCGCGGCCAGTTGAGCCTGGCCATCCGTGCGCTCGTCCGTGGACGCTCCCAGGACGATGGTCTCGCCTGCCTGAAGACCGTTCAGGATCTGGATGTCCGCGCCGTTATCGATGCCGACCTGGCCCTGCCGGATCTGGACCTCACCTATCGCGTCCAGTATGCGCACACGCGCCGTATCGCCGGCCCGGGGCGCCCCTTCCACTGCGCTGAGCGGAACCAGCCCGGTGCCGCTGACGCGGCTGAGAACTATAGACACCTGCGCCGTCATGGAGGGCCGCAGGACCCCGTCCGCATTCGCCACGTCGATCAGCCCGGTGTAATAGACCGCGCCGTTGGTTGAGCCAATCCGGCTCGCGGCGGCGTTGCTCTCGTTGGCGATGGAGGCCGGGGCCGGTTCCACCTGTCGCAACTCCCCATCGAAACGACGCTTCGGATCGCCAAGAATGCTGAACCAGACCGGCAGGCCTCGCCGTACACGCACGACGTCAGCCTCGGAGATATCCGCGCGCACCGTCATTGTGTCCAATCGTGCGATCATGACGATGGTCGGCGCGGTTTGCAGGGCATTCACGGTTTGACCTTCGTCAGTGACGATCGCGACCACTGTGCCGGCGATTGGGGCAGTGATGCGGGTATAGTCCAACTCTATACCCGCAGACTCCAGCGCAACCTGCGCTTGGGCGACCTGAGCGTCCAGCGACTGAACCTCGGCCCGCGCGGTGTCTCGCATGGCAACCGCGGCGTCATACTGCGCGCGCGGCGTGGAACCACCTGCCAGCAGGTCACGCTCGCGCTCGAAATCCTTCTCGGCTTTCACCAGACCGGCGCTGCGCACGGCGTGAACGGCGCGGATGTTGGCCAAAGCGGCCTCGCGGTCCCGCAAGGTGTTGCGCCGGGTCTGGGAAGCGATCTCGGCCACCAATTGGCCAGCCTCGACGATGTCACCGATCTTGACAGCCAGATGCTCAACGCGACCCGACGCCTGGGCGCCGACACGCACCAGCTCGAGCGGTTCGAGAACCCCGTTCG
Source organism: Agrobacterium tumefaciens str. B6 (assembly GCF_001541315.1). Taxonomy (GTDB): domain Bacteria; phylum Pseudomonadota; class Alphaproteobacteria; order Rhizobiales; family Rhizobiaceae; genus Agrobacterium; species Agrobacterium radiobacter. Next base: position 8,444 of record NZ_LMVK01000025.1, on the reverse strand, counting down.
CCAGCACCACCTCTTCAATGTCACCCGTTCGCGCCTGCGCCGTCACCAGTTCAGGCTTCGCCGGCGGACGCAGAAACAGCAGCCAGACGCCCAGCAGACCGACAAGGGTTGCCGCCGCCAGGATGAAACGCTTGCGGGTAATGTGTCGTGTCATTTAGTCGTGGCCCATGCTATTGAAATTTGCGGGCTTTCTCTGTCACGAGAGTTACCTGAAAATTACGGAGAGCGGTCGTCGCGCCTATCCGTTTGGCACGCGCTATAAGATCAACCGATCGGCAAAGAGTGCTTGCAATGTGGATGGCGTGCCAGAGATTGCGCGCGAGACATCAAGCGATCGCGGCCGTGCTCAGCCAACGTCGACGGACGAAGATGCCTCGACCAGTTGGCGCAGACGACGGGCCTACCGTTGCTGGAAAACGCGCTTCTCGCGCCAGCGTACGGCGAATGTGCTGCCCTTGCCTGGAGCGGACGAAAGCTCAACATAGCCGCCGTGACGGGTGACGATCTCGTTGACCATGCTGAGCCCCAAACCCGCACCTGAGCCGTGAGGGCTGACCCGGTAGAACGGTTCGAATATGCGCGATTGCTTATCGCCGGCAATTCCGCAGCCCTGATCGGCGACAGTCACGCTGCCGTCAGCCTCAATACCGACCGATATCTGTCCTCTTCCGCCTCCATACTGGACTGCATTACGGACCAGATTGACGAATGCACGCTCCAGAGCTTCGGCATCCCCGGGAACGAACAGGTTTTCCGCATCGCTATCGAACGAAATCTCGTAACCTTCGGCAATCGCCAGTGGAGCAAGGTCGGCAACCACCTTAGACACAACGCTGTTGAGATCGACAGGCGCATCCTGCTGGGGCTTCTGCCGGTACTTCTCGGTGTCGAGAAGCTGGTTCGCGATTGCTGTAAGTCGCTTGATGGCCGTCTGCAGGTGTGTCTTGTCCGCACCTGGTGAAAGCGTATCGATTCTCACCTGCAGGACAGCAATCGGCGTTCGAAGTTCATGGGCCGCGTTGACGAAGAAGCGTTCCGTGGCCTCGAAGCCGCTATCGAGACGACGCATTGCCCTGTTGATGTCGCGCACCAGACGAAGCACCTCAGTGGGCAAGCCACGCTCTTCCACCAGGGCGCCACGTGTGTCGAGGTCGATCCGGTCGAGGCGCCTGGTCAGATCGCTGAAGGACCGCAAAGCCCAGCGTGTGACAAACGGGACGCCAATCAGGGAGATGGCGACGAGGATCAGCGCCGGCACGCCGATGGCAAGGTTCCCCAGCAGCACGGTCACACCATATTGGGACATGGAAACACCGCCAGCAAAAATCGTCGCCTCACCGGCCTCTGTCTCGAAACGCTCCATGCGGGCGACACTCAACGGATCATTCAGATCACCATGGAGCTCGACACTTCTGAACGTCCGCAGGAATGGCATGTTGTCGGCAATTTTCCCGGGAGGCGCTCCGTGTGCAAGGACAATATCTTTGCCAAGGTCTGCCACGAACCACAGGTCAGGCGCGTCCTCGATAATCTCTTTAAGTTTTGTCGTCGGCACCAGACTGGCCCGGCCATTCGGCTCTAGACGGACCGAGTCTGCGATTTCCTGAGACAGCCAGATGGACGTGATCGCCACATCGGGCTTGAGGCCAGAAAGGAGATAGAAAACCAGGCTGAGCGAGGCGATGACCGCGCAGAGCTGCAGGACAATAAAACCAAACGTGAATCGCCAGCGAAGGGATGTGCTGGTCAGCCTATTTCTGCTCATGAAGATAGTAGCCTATGCCACGAATGTTCTTGATAACAATGTCGGCCTCCGCTTCGCCAAGCTTTCGGCGCAGGCGAGACATGTTGGACTCCAGCGAGTTCGACTGGATCTCATCGTCAAAGGAATAAACTTGACCCTCAAGGGACGAACGCAACACGGTACGACCACGGTTTCTCAAAAGAGTTTCGATGATGAGCAGTTCCCTTCGGGTGAGCGCAAGCCGGACGCCGTTGACATGCACATCGCATGAAACCCGATCATAGGTAACGTTTCCTGCCGACAGGACGAAAGGGCCTGCTGTCGGCACCCGCCTCAGCACAGCGCTCATTCTGGCAATCAGCTCGGGAATTTCGAACGGCTTCGGCAAATAGTCATCGGCGCCGTCATTGAGGCCGGAAATTCGCTCGTCGGTCGACCTCAGAGCGGAGATGATGATCGATCGCGTATTTGAACCCGTGCGGTGCAAATCGGCGAGGAAGGTACTGCCATCGCCATCCGGCAGTTGCCGGTCGATAAGGACAATATCGTAATCCGCCATGGCGATTGCTTCCCGCGCCATCGCCAGATCTCCAACAGCGTCAAATACGATGCCATGCTGCGAGAGGGCCACCCTCAACGCATCCGTCATTTCCGGATCGTCTTCGATAAGTAGAAGTTTCATAGTCGCCTAATCAGTCAAGTCTCGGACCGTCATTCCCGATAGTCTTTACTGCAAAACTACGGCTCTGGTTCAGATAAACTCAACAGTCGTGAGTCCTCACCATCAGGTTGTGGGACATCATGAAACTGCTGCGGACGTGGAGACCGGAGAAACCGAAGTCCGCCCGATATCCTTCTCGCCTTTGACGTGCGCCACCCAGGCCGCAATCTTTATCGGCAGCGACCGTAATGATCCCGGTATCTGCATCCGTAGTCGCGGCGGTCCCGTTGTTCCCAGCGGTCGCGGCGGTTCCTGTCGTTACGTTCGCTGATGTTGCCTACCACTGCCCCTCCCACGCCACCTGCGGCGGCTCCCACTGCAGCGCCTTCCCAAGTGCCGCTTGCCAACCCACCGATGATAGCGCCGCTCGCCGCACCAATGCCCGCGCCCTTTTCCGTCTGGCTGCACGCTGTCAGCGTCAAGCAAACGAGTACGCCTGAAATGATCTTTTTCATGTCTGTCCTTTCGAGCCATCGCCGCTACGGTCGCCCGTCGGCCGTTGAGACGCACCAAGGCGGAGACGTATGGACACCGAAAATTACGTGGAAGTTACGCAGAACCGTCGGTATCGATACCGGTCGAAAGCGCAAATTCGTGTAGGATGTGCGTCTTCGCGATAAGCTATTCTCAGGGAATTCCGCCAGCCTAATCGATAGGCTCCAACGTCGCCGTGTTCATCGCTGCGTTTGAGGATGAGGGGTCGAAATGACTAGAGCAGACCCTTGCCGACGTTCAACCGGCGCGACGAAGGACAGCCTCGAGTCCAATCTGGACATCGACGAGCAACTATGCGCACCGTGAATCATGTCCCTGACACAAGACCTCGAGAAAATTCTGGAAACTGTCCTGCCAACCGACCCCAGCTTTCGGCGGATCGAACAGGCGACGATAGACAGCTGCATTTGTGACACTCGACGATACGCTTTGGAGGGCTCCAGGGAGGCCTTTCTGTTTTCCGCGATGCGCCTGCTCGCACTTCCAGACAACGGACACACACGGCTGATCCCGAACGATTCCATCTCGGTGCTCCCGCTGAGGTTTGTGAGCGTTGGTACGGTGGTGCAGTTGACTGACACGGCGCTGGAAACAACTGCTCCAAGAGGAGAGCTGATAGCAGTCAACGGCACACTTTTGGGCCAAATTGAAGCCGCCGCAGAGAAATTTCTGGCGGGAACGCGCCAGAGGAAACGGGTCATCGGACCGATTCTTTTCGCATGGCCGTATGCATTGGCTCACCTCGGGTTTTCTTCAAAAGAGAATACGACTGAATATCGCGTGAAAGACGAGAACGGTCAGATAACCGATTTGAAAGTGGAGAACGGGCATACGGTTCCTGCATCGATGCTCTACCCGAGAAACGAGCATGGCAAGGCTGATCCGGCCTGGAAACCCGAGAGATTTGTGGAGATTAAGGACTGGCAGGGGCTTGGGCTTTCAATACTATTGCCAAGTTTCTTCGATCCAGGCGAAAGTGCACTGCCGAAAGCCATCTCTGGCGCAGCGGAGCATGTAAGCACCTGCTCGAACAAAAAACTCTTGATTGACGTTCGTGGAAACACCGGGGGTGACTTCCTTCAAACGATGCCCTTGATCGACGCCATCTCTGAAAACGCAAGCAGGCAGGTTGTTGTGCTTGTCGACAAATTCACGTTTTCCGCAGCGATAGTGTTTGTAGCCATCCTCAAGCATCGTTTGGGACGTCGGCTCAAACTCATCGGGGAAGAAATGGGCGACGGGTTGATGTTTTTTGCCGAGGGAGGGTTGCTCGATTTGCCGATCAGTGGAGCGGTCGTTCGATACTCATCAGCCTTTCACGACTGGGAGAACGGAACCAGCAACGAAACCACACCGGCTGAGATTGCGCGGCAAATGGTCCCGGCAGGAAAACTGAATTTGGATTGGGAATGGGTCGTAAGGTCTACTGCTGAGAATGCGCAAGGCCCGTTCTATCAACAAGTTCTAAAGAGCCTGAACGATTAGACGAATGGCGGCTTAGTCCGCTTGGCGAACCAGCAAGCAACGTCGGAACGTCTAAAGCGGCTCGAAGAGCGCGAGGTCATTAACGGTTACCGGGCTGTTATCGATCCTGCTGCGGGAGGACTTGGAAAGATGGCAATTGTTCGCCTGCGCACCACGCACGAATACATCAAAACTTGCCTCAAGCAGTTTTCAGAGATGCCGCAGGTTATCGAGGTCCTCAGGCTGACAGGAGAAGACTGCTTCCATCTGAAAGTGATTGTGCCGTCGCGGGCCGAGCTGGAAAGCATCGTCGATGCTGTTGCGCGCTACGGCTCGGTCACCACGGCAATTGTGTTGCGCAGCGAGCCCGCCAAACGTATCGGGCGTGAGCTGATGATGAAGGGATAGTCTGGCAATAGCCCGAATTTCTGCTTCGGTTTTGCTCCTGCTTTCCGAAGTTGCAAGGGGGTGAAACTGCCGAAGGTGCCACGGCTGCTATTGGCGCATTCCAGTCACGGGATTCGTCGCTTTATGACCAAGACACTCAGCTTCCGGACTTGGAGGTCCTACTCGATAAGCGGGGGGCGATGAACCTGCGTAGAATGGTTCGGACGCACGGGAACCGAAAAGCTCGCCTCGTTGAACCATAAACAGATCAGCACTATTTAGGAGGGATGCGGAAGATCGAGAAGAGTGACATCGAATTGATCAGGACGTGGACGTTATCGCCCGCAATGACGCTCGGATCGTCCGTGCGAGCGAAAGGCATCCTGCAGGAAATGCAGGCCCGACTTCCTGCAACTTCGAAAAAATCGATCAGCCTGGAAGGCAACGAGATCACCCTCGCGATGCCCGCTACCGCGAGGAACTCGTTTGATACCGCGGCGGGAATCGTCTCCCGAGTGATGCTGGAAGCTGAGACCCTTCCCGTGATCCCACGCGAGATACAGGACATCCTGGCCATTAAGACGGGCGAGCGTCATCGCTGGCTTGCGGACGGGCGTCTTACGAGCGCGGGGACGAGAACCGTGCGACTGAACGGCCGTGCCCGGTGGATCACTTTCCACGTCTTCGATCCGAAGATGGTCGAGGACCTTCTCGATCGAGGGGTCGTGGAAGAGTGGCGGGGGGGGGGGGGCGGGGCGAAAGCTGAGAAGCGACAGAAGGCAGCCTATCAGAGGAAGCTGGCTCGATCGCTCGGGAAGAAGTCGAGGATGAACGAGAACCTGGACCATAAGGCCGATGAGGGCGCGGCCGATCTTCGTGGCTGGGAGGCGTTTGGCCGCGATGGGTTCCTTCGGTAGGCAATCACAGCCCAGTTCCGTCTACGGAAGTATACCGCCGTCGGCTATCACCCGGGGGCCGCAATGCAATAGCCGCCTTAGGCAGTCACACACCTTTGTCTCTATCGCCGCTAAGATTGGATTCCGATTCGCTTCTGGCGTCACGGTCCGTCAATGATCGCGACCGCAGGCGATTTTTCGTGGGCGGCTCCGGATTTGCGCTTGGAGCAGATGCCTTCCGGTTGAATGCGCGATGTCCACCCTTCTCTACAATTGCGGCCGCGAAGACATCCAGGTTGATCGCGAACTTCGAATTTTCACCAGCACTCGAACTGCTTGCCTCTAGGTTCAAAACAAGCCGACTCTCGTCATGTCCGCGGCGCCAGTTGCGATCCGCCTTTGCTAACCCTTCCGCTTTCATGAGTTGTGCAAATCCACGCTTGATAATCTCCTCGCATGTCCGCCAGCGCAGCATGTCACTCCTCCTTATGCAATGTCCTGAGATATGCGACGCCTTATCGTTAACCGCATGGAATAGGGTCGCAAAGCTGGAGCCAGTTCTTGGGTCGGCTCTGGACGGAGAAGAAAGTGGTATGCCCTTCCGCCCGCGAGGCTATCAGATAACAGGCCACAATCATGAAATACCTCTAAGCCAGGGAACCAACTGAACGAAATCTCCGTTGCCGTCACGATTATTTCTTCGGAGGCGCGTCATGAAATTCAAGCTGGCTTTAAGCGTAGTCTTAAGCGTTACCTTTACGGCTGCAGTCGCGGAAGCACGGACCCAATTGCATCTTTATGGTACTGTCCCGGTGACAGGTAACCACGTACTTGAGGTTGCCTATCGTGCCGCACTCGACAGGTGCAGCTTCGAAACCTACCCATCATATGACCAGGCGTTTCTCTATGCAGGCGCCTACGGCGCTACCGAGGTGCGCAGTTGCATGTACCGTAAGGGTTTCGTCTTTGAAAATGGTCAGCCTTTTGCATACCCTGTTAGGAAGGTAACCTACCTTTTACGGTAACAAGGTGTTGAAACATCTGATTGCGAGCACGTGATAGTCGCCGTCCAAACGGGAGGCGACTTGATATATTTACGAGGCCTGCCCCCAAGACGCTGTCATTGCCGTTGACTGGCTCGATTGCGTCTTGAAAACCGGCTCTCGAATATCGATTTTCAGGCTAACCTGGAGGTCGGTATGATCTACATTATTTTCGCATTATGCGCGCTCGTGGCGACATTCTTTGCGTGTCGGTACTACGCTGCCAAGACTCTTCTCGTCGAACATGAAATCGACAAAGCTATCGCGCGGCGATTTTCATCCAGCCAGAAGGCTCTCGAGCTTGCGAAACTGCGAGAGGAAAACGTCGTTATCCGAAATCTCTTGCTCGACCTTCTGGAGAACGAAGCGGCTTTTCCAGTTCAGCCGGCAACGGTATCGAAGGACGATTTACGCAGGATGAGCGCCGCCAAGATCCAGCGGTATCGCGAGATACTGGCCGAAAGTCGGCATTTCCTGCAACAGCGTAACGCCACAGACGTTTTCGAACACTCCAGCTCATTGAAGGCTGCCCAACGGAGGATGTGAGGTTAGAAAAGGTCGAGCAGAAAACTTCAGAAAGCCGGCTCCCGAAAGGACGCCTGCTGCCGGCCTAAAGTCCTTTTGGGATGCAACCTTCTCGAAAAAATGGTCCAGCCTGAACCACCTGGAACTCTCTACGCCATTTTAATATCAGGATAGTGACCGTCGACTTGTGCCATAAATGGTGCGAAGCGGAAAGCCGCAGTTACACGGAAGCTCAGAAGGAACCCAAATGTCGATCACTGTGCAGAGAACAATTCCTGCCGAGCGAATGCTCCAGTTCCACCAAATGGTTGATCGGTGGCTGGGAGAAGGTCCGATCAAGCTTGCGACGAATGCAACGATAACCGCAATGGACAATGCCGGCATCCCCAAGGCCGAACAGGCGGCGATTATCGAGGATCGGGATATCATCATGAAATACAATATGCGCCTTGGTGTAATCAGCGAGGTATTTGGCCCAGCCATTGATAAAGCAGTGGGGTCGTATCGTTCGGGAAGTGAGGCCCAGGATGAAATCGCTCGGTTGATTGTGACCGCAATCGGTATCCGTCAGGACGATGACAGTGAACTGATCACATTCACCTTCACGACCCAAGCCGAAGCAGATGTATTCGACAAATCTACCTGACGGACTGCGTGTCCTGTCGCTCTTGTGTCTTTTTCGCTGACAAGTGAAAATGCAGCGGCCCGGTTCAGCGTCGCCTGACGCTGATGTTGCGACCGCGCACTCGGAACTCATGACGACGTTGCTTCTGTCGGTATTATCGCGAATGCCGGTAGAGCATCTCCATCTGCCGCTGACGGGTGAATCAAGGCTCGCGCATATTGCGTCGGAACTGGCGGATAATCCGTCCGATCGCAGTACGATGGCGCAATGGGCAAAACGAGTGGCGATGAGTGAGAATTCGCTCGCCCGTCTTGTTCACAGTAAGCGGCAAGGAGACCCCATCTGGCGCGGCTGATGCTGAGTAGGGTATGTCGGGCATACGAGTTCTCTGAATGTGAGGATTTATGTCTAGACCTGCGGCTAGCCTTGGGTTGATGCGAATGATCGAGGCGGTGCCCGATCGCCTTGACGGGGCGCCGCGACAGTTGCGGCGGGTCTGGTCCGACGAATTCAAGGCCACAGCGGTTGAGCAGGCATGTCAGCC
>NZ_LMVK01000024.1 GCF_001541315.1 Agrobacterium tumefaciens str. B6 | reverse complement strand
CACGTCGCTGATCTTGCTTCCCATTGCTGACGTTGGACCAGCATCCCAAGAGGCGACGACTGTCGCATCTCTAACCGGCCTATGTGTCGCATCTCTAAAATGCCGTTACAAACAATAATCGCATAACATATATTATGGAACTTATTTGGTGGTGTGGCTTTGGATTTGTGCGGTTGTTGCTCGCTACAGATGCCACTGCGCGATCGATGTGATCATATCTGAAAAGCACGAAACACCACCAGCGCCAACCGATCAGATCGATTTTAGCGAGACTCGTTTTTCAAGCTCCTCTGCCTGCTCTTTGCGTTCACTGTAGCGATCTGTCAGATAGCTGGAAGCGTCACGTGTCAGTAGCGTGAATTTCACCAGTTCCTCGCAGACATCCACGACCCGGTCATAATAGGATGATGGCTTCATCCGGCCTTCAGCATCGAATTCCTGATAGGCCCTTGCCACCGAGGACTGGTTTGGGATGGTGATCATCCGCATCCATCTGCCGAGAATTCGCATCTGGTTCACCGCGTTGAAGGACTGGCTTCCGCCGGAAACCTCCATGATGGCGAGCGTCTTGCCCTGTGTTGGCCGGACCGATCCGACCGCGAGAGGAATCCAGTCGATCTGCGACTTCATGATGCCGGTCATCGCGCCGTGGCGTTCGGGACTTACCCAGACCTGTCCCTCCGACCATTGGGAGAGTTCACGCAACTCCTTCACCTTCGGGTGGCTGGCCGGCGCTTCATCGGGCAAAGGCAGGCCTTTCGGATCGAATATCCGAACCTCACAACCGAGCCGTTCGAGCAGCCGCCCGGCTTCGAATGCAAGCAGACGGCTATACGAAACCTCGCGCAGCGAGCCGTAAAGGATCAGGATGCGCGGCTTGTGGGTCGAAAACGCCGGACGCAGTGCATCCGGGTCAATGCTGTGCAGGTGTTGCGCCTGCAACGCGGGAAATGTCTCAGGCAATGCGCTTTCCTTCATTGTCGAGGACCTGCTCACCATCCTCCTTGAAGAACGGTCCGTTGAAAGTCTTGGGCAGAATATCCAGCACGACTTCCGACGGACGGGCGAGCCTGGTCCCGAGTGGTGTCACCACGAAAGGGCGATTGATGAGGATCGGTGTTTCTATCATCGCATCAAGCAGCTGATCGTCGGTCAGATCAGGATTGTCGAGACCGAGTTCGGTATAGGGTGTCCCCTTCTCGCGCATGGCTTCGCGCACCGTCAGGCCCGCATCCGCTATCATTTTTGCGAGCCGTTCGCGCGTCGGCGGCTCCCGCAGATATTCAATCACGGTCGGCTCGATCCCTGCCGCGCGGATCAGCGCCAGCGTGTTGCGAGACGTTCCGCAGGACGGATTGTGAAAAATCGTGGCATCCATGGTCATTGTCTTTCAGTCATTATCGTTCGGGAAACGGCGGGGGCAGCCTCATACCAATCCTTCGAGCGGTTCACGATCCAGACGACCGAAAGCATGACCGGGACTTCGATGAGAACACCGACAACGGTTGCGAGTGCCGCGCCTGACTGAAAGCCGAACAGGCTGATGGCGGCCGCGACGGCCAGCTCGAAGAAATTGCTGGCGCCGATGAGGGCCGAAGGCCCGGCGACGCAATGTCGCTCACCCGTCATCCGGTTCAGGAGGTAGGCAAGCCCCGAATTCAGATAGACCTGGATGAGGATCGGGATGGCAAGCAGACCGATGACGGCTGGCTGGGCGATGATTTGCTCGCCCTGGAAGGCGAAGAGAAGAACCAGCGTCGTAAGCAGCGCCACCAGCGAAATCGGCTGCAGCCTTGCAAGAACGCGATCCAGTGTTCGTGACGTTCCGTCAGTCATGAGCCACCGCCTGATCAGCTGCGCGAGGATGACGGGAACGACAATATAGAGCGCGACAGAGAGAACGAGCGTATCCCAGGGCACGGTGATGGCCGAAAGGCCTAGCAGCAGCCCGACAATGGGAGCAAAGGCCACGACCATGATCGCATCGTTGAGCGCGACCTGCGACAATGTAAACAGCGGTTCACCCCGTGTCAGGTTGCTCCAGACGAAGACCATGGCGGTGCATGGAGCGGCGGCAAGGATGATCAGCCCGGCAATATAGGAGTCGATCTCACCAGCCGGAAGATAAGGACGGAATAGCCAGCCGATGAAAAACCAGCCGAGCAGCGCCATCGAGAACGGCTTGACGGCCCAGTTGATGAACAACGTCACGCCAATGCCGCGCCAGAATGTGCCGACCTGCGAGAGGGAGCGGAAATCGATTCTGAGCAGCATCGGGATGATCATCAGCCAGATCAGGACCGCAACCGGGATATTCACCCTGGCGATCTCGGCAGCAGCGATGAGCTGAAAGACGCCGGGCATCCAATGGCCGAGCGCGACACCGACAACGATGCACAGGAACACCCAGACGGTCAGATAACGTTCGAAGACGGACATCAGGCCGATTTTCCTTCACGATTGGTGGTTCCATCCAAAGCGCCGATCTGCCGGAGCCTGGTTTCCAGCGCCATTCGATCGATCGATTGCAGGGGCAGGCTGACGAAAGCCGCGATCCTGTTCTTGAGGAAACGGGCAGCCTGCGCAAAGGCGCGCTGAACCTCGGCCTCAGAGCCGACTGCGGCGGCGGGGTCCTCTATACCCCAATGGGCTGTCATCGGATGGCCGATCCAGACGGGACAGGCTTCACCTGCGGCGCTGTCGCAGACCGTGAAGATGAAATCCATCTGGGGCGCATCAGGCCCGGCAAAAACATCCCAGCTTTTCGAGGTGAAACCAGCAGCAGGATAACCCAGCACCGCCAGTTCCTTCAGGGCGTGAGGGTTCACCTCCCCCTTCGGCTGGCTGCCGGCCGAATAGGCGTTGAACCTCCCCTCACCTTCCCTGGCGAGAATGGATTCGGCAAGAATGGAACGAGCGGAATTGCCCGTGCACAGAAAGAGCACGTTATAAATCTTGTCGGTCATGGTTTCGGTCCGTGGTTAGATCGGTGGTCTTACAGGCCCGGCGATGGTGTCGCCTCCGGGCTGCAGCAGGGTGTCAGTTCGGCAATCAGCGGTGCACAAAGTTCGGTCGAACCACCGCAGCAATCCTTCAGCAGAAACAGGGTCAACAGGCGCAACCCGTCTAGATCGGCGCGATAGATGATAGACCGGCTTTGCCGCTCGCTCTTGACCAGACCCGCCCGCGAAAGCGTGGCGAGATGCGCCGACATCGTGTTCTGTGGAACATCGATAAGGCGCGCAAGTTCCCCAGCGGGAACGCCGTCCGGCTCGTGCCGCACGAGTATCCGGAATGTCTCCAGGCGGGTGGATTGAGCCAAAGCGCCAAGCGCTGTTATTGCGGTTAAATTATCCATATATCCAGAATAACGGATACAAAAGGATTGTCAAGAAAACAAACGAGGCAGCAGAAATGAACATAAAAATTAATCTTATCAATAAGATGAATAGATTTCCTAATGTATATTATAATTCACCGGACGCCTCGCGGCGCCTAAGATCCAGCTCTTCGCTATAACGTCTCAATGTATGGCTTTCCGTGAGCAGGCCCACCGGCCGGTTTTCGATCTTGTCATTGACGACCACCAGCGCCTCGCTCTCCGCCGCATCGAAGGCCGCCGCCGCCTGACGGGCATTCATGGTCGGCAGCAGCACATCGTTCTTGTAGTGCAGATAGGTTTCGAGGCTGATCTTGCTGGGGTCGCGATCCATCGGGTCGGCATAGATTTCCGGGACAAGGACGACGCCGGCATAACGCCCGTCATCATGGGTCATGATTACCCGTTGCGTCGAACCGAGCGGGAACTTCTCCCTGAAGGCCGGAAGCCCCATGCTGACATTGGCCTTGCGGATATCGGCGCGCATCATCCTGCCGACCGTCAGGTCGCGGATCCAGCCGATATCGTGGGCGCTGCGAATGCTCTCGCCACGCAGGTGAAAACGCCAGGTGGCGAAGGAGTAACCGAATGTGGTGCGCACCACGAGCGAGGTGGTGATGACGGCGGCAAGCACCAGAGCCGTGATCTGGAAGTCGCCGGTCAGTTCCAGCGCCAGAAACGTCATGGTCAGCGGGCCACCGATGATGGCGGCGGCAAAGGCGCTCATGCCGATCACCGCATAAACGATGGGTGCCGTCGAACCATAACCGATATAGGGGGCGCAAAGCGCGAAAATCTTGCCGAGCAGCGATCCCATGAACAGCGAGGCGAAAAACAGGCCGCCGCGGAAATTCGAACCGATGGAAATGGCGCTGGCCGCCGCCTTCAGCAGGAACAGCCCGGCCAGCCCGTATATCGTCAGTTCCGCGTCGATATTGAGATGCAGCGCGCCGTGGCCGCTCGACAGCACCTGCGGTGAAATCAGCGCAAGCCCACCCACCGCCACGCCGCCAATTGCAGGGCGCAGCCAGCCGGGAATGGCGCTTTTGCGGGCCGTCTCCTCGATGAAGGACACCGCCTGCATCAGCGTGATGCCGATGGCCGCGCACACGACGCCGAGAAAGATGGCAGGCACATAATCCGCCGGCGTCACGCGGCTGGCATCGACAATATCGATGGAGAGGCCATGGCCGCCGATAACACCGATAACGGTCGTCGCCACCAGCGCCGAAACGATGAGCGGCGCAAGCGTTACGACGGTATAAGTGCCGATGATGAGTTCAATGGCGTAGAACGCCCCGGTCAGAGGCGCATTGAACGCTGCTGCAATCGCCCCTGCGGCACCACAGCCGACGAGGATGCGCATGTCCCCTCGCCTCAGTTTCAGCTTGATGCCGATCTTCGAGGCAACGCCGCTGGCGACCTGGGTGTAACCAGCCTCGAGCCCGACGGAGGCGCCGAAACCGTTGGAGACGATATTCTGCACGCAGACGATGATGCTGTCCGTCAGCGACAGGCGGCCGCCATGCAGCGCATTTGCCTCGATGGGGTCGACCATGGGTTTCTTGCGGGTCTTCGATAGAATGAAGATGATCAGGCCAAGTACTATGCCGCCGATGATAGGACCGGCGAGCACGATCCATCCGGACAGATCACTGCTGCTCAATCGCTCGACACCGAAGACCAGCACATGCAGCGCCGTGCTAAGAGCGCCGATCAGCGCCACCAGGAGACCCGCGGCGATGCCGATGAAAACGGCGAGGATCACCAGCCCCAGTTCGCCGCGCCGGAACATGGCCCGCAACCGGCTGGCGCGCAGATTGTCGAAAAAGCTCGCCATACTGGGTGCACGGAAAGGCTTGGTCGACATGCTGTTCCTTTTCAGGCGGCGTCAGGCTGCTTCGATCTCGATCTCGAAACGCATCTGATCATAAGCCGGTTCAACATTATCAGGCGTTTCACGCATCACCGTGTCATAATCGAGCGGAATATGCATGTGGGTCAAGATCGCCCGTCTGGGTGCGAATTTCTCGATCCAGCCGAGCGCCTGCTCCAGCGAAAGATGGCTTGGGTGGTAACGGTGCTGCAGCGCGTCGATGACGAGGACATCGAGGCCGGCAAGCTTCGGCAGGCTTTCGGCCGGAAAATCGCTGACATCGGTACAATAGGCGACGTCACCAATGCGGAAGCCCAGCGAATGCACATCGCCATGCTGCTGCATATGCACGCCAAAAGGTATCGGCCCGCCTGCCCCGTCGATGACAACAGGCGCATCGATATCCGCGATGATCCGGGGTTCGACGATGGGCGGATAGCTGCTGCCCGGCGGCGTCTCCAGGCAATAGGCGAAACCGTCCCATATGCGCGCCATGGTGACGGGATCGGCATAGATCGGAATGCGGTTTTGCTGAATGGCGAAATAGATGCGCAGATCGTCAATGCCGTGCAGATGGTCGGCATGGGCGTGGGTGTATAGCACCGCATCGACCGCCTCCACCTTCGCCGCGATCATCTGCTCACGAAAATCCGGGCCGGTATCGATGACGACAGTCGTCCTGCCGCCATCCGGACCGATCTGCTCCACCATGAAGGCGGTGCGCGTGCGCCTGTTCCTGGGGTTGTCAGGGTCGCAGGCACCCCAGTCGCCGTTGATGCGCGGCACGCCGGGCGACGACGCGCAACCGAGAACCGTGAAGCGGCGACGGTAGATTGCCACGCCTACACCCTTGTCATCTTCGAAAAGCAGCGGAAGGCGTTTTCGGTGGTGATTTCGGCCATGCGCTCATAGGAAACGCCATGTACCTCGGCCAGAACCTCCGCGGTGTTGACCACGTAGGAAGGTTCGTTGCGTTTGCCGCGCCAGCGCTTCGGCGCAAGATAAGGCGCGTCCGTCTCCACCAGCAGCCGGTCCAGCGGCACGGTGGCGGCGATATCGCGGATATCCTGCGATTTCGGGAAGGTCAGAATGCCGGAGAAGGAAACATAACCGCCGAGTTCGACACCGGTTTTCGCCAGCTCAGGACCAGCGGAGAAGCAGTGCAGAATGAAGGGGAATGCTCCCTTTTCGCTCTCGGCGCGCAAAATAGAGGCCATGTCGTCATCGGCACTGCGGCTGTGAATGACGAGCGGCAGCTTCGTTCTCCTTGCCGCCTCGATATGGCGAAGGAGGCCGGTCTTCTGGTCTTCCGGCTTCTGCGTGTCGTAGAAATAATCCAGACCCGCCTCGCCGATCGCCACGATCTTGTCGTGGCTCTCCGCCAGCCGCACCAGATCATCAGCAGAGATATCCAGTTCCTCGGCCGCGCTGTTGGGATGCGTGCCGACCGAGCAGAAGACCGACGGATATTTTTCCGTGATCTTCAAAAGTTCGGGCAGCCGGCGCACCCGGGTCGAGATCGTCACCATCTGGCTGACACCCGAAGCATGGGCGCGGGCGATGATATCGTCGCGCTCAGCCTCGAAATCGGGAAAATCCAGATGGCAATGGGTATCGATCAGCATGGTTGTCGCCTTCATGCTTCCGGCGCGACGTAACGCGGGAAAACCGGCTTCGGCGCTTCGAGCGGCGTGCCCGGAACCAGACGGCCGGCTTCGCCCAATGCAGCGAAATCACGCTTGTCGGCGGGAGCGGCAACGAGATCGAGCAGCTTGTCGCAGGATTCCGGCATGAAGGGCTGCAAGAGAATGCCGATCTGGCGCACCACTTCCGCCGTCACGTAAAGCACGGTTCCCATGCGCTCGGGATCGGTCTTCTTAAGCGCCCAAGGCTCTTGCGACGCGAAATAACGGTCGGTTTCCGAGACGACGGCGATAATGGCCGCAAGCGCGCGGTGGATGAGCTGCTTGCCCATCTCCTCACGGCAAATCGCCAACAACCCGTCGGCGGAGGCGAGCATCGCTTTGTCTTCATCGGTGAACTCACCGGGTGTCGGTATCTGGCCGTCGCAATTCTTGACGATCATCGACAGCGAACGGCTGGCGAGATTGCCGATGCCATTGGCGAGATCGGCATTGATGCGGGTGGCGATACCCTCTTCGCTATAGCTGCCGTCCTGGCCGAAGGAGACTTCGCGCAGGAAGAAATAACGGACCTGATCGAGACCGAAATGGTTCACCAGATTGGCCGGATCGACGACATTGCCAAGCGACTTCGACATCTTCTCGCCCTTGTTGAGCAGGAAGCCATGCGCATAGACCCGCTTGGGCAGCGGCAACTTGGCGCTCATCAGGAAGGCCGGCCAGTAGACCGCGTGGAAGCGGATGATGTCCTTGCCGATGATATGCACGTCGGCAGGCCAATATTTGGCGCGCGGACCGTTCTTGTCCTCGATGTAACCGGTGGCGGTGATGTAGTTGGTCAGCGCATCGACCCAGACATACATGACGTGCTTGGGATCGTTCGGAACCTTGATGCCCCAGTCGAAGGTGGTGCGGGAAATCGACAGGTCCTTGAGGCCGGACTTCACGAAGGAGATGATTTCGTTGCGACGCTCGGCCGGGCCGATGAATTCAGGGTTTTCCTCGTAAAGCTTCAGCAGCTTGTCCTGGTATTCGGAGAGCTTGAAGAAGTAGCTTTCCTCTTCCACCCACTCGACCGGCGTGCCCTGCGGCCCGTAACGAACGCCGTCAGTGCGCATTTCCGTCTCGTCCTCGCCGTAATAGGCCTCGTCGCGCACGGAATACCAGCCGGCATAGCTGTCCTTGTAGATATCGCCGCTATCGGCCATCAGGTTCCAGATATTGCGCGAGGTCTCGTGGTGACGCTCTTCCGTAGTACGGATGAAATCATCGTTCGAGGCGTTGAGCAGCTTGCCCATCTCGCGGAACTGATCGGAATTGCGCTGCGCCAGCTCTTCCGGCGAAATACCTTCCGCCCGCGCTGTCTGCTGCATCTTCTGGCCGTGTTCATCGGTGCCGGTCAGGAAGAAAACATCCATTCCATCCAGGCGCTGAAAGCGTGCCATGGCGTCCGTCGCAATCAACTCATAGGCATGGCCGATATGCGGCTTGCCGTTAGGATAGGAGATCGCGGTGGTGATGTAGAATGGTGTCTTGTCTGTCATGACGGTCTATCGACTTTACAGGCTGTTTTTTGGATAGACCGCTCTTAAACCATTGTGCGCAGCAGCGAAAGAAAAAGCGTACGTTTTGTACGACTGCTCGCAGACAAAGTGGATTTGGCAAACGCTTAGCATCCGCACTACCGTCACCCCGGACTAGATCCGGGGTCCAGCAGCGATCAAGTCCTTGATCGCGAAAGACTCATTCCCCACGGCACAGACGCGCCGTGGCTGGATGCCGGATCAAATCCGGCATGACGGAGGAGAGTTTATTCACCGTCAAATCGTACGTTCCATACGATTCCCGATCCTCAAACGCCGCGAATATCTTCCAGAATGGAGAGCACCATCTGCTTCTTGTCGAGATTATAGGCCTGCGCCACGGTAATGCGTTCCGAAAGCGCCGAGGAAAGCCGCGCATGCTTTTCCGCCGCCGCGATATCGCCTGCCACCGCCGCTGCCCGTGCGCGCTCCATCAGCTCTTCCGTCACATGCTCCATGAAGAAGCCGAGGACGATGTCTCCGTCCTTCTGCGCGAGAATCTCGGCAAGCTTGTGCATCTGCTTGCGCGCGCCCGGCCCTTCGGCTCCCATGACCTCGGCAAAGGCCTCGACGATGTCCGAGCCGCCGTAATTCAGCAGCTTGAGCGCCTGCGCGACGCTGCCCTTGGAGGCGGCAAGCAGGGCGTCGCGTTTTTCACCCGATGGGCTGATGCCGAGATGATCGAGCGATTGCACCATGGCCGCGTCGGAAAGCGGCAGGAGCCGGAGCGGCATGCAGCGCGAGCGGATGGTCGGCAGCAATTTTCCCGGCGCGTGCGACAGGACGAGGAACATCGCCCGCTTTGGCGGCTCCTCCAGTATTTTGAGGATCGCATTCGCGGCATTGCGGTTGAGATCGTCGGCGGGATCGATGATGACGATGCGCCAGTTGCCGGTGCCCGAGGTCTGCGAAAAGAAGTGCCCTGCCCGCCGCACCTCGTCCACGGTGATGGCTGATTTCACGCGGCCGGTCTTTTCGTCCACCGGACGGGTGAGATGCAGGAGATTATGCGAGGCCCCGGCGGTGATCTGCCGGCTGACCAGCGATTGCGGATCAGGATCAGCGAGAAAATCCGGCGCTAGCGATGGATCGGGATGACTGAGCACATGATTGGCGAAACGGAAGGCCAATGTCGCCTTGCCGATCCCCTCCGGCCCCTCGATCAGAATGGCATGATGGCCCTTGCCGGAGCGATAGGATTGCGTGAGAAACGCTTCTGCCTCTTCATGGCCAAAAAGCTTCGTGTTCTGCTGTGGCGCAATCGCGCCGTCGAGAACGCCCTGAACCTCACTCATGCGCCGCGCCCGCTGCTGTTCCCAACTGTTCAAGCAAAGGCTCGACGAAGGACAGGACATCCTCCGCCACCTTTCCTTCCGGTTGGTCGGCATTGACGATCCGGCAGCGACGCGATTCGGCGAGCGCAATATCCAGATAGGCTTCCCGCCGCTTCTCGTGGGTTTCGATTTCCTCTTTCTCGAACCGATCAGGCGCAGCACCCTCATCCGCACGCTTTCTGGCGCGGGCGAGTCCCTTTTCGGCGGCGATATCGAAAATCAGTGTAAGTTCCGGCACGACGCCGTCAATCGCGATGCGTTGCAGGGTTTCGATGAATTCCGGCTCCAGATTGCCGGTCGTGCCCTGATAAACGCGAGAAGAATCGAGAAACCGGTCGCAGAGCACGATCTCGCCGCGCGCGAGCGCCGGGCGAATGACCTCTTCGACATGGTCGTTGCGGGCAGCCGCAAACAGGATTGCTTCCATGCGCACGCCGAAGGATTCGGCCGCACCCGACAGGATCACATGCCGGACAGCCTCCGCACCCGGCGAGCCCCCCGGCTCACGCGTCACGACCACCTCGAAACCACGGCCGCGAAGCGCCTCGGCAAGGGTGCGAATCTGCGTCGACTTGCCGGCGCCCTCGCCGCCTTCGAAGCTGATGAACAATCCGGTCTTTTCGGCCAATGTCACGTCCTGCACGGGTTTTCTGGAATTCGAAATGCCTGTTTACAGCATCGAACCGAAATGTGTGAAGCGCTTTTCAGAAAAACCGGTGCCTGAACAAAAGCATAGGAACAAGGCGGTGCGTGGAGCAGGCTTTCAGAGCCAGAACAGCAGCAGTTCCTTCAGCGCACCCGTTGCATTCTGGGTAAGCGATCCCTTGCCGACCGCCGCCTTCGTATAAAGCGGAACCTCCCGCAACAGGCGCTCACCCGAAAAAATCCTGAGCGTTCCGGCATTTGCGCCAACGTCCAAAGGTGCATTCAGCGGCCAGCGATAGACGATTCGTCCGGAAATACGCTCCGGATTATTGACCGGCACCAGCACGCTGACATCTTCCTTCGGCGAAAGATCGATATGCGCGACATCGCCGCCATAGACGCTGACCGACCCGACAGCCTCGTCCTTGCTGAAAAGATGGCGTTTCTCAAAGGCCGTCAGGCCCCAGTCCACCACCCGGCGGGCTTCTTCCTGCCGCGTCTTGTCGTCCACGATGCCTGAAAGCGCCAGATAGACCCGGCGGCCTTCCCTCTCGGCCGAGACGACGGCGGCAAAACCGCTGCCTTCGGCAAAACCAAGCCCGAGACCATCGATACCGCTGCCCGGCATCAACAGCGTGTTTTTATTGCGCTGGAAAATCCGGTTCCATTCGAAATCCGGCTTGGTGAAAAGCCCGTAACGGTCGGGATAGGTGTCATGCAGATGCTGGGCAAGGCGCACCATGTCCCTGGCCGTCGTCTGGTTGCCGGGATCGGGAAGCCCCGTGGAATTGGTAAAGGTGCTGCGGCTCATGCCAAGTTCGCCCGCCCGCGCCGTCATGCGCTTGGCAAAGGCGGCATCCGAGCCCGTCATGCCTTCGGCGATGACAATGCAGCCATCATTGGCGTTCTGGACGATGATGCCGGTCAAGAGATCATTGATGCTGACGGAGGATTTCAGCGCCGCGAACATGGTCGAGGTGCGCGACGGCGCACCGCCCGTGCGCCAAGCATATTCCGAGACTGGATAAGCGGTCTCAGGCGTCACCTGCCCCTTGGACAGCGCATCCAGCACCACCTCCACCGTCATCAGCTTGGCGAGCGATGCAGGTGGAAAAGGCTGATTCTCATTCTGCGAAAGAAGCACCGTTCCCGTTTCGGCATCGATCATATAGGCCTGTTCGGCCTTAGCGATGAAGGGGGCTGTCTGTGATTGCGCCGGGCCTGCACTGAAAGACGCAAGAACTGCCGCCGTGACGACCGAACAATAGGAGCGATGAATGGCCTTGCGCATGAAACCGCCCAGTCCTGCCTGCCGTAACCGGCTGCCCGCGACAAAGGCGAGAGGCCGGCCGTATCCTTCAATCCGTCAGCGCGACTTCGCCTGCTGACGCTTCACATGGGCGAGTATCGATTGCTCATTGAGCGCGCCACGATCGACGA
Organism: Agrobacterium tumefaciens str. B6; assembly: GCF_001541315.1. Taxonomy (GTDB): domain Bacteria; phylum Pseudomonadota; class Alphaproteobacteria; order Rhizobiales; family Rhizobiaceae; genus Agrobacterium; species Agrobacterium radiobacter. The sequence goes on along the minus strand of NZ_LMVK01000024.1, from coordinate 18,723 downwards.
GCACGCTGTCAAAGGCGCTCGCGGTCCTGGAAACCGTAGCAGATTCTTCGGAATAGGCCGCGGCAAATTTGGAAGATGGTGTCGGCACGCGCAGATAATTGCCGCCGGGGGCAGCCGGCTCACGCATGAAATTGCCTTCCGGACGCTCGGCCAGGATAGGGCCGATTTCGGGCAGGATCGCGAATTGTTCGAAAACCGGCGCCGGGCCATTGACCAGCGGCATGGCCTGAAGCGCGGCATTCTTCTTGGAACCGACGAGCGCCGTCTGGGTGGAGGCGCCGTAATTCGGGTTGGATGTGGGCGCGGGAACGAAATTCGGCGAGGCCGAAGCCACCATCACGCCCGTTGCGATCTGCCCTTCCGGTGCTACACCCGGCGAACGCGAACCCTTCGGAATGTAAGATGCCATCAGATAGGGCATGTCGTGACCGTCAAGCGGTGCGCGGCCGGCATATTGCACCCGCACATTCGCCGTTCCGGTGGCCTTCATGTCCAGAAGATCGGCCGTCTTGCTGGAAACGTCGATCAGGCGGCCTTCATGGAACGGTCCGCGATCGTTGACGCGCACCAGAACCGAAGCGCCATTCTCCATGTTGGTGATGCGCGCGTAGCTCGGCAGGGGAAATGTCGGATGTGCGGCAGAAAGATGTTCTTTGTCGTAGACTTCGCCATTGGCGGTCAGGCGACCATGAAAGGCGGAACCGTACCAGGAAGCAAGACCGGTCTTGTTGTAACCCGGCTCTTCCTTCGGGAAATAACGGCGGCCCTTGACGGTATAGGCATTGCCGACCAGCTCGCGCCCGCCGCCCTTGGGAATGCTTTTGCCATCGGCCACACGCGGGCTGGCTTTGACGCCATATTCGGATTCGGAAAAATATTCCTTGCTGCGCTTGGGTTTAGGCTTGGTCTCGGACGTCGTGGAACACGATGCAGTCGCAGCGCAAAGCACAGAAATTGCGAGCCACTTCACGCCCGACCTGGCGTTGATGCCGAGTTTCTTGACCGAAGAATTCAAATCGTCTGCCCCACGCTGCTATTGGCTCGGAAAACCGCACCCTCACTTGCCTCGATAATTGCCCCTGCCATCGAAGCACCTAACAGTCGCTTAATCTTGTGCATAACGTGGCGAAAATGCGAACGACTTCTGCAAATTCGATAAAATTGCAACGAACGTGGTTAATGATTTCTATCTTTTAAGCCCGTCTGTCGGGCTCAATCTACCCACCTCGACCTCCCTTCCCGACCGCATGCTCAAGGAACAAACGGACGACGACCGCGTTTTCTCCCCGCAAACAACGAGCTTCCGCCGATTTCGGCTGAGGGAGGAAACATGATCAAGTTTATGAAAACCACAGGTCTGGCGATTGGCATTGCCCTCGTATCCTTCGCCGCACCAATCCCTGCAGGTGCGCAGGACATGGAGCTCAGAATCGGCCCTGACGGCGTTCGCCCCGTCATCCGTGATCGTGCCCGGGATGTCGACCGCCGTGGCCCGCCCCGCATGCGCGGTTGCAGCGAACGCGAAGCCCGTGCCGCTGCCCGTGAGGCAGGTTTACGCGATCCCGAGGGCGTACGCGTCACGCCGGGTCGTGTCGTCGTTGAAGGCTTCACGCGCCGGGGACCGGATCGCATCACCTTCGCGAATGAACGGGGTTGTCCGGAAATCTAATCAAATTACCCGCCCGGAACCCGCCGAAAGGCGGGTTTCCCATTCACGCCGCTCTCCAGCCATTCCAAAGCAAAGCAACGCGATCGAAGCATCCTTCGTCGCTGCTCTTTTAGAATCATTTTCGGACTGAATGGCAGATGGGGTGGGATTCGAACCCACGGTACGCTCTCACGCACGCCGGTTTTCAAGACCGGTTCCTTAAACCACTCGGACACCCATCCATCGGTGGTGAGGCTTTATAGCGGTTTGAAAAAGGCCGTCAATCCCGCCCGGGCGAGCGGCGCCGTCCTTCTCTTCATGGTTGGCAGATCATTGCCCCGGGGTCGTTGCCGGCGGCAGCAGGGATCCGTCGCCTGAAGGTATCGACGGCACCTGCTGGGCCGAATCGAATAGCGTCAGGCTCAAAACAATTGCGATCAGCACCAGCAAAAGCGCTACGAAGAAAATTCCGGATTTATCCATGCGTCTGCTCATGTCACGTTATGTTAAAGGCGAATATGTGCAATTCGAGGCAATGCAAAGAATAAAGGGAAAGTCTGTCAAGTTGTCTTACAGATTTGCCGAGCTCATCTTTTAAAAATCTGCTGATTGAACAAAATTTATGCGCGGGCGTACTGTTTGGGTCGGAAGTGGCCTATCGCGTCAGCCCTCTTGTCACTTATATCAAGCCATCGCTCCCGGGCATTGCCCAACTTTCCCCGAGCGACCAACCTGCCCCGCCTATTTGCGGGGCTTTTTTTTATTTGCGATCACAGAAGCTGAAGCACGCCCGAGGGGCCGGCTACGCGCCAGACGTCCTCGCTTCAGACGCCGATACCCGGCCCGCCATTGCCATGCCGGCCGTCGCCGCGAAGAATATCCTCGAACAGGTTCAGCAGAGCGGGCGGCAAGGTGTCTGACAATTCCGCGATGATTTCATTGGCGCGATTATAGGAATAGATGGCGCAGAGTGTGAGCACCAGAAGCAGAATCCACGGCCAGATCGGTTTGCGCCTTTGCGGCGCTCCATCAGGTTGTTGCGGTAAAGTCATGCGGGCACCTCCCGTTCAGGCCTTCACGCGCGGCTCGCCTCCCGGCGCATAGGCGGTTTTCTGCAGGAAACGGAATATATTGCCGCACTGGGCGCAGCGGATCATGAAATCCGTCGGATCGCCCGAGACGCGCTCAGCGCGAAATCCCCTAGGCATTTCATCGATGCGAAAATCGACGTCCCGGCGGCTCTTGTCATCCGATTCCGACGCTTCGGCAAAACCCTGATGACCACATTTGGAACATTCGAGCTTCCGGGAATATCTGTCGCGCGCTGCCATATGCCGTCCTTTGCTTGGTGGTTATCAGGTAGCAGCGGCAAAACATCATTTCAATGCCGATCGCCTCAGGTTAAAGCTTTGCACGGCTATTTCCCGTCCCGGAAAATCATCCGGCGGCCAACCGAATATGGAAGTCCATGAAAGACCAGAAACCCCTGCTTTCATCGTCAGTCATGCTCCGGACCGCCCTCATCGCCGGAATTCTTCTCATCTTTCTCGGCGCGCTCAATGTCGGCATCAAATGGTACGGCGAGCGGATTCTCCAGGCGGGCCATACGACGGCCACCGAGGACGTGGAGATCGTCATCGGCAACGACCGGCTGAAGCTTGCGAAAAACACCCTACGAGCGCCTTCCGAGCGCCTCAGCGGAGAACGCGAACGCGTCGATCTTTATCTAAGCTGGCCGGACCTCAGGGGCTATGAGGATGCGAATCGCTCTGTTTTCGATGATCCGACGCAGGCTGCGGGGTTGATTTTCATCCAGCTTTCGCAAAGCACCATGTCGGAGGATATGTCCGGTCGCTTCGCGCCGATCTATTCACGCCTGACAGAGGGAGAGACGGTGCCGCTGAAGCACGGCCTCGTGCTGCACCGTCTGCGCGCCGATTCCGGCTACGGCAAGGAAGTCATATTGACGGGCGAGCGTGATGGCGGCAACGCCTATGTGGTGCGCTGCCTCCTGCCGCAACCGCCGCAGGAGGCCACTGGCAGCGATTGCCAGAGGGATATTCACACAGGACAGGATCTCAGCCTGTTCTACCGTTTCTCCTCCGCCCTGCTGCCACAATGGCAAAAGCTGGATGCGGATGTGAAAAACTATATCGAGCGACGCCTCGTAAAAGACGGAAATCCGTGACACGGCACGGCACAGATTGTGTGCGAAAAGTCGCATTTTATGGAAGGCAGATACCTTTCATAAACCACTTGGTAACGCCATCCCGATAAAGTTTCGTCTCGGAGCATCGGGCGGGGCGTGTCCGAGCGGAACATAAATATGCGATTGAAGAGTTCAGCAGTGTTGAAAAGTCTATCTGGAGCACATTTGCAAAAAGCGGGTGCAACGTCTTTCGTGAGGTTTATTGCGTTAACCCTTGCTGCGGCGTTCATAACCGCAACATCCGTTCAGACCGCAAAGGCCGACCCGAAATATGCGGGTATCGTCATCGACGCCAAGACCGGCAAGGTCCTCTATGGTGAGGATCCTGACGGCCTGCGTTATCCAGCCTCGCTGACGAAGATGATGACGCTTTACCTGACGTTCGAAGCACTCAATACCGGACGCATCTCGCTTGATTCCAAGGTGCCGGTTTCCGCCAATGCCGCCAAGGAGCCGCCATCCAAGCTCGGCGTGCGCGCCGGCGGCAGCATCACCGTGGAACAGGCTATCCTTGCGCTCGTCACCCGTTCTGCAAATGACATGGCAACCGCGCTCGGCGAATATATCGGCGGCTCGGAAGACCGCTTTGCCAGAATGATGACCGCCAAAGCCCGTGCACTCGGCATGACCCGCACGACCTATCGCAACGCCAACGGCCTGCCCAACACGGCGCAGATGACGACGGCACGCGACCAGGCCCGCCTCGGCGTGGCACTTCGCCAGCATTTTCCGCAATATTACGGCTATTTCTCCACCCGCACCTTCAACTTCGGCAAACAGGTTATCGGCAACCATAACCGCCTCGTCGGAACCGTGAAGGGCGTGGATGGCATCAAGACGGGCTACACCCGCGCAGCCGGCAGCAACCTTGCCACGTCGGCGCAGATCGACGGTCGCTCGATCGTCGCTGTCGTTCTCGGCGGCCGTTCGAGTGCTGCCCGTGACGCGACCATGCGCAAGCTTGTTGCTACTTCCCTGCCGCAGGCATCGCGCGGCGGCAACAGCAACCTGATCGCGCAGACGCGTTCTGCTCCGGTCGAAGAACCCGTTGCCGTGGCTGCAGCTGTGCCTTCCGTGGCCGTCGCAGCGACCGATTCCGGTCTTCCGCATGCAGGTCCCGTGCCGCAAACCCGTTACGAGGAAGCGCCGGTCACCGCCTTTGCGGGCTCCTCTTCCAATGCAGCCGTCAAGGCCATGGAAGCCGCCACCTGGCAGAAGGGCAAGGATCCGATTGCTCAGGCACCCGCTGCACCGGACCGCAAGTTGATCACCAACTCGACCAAGGTGGACAATATTACCACGGCGTCTGTCGCCTCCGCCCCTTCTGTTTCGGCCCGGTTCGAAGCTCCGCAAGGCGGCTGGGTAATCCAGATCGGCGCATCACCGGACGAAAATTCCGCCCGCGGCCTGTTGCAGAACGCGCAGGAAAAAGGCGGCGCGGCATTGCGCTCCGCAAAACCCTTCACGGTCGCCTTCAGCAAGGACGGCTCCCAGATCTACCGCGCCCGTTTCGGCGGCTTTGATGGCCAGAACGCTGCGGTGAATGCATGTAATGTACTGAAAAAGAAAGGCGTCAGCTGCTGGGCGTCACTCCAGTAACTGATGTTTCCGCAGGCGGTGCTTCATTGTCGAAACATCGCCTGTCTCCTCGAATTGTGTAATGAGTAGCGAGGCTTTCCAAGATGGCAGTCAACGAGAATTATTCGGACATTGCGTCTGGCAATGGGCATGGCAGCCTATCGGCTCTGCATCCCATTCACGAGGCGGCAATGCGTATCGCCGATCTCGGTCTCAACCGTTCCAAGGCAAAAACGCGCGATCTCGTGGCGCTGCTTCTGTCGCATGGCGCCCGCGCCTGGCGCTCCAATCAGCCGGAAGCAAACATCCACCTTCATGTCGCGAGCCGTTCGGGTCGCGCTCCGGTCCATATCCGGATTCGCTGAAAATCAAACGTAGCTGATACGACAAAAGAAAAACCCCGCGGAGCCTGAGCACCGCGGGGTTTTTTCTTGATTGGTACCCGAAGATGACGAGGCGGCTTACGCCTCGTTCTCCGGTGCCTCCGGCGTATCCGGCAGATCGTCGGCGGCATCTTCGCCATTACCGTTCTCTGCTTCGTCGTCGCCTTCCGGCTCGTTGATGCGCTCCACGGAAACCACCTTCTCATCCTTCGCGGTAGAGAAGATCGTCACACCCTTGGTGGCGCGGCTGGCGATGCGGATGCCGTTGACCGGCACGCGGATGAGCTGCCCGCCATCGGACACCAGCATGATCTGGTCGCCTTCGTCCACGGGGAAGGCCGCAACCAGTTCGCCGATCTCGTTGGTCTTCGAGGTGTCGGTGGCGCGGATGCCCTTGCCGCCGCGGCCCGAGGTGCGGAAGTCGTAGGAAGACGAGCGCTTGCCGAAGCCCTTCACGGAAACCGTCAGCACGAATTCTTCACGTGCCTTCAGTTCCTGATAACGCTCTTCGCTCAGTTCACCCTCTTCCGTCACTTCCTCGCCAACGAGTGCGATATCGTCCTCATCGACGCCTGCGGCACGCCGCTCAGCAGCCGAGCGCTTCAGATAGGCCGCACGCTCCCACGGCTCCGCTTCCACATGCCCGACAATGGTCATGGAGATGATGCGGTCGCCTTCGGCCATGTTGATGCCGCGCACGCCGACGGAGTTGCGGCCGGCAAAGACGCGCACATCGTCCACGGGGAAGCGGATGCACTGGCCGAGCGCGGTCGTCAGCAGCACGTCATCGCGGTCCGTACAGGTTTCGACGGAGAGGATTTCATCGCCCTCCTCGTCCAGCTTCATGGCGATCTTGCCATTGCGGTTGACCTGCACGAAATCGCCGAGCTTGTTGCGGCGAACCGTGCCGCGTGTCGTCGAGAACATCACGTCAAGCGTTTCCCAGGTGGTCTCATCCTCGGGCAACGGCATGATGGTGGTGATGCGCTCTCCGGGCTCCAGCGGCAACATGTTGATCAGGGCCTTGCCCTTGGACTGCGGCGTGCCGATCGGCAGACGCCAGACCTTTTCCTTGTAGACGATGCCACGCGAGGAGAAGAACAGTACCGGCGTATGGGTATTGGCAACGAAGAGGCGATTGACGAAATCCTCGTCGCGCGTCGCCATGCCAGAACGGCCCTTGCCGCCGCGACGCTGCGCCCGGTAGGTGGTCAGCGGCACACGCTTGATGTAGCCGAGATGCGAAACGGTGACGACCATGTCTTCGCGGGCGATGAGGTCCTCATCGTCCATGTCGGGGCCGCCCTCGACAATCTCGGAACGACGCGGCGTGCCGAACTCGTTGCGGATCGCGATGAGCTCTTCCGTGACGATCTGCATGATGCGCAGGCGTGACGACAGTATCTCAAGATATTCGCTGATTTCCGCGCCGATCTTGTTCAGCTCGTCGCCGATTTCATCGCGACCAAGTGCGGTGAGGCGGGCAAGGCGCAATTCGAGAATGGCGCGCGCCTGCTCTTCGGAGAGATTGTAGGTACCGTCTTCATTGATGCGGTGACGCGGATCGTCGATCAGACGGATCAGGCTTTCCACTTCCTGCGCCGGCCAGCGCCGGGTCATCAACTCCTCGCGCGCCGAAGCCGGATCGGGAGCGTGACGGATGACGCGGATGACCTCATCGATATTGGCGACGGAAATCGCCAGACCGACCAACACATGCGCACGCTCGCGCGCCTTGCGCAGCAGGTACTTCGTGCGGCGGCTGACGACATCCTCGCGGAAGGAGACGAAAGCGCGCAGCATGTCGAGCAGCGTCATCTGTTCCGGCTTGCCGCCGTTCAGCGCCACCATGTTGCAGCCGAAGGAGGTCTGCAGCGGTGTGTAGCGATAAAGCTGGTTCAGGATGACATCGGCATTGGCGTCGCGCTTCAGCTCGATGACGACGCGATAACCCTGGCGGTCGGATTCGTCGCGCAGGTCGGAAATGCCCTCGATGCGCTTTTCCTTGACCAGTTCAGCCATCTTCTCGATCATCGACGACTTGTTCACCTGATAGGGAACTTCGGTGATGATGATCTGCTCGCGGTCGCCACGCATCGGTTCGATGGTCGCGCGGCCGCGCATGATGACCGAACCGCGGCCCGTCTCGTAAGCTGAGCGGATGCCGGAGCGGCCCATGATCAGAGCACCGGTCGGGAAATCCGGGCCGGGAATGATCTGCATCAGTTCGGGCAGCTCGATCGCCGGATTTTCGATCAGCGCGATACAGCCGTCGATGACTTCGGACAGATTGTGCGGCGGAATATTGGTGGCCATGCCGACGGCGATGCCGCCTGCCCCGTTGACCAGGAGGTTCGGGAACTTGGCCGGAATGACGACCGGTTCCTGCAAGGTGCCGTCATAGTTGTCGCGGAAATCGACCGTTTCCTTGTCGAGATCGTCGAGCAGCGAATGGGCGGCCTTTTCCAGACGGCATTCGGTATAACGTTCGGCCGCCGGCGGATCCCCGTCGATGGAGCCGAAGTTACCCTGCCCGTCGATCAGTGGCAGGCGGAGCGACCAGTCCTGCGCCATACGCGCCAGCGCGTCATAAATCGCCGAATTGCCGTGCGGATGGAATTTACCCATCACGTCACCGGTAACGCGGGCGCATTTGACGTATTTCTTGTTCCAGTCGATGCCGAGTTCGGACATGCCGTAAAGAATACGGCGATGAACCGGCTTCAGGCCGTCTCGCACATCGGGAAGCGCGCGGGAAACGATAACGCTCATGGCGTAATCGAGATACGACCGCTGCATTTCCTCCATGATGGAAATCGGTTCAATGCCTGGCGGAAGTTTTCCGCCGCCGGGGGGGCTCTGGTCAGTCAAAACGGATCACATTCTCTGTTAAGAATCGGATGGATTTTTATAGCGGAAACAGCCACGTTAAGCCAATTTCCCGGCGAGTTTTGAACAGTCTTTTGCGTCATTTGCAAGACATACACCGCTTTTCGCCATTTAGGTCAGCAAAAGCGTCGCCACTCCCTTTTAAAGCGATTGCGACTTGCGTAGTCTCACGCGCAAAAAGGCAATAAGCGGGGAAAAAATGGCCAGCAGCGAAACGCTCATCAACGCGCTTACCACACTTCTGGTCACACTCGATCCGCCGGGTCTCGCCCCCGTCTTCCTGGCGCTCACCGCCGGCATGAACCGCGACCAGCGCAGCCAGGTGGCGCTGCGCGGTTCTATCATCGCCTTCGGCATTCTCGCCGTCTTCGCGCTCTTCGGCCTTGCGATCCTCAACCTGCTCGGCATTTCGCTCGGCGCCTTCCGCATCGCCGGCGGCCTTCTGCTGTTCTGGATCTCCTTCGAGATGATTTTCGAGAAGCGCCAGGAACGCAAGGAAAAGACTTCCGAAATCGCCATCACCAAGGACCACCTCCACAATCTGGCGGTCTTTCCGCTGGCGTTGCCCCTGATCGCCGGACCGGGCGCCATTTCCGCCACCGTGCTGCTTGCCGGCTCAATGAAGACCACCGTCGAGATGGTGGTGCTCATCCTGATCCTCGCTTTCGCCATGGCCCTTGTTTATGCCGCGCTCATCGTTTCGGAGCGGATGGACCGCTTTCTCGGCAATACCGGCCGCGCGATCCTTACCCGACTGCTCGGCGTTCTGCTTGCGGCGCTTTCCGTGCAATTCGTGGTCGATGGCATAAAATCGGCCTTCGCGTTCTGAGCCGCTTCGCGACACTAGCGCAATAAATTCCCGCCAACCGCTGAAATGCCGGAAAATCCTCCCTTTAAATCCGCCCTCTGCTTCGGCTAAAAGACGCATGTTTTTTCGGATTCGAAAGTTATCTCCATGCGTTCCACGCTGCGCCGCCTCATCCCGGATGCCGCACCCGTCAGCAACAGGGAAAGGCTACGCTCCGCAACCGGCGCCTTTGTCGGCATCCTGCTGACCGGCCTTTTGGGAAGTCTTGCTCTCCGTTTCGATCCCACCCTGCCAGCCATGATCGCGCCGATGGGCGCTTCGGCCGTGCTTTTGTTTGCCGTGCCCTCCAGCCCGCTGGCGCAGCCATGGTCGATCCTCTGCGGCAACCTCGTTTCGGCTTTCGTTGGTGTGACCGTGGCGCTGCTGGTTCCGGATTTGTTTCTTGCCAGCGCGCTCGCCATCAGCCTCGCCATCGCCGCCATGATGGCGCTGCGCTGCCTGCACCCGCCAAGCGGTGCTGTCGCACTGACTGCCGTCCTCGGCGGCCCTGCCGTGCACAGCCTCGGCTATGGTTTCCTGCTGTGGCCGGTCGCCGGAAACTCGCTGATCCTTCTTGCTTTGGCCCTCGCCTATAACAATGCCACCGGTCGCGCCTATCCGCACGGCCTGAAGCTCGGCAAGGCCGCCCACGGTACCACGGATCCGACACCCATCCAGAAAATCGGCTTTTCCTCCACCGATCTCGACGAAGTGCTGAAGGAATATGACGAGTTCATCGATATCGACCGCGATGCGCTGGAAACCATCCTGCGCAGGACCGAGTTGCGTTCCTACCGGCGTCGCGCGCTGCATCTCGATTGCGAAAGCGTCATGTCACGCGACGTGGTCGGTGTTGCTCCTGACGACAGCCTGCGCCACGCCCATGCGCTGATGCACAGCCATCATTTCAAGGCGCTGCCCGTCACCAATGACAGGGCCGAAATCGTCGGCATCGTCACCCAGACGGATTTTCTGGAAAAGGCGAGCTGGAGAAACGGTCGTCCCTCCATCGGTTTCCTGCAGCGGCTGCGCCTCATCCTGTCCGGCGCAAGCGCACCCAATGATACGGTCAAGGACATCATGACATCACCGGTGAAAACCGTGCGACCGGAAACCTCCATCGAGGAAGCCATCATCCGCTTTGCGGAGGAAGGGCTGCATTATCTGCCGGTGATCGATGCCAGGGGCAAGATGGTGGGCATCGTGTCGCAATCCGATGTCATGGTCGCGATGCTGGCGGACAAAGTCGCGGCATAGCTTGCCGCGACGTGGAAGTATCCTCCTCTCAGGAGGAACCGGCAAAGCCTGAAGTCAGCGTCTCGCCTTCAGGAGGCGCTGCCACAGCGTGCCGCCGAAGAACCGACCGAGCACGACAAAATAGGCGATGATCAGCGCGAAGGCGATAAAGGCGGGCGCGCCGTTGAGGGCAAAACCTTCAGGCGTTCGCCCACCCGCGACCGTCGCGACCAGAAATCCGGCGGCGAAAAACGCCGTCCAGAAATCGAGGAAAAAAGCAAGAATGATGCGCCAGGTGGCGGGCTGTTTCGGCTGCACGGTTTCGTCAGTCAAGCTCACCTCCTGTCACGCGTTTCTTGATCCACCGTCCGATCAGAACGGGATGTCGTCGTCCATATCATTGGAGAAGCCGCCGGCGGGCTGGCTGCCGCCACGGGCAGAGCCGCCGCGCGACGAGGACTGCTGGTCGTAACCGCCGCCATAGCTGGAGCCGCCGCCGCTGCCATAATCGTTGCCGCCGCCGAAATCGCCACCGCCGCTGCGGGCAGCACCGCCGCCCTCGCCGCGACCGTCAAGCATGGTCAGCGTGGAGTTGAAGCCCTGCAGCACGATTTCGGTGGAGTAACGGTCGTTACCGGTCTGGTCCTGCCATTTGCGGGTCTGCAGCTGGCCTTCGATATAGAGCTTGGCGCCCTTCTTGACATATTGCTCGACGACCTTGCACAGGCCTTCGTTGAAAACCACGACGGTGTGCCATTCGGTCTTTTCCTTGCGCTCGCCGCTATTGCGGTCACGCCAGGTCTCCGAGGTGGCGATGCGCAGGTTGGCGATGGGGCGGCCATCCTGCGTCCGGCGGATTTCGGGATCAGCGCCCACGTTCCCGATCAGAATTACCTTGTTTACGCTACCAGCCATCTCGTCATCCTGTCCGCCGGCCATCATGACCGGCAATTGCATTTCAAAAAATTTGCCACACAATAGCTGCCGCCGCCCGCAAAGGGCACCGCAAGCATGGAACTATCCACAAAGAATAATCTTAAGCTGCGGGAGCGGACATTCGCGCTTGCATTTCGTTCCTTTTTTGTTCTATTAAATCGCAGATTTCGAGTCAAGCTTTCCGAAAAGCTGCGACCGAGAGGGAATAGACCTCGACACACCCGGCTGCGTCACTACATAAGGACGCGCTGCCATCAAGCCTGTTATTTTTGTCCGAGCCTTGTCATGAGTGAACTGAAGACGATTTCCATCCGTGGCGCCCGCGAGCATAACCTCAAGGGCATCGATCTGGATTTGCCGCGCAACAAGCTGATCGTCATGACCGGCCTTTCCGGCTCGGGCAAGTCTTCGCTTGCCTTCGATACGATCTATGCCGAAGGCCAGCGCCGTTATGTCGAAAGCCTCTCGGCCTATGCGCGCCAGTTCCTGGAGATGATGCAGAAGCCGGATGTCGACCAGATCGACGGCCTGTCGCCAGCAATCTCCATCGAGCAGAAGACCACCTCGCGCAACCCGCGCTCCACGGTCGGCACGGTCACCGAGATCTACGATTATATGCGCCTTCTCTTCGCGCGTGTCGGTGTCCCCTATTCGCCAGCCACCGGCCTGCCGATCGAAAGCCAGACGGTCAGCCAGATGGTCGATCGCATTCTCGCTTTCGAGGAAGGTACGCGTCTTTATATTCTTGCGCCGATAGTCCGCGGCCGCAAAGGCGAATATAAGAAGGAACTCGCCGATCTGATGAAGAAGGGCTTCCAGCGCGTCAAGGTGGATGGCCAGTTCTACGAAATCGCCGACGTTCCTGCTCTGGACAAGAAATACAAGCACGACATCGACGTGGTGGTCGATCGCGCCGTCGTGCGCCCGGACATGGCAGCACGCCTTGCCGACAGTCTCGAGACCTGCCTCAAGCTCGCCGACGGGCTGGCGATTGCGGAATTTGCTGACAAGCCCCTGCCGCCGGAAGAAACCGCCGCCGGCGGTTCCGCCAACAAATCGCTCAACGAGACCCATGAGCGGGTGCTGTTTTCGGAAAAATTTGCCTGCCCCGTTTCCGGCTTCACCATTCCAGAAATCGAGCCCCGGCTGTTCTCCTTCAACAACCCCTTCGGCGCCTGCCCGAGCTGCGATGGCCTTGGCTCGCAGCAGAAGGTGGATGAAAACCTGATCGTTCCGGAACCGGCACGAACGCTGCGGGACGGCGCGATAGCTCCCTGGGCCAAATCATCCTCGCCCTATTACAACCAGACGCTGGAAGCACTCGGCAAGGCCTTCGGTTTCAAGCTCTCGAGCAAATGGTCGGACCTTTCGAAGGACGCACAGAACGCCATCCTGCAGGGCACCGAGGAAAAGATCGAATTCAACTACCAGGACGGCGCCCGCTCCTACAAGACGGTGAAGAATTTCGAAGGCATCGTGCCCAATCTCGAGCGTCGCTGGAAAGAGACCGACAGCGCCTGGGCGCGTGAGGAAATCGAACGCTACATGTCGGCGGCCCCCTGCCCGGCCTGCGCCGGTTATCGCCTGAAGCCGGAAGCGCTCGCCGTCAAGATCAACAAGCTGCATATTGGTGAAGTCACCCAAATGTCGATCCGCATGGCGCGCGACTGGTTTGAAGTGCTGCCGGAAAACCTCAACGCCAAGCAGAACGAAATCGCAGTCCGCATCCTCAAGGAAATCCGCGAGCGCCTGCGCTTCCTCAATGATGTCGGACTGGATTATCTCAGCCTGTCGCGCAATTCCGGCACGCTTTCCGGCGGTGAAAGCCAGCGTATCCGTCTGGCCTCGCAGATCGGCCCGGGCCCGCCGGGCGTTCTCTATGTTCTCGACGAGCCGTCAATCGGCCTGCACCAGCGCGACAACGCCCGCCTGCTCGATACGCTGAAACATCTGCGCGATATCGGCAATACTGTCATCGTGGTCGAACATGACGAAGACGCCATTCTGACGGCCGATTATGTCGTCGATATCGGCCCGGCCGCCGGCATTCATGGCGGTCAGGTGATTGCCGAAGGATCACCGCAGGAGGTGATGGCCAATCCGAAATCGCTGACCGGCAAATATCTTTCGGGCGAACTCGGCGTCGCCGTGCCGGCTGAGCGTCGCAAGCCCAAGAAGGGCCGCGAAATCAAGGTGTTTGGCGCGCGCGGCAACAACCTGAAGAATGTCACGGCAGCTGTGCCGCTCGGTGTTTTCACTGCCGTAACCGGCGTTTCGGGCGGCGGCAAATCCACATTCCTGATCGAGACGCTTTATAAATCGGCGGCGCGCCGGGTGATGGGTGCGCGCGAAATCCCGGCCGAGCACGACCGCATCGATGGTTTCGAATTCATCGACAAGGTGATCGATATCGACCAGTCGCCGATTGGCCGCACGCCGCGTTCCAACCCGGCCACCTATACCGGTGCGTTCACGCCGATCCGCGACTGGTTCGCCGGTCTGCCGGAAGCCAAGGCGCGCGGTTACGCGCCGGGCCGTTTCTCCTTCAACGTCAAGGGCGGCCGCTGCGAGGCCTGCCAGGGCGATGGCGTCATCAAGATCGAGATGCACTTCCTGCCTGACGTTTACGTCACCTGCGATGTCTGCCACGGCAAGCGTTATAATCGCGAGACGCTTGACGTCACCTTCAAGGGCAAATCCATCGCCGACGTGCTGGATATGACGGTGGAGGAAGGCGTGGAATTCTTCGCCGCCGTGCCGGCTGTGCGCGACAAGCTGCAATCGCTTTTCGATGTCGGCCTCGGTTATATCAAGGTCGGCCAGCAGGCCAATACGCTCTCCGGCGGCGAAGCGCAGCGCGTCAAGCTCGCCAAGGAACTGTCCAAGCGCTCCACCGGTCGCACGCTCTACATTCTCGACGAGCCGACGACCGGCCTGCATTTCCACGATGTCAACAAGCTGCTCGAAATGCTGCATGCGCTTGTGGAACAGGGTAATTCCGTCGTGGTGATCGAGCACAATCTCGAAGTCATCAAGACGGCGGACTGGATCATCGATATCGGGCCTGAAGGCGGCACGGGCGGCGGCGAAGTGGTGGCGACCGGTACGCCGGAAGACATCGTGAAAGTCGAGCGTTCCTATACCGGTCACTTCCTGAAGGAGCTTCTGGAGCGCCGGCCGGCCGGAAAACGGGAGGCTGCGGAGTAATCCGCAGCTTTCGTCGCAAAGGTTCGAAAGGCCGAAGGCCGGAGGAGGAACAGCATATGTCGACATCAGGCACGATCCGCACCGGTATCGGCGGCTGGACCTTCGAGCCCTGGGAAGGCACATTTTACCCCGAAAAATTGCCGAAGAAGCGCCAATTGGAGCACGCCAGCCGGCAGCTCACGGCCATTGAGGTGAACGGCACCTATTACAGCAGCCAGAAACCGGAGACCTTCGCCAAATGGGCTTCCGAAGTGCCCGAGGATTTCGTCTTCTCGCTAAAGGCAAGCCGCTTTGTCACCAACCGCAGGGTTCTGGCCGAAGCCGGTGAATCGATGATGAAGTTCCTGACGCAGGGGCTGACCGAACTCGGGTCCCATCTCGGTCCCATCCTCTGGCAATTCGCACCGACGAAAAAATTCGACGCGGAGGATTTCGGCGCATTTTTGTCCCTGTTACCTGAGAAGCAGGACGGTATTCGTCTTCGCCATGTCGTCGAGGTGCGCAACCCGACATTTCAGGTTCCGGAATTCATCGATCTTCTCGCCAAGCACAAGGTCGCCGTCGTCTGCGCCGACCATCATGACTATCCGATGCTGCCTGACGTGACGGCCGATTTCGTCTATTGCCGCCTGCAGAAGGGCGAGGACGACATCAAGACCTGTTATCCGAAAAAAGAAATCGACCACTGGGCCGAGCGGGTAAAGACCTATGCCAAGGGCGGCATGCCGGACGATCTACCGCTGATCGCCGCCGAGCGAAAAGTCGAAAAGACACCGCGCGACGTCTTCGCCTTCTTCATCACCGGCGGCAAGGTCAATGCGCCCAATGGTGCGCAGGAACTGCAAAAGGCGGTCTGAGCGCTTTCAGCCCGCCATTTCTTTCGTCGGGCTGAAATCTATGGCCGCGAAAGCGGCCTCGATCACCTCCGGGCCAGCCCCCGGCCGGGTGGCATCGCTGGAGAGGATTTGCCGGAAACGGCGCGCGCCGGGCATGCCCTGAAACAGTCCGACCATATGGCGAGTGACGTGGTTGAGACGTCCACCCGCGGCGATATAGTCGGCGGCATAGGCCATCATGGCGTCACGCAGCGCCATCCAGTCCGGCTGCCGGGCCTCTTCGCCATAGATGCGATGGTCGACATCGGCAAGGATGGACGTGTTGTGATAGGCCGCCCGGCCGAGCATCACACCATCCATATGTTGGAGGTGCCCGCTCGCCTGATCGAGATCGGCGATACCGCCATTGATGCCGATAAAGACGTCAAGGTTTTTCCGCTTCATGCGATAGACGAGATCATAATCGAGCGGCGGCACTTCGCGGTTTTCCTTCGGCGAAAGCCCTTGCAGCCAGGCTTTTCGCGCATGAACCCAGACGGCGTCCGCGCCTGCCGCAACAACCCGCTTCAGAAAATCCGGCAAAACCGCTTCCGGCTGCTGATCATCCACGCCGATCCGGCATTTCACCGTAACCGGCACGCGGGCGACAGCCTTCATTGCCGAGACACATTGCGCCACCACATCAGGCTCGCGCATCAGGCATGCACCAAAGGTACCAGATTGCACCCGATCCGAGGGACAGCCGACATTGAGATTGATCTCATCATAGGCGTAGTCCCCGGCGATCCTCACCGCCTCGGCAAGCTTGGCCGGATCAGACCCACCAAGCTGCAGCGCGACGGGATGTTCCTGAGGGTGATAGCCGAGCAGCCTGTCACGCTGACCATGGATAATGGCGTCGGCGACGATCATTTCGGTATAAAGCAGCGCACGCTTCGACAATTGCCGGTGCAGAAATCTGCACCTCGTGTCGGTCCAGTCGATCATCGGGGCCACGGCGAAGATTTTTTCGCCTGATTTCATTGCATTTTCGTAAAAATTCAACTCTTTATGCTCGCTTGCTTAATGTCATGTGTTAGCGCTCTTTTTCTTATTTTTTCACGCTGTTGCACCGATTTTCAGGTTGAAGTACAACGACGTCGTACCAGATACAGGAATGTTGTACCGATGGGAACGATCACCGCGAGAAAACGAAAAGACGGTTCAGTGGGTTATACCGCGCAGATCCTTCGAAAAAAAGGCGGTCGTATCGTTTTCCGAGAGGCCAAGACCTTTGATAAAAAACGCGAGGCAGAATCGTGGATTCGTTTTCGCGAGACTGAAATCGACAAACCAGGTGCGCTGGAGCGGCTGAACGCGGATCGCTTCACACTCGCGGACGCCATTGATCGGTACCTCAAAGAGAAAGGAACAATGGGGTCCACGAAGGCACAGGTGCTTCGTACGATTAAAACCTTCAAGATCGCCACAATGGACTGCGCAGATATTCGGAGCGATGACATCGTTACGTTTGCAAACCAACTCGCAGTGGGCCGTAAGCCGCAGACGGTCGGAAGCTACATTTCGCACTTGTCTTCCATATTCTCCATTGCTCGGCCGGCGTGGGGCATGCCGCTTGATCCCATCGCCATGCGGGATGCGCAAACGGTCCTCAGAAAACTGAACGCGATTGCCAATTCTGAGAGCCGCACTCGTCGCCCCACTCTCGCCGAGCTCGACAGGATCATGGAGTACTTCACCAGCCGAAACTTGGCGACGCCGCATGTGTCTCGCATGGATCGGGTGGTCGCGTTTGCTATCTACTCGACACGCCGGCAGGAGGAAATCGTCCGTATAGAATGGGAAGATCTAGATGAGGTGCACAGCCGCATCCTCGTCCGGGATCTCAAGCACCCGGGACAAAAGAAGGGCAACGACGTGTGGTGCGAACTTCCACCAGAGGCATTGCAGATCATCAAAGCCATGCCGAAGAATGGGCCGCGGATATTCCCCTACGGTACGGCTGGGGTTGGCGCCGCGTTCACACGTGCCTGCCAGTTCCTTGAGATCAAAGACCTGCACTTCCATGACTTGCGGCACGAGGGAATTTCCCGCCTGTTCGAGATGGGCAGGACAATCTCCCCTCGCCGCCAGCGTATCCGGCCACCGCACTTGGAACAGCTTAAAGCGTTACACGCAGATCAGGGAGAAGGGTGACAAGTTCGAGGGATGGAAGTGGTTGAAGACCGTCACCGAGAATTGAGCGCGCGCCTGGCGTATATTTCAATAAGTCAATAGCTCGCATTGTTTGTGAGGGCAGCCTAAGCCGCCCCAGCATGTGGGAAATTTAGGACATTGCGGATGTTTTCCGCATTGATGACCGTCCATGGGCAAAAGTCGCGGGCCGGAGTAAGGCCCAATTATTCTTTGAAGTTTGGCATCATTTTCTTGACCAACTCAACCGTCGTATCGTGACACTGGCCGGTAAAGGCCATGTGCGTCGTCTCCCCGAGATCGGCCACGGACACACCAGCACCAAGCGACAAAGCCAGAAAGTTTGTCGTAAGCTTAAAACCGTCTTTGGACGCGAAAACTATTGAACCACCGTCATTCTTGCCGACCAATTCAAAACGCTTACAGGGCATCTCAGCGTCGTCCTCGACACCATCTGCAGCACAAAGCAAAGTCGATTTTGGAGACACAATGGCAAAGTTTTCCGCTTCTTCCTCGACCTTTTTTTTCGACGTCTCGGTAATAACCCGGTTGAATTGACAGGCCATAACCTGACCTTTCGGGATACCCAGATCCAGCCCGGAACGTGTTCCAGCGTCTTGCGCCACCGCTGCGGTGTCAATCGGCGTCGTAACGGGACCCCTTATCGGCTCCCAAAAGGGACCCCTGCCTCTGGTTGCATCGGGTCAGCGCGCGTAGGCCCGGAGCTCTCCATTTAGCGCAGGGGCCTGCGGGCGCGGGTT
>NZ_LMVK01000023.1 GCF_001541315.1 Agrobacterium tumefaciens str. B6 | reverse complement strand
ATATCAAGCAGCTCGAAGTCCTGCGCACGCTTCTGTCCACCGGCTCGACCATCGCCACGGCCAAGGCCATGGGGCTCCGCCAGTCCGGTATCAGCCGGCCTCTGGCGCAGCGCGAGGCGGAACTGTCGCTGACGCGCGTTGCCCGCGACAAGGGGCGGCGGCCCCCGACCCCGCCGCTCCTCCGGCTGCCGGCGGGTTTGCGGGCGGCGCAAGAGGCGGGCGGCACCCGCCTGCAGCAGGACCGCAAATTGAAGACGCTGGAGGCAAAAGCCTTCGATACGCTCGGTCTTTCTTCCAGCGCAAAGCAGGAAGACATAAAAAGGCGCTACAAGGAGCTTGTCAAAAAGCATCATCCTGATGCTAATGGTGGCGATCGTGGTTCGGAAGAGCGTTTTCGGGCTGTTGTTCAAGCATATCAATTGTTAAAGCAGTCAGGTTTCTGCTAAGCCAACTTACGTGTTTACCGCCTGATTGATGATGTGGCCGGGTGGCTGCCGCCCGCCTTGGAGACGTGATGAGCAAAATCGACCTTGATATTTCCAACCTGCCCGACACGACGGTGTCCGTGCGGGAGGTTTTCGGCATTGATACGGATCTGCGGGTCCCCGCCTATTCGCAGGGCGACGCCTATGTGCCTGACCTTGATCCCGACTATCTGTTCGACCGCGATACGACACTCGCGATCCTTGCCGGTTTTGCTCACAACCGACGTGTCATGGTCTCCGGTTTCCACGGCACCGGTAAGTCCACCCATATCGAGCAGGTGGCTGCCCGCCTCAATTGGCCCTGCGTGCGCGTCAACCTCGACAGCCACGTCAGCCGTATCGACCTCGTCGGCAAAGACGCCATCGTCCTGAAAGACGGCAAGCAGGTTACCGAATTCAAGGACGGCATTCTGCCCTGGGCCTACCAGCACAATGTCGCGCTCGTCTTCGACGAATATGATGCCGGCCGTCCGGATGTCATGTTCGTTATCCAGCGCGTGCTGGAATCCTCGGGCCGCCTGACCCTGCTCGACCAGAGCCGCGTCATCCGTCCTCACCCGGCCTTCCGCATTTTCGCGACCGCCAACACGGTCGGCCTTGGCGATACGACGGGTCTTTACCACGGCACGCAGCAGATCAACCAGGCGCAGATGGACCGCTGGTCCATCGTCACGACGCTGAACTACCTGCCGCATGAGCAGGAAGTGAACATCATCGCCGCCAAGGTGAAGAGCCTCGACAATCCGAAGGGACGCGAAACCGTTTCCAAGATGGTGCGCGTGGCCGATCTCACCCGTTCGGCCTTCGTCAATGGCGATCTTTCCACCGTCATGAGCCCGCGTACCGTCATCACCTGGGCGGAAAATGCAGAAATCTTCGGCGATCTCGCCTTTGCCTTCCGCGTGACCTTCCTCAACAAGTGCGACGAGCTTGAGCGCACGCTGGTGGCCGAACAGTATCAGCGGGCCTTTGGCGTCGAGCTGAAGGAAAGCGCTGCGAACATCGTTCTCAGCGCCTGATCGTCCCCGGCTTGTCCGGAGACGATTTCGATGACTTGAAGATGCCGGCAGACCGCGCACATATCGATGGGCGGTCTCCACGCGTCGGCAAATGACAGGAAAGACAATGGCAGCGCGCGGCGACAATTCCAGAGCAAAACCGGGTACGGCTGTTGATACGGAGCCGTTGCGTCAGGCGATTGCCGGATGTGTGCGATCCGTTGCCGGCGATGCCGAGGTCGAGGTCGTCTTCGCCAATGAGCGGCCGGGCCTTGCCGGTGAGCGCATGCGCCTGCCGGAAATCTCCAAGAAACCGACCGCACAGGAAATCGCGATCACCCGCGGCCTCGGTGATTCCATGGCGCTGCGCCTCGCCTGCCATGACGCCGACACGCATGCGGTGATGTCGCCGCAGGGCGCCGAGGCGCGGCTGATCTTCGACGCGGTTGAACAGGCGCGCGTGGAATCGATCGGCGCGCTGCGCATGCCGGGCATGGCCTCCAACATCCAGGCCATGAACACGGAAAAATACGCCAAGGCCAACTTCGCCGGCATCACCAACAAGGACGACGCGCCGCTCGCCGAAGCCGTGGCGCTTCTGGTGCGCGAGAAGCTGACGGGCGAAAAGCCGCCGGAAAGCGCCGGCAAGGTTGTCGATCTGTGGCGCGATTTCATCGAGGACAAGGCCGCCGGCGATCTCAAGGATCTCTCCAGCGTCATCACCGACCAGAAGGCGTTTTCGCGACTGGTGCGCAAGATGCTGACCTCCATGCAGATGGCGGAAGATTTCGGCGACGAGGATAACGAGCCTGACAGTCAGGAAGCGGAGTCCAACGAGGACCAGCCGCGCACCAACGAGACGGAAGAAGAGCAGGTCGAGGAAGAGGCCGGCTGGGGCGCGGCGCCCGCCGATGAAAACGAGGCCTCGCAGGAGGAAATGGAAGAAGGCGAGATGGACGGCGCCGAGATGTCGGACGAGGAGATGTCCGACGATCTCGACGAAGATTCCGAAACGCCCGGCGAGACCCGCCGCCCCAACAGCCCCTTCGACGACTTTAATGAAAAGGTCGATTACCGCATCTTCACGCAGGAATTCGACGAGGAAATCCACGCCGAGGAATTGTGTGACGAGGCCGAGCTTGATCGTCTGCGCGCCTTCCTCGACAAGCAGCTCGCCCATCTTCAGGGTGCGGTCGGGCGCTTAGCGAACCGGCTGCAGCGCCGCCTGATGGCGCAGCAGAACCGTTCGTGGGATTTCGATCTGGAAGAGGGTTATCTCGATCCGGCTCGCCTCGTCAGGCTCATCATCGATCCCATGCAGCCGCTCTCCTTCAAGAAGGAACGCGACACCAAGTTCCGCGATACCGTCGTGTCGCTCGTCATCGACAATTCCGGTTCGATGCGCGGCCGGCCCATCACTGTTGCGGCCACCTGCGCGGATATTCTGGCGCGCACGCTGGAGCGCTCGGGCGTGAAGGTGGAAATTCTGGGCTTCACCACCAAGGCGTGGAAGGGCGGGCAATCGCGTGAGCAATGGCTGGCCAGCGGCAAGCCGGCTTCGCCCGGCCGTCTCAATGATCTGCGGCACATCATCTACAAATCGGCGGATGCCCCGTGGCGGCGCGCGCGACGCAATCTCGGCCTGATGATGCGCGAAGGCCTGCTGAAGGAAAACATCGACGGTGAGGCGTTGATGTGGGCGCATAACCGTCTGATCGGTCGCCCCGAGCAGCGCAAGATCATGATGATGATCTCGGACGGTGCGCCGGTGGACGATTCGACCCTGTCGGTCAATCCGGGCAACTATCTGGAACGGCACCTGCGCGCCGTCATCGAGCAGATCGAGACACGGTCGCCGGTGGAACTGCTGGCAATCGGTATCGGCCATGACGTGACACGTTATTATCGTCGCGCCGTGACCATCGTGGATGCCGACGAACTGGCGGGCGCGATGACCGAGCAGCTCGCAGCGCTCTTCGAGGATACGAGCAACGCTTCCGGTTCGTCCCGCAGGGTTCGCCGTGCGGGATAAGCGGGGCCGGGTTTTCTCCGCCTGTAAAACGCTCTCAATGGCCGCCATTCTGGCGGCCGCATCGCTGTTCCCGGTTTCCATCGGCGCTTCGACCATCGATGTGCCGGTGAGTGCGCGTCTTCTGTCTTCTTTCGAAGTCGGCACCAGCGAGAAACGTTTCGGCAAGCTGGAATTTGTCGGCGGCATGGTAATGAGCGCGCCGGAAAAACTGTTCGGGGCCATATCCTCCATCCGCTTCCGCCCAAACGGGGAGGATTTCATTGCGGTGCTGGATACCGGCCATTGGCTGACGGGCAGAGTCACGCGTGACGCTGTCGGGGCGCTGTCTGGCCTTGCTGAAGTCCGTATCACCCCCATGCTGGACATGAGCGGCCGCGAACCGCCGCGCAAGATGGAGATGGATGCCGAAGGGCTGGCGCTGCGCGACGGCAAGGTTTTGGTCAGTTACGAGCAACGTCACAGGATCGATATCTATCCCGATCCAGGCTTCGCCACCTCGAAACCGCTCGACCGCCTGCCGCATCTCATCCCCAATAACGAGTTGCGCCATAATGGCGGCATGGAGGCGCTTGCTGTATCGCCGGCCGATTCGCCGCTCGCCGGCGCTCTCGTCGTGGTGGCCGAAAAGAGCATCGATACCGACGGCAATCTTCTTGCCGCCATATTGGAAGGCCCGCTCAAGGGCACATTTGCCGTTACCCATCACCCCTCATTCGACGTGACTGATGGCGCTTTCCTGCCAAACGGCGATCTGCTGCTTCTCGAGCGGCGCTTCAACTTCGCCGAAGGTGTGGGCATGCGCATCCGCCGCATCCGCGGGGCGGATATCCGGCCGGGCGCGGTGGTGGATGGCGAAATCCTCATGGAAGCGGGCATGGCCTACCAGATCGACAATATGGAAGGCATGGATGTGGTGAAGGGGCCGGACGGTTCCACGCGCCTCATCATCGTTTCCGATGACAACCACTCGTTTCTCCAGCGCAATCTGATGCTGGAATTCAAGCTGGTGGAGTGAATATCAGGCCTGCTCCTGTGCCGCCTTGTAGGCAGCCAGGAGATCCTCGACCGGAATGCCGTCGATCTTCATGCCGGTCATTCGGCACGCGGTTATCTGCGCGCCGGAGAGGTTCGTGTTGCTCAGCTTCAGTCCGGTAAAATTGACGTCATCGATCGACCAGCCGGACATGTTGCTGTCCGTAAACGACGCACCGGAAAAGTTGATGTCATTGAAGCGTGTGCCGGCCAGATTGACATTGTTGAAGACCGTCCCCGACAGATTGACGTTATCGAAGCTGGAGCCCGAAAGCGTGGCGCTCGTCGCATCCACAATGTCGATAACGTCCTTGATCTGCATGCCGATCCGCCTCCGAGCTTTGCCACGGACGGCAGATTGCAACGCCACCCGTGGGTTTGCAAGCGTGATCTGATCATGCATCCCCCGGCCTCAAATCTCGCTGACGGAAAGTATCAGCTCGGTTTGGCGGTGCCTGGCATGGGCTTCAGCGTGTTCATCAGCGCGCCATAAGGCAGCAGCATGACGAGGCCGACAAGGACCTTCACCGAAAGATCGCCCAGCGCCCAGGAAATCCACCGGGGGGCTTCCAGAGCGAAGATGCCGAGCAGCGGCGCGTTTTCGATGGCGAAGGCATCATTGGGGCCGACAAAGGAGAAGCTCGCGGCAAAGGCGATTGAGAAGAACAGAGCCGTATCCAGCACCGAGCCAAGCATGGAGCCGGCCAGCGGCGCATGCCACCAGCGCTGGCGGCGCAGGCGGTTGAACACGGAAATATCCAGCAGTTGGCCGATGAGATAGGCGGTGCCGGAAGCAACAGCGATGCGCGGGATGGATGTCCAGAAGGACAGCGTGACGCCGACGACGAAGCCCGCAAGCACGACACGACGCGCGATGGACGGACCGAACTGGCGGTTGGTCAGATCGGTAACAAGGAACGCGATCGGATAGGTAAAGGCGCCCCAGGTCAGAAGGTCGCCGAGATTGACGCCGAACAACGAGCCGGAAAGCGGGTATTGCACCAGAATATTGGAAGCCACGACGACGAGCGTCATCAGCAGAACATAGATAAGCGTATAGCGCAGATAGGGCATTTTTTTATCCTGGGTGATGCCACCAGTTGGAGCCAAGCATCGGCGCGAAACGTCTCAAACGGTTTCCGCAAAACTCGATGCAACGAAAATCTAAAACAAACAAAAGGCTTGAGCGGCAAAAGCCATTCAAGCCCTCTGAATATCAGATGATATCGAAACCGCTATTAAGCAGCTTCAGCAGTCTTCTTGGCGATCTGGCGGCGCAGGAGACGAGCGCGCATGCTCAGTTCGTTTTCGCCGGACTTCAGAAGGAAGGCATCGAGGCCGCCACGGTGTTCAACGGAGCGCAGAGCGGCTGCGGAAACACGCAGGCGGAAGCGCTGGCCGAGAGCATCGGAGATCAACGTGACCTGGCAGAGGTTCGGAAGGAACCGGCGCTTGGTCTTGTTGTTGGCGTGGCTGACGTTGTTGCCCGTCTGGACGCCCTTGCCGGTCAATTCGCATACACGGGACATGGGTACACCTATTTCGTTTCGTCTGTTTCACCACTGGCTCGCCACCGGCAAAACCGGGGTGGCAATCCAACTGGCCATGATTGGAAAGTTGCGGTTCTATAGTCAGACGGGACTTAACAGTCAAGCCGCCCGCGAGCAAATCAAAGGAAATTCCGGCGTTTTCAACCGTCGTCCGCTTTTTTATTGCCACAAGTCAGCGTATATGATCGCCCGATAAGGCCGCTTCCGCGCCTCTTTTAAGGTGATATCGAAATGATTGCCAGAGGAAAAAGCATTTTCATGGCCGCTACCATGGCGCTTGCGGGTGTCTCCCCCTCGCTCGCCGCCGAAGCGCGCCACACAAGCGAATACAGCATCAATCTCGGCATTTTGCCGATTGCGCGGGCAAGTTTTTCGACTCGCATGGATGGGCCGAATTATTCGATCTCCGGTTCCTTCAGCGCCGCCGGCCTTGCCAGCATCCTCAAGGATATTTCCGGCAAAACGACGGTTTCCGGCGCCAAGCGCGGCCACCGGCTGCAGGCCAATGAATATTCGCTGGTCTACAAGGACGGCAAGCGGGTGCGCACCTATGACGTCGTCTATCGCAACGGCAACGTCACATCGACGACAGTGAAACCCGAGCCTAAGGCGCGGCCGGACAACTGGGTTGACGTGAAGGACCGCGATCTGCGCTCGGTTCTCGATCCGATTTCCGGTCTCATCATTCCCGCGGGCGGCCGCATCTGCCCGACTCGCCTGCCGATCTATGACGGCGAATCGCGGCTGGATCTCGTTTTGAGCTCCAGCGGCACCAAGCCGTTCAAGACCAATGGTTTTAATGGCGACGCCATCGTCTGCAAGGCGCGTTATGTGCCGAAGTCGGGCTATCGGCAGGGGCGCAAGGATATCGAATATCTGAAATCCATTTCGATGGAGATCTGGTTTGCGAAATCCAACAACATGGGTGTCTATGCGCCGGTCTACGCCATCATTCCGACGCGGGGGGGACAGGTCTACATTACCGCTACGAAATACGGCGGCTGATTGCTGGCGCATGGCGGGGTAAGTGACACGGCGGTGCGGTTCGGTTCTTCTCCCCGCCGGGGAGAAGAAACAAGTGGCATCCGCTCATTCCGCCGGCATTGCGCTGAGAATTACGGGGCATCGCCCGGCGACCAGCCGGGTTCGGCCATAACAAAGCTCGAAAAGGCAAAGCCTGGCGAGACGGTGCAGCCGACGAGGGTGAAATCGCCGAGGCTTTCGGCCGATTGCCAGCAGTTGGCGGGAACGATCACCTGCGGGCGCTCGCCTTCCAGAATGGCGGGGCCGAGCGTGAAGGTCTGCACCTCCCGGCCGTCCTGGGAAAGATGCAGCGCGATCGGCGCGCCGGCATAATAGTGCCAGACCTCGACCGCATCGGTGACCCGATGCCAGTGCGAGCGCTCGCCTTTTTCCAGGAGATAATAGATCGCCGTGGAATGGCCGCGCTCGCCGCCGGCCTTGTCACGGAAAGTCTGGTGGTAAAAACCGCCCTCGGGATGTGGCTCCAGCCCCAGTTCACGAATGATCGCCTGCGCCGATATATCGGTTGCCATCAGAAATTGTCCTTGCGCGTGCGGATTTCCGCGAAGACGTCGGCATCGGTGGCGCTTTCCAGGCCAAGATATTTGCGGATGCCGGGATCGGCCACCCGCATATAGGGATTGGTCTGTTTTTCGAGCCCGATGCTGGTGGGAATGGTGAATTCATTCGCCTGCCGCGCCTTTTCCACCTGCTCCGCGCGGTCGCGCAGCACGGTATTGTCGGGATCGACGGTCAAGGCGAAACGGGCATTCGTCAGCGTATATTCATGGCCGAAATAGACCTTGGTCTCATCCGGCAGGGCAATGAGTTTCTGGAAGGAGTGCCACATATCCGCCGCCGGGCGTTCGAACAGGCGACCGCAGCCCATGGCGAACAGCGTATCGGCGGCAAACAGCAGCCCGTCATCCGGCATATAATAACAGATATGTCCCGCCGTATGACCGGGTGTGGCGATGATCTGAACGCGGCGACCGGCGAATTCGAATTCGTCGCCATCGGCCTGCGAGCGGTCGAGCCCGGGTATTGCAACAGCCTCATCATAGGGACCGTGAATTTCGCACTGAAACTTGTCCTTCAGCGCCAGATTGGCTTCCACGTGGTCCTGATGATGATGGGTGGTGAAAATATGGGTGAGCTTCCAGCCGTGGCCGTCGAGAGCATGCAGGATAGGGCCTTCTTCCGGGGCGTCGATGGCGGCGGTCGCTCCGCTTTCGGGGTCATGCAGGAGAACCCCGAAATTGTCGCTGCGGCAAAGAAAGACGTCTATTTCCAAAGGTTTCATCTTATCCTCTCCATTTGCCGGCCAAAACCGGCGCATTCGCCCGCCTGACCTTCAATGTAAGGGCAGACGCCTTGAAGTCCAACCGCCTGATGCTACATTCTCGCCATGAATACCGATATCGTCGATCTGCGCGAATTCTATCATTCTCCGCTTGGCCGTTCGGCCGAGCAGGCGATCACCATGGCGCTTTCGACGCTGTGGCCGCCTTTGCCGGAAGAGCGGCTGGTTGGGCTGGGTTATGCCGTGCCGTTTCTGGAGCGGTTCCGCCACGATACGGAGCGCACCTTCGCCTTCATGCCGGCGGGGCAGGGGGCGGTGAACTGGCCGGCGGGCGAGCTTTCTTCCACCGCGCTGGTGTTCGATGAGGAACTGCCGCTGCCTGATTCGTCGATAGACCGTGTCCTGATGGTGCATGCGCTGGAATTTGCCGAAAATCCGCGCGAAAGCCTCAAGGAACTGTGGCGGGTGCTGGCGCCGGGTGGCCGCCCCGTCCTCGTGGGGCCGAACCGCCGCGGCGTCTGGGCGCGCATGGAACATACGCCCTTCGGTTCCGGAAGGCCCTATTCGCGCGGGCAGCTGACGGCTCTTTTGCGAGAAACCAATTTCACACCGGGCGCCTCCGCCGAGGCGCTGTTCTTCCCGCCGACCACAAGCCGGCCGGTGCTGAAATTCCGTCGTTATCTCGAGCATACCGGTCGCCGGCTGTGGCCGCTATTTTCCGGTGTCATCGTGGTGGAAGCGCAAAAACGCCTCTATCAGGGATTGCCCGTCACGCAGCGCGCCTCGCGCCGGGTTTTCGTGCCGGTTCTGGCGCCGCAGGGGGTGCCCACCACCCGCGCCGCCGTGCAGCAAGGAAAGCCGCACTAACCCTCGACAAAACGCACATTCCGGTCTAATGCCTCCGGCATTGCTTTTGCCGGGTTCTCCGGCGTTTTTCCAAAGGTCGATCAAATGAGTGCAGAGCTTAGCCAACCTGTTCCGCGTCCGGGTATTCTGGATATCGCTGCTTATGTTCCCGGCAAGGAACATGTGGACGGTGTTGCGAAGGTTTATAAGCTCTCCTCCAATGAAACGCCGCTTGGGCCCAGCCCGAAAGCCATAGAGGCCTTCGGCACCGCGGCCAGCCATCTGGAAATCTATCCGGACGGACAGGCGATTGCGCTGCGCCAGGCGATTGCCGACGTGCATGGTCTCAACATTGCGAATATCATGTGCGGCAACGGTTCGGACGAGCTGCTCGGCATGCTTTGCCACGTCTATCTAGGCGCGGGCGATGAGGCGATCATCACCGAACATGGTTTCCTCGTCTACAAGATCCAGATCATGGGCGCGGGCGCGACCCCGGTGACGGTGAAGGAAAAGGACTGCGCGGTGGACGTGGATGCGATCCTCGCCGCCGTGACGCCGAAGACGAAGATGGTTTTCGTCGCCAATCCCGGCAATCCCACTGGCACCTATGTTCCCGTTGCGGAAATCCGCCGCCTGCAGGCCAGCCTGCCAAAACATGTTGTGCTGGTGCTGGATGCGGCTTACGCCGAATATGTTCGCAAGAATGACTACGAGGCCGGGCTTGAGCTGGTATCCGGCAACCGCAACGTGGTGATGACCCGCACCTTCTCGAAGGTCTATGGTCTCGCCGCCCTGCGCGTCGGCTGGATGTATGGTCCCGCCGCCATCATCGATGCGCTGAACCGCGTGCGCGGCCCATTCAACATGAGCGCGCCGGCCATTGCTGCCGGTGCCGCTGCGATCCGCGATCAGGCCTTCGTAGAAAAGGCCGTGGCGCATAACGCGCTTTGGATGGAAAAGCTGGTCACGGCCTTTACCGGCCTTGGTCTCACCGTCACACCATCCGTCACCAACTTCATCCTCATCCATTTCCCGGATCAGGACGGCAAGCGGGCAACGGATGCCGACGAGTTCCTGAGCCGCCGCGGTTATATTCTGCGTGCGGTGCGCGGTTACGGCTTCCCGAATGCGCTGAGAATGACCGTCGGTTCTGAAGAGGCCAATCTCGGCGTCATCGCTGCTCTTACCGAGTTCATGGGGCAGGCGTGATGGCTGAGATCATGTTTGAACGCATCGCGCTGATTGGCATCGGCCTGATCGGCTCGTCGATTGCCCGCGATCTCAGGGAACTGGGTCTTGCCCGCCATGTGACGATTTCCACCCGCAGCGAAGAGACGCTGAAACGGGCGGAAGAACTGGAGCTCGGCACGGATTACACCGTTTCGGGGGCGGAGGCGGTCAAGGATGCCGATCTCGTCATCGTCTCGGTGCCTGTTGGTGCATCGGAAAGCGTGGCGCAGCAGATCGCGCCGCATCTGAAACCGGGCGCTATCGTTACCGATGTCGGCTCCACCAAGGCCTCGGTTATCGCGCAGATGGCTCCGCATATGCCTGATAACGTGCATTTCATTCCCGGCCACCCGCTGGCGGGTACGGAAAAATCCGGCCCGGATGCCGGTTTTTCCGGTCTCTTCCGCGACCGCTGGTGCATCTTCACGCCGCTGCCGGGCACGGATGCGGCGGCGCTGGAAAAGCTCAAGGATTTCTGGCGCGCGCTCGGCTCCCGTGTCGATGAAATGGATGCCGAACACCATGACAAGGTTCTGGCGATCGTTTCGCATCTGCCGCACATCATCGCTTACAATATCGTCGGCACGGCGGATGATCTGGAGACGGTGACCGAATCGGAAGTCATCAAATATTCCGCCTCTGGTTTCCGTGACTTCACCCGTCTGGCCGCCTCCGATCCCACCATGTGGCGCGATGTCTGCCTGCACAACAAGGATGCCATCCTTGAAATGCTGGCGCGGTTTTCCGAAGACCTCGCCTCCCTGCAAAGGGCGATCCGCTGGGGAGAGGGCGACAAGCTGTTCGAGTTGTTTTCCCGCACTCGCGCCATCCGCCGCTCTATCGTGCAGGCCGGTCAGGATGTCGATGCGCCGGACTTCGGGCGTCATGCGCTGGATCAGAAGAAGTAAGGCGCATTTCGCTTATAGTCGTGGTGGGATTTGATCCGGCCCATAACGCCCGCCGGCAAAGTGCCAAAGCCTCCCCGTCGTCATCCTCGGGCTTGACCCGAGGATCCACGATCCGACGCGCATGGATCCTCGGGTCAAGCCCGAGGATGACGTCGAGTATAAATCAATCCCTCAGATCGGCGGAATCTTTCCAAGCGGGATAAAGCCGCTGACCGTGGCGCGGCCGCGGTCCACCACGAGATCGACGGACGCCCGGTCACCACCTCCGGCGAGCGCGCCGAGCAGCTTGCGGGCCGTATCGATGGTGGATTGCAGCTGCGGAAAGGCCTGCTTGGCATTATCAGACCATGAGCCGAGCTTTTCGATCTCAAGCTTGAACTGGCCGGAGAGATAGCCCTCATTGTCGAAAGAGAAGGGGCCGCTGATGCGCATGGTGCGGCCCTCGCCAATATCGGCCACCAGGCGGCGAAGCTCGCCGCTTGCGCCATAGAGACCCGACTTGTCGCTGCCATCCACCATGCCTGCCTTGCCCGCGAGCGTGACATCAACGATGGCATCGAGGCGGGGAAGAACCTGCGGCCAGTCCTTGATGACGGTCGCCGAATCGGTGAGCGTGATTGCGCCGTCGAGATCGGCCCCGTTCTGGCGCAGATGCATTTCCGTCTTGACGGCATCAAAATCGATGGTCTGGCCGGTGACCGAGGAAACCGCCTGCGCCTTCAGTCCGTCGATGACGAGCGAGCTGCGGTCAATGCCCTTCAGTTTCGTGACGATGCTGGACTGCATGTTCTTCCAGGCAGCCGAAATCGTCAGGCCGTGGGCGGAACGGATTTCCGCGGGCGAATCGAGTTCCCAGACGATATGGCCGGGATTATAGACCTGCGCCGCCGAGCGAAGTTCGCCGAAGGAAGCGGAAACGCCGTTCTGGCTGTCATCCACCGTCACCTTCGAGCAGAAGAGGCCGATGCGGAAGGGATAACCCTTGAAGGCGATATCGCCGCATTCCCCGCTGACGCTGCGGGCCTGCGAAGGAGAAATGACGTTCAGCACCGTCTGTTTCAGCCTGTCGGCGGCATAAAACCACCCGGCAGTGTAAAGTCCGATGACCACCACAATGGCGATGGCGAGCCAGAGGAATTTTTTGGCCGTGCCGGATTGGCTTGACGCTGCCATATTGATCTCCGATGAACAGACTTCAGGGAATTTTGATTTGGCTTGGGATATGGACGATTTTTGGGTCTTTGGCTACGGTTCGTTGATGTGGAACCCCGGCTTTGCCTTCGAGGAGAGGCAGCAGGCGCGGCTGCACGGTTATCGGCGCTCGCTCTGCATCAGTTCCAACTTCTACAGAGGTACGGAAGAAAAGCCCGGTCTCGTTCTCGGTCTGGAGCGCGGCGGCTCCTGCCTCGGCGTCGCCTTCCGCGTGCGCGGACAGGACCGCGACCCCGTGATGGTCTATCTGCGCGAGCGCGAACTGGTGACCAATGTCTACAAGGAGCGGATGGTTTCCATCGCACTGTCAGATGGCAGGCGCGGCAGCGCCGTGACCTATGTGGCCGACCCCGCGCATGAGCAATATATCGGCGGTCTCGGCGTTGCCGAATCGGCGACCCTCGTCGCGGCGGCAACGGGCCGGGCCGGGCCGAATACGGGTTATGTCTTCAACACCGTGCAGCATCTGCAGGAGATGGGCATTCGCGACTCACTGCTGGAAAGCATTGCCAAAAATGTCGGCACGCTCGCCGCTCAGCCGGCCGTGGTTTCCTTGCCCTGAAGTTCGGCGATCCGCTTTACGGCAGTCGGCGGCAGCGGCAGGTGGGGATTGTTGCGCACGGTTTCCAGCAGCAATTCGTCGCTCGCCTTTTCCGTCACATCGATCAGACGCTTGAAGAACACATCGGGGTCCAGCCCCGGCTCGATGGCCGGCAGGATGCGCACCTTGAAATGGCCGGGATAGCGCATCGTTGAACGGCGCGGCCAGAACAGGCCGGGATGCATGGCAACGGGAATGACCGGCACCTGCAAATCGCGGTAAAGCCTTGCGATGCCGTAACGATATTCGGGCTCGGCGCCCGGCGGGCGGCGCGTGCCTTCGGGATAGATGATGAGTTCGCGGCCGGCGGCCATTTCCTCTTTCGCCCGCTCCATGACCTTCAGCATCACCTTGCCGCGTGCGGCGCGGTTGACCGGTATCATGCGCTGTTTCATCACATACCAGCCGAACAGCGGAATCCACATCAACTCCCGCTTCAGAATGTAAACGGGGTCCGGCAGATTGGGTAGCAGCGCATAGGTATCCCAGAAGGACTGGTGCTTCGGCGCAAAGATGCAGCCGGTCTCGGGAATGTTCTCCAGCCCCTCGATCTCGAAGGTGGTGCCGACGATGGTTTTCATCAGCCAATGGTTGGACCGCGCCCAATTCTTGGGAATTTCGAATGCGATCTTGCGGGGCAGGATGAAATAGATCGGCGTCAGCACAATCATGCGGACAATCAGGTTGAGATAAAACAGCGTATTGAAAAGAAAAGAGCGCAGCTTGAGCATCAACAGCCTTCCCGGGATGCAGCCGTTCCGAAACTTTGAGCGCCTCGATGCCGGATGCCGATGCCAGACGCCTACACGAAAACAAGGGGCCGCAGCAAGGGTGTTCTCGCGGGTCAGGGCGAAGCGGTCGCCACCTTCGGGGTGGAGTGGTCGGCGGCTGCCTTGCGCAGCCCGTCGCCCTTGCCGAAGCCGGTGAGGTCGCGCCCGGCCGCAGCCACGAACTTCAGATATTCGTAGAGCATGGTTCTCACCACATCCGGCTCCACGAACCAGTTGGTGCGGGCGAGATCGGCGCTGATGACGGGATAGGCGATGAATTCCGTCTGCGGGCTGGCGCTGCGCAATTCATGCAGGCTGCGATGCATATGATAATTATTGGTGACGACGACGATGGAGGAATAGTTGTGGTCACGTATCCAGCTTGCCGCCTCATTGGCGTTGCCGATCGTGTCGATGGCCTTGTAGCCCATATCCACACAGCAGGAGAACATGTCGGATGACCCTTGAGTCATCTTGCGAATCTGCGAGCGGGTGGTGGCGGGGTTGACGCCTGATATCAAAAGCCGCTTGCCCACGCCGTCCCTGAGCAGGCCGACCGCCTGTTCGATACGCTGATAGCCGCCGGTGAGCACAATGATGGCGTCGCCTCTCGCCCCTTCCGGCGGGCGCATGGAGGCGACGGAATCGGCAAACCACAGGAAGCCGCCTGAAAAAACACCAAGAAGAACGACGCAGAGCAGGATGAAGCCGCGAATAAAACGGCGCAAAGGACCACGCCGCGACAACAGGCCCTTTCTGGCCGGCCGCGCCGTCGTCTGATCCTGGTCCATCCGACTCACAAACATTCCTCCTGAATACTCGCCGATTAAGGCAAGGAACAGGCATTTTTGTCCACCGTCTGCAGGTTACATCCGGCCTGTGACGTTTCAGTTTTACCGCAGGAGTCCGGTGGTATCCTCACGACGCGAGGCCGTCACTTTTCGATGGATCGGAGCGGACGCGGTCAATATCATCGATGGTGCGGATAACGGTCATGCGCGCCGTGATGGTGGTGAGAAGCGCGATGATGATCATCGTCATGGCGATGCCGAGATAACCGCCGAGTCCGACCGAAAACGAGCCAAAAAGCGCGCTTGCCTGATCGCTTTGCGGTGTGGCGACCGTGCTCGATTGCCAGAAGCCGGCGACCAGGAACACGGCGGCTGCCAGTGCGCTGCCTGTCGCTGCCCCCTTGAGGCTGATCTTCAGGAAGTGCTTCTGGAATTCGCGCGCCACGAAGCTGCTTTCGGCACCGACGAAATGCAGCACCTCGACAATATGCCGGTTGCCGGAAAGCGCGCCGCGCGTGGCGAACACCACCGTCAGCACCATGGCCGTGAAAACGAGGATGAGGACGCCGACGCCGATCATGACGGTGGTTCTGGCCATGGAGACCAGCCTGTCGACCCAGGTGCGGTGATCATCGAGAAAAGCCTGCGGGATTTCCGCTTTCAACATATCCCGCATGGCCTGGAAATCGGGCGGATTGCTTTCATCGATGGTGATGACGACGAGACGCGGAATGGGAAGTTCGGAAAGGTCGAGACCGCTGCCGAGCCATGGTTCCAGCAGGCGCGATGTCGCCGCATCGTCGAGGATCGTGCCATCCCGCGTGCCGACAAAGGTGAGCGCCAGATTACGCGCCTTGTTCAGCGCCGCATTCATGTCCAGCCCGTCCTCAGGCTTGATCTGAATGGTAATCTCGCGGGAAATCTGGCTCTGCCAGGTGGCGGCGGTGGCGCGCACCATGGAGACCGCGCCGAGCGTCAGACAGGCAAGGAAGGCCATGATGGCGATCACCACCATCAGCGCATTGCCCTGAATGTTGGAGGGCGGCAGGATGGGCGCCATGGGGCGGATGCGCATGGGCGGGCGCTTCGGCTGCGCGGCTTCCGGTTTCAGCTGTTTGCGGTTGATCTCATTCATAGATATCGAGCCGCCCTTCGGTGAGGATCATCCGGCGCGCATCGATCTGGTCCATCAGGCCAAAATCATGGGTGGCGATGACGACGGCCGTGCCCAGCCGGTTGAGCTCCAGGAAGAGGTTGAGCAGGCGTTTGGCCATGGGCGGATCGACGTTGCCGGTCGGTTCGTCGGCCAGCAATATTTCCGGCTGGTCCATCAGCGCGCGGGCAATGGCGGCGCGCTGCTTTTCCCCGCCGGAAAGAATGGCCGGCAGCACATTGATGCGCTCGCCGAGCCCGACCCATTTCAGAAGCTCGATCACGTCGTTGCGATAGGCACTCTCTTCCTTGCCGCGCACACGCAGCGGCAGGGCGACATTCTCATAGGTCGTCAGATGATCCAGCAGCCGGAAATCCTGAAACACGATGCCGACACGGCGGCGCAGCATCGGCAGCTCGCTGCGCGGGATGCGTGATACATCGCGGTTGAACATGCGGATATTGCCGCGCGTCGGCTGCAGCGACATCAAAAGCAGGCGCAGAAGCGTCGTCTTGCCTGCGCCCGACGGGCCGGTCAGAAACTGGAATGACCCCTTGGGAATGTCGAAGGTCATATCCCTCAGGATCTCGGGTCCCATGCCGTAACGCAACCCGACATTTTCGAAATGGATCAACGGACTTCCAGTCTCTTCGTTTCGTGGTGGTTCGCAAGCCGCTGGCGCGTTGGGTTCGGTGTCGGGGGTTAACCCGGATCCGGTGACCCGTGCGAGCCGTTTTTGCGAAGCATTAACCAATTAAATTTAAAACTTGGCAGGATTCGTTGCAATGCCCAGTTTTGCGGGCCGGAAAACCTGACCGGGGAATTCTATGGCTATGTTCCGTTCATCTCGCCGGCAAGCGGCATTCGATTTTGACCTCCTGATGCCGGAAACGCCGGTGCGCCGTTCGGCGCGGGCGGCAAATCCCGACCGCGACGTGGTAGACGCTGAATTTGTCACCATCAAGGAAAACCGTGCGCGCCAGCCCGGAAATGACAATCGTGGCGCAGCGCGCCGGCAGGCGGTAAAGCCGCCCATTACCCTCCCCATGCTGGGCCTCGCCTTCATCGGCCGGGTGGATCGCAGATTGTCGCGCCTTTCGGCGGATGCCTATTCGGCACTGGTGGCCGGCCTCGCTATTTTTGTCTTCGTATGCTCGGGTGGTCTCTCGGTCGTAGTACCGGAAAAGACGGCCGCCGCGGCCCCGGTCAGCCCGCTCGCCATTTCCCATGTTACCGTGACCCCGCAGGAAGCGGGCGGCATGGATATTCTGCTCATCAACGGCATCGTGGAAAACAATGGCGGCAATCTGGAAGAGGTGCCGGCCCTTCGCGCCGATCTCTTCGCCGCCAAGGGGCAGCTGGTGGCCAGCATGGTCATCGAACCGCCGGTGAAAGAGATGCAGCCCGGTTTCAGTCACGGTTTTTCGGCAAAACTGCGCCATCCCGGTGGAAAAACGCCAGAGATCAAGCTTTCCTTCGTCGAGGCGGGTGCGTCCGAACGCTGACTGTGCTAACGCCTGTCTTCTATTTTTACTGAAAGGTAAAATCGGCAAGGCGCAGCACAGGAGTAAGAATGCCCGTCGTCCGTGGAAAAAATATCGAGCCGCTTTATACCGCCGAGCAGATCGCCGAGCGCAATCGCGACATGGCCAAGCACATTGCCAGCGGCCCGACCAAGGATTTGCTGGTCATTGCCGTGCTCAAGGGATCGTTCATTTTCGCGGCCGATCTTATCCGCGCGCTGCATGACAGCGGCCTTGCGCCCGAAGTCGAATTCATCACGCTGTCGAGCTATGGCACCGGCACGGTTTCGCAAGGCGTCAGGATCGTCAAGGATATCGACAGCGATGTGAAGGATCGCGATGTGCTCCTGATCGACGATATTCTGGAATCCGGCCGCACGCTGCGTTTCGCCAAGGAACTGCTCTATGAGCGCGGCGCGCGCCACGTCACCATCGCCGTGCTGCTCGACAAGAAGGTGAAGCGCAAGGAAGATCTGGAGGCCGATTATGTCGGTTTCGAATGTCCAGATTATTTCGTCGTGGGTTACGGCATGGACGTGGCCTATGCCTTCCGCGAACTGCCTTTCGTCGGCGTCGTGACCGGCGACGCCTGACTACTTCTCCCGTGCCGGAACGGCACAGGGCGGAGACGCCTCATTAACCATTCACCCAGCCAAAGCCTGGGTGTTTACCTCTTGAAAAGAGGAGCCTGCGATGTTGCTCACGGCTGGAAATGATGCCCAGGAGCAATGATTGATGGCGAAGATTCTGATTACCGAAGATGAGGATGCATTGCGGGCTTTTGTCGCCCGCGCCCTGCGTCTCGACGGTCACGAGACCCATGAGGCGGCAGACGGCGAGCAGGGGCTGGAGAAGCTCCAGGAAACCAGTTTCGATCTTCTTCTTTCGGATATCCGCATGCCGGTCATGGATGGCATCGAGCTGGCGCACCGCGCCGCCGAAAGCTTCCCAGCCATGCGCATTTTGTTGATGACCGGTTATGCCGAACAGCGCGAACGCGCTGATGATCTGGCCGAAAAGATTGTCGATGTGGTTTCCAAACCCTTCGCGCTTCCCGATATCCGCAAGGCTGTCGCCCGTGCGCTCGCGGCGTGAGCGAAGGTTATAGAAATTTGAAAAGGGCGGCCGTCGGCCGCCTTTTTTGTTGACCAGACTTACCCGATGGTCTTTCCGATTCCACTTCCGTCATCCCGGCCTTGAGCCGGGATCCAGCCAGCCCAAGGACTTGGGCTGAAAAGAGTCGTCTCGCCGCGCAGACGCGCGTCTGCTGGATGCCGGATCAAGTCCGGCATGACCGAGAAACTTTACTCTTTAAAACTGGCTGTACTGGAGCGCACTGAGTAAATCGGGCATGCGCCTCACTTGATATCCAGCAACCGCTCCAGATAACGCCGCTCGATTTCCCCCGGCGGGTTGTTGCCGAGCTTTTCACGGATAGCCTCGAGGATTTCGCGGGCACGCTGAACGTCGATCTCGTCAGGCACCTTCACCTGATCGCCGAAATCCGGGCCGGTGGTGCTGCGCGGACGGCCGAGCGGGTCGCGACCGTTCTGGCCGCCCTGTCCGGCCATGCCTTCCTGACCTTGCCCGGGCTGCTGACCCTGCTGGCGCATGGCCTGCATGATCTGGCCCATCATGTCCTGCGCGCCCTGTCGCAGCGCGTTCAGCGCATTGCCCTGGCCTTCGACAGCCTGTTCGCCCTGGCCCTTGCCCAGTGCCTCGCCGGCGCCCTGCATTTCCTGCTGCGCCTTGCCGAAGTTTTCGCCCGGTTCCATGCCGAGATCACGAAGACCCTGCTGCAATTCGCCGAGCTGCTTGCCGAGTGCATCCTGCTGCGCCCGCAGGTTTTTCAGCGCTTCGCGCAATTGTTCCGCAGTCATCTGGTCAGACTGCTGCTGCCCACCCTGCTGGCCATTTTCGCCCTGTTGGCCCTGCTGACCCTCTTGAGGCTGCTGGCCGTTTTCACCCATCTGCTGCTCGTCTTGGCTTTCGCCGCCCTGCTGCGGGTCGCCGCGCTGCATGCGGTCGCGCAGCGCCTGATCGAGCTTGAAGGTCTCGTCCATCAGCTTCTGCTGCTGCTGCAGGATTTCGCCCAGCTTGTCGATCTGCTGGCGCATCTTGCTGCTCTGTTGCTGCCCCTGCTGGCCCTGACGCTGCGGCCTGCCTGCCTGCAGATTGTTCATCATGCGCTGCAGCTGCGACAGCATTTCCTGCGCTGCGTCACGGTTGCCGGAGCGGGCGAGGTTCTCGATCTGGTTCATCATGTTTTCCAGATCGCGCTGCCGCAGAACGTTTTGCGCCTGCTGGTTCATGTTGGCTTGCGGCGCGTTCTGCATGCGCTGCGCAAGCTCGTTCATGAATTGCTGCATCGCTTCCCGCAGTTCCTGCATCAGCTTGGCGACCTCTTCGTCAGAGGCATTTCGCTGCAACGCTTCCGAAAGCGCAGTCTGCGCATCGCGCAGGCGTTTTTCGGCCTGCGAAAGATCGCCATCCTCGATGCCGAGCGCAATTTCCCAGAGGTAATCAGCCGTATCCTTCAGCATCTCCTCATTATAGGCGAGCCGCATGCGGGTCTGCGCCGATTGCAGCAGGAGATAATGCGTGGTGTTGGGAATGGTCTCTTCCGGGCGCAGGCCTACCGCCTCGTTATAGGCGATGGCCTTCGGCATCTGGCGCGTGTCCAGTGAGAAAATCTGCCGCTGTTCGGCGATGGAGGCCGCCAGCGGTTCGGAGAAGTTACGGCCCGGCAGCACCATTTCATGCGCGGGGCTGCGGCCGGTCTGGCCGGCGCCGTCGGTCGCCACCAGCGTGATGCGCACGCGCTTGCCCGCCATCGGATGTTCGGTCAGGTTGCGGCTGGTCAGGCCCTTGATTTCGCGATTGTTGTGCCGCGGCAGATCGAGCTTGAATTCCGGCGCCGGGTAAAGTGCGGTTGCGCCTTCCGCTACGCCAAGCGGCTCGATGATCGCATGGGCTTCCTTCAGGCCGTAATCGTCTTTGGCCGTGAAGCCCACTTCCAGCGCGCCGTTGACGGCCCGGCGCGGCATGTTGTCGAAGGCGATGCTGGGCGGCTGGTCGGGAATGACGTTGAAGACCCATTGCTCGCCATTGGCGGTAATCATGCCGCTTTCGGTGACATCCATGGCGAAGGTGCGCGGCGCGACGGGCTGATCCGCCGAACGCACCGGCGCCTGAACGGCGACCTCGCCGCTTGCACTGTCGGCGCGCGCCGCTTCCGGTGCAAGCTTCTGCAATGCGCCTGCCATTTCCGGTTCGAAGGTCACCTCCTCGCCGCCATCGCCGCCGGTCATGCGGATCGTCAGCTTGGAGGATTGCGGCACGGAAACCGCGTCGCGGTTGGTTGCGTCACGCCCGGTCAGGAAAATCGGTGCGCGGCCGGTATAAGCGGGCGGCGTGACCCAGGCATCGAGACGAATATCCGGATTGAGCGGACCGACGACCGGCCGGCTGCGGAAAGCATCGGCAACGGTGCCCGCGCCGTTGGAATAGGAAAAACCGAAAGCAGTGACCAGAAGCAGTGCCGGAATGGCGCGCAGCGCCAGCCGGTCATAACGGGCGATATCGGGTTTCGGCAGGCCGGCATTGAGCGCGGCGATGCGCTCCGCCATGCGAATCTGGTGTTCTTTCCAGAGTGTGCGGGAAAATGGTGTGTCAAAGGCAGGTTCGTCTTCCTGCACGCCGACTGGCTGGTGCGCGAGACCGTTCCGATCCTCTAGGAGGCGCGACGCATCATTATCCGTCGGCCATTTCAGCCTGAGGATCGGCAGAAGCGTGGCGATAAAACTGAAAACCAGCACAAAAACGATGCCAAGCCGTAGGAAATCCGGCATGTGTCGGTAAAGGCCGAACCAGGCGAGCGCCAGAAACACGGCGGCGATGGAGAGCGGCCACAGGGTTTTAGGTGCGATTTTCTCGCAGAGCAGCACGATTTTCGCGAAGAAGCGCTTGGCGGCAACCAGACGGGCAAGGTCCGGCCGCTGCGCGAATGCGCCGGTCGGGCGCTTTCTGCCTGTCCTGTCCTCTCCGGTTGTGGTCATCAATCCGTTCTCCCGGTTCTGGCCACGTCAAACGCCATTCCCGGAACGGCGAGCTGCTTGTATCCTGAGGGGCAAGGATAACATTCTTTGTGGCGAAGACGAGGGCAAGCGGATGCTCACCCCCATTTTTTAGGCAACTTCGCTTGATTGTGATCGGTCCGCGGTGCGACAGGCGAAATCAATCGAGCCAGACGGGTACGGAATCGAGAGCGATCAGCTCTTCATAGGTGCCGCGCGGGCGGATGACGTGGAACTTGTCACCCTTCACCAGCACTTCCGGCACCAGCAGGCGCGAATTATACGTGCCGGCCTGCACCGCGCCATAGGCGCCGGCGGAGCTGACGGCGATGAGATCGCCCGGCTGCGGTGCGGCCATCTCGCGGTCCAGCGCCAGATAGTCACCGGTTTCGCAGACGGGGCCGACGATATCGGCCTTGATACGCGGCGCGTCTACAGCGGGCTGCGCGACCGGGCGAATGCCGTGATAGGCCTCGTAAAGCGTCGGGCGGATGAGGTCGTTCATCGCGCCGTCAACGATCACGAAGGTCTTCTCGCCGCCATCCTTCACATAGATCACCTCAGTCACCAGAATACCAGCATTGCCGACAATCAGGCGTCCCGGTTCGGTGATGATCTTACAGTTGAGGCTTTTCAGTTCATTCTTGACGATATGCGCATAGGCATCGGGCAGCGGCGGCGGGTTGTTGTCGTCGCGGTAGGGAATGCCGAGACCGCCGCCGATGTCGACATGGCTGATCGTGTGTCCGTCGGTGCGCAGCGCCTCGACCAGTTCACGCAGCAACCGGAAGGCATCCTCGAAAGGCTGCAATTCGGTAATCTGGCTGCCGATGTGCATATCTATG
This sequence comes from Agrobacterium tumefaciens str. B6, assembly GCF_001541315.1. GTDB lineage: Bacteria > Pseudomonadota > Alphaproteobacteria > Rhizobiales > Rhizobiaceae > Agrobacterium > Agrobacterium radiobacter. The sequence goes on along the minus strand of NZ_LMVK01000023.1, from coordinate 522,281 downwards.
CCGGTGACTTCGATACCGGGCAAAGTGGCGGCATGGGCATAGACCGCGCGGGCGCGTTCATAGGAGATGCCGAACTTGTTTTCTTTCTTGCCGGTGGAAATCTTGGCGTGGGTGCGCGCATCCACGTCAGGATTGATGCGGAAGGAGACATGCGCCCTTTTGCCGGCCTTGACGGCGCGCAGGTTGAGGACTTCCAGCTCCGGCTCGGATTCGATGTTGAAGCAGTAGATGCCGGCATCCAGCGCGTAATCCATTTCCGCCACGGTCTTGCCGACGCCGGAAAACATGATGCGGCTTGCCGGCACGCCGGCTGCAAGCGCGCGGCGCAATTCGCCACCGGAGACGACGTCGATGCCCGCGCCGAGCTTCGCCAGCGTCTTCAGCACCGCCTGATTGGAATTGGCCTTCATGGCGTAACAGACCATGGCGTCCACATCGGCAAAAGCGCCTGAGAACACCTTGTAGTGGCGCTCCAGCGTCGCGGTCGAATAGACGTAGAAGGGCGTGCCCACCGCCTTGGCGATCTCAGGCACGGGCACGTTTTCGGCGTGCAACACGCCGTCGATATAGCCAAAATGGTTCACGGGCTTTTATCCGTCAGAGAAGCTTGTCGAGGATGAAAGGACGTTCCGCCGTTGCCGGTTTCGTTTCCGTTCCGTCGGCATTGCGTTTGTTGCGCATTTCGACCGGCGTGCTCGGTGGATCGATATCGCCCTTTCGCCCACAGGCGCTGAGAGCAAGGCTGACGGCGAGCGTCATGCCGATGGGAACGATGATTTTGCGCGCGGTTTTTGAAAGCATGAGCCTGTCCAAAGGAAATATGTGCCTCTCTGATAACGAAAAACAGGGCGCTTGTGCACCCTGTTTCTTGTGATCGCAGCGTAACGCAGATTTATCAGTTGCGTCCACGCCACCAGGCGATCTGCTTTCGCACTTCCGAAGGGGCCGTGCCGCCGAAGCTCACGCGGCTGGCAACCGATGCTTCGACCGAAAGAACGTCGAAAACGCCGCTGGTGATGGCAGGATGAATTGCCTGCAGCTCCTCGAGCGAAAGATCGGCCAGATCGCAGCCCTTCTTTTCCGCCAGCGCCACGGCATTGCCGGTCACATGGTGGGCATCGCGGAAGGGCAGGCCCGCCTCGCGCACCAGCCAGTCGGCGAGATCGGTGGCGGTGGAATAACCAGATCCCGCCGCCGCACGCATGCGGTCCTTGCGCACTTCGAGGTCGCGGATCATGCCGGTCATGGCGGCAATCGCCAGTTCCAGGCTTTCGGCGGCGTCGAAAACCTGTTCCTTGTCCTCCTGCATGTCCTTGGAATAGGCGAGCGGCAGGCCCTTCATAACAGTCAGAAGCGCTACCAGCGAGCCGTTGATGCGGCCGGTCTTGGCGCGCACCAGTTCGGCTGCGTCAGGGTTCTTCTTCTGCGGCATGATCGACGAGCCGGTGGAAAAAGCGTCCGACAGGCGGATGAAGCCGAATTGCGGCGTCGACCAGATAACGATTTCTTCGGCGAGACGCGACAGATGCGTGGCGCAGATCGAGGCGATCGACAGGAATTCCAGCGCGAAATCGCGGTCGGAGACGGTGTCGATGGAATTGCGGGTCGGCTCGCGGAAGCCGAGCGCCTTCGCCGTCATGTGGCGGTCAATGGGGTAGCCGGTGCCGGCAAGAGCGGCAGCACCGATCGGGCTTTCATCCAGATGCTCGATGGCGTGGCGCACGCGGGCGCGGTCACGGCCGAACATTTCCACATAGGCCATGCAATGATGGCCGAAGGTGACGGGCTGGGCTGTCTGCAGATGGGTGAAGCCGGGCATGACCGTATCGGCATTTTCTTCGGCGCGATCGAGGAAGGCGGCGATGAGCGCGGTCAGCATGCTCTCCGTCTTCTGCAATTCTTCCTTGACCCACAGGCGGAAATCGAGCGCCACCTGATCATTGCGCGAGCGGGCGGTGTGCAGACGGCCGGCCGCCGTGCCGATGAGGGTGGCAAGCCGCGCCTCGATGTTCATGTGAATATCTTCGAGCTTGCGCGAGAATTCGAAGGTGCCGGCCTTAATCTCTGACAGGATCGTGTTCAGGCCGTGAACGATCTTGTCTTTATCTTCCTGCGAAATAATGCCTTTTTCCGCCAGCATGGCGGCATGCGCCATAGAGCCGCGGATATCCTGGGCGTAAAGCTTCTTGTCGAAGCCGATGGAGGCATTTATCTCTTCCATGATGGCAGATGGCCCGGAAGCGAAACGTCCGCCCCACATCTGGTTGGAGGATTTCTGATCTGTGCCGTCAGCCATGTTAAGTGCCCTGGAGTATTCGATGACAGAAAAAAGGCCGTTCAGGCTTCCTTCCGCCAAATTGGTTGCAATTGCTGCCGTGGCCGGTGTGCTCGCCGGTGCTGGCGCGGTCTGGTTCAGGCATATTGGGTCTGAGAGCCCGGTTCAAGGGGCAGCGGTGGCCGAGGGCGGTTTATGTGAAGGTGCGGCAAACCGCATCGCTTCGCTGAAGCCGTTTCTGAAAGGGCAGGTGGCGGCCATGTCGGCGGCGGACAAGCCGCGCGTCATCCCGCTGTCCTTCAAGGGACCGGAGGCTAAGGACATGACGCTTGCCGACCTCAAGGGCAAGGCGGTCCTTCTCAACCTCTGGGCCACATGGTGCGTGCCCTGCCGGGAAGAGATGCCGGCTCTGAACGCGCTGGAGAAGGAAAAGGGCGGCGAGAATTTTGAGGTCGTTGCCGTCAATATCGATGTCGGCGCGGATGAAAAACCGAAAGCCTTCATGGATGAATACAAGATCGACGCCCTGAAACACTACCGCGACAGTTCCATGGGCGTCTTCAACGTTTTGAAAAAGGAAGGCCTCGCTTTTGGCCTGCCGGCCACCCTGCTGCTGGATGAAAATGGCTGCCTGCTCGCGGCCATGAACGGCCCGGCGGCGTGGGACAGCGAGGATGCCAAGGCGCTGGTGACCGCCGCGACGGGAAAATGATGCCGGTGGCTGGATCCATGAGTTGAGAGCCGCAACCGCCCTCAAGACAGGCCTGTCCAGGATGGGCCGGTGCAGACAAGCCAGCGTCCGCCCCGTATAATGATCCTGCTTCCGCCATGGAATAGGTGCCGACATGGAGTTGCTTATCCCCCGGCTTGGTCTTGCCCTTGCCATCGGCCTGCTCGTCGGCCTTGAGCGCGGCTGGCGGGAGCGTGATGCGCCGGCGGGCAGCCGTACCGCCGGGATCAGGACCTATGGCATTGCCGGCTTGCTCGGTGGCATCTTCGGCATCTTGGCCGATGAGCAGGGCAATGCCTTCGCCTTTGCGGCGGGTTTTTTGGGTTTCGCATTCAGTTTTTCGTGGTTCAAGCTGCGTGAGGCGCGCCATGACAATGATTTCAGTGTCACCGGCGTGGTTGCGGCGCTCTGCGTCTTTGCCCTCGGCGGGCTTGCGGTAACGGAGCAATATCAGGCGGCGGCTGCTGGTGGCGCGGCCCTTGCGGCATTGCTTGCGGGCAGGGAAGTTCTCCACCGTCTGCTGAAACGGCTGACATGGATCGAGCTGCGCTCCGCACTGGTGCTTGCAGTGATGACCGCCGTCGGCCTGTCGATCCTTCCAAACCGGACAATCGATCCGTGGGGCGGTTTCAACCCCTGGGAAATATGGCTGTTCACCGTGCTCAGCGCCACGATTTCCTATTGCGGCTATATTGCCGTGCGGTTGCTCGGCTCAACCCGCGGCCTGCTGGTGACCGGGCTGGCGGGGGCTCTGGTTTCATCGACCGCCGTAACCGCCAGCTTCGGGCAGAAGGCGAAAAGCGGCGAAAACGTCTGGCCTCTTGCGGGTGTGGCGGCGCTGGCCGCGGCTGTATCGCTGCTTCGGGTTCTCGCTATCGTCCTCGCCCTCTCGCTGACGACGTTTTCCCTCATCGCACCGGCAACGCTGACCGCTGCACTGGTTCTCGGATTGAGCGGCGCCGGCCTCATAAGGCTGCAGGACACGCAGCCCGGACAGGAAATCGACGCAAAAAATCCGTTCGACTTGGTGCCCCTTGCCATCTTCGCCGCGCTCTTTGCTGCAACGCGAACGCTGAATGCCGTTCTTCTCGTCTGGATCGGCACGGGTGGTTTCATCGCCCTCACGGCTTTGTCGGCCATATTCGATGCCGATGTCGCCGTTCTCAGTGCGTTGCGAGCCAACGCGCAGAATCTTTCGCCTGATATCGTGGCGAGCGCAATTCTCGCCGCTCTCGCCGCCAACGCGGTAGGCCGCGTATTCGTCGCTGCCGTTTCCGGAACGCTCGTTTATTGCGGGTTGCTCACGGCCGCATCCGTCCTCGCCGCTGGCGCTGGCGCGGTCACTTACCTGCTGATTGCCTGAGAGTTTAGCCGAAGGCAGAGACGATATTGGTCCGGGCTCAGCGCGTGGGGACCGGCGTCTCGCCGCGATAGTCGTAGAATCCGCGGCCGGACTTGCGGCCGAGCCAGCCGGCCTCGACATATTTGACCAGCAACGGGCATGGGCGGTATTTGCTGTCGGAGAGGCCATCATGCAGCACCTGCATGATCGACAAACAGGTGTCGAGACCGATGAAATCGGCAAGCTGCAGCGGTCCCATCGGGTGGTTGGCGCCAAGCCGCATGGCGGTATCGATGGCTTCGACGGAGCCGACGCCTTCATAAAGCGTGTAGATCGCCTCGTTGATCATCGGCAGCAGGATGCGGTTGACGATGAAGGCTGGGAAATCCTCGGCGACGGTGATCGCCTTTTCCAGCGTCCGCACATAATCCTTGGCCGCGTCGAAAGTCTTTTCATTGGTGGCAATGCCACGCACCAGTTCCACCAGCTTCATGACCGGCACCGGATTCATGAAGTGGATGCCCATGAACTGCTCGGGCCGATCGGTGGCGGATGCAAGGCGAGTGATGGAGAGCGAAGACGTATTGGTGGCGAGCAGCGCTTCGGGCTTCAGGACCGGGCAGACCTGCGCATAAATCTTGCGCTTGATCTCTTCATTTTCCGTCGCGGCCTCAATGACGAGATCCATGGCTGCCAGATCATTGATATCAGTCGATCCGCTGATCAGCGCCAGCGCCTGCTTGCGGGCGTCGTCCGAAAGCTTGCCGTTGGTGACCTGGCGGGCGAGATTGCCGTTGATCGTGGCGAGACCGGCCTCGATGCCTTCCTTGGAAAGATCGTAGATATGGACCCTGTAACCGGCGATGGCGGAGACATGTGCAATGCCGCATCCCATCTGACCGGCTCCGATGACACCGATGTTTTTAAAGGGGGCGGTCATAGGTTGGTCTCCTCTCAGGGATTTTGTCTGCGTTATTGCCGGCGATGTTACGCATATCGCCGAAAAAGAGAAGGCGGCGCGTTTAAAAAACGCGCCGCCTCCAATTTATGCTTAAATTACAGCGATTTTTCGAGTTCCGGCAAGGCTTCGAACAGATCGGCGACGAGGCCGTAATCCGCAACCTGGAAGATCGGCGCTTCTTCATCCTTGTTGATGGCGACGATAACCTTCGAGTCCTTCATGCCGGCCAGATGCTGGATGGCGCCCGAAATGCCGGCGGCGATGTAAAGCTGCGGGGCAACCACCTTACCGGTCTGGCCCACCTGCCAGTCGTTCGGCGCATAACCGGCATCGACGGCTGCGCGCGATGCACCAACGGCTGCACCGAGCTTGTCGGCGACGGGAAGGATGACTTCCTTGAACTTCTCGGAAGAACCAAGCGCACGGCCGCCCGAGATGATGATCTTCGCAGAGGTCAGTTCCGGACGGTCGGACGACGCCAGGGCATCGGAAACGAAGCTGGAAAGGCCGGGGTTTGCGGCCGCGCCGATGGTTTCGACCGCTGCCGAACCGCCTTCTGCCGCTGCCGCAAAGGCGGTCGGACGCACGGTGATGACCTTCTTGGCGTCGGTTGCCTGCACCGTCTGGATGGCGTTTCCGGCATAGATCGGGCGCTTGAAAGTATCAGGGCTGACGACTTCGATGATTTCCGAGACCTGGGCAACGTCGAGAAGGGCCGCAACGCGCGGCGTCACGTTCTTGGCGGATGCCGTCGCCGGGGCGATGATGACGTCATAGGAGGGGCTGAGCGAAACAACCAGCGCCGCCAGCGGCTCGGCGAGCGCGTTGGCATAGGATGCGTCTTCGGCAAGCAGCACCTTGGACACACCGGAGAGTTTCGCGGCAGCGTCGGCAGCGCCCTTGGCATTGGCGCCGGCAACCAGCACATGGACGTCGCCGCCAATCTGCGTTGCCGCCGTCAGCGTCTTCGCCGTCAGGTCGGAAAGGGTTGCGTTGTCGTGTTCTGCCAGAAGAAGAATGGCCATAAGAATATCTCCCTTTTCCGAAACCTTAGAGGACGCCGTCGGCTTTGAGCTTTTCGACCAGCTCGGCAACCGAGCCAACCTTGATGCCGGCCTTGCGGCCTGCCGGCTCTTCGGTCTTCAGCACCTTCAGGCGCGGCGAAACGTCGACGCCGAAATCGGCCGGCGACTTTTTGTCAAGCGGCTTCTTTTTCGCCTTCATGATGTTCGGCAGCGAGGCGTAACGCGGCTCATTGAGACGAAGATCGGTGGTGACGACGGCGGGAAGTTTCAGTTCGATCGTCTGCAAACCGCCATCGACTTCACGGGTGACCGCGACCTTGCCGTCTGACGGTACGACCTTGGAGGCAAACGTGCCCTGGCCCCAGCCGAGAAGGGCGGCCAGCATCTGGCCTGTCTGGTTGCTGTCGTCATCGATCGCCTGCTTGCCGACGATGACGAGACCGGGCTGTTCAGCCTCAGCGACACCCTTCAGCAGCTTGGCGACGGCGAGCGGCTCAACCGTTTCGTCGGTCTCGATCAGGATGGCGCGGTCGGCGCCCATGGCGAGCGCGGTGCGCAGCGTTTCTTCCGCCTTGGCCGGGCCGATGGAGACGACCACAACCTCTTCGGCCTTGCCGGCTTCCTTCAGGCGAAGGGCCTCTTCCACCGAGATTTCGTCGAACGGGTTCATCGACATTTTCACATTGGCAAGCTCAACGCCAGAACCATCCGCTTTCACGCGGATCTTCACGTTGTAATCGACGACTCGTTTAACGGGGACAAGGATTTTCATCGGCGGCTTTCCTCAAACTCCTGTCCGCTTTGGCCAGTTGACCGCGCGGACCTCCAAAAACAGGTTGGCGACATGGATAAGCATTTTTCCCGCAAATACAACGGAGCAATCTTCATTATCACATGCACGTAAGGCATATCTTACGTTGACGTTAACGTAAATACTCTATCTCTCACGCAGGGTCTCATCTACCCCCGTCATAGCCCCGTTCGATTTGCGACAACCCTGCCGTTTGCGACGTATTCTTGAACTGCGCCGCCCTCGGCGCAACAATGGTGCGGTCAAACAGGGGCACGCCTCGCCTGCGCATGAAAACCACCAGGATCGCGCCTGCTATTATGCCGCCGACATGGGCGCCCCAGGAGACGTTTTCCTCGAGCCCCAGCGCCAGCATCAGGAACTGCTGGCCAATCCACAGAGCCAGCGGAATGAAGGCGGGCAGGGGAAGCGGAATGCGCATGAGAACCAGCACCCAGACGCGCACCCTGGGATGCAGCAGGAAATAGGCCGCGACCACGCCGGAAACCGCACCCGAAGCGCCGATCAGCGGTCCTTCCGACGTGGGTGAGACGACGCCGTGAAACAGCGCGCCGACAATGGCGCAGGCAAGATAGAAGATCAGGAAACGGAAATGGCCAAGCGCGTCCTCGACATTGTCGCCGAAGACCCAGAGAAACAGCATGTTGCCGGCCAGATGCCAGAAATCGAGATGCAGGAATGCGTAAGTGACAACGGTCAGATCGTCGGGCACCACCTGCAGGGCCGGTTCCAGATAAGCATAATCGAACACGACGGCCGGAATGAAGCCAAGGCCGAGCGCTGCGGCATTGGCCTCGGTATCGCTGGCAAGCACGCCGGTAAACAGCCAGACCAGCACATTGACCACGATCAGGCCGATGGTGACATATTGCAGCCGGATATGTTTGAGGGAGTTCGCATCGTGCAGCGGTATGAACATGGAACGTCCTTCATTTGCGCAAGTGACGCGATCTAGCGGTTCTTGCCCGGAACCCACAATATGTCTGCCTTGCCGGCATCATTGGCGAAACGGGCCGCGACGAACAGGAAATCGGACAGGCGATTGGCATATTTCAGCGCCGCCGGGCTGACGATCTCATTCTCGGAAACGGAAAGCTCCACCATCAGCCTTTCCGCCCGGCGGCAGACGGTGCGCGCCAGGTGCAGATTGGCCGCTGCCGCGCTGCCGCCCGGCAGCACGAAAGAGGTCAGCGGTTCGAGGGCGGCATTGAGTTCGTCGATTTCATTTTCCAGCCGTGTGACCTGGCTTTCGACGATACGCAGGGGCTCGTAAGAAAGCGGCTCTCCACTATCAGGTGTGGCGAGATCGGCGCCGAGATCGAACAGATCGTTCTGGATGCGAAAGAGCATGGCATCCAGCCGTTCCAGCCCGCCCGTATGCAGTCGCGCGACGCCGATGGCCGAATTGGTCTCGTCCACCGTGCCATAGGCCTCGACGCGAAGATCGTGCTTCAGCCGGCGCGGGCCGGAAACCAGCGCGGTCGTGCCTTTGTCGCCGGTGCGGGTGTAGATCTTGTTCAGTTTCACCATGTCAGCGGCCACCGCCGGTGAGCCAGAGGGTAAGCATGATCAGCGCGATGGCGATGGCCTGCAGGAGAAGGCGAAGCTGCATCAGCTTGTTGGACCGGTTGGCATCCTGCCCCTTCAGCATGTTGAAGAGGCCGCGTATCAGCACGATGACGACGAGGCCCATGACGATAAGGGCCAGAACGGTGGTGAAGCCGGACATGCGGTATTACTCCTCCTCAATCGAATCTGCGCAGCAGACGATAGAAAAGTCCGGCAGGCAAGAGCCGTTTCAGGATAAGCCCCTGTTTGGCTGGCACCGTGACGGGATAATGCGGCTTCGGTTTTGCCGCCGTCAGGGCGTGTTTCAGCACGGCATAAACCGCATCGGGGCCAAGCTTGTGACGGTTGACGGGACCGGAGCCATCCATGCGCGCCAGCTGGCGTTTATATTCCGCCGCATGGGCCGAATTTTCGAGATCGATATGCTCGTTGATATGGGCAAGCGCCGTCGCGGTGAATTTCGAGGTGATGGGACCGGGTTCGATCAGGCTCACATGGATGCCGCTGCCCTGAAGCTCCATCCGCAAGGTGACGCCCAGCCCCTCAAGCGCGAATTTCGAAGCGGTGTAAGCGCCGCGATAACGATAGGGCACGGGGCCGAGAAGGGAGGAGCAATGCACGACGCGGCCGGCGCCCCGGGCGCGCATGAAGGGAATGACCCGCCGTGTCAGATCGTGCCAGCCGAAGACATTGGTTTCGAACTGGGCTCTCAGCGCTTCGACAGGCAGGTCCTCCACCGCGCCCGGCTGGCCATAAGCGCCATTGTTGAAAAGCGCATCGATGCGGCCGCCGGTTCGGGCGGCGACGGTATCCACCAGCGCGGCGATGGTTTCGGGCTTGGTGTAATCCATGATCAGGGTTTCGATGCCCTGATTTTCAAGTGCGGCCATGTCGGCGATGCGGCGCACGGTGGCGAAAACCCGCCAGCCGTCCCGGTGGAGCGCGCCGGCGCAATAAGCGCCAATGCCCGAGGAACATCCGGTAATGATGATGACGGGCTTTTCAGACATCTGCCGCTCCGGGAAACCGACTATTGCTCTGGCCCGTTTGACCGGCCCATGGAAAACGCATTGCGCAAAATCCTTCTCAGTGACGGAACCGAAAGCCGGGCTTGCGCGCTGTACAAAGCGAAGCTGATTTCCCATATTCGGGACGAAGTTACAAATGAAATGCCGATGAATGGAGGTGACATGGTTGCCGCAGTGCGCCTGGCAGGCAAGGTTGCCTTCGATGCCTATTCCCATTTCGCCGAGGATGACGGCTGGGCGATGGCGAGCCATATGGCGCTTTCCATCCTGCTGGCGCTGTTCCCCTTTCTGATCTTCGGTACGGCGCTTGCCGGTTTTCTCGGCGCTGACCAGTTTTCCGAAACGGCGGTGCATCTGATTTTCGACACCTGGCCTGAGGCGATTGCCGGGCCGCTGGCGGCGCAGGTGCAGCAGGTGCTGACCATTCCGCGCGGCGGGCTGCTGACGATTTCGGTGCTGGCCGCCGCCTATTTTGCCTCCAATGGCGTCGAGGCGCTCCGAATTTCACTCAACCGCGCCTATCGTGTCACCGAAACGCGATGGTGGTATGTCACCCGCCTGCTCAGCCTGCTTTATGTGCTGATCGCCGTGGTCGTCTTTGCCGGCATCAGTATCGTCCTTGTTGCCGTGCCGGTCGCCACCTCTTTTGCCGAGCAGCGGTTCCCGTGGCTGACGGATGTGCTGAACACCATCTCCAGCCTTGGTCTTTACGGCACCATCGTGGTTCTGACGGCGGGGCTGGTGGCCGCGCATCTTTGGCTGCCCGCCGGCAAGCGCCGTATCTGGGATGTCTGGCCGGGCATTCTCTTGACGATGATCTTCTGGGTCATCGGCGCGGCGATCTTTGCCTATTATCTCTCCACCTTTGCCAATTATGCCGCCACCTATGCCGGTCTTGCCTCCGTCATGGTGGTTCTGGTGTTTCTTTATATGGTCGGCGTCATCTTCATGCTCGGTGCGGAGGTCAATGCCGCGCTCATGAAATACAAGGTGCGGCAGATCATCCGCCGCAATATCGGCGGCAGCGGCGCGCGCCGGGAGCGGGCGCTAGAGGAGACCGACAAGCCGGCGGATATCTGACGGCGTCACCCCTTCCGCCCGCAGGGCGGAAAGGCCGGTACTGCCTTCGCTTTTCGAAAGCTTTCGCCCGTCTGCGCCCAAAATAAGCCGGTGATGATGATAGTTGGGTTGCGGCAGGTCCAGCAGGTGCTGCAGCAGCCGGTGGATGGCGGTTGCGTGGAAGAGATCCATGCCGCGCACCACATGGGTGATGCCCTGCAGCGCATCATCAACCACAACGGAGAGATGATAACTTGAAGGCGCGTCGGAACGCGACAGCACCACATCGCCCCAGAGCGCGGGAAGGGCCTCGATCCGCCGGGGCCCGCCGTCGCCGCTCTCCTGCCAGTACAGGGGGATGCCGGCGGCGCAGATCGCCTTTTCCATATCGAGCCGCCAGGCGTGCGGACGGCCGGAGGCGAGCAGCGCCTCCCGCTCAGCCTTTGGCCTCTCCCGATCTAAGGCCGGGTAAAGTGGCGCACCATCAGGATCGCGTGGCCAGAGCCTTCCTTCTGCCTCAAAAGTGCGAACGATGGCCTTTGTTTCCCCACGGCTGAGAAAAGCCGGATAGGCGAGGCCCGCGTCGATCAGCCTGTCCAGCGCCGCGCGATACTCATCGAAATGTTCCGATTGCCGCCGCACCGGTTCTTCCCAGGAAAGTCCCAGCCAGCCGAGATCATCATGGATCGCCTGCTCCAGCTCCGGCGTGCAGCGCGTCTGGTCGATATCCTCGATGCGCAGCAGAAAGCGGCCGCCATTGTCCTGCGCCATGTCATGGTTCAGGAAGGCGGAAAGCGCGTGGCCGAGATGCAGCAGGCCGTTGGGGCTTGGCGCAAAGCGGTAAACCGGTTTTTGACGGAAAGGCGAAGGCATGGTTTCTTCTGCCATGTTTTAAAGCGCCCCACCAGCCGGCTGGCGGCATATGGAATGACGGATATGAAAATCATTACCGGGATGGATGACATCAGCGAAGGGCTGGAGCATCTTGCCCACCTCGATCCGGCTCTCAGCCTCATTATCGAAAAAGCCGGTCCGCTGGAGCTGCGCATTCACGAGCCCGGCTTTGCCGGCCTTGCCCATATCGTCGTGTCGCAGATGGTGTCGCGCGCCAGCGCCAACGCCATATGGGCGCGTATCCTTACCGGCACCGGCGGCGTGGTCACGGCGGAAAATTATCTCGGCGCACCCGAGGAATTGCGCGCTGGCTTCGGCCTTTCCCGGGCCAAGGCGACGACGCTGGAAGGGCTGGCGCGCGCCGTCACGGAAGGGCAGATCGATCTTGATGGCGTGGTGCGCAAGGAAGCCGCTGCCGCCCTTTCCGAACTGGTTGCGCTTCGTGGTATCGGCCCGTGGACGGCGGAGGTCTATCTGATGTTCTGCGGCGGGCATCCGGATATTTTCCCGGTCGGCGATGTGGCGCTGAGATCGGCGGTGGCTCACGCGCTTGATCTGGAGGTGAGGCCGGAAGCGAAATGGCTGGCGGAGCGTGCGGCACTCTGGTCGCCTTGGCGCTCCGTGGCCGCGCGGCTTTTCTGGGGCTACTACGCCAATATCATGCGGCGCGCCATGGTGCCTTTACCCTGATACTCCCGCGGCGCTAGAAGTCGGCGATCCTGTAGGGCAGGGCTCCGCGCGAAAGATGATCGAAATGCAGCTTGCGTTTCAACGGCGGCACGGCGCGCTGCACGCAGTCCACCCTTTCGCAGACCCGACAGGAAATGCCGATCGGCTTGAAGGAGGCCGCATTGCCGAGATCGAGCGTATCGGCATAAACGAAATTCTGTGCATGGGAAATTTCGCAGCCAAGCGCGATGGCGTAACGTGGTCTTTCCGTATTGAAACCCGCGCCAGCTTTCTCGATTTGCGTGGCGATGGAAAGATAGCGCACACCGTCAGGCGTTTCCGCCAGCTGCCGCACGATCCTGTCGGAGCTTTCGAAAGCCTGATGGATATTCCAAAGCGGACAGGCCGCTCCGAAACGGGCAAATTGCAGCCGCGTGGCGCTGTGGCGTTTGGTAATGTTGCCGGCGCGGTCGATCTTGGCGAAAAAGATCGGCACGCCCTTCATGCCCGGGCGCTGCAAGGTGCTCAGCCTGTGGGCAACCTGCTCAAGGCTCGCGCCGAAGCGCACGGCGAGAAGCTCCAGATCGTGACGCAGTTCCTGAGCCGCCCGATGAAATCGGCCATAGGGCAGGATGAGGGCTGCGGCGAAATAATTATGCAATCCGATACGACAGATTTCCGCCGCTTCCACATTGCGGAATCCGGCACCGGCCAGCACTCTGTCCACCGTCGCGCCGGCGTGAAGCTGGGCGATCTGCAATGCAAGCTGAAAACAGCGGGTCGGCGCGGCCATGTAGGAGCTGAGAGCGAGCGTTTTGCCGGTGGGGTCGAAGTGCCGGATCAACCCGCCTGCCGCCTCCGTTCTTGTGATATGGATGCCGTAACGGTTGCGCAGTTGCGCGGCCAGAATGCCGTAGGTCTCGCCGCCTTCTATCTCCAGTTCTTCCGCCAGCTCTTCGGCCAGAAGGTCGATCTCGGCGACGTAATTGTCGACGAAGTGGAAGAAATCGCGCACCTCCTCATAGGGGGTTCTTTCCACCTGCGCGGTTCCGCGGCCCAGCCGGTCATCCAGCTGCACCAGCTGCTCGCTGTTCTGGCGATAGGCCTGATGGGCGCGCAGCAGCGCATGGGCAAAACCCGGCGCGTTCTGGGCGATCAGTTTCAGTTCCTGAAGGCCCGGTTCGTAGTTCATGAAGAGCGGATCTTTCAGTGCCTCACGCACGGCGGAAACCAGCCGGTCGCTTTCGCCCGTCGCCAGTTCCGCCATGTCGAGCTGGAATTTTTCCACCAGCGTCACCAGAACGCTGGCCGAAACCGGGCGTTGATTGTTCTCGATCTGGTTCAGGTAGCTCGCGGAGATGCCCAGCCGCTCGGCAAATTGCGCCTGCGTGGCGCGGGCGTTTTCGCGAAGGCCGCGCACCTTGCGGCCGATGAAGAGTTTTTCCGTCGCCATATTGCAACTTTGCAAAATTAAATATTGCAAATATTTATGGCACGCATACGCGCACGATCAAGGCTTCTGGCAGACTATTTTCTGGGCTATGGATCGTAATGACAACGCATGGAGGAAACATGCCCGGCATTCTGGAGCAGTTGGAAACGCGGCGGGAAGAGGCGCGGCTCGGCGGCGGCGTCAAGCGCATTGAGGCGCAACACGCCAAGGGCAAGCTGACGGCGCGCGAGCGTATCGACGTGCTCTTGGATGAAGGTTCCTTCGAAGAATACGACATGTACGTCACCCACCGGGCGGTGGATTTCGGCATGGCGGACCAGAAGATTGCAGGTGACGGCGTCGTCACCGGCTGGGGCACCATCAATGGCCGGCAGGTCTATGTTTTCTCGCAGGATTTCACCGTGCTCGGCGGTTCGCTGTCGGAAACCCATGCGCAGAAGATCTGCAAGATCATGGATATGGCGGTGCGCAATGGTGCGCCGGTGATCGGGCTGAACGATTCCGGCGGTGCGCGTATCCAGGAGGGTGTGGCCTCGCTCGGCGGTTATGCCGATGTGTTCAAGCGCAATGTCGTCGCCTCCGGCGTCGTGCCGCAGATATCAGTTATCATGGGGCCTTGTGCGGGTGGTGCTGTCTATTCGCCTGCCATGACCGATTTCATCTTCATGGTGCGCGATACCTCCTACATGTTCGTGACCGGGCCGGATGTGGTGAAGACCGTGACGAACGAGATCGTCACAGCGGAAGAGCTTGGCGGGGCCTCCACCCATACGAGAAAATCCTCCGTCGCTGACGGCGCTTATGAAAACGACATCGAGACGCTGGAACATGTGCGGCTGCTGTTCGATTTCCTGCCGCTCAACAACCGCGAAAAACCGCCTGTCCGGCCGTTTCATGACGATCCGGCGCGGCTGGAAGCACGTCTCGATACGCTGATCCCCGACAGTTCCAACAAACCCTACGACATGAAGGAACTGATCCACGCGCTGGCGGATGAGGGAGACTTCTTCGAACTGCAGGAAGCCTTTGCCCGCAACATTATCACCGGCTTCATCCGCCTTGAAGGCCAGACGGTGGGGGTTGTCGCCAACCAGCCGATGGTGCTGGCCGGCTGCCTCGATATCGACGCCTCGCGCAAGGCCGCCCGCTTCGTGCGCTTCTGCGATGCCTTCAACATTCCGCTGCTGACGCTGGTGGATGTGCCGGGCTTCCTGCCGGGTACGGCGCAGGAATATGGCGGCGTCATCAAGCACGGCGCAAAACTTCTCTTCGCCTATTCGGAGGCCACGGTGCCGATGGTGACGCTGATTACGCGCAAGGCCTATGGCGGCGCTTATGACGTGATGGCCTCCAAACATATCGGCGCGGATGTGAACTACGCCTGGCCGACGGCGGAAATCGCTGTCATGGGAGCAAAAGGAGCGGCGGAAATCCTCTATCGTTCCGAGCTTTCCGATCCCGAGAAGATTGCCGCGCGCACGAAAGAATATGAGGAGCGTTTCGCCAATCCCTTCGTGGCGGCGGAACGCGGTTTCATCGATGAGGTCATCATGCCGCATTCCTCACGCCGCCGCATCGCCCGCGCCTTCGCGTCGCTGCGCAACAAGAGCGTCGAAACCCGCTGGAAGAAACACGACACCATTCCGCTCTGATTTGCTGCAGGGCTGGAAAAATGCTTCGGCCACCTTACTATATGGATGTTCAGGCGCCCGGATTTCCGGATGTCCTCCCGAAACGCACAAGGACAGTTTTTCATGGCCGAAAATTCCTCCGCAGATAATTTCCCCGCCGGATATGAAGTGCCCAAGGTCTGGACCTGGGATAAGGGCAATGGCGGCCAGTTCGCCAATATCAACCGTCCAATCGCCGGTCCCACCCATGAAAAGGAACTGCCTGTCGGCAAGCACCCGCTGCAGCTTTATTCGCTGGCGACGCCGAACGGCCAGAAGGTCACCATCATGCTGGAAGAATTGCTGGCTGCCGGCCACAAGGGCGCAGATTATGATGCGTGGCTGATCAAGATCGGTGAAGGCGACCAGTTCGGTTCCGGTTTCGTCGGCGTCAATCCGAATTCCAAGATCCCGGCGCTGATGGATCATTCGACCCCTGAGCCCACGCGTGTTTTCGAAAGCGGCTCCATTCTCGTTTATCTCGCGGAAAAATTCGGCGCCTTCCTGCCGAAGGAGGGCAATGCCCGCACGCAGGCGCTGAACTGGCTGTTCTGGCAGATGGGCTCCGCCCCCTTCCTCGGCGGCGGTTTCGGCCATTTCTACGCCTATGCGCCGGTGAAGATCAAATATGCGATCGACCGTTACGCCATGGAGGTCAAACGCCAGCTCGACGTGCTGGACCGGCACCTCGCCGACAACCGTTATCTCGCCGGTTCGGAATATACGATCGCCGATATGGCCGTCTGGCCGTGGTATGGCAAGATCGCGCTCGGTCAGGCCTATGGCGATGCCGGTGCGTTCCTTGAAGCGGACAGCTATAAGAACGTCATGCGCTGGACGCTCGAAATCGGCGAGCGCCCGGCGGTCAAGCGCGGTGTGATCGTCAACAAAACCTCGGGCGATCCGTCCGAACAATTGCATGAACGCCACGATGCCTCCGACTTCGAAACGAAGACTGAGGACAGGATCGGCAAGGCATAACGAAAAGATTAGAGCGCTAAAAGCGCTCTAACTATTTGAATTGACGCATTTCCGGACGTAAAAGCGATTCCGCTTTTACTGGAAATGTTCTGGAAGGACTAAAGATGGCGAACCTGCCCGAAATGACCAAACACAAGGGATTTCCCTCCGGCATGCCGAGCACGGGCGTCCAGTTCACCATCCGTCGCGCCAACCCCAAAGGGGTAACACCGATCAAGATGATACCCCGCCGGGCGCGCAACGACACCAAGGAGCATCGCATCGATGCCGCCTTCCTGCACTCGCTCTGGCACCATTTTGGTGCCGAGCCCTTCGAGCGCGGCAATCTCGACGCCGCCCGCCTCAACCTGCTTTTCGGCCGTGAGGTCATACCTGCGGAAAAGAATTTCGATCCGCTTTCCTATCAGGCGATGCTGGTGATTGACGAGCGCGTTGCCCGGCAGAATTTCCCGGAATCATTCGAGAATTTTTTCGAGATCTGAGGGCAGGCGACGGCATTTTTCCTGAGGGGGAGGAGGAACATGATTGTCGACATACTCCATATGGACCTGCAATGGCTGCGACGCTGGGTGAGGCAAGGTCGCGGCGGTAACGCGGGCAGAGCATCGGGCAGTCGTGATCCAAAGCCAAAGATGACGCCGGAAGCTGCCCGGCTCGATCACCGGCAGATGCTGCGTTTCATGGCGTTCAATGCGGCGGTCGGCGTGCTGATCGGCGTCTGCGTCGGTGCAGCGCTGATTTTTCTCGACATTGGCGGTTTGGGCGCGCGCATCGGTCGCGCCGCAAATCCGGTTGTGCCGGTATTGCTGGTGGTCGTGCCCATCGCGTCCCTGTTCGGCGCGGCGGCCACCGCCTCGGCGATCCTGATGATGCCCTATGAAAAGAAATTCCGCGACGATGATGACGATGCGAGGGGAGAATAACCGCATGATCAAGAAAATCCTCATCGCCAATCGTGGCGAGATCGCCTGCCGTGTGATCAAGACCGCGAAGAAGATGGGCATCGCCACTGTCGCGGTCTATTCGGATGCGGATGCCAATGCGCTGCATGTGAGACAAGCGGATGAAGCCGTTCATATCGGCCCGGCTCCCTCGTCGCAGTCCTATATCGTCATTGACAAGATTCTCGAGGCAATCGCGAAGACCGGGGCAGATGCTGTCCATCCCGGTTACGGCTTCCTGTCGGAAAATGCTGCCTTCGCTGAGGCTCTGGAAAAGGCGGGTGTCGCCTTCATCGGCCCGCCTGTTGGCGCCATCAAGGCCATGGGCGACAAGATCACCTCGAAGAAATTGGCCGCAAAAGCGGGCGTTTCCACCGTCCCCGGCCATATGGGGCTGATCGAGGATGCGGATGAGGCGGTAAGGATCGCCTCCCAGATCGGTTATCCGGTCATGATCAAGGCGTCCGCCGGCGGCGGCGGCAAGGGCATGCGCATCGCCTTCAACGATACCGAGGCGCGCGAGGGGTTTCAGTCCTCGAAAAACGAGGCGAAATCCTCCTTTGGTGACGACCGCATCTTCATCGAGAAATTCGTCACCCAGCCGCGCCACATCGAAATTCAGGTGCTGGGCGACAAGCACGGCACCATCCTCTATCTCGGTGAGCGCGAATGCTCGATCCAGCGCCGCAACCAGAAGGTCATCGAAGAAGCGCCGTCACCCTTTCTGGATGAAGCGACCCGCAAGGCCATGGGCGAGCAGGCCGTGGCGCTGGCAAGGGCGGTCGGTTACCATTCGGCCGGCACGGTGGAATTCATCGTCGATGGCGAGAGGAATTTCTACTTTCTGGAAATGAACACTCGCCTGCAGGTGGAACATCCGGTGACGGAGCTTGTTACCGGCATCGATCTGGTCGAGCAGATGATCCGTGTGGCATCAGGTGAAAGGCTTTCCTTCGCACAGGCGGATGTGAAACTGAATGGCTGGGCGATTGAAAGCCGGCTTTATGCCGAAGACCCCTATCGCAACTTCCTGCCTTCCATTGGCCGGCTGACGCGCTATCGACCACCGCGGGAAGGTGCGCAGGAGAACGGAACGGTCATCCGCAACGATACCGGCGTCTTCGAAGGCGGCGAAATCTCGATGTATTACGATCCGATGATCGCCAAACTGTGCAGCTGGGGCCAGGATCGCGAAACGGCCATCGACGCCATGGGGCAGGCGCTTGACCGTTTCGAGGTGGAGGGCATCGGCCACAATCTGCCCTTCCTGTCGGCCGTCATGCAGCATGAGCGGTTCCGGGCCGGAAGGCTCACGACGGGCTTTATCGCGGAAGAATTTCCGGAAGGGTTTTCCGGCGTCGAGCCGGATGAAGCCGCGGCGCGTAAGCTTTCCACCATTGCCGCCATCATCAACCAGCGCGTACAGAACCGCGCGGTCGAAATTTCCGGCACCATCGGTAATCACCGCCGCATTGTCGGCCATGACTGGGTGGTTTCATTTGGCGCATTGCACCAAAGGGTCAGCGTTGAAACCGGTCCGGATGGCACGGTGGTCCGCTTTGAGGACGGGGCGGCTTTGGCCATCGATACCGGCTGGCTTCCGGGCCAGAGTCTGGGTCTGTTCACGGTGGCGGGCGAAGTTATCGCCGCCAAGGTTGATCTTGCCGGCGCGGCGGTTCGCCTGCGCTGGGGCGGCATGGATATTCTTGCCCGCGTGCGCAGCCCGCGCGTGGCGGAACTGGCGCTGCTGATGCCGGAAAAACTGCCGCCGGATACATCGAAACTGCTGCTCTGCCCCATGCCTGGTGTCATCACCGGTATTTCGGTGGGCGAAGGCGACGAGGTGGAGGCCGGGCAGGCGCTGGCGACGGTGGAGGCCATGAAGATGGAAAACATCCTGCGCGCGGAAAAACGCGGTCGGGTTGCCAGGGTGGCGGCAAAACCGGGCGACAGCCTCGCGGTGGACGAAGTCATTCTCGAATTCGAGTGATAGCCGCTGCCGTTTTCCGGAACGGATGCGGGCCGGAGCGGTTTACGGGGTCGGGCCTGCGGGCGGCCGTTCGATTTTCGTCACGATCACCGGCCACAGTGCTAGAATGAAATGCAGAAGGGGAGAGATGCATGTCGGGTGAAAAAACGGTGCGGGCTTGGCTTCACCTTGCCGAAAAAGAGCTAAAGCGCTCACCGGACATACTCGTCTGGCACACGCCTGAGGGCATCGAGGTCAAGCCGCTCTATACGGCTGACGATCTGCAGAAGATTTCTCATCTTGATAGCCTGCCGGGCTTTGCGCCTTTCACGCGCGGCCCGCGCGCCACCATGTATGCCGGGCGGCCCTGGACCATCCGCCAATATGCCGGTTTTTCCACGGCCGAAGCCTCGAATGCCTTTTACCGCAAGGCGCTCGCCGCCGGCCAGCAGGGTGTTTCCGTGGCTTTCGACCTCGCCACCCATCGCGGTTATGACAGCGATCACCCGCGCGTGGAGGGCGATGTCGGTAAGGCTGGTGTGGCGATCGACAGCGTCGAGGACATGAAAATCCTGTTCGACGGCATCCCGCTCGAAAAAGTCTCGGTGTCCATGACCATGAACGGCGCGGTCATTCCCGTGCTCGCCAGTTTCATCGTGGCGGGCGAAGAACAGGGCGTTCCCCGCGCCGCCCTTTCCGGCACCATCCAGAACGACATCCTCAAGGAGTTCATGGTCCGCAACACCTATATCTATCCGCCCGAACCCTCGATGCGGATCATTGCCGACATCATCGAATATACGGCGAAGGAGATGCCGAAATTCAACTCCATCTCCATTTCCGGTTACCACATGCAGGAGGCGGGCGCGACGCTGGTGCAGGAGCTTGCTTTCACGCTGGCGGATGGCCGCGAATATGTGCGCGCGGCGCTGGCCAAGGGGCTGAATGTCGATGATTTCGCCGGGCGCCTGTCGTTCTTTTTCGCCATCGGCATGAATTTCTTCATGGAGGCGGCGAAGCTGCGCGCCGCGCGCCTGCTCTGGTCACGCATCATGGAAGAATTCAAACCGCAGAAGGCCTCGTCGCTGATGCTACGCACCCATTGCCAGACTTCTGGCGTCTCGCTGCAGGAGCAGGACCCCTATAACAACATCGTCCGCACCGCGTTTGAGGCCATGTCCGCCGTGCTTGGCGGCACGCAGTCGCTACACACCAATTCCTTCGATGAGGCGATTGCCCTGCCGACAGAGTTTTCCGCCCGCATCGCCCGCAATACCCAGCTTATCCTCCAGCATGAAACAGGCGTTACCAAGGTCGTCGATCCCCTGGCCGGTTCCTATTATGTCGAGAGCCTGACCGATGAACTGGCTGAGAAAGCCTGGGCATTGATCGAGGAGGTGGAGGCGCTTGGCGGCATGACCAGGGCGGTGGCGGAAGGCCTGCCGAAACGGCTGATCGAAGAGGCGGCAACGCGCCGCCAGGCGGCGGTGGACAAGGGCGAGGAGGTCATCGTCGGCGTCAACCGTTACCGTCTCGAAAACGAGGAAGATATCGATGTTCTCGATATCGACAATGCCGCCGTTCGCGTCGCGCAAATCCGCCGCATTGAGGAGACGCGCCGTCGCCGCGATGGCAAGGACGTGACCTCCGCCTTGGCAGCACTTTCCGAGATCGCCCGCAGCGGCAAGGGCAATATTCTCGAAGCTGCGGTTGTCGCCGCCCGCGCCCGCGCCACAGTGGGAGAGATTTCCGATGCACTGCGTGCGGTCTTCGGTGACCATGCCGCCGTGCCGGAGGGGGGGAGTGATATCTACGGCGAGGCCTATAAGGATGAGCCGGAACTCGCCACGCTCGCCGCCCGCCTCTCCGGTGTTGCCGAACGGATCGGCACCAAACCGCGCATCATGGTCGCCAAGCTCGGGCAGGATGGGCATGATCGCGGCGCGAAGGTCATTGCTTCGGCCTTTGGCGATATCGGTTTTGATGTGCTGGCCGGCCCCTTGTTCCAGACTCCCGTTGAAGCGGCGGATCTCGCCGTTCAGAACAGGGTTCATGTGGTCGGCATGTCGTCGCTCGCCGCCGGTCATAAGACGCTTGCGCCGCAGCTGGTCGAGGCGCTGAAACAGAAGGGTGCGGAAGACATCATCGTCGTGGTCGGCGGCGTCATCCCGCGGCAGGATTACCAGTTCCTGCTCGACCACGGGGTTTCGGCGATCTTCGGACCCGGCACCAATGTCATGGACGCGGCCAACAAGGTTCTCGACCTGCTCGAAGGCGTCAGGCGGAACGTGTGAGGGGAAGATGGCCATGTTCGGAAGATTGAATCACGTCGCCATCGCGGTGCCCGATCTCGAAGCCGCCATTGCCCGATACAGGGCGCTTGGCGCAGATGTCTCCGAGCCGCAATCCCTGCCTGAACACGGCGTGACGGTGGTTTTCATTCAGGCTGAGAATACCAAGATCGAACTCCTTCACCCCCTCGGAGAAAATTCGCCGATTGCCGCCTTTCTCGAAAGAAATCCGGGCGGCGGGACGCACCATCTCTGTTTTGAGGTGCCGGATATTGACGCGGCTCGTGATGATCTCATCAAGAAGGGCGCTCGAATTCTGGGCGATGGCAAGCCGAAGATCGGCGCGCATGGCAATCCTGTTCTTTTCCTGCACCCGAAGGATATGGGCGGCGTGCTCTATGAGCTTGAGCAGGTTTCTCAGACACACGGCTGAAACATAAATCTCCTAGGAGACTGACGTTGTGACGCACCGCTCACGGCGCTTTCATTTGCGTTTATATGGTTCGTTTGTTTTCTTTTGACATTCGTTTCGTTTTCGTTTTTATATAATTGTCTTTCCATAAGGGGTTTCTCCCCTGCATTGTCGCGGAGGCTTCATGTCCGGCGAAAACATTTTTGATCTTTTTGTCATCGGTGGCGGCGTCAATGGCTGCGGCATTGCCCGCGATGCCGTGGGCAGGGGTTATTCCGTGGCGCTTGCGGAAAAGGGCGATTTTGCCTCCGGCACGTCTTCGGCGGCCACCAAACTCATTCATGGCGGCTTGCGTTATCTCGAACATTACGAGTTTCGTTTGGTGCGCGAAGCGCTGATGGAACGCGAGATCCTATGGGCCATGGCGCCGCATGTCATCTGGCCCATGCGTTTCGTTCTGCCCATTCAGAAGGGCGGAGTACGCCCGGCCTGGATGGTCCGGCTCGGCCTGTTTCTTTATGACAATCTCGGCGGCCGCAAACTTTTGCCGGCGACCCGTACGCTCGATCTTCGCAAGGACCCGGCGGGCAAGCCTCTGAAGCCGGCTTTTGCCAGGGCTTTCGAATATTCCGACGGCTGGGTGGATGATGCCCGTTTCGTGGTTCTCAACGCGCGCGATGCGGCGGATCGCGGCGCGACGATCATGAACCGCACGCGGGTCGTTTCCGCACGGCGCGAAGGCGGGCTGTGGCGCATCGAGACGCTGGACGAAAAAACCGGTCGTTCGGCCACGCATAAAGCGCGCATGCTGGTCAACGCTGCCGGTCCCTGGGTGGACACGGTGCTTTCCGGCGTCTTCGGCCGCAAGGATGTTCACAATGTCCGGCTCGTGCAGGGCAGCCATATTATCGTGCGCAAGAAGTTTTCCGATCCGCGCGCCTATTTCTTCCAGAACCCTGATAACCGCATCATCTTCGCCATTCCCTATGAGCGGGATTTCACGCTGATCGGCACCACCGACCGTGACTATAAGGGTGATCCGGCCAAGGTTCGCATTTCCGAGGAAGAGATTTCCTATCTCTGCAACGCGGCGAGCGACTATTTCAGCGAGCCGGTTCGGCCGGAAGACATCGTCTGGACCTATTCCGGCGTGCGGCCGCTCTTTGATGACGGCGCTTCGAAAGCGCAGGAAGCCACACGCGATTACGTGCTGAAGGTTGAAGAGGCCGAAGGCGAGGCTCCACTCCTCAATATTTTCGGCGGCAAGCTCACCACCTATCGGCGGCTGGCGGAACATGCGCTGGAAAAGATCGGCGCGGCGATCGGCGAAAAGGGCAAGCCGTGGACGGCGGGCTCCCACCTGCCGGGCGGCGATTTCGGCGCGGAAAGATATGAGGTGCAGGTTCGGGCGCTCGTCTCCCGATATCCTTTCCTTGATGGACGCCACGCCGAGCGGCTTGTCAGAAATTACGGCACGAAGGCTGCAGAACTGTTGGGCAGCGCCACCGACGTGTCCAGCCTCGGCCGGCATTTTGGCGGCACGCTTTACGAATGCGAAGTGCGCTGGCTGGTTGAGCACGAATGGGCCTTTGCGGCCGAGGACATTCTCTGGCGCCGCACGAAACAGGGCCTGCGCCTGAGCAAGGACGAGGCCGCCGGTCTCGATGAATTCGTGGCCATGCTGACAGGCGGTAAACAAAAGACCGAAGCCGTGGCGGAGCAGGCCTGAGCTTCCGTCAGGTTTTCCGTCAATTCCCTGAACTCCTCAGCGGTCTCTCGGGCCCGTCGGCGCTCAAGATGTAGTCGTCGGCAGCGGAAAGGGCGTGTTCCATATGCCCTTCGAACACCAGCTCCGGCTCGTGAGGGGCGATTGCGATTTTCGGCATGCCGCCGAAACGCACCGCCTGTGACTGTGCAAGTCCATCATGCAGGCCGCTTTCCAGAAGATCGAAATAACGCGTGCCGGGACCGATAATGAAAACCGGCATATGCCCATGCAGGCTGAAGAGGCGTGAAAGGCCGTTACCGAGCGCGAGGCCGGCGGTGCGGAAGGCAAACCGCGCCATTCGGCCCCCGGCGCGAGCCGAAGCGGCGATCTTGTCCACCTCGGCGATCGGCACGAATTTTGCCGGTTCCGCCTGCGGTGGTGCCTCGAAAGCCGACCGCAGGATGGCGTAGAAGCCGGAATAGGCCTCAATGCAGCCCCTGGTGCCGCAACGGCAGAGCGCACCATCGGCCAGATGCAGCATATGACCGAAATTGGGGGCGCTGACTTCGATTGCGCCGCCCGTTGCGCGGGCAATGCCAAGGCCGATGCTGTGGCCGAGCGACAGGGTGACGAGCGCTTCCGGCGCCGGGGTTTCCCTTGCGTGCTCCCGCATCCAAATGGCTTTTGCGGCCAGCAGCGTCTCGTTGTTCAGCGTCACGCGGGTGCGGCCGTCTTGCGAAATAAGCTGCTGGAAATCTATCTTTTCGTTACCGAGGACTGGCGACCACACGAGTACAGCCGTTGCCGCATCCACGAGGCCCTTGCTGCTGATCGAGACCTGAAGAATGTCGTGGCGGTTGATGCGGGAACGGTCCGCAAGTCTCGCAAGGCCCGCCAATATCGAACCTCCGAACGAGCCTTTTTCAGCCGTGATCCTCTGCTCGGTAAAGCGGTCCACCAGCTTGCCGGCATAATCGACGAGCGAATATTGCACGCTGTCGGAGGAGATGATGACGATCGCAACGTAGCAGAAGTCGCCGCTTGGCGCGAAGAGGATACGCGGCCGCCCGCGGCCGGCAGTGGCAAGCTGTTCTTTCCTGAGAATGAGCCCCGCACGTTCGAGTTCCATGGTGATGGCGGAAACGGTTGCGGAGGCAAGCCCGGTGAAAGTCGACATGTCGGTATGGGAAAGACTGCCGTGCAGACGCAGTGCCGCCATCACCGACAGGCTGTTTTTCTGGCGCACCAGTTCCGTGCTTGCAATGGCGGACATGGGCTGGGGCATGCTCCCTGAACGGCTTTTTTCCTGTCGTGCTGATCCCTCTGATGGCGCATGCCGAAAGCAAGATCAAGGCACCCGGATGCTGCCCGCAGCCGTTGTTGACAGCATGGGGAATCTCTGACATTAATTTTCTCGACTGTCGAGAAAATTGTGAAATCACAGAGACCGGCAGCTTTTTCCGGGCGTTTTTCCTGCATGGAGGTGCAGGCTTCGCCCTTACCGGGAGGACATCATGAATTCTTTTGCCAAGCTTTTGGCGGGTCCGGCCGTACTCGTTTCCCTGCATACTGCCGCTATTGCGGCTGATCTCGTCGTTGGCGTTTCCTGGTCGAATTTCCAGGAAGAACGCTGGAAGACGGATGAGGCGGCCATCAAGTCCGCTCTCGACAAGGCCGGCGCGAAGTACATTTCCGCCGATGCGCAGTCGTCCGCCGCAAAGCAGCTGACCGACGTGGAATCGCTGATTTCCCAGGGCGCCAACGCGCTGATCATCCTGGCGCAGGACAGCGACGCGATTGGCCCGGCCGTTGAAAAGGCCGTTGCCGAGGGTATTCCGGTCGTTGGTTACGACCGCCTGATCGAAAACAAGAACGCCTTCTACATTACCTTCGACAACAAGGAAGTCGGTCGTCTTCAGGCTGCCGAAGTCTTCAAGGTGAAGCCGGAAGGCAACTATGTCTTCATCAAGGGCTCGTCCTCCGATCCGAACGCGGACTTCCTGTTCGCCGGCCAGCAGGAAGTGCTGAAGGCCGCCATCGACGGGGGCAAGATCAAGAATGTCGGCGAAGCCTATACCGATGGCTGGAAGCCGGAAAATGCCCAGAAGAACATGGAACAGTTCCTGACCAAGAATAACAACAAGGTCGATGCTGTTGTCGCGTCGAACGACGGCACGGCCGGTGGCGCAATCGCTGCTCTTGCCGCGCAGGGCATGGCGGGCTCGGTTCCCGTGTCCGGTCAGGATGCAGACTTCGCCGCGCTTAACCGCGTCGCACTCGGCACGCAGACGGTATCCGTCTGGAAAGACAGCCGTGAACTCGGCAAGGAAGCGGCCGGTATTGCGCTCGCGCTTGCTGGTGGCAAGAAGATGACGGAAATCAAGGGCGTTACCGCCTTTGATGGCGGCCCGAAGAAGGTCACGATGCAGTCGGTCTTCCTCAAGCCGATCGCCATCACCAAGGACAATCTGAACGTCGTGATCGATGCTGGCTGGATCAAGAAGGAAACGGCCTGCCAGGGTGTGAAGGCCGGATCCGTCAAGGCCTGCAACTGATCGACTATGTCCCGGTTCGGGCGCTGCGCCATGGTTCATGGCGCAGCGCCTTTTAAGATGTGAGGAGCACCGGCAGTTCATGGCCGATATGACCCAATCCAATTCCCCAGCGTCCGCCAAGACGGAAAAGACAGGCTCCATCGCGCGCTTCATCAGCGCAACGGAGCTTGATACCCGCCTGCTCGGCATGGTCGGCGCGCTTCTTCTGATCTGGATCGGATTTCATATCCTGTCCGGCGGCCTGTTCCTGACGCCGCGAAACCTCTGGAACCTTTCCGTGCAGACCGCGTCCGTGGCTGTCATGGCGACCGGTATGGTGCTCGTCATCGTCACCCGCAATATCGACCTGTCGGTCGGGTCGATCCTCGGTTTTTCCGGCATGATCATGGGTGTCACGCAAGCGGAGATCCTGCCGCAGATACTCGGCTTCGAACATTGGGCGACATGGATCGTCACGCTTCTGGTCGGCATTCTCGTCGGCGGCGCCATCGGCATGCTGCAGGGCTCTATCATCGCCTTCCTGAATGTGCCGTCCTTCATCGTCACGCTCGGCGGTCTGCTGGTCTGGCGCGGCGGCACCTGGTTCGTCACCAGCGGTCGCACCGTGGCGCCTATGGATTCCACCTTCCGCCTGATGGGCGGCGGCACCAGCGGCTCGATCGGCGCGACATGGAGCTGGATCGCCGCTATCGTTGCCTGCGTCGCCATCGTTGCGGCAATCCTCAATTCCCGTCACCAGCGCCGCCGTTTCGGCTTTCCACTGCGGCCGGTCTGGGCGGAATATTTCCTGGTGGCACTCGGCTGCTTCGTCGTCATCGGTTTTGTGGCTGTCGTCAACAGCTATCCCTGGCCGATCAACATCGCCCGCAATTATGCCGATGCCAATGGCATCACCTGGCCGGACGGCGGCCTGTTCATTCCGCACGGCATCGCCATTCCGGTGCTGATAGCGCTCGCCGTTGGTGCAGTGATGACCTTCATCGCCACGCGGCTGCGCTTCGGACGTTATGTATTCGCCATCGGCGGTAACCCGGAAGCAGCCGAACTCGCCGGCATCAAGACCCGCTGGGTCACGGTGAAGATATTCACGCTGATGGGTGTTCTGTGCGCCATCGCAGCGGCGATTTCGACAGCCCGCCTCAACGCGGCAACCAACGCCCAGGGTGAACTGGACGAACTTTATACGATCGCGGCGGCGGTCATTGGCGGCACCTCGCTCGCCGGCGGCGTCGGCACCATAGCGGGCGCGATGCTCGGCGCGCTCGTCATGCAATCGCTGCAATCCGGCATGGTGCTGGTGGGCATCGACACGCCCTTCCAGCGCATCGTCGTCGGTGTGGTTCTGGTCGTCGCCGTCTGGCTCGACACCATCTACCGCGCCCGCGCCAAGTAAGAACCGAGGAGAATCCCAATGACGGAACAAGTCACGCCCCTCGTGGAAATGCGCAATATTTCCATTTCCTTCGGCGGTATCCATGCGGTGGAAAACGCCTCAGTCGATCTTTTCCCCGGTGAGGTGGTCGCCCTTCTCGGCCACAATGGCGCGGGCAAATCGACGCTCATCAAGATATTGTCCGGCGCCTACCGGCGGGATGAGGGCGAAATCCTCATCAATGGCGAGGATGCGGATATCCGCAATCCCCGCGACGCCAAGAAATACGGCATTGAAACCATCTACCAGACGCTGGCGGTGGCGGATAATGTCGATGCGGCGGCCAATCTTTATCTCGGCCGCGAGCTGAAGACGAAATGGGGCACGCTTGATGATGTCGCCATGGAGGCTTCGGCCCGCGAGGTGATGGGACGTCTCAACCCCAATTTCCGGCGGTTCAAGGAGCCGGTGAAGGCACTGTCCGGCGGCCAGCGGCAGTCCGTCGCCATCGCCCGCGCCATTCTATTCGATGCCCGCATCCTCATCATGGACGAACCGACGGCGGCGCTCGGGCCGCAGGAAACCGCGCAGGTCGGTGATCTCGTCAAGGAGCTGAAACGGCAGGGCATCGGCATCTTCCTCATCAGCCACGATATCCATGACGTCTTCGACTTGGCGGACAGGGTATTCGTGATGAAGAACGGCAAGGTGGTCGGCCA
Source organism: Agrobacterium tumefaciens str. B6 (assembly GCF_001541315.1). Taxonomy (GTDB): domain Bacteria; phylum Pseudomonadota; class Alphaproteobacteria; order Rhizobiales; family Rhizobiaceae; genus Agrobacterium; species Agrobacterium radiobacter. Next base: position 493,847 of record NZ_LMVK01000023.1, on the reverse strand, counting down.
TGCCCGCACGGAAGATGTGACGAAGGACGAGGTTCTCGGCATGATCATTCTGGGCAAGGTGCCGTCTGGCGCTGTTGCGGGCCCGGGCGCGGTCGTCTCCTGATACCTGCCTTTAAATGAAATAAAGATATAAAGATTTCTTTATGTCTATTGACATTGTGACACCCGTAGTGAGAAATGCGGGTGTCATGGTTCTCCGGGCCTGATTATTTCAATCCCGGAGCTAAGAGGGAATCCGGTGCGCCGACGATCGGCAAGACCGGAGCTGCCCCCGCAACTGTAAGCGGCGAGCCTTTGTCCAAGACGTCACTGGGGTGAACTCCGGGAAGACGGACAAAGGCGGCGACCCGTAAGCCAGGAGACCTGCCAGGACAAAATAACGTCCACGGGCGGGGTGTCCCGGTGGTTGCTGCAATGGTTCGGCAAGCCGGACCTGCACGCGTCCGCTTTACCCATGCCCCCACAACCAAATGGGGTATGACAATGTCAGACAAGACCATTCCAGTCGCATCGCTCGGTTTCCCGAGGATCGGCCGTCATCGCGAATTGAAGTTCGCGCTTGAAGGCTTCTGGTCCGGAAAGATTTCCGAAACGGAACTTCTCGAAACCGCCGCCAGGCTGCGCGCCGAAAACTGGGTGCTTCAGCAGGAGAAGGGGATTAGCCACATCCCCTCCAATGATTTTTCCCTCTACGATCATGTCCTCGATACGGCCGTGATGGTGGGCGCCGTTCCATCCCTCTATGGATGGGCGGGTGGAGATGTTTCCCTCTCGACCTATTTCGCCATGGCGCGCGGCAGCCAGAGCGAGGGGCATGCAGGCTGCGGCCATGTGCATGAAGGGCATTCGCATCATGGTCATGGCGTTCCGGCGCTGGAAATGACCAAATGGTTCGACACCAACTATCATTACATGGTGCCGGAGGTCTCCGAGGATCAGCATTTCGAACTGACCTCGCAAAAGCCGGTGGACCACTTCCTTGAGGCGAAGGCGCTCGGCATCCATACGCGTCCGGTCATTCTCGGTCCGGTCACCTTCCTGAAGCTTGCCAAGGCGCGTGAAGCTGCTTTCAAGCCGCTTGATCTGCTGGCGAGGCTGCTGCCTGTCTATGAAGAGCTGCTGCGCCGCCTGCACGCGGCAGGCGCAGACTGGGTGCAGATCGACGAGCCGGTCGCCGTGCTGGACCTTTCCGAGGGGGAGCGTCATGCGCTGGTTGTGGCCTATCAGGCTTTGTCCAGGGCCGCGCCGGATCTGAAGATCCTGCTCGCCACCTATTTCGGTGGGCTTGAGGACAATCTCGAAACCGTCACCGCGCTGCCGGTTGCCGGCCTTCATGTCGATCTGCTGCGAGCACCCACTGCGTTGGAGGCGGTGTTGAAGGCGCTGCCGGAAAATCGCGTTCTGTCGCTGGGCGTCATCGATGGCCGTAACATCTGGCGTGCTGATCTCGCCGCAATCGTCACCCGATTGGAACCCATCATCGCGTCACGCGGTGCGGCGGCGTTTCAGATTGCGCCGTCCTGCTCGCTGCTGCATGTTCCGGTCGATTTGGAACTGGAAACCGGCCTCGATGCCGATCTGAAAAGCTGGCTTTCCTTTGCCAGCCAGAAGCTCGACGAGATTGCCACGCTTGGCAAGGCTCTCGGTGAGGGCAAGGCCGCTGTAACCCCGGAACTGGAGGCTGCCTCGAAGGCGGTTGCCGCACGCCCATCCTCGCCTAAGGTAACGGATGCCGCCGTGCAAAAGCGTATCGCGACGATCGGCGATGCCGACAGGAAGCGGCTAAGCCCGTTTGCCGAGCGCCAGAAGCTGCAGTCGCAAGCCATTGCGCTGCCGCTTTTCCCGACGACCACCATCGGCTCCTTCCCGCAGACGCCGGAGGTGCGCAAGGCCCGATCAGCGCATTCGAAGGGCGCCCTGAGCGATGCGCAGTATGAAACATTCCTGCAGAAAGAAACGGAAGCGGCCATCCGCTGGCAGGAGGATATCGGTCTCGATGTGCTTGTTCACGGCGAGTTCGAGCGCAATGACATGGTGCAATATTTTGGCGAGCAGCTGTCCGGCTTCGCCTTTACCCAGCATGCGTGGGTGCAGAGTTACGGCTCGCGTTACGTGCGTCCGCCCATCATCTTCGGTGATGTGTCGCGTCCGAAGCCGATGACGGTCCGCTGGTGGGAATATTCCCAATCGCTCACCGACAAACCCGTCAAGGGCATGCTGACCGGACCGGTGACGATCCTTAACTGGTCCTTTGTCCGCGATGATATCGCCAGAAGCCTGACATGCCGGCAGATCGCGCTCGCCATCCGCGACGAGGTCAACGATCTCGAGGCGGCCGGGGCACAGATGATCCAGATCGATGAGGCAGCTCTTCGCGAAGGCCTGCCGCTTCGGCACCGGGACTGGCAGGATTATCTCGGCTGGGCGGTGGAATGCTTCCGCATTTGCTCCAGCGGCGTGGACGACCGCACACAGGTGCACACACATATGTGCTATTCCGAATTCAACCAGATTATCGATGCCATTGCGGCGATGGATGCCGACGTGATCTCCATCGAGACCTCGCGGTCAAAGATGGAGTTGCTGGATGCGTTTCGGACTTACAAATATCCGAACCAGATCGGTCCCGGCGTCTACGACATCCACTCGCCGCGTGTGCCTGATGTCGGAGAAATGGTCGATCTTCTGGCGCTGGCGCGGGAGCGGCTTGACGACCGGCAGCTCTGGATCAACCCGGATTGCGGCCTGAAGACCCGCAAGTGGGAAGAGGTCAGGCCGGCACTCGTCAACATGGTTGCCGCTGCCATCGAGCTTCGCCGCGCGGTGCCTTGATATGAAGTGAGGCCCGGTAAAACCGGGCCTCACTCATGGCTTGCGCCAATAAAATGTGGAGGAAGATATGCAAATGACTCTCCGGCTGGATGGAGCCAGCCGGACAGGCAAGAATGTTCCCAAGCTTTCACGACTGGAGGCCGGCGCGGAAACGCTCACTCCCGCGGGTTCATGCCGTTGCGAAAGCGTTCAATGCAGGTCGGCCTGTGCCAGGGCGCTGACATTGATTTCTGTGCTTACCGACGGCAGACCCTGCTGATTGATGTCCTGGGCCAGCGACAGCAATGCCATTTCCAGAAAATAGGTCGACATGCCCAGTTCCAGAGCCTTCGAGCGCTGGCAAAGATAGGAAACCATCCGCCCGAGCGCGAGAATCTCGTCTGCATTGTCCTGTTCAAGTATAGCTGTGGTAGACGCCACCATGATTCCCTCTCGACAGTCGACAGTATGAAAACGCTTTGATGTTGCGTTGTTCATTTCGACCATATCGAGCGTCACGCGAGCGTCACACCTGCGTCAATTGTCGTTTTTGTCTGCCGGCGCGCTGGCATTTTCCGCCGCTTCAGTCGCCGCGAGCGATGTCACGAGGGCGACGATGCTTCTGCGCACGGCGGCGCTCTTGATGCGCGAAAAGGCCTGGTTGAGCGAAAAACCTTCGTTCGAAGCCACGAAGGTCTGCATGGCATTGATCGTGCCAAGGGCCGGATTGGCCGGGTCGCCATCGGGCGTGGCATTGGCAAACAGGGAACTGACATCCACGCCGAGGATCGACGCAATGGCCTGCAGACGGGACGCGCCGACGCGGTTGGCGCCCTTCTCATATTTCTGTACCTGCTGGAAGGTGATGCCCAATCGCCCGGCCAGCGCACTCTGACTCATGCCGAGCGACTTGCGGCGCATTCTGATCTGTGCGCCGACATGGACGTCGATCGGGCTGGGTAGTTTGGCCTGCATTACAAATTCCTCCGGTTGAGGTTCTTAAATCCGATGATTATCAATTAATATTGTTGAAGGTATACATTCAACACAATTTCCACGGGTATTATGAAGCTTTATTGACAAAATAGCACGGTTTTTTGTTCATAATCGCGTGTCCGGGCCGCGATTTATTATTTTTGTCGCGCAACGCAACGCACCGTTGCGGCTTGAAAGATGGCTCCATCCGGCCACACCGATGGCCTGAAAGCCGAATCTGTCCCAAATTTTCCGATTCATCGCGTCGAATTCCTCAAGCGCTTCCCTATCGCCGAAATGCGGAATCCCGACGAATGGCCGTTTCTGACCGGAACGTGTGACATTTTCAAGAAGGACATTGTTGTAAAGCCTGGGCAGGCATTTGTTGGTATCGATGGCCGGTGAAACCGGGATGGGATTTCGTTCAATCGCAAAGCCTTGCCGCACAAGCGAAAGGGCCGAGGCGTCCAGCTTTCGTTTCAGATCGGTTGCGGCGCGGGCATTGCATCCGCCATGCGCGACGGGATCGGCAACGAGCAATAACGGCCGGCCCCCGCTTCTCAGACCGGTGACGGAAACGAACTGGTCAACGTGGAAGCCGCATTGGTGCATTCTTTCGCCGGCAATCTCCGCTCCGCAAATTGGAGTCGCGGAAGGAGTCAGAGATGCCGGGATAGTGCCGAGATCCTCCGGCCGATACCCGAAACTGAACACGCTTCGGTCGTCGAGAGCCTCAACCTTTCGCCATCGTTGCGACGGGATGGCCGCATTTCTTCCGATCCCACTGTCATCCTGCAGGCTAGAATGGCCCACCAGCCGAAAATCCGGGCCGACGAGCTGATTGCCCCCCGCCAAGGCGACATCGGAATACCTAGTTGCCGCTCCCAGATGCTCGGCCAGACTGACCCCGACGGCCTTTTCCGCCGCCAAAACAAACTCCGCACTGGCATATCCGTCGCGATCATTTCTCCGCACATGGAGCATATCCTGCAGCCATGGATGCGAAACGCTGTCGTTTCCGGCAAGGGGTATCAACTCGGTGGGGCAGTGGGTTGGCAGGCCGTCGAGCCAGCTTTGTGCGGGCGCAACACAGGCGCGATCGACCACGATAGCGGCAGCGATATCCGCAGGCAGGGCTGAAAGCAGGTTTCCGATGGGAATGAGCGGAGAAACGGTGTCAGCGGGTCCGTTGTCCGCAAAAAAGGCGGCAGGCAATGCGAACGCGATCGTGCGGATCAGCCCACCGCAATCGGGCACCAAAGGCAGTGCCGTGGACTGGACGGCGTTCAAGACGTCTTGTCCCCTGCCGTCTGCCGTGCAGTCAATTGCTGGAAAAACATCGTGTTCTGCAGTTTCCATGATGGCGGCGGGAATGGCAGCGTCTCGCCCGAGAGCACCGCCAGAAGCCTCGTCGCATCGTTTCTCTTGACGGAAACCGCATTGGCCGCGAGCAAATCTGCCGTCACAGAGCCGAGGCCGGCTTCGGCAGCGATGGAGCGCCATGTCCTGCGGGTAAAATGCAGGTTGCTGGCGGCACGCGCGAGCGCGTCATATTGCTCCGGGGTGAGCGCTTCACGGCAGGCCGCAAGCGTCGCTTCGGCGTCGACCAGCGCGACTGTCAGCGGGCGGTAGGCGAGTTCGCCGGGTGCATGGCTCACCGCCACATCGGCATCGGAAAAACGTTGCCCGTTCCGGTAGGCCTCGAAAATCTCACCGATGCCGATCATACCGAAGGAAGCGCATTCCGCCGCCCGGAGCGCACCCATGCTGGCGGCGCCGAAAACGCTGACGCCGCTGGACAGCGCATAGAGGATTTCCTTGTGCCAGACGGCGGCGCAATCGCCGTAAAGCCCGTCGATCAGCCCGATTGCCCCGATGCCTTGCCGGACCGCATCGAAAATATCGCCGCAAGCCGCGGGACCGCGAAGATCGAGGCCGGACATATGTTCGCCGGCGATGCCGTGGATGGACGGGCCTGCAAAAACCACCGGCTTCATCCGAGGCCTCCGACAGTCAGCAAGTGATCGAGGGTGCGCTGCGAGATGTGCTGGAGCCCGCCGCCGGCCGGGGCAAGGCCACTTGCCAGAACCCGCACCACATGCAGGCCGGCTACGTCCGTTTCCAAAGGAAAGACATAGATATCCTCGATGCCGCCGGCGAAAAGGTGCGTCGCAAGCTGGCGCCATGGCGGCGAAGACACGGCACTATCTGCAAAATCGAGATTGACCGGCACCCTTTCCACCGGCGGTGCGCCGGAGGCCGAAGGCCCGGCCGCAACCATATCCCGCTGGTAGCGGAGAGGGGAAAGATCGTCCCTCGCGCCGCTGATATCGGTCAATCGCGACTGGATCGCCTCCAGCAGCGCAGCAATCGCAGCGCCATGCATATCAAGCCGGCAGGCCGCGCCCGCGGCGCTGCGGGTGGTCGGCCCGTCCTTAGCCTGAAGAGAGCGGGACAGGCTCGCCATCACCACCGGCACGCCAAGCCCATTCGTCATGTCGAAGAAGGACGGCAGCAGCCCGATATCCGACAGGCGTTGAACAAGACCGTCAAGGGAAGGATCGACGCCCGCCGGAATGAGGATCGGTTGAGGTGCGATGGCGCGTGTTTCGAAAGTGTCGACGAGGAAGCAGGCGTCATTTTCAATGAGTTCGAGCAGGGCATGGAGAACCGCATGGTCATGGTCGAATCCGGCCGCGAGCCCTTGGGAACTCATGCGCAAGGCTCGCCGGTCCCATGGGAAATCCACGCGGAAATCCATGCCGACGAGTTCATAAGGGGCAAAAACCTCCCGCTGGTGGCGAATGGATGTTCCCTTTACCCAGGCGCGTTCTTTTTGCGGATGGAGAGTGTCCGGATCGACCCGGCCGACGGTTTCGAAAGGAACCAGGGGAACGCCTTTGTCCCGCATCTCCTGAATGGAGCCGAAAATGGCGATATGTTTGCGGGTGTCTTCGGCAACCGCGCCTTCGATTGCCTCCATGATCGCCGATAGCCGGGCCTGTTCCGCGACAAGCCCCTTGCCCTGCGATACCGACAGCCCGCGTGAATTGGGCCGGGTGGCGAACCAGACGGGAATGCCGATGATGTCGAGGCCGGTGACATCGCCGACACGGGTAATCCCGAACCGCCGAAGCAGTCCGGGATCGAAGAATGAAGCGTCTGCCTGCCTTGAAGCCGCGGTCGCTGACATGGGAGCATCGGCGCCGGTCAAGGCTGCGCGACCGCGATCAGGGTGCCGCGTTGCCGTCGTCGGCAAGGATGGCGTCGAACAGCTCGCCGGTGACGGAGCCGGCCGGGCCGACAGCCTTGAGGGCGGCTTCGATCGGCGCCTGTACCATGCGGTTGAAATCCCAGCCGGCGTCGCTCACTTCGCCGATAAAGGCGAAATCGGCTTCGGAAACCACGGCGCCACCGGCGACGAGGGCTTCGATGCCCTGAATCTGAACCTGGTCCAGTTCCGCTTCAGGCTGGCCGTTCTGACGAACGAGCATGGACTTTGCGGCCGCTGCCACGCGGGCATAACCATCCACGCCGGGATGGTTGGCTTCATAGGCGGCAATCGTCTCATGCGACACGGACGCAACCCGCAGCGGCGCCGTGCGAATGAAGAGAACGCCGAAACCCTTTTTTCCGACAATGAAGAAATGCGAGGACATAATATCTCCTATTTGATCCCAGCTAATCGAAGTGCGTGATAGAATTTTTCATTCGCTACCGGGTCCCGGTCTGGAGACAGGCTGCTGATCTCCCTCGCCGTCATACCCGGATAGTTTTCCTTAAGCCTGCTGCCGGTTTCGCGGGCGGCGACCAAATCGCCATGCAAAGCGTGGCTTGCGGTCAGAACGCGCAGCGCCGGCTCGTCATTTTCCATCCGCCCGCACAGTTCCACCGCCGTGCCGTAATCCTCGCGCTTGAACGCGATGCTGGCGCCGGCCCACCAGTAGATGTCGGGCGCAAGCGGATTGAGGTCGATGGCCTGCTGAAATTTCTCCCAGGCGATTTCCGCATCTCCGAAATGGGCGAGCGCATCGGCATGCTGAAGCAGGAGGTCGGCGGAGTTAGGCGCCAGCGCCTCCGCCTCGAAGAATTTTTCGGCGGAGATGTCGAAATCCCGCTGGTAGAGCGCCACCACTGCGCACATCCAGTGGCCGACACCAAGAGCGGGGTCGATCTCGACGGAGGAATCCGCTTCCGCCTTGGCGCGATGCAGGAGATGGGGATCATTGCCGCCAAGCATCAGCCATTCCAGCTGCAGGCTCTGCGCCACACGGGCGCGGGCACCCGCCAGGCTATGGTCGAGATCGACCGCCTTGCGGAACATCGAGCGGGCTCTTCGAAGAAGCGGCAGGTCGCATTTGCCGCGCAGAAGCTGCTGGCCCTCCAGCAATTGCCGATAGGCCTCGCCGCTATGGTTGCGGTCGGGTTCCACCTGAAGCCGCTCGATTTCGCGGGCAAGTGCTGCGGCCACCTGTTTGGACAGCAGCCGGAAGGCGGCGTGGATATGCCGCTCGGTCAGGACTGCCTCCAGCGACCAGACGATTTCACCGCTTGCATCCTCGATCAAGGCAACCGACATGCGGGTTTCGTCGAACACGGTCGAAATGATACGGTAATCCGCCCGCAGCATGGCGTAGCTGTCATCGGCCCGCTGATGCGCCAGTGCAAAGGTGCTGTGCGGCGAAAGGACGGTGAAGGTCCGGTATCGGACAAGGCTGTTGGCGACATCCTCGACGAAGGCCTGCATGACCGGCGAGACCGGTTGCCCGTCAACCCTTGCCGGGCGAACGAATGCGACGCGGGGTTTAGTCTGGGATTTTCGGCGGTTGCCCTCTTCCGGCTCGGCGGCGACCGTTATCGTGGCGGTCAGACTTTGTATTCTCCGCCTCAGCGCCACGGTTTCCGCTTCCGGGGAACGCCCCTCCTGGCGGAGCTGCTCCATCAGAAGCTGGTGCATGCCCTCGCAGGCGCTGATGTTTCCGATCCGCGCATAGGCCGCCATGGCGGCGCGGTAGGTTTCTTCGCGCTCCGGCTCGATCTTGCAGGCGCATTCGGCAAGCCTGGCGATATCGTTCGAACTGGCGCGACCAAAACGCGTCAATTCTTCCAGAAGCTGGGTGTAGCTGGAAAAGAACAGGTCCCTGAGACGACGGCGCTCGGAAAGCAGCCAGAGATAAAGATGATCCTGTCCGGCCTCCAACCCCTCCAGCAACTCGCCGCCGAATTCAAGCAGCGCATTGAGCCGCCGCATCGGGTCTTCGGCCCTTGCGCCGGCAAGGAAGATGGCAAGGTCGGTTCGCTGCGCCAGCTTGCCGGCCTTAAGATCGTTTCCTTCGGTCAGAAGGATCGCCTCATCCTCGTTGGGAAGCTTCTGCAGGCGCAGGATCAGCTGCCGCAGATTGCCGAGAGCCCTTTTCTGCTCGACATTTTCCCACAGCAGCGATGCGGCATGCTGGCGGGAAAGGGACTGGTTCGGCGCAAGGATAAGGGCGGCAGTGAGGGCGAAGCCCTTGGACGGAAAAAATGCCTCCCGCACCGCATCACAGCGCGGGGTGCCAAAAAGCCGGATCGGTATCAGTTCAGCGTTCCCAGCCACTTTCGTCCCCTCATGAATCATCATCTAACAACGTGCCCGGGAAATTGAAAGTCATCATAGCATTCCATTTGACGCTGGTGTGACGCGGCCTGCCTATTGTCGCAGACAGAAGCATGAATGACGGGTGGAAAACAGCGGACATGCGGCAGGCAGGCATCGGGATTTTTCGAAAGTGATAGCGTTTAACGGAAGCTACATGGCCTTCGAGCCGCGCATCGAACCTTATCAGCGTGCCGACGATGTCGGATATGCGGTCAGTGAATTCATGTGGTTCAAGGGCCGTCCGTTCTATCCGGTCTCGGCGCTGGTCCATGCGAAGGTCGCGCATGCCAGGCTGTCGGCGAAGAAAGGCGATGAGGAGGACGAGGATAATCTCGATATCCTCTTTCGTATGCCGTTGGTGGCGGGCGGGCATTTTTTCGAGATCGTGCTGCGGTCGAATGAAGGAACGTCCTACGGCGGCTGGGTGTGGGGAGAAGAGCTGGAAATCCTGAATGAATTCGTCAACGGCTATCGCGTTCTGGCGGGGAAGTTCGACGACAGGTTCATCCGGTTCGAATACTCAAAGCGGTTTCAGCGTTATCGGACGATCGAGCCGCTGCCGGTGGAAAAATCCGTCTTCCTGATCCAGCGGGAGACAAAGCCCTATGCGGGCGGGCGTGGTCTGCCGGGAGCCCTGGTGCCCTGATCGCGGGGACGTCTTTGGGGCGTGAAGGCGTGGACTGCACAGATTGCGGCATGCCCGGTAAAGCGCGGCTTTATCGGAGGTCGTCAGGGAATATTTTTATTTTTATTGTGTGGAAAATTATGATGCTCAATAGAGGTAAAGTGCGTAACAGGGGGATGTCACCGCAACTTGCGGCGGTGAATTGCGCTTCCAGCGACGATACGCTTTCCGATGCGGAGAGCGTTGATGACGAGTCGTGCCCGCCTCTGCGCAATGACAGGCTTTATGTTGTCAGCGAACCGATTTCCCGGACATTGCCCTCACCCGCCCTCGGAGATGATCAAGCGCGGGAGGAGACGCCGGCCAGGACCGAGATCCGCAACAGGGTCGTCGATTCCGATATCAGGGCGGCAAAATGGGCCTGGGCGATATTGGCGATCGCGCATTGCTGGCTGATTTATTTCATGGTGCACAATCTCGGGGGGTGAAACATCCGTCGCCACCCTTTGCACGCCCTCAGTCCGTTTCGCCAATACTGTGCAGGATCATTGCCGCCGCGCCGAAGGCCACGGGGTCCGTTGCGACGACCCCGGGCAGCAGGATTTGTGGCTGGATGACCTTAGCGCCGCTGAACGGGTCCGAAACCTCATAATCCAGCCACGTCGCCAGTTTTTCGCGCACCATCCTCGGCAACGTGCCGCCGACATAGATGGCGTCGGGCGCCAATACGGCGCTGACGGCGAAGCCAAGGCGGGCAACCTGTGGCCCGGCCCGGTCCAGCCACGCGTCAAGCACGGCGGCGTTGCGGGACAGGTAGTCCGTCCAGATGTCAGGAGCCCGTCCGGAGGGTTTTTCGCCGACATGCTCGAGGCACCAGGCCGCCAAATCTTCGAAAGAGGGCCGTGAGTTTCCGCGACCACGCAGGGCGCCGATCTCGCCGGCATTGCCGAGAAAACCGCGATAAAGTTCGTTCCTGATGATGATGCCGCCGCCGATACCTTCGGATAGGTAGAGATAGGCGAAATTTTCGTGCCCCGCCGTATTGCCGAGCGTGAGTTCGCCCATGGCCGCCGCATTGGCGTCGTTTTCGATAATCACCGGGCAGCGCAGCGCCTCGCGCAGCATGGTGGAAAGGTCGGAACCCGCCCAGGAAATGACCTCGTCAGCAAGATCGAGCGACATCGCCTCGTTGCGAAAGCGGGTCGGCATGGCAATCGCCGCACCGATCAGGTCGTTGCGGCTAATCGCGTTTTTTGAAAGCAGCTCTTCGGATCCTTCCTCAAGTGCCCGCTGGACATCGGAAAACGCGTCATAGGAACGGCGCATCTGCAATTCGCCAACGATCTCCCCGCCGAAATTCAGCAGCGTCAGCATCACCGAATAACGATTGGCATGGGCGCCGAGGGCATAACCGACGGTTTTCTTGAGCATGAGGTCGATATGGGGAGCGCCGCGGCCTTCCTGCCGGCGCGCGCCTTCCTCGATAAGACCGCGTTCCAGCAGGTTGCGAGTCATCATGCTCACGGCCGCCGGTGTGACGTTGCAATATTCCGCAAGTTCGACCCGCGATGCCGAGCCCTTGCGCCTGATGTAACCCAGAAGTGCGCCCTGTGTCGCGCCGATACCCGCAAATCCGCCGTTTCGTTTCTCAGCCAAAGTTCTGCTCTCCCAGCTTTAGTGCCGGAAATGTCATAAAGCTGTAAATTAAGCAACTTAATTAAATAATCAGTTTCAACGGGAATGCACCTCATGTTTAAATCTCTTTCCCTGGCGGCCACGGTCGCCATCGGCGCACTTTTGCCGGCCATTGCCTTTGCCGAAGACATCAACGTCAAACTCTGGACGCTCGCCGACAAGAACGCGCCCGCCCGCGTCACCAACATTGAAGCGGCGGCCGGCATCATGAACGCGCAGTTCAAGGCCGCCGGCGTCGACAAGCGCATCGTCGTCGACACGAACAATAGCAGCGTGCAGGGCTGGGACGGTTTCGCTCTCGATACGCTGAAGGCATTTTCGGTGGGGCAGGGGCCGGATATCTACATTCTGCCGCATGAATGGATTGGCCAGTTCGCGCAGGACGGTTATGCCATGCCGATGGAAGACAGGATCGCCGCCGCCCCGTGGGTCTATGGCGATATTCTTCCGGTCCTCTGGAATTCGGCCAAGGGCACCGACGGCAAGATTTACGGTATTCCACAGGACGCGGAAATCCGCATGTTCTTCTACAATAAGGACATGCTGCGCAAGATCGGCAAGGACGAGGCCTTTATCGAAAGCCTGCCGGCCAAGGTCGATGCCGGTGAATTCACGCTCGATGATCTGACCGCGCTGTCGAAGGAAGTGGTCGACGGCAAGGCCGCTCAATATGGCATGCTGCATCGCCCGAATGTCGGTATCGACTATCTGATGGTGTTTCAGTCCTATGGCGTGAAGTTCATGGACGAAAAGACCGGCAAGCTTGTCTTCCCCAAGGCGGAAATGGTGAAGGCGCTCGGCTGGTATGAGCGCAACGCCAAGCAGGGCGTCACGCCGGTCGACAATACCGCCATGAGCTGGGAAGCCATCCAGACCGCCTTCAAACAGGAAAAGGCCTTCATCTTCCATCAGGGCGTGTGGGCCGTTGCCTGGCAGGTTGGTGACAAGAACGGCGCAACCTGGCCGACCGATCGCGAAGGATATTTCAACAAGATCGGCTGGATTTCCGCACCGGCAGCCGAAAAGGGCGGCAAACCGGCCAACCTGTCGCATCCGTTGCTCTATACCGTCAACCCGAAGAGCGCCAATGCCGATATTGCCGCCGATCTCGTGGCGCTGGCGACCTTGCCCTATTTCAACAACGAGCACGCCGTCACTTCCTATCACACGGCCATCAGCAACGCGCAGACGGCCATGCCGAAATACCGCGACAACTGGGTTCTTTCCGCCGCTTCGCCGATGATGAAGGACGCACAGTTCGTGCCTAATCACACCAAGTTCGGCAGCTACAACAAGGTGCTGTTCAGCGGCCTGCAGGCGGTCGAGACCGGCAAGATGACGGCCGAACAGGCAGTCGATTTCATCGCCGACGAACTCGAACTGCAATTCGGCGCGGATATCGAAATCCGCGAAGCCGCAAGCAACTGAGTTTTGTCCGACACCACGCCGCCCGGTTACGCCGGGCGGCTTTCCCGTGTTCCCACCGGTATATCCCAATGTCTCAGTTCCAGCTCAGGGCGCGTCGTCTGGCCCGGCCGATTTTTTATCTGGCGCCGGCTCTTGCCCTGCTCGGCGTCTTTTTCCTGGCGCCGATCGTCGTCAATCTGGTGATCGCCTTTACCGATATGGGCGCGAATCTGAAGGTCGGCAAATTCACGGTCGAGAATTTCCAGCGCATGGTGCAGCGTGATGTACGCTTGCCGGTCGTGCTTTTGACGACATTCATCTATGTCGGCGCAACGCTGTTTCTCTTCAATATCGGCCTCGGTGCACTTCTGGCGGTCACGACGACGGCGATACCCGACAGGCTGGGCAATTTCTTCCGCGGCCTGTGGCTGCTGCCGCGCATGAGCCCGGCCGTGCTTTACGGCGTGCTCTGGATATGGATTGCCGATCCGACCTCCTCCGGCCTGCTCAACCAGTTCCTCGGTATGCTCGGCGCACCGGCTCTCAACCTGCGCAACGACTTTCCGCTGTTTCTGGTGGTGGTGGCGAACGGCGTCGTCGGCGCATCCTTCGCCATGGTCATCCTGACATCGTCGATCCGCTCGATACCCTCGCATCTCGCCAATGCGGCGCGCGTCGATGGCGCCAGCGAATGGGGCGTGCTCCGCCACGTTATCGCACCGGCGCTTTCGGCTCCGATCCGTTTCATCACGCTCTATCAGGCGCTGTCGCTGATGACGACCTATGAATATATCCTGCTGATCACCGGCGGTGGCCCTGTCTACGACAGCACCACCTATGCGCTTTATATCTACCGGCGCGCCTTCGAAAACGGTGCTTACGCCTATGGCGCGGCGCTGGCGCTCGGCCTGATGGTCATCGGCGTCGCCGTGACCCTCGTTCAATGGCGCGTCAGCAACATGCGCGCGACCTTTGCCCCCGCCAAAATCGAGGTGCTGTGATGACGCTCGTTCAAAGCCACGCTCGGCGCGCCTCCGATCTGAAACCGGACTGGGCGCATCTTGAAAGACGCAGCCGCGCCCATCGTGTCGGCTTCCTTCCCGTCATCCTCGTGTTTCTCACGGTCGTCTCCGTCCCGGTTCTCCTGCCCTATCTCTGGCTGCTGGTGAAATCGCTGACCAGTTCCGACGACAATCTCAGCCGGCTGGTGCTGTGGCGCAGCGGCGCGATTGCCGCGCTGGCCTATTTCGGGGCGATTGCGATCGCGCTGTTTTCAGCACGCCTGCGTAACCCCGCACTGCTCTGGCTCGCGCTCGGCGTCGTGGTGGCGGCGCTGGTCTTCGTGCTTGTGCTGCCGCATCTGACCATCGAGAATTACAGCTTCCTGTGGAGCCGTGACATCGAGAAAACCGGTAATACCCGCATTGCGCTGATGCCGTCCGTCTGGACAGCCATGCGAAGCTCGCTGCTGTTTGCCGCTTCCCAGACCCTGATCGTTGCGCTGGTCGCCACGCCGGCCGCCTATGCGCTGTCGCGCTTTGCCTTTGCCGGACGTGAAAACATCCTGCGCGGACTTCTGCTGCTGCATGCATTTCCCGCACTGGCGCTGACTGTCGCGATCTTCGTGCAGCTGCATTATATGGGCCTTCTCAACAATCTCTTCGGTGTCGTGCTGGTCATGAGCGCGCTGGAATTGCCCTTTGCGATCTTCGTTCTCAAGGGCTTCTTCGACAATGTCCCCTGGGACATCGAGATGAGTGCCGTCACCGATGGCGCGACCCGTTTCCAGGCCTTTCGCATGGTGGTTCTGCCGCAGGTCAGAAGCGGGCTGATAGCTGTCGCCACCTTCACCTTTCTGCGTGGCTGGGAAGAATATGTCTTTGTCCAGACCCTGCTCATCGAAAAAAGCCAGATGACGATGAGCCTCTACCTCTTCTTCGTGGCACAGGACAGCGTGGGCGTGAATTACGGCATGATCGCCGCTGTCGGCATCATCTATCTGCTGCCTGTGCTGATCATTTACATCTTCACCCAGAAATACATCACCCAGATGAGTTTCGGCGGGATCAAAGGATAATCGCCATGGCCAGGATCACCCTCGACAAAGTCACCAAAAGCTGGGGTGACACCCGGGTTCTGCAACCCATGACGCTGACGATCGAAGACGGCGAATTCGTCGCCGTTCTCGGCCCGTCGGGATGCGGAAAATCGACCACGCTTTTCCTGCTCGCCGGGCTTTACGCGCCGACCGGCGGAGAGATCGCCTTCGACGGCCACAACGTCAACCGCATCGATGCGCGCGACCGCAATGTCGGCATCGTCTTCCAGTCCTATGCGCTTTATCCCAATCTGACGGTGCGGCAGAACATCGCCTTTCCGCTGCGTTTCAAGGATGTGCCGCGCGAGGAGGCGGCGCGGCGGGTGGAGGAGGCGGCAAGCCTCGTGCAGATCAGCGCTTTGCTGGACCGGCGGCCCTCGCAGCTTTCCGGCGGTCAGCAGCAGCGTGTGGCGCTGGCTAGAGCGTTGGTCAAGGAGCCGAATATCCTGCTTCTGGACGAGCCGCTCTCCAATCTCGATGCAACCCTGCGCATCACCATGCGGGCCGAGCTGAAAAACCTGCAGAAGCGGCTGAAGATCACCACTCTGATCGTCACCCATGACCAGATCGAGGCGATCACCATGGCAGACAGGATCATCTGCATGAACAATGGCACGATTGCCCAGATCGGTACGCCTGACGATCTTTATCGCCGGCCCAACAACCTGTTCGTCGCCGGGTTCATCGGCACGCCGCCGATGAACCTCTTGAAGGGGCAGGCGCAGGGCGAGCAGCTGTGGATCGGCGATGCCCGGCTCGACATCAATGCCCGTTGCGACGGTGAGATCACTTTCGGGCTGCGCCCCGAGGATATCACCCTTACCGAGCCAGCCGAAGCGTGGCTTGAAGGGGCGGTCGCCACCGTCGAGCCGATGGGGCGCGAGGTTTTCTACAGCATCGACACACCCGCAGGTGTCATCCATGCGCTGGAATATGGCGAGACGATAAGGCATGCGCCCGGTGAGCGGGTTGGCATCAGCTGCAAATCCGGTCTGACCCTTGTTTTTGACGCAGCCGGCAACCGCATTGCCGGACTGCACGCCGATCTTTCCCACAATTCGACCACGCCGGCGCGTCAGCCGGAACCCGTAAACTGACAGGACATTCCATGCCCAAAATTGTCTCCCATCGCGGCGCCAACCGTTTCGCGCCCGAAAACACCTTTGCCGCCGCCGATCTCGCTCTAGAGCAGGGTGCGGATTATATCGAGCTTGATGTGCGCGAGAGTGCGGATGGCATACTGTATGTCTTTCACGACGAAACGCTTGACCGCACGACCGACGGTACCGGGCCTATCGGCCATGCCCTGTCGAGCGAGATCGATGCGCTGGATGCGGGCAGCTGGTTCGGGGAAAACTTCAAGGGCGCTGTGGTGCCGCGTCTTGATGCCTATCTTCGCCATTTGCGCGGCCGCTGCGGCGTTTATGTCGAGCTGAAATATTGCGATCCCGTCAAGGTCGCCGCCCTGGTGCGCGATCTCGGCATGTTGCGCGATACTTTCTTTTTCTCCTTTTCCGAGGAAATGCGCCGCGGTCTGCAGGCCATCGCACCCGAATTCCGCAAGATGATGACGCTCGACATTGCGAAGTCGCCTTCGCTGACGACGGCCGTGCACCATGCCTCGATCATAGAGATCACGCCGGCACAGATGCGGCGGCCCGGTCTTGTCGCGGCATGCCGCAAGGCCGGTCTCGAAATCATGGTCTATTACGGCGGTGATGACATCGACCTTCATAAAGAGATCGCATTGGCCGGGGTAGACTACGTCAACATCGACCGCCCGGACCTGTTCGATACGGTGCGCCGTACCGCGCGGCTCCCTGAATTCGCATAACCTTCCTTCCCCTTGGAGATCATGACATGAGCAATCTTATAGGTACCGGCTTCAACGCCGGCTCGGACGATGGCGAACTGGCCACCCTTGAAAGCGATCTTCGCGCGCTTGCCGAAATTGGCTGCGACACCGTGGAAATCGCCGCAACAAGCCTCGATATGATCGCTGGCGGCCGGATCATCGAGGAGCGCGCCGACCGTTTCGTGTCGCTCGCAAAGCAGTTCGACTTCCGCTACACCGTGCACGGTCTCGTCTCTTCGAATTTCATGGACCCGGTGACATGCCGTTACCAGATCGATGCGGCCAAGGCGCTTGCCGTTCTCTGTGACCGTATCGGCGCAGGCATCCTCGTCCAGCACAGCGGCGCCCTGCGTGCCGACCAGATCGCCGAACGGGCCGATGCCGACAGCCGCGAGCGGGAAGCGCTTTTCGAACTGGCGGAGTTCTGCAGGCCCTATGGCGTGCGTATCGCCCTTGAGAATATCTTCTCCACCGAGCCCGGCCAATACCGCCAGACGCCGGCCGAAGTGGCTGCGACCGTGAAGGCTGTCGGTCACGACAATGTCGTGGCGCTGATCGACTTCAGCCATGCCTATCTCGAATCCACCTATCGTGGCCTCGATTTCCGCGATGAGCTTCGCGCCATGGCGCCGGTTGCCGGCCATCTGCATGTGCACGATTCCTTCGGCCGCCCGCAGGGCTTTTATCAGCCTTATTTTGCCCAGGAAAACACGGCGCTTGGCATCGGCGATCTGCACATGCCGCTCGGCTGGGGCGACATTGACTGGCAGGACATCTTCTCGGAACTTTCCTTCCTGCCTAATACCGTGCTGATGATGGAAATCGGCCGCCGCTATCGCGCCGAGCAGCCGGCAAGCCTCGAAACGGCGCGGCATCTGATGTCGCTTAATGCCGCCCGCACCCAACTCGCAGCCGAGTGATGGCCTAAACAAGGTGTAATTCGACAGGCTGATGTTTGAAACACCGGCAGTCCCGATGCGACTGCCGGTGTTTGGGTTTACGCTGCCCAGTCGGAGAGCGAATAGGCCCTGATATAATCGATCATCATCTGCGAGCCGTCGCTGAAATCAGCATCCGATGGTGTTCCCGCGGTTCCACCGACGGCAAGGTTGACGACCATATACATGGGGTCATGCATATCATCAGGCGTCTCCGTCTGTGCCACGGCGACATCGTCGAAATACCAGGTTATGTGTTCGGCATCCCACAAAACGCCATAAGTGTGAAACCCTTCCGTGCTCGGCACGCTGACATTGTTGATGACCGATGTCTGTTCACCGGTGGCGTTGGAATGGGCGGACATGATGAGCGTATTGGGATTCTGGCCGCGCATTTCGATGACATCGAGTTCCGGCGGCCAGGAGCCGTCTTCGGGCAGGAGCCAGAAGGCAGGCCAGGCGCCCCGGTCGGTCGGCATATCGGCGCGAATTTCGAAATATCCATAGGTCTGGCTGAAGGAGGAATAGGTGTTCAGCATGCCGGAGGTATAATCGTAACCCTCGACTTCATCGGCAATCGATTGCGCGGTTTTCTCGGCGGATATCGTCAGGACGCCGTTTGCAACGCTGAACGGATTGACCTCCGACGTGCCGGCATAAGAGGGGTTGATGTACCATTGCGCCTCACCATTCGTCGTCAGCGAGCTTCCCTTTTCGGGTGCCCACCAATATTTGGCGTCCCAGGTGCCCTGATTGCCACTGCGCAGGGACAGCGCGTCGAATTCATCGGCAAAGGTCTGGGTGAGAGAGGATCGATCGAGGCTGAGCTCGAACTGGTCGGCCTGAAGGTCGTCTATGGTTTTTCCTGCAAGAACGATGGCCTCGCCATTTGAAAAATTGAGCCACAGGTCGCTGCCCTGCTGCGTGGCGTTGCCGGCCAGCTGATCGAAGGATGTGATACCGTAACCATTCAGCCGGATCGTGTCATTGGCGCTGAAATCAATGATGAGATCTGTACCGTTGCCGCTCGTAAAAACGAAAGTGTCGGCCCCGCCGCCACCGATCAGTACGTCGTTGCCGGACCCGCCATCGATCGTCTGGCTGCCCGATCCGCCGGTGATGATATTGTCGAGTGAATTGCCGAAGGCATAACGACCGTCACCCGTTACCCTGAGATTCTCGAAATTGTCGGGCAAGGTGTAACTCATCCAAGTATCGATGGTGTCAATGCCCTCCCCGGCATTTTCGACGGCGCGATTGATACCGGAATAGAGATAATAGATATCGTCGCCGGTGCCGCCCGCCATGGTCACGTTGACGGAGCTATCACCCCACATGGAATCATTGCCGGCAGTGCCGGCGAGCCGCGGGCCGGAGCCCGTGGCGGAGAAAAATCCGGTGGAACTGCCGCTGTAATAGAGTGTGTCTCCAAGCGCATTCACTACTGTCCGGGCCATGAACCGTCTCCTGTCCGTTAGCGTTGGTGTCCTCACTCCTCCTGCTGCACACCCTAACAGGGCAAAAAGCCTCCTGTTAGGCCGAAATATAAGGGGTATGTTCCCCTGCGGTTGCATTCAGCTGTTGAACGGGCGCGTTGTCATCGGCCGGTTCCGCCTGTTATATGTCGGGTTTTGAACCATCGGCGCGCTCTTGCTGTACCCCTACGGGTGATGGCAAGATCGGGGCGGATTGCAGATGTCCGCGCGGCATCTGAGGAATGGAGTATCAGGATTGAGCGTAGCCTTTACCAAGGAAGACAGCGCGGAAACCGCAGCCGAAACCGTTCTGCCGGATCGAGTAATCTCGCCTCATCCCAATCTGGTAACGCAGTCCGGGCTCAAGGCGCTGGAAGAGCAGTTGCGACTGGCGCGCGAAGCCTGTGAGACGGCCAATGCCATTGAAGACATCAATGAAAGACGGCGCATTTCCGCCAACCCGCTACGGGATCTGCGATATTTCTCCGAGCGGGTTCTCACCGCCCAACTGATGCCTGATCCGCCAGCGGATGGCGTCGTCGCCTTCGGCAGTCTGGTGACGTTCAGCCGCGATGACGGACGAACGCAACGGTTTCGAATCGTCGGCGAAGATGAGGCCGACCCGGCTGCCGGAACGATGTCCTATGTCTCCCCGGTTGCAAGGGTGCTGATGGGAAAAATGGCTGGTGATCTGGTCAGTTTGGCCGGCAGGGAGATCGAAATCATCGAAGTCGCCTGACGCCCGGGCCGGACTGGGTAAAATGGGCCCTCAAAAATAAGGGCCTTCTTGTTGCTATCTGCCGTCAGACAATAAGGGGCTGAGGCCCGGATTACCGATAACGATTCCTTCTTCTCGGTGGCGAGCGTCATCTGCTGTTCCCAGCATCCGCATCACTGTGGTCTTCAGGAAGAGCCTGAAGTCCAGATCTATGGCGGCGTAGGCGAGGGCAAGCCCCACATGGGCCATGAAGACGGGATTGAAATTCAGCTCTTCGAACTGATAGCCGATAATGATCCCGATCGCCGAATAGACGAAAAAGCCGATCTTGCGTTTTCGGAAAATTGCATAAAACAGCGCAAAGGCGCTCATCATGCAAAATCCCAGGCCGGAAGCGTAGGCGGTGGCCATAAAGCCGTTATGGGGCGTGCCGATCTTTGCGATACGCGCAAGCTCTTCGTATCGAGCTGTAAATCCGATGCCCAAAGGATGCAGGAACATGACCTGAAAACCGCCG
The DNA here is from genome assembly GCF_001541315.1 of Agrobacterium tumefaciens str. B6. GTDB lineage: Bacteria > Pseudomonadota > Alphaproteobacteria > Rhizobiales > Rhizobiaceae > Agrobacterium > Agrobacterium radiobacter. The sequence goes on along the minus strand of NZ_LMVK01000023.1, from coordinate 473,095 downwards.
GTGATCGTCTCCCACCGCTCATGCAAGTTGTTGCTGCTATTGCTGTCCTCGAGAAAACGTTTCGAAAATACCTCCCCCGCGAAGTCGAAAGCGCCGAGCGGCAGAACGGCGGCGATGACAAGGGCGCATAAAGCAAAGCCGAAATACGTGCTGAGCAGCATTTTGACCGAAAAATTCCGGACGTAAAAATAAAGTCCGATGGCGAGCACGGCAAACACACCCGAGCGGTTGAGCGTGAGCGTAAAGCTTGCCAGGTATATGAGCAGAAACACCGCAAACAGCGCGGGCCGTCTTTGGCGTTCGGCGAGATAGGCAGCGGCTGCTCCGGCCAGTGCGAAGGCTGGTCCAGCGGTGTTTCCCACAGGCCAGATGCCGCCTGCCTTTTCGACGCGCAAAAGCAGCGGCGTTATTTCACCTTTTGCCGCGAGTTCCAGGACGCCCGCTTCATCGAACATGAAGGACAATCCGAGGGAGGCAAGCTGGTCATGAATGACGATGTCAAGGAAAAGCAGGATAGTCACGGCTATGAAGCCCGCGAACATGCCCCAGCAGAACAGTTCGAGAAGGTTCTCCTTGAACAGCATGTAGGCAAAGAAGAGAAAATAGACCGCATAAAAATAGGTCATCGCCGTCGTATAAAATTCGCCATCGCCACGCGCGTCGGCAAACAGCGCCGTGAGTGCAAACAGGACCGTTAGCGGCAGGAGGTAAAACAGGACGATCGACGGTGTCAGGCAGCGAATGTAAAGCAGCGCAATGACGGGCAGCGTCATCAGCACCAGCATGTCGGTAATGTTGAGGAAACGCAGGCCGATATTGCTGGTCACCACGTTGCACTGAATGAAGAAACCGATGGAAAAAACGAATATCGCGAGAAAGATGCCGGGAATATTGATCGTTTTTGAGGGATAAAGCGGCATTGCCAAAACGAAACCCGGTAGGGCGGGCAGGCGCGATGCCGCATGATTTTTTCGTTTTTTCATTCGCGGCCTTTATCTTTTGTAGGCGGATTTCGACGGTCCCTTAGAGGGGGGTGTTACCGCGCGGCAATAAATATAATATGGCGACCATTAGTGGGCTCGATGACGTCGCCACGCAAGATAATTTTATCCGTTTCTCCATTAGACAAGATTGCCTTTCGGCAAATCCCCTTCGACCGCGATGATGCGCTGAATGTGAACTGGCTCATTTGAGGTGGGCGCGCTGGTGCCGAATGCGGGAAGGATGCGCAGATAAAAATTATACCCGGTCGGGCTCATGTCTGGATCTATGGCGATCCCGTTGGCGATCGCCCACATCCAGCCGCTGTTACCGGAGATGTTGGCGCCTCCAAATTGCAGGGCGGAGCAAATGATCGTCCTGACTGCGCCGCCGCTTTTAGCAACCAGCATGATGTAAGGGAGACGTTGCTTCTCGTTGTTTTTGTAGAGCACGGCGAATGAAATCGTCCTGCCGATCATCGCTGCGGCCTCCGCATTGCGGAAGTAACGCGTGAGCCCGGCGGTCTGGCTGCCATTCGCATAGAGCGCGAGGCTGCTTGCGAAGGACGGGGAGAAGATGATTTCGGTGGTTTTGGTGGCCGAGCCTGGCGAAGTCAGCCCCCAGCCTGTGGGAGCGGAGCCCGACCAGTCAGTAAAGTCACCATTCCCTATGAGATTGGCGGCAGGCAGCTTCGGCCAGCAAGGTGTCTGAAAACCGCTGTCGGACGCCGAAGTGAGGTAGGAATCGAACAGGGTTCGGGCAATGAGCCGCGATCCAGCATCGTTCGGGTGGATATTGTCCCGATAAAGGGCGGCGTCCTTGGCCTTCGCCAGAAATGCCGCATGCGTATCCACCAGCGTAAGGTTCGGATGTGCTCGGGCCAAATCGAGGATTGCCTGATAGACCTTGTCGTAACCCGTCCCATCACGCCACGGGTTCTGCGTGGTGATGAGCTGTGGCGTGCCCGGCCATTGCCATTCGGTCATGCCGAGCGGGCCGAGCAGGGTGGATCGCCCGGAGCTCAAAATGCCGCCAGGCACCTCGAAGGTTTGCATATTATGGCCCTGATGCAGGATGCAAAGATCCGGACGGGGATATTCAGCGCCGCTGCGCGCTGTTCCGCGAGCATGTAACCCGCCATGCCGCCGGGTAGCGTTGCGAGATAGACCGCCAGCCTCGCCCCCTTACTGGCGCGCAGCGTGACCGGTTCCGCATAGGCTTTTGGCCCGGTGGCGGCATTCGTTTCCCATTCCGCCCAGCGGTGTAACACCACCGTCGTATCGTGCAGTTCGCCGAGCATCATCGCAAATTGCTGAAATGGTCCGGCTTCGGCATGGGCGGTGCTGTCGCCGTTCACGAACAGCGTGGCATTCTGACCCGCTGTCAGCCGGGCGCGCAGGACAGAGAACGCCGTCAAGGAAAGACCGATGGCGCCCATGGTCCGGGGGCGGATGCCGAGCGTTACGCCGATCATGCCGCCACCTCTTCCGTTCGTGCCATATATATGCATATGTTGTATCCGAGCGCTGTCATCGTTCGTTCTCCTGGTCTGGCCTCAGGATAATTCCGCCATGAGGCACGGGAAAAAAATGCCGGGAGCGGGATGGCGATCAGCGCATAAAAACAAACGTCATGAATTTTTCTTGCATTTCGTCTGAAGTATAAAAATAGAATAATTGTATTTTACTTTTGCTATTTTTAAATTTTATTACTAATAAAGGTTCTGATGCTGGTATTTTTATCTAGCAATGTGCATTTCTCTGTAATCTCCGACGAAGATATCCCTGTCGCTATCGGGCAGGATGGTTCTTTTCGCAGGGGTGCTGTTCATGCCCGCAATCAAGACCAGACGCATCGTGGGTTCTCTCCTACGGCAGGGGAGACGGCATGACATCCGCTCTTTTTGTCAGCCATACCGGAGAAAAGGGCGGCGCCGAACTTTTTCTGGCTGATCTCGTCAAGGGTGGACCGCATTCCTGGCGCGCTTGTTTTCTCAGTGGTGGTGCGGCCGCAGATGATTTGGTTGACGCCGGGCGGCCTCCGGTCATGCTGTCCGCCGGAGAAAAAATGCTGTCGATCCGCCGCAATGCGTCGTTCGGCGCCCTGTTACGCGGAGCGGCTGATGTGATGGCGGTCGCCCGGCAATTGAGCCGGGAGGCGCGGCATTATGATGTGATCTGCGCCAACTCGCAAAAGGCGCTTTTTGTCTGCGCGCTGGCCGCGAAGCTCAGCCGTCGCCCGCTCGTCTGGATTTTGCACGATATCGTCACCGATCCCGCTTTCAGCACCACCAACCGTCGGGCTTCGCTGGCATTTGCGCGCCTTTTCGCCAGGCTGGTGGCTGTCAACTCCGAGGAGACGGGCCGGGCTTTCATCGAAGCCGGCGGCGAGGCGAATAAGGTTCGCACCGTTTACAACGGCTGCGATCCCGCCAGGGCGAAGGTCTACGAGCCGGGCACGGCCGCGCGGCTGCGAGCGGAACTGGGTTTTGGTCCGCAGCCGCTTGTCGGCCTTTTTGGCCGGCTGAGCGAATGGAAGGGACAGCATGTATTTCTGGAGGCGATTGCGGCGATGGAGGGCGTGCAGGCGGTCATCGTTGGTGGCGCACTTTTTGGGCAGGAGGCCTATGAGGCGCGTATCCGCGAACAGGCGTCCCGTCTCGGTCTCGACGATCGCGTCCGCTTCCTCGGTTTCCGCTCGGATGTGCCGGACCTGATGGCGGCGATGGATGCGGTTGCTCACACCTCAATTGTTGCCGAGCCCTTCGGCCGGGTGGTTGTCGAGGCCATGATGTGCGGGCGTCCGGTTGTCGCCACGCGCGGCGGCGGGGTTACCGAAATCATCCGTGACGGCGAAACGGGCCTTCTCGTGCCGCCGGGAGAGCCATCTGCGCTGGCCGCAGCGCTCGGCCGCGTTCTGTCCGATCCGGCTCTGGCGGAAAGGCTGGCGCAAAAGGGGCGGGAGGATGTGAGCCAACGTTTCTCGCTGGAGGAAACCTGTAGGTCCGTTTCCGCGCTGCTGGAGGAGGCAGCGTGAGCTTCCGTTCGGTGATCGACAGGAACAGGCAATGCCGGCAGGCGGAAGGGCCAGGATGCGCATTCTCGTAAACATGCCGAGCCAATATGGCGGCAAGGCCTCCGGTGTTGCCCGCGTAACTTTCAGCCTGCTGGAGCGGCTGCTGGAGCAGACGGCCGACGATTATGTTCTGCGCTCTCCGTGGACGCGGGCGCAACTGCCAGAAAGCCTGCAGGGCAGCCGATTGCAGCTTATCGAGACTCCGCGGCCGCGCATCATGGTTTTTGACGTGGTGCGTCAGGCCGCCATGCTGCCCGCGCTTTGCCGCCGGCATGGCATCGATGTGCTGTTTAACGCCGATCCTTTCGGAAGTCCCCTCGGCGGCAAACGGCGTCTCACCCTTGTTCACGATCTTTATTTCAGAACCATTCCCGAACAGATCGGCTGGCGGGCGACCCTGACGACCGATTTCATCTTCAAGCTGATGATGGCCGGCTCGGATCAGGTCATCTGCGTATCCGACGCGACACGGAAGGATCTGGCGCGTTTTTATCCTGCCGCTGCCAATAAGAGCCTTACCATTCATTCCGACAGTACGCTAAATGTCGATCCCGAGACTCTTGGTTTGGTACCGCCTGTTGCCGGGCGCTACATATTGGTGGTCGGAAACGCGACGTCCAACAAGAATTTTTCCCTCCTTGGCAAAGCCTTTGCCATACTCGGTAAAAAATGGCCGGATCTGCGTGTCGTGCATGTCGGCCGCGACGAGGCGGAGGAAATCGCCGGCGCGCTGGATGATCCGGAATTGAAAACCCGGCTGATCCGGCTTTCCGGAATAGATGACCGGCAGCTGGCCGAACTTTACCGGCATGCCGCCTGCCTTTGTGTACCCTCTACCTATGAAGGGTTCTGCCTGCCGGTGCTGGAGGCGCAGCAGCTGGGATGCCCGGTCGTCTGCTCCAACCGTTCCGCAACGCCGGAGATCGCCGGCCGTGGCGCCCTGACTTTTGATCCGGCGGACACTCGAAGCCTTGTCGATGCGCTTGAGCGGCTTGTGGGGAATCCGGAACTGGCGGGCAGTCTTCGCCAGGCAGGTTATGAAAACCGTAAATTATATTCATGGCAGAAGGCGGCGGAAAGCTACGCGCAGCTTTTTCAAGCGCGGCGTTGAGGCTCCGGGGGCATAAGCGCCTTATCTCGACAGTGACGGTTCATACGTCTTCGGTTTTACGCACATCCGAATAGAGTTTTTCATAGGCCGCAACGACCCCTTCGGGCGCGACGCCTTGCCGAATTCGCTCCCGGGTTTCAGCGGTTTCCTGGAGCATGGCGGGATTGCGCATGGCCTCCGCCATGCGCGCGGCCAGTTCAGCGGCATTGCCCGGCGTAAACAGGCGTTCTGGCCTGTCCGCACCGATCTGCTCGCCAATGCCCGCAAGATTTGCGCCGATGACGGGTACGCCGCGCAGAATGGCTTCGGTGACGGTACGTCCGAAAGCCTCCGGCCATAAGGGCGGGACGATGAGGCAGTCTATGCCGGCGAAGAAATGATCGGCCTCCACATAGCCCGGAAACGTTACCGGAAGGCCGGCTGTCTTTTGCTGATAGGCCCCGATACCATCAGGCGCGCGGCCCGCCATGACCAGTCGCCAGCCTTGCGGCGGCAGGAGCTGCAGGGCCTCGATCAGCAGGTCCGCTCCCTTCGCCGCTTCGATGCGGCCCAGATAACCGAAGACGAGCGGCTCTCCCGGCGCGCGGGGGAGGCGCGGTTGTGGCGAAGCCGGTGGTGAAATCGCATTCCAGATCACGGTGCGGCGGTTTTTAGGCACGTGGGTGAAAACCCCGGCCCGCACATGACGATCGACGATAGCGTGACCAACGCTGGCAACCGCATCGACCGCGCATTGGCAACGCCGGTGGAGGTAAGAAAAGGCGCGGCATTTTTTGCTGCTGCCATCGCAGATATGTCCGTCATGAAACAGCGAGCCGTTGGTGCACATGCTTGTGAAATCATGCAGCGAATGAACGAGCGGAATGCCGCGTTTGCGGATCATCGGCCAGATCAGCGGCGTCAGTTCCGAGAGAGAATGGGTATTGACCACATCCGGCCGGAAATCATCGATGACATGCGCAAGCCGGCGAACTAGGCGCGGATCCAGTTGCACGGCGATCTTGTAGTATTTTCGCTTCCATTCCGGTTGTTGCCCCCAGTCGCCGATAAAGAACGGCGTGGTGTGCCCGAGGCGGTGAATGGCGAAACCGTCTCGCTGTTCCGTTGCCTGCTCTTTACGGGAGATGGCGGCCACCGCGACCGTGTGTCCTTTATCCGCAAGTCCACGCGCGAGGTCTTCCACGAATATTTCCGCACCTCCCACCCGATCCGGAGCAAATAGCGAGGTTATCTGCAATATCCGCATGCTCAAATTCCTGCGCCCATGGCGTTAAGATCACGACAATTATGTTGCATCCGCGAACCAATGCCAAACTCCTGTCATGGCAGACGAAGCGGAGTTTGTGCCGTCCGGCTTGAATGGATCGGTGCCGGCATTGCAGCTTCGGCCGGAGATTGTCTCTGCCTTTTGCGTCCTTCCCGTTCCATTCCGGGCGGGTTCAGGCAAAGCGTGACGACCGGGGCGAGGAAAACGGCATAGGCCATGGCGAAGCCGGGAATCTGCAGCGAAAAATCAAGCGTCGAATGCAGCAGCACAAGCAGCAGCGCCGCAAGGCCGAGATGAGAGGCATAACGATAATTTCTGCGTTTCCGTACCCCGCGAATAAAGATCACCAGTTGGATGAGCACAAAAAAAGCGAGGTAAAACGGGAAGGCCGCGCCGAGTGTCAGCAGCCCCTCGGCATAGACATTGTGGGCATGGGTGACGACGGCGTCCACCCCGCATCGCGCCGCATGATAGGGCGCATAGATTTCCGTAAAGCTTGCAAGGCCCGATCCCAGCGGCCAATTGTCGGCGATGGCGCGCGCGATGCCCGGCATGTGGCAGAAGCGCATGTCATCTTCCAAACGTGTTTCCATGCGAAGCGCCACCCGGTTGGCGAAAAGTGCAAACAGGGCGATGGCGATCGCGATCAGGAGCGCGGCGCGACGTCTCGTCCCACGCTGCCTGCGCCGGCCGGAGACCCCGTTGCGGCCGGTTCTGGCGGGAGAGTTGAACACAATCAGAAGGATCAGGAAAATCAGCGCTGCGAGGCTTGATCCGATCCCGGCACGCGATCCCGTCAGCATCAATGCGATGAAGCAAAAGCCCGCTAGTACCCCGAGAAAAGCGGCTCTGCGGATGAGCTTTTTCTGCTCAGTCGGCACGGTCAGGCGGTTTGCCACGAGCGCCTTTACTCTCGCCCAATCCGGAGCGAGGAGACTTTTGTGTAATAATACGGCGAGCGTGAGAAGAATGAGACCGAAGAAGGTTGCGGCGGTATTGCGGTTGACAAAGACGCCGGTGAGGCTGCCGAGATAAAAGCGTTTCTGGATGAAGCCGAGAGCTTCGGGAAAAAGCACGAATTGCACGATCGAAAACAGCGCAAGCCAGCCCCCGGCGATTGCAAACCATCGCAGCGTCTTGGCCGCACGCTCGTCGGTATCGAAAATCACAAGGCCGGTCATGAAGACGCCGAAAGGCAGGGCGGCGCTCATGAGGCCGAGTCGGTCATCCGCAGGCGTCAGTGAGATCGTTGCGGCTGGCGCATTCTGCATGAACATGGCGGCGGTGGACCAGGCCGGGTTGGCGCGCGCGATGCCGGGCAGGGGGGATGCCTGCAGCAGCATCTGCACGATAAGCGCTCCCAACAAAAGGCAGGCCGCCGCAAGTACCTTGCCTGCACCGGCCTTGGGAGGTCCGAACAGGAGGATCGATGGCACCAGCAGGAGATAGATGGCGGCCGTGACAACGATGCGGCTTTCGATTTCCGTTGCGCCCCGATTGAGAAGCGCCAGCAGAAAGATCGCCCAGAACGCGACGATTGCGACCGGCCGGACACGGTCCCGAACTGCCGCCGATGGAGGCTGCGGGGAGGAGAGCGGTTCTGATCGGGCTTCGGTAAGCGACATGTCTTTGGGCTTTGTCGGAATTGTTTGTGGTGGTTATGCCCGAACGACGGACGGGGTTTGTTCTCTTGCTGTTTCAGATCATGGCAGCGTCAGGCGTGTCGCGCCTTCCGATGGCGGCTTTGGGCAGACTTCCGCCAGGGTCCATCGCAGGATTTCTCCTTGCCTGCCGCAGACGATGGCCGTGTCCGCCTCGCGGGCCGCTTCGGCCTCGGGCAAAGTGTTTTTCGGAAATTGTTGCCACATCACGAAACGCCCACGGATCAGATTGGCATCGGCGGGCCCGTAGAGCTGGGAGAAATTCATCAGCACGGCGACTTCCATGGGCGAGGCGTTGCGCAGCGAACGAACCATGGCAAGACGCAGCCAGACATCGCCATTTGCGGGAAAACAGGAGAGCGAATGGCGAATAAAGGTCTCGGCAAAACCGAGGCGCGCCGCGCCGGAATCGGATGCCGGATCGGCGCCATTTGCATCGAGATCGGCCAGAACGAGCCTTAGCCCGGCTTTGACGATATCCGAACGGCAGATTTTTTCGGTGATGACGGGGTGAAGTTCAGCGACGGTTTTTGCAAGCAGTTCAGGTGCAAGACCGTTATTTTCATCGGCGATCCTTGCCAATGCGACGATATCGGAAAAACGCCGGCTTTGGGAAAATGCCTGCGCCGCGACGGACAGGACAAAGACGGAAATGACGAGGACCGGTACGACCGCGAGGATTTTCCGCAGGCGCATCACGCCGCCACGCCTAGTCATGGTAATATCGTGTATAGCGCGAATGATAATATTCGCTTGAACCATAGGCGCGATAAAGCTTCAGCTTTTCGGTGTCCACCTTGTTGAGGATGACGCCGAGGCACTTCTTGCGGATATGGACCTCATTTTCCACCGTGTTCCGCACCGCCCTGCGAGCGGTCTTGCCCCATTCCGTGACGAAGATGAAACCATCGATCCGTCCCGCCATGGCGCGCGCATCGACCACCGGCCCGAGCGGCGGCAGGTCGACGATGATGTAGTCGAAAGCGTTGCTCGCTTCAGCCAGCAGCTTGTGCATTTGCGCCGAGGTCAGCAATTCGGAGGAATGAGGGACACGCTGCTTGACCACCGTGGGCAGGAAAGCGAGCTTTGTCTTTTCGTCACGAAGCACCACATCCTGCACGCTGCGGCCTTCCAGCAATACTTCGAGCAGACCCTCGCTGGCGTGACGCGCCATGGCGCGCGTGGCGCCGGGATTGCGGATATCGGCATCCAGCAGCAGGACCCGAGCGCCCTGCCCGGCGAGCAGCTGCGCCAGATTGATGGAGATCGTGGATTTGCCTTCGCTCGGCAAGGCCGAGACAACACCGACAATCCGCGCCCCGCTTTTGGCGGGAATGCCAAGATCGATGGCGAGCCTGGTGCTGCGCAGGGTTTCGGCGAAGGAGGAGAGCGGGTGGTCAACCGCGTAACGCGCAACGCTGGTGGGAAGCGTCAGCCCGGGATGGCCGCTTTCCGGAGCCTCTGTCGCCGGCTTGTTCGGGATCAGCGGGGTATTGCCGAGGAATTCCAGTCCGAGGACATTGCGAACCTGTTCGCCGGTACGGAAAAACCGATCGCGGAATTCGCGGAACATGGCGATACCGCCGCCGGCTGCCGCGCCCATGATCATGAACAGCGCCAGGATGATGGGCTTATTCGGTTTGCTCGGAATCCTGGGCGGCATCGCCTTGGAAATCACGCGCGCTTCCGTCACGGGGAAGGACTGCTGCTGCATCGCTTCCTGATAACGCTGCAGGAACGTCTGGTACATGTTCTTGTAGGTTTCGGCTTCGCGCTGCAATTCGCGCAGCTGAACCTGTGTTTCGCTGGCCGAGTTGCTGATGTCGGTTGCTTTGGCGACGCTCTCGGCAAGCGATTTTTCCTTCGCTTCCGAAACCTCCAGATCACTTTTGTAACTCTGCGCGATGCGGCTGATTTCCTGGAACATCAACCGCCGATATTCCTGCATTTCATTGCGCAAACGCACGGCCTGAATATGGTTGCTGCCGAGGCGTCTCGTGATTTCCGCCTCGATCTTCGAGGACTCAAGGTATTTCTTGCGCAAATCGTTTGCGACGGAGCTGTCGAGAATATCGGTGACGACCCCGTCGACATCGTCGGTGGCGAGAATGTGCTCGATGCGCTGCACGCGTGCCCGCGCCTTTGCCGTCTCCGACTGCGCCAGAATAAGGGCGCTATTGGATTCGGCCAGCTGCTGATCGGAAAGCAGGCTGTTATTGCCGGTCGAGATCAGATTATGTTCGGCCCGGAATTTCTGCACGGCAAGATCGGTATCAAGCGCGCGCTGGCGCAGTTCCGCAATACGGTCGGACAGCCAGTCGCTGGCCCGCCGCGTCGCCTCGTATTTGGAGTTCAGCTTGTCCAGCAGGTAGGCCGAGGCCACGGCATTGACGATCTGCGCGGCGAGAACCGGCGATGTCGAATTATAGGTGAGTTCCAGCGCGTAGGTTCGGCCGATGCGCTTGACGCTGAGGCCGTTAAGCAGCTGGTCCGACAGCGATCTCTTCAGGGTTCCATCGTCAACAACAGACTCTTTTTTTGCCGGCGAGAACCATTGCGAAACGTTGACGAGCGAACGGATAGTGCCAAATATCGAGCTCAGAAGCGACGCACGCGTTGCCCTGAATTCCTGATTTTCCGTGAGTTTGAGACTATCGACAACGGCAAGCCCGATGGTTTCCGATTGCAGGACCTCGACCTGGCTCAGAATGGAGGCCTCATCCTCTATGACGCCGCCGATCGTCGAAAGCTGTTCGACAATCTGGCTATTGTTGCGGTCGATCAGCAGGGTCGCCGTAGCCGAATAGATCGGCACGGCCGTCGCGGCAAAGGCGAGGCCGATTGCCCCGGCAACCGCGATCGCGGCAAGGACGATGCGCCATTGCCGGCGGATTATCGCAAGAGCGGCATCGATGTCGATAAACTCGGCCGTCAGCCCGCTTTTATCGTAATCGGCCATCGTCAGGGGATCGTGCCTTTGCAACAACTGTCAGCCTCGCTCTTTTCGGCAGGCGCAAGGCCCGCCAAGTCACGGTTGCATCACAGAACTGGCGGCAGCCTTCCCGGTGGGAAAGGCGACAAAGCCAAATTTAAACGGGGCTCGTGCTCGTCGGCGTGCTGGTGCTGCCGGTTGACAGCGATCTGCCACGGCCAGCCGGCGGGCTCCCGCCACCTGCCTGTGCGGTGCCGCCTGCGGCACCTGCGGTTCCCGAGCCGCCGATGCTGTTGGCGCTGGCCGGCGAGGATCCCGCGCCGCCGATCGGCGATGCAGCCGCCGCGGCAGCCGCAGGAGCGGCCGGGCCGGCAGCCGTTCCCTCGATATTCTCGCTAAAGGCAATGAGAAGATCGGCGGGCACGTTGGCGCCTTTTGTCTGCAACTGGATGGCGGCCGCAAGTATCGTATTGCCATTGCGCATTGCGGTGGCGTGGGCAAGTGCCAGGCCTTCGCCGACAACTTCGGAAAAGTCTTTGTTGCCGACCTTCTGGGCCAGTGCGACGATGGTTGGCAATTGGCCGGAATCACTCAGGATCAGGGCGGAAAGCTGTTCGGAAAACTGTGCCGCGCTGGTGGAAACCGCGATGATCGGAAAGCCGCTCGTCACTTTTCCGGTCACGTCGGCCGTTGCCGCATCCGTGCTGGAAGCAATGGTGGCCAGATCCTTGATCATTCCCTGCGTCGGAGACTGCTTGAACAGTTCAGCCGCGGTAATGGAAACCGTGTCCGGATTGGTGGTGTTGACGCGGGCAAGAAATGCAGCGGTGGCTTCATCGGCGGCTTTGACGGGCGCACCCGTTGCGGCGCTTTCGACCGAAGGGGTCTGCTGCGGGGCGGCCGGTGGCACGGAATCCACGTTTTGTGCGTTGGCGACAGTGGAAAAGAGACCCATGCTGGCAACAAACATCGCACCAACGAGCATCGAGCCGTTACGAATGCGGGGCATCCAACTCTCCAAATCTTTTAAAATACGACTTTAAATACATCCAACGTTGGGGATGGTTACCCAACATCTAAAATTTCTTTTTAAATCGCACAGCCCAAGCAAAGGATCAAGCGCTAAAATAAACCCGCAGCGGAAACCCTCAGCTATTGTTAACGGTCGCCGCCCTTGCCTTCTCTGGTTCATTCAGGACACGGCGACTTTCCGTGGCGATGTTATCAGCCGGTCACGCAGCCAGATATTGGCCGGTGTTTCGACAAGGACGTGGAAGGCGTGGGCGATGGCGACGGTGCTGACGACGATGACGAGATAAACGACGTTGCTCCACTCCGGCGGGTAAGTGACGCCGCCGAGCGCGATCTTGAAGCCCCGGAAAATAAAAGGGTGCAGCAGATAAAGCGCGTAGGATGAATCGCCGAGTTTTGCCAGCGGCTGCGCGAAACGGGGCAGGGAGATGTTTCTGGTCAGGGTCGCCGCTGCCATCAGCAGAATTGCGCCGCCGCCGAAAACGAGCAGCCGCGAAAACGAGTAACAGCCCGGATCGCACTGGAACCCAATCCTGCTCAGATCGGTCAGCATCCAGATCGCCAGGCCGCACAGCGCCGTTGCGAGCCCGAGCAGGGGCGGCAGGCGGACGCCTCGCAGGAAGAGGACCGCAATGAACATGCCTGCGACGAATTCGAGAATGATCGGCTGAAACCAGAAGCTGAACGGCAGGCCGAGATCGAAGGTGAAGCCGACCATGACGGCGGTAAACAGCACGGCGGCTGTCGTGAATACCGCGCGCTCCAGCGGCAGGAAGATGAACACCGCAAAAACGATGTAAAAGAACATTTCGTAATTCAGCGTCCAGCCGAGATCGATCAGCGGAAACGGATAGGCGTCGCCGTAACCCATGCTGTCATAGGGAATAAACAGATAGGAAGTGAGGATCGACTGTAACGGCGGAAAGGCCTTGGCGCTGATAAGGGTCACGCTGGCGGCCATGGCAAGCCGCAGGGTCAGCACAAACCAGTAAAGCGGGACGATGCGCAGGAACCGGCGCAGCAGAAAGGCGGAACGGCCGCCTGGCGCTGCAAAATAGGGCCGCGACGCATAAACGATGACAAAGCCGGAAATGACGAAAAACAGGTCCACACCGCCGCCCAGCCTCAGCAGATGCAGCGGGAAAAGCGTGAATTGCCAGTTCACATCAGCGTGCAACGCAACGATCATGGTTGCCGCGACGGCGCGCATTACCTGAAGAACATCGAGACGCTGCGCCCCGGCAGCGGGCGCTTCTTTAAAGTTTTTCATCATCGTCAATCTATAAAAATAAAGATATATTTAGTAATATATTGCGCCCGCGGTTGCGGGGTAGAAGTCCATTATTCAAGCAGGCTAGCATGCAACAGCACGACGCGATACACACAATTTTGCGATGCGGCATTTCCTCCGCACCGCTCAGAAAACTTCCAGAACGGTAAGCTGGTCGCTGACCGAAAGCCGGTATTGCCCGCTTTCCTGCGTTATTGTCTGCTGGCTCACGGAGCCGTCATCGCGGAAACGGTGTGCGACAACGTGACTGTGCTGGCCGGCCACCGAAAATGTCGCAACCCGTTCGGCGGGCGGGTTTTCGATCCGCGCAGGCCATTGCCAGCCGGAAATTCCAAGCCAGACCGGCACGAGCAAAGCACCGTCCGGCCTTGCGAGATGCAGGGACAATCTTTGGGGATCGGCCGTGAGGAAATCGATCTGCCGTTCCTCCTGCCCGGTTTGCCGTTCTGCCTTGCAGAGGGAAAGAAGGGCGCGAACGGCCTCGTAAGCGGGGGTGCGGCTCAGATCATGGCGCAGGAGACCGAAGGAGGATTCCGGGTTTGTCTCATCCGCAGCAAAGCTTGAAACCATTTCATAGATATAGGACCGGCGGATACCGCTGATGAAGCACCAGAGCAGCATACGCGGCATATAGCGTGCCTTGATGCCTTCGGTGACGGGGAAATGAAAGGTCTCGGTTTGCAGCGAGGTATGGTAGCCCATCTCCGTGGCGAGCACCGGCCGGCCCGCTGCTATATGCGCCGAAGCGGCAACGGATTTTGAGAGCGCCCCCGGACCGGTCGTTTCGGGGTGCTCCATGCCCGCGTAAGGGTGGATATTGCCGTAGTCGCAGACATCCTTCAGGTCCAATGCCAGCGCCCTGTTCTCAAGGACATAGCTTGGCGCCGCAACGCGCACCGCGCTCAGTCGCGGAATCGAGCGGACGGCGGCGTGCAGGGCGGCCTGATGCTCCGCCGAAATGCGCGGGGCGTTTTGCGGATCCTTCGTCAGGTTCGGTTCATTGCTGCCCTCGAAAATATCGATACCCGCGTCGGACCAGTCGTAGAAATCCGCAAGCCTGTCGAGCGGCGTGGAGACATAAGGGTTGAGATTGTCGTAACATATGATGGTGAGGCGAAGGCCCGCCGCCACGATCCGGCGCAGCCGCTGAAAGACGGGGCTGTTTCTGGCGGCGATGAGCCCGTCATCACGCAGATGCCGGACGCCCAGTGCTTCGATCTCGGGCATGATCCGGTCGAACTGTTCCGGATAGACGCCTGTGGTGCGGGTGAAGTGGCCACACACCCCTATGCTGTCCAGAAAGGCTTCGGTATTGGCGGAAGCAGCCGGCTGCGCCCGTGCGGGAATGGCCTGCAAACCGGAGGCGGCGACCAATGCAAGGGGTGCGGCTGAAAGCAGGTTGCGCCGCGTCAGGCCACCCATGGCGATCGGCTGTTTTCCATTCATCTGCGCCTCCTGGTACGTCCGGAGAGAGTATAAGCAAGCGCCATCACATGGATGTCGCCGTTTAAATGACGATCACGGCTGTCCGCATCTCGAGATCAGAATGTCCTGGAAGTTTTTGGCATTTACGGTCGCTCAAAAATCCATGTCTCTGAAATAAAACAGATATTATCAAATGTAGTATTGTCATCAGCCGCAACGGAGCCGATTGCTCCCGCTTGCCTGCACTTTAAAGTGGCTAAACCGTAACATGAGAGCGGTTCTTTTCACAACACCGCATGGCTTTTACCGCGCCGCGAAAAAAATCACTTGAAATGCCGCCAATTCCCGTGCTTTTTGAAAAGTAGATTTTCGTAATTCATATTTTCAAACATTAGTTCCGCTCCGGCTCTTTGTATTTTGCAGATGTCTCACTGGTCTCCGGGAATTTACGGAGACGACTGAGCCCGGGATGGACGCCATAGATTTTCGATGAAGGAAAATAGAGCGTATCCGCATGAGAATTCTCCATCTTAGCAGCCTTTATCCGCCGCATATCGTTGGTGGATGCGAACGCTCGGTCGAACATCTCGCCGAGGAACTCGTCTCCATGGGACATACGGTCGGCGCTGCCTGCATAGAGCGGCAGGCCGAACCGAAAACGGTGCGCAACGGCGTCTCCGTTTACCGCATGTTCCACAACAACGATTTCTGGCTTGAGGATTGGCCGCAATATTCCCCGCAGCAGCGGCGCATGCAGAAGCTCAAGCAGCAATGGAATTTCGACGTCGAAAAGCAGTTCGAGGCCGTTCTCGACGATTTCAAACCTGACGTTCTCAACACTCATTCGCTGCTGGATGTGACGACGCTGGTGTGGCGGGCGGCGCATAAGCGCGGCATTCCGATCGTTCACACGATCTGCGAATATGATCTCCTGTGCGGCAATGCCGCCATGTTCAAGGGCGGAAAGCCCTGCGAGCACCTCCATCTCGGCTGTCAGGTGGTGAATTTCACCAAGAAATTCACGCAGCGTTATATCGGCGCTGTCGCAAGCGTCGGCACCGAAATCCTCAAGACGCACGTCAATCACGGGCTATTCCACCACATTCCGGAAAGCCTGCGCCGCGTCATCTTTTATTCCTGCACGGTTCCCGAGGGCGATCCCGTCGCCCGCCGGCAGATTGACCGTAGCGGCAGACCGCTGACCTTCGGTTACATCGGCCGCATCAACACGGAAAAAGGCGTCGGCAACATGGTCGATGCCTTCAAGGAAATCGGTCACGGCAACTGGCGCTGTCTGGTCGCCGGTCATGCGATGGATGATTCCATCGAGCGTTTCACGGCCCAGGCCGGCGATCTGCCGATCGAGTTCGTCGGCTGGGCAAGGCCGAAGGAGTTTTTCGAAGAGATCGATGTGCTCATCGTTCCCTCCTTCTGGGCCGAGCCTTCACCGCGCACGATCTACGAGGCTTATGCCATGGGTGTGCCTGTCATCGGCGCAGCCTCCGGCGGCATTCCGGAGCTGATTGGCGAGACCAACCACGACTGGCTGTTCGAACCGGGCAGCGCCAAGGATCTTGCCGCCCGTATTCGTCGCGTGCTGACGCTTTCGCGCGAAGAATTGCCGACGGAGGCCGATTTCGGAAACATCGTCGAGGAATCCACCTCGCGCCGGGTCGGCGAAAACTATGTGAAACTTTATGAGGACGTCCTGACGAGCCACCGGCAAAGCCGAACCCTGCGTGCATCTTAGACCGGCAACGGACCCCGTCCGTTGCAGCGGTTTTCTTCGAAGGAGAGAGCATATGGTGGGAAGCAATAACGGCAGCCTCCGCCTTCCTGGCATGGGCGTCGACTGTTTTGCGGTCGCTGCGCCCGGTGCGTTGATGCGGCCGGTTTTGCAGGTGGTGGATTGATGTCCGAGGCAACGTCAATAGGCAATGCGGCCCTGAAAGGCGTGTTCTGGTCCATCGTCCAGAACTGGGGCGGCAAGCTTTTTACCTCCATTCTCTTCATCGTCCTCGCCCGTTTCCTCAGCCCTACCGATTATGGCATGGTCGCCACCGCCGGGCTGGTGCTGATGCTGATCCAGATGCTGTCGGAATTCGGATTCGCGGATGCGATCGTGCAGAAACGCAATCTGGAGCCCAGCGACGTCAATCTGCCGTTTTATGCCTCGGTTGCGGTGGCGACATTGCTGGCCATTGCCGTCTGCGTGTTCTCTCCGGAACTGGAGCGCTGGTTCGAGGTCGAAGGGCTGGCGCCGGTCATCGTGGCGATCTGCATATTGCTGCCGCTGAACACGGCATCGATGTTTCAGGAGGTGAATTATCGCCGCGCGCTGGCTTTCAAGCCGCTGGCGATCAGAACCTTCATATCGAACATCATCGGTGGCGGCGTGGCGATTGTTTTCGCAATCATCGGCCTCGGTGTCTGGAGCCTCGTCGTTCAGACCTATGTCGCCACCATCGTCACGCTGATCTGGCTCTGGCGAAAGCCGCACTGGCTGCCGGGCGCCACCCTCAACCCCGGCACTTTCGTTGAACTGCTTCGCTTCGGTTCGTCGGCGCTCGGCCTTCGTATTGTCGATTTCGCGGCCACGCGCCTGATCGATTTCATAATTCTCGGACATTACGGGGTCGCGCTCTTCGGCCTCTACACCGTCGGCAGCAGGCTCTATCAACTTCTGATGCAATTGCTTCAGGCGGCGCTTTATGACGTTTCACTGTCGGTGCTTTCACGCATATCGCACGAGCGGGAACGAATGGCGGCGCTCTACAAGCAGTCGATCACCATGTCGGCGATCTTCTCGACACCGGTCTTCGTGCTCGCCGCGGCATTGGCGCCGGAAATCTGCAACGTGCTATTTGGTGTGCGATGGCAGGGTGCCGACGGGGTGGCGCAACCGCTGCTTCTGCTTGGCGCGCTGCAATGTGTTCAGTTTCAAAACGCGCCTTTCCTTTCAGCGCGCGGCAAACCGAACAAGGTGCTGATTGCCGGAAGCATCAAGGCGGTTTCGACGATCCTGCTGATCCTGCTGGTTCCGACCGATAGCATCAGGGAAATCGTCATTGTTTATGCCGTCGGGCAGCTGACCTCTACGCCCTTCACATTTTTCTTCATCGCCCGCGAGCTTGGCATCGGGCTGTGGCGAATATTCCTCCTGCTTCTGCCGAGCTTCGCCTCCAGCGGTTTCTGCTTCCTGCTCGTTCAATGGATGCGTCCCGAGGTCAAGCTGCTGGGCGCCGGCGATTTCATATCCGGCATCCTGCTCGGCTCCATTTTCGGCGTGGCCTATCTTCTGCTTCTGGTGCTGACCGCGCGGAACGAGGCCCGGTCCGCCATCGCGCTCGTCATGGGCAAAATCATTTCCCGAAAGGAAAGCAAATGCGCAAGCTGATAAAAAAAATACTGCCAGCACCGCTGCGCCAGAGAGCGGTGAAATATATCGAGCGGCGAAGAAGGGATATCGCGTTTCGGCAACTCTTTGACGATCTGCAGGCGTTGAAGGCGGGCATGAAACCCGCCGCTGCCGGCGACCGGTTAAGCCGGCTTTTGATCGTGGCCGGCGACCCCATCACGCTTTTTGGCTCGTTGGGCGATGATGCGATGATCACCGCGACGCTGCAACACGCGCGTGCGAGTAATCCCGATGTCGAGATAGACATCCTTGTCGATGGGATGGACTACGCCGATTCCGCTTACCAGAGGGGTTTTGTCCCCGTCGATATCTTTGGCAAGCCCGATTTCATAAAGGCCCTGGCGCAGCAGTTTGCGACAAGACAATACGATAGTGTCGTCGTTGTCGGTGCCGATGTCATGGATGGATACTACCACCCCCTGGTCAGCGCAAAACTTCTTGCGAGTGCGGATCTCGCCGCCGCTGCCGGAATAAAGAACGTCATCCTCGGCTTCAGCTTCAATGAAACGCCGCATGCCCCCTTGGCAATGTTCTATCGTTCCCTTCATCCGGAATGCGCGCTCAAGGTGCGCGACGTTATCTCGCTTGAGCGCCTACAGACCTTTGCGAAGACAAATGCGGCGCTCGTTTCCGATTCCGCGTTCAGTCTCGTTCCTTCTGAGCCTGACGAGGGCACGCGTTCATGGATCGCGCGAAAGCGGGCCGAGGGATACCGGGTCATGGGTTTCAACCTGCATCCCATGCTGTTCAAAAACGCCGACCACGCGCAGACCGAGGCGGTCATCAGGCATGCGGCGGAAGCGTTGCAATTTGCCGTCGATGCCAGGCCGGTGTGCTGGCTGCTCATCCCGCATGACTATCGCGACAATGTGGGCGATCAGGCCTATCTCAAGGCTATCGCCGAGCGTGTGCCTGCGTCCAGAACCGACAGGGTCCGTTATCTCGACGGAAAATGGTCAGCGCCCGTCTTGAAAGGCGTCGCCGGCCAGCTTGACGGCCTCGTCAGCGGCCGCATGCATCTCGCCATTGCCGCGCTGGGCAAAGGCGTTCCAGCGATATGCATCGCCTATCAGGGAAAGTTCGAAGGGCTCTATCAGCATTTCGGTCTCTCCGCTGCCGATCTGCTTTCTCCGTCTTCCTTCCTTACGCAGGATGGAATCAAAAGCGCACTGATCGAATTTATCGACCAATCTGACGAAATCCGTGAAAACGTCGGGAAAAGGCTGCCGGAAATTCTGGCGATGTCCAAGAGGAATTTTCAGTTGTTCGAGACTTTCCCGGCGCGTGCCTCCGTCCTTTCATGAAAGTCGCTTTCGTCTCGGCATTTCCGGTCGTTCCCGCCAATGAAGGTGCGCGAAGCAGAATTCTGCAGCTGACGCGCGCCGTGCGCGGCCTAGGGCACGAGGTGCATTTCATCCATGTCGATGGCACGATTGCCACCGATTTCGATCTGGCGGGGCATGAGGCTGAATTCGGACCGGATCACCTGCACCTTGTTTCCCGGCAGGGGGGTAGCCTTAGGAACCGGCTTCCCGGCGATTTTGGTTTCGAGGTTGGCTTGACGTCGTTTCGGGCCCTTCGCAAGCTCCATCGGATGCTTGGTCGCGAGCGTGGTTTTTATAACCAGCTGGATGAATTCTATTATCCGG
This sequence comes from Agrobacterium tumefaciens str. B6, assembly GCF_001541315.1. Classification (GTDB taxonomy): domain Bacteria; phylum Pseudomonadota; class Alphaproteobacteria; order Rhizobiales; family Rhizobiaceae; genus Agrobacterium; species Agrobacterium radiobacter. Next base: position 453,253 of record NZ_LMVK01000023.1, on the reverse strand, counting down.
AAATGGGTCGGCAGCTTCGCGATATTCAACGCCGGCTGGGGATCGATGCCGTCATTGTGGAATATGCGTTTCACTCAAGGGCGTTTCTGGGTTTGCCGAAGGGCGTGCTGCGTATTCTCGACACCCATGATTCCTTTGCCGACCGGCACAAGGCGTTCATCCATACCGCCAACAAATATGGATACTGGTTTTCGGTGCCGCCGGCGGTGGAATGCCGGGCATTGCGCCGTGCGGATGTGGTTGTCGCCATTCAGGAGGAAGAGGAGCACGCGTTCCGGCAGCGGCTGGGGGAAGAGCCGCCGGCTCTCGCAACCGTCAGCCATATTCTCGATCTCAATGGAAAAGTGGAAGACTTCACGCCGAGCGACTTCTTGTTTCTCGGTTCCGGTAATGACGCCAACATCATTTCCCTGAAGGGGTTTCTCCGGAACATCATGCCGCTGGTAAGGGCTGCCCGGCCGGATATACGTCTGGTGCTGGCGGGCGGTATATGTGGCAAGATTGAAGATGAAGAGGGCATTCTCAAGCTCGGCCGCGTGGATGATGTGAAGGACGCCTTCACGCGCGCGCCGCTTTCCATCAATCCCATCACGCTTGGAACAGGCATCAATATAAAATTGCTCGATGCCCTGGCTGCCGGTGTTCCCACAATCAGCACCCGCACGGGCGCAAGGGGGCTTTCGGACCGATACCGGCGCGGCGTGGTCATTGTGGACGATAATGACCACAGGGGTTTCGCCGACGCGATCCTGCAGCTCGCCTCGAGCCACGATCAGCGGCAGGAACTGGGAAACAGGGCGTTTGAGGACGCCATTGAATGGAATCGCCAGCAAATGACGACCCTTGATAATATTCTGAGCGGCAGACGAATTGGTTGAAACCGCTAGTCTTGAGGTCGCGGCAACGCGCTTAACCAATCAGGTGTAAGCCCGCATCCGAAATTCTGAGAACGGTAAGCCTGCCCGTGGTGAATGCACCCGTGTCGATGCCGATCCGCTGCGGGCCGGTTTCCGGCTCGGTTACCGGTGTATGGCCGTGGATGACGACGAGGTCCAACCCGGCCCCTTGTGAAAGGAACGGCTCCCTGATCCAGAGCATGTCCTCATCGGTCTGCGCCTCCAGCGGCAATCCCGGTCTCAAGCCGGCATGCACGAAAATATAAGACCCTATCCGGGCATAGATCGGCAGGCTGGATAAAAGCTGGCGGTGGGGCTGCGGAATTGCGCCGAGCAGGGCATCCCTGAACGGCTGCAGTCTCAAGCGCCCCTTTTGCAGGAAATAGTCTATGTCGACCCCGTAGGACAGGAGCGTCTGGCGGCCGCCAAAGTCCAGCCAGTGCATGTTCTCCTGCGGATTTTCGAGAAAATCATGGAAGAGCTGCTCATGGTTGCCGCAAAGTGCAATACGGCGCAGCGGCGTCGGCGGTGGCTTCAGCAAATGTTCAAGAACGCCACGGGAATCGCGCCCTCGATCGACATAGTCGCCGAGGAGAACGACCAGCGCGGGAGAGGGGTCGGGCCCCAGATCGGCAAGGATTTTCCGCTCCGCCTGCAAAAGCAGGTCGAGGCTGCCATGCACGTCGCCAATGGCATAGATCGGAAAGGAGGCTGGCTTGTCGCCAAGGTCGATTCTGCGCCGCCTCCGGTCGTCGCGGGAGGCTGGTTGTTTACGACCGCGAATCCAGTTGAGCACCTTGGGCATAGCTGCCGATACTGTCTCTCCTGCACAAGGTCAAGAGCGTTGAAAGAGGCTGCCGCATCACCCGCCAAAGCTGCGTTGACGCGATGCTGGGTCACCCGTCAAAACCCGCCGGACGAAGCAGTGAAAGGCGGCTTTTATAAAGCAGGATGCGTCAATCCTGCGAGGAGAGAATACCCTCTTTGATGTCCGAAAGATACGTTGCCTTAAACCGGCGGTCGGGCCTGTCGTCCGAAAGGGCGGTTTCAGCGTAAAGACATGTTCTAGAGTTTCAGCCAGACACGCGGGTCCTCGTGCGACTGGATCTTGATCCATTTCAGATCCACCGCTTTCCACGGCTTGACGACATTGGTGCGGTTATCCAGCACCAGATCGCCCTGGCTGGTGCTGACGACCAGAACGGCGTGACCTATGCCATCCGTCGTGCGGGCAGTGGCAATGCGCAGGGCGCCGGAAGGCCAGCCGGCGCGCAGGAGGCGTTGCCGCTTGGTCACCGCATAATCGTCACAGTCGCCGCTTGCCGGGTTCAGTTTCCAGTCGTCTTCGCCGTCCCCTTCACTGGCATAGATTATCGAGGTGTTGATCTCGGCGTTGATACGCTGGAGTTCCACACGCTTCTGTTTGCTCAGTTCCACCGTATCGCGGTCACCAGTCCGGATGCACTGGTCGGCGGCGCTTTCACAGAATTTGGCAAAGGCAATGGGCGCGATGGTCGGACGGCTCGTGGTCATGAAGAGGCCGGGCCGCGATGCGCCAGGCTTTTGGGCAAGGCCACCAAGCTGCACGGCCGATGCCGTTGTCGCAATGCTCGCCGCCATGCCGGCAGCGACGGCAAAAACCGTTGCCAGACGGATTGTTCTCTTCGCCATGTCCTTGCCCCTGCACAGTTGCCTTCTCTTGTGCTGGCACCATAGCGACCCATTCTTGCGGGCCGTTTAAGTCGATAGATTGCATTTTAATGAAATCTAATTTTGTTACAGCGCGTTGAAAAATTGGGTTCGCGCTCACTTGCAGCGGGCTCGACCTTCCGTGTCGACAATACAGGTCTGTTGCGGGACGGCTCGTCGGAGTTCTCGCTGTGTATCGGGTGAGGCTCTGCTTGCCGGCGGCCGGTCGTAATTCCGGTAAACTTCGAAATTGCGTCCGCCGATCGTTCCCTGCGCCCCGCCGCGGCCATCCGGCGTCACTTCGAAATTCTGATATTGCTGCGCATGGGCACCAGCGGAGAAGCCGATCGTGGCGGCCAGAACACCGGCCGCAAGCCTCCTGCGCAATGCTGCTGCTTGCTGCCTGCCCACCGTCATGGCCGTTCCTCCATGGACGAAATAATGGATGACGCCGCCGCACATTTGCCATGCCCGGCGTGCATTGCTTTTTCAGCGTCCGTCGGGGGTAATCATATCACCGATATTGCATCCGGTGTGAGAAGGATTTGTGTCTGGCAAAGGCCGAATCGCCTCCCTGCCGCATCAGCCAGCGGTGCCACGTCGCCAGAAGGCGTCACCGTGCCGCTCGATCGTCAGGAATGCGAAAAACGCCATTCTGGGGCTCAAAAATTAAGCTCTTTGCCGCTGCATTTATAGGCTTCACAATCCTGTAACAACGGACCTAATATACAAGTGCAGATGCCGAATCGCTCAGGAGAAGCCCTTGACGATTGCAGTTTCACCACAGGCCCTGCCGGCGCTCGTTCTGAACGCAGACTACAGGCCACTGAGTTATTATCCCTTGTCGTTATGGTCCTGGCAGGACGCGATCAAGGCTGTCTTTCTAGACCGTGTGAACATCATTGCAGAATATGATCACGCGGTGTCATCCCCCAGCTTTTCCATGCGGCTGCCGAGCGTCGTCAGCCTCAAGACTTACGTGCAGCCCACCCGCAACCCCGCCTTCACACGCTTCAACGTTTTCCTTCGGGACAAGTTCGAATGCCAGTATTGCGGCACGCGGGACGAATTGACCTTCGACCATGTGATTCCCCGCGCGCATGGCGGTGAAACCACCTGGCACAATGTCGTTGCGGCGTGCTCTCCCTGCAACCTTAAAAAAGGCAGCAAGCTTCCCAAGCAGGCGGGCATGTTCCCGGCGCAGAGGCCCTTCCAGCCCACGGTTCAGGATTTGCACAATAACGGGCGGCTGTTCCCGCCCAATTATCTACACGAAAGCTGGATGGACTATCTTTACTGGGATACCGAACTGCAGCCCTGATCTTTTCAGGACTGCAATGCGGCTTTTCCGCTTACCGGCTTTTCCGGCTCGCGCCAAAAAAGGCGACTGCCGCAAGTGCAACGCTTGCGATGACATTCCAGCCCGCGAAGGAAAGGCCGAGCACCCGCAAGGCCGCGTCGTTGCAGGAGGGTGCCTTGATGGCGTTCAGATTACCCAGGAGATCGCCGGCATTCGTCGTGATGGACGGCGCCCCGGTGGCGCAGGTAATCGGCCCTGCCCAGAAACCCCATTCCACGCCGGCGTGATAGACGCCGAGCCCGGCGCCGATCAGCATCGCCACGCCGATAAGGGCAAGAAGCACCCGGGTGATCTGAACCGGCAATTTGAAGACGCTGGTCGCAACGGCCAATACGCCCAGCGGAATGGCGTAATAATAGGGATCGCGCTGCAGCAGGCACAGCGCGCAGGGCGTATAACCGCCAATATGCTGGAAACCGAGGGCGGAGCCGACGGTGAAGATCATTCCCGCCGTGACGCCGAGAGCGGCGAGCGTGCGGCTATTGTCGGCGGTGGTCGCATTGGCCATGTTGTTTTCCTCAAACTTCGCGAAGAAGCAGATATCCCGGACGGGCTTTCAAAAAGGCGGGCGTGATGGCGAAATTAAGTCGTCGGTCCTCACGGGGTGTAACGGGATTCGTCTAATCCAGTCCGTCGCATCTGGCAAATGAAAGCCTGGCAATATTCGGGGGGTGCGCAAGCAAAGTTTCGTGAGCTTGCCGGCCGGCGTGAGACCGTTAAAGGGTTCACTTGGAGGCGCTGGACAAAGTGAAGGAAATCAATGCGGTTTTGGAAATGGTACCCCAAGCCGGGATCGAACCAGCACTCCTTTCGGAACCGCATTTTGAGTGCGGCGCGTCTACCAATTCCGCCATTGGGGCAACGGTGGTAATGCCACGGCGTCTATCATGGTGAGGGCCATGCGTGCAACCCCAAAGCTGACTTATCCTTTTGAATTGCGCGTGTTTGCGCGGGCGGTTTTCCGTCCTTGCCGGGGCGGCCGATCAAAATGTTACGGTCGGTGGCTGTGCCGGATCGCGACACCTGCAGTTGCGGCATTAAGGTAATATTAGGCACCTCTAATAAATTAGAATATACGCAATTACTAATTGAATTATGATGTCCGGGTGGAGTTTCCACGCGGGGCGGGAATGGCCAAACTCATAGGGAGGAAATTATGAGGGCTTTTTCTCGCAATTTATTACTGTCCGCCTGCCTGATCCTGCCGGTCCATGCCCATGCGCTGGATATCGGGATCGGCGGTGAAAATGGGGTTAATGCCAGTGTGGGTGGCAATGGCAATGGCGGGCTCGGGGTCGATGCCTCCGTTGGCGGCAGCGGTGGTGTTAACGCCAGTGCGGATGTCGGCGGCAGGAGCGGCGGCGGATTGGGCGCGGATGTCAACGCTTCGGTCGGCGGCAGCAATGGGGTCAATGCGGATGTGAATGCATCCGTCGGCGGTTCCAGCGGCGTCAATGCGGGCGTGAACGCCTCCGTTGGCGGGTCGAACGGTGTCAATGCCAATGTCGGAGCCAATGTCGGCGGCTCGAGCGGGGTGGGCGTTGATGTCGGGCTGGGCATTGGCGGCTCAAGTTCGCCGGGTAATCCGGGAAATCCTGGGAACCCGGGAAGCCCTAACAATCCCGGCACATCGGGGCCAATGACGCCTGGCGCCATGCGTCAGGTCATTCAGGCCTATAACGACATGTCGCGGACCGAGCAGATCAAGCTCGCCCGCCGTTGTGTCGATATTCTGGGCGGCGGATACGATGCGGCTCTGACGCAATTGTGCAAGATGATCCGGACGGCTTCGCGCTGAAGCGGGCTTTACCCGCATCATAAACTCCGAAGGGCGCCGCCGGCGTCCTTCGGATCAATTGCCCTTGCGTCCGAAGGACAGGATCTTCTGCCGCAGGCTGCGGGCGAGGTTGCGGGTGTTGCGGTACATGTCCACCTGCGTGGAAACCTGCCGCACGTCGCGGTCGCTGTTCTGGGCAAGCCCCACCACCAGCGTGCCCATTTCCTGGCGCTCCTGCCAGAAGCGGCTCATGATCGGATGATCGGGCACGGCGCAGCTGTCGCTGCGCAGGATATTGGCGTCATCCAGATGCCAGTCGGTCAGTTTCTGCACCAGCAGCTTGCCGGGAGAAAATTGCGCATAGCTCTCGTCGAAAGCGGTTTTCCACGTATAGGCCTCACCGGCCGTGATGAAGACGACCATGGAGGCGATGGCGTTGCCATTGAGATCGATGGTGTGGATACGCACCGCATCGGCTTCTGCCAGATTGGTGATCGCCTCGCGGGCAAAGGCGGCGCGATAACGGTCGTTGACCAGCGCGGTGCGCTTGCGGCCTTTCCAGCCACTCGCCTCCAGCGCCAGAAATTCCTCCATGCGATAGCGCACGTCCTTCGGCTGCCGGGTAACGGTGTAGGCGAGGGAACCGAGTTTTTCGAGCTGGCGCCACTGCCTGTTCATTTCACGCAGATGGTGCGGCGCAAGGGCGTTTTGCAGATATGCCCTGCCATCAAGCAGGCTTTCCAGCATCGGCCGGTGATAATTGCCCGTCGTCGTCACCGGCAGGTTGCGGCTGAGCGCGATGGCTTTGAACATGCGGGCAAAAGGCCCTTCCAGCCGAACATCCGGCAGCACCAGAACGTTGGGCAGCCGCATGTTGCGGTCGGAAAGGGCATCGAAAAGATTGTCGAGGGTTTCGGCGGCCCCTTCGGTATCAACCAGCGGCGTGCCAAGCGGCCCGAACGGATTGGCCCAGACGCGAATGATGGAAGGGCCGATGGAAAAGCCGGGCTTTTCCACGGTGAAAGGCATCAGGAAGCGCATGCGGCTTCTGGCGCCGTTCTCGTCGCGAATAAGCGCAAAGCGCACGGATTTGTCCTCGATTCGCGGCATGGCGGGTGCGAGAAGCCGTCCGGTGAAGAAGACATTCGCCTCCATCACGCGGTTGGACAGAAAGTCGAGTTCTTCCTGCATGTCGTAACCGAGCTGACCCGGATAGATGCAGAATTCCCGGCCATCGCGCCCCACGCGTCGGCTGCTGTCGGCTACGGGACGGTCACGCTCCGCAGACGCCATCAGTGCGGCGATGCGCGGGTCCTGAAAATCAGGATTCTTTGGATCGCTGGACATGCTTATCGTTACACCGCCTTCCCAGTGTTTTGGCCCGCCCGGGGATCGTTGAAGGCAAAAAGGACGATCCCGAGTGTGCGGCGAATGGCAATATGCAATAGCACAGCTTCTATGCACATGGCTATCGCCACCGCTGCCGCGGCCCCTGCCAGACCATAGACCGGAATGAGCGCCATGTTGAGTGCAATGTTGCAACCAAAGATAATAATATAAAGCACGACGCACAATTTTTGTTTGCCGGCCATATTCAGCAATGTTTCTCCCGGACCGATCAGCGCTTTGGCGAGGAAACCGGCGAAAAGGAAAAACATCAGCTCGTAACCCTGAACGAAGCCGGGACCGAACAGTGATAGCAGGAACGGGCCGGCCAGAAGCACCACGCTGCCGACGGCAAGCGACGGCCAGAAGGCCCAGCGCGCGGCCTGGCTGGCGAAACCGGCGAGCCCCTGCCTGTCATTGGCAGACATGAGGGCGGCCAGACGCGGGGCGGCGGCTGCCTGCACGGAGAAAAACACGAATTGCATCAGCACGATGGTCTTTGCCGCGGCGAAATAAATGCCCACCTGATCCGGCGGCAGATAAAGCCCGACAATCACCACATCGGAATTGGTCATCAAAAACCCGATGCCGTCGATCAGGAACATCGGAAAGGCGAACCTTATCCAGTGGCGGAAATGAACCCTGCGGGCTGTGCTGCGGAAATGCCGGTTGAGCCGGCGGTCCATGAAGACGAAATGGAAAAGCGTGGTGACATAGGTGGCAAGAAGGGCCGTGAGCATGGCCGTCGTCGCGGTTTTTTCCGCTCCGAAACCGATTGCCACCAGCATGAACAGCAGGATCAGCACCGGGCGGATAATATAGGTGGGGCTGAGAGCGGAAACCGCCCAGCCATTGGCGCGCGCGGTGCCGTTCAGCACATCGCCCAGCGCCACCATCGGCAGGGTGAAAAGCGCCAGCGAAACGGGAATGAGATAATAGGAGGCGATGCGCTCGCCGAAGAAATACAGGAAAACGAAACCGAAAATCGCAAGAGCGCTGGCCGAAAACATGGCGAAGACGCGCGCCGTCGAGGTCAGTCCCATGATCTTGTCATGGGCATCCTCCAGACGGTAGCCGGGTAAAAACCTGATGACGGTGGTGTGAAAGCCGAGACAGGAGAGGTTGCCGAACAGGATCACCAGGACCCAGACAAAGGCGAACAGGCCATATTCGAACTCCCCCATCAGGCGGGCAAGGATGATCTGGGAAATGAAGGCGATGCCGGCGCTGACGATGCGCACCGCAAACGCAACCAGCGCCATGCGCTGCGCGCGGGAAACCTCATCTCCGCCGGAAAGAAGGACGGCGACTTTCGCTACCAGCGGCGAAAGCTTCGCGCGCAGGCCTGCGGGTAAGGCTTTTTCCGCCGTGTTGAGGATAGCCATGATCCACACGCCATCATTTCCAGTTGAATAGGCAAGCCGATTATACGCGCTTCATCCTTAACGAAGGGTTTGGGAGGCGCCGGCCTGTGTGCCAATATCCTCCACCGTCTTCGGCCCGCGGATGCCATTGAACAGGAAAAGGGCGAGTGGGCTGAGGCGTATCGCCTGATGCAGCATATAGGCCACCACCGTGGTGGCCACGACGATGATGGCGAATTCCACGATTGGCGGCAGCGCAATCAGGATGAAGAGCGTTCCGAAGGCGTAAATCAATGGATGGTGAAACAGGTAGATGGTGAAGGATGCATCCGTCATGCGTCTGGCAAAGCGGTTTGGCCGATCGAAATAACGGCAGGCAAGGTCGATCAACAGACGGCTCGTGGCCACCGCCGCAATTGCCGAAACCAGCACCAGCAGGGCCGAATTCGAAAGGGGATTTTGCAGCCGCAGGCTCACCGAGGTTGCGATGGCGCCCGCCGCGACGATGCCGGTGAGAAGTCCCGTCTGGCGAAAGCGGTGAAAGAGGGCGCGATCACGGTGCAGCAGGGCCCCGACAAGGAAAAATGGCAGGTAGCGCGCATAGGGGTCGGAAGCGCGCTCATAGAGAAGAAAGAGTCTGCTTCCGTTCTTTGCCGCAAGCAGGCCGGATCCGTAGATCATCAATTCCCACAGGATAGGCGCAGTGCAGAGTGCTGCGAAAAACAGTGTGGCATGTCGCTGCCGCAGGCTGTCGAACCAGTCTTTCGCATGTGCCAATGGCTGATGTTCCGTAAGAAACAGCAGGCTGGCAAGTAGAATGGAATAAACGATAAGGGCCGGCAGGAACCACAGATGCATGATCCACTGTTCGCTCGGACGCAGCAGGCCGGGCAGGCTCTCCAGTAGCCGGTCGGCCGGGATCTCGCCCTTGGCGACGCCGGCCAGTTGCAGCAGGAAAAGCTGCAATGGCCCGAGCAGAAGGACCGCCACAATAAAGGGCACGCCGAGGCGCAGGAAACGCTGCCTGAGCCAGCGCATCTTGCCCTTCTTGCCGATGACCATGGTGGAGAAATATCCGGCCACCACAAAAAAAGCCGGCATGCGGAAGGTGGAGAGCACGGCGCCAAGCGCGCTCAGAAGCGGGCTGGTGTCAAAATCCTTGATGTCCCATGGTAACGCATGGCTGTAGATGAGGGAGGCGTGATAGGGAATGCCAAGCAGCATGAGGAGAGCCCTGAGCGGGTCCCAATAATGCTCGTAGTCTGACTTGCCCGGTTGCATTTTTCCCCCGTGCCGCAAACGCGATCAGCAATGACCAGCACGACTATTGGTGGAAAACGCTAATAAACTCTTCACGCACCGGAAGGGGTGGGTGGAGCCTTTTTCTTGGGCATAAGGTCAAGGACCAGCGCACAGCCCAAAATGATGATGCCGGCGCCGAAAAGCTGGGGAAGCGAAAGCGGTTCATCCAGCACCAAAGCACCGACGAGAACCGCCACGACGGTGACGGCGAATTCAACGCTGATCGCCTTGGTCGCACCGATCGAGGAGACCAGCTTGAAATAGGTGATGTAGGTAAGGCCGCTCATGACCACCGCCTGTATCAAAAGATAACCGTAATCGATGAGATCAGGTGTTCTCGGCAATGGGACCATCAAGAGAAGCGGCAGGGTCATCAGGCCGCCTGTCAGGAATGAGCCTATGGTGATTTCCCAGGAACCCACGCCCTTCAGGTGGCGGCTGGCAAAATTGCTGCCATAGGCCGCGCAGATGCAGGCGGCGACAGCAGCGGCGCAGCCGATGATGAAGGTGGTTGTAACGGGAACGGCGGGGAAACCGACAAGCAGGACGATGCCGGCAAAACCGATAACGAGACCGGCAATGCCCTGGCGCGTCAGACGCTCAATACCCCATAGCTGAGAGATGAGCATGGAAAAAAGCGGAATGGTCGCCACCAATATGGCAGCCATGGCGGTGCCGATCTGCGGTGTGGCGTAGGACAGGCCGATCAGTTGCCCCGCGACCGTTGTCGCACCGACGACGGTAAAGGCGCGCCAGCCGGCCGAGAATGTCAGCTTTCGACGGACCGTCCGCGCAATGAGAAAGAGGGCGGCAGCGGTCATGAGCGAACGAAGCGTGACGGCGCCGATCCAGCCGAAGGCAGCTACGACTTGTAAAAGCAGCAGAAAAGAGACTCCCCACGCGAGCGCGAGAAAAATATAGGCGGCGAGATCGCGAGGGGCCATGGAAGCAGTTTCCAGAAAATGATCAGGCTCCCTTATGGAAAGCGCCGAGACCAGTCAACAGTCGGCTCACCCGCAATGACCCGGCCCAAACAAAATCGCCCGTAACGCGGGTTACGGGCGATTGATTTCAGACTGATAACAAGCGCCTTACGCCTGTTCGTAAACGCCGTGGCAGTGCTTGTATTTCTTGCCGGAGCCGCAGGGGCACATTTCGTTGCGGCCGATACGGCCCCAGGTGGTGGGGTTGTTCGGATCGCGTTCCTCGGCCGGCACGAAATTGACGGGCGTGGGCTGCATGCCCTGCGCCATTTCATCTTCGCCCGTATTGGGGTCGAGATGATGCGCGGTCATTTCCGGCAGTTCCGGCTGCTGCGGTTCCTGCTGCACCAGTTCCACACGCATCAGCTGGGCGGTAACGGCCTCGCGCAGATTGGCGAGCAGCGCCTGAAACAGTTCAAAGGCTTCCGCCTTGTATTCCTGCAGCGGATCGCGCTGGGCATAACCGCGGAAACCGACGACGGAGCGGAGGTGATCGAGATTGACGATATGTTCGCGCCACAGATGGTCGATCGTCTGGAGAATGACCGAACGTTCGACATAGGTCATGATCTCGGGGCCGAAACGTTCCGCGCGCTCGGCGGCGTATTTGTCGGCGGCCTCGGTGACGCGCTCAAGAATATCGTCCTCGGCGATGCCCTCTTCCTTGGCCCAGTCCTCTACCGGCAGGTCGAGGTTCAGGAACTGGGCGATGCCGGCCTTGAGGCCCGCAATATCCCACTGTTCGGCATAGGCATTTTCCGGAACATGCTTGGTGACGAGCATTTCGATGACTTCGTGGCGCATGTCGGCTGCGGTTTCGCCGATATTGTCGGCTTCCATCAGCTCGAGACGCTGGTCGAAGATCACCTTGCGCTGGTCGTTCAGCACATCGTCATATTTCAGAAGGTTCTTGCGGGTCTCGAAGTTGCGGGCTTCGACCTTCTTCTGGGCGCGTTCCAGCGCCTTGTTGATCCACGGATGGACGATTGCTTCGCCTTCCTTCAGGCCGAGCTTCTGCAACATGCTGTCCATGCGCTCGGAACCGAAGATGCGCATCAGGTCGTCCTGGAGCGACAGGTAGAATTTCGAACGGCCGGGGTCGCCCTGACGGCCGGAACGACCACGCAGCTGGTTGTCGATACGGCGGCTTTCATGGCGTTCGGTGGCGATGACGTAAAGACCGCCGGCGGCGAGCGCCTTTTCCTTCAGCACCTTGATCTCGGCGCGGATGGCCTCTTCCTTGGCGTCAAGCTCCGGACCCGGCTCCATGCCTTCCAGCTCGCGCTCCAGACGCATCTCGACGTTGCCGCCGAGCTGGATGTCGGTACCGCGGCCGGCCATGTTGGTGGCGATGGTGACGGCGCCGGGAACACCGGCCTGCGAAACGATATAGGCTTCCTGCTCGTGGTAACGGGCGTTCAGAACCTGGAAGTCGGAGAAACCGGACTGGCGCAGCATATGCGCAAGAAGCTCGGACTTTTCGATGGAGGTCGTGCCCACCAGAACCGGCTGGCCGCGTTCATGCGCCGCCTTGATCTCGGTGATGATCGCCTGGAACTTCTCCTCGCCGGTGCGGTAAACCTCGTCATCCTCGTCGATACGCTGGATCGGCAGGTTGGTCGGCACCTCGATGACGTCGAGGCCGTAGATGTTGCCGAATTCTTCCGCTTCCGTCGAGGCCGTACCGGTCATGCCGGCCAGCTTTTCATACATGCGGAAGTAGTTCTGGAAGGTGACGGAGGAAAGCGTCTGGTTTTCCGGCTGGATCTGCACCTTTTCCTTGGCTTCGAGAGCCTGATGCTGACCTTCGGAATAACGGCGGCCCGGCATCATGCGGCCGGTAAACTCGTCGATGATGACGATCTCGTCGTTGCGGACGATGTAGTCCTTGTCGCGGGTGAAGAGCTTGTGGGCCTTCAGCGCATTGTTGATGTGATGGACGATGGCGACGTTTTCGACGTCGTAAAGCGATTCGCCCTTCAGGAGACCCGCCTGCCGCAGCAGGTTTTCGAGCTTTTCGGTGCCTTCTTCGGAGAAGTTGGCCGAGCGCTGTTTCTCATCGATTTCGTAATCTTCTGGTGCCAGCAGCGGAATGAAGGCGTCGATGGTGTTGTAGAGATCGGAACGGTCGTCCAGCGGGCCGGAAATGATGAGCGGCGTGCGCGCCTCGTCGACCAGGATCGAGTCGACTTCGTCGACGATCGCGTAGTTGTGGCCGCGCTGCACCATCTGCGCGCGGTCATATTTCATGTTGTCGCGCAGATAATCGAAGCCGAGTTCGTTGTTCGTCGCGTAGGTGATGTCGCAGGCATAGGCCTCGCGGCGCTGGTCGTCGTCCAGCCCGTGAACAATGACGCCGGTGGTGAGGCCGAGGAAGCGGTAAAGCCTGCTCATGGTGGCGGCGTCGCGCTGGGCAAGATAGTCGTTGACGGTAACGACATGCACACCCTTGCCGGCGAGCGCGTTGAGGTAGACCGCAAGCGTTGCCACCAGCGTCTTGCCTTCACCCGTCTTCATTTCGGCGATGGCGCCGCCGTGCAGGATCATACCGCCCGTCAGCTGCACGTCGAAGGGACGCATGTGGAGAACACGGCGCGATGCTTCGCGGGCCACGGCAAAAGCCGGGATCAGCAGGTCGTCCAGCGACTTGCCGTCTGCCAGCTGCTGGCGGAACTCGGCGGTCTTGGCCGCCAGCGCTTCGTCGGAGAGCGCCTTGGTGGCCTCTTCCAGCGCATTGATGGCTGCGATCTTGCTTTTATAGGAGCGGACGCGGCGATCATTTGCCGAACCGAACAACTTGCGGGCTATACCGCCGAGACTGACCATCTTACTGGCCCTTTCTGAAATTCCGTTTTGCCGGGCGCTTTTCTCCGTCACGCTGTTTTCAGCACAAATGACGGACTTCGCCCTTCAACGTATCTGGACGCGAGGTTGCGTGACAGATAAGAGGGGGGGCAAATGATGTCAACGGTTCTGCCCGTTACAGAATGGCCACAATCCGGTGTTTGGAAGTTTTTTCAGAGCCGGAAACCATGTCTGGAGCCGGCATTGTCCCCGAAAGGTTCAAAATGTTGCGCTATAATAAAATTGCGGCTGCGGTGATTGTGGCCACGCTCGGCCTCCAGCTTCCGGCTTTCGCACAGGAAGACAAGGTTGTCGCCAAGGTTGGCGATCTGGAAATCCACCAGTCCGAACTCGACCTCGCCATGAGCAACCTCGATCCGCAGCTCGCGCAGCTTCCCGACGAGCAGAAGAAGGTCGCAGCTCTTTCCGGCGCGATCGACGTCAAGCTTCTGGTAAAGAACGCCAGCGCCGAAGGTCTGGAAAAGACTGAAGATTTCAAGAAGCGCATGGAATTCATCCAGGACCGTGAGCTGCATAACGCCTATTTCCGCAAGCATGTGGTCGAGGCCGTCACCAATGACGAGGTGAAGGCGCGCTACGACAAGGAAGTCGCAGCCCTGCCGCAGGAAGAAGAAATCAAGGCCGCGCACATTCTCGTCGCCAGCGAGGACGAAGCGAAAGACATCATCAAGCAGCTTGATTCGGGCAAGGATTTCGCCGCGCTCGCCAAGGAAAAGTCGACCGATTCCAACAAGGATGACGGCGGCGATCTCGGCTGGTTCGGCAAGGGCCGCATGGTTCCGGAATTCGAAGAAGCTGCTTTTGGCCTCGAAAAGGGCGCCTACACCAAGACCCCGGTGAAGACGCAGTTCGGCTTCCACGTCATCAAGCTGGAAGACAAGCGCATCGCCCCGCCGCCGGCTTTCGAGCAGGTCGAGCCGCAGGTTCGTCAGCTTGTCATGCGTGACAAGTACGTTGCCCTCATCGAGAAGGCAAAGGCTGACCAGAAGATCGAAATCATGGATGAGACGCTGAAGAAGGGCTACGACGAAGCCTCGAAGGAACAGCAGGCTCAGCCGCAGCAGTAAAAAATTCAGGTTACGGGGCGGCTATGGGCCGCCCCGTTTCATCTCAGGCATTCCCAGATCCTCCTTTCCAGAATTTCAGGCGCTTCCCATGTCCGTTGCCGTTTCCCCGCTCGCTCCGAAATCCTATCCCGACATGCCCGCGCTGCGCGGTGTTCGCATGGCGACGGCCGCCGCCGGCATCAAATACAAGAACCGCACGGATGTTCTGCTGATGGTGTTCGACACGCCTGCAAGTGTCGCCGGCGTCTTCACCAAGTCAAAATGCCCGTCTGCCCCGGTTGATTTCTGCCGCACCAATCTCGGCGGCGGCGTGGCGCGTGCCGTGGTGGTCAATTCCGGTAACGCCAATGCCTTTACGGGCGTCAAGGGCAAGGCGGCCACCGAGCTGACGGCGAAATCCGCCGCCGCTGCCGTCGGTTGCTCCGAAAACGAGGTATTTCTGGCGTCGACCGGCGTGATCGGCGAGCCGCTGGACGCCACCAAATTCGCCGGTGTTCTGGGCGATATGAACGGTATGGCCGAAGCCGATTTCTGGCAGGAAGCCGCCAAGGCGATCATGACGACCGATACCTATCCCAAGGTTTCGACCCGCACTGCCGAAATCGGCGGCGTCATCGTTACCATCAACGGTATCGCCAAGGGTGCCGGCATGATCGCGCCCGACATGGCGACGATGCTCTCCTTCGTGGTGACGGATGCGGACATTGAGCCGGCAGCCCTGCAGGCGCTGCTTTCGGCCGGTGTCGGCCCGACCTTCAATTCCGTGACGGTCGACAGCGACACCTCCACCTCCGACACGCTGATGCTGTTTGCCACGGGTGCGGCAGCTGAAGACGGCCAGGTGAAGGTGACGAGCGCCGACGACGAGCGCCTTGCCGGCTTCCGCGTCGCTCTCAACGATCTCCTCAAGGATCTGGCCCTGCAGGTTGTTCGCGACGGCGAAGGCGCGCGCAAGATGGTGGAAGTCACTGTCACTGGCGCGGAAAACGATGCCGCCGCCAAGAAGATCGCCCTTTCCATCGCCAATTCGCCGCTGGTGAAGACCGCGGTTGCCGGCGAAGACGCCAATTGGGGCCGTGTCGTCATGGCCGTCGGCAAATCCGGCGAAATGGCAGACCGCGACCGTCTCGCGATCTGGTTCGGCGGCGTGCGCGTGGCCGTGAATGGTGAGCGCGATCCGGATTATTCGGAAGCGGAGACGACCGCGGTGATGCGTCTCGAAGACATTCCGGTGAAGGTGGATATTGGTCTCGGTCAGGGCAAGGCCACCGTCTGGACCTGTGATCTCACCAAGGAATATGTTGCGATCAACGGCGACTACCGGAGCTGACCGTTGGAGCCGAAGAGAATGCAGGACAACAAGGCCGTCAATCTGCCGCTGGTTCGCCGTCTGGAAGCCGTCAGCTTCCGGGCATGGCCTGCCTCGTCGGTGATTTATGACGGCAGCTGGCAAATCCGCCTCACAGGCTCGCATCCCTCCAAGCGGATCAACTGCGTGGTGCCGCTCGACCCTTCCGACTACGGAAACAGCGCCGTGCGGCTGGAAAAGGCACGCAAGCGCTTCGAGGATTTCGGCCGTCCGCTGGTGGTGCGTGAAACGACGCTGATGCCGCCGCAACTCAAGGACTTTCTGGTCAAGGACGGCTGGTCCATGGTCGAAGAGGTCAGGGTCATGACGGCTGATCTTACCGGCATGGAACTGCCGGAAACGCTGGTCAGCCTGCCGAGCCACGATATCGGCCGTTTTGTCGAGGCGAGCATCAAGGTCAGCGATAGCGACCCGGCCCAGCGATCAGCGATCGCAGAAATCGTTAGTTCGATCAAGCCGACGCTCGGCCTGTTCATCAACGAGGAAGTTGAAGGCAGCCCGCTTGCGACTGTGATCTGCGTGCAGGATAACGATCTTGCCGGCATCCTGTCGCTCGACGTTGACAAGTCGCAGCGCCAGAAGGGCCTCGGTACGCAGATTCTGGCGTCGGCGCTGCGTTGGGCACGGATCAGCGGTGCCAAAAGCGCCTGGTTGCAGGTCGTCTCGACAAATGTGCCCGCAATCGCGCTTTATGAAAAATTCGGTTTCACCGATGCCTACCTCTATCGCTACTGGCGCAAGGTTGACGAAAAATGAGCGAAGCGGGCAAGAAGATTCTGCTGGTCGCCGCCTGTGCGCTCCTC
Source organism: Agrobacterium tumefaciens str. B6 (assembly GCF_001541315.1). Lineage (GTDB taxonomy): Bacteria > Pseudomonadota > Alphaproteobacteria > Rhizobiales > Rhizobiaceae > Agrobacterium > Agrobacterium radiobacter. Next base: position 436,392 of record NZ_LMVK01000023.1, on the reverse strand, counting down.
GATCGGGATGGGCGCATCCTTCTGGCGCAGCGTCCTGAAGGCAAGTCGCTTGCTGGCCTGTGGGAGTTTCCGGGCGGCAAGGTGGAGCACGGTGAGACGCCCGAGGAAACCCTTGTTCGCGAGCTGGACGAAGAACTGGGCATCAAGACCAAGGTCGCCTGCCTTGCACCGCTGACTTTCGCCAGCCACACCTATGAGACCTTTCACCTCCTGATGCCGCTTTACGTGTGCCGCCGTTATGAGGGCATTGCGCATGGCCGGGAAGGGCAGGCGCTGAAATGGGTAAAGCCGCAGGCTCTGCGCGATTACCCCATGCCGCCGGCCGATGAGCCGCTCATCCCTTTCCTGCAGGATCTGCTGTAAGCTGGCGGCGTGGCGTTTGCGCGCGATCGGGTAAAGATCAGCCTGTCGAGTAACGTAGTTGTCGAGTGCGAGGCTGTCTCGCCTCAATATGACGTCATCCTCGGGCCTGTCCCGAGGATCTATCCGCCCTTGTAAGGTCATCCCGTCACAGCTTCGTGAAAATGCCCTGTTGCCAGCGCTTTGCCGTACCAAAACGGGGCTGTGTTAAGAGATCGTTCAGCACCCTCTGGCAGATTGTTAAGCTAAAGAAGCGGTAAACTGCGCGAGACGAGGTTGGTCATGAACGAGGATTTCTGGAAGACGGTGGAAGGTCGTCATTTGTATTCCAACAAATCCCGTCGCACCGGCGTGCTCAATGTGGCGCTGCTTTTTGGCACGGCGGTTATCGCCCTTTCCCTGATCATCACCCCCATGCTTGCCGGAAAATCTTCCACGCGCGTGGCGCAGTTTCCCGAAAATTACGACATGATCAGCACGGGCTCCATCAAGAAGACCGATGTCGGCAAGACCTATTCCATTCGTCGCAGCATCACCCAGCCGATGCCGGAGATGCCCTGCGTGGTCACGGGTTACAGCAACGAGAGCGGTTGCTGATCGTTTACCATCAACGGTAACGGATTTCTCACATCGCCGACCTAGGATAGTGTTGATTTCAACAGGGCAGATGCCGGTTGTCGGAACGCACCGGTGGATGGGGAATATCCTGTGCTGCATTTTTTTATCAATTTTTGCAAAAACGAAGACGGTGCGACAGCCGTTGAATACGGCTTGATCGTGGGGCTGCTCTCCGCCGCCCTCATCGCTGGCGCAGGCAACATCAGCAGCAATATCAATGCCGTGTTTCAGTTCATCGTAGATACTTTTGCCCAGTCGAACCTGTAGGGCTGATCGCTCAGGACAGCTTCACCTCTGTTGTCTTCAAGGCATCGGCAAGCCGCACCTTGGCGGAGCCGGGCTTTAGCGGTTTCTGCTGGCTTTCGTGCGGGGCCCAGCCTGATACGTAAATAATGGAAAATGTCGCCCTTATCCGCCCGTCAGGATCTGAATAGCGCTCGGCGTAAAGCTCCGCTGCGCGCAGGAAAAAGGCGCGGTTGAGCGGTTTTCTGCTGCGGCTTGCCAGCGGGTTGGCCATGCCCATGGCGCGCAGGTCCCGCATCAGCGGAAAAATAGAATCGTAACGAACCGTGTAGCTTTCCGCATCGGTAACGGGAAGCGCAAACCCGGCGCGCTGCAAAAGCGCGCCGACATCGCGCACATCGGCGAAGGGAATGACACGCGGACTTGCGCCCCCGGTCAGTTCGGCCTCTGCGGTCAGCAGCACATCGCGCAGTTCCTGCAGGGTGCCGCTGCCGGGAATGGCGCCGAGAAACAGGCCGTCCGGTTTTAATGCCCGCCGGATCTGGATCAGCGCACCGGGGGTGTCGTTGGTCAGATGCAGGGCAAGTGGTGAGACGATGAGATTGGCGGAGGCCTCCTCAAGCGGCAGATGCTCCATGGAAGCGGCCTCGGGAATATTTGCATCCGTCGCAAAAGAACTCTCGGTTTCGATACGGCGAATGGTATCGACCTTGCCGGTCTCCGCCAGGCGTCGGGCGGTGACGCCGGTTCCGCCATGAAGTTCGATCGCGGTCTCGAACTGGCGCTCGACGATGGCGAGCCTGTCGGCCAGCTCTTCGGCCGCCATATCGAGAAGAAACAGGGCCTTGTCATCGCGTCTGGCCCACGCCCGGTGACGGTTTTGTTCGATCAGGGCCTGGTCAAAGAGAATATCCATCGTCTTGCCTGCTCGGCCTCAAACGCCTTCGGGATCGGCGGGCCGTATCGTTACTGTCATGCCGCTGCGGGCATCGTTCTCCCGGTGACGGGACGGAACTATCGCTCTCGCAAAGGCACCCGTTCAGCGGTAAAGTCAACCTCATGGGTGCTGGTGAAAGTCTGTTTTCGGCGTTGCTATCGAAGTCCGCGACCGTGCCGGCGGCAGCGGGAGACATGTGGCGCGCGCTCTTCCGTATGGTCTACCCGCCAACCTGCGCGGGCTGCACCCGTATGACCAGCGGCGAGGGCGCCTTATGCGCGGATTGCTGGCGGGATGTGGGCTTTATCGATCGCCCCTTTTGCGAGGTTCTGGGCATTCCCTTCGCGCGGGATCACGGAGACGGTTTTGTGAGCGCGCGGGCCATTGCCGAACCGCCGCCCTTTGACCGGCTGCGTGCCGTCGCAAGCCATGAGGGAACCGCCCGCAAGCTCGTGCACCGGCTGAAATATCAGGACCGGACCGATCTCGCCCGACTGATGGCGCTGTGGATGCTGAGGGCAAGTGACGGAACGGTGGGTGACTGTGATTGCATCGTGCCCGTTCCGTTGCATCGTCACCGTTTCCTGCGCCGCCGTTTCAATCAATCCGCCGAGCTGGCACGGCATCTAGCCAAGGCCGCCGGCAAGCCCGTGCTTGCCGGCACGCTGTTGCGCGTGAAGCCGACCGAGCGGCAGGGGGGGCTTTCGGCACTTGCCCGACAGGACAATGTGCGCGGCGCTTTCGCGCTCGCGCCCGGCCGGGAAACCGATGTCCATGGCAAGCGCGTGGTGCTGGTGGATGATGTCTATACGACAGGTGCGACGGTGGGTGCGGCAAGCCGTGCCCTGCGCAAGGCCAGTGCCGTGGATGTGACGGTTTTGACCTTTGCAATGGCCATTTCCGGCCCTATATGAAACCTGAATGACATGACTTTATCGTGCGTTTTACCGCACGTTTGCGAGGGCTTTGAAAACATGGCACCGGTAACGATCTATACGCGGGATTTTTGTGGTTATTGCGCGCGCGCCAAGGCGCTGCTGGACAGCAAGGGCGTGGATTACGCCGAATATAACGCTACGACGACGCCCGAATACCGGCAGGAAATGATCGAGAAATCAGGTGGTACAACGTTCCCGCAAATCTTCATCAATGGCGAGCATGTGGGCGGTTGTGATGATCTGCACGCGCTGGAGCGCGCCGGCAAACTGGACGTGCTGCTGGCCGCCTGATCGGCCCGATTTGCGGGCATGGAGGATATGATGAGTTTCAAGGCTGCCGCCATTCAGATGCGTTCCGGCGTCGACCCGGCAAAAAACGCCGCCGATATGGAACGGTTGGTGCGGGCGGCTGCAGCCGAGGGCGCCGTTTATGTGCAGACCCCGGAAATGACGGGCGCCATCCAGAAGGACAGGCAGGCGTTGCGTGCGCAATTGCAGGATGACGATGGCGATATCATCGTTGCGACGGCCGCGCGTCTCGCCCGCGAACTCGGCATTCATGTCCATGTCGGCTCGACCGCGATTGCCCGGCCGGATGGCAAGATCGCCAATCGCGGTTTTCTCTTCGCGCCGGATGGTTCGCGCATCTGCAGCTATGACAAGATCCATATGTTCGATGTCGATCTCGACAATGGTGAAAGCTGGCGCGAAAGCGCTGCTTATCAACCCGGCGAGGTGGCGCGTATCGCTGAACTTCCGCTGGCGAAATTCGGCTTTGCGATTTGTTACGACGTCCGTTTTCCGCAGCTTTTTCGCGCTGAAGCACTGGCCGGTGCAGAGGTTCTGACGGTTCCGGCGGCTTTCACCCGGCAGACGGGGGAGGCGCATTGGGAGATCCTGCTGCGCGCCCGCGCCATTGAAAATGGCGCTTTTGTCATTGCTGCCGCGCAGGCCGGCGTGCATGAGGACGGGCGCGAGACCTTTGGCCATTCCATCATCATCGATCCCTGGGGCAAGGTTCTGGCCATTGCCGGCGGCGCTGGAGAAGAGATAATCATCGCCGAGATCGACACGTCGCTGGTCGCGGCTGCGCGTGGCAAGATTCCCAATCTGCGCAATGCTCGCGAGTTCGGACTGGACACCGTCATTCCCCTGAAACCTGCCGGAGGTGAAGCGGCGTGATCCGTTATGCGCTGGCCTGTGAAAAGGGCCATGAGTTTGAAGGCTGGTTTGCCGGTAGCGACGATTTCGACAATCAGTTGCAGCGCGGTTTCCTGTCCTGCCCGGTCTGCAATTCCGTGCAGGTCTCCAAGCTATTGATGGCGCCCTCGGTCTCCACCGCCCGCAAGAAAGACGAACGCCAGACGCTCGCCATGGATACGGCCAGGAAAGAGGCGATGGCGAAAATCCGCGAGGCTGTCGCCAATATCCGCGCCAATGCCGAGGATGTCGGCGATAAATTTCCCGAAGAGGCGCGCAAGATCCATTATGGCGAAGCGGATGAGCGCGGCATCATCGGCAATGCCTCTGCGCAGGAAGCCAAGGCCCTGCTGGATGAGGGTATAGAGATCGCGCCGCTGCCGGTCTTGCCTGATGACGTCAACTGAATTTCTTTAGAACGACATCACTCACATAGCGCCCCGCGTTAGCCTTGCGCCGGTCTTTTCGCCAGCATCATGTAGTTGACCTCCATGTCAGGTGAAAGATTCCAGCGGTCCTGCAGCACGTTGTAGAACACGCCGGTGCGGTGGATGATATCCATACCGCTTGCCACCAGCGGCCTCTCGAGCTCTTCCGGGCGAACCAGCTTTTCATATTGGTGCGTGCCGCGCGGCAGCCAGCGCAGCACGTTTTCGGCGGCGAAGATTGCCAGTGCCCGGGCTTTGAGCGTGCGGTTGATGGTGGCGGCGAACATCAGGCCCCCGGGTCGCACCATTTTTGCGCAGGTGGTGACGAAGAGATCGACATTGGCCACATGCTCGACCACCTCCATGTTGAGGATGACGTCGAAGGTCTCGCCAGCTTCCTGCAACTGTTCGGCGGTCACTGCGCGGTAGTCAACGCTGACCCCGCTTTCGCGGGCGTGGGTGGAAGCGATGCCGATATTTTTTTCCGAGGGATCGGCGCCCACCACATCCGCGCCCATGCGCGCAACGGGTTCGGAGAGAAGGCCGCCGCCGCAGCCAATATCCAGTATGCGCAGCCCTTCCAGCGGGCGGTGCGCCTTCGGGTCGCGGCCGAAATTGTCGCAGATCCGGTTGCGGATATATTCGAGCCGCACCGGATTGAACTTGTGCAACGGGCGGAACTTGCCGGTCGGGCTCCACCATTCCGCAGCCATCGCGGAGAAGCGATCCACTTCGCTCTGGTCGACGGTCGTCTGTGCGGTTTCGCTCATGGTTCTGCTCCATATTGCTGTTGCATTGAAGTCGGATGATTGCCCCCCGAAGTCAAGACCGGCGGTCCATTCCGGCGGCAATTTGTCGGGCGCTCATTGCCGCAGGTGGAACTGATGAGGCGTCTCATTTGTTTCATGCTGCGTTCATGCAGCAACGCGTATTTTCCGATCGTGGCAGTATGCGGAACGCATACTCGTCCATCGAAGTGGTGGATGCCGACAAGGGCAAAGCGGGCCTTTGCTTGAGGAGAAAGAAGTGAAGAAAAAACTGTTTGGCGCAATTGCGCTGGTGGCCATGCTCGCCGCGCCGGCACTTGCCGAAGCTGCGACGCGCGGTTTCGCCACCGCGAATGTGAATATGCGCTCCGGCCCGAGCACGGCCTATCCGGCTGTTGTGGTGATCCCGAATGGCGCGCCGCTCACCGTCCATGGCTGCCTTTCGGACACGCCCTGGTGCGATGTCGCGTTTGTGGGTGGTCGCGGCTGGGTAGCCGGGCGTTACATCGCCACGACCTACCGGCAGAACCGGGTCTATGTCGAACCGCGTTATTACCGCGATCTCGGCGTGCCGGTTATCACCTTCGAAGTCGGCCGTTATTGGGACCGCTATTATCGCGACCGCGACTTCTACCGCGAGCGTGACCGCTGGCGTCGTCCGCCGCCATCAGGCGGTTACTGGAACGCCCCGCCGCCGAGTGCCGGATGGGATCGCCCGCGTCCGCGTGACGAGTGGCGTGACGGACGCCGGGATGACTGGCGTGATGGTCGTCGTGACGAGTGGCGCGATCCCCGTCAGGGTGGCGGTCCGAATGACGGACGCTGGGAACGTCGTTATGGCGACTGGAACCAGGGCGACAGAAATCAGGACAGGCCCCGTCGCGATGACGATCGCCGGCGCTTCGAAGATGAGAACCGGGATCGCAATCGCGATCGCCAGCCAAATCAGAATGAGGGCCGGCTTCCTGCCGAGCGTCGCCAGTGGGATGACCCGCGCCGTGCGCCTGCGTCGGAAAACCTCCGGGATGGCTGCCGGGTCGGTGATCCGGGTTGTGACCCGCGCTAAACAGACAAAGCCCGGCGAATTTCGTCGGGCTTTTTCATTGGTGGCTTCAGCTTAACGGCACGAGCCCCTATTTCGTGGCAGCAGCCTTGCGGGCACGGCTCTTGGGTTTCGCCGGGGTTTCTGCATCCGGTGCGGCATCGGCAGCCGCGACCTTGGGAGCGGCCTTCCTGCGCGTTGCGGGTTTTGTCGCTTCCGATGTCTTCAGCAGCGAAAATTCATGTCTGGCCTGTTCCCAGTGGTGCGCGTCGCGCCCAGTGGGATGGCCTTCCTTTTCCCAGAGTGTATATGCCCGTTTGCTGATCCATTCGTGTTCCGAAACCTGCATGCTCGTCTCCCGTTGCTGTTTACAGCGCCTTTGAGAAGGCGACATTCCGCTTGGTCCGGCACACGCTCGACAGGAATCAATGCCGGCATTTCCAGAGCCCATTACATGCCATGATTTTCCGGGCGTCAAGCAAACATGCTGCATTGCAAAAACGGATTTCTGGCATTTTGTCCCCGTTAAAGCGGTTTGGGCGAAAGACGTTCCTACAAGGGAAGATCAACGTTGCGTGATCGGCCCAAGGTCGCCAAGATGACCGGATGAATGGGCAGCGGAGGAGGCGGTCTTGGAACAGACAACGGAAGCGGATGCGCAGGTCATCGTCAAGAAGCGCGGAGGGGCTGGCATCATTCGCCTCAACCGCCCGAAGGCGATCAACAGCCTGACGTTGCCGATGGTTCGCGGCCTGTTTCAGGCGCTTCAGCGTTTCGAGGAGGATGCCGGTGTTGCCTGCGTGGTGTTGACCGGGGAAGGCGACAGGGGGCTTTGCGCCGGGGGCGATGTTCGTATCATTCATGATCTCGGCAAGGCCGGCGACCCGCAGATGCTTGATTTCTGGCGGGAAGAATTTCCGCTCAACTATCGCATCGCCCGCTTCAGCAAGCCCTATATTGCCCTGATGGACGGCATCGTCATGGGCGGCGGCGTCGGTATTTCAGCCCATGGCAGCCACCGCATCGTCACGGAACGCACAAAACTCGCCATGCCGGAAACAGGCATCGGTTATTTCCCTGACGTTGGCGGCTCCTGGCTCCTGCCACGAGCGCCGGGCGAATGCGGCACCTGGCTGGGGCTGACGGGCAACGCGGTTACGGCCGCTGATGCCATCTACGCCGGCTTTGCCGATTATATTGTTCCTTCGGACCGTCTCGACGGTCTGGTCCAGAACCTGTCGCAAGCGGCGGATATAGACAGCATCGAGACGGCGATCATGGCGCAGGCGGTTGAGGCCGATGAAGGCGTTTTATCCATAAATCGGGATATTATCGACGCGACATTCCGCTTCGACACGGTTGAGGAGATTTTCGCCGCGCTTTCGGCGCGCCAAGATGCGTTTTCGCGCGAGACCCTTGAGGTCCTGCAAAAGCGCTCTCCCACCAGTCTGAAACTGACCCTGAAGCTGCTGCGCCTCGGTCGGGAAAGTGCGAGCCTCATCGAATGCCTGGAGCGGGAATTTGCCGCCGGCACGGAGATATTGCGCCAGCACGATTTTTACGAAGGCGTGCGTGCGGCCCTTATCGACAAGGACCGCAATCCCCGCTGGCAACCGGCGCGGCTGGAAGAGGTGCGGGAGGAGAATCTGGCGCCCTATTTTGCCGGGCATTCCGGCAATCTGTTTCCCGATCATCGCCTTTAGATCAGTGGAGACCGCGCCTGTTGCCTGGAGACTGGCGAATCTCCGCCCTCATTCCTGTGACAAGCACAAGGACGAGGGCTACGCTCAATGCGAATACATGTTTCGGGCGTAATGAATTTCATGGTTCTCTCCGAGATTTTGGGAAGGGTGACGCAAAAGAAATTCGGCTTCTTGCCCTATATGAAATCATCACCTTTTGAGTGCTTATTCTTTGGGTGAAATTTCCAATCCATGCCCCTGCAAGGCACAGTTGTTTCTCGCGGGCGTTGCCGCCGCCCGCTATGTTGAACACCATTCGAATTGCCGGGGGTATTCATGAAACGTCTTCTCATTATCGGTACTGCGTTTGCCGCTCTTTTTGCAGGTGCGGCGCAGGCGCAGTCTCCGACCACCATCCTCAACGCATCCTACGATGTCGCCCGCGAAGTTTTTGCGGCCGAGAACGAGGCGTTTATCAAGCAGCATCCGGGCGTAACCGTCGATCAGTCGCATGCCGGCACCTCCAAGCAGGCGCGCGCCATTGTCGAGGGTCTTGAAGCCGATGTCGTCACCTTTAACCAGGTGACCGATGTCGATTTTCTGGTGAAGCAGGGCTTCGTTTCCGCCGACTGGAAGAAGGATTTTGCGAACGACGCATCGCCGTTCTATTCCTTCCCATCCTTCCTCGTGCGCGCCGGCAATCCCAAGGGTATCAAGGACTGGGACGACCTTGCCCGTGATGATGTGAAGATCGTTTTCCCCAATCCGAAGACCTCGGGTAACGCCCGTTACACCTATCTCGCCGCCACGGCTTACGCCAAGGAGAAATTCAGCGGCGACGAGAAGAAGGTCCAGGAATTCGTCAAGAAAATCTTCGACAATACGCCGGTTTTCGACACCGGAGGCCGCGCCGCCACCACCACTTTCGTGGAACGCGAGATCGGCGACGTGCTGATCACCTTCGAAGCCGAGACCCGCGGCATCGCCAAGCAATATGGCGCCGACAAGGTGGAAGGCGTTGTGCCCTCCGTCAGCCTGCTCGCCGAATTCCCGGTGGCCGTGGTGGACAAGGTGGTCGACAAGCGCGGCTCGCGTGATCTGGCGAAGAGCTATCTCGACTTCCTCTATACCGAGGAAGGCCAGCGCATCGCCGCCGAATTTGGCCACCGCGTTCACAATGAAAAGGTCGTTGGCGAGTTCAAGGATAAGTTCCCGGCCATTCGCCTCGTCAACGTCGATGATGTCTTCGGCGGCTGGGACAAAATTCAGAAAGAGCATTTTGCATCCGGCGCGACGCTTGATACGCTTTACGGCAGCCGTTAATCACAACGACAAAGAACAGATAGAAGACCCGGCGGGAAACTGCCGGGTCGCTTTTTGATGAATTGGGGGCGGGGTTTGAAACGGAATGTTCTGCCGGGGCTGAAATTGTCCCTTGGCGTTACCCTGACTTACGTCGCCATCATCGTGCTTCTGCCGCTCTCGGCGCTGGTGTTCAAGGCGGCAAGCCTAGGCCCTGCCGAATATTGGTCGATCATCTCTTCTCCGCGCGCCGTCGCCAGCTATCGTGTTACCGTGCTCTGTGCGCTGGCCGCCACGCTGTTCAACGTCATTTTCGGGGTGGCGCTTGCCTGGGTGCTGACACGTTACCGCTTTCCCGGCTGGCGCATCGTGGACGCCATCGTCGATCTGCCTTTTGCGCTTCCGACCGCCGTTGCCGGCATTGCGCTGACGACGCTTTTTGCGGGCAATGGTTGGTTCGGCTCGGTGCTTTCCCAATTCGGCATCAAGGTGGCCTACACGCCGCTTGGCATCATGGTGGCGATGGCCTTTACCAGCCTGCCCTTCATCGTTCGCACCGTGCAGCCGGTTCTGGAAGACCTCGATCCGGCGCTGGAAGAAGCGGCGCAATCGCTCGGTGGTTCCGATCTCGAAATTTTCCGCAAGATCATCCTGCCGCTCCTGACGCCGGCGTTGCTCGCCGGTCTGTCGCTGTCCTTCGCCCGCAGCCTCGGCGAATTCGGGGCGATCATCTTCATCGCCGGCAACCAGCCGTTTTCGACTGAGATCACCGCGCTGCTGATCTTCATCCGGCTGGAGGAATATGATTATCAGGCGGCGGCCGCCATCGCCTCCGTGCTGCTCATCACCGCCTTCGTGATGCTGGCGGTGACCAATTACCTGCAGGCGCGCGCGCTTCGTTACACGGTGAGGGGCTGAGACATGAGTGCCGTTTCTTCACACCGCAAGCCGCCACGGGTTGGCGACGCGCCTCTTGTTCGCCGCAGCCTGATTGCCTTCGTGCTTGTTATCGGTGCCTTGCTGGTCTTAGCGCCGCTTGTCATCATCGGCGTCGAAGCCTTTTCGCAGGGCTGGAAGGTCTATTCCGCCACCATCACCCATCCCGATACCCGCCACGCCATCATGCTGACGGTACTGACGGCGCTGATCGCCGTGCCTGTTAATACCGCCTTCGGTGTGGCCGCCGCATGGGCGATCACCAAGTTCGATTTCCCGGGCCGGCGCTTCCTGCTGGTGCTGATCGAAATACCCTTTTCCATTTCGCCGATCGTCGCCGGCGTCTCCTATCTCTTCGTTTACGGCCTTCAGGGGTTGTTCGGCCCGTTCCTCGATGCGCATGATATCAAGATACTCTTCGCGCTTCCCGGCATCGTCATCGCCTCGATGTTCGTGACTGCGCCTTTCGTGGCGCGTGAACTGATCCCGCTGATGCAGGCGCAGGGTCGCGATCTCGAGGAGGCGGCGACCTCGCTTGGCGCATCCGGCTGGCGTACCTTCTTTTCGGTGACCTTGCCGAACATCAAATGGGCGCTGCTTTATGGTGTCGTGCTCTGCAATGCCCGCGTGATGGGCGAATTCGGCGCGGTATCGGTCGTATCGGGCAATATTCGCGGCCAGACCAATACGCTGCCGCTGCATATCGAGCTGCTTTACCACGATTACCAGACGGCCGGCGCCTTCGCGTCCGCCTCCATCCTTGCCTTGCTCGCCGTCGTCACCATCATTGCCAAGGTGGCGCTGGAAGGGCGCGGCGCCGGACGCGGCGCCAAGAAGACCAACGGCGATGCCGCCATCGCCACGGAGACCTGATTCCCATGAAAATCCGCCTCGAAAATGTGGTGAAGACCTTCGATACCTTCCGCGCCGTGCGCGATGTTTCGCTGGATATCGAAAGCGGCGAGCTTCTGGCGCTGCTCGGTCCCTCAGGCTCCGGCAAGACGACGATTTTGCGCATGGTCGCCGGTCTCGAATATAGCGATGGCGGCCGTATCTTTTTCGGCGACGAGGACGCCACCAATATTCCGGTGCGTGACCGCGGCGTCGGTTTCGTGTTTCAGCATTATGCGCTTTTCCCGCATATGACTCTGCATCAAAACATCGCTTTCGGCATGAAGGTCTCGAAGGTGAAGCGGGACAAGACGGCGATCGACGCCCGCGTCGGGGAGCTTTTGCGGCTGGTGAAGCTTGATGGTCTGGGCGACCGTTTCCCGGCGCAGATTTCCGGCGGGCAGCGGCAGCGCGTGGCGCTGGCGCGTGCGCTTTCGGTCGATCCCAAGGTGCTGCTGCTCGATGAGCCTTTCGGAGCGCTGGACGCCAATGTGCGCCGCGATCTTCGCCGCTGGCTGCGCGAGATTCACGATTCGCTCGGCATCACCACGATTTTCGTGACGCATGACCAGGAAGAGGCGCTCGATCTTGCCGATCGTGTTGTCATCCTCAATCAGGGCGAAATCGTACAGGAGGGCACGCCGAAGGAGGTCTGCCGCCAGCCGAACAGCGCCTTTGTCATGCGCTTTCTGGGTGATGCCAACCGGGTCTCCGGCGTGGCGCGCGGCGGCAAGGTTTATGTCGGTGACAATGAGCTGCCTTTCTCCTATGCGCAGGGCGATGGCGTCGTGGATATCTATGCCCGCCCCGGCGATCTCGAATGGGAAGATCTGCATGAGGGCATTCCCGCCTCGGTGGCGCGGGTTCTCGACCGGGCGGGTGAACGCCGGGTAATCGCCAGCACCGATGGCGGCGACATCCTGGAATTTGACGTGCCGCCGGAAAACGATGTCGCTGCCGGTGACCGCGGTTCCGTCATCATCCGCCGGGCGAAAATTTTCCCGGCGGCGTGAGCCGTTGTCAGCCCAGAAGTTCGAAGGCGCTTTCTGCCACAAGCTTGCCGTTGATCATCAGGTCAACCCTGTGAAGGCCGGGGTAGTGTTTGCGGGTGGTGAAATCACGTATGGCGCGGCTGATCGACAGCGCGCATGTCTCACCGGGCTGAAGCTCGATTTCTTTCCACTTGAAGACTTTCGCCGAGGCGTCGCCGCTCTTCTTCACGTAGTGCACGGCGTAGTCGATCACCAGTTTCTGCGGGCGTTTCGCCGTCGAGGTGAAAGAGGCTGAAATCCGCACAGGGTTGCCGAGAGCCACCTTGTCCGGCGTAACCTGAAATGCCGCAAGTGCAATTTCCGCTTCCTCATGCGCGCCAAGATGGGCAAGCGCGGCGGCGTCGCCCTTCTTGATCAACGTGCGCAGGGCTTGGCGTGTAATCCAGCGCGTATGCGGGTTTTCCTTCGGCCATGCATCGATGAGCGCCAGCACGAAAGCGGGATTGTCCTTGGTGATGTCGTTCAGATGATTGGCGACGGATTTGCGCACATAAAGCGCCTCATCAGCTTTCATGGCCTCGAGGATACCAGTGACCGGGGATGGATCGTCGATCAGGGGTTTGAGCTGGAATGACCATGGCAGGCGCGGCCGGCAGCCCTCGCTCGCCAGCCGCCGCACATGTTCGTTTTCATGTCGTGACCATGTCTCCATCACGGCAAGGGTACGGGCCATATCCCTTTGCAGGAAATGACGGATGGCGAATTCCGAGGAGCCGAAACGGGTGAAATAATGCAGCGCTGCCATGGAAAGATCGAAATCATCGAGGCCGTAGAGCGCCACATATTCCGGCAGCGAAATGGAGGCAAAACCGTTGCCGATGCCCGGCGCTGCGGCGGTCAGGATTTCGATGTTGCGGGCATAGTCGCCGGGAAGTGTCGCATGCAGGCTCGGCGCCCCCTGCCGCATGCGCTGCATGATGCCCAAGGCCTCGAGGTTTTCGGTGGCGAGCGCCATGAAGGCTGAGATGTCAAACTGCGGATGAACGGCCCTGGTCTGATCGGCGATATGCCGCAGTTTCTCGCGGTTGAAGATTTCCTTCAATGCAGGTGCCGCCGTGTCGCTCATATTGCCCTCAAGGTTCACTTTTTGTTCTTTTAGGGCAGGATGAGGCCGGAGGCAAGGGCTGAGCAACTTTCGAAGAGTGCTGACGGACCGAGTGGGTGCCGCTTACTTCTTCTCCCCGACGGGGAGAAGAAGTTTCGTGACAAACTAACTTCAGCTCATCTGGCTGACGAATTTGGTCTCCAGATAGGCCTGAACCGCTTCCGAGCCGCCTTCCGTGCCATAACCGGAATCCTTGATGCCGCCGAAGGGGACTTCGGGAAGCGCAAGGCCATTATGGTTGATGGTCAGCATGCCGGCCTCTACCTGCTGGCCAAGTGCGTGCGCGGTCTTGACCGAACCGGTAAAGGCGTAGGATGCAAGGCCGAAGGGCAGGCGGTTCGCTTCGGTGATGGCGTCATCGAAGCTCGAGAAGCGGTTGATGATCGCGACCGGGCCGAAGGGCTCGTCATTCATGATCTTGGCGGTGGTGGGCACATTGGCGAGAACCGTCGGCTCGAAGAAATTGCCCTTGTTGCCGATGCGACGGCCGCCGGTCTTCAATTCTGCGCCATGGGAAACGGCGTCGTTGATGAGGCCTTCCAGTGCCGGAATGCGGCGCTCATTGGCGAGCGGGCCCATGATGACGCCATCTTCGAGACCGTTGCCGACCTTGATGGCCTTCGTCGCTTCCACGAAACCTTCAAGGAAGCGATCGGCCACGCCGTCCTGCACGAGGAAGCGGGTGGGGGCGACGCAGACCTGACCGGCATTGCGGAACTTGGCAAGCGAGGTCACTTCGATCGCCTTGTCGATATCGGCATCGTCAAAGATCATGACAGGCGCGTGGCCGCCCAGTTCCATCGTGGCGCGCTTCATGTGCTTGCCCGCAAGTGCGGCCAGATGTTTGCCGATGGGCGTGGAACCGGTGAAGGAAATCTTGCGGATGACCGGATGCGGGATCAGATATTCCGAAATTTCGGATGGAACACCGTAAACGAGACCGATGACGCCGGCAGGCACGCCCGCATCCACGAAGGCGCGAATGAGTTCGGCCGGCGATGCCGGGGTTTCCTCGGGCGCCTTGACGATGATGGAGCAGCCGGTGGCGAGCGCTGCGGAAAGCTTGCGGACGATCTGGTTGATCGGGAAGTTCCACGGCGTGAACGCCGCCACAGGGCCGACCGGCAGTTTGATGGCAAGCTGCGAAACACCGCTCGCGCGGGCCGGAATGACCTGGCCATAGGTGCGGCGTGCTTCTTCCGCGAACCAGTCGATGGTATCAGCGGCACCCATGATTTCGGTGCCCGACTGCGCCAGCGGCTTACCCTGCTCGCGGGTCATGATATAGGCGATCTTGTCCTTGCGCTCGCGCAGGATATCGGCCGCCTTGCGCATGATCTTCGAGCGCTCGAAGGGGGAGGTGTCGCGCCACAGCTTGAAACCGCGCTCGGCGGCGGCAAGCGCCAGATCGAGGTCTTCCTTCTCGGCGTGCGCGATCGCGCCGATGATCTCGTCGGTTGCCGGATCGGACACGGCGATCGTCTTGCCGGAAACGGCGTCTCGCCATTCGCCATCAATGAGAAGTTTGATGTCGGGATAGGTGTGCATAGGGGCTACCTTCATGATGCGGCCGATACGGCGAATGCCGTCCGGCCCGGAGACGTGAACAGAATTGTCCTGGCCGGACGAACCGGCATCGCGGCTTTCGCTGCGCGGAACATGTGTCTGGATATTTCCGACAAGAGGCTTCTGGAATTGCCGGAAACGGAAACGACAGCCTTTATATTAAGTTCCGGGCGGTATGTTTCAACCATGCGCTCCGGCAATCGTCATGATTTTTCTATGATGCGGAATTTGTCATTCGTCATTTCAATCCGGCGCGGAGATGGGGCGTCGCCTGCCCGGCCGCCTCACGCGAATCAGATGAACCTGTGCGGCGACGGCGAGGCTCTCGCCACAATTCGGCCTTTGTCGCACCTGACGAATTATCGGGAGGGGTCTCCGGGGCTTGCCGCCTGCGTCATAACAGGGCGTCGAGTGTAAAAAACTACAATAAGACGGAAAAATTATCCAAAGGGTTTACTCAAAACCTAGAGAAAATACGGATAAAATCTCAGTGAGGATATAACATCAGTTCCTGATATATATTGCTAACGTCGGTTCCCTTGACCTTCAAAGGTTGGTGAAAACCCTCGACCTGAACGTTATCGATGGAGAAAAAGTATGAGTTTCGCCCGGGTACTTCTCAGTGCGTTCTTGTCGCTTGCGTGGCTTTCCTGTGCCGAAGCCGGGGAAATTGCCAAACCGCAGGGAAAGCCGATATTAACCATATCCGGAAACATCAGTAATACGAATGCCGATGGCGCCGCGGTATTTGATCGTGACATGCTGGAAGCGCTCGGCATGGAAAGGGTGGAGACGACGACGCCCTGGCATGACGGCCGTGTCCGTTTCGATGGTGTCTCGCTGGCGAAACTGATGGATGTCGTCGGTGCAAAGGGCACCAGCGTCACGGCGGTCGCTCTCAACGATTATGTCAGCACGATACCTATTGAAGATTTTAAGAAATTTAACGTTATCCTGGCGATCAAGCTGGATGGCAATTACATGACAGTTCGCGAAAAAGGCCCGTTGTTCGTCATCTATCCCTATGACAGCGACCCGGAGCTGCAGAAGCAGACCTATTATTCGCGGTCCGCATGGCAAGTTGCCAAACTGATAGTGGAATAAAGGTGCCGTTTGCGAAAACTTGTGGCGGTGATCATCTGTTGCTTCGTCCTGGCAACGGGCTATATCGCTTTCGTCATTGCCGAGCGGCAGACCGCTCTGCAGAAATTCGCCCGCTACAATGATTCCTGGGCCGTCAGCCAGACCGTAGCCGAATATCTGCGCCTCCAGAACAAGCTGGCCGTCTTTGCGCTCAATCCCGGCAAGATCGACCGGGACGAGTTGCAACTGCGTCTGGACATCATGCTGAGCCGCCTTGAGCTTCTGAAGCAGGGCAATCTGGGCGCCTTCATCGACGAAAAGCAGCAGTGGCGGGATCTAGTGACCCGTCTTGATGCCGTTCTGGCCCGTCTGGAGCAGCAGGTGAACAACCTTAATCCGGCCGATGTGCCGGATCTGCTTTCGGCAATGAGCGCACTTGACGCGCCGATGACGACGCTGGCCTCGTCTTCCGTCGCTTATGACGTCAATCTCATCGATACGGCCCATGAGGATGTGCGCAAGCTGCATATCGTTTACACCGCGCTGGCAGGCGGCCTCATCCTGTGCGGTATAGCACTTGTCATATTGCTGCTTCGCCAGAACGACCTCCTGAACCGCGCGCAGAAAAGCATGCGCGGCCTGACGGACGATCTACGTGCCGCCACGCTGGAATTGCAGGCGAAAAATGTCCGGCTCGAGCATGATGCCTATCACGATGCGCTGACGGGCCTGCCGAACCGCGCGCTGTTCCGGCAGGAATTGATCGAGAGATTGCGCCGATCCTTCGGCGGTACGGGAACGACGGCCATCCTTCTCCTCGATCTCGACGGCTTCAAGGACGTGAACGACACGCTCGGCCACGATGCGGGCGATGCGCTGCTTCAGGCCGTGGCGCAGCGCCTTTCGGCCATCGGCGGCGATTATGACATGGTCTGCCGTCTGGGCGGCGACGAATTCGCCGTCGTCTCCGACGATCTGAACGAGGACGCCGCCCGCCGCCTTGCCACCAAGCTCATCGACCAGATCAGCCGCACTTACCAGCTGGGTGAGCAGGAGGTCAAAATTGGCACCTGCATCGGCATCGCCATTTCGCACGGCGCCGTCGATGCGGATGAATTGTTCAAGCGTGCCGACTTGGCGCTTTATGAGGCCAAGGCTATCGGCCCCGGCCGGGCGAGCGTTTTCAAGGTCCGCATGCAGAAACAGCTGACCGAGAAGAAATCCTTCGAGGCCGATCTGCAGACCGCGTTGCAGAACGACGAGATGGAAGTCTATTACCAGCCGCAGGTGGCGACGCAGACCCGCAAGCTCTGCGGCTTCGAGGCGCTGCTGCGCTGGAAACATCCGGTGCGGGGCGATGTGCCGCCCAGCGTTTTCATTCCCGTGGCGGAAAGAACCGGTCTCATCCATTCGCTCGGAAAATGGGTGATGGAGACCGCCTGCCGCGAGGCGATGGGCTGGGACGAGGACATGAAGGTAGCCGTCAATCTGTCGCCGGTTCAGTTCCACAGCACCAGTCTCATCCAGAACGTCATGGGCGCGCTTGAGAAAAGCGGGCTGGAGCCGAGCCGGCTCGAGCTTGAAATCACCGAATCGATCCTGCTCAACAAGAGCGACCAGACGATCAATACGCTGTCGCGGCTGAAGGCCGTCGGCATCAAGATCGCCATGGATGATTTTGGCACCGGCTATTCATCGCTCGCCAACTTGCGCGGCGTACCCTTCGACAAGATCAAGATCGACCGCTCGTTCCTGCGCGATATCACCAGCGACCGCGATGCGCTGGCGATCGTGGAATTCGTGGTCGGTGTCGGTCGCAGTCTGCGGATGACGACGATTGCCGAAGGTATCGAGACGGAAGAGCAATATGAATGCGTCAGGCGTCTGGGATGCGATCAGGTTCAGGGATATCTGATCAGCAGGCCATTGCCGGCCAAGGAGCTGGTGGCCTGGAGTTCCGTCTGAGACGGGGCCTGTTTGACGGCGGCCGTATCTTGAATTTTTACCAAGTCATATTGTTGCTTGCGAAAACCGATACCGGTTGCCGCAACGATGCTGTAGAGCATTCCCGGTCGATATGGGATCATTCCGACGAAGCGGCCGGGTTTTGCGAAAAGGCTTGAGACATGGAAATACTGGACGTGCATGGAGTTGCCCTGCCTCTTTCTCCCGATGAGGTGTCGCCCGTCATCTGGCAGGCGCTGACCGACGGCAGCTACGAGGCGAAAGAGGCCCGCAGCGTCCTGAAAGCCATCAAGCCCGGCGATCGTGTGCTGGAGCTGGGCTCCGGTATCGGGATCATCACGTCGATCATTGCTGGCATTGAGGACGTTTCCGTCTGGGCTTTCGAGGCCAACCCTTCCACGGCGGCGCTGGCAGAGCGGGTGATCAAGGCGAATTGCCGCGGCAATGTCGTGTTTTCGCAGGGACTTCTTACCGCCGACGAGCCGAGCTCCTATTCTTTTTATGTTCGCAAGGATCTCTGGATGTCGTCCATGGACGAAAACCAGGGCCCCTATGAAAAGCGCATCGAAATCTCCTCCGCCAATATCGATGAATTTATCGCCAGCCGGGGCATTACCGCGCTTGTCATGGATATCGAGGGCGCGGAACGCGACCTGCTTGGCAGGGCCGATCTGACCGGCGTGGAGCGGATATTCGTGGAGCTGCATGACCATCTTTACGGTCTCGCCGGGGTTCGCGATATCATGCAGGCCCTGACCGCCAAGGGATATGCCTATGATCCGCGCGGTTCACGCGGGCCCTGCGTCCTGTTCTCGAAGGACGAGAGCCCCAGAGAGTACGATCCCGAGGTTGACTGAGGCCGAGGGGCGTGTCGAATTCAAGGAACCGTCCGCCTGTCATCTCGTTCTTACCCGTGCATGAGGGCGTGGAGCGGGTCGACGCGTGTGCCGGAATGGTATGCGGTTCGAAAAGATAATTTCATAAACAGCAATTCATTCTCAATTATTGTTGCAATTGTCGCAACCGTTATCCTGCGTCATCATCCCTCCATCAAACCGGCGCACAACAGGCTGCACCAGAGATGCCAACGCAACCGAAGGAGAAACGATCATGGGCTTTGTTAAGACGACAGACGGAACCGAAATCTTCTACAAGGACTGGGGCCCGAAGGACGCTCAGCCGATCATGTTCCACCATGGCTGGCCGCTCAGCTCCGATGACTGGGATGCGCAGATGTTGTTCTTCGTTTCCAAGGGTTTTCGCGTCGTCGCCCATGACCGCCGTGGTCATGGCCGTTCCGCCCAGGTTGCCGACGGTCACGATATGGACCACTACGCCGCCGACGCCTTTGCCGTCGTCGAAGCTCTCGATCTGAAGAATGCTGTCCATATCGGCCACTCCACCGGCGGCGGCGAAGTTGCCCGTTATGTCGCCAAACATGGCGAACCCGCCGGCCGTGTCGCCAAGGCGGTTCTCGTTTCCGCCGTGCCGCCGCCGATGCTGAAGGCCGAGGCCAATCCGGAAGGCCTGCCGATGGAGGTTTTTGACGGCTTCCGCTCGTCGCTCGCCGCAAACCGCGCGCAGTTCTTCCGCGATGTGCCAGCCGGCCCGTTCTACGGCTTCAACCGCGATGGTGCGACCGTTCATGAAGGCGTTATCCAGAACTGGTGGCGTCAGGGCATGATGGGCGGCGCAAAGGCC
The DNA here is from genome assembly GCF_001541315.1 of Agrobacterium tumefaciens str. B6. Classification (GTDB taxonomy): domain Bacteria; phylum Pseudomonadota; class Alphaproteobacteria; order Rhizobiales; family Rhizobiaceae; genus Agrobacterium; species Agrobacterium radiobacter. The sequence continues at coordinate 416,576 of NZ_LMVK01000023.1, read as the reverse complement.
CATTACGATGGCATCAAGGCCTTCTCGGAGACCGACCAGACCGAAGACCTGAAGAATATCAGCGTTCCGACGCTGGTGCTGCATGGCGAAGACGACCAGATCGTGCCGATTGCCGACTCTGCACTGAAGGCCGTGAAGCTCCTGAAGAACGGCACGCTGAAGACCTATCCCGGTTTCTCGCACGGCATGCTCACCGTCAACGCCGATGTGCTGAACGCCGATCTCCTGGCCTTCATCGAGGGCTGATCCTTCTGCAAAATCATAATGCGGCCGATCATTCGGCCGCATTTTTTGTTTCGCATCAGGCCAGACGGCCTCGCCAGGCATCGCGGTAAGAAGTGAGGCCGGGAATATCGTGCGGCGTGAAATGGCGCTCGCGACCAGAAAGCGGTTTGATGCCGGTGAGCAGGGCCGCGCCTGCGCTGGTGCCGGTAGACCCTTCGACTGCCGTTACTTCCGTCTCTGCAAAGCCGGCCAGCGCCTTCAGATAAAAGGCGTTGCTGGCGAAGGGGCCTTCCACAAGGATTGGACCTTTCCGCCCGATGAGCGAAAGGCTGAATTCCGTCATCAGGGCAAGATAAAGCGACGTCGCCGCGTGCCGTTCCGCAGCCGTGGCATTTTTATCGCCGATCCAGCGCGCCGCCTTGTCGGGAAATGGACCGGAGCCGCTGACGACGCTCGGCAGCAGCATCATGCCTCTGGCAACCACGCCGCTGAGCGCCGCGTCTATCGCTTCGTCTTCCGCTGCCCCGAATTGTTGCGCGAGCATTTCATATTCCCTGCCGCCCATGAAGCGGGAGGAGGGAACGGGACGGCCGAAAGCATCGACATTCAGGAGCGTGTCACGGGTGGGATCGAGCGCACCCGCCGCGCCGCCAATGGCGAAATTCACCACCCAGGTGCCGGTGGAGACGACCGAAAAATCACCGTCCCGGCGCAGAAGATGCGGCAGGAGCGACGCGTTGGAATCGTGGATGCCACAATAGACCGGCATATGCGGCGAAAGGCCGGTTTCCATTGCCAGCGATGGGCGGATTGTTCCCAGCACATCAAAAGCGGAGCGAACCGGCGCCATCAGCTGCTCGATGCCGAGACGCGCGACGAGCGAGGAGAAACTCTTCCGCCGCGGGTTCCAGAGATCCGTATGGCAGCCGAGCGAAGTCGTTTCCGTGGCCTGAACGCCGGTCAGCCGCCCCGCCCAATATTGCGCATAGGTGACGATACTTTGCACTCTGGAGAAATCGTCCGGAAAGGCCTCTTTCTGGAAATGGATTTGTGCGCCAAGGTTCAGCCCGGCGGGAAGCTGCGGTGGGCCGGTCTCGGCAAAATCGGGCCTGATGCCACGATAGGCTTCCTGAATGGCCGCGGGGTAGCTGTGTTCATAATCTAGCACGGGCATGGCGAGATCGCCGTTCCCATCGAGAAGCGCTGCCGAAGCGCCATGGGTGGTGATGGAAATCGCATCGAAACCGTGCTGCTGGCCGAACCGCTGAAGGGCGGAGAGAATGAAGCGCCAGAGCATTTCCACATCGTAATGCGGATAAATTCCATCGCGAAGGACAGGGTTCGCCTGTTTCTCGGCAGCAATCTCCTCTCCGCTGCCGGTGTCGATGACGACGACCTTGGCATTGGTCTTGCCGATATCGATGACCGCGACACGGGCCGGTTTGATGCTGTCGGTCATGGCAGATGGAACACCGTCACCAGATCTTTCGCAATGGGCGAATTGTCCGGATTACTCTCCATGATGTCAGCCATATGCGCCCACCACTTCTTCATCACGGGATGGTCGGGCAGTGCCGCCATGCCGTGGTTCTTCGGCCGCGTCAGCACGCCGAAAAGGATGTTGGTTTCCGGGTCGAGATGGATGGAATAATCGCTGACGCCCGCCTCATGCAGCAGCGCCACCAGTTCCGGCCATATCTCGTCATGGCGCTTTTTATATTCGGCCTCTTTTCCGGCAAAGAGTTTCATCCTGAAGGCGTGTTTTTCGAATTCCGGCATGGCTCAGCCTCTCATGGCCCGAAGGCGGCGCACAACGATGGGGATGGCGATGGTGATGATCAAAAGCAGGCCGACGAAGATCGACATGACGATACCAGGCACATTGAGCAACCCAAGCCCAAAGGTGACGAGTCCCATGACGAAGGCCGCGATGACCACACCTGCGATGGTGCCGGAACCGCCGAGAATGGAAACGCCGCCCAGCACCACCATCGTCACCACCTCAAGCTCCCACCCTTGAGCGATCGACGGGCGGGTGGAGCCGAGGCGCGAGGTGAGGCAGACGGCGGCGATGCCGCTCATTAGGCCGGTGAGCAGGAACAGGATGAACTTCACGCGTTCAACGGGAATGCCGGAGAAACGGGCGGCGAACGGGTTGTTGCCGATCACATAGACCTGCCGGCCGAAATTGGTGGCGTGCAGCAGGATGGCGAAGAGGATTGCCATGACGATGAACAGCACGAATTCGAAGGAAATGACGGAGATGACGTAACCCTGACCGAAATAGGCGAAATCGGCCGGGTATTTGCCATAGGCCTGATCGCCCAGCACTATGTAGGAAATGCCGCGAAACAGGCTCATTGTGCCGATGGTGACGACAATGGACGGCAGTTTCAGCCCTGCGACCAGAAAACCGTTAAATGCCCCGCATAAAAGCCCGGTGCCGATGCCGATGGCGACGAGGCCCGGCGTGCCGATGCCCATCTGCACCGCAGCGCCCATGGCGGTGGAGGCGAGCGCAATGATGGCGGCGACGGAAAGATCGATTTCGCCGGCGGTGATCAGCAGCGCCATCGCAAAGGCGATAATCGCCTTTTCGGTGAAATTGAAGGTCGCGTCCGACAGGTTCCAGGCATTGAGGAAATAGGGCGAGGCCAGCGAATTCGCGATAAAGATGAGGATCGCAACGCCAAGCAGCAGCACTTCCCAACTGGCCATGATGCGGCGTAGTGGCGTGCCGAGCTTGTCTGGAATGATGCGCGCGTTCTGCGTCGGTTGAGATGGCGTGCTCATGCTGCAGCCTCCTGGGCCTGATCGGCTGCGGCGCGGTCACGCAGGATGATGCGGCCTTTTCTGGCTTCGGCGCGGGCGTTGAAGACGACGGCGAGCACGATCACTACGCCGGAAATCGCCATCTGCGCGAAGGGCGAGATGCCGATGACGGGCAGGGCATTCTTGATGACGCCGAGGAACAGCGCGCCGAGCACTGCACCTGCCACCGAGCCGATGCCGCCGGCAATCGAGATGCCGCCGATCACATTCGCCGCCACGCTGTCCAGCTCGAAACCGGCGGCGATGTCGACATAGGCAACCGCATAACGCGATACCCAGAGATAGCTGGCGAGGCCGGCAAGTGCGCCTGACAGCACGAAGGCGAAGAAGCGCGTGCGGCCCACATCGACGCCCGCATAGACGGCCGCGCTCGGATTACCGCCCGACGCATAGGCCGAGCGGCCAAAGGAGGTGCGGCTGAGCACCAGCCAGGCGCCAGCGATGATGAGGATCGCCACCCAGGAAAGGATAGGCATGCCGAGGATCATGGTGCGCGGCACATTGAGGAAGGTCGGCGAAAGCTGGTGCGCATTCACCCAGCCGCCGCCTGACAGCACGAATGCCATGCCGCGATAGATGGTAAGCGTGCCGAGCGTAACGACGATGGGCGGAATGCCGAGCCACCAGACCAGTACGCCGTTAAGCGAACCGAGAAAAGCGCCGATGCCGCCCGCCATGACGATGAGAAGCGGCAGCGGAATGCCCGGAAAGGCGGCATGGGTCATCGCCACCGCCATGCCGGTAAAGGCGAGATTGGCGGCAACGGAGAGATCGATGGATTTGGTGAGAATGACCGCCATCTGGCCCAGCGCCAGAATGATAAGGATGGAAGTATCGTTGAAGATATTGACGAGATTGGCCGGCCGGCCGAAACCGGGCGCGCGCAGCGCAAAACCGGCGATCATGATGAGGATGATACCCGCCAGCAGCCATTCGCGATTTTTGAGTAGACGTTGCATGGTTTTGCCCCTCTCAGGCATTGCCGGTGGCGGCGCGCACCAGCTTTTCCGGAGAAAAATCGGCGCGTTCGAACTGGCCCGCCATCAGGCCTTCGCGCATCACGATGGCGCGGTCGGACATGCCGAGGATTTCGGGAAGTTCGGATGAAATCATGATGATGGAGAGCCCCTCGGCGGCAAGCTCGCTGATGAAGCCATGCACGGCGGCTTTGGAGCCGATGTCGATGCCCTTGGTGGGTTCATCGAGAATGATGACCTTGGGCTGGGTGGCGAGCCATTTGCCGATCACCACCTTCTGCTGGTTGCCGCCCGAAAGCGTGCCGACGGGCACCGAGAGGGCGGCGGCGCGCAGATCGAGCCGCGAGGCATATTTGCGCGCCAGCGCGAATTCATTGGCCGCGGCCAGAAATCCCTTGCGCGAGGTTCGCGTGAGGGAGGGCAACGACATGTTCTGGTAAATCGGCATTTCGAGCGCGAGACCGTGGCGGCCGCGCTCTTCCGGCACATAAACGATACCGGCGCGGATCGCATCCTCCGGTGAGCGGATCGCAATCGGCTGGCCCTCCAGTGTCACCTGTCCCGAAGCGGGGCGGGTAATGCCGAAAAGCGACTGGCAAAGTTCGGAGCGCCCGGCGCCGATCAGCCCGTAAAGGCCGAGAATCTCGCCCTTGCGCAACTCGAGCGAAATATCGCGGAACTCCGTCTGATGGGAATAATCGCGCACCGAAAGAACTGTCGGACCAAGGGTGACAGCCTGCTTGGGAAAAGCGTTCGTCACGTCGCGGCCGACCATCAGCCGTACGATTTCGTCCTGCGGTGTGGCCGCAAGATTGCCCGCACCGACCATCCTGCCGTCGCGGAACACGGCATAGTTTTCTGCAATTTCATAGACTTCATCAAACTTGTGGCTGATGAAGAGGATGGCCTTGCCCTGCCGTTTCAGGTTTTCAACGATGCGGAAGAGATCGTCGATTTCCTTGCGGGAAAGAGCAGCCGTCGGTTCGTCCATGATGACGATGCGCGCCTCGACCGACAGCGCGCGGGCGATGGCGACGAGATGGCGCTGGGCAATGGACAAGTCCTTCAGCCGGATCGTCGGATCGATGGTGCTTTCGAGTTGTTCCAGCAGAACCTTTGCACGGGCATTGATGGTCTTCCAGTCAATGAGGCCGAAACGACCCTTTGGCGCATGGCCGAGAAAGATGTTCTCACCCACGGAAAGCTCATCAAAAAGAACGGTTTCCTGATGAATGGCGGTCACGCCGGCATCGATGGCGTCCTGCGCGCTGTGAAAATGGACAGGCTGGCGATCTAGGAGGATTTCGCCCTCGTTGGGGCGATAGATGCCGGTGAGGATTTTGACGAGCGTGGATTTTCCCGCACCGTTCTCGCCGATCAGCGCGGTGACTTTGCCGGGATAAAGCGCGATATCGACGCCATCCAGGGCTTTGACGCCGGGGAATATCTGGCTGATGCCGCGCATTTCCAGAATGGGCGTTGAATTTGAAGCCTCGACGACATCTAAAATTTTCGTTTCGATACGCATCATCCGTCTTACCGGTCAGTTTTGATTGAAGCGGTGAGGGGCACCCCCCTCTGCCCTGCCGGGCAGAGGGGGGTGCCCTCCGCTCGCCGTCAGCTGCTACTCAGGTCAAAAAATCTTCGAGAACTGATCGATATTCTTCGCGTCATAAACGAAGGGATCGGCCATTGCAGCTTCGCTGTTTTCGCCAACCTTGATCTTGCCCATGCGGCCAGCTTCGATTTCCGAGCCCGGCTTGCCGTCTGCCTCGCCCTTCACAAGGCGATAGGCGATCTGGGTGGCGGAATAACCGAGGTCGATCGGGTTCCAGATGGCGAATTCCTTGGTTGCGCCCGATTTGATGGCGCCGGCCATCTCGGACGGCAGGCCAAGGCCGGTCACAAACACCTGGCCGATCTTGCCCGCATCCTTCACGGCCTGCGAGGCGGCGAGAACGCCAACCGTCGTCGGTGCGACGATGACCTTCACATTCGGCTGCGAGGAAAGCAGGCCCTGCGCTTCGCGGTAGCTCTTGTCGGCAAGGTCGTCACCGTAAACTGTCGTGACGAGGTTGAGGCCGGGGAAATCCTTCAGCTGCTTTTTCATCTCGTCGATCCAGATATTCTGGTTCGTGGAGGTGGTGGTGGCCGAAAGAATGGCGAAATCGCCCTTGCCGCCTTCCAAATGTGATGCGGCAAGCTGCAGGCACATCTTGCCGATCAGTGCGTTGGACGAGGGGTTGAGCTGGAGAATGCGGCCTTCAGGTGCTACGCCGGAATCCCAGGAAATGACCTTGATGCCGCGCTGCGCCGCCTTTTTCAGCGCCGGAACCACGGCGTCGGGGTCATTGGCGGAAATGGCGATGGCGTCGACACCCTGCGCGATCAGCGAATTGATGACTTCGATCTGGCCTTCCGCCGTGGTGCTGGTCGGGCCGGTATAGATGATCTCGACGCCGCCGAGGTCTTTTGCGGCCTCCTGCGCGCCCTTGTTGGCGGCTTCGAAAAAGCCGTTGCCGAGCGATTTGACCACCAGTGCGATCTTCACATCGGCTGCCTGGGCAACGCCGCCCAGTCCAGCGACGGAGAGCGCCGCGCTGAGCGCCAGAGCGCTCGTCAATGTTCTGCGTGTAAGTTTCATGTCCCTTTTCCTCCCGTTTTGAACCTTTTTCCTCCCTCCGGTGCTCCTCAGGCGACCGAAGAAGAATCCTCTTCATCCGATGGGGTGGCTGTCTTGCCATCCTTCACCGCGCCGGCGATCAGCAATTCGACGCCGGCATCTTCCACCATCCTCGCCGCCTCATCGGAAATCCCGTCATCGGTAATGATGGTCGAGACGTTTTCGAGCGGACATAAAATGAGGCTGGATCGTTTTCTGAATTTCGAAGAATCGACCATCACGATCAGTTCTTCCGCCTGCCGCATCAGCTTCTGCTCGCTCTGGATGACCAGTGCGTCGGATTCCATGATGCCGAGCGCACCCACGCCCTGCGCACCGAGAAAAATGCGTCGTGCATAAAAATTGCGGATCGCATCATTCTCGAAAGGCGACAGGATGAGGCTCTGGTCGCGATAGATCGCGCCGCCCGGCACACTGACATTGCATTTGGAATGCTTGACCAGATGTTCCGCAATCGCGAAGGAATTGGTCATCACCTGCAGACGGCGCGCCGCCATGTAATGCACCATCTGGAATGTCGTCGTGCCGCCATTCAGGATGATCGCATCGCCATCATTGCAGAGATCAACCGCCTTGCGCGCAATTGCGCGTTTTTTGTCGATGTTGACCGATTCGGACACACGGAACGGCCTTGCCGCGAGATTGCCGAGCTGCGGCGGATGTACCGCTTCGGCTCCACCACGCACGCGGCGCAACTTGCCCTGAACGTGCAGCGACGCGATATCCCTGCGGATCGTCGCTTCCGACGCATCCGTCAGTTCGGCAATATCCTGCACCGTCACGACAGCTTTTTCCTGTGTGGCGCTCAAGATGATGCGATGGCGTTCGCGTTCGTGCATGGGGTCCTCCTGATCGTGATTATTCGCAATCTCTTTACGTTGTCAATCAAGAACGATCAAATTAATCAATATCGCGCTGCAACATGAAAATTTATGATCGTTTTTGATTGACATTGTGCTTTTGGATGCGCGATATCTGCCATCAAAGGAGGCGGGCCGGTATCGGCTCCGCGAATGCAGACAGATATTGGGAGGAAGACATGACGGGAAAACCCCGCCTTCTCGAAAGCCGTTGGGACGATGCTTACGCCAAGACGCTCGATGAGCCGGGCAAGCTGCTTTATCGCTCCAATCTGCTGGGTGCGGACAAGCGCATCACCAATTACGGTGGCGGCAACACATCCGCGAAGGTGCTCGAAACCGATCCGCTGACCGGCGAAGAGGTCCGCGTCATGTGGGTGAAAGGCTCCGGCGGCGATGTCGGCACCATCAAGCTCGATGGTTTTGCGACGCTTTATCTCGACAAGCTGGAAGCGCTGAAGGGCATTTACAAGGGTGTGGAGGACGAAGATCGCATGGTCGGCTTCCTGCCGCATTGCACCTTCAACCTCAATCCGCGCGCGGCCTCCATCGATACGCCGCTGCACGGTTTCGTACCTTATGATCATGTCGACCACATGCACCCCGATGCGATCATCGCGATTGCCGCCTCCAAAAACTCGAAAGAGCTGACGCAGCAGATCTTCGGCGATGACATTGGCTGGCTTCCCTGGCGCCGTCCGGGCTTTCAGCTCGGCCTCGACCTTGAGGCTTTCGTAAAAGCCAATCCCAAGGCCAAGGGCGTCGTGCTGGAAAGCCATGGCCTGTTCACCTGGGATAATGACGCCAAGGCGTGTTACGAACTGACGCTCGCCATCATCAACAAGGCGATCGAATGGTTTACGGCGCAGACCGAAGGCAAGCCGATTTTCGGCGGTGCTGTGGCGAAAAGTCTGCCCGTTGCCGAGCGCCGCGCCATCGCTGCCCGACTAATGCCGGAAATCCGTGGCCGCATCGGCCGCGAGGAGCGCAAGCTCGGCCATTTCGACGATCAGGATCCGGTTCTCGAATTCGTCAATTCCAAGGATTTGAAGCCGCTCGGCGCGCTCGGCACCTCCTGCCCTGACCATTTCCTGCGCACGAAAATCCGCCCGCTGATCCTCGATCTCGATACCGCACATCCTGATGTGGACGCGTTGATGGCGGGTCTCGACGAGGCGCTGGAGGCTTACCGCGCCGATTATACGCGCTACTACGACGCCTGCCGCCACGACAATTCACCTGATATGCGCGACCCGAACCCGGTGATTTTCCTGATCCCCGGTGTCGGCATGCTGTCGTTCGCCAAGGACAAGGCGACGGCCCGTATCGCCGGCGAATTCTACGTCAACGCCATCAACGTCATGCGCGGTGCTTCCACCGTGTCCGACTATCAGGGCCTTCCCGAGCAGGAAGCCTTTGATATCGAATATTGGCTGTTGGAAGAGGCAAAGCTGCAGCGCATGCCGAAGCCGAAGAGCCTTGCCGGTCGCGTGGCTTTTGTCACCGGTGGCGCCGGCGGCATCGGCCGTGCAACCGCCGAACGCCTGGCGGGCGAGGGCGCCTGCGTGGTGCTCGCCGATATTGACGAAGCGGCGCTGGATGCGGCCAAGGGCGATTTCGCCAAGCGTTACAGCACTGACGCGGTGCGTACCGTCAAGCTTGACGTGACGAAGGAAGATGCCGTGATTTCCGCCTTCGCGGAAGCGAGCGTGGAATTCGGCGGCGTGGATATTCTCGTCTCCAATGCCGGCATTGCCTCTTCCGCTCCGGTGGAAGACACGACGCTTGCCATGTGGAACAAGAATATCGACATTCTCGCCACGGGCTATTTCCTCGTTTCGCGCGAAGCATTCCGCCTGCTGCGGCGTCAGAACCTCGGCGGCAACGTGGTTTTCGTTGCGTCCAAGAACGGCCTTGCATCCTCGCCCAATGCTTCCGCTTATTGCACGGCGAAGGCTGCGGAAATTCATCTCGCCCGTTGCCTCGCGCTGGAAGGGGCGGAAGCGGGCATTCGTGTCAACACCGTCAATCCCGATGCCGTGTTGCGCGGTTCGAAGATCTGGAATGGCGAGTGGCGCGAGCAGCGCGCGGCCTCGTCCAAGATCGAGGTGACCGATCTGGAGGAGCATTACCGCAAGCGCTCGATGCTGAAGCTCAATGTGTTCCCGGAAGACATCGCCGAAGCGATCTACTTCCTGGCGTCCGATGCTTCCGCCAAGTCGACCGGCAACATCATCAATGTCGATGCCGGCAACGCGCAGAGTTTTACGCGGTAGGACGTTCGGCACGTTCTCACTTCCGTCATTCCGGCCTTGAGCCGGAATCCAGCCAGCCCAAGTCCTTGGGCTGAAAAGACTCTCTCCGCCGCACAGACGTGCGTCGGCTGGATTCCGGCTCAAGGCCGGAATGACGGAGGTGAGCGCGATGAACTAGCATGCACTGGACCGATTCCCGGGAGGAAGAGATGACCGAGACGAAAATCGCCGCCGACATCATCGCGGCCGAAAACGAAAAACGCGCTGGCGCGCTGAAGGACGATTATCAGGCGCTTGGCAACCAGCTGGCCCGTCGCAATATCGATATCGACGCAGTCACGGCCAAGGTCGCGGAGTTTTTCGTCGCCGTGCCGTCCTGGGGCGTTGGCACCGGCGGCACCCGCTTTGCCCGTTTTCCCGGCGCGGGCGAGCCGCGCGGTATTTTCGACAAGCTGGATGATTGCGCTGTCATCAACCAGTTGACACGGGCGACGCCGAACGTCTCCCTTCACATTCCGTGGGACAAACAGGACCCGAAGCGTTTGAAGGCCCATGCCGCGGGGCTGGGTCTCGGCTTCGATGCCATGAATTCCAACACGTTTTCGGACGCGCCGGGTCAGAGCCATTCCTACAAATATGGTTCGCTCAGCCACACGGATGCCGCGACGCGCCGGCAGGCCGTCGAGCACAACATCGAATGTATCGAGATCGGCAAGGCCATCGGCTCGAAGGCGCTGACGGTTTGGGTGGGCGACGGCTCCAATTTCCCGGGCCAGAGCAACTTCACCAGGAGTTTCGAGCGCTATCTTGCCGCCATGGCCGATATCTACAAGGCGCTGCCGGATGACTGGCGTATCTTTTCCGAACACAAGATGTATGAGCCGGCTTTCTATTCCACTGTCGTGCAGGACTGGGGCACCAATTACCTCATTGCCAATACGCTCGGCGAAAAGGCCTTCTGCCTCGTTGATCTCGGCCACCATGCGCCGAACACCAATATCGAGATGATCGTCGCCCGGCTCATCCAGTTCGGCAAGCTCGGTGGTTTCCACTTCAACGATAGCAAATACGGCGATGACGATCTGGATGCCGGCTCAATCGAGCCATATCGCCTGTTCCTCGTTTTCAACGAACTGGTGGATGCCGAATATCGCGGCGTGAAGGGTTTCCATCCCGCCCATATGATCGACCAGTCGCACAATGTGACGGACCCGATAGAAAGCCTGATTTCCAGCGCCAACGAAATCCGCCGCGCTTACGCGCAGGCGCTGCTGGTGGATCGCGCGGCTCTCGACGGCTATCAGCAGGATAATGATGCGCTGATGGCATCAGATATGCTGAAAAGGGCTTACCGTACCGATGTGGAGCCGATCCTCGCCCAGGCCCGGCAGCTGGCGGGCGGCGCTATCGATCCGGTGGCGACCTATCGGGCGAGTGGTTATCGCAAGCAGGTTGCGGCGGAGCGCCCGGCTTCGGTTGGCGGTAGTGGCGGGATTGTGTAGTCGTTCGCTTTGCTGGATGCAAAGCCTGCGATCAGGCCGAATATACCGCTGAGAGCTGACAGCGTCGCCTCAACCTCTCCTCCGTCATCCTCGGGCTTGACCCGAGGATGACACCGAGTTTTAGTCAGGGCGTTGTCCAGCAAGTCAGTCCGGATCCTTCAATCGCGCGAAGGCGATTGCCTGCGAACCTGAAACGTATGCTCCGGCCCCGGAAACGCCCCGGAGCGCACCTCATCTGCATAACTTGCCGCCGCTTCCGAAACGGTCGAACCTAAATCGGCGAAACGCTTGACGAATTTCGGTTTGAAGTCAGTGAAAAGGCCGAGCATGTCGTCGGAAACGAGCACCTGCCCGTCGCAGGCCGGAGATGCGCCGATGCCGACCGTCGGCGCGGCGAGTTTTTCGGTCAGTTCCCGGGCCAGCGGCTCGACGGTGCCTTCCACGACGATGGCGAAGGCGCCGGCCTGATCGACTGCAATCGCGTCACGCCAGATTTTCTGCGTTTCCGCGTCCGAATGTCCGAGCGAGCGGAAGCCGCCGGCGGTGTGCACCAGCTGTGGCATCAGCCCGACATGGCCGAAGACGGGAATGCCGCGCGCCACCAGAAAGGCGATGGTCTCCGCCATCTCCTCGCCGCCCTCCAGCTTAACGCCGTCGCAGCCGGTTTCCTGCATCAGCCGCACGGCGTTGCGGAACGCCTGTTCCTTGGATTCCTGATAGGTTCCGAAGGGAAGATCGACGATGACGCAGGCATGTTCGACGCCACGCATGACGGCGCGGCCGTGGGCGATCATCATGTCCAGCGTGACGCCGACCGTCGTGTCCATGCCGTAAAGCACCATGCCGAGGGAATCGCCGACCAGCAGCAGATCGCAATGCGGATCGAGCAGGCGGGCAATCGGCGTCGTATAGGCGGTCAGGCAGACGATGCGCGCCTCGCCTTTCATCTGCCGGATGGAGGCTGTTGTCAGCCGCTTGTGTTTTCCATGGGCGCTCATTGGGCAGCCTCCCGTTGATCGATCTTGACGCGCCCGATGACGCGGTTGTCGAGGAGCCGTGTACTTCCGACCCTGACGAACAGCGCCACCAGCACCGGCCCCGCCTGCAATGAAGCAATGGGGGCGAGCGTATCGGGATCGCGCACGGCGACGACTTCCGGTGAGGCCAGCGGCTCGGCTGCGATGAGTTTTTCTATGGCTGCCTCGAATGCGGCTGGGTCGTCGAAGCCTTCAGCATAAAGCCGTTCAGCTTCGTCCAGCGCGCGCGGCACGATCACGGCGGCGGCGCGTTCTGCGGGGTTTAGATAAACGTTACGCGAGGAGCAGGCGAGCCCATCCGCCTCGCGCACGGTGGCGACGGGCACGACCCTGACCGGCTGGGCGAGGTCCTCGACCATGCGGCGGATCAGTGTCACCTGCTGATAGTCCTTCTCACCGAAATAGGCGGCATCCGGCTGGACGAGGTTAAAAAGCTTGGTCACGACGGTCGTGACGCCGGCGAAATGCCCCGGCCGCACCGCGCCTTCCAGTTGGCTACCCAGTTCGGGCACATCCACGACGGTCTGCATCGGGCGCGGATACATCTCGGAGACTTCGGGCGCGAAAAGAATGTCGACATCAGCCTCTTCCAGCAATGCGCTGTCGCGGGCGAGATCGCGCGGGTAACGGGCCAGATCCTCATTCGCGCCGAATTGAAGCGGGTTGACGAAGATCGAAACCACTGTCACGCCGTTTTCCGCTTTGGCTTGGGCAACGAGCGTCAGATGACCGATATGGAGAAAGCCCATGGTCGGCACGAAGCCGATGGTTTTGCCCGCACGGCGAAAGGCAGCGGTGGCATCCCGCAATTCGGCGACGGTTTTTACAAGCTGCATGGGTCTCCTCCGGCTCCCCCAATCGCGGTCCGGCGAAAGGTGCTGGATAGAACGCGATTTGCCCAACGGGGTCAACGCACGCATTGGGATTATATCGATTGACCCCAGGACGACTTTCGAAAAAATCTGTCCTCGGGCAGCGCGGCGGCGATCACTCCACCCAGTGCGGCTTCCTTTTTTCGACAAAGGCCAATCGCCCCTCCCGCGCCTCGTTGCTGCCGCTGATCGTGGCAATGACGCTTTCGGCAAAGGCAAGCCGCTCGGCGGACGACATATCGCGCATCTTCAGCAATGCCGCCTTTCCGGCCGCGATCGCGCCCGGCGCATTCTGCCGCAGCCGGGCGAGAACATCCACAACCACGCCGTCGAGTTCGGCCGACGGGACGGCCCGAGTGACGAGGCCAAGACGCTCCGCGTCAGCAGCGCTGATCGCGACGCCGAGATAGGCCATTTCCTGAAGCTGGCCCAGTGGCACCTTCGCCAGCAGCTTTGCCGCCACCATGGCCGGGAAAAGCCCGACGCGCACTTCCGGCAAACCGAATTCGGCATGAGCGGCGGCATAGGCAAGATCACAGGCGGCGACGAGGCCAAGCCCGCCAGCCAGAACTCGGCCATTGATGCGGGCCATGACGATCTTGTCGCAGCCCTCGATGGCGCGCATCACATCGGCAATGGGGTTCGTTCCATCAGGCGAGAGGAACATGCCGCCGGCGCTTTCCTTGAGGTCTGCCCCTGAGCAGAAACTGCGGTCTCCCGCGGCCGTTATCACCACGGCGCGCAGGCCACCATCACTCGATGCCGCGCGGATGGCCTTCGCCAGGGCGTCCGTCATCGCAGCATTCAACGCGTTGTGCACCTCCTGCCGGTTGAGTGTCAGCCAGAGAACGTCCTTGCGCCTTTCGCTCAGCAGTTCATCCGCCATGCGCGTTACCCTTCCTGTCTTGCCGCAAGCAGCGCCCTGCCGGCGCGGGCTGCATTCGGTCTGCCGAGATGCCGGCTGATCCAGTCGCCGGTTTTAGCCACTGCCATCAGGTCGATACCGGTTTTAATGCCAAGCCCCTGCAACAGATAGACGACGTCTTCGGTGGCGACGTTGCCGCTGGCACCCGGCGCGAAGGGGCAGCCGCCCAGCCCGGCGACGGAACTGTCGAAGACGGAGATACCTTCATCCAGCGAGGCCAACACATTGGCGACGCCCTGGCCATAGGTATCGTGAAAATGCATGGCGATTTTTTTGCGCGGAATGTTGGCCGACACCCGTTCGATGATTTTGCGAATATGCGCGGCCGTGCCGATGCCGATCGTATCGCCGAGCGAGATTTCGTAACAGCCAAGCGCGATAAGCGCCTCGGCCATCGCCGCCACCTCATCGGGCGCGACCGCGCCGTCATAGGGGCAGCCGGCAATGCAGGAAACGTAACCGCGTATGCGGATGTTTCGCCCGCCCGCCGCCTCCGCAACATGGCGCAGGCGCTCGAGGCTTTCGGCGCGCGAGCAGCCTATATTGTGCTGGCTAAAGCCTTCGGAGGCGGACACAAAAACGGCGATTTCCGTCACGCCGGCTTCAATGGCGGCCTCGAAACCTTTCATATTGGGAACGAGCACCGGATAGGCGGTGCCGGATCGTCGTTTGAGGCCCTGAAATACCTCCTTCGAGTCAGCCATTTGCGGCACTTTTTTGGGCGAGACGAAAGCGCCCGCTTCCACCGCAGTCAATCCGGCTGCGGCCAGCCGCTCGATCAGCTCGATCTTGATGGCGGTTGGAACCTCGGCGCTTTCGTTCTGCAGGCCATCGCGCGCGCCCACTTCGACGATTTTTACCGTTCGGGGCCAGCTCATGTCATGCTCCCTCCGGTTCGAAATCCACCAGCACCGCACCGGCCGCGACCATATCGCCCTCGACGCAATTGATGGCCGTGACCGTACCTTTCGCCGGTGCACGGATCGTGTGCTCCATTTTCATCGCCTCCATCACCACTAGCGCCTCGCCGGCTTCAACCGCAGCACCGTTCCGGCTCAGCAAAGCACGGATAACGCCAGGCATGGGTGCTTCCAGACCACCGGTATGGGTGGAGGAATCCTCGATATCGACGGGATCAGGCTGGGCGATGCGATAATGTTCGCCATCCAGGAAAAGCGCGCAACTGCCGCCTTCTGCAAAAAAATGGCCCTGCCGTTTCCTGTCTTCCGCGGTTGCACGGAATTTGCCGTCGTCCGAGAGGCTGCCATGGGCGCTGATCGTCCGTCCGTCGATGGCAAGCGAAAAACCGTCCGCCTCATGCGTGACGCCGACGTTAAGCGGCTGGTTCTCAAAGGTGAAATACAGCGTTTCCCGCGACGGCGCGTTGAGGCGGAAGGCGGCTGCCGTGTTCCACGGGCTATAGGGATCGGCCTCTGAACCTGACTTTCCGTTTTTCTGCCGCGAGAGCAGCAGGCCCAGCGCGGCCATCGCTATCTCGTTCCCATCCTTCGGGGCCGGGGCAAAAAGCACGACATCGTTGCGGGCTATGAAGCCCGTATCGAGTTCGGCTTTTGCGAAGGCCTCCAGTCCCGCAAGCCGGGTCAGAAAGGCGGCATTGCTGGCGACGCCACAGATCGCCAGATTTTCCAGCGCCAACCGCAGACGCCGCACCGCCGATGGGCGATCACGATCCCAGACGATCAGCTTGGCGATCATCGGATCGTAATGCACGGTAATGGCGTCGCCGGCGCGGATGCCGCTGTCTATCCTGACGTGAGGGCCTTGATCGGGAAAAATGAGTTGGCTGATCGTGCCGATCGACGGCAGGAAATCGTGCGCCGGGTCTTCGGCATAAATCCGGGCCTCGATGGCGTGACCGTTTATGTCGAGATCGGCCCAGTCCTGCGGCAGTGCCTCACCATCCGCAACACGGAGCTGCCATTCGACCAGATCCAGGCCGGTAATATATTCCGTCACCGGATGTTCGACCTGAAGCCTTGTATTCATTTCCATGAAATAGAACTCGCCGGAAGGGTCGAGCAGGAATTCCACCGTTCCCGCGCCGCGATAGTCGATGGCGCGGGCGGCGGCGACCGCCGCTTCATACATGCGTTGCCTGAGCGCATCGGGCAAGCCGGGGGCGGGGGCTTCCTCTATGACCTTCTGGTGCCTGCGCTGGATCGAGCAATCGCGCTCGAAAAGTGAGAAACAATTACCGTGGCCATCGGCAAAGACCTGCACTTCCACATGTCGCGGCCGCTCCAGATATTTTTCGATCAGCATGCGGTCATTGCCGAAGGCGGCCAGCGCCTCGCGTTTTGCGCCGGCAAGTTCCGCCGCAAATTCGCGTTTCTTCCGCACGATGCGCATGCCCTTGCCGCCGCCGCCGGCCGAGGCCTTGAGCAGAACGGGATAACCTATGGCGTCCGCTTCACTGCGAAGCCGCTCTTCCGCCTGATCCTCACCGTGAAAGCCGGGAACGACGGGAACGCCCGCCTTCGCCATCAGCGCTTTCGCCTCGCTTTTCCCGCCCATGGCGCGGATCGCTGCCGCCGGCGGGCCAATGAAAACAAGACCGGCGGCGGCACAGGCTTCGGCGAAACCGGCATTTTCCGAGAGGAAACCATAACCCGGATGGACCGCTTCCGCGCCGGTCGCTTTTGCGGCGGCGATGATTTTTTCGCCGTCGAGATAGGAGGCACGTGCGGGCGCGGGGCCAATGGCGATTGCCTCGTCGGCCAGTGCCACATGCATGGCGTCACGGTCGGCATCCGAATAGACGGCAACGGTGCGTATGCCCATCTTGGCGGCGGTGCGGATGATGCGGCAGGCGATTTCGCCCCTGTTGGCGATCAGTATTTTCGAGAACATCGTCGCCTCACATCCTGAATATGCCGAAACGGGTGGGTTCTATCGGTGCGTTGAGCGCGGCGGAGAGACCGAGGCCAAGCACGAGGCGGGTATCCCTGGGATCGATGATGCCGTCATCCCACAGCCTCGCGCTGGCATAATAGGGATGTCCTTCCCGCTCGTATTTTTCCCGGATCGGTTGCTTGAACGCCTCTTCGCCTTCCTTCGACCAGTGGCGGCCATCGGCCTCGATACCATCGCGGCGGATTTGTGCCAGAACAGAGGCCGCCTGTTCGCCGCCCATGACCGAAATGCGGGCGGTGGGCCACCCCCACAAAAAGCGGGGCGAATGGGCGCGCCCGCCCATGCCGTAATTGCCCGCACCGAAGGAGCCGCCGATGATGACGGTGAATTTCGGCACTTGGGCAGAGGCTACGGCGGTGACAAGCTTTGCGCCATCCTTGGCGATGCCGCCCGCCTCATAAGCCTTGCCGACCATGAAGCCGGTGATGTTCTGCAGGAAGACCAGCGGAATGCCGCGCTGGCAGCAGAGTTCGATGAAATGCGCGCCCTTCAGCGCCGATTCCGAAAACAGAATGCCGTTATTGGCGATGATGCCGACGGGATAGCCGTGGATATGGGCGAAGCCGCAGACCAGCGTCGTGCCGTAAAGCGCCTTGAACTCATCGAATTCGGAACCATCCACCAGACGCGCGATGATCTCACGCACCTCGAAAGGCTTGCGTGTATCGGCGGGAACGATGCCGTAAAGTTCGTCCGCCGGATAAAGCGGCTCCGCCGGCGGGCGGATATCCAGTTCCACCTGTTTGCGGCGGTTGAGCGTGGAGACGATCCGCCGGGTCAGCGCCAGCGCGTGGCGGTCGTCGTGGGCGTAATGATCGGTGACGCCGGATTGCCGCGAATGCACATCCGCGCCGCCCAGTTCCTCCGCGCTCACCACTTCGCCTGTGGCGGCCTTCACCAGCGGCGGGCCGCCGAGAAAGATCGTGCCCTGATTTTTGACGATCACGGACTGGTCGCTCATGGCGGGTACATAGGCCCCGCCCGCGGTGCAACTGCCCATCACCACTGCAATCTGGGCAATGCCTTCTGCAGACATATTGGCCTGATTGTAAAAGATGCGGCCGAAATGATCACGGTCGGGAAACACCTCGTCCTGATTTGGAAGGTTCGCGCCGCCGGAATCCACCAGGTAGATACAGGGCAGTCGGTTCTCAGTGGCGATCTCCTGCGCGCGCAGATGTTTCTTCACGGTCAGCGGATAATAGGTGCCGCCTTTCACCGTCGCATCATTGGCGACGATCACGCATTCACGGCCTGACACCCGGCCGATGCCGGTGACGATGCCGGCGGCGGGAACGGGTTCGTCATAGACCTCGTAAGCGGCGAATTGCGAGAATTCGAGAAACGGGCTGCCGGGATCGAGAAGCGCCTCGATCCGGTCGCGCGCCAGCAATTTGCCACGGGACAGATGCCGTTCGCGGGCCTTGTCGCCGCCACCCCGCGTGATTTTTTCGACGTGCTGCCTCAGGTCGTCCACCAGGCCAGACATGAACGTGGTATTGGCGGTGAAGGTGGGATCGCGGTTCAGACTGGATGTAAGCTTCATCGCGTTCCTCACCCGTTGCCTTTGACCAGTTCGCGGCCGATCAGCATCCGGCGGATTTCGCTGGTGCCCGCGCCGATTTCATAAAGCTTGGCGTCGCGCAGCAGCCGTCCGGCCGGGCTTTCATTGACGTAGCCGGAACCGCCGAGAAGCTGGATCGCATCCAGCGCCACCTGCGTCGCCCGCTCGGCAGCAAAAAGAATCGCGCCTGCCGCATCCTGCCGCGTGATGCGGCCATTGTCGCAGGCGCGTGCCACGGCATAGACATAGGCGCGGGAGGCGTTCATGGCCGAATAGATATCGGCGAGCTTTCCCTGCACCAGCTGGAATTCGCCGATCGGCTTGCCGAATTGCTTGCGCTCGCGCGCATAGGGCAGCACCAGATCGATGGCCGCCTGCATGATGCCGACGGGGCCTGCGGCCAGCACGGCGCGCTCGTAATCCAGCCCGCTCATCAGCACCGTCACGCCGTCGTTGAGACGCCCGAGGATATTTTCCTCCGGCACCTCGCAATCCTCGAAAACCAGTTCGGAGGTTGGCGAGCCGCGCATGCCGAGCTTGTCGAGTTTTTGTGCGGGGCGAAACCCCTTGAAGCCTTTCTCGATCAGAAAGGCCGTGATGCCGCGCGGGCCGGCGGACATGTCCGTCTTGGCATAAACCACCAGCGTATCCGCCTCGTGGCCATTGGTGATCCACATCTTCGTGCCGTTCAGCACATAATGGTCACCCTTGTGCTCCGCCTTCAACCGCATCGAGACGACATCTGACCCGGCTTCCGTTTCGCTCATGGCAAGCGAACCGACATGCTCGCCGGAAACCAGCTTCGGCAGATATCTGCGCTTCTGATCTTCCGTTCCCCAGCGATGAATCTGGTTGATGCAGAGGTTGGAATGGGCGCCATAGGAAAGGCCGATGGAAGCGGAAGCCCGGCTTATCTCCTCCATCGCCACGCAATGGGCGAGATAACCCATGTCAGCACCGCCGTACTCTTCCGAAACGGTGATGCCGTGCAGGCCGAGTTCGCCCATCTGCGGCCAGAGCTTGCGCGGAAACTGATCGTCGCGATCGATCTCGGCGGCGAGCGGGGCTATTTTATCGTCGGCGAATGCTCTTGCGCTGTCGCGCAGCGCTGCGATTTCCGGGCCGAGATCGGCATCGAAAATAGCGGCGAGGTTCAAACTCATCGCGTCTCCTCCTCCGGACGGCCGTTTGTCTCCGTCCCTCTCGTCAGCGGCCAGCACCTCCTCCGTGCTGGCAACTCTCATTTATGGCGCGTCACCTCCGGTGAAGGCGGCTGAACGGCGCACGAATGTCTTGATGGCGAAATTGGACTGGATGCGCGACACGCCGGGAACCGTGGTCAGGAAATCCAGAAGCTGCTGATAATGCGGCAAATCCCGCACCATGGCATGAATGAGATAATCGGAACTGCCGCTGGTCTGGTAACCGCCCACCACTTCCGGAATGGAGGCGACGTGGTGTTCGAAGGTCGTCAATGCTTCCTTGATCTGCCGCTCGAGCGTGACGGAAATGAAGACACCCATATTGCCGAGCAGGCGGTTCTCATCGAACACGGCGGGATAACCGCGAAGGAAGCCTTCCCCTTCCAGCTTGCGGACACGGCGCAGCGTCGGCGTGAAGGAAAGGCCGATCCGGGCCGCCAGATCGCGCCAGCTCACCCGCCCGTCATCGCCGAGCACATGCAGAATCTTCTGGTCGAAACTGTCGAGCTCAATCATGGATCATTTGCTCTATGATATGACTATTTGTTGGATCAAAGATATCGCCAATCAAAAAACTGTCAATCAAAATAGCTTTGAAATGAATTCGAGATAGTGATAGCGTTCACGTCAGTCGAGGTCTGGAGGAGATCACGATGACGGTCGTTCTCTTGGTGGGAGGATGGCCTAGGGAGGTGAATTTGGCTGTGCATGACCCTGTCGTTATCGTCGGGGCCGCCCGTACTGCTATGGGTGGGTTCCAGGGCGAATTCAAATCGGTGGCTGCGCCCGATCTCGGGGCGGCGGCGATCCGCGCGGCCGTCGAACGGGCCGTAATTTCACCCGCTGATATCGACGATGTGCTGATGGGCTGCGTGCTCTCGGCCGGGCAGGGGCAGGCTCCAGCGAGACAGGCGGCCATTGCCGCCGGCATTCCCAACTCGATTGGCGCGACGACCATCAACAAGATGTGCGGCTCAGGCATGAAGGCGATCATGCTGGCGCATGACCAGCTTGCGGCGGGAAGCTCTTCCGTCGTGCTTGCGGGTGGCATGGAGAGCATGAGCAACGCGCCCTATTTGCTGGACCGCGCCCGCAATGGTTATCGTCTCGGCCACGGCAAGCTCACCGATCACATGTTTCTCGACGGCCTTGAAGACGCCTATGACAAGGGCAGGCTGATGGGGACTTTCGCGGAAGATTGCGCGCAAGATTATCAGTTCACGCGCGCCATGCAGGATGATTACGCGTTGGCTTCACTGGAACGCGCCCGACGCGCTATCGCGGAAGGGGCTTTCGAGGCGGAAATCACTTCTGTCGGCGATGTTGCCGTAGACGAACAGCCGGGGAAGGCCCGCCCGGAAAAAATCCCGCAACTGAAGCCCGCCTTTCGCGATGGTGGAACGGTGACGGCGGCCAATTCCAGTTCCATTTCCGATGGCGCGGCCGCTCTTGTTCTGATGCGCAGATCGGAAGCGGAAAGGCGGGGCCTTTTGCCGCTGGCGACCATTATCGGCCAGACCTCCCATGCGGATGCGCCTGCAAAATTTCCGACGGCTCCTATCGGCGCGATGAAAAAGCTGTTCGAAAAAACCGGCTGGGCGGCGAAGGATGTCGATCTGTTCGAAATCAACGAGGCCTTCGCGGTCGTCGCGATGGCGGCGATGCGCGATCTCGAGCTGCCGCATGAGAAGGTGAATGTGCATGGCGGTGCCTGTGCGCTCGGCCATCCCATCGGGGCTTCCGGTGCACGCATCGTCGTCACCCTGCTTGCGGCCTTGCAGCGTCACGGGTTGAAGCGCGGCGTTGCCGCCGTCTGCATCGGCGGCGGCGAAGCGACGGCGCCCGCGGCTGAACTACACGGAGGGGAGGCGGCGATGATCCTGAACGAAGCCCAGCAGCAGATCAGGGACATGGCCCGCGATTTCGCCCGCGAGCGGCTCGCCCCCGGGGCCGCCGCGCGCGACCGGGAAAGCCGGTTCCCGAAAGATGAGCTGAAAGAGATGGGCGAACTCGGCTTTCTCGGAATGCTGGTCTCTGAAGACTATGGCGGCTCGGGAACCGGTGCCGTCGCTTATGCCTTGGCGCTGGAGGAGATCGCCGCCGGTGACGGCGCCTGGTCCACCATCATGAGCGTCCACAATTCGGTCGGCTGCGTGCCGATTCTGAAATTCGGCACGGAAGACCAGAAGCAGCGTTTCCTGCCCAAGCTCGCCTCCGGCGAATGGATCGGCGGTTTTTCGCTGGCCGAACCGCAGGCCGGTTCCGGCGCTTCCCATCTTAAGACCCGCGCCCGGCGCGACGGCGACCGTTATATTCTCGACGGCGCGAAACAGTTCATCACGTCAGGCAAGAATGGCGATGTCGTTATCGTTTTTGCCGTCACCGACGCAGCGGTGGGCAAGAAGGGCATCAGCGCCTTCATCGTGCCGACCGATACGCCGGGTTACGAGGTCATCAGGGTCGAGGAAAAACTCGGCCTGCATTCGTCCGATACCTGCCAGATCGCCTTCACCGACATGGCGGTTCCAGCCGAATTGCGGCTCGGTGAAGAGGGGCAGGGGTATCGCATCGCGCTCGCCAATCTGGAAGGCGGCCGCATCGGTATCGCCGCGCAGGCGGTCGGCATGGCGCAGGCCGCTTTCGAGGCGGCGCGGGACTATGCCCGCGAACGCAAGGCTTTCGGACAGGCTATCATCGAGCATCAGGCGGTGGCGTTTCGGCTTGCGGATATGGCGACGCGCCTAACGGCGGCGCGGCCACTGGGGCTGCATGCGGCGGCGCTGAAGGAGGCGAGGGAACCCTGTCTTTCGGAAGCTTCGATGGCCAAGCTTTTCGCCTCCGAAATGGCCGAGCGTGTCTGCTCGGACGCCATCCAGATTCACGGCGGTTACGGCTACATGGCGGATTATCCGGTGGAGCGGATCTATCGCGATGTGCGCATCTGCCAGATTTACGAGGGGACGAGCGATGTCCAGCGGATGGTGATCGCCAGGAACCTTTGAGAGTTGTTTCGCGGTCTGGAGGAGACCGCGACGGGAGGAGTCGAATGGATATAACCGAAACGCCACATCTCAGCCTGCATGTTCCCGAACCTGCGGTACGACCCGGCGACCAGCCGGATTTCTCCAATGTGAAAATACCCAAGGCCGGCTCCGTGCCACGCCCGGAGGTGGATGCCGCCCCTGAAAGCATGCGCGATCTCGCCTATTCGATCATCCGTGTCCTCAATCATCAGGGTGAGGCCGTCGGGCCGTGGGCCGGGCTGCTCTCGGACGAGGAATTGCTGGTGGGCCTCAAAAACATGATGCGGCTGCGGGCTTTCGATGCCCGCATGCTGATGGCGCAGCGGCAGGGCAAGACGTCCTTCTACATGCAGCATCTGGGCGAAGAGGCTGTCAGTTGCGCTTTCCGCAAGGCGCTTTCCAAAGGCGACATGAATTTCCCGACCTACCGGCAGGCAGGCCTGCTGATCGCCGATGACTATCCGCTCGTCACCATGATGAACCAGATTTACTCCAACGAGCTCGACCCGCTGCACGGGCGGCAATTGCCGGTTCTCTATTCCTCAAAGGAACACGGCTTCTTCACCGTGTCCGGCAATCTTGCCACACAATATGTGCAGGCGGTCGGCTGGGCGATGGCCTCGGCCATCAAGGGCGATACGAAAATCGCGGCCGCCTGGATCGGCGACGGTTCGACGGCGGAGTCGGATTTTCACTCGGCAATGGTCTTTGCCTCCACCTATAAGGCGCCGGTCATCCTCAACATCGTCAATAACCAATGGGCGATTTCCACCTTTCAGGGCATTGCGCGCGGCGGTTCTGGCACCTTTGCGGCGCGCGGGCTGGGTTTCGGCATTCCCGCACTCCGGGTCGATGGCAATGATTATCTCGCCGTTTATGCCGTTGCGCGCTGGGCCGTGGAACGGGCGCGCCGCAACCTCGGTCCGACGCTGATCGAATATGTCACCTATCGTGTCGGCGCCCATTCCACCTCGGATGATCCGAGCGCTTATCGCCCCAAGACGGAGTCCGAGGCGTGGCCCCTGGGCGACCCGGTTCTGAGGCTCAAGAAACATCTCGTCCTGCGCGGCGTCTGGTCGGATGAACGGCACCGGCAGGCGGAGGCGGAAATCGCCGATGAGGTGCTGGAAGCCCAGCGCGAGGCGGAAAGCCACGGCACGCTGCATGAGGGCGGCAAACCGCCGAAAAAAGATATTTTCGAGGGCGTCTACGCCGAGATGCCGCCGCATCTCGCCCGCCAGCGCCAGAAGGCAGGGTGGTGAGACATGACAAGAATGACGATGATCGAAGCCGTCCGCAGCGCCATGGATGTGTCCATGGAGCGCAGCGACGACGTGGTGGTTTTCGGTGAGGATGTGGGCTATTTCGGCGGGGTCTTCCGCGCCACGCAGGGGCTACAGGGAAAATACGGCAAGACCCGCTGTTTCGATGCGCCGATCAGCGAATCCGGCATTGTCGGCACGGCGATCGGCATGGCTGCTTATGGTCTGCGCCCTTGCGTCGAAATCCAGTGCGCCGATTCCATGTCCCCCGCCTATGACCAGATCACCCAGGAAGCGGCGCGTATCCGTTATCGCTCCAACGGCGATTTCACCTGCCCGATTGTTCTCAGAATGCCGACGGGCGGCGGCATTTTTGGCGGGCAGACGCACAGCCAGAGCCCCGAGGCGCTCTTCACCCATGTCTGTGGGCTGAAGGTGGTGGTCCCTTCCAATCCCTATGACGCCAAGGGGCTGCTGATCGCATCCATCGAAGACCCCGACCCCGTGATGTTTCTGGAGCCGAAGCGGCTTTATAATGGCCCCTTCGACGGGCACCATGACCGGCCGGTAACGCCCTGGTCCAAACACGAGATGGGCGAGGTGCCGGAAGGTCACTACACCATTCCCATCGGCAAAGCCGAAATCCGCCGCCCCGGAAATGGTGTCACCGTCATCGCTTATGGCACCATGGTGCATGTGGCGCTGGCGGCGGCGGAAGAGACGGGTGTGGATGCCGAGATTATCGACCTTCGCAGCCTCTTGCCGCTCGATCTCGATACCATCGTGAAATCGGTTTCGAAGACCGGCCGCTGCGTCATGGTGCATGAGGCAACGCTGACCTCCGGCTTCGGAGCGGAAGTCGTATCGCTGGTGCAGGAACATTGTTTTTATCATCTCGAGGCCCCCGTCGTCCGCGTCGCCGGCTGGGATACGCCTTATCCCCATGCGCAGGAATGGGACTATTTTCCGGGACCTGCCCGCGTCGGGCGAGCCCTTGTCGAAGTCATGGAGGCCTGATTATGGCGGAATTTATTCTCACTATGCCTGATGTCGGTGAAGGTGTGGCGGAAGCCGAACTGGTGGAATGGAACGTCAAACCGGGTGATCTCGTCCATGAGGACATGGTGCTGGCCGCGGTGATGACGGACAAGGCGACGGTTGAAATTCCTTCGCCCGTGGCGGGCGTGGTCACTTGGCTTGCCGTGACGGTTGGAAACACCGTGCCGGTGAAGGCGCCGCTCCTGCGCATTGAAACCGATGTCGCAGCCGTCGCGCCCAATGGCAGCATGCCGGAAGCGGAAGCACCCATCCAGATGACGGAAGCGCCTGCCGATATGACAGACACGCCGCCACCCGTTGAAACCCAGCCGACGGCACGAGAGCCCGAGGAGGCGCCACCGGCGCCCGCAGCCGAACTGCACCATAAACCGCTGGCATCCCCCGCCGTCCGCCAGCGCGCCGACGATCTCGATATCGATCTCGCACAGGTCAAGGGAACGGGCCCGGATGGGCATATTACCCATGCCGATCTCGACGGGTTTTTAACCGTGCGGGGGCGGCCTGAACGCCCCGAGCCGATAGCGCCCCACGATAGCGCCGTCGAGGAGGTGAAGGTGACCGGGCTCAGGCGCAAGATTGCCGAGAAGATGGTGCTTTCCGCCTCCCGAATTCCCCACATCACCTATGTCGAGGAAGTCGACGTGACCGATCTGGAGGATTTGCGGGCGACCATGAACGGCAACCGCCGTTCCGGGCAACCGAAGCTGACGATCCTGCCGTTTCTGATGCGCGCGCTGGTGAAAGCCGTTGCGGATCATCCCGGCATGAATGCCACATTTGATGACGAAAAAGGGGTCGTCAGCCACTATGAAGCCGTTCATATCGGCATCGCCACGCAGACGCCGTCGGGCCTGACGGTCCCGGTCGTGCGTCACACGGAAACGCTCGGCCTCTGGGAATGCGCAGAGGAAGTCGCGCGCGTTGCAGAAGCCGCCCGCACCGGCACGGCGCATCGGGAAGAACTGATGGGCTCCACCATCACCATCAGTTCGTTGGGAGCCCTGGGCGGCGTCGTTTCGACGCCCCTCATCAATCACCCCGAAGTGGCGATCATCGGCGTCAACAAGATCATGACGCGGCCAGTCTGGGATGGAATTCGCTTTGTGCCGCGCAAGATGATGAACCTGTCTTCCAGCTTCGATCACCGTGTCGTCGACGGCTGGGACGCGGCGGTCTTCATCCAGGCCGTCAAGGCACTGCTGGAGAAGCCCGCGCTGATTTTCATCGAGTGAAGGAGACCGGCGACCACTCCGCCACGCGCTTCTCATCCCTGTGCTCGTCACAGGGATCCTTCCAGCCCAGGCCCTTGGGTTGAAAGGGGTCTCTCCGCCGCGCAGACACGCGTCGGCTGGATTTCTGTGACGAGCACAGGAATGAGGGGGTGAGTTTTTAAGCCGCCGTTTTCGACCTTCACGGAACTGTTTCGCTGTCGGTATAGGCTTGCGTTCGTCATCTTCGGGTATAGAAGAGAAGAACGAGAAGCATGTTTTCTCACCATGATCATAGTGGCGGAAGAGGGCGCTCCGGTGCCCGGCGGTCCGCCCTCCGCCGGCAACCGAACGAAGAAGGTCCTCCCATGCAAACTCCCAGACCCGTTGTCCTGACTATTCTCGATGGCTGGGGGCTGAGTGAGGATACATCCAGCAATGCGCCTGTTCTGGCGAACACGCCGACCATGGACCGGCTTTTTGCCACCTGCCCGAATGCGACGCTGACCACCTTCGGCCCGAATGTCGGCCTGCCCACCGGGCAGATGGGCAATTCTGAAGTGGGCCACACCAATATCGGCGCGGGCCGCATCGTTGCCATGGATCTCGGCCAGATCGATCTGGCGATCGAGGATGGCAGCTTTTTCCGCAATGCGGCGATGCTTGATTTCGCAGCCAGGGTAAAAGCCGCGGGCGGTGTGGCGCATCTGATGTGCGTGGTTTCCGATGGCGGCGTCCATGGCCATATCCTTCACGGCCAGGCGGCGGTGAGGTTGATGATCAGCCACGGCCTGAAGGTCGTGGTGCATGCCATCACCGATGGCCGCGACGTCGCGCCGCAATCGGCTGAAGATTTTGTGGCGGCGCTGGGAGCGAGCCTGCCGCCAGGGGCCAGCCTCGGCACGGTAATCGGCCGGTATTATGCGATGGATCGCGACAATCGCTGGGAGCGCGTCGAGAAAGCCTATGACGCCATGGTTCTGGCGAAAGGCGAACACGCGCGGGATGCGGTGAGCGCCGTTGCCCAGAGCTACAAAAACAATGTCACCGACGAATTCATCCTGCCGACTGTGATCGATGGTTATGAAGGTTTCAAGGCTGGCGACGGCCTGTTTTGCCTGAATTTCCGCGCCGACCGTGCGCGTGAAATCCTGCTTGCCATTGGTGCCAATGATTTCGACGGTTTTCCGCGCGAAAAGCCCGTGCTTTCGGCGCTGCTCGGTATGGTCGAATATTCCACCCGCCACAGCCATTTCATGACGACGGCCTACCCCAAGCGCGATATCGTCAATACGCTCGGCGCCTGGGTGGCAAAACAGGGGCTCACGCAGTTTCGCCTCGCCGAGACGGAAAAATATCCGCATGTCACCTTCTTCCTGAATGGCGGCAAGGAAGAGCCGGAAGTCGGCGAAGACCGCTTCATGCCGAAATCGCCGAAGGTTGCGACCTACGACCTGCAGCCTGAGATGAGCGCGCCCGAGGTGACGGAGAAATTCGTCGAGGCGATCGGCAAGGGTTACGATCTTATCGTTACCAATTACGCCAACCCTGACATGGTCGGCCATACCGGCGATCTGCAGGCTGCAATCAAGGCCTGCGAAGCCGTGGATCGCGGACTTGGTGCGGTCGTTGCCGCGCTCGAAAAAGTGGGTGGCGCGATGCTTGTCATTGCCGACCACGGCAATTGCGAAACCATGGTCGACCCGGTGACCGGCGGCCCGCATACGGCCCACACCACCAATCCGGTGCCGGTGATCCTTTTTGGCGGGCCGGAAGGTGCAAAGCTGCATGCCGGTATTCTCGCCGATGTCGCGCCCACCTTGCTGCAATTGATGAATGTGGCGCTGCCGCCGGAAATGACGGGCAAGAGCCTGATCGACCTCTAATCAAACGAGTCGCGCGGGAGCGTTCCAGCCCCGCGCGACTGCCCGTTTCCCGCGTTCGGGACGAGCGTCTTTGCTATGGCTGTTTTGCGTAGAGACGGTCGTGGACCAGCATGCCGGCAATCATGGCGCAGACGAAAAGAACGACCGGCATCAGCCCGAGGGCGAGAGCCGATAGTGCCGGGCCGGGGCAGAAACCGGCAAGCCCCCAACCGATGCCGAAAATGGCCGAGCCTGTTATGAGCGGCCGGTCGATGCGGGTTTTTGCGGGCAGGTTGAAATCCTCAGTGAGGACGGGCCTGGCAAGACGTCGGCTGAGCAGCACACCCGGCGCGGCGACCATCACAGCACCGCCGAGAACGAATATCAGGCTCGGGTCCCAATGGCCGCTTGCCACGTCGAGAAAGCCGGAAACACGGGCGGGATCGACCATGCCTGACAGCGAGAGGCCGAAGCCGAACAGCGCTCCTGCGGCCAATGCCAGGGCAACACGGGCCACGGCCGGATTTTTCATGACAGGGCTCCTGCTATCGTAGCGGCACAGATGCCTGATATCAGGAAGGTTACGGTCGCGGCGATGGAGCGCCGGGAAAATCGCGCCAGTCCCATGATGCCGTGGCCGGACGTGCAGCCGGAGCCCATGCGTGTGCCAAAACCCACCAGCAGGCCGGCAATGAGGATGAGCGGCCATGGTGCAACGAGGGTGATGGCAGGCAGCCGGCCGAATGCCGCGGCATAGATATAAGGTCCGGCCAGCAAGCCGGTGACGAAGGTGAGATCGGCAAGACGCCGCTCCTTGCCGAGCATTTTGCCCATGATCCCGCTGATGCCGGCAATACGGCCGTTAAAAAGAAACAGCATAATACTGGCAAGACCGAGCAACATGCCGCCGAAAAGAGAGGGCCAGTAGGGGCTCACAGGGTCTCCTCCTCCGGCGCGCAGAATATGGTGTAAAGGGCCTCGATCAGTTGCGCTGCTTTCGCTTCGCTCAGTTGGTAGAAGATTTGCTTGGCGTCGCGCCGGGTTTCGACCACGCCGGCTTCCCGCAGCACGCCCAGCTGCTGGGAAAGCGTCGGCTGGCGGATATCCAGCTTGACCTCCAGTTCGCCGACGGAAAATTCCCCCTGCGCCAGCGTGCAGGCGAGCATCAACCGCGCCGGGTGGGCAAGTGTTTTCAGAAGCAGCGCGACCTCGACAGCCCTCTCCTCCATGGCGGGAAGGGGAATTTCAGCAATGTGCGGAGTCTTTTCCAGCGCGTTTTCCTTTACCATGTGCTGCCCTCCAGCACGTCGAGCGGGAATTTCAGATAACGTTTGCCATTCGCTTCCGGCTCCGGCAGGCGGCCGCCGCGAATATTGACCTGCAGGGCGTGCAGAATGAGCTTTGGCATCGGCAATGTGCGATCCCGTGTTTCCCTGAGGCGGATGAAGCCCTCCTCCGTCATGCCGGCCAGATGCGGATTGCTGCGCTTCTGTTCGCCGACCGTGCTTTCCCATTTCGGAGCGCGGCCACCGGGCTGATAGTCATGGCCGGTGAAAATCCGTGTTTCGTCGGGAAGGGCGAGAATATCCTGAATAGACGCCCAGAGTTCTCTGGCGCTGCCGCCCGGAAAATCGGCGCGCGCAGTGCCTGAATCGGGCATGAAAAGCGTATCGTGCACAAAGGCGGCATCTCCCACCACATAGGTCACGGAGGCCAGCGTATGCCCGGGTGAAAACAGCACGCGCGCTTCCAGGGAGCCGATATCGAACCTGTCGCCCGCCTCGAACAGCCGGTCCCATTGCGAGCCGTCGGTTTCGAGATCCGGCCAGTTATATTTCTCCTGCCAGAGCCTCTGTACGCCGGTAACTTTCGCGCCGATCGCCGTCTGCGCACCGGTCTTCTGCTTCAGGTAATGGGCGGCGGAAAAATGGTCGGCATGGGGATGGGTATCGAGAATCCATTCCACCGACAGGCCCTGGCTCGCCACATAATCCAGAATGGCGTCGGCATTCATGGTTCCGGTTGCACCGGACTTCTCATCGAAATCATAGACCGGGTCGATAATGGCGCAGCGCTTGGTCGCAGGATCGGAAACGACATATTGCACGCTCCATGTGCGCGGATCGAAGAAGGCCTTGACGTGTGGAACCGCCGCCGCGCGTCGCTCCAGCCAGCGGGTGGCGCCGGAAAGGTCAAAGCCATGCGCCTTGCCGAAAGCCGCGATGTCGGCCCACTCGATGCGCCCATCCAGCGCTTCGCCGAGAACATGAAGCGTGAGTGCGCGCGTGCCGCCCTTGCAATGGGCAAAAACGGGGCCGTCCGCTTCCGCCATTTTCTGCTGGAAGGCGCGGATATCGGCTTCGGTGATGGCAGGGCCGCTGACCGGGATGAAGCCATATTCCATGCCTGCCGCGCTGGCGGCGCTTTTTTCCTGCACATTGCCTGGCTGACCGGGCTCTTCACCATCAGGCCGGGCATTGATGATGCTTTTATAGCCCTGGGCGGAGAGCGATTGGAAATCGGCGATCATCGGCTGGCCCGCAACGGTCAGACGCTCGTTGATCTTCACGGCATTCATCGGCATCTCCTGTTGTAATAAATTAATATATATTATTATATAATGTATATTGTTTGTTTGCAAGAGGCGAAAAGCGTCTTCGTTCCGGATATCTCCCGCTGGATTTCAGGAGAGATTCGGGAGGAAACCCTAGAGACGGGATTTCTTCGTTTTGTGACGGATGAGCGGAGATTGCCTGTATTCGGCATGCAAAAACATGCCTAGTGCCTGAAAGCACTCAGGCACAAGGCATTTCCCCGGAAGCCGGTTCGAACTTCGGCTCGTTTCAGACGGCGAGCCTGCGGCGTGTCGCTTTCCAGCCGAGACAGATGGCTGCAACAAGCAGAACCGTCTGGGCGACTACAAAGGGCGGTTCATTGCCGTTCGGTGCCAGGTTGTTGAGTGTTTCGACCTTGAGAAAGGCCTGAACGATCAACACAAACATATTGAGATAAAGGCTGATCGTGGCGGTGATCGTATAAATAATGCGCGCCCTGCCATTCAGACCGTATCCGTAAAGCGCAACCAGTGCGATTGCCAGAACGAGGGTCGAGATGATGCCGACGCCGAGTGCCGGTGTGAAATTTCCGATTGGAAACAGAAAGCCAGTGAGTGTGGTGGCGAGCGTGGTGACGAGGAAAAGCGCCATCATGCGCGGCATCCACCGCCCTGCCGCATAAGCGGGCAGGGCGATCAGTCCGGTTACGATGCCAATGAGGCTCAGGGCAACGTGCAATGTCGTGAATTGGGGAATGGTCAGTCCGAGGATCATGATGCGTCTCCCTCTATTCGGTTTGAGTTGCACGATACCGGCTGGCGGCAAGTGCATGCGACAGATTGGGCCTCAATGCTGCGCGGGCTGCAAGGAAATTTTCGAAATCGGCCGCATCCGGCAGCGAAGGAATGGTCAGGGTCTCGCCAAGATCGAGACCGGCAAGGGCCGCATCCACCATCTCGTAAACATCCATGACCATGGCGGCCGGAATGGCCTCGAGCCGCTCCTCTTCCCAGATCGCCGTGCGGGTAATACCCGGCAGGACACCCTGAACCCGCACGCCGGACGGGGAAAGCTGCGCCTGCAGCGCTTCGGTGAAGGCGAGCACAAAGGCCTTGGTTGCCGGATAGACGGCGGTAAATGCCGCCGGCATCAGGGCCGTTACCGATGTGATGTTGATGATCGTGCCTTTGCCATCGGCGGCAAGCCGCGGCGCGATCGCCGCTGCAAGCCGGGTGACGGCAAGGATATTGAGGTTGATCATCGTCGTGACATAGGCCGGGTCAAGCGCCGTGATCGCGCCTTCACCGGCAATACCGGCATTGTTGACGAGGCCTGTGATCCGCCGGTCGTCGCGCAGTCGCGCCTCGACCTTTTCGAGGTCTTCCGCCCTTGAAAGATCGGCGGAGAGAACCTCGACGGCGATATGGTGATCCTTCTCCAGCTGGGTTGCCAGTGCCTTCAGCTTTTCAGCACGCCGCGCCACGAGGATAAGATCGTGGCCGCGTTTTGCCAGACGTTCGGCATAAACCGCGCCGATGCCGTCGGACGCGCCGGTGATGAGAAATGTATTCTGTGTCATGTCCCGTGTCTCCTGTGTCCGGTTGTTTCAGGCGTTGATGAAGGCGAGGAGGTCGGCGTTGAAGCGGTCCTGATGGGTCTGCGTCAGGCCATGGTCGGCGCCTTCGTAGATTTTGAGGACCGCGTGTTTGACGATCTTGACCGTGGAGAGTGCCGAAGCGCCGACCGGCACGATCTGGTCGTCATCACCGTGCAGAACCAGCGTGGGTTTGTCGAAGGCCTTCAGATCCTGGTGGAAATCGCTTTCCGAGAAAGCGCGAATGCTGTCGAGCTGACCCTTGAGCCCGCCCATCATGCCCTGACGCCAGAATTCGTCGCGGATGCCTTGCGAAATCACGGCGCCTTCGCGGTTGTAACCGTAGAAGGGAATGGTCAAATCCTTGAAGAACTGGCTGCGATTGTCGTAGGTGCCCTTGCGGATGCCGTCGAAAACATCGATCGGCAGGCCGATGACATTGCTTTCCGTCTTCAGCATCAGCGGCGGCACCGCGCCGATGAGGGCGATCTTGGCGACGCGGGCCGTACCATGGCGACCGATATAGCGTGTGACCTCGCCGCCGCCGGTGGAATGGCCGACCAGAATGATGTCGTGAAGATCGAGCTGTTCGATCAGTTCGGCCAGATCGTCGGCATATTGATCCATGTTATTGTTATCCCAGACCTGGTCGGAGCGGCCGTGGCTGCGGCGGTCATGGGCGATGGTGCGGAAACCCTGATTGGCAAAGAACACCATCTGCGCATCCCACGTATCGGCGCTGAGCGGCCAGCCGTGGGAGAAGATGATGGGCTGGCCGTCTTTGCGACCCCAGTCCTTGTAGAAGATGTGCGTTCCGTCTCTGGTGGTGATCGTTGTCATGGCTCTCTCTCCTGTTGCAGGGAGCTTGCTTGCGTCCCGTGGGAATAGAGATACTCTGGAGACAGCCGGGGCTGGATTGGCGCTTCTGACAGAAAGCGAGCCGAAACTGACAAAACGGGGTGTGGGCGCATGGCGGGTGTAACGGGAAGCGCGCTGGAAGTCGGTCTGGTCCTCTATCGGGACTGTCAGATCGCCATGGTGCACGGCATCACCGATCTTTTTGCCATCGCATCGGTATTTTCCCAGGATCGCGGCGGACCGAAATTGCGGGTCAGCCACTGGAGCATGGGTGAGGGCGGTGAATTTTCCCGCTGTCACGACACTCATTCCGGGCACTCAGGACATCCCGACATTTTCGTTGTACCCGGCCGGTTGACGGGGCCTGCTGAAATCGAGGAAGCCGAGCCTTACGCCCGCTGGCTGCTTGATCGGCATGCGCAGGGGGCGACGCTCGCCGCCAGTTGCGGCGGCTCCTTCATGATTGCAGCCACGGGCCTCCTGTCCGGCCGCCCGGCCACCACCCACTGGCTGTTTGCCGAGCGTTTCCGCGAGCGTTTTCCCGATATCCGGCTGGAGATAGACAAGATCGTCATCGAGGATGGCGATATCATCACGGCTGGCGGGCTGATGGCGTGGACCGATCTTGGCCTGCGCATCGTCGACCGGCTGCTCGGACCTTCGGTGATGATCGAGACCGGCAAGTTCCTGCTGATCGACCCCTCGGGGCGTGAACAACGCCATTATAGCAGTTTCGCCCCAAGGCTGACGCATGGCGACGAGCCGATCCTGAAGGTGCAGCACTGGCTGCAGGCCCGTGCCGGGCGGGCGACGAGCGTTACCGACATGGCCGGCCATGCCGGGCTGGAGGAGCGGACCTTCCTGCGCCGCTTCAAGGCGGCGACAGGCATGAAGCCGATTGAATATGCCCAGCATCGGGGGGTGGGCAAGGCGCGGGAATTGCTGGATTCCACCCGCCGTTCGGTCGATCAGATCGCATGGTCGGTGGGTTATGAGGATGCCGCCGCCTTCCGCCGGGTGTTCCACCGCATTCTCGGCCTCTCACCGGGTGAATATAGAAGCCGCTTTTCCAGCAGTTCGGCCATGGCTGCGGCGTGAGGGCGGCCAACAGTCGCGGTGTGCGGAGGTCCGGCCCTTGCAATGTCGCGGGTGTTTGCTAACATGCCAGACAAGTTTAAAACAGGTGGGCCGGAATGGACGTTGAGAGCAGCGCGAAGCAGGGGGTATCGCTCGCGGCGAAAATCAGTTCGGCATTGCGGCGGGATCTGGCGGGAGGCGTTTTCCGCCCCGGTGATCGTCTTCCGAGCGAAAGCGCCCTGACGCGGGAATATTCCGTCAGCCGCACGGTGGTGCGCGAAGCCATCGCCATTCTGCGCGCCGATGGTCTCGTTGAAGCCCGCAAGGGCGCAGGCGTTTTTGCCGTCGAAGTAAAGCCGGCCAAGGAACTGCCTTTTAACGATCTGGCCGTGGGGCGAATTTCCTCGGTGATCGAATTGCTGGAATTGCGCACCGTTTTCGAGGTCGAATCCGCCGGGCTTGCGGCATCGCGCCGTTCCGCCGTGCAGGTGGAGGCGATTGTGGATGCGCACCGGCGCGTCGGCGACTGTCTTGCCGCCGGGCTGCCGACGCGGGATGCTGATTTCGAGTTCCATCTGGCAATTGCGCAGGCGACGCAAAACAGGCGGTTTCCCGAGTTTCTTCAGCTCATTCGCTCCGGCATCATTCCCCGCGGCGAATTGCAGGGGGCAGCGCCCGGGTCGCGTCCGAAGGACTACAACCTGCATCTCCAGGAGGAGCATGCGAGGATTGTCGATGCCATCATCGAAGGTGATGCCGATGCCGCCCGTCAACATATGGCGGCGCATCTGCGCGGCAGTCTTGAGCGCTACAAGGTGCTTCTGCGCTCACGCACTGCCGCTGAATGAGCCGGAAATGGCCTAGAGGTCAGTGGGTTACGCAGTCGCCCGCCGATAGAAGGCCAGGGAGGCGGCAAGCGTCAGAAGCGCGCCGCCGCAAATCCGGTCGAGCCACAGGGCTCCGGTTTTCCGCAACAGCCGGACGGCCTGCGAGCCGAGCAGGGCATATCCGAACATCACGATGAAATCGATGCCGGCGAAGATCAGCGCAAGCGCCGCATATTGCTGGATCTGCGGCGCGGCGGGATCGATGAATTGCGGCAGGAAAGCGGAAAAGAACAGATATCCCTTGGGGTTGGTGACCGCCACGAGAAAGCTCTTGAGGAAAATCGAGCGGGCGGAAGCGACCCCGTTGGCCTCTGCGGATTGAAGAGCACCATCGAGCGTGCCTCTTGAGCGCAAAAGCATGATGCCGAGGAAGGCTAGATAACAGACGCCCACCCATTTGACGACGCTGAACCAGAATTCGGAGGCGGCGAGCAAGGCACCCAATCCTAGTGCTACTGCGCCGATCAGGACGAAATCCGAGAGGACAGCGCCAGCCATGCCGATCATGGCGCGGCGTACTCCGAATCTTGAGCCATTTGCAAGCGCGAGCAAGACGGTAGGGCCGGGCGTGGCAATGCCGATAAAGGCGACCACTGCAAATGCCAGAAGTGTCACGTCAGCCATATTTTCCTCCCCCTGTCGGCACGGATGTCATCGGTGCCACCGCCCGCCCAGCTAGCCTCCGCGCATTCCGCGAAGTCGGAGAATACAGGCTTTTACGGGTGCCGCAACACAAGTGCTTTTTCCCAAAGCAACACGAAAGCCGGATGATTTCAGCATGAGATTCCTCCTCGAGGCACGCCTTTCAGAGCCCTCGGCGATGCGGATTTCACAGTCACGCGCTTGACAGCTCTCAACACCTGTGACAACTTGCGAATAGTTGTCAGACAGGATTGCGCCTTGGTCACTTGCGCAATCGATCTCTGGCAAGGGAGGAATCATGTCAAAAAGACGCCTTTCGCTTTATGGCCTGTCCGGCCAGATCGGAAGTATTGCCGTTACGCTGCTTGGATTGCTGCTACTGACCTTTTTTATCGGTCGCCTGATGCCGGCCGATCCAGTGCGGGCCATCGTTGGCGAGGATGCGACGCGCGAAACCTATGAACAGGTCTATCATGCGCTCGGTTTCGACCGTCCGCTGTGGCAGCAGTTCATCTATTATCTAGGTGATGTCTTCAGCGGCGATTTTGGAACCTCGATCCGCACCGGTCGTCCGGTCATCGAGGATATCATCAGGGTCATGCCGGCGACGATGGAGCTTGCGACCTTTGCGATCCTGATCGGTGCCGGCCTTGGCATTCCCATGGGTGTTTATGCCGCGGTCAATAAAGACCGCTGGCAGGATCATCTGGTACGTGTGCTCAGCCTGTTCGGCCATTCCATGCCGATCTTCTGGACCGGCATGATCGCGCTGATCGTTTTTTACGCCCATCTCGGCCTTGTCGGCGGCGGTGGCCGCATGGACCAGTTCTATATCGGACTGGTTGAGGAGCGGACGGGCTTTCTGCTGATAGACAGCCTGCTTGCGGGCGATATGGAGGTTTTCTGGTCGGCCATCAACCACCTGATCCTTCCCGCCGCTTTGCTCGGTTATTCCTCCTCGGCCTATATCACCCGCATGACGCGCAGCTTCATGCTGGACCAGCTGGGCCAGGAATATGTGACGACAGCGCGCGTCAAAGGTCTGTCGCAGCGGCAGACGGTGTGGCTGCATGCCTTTGGCAATATCCGGGTGCAGCTCGTCACCATCATCGCCCTTGCCTATGGTTCGCTGCTGGAAGGCGCGGTTCTCATTGAGACCGTCTTCGCCTGGCCGGGTTTCGGGCAATATCTCACCAGCAATCTTATCATCGGCGACATGAATGCCGTGATGACCTGCGTGCTTATCGTCGGCGTCATCTTCATCGGGCTCAACCTCCTGTCCGACATTCTCTACCGCTTTTTCGATCCGAGGACCCGCTGATGACGGCCCGTGCAGAAACTTCCTCTCGCCTTCCCGTGCCCTTGAACGCGCTGAAGAACATCGTTGTTTTCCTGCTGAAAAGCCCGACATCGGCTTTCGGTCTGGCCGTCCTGCTGCTTCTCGTCATCGCCGCTGTTTTCGCGCCCTGGCTTGCGACGCATGACCCCTACGCGCAGGATCTCGCCAATACGCTGCAGGCGCCCGGCAACGGCCATGTCTTCGGCACGGATGAGCTGGGGCGCGACATCTATAGCCGCCTTCTCTGGGGCGCGCGCATCACGCTCACCATCATCTCGCTGGTATCGATCATTGTTGGTCCCGTCGGCCTTCTGGTCGGCACGGCCTCCGGTTATCTCGGGGGCAAGTTCGACACGGTGATGATGCGCATCACGGATATCTTCCTGTCGTTCCCGAGCCTCATCCTGTCGCTTGCCTTCGTCGCAGCGCTCGGGCCGAGCCTCAACAATGCGATCATTGCCATCGCGCTCACCTCATGGCCGCCGATTGCGCGCCTTGCGCGCGCCGAGGCCATGACCTTCCGCAAGGCGGATTATATTGCCGCTGCGCGGCTTCAGGGCGCGTCGCCTCTGCGCATCATCGTCAAGTCGATCATGCCCATGTGTCTGCCCTCGGTCCTCATCCGCCTGACGCTGAACATGGCGACCGTCATTCTCACCGCCGCCGGCCTCGGCTTTCTCGGTCTCGGCGCGCAGCCGCCGTTGCCGGAATGGGGGGCGATGATCGCCACCGGCCGCCGTTACATGCTGGATAGCTGGTGGCTGGTGACCTTCCCCGGCGTTGCGATCCTGTCCGTCAGCCTCGCCTTCAACCTTCTGGGAGACGGCCTGCGGGATGCGCTCGACCCGAAGCAGATGAACCGGAGATAGGTCATGGAAAAGCCAATTCTTGACGTCGAAAATCTCCGCATCCGTTATGGCGGCTCACCCACCGAGGCGGTGCGGGGCATTTCCTTCACCCTTGGCCGGGAACGGCTTGGTATCGTCGGTGAAAGCGGCTCGGGCAAATCCACCGTCGGCCGCGCCTTGCTGCGCCTTTTGCCATCGGCGACGATCACCGCCGACAGGCTGGATTTCGATGGCCTCGATCTTCTCTCGCTCGATGAGAAAGAGATGCTGAAGGTTCGCGGCCGGCGCATGTCGATGATCCTTCAGGATCCGAAATTCTCTCTCAATCCCATCCGTCGGGTCGGCGATCAGGTAACGGAAACCTATCTGCGCCACTTCAAGGCTTCGAAACAGGAAGCCCGGGAAAAGGCGCTGGCCATGCTCGATGCGGTGAAAATCCGCGATGCCGCCCGCGTTTACGAGCAATATCCGCATGAAATCTCCGGCGGCATGGGCCAGCGCGTCATGATCGCCATGATGCTGCTTGCCGATCCCGATCTCGTCATTGCCGATGAGCCGACGTCGGCGCTTGACGTGACGGTGCGGCTGCAGGTGCTGAATATTCTCGACGGTCTCGTGCGCGATCGCGGCATCGGCCTCATCATGATCAGCCACGACCTCAATCTCGTGCGCAATTTCTGCGACCGGGTGCTCATCATGTATTCCGGCCGGGTGGTGGAAACGCTGGCCGCGCGCGATCTCGATCGGGCGCAGCATCCCTATACGCGCGGCCTGCTGGCGGCGCAGCCGCGCATTGGCGGTACGCGTGCGCCGCTTGCGGTGCTGGACCGTCGCCCCGAATGGCTGGAGGAGAACGTATAATGGCCGTTTCCGTCGAAACCCGCGATCTCTCCATCACTTTCGGCAGCGGCCACACGGCGCTGAAAGTGCTGCCTTCCGTATCCTTCCGCGTCGAGCCGGGCGAGTGCTTCGGGCTGGTCGGCGAAAGCGGTTCGGGCAAATCCACCGTGCTTCGCTGCGTCTCCATGCTCAACGATTTCTGG
The DNA here is from genome assembly GCF_001541315.1 of Agrobacterium tumefaciens str. B6. Classification (GTDB taxonomy): domain Bacteria; phylum Pseudomonadota; class Alphaproteobacteria; order Rhizobiales; family Rhizobiaceae; genus Agrobacterium; species Agrobacterium radiobacter. Next base: position 377,448 of record NZ_LMVK01000023.1, on the reverse strand, counting down.
ACCGGCGATATCCTTATCGACGGCAGATCGGTGCGCGACATGCCGCTGATCGAGCGGTGCCGCATGCTGCAGATGGTGTTTCAGGACCCCTATGGTTCCCTGCATCCCCGCCAGTCGGTGCGCACCGTGCTTTCGGAATCGCTTGCGATCCACAAGCTTGGCGACCGCGAAGAGCGCATGCGCAAGGTCATCACCGATGTCGGCCTGCCCGTATCGTTTCTGGATCGTTTCCCGCACCAGCTTTCCGGCGGCCAGCGGCAGCGCGTGGCGATTGCGCGGGCGCTGATTCTCGAGCCGTCGCTGTTACTGCTCGATGAGCCGACGTCTGCGCTCGATGTCTCGGTGCAGGCGGAAATCCTCAACCTGCTGCAGCGGCTGCGCGAAGAGCGCGGCTTTACCTATATCATGGTGACCCATGACCTCGCCGTCGTCGATCACATGTGCGACCGGTTCGCGGTGATGCTGCGCGGCGAAATCACCGAAATCCTGCCGCGCGAGGCCATCGCCGACAATCGCGCGACGCATCCCTATGCGCGTGAATTGATCGGCGCTTCGCTGGAATATGAAGGCGCGTGACGGCTCCAAGAACGTGACCGTCCTCCTCCGGGGCGTCACGGATAATAACATCCTCCTTCCTTGCCCGGCCTCCCCGCCGGGCATTTTTTTGGAGGTAGCTAGGCGGGATGGCGGGCCGCCAACTGCGCCTAGGCTGCTGACATAGTGCGAGACCGGCCTTTCCGTCATGCCGGACTTGATCCGGCATCCAGCCACGGCGCGTCCGCGCCGTGAACGGACTCTCTCGCGATCAAGGACTTGATCGCACTAGACCCCGGATCTAGTCCGGGGTGACGGAGTGCGGAGGCTTCGCTTGCGCCTAACACATTGGGTGAGTGGGGCTTTGTTACAGCAAAAAGGCGCGGGGTTAGCCGCGCCTTTTTATTCGCAGATAGGACGGCCGATTACCGCTCCTTGCTCACCTCTTCAAACCGCGAAAGCCAGGGGCTGACGATCATGCCCTTGATGTCGCTGCGGAAGGCGGCGGTGTCGATGACTTCGGAGAAGGGCTGGATCGACATGACAGTCTCGTCCATATAGCCCTGCAGGTCCTCATAAAGCTTCGTCTGTTTTGCCACATCGCGCTCGACCAGCGCTTCCTCGATCATCTTGTTCAGTTTCTCATCGAAGAAACTGGTGCGCCAGCTCTGGTAATTGGTGAGCTTGGCATCGTCGGCATTGTTGGGGTTATAGGCGATCGAGCGCAGGTTGTTGTCCGGATGCGGCTGCTGGCCGCCGCCGCCGCGCCCGAGCAGCAGTTCGAAATTCCGTTCGCGCATTGCACCGTAAATCTGGTCGCCCGAGCCGCTGATCAATTCAGCCTGAATGCCGGCCTGGGCAAGCGTGTTCTGGATCGCCGTTGCCGCCTTCATGAAGGGATCTTCCGAAAGAACGCGCAGCGTGGTTTTGAAACCATTGGGATAACCAGCCTCGGCCAGAAGCGCCTTGGCTTTTTCGACATCGAGCTTGTAGCCCTGATCGGGCAGCGCGCCCATGACACCGGTGCTGAGGGAGCGCTGATGCAGCTTGCCGTAATAGGGCATGACCGCCTTGTCGAGGCCGTCGTAATCGATCAGGTAACGCAGGGCCTCGCGCACCTTCTTGTTCGCGAATTTCTCATCCTTCATCGAAACGCTGAGGTAATAAAAACCGGAGCCGGGCGTGGATTCGATGGTGACGGCCTTGTCGGCCTCAAGCGATTTCAGGTCCGGGGCCTGCAGGGAGTAGGCAACGTCGATATCGCCCTTTTCCAACATCAGGCGCTGCGACTGCGATTCCGGCAGATGGCGCATGAGGATGCGTTTCATCTTGGCCTTCTCACCCCAATAATCGTCGTTGCGGGTGAGGATGATATATTCGTTGGACTTCCATTGGGTGAGCTTGAAGGGACCGGAACCGGCGGAATTCAGCGTCAGCCATGCGCCGCCGAGATCGCCGTCCTTTTCATTGGCAAGCGCCGTCTGGCTGTCGATGATCGAGCCCGGACCATTCTGTGCAAGAATCATCAGCAGCAGATTGGGATCATCGGGCTTTGGAATATTGAGCACGAAGGTCTGGTCGTTTTCGGCAACGAAGAGCTTGTCGGCCTCTTCCAGCTTGAAACCGCGCGTTTTGAGGAAAGACGATTGCGCCAGATTGCGGGCGAGCAGCCGCTTCAGGCTCCACGCTACATCCTTTGCCGTCACGGCGTTGCCGGAGGCGAATTTCGCATCGCGGCGCAGATGGAAACGGATGGATTTGCGATCTTCGGCAATTTCAAAGCGTTCGGCAAGGCGTGGCTGGACGCTGCGATCTTTCGGTGAAAGTACCACCAGCGTGTCATAAACGTTGTTCAGAACCTGCACGGTCTCGCGGCCGGTAATGGCGGCGGGATCAAGGGTCAGGATGTTGCTCATGGTCGTGGCGACGATGAGCTGGTCTTTCGGCGTTTCGGCGAAAACACTGAGCGGCATCGCGCCGATCAGCAAGGCGCCAAGCGCTGCGGTTGCAAGAAAATGTTTCATTTTTCCTCCCAATACGGCCGGTTCATACGGCCTTTCCACGTTTTGATCCACGCGCCTGGTTCCTCCACAGGTGTCGCATGATCAGCCAAGAATCTCTCTGACCGGGTCTGCGAGCGCTCGCCCGATTGCGGCCGTTGCCGGCGCATCCAGATGCACGCCATCCACCGGTGAGGCGCTGGCGACCGATCCGGCATCGAAGAAGTGATGCCCCAGTTCGGCGGCGAGTTTGCGGTAAAGCGGCGCAAGCCGTAGCGATTGCGCGATATCCCGCCCGCCGGCCGGCTCTTCGCCAGGACCTGCAACGCAGGGCGGCGGGGCGACGATCAGCAGTTTCGGCACTGCCTCGCGCGGTTTGTAGATGAAGGTCTCGACGATCTGCGCCAGTCGCCGCATACCGGCAACCGCCGCTTCCGCGCGTCCGCCATGCACCGGTTTGATGTCGTTGGTGCCGAGCATGATGATGACGAGATCGAGCGGCATATGGCACGACAGCGCGACTTCAAGCGCCCGCGCGCCATTGCGGCAGGTGGGGCCGGTATGATCGTCATAACAGGTGGTGCGCCCGCCAAGGCCCTCGGGGTGAACCTTCGCCTTTCCCGCGAGCTCTGCCTCCAGTACCTCCGGCCAGCGGTGTTCGGCCGGGTGCCGGAGGCCCGTTGCCGGGTCTGCGCCCCAGGTGAGGCTGTCTCCGAAGGCGAGCACGGTTTTCATCGCCCGTTACCTCACCCGGTTGTTGTCGATGAAGGTAAAATCGATGTCCTCGCCAAGGCCCGGCCGATCAGGGACATGCACGAAGCCGTCGCGATCCATCGGGTCGGACAGCGACTTCAGATAGTCGTGGCCGTCATCATATTCGAGGAAGGGGTGCAGCAGGCCGCGCTCGTACCAGCGGCAATTCTTGGTGGCGGCGACAACGTGCAGGTTCATGGCCGTGTTGCCATGCACTTCGCATTCCATGCCGAAAGCCTCGGCCAGATGCATGGTCTTGAGCGCCGGGGTGATGCCGCCGACATCGTTGACGCCGGTGCGCAGAATATCGCAGGCACCGGCCTTGATCCATTCGGCGCGATGCCAGTGCTTGCCGGCTGCACTTTCCGGGCCGACGACGGGGATATCGAGATTGTCGGAAAGCCACTTGTAGGAGGACAGCGACTGCTCATCCATAGGCTCTTCGATCCAGTCGAAATCGAGTTTTTCGAGGCCTCGGCCGAGCGCCAGCGCATCGGTGCGGGAATACCAGTGAAAGGCGTCGATCATCAGGCGGATATCGGGCCCGACCGCTTCGCGCACGGCCGCGCAGGCCTTGAGGTCCATCTTCACATCCGGCGCCCAGCTGACGGGCGGCATCCAGGTGTGCAGCTTGATGCCCTTGTACCCGCGCTTCACCAGCGTTTCGGCAAACCGGCCGTAGTCTTCAGGCGTTGCAAGGCCGCCTTCCAGCTCGTCCCCGCACATGATCGAGCCATAGGCGAGGACCTTGTCGCGATAACCGCCGATCAACTTGTATACAGGTTGTCCGAGGCTGCGGCCGGCAAGGTCCCAGAGCGCGCAGTCCACCACCGCCAGCGTGCGGTCCGTTAGCTGCGCCGCCGAGCCGCGTTGCCAGTGAGCAAGGTCCTGCCAAAGGCGTTCCCGGTCGCGATAATCCTCGCCGATCAGCACCTTCTTGACGAATTTTTCGATGACATGTGGGCGAACGATCTCCGGCGCGGTGAAGGAATGACCTTCCTGACCATCTTCCGTGCGGATGGTCAGCATGGCCTGTTCCACCTGATGCGCCGGACCCGGATGCGCGTGACCGGCACTGTCCGAGTGGCGACGGGTCGTCGTGCGGAAAACACGGACCTCGACGTCGGTGATGATCATAATTCCTCCCTCATGCAGGTATGGCAGCGTTTGCAGCTGCTGCAATGTCATACATGTATGCGCTATTTGTCAACATGTATGATAATCTGTATTACATGTTGGCGCAGGAAATCAAGGCTATTTGCGCATGGTGTTGCACAGGTCTTCGGTGTGAGAGGGCGGTGCGGGAGATTTTATCTCTTCGCAGAAGAAAATCTGACGGGACGCGTGGGCGCGGCCTATGCCCACCGAATTAATCCATAATTTTAGTAGACTATTGAATCGCGCAATGATCTTTCAACAATTACCGGGACTATAAACGAACATGCCGTGCCAGCCGTGCCTGTCATCATGCATTCTGCGTGAGCATGCGCCGCATTGAACGGCTGTCCCGCAACAAGGATGGCTGCATCTGCGCCGCTGAGCTTCAACACTCGTTTCCGGATGCACAACCATGCCCCTTTCCCATATCTCCCACTTCGCTTTTCTCGTTCCCGGCAATTATCAGGACGACGATCCGGCGCAGGGGCTGGAAGAAACCCTGCAGCTTTTCGAGGCCGGGGAGGCGCTGGGGTATCACAGCGCCTGGGTTCGCCAGCGCCACCTGGAACGGGGCGTTTCCTCGGCGGCCACTTTTCTTGCAGCGGCATCGCAGCGCACTAAGCGGATCGGATTAGGCACCGCCGTCATTCAGCTTGGTTACGAAAATCCCTTCAGGCTGGCGGAAGATCTGGCCACCGTGGATGTGTTGTCGCGTGGGCGGCTGAATGTCGGGGTTTCCGTGGGCGCGCCGCCTTTCGCCCATCTCATTTCGGATTATGTCGATACGGTTCCCGATGCGGATTACAGCCATGCCCGCGCCGAAAAGCTGGCGAGGGCTCTGAGATCGGAACCGCTGTCCAGCGAGACGGAAGCGGGCAATGCGGCCGGTGCGCAGGTGCCGCGCCTGCGGCCCGTCGCCGAAGGGTTGTCGGATCGGTTATGGTATGGCGGCGGATCTCAGAATTCCGCCCGCTGGGCGGGCAAGGCAGGGTTCAATCTTCTGACGGGCAATATCGTCAGCGGTGAAAATACCGATGATTTTCTGATTGCGCAGGCTGCTCTCGTTGCCCGCTTCCGGCAGGAATGGGCGCATGAGCGTCAACCGCGTGTTGCTCTCGGGCGCGTGATCCTGCCGACGGATAGCGCCAGCCCCGCGACCCGCCGCCGTTACGAGGAATTCGCCGCCGAGCGCGACAAGCGTACGACCACGGCGCATGGCGCGCGCCGCACGCTTTTCCTGCCCGATATCGTTGGGACGACGGACGAAATTCTGGAGAAACTGTCGCGCGATCCCGTTCTGCCGCTCGTCTCGGAGTTCCGTCTTGAACTACCCTATGAGTTCCAGCCGGAAGATTATCGCCAGATCGTCACGGATTTCGCTTCCGTCCTGCCGCAGCTTTCCGGCGGGCGGCCCGTTTTGAAAGTGGTGACCGGCCAATAATATTTCCCGTTCCCGCCACTCCCGCTTCCAGCGGGAAGCGGCGATAGATGGACGTGTGGCGCTTTACCTGCGCCACATCCTATTCAGTCGGGATAGGGCAGGCCATAGCGGTCGCGTATTGTCGCGCCTTCGTATTCGCGCGGGTAAACACCGCGATCCTGCAGCACTGGCACGACCTTTTCGACAAATTCAGCAATATCGTCTGGCGCGCGCGGCGGCTGCAGGGTGTAGCCGTCCACCGTGCCATCCTGCCAGAGATCGATAATGCCATCCGCCACATCTTCTGGCGTGCCGAGTAGCAACCGGTGGTGTCCCTCCGAACGGCGTACGGCCTCGCGGGCTGTGAGCTTTTCGTGGGTCAAAAGGTCGGAAAGGCCAAGCCCCATGCCCACCGCCCACTGCCGGTTCTGGTCCGGGATGAAACGCTCTGCATCGAGCTTTGCATCGGGATCAAAATCGCGGGGATCAATGCCGTTTTCCCTGGCGAAACGCGCCAGCAGCCCGTCTTCCGAACCGGCTCCACTGTATAGCTCGTGTTTGCGCAACGCTTCCTCCCGGGTCTCGCCGAGAATGACAACGAGGCCGGGAACGATGCGGATGCCGGAGGGATCGCGGCCGAGGGAGGCAGCGCGGTCGCGGACCTTTTTGCCGAAGGCCTGGCCCGCCGGCCGGGACAATATGTTGCAATAGATGATCTCGCCATGGCGTGCGGCGAGATCGATGCCACCTTCGGAGGCGCCGGCCTGCGCGATGACGGGATGCCCCTGTGGTCCGCGCGGAACATTGAGCGGCCCTTTTACATGGAAATATTGCCCCTCGTGATCGATGGTTTCGGCCGTCGCCGCATCCCAGAAACGCTCTTCTGGCACCTCGCCTTCGCGGCGCGGATCCCAACTCGACCAGAGTTTTTTCGCGACATCGAGAAATTCGGTGGCCTTGGCATATCTCTCGTTGCGCGGCGGCAGCGGGTCGTTGCCGAAATTGGCGGCGACATTGGGATTGAAGGAGGAGACGATATTGACGATCAGCCGTCCGCCGGTGACGAGATCGATGGATTGGGTCCGTCTGGCAAAGTTATAGGGCGAGTTATAGGTGGAGGATATCGTTGCCACAAAGCCGATATCCGGCACCTGCGCGGCAAGTGATGTGGAGAGAATGAGCGGATCGATGGTGTGAAACGGCCGGCTTGCCGGGTCGGTCAGCAATGCGGGATGGTCGGAAAGGAAAACGGCGTCAAAACGGCCCTTGTGGGCCAGTTCCGTCAGCCGCCGGTAATATCCGATCTCGTTGATGTCGTGCCGATCTCCGCTCCGGTATTTCCAGGCGTTGGCGAGGTATCCGGTCGTGTTGATGCCGACATTGAGATTGAGCCGGCGTTTGGTCTTGCTCATGCTTTTACTTTTTCTTCTCGGTCTGCTGGGATTTCCGGCCTTGGCCGGTGCAATTGCATGAAAGCGTAACAGCCGGGGTTCGGGCCGCGAGTTAAAAATCCTTGCTGCTCGGAGAAGAAAAACTTTCATCAGTAGCGGCAGCCAAGCTGCAGTGGACTTAAAGAGCGGATAGAGTCCGGGCGATAATCCGACCCGAAATCCGGCCGCCATCGAAAGGATATTCCGTCATCCCGGTGAAGACGTGACAAGATGGAAACGAATTTCCTCAATCGCACCTGAAATAGTACACTTTATCTATAGAAAATATTTCATGACGTGTAGCGTGCCGTTCAGATCGCAATTTCGAGGACGAACGCCATGGCTGATGCCGCCCTTCGCCAGGTAACCCAACCCGTAACCGTGTGGTATACACGCTGCCCGGCGCCCACCCCGCTTTCCATCGCGGCGCAACTCGGCTGGATTGAGGAAAGTTTCGCCACCCATGGCATCTCCGTTTCCTCCATTCGTGATGCGGCCGACCCGGCCATTCGCCAGAGCCATTTCGACCATCGTCTGGACTGGTCCTTCCGTCAGGGCGGCAATATCCCGCCGATCTGGGCGAAATCCGGTGGCCGGAAAACCCGGCTGGTGGGGCTGACGAGAACCGATGAGTTCCAGGCCGTCATTGCCTTGCCCGCAAGCGGGATAAGCAAGGGCAGCGACCTGAAGGGGCGGCGCATCGGTTTGCCGAAGCGCCCGAACGAAACCATCGATTTCCAGCGCGCCACATCGCTCAAGGGCATCGTGTCGGCGCTGACGGTCTCGGGTCTCTCCGTCGCGGAGGTCGAGCTTGTCGATCTCACGGCTAAAGAACCGGTGTTGCTCGGCCCAGCGGATGAGCGGTTTCACGGTCTGCGCCGGCGGCTTCCCTATGGCGAAGAAATTGCAGCGCTGCACCGGGGCCAGATCGACGCGTTTTTCGTCAAGGGAGCGGAAGGCGTCACCGTCGCCAATCTCATCGGCGCGCAGGTCGTGGTGTCGACGGGGTTTCACCCCGATCCGAAAATCCGCATCAACAACGGCACCCCGCGTCCCTTAACGGTGGACGCCACCTTTGCCGATGAGCGGCCCGATCTGGTGGCGGAACTGGTGGCTACGGTTCAGCGTGTCGCCCAATGGGCAAATCACAATCCGGCCGAAGCCGTGCGTTTCATCGCCCGCGAGATCGGCGTCAGCGAGGAGGCGGTTCTGGCTGCGAATGGGGCGGATGTGCATCGCAATCTGAGGCTCGATCTCGATCCGACCGAGCTGGATGCGCTCAGCCACTTCAAGGATTTCCTGCTGGAATGGAAATTCATCCCCGAAGATTTCGACGTGCAGGAATGGGCTGATCCACGCGCCCTTTCTTTACTGCAAGACGCCACGCAACACAGCGCCGGAAAGTGAGGGAGCCATGGCATCCACCATTCTTGTGACAGGTGCAACCGGCAAGCTCGGGCAACGGGTCGTCAGCCGTCTTTTGCAAAATCACGCAGAGGTTCGCGTGCTGACCCGCCGGCGAGAAGATGCGCTGAAGCTCTGGGGCGACAGGGTCGATATTTCGGAAGGCAATTTTTCCGATCCTGCCAGCCTGAAAGAAGCTGCGCGGGGAATAGACCGGTTGTTCCTGCTTTCCCCCATCGGAGAGACGCTGGCGGCGGACCAGAAGGCGGTCATCGATGCCGCTCTTTCCGCCGGTGTGTCGCGGATCGTGAAAATATCCGGTTCCGACTGGACCATTAAAAATGCCGCACGCTCCATTTCGGGGGCGGCCCATGCAGAGGTGGAACAGCATCTGGCCGCAAGCGGCATCGCGCATGCGGTGCTGCGGCCGAACGCCTGGATGCAGGTTGCGCTGGAGCCCGTTGTCGCCGCGCTGCGCAAGGGGGAGGATGTGCCCGCCCGCTTTGGCGATGCGGCCGTCTCCTTCATTGATGCCGATGATATTGCCGATGTCGCCGTTCACGCCCTGACATCAAGCGCGCCGGTTTCCGGTACTTTTGTGCTGACTGGCGGCGAAGCCCTGACGGCGCTGGAAATCGCCCGCATCGCGGCGCGTATCCTGCATCGCCCTGTCGGGATTTCCCATCATGCCGCCCCGGCCCTTCCGCCCCATCTCGGTGCGTTTGAACAGACGGCGATCGGTGAATTCGGAGAACTCATCCGCGAAGGTCTCGCGGCATCTGTCACCGATACCACCCATCAGATTACGGGCCAACTGCCCCGTGGCGTCGAAGATTATCTGCGCGCCCGGCTGGCGGCGACCGCCCCGCAGGGCGAAAATTCCGAGGGAGAAAAGACATGGCGCTGACTGTTCCATTGCCCGAAGGTCCCGAGCTGAAAAGTCTTGAACTGAAAAGCCCGGCCGATTTCGAGGACAGCCCGCTCAGCCGCGCGGTAAAGCAGCCGCTGATGCTGGGCCTGTTCCTCAATCTGCAGGACATCAATTTTTCCAGCCTGCCGACCAGCAACAGCTGGACCTTCGATTACAACGTCGAACTGGTGAAGCGTGCGGAAGAGCTTGGTTTCGAGATTGCTTTCAGCCGAACGCAATGGCTGCCCAAGGGTGGTTATGACGGCGAATCCTCGCTCGACAGCTTCATTGCGCTCGGCGCCATGGCGGCGGTCACGAAGAGCATTTTGCTGATCTCCACCATCCATGTGCTCTATGGGCCTCTGCATCCGCTGCATCTCGCCAAATATGGCGCGACGCTGGATCACATTGCTAGAGGACGATGGGGCATCAACATCGTCACCGGCCACCGCGCCGTTGAGCATGAAATGTTCGGCTGGCAGCGCATCGACCATGACAAGCGTTACGATATGGCCGGAGAATTGTTCGATGTGCTTCATCGCCTGTGGGGCGAAACCGAAAACTTCTCCTATGAAGGCAAGCTCAATCCCTGGGCGATCAACAATGGCTGGATCACGCCGAAGCCCGCCTTCGGCCGCCCGTCGCTGGTGACGGCGACCGGTTCGCCCGCCGGTATCGATTTCGCCGCCCGTCATTCCGATCTGGTTTTCGTCACCTCGCCAGGTGGTGCGCATATAGACAGTGCGCTCGAAACGCTTCCCGATCATGTCGCCACCGTCAAGAACCGCGCCAAAGCCTATGGCCGGCAGGTGAAGACGATCATCAATCCGATCATCGTCAGCCGCGACACCGAGAAGGAAGCGATAGCCTATGCCGATGCCATCGAGGCCGGAAAACCGCAGCCCGGCACCCGCGCCTTCGCCACCAATAATTATGATAGCGACGCGCATGCCTGGCGCGGACGCGGCGATGCGCGCCACAAGCAGGGGCGCAATCTCGGCGGTAATATCGAAATCATCGGTTCGCCCGAGCAGGTGGTCGAGCAGCTTGTCGGTCTTAAAAAGGCAGGGATCGACGGCGTTCAGCTCAATTTCTACGATTTCCGCGAAGACCTCGACTATTTCGCCGAGCGCATTCTGCCCTTGATGAAGGAGGCTGGCCTGAGGCTCTGACGTCTTTCCAGCCCTGATTTTCCATATCCGAAGCCAACCCTTCGCAATCGCCCGATTGCGAAAACGATATTTTTTGCCCTGAGGAGATACCGTGAATATCGCCGTCGATCCCATCAAAACGCCTGCTCCTAAAATCCTTGATCGGATCGGGACCTATGTTCCCGAACTTGTCTCCATCCGCCACGATCTGCACCAGCATCCCGAAATCGGTTTCGAGGAGGTGCGCACGTCCGGCATCGTCGCTGAAAAGCTCGCTTCCTGGGGCATCGAGGTCTATCGCGGTTATGGCAAGACCGGCGTGGTCGGTGTGCTGCGCGGCCGTCATGCGGGCAACCGCTCCATCGGGCTCCGCGCGGATATGGATGCCCTGCCGATGCCGGAGGAAACCGGTCTGCCCTATGCGTCCGTCTATCCCGGAAAGTTCCACGGCTGCGGGCATGATGTGCACACCACCATCCTGCTCGGCACCGCCCGCTATCTGGCGGAAACCCGGGATTTTGCCGGTACGGTGGTGTTCATTTTCCAGCCGGCCGAGGAAGGGCTGGGCGGCGCACGCGCCATGATTGCCGACGGGCTGTTCAAGGATTTTCCCGTTGACGAGATTTACGGGCTGCACAATTCCACCCATGCCGCGCCCAATCACCTGAAGGTTTCGCCGGGCACCATTCTGGCAGGAGCGGATTTCTTCGATATCCGGTTGAAGGGCAGGGGCGCTCACGCGGCACATCCCGATGTCTCTCGCGATCCGGTGCCGGCGACGGGTGAGCTTATCCAGGCGCTGCAGACCATTGTCAGCCGAAATGTGTCGCCGACCGATCCCGCCGTGTTGTCGATCACGCGTATCGAGGCGGGATCAGCCTATAACGTCATTCCCGAAACGGCCGCGATTGCCGGGACTGTGCGGGCCTTCTCCGACAGCGTGCGCGAAACCATAAGGCAGCGCATCCGCACCATCTCGGATCACGTTGCTGCCGCCCATGGCCCCACCGCCGAGGTGGATATTCGCGACATATTCTCGGTCCTGACCAATGATGATGCATCGGTGGATATCGTCGCTGGCGTGGCGCGCGAGGTTTTGGGAGACGAGCGCGTTTCCACGGAGCCTGGCCGCTTCATGGGCAGCGAGGATTTCGCCGATCTCCTGAAACACGCACCCGGCGCATTTTTCACCCTCGGTCATTCCGGCACCGTGCCCGCCCATAATCCCGGTTTCATCGTTGACGACGACATCCTGCCCGTCGGCGCCACCTTGTTTGCCCGGCTGGTGGAGACCCGGCTGAAGGCTGCCTGTAAATTTTAAAAACAAGTCTGCAAGAGGAAACATCCATGGATATTACAAGACGTAAGACATTGCTTCTGAGTGCTGCCCTTGCCGGGGCCATGCTGCTGCCGTCCTTGCCGGTGCTGGCGGCGGAAACGCCGAAGAAAGGCGGGATCGTTACCCTTGCGGGCCTTGGCGAGCCGACGACGCTGGTGCCGCTTTCCGATTCCAACACACGAACCCGTGCCATCTCCACGAAAATCCTCGAAGGACTGGTACGGTTCGACAGCGAGTTCAAACCGCATCCGGTTCTGGCCGAAAGCTGGGAAACATCAGCCGATGGGCTGCGCTACACTTTCAAGCTGCGCAAGGGCGTCAAATGGCATGATGGCAAGGATTTCACGTCGCAGGACGTCAAATTTTCCCTGCTGGCCTTCAAGAAGGTTGGCCCGCGCGGACGCATCACCTTTGCCAATGTTGCCGATATCGAAACGCCCGATCCACTGACGGCCGTGGTGGTGCTTTCCAAACCCGCACCCTATCTCTTGAGGGCGCTGACGGGCGGCGAAACGCCCATTCTGCCGGCTCATGCCTATACCTCGGAAAAATACAATGAGAGCCCGAACGGCAACGCGCCTGTCGGCACCGGCCCCTTCGTGTTTGAGGAATGGAAACGCGGCAGCTATGTGAAGCTGAAGAAGAACCCGAATTACTGGCAGGCCGATCTGCCCTATCTCGACGGTTTCGTGGCGCGCTTCGTCGCCGATGCGGCCTCCACCACCATTTCGGTCGAAACCGGTGAGGCGGATTACACCGCCGATGTCTCCTACAGCGATCTGGAGCGGTTGCGGCAGAATCCGAAACTTGCGGTGGAGGTCTATACCGACGCCTATCTCAACAACGCCGCCATATTCGAGTTCAATCTGGAGAACCCGATCCTCGCGAAGAAGGAAGTCCGGCAGGCACTGGCCCATGCCGTTGATCGCGATTTCATCAACGATGCCATCTTTTTCGGTACGGCCAAACCAGCCGGTTCAAACATCCCGGCGGTCTTCACTGCCTATAATGACGAAAAGCCCTTCACCTATCCCTTTGATCTCGCCAAAGCGAATGAGTTGCTGGACAAGGCCGGTTATCCGAAGGGCGCGGATGGCACCCGCTTTTCGCTGCGGCTTGCCTTCCTGCCGTCAGACGTCTTCCGCAAGACCTCCGAATATCTGCGTTCATCCTTCGGCAAACTGGGCGTGAAGGTGGATATCGTCGAAGGCGATCTCGCCACCTTCATCAAGCGCGTTTATACGGAGCGCGGTTTTGACCTGACGGTGAACGGCATCAGCCGGCTGTTCGATCCGACGGCGGGCGTGCAGCGCCTCTACTGGTCCGACGGCATCAAGAACCCCGCTCCCTATGTCAACGCCGCCCACTACAACAACCCCAAGGTGGATGATCTCTTCCGTGCCGCTGCCATCGAGGTGGATGAAACGAAGCGGGCCGGGCAGTTCCACGACATCCAGAAAATCACCGGGGACGATCTGCCAAATTTCTCGATCGTCGCCCTGCCGACAGTCATTTTACGCAACACCAGTCTGCAGTCCCTCGTGACGACCATCGACATCGCCTATGGGGATCTGGCGACGGCCTGGAAGAAGGAGTGAGCGTTTTCATCCAAACTCCGTCACCCCGGACTGGATCCGGGATCCAGCGCACTCAAGTCCTTGATCGCGAGAGAGTTTCTTAACGGCACAGATGCGCCGTGGCTGGATGCCGGGTCAAGCCCGGCATGACGGAAGAGGGGGTCTGCGATCATCAACATTAACCCGGCAATTCTGCCGGGTTTTTTATTGTCGAAATTCGCCCTCCATCCTTTTTGCGCCTTCGCGCGGCACGCCCGTTTTCGAGAAAAACTTTGCGCATGAAACATGTCGGCCGAAACGGCGATGTCACCAGTGGAAATTTCGAAAAAATAAGTTTCATCAATAATTTAGCGCAAAGGAATTCTTCGTTTCAAAGCAAGAATTGCTTTCTGGACCCACGCTTTGGCCGCCTGCACTGTGCGCTGGAAATCTCACCGCAAATGATGGATGCCATGGCCAAGGATACGCTTTTTTTGATCGCCCCCGGTTTTGAGGACCCAAAGCACCCCGGTGTCCGCTTCGTCTGCCCGCATTGTAACCAGATCGAAGGCCTGCTTGCCGCCTTTCCGGATCTTGCCGCCGGCATCGATATTCACCGAGTCGGTTTTCAGCGCCCGCGCGAGGCGGTCATCGCCGCCGTGGGGGAGGAAAACCAGTCGCTGCCGCTGCTCATCTTTGCTGGCGATGCACCCGGTGACGCGACCACAAGGGGCGACACGCACTTCATTCAGGACACCAAACGTATTTTGCAAATCCTCGCCGAGCGCCACGGGTTCCCGCAGCTGCATTAAGCTGCCGCACCTCGCATATCGGATTTTTTCGGAGACAGACATGACCTTTTCCCGACGCCAGTTTCATAAAATTGCACTTGCCGCCGGCGCATTCGTGGCGCTTCCGGGCGGTTCTTTTGCCGCCGCCGAAGAGCCGGTTTCGGGCGGCACACTCAAGATTGTTTATTTTCCCGAGCCGACCCAGCTTGTGGCCATCAATACGAGCGCGGGCGGCCCGCAATTCATCGGCTCGAAGATCTATGACGGGCTTCTGACCTATGACTACGAGCTTTCGCCCAAGCCGAGCCTTGCCAGGGAATGGAGCGTTTCGGCCGACGGGCTGGAATATGTCTTTCACCTGCAGCCAAAGGCGAAATTCCATGATGGCAAACCGGTGACATCGGCGGATGTGGCATTTTCCATCCTGCGGCTGAAGGAGGCCCATCCGCGTGGCCGGGCGACTTTCGCAAATGTCGAGAGCGTCGATACCTCCGATCCGCTTGTTGCGAAGGTGAAACTTTCCAAGCCGGCGCCGGGTCTGATCACGGCGCTCGCCTCCTCGGAATCGCCTGTTGTGCCGAAGCACATCTTCGAGACCTTCAAACCGACTGATAATCCGAAGCCGGCGCAAATCATCGGCAGCGGTCCCTTCGTGCTGAAGGAATGGGTGCCGGGCAGCCATATTCTGCTGGAGAAAAATGCCGATTACTGGGATACGCCGCGCCCTTATCTCGACCGCGTCATCATCCGCCTCATCAATGATGCGGGCGCGCGCGCGGCGGCGCTGGAAACCGGGGAAGGCGACATTGGCCCCAACCCGGTGGCTCTTGCCGATCTGGAACGGCTGAAATCCATCCCGACGCTGAAAGTGGATGACCGCATCTATGCCTATGCCGGCCAGCAGAACCAGCTGGTGATCAATCTTGAGAACGAATATCTGAAGGAATTGAAGGTCAGGCAGGCGATTGCCCATGCCATTGATGTTCCGGCGCTCATCGATACCGTGCTTTACGGTTATGCCGTGCCGTCGCCGACGCCGATCAGCCCCGGCCTTGCGAAGTTCCACAATCCCGATATCGGTTTTGCCAAATTCGATATCGCGCTGGCGGAAAAACTGCTGGATGAGGCAGGCTTTCCGCGCAAGGACGGCGGCAAGCGCTTCAAGCTCAGGGTCACCACCAACCCGTTCAATCCGCAGACCTATTCGGATTTCATCGCGCAGGCGCTGTCGAAGATTGGCATCGAGGCGGATATCCAGAAGTTCGATTTCGGCACCTATGTGAAGGTCGTTTATACCGACCGCGCCTGGGATCTTTCGGTGGAATCCCTCTCCAATACCTTCGATCCGACGGCCGGCGTGCAGCGTGTCTACTGGAGCAAGAATTTCAAGATCGGCCTGCCGTTCTCGAATGCCAGCCATTACGCCAATCCGGAAGTCGACCGATTGCTGGAAGCGGCGGCGGTGGATCCTGACATCGAGAAGCGCGCCGCCTTCTTCAAGGAATTTCAGGCCGTTGTCGCCAAGGATCTTCCCGTCATCAATCTGGTCTCACCCATCCAGCCGGTCGTCGGCAGCGTTCGCATCAAGGATTATGCGACCGGGGCGGAGGGGCTGAGCGGCAATCTCGCCAAGGCCTGGGTGACGAAGGAGGCGTGAGCCTCCTCACCTTTCGGTTCGTAGAGCGAAGAAGAGGTCATTTCCATGAGCAGAAAATCCGAAAAGCTGGTTCTCAATGCGTTCATCTATCCGGGCGGACATCATGAGGCGGCCTGGCGGCATCCGGACTCGGAGCCCCACCGCGTCACCGACATAAAGCTCTATCAGGATATTGCCCGCAAGGCCGAGGCAGCAAAGCTGGACGCCATCTTCTTTGCCGATGCGCCGGTGCTGGACGCCAATATCCGCTATGCCGCCCGCCACCGGCTGGAGCCTATCACCATGCTTTCGGCTCTCGCCGCCGTCACGGAAAAAATCGGCTTCATCGCCACGGCGTCCACTACCTATTATGAGCCGTATAATCTCGCCCGGCTGTTCGCTTCGGTCGATCATATCAGCGGCGGCCGCGTGGGCTGGAACATCGTGACGACTTCGGCCGATGCTGCGGCCGGTAACTTTAACCTCCAGAAGCACCCGCCGCATGCCGATCGATACCGTCAGGCCATTGAATTTGTCGACGTGGTAACGAAGCTCTGGGATAGCTGGGAAGATGACGCCATCGTCGCAGACAAGGAGAGCGGTCTGTTTGCCGAGACCGACCGCATCCATCCCGCCAATCACGACGGCGAATTTTACCGGGTGCGCGGCGCGCTGAACGTGCCCCGTTCACCGCAGGGACGGCCGGTTTACGTGCAGGCCGGCTCTTCGGAGGAAGGGCGCGGCTTTGCCGCCCATTATGCCGAAGCGATCTTTACCGCGCATCAGACTCTGGAGAGTGCGCGGTCTTTTTACTCCGATATCAAGCGGCGGGTTGCAGCCACCGGGCGTAACCCCGCCCATGTGAAAATCCTGCCGGGCATCAGCCCCTTCATCGCCTCCACGGAAGAGGAGGCGCGCAAGCTGGAGGCTTCGTTCAACGATCTCATCCAGCCGGCCTTTTCGCTCAAGCAATTGCAGCGCATCACCGGCATCGATCTCTCATCCGCCGATCTCGACAAGCCTTTGCCGAAAGAGGCAGTCGAGGCGACGCGGGCGCAGGCGGATAGCAGCCGCCATCAACTGGTTCTCGACGTCATCGACAGGGAGAACCCGACGATCCGGCAATTGCTGCACCGGCTTGCCGGCGGACGGGGGCACAAGGTGATTTCCGGAACGCCGGAACAGGTGGCGGATTGGATAGAAACCTGGTTCCGTGAGGGCGCGGCCGACGGCTTCAACATCATGCCGCCCTGGCTGAACGGCGGGGTCGATATCTTCGTGGACGAGGTGGTTCCGATCCTGAAACGGCGTGGTCTGTTCCGCGAGGAATATGAGGGTGATACGCTGCGTGACCACTATGGCCTGCCCCGACCGGAGAACATTTACGCGGCCAGAGAGTTGCAAAGGGAACGCGCCTGAGGTGGGACGGGCGTGTTCAGGCGGCGGCCTCAAGAGAGCGCATATCCTCGCGCAACAAAGCGAGTAGAGATGCAACCTCCGGCAGCCGCCGCCTGTCAGGACTGGTCAACAGGTGATAACGGCTGGCGGTCGGCTGCGGCGCGCCGAAGGGGGCGATCAGGCGCCCGGTTTTCAGGTCTTCGGAAATCAGCGAGTGACGCACAAGACCGATGCCGTGGCCGGATGAGATCGCTTCTATCAGTGCGGTCTGGCGTGAAAAACGGGGACCCGTCGCCGAAATCCGGAGTGGAATGCGGCAGGCGCGAAGCCAGTTTGCCCATTCGAATGCCGGGTCCAGACCATTGCCGCGCAGCATCGCAAAGCCGAGATCCCGCAATCGCTCCGGTTCGCCTGCAAGCCCATGGCGGGCTGCGAAGTCCGGAGCACAGACGGCGCTGACCGGGTCGGTGAAAAGTGGCTCATGGATGAAACCCGGAATTTGCGCAGAAGTAGCGACGATCGCGCAATCGGCGTCGAAATGGGTGAGGTCGATGGTTTCACCATCAAGGGATTCGATGGAAAGCTCGACGTCTCCCAGCGCCGGAACGATACTTCCCAGCCGCGGTGCCAGCCAGCGGGCGGCAAAGCAGCCCTCGGCCAGAACCTTCAGCTGCGGTCTGGCGTTCGAAACCATCAGGTCGGAAAGGCTGCCGATCATGGTCTCGAAGGCATCCGCAAGGCCGGGATAAAGTGCGCTGCCGGCATCGGTCAGCAGCAACTCTCCGCGCTGGCGGCTGAAAAGCGGCTGGCCGAGATGGGTTTCGAGAATGCGGACCTGCTGGCCGATGGCAGCGGTTGATACATGCAGTTCCTCCGCCGCCCGCGAGAAGCTGGCGTGGCGGGCGGCCACGACAAAGGCGCGCAAGGCCGTCAGCGGCGGCAGCCGGGAAAGTGTCGGCAGGCGAAAAGCCGTCCGGCTCCCGGCGGGAGCGACAAACTCCGTTCTCATTGCTGTTTCTCCTTTGCCGCCTGGACCTCCGGCATGGTCAGAATACCCGGCCTTCCCTAAGGTGCGTCGTGGTGCCGTTGAGGTAATAATCACCGATGACACGCGCCTTGTGGGCAAGCGGGTTGTGGTTGTAGACGGTGCGGATGTTGCGCCAGTGGCGATCGAAATTCCGATCGCTTGACGTCGCCGAGCCGCCGCCAAGTTCGTAGAGATTGGTGGCGACCGTCAGCGAAAGCTGCGAGGCGATGATCTGGGTGCGGGCGGTGGCGAGCGAGCCTTCCAGCAGGGCTGCCTCTATGGCCTCTTCGTCGCCGGTGGCAAACGCGATGGCGCTGCGGTCGAGCGTTCTGGCCGCTTCACGTATCAGGGTCTTGACGGCGAAAGCGCCGGCGCTGATTTCCCCGAGCATCTTCTGCACGAAGGGATCCTGATTGGCTGTTTCCGCGCTGCTGTGGAGCGTGGTGCGCGCCTGCCGCAAGACATAATCGACGCCGTCCTTGAGCGCGCCCTGAACGGCGCCGGCGGCGGAGGCGGCAAGGTGCAGCTGCCGCATGGCCGAGCTGTGGCGGCCGATCTGGCTGCCGAGCTTGCGGGTCGTCAGCTCATGCGGCAGCACTTCGACATTTTCCAGCAGGACGCCGCCGCTTGCCGTCATGCGCTGGCCCATGCTGTCCCAGTCGTCGAGAATGGTGATGCCGGCGCGATCGAGCGGAATGAGCACGCCGATCGGCTGGCCGTCGTCACCGATGGCGCTGAAGGTGCCGAAATCGGCAAAGGCCGTGCCGGTCGCATACCATTTGCGGCCGTTAAGGCGATAACGCTCACCATCGGCGCTGAGACGCGTGGTGATTTCGCCGGGGCGCTTGGTGCCCTGTTCGGTGCTGGCGCCCGCGAAGAGCTTGCCGGCGAGGACATGTTCGAGATGCCGCCGGTCCTCCAGTTCGATGGGGGAGAGAGCGAGGTTCTCGGTGAAATTGAAATGGCTGCGAAGTGCGTGCGGAATATTGCTGTCGGCTTCGCCAAGGATCATCAGCACCTCGATGTAGTCCGAAATCGAGCCGCCCGGGCCGCCCTTGGCTTCGGGAACGCGCAGCGTGCCGATCTTCGCCTCCTTGATAAGGGCGAAGATGTCGAAGGGAAGTTCCCGCTGGCGTTCGCGACGGGCGGCATCCTTTGCCGCAATAGCCGCAATGTCCTTTGCCCGGGCCAGAATCTCGTCCCGGCTCGGCACGCCGGCATTGTCGGTGGTGGTTGTCTGCAGTTTCGGATTGGACATTGCGGTTTTCCCTGAGCGGATGTGAAGGCCTGCGGCGCGGTCGCGCCGCAGGCATTTGTACTTCTGGACGATCAGGCGACCGCGCGCGGCTTGAGCGCCGGGCGGTGTGCCGGTTCGAGATTGCGCGGCACGCGGCCTTCGACGGGGTGGCTCGGATCGTTGAAGCCCGGCGTCGAGGGATGGCCTGTCGTGACGAGGCTATCGATAAGCGCCTCATCTTCCGCATCGATCTTCACATCGAGCGCACGGACGTAACCGTCCCAATGCTCCTCGGTGCGCGGGCCGGTGATCGCGGCGGTGACGAACTTGTTGTTCAGCACCCAGGCGAGCGCAAAATCCGCCGCCGAAACGCCCTTCGATGCGGCATGGGCCGCGACCTTCTGGGCGATTTCGACCGATTCCGGACGCCATTCCGTTTCCAGAACACGCTTGTCGCCACGGCCGACGCGGGTATCGGCGCCCGGCTGTTCGCCCGGCTGATATTTGCCTGTCAGCACGCCGCGTGCGAGCGGTGAATAGGACACCACGCCAAGGCCATAATGGTTGGCGGCCGGCAGCTGTTCGGCTTCCGCCGTGCGGTTGACGATATTGTAGAGCGGCTGGCTGGCAACGGGCCGGTCGATGCCGAGCTGGTCGGCCAGATGCGAAATTTCAGCGATGCGCCAGCCGCGGAAATTCGACACGCCGAAGTAACGCAGCTTGCCTGCATGGATGAGATCGGCGATGGCGCGCACCGGCTCTTCCAGCGGCGCATCGAAGACGGCGCGGTGGAAATAGAGGATATCGATATAGTCGGTGTTGAGACGGCGCAGCGAATTCTCGACGGTCTCGATCACCCACTTCCGGGAATGCCCACCGAGGTTGGGGCCCTTGGTGTGGGAATTGACGAATTTCGTTGCCAGAACCCAGTGATCGCGATTGGCCTTGATGCCGCGGCCGACGACTTCTTCCGACTTGCCGTCGTGATAGACATCAGCTGTGTCGATGAAGTTGATGCCCTGCTCGCGTGCCTTGTCGATGATGCGGAAGGCCACGTCATCCGGCGTCGGGCCTCCGAACATCATCGTGCCGAGGCTCAGCGGTGAAACTTTCAGCGCGCTGCGTCCGAGATAGCGATAGTCGACCATTATGGTTGCTCCTTCAGTTTATTGGGCATGGTGGCAGGCCACGGCGTGGTTCTTGCCGAAGAGGGTGTAATCCGGCGCTTTTTCGCGACAGAGATCGGTGGCGAGCGGGCAGCGGGTGTGAAACCGGCAGCCGGATGGCGGATCGTGCGGGCTCGGCAGATCGCCGGAAATGGGGGCTGCCTGCTTGCGGCGCGCGGGATCGGGAACGGCTGCGAGAAGCGCGCGGGTATAGGGGTGTTTGGGTGAGGCCCAGAGTTCCGATGTCGGTGCGCTTTCCACGATCTTGCCGAGATACATGACCAGCACCCGATCGGAGAAATAACGCACCACGGACAGATCGTGGGAAACGAAGAGATAGGAGAGCGAAAGCCGCTTCTTCATCTCCACCAGAAGGTTGAGAATCTGCGCCTGTATCGAAAGATCGAGCGCCGAGACAGGCTCGTCGCAGACGACCAGTTCCGGTTCCAGAACCAGCGCGCGGGCAATGCCGATGCGCTGGCGCTGGCCGCCGGAAAATTCATGCGGATAACGGTCGAGCGAATCCGCTGGCAGACCGACCTGCGTGACGATGGCTTCGACGATCTCCCGCTGGCGCGCCCGGTCGCCGATGCCATGCACCTTCAGCGGCCCGGTCAGGATGGTACGCACCGTCTGGCGCGGGTTGAGCGAGGCGAAGGGGTCCTGAAAGATCATCTGGATGCGGCGACGGATGCCGCGCAGTTCGGACGATGTCATTGCCGTGACGTCGGCGCCCTTGAAGGTGATCCGGCCGGAAGACGGCTCGACCAGACGCATCAGCGACTTGCCGAGCGAGGATTTGCCGCAGCCGGATTCACCCACGAGCGCCACGGTCTCGCCCGCTTCGATATCGAGCGAGACGTCATCGACAGCACGCACGGTGCCGCGCCCTCCCGAATAGTGGGTGGACAGGCTATGCACTGACAAGAGCGCCATCGGGTACCTCCTGGGATGTGGGAGCAACGAAGGGGCAGGCAGCGTAACGGCCTTCCGAAACCTGCCTCAGCGGCGGTACGAATTGCCCGCAAAAGCCGCGGGCGCTCGGACAGCGCGGTCGGAAGGCGCAGCCGCGTTCCCCCGTGGCGGAAACGATGGAGCCTGGAATTTCAATGAGCGGCCCATCGCGATAATGCTGGCCGTCTTCCGCGCGCGGCGAGGCGGCAAGCAGGCCGCGCGTATAGGGATGGTAGGGATTGGAGAAAACCGGTTCCGGCAATCCCTCTTCCACCTTGCGGCCGGCATACATGACCATCACCCGGTCCGCCCATTGCGCCACGATGCCGAGATCGTGGGTGATGAGAATGACGGCCATGTTGAGATCGCGGCGCAGATTGTCGAGCAGTTGCAGGATTTGCGCCTGTATCGTCACGTCGAGCGCCGTCGTTGCCTCGTCGGCGATCAGCAGTTTCGGATTGCAGGCGACGCCGATGGCGATCATGACACGCTGGCGCATGCCGCCGGAAAGCTGGTGCGGATAATCATCCACACGGCGGCGGGCATCGGGAATATTGACCAGTTCCAGAAGCTCGATGGCGCGTTTGCGCGCCTGGTGCCGGTCGATCTTTTCGTGGATGCGCAGTACCTCGATGATCTGCTCGCCGACCGTCAAAACCGGGTTCAGTGAGGTCATCGGCTCCTGAAAGATCATGCCGATATCGCGGCCGCGAATGCCGCGCCATTGCCGCTCGGAAAGCGGTAGCAGCTCGCGGCCTTCGAGCAGAACCCGCCCGCCGGTCTTGGCGTGTGATGGCAGGAGGCCGATCAGGCCGAGCGCTGTCAGGGATTTACCGGAGCCGCTTTCGCCGACGATTGCCAGCATCTCGCCCGGGCTGACATCGAAACTGACGCCTTTGACAGGCTGGGCCGAGCCGAAGCTGACGGACAGATCATGGACTTCAATCAGTTTGCTCATCGGCGTTCCTCCGAAAAGCGGGGGTTGAGCGCATCGTTGAGACCGTCGCTGATGAGGTTCAGCGAAATGACGGTGAAGACGATGGCAAGGCCGGGAAGGGCGGTCAGGTACCAGGCGGTGCGGATGACATCGCGGCCGGACCCGATCATCGATCCCCAGGAGACGCGGTTGGGATCGCCAAGCCCCATGAAGGAAAGGGCTGCTTCCATGAGGATTGCACCCGCCACCATGACGGAGGAAGTGACGATAATAGGCGGCAGCGCGTTGGGCAGGATTTCCTGAAAGACGATCCGCGCATGGCCGTAACCGAGGCTGCGGGCGGCGAGCACATAGTCCTTTTCGCGGATGGCGCGGAATTCCGCGCGGGTAAGGCGTGCCACCAGCGGCCATGTGATGATGCCGATAGCCGATGTGACCGTGGTGACGGAGGGCTGGGCGATGGCGACGAGCACGACGAGCAGCACGAAGTTCGGCAGGGTCTGGAAGATTTCGATCAGCTTCACGAGAATATCGTCGATGACGCCACCGAAATAACCGGCGAAGGCGCCGACGGCGATGCCGATGGTGAGCCCGATCAGCGTCGCCACGACGCCGACGGTGAGCGAGATACGCGCGCCATGCACGATCCCGGCCAGAACATCCCGGCCCATGGAATCGGTGCCGAGCGGATAGGCGGCATTCTGGCCGGGCCAGAGGAACGGGCGGGCCACCATTTCCAAGGGATCACCGGGATAGATCAAGGGGGCGATCAGTGCGGTGATGATGACGGTGGCGAGAAACAGCAGGCCGACGATGGCGTTGGGATTGGTGAGGAAAATCTTCAGTTCCCGCCGCAGGCCGCGCCGCGGCACGGAGACGGAGCGGGCCGAAAGCGCATCCGGTGCGTGGATATAGGGCCAGACCTTTTCTTCCGGCTTTTTCGGTTTGGGATTGGTCTCTTCAGTGCCGAGTTCGGCCGTGTCGAGAACCGCTGACGTATGGGAGGAATTCATCGGCTTTCTCCGATGCGGGGATCAAGCCATGCCTGCAACAGGTCCACGGCCGCATTGACGATGATGACGACGAGGGAAGAGAGGAGCAGAATGCCGAGCAGCACGCTGAAATCGCGCGCCATGACGGCTTCGAAAGCTAGACGGCCAAGGCCGGGCCAGCTGAAGACGGTTTCAACCACGACAGCGCCGCCGAGCAGGCCGCCAATGTGCATGCCGGCCATGGTGGTGATGGGGATGAGCGCGTTGCGCAGGATATGGCGTGTGGTGAGCCTGATCGGCGAAACGCCCTTGGCGCGGGCCGTGCGCACATAATCCTGCGACTTCACTTCCAGCATCGCCGCGCGGGTGAGGCGGGCATAGATCGCCAGAAAATAAAGCGCCAGCGAAAGGGCGGGAAGAACGATGTAACGTAACCGGTCCAGCAGGGCGGAAAAGCCGGTGAGGCTGCTGCCGATGGTGCTGTCGCCGCCCGAGGGAAGCCAGCCGAGCTTCACCGAAAAGGTCAGGATCAGCATCAGGCCGATCCAGAAGCCCGGCACGGAATAAAAGATCAGCGAGCCGATGGAAATGATCCGGTCCGGCAGCTTGCCTGAGAAAAGCGCCATGATGGAGCCGAGGAACACGCCGACGAAAATTGCTATGCCAAGCGCTGCTCCCATCAACGCAAGCGTGCCGGGCAGTCGCTGGCCGATGAGAGCAGCAACCGGCATACCGTAACGGGGCGAAAAGCCGAGGCTGAACTGCGCGAGATTGCCGAGATAATTCATCAGCTGGTGCAGAACCGGCAGGTCCAGTCCGAAACGATTGCGGATTTCCGCCATGGTCTCGACCGTCGCCGAACCCGCTTCCGCGGCCAGCACATCGGCGGCATCGCCCGGCGCCAGCTGCAGCAGGAAAAAGTTCAGGATGACGATACCGAGAACCGTCGGAATGGCCTGAATGGCCACCCGCCTCGCCTGCGATAAAATCCTTTTCGAATTCGACATCGGCTCCAGTCCGTAAGCGTGAAATCAGGAAATCGGCCCCGCTGGGGCGTTGGTATTAGTTGACTAATTTTATGGAATTTGTCAAAGAGTAATAGAATTATTTTCTGAAATTTACGAAAATAAGCGCAATAAAGAAAAGATAATTCCTATTTATGAGAACGACTGGTTCTTCATGCCAAGCTCGCTCTCGTCTGCGGAACAAACTTCTTCCTAAGCGCAACTGTTGAGTTTTGCCGGTTTTTCGCCGGTTCAATCAAGGAGAGGGTATCGCATGACTGTTTTCAACCAGACGACGCGGCGTGGATTTCTGCTGGCGTCGGTGGCGCTTGGCATGGTGTCGTTGCCGGGGCTGAAGCTAGAGGCTGCAGAGCCGGCCCGTGGCGGTACGGCCACGCTGCTGATCTCGTCAGAGCCGCCGGTGCTGACGACGATCGCGCACACGGCCTATAATTCCGTCTATATATCGCCCAAGGTCACCGAAGGGCTGCTGACCTATGGTTTCGATCTCAATCCCAAACCGCTGCTGGCCAAATCATGGGACGTGAGCGCAGATGGCCTTCGTTATACCTTCAAGCTGAGGCCCGGCGTGAAATGGCATGACGGCAAGCCCTTCACTTCCGCCGATGTGGCATTCTCCATAAACACCATCAAGGAAGTGCATCCGCGCGGCCGCAATACATTCCTGAACCTCACTGCTGTCGAGACGCCGGACGAGCTGACGGCGGTTCTGGTTCTTTCCAAACCCGCGCCCTATCTGATCACGGCGCTTGCCGCCGCTGAAACGCCAATCGTGCCGAAACATCTTTATGAGGGTACGAAGGTTACCGAAAATCCGGTCAATCTCGCGCCCGTCGGCACCGGACCCTTCAAGTTCAAGGAGTGGGTGCGCGGCAGCCATATCGTTTTCGAGCGCAATGCTGACTATTGGGATGCGCCGCGTCCCTATCTCGACAAGCTCATCGTCCGCTTCATTCCTGACGCTTCTGCCCGCGCGATTGCCATAGAAACCGGCGAGATCGATCTCGCCCCCAGCACGCCGGTCGCCTATAGCGATCTCGACCGGCTGAAGGAACTGCCGAGCCTCGGCTTCGAGACCAATGGCTATCAATATACCAACTCGATCAGCCGCGTGGAATTCAACCTCGAAAAGGACGTGTTCAAGGACGTGCGCGTTCGCCGCGCCTTCGCGCATGTGATTGACCGCAACGTCATCTTCAACACGGTCAATTACGGTTATGGCGCGACGATCACCGGCCCGATCAATCCGAAGCTGACGAAATGGTTCGTGGATGATCTGAAGACCTATCCGATCGATCTTAAGGCGGCGGAAGCGCTGCTGGATGAGGCCGGATACAAGCGCGGCGCGGATGGCATCCGTTTCAAGCTCAATCTGGATTACGTGCCGAGCACCGAAGCCTATCCGCGTGGTGCGGACTATATTCGCCAGGCGCTGGCGAAGGTCGGCGTGGATGTGACGGTGCGGACGCAGGATTTCGCCACCTATACCAAACGCATCTACACGGATCGCGATTTCGATTTTGCCTATGAGGGCATGAGCAATCTCTTCGATCCGACCGTCGGCGTGCAGCGGCTTTACTGGTCCAAGAACTTCAAGAAGGGCGTACCCTTCTCCAATGGCGCGGCTTACAGCAATCCCAAGGTGGATGCGCTTCTCGAAGCCGCCGCCATCGAGATTGATCCGGACAAGCGCGTCGCGCAATGGAAGGAAATCCAGCAGATCCTGGTTGAAGACGTGCCGGCCATCGACATCGTCGCGGCACCTGAGATTACCATCTTCAACAAGCGCATTTCCGATCACACCATCGGCGCAGAAGGCGTGGCGGGAAGCCTCGCTTTCGCGCATATCGCCGCATCCTGATCGTCTCGCCAAACCCGGCTCGCCCTTTGGTGCGGGCCGGGATGTCCCTTCAGTCGACAGGCGCCGCAGCATCGCTTTCCGGTGCCATCGTTTTCATCGAGGCCAAAGCCATGAGCACGACACTTTCTGAAATCTGGTACACACGCTGCCCGGTGCCCACCCCCGTAGGGCTGGCGGCACAGCTCGGCTATCTTTCACAGACCTTCGAGGAGGTCGGCATAGCGCTGAAATCCATCATCGATTCGCCTGACCGCTCCGTTCGCCAGAGCCATTTCAACCACACGCTGGAATGGTCGTTCCGCCACGGCGGCAATGTACCTCCCATCCGCGCCCGCTCGGAAGGGCGCAATACGCGTCTCATCGGTGTTACCTGGACGGATGAGTTTCAGGCAATCATCACCCTGCCGGAAACCGGTATCCGTTCGCTTGCCGATCTCGTCGGCCGTCGTTTCGGTGTGCCGCGCCGGCCGGAAGGCATCGTTGATTTCATGCGCGCGACGGCGTTGAAGGGCATCGTCTCGGCGCTTTCGCTGGAAGGGCTGAAGGTCGAGGATGTCGAGCTCAAGGATATTGTCATCAAGGATTCAGTGCTGGCCTCGCAAGAAGGGCCGTCGCTGTTC
The DNA here is from genome assembly GCF_001541315.1 of Agrobacterium tumefaciens str. B6. GTDB lineage: Bacteria > Pseudomonadota > Alphaproteobacteria > Rhizobiales > Rhizobiaceae > Agrobacterium > Agrobacterium radiobacter. The sequence continues at coordinate 350,149 of NZ_LMVK01000023.1, read as the reverse complement.
GGCCTGAAGCGCCGGCAATCCTTCGGCGAGGAAATCATCGCGCTGCTGCGTGGCGAGGTCGATGCGATTTTCGTCAAGGGAACGGCCGGCATTGCCGCCGCCAACCTGATCGGTGCCGTGCAGGTGGTGGAGTTCGGTTTTCATGCCGATCCGAAAATACGCATCAATTCCGGTTCACCCCGGGTGCTGACGGTCGACGGGCGGCTTGCCGATGAGCGCCCCGATCTGGTGGAGCGGCTGGTTGACGCCATCGCCAGGGCCTCTCTCTGGGCGGAGCAACATCCGGAAGAAACGCGCCGTTTCATCGCGCGCGAGGCCGGCGCGACGGAGGAACAGGTTCTGGCTGCCAACGGAGCTGAGGTTCACCGTCATCTTGGTCTCGGCCTCGATGCCGATCTTGTTGGCGCCGTCGGCCATTACAAGGACTTCCTGCACCAATGGGGCTTCCTTGAAAACGACTTCGATCTCGGCGACTGGATTGACGATCGTTTCGTCACGGCAAATGAAAGGGCGGTGGCATGAGCGTTGCACTTTCCGCCGTCCCAAACGCGCTGGCGCAGCGACCCGATCCCGTCGCCATCGCAACCGCGCTGGCCGGGGATTTCAGCCTGACGGCTGCGGACCACGACAAGAGCGGCGAATTCGCCGCCGGTAATTTCGAGGCGCTTTTCAAATCAGGCCTGCTTGGTCTCGTCACGGCTGAAAAGGATGGCGGCTGGGGCGAGGGTATGGAAACGGCCCATGCCGTCATTACGGCCATCGCCAAGGGCGATCCGTCGACCGCTCTCATTCTCGCTATGCACTACAGCGTTCATGCCGCGATCCGGCGTGGCAAGTGGCCGGCAGCACTTGCTGCAAAGGTACTGGCCGCCAATAGCACGGAGCCGGCGCTTTTGAACAATGCGCAGGCGGAGCCGGGTGTCGGTTCGCCGGCCCATGGCGGCCTGCCGGAAACGACGGCGCGGATCGAGGGCGATGTCTGGGTGGTCAATGGCCGCAAAAGCTTCGTCACCGGCCTGCCGGGTCTGAAATGGGCGATCGTGCTTGCCGTGACGACGGAAGAGACGCCGCGCCTCGTCCAGCTTCTGGTGCCGCTCGATGCGGCTGGTATCGCCGAGGAAAAAGCGTGGGAAGCGACCGGCATGTACGCCACCGCCAGCCATGATCTGGTGCTGGAAGAGGTGAAGGTGCCGCTTGCTGACGTCGTTGCCGAACAGCCGGCGGATGAGCCGCTGCGGCGCGATGAGGCAGATGGTTATAATTTCTTCGTGCTGCTGGCTTCCGTCTACCACGGTGTCGCGCTTTCGGCGCGGGACGATCTGTTGAGCCATCTGAACGGCCATGTTCCGGCAAGCCTTGGCGCACCCCTGTCCTCCATTCCTCGGATTCAGGAAGGTCTCGGCCAGATCGAGGTGCTGCTGGCGGCGAACCGGCGCCTCCTTCTCTCCGTCGCCCGCGACGTCGATGCGGGGGAGAGGGTGGGAACCGATGCGCTCGCCGTTCGCCATGTGGTGATCGACAATGCGGTGGCGGTGACGGATCTGGCGCTGGAGCTTGGCGGCAATCGCGGCCTGCGCCGGGACTACAACCTTGAACGCCATCACCGCGATGCCATCACGGCAAGGGCACATGCGCCGCAGAGCCATATGATCCGTACGATTCTTGGCCGTCAGAGCATCAAGGCGGTGGGTGGCTGATCAATGAAGCAACGGGGCGGCCTTGTCTGGGGCGGGCCGCCCATGTTCAAACCACGCCAATCAATCCCGCAGCAGCGGCAGCAAGCTGTCGCCCTGCCTTTCGATTTCCTTGAGATAGGGCGTGTCGGAAAGCACGAAATGGGTGATGCCCAGCGCGCGGTATTTACGCAGTGACGCGGCGACATCCTCCGCCGAACCGACAAGCCAGGTGGTTCCCGCCCCGCCGCCGCCGAATTTGCCCGGCGCGGTATAAAGATTGTCGTCCAGCACGTCGCTTTGACGGTGCAAATCCAGCAGGCGGCGCTGGCCGACAGCTACGGCCTGAAGGTGGTCGTTCCAGCGTACGCCACTGTTTGCGGCCATCTCGGCAACTTTCGCTTCCGCATCGCGCCAAGCCTCGGCCGTGGTTGCGCGCACCAGCGTGGTGATCCGCAGGCCGAATTGCAGCGGCGGCAGATCGCGGCCGAGCTTTTCACTGAAGTGCCTGAGCCGCTCTATCCGTTCGCGCACGCCGGCGAGCGGTTCTCCCCAGAAAAGCTGCACATCGGCCTCGGTTGCGGCAACCTGCTCGGCTGCTTCGGAAGCGCCGCCGAAATAGAGTTTGGGAGGCGGCCGGCCTTCGCGTGCGGGGATACGTGGTGAGACGGTGGAGTTCGTCACCCGGAAATGGTCGCCATTAACCGTGTCGTTTTCCCCGGCCCAGAGCCGCCGTACCAGCCGCATGAATTCTTTCGTGCGCGCATAACGCTGCGCCTGATCACCTTCTTCGTCGCCATAGGCGGCAAGCTCATCCCTGCCGGAGACGATGTTGACCCGCACCCGGCCGGCGGAAAGCTGATCGAGGGTGGCAGCGGCCGATGCGAGGTTGGCCGGCTTCCAGTAGCCGGGACGGATGGCGATCAGCGGCTCGAAGGTGGTGGGGCGCGCCGCAGGCGCCGCCGCCGCCGTAAATGTATCCGGACGTCCCCAGCCGGTGCCGATCAGCGCGCCTTTCCAGCCATGGGTTTCAAGCGCCCTGGCATGGCTCGTCAATGTATCGAGACTGTTGTGGTTTTCGCTGACGGCGTCGCCCCGGTGGCCGGGTTTGACGTCATTGGGGATGTACCAGAGAAATTCGCTCGTGCTGCTCACATTATCCGCCTGAATTTTCGTTTTATGTTGCGGTGGAATGGCCCTGCCGACGCTTTGCCTTCACCACTTGGGGCTCGCGGAGGCGCAAGCCTCCGCTGGTGCGAGAATGGCAAAGCGGCGGCGGCCCGGCGAAGCAGCGACGTTTCTTTTGTCATCCGACAGAGGAAAAGCTTTCCGTCTGGAAAGATTATATTGCACATATTTTCTATATAAAAAATTTGAGGAAATGATTCCCTGCGATCGACATTATCTCCGTCGGGGAGAAAGCATTTTCTGCGCTACCGAAATTGTCTGGATCGATTTTTCTCGTGCGTCCGAAAGGTGAGCAAGGCAATAGTCGACTGGAATCGCGAAATTCACCATGCTTGCCACACACCGCCCACAACTCACGGAGCAGGCATGTGTACCACCTTGATTGTCCCTGGCCTGAATGGTTCGGATGAAGGACATTGGCAACGGCACTGGTTGCTGGATGATCCCGAAGCGCAACTGGTCGATCAGGACAATTGGCAATGCCCGGTTCTCGATGACTGGCTTGACCGTCTCGAGGCAGCGCTGGCGACAGTCGACAGCGCTTATATCGTCGCCCACAGCCTCGGTTGCCTGCTGGTGGCGAATATGGGGTCTCGACCCTCTGCCGCCAAAATCAAGGGCGCGCTTCTGGTCGCACCCGCCCATCTCGACCGCGTAGAGGCGATGCATCCCTGCATCGTCAGGTTCGGTGCCTTTCCGCAGCAGCCGCTTGCTTTCCCCAGCCTCGTCGTGGGCAGCATGAACGATCCCTATATGGATTCCGAAGAGCTCTCGCGCAGTGCGAGCCTGTGGGGGAGTGGCCTCATCAATCTCGGTCCCGTCGGACATATCAATATTGCCAGCGGTTACGGACGATGGCCTGAGGGTTATGCTCTTTTCGAGCGGTTGAAGGCAGATGGCGCACCTTCAAAGGCGGTGGCGGGATCGAGACTGCGCAGACTGACTGCCCTGGGCGACGCGCATTTTTAGAGAAAGATCGGGTTTTTCCAGCCTTCCTTGCTAAACGGGATGGATAGCGGTCGGTTTATCGCTCTTTTCGATTTTTGGCATCATTTACAACCTTTGGAAGTTTTATTGGCAATTTTTACGGACGGAATTTTGAATTTCTCCTGAAGATTGTTTTTGAGTGGTCGCATTTATTTTCTACAGAAAATATAGAAAAGCGTTTCTTCGCTCCGGACGGTTTTGTCGTCACCTTTCATTGGTCATCAAATCAGGGAAAGGGGTAAGGAAATGTCCAGAATCAAGCTTGTAACGTCGGCTCTCGGCGGATTGTTTTTGTCGGCGATATCGTTGGCCACGGCTGGAGCATCGGAAGCGCTGGTCACGGCCGACTGGCTGAAGGAGAATCTCGACAATCCGAAAGTGCGGGTCTTTGAAGTCAGCGTCGATACGGGCGTCTATGAGCGCGGGCATATTCCGGGCGCAGTGAACCTCAACTGGCATACGGATCTCGTTGACAAGGAAAAACGCGACATTGCCGCGCGTGAGAATTTCCAGTCCCTGCTGCAGAAAGCCGGCGTGGGTGACGATACGACGATCGTTTTATATGGCGACAACAACAACTGGTTTGCCGCCTGGGGTGCGTGGATTTTCGAAACCTACGGTCTTGGCGACCGCGTAAAGCTGCTGGATGGTGGCCGCAAGCTTTGGGAGGCGCAGGGCCTGCCTTTCGACACATCCGCACCGGCAACGGCCGAAACGAAACTGAAACTCGCCGAGCCCGACACCTCGGTCCGGGCGCGCTTTGTCGACGTCGTTGCGGTGGCTGAGGGCAAGCACAACATCAAGCTGGTGGATATCCGCTCGGCGGATGAATATTCCGGCAAGATTTTCGCGCCGGATGGCGTCAAGGAGCTGTCCGTCCGTGCCGGTCACATCCCCGGCGCCGTCAATGTTCCGTGGGGCACAATCGTCAACAAGGATGGAACCTTCAAAGCGGCAGAAGAGATCAAGGCGATCTATGCCGAGAAGGGCATCGACGGCTCGGCGCCCATCATCACCTATTGCCGCATCGGCGAGCGCTCCAGCCACACCTGGTTCGCGCTGAAGAAGATACTCGGTTACGACGTCCGCAATTATGACGGTTCCTGGACCGAGTACGGAAATGCGGTCGGTGTTCCCATCAGCAATCCGACGGGAACGGTCTGGACGGGCAAATAAGCCTCCACCGCCTTCATCATGGGGCCGGTGCGTCGGATGGCGCACCGGCATTTATTCTTCCGACATCGCCGGTATTCCATGCATTCGACCCTTTCCCGCCTCGCGGCGCTTGCCATTTTATGCGCCCTGACGGTCGCTGTTTATCAATTGGGGCTGCTTGAGAATGGCAGGCCGCTTGCATTTTCCCTTCTGGCCGGCACCGCTTTCGGCATCGTGATGCAGCGCGGACGGTTCTGCTTTCTCTGCAATTTCCGCGATTTCATCGACGGCAGGCGTTCGGACGGTGTTGTGGCCATTCTTGTGGCATTGCTGGCGGGCGTGGTGTTTTACCAGGTCGTCACCGCGGCGTGGATGCCGGTGCCGCAACCCGGCCGCCTGCCGCCCAATGCGCATATCGGCCCCGTCGGCTGGATTCTGGCGTTGGCTGCGAGCGTCTTCGGTTTGGGCGCAGCGCTTTCCGGCTCCTGCCTGTCCGGGCATTTTTACCGGCTGGGCGAGGGGGCTTTCGGTTCCGTGCTTGCCATAGCCGGAGCGGGGCTTGGTTTCCTGCTGGCATTTCTCAGCTGGAATTTTCTCTATACGGTCAGCATTTTTGACGATCTGCCCATCTGGTTGCCGCATCATCTTGGATACGGCCCGGCGCTGCTGGTTGCCTGCACTGTGTTGGTCATTCTGATCCTACTCGTTCTGTTTTTCGATAAAACCGAGCCCGCTTCATCGACTGCCGCCACGGCAAGCCGGCTGCAGCAGGCGCTCCGAAGCATTTTCGTCGAACGCTGGCCGCCCGCCATAACCGGCGTTCTTGTCGCGGCCATCAGCGCCTTTTCCTATTTCCGTGTCGCACCGCTCGGAGTGACGGCCGAACTCGGCAGCATCGTCAGAACGACGGGGGCTGCGGCGGGCTGGGTGCCGGAAACGCTTGCGGGACTAGACACGGTGCGGGGATGCATCAGCGCCGTTAAAACAACGATCCTGTCGCCGAACGGTGTTTTCGTCCTGGGACTGATGTTTGCGAGTCTGGCGTCCGCGCTTTCAGCGGGGAAATTTCAGCCCGCATGGCCTTCCGCCGGTGGGTTGGCGACACGGTTTGCCGGTGGCGTGCTGATGGGCTGGGGTGGCATGACCGCGCTTGGCTGCACCATTGGCGTGCTTTTGTCAGGCATCCATGCGGGCGCGCTTTCCGGCTGGGTATTTCTCGTTTTTTGCGGTTTGGGTGCATTTGCCGGCCTTTTTCTCAAGCGCCGGTTTGCCTTGCCATGAGACCGGATGCTTGAAATTTACCACCATCGTTAGATGAGGCGGCGATGGCCCATTCTCGGCGGCCGGAAACGGATTTTTTCCCGTCGCCGCAACCTTAGTCCACATTTGCCGGTGATCCTCCAATTATAGAATAGTAATTTTATGGAAAATATTGACGATTTCGGACCGTCGCCCGAGGATAAGGGAATTGAGCAAAGGAGGCGCACATGCCGCAGGGACTTCATGCGTTTACTTTCGATCTGTTCGGTTTGACCCGGCGCCAGCCGCGTAGCGAGGAACAGGTTAGTCTTCATCCTCTGGATCATTCCGGACGCATCAGGCAGGAGAAAAGCGATCTCGAACTCGAAAGGGAAGAGATCTGCGAAATGAACTTTGCGATGCTCGGCCTTTATCCGGTCTTCTGACGATCATTAACGAAGGCTCCTTTTCCCTTCGGAGCGCGGTTTATCGGGGAGAGAAACTCTCTTCGCCGGGTGGAAATTGGAACAAAATTTCTTAAACGCGCCGGGGAATTGGCTACCCTTTTATCATCAAGCCGCATTGCCCGAGGGCAGATTGCAAAGGACCTGCCGATGAGCACACCCGATAAGCCACTCGATTTTCTGTGGTTCATACCCACCTCAGGCGATGGCAGCTATCTCGGCTCAGACGATCTTTCGCGTCCTGCCGATCCCGGCTATTTCCGGGAAATAGCCCAGGCCGCTGATCGGCTCGGTTATTCAGGCGTGCTCATTCCCACCGGCGTTGCCTGTGAGGAATCCTTCATCCTTGCGGCCAATCTTGCCGCCTATACCGAAAAGTTGAAATTCCTGGTCGCCATCCGTCCGGGCGTCGCATCGCCCGCTTATTATGCGCGGCTTGCTTCCACTCTCGATCGCGTTTCCCATGGCCGGCTGCTGCTTAATATCGTGGTCGGCGGCAGCGCCCAGGAACTCGCCGGCGATGGCATTTTCCTGCCCCATGACGAGCGTTACGATCACGCCGGGGAGTTCTTCCAGGTGTTCAATTCGCTGATTGAAACCGGCAAGGGAAACCTCGACGGCAAATATATCAAGGCGGTGGACGCAAAACTCGGCCTGCCGCCGGTGCAGGAACCGCGACCGCCTATTTATTTCGGCGGCTCCTCCGATGCCGGCATCGAGTTTTCGGCCGGTATCACCGACAAATACCTGACCTGGGGTGAACCGCCGGCGCAGGTGGCTGAAAAAATCGCCAAGGTGCGCGCCGCCGCCGCCAAAAAAGGGCGCGAGGTTACCTTCGGTATCCGGCTGCATTTCATCGTTCGCGAAACAGACGAGGAAGCGTGGGCCGATGCCGACCGGCTGATCTCGAAGCTTTCCGACGAAACCATCGCATCCGCTCAGGAAGTCTTCTCCAAGGCTTCGGATTCCGTTGGGCAGGCGAGAATGCAGGCGCTGCACAATGGCCGGCGCGACCGGCTGGAAGTCTCCCCGAATTTGTGGGCGGGCATCGGTCTTGTCCGTTCGGGTGCAGGCACGGCGCTGGTCGGTTCGCCGAAGACGGTGGCGGCGCGGCTCAGGGAATATCAGGCGCTGGGCATCGATACCGTCATCGCCTCGGGTTATCCGCATCTGGAAGAAGCCTATCGGCTATCCGAACTGCTGTTTCCGGAAATCGGGCTCGGTGGGCCCCGTAACCAGATACGGTCCTCTTTCGGCGCGAAACAGGTTTTCGGCGGTGGCGGGCATGGCGGTAACGTCAAGCTGGTGTCCGGATCCTGATTCATCGGCGGGAGGCGGCTTATGCCTTCTTCCGTTTCGGCAGACATCCTTGCGGCGCAATGAAATCAGGCAACGGCATATAAAACATTATTTCTATAGAATATTATCAATATGGAAAACGATGTCTATTTCACCCCCCGCCATCGCTGCTAGCTATTGAACAATTCAGCTGTTTTCAGGAGCAACCCGATGACATTGCAATATGCGGCCAAGGATCAACACTTCATCAATCTCCGCGACCCGGTTGGCGGCAAGTCGGCGGATGCCGACAGCCTCAAGGCGGCGTTGAGAACGCTGGGCGGCGGTGTCAGCGTGATTACGGCGGGGGGGGGGGGCGGGGGAGCGGGAGCGGGCGTGACTTCGGCCACCGCTCTGTCGGTCGATCCGCCGCGCATTCTGGTAGCGCTCACCCGTTCCTCGTCAACGTGGCCGGTGGTGCAGCGTTTCGGTCATCTTGCCGTCAACATCATCGGAGCGAACCATCAGTTCATTGCCAATCAGTTTGCCGGCATCGGTGGCCTGAAGGGCCCGGATCGGTATCGCGGCGCTGAATGGACACGGCTGTCGAGCGGCGCGCCCATCCTCGAAGACGCGGTTGCCGCGATCGATTGCACCATCGAAGAAACGATCGAACGGCACAGCCATGTCATCGTCATCGGCAAGGTGGAGGCGATCCGCATCGGCTCCGGTCATTCGCTGCTCTATCAAAACGGGCGTTATCATTCTCTGGACTGAGCGCCGGCCATTCGGCGCTTTCACTTTGTCATTCTTTGAGGGAGTTGAGCATGGGATCCGTCACGCCTCTCGGCGAAAGACTTCGTTTCGTTCCTCCACGCCTCGGCGCGGATATCGATGTGCTGACCGTTGCCCGGACGATCGCCGAAAACTGCGCCGTTGAAAGTCCCGGGCAAATTCATGCGCGGATCGCCCGTTCCGGTCTTCTTGCTCTTTCCGTTCCAACGGAACTCGGCGGGGCGGATATCACAAATGACGTTCTGTCACAGGCGTTAGCCATCATTTCCGCAGCCGATGCGGGGGCGGCGCATGATCTCGTTGAACATTTCACCGCCCTGGAATTCATCAGGAACGCGGGTAGCGAAGACCAGCGCAAGGCGCTCTTCGCCCGTCTTGATCTTGGCGAGACCTTCGCGCTGGCAATATCTGCCGCTGATCTGGATCAGGCGGTTGTGGTGACGGAAGACGACTACGCCCTGCGGCTGCCCGATGAAGTTGCGGGGTCGGTCAAGGTCGATGCGGACTGGATCGTTGTGCCGGCTGTCAACACGGCCGGACAGCCCCTGCTTGTCGTCCTGCGCAATCGCCCCAATACGTCATGGGAGGGTCTCTTGCGCGCCGATCAGGTGGTGTTCCTTGCCCAGGGCGTAGGAAACCTGGCCGCTTCCGTTTCCGCCCTTTTGAAAGCCGCGGTGGCGCTGGGGCAGAAGCAGCGTGAGCTTTCCGTTCTGCTGATCGACAGACTGGCGGACGAGGGCGCAGCGCGGCCCGTGATAGGTGAAATATTTCTCGCCATCGAACTCCTGAAGGCGCAGATAACAAGCCTTGCGGCCAATATCGATGCGGCGCAGGTGGGGGCGGAGAACGTCACCTTTCGTTCGGTCCGCAACAATGCCATCACGCTTGAAATCCTGATGGCGCGCCTCGGTCTTGTCGAAGGCGTCAGCGAAGCCGGGCTGATCGCGTCGCTGGACAGTGATCTGCGCAGGCAATAAGCGACGCTCTGTCGTGGAACCCGAACGAAGGGCCGTGCGAAATCCTATTCGCCGGCCGGAATAGAACGGGCATCCTGCCCGTCCTTTGCCACGAACTGCGCAAGCGTCATATTGTCCAGAATGGTTGCGATGGCGTCACGCACGTCCGTCATCGAAACCCTGACCTGACAGGTCTCGGGATCATCACAATCGTCACAGGCTTCAAAGGCCGTGCGACTTGCGCAGCGGATGGGAGCCAAGGGTCCATCCAGCGTACGGATAACTTGCCCGATCATGATTTCGGATGGCATTTTCGACAGTGAATAACCGCCATTCGGGCCCTTCTTGGAGCGCAGAATGCCGCTATTGCGTAGTTCCAGAAGAATAGTGTCCAGGAATTTTTTCGGGATGTTGTTGCGGGTCGCAATCTCCGTCACGAAGGCGGTCTCGCCCTGGGGCAACCGCGCCAGATCGACAAGAGCCTTTAATCCGTATTTGCCTTTTTTGGTCAACATCGCACGATCCGAAAAGAGAGTCGGCACAGTTTACAGTGCCGGGCCGTATTATTCCTTACTTACTAAGTAGTTTTTAGCGAATTCCGGCGCAAGCCCGTTTCGTCCGGGTTTGGTGCTGAAAGCGGCCTGTTGCAGCCTTTTTGAGACCAGGTCCCCCGTTTTGCCGGCACGGGCTTTCGAAAACATCACTGAAAACAATATTTTCTCTGATCGTGCCGCAACGTGGAACGATCATCCTTTATTAGAATATAAAATCGGTAGACAAAGTATGCATCAAAGACGCGAGGTGATGATGTATACGCTCAGTTTGCTGGACAAGAGCCCGGTTTCAACGGGGGAGGACGCCGCGAGCGCGTTCCGCGACACGATCAATCTTGCCAAACGCGCCGAAGAGTTGGGTTATCGCCGTTTCTGGGTGGCCGAACATCACAATTCGCCGGAGCTTGCCGGTTCCGCGCCGGAGGCGCTGGTTGCATGGATACTGGCGAAGACTTCCCGCATCCGTGTTGGCTCGGGCGGCGTCATGCTGCAGCACTATAGCCCTTACAAGGTTGCCGAGGTTTTCAACGTCCTGTCGTCGCTTGCGCCCGGCCGGGTCGATCTCGGCATCGGCAAGACACCGGGTGGGTTGCCGCTTGCGACGTCGGCCTTGCAGCAGGCCTATGATCCCGCCCGCAAGCCGGATTTCGAAGCGGCCTTCGGTGAACTCACCACATTTTTATCGGGCGCCGCGCCGCAGGATCATGCACAGGCCGGGCTGCAGGCAACACCTGCGCCGCCGGTCGCGGCAGAGAGATTTCTGCTCGGCGCCAGCCCGGAAAGCGCAAGGCTTGCGGCTTCAAGGGGATGGAATTTCGTCTTTGCCGGCCACCTCAATGGTGATGCGGAGGTTCTTCGCCGCAGCCTCTCGGCTTTCCGGGAGGAAAGCAGTGGAGCTGCCCCGATCCTTGCCCTGTCGGCTTTTGCGGCCAGCGATCCAGCCCATGCGGCGAGACAGGTCGAAGGTCAACGCATCTACCGGGTATTCCTCAGCGACGGCAGGGCGTTCAACCTCGGCCGCCGCGAACAGGCGGAGGAATTCGCCCGCCAGTCCGGCGATACCGATTATCGCATCGAAGAGCGCAAGCCCAACGTCCTGCATGGCGGGCCGGAGGATATTCACAAGGCGCTTCGTGCGCTTTCCGAAGAGCACGGCATCGAGGAATTCATCATCGAACCGCCCCATGTCGGGGCTGATCAGCGGCTTGCCTCGGTCGAACTCTTGGCCCCACATCGCCTTTCCCGGGCGGCATAATTTTCTCTCAGGAGGGAATGACATGACGAGAAAGAAAATCCGTTTCGGCATCATGCTTCAAGGTCCCGGCGGGCACATGAATGCCTGGCGGCACCCCAAAAGCCCTGTCGATGCCAGCGTCAACTTCGACTTTTTCAGAAAGAACGCGCTGAAGGCGGAAGCAGCCGGCATCGCCTTCGCCTTCGTGGCGGATGGGCTTTACATCAACGACAAGTCCATTCCGCATTTCCTCAACCGGTTCGAGCCGCTGACGATCCTTTCGGCGCTCGCCGCCGTCACCTCGAAGATCGGCTTGGCGGGAACCGTTTCGACCTCCTATAGCGACCCCTTCACCATTGCCCGCCAGTTTGCCTCGCTCGATCTTTTGAGCGGCGGCCGTGCCGGGTGGAATGCCGTGACGACACCGCTCGAAGGCACGGCGAAAAATTACAGCCGCAATCACCCCGAACATGCGCTGCGTTACGAGATCGCCGACGAATACCTCGAGGTTATCAAGGGCTTGTGGGACAGCTGGGACGATGACGCTTTCCTGCGCAACCGCGAGACGGGACAGTTTTTCGACCGCGCCAAACTCCACACGCTCGGCCACAAGGGCCGCTTCTTCCAGGTGGAAGGCCCGCTGAACATCCAGCGTTCTCCGCAGGGTCAGCCGGTGGTGTTCCAGGCAGGCTCGTCCGATGCCGGCATCGGTCTTGCTGGCAAACACGCGGATGCGGTCTTCACCAATTCCGCTTCGCTGGAGGAAAACCGGACCTTCCTCAAGCGCGTGAAACAGAGCGCCGTTGCGCAGGGCCGGTCCGCTGCCGATGTGAAGATTTTCCCCGGCATCGGCCCGATTGTCAGCGAGACGCAGGAGGAAGCGGAGGCGAAATACGACGTCATCCGCAACCTCATCACTATCGAGGATGCGCTCGCCTATCTCGGTCGCTTCTTCGATCATCATGATTTCAGCGCCTATCTGCTGGATGAGCCTTTCCCCGAACTCGGCGAGATCGGCAAGAACAGTTTCCGCTCGACGACCGACCGCATCAAGCGGCGGGCCAAGGAAAAGAACCAGACGCTGCGCGAGGCGGCGCTGGAGGCTGCGACCCCGCGTGAAGGCTTCATCGGCACACCCGACAAGGTGGCCGACGAGATCATACGCTGGGTGGAACACGATGCGGCCGATGGCTTCATTCTGGGCTTTCCGGTGATTGCCGAGGGACTGGATGATTTCATCCGCCTCGTCATTCCGGTGCTGCAGCGGCGCGGTTATTTCGATCCGCATCTGGAAGGCGCGACATTGCGTGATCATCTCGGTCTGCCTTTTCGGGAAAGCGTCTATGCCGGCGGCGAAAACGCGTCTGACAAGGCCATCGCCTGAGCTTGCAGCCGGGCGGCGTTAATCGCTGCCCGGCGCATATTTCAAGACGCGGCGCGCAAAGGCCCCGCGCAGGAGACAGAACCATGAATATCCGCATTGACGGCGCGCGTCCGCAGGACGACGCCGAACGGGGAATCCTTGCCTTCATCGAAGAGAGCATCGCCATCCGGCATGATCTCCACCGGCATCCGGAGCTTTCGCTCAAGGAGACGCGCACGGCGGCGCTCATTGCCCGTTATCTCCTGTCTTTCGGATACGAGGTGGCGGAGGGTGTCGGTGGTCACGGTGTCGTCGCCACGTTGAAGCGCGGTCATGGTGAAAAACGTCTCGGAATCCGCGCTGATATCGACGCCCTGCCCATTATCGAGGAGACCGGCCTTGCCTATGCCAGCCAGACGTCGGGCGTCATGCATGCCTGCGGTCATGATGGCCATACCGCGATCCTGCTTTCGGCCGCCCGTTATCTTGCCGAAACATCGAGCTTTTCCGGCACGCTGACGCTGATTTTCCAGCCTGCCGAAGAAATCGGTGCGGGTGCGAGGGCGATGATAAAGGACCGGCTGTTCGAGCGCTTCCCGGTCGATGCGGTGTTCGGGCTGCATAATTGGCCGGGTGTCGAAACCGGCCAGTTCGGCTTCGTCGAAGGCCCTGCCATGGCCTCCGTCGACAAGGCGAAGGTGCAGATCATCGGCAGGGGCGGGCATGGGGCCGCACCGCATGAGACGGTCGATCCGGTTCTCGCCTCGGCAAGCTTCATCACCGCCCTGCAAAGCATCGTTTCGCGCAATGTCGATCCGCGCGAGATGGCGGTGCTGACGGTCGGCTCCATCCATGGCGGAACCGCCTCCAACGTCATTCCCGAGAGCGTAGAACTCCAGATCACCGCGCGGGCTTTTTCGCCCGCCGTACGTGACAGGCTGGAGGAGCGGCTTCCGGCGCTGGCCAGAGCGCAGGCGGAAAGTTTCGGCGCAAGGGCCGATGTCTCCTATTCCCGTGGTTTCCCGCCGGTCATTAATCACGCCCCGCAGACGGTCTTCGCCCGTGAGGTTGCCAAAAGGCATTTCCCGTCCGCGCAGATTGCCGAAGCGTTCCAGCCGCGCACGGCGAGCGAGGATTTTGCCTTCATGCTGCAGGAGCGGCCCGGCTCCTATCTCTTCGTCGGCAATGGCGACAGCGCGCCGCTGCACAGCCCCCACTATGATTTCAACGACGCGATCATCGCACCGGCAGCGCGCTTCTGGGTGCGTCTGGCGGAAGCATACCTCTCCTGACGCGAAATTTAGGACAAGGACATGAGCGACAGTTTTCTCTACACATCGGTCAAGGATCCGCTCGCAACGCCGCTTCTGGAGGAGTTGCTGTTTGAATATGACAGCCGTTACGGCACATTTTTCAACGCGGAAGGGGCCAAGGCGGAGCTGAACAAATATCCGCCGGAGGCCTTCAGCCCGCCATCGGGCAATTTCCTGCTGCTTTTGCGCGACGGTAAGGCGATCGCCGGCGGCGCTTTCATGCGCTACGACCACGAGACGGCCGAATTCAAGCGCGTCTGGACCCACTCGGCCCACCGCCGGCAGGGGCTTGCGAAAATCGTGCTTCAGGAGCTGGAGCAGCAGGCGATCCGGCAGGGTTACGCCCGCGTTTATCTGACCACGGGTTTCCGCCAGCCGGAAGCGGTCGGCCTTTATCTCACCAATGGCTATCGCGCCCTGTTCGACACGGCGGCCGATCCCGAGACGATCCGATCGCTGCCATTCGAAAAATGGCTTTCCGACACTGCCGCCTCCATCCCGGATGGCGCGCCAGTACAGGCCGCCCGGCCGCAACTCTCTCCGGTTCATCCGTGAAAGGCTTTCTCCGATGACAATAGCCTCCGATTTTCCGCATGTTGCGGTGAACGAACAGAAGGGTGAGCCGGTCAAGGACGGTTACGCGCATTTTCGCGTCGTTCCCGCCCGTTATCCGCTGCGCACGGCGGGCACCGTTCTCTCGGTCCTCATCATCGCTGCCATTTTGCACTCCGTATTCGGCAATCCCCGCTGGGGCTGGAACGTGTTTGCGGAATGGTTCTTTGCCGAACCGGTGCTTGTGGGGCTCGGCCGGACGCTGCTGTTGACGGTACTCGGGGCTTTTCTCGGTTTCGTGCTCGGTACGGTTCTGGCGCTTGCGCGCGTTTCGGGTTCGCCTTTGCTTGTCGCGATTTCCTGGACCTATATATGGATATTCCGTTCCATTCCGCTGATCGTGCTTTTGCTGATCCTCAACAATCTCGGTTATCTCTACGAGACCGTGACGATCGGCGTGCCCTATACCGGCATCAATTTCTTCAGCTGGAATACGACGCAGCTGATGACGCCCTTTGCCGCTGCGGTGTTGGGGCTGACATTGCACGCTGCGGCGTTTTCATCGGAAATCGTGCGCGGCGGCATCCTTTCGGTGGAACAGGGCCAGCTTGAGGCTGCCGCTTCACTCGGCCTGCCGCGACGCAGACAGTTTTCACGGATCGTGCTGCCGCAGGCGATGCGCACCATTCTGCCGAATGGTTTCAACGAGATCATTCTGCTCGCTAAGGGCACGTCGCAGGTCTATATCCTCGCCCTGCCGGAGTTGTTCTACACGATCCAGATCATCTATCGCCGCAATCTGGAAGTGATCCCGCTGCTGATGGTCGCCACCGTCTGGTATCTGGTGATCCTGACGGCGCTTTCCATCGTGCAGCACCATATCGAACGGCACTTCTCGCGCGGCGCTCTGCGCAATCCGCCGCCCTCGCTGTTCGCCACGCTCTACCGCACCTTCCTGCCGCGCAAGCCCCTGCCTGAAGCGGGGGAGACGGCGACGCCTGCGGTTGCCGTGTCCCAACGCCCCGCCACAGTCAGGACGGGAAGTTTCCAGCTCGGAAATCGCGGCGGTTCGGTCAATATTCACGGTGTCTCGAAATCCTTCGGAACGCTGAAGGTGCTGGACGATGTCAGCCTTTCCATCCCGGCAGGCAGCGTCACCACCATTCTTGGCCAGTCCGGCTCCGGCAAGTCCACATTGCTTCGTTCCATCAACCATCTGGAGCGTGTCGATGACGGTTTCATCGCCATAGACGGCGAGCTGGTCGGTTATCGTCAGAAGGGCGATACGCTTTACGAACTGAAGGAACGGGAAATCCTGAAACGCCGCGTCGAAGTGGGCATGGTGTTCCAGAGCTTCAACCTGTTCCCGCATCTGACCGCACTTGAAAACATCGCCGAAGCGCCGGTCGTGGTTCGCGGCATATCGAAAGAGCAGGCCGAGGCCGAAGCACGCGATCTTCTGGCCCGTGTCGGCCTTGCCGAAAAAGCCGGCGCCTATCCGCGCCAGCTTTCCGGCGGGCAGCAGCAGCGCGTGGCGATTGCCCGGGCGCTGGCCTTGCGGCCGAAGGTGCTGCTCTTCGACGAGCCGACATCCGCTCTCGATCCTGAACTCGTCAACGAGGTGCTTGACGTCATCAAGGAGCTTTCCCGCTCCGGCGTCACCCTCATCATCGTCACCCATGAAATCGGTTTTGCCCGCGAAGTCTCCGACAGGGTCGTCTTCATGGAGCAGGGCCGCATTCTCGAAACGGGCACGCCGGAAAAGGTGTTCAACAACCCGGACCATCCGCGCACGGCCGAATTCCTCGCAAAAGTTCTCTAATCAACAACAAAGGAAACACTCGCATGGCATTTTCATCGAAATTATTGTCCCTGCTCGCCGGCGGTCTTTTCACCGCCACCGCCGCACTCATTCCGGCTGCGCATGCGCAGGAAGTGGACCTTTCCCCCGAACAGAAGGGCCGGGTGCGCGCCGAAAAGGTGGAAGAGGCGATCAAGCTTCTGCCCGCCGGCCACAAGTTCATCGCCGACGGAAAGCTGACGGTCGCGACCGTGCCCTTCCGTCTGCCGCTGGTGGATTATGCGAGCGACACCAAAACGCCGATCGGCGTGGAGCCGGATATCGCCCAGCTGGTCGCGGACAGCCTTGGCCTTGAGCTGCAACTTGTTCCCATCGCCTGGGCCGACTGGCCGCTCGGTCTCACCTCCGGCAAATACGATGCCGTCACCTCCAACATCACGGTCACGGAAGCCCGCAAGGAAAAATTCGATTTTTCCAGCTATCGCAACGATCTGCTCGGCTTTTACGTCGGCAATAACAGCAAGGTTACGTCCATCGGCAAGCCCGAGGATGTAGCCGGGCTGAAGGTGATCGTCGGCGCGGCAACCAATCAGGAGCAGATCCTGCTGAAATGGATCAAGGACAACAAGGCCAAGGGTTTGGCCGATACCGACGTGCAATATTACGACGATCAGGCCGTGCTTGACGTCGCCCTGCAATCCGGTCGCGCGGATGCCTATCTCGGCCCCAACGCCACCTCTGCCTTCCAGGCGGCAAGCCAGAAGAAGACGAAACTTGTCGGCACCTTCTCCGGCGGCTGGCCAGAGGCGGCGGAAATCGCCGTCGCTTCGAAAAAGGACGCGGGCATCGCCGAGGCCATCACCGCCGCGCTGAACGTCCAGATCAAGAATGGCAATTACGGCAAGGTTCTCGCCCGCTGGAATCTCGGTTCGGAAGCCATTACCGAATCCCGCACCAATCCGCCCGGCCTTCCGAAGAGCTGAGTTCTGGTTTGCTTGCCAAAAGCTGAGTCGAAGGTGGGACATCACTCAGCCGGTAGCGCGGGCATCCTCCCGCCCGCGCTACCTCCGTCCCGCAATCATTCTATCGGGAAACCACAATGACCTTCACCTCTCGTCTCGCCACGGCCACGCTCGGTGCTTTTCTTTCCGTTGCCGGTTTCGCACCGGCTTTTGCAGCGGATGTCTTCGATCTGTCGCCGGACCAGCCAGGCCGCGTCAGGGTTGAAAAAGACCCCGGCGCAATTGCCGCTATTCCCAAGGATTTCAAATTCGTCACACCGGGCAAACTCACCGTCGCGGTCGCACCCGGTGGGCCACCGCTTGCGACCTATGCGACGGATGCAAAAACTGTGGTCGGCGCAGACCCTGATTACGCGCTTGCGGTGGCCGACAGCCTCGGCCTCGATCTGGAATTGGTGGCGGTGGCCTGGGCGGACTGGCCGCTGGGGCTTGCTTCCGGCAAATACGATGCGGTGATCTCGAATGTCGGTGTGACCGAACAGCGCAAGGAAAAGTTCGATTTCTCCACCTATCGTCAGGGCCTGCACGGATTTTTCGTCAAGTCGGATAGCGGTATAACCGCCATCCGCGAGCCGAAGGACGCGGCCGGCCTGAGGATCATCGTCGGCGCTGGCACCAATCAGGAGCGTATTCTGCTGAAATGGAGCGACGAGAATGTTGCCGCCGGGTTGAAGCCGATCGAGTTGCAATATTACGATGATGAAGCCACACGGTTTGTGGCGCTTTCTGCGGGGCGGGCGGATGTGATCGTCCAGCCGCATGCGCAGCTGGTTTTCATCGCCGCACGCGACAAGACCATCAAGCGCGTCGGAACCCTCTCCGCTGGCTGGCCGGAACGGTCCGATGTCGCCATCACCACCCGTAAGGGCTCAGGACTGGCCGATGCGCTGACGCTTGCCACCAACGATCTGATCAAGAGCGGCGCTTACGCGAAGATCCTGGATCGCTGGCAGCTATCGGAAGAAGCCCTGCCGGAATCGCGCACCAACCCACCCGGCCTGCCAAAAAGCTGACCGGTCGAATAAATGCGGCGGACGACAATACCCGCAGGCTCAGGCCTTGCGGGTATTGTTTTGTCCGTCAGCCCTGGGCGGGAAGGGCGCGAAAGAGTTGTCGCAATTCGCCAACAAAGGGTTTGAAGAAACGTGAGAGCGGCCGCGCCGTGTTGGTGGAAACGGCGACATTCATCGTCACTTCAGGCATGAACGGGCGCACCGTCACTCCCTCGAAACTGTTCCACCGCACCAGGCCGTCAACAAGGGCGATGCCGATACCGCCACGCACCAGCGGCACAGCGCCGACCGACGAGGTGACCTGCACCGAGACATCACGCATAAGCCCGTCGCGTTCGAAGACCTCGTTCAGCTGCGGGCCGATCTCGTCCGCCTGGTTGCCGTAGGAAATCAGCGGTCTGCCGGCGAGGTCGCGCGGCGTCACCGTCATCATCTCGGCCAGGGCATCATCATGCCGCATCACCGCCACAACAGGCACGGAGGCAAGAATTTCACTGCGCACTGTTGGTGCCTGAATGGTGGACAGCGTTACCGCAAAATCGATGTCTCCCAGCAGCAGCTGCTCGGCAATTTCCTTTTTGGGCAGGGCGTTGAGGTGGATTTTGACGGTCGGATGCGTCTGCCGGAAAGCGAGCAATGCTTCAGGCAGCACGGAATAGGTGACCGGCAGGCTGGCCCCGATGCGCAGAAGGCCAAGCTTGCGCTCGCCGATGGGGCGCGTCGTTTTTTCAGCCCTTCCAGTTCACGGAAAACCCGGTCGGCATCCTCGTAGATCAGATGCGCTTCCATCGCCGGCACCAGCCGCCCGCCGATGCGCTCGAACAGCTTGTAACCCAGCTGGCTTTCCAGATGGTGCAACACCTTGCTGACGCCGGGCTGGGAAACGGCAAGCGAATTGGCAGCCGCTGTCACGGAGCCGTCGCGCATGATGGCGCGGAAAATTTCAAGCTGTCGGGCGTTCATGGAAACCTCCGGCGTCATCTCTTCCATAACCCAAGGTTCTGTTCAAGCGACCATTTGCGATTGGTGAGAAACCTTCTGCCGTGGAAATCTGTGACGGTGCAGGAGAGGTGCCTGCGAAGGTTTTGGGAAAGGAAACGCGGATGCTTGCCAGATTCAGGCGCATCGCCGAAGAGCGACGCGCGGTTTGCCCTGTCCTGATCGACGGCATGCCGGTCGAGGCGCTGGAGGGAGACACGGTGCTGACGGCGCTGATGCTGTCGTGCGGGTTTGCCCGCCTTTCGGAATTCGCCGATGGCAAGCGCGCGGGGTTCTGTCTGATGGGCGCCTGTCAGGATTGCTGGGTCTGGACCGGGGAAGGGGAGCGGCTGCGCGCCTGTTCCACCGCCGTTCGCCCGGGCATGGATATCAGAACCGAGGTTCCGGAGGGGTTATGGCAGATTTGCGCGTCGTGATCGTGGGCGCCGGCCCCGCCGGTACGCGTGCCGCCGAGACGCTGGTGCGGGCTGGGCTTCGCCCCGTCGTCATTGATGAGGGAGATCGCAGCGGCGGCCAGATCTATCGCCGTCAGCCGCAGAATTTCAAGCGCTCATATACCGCTCTTTACGGCACGGAAGCGGATAAGGCGAAGGCTCTGCACGACACATTCGACGGGCTTTCAGACCATATCGATTACCGCCCGCAGACCCTGGCGTGGGCAATTCGCGACAATCGCATTCATATTCAGCGCGCAGAGACATCCGAAGCTCTGGATTTCGATGCCCTCATCATCGCATCGGGTGCGACCGACCGCATCATGCCCTTGCCGGGCTGGACGAGGCCGGGTTGTTTTTCGCTTGGCGCGGCGCAGATATCCCTGAAGGCGCAGGCCTGCGCGATAGGGCGACGGGTGGTTTTTATGGGCACGGGGCCGCTGCTTTATCTCGTGGCTTATCAATATATGAAGGTAGGGGCGGTGCCTGTGGCGGTGCTGGATACCACGCCATTCTTCACGCAGATCAAGGGCCTGCCGGGGATGGTGGCACGACCAATGCAGCTCCTCAAGGGCATACGGCTTGTCGCGGCGCTGCTTGCGGGCGGCGTGAGGATCGAACGGGGCATCGTGCCGATAGAGATTATCGGCGACGCTGAGAGTGGCGTGACCGGCATTCGCTATCGGGATGCGTCCGGTGAGGAAAAACGTCCCGCCTGCGATGCCATCGGCATGGGCTATCATCTGCGGGCGGAAAGCCAGCTTGCCGACCTTGCCGGTTGCCGCTTCTCCTTTGATCCGCTGATCCGGCAATGGCTTCCGGATGTGGACAATATGGGGCGGAGTTCCGTGCCTGATGTCTATCTGGCAGGCGATGGCGTGCGTATTCTCGGTGCAGATGGTGCGGAAGCCTCCGGCCGGCTCGCCGCGCTCGCGCTTCTTGAGGATCAAGGTTTGAAGCCATCCCGTGCGGAGATCGGCCGCTGCCGGAAATCGCTGAAAGCCGCGAGCCGCTTTGCGCAGGGAATGGCCCGGGCCTTCCCCTGGCCGCACCTGTTGGTGCGGTCACTTGCCGACGACACGATTATCTGCCGCTGCGAGGTGGTGACGGCGGGCGAGTTGCGCGCAAGTGTGAGCGGCAAGGGCGCGACGGAGGTCAACCGCTCGAAAGCTTTCTCGCGGGTTGGTATGGGGAGATGCCAGGGCCGGTTCTGCGGGCAGGCGGGACAGGAGATTGTCGCCGCCGCCTCTGGTCTATCGGTGGAATTGGCCGGACGGCTGCGCGGGCAGGCGCCGGTGAAACCGCTGCCGCTGGCGATTGTGAAGGGAGGCGATGATGCGTAACACGCTTGCAGAGGCCGATGTCATTATCGTCGGCGGCGGCATTGTTGGAACCGCGACGGCGTTTTTCCTGCGGCAACGGGGTGTCAGCGTCATTCTGCTGGAGCGGTTCCTTGTCGGTCAGCAGGCGAGCGGCACCAATTTCGGCAATGTCCGCCGACAGGGGCGTTATCTCGGGCAGCTTCCGCTCGCCAACAGATCGCGGGATATCTGGAGCAGGATCCCGCAATTGACCGGTGCGGATGTGGAATTCATGCCGGTCGGCCATATCCGGTTTCTCTGGGCGGAAGAACAGATCGCCGTGGTCGAGAAATATCGCGACGATGCCGCGCAATATGGTCTGGAATTGCAGATCCTCTCGCGCGAGGCTGTCAGGCAGAAATTCCCCTTCATCGGACCGGAGGCAGTTGCGGGATCATGGTCGCCGCATGATGGTCACGCCAATCCGCGCCTTGTCGCGCCCGCCTTTGCCCGCGCGGCGCGGCGGGATGGTGCAACCATCGTGGAAAATTGCGAAGTTCTGGCCATCGAAAAGGCGGGCGAGGATTTCCGGGTGACGACGGCGGAAGGGGAATATCGCGCGCCCTCGGTGCTGGTCGCCAGCGGTGCATGGGGCGGCGGGTTTGCCGGCGCCCTGGGAGAGGCGGTGCCGCTGGAAGTGGCCGGCCCGCAAATGGGCGTGACGGAACCTTTGCCATGGTTCATTCACCCCGTCGTCGGCGTCTCCACCAAAATTCCCGGCGAGGTCATTTATATGCGGCAAATCCCGCGCGGAAACGTCATTTTCGGCGGGGTGAAACGATGCGCCGCCGCGCTGGACGAACGCCGGGCGAAATATGATCCCGCCGGGCTTGATGCTCAGCTGCGCCAGTTGCTGCGGCTGGCTCCCGCTTTGCGCCATGCCCGGCTGATCCGCACCTGGTCCGGCGTGGAAGGTTATATGGCCGACGATCTGCCGGTCATGGGGGGAAGTGCTGCGACCTCCGGCCTTTATTATGCCTTCGGCTTCAGCGGCCACGGTTTCCAGATCGGGCCGGGTGTTGGCGACGTGATGGCGGAGCTGATAGCAACCGGGAAGACTACGACGCCGATTGCGGATTTTCACATCGGCCGGTTCCATCGCGGTGAGTCTGTCGCATCCCATTAAGGGAGGGTCAGAAATCGGCGACCTTGCCCCAGGACGAATCGAGGAAGCGGCTGGGGTGATAGGGGGCGGCATCGACGATCGGGTTCGAGCCCGTCACGATATCGGCGATCAGATGGCCGGCACCCGGTCCGATGCCGAAACCGTGGCCGCTGAAGCCGGCGGCGAGGATGAAGCCGGGCAATTCGCTGGTTTCGCCAATGGCGGGCACACCATCGGGCGTGCTGTCGATGAAGCCCGCCCAGGCGGCGGAAATCCGGGTTCTGCCGAGGGCCGGCAGAAGCTTCAGTGCCCTTTCATGGGTCTCGCGGATGGCGGCGGCATTGGGTTTCGGATCGAGAATACGAACCCGTTCCATCGGCGTCGGCGCATCGAGCCGCCAGCGTTTCAGCGTCTCGTGGCCGCCGCGAAGACCTTCCAGCCCGCCTGGCCGCAGGCTTCGCCAGCGCTTGAGAAACATCGGAACAAATTCACGGGCAAACCGCATCTGCTGCGCCGTCGGGTCGATGCGCCCCAGCCCGCTGATAGCGAGAGTATAGCCGCCGTCTTTTCTCTTCGTGGCTGAGACGGCGGCGGTGTGCAGTGCATCCGGCAGCCCCTCCGCACCCGGCGTGACGGACAGAATGGAGGAGCGGACGGAGGCCTGCGGGAAACGAATGCCGAGCTGGCGGCAAAAGGACGACGCCCAGGCCCCGCCGGACATGATGGCGGTTTTGGTGCGGATCGCGCCTTTTTCGGTGACAACGGCGCTGACACGGCCGCCTTCCGTCTCAAGGCCGCGCGCGGCGCAATTCTGATGCACCGTGCCGCCCAGTTTGATGATGGCGCGCGCCACGGCGGGCGCAGCCATGGAAGGATCGGCCGTGCCGTCTGTTGGTGAAAACACACCGCCCTTCCAGCGCTTGCCCGTAGATCGGCCGCGTTCGCTCGCCTCATCGGCGCTCAGCATATGGGTCGTCACGCCTGCGGTAATGGCAAAATCGCGCCAGCGCGCCCAGCCGGCAAGCTCGGCTTCATTGTCGCTCAGATAAAACAGCCCGCAGCGCCGAAAGCCCGTGTCCTCGCCGCTCTCTGCACCAAACTCTTCCCAGAGCGCCAGGCTCTTGGTGGAAATCGGCAATTCGCGGGCGTCGCGGTTCTGCTGGCGGCACCAACCCCAGTTGCGGCTGGAT
This sequence comes from Agrobacterium tumefaciens str. B6, assembly GCF_001541315.1. Taxonomy (GTDB): domain Bacteria; phylum Pseudomonadota; class Alphaproteobacteria; order Rhizobiales; family Rhizobiaceae; genus Agrobacterium; species Agrobacterium radiobacter. Next base: position 326,473 of record NZ_LMVK01000023.1, on the reverse strand, counting down.
TGCTCCGCCCCGATCAGGCCCTTTTCGACCAGCGCCACTTTCAGGCCGCGCCGGGTGAGATAATAGGCGGCGAAGACACCGACGATGCCGCCGCCGATAATGACGGCGTCCGCAGATGTCGGCAGTTCCGGCGATGTCGTGATCTGTTGCAGCGGGGCGGGCATGGTCGGACTCCTTATATTCGTCCTAATTTACCTCAGCTGGCGTGTAAACGCTGCCAGACTGGGCGTCTTGCCGGAATCTCATGCTGTTGGTGGCCACGTCTGCAACTCTTTATGCTGCACCAAAAAAACATCTCCACGTCGACAGGGCGCGCCCATGTGGTAAGATTTCCGATACCGCGCCAGAATTTTATGCCGCGTGTTCAAAAAACAAAAAAGGGGTTCCGCACGTGATGAAACTTGACCGGATCGATATCAAGATCCTCTATGAACTGCAGAAAAACGGTCGCATCACCAATGTCGAGCTGGCGGAGCTTGTCAATCTGTCGCCCAGCCCTTGCCTGATGCGGGTAAAGAAGCTGCAGGCGGAAGGTTATATCGAGGGTTATTCGGCGCAGATCAACATCAACAAGCTCGGCCAGACGCTGACTGTTTTCACCGAGATTACGCTGAAGAACCACCGCCAGATCGATTTCGCCCGCTTCCTCGGCGTTGTCGAAAAGATCGACCAGGTGGTGGAATGCCACCTCGTTTCCGGGGGTTACGACTACCTGCTGAAATTCGTCACCTCTGGCATCGTCGAATACCAGTCGATCATGGAGCGACTGACCGATATGGATGTCGGCATCGATAAATATTTCAGCTTCGTGGTGCTGAAATCACCGATCATCAAATCGCATATGCCGCTGACCAGCCTGTTTCCGCTTTGAGGTGTGGGATACGGCCCTTTGCAGGGCCGTATCATCCCGTTCTCACCTCTTCGAAAACGCCCGCACCAGCTCCGCATCCTGCTGCAGATTGTCGAGCCATTTCGGGTCGAGTTTCGGCACCGAGGAGAACAGCAGTTTCGAATAGGGGTGGGTCGGCGACTTGATCGCTTCCGTCTCCAGATGCTCTACCTTCTGCCCGCCATACATCACGACGATTTCGTCACAAATGGTCTCCACCACCGAAAGATCATGGCTGATGAAGATGTAGGAGAGGTTCAGCTCCCGCTGCAGTTCCCCGAGAAGATCGATGATCGCGGCCGCGACCACGGTATCGAGCGCCGAGGTGATTTCATCGCAGATGATGAGCGATGGTTCGGCCGCAAGCGCCCGGGCGAAATTGACACGCTGCTTCTGCCCCCCGGAAAGGCCGGAAGGATGGCGATGGCGAACCGAGCGCGGCAGCTTCACCATATCGAGAAGCTGGTCGATCCGAGCATCGCGCGCCTTGCCCTTCATACCGTGATAAAAGGTCAGCGGCCGGCCGAGGATGTCCTCGATGGGTTTGGACGGGTTGAGTGCCGTGTCCGCATATTGGAACACGATCTGCATGCGGCGAAGCTGATCGCCGGTCCGTCGGCGTGCATCGGCATCCAGTTCCTTGCCTTCGAAGATCACATGGCCGCTTGCCGCCGGCAGAATGCCGGCAATGGCGCGCGCAAGTGTCGATTTTCCGCAGCCGGATTCGCCGATAATGCCGAGATTGCGGCCGGGATAGACTGAAAGACTGACGGAATCCACCGCACGCACTAGCGGCATCTTGTCTCCGCCCTTCGTTCCATATCCGGCGATCAGCTCCTCTATATCCAGGAGGGGCGTGGCCTGCTCCTGTTTGATGGGTGTGACAACGCGTGCCTTGTCGTGAAAAGCCGTCAGCAATTCCCTAGTATAGGGATGCTGCGCATTTTCGAGGATATCCGCCGTGGTGCCGGTTTCCTGCACCTCGCCGCCTTTCAGCACCACGATCCGGTCGGCAATCTGGGCGACGACGGCAAGATCATGCGAGACATAAACGCCGCCGATACCGCCCTTGCACATTGCCGATTTGAAGGCGCGCAGCACCTCGATCTGGGTCGTGACATCGAGCGCCGTGGTCGGCTCGTCGAAGATCACCAGCTTCGGGTTGCCGATCAGCGCCATGGCGGCGGACAGGCGCTGAAGCTGGCCGCCGGACACCTGATGCGGGTAGCGCTCGCCGATGGTCTCAGGGTTGGGCAGCGACAGGGCCTTGAAGAGTTCTACCGCCCGCACCCGCGCCTCCTGCGGCGGCATCAGATGGTGGATGCGGGTGACTTCGATCACCTGGTCGATGATCCTCTGCGCAGGGTTAAAGGCGGCGGCCGCACTTTGGGGCACATAGGTCACCTTCGTGCCGCGGATCGTTGCTCGCTCGGCTTCGGAAAGCTGCACCATGTCGCGACCCGCCACCTTGACGCTGCCGCTGGAAATGCGGCAGCCCGGGCGGGCATAGCCCATCAGCGTCAGCGCAATGGTGGTCTTGCCGGAACCGCTTTCGCCGATCAGCGCAACGATCTCGCCATCGGCGATGTCGATGTCCACACCCTTGATGATGTCGATGCGGCGGCCGGAATCGGTGGTGGCCTCGACTTTCAGTCCGCGGATTTCAACGAGATTGCTCATTATTCGCTCCTGTCGCGGATTTTCTGCGGCAGATTGTCGATCAGCAGGTTGACGCTGATCGTCAGGCTGGCAATCGCCAGGGACGGGAAGATGACGGCGGGTGCCGCGAACGGCAGGCCGCCGATGTTTTCGCGCACCAGCGCACCCCAGTCCGCATTCGGCGGCTGCAGGCCAAGACCAAGGAAGGAGAGGCCTGACAGCAGCAGCACGATGAAGACGAAGCGCACGCCAAGATCGGCCAATACGGGACGGACGATGTTCGGCAGGATTTCGGAACCGATGAGATAAAGCAGGCTTTCGCCGCGCACGCGGGCGACGGTGACGAAATCCATGGTGTTGACATTGACGGCGAGCGCCCGGGCGAAACGATAGGCGCCCGGCGTATAGATGACCGAGAGCGTGATGATCAGCACCGGTATGGACGAGCCGACGGCGGCGACGACAACGAGGCCGAAAAGCTTGCTCGGAATGGAATTCACCGCATCGAGAAACCGGCTCAACGCCGCATCGAACCAGCCGCCGATGACGGCGGCGCACATGCCGAGCACGACGCCGGAGGTGCAGGCGATGGTGACGGCTGCGAGCGATATGCCGACCGTGAAACGCGCGCCCATGAGAATGCGGGAAAACACGTCACGGCCGAGGTAATCGGAACCGAGCCAGAGATCTGATGTCATCGGCCCGAAATAATCGAGATCGACGATTTCACCGACTGGATGCGGTATGAGATACGGCGCCAAGATTGCGACCATGGCCCAGGAAAAAATCATGAGAAAGCCGAAAACGCCGACTGCGTTGATCTTGTAACCCAAACGCGAAGTCCCCGAAGTTGTTTTGATATTGTCGGCCATCAGCGCAGCCTCGGATTGGACATGATGGTGATAATGTCAGCCGTCGTGATGAGGAGGAGATAACCGACGCAGAAGATCATCGCGCAGCTCTGGATCAGCGGCAGGTCGCGGGTTGCGACGCCATCCACCATCAGCTTGGCGATGCCAGGATAATTGAAGATCGTCTCAACGATGATGACGCCGCCGACGAGATAGGAAAGTGACAGCGCCACCGCATTGACGATGGGGCCGAGCGCATTGGGAAGCGCATGGCGAAGCACGATGCGCATGCGCGGTGCGCCCTTCAAAAGCGCCATTTCGACATAGGGCGTATCCAGCGTTTCGATGACGGCGGCGCGGCTCATGCGGATCATCTGCGCTGAGACGACGAAGGTCAGCGTGATGACCGGCATGGCATAGACCCGCAGTACATCGAAAAGCGTGTGAACCTCGCTGACCAGCGAAAGCGCCGGCAGCCATTTCAGGTAAACGGCGAAAAGCAGCACGGCGAGTGTGGCGATCATGAATTCCGGCACCGAGATGACACCGATGGTCAGCACGGTGACGGCCCGGTCATAAAGCGTTCCGCGCAGCATGGCGGAGCTGATGCCAAGCGTGAGCGCCAGCGGCACGGCGATGATGGTGGTAATGCCGGCAAGCTTCATGGAATTGACGAAGCGCGGACCGATAAGATCGGCAATCGCCATGTTGTTGGCATAGGAGGTGCCGAGCTCGCCATGCAGCAGGCCAAAAAGCCAGCGGACGAAACGCAGCAGGGCCGGGTCGTCGAGATGCATGGCGGTCCGCAGGCCCGCCACGGCCTCCGGCGTCGCCGCCTGGCCGAGAAGGATCGTCGCCGTGTCGCCGGGCAGCAGGCTGGTGGCGGAAAAGACGATAAACGACACGATCAGCAGCGTCGTCAGCATGACGACCAGCCGCCTGGCGATAAGGGACAATATCCGGCTGTTCATTCACACGCTCCTGCGACCTGCCTGATTGTGGAGGCTTCCCGCATCCTGCGGAAAACGTGCCGGGCGCATTTTCGCGCCCGGCCCCATGGTCTATCAGGCTTCAAGCCAGACGTATTCCGCGAAGGAATAACCCATCATGCCGCCGAGCGGATTGGCTTCCAGCCCCTTCAGCTTGGAGGTGATGGCGTCGACATTCGAAATATAGGCGGGGATGATGGTGCCGGCTTCGTCGGCGATCATCGTTTGCAGTTCGAAGTAGATCTGCTTGCGCTTCTCCATATCGAGCATGCCGCGTGCTTCCAGCATCAGCTTGTCGAATTTCGGCGACTTGTACTGGCTTTCGTTCCACGGGGCGTCTGAAGCATAGAGCAGCGAGAACAGGATGTCCGGCGTCGGGCGCGGGTTGATGTTGCCGAAATGGACCGGCGCCTTCAGCCAGTAATTGCTCCAGTAACCGTCGGAGGGAACACGCTGCACATCCAGCTTCACGCCGATTTCGGCGGCCGAAGCCTGGATGATCATCGCCATGTCGACCGAAGAGCTTGCTGCATCCGATGCGATGACCGGAATGGACTGGCCGATGAGGCCTGCCTTCTGGAAGTGGAATTTCGCCTTCTCCGGATCGAAGGCTTTCGGCTTGAGATCCGGATTGTGATAGGGGTTCATCGGCGGAACCGGCTGGTCGTTGCCGACTTCACCGAGGCCGCGCAGGGCCGCCTTGACGATCTGCTCGCGATTGACGATCGACTTCATACCGGCAATGAAATCGGCATTGTTGCCGGGCGCCTGGTCGAGACGCATGTTGAGGTTGGTGTAGTTCCCCGATGTCGTCTTGGACAGAACGACACCTTCCTGCTTGTCGAGCAGGCGAAGCGCACGTGGGTTGATGGAGGCCGCGAGCTGGATATCACCCGAGAGAAGGGCGTTGACGCGGGCATTGTCGTCCGAAATCGCCATGAATTCGAAACTGTCGATGTGCGGCCCGCCGGACTTCCAGTAATTGGTGTTCTTGGCCATGATCGAACGGACGCCTGGCTCGAATTTCTCGAGCTTGAAGGCGCCGGTGCCGTTGCCCTTGGAGAAATCCGTGGTGCCGTCGGCAACGATCATGAAATGGTGCAGAGCCAGAATGGATGGCAGGTCGGCATTCGCGTTCGCCAGCGTGATTTCGACCGTGCTCTTGTCGAGAGCCTTGAAGCCGGTCATCTGCGCGGCAATCTTGGCGACCTTGGAGCCGACGGCCGGATCGAGATGGCGCTTCAGCGAATAGACCACGTCATCGGCGGTCAGGGCCTTGCCGTCATGGAAGGTGACGCCGGAACGCAGCTTCACCGTCCAGGTCTTGGCGTCCTTCGTTTCGATGGCTTCGGCCAGCTCCAGCTGCGGCGTGCCGGAAACATCGAGGAAGCTCAAACGGTTGTAGAGCGCGCAGCAACGAACATAATCCGTCGAAAGCGAGGCTTTCGCCGGATCGAGCGTATCGGCGGTGGAGGAGGACCAGCCGGCGGCCTTTAGCGTGCCGCCGGAGACCGGCGTTGCGGCCACGGCATTTGAGGCGCGACCGAGAATGGCCGAACCGGCGGAAAGGGCGACACCACCCGCCAGCAGCATGTGAAGCAGCTCGCGCCGCGTTGCGCCGCGTCGGATCGCCTGTTCAACGGCGGCATCGTCGGAGCGGGTCCAGTTTGTAATCCTGTCACTCATGGTCTTCCCCTTTTGTATGATTTGTTGAAATGCATCTGAAGAAATTTCAGGCATGCCGCATCCCAGTTCGCGGCACGCCACTGGCGGTGCGGCTTAACCGCCCGCTTGCCTCGCGGCGTCGGCAAGGCCGGCCATTGAGGTAAAGTGATAGTCCGGCTCGGTGAAGTTTTCCGGTTCGATGGTGCCGCCATATCCCTTCTGGGCGTGACGCCGCTCGATCCAGCAATTGGTCATGCCCAGTTTCCGGGAAATGCCGATATCGTGATACTGGCTTTGCGCGACATGGAGAATGTCATCCTTCGATGCGCCTTCGCTCTCCACAAAAGCAAAAACCTTTTCGAAGAAGGCAGGATCGGGTTTTTCCGTGCCGGTATCATCCGCCGTGAAGGCCGCATGAAAGGGATTGCCGAGTTCCTTCGCGAAATATTCGAAGGCCCAGCGCTGGGCATTGGTCATGGCGATGAGGCGATGCGTCTTGGCAAGCTCGGCCATGGCGGCGCGGCTGTCTTCAAAGCCTTTCCAGCTTTTTGCCGCGTCGCGCAGGCGCTCGCCGAAAGCGCGTTCCGCCGGCAGTCCAAGTTGCGGAGCGATGATCAGGTAGACGCGGACGAGATCGTCCGGAAACAGGTCGGTCGCATCGGAGTAACGGGCTGCGCGATAAAGGGCGAGCGCCTTTTCACCATCGACCTCCACGCCGTTTTCCGCGCCGATTGCGGCCAGCGTCGATTTCAGGCCGCCTTCGAAATCGATGAGGGTCCCCACCACGTCGAAGCTCATATATTTGAAGTCGCTCAGTTTTTTGGGCAATGTCGGTCTCCGCTTGGCCGCCTCGGCCTCTTGGGGAGGCTGCGGCAGATTATTCTGTTCCCGGACGGGATCCTTGCCCCGTTCCCATTTGTAATTACGCCCTTTTTTATGGCGTTTAGTGCCTTTTGCATTAATAGTTTGGCACTTTCGGCACGCCGGATACGCCGAAATGGATCGGCTCTTCGGCAGAATATTGCGAATATGCGGTGCGTTGCGACATTTCGAGAGGGTGCCGCAACGCTGCCCTTCTATCGGCTCAGGCCATGGCGGCCCTGACGGCCGGGTCTTCGAGCGTCTGGTCGAGTGTCTTCAGCGTCCGCTCGATAATGGCGTCGATCTCGCTATCGGTGCAGCAGAGCGGCGGCGCGTAACCGAGAATGCCGTTTGCAAAGGCGCGCACGATCAGGCCGTTTTCCCAGGCGCGGTCGAAAACCTTGCGTGCAGGGGCCGCTGCAGCCGGCAGCGGCGTCTTTTTGTCCTTGTCCGTCACAAGTTCGATGGCGGCGAGCATGCCACGGCCGCGCACATCGCCAACCAGCGGATGGCTTTTCAAGCCTTCCAGGCCGGCCATCAGTCGTTGACCGGCGCGGCGGCCGTTTTCCAGCAGCCCGCCCTCGTAGAGTTTCAGCACTTCAAGGCCGACAGCGGCGCTGACGGGAGGGGCGGAGTAGGTGTATCCATGCCCCACGGCGGCATCGCCGGCAAAGTCGGCTATTGTATCATAGACGTGATCCGCCATGAAGACGGCGCCCATCGGCACATAACCCGACGTGAGACCCTTTGCAGCCGTGATGAAGTCCGGCACGATGTCCTCGTCCGTGCAGGCAAAGAGCGGTCCGGTGCGGCCGAAGCCGGTGATGACCTCATCAGCGACGAAGAGAATGCCATAGGAACGGCAGAGTTCGCGCATGGCCTTGATCCAGCCCGGCGGCGGCACCAGAACGCCGCCCGAGCCCTGAATGGGTTCCGCATAAAAGGCGGCGACCCGGTCCGGGCCGATGGCCTCGATCTTGTCTTTGAGAATTTGCAGGGAGGAGGCGATGATCGCGGCCGGATCGTTGCCGGCCGGATTGCGGTAGGCGTAGTGCGACGGAATTTTGTGCTGCCAGTCATAAGGCACACCGAAACCCGCATGGAAAGCGGGCAGCGCCGTCAGACCCGACCCGGCGGTAGTGGAGCCGTGATAGCCCTGTTCGATGGAAATGAACTGATCGCGCTGCGGCTGGCCTTTGGCGTGCCAGTAATAGCGGATGAAGCGGATGGTGCTGTCCACCGCATCGGAACCGCCAAGCGTGAAATAGACATGGTTGAGATCGCCCGGCGCGCGGTCGGCGAGTTCGGAAGCAAGCCGGATCGCCGGTTCACTGCCGATGTCGAAATAGGCAGTGGCATAGGGCAGCTCACGCATCTGTTTGGCTGCCGCTTCGATGATGCTGTCATGCCCGTAACCGGCATTGACGCACCAGAGGCCGGCAAAACCGTCGATGAGCTGGTGACCGGTCATGTCGGTGACCGTGGCGCCGCTTGCCGATTTCAGCACCCGCACACCAAGCTTCTCATGGCCGCGGAAGGAGGAGACGGGGTGCACCAGATGGGCGCGGTCCAGTTCGATCAGTGAATTGCTTAACATGGGTCTCTCCAGATTCAGCCCAGTGCCTGGCTGGTCAATGCGAATGTTTTCAGTTTTTTGTCGGCGGGGATTTCGGTTTTCGACCGGCGCATGGCGATGCCGCCGCCGACATGGGCAAGGCCACGTTCGGCAAGCCAGGGGCCAAGACCGGTATCGGCGGTGGTATCCACGCGCAGGAATGCGCCGGGGCGCTCGGAAACTGCAAAGGCGATCAAATTCTTGGCGATTTCAGCATTTTCCGCCACGACCGGGCCGATGACCTCGCCGCGCCCGAAGGTGCGAAGTGCGGCAAAACCCCTGATGACGCCCTGTTCCTCGACGATTGCGAAACGTGCCCTGTCGGCAAGCGCTGCAAAGAGCGCCGTGCGATCGGCGCCGAAAGCCTGCGCATCGAGTGCCGCAAGCGCGGATGGATCAATGGTCTCGACCCAGTTGACACCGGCTGGCTTGTCGGTCGTCACCGGAATTCCCTGATGTTGAAGCACCTCGCCGCAGGCGACGAAGCCCAGTTTTTCATAGAGCGGCAGGCCGTCCGCCGTGGCGATCAGACGGCATTCGCGATCTTCTGCTGCGTCCATTGCCGCCTGCATCAGTTGACGCCCGAGGCCACGGCCGCGCATGCTCTCATCCACGATCACCATATTGACGGTGGCGCAGCTTTCTCCGAGAAGCGTCGCCATGGCGGTGCCGACGACGCGTCCGTTCTCAAGGGCGACAAAACCCCTGCTCAGGGAAAGGACCAGCGCCCAGTCTTCCTTCCGGTGCGGCCAGCCGGCCTGGCGGGAAAGTTCAACGGCCGCGTCGAGGTGGTCCGGTTGAAACATTTGGATATCGATCAGGCTCGCCTGCATGCCGGAACTCCGTTTTTTCTTACTCTTCATTGATAGACTGACGCCGGAAGAAGATTGTCCCGACAAATGGGAAGGTTCGATATGTTTCGCTGTTGCTTTTATCCGCCGCCGCATCTTATGCCGCATCTTGTCCGCACCCGGTCGTAAAACCAGGGCGGGCGGCGGCTTTCGGTTGGGCTCAACGCAACTCTCTGCCAAACTGGCGGCTGCATACGCAACAATCTGCTTCCGCTGATGGCAATTGCGGTGCGCCGACCGGGCAAAGGCTTTCTATGATCAATTCATTCCGGCACGGCCGATCCCCAAGCAAGGATGACGACGATATGACCATCTTCCGCCCGAAATACATCTCCTTTGATTGCTACGGCACGCTGATCAATTTCCAGATGGCAGAGGCCGCCCGTGATCTCTATGGCGATCGCCTGGATGAAGCGCAGATGCAGCAGTTCATCAAGAATTTTGCGGCCTACCGTCTTGATGAGATTATGGGCGACTGGAAGCCCTATGCTCAGGTGGTCCACAATTCGCTTTCGCGCAGCTGCAAGCGCAATGGTGTCGCTTTCAAGGATGAAGATTCCACCTTCGTTTACGAGCGCGTTCCGACCTGGGGGCCGCATGCCGATGTTCCGGCCGGCCTCGCGAAGGTTGCGAAGGAAATTCCCCTCGTCATCCTGTCCAACGCCATGAATTCGCAGATCATGTCGAATGTCGAAAAGCTCGGCGCACCCTTCCATGCGGTCTATACCGCCGAGCAGGCACAGGCTTACAAGCCGCGTTTCAAGGCCTTCGAATATATGTTTGACATGCTCGGCTGCGGTCCGGAAGATATGCTGCATGTTTCCTCCTCGTTCCGTTACGATCTGATGTCGGCCCACGATCTCGGCATCAAGAACAAGGTCTGGGTCAATCGCGGCCACGAGCCCGCCAATCCCTATTATGGTTATGTCGAGATATCAGATATTTCCGGCCTGGCAGGCGTGGTTGGATTGTAAGGAAAGGTCGGGACCATGAAGTTCGTCTCCTATTGGCACGATACCGCGCCGCAATTTTCAGGTGCCGCGCAAGGTCCCGTCGAAGGTCATTATGATGTCGCCGTCATCGGCGGCGGCTTCACCGGTCTCGGGGCCGCGCGCCAGCTGGCCAAGGCGGGCGCGCGGGTGGTCGTTCTCGAAGGGGAGCGGGTCGGTTGGGGCGCCTCTGGCCGCAATGGCGGGCACCTCAACAATGGCCTTGCCCATTCCTATCTCTCCGCCAAGGCGGAACTGGGCAAGGAACGCGCGATCGCCCTCTACAAGGCGCTGGACGATTCAGTCGACACGCTGGAAGCACTGATCGCGGAGGAGGGGATTGATTGCAATTTCCGCCGTTCCGGCAAGCTGAAGCTCGCTTCCAAGCCGCAGCATTTCGAAGGTCTGGCAAGGAATTTCGAGGCGTTGCATGCCGAGGTTGATCCGGATACGGCGCTTCTGTCGGCTGCCGATCTCAAGGCGGAAATCGGCTCGCCCTTTTATGGCGCCATGCTCTCGAAGAAGAGCGCGATGATGCATATGGGCCGCTATGTGGCCGGCCTTGCCGAAGCCGCCAGCCGCCATGGCGCGGTGATCTTCGAAAAAGCGGCGGTGACGAAACACATCCAGAACGGCAAGCTCCATGAGCTGGAGACCGTCCGCGGTAAGGTCACGGCCAACAATGTGCTTGTTGCTACCGGGGCTTACACACCCTCCGGCTTCGGTTATTTCCGCCGCCGCATCATCGCGGTCGGCAGTTTCATCATCGCCACGCGGCCGCTGACGGATGCCGAAATCAAGGCTTCGGTTCCCGGCAGCCGCACCTATGTCAACTCCATGAATATTGGCAATTATTTCCGGCTCTCGCCTGACAACCGGCTGATCTTTGGTGGCCGCGCCCGTTTTTCCGCAACTTCGGATCAGCGTTCGGACTCCAAAAGCGGTGCGATCCTGACGGAAAGCCTGCATCGCATTTTCCCGCAGCTTGCCCATGTGCCGATCGATTATTGCTGGGGCGGACTGGTTGACATGACCAAGGATCGTTATCCGCGCGCAGGTTTCCATGACGGCGTCTGGTACGCCATGGGCTATTCCGGCCACGGTGCGCAGCTTTCCACCCATCTCGGCATGATCATGGCCGACGCCATTCTCGGGCGGCCGGACAACAATCCGCTGAAGGGGCTGGACTGGCCGGCGGTGCCGGGTCATTTCGGCAAGCCCTGGTTCCTGCCGCTGGTGGGATTCTATTATAAGATGCTGGATAAGATTCAGTAGAAGGGCTGTTAGTTCTTCCGTCATGCCGGACTTGATCCGGCATCCAGCCACAACGCGGTGAAAGAATTTCTTGCGATCAATGACTTGATCGCACTGAATCCGGACTGTGTCCGGGGTGACGGCGTGTAAATGCTGCCGCTTTTTCAATCCCACGCTTCAAAAAAGAAGGGCCGCAGAGCGGCCCTTTAGGCGGGGATGAGAAAAAGGCTCAAGCGAGCCCACCGATATGGAAGGTCTTGATCTCCAGATATTCCTCGATACCGACCTGCGCGCCCTCGCGGCCGAGGCCGGATTGCTTGACGCCGCCGAAGGGGGCGACTTCGGTGGAGATGAGGCCGGTATTGAGGCCGACCATGCCGAATTCCAGCGCTTCGCCCACACGCCAGGCGCGCTTGAGGCTCTCGGTATAGAAATAGGCGGCGAGGCCGAAGGGCGTGCCATTGGCGATGGCGAGTGCTTCTTCTTCCGTCTCGAAGCGGAAGAGCGGCGCGACGGGCCCGAAGGTCTCTTCGCTTGCCAGAAGCATGCCGGTCGTGGCGTCCGTCAGCACCACCGGTGCCGTATATTGCGGACCTTCCGGCAGATTGCGCGGCTTGGTGATGATCGTCGCGCCCTTCGAAATAGCGTCGTCGATATGGGCGCGGATCTTGGCGATGGCCGGCTCGTTGATCATCGGGCCGATGGAGACCCCCGCTTCCGTGCCGGGGCCGACCCGCATGGCATCGACGCGATCCGCCAGTTTTTTCGCGAAGGCGTCGTAAACACCAGACTGGACGAGAATGCGGTTGGCGCAGACGCAGGTCTGGCCGCCATTGCGGAATTTCGAAATGAGGGCGCCTTCAATGGCGAGATCGAGATCGGCATCGTCGAAAACGATGAAGGGCGCATTGCCGCCCAGTTCCAGCGACAGTCGCTTTATGCTGTCGGCGGCGCCACGCATCAAAAGCGAACCGACGCGGGTGGAGCCGGTGAAGGAAATCTTGCGAACCGTCTCGTTGGCCATGATTTCGTTGCCGATTTCCGTCGGCATACCGGTGACGATGTTGATGACACCTGCGGGAATGCCGGCTCGTTCGGCGAGTACGCCGAGCGCCAGGGCGGAATAGGGTGTGAATTCCGATGGCTTGATGACCACGGTGCAGCCGGCCGCGAGTGCGGGCGCGACCTTGCGGGTGATCATGGCGTTCGGGAAGTTCCATGGCGTGATGATGCCGCAAACGCCGACAGGCTCCTTCAGCCCCACGATGCGCCGGTCCGGCGTCGGTGACGGAATGGTGCCGCCGCCGATGCGACGCGCCTCTTCTGCAAACCATTTGACGAAGGATGCGCCATAGCGGATTTCGCCCTTTGCCTCCTCGAGCGGCTTGCCCTGTTCCGTGGTCAGGATCAGGCCGAGATCGTCTATATGCTCGATCATCAGCGCGAACCATTTTTCGAGAAGTGCCGCACGCCCCGCATGGGTCTTCTTCTTCCACGGGCTGAAGGCGGCGTTGGCTGCCTCGATGGCCGCGCGCGTTTCCGCGCTCCCCATATCGGGAACGGTGCCGATCACGGCCTGTGTCGCGGGATCGATGACATCGACCGCCTTGCCCGACGCTGCCGTCTTCCATGCGCCGCCGATCAAGCCCGTCTGGCGAAAGAGTTCTTTGTCCTTCAAGCCCTGCATCATAATTCTCCGAAATCAGTCGAGTGCCGCAAGAATCGCGGCGGTGATGGCGTCTGTCTTGTCCTTACCCGGCACCGTGCCGATACCCCGGCCGGTCGCCGTTTCCAGCGCCGTCATGATGCGCACTGCTGCATCTTTTTCGCCGAGATGCTCGAGCATCATCGCGCCGGACCAGATGGCGGCAATGGGGTTGGCTATGCCGAGATGGGCGATATCGGGGGCCGAACCATGCACCGGCTCGAACATGGAAGGCGCGCTGCGGTCAGGGTTGATATTGGCGGAAGCGGCAAAACCAAGACCGCCCTGAATGGCCGCGCCGAGATCGGTCAGAATGTCGCCGAAGAGGTTGGAGGCGACCACGACATCAAGGCTTTCCGGGGCCATCACCATGCGTGCCGCCATGGCGTCGATGTGATAGCTGGAAACTTCGACATCGGGATATTCGGCAGCGAGCTTGTGTGTCACCTCATCCCAGAAGACCATCGAATATTTCTGGGCATTGGACTTGGTAATGGAAGCGAGCTTGCCGCGACGCTTCTGCGCCTGCTCGAAGCCGAAACGCAGGATACGCTCCACGCCCTTGCGGGTGAAGATCGAGGTTTCGACCGCAACTTCATCATCGGTGCCCTGATGCACGCGGCCGCCCGCGCCGGAATATTCGCCTTCCGTGTTTTCGCGGATGCAGAGAATGTCGAATCCATCGGCCTTCAAAGGTCCCTGCACGCCGGGCAGAAGCCGGTGAGGGCGGATATTGGCATATTGCACGAAGGCCTTGCGGATCGGCAGCAGCAGGCCGTGCAGCGAGACTGAGTCCGGCACTTCCGCCGGCCAGCCGACTGCGCCGAGCAGAATGGCATCGAAGCCGCGCAGGGTTTCGATACCGTCCTTCGGCATCATCGCGCCGGTTTCCTTGTAGAAGGCGCAGGACCAGGGGAATTCCGTGCCTTCAAGTGCAAAACCGGAGGTTTGGGCGGCGGCGTTGAGCACCTGCCAGGCGGCATCAGTTACGCTTTTGCCGATGCCGTCTCCGGGAATGAGTGCGATGCGATGCGTTTTCAAGAGAATTCCCCTGTTACAGTCCAATCAGGACGCTTTTGCTCTTGCGGTTGGCGAGATAGGCCTCCCGTCCGAGATCCTTGCCGATGCCGGAGCGCTTGTAACCGCCTGTCGGCAATATGTGGTCGCGGGAGCGGCCGTAACGGTTGACCCAGATCGTTCCGGCCTGAATGGCGCGCGACAGACGCAAGACACGCGAGACATCACGGCTGAAAAGACCCGCCGCCAGACCGTAAGTCGGATGATCGGAAAGCGCCAGAGCCTCTTCTTCCGTCCGGAAGGTCTGCAGCGTCAGCACCGGTCCGAAGATTTCCTCGGTGACGGCGGGAGATGTCTGGTCGACATTGGCGATCAGCGTCGGTTGGTAGAAATAGCCGGGGCCGTCCATGTTCGCGCCGCCCGTCAGGCATTCGCCGCCATGGGCGACGGCCGCCTGAACGATGCCGTCGATGCGCTTGCGCTGCACTTCGGAGATAATAGGCGAATATTGCGACGCCTCGTCCCATGTCGGGCCGGGCTTCACCGCCTTCATGCGGGCGATGATCGCGGCGGAAAGGGCATCTGCCGCACTTTCTTCAACTATAATGCGGGAGCCGGCCACGCAGGCCTGCCCGGCATTGGAGAGAATATTGCCGGCAATGGCCGCCGCCGCTTTTTCGATATCGGCATCGGCAAAGACCAGTTGCGGGCTCTTGCCGCCGAGCTCCAGCGTCATGGGCTTGATGCCGGTGCGGGCGATATTGGCCATGATGGCGGCGCCCGCGGCTGTGGAGCCGGTGAAGCTGACCTTGGAAATATCAGGGTGCCCGGTGATGGCATTGCCCGTCACAGGCCCGTCACCCAGTACGATATTGATGAGACCGGCGGGGAGCCCGGCCTTGATCGCCAGCTGTGCCATGAAAATGCTGGAGAAGGGCGTCATTTCCGAGGGTTTCAGCACCACGGCATTGCCGGCGGCAAGCGCCGGGCCGAGCTTCCAGCCGGCCATGGACACGGGAAAGTTCCACGGCGTGATGGCGCCGACGACACCATAGGGCTCTGTCATGATCATGCCGAGGCTTGCATCGTCGGTCGGCACCAGATCGCCGCCTTCCTTGTCGGCAAATTCGGCGAAGAAGCGGATTTGCTCGGCGGTGACGGCGATATCACCGGCAATCAGCTGGCCCACGGGCCGTGTCGAGGAGAGCGCTTCGATTTTTGCCAGCGTCTCGGCTTCCTGTTCGATCAGGTCGGCCCAGCGCTGCAAGACCTTTGTACGCTCACGCGGGCGCACGCCGCCCCAGTTGCTGCTCTTCAACGCAGCCTTGGCAGTCTGCACCGCTTCATCGACCAGCGCTGCATCCGCCTTGGGACAACCGGCATATCCAACGCCATCGGATGGGCGGTGCATGTCGATGCCGTTTGCCGCCGTAATCAGCCGGTCGCCGATGAAGTGGCCGATCGGCAGGGACAAGCTGTCTGGATCGAAGCTGAGCGTCATGTGGAATCCTTTCTGGATATGCCCCAACGCTAATCCCTGACGGCAAGCAGCATCGACCGACTGCGGCGTGGGCGGTGAATGAAAATCCTGTTTTGCCACCGGCAGACAGCGCAATCTTCGGCGGCGAAGGCAGGCCGCCGGTCAAACGCCGTAGCGTGCACTTATCCGGTCGAAAATCCCGGCCATCCGCTCGCAAAGAGGCCGGGGATCGTCGCCTTCGTTTTCGACTGCTTCAAACACCCGGTGTTTCAGGAAGAAACGCCATCCCACGGGCGATTTTTGCAGAAATTGAGTCAACAGGTCATAACGTTCCCGGGTCCAGACCGCCTCGAAGGCGAGCCGCTCCGGTCCATAACTGATGATATCGTCCGTCTTTCGGCGCGGTGTGGAGCGCAGGGCGGCCGTCGCTTCTTCATCGATCTCATCGCCGATGAGCGCGACCCCGTAGTGTCTTGCAGCATTTTCTGCCGACACTGCGCCGCGCCGCACATCGCGAAGCACGGCCTGTTGCGGGCGGGTGAAGGGGTCGCCGTAACCGCCCGCTCCCGGTCCGATGACACGAATGACATCACCCGGGCCGCAATGGACGATATCGGTATTGCCGAGCGAGATTTCGCCCTCCGTATCGGGATTGCGGAGAAAGCGGGAAATCAGCCCCGGGCCCGCACCATTGACGCCCCAGCTTGCCATCAGCGAGCGATTGCGGTTGCGTGCCGTGACCACCGTTTCCGGCGAGGATATTTCAAACTCCATGATGGCCGAAAGCCCGCCGCGAAAATGGCCTGCCCCGCCGGTATCGCGTTGCAACCCATAACGACGGAAGAGGATCGGCACCTCCGCTTCGCTGATTTCGATCGGCGTGTTGCGCAGAAAGCCGGTGGCGCCGCCCGCGCCGTCGCTGCCGTCGCAGAAGGGCGTACCGCCGCCACCGCCGCCAACCGGGCCGATGGAGGCCATGACCGGGCGGCCGCTCCGGTCGCTGGTCTTGATGTTCATGATGGCGTTTCCGCCGGGGGAGGCCGCGGGAATAAGCTCGGGCAGGGCCTTTGCGAAAGCGCCGATGGTGACGATCTGGGTCATGGCGCAGGTGAGTGAGCGCATGCCGACAGCGGCCGGGCGTTGACAATTGACGATCGTGCCTTCCGGCAGCACGGCCCGTACCGGGCGCAGGGTCCCGGCGTTCAGAAGCAGGCTGTTATCGAGCGTATAAAGCACATAGGTCAGGCCGACCATGACGAGTGAATGTCGCTCGCGACCGCCGGTTGGCATATTCAGCGACGAGCCGAGCTGCGGATCGCTGCCGGTATAGTCGAGAACCGCCTCGCCGCCGCGGATTTTCAGCGTCAGCGCCACGCGGCATGGCCGGCCGCCAACGGAATCCTCGTCGGCATAGTCGGCAAAGAAGTAATCGCCATCGGGAACCCTGGTGAGGATTTGCCGGGTCTGCTCTTCCGCATAGTCGAAAATCTGGCGCACACCGTCCAGAAAATCATCAAAGCCGAAACGGGCAACGATCTCCTGCATCTTGCGTTCGCCGATGTTGACGGAGGCGATCTGGGCGTGGAGGTCGCCGATATTCTGTTCCGGCATGCGGACATTGGCCTTCATCATGTCGATGATGAAGGGGTCGAGCCTGCCTTTGCGAACGAGCTTGACCGGCGGGATGCGCAGGCCTTCCTGCTCGATTTCGGAAAGCGAGCGGGACAATGAGGCGGGAACCGCGCCGCCGACATCGGTATTGTGGATGTGCCCGACCACGAAACAGGCGATTTTGCCCTCGTGGAAGACCGGTTTCCAGATGTGGATATCCGGCGAGTGGGTGGCGACGAAACCGCTATAGGGATCGTTGGTGATGCAGATATCGCCGTCTTCATACTCCTCGAACATGGAAATCAGCGGCGCGTAATCGATGCCGCTATACCAGGGCGCGCCGAATTGCCGGGGATTGGCGAAGGCAAGCCCCTCGCGCGTCACCACCTGGCAGGAAAAATCCTCGGTTTCCTTGACGAAGGCGGAATGGGCGGTGCGCATCAGCGTAAAGGCCATGGCGTCGGCGGCGGCCGAACAGAAATTGGCAAGCACCTTGAGATTGCGGCGATCGATGGCCATGTATCAAAACTCCCTCTTGGTAATGACGAGATTGCCGAAACGATCCACATGGACGGAGAAGTCGGGCGGCACCACGGTTGTGGTGTCGTCCTGAAGGATGATGGCGGGACCATCGAAATCGTGTCCGGCCGCCAGATCGGCACGATGATAGATAGCCATGTCGTGTTCCGTGCCACCAAACCAGCCTTTCGCGTGGAAGCGCGGTTTAGCGGGACCGGTGGCCATGCCTGTCTCCCGAAGAGGGGGCTTCGGTGTTTGGCCGGAAACGACGAGCCTGAGGTTGACCATTTGTGCGGCCGCCCGTTCATCGGAATGGCCATAAAGACGGGCATGTTCTTCGTGGAAAGCCTTGTTGATCGCGCCGGCGTCGCCTCTGCCCAGCCATTCCGGCTGCAGCGTGGTGTCGATTTCGTAGGACTGGCCGCGATAGCGCATGTCGGCGGAAAGCCGCATGTCGCAATCACCGTTAAAACCCTGTTCCTTCAGCCAGTTGCGGCCGGTCTCCTGCATTTCGGCGAGAAGGGGGGCGAGATCAGAGGCCGCCCTGTCGTCCACCTCGCAATAGGTGGTGCGGATGAAATCATTCTTGAGATCGGCAATCAGGCCGCCGAGCGCGGAAACGACACCGGGGGTGGGCGGCACCACCACACCTTTCATATCCAGTTCGCGGGCAAGGAAACAGGCGAGCATCGCGCCCGCGCCGCCGAAAGCGAAGAGGTGAAATTCGCGCGGGTCGATGGCGAAGCGGGAGGTCAGGGCGTTCACCTCCGCATACATGCCCGAGACGGCGATATCGACGATGTTGCCGGCGAGCGCCTCGACGGAAAGGCCGAGTTTTTCGGCAAGCGGCAAGAGGGCGGCGCGCGCTGCGGCGTGATCGACGGTCACTGCGCCATAACCGAGCGGCATGTGGCCGATGAGATTGGCGGCCGCCATGGCGTCCGTGATTGTCGGGCGGTCGCCGCCGCGTCCGTAACAGGCAGGCCCCGGCGTCGAACCGGCACTTTCCGGTCCGACCTGCAACAGGCCGAGACTATCCACCCACGCGACCGAGCCGCCGCCCTGGCCAACGGAACTGACGGAAACGGAGGGAACATGAATCTGGAAATCGCCGATCAGCTCACCGACCCCATATTGGGCCTCGCCATCAAGGATAACGGCCACATCGGCGCTGGTGCCGCCAATGTCCAGGCTCATCACCCGCTCAAAGCCGCTGGCCTTCGCCAGATAACCCGCGCCGATGACGCCGGAGGCGGTGCCCGACAGGATCATCTGCACACATTCGCGCCGCGCCTGATCGATGCCCATGACGCCGCCATTGGTCTTGGTGATGAGCAGCGGGCAGGCAATGCCTTGCCTGCGCAGCACCGTTTCAAAACGATCGAGGTAATGTGCGACGCGCGGCTGGACATAACCACTGATGACGGCGGTGACTGTGCGCTCATATTCGCGGATGATCGGCCATGTCTCGGCAGAGGAGACCACTGGCAATTGCGGTGCGATGCGCTCGATCATCGCCTTCACGGCCCGTTCGTTTTCGGGGTTACGGTAGGAATGCAGGAAGGCGAGAACGATGCCGTCGCAACCGGCTGCAATTGCTCCGGCGACAGCCTTCGCCACATTCTCTTCGTTCGGCGTGAGCTTTATCTCGCCGGTCGCCAACATACGCTCGGCTATGCCGAAAACCCGTTCACGCGGGATGAGCGGTTCCGGCCGCACGGAATAGAGATTGTGGATCTGCGGGATTTTCAGGCGTGCAACATCAAGCACGTCCTCGAAGTTTTCCGTGGTGAACAGGGCGACGTTCTGGCCGTTGCGCTGGATCACCGTGTTGACGCCGACGGTGGTTCCATGGGTGAAATAGGAAACGTCCTTCGCTTCTATGCCGTCGCGCTTTTTCAGCGTATCGAGCGCGAGAAGGATTTCTTCTCCCGGCGCATCGGGGCGGGAAAACACCTTCAGGGTGGAAAGCGAGCCGGTCCCATCGTCGAACACGGCAAAATCCGTAAATGACCCGCCCACATCAACGCCAATGCGATATCCCATCTCTTCCGTCTCCTTTTCCAGTCCTGATGATGCTGTCATCGGGACCGGAAAAGGGCCAAGCATTTATGGGATAAGGGTCATAGCTCCAGGTTATGATGATGGCCGACATGACGTGCAAGTCAGGCTGATCAGCCTTCGCCGGGTTTTGGCACCGTCATGTAATATTCGGGATGCGGTGCGGCGCGATAGCCGGCCTTTTCATAGACGCCATGGGCGTCGCGGGTCGCGAGCATCCAGCTTGATACCGTTGAGAGCTCCGGATGCCTGCGTATCTCGGTGGCGATCCAGGAAGCAAGGCCGCGACCGCGATGATCCTCCACCGTGAAGACATCGCGCAGATAGCCGAAAACGGCATAGTCCGTCACCAGACGGGCGAAGGCGGCCATGGAACCATCGGGGGCGTAGACGCCGACCGGCAGCGAATGCGAAAGCGCCCGCTTCAGCCGGTCGGCGGTCATTCCCTGCGCCCAGTAGGAATCGCGGGCGAGAAAACCATGGACCAGATCGAAATCCACACGCGTCGGATCGGTGCTCAGCACGTAGCCGTCGCGGGTGATTTCGAAAATGGCCGGTTCCCAGTTCATCCGTTCACCGTAACATAGATCTTGCGGACGGTTTCAATGGTTTTCCATACGCCGACGAAGCCCGGCTTCATGACGAAACTGTCGCCCGCCGTATAACGCAGCGGTGCGCCGCCTTCCGGCGTGATTTCGATGACGCCTTCGAGAATATGGCAGAATTCGAAGGTTTCGCCCTTGATCGAACGGCTTTCGCCCGGCGTCGCTTCCCAGATGCCGGTGTGGACGGTGCCGTTGCGGGCTTCGTCCAGCGGCCAGGTTTTGAAGGACGGATCGCCGGAGATGAGGCGTTCCGGCAGGGCCTTGGAAGCTTTCGGTTCGAAGGCGGGATGGGTGTCGATGGTCTTGAGAAGCGGCATGGGTGTCCTTTCCTGGAACGGTATGATCAATATCCGCGGTTGCGGTCGACGAGGCCGAGCGGCTCGAGGCCGGACTGGTATCGTTTGATGTTTTCGACAACGGTGCGTGCTGCCGAATGCGGCTGGGTGACGCTGGCGATATGCGGCGTCAGAAGAATTTTCGGATGGGTCCAGAAACGATGCTCTTCCGGCAGCGGTTCGGGTTCGGTGACGTCGATCACCGCGCCCGAGAGCCCGCCATTATCCAGCGCATCGACGAGGGCGTCGTGGTCGAGTTGTTTGCCGCGCCCGGCGTGAACGAGGCCAGCGCCTTCCGGAAGCATTGCCAGACGTTCGCCGTTCAGAAGCCCCACGGTCTCTTCGGTCAGCGGCAGCAGGCAGACGAGAATATCGCTTGTCGAGAGGATGGCGGCCAATCCGGCTTCGCCGTGATGGCAGGTGACGCCGTCGATCGCGCGCGGGGAACGGCTCCAGCCGGAAAGTGGAAAACCGAAGGGTTTCAGCCGCTCCAGCGCCGCAACACCCAGCATGCCGAGGCCGAGAACGCCCACGCGGCACTCTTCCGCCTGACGTTGCGGCAAAGCCTTCCAGAGTTGCTGGCGCTGCTGTTTTAAATAGACCGGCAGGTTGCGGTGAAGCGCCAGCACGCCAAGGCTTACATATTCCTGCATCATGCGGATGATGCCTTCATCCACCATGCGCACGACCTTCACATGCGCAGGGACCGCATCGATGTGGAACTGATCGACACCCGCACCGATGGAAAACAGGATTTCGAGATTGCGGTAGCGGCCGATATCATCAGGCACGGTCCAGGTGATGAGGTATCGAACCGCATCGGCATCAACGCTGTCGGCATCCATCGAGAAGGGCAGCTCCGGCAAGCCGCGGGCCAGGGCCTGCCGGAAAATCTCGCCGCGCTTCGCGTCGGAATTGAAGAAAAACGTCATCTGATATCCGTGGTTCCGAAGGTTTAAACCGTGCAGCGGTTCGCCAGTGTTTCCAGCATTGACTGGCAGGCCGAAAGTTCGCCGGCCGTTATGAATTCGTCCGGCTTGTGGGCGCGGCCGATATCGCCCGGACCACAGATGATGGCGTCGATGCCGGCCGCCTGAAAAAGCCCGGCCTCCGTGCCGTAGCTGACGGCGGCGATGCAGGGCGCGCCGGTCAATTCCTCCAGAAGCTTCACGAGCGGCGCATCGGCGGCGAGGGACATCGCCGGATAATCGCTCATCGGTGCCCATTCTATGTCGATGCCCTCAGCGGCGAGCGCTTCGACGCCGTCACGCACCGGCTGGAGCAGGGCGAGCGGCGACACACCGGCAATTGCTCGTGCTTCCAGTTCGATGGCGCAGAGATCGGGAATGATGTTGATCGCCTGTCCGCCTTTCACCGTGCCGATCTGCAGGGAAGAATAGGGGGGCTCGAATGTCGCCTCGAAGGGGCCTTGCGTCAGGGCCTGTGCGGTCTCGACAGCCTTCGCCATGATGCCGGTGATCAAATGGATGGCGTTCACGCCCTGATCCGGCCGCGAGGAATGGCCGGAGCGGCCGCGAATGGTGATGCGTGCAGCGGCCTTGCCCTTGTGGGCGCGCACGGCACGCAGATTGCTCGGTTCGCCGATGATCGCGCCCGCCGGTTTTGCGCATAGTTCCGGCAATCGGGCAATGAGGTGCGGGACGCCGCGGCAGCCCGCCTCCTCGTCATAGGAAAAGGCAATATGAACGGGGCGATTCAGCGCCATGCGCGAAAATGCCGGTGCCGCGGCGAGAACCGTGGCCAGAAATCCCTTCATGTCGGTGGTTCCGCGTCCGTAAAGACGCTCGCCTTCCGCTCTCAGGGTGAAGGGATCGGAGGACCATTCCGGCTCACCGGCAGGCACCACATCCATATGGCCGGACAGGATGTATCCGCTGGTATCTGTCGGCCCGAAGCTGGCGAAGAGATTGGCGCGGTCGCCCTCGGGACCGGCAAGCAGCGATACTTTCGCGCCGTGACTATCCAGATAATCGGCGATCCACCCGGCGATATCGCCATTGGCGGTTCCGACGACCGATGGGAAGCCGACAAGACGCTCCAGAATTTCGATTGCGTTCATGGCTGTCTCCGCCGCTTCAACGTCGAAAAGCTTAGAGCGGCCGGCGGCGTTTATCTGCTGAAATAGGGGTGTTTTCGGTAGATTGTTGTGTCTTTCCAGCGCTTTCGGAAAATTCCTGCCGGCAAGGCTGGTTATCTTCGGATGTCGTGGGCTGGGCTGCCGGGATCAAGGTTCCGCGCCGGAGGGAATGAGAGCCGTTTGTCATGGAGCTGCTCAAGGTCGATAGTTTCGAGTTGCGAACCGTGGATATCGCCGATGTGGAGGCCGATCATCTGCATGCCCTCTCCATGGCTGTCGGATGGCGATACCACGCGAATGAATGGTGTTTCCTGCGTCAATGTGGCATCGGCCTTGCCGCGCTTGACGAAATCGACCGCGTTGTCGCAACCGCCATGCTGTTTCCTTATGATGAAGGTTTCGCGACGGTCGGTATGGTCATCGTTTCCCCGCGCTTGCAGGGACAGGGCGTCGCACCGTGGCTGGTGGGGCAACTCATGGCAGATTACCCTGACGCTGCACTGCGGCTGAACGCCACGGAAGCGTCGCGGCGGCTTTTTGCCCGGCTGGGTTTTGTGGAAGATACGGAAAAAGTACATCTCCTTCGCGGCAAGGCGCGCTGCCCTGCCGAGATGCCGACGCTCGGAAGAAAACAGAGGATCGAGCCGCTTTCGGAGGACCATTTGTCCGCTGTTGCGGATCTGGATCAGGCGGCTTTCGGTGTCTCGCGCCAGCGCGTCCTGCAGCGTCTCCTGCGGGAAAATAAGGGTTATGGCCTGTTCGAGGCGGATCGTCTCGTGGCCTTTGCATTGCGGCGCGCAGCGGGGCGGGGCCATATTGTCGGCCCGGTCGTTGCGGGTGAGGAAACGCAGGCCATTGCGCTGGTCAGGCGGCATTTTTCCGATCTGGACGATCAGCTCGTCCGTCTCGATGCCGTGCGTGACAGTGGTCTTCTGACCGACTTTCTGACGCAATCCGGCCTAGTGGTGATCGAAACGCTTACCACCATGTCGAAAAATGCGCCGCAACCGGCCGGCTCTGGTCCCGCAATGATTTTCGCCCTGGCTGGCCCGTCTTTGTGCTGAGGTGCGGCACTATCGCAATTGACGCCCCGCCCGTTGCCCCTTATGTGAGAAAGCGACGGTTCCTGCAGCCGAAAGGCGAAGGGATTAATAGGGAACATGGTGCGGGCGATCTTTTTCGCCCAATGCCGTGGCTGCCCCCGCAACTGTAAGCGGATTGTCGTTCATCCCAGTGACGCTTCAAGGCGTCATGCCACTGTATTCTCTGGAATGCGGGAAGGCAGATGAGTGACGCAAATCCGTGAGCCAGGAGACCTGCCGTCAAAATATGAACCATCGTTACGGGCGGGGAAGCCCGGAGGAGGAGATTGTAATGTTATTTCATAACATTTGGTTTGCGTCCCGTCGTCGTTCTCCGTACAAGACGTCCCGCTGTTGCTGCGCGTTCTGACGCCTGCTGCTCTGGAATAAGTTTTACTTTCGACTGGAGAACACATGTTTCATTCTAGACGCCTGCCGGTCCATGCCGGCTTTCTGGCCGCCGCGTTTGCGGTTTTGCCTCTTGCCAACGCTAACGCTGCCGAAACCACTTACCCCCTGACGATCAACAGCTGCGGTCAGGAGATCACCTTCAAACAGGCTCCCGCCCGCACCGTATCCGTCGGCCAGAGCACGACCGAGGTTCTTTATCTGCTCGGGGTTGCTGACAAGGTGGTCGGCACGGCGCTGTGGATCGGCCCGGTTCTGAAGGGCTACGAGGAGGCCAATGCCAAGGTCGAGCGACTGGCCGATAATGATCCGAGCTTTGAGGCGGTTGTCGGCAAGAGGCCTGACCTCGTGACGACGCAGTTCCAGTGGCAGATCGGCCCTGAAGGCGTCGTCGGAACGCCGGCGCAATTCGCCGAACTCGGCATTCCCGTCTATACCTCGCCTGCCGATTGCATCGGCAAGGATAATTCCGGCGGTGGCGACGGCGTGCGCAACACCGGCTTCACCATGGATCTGATCTATCAGGAAATCCGCGATCTCGCCAAAATCTTCAACGTGCAGGATCGCGGCGAGGAAGTCGTTGCCGATCTGAAGAAGCGTGAGGAAGCCGCCCGCACCAAGATCGCCTCGGCAAATGGCAAGCTTTCCGCCGTCTTCTGGTTCTCCAGCGCCGAGCTGGATATCGACCCCTATGTGGCCGGCCGCAACGGCGCGCCCGGTTACATCATGTCCGCACTGGGCTTAAAGAATGTCATCGAAAGCGATGAGGAATGGCCGACCGTCGGTTGGGAAACCATCGCCAAGGCAAATCCGTCCGTCATCGTCGCCGGCAAGATGGACCGCCGTCGCTTCCCGGCTGACGATGTCGCCGTCAAGCTGAAGTTCCTCGCCAGCGATCCCGTGGCCAGCATCATGCCCGCCGTCAAGCAAGGTCATGTCTTCGAGATGGATGCGCAGGCGATGAACCCGACCATTCGCACCATTGAAGGCATCGAAACGCTGGCTGAAGCGATTTCGGCTGCCGGCCTCGCCAAGTGAACGGTCTTTCCGTCCATTTCGGCAGGGTGGGACTGGCTTTCGCCGCGCTCGCCCTGCTGCTCGTCGCGCTGATGGCTGGAGCGGCCATCGGCGAGACCGCCATTCCTTTTGACGTCGTGGCGAAAACTATCGCCAACCGTGTTTTCCATGCGGGTTATCCGCTGGAGCCGCTGGATGAGGGCATTGTCTGGAGTTACCGTCTCAGCCGCGCCGTTGTCGCCGCCTGCTGCGGGGCTTCGCTGGCGCTCGCCGGGGCGGTGCTGCAATCGCTTCTGCGCAACCCGCTTGCCGATCCCTATATTCTCGGCATTTCCGCCGGCGCCTCCACCGGCGCCGTCGCGGTCGCGCTTCTGGGTTTCGGCGCCGGGTTTCTGACGATGCCGGCCGGTGCGCTCATCGGTGCTTTTGTGGCCTTTTCTCTGGTCAGCCTTCTCGCCGTGCGCGCGGGACATGGCAACAGCGCCATCATTCTGGCGGGCGTGGCCGGGTCGCAGCTGTTCAATGCCATGACCTCTTTCATCGTCACCAAATCCGCCAATGCGGAACAGGCGCGCGGCATCATGTTCTGGCTGCTCGGCAACCTCTCGGGCGTGCGCTGGCCGGATGTCTGGCTGGCGCTGCCGGTCAGCCTTGCGGGTCTTGCTGTGTGTCTCTGGTATGCCCGGGCGCTGGATGCCTTTGCCTTCGGCGGTCAAGCCGCCGCTTCACTCGGTATCCCGGTGCGGTGGGTCTATGCGGTGCTGATCTCGGTTTCGGCAATCATGACGGCCGCGATGGTGTCGCTGGTCGGCTCCATCGGTTTCGTCGGGCTCGTCATTCCCCATGCCGCGCGCATCTTCGTCGGCGTTCGCCATGGCATCTTGCTGCCGGTGACGGCACTGACCGGTGCGGTTTTCATGATAGTCGCGGATATTCTCTCGCGCATCGTCATTCCGGGGCAGGTGCTGCCCATCGGCGTCATCACCGCGCTGGTCGGCGCGCCCGCCTTCGCCTTCATCCTGGGGCAAAAGAGGGCGCGGTCATGAAGTTATCCGCCCACGGCCTGCATTTCCATGCCGGCAATATCGATATCGTGCGCGGCGTTTCGCTCAATGTCGGTTCCGGGGAGTTTCTGGGCATCATCGGCCCGAATGGTTCCGGCAAGAGCACGCTGCTTTCCATGCTGGCGGGAATTCGCAAACCACGCCGGGGGCACGTTACGCTTGGCGAGGAGCCGCTTGCCTCGCTGGGACGCCGCGACCTTGCCCGCCGGCTCGCCTTCGTGGAGCAACAGGCTGAAACGACAGAGCGCATCACCGCACGGCAGGCCGTGGAGCTTGGGCGCACGCCCTATCTCGGGCCGCTTTCCGCCTGGTCACAGAATGACGACGCCATTGTTGATGCGGCACTTGCCAATGTCGACATGGCCGACAAGGCGGAGCGCAACTGGCATCATCTTTCCGGCGGCGAACGCCAGCGTCTGCATATCGCGCGCGCATTGACGCAGGAGCCACATATCCTGCTTCTGGACGAACCGACCAATCACCTCGACATAGGCCATCAGATCGGCCTGCTCGATCTGGTGCGCCGGCAGGGCCTGACCGTCGTTGCGGCGCTGCACGATCTCAATCACGCTGCTATGTTCTGCGACCGCGTCGCCATCATGCATCGGGGTGAGATGATCGCGGTCGGCCCGCCGCGGGACGTTCTGACACCGGCGACAATAGCCGAGGTTTTCGGAGTCAAATGTGTCGTCACCACGGACGAGGGCGGCTTTTCCCATATTCGTTTTCTGCCGGCCCATGGGCGGGCCGAGCACCCAAGGAAAGTATTGGCACGATGATGATGTTGACGATGCTCGCAAACGCCGCTGCAAAGACCAGACTGTTTTGCGCCGCTGCCGCAATTGCCGTGACGGTCACGGGCTTTCCGCTTCAGGCTTCAGCCGAGACCTTCGAGGTGAAAATGCTGAACCGGGGCGAAAAGGGCCCGATGGTATTCGAGCCCGATTTTCTCGAAATCGCGCCCGGCGACCGCGTACGCTTTGTGCCCACTCACAAGAGCCACAATGCCGCGACCATCGATGGCATGGTTCCGGAAGGTGTCGAAGGGTTCAAAAGCCGGATCAATGACGAGTTCGAGACCGGGTTCGAAAAGCCGGGCTTTTACGGCATAAAATGCTCGCCGCATTACGGCATGGGCATGGTCATGCTGATCAAGGTGGGCGATGCGACCCTGCCGCAGAGCTACAGGACGGTGGACGTGCCGGGTCGCGCCAAACCACGGTTCGACGATCTTTTCGAGCAGGCGGAAAAATAAAGCGATGTCGGAGGCCCAGCTGCGGCGGTTGATGCCGCCTCAGCTTTTGCCAGTAACATCCGGCTTCACCGCACATACCGCATAACGATGCTGCAGCCCGCGCAGGACGCCTTTTAGAAGGCTGAAGTTTTTCGCCTGGGCGCGGTGAATGGCCTGAAGTTCCTGATCGATCGCGACAGGTTCGAAACCGGTCGTGCGTAACAGCGCCGCGACATCGCCGGCCCTTGCGCCCTTCGAAAAATAGACCCGCGAGAGGATGCTGTTGAAGGTATTTTCCGGGTCCGCCGGCTTGTGCGGCTGGTCCGGTTTAATGAGGCCGATGTTTTCGAGGCTGGCCGCCAGTTTCTTCACCAGCTTTTCGCGCCAGCCGGTATTCACGAAATCGCCGTCAACGATCAGAAGCCGCCCGCCGGGTTTCAAGACACGGAACCATTCGGCAAAACTCGCCTGTGGGTCCACCAGCGTCCAGACCAGATGACGGGTGATGATGACGTCGGCGCTTTCATCCGGCTCCATGGTGTTTTCGGCATCGCCGACGAAAAAGCGGATGTTGCGTCCACGGCTTTTCGCTTTTTCCCGGGCAAGGGCCAGCATCGTTTCCGACCAATCCATGCCGGTAACCTGAAAACCGAGATCGTCCATCAGGTGTGAGATGACGCCGGTGCCGCTGGCGAGATCAAGCGCCTTGCGGCCCTCTCCGCGGCCCAGATGTTTCAGGATAAGCGCGTGCCAGGCTGCACGCTCGTCTTCGGAGAAAATTTCATGCCCGGGCGAAAGGTCGAAAGTCGCGGCGCGGCCGGACCAATAGGATTTGATTTCGTCTCTCAGACTGTCGTTTTTGCCGTATTGGATGGTATCGATCATCGGTGTTCAACTCATGTACCGGTCAGTTAAGAATGGCTCTAAAACATAAATGTTGACTAGTACAGTCAGAAAATAATACAGCCGCGCCAGTCAACACTGGAGAGCAATATCCGATGCGCATCTCAGCCAAATCTGCGGCACTTGCCCTTGGCCTTCTCGTATCCGCTGCATGGCCGGCATTCGCCGAAAAGGTCACCGTCAAGGATGTGACGGGCCGCGATGTCGAGGTCAATGTGCCCGTATCGCACGTCATCCTCGGCGAAGGTCGCCAGATTTATTTCCTGGCTGCGCTCGACAAGGAAAACCCTTTCCAGCACGTCGTTGGTTGGCGCGACGATCTGGCGAAAGCTGATCCGGAAACCTATGCCGCCTATCTCGCCAAATATCCCGAGGTTGCCAAGCTGCCGACTTTCGGCGGCATGAAGGACGGCACCTTCGACATCGAGCAGGCCGTTTCGCTGAAGCCTGACGTGATCCTGATGAATATCGACGCCAAGACGGCGACCGAAGAAGCAGGCTATATCGAAAAGCTCGCCAAGGTCGGCATTCCGCTGGTTTACGTCGATTTCCGCGAAAAGCCGATGGAAAATACCGAGCCGAGCATGCGCCTCATGGGCCAGCTGACCGGCAAGGAAAAGATCGCCGAGGACTTCATCAAGTTCCGCGCCGACTCCATCGCCAAGGTCACCGATACGCTTGAAAAGGCCAATCCGAAGAAGCCTGTCGTGTTCATGGAGCGCGCCGGCGGTTACTCCGACGATTGCTGCATGTCTTTCGGCAACGAGAATTTCGGCAAGATGGTCGAGCTTGCCGGCGGCATCAACATGGCCAAGGACATCATTCCCGGCACCTTCGGCAACGTCAATCCGGAACAGATCATCGCCTCCAATCCGGAGCAGGTCATCATCACCGGCGGCAACTGGAACGGTTATGTGCCGGGCGGCAACTGGGTCGGCGTCGGTTATGGTGCGGATCTGAAGGAAGCCCATCGCAAGCTTGAAAACCTGACCAAGCGCCCGGCTTTCACCGGTGTGCAGGCGGTGAAGGACGGCAATGTCCACGCCATCTGGCATCAGTTCTACAACAATCCCTATCAGTTCGTGGCCATTCAGGAAATCGCCAAGTGGCTGCATCCCGACCTCTTTAAGGATCTGGACCCCGAGGCGACCTTCAAGGAGCTGCATGCCCGCTTCCTGCCGCTCGACTACAAGCCCGGCTACTTCGTTTCGCTGAAGGACGCCAAGTAATACAGAGACGGTGAAGGGGAGCGCCGTCCGACCGATGGATAAAGCCGCAGCCATGCGGCTTTATCGCTTTGTTTTGGAACTCAATGAGGACTTCTCATGCGGCTCAACGCTCTCAGGCATCTTGCGGTGCTGGCCTTCTCCCTTCTCGCCGTGACGGCTCATGCCGGGGAAATCACCGATGTCACCGGGCGCGAGGTTGAGCTGGACCTGCCAGCCAAGCGCGTTATCGTTGGTGAAGCCCGTCAGGTGCACGTCATCGCGGCGCTCAAGGGCGAGCAGACCTTTGATACCATCGTCGGCTGGCGTGACGACCTTCTCAAGAAGGATCCCGACAGTTATGCCGCCTATGTCGAGCGTTTTCCGCAGATCGAGAAACTGCCGCGTTTCGGTTATGTGCCGCAGGGCGATTTCAGCCTGGAAACCGCCATCACCCTTTCGCCGGATGTGATCACCCTCAATCTGGAAGCGGAGAAGTCCGCGAAGGAAAGTGGTTTCGAAGAAAAGGCCGCCGCCGCCGGTATCAAGATCATCTATCTCGATTTCCGCATCGATCCTGAAAAGAACAGCGAAGCCTCGGTCGAGATTCTCGGCAAGCTGTTTGGCGCCGAAGAGCGCGCGAGGGAATTCATTGCCTACCGCCGTGCTGAAATCGCCCGCGTGACCGATCGGCTAGCAAGCGTCAAGGACCTGAAGCGCCCGAACGTCTTCATCGAACGTGCGCCCGGCATTTCCGGCGAAAACAATTGCTGCCGCACTTTCGGGCCAGTCAATTTCGGTGCGATGGTCGATCTTGCCGGCGGCCACAATATTGCCGACGGCATCATCAAGACGACGTTCGGCGATCTCAATCCAGAGCAGCTCGTCGTTGCCGATCCGGACCATGTCATCGTCACAGGCTCCAACTGGGCGGCCGAATCCGACATCAACCAGTTCGTTCCTGTCGGCCGCGGCGCGGATATGACCCTTTCCCGCGATAGGCTCGCCAACCTGATGAAGCGCACGCCGTTTCCTGAACTGAAGGCCGTGAAGGAAGGCAATGTCCACGCCGTCTGGCATCAGTTCTATGGCGCGCCTTACGAGTTCTTCCCGATCCAGCAATTCGCCAAGTGGTTCCATCCCGATCTCTTCGCCGATCTCGATCCCGAAAAGAATTTTGAGGAGTTTCACCGCAAATTCCTTCCCGTCACCTACAAGCCGGGCTATTTCGCCTCGCTGGAAAAAGGTTTGAACCAATGAGTTCGCTGAATGAAAGCGCGGTTGGCATCAGTGGGCGCGATCAATATCGCGCCCTTGCCGCGCGCAGGATCATCATCCTCTTCGGGCTTTTTATCGCCCTGTGTTTCAGCATGGCCGCCGACATGGCGCTCGGCCCGGCGCGCTACACGCTCTCCGAGGTTCTGGCGACCATTGCCGATCCGGCTGCCGTCGGAAACCAGCTCCGGGTGGTGATCTGGGATATCCGCATGCCGATCGCGCTGATGGCAGTCACTGTCGGCGCGTCGCTTTCGGTTGCGGGCGCACAGATGCAGACCATCCTGTCAAACCCGCTCGCCAGCCCCTTTACGCTCGGCATTTCCGCCGCGGCAAGTTTTGGTGCGGCGCTGGCGCTGGTTGGCGGCGTGGCGATCTTTCCGGGCGCGGTGCATTACATGGTGCCGATCAATGCCTTCATCATGGCCATGGTCGCGGCCCTCTTCATCCATTTCGCCTCGACGCTTCGCGGAGTGACGGTTGAAACCATCGTGCTGCTCGGCATCGCTCTGGTGTTCACTTTCAATGCGGCGCTGTCGCTGCTTGAATATCTGGCGTCTGAACAGGCGCTTGCCGCCGTGGTTTTCTGGACCATGGGCAGCCTGACCAAGGCGACCTGGGACAAGGTCTATATCACGGCTGCCATCCTCCTCGTCACCGTGCCGATGTTCATGCGCAATGCCTGGGCGCTGACGGCGCTGAGGCTCGGCGATGACAAGGCGGCCAGCATGGGCATCAATGTCCGGCGGCTGCGGTTGACGACCATGCTGACGGTCAGCCTTCTGGCGGCCATTCCGGTTTCTTTTGTCGGCACCATCGGTTTCGTCGGGCTGGTCGGTCCGCACATCGCCCGCATGGTTGTTGGCGAAGACCAGCGTTTCTTCCTGCCCGGCTCGGTGATCTGCGGCGCGCTGCTTCTGTCGGCAACCTCGGTCATCAGCAAGATCCTCATTCCCGGTGCGATCCTGCCGATCGGTGTCATCACCGCGCTTGTCGGCGTACCCTTCTTCTTCGCGCTTATTTTCGGCAACAGGAGACGCGCATGGTAGCGCTCGCACTGAGAGATGTCGGCGCCGCCTATGGGCGCATCACTGTACTCTCCAAGGTCGGCATCGATACGCTGGAAAGCGGTAGTGTTACGGCCGTAATCGGCCCGAATGCCGCCGGCAAGTCCACGCTTTTCAAACGCATCGCCAGCCTGATTTCTGGTCCCGGTCTGGTCGAGCTCTCGGACACGGCGCGTGGCAACCGCGCCATCTGCTATATGCCGCAGGATACCGGTGCGAACGCCGTGCTGACTGTCTATGAATCCGTGCTTCTTTCCGCCAAGCAGGGCGGCGGCTGGCGGGTTCACGATGACGAGCTGTTCGAGATCGACGCCATTCTCAAGGCGCTGAAAATCCACGATCTGGCTTTCCGCGGCCTCGGCGAGCTATCCGGCGGCCAGCGGCAGCTTGTTTCGCTGGCGCAGGCGCTGGCCCGCAAGCCGGAAGTGTTGTTGATGGACGAGCCGACCTCCGCGCTCGATCTCCACCGGCAGATTGAAGTTCTGGGCTTCGTTACCGATCTGGCGCAGAAGACCGGCATGATCGTGCTGATCGCCCTGCATGACCTCAACCATGCGCTTCGTTATTGCGAAAATACGATGGTGATCGCGCGCGGTGAAATGGTGGTGAGCGGCAGTACCGAAGCGGTGATAACCCCTGAAATGCTGCGCGATATCTATCGCATCGATGCCCGTATCGAGCCCTGCTCGCAGGGCAGACCCATGGTCATCGTCGACGGGGCCATCTGACAGGTCAAGACCCGGCCGCATCCGTTGCCGGGTCCGCTTGCCGACGGGGGCTTGGATTCACAGCCTGCACAAATTCTTGATGATAAAAGTCATGAAATATCTGTTCGAGCCGCGGTTTGGATGCTAGAGCTTTGAACGGCAAAACTGCGCGGCCATTCGGGGGACGGCGGGTTTGGTCGATCCCTCAATTTCTCTCGGTTGAGACATGGGCATACGGGAAGATGACAAGCGTTATAACGCTTACGTCGCGCATAGGGTCGACCTGATCAAATATGCCACCCTCATTCTGGGGTCGCGGGCGGATGCGGAGGACGTGGTTCAGGAAGCATTCCTGAAATTCGTTCCCGAGGCCTCCGGCAATCCTTCCAATCTCAAATCCTATCTTTTCCGCATCGTTCGCAATCTTGCACTCGACAATATCAGGCGCAGCCGCCAGGACCTGAGGGAACGGCCGGACGATACGCCGTTCTGGGGCATGCCGCAGGACAGTGGTACGCCGGAGGAGCACGCGCTTTTCTGCGACGAAGTCCGGCAGATGCGGACTATTTTGGCCGGCCTGCCGGTTCAGGCAAGGGTGGCATTGGAAATGCACAGATTCGGTGGTTACAATATGGAGGAGATTGCGCGTCACCTCGGCGTGTCCGTGGCCAGCGCGCACCGTCTGATCAAGGGCAGCATTGCCGCGATTACCAAAGAAATGAAGTAAATTGTCCTGATTGTCCCGCCCTGTGAAAAAAAACTCTTCGTCAAACGTCTTTATAGCAATGAAGAAGACGACGCTTCTCCTCCGCCCCCCAAAAGGAACTGGCCCGGTTCAATGACCATTGATCCAGAGAAAAAAATTGAACTGCCGGCCGGGAAGGCGGAAGAGGCGGCTGACTGGCTGCTGCGTTTGCAGTCGGGCTCAGCCGAACCGCGGCTGAAGGCGGAATTTGAAAAATGGCTGGCGGCTGCGCCCGCAAACCGTCTCGCCTGGGAACGAACATGCAAGACGTGGCGGAACCTCGGTCTGGTAGAGCCGGAATTCAAGAGCCTCTGGGAAGACGCGCCACATCTGCCGGGTGAGGCCGCGACAAAGCCGCAGCGGCGGCGCTGGTCCGTGCGGCATTATGCCGGCGCGGCCGCAGCGGCAGCATCGCTCTGTCTTGCGATGCTGTTCGTTCCAGCATTTTTCGTTCGCCTGGAGGCTGATTATCAGACCACCACCGCTGAAAACCGCACGATAACGCTGGAAGACGGCAGCAAGGTGCAGCTTGCGGCGGCGAGCGCGCTTTCAACGGATTTCACGGATGGCCGTCGCAATGTGACGGTGCTGAAGGGTGAAGCTTTTTTCGATGTCGTGCCGGACAAAACCCGTCCCTTTGTCGTGAAGGCAAAAAGCCTGACCGTTCAGGTGCTGGGCACGGCTTTTGACGTCGACCTGACGGATGGAGTGACGCAAGTGGCGCTGGCGCATGGTTCCGTGGAAGCGTCCTTCCGCAATGAGCCGTCAACGCGGCTCGTGCCGGGCGAGATGCTGATTGTCGATGCTTCCGGCGCGATCCGCAAAGAGACTGTTTCCGTCGAGGATATTGGCGGCTGGCGCAACGGTGAACTCTACGTGGTCGATGCGACGATAGGCTCGGTCGTGGAGCAGATCCAGCGCTACCATCCGGCATGGCTGACGATGGCCGACAAGCGGCTTGCCGAACAGAGGGTGACGGGTTTTTACGATCTGCGCGATCCGGATCGCGCGCTGGAGGCGCTGGTGGAACCGTACAAGGGCAAGGTGCATGCGATTGGCGGCAGCGCCCGCATCATCACCCGTTTCTGAAACACTTCGAAACAAAAAATCATATTTATTTTCAGTAATTTATAAAATTTCTCCCGAAAGTCTGAAAAAAATCGACGAGGCAATCGTCTTTTTGTTGAGTAATCCGGTCAAGATATATCCGGAGCGAAAGACAGGAAGACGAAAGCAATATGCGCCTCCAGACATGCAAGACCGGTTCAGAGGAAAAAGCGGCAAAGCAGGCGCGCAGGGGCGTGCTGCTGGCGACAACGGCGATCGCCGTTTCATTCGCCGCGCCTATTTTTGCTCAGACCGGGACTGACACCGCAAATTCTCAGCGCCCCGGTGGTGAGCAGGGGGCAACGCGGCCATTCAATATTCCCGCCCAGTCACTATCCTCCGTCGTGGGCGCTTTCGGGCGTCAATCCGGCCTTCAGGTCACGCTTGCCACCCCGTCTGCCGGCAATGTGCGCACCAATGCCGTCACTGGCAGTTTCACGGTACGGGATGCGCTGTCGCGGTTGCTGGCGGGAACGGGGGTCAATTTCCGCATCACCGGAAACGGCAGAACCGTCATCATCGGCACGGGGCAATCGACCGTCGATCTCTCGGGGACGGAGGGGACGACGGTTCTCGAAACCATTACCGTGACCGGCAAAACCGGGCGTAATTCCATTGCCGGCTCCGGTTATCAGGGCACGCCCGACTGGGTTTATGAAACGCCTGCCAGCGTCAGCGTGGTTGGCCGTGAGGCGATCCAGTCGGCCGGCGTGCGCAACACGCGCGATGTTTTCAACCGGGTTTCGGGCGTTTATGCCGGCGAAGGCAATGGTAGTTTCCCAACCGTTTCGCCCAATGTGCGCGGTTTGCAGGAAAGCGGCCGCGTGGTCGTCTCCATTGATGGTGCGCGGCAGAATGCGCAGCGTGGTGCGGCTTTCGGCAGCGCGACGAGCTACACCGCAAGCGCCGGGCAGGGTTATGTCGATGTTGCTTTCATCCGTGCCGTCGAAATCGAGAAAATAACCAATGCGCGCTCAGGCAATGCCGGCTCTCTGGGTGGCAAGGTCGAGTTCCGCACCGTCAGCGCCGATGATCTGATTGCCGCAGGTGAGAACAAGGGTGGGGAAGTGAATGTTTCCCGCGGCACCAATGGCTATGATTTTCAGGGCTCGGTTCTCGGCGCCGTCCGCTCGCCGGATGGTCCTCTTTCCTTCGTCACCGGCTACAGCCGCACGATCATGGATGAATACAAGATCGGAACAAAGGGTGAGGCCCGAAGCACCGCGCTGACGATGAAAGACCTGCTCGGCCGCGATGGCTGGTCCACCTTTTTCAAGGGTGAAGGCGACTTCGGCGACGTGAAGGCCTCGCTTTCCTGGATGCATCAGGAGAATGATTTCGTTCAGGGCGCGTCCACGGTGATCGACCGGGAAAGCGTGCGAAACGACAGCGTTGTTGCGAAGCTGGACTGGGACCCGGAGAGCGAGCTCATCGACTTCAAATCGTCGCTGTGGCTGAACGATAATATGACGCATGAACTTCGTGCGGCGCGCAATAAACTCGATGGAAGCGCTGGCTATGCTTCTGAAACCAACCTCGACATGGGCCTGCGCAGCTTCGGCGGTAGTCTGGAAAATACCAGTCGTTTCGACACGGTGGCGGGTGCACTCAGCCTGAATTATGGAGCGGAAGCCTTCCGGGACATCGCTACCTCCGTGGCCACGAGTGCCACAATCGTGCAAAATCCCGCTTATGCCAGCAGTTACACGGCTTTCAGTCCCGCTGGAAGGCGCGATGTCGCAAGTCTGTTTTTAAACGGGGAATTGGAGCCGGCGGATTGGATCACGCTCAGCGGCGGTGTGCGTTATGATTGGTCGCGCCTGAAAGGGTCAGCGACTTATTACAGCACCCGCAGCTATCTCATCGACACGTCTGTTGCTTGCGATCCCGTTCGTAACCACTATACGGCTCTAGACTATTTCAATCGGGTCTTTCTTCCGGCAAATCCGAGCTGGGCGACACGTTATGCGCTTTATCTCGCGCGTGCCTGGCCCAACGCCTCGGCGGGCTGCATGCCGGGAACCGGTACAACCACGCCGCCGATACCCGTCACCGAATACCCTGAGCACAATGTCGATATCGATCGCACCTACAGCGACTGGCTCCCCTCGGCCACCATCGAACTGAAACCCGTCGACTGGTTCCGCCCCTATGTGAGCTATTCCCAGAGCCTGCGTCCGCCGACAATTCTCGAGGCATTTTTCGCCGGTGCGCGTCCGGGCGATAGCGCCGGATACGAATACGCTCCGAACCAGGCCCTGCGCGCCGAAAAAGCGACGACCTATGAAATCGGTGCGAATATCAGCTTCGATGGCGTGCTGCTGGACGACGATTCCATCCGCATCAAAATGGCCGCCTTTCGCCGGGAGGTGAAGGACTACATCGCTCTCGGTTATCTCGTCACGGATCAGGTCCTCGACCGCACCTATACCAGCTTCATCAATCTTGATGGCACGACCTATATGCGCGGGCTTGAATTTGAGGGCAATTACGATGCCCGCAGTTTCTGGATCGGCGGCTCGGCGACGTTTCTGAAGACGGAATGGCCTGAAAAGACACAGGTTTTCTCCAACAGCACTACCACGACAACGGGTGAGATCGTCGCCTGGCCCGGCGATGTCGCGCCCAAGGTGAAGCTGACGCTCGATGGCGGCATGCGTTTCTTTGATGAGAAATTCTCGTTGGGCGCAAGGCTCAACCACGTCACGCCAACGCAGTCGCGCACGCTCGATACGGAGGGCAATCTGCGTGAGGTGACCGATCCCTACACGACGGTGGATCTCTACGGTTCCTATGCCTTCAACGACAAGGCCACGCTTCGCTTCGCCGTCAACAACCTGACGGACCGCAAATATATCCCGGCAGCCAGCGCCTACACGGCGCCGGGCCGTACCTTTATCGCGACGATGAACGTGAAGTTCTGAAGCGTGGAAGAAATTCTCCGGGCTGGGTTGCAGCCCGTCCCGGAGATGAAACGCCTTCGCTACAGGACGAAGGTACCTCTATTGGCCAGCAAAGGAGTACACCTATGGCTACCACAATTCAACTGACGCAGTCTTCCTCCGACCTGATCGGTTACCTCAACGGTTGGACGAGCGGTTTCGGTTCGACCTATGGTGCGTTCTACGACGCTCAGACCAGCTCTCTCGCCACCACCACCATCGATCCGAACACGACCTATGAGGCGTGGGGCGATGGCAGCTCCGGCGGCAAGGGCATCGTCATGAGCGGCGCTCTGCAGTACTCCCAGGGCAACCTGACGGGTTCGGTCGACAGCATCGTTCTCGGCACCGGCTACAGCCAGTCCACGAGCGGCATCGCCGTCAGCCAGCAGGAACTGCTGATCGATCCCGACAGCGCCTATTCGCTCGCCGGTGCTCGCGATCTTCTCGATCTCGCGGTTTACCAGCTTGCCCGCTTCGGTTCGCTGGCTGGATTCTATGATTATTTTGCCACCACCGGCACGGTGATCGAGGACACGGCTGCCTCCAACACCCTGACCGGCTTTGCCGGCGCGGATACCTTCGTATTCTCCGGCGGTAATGATGTCGTGCAGGCCGGCCCAACCGGAACCTACGGCTATCAGGATGGCACGGATACGCTCGATGTTTCCGCCTGGGGCGCAACTTCGGTGGACGATTTGTTGTGGTATAATGATAGCGGAAATGCCGTTATCCTTTCTGCAGCAGACACTTCCGTCTCCATCACGCTGAATGGCGTTGATGCAAATGTGCTCGATGCATCGGACTTCATTTTTGCCAACGCATCGGCGCTTGCCGCGTAAAGGAAAAACAGGCTGTGGGCTTTCAAAACCACCAGCAGACGCCGCCGCAGTCCCTCACTGCGGCGGTTGTTTCGCCCCTTAAAAGCACGTTTCTCGGCGTCGCGCTCGTCAGTGGCGTGGTCAACATACTCGCGCTGACGTCGCCGCTCTTCATGCTGCAGGTCTATGACAGGGTGCTGGCAAGCGGCAGCCTGCCGACACTGGTCGGGCTCGCTCTTCTCGCACTTGGCCTTTACGGCTTTCAATGCCTGCTTGATATCATCCGCGCCCGCGTCCTGATCCGTATCGGCGAAGACTTCGATATGCGCCACTCCAGCAGGGTGCATGACGCCGTGGTGCGCCTGCCGCTCGTCAATCGCATGCCGGGCGATGGTCTGCAGCCGTTGCGCGATCTCGATAATGTGCGCGGTTTTCTGTCCGGCACGGGGCCGACCGCGTTTTTTGATCTGCCGTGGATGCCGCTTTATCTCGGCATATGTTTTCTGTTTCATTTCTGGATCGGCGTTACGGCCCTTGCCGGCGCGATACTGCTCGTCTCCCTTACGATCCTTACCAATATTTTCTCGCAGAAGCCGATCCGCGACACCATGGTGGAAAACATGGCCCGCAACCGGCAGCTGGAGGCCTCGCGCCGTAACGCCGAAGTCGTGCAGGCCATGGGGCTGGGTGGTCGGCTTGGCAACCGCTGGCAGAATTCCAACGGGGCCTATCTCGCCGCCAATCGCAAGGCGGGTGATGTGGCCGGCGGTCTCGGTAATATTGCAAAATCCCTGCGTGTGGTGCTGCAATCGGGCATTCTTGCGGTTGGGGCATGGCTTGTCATCAACCAGGAAGCGTCCGGCGGCGTGATGATCGCCAGTTCGATCATGATGGGTCGGGCCTTGGCGCCCGTTGATCTTGCCATCTCCAACTGGAAGTCCTTCGTGGCCGCCCGCCAAAGCTGGGCGCGGCTGAGGGAGCTTTTCGCGCAGATGCCAGCCAATGCCGCCGCCATGGCGCTGCCGAAGCCTGAAAAGGAATTGCGGGTCGAAAACGTCACCATCGTTCCGCCAGGAGAGAGAAAGCCGACGGTCACCGGTCTCGGTTTTGTCGTGAGCGCTGGAAACGCGCTCGGCGTTATCGGCCCCTCCGGCTCGGGTAAATCCACGCTTTCGCGCATTCTCGCCGGCGCGTGGATGCCGGCTGCCGGCAAGGTACGACTGGACGGCGCAAGTTTCGATCAGTGGGACCGGGAAACGCTCGGCCGCCATATCGGTTATCTGCCGCAGGGCGTTGAACTGTTCGACGGCACGATCGGTGAAAATATCTCCCGTTTCGAGGATAATCCCGATCCCGAGGCCATCATCGCGGCGGCCAGGGCTGCCGGCGCGCATGAGCTGATCCTGCGTTTCGAAAAGGGTTATGACAGCGATATCGGCGAGGCGGGTTCGGCGCTTTCCGCCGGGCAGCGCCAGCGCATCGGTCTTGCCCGGGCTCTTTATGGTGATCCCTTCATCGTCGTGCTGGACGAGCCGAACGCCAATCTCGACGCGGAAGGCGAAGCCGCCGTGGTGAAGTCGATTTCTTCGGTCAAGGCGCGGGGCGGTATCGCCGTCGTCGTCGCCCACCGGCCGAGCGCCATCGGTGCCGTCGATTTCATTCTGATGATGGAAGAGGGACGGATGAAGGCCTTCGGCCCGCGCGACGAGGTGTTGTCGAAGGTGCTGCGCGCTCCGCAGGCGCAGACAGCCAAGGGATTTACCGCATCCGCCCAGACGGTCTCGCCGCTGCGCGTCGTCGCCAATACCCAGCCTCAGGTTGCTGTGTTGGAAGAGGTCCGTGAAGAAAGCAGCCAGGAAGGAGATGCGGATGTCAAACATTGATCAGCGCAGCCATGTGTCCCACTCCATCCGCAAACATCTTCTTGCCGGTCTTGCCACTGGCGTTGTGCTGCTGGGTGGTGTCGGCGGGTGGGCCGCGACGACCAATCTTGCCGGCGCGGTGGTTGCCTCCGGCCATCTGGTGGTGGATTCCTACAGCAAGAAGGTGCAGCACCCGAGCGGCGGTGTCGTCGGTGAAATTCTGGTGAACGAGGGCGACAGGGTGAAGGCCGGCGATGTGGTCATGCGCCTCGACGCGACCCAGACCCGCGCCAATCTCGCCATCGTCACCAAACGTCTGGATGAGTTGAATGCGAGGATGGCAAGGCTGGAGGCCGAGCGTGACGATCTGCCGGAACTCGTCTTTCCGCAGACTCTCATCGTGCGAAAGGACGATCCCGATGTCGCCTCCGCCATGCGCAGTGAAACCAAGTTGTTCGAATTCCGCAAATCTTACCGCGAAGGGCGGAAAGCGCAGCTTTCGGAACGCATCACCCAGTTCGAACATGAGATCGAAGGGCTGAAGGCGCAGGAAGTCGCCTATGATAACGGCCTCGCCGTGCTGGAGGCGGAAATTACCTCGCAGAAATCCCTGCGCGAACAGGGTGTCGTGTCCGTGCAGCGGCTGAACAGCCTGCAGACACAGGCCGCGACATTCGGCGGTGAGCGCGGCGAAAAAATCGCTTATCAGGCGCAGACGGCGGGCCGCATCACCGAAACCAGACTGCAAATCCTGCAGATCGATCAGGAATTACGAACCGAGGTCGGTCGGGAACTGCGCGAGATACAGGCCCAGATGGGGGAATTCGTCGAGCGCAAGGTCGCCGCCGAAGACCAGCTGAAGCGCATCGATATCGTCGCGCCGCAATCCGGCATGGTGCATGAAATGGCCGTGCATACCGTGGGCGGCGTGGTGACCCCGGCCGATCCGATCATGCTCATCGTCCCTGACGGCGACGAGCTGGCGCTGGAGGTGCAGATCGTTCCGAAGGATATTGATCAGCTGCAGGTGGGGCAAAAGGCGATGTTGCGCATGACTGCCTTCAACCAGCGGGTCACGCCGGAACTGGAAGGCCATGTCAGCCGCATTGCGGCTGACATCACCACCGATCAGCGTAGCGGCCTCTCCTATTATCTGGCACGAATTTCCGTGCCGGTCTCCGAGCGGCAGAAGCTGAACAATGCGCCGCTGGTGCCGGGCATGCCGGCCGAGGCCTTCATTCAGACCAGCGAAAGGACGGCGCTGTCCTATATCGCCAAGCCGCTGACGGACCAGATCAGCCGCGCCTTCCGGGAGGAATAGGAGGCCGAACCCGGCTTCCGGGCTTTATCCATCGTCGCCAAAACGGAAGCCAGCGAACCCTTTTGTCTGTGTCGGGATCGCCCAGACGCCGCCCGAAAATGGTGCTTTGTTCAGCCGGTCCTCGGACATGTTGTGGCGGTGTGATGTCAGGAACAGGATATTGAAATCGGGCCCTCCGAAGCAGGGCATGGTGGGGTGCGGGACAGGGGCCGCGATGACCTCCGCCTGTTTGCCGTCGGGCGTGAAAACGTTCAGCAGGCCGGCGGAAACGCCTGCGCTGTAATAAGTGCCGTTGTTATCGAGACAGCCGCCATCGGGTCTTCCTGTCTCTTCCGTCATCTGGGCCACCAGCACGCCTTCATCGAACCTGCCGTTACTGCTGTCGAATTTTCGCCGTCGTATCCATTTCTGGACGGAATCGCTCTGCCACATGATCGATCCGTCCTGGGAGAAGGCCAGCCCATTGGGGCATGTCAGCCCGGTCTGCATGCGTTCGGCGCTCTTTTCGGTGATCCGCCAAAGTTCGCCATATGGCTGCATGTCCGGGAGCGGCACATTGTGCATGGTTCCAACCCAGAAAGCGCCGTCGGGGCCGATCCGGCCGTCGTTCAGCCGGCAGGGGATGCCTTCCGGTGCCGGAACGGAATGGAGGAAACGCGTTTTGCCGCTATCCGGATCGAGGATGATAATATCCATGCCGCAGGCGACGATAAGATCGCCGTTCTGACAAAGCCCGAGGCTTGATACCGTGTGCGGGAACGACCATTCGCGATAGAAGCCCGGCTCAAGCGCTGCAGATCGCACCGTTCTGCCGAGGATGTCACACCAGAAAAGCACCTGTCGCCGTTCGTCCCAAACAGGGGATTCCGCAAGTGTGCTCATCGTGTCGCAAAGAAGTTTCGCCTGCGACATGGCAAGCGTTTGTGCGGGATTTGCCGTATTCATGATGCTCGAACCGTTGAAAAAGATGCCGCAGAATTATTCGAAATAGTCCTGATGGTTCTCGAAAACCTGCGAAAGAATGCCGAGGACGCGCCTTAAGTGCTTGCGCAAATCGTCGGCCGCACGGGCTTCGTCCCCGGCCTTGATCGCGTCGTAAACCGCCTCGTGTTCGGAGAGCAGGCGTGCCATATGCGCCTCGTCGGTGATGGCGAGTGCACGCAGGCGATCCAGCCCCGCCTTTTCGCGGATCAATAGCGTTTCCAGTCTCTCGAGACCCGTCGCAGCAGCAAGCGCGCTGTGGAACTGGTCGTCATGTACGCGGAAAGCCTTTCTGTCTCCGCGGCGCATGGCTGCACGCTGGCCATTCAGGGCGTGTTCGATCTCCAGCTCGGCTTCCGCCGTCAGGCCGATCTGACACAGCCTGCTAACCGCTGCAACCTCCAAGGCCTCGCGGATGAATTGCGCGCTGCGAATGTTCTTTTCCGATAATCTCGAAACATAGGTCCCGCGGCTTGGCAGGGTGGCGATCAGGCCGTCATCCCGCAGGCGGCTCAGCGCTTCGCGCACCGGCGTTCGGCTGGAACTGAAGGATTGCCCGATTTCGTTTTCCGAAACCGCCTGGCCGGGAAAAAGCTCCCGCGAAAGGATGGCCGATTTCAGCGCGGAATAGATCTGGTCAACGACCGGACGGTGAAGGTCCAGTCGTTCCATCGTCGGCACGGTGCCACCTGTTACGGGAATTTTCGGCATATACCCTCCAGCGTTTTCATAACCGGTATACCGGAACACAAGTGTGTTGACAACCGGCATACCGGTATGCAAATGATTGCGCATTGGGAAGGAGGCTCCCGAAATGCAAAATATCAAGACCTGCGTCATCGTCGGTGCCGGAATGGTAGCGAAGACGCATGTGCTTGCCTGTGCGGCAAGCCCAGAGAAAATTCGCCTGAAGGGAATCGTTGATGGTGGTTCCGGCCGCGCCAGGGCGCTGGCCACGGAAGCGTCGAAACACACCGGATACGATGTCGTCGTTTATTCCTCTGTCGAGGAAGCGGCGCGCGATGCGGATGTCGATTTCGCCATCATCGCGACGCCACCGAATGCCCGCATCGATATCGTCGGACAGCTCGCGAAAGCGGGCAAACACATCCTGATGGAAAAGCCCGTCGCCCGGAATACGCAGGAAGCCAATGGTCTTGTGGCTCTCTGTCGTGACGCTGGCGTCACACTCGGCATCATCTTCCAGCACCGCATGCGGGCTGCATCGCAGAAAGCCCGTGAGCTTGTCGATGGCGGCACGCTCGGAGCGCTGGGGCTCTGCGAAATTTCTGTGCCGTGGTGGCGTGCGCAATCCTATTATGATGAACCGGGCCGCGGCACCCTGGCGCGCGATGGCGGCGGCGTTCTGATCTCCCAGGCAATTCATACGATCGATCTGGCATTGAGCCTCACGGGGCCGGTCGCCCGTGTTCAGGCCATGGCGGCGACGACGCGTTTCCATCGCATGGAAACCGAAGATTACGTTTCTGCCGGTCTGCGCTTCAAGAACGGCGCTGTCGGTTCGCTCGTCGCAAGCACCGCAAGTTTCCCCGGCGCTGCGGAATCGATCCTCCTGCATTTCGACAATGCCAGTATGCGGCTCGCCTCCGGCCTGTTGCATGTCGACTGGCGTGATGGCCGGCACGAGACTTTCGGCGGCGCGGCCGCCGGCACGGGCGGCGGCGCCGATCCCATGGCTTTCACGCATGAATGGCATCAGGGCGTCTTCGAGGATTT
The DNA here is from genome assembly GCF_001541315.1 of Agrobacterium tumefaciens str. B6. GTDB lineage: Bacteria > Pseudomonadota > Alphaproteobacteria > Rhizobiales > Rhizobiaceae > Agrobacterium > Agrobacterium radiobacter. The sequence continues at coordinate 281,941 of NZ_LMVK01000023.1, read as the reverse complement.
CGCAGACGCCATCTCTTCAGGACGCCCGCCGGTCGTCACCGGTGACGCGGCTCTTTTGTCTCACAGATTGATCGACGCGATCATCAACTCGGCCGACACCGGCAAGGAAGTGGAACTGCAGGATGACTAAAGCAATCAAGTTCGTCGCTCTTGGCATAGAGCACCGGCATATTTTCGGCATGGCCCAGAATCTGCTGGACGCCGGTGCGGAATTTGCCGGCTGGTGGACCGAAGGCGAGCCCGATGTCGTGGAGGGCTTCGTCAAACGCTTTCCGAATGTGCCGCGTGCCGCTTCCAAGGAAGCCCTGCTTGCAGATGGCACCATCGACCTCGTGGTGATTGCCGATATCCCCTCCAAGCGTGCCGATCTTGCCATCGCCGCCATGGAAGCCGGCAAGGATGTCATGTCCGACAAGCCCGGCTGCACCACCTTCGAACAGCTCGATCGCCTTCGCCAGACCGTGGCCAAGACCAAGCGCATCTGGACAGTCGATTTCTCCGAGCGTTTTGAAGTTCCGAGCGTGACCAAGGCGGCTGAACTCGTCGCGCAGGGCGCCATCGGCCGCGTTATCCAGACCGTCGGCCTCGGCCCGCATCGTCTGAACCGCCAGATCCGTCCGAAGTGGTTCTTCGAGCGTGAAGCTTACGGTGGCATCATCACCGATATCGCCAGCCACCAGATCGACCAGTTCATGTTCTTCACCGGCTCGACCGAAGTGGAGATCGTGGCTGCCACCGTTGCCAATTATGCCAACCCTGATGATCCGGGCCTGCAGGATTTCGGCGAAGTCGTGCTGCGCGGTGACAAGGGCCACGGTTATATCCGCGTCGACTGGTACACGCCCGATGCGCTGCCGACCTGGGGTGACGGCCGCCTGACGATCCTCGGCACCGAGGGTTACATCGAGCTGCGTAAATATGTCGATGTCGGCAATACGGAAGGCACCGACCGCCTCATTCTCGTGAATGGCGACCGCTGCGAGTATATTGATGCTTCCGGTGCTGGTCTGCCCTATTTCGCCCGTATCTGCGACGATATCCGCAACCGCACGGAAACGGCAATGACGCAGGAACACGTCTTCAAGGTCTGCGACCTCTCGCTTCAGGCACAGGCCAAGGCTGAGGGAGTCTCGAAATGATCGGTGTTGCCATCATTGGCGCCGGCATCGGCGCCCAGCATCTGAGCGGCTATCGCGCACTGCCCAAACGCTTTGTCGTCAAGGCGATCTGCGATCTCGATCTGGAGCGCGCCCGCTCTGTCGCCGGCGATGATACCTCCATTCGTCTGACCACCGATCTCGATGAGGTTCTGGTCGACGAGAGCATCCAGCTCATCGACGTCTGCCTGCCGCCGCACCTGCATTTCCCTGTCACGCTGAAGGCGCATGCTGCGGGCAAGGATGTGGTCTGCGAAAAGCCGCTGGTCCGCTCGCTGGAAGAGGCCAACGCGCTGATCGACTCCGTCAAGAAGACCGGTCGCGGTGTGTTTCCGGTCTTCCAGTACCGTTTCGGACACGCCATGCGGCAGCTGCGCGCGCTGATCGATGCCGGTCTTGCGGGCAAGGCCTTTGTCGCAAGCTCGGAAGTCCATTGGAACCGGGGCGCCAGCTATTACGACATTCCGTGGCGCGGTACGTGGAAGGGCGAGTGCGGCGGCGCGATCCTCGGCCACGCCATTCACGCCCATGATCTTCTCTGCCACGTTCTCGGCCCGGTCGACGAAGTTTTCGCCATGGCCGACACGCGCGTCAACAAGATCGAAACCGAAGATTGCGCGGCGCTCAGCTTCCGCATGAAAAGCGGTGCGCTGGCGACGAGCTCGGTCACGCTCGGTGCGGCCGAAGATACCTCGCGTCTGCGCTTCTGCTTTGAAGGGTTCACTGCCGAGAGCGGCACGCTGCCCTACCGCCCGGCTGAAGACACATGGCGTTTCATCGCCCGTGCACCGACGACGCAGGATCAGATCGACGCCGTTCTGGCAACGGTGGCCGATGGCGAAAACGGCTTTGCCGGTTTTGTCGAAGCCATTGCCGACGCGATGGAAGGACGCGGCGGCAAGGAAGTGACGGTTCATGACGGCTTGCAGTCCATCGAACTCGTCACCGCCATCTATCGCTCGGTCAGGGAAGGAAAGCCGGTTCGCCTGTCCGACGCCGCTGAAGGCGAGTGGATCAAGGGCTGGGCACCGCGCGCATCCGCCAACGCATAATCATCTAAAGGGAGGAAACCAGATGACCAGAAAATACAGCATGGCACTGGCGCTCGCCATTGGCGCAGCGTCCTTTGCTGGCGCCGCCCAGGCGGCGCAGGAAGTGCGCTTCACCTGTGCTTATGACGGAAACGGCTGTGAGATCCTCAAGGACATTCTCGCCCGTTACGAAAAGCAGCATACGGACGTCAAGATCGTCACTGACGTCGTGCCTTACAAGGCGCTTCTGGAAGGCCTGCCCGTGCAACTCGCCGGTGGCAGCGGCCCGGATTTCGCAACCGTAACCGACCTTGGCGGTCTCAACCGCTATTATCTCGATCTCACGCCCTATGTGGACGCGAAATATTGGGAAGACAATTTCTCGAACGTGCTGAAATGGTACCGCAGCGGCCCTGACGACAAGGGCATCTACGGCATGCACACCCAGCTCACCATCACCGGCGCTTTCATCAACCGCACCCTGTTCGATCAGGCCAATGTGGCCGTACCCGGCAAGGATGCAACGCTGGACGATTGGGCGAAGGCTGCTAGTGCCGTCGCCAAGGCAACCGGTACGCCCTATCCGATGGCCATCGACCGTTCCGGCCACCGCATTGCCGGTCCGGCCATTTCCTATGGCGCAAAGATTTTCGACGCCGATGGTAAGCCCATTCTCGTCGATGAAGGCTTCACGACCTTCGTGAAGAAATTCGTCGAATGGAACAAGGACGGCACCATGGCGCGCGACGTCTGGGCCGGACAGGGCGGTAACACCTATCGTGACGCCGCGCAGGAATTCATCAACGGCCAGCTGGTCTATTATTATTCCGGCAGCTGGCAGACCGCGCGTTTCGACAGCCAGGTCGGCGATGCGTTTGACTGGGAAGTCGTGCCGCAGCCCTGTGGTGGCGCTGCCTGCACCGGCATGCCTGGTGGTACCGGTGTTGTCGGCTTCAAGCAGACCAAGAACCCGAAAATCGTTGCCGACATCCTGAACTTCCTCGCTCAGGACGAGAATTATCTCGACTTCACCGTTCGCACCCGCAACGTTCCGGCCCACAAGGCCGTGGCCGACAAGGGCGTGACCTATACCGGTGCGACGCCTGCGACGCAGAAGGCCATGAACGCCTGGCTGGACCAGATCCCCGGCCTCAGCCCGATTGCCTACACCTATCAGGGTTACAAGAACAATCGCGCCATGTTCAACATCTCCGTCCAGCGCATCACGCAGGCCATCGTCGGTGAAAGCACCGTTGATGAGGCCATGGCCCGCGCGAAGACGGACCTCGAGGAAGCGTTGAAACAGGCAAAGTGATCCATCGCCTTCCGGCGCGGTGCATTCCGCGCCGCGCCGGATCGAAGGAGGACCCTCATGTATAAATTTCTTGCGCCCGTGATGGGCATCGTCGAACTGCCCTTTGCCTTCCTGCAGAAGGTTCTCGGCCATCGGCGGATCGCGTGGGTGTTTCTCACACCCAATCTGATCCTGTTCGCGGTCTTCGCCTTTCTGCCGATCGTGCTGAACATGGCCTATTCCGTGACCGGCAGCGAACACATATTGCTTTCCGAACGCCCTGCCGTGGGCGGCGAAAATTTCTCGGTCCTTCTTTCCTGTCAGAACTACCTCGACCCCAATTCCTGTGAGCGTGACCTGTTCTGGCGCTCCGTCTGGAACACGGTTTTCTTCGTGGTGCTGCAGGTGGGTTTCATGGTTGGCTTTTCGCTGATCACGGCCATCGTGCTCAACCGCGATATCCGGGCGCGGGGGTTCTTCCGTGCTGTCTTCTTCTTCCCCGTGCTGTTGTCGCCCGTCGTTGTGGCCTTGATCTGGAAGTGGATTCTCCAGCGTTTCGGCGTTCTCAACGCCGCGATGGAGGGCCTCGGCCTCGGTTCGGTCGACTGGTTGCTCGAAGCCAATCTTGCCTTCGGCTGGTCGGTCTTCCTCTCAGTCTGGGCGCATATGGGCTTCTACACGCTAATTCTTCTGGCCGGCCTGCAGGCGATCCCGCGCGATGTCTATGAGGCGGCGCAGCTCGACAAGGCAAGCCCTTGGCGCATCTTCCGGCGCATTACGCTGCCGCTGCTTGCACCCACCATGCTCGTCGTTCTCGTCCTGTCGCTCATCAAGGGCGTGCAGACCTTCGATGAAGTCTTTGCCTTCACGGGTGGCGGCCCGGGTTCGGCGACCACCTTCATCATTCAGTTTATCTATCAGACCGGCTTTGCCGGGACGCCCCGCAATTTCGGCCTTGCGGCTGCCGCTTCGCTGCTGCTCGCCGTGGTGCTCGTGGTGCTGACCGCCCTGCAATTCCGGGCAAACAGGAGCAAGGTCGATGGCTAGGATTGGCGCATTTCTGACCCGTACCCGCGGCCGCAACGGCAAGCTGCACTGGACCGACTGGCTGTCCTACGCCTATCTCGGCGTGGCCGTGCTGATGATGTTCGGCCCCGTCGTCTGGCTGGTGCTCTCCTCGTTCAAGACGGAAGCCGATCTGCAGCGTTTCCCGCCGCGCCTCCTGCCCTATACGCAGGAAACCGTGGTGGTGGACGGGCAGGCAGCGCCGCTGCCGGCCTATGTCGACAAGGATGGCCGCAAGTTCGGCATGATCAGGCGCATCGGCCTCGTTGCCCAGGTGGTTGACCCGGCAAAGCCCACTGAAGTCCTGAAGATGCAGTTCAACGAGCTGAAGCCTGCTGAAAAGGTGGCGCTCGCCACGGAAAACTACACCGAGCTTTTCCAGCGCTTCAATTTTCCGCTCTATTTCTGGAACTCGACCTTCATCACGGTGACGTCAACCCTCATCATGCTAATCGTCAATTCCATGGCGGCCTTTGCGCTCTCGAAATACCAGTTCAAGGGCAGGGGTGTGGTGCTGGCGCTGGTTGTCGGCACGCTGATGATCCCGCAGACCGTCGTGCTGGTGCCGCTGTTTCTCATCACCAGCCAGCTGGGCATGATCAACAGTCTCTGGGGCGTCATCATTCCCGGTGCCGCCACCCCGACGGGTGTCTTTCTGCTGCGGCAATATATGCTGACGATCCCGGATGAAATCCTCGATGCCGCCCGCATGGACAAGGCGAGCGAATGGAAGATCTACTGGCGCATCATCCTGCCGCTCTCGGCGCCGGCGCTTGCCGTTCTGGCGATCCTAGCGATCATGTGGCGCTGGAACGATTTCCTCTGGCCGCTGATCGTGCTGACCCGCAATGACAACTTCACCCTGCAGCTGGCGCTCAACTCCTTCCAGGGGGAGATGACGACGGAATGGAGCAATCTTCTGGCCATGACGGTGCTGACGCTTGCGCCGATCGCGCTGGTCTTCATGTTCCTGCAAAAATACATCGCCACCGGCATTGCATCGACGGGCGGCAAATAATCCTCAGGGAGGAAATACGACAATGGCAAGTATTCAGCTTCGTCAGGTCAAAAAGACATATGGTGCCCTCGATGTGATCAAGGGTGTCGATCTCGATATCAAGCACGGCGAATTCTGTGTTTTCGTTGGCCCTTCCGGCTGCGGCAAGTCGACCCTGCTGCGCATGATCTCGGGCCTTGAGGAATTGAGCGGCGGCGATATCGTCATCGGCGGCGATGTGGTCAACACGGTGCCGGCCGCAGATCGCGGCCTTGCCATGGTGTTCCAGTCTTACGCCCTTTATCCGCATATGACAGTTCGCGAAAACCTGTCCTTCGGGCTTGAGAATATCGGCACACCCAAGAAGGACATCGTTGAAAAGATCAACCAGGTGGCCAAGATGCTGCAGATCGACCAGCTTCTGGAGCGTCGTCCGAAGGATCTGTCCGGCGGTCAGCGCCAGCGCGTCGCCATTGGCCGCGCCGTCGTGCGCGAACCGCGCGTGTTCCTTTTCGATGAGCCGCTTTCCAACCTCGATGCGGAACTGCGCGTCGATATGCGCGGCGAGATTTCCAGCCTGCACCGGCGTCTCGGCAATACCATGATCTATGTGACGCATGATCAGGTGGAAGCCATGACCATGGCCGACAAGATCGCCGTTCTGCGCGCCGGCAAGCTCGAACAGTTCGGCGTGCCGCTCGATCTCTATAACCGCCCGGCCAATCTCTTCGTGGCGGGCTTCATCGGCTCGCCGAAGATGAACTTCTTCGCCGGCGAAGTGACTTCGGATGCAACGCCGTCCCTGAAGATCGCCACCGGCGAACTGATCCCCCTGCCGCAGAGCGGTTTTGCCTACAAGCCCGGTCAGAAAGTGACGCTCGGTGTCCGTCCGAACCATGTGCAGGCGGGTGGCGAAGGCGCACTGACCATGTCTGTGCGCACCGCCGAACAGCTGGGCGGAGAGTCCTATCTTTACGGCACTCTCGGTGATGGCACCCGGGTGACGCTGCATCTTTCCGGCCAGACCTCGACATCGGCTGACGAAGTCATCCGTCTGTCGGCGCCGCTGGAATACATCCATCTTTTCGATACGACGAGCGGGCTGACGCTCCGGCAGGACTGACAGCTCCAGGCGCAACCCGCAACGCAGGACCATTGAGATGACCGATAAAAAACTCCGTTCCGACCGCTGGTTCGCGCCCGACGACCTGCGCAGCTTCGGCCACCGCTCGCGCATGATGCAGCTTGGTTATGCGGAGGAGGATTTCGTCGGCAAACCCGTCATCGGCATCCTGAACACATGGTCGGAGCTCAACACCTGTCATTCGCATTTCCCAGAGCGGGTGAAGGATGTGAAGCGTGGTGTCCTGCAAGCGGGCGGCTTCCCCGTCGAAATGCCATCGCTCTCCGTCGATGAGAGCTTCACCAAGCCGACATCGATGCTTTACCGCAACATGCTGGCGATGGAGACGGAAGAAATGATCCGCTCGCATCCGCTTGACGGCGTGGTGCTGATGGGCGGTTGCGACAAGACGACACCCGGCCTCGTCATGGGCGCGATTTCGGCCGGCGTGCCGATGATCTATCTGCCTGCAGGCCCGATGTTGCGCGGCAATTATGCCGGCAAGGTTCTGGGTTCCGGTTCGGATGCCTGGAAATACTGGGACGAGCGACGTGCCGGTAACGTCACGGACGAGGAATGGCGCGGCGTGCAGGGCGGTATCGCCCGCTCCGCCGGTGTCTGCATGACCATGGGCACAGCTTCGACCATGACCGCCATCACCGATGCGCTTGGCCTCACCCTGCCGGGAGCCTCCTCCATTCCGGCGGTAGATGCCGAACACCAGCGCATGTCGGCAGGTTGCGGCCGACGTATCGTGGAGATGGTGGGCGAGGAGCTGACGCCGGACCGTATTCTGACCGCGACGGCGTTTCGCAATGCCGCCATCGTCGCCATGGCGACCGGTTGCTCCACCAATGCCGTCGTGCATCTGATCGCGATGGCGCGCCGCGCCGGCGTGCCGATGACGCTGGACGAGCTGGACGAACTTGGCCGGGTCACGCCGCTCATCGCCAATGTCCGCCCCTCCGGCAAAGACTATCTGATGGAGGATTTCTATTACGCTGGCGGTCTGCGGGCACTGATGAAGCAGCTGGAAAGCCGCCTCGACTGTTCGGCGCTGACCGTAACCGGCCGCAGCATGGGTGAAAATCTCGAAGGCGCGAAGGTCTACAACGACGACGTCATTCGCTCGCTCGACAATCCGGTTTATGCGGAAGGCTCGCTTGCGGTGTTGCGCGGCAATCTTTGCCCTGACGGCGCCGTCATCAAGCCCGCTGCCTGCGATCCGAAATATCATGTGCACGAAGGCCCGGCGCTGGTCTTCGACAGCTATCCGGAGATGAAGAAGGCGATCGACGACGAGAACCTTGATGTCACGCCGGATCATGTTCTGGTGCTGCGCAATGCCGGTCCGCTCGGCGGTCCCGGCTTTCCCGAATGGGGTATGCTGCCCATCCCGAAGGCGTTGATCAAGAAGGGCCACCGCGACATGGTGCGCATTTCCGATGCCCGCATGTCCGGCACGTCCTATGGCGCCTGCGTGCTGCATGTCGCGCCGGAAAGCTTCGTCGGCGGCCCGCTCGCGCTCCTGAAAACAGGCGATATCGTGCGCCTCGACCTGCCGCAGCGTCGTCTCGACATGCTGGTCAGCGAAGAGGAGATCGCCAGCCGCCGTGCCGCCTGGCAGGCACCTGCGCCGCGTTATGAGCGCGGTTATGGTTATCTCTTCTCAAAGCACGTCACGCAGGCCGATCAAGGTTGCGATTTCGACTTCCTGCAGACGGATTTCGGCCGCACCGCCGGCGAGCCCGATATTTTCTAAGGGGCACCATCATGTTGAAGCGATTGCTCATCACCGGTGCCGGCGGCAAGCTGGGCAGCATGCTGCGCGGGCGGCTTGGCCATGTCGCCGAAATCATTCGTCTTTCTGACGTCGTTGATCTCGGTTCACCAGCATCTCACGAAGAGCTCGTTCGTTGCGCGCTTGAGGACGAGCAGGCGGTCCATGATCTCGTGAGGGGCTGCGACGGCATCGTTCATCTCGGCGGAGTTTCCGTCGAGAGGGCCTTCGACCCGATTGAGTCTGCCAATTTGCGCGGGGTCTACAATCTCTACGAGGCGGCGAGGCTTAACGGCATGCCGCGCATTCTATTCGCCTCCAGCAACCACACGATCGGTTATTACCCGCAGGGCAAACAGCTTGCTCCCGACACGCCCTTTCTGCCAGACGGCCTTTACGGCGTCTCAAAGATTTTCGGCGAGGCGATGGCGAGCCTCTACCATTCCAAATTCGGCCAGGAGACTGCTATCGTCCGGATTGGCTCTTGCGAAGAAAAGCCCTCCAACTGGCGGATGCTGTCGACCTGGCTGAGCTACGGCGACTTCGTTTCGCTGATCGAGGCCACCTTCTGCGTGCCGAAGCTTGGATGCCCGGTCATCTGGGGCGTTTCCGCCAATGATGACAGCTGGTGGGATAATTCCCATGTCGATTTTCTCTGTTGGCAGCGGCGCGATAATGCCGCGCGCTACCGCGCAGAAATCGAACGCGATGTGCCGCGCCCCGATCCCGAGGCTGCGATCGCAAAATATCAGGGCGGCGTCTTCATAGACGAGCCCATTCACAGGACTTGAAACACATCCATCCGCCCATTGCGAGGAGACAGACATGAACAATGAAACGCGCGAAAAACTGATGACGATTTCCGTCGCTACCCTGGCGACGGCGCTTTACAAGCGCGGCCTGCGCAACCAGGTCATCCAGGGCGTGCGCCCGCTGGGCTACAAGGGCAAGAACATGGTCGGCCCGGCCTTTACCCTGCGCTACATGCCGGCCCGCGAAGACCGTAACCAGCTCATCGAATTCCGCAATCCCGCCCATCCGCAGCGCGTCGCCATCGAAACCTGCCCGCCGGGCCACGTGCTTGTCATGGACAGCCGCAAGGATGCCAGCGCCGCCTCGGCCGGCGATATTCTGGTGACCCGCCTGATGGTTCGCGGCGGTGCGGGCATCGTTTCCGATGGCGGTTTCCGTGATGCGGCCACCATTGCCGAGCTGGATATTCCGGCTTACCACACCCGTCCTTCCAGCCCCACCAACCTGACCAAACACGAAGCGATCGAAATCAACGGCCCGATCGGCTGCGGCGATGCGCCGGTCTTTCCCGGCGACATCATCGTTGGTGACGCGGATTGCGTCATCGTCATCCCCGCCGGCATTGCCGACGAAGTGGCGACCGAGGCGGTGGAAATGACGGCCTATGAGGATTTCGTGGTGGAGCAGGTCAAGGCCGGCCAGACGATCATCGGGCTTTACCCCTGCACCAAGGAAGAACACCAGACGGCTTTTGCCGAATGGCGCAAGAAGAACAACCGCTGAACCTTATAGCCAGCCCAGTGCTTTCGCCGCGCGGATCGCCTCCGCGCGGCGTTTGCAATCCAGCTTGCGGAACAGGTTGCCGAGGTGAAACTTCACCGTCACTTCGGAAATGTTAAGCGTCTGGGCGATCTTCTTGTTCGACATGCCGCTGGCCAGAAGTTGCAGCATCTGCGCTTCCCGCTGCGAAAGCCCGCCATGCAGGGCGCGTGCCTGCGGTGAATTCACCGAGGCGGCGAAAATCGACAGCGCGATGCGGACATCGGAAGAGGTTTCGATGAAACTGCGGATGCGGCGATTGTTGAGAAGCGGCGACAGGAAGACGCGCTCTTCCGACAGGACGCCGCTGCAGCCAAGGCGGGTTGCCGATTCAAGCGCGGTCAGAATATGGGCACGGGCGGCGGCATTGTCGCGACGCTGGTGCGCGGCATAGCTCTGCCATATTCTGAGCGCGACTTTCTCGCGGTTGGTGACCTTGGGGTTGGCGATCATCGCGTCGATCTGGCGGGAGAGATAGGCGCGCGGCGTGAAAAGATGCACCGCATCGCGCAGCCAGGCCATGACATAGGCGATTTCATCGCGCCGCGTCAGCCGGGAGAGGTCGTCATGTGCGCTCTCCACCCAGTTGCGGCCCATCGGCATGCGGATCGCGGAAAGGGTTGCAGCGGCATCCGCCCAGCGGTTGGCGTTCTGATAGGCGATGGCCGTCCTGATTTCCATCATCGCATGGAATTGCAGCCCTTCCGACAGATGAATCCACAGACCGTCTAGAAAACCCGGGCGAACGGTCATCGGAAAATGGTCGATCAGCACCTGCGAAGCATAATGCAGGGCGAACTGCATGAGGCTCGGCCATATCTCGGCCGCAGCAAAATGATCGAATTCATGTTCGACGAAATGCAGGAGATCGCGGGGCTTTCCGGCCTCATAGGCAAGGCAGGCTTCCGCCAGTCGCAGCATCCGGAACTCCTGCACCGCATCATGCGGCACCTGTTCCAGCCGCGCGCGGGCCTCCTGTGCTGCGTGACGCGCCAGAAGCACATCACCGCTCATCAGCCGCAACACGATCTGGTGCAGGTGGATGAAGAATTCGAGCAGGGGCTGCCCGCCCATCTTGCGCAGATAGATCAGCGCACGGGCAGCAGCCGCCTCCGCCTCGCGGAAATTGCGGCGGCGAATTTCAAATTCCAGCAGTGCATTGTAATAGGCCGCCCACTTGCCGTGATCGTCCATGGGATAATCGGCCATGAACTCGGCGAGACGCGTTATCACCGCGTCATTGGGCGTCAGATCTTCGGCAATCATCAGGTTCAGCCGGAAGGTGCGGGCGGCAAAGGAAAAACGCGAACCACGGGCGAGCACCTTCAGCGGATCGAGATAATCCGATCCGAGGCTTTTGCCGAGCAGATGGCGCACGCGCTGCAATTCACCCTGTTTCAGCAATGCGCGGGTAACGGCAAAGAGCACGGTTTCATTCGTTGCGATCATGTCCTGCGAAAACCGCATGATGATCTCGCGAAACCTGTCGACGCTGCTTCGGTAGATCAGTTCGCGGCCATGGGCGCGTTCAAGAATTTGCGCGGCATGGGTCTCATAACCGCGGTCGAGCAGCATCGCCATGGCCGGGAGCGCATGTCCAGCCTTTTCAAAAGCCGATGCGACCTCCACCACGGCGCTGCCGGCCTGCAAGGTGGAGAGACGTTCTCGCGCAGCCAGGGTGAGAAGCCGTATTAGGGTGGGGTGATTTTCGGGGGTTCCAGTCAGGAAGGGCGGCAGCAGGTCTGTCCATTCCGCCTCGGGTTCTGCGGAGGGGTTTTCGAGCCAGAATGAAAGCTCAACCGTCTGGGCGGGTGAAAGATGCGGCAGGTAGGTTTCCCGAAGATAGTCGGCACACAGCTTTTCGTCCGGATGCCGGGCGAGCGATAGAAAGGCCGGCCATCCTGCATAATCCTCCAGTACCAGACGCCGCTGTTGAGGGGGGAGGCTTTCGGTTTCATCTTGCCCTAGCGCCAGTTCATCTGGTCCGATGGTAAGCGAACCGCGATGCAGGATCTGCCGGGCCAGTCCGCTTATCCGTTGATCCGGGCGGCAGGCAATGACCATAAAACGCACCGTTTCCAGAATGGCGGCGGGCATGCGCACTGCCCGTGCGAAAACCGGCACGTCCCATAGAAGGCAGTCATTTGCTGCATCATCGCTTCGCGGCTGGTGCGTGCGGCATATCTGTGTTCCCAACTCCTTTGCGAGCATTTCCAGCAGCACGCTTTTTCCCGCGCCCGCCGGGGCGCGCAGAAAGATTATGCCGGCGGTTTCGCTGGCGATTCGGCGGCAAAGGCGGGTGCGGGGCAGGAGTGTCATTCACAACGGGATAGGGCGTTTAAGCATAAAAACCTATACTCATCTTTCAAAAAACTATACCTTTCAGAGATTGTTCAAAAGGGATGGTGGTGAAAACTTGTGCTCAGGCAACTGATGCACAAGGAACGCTCCAACGATGCAGCAACATCCGCTGGTCGCGATTTTGAACAGGCTCGGCGCTTTCGTGCTGGTCATGATCGCCCTGTCCATCATGATTTTCGTCCTGGCTCGCGTGGTGCCGGGTGATCCCGCCCGCATGGCGCTCGGCCCTGCGGCGACGCAGGAACAGGTGGATGCGCTGCGTGGTGAGATGGGTCTCGACAGGCCGCTCGCCGCCCAATATCTCGATTACATCAGCAACGCCCTGCACGGCGATCTCGGTTTCTCGCTGGTTTCCCAGCGCCCCGTCACCACTGATCTGGCGCAGACTGTTCCCGCGACCGTCGAACTGGTTCTGGTCTCGGTCATCTTCATGTTTGCCGTCGCCATCCCGCTCGGCGTCATCACCGCGCATTACCGCGACCGTCCGCTTGACCATATCGGCCGCATCCTGTCGCTCACCGGCGTGACAATCCCGAGCTTTCTTTTCGCCATCACGCTGCAATTGCTGGCCGCCCGCTTTGTCTCCGGCTGGCCGATTATCGGCAGGATCGATCATGCGCTCGGCTGGCAGGGTGGCCCGACGGATTTCCTCCTGATCGACGGTACGCTGGCCGGACGGTTCGATGTGGTGCTGGATGCGCTGAAGCACCTTGCACTGCCGGCTTTTGCGCTCTCCATGGCCGGCGTCGGCCAGATCACCCGCATCACGCGTTCCTCGATGATCGAGAACCAGCGCAAGGATCACGTGCTTACCCTGCAAAGCTTCGGCGTGCCGGAGCGGGTCATCATCTTCCGTTATCTCCTGAAGCTCTCTTCCATAGCGCCGCTGACGATCATGGGGCTCGAATTCGCCTCGCTGATCGGCAATGCCTTCGTGATCGAAATGGTCTTCGCCTGGGGCGGCTTCGCTTCCTACGGGCTGAACGCCATCCTGCAGAAAGACCTCAATGCCGTGACCGCCGTGGTGCTGGTGGCCGGCCTGTTCTTCATCGTTGCGAACCTGATCGTTGATGTCCTGATCTCGATCATCGACCCGCGCCTGCGCCGCAAGGAGGCTCGCTGATGGCTGATATGAAAATGCTCGAACCCACCGATCGCGGTTTAAGCGCCGGTTACATGATGTGGTACCGCTTCAGCCGCAATCCGGCGGCGGTCATCGGTTCGCTGATCCTGTTGTCGGTGCTGGTTCTGGCAATCTTTGCGCCCTGGCTCACACCCTATCCCAAACATATCGGCGCTGTCGTCGATTTCCGGGCGCGTCACATGCCGCCGGATCTGGAGCACTGGTTCGGCACCGACAAGGCCGGACGCGACATCTTTTCCCGTACCGTCTTCGGGCTCAGGGTTTCGCTTCTTCTTGTCATCGGTGTGCTCGGCATTTCGGTTCCCGTCGGCACGGTGCTTGGTCTGATGGCCGGTTATTTCGGCGGCTGGACTGAAAAAATCATCAGCGGCCTGACGAATGTGATGCTGGCCATGCCGCCGCTCGTCATGGCGCTGGCGGTCTCCAACCTTTTGGAACCGACGCTGATGAACGCCATGATCGCGATCACGCTTCTGTGGTGGACCTGGCATGCGCGACTGATTTATTCGGTATCGAAGTCCATCGCGTCAGAGGATTATATCGAAGCCGCGCGTCTTGCCGGTGCCGGGCCACTCCACATCCTCTTTCGCGAAATCCTGCCCAATTGTGTCTCGGTCATATCAGTCAAGACGACGCTGGATGCGGCTTTCGTCATCCTCTTCGGCGCGACGCTGAGTTTCCTCGGTTTCGGCGTCAAGCCGCCAACCCCCGATCTCGGCTCGATGGTTGCCGATGGGCGCCAGTTCATGCCGGATTTCTGGTGGGAAGTCCTCTGCCCCGGCGCGGCCGTGCTTTACGTGACGCTGGGTTTCAATCTGCTGGGCGACGGCCTGCGTGACATGTTCGACGTGGAAAGCTAAAACCATGACTGAACCGCTTCTCAAGGTCGAAAACCTCAACGTCACATTCACCAATTATGGCCGCACGCGGCAGGTGCTGCGCAATGTTGCCTTCACGGTTGCCGCCGGCGAGCGCGTGGCGCTGATCGGCGAAACCGGATCTGGCAAGTCGGTCACCGCCAAGGCGATCATCGGCACCCTGCCGAAGAATGCCGCAATCACGTCCGGCGCCGTCGTCATCGATGGCCGGGATGTGCTTGCCATGCCGAGAAGGGAGCGCGAAGCGCTGAAGGGAACGGCGTTTTCGCTGATCATGCAGGACCCGCTGTCGTCCTTCAATCCGGTCTTCAAGATCGGCACGCATCTCGACGATGTCATGCGCTTTGCCGACAAGCGTGACGGCATCAACTCGTCCAAGGCAGAGCGCCGTACTCGCATCGCGGCGGTTCTGCGCCGCGTGCAGCTTGCCGATACCGAGCGGGTCATGAATGCCTACCCGTCCGAGCTTTCGGGAGGCATGCGCCAACGCGTACTGATCGGGCTTGCGCTGTTGCATCAGCCGAAGCTCCTGATCGCGGATGAGCCCGGTACGGCGCTCGACGTGACCACACAAGATGAAATCCTCAATCTCATCAACCAGCTGGTTGCCGAAGAAAACATGGCGCTGTTGATGATCACCCACAATCTCGGCGTCGTGCGCAAGGTAGCCGACAGGGTCGTGGTCATGCACCATGGCGATATTGTCGAAACCGGTCCCTGCACGCAAATCCTTCATGCACCCGCTGCGGATTACACACGTTCGCTGCTGGATGCGGTGCCGCCGCTCTATGGCCCGCGTGTGACCGATCTGGCGCAAAGCACGCGCCCGCCGATCGTCACCATCGAAGGGCTGAACAAGATTTACGGCAGGCGTAACGGTTACCACGCCGTGCGCGACGTGAACATAACACTGAAGGATGGCGAGATTTTCGGCCTTGCGGGTGAATCCGGTTCGGGAAAAACCTCGGTTGCGCGCATGATCATGGGCCTTTCGCGCCCGACCTCCGGCAATCTCGTCATCGACGCCCCATCTCCGGGGCGTGGCAAACGGCTGACTCAGATCGTCTATCAAAACCCGGGCACTTCCCTCAATCCGAAGCGCACCGTCAGGCAGACGCTTACCCTACCGCTGAAATCCATCGGCATGGATGGGCAGGCGCGCGAAAACCGGATGCAGGAACTGATGGGGCTGGTGCGGCTGCCGCAATCCTATCTCGGTAAATATCCGCATGAACTTTCCGGCGGACAGAAGCAGCGTGTCGCCATTGCCCGTGCACTCGCGGCTGAACCGAAGATCCTCATCCTCGACGAGCCGACGGCGGCGCTTGATGTCTCCGTGCAGAAGACCGTTATCGACCTTCTGCTGCAGCTGCGGGAAGAGCTTGGCCTGACCTATCTGATGATCTCGCACGACCTGTCGCTGATGCGCAATTTCTGTTCGCGCATCGCCATCATGCTGCGCGGCGAGATCGTCGAGGAAGGGGTGACGTCTGCGGTTTTTGCCGAGCCGGAGCATCCCTATACCCGCGCGTTAATCGCGGCGATCCCCGTCGTCACCGACGAGGAAGAGCGTCTGAAACCCACCGTGACCGAGGAAGAGCGCATGCGCTTCCTCGTAAAAACGACCGATTGATAAAAGAGGAGCCTGACGTGTATCGCGTTGGAATTGACGTCGGCGGCACAAATACCGATGCCGTTGTGTTACAGGAAAAGACTGTTCTGGCGGGGGTGAAAGCCTCCACCACCGAAGATGTGACGTCCGGTGTCATCGAAGCCCTTGAAAAGGTGATCGAGGCGTCGGGCATCGACAGGGCACACATCGGTGCCGTGATGATCGGCACCACGCATTTCACCAATGCGGTGATCGAGCGGCGGCATATGGACGAGGTCGCCGCCATCCGGCTCGGCCTGCCTTCCGGTGCCGGCCTGCCGCCCATGGTCGACTGGCCGGATGATCTCAGGGAAATCGTCGGCAACCACGGTTATCAGGTGCGTGGCGGTTACGAATTCGACGGCCGCGAAATATCAGCCCTCGATGAGGACGAGATCGTCCGTATCGCCGCCGACATTCGCGCCAAGGGTCTGAAGGCCGCAGCCGTCACATGCGTTTTCAGCGGCATCAACGATGCGATGGAGTTGAGGGCGAAGGAAATCCTGCAGGAGCGTTGCCCCGGCCTGCCGGTGGTGATGTCCAAGGATATTGGCCGGCACGGCCTGCTCGCCCGCGAGAGTGCTGCGATCATGAATGCCAGCCTCCTGTCGCTTGCCGACCGAACCGTCGCCGCTTTCGGCGAGGCGCTGAAGGCAGCGGGCATAACTTGCCCGTTCTATATCACCCAGAACGACGGCACGCTGATGGCGGCGGATGTGGTACGCGGCTTTCCTGTGCTCACCTTTGCCTCCGGTCCGACGAATTCCATGCGTGGTGCGGCCTTCCTCACCGGCCTCAAGGATGCAGTTGTGGTCGATGTCGGCGGCACCACCTCCGATGTCGGTTCGCTGTCGCACGGCTTTCCACGACAGGCTTCCACGACGGTGGATATTGGCGGCGTGCGCACCAATTTCCGCATGCCGGATGTGTTTTCCATCGGTCTCGGCGGCGGCTCGCTGGTGGTCAATGGCGACCATGGCCTGACCGTCGGCCCGAAATCCGTCGGTTACCGGGTCCGCCGTGAGGCGCTCTGCTTCGGTGGCACGACCCTGACCGCGACGGATATCGCGGTCGCGTCCGGCAAGGCGGATGTGGGCGAAAAGGCGCTGGTTTCCACTCTCGACAAGCGGCTTGTGGATGCTGCGGTCGAAAAGATCAACGCCATGCTCGAGTCCTGTGTGGAACGCAGCCGCATCTCGTCCTCGCCGGTGCCTGTCATCGCGGTTGGCGGCGGCTCCATTCTCATGCCGGACCGTATCGGTGAACTGGAAGTCATCCGCCCCGAAAATTTCGCGGTGGCGAATGCCGTCGGTGCGGCGATCGCGCAGATCAGCGGCGAGACGGACCGCGTCTTCTCGCTGATCGAAGGGCGCACGCGTGAGAGTGCGCTTGCCGAAGCCGAGGCCGAGGCGCGCGAGAAGGCGCTTGCGGCAGGCGGGCTTGCCGAGACGCTGGAAGTGATCGAGCGCGAGGACATGCCGCTTGCCTATCTGCCCGGCAATGCCACCCGCATTCATGTGAAAGTTGTTGGAGAAATGGGAGCCAATCATGGCTGAAACACGCAAGCTGAAATATGACGAAGCGGTATTGCGTACGCTGACGCGGGAGGATCTCGACGCGCTGGAAATCGGTGCAGGCATTCTTGGCACGGGCGGCGGCGGCAATCCCTATCTGGGCAAGCTGCTCGCACTGGAAGCCATGAAGGCCGGTTACGAGATGAAGATCCTTGCGACCGACGCCATCGAGCCGGACGCGCTTTGCATGTCCATCGGCGGCATCGGCGCCCCCGTGGTCGGCGTGGAGCGCATTCGCGAAGGCCGCGAAGGCCTGCGTTGCCTGCGGGGGATGGAAGAACTGATCCGCACGCCCGTAGACGCGAGCGTCTGCGAAGAAATCGGCGGCGCGAACTCGATGAACCCGCTGGTGACGGCCGCACTTGGCGGCCTGCCGATCCTCGATTGCGACGGCATGGGCCGGGCCTTCCCCGAGATGCAGATGACGACCTTCTCCATCTACGGTCACAGTTCCACGCCATCGGTGATGTGCGACCTGCACGGCAATGCCGTCATCTTCAGTCACGCCGTTTCTGAGGTCTGGCACGAGCGCATGGCCCGCGCCTGCGTCGTTTCGCAAGGCGGTGGTGCAATGCTGGCGACCGCGCCGATGCAGGCCCACTACGTGCACCAGTACGGCATTCCGAAAACCTATACCAAGGCGATTGCCATCGGTGAGGCGGTTATCCGCGCCCGCAAGCAGCAGGAAGACCCGATTGCGGCTGTCTGCGCGCTCGAAGGCGGACGGCGCATTTTCAACGGCAAGATCACCGATCTGAAGCGCCATCTGCGCGGCGGTTTTGCGGTCGGCGATCTCACACTCTCCGGCTTCGATGATTGCGCGGGCCAGACGGCGGGCGTCGCCATCCAGAACGAGTTCCTGCTGTTTACCCGTGACGGCAAGGTGGAAGTGACGGTACCCGACCTGATCGTCCTGCTCGATGTCGACACCGGTTATCCGATCACCACTGAAGTGCTGCGCTACGGCCAGCGCGTGGCCGTCATCGCCATCCCCTGCCACGATCTGTTGCGCAGCGCCCGCGCGCTCGAGGTCGTCGGGCCGGCGGCCTTCGGTTACCCGGACATTCCTTTCTCACCGCTGCCCGTCCCGGTCAGCAAGGCTGCCTAACCATAAGCGGGGCAAATGACCCGCAATAAAGAGGAGAACGACAATGAAAATGCCAGGACTTTCTTCCCGCCTTGCCCTGCTTGCGCTCGGCACGGCAATCGCGTTGCCGCTTGGTCCTTCTGCTGCCTTTGCGGAAGACAAGGTGTCGGTCGCGGTCAATACCATGCAGATATTCAGCTCGCTCGACCCGGCGAAAGTGACTGATTATACCGGCTACATGGCCATCGTGAACATGTATGACGGCCTGACGACGGTGAACGCCAAGGGCGAAATCGTGCCGCATCTGGCGAAGTCCTGGGATGTTTCGGAAGACGGCCTGACCTACACCTTCCACCTGCGCGACGATGCGGAGTTTCAGGACGGCACGGCGGTAAAGGCTGCCGATCTCGTCTGGTCGATCCAGCGCCTGCTCGGCATCAACAAGGGCCCGTCGAACCTCATCGTCGGCGTCCTGAAGCCCGAAAACGTCACCGCGCCTGACGATGCGACGCTGGTCATGAAGATCGAACGCCAGTTCTCGCCATTCATGGCGGCCACGCCGCTGATGATGGCGATGAACAAGACGCTGATCGAAGCCAGTGCCAAGCCCGAAGACAAATGGGGCGAGGCCTATGTGGGCGAACATTCCGCCGGTTCCGGCCCTTACAAGCTCGTCAGCTACAACCGTTCTGCCGATATGGTCATCGCCCGCAATGCGGACTATTTCCTTGGCTGGACCAAGGGCAAGCCGATTGACGAAGTGCGCTTCGTTCAGACGAGCGACGACGCCACCGTCAAGGCGCTTGCGGAAAAGGGTGAACTTGGCCTTTCCTCGCACGGTCTTGGCAACGACACCTATGAATCCATCGGCCGGATGAAGGGTTACAAGCTGATCCAGACCCGCACCGCCGGCGGTTTCGTCATCAAGCTGAACACCAAGGTTTACCCGACCGACGACGTTCACGTTCGTCGCGCCATTGCCTATGCAACGGATTACAAGACGATCCAGGAAGTGATCTATCCCGGTTTCGACATGCAGGGACCGCTCTCCGACGCTTTCAAGGACGCGCATAACGGCGATATCCAGCCCGGCGTCTACGATCTGGAAAAGGCGAAGGAAGAGCTGGCGAAGTCGAAATATGCCGGCCAGAAGATCACGCTCGTCAACAGCTATGTCGCTTCGCTGGCCTTCGAGGCGGAAGTGGCGCTGCTTTTGCAGTCCAGCCTCGAGCAGATCGGCATCACGCTCGATATCAAGCCGGAGCCGTGGAACCGCATCGTGGAACTTTCCTCCAAGCCCGATACGACGCCCGCATCGACGCAGGTGAACATCTCGCCGACCTACCCGTCGCCGGATGCGATGTTCTACAACCAGTATCATTCCAAGGCTTCCGGCACATGGATGTCGATGGAATGGCTGCAGAACGCGGAAATCGACGGGCTGATCGACAAGGTTCGCGCCACCACCGATGTCGGCGAGCAGAACGCCACCTACAAGGAACTCCAGACGAAGATCGCCGATCTTCAGCCGGATGTCTGGGCGGTTGCACCGAACCGCCGTTATGCGGCGAACAAGTGCCTTCAGGGTTACGAGTTCATTCCCATGCAGAGCTGGGACCTGAACTTCTCCAACTTCCATTGGGACTGCAAGGCGGAGTGATCTCCGCCGTATGAAAACCGGTCCCGCCTGAGGGCGGGGCCGATGAGACTTGGAACGACAAAGGGAAGGAGCATCGCTTGCGCCGGAAAGGCTGCGGCATGCCCGAGGATGACGCATGATCCAGGAATTTTCCGAAGACGATATCGAACCTCTGGCCACCGGTGCCTGGATTCTGGGAACCGGCGGCGGAGGCAATCCCTATATCTCGACGCTCAATCTGCGCCGTCTTTATGCCGAGGGCAAACGAGTGAAGGTCATGGACCCGATGGCGCTCGCCGATGACGACATGGTCGCCGTCGTCTCCAAGATGGGAGCGCCGCTCGTTGGTCAGGAGCGGTTGGGAGACCCCGTTCATCTCGCCCGTGCTGTCGAGGTGATGGAGGATTATCTCGGTAAGCCGTTCCGGGCGATCATGAGCGTTGAGATCGGCGGTTCGAACGCGCTGTCTTCTTTCCTCGCTGCCGCCATGCTCGACCGGCCCGTCGTCAATGCGGATGCGATGGGACGTGCTTATCCCGAAGCGCAGATGACCTCATTCGCCATCGGCAACCTGCCGATGTTTCCGCTGTCGCTCGTCGATGTACGCGACAATGAGGTGATCGTGACGCGCGCTGCATCGTGGAAATGGATGGAGCGCATCTCGCGCAAGGTCTGCACCGAAGTCGGCTCTACCGCCGCCACCTGCAAGGCGCCGCGCACCGGCAAGGAAGTGAAGGAATGGGGCATTCATTACACCGTCACAAAGGCGACCGAACTCGGGCGCGCGGTGATGGAGGCGCGTGCACGCCATGATGACCCGGTTCAGGCGGTTCTCAACCATGAGGGTGGCAAACAGCTGTTCCGCGGCAAGGTGGTGGATGTCGCCCGCGAGACCACCGGTGGCTTTCTGCGCGGCAGTACGACCATTGAAGGCATCGATGCCGATCGCGGCTCACGCATGGAACTTGCCTTCCAGAACGAGTGGGCAGTCGCCTTCCGCGACGGCCAGCCGGTCGCCATGACGCCGGATTTGATCTGCCTTCTCGACAGTGTTTCGGGCAGCGCCATCGGCACGGAATCGGTGCGCTATGGCCAGCGTGTCACGGTTATCGCCCTGCCGGCGCCGGAACTCTTGACGACGCCTGCCGGCATTGCTGCCGTTGGCCCGCGTGCCTTCGGTTATGACATTGATTTCAGATCGGTATTCCCATGAAACGCATCGGTATTGACGTTGGCGGCACCAATACGGATGCCGTTCTGATCGATGGAGACGCCATCGTTGCCTCGATCAAGGTTCCGACCACGCAGGATGTCCTGTCCGGCGTGAAGGCGGCCCTCGCTCACGTGTCTGGCCATTTCGGCGCGGCAGATCGCCCGATCGATGCGGTCATGATCGGCACCACCCATTTCACCAATGCTGTCGTGGAGCGCGCCCGGCTGGAGCGAGTTGCGGCCATCCGCATAGCGCTGCCGACCGGTTCTTCACTGCCGCCCATGTGCGACTGGCCGAAGGATCTCTACGAGGCCGTCGATCCGCTGATCTTCATGGTTCATGGTGGCCATGAATACGATGGCAGTCCGCTGGTGCCGATGATCCCGGATGAAGTCCGTGAAGCGGCGATGAAAATCCGCGATGCAGGCATTACCTCGATCGCCATTTCGGCAACCTTCTCGCCGCTGACCACGGAGTGCGAGGTGAGGGCGGCAGAGATTGTCCATTCGGTGATCCCCGACGCACGCATCACGCTTTCCCATACGCTGGGCCGTATCGGGCTTCTGGAGCGCGAAAACGTCGCACTTCTGAATGCCGCCTTGCAGACGCTTGGCAGGACCACGGTACAGGCATTTTCGGATGCGCTGCGCGAAGCAGGTGTAAAGGCGCCGTTTTATCTTACACAGAATGACGGCACCGTGGCGCTTGCGGATGTGGCTGCCGCAAACCCCGTGCACAGCTTCGCTTCCGGCCCGACCAATTCGATGCGTGGTGCGGCTTTTCTCACCGGGCTTTCCGATGCCATGGTGGTGGATGTCGGCGGCACCACCTCCGATATTGGTTGCCTTGTCGGTGGTTTTCCGCGTGAGGCAAATAATATTGTCCATATTGGCGGGGTCCGCACCCTGTTCCGCATGCCCGATCTTCTACCTGTAGCACTGGGCGGCGGCACCATTGTCGACCCGCAGACAGGCAAGATCGGCCCGCGCTCGGTTGGGTATCGCATCCTGACCGAAGCCCGCGTTTTCGGCGGCGAGACACTGACGGCATCGGATATCGCCGTTGCGGCAGGCCTGATCGAGATGGGTGACAGGGATCGTGTGAAGGGCCTCGATCCGGCATTCGTGCAGGCGACGCTCGGCCGTATCCGCGACATGGTGGCCGACAGTTTCGACCAGATGAAGACATCAGCCGAAGACGTGCCGCTGGTTGCGGTCGGCGGCGGCGCATTCCTGATACCGGAGCAGGTGCCGGGCGCATCCGAGGTGCTGCGTGTGGAAAATGCGGGCGTTGCCAATGCGCTCGGCGCAGCGATGGCGCAGGTGTCCGGTGAGGTGGATCAGGTCTTTTCCGGGTTGAGCCGCGACGAGGCCCTTGCGAAAGCCGAGACCGAAGCGCAGAACGCAGCGGTCGCTTCGGGAGCGGAGCGCGCGAGCCTCAAGACGCTTGAGGTGGAGGATATTCCCATCGCCTATTTGCCAGGCGGCGCTCGCAGGGTCCGCGTGCGTGTTATCGGCGATATAGCCTTTCATTGATGGTAAGAGGCCCTGCCTGCGGCGGGGCAACAGTGGAGTGAGGATATGACGAAGATCGCACTGGCCATTCACGGTGGTTGCGGGGTTATGCCGGAAGACAGCATGACTCCGGAGGAATGGGAAGCGGCGCGCCACGATCTGGCGGCGGCACTGCGCGCCGGTTATGGTGTGCTCAAGGCTGGCGGAACTGCGCTGGAAGCGGTTGAGGCGGCAGTCGTCGTTATGGAGGACAGCCCGCATTTCAACGCAGGCCATGGGGCGGCGCTCAACGAGAATGGCATTCACGAACTCGACGCGTCGATCATGGATGGCAAGACCCTTGCGGCAGGCGCAATCAGCGCCTCCCGCGCCATCCGCAACCCGGTGAAGGCGGCCCGGGCGCTGATGGAGGATGAACGCGCAGTCTATCTCACCGGTGAAGCGGCTGACCGGTTTGCGAAGGAGAGAGGGCTTGCCACGGAGCCTCAATCCTACTTCACCACTCAAAAGCGTGTCGAGGCGCTGGCGGCCATGAAGGCCCATGCCACCGCAGGTACGGAAGCGACGGAAAACGAAAAACACGGAACCGTCGGTGCCGTGGCACTCGATGCTGCTGGGCATCTCGCAGCCGCGACATCCACCGGCGGCTACACCAACAAGCCTGACGGCCGGGTGGGTGACAGCCCGGTGATCGGGGCGGGCACCTATGCACGCGACGGCGCCTGCGCCGTTTCCGGCACCGGCAAGGGAGAAGTTTTCATCCGTTACGTCGTCGGCCATGAGATCGCGTCCCGTGTCGCCTATCTCGGGCAGGATCTGGAAACCGCCGCCGGCAACCTCGTCCACAAGGATCTGGCGCCCTACGATATCGGTGCGGGTCTTGTCGCCATCGATGCCGAAGGCGGCATTGCCGCACCCTATAATACGCCCGGCATGTTCCGGGGCTGGGTGACCCCATCAGGAGAGGCCCGCGTTGCCACCCACGACAGGGTCTATGAGGTGGAATTGTAACCGGCGACCGAGCGGACCGCATGACAATGCTAAAAAAACCGGTGACATGAAGGCTTATCGGCGGCAAAAGGTCTGAACCGAAACCGGCTCGTCTTTTCATCCATGGTGCTGGCCTCATGAATATCAAGCAGCTCGAAGTCCTGCGCACGCTTCTGTCCACCGGCTCGACCATCGCCACGGCCAAGGCCATGGGGCTCAGCCAGTCCGGTATCAGCCGGCTTCTGGCGCAGCTCGAGGCGGACCTGTCGCTGACGCTGTTTGCCCGCGACAAGGGGCGGCTGATCCCGACACCGGAGGCGGTGCTTCTCGCTCGCGACGCGGAAAATGTGCTGCTCGCTGTCGATCGCATGTCCGGCCACGCCGAGGATCTGCGCAATGGTGCGGCTGGCCCGGAAATCGTCCGCATCGGCCTGCCAAGCAGCATGTGGGAAAATTTCGCGCCCGCCATGCTGATCGATTATGTCAGGGATTTTCCCGGCGTCCGTATCGAGACCTTTTTCGAAACGACGACCGCCATCAACAAGCTCGTTGGCGAGCGGGTGATCGATCTTGGTTTCCTGCGGATGGAGGGCGAGATTGGCCCGGGCATCGATGTCGAGCGTGTCGCGACCGGCAAAAGCGTCTGCGTGGTCCGTGAGGATCATCCGCTGGCCGAGCTTGACGAAATCACCGTCAAGGACCTGCGCAACATTCCACTCATTCTGATCGGCCGCCAGCGGCCGAACCGCATGGCGCTCGATCAGGTTTTCAAAAAGGCCGGCGTCAAGCCGATGGTGAAGATCGAGACCCACACCAACAGTTCCGCCTGCGCCTATGTGGCGCATGGGTTGGGAGTAACGATCATCAGCAGTTTTTATGCTAACCTCTACCGGCATCTTCCCGTTGTTGCCCGACCATTCGCTCCCCAGGCGACGCAGGAGTTCGGTCTTGCCCGCGCTTCCGGCGCACCTTTGTCCATCGCCGCGCAGGCGCTGAGTGATGCCTTGAAGCGGGAAATCCAGCTTTCACAAAAAATCGACTGAAAACGGGATTTTGGACGGAAAATCTCATTGTCCTCATCAGAATCAAACGCGCCGGCATTCTGCATAGATATATGACGTTTATGCATAATATTGCGCCTTATTTATCAATCCGTCATAGTCACCAGCAACGAAACCGATAGAGGCGGGATACCATTCCCCGCCATCAATCGTGGGGAACCGATGATAAGATTCATACTGAGTCGTCTTTTGATGGCGCTGCCGACGATCGCATTCGTGTCGATCACGGTCTTCGCGCTCATCCGCTTTATTCCAGGTGATCCGGCTGCCCTGATGCTGGGCGACATGGCGCAACCGGAACAGATCGAAGCGATGAGGACCGAACTCGGCCTCGACAAGTCCATGCCGCAACAGTTCTTCATCTGGGCCGGCAATGTGGTGCAGGGCGATTTTGGCCGCTCCATCGTCAATGACGAGGCGGTGCTGCCATTGGTCGTCTCGCGCTTTCTCGTCAGCGCCGAGATCGTCGTGGTCGCCGTGCTCCTCGCCAGCATGATTGCGGTTCCGGCGGGCGTGATCGCCGCCTGGAAACAGAACAGCCTGACCGATCTTGCGCTGGTGGGAACGGCAACCCTGCTGCTGTCCATTCCGACATTCTGGCTGGGTCTTCTGCTTCTTCTGTTTTTCGGCCTCAAGCTCGGCTGGCTGCCGGTGCTGGGATATGTGTCGATCGGCGACAATCTGGTCGGCGGCATGCTTTATCTGGTCCTGCCTGTCATGACGCTGGTGATCCATGAAATGGGTGTTCTGATCCGCATGGCGCGCGCCTCGACGCTGGAAGTGCTGCGGCTGGATTACATCACCCATGCCCGCGCCAAGGGGCTTTCGGAAAGTGCGGTTCTCTGGCGGCACGCGTTCAAGAACGCCTTCGGCCCGACCTGGACGATGATCGGCCTCATTCTCGGCAATCTTCTTGGCGGCATCGCCGTCATCGAGACGGTGTTCACCATTCCCGGCCTCGGACGGCTGATGGTCGACAGTATTTTTGCCCGCGACTATCCGGTCATACAGGGCTGCCTGTTGTTCGTCTCGCTGTCCTATGTGCTGGTCAACCTGTTCGTCGACCTTCTTTATCCCCTCTTCGATCCGCGTGTGGTTGCCGAATGAAAAAGTTCACACTTAACGGGCTTATCGGCGGCTTTCTCATCGCCCTCCTGCTCATCACTGCCGTGACCGGCCTGTTCTGGACGCCCTATGACCCGATGAAGCTCGGCTTCGCCTCGCGTCTGGCCGCACCCGGTCCAAGCCATCTTCTCGGCACCGACGAATTCGGGCGCGACGTTTTGAGCCGGCTGATGGTCGGCGCGCGCGCCAGTGTCTGGATCGGTTTCCTGACGGTCAGCTTCGCGACGATCTGCGGCACGCTGATCGGTCTCGTCAGCGGTTATGCACGCGGCTGGGTGGATGGCGTTATCATGGCGATCAACAATGCGCTTCTGGCCTTTCCGGGCATTCTACTGGCGCTTGGCCTTCTCGCGGTTTTTGGCGCCAACCAGTACGGCATCATCTTCGCACTCGGCATCGCCTACACGCCATCCATGGCCCGCGTGGTGCGCGGTGCCGTGCTTTCTCTGCGTGAGCGGGAATTCATCGAGGCGTCGCTGGTCATGGGCAATGGCGAGATCTACACCATGTTCCGCCATATCCTGCCCAATTGCATCGCGCCGATCACGGTTCTCGCCACCTCCATGTTCGGCTGGGCCATCCTCTCGGAAAGCGCGCTGTCCTTCCTCGGCCTCGGCGTGCCGCCACCGGCGCCCACCTGGGGCAACATGCTGGCCGCCGGCCGGCCCTTCATCCAGCAGGCCGTCTGGCTCGGACTTTTCCCCGGTCTCTGCATCGCGCTGACACTGCTCGGCATCAATCTTCTGGGCGATGCCCTGCGTGACAGGCTTGACCCGCGCATGAGAGGTCTCAAATGACGGACAATACTCTTCTTACCGTTCGCGGCCTTTCGCTGGAGGTCGCCAGAAGCGGCCACCCAGTCGTCAAGGATGTCTCATTCGATATTGCCGCGGGCGAAATCTTCGGCATCGTCGGCGAAAGCGGCTCGGGAAAGACGCTCGCAACCCGCGCGCTTATCTCGCTTTTGCCGCCGGCCATCGCCGTCACCGGCGGGTCGATCATCTACAAGGGGCAGGATGTCATGTCCTTGCCGGTGAAGGAGCTTCGGCGTCTCCGCGGCGCGGAGATCGGCGTGGTGTTTCAGGAGCCGATGACCTCCCTCAACCCATCGATGACGATTGGCCGGCAGCTGGAGGAGGGGCTGATCCTTCACACGAAGTTGTCGCCCGAAGAGCGTCGCGAGAAAATTCTCGACATGCTGCGACGGGTGGGCATCCGCGACCCCGAAGGTGCGCTGGCGGCCTATCCGCACGAGTTTTCCGGCGGCATGCGCCAGCGCATCATGCTGGCCTCGGTCATGCTGTTGAAACCCGCTTTGCTGATCGCCGATGAACCGACGACGGCGCTTGATGCGGTCATCCAGCGCGATGTCATGGAACTGATGGTCGAGCTGACGCGGGCGGAAGGCACTGCCGTTCTCCTCATCAGCCACGACCTGCCCATGGTGGCGCGTTATACCAGCCGCATCGTGGTGATGGAAAAAGGCGCGATCGTCGAGCAGGGCCGCACCGAGGACCTGCTGGATGCGCCGCAGCACCCCTATACGAAAAAGCTGCTTTCCTCCCTGCCATTTCGTGGCGAGCCGCGCGCCGTCGACACGAGCAAGGCGCCGATGGTTTCGGCCCGGAATATCGTCGTTGATTATGCCGGTCGCAAGTCGCTGCTCAAGAAAGCCAAATCGAAGCGGGCGCTGCATGGCGTCAGCATCGATATTCATGAAGGCGAGGTCGTGGCGCTGGTCGGTGGCTCCGGTTCTGGCAAGACCACGCTTGGCCGCACCATCGCCGGTCTCGTCAAGGAAAGCGAAGGGCAAATCCGCTTTCAGGGCCGGGAGCGCAACGAGGACTGGAAAGACTACCGTCTGAATTGCCAGATGGTGTTTCAAGATCCCTATTCCTCTCTCGATCCGCGCATGACCATTCAGGCGCTCGTGGAGGAGGCTCTGCGCCTCGTGCCCGGTCTCGACCAGGCCGCCAAGCGCAAGCGGGCACTGGAAACGCTTGAGGAGGTGGGGCTTGGCGCTGACTATGCCGCGCGTTACCCGCACGAGCTTTCCGGCGGCCAGCGCCAGCGTGTGGCGATTGCCCGCGCCATTGCCCGCCGTCCGCGTTTCCTGATCGCTGACGAACCTGTCTCCGCGCTCGACGTGACGGTGAGGGCGCAGGTGCTCGATCTCTTTTCCGATCTGCAGAAACGTTACGGTTTTTCCTGCCTGTTCATCAGCCACGATCTCGGTGTGGTCGAGCAGGTGGCCGACCGTGTCGTCGTCATGCAGGACGGCCGCATCATCGAAGAGGGCGACCGCGATACGATTTTCGACAGCCCGAGAGAGGCCTATACGCGCCGGCTCCTCTCGGCCATTCCCGCCCTCGACCAGAATG
The DNA here is from genome assembly GCF_001541315.1 of Agrobacterium tumefaciens str. B6. Lineage (GTDB taxonomy): Bacteria > Pseudomonadota > Alphaproteobacteria > Rhizobiales > Rhizobiaceae > Agrobacterium > Agrobacterium radiobacter. Next base: position 253,304 of record NZ_LMVK01000023.1, on the reverse strand, counting down.
AAAAGGGCGGTGTGACACTGAAATGGCGTCTGGAAGATGAAGTTTAACAGGAAGATGACAATGACTGTGGCTGCCCAACTGAATGCTATCTGTGATGCACAGCCTTTCGTGACACGTTTCATGGTGCGCAATCTCCTCACCGGCGAAGAGATCGGACGGGGAGAAAACGAGGAGACGCCATCGGGCAGCACCCGCAAGACGTCGATCATGATGGCCGTGCTCAAGGCCGCCAGCGAAGGGCGGATCGATCTCGACCAGCCCGTCACCTATGAAAAGAGGCTGGCGGAAGAAGTGGCGAGCGGCATGTTCCGCTATCTGACGCCGGGCATTGTCATTTCCCTGCGCGATGCGCTCGCCGGCATGATGGTGCTGAGCGACAATGTCTGCACCAAGATGGTGCTGGAGAGGCTGACGCTGGAAGAGGTGGATGGTTATTGCAAATCACTCGGCATGGCCAATACCCATCATCGTTTCCTCATTCCGCCGCTGACGCTGGCGGCCGATCATCCGCTGAAAACCGTCACCACCACCTCGGCGGCGGACCAGGTTCTGCTGCTTCAGACTATTCTCGATGCGCAATCCTCGCCGGAGGCACAGGCAAAACTCGGTTGCAGCCCGCAATTGTGCGAGTGGGCCATGCAGACGCTGAAGAACCAGATTTTGCGCTATGGAATTCGCTCCCGCCTGCCTTTCGAGGCCGTGGTGGCGAGCAAGAGCGGCCGCGGCAAACGTGGGCGCATGGATGCCGGCATCGTCTACAGAAATGGCGCGCCAGCCTTCATCATCACCGCCTATACGGATGACGTGCCGCAAACCATGCCTGACGGCACGCCGGGCTATACCATCGCGCTCGAAACGATCGGCCGGCTGGCGCAGGCCTGCTGGGGTGGCTTTTAATCACTCACAATCAACGACAACAATGAGGGTAGAACAGTGAAAAAACTTCTTCTTGCAGGCGTTGCCCTGCTCGTAACGGCCAATATCGCGGCGGCCCGCGACATCACCATCGCGCAAAGCTCGGATCTGCGCAGCAACAATCCGGGCGTGAACCGCGACGGCAATACGGACGGGGTTATCCTGCACATCGTTGAGGGCCTCGTCGGTTACAACAATGCCGGCGAGGTGAAGCCGCTTCTTGCCGAAAGCGTCGAGGTTGCGTCTGACGGCCTGACTTATTCGTTCAAGCTGCGCAAGGATGTGAAATTCCACAATGGCAAGCCTCTCACCGCGGAGGATGTCGTCTGGAACTGGATACGTTATCTGAAACCGGAGACCAAGTGGACCTGCCTCAACGATTTCGCGGAAGGCGGAGCCGCACACGTCACCGGCGTCAAGGCCACGGATGCATCCACGGTCGAGATCACGCTTGAAAAGCCGTCAGGCGTTTTCCTTGGCCTCATGTCGCGACCGGAATGCGGTTATACCGGCATGATCTCGCCGGAATCGGTTGCTGCCGATGGCAGCTTCGTCAAGCCGATCGGGACCGGGCCGTTCCAGTGGGACGAGTGGAAGAAAGGCGAATATATCCGCCTTGCCAAATTTGCCGATTATGTTTCGCCGGCAAATGACGGCAAGCCGGATGGTATGGTCGGCTCCAAGCGGCCGCTGGCCGACGGCATCAAGTTCATGGTTATTCCAGATGCTTCGACGGTGAAGGCGGGTCTTGAATCCGGCGTGCTCGATACGGCCGAGATTTCTCCCGATCTCATTCCGGAGTTCAAGACCAACGAAAAGATGCAGCTCATCGTCGCCCGCAACAACGGCAAGAACCTGTTCTATATCCAGACCCGTGACAAGGTGCTGAGCAATCCCGGTGTGCGCCGCGCCATGGCGATGGCGCTCGATCTCGATGAACTGGTTGCAGCCGCATCGAACGGCACGGGTGAGGCTAACGGTTCGATGGTCTCGCAGGATTCGGTCTATTACGACGAGGCCCAGAAGAAGCGTCCGGCCTATGACATCGAAGCGGCCAAGAAGGAGCTGGCCGCCGCCGGTTACAAGGGCGAGCCGATCTCGATCATCGCCAACAAGCGCGGCAACGTGCCGAGTTTCCCGGCCGCCGTCATGGCGCAGGCGATGATGCAGCAGGCGGGTCTAAACGTGCAGATCGAGGTGCTGGATTATGCGACGCAGGTGGATCGCCGCCGTTCCGGCAATTATCAGGTGATCTCGCAGTCGGTCGCTCCGCGTCTCGACCCGGCACTGATGTACGCCTTCTATGTCGGCAACAAGGATAAGAACGCCTCCCTGATGTGGGATGATCCGAAGGCGATCGAACTGATGAAGGCGGCCTATGTCGAGGCTGACCAGACGAAGCGCCAGAAGATTTTCGACGAATTTCACGAACTGATGCTGAGGGAAATGCCGGGCATCTTCCTTTACGACATGGTCGATGTCTGGGGCGCGACGAAAAAGCTGAAGGGCCAGCCGGTCTGGCAGTCGAACGCCCGTCTCTGGGAAGTCTCGGTCGACAACTGATCTACTATGACCGCGCCGGAGGCGGACTCTGGCGCGGTCTTTCCATCATAGAGCGTAAGGATTTGGCGGAGTTTCCGCCGAAGCGCTTGCGCGTGCCCGCAAAGGGCGGAAATGCGAGGACAAGCCATGAACCGTGATGCCGTGATGTCGATTGCCGCCGAAGTCGAGGCGATGAAGCCCGATTTCACCACCCTGAGCGACAGTATCTGGGATTTTGCCGAGCTGAAATTCGAAGAACGGCAATCTGCCGGCGTTCTGGCTGCAGCGCTTGAGGAAAATGGCTTTGCGGTTCGCCGCGGCGTGGCAGGCATGGAAACGGCCTTCATCGGCGAATTCGGCAGCGGCAAGCCGGTCATCGCCTTCCTCGGCGAATTCGATGCGCTGGCCGGCATGAGTCAGTTGGCCGATGTGGCGCAGGTGCAGCCGCGCGAGGCAGGCGCCACCGGCCATGGCTGCGGCCACAACCTGCTTGGCGTCGGCTCATTGATGGCCGCTATTGCTCTCGCCCGGCATCTGAATGCCAATCATCTTCCCGGCACAGTGCGTTATTACGGTTGCCCCGGCGAAGAAGGTGGTTCCGGCAAGACCTTCATGGTGCGCGCCGGCCTGTTCGATGATGTCGACGCGGCGCTGACCTGGCATCCGGCACCGTTCAACGGCGTACGCTCAACCAATAATCTTGCCGTGCTGGAATATTTCTACCGTTTCAAGGGTGTTGCAGCCCACGCCTCCAACGCCGCCCATCTCGGGCGTTCGGCGCTCGATGCCGTCGAACTCATGAATGTCGGTGTCAACTTCCTGCGCGAACATATGCCGCAGGATTGCCGGGTGCATTATGCGATCACCGATACCGGCGGCAAGGCGGCGAATGTGGTGCAGGCGAAGGCCGAAGTACTTTACCTGATCCGCGCCCCGGAAATGCGCCAGGCGCTCGATCTTGCCGCACGGGTGGACAAGGTGGCGCGCGGCGCGGCGATGATGACCGAAACGGAAGTGGAGATCGTCTTCGATACCGCTTCCACCAACCTTCTGCCCAACATCACGCTGGAAACGGCGATGCATGAAAACATGGTTGCGCTTGGCCCTGTCGCCTTCGACGAGGCGGATATCGATTTCGCCAAACGCATTCAGGATACTTTCACCGACGAGGCGATCAAAAGCAGCATCCGGCTCTACCAGATAAAGGGCGATGTTTTTTCCAACCGGAAGATCGACGGTTCGACGCCGCTGCATCTCGGCCTGCGGGATTTTGAGGGCCAGTCGCATTTCCGGGCGGGTTCCACCGATGTCGGTGACGTTAGCTGGGTCACGCCAACGGCGCAGTGCTGGACGCCGGCCTGGGCGATTGGGACCAATCCGCATACCTGGCAGGTGGTGGCGCAGGGCAAAAGCCCTGCCGCCCACAAAGCCATGGCGCATGCCGCCAAGGCAATGGCGTCGACAGGCCTTGCGCTGATGACCTCGCCGGAACTGCTCGCCAATGCCAGGAAGGAGTGGCAGGAAAAGACCGAAGGCAGCAACTATGTCTGCCCGATTCCCGCCGATGTCATGCCTGGCTCCCACCCGTAAGGCGCTACGCACTTCCATTTGCCGCCGTCCGTCTGCCGCCAGATTTCCACAGGCGGCATGGTGAATCGCATGAACGTTCCAAGGTGAAGAAATCCGATGCTCCGCCGGCCTTCTGAAGAGAGGGCCGGCGGATTCCGGTTTGGAATAAATCTTCCATCTCAGCCGAGTTCATCCTGGCTCCGAACCGGGAGCCGTAATTTCAACGGCTTATGGCTTCCCTGCCTCAAGGGCAGGACGAGGCAAACGGAGCTTCAGTACCTTCATCGGCAATCCCGTCTGGAACGCTCGTCCGCTTGAATGCCCAATCATCACAGCCTTGTGCGCCGCTCCACAGCTGGGCTGCGAAGAAAGCATTGACGTTCGAACCAAAAATGGAATAAATATATCGAACAGGCAGAAAATCGGTTTCATTATTCCGTTTTCTGAATGTGAGGAGGTTGCGGCGGGCTTTCGGGTTCGCCTCCGGCTGGGAGAGGCGGCGCCGGACGCCATGGAGGAGAAAAACAATGAGGAAATTTATCATCGGCGCAGCCATGTCTGTGCTTCTCGGCACTGCGGCCCATGCGGAGACAGTCGGTGTCTCGATGGCGCTGTTCGACGACAACTTCCTGACCGTGCTGCGCAACGGCATGCAGGATTATTCCAAGGAACTGAAGGGCGTCACCCTGCAGGTCGAGGACGCGCAGAACGACGTCGCCAAGCAGCAGAGCCAGATTCAGAATTTCATCGCATCCAAGGTCGATGCGATCATCGTTAACCCGGTTGATACGGATGCTACGGCGGCCATGTCGAAGCTTGCCGCCGATGCCAAAATTCCGCTTGTTTACGTCAACCGCCAACCGGTGAACGTCGACAGCCTGCCTGATGGCCAGGCATTCGTCGCTTCCGACGAAACCGTTGCCGGCACGCTTGAGGCCAAAGAGGTTTGCCGCCTTCTCGGTGGCAAGGGCAATGCGGTCATCATGATGGGCGAGCTTTCCAACCAGGCTGCGCGCATGCGCACACAGTCTGCGAAGGATGTTTTGAAGACCGACGAGTGCAAGGGCATTTCCGTGGTTGAAGAGCAGACCGCGAACTGGCAGCGCACGCAGGGTTCCGACCTGGTGACCAACTGGCTCTCCAGCGGCATCGAGTTCAACGCCGTCATCGCCAACAACGATGAAATGGCGATTGGTGCTCTCCAGGCGCTGAAGGCCGCGGGCAAGGACATGAAAGACTATGTCGTCGCCGGCGTTGACGCCACGCAGGATGCTCTCGCGGCCATGCAGGCGGGCGATCTCGACGTCACGGTCTTCCAGGATGCGGCAGGGCAGGGCAAGGGTGCTCTCGATGCCGCGCTGAAACTCGTCAAGGGCGACAAGGTCGAGAAGAAGGTCTACATTCCTTTCCAGCTCGTCACGCCTGAAAACGTCAAGGACTACGTGGCCAAGAACTAACGGCCCCTTCCGGCATCTGCGCCTGTTTCAGGTGATCCCGGATGCAGATGCCGGTTCCCGATAGCACTGAGGAGCAAGCTTCGGTGTGTGAGCGGATTGCGATGGGATTTCAGTGAATTCAAAGTGTTACAGCGCCCTTGTGTCGTGATCGGCACGGCGCTGTAAGCCTCCCCGGAGGCAAGGGTGCGCCCTCTGGCAAAACCCTATCTCCGGTCATTTTTGTCTATTGTGGAGGGTGAGATGGTTGTCAGTCCATCGACAATGGCCGCCGTGCGCGCCAGCGGAGCCGTGCCGAATGCGGAGTTTCTTCTCGCAGCGGATGGCGTACGCAAGGAATTTCCCGGCGTCGTGGCGCTCGATGATGTGCAGTTCCACCTCAAGCGCGGCACCGTGCATGCGCTGATGGGCGAGAATGGCGCCGGCAAATCGACGCTGATGAAGATTCTCGCCGGCATCTACCAGCCGGACAAAGGCGAAATCCGCCTGAAAGGCGCGCCGATCCGTCTCGATTCCCCGCTCGATGCGCTGGAGAACGGCATCGCCATGATCCATCAGGAACTGAACCTGATGGCTTACATGACGGTTGCGGAAAACATCTGGATCCGCCGCGAGCCGAAAAACCGGCTGGGCTTCATTGATCACGGCGAAATGTATCGCCGCACCCAGACCCTGCTTGAGAGGCTGGGTATCGATCTCGATCCGGAAACCCGTGTTGGTGAGCTTTCGGTGGCAAGCCGTCAGATGGTCGAGATCGCCAGGGCGGTTTCCTACGATTCTGACGTTCTCATCATGGACGAGCCGACATCTGCGCTGACGGAGCGCGAGGTCGAGCATCTCTTCCGCATCATTCGTGATCTCAGGGAGCGCGGCATCGGCATCGTCTACATCACCCATAAGATGAACGAGCTGTTCGAGATCGCCGACGAGTTCTCGGTTTTCCGCGACGGCAAATATATCGGCACTCACGCTTCCACCGATGTGACGCGTGATGACATCATCCGCATGATGGTGGGCCGGGAAATCACCCAGATGTTCCCCAAGGAAGAGGTTCCGATCGGCGACGTCGTTCTGTCGGTCAAGAACCTGAACCTTGATGGCGTGTTCCATGACGTCTCCTTTGATGTCCGCGCCGGTGAAATTCTCGGCGTTGCAGGTCTTGTCGGCTCGGGCCGCTCCAATGTGGCGGAAACCGTGTTCGGTGTGACGCCCGCTTCCTCAGGGACGATAACGATCAACGGCAAGCCGGTTTCGATCGACAGCCCGACGAAGGCTATCAGTCACCGCATGGCGTTTCTGACGGAGGACCGCAAGGATACGGGGTGCCTGCTGATCCTCAATATTCTTGAGAACATGCAGATCGCCGTCCTGCAGGACAAATATGTCGCCAATGGTTTCGTGCAGGAAAACGCGCTTTCGGAAGCCTGCGAGGAGATGTGCCGCAAGCTCCGGGTTAAGACGCCGCATCTTTACGAACGTATCGAAAACCTGTCCGGCGGCAACCAGCAAAAGGTTCTGATCGGTCGTTGGATGCTGACCAAACCGCGCATTCTCATTCTGGATGAGCCGACGCGCGGCATCGATGTCGGGGCGAAGGCCGAAATTCACAAGCTGGTTTGCGAGATGGCGCGCCAGGGCGTCGCCGTCATCATGATTTCCTCCGAAATGCCGGAGGTTCTGGGTATGAGCGACCGTGTCATGGTCATGCATGAAGGTCGGGTGACGGGCTTCCTTGATAGAAGTGAAGCCACGCAGGTGAAAGTGATGGATCTCGCATCGCGGTGAGGCGCGCCGGGATTTCTCGAGGAGGAACGATTATGAATACGAACGCCGCCGCCAACACGGAGTTGGATGCAAAATCCGGACGCAAGCCGCACCGGCGCATCCCGCCCGAGGCCAATATATTTTTCGTGCTGATCGGCATTGCGCTGGTTTATGAAATTCTCGGCTGGATTTTCATCGGCCAGAGCTTCCTCATGAACCAGCAGCGCCTGACGATCATGATCCTGCAGGTTTCTGTCATCGGCATCATCGCGGTTGGCGTGACCCAGGTCATCATCACCGGCGGTATCGATCTCTCCTCCGGCTCCGTCGTAGGCCTGACGGCGATGTTGTCCGCCAGCGTGGCGCAATCCTCCACATGGCCGCGAGCTCTCTATCCGGGGCTGACCGATCTGCCTTTCTTCATACCGCTCGCGGTCGGCATATTGGCCGGTACCCTGGCGGGTTTCATCAACGGACAACTCATCGCGCGTACCAAAATTCCGCCCTTCATCGCAACACTCGGCATGATGGTGACGGCGCGCGGTCTTTCCAAATGGTATACGAAGGGCCAGCCGATCTCGGGGCTCACCGACGGTTTCAACTTCATCGGCACGGGTATCTGGCCGGTCGTGGTTTTCCTCGTCGTCGCCGTCATTTTCCATGTGGCGCTGCGTTATACGCGCTACGGCAAGTTCACCTATGCCATCGGCGCCAACCAGCAGGCGGCCCGCGTTTCCGGTATCAATATCGAGGCGCATCTGATCAAGGTCTATGCGATTGCCGGCATGCTGGCCGGTCTCGCCGGCGTCGTTACCGCTGCCCGCGCGCAGACGGCGCAGGCCGGCATGGGCGTGATGTATGAACTTGATGCCATCGCCGCGGCCGTTATCGGCGGCACGTCGCTCGCCGGCGGTGCCGGGCGCATCACCGGAACGGTGATCGGCACCATCATTCTCGGTGTCATGACGTCGGGCTTCACCTTCCTCAGGGTGGATGCCTATTACCAGGAAATCGTCAAAGGCCTCATCATCGTGGCCGCGGTCGTTGCTGACGTCTACCGGCAGAAGAAACGCGCAAAGCGCTAAATCCTCCTCCCAGACTTGGGGCAGGCCTTCAGGCTTGCCCCTTTTTTGTGTTCTTGTGGGCCGAGGGGATCAGCGGCGGTTCAGACCTTGCTGTTTCGATAGTCGTGGACGGCCTTGCCGAAGGCCTCGAACAATGCCCGTGAGGGTGCGTCTGTCTCGGCCCAATATTCCGGATGCCACTGCACACCAACGGCGAAGCCCTTGGCGTCGATGACGGAAACGGCCTCGATCGTGCCGTCCGCCGCCGTTGCTTCCACCTGCAGGCGTGGTGCGGTCTCGGCAATCGCCTGCCGGTGCAGCGAATTGATCTGGATTTCGCCTGATATGCCAAGATGCTGCGCAATGCAGGAGCCTTCGCGCACATGTACCGGCTGGCGGATGGCGAAGGCCACGTCGCGGTCGTCATGTTCCGGCTTGCGGTGGTCCCATATGCCGGGCTGCTCCTGAATTTCCGAAGCAAGCGTACCGCCCAGTGCGACGTTCAGTTCCTGAATGCCGCGGCAGATGGCCAGCATCGGAATACCGCGCTCGATGGCGCGGCGGATGAGCGGCAGGCTGGTGGCGTCGCGAGCCTGATCGAACGGGCCGTCGCTCTCCTGCGCTTCTTTTCCGTAAAGGGAAGGGTGCACATTGGTGGCGGAGCCGGACACGAGCAGGCCGTCCACCCGGTCGAGAATGGCGTCAACCTCGTTTCCGTCCTCGAAGGCCGGGATGATGAAGGACATGACACCAGCCACTTTCAATGCGGCGGAAACATACTGGTTCTGCGCGGCGTGCCAGTCGGCCCCGGTGAAATGCCTTATGTCGGCGGGTACGGCGATAATTGGTTTTGGCATGGTGGCTCCGGGACGAATCTTCGAAATTTGTGCGACTGCCGGCTGGCCAAGTCAAGCACGCGTTTTGCGTTCTGACGATCCTGTATGCGCCTAAAGTATAAGGCGGTGCCGGGATATTTCAGTTGCAAATAAAAATGCGAAGCAGAGTTTCGGAAAATTCCCGGAAAGGCCGGTTTTTCCGTGATTAATTCTTGGCGCGGGTGCTTGTCAGCCGGGCGGTAACCGTGCTTACTTTGCTGCGATGCCTGAACAGCAACGAGGGGAATTCAAAGCTGCGGGCAGCGTTCATATCTGGGAGGATATAGATGGATCGCCGTTCCTTTATGAAAAAAGGTGCGCTTGCGGGAGCTGCCACTGCAGCTCTGGCTGCGCCCGCCATTGCACAGCAGAATACCAAGATCAACTGGCGTCTGACGTCGTCGTTTCCGAAATCGCTCGACACGATCTATGGCGGCGCCGAGGATATCGCCAAACACGTCGCCGCTGCCACCGACGGCAATTTCACCATCCAGCCCTTTGCTGCGGGCGAGATCGTGCCCGGCCTGCAGGCGGCCGATGCCGTGTCATCAGGCACGGTGGAAATGTGCCACACCTGCTCCTATTATTACGTCGGCAAGGATCCGACCTTCGCCATCGGCACGGCGATACCCTTCGGCCTCAACGCCCGTCTGACGAACTCATGGTTCTATGAAGGCAACGGCAACAAGCTACTCAATGAGTTTTACGCCAAACACAATCTCTACGGCATGATTTCGGGCAATACCGGCGCGCAGATGGGCGGCTGGTTCCGCAAGGAAATCAATACCGTCGACGATTTCAAGGGCGTGAAGATGCGCATTGCCGGTCTCGCCGGCAAGGTAGTGGAAAAGCTCGGCGTCGTACCGCAGCAGATCGCCGGCGGCGACATCTATCCGGCGCTGGAAAAAGGCACCATCGACGCGGCGGAGTGGGTCGGTCCTTACGACGACCACAAGCTCGGCTTCCAGAAGGTGGCGAAATATTACTATTATCCCGCTTTCTGGGAAGGTGGCCCGGTCATCCATTCCTTCGTCAATCTGGACAAGTGGAACAGCCTGCCGAAAAACTACCAGACGGCGCTGCAGGATGCCTGCGCTTTCGCCAACACCAGTATGATGGCGAAATACGACGCGAAAAACCCGATCGCCATCAAGCAGTTGGTGTCGGAAGGTGCGGTACTGCGGCCGTTCAGCCAGGAAATCCTCGAGGCCTGCTACAAGGCCGCACTGGAAGTGTACGCCAATATTTCGGCGTCCAATCCGGACTTCAAGAAGATCTACGAGGACCAGGTTGCCTTCAAGCGCGAAGGTTATTTGTGGATGCAGCTTGCGGAATACACTTTCGATACTTTCATGATGATCCAGCAGCGTAACGGCAAGCTCTGATTATTCGGTGACGGCGGACCGAGCAAAGGCCCTGGGGATTTCGATCTCCGGGGTTTTTGTTGTGCGCGCATGCCTTCACGTGTCCGACAACAAAGGATGATTTACGATCAAATCCGTTGTGAGCAAAAGCAGCAGGCTCCGCGACCAGCCGGAGTGTCGGCGGGGATTTGCCACGCCGACCTCGGCAAAGGCCCTGCTCTCAACTGTGGAGGTGATGCGATGTGGAAACCACTGAGCATTGCGTTTGCCGTTAGAAAAAAACCGAACAGGCTGGTCACTGACTGTCCGGCTTCATTTCAAACGATAAGCAAAACGGAAGGCAGGGCTGCAACCCTGTCTTCCACTCCGCAATCATAAGCGTTTCGCCAGGTCCTTACAAGACAGCTCTTACGGTCCGATCTTCGGTGGTTCGCCGAGATTAGGCATGCCTGGCAATCCACCCGGCTGACCGAAATTAGGCATGGTGTTGCCGCCCTGATTGCCAAATGAGGGTATCTCGATCTTGATGGAATTCAGATCGACTTCGGGTGCCTTGTCCAGCCAGTAGGTAACGGATTCCGGCCAGAAGATCACGATGGCGACGAGGATGAGCTGCATGCCGAGCCATGGAATGGCACCCATGTAGATATCCGACGTCTTGACCGTGCGCGGTGCGATGGAGCGCAGGTAGAACAGCGCAAATCCGAAGGGTGGATGCATGAAGCTCGTCTGCATGTTGATGCAGATCAGCACGCCGAACCAGATCAGGTCGATACCGAGCGCCTGTGCGATCGGGGCCAGCATCGGGATGACGATGAAGGCGATCTCGAAGAAATCGAGGAAGAAGGCGAGGAAGAAGATGAAGATGTTGACGAAGATCAGGAAGCCGATGGGGCCGCCCGGAATGCCCGACAGCATATGTTCGATCCACAGCGAGCCGTCCATGCCCTGGAAAACGAGCGAAAAGCAGGTGGCGCCGACCAGAATGAACACCACCATGGAGGTGATATGCATGGTGGAATGCATGCCCTGCTTGACGAGATCCCAGCTGAGGCGGCGGTGCGCGGCTGCCAAGGCCATTGCACCGACGACGCCGAGCGCACCGGCTTCGGTGGGCGTTGCGAGGCCGAGGAAGATGGTGCCGAGCACGAGGAAGATCAGCACGATGGAAGGGACCATGCCCGCCAGCACGCGGAACACCAGCTTGCGGTCGAGTTCGCCGCGCGCTTCCGGCGGCAGCGCCGGCAGGTCCTTCGGCCGTACGATCGACATGAACAGGATGAAGAGCATGAAGATGGCGACTTGCAGGATCGACGGGCCGATGGCGCCGAGATACATGTCGCCCACGGATTTGCCGAGCTGGTCGGCAAGAACGATCAGAACCAGCGAAGGCGGGATGACCTGCGTGATTGTTCCCGATGCGGCGATGACGCCGGTGGCAAGCCGCGGATTGTAGCCGTATTTCAGCATGATCGGCAGGGAGATGACGCCCATGGTGATGACCGAGGCGGCAACCGTGCCGGTAATCGCGCCGAGAATTGCGCCGACGATGATGACGGCATAGGCGAGACCGCCGGGAATGGCGCCGAACAGTTTGCCGGTCCCTTCAAGCAGATCTTCCGCAAGCCCACATCGCTCGAGGATCGCGCCCATGAAGGTGAAGAAGGGGATGGCCAGCAGAAGGTCGTTCGAGACGATGCCGAAGATGCGCAGCGGCAGCGCCTGAAGAAAAGCCGGTGAAAAATGCTCGGTGAAGATGCCGATGATGCCGAAAACGAGACCGACGGTGGCGAGCGAGAAAGCAACCGGAAATCCGTAAAGCATGAAGATGATCATGCCGAGGAACATCAGTGGCGGAAGAATACCATATTCGAACATGGGAAATATCCTGAAGGTTCAGATCGGTGTGATCATTGCAGGGGTTTTTCGTACTTCGTATCGAGCGCATAAAGCCCGTTAAGGGCCCCTATGCGCTTGATGAGTTCGGAAAAACCCTGAAGAACCAGAAGAGCGAAACCGGCGAAAATGATGAATTTCACCGGCCAGCGGATAAGACCGCCGGCATTGGAGGACATTTCGTTCTGATGCCAGGACAGGGTGAACATGGGCCAGGAAAGCCAGGCGAGGTAAAAGCAGCCGGGCAACAGAAACAGCACGATGCCGATAATATCCACCCAGATGCGGCTGCGCGGCGAAATCGCGCCATAAATGATGTCCACTCGCACATGTTCGTTCATGCGCAGCGTATAGGATGCGCCTATCAGCACGATGAAGGCGAACATGTACCACTGGATTTCCAGCCAGCCGTTTGAACTGTAGTTCAGGGCGTAGCGGACCATGGCGTTGCCGGCGCTGACGAGGCAGCAGATGAGCACGAGATAACCGGCGACCTTGCCCAGTGCTTCGCTTGCAAGGTCTATCAGCGCACTTAATTTTAAAAGCGACTTCATATAACTTTCCCCTCTTCCCTTTTCGGGCCCTTTGCGGGTTTATGGCGGAGAGCAAAGCCCGGTATCCCTGCTGCAGCCACGCCTCCACGTGCTTCCGCTGCCACAGGCTCCAGAGTTCCTCCCCACAGAATCCCGTGTATGGTCAGGCGGTTCGAAAAGCAACCAAAACCGCCATGAAACAGCTCGACCGAGTGCCCTTTTCAACCGTTTGCGAAAGAATGTTGCCCTATGGCATGTTTCGCCCGGTTGAGCGGTCGTGCTGCATGCCGTTGCCGCTCTTTCACGCAGAACGCATTGCGCTTTTCGGCGACTTCATGTTACCTCTGGCTACGGAGAATCCGGCATGGGTCCGTGATCGTCCGCGGGCAGATTTCCCCGTACGACGGGCATGACGGATGGAGCAAAGGGGAAGCGGAATGAGCGAACACCACACGGGTCCGGTCGAAGTTGGCGCCGAGATGAATTACGCCGAGCACGAAAAGACCTATAACGGTTTTCTGGCCCTGACGAAGTATGGCACCATGTTGCTGTGCGTGCTGATGCTGGCCATGGTCGCGGGGTTCTTCGCCGCCGCCGGCTTCCTTGGCGGTGTGGTCGTCTTCGCCGTGCTGTCGGCCGCGGGTTTCTTTCTGCTGCGCTGAACAATCCCGTTCATGAGCGGTTTCCGTTCGGGGAACCGGGCGATGCCGGATAACCGGAGAGGCCAAGCCATGAAGCGCCTGTTTTATTGTTTGTTTCTGCTGGTGGCGATTGCGCATCCCGCTTTGTCGCGTGATCTTTCGCCTGCCGAGCAGGATAGCCTTCGCACACGGATAGAGCGGTTCAGCACGGCTTTGAATGCACAGGATTTCGAGCTTGTCGGCACGACCGTGCCGCCGAAAATCTTTGAGTTCATCGCACGTGACGCGGGTGTTAGCGTGGAACAATTGCGCGGCGCCTTGACCACGCAGATGCAGATGGCGCTTGCGGCGGTCAAGATAACCGAATTCACCATGGATACGCAGGCAATCACCCTTGCGCAAACGCCTGATGGAACGCCCTATGCGCTCGTTCCGACGAAGACGGTGATGGAAACCGGCGGCCAGACGATCGAGGCGAAATCCCACACGCTGGCGCTGATGGATGGTGCGGACTGGTACCTGCTGAGGGTCAGCGACCAGCAGCAGGTAACTATCCTGCGCAAGGTCTACCCGTCCTTTGCCGAGGTGGAATTTCCTGATGATTCCATGCAGCCGGTAAAATAGACCGGCCTCTTTCGTTCAGGAGAAGCGTCCCGGACGGAATGGGTCGACCGAAATTGCCGTTTCCTCGCCGCTGGCCAGCTGCGTCACCAGACGGGCGGTGGCTGCGGATTGTGTCAGCCCCAGATGGCCATGGCCGAAAGCATAGATCACGGAGGGCGTGGCACGGGCCGTGCCGATGACGGGAAGACAGTCCGGCATCGACGGGCGGAAACCCATCCATTGTTTTCCATCCTCCAGCTTCAGTCCGGGCAGGAAACGCCCAGCCTTCTTCAGCATCGCCTCTGCACGGCGGAAATTCGGCTTCAGTTCCAGCCCGCCAAGTTCGACCGCGCCGCCGACACGGATGCCCGTTGCCAGCGGGGTGACGACAAAGCCATGATCGTTGAAGTAAAGCTGACGCGTCAGGTTGAAAGCGCCGGCGGGAAGGGTGGTGTTGTAGCCACGTTCGGTTTCCAGCGGCACGATGTTGCCGAGCGTCGCGGCAAGCTTTCTCGACCAGGCGCCGCAGGCAATCACCACCTTGTCGGCATCGATCTTGTCGCCGTTTTCGAGCGTCACGATCGTGCTTTCGCCAACGGCATCGATGCGTTCGGCTTCGCCCTTGCGCAGGCTTGCGCCACGGGCAATCACCAGATCGAAAATAGCGCGGGTGAAATCATAGGGGTCGGAGACCTGCAGGCCATCGGTAGAGAATATGGCGTGGCGAAACTGCGGCGCGAGACCGGGTTGCAGCTCTTCGATTTCGTTGCGGCCGACGCGCTCAAAGGTGAAGCCCGCGTTTTCCTTTTCGTCCCAGTCCTTGCGGGCAGCGTTGAGGCTTGCCTCACTGTCGTAAAGATCGAGCGTCCCGGTTTTTGAAACGAGGTGCGAAAGTTCCGGAATGGCGGTGATATGGGCCATTTCCATGGCCGCCAGCCGGTTGATTTCCGTCAGCGATTTCAGCCCGTGGCGGAAGTTGCGCTCGGCGCTGGCGCGCCAGAAACGCCACAGCCAGGGTGCGATCTTCGCCGCATAGGCAGGCGGCACGCTGAGCGGGCCGAGCGGATCGAACAACCAGCGCGGTGCTTTTTTTATGATGCCGGGAGCGGGAATGGGTATGATTTCGGGGAAAGCCAGAATGCCGGCATTGCCGGAACTCGCCCCCCGGGCAACCTCGCCGCGCTCCAGAAGCACTACCTCGCGTCCGGCATTCTGCAGATAAAGCGCCGCCATGGAACCGATAATGCCGGTGCCGATCACCAGCACATCGCATTTCAGGGTTTTGGTCATCGGCGCTCCTGCAACACAAATCTTTCAACCCCGCCATAACAATGAATGCCGCCCGGATGAAAGGCCGCATCGTGTCGCTGACGCAGAAATATCAGCACTGTGGCAAATAAGCGGTCCCAAATAGACAAGACGAATATAGTCGCGGTGAAGCATACCGGCAGTCGATTTAGGCTCAGGATCGATAGTTATGGAACATCATTAATCGCTATTTAACGGTGTCCGGCTAGTTTCGCGCCCAGGCGGACCGACCGTTTTTCATCTTTATATTTCGGGGATGGAGGAGGTCTGCACATGGATTACAGTCGGGGTTCAAAAAAGATGTCTCACCTTTCTAAACTCGGTCTGGACGCTTATGCGGTGCTTGATGCGCTCAGCCGCTCGCAGGCCATCATCGAGTTCGATCTGACCGGCAAGATTTTGAAAGCGAACGATAATTTCTCCAAGGCTGTGGGTTATCAGCAGTCTGAAATCGTTGGGCGCTCCCACAGCATGTTCCTTTCTTCCGAAGATGCGACTTCGCCTGAATACAAGGCCTTCTGGGCAAAGTTGTCGCGCGGCGAATACGATCAGGGCCAGTACCGGCGTCAGGCCAAGAATGGCGACGAAATCTGGATTGAGGCCTCTTACAATCCGGTGTTTCGTTTCGGTAAACCTTACAAGGTGATCAAGATTGCAACCGACATCACCGCGATCAAGCGCAAGAGCGCCGAGGATGAGGGCAAGCTGGCAGCGCTTTCCCGCGCGCAGGCCATGATCGAATTTACGCCCGACGGGAAAATCCTCAGCGCCAACGAGAATTTCCTCGCGACGCTCGGTTACACGGCGGAAGAGTTGATCGGTAAGCATCATCAGATGTTCTGCGAGCCGGCCTATGCCCAGTCTCAGGACTATCGAGATTTCTGGAAGGAACTCGGAAAGGGCCACTTCTCGACCGGGCAGTTCATGCGCCTTGGCAAGGATGGCAAACGCGTTTTCATTCAGGCTTCCTATAATCCGATCATTGATGATCGGGGCCGCGTCTTCAAGGTGGTGAAATTTGCTTTCGATGTGACGGACCGGATGCGCGCAGTCGAAGAACTTGGTGCTGCGCTCGAGCGGCTTTCTCAATGCAATATCCGTATTACGCTGGACAAACCTTTTGTCGGCGAGTTCGAAAGGCTGCGTTGCGATTTCAATAAATCCATCGCGGAATTCCAGAAGACGCTGGAAAATGTTCTCGGCCAGACCGGAGACCTGACCCGCAGCAGCCAGGAGGTCAGCGAAGCCTCGGTCAATCTTGCCGAACGCTCGCGCGAGCAGGCGGTGGCGCTTGAGGAAACGTCGGCAGCGCTCGAAGAAATCACCGCGACGGTCCGATCTTCGACTGAGAATATGAAAGAGACGCGCAAGCTTGTTCAGAGCGCGCGGGCATCCACCGTGGCCTCCACCGAGGTCGTGGAGCGGACAGTCGATGCGATGCAGCGTATCGAGACGGCATCGCGGGAAATCAGCCAGATCATCGGCGTGATTGACGAAATCGCCTTCCAGACCAACCTGCTGGCGCTGAATGCCGGCGTGGAAGCTGCGCGTGCGGGCGACGCGGGCAAAGGTTTTGCCGTGGTGGCGCAGGAAGTGCGCGAACTGGCGCAGCGTTCCGCCAATGCCGCAAAGGAAATCAA
This sequence comes from Agrobacterium tumefaciens str. B6, assembly GCF_001541315.1. Classification (GTDB taxonomy): domain Bacteria; phylum Pseudomonadota; class Alphaproteobacteria; order Rhizobiales; family Rhizobiaceae; genus Agrobacterium; species Agrobacterium radiobacter. Next base: position 236,136 of record NZ_LMVK01000023.1, on the reverse strand, counting down.
GGCGCTGATCAACAATTCCGGCACCGAGGTTCTTGAAGGCGTCCGGTTGGTGGGCGAGACCGGCACGGCGCTGAAGCAGATCGACGCGCTGGTCAGGCACATTGACGGCAACGTCGACATGATCGCCAAGGCGGCGGACGAACAGGCTGTCGGCATCAGTGAGATCAACAAGGCGGTCAATCGGCTGGATCGGATGACGCAGGAGAATGCGGCGATGAGCGCCCGCACCACCGTGATCAGCACCACGCTGGCGCAGGGTGCCGATGCGCTGGCGCAGCTTGTCAGCCTGTTCAAGTTGAACCGCCGCACGACGCAGCGCGAAGACGGATCTTCCGTCCGGTCGGAGTCTCCGAATACCGCCCGGCGGGATCGGACGTCGGCGCGGGCGGCATAAAGATCGGGCCCAGGTCCTCTTAGGGGCACTAACCAGATTTGGCGGATGCGGATGCCTTTGATCGGGCATCCGCAAAGGTTATCCCCGCAGAACCGGTCGTGCGATACCGAGATGGTCGCGCAGGGTCGAGCCTTCGTAGTCCTTGCGGAACAGGCCGCGTTCCTGCAGGAGCGGCACGACCTCGCGGTTGAATTCCTCCAGCCCGCCGGGGAAGAAGGGCGGCATGACGTTGAAACCGTCGGCGGCGCCGTTTTCGAACCATTGCTGCATGCGGTCGGCCACGTCTTTCGCCGTGCCCATGACGATGTGGTGGCCGCGGCCGGCGGCGACACGCAGCGCCAGTTCCCGGATCGTCAGCTTTTCGCGGCGCGCCAGTTCTGTCAGAAGTTCGGCGCGGCTGCGCAGCTGGTCGGAGATCGGCAGATCGGGCAGCGGGCCGTCGAGATCGTAATCGGCAAGGCTGTGGCCGATGCGTTCTTCAAGCAGCGGCATGGCGCTCTTGATATCCGTCCACCGGTTCAGTTCCTTCAGCTTTTCACCGGCCTCTTCAAAGCTTCTGCCGATGATCGGCATGAAGCCGGGCATCACGGCGACGCTGGCCGGATCGCGGCCGAATTTTTCCACGCGCGCCTTGAGGCTGGTATAGAAAGCCTGCGCTTCGGAAATCGCCTGCTGGGCGGTGAAGACGATATCGGCGGTGCGGGGGGCGGGATCCTGTCCCGGGGCGGGGGGGCCGGCCTGGGTGGGAACCGGGGGGGCCCGCGGCGGGCGCGGGATATTGAGCGGTCCCTTGACCGTGAAATATTTGCCTTCGTGGTTGAGGATATGGACCTTTTCCGGATCGACGTAACGGCCCGCCTGCTTGTCCTTGACGAAAGCATCGTCATCCCAGCTGTCCCAGAGGCCGCGCACCACATTCACATATTCTTCCGCCACGGCATAACGCTCGTCATGCTCAGGATGGTCCTTGGAAAAATTCGCCGCCGTGCGGGCGTATGAGGTGGTGACGATGTTCCACGCCGCGCGGCCGTGGCTCAGATGGTCGATGGAAGCGAAGGCGCGGGCGGTGTGGTACGGCTCGCCATAGGTGGTGGAGGCTGTGGCGGCCAGCCCGATCTTGTCGGTGACCATGGCAAGCGCGGCAAGCAGGGTCAGCGGCTCGAAACGCGCGATCATTGACGGATGGGCGTCGACGCCGCTGGTGAGGCCGTCGGCGAGGAATACCATGTCGAATTTCGCCGCCTCGGCCATTTTCGTAACACGGGTGAGCAGATCGAAATTCTCGCTGCCGGCCTCCGCGTCGGGGTGACGCCAGCCGGAAACGTGGTGCCCGGCGCCCTGCAGGAAAAGGCCGAGATGCATCTGTCTTTTGCGTGTCGTGGTGGTCATGGGGATCATGCCCTCATGTCAGTCGAGTTATATTTGCGATACCAGAAGCGTTTCAAGCTTCCTGAGGTCGGCTGCGGTTTTCATGGACCGCACCAGTGCCGGAATGCTGGCGAATTTTTCATTGCCGCCGGTCGCGTCGGCAAATTTTTCGGTCGGGTCATCAATGCCGGGGAGGCCGTCGACACGGCGCGAGAGCACCGTGCCGTCCTTCTTCGTTACGTCGATGACCACGAAACGGGTGGTGGGATCGGGCGAGAGGCGGCGGGCGGTCTCATCATGCCGGCGTGAGATCTTGGCGGAAAGGGCAAGCAGGTCGGCGCGTGTCGGGTGCTCGTTGAAATGGCCGATCCCGAGTGCTCCATCTGTCAGTGCTGCGGCAAAGACATATTCGGCGCTGAAGCGCGCATCGATGCCGGTGGTGGGCGTGGCCGGTCCAACGAGCGCGGCATCGCCACCGGGCGGGAAGGTGATGGTGACCGCCTCGACCTCATCCGGTGTCAGACCATTGCTGTTGCGGAGCGCCAGCGCACCGACGGCAACGGGATGGCTCGCGGTGCAGCAGGGAAAGGCCTTGAGGGTGAGGCCGGGCGAGACGATCTGCCAGGGTGCGCCCCAGCCGGAGAGAACGCGTTTCGGCTGTTCTGCACCGAAGGCGAAAGCGGAATAAAAGCCGATGGGATTTTCCAGAAAATCCGGCGCGCCCTGAAAACCGGATCGCGCCAGCCGCGCGGCGGTGAGGCCGGCACGCGTGGCAAGCCCGGCATGCAGCGGCTTGGCTTCATAACCGAATTGCAGGCGAAGTCCGGCCGATTGCGTGGCGGCAAGGCCGAGCGCCACGGCCGTGGTCTGAGGATCGAATTTCAGGATATGCGCAATTGCTGCCGCAGCGCCGATGGGGCCGAGTGTGGCGGTGGCGTGGAAGCCGTTTTCGTAGTGTTTGGTTCCGAGCGACAGGCCGAGACGCGCCATGGTTTCCAGCCCGACGATATAGGCCGCGATGAAGGCGTCCGCCGTGGAGCCTTCCTCGACCGCGATAGCCAGCAAAGCGGGAATGATGGCGACGGTCGGGTGGCCGCGCACGCTGCCATGGACGTCGTCATAGTCAAGCACATGCCCCGCATGGCCGTTGATGAGGGCTGCGGTAAAGGCATCCGTGCGCAGATCATGGCCGATAATACCCGCCGTGCCTGACGCGCCCGGTGTAAAGCTGTCGATCAGGATTTTCGTGCTTCTATCCGCAGCGCCGCCCAGTACGCAGGCGAAAAAGTCGATCAGCGCCGTGCGGGCGATGGCAACCGCCTCGTCGTCGCGCAACGGATCGGAGGCAGCGATGGCCTCGGCCAGATGAAGCGTGAGTTTCTCGTCGGCGGTCATGACATCAGATCCCTTCGCCGTCAGCGACCCGCGCTACCTGTCCTCCGAGACCCTTGACGAAGGCGTTGATGCGGGGATTGGTCGACCTGTAGAAGATGTGCTCCGGCGTGCCCTGATCGACGATCAGGCCGTTTTCGGTGAAGACGATATTATCACTGATTTCTTCGGCAAAACGCATTTCGTGGGTGACGAGAATGCTGGTCATACCGTCATTGACGAGATCACGGATGACGGCGAGCACCTCGCCCACGGTTTCCGGGTCGAGCGCGGAGGTGACCTCATCGAAGAGCACCAGTTCCGGCCGCATGGCCAGCGCCCGGGCAATCGCCACGCGCTGCTGCTGGCCGCCGGAAAGCTGGCCGGGATAGGCATCGACTTTTTGGGAGAGGCGCACTTTTTCCAGCAATTCGCGGGCATGGCGCTCGGCTTCAGCCTTCGGCGTGCCGAGAATCTTGATTGGTGCGATGGTGATGTTTTCCATGACAGTCAGATGCGGGAAGAGATTGAACTGCTGGAAAACGATGCCGATACGCTTGCGCAGTGCGATGCGTTCAGCCTCGGTCTTCAGCTGGTCGACACGGGTGCCGCCGACGGTGATCTTGCCCGATTGCGGAATGAGCAGGCCGTTGATGCAGCGCAGGATGGTGGACTTGCCGGAGCCGGAAGGGCCGATGATGGAGACGGCGTCGCCTTTGTTGACCGTGAGGTCGATGCCCTTCAGGACCTGATTGTCACCGAAGGACAGGTGTATGCCTTCCAGTTCGACCAGAGCTTTTGCGGCGGTTTGTGGTGCGGGTGCGGACATGGCTTGTTCCAATCAGCGGGAGGCGAAGCGCCGCTCGAGGCGCTGCGTGAAACGGGAGACGGGATAGCAGAACAGGAAGAACGCCATCAGGACAGTGAGATAGACCACGACGGTAAAATCGTTGCGCTGCACGGCGGTGCTGGCGTCTGTCGCGGCATGCAGAAGCTCATGCACGCCGACCAGCGAGGCGAGCGCCGTACCCATGGTGATCGACGCATAGAGGTTCATCCATGGCGGCAGCGAGCGCTTCACGCATTGCGGCAGGATGATCCAGCGCAGTGTCTGGTTGCGCGAGAAGCCGAGCCCCTGCGCCGCTTCCCATTGTGCGGTCGGAATGGACTGGATGGCGCCGCGGGTGATTTCGGCGATATGGGCGCTGGCCGGAATAGCAAGGCCGACCACGGCCTTGATCCAGTCCGGAAACGGGATGTAATTGCCGAAAGCGACGATCTCGAAGGGGAAGATGTAGGTCGCGGCAAAGATCAGCACCAGATGCGGGGCGTTGCGGAAGATCTGAACATAGGTCAGCGCCGGCGCGCGCACGAGACGGTAGGGCGCAAGCTCCATGATGCCGAGCAGGACGCCGATGAAGGTGCCGATGGCGATCGCCAGGATGCTGATCAGCACGTTCATGGCAAAACCCTTGGCCAGATAGGGCAGCCATTGCAGCAGCACCTGGCCGAGCGAGGGATCGAGGATCAGCCACAGGATGACTGATATCGCCACGCCGAGCAGCAGAATGGTGCCGAAGGGCGGCTTCTTTACCGCCTGTGTTGGAGAAACCACCGCACTCATTGACCGAACCCCGGAACCGCAAGACGCCGTTCAAGCCACAGACCGGCCTTTGCGACGATAAAATTGATGACGCTGAAGAAGATGAGGATGACGATCATCAGCTCGACCACATTGTCGCGCTGCGTCCAGATCAGGATCGAGGCATAGGTGATTTCACCCACTGCAATTGCCGAGCCGACAGTGGTGAGCTTCACCAGATTGACGAGGTTATTGATGATGGAGGGCAGCGCTGTACGGATCGCCAGCGGAAACTCCACATAGCGTAAAATCTCGAAGGAGCTGAAACCAATCGCGCGGGCCGCCTCGATGGTAGTGGCCGGCACCGCCTCGATACCGCCGCGCAAGGCTTCCGCGTGGAAAGCGGCAATGTGCAGGCCGGTAATGGCAACGACCCAGAAGAAGGGTGTCAGCGGATTGTTCTGTGCGCCGCCGAGTACGTTGGAAATCAGCATGTTAAGCACGAGAAAGCCGCACATCAGCTGCACCAGCGTCGGCGTGTTGCGCGTCAGTTCCACATAGGCGCGGACGGGGCCGGCAAGCCAGGTTTTGCCTGATGTCAGCATGGCTGCGAAAATGAAACCGAAGACGAGGCTGAGCGGCAAGGTGACGGCGACGAGGATCAACGTCATCTTCATGCCGTCGAGCCAGATCTGAACCTCGTAACCGCTGTTCAGAAAGTCATAGTTAAGGCCGAGATGCGCGGCCAGTTCTATGAAGCGCGCTGTAAATGAATCCTGCATCGGAAATCCATGCTGTTATTGCGGGTGCCGTCCGGCGGGCGGCGCCAGAATGGCCTGCCTTGTTATAAAGCAGAAAAGAACGGCAGGCGAAACCGGCCGTTCTTGATGGTTGGGGGAAATCGCGATGATAGCCGCCGCCCTTTCCGTCATGCCGGTCCCCGGAACAAGCCCGGGGATGATCCGGCATCCAGCCGCGGCACGTCCGCGCCGCGAAGGAGACTCTCGTGGTCAAGGACTAGATCGCGCTGGACCCAGACCCGAGCGGGGTTGCCCCGGTCCTTATTGCGCGGCGGAGAGCTTCTTCTTCTGCTCTTCCATATAACCGATGCTGGGCAGGCGGTTGGCCTTGGCGAATTCGATCATCTTGCCGGAAGCGTGCAGTTCCTTGACAATCTTGTCGAGAGCGGCCTGCGTGTCGGCCTCGCCCTTGCGCAGCCAGATGACGGAATCCGACGGGATGAGGTCGGTCGGGATCAGGATGCCGTAATCTTTCCACTCGTCGGCGCGGTCCTGAAGCATCAGGCTCAGCGTACCGTTGACGTGTACGGAAACATCGCAATTGCCGCCCTTCAGCGCCAGAAGCGATTCTGGCTGGCTCGGCAGCGCCTTTACCTGTGCGCCATATTGTTCGATCAGCGGCTGCGTGTAGTTGGAACCTTGCGAAACGCAGGCGATCTTGCCCTTCAGGTCCGGCCAGTCCTTGATGCCACTGTCCTTGCGGCCGATTGCGGCGCCGCCCTGGCGGTCATAGGGGGTGGGCACATAATCGAGCGTTTTGGCGCGCTCTTCGGTGTACTGCATGTTGGCGATCAGAATATCGACCTTGCCCTGCTGCAGGAACTGCACGCGGTTGGGCGGCGTCACGGTCTCAGTCACCAGTTCGACGCCGAGACCGGCGGCCAGCGCCTTGGCGACGTCGATGTTGAGACCCTTCTGCTCCTGCGTCTTCGGATCGATAAAGCCGAAAGGCGCGCCGGAGAGGATGACGCCGACGGTGAGCTTGCCGCGACCCTTGATCCGGTCGAGCGTTGCATCCGCGTGAGCGGCGGTTGCCATCGAAGCGATGACGACGGTTCCGGCGATGAGTTTTGCGGCAAATCTGGAGAAAGAAAGGGCCATGGGTATTTCCTTTTGATTGTAGGTGGAAACTACATGAGGCACCCGCCAAGAGCGAGAATTGGCATTGCGCAAAAAATACTATGAATAGAAACGGGTTCCAAGAAAGTCTTTCAGCGGAAAAAATATCCTAATAACCGGAAATCGTAGAATCCTGTTCTTTGTCCCGCCGCTTCGTGTCCTGCCATGGGGCGGGAGAGTAATCCAGATGTTGCTGAGGACCGGATGGCCATATGCGGAGCGAGCGCATCCGGCTTGTTTCTTCTCCCCGCCGGGGAGAAGAAACGTGCTGCAACGTCCCAGCCTGTCTCAACGACCGGCGTTATAGGCCGCGATTGCCGCCATGTTGACGATATCGCTGTCCTTCGCGCCCATCGAGGTGATCTGCACCGACTTGTCGAGGCCGACAAGAAGCGGGCCGATGACGGTCGCGCCGCCCAGTTCCTGCAGCATCTTGGTGGAGATGGAGGCGGAATGGATGGCGGGCATGACCAGCACGTTGGCCGGACCGGAAAGCCGGGCGAAGGGATACTGGCTCTGCATGCGGTGATGGGTGAGCGCCACATCGGCCGACATTTCGCCATCGACCTCGAAATTGACATTGCGCTTGTCGAGGATTTTCACGGCCTCGCGCACTTTGTCTGAGCGCTCGCCGGTCGGCTGGCCGAAGGTGGAATAGGCAAGCATGGCAACGCGCGGCTCGTAGCCGAAACGGCGCGCAAGGTGGGCTGCTTCTTCGGCGATGTCGGCAAGGTCCTCCGCATTCGGCATGTCATGCACGGCGGTATCGGCCACGAAGACGGTGCGGTTGCGCGAAACGACCAGCGAAACGCCGATGACGCGGTGGCCGGGCTTGGTGTTGATGCAGCGGCGGATATCCTCGAGCGCCGTCGAATAATTGCGGGTAACGCCCGTCACCACTGCGTCCGCATCACCCATCGCCACCATGCAGGCCGCGAAATGGTTGCGGTCGTTGTGGACCAGGCGCTGCACGTCACGCAGCAGGAAACCGCCGCGTTGCAGCCGCGCATAGAGATAATCGACATAGGCATCGACACGGGTGGAGAGGCGGGCGTTGGTGATCTCGATATTGGCGCGGTCGAGATCGATGCCGGCGCGTTCCGCGTTGGCCTTGATGATGTCGTCGCGGCCGAGCAGGATGGCGGTGCCAAGCCCCTGCGCGGTAAACGAAATCGCCGCGCGCATGACCTGTTCTTCCTCTGCCTCCGCAAAGACGACGCGCTTCGGCGAGCGGCGCACGCGCTCGTAAAGGCGCTGCGTGGTCGATGCCATCGGGTCGCGGCGGGCGGAAAGCTCGCGGGCATAGGCGTCGAGATCGGGCAGCTCCCGGCGGGCGGCGCCGGTTTCGATGGCGGCCTTCGCCCCGGCCACCGGGATGGCCGGGGTCAGGCGCGGGTCGGAGGGAACCGGAATGATATATTGCGATCCGAAACGCGGACGGTTGCCCTGATAGGCGGCGGCCACATCATCAGGCACGTCTTCGCGGGCCAGATCGGCGAGCGCCTGTGCAGCGGCGATCTTCATCGCGTCGTTGATCTGGCTGGCGCGAACATCGAGTGCGCCGCGGAAGATATAGGGAAAGCCGAGGACATTGTTGACCTGGTTCGGGTAATCCGAACGGCCGGTCGCCATGATGGCGTCGTCGCGAATGCGCGTGACTTCTTCCGGCGTGATTTCCGGATCCGGGTTGGCCATGGCGAAAATGATCGGCTTCGGCGCCATGGAGCGGATCATCTCTTCGCTGAAAGCGCCCTTCTGCGACAGGCCGAACACCACATCCGCACCCTTCATGGCTTCGGCCAGCGTGCGGTTGTTGGTTTTTACCGCGTGCGCGGATTTCCACTGGTTCATGCCTTCGGTGCGACCCTGGTAGATCACGCCCTTGGTATCGCAGAGCGTGATGTTTTCAGGGTTGAACCCCATCGCCTTGATGAGGTCCATGCAGGCGATTGCCGCAGCACCCGCGCCGTTGCAGACGAGCTTCGTGGTCTTGAAGTCACGCCCGGTCAGTTCGATGGCGTTGATGAGGCCGGCGGCGGCGATGATGGCGGTGCCGTGCTGGTCGTCATGGAAAACAGGAATATCCATCAGCTCGCGCAGGCGGCTTTCGATGATGAAACATTCCGGCGCCTTGATGTCTTCCAGATTGATGCCGCCGAAGGAGGGGCCGAGGTAACGCACGCAATTGATAAATTCATCAGCGTCTTCGGTGTCGACCTCGAGATCGATGGAGTCGACGTCGGCGAAGCGCTTGAAGAGAACGGACTTGCCCTCCATGACCGGCTTGGAGGCGAGCGCGCCGAGATTGCCGAGACCGAGGATGGCGGTGCCGTTGGAGATGACCGCCACCATGTTGCCGCGCGTGGTGTAGTCGTAAGCGGTCGCCGGATTTTCGGCGATGGCTTTCACCGGTACGGCCACGCCAGGCGAATAGGCAAGCGACAGATCCCGCTGCGTCGCCATCGGTTTGGTCGGGGTGATTTCCAGTTTCCCCGGTCTGCCTTCCGCGTGGAAATCCAGGGCTTCCTGATCCGTAACCGATGTTCTTGTGCTGGCGGGTTTCGTCGTGTCGGACATGGGCTGAGCGTGCTTTCCTGTCGATAATAGTGTAAAAATATCCGCCGTTGTTATTGTATTTTTCGCGCGCCTGCCAAGCCTTGAATGTTGTTCAGTGCAGCAAATTTAAGCGTGATGAAATTTGTGGCCGATTCAATCGATTAATTCCTGTCTTTCGTGTCAGAGGCTCGGCCGATAGGCCTGACGTGCCATGTTCACAAAGGCTTCGACATGCAGGGCGAGGGCGCCGCGCCTGACGACCAGCACACAATCGGACCACGCATCCGCGCTCTCCAGTGGCACGCCGGCAATGCCCCTTGCGGAACGCACGGTGGTTTCCGGCAGGATGGAAATGCCCGCACCCGCCTCCACGAGTGCGAGGATCGTATTGACGTTGGCGATACGCATGCCGATTTCCGGCGTGCAGCCGGCATCCTCAAAAAGCGAAAGCGCGCTGCTGCTGAGGCCAAGGCCAATCTCGTCAACCGGCAACAGCAGTTTTTCGCGCACGATATCGCCGACCGAAATCCGCGAGCGGTGGGCGAGTGCGTGCCGTTCCGGCAAGGCGACGCAAAGTTTCGAGCGATCAAAGGGCATGGCGCGCAAGGTCTGCGGCAGCGAGGGAAGAGGGGCGCGAATGAAGGCAACGTCGGTCTTGCGGGTCGCCACCTGCTCGATCAGTTGTTCCATCGTCATGCCGGGCAACAGTTCAAGCGTCACATCAGGGTGTTCGTCGCCATAGCGGGTAATCAGCGCCGGCAGTTTGCGCTCCGCCATTACACTGGTGCCGTAACCGATGCGCAACGTTCCGAGCTGGCCGCGCCTGATCTGCTGCGCCTTTTCCAGCGCGCCTTTGGTGCGGGCAAGGATTTCCTCCGCCTCGATGAGCATGGATTGGCCGGCAGGCGTGAGTTCCACACCGCGATTGATGCGGTGAAAGAGCTTGAAGCCCAGATTTTCCTCCAGCTGCCGGATACGCTGGGTCACGGCAGGCTGGGCGATGCCGAGCTGCAGGGCGGCGGCGCGAAAGTTTCTGGCCCTTGCGGCTTCCACGAATATTGTGAGTTGGCGAATATCCATCGGCGGACAGGTCTTTGTGTTGTCGGGCTTGGGGTGGTATAAGTATAGCTTATCAAAATTGCCCGTCTTGCGCATTGTCATCTTGTCGCAGGCGACGTTATACCGCAGCCAGTGTTTCGGTCGTCTTTGCCGCTTATGCGGGCATTGGCGATACGAACCGGGGAGGATTTGTTCAAGCACCTTGTCCGCCGTCCATGGGGCCGGCGGTTACCTGCAGTGAATGGGTCAAAATGACAGTCACGACGGAAGTCTTCCCCACCATTGTTCCCCGTTCAGCCGCGCCGCCTCCGGCGCATCTTCGCCTGGCCGCAATGGCCGCGAACTGTCCCGGCTTTGCCGGACACTGAACGATCATCGGGCTTCAGCCTTTTTGGCGGCTCTTCTAACCGGACATTCTTTCATGGGTAATCCAGCAACTTCACTATCGCTCCCAGCCAGATTATGGCTGTTGGTGCTCGGCGCGGTCATCATTGCCGCAGGCCTGTTCTTCGCCATTGGCGGCGGCCAGCTCGCGGCCCTCGGCGGCAGCCTTTACTTCATTGTGGCGGGCATCGCGTTGATCGTCTCCGGCCTGCTCATCCTGTTGCGCAAGCCTGCCGGCGCGCTTCTCTTCGGCCTTGTCGTCGTCCTCACCGGCGCCTGGGCGGTGTGGGAAGCCGGATTGCACTTCTGGCCGCTCATTTCCCGCCTTCTGGCGATAGGTGTCGGCGCCACGGTCGTTGCGCTCTCCTATCCGCTTTTGCGCCGTGCGGCAGGCAAGGCCCCGGCATATGGCACTTCCTTTGCCATTGCCGCCATTCTCGCCATCGCTTCCGGTGCAGGTTTTGCCGGCATGTTCGTGCCGCATCCGACCGTCGCCTTCAATGGTGAGGCGGCCGCGCTGACGCCGGTAACCCCGGAAACCGAGCAGAAGAACTGGGAGCATTACGGCAATACATCCGGCGGCAGCCGCTTTGTCGCGCTCGACGAAATCACCCGTGACAACGTCAAGAACCTCGAAGTCGCATGGACTTACCATACCGGCGACACCCCGATCAGCCCCGGCGCGAATGGTGCGGAAGATCAGGAAACGCCGCTGCAGGTTGGCGACACCGTGTTCCTTTGCACGCCGCACAACAATGTCATCGCTCTCGATGCCGATACCGGCGCTGAGAAATGGAAGACGGAAATCAACGCGAAATCCTCCGTCTGGATGCGCTGCCGCGGTCTTGCCTATTTCGATGCCAAGGCGCCGCTGAAGCAGCCGACCGCACCGGGCTCAACGCCTGTCACGCCGGCGGTGGTTGCCGAAGGCGCGCTTTGCCAGCGCCGTATTCTGATGAACACCATCAATGCGGAACTGATTGCGCTTGATGCCGACACCGGCGCGTTTTGCCCTGACTTCGGCAACAATGGCCGTGTCGATCTGAAGATCGGTCTCGGCAATGCGCCGGACCCGCAATATGTGCTGACCTCGGCGCCTACACTGGCGGGAACGACCGTCGTTGTCGGCGGCCGTATCGCCGACAACGTACAGGTGGATATGCCTGGTGGTGTCATGCGCGGTTTCGATGTGGTGACCGGCGCGCTCCGCTGGGCCTTCGATCCCGGCAACCCCGAGATCACCGGACTGCCGCCCGAAGGGCAGACCTACACGCGTTCCACGCCCAACGTCTGGGCGTCCATGTCTTACGATCCGGAGCTGAACACGGTCTTCATGCCGGTCGGCAGCCCTTCGGTGGACTTGTATGGCGCGACGCGCACGCCGCTCGACCATAAATATGGTGCTTCGATGCTGGCGCTCGATGCCACTACCGGCCGGGAAAAATGGGTCTATCAGACGGTTCATAACGACCTCTGGGACTTCGACGTGCCGATGCAGCCAAGCTTCATCGATTTCCCAAAAGCGGATGGAACGACTGTTCCGGCACTGGTCTTCGGCACCAAGGCGGCGCAGATCTATGTTCTCGACCGGGCGACCGGCCAGCCGCTGACGAAGGTTGAAGAAGTTCCGGTCAAACCCGCCAATATTCCGAACGAGCCCTATGCGCCGACACAGCCGCGCTCGGTCGGCATGCCCGAGATCGGTGCGCAGACCCTGACGGAAGCGGATATGTGGGGCGCCACTCCGTTTGACCAGCTTCTTTGCCGTATTGCCTTCAAGGGAATGCGCTACGAGGGGCTTTATACGGCGCCGGGTACGGACCTCTCCCTGTCATTCCCGGGTTCGCTCGGCGGCATGAACTGGGGCGGTCTTTCGACTGACCCGACGACGAACACCATTTTCGTCAATGACATGCGCCTCGGTCTCTGGATTCAGATGAAGGAAGCCGCACCCAGCAAGGCAACGGCAAGCGGCGGCGAAAGCGTTAATACCGGCATGGGCCTCGTGCCTATGAAGGGTACGCCCTATGCCGTCGACAAGAACCGTTTCCTTTCGGCTCTCGGCATTCCCTGCCAGGCTCCGCCCTATGGCACGATGACCGCGATCGACATGAAGACCCAGAAGATCAAGTGGCAGGTGCCTGTTGGTACCGTCGAGGATACCGGGCCGCTCGGCATCAAGATGGGCCTGCCAATCCCGATCGGCATGCCGACGCTTGGCGGCACGCTTGCCACACAGGGCGGTCTCGTCTTCATCGCCGGCACGCAGGATTATTATCTGCGCGCCTTCGATACGGCGACCGGCAAGGAAGTCTGGAAGACCCGCCTTCCGGTCGGCAGCCAAGGGGGTCCGATGAGCTACAAGTCTCCGAAGACCGGCAAGCAATATGTCGTCATCTCGGCCGGTGGTGCGCGCCAGTCGCCCGATCGCGGCGACTATGTGATCGCCTATGCGCTGCCGGATTGATCTTGGCGGTTTATCACTCTGAAAAAGGAACCCCGGGGCATGGTCCCCGGGGTTTTTCTTTGCCTTTGGCCGGAGTGCGAGGCCATTCCGTGCGGAACCTCGCGCTCGCCCTTGCGTTAGGAAAACGGTCCTGCCGGCAAACACCCCGCCGTTCACCAAGCTTTCACAAGGCGAATTTATGAGCTTGCGCTTATCCGCCCGTGAACCGATGATGGCGGCATTTCGAAATATGTATATTGTCCGGCGCGCCGGGAAATTTTTAGAGTTGGAAAGGTTTTGTTGTGAAGGAACAATCTCGAAAGATCACGCCGGTTCTTCTTGCCGGCGGTGCTGGTTCCCGGCTTTGGCCGGTATCGCGCGATCAGTTGCCCAAGCAGTTCCAGCCGCTGGTCGGCAATCTTTCGACCTATCAGCAGACGCTGCAGCGGGTGGGCGACAAGAGCCTTTATGCCGAACCGCTTGTGATCACCAACGAGGATTTCCGTTTCTTCGCTCGGCGCCAGGCGGAAGAGATCGATCTGCCGGCAACGGTGGTGCTTGAGCCCGCCCGCCGCGACAGCGCCGCCGCGATGGCCGCCGCCGCCGTGCTTGCCGAGCGCCGCGAGCCCGGATGCCTGGTGCTGGCGCTTGCCGCCGACCATGTGGTGCTCGATGCCCAAAAGTTTTCCGATGCCGTGAAGCTCGGCGCAAAAGCCGCCGATCAGGGCAATATCGTCGTCTTCGGCCTCGTGCCGACCGAGCCGCGTACCTCCTACGGTTATATCAAACCGGGCGAGGCGATCGACGGCGAGGAAGACCTCAGCACCGTCGATGCTTTTGTCGAGAAGCCGGATGTGAAGACGGCGATCTCCTACTTGGAAAAAGGTTATCTCTGGAACTCCGGTAACTTCCTGTTCCGTTCCGATGTGATGATCGCCGAACTGAAGGCCTTCGCGCCGGAGATCCTTGCCGCGGTGACGCAGGCGGTCGAGCAATATGAAAGCGACCTCGGTTTCGTGCGCCTGCATCAGGAAAGCTTCGAGGCTTCCCCGAAAAACTCCATCGACTATGCGGTGATCGAGAAGACCAAGCGTATGGCGGTGGTGCACGGCCATTTCCGCTGGTCGGATATCGGCAGCTGGGATGCGATCTGGGAGATTGCCGACAAGCGCGGCAACGACAACGCACTGGAAGGTAACGGCGTCTTCATCGATTCCGAAGGCTGCCTCATCCACTCCACGCAATTGCTGACGACGGTGGTGGGCGCGAAGGACATGGTGGTGGTGGCCACCAAGGATGCGGTTCTGGTGGTGCCGAAAAACCGGGTGCAGGATGTGAAGGGTCTGGTGGAAAAGCTGAAGGACAGCGAGCACGCGCCACAGACGCAGACCCACAAGCGCGTCTATCGCCCCTGGGGTTATATCGAACACATGTATGTGGACGAGCGTTACCGGGTGGGCCACATCACGGTCGATCCCGGCCACCGCATTTCGTTCCAGAAACACTATCACCGCTCGGAACACTGGATCGTCGTGAAGGGAACCGCGACTGTCACGATCGGCGAGGAAACCCGGCTGCTGACGGAAAACCAGTCGGTTTATATCCCGATCGGCCAGCCGCACCGGCTGGCAAATGAGGGGCAGATTCCGCTCGAACTGGTCGAAATCCAGACCGGGGCCTATATCGGCGAGGACGATGTCATCCGCATCGAGGATGATTACAAGAGGCAATAGGGGCGCTGCCTACGCAAAGGGAACATAAGGCGAGGTGGACATAAGTCCGCTTCGCCTTTTTTGGTTCAGGCAGCCAGCGCGTTCACGCAATGGGCAAAGCCATGGGACAGTATCGCCGCTTCCAGTCCCCGACGCCAGAATAGCCACCCGAAGATGAGGCCGGGAATAAAGTTGCCGAGCAGCACCGCAAGGACGAGCGCCGGTTGCGGCTGAGCGGCGATCGTGAACAGAAACGGCAGATGGCCGGCGGCGAAGAGAGCTGCGGCGATTATGATGGCAGCCCATACAAGAGATGATCGGATTTCCCCGCTTCCTGTCATGCGCCAGAGGGCCCATGCGAAAAACGACATCAGGCCCCACCGGGTCAGCAGCTCTTCCGTGATGCCGCCATATAAAATCCGGGTCGCCAGCGGGACGTCAAATCTGGTCATTTTTGCCAGGGTTGCCGCATCCGTGATCAGGGGCAGGATCACCGACGAATAGATGATCATCAACACGGCGACGGCAATGCCCGCCGCAAGCGCAGGCGGCAACTGTCTTCGCAGCACTGCGCGCGTATTGTCACCCTGCAACCAGCTATCGATCAACGGGGCGCCAAGCCCGAGTTTCGCGGCAAGAGCCTGACCGGTTGCCACCGCTGTAACGGTCAGGATTGCCGGCTGGACGAGGATCAGCAGGCGCATAGCCAATGAAGCTTGCTGCCCCGGTATAAGCTGCTCAAACGTTGCCAGTAAAAGCGATGCGACACCGGTCAGTCCGATGATCAAAAGAATATGCCAGCGTTTCATGGTCTCTTTCGCCTGTTTTCCTCACCATGGGGTCTGTAAATGACCGGCATTGCGTTTGGATTACGCGGTCCAATCCCCTGCGTCGCCTGGCTGTTCGGCATATTTCCTGCCCGTTCGAAATGCCTCCTGACGGTGGTGGCGAGATTCGTATTTTAGGCGGTTGCCTAATCAAAAATCTTCGCATACGTTCCAACTGCAACGTTTCAGTGAGGGAGGAGACTCATGCGAATGCGTGTTATTTCTGCGGCTTTTCTGGCCAGCGTCATGATTCCGGCGGGTATTGCCGGGGCCACCGATCTTGAGGTGACCCATTGGTGGACATCGGGCGGCGAAGCCGCTGCCGTCGCCGAACTGGCCAAGGCTTTCGACGCGACCGGCAATAAATGGGTGGACGGCGCGATTGCCGGTTCGGGCGGCACGGCCCGGCCGATCATGATCAGCCGCATCACCGGTGGCGACCCGATGGGTGCCACCCAGTTCAACCACGGCCGGCAGGCGGAAGAGCTTGTCCAGGCAGGCCTGATGCGCGATCTTTCCGATGTTGCCGCAAAGGGTAACTGGAAAGATGTGATCAAGCCGGCAAGCCTGCTCGACAGCTGCACCATCGACGGCAAGATTTATTGTGCGCCGGTCAATATCCATTCCTGGCAATGGCTGTGGCTTTCCAATGCGGCCTTCAAAAAGGCGGGCGTAGAGGTTCCGAAGAACTGGACGGAATTCGTCGCAGCCGCACCGGCGCTGAAAAAGGCGGGCATCCAGCCGCTCGCGCTTGGCGGCCAGGCATGGCAGGCGAACGGCCTGTTCGACACGCTGACGCTTTCGATTGGCGGCAAGGACCTTTATCAGAAGGTCTATGGCGACAAGGATGCCGAAGCGGCAGCCGGTCCTGATATGGCGAAGATTTTCGCAGCTGCCGTCGAGGCCCGCGACATGGCCAAGGGCACCAATGTTCAGGACTGGAATCAGGCCACGAATATGGTGATAACGGGCAAGGCCGGCGGCCAGATCATGGGCGACTGGGCACAGGGCGAATTCCAGCTTGCCAATCAGAAAGCCGGCACGGACTATTCCTGCCTTCCCGGTCTGGGTCTCAGTGAATACCTCACCACGGGTGGCGACGCCTTTTATTTCCCTGTTTTGAAAGACGAGGCGAAAACCAAGGCGCAGGACGTTCTTGCCGCAACCATTGTTGATCCGAAAACGCAGGTGGCCTTTAACCTGAAAAAAGGCTCGCTGCCGATCCGCGGCGACGTCGACCTCAATGCAGCCAATGACTGCATGAAAAAGGGTCTGGCAATTCTGGCCAAAGGCAATGCGCTGACCAGCACCGACCAGCTGATTTCTGCCGATACGCAGAAACAGAAGGAAGACCTGATGGCGGAGTTCTTCGCGGGCTCGATGTCGGCGGAAGACGGGCAGAAGCGCTTCGCGGACATTATCGGTTCGGCTGACTGATTGTAATCTCTCCGGATCGGGGAGCGGTTCGCTGCTCCCCTTTCCAACGTCCGGCTTGCGCCAGAACAGTTGGCACTGGTCGGGGTTTCACGCGGCGGGGCTTTTTGCTCGGTCGTTGACTGTAACGTTACAGGAGGAGGTAACATGGCAGGTCAAACGCGCTCAGGGCGTCCCAACCAGCTTTTCCGCAATCTCAATTCCAAGATTGCCTCCATTCCCATGATCCTAACCGCCATGGTGATCTTCCTCGGCGGAACGATCTGGACGGTGATTTATTCCTTCACCAATTCCAAGCTTCTGCCGCGGGCAAGCTTCATCGGTTTTGACCAATATGAGCGTCTGTGGGCCGCGCCGCGCTGGATCGTGTCCATCCAGAATCTCGCGATATACGGCGTGCTGTCGCTGATCTTCAGTCTCGTCATCGGCTTCGTGCTGGCGGCGCTGATGGATCAGAAAATCCGGTTTGAAAACACCTTCCGCACGATATTTCTTTATCCCTTCGCCTTGTCCTTCATCGTCACCGGCCTCGTCTGGCAATGGCTGTTGAACCCGGAATTCGGCATCCAGTCCGTGGTCCGCTCGATGGGTTGGGAAAGCTTCACCTTCGATCCGCTCTATAATTCCCAGATCGTCATTTATGGCATCTTGATTGCAGCGCTCTGGCAGGGCACGGGGCTCGTCATGTGCCTGATGCTTGCCGGTCTTCGCGGTATCGATGAGGATATCTGGAAAGCTGCACGCGTCGACGGCATTCCGATGTGGAAGACCTATATTCTCATCATCATTCCCATGATGCGGCCCGTCTTCATCACCACGCTCGTCATCATCGCCAGCGGCATCGTCAAGGTTTACGATCTGGTGGTGGCGCAGACCAGCGGTGGGCCGGGCATCGCCTCCGAAGTGCCGGCGAAATATGTCTATGACTATATGTTTCAGGCGCAGAACCTGGGGCAGGGCTTCGCCGCCTCGACCATGATGCTTCTGACCGTCGCCATCATCGTCATCCCATGGGCCTACCTCGAATTCGGAGGCAAGAAGCGTGGCTAATATCAGCACACTGAACACGGTCGCCGCCGCAACCGATGCGGTTGCCCAGGACCTTTCCGGCCCGCGCGGCAAGAAGCCAAGGAAAACCTTTTCCCGCCGCAACATCATTCTTTACGGCACGCTGTTCGTTGCCGCCGCCTATTACCTGCTGCCGCTATACGTGATGGTTGTCACCTCGCTGAAGGGCATGCCGGAAATCCGGCTGGGCAACATCTTTGCGCCGCCGGTGGAAATCACCTTTGAGCCCTGGGTGAAGGCCTGGGCCAATGCCTGCACGGGATTGAACTGTGACGGGCTTTCGCGCGGATTCTGGAACTCGGTGCGCATCCTCGTGCCGTCGGTCGTCATCTCGATCATCGTCGCTTCCGTCAGCGGTTACGCCATCGCGAACTGGAAGTTCAAAGGGTCAGAACTGTTCTTCTCCATCCTCATCATCGGCGCCTTCATTCCCTATCAGGTGATGATCTATCCGATCGTTATCGTGCTGCGCGAAATGGGCGTCTATGGCACGCTGACCGGCCTCGTCATCGTTCACACCATCTTCGGCATGCCGATCCTGACGCTGCTGTTCCGCAACTATTTCGCCTCGCTGCCGGAAGAGTTGTTTAAGGCGGCGCGTATCGATGGCGCCAATTTCTGGCAGATCTATCTCCGTATCATGCTGCCCATGTCGCTGCCGATCTTCGTTGTGGCGATGATCCTGCAGGTGACCGGCATCTGGAACGACTTCCTGTTCGGCGTGGTGTTCACGCGGCCGGAATATTATCCGATGACCGTGCAGCTCAATAACATCGTCAACTCCGTGCAGGGCGTGAAGGAATACAACGTCAACATGGCCGCAACCCTTCTGACCGGGGCCGTGCCGCTGATCGTCTATTTCGTCTCCGGCAGGCTTTTCGTCCGCGGCATTGCTGCAGGCGCAGTAAAAGGTTGAGTTATATGAACAAAAGCGTTTCCATTCGCGATCTTTCCCTGTCGTTCGGTGCCGTCACCGTGCTGAAAGACCTCAATCTCGATATTTACGACGGCGAATTCCTCGTGCTGCTCGGCTCGTCCGGCTGCGGCAAGTCGACCCTTCTCAACTGCATTGCCGGCCTTCTGGAACCGACCGACGGGCAGATATTCATCAAGGACCGCAACGTCACCTGGGAGGAACCGAAGGATCGCGGCATCGGCATGGTGTTCCAGTCCTATGCGCTTTATCCGCAGATGACGGTGGAGAAAAACCTGTCCTTCGGCCTTCAGGTCGCAAAGGTGCCGAAAGAGGAAATCGACCGGCGCGTGAAACGGGCGGCGGGCATCTTGCAGATCGAGCCGCTGCTGAAACGCAAGCCTGCCGAACTGTCCGGCGGCCAGCGTCAGCGCGTGGCGATCGGCCGGGCGCTGGTGCGGGATGTGGATGTGTTCCTGTTCGACGAGCCGCTTTCCAACCTCGACGCCAAGCTGCGCTCGGAACTGCGCGTCGAAATCAAGCGGCTGCACCAGTCGCTGAAAAACACCATGATCTATGTGACGCACGACCAGATCGAGGCGCTGACGCTGGCGGATCGCATCGCCATCATGAAAAGCGGTGTCATCCAGCAGCTGGCCGATCCCGTCACCATCTATAACAAACCGCGGAACCTCTTCGTCGCCGGCTTCATCGGCTCGCCCTCGATGAATTTCCTGCGCGGCGAGTTGATCGAAAAGGACGGCAAGGTGGTCTTCACCACCAATGGCGTGACTTTCGCGCTGGACGGTTATCATCCGGAGAGGTTGCTTGCCGCCGGCCGTGCCGTGGTTCTGGGTGTCCGCCCGGAACATGTGCGCGTCGATGCCGATATTGTTGGCGGTGAGGTGCACGAGGCGATCGTCGATATCGAGGAGCCGATGGGCGCCGACAATCTGATCTGGCTGAAACATGCCGGGCATACCATGTCCGTGCGTGTCGGCGGCCATAGGCGGTTTTCACCGGGCACCAAGGTGCGCCTCGGCCTCGACATGACGATGGCCTCGCTTTTCGATGCGCAAAGCGAGGAACGGCTCTAGAACAGCTTCGATTTCCCCCCACACAATCCCAAGACCCAGATCTCTATGGAGGAGACAATGACAGAACTCGGTTTCCAGCTTTACAGCGCCCGCAATTTTCAGCCTTTTTCCGATATTCTGAAAAAGCTTTCGGCGGCGGGTTATAAACATGTCGAAGGCTACGGCGCGATGTATGCGTCGCTGGATGAAGCTGGTCTGAAAGGTCTGCGCGCCGAACTCGATGCCAACGGCTTGACCATGCCAACTGGCCATTTCGGTCTCGATCTTCTTGAGGGCGATCCGAAAAAGGCGCTGAACATCGCGAGAGTTCTGGGCGTGGAGGCGATCTATTGCCCTTACCTGATGCCTGACCAGCGCCCGACAGATGCCGCAGGCTGGTTCGCCTTCGGCAAGCGCCTGCAGGAGGCGGGTAAGCCCTTCGTGGATGCCGGGCTGATCTTCGGCTGGCATAACCACGATTTCGAGTTCAAGACGCTTGACGATGGCTCGACGCCGCAGGAGCAGATTTTTGCCGGCGGCCCGGACCTGAAATGGGAAGCGGATATAGCCTGGATTATCAGAGGCAATGCCGATCCGCTCGCCTGGATCGAAAGCTACGGCAAGCGCATCACAGCCGTGCATGTCAAGGATATCGCGCCTGCGGGAGAGAATGCGGATGAGGATGGCTGGGCCGATGTCGGCCATGGTACAGTGGACTGGAAGGGCCTCGTTGCTGCGTTGAAGGCGAAATCCGCCACGAAACATTTCGTGGTCGAGCACGACAACCCGAAAGACATCGACCGGCTCATCACCCGCTCGATCGCATCGTTCAAAACCTATTGAGTTTCAATTTTTCGGAGTTTCATCATGGCCAGAGATCTTGGCGTCGGCATCATCGGATGCGGCAATATCTCGTCTGCTTATTTCTCGTTGGCGCCGCTCTTCAAGGGCATCAAGGTGCTTGCCTGCGCCGACCTCAACCGCAATGCAGCGGAGCTGAGGGCGGAAGAATTCGGCGTTGTCGCGCAGTCCATCGAGGACCTGCTCGCCAATAAGGATATCGATGTGGTGGTGAACCTCACCATTCCCGCAGCGCATTTTCCGGTGTCGAAAGCCGCACTTGAAGCGGGCAAGCACGTCTATTCGGAAAAGCCGCTGGTGCTTTCGCTGGAAGAGGGTGAAGAACTGCGGCGTATCGCCCGGGAGAAGAACCTCTCCGTTGGTTGCGCGCCGGACACCTTCCTCGGCGGCGCACATCAGCTTGCCCGGCAATATATCGATGAGGGCAAGGTCGGGCGTATCACGTCAGGCACCTGCCATGTGATGAGCCCCGGCATGGAGATGTGGCACCCCAATCCGGGCTTCTTCTTCCTGAAGGGCGGCGGGCCGATCCTCGATCTCGGCCCCTACTACGTCGCCAATCTCATCAACCTCATCGGCCCGGTCAAGCGTGTCGGCGCATTGACGTCAATGGCGAACCCCACCCGCACAGTGACCAGCCAGCCGCTGAACGGTGAGATCATCCCGGTCGAAACGCCGACCAACATCCATGCGCTGCTGGAATTCGTGAACGGAGCAACGATCACGCTTTCGGCGAGCTGGGACGTGTGGTCGCATCGCCACGCCAATATGGAGCTTTACGGCACGGAAGGCTCCATCTACGTGCCGGACCCCAACTTCTTCGGCGGCGTGGTGGAGGCGAGCGGGCGCGACAAGAATATCCAGCCGCTGGAAGACTGGGCGCATCCCTTCGGCATCGCCAATCAGGAAAGCCCGAACGGCCCGCGCGCTAATTACCGCACTGCCGGCCTTGCTGATATGGCGATTGCCATTCTGGAAGGCCGCGATGCCCGCTGCTCGCTGGATCGTTCCCTGCACGGCATCGACGTGATGACCTCAATCCTCAAATCCGGGGAAGAAGGGCGCTTCATCGAGATGAGAACCACCTGCACCCAGCCGGCAGCACTCGGCATCGAGGAGGCGCAGGCGCTGCTGCGCTGAGCGTATAGTCAAAGAAAAAAGGCCCGGCGCACTGCCAGTTCGCCGGGCCTTTTCCGCTCATCAGCCTTTTGAATGACGAGCGTCGCGTGTTCATAGCCGATTTTTAACGGCCGATAAAAAGACCGAGCCAGCGTGTAACCGTCCTGACCATCCAGATCAGAAAGACGAACGGGGCGATGCCGATTGCGGCGACGAGCGCTGCCGATGCGACGACGAGGCCAGTCGCGAGATAGCGTCTGAGCCGGTGACGTTTCGGCTTAAGAGCCTCATCCATGTCGTAGAGCGGCGATCAGCCCGCGAACGGTGAGTGTGACATAAAACATACCCGCAACAACTATTAGGATACCGGTGCCAAGCGAGCTGAGATTGTTCAGCGAAAACAGAAACGTATCAGCCGCCATCATTGGCACGACCCTTCAAGAACAGTGAATTCGTCATCGTTCTAGATCGCGCCGGTTTCCGGCATATGTCCCGATTGTTTCGTCTTGTTTCTGCGGCGGGGCGATTTCGTGATGGAGCGGATTTCCCGCGAATTCGGTAAAGCCCTTCACAAGACGGCCCGTTTGGTTTAAAGCCGCGCCGTAATCCGGTCGCAGCCCACCCGGTCAAAACAAGGGATCCCAACTTATGAAAACCATCGTCATCTGCTCCGGCGGATTGGACTCCGTTTCGCTTGCGCATAAAATCGCGGCGGAACATGAACTTCTCGCTCTCGTCTCCTTCGATTACGGCCAGCGCCACAAGAAGGAACTGGATTTCGCCGCCGATTGCGCAAGGCGTCTCGGCGTGCCGCATCATGTCATCGACATCAGAGCCATCGGTGCGCATCTCACCGGCTCGGCGCTGACGGACGACATTGCGGTGCCGGACGGACATTATGCGGAGGAGACCATGCGCTCCACCGTGGTGCCGAACCGCAACGCCATCATGCTCACCATCGCCTTCGGCCTTGCCGCCGCCCAGCAGGCGGATGCGGTGGCAATCGCCGTGCATGGCGGCGACCATTTCATCTATCCCGATTGCCGGCCGGGCTTCATCGACAGTTTCAACGCCATGCAGGCGCATGCGCTGGAAGGTTACGCCGACGTCAAGCTCTTTGCGCCTTACGTCACGGTCTCCAAGGCGGCGATCGTTACCGATGGCGTGAAATACGGCACGCCCTTCGGCGAAACATGGTCCTGCTACAAGGGGGGGCTACGCCATTGCGGCCGCTGCGGCACCTGCGTGGAACGGCGCGAGGCCTTTCATCTGGCGGGCGTCACCGACCCGACCGACTATGAGGACCCCGATTTCTGGGTGGCGGCGACCCATGCCTATGCGGCGCAGGAGGTGCGCTGATGTTCCGCATCACCAAGGAGTTTCATTTCTCCGCCTCGCACCAGCTGAAAAGCCTGCCGTCTGATCACCAGTGCGCCCGTCTGCATGGGCACAATTACATCGTCGAGGTCGAGCTTACTGGTGAAGAGCTGAACGAGCACGGTTTCGTGCGCGACTATCATGAGCTTGCGCCACTGAAGCACTATATCGACAGCCATTTCGATCATCGCCACCTGAACGACGTTCTCGGCCATGACCGGGTGACGGCGGAATGTCTGGCGAAGCATTTTTATGACTGGTGCAAGATAAGCCTGCCGGAAACCAGCGCCGTGCGGGTGAGCGAAACCGCCAAGACCTGGGCGGAATACCGGCCATGACGGCGGCTGCACGGAAGGTTGCAGCGAAGGAAACGGCGATCCGCATCAGCGAAATCTTCGGCCCGACCATTCAGGGCGAGGGGCCGCTGATTGGCCTGCCGACCGTATTCGTGCGCACCGGCGGCTGCGATTACCGCTGTTCCTGGTGCGATACGCTGCATGCCGTCGACAGCGAGTACCGCGACACATGGAAACCGATGCCTGTCGAGGCGATCTGGCAGGAGGTGCGTCGGCTTTCCGGCGGCGTACCGCTGACGGTCTCACTGTCAGGCGGCAATCCCGCCATCCAGCCCCTCGGGGCCTTGATCGCGAAGGGGCAGGGCGAGGGCTATCGTTTCGCGCTGGAAACGCAGGGCAGCATCGCGAAAGACTGGTTCGCCGATCTCGATCATCTGGTGCTGAGCCCGAAACCGCCATCGAGTGGTATGGAAACGGACTGGCAGGCATTCGAAAACTGTCTTACCGCCGCCGGCGACGGACCGCAGGTGGCGCTGAAGATCGTGGTTTTCGACGATGCGGATTATGCCTATGCCAAAGCGGCATCCGCGCGTTTCCCACGTCTGCCGGTCTACCTCCAGCCCGGAAACCACACCCCGCCGCCGCCCGATGATGACGACGCGCGCGTGGATATCGAGGGGGTCATGGACCGGATGTTGTGGCTGGTGGACAAGGTGAGCGAAGACCGCTGGTTTTCCGCTCGTGTTCTGCCGCAGCTGCATGTGCTGTTGTGGGGAAATAAGCGGGGCGTTTGAAGGGATGCGGATTGGCACATGCCTTTCCCCATCATCCTCGCCTTTGAGGTGAGAATCCACGCGCCGTTGAAGGATATGCATCCTCGGGTCAAAGCCCGAGGATGACGTCGATTGGGAGGAGCGATGTGGAGGAACATCACTCCTCCCTACCAGCGACTTGCGCCGCCGCTCTTCTGCAAATCAGGCCGAAACGGCCAGCTCGCGCCGTTCACGGTCGGCGATGATCGAGAGATCAAGCACCTTCTGCAGATTGGCGGCATGGCGGAAATCGGGGTCGGCAACGCCGCCTTCCATCACCGCCTTGGCGAATTTTTCGTAGTTCGTCGGCACCGGCTCCACATTAATCGTCTTCCAGATTGCCTTCTCCACATCCTCGCCAATGCAGACCCGCAGGCTGGAATAGTCAGGCGTGTGGATGACTTCGAGCGCGCCCTTGTCGCCATGGATGCGCAGACGAAGTTCATTCAGATGCCCCGTTGCCCAGCGGCTGGCATGGATGACGCCCATGGCGCCGTTTTCCAACTCGGCGGTCATGGTGAAGCTGTCATTGGCGTCGAGATCGTAGGCGCCGATCTTGTTGCCCTCATATTTGTCAAAGGTCTTCAGGCGCGTGAAGATGCGCTCCACATCACTGCCCGCGCCATAGGAGGCGAAGTCGAGAATGTGGATGCCGACATCACCCAGAACACCGTTTGAGCCGTGCTTGGTGGAAAGCCGCCACAGCCACTTGCTCTCCGTCATCCAGTCGCCCCAGGCCTTGGAAACGAGCCAGCTCTGGAGATAGGAGGCTTCCAGATGGCGCACCTTGCCGATCTTGCCGGCCAGCACCATTTCGCGTGCCGCCTGCAAGGGGGCGACATTGCGATAGGTGAGGTTGACCATGGCCACGAGGCCCGCTTTCTCTGCGGCATCGGCCATTTCGGCGGCCTTGGCGTAGTTTTCCGCCAGCGGCTTTTCGCAGAAGACATGCTTGCCCGCCGCCAGCAGTTTAAGGCTGGTCGGGTGGTGGATGGCGTCAGGCGTGACGTTTGCCGCCGCGTCGAACTCGCCCCAGGCAATCGCGTCATCCAGCGAGGTGAAGGAGAGCGGAATGTTGTGGCGCAGCGCGAAGCCCCGCACCACCACATCGTCCACATCCACCGCAGCCACCAGTTCGACGCCGGGGATTTGGGAGAAATATGTGGCATGGTTGTTGGCCATGCCGCCGGTTCCGAGAATGAGAAGTCTCATGGCTTTTTACCTGTAACCTGCTTCGCCAGCCTTGTGCAGCTTGGGGCCGCGTTCTTCGATCGGCTCCAGCGCCTTGTCGACGGGAACATTGGGGGCAGCGTGGATGCTCGTCAGTGCGCCGGCCGGATTATAGGCCCATTTCACCGAGTTGCTGATGACCTTTTGCACATTGGCGTCGTGATAGGTCGGATAGGTCTCGTGGCCGGGGCGGAAATAGAAGATGTTGCCCGCGCCGCGACGCCAGGTGAGGCCGGAACGGAAGACTTCGCCGCCCTGGAACCAGGAGATGAAGACGGTTTCCAGAGGTTCCGGCACGGAGAACCGCTCGCCATACATTTCCTCGTTTTCCAGCTCGAAATGCTCGGGCAGGCCGGCTGCGATCGGGTGGCGCGGATTGATCGTCCACAGACGCTCGCGTTCACCGGCCTCGCGCCATTTCAGTGCGCAGGGCGTGCCCATCAGTCGCTTGAAAGGTTTGGAGAAGTGGCCGGAATGCAGGACGATGAGGCCCATGCCTTCCCAGACGCGCTTGGCGACGCGCTCGACGATCTCGTCCTGAACCGCGCCATGGTCCTTGTGGCCCCACCAGACGAGAACGTCGGTCTTGTCTAGACGCTCCTGCGAAAGACCGTGTTCTGGCTCCTGAAGCGTCGCGGTGGTGGCGTTGATCTCAGGGTTCTGGTTCAGCGCATCGGCAATGGTGTTGTGCATGCCGTTTGGATAGATCGAACGCACTGTCTCATTGATGTGTTCGTGGATATTTTCGCCCCATACAACGGTGTTGATGGTCATTTTCATGCTCCTCGGTGAAAGCCGGTATCTTGGGTGATCCCGGCGAAAGTTGAATGTTCAGGCAGCACCCCGGGCGGGGTTGCGGGCTAATGCCCGGCCTTGCGCGTCAAAACGGTGGATCTGCACCGCATCCGGTATAATGGCGATGCGTTCGCCCGCCTTGCGATCAGTCACACCCTCTTCGCGAACGACGATGGGCTCGCCGGCACCAATCTCGACATAGATGTAGCTGTCCGATCCGAGCATTTCCGAATGCACGATCTCGCCGGCCCAACCATTTTCACTGGTGGTGATGGTAATGTGTTCGGGACGGATGCCGATGGTGGCGGCACCTTCCGTCTCGGCATATTTGCCGGTGAGGATGTTCATCTTCGGCGAGCCGATGAAGCCGGCGACGAAGGTGTTGACTGGGCTTTCGTAAAGTTCGAGCGGCGTGCCGATCTGCTCGACGCGGCCGTCGCGCAGAACGCAGATGCGGTCGGCGAGCGTCATCGCCTCCACCTGGTCGTGGGTGACGTAGATCATCGTCGTGTCATGCATCGAGCGATGCAGCTTGGCGATTTCCAGACGGGTGGCGACGCGCAGCGCCGCATCGAGGTTGGAAAGCGGCTCGTCGAACAGGAAGACCTTCGGATCGCGCACGATGGCGCGGCCGATGGCGACGCGCTGGCGCTGGCCGCCGGAAAGCTGCTTCGGCAGGCGTTCCAGATAGGGCGTGAGCTGCAGCATCTCGGCCGCGGCTTCCACGCGCTTGCGGCGCTGTTCCTTGTCAGCACCTGACAGCTTCATGCCGAAGGCCATGTTTTCGAACACGGTCATGTGCGGATAAAGCGCATAGGACTGGAAGACCATGGCGACGCCGCGCTTGGCGGGCGGCAGGCGGTTGACCGTCTCACCGCCGAAGGAAAGCGTGCCACTGGAAATTTCCTCCAGCCCGCAGATGAGGCGCAGAAGCGTGGACTTGCCGCAACCGGAAGGACCGACGAAGACCATGAATTCGCCGGAGCGGATGTCCATGTCGATGCCCTTGATGACATCGAAAGCGCCGAAGGATTTGCGAAGATCGCGCAGTTGGATGGTGGTCATTTGGTTTTCTCCTAGCCTTTGACGCCGCCGGCGGTGAGGCCGGAGATGATGCGTCGCTGGAAGATCAGAACGAGGACGACGAGCGGGGCGGTGACGATGACGGACGCGGCCATGATCGTTCCCCAGGGGATTTCAAACTGCGAACCGCCCGAAAGAAGTGCGATGGCGACGGGCACCGTGCGCTGTTCGTTCGATGAGGTGAAGGTGAGCGCGAAGAGGAACTCGTTCCACGCCGCAATGAAGGCGAGGAGCCCTGTGGTGACGAGCGCCGGCCACATCAGCGGCATGAAGACCTGGGTGATGATGACCCATGGCGTTGCGCCATCGACGATTGCCGCTTCCTCGATTTCGATCGGCAGGTCGCGCATGAATGTCGTCAGCACCCAGACAGTGAAGGGCAGGGTGAAGATCATGTAGGAAAAGATCAGCGCGAGCGGCGTGTTGAAGATGCCAGCCCAGCGGATAAGTTCGAACAGGCCGGCGAGAACGGCGATCTGTGGAAACATCGAGACCGAGAGGATGGTGAGCAGAAGCAGCGAGCGGCCCCGGAAACGGACACGGGCCAGGGCATAGGACGCCGTTACCGCAAGGAACAGCGACAGTACCACGACTGAAGATGCAACGAACAGCGAATTGCCGAGATTGCGCAGGAACGTGCCGTTGCCGATGACGAAGTTGTAATTGGTCAACGAGAATTCACGCGGCCAGTAATTCACCTGGAACAGCGCTGAGCCGGATTTCAGGCTGGTCAGTATCGCGTAATAGAACGGGAATACCGAAATCACCATGATGACGGCGACCAGCGCATAAAAGGCGGTGGTTTTCAGGATGCTTGGCAGGGTCATCGCGAAGCTCCATCTGTGTTGACGCGCCCGAGCCACATATAAACGACTGTTATCGAGGCGATGATGAGGAACAGCATGGTGGAAGCGGCTGCGCCATAGGCGAACTTGTCGAAATCGAACAGGTTCTCACGCGCCAGCACCGACATCGTGCGGGTCTGGGCGTTATTCGGCGTCAGAATGTAGATGAGGTCGAAAACGCGCATCGCATCCAGCATACGGAAGATGACGGCAACCATGAGCGCTGGCCGGATCATTGGCAGGGTGACGCGGAAGAACACCTTGACGGGGTGGATACCGTCCACCTTCGCCGCCTCATACATGTCCTTCGGCACCATTTGCAGGCCGGCGAGAATGAGCAGCGCCATGAAGGGCGTCGTCTTCCAGATATCGACAATAAGAACGGCGACCATTGCGGTGTCCGGATTGGCGGTCCATGCGATCTTGTGGGAGATCAGGCCGAGACTGAGGAAGAGGTCGTTCAATATGCCGAACTGGTCGTTCAACATCCACGCCCACATCTGCGCCGAGACGATGGTGGGAATGGCCCATGGCACGAGGATGGCGGCGCGCACGAGGCCGCGTCCCTTGAATTCGGCATTCAGCACCAGCGCGACGATGAGGCCGAGCACGGTTTCGAAGCTGACCGAGAGGATGGTGAATTTCAGGGTGTTGAGAACCGCACCCCACCAGGCGGGATCGGCCAGCAGGCCACGATAGATGGTGCGGCCGCTGCTGAGCGTGATCCAGGTGAGGTAGTTCTTGAGGCCGACGAATTGTGCGCCGTCGAGATTGGTCAGCGACGCGTCGGTGAGGCTGAACCAGACGGTGCGCACCAGCGGCCAGCCGGCCACCAGTGCCAGCACCAGAAATGTGGGGGCAAGAAACAGCCAGGCGGATTTCAGTCGTTCCGATTGAAGGTCGGAGCCGGTGCCGGATGCCGCAACCGGTCTTTGAAGGGTGGTGTCATTCATGGGGACATCTCGCGGTTGGGGCGCGGGAAACGATCGGGCAAGACCGCCTCCCGCGCGAGCCGGATTACCAGCCGTTGCCTTTGAGATCGGTCAGTTCGACCTCGAGCAGCTCGAGATTTTCCGCTGCCGAGCCGTTGCCGGAGAGCGTGTTGTGCACGGCGCCCCAGAACTTGGCTGAAACCTCGTTATATTTCACCTTGGCCGAAGCGGAAGGACGCGGAACGGCGGTCTGGAAGATCGGCTTCCATGTCGGCATGAAGGGCTGGGCGGCGGCGACATCATTGTCGTCATAAAGCGAGGCGATCGTCGGCATGTTGGAGAGCTGGATCGCGCGCATCTTCTGGGTGTCTTTCGATGCCAGGAATTTCACGAGCTGGATGGCCGCGTCCTTGTCGTCGGAATATTTCGAAACGGCGAGGTTCCAGCCGCCGAGCGTCGAGGCAGAGGCCGCACCTTCTTCGCCGGCCGGCAGCGGGGTGACGCCGAACTTGCCCTTGATGGCGCTGTCGGCGCCATTTCCAAGTGCATAGGCATAGGGCCAGTTGCGCATGAAGACGGAATTACCAGTCTGCCACACGCCACGCGCTTCCTCTTCCTTGTAAGCGAGCACACCCTGCGGCGCGATTGTGCCGACCCAGCCCTTGGCGGCTTCGATCGCGGCTGCGGCTTTCTCGTTATTGATGGAGATGTCGCCGTTGGTCTCGACGATATGGCCGCCCCCGGCGGATGCGATCCATTCGAGCGCGTTGCAGGTCAGGCCTTCATAGGCGCTGCCCTGGAAAACGAAGCCCCAGAGGTCCTTCTGCCCGCCTTCGCGTTCCTTGTCCTGAATTTCCTTGGCGGTCTCGCCCAGCTCCTTCCAGGTTTTCGGCGGCTGCTTGCCGTATTTTTCCAGAAGGTCCTTGCGGTAGAACAGAGCGGGTGCGTCGGTGAACATCGGCATGGCGACAAGTTTGCCGTCCACGGTCTGCGACGCAACGATGGAGGGGAAATGATCGCCGATGACGTCCTTGGTCGCTTCGGTCAAATCCACGAACTGGTCGGAGAGCTGCGGTGCCCAGATCACGTCCGTCTGGTAGACGTCAACGTCCTTGTTACCGGCGGCAAGCCACAGCCGGTACTGGCTGAACTGTTCACTGGACGACGATGGCATGGTGACGAGATTGACCTTGTGGCCGGTCTCTTTCTCGAAGGCGGCGATCCGCTCGCGGAAGAACGCGATGTTCTTGCCGGTGGAATTGGCGGCGATGGAAAGTTCGGCCGCCTGCGCTGAAACGGCGGCAGAAAGTACGCTGCCGCACAGGAACAAAGTCTTCATGGAAATATTCATTGTCAAACTCCTCCGTTGACGCTTCCGATTGTCCTCAAAATTGAAAGCGCTTTTGACTGATGCGAGGCTCTCAAAAGCGGACCAATCTGTCAATACTCTTTCTAATTGTGTGAAAATTCGGCATTTCCGACGGCAGTTTTGTGGTGTTTGCATTTCGAAATGACCAACTGTAAGGTTTCAGTTGGATAAAAATTGAAATCGTTTTCAATTATTGTCCGCTTGAAAAATCTGCGGCGGCAACGCATGCAGGGGCAAATTGGCGAAAAACATGAAACTCAAGGAATTCGCAGAAAAGGTCGGGCTGTCGCCCACCACCGTCAGCCGGGCGCTTGGCGGCTATCCCGAGGTGCGCGAGGAAACGCGGCAACGGGTGATGGATGCTGCGCTGAAATACGGCTACCGGCCGAATGCTAACGCCGTCAGGCTGGCAACCGGCAGGGCGGGTGCCATCGGCGTCGTCATGGGCCGTTCGGGCGGCGGACATTTCTTTTCGGAATTCATGGGGGGCATGGCGACCCGTCTGGAACAGGAAGAAACCGACATTCTCGTCAGCGTCACCGTCGACAATAATCTCGATGAGGAGCTGGCGATTTTCAGCCGGCTGGCGGCGAGCGGCCGGGTGGATGGCATCATCGTGCATTCGCCGCGCCCCGAGGATGAGCGCATCGCGCTGCTTCACCGGCTGGGCGTGCCCTTCATCGTGCATGGCCGCTCCAAGACGCCGTTCGAACATGCCTGGCTTGATATCGACAACCACGATGTAACCTATCGACCAACGATCCATTTTCTGGAGCGCGGCCATCGCCGCATCGCCCTGATCAACGGTCCCGTCGGCCGCACCTTCGTTCAGGACCGCGAGCAGGGGTTCAGGGATGCGCTGGCCACTCATGGCATCACGCCCGATCCGCGTTTCATGATGAACGCGCATTTCAGCGAAGATACCGCCTTCCGCTTTGCCCGCTCGCTGCTGGAACAGACGCCGCGCCCGACGGCCTTCGTCGCGGGCGCGATGATGACGGCGCAGGGTGTCTATCGCGCCGCCACGCAGATGGGGCTGGTGATCGGCAAGGACGTTTCCGTCATCGCCCATGACGACGTGTTTCCCTATCTGACGCCGGAAAGCATGATGCCGCCGCTTTCCACCACCCGCTCGCCCATGCGCATGGCGGGCATTCGGGTGACGGATCTGTTGTTGCAGATCATCGGCGGTCGTCCCGTGCGCGAGGTTCAGGAATTGTGGCCGGTCGAACTGATCCTGCGGGAATCGGTCGGCCCTGCCTGAGCTTCTCGTCATAGCTCACTGATTCCACTCCGTTTTGTGAACGTCAGTTGATAACGTTCGCCTTTCGTCATCTATACGTCCGCGCCGTCTCATGTATAATCGGAACAGTTACGGGTGTTATGGAACAGGACCCGGGCCGGCGCGTTGAGGGGACGTGTCGAAGGAGGTGGACGGATGTTTGAATTTTTAAAACCGCAACAGCAGACTGTGATCGATGACGTCGAGGCAACCGGCACCTATGCCGATGCGCTGCTCAACGTTCCGAGCCCGGAACTTTCCCGTTCGACCGCGCGCGAGCATGGTCACGAGGCTCATTCCCGCGATTATTGCGAAAACCGCGATATTTCCCGCAGCGCGCTCGGTTTCGCCTGAGCGTCGCAAAAACCTCCTTAAAAAACGGAACGGACAGGCCGTGCCCGCGTTTCCCTGTACGACCCGCTGGGCGGCGCAACCGGACCGAGGGGACCTGACCGGCATTTGACCGATGGGCGAATTGGGTGTCGCGCCGCCCGATTGGCGACGGCGCGAAGGCGTTGTCCCGAGAGATAAAAACGCAGCTTGTGTCCATTGCGGCAAAGCGTGTTTATCAGGAGGCCGCGATGCCAGCCGTTCCCGTCGAACCCTATCCCGAACCGCCGATGCCCGTGCCGCCGCAGCCGGACATACCGCCGGTGGAAGAGCCGGAACCCGATAGGTTGCCGGACGAGGTGCCGGTACCCAACCCCGACGAAAATGACGGGCCGCCGAAGGTGCTCTCGTCTTTCACGGGTCTCCAGTCTGGAATTTCTTGCTAACGAAAGCCGAGCCCTTGAGCCCGAAGCGCCACGGGTATTCCGTCGCGCGGCTGATGCCGATTCGCCTGCCGCTGGCGATGGCGGCGGCTTCTTTCGGCAACCGCAGGAAAAACGGCGGTGCGTTCAACGGCGCGCCATCCATCTCTCCCGTAATCGCGAGCGCCTGGCAAAGTCGGCCCGGGCCTGAACATAGAAGTTTCGGCTTGTCAGTTCCCCGGCGCAGTTTCATCATGTCTATACCGGTGATCGGTTCGATGGCGCGCAGAAGCACGGCGGAGCCCGGAGCGCAGACAAAGTTGGCGCACCAGTGAATGCCGTAGGACCGGTAGACATAAAGACGGCCGGCCGGGCCGAACATCGCCCTGTTGCGCGGGGTCTGCCCGTTGAAACTGTGGGATGCCGGGTCGTCCGGATGATAGGCTTCGGTTTCCACGATGATGCCGCCGGTATTGCCGATGCGGAACTCCGCGCCGATGAGGGCGCGGGCCACATCCACCGCATCGCGCAGGAAGAAACTCTCCTGCATTTCCGGGCCAAAGGCCTCATCCATCCGGAACCCCTTCCGCTCTGTGTCGTTCTGAAGTCAGCTTATTCGTTTCCCCGCACCGGTTTTGCCGGTGCTTTCCAAGCCGGAGGGCATGTCATGCAACTTTCGACGACCTATGTAAAACGCAATAACGGGGTTATCTCCGTCGAGTTCGTCGGCAGCGACGGTGATCAGGTCTCTGTTCGCCTTGCCGATGGTCTTGAAGGGATCGACGATGCGGAGGCCATCAAGCGGGCAAGTGCGGTGATGGTGCAGCTCACCGCCTTCGGAACACGCCATGGCGCGGATGCGCCTTCGCAATTTTCCGCTCTCGGCACGGCGCAGGATGAAGCTCCGCACGGCCAGGCGAGCGCCCGCACATCGAAGGATCGCGACATTCTGGAGGAAGAGTTGGAAGAGGGGCTGGAGGAAAGCTTTCCAGCCAGCGATCCCGTCTCGGCGATCGGCACCTCCATCGCCTCCAGAAAGGGAGGCCTGTAACATTGGCTGACGGCAAAGTCGCTCTCGTCACCGGTGCCGGCTCCGGCATCGGCCGCGCTGCCGCCCTTCATCTGTCCGCGGAGGGGTTCTCGCTCGGCCTGCTTGGCCGCACCGAATCGGAATTGAACGATGTCGCGCGGGAAATAGGCGCCGCATCCGGTTCGTCGAAGGTCCTTGTGGCCGATGTGGCGAATGAGGAGGCTATGCGTCATGCGGTCGCAGCACTGGTTGGGGCTTTCGGGCGGCTTGATGTCGTGGTGGCGAATGCTGGCGTCAACGGCGTCTGGGCACCCATCGATGAATTGAAACCGTCCGAATGGGACCACACGATCCGCATCAACCTGCGCGGCACCTATCTCACCGTTCATGTAAGCGTGCCGCATCTGAAGGCGGCCGGCGGCGGATCCATCGTCATCATCTCGTCGATCAATGGTACGCGCACCTTCACGTCGCCCGGCGCTACCGCCTATTCCGTGACGAAAGCCGGACAACTTGCCATGGCGCAGCAACTGGCGCTGGAACTGGGGCGTCACCGTATCCGCGTCAATGCGGTGTGTCCCGGCGAAATCGAAACGGCAATCGACGAAAATACCGATATACGCGGGCGGGAAAAAACGGAGGTTCCTGTCCGTTTTCCAGCCGGGGACATTCCTGTGACCGGCGGCGTGGCCGGAACGAGCGACGACGTCGCCGCGCTGATCGGTTTCCTGGCGTCGGATGCATCCCGTCACATTACCGGCACGCCCGTATGGATCGATGGCGGCCAGGGGCTGCTCCGATAATCACGGCATCCAAGCTCAGCGCCAACGGCATCACGGGCTTGTGTCCCTATGATTAACGAATGGGTAACGTCTGTTCACGAGACTTTGTACATGGGCGAGGTTGCCGTGTTGTGGCCACCTTCGATAGTTAAGCGTCTGCCGGAAAGGCGGGCAAATCAGGCGGGCAGAACAATCCATGGGCATGCAGGCATTGCTGGATTTCGCGGTTGCGGGGTTGCGGCATAAGGTAAAGGCAGGGGCAAGAATGGCTGCGGTCGTCGCGATCGGCGGCGGTCTTGCGGCGTGCACCTCCATGGGCCTCGACAGTGTCAAGAAAGACCCGCCGAAACTGTCGTCCAAGATGATGGCGCAGATGTCGGCCAAGAGCATGCGCCCGGAAAGCCCGGTCCTCGTTCGTATTTTCAAGCAGGAAAGCGAACTCGAGGTGTGGAAGGTCGACAAGACAGGAAATTACGCGCTCCTCAAGTCCTATCCCATGTGCCGCTGGTCGGGAAAGCTCGGCCCCAAGATGAAGACTGGTGACCGGCAGGCGCCGGAAGGTTTTTATCATGTCTCGGCCGGCATGCTGAACCCGAACTCACAATATTACGTTTCCTTCAATCTCGGTTATCCCAACCGGCTGGAATCGGCGCTCGGTTACACCGGCGAGGCGCTGATGGTGCACGGCGCCTGCTCCTCTTCCGGCTGCTACGCCATGACGGACGCCCAGGTGGGTGAGATTTACGCTATCGTCGCGCGTGCATTGCAGGGCGGACAGGACCGCTTTCAGGTGCAGGCCTATCCCTTCCGCATGAGCGCCCGGAATATGGTGGCGCATCGGGATGATCCCAACATGCCGTTCTGGAAGACGCTGAAGGAAGGTTACGACTATTTCGAGGTGACGCGCCGGCAGCCCAAGGTTTCCGTCTGCGGCCGCCGTTATGTCTTCAACAGTGAATTTGCCGGCGGCGAGCCTGCCGATCCGCTGGCGGCGTGTCCGCCGGCCGTCAACCTGCAGGATCCGCTGGTGGCGTCGAAACTCGGTGAAGAGCAACAAAAACTTGCCGCTGCAATGAGCGAGGGAACTTCTGCCCCCCTCAGCGCGTATGTGGACGGCGGCATGCATCCAAGCTTTCGGGCCATTCTGAAATCCAGCGGCGCCAAGGCCATGGCATCGCAGGTTTCCGGCACGAAGTACCCTATCAGCCGCCCGGAGGCGGCGCTGGCAGATCCCTTTGCCAGCGTGAGATGACGTAAATGAGGTTTTTCAATTGAACGAGACGACAACGACCCGGCGGGGTTTCCTGCTTGGAGCAGGTGGACTGGCGCTTGCCGGCCTTGCGGGCTGCAACACAACGGCGCGTGAGGCCGCCCGGCCCGCGGCACCTGCCGAAGACCCGATGTATGCCGCCATGTACGGTCCGAGGCCTGACGAGCAGTTCCCGCTGCCGGAAATCCCCTATAAGCGGATTCCGCGCCAGTTCCTGCGGCAGATGGTGGCGAACCCGACCGGTGAACGCCCCGGCATCATCGTGGTCGATACGGCCAATCATTTCCTCTATCTCACCTATGAGAATGGTCAGGCCATGCGCTATGGCGTCGGTCTCGGCCGTGCAGGCTTCGAATGGTCCGGCCGCGGCGTCATTCAGTACAAGCGTCAATGGCCGCGCTGGACGCCGCCCGATGAAATGGTCGCCCGCCAGCCGGAACTGGAACCCTATAGCAGCCGTAACGGCGGTATGGAGCCGGGCCTCAAGAACCCGCTCGGCGCGCGTGCGCTCTATATCTTCAAGGATGGCAAGGATACGATCTACCGCCTGCACGGCTCGCCTGAATGGTGGACCATCGGCAAGTCGGTCTCATCAGGCTGCGTGCGCCTGCTGAATCAGGATATCATCGATCTTTATAACCGCGTGCCTGACGGTACGCCGATCGTCGTGACGGCACTCGGCCCTGCGCAGCAGGGCGTGCCGATCGGCCAGGAAGGTGTGCCCGTGGCGCAATACGGCAATGGCGTGATCGGCGACGGCCTGTCGCAGCCGACACAGGCTTATTGATCAAGAAACGTTCACCTCACGGCGCAGGCGCGCCGTGAGGTGGCCCGCCTCAAGGACTGTATGATGCGAGGCGATGTTCTCGCGTTTCACCATTGCTCTCACGCAACTCGGCGTGTCTCTTCCCGGCTGCCAGTAATTTCCATCTCAAGACGGAAACGCGATACCAGCGCGCGCAGCTTTGCCGTTTCGGCGGCAAGTGTTGCGGAAGCGGCGGTGGATTGTTCCACCATGGCCGCATTCTGCTGGGTGGCGTGATCCATCGAGTTTACGGCCGCGTTGATCTCCGCAAGGCCGGTCGATTGTTCGGCGGCCGATGTGGCTATCGCATTCATATGGCGGTCGATGCCGGCAATGCGTTCGCCGATATCCTTCAGCGCCGTGCCGGTATCGAGAACCAGCTTCACACCGCTTTCCACCTCGACGGATGACTGGCGGATATGATCGCGGATTTCACTTGCGGCCTTTGCCGCGCGCTGGGCGAGATCGCGCACCTCCTGCGCCACCACGGCAAAGCCCTTGCCGGCCTCGCCGGCGCGGGCGGCTTCAACGCCAGCATTCAGCGCCAGAAGATTGGTCTGGAAGGCGATCTCGTCTATGACGCCGATGATGCCGGTGATCTGCCGCGACGAGGTCTCGATGCGGCGCATCGCCTCTTCGGCATGGCCGACCACTTCGACCGATTTCAGCGCGCTTTCGTTGGCGTCTGTGGCGGCGAGCCTTGCTTCTGCGGCGCGCTTGTTGGCGTTCGACACGTTGACCGTGATTTCATCGAGCGCAGCGGCCGTCTGTTCAAGGGAGGCGGCCTGATTTTCCGTGCGGCGGGAAAGATCGCCGGCGCCGGCGGCGATCTCGCGGCTGCTACCGTCGATGGTGCCGATGCCATCGGAAATGGCGAAGAGCGTTTCGGCCAGTTGCCGCACCGAGCTGTTGAAATCGTGGCGCAGGGCTTCAAATTGCGGGGCAAAGGCATCGTCGAGCTGGAAGGCCAGATCACCCGATGCGAGCCGCTTCAGGCCGGCCGCGAGGCCGGAGGTGGCGATGCGCAGCCGCTCGGAAGCATCTTCCTCCGCCTGCCGCCGCGTTTCCTCCTGGTCGGCTTCCGCCTGCCGGCGGGCGGAAGCTGCCTGCTCTTCGAGCGCCCGGTTGGCGATGGCTGCCTGCCGGAATATCTCGACCGCGCCGGACATGGAGCCGATCTCGTCCCTGCGGTCGGTGCCGGAGGGCGGTTGCGACGTATCGCCGGCCGCCAGGATTTCCATATTCTTCGACAATTGCAGAACGGGGAGGATGATTGACTTGCGGGTGAGGAGGAAAAGTCCGGCGGAGAAAAGCACGGCTAGAACCAGCAGCCCCTTCAAAACGACGTTGATGGTCGCCTTGGTCTTTTCGCTTTCGGCCGAGGCGGCGTCGGAAAGGGCTTCGATCTGGTCGCCGGCTGTTTCCATCGCTTTTTCAAGCGCCGAAAATTGCCGCGTGAATTCGGGCATCAGTTTGAGAGCCTCTTCCTGACGGGCGCCGGCAAGGCCGACAACCGCATTTGCGGCATCGATATAAGCAAGAAGCGGTTTTTCGGCGCCGTCGATGACGGCCCTGACGTTCGTACCGGCTGACAGAGACCTGTTTTCCTCGATCATTTGCCGGAAGGTGGATTCATGTTCCGCGAGATCGGCTTTTACCGCATTCAGCTCCAGGCCCATCCCTTCATCGGAAGAAAGGATGGCGGCGAGCACGTCGGAACGCAGCGCGTCGTGCATCATGTCCGCTTGCATGTGGTTGCGAAGTACATGGGCCGAAAGCGCCACATATTCGCTATTACGGTTGAGCGTTTCCGTTGCCCACATGCCGACACCTGTGGCGCTGCCGGCGATGAAAAAGATGGCGACGCTTGCCAATATTGTCTTCTGCTGTATCGACGCCATGGAACGCTCCCGCGCTGTTGGTTATGCTGTGAAAAAATAATAGAATATGCTTAATAAATGATCTATTTCGCTCTGCTCTTGATAAAAGCAAAAAAAAGGCTGCAATTTTTATTGCAGCCTTTGCTTTATTAGAAGTTTATACTTTAATTTGCGCGTTTCAGTGCATCGCCGAGGATTGAGACAATATCGTCGAAATGGGATTTTTCGGCGATCAGCGGCGGTGAAAGGGCGATGATATCGCCGGTGACGCGAATAAGCAGGCCGCGCTCGAAGCAATCCGTAAAGACATCATAGGCGCGTGCGCCGGCAGCACCTTCGCGTGACTGCAGCTCGATACCGGCGATGAAACCGATGGTGCGGATGTCGATGACGTTGGGCAGGCCCTGCAGGGAGTGGATGGCGTCGTGCCAGACATCCTGTAACTCCGCCGCGCGGGTGAAGAGGCCCTCATCGCGGTAGATGTCGAGCGTCGCGATGCCGGCGGCGCAGGCGACCGGGTGGCCGGAATAGGTATAGCCGTGGAACAACTCGATCTGGTTTTCCGGCCCATGCATCAGCGCATCATGCACCTTGCGGCTGGTGAAGACCACGCCCATGGGGATCGCGCCGTTGGTCAGGCCCTTGGCCGTGGTGACGATATCTGGCGTAACGCCGAAATAGTTGCTGGCGAAGGTGGAGCCCATGCGGCCGAAACCGGTGATGACCTCATCGAAAATCAGCAGAATGCCGTGCTTGTCGCAGATGGGGCGCAGGCGTTCCAGATAACCTTTCGGCGGCACCAGCACGCCGGTGGAGCCGGCCACGGGTTCGACGATGCAGGCGGCGATGGTTTCCGCGCCATGCAGGGCGACCAGGCGTTCCAGATCGTCCGCAAGCTCTGCGCCGTGCTCGGGCTGACCCTTGACGAAGCTGTTCTTCGCCGGATCATGCGTGTGGCGCAGATGGTCTGCGGGGATCTGCGGGAAAACGCGGCGATTGTTGACAAGGCCGCCCACGGAGATACCGCCGAAACCGACGCCATGATAACCG
This sequence comes from Agrobacterium tumefaciens str. B6, assembly GCF_001541315.1. Taxonomy (GTDB): domain Bacteria; phylum Pseudomonadota; class Alphaproteobacteria; order Rhizobiales; family Rhizobiaceae; genus Agrobacterium; species Agrobacterium radiobacter. The sequence continues at coordinate 196,457 of NZ_LMVK01000023.1, read as the reverse complement.
CGTTCACGGCCAATCAGCCGGCTGCGGGTGCCCTGGCCGATGGCACGCTGATAGGCGATGGCGATCTTCAGCGCCGTATCGACCGATTCCGATCCGGAGCCCGTGTAGAAGACGCGATCAAGCTTCGCTCCTTCCGGGCCGGGCGCGATTTCGGCCAGCCGTTCGGCAAATTCAAAGGCAATCGGGTGTCCCATCTGGAAGGAGGGTGCGTAATCCATGGTCGAAAGCTGGTGCTTTACGGCGGAGGCGATCTGGTGGCGGCCGTGGCCGGCATTGACGCACCACAGGCCGGCCGTGCCGTCGAGAACCTGGCGGCCGTCATTGCTGGTGTAATACATGCCTTCGGCGCTCGTCAGCAGGCGGGGATTGGCCTTGAACTGCCGGTTGGCGGTAAACGGCATCCAGTAGCTGTCGAGTGAGGCGGAATTGGATCGGCTCGGATTGTCCATGGTGGTCTCCTGTTCGTTACCGGTGATTGAAAGCTATTTTTGCGACTGAACAAGCCCTTTTCTCTCTGTGTCCAAGTCATTGAAAATGCTATAGGCCTCAACATGGATTTTCGATATTTCGAACAAGGGCAACGGGGGCTCGGGCATGTCGGTGGATATAGGCGGACGTTTGCGGTATTTGCGGCTGCGCCATAATATTTCCCAGCGGGAACTGGCAAGACGTGCCGGTGTCACCAATTCGACGATTTCGCTGATCGAATCCAACACCTCCAATCCATCCGTCGGTGCGCTGAAGCGCATTCTTGACGGTATACCGATCGGCCTTGCCGAGTTTTTCGCTTTCGAGCCGGAGACAAGCCGGAAGGCCTTTTACCGGGCGGATGAACTGGTCGAAATCGGCAAGGGGCCGATCTCCTTCCGGCAGGTAGGGGAAAATGTTTTCGGCCGCAGCCTGCAAATCCTGAAGGAATGTTACCAGCCGGGCGCCGATACCGGCAAGGTGCCGCTGGTTCACGATGGGGAAGAGGGGGGCATCATTCTCTCCGGGCGTCTGGAAGTGACGGTCGATGATGAGAGGCGGGTGCTCGGGCCGGGGGATGCCTATTATTTCGAAAGCCGCAGGCCGCACCGATTCCGTTGTGTGGGTCCCGTGCCGTGCGAGGTCATCAGCGCTTGCACTCCGCCAACCTTCTGATTCCAGCGGATTTGGCGCTTAGCGCCGCTCGTGAAACGGCTCAGAGGGTGAGGTGGAGAGAATTCGATTGTCAGCTCTTGCATTTTTGCGTAGCTGCCATGATCAGAATGCACTGTCGCGCCACTATTTTGCCGTCTTTGAGCCCTTCTTGCGATTTTTCCATCGTTTTTTATTGGCGCAGTGGCAATGTCAGACAAAAAAATCCCAGCCAATATGTCAAATTTTATATGCATTGCCACAATCTTGCTGCGCTGCAACAAACTTTAATAGTCTTTTACGGGCATGTCTGTTCTTGGCGTTCCTGTCTCATCTGCGCAAGTCATAAGAAACACATAAGAAAAGACTGTAGACGGCACAAAACCCAATACATGCCGGCGCGACACCCATGCTCTCAACACATGGCCGCCCGCCCATTTGTTGCTTTTTTATGCAACCGTTAATATTGCCCGGACGTTAATCGGCCGCTCGCGCAAGAAATCGCATAGACGGTTATGGGCAATGTGCCTTACAAAAAATCCATTAGCATCAAATTCCGAACACAGACTTGTTATCTCTTTTAGACGGAAAGACGCGCCTCCGGGCACCGACCAATCGCAAAACATAAATGGAGTTCTCTCTATGAAGTCCGCGACCCAATCGGCTGAACAGACACTCAGCAGCTCCGAAGATTTCGATGTCAGTTTCCCTATCGGGGGCATCGCAAAACGCAGCTTCGATATGACATCGGCTGCACTTGCGCTGCTCATCTTCAGCCCGATATTCCTGTTGATCGCCGCGCTGGTGAAATTGTCTGATCCCGGCCCGATCTTTTATGGCCACCGGCGTGTGGGACATAATGGCCGCTATTTCCATTGCCTGAAATTCAGGACGATGGCGATGAACGGCGATGAGATTCTGCGGCAATATCTTGCTGCCAATCCGGAAGCCGCCGAAGAATGGCGCGCAACCCGCAAGCTCAAGAACGATCCGCGTGTTACGGCCGTCGGCGCCGTGCTGCGCAAGCTCTCGCTTGACGAACTGCCGCAGCTCCTCAACATCATCCGCGGCGAAATGAGCGTGGTTGGCCCACGCCCGGTCGTCGATGAGGAACTGAGCTATTATGAAAGTGCTGCCGCTTATTATCTCAGCACCCGTCCAGGCCTGACCGGCCTGTGGCAGATCAGCGGCCGTAACGACGTATCCTACAAGACCCGCGTCGCTTTCGACACGCAATATGTCCAGAACTGGTCGATGCGGCAGGATGTCTTCATCATCGTCAAGACCATTCCCGCCGTGTGCCTTTCACGCGGAAGCTACTGAAAACCGATATTGAGTTCGGCTTTATCGATCTTCGTTTCGACACGCACCCCGACCGGGATCCCAAGTCCGGTCTTTGGGTGCGTCATTGGTGCTAATCATACCGGCCGCTTTTTGCGGCGCTGCGCAGCCGGCCTTGCCCGGTTGCGCGACGGCCGGACCGCCTGCATGGCGATCCGCTAACAGGGAGTTTCCCGATGAACGGCCTTATTGCTGCCGCCCACCGCCCGTTTGTGGCCCTCGTTCTTGCCGCTTCCGTCGCCCTTGCCGCGCCGCTCTCCGCACTGGCTGCGGATGGCGCTCAATATAAGCTCGGTACCGCCGACAAACTGCGTATCCGCGTTGCCGAGTGGCAGCCGGCCGATGGCAGCATCCGCAACTGGGACGTCATCAACGGCGATTATTCCGTCGGCCCGTCTGGTGCGTTGTCTCTGCCTTTCATCGGGCAGCTGGATGTCGCGGGCAAGACGCCCTCGGAGGTCAGCGAACAGATCGGCGCGCAGCTTCAGAGCAAGTTCGCCCTTCGCAACCTGCCTTCTGCCTCCGTCGAAATCGCCCAGTTCCGGCCGATCTTTCTGAGCGGTGATGTGCAGACGCCGGGTGAATATCCCTATGCCGCCAATCTTACCGTGCTGAAGGCCGTCAGCCTTGCCGGCGGCCTGCGACGCTCCGACGCCGGGCAACGTTTTGCCCGTGACTTCATCAATGCCCGTGGCGATGCCGCGGTTTACGACAACCAGCGGGCAAGGCTGCTCGCGCGTCAGGCGCGGCTGGTGGCCGAGGTCAAGGGTGACACGACCATCGCCAAGACGCCTGAAATGGAAAAAATCAGTGAGATCGACGTGCTGCTGGCCAGCGAAAGCGCGCTGATGAAATCGCGAACCGACCGTTACACCCTGCAGCTCAAGGCGCTGACCGACCTGCATGCGCTTTTGCAGAGCGAAGTTGAATCCCTGAAGAAGAAATCAGAGACACAGAACCGCCAGCTGCAGCTTGCCAATGAGGACCGCGACCGCGTCAACCGGCTGAACGAGCAGGGGCTTGCGTTGTCGCAGCGGCGTATTTCTGCGGAAGAACGTGCGGCGGAGGTGGAATCCACCCTGCTTGATATCGATACGCAGTCGCTGCGCGCCAAGCAGGATATCAACAAGGCAACCCAGGACGAGATCAACCTGCGCAACGACTGGGTGGCGCAGCGCTCCAAGGAATTGCAGGACACCGAAGCGGAACTCGACAAGCTCAATCTGCAGCTGACCACCAGCCGCGAATTGATGTCGGAAGCACTGGCGCAATCGGCCGAAGCGATCCGTTTCGATCCGTCGGGCAAGTCCGCGACGATCAGCTATGTCGTGGTGCGTGAGGAAAACGGCAAGCCGAAGGAAGTGAAGGTGGATGAAAACGCACTTCTCCAGCCCGGCGACGTCATCAAGGTCTCGTCCGAAATCCTGATGCAGTGAGGTTTTCATGCGGATCGCCAAATCGGCGCTGATCGATCCCGAACGCAATGAAATCTACGGAATGACGGCGGTTGCGCTGTCATTCTTCGTTTTCGCCTATTCGTCGCGTTTCGGGCAAATCTCGGTTCTGGCCTATTATGGCATGTGGCTGCCGCTGGTGGTGGTCGATTACCGGCGCGTGCTCGGCAACTATCCGCGTTATTTGTGGATTTTCGCCTTCGGCATTTTGACCGTTCTGTCTAGCTTCTGGTCGGAAGCTGCGTCGGTGACCATGCGCGCCTCCATCCAGTATATGACGCATATCGTCTGCGCGCTGATCGCGATGCGGGTGATCTCGATCCGAACGCTGACGCGTGGCGCGCTTATCGGCATCGCCGTCGTTCTGCTCTATTCGCTGCTGTTCGGCATCTACCTCTTTGATGCGCTTGACGGCACCTATAGTTTCGTCGGCGCTTTCTCCTCCAAGAACCAGCTCGGCTTTTATGCCTCGCTCGGCGTCATCTTTGCCGCCGCGTCGGTGCTGGTGCTCAAGCAAAGGGGCATCTGGCTGCCGATTGCCGGCGTCACCGGGCTCCTGTCGGCCTATAGCCTCCTTGCGTCGCAATCGGCCACATCCACTATTACCACGGCGGCGGTGGTCGCCCTCATCATCGGCTTCATTCCCATCGGCATGCTTTCGCCGGCGAACAGAAAGATGACATTTTTCGCGCTCGGTGGACTCGGCGCATTGCTGGTGGTCGCTTCCCTGCAATTCGGCCTGCTCGACGCCATTCTCGGCATTTTCGGCAAGGATTCGACGCTGACCGGCCGAACCTATCTCTGGCAGCAGGGCATCGAGGCGGCGAAACAGACGCCAATCCTCGGCGTTGGTTATCAGGGGTTCTGGGTCGCGGGTTTTCCCGATGCCGAACGCCTCTGGAACGATTTCTTCATTACCGGCCGCACCGGCTTCCACTTCCATAATACCTATATCGAAACCGTGGTGGAAAACGGATTCGTTGGCATGCTCCTGCTTGCCATGGTGCTTTACGGAACTTTGCTCGGGCATCTGCGCTCGGTGCTGATGCGCAAGAGCGACCCGCAAGGCGTCATCCTGTTTGCAATCTGCGCCCTGTTTGTCGTGCGTTCCTTCGTGGAGATCGACATCATCTTCCCCTACCAGATCGGTTCGTTCCTGCTTTATTTCGCAGCCGGGAAACTGTGCCTCCCGGCAAGGGCCGCAGAGGGTAGCGAGCCTCACCCGGCGATCGGCATGCGGTTACAGACGAGAGCCTAGAGATAATCCGCCGAGACATGCGGACTGGCGTGGATGAAACTCCACATGTCCTTGCTGACCTCGACGATATCGGCGATCGATTTTTCCAGCTGGCCGATTTCCTTCTCGTCCATGCGCTCGACCTTGCCGTAACGCACCTGGCTGTCGTCCTCCACCAGCCGCATCAGCTGTGTGCTGGCGATTTCGCCCTTCTCGTCGAAGGAATAGATGCAGTGATTGTATTTGTTGCGCGTCTTCGCTTCCTTCTTCAGCCGCGCCATGATGGAGAGGATCGTCTTGCGATCCTTCGCATCGGTGGAGGGAAGCTTCGCCAGGCGCTCGATGAGATCCATACGCGCCCGCGTGGTGTTGAGGGTCAGGAATACGACGATGGCCGCTTCCTTCTCCACTTTCAGGAGATGGACGATCAGATAGATCATCAGGCTTTCGGTGTTGGTCCACACGTAATTCAGCCTGCCGACCAGCAGCAATACGTCCGACATCACCGCCATGCCCGCTTCTCCCACCCCAAAAGAATTATACGGGCATTATATGCCGACAGGGGCAGGATTGACAGTGTAAATCCCTGTTATCTCTTCATCTTTCCTTGAAGGCGCGGGACATGCTGTCGGAGATCGGCTTGGTCAGATATTCGAAGAAGGTACGCTCCGAGGTCTGGATCAGCACGTCGGCGGGCATGCCGGGCACGGGATGGAAATTATGGACCTTGGCGATCTCTTCGTCAGGTATCTGGACGCGCACGATATAGACGTCCTTGACCTGCAGGCCGGCATTTTCCTCGATGCTATCGGCTGAAACGTAGAAAACCTTCCCATTCAGAACCGGCGTGGTGCGGCGGTCGAGTGCCGAGAGGCGGATCGCGGCGGTCTGCCCCTCATGCAGCTGGTCGATGGAGGTCCTGAGCACCTGTGCCTCGAGGATGAGGGGAACATGGGCGGGCAGGATTTCCATGATCGGCTTGCCTGTCGTGATGACGCCCCCAGGCGTGTGATAATAGGCGCGTACCACGGTGCCGTTGACGGGAGAGCGGATGATGGTGCGTTCCAGCACTTCGGCTGCGCCGCGCACCTGTTCGCGTACGCTGTCTAGATCGGATTCAGCAATTTCCAGCGCGTCGAGCGCCGCCTGCTTGTTGGCGTTGACGGCGATGATCGCTTCCTGCCTGAACTTGGCGATCTCCGCCTCACTCTGGTTCATTTCGCCGCTCAGCCGGGCGATGTCACCCATCACATCGGCAATGGCGCGCTCCAGCGCCAGCATGTCGGTCTTGCGAATGACGCCATCCTTCGCGAGCCTCTCCTTGGAATCGCGCTCCTGCGTCAAAAGCGCCAGTTGCCGGTCGAAGGACTGTTTTTGTCCGTCATAACCCGCATAGCGGAACTCCAGCGACCGGATGTTCTTGTCGATCAGGTTGAGCTGTTCCTCCAGCTTGACGAGCTTGCTGTGGAACACGATGTTCTGGCTCTGGATGATGGCGTTGATGTCAGGATCGCCGGCTTCCTTCATGACGATATCAGGCACCTTGAAGCCCTTTTCCCCCTGCGCTTCGGCGCGCAGGCGCGTGACGATGGTTTCGAGGCGAAGCCGTCTCATCTGCAACATGCGTTCATTGGCAAGTGCCGTCGTCTTGTCCAGCGTCAGAAGAACGTCGCCTTCCTTGACTGTCTCACCTTCGCTGATCATCATTTCCTTGATGATGCCGCCTTCGAGATGCTGGACGACCTTGTTGTTACCGGTGGCGACGAAACTACCCTGGGCGATGATGGCAGAGGAGAGCGGTGCCGTGCCGGCCCAAAATCCGAAACCACCGAAGGAAGCGAGCAGCACGGCAAGACCGATCGAACTATGCAGGCGGATCGAGCGCGGCACTTCGCTATACCATTCGAGCTGGCCCTGGGGTTTGATTTCGGCAACGGCGTTTTTCTTCTTGAACATGACGGTCCTCAACCCTCGATCTGCGGGGACTGGCTGGCCGGGCGGCCATTGCCGGAAAGCGCCTTCAGCACATCCATCCTTTCGCCGAACATGGCGACCGATCCGTCCTTCAGCACCATGATCTTGTCGACGCATTGAAGAAGCGCCGGGCGCTGGGTGATGGTGACGGTGGTGATGCCCTGTCTTTTGGCGTGCAGCAGGGCTTTGGCCAGCGCCTGTTCGCCCTGCGTATCCAGGTTGGAGTTCGGCTCGTCCAGCACCACGAATTTGGGGTCGCCGAAGAAGGCGCGGGCAAGCGCGATGCGCTGTTTCTGGCCGCCGGAAAGCGGCGCGCCGTCGGCGGCGACCACGGTCTCATAGCCCTGCGGAAAACCGGCGATCAGCTCATGCACATCGGCCAGCACCGCTGCCTCGTAAATCTGCCGGTCCTCGATATCGTCGCGCATGCGGCAGATATTGGCCTTGATGGTGCCCGGAAAAAGCTGCACGTCCTGCGGCAGATAGCCGATGCTTTCACCGAACTGCCGCTGGTCCCAGTTACGCAGATCCATGAGGTCGAGGCGCACATTGCCTGAAGTAGGCAGGATCGAGCCGACCAGCATCTTGCCGAGCGTCGTCTTGCCGGAGCCGGAATTGCCGATGATGGCAAGCGATTCCCCCTTTTTCAGCGAAAAGGAGATGCCGTTCAGGATCACCTTCTTCTGCGGCGGCGGCACGAAGAGGATGCGCTCCACGTCGAGACGCCCTTCCGGATTGGGCAGGCGCAGGCGCGGGAAATTCAGCGGCGAATTGACGAGAAGCTGCTTAATGCGGCCATAGGCGGCGGCCGATTTGTTGAATTGGTGCCAGCCCTCGATTGCCCCTTCGATGGGCGCCAGCGCACGGCCGGAAATGATGGAGGCCGCAATCACCATGCCGCCGGTCAGTTCACCTGATAGCGACAGATGCGCGCCCCAGCCAAGCAGCGCCACCTGGGTGATCATGCGCGCCGCCTTGGAAACGCCCGAGAACATGATGTTGCGATCCTGCGCCGCGACATGAGATTTCAGGGACCCTGCGGTTTCGCGCCCCCACATCTTCACCGCTTCCGGTATCATCGCCAGCGCATTGATGATCTGCGAATTGCGCGACATGGAGTCGAGGTGGAAATTGGCGCGGCTGAGATAACCGGACGCCTCGGAAAACTGTCTCGCGGTGAAGCGCTGATTCAACCAGGCGATAATGAACAGCACGGCGCAGCAGACCATGATGATGATGCCGAGATGCGGATGGACGAGATAGACCACCACGATAAAAAGCGGCATCAGCGGTGCGTCGAGAAAGGCGATGAGGGTGCCGGAGGTGATGAACGAACGCAATTGCTGCAAGTCCTGCAATGTCTGGTAGTCCTTGCCGCTGCCATGCAGGGAGGCGCGGGCGGCGGCCGAAAGGATTGGCGCGCCAAGCTGTACCTCAAGTTCGACGGCGGTTCGCATCAGGATGAAGCGGCGGATGGCGTCCATGAAGGCCTGCAGCAGAACCGCGCCGAGCACGGCAACAGTCAGCATGACAAGCGTATCCATCGAGCGGCTGGTCAATACTCGGTCGGAAATCTGGAACAGATAAAGGGGGATGGCGAGCAGCAGGACGTTGATGGCGACGGTGAACAGCATCACCACCACCATGTTGCGTCGCACGGCGGCGATGCCCTTGGCGAGACTTGCGGCGAAGTTGATCGGCTCGCTGCGCTTATGGAAACCGCTCTTGCTTCCGCCACCACCACCGCCGCCGCCACCACCGCCATTGTCCGTCGGTTCCTTGCCGCCACCACCCGTTACCGGTCGGCGCTCGTTTTCACGGATCGGCCCCTCATTGTTATCGATGGTCTTGACGAAAGGCAGGTCGGTATTGTCGATCTTGGCATGTGGTTCCGGCGGGGAGACGGGTTGCCGGTCCTGCTGAGGCGCCGGCTTTTCCGGGGGAACGTCGCGCAGCTGTTCCGCCTGTTCTGTTTTTGCATGAGGTTGGGGAAGAGATTGTGGGGGAATGATCTGCGTTGGTGATGAAATGGTTTTTGCGGCCTGTTCCGCGCCGGATAATTGGCGCAGGTTTTCGACGGCTTCATTGATGGCTGAAATACAGGCGTCCGTCAGTTTGCTGTCTTCCGCCTCCTGATCCAGCGGCAAATCCAGCGAGCGTCCGTCGGCAATGGTTTTTCTTGAAATATGATCCATTTTTTATCGGTCCCCTCGGTGATCTCACGGTGTTTGCGGTTCGGCCGTGACGGGACGCGATTGTCGCCCCGTCAGCCAAATCTACGCGGTCACCGCCTGCATGACGTCGGCCGAATGTCCGTTCGACCATGACAGGTCGTGACCGGCATTGATGACGCCATCGGATTCGTTTTCGATGGTGGCGGGATCGTCGTGAAGAAAGGCGATGACCTCGTTTGCCAGCTGACCCTGCTGGGGTTGCGACGTGTCGTTTTCGATGATGCCGCCCTGAATAAGGATGGCATCGGAATAAACGCCGCCGGCGACATAGGTGGTGGAGCCAAAGCTGTCGTAATCGACGATCTGCGCCAGATTGACGACGGCGTTGCTGCCGGTATCGATGTGGACGGTGGCGTCATCGTTGTTTTCGAGAACCTTGGCGGCTGCCTGCGTCACGTCGTCGGAATCGCCCAGCACGCTCACCTGCTTGATGATGCTGACATCATAAAGATTGCCGGTGATATAGAGGACGTTCAACCCCTCATAGCCGGCGAAATTGACGTCATGAGCCAGCGCATCCGGCATGTTGGGGTCGCGCGCGTTGATCGCGTTGACCGTCTGCGTCATGTAGTCAGGCATGGTTTCAAAACGGTCGTTGCTGCCAACATTGTGAATGGCGGCATCGTTCCACAGAAGGTTGTTGCCGGACTGGATGGTGGCGCCATCAGGCGCATCGGGATTGGCGCGCGCCCAGTCATTGTCGTAAAGCACGGCGATCTGGCTGATCAGGTTCATGTCCAGCACATTGCCGCCGACGATGATCAGGTCGTATTGCATGCCGATGCCGAGGAAATTCGCAATGTTGAGCGCGGCGTTGCCGCCCGTCAGCAGACTGACGGTAGCGCCCGAGGTGGTTATCGTCATCGTGTCGTTGTCGCTGACGAACTGGTATTGCTCGATCCAGTGCACGAAGGAAACGTCGCCTTCCAGCACGCTGACACGCCAGGCGGTGGGGAATATTGGGGGGGCGCCCGTTTCCTGGCTGTCCGCTGCGGCGTTTTCCGCGCCGGGATAGATGGTGCGCTCGAAGCTGGCGATGTTGAAGGCAACCGTCGCCGCCTGATCTTCCGAGTGTGTGAACACGGAGTCGATCTCGTCCCGGTCGCTATAGATATAGGCCTGGGTGATGGCGTCGATCTGATGATAATCGCCCATGACGGCGGTCACCGAAGTCATGACGCCTGTATTGACCAGAGTAGCGATGTTGGCGACGACGTTGGCGCCTGCGGCGACATCAAGGCTGTTGCCGGCCGGGCTATCCTCATGCAGCGAAACATCGCTCTTTTCCGGCTCTTCCGGCGGCTTGGCGATACCGCGATCGGGCATGTAGTCATCAAGCATCGGCTTTTCGCTGGCTGTCGAGCCATTGACGTAAAGACCGTCGATATCGTTGCCGGCCAGAACGAAATCCTGGTCCGCACCGGTGCCAAGAGAGGTGACATCGTTTTCACGGGCATGGTCGATATAGTCGTGTGCGGATTTGGCGAGCGCCTGCAGCGCATCGTAACTATCGGTGCGCTGGAAAACGGAAAAAGGCGTAAAGATAGCTGCTTCATTGTAGAACTCGACGGTACGCTCTGTCACGAAGCTGGTGTCGCGCCACACATAGGGGCCATCAGTCATGTTCAGATAGTCGTCGTCCTGAAGAATATTGACCTGCGCTACATGCGCGATGACCGAGCCGGGGCCGGGGTGAACCACCAGTTCATATTCTTCCTCAAAGGAAAGGCGGCCCGGGAAGCGGAAATGTGCGGCGGAAATATCGACCGGAATGGCATTTGCAAGCTGCTGCATGTCGTATTCGACAGCGCGGGCGAAATGCGGTCGGATATAGTCAAAATCATAATAGCCGGCGCTGTATTTGACGCCGGGGTCGTAGTCCTGCAGCGGCACGTCGTAGTTCTTGTCGAGCAGCTTTGCCGCTTCATCGTCCGGCAGGCGGTCCGGATCAGAACGTGCCGGGCCCTCGCTATAGTTGGTTCTCAGACGCGCATCCTCGATCACCGTGTCGAACAGGCCGATGAAATGCGCAATCATGTCCGAAATCTTGTCGATATGCATTGGAGGTCCCTCCCTGATCATCGCGGCAGAGCCTGGGGCTGCGCATGGCACACGTCTCAGAGGCGGTGCTTCGTTTTACGCAAACCCGGTCCTTCAACCGCGAACTGCACCGGCGGGTGCCGGTGCAGCTCTTTTCGTCAAGAGGTGGGTATCAGGAGTGATCCTCACCGACGTCAGAAACATGCGAGTTACCGCCTGTGATCGTGGCGTCAACTGCGTTGGAGAGCATGTTGGCACCCTGCACCAGTTCCAGATGGAAGCCGGAATTTGCAAGGATTGCCGATGCATCTGCAGTGCTGGTACCTGCGGCGTCGTCGCCGGCCTTGAGGTCCCATCCCTTGCCGTCGATGCCTTCGGCGCCGAAGGCGTCACCGGCATTGGCGCTCAGATGGTTTTCCGCACCGCCATTCTGCATCTTGATGTCATAGGCCTCATCCTGATCTGCCAGGTGGTTGGCCTGCACCATGCTGAAGCCGGTGTCGTTGCCGTCGCCATTGAGCGAGCCGTTGAGGATGTTGTCAACGTCCAGCGTGAAGGAGAAGTCGTCACCGAGGTTGAAGGTGAGGTCTCCGCCGGCGATGCCGAGATTGCCGACATCCTTGACGCCCGTGATGTTGCCGAAGTCGTCATCCGACTTGTAGAAACTGTCAGCGGAGTTGAAGCTGTCGGAGGTCGTTGTGGTCTTGGTGGAGGTGTCGTTGTCGGAATAGTTGGACGTCTTCGTGTCCGTATCCGTAATGGTCTTCACATTGGTGTCGTTGTCGCTGTACGACTTGCTTTCATAGCTCCAGTCGTAGTCGACCTTGATATCGGTGTTGGTTTCGGTGCTCGTCTTGGTGCTCGTGTCGTTGTCGCTATAGGACTTGCTGTCATAGCTCCAGTCATAGTCGTTGTCGCGATTGTCACCGTTATTGGCGGAAACATCGACCTTGGCGTCAACATCCACATTGGTGCTGTTGTCGCTGTTGTCGTTGTTGCGGTTTTCACCGTTTGCGGTACCGACGTTGCTGTCTTCCACCTTGGCGTCGTTGGTCGCCGTGTTGGCAAAACCATCGGAAAGCGCGCCGATCTTGGTGATATCGTCGCCGGACTTTGGATTATAACCCATTTCGATTTCCTCCGAAAAGCTCGGAGCAGCTTTCGAAATCCCTCTCATCTCAAACGGGATTTTTTCGCGCTTGCTCCGGGTAGCATTAAGATTGAGGTTTTGCAGATGCACTCGGTACGCATCATCTGCGGTTCGGTATTGACCCGTGACCGGGCTCTTTTCGTTCAGCCCTTGTGCGCTACTCGGTAAAACGGCGCACAAATCCGTTCCTCGCTCCGATGGGGAGCGCGGTGGCTTCGTCTTTTTCGCTTGGCATATTTCTTGAAAAGGAACCGGCGTTTTCAAACACACGTCAAGGCCGGAGGTGTCTTTCCATCGGCCGCCGTTCAGCGACGGTCAGACTGTGCCGCAGAAAAATTGCGCTTCCTAGATATCAATTCGGGCTAAACACATCGGCGCTTATCCCGAATATATATGTCACGAGTGGTGGGCCGGCGGTCCGTTTGCCGGTTTGGCCATAGAAAAATGCCGCAGCGCCGGGAGAAACACTGCTTTTCGAAAAACATGGTTTATTTCGGTGGGAAAAGGCCATTATCCCGAAAAGGCACAGCTCCGGGGGGCCTTCGCCGGTGAGCTATGTAAAGTGACATCAACTAAAAGTTATATTTTCCCGGATTGCAAAACCACAGCGAAAGCTTTTCCGACGTGTTTGTTTTTGCGGCGGTTACCGGATGAGTGATTCTATCTCTGCGTAACCAATTTTGTATGTCAATTGTAAAAAATAACCCGTTTGGGCCATTTATTTACAAAGCTTTTCGTATTAGCGTGTGTTAATTAACGGGTGATTAATAATAATTGACATGACCTGAGGCGGGGAATCGTCCCTAAAGATCGAGGGAGAAAGATACCCGGCGGACAACAGACTGCACAACCAAAAGAACGTAATGCGTAAGCGCTTTAGGGAGGCGTCAATGTTCATGGGAACTTCAGATTATGCGGCAAAACAAAAAAACGCCGTTGCTCCTATAAATGGAACTTTATTGGTCATCGCGGATCCGGACCTGTTTTCCGAGTGCCTCATGGAGGCGCTGGGCAAAAAGTTCCCTACATTCGCGGTGGTGAGTATAACCTCGTCAGGGGGGATCGAGGACGATTACGGTAACAATGTGCGGTTGGTTTTGCCTTACCGGATGTCCGGTGAGCGCCTTCATGCCGTTCTTTCGGAGGTTCGGGAAAAGCATCCCGATGCGCCGATCGCGCTCGTCGTCGAAACCATCGACAAATTCGAAGAGCCGCTGAAAAGGCTGGTGGGAATGCGCGTCATTGATGGCGTGCTGCCGCTCAATCTCAGGCTCGATGTCTTTATGGCGGCCGTCGATCTGCTTATGAAGGGCGGGGAACATTTTCCCGCAGCTCTTCTGGGCAAGCTCACGCCCTATTCGCCTTCCATCAACGGCAAGAGCGTTCAAAGCAATGCCGTGATCGCCAACCGCGCCGATGCCCTTGCTGCGAGCAGGGGTGACGTGGCCGCGCTGACGACGCGCGAGGTGCAAATCCTCGACCTGCTTTGCAAGGGGACGCAAAACAAGATCATCGCTGATCGGCTGCATCTGTCCGAGAACACTGTCAAGGTTCACGTTCGCAATATCTATAAGAAAATGAACGTGCGCAACCGCACGGAGGCGGCGTCGCGCTTCTTCAACAAAGACGAAGACACGACCTTCTCCGGCGGCTGGAAGAACTGAGCGTCGGGGCGGCTAGAGCCGTCCGGACGCCAGTTCCCTCCGGTTTCTCTCCAGGAGGCTCAGGGCCTCAGGAAGCAGCGGGATTTCTGCCCGAATCCGCTCGGTGAGCAGATATAGGGAGAAGAACCCGAATAGGACTGCCGCGATGCCGCGGGTGTGCCCGAGGCATCGGCAACAAGCGTAACGGCTGCGTTGCCGGTTTTTTGATAACCGTAGGACGCCTTCGCCGGAGCAACCCGGCTGTTGATCGTGGCGGTATTGGCCGACGCGGTCTTGATGAGAACGGCGTCTTCGACCACTGAGCATGAAGCCGTCGCGAAAGTGAAAGTTACAAGTGCTGCGGCAACAAGCGCAAAACGACAATGGCGGGCTGCTTTGCCGCCATGGGAATAAGGCATTTCATTCATCATGTGTGTCCCCTGAAATCGACTGTCTGTCGCATCTCGCCGGGCGGTTTTGTTCCCGGTGGACCGAGCCTTACAAAACCAGGATAGCCCCGACTGGTTGAGCGAAGCTTGCGCTAATGCTCAATAAGAAAGGCATAATGGAGGCGTAGTTAAAAAGTATTAAATCAAGAGGATATTTTGAGTAATTTTGGGTAATCAATTGTAATATTTTGATGAAATTAAGTTGACCAGTTTTCTGCCACGCCTATCATGAAAGTTGAAATTTATCGAATCGAAATATTAAAACATCCAGAATAAGTAAAAACCGGAAGGTGATATTCAAGATATCGTACAATCGGGAGTTTGATCCAGTTTAGTTGAATCAGCTGCGCTGATTCATCATGGGGAGGAGTGTGTAATGCGTAATTTCGTTCCCAACGAAAATGACAACGGCGTCACCATCTACTCCGAGTGGAGGCCTGGCCAACGTGTTCTCGTCAATGGCGGCGCCGGTTTTCTCGGTTCCCATCTTTGCGAACGCCTGCTGAGTTGCGGTCACGAGGTGATCTGTCTCGACGATCTCTCGACCGGGCGCACTGCGAATGTGGCGCATTTGCGGGACAATAAGCGTTTTTTGCTAGTCGAACACGATGTGCGCAAACCCTATGACATCGATGTCTCGCTGATCTTCAACTTCGCCTCACCGGCCTCACCGCCAGATTATCAGCGCGATCCCGTCGGCACGCTGCTCACCAATGTGCTTGGCGCCGTCAACGTGCTCGAGGTAGCGCGCAGATGCGGTGCAACCGTAGTGCAGTCGTCGACCTCGGAAGTCTACGGCGATCCGCACGTCAATCCGCAGCCGGAAACCTATTTCGGCAATGTAAATACAATCGGGCCGCGAGCTTGTTACGATGAAGGGAAACGCAGCGCCGAAACGCTGTTTTTCGATTATCACCGTAGCTTCGGTGTCGATATCAAGGTGGGACGCATCTTCAACACCTATGGGCCGCGTATGCGCCCGGATGACGGACGTGTGGTTTCGAACTTCATCGTCCAGGCGTTGAAGGGCGCTGACATCACCATTTACGGCGATGGCAGCCAGACCCGTTCCTTCTGCTATGTCGATGACCTGATCGACGGTTTCCTGCGCTTCTCGGCCAAGCCGAAGGATTGCACCGGGCCGATCAATCTCGGCAACCCGACGGAAATTCCGGTGCGGCAGCTCGCCGATATCGTCATCCGCATGACGGGTTCCCGGTCGCGCATCGTGCATCTGCCCGCCGCGATCGATGATCCGCAGCAGCGTCGCCCCGATATTTCGCGGGCAAAGGAACTGTTGAGATGGCAGCCGCGCGTGCCGCTCGAAATCGGCCTGGAAAAAACCATCGTCTATTTCGATGCACTGCTGGCAGGCAAGACTGTAGCGGAGGCCGTATGAGATGCCCCGCACAATCCTCGTCACGGGCGGGGCCGGATTCATAGGCAGCCACATCTGCAAGGCGCTGGCCCAATCCGGCTTCAAGCCCATCGCTTATGACAATCTCTCGACGGGTCACGCGGATTCTGTCCGCTGGGGTCCCTTCATCGAGGGGGATATTCTGGATCGTGGTCTCCTGAAGGCCACGCTCAGGGAATTCTCGCCGGCCTTCGTCATTCATTGCGCCGCCAATGCCTATGTCGGCGAATCCGTCGAAGATCCGCGCAAATATTACCGCAACAATGTCGGCGGCAGCCTGGCGCTCCTGGATGCCTGTCTCGACCAGAATATCGGCGGGCTGGTGTTTTCTTCCAGCTGCGCCACCTATGGCGTTCCGCCGCAATTGCCGATCCGCGAGGAAACGGCACAAATGCCGGTCAACCCTTACGGGCGCACCAAGCTGATATTCGAAATGGCGCTTGATGATTATGCTGCGGCCTATGGTCTGCGGTTCGTTGCCCTGCGTTACTTCAATGCCGCCGGTGCCGATCCGGACGGTGAGCTTTACGAACGGCATGAGCCTGAAACCCATCTGATCCCGCGGGCGCTGATGGCGGCTGCCGCACGGCTGCCGCAACTGGATGTCTTCGGGGCGGATTACGACACCAGCGACGGCACCTGCATTCGCGATTATATCCATGTCAGCGACCTGGCCGATGCCCATGTCGCCGCCGTCAACTATCTTGCCGAGGGTGGCGAGACGTTGCGCGTCAATCTCGGCTCCGGTCACGGCACATCCGTCGGTGACATCATCCGGGCGATCCACCGCGTGACGGGGCAGGAAGTGCCGGTTCATTTCGGTGCGAGGCGTGCCGGCGATCCGCCAGCCCTGTTTGCGGATATAAAGCGTGCGGAAGAGATGCTCGGCTTTATCCCGAAGCGTTCGGATATCGATACCATCATCCGGACGGCCGGTCCCGGTTTCGGACTGGAGGTGCGGTCATGAAAGCGCGTTCAACCCCTTCCGTTCCCTCGGCCCGCGCCGTCGCAGTCACCAGCGATCTGCGGATGCTGCCGGTCTTTGCCGGCTGGAACCGCATGGCCTATCTTCTCGGCATCGGCGGATGGATGGTGACGCTCGCCTATTTCTGGATCTGGTGGCTTGATCGCGATCGCGTCATCGACTGGCCCTATTATACCGTCGTCACGATCACGCTCGCGTGGATCACGCTTCTGCCGTCCTATTTCATCTTCATCTTTCTCAACGCAAGGGTCGTCGACCGGCGCTCCCCTCTGCCACGGGGCAGGGTGGCGATGGTCGTCACCAAGGCGCCGTCGGAACCTTTCGCTGTGGTGAAGAAGACGCTGCTCGCGATGCTGGAGCAGAAGGGCCTGGAGTTCGACGTGTGGCTTGCCGATGAGGCTCCGGATGCGGAAACGCTGAAATGGTGTGGCGCGCACGGCGTTTTCGTTTCCACCCGACAGGGTGTCGCCGAGTATCATCGCAAGAGCTGGCCTCGGCGCACGCGCTGCAAGGAGGGCAATCTTGCCTATTTCTACGACCATTACGGGTATGGGCGTTATGATTTCGTCGCGCAGTTCGATGCGGATCATGTGCCGGAACCGGATTATCTGAGCGAGATCATCCGTCCCTTTGCTGATCCGAAGGTGGGATATGTTTCGGCCCCGAGCATTTGCGATGCCAATGCCGGTGAAAGCTGGGCGGCGCGCGGCAGGCTATATGCCGAGGCGAGCCTGCATGGCGCGCTGCAGCTGGGTTACAATAATGGTTGGGCGCCGCTCTGCATCGGCTCGCACTACGCCGTGCGCACGAAGGCCCTGCGTGAAGTGGGCGGCCTGGGGCCGGAGCTTGCCGAGGATCATTCCACCACGCTTCTGATGAATGCCGGAGGCTGGCGCGGTGTTCACGCCGTCAACGCCATCGCCCATGGCGACGGACCGGTGACGTTTGCCGATCTCATCGTGCAGGAGTTTCAGTGGTCGCGTAGCCTTATGACCATTCTGCTGCAATATTCGCGGCACTATGTGCCGAAGCTGTCGCCGCGGCTGAAGTTCCAGTTCCTGTTTTCGCAGCTCTGGTATCCCCTGTTTTCCGGCTTCATGGCGCTGATGTTCGTGCTTCCCGCCGTTGCGCTGATGCGCGGTGATGTGCTGGTCAACGCGTCCTATCCGGCGTTCCTGGCGCATTTCCTGCCGGTTTCGCTGATCATGATCGTCTTTGCGTTCTTCTGGCGTGCCACGGGCGCATTCCGTCCGCATGATGCGAAGCTCTTCAGCTGGGAAGCTATAGTGTTTCTGTTCCTGCGCTGGCCCTGGTCGCTGATGGGTGTGTTGGCGGCAATACGCGACACGATCCGTGGCGATTTCGTCGATTTCCGCATCACACCGAAGGGCACGCAGGCAAAACCGCCGCTGCCGCTGAGGGTAGTCGCGCCTTACATTCTTCTGGCAGCGCTCAGCCTTGTGGCCATGGTTCTGGCGCCGCGTGAAAACGGGGCGGAGGGCTTCTTCGTCTTCGCCGCCCTCAATGTGGCGATCTATGCGGGCCTTTCGGTGTTTCTGCTCATCCGCCATGCGATGGAAAACGGGGTGCCAAGGCTGCCGGCATTGCGTGGGGGAGCGACCGCTGCTGCCTGTTCGCTGCTGCTGGTGGCGGGGAGTGCCGCAGAACTCAGCTCCCATGCGATCGGCGGGCTGGAAGCCCTGTCGCACGGGCAACCCTATGTCAGTTTCACTGAAACGCGGTTCACGGTCGCCGGCGCGGGCGTGGAGGGTGCCAGATCGGTACGTCTGAAACTGCGCATCGCCGTGCCGGGACTGCGTGGACCGCAGGAAATGCAGGCGGAACCCATGGTGGTGCCGCCGCCGGCGGTGACAACCGGAGAGATCATGCTGGCCGACAATAGGGTCGGACAATGAAGGAGGAGGCTGTGATGAAAACAACAATAAGCAAATGCGGATTCTCCGCTTTCGTACTCTGTCTTGCGGTGGTCGTGCCAAGCGCCGTCCACGCTGCAGGCGGCACGAAGACGCCGAAACCGCTCAGAACCAGCGAAGTCGTGGACATGTACTTCGACAAGACCTGGAAATGGGAAACGGGCGGCGGACGCTTCATTGCCGATGGCCGCAAATTCGTCGCCGCAACGGAAGAAAAGGGCAAGAAGTCCATCGGTGAAGGCCGCTGGACCGTCGATGCCAATGGCACCCTGTGCATGCGCGCCACCTGGAAAAGCGCGGCAGGAAACGGCAAGGCCGATACCTGCTTCGACCATGGCCGCATTGGCAAGGTGCTCTACCAGCGCAAGCAGGGCGGGCCATGGTACGTGTTCCGGCACAACCCACCGCGCCCTGGCGATGAGTTCCTCAAACTCGTCCGCAAGGACGATGTCACGCCGCAGATCGCCGCTTACGACAAGGCGATGACGGCAACAAGGTAGGGAGTAAGGTGTCATGCAGATAACAAGAAGAAAACTTCTGTTCGCAGGTGGTGCCGCCGCAGCCTTTACCGCCGGTATGTATCCGGTGCTCAAGCTCGACGCACAGGGTGTCGCCCCCATGACGTCGACGGGCATGAAGACACTTGCCGACAAAAGACCGACATTGCATGCGGACGGTATCCGTTTCGGTGCCTACGATCCGCACGGCGATTTCACGGCCCAGACCGGGGTGGCGTCGGAACATCTGTTCCTGCCCTGGGAAGACGTGGATCTCGACAGTCTTGCACTTGCGGATGCCTACGCTCTGGAGCGCAAGCGCAACGTGTTGATCACGGTCGAACCCTGGTCCTGGGACGTTAACTGGCGGCTCACCTCCGACGAGTTGCGCCGCAAGGTGATGAGAGGTGACTATGACCAGAACATGCAGGCGATCGCCGCGCGCATGTCGGCGATGAAAAGCCCGCTGATCCTGCGCTGGGGGCAGGAAATGGAAGACACGTCCGGCCGCTTCTCGTGGTCGGGCTGGAACCCGCGTGATTACATCACGGCGTATAAACGCATGGTGGACATGACCCGCAAGGCGGTTCCCAGCGTCAAGGTGATGTGGTCACCGAAAGGTCTGGAGGGTCTGCAGGCCTACTACCCCGGTGATAGTTACGCCGATCTGGTCGGCCTTTCGGTCTTCGGTCTCGAGGAGTACGACAAGATCGAATATGGCGGACCGAAGACCTTCACCGATCTGCTGCGCAAGGGCTATGGACTTGTCGAAACCTTCAACAAGCCGGTCTGGGTTGCCGAACTGGGTTATGAAGGCGGCGATTCCTATGTTCGTCCGTGGATGAACGACGTGACGCTGAAACAGGCGGATTTTCCAAAGCTGGAAGAGGTC
Organism: Agrobacterium tumefaciens str. B6; assembly: GCF_001541315.1. Lineage (GTDB taxonomy): Bacteria > Pseudomonadota > Alphaproteobacteria > Rhizobiales > Rhizobiaceae > Agrobacterium > Agrobacterium radiobacter. The sequence continues at coordinate 176,091 of NZ_LMVK01000023.1, read as the reverse complement.
GTCTATTTCAACGACAAGGATGTTCATTCCTGGCCGCACAATCTCGGCAGACCGGACTGGCGCGTCGTGCGCCCGGCCAAGGCCTGATCGACGTCGAAAACCGGCGAGCGGCGATGTCGCTCGTCCGGTGGTCCGATGCTAGTTAGCCGTCGCCAGCACGGCCTCGGCCTCATAGATGGCGCAGACGATGTGATAAAAGGTGCTTGCCGGCGCCGGCTCGTCGAGCATCGGCCTGTCGGCCGGCCATTTGTCGAACCAGAGACCCTTGACCGGCGTGTCGAGGAAAGGCTGCAGCGCGCCGATGGCGCTGAGACCGGAGGCAAGGTAACGCTGCCGTTCCTCGCCGTTCGTGACGCTCGCCAGCCGCACCGAAGCCTTCAGCCATTCCGTCTGCGGCCATAACCGCGCCAGCCCGTCATGCACCGAAAAATCGTCGTAGAGGCTCATCACCGCCACCTTGCGGCGCGGGCAGATGCCGTGCTCTTCGCCGATCTGGAACAGGCGTTTTGCCTTGTCGATCGCTTCATCGTTTCCGCGCAGGCTGCCCCAGCGCACCAGAAGCCATGCCCATTCGAACTGGTGGCCCGGCTCCATGATCCGGCCCTTGTCGCTGTCGTGGGGTGTCCAGTCATGGGCGAAGAACTCGCGCAGCCCGCCATTGCCGCTATCGATGAAGCGGGTTAGCGCCAGACCGGCAATCTCATCGGCAAGCGCCGACCATGGGCCTTGCGGGTCCTGCTGCTCCCAGGCCAACATCGCCTCGAAAAGATGCATATGCGGATTGGAGCAGAGCGGTGCGCGCGGCGGGTTTTCTTCCTCGAAGCCCGCAATGGGATGTCTGTAGTCGCGCTCGAGGATGGCAAGAATATCGAGCGCCCGGCCGCGCATCTCGTCCCTGCGCTCGGGAAGGCTGGCGGCCGTCTGTGCGGCGGCGAAAAGCGCAAAGGCCTGATTGTAAAGATCGAAGGAGGGGTCGATCAGCCTGCCGGTCTGGTCGGCAAGGTTGCCGTAAAGGCCGTTTTCAAGGCGATAAACCTTCTCGAACCAGAAGAGACCGTGCAGGAGCGCATCTTTCCACGGCCCCTGCCATCCGTGCTGGCCGGCGGCGGCAAAACAATAGGCCTGACGCGGCTGCACGCGGGCGCGGCGGTCAGCGGAAAAAACCGGCTTCGCATCCTGGCCGAGACGCGCGTAAAAGCCGCCATCCGGGCGGGCCGAACCCGCCTCCCACCACAGGGGCAGGGCGTCTTTATCCAGCCATTTGCGCAATGTTCCGATCTCTTCGGCAAGCGTCTGCGCGATGCTCGGAAATTGCACTGTCATATGGTAACTCTCTGTTTTTACAGTTGAATTAAAAATTTGACCAATAAAAATACGTAATAATAGACGCAAGTAGACCATGGGACATATTGCGCTGCAACCGTAAAATTATCGGCCTGACAGGACGCCAGCCCCTGGCGGCGTCATTAGTTCCCCTTCTTTCGTGGGAGATGAGGGCCGCAACGGCGATTCGCGAGTCATAAAGTGTCAGAAATTACAACGCAAATTTGAGATTGCTTATTCGTAGTCCTCACGTATTTCGTAGCAATGGTCTGGTCATTAGTGATTCGGTCTCCTTTTAACCTGGGCGGCGTTGGGGAAACAAAGGGGCGCAAGGCAGTGAAATTTTCTGCCTATACTTCATTGCTGTTCTCCGTTGCGGTTCTTTCGGGCTGCAATACTCCCGCGGGCGTTCGGTCGTTCGGCGGCGCGCAGATGGCATCTCCTTCCGAGGCGCTGGTTTTCCCCCCTCCCGGCGGTCCCGAAATCGTCACCGTGGTCAACCGAACCTATTCCAACGCCGTGGCGCAGCAGGTCATTTTGCGCTCTGAGGCGGCGACCCCCGGGCAGAACTACATCAAGGCGGAGTTTTTCGGCCCGCAACAGGCCGGCGATACCGGTGGCGACGCCCTGGCTTTTTCCGGTTTCCGGGCATCTTCCGTCGCGCGGGAAATCCGCGCCGAGTTTCCGGGCGAAAACATAGCCATGTCGGCAAATTACCTGCAGAACGGTTATGGTGCGTTTTCCTATGCCGCCGGCCACGGCCGCGGCGACGATAGCTGCCTTTATGGCTGGCAGGACATACGCTCGCCGGAAAGCATGCGGCAGGATTTCCGCAATCTCGGACGCATCAAGGTGCGGCTGCGCCTTTGCCAATCGGGCGCAAGCGTCGAGCGGCTGCTGGCGGTCATGTATAATTACACCATTACCGGCACCTATGCCTCGCCAAGCTGGAACCCCTACGGCACGCCGCGGGCCGTCGATCAGAACCTCGGGCGACCCGGAAGCCCGGTCTATCCCATGAAGGCGGAGGATGTGCCGATGCGGCCGGGCGGCGAAGTGACCGCCAGTGTGCCCGTCCGGCCAGTCCGCCGCGTGGCGGCCGTCATACCCGCGCAGCCGGAACCACAGCCGCTGCCACCCGTTGCTGCAGTCAATATCCCATCGCCAACATCGGCGGGTTCGCCGGTCCAGCCTGTTCGACCTTCGGTGGCGGGCAGGCGGATGGATGGCGGGCCGGTGGAAAGCAGCCGGCAACCGTCGCAGGTGCCGCAGGTGTCCATTCCCTCGCCAGCTTGTCTGTCCGGTTCGGGAGCGTCACCAGGATGCAGGTGATCGTCGGAACCAGCGGAGAAGGAAGCGCCGAGGCGCATATCGCAAAATTTCCGGGCCGAAATTCCGGATGGGGACGAGAACGGAAAGTTTCTGGATGAACAAGGCCATCACAGTCATTGTCTGGTTGCTTGTGTCGCTTTGCGTTCTGGCCATCGTCACGATGCCGGTCAGCCTGCAGACGCATCTGGTGGCGACCGCGATCTCGCTCATCCTTCTGGCAACGATCAAGAGCTTCAACGGGCAGGGCGCGTGGCGCCTGGTCGCGCTCGGTTTCGGCACCGCCATCGTTCTGCGTTATGTCTACTGGCGTACCACGAGCACGCTGCCGCCCGTCAACCAGCTCGAAAACTTCATCCCCGGTTTTCTGCTTTATCTGGCGGAGATGTACAGCGTCGTGATGCTGGGCCTCAGCCTTGTCATCGTGTCGATGCCGCTGCCGTCGCGCAAGACGCGGCCCGGTTCGCCCGATTACCGGCCGACGGTCGATGTCTTCGTTCCGAGCTACAACGAGGATGCTGAACTTCTCGCCAATACGCTGGCGGCGGCCAAGAACATGGACTATCCCTCTGACCGTTTCACCGTATGGCTGCTGGACGACGGCGGGTCGGTGCAGAAGCGCAATGCCAGCAATATTGTCGAGGCGCAGGCGGCGCAGCGCCGCCATGAAGAGTTGAAGAAGCTCTGTGAAGATCTCGACGTGCGTTACCTGACGCGCGAGCGCAACGTCCATGCCAAGGCCGGAAATCTCAATAACGGTCTTGCCCATTCGACCGGCGAGCTTGTGACCGTGTTCGACGCCGACCACGCACCCGCCCGCGACTTCCTGCTGGAGACGGTGGGATATTTCGAAGAGGACCCCCGGCTTTTCCTGGTGCAGACGCCGCATTTCTTCGTCAATCCCGATCCAATCGAGCGCAACCTGCGCACCTTCGAGACGATGCCGAGCGAAAACGAGATGTTCTACGGCATCATCCAGCGCGGTCTCGACAAATGGAACGGCGCTTTCTTCTGCGGTTCCGCCGCCGTGCTGCGGCGCGAGGCGCTGCAGGATACGGAAGGTTTCAGCGGCGTCAGCATCACGGAAGATTGCGAAACGGCGCTCGCGCTGCATTCGCGCGGCTGGAACAGCATCTATGTCGACAAGCCGCTGATCGCCGGCCTGCAACCCGCCACCTTCGCAAGCTTCATCGGCCAGCGCAGCCGCTGGGCGCAGGGCATGATGCAGATCCTGATCTTCCGCCAGCCGCTGTTCCGGCGCGGTCTCTCGTTTACGCAGCGTCTCTGCTATATGTCATCGACGCTGTTCTGGTTGTTTCCGTTTCCGCGCACGATCTTCCTGTTCGCGCCGCTCTTCTACCTGTTCTTCGACCTGCAGATTTTCGTGGCCTCGGGCGGCGAGTTCCTGGCCTATACGGCGGCCTATATGCTCGTGAACCTGATGATGCAGAACTATCTCTATGGCAGCTTCCGCTGGCCGTGGATTTCTGAGCTTTACGAATATGTGCAGACGGTTCACCTTCTGCCCGCCGTGGTTTCGGTGATCTTCAACCCCGGCAAGCCCACCTTCAAGGTGACGGCGAAAGATGAATCCATTGCCGAGGCGCGGCTTTCGGAAATCAGCCGGCCGTTCTTCGTCATTTTCGCGCTACTGGTGGTGGCGATGGCCTTTGCCGTATGGCGCATCTACAGCGAACCCTACAAGGCGGATGTCACGCTCGTGGTTGGCGGCTGGAACCTGCTCAACCTCATCTTTGCGGGCTGCGCGCTCGGTGTCGTTTCCGAGCGCGGCGACAAGTCGGCATCGCGGCGCATCACGGTCAAACGGCGTTGCGAGGTCAAGCTTGAGGGCAGCGACGCCTGGGTGCCAGCGTCCATCGATAACGTGTCGGTGCACGGGCTGCTGATCAATCTCTTCGATAGCGCGACGAATATCGAAAAAGGCGCGACGGCCATCGTGAAGGTCAAGCCGCATAGTGAGGGTGTGCCGGAAACCATGCCTGTCAACGTGGTGCGGACGGTCAAGGGCGAGGGTTTCGTCTCGATCGGTTGCACCTTCTCGCCGCAGCGCGCCGTCGATCACCGCCTGATCGCGGACCTGATTTTCGCCAATTCGGAACAGTGGAGCGAGTTTCAGCGGGTGCGCCGCAAGAACCCCGGCCTTATCCGCGGCACGGCGATCTTCCTGGCCATCTCGCTCTTCCAGACGCAGCGTGGCCTCTATTATCTGGTCCGGACGCTTCGGCCCGCTCCCAAAGACGCCAAACCTGTCGGAGCCGTAAAATGACCGGCCGTAAATCCATCCGGGATTCTCTGGCAGTGCTGGTATGGGGGGCCGTTGCGACGGGCGCGATGGCGCAGTCCTCCCCCTTCGACATGTCGCCGGAACGGCCCGCCCAAACTGCTCCGACACCCGTACCGCCGTCCACCATTCCGCCTGCCGTACCGCGCCAGCAGCCTCCTGCCCAGAAGCCGGCCCCAACGCCGTCTCAGCCATCCGCCACGCCGCCCTTTTCGGTTCAGCCCGCGCCGCAGCAGCAACAACGCCCAGCCGTTCCGTTGCCGCCGCCGGTTTCGGCTCCTCCGCGTCAGGAAGGCGCAAGGCCGGTTCCGGCGCAGGCCTTGCCGCTCAGCGCCGACAGCCGCCGCCGATACATTCTGCCCTATGAAAAGCTCAGCCTTTCCGGTGAGATCGACCGCCGGCAATGGAGCGTTTATCTGACGCCGGAGCAGGTGAATGCCGCCGTTTCGCTCAATATCGGCTATCAGAACGCCATTGTGGTCGCGCCGGAAAGCTCGAATTTTCAGGTCAGTCTGAACAATGTCCCACTGGATCCGGCGCGTATCGAAGCGCCCGACAGCGAGGGCAATGTCTCCTTGAAGATTCCGCCCGGCGTCCTGCAGGTTGGTTCAAATGTCGTGAGACTGGGCGTGCAGCAACGCCACAGAACCGATTGCACGATCCAGTCCACCTATGATCTGTGGACCGATGTCGACCCTGCGAGCACCTATATCGGCTTTAATGCCGATGTCGCAGGAAGCTTTGCCAATATCGACGATATTCAGGCAACGGGGCCGGATGGCAAGGCGATGACGTCGATCGAGATTGTCGCGCCGGCACTGGGCAATCCGGCGTTTGCGGATTCTCTCCTGCGTCTTTCACAGGCGCTGGCGCTCAGAACCCAGATGCCGAACCAGGCGATCCGTTTCGTGGCCGCGCCTTCCACAGAACGCAAGGCAGGCACGCTGACGGTCCTCGTCGGAACCGCCCGTGAGATTGCCGGGATAGTCGGTACGCTGCCGCCCGAGGCGTCGGCGGGCGCCTTTGCCGGCTTTGGCGCCGCAGCACCTGGTGGTCTTTCGCCGCTTTTCGTCAGCGGCCCCACCCCGCAGGCGGTTCAGGCGGCAATAGAGACGCTGTTTTCCTCGATATCGCGTACGCCCGGGGCGCAGAGAACGACCTTTTCGACCCGCAGCTGGCATGCGCCCGATGTGCCGCTTGTGATGTCGGACCGCCGTATCGCGCTTTCCGAACTTGGCCTCGAAAGCACCGAATTTGGCGGCCGGCGTTTCCGCAATGAGTTTTACGTGGGCATGCCCGCCGATTTTTATGCCTCGGCCTATGGTGAGGCGTCGCTTCTGCTCGACGCCGCCTATTCGTCGCAGGTACTGCCGGGCAGCCATATCGATATCTACGTCAATGACGAGATCGCCTCGCCCGTGCCGATTTCCACCAATGGCGGCGGCATTTTCCGGCATCTGCCGATCAATGTGACGATGCGTCATTTCAAGCCGGGGCCCAACAAGGTAACCATCGGGGCGGTGCTGATGACGGCGCAGGATCAGGCCTGTGCGCCGGGCGCGCCCGCCCGCACGACCCCGCGGTTTGCGGTGTTCGACACGTCTGGACTTCATATTCCGGACTATGCACAGATCGGCCGCAAGCCCGACCTCGCCGCGATGGCGGGCGCCGGACAGCCCTATCGGACCGGCGGAACTCCTGTTGCACTGTCGCTCGACCGTTTTGACACTGACACCATGTCTGCGGCAGCGACGCTGATCAGCCGGCTGGCAAGCGTGGCGGGGCATCCCATCAACATCGAGACTGTCGCATCGCCGCTGGTGATCGGCGACCGCGACGCGCTGTTCGTCGGAACGATTTCGCAATTCCCGCAGGCATTGATCGGCCAGTTCAATCTCGTTCCGTCCAGCCAGATATCCTGGAAAATGGGAACCGGCGTTCAGCCGCCCGCGCAGAGCAGCGAAACCCTCTTCAACGACTGGCGGGAACGGGTGGATGGCGGTGTCTGGGAGGGGCAGGTGTCGTCTCTCGAGGAGTGGATGAAGCGGAATTTCGACCTGAGCTCGGATACGCTGCGCTTCCTGCCGGCGGCCGAGCAGCCTTATGCGCCACCCGGCAATGTCTCCTTCATGCTGGCGCAGGGACTCAGCCCCTCCGGCCAGGGGGTGTGGACGCTTGCCACGGCACCGACATCAGCGGAACTTCTTGACGGCATGGCGGCGATGACGCGGGAAAACCGCTGGCGCGGTGTCACGGGTCGTGTCGCCGCCTACGATGCCGCTGCCGAAAAGCTCGAAACGGTGGAAGTGGAGCGGCCGTATTTTTACGTCACGCGGGCGTTTTCCCTTTCCAACTGGAGGCTGGTTGCCGCCAACTGGCTGTCATCCAATGTGCTTTCCTATTCGCTGGCATTCATCGGTTTCGTGTCTCTCCTCGGCCTCGCCACTTTCACGATGCTGCGCATGATGGGGCGGCATCGATGAAGAACGGGATCTCGAAACTGGCCGGCATTCTCCTCGTGTCCGTGATGGCGGTGTTTGCAGGTATTTCGGTCAGCTGCGCCGCTTCGGTCTCACCGGAAGCGTGGTCGACCTATAAGGGTGCATTTCTGGATTCCGGTGGTCGTATCATCGATACCGGCAACGGCAATATCAGCCACAGCGAAGGGCAGGGCTACGGCATGTGGCTTGCCGTGCTTGCAGACAACCTGTCCGACTTCGAATTGATCTGGAGTTTCACACGTACCGAGCTGCTGGTGCGTGATGACGGGCTTTCCGCCTGGAAATGGGATCCGCGCACCAAGCCGCATGTCACTGATATCAACAATGCCACGGATGGCGATATTCTGATCGCCTATGCGCTGGCGCTGGCGGCCGGGCAATGGAACCGTCAGGATTATGCCGAAGCATCCGCGGCCATCGCATCCGCCGTTCTCAAGAAGACGGTGGTACAACGTGGCGGGCGGGTGCTGCTTCTGCCGGCTGCCAGCGGTTTTGACGAGGGCGACCGGGAGGACGGGCCAGTGGTCAATCCTTCCTATCTGATTTTCGAGGCGTTTCCGGTCCTCAATCTCGTCGCGCCATCGCCGCTCTGGAAAGCGCTTGCCGATGATGGCGTGGCGCAGATCGGCGCCTTCGCTTTCAGCGATAGAAAACTGCCGGCCGATTGGGTGTCTGTGAAGACGAAGCCGCAGCCGGCGTCGGGTTTTCCGCCGGAATTCGGTTATAATGCGGTGCGTATTCCGCTTTATCTTGCAATGGCGAAGATGGGCTCGCCGGATCTGCTTTCCCGTCTGAAACCCGGTATGACGCTGGAAAGCGGCGCTGCCGGACCCTTCGACCTGAAGAGTGGCGAGGTCAAGGATGTCCTGTCCGATCCCGGCTATCGTATCATTCCGGCGCTCGCCGGCTGCGTCAGCGGGGGGGCGGCCATTCCCGCCGAACTTAAAAACTTTCAGCCAACACTTTATTATCCTTCCACATTGCATCTTCTGGCATTGTCGTTTCTGGCAAGGAATAACGGGGAATGCCGATGAACAAGCCATTGTCGACCTCGGCTCTCATCCTGCTTCTGATTGCGCTCGCCGCCTTCCACTGGCGCGACAGCATTCTCGGGCGGGTTTCGGACGTGCATACCTCGGCGGTCGGTGATAACCGCGCCGTGCAGCGCATTTCGCCGGCAGCCAATCCGGCCCAGATCAACGCTTTCGTCAAAAACCGCGAGATGGCGCAGGTGACTCAGCCCGCGACACCGCCGGTAACGGTGCCGGCGACCGATCCTTTGCCGGTGACGCAGGCCGGCGGGCAAGCACCGCAAACACAGACGGCGCAGGCACCGGCCCCTCGTACGCCCCAGCCCACATCGGGCAGCATGCCCGAAGTCGATCTCAGCGCGCTACGCTATTTTGCGGCGAGAGGCGATACCCAGCGCCTTCAGGCTGAAATCGCGCGTCTTCGCACGCTTTATCCCAACTGGACGCCGCCGGCCGATCCTCTCGCCATTCCCGAAAACGGCGATCCGCGGCTCGATGCCATGTGGCAGCTCTATACCGACGGCCGTTATGCCGAGGTGAGAAAGGCGGTGGCCGACCGCCAGCAGGCGGACCCCGGCTGGCAGCCGCCCGACAATCTGACGGGCATGCTCACCTTGGCCGAAGCGCGCCAGCGGCTCGTCAATGCCTCCGATCTCAAGCAATATGCGACGGTGGTGGATACGGCGGCCAACAATCCCGGCCTGCTGACCTGCAGCGAAGTCGATGTTCTGTGGCGGGTGGCCGACGCCTTCGCCAATACCGACCGGATGGGACGGGCACGCGACGCCTATCTCTACATTCTCGACAATTGCACCACCGCAAGCGACAGGCTCGCCACGGTGCAGAAGGCATCCGCGCTTCTGCCGGCGGAAATGATGGACGATCTGCTGGCCAAGGAAAAACCTGGCGCAGACGGCCAACTGGAATTCGAACCGGTGAAGAACGATCTCGCCCGCCAGTTTGTAGCCAAGGCCGGGGAAAAAGTGAAAGAGGGCGAAAAAGAGCGCATCACCGTTCCCTCCGCCTATGTGATGCGGCTTGAGCGGCTTGCCGAAACCGACAAGCTTGCGAGCGACGCCCTGTTGCTCGGCTGGTACAATATCCGCCAGAAGAACATGACAGAGGCGGAAAAGTGGTTCCGCAAGGCGCGGGAAGAGGAAGACAGCGCGTCCGCCTCTCAAGGGTTGGCGCTGGCGCTGATCGACCGTAACGAGCCGCGCGAGGCCGAGGACGTCATGTATAAATGGCGCATGGCTTCCGACGATGCGCTTGCGACCTATCTTGCCGCAACGGCCAATCTTCTTGCGCTGCAGCCGCCGGTCGTGCTGCCGCCGGATGTGTTGCAACGCATTGCCGTCGAAACGGTGGCGCGCAAGGATGCGGCCCCCGCGCAGCAATTTGGCTGGTACTCGCTCGCCTTCCGGCAGACCCCGCTTGCGTTGCAATGGTTCAGCACGGCTCTTGGCTGGAAGCCCGATGATGAGCCGTCTGCCTACGGCATGGCCGTCAGCTATCACGATCTTCGCAATCTCGCCGGTCTGCGTGGCATCCAGCAGCAATGGGCAAGCCGCTCCCAGCGGATCGCCGATGTGGGAACGGCGCGCATGGTGGATCAGTCCGGGCAGACGGTTGCCCCCATAACCGCGCCGTCCACTGCCCCACAGGCGACGGCGCCCGTATCGGCCTATGTGCCGCAGGCCGAGACGGCGGTGGTATATGCCCCGCCTGTCGTCCAGCAGCCGGAACCCGCACGCAAGCAGGCGCGCCGACCGGTGCAGGTGCAAAGGGAAGCCAGCGCCGCATCGCGCCCACGCTCCTGCGCGGCCTATCCCGATCCGCAGCGTCTGCCGCCGCAGCAGGCGCTCGATCTCGGCTGGTGCCTGATGGAGACGAACCGGCCGGCGGAGGCGCTGAAAGCCTTCGAAGCCGCGCTTGAAGGCGGTCAGTCAGCAGTTAAAAGCGACGCAGCCTATGGCCAGAGCCTTGCTTATCTGCGTATGGGCTTGACGGACCACGCCGCCGGTTCGGCGACGAAATCGAGCATGGACCGCCCGCGCGCGACGGAGCTGCAGGTCTCGATCCTTGCTGACCGCGCGGTTTCTGCCTTCCAGTCGAAGCGTTATGCCGAAACGCTTCTCCTGCTCGACCAGCGGGCACGGCTGGCGGATGAGCGCACGGACCTGATGGTGCTGCGTGGTTATTCCTACCTCGCCATGCGCCGTTACGGCGAAGCGGCACAGATTTTCGAAAGCCTGACAGCCATCGGAAATCAGGATGGGATCAAGGGCCTGGCTGCCGTGCGCGCCGCTCGTCCGAGTAACGGCCCGCAGGGCGGCGGCTGAGGCAGGCCGGCGTGACGCCGGTGGCCGCTTATTTCACGTCGGTGAGGTTGCAGATGATACGCATGAAGATGCGTGCTCCGATGCCGACCAGCGCGTCCGGAAAATCGTAATCGGGATTGTGCAGGTTGGGGTAGTCCCTGCCTGCACCGAGGAAGAACATGGCCGAAGACGAAACGGCGCGAAAACGGCCGAAATCCTCGGAAGCCCGCATGGGCAGCCCTTCCGAACCGTGGGAGATTTTCTCCTCGTCCAGCGCTTGCCGGATATGCTCGACCGCGTCGGGCGCATTTTCGCAATGGAGGAAAATATCGTCATAGGTGATGTCGAGTGCCAGCTTCTGCTCGGCTGCAACCTTTCTCGCCAATGACTCCGCAGCCTCGCAGAGTTTTTCCATCCGGTCGTCGGTCAGTGTCCGCAGCGTCGCCCAGATTTCCGCATCGGCCGGAGAAATGCCGAAAGCGGCTTCACCCATAACGGCATGGGTGATCGTCACCATCGAAAAATCAGGCTCAGGCGGGAAACCGGAGCCGAGTTCGGCCAAGGCCGGCATTAGCTGAGAGATGGCCCGCATGGGGGAAATGCCGTGTTCGGGCGAGGAAGCATGCGCGGTCTTGCCGGAAAGGCGGATTTTCACACCACGCGACGCGCAGTTGACCGGTCCCTCCACGACGCTGACATGGGCGAAAGGCAGGCCCGGCAGGTTGTGGAGTGAAAAGGAGTAGTCCGGCTTTATGTGTTCGAAGCGCGGGTCGGCGAGCACGGCGGCGGCGCCCGCACCGGTTTCTTCCGCCGGCTGGTACAGAAGGATCACGCGGCCGGTCTCCGGGCGCTGCCGGGAAAGGCCGAGCGCCAGCGCCGTCAGAATGGTGGAATGGCCGTCATGGCCACAAAGATGGCCCTTCCCATCGGTGCCGGAGCGGTATTCGGCCTCACTCTTTTCGTGAATGGGCAGAGCATCGAGCTCCGAACGGATCAGGATCGCCGGACCGCTTTTGCCGCTGTCATAAACCGCGGCGACACCATGGCCGCCGAGATCCGCAAAAAGCTGGTCGGGCTGCGCCTGCTTCAGGAAAGTGCGGATGCGCCGCGCTGTTTCCTTTTCTTCGCCGGAGATTTCCGGATGACGGTGCAGATCATGGCGAAGCTCAACGAGATCGAGCATGTCCTTGTTGGTCAGAAACATCAAAAATCCTTGCAAGTCGTCCGGCCGGTTTTTCCAGCCGCAACTTACAGGGCGTTGCCTTTAATGCAAAACTTTTGGCGGGTGCCAGCGTTTGCCCGCCGTTTTCGGCTTGGTAGCGAGGGTGACGATATCTGACGGCAGCGGTACCTTTGTTTTTGCCAGTTCCAGCCGGGCAAGAGCTGCACGGGCTTTTTCTGCATATTCCAGATGCGCCGCATCGTCGGAATGATAATGCTGCAGCCTGTCGAGGATTTCAGCGCCTTCCACCGTTCTTTCGGCGGCAATCAGCGCCACCGCGCATTTATAAAGCGCTTCCCGGTGGAAGGGTGCGCGATTGGTTACCTGGCGGAAGGCCTCGGATGCCTCGTGGTAGTACTGCTGCGCCAGCCGGGCCTCGCCGATGCGAAGCCACAGGACGACGGGTTCCTGGCCAGCGGCCAGAAGGCTGAGAAAGGCGATCTCGGCCTCCCGGAATTCACCCCGGTCGAACGACAGATTGGCGAGCCCGAATTGCGCGCCGAGATGGTCAGGTGCTGCGGCAAGCACCTGCCCGAAGGCGATATTGGCGGCCGCCTTCTGGCCGCTCTTGTAGAGTTTGAGCGCCTGTTCGTAGACAAAACGGATGCTGCGGGGGTGAAGCGTGCCGCCGAGATTTTCGCCCGAGCGGGTGCGGAACAGCGTGCAGCTCAGCTTCTGCTCCTCCGGCCCGAAGAAATATTTGTAAGGCTCGTTGCCGCGCAGGAAATCATAGGTCCTGAAACCCTGCTCGATCGCCCGGCGGATGCAGTGGCCATGCAGCACGAGGCCGGGGGAAGGGGTCTTCCAGTTCTCGTCGCGGCCGGTGATATAGAACAGGACCGACTTCTTCTGGCGGTCGATGATATTGGCGAGTGCCCCCAACGGCTGGTCGCCGAACCAGAGGACCGGTACTTCCAGATCGCCGCGGATATAGACATCCATCAACATTTGTCGTGTCGCGCCGATCAGGAGTTCCGTACGCTCCTTGCCCTTGTGCGGCGCCCAGCGGATGCGCCAGAAATCGAACAGGATATCCATATCCCGCCTGATCGTCTCTCTCGTCGCGAAGGTGATGCTATATTCATCGCCGCCTTCGACCTTTCTCAGGAAACGTCGGAGCTTTTGCCGGGTCTGGCTGCTCATATGGCTGTCGAGATAGCTATCGAACGTCTCCGGCAGGGCCACCACCGGGCAGATGCAATTGTTGATGTTGTAGGGGTTGGTCGGCATGTTGTCGCGGAACATGACGAGCGGACCCTGAAGCGCGCGGATCATTGCGTCGCGACGCTCCGGCGGGCCGGCGAGATAATCGAGTTTCAGTTCTGTCCAGTTCTGCTGGCGTATATAGGAGCAGAAACCGGCAACGGCGTGATTTTCATAGTCCGGCAGGGTGATGAAGCCGGTGTAATCCGCTGCCGCATTGCCTGCCATGACGATGCTATCATGGAAGCGGCCGGTTTTCTTGTCCGGTTCGGTGACGATGCGCAACGGGAAAAACGCCACATAGGGCGAGCCTTCCGGCCGTTCGCGCAGCGCAAGGATGAACCAGCGCCTGCGGCGCGGCATATAATCCCTGAGCCATCCCCAGGAGAGGAAATGCCGGGCATGGGGATCGGCCATGAACACCGCATCCCAGTTTTCGCGGATCGCCTCGAAGCCGGCGTCCGTGTCGATGATATCGATGCGCATTCGTCCCCCTCCCAATACTGATCACACATTCGGGAGGCTTCATTTTATGGGGAAACGGTCGGCTTCAAATATTCCCTTCGGGTGAAAGCCGTACATCAAATGGGATTAGCCCGTCGCCGATCCGCCATCGCTGCGCCGCGACAAAAAAGACCTTGTCAGCCGATGGCAGCGCTCTAACATGCGGGGCTGAATGCGCGGCCGGCTCAACGGTCCGCATGGCACAGGAGTTCTCATATGGCTGTTCCTTATATGCTTCTGACCGGCGCCAGCCGCGGAATAGGGCATGCCACCGTCAAGCTGTTTCAGGAAAAGGGCTGGAGGATTCTCACCGTATCGCGGCAACCCTTTTCCGAGGAATGCCGTTGGCCGTCTGCACGGGAGAGCCATATTCAGGCTGATCTGGAGGACTTGTCCCGCATTGACGCTCTGGCGGACGAGGTGCGTTCACGCCTGCCGGAGGGAAAGCTTGCGGCGCTTGTCAACAATGCCGGAATTTCGCCCAAGGGTGAAGGCGGAAGTCGTCTCGGTGTGAAGGATACGACGGCGGATATCTGGACGCGGGTGCTGAACGTCAATCTCGTTTCGACGGCGCTGCTTGCCCGCGCGCTTTTGCCGGAACTTGAGGAGGCGAAGGGCTCCATCGTCAACGTCACATCGATTGTGGGCTCACGTGTGCATCCTTTTGCGGGCGTGGCCTACGCCACATCGAAGGCGGCGCTCGCGGCGCTGACGCGCGAACTTGCGCATGAGTTCGGCCCGCGTGGCGTGCGCGCCAACGCCATTGCGCCGGGTGAGATCAACACCGCCATCCTCTCCCCCGGAACGGCGGAACTGGTGGACGCGCAGGTGCCGCTCGGGCGGCTCGGCACCACGGCCGAGGTGGCGCAGACCATCTATTTCCTCTGCTCGGAACAGTCGAGCTACATCAACGGCGCGGAAATTCACATCAACGGCGGCCAGCACGTCTGACACGCCGACCATCAACCGAAAATGGAGCCCTTATCGATGACCATCCTGCCGAATTCCGTCGAGGCACGCGATATCGCCTATCAGATGCATCCGAACGTCAATCTGCGCAAATTCGAAAAGACCGGCGGTCTGGTGATCGAGAGCGGCGAAGGCATCTATGTGACCGACAGCAGCGGCAAGCGCTATATCGAGGCGATGGCGGGGCTCTGGTCGGTGGCGCTCGGTTTCGGTGAAAAGCGGCTGGTGGAAGCGGCGACGAAGCAGATGCAGAAGCTGCCCTATTACCACACCTTTTCCTACAAGACGCACGGCCCGTCCGTCGATCTCGCCGAGTTGCTGATCGAGCTTTCGCCGGTGCCGATGTCCAAGGTGCACTTCACCTCCTCCGGCTCCGAAGCCAACGATCTCGTTGCCAAGATGGTCTGGTATCGCTCGAACGCCCTGGGCGAGAAGGACAAGAAGAAGATCATTGGCCGCATCAAGGGTTATCACGGCGTGACCATCGCCTCGGCCTCGATCACCGGCCTGCCGCGCAACCATGAAAGCTTCGATCTGCCGCTGGACCGCATGCTGCACACGGCCTGCCCTTCCTATGTGCATTTCGGCAAGGATGGCGAAAGCGAAGCGGAGTTCACCGCACGTATCCTTGGGGAATTGGAGGATCTGATCCTGCGGGAAGGTCCCGAGACCATCGCCGCCTTCTGGGGCGAGCCGGTGATGGGCGCCGGCGGCGTTCTCCTGCCGCCTGAAGGTTATTGGGAGGGTGTGCAGGCGATACTGAAGAAATACGATATTCTGCTTGTCGTGGACGAGGTGATCTGCGGTTTCGGCCGAACCGGCAAGATGTTCGCCTGCGAGACCTATGACATCAAGCCGGACGTGCTTGTCGTCTCCAAGCAGATTTCGTCGTCCTACATGCCGCTTTCGGCGATCATCATGAATGACAGTTTCTACCAGCCGATTGCCGATGAATCCGATCGTATCGGCTCCTTCGGCCACGGTTACACCGCCTCTGGCCATCCGGTCGCAACGGCTGTGGGGCTGGAAAACCTGAAGATCATTCAGGAGCGCGACCTTGTCGGTAATGTCGCCCGACTGGAAGGAAAGTTCCTCGATCATCTGAACGCGCTTGCCGACCACCCGCTTATTCATTCCTCGCGCGGTATCGGCCTGATCGGCGCGCTGGAGGTAAAGCCATGGGAGGGCATGAAGGCGGGTGATACCACGCTCACGCTGGCTGCGGCCATCGAGAGCGAAGGCGTCATCACCCGGCCGATCGGTGAAGCCATCTGCTTCTGCCCGCCGCTGATCATCACTGCCGAGCAGCTGGACGAGCTGTTTGCCGGTGTGAAGCGCGGTCTCGATAAGGCATTGGCCGCGAAAGGCTGACACTGCACAGTTTGCAATTCCGCAACGGAAAAGCCCGGAGTATCGCAAGATGCTCCGGGCTTTCTGTAGTTGCCTGCCCGGGAAAAACCGGGACAGGCCGGACCTTGGGAGGTCGTATTATTCGGCCGGCTGGACCGATGCCGGAAGCGAATCCACATCGGCGATGCCGGTGAACTCTTCCTTGCCGCTCAGAACGCGGGCAAGCTGGTCCTGATCCAGTTCGCCTTCCCAGCGGGCGACGACGATGGTGGCGACCGCATTGCCGACGAAGTTGGTGAGCGCACGGCATTCCGACATGAAGCGGTCGATGCCGAGGATCAGCGCCATGCCGGCAACTGGAACCGAAGGCACGACGGAGAGCGTGGCTGCGAGCGTGATGAAGCCAGCGCCGGTGATGCCGGCCGCACCCTTGGACGAGAGCATGGCAACGAGCAGCAGGAGGATCTGTTCACCGAAGGAGAGGTGGATACCGGTTGCCTGTGCGATGAAGAGCGCCGCCAGCGTCATGTAGATGTTGGTGCCATCGAGGTTGAACGAATAACCGGTGGGAATGACGAGGCCGACGACGGAACGCTTGCAGCCCGCCTTTTCCATCTTGCTCATCAGGCCCGGCAGGGCGGCTTCCGAAGAAGAGGTGCCGAGAACAAGAAGCAGTTCTTCCTTGATGTAGCGGATGAGCGCGACGATCGAGAAGCCGTTATAGCGGCAGACGGCGCCGAGAACCACGAACACGAACAATGCGGACGTGATGTAGAAGGTGCCGATCAGCATGGCGAGGTTGGTAACGGACGAGATGCCGTATTTGCCGATGGTGAAGGCCATCGCGCCAAAAGCGCCGATGGGGGCGGCCTTCATCAGGATCGCGACCAGCTTGAAGATCGGATACATCAGGGCATGCATGAAATCGGTGACGGGCTTGCCCTTTTCGCCGACGACGCCGAGCGCGATGCCGAAGAGCACCGAGAAGAACAGCACCTGCAGAATATCGCCGCTGGCGAACGCGCCGACGATGGTGGTCGGGATGATGTTCATCAGGAATCCGGTGATGGTCTGCTCATGGGCCTTGTCGGCGTAGGTCGCGACGGCCTTGGCATCCAGCGTGGCGGGATCGATGTTCATGCCGGCGCCCGGCTGCACGGTGTTGGCGACGATGAGGCCAACGATGAGCGCGAGCGTGGAGAAGACCAGGAAGTAGATCATGGCCTTGCCGGCTACGCGGCCAACCTTCTTCATGTCGTTCATGCCGGCGATGCCGGTCGCGACGGTGAGGAAGATGACGGGAGCGATGATCATCTTGACGAGGCGGATGAAGCCGTCGCCGAGCGGTTTCAGCTGTTCGCCGAAAGCCGGATAGAAATGGCCGAGCGCGATACCGGCGATGATGGCCACCAGAACCTGAAAATACAGGTGCTTGTAAAATGGCATTTTGGCGTGGCCTGCGGCCACGGCTGTCGTATCGATCATGTTTTTTCCTCCTCGGCCTCACCCTGCCTTTATTGGCCTCCCGGGATCGCCGTGTCGTTGACGGCTTCGTGCCGATTGTGGAGTCATGTGCAATACGCATGCCAGACTTGCTTATTTGCCGTAACCAGCTGATTTCAAAAGTAGTTTTTATTGAAGCTTCGCCGGCTCAAGGGCATTTGTGCGGAATTCCGGACAAAATCTCTTGCGATCTGTGCGTAAATCCGCACAATTATCCCATGACCTATCAGGATCAGACACCTCATTCCCAGGCGAAACGGCGGGCGCAATGGCTGGCGCTGGCGGGTCTGTGGCTGCTCGTCAGTCTTGGTGTTCTGCTGGTGGCCGATGAGTTCGCCCGCAACCAGGCACTGCGGGCGGCGGGTTCCGAGGCCGCCACGGATGCCGAATTGAAGATCGCGCTTCTTAATGTTGCGCTGGAGCGGCCGCGCGCCATTCCGCTGGTCCTGTCAGGAGATCCCGATCTTGCCGCTGCGCTGGATGGTGGTGGTGCTCCTGCCCTCGATCGGCTGAACCGCAAGCTGGAGGGGCTTATTGAAGGTACGCAATCCTCGGTGATCTATGTGACCGGGCCGACCGGATTGACCATTGCGTCGAGCAATTGGCGGCAGGCGGACAGCTTTGTCGGCTCCAATTATGCTTTTCGCGAATATTTCCAGGCGGCGATGAAGACCGGCATGTCCGAACATTATGCGCTTGGCAATGTCAGCCGCCGGCCGGGTCTTTATATCTCCCGCCGTATCGATTCCGCCGACGGGCGGCCGCTTGGCGTCGTCATCGCCAAGGTCGAGTTCAACCGGCTGGAGACCGACTGGAACATCGGAGGCAAACCGGTCTATGTGGTCGACAGAAACGGCGTCGTGCTGATGACCAGCGTGCCGGAATGGCGCTTCAGGACCGTCGCGCCGATTGATGAGGCGCAGCGGAAAATCATTTCCGAGAGCCTGCAATTTGGCAATGAGGCGCTTTCAACCTTGCCATTTCGGACGGCGCGGCGCTCGAGCGACAGCGTTCCGCTTATTCATGTTGATGAACCGGGGAGCGAGCGCGGCGACTACCTGCAACTCGAAATGCCGGTTCCGACCACTTCATGGACCCTGCATTATCTGCAGCCCGTGGCGCCGGCGCTGAACGCCACAATCCGCGAGGGCAGGGTGGTGGCGTTGGCGACGCTGATGCCGCTGATGGCGCTTTCGGCCCTGTGGCTGTGGCGCCGGCACAAGGCGCTTAAGGAAAAGGAAGAGGAACAGCGTGCCCGCACTGAGCTGGAAATGAAGGTGCAGGAACGCACCCGCGACCTGACCAGAACCCGCGATCACCTGCAGGCCGAAATCGCCCTGCATGAAAAAACCACCGGCGAGTTGCGTAATGTGCAGCACGAGCTGGTTCAGGCCAACCGCCTTTCCATTCTGGGGCAGGTGGCGGCGGGTGTGGCGCACGAGATCAATCAGCCGGTGGCGACGATCCGCGCCTTTGCCGACAATGCCCGCACGCTGCTGAAACGCGACCGCATGTCTGAGGCCACCGAAAATCTCGAAAACATCGCGGCGTTGACCGAGCGTATCGGCACCATTACCGGCGATCTGAAAATATTGGCCCGCAAGGGTCGCACCGCCGCCGAGCCTGTCAGCGTTCGCTTGGTCATCGAAGGCGCGGTCATGCTGTTGCGCAGCCGCTTTTCCGGACAGATGGATGCACTGGATATCGTGTTGCCGGATCAGGACCTGAAAGTGCTCGGCAGCCGTATCCGGCTGGAGCAGATCCTCATCAACCTTCTGCAAAACGCGCTGGAAGCCACCGAGGAGATTGGGGCGGCCCGTGTCGAGGTGCGTGTGCGCGAAGAAGGTGACATGGTCGTGCTTTCCGTCAGCGACAACGGCACGGGCATTCCTGAAGCCATCCGCGCGCAGCTTTTTTCGCCCTTCAACACATCAAAGGAAAGCGGCCTCGGCCTCGGTCTCGTCATCTCCAACGATATTGCTTCTGACTATGGCGGGCGTATCGAGGTGGATAGCAGCGAGGCGGGTACTCGTTTTTCCGTATTTCTGAAGCGAGCATGACATGACGGTGGACGGAACCATATTCCTGGTGGACGACGACTCCCAGCTGCGCAAGGCGATGGTGCAGACGCTGGAACTCGATGGATTGCCGGTTACTTCGTTTTCTCGCGCAGAACAGGCGCTTGAGGCCTTGAACGAGGATTTCGACGGCGTCGTCATCACCGATGTGCGCATGCCGGGCATGACCGGGCTAGAGTTTTTCGACCATGTCCGCAAGATCGATGCCGATCTGCCTGTCATCCTCATCACAGGGCATGGCGATGTGCCGATGGCCGTCGATGCGCTTCACAACGGCGCTTATGATTTTATCGCCAAGCCATTTCCTGCCGGGCGCATGGTGGAAAGTGCCCGCCGGGCTGTGGAAATGCGCCGGCTGGTGCTGGAAAATCGCGCCCTTCGCCGGGCGGGGGGACGGGCGGAAGATGATCTGCCGCGGATGGGTCAGCCGCCCGCCATGGAGCGCCTGCGCACCACGCTTCGGCACATTGCCGATACCGACGTGGATGTGCTGGTGGCTGGCGAGACCGGCAGCGGCAAGGAAGTGGTGGCAACGGCCCTTCACCGCTGGAGCAAGAAACGCTCGAAAGGTAATTTCGTGGCGCTCAATTGTGGGGCGCTGCCGGAAACGGTGATTGAAAGCGAGCTTTTCGGCCATGAACCGGGAGCTTTTACCGGCGCGCAGAAAAAACGCGTCGGCCGCATCGAACATTCGAGCGGCGGCACCCTGTTTCTGGATGAGATAGAAAGCATGCCGCTTGCGGTGCAGGTGAAGATGCTGCGTGTGCTGGAAATGCGCGAGGTCTCGCCACTCGGGTCGAACGAGGAGCGGCCGGTCGATATTCGCGTGGTGGCGGCGGCCAAGGTCGATCTTGGCGATCCGTCCGAACGTGGCACGTTTCGCGAGGACCTCTATTACCGGCTGAATGTGGTGACGCTGTCCATTCCGCCGCTGCGCGAACGCAAGGCGGATATTCCGCTGCTGTTCTCCCATTTCGTCACCAAGGCCGCCAACCGTTTCAACATGCCGGTGCCGCAGATCAGCTCGGGCATTTCCCGCCGCCTCAATGATCATGACTGGCCGGGCAATGTGCGCGAACTCGGGCATTTCGCCGAAAGGGTGGTGCTTGGGTTGGAGGCGGAATCAGCGGGAGCGCCTGCATTGCAATCCGCGCTCCCCGCCTCCGGCACCTTGCCGGAGCGCATGGATGAGATCGAAGCGCGCATCATCCGCGAAACGCTGGAACAATCGAATGGCGACGTGGCGGAAACCATCGCCACGCTCGGCATCGCCCGCAAGACCTTTTACGACAAGCTGCAACGCCACGGCATCAACCGGGCGGATTATGTGAAGAGCGGCGCGGCGTGAGCCGGCGCGGGGCCGGTTGACGCATGATGAAAAGCCGCGGACGTTTCCGTCCGCGGCCTGACAATAACGACCATAATTGTGCCGAAGGTCGGCTTGATCAACCCGCTACGCAGAAATGACGCTGGCCGTCATAATCCGTATAGGTCCCGGTGCGGGAATTGAAGCTCCGGTAACGCTGCGAGCAATAGTCGTACCAGGCGTTGGTCCATGGCTCGATGGTGCGATAGGTGGCGCGCTGGCCGTAAACCGGGCGGCTGTCATAGACAGGTTGCGGGCGGTAGACCGGAGCGGGGCGATAAACAGGCTGCGGCTGGGGCCGATAGTAGCGATAGTCCGGCTCTTCATCGACATAGCTCGGCTCATAGCGGCGGGGCGGGTCGATATAGACACGCTCATCATCCACCGGCGCCGGGCGGGACATTGCGGAGCCGACGGCGACACCAGCGGCAAGACCGAGTACGCCACCCAGAATGGCAGCATCGCGACGGTCGCGGCGGTCCCAGTCGCCAGCGGATGCGCTGCTCAAGGGAACAATGGTAGCGGCGGCGACAGCAATTGTCAGAACTGTTTTAGCTGCAAAGGACGACATGGTGTGTTCTTCCGTACAGGTGGCAGGGTGCTGCCAGTTGCAAATTCGATGGTTAAGGAAATACAGCCCGGCTGCTGAACGGGCGCTGAATGAATTGTGGCGGACCGGCGGCTGCCCGCAATTCCTGTTTGCGTGCGCCGCACTTCGCGCTAGAACTCAAGAACAAACAGGACGCCCCGATGAGCCTTTCCCAGATAACCGTCAATTCCGACACCTCGCATGAAGACCGTGCCCAGGCCATTCGCGATACGCTGCGTGACGCCATTGTCGACCGTCGGCTTGCGCCGGGAACCAAACTGTCGGAATCGGAAGTGGGTACGCTGTTCGATGTCAGCCGCACGGTAGTGCGCGCGGCACTTCAGATGCTGGCCTATGAGGGGCTGGTGAAGGCTGAGCGCAACCGCGGCGCCTTCGTTTCCAATCCCACACCGGATGAAGCGCGGCAGGTGTTCGCCTCGCGCCGGCTGATCGAACCCGGTGTCGTCGATGCCGCCATCGAGAAAATCACGCCGGCGGCAGCCAAGCGGCTGCGGGAGCATCTGGTGCAGGAAAGCCGTCATCAGCATGAGCGCGGCCCGAGCGCCAGACGCGCGGAAATCAAGGCATCGGGCGATTTCCACCTGATGCTGGCCTCGCTTGCCGGCAATGCCATTCTGGAAAAATTCATGGACGAGCTGGTCGCCCGCTCGTCGCTGGTGATCGCGCTTTACGGCCGCTCGGGTGTTTCAAGCTGCGGCCACAATGATCACGCCGATCTCTTGGACGCGCTTGAGGCGAAAGATACGGCGAAGGCCCGCGCGCTGATGTTGCAGCATCTTGACCACATTGAGGCCGACCTTGATCTGCGCATGATGGAAGGCCTGGCACTGAAGGATGCGCTGGCGCTCTGATTGACCGCGCATCCCCGTCTAGAGGGGCGGGGATGCGCGGATTAATCGCGTGTCAGGCGGCGTAACGGCTGATCGCCAGATCGTGGGTGTCGATCTCCGGCTTGTTCCCGCTGATGAGATCGGCAAGCACCCGTGCGGAGCCGCAGGACATTGTCCAGCCGAGCGTACCGTGGCCGGTATTGAGATAAAGATTGCTGTAGCGGGTGGCGCCGATGACAGGCGTACCGTCTGGCGTCATTGGGCGCAGGCCGCACCAGAACTTCGCCTGGGTCTGATCGCCAGCGCCGCCGAACAGGTCTTCCACCGAATGAGCCAGTGTTTCCTGCCGCGCTGCCGGCAAATCCTTGCTAAAGCCGGCGATTTCAGCCATGCCGCCGGCGCGGATGCGTGAGCCAAGCCGGGTGATAGCCACCTTGAAGGTCTCGTCCATGACCGTGGAGACGGGCGCGCGCTCCTCCTTTACGATCGGAACCGTGATGGAATACCCCTTCACCGGATAAACCGGCAGAGTAAGGCCAAGCTGCCGCAGGAATTGCGGAGAATAGCTGCCGAGTGCGGCGACGAAAATGTCAGCCTCCACCAGTCCCCGGGTGGTTTCCACCGCCTTGACACGTCCCGCTTCAACGATGGGGCGCATGATGCCGGTATCGTAGAGGAAGGTAACGCCGGCTTCTTCGGCCATGCGGGCAAGTTCAGTCGTGAACATGAAGCAATCGCCGGTTTCGTCGCCCGGCAGGCGCAGGCCGCCCACGATCTTCTCCTTCGCCGGCGCGAGGCCGGGTTCGATGGCGGCGCAGCCGTCGCGGTCGAGAATCTCGAAAGGCACGCCGCCCGCCGTCAGCACGTCGACATCCTTGCCGATGGCGTCGAACTGCTTCTGGGTACGGAATACTTCGAGCGTGCCCTGCATGCGCTGGTCATATTCGATGCCGGTCTCTTCACGCAGGGCCATCAGGCAATCGCGGCTATATTCGGCGACGCGCACCATGCGGCTCTTGTTGATGGCATAACGTGCCGAGGTGCAGTTGCGCAGCATCTGGCTCATCCAGCGCCAGGCGGCCGGGTCGGCCGTCGGGCGGATGATCAGCGGCGCGTGTTTCATGAACAGCCATTTCATCGCCTTCATCGGAATGCCGGGGGCAGCCCAGGGTGAGGAATAACCGGGGGAAACCTCACCGGCGTTGGCGAAGCTGGTTTCCAGCGCTGCGGCCGGCTGGCGGTCGATCACAGTCACCTTGTGTCCGGCTTTGGCCAGATACCAGGCGGAGGTCACGCCGACGACTCCGGCTCCGAGGATAGTGACGTTCATGATCGTCTCACTTGTGATTGACTGATGTTGAAGCAATGGCCGGGGTTTCACCCGGCTGAATGTAACTGCGGCGATAACGGCGTCCGAGGCCTGTCAGGATCTCATAGGCGATCGTGCCCGCATCGTCGGCGATGTCTTCCAGCGTCTGGTCTGGCCCGATCATCTGCACGAGACTGCCCTGCGTCAATGCGTCTTCGGGCAGGGCGGATATGTCGAGAATAATGCTGTCCATCGAAACGCGGCCCGCAATCGGCAGGCGCACGCCGTTATACCACGCCGCGCCGCGATTGCTGAGCGAACGCGGCAGGCCATCAGCGTAACCGGCCGCGATTGTCGCAAGCTGCGTCGGACCGGGCGCCTCGAAAGATCCGCCGTAACCGACCAGCGAACCGGCTGGAACAGTGCGGGGCTGGATGACGGCGAGGTCAAGACGAACGACCGGCTTCATCGGGTTGGGGCGGGCAAAAGAGGGCGCGCCGCCATAAAGCGCGATGCCGGGGCGCAGGAGATGATTGTGGTAATCATTGCCCAGAAAGATGCCGCCGGAGTTGGAAAAACAGACCGGTACATCAGGGAAAGCAATGGCAGCTTTGCGCATCACCGAAAGCTGCGTGGCATTGGAGGCATGGTCCGGTTCATCGGCGCAGGCGAGGTGGCTCATGACGAAGGCGATGTCGATACCATCAAGCAATTGCGGCTGTGAGGCGAGGACTTCAAGCTCTTCGGGGGAAAGGCCGAGACGGCACATGCCGGTATCGATCTGCACGGCGGCGGCAAGTCTTTTGCCAAGCTTCTTGGCGTGAGCCGACCATTGAGCGATCTGCTCCAGCGAGTTCAGAACGGGAGTAACGGCCATGGCGGCACAGGAGGGCTCATTGACGGGCTGAAGACCATTGAGAACAAAAATCCGCGCTTCTGCCGAAAGTCGGAGCCTGAGCGCTAGCGCTTCATCGATATGGGCGACGAAGAAATTGCGGCAACCCGCCTCGAACAGGACCTGCGAGACGATATCCGCGCCGAGACCATATGCATCGGCCTTGACGACCGCTGCCGTCTGCGATGCTGGCGCCATCGCCGCAAGCGCCAGATAATTGTCGCGCAATGCGCCGAGATCGATGGTCAGATGGCCGCTTGCACCACCGGCTGCCTGCTGGCGGCTGATCTGCATATCCATGTCGCTCACCCTCATTTTTATCTCATGAGGGTATTGCAACGATTATCGAATTTCTTGGCGATTGTTCGAAGGAAATGCGATAGAGTTCGTAATCACGCAATTTTCTTTTGCTAATTGGAATTTTCTATGTCGTCCCTCGATGCGACCGACCGCCATATCATCCGTCTGCTTCGGCTCAATGCCCGCATCAGCAATGCCAAGCTTGCTGCAGAGGTCGGACTTTCGGCATCCGCCTGCCTTCGCCGTGTCGATATTCTCGAGCGGGAAGGGATTATTCGCGGGTACACGGCACTGACCAGCGGTCTTGCCGGCGGCGAGGTGATTTCGGTCATCGTGCAGATCACGCTGGATCGGCAAACGGAGGATTTTCTCAACCGTTTCGAAAACGCAGTGCGGCGATATCCGGAAATCCGCGAATGTTATCTGATGACGGGCGGCTCGGATTATTTTCTGCGCTGCGAGGCGGAAAGTGCGGGGGATTTCGAGCGTATTCACAAGGAAATTCTGTCGAAACTGCCGGGGGTTTCGCGCATTCATTCGAGTTTTGCGATCCGGAATGTGTTGGCGACGCCGAAGGCGCGGTAGCGTGGAGTGTAGGGCTTCCCCCCTGTCCTGTCGGACATCTCCCCCTCAAGGGGGAGATCGGATGGAGCCACCGCTTGTTCCCTCGCAATCATCTACTATCAATAAAGTGGCGTCACTGAATGTCGTGGGCCAGCCACTTGTCGATCTCCCCCCTTGAGGGGGAGATGTCCGGCAGGACAGAGGGGGTAAGCCCCGCACTCTGCACTAACGCCACCACCGATAAAAATGATGCACCGGCCCCCGCCCATGTCCAACGGCAAGCCCCCGCCCGGCATCGAGCGCCCCGCTCAGATACTCCTTCGCAAGCCCCACCGCTTCCCGCAACTCACAACCCCTGGCAAGATAAGCCGTGATCGCCGCCGCCAGCGTGCACCCCGTCCCGTGGTCATTCTTCGTCTCCACCCGTGCCACGGAAAGCGCCTGCATGGCGCCGTCCGCAAACAGATAATCCGTGCTCTGCGGCCCCTCACCATGGCCGCCCTTGATGAGCACCGCTTTCGCACCCGCCTTCAGGATTGCATCGGCCTGACGGGTAATCTCCTTCTCCGTGGTGCCCATCTGCGTGCCGGTCAGCAACGCCGCTTCCGGCAGGTTCGGCGTGACGATGGTGGCGAGCGGCAGAAGCTCGCGCCGCAATGTCTCGATGGCATCTTCATGCAGCAAACGGTCGCCTGACGTCGCCACCATGACGGGATCCAGCACCACCGGCTGTGATTGCTGCCGAAGCCGTTCGGCGATGGCGGCGATGGTTTCGATCCGCGATACCATGCCGATCTTCACCGCATTGACGGCAAGATCGGAGAAAACCGCGTCCATCTGCGCGACGATGGTGGCCACGGAAATATCCTCCACCGCGGTCACGCCTCTGGTGTTCTGGGCGGTTATGGCGGTGATGACGCTGGCCGCATAGGTATCAAGCGCTGAAAAGGTCTTGATATCAGCCTGAATGCCCGCGCCGCCGCCGCTGTCGGAGCCGGCAATGGTCAATGCAATTGATGTCATGGTTGTCTTGCTTTCAGCGTTGCGTCAATTGCGGAGCGGAAGTCCTTGGCTGCACTGGCAATATCGCCCGCGTGGAAAATGGCGGAAATGACCGCGACACCATCCGCACCCGCCTTGATGACGGACGGTACACGCGCAAGATCGATGCCGGCGATGGCGCCCACCGGCATATCAGGTCGCCATTCCCTCAAAAGGGCGCGTAGCGTCGCAAAACCGTCGATGCCAACGGGCTTGTCCGGATTGACCTTGGAAACGGTTTCGAACACGCCGCCAATGCAGGCATAGTCGACGGGCATGGAAGCTGCCCGTTCGGCATCGGCACGGTTCTTGACGGTAAGGCCGATGATCGCCTTTTCACCGAGAATGCGCCTTGCGGTCTTTGCATCCATGTCGTCGGCGCCGAGATGCACCCCGTCCGCGCCAGAAGCGAGCGCCACATCCACACGGTCGTTGATGACAAGCGGCACGCCGGTGCCGGCGATGGCCTCGTGAATGGCGCGGGCGTTTTCGATCATTTCCCGCGTAGAGCCGTGCTTGTCGCGATATTGCAGAATGGTCGCGCCGTTGAGTGCGGCGGCGAGAGCAAGCTCCGGCAGCGGTGCGACATCGCTAAGGCTTGCGTCGACCAGCGCGTTGAGGCGGTAATCAACCTTGTTCATGCCCGATCCTCGCGCGATTGATGATGTCCTCACCGGAAATTTCGGAAAGCGCATCCAGAAGTGCCGGTTCAAATGTGCCGGGGCCTCCGGCGTGTCTGGCGGCGAGTTCGGCGGAAACGCCTGTCACGGCAAGGGCGGGGGCCGCCGCCGTCAGCGCGTCTTTTTCCCCCGCCATGAAGGCGGCGATGACGCCGCCCGAGAGGCAACCCGTGCCAGTCACCTTCGCCATCCACGGATGGCCGTTGACGATCCTGACGCTGCGGGTCGTGTCGCTGAGGTGATCCACAGGCCCGGTCTCGATTCTCACCACATCAGGCACATCGCCGATCAGGCTCATTTCGGCGTGATTGCCGCGCACGATCGTCGGGGAAAGTGCGATGAGTTCGCGCGCGAACTCCAGTCGCGACGGTGAATAATCGCAATGCACGGGGTCGACGATCCACGGCTTGCCGGAGGCATTGGCGATCTCTATCGCAAGCCGGATGACCTTGCGCCGTTCGGCATCCAGTGTGCCGAGATTGACGGTCAGTGCATCCGCCTTGGCCACGAAGCTCTCGATTTCCTCGAGCGAGGTGGTCATGGAAGGAATTCCGCCGACGACGGTGATGCCATCTGCGGTGAATTTCTGCACCACGGTGTTCATCAGGCAATGCACGCGCGGGCGCGTCTGCCGCACGCGCTCCAGAATTTCGGCGGCCTTTGCCGCTGTCGGATAAGTCGTCGTCATGGCTGTTGCAGCTCCACGGCGATGTCGTCCGCCGCCGGCGCCTGCTTGATCAGCTGCATCTCCTGCATGAAGGCGCCGAAACGGGCATAGCGGGTGCGGTCGAATGCGGCCGGGCGCTTGGCGAAACGCGGCAGCGTGTCGAAGAAGGCCTGCTTGTTCAGCGCGTCATCAAGGTTCGGATAGGCCTTGATGAAAAGCTGCCAGGCTTCCTGCGGGTGGTTGGTGATGAAGATCGCGGCCTGTTCCACGGCGGAGAGGAAACGCGGCAGGCGGCTGTCCTTTACGAGATCGCGATGGGGGACGAAGATCAGTTCGTCATAGGCCGGAACGCCATGTTCCTCGGGAAAGAAGGAGCGGCCCTCATGTCCCTCGAGCTTCATCTGCGTCAGCTCGAAATTGCGGAAACCGCCAAGCGTGGCATCCACCTTGCCAGCGATCAGCGACGGCGAGAGCGAAAAATTGACGTTGATGAGTTCGACATCATCCTTCGTCAGCCCGTCCTTTTCCAGCATGCGCTTCAGCATGGCATCTTCGAAGCCGGATACGGAAAAGCCGACCTTTTTGCCCTTCAGATCCTTCAGGCTCTTGATCGGCCCATCGGCGAGAACGGTGACGGTATTGAGGGGCGTTTCGACCAGCGTGCCGAAACGCACGAGTGGCAGGCCGGCGTCGTGGTCGAGATAGAGGTTCGGCTGGTAATGCACGCCGATATCGGCCTGTTTTGCCGAGACGAGACGCGGCACGGCGGAGGGGTCTGCGGGCGGAACCAGTTCCACCTCCAGCCCGGCATCGGCAAACAGGTCGCGTTCTTTTGCAATCACCATCGGCGCGTGATCCGGATTCACGAACCATTCGAGCAAAACGGTGAGCTTGTCGGCCGCCTGGGATTGCATGGGCGCAAGCACGCTTGCAGCCGCGACGACGAGGGAAAGAAGAGTTCGTTTCATGGTGCCGAAAGTCTCCGCAAATATCTGAAAGGAGTGGTGTGTTCTGTTTCTTTGGCCCAGGGGGCGAGATGGGCTGTCGAGAGATCGACGATAAGCCGCAGCAGCACCGCCATGACCGCGAGAATGGCCATGGCGGCGAACATGGTGTCGGTCTGCATGCGGGCATTGGACTGGATCATCACAAATCCGAGCCCTGCGGATGCGCCCACCCATTCGCCGATGACGGCGCCCAGCGGGGCTAGCGGTGCCGCCACTCTCAAGCCCGAGATCAGCGACGGGAGCGCCAGCGGCACACGCAACCGGGTGAGGACCTGCCAGTGGCTCGCCTTTGTCAGCGAAGCGGCGTCGAGGATGGCGCGCTCCGTGCGGTTGAGGCCGTCAGTGAAGGAGGACGCGACCGGAAAGAAGATGATGATCGCCGTCATGACCACTTTCGAGGCCATGCCGAAACCGAACCAGAGGACGAGAATGGGGGCGAGCACGAACACCGGAAAGGCCTGCAACACCAGAACCAGGGGCCAGACGAGGCGGCCGGGGCGCGGGATGGCGGCAAGGGTGAGGGCGACGAGGAGGCCGGCGGTGATTCCCGCCGCAAGTCCGAGCGCCATTTCGCTGAAGGGTACCAGAGCCTGTCCGAACAGGAAGCCGGGCTGGCGCAGGAAAGCGCCGGCACCATCGGCGGGCGACGGCAGGATATAACGGGGTGGCGAAAATAGCCACGTCCCCGCCTGCCAGAAAAACAGCAGAAGACCGACACCGTTCAGCGCATGGGTGGCACGCATGGGCCGGACCTCAGACGCAAACGCACCGTGTGCGAAGGGCGGAACGTTTCAGCATCATCATTCGTCTCCAGATGTGACAATCACGGAGATCAGGGCAAAGCGGAGAAGAGAAAGGGCAGCGCCCCTCGGGCGCGACAGTTCCGTTCCTACGCCGGCATGACCCGGATCAGGTTCAAGGGTCCGGCTCAACGCCATCTCAGCACCGTCCGGTGCTCCCCTCGGAAGAGTTTGTTTTGTAAGTCAAGTTTCATAAATGTCAACGTCCCGCCGCCGATCCGTCGTCAGGCGCGATCGCGGGTACCCGTATCCATCTGCGTATTAGTTATTGAGGAAATTAGATTTATCGAAAATTAGTTATCTCTTGAAACTGCCTTTCAATATTGTACGACTAATTTGGCCCCGGGAAAGATTTTCGGGGGCGAATTTGAAGAACTTCTGGCAGGATAAATCGGGAAATTTCGGCATTCTCAGCGCCTTGTTGATGGTGCCGCTGATTGGCGCCGCCGGGGTGGCCCTTGATGTGACGCACGGCATGGCCGTCAAATCAGACCTGCAGATGGCGGCGGATGCTGCGGCGCTCGCGGTGGTTGCCGATACGTCGGCGAGCGTTCACAAGGCAAAGGAAATGTCGAGTGACGGCGTCATTACGCTTGGCGGCGATGAGGCTTCCGCATTCTTCGAAAGCAATGAGAGGGCCAATCCCGACTACAAGCTCCTGTCTCTCGACGTGTCGGTGATCAAGCGCGGTAACGCCATCGAATCGTCGGTCAGCTTCAAGGCATCCATCGGCACGACGCTTTCACGGGTCCTCGGAGAGGATCTCATCACTGTTTCGGGCAAGGCGACCGCCAAATACGAGACGGAAACATTCAGCGACTTCTATGTGCTTCTGGATAACACCCCCTCGATGGGCGTTGGTGCCACGCCGGCCGATGTCGCCACCATGGTTGCGAATACGAGCGACAAATGCGCTTTCGCCTGTCACATCGTGACAAACGGGGTGGTGGACAAGAACAGCTATTATTACAAGGCCAAAAGCCTCGGAGTGACGACGCGCATCAATGTGGTCGCAAAGGCCACGGCGAGCCTTATGGACACGGCGAAGTCCAACCGCAAAAGCAGCAATCAATATCGCATGGCGGTCTACACTTTCGGAGAGAAAGCCGAAGATACGAAGCTGCTCGAGGTCGTTCCCTTGACGTCGGACCTGGCGACCGCGAAGAAGAAAGCCGGTGAAGTCGACCTGATGTCGATCCCAAAGCAGGGATTTAACAACGACCAGCAGACGGATTTCGACCGGGCACTCACTCAGATCGGCGACAAGATCGGCAATTCTGGCACCGGAGCGAGTTCGGCCAGCCCCGAGAAGATTATCTTCTTCGTTTCAGACGGTGTCGGCGATAGCTACAAGCCATCCAGCTGCACCAAAAAGACGACCAGCGGCCGCTGTCAGGAGCCGATCGATATCAAATATTGCACGAAGCTAAAGGAAAAGGGCTTCCGGATCGCCGTGCTCTACACCACCTATCTGCCGCTGCCGACCAATGACTGGTACAATAGCTGGATCGCGCCCTTTCAGCCGGAAATCGGCGCACGCATGCAGCAATGTGCTTCTCCGGGACTGTTCTTCGAAGTCAGCCCGTCGCAGGGCATCAGCGAGGCGATGACCGCCCTCTTTAAAAAGGCCATCACATCACCCCGCCTGACGGGGTGATGGAGAACGAACCCGCTATCGTTCAGCCGATGGTGCGAAGTTTTTCAAACAGCTGCCGCTGGCTGCTATCGGCACGGTAGAATATCGCCGGCTCGCCGAGCGGCGCTTCGACGGTAATGTCTCGCCCGCCGCGATAATGCGTGTCGCTCCACAGATGCACCCATTCGCCGTCGCCCGGAAGATAGAGCGAACGTTGCGTTTCTCCGGCTTTCCAGACCGGTGCGACAAGCATGTCCGCCCCGTAGAGGTAGCAGTCCTGAATTTCGTAGGTCTGCCGGTCATCCTCATAATGCAGGAAGAGGGGGCGTTGCACCGGCAGGCCCGACTCTGCAGCCTCGGCGGAGAGCGACTTCAGATAGGGGGCGAGCGCGACATAGATGGATGTCATGCGGGCAAAATGGGTAAGAACCGCCTCATCCTGATCGATCTGCAGATTGTCGCGCGGGCGGTTGCCCTCATGGGTGCGCATGACCGGCGTGAAGGCGGCCATCTCCGTCCAGCGCATGATGAGTTCAGCGGTCCTGACATTGCCGAACAGGCTGGTGTACCCTCCGATGTCCGAGTGGTGATAGGCATTGCCCATGAGGCCGGAGGAAAGCGCGCCGCAGATGACGGTGACCAGGCCGTCGTGACGGGAGAAGTCGACAGACTGGTCGCCGCCCCAGATCAGCGGGCAATGGGCTTGCACGCCCGTGAAGCCGGCCCGCATGAAGAACAGCGCTTCGCCGGTCTTGCCACGGCTCTCGACGGCCTTCGCATTGACCTCGGCCCAGAGAGTGGGCCAGGCATTGTGCATCAGCTTGGCGTCGACGCCATTGGAAAGCGTGATATCGATCGGCAGGTATTCGCCGAAATCGGCCATCCAGCCGGAAAGGCCGAAATCCAGCATATTCCTGCCGATGATCTCTTCGGCGAACCAGTCGGCCGCGGCCGGATTGGTGAAATCGACCACACCGCAATCGAACTCGCCGAAATCCACCAGCGCCGTTTTTCCCTCGGCGTCGGTGGCGAAATAACCAGACTTTTCGGCGACCGGGAAAAGCGGGCCGTCGACGCAGAGATAGGGGTTCACGTAACCCAGGAAGCGGATGCCCTGATCGGCAAGCTCGGCGATCTTCTGGCGCAGATGCGGATAGCGCGTATCATTCGCCTGCCAGTCCCAGAACAGGCGGGCACCAAAGGATGTCTGGCGAAGACCCACCCAATCCTCGCACCAGAGGCCGGAAACCTTCGTTCCGGCGGCGCGGATTTTCTCCAGCCGGGCAAAGGAGTTGGCGCCGTCCTTTAACCCGATGATCGCACCGTTATAGACCCATTCCGGCAGTTGCGGCTGACGCCCGAACCGTAGCGAAAGCGCGGAAACGATATCGGTGAAATTGTCGCCGGGGAAAAACTCGATCCTTTCGGGGATGGCCCAGATTTCGATTTCGTGGAAATCGTCATCGCGGAAATCGAAGACCGAATAGGCGCTCGTTTCCACATGCAGCGCATATTTGCGCGACGAGAGCCAGGTCGGCTGCGGATAGTTGGTGTTGTAATAATCACCGCCCGCCTTGCCGCTGACGTCAGACTTGAAGGTGATTTCGGTTGTCTTGTCGCGGCCGACCCCCGGCTCGGAGGTCCAGAGCGGGAAACGACGGCCGCGCATGTCGAAATAGGACATCTGCTCGCCGCCGCCCCAGACATGCTCGTCCGCTTCCGCAACGATGCGCAGCCAGAGGCGGTTGACGGTTTCATCTAGAGCCGTCAGCCTGATAGCGTTGCCGTCGAGCGTCAGGCGAAGGCGCGGTGCCTGTCCCGGTGAGGATGAGAGCGTGACGCTGTCGCCGTTGACCTCCGCATGGCGCAGGGCGGTTCGCTCGATGACATAGTCTTCGATATCGAAATTGCCGCGATACATATCCATCCGCTCCTTGCCGAAACCGGCGAAGAAGGCCGGATTATCAGACGAATGGGAAAGGATGGTGCGGTTGCCGATCGCGAGTGTGAAGCCGTCTTTGGTCGTTTCGAAATGCATGACTTAACCTTTTAGCCCTTGAGACCACCGGCGGTGAGGCCCGAGACAACCCGTTCCTGGAAGATAACGATCAGGATCGCGACCGGCACGATGCCGACCACCAGCGCCGCCGAAATGACCGGCCAGGGGAAGGCGAACTCGCCCTGATACAGCTGGATGCCGACGGGAAGCGTGCGGAGCGCTGGGTTCGAGTTGAACGAGAGTGCCAGCAGGAACTCATCCCAGGCATTGACGAAGGCGAGGATGCCGGCGGTGAAAACGCCCGGCGCGCAGAGCGGCACGACGACCTTGAAGAGTGCGCCGATGCGGGTGCAGCCGTCGATCATGGCGGCGTTTTCGAGATCGCGCGGAATGCTTTCGAAGAAAGAGACGAGCATCAGCGTGCAGACCGGAAGAGAAAGGACCGTGTAAGGCAGAATCAGTGCCGTCCAGCTGTTGAGCAGGTTCAGCGCGCGCATGATTTCGAACAGCGGCACCAAGAGCGTCACCAGCGGGAAGGTGGAAACGGCGATGATGAGTGAGAGGATCAGCGCCCGGTATTTGAGGTTCAGCCGCGCCAGCGCATAAGCCGCCAGCACCGAAATCAGAATGGTGAGCGCCGTGGAGAGCAGGGCCACCATGAAGCTGTTGAACAGGAAGAGGTGCAGCGGCTGGTCTGAGAAGGCCTGCATGTAGTTCGCAAGCGTCGGGCTATGCGGAAACCACGTGATCGGCTTGACCGTCAGTTCCGCTTCGGTCTTCAGCGAGGTGAAGAGGATCCAGATTGCCGGGAAGAGGCCGTTGACCAGCAGGATGGAGGCCGCGATGAAGCGCAGCGGCTTGCCGGAAAAGACGGAGGACAGACCGGAATTTGCAACGGTGCTCATGGGATCAGTCCTTCGTCCTGATGATGCGGAGATAAACGGCGGTAACGCACATGGAGAGCGCAAACATCATGACCGCCAGCGCTGAACCGTAACCGAGATCAAGGAAGGAAACGGTGTTCTGGTGGATATACATGGCAAGCGTTGTGGTGGACGTGCCGGGGCCGCCGCCAGTCATCATGTAAGGAATATCAAAGGTCTGCAGCGCTGTGATCGTACGGAAGATGAGGGCGACGACGATCGAGGGCTTGAGAAGCGGCAGGGTGATTTCGAAGAACTGGCGGACCTTGCCGGCGCCATCCACATCAGCCGCTTCATAGAGCGAGCGTGGAATGGTCTGAAGGCCGGCGAGGATCATCAGCGCCATGAACGACGAAGTTTTCCAGATGATCGTCAGGCAGATGGCCGCAAAGGCCCAGTTCGGCGAGTTGAACCAGATGATGCCTTCAAAGCCGAGCCGGTTCAGAACGTCGTTGACCACGCCATATTCGTAATGGAAGAACCATGCGAAGATGAGGCCGGCAAAAGAGAGCGGCAGCGCCCAGGGAATGAGCAGCGACAGGCGCATCGGCCACTGCATGGAGAAGGGGAGGTTGGCGAGCAGCGCCAGCACTAGGCCCATGAACAGCGCGCCAGGCACGGTGATCAGCGTTATCAGAACCGTATTCCAGGTCGTTTCCCAGAAGATTGGATCGTCAAACATCGCCGTGTAGTTTTCAAAGCCGATGAATTCCGCCGGCAGGCCTGATGTCAGCGACAGGCTGAAAAACGAGGTGTAGACGAGCCGCGCCACCGGATAAACGATGATAAGCGAAAGCAGGATCGCCGCCGGCGCCAGCAGAAGCACGGCCAGCGACCGGTCGCCGAGATCGAGCCACCGCGTCCAGCGCGGCTGCGGTTTCTCGTCCACCCGAACCATGGTTCTATCAGGCATTGTCACGTCTGCCACTCCCGCAACTGGATTCACGTCATCGTCTCCCGATCGGACCGGTTTATATCCGGCCCGTTTATCGCGCCGTTCAGGCGGCTTTATTCCTGTCAGTCGAAACGGCCGGAAAGGGTATGGTTTGCATGCCGCCTTCCGGCCCAAAGCTTAGCGCAGAACGCGCCGCAGACGGCTTTCCATCTGCTTTGCTCCGTCTTCCGGCGTCATCACGCCGGCAAGCACGCCATTGACCGTGGTGCGGATCGTCTCGCTGACCTCGTTGTAACGGGGCGTGACGGGGCGGGCCTTCGCGGTCTCAACGACGGGCAGGGCATCCGCGAACCAGGGGATCGTCTTGGTCACGTCCGCATCCTTGTAGAGTGCGGCATAGGTGGGCAGAAGGGCGGCGTTGATGGCCATGAACTTCGACACATCCTGACCCGAGAGATACTCCACCAGCTTCTTGGCTTCGTCCTGCTGCTTGGAATAGGCGGAAACGCCGAATTCCCAGCCGCCGAGGCAGGTCGTCTGCTCGCCGCCTTTGACGGCGGGCAGGCGGGCGACGCCGACCTTGTCGTTCACCTGCGATTCCTTGCCCTGGAAATGGGTCCAGGCGTAGGACCAGTTGACGGCGAAGAGAACCTTGCCGGCCTGGAATTCCTTGCGGGTATCGTCGGTTGCCACTTCCGAAATGTTCTTCTTGGAAATGCCTTCGTCGACGAAGCTCTTCCACAGCTTCAGCGAATCCACGGCGGCCTTGTTGTCGAAATTCAGCTTGCCGTTTTCAACCAGGGACTTGCCCTCGCTCCAGTAGGGCAGGAGGAAGGTGCAAACCGCGCCTTCGATCGCCTTACCCTGGAAGGACAGGCCCTGAAGTTCGGGGTTGTTTTCGCCTTCCATCACCTTCTTGGAAGCTTCCTTCAGCTCGTCCCAGGTGGTCGGCGACTTGATGCCGTATTTGTCGAGCAGGTCTTTGCGGTAATAAAGGAACATGGAATCGGCGAAGGCGGGCAGCGCCACGATCTTGCCATCCACCGTGTTGGCTTCCGCATAGGTCGGCAGGTAGGCGGACAGGTCCTTGCCGGCAAAATCGCTGGTCCAGCCGGCCGTGGCGAACTGTGCCGGGCGGATGACGTCGAGCATCAGCACGTCGAGGCTGGAATCCTTGGCCGACATGACGGTGTTGAGATATTGCGCCTGCATTTCCGAGGTGTTGCCGCCGGTCTCGATGACCACCTTCACACCCGGCGTCTTGGCCTCATATTGATCAAGCGCCTTGCGCCACACATCCGGCTGATGCTGGCTGGAAACGAAGATTTTCAGTTCGGCATCGGCAAAGGCCTGTCCCGAAAAGGCGAGCATGGTCGCGCAGAGCGCTGCACCCATAAGGGCTTTGCCCCGGATAGCTTTGAATGTCATGTGTTCCTCCCGTTATTAAACCCTTGGCCGCAGCGTTTTTCGCCGGGCGATCAGTGGATAGAGCGTTCCGTTGCCGCGTCGAAAAGATGGACCTTGGATGGATCGACGCCGATCCGCAGTTCCTCGTTCGGCGTCGGCCGAAGGTGCGGCGGCATGCGTGCGGTCAGCGCCGCATCGCCAAGGCTGAAATGGACGAGCGTGTCCGAGCCCAGCGGTTCCACAACCTGCACCTTGACCGCAAGCTGCGTGTCGAAGCCCTCGACGGGGCCGAAATGTTCCGGGCGAATACCGACGATGACTTCACGCCCGTCGAGGCCCGTTTCGCGCGATGG
The DNA here is from genome assembly GCF_001541315.1 of Agrobacterium tumefaciens str. B6. Classification (GTDB taxonomy): domain Bacteria; phylum Pseudomonadota; class Alphaproteobacteria; order Rhizobiales; family Rhizobiaceae; genus Agrobacterium; species Agrobacterium radiobacter. The sequence goes on along the minus strand of NZ_LMVK01000023.1, from coordinate 139,173 downwards.
CCGGATCGCGGCCATCGGCAGGGAATTGCCATCGGAAAATGCCAGCCGGTCGCCGCTCACCTTTGCACGGGCGAAATTCATCGCCGGGGCGCCAACGAAACCTCCCACGAAGACGCTTTCCGGCCGGTTATAGACCTCGTCAGGTGTGCCGACCTGCTCGATATCGCCGCCGCGAAGGATGACGATGCGGTCCGCCAGCGTCATGGCCTCCACCTGGTCGTGGGTGACGTAAATGATGGTGGTGCCGAGCTGCTGGTGCAGACGCTTGATTTCCGTGCGCACCTGTCCGCGCAGCTTGGCATCCAGATTGGAAAGCGGCTCGTCGAACAGGAAGACCTGCGGACGGCGCACGATGGCGCGGCCCATGGCCACACGCTGGCGCTGGCCGCCCGAGAGCTGGCCGGGTCGCCGGTCGAGAAGGTGCTCGATGCCGAGCATCCTCGCCGCCTCGTCAATGCTGGCATTGGCCTGCGATGCGCTGACACCGCGCACCTTCAGGCTGAAACCCATGTTTTCGCGCACCGTCTTGTGCGGATAAAGCGCATAGTCCTGAAACACCATGGCGATGTCGCGCTCACGCGGCGGGAGCCGGTTGACGACACGGTCGCCGATCCTCACCTCGCCGTCGGTAATGCTTTCCAGCCCCGCGACCATGCGCAGCGTCGTGGATTTGCCGCAGCCGGAAGGGCCGACGAACACGACGAATTCGCCATCGTTGATTTCAAGGTCGATGCCCTTGACGATGCGAAGCGCACCGTAACTCTTGTCCAGCTTGCGCAGGCTGACCGAAGCCATATTTTCCTCCTCACGACCGGCGCCTCCAGAATTTGAATGGACGCAATAGCCGGTATCAACCTTCAAATTCCACGCATCGCATCTTCGAAAATCGATCCCGATTGTCTGGCGATATCGTGGGATGGCGAAACGCCTGTCTCCCTGAGGTCGTGATATTACCTTTCATGAAAAGGAAATCAATAGTGTATCAATTTTATTTCTAACAAAAATCAAGAACTACTAAGTCATTGATTAAAAGAAATATAACTGCAAAATGAGCCGCACGACAGGCTGTGGCTTGCTTGCCTCCCGTCAAATTCTTTGATCCATGTGGATCACCCGAAATTTGCGCAAGATCAGTACGCGGCCTGAGCCTCGCGTCATGGCGACATAGAGGTTTGCGCATTCAAACACCGGCATTGAGGATTACGGAGATGTCGGCTTCGAGCCCCTCGAGTAGTAGCGTGCTGTCGACCGAACATCTGGCGAGTGGCCGCCCACCAAGCGCGACTGTTCGCGCATCGCGACTGTCGCGTCGCGGAAGGATGGTCCCCGGGCGAGGCAGCAAGCTGTAAGGCGCGCTGGGCCGCAGCAAGGACTGCCGGTCGATAACATCGCACTCCACTCGCCCGGTTGATGGCAACGAGCAGGTCTGCGCCCGCGGGAAGCGTCCGCTCCTGTTCGAAAACAACAGCGGCCCTTTCCATATCCGACATGGCAATATTCCACACCGAAACACAAAAAGTGCATCGAAGCACGCTTTCGTGGTTTGGATATGGTCAGCAAACTCTCATACGGGTCCTCGACATTTGAAGGTTGCATCAGAGGCCGGACAGATGTCAGCACCCGGCTACTCGCAGATCATACCTGACTGAAAATTGCTCTTGCATTCAACGAGGTGTCCACAGATGCCGTGACGACCTTGAGGCCCGTGCATAAATTTAATTCCTGTTTATCCTAATATTATAAATAAAAAACTTAGTAGCTATGTGGTCGCCAGGTCCTGTTTCGCGTGGCGGCACGCTTTTTCCGGATATTTTTCGAATTGACATAGCGCAAGTCTCAGCGCTGGTTCGTGAGGAAAAATTTAGTCTTATCTGATAGTTATCGTCATGAAATGCAGGTGCGTCGATCCGTCGGGATTGGTCTCCCGGTTTTAGTTGGCCGCCTATCGTCTCACGGATTTGTAGAAGTTTTTGTGGTAACTCCTTAGGGTTGCGACGCCGTTGGGTCTGTGGCGTACTCGCACTCGTCAAATGGAATGGGTTGGGAAATCATTCGATGCGACGGGGGGCACCTATGAATTGTCGTTGCCAGATGAATGGCTTAAGACGATTTCTCTGTTCTGGAACCGCATTGGTTTCCGGTGCAATCTTTTTCTATTCGGAGCCTGTGGATGCCGCGTGCATCTTTACTCCGACAGCGGGTGACGACAGTTACATCTGCGACAGCGGTACGTCGGTGGGTGGGCTGACCGATACCGGCGGCAACAATACGTTGCTTCTTCCAACTGCCGGCACGGGAACTATCGCCGGCAACGTTACGTTTGGAGCCGGTGCCGACAGGATCGAAATCTATTCCGGCACCATAAATGGCGCCGTGGTCCAGGGAGACGGCAACGACGCCTTCGTCATGTCCGGCGGGACCATTACCGGCAATGTGCAACAAGGCAGCGGCGTAGACGATTTCCGGATGGCAGGCGGGACGATCCAGTCCCTCAACCAGGGCGACAATCTCGACACTTTCTTCATGTCCGACGGACGTATCATCGATGCGTTTGATGATGGCGATGTCGCCACCATGACGGGTGGCCGTATCGGCCGTGTCAACATGAAGCTCGACGACAACGTCTTCGACATGTCGGGCGGCATTATCGACCGAAATCTTGTGACCGGTTTTGGCAATGACACGATCATTCTCTCGGGCGGAACGATCGGCGGCAATATCAGCGTCAGCGGTGGAACTGACAGCGTCACCGTTACCGGGGGCGTGGTTGGCGGCAGCGTGCTGCTGAGCTTCGGCAACGACAGGTTCAACTGGAACGGTGGCGGCATCATCTACGGCGCGATCGACCTTGGCGCGGATGACGACACTGCCACGCTCACCAATCTCGCGAATGCCCACATCGGGGCAACCACGCAGATAAGCGGCGGTCTGGGCACCGACAGCCTGACGATGAGCAACGTCAAGACCGAAGGGGTTGCCCGCTTCGACAGTTGGGAAACGATAAACCTTACCAATGATACCGAGCTTGTCTTCGATGGCACGCTGACGCTTGGTGACAGCGGCACAGGGACGGGCACGTTAACGATCGATTCCGCCAGCACGGTCTATGGCGGCGGGCAGAATGGAAGAGTTTCCGCCTTTTCGGCGGGGGCATTCGCCAATCTGGTCAATTCAGGTCGTATCGATCTCACCAATGGTGGCGGCGGCGCGTCGGACACGTTTACGATTTCAGGCGATTATGTGGGTAACGGCGGCCAGATTTTTCTTGATACCGTTCTTGGCAGTGACGGCTCCGCTTCCGACAAGCTGGTCATAGACAGAGGCACCGCATCCGGAAGCACGGGCATGAACGTGGTCAATGCGGGAGGTTCCGGCGCGGCGACTAGTGCGGACGGGATCATGGTCATCGAGGCCGTGAATGGCGCGACCACCGCGGGCGGCGCATTTGCGCTCAACAGCCGTGTTGCTGCCGGCGCATACGAATATTACCTGTTCAAAGGTGGTGTTTCGGCGGGAACTCAGGACAATTGGTATCTCCGCTCGACGATCGTGCCGGGGAGCGGGGCGATTGCCGGGGCGCCGGACCCGCTTCAGCCAAATATCACGCCGGAGGCCGAGGCGCCCGAAATCACCGGAGCGCCTCCGGCTTCGCAACTGCCGCCCACGCCCATACCTACCGTGGGGGACCCGACGACGGCCCCGACGGACCCGACGCCTCCGATCAATGCGGGCGATCCGCAACCGACAGCTCCGCCCACGCCACAGGCGGCAGCTGCTGCAAGTCCTCCTCCTGCGCCACCGGCACCGCCGACCACGCTTGCATTGATCCCAAGCGCCGGCGCTGCGCCGCCGACACCGGGCGCCACGCCGGTGATTGCCGATATCGTGCCGCTCTACCGGATCGAGGTTCCGACCTATTCGGTTGTGCAGCCGCTCGCTCAATATTTGGCGCTGTCGACACTTGGCACCTTCCATGAGCGGCGCGGCGAGCAGGTGCTACTTCAGGACGACGGATGGATGCCCAATACATGGGGCAGAACCTTCGGCCAGAACACGGACATGAAGTGGGACGGTACGGTTTCGCCGAGCTTCGACGGTAATCTCTACGGCCTTCAGGCCGGGCAGGATCTGCTCGGCCGTGAAAGCGGCGACGGGCATTTCGACCGGTTCGGCCTCTTCGTCGGGTATACGAAGATGGACGGCGACGTGAAGGGGCAGGCACTCGGCTGGAATGATCTTGCCGTGGGCAACGTTAAAATCAGCGGCACGAGCTTCGGTGGTTACTGGAGCCACATCGCGCCACAGGGCTGGTATGTCGATGCGGTCCTCATGGGAACCTGGTTTGATGGCCGCGCCTCGTCAAATGCCGGCCAATCTATCGATATCGACGGGTCCGCTGTGACCGCCTCTCTGGAAGGCGGTTATCCGATTGCTCTCGACGAGCAATGGAGCCTCGAACCACAGGCCCAGATTGTCTGGCAGCACCTCTCGCTGGACGATACCGCCGATCGTTATTCCTTGGTCTCCTTCGACAGCGAAGACACCGTCACCGGCCGGCTGGGCGTGAGGTTGCAGGGCAAATACGAGACGAGCGCAGGTCTCATTCAGCCCTATCTCAAGGCCAACCTCTGGCACAGTTTCTCGTCCGACCAGACGGTCCGTTTTGCAGGCGATCCGATCGTTACCGAACTCGGCGGAACGTCGTTCGAGCTTGGCGGCGGCGTTACTGCCGCCTTGACGGAGACTGTCAGCCTGTTTGCGACGGTGGACTACACGACCAATCTCGGAGGCGAAAAATCGCGCAGCTGGGAGGGCAATATCGGCCTCAGCGTCAAGTGGTGATCGGTAAATCAGGACAGGTGGGAACGGGCTGATCGAGACGATCTGATGGCTCGGGCATAGCAGGTCATTTGGGGCATTTTGAGGGGGTTGCGGAATGCGTAAAAGCAGGATTGTGGCAGCGATTGCCTTCGTTTTGGGATTGTCCTTCCCAAGTTGGGCAGAGGCCGCTGGCTATATCACTCCCTGTCTTCCCGCGTCGGCCTCAATCCCACATCCTGGCGGAAGGTGAGCCTGCCTCATGTCGTTCCGCTGGATGTTACCCTCAATATGCGGTCTGATCCTCATTTCAGGCTCCGCCCCGGCTCTCGCCCAAAGCTGCACGACGATAAGAAGCCAGATGGGGGCCAGCGCGAGCGCTTCCAACGCGGAGACGATGCAGAAGCAGCGGCAGATAGCCGCCATACGGGCGCTTGAACGACAACGGTCCTGCACCCCGGAGAAAGCCGCATCGGGCGGGTTGTTCAATCCCTGTCGGGGATTAGCTCGCCAGCGTGCAGATGCCGAGAGTGAGCTTGCGGCCGTCCGTCGGAGCGAGCGGTCGGCCTCGTTGCAGGCACGCTTTCAGGCGCTTGGATGCGACAACACCAAGCAGCAGCGCACGTCGGATCCCGAGCGACGTTCGGGGTCCGACGTCTATGCCCGCAACGCCCTTTATTATTGCGTTCGGCCTTCCGATGGATATCACTTCCCGGCGCCGAACTCACAATTTGGCGGACCGAACTATGCCAAATCCGCAATCGAACAATGCCGCTTCATTTGCGAGGATCCGGCAATGACCGTCTATGTTCTCGAAAATCCGCAGCTGGAAATATCGGAGATGCTATCGGTCGAGACAAAAACGCCCTACAGGGAGCTTGCGGCTGCCTTTCGATATCAGACGGATCTGGGCCGGAATTCATGCAACTGGTCGCGCTATTTCGCACGGATGAACGAACTCAGCGCCCGCACCGTTTCGACCACCGATCTCACTGGTTCCATTATTCCTGTTCCTTCTCTGCGGCCGGCAAACGTGGCGTCATCGGCCCTGGCTTTCGAGGGGCCCCTTTTGCCGCAGAGCGGTGAGCGGACAGTCCGAATTGTCGGGCCGGTTTTCCTTCAGGACAGCGAGGGCGAGTTCCGTGCGAAGGCCCAGTTGGACAAGGAACGGTAGGTTCAATGGATATTCATCAATGGCCGCTAGCACCACCTCGCGGGTCTTGGTATTCTATTTAGCTGCTGCCTGAATAATTTCACGAGACGCCCCGTATTTTTGCTTCGTAAGGCGATGGTATGCAACGAATTCGTTGACGGGCAGCGCCTTGGAGAACAGCCATCCTTGCCCGAAGTCGACGCCTTGCTCCCTGAGATATTCCGCCTGTTCTTCCGTCTCGATCCCTTCCGCCACGGTAAACAGGCCGAGCGCTTTGGCCATGCCGATGATGTGCGATGTAACCGAACTGGTGGCCGTATCCTTGCCCACCGTGTCGACAAAGGATTTGTCGATCTTCAACGCATCCATCGGCAGGCCCTGCAGATATTGCAGGCTTGAATAACCGGTTCCAAAATCGTCAATCGCCACCGAGTGGCCGCGTTGCCGTGCTTCGGCCAGCGTAATTTTTGCGGCTTCGATATCGATGAAGCCGCGCTCCGTCGCCTCCAGCCAGATTTGTTCGGGCCGGATATCCGTATGCTTCAGCTTTTCCGCGATGACGGTGAGGATACGGCCGGACGCGACATCGGCCGCGCTGAGATTAACGGCGATATGCAGCGTCCGGTCCTCGACAAGCACCTTCCGCAGATCGGTGACGATGGCATCGACAACCTGATCGGTAATCGCCAGGATCAAACCGCTTTCTTCCGCCAGCGGAATGAAGAGATCGGGGCGCACCAGAAGACCATCCGGTCGCCGCCAGCGAACAAGCGCCTCCGCGCCGATGCAGATACCGGTCTTCAGCTCCACAATCGGCTGGTAATGAACGATGAATTCGCGTTTCTGAACGGCAATACCAAGTTCAGCCAGGGGCGACAGGCGGTTCCTCGACAACCAGATGACGGTGCCGACAACGAATGCCGCGATGATTGCCCCAGCGGGCAGGTAAAATATCTGCTCGCCCCGAACCTTCGCTGTAATGTTTGCGCGGGGTTCCATTGCGATCGCGGCCAGTCCGTCGCCACGGCTGACTGCGTAGATAATCTCGTCGGTCATGCCCACTTTGGGCTCGCTCAGCAATGCTTTCACCAACTGCGGGTCAGGCGCGTTCAATTGGTTTATCAGAACGCCTTGCTCGGTTGTGATGGCAAGGGACATGCTGTCGTCGATCAGAATATCGACAAAACGCGAGGGAGCGACGAGCACATTGTGCGCCCCGAAGTGAAGCGCCGTCATTCGTGTGCCCTGACTGACGGTAGGCTCTATCCGGATGGCGACTTCCATCCCGTCGGGTGTCGCATATTCGGTGCGGGATTTAGGAAAAAAACCGTGGGTAATACCCCAGGATGTGCATTTGAGATGGCCGTTTTCGAAATATCCCACTTCCTCCACTGACGGTGCGTTCATCGTCAGCTTGCGCATCAATTCAATATGTTCGGTGGAGCACGGCGGCAGATGGGCTGCCTTGGCAGTGTCGAGAACATCCTTGGCAGCCCTGAACGTATCGGATGCCCGTTGAATTGCCTGGCTCGCAAGCACTTTCAGAGTGTCCTGGTCCTTCCGGACGGCAATCACCCATGATGTATAGGCCATTGTCGCAATCGGGATGACGGCGCCGAGAACCCCTAGAAGAACGCCAAGCGCGATGATGCGGGAACGCCTTGCTTCCATCTACCGGCACTCTCGCGGATACAATTGCACGTTACTCTCCATGCGCTTACCTGATATTTTTTCGATATTAGTTCGATCGCTCGAAGGGATCCAAGACGCCACCTTCAATCCTGCCTCGTCCCATTTAAATCTCCAATTGCTAAAATCCTCCACCATACCTCATCGGAGCCCTTCCGCACGTCTTTCGACGTGTATCAAAGGTAGCATTCGGGCCTTCCCCCTTTCTGGGCTTCAGTTTCGGAATCTGTTCTGGCCTGAACTTGCGATTGGAAAGCGGAGGTCTGTTGACGCTTTGCAGTATGCGAGTTTCTGCCAGTACTTCCGCAGGAGGTCGCTTACCTCGAAACGTCCAAATCGTTCCAGAGCCGTCCACAATGCCGGGAAAAAAGACCTTATCTCGATTGGCTCTTCACCAACCTACCTATAAAAAGCAGGCATCACTCCCATCGCCTGGAATTAGCATGTCGCCGCTTATTCTCAAGGCATCATGAAGGGCGGGTTCAGCCGCTGCCACGTATCAGCCAGGCCGGCTGTGATGATCGATCCCGCTAAGATTAACGTGCTGCAACCGCGCGCTGTCGAGAGATGCTTTGATTTCCACGGTCAGCAGATCGGCGACGATGCGGCCAATGCGGGAGAGCGGCTTTCTTGCACCTATGGCCACGCTAACCGTTTGCGGTTCGGCACTCTTGTCGCGCACCGGCAGGAAGATCAGCGATCCCTCGCTCAGTTCCGGCGCCGCATCCAGTTCCGAAGTGAACGCGATGTAGCGGCCGCTGCGAGCAAGCTGTTTGACGAGCTGAAGCGAGTTGGTGACCACCGCCTTCTGCGGATCGGTGAACAGCCAGCCGTGACGCGCCGAAACCGACTGCTTCAGCAACCTCTTCCATTGGCCGATTCGACCGGATCTCAACGTATGCGTGAAACGTATCGCGCGACTGTATGGTCGAACCAGGTCCATGAAACTTCGGCCACTGCGCCATCCTGCGCCTGGCTGAGGCGCAGAACTCGCGGCACCGATACGCCGGCTTTCTGTCCGAAAACTTCGGGCGTCCATTCGGGCACGTCACCGAGGTCGATGCGATCCTCCGCCTTGGATATCCAGAGGTTGAGGCGGGTACGGTAATAGAGGTAGAGCGATTCCGACATGTTCTCGATCGCGATTGAGTCGACGTAAGAGCCGTCAAGCCAGATTTCCTCGATGGCTGCCGGTTTGCCGGCGATGCGCCGCAGACGGCGGATCCTGTGCCCTTCCGCCGATGTGCCGAAGGCGGGCAGGTTGGCAGGCTTGGCAAGGCGCGCCACATCCAGAACCTCCGCCGTCGGCAGGCCGCCGCCTTCGATCAGTTCGAGCCGGAAGAAGGCGTAGACACTTTGCGGATCGCTGACGGCGCGGATGTAATTGCCGGAACCCTGCACGCGCTCCAGAAGGCCGCGTTCCTGCAACTCGGCAAGCGCCTTACGCAGTGTGCCGACGGCGATGCCGAGATCGGCCGCCATATCGCGCTCCGGCGCCAGCTTCTCGCCGTCGATCAACCGGCCCGCCGCCACCTCGCGCACCAGCATTTCGGCGATCTGCATATACATGGGCAGGCTGCCGCCAGTGTGTTTCATATGCCGTTTCCTCCCCCGAAACAAAAATTGATACATCATTGATTTACATATTTCTTGATGTTATGCAAGAAAAACGAGAGCGGCCTTGAGGAGGAATTGCATGACCGTCGTACCCGTTACATCCGCTGATCTCGATGCTGCCGAGGTCTCCTGGTTTTCCGCTTTGTGTTCCGATGACTACGCCTATCTCGGCGTGCCTGACGGTAGCCTGCGCTCCAGCTTCGAGCATTGCTCCGATATCGTCAAAAAAGCCGAAGAACTCGGCTTTCGCAACATTCTCTGCCCTTCGTCCTATCAGGTCGGGCAGGATACGCTGAGCTTCGTCGCCGGCTGTGCGCCGATCAGCGACCGCATCAATTTCCTTGCGGCGATCCGCTGCGGCGAGATGCAGCCGATCATGCTGGCGCGCACGGTTGCCACGCTCGATCACATGCTGAAGGGCCGCCTGACGCTCAACGTCATCAGCTCCGATTTCCCCGGCGAAGTGGCCGACAGCGCCTTCCGTTACAAGCGCAGCCACGAGGTCGTTGAGATTCTGCGTCAGGCCTGGACCCGCGACACCATCGATCATGACGGCGAGATCTACCAGTTCAAGGGTGTGTCGACCGAACCGGCAAGACCCTACCAGCAAAATGGCGGCCCGCTTCTCTATTTCGGTGGTTACTCTCCCGATGCGCTGGAACTCTGCGGCGCACAATGTGACGTCTATCTGATGTGGCCCGAGACGAAGGATCAACTGGCAGACCGCATGCGCGCCGCCAATGAGCGCGCCGCCGCCCATGGACGCACGCTGGATTATGGCCTGCGTGTCCATATGGTCGTGCGCGATACCGAGCAGGAAGCCCGCGAATATGCCGAACATCTGGTCTCGAAGCTGGATGATGAGTATGGCCAGCTGATCCGTAACCGCGCTCATGACAGCGGTTCGCTCGGCGTGTCGCATCAGGCACGAGCCCGCGAACTCGCTGACAAGTTCGGTTATGTCGAACCCAATCTGTGGACCGGCATCGGCCGGGCGCGCTCCGGCTGCGGCGCGGCGCTGGTCGGTTCGACGGATCAGGTTCTTTCGGCGCTGGAGGATTACCAGAAGATGGGCATCCGTGCCTTCATCCTTTCCGGTTATCCGCATCTTGACGAGGCGGAACATTTCGGCACCAAGGTTCTGCCGCAGATGAAAACCTGCTCCCTGCCGCATGCCTACGGCCGGGTGCCTTCTGAAACGCCGGCCACGCCGCTCGGCAACGGGGAACGCCACTGATGGAACGCATTGCTCTTTCCGACAAACTCGAACTCAGCCGCATCGTCTATGGCATGTGGCGCATCGGTGACGACGCTGATACATCGCCCGCCCATGTGCAGGCGAAGATCGAGGCCTGCCTCGCGCAGGGCATCACCACCATGGATCAGGCCGATATTTATGGCGGATACACGGCGGAAGCGATTCTGGGAGCGGGCCTGAAGGCCGCGCCCGTACTGCGCGACAAGATCGAAATCGTTACCAAATGCGGCATCGTTGCGCCGGCCGGCCGCCACTCCGCCGCCCGCGTCAAGCACTACGATACGACGGCTGGCCACATCAATGCTTCGGTTGAGGCATCTCTTCGCGACATGGGAACAGATCACGTCGATCTGCTGCTCATTCACCGTCCGGACCCGTTGATCGACGCGGAAGAAACCGGCAAGGCGCTCGATGCGCTGGTGGCGTCTGGCAAGGTGAAGGCCGTCGGCGTCTCCAACTTCCGCCCGTGGGACTTTTCCCTGCTGCAATCGGCCATGAGCAACCGGCTGGTGACCAACCAGATCGAGATGAGCCTTCTCGCCACGGATTGCTTTACCAATGGCGATCTCGCTTTCCTGCAGGAAAAGCGCGTTTCTCCGATGGCATGGTCGCCGCTTGGCGGCGGTTCGCTGTTTTCGGGTGCTCATGGTGGCACCATGGCTGCCCTGCAGCGCATCGGCAAGGAACAGGGCGTTGATGCGACGGCTGTCGCGATCGCCTGGCTGCTGCGTCATCCGGCGAAGATCGTGCCGGTGCTCGGCACCAATAATATCGAGCGTATCAGAACCGCGGCCGATGCGCTCCGCGTGACGATGGACCGCCAGACATGGTTCGAACTCTACACCCTTGCGATTGGAAAAGAGGTGCCGTGATGACAGTGGCAGAGGCGATCAAGATGCCCAATGAGCATGTATTCGTTCCCGGCGGCGAAAACAGTCGCAGCTTTCGTAATGCGCTCGGCGCTTTCACGACAGGCGTGACTGTCGTGACCGCCACCACGCCGGAAGGCCCGATCGGCATGACAGTCAACAGCTTTGCGTCCGTGTCGCTTGATCCGCCGCTGGTGCTCTGGTCACCGGCCAAAAGCTCATCACGTTATCAGGCCTTCAGCGGTGCGACCCATTTTGCTATCCACGTTCTGAGCGCGGATCAGGACGTGCTGAGCGCCCGCTTTACCCGCAACGGCCGTGCCTTCGACGATCTGGACTGGGAATTGAACGACGAAGGCGTGCCGGTCATCCCCGGAACACTTGCCCGTTTCGAGTGCCGACAGGCGGCGGCCCATGATGCGGGCGACCACACCATCATCGTCGGTGAGGTGCTGCGCGCCGCGCATCGTGATGGCGATCCGCTGTGTTTTTCGGGCGGCACCTTCGGTCGCTTCGCCCGGCAATAACGGAACCTTCGGTCATTCCGGAACCTTCGGTATCAGTGATGCCGTTATTAGGGAAACACTCCACTTTTCTAAGGAGCGCGCTGGTCGCGCTCCTTTTTTTCGAAGTAAAATAGCATTGTTCGCTTTTTATACTGACGCTGGTCTCTGAAACCGGGTTAAGTGGCAGCAAGAGATGATTCGCCGGACATAACAGGCGAAATGATGCGCCGATGAGGAAAAATTGATGACCGGTGGTTTCTGGCGGGAAGAGGCGTCGAAGACCGGTTCAGGTTTTAGGCCCGTCCGGCAGGGTCGTTTTTATCCCAGGAATTATGCAATGCCTCCCTGGTCCGAGCCAGCGCGATCGATGAGATCAGTTTGATCTCGAAGCCGGCTGAGCCGAGCTGGTATGCCAATGCGCGATGATAGTTTCCCGTTGCTTCGAAGGCTACGCGGACAGGACGCTGATAGCTGCGCAGCAAGCTGATGAGGCGATCGAACTCATCAAGATTGTTGAGCACGCTCACCCGACGTCGGCGCTTTTTGTCCGGTGCTTCGATCAGCACCTCGTGGCGTTCTTTGGAAATATCGATAGCTGCCAGAACGGGAGCAGATGCTGTAATGTCACAATCGGTCATAGCCGGTCTCCTTACAGTGTGGCTTCGCAAAACCACTGTGAGACCTGATGCCCGGCTATAACCACCTGCTTCGCCTGATTGGGCTACGCAACTGGTCAAAGCCTCTTGCAACGCAAACTTCCGAAGGTGTTACGGCACCGCATATCTCTCCTTTAACCGTGCATCGCCGGATTCCGGGCTGCTTGCCTCTGAGACATCCTCGGAGAATGCCCAAAATGCCGCCAATGCTGTCGAGACAGCGCGGGAAGATCCGGCGCTTTATCAGGCGGCATTGTTTCTGAGGCAAAATGAAACGCAATCCGCCTTTTCACAGCTTGCCGGCGAACTGCATCCCTCACTGGCCATGGCATTGATAAATCGCAGCCAGCTGACGCGGGATGTCATTCTCGAGAGGTTGCGCAGCGCCTTCGGCGGTGTGGATTCGCGCTCGATCATGTCCACCGACAATGTGACGGGCGAGGGCGGACCACAGCGTGTGGACGAGGGTTCCCTCACGGTCTGGTCCAATGGATTCGGATCGCGCAGCCGTATCGACGGTGATGGAAATGGCGCAACCGTTGATATCAAAGGTAAGGGCGTCCTTATCGGTCTGGATGGAGATTTGGGTGACGGCCTGCGTGCTGGTGTTGCCGCGGGTTACGGCCACGACAGCATAAGCCAGAAGTCCGCATCGGCGGATGTGGATAGCTATTATGTGGTAGCTTATGCGGGTCTGACGAACGGTCCGGCATCGCTGCGCCTCGGCGCGACCCATGCCTTTCAGGATATCGACACGCGCCGCGTGCTTTCCTTTTCAACATTGCAGGAAAATCTCACGGCCAGCTATGGTGCATCCACAACGCAGGCCTTTGCCGAGGCCGCCTGGCGTTTCGATCTCGATCGCACCCTGATCGAGCCCTATGCCAATATCAGCTATGTGAACCTAGAAACGAAGGCCTTTGGCGAGAAGGGCGGTGTTGCCGCGGTTTCGTCCGGTTCGGCCAGCCACGATCAGCTATACACGACGCTTGGTGCGCGTTTGCGTCAGGATATTTCGTTGGACGACATGTCCGGGCAGGCGACGTTCGATATCGGATGGCGGCACGCCTATGGTGACCCGTCAGTGGTGAGCACATTGTTTTATACCGGCGGCAATGGATTTTCCGTCTCAGGAGCAGCGATGACGCAGGATGTCACGCTGCTTAACCTGGGGCTTGGCTACGATCTTGGTCCTTCCGCCACTTTGACATTCCGTTATGGCGCGGTCTTTGGAGCGGGTGTGCTGGATCAATCCGCTTCAGCCGAACTGGGAGTCCGTTTCTGATGCCATTCAAACCAAACATGTCGCGGAACGCGGCGCTTGCTGTTGCCGTCTTCGCAGGGGCCATGGCGGGTGATGCGGGTGCGCAGGAAGCCGCGAACCCGGCCGTACCGCTGCATGAAGTTCATGGAAGCTGGCAACTTGCCTGTGCGGCACCAGTGAAAAAAGATCCCGCCGATCCGAACACCACGGAGACGGTGCCGGCCAAACCGCTCTGCGCCATTGCGCAGGTGCAGCTTGAGGAAAAAACCCGCAAACTTGTCGTCTCGGTCGAATTCCGGCTTGATGATTCCAAAACGCCGGGACAGCTTTCAGGCACCATCGTCATGCCGTTCGGTCTGGCTGTCACCAAGCTCTTTTCGATAAAATCCGGCAATGTGCGGCTGCAGGAAGTGCAGTGAGCACCTGCCTTCCTGTCGGCTGTGTCGTGTCTTTCACGCCCTTCGTCGAACTTGTCTCGGCTCTGGAAACAGGCAAGACGCCGACGATCGAAGCCCCGGACCTGCAGGGCCGAACCGTCTCATTCCAGCTGCAGTCGGCAGGTTTTTCCGAGGCGTTGAAGCACCTCGGAAGCCTGTATTAAGCCGCGACGGAATCGGGCTCTACGGCGCCTTCCGGCTTTTGCTGTTCAGCATGTTTCTCGGCTGATTTTTTGCGGGAAAACAGACCGGTGAGGAAGTGGCCAAACCTGTCCATTTCCACGAAGATGACAGGCGTGATGAACAGCGTCAGCAATTGCGAGACGATGAGGCCGCCGACCACGGCGATACCGAGCGGCTGGCGCAGTTCCGAACTCGCGCCCGAGCCGAGTGCAATGGGGAGCGCCCCAAGGAGTGCACAGAAGGTCGTCATCATGATCGGTCGGAACCGGCGCACGCAGGCTTCGTGAATGGCTGTAGCCGGTGGTTCGGCCTTTTCGCGCATCAATTCCACCGCCACGTCGATCATCATGATCGCGTTTTTCTTGACGATGCCGATCAGCATCAGCAGGCCGATCAGCGCGATGATCGAGAAATCCATGCCCATCACCTTCAGCGCCACCAGCGCGCCGAAGGCCGCCGCCGGCAGGCCGGAGAGGATGGTCAGCGGGTGGATGAAGCTTTCGTAGAGCACGCCGAGAACCACATAGATGGTCAGCACCGCCGCCAGAATGAGAATGCCGGTATTGCCTTGGCTCTGCTGGAAGATCGCCGCCGTGCCGCCATAGCTGGTGAAGACATCCTGCGGCAGGCCTATCGTGCTCTTGATCTGATCGATCCGGCTTGTGGCATCGGAAAGCGCCACGCCGTCAGGCAGGTTGAAGGAAATCGTCGTGGAGACGAGCTGGCCCGTCTGGTTGATGGTCACAGGCGCCTGTGTGCGGGTGAGGGTGGCGAAGTTTGAAAGCGGAACCAGAACGCCCGATTTTGCGGAGAGAATGTTGATATCGCTGAGGAAATCATCATTCCACGGTTTGGAGCTGTCGAATTCCACGATAACGTCGTAGCTGTCGCCGGTGGACTGGATCTGCGCCGCCGTATAACCGCCAAAAGACATTTCCAGCGTCTTGCGCAGCTGATCATTGGTGATGCCGAAGGCGGCCGCCTTTTCCGGATCGACGGAAATCGTTGCGGCGATCGCTCCATTCTGGGCATCCGAGGTGACTGACGTGAAGGTGTGATCGCGGCGCATCGCCTCCATCAGCTTGTTCGACCATTCATTGGTCGTGTCGGCATTCAGGCCCTGAACGACGAGCTGGTATTGGCTGGCGGAGCTGCGCCCGCCGAAACGCAGGCTCTGCTGCGGGTTGATATAGGTGCGGGTGCCCGCCACTTTCGATGTGGCCTGCCCAAGTTCCGTGAGCACCTGGCTCAGCGGCGCACGCTCTTCCTTCGGCTTCAGTTCCACGAACATCGAGCCGTTGTTCAGCGGGTTACGGGAATTGCCGCCGACAATGGAGGTGACGTGCACCACGGCCGGATTCTTGCGGATCTGATCGGCGACCTGAGCCTGCAGGTCACGCATCGCCGTGTAGGAAATATCCTCACGCGCCTGTGTCGAGACCGAAAGACGGCCAATATCTTCCTGGGGGAAGAAGCTGGAGGGCAGGGTTTCGAAGAGATAAAGCGATGCCGCGACCGAGGCGAGAAATGACGCCAAAACGATGCGGCGATGGGAAAGGCACCAGCCGACGGCGCGACCATAGGCGCGTAGCGTACGTTCGAAACCCGCATCGAACCAGCGGATGATCGCCGGTGGTCTGGAGGAATGGCCGGAGAGGCGCGAAGCGAGCATCGGCGTCACCGTCAGCGACACCAGCGCCGAGGCCATGATCGCGAGCGTGACGACCATGCCGAACTCGTTAAAGAGCCTGCCGATGACGCCGCCCATCAACAGGATGGGAATGAAGACGGCAACCAGCGAGATGGACATGGACAGAATGGTGCTGCTGACCTCTGCCGCGCCCTGAAGGGCGGCTTCCCGCATGGGCAGGCCTTTTTCATGCAGGCGCAGGATGTTTTCCAGCATGACGATGGCATCGTCCACCACCAGCCCCACGGACAGGGTTAGTCCGAGCAGTGAAATATTGTCGATGCTGTAACCCAGGACATACATCATGCCGAAGGCGGTGATGAGTGACAGCGGCACGGCAAGCCCCGGAATGATGGTTGCCGTCAGATGTCCGGTGAAGAGATAAATGACAGCCACCACCAGCCCGATGGTGAGGAACAGCGTGAACTGCACGTCCGAGATCGCGTCCTTGATCGCGGTCGAGGCATCATTCATGACGTTGATATTGACTGAAGGCGGTAATTGCTGGTGAAGCGCCGGAAGCTTGGCCTTGATGGCGTCAACAACCTCGACTGTATTGGCATCCGGTTGACGCTGCACGGCGAGAATGATGGCCTGTTCGCCATCGAACCAGCTGCCGGCATTGGTGTTGTCGATGCTGTCGGTGACATTGGCGATATCACCGAGGTGAATCCGTGCGCCGTTGGTCGTTGAAACGACCAGCGAGCGGAACGCCTCGGCATTGGTGCGTTGCGTGTCCGCCTCGATCGTCAGGCGTTGATTTTCGTTTTGCAGGGCGCCGACAGGCACCTGATTGTTGGCCTGAGCGATGGCCGTGGTGACGGTGTCGACACCGAGGCCTCTTGCCTGGAGCTGCGTGGGGTCGAGGCCGATGCGCACGGCGTAGGTCTGCGCGCCATAAATACTGACCTGGGCGACGCCCGAAATGGTGGAAAGAAGCGGCGAGATGATGTTTTCGGCGATTTCGTCCACTTTGCTGGTGGGCATTTCCTTGCTGTTGACAGCGAGCAGCAGCACCGGCGCATCGGCCGGGTTGGTTTTGCGATAGCTCGGCGTCGTCGTCATGTTGCTCGGCAACTGCCGCTGCGCGCGCGAGATTGCCGCCTGCACATCGGCGGCCGCAGCATCGATATCGCGGTTGAGATCAAACTGCAGCACGATCGAGCTGTTGCCGAGCGTGTTGGTGGCGCTGATTTCGCTGACGCCGGGAATGGTTTCGAACTGCTTCACCAGCGGTGTGGTGACGGAGGTGGCCATTGTTTGCGGCGAAGCGCCGGAAAGCGATGACGAGACATTGATCGTCGGAAAATCCACTTTCGGCAGGGCGGCAACGGGCAGCAGGCGGAAGCCTGCGAGCCCTGCCAGTATCAGGCCTATGGCAAGAAGCGTGGTGGCGACGGGCCGGTTGATGCAGAAATTCGGGATCATTGGCCGCCAACCTTTTCCTGCGGAATATTGGCGGCCAGATTACCGGCCGCGCCGCCCTTGTCGGAAAATTGCTCGACGACGAGCTGGCCATCGGCAAGTTCCGATTGGCCCTCGATGATTATATGCTCTCCGCCGTTCAGGCCGCTCGCGATGGCCGTGAGATCGCCATTCGAACGGGCGACTTCCACCGGCGTCATATGGGCATGATGGTCGCTATCGACGGTATAGACGAAATTGCCCTTCGGACCGGGTCGCACGGCGACCGTCGGCACGACGATCATCTCCTCATCCGAAACAAAATGAGCCGTGACGTTGACGGACTGGCCGGGCCATAAAAGACCGCGATCGTTCTTGAATTCCGCCTTGGCCAGCACGGTGCCGGAGGTCTGGTCCACCGTATTGTCGTAGAACCGCAGCACACCGCTCATCGGCTCGCCACCCGTCGCCGCCGGATCGACATCAACAGCGGTGTCTTTTGTCACGCCTTCACGCAGTTGCGGCAGATAGCGTTGCGAAAGCCGGAAACTGACCGAGATCGGATCGTATTTGGTGATCGTCACGATATTGACGCCTGCGCTGAGATAGGCGCCGGGGCTGACAGTGACGTCGCCTAGCCGTCCGTCGAAAGGCGCGCGGATTTCCATATGCTCGAGCGTCACCTGATCTGAGGCGAGCGTTGCCTTGTCGGCATCGATCTTGGCGCTGGCGCTGTCGCGCGCCGCCCTGGCCTGATCCAGCACCTGTTGCGATTCCGCGCTTTGCTTGACCAGATTGGCGGCGCGCTGGAAGGCTGCCTCCGTCTGCTCAAGCGTTGCCTGATCGGCTGCGATATTGGCTTTGTCCTTGTCGACGGCGGCGCGGGCGATGCGATCGTCCATCTTGAGGATCAGATCGCCTGCCTCGATGTGCTGGCCATCCTTCGCCTCGATTTCGGTAACGAGGCCGGCCTGAAGCGGCGCGATATTGGTGATGTCGGCTGCAACCGCCCAGCCCGTCGCCGTTGCATCCATCGGCAGCGTCGCCTTGCTGACGGCGATGGTGCTGACGGTGGGTGGCCCGCCATTGCGCCGACCTCCACCTTGTCTTTGTCCCTGCTGTCGGGCTGGCTGGCCGCTCTGGGCCAATTGTGCCGCCGGTTCGGTGTTCGCCTGCTGCGAGACGCTGGCGAATTGTTTAAGGTAAGGAACTTGGTCGAGCGGCAAGCGATCCCTAAAATACCAGGTACCGGCGGCTGCAATGGCAAGAACGCTTAGGGCGGTCCAGAAACGTTTCATCTGACGATTCCGCGTAATGAGAGCGATACATGTTTCCCGAACATGTGCGGTAAGCCTTGGGAGCAGCTTTCCCCCACAAGACACCCAATGCGCTGCGAAATCACCTTAAACTTTTGTAATGGCGGCGACAATGACCGTCGCTATATGCGTTGTCTTTCAGGGGGCAGACGGTTTCGGTCCGTGCCGAAAGCCCATGCTTGATCACGTTCACCTTCGCCGCCGGTCCCGGCCAAAGAAAAAGCCGCCTCGTTTCCGGGGCGGCTTTGGTACAAGTGGCGAGAAACCGACGATCAGAAGGCCCGGATGGCGTTGCGCGTGGCAAGCACGTCCTCGGCAACATTGCCCGTCGTCGCCGGAACGGAGCCGACGAGATCCAGGAATTTGTAGAGTTCGGTAGCCTGCGAATTGGTGACGTAGATGATGTCGCGATCCTGCATCGGGAACTTGGTGGCAGCGAAGAAGGTCGACGGGTCGCGCAGATTGGCGCGGAAGATGACCGGAACGTCCTGTCCGGGGAACTTGGACGTGTTGATGCCGAGCTTCACGAGAAGATCGCGCTTGACGATACGATAGACATAGACCTGGGCGGGGTCGGCACGGGAATCGAGCAGCCCGCCCGCCTTGCCGAGTGCATCCGAAAGCTTGAGATCGGCATCCTCGAACTCGAAACGTCCATTCAGGCCCGAAGCGCCGAAGGCGAGATAGGTGCGGCGCTCACGCTCCACCATGATCGTGTCGCCCGGAACCACATAGATGTTTTCGGACGGCGTGCTGACGAGGTGGTTGTAGTTGACGCGCGCGGTCTTGCCGCGGCGGATCAGCGTGACATAGGATTCGATATTCGGGGCGCTAAGGCCCTTTGCATAGGAGATAACGTCGAGAACGCGATCTCCTGCTTCCGAAAGCTGAACCTTGGTCGGCTCCTTGACGTCACCCAGCACGGAGGCCTGCGCGGAGCGGCTGGAAATCTTGGTGATGAGAACCTGCGGCTCGATGGCGCGGTTGGCGAGCCGTTCCTCGATTTCGCTCTGGACATCCTCCACATTGCGGCCGGTGGCGCGAATCTTGCCCGCATAGGGAACGCTGATATTGCCTTCCCGGTCCACCGTCTGGTTCGGCAGGCTGATGAAGTTCCCGGGACGGCTGCCCGCGTCGTTCGGGATAAACAGGCCGCCGGCCTGGCTTTCAAAGATCGCGACCTGCACCACGTCGCCGACACCCATCGGCAGGGCCGGAACGCCGCCCTTGCCGCCGCCGAAACTGCCGAGCAGCGTCGTGGTTGTGGTATCGCCGACATAATTGAGAACGGCGCTGTTGATATCGAGCAGCGCATAGTCGACACCTGCGGTTTTCTGCTTGTCCTTGGAGGCGAGTTTCACGGAAGCGTTAGATTCGATCGACGCTGCATCGGGCCCTGAGGCCGCTGTAACCGTGCACCCCGCCAGTGCTGCGGAGGCAAGCAGAATCGAAACATTCAATAAACGCATTTGGTCCTCGAAATGAATGCCGTCCGAAAAGCAGAAACAATCCGGACATCGTATAAGTTTTTAAAAATAAGCACTTCATAAATGACACCGGTAAAGAAAATCAAAACCGGTATTACATCCGTTTAGCGGAATCGCATCCCGAGATGTTTACGCCTGCCAATCAGGCATATGCCCAGTTTCAGGCGATGCTTCAAGTTGATCATCGCTCAACTGCGCCGAAAAATTTCGGGCGAGGCACGATGTTTTAATCCCCTGATGGTGTCAGTATTGTTGTGCTTCAATATTCAGTCGGCTGCCATAATCTCTTTGATTACCGCATTGCGCTAGTGCAGTTTTGTCACGCTTGCGCGGTTTCTTTTGCGGTTGATTCAATTGAGTTCTAATCAATTGTTTTATAAATGTTTTTATTAGCTCGTTATGCCCGCTCAGCCAGCGCGAAATTCACGGTATCCGCAAATTCCCGCAGGAAACGCTCACGTGAGAAGCGAGCGGCATTGTTGATGCAGGCGTTCTTGTCGAAGCGATCGGAATTGTCGACGAATTCCTGTACGGCGGCGCAGATCGCTTCCGGTGTCTGCTCACCGAAATAAAGGCCGGTCGGATGGTTGGAGGCACCGAGAGGAACGACGGTTTCCAGCACGCCACCTTTGCCATAGGCGATGACCGGTGTGCCGAGCGCCTGGGATTCGACGGGCACGATGCCAAAATCGTCCTCTGCCGCAAAGACAAAGGCCTTGGCCTCGGCCATATATTTGTGAAGCTCTTCATTGCCGACGAAACCGAGGATTTCGACATTCGGCGCGGCGATTTCGCGGATGCGTTTCATGTCCGGTCCGTCGCCGATGACGACCAGTCGTTTGTCCGGCATCTTTGCAAAGGCTTCCACGATAAGGTGCACCTTCTTGTAAGGCACCAGCCGCGACGCCGTGACGAAATAGTCGCCCTTAAGGTCGGACGGGGAAAGATGGGACGTGTCCACCGGCGGATAGATCACGGTGGAATCGCGGCCATAACACTTGCGCACCCGGTTGCGGATGAATTTGGAATTGACCGTCATCAGGTCAACGCCGTTGGCGGTGCGGATGTCCCACATGCGGATATAGTGAAGAACGGCGCGCGCGATCCATGAGGCGAAGCCGCGCGTCAATCTGGTTTCCTTGAGATATTGGTGCTGCAGGTCCCAGGCGTAGCGGATGGGGCTATGGATATAGGAGACGTGAAACTGGCCCGGCCCGGTGATGACGCCCTTGGCGACCGCGTAGCTCGAGGAAATCACCAGATCATAGCCGCTCAGATCGAACTGTTCGATGGCGAGCGGCATCAGCGGCAGATAGGAGCGGTATTTTTTTCGGGCGAAGGGCAGTTTCTGGAGGAAGGAGGTGTTGACGGGACGCCCGCCGAGAAACCCCCGGTCGCGCTCGCTCATGAAATCGACGAGGCAATAGAGGTCCGCGTGAGGATAAATTTCAAGAAGGTTGTGAAGCACTTTTTCGGCGCCACCTCGGTCGGTGAGCCAGTCATGCACGATTGCCGTCTTCATAATTTCCCCAATAATTTCAACGTAATAAAAATGAATATTCCGCCTTGGAGTAAAGTTCGGCGGTGTAGAATATCAGGTCTGTCTGCAGCCTTTAAAAATACGGCTGGCGGTGATGAATAGCGTAACGACTAATAAGAATGTGCTGGTATGTATGTGGTGATCTGATGTTGGTCCGATCTTTAATAGCACTTTGTTCGCAAATGCGAAATATCCAACCTTCTTAATTCCCTTTCTTCCTTTACAGCCGAACGCCTGCCGTCATTCCCGCCGTCCCGGCTGGAAGAGTTGGATTTTTTGGTGCGCTGTATTTTGGGTAAAATCCCCATTTTTCCATCACCTTACAACCTCTTGCCGCCTCCCGCGCAAACCTGCCTCCCGTTTCGCCGATCACGGAAACTCATCGCCATGCCGCATTGTCATTGACACGGCGACGTATCGAGATATTCTGTTATAAAGATGCATATAACATAATAATGGAACACATAAGAGCTGGGAGCTTGACCATGAGACGTAAACTTGCATTTCTCGCCACTGCCGCTTTGCTGTTGGCACCTAACGTAATGATGGCCGCGGAGAAGGGCGGCGTCATCAATGTCGCGACGATCGGTGAGCCGCCGACACTTGACCCCATGGCGTCTACCGCCGATCTCGTCGGCATCGTCACGCAGCATATTTTCGAGACGCTCTATACCTTCGACAAGGGCTGGAAGGTGACGCCGCTTCTGGCGGAAAGCCTGCCCGAGATCAGTGCTGATGGTAAAACCTACACGATCAAGCTGCGGCAGGGCATCAAGTTCCATGATGGCAGCGACATGACGTCTGAAGATGTCGTCGCCTCGCTTGGCCGCTGGATGAAGATCGCCTCGCGCGGCAAGCAGGCAGCCGGCTTCATCGAGAATATCTCCGCACCGGATGCGGGGACGGTGACGATTACCCTCAAGCAGCCCTATGCGCCGCTGACATCGCTGCTTGCCTTCAACAATTCGGCGGCGATCATCCTGCCCGCTGAAAAGCAGGCGGAGCCGATGGCCGAATTCATCGGCACCGGTCCCTACATGCTGAAGGAGCGTAAGGCCGACCAGTATATTCAGCTCGTCCGCTTCGACGGCTACAAGTCCCGTGATGGTGAAAGCGACGGTTATGGCGGCGCGCGCCATCAATATCTCGATGAAATTCGCTTCGTTCCGGTGCCTGATCCGAATACCCGTGTCGAGGCCGCTGTTTCCGGCCAGTATGATTATGTCGATTCCATTCCAGTGGAATCTTTCGACAAGGTGAAGTCGTCGTCGGCGTCGCAGCCGCTGATGCTGAAGCCTTTCGGTTTCCCGGTCTTCGTGTTCAACACCAAGGAGGGTCTTTCTTCCAAGCTTGAGGTGCGCAAGGCGGTAACCGAGGCGCTGAACATGGAAGACATGCTGGCAGCCGCTTTCGGCGGCAAGGATTTTTATGCGCTTGACGGCGCCTATTATCCCGACAATTTCTCCTGGCACACGGAAGACGGCGTCGAGGGCAACTACAATGTCGGCAACCCGGAAGCCGCTGCCGAAAAGCTCAAAGCGGCCGGTTATAATGGCGAGCCGCTGCGCATTCTCACTAGCCGCCAATATGAATTCCACTACAAGATGGCGCAGGTCGCCGCGGAATATCTGAAGCTTGCCGGCTTCAAGGTGGATATGCAGGTGGTGGACTGGGCGACGCTGACGCAGCGCCGCGCCGACCCGAAGCTCTGGGACATCTATATCAGCCACAGCCCCTTCCTGCCGGAACCGGCGCTGATGGGCGCGCTTTCGACCAGTTCGCCGGGCTGGTGGGACACGCCGACGCGCAAGGCTGCGGTTGACGCCTTCACCTCCGAAGCCGATCCGGACAAACGCATCGCGCTCTGGGCCAATGTGCAGAAGACGATCTATGCCGAGCTGCCGCTCCTCAAGATCGGCGACTTCAATGCCGTGGCGGCCAAGTCCAACAAGCTGGAAGGCGTCGATCCGGCTCCATGGCCGTATTTCTGGAACGCTTCGGTCACGAAGTAATATTGCCATGGCACACGGGTGCCGGGTTGCCGGCACCCTTCAGCAGCTTCGCTTCAACTGTCGAGCATGAGCGGTCCGCCGCTTGCGCCACCGGGAGCCTTTATTCGTGATACGGTATATTTTCCAGAGACTTGCCGGAATGATCGTGGTGATGTTCCTCGTCGTCACCATCGTTTTCGTCATCCTGCGCGTCACGCCCGGAGATCCGGCCGCGGTGATGCTTGGGCCGGATGCCTCGGCGCAGGACATTGCGGAACTGCGCACCCGGCTCGGGCTCGATCAGTCACTTGGCGTGCAATATGTCTATTATATCGGGCAATTGCTGAAGGGCGATCTTGGCCAGTCGATCTTTCTCAACATGCCGGTCGGCTCGGCGCTTCTGGATCGGGCGGAACCGACCTTCTTCCTGACGATCTTTTCGCTGCTGATTGCCAGCGCCATCGCGCTTCCCGTCGGAATCTATGCCGCTTACCGGCGCGGTTCCTTCGTGGATCAGGCGGCGACCACCATAGCGATGCTGGCGGCGAGCATTCCAAGCTTCTGGCTCGGCCTCATCCTCATGCAGTTCTTCGCCGTCCGGCTCGATATGTTCCCGGTGTCGGGTTATGGCGGTCCGGGCGCCAGCTTCCTCGAGCGCATGTATCACCTGACCTTGCCGGCAATCGCGCTCGGCCTCGTTTCCTCGGCCCTCATTCTGCGTTTCACCCGCGCCTCGATGCTGGATGTTCTCGGTGACGACTACGTCCGCACTGCCAGAGCCAAGGGCGTCAAGGAGCGCCGGGTGGTGATGAAGCATGCGCTGAAGAATGCGCTCATTCCCATCCTGACCGTACTTGGTCTCACCGCCGCCGTGCTTATTTCCGGCGCGGTGGTCACGGAAACCGTCTTCGGCCTGCCCGGCATCGGCAATCTCGTCGTGTCAGCCGTGTTGAGACGCGATTATCCGGTCATTCAGGGCGCGCTTCTCGTCATCGCCGGGCTTTACGTGCTCATCAATTTTGCAATCGACATGCTCTACCTGCTGGTCGATCCGAGGGTTCGTTACTGATGGCCGATATCACCTCCACCGCCCAGCCGGCGCGCAGCCCGACCGTCCTGTTCATTCGGCGTCTGTTGAAGCGCAAGACGGTTGCCGCCGGTCTGATCGTGCTGCTGGTCTTCGTGCTGCTTGCCGTTTTCGCACCGATGATCGCGCCTTATTCACCGTCGAAACTGTCGATCGTGAACCGCCTGAAGCCGCCGAGCGAACTCTACTGGTTCGGCACCGACGAATTCGGCCGCGACGTGTTTTCCCGCACCATTTATGCCGGAAGGCTATCGCTTCTGGTGGGGGCCGTCGTGGTGGCGCTCTCGGCGTTGATCGGCATCACGCTCGGCCTGCTTGCCGGTTTCTTCCAGAAACTGGATACGCCGATCGCCCGGCTGATCGATGCCATGATGGCCTTTCCGGATATTCTGCTGGCCATCGCGCTGGTCGCCGCTCTCGGCCCATCGCTGACGACTGTCATCATCGCGCTCTCGGTCGTTTATTCGCCGCGCCTTGCCCGCATCGTGCGTGCTTCGACGCTGGTGATCCGTGAACTGCCCTATGTGGAAGCGGCGAAGGCACTCGGCATCTCCACCTTCCACATCATGACGCGGCATGTGCTGCGCAATCTGATCTCGCCGATCCTCGTGCAATGCACCTTCCTCTTTGCCAGCGCCATGCTGGCCGAGGCCGGCCTGTCGTTTCTGGGGCTCGGTGTCAGCCCCGAAATTCCGACCTGGGGAACCATGATCTCCGCCGGCCGCCAATATATCGGCCAGGCGGACTGGATGACCTATTTCCCCGGCTTTGCCATCATTCTTTCCGTGCTCTCGCTGCAAATGGTCGGCGATGGGCTGCGGGACATGCTCGACCCAAGACTGCGAAGGGATTTGTAATATGACGTCCGGTGAACAGGCGAAAACGCCTCTTCAAGCTCCCATTCTTCTCTCCAATGTGAAACCCGTCGGCTTCGAAAAGGGGGCATCACAGGCCTCGACCGATATTCTGATCGGCGGCGACGGCAAGATCGCGGCGGTTGGGCCAGCCCTTCAGGCGTCGGCGGATGCGCAGCGCATCGACGCCAAGGGCGCGTTCATCTCGCCCGGCTGGGTCGATCTGCATGTGCATATCTGGCATGGCGGCACCGATATCTCCATCCGTCCCTCCGAATGCGGTGCTGAGCGCGGCGTGACGACGCTGGTGGATGCCGGTTCGGCGGGGGAAGCAAATTTCCACGGTTTCCGCGAATATATCATCGAGCCCTCGAAAGAACGTATCAAGGCCTTCCTCAATCTCGGCTCCATCGGGCTTGTCGCCTGCAACCGGGTGCCGGAACTGCGCGATATCAAGGATATCGACCTCGACCGCATCCTTGAATGTTATGCCGAGAACAGCGAGCATATCGTTGGCCTCAAGGTGCGGGCGAGCCATGTCATCACCGGCTCCTGGGGTGTTACACCGGTCAAGCTCGGCAAGAAGATCGCCAAGATCCTGAAAGTGCCGATGATGGTGCATGTGGGTGAACCGCCGGCACTTTACGATGAGGTGCTGGAAATTCTCGGCCCCGGCGATGTCGTGACCCATTGCTTCAACGGCAAGTCGGGCTCCAGCATCATGGAAGACGAGGACCTGTTCAACCTTGCGGAACGCTGCGCGGGGGAAGGCATCCGGCTGGATATCGGCCATGGCGGCGCATCCTTCTCCTTCAAGGTGGCGGAAGCGGCGATTGCGCGTGGCCTTTTGCCCTTCTCGATCTCCACGGATTTGCATGGCCATTCGATGAATTTCCCAGTCTGGGATCTCGCGACGACCATGTCGAAGCTGCTGTCGGTCGATATGCCCTTCGAAAAGGTGGTCGAAGCCGTCACCCGCAACCCGGCCTCCATCATTCGCCTCGATATGGAAAACCGCCTCGATGTCGGCCAGCGCGCTGATTTCACTGTCTTCGATCTTGTCGATGCCGATCTCGAAGCGACCGATTCCAATGGTGACGTGTCGCGTCTGAAGCGCCTGTTCGAGCCGCGTTACGCGGTCATCGGCGCGGAAGCGATCGCCGCCAGCCGCTATATCCCAAGGGCGCGCAAGCTGGTGCGCCACAGCCATGGTTATTCCTGGCGCTGACCCCCGACTGGAATGGCGGAGGGCATTGCCTTTCGCCTTCCGCAGACACGACGGGATACCCGTCCCGGCATTATGAGGAATTCGCGTGAAACAGTCTTCGCTTGATGCCGAAGGGCATCTTTCGCCCTACGACCGGCTTGCCGCGCTCGGCATCTCCCTGCCGCCGCCGCCGCCGCCGATTGCCAATTTCGTCACCCATGTGGTGGAAGGCAACATGCTTTACCTTTCAGGGCAGGGCCCGAGGGAGGAAAACGGCCATCTTTACGCCGGCAAGGTGGGCGCGGAAATCGGGCTGGAAGAGGCCTATAACCATGCGCGGCTCACCGGCATCAATCTGCTTGCCGTCATGCACGAGGCGCTGGGGGATCTGGCGCGGGTGAAGAAGGTGGTGAAACTGCTGGGCATGGTTAATGCCGTCAGCGATTTCCGTGATCATCCGAGCGTCATCAACGGCTGCTCCGATCTCTTCATCGACGTGTTCGGCGATGCCGGGCAGCATGCCCGTTCCGCCGTGGGTTTCGGCTCATTGCCGGGCAATATCACCGTCGAGATCGAAGCGATCGTCGCGCTCAAGGGGTGAGGCTATTTAATGGTTGCGCCAGCCCATCAGCTTTTCGATCCGCTCCGCCGAGACCCTGACCTGTTCGGTGTAGTGGTTCTCGTCCGCCAGCACCTTCTGTTCCGGCAGCACGATGGAGATCGTTGCAACGCATTCGCCCCTGTTATCGCAGATCGGCGAGGCAATGCAGGCCACGGCGTAATCGGATTCGGCAACCTGTATCGACAACCGGTCATGGAAGGCGGTCGCCGCCGATTGCGACAGTGTTTCCGGATTGATCTCCGCGCGACCGGTCGGCGAAGAGCGGGCGCAGCGCCGGAAAAGTTCGAGACGCTCCGCTTCCGGCAGGTGGCCGACCAGCAGGCGGCCGGACGCGGTCCAGTTCAAGGGAACACGGGTGCCGACGCGCGAGGCAACCTGAAAATGGCTCGGCCCATCGGCCATGGCCAGCACAAGCATATGGTCGCCGTCACGACCGCAAAGCTGCACGGTCTCGCCCGCATGGCGGCACAGATCATGCATTTCATGCGTGGCGACGCCCATGAAATCCAGCGAGCGGGCATAGGCAAGGCCGTAATGGTAAAGGCGCGCGCCGAGCCAGATGTTGCCGTCGGCATTGCGGGCCAGCATGTTCTTTTCCACGAGATCGTCGATGATCACATAGACCGTGGAAAGCGGCGCCTTTATCGCCTTGGCGATGGCGTAAGCACCGGCTGGCGATCCGGTTTCGTAAAGGTAATCAATCACCTGAAGAGCGCGGTCAATGCCGCTGACGCGCGAGCGCTTTACCGCCTTCGCGTCCGGGTTTTCCGCTGCGTCGGACGGGGCGGTTGAAGACAATTCGTCCAGTCTGTGGGCGTCCAATTTCCGGCTCCTCATGAATTTTGAGAAGCTATTACATTATTATGGCATATATGTCGATGCCCATCGCATCGCAAAGACAGGAGAAAGACATGACCGAGGATATCAGAAGCAGGATCGGCCTTCGCCCGGTCATCAACGTCTCGGGCACCATGACCTCGCTCGGCGCTTCCATCGTCGTTCCGGAAGCGGTTGAAGCCATGGCGGCCATCCTGCCGCAATTTGTCGAGATCAACGATCTGCAGCGCAAGGCAAGCGCGGTGATCGCAAGGCTGACGGGCGGTGAGGCCGGTTTCATCACGGCCTCCTGCTCCTCCGGCATCAGCCTTGCGGTGGCGGGTGCGATCACCGGCAACAATCTTCTGGCCATCGAAAAGCTGCCCGATGTGACGCCGGAAAAGAACGAGGTTCTGGTGCAGATGGGGCATGTGGTGAGCTATGGCGCACCGGTGGACCAGGCGATCCGGCTTGGCGGCGGCAAGGTGGTGCTGGTCGGGCAGGCGACGTCCACTCACCGTTTTCACATGGAAAACGCAATCACCGACAAGACGGCGGCGGCGGTTTATGTCATCTCGCACCATGTGGTCGATTACGGCCTGCTGCATCTTTCCGAATTTGTCGAGATCGCCCATGCCAAGGGTGTGCCTGTCATCGTCGATGCCGCTTCCGAATATGATCTGAAGCTGTTTCTGGCGACGGGTGCGGATGTCGTGCTCTATTCCGGCCACAAGTTCCTCGGCGGCCCCACCTCCGGCATCGTGGCCGGCAAAAAGGAGTTGGTGCGCAACGCCTTCCTGCAGAATATGGGCATCGGCCGCGGCATGAAGGTCGGCAAGGAAAGCATCTACGGCGTCATGGCGGCGCTGGAAGCCTGGGAAAAGCGCGACCATGCCGGCATCCGTGAGCGTGAGACCGGCTATCTCAATCTCTGGAAGGAAACACTGGATGGCCGCCCCGGCGTGACAGCGCTGATCGAGCCGGATCCGACCAATAACCCGCTCGACAGGCTGCGCGTTATCATCAATGCCGAGGAAGCGCATATCACCGCCTGGGACCTGACGACGGCGTTGGCCAGGGGCAATCCTCCGATCATCACCCGCGACCACGAGGTGGAGCATCGCTATTTCTATCTCGACCCCTGCAACCTTCACCCCGGCCAGGAAACCATCGTGGCTTCGCGTCTCGCCGAGGAACTGGACAAGGCGCGCGCCTCCAACGAGGTGATTGCAACATCTTTCGAAGACCGCAGCCGCCACCGCTTCGACGGCATGCTGCGCTGGCCGGATTAAGTGAAGCGAGCGGGTGCCACTTGTTTCTTCTCCCCGAGGGGGAGAAGGTCGCGGCAGCGGGATGAGGGGGCGAGGGTAAGATATTTCGGAGAGCTTGCCCCCTCATCCGACCCTTCGGGCCACCTTCCCCCCCTCGGGGAGAAGAAACTCGCGGCAACTGCCCGCCTAAAACATTGCAACCAGAATAATAGAAGGGAACGATCATGACCATGCCGCAGGCCGCACCCCTTGGTGCCAATGAGCCGGTGCTTTCCGTCCGCAATCTCACCACGTCCTTTCACGTGGATGGCGGCTGGAAGCCCGTGGTTCGTGATATTTCCTTCGATGTCGGGCCGGGCGAGACGGTCGCGATCGTTGGTGAAAGCGGTTCGGGCAAAAGCGTCACCTCGCTCTCCATCATGCGGCTGCTGGATCGGGAAAGCAGCAGGGTTCAGGGTGAAATCCTGCTTGGCGGGCGCAACCTGCTCTCCCTTTCCGAAGATGCCATGCGGCAGGTGCGCGGCAACGATGTCGCCATGATCTTTCAGGAGCCGATGACCAGCCTCAATCCGCTCTTCACCATCGGTGACCAGATTTCCGAAGCCTTGCTGTGTCACCAGCCGATGTCCAGGGCGGATGCGCGGGCTGAGACGATCCGCCTTCTCGAAAAAGTCCGTATTCCTTCGGCCTCATCGCGTTTCGATGAATATCCGCATCGCTTTTCCGGCGGCATGCGCCAGCGCGTGATGATCGCCATGGCGCTGGCCTCCAAACCAAAGCTCTTGATTGCCGATGAGCCGACAACGGCGCTCGACGTCACCATTCAGGGCCAGATTCTCGACCTCATCAAGACGCTGCAGGAAGAGGAGGGCACGTCGGTTCTGTTCATCACCCACGATATGGGCGTGGTGGCTGAGATCGCCGACCGCACCGTCGTCATGTATCGCGGCGAGCAGGTGGAAGTCGGCGCGACGGCCGATATTTTCCATCGCGGCAAACATCCCTATACCCGGGCGCTTTTGTCCGCCGTTCCGGTTCTGGGCTCCATGACAGGTGAGGAAAGACCGCTCCGGTTTCCCATCGTCAACACCACCACGGGGCAAACGCAGCAGCCGGCGCGCCCGGGCGATACCGTCGATGCGAGCGCCCAGCCGGTGCTGAAGGTGGAAGGGCTGACCAAGCGCTTCGATATTCACTCCGGCCTTTTGGGACGGCTCAGCGGCCGCGTGCATGCGGTGGAGAATGTGTCCTTCGATCTGAGAGCCGGCGAAACATTGTCCTTGGTCGGCGAAAGCGGTTGCGGAAAATCGACAACGGGACGTGCCATCATGCGGCTGATCGAGCCGGATGCCGGCTCAGTGGTGGTCAATGGCGAGAATATTCTCGCTCTCGACAAATCAGGCATGCGCGAGATGCGCAAGACGGTGCAGATGATCTTTCAGGACCCCTTCGCCTCGCTCAATCCACGCATGACGGTGGGTGCGGCGATTGCCGAACCCTTTCTGGAGCATCGCATGGGAAGCGCCCGCGAGGCGAAGGACGTGGTGGCCGACATGCTCAAAAAAGTCGGTCTCTCGCCCGATATGGCGGCGCGTTACCCCCACGAATTCTCGGGCGGCCAGCGCCAGCGCATCTGCATCGCCCGCGCGCTTGCGCTTCAGCCGAAGGTGATTGTCGCCGATGAGAGCGTTTCGGCGCTTGATGTTTCGATCAAGGCGCAGGTGATCAACCTGATGCTGGATTTGCAGCAGAGCCTCGATCTCGCCTTCCTGTTCATCAGCCATGACATGGCGGTGGTGGAACGCGTCAGCCACCGGGTGGCGGTGATGTATCTCGGCGAAATCGTCGAGATCGGCCCGCGCGCGGCGGTATTCGACAATCCGCAGCATGATTACACCCGCAAGTTGATGGCCGCCGTGCCGGTGCCGGACCCGGACCGCAGAAATACCCGGCGAAATGCCGCGAATGACGAGCTGAAAAGCCCGATCCGCGCGGTCGACTACGTGGTGAAACCGCGTGAGTACCGCGAGGTCTCGCCCGGCCACCTTGTCGCGTGCTAAAGCAGGTTAAAGTCCCGGTACGTCGGAAGTCGCGAAAGGCACGCGGTAACCGCGCCGGAAAGTTTCGCGCTGTCCGAGCTGGCGATACCATTGCTGTACTGCCGGAAAATCATCGAGGTCGATTTTGTGGCGCGCGAAACGCGAGACCCATGGCCAGATGGCGATATCGGCTATGGAGAAATCTCCGGCGATGAATTCCCGGCCTGTCAGCCGGTCGTTCAACGTCCTGTATAGCCGCTCCACATCCGTCGTGAAACGCGTCTCGGCAAAGGGTGCCTGTCCGGCATTATACGTTAGGAAATAATGGGCATACCCGAGTGTGGGGCCAAAGTTCGCGGCCTGCCACATCAGCCATTCGGTGACGGTCAGTCGCGCAGCAGTGGAGGCTGGCAGAAGCCGCCCGGCCTTTTCGGCGAGATAGATCAGGATCGCATTCGATTCCGTCAGGATGGTGCCGTTATCGCGATCGGCGATCGCGGGGATTTTCGAGCCGGGATTGATGCGGGTATAATCGGCTGAGAATTGCTCGCCTTTTTCGATGTCGATGGCGTGGCTGACATAGGGCAGGCCGAGTTCTTCCAGCGCAATCGAGATTTTCAGGCCGTTGGGGGTGACCCAAGTATAGAGGTCGATCATGCTAATCGAACATCGCCTCGTCTAACGGCAAAGCCCGCCTGCCTTTCTTGCCGGTCACGTCGGAAAGATCCGTATAAAGACCTCGTAATGTCAGAACCAGCTGGACGATGCGCGGATCGGTGACACGGTAGATCACCTGTTTGCCTTCCCGCGAGCCTTCGATGACACCGGCGTCACGCAATTCGGCAAGCTGCTGGGAAAGCGTCGGTTGCTGGATGCCGAGCTCATATTCAAGTGCTGAAACGGAGGCTTCCGTTTCCATGAGATAACAGACAATGGCCAGGCGATTGGCGTTGGCGACAAGCTTCAAAAGCTCGCTCGCCTCCACCACGCTGCGGCAGATGAGATTGGAAACCGGTTTCGTCACGACTACAGGCCCATTTTTCAAACTATAAAAAAGTAAATTGTATCGCGATAAATTTCAAT
Source organism: Agrobacterium tumefaciens str. B6 (assembly GCF_001541315.1). Taxonomy (GTDB): domain Bacteria; phylum Pseudomonadota; class Alphaproteobacteria; order Rhizobiales; family Rhizobiaceae; genus Agrobacterium; species Agrobacterium radiobacter. The sequence goes on along the minus strand of NZ_LMVK01000023.1, from coordinate 106,316 downwards.
GGCTTGATTAATCCCTGTTTGACCAGATCAAGCATTTTTTAAAATCTACAGGATTAGTAGATTTCTCTTTCGCTTTCCGGACAAGGATAGCCAAAACGTTCCTCGAAAACATTCTATAAAAAAGTAGATTGATTGCGAAATGAGGTGTCGACATGAAAATCGGGGTCCATCCCAACAATCTGCATTTGCGGCTCGCCCGGCTCTGGCCCGGCGCCTTTGATGAATTCGATCCAGAATTTGTGCCCTATTGCGAAGGGCGCGATACGGCAGCGCTTCTGGAAAAAGGCGACATTCATTTCGGCGGCACAGGTTCGACGCCGCCCATTGAGGCGGATGCGCGCGGGCTTTCCGCAGCCTATATCGCGGCTTCTGCGCCGAGGCCAGCAAACGGCGCGATCCTCGTGCGGCGGGGTAGCCCGATCCGCTCTGCAGCCGATCTCTCGGGAAAACGCATATCGCTGATCGACGGGTCTTTTCATACCTATCTTCTGGCGCGCAGTCTGGAAGGGGCCGGGCTTGGTCTTGCAGACGTGACCCGCATCGAAAGCGGCGACAGCGACAGCCTGCGCGACCTCTTGGAAGGCCGCGTCGATGCCTGGGTGACGATGTCGCCACGGCTCGAAAAAGCCCTGACCCATGAAGAGATCAGTCTTCTGGTCCGTTGCGGCTCCACCATTCCCAACCGCTCGCTGTTCTGGACGCTTGCGCGTCACACTGTGGCACTGGAGAGGCGCGAGGCGATTGCCGCCGAACTGGACCGCGTTGGCCGGGCCGTCATGGCGGATATAGACAGGGCCGCAGCCCTTCTTGCCGCCGAGCCGGGCAGCGAAGGCGACGCGCAGTCATGGGCAAAGGTGCTGCGTTCGCGCGATCTTTCGGTGGTGCCCGCCGCCGAAAATATCCTTGCCGAACAGCAGGAGGAGGCCGATACGCTTTACAGGCACGGCCATTTCTCTTTACCGGTTCTGACGGGGCAATCAGCCAGCGCGGGAGGCGACAGATGAATGTTTTCTGGTACATGTGCGCGCCCGATGGCGCTTATCCCTGGCAACCGGAAGGATCCCGCAAGGTCGATCTCGGTTATTACAAGCAACTGGCGCTTGCCTATGACCAGCTTGGTTACACCGGTGCGTTGTTTGCCACCGGTGCGCATGACGTCTGGGTTCTGGCGGGCGCGCTGCTTTCCTATACCGAGCGGCTGAAGTTTCTGGTCGCCATTCATCCTGGCCTTGTCGCGCCAACGCTGCTCGCCAAGATGGCGGCGACGCTTCAGGAGTTTTCGCGCGGACGTCTGCTGATCAATGTCGTCTCGGGCGATGCGAAGATGCTCGGCGCTTACGGCATGACCATGCCGCATGACGAACGTTACGATATGGCGGATGAATATCTGCAGATCTGGCACCGTCTTTTTGCCGGTGAGACGGTCGATTTCAAGGGGCGGCATTTCCAGACCGAAGGCGCAAAGTTGGCGCTGCCGGTGGGGCAGGGCATCGAGCCGCCACCGTTATGGTTCGGCGGCTCGTCGGATAAGGCGATCGACGTTGCGGCCAAACATGTCGAGACCTATCTTTCCTGGGGCGAAACGCCAGACCAGATCGGTGCGAAGGTCGATCTCGTCAAGGCGCGGGCGGAGAAACTCGGCCGCGAGCTGGAATACGGTATTCGGCTTTATGTCATCGTCCGCGATACCGATGAAGAGGCATGGGCCGCCGCAGCCGATCTCTACGGGCGTATGGATGAGCGCGCCATTGCCGCCAACCAGCGTTTCGTCGGCAAGACGGATTCCGTCGGCCAGCAGCGCATGACGGCGATGCATGGCGGGCAGAAGCCGGAGAACCTGCGCGATCTCGAAATCGCGCCCAATCTCTGGGCCGGTATCGGTCTTGTCCGGCCGGGACCGGGCACCGCGATTGTCGGCTCGCCCGATACCGTCATCCGCACGCTGGAGGCCTATAAAAAGGCGGGTGTGAATACCTTTATTCTCTCCGGCATGCCATTGCTGGAGGAGGCCTTCCGCTTCGGGGAAAAGGTTCTTCCGCGTCTCGATGTATCGCGGGAAGTCTCGTCGGCCAAACAATTCACCTGGTCGACCTTGTTCGACCGCGACCTCTCGGCAAAGGCATCGTAAGCATGGCCTTCCGGGAGTGGAGAAAAAAGACATGACGGCAAGTCCGGCAACAACAATTGCACAACGGCGCATCGGCCCCCAACGCGTAGCCGAGCGGGTGCTTGCCGTGCTGGACAAGGCGCTCGGTGCTGTCGCCGCCGCAATCCTTGCCACGCTTCTCGTGGTGGTGCTGGTCAATGTCACCCTGCGTTATATCTTTCACACCGGCTTTATCGGCGCAGAAGATCTCGGCATCTGGCTGCATGTGGCGATGATCGCGGTCGGCGCGCCGCTCAGCCTCAAAAGCGCGCTCGCCATGCGGCTTGATGTTTTCGTGCGGTTTCTGCCTGAGCGTTTTCACGCAGCGACCGAAGTTCTGGCGGATGCCTTTTCCTTCGTCGCAGCGCTCATCCTCGCTTTCGGCGGGGGGGGGATCGCGGCGCTGCTGGGCGGGACGTCTCCCACGCTCGGCCTGCCTGAATGGGGGCGGTTCGGCTTTCTCGGCGCTGGCGGCGCGCTGATCCTTCTCTATCTCGCGCTTCAGCGTATCAGTGAAGGCAAGGTGTTTGCCTTTCTCGCGTCTCTCGCCATCGCAGTCGTGGCCTATGTCGGCCTGCCGGAAGTTTTCGTCGATACGACACTGCCGCCAAGCCTGTTTCTGGCGCTGACGGCGGCGGTGGGACTGGTGCTGGCGGCACCGCTCGCCCACGCCTTCCTTGCTGCGGCTTACGTGGCGATCGCCTTCGGCAGCACCTTGCCCGAGCCGGCCATCGTGTCTTCGACGGTAACCGGCATGTCGAAATTCCTGCTGCTCGCCATCCCCTTCTTCCTGCTCGCCGGAAGCCTGCTGACGGAATCGGGCGTCGCCAACCAGCTGGTTCGCTTTGCCGCCGCCATGGTCGGGCACCGGCGGGCGGGGCTGGCGCAGACGACGCTTCTGACCAGCGTGCTGTTTTCCGGCGCCTCCGGCTCCTCGGTCGCCAACGCCGCCTTCGGCGCTTCCACCTTCCAGCCGGAGCTCGTCAAGCACGGCTATCCACCGGCGCAGGCGGGTGCGATCATTGCCGCCACCTCGGTGCTCGACAACGTCATCCCGCCCTCCATCGCTTTCTTGATCCTTGCCACAGCCACCAATCTATCGGTCGGTTCGCTGCTGGTCGGCGGCTTCTTTGCCGGCGGGCTGATGGCGGTTTGCCTAGCGGTAGCGATCCATTTCAGCGTGCGCAGCGTCGATACTTTGCCGCGCGCCACGGGAACGGAGCGCTGGCGCTCGGCCATCGCCGCCATACCGGCCTTCGGTCTTGGCGTCATCGTGGTGGTCGGCATCCGCATCGGCATCGTCACCACCACGGAGGCCGCAGCACTTGCGGCGCTTTACACGCTGCTTCTCGGCTTCGGTTACCGGCTGGGTGCGGGCCGCATTTTCGCGACTTTCCGCCAATCCGCCGGTGAGGCAGCGGCCATCGGTCTTCTGATCGGCACGGCCGGACCTTTCGCCTTCCTGCTGGCGGTCGACAATGTCTCCGGCCTCGTCACTAACTTCGTGACGTTGCTCGGCGGCAGCAAGATCGCGGTACTTCTGCTCTCCAACCTCATCCTGCTCGCGGTCGGCCTGGTGCTGGATATCGGTGCGGCAATCCTGCTGTTCGGGCCAATCCTGCTGCCCGCCGCCGTGGCCGCCGGCATCGATCCGATCCATTTCGGCGTCATCCTTGTGGTCAATCTGATGATCCACGGCCTGACGCCGCCGCTTGGCATGCTGATCTTCGTGGTCAGCGGCGTCACGCGCATTCCGGCGACGGCGCTTTTCCGGGCTGTTGTTCCCTATCTCGTCTCTCTTCTCGTTTCCCTCGCCATTTTGTGCGTCTGGGCGATTTTCTCCTAAATCCGGGGTTCTATTCATGACTATTATCGATCGGCGCAATCTCCTCAAATTCTCCGCCATTGGCGCGGCGACGCTTGTCGCACCGGCCTTCGTTCGCACCGCAAATGCCAGAACCCGCAGCCTCACCGTTGCGTCTCTTTTTGCCGACGACAAGCCGGAAACGAAGATCTGGGTGAAGATCAGCGAGCTGGTGGAGGCGAAACTGCCTGGCCGTTTCCGCTTCAACATCGTCAAGAGCGGCGCGCTCGGTGGCGAAAAAGAAGTGGCGGAAAACATCCGTCTGGGATCGGTTCAGGCGAGCCTCTCCACGGTTTCCTCGCTTTCCGGCTGGGTGCCGGAACTGCAGATCCTCGACCTGCCTTTCCTGTTCCGCGATGCCGCCCATGTGCGCAAGGTGGTGACGGGCGAGACTGGCAACGACTTGAAGACGAAGCTCGGCGCGCAGCAATTCGTCGCCGTGGATTTCATCAATTACGGCGCGCGTCATCTTCTGACCAAGGAACCGGTGACCAGGCCGGCTGAGCTCGAAGGCAAGAAAATCCGCGTCATCCAGAGCCCGCTGCACACCAAGCTCTGGAGCGCCTTCGGCACCACGCCGGTCGGTATTCCAATTACCGAAACCTATAATGCGCTGGCGACCGGCGTGGCTGACGCCATGGACCTTACCAAATCCGCCTATGCCGGCTTCAAGCTTTACGAGGTCGTGCCTTATATGACCGAGACCGGCCATATCTGGGCCTCGGGCGTCGTCTATTATGGCGCGACCTTCTGGAACCAGCTGGATGATGAGGAAAAGAAAGTTCTTTCGGAAGCCTCCAGCGAAGGCGCGCAATATTTCAACCAGCTGATCGTTGAAGACGAGACGAAGTCCGTAGAGCTTGCGCTCTCCAAGGGCGGCAAGGTGCTGCAGCCGGAAGCGCTGGATGAATGGCGCAAGGGTGCTCAAGGCGTCTGGCAGGATTTCGCCGGTGTCGTCGGCGGTATCGACAGGATCGAGGCGATCCAGTCCGCCTGAGGATCAGCACTTCCAAATTGGAGAACCCCGTGCGTCGATCGGCGCACGGGGTTTTTTTGCGCAAGATCAGTGCGAAGCGCCTGAACCGCCGACGGCAACGATAGAATAGGGCTGGCCTTCCACCGCAAGCGTGCGGGTTTCCTTCAGGCTTTCCGCATCCACCACGCGGATGAGTGAATGGCGCGGATCGGAGATCGCGACCTGCCCATCGGCAACGGCCAGACGCGGGCGCGGATCACGCCAATGGCCGTCCTTGCTGTAGGGCTCGGTGACCTTTGCCTTGCGGGTAATCGCGCCTTCCAGCACATCAAGCACATGCAGGTCACCGTCTTCCGTCAGAATATAGGCGTTGCGCGGATTGGCGGGATCGAGGATGAAATCCACGCGCCGGGTCGGCAGCTCCACCAGACGGAAGGCGTCCTTGCTATCAGGATCGATCAGGACGACCTTGTCCTCACCGTAATTGCCGAGGAAGAACTGCATGGATTTGCCGCCAAGCAGTGTGCCGGTATAGGCTTTCGGGAAATCCTCGGGATAGGTCAGCATTTCAAGCTTCGGACCATCGGTGCCGCCCGGGCGGGCAACGAGAATGCCTTCCTTGCAGCCGAAGGCGACAAGCCGTGCGGATGTCGCCTCGCCATGCAGATCGGTGCATGCCGCCTGTTCGCAACCTGCTTGCCCTCCATGTCGAGAACGCGCAGCCCTATGCGTGGCGGCAGCGCATCGGGTTTTGTTTCGACCTCGGTATTCGGCACGGAAACCAGAACGTAACGCCCCATCGTCACCGCCACACCATGATGCGGTGCAGTCGTGTCGACGGTGCGGACCTTGGCCTTGCCGTCAAGCAATGCTCCCTCGTCGATTATCTCAGCCTTGCCGCCACGGTCATAAAAGAGGATCGCATGGTCATCATGCGGCACGACGTGGAAAGGGCGCTTGCCTTCGAAGGTGACGGGCAGAAGCGCGGCATCCTCCACATTCAGATCGCGATGCTCACCGTGATCGGAAAAAACGATGCCGGTCTTGATCACATGCACCATGTCGGCATCCGATTGCGTCGCGAAAACCGTCTTGCCGGAGGCGCTGGCGGTCAGCGCCGCATAGCCTTTTAGATCATAGCGCCCAAGTTCCTTGCCGGTTTCGAAATCGATTGCGCGCACCACCGGCTGGCTGTGATCGGCGACGAATAGCCGCCATTCCTTGATGCTGTCACTGCTTTCTTCTGCCAGCGCCATGCCTGGAATGAGCGGCGTGGCAAGTGCAAGGCATGTGGCGAGTGCGCTCACGCCAAAATGGTGATGAAGGGAAAATCTCATGGTGTTCCTTCCAGATGTTGTCATCCTCTTGCGGGTTCGAACCGATAGCGGGTCTTTGAGAATGATTGTAATGTTATTACGTTACGAAGGACGTATTTGCATTATGCGCAGGGTCCATGTCAACCGACGTGGACGCCGTGCTGCTGAAAATCTGGAAAGTGTATATCGGTGAAGCGTTGAAGCGTCGGGGCTTCCGTGAAAGGCCGCAAACGCGACGTCATCCTCGGGCTTCACCCGGGGATGACGGAAGCGGAGGTTCTGGCGCTGAAGGCAGGCGCATTGCCGCGCCTGCCTTTTCAGTGGTTAGCGAATGTCTTCCGGCAGAACGTCCGAAGGAATGTTCTGATAAGAAACCGGGCGCATGAAGCGGCGGATCGACATGGTGCCGACCGAAGTTGCGCCGAAGTTCGTCGACGCCGGGTAGGGGCCGCCGTGAACCATGGCTTCGGAGACTTCGACGCCGGTCGGGAAGCCGTTGGCGAGAACGCGGCCCGCCTTGCGTTCCAGGATCGGCAGCAGCTTGCGGCCGAGTTCGGCGTCGCCGGCATCCAGATGCAGGGTTGCCGTCAGCTGGCCTTCGAAGCTCTTGGCGACTTCGATCATTTCTTCAGTGCTTTCGACCGTGACGATCAGGCCGAGCGGTCCGAAGACTTCTTCTGCGAGTGCATGGTTGGCAACCCAGTCCTTGCCGGCAACACGGTAGAGATAAGGTGTCGCATTGCGCAGGTTGCAGGAGGTGGTCAGCACGTCGCGCACGCCGTTGCCGGCAGCGATGCGGTCGCGGCCATCACGATAGGCCGAAGCGATGCCATCGGTCAGCATGACCTGCGGGCCGACTTCGGAAAGAGCAGCACGCGCGGTTTCCGCGACCGTGTCTGCCTGCGAGGCAAGAACGACGGCAATGCCCGGATTGGTGCAGAACTGGCCGGCACCCATGGTGAGCGAACCCGCCCAGCCCTTGGCGATGGCTTCACCGCGAGCGGAAACGGCTTCCGGCAGCAGGAACATCGGGTTGACCGAACCGAGTTCGCCGAAGAAAGGGATCGGCTCGGGGCGCTGGGCGCAGAGGTCGAACAGCGCGCGGCCGCCGGCGAGCGAACCGGTGAAGCCGACTGCCTTGATGCGCGGATGCTGGACGAGCGCGGAGCCGACATCGCGGCGGCCGCCCTGGATCAGCGAGAAGACGCCGGGATGCAGATTGTGCTTCTTGACGGCGGCGAGAACGGCTTCGGCAACGATTTCGCCGGTGCCGGGATGGGCGGAGTGACCCTTGACGACCACCGGGCAGCCGGCAGCCAGAGCCGCTGCGGTATCACCGCCGGCCGTGGAGAAAGCGAGCGGGAAGTTGGAGGCGCCGAAGACCGCAACGGGGCCGATCGGACGCTGCATCAGCCGGATATCCGGGCGCGGCAAGGGCTGGCGATCCGGCAGCGCTTCGTCATGGCGACGGTCGAGATAGTCGCCCTTGCGGATATGCGAAGCGAAGAGACGGAGCTGGCCAACGGTGCGGCCGCGTTCGCCCTGCAGGCGTCCTGCGGGCAGGCCGGTTTCGGACGAGCCGATTTCGGTGATGGCGTCGGCGCGGGCTTCGATCTCATCGGCGATGGTGTCGAGGAATGCGGCGCGCTCTTCGCGGGTGGTATAACCGTAGCTCCAGAAGGCTTCTTCGGCTGCTTCTGCGGCCTTGTTCACCAGATCGACGGTGCCGACCGAAAAATCGAAAGCTTCGCCATGTGCAGGCTCGCTGCGGAATTTTGCTTCCGTTGCAACCCATTCTCCTGCAACCAGATGTTTGCCGTGCGGCTTGAAACTCATTGTGCTCTTCCCTGAAAATCTGATCCTGTGTGGAAAATCCACCCGACACCGTGACGCCAGACCGAAAAGCGACAGCGCAAACGCCATCAGCCGCGATCCTCGCCCGGTTGCCTTCTGCCTTAGCCCGTGTGGGGCTTGAGCGAAAGCCGGTTTTTCAACTATCTGACCGAAAAGTGTGATTAATTGGGCGAGGCGTGAAAAAGACCCGCTTCCGTTTACGCGCACGGCGCTTTATTGTGACGCCATGATGACAAATAGACTTCCGAAATATGTCGCTTGGTCGGTTCTGCTGCTGATCGTGATCGTTACAATCTGCCCGATCGGATTTCGGCCGCATACGCTGACGACGGTTGGCATAGACCGCGCTGCCGCCTTTGCCTTCTGCTCTGCCGCCTTCGTGCTCGCCTATCCGCGTTATTGGCTGGCGATCATTATGGCGGGTGTTGTCGCGGCTTTCGGCATCGAGGCGCTGCAATTTCTGTCTCCGACACGTCATCCGCAGCTGACGGATGCCGCCGTGAAAGCCGCCGGAGCAGTTGCCGGTGGACTTGCAACCTTCTCCTATCTCTTTTTCCGGGCGCGGTTGACCGCAGGCTGATGGGCCGTCCGCGGTCAATTCTCCTGTTCAGCCTTTGCCGTTCGCAAGACCGAAACGGCTGTGAGACAGCGTGCGCTCGATGCCGCGCAGTTCCGCCAGCCCCTTCAGCCGGCCAATGGCGGGATAACCGGGTTGCGCGCCGCGCGTCAGGTCGTCGAGAATTTCCTGGCCGTGGTCAGGGCGCATTGGAATGGTGTGGTCTTCTCGGCCCTCCGACCGGCGGCGCGCCTCTTCGGTGACGAGTGCGGCGATGACGGCGACCATGTCGGTTCCGCCTTCCAGATGTTCATCCTCGAAGAAGGAGCAGGGCACGGTATCGGTATCGCGCGTCACGTTGCGCAGATGCACGAAATGGATGCGGTCGGCAAAACGGCTGGCGATGAAGGGCAGGTCGTTATCGGCCCGCGCGCCGAGAGAGCCGGTGCAGAGCGTCACGCCGTTGGCGCGGCTATCGACCTTTGAGAGCATATGGGCATAATCGGCTTCGGTGGAGAGGATACGCGGCAGGCCGAGCAGCGGCCACGGCGGATCATCACCATGGGCGCAGATGTTGATACCGACTTCTTCGGCAACGGGCGTCACCTCCGAGAGAAAGTCGATGAGGTTCTGCTGCAGCCTTTCGCGGTTAATGCCGTGATAGGAGCGCAGCTTTTCCAGAAGCTGGGCAAGCGTATAACCATCCGCCGAGCCCGGCAGACCCGCGCCGATATTACGCCCGAGCGCTGCGATTTTTGTATCCGGCATCTCAGTGAAGCGTTTTGCTGCCTCTTCCACCAGCCAGTCCGGATAATCGGCCGTTGCGTCCGGGCGCTTCAGGATGTGAATGTCGAAGGCGGCGAAATCGGTAAGATCGAAGCGCATCGCCTTCGCGCCGTGTCTGGTTTCCCAGCGCAGGTCGGTGCGGGTCCAGTCCAGCACGGGCATGAAATTGTAGCAGACAGTGCGGATGCCGGAGGCGGAAAGGCGGCGCAGCGTCTCCTGCCAGTTGGATATGTGTGTTTTCCAATCGCCGGTCTGGGTCTTGATATCCTCGGAAACGGGCACGCTTTCCACCACGTCCCAATAAAGACCGCCGGCCTTGATGGCCTCATGCCGCTTGGCGATCTCGTCCACCGGCCAGACATCGCCGGTGGCGATGTGGTGCAGCGCACTGACAATGCCTTCCGCCCCCGCCTGAGCCGCATCCTGAACCGTGACCTTGTCGACCGGGCCGAACCAGCGCCATGTATGTCTCATCTTAAATCCTCAAATATCATTCTGCGGAAAATGTCAGTTGCACCTTGCAGGCGGCGGATCGGTCTCCGGCCTGTTCGAACGCGGCTTTCGCCTCGCCAAGCGGGAAACTGTGGGAAATGATTGGCCGCACATCGATCTTGCGGGTGGAGATGAGCCCCGCGGCGATGGCGAACTCCTCATGAAAGCGCTGCGAGCCGCGCCAGAGGATTTCCTTGCCCACCAGCGCATTGAGCGGGATGGTGATATCGCCGGTAACGCCCACCTGCACGATGGTGCCGCGCGGACGCACGCAGGCGAAGGCGCTGCGGAGCGCGGGGCCAGCGGCGGAGCAATCGAAAATAACGTCGAAATAACCCTTATTGTCCTGATAGGGCAAAAGCGCCTCGGCATCCTTCGCGACATTGATCGTGCGGTCCGCACCCATGGCTGGCGCACGTTCCAGCGCCGCATCGGTCAGATCGGTCGCAACAATGATGCTTGCACCCGAATGGCGGGCCGCAGCGATGGTCAAGAGCCCGATCGGCCCGGCCCCCGTCACCAGCACCTTCGCGCCAGCGAGATCGCCGGCCTGTGCTGCGGCATGCAGGCAGACGGCGAGCGGCTCGGTGCAGGCAGCTTCGGCCGGCGAGGTTGCGTCTGAAAATGTTGCACATTGTTTTGCCGGAACTACGAGCCGGTCGCGGAACATGCCCTGTTCGTGCGGCAGGCGCATGGCGCTGCCCATGAAGCGCATCTCAAGGCAGTGGATCGGCTGACCCTTCTGGCAGAAATGGCAATGGCCGCAGGGCTGCGAGGGATTGACGGCGACGAGCTGGCCGATCGCGAGCCCGCTGACGCCTTCTCCCAGCGCCCGCACATGGCCGGACGCCTCATGCCCGCAGATGATCGGTTCACGCACCCGGACCGGGCCGAAGCCGCCATCCTGGTAATAATGGAGATCGGAGCCGCAGATGCCGCCCGCCGCCATGGTGAGCAGCACTTCACCGGCCCCCGGTTCGACGAGGTCCTGTGTTTCGACGCGAATGTCCTTCTGGCCGTATAGACGTGCCACGCGTGTCTGCATGACGATGCCCTCATGTCTGTGTATGGAATGAATGAACCCGCGCGGCGAACCGCGCGGGCAGGGGGTTCGTCAGCGGATCAGGCCCATTTCGGTCGGCAGCCACAGCGTGATGGCCGGGACGAAGGTGATCAGCAGCAATGCGATGAACAACGGCACCAGCCATGGCAGGATGGCCATGGTGGTGCGTTCGACGGAGAGTTTCGCCACGCGCGAGAGCACGAACAGCACCATGCCAAGTGGTGGATGCAGCAGACCGATCATCAGGTTGAGCGTGATGATAAGGCCGAAATGCACCGGATCGATGTTAAATTGCAGCACCAGCGGCAACAGGATCGGCACGAGGATGGTGATGGCCGCAATCGTATCGAGGAAGCAGCCGACGAACAGCATCAAGAGATTGACCAGCACGAGGAAGATCCACTTGCTGTCGGTGATCGTCAGGATCGCCGCAGACAGAAGCTGCGCCGCCTGGCTGACAGTCAGAAGCCATGCGAAGACCGAGGCTGCCGCGACGATGAAGAGCACCGAGGCAGTTGTCTCGATGGTGTCGAAGGTCGATTTCGCCAGCGTCTTGAAGGTCATCGTGCGGTAACGGACGAGCCCGAGGAACAGCGACCAGAGCACGGCCGCGACGGCTGCTTCCGTCGGTGTGAACCAGCCCATGGTCATGCCGCCGATCAGGATCACCGGCGTCATTAGCGCCATCACGGCGGAGAAGTCGAAATACCAGTCGCAGGCGAGCAGGATGACCAGCACGATCAGGATCGACAGGTTCAGCGACAGGCCAAATGCCGTGAGGATATAGATGCCGAGCGGCACCATCATCACCACGAAGACTTCTATTGATGCACCAAAGATGGTTCTGAGGCTGAAGGGCGTATCGGAGCCCCAGCCCTTGATATAGGCGAAGACCGCAACGGTGATCATCATCAGCAGCGTCATGACGACACCCGGAATGATGCCGGCCATGAACAGCGCGCCGATGGAGACATTCGCCATCATGCCGTAAATGACGAAGGGCAGTGATGGCGGGAAGATCGGTCCGAGCGTCGCGGAAGCGGCGGTGACGCCGACGGCCGCTTCCACCGGATAACCGTGGTCCTTCATGGCCTTGATTTCGATGGTGCCGATACCGGCGGCGTCGGCAAGCGCCGTGCCGGACATGCCGGAAAAGATCACCGAGCCGATGATGTTGACCTGTGCCAGGCCGCCTTTCATCCAGCCGACGAGCGCGACCGCGAAGGAGTAGATACGTCCCGTCACCCCTGCTGTGTTCATGAGATTACCGGCAAGGATGAAGAAGGGAACGGCCAGAAGCGGGAAGCTCTCGACACCTGCAATCAGGCGCTGCGCCGCGATGATATCAGGCGCGACATTGTAGAACACGATGTAGAGCAGCGAGGCCGAGGCCATGGAAATGGCGACCGGCAGGCCGATCAGCATCAGCAGAAGAAATGAGCCGATAAGAAGCAGCATCTGATCAATCCCCCGCGCTCTGGAATTCTTCGGGCCGCTCCAGAACGGAATAGCCACGCCGCATATTGTCGATGAAGACCTGCACCGACCGGAAGAACATCAGCACGAAAGCGGCCAGAACCGTGTAGAAGACGATGTTGCGCGGAAGCGCCACGGTTACCATCTCCTCATCTGCGACGATTTCCAGATAGCGCCACATCAGCCAGGATGTGTAAGCGAAGAAGACGATACGCAGCACATCGACAAGGATCGACATGACGCGGGCCACCTGCGGCGGCACATAGTGATAAAGCACATCCACCTGGATGTGACGCGACATGCGAACGCACATGACCGAGCCCAGAAACACCACGCCGATCAGGCAGTTGACGGCGATTTCCTCCGTCCAGGCGTAGCTGTTGTTGAGCACGTAGCGGGTGAAGAACTGAAGGAACACGCAGCCCGTCATCAGCCAGAAAAGGCCGAGCGTGACCCAGTCCTCGAATGAATAGACCTTGAGATCGACCTCGGGCGGCGCCTCGTCGAATGTATGGGCGAGTTCCTCAGGCGTGACCTGAGTATGGATTTCCTGCGACATTGAGATATCCCGTCTGGAGAGAAAGGGCGGTGCGGCAAAAGGAGCCGCACCGGATCTTGCTTCACTTGACGGCGCGAATGGCTTCCCAGTCGGCCTTGTCGTAACCGAAGTCCTCGAACTTCACTTTTTCGATGACGTTCTTCTCGAAGTCGGCCTTGTCGACTTCCGCGACGGTCAGGCCGCGCTTCTTGAAGTCTTCGACGAGGCTTTTTTCGCGTTCATCGATTGTCTTGGTGGTCCGCTCGGCGGCCTGCTGCATGACCTCGGTGAAGATTTTCTTGTCTTCATCGGAAAGCTGCGACCAGAGGTTCTTCGAAATCACCGTGTTGAGGTGGTCGACGATGTGACCGGTCAAGACGATATTCTTCTGCACCTCAAAGAACTTCTTCGCCTCGATGGTGGTCAGCGGGTTTTCCTGTGCGTCGACGGTGCCGTTCTGGAGCGCCAGATAGACTTCCGCAAAGGCAATCGGCGTCGTGTTGGCACCGCAGGCACGCGGCATGGCGAGATAGGCTGGAACATCGGGAACACGCATCTTCAGCCCGGCCATGTCGGCGCAGGCGGTAATCGGCTTGTTCGATGTCGTGTGGCGCGTGCCGTAATAGCTGACGGCGGCGATGTGGTTGCCGGTTTTATCTTCGTAACCCTTGGCGAGGCGCTTGAAGATGTCGCTCTTGGTATAGGCGATCAAATGGCTCGGATCGCGGAAGATATAGGGGAAATAGGTGACGCCGATCGGCTTGAAGTCACGCGCCGCGAAGCTCGAGCCGGAAATGATGATATCAACGGTGCCGATCTTCAGGCCCTGATTGATATCGGCTTCCTTGCCAAGCTGAGAAGCCGGAAAGACATCGATCTTGTAGCGGCCATCAGTGCGCTTGGCGATTTCTTCTGCGGCCCAGACCGAATCCGTGTGGAACGGTTCGGAGGTTTCGTAAACATGGGCCCATTTCAGCGTGGTCTGTGCCTGCGCCGCCAGAGCGGAAAGCAGGATGGCGGCTGTTGCACCCATCAAAGTCGACAATCTGATTTTCATTCTTAACTCCTCCCGAATTAAAGTCAGATTTTTCATTTCCCCCGTCGCCGGTTTGGCGGCGGTTATTCTTCTCCGATCGCTTCCTCCCCGAAGCTTTCGGAAAATCTCTTCTGCGACAGCGTCAGATGCTGCCGCATCGCCTCGCGCGCCCCTTCCGGGTCGTTGGCGGCAATGGCGTCACGGATTACCCGATGTTCCTGCACGGCGAGGTTCCAGGTGTGCGGGCCCTCGAAATAGCTGGCGAGCTTTTCGAAAAAGGGTGACAGGCTGCGCTCGTCATAGATCAGGCCGGTAAAGCGATTGAGCGCCGAATTGCCGATGATGTCGGCAATCGCAGTATGGAATGCCCGGTCGAGATTGAGCGCCTGCGGTGAATTGTCAAGCGCGCCGGCCATGCGTTCGATGATATCGTCAAGCTTGGCGATGCATTCCGGCTTGGCAAGCCGCGCGGCTTCCTCGGCAATCGCGCTTTCGATGATGCAGCGCGCCTGCAGGATTTCGAACGGACCATGCGCATCCGGCACCGTCGGCTTTTCTTTAGCCTGTTTGCCGGCTGCGCTGACATAGACGCCCGAACCCATGCGGATATGGATGTGGCCCTCCACTTCCAGAACGATGAGGGCTTCACGAACCGTCGGGCGGGAAACGCCGAAACGTTCCGCAAGATCCCGTTCCGCCGGCAAGCGCTGACCTTCGGTCAGCTCCCCGCTTTCGATGAGCAAACGAATTTGTTCCGCGACCAGCCGGTAAAGGCGGCGCGGCTCCAGAGCCACAAACATGATGTCCCTCCCAGCGCGAAAGTCTCCCCCGATCGCGCAAGCGGTAAGATGGTCTTACCAATTTTATTAGGGCGCATTTATGTGGTGCTGTCAATTGGCCGGTGTGGAAAAGTGCGAGGCGAAAGACTTGCGGCCGACGCAGAGGCTTGGCATTTGCCTCACTCCGGGGCTTTTTTCATTTCCGCCATTCCGGACTTGAACCGGAAACCAGCCAGCCCAAGTCATCGGACCGAGGGTGATGGCAAAGTCCGAAAACGTCTCCTCCGTCATGCTCGGGCCTGTCCCGGGCATCTGCAACCGATCGGCTTTGCGATACGTGGTTGGGTCCTCGGGACAAGTCCGAGGATGACGGCGCGGGTTGGCTTTTCAGCTCTTGCTACCTGCGAGCTTCAAGCCGCCGTCATCGCCGATGATGACATCCAGCTCACCATACCCGCCAATGGAAAGATGCGGCGTTTCGATCGGGTGGGAATGGGTCACGTTGATGACCACCACCGCGGCGCCCATGCGTTCTCCGGCCTGAATGCCTGCGGGCGCGTCTTCGAAGACGACGCAGCTTTCCGGCGCAACGCCCAGCCTTTCGGCCGCCTTCCTGTAACCTTCGGGATCGGGCTTGCCGTTGACGACATCGTCCGCACAGATCATGACGGGTGGCGGCGTAATGCCGGCCGCGGCGAGCCGCCGTTCCGCCAGTTCACGCACGGCTGAGGTCACGATGGCCCACTTGCCTGCCGGCAAAGATGCGAGGAAGGCTGCGGCGCCCGGTATCTGGATGATGCCGTCCACATCATCCATCTCGGCGCGCAGTATCATGTCGGCCTCTGCATCCACATTAAGGCCGGGAACCGCCTCGCGACGGATCACCTCCGAAGCCCGCATGCCATGAATGCGCTGCAGGAAAGCAACCGGCTCGATGCCGTTAGCAACGGCCCACTCCCGCCAGACCCGCTCGACGACGGCGATCGAATTGACGAGTGTTCCATCCATGTCGAACAGGAAGGCCGCAAACTCTTGCGAAAAAATCTGGTTCTGCGGCGGGACTTTGCTGTGCATCTCATTCTTCCGTTGGAACTGTGGGGCAGCCCGTATCTACAGTATTGGGAGACATAACGGAATCGCTTTTCCATCCAGGGAATCGAAGGCCGGCTCAAGGTCGGTCGGAAATCCTGTGCCAGAATCGGACGTGCCGCGATCCCGTCGAGTCGATCTCCCCGGGGCAGGGAAGGAGGGGAGGGCGTGTCTTCGCTGAGACGTCAGCCTGCTGCAAGGATGAGCTGTCATCATAGGCATTCACAGCGGGTGGAATATCGCGAAATCAAAAGGTAGCCGAGGTTTTTGAAAGTTCTGCGCGAGGAGTTTCGCAAAGGGAATTTTCTTAACGATTTCCCTTCTTTGGGGTCGGCGTTAACCATTTGTTAACCATATTCGAGGTACCTAATTGTCAACGATTTATTTACCAAGATGACCAAAGTGCTAACAGACCAGCGTTCGATCCGTATCAAAGGCCGCTCCTTCCTCGCAGTCGTCCTGTCCCCCGAATCTCCGGTCGATCAATGGCTGGGGAGGCTTGATGATCTCGCCGCCCGTTCGGCGGGCTTCTTTCTGTCGCGGCCGGTGGTTCTCGACGTCTCTGAGCTGTCGCTCGATAAGGCGGGCCTGAAAGAACTGCTGGCGGCGCTGACGGAGCGCAATGTCGGCATCATGGGCATTGAGGGTGTTCGCCCGTCGATGATCGAGCCGGGCATGCCGCCATCGCTGAAGGGTGGAAAGCCTGCTTCCGATGTCGAGGTTGAACCGGTCGCCATCGCCGCCGACTTGCCGGAGGAAAAGCCGCGTGCTGCCGGTGAGGTCAGGGCCGTCGTGCAGTCGCTGGTCATCAACGAGCCGGTGCGTTCCGGCCAGTCGATCATGTTTCCCGAGGGCGACGTGACCGTCATCGGCTCGGTCGCCTCGGGCGCGGAAATCATCGCCGGCGGTTCGGTGCATATTTACGGCGCCCTGCGCGGTCGGGCCATGGCCGGTTCGCTCGGCAATGTTTCGGCGCGCATCTTCTGCCGCAAGCTCGAAGCGGAGCTTCTGGCCATCGACGGCGTCTACAAGGTGGCCGAGGATATTGACGACAAGCTGCGCGGCCAGCCCGTTCAGCTCTGGCTGGAAAACGATACGATCAAGGCCGCAAAACTCGGCTGATAACAGATAAACACACAGGAACAGGAGAGAGCCATATGGGGAAGGTAGTCGTTGTAACTTCCGGCAAGGGCGGGGTCGGCAAGACCACCTCGACCGCAGCGCTTGGCGC
Organism: Agrobacterium tumefaciens str. B6; assembly: GCF_001541315.1. GTDB lineage: Bacteria > Pseudomonadota > Alphaproteobacteria > Rhizobiales > Rhizobiaceae > Agrobacterium > Agrobacterium radiobacter. The sequence goes on along the minus strand of NZ_LMVK01000023.1, from coordinate 89,114 downwards.
GGCATTGGCGCAGAATAAAGAGAAGGTCGTGGTCGTCGATTTCGATGTCGGCCTGCGCAACCTCGACCTCGTCATGGGTGCTGAACGCCGCGTGGTTTACGATCTCGTCAACGTCATCCAGGGCGACGCCAAGCTGACGCAGGCGCTAATCCGCGACAAGCGCCTCGAGACGCTGTTCCTCCTGCCGGCCTCGCAGACGCGTGACAAGGACAATCTGACGCCCGAAGGCGTCGAATGGGTCATCAACGAACTGAAGAAACATTTCGACTGGGTGATCTGTGACAGCCCGGCCGGTATCGAACGCGGCGCGACGCTGGCCATGCGCCATGCAGACGTGGCCGTCGTTGTCACCAATCCGGAAGTCTCCTCGGTGCGTGATAGCGACCGCATCATCGGCCTGCTCGATTCCAAGACGCTGAAGGCCGAACGCGGCGAGCGCATGGAGAAGCACCTGCTTCTGACGCGTTACGATGCTTCCCGCGCCGAGCGTGGCGACATGTTGAAGGTCGATGACGTTCTGGAAATCCTTTCCATTCCGCTGCTCGGCATCATTCCCGAAAGCACGGACGTGCTGCGCGCCTCCAACGTCGGTGCGCCGGTAACGCTGGCGGATGCCCGTTGCGCGCCGGCCATGGCCTATTTCGACGCCGCCCGCCGCCTGTCCGGCGAGGATATTCCGGTGGTCATCCCGGGTGAGAAGCGTGGCATCTTCTCCAAGATCTTCGCAAGGAGGGCTGCATGAGCATCTTCAGTCTTTTCCGCAAACAGAAGTCGGCACCGCTTGCGCGTGAGCGTCTGCAGGTGCTGCTCGCCCACGAAAGGGCATCGTCCGGCTCCGATCTCGTGGCTATCCTCCGGGAAGAAATTCTCGGTGTCATCGCCAAGCATGTGCAGATCGACAGCGACAGGGTGCATGTGAAGATGGATCGCGACGAGCATGTCTCCATTCTGGAGATCGACGTCGAAATCCCGCTTGGCGCGGACCTGCGCGCTGCCTGAAGACATTCCGCCAAAGACGCCGCCCGCCACCGGGCGGCTTTTTTATTCCGCCGTCGTATCGACGGGTTTGTGAAACGCTTCCTCCAGGTCACCGGGCAGCGGGCGTTTCAGGTTTATCCCGTTCGGCGGGATCGGCGCGTTGAACCATTTGTCATAGATTTTTTCGATTTCTCCGCTGGCATAGATTTCGCCGAGCGCTTCGTTGACGGCATCCCTGAAGCCGGTATCACCGTGCCGGAGCATCAGCCCATAGGGCTGAGGCGGGGCGAGATATTCGTTGGAGATGACATAGTCTTCCGGCTTGCCCGTTTCGGCGACGAAGGATCGCAGAAGAATATCGTCCATCACGAAGGCTGAGGCGCGGTTTTCCGTCACCATGTCGAAACTGCCCTCCGTGCTGTCATTCTGCAGCACGGCAATGTTCAGCCCCAATTTGCGATTGAGCACGTTGAGCTGGCTGATATTGATGGTTCCTGTCGTCACCACCACCGTTCGTCCGGCAAGATCGGCGACGGTGTTCAGACCGCTCGATTTCAGCGCGACATAACGCGTGCCGGTGATGAAGTGGCTGTAGGAGAACCACACGGCCTTGCGCCTTTCCTCCGTATTCGTGCTTGCCACGCATTCCATATCCATCGTGCCGTCATTGAGAAGCATGATGCGGTTGCTGGGCGTGCGCTTGACGAATTCGACCTTCAGTTCCGGCAGGCCGAGCTTTCTCTTGATGGAATCCGCCACCCTCAGGCAGAGCTCGATGCTGTAACCGATCGGTTCCGATCCGGTGCCAAGATAAGAAAAGGGAATATTGCGATCGGCATAACCGAGCTTGATCGTGCCGGTTCTGGCAATGGTATCAAGCGTCGGCGGTTGGGCACCGTCACTGGCCGCCTGGGCGGGCAGAAGACTGAGGAAAAACAACAGAAGCCATAATGTCGATCTCTGCATCGCGCATCTCCAGCCAAAATAATCCGTCAAAACATCTTCATGAAAATCGATAGGAGTTGGCGCTTTGCGCTCTCAGTCCTGGTATTCGCTTGGATATTCGTAGGCCTGTTTTAATGACGCGGCCATTGGCAGGTTCAGGTTCATGCCGTTGGGGGGAATGGGCTTGGTGAACCATTTTTCATAGAGGCCGTGAATGGCCGGGCCGGTGAAGATATGTCTGAGACTTTCATTGACCGCCGCTTTGAAAGCCGGGTCGTTGCGCCGGAAAACCAGGCCATAGGGTTCGGGCGCGCTCAGCGTTTCCTCGGAAAGCGCATAGAGGTCCGGGTTTTCCGATGTCGCCGCCAGCGCCGCGAGCAATATGCCATCCATGACAAAGGCGGAAGCCTTGCCGGAAACCACGAGTTCGAAGGCCTCCTCATTGGTCTTTGTCGGCATCACCGAGATGTTGAGGTTCTTCGCCCGGTTGACGGCGTTGAGCTGCTCGATATTGACGGTGCCGGAGGCGGATGTGACGGACCGTCCGGCGAGATCGGCAAGGCTTTTCAGATTGTCCTGCCTGCGGGAGAGAAACTGCGTCGCGGTCATGAAATTGGGATAGGAGAAATCCACGATCTTGCGGCGTTCGCTATTATTGGTCGTGGCCGCGCATTCAATGTCGATCTGGCCGCTGCGGACAAGGATGAAGCGGGTCGCGGGCGTTGCCTTGACATATTCGAGCTCGATGCGGTCGAGCTTCAGCTTCCTGCGAATATCTTCGCTGATCGCCCGACAAAGATCGGTCGAGAAACCGGTGACCTCGCCATCGGGCAATTGATAGGAAAAAGGCGGTTCGGCCTCGCGATAGCCGATGCGGATCTTGGCGGTTCTGGCAATCTGCTGAAGCGTGTCGCCTTCGCCGGCGGCCTGCAAGGGGGTGATGGGAGCAAAGCATGTGAGGAAAAGGCAAAATACTGAAAGACGCATTTTATGTCCTCTGGGCCGGCGGCCGGTTTCTCAAATGGCTTTTTGTGGTGGGCAATAGGTTTCCTGTGTCGGCCGACCGATGTCGCCGAATTCACCCTGCGCAATCGGAGTGATGACGGCGCGGTTCTTGAGAATTCGGGCAAGCGGCACGGGCTCGGCAAAATAATAGCCCTGCGCTTCGTCGCACCCGGAAAGCTTGAGCGCTTCGACCTGCTCACTGTTCTCAACTCCTTCGGCGGTGACCTTCAGGCCGATCTGTTCAGCCATATCGATGACGGTGTTGACGATGGCCGAACACATGGGATTTGCCGGCAGGCCGGAGACGAACTCCCGGTCGATCTTGATCTTGTCGAAGGCGACGTGGGTAAGTGTGCTGAGCCCGGCATAACCGGTGCCGAAATCATCAAGAGCGAGGCGAACGCCTCTTTCCTTCAGCAGTTTCAGCGCCCGGGCGCTGCTGTCGCGTTCCAGCATGGCCGTTTCAGTCACTTCCAGTTCAAGCCGCTCCGCCGGGAAGCCGGATGTTTCAAGCGCCCGGTCGACGACAGGGACGATATCATCATTGCAAAGCTGAACGGCGGATAGGTTGACGGCGAGCCTGATATCCTTCGGCCAGGTCATCGCATCCATGCAGGCCTGTGCCAGAACCCATTCGCCCAACGGCCTGATGAAGTTGTTTTCTTCGGCAAGCGTGATGAAGCGGTCCGGGGTGATGAGGCCAAGCTTGCTATGCCGCCAGCGGGCCAGCGCCTCATAAGCGACGATGCGACCGCTCTGCAGATTGACCACGGGCTGGTAATGCAGCTCGAATTCGTGGTTTTCGAGTGCGGATTTCATGTCTATTTCCAGCGCATGCTTGTGCTGCGCCGCCATGTCCATGCCCGCCTCATAGAAAACGAAATAGCCGCAGCCCATGGATTTCGCCCGGTAAAGGCCGAGATCTGCGTGTTGCAGAAGCTGCGTGGCGGATGTGCCGTGGCCCGGCGCGCAGGCAATGCCGATGCTGGTATCGATGCTGATATCGCTGCCTTCCAGGTTGAAATTGCGCGAGACGGCATGCACCACCCGGGCGGCCAGCATCGCCGCATCGCTCTCGCAGTCACCGTTCGTCGATTGGATGATCGCGAATTCGTCGCCGCCGAGGCGGCTCACCATGTCGTTTTCGCCGAGCACGGAAGAAATCCGCGAGGCCACCGCCACCAGCAAGGCGTCACCGGCGGCATGTCCGAGTGTGTCATTGACGGCCTTGAAGCGGTCGAGATCGAGCAGCATGACATTGAAGGGCTGGCCGGACGCCGACAGTTGCTCCAGACGGTTTTCCAGCGTCTTCATCAAAAGCACACGGTTTGGAAGTCCGGTCAGAGCGTCGTGATGGGCCATATGCTCCAGCTGCTGCGCCATATCGCGTATCTGCCGCAGGCGTCCACGCTCCAGAACCGCCTCGCGCAACGTCTCGATGGCGGTTGCCATGTCGCCGATCTCGTCCCTCCGCTCCTGGAACGGCGTAGCGACATCTGTTTCCTCACGGGCAATCCGCAGCGTCGCCTGCACCAGCGCCGGGACCGGTTTCAGGAAATGCCGGGCAATCACGGTCACAAGTACGCCGGTGACGGTCAAGACCACGATCAGGGCGGCGAGCGAATTATAGATCAGCTTGCGCTGCGCGCCATAAAGCGCGTCCGAGCCGCCGATGCTGACGGCGACCGCGCCGATCGGTTTCTTCGTTTCCGTGCTGATGATCGGCAAAAGACCGATATAATGGCTGGATTCGCCGATGGTCGCAAAACCGGTGGAAAAACGCGCGGCGACCGCATCTCTGGAAAAGATGGGATCGGTGGCGAGCGGCTTTTCATCGTCATCGGTGGCGTTGTCGAAGGCCGCCGCGATCTGTCGGAAGCCGGAATCGGCCTCATCATAACGGAAAAGCCAGACGGCATTCTTGGTCTGCGCGCCGATAAGCGCGAGCACGTCGCTGGGGTTGAAGCCGGTGACGAGAATGGAGTCATCATCGCCGATCGGCTTGTCGGTCAATATGCCGTTGACCTGCCCGTCGGTATCGGCGGTGACGCTGACATAGGTATAGATGCTGCGAAGCGTGGCGCTGGCGATCTGCGAATTGACGCGGGCCTGGTTGAGCCATTGCTCGCTGGCGGCGGCGACGAACATGTACCAGCCGACGAGTGCGCCGATGCTGTAGGAAAAGATCACGCCGCCCAGGAATATCAAGGTTATCTTGCTGGCAAGCGACCGCCGCCGCGAAAACCGGCCTGTTTCCGGCTGCGTCGGTGAGCGAAGCGTGTGGCCCGGTTCAACCTGTCTATCCGTCCCGCGATAGGCAGTCTCTTCCATTCGCGATAGTCCCCCGCGATGTCGCGTTATAATTGTTTTATGGAATTTTATAGGGCATGCGTTTCAATGATGTCTGCTAAATAATTCAACAAAGTTTAGAGGCGATTAAGAATTAATCCGTCTTTTTATAGTCGTAGCTTATATAAGAAATGGCATTCATGCACCTCAGGTTGAAAAAAAAGGAGGTTAGAGATTAAGCGTCAAGGATAGACTCCAAAATTCTGCGATCTTCGTCATGTTTCCTGATCTGCGTGTGGGGCATAGATGGCGCGACGATTGACCTTGCCAACGGGTCGATAAACGGCATGTTGTGCGCAACATGCCGTTTTCAGGGAAGATATCCATGGCTCACAGAGGCAAAAATATCGCGCAGCTTTCCGCTCTCATCCAGAGCGGCCATCTCGATCCGCGTACCTTGGCGGAGGAGACGCTGGATGCGATCGGCAATGAGGGCGATCAGACAATTTTTGTCGAGTTGACGGCCGCGCGGGCCATGGTGGAGGCGGAAGCCGCGTCAAAACGCATTGCCGAGGGCCGTTCCTGTGGCGTGCTTGATGGCATTCCGGTGGCCTGGAAGGACCTTTTTGATCTGGAAGGCATGGCGACCACGGCCGGATCGACGGTGCTTGCGGATGATGCGCCTGCGTCTCGTGATGCTGATGTGGTGACGGCGCTGAAACAGGCGGGCATGATCTGCATCGGCCGCACCAATATGAGCGAGTTCGCGTTTTCCGGTCTCGGCATCAATCCGCATTATGGCACGCCGCGCAATCCTGCTTCTAAGGATGGTCACCGTCTGCCGGGCGGCTCTTCGTCTGGCGCGGGCGTCACTGTCGCAGCCGGTCTGGTGCCGGTAGCGATCGGCACCGATACGGGCGGATCGGTGCGTATTCCCGCAGCCTTCAACGGTGTGGTGGGTTACAAGGCAAGCCGCGGCCGCTATTCGATGCGTGGCGTTTATCCCTTGGCAAAAAGCCTGGATTCGCTCGGGCCGCTCACGCACACCGTGCAGGACGCCGTCTGGGTGGATGCCGCCATGCGCGGCAAGGCGGCTGCAGACGTCCAGCGTGCGCCTCTCGCGGGCCTTTCGCTGGTGGTGCCGGAAACTGTATTTTTCGATGGCATAGAGGATGGCGTTGCAGCCGCTTTCGAGCAGGCGGTGGAACGTCTTGTCCGCGCCGGTGCCTCGGTGCGGCGGCAGGCATTTCCCATTTTTTCGGAGCTGTTCGATCTTATCAAAGAAAAGGGTGCGCTGGTGACGGCGGAAGCCTTTGCCCTGCACAAGACACGGCTGGAAGGTGCGGATGCCGCGCGCATGGACCCGCGCGTGGTTGCGCGAACGAGGCTTGGTGCAAATATTTCAATGCCTGATTATATCGCCATCATCGAGGCGCGCGAACGCATGACGGCGGCGTTTTCAGGCATGATCGGCAGGCAGGAACTGCTGGTGTCGCCGACATTGCCGCATGTCGCGGCCAAGGTCGTGCCGCTTCTCGATGATGACGATGCCTTTTTCGCCATGAATGCGAAAACCCTGCGCAACACCCAGATCGGCAATTTCTTCGATCTCTGCGGCGTTTCCATCCCTTGCGGGACGGGTGAAGCAGACATGCCGGTTGGCCTGCTGCTTTCCGGTCTACACGGCTCGGATGACCATGTTCTCAGCGTGGCGATGGCGGCGGAAGAGATTATTCGCGGCTGATGAAAGGAAAAGGCGGCCTTGTTTGGCCGCCTCTCAATGCACGCTTCAGCGCGCCGCCCAGTTGGCGCCGCGGCGAAACATGGTCTTCATCTGCGGTACGGAAAATTCCTTGGCCTGATGGCCGAGCGCCGAATAGAAGACGCGGCCTTTGCCATATTTGCGTTTCCAGACCACCGGCATCACCACGCCGTCGATCCACCAGGCGTGGTCGCCGGTGAACTTCGTCGTGGCCAGCACCTCGTTGGAGGGGTCGACATGCATGTAATATTGCTCCGACGGATAGGGGAAATCGGAAATTCCCTCCATCAGCGGGTCGTCGGGGCGGGTGATGTTGACCGTGTAATCGATGATATTGCCGGGGTGGGCGACCCATTGGCCGCCGATCATGAACTGATATTCCACGCATTCGCGGAAACTGTCGCCCGCACCGCCATGGAAACCGGCAATGCCGACGCCGTTTTCGACGGCGGCCGTGAGGTTCTTGATCTCTTCCTTCTCGATCTTCGACATGGTGACAATAGGCACGACGAGGCTGAGATCATGCACCGACGGATCGGCGAAAGCCTCCGTGCTGTGCTCCACATAGACCTTGAAACCGTCTTCCTCCAATATGTCCTTGACGATCGTGGCGCATTCCTGCGGCTCGTGGCCGCTCCAGCCGCCCCATACGATAAGTGCTTCGCGCATTTATTTCCTCCTGCGGATTATTTGCCGAGCTGGCCGTCGACCAGCGATGTTTCGAGCGGGGCAGGGCGCTCCGCTTTGGTGGTGATGGAAACGGTCGTGCCGCTGTCCGACGCCGTCTGGAAGGCTTCCATGACTTCCAGCACATGCAGGGCGAGATCGCCATTGGCGCGGTGCGGACGGTTCTCGCGGATCGCGTAGGCCATATCTGCAACGCCGATGGAGCGATAATTGCCGTCAGCATAGGGCGACGACAGCGACTGCGGCTCGAACTGGCCGCCCTTTTTCAGCAATTGCACCTCGCCGCCGAAATGGTTGGGATCGGGCACGATCAGCGTGCCTTCGGTGCCGTAGAGTTCCAGTGGCACATGTTTGTGGCCCGCCACATCAAAGCTCATGCCCACCTGCACAACCGCGCCGTTCTCGAAGGCCAGCACGCCGGACACATGGGTGGCGACATGGACGGGGATTTTTTCACCGTTCTTCGGTTCGCTGGTGATGAGGCGCTCATTGCGCGGTGCAACGGCAAAACCCGCCACCTTGGCGACCGGGCCGAACAGGTTAACGAGATCGGTAATGTAATAGGGCCCCATATCCAGCATCGGCCCGCCACCGACCTCGTAATAGAAGGCCGGGTTGGGGTGCCAGCGCTCATGGCCGGGGCACATGAAGGTGGCTGTTCCGCCAACGGGCTGGCCCAGCACACCCTCGTCAATCAAGCGGCGCGCGGTCTGGTGTCCGCCACCGAGGAAGGTGTCCGGAGCCGAGCCGATGCGCAGGCCCTTTGCCTTTGCCGCGTCTGCAAGGCGTTTGCCTTCCGCGAAATTGATGCCGAGCGGTTTCTCCGAATAGGCGTGCTTGCCGGCATCGAGCGCGCGCAGGCCCACTTCCACATGCGCCTTGGGGATCGTCAGGTTGACGATGATTTCCACTGACGGGTCGGAGAGAAGTGCGTCGATGCTGGTTGCCTTCAGGCCGAATTCGTCCGCCCGCGCCTTCGCCGCTTCCTCGTTCATATCCGCCAGTCCGCGAATGTCGAGAATGGGAAACGACGCCATGGCCTTGAGATAGGCGCTGGAAATGTTGCCGCAGCCTATGATGCCGATACCGACCTTGTTCATATGATTCCTCCCGTAAATCAGAAATACCTGGGTCTGTGCTCAACCCCGTGGGCTAGAGCGCTGGCCCGGTTGTGTTCCATGGCGATTCGTAAAGTTCGTAAAGCGCAACGGCCGCGGCCCCCTGCGCCCACAATTCGTCGCTCGCAACATCGAAAACCAGTTCCGCGACACCGGCCAGCGATGGCGGCACGGCGGCGTTGTAGCTGTTGCGAATGCTGGCGATGAAAGGTTCGCCAAGTTCGAGGCTGGAGCCGGTGATGATGACCCGCGGCGGCGCAAACAGCGTGACGATATTGGCAAGTGTCAGGCCAAGTGCTGCGCCGGCGCGCAGGGCCGCTGCGATGAGATCGTGATCTTCGGCCGCAATCAGCGCATGGGCATGCTGCATGCCACGGCCGAGCCGGATCGCTTCGGCAAAACGCCCGTCCACCGGGCGCGAGCCTAAAATGGCATTTTCGCCCGCCTGGCTTGCCAGCCGCACCGTGCCTTCATTGGCAAGGCCGATGACGAGGTCGCCGAGATTGTGGCTGAGACCGCCCGCACCACGAAACAGCTGGTTCTGGTGCAGCACGCCAAGCCCGAGTGTCTGTTCCAGCGAAATCAGCACCATGTCTTCGAGATCGCGCGCATGGCCGAACCAGTGGTGGGCGAGCGTGATGGCGTGGGCGTCACTTTCGATGATGGTTGGCGAATTCAGCCGCGCCGTCATTTCCTCGGCAAAGTTGACGTTTACTTCGCGCAGGATAGGACTGCTGCGGATCCTGCCGGTGCGGTGTTCGATGACACCGGGCAGGCCGAGACAGACCATGTCCACATCCTCAAGCGAAAGACCGGCATCGACGACGCAGCGTCGTACGCCGTCTTCCACCAGATCGGCGATGACGCCGATGGGCTGGCGGTCGACGCGGATCGGCAAGGCAAGGGTGGACAGCACATTACCGCAAAAATCGGTGACGACGAAAACCATGCGGTTTGCGGCGATCTTGGCGCCCACAACGCGGGCGGCATCCGGGTTCAGTTCCAGCATCACGCGCGGTCTGCCGCGCGCTCCTTCGGTACGGATATCACCGATATGGCGGGTGAGAATCAGCCCGTCGTCGAGCAGCGAGGCGGTAATCGCCGAAACGGTCGTGGTGGAGAGCTGCGTTCTTTCGCTGATTTCCACCCGGGAGATCGGGCCATGGCGGCGGATGCTATCAAGCACGCTCAGCCTGTTGATCGCGCGCATCAATTCGGGGTCTGCGGTCTTCATGAGGTCCTGCTGCGATCGGGTTCGATCTAAAACGAATTTATATCGGATTGCGGATTAAATAACGTCTGTCGGGAGGGGTGTGTCAAGCGGTTTGGGTAAAAAATTGGCAAACCGCCTTGACATCGGGCAGGGCGTGGGGTGAATTAATCCGCATTGGGGAATAAATGGTGAGGAACCCCAGGGAGGATCACGATCATGACGTATTGGCACGCAGGCGCAAGCCTGAGCGGCAGGCGGATTGCCTTTGCCGCAACGACAAGCATAGCCCTGATGCTCGGCGCGGCCAGCGCCTCGGCAGCGACCGTCGTTAAATGGATGCATGTGGAGCTGGACCCCAAATCTGTGGCTGTCTGGGAGGAGATTGCCAAGGAATATGAGGCCAAGCATCCCGATGTCGATGTTCAGCTGCAGTTCCTCGAAAACGAGGCCTTCAAGGCAAAATTGCCGACGCTGCTGCAATCCAATGACGTGCCTGACTTCTTCTACAGCTGGGGTGGCGGCGTCCTTGAGGAGCAGTCCAAGACCGGCGCGCTGAAAGATCTGACCGACGTTTTCGACGCCGATGGCGGCAAGCTGCGTCAGGCCTATAATGCGTCCGCAATCGACGGCCTGTCTTTTGACGGCAAGGTCTGGGCCGTGCCTTACCGTGTCAGCCTCGTCAGCTTCTTTTATAACAAGGAGTTGTTCGCCAAGGCCGGTGTGAAGGCGGAGGATATCAAGACCTGGGACGATTTCAGCGCCACGGTCAAGAAGATCAAGGAAGCCGGTATCGTCCCGATCGCCGGCGGCGGCGGTGAAAAATGGCCGATTCATTTCTACTGGAGCTATCTCGTCATGCGCAATGGCGGGCAGGCCGTGTTCGATGCCGCCCGCAAGGGCGAAGGCGAAGGTTTCATGGCCCCGGCGATCATCAAGGCCGGTGAACAGCTGGCCGCGTTCGGCAAGCTCGAACCCTTCCAGCCCGGATATCTCGGCTCGACCTGGCCACAGGCGCTCGGCGTCTTCGGCGACGGCAAGGCGGCGATTATTCTCGGCTTCGACAATACGGAAGCCAACCAGCGCAAGAATGCGGGCGACGGCAAGGGGCTGGCCCCTGAAAATATCGGCCGCTTCGCCTTCCCGATTGTCGAAGGCGGCGCCGGCAAGGCCACCGATACGCTGGGCGGCCTGAACGGCTGGGCGCTCACCAAGAACGCCTCCAAGGAAGCAATCGATTTCGCAACCTTCCTGACCAGCAAGGAAAGCGAAGAGAAGATGGCGACCGCGGGCATGATCCTGCCGGTTGCCACGGGTGCCGCCGGTGCGGTGAAGAACCCGCTGCTGGCGGATTCGGCAAAACAGCTTGCCGCCTCCACCTGGCACCAGAACTTCTTCGACCAGACGCTGGGCGCCGCCGTCGGCCGTGTCGTCAACGATATTTCAGTCGAGATCGTTTCCGGCCAGATGACCTCCGAAGAGGGCGCCCAGCAGATTCAGGACGCATTCGAGCTGCGCTGATCTGACGGTTTCCATGGCGGCGCCGCGAATGTGCGGCGCTGCTTATCTGCCTCCATGAAAGCGGATAGAGATGACGGATATTTCCATGACTTCTGCGTCCATACCGGCGCGCGGCGCGGCAAAGGCCAAGCGCAAGCAAAGTTCGGTCGCGCATGACCGGGCGCTCACCCTTCTGGTGTTTCTGCCGCCTGCGCTGTTGCTCTTTACCCTGTTCGTCATCCTGCCCATGGGCGAGGCGGCGTGGTACAGCCTTTACCGCTGGAACGGTTACGGCACGCCGACCGATTTCGTCGGTTTGAAGAATTTCCAGGTTCTGTTCGGCAATGCCGCCTTCTCGCAGGCCCTGATCAATAACGGCCTGATCATCCTTATCTCGATCCTGATCCAGATTCCGCTGGCGATCTGGCTGGCCATGATGCTGGCGCACCGCATTCCCGGCGTCGTCGCCTTCCGGCTGGTGTTCTTTCTGCCCTATGTTCTGGCTGACGTCGCAGCGGGCCTGATCTGGCGCTTCGTTTATGATGGTGACTATGGTCTGTTCGCCGCCATCTCCAATTTCTTCGGTTTCGCCAACCCTTACGTGCTGGCTGACAAGGATGTGGCGATTTATGCCGTGCTTGGCGTCATCGTCTGGAAATATTTCGGTTTCCACATGATGCTGTTCATCGCCGGGCTTCAATCCGTCGACAAGAACGTGCTGGAAGCAGCCGAAATCGACGGCGCGTCCGGCTGGCAGAAATTCCGTTATGTCACGCTGCCGATGCTTGGCTCCACGGTGCGCCTTTCCGTCTTCTTTGCGGTAATTGGCTCGCTGCAGCTCTTTGACATGATCATGCCGCTCACCGGCGGCGGTCCGTCCAACTCCACGCAGACCATGGTTACCTTCCTCTACACCTACGGCGTCATGCGTATGCAGGTGGGGCTTGGCAGCGCGGTGGGCGTCGTTCTCTTCGTCATCTGCGTGACGCTTGCCTTCGGCTACAAAAGGATTTTCATGCGCCATGACTGACACATCCACTTCCGTCCGCATGCCGCTGCAAACCAAGCTTTATCTTTACATATCGCTGAGCCTGATCGCGGCCATCGTGCTCATTCCGCTTCTGACGACAGCGCTTGGCGGCTTCAAGACGCTTGGGGACCTGCGCGTCAACCCGTTCGGTATTCCGGCCGAATGGCAATGGTCCAACTACGGCGATATCCTGCTTGGCAAACGCTATTGGCTGCAAATCTTCAACTCGCTGGTCATCGCGCTGCTGACGGTATTCCTGACACTGACTGTCTCGGCCATGGCGGCCTTCACCTTCGCGCATGTGAAATTCTTCGGCTCGTCCTTCCTGCTCAACTATTTCCTGCTGGGGCTGATGTTTCCGGCGGCGACCGCCATCCTGCCGCTGTTCATTCGTATCCGCGATCTCGGCCTGCTCGATACCTATTGGGGTGTGGTGCTGCCGCAGGTAGCCTTCGGGCTGGGCATGAGCATTCTCCTGTTCCGCAATTATTTCCGTAACCTGCCGGACGAGCTGTTTCAGGCGGCCTTCGTGGATGGCTGCGGTTATCTGCGCTTCTTCTGGCATATTTCCGTGCCGCTTTCGCGGCCGATCGTGGCGACCGTTGGCATCGTCTCCTTCGTCGGCAGCTGGAACAGTTACATCCTGCCGCTGATCATGCTGAATTCGGAATCGAAATATCCCTGGCCGCTCGGCATCATGGTTTATCGCGGCGAATTCGGCACGGAATGGCAGCTCGTTCTCGCCTTCATCACGCTGACGATCCTGCCGACCGTCATCGTCTTCTTCCTCGCACAGAAACACATCATCGCGGGCCTGACGGCCGGTGCCGTCAAATCGTGACGTGAAAGGAGCAAAACATGGCTTCCGTCGAACTTAAGGATATCCGCAAGTCCTATGCCGCGCTCGATGTCATCCATGGCATTTCGCTTGATATAGCGGATGGTGAATTCATCGCGCTGGTCGGGCCTTCCGGCTGCGGCAAGTCCACGCTGTTGCGCATGATCGCCGGGCTGGAGGAGATCACCGATGGGGATATTCTCATCGGCGACAAGGTGGTCAATGGCATGACCCCGCGCGAGCGCAACATCGCCATGGTGTTCCAGTCCTATGCGCTTTATCCGCATATGACGGTGGCCGAAAACATGGGCTTCAATCTGAAGCTCGCCGGCCAGCCCAAAAACATCATTGAAGAACGTGTTGCGGAAGCCGCCCGCATGCTCGATCTCGGCAAGCTTCTGGATCGCAAGCCCTCGCAGCTCTCAGGCGGCCAGCGCCAGCGTGTCGCCATGGGCCGCGCCGTGGTGCGCAACCCGGCCGTCTTCCTGTTCGATGAGCCGCTGTCCAACCTCGATGCCAAGCTACGCGTACAGATGCGCAGCGAAATCAAGGCCCTGCACCAGAAAGTTGGCACGACCTCCATCTATGTCACCCATGACCAGATCGAGGCCATGACGCTGGCGGACCGGGTGGTGGTGCTCAATCACGGCCGCATCGAACAGCAGGGCACGCCGCTCGAACTTTACAAGACACCCGCCAATCTCTTCGTCGCCGCCTTTATCGGTTCGCCGGCCATGAACCTCATCGAAGGCGTGGTCGATGGCGAGGGTGACCAGCCCGCCGCCCGGCTGAAGGACGGCACCGCGATCCGCATTGCCGCCTCCCGCAAGGTCAAGCGCGGCCAGCCGGTGACGATCGGGCTTCGCCCCGAACATATCGGTTCGGCGATTGGCGGCGATATCTCGCTTACCGGACGGACGGTGCTGGTGGAACCGACGGGCGCGCAGACCCATGTGGTCTTCGAACTGGCGGGCGATCAGGTTACGGCAGTGGTGGATGGTGAGCAGCCGGTGAAGGTGAACACCCCCTTCGCAGCCACCGTGCACCATGAGCGCGTGCACGTCTTCGACAGGGCGAGCGGACTGGCGCTTTAAGCGCCTCCCGTCTTTTAAATGAAATACGGAAATTCTCTTGCCCCTCCGCTTTTGGGGCTTGTTTGAAAATCACGAGCGGTTAGCTTGGCGCTTGGGACAAAGCGGGTTACCGCGCAACTGTATCGATGCAGGAGGAGATTTTTATGAGAACGATCAAAGGGCCGGGTCTTTTTCTCGGTCAGTTTGCCGGTGATGCAGCCCCCTTCAACAGCTGGGATGGCATTACCAAATGGGCGGCGGAAAAGGGTTACGCCGGTGTGCAGGTGCCGACCTGGGCCGGACAGCTGATCGATCTCAAAAAAGCGGCGGAATCGAAGGATTATTGCGACGAGTTCGCCGGTGTCGCGCGCCAGAACGGCGTGGAAGTAACCGAGCTTTCCACCCATCTGCAAGGTCAGCTCGTCGCCGTTCATCCGGCCTATGACGAGGCCTTTGACGGTTTTGCCGCACCGGAAGTGCGCGGCAACCCGAAGGCGCGTCAGCAATGGGCGGTGGAGCAGGTGAAGCTCGCGCTGAAAGCCTCGAAAAATCTCGGCATCAAGGCGCATGCGACGTTTTCCGGCGCGCTTGCCTGGCCGTTCGTTTATCCGTGGCCGCAGCGTCCTGCCGGTCTGGTGGAAACAGCCTTTGATGAACTGGCGAAACGCTGGACGCCGATCCTCGATTACGCTGATGAGCAGGGTGTGGATGTCTGCTACGAAATCCATCCGGGCGAAGATCTCCATGACGGCGTGACGTTTGAGATGTTCCTCGAGCGGGTGAAGAACCACAAGCGCGCCAACATGCTCTACGATCCCTCGCATTACGTGCTGCAATGCCTAGATTATCTCGACAATATCGACATCTACAAGGACCGCATCAAGATGTTCCACGTCAAGGATGCGGAGTTCAACCCGACCGGGCGGCAGGGCGTTTATGGCGGTTATCAGGGCTGGGTGAACCGCGCTGGTCGCTTCCGTTCGCTGGGCGACGGGCAGGTTGATTTCGGTGCGGTCTTCTCGAAAATGGCGGCCAATGATTTTGACGGCTGGGCCGTCGTCGAATGGGAATGCGCACTGAAACACCCTGAAGACGGCGCCCGGGAAGGGGCGGAATTCGTCAAGGCGCATATCATCCGCGTCACGGAAAAAGCCTTTGACGATTTCGCATCAAGCGGCACCGATGATGCGGCCAACCGCCGTATGCTTGGGCTTTGAAAGCATTTCAGGGGAGATATTATGGCTATTGAAGGAAAGACAACGGACAAGGCGAACAAGCGGATTCGCCTTGGCATGGTCGGTGGTGGTTCGGGCGCATTTATCGGCGGCGTTCACCGCATGGCGGCGCGGCTCGACAATCGTTTCGATCTCGTCGCAGGGGCCCTGTCCTCGACGCCGGAAAAATCCCTCGCTTCCGGCCACGAGCTGGGGCTCGATCCCGAGCGTTGCTATGGTTCGTTCGAGGAAATGGCCGAAAAGGAAGCGCTGCGCGAGGATGGCATCGAGGCGGTGGCGATTGTTACCCCCAACCATGTGCATTATCCGGCAGCGAAGGCGTTTCTGGAGCGCGGCATCCATGTCATCTGCGACAAGCCGCTGACCTCCAATCTGGAAGACGCCAAAAAGCTGAAGCAGGTGGCCGACAAGGCCGATGCACTGTTCATCCTCACGCACAACTACACCGGCTATCCGATGGTGCGGCATGCGCGGGAACTGGTGGAGTCAGGCGCGCTCGGCACGATCCGTCTGGTGCAGATGGAATATCCGCAGGACTGGCTGACGGAAGCGGTGGAACAGACCGGCGCGAAACAGGCCGTCTGGCGCACCGATCCGGCTCAGTCCGGCGTCGGCGGCTCCACCGGCGATATCGGCACCCATGCCTATAATCTCGGTTGCTTCATTTCCGGTCTGGAAGCGGATGAGTTGGCGGCGGATGTGCATACCTTTGTCGAAGGCCGCCGGCTGGATGACAATGCGCATGTGATGCTGCGCTTCAAGCCGAAGGGCGGCAAGCAGGCAGCCAAGGGGCTACTCTGGTGCAGCCAGGTTGCGGTCGGTCACGAAAACGGGCTGAAGGTCCGTGTTTATGGCGACAAGGCCGGCATTGAGTGGACGCAGGCCGATCCGAACTATCTCTGGTTTACGAAGCTTGGCGAGCCGAAGCAGTTGATCACCCGCGGCGGTGCCGGGGCAGGGGCTGCTGCAGCACGCGTCACCCGCATTCCGTCCGGCCATCCGGAAGGTTATCTCGAAGCCTTCGCCACCATCTATACCGAGGCGGCGCATGCCATCGAAGCCCGCCGCACCGGCTCGGCGCTCGATAAGGCGGTTATTTACCCGACCGTCGATGACGGGGTTAAAGGCGTCGCCTTTGTTACGGCCTGCATCGAGTCCGGCAAGAAGAATGGCGGCTGGGTGAAGCTGTAAGACGAGGTTGCGGTATATTTCTTCTCCCCGTTGCCGGGGAGAAGATGCCCCTGACGTCATCTGCCGACGGGATCAATTGACGCGTGTCGTCTGTCGCTGCACCCGTTCCGTTATGGGGCAGCCATCCTGGAGCTTGGTCCAGGACGAAACGTTGAGCTTCATCTCGCAGCGCGCGAGATAGGAGCCACCGTCGACCTTCAGGCAGGATGTCTGGCCGAGTTCGAACATGGTGCCGCGATTTCGGCATTTGCAATTATGGGCATCCGCCAAGGTCGGAATAAGGGCCATGATCAGGCCAAGTATGAGCACTCCAGTACGCATGGCTGAGGCTCCAAAGAATATACCGCCAGATTACTCCTGTCCGAGGGCATAGTCAAAAACGGCCTTTGCCTGTGATGCGCGCCCTCTGCGGGCAGCAGCCCCTGCGAATTCCCCCGCTAGCACCCGATCAAAATCGCCCTGATATCATTCACATTCGTCAGGGTCGGACCTGTGACGACAAGGTCTCCTGCCGCCTTGAAAGCGGTGTAGCTGTCGTGGCTTACGAGCGACTGACGCGGATCGACACCGGCTTCGCGCATGCGGGCAAGCGTATCCGGCGTCACCACAGCACCCGCCGCATCCTCGACGCCGTCTATGCCGTCGCTATCGCCGGCAATGGCCCAGATCTCGTCCGCACCTTTCAGCGTCAGCGCAAGGCTCAGCAGGAACTCCGTGTTGCGGCCACCTTTGCCGGCTGGCCCCTTGCCAATCGTGACCGTGGTTTCGCCGCCGGAAAGCAAAACGGCCGGACCTTTTAGCGGCAGGCCCTTGCGGCTGGCGGAGAGCGCTATGCCGGCCATAACAGCGCCGACGTCCTTGGATTCGCCTTCCAGCGAATCCCCGAGGATGAGCGGCGTAAGCCCGAGTTTCACGGCCTCATCAGCTGCCGCCTGCAAGGCGAGCGAAGGGGCCGCGATGAGCCGGATATCCTCGTCGATATCGCCGGCCTTCGGGGTTTCCTCGCCTTTTTCCAGCACCTTGCGCACGTTTTCCGGAAGATCGAGCGCATAACGGGAGATGATTTCCCGCACGGTTTCGATGTCGCTCGGATCGGCAACCGTCGGGCCGGAGGCGATTTCCGAGGGGTCGTCGCCCGGCACGTCGGAAATCAGCAGCGAAACAACCTTGGCCGGTCTGGCAGCCAGTGCCAGCCGTCCGCCCTTGATGCGGGAGAGATGCTTGCGCACGGCGTTCATGTCGGAAATCGTCGCGCCGCTAGCAAGCAAAGCGCGGTTGACGGCCATCTTGTCCGCAAGTGTCATGCCTTCGGCCGGTGCCACCATCAGCGCCGAACCGCCGCCGGAAATCAGCGCGATCACCATGTCGTCGGTGGTCAATCCCTCGACGGCGGCGAGAATGCGTTTTGCCGCTTCCGCGCTCCTATCGTCGGGCACGGGATGGGAAGCCTCGATGATCTCGATATGCGCAGTCGGGACGGCATGGCCGTAACGCGTGACCACCACACCCGAGAGATCGACATGTGGCCATGCCGCTTCAAGCGCTGCGGCCATCGCGGCCGAGGCCTTGCCGGCGCCCACCACCACGCACCGGCCTTTGGGCGGAGATGGAAGGTGGTGTTGCAACACCTTTGCCGGATCGGCGCTGGCGACTGCAGCCATGAAGATGCGGTTGAGGGCGTCTCTTGCGGACGTGTCGTTCCATGCGCTCATCGGTTCATGCTCCGATCCAGAGGAAGCCGAGCGCAAACAATGCCGGCAACGCCTGAATGAACAGGATCTTCATATTGGCTGTCATGGCGCCGAAAATACCGGCCACCAGAACGCAGGTAAGGAAGAAAACCTTGAAGCTCAGCCCTTCATCGCCCTGCGTGAGCCCATAGATCAGCCCCGCTGCGAGAAAGCCGTTATAAAGGCCCTGATTGGCGGCAAGCACTTTTGTTTGCCGGGCAAAATCCGCCGAAAGACCGAAAGCATTGCGCCCGGCTGGCTTTTCCCACAGCAGCATTTCCAGAATGACGATGTAAATATGGATGGCCGCAACCACGGCAATCAGAATGCTGGCGATCATCGGCGGTTTCCTCCAAACCATGATGTCCGTAGCCGTTGTCAGGGTGAACAGGTGGCGAGCGGACACTTCCGTTTTAACGGTGGCACGAAGGGCTGCAAGGCCAGAATCTCCTCTTCCCGTGCAAACTGTTGAAGAGTGGTGACCTGTTGCTTGACTCTTTGCTGAAATAGGAACAAAACAAGAACAATAGAGATGAATAACCGGAATTGAAACCTGTCATGCCATGCAAAAGCGCGCGGATCAGTTGCTCGTTGTCGAAGAGCTGCGTGAAAGGCTGGAAAGGATCGGTAACGGTCCTGAGCGGCTGCACGAGACCTTGCCTTTCGGCGTGGATGCCATCGACCATCGCCTGCCGGGAGGCGGGCTCAAGCTCGGCTGTCTGCATGAGCTGAGCGGCGGCGGCAATGGCGCTGCCGGTGGGGCGGCGGCCGCCCTTTTTGCGGCCGGGGGGGCGGCAAGGCTTTCCGGCAAGGTTTTATGGTGCGTCACCCGGCGGGATCTGTTCATGCCGGGGCTGACGCAGGCCGGCCTTTCGCAGAACCGGCTCATCATTGTTGAATGCCGCGATGAGAAGGGCGTGCTCGACTGTTTCGAGGAGGGCTTGCGCTGCAATGGTTTCGGCGCGGTGATGGGTGAGGTGGCAAAACTGCCGATGAACGCATCGCGACGGCTGCAACTGGCGGCGGAAACCTCCGGTGTTACCGGCATCGCCATCCGCCGTTTCCGGCGTGCGGCCGATGCGGCGCTGTACGGCGAACCGACGGCGGCGGTGACCCGCTGGCGCATCTCCGTCCGTCCTTCTTCGCCCTTGCCGGTGCCGGGGGTGGGCAGGCCGCGCTGGTTTCTCGAGCTTTTGCGATGTCGCGGCGGCGAAAGCGCTGAATTTGAAGTGGAAGCCTGTGATGCAAAGGGTCGTATCGCTCTACCTGCCGACATGGCCGACGGATCGCTTCCGGCGTCTTTCGGGAGAGAACGCGCCGCCGGTTGAAAAGCCGCTGGTCATGATCGGCCGCCAGGGCAGCCGCCGGCTGGTGCTGGCGCTCGACAAAGCGGCAAAGGCGGCGGGCATCCGGCCCGGCACGCCGGTCAGCAAGGCGCAGGCGCTGGTGCCGGGCCTTCTGGTGGAAGATCTGGATGCAGCTGGAGATGCCCGCGCTCTGCAGCAGCTGGCCTTTCATTTTCTGCGCATCTATGCCCCCATCGTCGCCGCCGATACGCCTGATGGGCTGGTGCTGGACACGGCGGGAGCGGACCATCTGCACGGCGATGAGACGCTGATGCTGAGCGGGATGGTCAACCGCCTGCATGCCGCAGGCTTTGCCGCCCGCGCGGCCATTGCCGATAGCTGGGGTGCTGCCCATGCGCTGGCCCGCTTCGGCCGCGAGCAGATCAGCATCATACCGCCGGGCGGGCAGCGGGCGGCGATCAACGGCTTGCCGCTTGCTGCGCTGAGGCTGGAGGAGCGTATCGTTTCAGGGTTGAAGGTGCTCGGCTTCCGCAGCATCGGCGAGCTTGCCGAAGCCCCGCGTGCGCCGCTGACCCTGCGTTTCGGTCCCGAAGTCGTCCGGCGTCTTTCCCAGGCTTTCGGGGAGATCGGCGAACCTATCGAACCGGTGCGCGTGGCCGAACTGGTGGAGGTGCGGCGCGCCTTTCCCGAGCCGATTGCGGCGGCGGAAACGATTGCCCGTTATACGCAGAAGCTGGTCACGGGGCTTTGCTCAGCACTTGAAAAACGCGGCCTTGGCGCCCGCCGGGTCGATCTGGTGCTGCACCGGGTCGATAGCGGCCTGCAGGCGGTACGCGCAGGCACCTCCAGACCGGTGCGCGACATCAAGCAGCTTGTCCGGCTTCTGACCGACCGTATCGACACCATCGATCCCGGTTTCGGCATCGAGATGATGGTGCTGACCGCCACCCATGCTGAGCCGCTTCTCGCCGCGCAGGCTCGCTCCTCGCTTCTGGAGGAGGGACGTGCGGACATCGCCGATACGGTCGATGTCATCCTCAATCGTGGCCACAGGGTCTATCGTTACGCGGCGGTGGCGAGCGATGTGCCGGAACGCTCCGTTGCCCGCGTTGCGGCGCTTGCATCTGAGGATACGCTCGGCTGGCCCGGCCACTGGCCGCGCCCGGTCAGGCTTTTTGCAAGGCCGGAACCCATCGAGACGCTGGCGCTGCTGCCGGATCATCCGCCGCGTTATTTCATCTGGAAAGGCGTGCGCCATAATGTGCGGCGCGCTGACGGGCCGGAACGGGTGTTCGGCGAATGGTGGAAACGCGACCGGGAAAAGGAAGCCGTGCGCGATTATTTCACGGTGGAAAATGAAAGCGGCGAGCGCTTCTGGATTTTCCGCTCCGGCGATGGCGAACATGCCGAGACAGGCTCGCAGGGCTGGTTCATCCACGGGGTCTTCGCATGAGCACGCCGCGTTATGCCGAACTTCAGGTGACCACGCATTTTTCCTTCCTGCGCGGCGCAAGCTCCTGCGAGGAGCTTTTCGAACAGGCCAAAAACCTCGGCATCGAGGCGCTCGGCATTGTCGACCGCAACAGCCTTGCGGGCATTCCCCGCGCCTACGAGGCGGCAAGCACCCACGGCATCCGGCTCGTCATCGGCTGCCGGCTCGATCTGGATGACGATCTTTCCGTGCTTGTCTACCCCATGGATCGCCCGGCATACGGCCGGCTTTGCCGCCTGCTGTCCGTTGGCAAAAAGAGGGGTGGCAAGGGCAAATGCCGGCTGACATGGGACGATCTCGTTACCTATGGCGAAGGTCTGATCGTGGTGCTGCTCGCCGAGCTCGCCGATGATCTCTGCGCGCTTCGCCTGCGGCGGCTCAAGGCTGCTTTTGCGGATCGCGCCTATATGGCGCTCAGCCTCAGAAGACGTCCCAATGACCAGATGCGGCTTTTCGAATTGTCCAATATGGCTCAAGTCGCAGGTATACCGACGGTGGTGACCAATGACGTACTGTTCCATGTGCCCGAGCGGCGCATGCTGCAGGATGTCGTCACCTGTATCCGGCATAATTGCACCATCGACGAGGCGGGTTTCCGCCGCGAGCGGCATGCCGACCGCTATATGAAGCCGCCGGAGGAAATGCACCGGCTATTTGCCCGCTACCCCGAAGCGCTGGCCCGCAGTCTCGAAATCACGAAGCGCTGCAAATTTTCACTGAAGGAACTGGTCTATCAATATCCCGAGGAGCGCAGCCTGCCGGGGCTGACGGCGCAGCAGGCGCTGGAGAAGATGGTCTGGGAAGCGGTGCCGGGGCGGTATCCGGATGGTCTGCCGGCGAAAGTGGAAAAGGCGCTGAAACATGAGCTTACACTGATCGGCAGGCTGGAATACGCCCCCTATTTCCTGACGGTAAACGCCATCGTTCGCCATGCACGCTCGCTGGATATTCTCTGCCAGGGACGTGGCTCGGCGGCCAATTCGGTTGTCTGTTACGTGCTTGGCATTACCGCCATCGATCCCGTCAAGGTCGATCTTCTGTTTGAACGTTTCGTTTCTGAAGAACGGCGTGAACCGCCTGATATCGATGTGGATTTCGAACATCAGCGGCGTGAGGAGGTCATCCAGTGGGTCTATGACACCTATGGGCGCGACAAGGCCGCGCTGTGTTCGGTCGTCACCCGTTATCGCGGAAGGGGTGCGCTGCGCGATGTCGGCAAGGTTCTCGGCCTGCCGGAAGATTTGACGAAACTTCTATCCTCGCAGGTCTGGCGCTGGAGCGAGGGGGTGGACGAGAAGCAGGTGAAGGAGCTGAACCTCAATATGGAGGATCGCCGCCTGAGGCTTGCATTTGAGCTTGCCAATCAGCTTGTCGGTACGCCGCGTCACCACAGCCAGCATCCGGGCGGCTTTGTTCTCACCCATGACCGATTGGACGAGTTGGTGCCGATCGAACCCGCCGCCATGGATGATCGCCAGATCATCGAATGGGACAAGGACGATATAGATGTCATGAAGTTCATGAAAATGGATTGTCTGGCTCTCGGTATGCTGTCCTGCATGAAACGCGGTTTTGACATACTGGAGGAGCGCTATGGTAAAAAATATGACCTTACTTCCATGCCGGAAGATGATCCAGCAACCTTCAAAATGATCCAGAAGGCCGATACGCTTGGCACCTTCCAGATCGAAAGCCGGGCGCAGATGTCGATGCTGCCGCGTCTGAAACCGGCAAAATTTTATGATCTCGTCATTCAGGTCGCTATCGTTCGTCCCGGTCCCATTCAGGGCGATATGGTGCATCCTTATCTGCGCCGCCGTAACAGACAAGAGGATGAGCATTATCCGAAAGAAGAGCTTAGAGGGGTACTGGGCAAAACACTCGGTGTGCCATTGTTTCAGGAGCAAGCCATGCGCGTCGCTATCGAATGCGCCGGTTTCTCCCCCGGTAAAGCGGATCAACTGCGCCGCGCCATGGCCACCTTCAAGAATGTCGGCACCATCTCCAAATTCAGGCAGGATTTGATCGACGGCATGGTGGAGCGCGGTTATGAAAAAGAATTCGCCGAACGCATCTTCAAACAGCTGGAAGGGTTCGGCAGCTATGGTTTCCCCGAAAGCCATGCGGCCTCCTTCGCGCTGATCGCCTATGCCTCTTCATGGCTGAAATGCCATTATCCCGATATTTTCTGTGTTGCCCTTCTAAATTCACAGCCCATGGGGTTTTACGCCCCGGCGCAGATCGTGCGCGATGCGCGCGATCATGGCGTGAAGGTGCGCCCGGTCTGTGTCAATAACAGCCGCTTCGATTGCACGCTGGAGCCCACGGGTGAGAAGGATGCGAAAGGCGACGAGCGGTTTGCCGTGCGGCTCGGTATGCGCCTGGTGAAAGGGCTTTCCAACAAACATGCCGCCGATATAGTCAATGTCCGGCAGGATCGGCCTTTTGCCTCGGTGGATGATCTCTGGCGAAGGGCGGGCGTTCCCGCCGCTGCCCTCGTCTGTCTCGCCGAAGCCGATGCCTTTTTACCGTCGCTTTCGCTTGCCAGACGCGAGGCGCTCTGGGCCATCAAGGCCTTGCGGGATGAGCCGCTGCCGCTTTTCGCCGCCGCCGCCAGCCGGGAAAATACCGTGGTGGATGAGCTTCAGGAACCCTCCGTCGCGCTCAGGCCCATGACTGACGGTGGTGAGGTAGTTCAGGATTACGGCCATGTCGGACTGACGCTGCGCGAACATCCCATGACATTCCTGCGGCGCGATCTTTCCCGCCGCCGTATCGTCACCTGTGCGGAGGCCGTGCGCGCCCGTGATGGCGTATGGCTGGAAACGGCGGGTCTGGTGCTGGTGCGCCAGCGCCCCGGCTCGGCAAAGGGGGTGATCTTCATGACGCTGGAGGATGAGACGGGCATCGCCAATGCGGTGCTGTGGGTGAAAACCTTCGAAAAATACCGGCGCGTGGTGTTGTCTGCCGGCATGGTCGGTATTTACGGCAAGATCCAGCGGGAGGGTGAGGTGGTGCATCTGGTCGCCCATCGGCTGACAGATTTGTCGGAGGCGCTGGCCAGCGTGGGCGAACGCAACCATGCCTTTCCCCTGCCGCATGGGCGTGGTGATGAGTTCCACCACGGCATTCCACCGGATGATCACCGCACTATCAGGAAGCATCCGCCGCCTGCCGTGGATGATGCGGAGGAGGTGGAGCGGATAAAGGTCATTTCCCGCAATTTTCACTGAAGACGGCTCAGATCACCTTTTGCGCGCCACGATGTAAGGACGATTGTCATTGCCCTTTGTCGCGTGGATTTCCGTGGCCAGAATGTCGAAACCGCCGGCGTTTATATGCCGGCCAAGCTCGGCCGCGTTGAACACGCCGGCAAAGGGCGCCTTGCCGATCACACGCATCGCCGGCAGGACAAGGCGGATAAACGGGTTCATATCCCCGACACAAGGGGTCTTGGTGATGAACAGCCCGCGCGGGCCAAGCAGGGAATGAATGTGCTGCAATGTGCCGCGCAGGTCGCGCACCAGATGAAGATAGTTGAAACCCAGCACCACGTTGAACTGATGAGGGTCGGGCGCAAGCGTTTCCACGGTCGCAGTGCTGAAAACGAGGTTCGGGAGACGGCCGGCGGCGTGTTTTCTTTCCTCGGCGATTGCGATCATGCCGGCGGAAATATCCGTCGCAAGATAGTCTTTGACGCTGCACGCAAGCCGGATCGCCGTTGTCCCGGTGCCGCAACCCAGTTCCAATACCCTGTCATCCGGATTCAGCAGGGCACGGGTCCGCTCCAGCGTGCGCTCATATCCGGCCTCATCCGAAATCCTGCCCTTTGCATATTTCCGAGCGGTCCGGTTCCAGAAACGGGCGTCGTCGGCAATACTCATGGTGGATGCTCCCCGGACGGCGCCCTTCCGCTTCGGGCGGATCTGCTCTCACGCGGATATCCTATCCGGTTTGTTTGTAGCTTTTAAGCCGCATCCTCCAACCCGGCCGTGTCCTTCCGGCGAAACTGGCTGGGCGGTGCGCCGAGCACGCGTTTGAAGGCGCGGCTGAAGGAGGCTTCGGAATCGTAACCGAGTTTTTCCGCCGCCAGCGTCACGCGCATGCCTTCGCGCAGCCACAGCCGTGCCTGGTGCATGCGTACGCGCACCACATAGCGCGCCGGGCTTTCGCCCACCACGCGGGTGAAGCGCTCCGCGAAACTGGAGCGGGAAGCGCCCATCAGGGAAGCAAGCTCCTCCACGCTCCAGTCCTTTTCGGGATTGAGGTGGATGGCGGCCAGCACCCGTCCGAGTTCGGGGTTGCGCACCGCAGCCAGCCAGCCGCTGGAATCGCCGCAGCCATATTCCACCCATGTGCGGATCAACGTCGCGGTCAGCACATCGGCAAGCCTTGCCAGAATGCCGCCCGCACCAACACGGTTCAGTTCCACCTCACGCGTCATGGCCTCCAGCAGATGCGGAATGGCCGGATCGCTTTTGGCGAGATCACTGGTCAACATCACATCCGGCATCAGCTGCAGGAGGGGGTGCAGATTATCCATGTTGAAACGCATCGAAGCGGTAAAGGCCACGGTATCGCCGCCGGCGCTGGCGCATTGCAGGTCGAAAACGCCCTGGCAGACTTCCTTCTTGCCGAAACGGTCGAAGGGGGTAGGCGTCACATCCTCGCCGCTACCCAACACATGGGCGTGGCCGCGGGGCAGAAGAACGGCGTCGCCGCATGTCAGCGTCAGCCACTCGCCGGAGGGTTTGCGCAATTTCGCCTGGCCGACACCGATGAAATGGAACCGTGCCGCTTCCTGCTCGGGAAAAGCTGTCGCCCAGGGGGTGGCCATGCGGCATCGGCCGTATTCCACGCCGTCGAGCCTCAGGCCACGCAACATTTCCGTCAGGGCATCATTCATGGCGCTCTCGCAAATTTGGATGTTTGGTTAAGGAATACGGATTTTCTAGCATGGAAACGCCGGGCTGTCACGCATAGCTTACGACCATTGATTTGCAGAATATGAACTGGCCTCCCACCGGTTTCACCATTTTGCCATTCCGTTTCAGAGCGCGTTCCGGAAATGCGCATCAGGAGATTTTCATGAGCAACCGGACCATAAACGAACTCGAATATGTGCCGCGCAAGACAGAGCCGGATGCGAATTGGGCCGCCGTGGTTTCGCTTTCGCTCGGCGTCTTCGGGCTGGTGACGGCGGAGTTCCTGCCGGTCAGTCTGCTGACGCCGCTTTCGGCCGATCTCGCCGTCAGCTCCGGCATCGCTGGCCAATCCATTACCGTTACGGCGCTGGTCGCGGCGGTCGCCGGCCCCGGCGTTGTCATTGGCACACGCAGCATCGATCGCCGCTGGACATTGCTTGGGCTGACCACGCTGCTGATCATCTCCAGCACTTTGGCCGCCTTCGCAAACGGTCTCTTCATGCTGTTTGCCTCGCGCGTCCTGCTCGGCATCGGCCTTGGCGGCTTCTGGGCCATGTCCGCGGCGCTGGCACTGAGACTCGTACCGCTTGATAAAATGCCGCGTGCCATGGCCATTATCCTGACAGGGGTTTCGGTCGCCACCGTCTGTGCAGCGCCGGTGGGCGCGTGGATCGGCGCGACACTTGGCTGGCGTTCGGCCTTTGTCGTTGCGGGTGTGCTCGGTGTCATTGCGCTCGTCGTGCAATTGCTCACCGTTCCGTCGCTGCCGCCGGCCGGTGCACCCGGTCTCTCCACCATGTTCCGCCTGTTGCAGCGGCCGCAGGTCCGGATCGGCCTTCTGACGACGCTGTTCATCGTTGCGGGTCACTTTGCCGGCTTCACCTATGTCCGTCCGTTCCTGGAAGATGTGACGCTTCTTGGCGTCGAGGCGATTTCGCTCGTCCTTCTGGTTTATGGTGTCGGCGGCTTTTTCGGTAATCTCTTCGGCGGTTTCCTCTCCGAGAAAAACACGGCATGGGCGGTGACGTTCGCCGCCACCCTGATCGCCGCATCGGCTTCCGTTCTGGTCGTGGCGGGTGCGTCGCCCCTGATTGCCGGCCTTGCCATCGCCTCCTGGGGTTTTGCCTTCGGCGCACTTCCAGTCAGCGTGCAGAGCTTCATCACGAGGGCCGCTTCCGACGAAGCCGAAAGTGCCGGCGCGCTGCTGCTCGCCACGTTCCAGATCGCGATTTCCAGCGGTGCGGTTCTGGGCGGTCTGCTGATCGATCTTCAGGGTGCGACGATGGTCTTCGTCTTCGTGGCGATTGCCGCCCTTCTCGGTGCTTCGCTGATGGCGTCGCGCCGCGGTGTGGTCCCGCAGGTCGAAGCGTCGCAGGGGTAAGCCAAGCCGCGACAAAAAAGACCCGCCTTCGAGCGGGTCTCACGAGAAGCGCAGGCGTTATCGCGTCTTTAGGGCGCCTTGATCGCGTTCTGCGTCCGGTCCTTGCCGACCTCGATCACATGGCGCATGGCTTTCACCGCCGCATCCGCGTCACGCGCCGCAATCGCGTGTACGATACGCAGATGATTGGAGGCGATCTCGGCGATGGTGCCGGGTGAAGCGGCCGGTGACGAGAGCTGGAAGGATATCGCAAGTGCGGCTTCGATCAGCCCGCTTGCGGAGCGCATGAAGGGGTTGCCGGACATATGCGCGACCGCAAGGTGGAATTCGAGATCGACCTTGGCGATGCTTTCCGGCGTATGTTTCGGATTGTCGAATTTGGCGGCGATGACGTAAAGGGAAACGATATCGTCATTGGAGGCCTGCAGCGCCGCCGCCGCCGCCGCCGCTGGTTCCAGCGCCAGGCGTATCTCCGCCAGATGCGTGACGAATTCCTGATCTATGCCGGCCTCGCAGCGCCAGCCCAGCACGTCGGGATCGAAGAAATTCCAGCTGGAGCGGTCAAGAACGCGGGTGCCCACCTTGGCCTTTGGTTCCACCAGACGCTTCGCCGCCAGCGTCTTCATCGTCTCGCGCAGCACGGTGCGGGAGACGCCGAACCGCAAGGAAAGTTCGGCATCATTGGGCAGCAGGGAGCCTTCCGCAATCCTGCCCGAGACGATGGCGCTGCCGAGTTCGGAGACCACATGGGCGTGGCTGTTCCGGCGTTTTCGCCCGCTTATCGTCGTTTCGAGCAGCCCCAAGCAAGCCTCCCTTGGCAATTATGCCGGATGCGGTCCGGCCAGTCTCCTGTTTGAATACCAGATGATTGCGCGCTGCAACACGATGAAGACGAAAAGCAGCACACCGATGACGATTTTCGTCCACCAGGAAGAAAGCGTCCCGTCAAAAACGATGTAGGTCTGGATCAGCCCCTGTATCAGAAGGCCGATAAAGGTTCCCGCCACCAGCCCCGTGCCGCCGGTCAGAAGCGTCCCGCCAATGACGACAGCGGCGATGGCGTCCAGTTCCACGCCCACCGTCGCCAGCGAATAACCTGACGAGGTGTAGAGCGTATAAACGATGCCGGCGAGGCCCGACAGGAAACCGGAAAGCGCATAGATGCCGATGGTCGTCGCGCCAATCGGCACACCCATCAGCTCGGCCGATTGCGGATTGCCACCCAGCGCATAGACATTGGCGCCGAAGCGGGTGCGGCTGGCGATCAGCATGCCGGCGGCGAAGACGAGAAGCATCAGCATGGCCAGCGCCGTCAGCCTGCCGCCGCCTGGAAAGCGGAAATAAAAGCCCTGTATCGCATCGATGAACGGGTGGGAGATCGGCACCGACTGCGTGGAAATCAGATAGGCCGCGCCGCGCGCCAAAAACATGCCCGCCAGTGTCACCACGAAAGGCGGGATCGACAGGAAGCGGATCATCGCCCCCATCAGGCAGCCGAACAGCGTCGAGACTGCCAGCACGATGGCGAAGGCCAGCAACGGATGGATGTTATAGGTGCCGACCATGACCGCCACGAAGACGCTGGTGAAGGCGATGACCGAACCGATGGAGAGATCGATGCCGCCCGACAGGATGACAAAGGTCATGCCCACCGCCGCGATGCCGAGGAAGGCATTATCGGTCAGAAGATTGCCTATCACGCGCGTCGACAGGATCGATGGATATTGCAGCACGCACAGCAGATAGGCGACCACGAAGATCGTCAGCGTGGTGAGGAAGGGCAGATTGCGGCTGTGGATCATCGCGCGGTTCCTTCCTTGGTCATGCCATTGGTCGCCGCCGGTTTGACGTGCGGCTTCGGCGCTTTCACGAAACCGAGGACGGCCATGATTGCAGGCGATTGCAGTGTGAGCACCACCATGATGATGCCTGCCTTGATGATGAGGTTGAATTCCGGCGGGAAGCCCGAGACGAGGATGCCGGTATTGATGGTCTGGATGATGAGCGCGCCGATCAATGAAGCCGTGATGGAAAAGCGGCCGCCATTTAGCGATGTGCCGCCGATCACGACCGCCAGGATCGCGTCCAGTTCCAGCCACAGCCCGGCATTGTTGGCATCCGCGCCGCGAATATCGGCGGTCACGATCATGCCGGCAATGGCCGCGCAGAGGCCGGAGACAGCATAAACGAAAAACAGCAGGAAGCGCGCCCGCACGCCGGCGAGCGCCGCTGCACGGCGATTGATGCCTGTGGCCTCGATCAGGAAACCGAGCGCGCTTTTACGCACCAGAAGGCCGATCAACAGCGCCGCCGCCACCCAGATGATGACGGGCAGCGGGATGCCTGCGAACGAGCCGGAGCCGATGGCGGCAAAGCTGTCATTGTTGAAGGTGAGAATGACACCCTCGGTAATAAGCTGGGCGATGCCGCGTCCCGCCACCATCAGGATCAAGGTGGCGATGATCGGCTGTATATCGAGAAGGGCGACCAGCACGCCGTTCCACAGGCCGCAGGCAATGCCCACCGCAAGTGAGATGACGATGACCGAGGGAATGGAATGGCCATTGCTGATGAGCGTGGCCGCGACCGCGCCGCAGATGGCGATGACCGCGCCGATGGAAAGATCGATACCCTTGGTGGCGATAACCAGCGTCATGCCGATGGTCAGCAGCGCCACGGGAGCGGCGCGCACGAGAATATCCACCAGACTGCCATAGAGCCGGCCATTCTGGAAAGAAACATGCAGAAAACCCGGCGAAATGATTGTAATCGCTGCCAGAATGATAAAGAGCGCGGCAAGCTGGGGAGCAAGTCTTTTGAAGCGTCGTGTTACAGCCACCATCACGCCGCCTCCGTTTTCGCCGCATCCGCAATTGCCCGCATGATGTTGTCGGCGGTCACTTCGCTGCCTTTCAATTCACTGACATGGCGGCGGTCGGAAAGCACGATCACACGATGCGCAACGGCCGTCAGTTCTTCCAGTTCGGAGGAGATGACGACGAGCGACATGCCTTCGCCGCAGAGTTTTTCGATCATTTTGAGAATTTCCGCATGCGCGCCGATATCGATGCCACGTGTCGGCTCGTCGAGTATCAGCAGTCTGGGCTGGGTGGCGAGCCAGCGTGCCAGAATGGCCTTCTGCTGATTGCCGCCGGACAGGAATTTTATCGGCCGGTTGGGGTCGGCCGGGCGGATATCGAGCGATTTGATGAAGCTTTCGGCCAGCTCCGCCTTTCGCCGACGGGACAGTGGCCGTGCCCAGCCCTGTCGGGCCTGAAGCGCCAGCGCGATATTATCGGTGACGGAAAAGTCGCCGATGATGCCATCCGTCTTGCGCTCTTCCGGACAGAAGCCGAACCCGGCCGCAATGGCGGCCTCGGGCGACGAAATCGCCGCCGGTTTTCCGTCAATCATCGCCGTGCCGGTATCGGGACGGTCGATGCCGAACAGCAGGAAGGCGGTCTCCGTTCGTCCGGAGCCAAGAAGACCGGCAACGCCGACGATCTCTCCCGGCCGGATGCCGAGATCGAAGGGGGCGATGCTGCCGCGCTTGCCATAGGCTTCGAACCGGATTGGCGGCTCGCCCTCGGCGACCGTATCTTCGGTCGCCTGATGTTCGTGGGTAATATGCTGAAGCTCGCGACCGAGCATCATCGAAATGAGTTCGGACCTCGGCAGGCTGCCGATGTCTCGGGTGCCGACGAGGCGGCCATTGCGCAGCACAGTCACCCGGTCGGCAATATCATAGACCTGATTGAGGAAGTGGGTGATGATGATGATGCCGATGCCGCGGGCGCGCAGGTTTTTCAACACCCCGAACAGCATCTCGACCTCATGGGCGTCAAGGCTGGCTGTCGGTTCGTCCAGCACCAGCACCTTGCCGGAAAGATCGACGGCGCGGGCAATGGCGATGATCTGGCGGATAGCGACGGAATAGCTGGAAAGCAGGGCGTTGACGTCGATGGAAAGCCCGTATTGGGCGAGCAGCGCCTGCGAATTCTTCTGCATCGTGCTGCGGTCGATCAGCCCGAAGCGGCGTGGCTGGCGGCCGAGAAACAGGTTTTCGGCGACCGTGAGATTTTCGAGAAGGTTCACTTCCTGATAGACCGTGCCGATGCCAAGCGCCTGCGCCTCGCCCACATTGGTGGGCGAGATTTCGCTGCCCTCCAGAAAGATCGAACCGCTGTCGCGGTGATAAACGCCAGTCAGGATTTTGATGAGCGTCGATTTGCCCGCGCCGTTTTCGCCAAGCAGGGCATGGATTTCACCGTGCCCGAGCGAAAAATCGACGCCATCGAGCGCCGTGATCCCCAGAAAGGATTTGCCGATGGCGCGTGCTTCCAAAAGTGGTGCCGTTTCGGACATTGAGCAGGTTCCGCATGAAGAATGCCATGATGGAGCGGCACGAACGACGCGCCGCTCCTTCCGAAGAATGGGGTATCAGTAACCCAGACCCTTCTTCGCCTCGTAGACCTTCATCGGGTCGTCAGATGCCGTGTAAAGCTTGGATTCGGTCTGAATCCACTTCGCTGGCGCCTTCTTGTCCTTCAGATAGGCTTCGAGCGCGTCGAAGGCCGGGCCGGCCATGTCAGGCGTCAGTTCGACGGTGGCGTTGGCTTCACCGGCTGCCATGGCCTTGAAGATGTCAGGCACGGCATCGATGGAGACGATCTTGATGTCGGTTCCGGGCTTCAGACCGGCTTCCTTGATCGCCTGGATCGCACCGACGGCCATGTCGTCATTGTGGGCGTAGACCGCACAGATGTCCTTGCCGCCGCCTTCGGCCTTGATGAAGCTTTCCATCACTTCCTTGCCCTTGGTGCGGGTGAAGTCACCCGTCTGCGAGCGTGCGATCTTGATGTTCTTGTGCGAGGCAATGGCTTCTTCGAAGCCCTTCTTGCGGTTGATGGCGGGCGAAGAGCCGGTCGTGCCCTGCAATTCCACCACCTTGCAATCCTTGGAGCCGACGTCCTTGACCAGCCAGTCGCCGGCAACCTTGCCTTCATGAACCTGATCGGAGGTTACGGCGGTCAGGTAAAGATCGTCCGGAGCCTCGATTTGGCGGTCGAGCAGGATGACAGGGATTTTTTCTTCCTTGGCTTCCTTCAGCACGGCATCCCATCCGGTCGCGACGACCGGCGCGATCAGGATCGCGTCCACGCCCTGCGCGATGAAGCCGCGAACGGCCTTGATCTGGTTTTCCTGCTTCTGCTGCGCGTCGGCGAATTTAAGCGTGACGCCGCGCTTCTCTGCCTGCTGTTTGGTGACGGTGGTTTCAGCCGCGCGCCAGCCGGATTCCGAACCGATCTGCGAGAAGCCGACGGTAAGCGATTTGGCGGAAACACTTGATGCAAGGCACAGCGAAACGGCGACAGTAACTGTCGCGAGAGCTTTTCTCATCTTAATCCTCCCAGAGATGATGTCAGCGTGACGGAGACACTATGAGCATATAGTAATACTCTTGAAAAGAGGCATTTTCGCATATTTCAATTTCAGAATGGTGTATCTGGTCTCGGATTTTGAAATATATCAATTAATATCAAATGGATAAACGATTCATGTTTTGTGGTTCAAACAGCCGGCACTGCTGCTGCTCACACCGCTATAGCGCTTGACAGCATATGGCTGCGTCTAATAGTAATACAAATAAGAAGATGATTTTTGCCGGAATTTTGGGTCTTGTGATCGGAGTTCAATCGGCAAAAGAGGGAGGGAGATTCCTTTGCGCAATCCTGCGATGGCCGTAAATGCCGAAAAATATTCGGTTAAAGCCGCAGAGCAGCCCAAGCCTACTCGTCTGGGCTCTCACTGTCGGTTATGCGTGATCTCCGAAAGCTGATTCCATTTTCCTTGCGCACAACATAAGCTTGTCGCATTTCGTAATATTTTACCGTTGGCCACTTCCGGCTGGAGACCGCATCATGACCAAATCCGACAATCTGCCCGCAACCCAAGGCAAGCTTCGTTCGCGCGCGTGGTTCGACAACCCCGCCAATGCGGATATGACGGCGCTTTATCTCGAGCGTTACATGAATTTCGGCCTGAGCCAGGCTGAACTTCAGTCTGACCGCCCGATCATCGGCATTGCGCAGACCGGTTCGGACCTTTCGCCCTGCAACCGCCACCATCTTGAACTCGCTAACCGTCTGCGCGAAGGCATTCGTGAAGCGGGTGGCATCGCCATCGAGTTTCCGGTGCATCCGATCCAGGAAACCGGCAAGCGTCCGACCGCCGGTCTCGACCGTAACCTCGCATATCTCGGCCTCGTGGAAGTGCTTTATGGCTATCCGCTCGACGGCGTCGTTCTGACCATCGGCTGCGACAAGACCACGCCTGCCTGTCTTATGGCGGCGGCCCCCGTCAACATTCCCGCCATTGCCCTTTCCGTTGGCCCCATGCTGAACGGCTGGTTCCGTGGCGAACGCACCGGTTCCGGCACCATCGTCTGGAAGGCGCGCGAACTTCTGGCCAAGGGCGAGATCGACTATCAGGGCTTCGTCAAGCTCGTCGCCTCGTCGGCTCCGTCCACCGGTTATTGCAACACCATGGGCACGGCAACGACCATGAACTCGCTTGCCGAAGCGCTCGGCATGCAGCTTCCGGGTTCGGCCGCCATTCCGGCGCCTTACCGCGACCGTCAGGAAGTCTCCTACCTGACCGGCCTGCGTATCGTCGAAATGGTCAAGGAAGACCTGAAACCATCAGACATCATGACCAAGGATGCCTTCATCAACGCCATCCGCGTCAACTCGGCCATTGGCGGCTCCACCAACGCACCGATCCATCTGAACGGCCTTGCACGCCATGTCGGTGTCGAACTGACCGTCGATGACTGGCAGACCTATGGCGAAGACGTGCCGTTGCTTGTCAACCTGCAGCCAGCAGGTGAATATCTCGGTGAGGACTATTACCATGCCGGCGGCGTTCCGGCAGTCGTCAACCAGCTGATGACCCAGGGGCTCATCAAGGAAGACGCGATGACCGTCAACGGCAAGACCATTGGCGACAACTGCCGTGGCGCCATCATCGAAGACGAAAAGGTCATCCGTCCTTACGACCAGCCGCTCAAGGAGCGTGCAGGCTTCCGCGTTCTGCGCGGCAACCTGTTCTCCTCCGCCATCATGAAGACGAGCGTGATTTCGGAAGAATTCCGCAACCGTTACCTCTCCAACCCGAACGATCCGGAGGCCTTCGAAGGCCGCGCCGTAGTGTTCGATGGTCCGGAAGATTACCACCACCGCATCGACGATCCGTCGCTCGGCATCGACGCCAACACCGTCCTCTTCATGCGCGGTGCAGGCCCGATCGGTTATCCGGGTGCAGCGGAAGTGGTGAACATGCGCGCGCCGGATTATCTCTTGAAGGAAGGCGTCAATTCGCTGCCCTGCATCGGCGATGGCCGCCAGTCCGGCACATCGGGCAGCCCGTCCATCCTCAACGCTTCCCCGGAAGCTGCGGCCGGTGGCGGTCTCGCCATCCTGCAGACGGGTGACCGCGTTCGCATCGATGTGGGTCGCGGCAAGGCCGATATCCTGATATCAGGTGAGGAACTGGCCAAGCGTTACGAAGCGCTTTCCGCCGAGGGTGGTTACAAGTTCCCTGACCATCAGACGCCATGGCAGGAAATCCAGCGTGGCATCGTCAGCCAGATGGAAACCGGCGCGGTTCTGGAACCGGCCGTGAAGTATCAGCGCATCGCCCAGACCAAGGGCCTGCCGCGCGACAACCACTAAGGCAAGGCCGTTTCGGCCGACCGCTTTTTAATCAGCCCCGGGGTAAAACCCGGGGCTGAAGCATTTTAAAATACCGTGCTCCGCAACCGCGTAAACTTTGCGGGCGGCCGAAGAGCATGATAGTTTCGTTGCTTATCTGCCTACTTCCCCGATGGGGCTGGCGGCTTTCCCAGATATGGCAGGAAGAACATGTACAGCCCGCTGAAAATAAGCAAAGTCAGCGGCAACAGCGGAGCATAGACGATCACCGATGGCGTCGGACCGAAAGCCATCGAGATGAAGTTCGCCAGAATGGTGATGGTCAGCAGAATGCCCAGCCACCGATGGCTCTGCCTTATCCAGTTTCGCAAGATCAAAGTCGCCCCCAAGAAAAAGCATCCATGATGGAATGTGACACATGGGCGCTTCAGCGGGCCTGAACGAGCTTCCAGCCATTGCCGGAAGGATCGCGGAAGCTCGCATCCACCGAGCCGTAGCGGGCGATCGGTTCCTGGGTGAATTCGACGCCGCGTTTGTGCATCACGTCAAAGGCTTTCTGGCAATCCTCGACCACCAGAACCAGCGGCGGCATCGCGCCTTTGGCCACGGCTTCGTTCAGATTTTGCGCCGTCGCCTCGTCAACGGTCGGAGCCTGTGGCCGAAACAGGCCCAGCTGGAAATCCTGTTGGTCCGGGTGCTGCACGGTCAACCAGCGATAATCGCCGTTGCGCGCGTCGGTGTGCACACGAAATCCAAGTTTTTCGACGTAGAATTGCAGCGCTTCGTCCTGATCATGAACGTAAAGCCCGACAACTTGAACACCATTTTTCATGAGATATCTCCCTTTCGCTCGTCGTGCCTAGCGCTTTTCGTTCGTCGGCGCTTCTCCGAAACTGCGATTGTGAGATGAGGGCGATTTGCGGCGCTGACGAAGCAATGGGGAACCTGCTCGAGATCGGCAGGCGAAAGCCGCATCCGTCGCCGCAATTCACTCGGGTTTTCCCCGGTCACATCGCGGAAAACACGGCCAAATGTGCCGATGCTGTTCCAGCCGGTCTGCAACGCGATTTCGATGATAGGAAGATCGGTGTCACGCAAAAGCGCCACGGCGCGCTCCACCCGGCGGGTCAGTAGATAGCGGTGAGGGGGTATGCCAAAGGCATCGCGAAACGATCTTGCGAAATGGGCCTGCGAGGCGCCGCTGACACTGGCAAGGCGTGAAACAGGCCACGCCTCATGGGCGGCGGCATCCATATGATCCCTGGCGCGCAGAAGACGGCGCAGCAGTTTCAAGTCTCTGTTTGCAGAGTTCTTATCATTTCCGGACCGGCGCATGCGCCAATCATTGAATGAACCGGCGGCCCTTGGCAAGTTTCATGCCCGGCAGGCTACCGAAACCTCCTAGATCACCGGATAAAGCGACCAGAAGAACAGTTCATATTCCTGATCGCGGTCGTCGTCATGCGACTCGTCGTCCGGTCTGCGCGGCGTTTTGTCCTGAAACTCGGTCTCCACCCGCTCATTGACGACGGGCATCCTTCGGCCGATGCCAAAGAGGTCAAAGGAGAGCATGTTGAACCCTGCTACCATGGCCAGTTCCCTTCTTCACGCGAGTTAACGGTGTGTTAAGTTTCGCGCGTTGCCATGATTTCGTCAAGATTGACCGAGGAATTTGTCTACCATTTTTAACAACAATGTCGTGACTGACGTTTCACTGCTGCCGGATTTTGCGCAATGAATGTTTATCGCCACCTTCAAACGCGGTTCGGATCGGCGTCAGAATAGGCTTTTTCGCTCGCTTCCAGCGCGGAATCGGTATCTGCGGCATGGCCGAGGCTTTTCAAGGCACTGGAGAAGGCCACGATATTGGCTTTCACCGCCTCCGGATGCGCCCGTCGACCGGTGTGGTTGAGCCTTATCAGCCGTTCCGCGCCGGGGCCGACCCCGGCGGAAATATCCGCGCCATGCTTTTGGGATGCAGCGGCGAGGAATGCCTTGGCTTCGACGGTATCCGGCAGGATTGCTGTGGAAACGAGGGCGGAGGCGTGCGCCTCCTTCACCCAGGTTGGAATACCGAGCGCCCTGATGCCGTTCCGGGTGGCCGCGGCCGCCCTTTCGTGGCGTTCATTGGCAGATGCCAGACCTTCCGCCTCTATCCGGTCAAGTGCGGCCTCCAGGGCATAGAATTCCAGCGGAGCGGGCGTTCCGGGCAGCGCTCCGCGGCCGGCATCGAGCCAGAGTTTCTTCTGGTCCATAAGCGAGAGCATGGAGTTGTCGGACGCATTCTCGTGCGAAAGAAGCTCCCACGCTTTTTCGCTGACGGAAATCGCGGAAACCCCGGCCGGCCCGGCCAGCGCCTTTTGCGGGCCGAGGACGGCGATATCGATGCCCAGCCGGTCAACCTCGAAGGCATGTCCGCCGATGGACGCGACGGCATCGACGAGGGTCACGATGCCCCTTTGCCGAGCGAGCGTGGCGATGGCGGGCAGAGGGTTGAGAATGCCGCTTGCCGATTCCGCGTGGACGATGGCGAGAAGATCGAAATCCGGCCCTTCGTCCAGCGCCTGCTCCACCTCCTCCAGTGTGACCGGCTTTGCCGGGCTGGCCGTCAGGTTGCGCACCGTCGCGCCACCCCTTTCCAGCCAACCGCCGAACCACGCGCCATAGGGGCTGGTAACGATGTTGAGCGCCCGCAGGCCTGGTCGTGCAAGGCTTGTCGCTGCTGCCTCGAGCGCCAGCACGGCTTCCGCCTGTATGAGAAGGACGTCGTTCCTCGTGCCCATCAAGGCTGCCAGCCGGTCGGCAAGAACGGCATAACGCTCCGCAGGAAAAGCGGGTGGGTCGAGCAGCAATGCATAATCGGGAACGGGCATGTCTTTTCCTTACGTGGTAATGGTCAGTCGCGGTGCGGCGTCGATCAGTGTTCTTGCGGTCGAGGATTGCGGCGCCGAGACGATATTTCCCGTCCTGCCGATTTCAACGATCCGTCCCGCTTCCATGATGGCGACGCGGTGGCAGACGGCGCGGATGACTGCGAGGTCGTGGGAGACGAAAATACAGGAAACGGCCGTCTCCCGCTGTATTTCCACCAGTAGTTCGAGGATTTGCCTGCGAACCGAAACATCCAGCGCGGAGACGGCTTCATCCAGAATGAGAAGTGACGGCTTGAGCGCAATGGCCCGCGCGATCGCGACGCGCTGCCTTTGGCCGCCGGAAAGCTCGAAGACCGATCGGCTGGCATAGCTGGCGGGCAGGCCCACGCGGTCGAGGAGACGGTGTATTTCTGCTGCACGCTCGCGTCTTGCGGCCATGCGATGAACGCGCAACGGTTCGCCGATGGCGTCTTCGACGCTCGCGCGCGGATTGAATGCGCCATGCGTATCCTGAAACACCATCTGCATGTGCTGGCGGGCGGCACGAAGCTTCCCGCCGTCAAGCGCCAGCCAGTCGCGGCCTTTGAAATGGATCGTGCCTTCGTCAGCCGGGATCAGCCGCATCAGAATGCGCGCCAGCGTCGATTTTCCGCAGCCGGAGGGACCGGCAAGTCCCAGCGTCTCGCCGGGCTGAAGCGAAAAGGAGATGTCGGAAAGCGCCGCCACCGTTCTTGCGCCGGTGCGATAGGTTTTCGACAGTCCGTCGACGCTCAGAAGGGCTTCGTTCATGACGCGGCCTCGCTGATCAGCGGCGGGGTCGAGAGATCGAGATAATCGGCAAGCAGCGCACGCGTATAGTCATGGGTGGGTGCGGAAAGCACCCGCCGTGTCGAACCGTGTTCCACTAACCGGCCCGCACGTAGGACCGCGATCTCGTCGGCAAGGCTGGAAGCAAGGCCGATATCATGGGTGATGAAGACCAGCGTTTTGTTTTCCTGCCGCACCAGATCGTCCAGCAGCGTGGCGATGGCGGCCTGACTGACCGTATCGAGCGCGCTCGTGGCCTCGTCGGCAATCAGGATCGAAGGACTGGCGGCAATCGCGGCAGCAATCGCCACGCGTTGCCTCTGGCCGCCGGAAAGCTGGTGCGGATAGGTGGCGAGCAGATGGGAGGGATGCGGCAGCCGCACCCGCTCCAGAAGGCCACGGGCAAGATCGCGCGCTTGCCTCCATGACAGGCCGAGATGCCGCACGGCGCCTTCCGCCACCTGTTCGCCGATGGTGAGAACCGGGTTTAGCGTCGCGCCGGTATCCTGAAAGATCGTGCCGATATCGCGCCCCGGCAGCGGCCTGCCGTGAAACAGGCCGCTATCGCGGCTCCAGGAAATATCACCGGAAACGCGCGCATTGCCGGGGAGAAGCCCGGCAATGGCTCTGCCGAGCGTGGATTTTCCCGACCCGCTTTCGCCGATGATCGCCAGCCTCTGCCCCTGCCGGATGGTCAGCGAAACATTCTGCAAGGCAGGCGCATCGCCTGTCGCATAACAAACGCTGAGATCGTCGATCCGGCACAGCGCATTGCCGCTCATGGCGCTTGCCTCCTTGTCACCATCGCCCTGTTGATGCCTTCTGCGAGAAGATAAACGCCGAGAACCGTGACCAGAAGGCCGATGCCGGGGATGACGGACAAAAACGCAGCTGAGCGCAGGACGTTACGTCCTTCGGCAATCATCGAACCCCAGGTGACGATATTGGGATCGCCGAGCCCAAGGAAGGACAGTGCCGCCTCGGTTAGGATGGCTGCCGCGACGATGATGGCGGCGAGCGCCAGAACCGGCGGCAGGGCATTGGGCAGGATCTGCCTGAACGCGATTTCCAGCGGATGCATGCCGATGGCGCGGGCGGATTGAACATAATCGCGCTCGCGGATGCTCAAGACCTGCGCCCGCATCAGCCGCGCCGGATCAGCCCATGCGCCGAGCGCAATGGCGAGAATGACAATGGGCATGGAGGGACCGATGGTGCTGACGAAGGCGAGTGCGAGCAGGAAATTCGGCACGATCTGAAAGGCGTCTGTGACGCGCATCAAAGCTTCATCCACGAGGCCGCCGGCAAATCCGGCAATGGTGCCGATGACGGTGCCGATAACCAATGCGGCGGCGGCGGCGCCGATGCCGACGAGCAGCGAGGCCTGCGCGCCATGGGCAAGTTCGGCTAGCACGTTGCGGCCCAGCCGGTCGGTGCCGAGAGGCAGGGCGGCATCGGTAAAGGGTGCGATCAGCGGCTCGCCGACGATGGCCAGCGGGTCGCCCGGAAAAACGACGGATGCGGCGAGCGCCGTCATGGCAAGCAGCACCAGAATGATGGCGCCCGTGGCGCCTTCGAAACTGCGCAGCAGCCGGAGAGCGAAACTCATGCCTGTCGCTCCCCGCTGCCGATGCGCGGATCGAGAACGGCATAGAGAATATCGACGGCGAGATTGACGAGGATGACGAAGACGGCGCTGGTCAGAATAATGCCCATCAAAAGCGGCGTGTCGCGGCCGCTGACGGCTTCCTGCGCCAGCCGGCCAAAACCGGGAATGGCCAAGACGCTTTCGATCACCACGCTGCCGCCCAGCATGGTTGCGGCCTGCAGGCCGAGCACGGTGACGGGCGGAAGAGCGGCATTGCGCGCGACATGGCGCAGCACGATCCGCCGTTTGGAAAGCCCTTTTGATCTGGCGAACAGCACGAAATCCAGCGGCCAGACCGCCGCCATGGCGGTGCGCGTGACGCGCAGGAAAAGAGCCAGGTAGATGAGGCCGAGACTGGCCACCGGCAACACGAGATGACGGCCGATGTCGAGAGCCCTTGCAAATCCCTGCTTGCCCGAGGCGATGGGTTCTATGCCTGAGGTGGGAAGCCATTTGAGTTGAACGGCGAAGACGATGGCCAGCACGAGGCCAAGCCAGAAGCCGGGGGGGGCGTAAGGCGCCAGCGAAAGGGGTGAAACCGCGCGGTCCGTCAGCCCGGCGGGACGCGCCCCCGCCACGATGCCAAGCGCGGTGCCGAGGATGAAGGCGAGTGTGGTGGCGCTACCCATCAGGAGAAGCGTGTTCGGCAGCCGCTCGAGGATCAGCCCCAGCACAGGCCGGTCGAAGGCAAGCGACCAGCCGAGATCGAACCGCAGGACCGAACTGGCATAGAGCCAGAAACGGGCCAGCACGGAACCGTTCAACCCATATTGTTCGCGAAGCACATCCCGCAGCCCGGCATCGCCGCCGCCGATGGAGACGAGATAGGCATCCACAGCGTCTCCGGACGCATTTTCAAGCAACACGAAGGTGAAGACGAGAACAATCAGCAACACCGGAATGGCGCTGACTGCCCTTCGCTTCAGCAATGTCGTTGCACGCTTCACGGCGAGACCTCAGGTGTCGACGGTCGTATCCGCCCAGTTGGAAACGGCCCAGCGGGGATTGCTGGCGACATGTTTGACCGTATCGCGTGCCACCGTGATGAAACCCCATTCGGCGACGTTGATCAGCGGCAGATCGGCGGTGACCTGCTTCTGGAAATCCTTGTAAAGCGCCGTGCGTGCCGCCGTGTCCACCGTTACCGCCGCCTTGTCGATCAGTTCGTCCAGCGTCTTGTTCTCGTAACCGCCCTGGTTGGAGAAACCGACGCCCGCCGGAATGCCGGAACGCACGAGAATGGTGGTGGAAATCGCCGGATCACCGCGGAAGACCGGCGGCGCGATGGCGAGATCGAAGGCATGATCGGTGTAGACGGCCTTCTGGTGGGCGGCTGAATCATTATTGACCAGCTCGGCATCAATGCCGACTTCCTGTAGCGCCTGACGAAGATAGGAACCGAACTGTCTGGTTTCATTGAAATAGGGTGCCGGAAGAAGTTTCAGTGAGAAACGTGTTCCGTTCGCGCCGCGCGCATAACCCGCCTCGTCCAACAGGGAATTGGCCTTGGCCACATCGAAATCATAGGTCTCGACATCGTCGGTATAAAATTCCGGCGCGTTTTTCGGCACCGGGCCTGTGGATGCCGTGGCGTAACCGAGGAAGACCTTGTCGATGACGAATTTTTTGTCGATGGCGTGGGCGATGGCCTGTCTGACCTTGAGATCGGCGAGTTCCTTGCGGCGATGGTTGATTTCGACCACCAGCTGATACGTCAGCGCCTCGTAACCATCGGCTATGACCTTGATGCCTGCCACCTTCGAGATACGGTCGAGATCTGCCAGCGGCACGGCGGAAAAGGCGGCGAGCTGGATTTCCTCTGCTTCGAGCGCAGACGCGGCGCCCGCCCGGTCTGGCAGAACGCGATAGATGATCTCATCGAGCTGCGGCTGGTTCTTGCCCCAATAATTGGGATTGCGGGTCAGGCGATAATATTCGCCGGGCTTGTATTCCGCAAAAA
The DNA here is from genome assembly GCF_001541315.1 of Agrobacterium tumefaciens str. B6. Classification (GTDB taxonomy): domain Bacteria; phylum Pseudomonadota; class Alphaproteobacteria; order Rhizobiales; family Rhizobiaceae; genus Agrobacterium; species Agrobacterium radiobacter. The sequence goes on along the minus strand of NZ_LMVK01000023.1, from coordinate 46,418 downwards.
CGAAAGGCCCGGTGCCGACCGGCTTGGTATTGGCCGGGTTGGTGGCGATATCGGTGCCCTCATAAAGATGTTTCGGCACGACGCTGGTAACGACCGGCAGCGCGTTACGGATGAGCTGGAACGGCGTTGGCTTGGAGAAGCGGAAGATCGCCGTGTGGTCATCCGGCGTGTCCACCTTCTCGAGATTGGCAAAGACCAGCCGTCCGAGATTCTGCAACGGTTTCCAGACGGAGAGCGCCGAAAAGGCCACGTCTGCGGAGGTAAAGGGTTTGCCATCGTGCCAGGTCACGCCCTCGCGCAGCTTGAAGGTGGCGCTTAACCCGTCATCCGATCCCGCCCATTCGGTTGCGAGGCGCGGTTCCAGGCCGTCCTTGCCGTTAAAGGAGGCCTCGGCCAATGGCTCGATGATCTTGCTGGCAATATAAAACACGCCGTTTGAGGCGACGATCGCCGGATTGAGGTTTTTCGGCTCCGAATCGGCCGCGACGATCAGCCGTCCGCCGGGCGTCGCCTGCTGTGCAGCGGCGATGCCCGCAAGCCCCGTGGTTGCGGCAAGAAGAAGCGAGGTCTTGAGAAGCGAGCGACGGGACAGGTGGACAGGCGACATGATTCACTCCGGAAATGAGGGCTGGGCGGGCCTTTCCGCTTGGTCCGCGGCCGGCCGATCTTAAGACTGCAACCTCGGCAGTGTCCACGTTAATTCGCGGGCTTTACAGCAATGATTTTACGTTGCGCGGGCCTTTGCGGAAACAATATGCTTTCCGGCGATAATGCGCTTTTCTCACCTTACCTTCTTGCCTTCGGTGACGCCCTGAAAATTTGATATAACGCAATAAAATTAGATGGTTGGAATGCCGCGCCCTCAGTCACGTGTGCGGTGCACCGCCTGTGCACGGAGTGAAAATCTGCCTCGGTGACCTCGTTTGGAAAGGGGTAATTAACCTTTATTTTTTATTTCAGGGAGACCGAAATATGTACGTTTATGATGAGTGTGCACGCTGCCATGAGCTTCTCCCGATCCAGATTCCAGAATTCGTCCAATAGCGTAGGGGAGGGGAGCGAGAAGGCTCGTCATGCCGGCGGCCAGTCGGTTGCCGGTCAACAGACGGCGGCGATGAAGGCCGGCGCGGCACCCAAGCCGAATGCCGATGTCAGCGCAGCCGACGCCATCGAAGGCCGCGCGGAGATGCCCGGCTGGCAGAATGCTTTTGTGCTCGGCCCGAATGTCCGTTTCACTCGCACGCCGGAAAGCGCGTTTGCGCGGCGCATGCCGGTCGAGACTCCCAATATTCCGGAGGAGGAAGTCCCGGCTGTCGCTCCGCCTGAAGTAGTGGAGCCGGAAACGGTGGAGCAGCAACAGGTTGTGCAGCAGGAGGTTGCTCCTGTCTCTCAACCGGACGTAAAGCCGGCGGAGCAGCGCATGATGCCGCCGCGCATGCCGTTCCTGCCGCAGCCGCCGGATGCCCGGGGTGCCAGGGCGCTGACCTATAAATTGCGGCTGGAGCTTGCCCGCAAGCAGGCGGAAGAGGCGGCTGCCGCTGCCCGGATGCCGGTTCAGACGGAGATCTCCGTAGCCGCAGAAGCGCCTGCGCAGCAGATATTCTCGCCGGTTCAGCCGCAATCCGTCGAGCCCGCTGTCGGTGCAGTTCAGGCCACCGCACCGCAGGCCGTCATTCCGGCTTTCGCCGCCCATCTGCCGGATGAGCTGTTCTGGGAAGTGATGACGCTTGATCTGCCGGGCAGTGTCGGCGAGGGCGTCTCTGCGTCCGCGCGTGCCGTTCTTGCAAATTCGGTCACGGCATCTGCTGTCGTCGCGCCGGTCGCCTTTGCATCGCCCGCCGCCGCTGCGATCGTACTTTCGTCCGAGCCTCCTGTTGTCACCGTGCCCGGCGGTTCCGCGATCAGGCTTTACCGCGAAATCGGTGTGCATCATTCCGCCATCCCGGCCCCCATTCAGGTCGTGGAACAGGAGATCGCGCCGCAGCCCGTCGTGGAGGCGCCGATGGTGGTCGAGACGCAGAGACCTGTGGAGCAGGTTCAGCCGGTGGAGAAAATTGCGGCCGAGCCGCGCTTCACGCCGCGCGCGCCCATCCAGGCCTCGCAGCCGATGTTCCGGGAAGCGCCGGTCTTTGCGGACGGCGAATATGAATACCCCTCCATCGATCTTCTGCAGGAAGCCCGCGTCCAGCAGACCACGACCATGACGCCGGAAGCGCTGGAGCAGAGCGCCGGGCTTCTCGAAAGCGTGCTGGAGGATTTCGGCATCAAGGGCGAGATCATCGATGTCCGCCCCGGCCCGGTCGTCACGCTGTATGAGTTCGAACCCGCCCCTGGCGTCAAGTCCTCGCGCGTCATCGGCCTCTCGGATGATATCGCCCGCTCCATGTCGGCGCTTTCGGCGCGTGTCGCTGTCGTGCCCGGCCGCAATGTCATCGGCATCGAACTGCCGAACCCCGTGCGTGAGACGGTTTATCTGCGCGAACTGATCGAAGCGACGGATTACGCCGAGACCCGCCAGAAGCTCGCGCTTTGCCTCGGCAAGACCATCGGCGGCGAACCTGTCATCGCCGAGCTGGCGAAGATGCCGCACCTTCTGGTCGCCGGCACCACCGGCTCGGGCAAGTCGGTTGCCATCAACACCATGATCCTGTCGCTGCTCTATCGTCTGAAGCCGGAAGAGTGCCGCCTGATCATGGTCGATCCCAAGATGCTCGAGCTTTCCGTCTACGACGGCATCCCGCATCTTCTGACCCCTGTCGTCACCGATCCGAAAAAAGCAGTCATGGCACTGAAATGGGCCGTGCGCGAAATGGAAGATCGCTATCGCAAGATGTCGCGTCTCGGCGTGCGCAATATCGACGGTTATAATGCAAGGGCCGCTGCTGCCCGCGCCAAGGGCGAGACCGTGTTCTGCAACGTGCAGACCGGCTTTGACCGCGCCACCGGCGAGGCGGTCTACGAGCAGGAGGAAATGGACCTCACGGCCATGCCTTATATTGTCGTCATCGTCGACGAGATGGCCGACCTGATGATGGTCGCGGGCAAGGAAATCGAAGGTGCGATCCAGCGCCTGGCGCAGATGGCGCGCGCCGCCGGCATCCATCTCATCATGGCCACACAGCGTCCGTCGGTTGATGTCATCACCGGCACGATCAAGGCGAATTTCCCGACCCGCATCTCTTTCCAGGTGACGTCGAAGATCGACAGCCGCACCATCCTTGGCGAACAGGGCGCGGAGCATCTGCTCGGCCAGGGCGATATGCTGCACATGATGGGCGGCGGCCGCATCGCGCGTGTCCACGGCCCCTTCGTTTCGGACGAGGAAGTGGAAAAGGTGGTCGCGCATCTGAAGACGCAGGGACGTCCGGAATATCTCGGCACCGTTACCGAAGACGCCGACGAAACCGACGAAGAGGTGGAAGAGGAAACCGCTGTTTTCGACAAGTCCGCCATGGGTGAGGACGACAGCGATGATCTCTATGAAAAGGCCGTCAAGGTGGTGATGCGCGACAAGAAGTGCTCCACATCCTATATCCAGCGCCGCCTGTCCGTGGGCTATAACCGCGCCGCTTCGCTCGTCGAGCGCATGGAGCAGGAAGGCATTGTCGGGCCTGCCAACCATGTCGGCAAACGCGCGATCATCGCCGGCGAACGCTCTTCCTATGATGCCATGGGGGCGGAGGACTGATTGAGCCTTCGGGCGTGCGATATTCGATTGCAAAAACGCGCCCCGTGAATAGCTTGTGCGGCATGGATTCTGGAATTGGGAGGATTCCCTCATGGCGCACAGCAATGAAAAAGCCACCGTCCTGGCGAGGCTGGATGAGCTGGAGCGGTTTTGCCGCGCCGTTTTCCTTGCCGCTGGCACCGACGACGAAACGGCCGATGCGGCGACGCGCGCCATGATGCATGGCACGAGGCTCGGTGTGGACAGCCATGGTGTTCGCCTGCTTGCCCATTATATCACCGCGCTTGAAGGCGGGCGTCTCAATCGGCGGCCGCAGATCGCCCGTGTTTCCGGCTTCGGCGCAGTGGAAACGATCGACGCCGACCACGCCCATGGCGCCCGCGCCACCTATGCGGCCATGGACAGCGCCATGGCGCTTGCGGAAAAATTCGGCATCGGCGCGGTGGCGATCAGGAATTCCTCACATTTCGGCCCGGCAGGTGCTTATGCGCTGGAAGCGGCGCGGCGGGGTTATATCGGCCTCGCCTTCTGCAATTCGGACAGTTTCGTGCGCCTGCATGATGGCGCCATGCGCTTCCACGGCACCAACCCTATCGCCGTAGGCGTGCCGGCAGCGGATGACATGCCCTGGCTGCTGGACATGGCCACCAGCGCGGTGCCCTATAATCGCGTTCTGCTTTACCGGAGCCTCGGCCAGCAGCTGCCGCAAGGCGTTGCCTCTGATGGAGACGGCGTCGATACGCGCGATCCGCATGCCGTTGAAATGCTTGCCCCGGTCGGCGGCGAGTTCGGGTTCAAGGGTGCGGCACTTGCGGGAATGGTGGAGATTTTCAGCGCTGTGCTGACAGGCATGAAACTCAGCTTTGATATCGCTCCCATGGGCGGGCCGGATTTTGCCACGCCGCGCGGGCTTGGGGCCTTCGTTCTGGCGCTGAAGCCGGAAGCCTTCCTGGAGCGGGAGGCGTTCGATGAGGGCATGAAACGTTATCTCGAGGTCCTGAGGGAATCTCCCGTGCGGGAAGACTGCAAGGTCATGGCGCCGGGTGACCGGGAGTGGGCGGTGGCCGCAAAACGGGAGAGGGAAGGGGCTCCTGTCGATCCCGTCACGCGGGAGGCGTTCTCGGAGCTCGCGGCAAGATTCTCGGTTAGCCCGCCCGCCTATCATTAAATCTGCCTGCGGCTTTCCGCCTTCAGCCCAGAGTCAGGCGGGGCGCAGCAGCATGTTCGGGTGCGGATAGGCGGTGGCGGCCGGGCCCAGCCTTTCGGCGACGACGGGGCGACCGATATAGTAACCCTGCGCGTAATCGATCTCCATCTGCCGCACCAGCCTTAGCTGTTCCTCAGTCTCCACGCCTTCGATCAGGATTCTGTGGCCGCGGTTGCGGATGAGGCGGATCATGTCCTGCAGCATTGCCCGGCCACGCGGGGTCTTGCTGTCATGCAGGAAGGAGCGGTCAATCTTGACGGTATCGAAATCCGTCATGCGCAGCCACGAAAGGCCGGCAAAACCCGTTCCGAAATCATCCAGCCAGATATTGATGCCGAGCGTCTTCAGGTCGTTCAGACACCGCAGCACGTCAGAATGCATTTCCATGTCGACGCCTTCAGTGATTTCGAAGGCGAGCCTGTTGCCGGCAATGCCGGCCTCCACGAGAATGGCCGCGACCGAGGTGGCAAAACCCGGATTTTTCAATTGCATCGGCGAGACGTTGACGCTGACGACAGCCACCTTGTCATCGGCCAGTATCTGTTTGCAGACGGTCTTGATGGTCCACAGGCCCAGTTCCATGATCGTGCCGGTGCGCTCGGCAATCGGAATGAAAATACCGGGTGCAACAGGGTTCCCGTCCAGCAGGCGAAGCCGCATCAGCGCTTCAACCCCCGCGGTCTCATTGGTCGAGATGTTGAGAATCGGCTGGTAGACGAGGGAAACGAGATTTTCCGCGATGGCGATTTTCAGCAGGGCGGCAATGTTCTCCGTCTCGTCGCTGGTCTGCGGATCATCGGGATCGAACAGCTTCATGCAGTTGCGACCGTTGCCCTTCGCAATATAGAGCGCGCGGTCGGCTTCATTGATGATCTTTTCCAGCTTGGCGTCCGGATTGGGGCGGGTGAAGGACGCACCGATGCTGACAGTGACGATGAAGGTGCCGTCCCGGCGCTGGTCATGGGCGAGCGACAGGTTTTCAACGGTGTGGCGTATCGTCTCGGCAAGTTCGCCAACCTGCTGCTTGGACTTGAACGGCGCCAGCACGATGAATTCCTCACCGCCATAGCGGCCGATTGAGGCGCCGTGTTCGGTGATGGCATCCTGCAGGGCGGTGCCAACGGTCATCAAGCATTTGTCGCCTTCCTGATGGCCGTAACGGTCGTTGTATTTCTTGAAGAAGTCGACGTCGATCAGAAAAACGGCAAAGCCCTCTTCCTTCCTGATCCAATTGTCCCACAGAAGGCGCAGATGATGATCAATGGCGCGGCGGTTCTGCAGACCGGTCAGTGAGTCGGTATTGGAAAGGCGCAGCAGCGCCTGGCCACGTTCGTCCGCGGCCTTCTGTTGGGCCTTTGCCTCCAGCCCGTTCACAAAGACGTGGTAGCGCTCCCGGTTCAGGTTCCAGTTCACGTAGGAAGTGAAGACGAAGCAGGAAATGTAGAAGGTGCCGAAGGCGAATTTGTAGAACGAGTCTTCGGGAAACTGCGTCGCCGCCAGAAAATAGGTAACAAGAATAATGCCCGAAGACACCAGCGACAGATGAAAGCGGAAGGTGAAAAACAGATTGGCGCCCATCATGAAGATCGCCCCGAAAACCATGTAGTAGGACATGTTTTCGGTATTGTCGGTCAGTAGCGAAGGCAGCAGCCAGCCGATATAGCCCATGACGAGAGCGGTAGCGCAGGTAAGATCAAGCGCCGCAGTGCTGGCGCCATTGCGCAGCTGAATTTCCAGCGTCAGCAGCGATGAGATGACGACGGCAAAGCGTGCGAGAATGGTGTAAGATGCGACATCGGGTATCAGAATGATGTCGGTTGCGGCAAACAGCAGATAGATGAAAACAGCGGTCCACAGGCCCCGTCGGATTGAACCACGGCGGCTGCGCTCACCTTCCTGCTGGTAAAGGGCAAGAAGTTCATCAGAAAACCGGGAGTCCGGCCGCCGATAGTCTTGCTGTCCACTCACCTCTCCCAATGTGTGCTTCATGCACTTTCCCATAGTGTTGCGTATACTTTATTAAGTAACTGCTTATTCCACTTTTCCGTGTGCTGTCGCACCCAGTGCGGGTTCCCGTCGATCTCCGCCGATGTGGGCCGAGAACATGGAAAGGAAGAACGCATCATACGTTCGCAACATTAAGTTTCACTAAATCGCGTATCTGCTTTCTCCCGTACTCACGAGTGTGACCAAAAAAATACGCTAATCTACTAATGTATCCCTACACCGCACAAAAATCGAAAGCGAGTGGCCTTCCGTCTCCCAGAAACGTATAGTTAACAATGTGTTAATACTGGAGGCTGAAGTGGTGCGGGTAAAGAAGAAAAATCTTGACGGGGCAAGTCTGATTACCCCGGATACTGTCGCAAAAGAGATTTTTGCACGCAGGACGGAAACATTCGATGAGCAGTTCGCAGTTGCGAAAGCAGAGGTGGCGCTCATTCTCGAATTGGCACAACAGCAATTCGACAATCGTGTTTCGGCGCGTGAGATAATACATAGAACGGCGGGCGCACTTCATGGCCTGCGGGAAAATCTCCACTCCAGCGTGTGGGCTGAACTGATTCCGCTGGTACAGAAACACCCCGTTTCGAGCCATTTTCTGGAGGACCCGTTCACGCGGTGGTCTTTCGAAAAGCCGCGGGGTTATTCGGGCGATGCGCAGCTGCTCGATTTCATTTATGGTCACGACAGTGTTGCCGAACTGGTGAAGAAGGCTACGCCGCTAGGTGCCGCCCTTTACGATTATACGAAGGATGCCAGTTCCTCGGTCGCCGTGCGCGAGCGGCGCGATTTGCTGACACGCTTCGTTGACGAGGCTGCAGCCCGGCACGGCAATGAGACGGAAATCCTCACCATCGCGTCCGGCCATCTGCGCGAGGCGGATGCGTCCATGGCGTTGAAAGAGGGCGGGATCAAGCGCTGGGTGGCGCTCGATCAGGATCCCTTGAGCGTCGGTTCCGTCGCCCGGGATTTTAACGGTAGCTGCATCGAGGCGATCGACGGTTCCGTGCGCGATATCGTGCTGCGCACGCAGGAACTCGGCACTTTCGACCTAGTCTATGCGGCCGGTCTTTACGATTATCTGAACGACCGTGTGGCGATCAAGCTCACGCGGCGCTGCATGGAGATGCTGAAACCCGGCGGCATGTTCCTCTTCGCCAATTTCTCGGAAGACATCGTCGTCGACGGTTACATGGAGACCTTCATGAACTGGGCGCTGCTGTTGCGCTCCAAGGCGGATATGTGGCGGATCGTCAATGCCAGCGCTGATCCTTCCAGCATCGAGGCGGAGGTGTTCTTCGGGGAGAACCACAATATCGTTTACGCAACGATGCGTAAGAAGGCGTGACATCCTTCGGCCAGTCTCTGCTTGCCAATAACTATTTGCTTAAACCTCGTCGCGGGCCTAAGAATCCGCGCCGAATGCGTTGCAGGATGGAATGGCTGAAATGAAGAGATATTATTCGGATATGGGCGGTTTGCCGGGACAGACGGAACTTCTGTCGAGCAAGGCGGTGTTCAAGACCGCTTATGCGGTCATCCCCAAAACCGTCATGTCCGATATCGTGACAAGTGTGCTGCCGCACTGGACCGGCACCCGGGCCTGGATCATCGCCCGGCCGATGACGGGTTTTTCCGAAACTTTCGCGCAATATATCGTTGAGGTGCAGCCCGGCGGCGGCAGCGACCGGCCGGAACCGGACGCACGGGCCGAGGCGGCGATCTTCGTCGTTGACGGCGAAATGACCGTGGAGTTCGAAGGCGTGCAGCATGGCCTGCGAGAGGGTTCCTTTGCCTTCCTGCCTGCCGGCTCCCGCTGGCAGCTTCGCAATTCGGGCAAGGCGCCTGTCAAGTTCCACTGGGTCCGCAAGGCGTTTCAGGCGGTCGAGGGTCTGGAGCCGCCGCCGGTGATCTTCACGCATGAAGATGAAAACACTCTCTCGCCCATGCCCGACACGGACGGCAAATGGGCAACGACCCGTTTCATCGATCCGGAGGATGTACGTTACGACATGCACCTCAACATCGTCACCTTCGAGCCGGGCGCGACCATTCCCTTCATGGAAACCCATGTGATGGAACACGGCCTTTATGTGCTGGAAGGCAAGGCCGTCTACCGGCTGAACGAGGATTGGGTGGAAGTGCAGGCGGGTGACTTCATGTGGCTGCGCGCCTATTGCCCGCAGGCCTGTTATGCGGGTGGACCGGGCCGCTTTCGTTACCTGCTCTACAAGGATGTGAACCGGCACGTGAAGCTCTGGTAACGGGCATCATAGTCACAGAACCCGGGAATTATCGCGCAATCCGAAGGTTTGCGCGATAAATGCTTGCGTTAAATCGAATATCTCTAATAAATCCGGTGATGCGGGCGGCCATTGCCGCCCCGCACCCTTTCGGCCTTCATCCGCATTTACCTCAAGAAGAATGCCCGCATGAGTGAGACGATCGATACCAACATCTTCAACCTCGCGCCCGTGGCGATGTGGATAGAAGATTTCAGCGACGTGAAAAGCCAGTTCGATATCTGGCGGTCGCAGGGCGTCGAGGATATCAGGACGTTTCTTCTCGAAGATTTATCAAGGGTTGCGGCCTGCTCCCAGAAAATCCGTGTGATCAAGGTCAACGTCAGGACGCTGGAGCTGTTCGAGGCGCGTGATCAGGCGCATCTCGTTGACAATCTGCACCGGATTTTTCGTGACGACATGCTGGAAAGCCATGTGAACGAGCTTTCCGAACTCTGGGCGGGCAAGACGGAATTCACCAGCAACGCGGTCAATTATTCAATCGGCGGCAAGCGGCTGGATATTCAGTTGCGCGGTGCGGTCATCCCCGGCCACGAAGAAACACTCGGGCGGCTGCTTTTGACCACCGAGGATGTGACGGAGCGGGAGGAGGCCCGCCGCAAGGAGCGTCTCAACCGCCGTTACGCCGAAGGCATGTTCAAACATTCGCCCGTTTCCCTGTGGGTGGAAGATTTCAGCCGGGTGCGGCGATTGATCGAGGAGGTCAGGGAGCGCGGCATCATCGATTTCCGCGTGTTCATGGATGTTCATCCCGAATTCGTGCGGCAATGCATGAGCGAAATTCGCGTCATCGACGTCAACCGCGCGACGCTCGACCTGTTCTGCGCGCCGGACCGGCAGGTTCTGTTGCAGCGGCTTGGCGATATTTTCCGCGGCGAGATGGAAAAGCCGTTCCGCGAACAGCTGATGGAGCTTTGGAACGGCAATCTCAACCACCATCGCGAGGTGGTGAATTATGCGCTTGACGGTTCGGAGCGGCACGTTCTCCTGCATTTTTCCGTTTTTCCGGGCCATGAGCACGACTGGTCGCTGGTGCAGGTGGCGTTGACGGACATTACCGCGCGCAAGAAGGCTGAAGCCTATCTCGAATATCTCGGCAAGCACGATGTGCTGACCAAGCTGCACAACCGCGCCTTCTATTCGGATGAGTTGAACAGGCTGGAGCGCAGCGCGCTCAGGCCGGTTTCTGCGATCGTTATCGATCTCAATGGCCTGAAGGACGCCAATGACAAGCTGGGGCACGATGCCGGTGACGCTTTGTTGCGGCGCATGGGAGAGGTGCTGAACGGCGTCGTGACCGCGCCGAACCATGCCGCGCGCATCGGCGGTGACGAATTCGCCATCCTTCTTCCCGGCGCCGACAAGCAGGTTGCCGCCGCCATGGTCGAAACCGTTTATGAGTTGCTGAAGATCAACAACCAGTTCTATTCCAGCGCGCCGCTCAGCCTGTCGCTGGGTGTGGCGACCAGCGAGGCCGGCGAGACGATGGAATCGCTGGTGCGCCGCGCCGATATGAATATGTACGAGCAGAAGAACGCCTATTATGCGGCCCTGCGCAACAGATCCGCCGATAATAGCGACACGACGAAGAACGGTCCGCCGGAAGCCACCTCGCTGAAGCGTCTGTTCTAAGCGGGCGGGAAACGGCACATTGCCGTCCCGTTTGCGCCATTTCCGTTTGATGCTCTGGCGATATGGCCACGCGCAGGTTCACTGCCGCCACAGGCGCTTCCCGCAAGGGCGGTCCTCCTTCCCGATTTCTGCAATAGCCATTCCCGTTTCCAAGCCGTCTCACGCCTTCACAAGCGCGTGAGACAGCTTTTGCACTGCAACAATTTCATTGCCAAATTTTACATACGTCTTAGTATGTATGTAAATGTGACCTTTTTTATGGATTCGGAGCGCAGTATGGCGAAGAGATTGAGGCAGATCGCGGCGGTGTTGTTGACAGGCATCGTTTTGGTCGGATGTAGCGATGAGCAGGCCTCAGCGCCCGGCGCGCCGCCGCCCGGTGCCGTGAAGATCGTGACGGTGAAGCAGGAAGAGCTTCCCATTACCAACGAATTGCCCGGGCGCATTGCGCCGACGCGGCTTGCCGAAGTGCGTCCGCGTGTCTCCGGCATCATCGTGGAGCGGGTGTTCGAACAGGGCTCGCTGGTGCAGGAAGGCGATGTTCTCTACCGGATCGATCCCGCGCCGTTTCAGGTGCGTGTCGACAGCGCCGAAGGCACGTTGCGCCGGGCGCAGGCCGCGCAGCTTCAGGCGCGGCAGACCGCCGACAGGCAGCAGCAGCTGCGCCGGTCCAATGTTGGTTCCCAGCAGGAATTCGACAATGCCATTGCCCAGCTGGCGCAGGCCGATGCCGAGGTAGCCGTGGCCGAAGCCGGCGTCGCGGAAGCGAAGCTCAATCTGCAATATGCCGATGTCAAAGCCCCGATCGGCGGCCGGATTGGTCGCGCACGTATTACCGAAGGCGCACTCGTCAGCGCCACCGGCTCGGAAAATCTGGCGACGATCCAGCAGCTTGATCCGATCTATGCCGACTTCACCCAGCCGGCCGCCGATCTCATCCGGCTGCGCAAGGCCCTGCAGGATGGCAAGCTGATGACCGGCCCGAACGAAGCCGAAGTCAACCTGCTGTTCGATGACGGCAGCCGCTACCCCGTTCCGGGCCGCCTGCTGTTTTCTGAAGCCGCGGTGGATGAAACCACCGGTCAGGTGACGCTGCGCGGTGAATTCCCGAACCCGAACGGCGATCTGCTGCCGGGCATGTATGTGCGCGTGCAGATCCAGCAGGGCATCCAGAAAGCCGCCTTCGCCGTGCCGCAGCAGGCGGTTCAGCGCGATGCCGGCGGTCAGGCCAGTGTGCTTGTCGTTAATGCCGAAGACACGGTCGAGCAGCGTCGCGTCAGCGTTGGCCGCGCCGTCGGCGATCGCGGGGGAATTTCCGAGGGCCTGAAGGATGGCGACCGCGTCGTGGCCGAAGGTTTCCAGAAGACCGCTCCGGGCGCGAAGGTGAAGCCGGAACCGTGGTCTGATGAGGCCGATGTCGCCACTGCCGCCGGCAGTGAGAGCGCGGCTCCCGCTGCGAAGCAATAAGGACCGATTTTATGGCACGTTTTTTCATCGATCGGCCCATTTTTGCCTGGGTCGTCGCCATCTTCATCATGCTGGCGGGCCTGCTTGCCATTCCCATGCTGCCGATTGCGCAATATCCGAATGTCGCCCCGCCGCAGATCTCCGTCTCGACCACCTATCCGGGCGCATCGCCGGAGGATATTTACCAGAGCGTCACGCGTCCCATCGAAGAAGAGCTGAACGGGGTTCCCGGCCTGATCTACTTCGAATCGACGTCGGAATCCTCGGGTCGCATTTCCATCAACGTCACCTTTGCGCCGGGCTCCAATATTGGTGAAGCCCAGGTGGAGGTTCAAAACCGCATTGCGCGCGTTGAACCCCGCCTTCCGCAGGCAGTCACGCAGCAGGGCCTGCGTGTGGAGCAGGCGGGCACGTCGTTCCTGATGATGGTGGCGCTCACCTCCGTCGACGGCAACACGGATGCCATCGGTCTAGGTGATTATCTCAGCCGCAACGTTCTGGGTGAGTTGCGCCGCGTTCCCGGCGTCGGCAGCGCGCAATTATTCGCCACCCAGCGCTCCATGCGTATCTGGATGGACCCGGACAAGATGCTGGGCCTCAGCCTGACCTCGAACGACGTCATCGGCGCCATCCAGGCGCAGAACTCGCAGGTTGCCGCTGGCCGCATCGGCGCATCGCCAAATCCCATCGGCCAGCAGATTTCCGCAACCGTCAACGTGCAGGGTCAGCTCACCTCGCCGGAAGAGTTCGGCTCCATCGTGCTGCGTGCCAATCCGGACGGCTCATCCGTCCGGCTGCGCGATGTCGCGCGTGTGGAAGTGGGCGGTGAAAGCTATAACTTCTCGAGCCGCCTGAACGGCAAGCCAAGCGCCGCCATTGGCGTGCAGCTTTCGCCCACCGGCAATGCGCTGCAGACCTCCGAGGGCGTTCGCGCCACGATGGAGGAGCTGTCGCGGTATTTCCCGCCGGGTCTGGAATACGAAATTCCCTATGACACCAGCCCCTTCGTCAAGATTTCGATCGAGAAGGTCATTCACACGCTGCTCGAGGCCATCATCCTCGTCTTCGTGGTGATGTTCGTTTTCCTGCAGAATATCCGCTACACGATCATTCCGACACTGGTGGTGCCCGTGGCGCTGCTCGGCACCTGCGCCATCATGTATGTCTCGGGTTTCTCTATCAACGTTCTGACCATGTTCGCCATGGTTCTCGCCATCGGCATTCTGGTGGATGACGCGATTGTCGTCGTTGAGAATGTCGAGCGCATCATGGCGGAAGAGCATCTGTCGCCCAAGGAGGCCACCCGCAAGGCGATGGGCCAGATTTCCGGCGCGATCATCGGCATCACGCTGGTGCTGACAGCCGTGTTCGTGCCCATGGCCTTCTTCCCGGGCGCCGTCGGCATCATCTACCAGCAGTTCAGCCTGACCATGGTGGTGTCGATCCTGTTCTCTGGCTTCCTCGCCCTGTCGCTCACGCCGGCGCTCTGCGCGTCGTTCCTGAAGCCCATCAAGGCCGGGCACCATGAGAAGAAAGGCTTCTTCGGCTGGTTCAACCGCGGCTTCGACAAGGCCTCGCACAAATATTCCTCGTCCGTCGGCAGCATCATCAAGCGTTCCGGACGCTTCATGGTCATCTATGCGGCGTTGCTGGTCGGCCTCGGCTGGGCGTATATGCAACTGCCGAGCTCGTTCCTTCCGAACGAAGATCAGGGCTACCTGATTGTTGACATTCAGGCACCGGCGGAAGCCAGCAGTGATCGTACGCTGCAATCCATCCAGCAGATCGAAAAGATCTTCATGGAAGAGCCGGCGGTGGATCGTGTGATTGCGGTTTCGGGTTTCTCCTTCTCCGGCTCCGGCCAGAATGCCGGTCTGGCCTTCGCCACCTTGAAGGACTGGAGCGAACGCGGACCGAATGATTCCGCCGCCGCCATATCGGCGCGCGTCAATGCCAAGCTGTGGGGTCTTCCGGACGCCATGTCCTTCGCGCTGTCGCCGCCGCCAATCCAGGGCCTCGGCAATTCCAGCGGCTTCACCTTCCGCCTGCAGGATCGCGCGGGTGCGGGACAGGCTGCGCTCAGCGCTGCCGGTGCGCAACTGATGGCCGCTGCCCGTCAGAGCCCCATCCTTGCCGGCCTTCGCATTGAAGGTATGCCGGATGCGGCACAGGTCAACCTGATCATCGACCGTGAGAAAGCCAATACGTTCGGCGTCACCTTCAGCGATATCAACGCCACCATCTCGGCCAATATGGGCTCGTCCTACGTCAATGACTTCCCCAATGCCGGCCGCATGCAGCGCGTGACGGTGCAGGCGGAGCAGGGCCAGCGCATGAAGACGGAGGATCTCCTGAACCTCAACGTCCGCAATGCCAATGGCGGAATGGTGCCGGTGAGTTCGTTTGCCACGGTGGAATGGGTGCGCGGTCCCTCGCAGGTGGTCGGTTATAACGGCTATCCGGCTGTTCGTATCGGCGGCCAGTCCGCACCGGGCTATTCGTCCGGTGACGCCATTGCCGAAATGGAGCGTCTGGCGAGCGAATTGCCTGCTGGTTTCGGTTTCGAATGGACCGGTCAGTCGCTGCAGGAAATCCAGTCCGGTTCGCAGGCGCCGGCATTGATCGGGCTCAGCGTTCTCTTCGTCTTCCTGCTGCTCGCAGCACTTTACGAAAGCTGGTCCATTCCGCTCTCCGTCATGCTGGTGGTGCCGCTTGGCGTCATCGGCTCGGTGGCGGCTGTCATGCTGCGCGGCATGCCGAACGACGTCTACTTCCTGGTGGGCCTCGTCGCCATCATCGGCCTGTCCGCAAAGAACGCGATCCTGATCATCGAATTCGCGAAGGATTTGCGGGCGGAAGGAAAATCCACCTATGATGCGACGGTGGAGGCGGCGCACTTGCGCTTCCGGCCGATCCTGATGACGTCGCTTGCCTTCTCGCTCGGCGTGCTGCCAATGGCGATCGCCTCCGGTGCGAGTGCGGCGAGCCAGAATGCCATCGGCACCGGCGTTCTGGGTGGCATGATCTCGGCGACGATCCTCGCGATCTTCTTCGTCCCCGTCTTCTTCGTCTTTGTCATGAAGATTTTCGGGGATCGGAAGAAGGAGAAAGAGATTGCTGCTGACGCCCTATCGCCGGCGGAATAAAACGTGTGTGAAGGCCGGGCCAAAAGTCATGTGAATGCGTTCATCTGATTGACAGCCCGGCACTGCAAAGAAGGCACGGTGCGAAAGCGCCGTGCCGCGATTGGAAGGAGACATGAGCATGCGCCGAACCAAGGCCGAGGCAGAAGAGACGCGTCAGGCGATCCTTGCCGCTGCCGAGCGGGTGTTCTTCAAAAAGGGTGTTGCCAACAGCTCTCTCGATGAGGTGGCGGCTGCCGCCGGCGTCACGCGCGGAGCGATCTACTGGCATTTTTCCAGCAAGAGCGATCTCTTTATCGGCCTCTATCAATCGGTGTCCCTGCCGGAATCGGATCTGCTCGATTTCGGCGACCCCGACCTCAAGGGGCTGGCTCTGCTGGCCAAGATCGAGGAAGCGGCCTGCAAGTGGCTGACGCTTCTTTCAAAAGATGAGCAACGCCAGCGCATCATGACCATCAGCCTGCGCACCAATTACTCGGATGAGTTCGCCCCGGTGCTGCACGCGCAGGAGGAACTAGACCGGTATCACAAGGATCGGCTCGAGGGCGCTTTCGCGCGGGCGCAGGCGGAAGGTGCATTCAACGACAACTGGACGGCGGACTCTGCGCTCGACGCGCTCTACTGGCTGCTGAAAGGCATGTGCTCCGACTGGCTGCTGTTCGGCAAGCGTTTCGATCTGGCCAAGGAGGGCGCCGAAGCCGTGCACCGTCTGATGAAGGGTTTCCAGCGCTCCTCCGCATCCTGACAGGACTTTCACGACCTTCTGGCTTGCGGTTCATACGGTCAAATTTGAGTGTATTCTAAAACACCAGCGAAAATTGCTTTACGTACCTCAAAACGGACGCTAGCTTCTTCTTCGAGCTTTGGGAGGAGTTCGTAGATGGTCATTTCAAAGAAAATTAAGGGGCAAGCGCCGTCCGTTCCTGCGGGACACCGGTGACGGCACATGGCTTTTGCTGACGAATCTCCAGACCATGCCCTTATCCGGACGGTTGGGCTGTCGAAGTCTTTCGGGCCGGTACAGGTTCTGAAGGATATCGAGATCGCGGTGCGTGCCGGTGAGGTCCACGCGATCATAGGCGAGAACGGTGCCGGCAAGTCGACGCTGATGAAGCTTCTGGCCGGCAATGAAAAGCCGTCGGGCGGGGAAATCCGCATCGATGGCGAAGCCGTGGCGCTGAGCGGCCCCGTGGATGCTGAACATCGCGGCATTGTTCTCGTGCATCAGGAAATATTGCTGGCGCCCGATTTGACGGTGGCGCAGAACATCTATCTCGGCCGCGAAGTACGCAGGGGCGCCATGGTGGACGACCGCGCCATGCGCGCCGGCGCCCGCAAGGCGATCGCCGATCTTGGCGGTACGATCGATCCGGACGCCATTGTCGGCAGCCTGTCGATTGCCCAGCGGCAGCTGGTGCAGATCGCCCGCGTTCTGCTCGTGCCGCATCGCGTGGTCATTTTCGATGAGCCGACGGCGAGCCTTACGCCCATCGAAACGGATGCACTGCTGAATGTCATCAGGGACATCCGGGCAAAGGGCGTGGCCGTGCTTTACATTTCGCATCGTCTGCCGGAAGTGAAGGAGATTGCCGACCGGGTGACGGTTCTGCGTGACGGCAAGCTGATCGCCTCCCATCCGGCATCGGCGCTGGAGCCTGCCGATATGGCGCGGCTCATGGTGGGGCGCGACGTAGCCAAGCTTTATCCGGACCGCGCCGCCGGCGGCGAACACGAGCCGGTTCTGCAGGTGGAGCATTTTACCGTTCCGGGGTATGCTCAGGATGCCGGTTTCAGCCTGCGCAGGGGCGAAATTCTCGGTTTTGCCGGTCTCGTTGGCGCCGGCAGAACGGAACTCATGGAAGGAATACTCGGCCTGCGCGCCGGGCGGGGAACCGTGCGGCATCACGGCAGGCCGGTGCATTTCGCAAAGGCGGAAGACAGCCTGAAGGCCGGCATCGTTTATCTGAGCGAGGACCGCAAGGGCAAGGGGCTGCTGCTTGGCAAGGATCTGCGGATCAACCTGACACTGGCCTCGCTCAAGAAATTCAGCCGGATGTTCCAGATCGACACGCGGCGCGAAACGGCGGCGCTCGATGATGCGGTGCGCGACTTCGATATTCGCACTGGCCGCAAGGATTTGCTTGCGGGCCAGCTCTCCGGCGGCAACCAGCAGAAGCTGCTGCTTGCCAAGATGATGCTCCTCGATCCCTCCATCGTCATCATCGACGAACCGACACGGGGCATCGACATCGGCACCAAGGAGCAAATCTACCGCTTTATCGCCAAGCTCGCGGATGAGGGGCGCTCGATCATCGTCGTTTCCTCGGAAATGCCGGAGCTGATCGGCATCTGCGATCGTATTCTTGTGATGCGTTCGGGCCGGATCGTCGGTGAGGTGACCGGTGAGCGCATGACTGAAAACGACATCGTGGCGCTGGCGACGGGCGTTCATACGCAGGAACCTGCCTGAGCGCCCGTGTCGCGGGAAATATGGCCTGATAAAGAAACTGAGGGAAAACATGACTGAGGCCGCATTTGATAACGGCAAAACGCCGAAGACCTCGAAGGACTGGGACCTGCGAGCGGTTGCGCCTTTCGTGGCGCTGGCCCTGCTGCTGGTTCTCGGCACCATCGCCAATCCCAATTTCATCGGCATCGACAATCTGTTGAATGTCGTCACCCGCAGCGCCTTCATCGCCATCATCGCGCTCGGGGCCACCTATGTCATCACGTCAGGCGGGCTTGATCTATCGGTCGGCGCCATGGTCGCATTTGTCGCCAGCCTGATGATCCTGTTCATGAATAGCGGTGTCATCGCCAGTCCGCTTTTGATGCTGCTTACCGCCATGGCGCTGGCGCTCGCCATCGGCGCTGCCTGCGGGCTGACAAACGGCCTCATCACTACCATCGGCCGCATCGAACCTTTCATCGCCACGCTCGGCACCATGGGCATTTATCGCGGCTTGACCACGTGGCTGTCGCAGGGCGGCGCGATCACGCTGCGCAACCCGGAAATCCAGACGCTTTATCGCCCGGTCTATTTCGGTAATGTCTTTGGTGTGCCGGTGCCTGTCATCGTCATCTTCGTCACCGCCGCAATAGCCGCCTTCGTGCTCTATCGCACCCGCTATGGCCGGCATCTCACGGCCGTCGGCTCCAGTGAGGATGTGGCGCGTTACTCCGGCATTTCGGTCGCACGGGTCCGCACCATCGCTTATGTGGTGCAGGGGCTCTGCGTCGCCGTTGCGGTGCTGCTTTATGTGCCGCGTCTTGCCTCCACCTCGGCCACGACAGGCATGTTGTGGGAGCTGCAGGCGATCACCGCCGTCGTCGTCGGCGGCACGGCGCTGAGAGGCGGGGTAGGGCGCATCTGGGGTACGATCTGCGGCGCCTTCATTCTGGAGATCGTCGGCAACATCATGATCCTGTCGAACTTCGTCAGCGAATATCTGATCGGCGCCATTCAGGGCGCGATCATCATCATCGCCATGCTGGTGCAGCGCTCGCTCAGCCGCAGGTGACGTATCACGCCGCGCCATGTGGGGCAGGCGCGGTTGAAGGAGGAACGCCCCGGTCTTGGGAGGAAAGAGACTATGCGTAGTAAATTCATCGGCGTGGCCTTTGCCGCGCTGGCCACGGTGCTTGCGGGTTCAGTACACGCACAGGACAAGAAGGTCACCATCGGCGTGTCCATTCCGGCGGCCGACCATGGCTGGACGGCAGGCGTCGTCTATCATGCCGAGCGTGTGGCGAAGCTGCTGATGCAGGAGCATCCGGGGCTCAACATCATCGTCAAGACGTCGCCGGATGCCGCCAATCAGGCGAATGCGCTTCAGGACCTTGCCGTGCAGGGGCTCGATGCGCTTGTCGTGCTGCCGTCCGATCCGGATCCGCTCGTCAACGCCATCAAGGAGATCAAGGACAAGGGCACCTTCGTCGCGCTCGTCGACCGCGCGCCGAGCGTCAACGACAATTCGATCCGCGATCTCTACGTTGCCGGCAACAACCCCGCGCTTGGCCAGGTGGCGGGCGAATACATCAAGAAGACGACGCCGGATGCCGAAGTCGTGGTCATTCGCGGCCTGCCGATCCCGATCGACCAGCAGCGCCAGGATGGTTTCGACAAGGGTATTGCCGGTTCCAGCGTCAAGGTTCTCGACCGGCAATATGGCAACTGGAACCGCGACGACGCCTTCCGCGTGATGCAGGACTATCTGACCAAGTACAAGAAGATCGACGTGGTCTGGTGTCAGGATGACGACATGGCAATCGGCGTGCTGGAGGCTATCCAGCAGGCGAAACGTACCGACATCAAGTATATCGTTGCGGGCGCCGGTTCCAAGGACATGATCAAGAAGGTCATGGACGGCGACAAGCTGGTGCCGGTCGACGTGCTCTATCCGCCGGCAATGGTGGCGACAGCCATGCAGCTGACGGCAGGGCATTTCTACGATCAGGTCCCGGTTGCGGGTGAGTATATCCTCGATGCGACACTGATCACCAAGGACAATGCCGAGCAGTTCTACTTCCCGGATTCGCCGTTCTGATCTGACTTTCAGCCAACACCGACGCCCGCCGCAAGGCGGGCGTTTCATTTGATGGGTTACCCGTTCTTCCTGAACCACGCCGAGAGATAATCGACAAAGCTCCGCACCTTGGCGGGCAGGTAGCGGCGATGCGGATAGACCGCATAAATGCCTCTGTCCTTGGAAATATAATCGTCGAACAGCGTCACCAGCTCACCGGACTGGATGTAGGGTCTGGCGATGAAATCCGGCACCAAGGCGATGCCGAGACCGGCGCGCGCCGCGCGCAACGTCGCCTGCGGGCTGTTGACCTCGATCGGCCCGCTGATGGTGACCGAATTCGAGCCGCCATCCGGCTCCAGATACCGCACTGTATTATGAAAACGCGTATTGGTGTCGATGATGAAAGGCACGCGGGAGAAATCCTGCGGGCCGTCTAGCGGCCCGTGTTGCGCCACGAAATCCGCCGTCGCCACCGCATAGACCCGGAAATCGGAAAGCTTGCGGGCGATGAGGCCCGAATCTTCGAGCCGGGTGATTCGAACCGCGAGATCGAAACCTTCCTCGATCAGGTCGACGAATCGGTCTTCCGCGACGATTTCCAGCGACAGTTCCGGATTTTCCTTGGCAAAATCGATCAGGCTCTGGCCGACATCGGCATCGATGAAGGTGCGGGGAACGGAAATTTTGAGCTTGCCCTTCAGATCGGCATTCTTTTCACGCACCAGATCGGCGAGGTTATCGATCTCCTTCAGAATATCGGAAGCGGTGCGGTAATAGGTATGTCCGGCTTCCGTCAGCGAAAACTGCCGGGTGGTGCGGTTGAGGAGCAGTGCGCCGAGATCATCTTCCAGCTCCCGCACATATTTGGACAGAAGCGCCTTGGAGCGCCCGGTCTTGCGCGCCGCGGCGGAAAACCCCTCAGCTTCGACAACATCGATAAAGGCGCGGATGCGGGTCAGCGTGTCCATGAAAATCCTCCGGTTCGTTCCATATAATTGAACGTGCGCAAGTCACTGTTCAACCCTTAATTCACTGCTGAAAAAATCCGCTCTTTGGTGAAAAATTCCTCTTGATTATGACTGCGAATATTCTTATCTCCCGTGCTGCCCAAAGTCGCACGTGCCCATGTGTGTCCGCCGAGTCCTCGATGTGGTGAGGATTTAGGTAAGGTACCTGGAACTAACCCCTCCAGTCGCTATTCCGGCCAACCGGGAAATGCGAGGACATATGAAGCAACGACGGTGCGGGCCTTTCTGGTTCTCTGCCGGCTTTCCATCAGCCGGGGTACTGAAGAGGCACACCATCATTGCCTGAAGTGCGGTCGGGTCATTCCCTCCAATCGATGGCAGACAAAGCCGAATGATGCTCTGGCAGGGCGTCGTTCACATTCGCGCCTTGAGCGTATGCTATCGAGTCTGCGCCTCCACCGGCTGATTCGTATGCATATCTCGAGCGTCCTTTGTCCTTCGGATTTTTCCGAAGTCGGTTTAACAGGGAATATATCGATGACGACTGCACGCATTCTCGACTTCATCAAGACCCGACGTCCCGAAGGCCCTTGCCTCGTGGTTGATCTCGACGTCGTGCGCGACAATTTCAACGCTTTCCGGCACTCCCTGCCGAACAGCGCCATTTATTACGCCGTCAAGGCAAACCCGGCTCCCGAAATCCTGAAGCTGCTCGCTTCGCTCGGCTCCAACTTCGATTGCGCCTCCGTGGCTGAAATCCAGATGGCGCTTGATGCGGGTGCGACTTCCGACCGTATCTCCTTCGGCAACACCATCAAGAAGGAACGCGATGTTGCACGCGCGCATGCGCTCGGCATCGATCTCTTCGCCGTTGATAGCCACGAGGAAGTCGAGAAGGTTGCCCGTGCCGCTCCCGGCGCACGCGTGTTCTGCCGCGTGCTGACGGATGGCGAAGGCGCCGAATGGCCGCTGTCGCGCAAGTTCGGCTGCGTGCCGCAGATGGCTGTCGACGTTCTGGTCTATGCACATCAGCTCGGCCTCGAATCCTACGGCGTATCCTTCCACGTCGGTTCGCAGATGATGAATCTCGACGCATGGGATGCGGCGCTGGCCGATGCCAAGCGCGTCTTCGCTTCGCTTGCCAAGCAGGGCATCCACCTGCAGATGGTCAACATGGGTGGTGGTTTCCCGACCAAGTACCTGCGCGATGTTCCGGCTGCCGAAGAATACGGCCAGGCGATCGACACGGCGCTGCGCAAGCACTTCGGCAACCAGATCCCGAAGACGATCATCGAGCCGGGCCGCGGCATGGTCGGCAATGCCGGCGTCATCAAGGCGGAAGTTGTTCTCGTGTCGCGCAAGTCCGACAACGACAACCACCGCTGGGTGTTCCTCGACATCGGCAAGTTCGGCGGTCTCGCCGAGACGATGGATGAGGCTATCCGTTACCCGATCCGCACCGAGCGCGATCAGGACGAGATGGAGCCCTGCGTTCTGGCCGGCCCGACCTGCGACAGCGCCGATGTGCTGTATGAAAAGAACATGTACCCGCTGCCGGTCTCGCTGACCATCGGCGACGAAGTTCTGATCGAAGGCACAGGCGCCTATACGACGACCTATTCGGCCGTTGCCTTCAATGGCTTCGAGCCGCTGAAGGCTTACATCATCTGATCCGAACGCCGTCCGCTGAGCAGGGCGGCGTCTCGACCAAGCTTCCGTTCCGGCTTTGCCGATTGTGCTGATGCGCAAATCCCTGCTTGCTGCACCTCTTCCAGCCGAGGAAAGCGTGTCGGCGGGCCGGAACGGCTCCACCATTTTTTTATCAAGGGCCGCGTGTGGGCGGTAGTGTGACGGGAGGCCAAGGATGGCCGCTCTTTTGAATTCGGTACGGGCATTTTTCACACCGCAGACATTTCATGTCGATCAGGAAAATCCGGGCGATGTCGTCGCCCGTGAGAACCTGCTGGACCGCGCCATGGGCGCCGGCCGCCGCCGCAAGTCTTCCGAGAAGCTGCGCGCCGGTCGCGTTCCGGCCGAAGGTCTGGCACTCGTCGCCCGCGATGAGGATGGCCATGTCATCGGCACGGTGCGCCTGTGGAATGTCGAGGCCGGTATCTCCCGCGAAGGCCGCGCTGTCGAAGCGCTGCTGCTCGGCCCGCTGGCTGTCGATGCCGCCCATGAGGGCAAGGGCATCGGCTCGGCGCTGATGCGTGCCGCCATTGGCGAAGCCACCAAGCGCGGCCACGGCGCCGTTCTTCTGGTTGGCGACGCCCCTTATTACGAACGTTTCGGCTTCTTCGCCGACAAGGCCCAGCATCTCATCATGCCCGGCCCGTTCGAGCGCAGCCGTTTCCTGGCGCTGGAACTGAAAGCAGGCTGGCTGGAAGGCGCTGCCGGTCTGCTGGTGGCAAGCGGCCGCAGGCTCTCTGCCTGAACGAACCTCGCTGCTGATATCAAACCCCGGCCCAAAGCCGGGGTTTATTGTTTCTGCTATATGGCCAAGGGAGGTGGCCCTTGCCCGCCGATAATTCCCGAGCACCTCTTGCGCGCAAAAATTTACGGGTATATACCCGAGACAAATGCCAAACGATAGTTGCCACTGCATCCTGTTGCGCAAAGCATCCCGTAAGGTCTCGTCCTATTATGACGAGGCCCTGGCGCCGCTTGGCGTCAATATCGGTCAGTTCAGCCTGCTGCGGAACATCAACCGCACCGCGCCCGTCTCGCTGACCGATCTGGCCGCGCGGGTGGAACTGGATCGCTCCACCGTTGGCCGCAATGCCAAGGTGCTGGCTCGTATGGGTCTGGTGGCCATCGGCCATGGCGAGGATCAGCGGGAAGCGATGCTGACGGTGACGACGGAAGGACACGCGATCCTGAAGGCGGGTGCGCCGCTCTGGGATGGGGTACAGGATGAAATCGAGGCCCGGCTTGGGCCCGAAAAGACAGCACAATTGCAGGAACTGCTCGCAGCCCTGTAATTTTTGGGGATATGCGGGTATCTGCCCGCAATATAGGGTATATACCCGTAAAATATCGGCCACGGCCGCTGGAAAGGGAATTTGAACATGCTCTCCACACGCCTCGCCAGCTGGATGGCCGGCAGAAATCTGCATTATGGCTGGCTCGTTGCCGCAACCACCTTTCTGACCATGCTGGCCACCGCCGGTGCGATGGGATCTGCAGGGGTGATGATCCAGCCGCTGCATCAGGAATTCGGCTGGGATATTGCCGATATTTCCTCGGCAATGGCCGTCAGGCTGGTGCTTTTTGGCCTGCTTGGACCTTTTGCCGCCGCCTTCATGAATCATTTCGGCGTCCGGCAGGTGGTGTCCACTGCGCTTGCCCTGATCATGGGCGGCATCGTCGCCTCCTTCTTCATGACCGAGGTATGGCAATTGCTGCTGCTCTGGGGCGTGGTGATCGGTGTCGGTACCGGCATGACCGCCCTGGTATTGGGCGCCACCGTGGCGGCTCGCTGGTTTTCCAAGCGTCGCGGATTGGTGATCGGCCTCATGACGGCGAGCAACGCCACCGGCCAGCTGGTCTTTCTGCCGCTGCTGGCGGCGCTGACGGAAGCCTATGGCTGGCGAACCGCCCTTACCCTGTCCGTGGCGGTAATTGCCACGGCCATGGTTCTCGTCCTGCTTTGGATGCGCGACCATCCTGCCGATGTCGGCCTGCCGGCCTATGGCGAGACCGTGGTGGCAAAGCCGGTCAAGCAGGATCACAATCTTCTCGCCACATTGCTATCGCCGCTGGTGACGCTGAAGAGCGTATCGGCCAACCCGGTCTTCTGGGTGCTTTTCGGCACATTTTTTGTCTGCGGGCTTTCGACCAACGGTCTTATCCAGACACACTGGATTTCAATCTGCGGTGATTTCGGCATGGCAGCGGTGACAGCGGCGGGCACACTGGCGGTAATCGGCATCTTCGATTTCTTCGGCACGATCTTCGCCGGCTGGCTTTCCGACCGGTTCGACAATCGCTTCCTGCTGTTCTGGTTCTACGGTCTGCGCGGCCTGTCCCTGCTCTATCTCTCATTCTCGGGGTTCAGCTTCGTGGAACTTTCGGTCTTTGCCGTCTTCTACGGGCTGGACTGGGTGGCGACCGTGCCGCCGACGGTGAAGCTTGCCGCCGAGAATTTCGGTCGCGAAAAGGCCGGTCTCGTTTTCGGCTGGGTCTTTGCCGGCCACCAGCTGGGAGCCGCCACCGCCGCCTTTGGCGCCGGTTTCTTCAAGAGCGACTTCGACACCTATATGCCCGCGCTGCAGATTGCCGGTCTGATGTGCATGATCGCGGCCGTATCGGTTCTGCTTCTGCGCAAGCCCGGTTCCGCGAGCCTCACGCCCCAGACCGCGTGAGAGAGGTGATGCACTGAAAAAGGCCTGCTGATGCGGGCCTTTTTTGTGTTTTCCGAGCATGTGCCGGGTGCGGCGTGCACCGCTGCTCGATCGCCGGACGGTTTTGTTGCGCAATTGTCACAATGCGTGCCGGTTATCAGCTCCCTTGCGTGATCGGCACGCCGGTTTGATCCATCTCAATCGGCCTGCCTTTCCCGTTGTCATACTGGCTCCCAAGCGGTTGCGGCCAAGCGAAGATTCGCCAGACCCGCCGTCATCAGCCGGTTTCCGGGGACTTGCCCGGCTGCGGTGCGCTATAGGAGAGATGGAATGACGAACAGAAACAGAAAAACCGCTTTGCTTGCCAGTGTCATGGCTGGTGTTGCGGCCACGCTGATATCCGCCAATGCCATGGCGGCCGATCTGGCCCCGGCAGCGCCGGCGCCCACCGCCGAAGAGGCGATTGCCGCGGCAAGCCCGTGGATGCTGCGCGTGCGCGGCCTCGGCGTCATCACCAATGACAGCGGCAGCGTCGACGGTGTGCCGGGCGCGAGCCTGTCCTATTCGGACACCGTGATCCCGGAACTCGACATCAGCTATTTCTTCACCCCGAATATCGCCGCCGAGCTTATCCTTGGCACCACCTACGCCAAGATCAACGGCGAGGGCGTGCTCGCCGGAACGCCAGTGGGCAAGACATGGCTGCTGCCGCCAACGCTGACGCTGCAATATCACTTCACCGATTTCGGCGCCTTCAAACCCTATATCGGCGCGGGCGTGAACTATTCGCTGTTCTACAACCAGTCGGAAAAGCCCGGTTTCAGCAATCTCGACGTGAAGAACAAGCTCGGTGCTGCTGTGCAGGTCGGTTTCGACTATATGCTGGACGAGCATTGGGGCGTGAACTTCGACGTGAAGAAGATCTTCCTGAAGACCGACTGGACCGCCGAATTGGGTGGCACGCCGATCAGCGGCAAGGCCAAGCTCGATCCCTGGCTGATCGGCGCGGGTATTACCTATCGCTTCTGATCAGGGTTCGATGCTGCGCCGCCTTTGACGGGCGGCGTCATATCGGCTATAGGGACGGCCACGGGCAGAAGAGCCCCGGCCGTCCGCAGGTGTTTGCGCCCCTGGTGAAGCTCTTTTCAGAATAACGGTCATCCCCATGTTTTGCATGTCGTCGATGGCAACGCGGACCCCCTTCGGAACATTCGGCATGCGCATGTTGGAGAACCGTTATGTACGTGTCCAAACCGCTTCCCGCGCTTGAGGGGCTGAAGGAACAGGCGAAACGCCTGCGCGCCGCTCTCGAAGGCGAGGGACAGGCAATCACCCATTCGAAAGCGCTGGAACTCATCGCCGCGCAATATGGCTTCCGCGACTGGAATACCCTCCACGCATCAGCCGGCAACCGCCCCGCCTTCAACCCCTACCTTCTGGGCTCAAGGGTGGAAGGCTTTTATCTAGGCCAGCCCTTCGTGGCCTCCGTTCTGGGCGTGCAGGCGCTCGGCGGCGATCCCGAACGCTACCGGCTGACCCTGCATCTTGACGACCCGGTGGATGTCGTCACCTTCGAAAGCTTTTCCGCCTTCCGGCAGCGGGTTCACTGCAACGTCGATACATCCGGCCGGACGGTGGAGAAAACCTCCAACGGCCGGCCGCAGGTGGAACTGGTGTGGTAAGGAGCCGCCGGAGATTCTAGCAATAGTGCGAGCACCCGCCGAGTGGCGGGTGTCCCGTTTCTGTGGCCAAGCCTAAATCCGCTTGCCCGATGCATCGAACAGATGGAAATCCTTTGCCTGTGCGGCGATCCGCAGCGTCTCGCCGATGCGCAGCTGCGAACGGCCGTGGACGCGGAAGACGATGGCGGTGCCATCCGCGAAGGAGCCATGCACATAACTTTCCGCACCCACCAGTTCCACGGCGTCCACCTGCACCGTGCCGGTGAAGGCGGCGTCCGCAGGGGCTTCATCGGCAAGTGTGATGTCCTCGGGACGAATGCCGAGCGTGGCGACGGTTTGCGGCAGCGCTGTGGTTCCCTGCACCGACCAGCCGGAAGAGCCATTGGCCGTTACCGCGCCGTGGCTCAGAAGGTTCATGGAGGGCGAGCCGATGAAGGTGGCGACGAAGGTGGTGGCCGGTTTTTCGTAAAGCTCGATCGGCGTGCCCATCTGCTCGATGCGGCCGGCATTCAGCACCACCAGCCGGTCTGCCAGCGTCATGGCCTCCATCTGGTCATGGGTCACGTAGACGCTGGTGGTGGCGAGCGAGCGTTGCAGGCGGCGGATTTCGACGCGCATCTGCACGCGCAGCTTGGCGTCGAGGTTGGAGAGCGGCTCGTCGAACAGGAAGGCTGCCGGCTTGCGCACGATGGCGCGGCCCATGGCGACGCGCTGGCGCTGGCCGCCGGAAAGCTGGCGCGGCCTGCGCTCCAGGAACTGTTCGATTTCGAGCGCCCTGGCCGCCTCGGTGATACGCCGATCGATCTCGTCCTTCGGCGTGTTGCGGTTCTTCAGGCCGTAGGCAAGGTTCTGCCGCACCGTCATATGCGGATAAAGCGCATAATTCTGGAACACCATGGCGATGTCTCGGTCCGACGGTTCGAGATCGTTGACGACGCGATCACCGATTATGATCTGGCCGCCCGAAATGCCCTCCAGTCCGGCAATCATGCGCAACAGGGTGGATTTTCCGCAGCCGGAGGGGCCGACGAGAACGATCATCTCGCCGTCGGCGATCTCCATCGATACGCCCTTGATGGCCTCGACATTGCCGCCATAAACCTTGCGGACGTCTTTCAGCGCAATTTTTGCCATTACTTCTCGGTCTCCACCAAACCTTTGACGAACCAGCGCTGCATCAGCACCACAATGATAACAGGGGGGATGATGGCGAGGATCGCCGTCACCATCACATAATTCCAGGGCGTCGAGGCATCGGTGAAATCCACCATGCGCTTGAGGCCGATGATGATCGTGTTCATCTTGGCGTCGTTGGTCACGAGCAGCGGCCAGAGATATTGGGTCCAGCCATAGATGAACAGGATCACGAACAGAGCGGCGATATTGGTTTTCGACAGCGGCAGCAGGATATCGCGCATGAAGCGGAACGGGCCGGCATTATCGATACGCGCCGCCTCGACCATCTCACCGGGAATGGTGAGGAAGAACTGCCGGAACAGGAATGTTGCCGTTGCCGACGCCATCAACGGCAGTGTCAGTCCTGCATAGGTATCGATCAGGCCTAAATCGACGATGACCTTGTAGGTGGGCAGGATACGCACTTCCACCGGCAGCATGAGCGTGATGAAGATCATCCAGAAAAAGCCCATGCGGAAGGGAAAGCGGAAAAACACAATCGCGAAGGCCGACAGGAACGAAATGACGATCTTGCCGATGGCGATGGCGAGCGCCACGACGAAGCTGTTGAACAGCAGCCGCTCGAGGCTGACGCCGACGACACGCTCGACGCCTCCGACCATGGCGTCGGTATAGTTTTCACCGAGATGGCCGCCGGGCAGCAGCGACATTGGCGGGCGGATGATGTCGTTCGACGTCATCGAGGAGGCGACGAAGGTGTAATAGATCGGGAAGGCCACGATGATGATGCCGAGTACCAGCATCAGATGGGCGATCACGCGTGCGACGGGGCGATTTTCAATCATGGGAAATCCTCAGCCGTAATGCACGCGCTTCTCGACGAAGCGGAACTGGAAGGCGGTGAGCGCGATGACGATCACCATCAGGATGACGGATTGCGCGGCGGAAGAGCCGAGATTGAGGTTCACGAAGCCATCATTATAGACCTTGTAGACCAGCGTTTCCGTGGCCTTTGCAGGCCCGCCGCCGGTGACGGCATGGATGATGCCGAAGGTATCGAAGAAGGCGTAGACAGTGTTGACGACCAGCAGGAAGAAGGTTGTCGGCGCAAGCAGCGGGAAAACGATGGTCCAGAAGCGTCGCGCACCACGCGCGCCGTCAATGGAGGCTGCCTCCAGCAATGATTTAGGAATTGCCTGCAAGCCTGCGACAAAAAACAGGAAATTGTAACTGATCTGTTTCCACGCAGCGGCCGCGACGACCAGCAGCATGGCTTGGTTGCCGTTGAGCAGCGGATCCCACATGATGCCGTTACGGCGCAGGATATAGGAGAAGGTTCCCATGGCCGGGTTGAACATGAACAGCCACAACATGCCGGCCACGGCGGGCGCGACGGCGTAAGGCATGATCATCATGGTGCGGTAAAAGCCCTTGCCGCGCACCACGCGGTCCGCCGCCGTTGCCAGAAGCAGCGCCAGCCCCATGGAGACGAGTGCGGTCAGGATGCTGAAGATGACCGTGACCTGCAGCGAGTTCAGATAGCTCTCGTCTGAAAGTACGGCGGAAAAATTGGCCAGCCCGACGAAATTGCTGCTCAGCCCGAAGGCGTCCTCGCGCATGGTCGACTGGTAGAGCGCCTGGCTTGCAGGCCAGAAGAAAAAGATCACCGTGAGGGTGATCTGCGGTGCGACCAGCAGATAGGGCAGGATCTTGTTGGGGAATACGACGCTTTGCACGGCGATCTCCTGATGAGATGGGAGTGCCGCCCGCACCGGATAAGGATGCGGGCGGGGGCAGGGATCGTTTAGTTGCCGATGGCCTGCTTGATGGCCGCATCACCGCGCGTGACAATCTTGTCGAGCGCCGTTTTTGCGTCCTGCTTGCCGGCCAGCATCGCCTCATACTCCTCGTTCATGATGTCGCGCACCTGCGGCAGATTCACGAGGCGCACGCCCTTGGAATTTTCCGTCGGCGGCTTGCCCATCATCTGCAGAAGCGGCGTTTCGCGGGCAGGGTTCTTGTCGTAGAAGCCGGATTTCTTGGTTTCCTCATAGGCCGCGATCGTCACCGGCATGTAGCCGGAGACCTGATGCAGGCGTGCCTGGATCTTGGTCTGGGAGAGGAAATGGAAGAATTCGGCCACACCCTTATATTCGGCATCGCTCTTGCCACCGAAGACCCAGAGGCTCGCGCCGCCCGGAATGGTGTTCTGCGGACCATGGCCCTCATAATAGGGAAGCTGGCCGATGCCGTAATTCATGCCGGTCTTGACGATATCGCCAAGGCCGCCGGATGATTCGGTCAGGATGCCGCATTCTCCGGACATGAACAGCTGCTTGGCCTCCGAAGTGCGACCGCCATAACGGAAGACACCGTCTTTCGCCAGATCGGCAATCGCCTGGAAGTGCTCGACGAAGAGCGGCGCGTTGACTGCGAGCTTCACATCGGTGCTGCCAAGCCCGTTTTCATTACTGCCATAGGAAACGTTGTTCCACGCGGCGAAGTTTTCAGTCTGAATCCAGGTGAGCCATGTGGAGGTGAAACCGCATTGGGCGGCACCGCTGGTCTTGATCTTCTTGGCGGCTTCGAAAACTTCCGGCCATGTCTTCGGCGGGTTGGCGGCATCGAGGCCGGCCTTCTGGAAGACATCCTTGTTGTAATAGAGGATCGGCGAGGACGAATTATAGGGGAAGGACAGCATGGTGCCGTCAGGCTTGGAATAATAGGCGACGATGCCGGCCAGATATTCGTCCTTGTTGAAGGTATAACCGCCTTCCTTCAGAACATCCGCCACCGGCTTGATGGCGCCGGCCGCACCCATCATCACACCCGAGCCGGCGTCGAAGACCTGAATGATCGCGGGCGGCTGCTTGGCGCGGAAGGCGGCAATGCCGGCATTCAAGGTTTCCGGATAGGTGCCCTTGAAGACGGGCGTGATCTTGTAATCTTTCTGGCTCTCGTTGAACTCTTTCGCCAGCGTATCCACGACCTCGTTATTGGCGCCGGTCATGGCGTGCCACCACTGGATTTCCGTTACTGCATATGCATTCGATGTGACAAAAAACGAAAGCGCGGATGCCGCGGCGAGGCGGTAGCTGAGTTTTTTCAAGGTGATTCCTCCCATTATGAAAACAGTAAAAGATACAGCCCCTTAATTGCAGCCTATCCTCCTCGATCCGGCTGCGGGTGATCTTTCCTGTATTAGCACTACCGATTAAAAGCGAACTCTAACGAAAATGCAAGAGAACGTGGAACGATTAAAACGAAAGTGAAGGAAACGGATTTATTATTCCATTTCCTTCGTTCCGTGGTTTTTTCATGCGCCCGAGAGTTGGGAGCATGTGGTCATGACATTTTCTTATCCGGCATAAGGGAATTGCTCTCGCCGGAAATCCCGTAATCGTCATTGATATGTTATTACATTACGTATTATGGTGCCGTGAATTTTATGGATAGCGAAGGTGCTGACGTGTTCGGAATGAAGCGGAAGAAGGCGGTGGAGCGCAGGGACGACCCAACCGTCGCGCCATCCGTCAGCACGGTGCCGGTCACCCTGCTGACGGGTTTTCTGGGGACGGGCAAGACGACGTTGCTGAACGAGCTTCTGGCTGAGCCGGCCATGGGTGATGCCGCTGTCATCGTCAATGAATTCGGCGCGGTGCCCATCGATCACGGTCTGGTTCGCACGGGTTCTGAACGATATTTCAGAACGACGACGGGCTGCATCTGCTGTACCGCCACCAGCGATATCCGCACCTCGCTTTACGAGCTGCATCAGGCCTTTCTGGAAGGGGTGGTGCCTGGTGTATCGCGCGTCGTTATCGAAACCACCGGCCTTGCCGATCCCGCACCGATCATCAACAGCCTGATCGCCGGCGGCACGCCGGCGCTTGGCCTGCGTGATCACATTGTCGCCCGGCATTTCCATCTTTCAGGCGTGGTGACGGCTTTCGACGTTGTCGCCGGCCCGGCGATGCTCGACAGTTTTATCGAGGGCTGGAAACAGCTTGCCTTTGCCGACCACGTCGTCCTGACGAAAACCGATCTTGCGGATGCTGCGGCTATTGACCGCGAAAGCCTCGCCGATCTCAATCCTGCGGCGTCGTTTCATGACCGTAATGCGGCCGGCTTCGACCTGATGTCGTTATTTAAGGCATCGGATTATTCGCTGCGCGGCAAGCCGGAGGATGCGCCGGGATGGTTGGCGGCCGACAGGCTGAGCCTTCATGCCGCCCATCAGCACGATATCAACCGCCATGGTGTCGGGGTCGAGGCCTTCGATCTCACCTTTGACGGCGCTTTGGATCCGCAGGCGATTGTCACTTTTCTTGAACTCGTCACCAGCAATGTGCATTCCGGCCTGTTGCGGCTCAAGGGAATTTTCGGTGCGACTGACGACCCG
Organism: Agrobacterium tumefaciens str. B6; assembly: GCF_001541315.1. GTDB lineage: Bacteria > Pseudomonadota > Alphaproteobacteria > Rhizobiales > Rhizobiaceae > Agrobacterium > Agrobacterium radiobacter. The sequence goes on along the minus strand of NZ_LMVK01000023.1, from coordinate 13,913 downwards.
GAGCGGCCGGTTGTCGCCCATGCGGTGCAGCATCGGCTTTATCCACTGACCCGGTTGGAAAGCTGGCCGGATGGCAACCGCGCAACGCGCATCGTCCTGATCGGCGTGGATATGCCGCAGCAGCCGATCCGCGATCTGTTCGATACATTGGCCTCGCAGGCGGGGCGGAAGGCATTCCGATGACGGTAAAAACGAATCCGCTTGCGCGCAGCGGCTCCGCGATCGTCTCGCAGGCCCGCATCATGAAGGATTGGACGCGGGAGCTGCTGTTTCTTTCAGAAGACGACATCGTCTCCGTCCACGAGATTTCCTGCGCGCTGCCGAATTGCCCGCCGAAGGAAACCGTAATCCTCATTCTGTCCGCATCCGGCAAGACCCGGCAATTGTCGGTTCATAAGGCGCTGCTGGATGTAGCCCGCCATGATGTGGTTCAGGCCATTGCCGCCGATGTGCCGGCCGTGTGAGACGTCGCCCGCTTGACGCCGGGGGCGTCATCCGGCACTTCGGCAAAGACCGTGAGATTCGCGGATGATGAAGGGCAGGCAATGGCCGATCTGGCAGTATATGCGGGTTTGTTTCTGACGGCGTTTATCGCGGCGACCATTCTGCCCATGCAGTCGGAGGCGGCACTGGCGGGCCTCATCCTTCTTAAATCCCAGCCTGTCTGGCTATTGGTCGCCGTGGCCAGCGCCGGCAATGTTGCAGGCTCCTTTGCCAACTGGCTGCTCGGCCGCGGCATTGAGCGCTTTCGGCGTGAACGCTGGTTTCCGGTCGGGGAGGCGACGCTGGAGCGCGCGCAGAACTGGTATCGTCGTTATGGCAAATGGTCCCTGCTGCTCAGCTGGGCGCCGCTGATCGGTGATCCGCTAACGGTTGCCGCCGGCATCATGAAGGAGCGGCTACCGGTCTTCCTGCTGCTGGTCACCATCGCCAAGGTCGGGCGCTATCTTGTGCTGGCGTTGGTAACGCTGAATTTTCTGTAGTGTTTCGTACGCTCATTTTCGCGAAACGGTGGTGCTTGTTTCTTCTCCCCGTCGGGGAGAAGATGGCCTGAAGGGTCAGATGAGGGGGCAAGCGCAGAGATTTGCGAAGAGCTTGCCCCCACAACCCGCTGCCGCGACCTTCTCCCCGGCGGGGAGAAGGCGAAAGACGCATCCGCTCGGCTAAAATGCGGGCGGTGGAGTCAATCAGGCTGCCTGCCTGTCCCAGCTGGCGAAGGGGTCCGGCAGGTGCCGCCATACATCCGGCGTGAATGCTTCGGTATCGATAAGGCAGGCATCGAGCTGCGCGCGGATGCGTGCCTCGCTCATCGGATCGGAGCCGATGAAGACGATTTCCTGTCGCCGGTCACCGAAGACCGGGTCGAGATAGGGCTTCATCATATCCAGAAACTGCTTTTCGCGCGGCCATTGCTCCCTAGGCACGGCGGACCACCAGAGGCCCATCCTGCCGGTGCGGACCAATGCGCCGGCCTGACTGATCTCGCCGACATAACGCGGACGCGTTGCCAGCCAGAAGAAGCCTTTGGCGCGCACCACCCCCGGCCAGGCGCGGTCGATGAAGCGCTGGAACAGTACGGGGTCAAACGGCTTTTGGGCGCGATAGACGAAGGAGCGGATGCCATATTCCTCGGTTTCGGGAATGTGATCCTTGAAGCCGTGCAATTCCTTGAACCACAGGGGGTGTTCTTCGGCCCTGGCGAAATCGAAACGGCCTGTGCCCAGAACCTCCTTCAGCGCTACCTTGCCGAAATCGGCCTCGATGAGTTTCGCATCCGGGTTCAGCCCGACGATGATCTTGCGTGCGGCATCCCTCTCATCCGGCGTGGCGGTGCCGATCTTGTTGAGGACGACGACATCGGCAAATTCGATCTGCTCCACCAGAAGGTCGACGATGGGGCGGTTGGCACCTTCGCCCCCCGTTTCGCCCCGGGCGGCCAGAAAATCGGAAGAACCGTAATCCTTGAGAAGATTGGCGGCATCCACCACCGTCACCATGGTGTCCAGACGCGCGACATCGGAAAGGCTGCGGCCGTTTTCATCGCGAAAATCGAAAGTTGCTGCGACCGGCAGCGGTTCGGCGATGCCGGTGGATTCAATCAGCAGGTAATCGAAACGGCCCTGTTCGGCCAGCGCCCGCACCTCGGTCAACAGGTCGTCGCGCAGCGTGCAACAGATGCAGCCATTGGTCATTTCCACCAACTGCTCTTCCGTACGGGAGAGATTGGCGCCGCCATCGCGCACCAGCGCGGCGTCGATATTGATCTCGCTCATGTCATTGACGATCAACGCGACGCGCAGACCATCGCGATTGGCGAGAATATGATTGAGAAGCGTCGTCTTGCCGGCGCCCAGAAAGCCGGAAAGCACGGTGACGGGAAGTTTTTTTGACATGTGGACCTCGTTCTTTAGCAACGCTCGCGTGGACCTCACGGCGGACACGCGGACGATCTGGAAACGACGGGTTCAATGCTGCCCCGTCCGTATTCTGTAACGTAATAACATTACATATTGACTGCGTGTCAACGGGCGACAGAAAAAAACCTCCCGCAACGCGAGGTGGTCTGTGGCTTGCGCAGAGCGCAACGTCATCTTTCCAAGAGTTAATGTTATTTCATTACATATTCGTTTGACGAATGTAATAACATTACATATTAGGGGTCATCGAATGACATCCTGCCCCGGAGGGATCGATGAACGATCCGTGCCTTGCCTTCAAAAACCTGACACTTGGATATGCCGGCCGCGCGGCGGTGCATCATCTGAATGGCGATATCGCCAAAGGCTCGCTCACTGCGGTGGTCGGCGCCAATGGTTCTGGAAAATCGACGCTGATGAAAGGCATTGCCGGCATTCTGAAGCCGCTCGGCGGCGAGTGCCGGGTGAGTTCAGGTATTTCCGTCGCCTATCTGCCACAGCAATCGGAACTCGACCGTTCCTTTCCGGCGCAGGTGCGGGATCTGGTGGCACTTGGTCTCTGGCCGAAACGCGGCCTGCTCGGCCGCCACCGTCCCGCAGACCGGGCGGCGATGGGCCGCGTCATGGAAGCGGTCGGGCTTTCCGGTTTTGAGAGGCGCAATATCGACTCGTTGTCCGGCGGCCAGATGCAGCGCGCTTTGTTTGCCCGCGCCATGCTGCAGGATGCGCAGCTGATCCTGCTCGACGAGCCCTTCAACGCCGTCGACGAGCGCACCGTTGCCGACCTTATGGTGCTGATCAAATCATGGGTGGCGGAGGGGCGCACGGTTCTGGCCGTCCTTCATGACCATCAATTGGTGCGGCAGCACTTTCCTCAGACCCTGTTCCTTGCCCGGAAGCTCGTCGGTCTGGGCACGACAGCTGATGTCCTCAAGGCGGAGAACATCCGGCAGGCGCGGCATTTCCACGAGGCATGGGAGGAAAATGCACCCTGGTGTGAGCCGGCCGACGAGCCGTCGGCCCAAATAGTCGGGGCAAGTCCGCAAACGGCATCCGTCCATTCCCATGCCCACTCACACGCGAATTTGAATGCCCATGGCTGATATCTTCATCCAACCCTTCGTCCAGTATGTCTTCATGCAGCGCGCGCTTGCCGGTGCCTTGATCCTTGCCATCAGCTGCGGCCCGGTCGGGGTGTTTCTGATGCTGCGCCGCATGAGCCTGACAGGCGACGCCATGTCCCACGCCATCCTGCCGGGGGCGGCGGTCGGGTTTCTGTTCTACGGGCTGGAAATCCTGCCCATGACCATCGGCGGGCTGGCCGTCGGCCTACTGGTCGCGCTGGGCGCGGGTGCTGTGTCGCGCTTCACTATCCAGAAGGAAGACGCCTCGCTTGCCGCCTTCTATCTCATTTCACTGGCGCTCGGCGTGCTGCTTGTATCGTGGCGCGGTTCGAGCGTCGATCTCATGCATGTGCTGTTCGGCACTGTGCTGGCGCTGAACAATGAGGCGCTCGGCCTGATCGGCGGCATCTGCATCGGGACGCTTCTGGTGATGATCACCTTCTGGCGGGCGCTGCTGGCGGAATGCCTCGATCCCCTGTTCCTGCGTTCGGTCAGCAACTGGGGCAGCCCGGTGCATTTCCTCTTCCTCGCCATCGTCGTGCTCAATCTGGTCGGCGGCTTCCAGGCGCTGGGAACGCTGCTGTCGGTCGGCCTGATGATGCTGCCCGCCGCCGCCAGCCGCTTCTGGTCCAATCGCGTCGCGCCCATGTGCTTCATCTCCATCGGCATCGGCATGGTTTCCTGCTTTGCGGGCCTGCTTTTGTCCTATCACGCGTCGCTGCCATCAGGCCCGGCGATCATCCTTTCCGCGGGCGTCATCTATGCGCTCTCCATCCTCGTCGGCACGCGCGGCGTGCTCAGCGATCTTCTCGGTTCCGGCCGTCACAGAGCGGCCTGAAAACAGCGTTCGAAAAAAGGAGAACCTTCATGTTCAAAACCCTCCGTCTAGCAACGGGCGTCAGCCTTCTTTCCCTCTCCCCGGTTCTGATGGCGCAGGCGTCCGCCGCCGAACTCAAGGTCGTGGCGAGCTTCTCGATCATTGCCGATTTCGCCAAAACCGTTGGCGGTGACCGTGTCGAAATCACCACGCTGGTCGGGCCGGATGGCGATGCCCATGTCTATGAGCCGCGCCCGGCCGATGCCGTCGCCGTCAGCAAGGCGGATGTGGTGCTGGTCAATGGTCTGGAATTCGAAGGCTTCCTGAAGCGGCTGATCGACACAAGCGGCACAAAGGCGCCGGTGGTGGAACTGACGAAGGGTGTGGAGCCGCTCAAGCTTTCCGAAGAGCCGGCCGGTCACGCCCATCCGGAAGCGGAAGAAGAGGAAGGTCACGATCACAAGGCAGAAGAAGCCGGCCACAAGCACGAGGCGGCCGAGGCCCATGATCACGATCACGGCCATGAGGGACACCACCATCACGGCGAGTTCGACCCGCATGCCTGGCAGTCGATCAAGAACGCCGAAATCTACGTGAAGAACATTGCCGGCGCCTTTTGCGAGGTCGACAAGGCCGGTTGCGCCCCGTACACCGCCAATTCGGATGCCTATATCGCCAAGCTTGCCGCTCTGAACGAGAAGGTGAAGACCGAGATCGCCGCCATCCCGCCGGAAAAGCGTGTCATCATCACCTCGCATGACGCTTTCGGTTATTTTGAGCATGCCTATGGCCTGAACTTCCTCGCGCCCGAGGGCGTATCGACGGAATCCGAAGCTTCAGCCGCCGATGTCGCCAAGCTGGTGGATCAGGTGAAGCACGACAAGGCTTCGGCAATCTTCGTCGAAAACATCACCGACAAGCGGCTGATAGACCAGATCGCCAGCGAAACTGGCCTCAAGGTTGGCGGCACGCTTTATTCCGACGCGCTTTCGACCGCCGACGGCCCGGCTGCCACCTATATCGACATGATCAACCACAATATCGAGACGATTACGGCGGCCGTTCTCAGCCAGTAAAACGGGCAGTTTCGCTATGAGCTGGGGAGGGTGGCCTGCGCCGCCCTCTCTGCTTTTTGTGGTTTGCCCCTGCAGATATTTATGCAGTTCGACCGCAGGCGCAGAAGCCGTCGAGATTTCGCTGCGTCATCAAAAAACCTTGCGCAGGAAAAACCGGCTGTGCGGCCCGGGATAGTTCTCAATGGTGCCAAAGACCTCGTAGCCTTGCTTCTTGTAAAATTCGGGAGCCTGAAATGCGAAGGTATCGAGCCAGGTCCCTTTGCAACCTTCACCTTTTGCCCAGTCTTCCGCATCTCGAAGTAACCTTGATCCGAGATTTTCGCCACGCATGGCTTCCGGAACGAACAGCAGCTCGATGAAAAGCCAGTCGTAATAGAGCTTCGCCCACAAGCCGCCGCGAACTTCATTTTCGTTATCGCGGAGCAAGAGCGCCAGCGGCTTGTAATTTTCATCTCCCGCTTTTGCGAGATTGTAAGCAAGAAGAGGCTCGAGGATGGCCTTTCGATCCTCTTCCGCTGGCTCCAAAACACGCTGAATAGTCACGAGAGGCATTTCCATCTCCGTCGATTCCTGACCTTGGGAATGAATTCGATAGTAGATGAATGCACGGTTGTCACGCCCACTTGCTGGCGCAAATATGCGGCCTGCTGTGGAGCGAGAAGGCGGGACAGCATCAGAGCGACAATCCCTTCGCGATGGCCCTGGAACTGCTCCTTTAGCGATTTCCATATCGGTGCTACACACCATCTTCATGGCTGATGCGCTTCACATCTTCACCGACGGCTCCTTCGATAATGCCTCCCGATCCGGAGGATGGGCGTTCGTCGTTCATGAAGCAGGCCTTCAAGTCCATTCCGCCTCGGGCAAGACGGTTGGCGCATCGAACAATACGTTCGAGGTCCTCGCTGTCCTGAACGCAATGTCCTGGATCGCCGCCGAGGCGCCAACGCGGGCAGTCACGCTCTGGACGGACGCTGTTCATGTCATTGAAGGCTGCCGCCGATATAGGGCCATCTGGCGCACCAATGGCTGGAAGCGGATCACGCCTAACCAGCGCACCCGCCGAAGATCGATCCCCGACAGGGAAATCTGGCAGCAGCTCGACAACCTGCTGGAGCGGCATCCCCATGTGGTCGTGGAATGGTGCAAAGGGCACTCCGGCACTGTCGGCAATGAGCATGCCGATGCATTGGCGCGTGGGGTAGCCCGCGCTACGGTGGCTTAGCCGGCGGCCGTCAGTCGCCGAGATTCGGTGCGCTAAGCTCTTAACTCCAGTCACTTTCGGTCTCGATCTATTCCCGTATCGGGCGGTTGCGCGGTACTTTTTTACCGCAACGTCAACCCACGTAATCACGCACGGCGACCTGAATCGTTTCAGGTATTCTGTGCCATTTCGGAGGCACAACAGGACATCGTGAAGGAGTGGCTCCACCAGCATCCGTCCTTGCCGGTTGACAATCCATCCACCCTTTGAAATGGTAAGATGTCAGACCAATTTGGAGGGTGCGTCTTGGACAGATCCAGCCGGGAACTCATGCAGCCGATTCCGCCGAGCGACCGCGTGCGCCAGGTCGAGGCCGCTCTTTCCGACTATGTGGAGCGGGCAGGGCTGAAGGCGGGAGACCGGCTGCCGGCGGAGCGGGAACTGATGGCGGCGCTGGGCGTGGGCCGATCCACCATCCGCGAAGTCATCCGCAAGTTTCAGGCGCTGGGTGTCATCGACAGCCGCAAGGGCAGTGGCAATTATCTGCTGAAGCCGATTTCCGCTGCCACCGTGCATATGCCGATTTCCATCGATGCCGAAAGCCTGCGCGATGCGCTTTTGATGACGCTGGAGGTGCGGCGTGGCATCGAAGTGGAAGCGTCCATGGCGGCGGCGCGCCGCCGCACGGCGGAAGATATTGTCACGATGGAAGCGCGGCTCGATGAGATGGAGCGGGTGCATCTGGCTGAAGGCACGTCCGGCAAGGCCGACCTTGCCTTCCACCTCTCCATCTATGACGCCACGCATAATTCGCTGTTCAAGCAGCTGCTGGAGCAGATGCGCGAAGGTTTCGAACGTTTCTGGCTGAAGCCTTTCGACCGGCCGGACTTTGCAAGCCGCTCCTTCCCCTTTCACCGCACGCTGTTCAACGCCATCGCCGCCGGCGATGCGGAGACCGCCCGTGAAGAAACACTGAAAATCCTCGCTGTCGTCGAGGAGGATATCAAGGACATGTCGAAATGAACCAAGGCAACGATCTCTTCGATCCCGCCTCCCTGATCGTCGCCCATGACGAGGCCCACGCTTTCGAAGCCGTGGTGCCGCCACTTGTGCAGACCTCGCTTTTCACCTTTTCCAGCTACGACGAAATGGTTTCCACCTATCGCGGCGAAAAGGTGCGGCCGGTCTATACGCGAGGGTTGAACCCGACCGTGCGGATGTTCGAAGAGATGCTGGCAAAGCTGGAGGGCGCAGAAGATGCGCTGGGTTTTGCCAGCGGCATGTCCGCCATTTCGTCCACCGTTCTCTCCTTCGTTTCGCCGGGCGACCGCATCGTCGCGGTGCGCCATGTCTATCCCGATGCGTTCCGCCTGTTTGGCACCTTTATGCAGCGCATGAATATCGAGGTGGTCTATGTCGACGGCCGCGACGAGGCGGCGGTTGAAAAGGCTATGCCGGGCGCGAAGCTGTTCTACATGGAAAGCCCCACCAGCTGGGTGATGGAGGCCCATGATGTCGGTGCGCTCGCCGCGATTGGCAAGCGCCATGGCGCCGTCACCGTCATCGACAATTCCTGGGCAAGCCCTGTCTTCCAGCAGCCGATCTCGCTCGGTGTCGATCTTGTCGTGCATTCGGCGTCAAAATATCTCGGCGGGCACAGCGATGTGGTCTCCGGCGTGGTTGCCGGTTCCAAGGCGATGATCGACCGTATCCGGGCGGAAACCTATCCCTATCTCGGTGGCAAGATGTCGCCCTTCGATGCGTGGTTGCTGATCCGCGGCTTGCGCACCCTGCCGCTGCGCATGAGGGCGCATCAGGCATCGGCGTTGGATATTGCCAGCCGCCTGCAGGCGCTCGATGTGGTGGAAAAGGTTTGCCATCCGGGATTGGCGAACCGCCTGCCGCCCGGCCTCAACGGTACGTCTGGCCTGTTTTCCTTCATTTTCAAGGAAGGGGTGGATGTGCGCGCTTTTGCCGACCGCCTCAAACTTTTCAAACTGGGTGTTTCCTGGGGTGGGCATGAAAGCCTGATCGTCCCGGGTGAAGTGGTGCTTGAACAGAAGGCGCAGCCAAACTCCGCGCACACGTTCGGCATCAGCGCGCGTTCGGTGCGCCTGCATGTCGGACTGGAGGGCACGGAAGCGCTCTGGAACGATCTCGAACCCGCGATCAAGGCGGCCACGGCCGCCTGACGCGTTTTAAAACTGACGACAAAAAAGGGGAGAACGACATGAAAAAACTGGTAGCAGCAGCAATCTTCACCGCCCTGATGACCGGAACGGCGCTGGCGGACACGACCTTGAAACTGGTCGAAGTCATTACAAGTCCCGAACGGACGGAAACGCTGAAGGGCATCGTTTCGAAGTTCGAAAGCGCCAATCCCGGCACCAAGGTGGAGATCATCTCGCTGCCCTGGAGCGAGGCCTTCCAGAAATTCGCCACGATGGTCTCCGCCGGCGATGTGCCTGATGTGATGGAAATGCCCGACACCTGGCTTTCGCTTTATGCCAATAACGGCATGCTCGAGAGCCTGGAACCTTATCTTGCCAAGTGGGAACACACCAAGGGTCTGAGCGAGCGCACGCTGGAACTCGGCCGCGACGTGAAGAATACGGCCTATATGCTGCCTTACGGCTTTTATCTCCGGGCAATGTTCTACAACAAGAAACTGCTGGAACAGGCCGGCGTGAAGGAACCGCCGAAGACGCTCGACGAGTTTGCCGATGCCTCCAAGAAGGTCGCGGCACTTCCCGGCAAATACGGCTATTGCCTTCGCGGCGGACCGGGTGGCCTTAACGGCTGGGTCATGTTCGGCGCATCCATGGCGGGTTCGAACGAGTTCTTCACCAAGGACGGCGCATCCACCTTTGACAGCCCCGGCTGGGTGAAGGGCCTGACCTACGTGATCGATCTCTACAAGAACGGGTTGGCACCGAAGGACAGCGTCAACTGGGGCTTCAACGAGATCGTCGCGGGCTTTTATTCCGGTACCTGCGCCTTCCTCGATCAGGATCCGGATGCCCTTATCGCCATTGCCCAGCGCATGAAGCCGGAAGATTTCGGTGTCATGACCATGCCGAAGGGACCTGACGGCAAGACCTTCCCGACCATCGGTTTCGCCGGCTGGTCGATCATGTCGGCCTCCGCCAACAAGGACCTCTCGTGGAAGCTGGTCGAGACGCTGGAAGGGCCGGAAGGCAATATCGAGTGGAACAAGAAGACGGGGGCGCTGCCGGTGCACAAGTCGGCGGAGAAGGACCCCTTCTATGCCAGCGAGCAGTTCAAAGGCTGGTTCGATGAGCTGGCGGACAAGAACGCCGTACCCACGACGATGCCGACCTATCTTGAGGAATTCGCCTTCTTCAAGGATTCGCTTGTCATCAAGACATCGCAGGAAGCGCTGCTCGGCGATATCACGCCGGAAGACCTCGCCAAGCAATGGGCTGATTACATGACCAAGGCGCAGCAGAAGTTCCTGGCCTCCAAGTAACGATACGGGTCGGCCGCGCGGGCGTTTATGCCCGTGCGGCGGTCTTGCCGGGCCTTCGCTGCGGCGGGGCTATTCTTGAAATTTTCGGGTCGGCCGGCGCGGGGGTGGGAACATGTCCGTTCCGTCGTCCGATCAGGGAGCGATACAATGTCCTATGCCCATGGCGCCGGGCCGGTGGCCGCGCGCAAACCGGCTGGCAAACCAGCGATGCGAAGGTTTGCCGACTGGGCCGAACCCTGGCTCTACAGTGCGCCCGTGCTTGTGCTCATCGTCGCCGTCATGCTGGTGCCGCTGGTGCTCGGCCTGTCCTATGCGTTTCGCGATGTGCAGCTGCTCAATCCGTTTTCCGGTGGTTTCGTTGGCCTGAAACATCTGGAGGCGCTGTCGCAGGATGCGGCCTTTTACCGGGCCTTGAAAAATACGCTGTGGTGGACCGGTGCTTCGGTGTTCCTGCAATTCTTCTTCGGCCTCATTCTGGCGCTGCTGCTGGACAAGCCTTTCGCGGGCAGGGGGCTGGCGCAGGCGTTGGTGTTCCTGCCATGGGCCGTGCCAACGTTCCTCGCTGGTCTCAACTGGGCGTGGCTGTTCAACCCCGTCATCGGGCCGCTGCCGCACTGGATGGTCTCGCTCGGGCTTCTCTCCGCGCCGAACAATATTCTCGCCGATCCGCATCTCGCCATGTGGGGGCCGATCATCGCCAATGTCTGGTGGGGCATTCCCTTTTTCGCGATCACCCTGCTCGCCGCACTTCAGGCCATCCCGCGCGATCTTTATGAGGCCGCTTCCATCGACGGGGCAAACCCGTTGCAGCGTTTCACCTCGATTACGCTGCCGTTTCTGGCGCCCACTATCGCCATCACAGTTTTGCTGCGTACCGTCTGGATCGCCAATTTCGCCGATCTCATCATCGTCATGACCAATGGCGGACCGGCAGACCGCACCCAGATTGTCGCCAGTTACATCTTCACGCAGGCGTTCCGGCGGCTCGATTTCGGTTATGCCTCGGCCATCGCGCTGGTGCTTCTGGTGCTGCTTCTGGCCTATTCCATGCTCATCGTGCTCCTGCGCCAACGCCTTATCGAGAAGGACTGACCGATGACATCAAGGATATTCCTCACCCTTGCCCATCGCCTGGCGATCCTCGCCTATATCGTCTTTGCGCTGTTTCCGCTGTTCTGGCTGCTCAAGGTCTCGGTCACGCCGAACGACCTGCTTTATAGCGAAGGTGTGCGGATGTGGCCGTCTCACGCGACGCTCGATCATTATCGATATGTCATAGAAAACAGTGCCTTCCCGACATTTTTTAAGAACAGCGTCATCGTTGCCGGCTCCACGGCACTTGCCGTTACGGTGCTCTCGTCACTGTCCGGTTATGCGCTGTCGCGGTTCCGCTTCAAGGGCAAATACTGGATCGTGGCGCTGATGCTGATTACCCAGATGTTTCCGCTGGTCATGCTGGTCGCGCCGATCTTCAAGATGCTGTCGCCGCTCGGCCTCACCAACAGCCTGACGGGTCTCGTCATCGTCTACACCGCCTTCAACGTGCCGTTTGCCACTTTCCTCATGCAGTCATTCTTCGACGGCATTCCGAAGGATCTGGAAGAGGCGGCGATGATCGACGGGGCAAGCCGCTTCACGGCATTCCGCCAGATTATCCTGCCGCTGACATTGCCGGGCATCGCTGCGACGCTGGGCTTCGTCTTCACCGCCGCCTGGAGCGAGCTTCTGTTTGCGCTGATGCTGATTTCCGGCAATCAGAGCGCCACTTTCCCGGTCGGGCTGTTGACCTTCGTATCGAAGTTTTCCGTCGATTTCGGGCAGATGATGGCGGCGGGCGTTCTGGCGCTCATTCCGGCCTGTCTCTTCTTCCTGCTCATTCAACGTTATCTCGTGCAGGGCCTGACGGCCGGCGCGGTGAAAGGATAATCCCATGGCTTCCATCGAGCTGAAGAATGTCGGCAAGACCTATGGCGACCTTGCGGTCCTGCACGGGGTCGATCTGAAGATCGAGGACGGCGAATTCATCGTCCTCGTCGGCCCATCCGGCTGCGGAAAATCGACACTGCTGCGAATGATCGCCGGTCTGGAGGAGATTTCAGCGGGTGAATTGACCATCGACGGTGAGCGCGTCAACGACCGCAAGCCGAAGGACCGGGATATCGCCATGGTGTTCCAGTCCTATGCGCTTTATCCGCATATGAGCGTCGCCGACAATATGAGCTACAGCCTGCGCCTGCGCCGCAGCCCCAAGGAAACAATCGCGGCGGCCGTGGCTGGTGCTTCGGCGAAACTCGGTCTCGATCCCTATCTGGCACGCCGTCCGAAGGCGCTTTCCGGCGGCCAGCGCCAGCGCGTCGCCATGGGCCGGGCCATCGTGCGCCAGCCTAAGGCATTTCTGTTCGATGAGCCGCTCTCCAACCTTGATGCACGGCTTCGCGAGCAGATGCGGGCCGAAATCAAGCGCATGCATGCTGATCTCGGCGCTACCTCGGTTTATGTCACCCATGACCAGATCGAGGCGATGACGCTAGCATCCCGTATCGTCGCGATGAATGCCGGCCATGTGCAGCAGATCGGCGCACCGCTCGATCTTTACGATCGCCCAGCCAATCTGTTCGTCGCTGGATTTATCGGTTCGCCGGGCATGAATTTTCTGGAAGGACGGCTCGGGCGGGAGAATGACCGTAGTTTCGTCGTGCTCGGCGATGGCACACGCCTCGAACTCGGCCGCGACGTGAAGCTTGCCGATGGTGAGCCGGTCACACTCGGTATCCGGCCGGAACATGTCACCGTCTCGCCTGCGGATGGTGCTGTCGAGGCGACCGTCGATCTCGTCGAGCCGACGGGTCTCGGCATCATCCTGCACCTAACCGTGCATGGATTGCCCTTCAAGCTGTTTTCGTCTGATCGGGCGCTGTTGCAGCCGGGCAAGTCCATGCGGGTCGGTTTCCCGCAGGAACGGCTTCATGTTTTTGACCGAAACGGTGTCAGGATCGACGAGGCCTGAACTTAAGGCGTCATATCGCGATGCCCTTGTCATCGAACCTGTGGATTTTGGCATCATCTGGTGTGATGAAGACGGTATCGCCGTGTTTGCATTCGAATTCACCGTCGGTTCTGGCGGTGATGGGGCCGATGCCGGGGACGTCGAGGTGGAGGAAGGGGTCGGAGCCGAGATGTTCGGCAACCGTGACCTTGCCCTGCCACAGGCCGGTTTCTTTCGACAGCGTCAGGTGCTCGGGCCGCACGCCGGCGGGGGTCGCCCCCTTTTGCCGGGCGTAATCGCCGGTCACCAGGTTCATGCGCGGCGAGCCGATGAAGCCGGCGACGAAGAGGTTGCGCGGTGTCTTGTAGAGCTCCATCGGCGAACCGACCTGCTCGATATTGCCGCGGTTCAGCACCACGATCTTGTCGGCCATGGTCATGGCTTCCACCTGATCATGGGTGACGTAGATCATCGTCGTCTTCAGCGTGTTGTGCAGCTCGGAGATTTCCAGCCGCATGGTGCCGCGCAGCGCCGCATCGAGGTTGGAGAGCGGCTCGTCGAACAGGAAGGCTTTCGGTTCGCGCACGATGGCGCGGCCGATGGCGACGCGCTGGCGCTGGCCGCCTGACAGCTGCGAGGGCCGGCGTTCGAGATAATCGGTGAGGTTGAGGATACGGGCGGCATCGTCGACCTTCCTGTCGATCACCGCCTTGTCGAGCTTGGCCATCTTCAGCGGGAAGGCGATGTTGTTCCTGACGCTCATATGCGGATAAAGCGCATAGGACTGGAACACCATGGC
>NZ_LMVK01000022.1 GCF_001541315.1 Agrobacterium tumefaciens str. B6 | reverse complement strand
GCGGAACCAAGCCTGGCAGAAAGACCGATTTTACCAAGGATCCCGCAGTCATCGCGAAGCGGCAGAACGCCCTTGCGCGGTTGAAGGCGGCGGAGTGATCGGGCTGTCAAAGCTAAAGTTTATCCAGTTTGTCGAGCCATCCGCCGCCGACCGGGCTGCGCAACCCTGACCAGCTCCACCCGGACGGCGGTTCACCTCAGAGAATGCCTGAATATAAAATCTTGAAAATTATGTAATGATCGATATTGTGGTGTCGCGTTTCTGAATTGATTACTTTGTTTCATCTCTAATTTGCTGTGACATTGTGTGTAACGGGGTACATTCTATTTCGAAGTGCGACATGCCAATGATAACAATTGGTTATCGGACGGACGCCGTAAGATTGAAAGCAACGCATTGCGCTAAACGCAACACACTCGTTAGATTTATTGCAATTCACGGCGCAGTCAAACTCGTTCAGTTTCGGGCTCCAAACATTTCTCGAAGGAGTTCAAGATGACGAACGAAACAAACACCCTACGCGTTGAATCCGCAAACCACGGCGTGGCCTGGGAAAAAGCATTTGGCTACGCACAAGCGGTCAAGGTTAAGGATACGATTTACATCTCTGGGCAGCTTAGCCATGACAGCCAGGGTAATCTGGCCGCCCCCGCCGAAATCGACGCCGCTGGAAAGCCAGCTTCGTTCGAGACCATGGAAGCTCAAATTCGTCAAACCTACCAGAACGCCAAGGTCCTCCTACAACAATTCGGCGCGACCTTCGATGACGTGGTTGAAGAGACACTTTACGTACTGGACGTCGATGCCGCCTTCGGCCCGGCCGCGGAAATCCGAAAAAAAGTCTACGGCTCCGATCTTCCTCAGCTTGCGAGCAATATCATTGGTGTTACGCGGCTCGCCTTTCCACAGCAGCTCGTTGAAATCACGTTCCGCGCAGTCGTGGACCGGTAAATGGCTGTGAGGATACTCAGATAGAAAAGCGCGGTTTGTCAAAAAGACCGCGCAAGTCAATGCCTCATACGGCAGCGTGGTTACTTCCTCGATTGTCACCCTATGCCGCAATGCAGTCGTGACGACTGAGGAAGCTAAAGCCAAAGGGGGAGTCATCACCTGCCCCTTCCTGCCCTTGCAACCCGGCTCAGCCGGTCCGGTCGGGGGCTGATTGCCGGAGCCAGTGTCGCATTTCTAACGGGGCAGCGGCGTCGCGCGGCAAGATGCACTTGGGGAATATTCTCCAAAAACGGCCCCTGTAAGCGCCAGGGAAGTTACCGATGGTGACGATTGTCCCGCACTGCGGATAACAATGCCATGAACCAGGAGAACCTCGAATGCCTCATGACTTCCTCGTCACCGGCCCCGAAGATGCCCACGTCACGGTCGTTCTCGCCCATGGAGCGGGTGGCGCGATGGACACGACGTGGATGAAAACCGTGTCCGCGGCGCTGTCCGACAAAGGCTTGCGGATCGTCCGGTTCGAATTCGATTACATGGCGGCTCGACGGTCTTCGGAAAAGCGTGCGCCACCGCCCCGCGCAGAGGTCCTCAAGCAAGAATTTGAAGCCGTGATCGACGAGCTCGGCTCGATGGGAAGAGTTGTCATAGGAGGCAAATCCATGGGCGGCCGTGTGGCTAGCATGATCGCGGATGATCTTCGCGATGCGGGTAAGATTTCCGGGCTGCTTTGTCTCGGATATCCATTCCATCCAATTAGAAAGCCCAACAATTTGCGGACCGCTCATCTCGAGGACATGAGGACGCCTACCTTAATCTGTCAGGGAACTCGGGACCTTTTCGGATCGCGGGAGGAAGTTCCCAGCTACAAGCTCTCCGACAAGATAGAA
Organism: Agrobacterium tumefaciens str. B6; assembly: GCF_001541315.1. Taxonomy (GTDB): domain Bacteria; phylum Pseudomonadota; class Alphaproteobacteria; order Rhizobiales; family Rhizobiaceae; genus Agrobacterium; species Agrobacterium radiobacter. The sequence goes on along the minus strand of NZ_LMVK01000022.1, from coordinate 30,640 downwards.
ATTCTCTGGCTGGACGACGGAGACCATGATTTCCGGCCGCGAAAAGCCGTGTCGGGACGCACAGCCGCGGAGCATATCTCGACCGCTGCAGATCATGTGGCTGAATGGGCGGCGACGTTGTGATAGCCTACCAATTTCCTCGGACAAGAGCTTCGGATTCATCACGCCGGAGAACGGCGGACAGGATGTGTTCGTCCACCTGAGCGCCGTGCAGGGTTCCACGCTGCTACGCGAAGGCCAGAACGCTTCCTACGAAGTCGGTCAAGACCGAAAGACCGGGAAGTCGAAGGAGGAAAACGTTCGACGGATCTAGGCTCGCTTCGCAAGGATCCTTCCGACTGAGATGAGAATCCACACCGCCACGACGGACGACGCAGAGGCGATGGGCAAAATCCTTCAGAACTCGTCCCGCCGGGGAAGCGAACGGCAAGAGCGGACGTCGACTTGGTTGTTGAGAACTACGTCTGCAATCGCGTTGGAATCCGCTGCTCGTTGGCTGAAGACGAATACGGCAATCTTCTCGGCTTGGAGTCCCTGGTCTGTTCGACCGAAGACAGAGTTATGGAATCCCTGTCGCGTGGGCATCGTCGGGACGCACGTATCGCCGGGCGCCGCTCGAACCCGCTGTCGGCCGAAGCTGTTCGTAGCTTCCGACAGGCCTAAATAGCGGCGGGACTGACGATCCTCGCATTTAGACATTGCTACCTCTTGCCACGGCTGTGGCTGGATGCCACATCACAAGCCGTTGCCACTGAGAGCGGTTTTCATGACAGTTATTGCGTCTTACATCTATCGGCTCGGCAAACGCACCGAAGAACTCCCCTTGACGGGCGATCCGTTTCAACAGACCGACGGCGAATTTGCCTGGATCGGCATTACAGAGCCGACAGCCGCGGAAATGGCGAGTCTGAAGTCGATGTTCGATCTGCATCCGTTGGCCGTAGAAGACGCCCTGAACGGCAAACAGGTGCCGAAAGTCGAAGTCTATGGCGACCAGCTCTTCGTCATTATCAAGACCGCTCATCTCGAAGGAGACAAGATTGCTTATGGCGAAACCTGTATTTTTGTGGGGCGGCACCATGTGATCTCAGTCCGGCATGGTTCGGCACGCTCTCACAAGGAATTACGGGAACAGCTCGAGCATTCTCCAAAACTGCTGGACCATGGACCGGACTATGTCCTGCACGGGATCATCGACTTCGTCGTAGACGGCTATCTTCCGATGGTGGAAACGCTGGAGGACAAGGTACTTGAGATGGAAAAGCATATGCTGATCTCGTTTCTCGAGCGCGAGCAGATCAGGCGACTTTTCCGTATGCGCCGACAGGTCATCCGCTTTCAGCGCATCCTCGGTCCGATGGCCGAAGTCATAGGCAAGCTGACAAACCTGGAACTGCCCTGTATCGACGACAATGCCAAAGCCTATTTCCGGGATGTCCTCGACCACGTGCGGCGCGTCGAGTTCATGATGTCGGGCTTGCGAGAAGTCATCACCTCCGTGTTCGAAGCTTCAAACCTTCTGGAACAGCAGCGCCAAGGCACGATCACCCGCCAACTCGCGGCTTGGGCCGCGATTCTTGCCGTACCTACGGCAATCGCCGGAATTTACGGAATGAACTTTGAGCATATGCCGGAGCTGAAATCGGAATACGGCTATTATGCCGTAATCGCTGTCATTCTCACATTTTGCGCTTTCCTGTATTACCGTTTCAAAAAATCGGGGTGGCTGTAGTGTGATATCGCATCTCTCGCCGACCATCGAGTGCACTGCCTAAAATCACGGATCGCACTAAAGCCGTAAAGGAGTTGGATTTGGCTACTGGACTGATCGCATTGCTTGATGACGTTGCAGCTATCGCGAAGGCGGCCGCTGCGTCGTTGGACGACGTAGCAGGACAGACAGCGAAAGCCAGCGTGAAGGCGGCGGGCGTCGTGATCGACGATACTGCCGTTACTCCGACATATGTTGTCGGCCTGGCTCCCGCGCGGGAACTTCCGATCATCGGAAAGATTGCGCTCGGATCGCTGAAAAACAAGCTGATCTTCCTTCTGCCGATCTGCCTTGTGCTTGGATATTTCGCGCCTTGGCTCATCACGCCACTGCTGATGATCGGCGGCATATACCTGTGCTTTGAAGGCGCGGAGAAGCTTCACGAGGCCTTCTTCCCTCACGCCTCAAAGCACGGTCCGGTTCAGGATACGACGCTCGACGCGACGGATCTGGAAAGCCGCAAAGTTTCCGGCGCGATCCGCACCGATTTTATCCTCTCGGCCGAGATCATGGCTCTTACGCTTGCCGGCGTTTCGACATTGAGCATCTATTCGCAAGCCGGGGTGCTGGCGGCCGTCGGGATCCTGATCACCGCTGCGGTGTATGGTGTCGTGGCGCTCATCGTCAAAGCAGATGATGTGGGATTGCACCTCTCAAAGGCAGGTGGCGCTTTAACAAGGACAGTCGGTGCGGGCCTCGTCAAGGGAGTGCCTGCCCTTTTGAAGGCGCTTGCAATTGTCGGAACGGCGGCGATGCTGTGGGTGGGCGGAAGCATTATCGTGCATAGCCTGGCCGGGCTGGGATTGCATCAACCAGAGCATCTGATCGAAACGTTTGCATCCAGTGTCGAACAAACCCTGGTAGTTTTCCCGCAAATCACCAATTGGCTAGCCACTTCTTTTGCCCAGGCAATCATTGGCATTCTGATTGGCTCAATTGCAATCGTGTTCCTGTCGACTTGGAAGCAACTGATTTCTGGACACACTGCGGCCAGTTAGCTTGCCGTCGCTGATCTAGTAGCAATTATGCTGCGGCCTGTCTCCAGCGCTTGTGATTGTTGTGGTCATGTCATTCTGCCCATCCGGACCGATCTGAGCTCGGTTTTTCCTTCACCAACCAGCGGCTGACATCTCCCAATCCGACCGAGTTTGTCGGCGTTGAAAACTATACCCGGCTGCTGGATATCGGCGTGCTGACGCTCGAGCCGGAAAGGGAGGCGGATGGGAGCCTCAAGCAGCGTGCAGACGGCGCCATCTCCTATCGGCGAATTCGCAATTTCACCCGCAACAACCCCGACTATCCCCATCTGGAGGGGATGCGGGACTAAAAAGCTTCACCTGGGGCGAGAACCAGATCGTCATTCTGGCGCGCGACGCTGTGTTTTTGACAGCGCTCGTCAATACGCTTTCCTTCGTGGCGGTCGTTGCGCCGGTTCAGGCAGCGCTGGCGCTGTTTCTTGCCCTGCCAGTTTTAAAACGTGGCACCTATCCTGATGTTGACCACAGGGTCGCTCGCTGCGGAGCCACCAAACCCCGTTCGGTATTCCAGCCCGACCGACCAAGCATTGTTGAAACGTGCGTCAAGTGTAAGTCCGATGGCCCCATAACCGGAGTTTTCGCCCTCTAAATCGAGTGCGTAGGGAAGTCCACCAGCCACGGTGTACCCCATCGTGGCGTGGCTGGAGTCGTTGAAGTCATACGTATATTCAGCTCTAAGGCCTGGTGTCAGTCGACCCCATTGGTAGTCCAACGCGTAATTGGCGCGCAGGCCCAGAACTCCCGCTATATTGCCGACCGTCTGGTCACCGAAAGTCAGGCGATAGATGCTGGCGCCTCCTTCCGAGTAGCCATGAAGCTGCGTCCGCGACATTTCCACTCCGCCGTAGGGTGATACGAGCCATGCCTCGCGACGGAACTCATAAGCAACCGTCAATGAGCCGAATAGCTGGCTGCCGTCTCGTTCACCATCTGTAAGGTTGCTGTCAGTCGTGATGAACCGCGTCGAATTGAAATTCAGAACACTGCCACCCAGAAGTGCGTCGATGAACAAATTGTCGAAGGGTTTATAGCTGCTATAGAAAGCGGCGCTATAGGCACTGGCCCGGCTTTGCGTCCCCTTGTCGCCAAGATCGGTACGGTCACGTCCATAGCCAACGCCCAGCCCCGCAACGAATCCTTCCGTGAAACGATAGTCAATGCCGGCGCTTACTCCCACGAACATATAATCCAGACCGGTCCTTCCATTGGCCTCTCCGAAATTGACGAAGCCGCTCGTCCAGACCGCGAATGGGCTGGGAGCGCGATCAAAGTTTTCATCCGGGAACTTGGGCTGCTTCCCTGCAATGACTTCACCGGCGAGTTCCTGCCCATCTTCGGCTGCGTAACCAAGCAACGCCACGCCGGTGCCATTCGAGGCTGGCTCGGGCGGCCCCGACGAGACGTTTTCGGCTCGGGTTGACTGTCCTCCGAAACGTATATCAAAACTCGACTGTCTGCGCTCGCCCTCGTCGTGAAGTTGCTCAAGCCTATTCTGGAAATTGCGTATCTGAACCTCGGCAAAACGCTCTGCCGCGCTCGCCTGTGCGTTCAGCAGACCTATAACTTCGGGGTCCATGGTCGGATCGGGAAAAACCAACGCCGCCCGGTTTGCGGATATCGTGTAGGAACGTGCCGCTCCATTTCGCGCCGTCACCAGCACGGATACAGTGTTTATGCCGACTGCAAGCCCTATGGGCCGGCTCATGCTTCCCGATGCGATCGCATTGCCATTTATCATGATGGTAGCAGCAGGGTCACCGGCTGTTGGCATCAACTGAAGGGTGGCGGTGTCGAAAGGAACAGAAAGCGCATAATTGGTGGTGCCCGGCGAAAACGCCGGCTCGAGACTGCCCGCCGATGTAACAAGGCCGACCAGACCGGCATTTCCAGACTGAGCGCGTACGATGTTGACGTGGTATGTGTTTGTAGTCTGTGCGTCTTGGGCCGTAACGATTATTGTGGCGGGGTTGTTACCGACGGCCAGTTGGATGGCTGGGCTCGGTGTGCCATTTGGAACAGTTGTGCCGTTGAGCGTTATAGTCGCCCGCGCGTCGACAAGCACCGATGTCAGGGAAACGCGCTCGACATCGTTTCCGACGTTCACGACATAGGAGGTGATGGATGAGGAGAAGGTTGGCGTCAGAGTGCCGGAGCTCGACCTGATGTCTTGCAAGTCCGCATTTACCGAAGAGCCTACCCGCCAGACCAGTGTATTGGACGCGAGGTTGCCATTACCGGTGACGTTGACTGCCGCGTTTGCCGGCAACTGAAGACTGAAAGTACCCGTACCGGAGTTATAAAAGACCAGAACGTCATAGGTAATATTATCGTCGGTTTGAAGCCCTGTTACAGAGCCGACAGCCGATCCCGTCGGGATCAAATTGAAATCCACCTGCGTCAACCCGGTGACAGGCTCCGAAAACGTAACCGTTATACGGCGAATGGGGAGGTCGGGTGGAGAAGACGTGGAAAGGACGACCGTTGGGGAATTTGTGTTTATAAGTATCTGGCTCGTCGGACCGACATTGTTCAATGCAAGCTCGGCCGCATCGCCAAGGGAGTTTGCAATGGTGCCGCCATTTAACGCGATGGATGCACCAAGAACAATTCCGTCCAAGTCCCGATCTCCGGCCTGCACGGTATATGAAAATATGAGGACATTGGAGCCGCCACCCGATTGATAAGTGGCCTGCCGGCTGGTCGCCCCGACGATGAGTTGAATAGCTGGCGTACCGGTTACTGAGACGCTCTGGTCCATTTTGACTTGGAAATTCAATGTTTGGCCGGCTTTGTAATATCCGTTCGCCGGTACGTCTACCGTTTGGACACTCGGCGCGAGGGCGGATAGGACCGTCAAAGAAGCTGGAGCGGAATAAATCGTGCTCCCCGTCAGTGTTGCCGCTGCTCGATAATAGGTGCCACTGTCGGGAAGTCCGACGTTCGGCAGGTGAAGCTCAGTTCCGTTGCCGTTGGCGACGTTAGAAAACGGCCCGCTCGGGCTATAGCCCTTCTGCCATTGTATCGAGGTTCCGACGTCCTGGACTTCGATGCTGAAAATGGCATCTCGGCCTTCCGAAACGGAAGCCGAGGCTGGATGCCGGGTGATGACAGGCACCTGTGCTGACACGGCAGCAGGCAACAGAGTGCTGATCACAGCGGCCATTATTACGATCGGCAAATACCGGAGCATTCCATTCAGCAAAAGCTCCGCCCTCCAGAATGCCGGCACTGGTCAGAACTGTATCCCAAAACCGACCCTCACCGCATGTTGATCGACATCGACATTGATACCCTGAAGATACTTGTCCCGATAATCACTGTAGCGGTATTCGATGCGACCGAACATTTTGTCGGTGAAGGCGTAGTCCAAGCCCGCACCGATCGTGTAACCGCTGAATGTCTTTTTCTCCTTCCCCAATCCCGGCACTTCCACATAACCTCGCGTTCCGGCCCATCCTGCCATCACATAGACGAGGGCGTGTTCGAAAGCGTAACCAAGGCGGCTGCGCAGCGACCCCGTCCAGTCGGTACCGAAATCAGCCGAAGACATTCTGTTCATTCCAATGATGTTCAATATCGCCTTCGAAACCGGCAACGACGCTGTTGTCTAACGGATAGTTGTAACCCGCGAATGCGCCAAGGAGGCCGCCGTTGGCGTCTTCGTATCCGGTGATGCCGAGGCCAGAAAATTCACCATTGGTCCAACCGCCGCTGGCATGAAGCCCGAAATAGGCTCCAGACCAGGTGAAGACAGGCTGATCCGCGACAGTAGGCGGCGCGGTATTTTCAAGGGTAACATCGGCCGCAATCGCCGCGGATGGGGGGAATGCGAGAACGGCGCACAGAAATAATATTCGCATGATGTGGGATCCGGTTGCTTGCGACGGTGTCGTGCCTGGTTAAAAACTCCGCTCTTTGCCGGCGGCGCCCTAAAGAGGGGCGACTGGCGGGTGCGCTGACACGGCAAGACAATCAAAATTTCGGAGCGGATATAAGAGCTTTTGGACCGGCCATGGAAAATCTATCCCCGTGCGCAAACGGTACCCGGTAAAACAATCATAAAACGCAAAACGGACAGCAGGTGGAGCGCGGTCATCGACCCCATCGCGAGGCGTGATCGAACCAGGTTCGTGGTTTTCCCTGACTCGCCAGCGCGCTTTTCTGCGCAAGGGTGCGCATCTCGCGCGGGCTTATTCCGTAAACGCGCTGAAACGCGCGCGTAAAATTATGCGCGTATACGAACCCGTGTTCCAGCCCAATATCGGCGATGGATCTGGAGCTGTGCGCTGGATTGCGAAGCGCCTTGCGTGCCATTTCCAGCCGCTGTTTCAAAATATAGGAAGCCACGCCGCCTTCGTGGGAAAAGAGGTAGGTCAGTTTGCGTATCGATATACCGAAGGCTACCGCAATTCCGGCAGGCGACAGTTCCGGATTCAGCAGCTTCGCATGGATATGGCGGCGGATTTCCTCACGCTGCACATGAACGATGCCCTTGGCCGAATCCTCTCTGGGCACCCCATTGAGAGTGGCAGCGACGAGCTCGATCGTCGGCTGAACCAATGCTGCGGCCTGATTTTCATCCAGCAATGGAAGTGCGTGAAAGATACTGTCGATGTGTTTGCGAAGCAGTACCACCATGGGCTGATGCGCTGCGAGAACCTTCATGTTCTGCTCGTCGGGATGGTTTAGCAACCGTGCCAGCATCGGACGAGGGACAAAGAGAGTTATATTGGAAAAATCGCTCGCAGATCCGGCGTGGGCCTGGGCTGTATCATGAACGATCAAATCTCCGGGCGCCGCCTCGGCTTCCGCACGACCGTCCTGTCGTCGCCACCATCCACTGAGGAAGAACTGCACTTCGAAATGTTCGTACCCGTCCGCAGCGATCCGATAGCTGGACCGGCTGAGCGTCTGGCCAACACTCTCGCAATGGGTGAGCAGGAGGTTGCCGAGACGAAAGGTAAGATGTCGGGTGTAAAAGCCGTTGGGTTCGGCGAGCTTGAAATCATACAGCGAACCCGCCGATTCCTCCCAGAAGGCGAGAGCCTTTTTGAGAGAGGCGCCGCGCGTATCCGTTTTGAATAAAAGCGTGGGTGGGTCAATTCTCATCGCACCGCTCGTCATGTCATCCTCTTTGGTCGGATTTTGAGGCCTGATATGCATGCAGCCTCTTGCTGCTGTCAGCAAGGCGGTGAGCCGACTTCAACACAGAGAGGCGTATCGCTAGTCAACAACGACACCTGTCGCGGCCGGAGGCCCGTCACGTCGCGCGGTGATCGTCAAGCAATTCGGATGCGACTTACGCGCCCGTATTCGCGGTGAGTCTAGAGACGGTCACGTGCAGCGGTTAGCCGGATGACCAGGCCGTCAGGTTTCCAGTCACGATGAATTTCTCCGCCCAACTGGCTGCCAATGGTTGCGCGGCCGAGAATTGTGCCGAAACCTTCCCCGTCGGATCTTCGCTTGACCGGCGGCCCGCCTTTCTCGGCCCAGGTGAGGGTGAACAGCTCGTCGTCGCTTTCACAGGTAATTTCAACGCGACCCTGTTCGGTTGACAAGGCACCGTATTTTGCTGCGTTGGTTGCGAACTCGTGTAGCAGAAGCGCAAAACTCGTCAGAGAACCGCCTGTAATGCCAATATCCGGACCACGAATGGTCACGTGAGAACCCGCCCCCTGATCATATGGGGCGAGGATCGTTTCGAGCAGGGAATGAAGTGTTGTCGCCTGCGCAAGGCGATCAGATTCGAGGGACGTCGGCGAAACTGTCAGCATATGTGCCCGCGATAGAGCGCTGAGCCTCTCTCGAACCGCGGCTGCGAGCTCGGACGACGTTTTTGTCGTTCTTGCACTCAGCGAAACGATGCTGCTCGCCACGGTGAAAAGGTTCTTTACCCTGTGGTTCATTTCCTGGATCAGCAGATGCTGTTGTTCTTCAGCACGGCGGCGCTCCGTGATGTCGCGCGCAATCTTGGATGCACCTATGACGTGACCCGTGCGGTTTCTGATCGGCGATACAGACAAGGAGATATCGACAAATGTGCCGTCCTTCCGCTGGCGGACCGTTTCGTAGTGATCAATCTTTTCGCCGCGCCGGAGACGCGCAAGAATGGCGGGTTCTTCATCGGCTCGATCCGGAGGGATCAGCATCGTGACCGAACGGCCCACGGCTTCTTCTGCGGTATAACCAAACAACTGTTCAGCGCCGCGATTCCAGTCGGTGATGATGCCGCTTAGATCTTTTGCCAGAATTGCATCGTCGGAGGACTGGATTATGGCCCTCATGCGTTGTGTGATCTCGTCGGCGAATGAACCGTCGGGCTCTTCGATGAGCAGGTTGACCCCTCCGGAGAGAACCCCGCCGCTATTGAATATCGGAGCTGCGAACGCACGGACGGGAAGCCGGCTTCCGTCGGGGCGCTCCACCAGCAAATGATGATCTCGCACCGCTCGCTTTTCCCGCAGGGCCATCGCCATCGGGCTATCTGCATGAGGCAATGGCGTGCCATCTGGCGTATAGAGCCTAAGGGATCCGCAGTATCTGACTTCCCTTAAACGCGGCTTGAGACACCATATGTCGGCAGCCAGATCATTGTAGAATATGAGGGTGCCGGCCTCATCGGTGAGATAAGCTGCAATCGGCATAACCCGCAGAAAGTCGCGCGACGTCAGGATCCCGCTCACCGACGCACGTGCGGCATTGGAAGCAAACACTCGATTGTCATCATCGCGACTGTGTTCGCGCACCTGATACCTCTGATTTGCTCGTGTTGATCCTCGGGCCGGTATATCGCTTGGCTCTCGTCGAAACCCTATTGTTGAGCATCGAAGCTAGCTTGCAGAGTAGGCCATGGCAACAGTGATGTCGTTGAAGTGGTGTGAGTTTTGCCGCGATTGTCCCGGTTTAGAGGATGCCTCAGCCATATTGTGCTGCAGCAATACCGGACCAGTCGCCCTCCCGGCACTCTCTTCCGAAAAGCCTCAGTCAGCAAAACAATATGCTCGGCGATGCCACGAATGCGGCGACTAATTTTCCCACCTGTAGTTATTGTGGCGCAGATTGATACGCCAACCTGCTCCAAAAACGAGGTACCGCATGACTTTGCTCCTCAAAAAAGATGAGGTAGCGCAACTCATCAATATGAAAAATGTCATTAGCGCGGTCGAGGAAGCTTACAGGGCCTTCAGCAGCGATAAGGTGGAGCAACCCGCATACATAGGAATCCACCTCCCATCCCAGCGTGGCGAAATAGACTTCAAACTCGGATACTACAAACCCGCCGAAATCATCTCAATGAAGGCGCATTCCGGAGGGTTTACCAACAATCCGGCGGACCATGGCGTGCCAAACAGTATGGGTGCCATCCTCTTGTTCGATGCAAGGAGCGGCGCATTGATCTGCATCATGGACGGCAGCCTGGTCACTGGTCTCAGAACGGGGGCAGCTGGAGCGGTCTCCGTAAAAGCGCTAGCAAGAAAAAATGCCCGGAAGATCACCTCGATCGGCACCGGCAACCAGGCACGGATGCAAATCCGGGCGATCTGCGAAATTGTGGAAATCGACGAAATCTACGCCTGGAGCCGCACTCCCGAAATGCTTTCCAAATACAAAATGGATATCGAACGTGAATTCGGCATTCCCGTCATCATAACGCGCTCCAAGCAGGAGGCGGTGCAACAGGCAGATATCCTGATTACGGCGACCAGTGGTAAAGGCGAGCCTGTGAAGGCGGACTGGGTGAAACCCGGCACCCATATCGTAGCAATTGGCACGGATCAGCGCGGCAAACAGGAACTAGATCCAGAACTCTTCAGGAACGCGAAAATTATCGTCGACTCCTTGTCGCAATGCACGGAAAAAGGTGAGACTTGGCACCCACTGGATAAGAAGGTCATTACCCAAGCCGACATTCATGGTGAAATCGGCGATGTGCTTTTGGGAAGAAAACCGGGACGCGAGAGCGATGACGAGATTACGATTTTCGACTCAACAGGCATGGCGATACAGGACAATACGACGGCCAGTAAAATTTACCAGAGCGCCATAGCCAATGGCGTTGGCACCTCCTTCCGTTTCTTCGAGTGATATGATGCAGAATTGCCCCACTATCCAAGATATCCAAGACGCCCGGGAACGGCTGAGACCACACATCAGGCATACGCCCCTTGTCCACGCCGATAAAATCAGCAAAACCGTTGGCTGCCAACTCTATCTTAAACCGGAAACTTTGCAGATTACCGGAGCGTTCAAAATCCGGGGCGCTCTGAACAAGGTGCTCTCGCTTCCAAGGGCAGAAATTGCAAACGGCATCATTGCGACATCCTCGGGCAACCACGCGCAGGGGCTGGCCTATGCCGCCAGAATGCTGGGCGTTAAAGCAGTACTGGTCCTGCCGGTCACCGCACCTGAAATCAAGATCGAGAATACAAAAGCCCTTGGAGCAGAGGTGATCCTTTTTGATGGCGACACCGCGGCGAGATGGAAAAAGGTTTATGAAATAGCCGCGGAAAACAACTATGCCCCCGTTCACGCCTTTGAAGACCCCATCGTGATGGCTGGTCAAGGGACGATCGGATGCGAGATATTACAGGATCTGGAGGATGTCGACACGGTTATCGTTCCGGTAGGTGGCGGGGGGCTGATTTCCGGTATCGCTACCGCCATAAAGGAAACCAAGCCATCGGTGCGCATTATCGGCGCGGAGCCGGGTCTCACGCCAAAGTATTTTCATAGCCGATTAAATAAAAAACGGACGACGCTCCCCCTAAAGGACACTATCGCGGACGGCCTGAGAATAAGTGTACCGGGTCAAAATCCCTATCCGATCATCGAAAAATATGTCGATGAGATTATTCTGGTTAACGATGATCATATCGTCGCCGGAATGTGCGCTCTTGCCAGGGATGCGAAACTGATTGCCGAACCGGCTGCGGCCATTGGGGTCGGAGCGCTGCTGGCCGCAGCAGTGGATGTTAAACCGGATGAAAAAGTTTGCGTGGTATTGTCCGGTGGAAACTGGGACCTTGGCGACCTCGCAAAAATATACGGCGCCGAAGGATTATAGGCGGCTATCGAAAACAAAACGCAAAGGAATCAGCGCGCGCCAAGGTAGATGGGAAACGCATCCCATCAGCCTTGCTTGAGCGTGAGTTTGGCAGGTGGCCACCTTCCAACTGCCTGGCTGCCCAAGAGAATTTCCACGTCTGAAAAAGCGCATCAGTCGACAGCCTGACTGACGAGGCCAAAGATGTGAACATGGAATGACACCTCTTGTACGATGGTCGGGTGGGTAGAGCGCCAATCATTCCATCTGTTCCCACGCTACAAAACCTCGAGATCGACCGAATTAATGATCTTTTATCCCCAATTCTCGCCGTCGCCGCTCGTACTTGATGCCGCCATCCCGCACGACGGTGATTGCACCATAACCTGCCTTGGCGACTTTTCGTTGGGAACCGACGTGCATGTCTTCCATTACGAGGCCACTCAATAGCCACCTGTTAGAAAGATCGTCTCACCCGTCATGAAGCTACAAGCGTCGGACGCGAGGAACAAGGCTGCCCCGACCATTTCCTCGGGTTGCCCCGCTCGCCCCATCCAGTTCAGTGTTTTTATGTATTGATTCCAGGCTTCCGGATCCTCGTTGCGACGGTGGGCGTTTCGGTCCGTATCGATAAGGCCGGGAGCAAGTGTGTTTAGCAGCACATTATCCCGAGCGAAGTCTCGCGCCTGACTTTGAATCAGGTTGTGCTGCGCAGCCTTGGTCGCGGCATAGGCGGTGACGATGCCTTTGGGCCGCAGTTGATTGACCGAGCCGATGGAAACCACCCTACCCCATTTTCGCGCCGCCATGCGCGGCAGCACCGATTGCAACATATCCACCGTCGAGCCCAGATTGACCGCCAGCTGAAACGCCAGATCATCCGGCGTCAGTTCCGACAGCACGGCATTGATCTGCGCGCTGGCATTGATGACAAGAATATCGACCGGTGCGACCGCCTCCGCCCGTTCGATGAGGTCGCGGCCGGCACCGGGCTCGGAAAGATCGCCCGCCAGGTCCTGCGCTGTGCCGCCACTTGCGACGATCCGGTGCTGCACGGCTGCGGCAGCACCCGGCCCTACGCCATGCAGGATGACATGTGCACCAGCGCCAGCCAAACCCTCGGCAATGGCGGCACCTATGCCACGACTGGAGCCGGTGACCAGCGCTGTACGGCCCTTCAAGCCGAATATGTTTTCGAGACGCATCCTTTATCCTTCAAACAACGCGATGTGTGCACCGGCAACCCCCGGGCGGCATGAAAACAGGCCGCCGGAGAGCGGCGCGTCGGCGAGCGTGGATGCCGGCAGGCGCGTGCGGGCGCTGGTGATGAAGAGCGTCGACAGGTCCGGCCCGCCAAAGGCAACACTGGAAGGGCGCGGCACCGGCATCTCGATCACCTGATCCAGCTTGCCGTCCGGAAGATAGCGGCGCACGCACCAGCCGTCCCAGATCGCACACCAGACCCCGCCTTCCGCATCCACGCAGAGGCCATCTGGACGGCCGTCGGCTACGGGAATACGTGCAAATTCGCGGCGTTGCGACAGGGTGCCCGTCGCCGGATCACAATCATAGGCATGGATGAGACCCGGGACCGTATCGACGAAATAAAAGGTCCTGCCATCGCGGCTCCAGCCGAGACCGTTGGAGACGATGATGCCCCCTTCCTTGCGTTCGAATACCCCTTCGGCATTGATCCGATAAAGCGCGCCGGTGGGCTTGGAAGCATCGATTCGCATCGACCCAACCCAGATGGCACCGTCTGGCCCGCATTTGGCATCGTTCAAGCGGTTATCGCCAATGCCCGCCTCCGGGCTGACAAAGGGTGTCAGCCGGCCCGAGGCGAAGTCCAGCCATTCGACGCCGTCCTGAGATGCGACCAGCAGCCGTCCTCCGGTGACCGGAATGACGGCGCTGACCAGCTTGCCGGTCTCGCAGGTTTCGTTGCGGCCAGTAGCGGGATCGAAGCGGTGCACCGCCGGATGCAGGATATCCACCCAGTAAAGCACGTTTTCCCCCTCGTGCCAGACCGGGCTTTCCCCGAGCTGCGCACCCCATGGCAGAATGCAGCTGAGTTCCGCACCGGGGCGGCCCGTTGCCGAGCGCGGACGTGGCCGCGAGCTGATCGCGACGGCACCGGCGGCACCGGTAATCCGGCGGGCAGCGGCAATCAGTTCGCGCCCGGCGGGGTGAATATTGGAAGCATCAAGGCGCGACGACGGGCCGAGCGCGACGAGCACGCCCATCGGCGTATTGTCGCGGCCCATTACAGGAGCGGCAACCGAGTTTACTCCGGGCAGATGCTCCTCGTAGGAAACGGAATAACCCCGCGCCCGTGTCAGGGTCAGATCGGCCTGCAACCCTTCAATGGTCGTGACGGTCTTGGGCGTCTGCTGATCGAGTGTCAGGCGATCGAGCAGGGAGCGGCCCACGGCCGGGTCCTGAAAGGCGAGCAGCGCCTTGCCCGGTGCCGTGCAATGCAGGGGAACGCGGCGCCCCACCTCCACACGCACGGAAAGTCCGTTAGGAGAACGCTCGGCGAGATATTGCGTCATGATACCGTCGAGCCGGCAGAGCGCAACCGTTTCCCCCAGTTCGGCGGCCAGTCGCTCCAGCTCCGGCGTCGCCGCCGAGACGAGATCGAAGCTCTCCCAGACTTTGTGGGACATTTCCAGGAAGCGCTGGCCCAGAACATAGGTGCCGCGGGCCTCATCCTGACGGACGAGACCATAAGCAATGAGGGTACGCAGGATGCGCGCAAAAGTCGGCTTCGGCAGACCGGAGGCGCGCAGCAGCTCGGCAAAACGTAGCGGTTCCGGCGCATCGGCAACCATATCGAGCAGGGTCAGCCCCTTGGCCAGCGCCGCCGTGCCGCCCGGCGTCTCCGGTTTCATCGCCTCTGCTCCTGCGCGAGTCGCTGCCGCCTTGCGGCCGCCGCGTCGTCCAGCATCCGGTCCATCGTCCATTCTGCTTCAAACCCCAAAGTGTTTCTGATCCGCTCGTTGGACGTATGGTAATAAACGCCGTCGCCGGGAAAATCGACTGTCACGATGGGCAGGCCGGTCAGCGCCGCAATCGTCGGCAGAAGCACGGCGAAATCGGCCGGTTCATCGGCACCCAGATTGAAGGTGCCACCCGCCGCCTCGGGGTGATCGAGAGCGAGCAGAATGCCCGCCACCATGTCGCGCGTATCAGTTATATGCATACGGAACGGCCGGCCGTTTTCATTGCGCGCCAGAATGTGTGACGGCTCACCGATATCGCGGGACTGGAGCAATTCGGCGATCGCAGTGTTTCCGAACTTCTGCTGCTGGCGCATGCGCGGCCGCAGGAAAAACCGGGGACCTGAAAAGAAACTCTCCTCATCCAGCAGTTCCGCCGCATCCTGCGTATGCGAAAACCGCAGGATCACAGTTTCCATGGTGCCGCTTCGCTGGTGAAAGCGCACCAGCTCTTCGCCCAGAAGCTTGGTCAGACCATACGGCGAATTGGGGCAAAGCGGATGGTCCCCGGTGACCGGCAGGAATCCCGGACGGTTTCCCGGATAAACCTCCCCCGAGGAGGCGAAGACGAACCGCCGCACGCCAGCCGCTGAAGCCGCATCCAGAATCCGGCGCGTGCCCTCGACATTGACGGCAAACATGCGGTCGCGATCCGCCGGAGCCCATGACATGAAGGCGCCCAGATGCAGGACGGCGCTCACGCCCTTGATGGCGTCGGACAGTGCCTGCGCATCCTCCAGAGACCCGACGACCTCCTCGCCGCCGGTTCCTGATGGCCTGAGATCAAAACCGCGAACGGCGCGGCCCTGCGTGCGCAAGTCGGCGACAACGGCACGGCCGACACGGCCTGCCGATCCGGTGACGAGGATCATAGCCGTGCTCCGGTCTTTGCATCGAAGAGATAAAGCTGGGTCGGGTCGAAACCGAGCCGAAGCGCCTCATCACCGGGAAGGTTGCCGGTATGCGAAACGCGCGCGATCAGCCCCTTGGACTTGCCCTCCTCGCCATCCGCGACCCTTGCGCCTTCCGCATCGAAATAGACGTATTTTTCCGATCCCAGGCTTTCCACCAGCGTCGGGCGGACATCGAAGGTGACCGGCGCATCGCCCAGAACGAGATGTTCCGGCCGCAGACCGACGATCACGCTGCCCTGGCGGCCGACGGCGCCCGGCAGGGAAACCTGTTGCCCAAACAGGGTAACAGTGCCGTCACGCAGTTCCGCATTGAGGAAATTCATGCCCGGCGAGCCGATGAAACCGGCAACGAAAAGATTGGCCGGATTGTTGAAAAGCTCGTCCGGTGCAGCGATCTGCTGGATGATGCCGCCCTGCATGATGACGACGCGGTCCGCCATTGTCATCGCTTCGACCTGATCATGGGTCACATAAACAGTGGTGACACCGATGCGCTTGTGCAATGCGCCGATTTCCGCACGCATGTGGACGCGCAGCTTGGCATCGAGGTTGGACAGCGGTTCGTCCATCAGGAAGGCCTGCGGCTGGCGCACGATGGCGCGGCCGAGTGCGACGCGCTGCCGCTGGCCGCCCGAGAGATCCTTGGGCTTGCGATCGAGGTAGGGTGTCACTTCCAGAATGCGCGCCGCGTCGTCAACCCGGCGGTCGATCTCGGCCTTGTCCGTGCCGCGCATCTTCAGGCCGAAGCCGATATTCTGGCGAACGGTGAGGTGGGGATAAAGCGCATAGTTCTGGAACACCATGGCGATGTCGCGGTCGCCCGGCGCCAGATCCGTCACTTCGTGGTCGCCGATAAAGATCTGGCCTTCGCTTGCCGGTTCGAGACCGGCAAGGATTTTCAGCATTGTCGACTTGCCGCAGCCGGAAGGCCCGACCAGCACCACGAACTCGCCGTTCTCGATCTCAAGCGAAAAGGGCCTGAGCACGTTGAGCGCGCCATAGGACTTGCTGACGTTGCGAATGGAAATATTGGCCATGCTTATTTCTCCGCGCCAGCGGTGAGGCCGCCGACCAAATAACGTTCCAGGAACAGGTAGATTGCGATGATCGGCAGCGCGATGAACACGGATGCGGCGGAAATGTCGTTCCAGTAGGTGACATATTCGCCCTGCATCGTGGTGATGCCGAGATTGGCCGTCCAGTTGTCCGGCGAGTTGACGAGAAAGGTGCGCGCATAGGCATAGTCTGCCCAGCTGAGCACGAAGGCATAAAGTGCGGTGGCGGCAAGCCCCGGTGTGGCGATGGGAAGCACGACGCGCACCATCGCGCCGATCGGCGAGCAGCCATCGACCATGGCAGCCTGTTCCAGTTCCTTCGGAATGGTGTCAAAATAGCCTTTCAGCATCCATGTGGCGAAAGGAATGATCATTGTCGAATGCGCCAGAACCAGCGTCCACAGGCTGCCGATCAGGCCGAAGCTGGAAAAGATCGAAAACAGCGGAATGACGAGCAACGTCGCGGGCAGCATCTTCGCCGTCAGGACGAAGAGACCCATGGTCGAGCCACCCCTCATGGAATAACGCGACAGCGCATAACCGGCGCTGACCGAGACCAGCATCGACAGCGCCACCGAACCGATAGCCGCCAGCATAGAATTCCAGAGCCACAACAGGATCGGTTTTGCCGCCCAGACCCGGGCGAAGATGTCCCACTGCGGATCGTCCGGCCAGAAGGTCGGCGGCAGGCGGTACAGCTCATCGGTGGTGGAAAGTGCTGTGACCAGCAGCCAGTAGACCGGGAACAGGATCATCACCAGCGTGAAGATCACAGTCGCGTAAAGGGCAAGGCTCTGTAAAAGTGTCCGTTTCATCAAAGCCTCCTCAATAGATCGATTTCGAACGCCGGCCGAGCATCAGCAGGCTCGCGACGACGCAGATCACCAGCGTCAGCACGCCGACGGCGGCGGCGCGGCCGAAATTGTGATACTGGAAGGCCTGGTCGTAGGTCATGATCGACAGCGTCTGGGTTGAACGCAGCGGCCCACCGCCGGTCAGAACCTTGATGATGGAAAAGTCGCGGAATACCCACAGCAATGTCAGCACCAGTGTCACACCCAGCACCGGCATTAAAAGCGGCATGGTGATCCAGCGAAAACGCTGCCAGACACTTGCGCCATCCACCTTGGCGGCCGCGTAATAATCAGCGGGAATGGACTGCAGGCCGGCCAGACACATGATCGAGACGAAAGGAAAGCCCTTCCACACCATAGTGATCGCCACTGCCCAGAAGGCGGCCGTGGAACTGCTGACCCACGGAATCATCTGGTCGGTAAAGCCGAGCTTGATCGCCAGCCAGCCGAACAGGCCGAAGGACGTGTCGAACATCCATGCGAAGATGACGACCGCGATGATTTCCGGCACCGCCCAGGGCAGCGCCATTCCCAGTCGCGCGACGGTGCGGCCCTTGAAACGGTTATTGGCGAGAAGGGCCGTGCTGAGGCCAACCGCGACGCTGCCGGCGGTAACGATGATGACCAGCTTCAGTGTTACCCAGCAGGCCAGCCAGAATTCCGGCGACGAGAACAGCCAGGTGTAGTTGCTCAGCGAAAACGGCCGGCTGGCACCGCCGAGCCGGGGTATCTTGACCTGCTGGAACGACAGGTCGATGGCCAGAACGAGCGGCCAGACGATGATGGCGGCTACCATCAGGACCGCGGGCGCGATCAGGATATAGCCGAGGAGATGTTGCCGGCTGGGGCGCGCAAGATCGAAGAACTTGCGACGCCCAGCCCGAACGGGTTCGGTCATGGATGGTCCTCCTGCCGGATGCGGATGATGGGCCACAGCCCTTTGCGGGCCATGGCAAGACAACGGGATCAACCCTTGATGGCTTCGGCCTTTGTCTGCATGGTTTTCGCCACCTCTGCCGGATCGAGATCCTGAATGATCATCCGCTGGCTTTCTTCCATCACCATCTTGCTGAACTCGTTGTAGAAGAGCTCAAGCCCGGTCGGAATGCGGTCGATACCGGCTTCAGACGCGGCCTTCATCGTTTCGATCAGCACCGGAAAATGCGGGATGGTCTTTTCAACACCCGAGACATCCGCCTTCGGGCTTGGCGGGGTGTTGCCGCCTAGGGTGGCGTAACTGCGCTGGAATTCCGGCGTCATCGTCAGCTTGATGAAATCCCAGACCAATGCCTTCTGGTCGTCGGGAATATCGGCCGGCATGGCCAGCACGTTGGACGAGCCGCCAAGCGGCGGATGAAGCGGCGGCGCGACATAAACGATGTCACTCTTGGCCGAACCCTTTTCGGTCGTGCCATAAAGCCACGGTCCATCGAGCCGCATGGCCATCTTGCCATCGGCAAACAGCTTGCGCACGTCGCTGGCGCTCATGTCCACCGGGCTGATGCCGCTCTTCATCACGGTTTTCCATCGGGTCAAACCTTCAACCATCTGCGGCGTATCGATGGTAATGTTGCCGTCCTTGTCAGTCCAGTAGGCGCCGGCGTCGAGAATGTAGTTCAGCATCTCCGTCAGATATTGCCCCGGGCCGCCCTTGGTTTCATGGCCGGTGCCGAACTGGTCGATAATGCCATCGCCGTTCAGATCCTTGGTCGTGGCTTTTGCGGCCGCCAGAAACTCGTCATAGGACTTCGGAACCGCGACGCCCGCCTCTTCCAAAATCTTCTTGTTGTAGGCCATGACGAAACCGAAATAGTTGGTCATGATGCAGACGGTTTCGCCGTTCCATTCGCATTTCTGCTGGCCGGCCCAGCCCGTCATGTCGATGCCATCCTTCTTCAGCCACGGGTCGAGCGGTTCCAGCCAGCCGCTATCGGCAAACATCTGGAATTCGAAGGACGCCAGATGCACGATCTGCGGCGGCTGGTTGGCGGCGAAAAGCGTGGTCATCGTATCCGCGTAGGAACTGCGCTCCGCCTTGGTGAATTCGATCTTCACCCCCGGATGCTGTTTCTCGAAGGCGGCGATGGCGGAATGCCACCATTCGCCCGTTCCGGCATCGTCAGTCTGCCAGGAAATGAATTTCAGCACGGTATCGGCCATGGCGGGCGCAACAGCGCCCATCGTCATCAAAACGGCGGTCGCGGTGCCCAGCGCCAGCTTTTTTATTCTTTTGGTCATGGTTTCCTCCTCCAAAAAACCAAATCAGATACGTTCAATCAGACCGAGTGCCGCCTCCGACGGTCTTACCCCAAGTCCCGGTCCCGACGGCAGGTGATATCTGCCTTGGCGGCAATCCATGTCGCCCTCCAGCAGGCGGCGGTTCGGCTCGAAGATCGAGTGCTGGAATTCGTGCCCCTTCAGCATTGGTAATGTTGATGATGCCTGCAGGCTGGCGGCAAGGAAGATGCCGGCGCCAACGGTGGCATGCGGGATCACGTCAATGCCGTGCTCGGCGGCAAGAGCGCCGATGCGGATGAAATTGGTGATGCCCTTATGGCCCATTTCCGGCTGCACGATTGCGATGCGGCAGCGTTCGATGCGGGCGCGCATATCCCAATGGGTGCGCCATTCCTCGCCAACGGCAATCGGTACGTCGGTATTCTTCGAAACCTTCTCCAGCCCGGCAATATCCTCCGTCCAGACAGGGGCCTCGGCGAACCACGGATCGAAGGGCTTCATTTCGGCAATCAGTTCCAGCGCCCGTTCCGGCGTCTGGTTCCAGTGCATGTCGGCGGCGATCTTCGCCTGCGGGCCAAGCACCTGGCGGAGATTGGCAATTTCCGCCGCCGGGCCGTCATCAGCCACCGGCGTTGCGAATTTGAAAGCGTTGAAACCGCGATCCTGCCAGTATTTTGCCAGTTCCCCGCGCGCCTTCAGCGTTTTTTCAGGCAGGCCGGAAACATAGGCCGGAAACGTATCTACCCCGCCGCCGAGAAGGTCGCGAACCGATTTTCCGGCTTCCTGCCCGGCAATATCCCAGAGCCCTATATCGAGCGCGGCGAGCGCATCGACGTAAAAGCCGCCGGTATAACCGCGCACCCGCATCATGTCGTAAAGATCGTCATAGATTGCCGAAGGATCGGACGCGTCGCGACCGACCACGAAGCCGGCAAGAAGATCATTGATGAGGGCGGCGACCGCGCCGGGGGCGACGATGCCATAGGTCTCACCCCAGCCAACGGTGCCGGCCTCGGTCGTCATGCGCACGAGCACGCTGCGGTCGAACGTGGGGTAGACCGTGCGATTGCCCTTACGCACGATATAGCCGTTGGGATTGACCACCTCACCTTCCCGGAGCGCACCAAGATATGGAACCTTGCGCGGCTGGGTCAGTGTGAAGACCTCGACGGTTGCGATGGGGCTGTTCATGCGGCCTCCGGAGCCACGAGGCCGAGTTCGACCAGATTGGCGTCGATATCGGCAATGGCTGCCGCATCGAGTTCAGGAGTCGGCGCACGCACGCCGATACCTTCGATCACGCCGCGGCGGGCGAGCACATATTTGGTCAGCCGCATGCGATAGACCGCCTGCAGCACCAGAAGCGGCAAGGTTCGGACATAGATCCTGCGGGCCTCGTCCTGCCGTCCGGCACCAAGCGCCCGGTCGATGGCCACATGTTCCTCGACGATTTCCAGCGCAGGCATGGCCGCCGTCGCACCACGAGCATATTCGTCAAGAATGTAACGGGCGCCGCCACCGCCGATGACGCCCTTCAGGGTCGAAGGCGCATGGGCGATGATATGGCTGATGGCCGGGCCGGCAGGAAGCGTTTCTTCCTTGACGTAGGTCACCTGCGGCAAGGCTCGCACGATATCCACGATCGCCTGCGGCGAAAGGTCAGAGCCGCGCGGCGCAGGCGCATTCTGCAGGATGATTTCAACCTCGGGCAGCGCCTCGACGATCCGACCTAGGAATTCGATCAGCGCCGGCGCATCGGTGCCGACAGATTTGGGCGGCTGCACCATCAGGTGGCGGATGCCGAGCGCCAATGCCGCCCGCCCGTGCTCGATCACCTCACGCCAGTCGGCCGCACTGGCACCCGCCACGACCGGCACCCGACCGGTCACCGCATCCACGACGGTCTGCAGCAGCGTTGCGCGCTCGGCGGCATCCAGGGCCTCCACCTCGCTGGCGAAGCCGGGAAATACGACGCCGTCTACCCCCCTGCTGAGCGCGAAGGCTACCAGGCGCCTCATGCCTGCTTCGTCAATGCCGCCATCCGCCAGAAACGGCGTGGGCAGAACAGGGAAAATCCCCTTGAGGTCAGCCACCATCATTTCCCTCCCATTTTAGTACCACAATGTGATACCTTGAATTCACTAATTGACACTACATAGACTCGCATCCTATGACAAGCCCCAAGACGAAATGAATGAGGAGGCTCACGACATGGCAGCACCGGCGACATCGATCATCGTTGATTGGGGAACGACATCACTTCGCGCGGCGCTTGTCGGTGAGGGCGGCGAAGAACTCGATCATCTTGAAACCGACGACGGCATTTCGAGCCTTGGCGAGGGTGAACACGAGGCTGCGCTCATGGCTGCACTCGCGCCCTGGTTCTCTTGCTACGGGGCCTTGCCCGTCGCCGCACTCGGCATGATCACCAGCCGCAACGGCTGGGTGGAGGTTGCTTACGTTCCCTGCCCGGCGGGACCGGAGCGATTGGCCGCAGGCACGCTCAGGAGAACGCTTCCGAACGGGTCGGACCTCGTATTTTTGCCCGGCCTTCAGGATACTCTCAGGAGACCCTTTCCGGATGTCATGCGGGGAGAAGAAACCCAGATCGTCGGCCATGGCCTTGATGAAGACATTACCGTCATCATTCCTGGAACGCACAGCAAATGGGCACGGGTCAAAGCAGGGAAAATCGACGGCTTCCAGACGTTTGTCACCGGTGAAATCTTCAATCTGCTGATCAATCACTCTTTTATCGCCAGAGGCTCGACCCAGCCTCCTGTGGGCGATGGGGACGCCTATCTTTGGGGACTTAACGAGGCGAAGCAATCCGTCGCCATGTCGTCTCTGCTGTTTTCGGCGCGGACGGGTATCCTCGCCGGCAAGCTGTCAGCTGATCAATTGCGCTCATTCGTCCGCGGGCTGGTGATTGGACAGGAGTTTCGCCAGGCGCGGGATGCAGGCTGGTTCGTGGAGGGTGGTGAAGCGACAATCATCGGCAACGATGGTCTGAACGACCTTTACAGGCAGGCGGCGGAGATCTTTGATCTGAAGACATCCATGGGTGCGGAAGATGATCTGACCAGAGGCGCGATTGCTGTTCTGCATCACGCGCTTTCCTGAGAATCTGAAGTCCTGGACTGAAATCCGTCCAGGATTAAAGGAGGCGACATGTACCAATTTCCAGCAAACATAGGCACGAACCGCTATGATAGCGATGTTGTCGCCATCCTGGGGCGGCTGCAACGCCTTGGCTTGCCCGCGGATCCCATTGCCTTCTACGGCTCCTCGTCTTTCCGGATGTGGAGTTCGCTTGCCGAGGATATAAACTCGCTGAATGTCGTCAACCTGGGTTTTGGTGGCGGCACCCTCCTGTCTGCCATGCATTACATGGACCAGCTTCTCGTACCCCTGAAACCGCGACGAACGCTCATATATTTCGGTGAGAACGACATTGCCAGTGAAGGTCAAACGGCCGAAACAGCGTTTCGACATCTCCAGACACTAACCGGTCGAATTTCACAAGCTCTGCCACAAACGCGCTTGCACATTCTTGCGATCAAACCCAGTCCAGCTCGTTGGATCTATCGCGACGAGTTCGAGCGTTTCAACCGGTTGGCAAAGGACTGGGGTGAAAAGCGATCAATGGCGGTCTGGCTGGATCTTAACGGGGATCTTCTTGGTGAAAACGGGCTGCCTATGTTCCGCTATTATCAACCCGACCTCGTTCATCTCAATCCGGCAGGTTATGCGATCTGGGCACAAGCTCTCAAGGCCGCTTTGAAGGAACCCTGTGAGGCTGACGTCTAAACGGGGTGGCGACAACGGTGTCTCCGGCAATCGACGACACATCTCCCATCGATATCGAGCTTTTTTCGACAATGAGGCGGGTGGTGCTGCGCGAATTTGGCGTACAAGGCCTTGATGGCCCCCATCAGTTGGAGACACACGCGTCAACGATCCGAATAATGATCAGTGAAGAGTGGACGACGGACCAGGCCGACCAAAGAGCGCATCGGCTATTTTTCGAAGTTGCTTCATGTCGTCACTCAAGACGTAGCCAGCCGAATCCCCCCTCTGGACGGAAGCAAAAACAAAAGGCACCTTCATCGCGTCGAGAAGCATGGCCAGGTGCATCATGGTTTCTTCATCGACTTCGGCATCGATGATTGCGGCATCGACCTCACCGGCTTCCAATGTCTGCGAGACCTGGCTAACAGAAGAGACAGGGCCCACAATAGTTGCTCCAGCGGCAATGATCTGCACGCGACATCTTGCCGTCAACAGCGCCCGCTGCTCTACAACCATCAGCCTCTTGCCCCTAAAAACGCGTAGCACAAGAATGTCCTCGATTTGTCATCGCGCCTGCGGCACCCCACGCAACCAGCAGTCGACATCGACCCTTGCGCTACGCGCTCAGCTTCCGGATTGAAAGGCCAGCAAAATACAATGGCTGTCTATATCCCCGCAGCAGAACCGCGCTGCGGCCCAGCGGTTCCCGATGAAATCCTGATCGGGCTTTCAGGGGTACCATTATTTTCGTAATTTTTGACGGAACCAACATCCTGGGAGGTGGTTGAATAAAATTCATAAAAAACGGGAAAGTACCCAATGCCACGGTATTACTTCCACTTCCGAGACGCAGAAGGCCTCTCTGTGGATGGGGAAGGTGCAATACTTTCAAACGACGAGCGAGCCTGTGTCGAGGCTACGCAAGCCGCTCGCGAAATGCTGGCAGAGAAGATTCTCAAGAATGAAGTTGTAGATGGCGCCGTGTTCGAGGTTGTCAGAGGCGACGGCGTCCTGATCGCAAAAATCCCGCTGAGATCCGTTGTACGGTTTGAGTGAGCAAGGGTGTCCTCTTCTGAATGTCTATGTCCAGGCAAGGTCGCGTCAAACGATGTCGTCAGGAATGAATCCCTTCGCCTGCTGCCATCGCAGCTTCGAGAAAATTCCATTTTTTCAATAAGTTCCTTCAGCAGACCTCCCTCGATCACGCGATCACAATCGAGAATTATGATACGGTCCATGCTGAAGATGGTCGACAGGCGATGGGCAGTGGCGATAACTGGCTTGCCAACCTTGTAGACCTTATCCGTTTGGCGGTCTGTCTTCGTCCTTCGCTGAGATTACCACGTATTTCGGTTCTTTTTGATTATTCGCTCTATACGCGTTGCAGGAACATCTTGACCTGCCTGCAGTTAGGACCCGTCAAACTCAAGAGAAAAATATGAAGAAGTTTTTGACAGTAAGCTCGCCCTGGCGCGCGGCAACGAGGCCATCAAGCCCTTTGCACAGCAGATGATCACGGACCACCAAAAGACCAGCACCGAGTTGAAGCAACTCATTGAAAGCGGTCAGGTGAAAGCGACGCTGGGCGCCACGACCAGCTCCGCGCACCACGATGCTCGATAACCTGAAAAAGCTGGAGAGCGCGGAATTCGTCGAACAATACAAGGAAGATCAGGTCTCGGTCCATGAAGACGCCGTCGACCTTTTCAAGCGTTACTCCGAGGGCGGAGAAAACCCGGCACTGAAATCGTGGGCTGCCAAAACCCTTCCGGCCCTTCAGCATCACCTCAAAGTCGCCGAGGACCAAGAAAAATGACAGGCAAGACATCCCTGCAAGAAGTGGTGGGGACATGGTTGATTTCCGATGACCAAAGCCCCCACCGGACCTATCGCCGGGTTCGGCGGGGCGGCAGCAGCGGAGGACATACCGCGACAGGTCACGTCTCTCGGCGATAGCCGTCAGAAGCGCTCGGGCAGCCGCGAAAGGCCACGTCCAGCCGAAAGTTGTCCTCTGCCAACCGATAAAGCGCACCATAACCCGCACGTCCGACATCGTGTCGTTCGGCCAGGGGTGCTGACGAGCTGATAGCTTGGTCAATGGCCCGCCGCTGGTCCGCTTCACCTTTTGTAGCACATAACGGATCTCCATCTGCATATTGACCCGCATAAGATCATCAAAGCTGGCAGAGGCGAAGCCTTGGTGGGAATGGTGGAGCGGGCGGTTTCAATACTGAACGTCAGGCTTGTTTGAGATCGCTAATCAGTGTCGGCACCAATTCGCCGACGGTCGGATGGATCGGTACGGCCCATCTGAGTTTTTCGGTTGTGGCCCCGAGGTTCATGGCGTCGAGAACACCGTAGACCGCCTCGTCACCACCGACCCCGAGAAAGGCGGCGCCGAGCACCTGGTCGGTGTCGGCATCGGCGACGAGTTTCAGGAGGCCGAGCGTCTCGCCCTTCTCGATGGCGCGGCCGACACGGCTCATGGGACGGGTCGAGACCTTGATCCTGTGTCCGGCCTCCTTCGCCTGGCGCTCCGTCATGCCAACACGTCCCAGCGGTGGATCGATGTAAAGGCCATAGCTGGGAATGCGGTCAGTCACCTTGCGGTCGCCGCCGTCGAGGAGGTTCGCCGCTACGATCTCGAAATCATTGTAGGATGTGTGGGTGAAGGCTCCTCGCCCATTGCAGTCGCCAAGTGCCCAAACACCGTCGACAGTCGTCTGCAGACGCTCATCCACCGTGATGAAGCCGCGCCGATCGGTCTCAACGCCTGCAAGATCGAGCCCCAGATCGCCGGTATTCGGCTGGCGCCCGACGGCGACTAGGACATGGCTGCCACGAACTTCGCCCTGATCAGTCCGCACGACCACGTCTGCGCCGTCTCTGGCGACGGACAGCAAATTGTGGCCCCGAAGAACGCTGATGCCATCCCTGGTCAGGATGCCTGCGATGGCTTGCGAGATATCCGTGTCCTCCCGAGCCGCCAGATGCTGCCCGCGCTCGACGACAGTGACCTTCGCGCCGAAGCGCCGATACATCTGGGCGAATTCCAATCCAATATAACTGCCACCGAGAATGACCAGATGCTTCGGCAATGCCTCGAGTGCGATCATCGAAGTGCTAGTAAGATAAGGCACGTCGGTGAGGCCCGGAACATCGGGGATATGCGGCCGCGCGCCGACATTGATAAAGATTTGCGGGGCGGTGTAATGTTTCCCTTCCACGGACACCGCCTTCGCGGCGACGAATTTGGCGTGGCCATAGACCACATCCATCGTCTCGAGGCTGTCGAACCACGCCGCCAGACCGCTTCTCGCGTCAAGGGTCACCTTCCTGGCGCGGGCTGCCACGGTTGACATGTCCATGATCGGCTCGCCACCAATCTTGACGCCGAATTCCGATGCGCGCCGTGCGACCTCGGCGGCCTTGGCACTGGCAACCAGCGCCTTTGTCGGCATGCACCCGGCGTTTACGCAGGTTCCGCCAAGAAATTTCCGTTCGATCAGGACTACCTTGCGGCCCATCGCGGCCATGCGGGCGGCGAGGAACGGTCCGGCCTGTCCTGCCCCGATGAAGATCGCGTCGTACTCTCTCATGACACGGCCGCCGCGGTGAGCAGTGCGAGTGCGATGGCGACGAAATCTTCTACCAGGGCGGCGGGGAGGTCACGGCCGAACCGGTTAGCGAGATAGGCGCGACCAGCCGCACCGCCAAAGGTTCCAACTGTAGCGCCGATGATACCCCCGAGGAAGCCAACCACCACCATGCCGTCAGTTGCGGCGATCGTCGCACCGCTGAGAGCGCCCGTCGCGATGCGTGCTCCTAACTGCGTGGGCAGTTTGCGTGAAGGCGTGCTGGGAAGCTGGTCGGTGATGAGCTCGACGATGGCAAGCCCGGTAAGAATCGTCACAGCCCAGAGCGAACCCATGAAGGAGAGGCTGCTTTGAGAGATGTCGAACCATCCGAGATAAGCGCCCCAGGCAACTGCGGCGGGAGCGGTCATGGCGCGTAGACCGGCGACGATTCCTATCAGAATTGAGAGAAGAATGAGCATGCAGGTCCCCTGAGTTGTGCAAATCAAGACCGTGCGGCGGTGTCTGGTCGTCGGACAGATGACAGAATATCGTAGCACGTTTGGAGGCGTCAGCTCTGGAGGAAGGCCGTATGTCAGCGCTGATCATGCCCGATTGATTGTCAACATGCCGTGGCCCAGGGCCCGGTAGGTCTTTGAGCGTACCATGTCTGGGCCCTTTGGTCGACAGCGGCGCTGCGTGGCGCAGGCGCCGTCCCTTCTTCGTGCAGGGGTCATTCTGGCCCCTCAAATATGATGATCGACCCTGTTTCACATGATCATTTGATAGAGCATAAGGTGATAATGGGCCATCTTCACCCCTGCCCTATTCGCCTTCCGATCATGTCAATCGGCAGGAGGCCGAGCGCCACCGGTCAACGGTCATACGAGACGGCGCATGACCGTGGGGATGACGTGGCGTCACCGCCGGCGATCGGGCATGTTCAGCGATGAAGTCTGGAAAGCTCAGCATCGGTCAACGTAGCGGTTTCCCTCCGTATCACGATAATAACAACGGCCGGGCTGTCCTGCCACGTTTCCGATCAAGGCGCCGGATACGCCACCAACGGCGGCACCAACCGCGGCACCGCGAACATTGCCGGTGGCTACACCGCCAACGACGGCGCCTGTTGCAGCGCCTATCCCGGCACCCTTTTCTGTCGATGTGCATGCTGTCAGACACAGTCCTACACATCCGACGATGAGAAACTTGTTCATTTGAACCTCCGTTACAGTCTGCTCCTGGCAGAGATTTCTTCGGCCTGTCGCATCACTGCGACGAACCGAGCCTGACCGGATCGTCACGCTGAAATCATCGAACCAGCTCCGGCGCCTAAAGTTCCTGACAAGGCCGTTTCAACGCATCGGGCAGCTCTTCCAGATGGCAGAGATGCAGAATCAGAGCCTTTGTCATCCTTTGGGAGGGAAGCGAGCCTCAGGAACCTCGCTTGATGATGGAAGTTAGACCATTTCAAACAGAAGAGAGAAAACCGTGTGATGCCGCAGCGGCTCATCCGTCACCCGCGGCGGCAACATTGCGCTGTGGAAACGAGCCGCTTGCTCCTGTCTCGCTGACCGATGAGAGCGCCTGTCATGCCATATGATCGCGAACAGCCCGGAAACACGGTTCTTGCCCCAGCTTGGATCATCGCCCTGACGATCCTTTCGGGTTGCTCCGGCAGACAGTCTGCCCTGGCGCCGGCAGGGGATGAAGCCGAGGCGATCTTTCAGCTGTTCCTTGTCATGGTCATCGGCGGCGCGCTGCTCTGGATTTTTGTCGCCGGCCTGCTCCTCCTCGCTGAACGTCGCCGTGCTCAACCGTGGTCGAAGGAAAACGCGGGGCGCCTGATTGCTTGGGGCGGGGTGGCTTTTCCGGTCGTCATTCTCTTCGCCCTGTTGACCTACACCGTCTGGCTGATGCCAGGTATCCGGCCCTGGTTGTCCCGATCCACGGCAGCGGAAGCGACGATCGAAGTAATCGGTGAGCGCTTCTGGTGGCGCATTCGCTATCCGCCGGCCTCC
Source organism: Agrobacterium tumefaciens str. B6 (assembly GCF_001541315.1). Classification (GTDB taxonomy): domain Bacteria; phylum Pseudomonadota; class Alphaproteobacteria; order Rhizobiales; family Rhizobiaceae; genus Agrobacterium; species Agrobacterium radiobacter. The sequence goes on along the minus strand of NZ_LMVK01000022.1, from coordinate 1,341 downwards.
GGCATTGCTGCTTTCGAAACAGCGAACGAACTGCGTCTGCCGGTCGGGCAACGCACCGTGTTTTCCCTGAAGGCGGCGGACGTCATCCATTCAGCTCGACCAGCGGCAGTCATCACACCTCACGTTCGAATTTCTCATACAGGAAGTTCACCAGCGCGCGCACTCTAGCGATGCCTGCGCGCGCTGGCGGCATCAATATGTGCAAGTCTGCTCCTGCGTGACTATAGCCGGGGACTACGACTTCGAGATCACCTCGGGCAAGCGACTCTTGAATCATGAAGAGGGGCAGTACTACAATACCAAGTCCGCCGCGCGCGGCGGCAAGCATCATTTGACCATTGTCTGTGCGAAACTGCGAGTTCACGCGAACTTGTTCCCATCCGTCGGGGCCATGAAAACGCCAGCTTACCGAATCGAAGGAGTAAAGTATGGCGTTGTGCGCAGCCAGTTCAGCGGGCTTCGAGGGGCGCCCTCTGGCTTCCAGATAGGATGGACTGGCAACGACAGCCCAACGGACCTTTGCAAGTTTTCTCGTAATCAGCACGGAATCAGGGATGCTTCCGATCCTTACCGCCAAGTCATACGCCTCGGCGACAAGATCCGGCTGACGGTCTTCAAAGCGGACATCGAAATGAATCCGTGGATGGAGGAGGGCGAACTCTGCCAGCAGCGGAGCGAGACAGAACTCTCCAAAAGCCACGGGAACCGAGACTCTAACCTGACCAGATGCCTCAGTCGTCGACCTTACAACCATCTCCTGCGCGGACTCTAATTCGGCCAACCCGGAAGCTACTCGTACATGATACTCACGGCCAACATCTGTGAGGGTTGTTCCCTTTTGGGAACGTGTGAGGAGCGTTGCACCTAGAAAATTCTCCAAGCGACTGACGCGGCGACTGACGATCGATTTAGCGATCCCTAAACGGCTAGCCGCACCTGCGATACTACCAGTTTCGACTACCCGAATAAAGGAGATCAAGTCCAGGATCTCAACAGATTCAGGTTCCGCCATTAGCAACTCCACACCCCAGTAAATGCGGCTACTGCAACATGGGCTGCGCAATATTGTCAAGTTATCAATTCGTTCGCCGCTCGCCGTTAAGCTATTGGGTTTCGCCTCAGACCCTTTCAACTTGTTCGACCTCGAACCCTCACTCAACTCATTTCTTAGGTAGGACTTTCTGTTTCGGTTGATACAGACGCCGTTTGACGTTTCGAAGCCATGGTCATGGCCGACACTCCGAACCAAAAGTCATTAAGCAAGCTTCATTACGAAGCCGGTCCCGCCCATATGATCGCCCAAATCGAGGCCCTGCTGCGTCAATTGCACGCGAAGGCGCT
>NZ_LMVK01000021.1 GCF_001541315.1 Agrobacterium tumefaciens str. B6 | reverse complement strand
GATCGGCGACGGCTCCGAGAACCGTCTCCACCCGGTCAGACACCTCGGCCCTGACCAGATGTTCGCGTGCAAGGTCAAGCATCGGCGCTGAAGGATCGACGGCGACAAAAGACCATTGCGGTTCCAGCCGAGCGGCGGCGATGATTTCGCCCGCCGTGCCGCCAGCCCCGACAACCATAAGCCTTCGATCATCTGCAAAAGCTCTCCTTTGGCTTCTTCGACAACCACAAAACTGGCCACTTGGTCGCAAGGCTGACCAAGGACGTGGAGGAAATCGGGGAGATCGCCCATCACGGGCCAGAAGACTTGTTCATCGCTGTCATGACACTGATCGGCGCATTCGCGCTGATGATGTGGGTGCATGTGCCGCTGGCGCTGATCACGGTGACGATTGTTCCAGTCACCGCGATCGTCTCCACGTTTTATGGCAGGCGCATGACTGCGACCTGGCATGCGCTTTATGGCCGGGGGGGGAGTTCAACGCCCGGATCGAGGAGAATGTCGGCGGCATTCGCGTCGTGCAGGCGTTTACCAACGAGGACCATGAACGGGCGCTTTTTGCGCAGAACAACGGCAATTACCTGGAGACGAAGCTGCAAGCCTACAAGGTGATGGCGGCGTCCATGTCGCTCTCCTACTTGTCGATGCGCTTCGTGCAGGTAATGGTGATGCTGGCGGGCGCATGGTTCGTGGTGCGCGGCGATCATTTCAAGGCGGTGAACGACAACTATGGACATGCTGCTGGAGACGAGGTGCTGATGTCATTCGCGCAGCGTGTTCGAAACTGTCTTCGTCCCGGTGATGCCTTCGGCCGTGTCGGTGGCGAGGAATTCGCGGTGGTGATCCCGCATTGCCCGAAACCTGATGCCATCCGGGTCTCAGAGCGCATCCGGGAAGCACTCGCTGGAACTCCGATTGGTCTGAGTGACGGCCGCCTTGTAAAAGTGACAGCGAGCATCGGACTTTCGCTATCGCCTGAAACTGGAGCAATCAGTGTCGAACGCTTGTTGTCGAGTGCTGATGCCGCGCTCTATCGGGCGAAAGCGAATGGACGGGACAGGGTGGAAATCTCGGAGTTTCCAGGTCCTGTGGCTTCCTAATCGTCCACGCGCGGCACCCGGCACCGGCTTTGTCATTCTGCCGGCAGGAGCCGCTGCATGAAATCACCGAACGTGCTTTATAGCGCGTCGGCGACGGAGGCGGCTTGGCGAAACGAAACCAGCTTCCGGCTCCGCTCGTCCCACAGTACCAACTTCACGCATCGCAGGCTTTGCCACAGCGTGATTCTGCCGATTTTGCGCAGTTCCGGATGGTTTCGCAGAACCTCGGGCAGGCGGTAGTAAGGCACCCTGCTTGAAAGATGGTGCACGTGGTGGACGCCAATATTGCCAGTTATCCAGCGCAGGACAAGCGGCAGATCATAGTGGGAGGCGCCATGCAAGGCAGCTTTCGGAAACCGCCATTCCGTTTCTTTCGACCAGTGCGTTTCCTCGAACTGATGCTGCACGTAGAAGAGCCAAATGCCGATGGAACCGGCCAAAAGAACGATCGGCAGGTGAACGACAAGAAAAGGTACCGGACCGACTGCCCAGATCAGCAGCGTCGCAAGCGCCGCCACAGCAATGTTGGTAACCATAGTCGATATCCAGGGAAGGGGGCCGTCGCGCATCATACCGAATGGCAGGCGTTGCTGAAACAGGAAAAGCCAGGCCGGCCCTATGCCGAACATGACCAACGGATGCCGATAAAGGCGATATGCAACCCGTCCCCACCAGGAACGGGCGTAATATTCGCTCACCGTCAGAGTGGTGATGTCACCAATTCCGCGCTCATCGAGATTGCCCGTGGACGCATGATGGGCGGCGTGTGCCTTGCGCCAATAGTCATAGGGAGTGAGGGTGAGTACGCCGAGAACGCGCCCGGTCCAATCATCGAAGCGACGGCGAGCGAAGAAGGAGCCATGGCCACAGTCGTGCTGGATCATGAACAGGCGGAGTAGAAACCCGGCGGCGGGAACGATCAGGATCAGACCCCACCAAATACCCAAGTGCACCGCAAGCCAAGTCAGCACCCAGAAAACAACGAAGGGTATAGCAGTTACCGTCAGTTCGAAGATGCTCCGGCCCGCATGGGGTGTGCGATACTTGGAAAGGACCTTCAACCAGGCTTTTTCGTCCGAGGCTTCTGGCGCACTGGAAATCGTGTCCGTGATCATTGTTGATGGCCTGCCTTCTGTGGGGCTGCATTGCGATAAACATGGTCGGGATGTCGAGAACGGTTTTCTGCCTCGACGTGATCGCTGGCCCGGGCACTCTTAGAGGCAAGCAGCATATGCTGCCCATATCGCCGTTTCAGGCTCTCGGAAGCGGTGTTCGCGGCAGCAGCGATAATCGGGCGGGTGGGTGAATTCAATAAACGATCCGGGCCTTGAAACGGCTCGCTCCTCAAAGGTCATAATATTGGAATAATCGACGGCGACTGACGCAGGCTATCTGCTAATGGTCTCGCCACCTTCGGGCGCGCCATCGCGGTCATGTTGTTGCATATCCTGCCATTGAGGCCGTTTGATGTTCAGCTCCTGGACCTTCTCTCCGCGTTCTGCCCGGTTCGACAGGCTTCGCAGGTCTGTTGCCGTCCATAAAATGTCAGATCGCGTAATCGCTGGGTGGGTAGTTCATATCCCATCAAGGCGATTAACTTTCATCACTCGACGGCAGTCAACCATTTCGGATGTCTCGGGGCGACGCCTGAGGACCTCCGCTCGACAAAGGTTGATGCGATAAGTATGCGCCTTGCGAGGACCGGCTGACCTCGTGTGTCGATGCGCTCCAAAAGTAGCCGCATGGCTGTCGCGCCCATTTCTGCGCCCTGTACCTTGATTGTTGTCAAGTGAGGGGAAATTTGGGTTGCGGCAGAAAAGTCGCCGAAGCCTACAACGGATATGTCTTCTGGAATGCGGTAACCACGCGCCAGGAGTTCCGAAACAGCGGTGAGCGCTAGTCCGTCATGGGCGCAAAACAGGGCAGTCGGCGCGATCCCGGCGTTTTGGAGACTTCGTAGCGCAGGGATGAACCCGCCATCTTCGTCAAAGCGCAAATCGTGCAACCTTGCATCGGGGTATTGGCCCAGACTTTCACGTAGACCGTGATATCGTTCCATACGTCCGCGATAACCTTCTTTGCCCTGAACGAAGGCGATGTCCCGATGACCAAGCCCGAACAGATAATCCCCAACAGCGATTCCCGCTTCGTGATCAGTGCCGCCAACATGATCTGCCTGCTCGAGGGGAGACACCCATCCTAGTCGAACCGACGGCACGCCGGATGCTTTTACGATTTGCAATATCGTCTCTTCATGCGGCCCAACGAGAATGATGCCGGCGCTATCCTGCACCACCGCCTCGACCCTGTGGGCGTCATGTGTCCACTGCAATCGCACCGTCTGGCCCAGCCGCTGCGCCTCCTTCTGCATGCCGTCCTGCAGCATCGTCCGCAACTCGTAGCTGACGCTATCTACCTGATCGTGGAAGATTAACGTGATCTCGCGCTGCTCGTCGGCGGGCTTTGGCCGTTGGTAGCCCAGCATGGCAGCGGCGTCCTCGACGCGTTTGCGTGTCGCCTCGCTGACCCCGGCTTTTCCTGAAAGCGAGCACGAAACGGCAAATTTTGACAAGCCGGTGTGATTGGCGATGTCCTGCAATGTCACTTTGCGCATAACTCCTCCTCGCATTGTGATGCCGCGCACGAAATAAAATTCAACATAACGCTTTACCTAACAAATAACATAATACAAGCTAAACAAATACGGACATGCAAGCTGTCTTTTTTAGCGACGCAGCCGTGCAAAAATTGCGGGATCGATCCTGAGGAGGAGAGGCAATTCCGCGATGCGTGACTGGAGGAGAAGACAAATGCAAGGGTTCAATCGTCGCGCGTTTCTCGCTGCGAGCACCGCTGCCGTCATATTGCCCGCTCTGCAAGCCTTTGCGCAGACGAGCACCGTCAAAGACCCCGCCATGCTGGATGCCATGGTCAAGGAGGGTAAGCTGCCCGCCGTTACAGACCGCCTGCCGCTCAACCCGCTGGTCGTCACACCGCTTGACCGCGTCGGAACGCACGGCGGCGACTGGAACAGCGCGATCGTGGGCGGCGGGTCCCTGTCCATGCTGTTCCGATACCAGGCTTACGAGCCCCTGTTGCGATATAGGCCGGACTGGTCGGGCGTGGTACCGAATGTCGCAGAGCATTATGAGAGCAACGCCGATGCCACCGAGTTCACCTTCAGGCTGCGCAAAGGCATGAAGTGGTCGGATGGCGAACCGTTCACCACCGAAGACATCATGTTCTGGTACGAGGACATCTTCGATTACGAGGGCCTCAACGATATCGGCCAGAACCATCTGCGCGCGGGCGGAAAAAAGGCCCGCTTCGAAGCCGTGGACGATGTCACGTTCAAGGTGATTTTCGCTGCGCCCAACGGTCTGTTTCCGCTGCGGCTGGCATGGGCCAATGACGACCAGACGACCCGCGCGCCGAAACATTATCTCAAGCAGTTCCACATCAAATACAACCCCAACGCCGAACAGGAAGCCAAGGCCAAGGGCGCGTCCGGCTGGATTCAGCTGTTCCAGCGCGAGGCGGGCCTCGTCGTGGACAACGAGTTCTTCCAGAATTCGCAGCGCCCCGTCATCCATGCTTGGAAGATGTCGGTCGCACCGGGACAAAGCACCGACCGCGCCGTTGCCGAGCGCAACCCGTTCTACTGGAAGATAGACACCGAGGGAAATCAACTGCCTTACATCGATCGCATTGTCTACCAGATGGTCGCCGATGCGCAGGTCTTGCTGTTGAAGGCGATGCAGGGCGAAATTGATCTGATGGATCAGTATATCGCCACGCCAGCCAATCGGGCCGTGCTTTACGATTCGCAGGAACAGGGTCAGTTCGGCCTGTATACGCTGACATCGACCGAAACCAACGAGATGGTGTTCCAGCTCAACCTCAACCATCCGGATGAAGCCAAGCGCAAGCTCTACGGCAACAAAGATTTCAGGGCAGCGCTTTCGATGGCGCTGGACCGTCAGGCGATCATCGACACGGTGTTCATCGGCCAGGGAACGATCTCACAACCGGCCGTGCGGGCGGAAGACCCCCTTTACAATGAACGTCTGGCTACGCAATTCACCCAATACGATCCCGATGCGGCCAATGCCCTGCTCGACAAAATCCTTCCCAACAAAGACGGGGAAGGTTTCCGGCAGGATGAAAACGGCAAGCGGGTGACGGTCATATTCGAGATCGATCAGGCCCGAACCACCTTCCTCGACATCTTTCAGCTGGCGTTGCCGATGTTTCATGCGGTGGGCGTCGACGTGCAGATGCGAAGCATGGACCGTTCGCTGTGGGAGGTGCGGGTGCGTCAAGGCATCGACTATGACGCGACAGCACACCGCTTCGGCGGCAATGGCGGCATCGCAGCCATTCTCGACCCGCGCTATTTCATTCCCAACACGACCGAGGCTCTGTACGCCAAGGGATGGCAACTGTGGTACCGCGATCCAGTGTCCAAGGGTGCGGTCGAGCCGCCGCAGCCGGTCAAGGATGCATTGGCGCGTTATGACCGTGTGCTGGGCTCGCCGGACCCGGAGGTGCAGCGAAAGCTGATGGCGGAAATACTGGAGATCGCTGCCGACCAGTTTTACGTCTTCGGCGTGTGCCTGCCCAGCGACAGCTACGGCGTGGTGAAGAACGATATGCAGAACGTTCCCAAATCCATGCCGAATTCGTGGGGATATCCGACGCCCGGCCCCGCCAACCCAGAAACCTTTTTCAAGGCCTGATCCCGCCGTCCCGTCCCGGCACCAACTGAACCGGGATGGGCACATCAAACCGTTTCAAGCGCGCCTGATTGGCGCGACGGCATTCTATTGTCATTGGAGACCACATGTTGCATCGACCGAACGTCCTATCCGAAGCTGCCGTTCGCTCTCCGGAATGGTTCAAATCCGCCACCCGCTGGACGCAGTTGACCTTTGCGGAGGACGACCCGGCAAAATACGACCCTGAATTCTGGATCGATGTCTTCAAACGCACCAAGTCGAATGCGGTCTGCCTTTCGGCTGGCGGCTATATCGCCTATTACCCGAGCGAAATCCCCCTTCATTATGTATCGAGCTTCATTGGCGATACCGATCCGTTCGGAACCATCGTTGAAGGCGCACGCAAGTTGGGAATGCACGTCATGGCGCGTGTCGACCCGCACGCGATCCATGCGGATGTGGCAAAGGCCCATCCCGAATGGGTCGCTATCAATGCGGATGGAAGCCCGCGTGAGCATTGGGCATTTCCCGGCATCTACGTCACCGATGCACTGGGAAGCTATAATCGCGACTTCACTACCGATGTCATTCGCGAAGTCGTGACCAAATATGACGTCGATGCCGTGTTTGCCAACCGCTGGCAGGGGCATGGCGTGTCCTACAGCGAAGACAATCGCAAACGCTTCAGGCAGGAAACAGGCTTTGATTTGCCGTTGAAACCGGATGCGACCGATCCGGCGTGGCAGGCTTGGGCGGCATGGCGCAGACGCATTCTCACCGAACTCGTGGTCTATTGGGACGAGACGGTCAAATCCATCCGTCCCCATGCCAGCTTCATCCCGAATATGAGCGGGTCGTCGCTGATGGAATTCGACCTTTCGCTCATTCAGAAGCATTGCCCGATCCTGTTCGTCGACCATCAGGCGCGCCAGGGCGTGGAAGTCGGCTGGTCTGCCGGGCGTAACGGCAAACGTATTCGTGGAACGTTCCGCGACCGGCCCGTAGGCCTCATCACCTCCATAGGCCCCGAAGAAGAATATCGATGGAAGGATTCCGTCCAGAGCGCCGAGGAAATCAAGCTCTGGATTCACGATGGCATGGCGCAGGGCCTGTTCCCGTGGTTCACCAAATTCAATGCCTGTGTTCCCGACGACCGCTGGGTGCGGCCCGTTGCGGAAGCCTTCAATCTCCATGCAGACGTCGAGCCGCATCTGGAGGGCATGCAGCCAACCGCCGAAATCGCCATCATCGATCCGTCAACGACGCTGCGGCACTGGGCACCGGAGCAGCGTCATATTGCCGAACATAATGATCTCGGCTTTTATCATGCGCTGGTGGAAGCACGCATTCCGTTCGAATTTCTTTCCGATCAGGTCATGACCCCGGATGCGCTGGATCGGTTCAAGCTCATCATTCTGGCCAATGCAACCTATCTGTCTGACGACCAATGCGCGGCCATCGAGCAGTATGTGCAGCGCGGCGGGTCGGTCGTGGCCGCGCATGAAACCTCTCTCTATAATGAAGCCGGCAAGCGGCGCGATGATTTCGGCCTGTCGAATGTCTTCGGTGCCTCGCTGACTTCCGCACCTCGCGGGCCTGTCAAGAACACCTATGTCGCCTTGTCCGATCCGCACCCGTTGAACGAGGGTTACGAGGGGGCTGCGCGCATCATTGGCGGCACTCACATGATTGCAGTCGATGCCAATTCGGATGCTGAAACGCCGTTCCTTTACGTTCCCGATTTTCCAGATCTGCCCATGGAGGAAGTCTACCCACGTAAAGCTCCGAGCGGCGCTGCCGTGGTAGCGCGTGAGACAGGCCATGGAGGTCGCGTGGTCTACATTCCATGGAACATCGGCGAGGTCTTCTGGAAGGTGCTTGCACCCGATCATGGCAGGCTGATCGCAAACGCTGTGACCTGGGCTCTTGGTCAGGACCATCGTGTGACGGTCGAGGGAAAGGGCATCATCGACATCGCCGTTTATGAAAACGAAGATGCCATGGCGGTCTTCCTCGTCAACCTTACCAACCCGATGATGATGAAGGGCCCCTTGCGGGAGGTCTACCCGATCGGCGAACAGACGCTATCGATCGATCTGCCGAAGGGTCGCACGTCGGCCTCGGTGAAATTGCTGGTGAAAAACGAGAATGCGTCCTGCAAGATCGTCGGCAACCGTGCAGAAATCACCGTGCCTTCCATCCGGGACCTCGAGACGGTTCATCTGACCTGGCAATCATAAGCCGGATAGCATGTAGCGGGAGGAACCCATGCTGACATATGTGGCGAAGCGCGTTCTTTACATGATGCCGACCCTGTTCGGCATGTCCTTGATAGCATTCATGATCATTCAGTTGCCACCCGGTGATTATCTGACCTCGCTTCTTTCCACCATGGCCGATGGCGGGCAGAATCTGGACGAGGCGACGATTGCGCGCCTGCGCGCGCAATATGGTCTCGATCAACCGGTCTATGTCCAGTATTTCGTCTGGATCAGCGGAATACTGACCCGTGGCGATTTCGGATATTCCTTCGAGTGGAACCAACCGGTATCGACCCTGATCTGGGACCGGATGGGTTCAACGTTGCTGATTTCGCTGGCAAGTCTTCTCCTGGTCTGGGCGATATCCCTTCCGATCGGGATCTATTCCGCGGTCAGGCGCCATTCCTTCGGCGACCATGCCTTCACGCTCCTCGGTTTCATAGGGCTGGCCGTTCCGAACTTCATCATGGCGCTCACGCTGATGTATGCGAGCTACCGGTTTTTAGGGCAAAGCGTTGGCGGGATATTTTCCCCCGCCTTCGTAGATGCGCCGTGGAGCATCGCAAAATTCCAGGACATGCTCAGCCATATGTGGATACCGGTGATCGTCATCGCCATGTCGGGCACTGCCGCCATGATCAGAATTCTGCGGGCAAACCTGTCGGACGAATTGAGCAAGCCCTATGTCATCACGGCCCGTGCCAAGGGTTTGCCCGAGCGCAAGGTCATCGTGAAATACCCCGTCCGCATCGCTCTCAACCCTTTCGTCAGTTCGATCGGCTGGGTGCTGCCCGACCTCGTTTCCGGCGTCACCATCACGGCCATCGTGCTGAACCTTCCAACGGCCGGACCGCTTCTGTTGCGGGCGCTGGTCGGTCAGGACATGTATCTGGCCGGAAGTTTCATTCTCCTGATGGGCGTGCTGACACTGGTGGGCATGCTGATTTCAGACATATTGCTTGCTGTTCTCGACCCCCGCATACGGTTCAATTGAGGGGTGGCCATGTCGATCAACCAGAATCCAACCGTCGCGCTGGAGACCGGCCCTGCCATCAGCCCGCTGAAGTCCGGCCGCAAGGTGGCAAGCCTGGAAGCCGCGGGGCAATGGACGCTCATCCGTCAGCGCTTTTTCCGCCACAAGGTCGCCGCCGTTGCCGCAGGCATCATTCTGTTGCTCTATCTCATCGGAGCCTTTGCCGAGTTTCTGGCGCCGGGCCTGCCGAACACGTCGCGCCCACAATACACCTTCGCGCCGCCTCAGCGCATCGCTCTGTTTGCACCGGCCGCCGATGGTGGCTCGCAATTTCTGCCACACGTGAAGGGATACAAGATCGAGATCGAGCCGAAAGCCCTTCGCCGCAGCTTCGTTGTCGATGACACGAAAATCATTCCTATCGGATTCTTCGTCAAAGGGGCGCCTTACAAGCTGTGGGGCATTATCCCAATGGAAAGGCATCTGGTTGGGCCGCTTGACGCCCGCGACCCGATGTATCTGTTGGGATCGGATCGGCTGGGACGAGATCTCATGAGCCGCCTGATCTATGGAACCCGTGTCTCCATGTCCATCGGCCTCGTCGGCGTTGCCATTTCGCTGACGCTCGGCGTCGTGATGGGCGCGGTATCCGGCTATTACGGTGGCTGGGTGGATACACTCATTCAACGCATCATCGAGATCGTCAGCGCCATGCCGACCATTCCGCTCTGGCTGGGGCTGGCCGCCGCCATCCCCCTCAACTGGTCGCCGTTATCGGTGTACTTTGTCGTCACCCTTATTGTTTCGCTGTTGAGCTGGACCGGTTTGGCGCGTGAGGTGCGGGGACGCTTCTTCGCACTGCGCGGCGATGATTTCGTGACGGCTGCACGGCTGGACGGCGCCGGGGAACGGCGGATCATATTCCGCCACATCCTGCCATCGCTGACCAGCCACATTCTGGCGGTGGTGACGCTTGCCATTCCCACCATGATCGTCGCCGAAACCTCGCTGTCGTTTCTCGGTGTGGGATTGAAACCGCCGGTCGTCAGCTGGGGTGTACTGCTGCAGGACGCACAGAACGTGCGCACGGTTGCCACTGCCCCATGGCTGCTGATCTGGCCCAGCCTCGCGGTCGTCTTGGCTGTGCTGTCCTTCAATTTCTTCGGCGATGGCCTGCGCGATGCAGCCGACCCCTACGATAGCTGAGAGGAAGTGAGATGACGAAGCCCGAAACTTTGCTGGCGGTCAAAGACCTGTCCATCGATTTCCATCTCAGGACCCATGTGCTCCATGCCGTTCGCAATGTCAGTTTCGACCTCAAACACGGAAAAACGCTTGCGCTGGTGGGCGAAAGCGGTTCGGGCAAGTCGGTGACCGCCCGTGCCCTGATGCGGATCATCGACAAGCCCGGACATATGACAGGCGGCCAGATCGTCCTCAATGGACCGAACGGACCGGTCGACATCGCGAAATTTTCCGCAAGCAGTCGCGAAGTTTTGGCCGTTCGCGGTCGGCGGATCGGTCTGATCTTTCAGGAGCCGATGAGTTCGCTTTCGCCGGTCCATACCATCGGCTCACAGATCATCGAAGCCGTGCGTTTGCATCGACGCGTGTCGAAGAAGCAGGCGCGGGAGCGCTGTATCGAACTGCTGCGGCAGGTGGAAATACCGCAACCTGAACTGATGGCCGGCCGGTATACCTTCGAGTTTTCCGGCGGAATGCGCCAGCGGGCGATGATTGCCATGGCGCTGGCCTGCGACCCGGAAGTCCTGATCGCCGATGAGCCGACGACCGCGCTGGATGTGACGACGCAGGCCGAAATCCTCGACCTCATCAAGCGGCTGCAGGTCGAGCGCGGCATGGCGATGCTGCTCATCACCCACGACATGGGTATCGTCGCCGAAGTCGCCGATGAGGTCGCCGTCATGCGCTTTGGCAAGATTGTCGAAAAAGGGCCGGTGGACGAGATTTTCCATGCCAGCAAGCACCCCTACACGCGGCAGCTGCTAGAAGCGACGGTAAAGCTTGAAAGCGGAGCAGCCATGCGCACGCTGCCAGCGTCACTGACGGCCAACGTGTCTCCGATCCTGTCGGTGCGCAATCTTTCCAAAATCTACGGCGCACCGTCCGGACTGTTTTCGCGGGGAGGCGGTCGCGGGCTGGTGGCCGTGGATCACGCAAATCTCGACCTGTTTGCCGGCGAAAATCTTGGCATTGTCGGCGAAAGCGGCTCGGGCAAAACCACGCTTGGAAGAATGATCCTGCGCATCGTCGAGCCGACCTCCGGGACGATCGCCTATCGCGAAAAAACCGATGCGGCACCGATCAACGTCACGTCGCTGGGCAAAGTTGATCTGCGCCGCTACCATCAGGATGTGCGTCTCATCTTTCAAGATCCATTTGCGTCGCTCAACCCACGCATGACGGTCAAGCAAATCATTGGCGATCCTCTGGTCATCGCCGGTGGCATGTCCGGCAAAGCGGTAGAGGCGCGCGTTGCCGAACTTTTACAAAACGTCGGACTCGATCCCCTGGCGATGGAAAGATACCCGCATGCCTTTTCCGGCGGTCAGCGCCAGCGGATCGGCATCGCAAGGGCGCTTGCCGTCAACCCGAAGGTCATCGTCGCCGACGAGGCGACCTCGGCTCTCGACGTCTCGATCCGAAGCCAGATCCTCGACCTGCTGCTCAGCATTCAAAATCAGCTCAATCTCAGCTTCATCTTCATCTCTCATGATATCTCGGTGGTACGCTATTTCTGCGACCGCGTCGCAGTCATGCACAAAGGCAAGATCGTCGAGGTGGGCGATGCGGGAACCATCTGCACCACGCCGTCACAGCCCTACACGAAGCGACTGATCTCTTCCGTTCCGAACCCCGATCCCCGCAACAAGCGCATGCTGCACCGCCTGCGCGCAGACCAAGTTTGAGGCCATTGCCGATGCCGAAATTCGCCGCCAACCTGTCCATGCTTTACACCGAACATCCGTTCATGGAACGGCTTGCCGCTGCTGCTGCCGATGGCTTTGCGGCAGTGGAATATGTCAGCCCCTACGAGGAGGCCGCAGAGACGATTGCAGCGGAGCTCAAGAGGTGCAATCTGACGCAGGCCCTGTTCAACCTGCCGCCCGGCAACTGGACCGCAGGCGAGCGCGGCATCGCCTGCCTGCCGGAGAGGGTCTCCGAATTTGAGACGTCCGTGCAAACGGCGATCCGCTATGCAAAAGTTCTGGGATGCCGAAAGATCAATTGTCTGGCCGGTATACAACCGCCCGGTGTCGATCCACAGGTTCTGGAAGACACACTCGTCGGCAATCTCAGGCACGCGGCGCAGCATCTGGCAGATGCCGGAATTGCCCTTGTCTTCGAACCCATCAACACTCGCGACATACCCGGATATTTCGTCACCAACACCAATCAGGCCGAGCGGATCATGGACCGTGTCGGGCATACCAACCTGCTGATACAGTATGATTTCTACCACATGCAGATCATGCAGGGCGATCTCGTCGCAACCTTCGAGCGCCTGCACGACAAAATCGGCCACGTTCAAATCGCCGATAACCCCGGACGGCATGAGCCGGGGACGGGCGAGATCAACCACGATTTCATCTTCAAGCGTCTGGATGAACTTGGTTACGACGGATGGGTCGGCTGCGAATATCGACCGGCGTCGACCACCAGTGCAGGCCTTGGCTGGTTGAAAGCATATCAACAGGAGGATTAAGCCATGAAAATAGGATTTATCGGACTGGGCGTCATGGGCCGCCCGATGGCGCAGCATCTAATCGATGCCGGACATGAGCTTTATCTTCACAGGGTCAAACCCGTGTCGAACCACCTCGTTGAAAGCGGTGCGACAGCCTGCAGTTCGGCTGCGGAGGTAGCGCGCAGCGCCGACATCGTGATCTTGATGCTGCCGGACACGCCCGATGTGGAAAACGTTCTCTTCGGTGACAATGGCGTCGCACACGGCCTTGATACGGGAAAGCTCGTCATCGACATGAGCTCGATTTCACCAATTGCGACTAAGGATTTTGCTGCGCGTATCGAGGCAATGGGATGTGATTATCTCGACGCGCCAGTATCGGGTGGTGAAGTTGGCGCAAAGGCCGCATCGCTGACCATCATGGTTGGCGGCAAACCGGATGTCTTCGAGCGCGCCGGGCCGTTGTTCGAAAAAATGGGCAAGAACATCACCCTGATCGGCGATGTGGGAAACGGTCAGGTTGCAAAGGTCGCCAACCAGATTGTTGTCGCCCTAAATATTCAGGCCGTTTCGGAAGCCCTTCGCTTTTCGAAGAAAGCCGGAGCGGACCCCTCCAGCGTGCGCAAGGCGTTGATGGGTGGCTTTGCTGCGTCCCGCGTACTGGAGGTTCACGGCGAAAGGATGATCAACGAAACATTCGAGCCCGGCTTTCGCATAAGTTTGCATCACAAGGACATATCGCTCGCGCTTGAGTCGGCGCGTCTGCTGGAGCTCATGCTGCCAAACACTGCGATGGTTCATCAGTTGATGAATGGCGCGCTGGAAAGGGGCTTGGGCAACAAAGACCACTCGGCGTTGATCAAAGCCTTATAGTTCGAACGAGACCTCCTGATTGACAGTCGGCAATCCATCGTAAAACGCGCAAAATCAGTAGATTACCGACCGGACCTGTTGACCAGGATCAGCCCGAAGTGGCCATTTCATCGATCCGGCGCACGTTCCCCAGGCTGAACCGTCAGATAGCTGGTTGGACTATGGCTGGTAACCACAGCCGGCCCCTGCGGTTCTCCTGGATCGTAAAACAGACGATTGACCGAGTCATAGAGCAGGAAATGGTCCCCATTGACGTGGACGACGGCCACACCTTGAATATCACTCCAATCGCTGGTTCTTATCGGCGCGCCGATAGGCCAGCCGAGCGACCTCAACACCCGGCAGAGGTCATCCCACCGCGTATAATGGACCGACCTGTCGCCCCAATCCACCATGGCCGCGACCTGATCAGAGGTCATGCCAGTGAGCATTTGCAGGGCGCGAACCCCACAGCCGTCATCCCTTGGCAATTGTAAGTGAAAGGGAAATCGAACTTGGCCGTGCTGGCGCAGTGACATGGTTGAACTGCTTGATTCACGAATCTCAGCATATTGTCTCTCGATCCATGCCCCCTCTTCCTTCAGTCCGAGCAGGCCGAACTTGCAGATCCGCACCCGGCCGACTTTCTCCGTGGTGACGAGGCCTGCTTGCTCCAGGACGTCGACGTGCTTCTTCATGCCCGTGAGGGTAATGTGGAATTTCTCGGCAAGCTCCGTGATCGAAGCGTTGTGACGTCCAAGCTGCTCCGGGATGCCGCGTCGGGTGGTGTCCAAAAGCGCGGCGAAAGGGGGCCGCCGCTGTGACTCGACTCCCAGCGCGCCGGGCCGGTTCGCTCTTGAAAGAAATGCGACCTACACTCGGTTCGACCACGCTATGATGGTGCAAAGTGGAATGAGAAAGGAGAGCTAGTAGGTGGTAGTATCCAGTTAGCTCCCACTCTCCTATGTTTACATCGTGGACCCGCGGGAGTGTGTTTAGGTCAGCGTGCCGCCATCAACGGTCAGGATGGTTCCGGTGATTTGCCGGGCCGCGCCAGATGCGAGGAACGCTACCGCAGCCGCGACATCCTCCGGCTCGCCGTACCGGCCGAGCGGTATTAGGGCACGCTGGAAATCTCCGAACTCGCCCTCGGCCGGGTTCATTTCCGTGTTGGTTGATCCCGGCTGAATGAGGTTGACAGTGATGTCACGGGGACCAAGTTCTCGCGCCAGTCCGCGGGTGAACGATTGAAGTGCCGATTTGGTCATTGAATAAACCGTCGATGGTCCGACAATGCGTTCTGCGCCTGCGGAGCCGATTGTGACGATCCGGCCACCTTTGCCAAGATAAGGCATCGCGGCTTGCGATGCCAGGATCGGGGAGCGAGCGTTGACAGCGAATAGAGCATCGATCTCGGCAACGGTGAAATCCGCCACATCCTTGTAGATCGCGATAGCCGCATTGTTCACCAATATGTCGAGGCCGCCTAACGCTTGCGCCGCTTGATCAACCGACCGCTTGACCGCCTCTGGGTCCATGCTGTCAGCCTGGATAGCCAATGCCTTTCGGCCTTTGCCTTCGATTGTTGCGACGACTTGCGCTGCCCGATCAGCGGCGCGTTCGTACGTGATCGCGACGTCGGCGCCTTTTTCTGCCAGAGCTATCGCTATCGCGGCGCCAATGCCGCGGGACGCTCCGGTCACGAGCGCACGTTTACCTGCTAGTTCACTCATCGATCATTCCTTTCAGTATCGATAGGGGAAATGTTCGCCCGGCCGAATTGCGCAGGGCATCGTGCGGCCTGCCGCCGTACGATTATTTTCGGTTCAAGCGATCAGGACCGGCAGACCGCCCAAGCGGCGATTGTCCATGTCGTCATGCGCTCGGGCTATCTCATCAAACGGATAGCGGGTGGTTTCGAGATCATCGAAAATGCCTGAGCGCAGCGCGTCCCATAGCTCGGAAGTTGCGGTCTCAACTGCTGGTCCCCTGACATATTGAGGGGTTCCACCGCTGCGGACATCTACCCCCCGTCGCACAAGATCGGGGGTCGGCGCTGGCTGACCCGTCGCGGCTCCAATCGCCGCAATCACACCACCATCACGGACACTCGACGCGCCCAGAGCGAAGGTCGCCCGGCCGACCAAATCATAGACGACGTCGACACCGTCAGGTGCGATCGCACGGATCTTGGCGGCGATGTCTGGCTCGCCAGCGTGGAAGGCATGGGTGGCACCGGCCGCGACCTTGTCGAACTTGTTCCGCGATCCCGCAACGCCGATCACGGTTGCGCCCAGCGACTTTGCCCAGCGAGACAGGATAGCGCCTACGCTTCCCGATGCCCCAAGTACCAGCACCGTCTCGGCAGATTTGAGATAGTGGAGACCACGCATCCCCATCCAGGCCGTCGCACCTTTCGCCAGGAACGTCGCCGCAGTCTCGTTCGAGATATCGGCAGGCAGGCGGATGAGCGGCGCTATCGGAATGATCCTCTCGGTGGCATAGGCGCCTTCCGAAAAGAAGTAGGCGACCCGGTCGCCGACCGATAGCCCCTCGACGCCGGATCCGACCTCGGTGATCGTGCCGGCCGCTTCAAAACCGGGAACCGCTGGCAACGCCATCGGATACTGGCCTTTCCGTATCATCGTATCGACGAAGTTGAGGCCAATCGCGTCTTGAATGAGCCTCACCTCGCCAGCACGGGGCGCGCGCAGGTCTTTCTCGATAACCTGCAAAACCAACGGTCCGCCCGTCGACTGCATTTGAATGAATCTTGTCACGATATTGTCTCCGGGTTTCAGATGGCGCGCGGCGCTCCGATTGCAGACGGATGGAGCGCAGCGGTGTTCAGTCGAACTTGACGAGATTGAGAGCGGGCAGGGGACCGCCAGGGAACTGAAGCAGCTGGCTGCCGACCGCAAGCCCACCGAGATCGATCCCGAAGAAGCCGATGCGATCAATGATGGCGGCGACCTCAGCCTTCGCCCTCATATCGTCGCCCGAGTAAAACAGGACGCGCCTGCCTCCTTCCGAGTGGGGCTCGCCCGACAGTTGGCTTGGCGTCAGGTGGTTGAACGCCTTGACGATGCGCGCGCCTGGCACAAGGGCGGTGATAATATCCGTAGAGGTGCGGCCGCCAAGGTCCGCCGGCCTGTAAAGCGGCGGTTCGATGGAGTTGTTGGCATCGATTACGATCCTTCCGTCGAAGTTCAAACCGGCGAGCGCGCCAGGTATCTTTGACCACGGGACTGCCACGAGAACGATGCCTTGCGCCGCAGCCTCTTGGACGCTTCCAGCCCGGATTGTGCCTCCAAGCTCTGAAACAAGCGCCGTGAGGCTTTCCGGTCCTCGGCTGTTTGCGATCACGGCTTCGATTCCTGCCTTGCCGAGCGCAGTGGCAAATGCGCCCCCGATATTGCCGGCTCCGATAATTCCAACTGTCATGACCCACTCCTTTACGGTTCGTGAGAATTCTGTCTGCACGGTAATTTTTTCCGCGGCATCCCGGGCCTGATGCGGTTGGCGTTGCGGAAAACCGGCGCTGCTGTTGAACCGGAATATGGCTGGCAAATACACGCAGCATAAGTCATAGATGAATTGTTTTAGTTTCAATCAATGTTTGAAGGTTACGTTTTATGGAGACACTGGCAAACCTCGAAGCGTTTGTTCGAAGCGCAGAAGCGAGCAGCTTTTCTGGGGCTGCACGGCGTCTCTCGATCACCCCGGCCGCAGTCAGCCGGAATGTTGCAATGCTCGAACGCAACCTCGGCATACGGCTGTTTCACCGCTCAACGCGGAAGTTGACCTTGACCGAGGCGGGGGAGTCGTTTCTGGCAAGCATCGGCGACAGCCTGAACCACCTTCAGGGGGCAATCGACGGGGCATCACAAACGAAGGGCGAGCCCGTCGGCGTTTTGAAGCTCAGCATGAGTTTGTCGTTCGCGATGGGATACGTTCTCCCCGCATTGCCCGACTTTCTGGCCCGTTATCCAGGCGTCCGACCTGATTGGCATTTTGACAGCCGCAAGGTCGATCTTATCGCCGAGGGTTTCGACGCCGCGATCGGCGGTGGGTTCGAACTCAATCTTGGCATCGTTTCCACGACGCTCGCCCCCGTACACGTTATCGCGGTCGCATCGCCCAGCTATTTTGTTGCACGTCGCCGGCCGGCCAGCCCCGCCGATCTGGCTGATCATGCCGGAATCTTGATGCGGTCCTCGAATTCGGGCCGGGTCAGGCAGTGGATGATGCGGGACGCTCAAGGACGCGAAGAGCGCGCGCTCCTCAACGAGACGATTGTGATGAGCGACGCCGCGCCCATGGTGCAGGCGGCAATCGCGGGGTTGGGCATTGCATTGTTGGCTGTACCCGATGTGCTGCCGCATATGGAAAGTGGCGCGCTCGAACGTGTCCTTCCGAAGTGGTATGCCGATGCCGGATCTATCTCGCTCTACTACTCAGGCCGCGTGCTCCAACCGCTAAAAACACGCGCTTTCATCGACTTCTATACTGAATATTTCCGTCGCGAGCGCCTCAGTGCGCGGTTTGCAGGTAGTCTCGGCTAAAGTCCACACGCCTTGTTAGCTTCTTTGAAAACCGTGGTCGTTTGACTGCGTCGAATATCCCATATTCAACACATGCTTGAAGATGATCCAACCGATATGATGCTAATATTCCAGGACAGGGATGGGCAAATATATCACTCCAAAGACACGTAAAGGAGTGATAAAATGACTGAATTAACCTCGTCTCGATATCTTCCACTGAGCGGCAAGATCGCACTTGTCACGGGTGGATCGCGATCTATCGGCGCATCAATCGCCCAGCGTCTCGCAGCGGATGGCGCTCAGGTTGCCTTCACCTATCGCGGATCACCTGCGAAGGCCGAGGAAGTCGCTGCCGCCATAGAAAAAACGGGCGCGCGCGCGCTGGCTATTGCCGCTGATGCCGCTGATCCGGACGCGATACGCGCCGCCGTTGCCGCGACGGTTGATAAGTTCGGAGGGCTCGACATTTTGGTGAACAATGCCGGTATTGCCTTTGCCGGTCCGATCGACGAAATCGCCTTCGATGACTATCAGGCAATGCTCGCAGTCAACGTAACCGGCGTTTTTGTTGCCACCCAGGAGGCCATACGTCATATGAAGGATGGCGGCCGGATCATACAGATCGGCAGTTCGATCACGAAATATGCCGGGGTGTCTGGGCTGTCAGCATACGGCCTCACCAAAGGGGCAGTCGCTGGTTTCAACCGGAGTTTGGCTCATGACCTCGGCCCACGCGGCATCACAGTCAACACGGTGCATCCCGGTCCAACCGACACTGACATGAACCCTGTTGATGGCGAGTTTGCCGCTATGCAGATCTCGCGTATCGCGGCGGGCCGCTATGGAAAGCCCCAGGAAATTGCGAGCGTGGTCGCATTCCTTGCAAGTCCGGAAGCCTCATTTGTAACAGGTGCCGACATCCGGGCCGATGGTGGTTTCACATCCTGAAAATGCCGGGGCGAAATGCAAAATTCGCTTCGCCAACCCCAGCGATTTCGACGCCTCACCAACGAGCAACGGCTCAAGGCTGGCTTGACCGACACGGTTGCAAGGCGCCTTCGTGGCTTGGCACGATCAAAGACAAGGGGTCGCCTTCGGTGGTTTCACCGTTGCGATCTCGATCTGGAATGCGCGCGCAGCACCGCCGTTCAAGCGCAAAACCGCACCGTTCCATATGAACTCGTGTTCGCGCGCGCATCGGAACCGGACAACAATCACGTATCATCGACGGTGATCGAGGATCTTTTCCAGCCCTTTATCCCAGTAGGGTTGATTGCCGAACCGATTGACGAGCCAGTCGATGAACACTCTTACTTTCGGTGCCAGTTCCCGAGAGCTGGGATACAACGCCCAAAGCGTCTGGGTTGAGATCAGCGGGTACTCCGGAAGGACTGGCACCAATGCGCCGGACTGTAGCTCTTCCGATGCGCACCACGTGGCCATCAGCGCAATGCCCAGCCCGGCGCAAGCGGCATCGCGCACTGCAGTGCCGTCATTGATGCGGAGACTCGGAGTAACACGTCGTTCGATCACCACCGAACCTTTCCCCCGAAATGTCCAGAGATCGAGCGTGCCGACGACGAGGCAGGTATGCTCCGCCAAGTCATCGGGCGAGCTGGGTCGGCCGTGTTTTTCGAGATATTCGGGCGACGCGACCAGCACTCGATTGTCGGGAGCAAGCCGCCGCGCGACAAAGGATGAATCGCTGAGCTCGGTATAACGAACCGCCACATCGAAGGCACCCTCAACCAGATCAACGATGCTGTCCGAAATGCGCAAATCAAGTGACAAGTCGGGATATTGCCTGCAGAAGTCAGCCAGACCCGGCACAATATGCATTCGCGCGAACGAGGCGGGGGCCGCTATTCGTAATGTGCCGCGAGGCGCCGCCTGCTCTCGCCCAAGTGCCGCTCGGGCGGCCTCCGCAGCGGCGACAATATGTTCCGCATGCGGCAGGAATGCCAGACCGTCTTCAGTCAAAGTTGCTTGCCGTGTGGTGCGGTGGACGAGCCTTGCACTGAGTTTTCGCTCGAGAACCAACAGTTTGGCGCTAGCGCCGGCGGGCGTCAGGCCCAAGTCGCGAGCTGCGGCACTGATGCTGCGCAGTTGAGCAATCCGCACGAAGAGATTTAATTCGTCCACGTCCATTCGCCGACTTTCAATTTTTTTTTGAAGGTGATCCTTAATCTGGGCCGCTACCGAAAGCAATCGAGATAAATCACATAAGAACATCGAAACGACGCGGACGCTTTGAGACCGGCAATGCTCCGACGGCGGAGCATGTTTCTCGTCTCACGCCGACGCCGGCGACCAGAATCATTACCTTCGATAGAAGAGGAGCCTGAAAATGAAAGCGATGTCACTCAAATCCTTTGGCGGTCCAGAAGCCTTTGATCTCGTCGAAGTTCCAAAGCCTCTTCCGAAGGCGGGACAGGTTTTGGTACGGGTCCATGCCACATCGATCAATCCCCTCGACTACCAAGTTCGGCGAGGCGATTATCGCGACCTGGTACCGTTGCCGGCAATTACCGGCCATGACGTATCGGGCGTTGTCGAAGCTACCGGTCCGGGGGTAACAATGTTCGCTCCAGGGGACGAGGTCTGGTACACGCCACGGATCTTCGACGGGCCAGGCAGTTATGCCGAATACCACGTTGCGAACGAAAACATCATCGGGCGCAAACCCAGCTCGCTGACCCATCTTGAGGCCGCGAGCCTTAGCCTGGTTGGCGGAACCGCCTGGGAAGCGCTCGTCTCGCGTGCTGCCCTGAGGGTGGGAGAAAGCATATTGATCCATGGCGGCGCGGGAGGGGTAGGGCATGTCGCTATCCAAATTGCGAAAGCTATCGGAGCAAAGGTCTACACGACTGTCCGCGAAGAAAACTTCGAGTTTGCGCGAAGTGTCGGAGCTGACGCCGTCATTGATTACAGGAAAGAGGATTATGTCGCCGCCATCATGCGGGAGACCGGAGGCCTCGGAGTAGACGTCGTGTTCGACACCCTCGGCGGCGAAACATTGTCCCACAGCCCGAAGGTGCTTGCACAACTCGGTCGCGTCGTCTCGATCGTGGACATCGCACAGCCGCAGAATCTCATTGAGGCATGGGGCAAGAACGCGAGCTACCACTTCGTCTTCACGAGGCAGAACCAAGGCAAGCTCAACGAGCTTAGCATTTTGGTGGAACGCGGTCAGCTGAGGCCGCACGTGGGCGCCGTCTATTCGCTCACCGACCTTTCGCTCGCGCATGAGTTGCTCGAGAAACCAAACAACGGTTTGCGCGGTAAGATCGCGATTGCCATCGACCCGCGGGCCCACACAAAGGTGCAATCATGATTTATGAGATCGCTGTGCTGCCTGTCCGTAAGAACAAGATCAGCGAGTTCAGGCAAGCGTTCGGAGACGTTGTTCCTCTGCTCACGCGTGCGCGCGGTTACCGCGGTCATGTTCTCGCCCAGGGGATCGAAACGCCGGAGGTATTCAATCTGATCGTGCGCTGGCGCTCGCTTGACGATCATACTCCAGGCTTCGAAGCAAGCGAAGACCATGAGCAGTTCATGGGAGGCATACAGGAATACTTCTCGGGGGAACCGACGGTCTATCATCTCGAGGGCGACAACACCGGCTGGCGTGACTATCGTCGCGGGAAAAGGGGCGCGGCTTAGAGCGCACAACGGCGAGGGTTCCGCTAATAGCAACGCCGGGTTTCTCTGACGCCGACTTCCGTGATGCCGCCATGTCCCTATTCTCCTGACAACAACCACCAGGAGATCGCGACATGCCTGCAGTCCTCGTCCACGGCGTACCCGACACCCACCGGCTCTGGGACGCTGTTCGCTCTCATCTTGAGCGCAGTGACATTATCACGATCGATCTTCCCGGCTTCGGTAATCCGTTGCCATCGGACTTCAGGTCAACAAAGGAAGAGTATCTCGACTGGCTGATCAACCGGATCGATGAGATCGGCGAACCCGTAGATCTGGTCGGTCACGACTGGGGCTGCCTGCTGACAGGCCGTCTGACGTCGATCCGGCCGGATCTGGTGCGGACCTGGACCGGCATTAGTGGGCCGATTGATCCGGAATATCCGTGGCACTATCTCGCCAAGATCTGGCAGACGCCAGGTGAGGGCGAGCATTGGATGAAGGATCTCGACCTCGAGGAATTTGCGGCGAAACTCGTCGAGGCGCAGATGCCGAAAGATGCGGCGGATGAATCGGTTCGGCATCTCGATGCCACTATGCGGGCAAGCATTCTCGCCCTTTACCGTTCCGCAATCGAGGTCGGGGCGGAGTGGAAGCCGGGTCTGAGCAGCATAACCGCGCCAGCGCTGGTGATCTGGGGTCTGAACGATCCGTTTCTGCCGCACCGCTTCGCCGACGAGCTCGGCAATGCCACACACGCACGCGCCGTCGTGAAGCTGCGCGCCTCGCATTGGCCGATGATCGAGCGTCCGGCCGATGTTGCGCGCGAACTCGAGACCCACTGGAGTCACGTTTAACTCACTGCGCTTGCGTCACCTGGACTCAAACCCACGCAGCCGCAACGTGAACGGCAATGCTTGGTCACTCGCTATGCGCCCAAGCATTTGTCCGGAAACGAAACCATGTGACGCAGCAAGGCGAGCATTGCCGGGCTGCACCAAACAGGAGCACGCCTACATGACCAATTCAGCAAACACCCGGATCGGCGTCGGCATCGTCGGCGCCAGTGCCGATCGAGGCTGGGGCGGAATTGCGCACGTTCCGGCACTGCGGGCGCTCGATGCGTTCCAGATCCGCGCCGTCAGCACGACTCGTATGGAGAGTGCGAACGCGACCGCTAGCCGACTGGGTGCCGATCTCGCCTTTGACACACATCAGGCGCTGGTCGTTCGGCCGGAGGTCGACTTGGTGGTGGTTGCGGTCAAGGTGCCGGATCACAAGCAGATCGTTTCCGACGCGCTCGCCGCGGGCAAGATGGTCTATTGCGAATGGCCGCTCGCGCGAAATCTACCGGAAGCCGAAGCGCTGGAGGGGCTTGCTCGCGAACGGCGGCTGCGCACGGTTATCGGCTTGCAGGGCGGCCTGCACCCGCCGATCCGCTACCTTCATGACCTTGTCCGGCAGGGCGTGATCGGCATGCCGCTCAGCACGAGCATCCGAGCGCATCTGAACGACGACATGTGGGTCGGCCGATATGACCCGCCGTTCGAGTACATGGCTCGCGCAGAGAATGGCGCCACGCTTCAAAGCATCATGCTCGGCCACGCGCTCCAACCGCTCGCGCACGTACTCGGCGCATTCGAGAGCCTGTCCGCCATCGCCGCCAATCAGCGCGGCGATGGCGTCCGCCTATCGGATGGCTCGTCCCTCCCGAAGGATGCGCCGGACGAGATCATCGTCGCCGGCGTTCTCGAAGGCGGGATCGTCACTTCGCTGCATTACAGTGCCGGACAGTCCGCCGGCTTGGTGTGGGAGATCCAGGGCACGGAAGGCAGTCTGCGCGTGGAGACGGCGTCGGGCTACATCCACTTCGGTGATATGACCATCACGTTGCGCCGCGGCAGCGCGCATGTCCAGCAGCTACAGGTCCCAACAGCATATGCGGCTCCCGACCTGCAACTCGAAGCGCCCGCGGCGGGTGTCGCCCGCCTCTACGCCCAACTCGCCGCCGACCTCCGCGACGGAACCACAGATGCGCCGGACTTCGCGGTCGCGCTCGATCGTCACCAGGTGCTCGAGGCGATCACACAGGCCAATGTAACGGGTCATCGCCAGCATCTGTCCCACCTCGATATGGTCACCCGCAATCTCTGAAACCCAGGAAGGGCTCTGGCTCGCCCGCCGTCGCCCGTCTCTGCGCGTGCAACCGAAAGGCCGGGCGACCGCGTGAGCACCCGGCCTGCTTTCGCAATATGCTGCCAGGTCGACGTGTTGGACGCCCCGGCAAATTCAAGCAAAGTCTGACTTCGGTAAAGGCGTGCGGTCGCCAGCGTGTGTCCGGCCTCGGAAAGCGGCTTCAACACGTCGCGGGCCCTTATGAGGTACGGAGATCAGATCCAATTGAGCCGCCGCTTTCCGGTATTTTGGCTTCGACCAGATGCGGTTTACGCAAAGGGCGCATCACTGGTGAGAGGCTGGCGCGCAAACGTCTCAGCTCGAGCCTCACACCGAACTCGAAACTAGTCCCGGGCTCTCTCTCTTTTCATGCGCTCATGCTGCCGGCGCGCGTCTTCTGCCATGATCTGGCTTAGCCTTGCTGACTCAAGGGCCCGTAGTTGCGCGTCGTCACGACGCTGCTGCTGCTGGAGCATGCATGCCGTATGAGACGATGATCCGTATCGTGCGCCCATTCCCGAGCAGGTGTCGAAATCGGCGTAGCGTTCCTGTTCCGGTGTCTGGCAACCGGTCAGGATAAGGAGGCCTGCGAACATTGTTTCGGCAAACAGGCGTCGGATGACGATGTGATCTTGGGAGGCTTTGCTCATTTGATGTACCTTCTGTTTAGGCAAGTCATTCAATTGCGAGAGCGAAGCGCGATCCCGCCAAAGCGATATGGAATCTCACAGTTACGCAGAAATTGCGTGATTCCGGACCAGGCTGGCTTTCACGGTTGACCCCGACGCGACGTCATAGTTCAGGCAGTGTGTCGATATTGTTTGAGTGTGGCGGCCAGCGATGGCGCCGTCGACGATGCGAGGTTTGACGTGACTGCACCTGATCTCATCCCGATTGAAACGCTTTTTGGAACGCCAGAATTTTCGCGGGCGCAGATTTCGCCCGACGGCCGGCTGGTGGCCTATCTGGCGCCTTGGCGTGGGCGGTTGAATATCTGGGTGCGGCCAGTCGGACAAGGCACGGCGCGGCGACTGACCGGCGATGACACGCGCAATATTGACGGCTTCAGTTGGACGCGTGATGCTCGCTACATTCTCTTTGTACAAGACACCCGGGGCGACGAGAACTGGCACCTTTATCGTGTGGAGGCGGACGGGGCAGAGACGGTGGGCGGGAAGGCTAGGACTGTCGACTTGACGCCCTATTCCGGCGTGCGGGTCATGGGACTGGACTTGTCCGCCGCGTTTCCAGGTAAGGCTTTCGTGCAGATGAACCTCAAAAGTCCGGGTTTGATCGACCTGTACGAGGTCGATATCGAAAGTGCTGAAACCAGGGTCGCTGCCCTGAATCCCGGCCGGTTCGTACGCTGGATCGTTACACCGAACGGACCGATGCATGCCTTCATCATCAACGACGAGGGTGACCACGAACTGGCTCGTTACGAGAATGGGGTTTTCACCACGTTGGCGAAGCTGAGCGGACGCGACCAGCCAATCGGGCCGATGCCGCTAATGGTTGCGGCGGATGGAAAGAGCGTCTTGGTTGGCTGCAACGCGGGCAGCGACCATACCTATCTTGCTGCCATCGACCTTGCGACGGGCAGGCAAAGGGTGATCGACAGCCAGCCCGATTGCAGCCTCGATACGCCGCGGCCCGAGGCCGACCCGCGCTTTCCCTCCAGCCTGATCACCAATCCTGTGACAGGCGAGCTGCTGGCAGTGCGTTACCTTGGCAAAAGACAGCAGATACGGCCGCTGAACCTGCGTTTTGCTGCCGTGCTAGACAGCTTACAGCATCTGTCAGACGGGGAAATAGGGTACATTTCCTGCGATGCCGGTGGGCGACGGTGGGTGGCAGAATTTTGGGATGACCGGCATCCCGGTACGACATGGTTTTACGAACATGAGAGCGGCGAAGCGCATGTGCTTGGCGAGCGATTCTCAGCGCTCTCGACCGAGCGGCTGGCGAGCGTGCGACCCATCGACGTGATTTCGCGCGACGGATTGACGTTGCCGTGCCATGTCACGCTGCCCGGCGGGTTCGATGCCAGGAATGAGCCGCGTGCGCTGCCCACGGTGCTTCTGGTACATGGCGGGCCGTGGTATCGCGACGCGTGCTTTTATGATCCGGAAGTGCAGTTTCTCGCCAACCGCGGCTATGCCGTGCTGCAGGTGAATTTTCGCGGCTCGACCGGCCATGGCAAGGCGTTCATGCAAGCCGCGATAGGGGAGTTGTCCGGGCGCATGCATGACGACCTGATCGACGGGCTCGACTGGCTAATCGGGCAGGGTATTGCCGACCCGGCGCGGGTGTCGATCTACGGCTGCTCTTATGGCGGTTACGCCGCGCTGGTGGGCGCCAGCTTCACGCCGGAGCGTTTCGCCGCAGCCATCTCCTACTCCGGCATGTCCGATCTCCGGATGCTGGTGGATGGAGTCGTCCCGTTCGTACGGCCTACGCTGATCAACACATACCTTTCTTACATGGGCGATCCGGACATCGAGACGCAGAATCGGGACATGCTTGCGCGCTCGCCGGTAAGCCGGCTTGATTGCATTTCCAAACCGCTTTTGGTGGTTCACGGCGCGAACGATGTGCGTGTCGCAAAGGCACAGGCGGATATGGTGGTGGAAAGGGGGCGTGCGAACGGTGGGGAGGGCGACTATCTTCTCAACGAGCGCGAAGGGCACTGGTTCATCAACGAGGATAGCAATATTGAGCTTTATCGGAAGATCGAGCGCTTTCTTGCACGGCATTTGAGGGGCGAGCAATGAGGGCGGCGCATGCGCAGTAAGGAGATTGCAGGACTGGCGGGCGTGAGCATCCGCACGTTGCGGCACTACCACCAGATCGGACTTTTGCCGGAGCCGCCAAGACAGAACAATGGGTATCGCGTTTACAGCGTGTCGCATTTGATCCGACTGCTGCGTATCGGTCAATTGACAGCGCTCGGTTTCTCGCTCTCGCAAATCCCAGCGTTTCTCGACGGTCGTGCCGAGATGAGCGAGGACAGTTTGGACGCTCTTCTTGAGGGGCTCACGCGGCAGATCGAACTTCTGGAGCGTCAACGCCGGACTGTTGCAGCCTTGCGTGATGGCAAAGGGCCGCCCGACATGGCACCGGAATTTGCTGCGTCTGTGATGGCGCTGGAAGAGGGCCGAGAGCCTCAAGCGGTGCGAGCCGGTCGGGAGCAATCTATACTCTTGTCACACCTTTTGAATGAAGAGCAGTGCGCAAAACTGGCTCGGCTCTATGACGAACTGGCGGATATCGAACATGATGCTACCGTGAGAGAGCTGGGGCATCGTTTCGATGCGTTGGGGCCTGCTGGCGACGACGCCGAGATTTCAGCCCTTGCCCAAGATTACATCGCCCATCTTGGATCATGGATGAGAGACTTCGACAACGCGTTGAGCGGCGGCAGGAACCACCAGGCAGCAATGCTGCTCTGGCTTCATGCACTGGAGAATACGAACAACCAGCAGAAGCGCCTGCTGATGCTGATCAACAGCGGGCTGGCGTCCGAGCGGTGATCGTTGGTTTGCGTCGAGAAGCACAGTCGGATCGGCGAGGTTAAAATTTTGCGCTATCCTGTACCCAGACATCATCAAGCCATATTCTAAACACCTGGTTATGACTGGATTCAGTTATAACCAAGAGCAATATCATGGATATCAACGTTGCTTTAAAGGCCTTCATCCGCACCGTCGAGAAGGGTTCGATTACTGCTGCGGCACGGGACCTCGGGGTAACGCAACCGGCAGTTACGAAGCATATTTCGAACCTCGAACGGCACGTTCAAGCCAGACTTCTGGAGCGCTCGTCGAAAATCGTTCGCCCGACGGCGCATGGGCTCGAATTATACGAAGCCAGCCGTATTGCGATCGCATCAATCGACGCGGCGCTGGAGGGCGTCCGCATCAACACAGGTGAAATCGAAGGCAATCTAAGAATTCATGCCCCATCTTGCATTGGTGTTGGCCATCTCGAGCGTATAGTCGGGGAATTTCAGGATGAGTATTGCGGGATTTCCGTCGAACTGGCTCTCGACGAGCGCACAGTCGACTTGGTCTATGATAATTTCGATTTGTCACTTCACTACGGGAAAATCGAGGATCAGGACGTCATCGCACGTCGCATCGGGTGGGTGGAGCGATTTCTCGTCGCTTCCCCTCTCTACCTGGAACAGGTAGGGCAGATTAACGATACGGGACGGCTTCCAGAGCTTGAGGTCATTGGCACCCCGAAGATGCTCGCTCATCGCAATACTATTTCCCTATTGGGACCTGGTGCGCACGCCGAGGACGTCATCGTCAGGCCATTACTCATAACGAACAATGCGCATGTCATGATTGCAGCACTTTTACGAGGACGGGGTGTGGGACTGGTGCAGAAGAACCTCGTCTTGGACTTATTGGCCAGCGGCGAGCTTGTAAGGGTGCTTCCCGAATATTGGCTGCGATCTACCGAAGCTTTTCTTGCTTATCCGTCCACAAAGTTCATGCGACCGGTCGTCCGGGCATTTACGGACTTCGTTATGCCGCGGCTCAGGAACATTGACGGGATCTCCCCGGAGCAGCGGTAGCCCCGCATGGCATAGCCAACGGTTATGACGGCTATCACTCATACAGATATGGAATATTCCGTCTGTTGGAGGATACCGTGCGATTCAAGCACGTGTGCCAGCCGCAACCCGAAAGTCGCCTTCCATGATGCAGAACCGAAATAGTTTCATATCCCGTCGTACGTTCATAGTCGGCTCTTTGGCCGCGCCGGTCATACTCGGCGGATGCGCAACAGTCCAAGAAAGACCGGCGCCAGGCTCGTCCCAGCCCATTGCCACTCCGCAGCCTTCACCGGTCGACCCGGATCTTGCTTCCCGTTACGCTGCATTTGAAGACGGTGGACATTTCGTTCCTGCAGTTCCTTTTGAGCGAATGAACCCGGAATATCTCAGGCAGCGCGTTGCTGACCCGACCGGGGAGGCGCCGGGAACCGTTGTCGTCGATACGCCAAGGCGATTTCTCTATCTGGTGGAAAACGGCGGAACTGCGTTACGATATGGCGTTGGCATCGGGCGCGACGGATTTTCATGGGAAGGGAACGGATATATCCACTGGCGTCAGCATTGGCCAAGATGGAAGCCGCCAAGCGAGATGATTGCAAGGCAACCCGAACTGGAAAAATACTCTGTCGCAAACGGAGGGATGGATCCTGGCCTCCATAACCCTCTCGGCGCTCGCGCTCTTTATATTTTCCAGAACGGAAAAGATACGCTGTATCGTCTCCACGGCAATCCGGAATGGCAATCCATCGGCAAGGCTGTTTCATCTGGCTGCGTCCGCCTTATGAACCAAGACATCGTTGACCTTTACGACCGCGTTCCGTTCCATGCGCCAATCGTCGTGCATCAGACGCCGATGGCCGTGTGATGGCGATTGAGCGTTACGCGTTGACTGCCTGCTGCGATACGATGGCCGCCTAGTAATACTGCGGGGCAAGATCGCTGCAGATATTTTCTGAAGAGAGCCACACGTGGGGAAACGCGGCGAGCAGTCCGTTTCTCAGCCATTGCTGGGCCGGGTGCCCGTCATTGCGACGATGCCAAGACAGCACGAATGGTACCGGGTTTAGGGGGAGCGGGAAATCGAAGACTGCAAGACGCTCTGCAAAGCCTGAATGAGCAACGACGCTTTCGATGACGGTCGCGACCATATCCGACGATGCAACCAATGCCGGTGCGGCGTGCATATGGGGAATGGTCACGGCCGCTCGTCTCCTGAAATTCTTCGAAGCCAGTGCGGCATCGGCAACATCCAGGCCCTCATTATCGGGCGCGACCAGGATATGCGTCAGAGACAGAAACGTTTCCGGATCGAAAGGGCGGCCGAGGATTGGATGATCCTTCCTAAGGATACAAACGAACCGCTCCTGGAAAAGCCGGGCACTCAGGATGCGGCTCGTGGGCGTGGGGGGAATGCCGACTGTCAGATCGACGCCGCCGCTGTCGAGCAGGGAAACCGCGTCATCACGGCTGCTGTAATCCCTGACTTTGATATCAATTCCGGGGGCTTTTTCCTCAAGCAGCGACAGGAGGCGCGGCAATATGACTGAACCTGCATGTGCCGAAACGGCAATGGAAAAAGACACGGTCGATTTGCCGGGATCAAAACCCTGGGTGAATTGCAATGTCCGCTGAATGTCCCGCAGAGCAAGCGAGATCGGTTCGGCAAGTTCTACCGCTCGCGGTGTAGGTTGAAGACCGTTCGGCCCGCGAACGAATAATTCGTCACGCAGCAGAAACCGCAATCGCGACAAAGCCGCGCTCATGGCCGGCTGGGTCCGGCCAATACGGCTTCCGGCACGTGTCACATTGCGCTCGGAATTGAGGGCATCAAAGGCAACGAGAAGATTGAGATCGATACCGTGTAAATTCATGGGATGGATAATTAAACTCATCCTTCATCGATCTCAAGCATCTTTTCGGTGTCAGCGCGAGTGTCCGTTTCCGTCATTCAGCAACCAACCCGGATACTCGACGGGTAGACGACTGACCCCATCGAGCTGCGCCATGTCGTTATCGTCCAGCTCAATCGATGCGGACCGAATGTTTTCCTGCAGTTGCTCGACGCGCTTTGCACCGACGATGACGGTGGAGACGATGCTTTGCTTCAGTAACCAGGCAATCGCGATCTGCGCCGGGCTGGAGCCGTGTTTCTCCGCGACAGCTTTAAGGACCGCGATCAGGGGCTCTCCCCGGATGCGATCGATGGGTGGAAAATCCAATTCCATCTGTCGGCCGCCTGCTGCGTTACCACCAGCAGAATACTTTCCGGTGAGATACCCGCCGGCAAGCGGACTCCACACCATGAGGCCAACACGTTCCGATGAGAGCAGCGGGCCAATCTCGCGCTCCAGATCGCGCCCGACAAGCGTATAATATGCCTGCAGTGACGTGATTGGTGCGAGGGCTCTGGCGCGTGTTATCCCGATCGCCTTCATGATCTGCCACGCGGCCCAGTTCGAAAGGCCGATGTAGCGGACGTCCCCCGCCCGGACGAGTGTGTCGAGCGCCTCCAGCGTTTCCTCGATCGGTGTAGCGGAATCGAATGCGTGGATTTGGTATAGATCGATGTGGTCCAGACCCAGTCGGCCGAGGCTTGCACGGCATTCGGAGATTATATGTCCACGCGAAGCGCCGCGATGGTTCGGTCCGTCACCCATGGCGGAGGCGACTTTGGTGGCGATCACGACATCCCTGCGCGACACACCAAGGTTCTTCAGCGAGTGTCCCAGTATTTCTTCGCTGCGTCCGTGCGCATAGACATTTGCTGTATCGAACAGGTTTATGCCGGCGTCGAGAGCGGCCTTGACCAGTGCATCGGCATCCCCCTGTCCAAGTCTTCCCACCTTTCCCCATAATCCGTCAGTTCCGCCGAATGTCATGGCGCCGAAACACAATTCCGACACGAACAACCCGCTTTCACCCAGCTTGCGCATTTGCATGATGTCGTCCTTCTTTTTGAAATTCTCGAGTTGGGCGGGCGGCGGTAGCTTTCGTTGAGCGTATTTCCGCACTGATTGCATTTACGGTCGGCTCGACATTCGTTGCGAATACCGAGCCTTTCTGCGGCGCCTTACACGATGTGCTGCCGTTCGCCAGTTCTTGCCGCAAGCTCGACGGCCGCGATCAAACGGCTGTTGTGGCGGGCATGGTCGAAACCGGGAGTGGTGTATGTACCGTTCGCCAGATCGCGCCCCAGGGACGCATAGACCTCCCCGACATTGATAGCGGCGCCTGACCAGAATTCGGCCGCGGTCGGACCGACACCGTTGGCAACCGGACTATCGGGCGCAGCGAATTCCACGCTCGATGAAAGTAAAATGTCTCCGACTTGTACGGCTGCCAGATGATTGCCGGTCAGCTTCAGCCAGCCCTGCGAACCACGGATCTCGAATACAAAACTCGCCTCATCTGCAGGCACGCCCGCCAGAACCTGCACGGATACAGGCGCACCGCTTGCCGTCTTGGCGATCAAATCGAGATGATCCGGAATTTCTCGCTGTGAAGTCTCGCCTGTATCAACGATCTCGATCTCCGGCCAGAGCAACTCCGTGCGCGCATCGACCTCCACAATGTTGCCGAGCACAGCCTCGATGACGTCCAGCACGTGGCCTGCCGTGATCGTCATGAAGCTGGCGCCAGAAGCGGCCTTGTTGAAATAGTCGTACATGCTCGGAGATTGCGGACCGTAGCCGAATGTGGTTGCGCCGACACGGGCGGACATCAGGCGACCGAGCTTTCCTGACGCGACCAGTTCCGCCGCACGTCGGACGGCAGGATTATGCCGGCCTTGCAGGCCGATCGCGGTATGCAAAGACCCGACTGCTGCGGCCATCTCGTTTGTTTCCGCCAGCGTTGCGCCCAGAGGCGCTTCGCAATAGACGGCTTTACCCGCCTGCAAGGCGGCCATCACGAGATTCTTGTGCGCCGGCACCTTCACGGCGACCGTGATGACGTCAATGGTTTCGTCGCTGATCATCGCGTAGGGATCGGCAAACCAGAGTTCTGCGCCGAATGCTTCGGCCGCCGCCTTGGCGGTTTCCTCGCGCCGGGTCGCGACTGCCGCCAGCGTCAGGTGAGCTTGTGACGCCAGAGCTGGCACATGCGATGCGCCTGCCCAACTTCCGTGAGTGTCTGCTCCAATAATACCCACACGAAATTTCTTATCCGACATCTGCAATGCTCCAAATCACGTTACGGAACGCTACCTGCGTCCTGAGCAAGATCTAATCGACCCCGGCACTGTAACGAAATCGATAAGTGATATGAGCGAACATCCACGCCATGGATATCGCCTGGCGCCCCTGCGGCGACACTGCGACCAAAAGAAGTATTGCCCCGGCTGTAGCTATAGCGCTCAAGACCACCCGTGCCTGAAACGAAAGGGTCGGCGGGTGCCACGGCATTCCTGACTGCGGCTTGGTCGGACCGACCGTATCGAAAGGGGCTGCACCGCTAGTGGACACCTGTTTCTCCCGGCGGATTTCTGCCAGCTTATGCCGGATACGAATTGCGAGGAGCACAGCCAGATAGGCAGCCGTTAAGAAAGCCAACACCGCTGCCAAGCGCAAGGCGTTCTGATGGGCAAGGGCCCAATCTCGCGAAACAGTCGCGATGCCGTCGATATAGGATCCGAACAAAGCCTGGCCGGTAAGGGCGCCAATCGAATTGATCGCCCCAAACAGGACGATAAAACTCAAGAGTTCTCGGCCACCTTTCTGCAGCGCGCTCGTGATGCCTAACACCAGTGCCGGCCCGAGAAAGAACATGGCCGCGAATGAGATCACCGCTTGGGACAAATAAAACCAGGGCAGATGCTCAAGACTCGTGGCGGAGCTGACGGCAAGTGTCGCGGCAGCTATTGCGGTGACCGCCAGCATCATGGACATCACCAGTTTTTCGACATTCACCGTGATTGCGCTCACGATCACGCCGGCAAGAGCGCTGACAAAGGTGACGATCGAAAATGCTCCGAGGTGTTCGTCGCTGCCTCCTGGCGCCGTCAAAAACCTGGTTGCAAAATTCTGTTCGGCAATGACGATCCTGGCCAGGAAAATTGCAAAAGCAAAGCGGACGATATCACCGCTCCCGAGCCAGCGCAGGTTGAGAAGAGGTGCGGTCCGGCCGTTCTCGAGTATCAGCGCGGCGATGATCGTCGGAAGCGCGAGCGACAGAAACCAAATGATCCAAGGCGCCTTGAACCATCCTTCCAGTCGTCCGAGCCCCAACACTGCTGCAATCAGAGCGAGGCTACCACCCAAAAGCAGAAAGGTGAGGAAATCCAGAGGTTCGAACACTCGCTCTCGCTCGGCGGGTGGCAGCCGGAACGTTCCGACGGCGGCGAGAGAGAGAAATGCGAGACCGGCTTCGAGCAGAAATATCGACTGCCAATGCGAGCTGACAGACAGCCATGGCGAGATGACGCTTGCGAGCGGGAACGCGCATGCGAGATACCAAGGCCAAGTATCAGCCCCCTGACGCGCCAACGGCCCGGAAGGGCCTGCATCACGTAGAATAAGGACAACGGCGTTAACGCCGCCGCAACAAAGCCGCTTGCAGCCCTGATGGCGAGTGTGAGCCAGTGATCTGCGGTCAAGAGATAGGTGAGAGACAGGAGAGCATACACGCTAAGGGCAACCTGCGTGAATACACGCAGACCATATTGCTGGCGGAACTTGATCAGCAGCAGATTGGCAGAAATATTGGTCATGGCATATGCCGTCGGCAGCCAGGCCGCCTGAACGGAGCTCAACGCCAAGCCCGTTTGTAGCTCCGTAATGTTGACCATGAGCAGTGCGTTGCCCAGTCCGGCGGTCAGGCCGACCAGAATTGCGACGAGGGCATAGGCGATCCGCAGCGTCAGGACATGCTCTGGCGTCGCCGGCGACCCCGGGACCACTGGTCTTTCATGCTCGGGAAAGTCCCATGCTTCCTCACGGAAAAAGCTGCGAACACGCTGCGTCAGTCTCATCATCGTGCTCTCGTTGTTGGTTTGTCGGCATCAATCCGCAGCAGCGTAGCGCAATTCCGGTGGCCTGAGGCGTTGCAGGTTTGGCAACATAGGGTTCGGGGGATCGTGACTTGTTGCGAGCGGTGCCTCGTTCAAAATCACTACCCATTCGTCGACAGAGCGGACAGGTTTCACCTCTCAACTTCACGAGGGCAGCAAAGATGTTTCAAAGGTCCATCGACAGCATTACAACCACACCGCCTCTCGGCCCCGGCTTTGCGGGCGAGAGGCACAAAGCAGCCCTCGTCGTTGCACCGGGAAATTTTTCCGCGACCGACCCGTTCTTCCTGATGGCGGACGATCACGTGACCGGCGAGGGGCAATTCGGCGAGGCCCACCCTCATGCCGGCCTGGAGACCGTCACGTTCATGCTTCACGGCACCATGGAGGATGCCGGCGGACGCCTGATCGAAGGAGACGTGGAGTGGATGACTGCCGGAAGCGGTATCGTGCATTCGGAAGATGCCCAGGTTTCGACACGGATGCGTCTGTTTCAGCTGTGGCTGGTTCTTCCCGAGCGGGAGCGCAACATGGCGCCGAGGGTGCAGATCCTGAGACGTGACGAAATGCCGGTACATCGCGGCAACGGCTTCGAAGCGACCGTTTACAGTGGTCGTTCGGCAGGGATCATCGCATCGACGAAGAATGCCGTGCCTGTAACCTTGGTCGAAATTCGGCTCGAGGCGGGAGCCGAGTTTGAGCAGGTTCTGCCGTCATCATATAATGGCTTCGTCGTGGTCATCGCGGGCGAAATCGAGGCGGGCACCCGAGCGACGGCTCTAACTACGGGTAAGGTCGGGTGGGCCAATCCCCTGGCAACTGACGGTGAAAGCGCCCTGAGGCTGAAGGCGGGGGAGAATGGCGCACGCGTGCTTTTGTATGCAGGCCAACCGCAAAACATCCATGTCGGGGCACAAGGCCCGTTTATCGCAGGCTCCAAAGAGGAGCTCGCCCGCTATTATGCCGCATACCGACAAGGCAAATTCCCGAATGCTGGCGAGATGCGACCTGTCTGATCTGTCTGTCCAGCTGCCATGAGGCCACAAAGGGTTTCGTTATCAGCAACCCGACGTTCCGCCATTGCTGTCTTTAGCCGTTCGACAGCATGGATATGTTCGCGAACAGCAGGCCCGCAAAGGGGCTGAGAGAACCAGCCACCTCACCACCGCTCGTCAAACCACAACTCAAGCGGACCGGATCGAGCCTTTCTGAACATGGATCACCGCCGGTCCGTGAGCGGGATCATTCGCCCCAGTATCCGAAATCAGCCAATGGAGGAAAGATGACCCAACCCGCGACCGCAGCCGTACTGGAAGAAAAAAACGGCCCCTTCATTCTTCGTGAAGTGAAGCTTGAGGCACCGCGCCCCGACGAAGTGCTTATTCGCATGGTTGCTACGGGTATTTGCACGACCGATGCGCATGTCAGGCAACAGCTCATGCCAACTCCGCTCCCGGCGATCCTAGGCCATGAAGGTGCCGGCATCGTCAAAGATGTCGGATCAGCCGTGTCACATCTCAAGCCCGGCGATCACGTCGTTCTGTCTTATCACTCCTGCGGCCATTGCAAGCCGTGTTTGTCTTCGCATTCAGCCTACTGCGACCACGTCTGGGAAACGAATTTTGCCGGCGCCAGGCTCGACGGAACGATCGGCGTAGCAGTACCGGATGGAAACAGGCTCCATGCCCATTTTTTCGGCCAATCCTCGTTCTCGACTTACGCACTTGCCCACCAGCGCAACACCATCAAGGTGCCCGACGATGTTCCACTCGAATTGCTTGGACCGCTCGGTTGCGGCTTCCAGACCGGGGCCGGGTCGGTCTTGAAGGCGCTCAAAGTGCCGGTGGGCGCCTCTATCGCAATCTTCGGGGTAGGGGCAGTGGGACTGGCGGCAATCATGGCTGCCAGGGTTGCCGATGCGGCAGTCATTATCGCCATCGATGTCAATGCCGAACGGCTGAAGCTCGCTTCGGAGCTCGGCGCGACGCATTGTGTTAACCCACATGAGCAAGCCGATGTTGCCTCGGCGATCAAGGATATCGTGCCTCGCGGCGTCGAGTACGTTCTCGACACGAGCGGCCGGAAGGAGAACCTCGACGCCGGCATCGGCGCTCTTGCTCCGATGGGGCAGTTCGGCTTCGTCGCCTTCAACGACCATTCGGGCGCGGTTGTCGATGCATCGCGGCTCACGGTAGGGCAAAGCCTCTTCGGGATTATCCAGGGCGATGCCATCTCCGGACTGATGATTCCGGAACTGGTCGGCCTTTATCGAGCCGGCCGTTTCCCGTTCGACAGGCTGCTCACCTTCTACGACTTCGCCGACATCAATGAAGCATTCAACGATGTTGCGGCAGGGCGCGTGATCAAGGCCGTCCTGCGCTTTCCGACGCAAGCCGCTTAACCATCCACATTCTTTCGATATCGCAAACACCATGGAGGATTGATCATATGTGCGACCGACACCAGAAGCTCATCAGAGCGACCGACAAACCGAACTTTTTCGGGATTGACCATTACGGTTTTCCTGAGGCCGGGGAACACCCCGCGGATCCGCCGGGATATTATCCTGATTACTTCTCTTCTGAACGCTTCCAGAGGCTCGGCTACCATGTCGAGGAGCTTCGTGGCGGCTTCTACTGGGTCACCAGTGGCGGCTATGACGCGGCCTTCGTCGTGACCCGCGATGGCGTCGTCGCCATCGATGCACCGCCGACGATCGGTGAAAACATGTTGGCGGCGATCGAGGACGTTACGGACAAGCCGGTAACGCACGTGATCTACAGCCACTGGCACACCGATCACATTGGTGCGGCTTCGGTTTTCGGGCCGAATGTCGAGATCGTCGCGCACGACATCACCAAGGAATTGCTCGAGCGGTTCCCCGACCCGAACCGACCGGTGCCAACCATGACATTCGAGAAGGACCACCTGCTTGTCGTGGGCGGCGTCACTCTGGAACTGTCCTACAAGGGTGAAAACCACTGCCCCGGCAACATCTTCATTTATGCGCCAGCGCAAAAGGTACTGACCGTCATCGATATTGTCAGCCCCGGCAGCGCCACCTTCATGCATTGCGACGCATCGCAAAATATCACCGGCTGGTACGAAGCCCAAAAGCAACTGATGGAGTATGACTTTGATTTCCTCGTTGCCGGACATCACATGAAATACGGGACCCCGGAAACGGTCGCGGCTTCGATCGAATATTTTCAGGACGTTCTCCACGGCGCACAGGCAGCCGTGGATCGCTTCAGCCGATCCGATGCGCTCGTCAGCATCCTGGAGGGCGCCGGCTGGGACAAAGTGTTTTCAGGCACCGAGAACTGGATCAATTCGATGGCCAATTTTGCCAC
Source organism: Agrobacterium tumefaciens str. B6 (assembly GCF_001541315.1). Taxonomy (GTDB): domain Bacteria; phylum Pseudomonadota; class Alphaproteobacteria; order Rhizobiales; family Rhizobiaceae; genus Agrobacterium; species Agrobacterium radiobacter. Next base: position 2,714 of record NZ_LMVK01000021.1, on the reverse strand, counting down.
GAAATACGTCCTGGAAAAGAAGAGCAGCAATGGCCAGCTCTGGTCCGAGCGGCTCGCCGGCGTGACGACCCAGACGAAGTACCACGCCTATACCGTGCTGGAGTCGATCCGTCTGGAAAGGCCGCGGCCGAACTACCGCCTGCGCGGAGAAAATCCGCCACCGTTCCTGACCTGAACCGGGATCGTCCTCCACCTAATTCGGAAATCGGGAGGTAAGGCCTACCCCACTATGTCCGGAGGTCGCCTCCCATGAGAGCGGGCTGGACGTCGGGCGCTCTTGCAACCATCAGAAAGACAATCAGATGACGATATACTCCGCAAAGAACTGGATTGACGGCGCATTTGTGACGTCTTCGAAACGCGGCGGCTCAATCGACCCGGCAACATACGAGGCGATCGGAGATTATCCGGATGATGGCGGAGCGGCAGCCCGCTCCGCCATCGAAGCGGCCAAACGCGCTTTCCGGCAAACGGCTTGGCGCGACGATGCAGAACTGCGTGCCAAGGTGCTCGATGAGATGGCGTCAGCCATCGAGAGAAATCGTAAGCGACTGATCGACGTCCTATCTCTCGAAAACGGCAAACTTCGCGGCGAGGCGGCATTGGAGATCGACGGCAGTCCGAGCAAGCTTCGATACTGGGCTGCGATGGCTCGTACGGAGGCGGGGCGAGCGACGTTGCCGAAGCCCGGCAGCCTCTCCGTGATACTGCGCCAACCGATGGGAGTGGCGGGGATTATCGTTCCCTGGAATTCTCCTGTCATCCTTGCGGTCCGTTGCTTCGCGCCGGCACTTGCCGCCGGCTGCGCGGTCGTCGTTAAGATGCCCGACCAGACGGCGCAAGTCGCCAGCGTCCTGGCCGAGGTTCTTGCGGAAGCGAAAGACCTGCCGGGCGGTATCCTGAACATGTTCATCGAGAGCGGTGCGGAGGGCGCAGCGCTTCTGGTCGAAAGCCCCGATGTGCCGACGATCAGCTTCACCGGAAGTACGCAAACCGGCCGTACCATCGGTGCCATCGGTGCGAAGAGAATGAAGCGGTTCGGGCTGGAACTCGGCGGCAAGGCTCCGATGATCGTATTTGACGACGCTGATATCGAAGCCATGCTACCTGTTCTCGAAAAGGCACTCACCATCTTTGCCGGCCAGTTCTGTATGACGGGCTCGCGGCTGCTCGTACAGAGTTCAATCTACGAACGGGTCCGCCACGGCCTCGCCGAAAGGCTGCGTGCCGTCAAAGTCGGACCGGCATCCGACCCGGCGAGCGATATGGGGCCACTCATCGACAAGGAGAACGTCGCCCGTGTCGACAACGTGGTGAAAAATGCGCTGTCAACGGGTGCAACTGCGGTCGTTCGAGGAGGTCCCGTGACAGAAGGCCCTTTGGCGAAAGGTGCCTTTTTTCGTCCTTCGATGCTGGATGTCTCCGACAACAGCCTGCCGGTCGTGCAGCAGGAAACATTCGGTCCTGTGATAACCATCCAGCGGTTCTCAGATGAGCGGGAAGCAGTCGTGCTGGCAAACGATAACGACTATGGACTGTCTGCCTCGATCTGGACGCGGGACCTGGATCGCTCGTTAAGGGTCGCACAGGCGCTTGAAGCGGGCAGCGTGTTCATCAACGACTGGGCCAAAGTGTATGACGGGACGGAGGAGGGTGGCTTTAAGCAATCCGGCCTCGGCAGGCTGAACGGAATAGCCGCCATTGAGGACTTTATCGAATACAAACACATCGCCCTTAAACCTGGCTTGCTTCGATAATTGGAGCCAGTTGGTCAAAGGGCACTTCCTCGAGGCAGGCATCGAGTGACGGAGCTTAGATGGAAGTTTGCATTCGGTCGTGTCGCGTAATTTCCACTTAATGTTGCCAATCCAATTTGGCAGATGGATGGAGATGTCTCACCAACTCGGTCGACATCCCCCTAATTGGATAAGGGACTTCCGAAAGGATAATGATTTGCCGGACAAAGTTGACGCCTTGAAGCAGGCGGAAAGAGTTATGATGGATGCGATACATGCAGCTATCAGCCAAGCGGCAGTGGAATCGGAGGCTGCATTTCCGTCACGTGGACCACGAACCACTGCCCAAACTTACTTTGCGGACGCCGCCATGCGTCGACTGTTTTTACACCTGTGTGGTGCGAATGCGGATACGGCTAAGGGTGGTGATCCAGAGCACGCGTGGGACATACTCTATGTGGGGCGCGGTACAGCCCGGTATTGGGAAAAAGAACACGGAATTCGGTCTAGGCGCCGAAAGGCAGAGAGCCGTGCGGAGATCGAAAGGGAGAGACGCGAGAAATCCGCTCTTACGCAAAGCGCTCAGAAGCTGGCAACGGACACCGCCATCTGCGTGCTGATCGAACATGCGAGCATTTCCGACCCGGACCTGCGTGATCGCCTGGTGGCGACGTTTGAAGCGCGTGCCAGCGTCACCGATCCACTTTCGCAAGTCGAGCAGGATTTCGCCGATTTGGCGAAAGTCTCGATCGCCCGCCTTATTGGCACAGTCTTTTAAGCCATCGGCAATACGGAGCCCCGCGCCACAGCCGATGTCCAATACGCGTTCGCCCGTGACTGGCGCAGCAGCTTCGATCGCGGCCTGGCCAAACACCGCCATCATGGTATCAAGCCGTGCCTGGTAAGCAACCCAGCGCTCTCCGCTTTGGCCTTTCCAGTCGGCTACCTGAGAAACATTTTCCTCTGTCATACCACATC
>NZ_LMVK01000020.1 GCF_001541315.1 Agrobacterium tumefaciens str. B6 | reverse complement strand
CCACCAGACCGCCCGGCGGCAGCGGCAGAGGTGTCTGAGAGCCAGCCCCCATCCCGGAAACAGACCCCCCGCGGCCGTGACGGGGTGCGCCCAACCCGTGATACCGAACGGCGGGATGGCCACAATGACGGCCGCCAGAAGATAGCGACACGGAAGCGCACCGGCAGTCCTTGTCCAGAGGAGTGTATGCAGGGTGACAAAGCTGAAGGAAGCACACAACCAGAGCAATAAACCCGGCCAGAGATCTGACGAATAGAACGCCGCAACGCCCTGCGGCAATCCGCGTGATGCTGCCAGAAAATATCCAGATGACACAAGCATTGCCTCCGGTCTGCTTCGTGCTTTCGACCACAGGATTGGAAACGCCAGGGCGACGGGAAGGAGCAGGGTATAGCCGCTCCAGCCCACCGCACCTGCGATGGCCGCAGCCCCTGTCAGAAGCATCGATTGAAGGCGCTTACGGCGCATAGGTGAGTACCTCCTGCGCCAGACCGAGGATAGCTGAGGCAGGCAGGGGACCGAAATATCGGGAGTCGTAGGAACCGGGAAAGGCGGAATGCAGGAAAACATGTTCTGGGGGCACGATACCACTGGCAAACGGCGGCAACCTCCGACCCGTTCCATCGTGTTGCGCGAGACGTGAAGAGGAAACCATGCGCCCGTCCACGCTGACGCTGGCACCGATTTCGACATGCTGTCCCGCGACTGCGATCACCGTCTTGATGAGAGGCGCAAGACCGGCCGGGCAAAGACCGAAGCGGAGATAGCCACGCGCTTTCGCGTCCCGCATTTCCGCTGTTTCCGGTGGGCATATAAACACGATGTCGCCGACACCCACGGGTCGATGGAGCGGGGCAATGTGCCATATACCGAGCGGCTTGCTTTGGGTCAGATTAATGCGGTAGCCACCGGCAAAGGCGACGACCGTCGCCAGAATGGCCACCATCGCCGCAATTGAAATGATCACGATCGCTCGCCGCTGTTGCGGTGTCATGGCCCGGCGTGTTTCGACACAGATCGTCATTTGAGCGATAGCCCCCGGTTCTTCGTCTGGCGCAGCGTCTCCGCCTGCCTGAGCGCCTCGGTGGTGCGTTGATGCGCGGAAAGTAGCTGTATGGTGCGCATGAAGTTCCACGCGCTCTGGACCTCCGCCTTCTGGCCGCCGGTCATGCCTGCCGTGACGGTTTCGAAGGTCTTGCCATCGGTGTCTTTTGCGGCCAGCGGCAGGAAGGTCCGTTCGCCAAAGCGTCCGGCGACAGCCCTGGCGAACCCTTCGAGCTCCGCCTTCACCATCTTGTCGGCCAGCGCATATTCGAGGCCGGCGGGTAGATCGTTGCGATCGATCGCATCGCGGACGCGTTCGAGCGTTTGCCGGGCCAAGGGTGAGAGCGCCGGGATGTCGACCGACACCTTCAAGCGTACGGCACGCTCCTCCGTCTCATGCTTGTGTTCCGCCTCTGCCCGCCCACGAAGGTAGCGTTCAAGGTTTCGGGCGAGCGCCGGCACATTGGCGATGGCTTTTTCCCGATCCTGTCTGTCCGTGCGACTGGCCCGAAGGCCGGTCTTGCCCTTCAGCGCACCGAAGCTCTCGGCTTCGCCAGCGATCCTTGCAAGGATGGCCTGCGCGACCGATTGCTCCTTGAGCATGGCGTCGACATTGATCGCCTTGAAGGCTGCTTCCGGCTGCGCGTAAACGAGATGGAAGCGGGTCGACACATCCTCCCATTGCTTCTTGAGGCCGGGATCGGCGGCGAGCCTGTCCTCTACGGCCTGCGCGAGTGATTTAGCGAAAGTGGTGATGCCTGAGACCATGGGTTTCGTCTCCGTGAAGGGTCTGGAATCCGATTGGGTTGCTGTGCGCCTGAAGCCGATCTTTTCGCCAATTGCGGCAAGGCGGGCGGTGAGACCGGCCAGCCTCTGTTTCTGCCGAACCGTCCGATCGAGCCGGTCGCGAACCAGGTTTCGGGCGACCCTGACGAGATCGAGGCCGCGAGCTTCGGCATAACGAAGTGCCTGGCGGTAGAAGGGACCAGCCGAGTAATCGAGGGTCGTCTCTTTTGCATTTTTCCGCGACAGGATCGGGATCAGCCCGCCCGCCTTGGCAAAAGACCGTCGACCGTAGTAGACGCCAAGATCTTCTCGATGACGGGTCATGGCGACATAGGTGAGATGCCGGTCAAGCGACAGTGATGCGAGCACCTTGACGCGATCGACGGTCGCACCCTGGCTCTTGTGGATTGTCGTCGCGTAACCGTGATCGATGTTGCCATAGAAGCGCTGCTCGACCGCGACCTGACGGCGGTGGTCACTCTCCCCGATCTCAGCGACGATAGAGCCAGGCGCCGCCTCGACAACCTTTGCCAGCATGCCGTTCCTGACGCCCAGCGAGCCTTCGTTCTTCAAGAATACGATCTGGTCGCCGACGGCGAACTTGCGCGTTCCGTCCTCGGTCCTGAAGACAAAACCTTCGGCGACGATGCCGCGTTCGACCAGCATGGCCCGCGCCATATCGTTGAGCATCCGAACGTCGCGGCGCAGGTGGGCGAGGATCAGGCTGGTCTTCGAGGGATCGTAGTCGCGGTTCCAATCGGCGATCAGACTTTCGACCGCGTGTGCCTTGAGGTCCAACCCGTTGAAATGCCCGTGGACGTGATAGGCGTCGATCGCTCGACCAACATTGCCGCGCGCAAGATCGAGCGAGGCGTCGCGCATCCACTGCTCGCGCTGGCGATAGATGGTCTCGAGTTCCGCATAGCCGATCCGGTCTGCGATCGCGCGGAAGGCGGCGCCCGCCTCGATCGGCTGCAACTGTTCCGGATCACCGACCAGAACCAGCTTGGCTCCGGTCTTCGTTACGGCTTCGACGAATAGTGCCATCTGCCGTGACGACACCATGCCGGCCTCGTCCAGCACGAACACCGTCTTGTCATCAAGCTGGTTGCGGCCATCGCTCCAGCGGAGCTCCCAGGACGACAGGGTGCGAGAGACGATGCCGGCTTCCTTCTCCAGTCCCTCGGCTGCCTTGCCGGCAAGCGCGCCACCGACGACGCGAAAGCCTGCTGCTTCCCAGGCTTCACGCGCTGCCTTCATCATCGTCGTTTTGCCGGCGCCGGCGCGGCCGACCACCGCAGCAATCCGCTCGGGTCCTGCGACATGCTCGATCGCTGTTTCCTGCTCATCCGAAAGCCGGTCATGACGTGCCAGGGTCGCCGAGAGCACGACGTTGCGGACGCCATACGAGGACCGCTGCGACAGCCAGATCGCACGACTGGCCATCTCGGCTTCCAGTCGGATCATTTCACGCGTGGTGTATTTTGCCGGCGCCCGGATACCCGTTGCAAGACCGATCCGCTCTCGTTCGAGACGAAGTGCTTCCGGGCTCTGCAGGATCCTCGCCATCAGGCTTTGGAAGAGTCCTGCATCGTCGATATAGCGGTGGAGGATCTTTGCCACATCGCGTTCGTCGAAGACGCTTCTCTCCCGCGTGATCAGGTCCAGCACGATTTCAGGATGCCGCTGGATGCGACGTGCGTTCTCGGCACGGCGCTCTTCCTGGAGTTCGATGCGTTCGACCTTGCCGGCAATATCCTCCTGCCTGTCACCGGATCGATCCGCCTTGCGCTCGATCGCCTTCGTGCCGACGCCCAGGTGAATGGTTGGTTCGAGATCGATCCCTTGTTTTTCGAAGGAACGGCCATCAATCCTGATATCAAGACCGGCGAGCGCCAGATGCTTGCTCTGGCAGACAAACCAGCCATTGCGAAACGCGTTGAAATCTTCAAGGCTTCCGGCCCAAAGCTCATAGACGATCCTGCCGGCATCGTTGCGCATCGGCGCGCCGTCCGGACCGGACACAGCGATCTTTTTCGCGCCGAGCCCGTCTTTAGTAAGTGGCCGCAAGGTGGTCATGAGATGGACGTGCGGATTGCCCGGCGCATCGTGATAGACCCAGTCGGCGACCATTCCCTGCGGCGTTATATGTCGTTCCACAAAATCGCGCATCAGCGCGATGTTCTGTTCGCAGGTCAGCTCGAGCGGCAAAGCGATGGTGACATCCTTGGCGAGTTGCGCATCGGAGCGCTTCTCAAACGCTTCCACCTTGTTCCAGAAAGCCTCGGACGCACCGGCGACCGAGCGATCGGCGATCATCGTTCGCAGCCATCCCGGGGCATCGGCAGGGATGACGAACTCTTCGTGGACGAGACCCTGCTTGGCGCGATAGTCGACGGTGCGAGCCTCCCGCTCGAACTCCATCCTGGCGCAGTGCCGATAGGCGGCCGACAGGACAGCGCTACGGCCGGAGCCGCGGGCGACGACACTGACAGAGAAATGGGGGATGGCCACGGCAGAATTCTTTCCCGGTTGCAAACGAGATCAATTGGTTCGTCGGAAGTAACGGCCCCGCCGGGGCGGAAAAGCAGAGCGTCGCGCCAGCGACGTATAATTGCGCCCTTGGAAGCCGCTTCTTCGAAACGGCCGGGATCATTCACCAAAGCATCGCCCTTGGCGATTGCAGGATTAACAGTAGTGCGTTCCGCACCCTGTTGCGAAAAACTGGGTTCGAAAGACAGGCTTTCTCACCCAGGGAGACGAACGGAATGAAGAAACCATCCTCGAAAATCCGCGATGAAATCGCCAGGCTGCAGGAACAACTCAAGCTTGCCGAGACAAGGGAAGCCGAGCGCATCGGCCGTATCGCGCTCAAGGCGGGCCTTGGGGACATCGAGATCGATGAGGGGGAGCTTCAGGCGACCTTCGAGGACGTGACCAGACGGTTTCGCGAAAGCAGGCCTGCTTCGATCGGAAAAGAAAGGGGAGGATCAGTTATCGCCTCGCAGCAAACCGCACCGATCCCGGCTGGTGCGGATGCGGGCGGGAATGGCGAGGCTTGAGCGGATGGCGAGGACGATGACATCCGAGGCCCGCAAGAAGGATACGCGGGAAAAGATCGAGCTTGGCGGCCTGATCGTCAAAGCCGGACTGCGCTACCAGAAGCGAGCGCTGCTGCTCGGTGCGCTGATCGACATCGCCCGCCGCATCGAGGGCGACGAGGGCGAGCGGTCGAGGCTCATTGCGATCGGGGCGGAGGCCTTCGGCAATGACGCTCAATAGGATTGCGCTTATTGTCGTGCCAGCGGCGCTGATGATCCTGGTCGTGATCGGAATGACCGGGATCGAGCACCGGCTTTCCGGCCTCGGCAACACAGAAGCCGCACGACTGGCATGGGGGCGGGCGGGCATTGCCTTGCCCTATGTGGCCAGCGCGGCGATCGGGATCGTCTTTCTATTCGCAAGTGCCGGTTCGATCAGTATCAGGCAGGCAGGTTGGGGCGTCGTTGCAGGGAGCAGCGGGGCAGCCTTGATTGCAGCCATCCGCGAAACAATCCGACTTTCTGCCTTCGCAAAGACACTGCCGTCCGACAAGACGGTCTTCGCTTATCTCGATCCAGCAACGTCGATTGGAGCGAGCGCCACGTTTCTCTCTGCCTGCTTCGCGCCCCGCGTTGTGTTGATCGGCAACTCGGCCTTTGCAAGCGTCGCGCCGAAACGCATTCGGGGGAAGCGAGCACTTCATGGCGAGGCGGACTGGATGACGCTCGCAGAAGCGGCAAAGCTGTTTCCGGACGCCGGCGGCATGGTCATTGGCGAACGTTATCGGGTCGACAAGGAGGCTATCGCCGCCCACGCGTTTCGAGCCGATAATGCAGAGACCTGGGGTGCCGGCGGGAAGTCACCCTTGCTGTGCTTCGGCGGTTCTTTTGGCTCGGCGCACGGGGTCGTCCTTGCCGGGTCCGGCGGTTTCAAGACAACCTCGGGGACAATACCGACGGCGCCCAAATGGGGTGGCACGTTGATCGTGCTCGACCCTTCGAACGAGGTTGCACCGATGGTCTCAGCGTATCGCAGCGGAGCGGGAAGGGACATGTTCGTCCTCGATCCGAGGAAACCCGACGTCGGCTTCAATGTGCTGGACTGGGTTGGCCGTTTCGGCGGAACGAAGGAAGAGGACATCGCCTCGGTCGCGTCATGGGTCATGAGCGAGGGCGGCGGGCCGCGGGGTGTTCGTGACGATTTTTTCCGGGCATCGGCGCTGCAGTTGCTCACCGCGCTCATCGCCGATGTCTGCCTCTCCGGTTACACGGATGAGAGGGATCAGACGCTTCGGCGGGTGCGCAGGAATCTTTCAGAGCCCGAGCCGACGTTGCGCAAGCGGCTGCAGGAAATCTACGAGAATTCCGGCTCGAACTTTGTGAAGGAAAATGTCGCGGCCTTCGTCAACATGACGCCGGAGACCTTCTCCGGCGTCTACGCCAATACCGTGAAGGAAACACACTGGCTTTCCTATCCGAACTACGCGGCACTTGTCTCAGGCCGGAAATTCTCGACCAGCGACGTCGCCGCTGGAAACAGCGATGTCTTCATCAACCTCGACCTCAAGACATTGGAGACCCATGCCGGCCTCGCGCGCGTGATCATCGGCTCGCTTCTCAACGCGATCTACAATCTTGACGGCCAGATCGAGGGACGCGCGCTGTTCCTCCTCGATGAGGTCGCCCGCCTTGGCTACATGCGAATCCTGGAAACCGCGCGCGACGCGGGTCGCAAATACGGGATCACGTTGACGATGATCTATCAGTCGCTCGGCCAGATGCGCGAGACCTATGGGGGTCGCGATGCGACGAGCAAGTGGTTCGAGAGCGCCAGCTGGATATCGTTTGCAGCGATCAACGATCCCGAGACCGCCGACTACATATCGAAACGATGCGGTATGACCACGGTCGAGGTTGACCAGGTCAGCCGTAGTTTTCAGGCAAAGGGATCGTCGCGGACGCGCTCGAAGCAGCTTGCCGCAAGAGCGCTGATCCAGCCGCATGAGGTCCTGCGCATGCGTGCGGATGAACAGATCGTCTTCACCGCCGGCAACGCACCGCTCCGCTGTGGCCGCGCGCTCTGGTTTCGACGTGATGACATGAAGGCATGCGTCGGCGAAAACCGGTTTCATTCACTCCCGGAAACGTGAAGGACTGGTGGTACTCGACACATGCCGCAAAGACGATGCAACTGCGAGCAATATAACGTCTGCCATCGAGAAAGGGGGAGAGTTTGGTGCAGAAGACCGTCGTATCATCCAGGAAAAATCGCAAACCCGACAACCACCGTTTCGACCTTGGTCGTCTCGCCCGAACAATCGTTTTGGTTACACGAAACATCACGACGATGAATCGATTGACACCCAATGATTCAAAACTGTCGTTGGACGTGTTGCTGCCGATCGGCGAATCTGTGCCGATGATGATCCAACCCTACCAACTCTACGTCGAACGTATTGACGCTGCGAAGAACATGGCCCGTTTCTACGCCATGCAGATTTCCGTATCGCTGTTCGGGGAAACCTGTCTGACCAGACGATGGGGAAGAATCGGAACATCGGGGCAAATGATGATCCAAAATTTTGGACGGGAGGAAGAGGCGGTCAGACTGTTTCTCGACCTTACGCGGCAGAAGAGGGCACGAGGCTACCGACCGAGAGCTATTGCACAACGACCATTGAGCTGATTGATAGCGGCGTCGAAGCCGGAACAAAAAAGAGCGGCCGCCGAAACGGCCATGGCCAGAGCTTTCCCTTGCGGAAAAGCGAACGATCACCTTGCCGGGATTGCAAAACGACACCCATGGCGACGAGGAATCTGGCGAGTTTTTGCATCGGAGATTCTGCTTTCGAATTGGCGATGTCGCGGCATCGAAAGTTGGTCGGGGCGGGTGATCGTTCTTCATCGAGTCCGTCAGTCGAACAGGCAACCTCGGGCGATCCAAGCCGCGTCCTTCGTCTCCATATCTCACCGAAAGGCCGGAACCGGGCTCGATGCCTTGGTACCGCCTTCTCCTGTAGTTTGAAGAGGCCCCGCCCGTGGGCGGAGCCTCGAGGACTTCAGTCACGGTTGGGTCGGGACCATATGAGCTGGAAGCCGTCTTCACCTTCGACTTCGGAGAGGGTAGCGTAGATCGGAGCCGGAAAGCTCGGGTCGTCCAGCTTGACCGAGAGGTAGTCGCGTTCGGTCTCTGCGGAACGCTTCTGCCAGGCTGCACCCAGTTCGACGTTACCCGCATAGATGCGGAAGTGCGGGCCTCTGTCGGAGGGGCTTTCGATGCGGGCGATGCGAGCCTTGACGTTGAGGGCCAGCGTGCGGATGGAGCCGTTGAAGCCGCTTTCAGAGGTGGTGAAGGTGCCGATGGTTGCCATTATCATGTTCCTTTCGTTTGTTTCGGACCGCGCCCTTCGCGGCCTCGATGGCTGTCGCAAAGATCGGGGACGATTGGACCGCACCTGCAAGGACGAAACAACGTGGAGGGCGGCCCGGAGGAGCTTTGTTGTTGCGCGAGGAATGCGGCAAAGCCGCAGGGGAAGAAAGTTTCGGAGGGTCGTTGCGGGAGAACGATCGAGGCGAAGCCGCTCACCGATCAGACATGCCTCATCGAGCCCGCGAAGGACGTGGCCCGTGACACTGATGGAAGGAACCGGCAATGTCGGCACTTGTCACCAGCTTGCCGCGCTGAAACGGTCCCCGGGGCGAATTCTTTGCCCATTCTCCACGCCGGGCGGTAGAACCCGGTCGAGTGGTTGCCGGGCAGGGAGTTGCGCTTCTTCCAGCGGATAGCGTGGGCCCTCCCGCGCTCCCTCCATACGCACTGGAGCTGTTATTGTAAGGTTACTAACGATGCGACACAGGCGGCTGATTACGCCCGTTCAGCTTACTCTGCCGGCCCGCGAGGACGGTCAGATTGCATCTCGGCATGCAATTTGCGAAAGTAAGAGCACAAATGGAGGCTCAAGTATTTGGGTAGTCAACAATCTAACGGATCGTCGAACCTCAGACGTGTACGCGTATTTGAGCTTCTTTGGTTTCCGTTGAGAACTTCACTTGTCGTTACGCCGGTGTGGGCCGTCTACGGGCTCTTCCAACGATTTTCTCCTGGCGATGTAACGGGGCTTTATGATTTTGCGCTATGGCTGAGTTTCGGATTGGTATTGCTCAGCACCGGTCGAACGATTGTGGCGGTGAGGGGACAACCGGACAGTCTTCTGCTTCGTGGTGCCGGACACTCGGCTCGTTTGCCCAAACGATCAAACCCGCAAAGAGCTATTCTGACCTTTCGTGGACTGCGGGCCGACGTTTATTTCTCGGATCCGCTGCCAGCCGAAGATGTGAAAGTATTGCGCAGGTTGGAGCTGTTTCTTTTGACTCCATTGCGCATTCTGGCCGGAACCATTGTCTTCTGGATCGTGAACAACCTGGTTGTGTTTTTGACAGCGGGAGCGGGCCTAACTTTCGTGTTCAACATACTTTGGTACACTATTGTCATTCTCTACGTGATCTATGTTGCCCTTCAGGCCATCGTCCCCATTATTGCGTCCGGCGGGCCAGGATTTGATGATGCACTCAGGGTGCGGGCGTGGTTTAGGCACTTTCGCAGATAATTGGAGCCATAGTCCAGTGTTTCGCGGGTGCCATGCCAACCGCGCTGAGTTTCTCGAAAATCCTGTGATACCGATTTGTTCCGGGGCGTCGCGGTACGACGTGTTTCGCGGTCGCCCCGCCAGACGGTCGCAATTCTTGGGGAGGTGCGGTTCATGGATGAACTCCAAAGGCGAGGCCACGGGCAAGACCGATAAGCGCGCTCGCAGCCAACACGGTCAGAAGACCAGTTTTGAAGCGGAAGACCGCGATGACGGGTGGCCACGCCTTCCTATATGGCGGGCAAGATACCACCTCACGACCCTTCGGTACTGCCGGAGGGAGGGCATCGTCACGTGCTCGCTGCGGACAGGCCGCACCGGCAGTGGCAGATGCGTGATGCGGCGAGGAGGGAAGAACCCGGAGGCTGTGGGCCACGGTGGTGGTCAATAATCCTGCCGCAATGCGCATGGGCGCTGATTGGCATGGGGGTGACGATGATCGCCAAGCCCGACGCTCTTTCCTATCTGGAAAGCGCGGATCTGACGCGGGTTCTGCCCCATTGGTATGCCGATGCCCGGGCCGATCTCGATCTACTACGCCAACCGTACGCTTCTGCCGCTAAAACTCGCGTTTTCATCGATTTCGTCGTGGAAGCCTTCCAGCGTGAAAAGTGGCCGGAACGCTTTGCCGGAAGTATGGGATAGTGAAACAGTTTTCGGACATTCCGTCGCGGCACAGAAGGAAGATCAGCGCCTGAGCGCGATCAGTTGTAGCGGAGATGTTGCAACCGTCCTGGTCCAAGATACACAGCTGAAAATGCGGCATAGCCTAGAATTTTTGCGTTCTATTGATTTGAGTTTTTATTTGTCTTCAGTCGATTGATTTGCTCATCATGTTGATAATAATATGAAATTACAGTTTCATAAAAATTGGCATGAAATCTGCATCCTCTTTTTCGACTGGGCAGGGCCCAGGGGTAAACAAAAAGAGGGAACAGCATGATGCAGATATCCGGGAAGATGCCTCCTATGGTGAAAGGTCTGCGGATGGCGGCGCTGGCGGGCGGCGCCATAGTTTCGCTGATGGCCGGGCATGTGTCTGAAGCCCTGGCGGCGGGGACGCTTCGTATCGGCATGACCGCCTCCGATATACCGCTCACCACAGGCCAGACCGACCAGGGCGGCGAAGGCCAGCGCTTCATGGGGTACACACTCTATAATGCCTTGATTGAATGGGACCTTTCGAGCGCAGACAAGCCCTCTGCTCTGATCCCGGCGCTTGCGACTTCGTGGGACGTCGATCAGAATGACAAGACCAAGTGGACGTTCAAGCTGCGTGATGGCGTGAAATTTCATGACGGCAGCACATTCGATGCCGCGGCAGTGGTCTGGAACCTTGACAAACTGCTGGTGACGGATGCGCCGCAGTTCGACAAGCGTCAGTCAGCACAGGGCAAGTCTCGCATTCCGGCGGTTGCCTCCTACAGGGTCATCGATCCGCTGACGGTTGAGATCATCACCAAGAGCCCCGATGCGACGCTTCCCTATCAGTTGAGTTGGGTTCTCATGTCCTCCCCGGCAAACTGGGAAGCGCAGGGCAAGAACTGGGATGCCGTTGCCCAGAAGCCTTCCGGTACCGGGCCGTGGAAGATGGAAAGCGGCTTTACACCACGTGAGCGCGCTGAACTGACACCCAACAAGGACTATTGGGACAAGGCGCGTGTGCCGAAGCTCGACAAACTGGTGCTTGTCCCGCTTCCAGAACCCAACACGCGCGTGGCGGCTCTGCGGTCTGGTCAGGTCGACTGGATCGAGGCGCCCGCGCCGGATTCCGTCAAGTCGCTGAAGAGTGCCGGATTCAACATCGTCACCAATTCCTATCCGCATAACTGGACATGGCATCTTTCGCGCGTCGAAGGGTCGCCCTGGAACGATATCCGCGTTCGCAAGGCTGCCAACCTTGCCGTTGACCGTGAAGGCCTCAATGAACTGCTCGGCGGCCTCTCTGTCCCGGCTCAGGGTTATCTGCCTCCTGGCCATCAGTGGTTCGGCAAGCCGACCTTCAAGCTCGAATATAACGTCGAGGAAGCCAAGCGGCTGATGGCCGAAGCTGGTTATGGCCCGGACAAGCCCATCACCACAAAGGTTGTGATTTCTTCCTCCGGTTCTGGCCAGATGTTGCCGCTCGCCATGAACGAATACATCCAGCAGACCCTGTCGGAAATCGGTATCAATGTCGAATACGAGGTTGCCGACTGGAACACGGTCATCAACATCTGGCGCGCCGGCGCCAAAGACCCAAGTGCAAAGGGTGCGACGGCCGTCAACTACAGCTACTTCATCCAGGACCCTTTCACAGCGTTGATCCGCCAGTCGCAGTGTAATCTGGCGCCGCCGAACGGCACCAACTGGGGTTTTTACTGTGATCCGGATATGGATGCCCTGTTCAGTCAGGTACGCACCACCTTCGATGCGGCAGAGCAGGACAAGGTGCTCCAGAAGATCCATGAGAAATATGTCGATGACGCGCTCTTCCTGATGGTGACACACGACGTCAACCCGCGCGCCATGTCCACCAAGGTCAAGGGCTTTGTTCAGGCACAGAACTGGTTCCAGGATTTTTCGACGATCTCCATCGATCCCTGATTTTTGCGCGGTGGCAGGGCGGGTTCGTTACCCGCCCTGCCATTTTCGATGCCCGATCTGACTCTCACGAGGACATCATGCTGCTCTACGCACTAAAACGACTGTTGCATGTCATTCCCGTCACGATCGGCGTGAGCATTGTCTGCTTCATGCTGATCCATATCGCCCCCGGTGATCCGCTTGCTGCGATCCTGCCTTCGGACGCCTCCGCCGACATGCAGGCGCAGATGCGTGCGTTCTACGGTCTCGACCGTCCTTTGCCGGTCCAATATGCGCTTTGGGTATGGCATGCCGTGCAGGGCGATCTGGGTACGTCGATTGCAACAGGGCGTCCTGTTCTCGCCGACATCATTGATGCATCGATCAATTCGATCATTCTTGCCCTGTCCGCGGCGGTGATCGGCTTCGTCGGCGGAGCAACACTCGGGTTTCTTGCCGGTGTTTTTCGCGGTGGGTGGGTCGATCGCCTGTCATCGGGAATATCCATGCTCGGCGTGAGCGTGCCGCATTATTGGCTGGGCATGGTGCTGGTCATCACCTTTTCCGTTACGCTGGGCTGGCTGCCGGCAATGGGGGGCGGTCCGGGTGGGTCGTCGGGTCGAAGCTTCAGTTGGGATTATCTCCAGTATCTCGTGCTGCCGGCAGTCACCATGTCGGTCATTCCAATGGGCATCATTGCCCGTACAATCCGCTCTCTGGTGGCAGATATTCTTGCCCAGGATTTCACCCAGGCGCTTGCGGCCAAGGGATTGTTGCGAGGTCATATTCTGCGCCACGTGGTACGGAATGCCGCGCCAACAGCACTTTCCGTCATGGGTCTGCAACTGGGATATCTTCTCGGTGGGTCAATCCTGATCGAGACGGTGTTTTCCTGGCCTGGCACGGGCTTTCTTCTGAACGGTGCAATTTTCACCCGTGACCTGCCGATCCTGCAAGGCACCATCCTGGTGCTGGCAATGTTTTTCGTCGTCCTCAATCTTCTGGTCGACGTCTTGCAGAGCGCCATCGATCCCCGCATTCAGAGGAGCTGACCATGGTTGCCATCACCACAGCATCCGAAATTCCCGTCGAGAGAATTGCCAAGTCCCCCGGTTTTTGGAGCGGCGTTTTGAGGCGCCTCAGTCGCGATCCGGTCGCGATGGCGGCGCTGGCACTTCTCGTTGTTCTCGTCCTGATCGCCCTTTTCGCTCCCTATCTCGCGCCTTACGACCCAGCGAAGGGTAGTGTGATCCGCCGCCTGAAACCGATTGGAACGGAGGGATATATTCTCGGTACCGATGAACTCGGCCGCGATATGCTGTCGCGTTTGATCTATGGCGCGCGGCTGTCGCTGATCATGGGCGTCGTGCCGGTGCCGATCGCGTTTGTAATCGGTTCGGCAATCGGTATCACCGCCGGTTACGCTGGTGGTTTGACAAACACCCTGATCATGCGCACGGTTGATGTGTTTTATGCCTTTCCATCCGTGCTGCTTGCCGTCGCGCTTTCGGGAGCACTCGGGTCCGGTCTCACCAACGCGCTGGTGTCTTTGACGGTTGTATTTATTCCGCAGATCGCCCGCGTCGCCGAAAGCGTGACAACACAGGTGCGCAAGCTGGATTATGTCGATGCGGCACGCGCATCGGGTGCTGCGGCCTTCACCATCATTCGTGTCCATATCCTTGGAAACGTCCTCAGTCCGATCTTCGTCTTCGCCACGAGCCTGATTTCGGTGTCGATGATCCTTGCCTCCGGCCTGTCGTTCCTTGGGCTTGGAGTGCGCCCGCCTGATGCAGAATGGGGCCTGATGCTCAACACGCTGCGCACGGCGATTTATACCAATCCCTTCGTCGCGGCTCTTCCCGGCGTGATGATCTTCATCACTTCGATCTGCTTCAACCTTTTCTCAGACGGGCTGCGCACAGCCATGGACGTGAAGTCATGATCAGCATCGTAGGAAAACCGGCTTTCGCACTGCCAGTTGGTGAACGGGGCGGCCCTGCCCAGCCGTTGATCTCCGCTCGCGGGCTCCTCAAACACTTCCCGGTCAAGGGCAGCGGCTTTCTCAAGCCAAAGAAAGTGGTACGCGCGGTAGACGGGGTCGATTTCGATATCCTGAAGGGCGAGACGCTGGGCGTCGTCGGTGAAAGCGGCTGCGGCAAGTCGACGACGGCGCGACTTCTCATGCAACTGATCGAACCGGACGCAGGCGAAATTCTCTTCGACGGTGAAACGGTTGGAGGTGCCCTGCCGCTTTCGGCCTATCGCCGTCAGGTCCAGATGGTTTTTCAGGATAGTTACGCCTCCCTCAATCCGAGGCTGACAATCGAGGAATCCATTGCCTTTGCCCCAAAAGTTCATGGAACGCCGGCCGCAAAGGCAATTGCGGCGGCTCATGATCTGCTGCACCGCGTTGGCCTCGAGCCGTCCCGGTTCGCAGGCCGCTATCCACATGAGCTTTCTGGCGGTCAGCGCCAACGCGTCAATATCGCCCGCGCCCTGGCGATAAAGCCTCGCCTCGTCATTCTGGATGAGGCGGTCTCGGCCCTCGACAAATCGGTGGAGGCGCAGGTGCTCAACTTGCTTCTCGATCTCAAACGCGACTTCGGCCTGACTTATCTGTTCATCTCGCATGACCTCAACGTCGTCCGCTTCATGTGCGATCGGGTCATGGTCATGTATCTCGGCAAGGTGGCGGAAGTCGGCAGTCGCAACGCGATTTACGGCAATACGACTCACCCCTATTCGGCGGCGCTTTTGGCCTCTATGCCGAAAATGGACCCGGCCGAGCGAACCGAAGCGCCGCCGTTGACGGGCGATCCGCCGAACCCGATCGATCCACCGTCCGGTTGCCGTTTCCACCCCCGCTGCAGTCTTGCGGAGGATGTCTGTCAACGGACGTTGCCACCATTGACCGATATTTCCGTTGATCAGGCGGCAGCCTGTCTCACGGCGGTGCCTGGCTCCGGTCATAGCCGCGCGCCTGTAATGATGGAGGCATGACCCATGCAGAATGATGCGATGATCGATATCAGCAGCCTTTCGGTGACATTTCGGCGTGGCGGAAAGACGGTAAAGGCCGTCAGCGGTGTTAGCCTGTCCGTAAAACCAGGAGAAGTGGTCGCACTGCTTGGTGAATCCGGTTCGGGCAAGAGCGTGACGATGCGCTCGTTGCTGCGGCTTCACCCCAGGGGGACGCTGATCGAAGGTGGCATGACCATCGATGGGCGTGATGTCTTGGGGCTGTCCAACCGTGCGCTTGCCGATTTGCGAGGGGCTGTGGTCTCCATGGTTTTTCAGGAGCCTCGTCTTGCACTTGATCCCGTCTACACAGTTGGTCGGCAGATCGAGGAAACCATCATGCGGCATGAAAAAGTGTCTCGCAGTGTGGCCGCTGCGCGGGCGCTTGCGCTGTTCCAGAAAGTCCGTATTCCCTCGCCAGAGCGGCGCCTTGCCAATTATCCTCACGAAATGTCGGGTGGTATGCTTCAGCGTGCCATGATCGCAATGGCGCTTGCCTGCAATCCCAAGGTCTTGCTGGCCGACGAGCCGACGACCGCACTCGATGCGACGGTTCAAATCCAGATCTTGCTGCTCATTAGAGAGCTACAACGGGAATATGGCCTGTCAGTCATCTTCGTCACCCATGACATCGGCGTGGCGGCCGAGGTAGCGGACCGTGTCGCGGTCATGTATGCCGGTCGTATTGTGGAGGAGGGGCTGGTCGGCGATATCATCCGCAATCCGCGTCATCCCTATACGAAGGGCCTGCTTGGCGCCCGCGTCGAACTCGCCGATGGACGTGACCGATTGATCACCATTCCTGGGGCACCACCCGATCTGGCCGCCATGCCACCGGGGTGTGCTTTTGCACCACGCTGTACACAGGTCAAGGATCTCTGCCGCACGCAGGTTCCGCCACTCGCTCCACTTTCCGGCCGGGCGGGTGTCGCATGTCTTTTCCCGAATTGAACGCGCGTAAGCGCCGGTCGCCATAGAAACCAGATAGGGCGGGTGACCCCTCGTGGTCTCGCAGGAATGATGAAACGCATAGGACTTATCAACCCGAATACGTCGCACGCCACCACGGCGATGATGACCAACATCGCCCGCAGCTACCTGCCGGGGAGCTTTGAAATTGAGGGGGTGACGGCAGGGCGTGGCGTGCCGATGATCCTCAATGATGCCCAATTGGCTGCCGCCGCCGATGGCGTCGTGGAAATGGGGCTCGAACTGGCAGGTCGTAACGACGGTTTGATCGTCTGCGCGTTCGGCGATCCGGGTTTGGAGCGTCTCGCGGCCGTAACCGGTCTGCCGTCGGTCGGGATTTGCCATGCCAGCATGATGGAGGCTTCAGCCGGTGGGCGACGTTTCGGGATCGCCACTGTGACGCCCGACCTTGTCGAGAGTTTTGCTGCCAAGGCGCAGACATTCGGCGTCGCATCGTTCTTCACCGGCACCCGATTGACGAAGGGAGATCCGCAACGACTTGCTTCAGATCCTGAGGCGTTACACGCGGCGCTCGAAATCGCGGCTCGGGAATGTATCGAAAAGGACGGTGCCGATGTGGTTATCATCGGCGGCGGGCCGCTCGGCCAGGCGGCCGATGATCTGCAACGCGTCCTCTCGGCGCCCCTTATCGCACCGATCCGTTCGGCGGTGGAACGTCTTGTTGAGGTGTTGGAAATGGAAAGCCACGCATCGACCTTGCAGCGGTGATGGATATCCGACGTTGTCGATCGTGCACCTCGTTGCTTTTTCTGTTGCAAGCCGTGTGACGGCGGCTGAAGCTTGGTGCGTTGAGAGTTTGCCGGAGTATCCCGTGCCAAAGGAAAGATCGTTTCTGTTTCGCGTCAGGCAGGCCCTGCCGGAGCTTCATCCCGCCGAAAAGCGGATTGGAGAGTTTGTCTGCGATTTCCCTGGCGAACTCGCCAGTTACTCAGCTCAGGAGCTTGCAGCCCTCGCGCATGTTTCCAAGGCAACGGTAACACGTTTCATCAAGCGGCTTGGATACGAGAATTACGAAGAAGCCAGACGCCACGCCCGGGCGGAAAAGCAAACGGGCTCCCGGCTCTTCCTGGCAAGCGCTACCGATGTCGGGGCGGAACAATCGATCAAGGCACATGTCGCACAGGCTGTTGCCAATCTGGAAGCAACATTTCTCGGAATTTCGGAAAGCCAACTCGACGGCGCCGTCACCGCGCTGCTTCATGCACGCAAGGTCTGGGTAATAGGCTTCCGCAGCAGCCACCCCTTTGCAGCCTATCTGCAATGGCAGCTTACACAGGTCATCGAAAGCATCGCTGTCATCCCGGGTGCCGGACAGACCATGGGCGAACATCTGGTCAGCGTCGGCGAAAATGATGTCGTGGTTTTCTTCGGGCTGCGTCGCAGAACCACCCAATCCAATGCAATCATTGATCATATCCGACGCACAAAGGCGCAGCTTCTTTACGTGACCGACGAGGGAGCCCCCTTTGAGACGAATGCGGCTTGGCATTTTCAGTGCCAGACGCTGGCGCCAGGCCCGCTGTTCAATCATACGGCAGTGATGGCCCTTTGCCATATTCTCATCACCCGTTGCCTTGAAAAGGCTGGTACGAATGGCCGTATCCGCCTGCGCAGTATCGAGTCACTCAACGAAACACTGGACGAACTGTGACACTCGACTTGTATCTCCAGGGAAATCAGAAAACCGATGCCGCGCACAACGACAGTGGATTAAGTCCGTCCACGCAACAAGTCCAGTTTATGCACCTGACGTTCGATCAGCTTTTCGATTTCCTTTACGGCAAGCACACTTAGCGCCGGACCCGGACGACGCTGGGTCGCGCTGGCGATAGCGCCGCGTTTTGCCAGAACATGTTTTCGCACTGCAAGGCCAAGACCGGGCTGCTGTTCGTAGCGCATCAGCGGCAGATAGGCGTCGAACAAGTCCTGTGCGGCCTCGTATCTGCCCTCATTGCTGAGACGGACGACATCCACCATCATTTCCGGATAGGCGAAGCCGGTCATGGCACCATCGGCGCCACGTTGCATTTCCTCGGTCAGAAAAACACCGGCATTGCCGCACAGGATCGAGGTGCGGCGACGACCTTTGGCCTCCGCTTCACGCAGGTCGGTGATCTTCTGTAAACCCGGCCAATCCTCGTGCTTGAGCATGACGATGCTGGGATGGGCCTCGAAGATGACGCCCAGCGTTTTCGAGCTTATCTGAACGCCGGTGGAGAGCGGGAAGTCCTGCAGCACCACAGGCACGTCGGCGCCGACAGTATCGACCACGTTGCGGTAATAGGTGATGATCTGCTCGTCGGTGCGTAGTGCGGATGGTGGAGCGACCATGACACCGGCGGCACCCAGATCCATGGCTGCCTTTGTCAGCTCGCCGATAGCGGCAAGGCCGAGTGCGGAGACGCCAACCACCACCGGCTTTCCTTCGGAACGCTTCAGCGTCAGCTTCGTGACTTCGATCGATTCCGCCTGGGTGAGCTTGGGTGCTTCTCCCATCATGCCGAGGATAGTCAGCCCGTCTGCGCCTTTTTCATAATAGAAGTCGACCATGCGGCCGATGCTTTCGCCGTCGAGCGCACCGTCTTCGGCAAACGGTGTGCAGGCAATGACGAACACACCCTTGGTACTGGAGTTTATGAGTGACATGACATGTTCCTATTTGAGCCGCCTGTGTTGCAAGGGTTCTGTTCCAACCCGTGGGGTTGACCGCAGCGGCGCCGGGTCGGTTGGCGATTTCGCTGCCGATCCGGAACGGACCGCAGCAGCGTGACGGATCTGGGTGGATGTCGGCCTTGCGCAGGGGAGCGTGTTGGCCGGCAAACCGTTTGCGTCAATTATTCGCCAGCATATCCGGAACGATCGAAACGATTTCCGGGAAGATGGCGATGAGCAGGACAAAGGCGCACATGATGAAGAAGAACGGCATAGTCGCCCGGGTGATGCGGGCCATGCTGTCGCCGGTCAGGCGCTGGATGACGGTGAGGTTGAAACCGACGGGCGGCGAGACCTGCGCCATCTCCACCACGATGACGATGAATACGCCGAACCAGACCTTGCTGTAACCGGCCGCCATGACCAGCGGCAGGGTGATCGGCAGCGTCATGACGATGCAGCCCAGCCCTTCCATCACCGTGCCGAGGATGATGTAGAAGATCAGGAGCACGATGATAAGCATGAATGGCGAAAGGCCCCAGCCCTCGATGATGCCGGCGATGTAGCGCGGCATGCCGAGATAACCGATGACGGTCGACAGGAACATCGCGCCGACCATGATGAGGCCGATCATGGCACAGGAATCGGCCGCCTGTTTCGCGGCCTGCATGAGGTTTGAAAGGTTCAGCGTCTTCTGGAAAGCGCCGATGAGGATTGCGCCGCCGACGCCGACCGCGGCCGCTTCCGTCGGAGAGGCGATGCCACCATACATCGAGCCGACCACGCCGATGATGAGCAGCAGCAGCGGTCCCAGATCCTTCAACGCCACCAGCTTTTCAATGAAGGTGGTGGGCGCAAGGGCCTCCCCGACGAGGGCAGGATTCATCAGCGCCCTGACGCCGATATAGCCCATATAGGATGCGGCCATCAGCAGGCCCGGCAGGATGCCCGCCATGAACAGCTTCAGGATCGATTCTTCCGCCATGACCCCGTAGATGATCATGATCGTCGATGGCGGAATGAGAAAGCCCAGCGTTCCCGCTCCTGCAAGGCTGCCAGTGATGAGGTCGCGGTTATAACCGCGCGAAATAAGTTCTTTTGCGGTGATGCGCCCGACCGTTGCCGTGGTGGCCGCGGATGAGCCGCAGACGGATGCGAAAAGCGTGCAGCCGAGAACGGTGATATGGGCAAGCCGACCGGGCACATGCCGAAGCCAGGGGGCAAGGCCGGAGAACAGCGCTTCTGAAATCTTCGTTCGGAACAGGATTTCCGCCATGAAGATAAAGAGCGGCAGGGCCAGCATTTCCGGCGAAACCAGGGTGTTCCAGGTTT
Organism: Agrobacterium tumefaciens str. B6; assembly: GCF_001541315.1. Taxonomy (GTDB): domain Bacteria; phylum Pseudomonadota; class Alphaproteobacteria; order Rhizobiales; family Rhizobiaceae; genus Agrobacterium; species Agrobacterium radiobacter. Next base: position 26,907 of record NZ_LMVK01000020.1, on the reverse strand, counting down.
GCTGGGCCAGTAGTTTGAAAAGCGGCAAAGCGGGGCGATAGAGTGCTGCCAGCGCAGCTCCCGTGCCGACCAGGCCAAGGCCGATCCAGACCCCAGTGCCCAGAATGAGCGTCATCAGGCCGAGCAGGCTGAAGGTGATCTTTCCCATGATTTATTCCAGTCCCGGGCCGGTTGAAAGTGTTTCGCCGCGAAGAAGCCGCAGGAACTGCACCAGCATCTGCAAATTCAGGATGATCGCGCCGATTGCGAGTGCGCTCTGCGGATAGACGAGCGGAATGCGGGTGACCGATGAGGAGGTTGAACCGCGCAGCGCGGAAAGGATGGTCATGTCCGTCAATGCGACCGAAAGCGCAATGCAGATAACAAGACCGACAAGGCATGCCACCATATCCAGCCGCCTCGCGCCGGTTGAAGAAAGCGCCTCGCCTATTGCGGTGACGCGGACATGTGAACCGGATTTCAGCGCGCTGGCGCCGGCGAGCATGAAGCTCGTGGCCATCAGGTAGGCGGCGACATCCCAGGCGAATGGCAGGGAGTAGCCGGCAAGATTTCTGAGAAGGATTTCGCAGGCGATGAGAATGAAAATGCCGAGGAGAGACAGGGCTGCAAGCAGGTTTGCAGCCTCCGTCAACCGGTCGATCGGCGTTATGATGGCTGCGAATGCGGGACTGGCTGGATTTCTCATGATGTTTCTCCGGAGTGCGCAGAAGGAGGCGGACAGCCGGCCGGGATTGCCGGCTGCCCTTTCATTTCCTACGGGAGAAAGTCAGTTACGCGCCTTCAGATAGGCTTCGACATAGGGCGCCGCATCGGGCACGCGCTTGAGAAAATCGTCCCACAGCGGCTTGGCGCGCTCGATGAGGGCGGCCTTGAGTTCGGGAGAAGGTGACGTGACGGTAATGCCCTTTTCCTTCAGGGTGGCGAGCTTGGTTTCGTCCTCGGCCCGGCTGACCAGCCAGAATTCGCCTTCGAGTTTCTTTGATGCCTGTTCGATCGCCGCCTGATTTTCAGGCGACAGGGCCTTCCAGGCATCGAGATTGACGGTGACGATGTTGGAAGATGCCTGCCAGTTGAAGGTGCTCATGTTTTTCATGAACTCCCAGAAAGCGCCATCGACACCGGACGACGAGGAGGTAGTGACACCGTTGATGGTGCCGGCGGCAAGCGATGGGACGACTTCGCCCCATGGCATCTGGACGGGAAGAGCGCCAAGGGCGTGGAAGAAATTATGGCCGTTCGCATCGACGACGCGGATCTTGAGGCCGTTGACGTCTTCAATTTTTTCGATCGGTTTCGGCGCATAGATGGCCTGTCCTGGCCACGGCACCATGTAAAGCAGCTTCTGGTTCATCGAGGTTGCGACTTCCTCGATCTTGGGGCGGAAAAATTTGTGCAGCAGCGCAAGGTCAGGCATCGTGGGGGCCAGATATGGCAGCGTCTCGACACCCAGTACCGGTGCTTCACCCACCTGCTGGCTCATCAGAATATCGGCGACGGGAACGATGCCGTCGCGCACGGCGGTCATGCCTTCCGGGCCCTTGATGCCAAGTGACCCGCCGGAATGCACGGTGATGGCGACCTCGCCATTCGTGACGGTCTTTACGGTTTCAGCGAATTTTATCGCGTTCTTGGTGTGAAAATTACCCTCTGGCCAAACGACCGACATGTCCCAGGCCGTTTCGGCGGATGCGGAGGTTGCAAAGCTGGCAATCGTCAAAGTCAGCCCAGCGAGAATTGCGTTTTTCATGGTTGTGATCCCCTCACTTATTGTTTCCGGCTCTTCCTGCTCCTTGGCGACGGAACGGCGCGGTTATTTTCGGTATACAGCACGTACTCCGAATGACGGGGACTATATGGGCGTTTTTTGAGCGGCGCAATAAGGTGATTAATCTTTGTTCGATTTCGAGCGGATTCCCTTGCCCACCGGCCTTTGTATGGCGCTGGCGGCAATGGAATGCATTTCAGAGAATTACCGAAAAGGCGTGGATCGGCAGGAGCGTTCAGCCTGCGCGGCGGGTCGCGCGCAACCGATATCGGCGTCACGTCATTTTCGATGCAAGGCTGCCGTGAGAGTGTCCGGCAAGGCGTTGCCGCTATGCGCCGGGCAGGGGGCAGGCTTGTGGAGCCGCCGGGCGCGGCGGCTCCACTGCATGCGGACTGAAAATCAGATCGCCGACGCAAGGCGGGTTTTTATGTAAAGCTCACGCAGTGTCTTCGACACCGGACCTGGCTTGCCGCCACCGATGATGGCTTCATCGATCTTGACGACCGGCATGGCGAAATTTGTCGCCGATGTGATAAAGGCTTCGGCTGCGTCCTTTGCCTCATCCACCGTAAAGGCGCGCTGTTCGACGGCAATTCCGGCGCCCTGCGCAAGATCGAGAATGCTTCCGCGGGTGATACCGTGCAAAAGTGCGTTGGAAAGTTCGCGCGTGACCAGCGTGCCGTCCTTTTTGACGATATGCGCATTGGCGGCGCTGCCTTCGGTCACGAAACCATCCTCCACCAGCCATGCATCGTCCGCGCCGCGTTTGAGCGCCTCCATCTTGGCCATCGAGGGGTAGAGAAGCTGTACCGTCTTGATGTCGCGCCGCTCCCAGCGCCAGTCCGGCATGGTGGCGATGGCAATGCCGGTTTCCGTGCGCGGATTGTCCAGCACGGGTTTTGTCTGGGTGAAGAGGGTTATCGTCGGCGTGGCATTGGCCGGAAAAGCGAAATCGCGATCCGCCACACCGCGGGAGATTTGCAGATAGATCAGACCTTCGTCCATTTGGTTCAGGCGCACGATTTCACGGTGGACGGCCAGAAGTTCCTCCGCTTCGAGCGGGCAGGTCAAGCCGAGTTCGGCGAGCGAGCGCTGAAGGCGGGCGCTGTGGCCGGCATAATCGATCAGCTTCCCGCCGATCACGGCGGTGACTTCATAGATGGCGTCCGCAAACAGAAAGCCGCGGTCGAAAACGGAAACCTTGGCGTCGGCTTCGGCAAGCCAGTCGCCGTTCAGATAAACAATACGTGTCAATGGAACGTCCCCGGATCAGGTGTTTGATGTGGCGAAAGGAGCAAATTGCAGCCCGTGTCGGGCGAGCGATGAACGAAGGGCGCGCGCCATATCCACGGCGCCGCGCGTATCGCCGTGAACGCAGATGGTGGCGGCTTCCACCGGCAGTTTTTTTCCGCCCGTTGTCGGGATTACGCCGTCGCAGACCATGGACAGAACCTGATCCACACTCTGGTTGGGATCGTGGATCACTGCACCCTGCATCTGCCGGGAGGTGAGCATTCCCGTATCGTCATAGGTGCGGTCGGCATAGACTTCGCAGGCAACGCGCAGCCCCGCTCTTTCGGCGGCCTTCATGGTTTCCGAATAGGGCAGCGTAATAAAGACCAGCGACGGATCCACCGCTTTGATGGCCCGGATGCAGACCTGCGCGAGATCTTGATCGACGGCAGCCATGTTGCCCAGCGCCCCATGTGTTTTGACATGGGTGATGGGCCAGGAAAGCGCCGCGGCCATGCCCTGCATCGCGGCAATCTGATAGATCAGCTGGGCCTCCACATCCTCGGGGCGTTCGCCGGATATACGGCGGCGGCCGAAGCCGTAAATATCCATGAAAGACGGGTGGGCGCCGACCGCGATGCCCCTTGCCTTGGCAGCAAGAATGGTGTCGCGCATGACAACCGGATCGCCGGCATGAAAACCGCAGGCGATGTTTGCCGTCGTAATCAGCTCCATCATTGCTTCGTCTTCGCCCATGGTCCATGCCCCGAAGCTTTCTCCCATATCGCAGTTCAGATCGATCGTCGCCATAGCCCCTCTTTCCGGGCGAGATGGCACCCGGTCCCGTCCAGTTTATACGCGTGATATCAGGCAGCACGCATTCATTGCATCTTTTCATTGACATACAATTGGTATACTGAAATAGCAAGGAAGGATTGGCGGGAGAATCGAATTCGCATGCGTGGACGTGAGGGAGTGTAATCGATGGGCGGCAAATTTCCGCGCATTCTTGCTTGTGGTGACAGCGCCCTGTCCGTTGAACTCGCCGATACCATCGATGAAACGGTGAGCGAGCGCATCATCGCACTTACGGCAGATCTCTCTGCAACGCCTGTGGAAGGCGTCGAGGAGCTGGTGCCGACCTACCGGTCCCTCATGGTCATCTATGATCCGTCCGTCATTCGCGGCCATGCGCTTGACCGGGAGTTGCACCGGCGCCTGATGACGTTGACGGTGAACAGCGTTCCGGCCAGACGCTTCGATGTTCCTGTGGTTTATGGCGGATCGGTCGGGCTTGACCTGCAGGAACTGGCGGACATGAAGGAAATGACGCCTGCCGCCCTGATAGACCTGCACGCATCCGCTGAATATCGTGTCTATATGATCGGTTTCGCGCCGGGTTTTGCCTATCTCGGCGGCCTGCCCGAAAAATTGCATACGCCGCGTCTTGCCACGCCGCGCCAGCGGATCGAGGCAAGTGCGATTGGAATTGGCGGCAAGCAGGCAAGCATCAATTCCGTGCCGGGGCCGAGCGGATGGCGTTTCATCGGCCGCACGCCGCTTCGGCTTTTCGACCCGCATCGCCCGCAGCCGTTTCTGTTGCAGGCCGGAGACCGGGTCCGTTTTTGGCCGGTGAGCGAAGACGAGGCCGCAGAGCTCGACCGGGCGGTCGCCGCCGGCCAGCCCGTCATGGAGGCGCAGCTTTCATGAGTTTTCTCGTCATCCAGCAGATAGGGCCGATGGCCACTGTTCAGGATCTCGGCCGCAGGGGATTGAGCCATGCCGGCGTTTCCGGTTCAGGCCCCATGGATATGCCTTCTTTCCGAATTGCGAACGCGCTGGTCGGCAATGTCGAAAACAGCGCGGCAATAGAATTTGGCGGCACCGGGGGCAGCTTTTCCGTTTTGCGGCCGGCACGCATCGCCGTGACCGGAGGCGCCGTCGATATCCGCCTCGGCAAACGAAAGCTGTCGCCCTGGGAGAGCTATACTCTTTTGCCCGATGATGTGCTTTCGATCGGCGCCCTGCGCGATTGCGTCTGGGGCTATCTCGCCGTCTCCGGCGGCGTGGATACCGTACCTGTGCTCGGTTCGCGTGCCACCCATGTGCGAACGGGTCTCGGCGGTTACGAAGGACGTCGTTTGCAGGCGGGTGACCGCCTGCTGCTCGGCCGGGATAATCCCGGCGCCAATCTGGCGCTCCGGCAACTCTGGCGGCGGTCCGGTGGTCCCGTCCGCATTGTTCCCGGCCCACAGGACGACTATTTCTCTGCCGAAACCCAGCGGGCTTTCCTGAAAGCCTCCTTCATCGTTTCGCCCGCCCGGGATCGCATGGCGCAGATGCTGGACGGACACGCCGTTCATGCCGAAGGCGGGCACGATATCGTCTCCGACGGAACCTGCGCGGGATCGATACAGGTCCCGGCGTCGGGACGGCCCATCGTGCTGATGGCGGAGCGCCAGACGACAGGCGGCTATCCGAAAATCGCAACGGTCGCCACCGTCGATCTGCCCCGGCTTGCCCAGGTTCCGAGCGGCCGACATGTCTCTTTCGCGGCCATTTCACGGGAAAAAGCCGAAGAGCTTCTGATTGCGGAGCGCGCGGCCTTGCGCGAACGCCTGGCAAATCTGGTAGAAAAGTCGGAAACGAACGATGTTTCAGGAGGTATGCCATCATGAATCAGCCACTCGCCAAGCAGGCTTACGGGAAGATCATCGAAATGATCCTGTCCGGTGCGCTGACGCCGGGTGACGCTTTGCAGGAAGCGAAACTGGGTGATCTGCTGGACATGTCCCGGACGCCCGTGCGTGAGGCGATCAAGCGGATCGAGGCCGAGGGTCTCGCCACGCAGGAAGGACGGTTTCTCAAAATTCGCCGGCTGAAGGCGGAGGAGGTCGAGGAGATTTTCTTCCTTCGTCAGGTGCTGGAGACTCATTGCGCCAGACAGGCGGCGATGGCCCGGCCGGAGCTTGGCGAGCTGGAAGCCCGGATACGGCATTTGCAACAGCATGGCCCCGGCGAGGACGATGAGCAGCGCCGCGTGGACGATGCTTTCCACCGGACGCTCGCGCTTTCCACAGGCAGCGAGATGATGGTGAGCACGATCGAGGATTTGCGCCGCCGTACCTGCATGTTCGATCATGCCCAGGTGCCGGATCGTTTTCTGAAAAGCTGCGACGAACATCTGGAGATGATTGCCGCCCTGCGCGCCGGCGACGGGGAACGGGCAGGCGCGCTCATGGCCCGCCATATCGTTCACGCCCGCGACGCCATTCTTGAAAAACTGGAACAATTTCCCGAAAGGAACAGGGACGCATGAAATGCCTTATTGTCCAGCCTATTCATGCCGACGGCCTCGCCCTTCTGCGCGAGGCGGGGGTTGAACCGGTTTTGTGTCCAAAACCGGACATGGCGACCGTGGCCGCAATGATCAAGGGTTGCGACGCCGTCATCACGCGCGATGCGGGCCTGTCTGCATCGGCCATCGAGGCGGGCGACAGACTGCGGGTCATCGCCGTTCACGGCACGGGCCATGACGCTGTCGACAAGGAAGCGGCGACGGCGAAGGGCGTTCTGGTCTGCAACACCCCCGGCGCCAATGCCCGCTCGGTTTCCGAGCTGGCGCTCGGTCTGGCTTTAGCCGCCGCAAGACGTATTCCTGCTGCCGACCGCAGCGAAAGAGCCGGGGTCCGTGGCTTTCGCGAGACGGAGAGTTTTTCCGAAGTGTCCGGCAAGACCGCCCTTATCGTCGGCTGGGGAGCGACCGGTGCCGGGCTCGGCCGGATGCTGAAGGCCGCTCTGGATATGCGGGTGCTGGTCCATTCGCCGCGGGTGGCCGATCTCGATGGCTTCGAACGGGCTGACAATCTTGAAGACGGGCTGAGGCAGGCCGATCTGATTTCCCTGCATACGCCGCTCCGTGCGGAAACACGCGGCCTGTTCGGAGAGCAGGCCATTTCAGCGGTGAAACCGGGCGCGATACTTATCAACACGGCACGGGCGGGACTGGTGGATGAGGCTGCCCTTGCCCGCGCCATCGACACCGGCCGCATAGCCGCAGCCGGGCTGGATGTTTATTCGCCTGGCGCGCCGACCGGACCTCTGGCCGCTGGCGGCCGGGTGATTTTCACACCGCATCTTGGTGGCACGACGCTGGAAGCGCTTCGCCGCGTGGCTCTTGGCTCTGCAAGGCATGTCTTGACGGCGCTTGCGGGCGAACGCCCGGTCACCGCGCTCAATGCGCCGCAGGAGATGATGGTATGACGCAAACCGTGATCGCAGAGACGGTCAACCGTCTGCTGGACCGCATCAATGCCATTTCAGCGGAAGGCCCCGGTTTTACCCGGCCTTCCTACAGTGCGCTGGAAAGCAAAGCGCATCAGGTGATTGCCGAAGAATGTGAAGCCCTTGGCCTCACTGTTACGCAAGATGCCGCGCTGAACCTTTTTGCCCGGCTGCCCGGCAGAGACCGGCAGGCCACGCCGCTTTATATCGGCTCGCATCTCGATACCGTACCAATGGGCGGCGCCTATGATGGCACGGCAGGTGTGGTGGGCGCCATGGCACTCGTCACCGCATTTGTGAAAAGCGGGCAGGCGCCGCCGGCAGATATTGTCGTGACGGTGACGAGAGCGGAGGAAAGCGTCTGGTTTCCAGTCTCCTATATCGGGTCGCGCGCGGCGCTTGGCCGGCTCACGGCGCCGGAAATGCAGGCGCGCCGCGCCGACAGCGGCAGAACACTCGCCGAGCACATGAAGGAACTCGGGGGCGACCCGGACGCCGTCCTGCGCGGGCCGGGACTGCCGCCGGCGCGCTTCGTGGAATTGCATATCGAGCAGGGGCCGGTGCTTGACAATGCCGGCGAGGCTTTCGGCGTCGTTGATGGCGTGCGCGGCGGCCTGCGTTACCGTGAAGCGCGGATTGAAGGGGTCTGGGCCCATTCGGGCGGCGCGCCGCGTGATGCCCGCTCGGATGCCGTTTTTGCCCTTGCGGATCTCATCGTCGCCATGGACAGGGCCTGGGAAGGAATTCTGGCGGAAGGGAACGATCTTGCCGTTACCTTCGGCCGGGTGGATGCGGCAAGCAGTGAACATGCTTTCGCCAAGGTTCCGGGCCGGGTGGATTTCTGCATCGATATCCGCAGCGCCGATGATGCGGTGCTGGACCGGGCGGATAGCATTTTCCGACAGGAAATCGAGAAGATCGAAAAACGAAGGGGCGTGCGCGTCGTCACCGGCGTTCAGTCCCGCAGCAAGCCCACCCGTCTGTCCTCCGCCCTCGGCCGGCAGATAGCCGCTGCGGCCGAGCGAACCGGCATCTCGCCCCGGCAGATGTTATCGGGCGGCGGGCATGATGCCGCGGCATTTGCCCAGGCGGGATGGGAATCGGTGATGGTCTTTCTTCGGAACTGGAACGGCAGCCATAACCCGGATGAGGCCATGGATCCGGCCGATCTGGCGCATGCCGTTGATATTCTGCAACAGACCTGGTCGGCTCGGTAAAGGGGAGAGAGCATGAGCGAAAAGGAAACTTTGACCCAGCAGGCCTATACGGATGTCAAACAACGCATTCTGGAGGGGAAGTTCAAAGCCGGTGACGTTCTGACGGAGAGAGCCCTGGCGCTCGAATCCGGCATTTCCCGCACGCCGCTCAGGGCGGCAGTCTCCCGGCTTGAAAAAGAGGGCGTGATTTCGCGGCTCGCCAATGGCGCATTGATGGTTCGGCCCGTCACGGTGGAGCAGTTGCTGGAAATCGTGCAGATACGGCGCTTGCTGGAGAGCGCTGCTGCGGCCCGCGCCGCTGATCGCCCCTTTCCCGAGGCGCTCGAACATTCGCGGCAAATCATGCAGGCTTATGCGGATGGCAGGAACGTGGCCTTCGATCAGTTCTGGCTGGACGACGACCAGTTTCACGAGGCCGTGGCCGCCGCCGCCGGGCTTGAGCTTTTGCCTGCCATGCTGACCGAAATGCGCAGTATCGCCCGACGCTGCACAATCACCCGCACGCATGACCGTTTTGCCGAGCAGGCGCGCGAACATATTGCGGTTATCGACGCCATTGAAGCGCAGGATCCGCAGAAGGCTTCCGCCGCCATGGAGGCGCATTTCGAAAGCGTGAAAAGCCGTTTTCTGGGATGGTTGAGCCGCCCCTGAAACCGGCACCCGCCAGCGTTTTTTCTTTCTTCATTCCGGTCTTGAGACGCTTTTGCCAGCTTCTCATGCAAAAGCCGAGCACGACGATATGGACAGTTTCATGCAGGAATTCGCCGATTTGCAGGGGTGTGACGCCTCTTTCCCCGGGGAGGAGTTCGCCGCGAGGCAAGATCGTGCGCGCACCGCCATCCGCAATGCGGGTCATGAAGCGCTCGTCGTCACCGGTCCTGAAAACATCTACTGGCTGACCGGGCGGCAGACGGCCGGATATTTCGCTTTCCAGGCGTTGATCATGCCGGTGAATGGACCGCCGACGCTTCTCGTCCGGCAGCTTGAACTGGCAGGATCCATCGCCAATACCTGGCTGGACGACGTCGTCGCCTATCAGGATGGCGCAAACCCGGCGGTCGCCTTGGGCGACCTCTTGAAAAAGCGGCATATCGAGCGGCCGGCCATAGAACTGGACGGCTGGTTTGTTTCTCCGGTACTTGCCGCAAAAATCGCGGAGCAGATGGGTGTTGCGTCCATCCCGGACGGTTCCTCCATTCTCTCGCCGCTGCGGACGATAAAGTCCGCAGCCGAGCTGGAGGCCATTCGGCTGGCGGCGGGTTATACCGAGGCGGGGCTTTCGGCCGGCATCGCCGCCTGCGCCGCCGGAACCGACGAAAACGCGATAGCCGCCGCCATACTGGATGCCGCCACAAGGGCGGGCTCGGAGGTCATGGCCATGGAGCCGCTCGTATCTTCCGGGCCGCGCAGCGGTTTGCCCCACATGACCTGGCGACGCCGCAAGCTTGAGAATGGCGATGCGGTTTTTCTGGAACTCGCCGCCTGCCATGCGCGCTATCACGCCGCGCTGATGCGTACCGTGTGGATCGGTTCTCCGCCCGCCGAAGCCCGGCGAATGATGGATTGCGCGTTGAAAGCCCTCGATGCGGCGCTGGCCGCCATTCGGCCCGGTGTTTCATGTGCCGAACCCCATGAGGCCGCGCAACGTGTGATCGACGCGGCAGGTTACAATGCCGCCTTCCGCAAACGCATCGGTTATTCCATGGGAACCGCTTTTGCGCCGGACTGGGGCGAAGGCGCGCTGTTGAGCCTGTTTACCGGCGTCGACAGGATAATCGAACCCGGCATGGTGTTCCACCTGCCAGCCACCCTGCGCAGCTATGGCGTGTGGACGGTTGGCGCATCCGAAACAGTCATCGTGACAGAGACGGGGGCGGAACCTCTCTCCAGCCTGCCGCGTGACCTGACCATCCGCTGATGGCCCGATAGCGGCCATTTCCCTTTAAAAATTGAAAGGAGTCTGAAATGCGTTCACTTTTTCACCTTGCCTATCACGTCACCGACCTTGACGAAACGCGTCGCTTCTATGGCGGCGTTCTCGGGTGCGAGGAGGGCCGTTCCACCGATAGCTGGGTGGATTTCGACTTTTTCGGCCACCAGATTTCGATGCATCTGGGCAAGCCGTTCGAGGTTACCCGGACCGGCAAGGTCGGCAATCACATGGTGATGATGCCGCATCTCGGTGTCGTACTGCCTCTCGATGACTGGTTCGCGCTTTCGAAGCGTCTGGAAGATGCCGGTGTGGCCTTCGATATTCCGCCGGTCATCCGCTTTGAAGGCGAGCCGGGGGAGCAGCGCACCATGTTCTTCTTCGATCCGAGCGGCAATCCGATCGAGGTGAAGGGCTTTAAGGATTTCGACGGCGTTTTCGCCCACTAAAATAAAAGACAAGGGCGGCGGCTGATGGCCGCCCCCGATGAACTCTGTAGCCGCATGCCGACCGTCGCTTGCGGGAAAATTACCACCAGTGGCTGGGCGAACGGGTCAGAAGCTCGTTGCCGTCGCGCCCGACGATGATGATATCCTCATAAAAAGCCGCGCCGACACCGTCGAGCGAAAGGAAGGATTCGATACCGAACACCATGTTTTCCTCGGCCATATCTTCAGGCTGCGACATGCTGGTTGAAATTCTCGGCTGTTCGAAGCCGAGACCGATGCTGTGGCCATAAAACGGGAAGTTCTTCATGATGGCGGATACCGAGCCTCCGAAGGCCTGCGTCAGACGGTCGCCTTCAGCGGCAATATCGATGAGCTTCACGCCCGGCCGCATCATGTCGGAAAGACGATGAACGATGTTGGCCGCAGCTTCGATCAGCCGTTGCTGGTCCGCTGTCGGTTTGCCGCATATGCCGGTGCGGCCGGGGTCGAGATAATAGCCCTGAAAAAATGCCGCATGGATGGTGCCCGTAACGATGTCGCCGGTCTTTGGTGTGTCCGCGCTATAGCCGGTCAGGGGAAAACGCTGGTCGAAACCAAGCGTTTCGCCATGGTTGCAGCCGATCATCTGCAGCCGGCCGCCGCGCCGCACCACTTCACGGGCCGCCTCTCCCGCCGCTTCCTGCTCGGAAAGGCCGCCAGTCAGGCCTTCCATCAACCTGTTCAGGCCGGCCGTCGCGCCTTCGCCGGCAACGCGATAGCACTCCAGTTCCTTCAGGCTTTTGATGCGCCGGACGGAGCGGATCAGATCGTCCTCGGCTACCCACTCAATGTCTGGAGCGTCCTGAAGCAATTGCTGGTAATATTTGACGGGGATGAACTGCGTGCCGATTATTGCGACACGCCCTTTGATGCCCCTTTCGACCAGGGCTTTCGCCACGCTTCGGAAAGGATGGCTGGAACAATGCGTATCGCGGATAGAGACGAGATCGGTGCGCACTTCCGGCTCATCGATATGAAGCTGCGGCTCTTGACCCTGCTGTAGAATGATCCCGGAAAAGGACCGTGCGGTCCATATCAGGGAATCCATGCCGCCGCTGATGGCGTAGTGGTTGGAAAGATAGAGTATGTCGCCGCAATTGTCAGTGGTTCCGCCGCCGCGGCCGAAGACCACCGCAGTTTCATAGCCACGGCGCTGCATTTCGCGCAAAACCCGCTGCCAGCGGCTTTGATATTCCTCGATTGCAAAATACCGGATCACGCGTTCCACTCCATTCAATCTGCTGTTTGGCCGGGCGGTCTTCGCGCGCCGATCCACCGGGACCTTCGGCAAACTCGGACAGCATTCCATCAATGCCAATCCTTCCGGAAGCTCGCATTTGCGGATTTCAACCGGAAGACCGCTCGGTCGAATTTTTAGGTACACCAAACGTATCCCGCAATCGATGGCAGTGCAAGCGAATGGTGCGGGACGCATAAATGATGCAATCTTGTGCATCTTACTGCTCGATTTGTGGCTGTTTAGCCTAATATATTTGCTATAAATAGTTGAAAATCTTTATTGAATTCCGTTGGTATACTGAATATAAATTGTTTCGACCGAGCGGTGTCGATCCGGGTCTATCGCCTGCTTACCGCCGTCTCGCCGGTTTCAGCATTCCTTCCAACGGTGTCCGATGACTGAAAATGTGCAGAATTTATTGGCCGGTCATGGCGCAGCCTATCGCATGCTGGCCGGCGAGGTGGCCATCGTTACGAATTCCCACGGAAACCAGGTCGTGGATGCGTGGGCTGTTGCGGCAGCCGATCCATCTGAGATGAGCTCGATGGATCATACGCGCTCGGTTAACGGTAATATTTTCATTGAGCGCGGCATGGGTGTCTTCAGCAACCGCAGAAGACCCATGATGACGCTGGTGAGCGACAGTGCCGCCCTGCGGCATGATACGCTGCTCTGCCCATGCAATGCGGATCTTTACCGGCAACTGGGATTCGAGGGTTTTCATCGCAGCTGTTCCGGAAATTTCCATGAGGCGCTGGCGGAGAAGGGTATTGTCGCCGCCCAGACGCCGGCGTCTCTCAACCTTTTCATGAATGTGGCGGTGAACGCCGATGGCGGTCTCGACCGTCGCCCGCCGGCATCCGCGGCGGGTGACCATGTGGCGCTGAGGGCCGAGATGGATCTGCTGCTCGTGCTGTCCGCCTGTCCCCAGGACATTACGGAGATCAACGGTGTGGACCGCACGCCGAGGGATGTCGCGGTGCAGATCGTCGATGAATACAAGGAGACGACCCCATGACCGGACCGGTTTTGAACCTGCGGGATATCCACAAGAGCTTCGGGGAAAACGAGGTTCTGAAAGGCGTTTCGCTCAGTGTCGAACCGGGTGAGGTGGTATCCATCATCGGCGCGAGCGGTTCGGGCAAGAGCACCTTCCTGCGTTCGATAAACGGTCTCGAAATGCCCCAGTCGGGCTATCTCGAATTCGACAACCTGTCTTTCGATTTCCGACCGGAATCGCGATTTTTCCCGACGCCCTCGCAGCTGCAGGCCCTGCGCGCCCGCGTCGGCATGGTGTTTCAGAGTTACAATCTCTGGCCGCATATGACGGTTCTGGAAAATGTCATCCATGCTCCGGTCCGGCTGCTGAAACGACCCAAAAGCCAGGCTGTCGAAGAGGCGGAGGCCCTGCTTTCCCGCATCGGCCTTTATGAGAAACGCCACAGCTATCCGGCACGCCTGTCCGGCGGCCAGCAGCAGCGCGTCGCCATCGCCCGGGCGCTCGCCATGAAACCGCGCCTGATGCTTTTCGACGAGGTGACCTCCGCGCTCGATCCCGAACTTGTCCATGAGGTGCTGGTGCTGATGGCTTCCCTGGCCGCGGACGGCATGACCATGCTGCTGGTGACCCATGAAATTGCCTTTGCGCGCGACGTTTCATCGCGTGTGCTCTTTTTCGACAAGGGCGTCATCGCTGAAACCGGCGCGCCCGACATTCTTCGCAACCCGCAGAGCGATCGCCTGCGGCAATTTCTTCACCGCATTTTGCATGACCAGCTTGCCCCCAGCGGCGCAGCAGATGGCGCCGGGGGAGCGTGACGACGATGGCGAATTTTATCGACGAAGTGCAGCTTTACGGTCCGGGCTTTCTGCTGGCTGCCTGGACGGTGTTCTGGTTGACGATCCTGACCATTATCGTCAGCTGGGGCTGCGGCCTGCTTGCGGCGCTCAGCCATCGTTCGCCGTGGCGCGCGGTGCGTGCCGCCTCCGCCTTCTACGTCTGGTTCGTTCGGGGCACGCCAACCCTGATCCAGGTCTTCATCATCTATTTCGGCCTGCCGCAATTCGGCGTGAAGCTCTCGCCCTTCACCGCCGGCGTGCTGGCGCTCGGCGTTAATAGCGGCGCCTATGTCGCGGAAATCATCCGGGGAGGCCTGTCCGCCATCCCGCGCGGGCAAACGGAATCGGCTCTGGCGCTGGGGTTCAGCCCGGCGGAAACCATGCGCAGCATTGTCCTGCCGCAGGTATTCCGCATCATCCTGCCTTCAGTCACGAATGAAGCCATTTCGACGTTGAAGAATACATCGCTGCTATCGACGATCACCGTCGTGGAGCTGACGCTTTATGCCCAGACGCTGATTGCCGCAACATTCAGGCCTTTCGAGTTCTACATCGCCGTGGCCGTCATCTATCTCCTGCTTACGACGGTGCTGACACAGCTCGCAGCCTTGCTGGAACGCCGTTATGCCCTTTCAAGCTGAGGCCCCGACGGTTCTCAGCAATACCTGAAATATCCGGCGGAGCGATCCGCAGGATCGACTGCGGGTGACGCCAATGCCTCCCGACGAACAGGAAAATGCAAAAAATCAATAAGGGAACGAGTCATGAAATTCAAATCTATCGCATTTGCCGTCGCGGCGCTCGCTGCGACCATCCCCAACGCTCCGGTCTTTGCCGCAGAACTTGAATTGCTGGAGCCCGGGAAGCTGCAGGTCGCAACGGAAGGAACCTTTTCGCCCTTCAGCATGCGTGCCCCGGATGGAACGCTCGACGGTCTGGAAATTCGTGTGATGAAGGAAGTGGCAAAGCGCCTCGACCTCACCTACACGCCGGTCCTGATCAAATGGGACTCCCTGCTGGTCGGCCTTCAGGCGGACCAGTACGATATCATCAGCGCTTCGATGGATATAACCGAAGAGCGGCAGAAGCGCGTTACCTTTGCCAATGGCTGGTTGGAATCGGGCGGTCGCATCGTCGTCCAGAAAGGCTCGGCCATCAAAAGTGCCGCTGATCTAAAAGGCAAGACCGTCGGTGCGCTCGTCTCTTCCACCTTCGCAAAAATCGCCGAGGAAAAGGGTGCGGTCGTCAAAGGATACAAGGCTGAATCGGACGCGATGCAGGACCTCGTCAACGGCAATATCGACGCGACCATTACCGATGCGATCGCCGGTGCATGGGCGATCAAGAATTCCGGCCTTCCCCTCGAAATGACGCCGGATTTCGTCAGCCACGTCCAGAAAGGTTTCGCCATCAAGAAGGGCAAGCCCGAGCTGGTGAAGGCGGTGAACAAGGCGCTCGCCGACATCGTGGCCGACGGCACCTATACGAAACTGACCGTCGAGCTCGTGGGCTTCGATCCGGCGCCGAAAGACCCGATCAAGAGCCTCGAATAAGCGCCCGGTCGCTAAGACCGCTTCCCGGTTTGCCGGGGCGAGGAACGTTCAGGGTCGAACAGGCGAAGGCAGTGTCGCCTGTTCGATGTGGCGTCTCCGATGCCCGGAACGGCGATTGCGATGAAACGGCACTTAGCCGTTTCGACCTCCTCGGCCCCAATACATTCCGGCTCTCGCAGTCAAAAGCATCATCATTCCTCGCCGGAGGATGCCCAGATATCTTGAAAAAATGTCACGCATGGCTTTTCCTTTCCTCTTGTTTGATCGATCGGATATAGGCGCGCCAACCGCCAAGGCCTGTCACTTCCAAAGCACCCTTGAGCGCATAGGGTTCGCACAGGAAGCCGGAGATTTGTGACCCGTCGTCCAGCGTCACCTTGCCGATGCCGAGCGGGGCGGGGATGTTCTGCACGAAACGTCCGAAGGCTTCGGGCGTCACCTTCCAGACCTCCACCTCCAGACCCGCGCCTTCAAAGCCGGGCTCCCGCAGCAGGCCGGGTTTCGGTGGAACGGTATTCGGCAAGACGAATAGCCGGTAGTCGCCGGTCGTGCGGCAGGATTTCATCAGCCGGCCGCCGGGGCCTGTGAGTTCGTGATTGAGCGGCATGCCGGTGAGATGGGCGCCGACAACGACAATCGGCACCAGCCCGTCATCGGTATCCGCCACTTTCGAAGCTTCCGGCAGGGCAGCCTTGCGGTCCTTGCCCATGCCGGGCTGCAATGCGCGGTGCAGCATATCGGCAAATGGCGCCAGCGCATCGTCGGAAAAGGCCGGACCGAACAGGGTGACACCCGCCGGCAAATGATCCGCGGCATCGAAGCCCGCGGGAATAGCGATGGCCGCATAGCCGAACAGATTGGCGAAATTGGTATATCGCCCGAAATGGCCGTTCTTCGCGATCGGATCTGCGCGCATCTCCTCCACCGTGTAGGTGGTCGGCGATGTCGGCAGCATCAACACGTCGGCTTTCGCCCATTCCGCTGATGCCTTCTGGCGAAGCGCCTCAAGCCCGTATAGTCCCTCGAAGGCGTCGACGGCATCGTATCGCCTTGCCCCCTCGATGATTGCCCTTACGGTGGGATCGAAATCGTCGGTATTGGTCCCAAGGAAATGCTTCACCGCCGCCAGACGCTCGGCCACCCACGGACCGTTATAGAGCAGCTCGGCGGCCTGACGGAACGGCGCATAGTCGAAGTAGACGATGTCTGCGCCGAGCATTTTCGCTTTTTCGACAGCTGCGTCATAAAGCGCCTCGAAAGCGGCATTGCCGAAAAATTCGCGTTCCCCGGGCTCAAGCACACCAATGCGCAGCCCGGCAGCCGGCAGGGCGGCCGGCTTTGCCCTGCGCGAGAATGGATCGCCGGGGTCATAACCGTCCATGACCCTGCGCACCTCCACGCCGTCGCCTACCGTGGCGGAAAAAACGGTCACGACATCCACCGAGCGGCATGCGGGTACGACGCCGACGTTCGGCACCAGTCCGGGCGTGGGCTTGATACCGACAATATTGTTGAAGGCGGCGGGCACGCGGCCGGAACCGGCCGTATCCGGGCCGAGCGCGAAACTGGCAAGGCCAGACGCCACCGCCACGGCGGAGCCGGAAGACGAGCCTCCCGAAACATAAGACTTGTCGAAGACGGAGCGCGGAGCGCCGTGAGGCGAGCGCGTGCCGTTCAGCCCGGTGGCGAACTGGTCGAGATTGGTCTTGCCTGTGACGATTGCACCTGCGGCCTTCAGCCGGGCGATGACGGTCGCATCCTGTTGCGGCCGGTAGGCAAAGGCCGGGCAGGCGGCCGTCGTCGGCAGGTCGGCCACGTCGATGTTGTCCTTGACGGCAAAAGGCACGCCCCACAGCGGCAGGCTGTTGGCCTTGGGGGCACGTGCCAGGAGGTCGCGGGCGGCGGCGCGCAGATCCTCGTCCGGCGTCTTCGTTATGAAGATCGCCGGATCGTCCGACGCCTCGATGCGAAGAATTATCTCCTCGACGAGATCGAGCGGGCTCAGCCCCTTTGCATAGGCATCTTTCAGCGACGCGATATCGAGAATGATCGGCAACATTAAATGGTCTCCAGAACGACCAGCACATCGCCGGCCCTGACATTGCGGCCCGGCCCGGCGCGGAGATCGCGCACCTTGCCCGCGGCGTGCGCGTTGACGGTGATTTCCATCTTCATGGATTCGATGATGGCGAGCGTTTCTCCGGCCGCCACCTTCTGCCCTTTTTCCACCAGCACTTTCCAGACATTGCCCGGCACGGCACTTTCAATGCCGAAGCAGCCATCGGGAATATCGCCCCCGAGGCCGGGACCGATGCCTTCATCGACAACGAAACTGTCGAGCCCCTGATCTTTCCAGCGTTGGCGTTCCGCCTCGAAGGCGGCCTGCTGGCCCGTCTTGAATGCGCCGATTGCGGCGGCATTCTTCTGAAGCTCCGCCTCGTAATCCGCATAGGAAAACTCGCCCTCTTCGATACGGACGGGATAACCCCCATGGGGAAAGGCGGCGCGGGCTTCGGTCAATTCGCCGTGGCTGACGGGAAAGAAACGGACTTGATCGAAGAAATCGAGCAGCCAGGGTTTGTCCTTGCCGAAGACCGGGGTTTGGCGCCACGTATTCCACATCTGGATGGTGCGCCCGAACAGCTGATAGCCGCCCGGTCCCTCCATACCGTAGATGCACATATAGGCGCCGCCGATGCCGACGGCGTTTTCCGGCGTCCACGTGCGTGCCGGATTATATTTTGTCGTGACAAGGCGATGGCGCGGGTCGAGAGGAGTGGCAACCGGGGCGCCGAGATAGACATCGCCAAGCCCCATGACGAGATAGGAGGCGTCGAAGATTTTGTCTTTCACCGCCCGCTCGTCGTCCAGACCGTTGATGCGGCGGATGAATTCAATATTCGAGGGGCACCAGGGCGCATTGGGGCGTACCAGCTCCTGATATTTGCGCATCGCCAGCGCCGCATCCGGATCGTCCCAGGACAGCGGCAGCCAAACGGTGCGGCTCGGCACCTTTACCGAGTGAACGGGAGGCATGCCGCTTTCGATCTCGGAAAGAAGACCGAGCAACCGGCCACGCGTCACATGCGATCCATCATAGTGAATCTGTAGCGAACGGATGCCGGGCGTCAGGTCTATGAGGCCGGGGACGCCGGCTTCCCGCACCGCCTGCATCAAAAGATGGCTGCGCAGGCGCAGGCTGACATCGAGCTGCATCGGCCCATATTCGACCAGAAGGGTGCCATCGCCCGGCCGGCGATAAACGACGGGAACCTCGCCGTCATCAAGACGGCCGAGAATGGGGGAGCCGGCATTCTCCCCAATACGTTTGACGATGGGACCAGCGATGGGATCTTCCGCCCGCGCAACTGGATGAAAGCGGATTTTGTCGCCCGGTTTGAACTGTCCCATCTTCCATTGCTCATCCGCGGCAATCACCGCCGGGCAAACGAAGCCGCCGAGGGACGGGCCGTCCGGCCCGAGAATGATCGGCATATCGCCCGTAAAATCTATCGCGCCGATGGCATAGGCATTGTCGTGGAGGTTCGAGGGGTGAAGTCCGGCTTCCCCGCCGTCCTCGCGCGCCCATTTCGGCGCAGGGCCGATGAGGCGTATACCCGTGCGGGCAGAATTGAAATGCACCTCATATTCGGTCGCAAACAGGGTCTCGATATCGTCCTCAAGGAAGAAATCCGGTGCGCCATGGGGGCCATAGAGCACGCCCATCGACCATTCGCGGGTCAGGTCGGCAGGTTCCGAGGCGGCTTTCATATCGGCCTGAGGCGCGCGGGCGAGGCGGAGGACCTGGCCGGCGCGCAAAGTGCCGGTGGCGTTGCCGCCGAACTGGCCAAGCCCGAAAGTGGCGCGCGAGCCGAACACGACCGGCGCATCAAAACCGCCGGCCACCGCCAGATAGGCCCGCTGCCCCGCGCCGCCGATCTGGCCGATGGTAAGCGTTTGCCCGGCCCTGATGGTGATCGGGGTATTATGCAGAACGGGTTCACCGTCGCACGTCATCGGCATTTCCGCGCCGGCAAGGGCCACCGTCACATCCGCAAAGAACCTGAGCACCGGCCCGGAAACGGTGATTTCCAGCGCCGCCGTATGGTCATGATTGCCGACCAGCCGGTTCGCATGCCGGAAAGACCGTTCGTCCAGAGGCCCGCTCGGCGGCACACCGACATGCCACAGGCCAAGACGGCCAGGCAGTTCCTGAAGGCTCGATTGCGCTCCGGGCGCAATAACCTCGACCACGGCAGGCACGAAGGAGAAATCCTTCAGCGCCGTGGTCGCGACATTGCCGGTTCGGAAAAGGTCGGAGCCGGCAATCGCCTTGAGATAGTCTAGGTTGGTCTCGATGCCTGAAATCGCGGTGTGCGACAGGGCAGAACCGAGACTGGCGATCGCTGCCTTGCGATCCGCGCCCGTGACAATGATCTTGGCAAGCATGGGATCATAAAAAGGCGTTACCTCCGTGCCGGTCTCTATCCAGCCGTCGATCCGGGCATCTTCGGGAAAGACCACCTCGGTCAGAAGACCGGCGCTCGGGCGAAAATCGGCATGCGGCATTTCCGCATAAACACGCGCCTCGATGGCCGCTCCCTTCGGTATCAGGTGCTCGGCACCGGTCAGGACATCCTCACCGGCGGCCTGACGGATCATCCATTCGACCAGATCGATGCCGAAGACGGCTTCGGTCACGGGATGCTCCACCTGCAGCCTCGTATTGACCTCCAGGAAATAGAATTCCTCGCGGGCCGGATCGTAAATGAACTCGACGGTGCCGGCGGAGCGATAACTCACCTGTTTTCCGAGCGAGACGGCCGCCGCGTGCAGGCGCGACCGAACCTCATCGGAAAGCCCGGGGGCGGGTGTCTCCTCGATGACCTTCTGGTTGCGGCGCTGAAGCGAGCAGTCGCGTTCGCCAAGCGCGATCACCCGTCCCTTGCCGTCGCCGAATATCTGCACCTCGACATGACGGGCCTTGGCCACGAACCGTTCCAGATAGACGCGGGCGTCGCCAAAGCTTGCTTTCGCCGTACGCTGCACGCTTTCAAAAGCCGCTTCCAGCGCGGCGTCATCGGCGCAGAGCTGCATGCCGATGCCGCCCCCGCCGGCGGTGGATTTCAGCATGACCGGATAACCGACGGTTTCCGCCGCGGCGAGCGCCTCTTTGACCGAGCCAAGCAGGCCGGATCCCGGAAGCAGAGGCACGTCGCTTCTCTGCGCCAGTTCCCGGGCGGTGTGCTTCAGGCCGAAATCGGCGATGTTTTCCGGTGTCGGGCCGATGAAGACGATGCCTTCGGCCGCCAGCCTTTCGGCAAAGCCGATATTTTCGGAAAGAAAGCCGTAACCAGGATGGACCGCTTCCGCCCCCGTCTTTTTGCAGGCGGCAATCACCGCTTCGACATCGAGATAACTTTCTGCGGAGGGCGCCGGTCCGATGCGTATGGCTTCATCCGCCGTGAGCGCGGCTTTCGTAAAGCGGTCGGCGTCGGAATAGACCGCGACCGAGGCAATACCCATGTCCCGGAGTGTCCTGATGATGCGGACGGCGATTTCGCCACGATTGGCGATGAGGACTTTCTTGAACAACGGCTCAATCCTCCTCGTTCCAAACGAGCACCCGGATCGGCGTCGGATCGAAACCATTGCAGGGATTGTTGATCTGCGGGCAGTTGGAGATGACCAGCAGCACATCCATCTCGGCCACCAGTTCGACGTAGTCGCCGGGCGCCGAAATGCCATCAACGATCGTCATGCCGCCATTGGGCGAGATAGGCACGTTCATGAAGAGGTTGATATTGGAAACGACATCGCGTTTACCCATGCCGTATTTCGCGACCTCGGCGACGAAATTGTCCCGGCAGGCATGAAGATATTTCGTTCCATGGCCGAAACGCACCGTGTTGCTTTCGCAGGAGCAGGCGCCGGCGGAGGTATCGTGACGGCCGCAGCTGTCGGCGGTCACTGTCAGCATCGCACGGCCCTCACTCGACATGATTTTCGTGCCGGTCGAAATATAGGCCACGCCCTGCGCCCGCACCGTATCCTGACTGGAGTAACGTTCGGAAAAGTCTCGAGCGTTGTAAAACAGCGTATCGATGGCCTGCTGGCCGTAAGTGTCTTCGATCCGAACCGTGGCGCCCTTGCGGATGAAGGTGGAGAAGGGTTTTTCAGCCGGAACGTAGTGGTCTTGTGCTGCATTTTCGCATGTGCGCGACGAAACGGTTTCAATGAAATCGGTCATGTTCGTTTCTCCCGGCTCAAAGGTTGGAAAGCGCGTTGTTCTCGAAACCACGCACGGCCTCGGCGGTGGCGGTCCGGCAAAGGTCGTCGGCGGCGACCGGAGCGGCCGCAAGGCGGGTGACCGTCACCGGGTTCGGCGCATAGGCCGGGTTGGGATCCAGCGGATGCGGGCAATTGGAAAAACCGACGAGCATGTCCATTTCCGCACGCAGCTCAACATAGTCCCCGCCGTTGAGCAGGGCCGGGTTCCAGAAAAACCGGCCTTCGGCATCAACACGCACAGGTGCGAAAAGCGTCAGCGCGGCAGGAATGTCACGGCGGTCGAGGCCGAGCTTCATCGCCAGCTTGATGAAATTATCGCGCGTATCGCGCACATGTGCGCCCTCATAACGGGCGTTGCTCTGCGCGTTCGAGCCGCCGACAAGGCAATCATGCGCGCCGGAACTGTCCTCGGTAATCGAAAACATCACACGCCCCATGTCGGAAAAGATGACGCGGCCTTTGGAAAGTCCCGTCGTCCACTGCACCTTGATCGTGTCGGGCAGATTGATGCGTTCCGAGGTGTCGGCGGCATTCCAGGCGATGAGCGCAATCGAGGAGAAGCCGTGGCTCAGGCTGATGCGCAGCACCTCTTCCCTGCGCAGCCTGGTCGTCCAGTACCAGCCGCCGGGAATGATTTCGCGGTTAAGGATTTTCGTTTCGTTGAGCGCGGGTTCGGGCAGGAGGCTGAAGCCGGGCAGCGCCTTGGGTGCGAATTCCAGCCCCTTTTTCTGGTGATCTTCATAACGGGCGCGGTTGGCGGCGATTTCTTCGGGCGAACGTCTTTGGTGCATAAGGTGCTCCATGGCGGTTGAGTTCGGGTCGTCCCGGTGTCTGCCCTTGTTTGCCGGGTCGTCCCGGCGGGCCGTCGGAAGCAATTCCGGCAGGGGGTTTTGAGCCGCCCCTCTATCCGCAACTGCGCAGTCGACATCAGGGCTTGGCCCTGATGCATATCGTTTCAGGCGGCGACGCCGCCGGCCCGGCGCGGCGGCCAGATTGAAATGTCGCGGGTGACCGTTGCGCCATAGCGCAGTTTTTCCTCCGGGCGGTCCCGTGGGCGCTCGAAAGCGATGACACGGGTGGCAAGCGTGAAGGCCTCACGCATGTCATGCGTCACCATCACCACCGTCATCTGCGCTTCGTTCCACAGCCGTTTCATCAACTGATGGATTTCGGCGCGAATGCCGGGGTCGAGTGCCCCGAAAGGTTCATCGAGCAGCAGGACTTTCGGGCGCATCAGCAGCGTCTGGGCAAGCGCCAAACGCTGCTGCATGCCGCCGGAAAGCTGGGCAGGATATTTGTCTTCCGACCCTGAAAGGCCGACATCGGCGATCATGGTGCGGGCCTCGTCGATCGCGGTCCGGCGGGCGGCGCCGAACAGCCTGCCGCTGACGGGTGAGGCGGCAAGTTCCTTGCCGATCAGGACGTTACCGAGCACGGTCAGATGCGGAAACACCGAATATTTCTGGAACACAACACCACGGTCCGGTCCCGGTTCGCCCGGCAGCGGTTTGCCGTCGAGCAGGATCGTGCCGCGGCTCGGCCGCTCCTGGCCAAGGATCATGCGCAGGAAAGTGGTCTTGCCGCAGCCGGACGGACCGACAAGCGCAACGAAAGCGCGGGATTCGATGTCGAGCGAAATATTCTCCAGCACGATCTGATCACCATATTCCTTCCAGACATTGTTGATGGTCAGCGTGCTCATGCCTTGTTCTCCGTTGCCGACCAGGGAAATAGGGCAAGGCGCAGCCGCTCCAGCAGCCAGTCGGTCAGCACGGCGATAAGCGTGATCCAGATGACATAGGGAAAAATCACATCCATCGCGAGATAGCGGCGAACGAGGAAGATGCGATAACCGAGCCCCGCATCCGACGAAATCGCTTCCGCCGCGATCAGGAAAAGCCAGGCGGGTCCGAGTTGGAGACGCAGACAGGTGATGAGCCGCGGCAAGACCTGCGGCAACACCACGCGCAGCGCGATCTGCCATGAGTTTGCCCCGAGTGTCTCGGCTTTGATGATCTGTTCGCGCGGCAGTTCGATGGCCCTCAGCGCCAGATCGCGGATCATCACGGGCGCTACACCGATGACGATGAGAGCGATCTTGGAAATTTCGCCAAGGCCAAGCAGAATGAAAAGGATGGGCAAAAGCGCCAGCGGCGGCACCATGGAAATGGCGCCGACGAAGGGCGAAAGCAGTGATCGGGCGTAAGGCAGCATGCCGATCAGCATGCCGATGGCCAATGCCATCGCTGTGGCTATTCCCAATCCCGAAAACAGGCGGACGAGGCTTGCGGCCGTATCCGACCATAGAAGAATATCACCCGTGCGGGCATCTGGGATGACGGCCAACCGGTTGATGGCGTCGGCAAGGCCGGCAAAGCCCGGCAGAAGCTTGTCATTGGCGTTTTCGGCAAGCCGTGCCGCGGAGCCGACTGTGTAAGCGATCAGCACGGCCGCAAAGGGCAGGACGGCAAGTCCAAGTCGGGCGCCGTTCGAAGGACGCGAATTGATCCAGCGCATGGGAAACTCCGGGGTGATGGCAGGGTGGAAGACCGGGCCGGGGCGCGGTGGTGCTGCTCCTCAGAGCATTCCCTTGGCTGCTTCGGCCATGTAGTCCGTCGTGAAGCGGAACTTGACGTTGGACGCGTCACCGCGGACGGCCCCATCCGGGAACGCGATGCCGATCGCGTCCGCCGATGAGGCGCCGTTGCCAAGCAGGCTCTTGTCGAACAGGAAATGCCGCACCCGGTCCATGGTCTTCGGCAGGTCCGGCGAAGCCGTGAAGGCGAGTGCATCCTGGGGCTTGTCGAACAGTTTGGTGGCCGCCATCTGGGCTTCGAAACCGGCAAGATCCGTGCCGGATGCCTTACCCATCGCCTCGCGCGCAGTTTTGCCTTCCGCGCTTTCGGCGGTCATCACCTTCATCGTATCGTACCAGATGCCCGCGAGCGCCTTGCCGAAATCGGGATTATCCGTCAGCACATCGGTATGGGCGACCATCAGATCGATGATCTCGCCGGGGACTTTGGAACTGTCGAAGACCTTGTTGGCCGAGGAATTCTGGAGAATGGTCGAAACCAGCGGATTCCACGTCACGACAGCGGAAACCTCCGGTGTCTGGTAAGCGGCGACCATGTCCGCGTCGGACGTATTGACGACTTTCACATCGCGTTCGGATGAGCCGATGGTTTCGAGCGCCCGTGCAAGCAGATAATGCGACACGGAGAACTCCACGAGATTGATGTTCTGGCCCTTGATCTCGGTAAGGTCTTTTTTGTCCTTGAGGATGACGGCATCGTTTCCGTTGGAGAAGTCACCGACGATGACGGCGGTTGTATCGACGCCGCCGGCAGCGGGAATGGACAGGCCGTCCATATTGGTCAGCGTCACGGCGTCATAGGCGCCTGCCGTATACTGGTTCATCGATTCCACATAATCGTTGAACTGCGTGACCTCGATATTGATGCCGTATTTGTCTGCCCATTTCTTCACGATGCCATGGTCGGCGGCATAACCCCAGGGCATCCAGCCGACATAGATCGACCAGGCGACCTTGAAATCCTTTTTTGACGCAGCATCCGCTGTCGAAACGAGCGGGAGCGCAAGAAGGCCCCCCAGTACGGAAATGGAAATGATCGTTTTGAAAGTCTGCATTGGTATTCCCCTTTTGCTTGTTCTCAAAAAGGGATCGGCATAGACCAACGCCGCCAATCCCTTGGCTAACGAGGTCTCCCGGGCTTTTGTCCCGCCGTGCATCCGTGCGAGATTTCTCCTCGCACAGTGGCTGCTCTCGGACCAGTCATGCAAACCTGCACCGGAACCCTAGCGGCCAACTCGGAATTAACGAAGCAAACCGCGTGCCAGATTGGATTCCGGACTCTGACGCGCGATTTCGTAAAAATGCGAAGAATAGTGCCTGATTTGTGTTCTTGCCGATGGGCTTCCAAGCTTATTTTTTAGGCGCAGCTTCGGCCAGCCGCCGTTTCGTGGCTTTCGTCAGGCCATTCCGTCCCCGATGGCTGTCTCGGTTGTCGGGATGGGAGGTGTAAATCAGCAGTTCTTCCCGACGTCGGATCGGCCTGAGGTTCTCGTCGAAGTTCGCGTGCCTGAAGGCACGAGCATCGAAAGCACTACGGCCGCAGTGGCGAAAGTTGAGGACTGGCTACAAAGGCAGCCGGAAACAAAGGTTGCCACCCAGCTACGGTGTGGTTCCGGATCAAGCCTCCAAAGCACGCTGCCCGCGGTTAATCCCTGTCAGTTTGCGGGTTGCGCGCGGTGACGATCCACGCCGCGCCGTTGATCATCACCGATCGCTCACCGGGGCACCCCGCGAAGGCGGCACGAACCGCAGCCGAGGCGCGGGCGCGAATATCGTCGGTCTGATCAGCAAGTGCGCGCGCCAGTGGGCCGACCTCAAGTGTCATGTTCACTGCGTCGTCGAGCGCCGCGTCCCGTGTCGCGCCCTCGCCAAACGAGACTGAAGCATCGAAAGGCTCGATAGCGATATCGGTGAACCCTGCCTTCGTCAGGATGCGCTCCACACGCTCCTGGTCGCCAAACGAGAACGCGCCGGGCGCTTCGGGATGGGGGGGAGCCATCGGCGGGAGGATGCCCTTGATCGCACCCATCGGCAGGCGCACCCAATCATTCTCGGCCATGCTGCGCCAGCAGACGAAAGCGACCCGCGCGCCCGGCTTGAGCGCACACCGCATATGAGCGAACGCTGCTGCAGGATCCTCAAAGAACATCACGCCAAAGCGGGAGAACAGGATGTCGAACGTACCCTCAGGCCATTCGGTGCTGCTGGCGTCAGCCAACTGGAATATGGCCGGCGTATCCTGCGGCGCTAGCCTGCGCGCTCTCTCGATCAGCGGCTCGGATATGTCCACGCCGAGCACATGGCCTCCTGCACCAACGCGAACGGCCAGTTCCAAACTAGTCGCCCCCGCGCCACAGCCGATGTCCAATACGCGTTCGCCCGTGACTGGCGCAGCAGCTTCGATCGCGGCCTGGCCAAACACCGCCATCATGGTATCAAGCCGTGCCTGGTAAGCAACCCAGCGCTCTCCG
>NZ_LMVK01000019.1 GCF_001541315.1 Agrobacterium tumefaciens str. B6 | reverse complement strand
GCGTCAGGAACAACATCGCCTTCCCGCTGAAGATGGCCAAGCTCGACAAGGCGGTGATCGACAGGAAGGTCGACGATGCCGCCCGTATCCTTAACCTCACCGATTATCTCGAACGCCGGCCCTCGCAACTGTCCGGCGGCCAGCGCCAGCGCGTCGCCATCGGCCGCGCCATCGTGCGCGAACCAAAGGCGTTCCTGTTTGACGAACCGCTCTCCAACCTCGATGCGGCGCTGCGCGGCACCATGCGGCTGGAAATCTCCGAGCTGCACAACACGCTGAAGACGACGATGATCTACGTCACCCACGACCAGGTGGAAGCCATGACCATGGCCGACAAGATCGTTGTCCTCAACCGCGGCAATATCGAGCAGGTCGGCTCACCGATGGAGCTTTACCGCTCGCCCGCCAACCTCTTCGTCGCCGGTTTCATCGGTTCGCCGCGCATGAACCTGGTGACCGGCGACTATGCTCGGCAAAAGGGAGCGACTACCGCCGGCGTGCGGCCGGAGCATTTGGTGCTGTCGAAAGAAAGTGGCCTCTGGCAAGGCAAGGTTACCGTCGCCGAACATCTCGGCTCCGACACCTTCCTGCATCTCGACGTCCAGGGCATCGGCCCGATCACTGCAAGGACCGATGGTGAGTTCGAATGCAGACACGGCGATACCGTCTTCATCACGCCGGATGACACAAAGATCCACAGGTTCGATGAAAAGGGCATCGCGATATGACGGGAAGACTGGAAGGCAAATCCGCGCTGATAACAGGTTCGGCGCGTGGCATTGGCCGCGCCTTTGCGGAAGCCTATATACGCGAGGGCGCAACCGTCGCCATCGCCGATATCGATTTCGAACGCGCCAGCAAAACCGCCCGTGAAATCGGCGAGAACGCCTATGCCGTCGAACTCGACGTGACCAAGCAGCACTCCATCGACACGGCCATCCGCACGGTGGAGGGCCAGACCGGTGGCCTCGATATCCTCATCAACAATGCCGCGCTCTTCGATCTCGCACCGATTGTCGAGATCAAACGCGATAGCTACGAAAGACTGTTTTCAATCAACGTATCAGGCACGCTGTTCATGATGCAGGCCGCCGCAAAAACAATGATTGCTCGGGGAAAAGGCGGCAGGATCATCAATATGGCAAGCCAGGCGGGCCGGCGTGGCGAGGGACTGGTGGCGATCTATTGCGCCACCAAAGCCGCCGTCATCAGCCTCACCCAATCGGCCGGGCTCGATCTCATCAAGCACGGCATCAACGTCAATGCGATCGCGCCCGGCGTGGTCGATGGCGAGCACTGGGACGGCGTGGATGCGCTGTTTGCGAAATATGAAAACCGCCCGGCCGGTGAAAAGAAGCGGCTGGTCGGAGAGGCCGTGCCCTTCGGCCGCATGGGCCGTGCCGAAGACCTGACCGGCATGGCGATCTTCCTTGCCTCCGATGAGGCCGAATACATCGTCGCCCAGACCTATAATGTCGATGGCGGCAACTGGATGAGCTGAGTATCGGGCGCTTGCCGCCCGGCCTTGGCACGAACAACGTTTCCCCTTCGAGGATCGTGACATGACATGCAAACTCTCCCTCGCAACGCTTGACGAAGCCAGAAAAACGGCGGCGGTTCCGGCCTATTCCCGGACCGATCTTTCAGCCGGCATCGTGCATTTCGGCGTTGGCAATTTCCACCGCGCGCATCAGGCGGTTTATCTGGATGACCTCTTCAACACGGGTGCGGACCATGACTTCGCCATCATCGGTGCGGGTGTTTTGCCCTCCGATGCGGTGATGCGTGAGAAACTTGCCGCGCAGGATTTCCTGACCACTGTTGTGGAGCAGGACAATAACCGCACCGGTGCGCGTGTTACCGGGCCGATGATCGACATTCTGCAAGTTGGCGATACGCAGCGCATCATCGATACGCTCGCCGATCCGAAAATCCGCGTCGTTTCGATGACGATTACCGAAGGCGGTTATTTCATCGACGCTTCCGGTTCCTTCAATCCGCAGCACCCGGCAATTGCCGAAGACGGGCACAACCCGGCGACGCCGAAAACCGTGTTCGGCTTCATCGTCGCCGGGCTGAAGGCGCGGCGCGACAGGGGGCTTCAACCCTTTACCGTCATGTCCTGCGACAACATTCCCCATAATGGTAAGGTCACCAAAAACGCGGTGGTCGGGCTCGCGGCTCTCTCCGATCCTGCTTTCGCCAACTGGATCGGCGAAAACGTCGCTTTCCCCAATTCCATGGTCGACCGCATCACGCCCGCCACCGGCGAACGCGAACGCAATATTGCCCGTGACGATTTCGGCATCGACGACAACTGGCCGGTCTTCTGCGAGGAGTTCAAGCAATGGGTGATGGAGGATAATTTCCCTGCCGGTCGCCCGGCGCTCGAAAAGGCTGGCGTGCAGTTCGTTAAGGATGTCGCGCCTTACGAGCACATGAAAATCCGCATCCTCAACGGCGGCCATGCGGCAATCGCTTATCCGGCCGCGCTGCTCGACATTCATTTCGTGCATGAGGCGATGGAGCATCCGCTGATCCGGGCATTTCTGGCAAAGCTGGAAAAGGAAGAGATCATCCCGGTCATTCCGCCGGTTCCCGATACAAATCTCGCGGACTATTTCGGCCTGATCGAGCGGCGTTTCCTCAACCCGAAGATCGGCGACACCATTCCGCGTCTGGCGCAGGACGGTTCCAACCGCCAGCCGAAATTCATCTTGCCGTCCACCGCCGACCGTCTGGCGCGCAGCGAGGATATCATAGGCCTTTCGCTGGTTTCGGCGCTCTGGTGCCGTTATTTCTACGGCACCACCGACAGCGGCAAGCAAATCACCTTCAACGATGCCAGCGCCGAGCGTCTGCAGGCGGCGGCCATCAAGGCCAAGGATGATCCGATGGCCTTCCTCGCACTCGACGATATTTTCGGGGAGGTTGCCGAATCGGAGCTTTTCCGTAAACGCTTTGCCCATGCATTGAAGACGTTGTGGCGCGAAGGCACGGCGAAGACCTTGCAGCTTTATCTGGATGACAAGCTGGCTGAAAAGTGACCACGAGATGGAAGACGAGACCGCGCCCCTTTTGATTTTCGATTGCGACGGCGTTCTCGTCGACAGCGAGCCGGTCTCCATCTCCGTCCTTCTCGATATGCTCTCCCATCTCGGCGTGACGATGGGAGAGGAGGAGGCCTATGAGCGCTTTCTCGGCCGCAGCGTCGCCAGCATGACGGCGACGCTGTTTGAGGATTATGGCGTCGAGACGGACATCGATTTTCTCGATCATATGCGCGCGACGCTGTTCGAACGTTTCCGCACTGAGCTTCGGCCGATTGATGGTATTGGCGAAACACTGGACAGGCTGTTGCCGCTTCGGCGTTGCGTCGCTTCCTCAAGCCAGCCGGAGCGCATCCGTTATTCGCTGGGACTGACCGGCCTGATCGACAAATTCGAACCGCATGTCTTCAGCGCCACCATGGTGAAGAACGGCAAGCCGGCGCCTGATCTTTTTCTGCATGCGGCGCGCGAAATGGGCGCTGATCCGCGTCACTGCATCGTGATCGAGGACAGCCCGGCGGGCATTGCCGCCGCAAAGGCAGCCGGCATGGGCGTTTTTGCCTTTACCGGCGGTTCGCATGCCCGCTTTCCCGCATTCCGCGAAAAGATCGCCGGGCTTGGGGCGGATGCCGTGTTTGACGCGATGCCGGATTTGGTCCAACTTGTTGGCAATTATGTGGGGAAGGGCGGTTTTGACAGGCGGGCGGAACGCGATGCAGGCTGAGCGGGACTCTGCCTGCTGCCGCCCGGAGGTCGTTGCGCAAGGGATGGAATTGCAGTCTTGATGCGTCAAAATCTCGTCGCTGTCGATGTCGGCACCGCCAGCGCCCGGGCCGGCATTTTCGATCCGGCCGGCCGGCTGCTTGCCCGCTCCACCCATCCCATCCTGATGCAAAGGCCGCAGGAAAACCACGCCGAACACGATTCCACCGATATATGGAACGCCGTCTGCATCGTGGTGAAGGCAGCGCTTGCCGAGGCAGGTGTTTCGCCCCAAAGCATCGCCGCCATCGGTTTTGACGCCACCTGCTCGCTCGTTATCCGTGATGGGCGGGGTGAGCCCGTTTCGGTTTCCGTTACCGGTGAAGACCGGTTCGACACCATCGTCTGGCTCGATCACCGGGCGATAGGTGAGGCCGACCGGCTGACGGCATCCGGCCACCGGGTGCTGGATTTCGCCGGCAACAGCGTCTCGCCGGAAATGCAGATACCGAAGCTGATGTGGCTGAAACAGCATATGCCGGCCAGCTGGTCGCGCATGTCCTTCGCCTTCGATCTGGCGGATTTCCTGACATGGAAGGCGACCGGCTCAGCGCAGCGTTCAAATTGCACGCAGACGGCGAAGTGGAATTTCCTGGCACAGGAAAATCCCGGCTGGCAGGCGGGTTATCTGGAACTGGCGGGCCTTGCCGACCTGAAGGAGCGGGCAGGCCTTCCCGAAACCACCGTGATGCCGGGGGAAAGCATCGGCCCGCTTTCGCCCGAAGCTGCCGACGAGCTCGGTCTCGATACCGGCTGTGAGGTGGCGGCGGGCATGATCGACGCCTATGCCGGCGCGCTTGGCGCGCTTGGCGGCTGCCTGTCTGCAGATGTCGGCCGGCATGTGGCCCTGATCGCCGGGACTTCGAGCTGCCTTGTCGCCATGTCGGA
The DNA here is from genome assembly GCF_001541315.1 of Agrobacterium tumefaciens str. B6. Classification (GTDB taxonomy): domain Bacteria; phylum Pseudomonadota; class Alphaproteobacteria; order Rhizobiales; family Rhizobiaceae; genus Agrobacterium; species Agrobacterium radiobacter. The sequence continues at coordinate 44,869 of NZ_LMVK01000019.1, read as the reverse complement.
GCGGCAGATGCCCGGCCACAGCCTCTGGGGGCCCTATTGGCAGGCGATCCTGCCCGGGCACTGGCTGGTGGAAGGCGGGCAATCGGCCACCGGTGCGCTGCTCGACCATATCGTGCGCATGCATGCGGCAGGCGGTGAACCGGATACGGCGCTGCATGCCCGCATCGTTGCGCGGGTAACGGAGTTGCGCGCGCTTGAGGGCGAGGCCTTCGCCGAGCGGCTGCATGTGCTGCCGGATTTCCACGGCAACCGTTCGCCGCTTGCCGATCCACATGCCGTCGGCGTTATCAGCGGGCTGACTTTGGATACGTCTTTCGACAGTCTCTGCCGTCTTTATTGGCGCACCGCCGTGGCCATTGCGCTTGGCGCCCGCCATGTGCTCGATGCGATGGAGCGTTTCGGTTATGCGGTGGAAAGCCTGCATGTCACCGGCGGACATGTGAAGAACCCGCTGCTGATGGAGCTTTATGCCGATGTGACGGGCAAGCGCATCGTGGTTCCCGCAACCGCCGACGCGGTGCTTCTCGGAACGGCAATGACGGCGGCGACGGCCGGCGGGGTGCATGCGAGCCTTGCGGCCGCCGGGGCCGCCATGTATCCGGGCAACGCGGAAATATCAGGCAACCCGGCGCTCGCACCCCGTTATGAGCGGGACTACAGGCGTTTCCTCGCCATGTACCGGCATCGTCAGGAACTGGAGAGCCTTTGATTTTCTGAAGGAAAATACGAGGCCGAGTGGGTGCCGCGCGTTTCTTCTCCCCGCCGGGGAGAAGGTGGCCCGAAGGGCCGGATGGGGGGGAACGCGAGCGATGAACGCACTCTAGCCCCCTCATCCCGCTGCCGCGGACTTCTCCCCGGCGGGGAGAAGAAACGAGCGGCAACCGCTCGATCCATATGCCGCCGCTGCTGCTAGCCGCAATCAACCACGCAGCGAGCGTTTCAGGGCGGTTAGGTTCTTTGCCCTTGCCCTGCCGCTATCATCAGCGCTGGCGCCAAGCGCACAGAGGGGGAATTCCAGCAGGGAAACCAGTTGCAGCAGGCCCTGGCCGCCATTCTGCGCCTGCGGCATGGCAAGACAGAGATCGGTGCTTTCCGGGCCCCATTCATAAAAGCGTGTGGTGATCAGCAATGTCCTGTAGCCGCTCTTGCGCGCCATTGCCGACAGGCGCTGCAGCGGTGACAGGCTGCCGCCGCAATCCATGATGACGAGCAGGGGGTGAGCGGGGTCGAAATCCCACAGGGCGACATAGGCCGCGCTGTCGCTGCCGAGATAATGGATGTGGCCGCGACTTTCCAGAAACCGTCCGTAAAAATGACGCCCGGCGTCGAGGCCTTCCGGAGAAGTTGCCAGAAAGACATCGCCCGCCGTGGCGATCTCGTTCATGGCAAGTCGCCAGATCGACTGGGTCGTCATGTCGAAGGCGGTCTGGATGGCCTGGATCTGCTGGGACAGAAGCTGCGAAAACGGGTTGGACTGGCGTTCGCGGCCTTCTGCCGTTGCCGGCTGGTCCGCACCGGCGGTTTCTTCGGCATGGCGCAGATCGGCGCGGATATCGCTGAATTGCCGGTATCCCAGCGAACGCAGGAAACGTCCGACCGTCATCGGGCTGAGGCTGAGCTTGACAGCCAGTGTCTGCGCCGTCTCGAACGGTAATTCGTCCAGATGTTCGATCAGATATTTAGCGATCTTGCGCTCGGAGGGCGTGCCTGCCTTCATGGCGCGCGTAAGGTTCAACAGCAGCTTTTCCACCAACGCCTCATTCTTTTATCTTTATTGAACGATGATGCATGCGCGCGCGCAAACGAGCGTGCGAACCGCAATTTGACGGTGGGGGATAGCTTCTCCGGCCTTGTCCTCCACCGGACGGGAATGCGAATTATAATAGATAGATTATTATATTTTAGAGATACCTTTTATTCAAGAGAAATTCCATCTGCGGTTTAAATCCAGACATCTGGCATCTTTTCGCCCGTCTTGCAGAGCGGGCGGGCAGCGCTTATCTCTCGCCTGATAAGAGTGTTTCAACGCTAAAGGCGTCGAGGAGTTCCGAATGATTTTTGATGCGGCGAGGCTTGCCTTTCACAATCTCTTTGCCGCCGAAACCCGGTCGGTGTTCTGGAAGGTTCTGGGGCTCACGCTTCTCGTGCTGGCGGCGCTCTGGTTCGCCATCCGCTCGATCTTCATTTATTTCGCCCTGCCGTGGGTGGATACGCTGATACCCGGCGTGCCTGATTGGGCGGGCTGGCTGAGCTTCGTTTTCGCCATTTTCGCCGGAATAGGCCTTGCACTGGCGCTCGCGCTGCTCATCTCGCCGGTCACCGCCGTTATTGCCGGCCTGTTTCTCGATGATGTCGCCGAAGTAGTTGAAAAAAAGAGCTATCCGAACGATCCGCCCGGCGAGGCGATGCCGATCGGCGAGGCTGTGCTGTCGTCCATCAAGTTTTTTGGTGTCGTCATTGCCGGCAACCTCGTCGCGCTGTTGCTGCTTCTGGTGCCGGGCGTCAACCTCATCGCGTTTTTCCTGGTGAACGGTTATCTGCTCGGCCGGGAATTCTTCGAATTTGCGGCGATGCGTTTCCGAACACCCCTGGAAGCTAGGCAGTTCCGCTCAAAACACCGCGCCACCGTCTTCATGGCCGGGCTGGTGATCGCGGCCTTCCTGGCGGTGCCGTTCCTCAATCTGTTGACGCCGCTTTTTGCCGCCTCGATGATGGTGCATCTGCACAAGGCCGTCAGCCGGCGCGATCCCTCATTCGCCGCCGGCCGCACCGAACAGCTGCGCGGGTAATTCCACCAGCGGCGCCGGAATATCGAAGGTCTTTTCCGGCGACTTGCAGATATCGGCAATCACGCAGCGCTCGCATTCCGGCTTGCGCGCCTTGCAGCAATAACGCCCGTGCAGGATCAGCCAGTGATGGGCGTGGAACAGATATTGTTCGGGAATGATGTGGATCAGCCGGTCTTCAACCTCGTCAGGGGTTTTGCCCGGCGCAAGACAGAGCCGATTGGCAATGCGGAAGACGTGGGTATCCACCGCAAGGGTGGGCACGCCGAAAGCCATCGACATCACCACATTGGCGGTCTTGCGGCCGACGCCGGGCAGCGTCACCAGCTCTTCGCGGGTCTTCGGCACCTCACCGCCGAAATTGTCGATCAGCATCTGCGACAGGGCAATGACGTTTTTCGCCTTGTTGCGGTAAAGCCCGATGGTCTTGATATGGCCGATCAGCTGTTCCTCGCCGAGCGCCAGCATCTTTTCCGGCGTATCGGCCACCTTGAACAGTGCGCGCGTGGCGCGGTTCACGCCCACATCGGTTGCCTGTGCGGAAAGCGCCACGGCCACCAGCAGGGTGAAGGGATTGGTATGTTCCAGCTCGCCTTTCGGCTCCGGCCGCTGAATGGAAAAGCGGCGAAAGATTTCTGTCAGCTCATCCTTCGAATAGACCGTTTTCACCCGCGCCGGCTTGCGGACGGATGCCGGATTTGACTTTTTCAATGTTTGGGTGCTGGATCGTTTTTTGGCGACTGTCATGGACTATCTATAGCCAGCCCGCCCAAAGGAAAGCAACGTGGATACGCTCAACGACCAGCCGATTTTCGCGGCGGAACTCGTTCCGCACCGTTCGCTTGGCAGAAGGGGTTTCCGGCTGCTCCTGCTTGTCTCCGGTCTGGCCTGCCTTGTCTATGGCGGCTTCTTCCTCGCCACCGGGGCATGGCCCGTCGGCCTGTTCTTCGGGCTGGATTTTCTGCTGCTTTATGTCGCGTTCCGCGCCAATTACCGGGCTGCGAAGGCGCGGGAAGAGGTCAGCGTTTCGCGCACCAGCCTGTCGATCCGCAAATTTTCTCCGGCCGGGCGTATGGTGGAGCATCGCTTCAATCCCTTCTGGGCGCGCTTCAGGGTCAGGCGGCATGACGAGATCGGCATCGTCTCCATGCATGTGACGGGCGAAGGCCGCGCAACCGATATCGGATCGTTTCTCAATCCCGATGACCGTGAAAGCTTCGCCAAGGCTTTCGGCGGCGCGCTGGCGACCGTCAGGCGGCGGATGTGAGGGGATCAGGAAGTGTCGGCGCGCTCTGCCGCCCTCATCCCTGTGCTTGTCACAGGGATCCAGCCAGCCCAAGTCCTTGGGCTGAAAGAACTCCTCCCGCCACGCGGACACGTGTCTGCTGGATTCCTGTGACGAGCACAGGAAGGAGGGTGAGTGGGTGTTCCGGCCAACGAACATTCCTTGCGTATCGTGATGCCGCGCAAGAAACGGGTGGAGACGAAGTCGCTTTAATGGTTTTCTCTTACCCGTTAGGAGATTTGCGATGAACGCCAATATTACGCTGAACGAAGACATCACCCCCATCGGATCGGACTACGACACGGTGCGCGGGGTTATCGAGCTTTTGACGCTGGATTATCGCGAGCAGCCCTCCCTTGAAGCCATTGCCGCAGAGCTCGGCCAGTCGCCGACGCAATTGCAGAAGACCTTCACCCGCTGGGCCGGTCTGTCGCCCAAGGCCTTTTTGCAGGCTGTGACGCTCGATCATGCCAAGCGGCTGTTGCGCGAAGAGGATCTGCCGCTGCTGGAAACCTCGATCGAGGTCGGCATGTCGGGGCCGGGACGCCTGCACGATCTGTTCGTCACCCATGAAGCCATGTCGCCCGGCGAATGGAAGGCCAAGGGCGGCGGGCTGACGATCCGTTACGGTTTCCACACCTCGCCCTTCGGCCTTGCGCTGGTCATGGTGACCGATCGTGGCGTTGCCGGTTGCGCCTTTGCCGATCCGGGCGAGGAAAGAGCCTGTTTCGAAGATATGGCCGGCCGCTGGCCGAATGCTGACTATGTCGAGGATCGCGAAGCGACCGCGCCTTATGCCGCGCGTATCTTCGATCCGTCCATGTGGTCGGCGGACAGGCCGCTGCGCGTCGTGCTGCTCGGCACGGATTTTCAGGTGCGGGTCTGGGAAAGCCTCCTGAAAATCCCGATGGGCCGCGCCGTCACCTATTCGCACATCGCCTGCGATATCGGCCAGCCCACGGCTTCCCGCGCCGTGGGTGCAGCAGTCGGCGCCAACCCCGTCTCCTTCGTCGTTCCGTGCCACCGCGCGGTCGGTAAAAGCGGGGCGCTGACCGGTTATCATTGGGGCCTGACCCGCAAGCGGGCGATGCTCGGCTGGGAAACCGGAAAGGTGTGACGGGGGATGATAACCTCTGCCGATCCGTCGAGGATCGGCTATTCTTTGCCCATGAAGAGCACGATCGAACTTCCCGATGATCTGAAGCGCCGGATAGACCTTCTGGCAGAGCGCTCGAATTTGAGCCCAGTCGCATCATAGAAGATGCGCTGTCGCATGGCCGTTCCCTGGCATGGCAGGAGAAGTGGACAAGCGATGTCAGGGCTGGGCTGGCTGAGGCAGAAGCCGGAGAGTTCGTTTCCGAAGAAGAGATTGACGCTGTTTTGAACAAATACGCCAAGGCCTGAAACGCGTGCGGTTGGTCTGGACACCGCGTTATCTTAAAGAACTTGACGGTATCGGCGACTACATTGCGGGGCGTAATCCGCGTGCGGCGGCAAAGGTCGTTCGGGCAATCCACCAGACAGCGGCACGCCTTCTGTCCGCCAATCCTTATCTCGGCAGTCACGATGAAATCGAAGGGACGAGGGAGCTGGTTATTTCCGGTCTGCCCTACATCGTGGCTTATCGCGTGACGGACAGGCAGATCGAGGTCCTGTTGGTTCAGCACGCCGCCCGGGAATGGCCAGAGAAAATCTAAACCAGCTTCATCAATGCCCTTGCCGCCGCCTCGTCCGTTATCAGCGTATTGCACCCGATGCGCTTGATCGTGGCGCGGATGGCGACGGCGCGGTGGGCGCCGCCGGAGGCGAGAACGATGTGTTTGGCTTTGCGCAGCGTATCGAGATCGATGGCCATGGCGCGCTGATTGATCGGGTGATCGACGGAGCGGCCTTCGGCATCGATGAAATTGAACATCGTGTCGCAGACGCAGCCGGCGTCGATGAGTTCCTGCAGCGTCGCCTTCGAAATGAAACCCTCCGACAGCGAGGTCGAATGCGGGCCGATATCACCGCAGGAGACGATGGCGAGATCAAGCGTTTCGGCGAGATCGTAAAGCGTCGCGAGTCCACATTTTTCAATCAGCGCCCGTTTGGTCTCGACGGAATCCACCAAAAGCGGTGCGAGGAACATGTAACATTCCGCCCCGAGCGCGCTTGCCAGCCGCCAGGTGTAGTCGAGCGGGTTGGTCTGATGCACGGCGACGATACCGCCGAGCAGCGAGACGACCTTGCAGTTTTCCCGGCGCGGCGGGCGGAAGCTGGAAAGCGAAGCGGTCATGGTGCGTCCCCAGCCGACGCCGATGGTGGCGCCGTTCGGCACCGCTTCGGAGAGAAATTGCCCGAGCGCCAGGCCCACGGCCTTGGCCGTGCCCTCGACGCTTGCCTTGTCGGGGGAGGGAATGATGACGGCCTCATCCAGCCCGTAAGCCGCCTCCAGCCGGCCGGCCAGTTCGACGAAATCCTCGATGCCCTCGTTGATCCAGATCTGCACCTCGGAGCGTTTCATCGCCTCATCGAGAAGGCGGATGACGGTGGAGCGGCTGATGCCGAGCTTCTCGGCGACGTCTTTCTGCGTCATGCCCTGATTATAATAAAGCCACGCGGCGCGCAGCCTCAGCGAAGCCGCTTCCGAATAGGCCGTATGGGTTTCTCTTCTCAGTTTCGCCACGGTTTCCGCCATTCTTTATGTTGGCGGAGTATCGCAGGCATGAAACTTATGTCAATTGCGATGCGCAAATGTCTTGACTTTGGGCCGTGCCGCTTGCGATAGTCGGAGCCGGACAAACCGCGATTTCGGCCTTGGGCGCACCCATGGTGCGGGAACGAAAAGACGGGTGAGCAAGTTTTCAAGAGATCATGAAGGATCATTCGATATGACGTCCAAACTCGAACAACTTCGCGCCATCACCACGGTTGTTGCCGACACCGGCGATATCGAGGCGGTTGCGCGCCTGAAGCCGGTGGATTGCACCACCAATCCCACCATCGTTCTGAAAGCACTCGGCACGCCGGCCTTTGCGGATGCGGTGAAGGAAGCCGTCGCATGGGGCAAGAAGCAGGGCGGCCAGTCCGACGCCGTTGTTGCCGCCGTTGCCGATCGTCTGGCCATTTCTGTCGGCGCGGCGCTTGCCGGCCTCGTTCCGGGGCGCGTTTCGACCGAAGTTGATGCCGACCTTTCCTTCGATACGGAAGCCTCGATTGCCAAGGCGCGCCACATCATCGCGGCCTACAAGGAGCGCGGCATCGAGCGTGAACGCATCCTCATCAAGCTTGCCTCCACCTGGGAAGGCATCAAGGCTGCCGAAGTGCTGCAGTCCGAAGGCATCGACTGCAACCTGACGCTCCTGTTCTCGCAGGCCCAGGCGATTGCCTGCGCCGAAGCCAAGGTCTTCCTCATCTCGCCCTTCGTTGGCCGTATCCTTGACTGGTACAAGAAGTCGACCGGCGAGAACTACACCGCCGAGACCGATCCGGGCGTCGTCTCGGTGCGCAGCATTTACAACTACTACAAGGCCAATGGCATCAGCACCGTCGTCATGGGCGCGTCCTTCCGCAATGTCGGCGAAATCGAAGCGCTGGCCGGTTGCGACCGCCTGACGATCAGCCCGGCGCTGCTGGAAGAGCTGGACAAGGATACCGGCAAGCTGGAGCGCAAGCTTTCGACTGACAACGTCAAGGCAGAGCCGCTGCAGTCGCTCGACGAGAAGGCATTCCGCTGGGCCATGAACGAAGACGCGATGGCAACCGAGAAGCTTTCGGAAGGCATCCGCCTGTTCGCAAAGGATCTTGTGACGTTGCGTGAGATGGTCCGCAAGGAACTGACGCTGGCTGCGGCGTGACACATAAAGGGGGAACCATCCACGTTCCCCCGACGTTTGAGAGATATAATCTCCAGTCACTCAAAACGCGATCGGGTCCCTGCCGGTCGCGTTTTTTTTGTGCGTTTCAGGAATTTCCGTTCCCTGTCGCCACTTCGGAAATCCGCTTTGCCGCCTCGCGGATCAGCACTTCGCAGGCCTCGCGTGTCGGCGCCTTGCCGCCAAGCGGCGTGATATAGGGGCAGGTGATGACGGCGAGCGCCGTGCCATCGAGCGTCAGTACCGGCGCGGAAATATTGCGCACGCCGGCTGTCTGAAGGCTGTCCATGGATTCGAAACCGTTTTTGCGCACCCCCGCCAGCCGCTCGGCGAGGGAGGGCGGCACGGTTTCGCCGCTGCCGCGCACCTGCTCGGTTATCATGATCTCACGCTGCGCCTCGGTCTGGAAGGCCAAGAGCACATGGCCGGAGCCGGTGTGGAACAGGCTCATCTGCGCGCCGACCCGCATGGACATGGCCCAATAGGTGGCGGATTCCTGCTGGGCGATGACGACGACGCTACCGCGGTCATAAACGGCCAGATGACAGGCCTGCTCCGCGCTGGCCGAAAAATCGCGCATGACAGGTGCGGCAAAAGAGACGAGCCGGCGTATCGGTGCATGGAAATGCGCCAGCCCGAACATCTTCAGCGTCAGCGAAAACCGGTCGCCGTCAAGCCGCTGCACGTAGCCGCGGCGCACCAGCCGGTCCAGCATGCGGTAAAGCTCGTTCGGGCTTTTACCGATAGACTTGGCGATCTCGATCTGCGTCAGCCCGCCATCGGTGCGGGCCAGAAGCTCGAGAATGTCGAGACCCTTGTCGAGGGCGGGAGCGCGATATCTTTCGCTGTCGTCGTCGGTCATCTGGCCTCGATGTGTTTTCTATGAGTGCCCGGTGGAGGCGCCATAAAATATGGTTGCCCGATACCCGACATCCGCGCAAGTTTGCTTGACGCCATATGAATACCGCGTTTACATATGAATTGTCGATCCATATTTGAGATCATCGAAATTCAGCGGTCCGATCCCCGAAGGGCGGGCGCGCCTTAGCGGGAGGCTATTCATGGTGCAGGATTTTAACGGCCGGACAGTGGTGATCACCGCCGCCGGTCAGGGTATCGGCCGGGCGACGGCGGAGCGGTTCATCTCGCTCGGCGCGCGCGTCATCGCCACTGATATCAACGAGCAGGCGCTTTCCACCCTCAAGGGCGCGGAAACCCGCGTTCTGAACGTGCTTGATGGCGATGGCGTGAAGGATTTCGCCGCCGATATCGGCCATGCGGATGTGCTATTCAACTGCGCCGGCTTCGTTCATTCCGGCACCATTCTGGACTGTGAAGAGAAGGACTGGGACTTCTCCTTCGATCTCAACGCCAAGGCCATGTATCGCACCTGCCGCGCCTTCCTGCCCGGCATGCTGGAAAAGGGCAAGGGCGCGATCGTCAACATGTCCTCGGTTGCATCAAGCGTGAAGGGCGTGCCGAACCGTTTCGCCTATACCGCCTCGAAAGCTGCCGTGGTGGGCCTGACAAAGGCGATTGCCGCTGACTTCGTCACCAAGGGCATCCGCTGCAACGCCATCTGCCCCGGCACGGTCGACAGCCCGTCCTTGCATGACCGCCTGCGCGCCACCGGCAATTACGAACAGGCTCTGGCCGATTTCATCGCCCGCCAGCCGATGGGCCGTATCGCCACACCGGAAGAAATCGCGGCACTCGTCACCTATCTTGCTTCTGATGAGGCAGGCTTCACCACCGGCCAGATCCATGTGATCGATGGCGGCTGGACTGGCTGAATTCCGTTACGGGAGAGAGGAGAGGCGACCGGCGTAAAACCCGGTCGCCTTTTTTCATTCAGACGACGGCGCTTCCGGCCATCAGTGCAAGCACGAGGAAGACCAGGAAGATCACCACGGCGATGAAGAACAGGATACGGGCCACGCCCGCCGCGGCTGCCGAAATGCCGGTAAAGCCGAACACGCCTGCGATCAAAGAAATGACAAAGAAAATAAGAGCCCACTTCAGCATGGTGCTTCCCCTTTTGCATAATTTTCCCGAGCCCGCCGCCCCGCGACTGGCTCAGTAAAATGACGCGCAAAAGGGGAAAATGTTCCACACGCCCGCAAAAATCGTTGTTTTAGAAGCCTGTTTCCCCCGCCGCGTCGATCCGCCGGGCCTTCCAGGTGGTGCGGATGAAGGTGGCAACGAAAGCAAGGCTCATGAACATGACGATGGTGGGGGCAGGCGCACTGTCGATCAGAAAGCTCAGCCATATGCCCGAAAGCGATGAGGCGACCGCCACCGCCATGGCCACCAGCAGCATGCCGGAAAAGCGCCGGGTCAGCAGGAAGGCGATAGCGCCCGGCGCCACCAGCATGGCGACCGAGAGGATGATGCCCACCGCCTTCAGCGCGCCAACCACGGTCAGCGACAGAACCATCAGCAGGCCGTAATGCAGGATACGCACCGGCAGGCCGATGGCTTTGGCGTGCTGCGCATCGAAGGCGTTGACCAACAGGTCCTTGCGCAGGATACCGAGAAACAGCGTGGCGAAAAGCGCGATCAGGCCCGTCTCCAGCATGTCTGAGGGCGCAATGCCGAGCATGTCGCCGAAGAGGATGTGATCGAGATGCACGTCGCTCTGCACCTTCACATAAAGCACCAGCCCCAGCCCGAACATGCCGGAAAAGACGATGCCGAGCACCGTGTCTTCCTTGATGCGGCTGTTTTCCTTGATGAAACCGGTGCCGAGCGCACAGATCATGCCGGCGATGAACGCGCCGATGGACAGCGGGATGCCGACAATATAGGCCACCACCACGCCGGGCAGCACCGCATGGGAAACCGCATCGCCCATCAGCGACCAGCCCTTCAGCACCAGAAAACAGGAGAGCATCGCCATCGGCACCGCGATCATCAGGGTGATCACGAAGGCATATTGCATGAAGGGCAGCTGAAACGGCAGGATGGCGAGTTCGAGATATTCGCTCATGGCGTTTCCTCCAGCGCCCTACGGGCCTTGGCCCTGGAAGCGAGAAGCCCGTGTTTGGGCGCAAAAACGAAGGCCGCAAGAAAGATCGCCGTCTGCAGCACGACGATGACGCCACCAGTTGCGCCATCGAGGAAGTAGCTTAGATAGGCACCCACGAAGCTGGTAGCCGCGCCGATGATGAGGCTCATCAGGATCAGCCGCTCGAAACGGTCGGTCAAGAGATAGGCGGTGGCGCCCGGCGTTACCACCATGGCAACGACGAGGAAGGCTCCAACCGTCTGAAGCGCGGCGACCGTGGAGGCGGCCAGCAGGGTGAAGAAGATCACCTTCAGCACTTCCGGTTTCAGCCCCACGGTGCGGGCGTGGTTCTCATCGAAGAACACCACCATGAAGTCACGCCATTTCAGCGCCAGCACGATGAGGCTGATACCGCCGATCAGCGCCAGCTGGATCGTGTCTTTGGTGGTGATCGCGAGAATATTGCCGAGCACGATGGTCTGGATATTCACCGAGGTGGGCGAGAGCGACACCATGAACAGCCCGAGCCCAAAAAACGAGGTGAAGATCAGCCCGATGATCGCGTCTTCTTTCAGCCGCGTCTTCTGGTTCAGGAACAGCATGGAGCCGGCCGCAAGCCCGCCGGAAAGGAACGCACCGAGCGAAAAGGGCAGGCCCAGCATATAGGCGCCCGCAACGCCGGGAACGATGGCATGGGAAAGAGCATCGCCGATCAGCGACCAGCCCTTCAGCATCAGATAGGCCGAGAGAGAACCGCAGACGCCGCCTACCAGTGCGCTGACCCAGATGGCGTTCAGCATATAACCATAGGTGAAGGGCTCAAGAAGGCTGTTTATCATCGACTTTTTCTTTCGGAGCCTCAGGATCGTGCCCGTTCTGGCCGTTCTTGCCGTAGATCACAAAGGGCCGCTCATCATCGGTAATGACCTTCACCCGCCGCGGATCGGCGTCGTTATGCAGCTCGGCCCCGCCAAGCACGAAGTGGCGAAGGCTGCCGCCAAAGGCCTTTTGCAGGTTCTCCTCGTTGAAGGTATCCGCCGTCTTGCCCGATGCCAGAACCGTGCCCTTGACGAAGACGGCGCGGTCACAGAATTCCGGCACGCTGCCGAGATTATGGGTGGAGACCAGCATGACCCGGCCCTCGTCGCGCAGCGCCTTCAGAAGCGTGACGATCTGCTCTTCCGTTGTCACATCGACACCGGTGAAAGGCTCGTCCAGCAGGATCACCTGCCCCTCCTGCGCCAGCGCGCGGGCCAGAAACACCCGCTTCTTCTGCCCGCCCGAGAGCTCACCGATCTGGCGCTTGCGATAATCGAGCATGTTGACGCGTTTCAGCGCCTCTTCCACCATCTGGTGGTCGCGTTTCGAGGGGATGCGCAGGAAATTCATATGGCCATAACGGCCCATCATCACCACATCCTCCACCAGCACCGGAAAACTCCAGTCCACCTCCTCGGCCTGCGGTACGTAGGCGACGAGGTTTTTCCTGAGCGCTTCCTTCACCGGCAGGTCGAAGATCGAGACGGAACCGGCGGCCAAAGGCACGAAACCCATGATCGCCTTGAAAATCGTGGACTTGCCGGCGCCATTGACGCCGACAAGTGCAGTGATCGTTCCGCGGGGGATGGAAAAGCTGGCATTTCTTAATGCGGTGTGGCCGTTTCGATAGGTCACTGTCGCATTTTGAACCGTCAGGCCGCCGCCTGATTTTTTACTGCCCATTCTCATGAAGACAGCCCCTTGGCGATGGTTTCGCTCGTCACGCGCAGGAGGTCGAGATAGGTCGGAACCGGACCATCGGCTTCGCTCAGCGAATCCACATAAAGAATGCCGCCATAGGCCGCACCGGTTTCCTTGGCCACCTGCTGGGCGGGATCGGCGGAAACCGTGCTTTCGCTGAAGATGACGTTGATATTGTGCTCGCGCATGGCGTCGATCACCCCGCGAACCTGATGCGGTGTGCCCTGGCTGTCGGCATTGACCGGCCACAGGAACAGTTCCTTCAGGCCGAAATCACGGGCGAGATAAGAAAAAGCGCCTTCGCTCGTTACCAACCAGCGCTTGTTTTCAGGCAGGACGGAAAGCGTGTCGCGGATCGGCTGCACGGTGGCCTTGATCTTGTCCGAATAGGCCTTGGCATTGGCGGCATAGACATCCGCTTGGGCGGGGTCGATATCCGTCAGTCCCTTGCGGATATTCTCCACGTAGATCAAGGCGTTATCGGGCGACATCCAGGCGTGCGGATTGGGCTTTCCCTGGTATGCCCCGCCGCTGATGGCCATGGGTTTCACGCCCTCGCTCACCGTCACGCTCGGCACGCCGGAAAGGTTGGCCAGGAACTTTTCGAACCACAATTCCAGGCTGAGGCCGTTGCGAAGCACCAGATCGGCCTTGCGGGCTTTGAGAATATCGCGCGGCGTCGGCTGATAATTGTGAATTTCCGCACCCGGCTTGGTAATGCTTTCCACCTCGGCCGCATCGCCCGCCACGTTGCGCGCCATATCCGCGATGATGGTGAAGGTCGTCACGACAACAGGTTTTTCCTGGGCAAGGGCCGCACCGGGGAGAAAAAGCGAGAAGGCGAAAACTGCATGCCGGATTTTTTGAAAGTTCACGGGGCTCACCAGATTTTGTTGCGATTAATTCGCAATACCATCTGTTATAAAATCACCCTTGTCAACGCTATTGCAAATCATTCGCAAATTAGTGGATTTCAAGAATGTCTGAAAATGGTGCGTTTTTGCCGGTACCGCGCCGGTGGGGTTAAACTTTTTTCAATGAGAAAGCGGCACTATCGCAGGGCTCGGACAGCGTGGTCCGTAGCTTGTCCCGCGTGTGTTCCTCATCCATCGAGCCACGTTTTGGGGTGAGGGCGTAAGACGGGGTACTTGATGTCAGGATGTTGCGGGTGAAAGCTGTATTCGGACGAATGCGGTTTTCGCGCAAGCTCGTTATGATCGGAGGGGGGATCCTGCTTTTGGCGGGTGCGACCGGTTCTGCTGCCGTGTTCATCGGCAGCGATCGGCTGCTTGGTCCATCCTACGCTTCCACCAACGGGCTTTCCTGCGACGCGGTCCAGACAGTCAACATTCGCAAGAACGGTTCTTTATGGGTCCGCAAATTCATTCGTACCCAGGGCGGTGATGGTACCGAGCGGCTGAAGACCGCGCTTCGCGTCGCCAGGGCGGTTTACGACAAGCAGAAACCCGATCTGGTTCAGGTCTCCGTGCTCGACAAGAACGGTCCGCAGCTGCGCTCGGAAATGCGCGGCCGCGCCATTGCCGCACAGGTGGTTTTCATTCCGGACCTCGCCAAAATCCCTGAGGGTGCGGAGGCGCGGCGCTATTCGGCCTTTTATTACGATGGCGCGGCAAATGGCACCGGGCAATTTTATGGGCTGCGCATAGATCTGCCGCTGGAAGATACCGAAGCGCTGGCAGCAAGCCTCAGCGATTCAGCCGATTGTGCAACCCCGGCTCTGGATGCAGGCTCCGAAGGCCACGACGCAAAACCCGCAAAGGGCGCGACGGGGCACGGCGAAACCAAGGATGATGGCGCAGGCGGCCACGGTGGCACGCCGGCGGAAACCAAGGAAGGCGGGGCCGGTGCGGAAGCGCATGGCGAAACCCCGTCTCCCGAAGCGCATGGCGAACCTGCCGCCGATGAACTTCTGACCTCGACACCGGAAGCCGATGGCGGCAGCATCTTCAGCCTGTCCTACCTGAAATCGCTGATTTTCGGAAAAGGCTCAACGACCGCACAGGCGGCGGAAGAGAAGCCGGCGACCGAAAATGCGCCTGCGGAAGAACCGGGTGCGGAGAAAAAGGCCGCAAGCCACTAAGCGGGCGAGGGCGGTTCTCGGAGAAACCTTCCGGCGACCTTGCCCCGGTGCGTCAGATATCGGGTCCGATCCGCAGACGGCCAGCCGGATTTGGAAATTTCTTGCGCTTGTTGACGATTGCCGGAGAGAAACTCTGCGACAGGGCGGCAAAGGCGGCAATTCGGGCGATCAGCTTTTCCCGTTCACCCTTCGTCACGGCTTCGTAGCTTTTGATCTCGTCAATGTAACCCGTCAGCCATTCTTCATATTTGCCTTCGCTCCACAGGCGCCCAGTCGCAAACACCGCGTCTTCCAACCGGTCATAGGCAACAAGCGTCCGTCGCCAGCGATGCTCGTCGAAATCCAGTGCGCCATTTGCAAAAAGCGACCCGACCTCGAGGCCGTAGCTCATCAGTTTTGCCGAGCGTTCCGGCGGCATGGTGAGGTTTAGCCCGCCTTCCTCCTCATTGAGGAAAACGCGGGCGATGCGCTCCCTTTGGCCGGGCATGGTGGCAAGGGATTGGTCCTGCCAGTCTTTCGCCGAACTGAGGATGCTGCCCAGGAAGCCGCTCATTTTTTCCATCTTGTGAACGGGCACGCCTATCCCTTCGCCGGCCGCCTGCGGGATAGTGACGCGCTTCTTGCTGCCGGCGATGGATTTCGGCAATTCATCAAGGCTGAGGGCGAAAGTCGGACGCGACGGAAGCAGGGCATCGAAAAGATGAATGGGAAAGTTGCTGCTGATGCCGCCATCGGAGAACCAGATTTTCGCCTTCATGACGGGCCGTGCGTCGCCGCTGATACGTCGTACTATATCCAGCGTGCCGCGATCATTGGTATAGGCCGGAATGGCCTTGAACAGGACCGGGAAACTCAGGCTCATGCGTGTTGCGATGATGACGGGCAGCTGGGCGGGCTCCGGAAAAGCCTTGAGTTCGGGAAAGGGGCCGCCCGGTGTTGCGATCTGCTTCAGCCAGTCCATCACGCCAGCGGGAAACAACTGGCTCCATTCCTTCGGGTCGTAAGCCACCATGAGATTCGTGGTCGGAAGTGTGTGCGGCCGCCGCATCGACAGGTTCGTCGTGACCATCTTCAGGTTTATGACCGGCTTCTCCGGCTCCGCGCCAATGAGGTCGCCGAAGGTCAGCGGCGGCGCTGTCGCAGCGTCGCTGCCGAAAGCGATGTCCTGGATCGAGGCATGCAGCCATTCCGTCAGGCCCGGAACCTCCCGATCGGAAACCGTCAGTCCTGAACAGAAGCCGAAGCCGTCCTTCGGCAACCGATGAAAAACCAGCCACAGGATCTGGCCAAGGACGCCGGCCAGCATGCCCACCAACCCGCCGAGAATGGACCCGGCGCAACCGCCACCCAGAGTCCACAAGATACCGGCGCCGATGACAATGCCTGTTATGGCTGCCAGCGGAAAAGCCATGGGCAAGCCCAAAACCTTGCCCGGCCAGCCACCGGCCTGCGCCCACAGCAGATAGCGCATCAGGGGGCGAAAACGGCGCTCCGGCTGGAAAAGCCTGTCCAGAATAGTGGGTATCGTGTCGCAATGGGCCTGCAGGCGGGTGAACCCATCGGGGTCTTTCCTGACGGTGCGGGAATATTCCGCCGCAGCCGCGAAAGCGGCGGCAATCGCCCCGGCCGATGTGCCGCCAATCGAGCGGAAACGGTATCGGCGCGCCAGTTCCAGAACCGCATAGGGATAAACGACACCGGAAGTGATGCCGCCTTTCATCACCACGTCGCATTCCTTTTCAGGGGTTGCGAACATATCGGGCTGGTATCTGGGAAGCTCATTCTCGGGCATGCGTATTTCCCCCCGGCGGCCCTTGATCGAAAGCCGTCAAACACAATGCGAATGATGCGGAATGGGTATCACAAGTTGAGGCGATATCGCCAGTATATTCTACTAAAAGTTATATGAATTTATTCGATCCGCTCACACAGATGGCCGAATAGTTACTTGCCGTGTCTATGTAGGGAGAGGAAAACCGGCAGCAAACGGGGCGAAACCTCGCCACACACTCCGGCGTCATCCTCGGGCCTGACCCGAGGATCTGCAACGGATTGACTTTATTGGACGTGATTAGGTCCTCGGCACAGGCCCGAGGATGACGTCGAGAAAATACGTCCCCTTCGCCACCAGCGAGACAATCGGGGAGCGGCAGGCGGCCGCGAGGCCGCCCCCGGGTTTCGTCCGATCAGTCCGCCTTGTTACGGCGGGCCGGGAAGAGGATGACGTCTCGGATCGAGGGCGCGTTGGTGAGCAGCATGATCAGGCGATCGACGCCGATACCGAGGCCGCCGGCGGGCGGCATGCCCTGGTCGATGGCGTCGAGGAATTCGTCGTCCAGCTGCTTGTCCTTTTCGCCGCGGGCATGGGCCTGCTCCAGCTGCTCAACCATGCGGCGGCGTTGCTCTTCCGGATCGTTGAGTTCGGAGAAGGCGTTGCCCACTTCCCAGGCGTTGCAATAGCTCTCAAAACGCTCGACGAGGCGCGGTTCGCCCGGCACTTCCTTGGCGAAGGGCGAGATGTCCTTCGGGAAATGCGTGACGTGGCTCGGCTGGATCAGCGTGCCTTCCACCTTCTCTTCAAAGATGAAGGCAAGGCATTCGCCCCAGGTCCAGTCCTTCTCGACGGCAAAACCGGCGGCCTTGGCGGCAGCGCGGGCTTCTTCGTCGGTCTTTATGGCGAGGAAGTCGATACCGGTCGCTTCCTTCACCGCGTCAGGCATAGGCACGCGCTTGAACGGGCCCTTGAAGGAGATTGTCTGGCCCTGGAATTCCACCTCGGTCGTGCCGTGCAGGGCAATCGCCAGCGTCTCGAACAGCCGCTCCACGAGACCCATGATGTCTTCGTAGTCGGCATAGGCCCAATAGCACTCCATCATGGTGAATTCAGGATTGTGTCGGGTCGAAACGCCTTCGTTGCGGAAGTTGCGGTTGATTTCGAAGACCTTGTCGGAAAGGCCTGATACCAGCGTGCGCTTCAGGAACAGCTCCGGTGCGATGCGCAGATACATGTCCATCTTCAGCGTGTTGTGGAAGGTCTTGAACGGATCGGCTGTCGCACCGCCATAGACGGTCTGCAGCATCGGCGTTTCCACTTCGAGGAAGCCTTCGTCCTCCATGAAACGGCGCATGCCGGACAGGATCTTCGAGCGCTGCAGGAAGCGCAGCTTGGATTCCTCATTGGCGAGAATATCGAGATGGCGCTTGCGGTAACGCAGCTCGATATCAGAAACGCCATGCCACTTCTCCGGCATCGGCAGAAGCGACTTGGTCAGCATGGTGATTTCTTCGGCGTTGATCGTCAGTTCGCCGCGCTTGGTGCGGCGCACCTTGCCGGTCACGCCGATGATGTCGCCGATGTCGATCATTGGCAGAAGATTGCGCGCCGTTTCCGGCGTCGTATCCTTGTGGCTGAAGATCTGCACCTTGCCCGAGGCATCATGGATATCCATGAACATGCCGGAATTGCGCGAGGAATAAACGCGGCCCGCCACCGTCACCGTGTCGCCGGTTTCGACGTCGGCTTCGATATCGGCATATTTTTCCGCCAGCTCCGCATTGGTCAGCGTGCGGTGGAAATGCGCCGGATAAACGTCGCCGATCTGCTCGCGCAGCAGCGCAAGTTTCTGGCGGCGCACTTCTGTCGCGTCGGAGGAAAGGGCGGTGGTTTCGGTCTTGGTGTCGGTCATTGTTCTTCGCCTTTAGCGGGCTTTGCTTGTTGCGGTTACCCATCCCACTCTGGGTTTACCCCCTCTGTCCTGCCGGACCTCTCCCCCTCAAGGGGGCAGATCGACAAGCGGCGGACACCTTGCCCATGGAACGGGCGGGTGCGCCATCTGATCTCCCCCCTTGAGGGGGAGATGCCCGGCAGGGCAGAGGGGGGTGCCCCGAGCAGAGGGGTATATTTCAGAATGCTGTCGTTACCGGCAGCATTAAACTATCAGCTTCCGCTGCCAACCATCGTGGCCACGACAGCAATCGCCATCTTCAGCCGCTGGCGCACCACTGAGCGGCCGAGCAGCGCCATGCTATCGAACAGCGGCAGCGAGCGCGAGGAACCGGACACGGCAACGAAGAGCGGCGGCGTGACGATGCGCAGCTTCTTGCCGGTGCGTTCGGCAATGTCGCGCAGCTCGGCCTCGATCGCTTCCACGTTCCAATCAGGCATTTTTTCAAGGTCGGTGGCAACCGTGGTGAGGATCTCGTGGATTTCCTCCGGTTTGCTTTTGAGACCGGCAAACGACGCGGGCGTGAGGCCAACGTCGCTTGAAAGCAGGAAGCCTGCAAGGTTCGGCAATTCGCCGAGCTTGGAAATGCGGCTCTGCGCAAGCTTCAGGCCTTCGGTCAGGCGTGCATTCTCCATCGCCCATTCCAGCGTGCGGGCAATGAATTCTTCCGGTGTGAGCTTCTCGCGCAGCCAGCGGCCGTTCAGCCAGTCCAGCTTCTGGATATCGAAGATGGCGCCGGCCTTGGACAACGCTTCCGGGTCGAACTTCGCCGCCAGTTCTTCCATGGTCAAAAGCTCTTCGCCTTCAGCGATCTGGATGAAGAACAGACCGAGGAAGTTCATCAGCGCTTCCGGCAGGTAACCGAGAGCGGAATAATAGGAGATCGAGGTCGGGTTCTTGCGCTTGGAGAGCTTCGACTTGTCGGCGTTGCGCATCAGCGAAAGATGCATGAACACCGGCTGCTCCCAGCCGAAATAACGGTAAAGCAGAATGTGCTTGGGCACGGAAGCCAACCACTCCTCGCCGCGCGCCACATGGGTAATCTTCATCAGATGGTCGTCGATGACGTTCGCCATATGATAGGTCGGCATGCCGTCGGCCTTGATCAGCACCTGCATGTCGACCGAGTCCCACGGAATCGAGACATCGCCGTAAACGCCGTCATGGAAATCGCACGAACCTTCGGTCGGGATCTTCATGCGCACGACGTTGGCTTCGCCGGCGGCAACGCGGGCGGTCACTTCCTCGGCCTTCAGGTGGAGGCAAAGGCCGTCATATTTCGGCGGCTTGCCGGCCGCGCGCTGGGCCTCGCGCATCTGCTCCAGCCGCTCGGGCGTGCAGAAACAGCGGAAGGCATGGCCCTTTTCGAGCAGCTCTTCGGCATAGGGCCAGTACATGGCTTTGCGCTCGGACTGGCGATAAGGGCCATAGGGGCCGCCGACATCGGGACCTTCCGACCAGGTGAGGCCGGTCCAGCGCAGCGCCTCGAGCACCTTCTGCTCATATTCCAGCGTCGAGCGGGTGGCGTCGGTGTCCTCGATGCGCAGGATGAACTCGCCGCCATGTTTCTTGGCGAAGAGATAGTTGAACAGCGCGATATAGGCGGTGCCGACATGGGGCTCGCCGGTGGGGGGAGGGGCAATGCGGACGCGAACGCCGGGAGGGGGCATGAAATTCACTCGTCGGGACGTGGCAGGGACATGGGGGCGAATTGGCCCTTATATCACGGAGTTTTCGTTTGAATGCGGCAGGAAATCATGCGGAAAGGCGCGTGTCACGCGCGCTTTTGCACATTCCCGTTCGGCATCGGCTTAGGCCATATTATGCCGCAGGCGTCAAGGAAATAAGGATATTTACCGTCTTGCCTCAACGCATTGCTGCGATGCAAGGATGCCGCGCTTTTTCCCCGAAAAGTTTCAGGAAACCGGCCACACGTAAAGCAGCATCGGAATGCTGGCGATGACGATCATGATCGACAGCGGCAGGCCGAGGCGCGGGTAGTCGCTGAAGCGGTAACCGCCGGGGCCCATCACCAGCGTGTTGCACTGGTGGCCGATGGGGGTGAGAAAATCGCAGCCCGCGCCGATCGCCACCGCCATCAGGAAGGCTTCCGGCCTGAAGCCGAGTGTGGTGGCGAAACCGGCGGCGATGGGGGCCATGACCAGCACGGTTGCGGCATTGTTGAGAAAGGGCGTGACCGCCATGGCGGTGAGCAGGATCATGCCGAGCGCCGCAAAGGGCGGCAATCCCTGCGCGGCATGGCCGAGCCAGGCGGCGATCAGTTCGCTCGCCCCGCTGGTGCGCAGACTGTCGCTGACGGGAATGAGGGCGGCGAGCATGACGAGGATCGGCCCGTCGATGGATTTATAGACCTCTGTGAGCGGGATCGCGCCGACGAGGATCATCAGGAAGGCGGCGGCGAAGAATGCGACCGAGACCGGCACCAGTCCGCTGCCGGCGGCGATCATGGCGGCGGCGAGCACGATGACGGGTAGCAGCGCGCGGCGCTGCACCCCAAGCAGGATTTCCCGCTGCGCCAGTGGCAAGAGCGAAAATTCCTGCAGGACCTGCGGCAGGTTCTTGCGGCTGCCCTGCAAAAGAATGACGTCCCCCGCCTGCAAAGTCAGCTCGGAGAGCCGCTGGCTGACGCGCTGGCCGCGGCGGTTGACGGCGATCAGATTGACGCCGCGCGTATAGGAGAGCGAAAGCTCGCGCGCCGAAATGCCGCTCAGCACCGATTCATTGCTGATGACCGCTTCCATGGAAATGAGATCGACGGTCTTCTGGCCGTTCTCCATCAGCGGCTTGCCTGACAGCAGCAGCTTTGCTTGCGAGACGATGCGGTCAAGCCCTTCCGGGCTACCTTCGAGAAGCACGGTGTCCCCGGCCTTGAGCTTCACATCGGGGAAGGGGGAGATGCGTCTCGGCCCGCGCAGGATGGTGCTGGCGATGACGTCGCCATCGGCCTGTTTGAGCAATTCGCGCAGCGGCTTGTCCGCATAGGTGCTGTCGGTGGGCAGCGTCGCTTCGGCGGTATAGGCCGACTGGTCGAGAATATCCTCCACCGATGCCTGCTGGCGGTTGCGGACCGGCAGAAGGCGATAACCGAAAGTCAGGAAGATGATGCCGATGACTGTCAGTCCCGCGCCGACGGGGGTGAAGTCGAACATCGAAAAGCTCTGCCCGGTCATCTCCTCGCGCAGCCGCGAGACGACGATGTTGGGCGAGGTGCCGATCTGCGTCATCAGCCCGCCCAGAAGTGCGGCAAAGGCCATGGGCATCAGATAATAGGAAACGGGGCTGCCGGATTTGCGGGCAAACTGGAAAGCGACCGGCATCATGATGGCGAGCGCGCCGATATTCTTGATGAAGGCCGACATGACGGCGACGACGATCATCAGGAAGGCAAGCTGCAGGCTCTTGGAGTGCATTTCGGGAAAATATTTCTTGATCGTCATATCCACGATGCCGGAGCGCGCCACGGCCGAACTGACGATCAGCGCGCTGCCGACGATGATGACGATATCATCCGAAAAACCGGAGAAAGCCTTCTCGAAAGGCACAACCCCCACCGCCACCGCCACCAGCAATGCGCTGCAGGCGACGACATCGTAACGCAGCCTGTCCCAGATGAACGCGACCATCATGCCGGCGATCACGGTGAAGGCGAGGATCTGGTCGGTTGTCATGCTGCCTGTTTGCTTTCGAAGGAGAAAAACGCGCCGTCGCCAGGCGTAAGGCGAGGATGCATTGAAACGCAAGCCGCGGCTTTGAGGTTCCGGACGGAAATAAAGAGTCCGATTGGTGGAAGCCTGCTTCGCGCAGAAGGCTTTGGATGGCCGCCTATCGGCCTAAAGCTTTCCGTCATCCTCGGCCTTGAGCCGAGGATGACGTGGAGTATGAGGAGCGGTCCTTCCTCAATCCGAGACCCGTTTGCAAACGGGCCTCGGAAAATCAGGAAACGTTACGGCAACATCAATGCACGTCGCCGGCGGCCTCCGCCTTCTTTCGACGCCGCGCATTGCGGGCCAGCATGTTGAGCAGTTCCACCAGCGCCGAAAACGCCATGGCGGCATAAACGTAGCCCTTCGGAACATGGAAGCCCATGCCTTCGGCAATCAGTGTCGTGCCGATCATCATCAGGAAGGCGAGGGCCAGCATGACGATGGTGGGGTTGCGCTCGATGAAGTTGGCAAGCGGCGTTGCGGCCAAAAGCATGACGGTGACGGCGACGATGACAGCGACGATCATGATCGGCAGATGCGGTGTCATGCCAACGGCGGTGATGATGCTGTCCACCGAGAAGACGAGGTCGAGCAGCAGGATCTGGCCGATGGCGGCGCCGAAATTCATGCCCACAGGGCCGCCGACCATGTCTTCCTTGTGGTCTTCCGGGTCGACATTGTGGTGGATTTCCTTGGTGGCCTTCCACATCAGGAAAAGACCGCCGGCGATGAGGATCATGTCCTTCCATGAGAAGGCGTGGCCGAAGAGCTCGAAGACCGGCGTGGTGAGTTGCACGATCCACGCGACGGTGCCGAGCAGGCCAAGCCGCATGACGAGCGCAAGACCGATGCCGATCTTGCGGGCTTTTTCGCGCTGTTCAGGCGGCAGCTTGTTGGTGAGGATCGAGATGAAGATCAGGTTGTCGATACCAAGCACGACCTCCATGACGATCAGGGTGACGAGCGCCACCCAGGCGGCGGGGTCGGACAGAAGAGGGAGAACGGACTCCATCAGGGAATTTTTCCTTTCAGCAACAAGGCCACCCGAAACATTCGGTGGGTGGAATTTATAGCGCAATACGCGAGAAACAAGGAGACCGCCCCTGTGATGGGCAAGATTTCATCGAAATTTCGCGCAAACCGCGTATCGGGCGCTGTCTCGTTGCCGGTCCGGTCGCCCGTTGCTGAATGATTTCAGGCCTTGTCAGTTCCGTAGGCAGCCATGAACACATTGACGGCGCTGCCGATTATCCGGTCCAGTTCCTCTTCGGGAACCGGGCCTTCGAGTTCCCCGAACAGGCGCAGCTTGAAGAAAGTGCCTGTGGAAAGCTCGATATATTGCCGGGCGGCCAACTCGGGGTCATCCACCTTCAGATGGCCGATCTTGACCTGATGCTCGATGAAATCCAGGAGCACCGTGCGCACATTGTTCGGCGCGGAGAGGAAAAAACGCTGCGCCAGCTTCGGCATGCGATCTATGACGCCGATCACCGAGCGCATGGCGGGGATCATGTCGGAACAGATCATCTTGTTGGCAAAAGCCTTGCCGAACTGTTCCAGCCCCTCGCGTACCTCTTCGGTGCCCTCAAGAATATGGCGCATGGAGGTGGCGAATTCGTTGCGGTGATGGTCGACGAGCGCAACGAACAAATCTTCCTTGTTGGAGAAGTAGACATAGATCGTGCCCTTGGAAACGCCCGCTTCCCGGGTGATGTCGTTCATGCTGGCGGCGTCGAAGCCCTTGCGCTTGAACACGCGCCAGGCGCCGGCCAGAATCTGGTCGCGTTTGGCCGGGTCTTCGCCCGCCGCAAAACGCCCGGCGGGGTTTCCCGGACAGCCCGTATCGGTTTCCGTCTCCATATCCATGTCTTCACCTGCCATCACTGCCGCCTCTTAGCATCGTAATGACGTAAAAAAAACTGACCGAACGTCGAACCAATCGGTTCGATAACGCTTGATATGTGTCAGGAAAGGGATTATGTCAATCGAACCGAACGGTTCAGTTCGAAAAACTTTCTTCAATTTATCACGGTACATTCTCATGTCGGCCCAGAAGAATAGCGCGGTTCGCGCCGTCAACGATGCGGAAGAGGCGGATATCTCTGCCAAGGCCGAGACCTCTCCCGCAAAGCCGGCCGAGGCCGCGCCGCAGCAGCCGGCCCAGACCGTTGCAGCGCCGAAGGCCAAGAAGCGTTCACCGCTTCTGCCGGTCTTCGCCCTTGCCATTCTCGCCGGCGCCGGCTGGTATGGTTACAACTGGTGGGTCGACGGCCGCTTCATGGTGTCGACGGATGACGCCTATATCGAAGGTGATATCGCCGTCATAGCGCCGAAGGTTTCGGGTTACGTCGCCAAGGTGAACGTGGTCGAGAACCAGGAAGTCAAGGCGGGTGACCCGCTGGTGACGCTTGATGATGGCGATTATCGCATCGCTCTGGAACAGGCCGAAGCCCAGATCCGCACCGAGGAACTGTCGCTGAAGCGTATCGACGCGCAGATCATCGGCGGCGAAGCCGCGCAGGAACAGGCCGTTGCCCAGAAGGGTGCGCTGGATGCCGCCCTTCGCGGCGCGGAAATCACCCAGAAGCGCGCCAGCGAGCTGCAGGCGAAGGATGTCGGCACGGTTGCCGCTTCCGACAGCGCCCAGGTCGCGCTCGATCAGGCCAGGGCGAATGTCGTGGCGGGCGAAGCGGCGATTGCGTCGGCCAAGGCCAATGTCGAGCTTCTGCGCGCCCAGCGCGAGGAAGCCGAAAGCACCATCCGTTCGCTGCAGCTTTCCAAGGACAAGGCTGCCCGCGATCTGGCCTTCACGGTTCTGAAGGCGCCTTATGACGGCGTCATCGGCAATCTGGGTGTGCAGAACGGTGATCTGGTGTCGGTCGGCAAGCGTCTGGCTTCGCTAGTGCCGATGAACGAGCTTTATATCGACGCCAATTTCAAGGAAACGCAGCTTGCCCGCGTCGTGCCCGGTTCGAAGGTGCGCGTGCATGTCGACGCCTTTGACGATGCGACGATCGAAGGCACGGTGCAGTCGATTTCGCCCGGTTCGGGCTCGGTCTTCTCCATGCTGCCGCCGGAAAATGCGACGGGTAACTTCACCAAGGTCATCCAGCGCGTGCCTGTTCGTATCGTCTTCTCCAAGGAAGACCTTGAAAAGCACAATCTCCGCGCCGGCCTCAGCGTCGTTGTCGATGTCGATACCCGCACTGCGCCGGAAACCACCAGAACGGCGCAAGTCAACCCGGAAGCCAAGTAAGGCGCGTCTTTGACGCACCGTTGAGGGCAAGATCATGGCGGCTACGGCTGTCGGTACGGGCGGGGCCGCCATCCCCGCCGATCCCCCGATGGACAGGCGCAGGCCCATCGCGTTCTTCGCGATGGTCTTCGGCATGTTCATGTCCATTCTCGACATTCAGATCGTTTCCGCCTCGCTGGCGGAAATCCAGGCCGGCCTCGGCGCCGGCTCGGACGAGATCGCCTGGGTGCAGACCTCCTATCTGATCGCCGAAGTGATCATGATCCCGCTTTCGGGCACGCTGGCGCGCATTCTCTCCACGCGCGTGCTCTTCGCCCCCTGCGCGGCGGGCTTCACGATTTCGAGCGCGCTCTGCGCCACCGCCACCAATATCGACCAGATGATCGTCTATCGCGCGATCCAGGGCTTTATCGGCGGCGGCATGATCCCGTCCGTCTTTGCTGCCGCCTTCACGATCTTCCCGCCATCGAAACGTTCGGTCGTCTCGCCGATCATCGGTCTGGTCGCGACGCTTGCACCCACAATCGGTCCGACGGTCGGCGGTTATCTTTCCAATGCCTTTTCCTGGCACTGGCTGTTCCTCGTCAACATCATTCCCGGCATCATCGTCACCATCCTGACCTGGAGCCTCATTGATTTCGACAAGCCGGAGCACTCGCTCTGGAAGAAGTTCGACTGGTGGGGGTTAATCTCCATGGCGGTCTTCCTCGGCTCGCTGGAATATGTGCTGGAAGAGGGCAATAACAAGGACTGGTTCAACGACGAGCATATCGTTTTGGGCTCCGTCGCCATGGTCATCGGCGCGGTGGTCTTCTTCTGGCGTGCCTTCAAGGTGGAATTCCCGGTGGTTGACATCCGCGCCTTTGCGGACCGCAACTTCTCCATCGGCTCGCTTTTCTCCTTCGTCATGGGCATCGGGCTTTACGGCCTGACCTATCTCTACCCGCTCTATCTTGGCCGGGTGAGGGGTTACGATGCGCTGATGATCGGCGAGACCATGTTCGTCTCAGGTCTTGCGATGTTCTTCACCGCGCCGATTGCCGGCAAGGTTTCGACCA
Source organism: Agrobacterium tumefaciens str. B6 (assembly GCF_001541315.1). Lineage (GTDB taxonomy): Bacteria > Pseudomonadota > Alphaproteobacteria > Rhizobiales > Rhizobiaceae > Agrobacterium > Agrobacterium radiobacter. The sequence continues at coordinate 18,329 of NZ_LMVK01000019.1, read as the reverse complement.
AGCTCGATCCGCGGGCGATGATGGCGATCGGTTTCATCAGCTTCGGCTGCGGCACCTGGATAATGACGCATGTGACGACCGACTGGGACTTCTACGAGCTGCTGATCCCGCAGATCCTGCGCGGTTTCGGCCTGATGATGTGCATGGTGCCGATCAACAACATCGCGCTCGGCACCTTGCCGCCGGCCCGTATCCGCAACGCGTCCGGCCTGTTCAACCTCACCCGTAACCTCGGCGGCGCCGTCGGTCTTGCCGTCATCAACACCATGCTGTCGCAGCGCACCGACGACCATTATGTGCGGCTGGCCGAACATATCAGCTACTCCAACCCGCAGGCGCTGGAATGGCTGAACAATGTCGGCGCCAACTATGATTCTTACGGGCTGGACGGCGCTTCCGTCGCCGTCAAGAAAATGGTCGGCATGGTCTCGCAGCAGGCCTGGATTTTGGCCTTTGCCGATGTGTTCTTCGCACTGACGATTTTGTTCTCCAGCCTGATCTTCATGACCGTGCTGATCCAGAAACCCAAGGCCGCGCCGCCGCCAGACGCGGCGCACTGATAACAATCCCCTCCCATCCACCGCAGAGCTGGGGCCGTCGGAAATGACGGCCCCTTTTTTATCTCCGACCAAAATCCCGATTCCGCCTGTTGATCGCAGCGGGCAAGCGATGTATATCAAATATTGAGGTACGTACCTCAAAAATGCGCAGGGTGAGCGAAAACGGGGCCGGGAGGACGGCTGACCCGGATTTTGGCCGGCTGGGCGGGGCAGTTCAGAGGGGGAGATCATGATGGCCTTGGAACTCAATCCAGACTTTGCAATCACGGATGAGCAGTCGCTTCGCGGGCTGTTCGAGCCGACACATGCCCTGGCGGTACAGAAGTGTCAGGACAGGCTCGGCGAACATGCGCAGGAGTTCATAAGGCGGTCGCCGTTTCTCTGCATCGGCACCCAGAATCTCGAAGGAAAGGCCGATGTCAGCCCCCGGGGCGATCCGGCGGGCTTTGTAAAGGTTCTCGACGGCCGCACCCTGGCGATCCCTGACCGGCCGGGTAATAATCGCCTTGATACCCTCAGCAATATCATCGCCAATCCTGTTATCGGGCTGTTGTTCATCGTGCCCGGTTTCGACGACACCCTGCGGGTGAACGGGCGCGCGACACTGAGCAATGACCCTGAACTCCTGAAGCTCATGAGCATTGCGGAACGCACTCCAAAACTCGCCATCGTCGTAAAGGTGGACGAGGTTTTCATGCATTGCGCCAAGGCGTTCAGGCGCTCCCACCTGTGGGATCCGGCACATTTCCAGGTCCGGTCGGAAATGCCCTCGCTTATCAAGATCATTCTTGATGAGACGACAGGTGCGCCGACGAACGGGGATGAGATGCAGAAGATGGACGAGCAGCTGGAGGAGGACTACCGGCGGACCCTTTATTAGCCGCAGCGCATGCCGCTCTTGATATTCCGCAGCCATTTGATGAATTGTGAGGTACGTACATCATTTTTCGATTTACGACGGCTGCAAAGCTGGATATGCAAGGGGGAGGGAGGAGCCATGAAGCCTACAGTTCACGATATCGCCGAGCGCGCGGGCGTCAGTCTCGCCACCATCGACCGGGTGCTGAACATGCGCCCCGGTGTGCATGCTGCAACGCGGGCACGGGTGGAAGCGGCCATTGCCGAGCTGGGTTATGTGCGCGATATCGCGGCCGCCAACCTAGCCAAGGGCCGCAATTACTCGATGATCTTCATCCTGCCCGGCAATGACAATTCCTTCATGGCGACCCTGCGCGCCGAGGTGCGGGCTGCCGCCAGCCGTTCCCATCTGGAGCGCACGGCCATCCGTGTCATCGAGGTGCCGCCGTTTAATGCCGCTGCGTTGACGGAAGCTCTGGAAGTTGCGCGCCGGGAAAAACCCTCGGGCGTCGCCTTCGTCGCCACCGATTCCGAGGATGTGGCCGAAGCCGCCGACCGACTGGCGGAAGACGGCATCGCCACGGTGACGCTGGTGTCCGATCTCTCCGGTTCGCGGCGCGATCATTATGCCGGTGTGGACAACGTCGCGGCCGGGCGCACGGCGGCCAGCCTGATGGGACGTTTCCTCTCCGGACGCGGCGGCGATGTCGCTGTTGTTGCCGGCTCCATGCTGGTGCGCGACCACCGCGAGCGTCTGGAAGGATTTCGCGCCGTGATCGAATCCGAATTTCCCCAGCTGCGGCTGTTGCCGGTGCTGGAGGGCAGGGACGATCCGCTGACCGTCGAGACGCTGGTGCGCGAGGCGCTCGGCAACGCCTCACTGTCAGGCATCTACAGTCTCGGTGCGGGTAATCGCGGCCTCATCCGGGCGCTTGGGGCCGCAGATGACGAAAGAGTGCTTTCGGTCATCGCCCATGAACTGACGGAAAACACCGCCAATGCGCTGCGGGAAGGGCTGCTTGATGCCGTGCTCAACCAGGATGCCGGCCACGAGGTGCGCAGCGCCATCCGCGTGTTGAAGGCGCGTGCCGATGGCCTGCCCGTCATCGCCGCGCAGGAACGGATCCGTATCGACATATTTCTCAGGGACAATCTGCCCTGACGAGAGGATTTCCAGGAAAAGTGGCCGCCGGTTTTCCGTCCGGAAATGCGGCGACTTTTAAAAAACGCTGAAAGCGGCGCATGGCGCGCCGGAATGGAGAAATACATGTATCTCGGTCTCGATCTTGGCACTTCAGGCGTCAAAGCCCTGCTGATGGACGGCGATCAGAAAATCATCGGTTCGGCCAACGGCTCGCTGGACGTCTCGCGCCCGCATCATGGCTGGTCCGAACAGGACCCGGTGGACTGGATTGCTGCCACGAAAACAGCCGTTGCCGGCCTGAAGCAGAAGTTTGCGAAAGAGCTTGGCGCCGTCAAGGGCATAGGCCTTTCCGGCCAGATGCATGGCGCAACGCTTGTTGATGCTGATGGCAAGGTGCTGCGCCCCTGCATCCTGTGGAACGACACGCGTTCTCACGCCGAGGCCGCCGCGCTGGATGCCGATCCGCGTTTCCGCAAGATCACCGGCAACATCGTTTTCCCCGGCTTCACCGCGCCGAAGCTTGCCTGGGTGGCGAAGAACGAACCCGATATCTTCGCGAAAGTCGCCAAGGTATTGCTGCCGAAGGATTATCTGCGTCTGTGGCTGACCGGCGAATACATCTCGGAAATGTCCGACTCCGCCGGCACCTCCTGGCTCGATACCGGCGCGCGCAAATGGTCTTCCGAACTGCTCGCCGCCACCGGGCTGGATGAAAAGCACATGCCTTCGCTGGTGGAGGGCACGGATGAGGCGGGTGTGCTGCGCGCCGAACTTGTTTCCGAATGGGGCATTTCCGGCCGTGCCGTCGTCGCCGGCGGGGCGGGCGACAATGCCGCTTCCGCCTGCGGCATGGGCACGGTGAAGGAAGGCCATGCCTTCGTGTCGCTCGGCACGTCAGGTGTGCTTTTCGCCGCCAATGCGTCCTATCTGCCGAAGCCTGAAAGCGCCGTGCACGCCTTCTGCCACGCGCTGCCCAACACCTGGCACCAGATGGGCGTCATCCTTTCCGCGACGGATGCGCTGAACTGGTATTCGCGCCTCACCGGGCAATCCGCCGCCGATCTGACCGGTGAGCTGGGCGAAACGCTTCTTGCGCCGACCGGCGTTACCTTCGCGCCTTATCTTTCCGGCGAGCGCACACCGCATAACGACGCCGCCATCCGCGGTTCCTTCATCGGCCTTTCGCATGAAAGCGATCGCAAGGCGCTGACGCAGGCCGTGCTGGAAGGCGTCACCTTCGCGATCAGGGACAATCTTGAAGCGCTGAAATCGGCCGGCACCTCGATTTCCCGCGTCACCGCCATCGGCGGCGGCTCGCGCTCGGCCTATTGGCTGGCCTCGATCGCCACGTCGCTCGGCGTGCCCGTCGATATTCCGGCCGAGGGCGATTTCGGCGCGGCCTTCGGCGCCGCCCGGCTTGGTCTGATTGCAGCGACGGGGGCCGATCCGGTTGCCGTTTGCTCGCAGCCGGAGACGGCACGGACGATCGAGCCGGTGGCCGATCTGGCCGGTGCCTATGAGGAGGCTTACCGGCGGTATCACGCGCTTTATCCGGCTATTCGGCCGCTTTCGCATTGAGACGCACCCTCCAACACATCCCGAACAACACCCAAACCCACCCCAAGAGGAGGATCACCATGACCACAGGTTTTTTCGGCGATATCGCCAAGATCAAATATGAAGGCCCCGACAGCACCAATCCGCTGGCCTTCCGCCATTACAACCCCGACGAAGTCGTCGCCGGCAAGCGCATGGAAGATCACCTGCGTTTTGCGGTCGCCTATTGGCACACCTTTACCTGGCCGGGCGGTGACCCCTTCGGCGGCCAGACCTTTGAGCGTCCGTGGTTCGAAGACACCATGCAGGCGGCAAAACTGAAGGCAGATGTGGCTTTCGAATTCTTCTCGCTGCTCGGTTCGCCGTTTTATTGCTTCCACGACGCCGATGTGCGCCCGGAAGGCAAGAACTTCGCTGAAAACACCAAGAACCTCAACGAGATCGTCGATTATTTCGCGCAGAAGCAGGCCGATACCGGCGTGAAGCTTCTGTGGGGCACGGCGAACCTCTTCTCCAATCGCCGTTTCATGTCCGGCGCCGCCACCAATCCCGATCCGGATGTCTTCGCCTTCTCCGCCGCAACCGTGAAGACCTGCATGGACGCCACCAAGAAGCTCGGCGGCGCGAACTATGTTTTGTGGGGCGGCCGTGAAGGTTACGAGACCCTGCTCAACACCGATCTTTCGCGTGAACTCGACCAGCTCGGCCGCTTCCTCAATCTGGTGGTGGAGTACAAATACAAGATCGGCTTTGAAGGCACGATCCTGATCGAGCCGAAGCCGCAGGAGCCGACCAAGCATCAGTACGACTACGATGTCGCGACCGTTTATGCTTTCCTGCAGAAGAACGGTCTCGATAAGGAAGTGAAGGTCAATATCGAGCAGGGCCACGCCATCCTCGCCGGCCATTCCTTCGAGCACGAACTGGCCATGGCCAACGCCTTCGGCATCTTCGGCTCCATCGACATGAACCGCAACGATTACCAGTCCGGTTGGGATACCGACCAGTTCCCGAACAACGTGCCGGAAATGGCGCTTGCCTATTACCATGTTCTGGCCGGCGGCGGCTTCAAGAATGGCGGCACCAACTTCGATTCCAAGCTGCGCCGTCAGTCGCTCGATCCGCAGGATCTGCTGATCGGCCACATCGGCGGCATGGATTGCTGCGCCCGCGGCCTGAAGGCGGCGGCGAAGATGATCGAGGACGGTGCGCTTTCGAAGCCGCTTTCCGAGCGTTACGCCAAGTGGGATTCGGCTGAAGCCCAGAAGATGCTGCGCGGCGAGCTGAAGCTCGAGGAAATCGCAGCGCTGGTCGAGAGCCAGGATATCAACCCCGAGCCGAAATCCGGTCGTCAGGAATATCTCGAAAACGTGGTCAATCGTTACGTTTGACGAGGTCATAGATTCTCAAAAGGAAGCGGGAGAACATCTCCCGCTTTCGCCGTTTCGGGTTGCGATCGCCGTCACGACACACGTAACGTCATCCTCGGGCCAAGCCCGAGGATGACGTTACGTATGGAGCAAGGCAGGCCCTAAAGATCGTATGAGGGGACATGCTCTCCGTTATCCACCCAAAGCGGGGAAGGCTTTCCGCCACCGCTCTTCACTTTTCAGCAGCTTCCAGAAAATACGTTCCCGTCCGTCCCCATCAGCCATTTCCGCCGCATCATTCTCCCTCAATCGGAACGGAAGGGCGAGACGCGCGGCGCCTTTCGCGAACCGGCTGCCGGCATCGACAAGCATGGTTCTGGCAGACCGTATTTTTGAAAGGCATCCCGCCGGGCCAGAGGCGGGAAGGGCTGATCGGATAGGTGTCGTGAAAAGACTGTGACCGAGGGGCCGCGATCGCGGTCCCGATGCGGCGGCCCGGTGAACGCAACAACTTCCACCACTTCCCATTTCCCCCGCATTCGCCGGGTCGATGTCTTGCGCCGCCGGCAAACCGCTGCGGCGGCATTGGCGCATGCAAGGCGCTTTGGACTTGTTAACTGCGCAGCCTGAAACGTTGTAGATTCTTTGCTGCCCGGCTGTACCTCGCAGGCGGCATGGTCTAAACCGCTGCTGATCTTTTCACACCCGATGGACGACAAGGGCCTCTCCGATGACCGATCCCAAAACGCTAGCAGCCCGTTTCCCCGGCGACTTCCTGTTCGGCGTCGCGACTGCCTCGTTCCAGATCGAAGGCTCCACCAGGGCGGATGGCCGCAAGCCCTCCATCTGGGATGCCTTCTGCAACATGCCGGGCCATGTCTTCGAGCGTCACAATGGTGATGTCGCCTGCGATCATTACAATCGCTGGGAGCAGGATCTCGATCTCATCAAGGACATGGGTGTCGAGGCCTATCGTTTCTCGATCGCCTGGCCGCGCATCATTCCCGATGGTTTCGGCCCGATCAACGAAAAGGGGCTGGATTTTTACGACCGCCTCGTTGATGGCTGCAAGGCGCGCGGCATCAGAACCTATGCGACGCTTTATCATTGGGACCTGCCGCTGACGCTGATGGGCGACGGCGGCTGGGCCTCGCGCTCCACGGCGCACGCCTTCCAGCGTTACGCCAAGACCGTCATGGCCCGCCTCGGCGACCGGCTGGATGCGGTGGCGACCTTCAACGAACCCTGGTGCGCGGTATGGCTCAGCCATCTCTACGGCATTCATGCGCCGGGTGAACGCAACATGGAGGCGGCTCTTGCCGCCATGCACCACATCAATCTCGCCCATGGTTTCGGTGTGGAGGCATCCCGCCATATCGCGCCGAAAGTGCCGGTGGGGCTGGTGCTCAACGCCCATTCCGTCATCCCGGCTTCCGATAGCGACGCCGATCTCAAGGCGGCGGAGCGGGCCTTCCAGTTCCACAACGGCGCGTTTTTCGATCCTGTCTTCAAGGGCGAATATCCGGCCGAGATGATGGAAGCGTTGGGCGATCGTATGCCTGTCGTGGAGGCGGAAGACCTCGCCATCATCAGCCAGAAGCTCGACTGGTGGGGTCTGAACTATTACACGCCGATGCGCGTTGCCGACGATGCGACGCCGGGCGCGGAGTTCCCCGCCACTACAGCGGCCCCCGCCGTCAGCGATGTGAAGACCGATATCGGCTGGGAGGTCTACGCGCCGGCGCTCAAGTCGCTGGTGGAGACGCTCTACAAGCGTTACGACCTGCCGGAATGCTACATCACCGAAAACGGCGCCTGCTACAATATGGACGTCGAAAACGGCGAGGTGAATGACCAGCCGCGCCTTGATTATTATGCCGAACACCTCGGCATCGTCGCCGATCTCATCCGCGACGGCTACCCGATGCGCGGTTATTTCGCCTGGAGCCTGATGGATAATTTCGAATGGGCCGAGGGTTATCGCATGCGTTTCGGTCTCGTGCATGTGGATTACGACACGCAGGTGCGGACGCTGAAGAACAGCGGCAAGTGGTACAGCGCGCTGGCCTCGGGTTTTCCGAAGGGGAACCATGGCATGACGAAGGGGTGAGGCTTCCTCCCATCCCTGTGACGAGCACAGGAATGAGGGTTGGGGGCAGGCGTGCATGAACTTTACGCGCCGTATCCGGTAGCAGGCGATGCGTCACCGCTCTCTGCAATAAAGTTCTGCTCCCTTATTATCAGTTTTCCCAACTTTTTTACCGGTTACCGCGCGGTGCCTGCTTGCACGCGCCGTCCCGTCTCCTATGTCAGGCGGGCTACGACGGCGTAGCGTCCGTTCTGCCGGTCAAGGGGCAGAGCGGGATGGTCCTCCCAGGGAAAACGAACATGCTTATCGAAAAACTCAACTGGCGTTATGCCACAAAGAAAATGGATCCTTCCAAGGCCGTGTCTGAAGACAAGGTTGAACGGATCGTGGAAGCGGCGCGGCTTGCGCCCACCTCCAGTGGTCTGCAGCCCTTCGAAGTGATCGTTGTTACCGATCCTGAAGTGCGCGCAAAGATCCGCGAGATCGCCTGGAACCAGGCGCAGGTGACCGATGGTTCGCATCTGCTGGTCTTTGCAGCATGGGACAATTACACCGAAGAGCGGATCAACCACATGTTCGATCTGGTCAATGAAGAACGCGGCATCAAGAATGAAGGCTGGGAAGCCTATCGCCAGATGCTGCTCTCCACCTATCCGCAGCGCGAGCAGCAGGTGAATTTCGAACACGCCGCCCGTCAGGCCTATATCGGCTTCGGCATGGCCGTGGCGCAGGCCGCTTTCGAGGGCGTCGATTCCACCCCCATGGAAGGTTTCGATCCCGCGAAGCTCGATGAAATCCTCGGCCTGCGTGAAAAGGGTCTGCGCTCCGTCACCATTCTGCCGCTCGGCTACCGTGAACCGGAAGGCGACTGGCTGGTGAACCTGAAAAAGGTCCGCCGCCCGCTCGAGGAATTCACCAGCCGCGTGTGATTTTCATATCGTCGTGAAATCTTGACTGCCGCAGGGCCGCACACGCGGCTTTGCGGTAGATTTTTTCTCTCTTTTCAGATAATTGAAAAAACATCCCTGTTAAATGGTGGCGTGTGCAGGCAAGTATGCGTCATCGAATTGCCGATCCCCGGCATTTCTGAGTGAAAGCCTGACGAAATGACCCGGAAAATCAGCTGTAATCGAATGTGCCCGAAGGCTGCATGAAGAGAGCGGTTCAGCACCGCAACAGGATTTTTTGAGACCCGATCCGTCACGCATTCCCAGAGTTCACAATGAGTTTTCCATCCAGTGCGGCATCGCCCGCGCGTTCAGAACAGGCGGTCCCGGAAGGGGCGGCAAAGGAGCCGATGGTCACGTTTGAAGGCGTGACCAAGACCTTTGGCGGCGCCGACGGCAAGCCCGGCTTCGCAGCCCTTGCCGGTATCGATTACATCGTGCCGAAAGGCTCCATCACCGGCATCATCGGCCGCTCGGGTGCGGGCAAGTCCACGCTGATCCGCCTCGCCAACGGCCTTGAGAAGCCCTCGACCGGCCGTGTGGTCGTTGATGGCGTCGATGTCGCGGCGCTCGATGAAAAGAGCCTGCGCACGCTGCGCCGTTCCGTCGGCATGATCTTCCAGCACTTCAACCTTTTGTCGTCGCGTACCGCTTTCGACAATGTGGCGCTGCCGCTCGAAATCGCCGGCATGGGCAAAAGGGAGATCGAAACCCGCGTTGCGCCGCTGCTTGATCTCGTCGGGCTTTCCGACAAGGCCAATCGTTATCCGGCGGAACTCTCCGGCGGCCAGAAGCAGCGTGTCGGCATTGCCCGTGCGCTCGCCACCCAGCCGAAGCTGCTCCTCTCCGACGAGGCGACATCGGCGCTCGATCCTGAAACGACCCAGTCCATTCTTGAACTTCTGAAGCGCATCAATGCCGAACTGGGCCTGACCGTGCTGCTCATCACCCATGAGATGGAGGTGGTGAAGACCATCGCCTCGCAGGTGGCTGTTATCGACAGGGGCCTGATCGTCGAGGAAGGCACGACCTTCGATATCTTCACCGCGCCTAAACACGAGACGACCCGCAGCCTGCTGTCGTCCTCAGTTGGCGTGAAGCTGCCGCACTGGGTCACTTCGGGTCTCAAGCCGCAGGCAGCGGAAGGTGATCGCGTTCTGGTGCGCCTGGTGTTCTTCGGCGAAACGGCGTTCCAGCCATTGACGGCGCGCCTCGTCGCCGAAATTGGTCCTGATGTGAATATTCTCGCCGGTACCATCGAGGAGATTTCCGGCCAGCCCTTCGGTTCGCTCGTCGTTTCCTATCCGGCCTCGGCTGACGTCACCGCCCGCGCCGATCGCTTTTATGGTGAGACCGGTCTTCACACGGAGGTGCTCGGTTATGTCGCCTGATATGCTGTTCAACCTTCTCTTCAAGGGCCTGTGGCAGACGTTGCACATGGTCGCGGTCGCCGGCATCGTCGGCTCGCTGATCGGCGTGCCTATGGGTGTTTTCCTTGCCACCAGCGGCAAGGGCGAACTGTTTCCCGCGCCAATGACCAACCGCATCCTCGGCCTTATCGTGAATGCGGCGCGCTCCACGCCCTTCATCATTCTTGTCGTGGCGATCATTCCCTTCACCCGCCTCGTGGCCGGCACGTCGATCGGCACCAGCGCCGCCATCGTGCCGCTGACGGTCGCAACCGTGCCCTTCATCGCAAGGCTGGTGGAAGCGGCGATCCGCGAGGTGGACAAGGGTCTGATCGAGGCTGCCCGCGCCATGGGCGCCACCCCGCTGCAGATCGTCACAAAGGTGCTTCTGGCGGAGGCCAAGCCCGGCATCACGCTGGCGCTCACGCTCACGCTGGTCAGCCTCATCGGTTATTCGGCCATGGTTGGCGCAGGCGGAGGCGGCGGGCTGGGCGACCTCGGCATCCGCTATGGTTACCAGCGCTTCATGCCCGACGTGATGCTGGCGGTGGTTCTGGTGCTGATCGTGCTGGTGCAGCTGGTGCAGAGCGCCGGCGACAGGCTGGCGCGCAGCTTCGACAAGCGGACCCGCAAGAATTAACTGCGTTCATAATAACAACCCAAGGAGACACCCATGAAGAAACTCATCCTCGCGGCTTCGCTCGCCGCTCTCTTCACCGCCGGTCAGGCGCTGGCCGAGACCATCAAGATCGGCGTCACTCCCGCCGAGCACGCGCAGATCATGGAGCAGGTGAAGAAGATCGCGGCCGCCAAGGGCCTCGATATCGATATCATCGAATTCTCCGACTATGTCGTGCCGAACCAGGCGCTGGCCGATGGCGAGCTGCAGGCCAACTCCTTCCAGCACCAGCCTTACCTCGACAACCAGATCGCTGACCGCAAGTTCGATCTCGTCAGCGTTGGCACCACCATCACCACCCCGATGGGCGTTTATTCGAAGAAGGTGAAGAGCCTTGACGAGCTGAAGGACGGCGCAACCGTCGGCATTCCGAACGACCCGACCAATGGCGGCCGCGCACTGCTGGTTCTCGCTTCCAAGGGCGTTCTCAAGGTCAAGGAAGAAGCCGGCCTGAAGGTGACGCCTGCCGACATCACCGAAAACCCGAAGAACATCCAGATCGTCGAACTTGACGCCGCCCAGCTGCCGCGCTCGCTTGATGACACCGACGCTTCGGTCATCAACACCAACTATGCGACGGCAGCCGGCCTGAACCCGAAGAAGGACGCCATCGCCATCGAAAGCGAAAAGTCCCCTTACGCGAATGTCATCGCCGTTCGTGCGCAGGACAAGGACAAGCCCTGGGTGAAGACGCTGGTGGAATCCTACCAGAGCCCGGAAGTGAAGGCCTTCATTCTGGAAAAGTACAACGGCACGGTCATCCCGTCCTGGTAAGCCGCTCCGGCACTGTAAAAAATGACAACCTCTCCCGTTCGCGGGGGAGGTTTTTTGTTTCCGGGCGGGCGCAAATCCGTGTTCCATGAAAAGCCCGGGGCATTTCAGGGAAGAATTTTTCAGAGTCGCTGCCGGACTGTCGTTTTATACCCGTGTTTTTTTGGGGCGGAGCCACGATGCGGTTTAACGGCTTCTGAATGTTTCCTTCGGAAGATGATGCTTTCGAAGGGGATTTTATGCGGATTGCGCCGCGCAACATTGGGGACTATTTGCCGGTCGGGCGCAGAACCGCCGTGGGCGTCGTATTGTCCACCTTCGCGCTGGTGCTTCTCATCGTCACCGCGCTGGTCCTGTCCGCCCTCAGTCAGGTGCGTGAAAAGGCGAATTCGCTCGATAATGCCCGTTCGCGCGAGACGACGGCGGGTGCTCTCGTCACCTTTCGCGAACAGCTCGGCGCAACGCTGAATGATTACGCCGCCTGGGATGATGCCGCCGAATATGTCTATGCCCCTGATCGTTTTGACTGGGTGGCGAGCAATTACGGCGAGATGACGATCAATAACGATCTTTTCGATACTGCCGTGATCATCGACGAGGACGACAGGGTCCGCATGGCCTATCAGAACGGCAAGCCGGCGACATGGAGGCCAAACGCCTATTTCGCCGGCGGCCTTAAGGAAATGATCGATCGCGTGCGTTCCATGCGTCCCGGCATCCCCTCGCAGGTCACGGGTTTCGTCAAAACCGGCGATGGCATCGCTGCAGCCGGTGTCGCGCTCGTGCGGCTGAAATCCGGGGCGCTGCCGCCGGTTGATGCGGAGCGGCGTTATCTGGTTTTTGCCCGTCACCTCAAGCAGGCGACGGTGGACAAGCTTGCCCGCAACTACGTCATCGAGGGGCTGGAACTGCGATATGGCGACGGACCTGCCGCCAACCATGTGGATATCGTCAATCCCTTAGGCGAGGTGCTGGCGCGGCTCGTCTGGCGCTCGCACCTGCCGGGGGATGTCAGCTTTCATGAGGCGCGGCCGGTGGTCTTCACCGCGCTTGGCATTGCCGGCACGTTTTTCCTCGTGCTGCTCATCATCGGTTCGGCCACGCTGGACCGGCTGAAAGCGGATGAGGCGGCAGCGCGGGAGGAAGCGCTGCGCGACCGGTTGAGCGGGCTCAGCAACCGCGCGGGTCTCTTTGCGAAACTGAACCGCATGGTCGACAACGGCCGCCACGACAAGACGGATATCAAGCTTCTCTATCTCGATCTCGACGGCTTCAAGGAAATCAACGATTCCTACGGCCATGCCGCCGGCGACCGGCTGATCAAGGGCGTGGCCGCGGCGCTCAGGGTGCTGGTGCCGGAAGGCGCTGTCCTGGCGCGGCTCGGCGGCGACGAATTCGCCATTGCCATCCAGGGCAACGACGTCTGGTCGGAAGGCCGAAAACTGTGTCTGGCGCTTCTCGAACTCTTTACCGAGCCTTTCAGCATCGGTGAAAGGGTGGCGAGCATCGGCTGCAGCATCGGCACCTCGGTTTCCCGCGCCGGCGATATCAATGGCGAGGAATTGCTGCGGCGTGCCGATATGGCCATGTATCAGGCCAAGGAAAACGGACGCGGGCGTTACGTTTCCTATGAACTGAAGATGGATGCGCTGCGCGAGGAAAAGCTGCAGCTCGAAGCCGATCTTCGCTCCGCCATCCTGAACGACGAGATACAGGTGGTTTATCAGCCGGTCGTCAGCGCCGCCACGCGCTGCATTACCGGGGTGGAGGCGCTGGCCCGCTGGCAGAGGCCGGGATATGGCTTCGTGCCGCCGGATATCTTTATTGCCGCTGCCGAAACCAGCGGGCTGATCGACCGGCTCGGCCTTCTCGTCCTGCACAAGGCCTGCGAGACGGCGCAGCAATGGCCGTCCATCAAGCTCTCGGTGAATATCTCTCCCGTGCAGTTCCGCAATCCGGCCTTCTCCGGCCATATCGCGGATATTCTTGACGCGACGCAGACACCGCCCGAAAGGCTGCGGCTGGAAATGACGGAAGGTTATTTCATCCAGCATCCGGAGCGGGCGAGTGCGGCCATCGACAAGCTGAAACAGCTCGGCCTGCATATTGCGCTCGACGATTTTGGCGCCGGCTTCGCCAGTGTCGGATATCTGCGCCGCTTCGGTTTCGACCGGATGAAGATCGATCGTTCGTTGATCATGGCGCTCGATAAGGGCGGCCGGTCGCTGGAAATGCTGCAGGCCACCGTGGCGCTGGCGAAGTCGCTCGATATTCCGGTCACGGCCGAAGGCGTGGAAACGGAAGAGCAGGCTGCCATCCTGCATCTGTGCGGCTGTGATGAATTGCAGGGTTACCTGTTTTCGAGGCCGGTCGCAGCCGAGGAGATTACCGACATGCTGGATGGGCAGGATGCGCCGTTATTTGCTCTGAGAGCGGGGGCGTGAGAGGCGCACCGATGTCTTTCAGCAATTCTTGATCAACTGAGAGTGCCGCCCATTTTATTCTCCCCGGCGGGGAGAAGAAATACGCGGCACCCGCTCAATCGAAACCCGGCTCCTGTGCATTCTGATGCTGACCCGGTTTACCGCCCCAGATGCTGTTCGCCGCGCTTCTTTGCCAGTTCGATCTGCTGCTGCCGGTCGCGGAACCGCTGGCGGTCCTCTTCGCTGCGGTCGTCGTAGCAGCTCGGGCAGGAGACGCCTTCCTCGAATTTGGGAGACAGGCGTACTTCCGGCGTGATCGGGTTGCGGCAGGCGTGGCAGAGCTCATGATCGCCTTCGGCAAGGCCGTGGACAACGGAGACACGCTCGTCGAACACGAAGCAGGCGCCTTCCCACAGGCTTTCTTCTTCCGGCACCTCTTCCAGATACTTCAGGATGCCGCCCTTGAGGTGATAGACCTCGTCGAAACCCTGCTCCTTCATGAAGGCGGTGGCCTTTTCGCAGCGAATGCCGCCGGTGCAATACATGGCGATCTTCGGCTTGTTGTGCAGGCCGGGATTGTTCTTCACCCAGTCGGGAAACTCGCGGAAGGTTTTCGTCTTCGGATCGACCGCGCCCTTGAAAACGCCGATGGCGGTCTCGTAATCGTTGCGGGTGTCGATGACGATTGTGTCAGGGTCGGAGATCAGCTCGTTCCGGTTGCGCGGCGCGACATAGGTGCCGACGATGCGGTTCGGATCGATATCAGGCACGCCCATGGTGACGATCTCTTTCTTGAGCTTCACCTTCAGCCGCACGAAGGGCATGTGCGAGGCACGGCTTTCCTTGTGTTCCAGCGCGGCAAATTCCGGCTGGGCGCGCAGGAAGGAGAGCACGGCGTGAATGCCCGCATCCGGCCCGGCAATGGTGCCGTTGATGCCTTCGGCGGCAAGCAGCAGCGTGCCCTTGACGCCGTTCTTCTGGCAGAGCTCGAACAACGGCTCGCGCAGGCTCTCGAACCGCGGCAGGCGGGCGAAATGATAAAGCGCGGCCACAAGGAAATCACCAGAGGTGTCCGGGCGGGGGGGAATGGTCGTGTCGGTCATGGGCGCTGAAATACAGCGACGGCGGCCGCAAAGCAATATTTATCAGCGGGTCCGGGCATTTTGAAAATCGTCAAATCGGGAGGGTTTGGGGGCTTCCAGCCGACGCGCGTCGGCGCGGCGGAGAGAGTCTTTTCAGCCCGAGGACTTGGGCGGGCTGGATTCCGGCTCAAGGCCGGAATGACGGAGGTGAGGGAGCACCGAACGAGAAGTTTGGGCTACTTCGCCGCCCGCCGCCACAGCAGGCCGATGATGCGGCTTTCGGTGCTGGCGGATTCGGAAAACACCTCGCCTGCCAGCGCAAGGCCTTCCGTGCGCAACGCCTGCTGCCGCTGGATGATGGCGTCGAGCAGCAGGGCCAGCCGCTCGCCATTGCCGAAACGGTCCGGCTCGCGGTCGGCGACGGCGGCAAGAACCGAAAGATCGTGCTCGTGACCAAGAATGTCGACCAGCCGCTTGGTATCGGCCCGCTTGGCGCGCATGGCGGAAGGCCAGAGGCGGCGCATCAGGCCGAGATGCATCCAGTAGGCCTGCCCGGCCTTGCGCAATTCGTGGAAATGTTCGACGTCGGCCTGCTCGTGGCAATCGGTGAGCGCCTTGCGCGCCCTTTTTCGCTGTTTCGCCCAAGCGGTTCTTATCAGCCGGGCGGTGTCTTTCAACTCATCCGGCAGCGACAGGGCCTCGAGCTTCCTGCGCGCTTCCTCGCAGCCGGCGATGGCGGCGGCAATGGCCTCGTCGAGGCCGGCCTCATGTTCTATGGCGTCGTCGCGGCGCTTGCGCAGCATCGCGGTGATCGATCGCAACGCTTCGCCCTGCGCGTCCGAGCGCGCGAAGGTCTCGAGATATTCCGCCGTCTCCACCAGCGCCGTCGCATCCCGCGCAAAGGCGAGGGAGCGGGCGATATCGCGAATACGGGCATTTTCCTCACGGCCGAAATCCGGCGCCGCCTCGCGGATCAGGCGGTAGAGGGCGCGCAGCCGCTTGAACCGCTTGCGGGCGTCATGCACCGCCTCGTGCGATCCCGACGGCTGGTCGCGCAGGATCGTGATCGTATCGTCGATCAGTTCCAGCCCGGCGCGACGGATTTCGTCGTCGAAGGGCTTTTTCGGATCAATTCTGAAGGGCATCCGACAGGTCTCCATTCGGACAGTCCATGGCGAGCGACTGGTTGGAGAAGCGCTTGTCTCCGGTTACTTCCCGGCCAAGCCAGGACGGTAGAGCGGGATCGGCATTCTCGTCATGCATTTCCACTTCCGCCACGACCAGCCCGTGATATTTCCCTTCGAAAACATCCACCTCCCAAGTGAAACCGCCGTGATTGACGGTGTGGCGGGTTTTCTCGATCACCACGCCCGGCGCGCTTGCCATCAGCTCTTCGGCATCCTTGAGGGGTATGGAATATTCATATTCGTCGCGGACAAGGGCGCTGGCGCCGATCTTGATGGTCAGGGTCGCGTCACGCTGGTCGACGATCCTCACCCGAACCGAACGGTTTTCCATCGAGGCGACATATGCCTGCCGGAAAGCCATGCTATGCGTCACCTCATTCCGCCATTCACCGCCTGCAACCAGAAACTTCCGTTCAATTTCCTTGGCCATGCTGTCCCCGCGAACTGGTGCTGCAGATTATCGCAATATGACATTATGATGAAGCGAATTGATTGAAGTATCTGGATGAAAATGCGGCTGGCGCGCCTCGACATGAAAGCCGAGGCAGGCTAATCCGTAGACGGAATTTCAATCGTTTCAAACGCGCAAGGAGGCTCATCTTGGCCCAGGACTCCGAAAAACTGCTCTCCATCCTCAAGCTCCAGCCGGTCGTGCCGGTGCTGATCGTGGATGACGCCGCTTCCGCCGTGCATTTGGCGCGCGCTTTGGTCGCAGGCGGGCTGAAGGCGATCGAGATCACCATGCGCACGCCGGCGGCGCTCGACGCCATCCGCGCGGTTGCGGCGGAAGTGGAAGGCGCGCATGTCGGCGCCGGCACCATTCTCAACGCCCGGGATTTCGAAGCGGCGGCCGAAGCCGGCTCCACCTTCATCGTCAGCCCCGGCATCAATAAAAGCGTGCTGGAAGCCGCGCGCGGTTCCAAGGTGCCGCTGCTTCCGGGTGCGGCCACAGCCAGCGAAGTCATGGCGCTGCGCGACGAGGGTTATAAAGTGCTGAAGTTCTTCCCGGCCGAACAGGCTGGCGGCGCACCTTACCTCAAGGCGCTGTCTTCACCGCTCGCCGGCACCGTGTTCTGCCCGACCGGCAGCGTGTCGCTCAAGAACGCCAATGATTATCTCTCCCTGCCGAACGTCGTCTGCGTCGGCGGTTCCTGGGTTGCCCCGCGCGAACTGGTGGCGACCGGCGACTGGGCGGGCATCACCAAGCTTGCTGCCGAAGCCGCGGCACTGCGCGCCTGATTTGCGTCCCGTCAAACCCGTTCACGAAGGCGTGAGCGGGTTTGACATTTGTATTCGGCCCACGACTTCCTATCTCCCCTGTAGATTTGACCTTTACAGGAGATTTTGATGTTCGACGCCAAGAAGCTTCTTGAACAATTCCTCGGCTCTCAGGTGCCGGGCCTTTCGGGAAGCGTCCGTGACAGAGCCGGGCAGGCCGCCGATATCGCCAAAAACAATCCCCTGAAGGCCGGTGCGCTCGCCGCCGCAATTCTGGGCACCAAGACCGGCCGTAAGCTCGCCGGCAATGTCGCCACCATTGGCGGTGTGGCTGCGATCGCCGGCCTCGGTTATCTCGCCTACAAGAATTACAAGTCCGGACAGGCCCCGGAAGCTGCGCCGAAACCCGAGCCGGAGCTTCTCGCCCCGCCCACAGATTCCGCCTTCCACCCGCAATCGCCGGCCCTTTCCAATGATTTCGCGCTGAAGCTCATCCAGGCGATGATCGCCGCCGCCAAGGCGGATGGTCATATCGATGAGAAGGAGCGCGCCAATATCATGGACAAGGTGCAGGTCTCCGGCATCGATGACGAAGCCGAGCGGTTCCTGGAAAAGGAACTGGCCGATCCGCTCGACATCGACGCGCTGGTGGCCGCCGCCCGCACGGAAGAGCAGAAGGTGGAGCTTTATACCGCCTCGCGCCTTGCCATCGAGGCTGATACGCGGGCGGAGCGGGGGTATCTCGACCTTCTTGCCGGGCGGCTTGGATTGCCGGATGCGCTGGTGGACCATATCGAGGCGACGGTGATGGCGGCGAAGGTTTGAGGTAGGAGTTTGGGGCTCACCCCCTCTGCCCTGCCGGGCATCTCCCTCTCAAGGGGGGAGATCGAGTTGTGGTTGGGTCTCGACAATCTCAACGTTTGAGAATGAAGCGTCGGGAAAGCCTCCTGCTGATCTCCCCCTTGAGGGGGAGATGCCCGGCAGGGCAGAGGGGAGTGAGCGCCACCCACTACGGCGGCAAGTCCCGCCCCATAC
>NZ_LMVK01000018.1 GCF_001541315.1 Agrobacterium tumefaciens str. B6 | reverse complement strand
TATGGGGCTCTGAACGTGCGGATGTCCATCTTGGCCATGGGAGTTACCCATGAGACCGTATACGTTGACGCAGACTGATCAGAACACCGTATAATCCTCTTGCAGACGGGCGGGCCATACGTTTTTTAAACGTCCAGCCGCGGCCCCGCAGCCAGGCGCCGAGCGCGCTTCGGCTGATACCTACTTGCCGCTCAACAGACAGACGCTCGACCATTTCATCGAGCGTCACGTCCTTCCGGTCGTCGATCATGGCCACGACAAACGTTTCATGTGCATCAAGGACCGATGGCCGTCGCCAGCCTTGCGGCCGGGACGTAGGTTCACCGTCACTCGCTCGTGCGATCCACCGGATCGCCGTCGAAATCCCAACCCCGAACCGGGCGGCGGCCTGCCGTGCAGGCATACCCGCCGCAGACGCTTTCAATACCCGTAATCGAAGATCGTCGCTCAGTGCTCGTGCGGTAATCCCCCCGTTTTCAACGGGGCTCCGCGGTAGAATTCACGCGGCCATTTTCAGTTTCTGTGCGGGCGTGATGCCGCCGATGCCCATATTGGGACGTTCGTTGTTGTAGGTCGATAGCCACTGCGTGGCAAACTCCTGCGCCTCCTTGGAGGCCTTCGCCGTCAAGGGCCGTTTCGGCGCTTGACCTTCAACAGAGCTTTAATGTTAGCATTCCGTCTGGCCGAGCCAAAGGATTATCGAGGAATCGTCGTTCATGTCTGAGGAATACACGGAAGTCGATTTTGGCGGCCACCAAGGTGCGGGCCGCGACAAGCGTGCGCGCTAACATGCTGTCGAACCCCTTCACACGGACTTCGCGAAAGAATCCCACTTCCGCCAGACGGGCCAGCCCATCGGCGTCGTTCGCGTCCGTTTTGTTCGTCGCCATGTCGAGAGCCGCTTTAGCGTGTCGCGCATCAATGCAGATGACACGCAGGCCCTCGGCTCGAAGCGCATGCATGATAGAACAACACCGAGAGCGGCCCTGTTTCAAACACCACGCGGTTCACTATCGGTGCCCGTTTACGGACCAGTTCGGCAATGGCGTGAGGATCTGATGCGTATTTCCCGTGCCAGACACGCACACCATCCCGGCGGATCGCGACTGCAGTCTCTTTCATAGATACATTGAGGCCGATATACTCTTCCATGGCCGTTCTCCTTTGATGCTGGGCCCGGCGTCCAGTCGAGAGCCCGTACCTCATCTTATCGGGGAACAGCCACCTTCCAAATCATGTCCGAATCCGAAGGGGTATGGCTTACCCCATGTGGATGCAACGGAAAGCGTCTTGGACGCCAGAATGGCCGGAGTGCGGTGACTTCGGGAGACTTACACAACCTCACCAACGCGGCACGAGTCTTGTGTAATCGGGATCAAAAAGCTTCATGTAAGCCGTGTCGTCGCGTTCCTTCAGACTGCATTCGTCATAAAGTGCCGCAAGACACGCGAGTTTGTTCCGGTCCAGTGATACGCCAAGTCCTGGTTTTGTTGGCAAACCGAGCTTCCCGTCGCGGAACGTGAAGGGCGTCCCCTCGATTATGTCTGTAGCCGTCCAAGGGTAGTGGGTGTCGCAGTCGAAGGTGAGATTTGGTGTCGCAGCTGCGGCGTGGACCATCGCCGCGAGTGTGATGCCAAGATGTGAGTTGGAATGCATCGAAAGACCCAGGTCCAGCACCTCGCAGATTTTTGCAAGATGGGATGCGGCGCGAAGGCCGCCCCAGTAGTGATGATCGGAAAGCACTATCTTTACCGCCCTTTTTTTAAAGGCCGCGGCAATGTGATCGAATTCCAGCACGATCATGTTTGTCGCGAGAGGAATTGAGGTTGCGGCGGCCACTTGCGCCATGTGGTCCATGCCCAGGACCGGGTCTTCCAGATACTCCAGAACGTGCTCAAGCTTGCGCGCGACATGGATCGCAGTCTCGACCGTCCAGCCTCCATTCGGGTCAATGCGCAAAGGATGACGCGGAAAGGCTTCCCGAAGCTTCAGCATAGTTTCGATTTCAAGGTCGGGATGGAGTACGCCGCCCTTGAGCTTCAGCGATTGGAAGCCGTGGCTCTCGACCATTCTGCGCGCTTCCCCAACCATCTGGTCAGGTGTCAGGACCTCTCCCCATTCGTCCGGCGCCTCTCCGATATGCCCCGCAAACTTGAAAAACAGATAGGCGCTGAATGGTACATTGGTCCGAACAGCACCGCCGAGGAGGTCGCATACCGGGCGACCGAGGAGCTTGCCCTGAATGTCAAGACAGGGAACTTCAAAGGCAGATGCAACCACATCTGTCAGCTTGTGATCGGCAACGGCTGATTTGGCATTGATACCGCCACCGCCCGGCAAGGCGGCTATGATTCGGGACTTCAGTTCGTGCAGATGAAATGGATCCAGTCCGATGAGTGCCGGAGCAACGCGTCGCAGCCCTTCCAGCGCTTTGATACTGCCGTAACTTTCCCCGAGACCAACCGTACCATCATCGCATATGACCTCAATGACCGTGCGCAGTGCATAGGGCTGATGGACACCTTTGCAATTCAAAAGTGGCCTATCGGGGATGGCGACCGGTGTGAGGTGAATTTCGGCTATGCGCATCAGGTGACTCCTTGTCGCCACCAACTGTGCGCAGCCTTGAGCGCATCTTCGAGCGGTGGCAGTTGGGGATGCCAGTGGCGTTCCCATTCCAGACTGAGAGGGATTTGCCGTTCATCCGGCTGAAGAAGTGAAAGCAACTCTGCGATGGGAAAATCGCCTTGCCCTGGCATCAGATAGCGCCGTTCTCCGTCGCTATCCATCCTGCTGTCCTTGACGTGCAGATGCACGACGTTTCTTTCGATCTCACGCCAAACCATTTTGAGATCGGAGCCTTTTGCCCAGGTGTGGTGGGTATCCCACAATATCCGGGCGGCCGGCACCTGCTTGACGAAGGTGAGAAGCTGTCCGAATTCCGAAAGCGCATCATGGGTTTCGATCATCAGGTCGACGTTCAGTCCACCTGTCTGTCTAACAGCGTGCCAATCGTCCAGCAGTGCCGCTGAACGGTCCAAATCTTCTGCCCCAATTTTCTTGCCGCCGTCGAATATCCGCAGATTGGCGACGTTGGCAGCCTCTGCCCAGTCGATGAAGGGCTCAATCTCGGAGAGACTATCGCTCCCGAATAACCGTAAGGATGTATTAAGAGCGGCAACCCTGAGGTTACGTTCGCTCAGGAAGACGGCAAATCGGGCAGGTGTGCCAAATTCGGCAGTGAGTGCGGCTATGAGGTCGATGGTGCCTGATAATGCGCGTAATTCGATGCTTGTTATGCCATGGCGCTCTGCCAGATCGGCCGTCTCATGCAGGTTAAGTTCGGAGCAGCCGAGGGTCGAAAAGCAATAATCGGAACCACTCATGCCATACGCTCCATATCCTGCTTATGGACGGGGTGGAGCGGCGGAAGTCCCGTGACGAAGCGTTCAATCTCGGTAATGGTCAGATTGGAAAGTGCGCGCAATTCATTGCCCAGTGCGCCAGCTATATGGGGGGTGAGCACGACATTGGGCAAATCGTAAAACGGGCTGTCTGTTGGCAGGGGCTCGGGTTCCGGCGTGTCAATAAGGATGCGCAACCGCCCGGAAAACGCCTCGGCCAGCAATGCATCGTGGTCGACTAGCCAGCCCCTTGCCGTATTGATGAAGACGGCATGGTCGGTCATCAGCGCCAGTTCGCGGGCGCCTATCATATGGTGCGTTTCCGGCAGGATCGGCGCGTGCAGCGAGACCACATCGGACCATGCCAGAAGTTCGTCCAACTCCGTTTTCCTCGCGCCGAGGGAGGCTGCTTCTTCTGCTGAGAGAAAGGGATCGTAGACGACAATCTCGAATTTCCCGCGCGCCAGCATCTCCATCACCAGTCGCCCGATGCGCGAAGCGCCGACAATGCCGACCTTGCGGGCATGATTGCCGAGATAGGGGAGGCTTCTGCCGCGCCTGCTGCCAAAAACGCCGGTGCCGCGCTCTGCCCTGTGTTCATCCCGCAGCCGAAATACATCCTTGTTGCACATGATGATTGCCGCATAGGTGAATTCGGCAACCGGCACAGCCATGGCGGAAGCCGCTGTCGTGACAAGGACATCCGACGTCTCCCAGAATTCTGCGGGCGCCACCCTACGCACCGATGATGCCGCATAGGCCAACATTTTCAGCCGTGGCGCGCGCGCAAGGCGTTCGCGTGTGAGGGATGGCGTACCCCAGGCAGCGAGCAGAATGTCAGCTTCGGCGAGAGCTTCGGTACCATCAGCCGTGTCGAAATCCGTATAGGGAAAACCCGGAATGATGTGTGTTACGGCATTCAGCCTTGCCCATTCTCGCGGACCGAAGAACCCTTCTGGAAGCTCGCTGCGCATGGCGATCAGCAGGCGTGGTTTGTCCTGAGAATGTGTCATGCGCGCACCGGATTTGAAATGGGGTGGATATCGATGCCGGAAACATCGATCTCGATCGGTTGAGAACCGGGTTGCAGGATCACATCGAGAAAAAGTTCTGGCGGTGTTTTGCCCGGCCGTAGTTTCAGGGGAGGGGTCCTCAACGCGCCATTCCACTGTCTGGATGGAAATGAAAAGAGCCTACCGTCATCGGCACGGAACGGCGCCAGCGCTGTCATCGCCTGTCCTTCGGCTGCGACATCTCTCAGTCGCAGCGATATTCCAAGGACACCATCATGCGCCGGTACCTCCACATCGCAGATTGCTTCCACCCAAACGCCCGCGCCGGGGTGGACAAGCTGCCCGCCGAGACGATGGTTCTGCTCACCCGTTTCGGTGACGGTTCGGGCCAAGAGATCCGATGCAAGATTGCCGGCTGGATTGTTTACCGGATCAAAGCGATCGTCCTTTGACAGGAGCCGGGCCGGCGCATGTGGCACGATCGTTTCGAGATAGTTCGCCAGCACTTGCCCGACTGCAAAGGCGCCGGGCACGGAAAAATGGGTTCCGTCATCGGAATAGCCAGGATATGGCTCGCCGAATTCGCTGTCAGGATCGATCCACGCCGCGTTCCAGTCGAAGACATGACAATTGGCGTTGTTAGCTGCAAATTCGATGCTCTGCCGGTTGATCCAGTGCGCCTTTGCCCGTTCTGGGCCGCCCGCCGGCCATTTTCCAGTGCTTCGCGCCAGAATGGGAAGCAAAATGACGGTCTTTCCGGCGGCGAGCAGGACTGAGGCGATCCTTGCCCGCGTGTCGGCAATCGTCTGGCGCGTTTCCACCATCATGTCGTTGGTGCCGGCGTCGAGGATGATCAGATCGAAATCCGATTGCAGCAACCGCGGCAGCCGGCGTTCGATCTCGACCGCCTTTTGGCCGGAAACTCCGAAATTGAGACCGGAAAAGAAGCGGCTGATGCCCGGCCGGTTGCTCGGCTCCCAGCCGGGCGATGCGGAAGGATCGTGATGGACTGGGCAGCAAAGCCTGCCGTGCGACAGAACCTCGGCCCAGCTCATCCAGCCGCGTGCCGATGTGGCAAGCGAGCTGGCGTCACCAATATGGTTCTGCTGGACGAGCGAGGTGCCGAGAATGGCAATCCGGCCAGCCCGGGGGAGCGTTACCGACATGAGGCGATCCAGATCATCAGGAGAATAGGACGCCGCCATTGATGTCGTAGCAGGCGCCGGTGACATAGGCGGCATCGTCAGATGCAAGGAAGGCTACCAGACCGGCAACGTCTTCGCTCGACCCTTCGCGCTTGAGCGACGTCGCGCCGGCCACCCGTTCGCGCACCTCCGGCTTGGTGAAGGTGTCGTGGAAGGTGGTGGAGATCATGCCTGGGCAAACGGCATTGACGCGGATATCAGGGCCGACTTCCTTGGCAAGTCCGCGGGTGAAGGTCATCACGGCGCCCTTGGAGGTGGCGTAGGCAAGAGCGCCCGGGCCACCGCCATCACGGCCAGCCTGCGACGAGAAAGTGACGATCGCACCGCCTTTGGCCATTTTCGGCAATGCGGCCTTGGCCGTCAGGAACAGCGATGTCAGATTGACGTCGAGAACCTGATGCCAGAATGCCTCGTCCATATCTGCAATTGCCTTGCGGGCAATTAAGCCGCCGGCAACATGGACGAGGCCGTGGATCTCTCCAAACTTGTCGGCAGCCGCAGAAATCGCAGCCTCGACTTCGGCGGCGTTTGTGAGATCTGCCTTGATCGCCAGAGCAGAGCGGCCAAGTTTTTTGATTTCGGAAACAGCTGTGGCCGCACCCTCTGCCGCGCCGTTATAGGTAAGAACGACATTGGCGCCCTCCTGTGCGAAACGGATGGCGCATGCCCGGCCGATATCCCGACCGGCTCCGGCGACAACAACGGTCCTGTTGGTAAAACGCTGCATTGGAAAACCTCGTATGTTAGAACTGCTTGGGAAGGGAGAGCTTGAAACGCTCGTCATCGACATCGCTGAAGTAGATGTCAGTGGAAAAACCCTGATCATCGATGAAGCTGAAAATTCGCTTGGGTTCCTTCAGGCTGTAAGGCACCAGAAGCGTGACAAGGCGATGTCGGCTGGCGGCCGGAACCGTGGCGCAGACATGGTGGTGAATATCGAGCCCTTCGAATTCTTTGGGGTCGATATCGGGAAAACCTTCCACGGCGGCAATTTGCGGCGTGCCGCCCGAAGAGTAAACGAACTGTCCGTAGAAGCCCGCTTTTTGGCCATTGTAGCGGAAGCTTGACTTGCCGGTCTGCGGCGCTCCAAGTGTATGGCAAAGCCATTGCAGTTCCTGGGGTTCAGAACATTCGACTTCGTCGACAATCACGAAATAGCTGTCATTGACGAAGTGGGTCTCGCGCAGCACCTTTTGAACCAGCGGGTTTGCAACCTCATAGGCGGCGGTCGCATCGCCCACGATACGAACATGTCCGGGTTTTTCCTCGACCGTGACGATGCGGCCTGCGGCGCGGCGGGCAAGGGCCTTGTCCTTTTCCGCATATTGGCCTTTTCCGCCGATCAGAACGGCGTTTTTCGACCGTGTCTGACGCCGCCAGTTCAAATGCATCTGCGAATTGAACGCCACGTAGTATCCGGACTGAATCACCAGATCCTCGCCATGGGCATAAAGCACAAAGGCGTTCTGGTCGCCGTGGCTATGGCTGAGCGAGCCATAGGGGCTGGATTTGAAGACGAACTGCAGATGCCGTTCCGGGTCTTCCATATGTTTCTGGATGGTGGCCCAGCCGATGTCATCGAAAACGGCGAGTGCCGGCAGGTTGGCAGGTGACACGGCGTCCACCTGCGGGTAATCGTGACGATAGACGAGATCGTCGAACTTCAGATCCCACCAGCCGTAATTGTAAAAGGCCATTTCTGTGCCCGTCGCATCAGTCTTGATGTGATCGAAATACCATTGGTAATGGCCATTGCCGGTGACGCCGGCGAACTGCCGGACGTTGTAGCCGAGTTTTAGGCCGGGAAGATCGCCGAGCGTGGAGTCGTCGCCGAAGTTGGCACGACGGGTTCCGGGCGCTTTGGTGTAAAGCGGGAAGCGGCCGGTATTCCGGAAAAACGGCCGTTGATAAAGGTCGTAACCGATATAGGAACGGATCAGGTTGGCCGCCTCGATGAGATAGGCCATGCCTGTCATCCAGTAATGCGGACCTTCCGCCCAGCCGCCGTCGGTTCCGGCCCATGGAGAATAGAGAGTAGCAAGGAATTCGACGGTATAGTCGAGCCATTCTCCGGCTTCATCGCTGTCGCCCTGAAGCGCGATGCAGGCCGGTGTCAGTACGGCCGAAAGCGAGCGCACCGCATGGCTGTCATAGGGAAAGACGTGAATGCGGGCGTGCGCGATGACATGGTCGGCAATTTCCCGCGTCCGTTCGAGAAGAACAGACCGCACGGTCTTGCGCTCGTCTTCGTTCAGATGATCGTAAAGCCAGTCATACCCCCAGGCGAGTGCGACGACGACGCGGAACGCTGCCTCGTCATTATAGGCGCGGGAGGTGGCACCCTTCGCGTCCCAGGCGGCAACCGCCAGCAGCCATTTGCGAGACGCATCGAGAAGATCGTCGCGTCCAAGCACGCGCCCGGCAATGGCCAGATGCCGGATCGCGTAGATCACTTCCTGGCAATCTATATACATTTGCCGCCAGAGCGTAGCGACACGCATATTGTTGGGATAAGGCTGTGGTTCCGGCATGACCGGCCGGTCGACCCACGGTTCGACCGATTTTTCGTAAAATTCTGCCCAGCCGCAATGGTTTGTGTCATTTGCTACGGCGTCGGTGAAGGCACTCAACTGCTCGGAGTTTAGCCACAGCCGAGGGTGGTTGGTTTGCGCGGCGGCGTGGCGGGCAGACCTGCCGGGCAGCGGTGTTTTCGGCAGTGCGGCACGGATCTCGAAACTGCGCACGATGCTCCAGTTGGAATGCGCGGTTGCGGATTTCTGATCCCAAAGTGCATAACACCAGTGATAGTGGCCCTCCGGTAGCGCTTCATCCGGTGTGAAGAAATTCCAGGCGAGATCTTCGAAGACGAGCGTTTTTTTGTCCGCAAAGCCGGGATCGGTCGAAATGCGCAGCACGTAACGCGCGCCGTCATCGATATCGGGCAGCCATGAAAAACGCGGAGGGTTCTCCGTCGGTTGGGCATCTTCGCTCGGCTCGTAGCCAATGGTCAATGAGCCCGGGCGGGGTTCATCGAGAAGTGTCTGTCTGGAAATAGCCGGGGCAGAGGGACGCATTGCGCTCTAACTCCTATGAAAACAGATGGGAAAGGATGGCGGCGATAAAGCCGCCATCATGGTCGAAGGGTTTATTGCGCCGCCTTGTACTGGCGGTCATAGGCCGATTGCATCATCTTGATCACCTCGTCGTAACCAAGGGCGGTAAGGCGCTTTTTGTAGGCCTCCCAGCCGGTATCGACGTCCTGCGCGCCGAGAATCCACGTCTGCTGCATCTCGGTCATGTAGGTGAGGATGCTCGGCCAGTAGCGGTCGAAAGTCGCCTTTTCCTCGGCGTTCAGGGAAACGCCCATGAACTCGTCCTTGAGGCAGTTGCACTTCTCGTACAGGTCGATGCCTTCAAGCGCGATCTCGTTCGTCCACTGGCGCTCATATTCGTAATCCATCCAGTATCCGCGCGGGATTGCCGCACCGACTGCCCATAGCTGGGCATTGACCGGATCCTTGTTGTCGAGAATTTCCTTCTTGAACTGCGGTTTGCCGTCGACCATTTCGTAGGTGAGGCCCTCGACACCGAAATTCGACAGGATGCGGCCCTGTTGCGAGAACCAGAAGTCGAAATATTTGATGGTTTCGAGCGGGTGTTCATTGGTCGCCGAAATCGCCCAGCCGACGGGCTGGACACGCAGGCGACGCGAATCCTCGAAGCGTTGGCCCGAGACGGTCTTGGGTGGAAGCATGGGCTTCAGCGCAAAGCCCTTGATCTTCGGCGACAGGGCGTCATTGTAGGTCGAGGTGCTGGCGAACCAGTCATGTGTCATGCCGCCGAGATTGTTGCCCAGCAGATATTCGCGCGAGCGGGCGCCGCGGGTGAATATCTCCTTGTCGATCAGGCCTTCCTTGTACCACTTGGCGACATTGGAAATGCCGGTCTTGTAGTTTTGTTCCGCCCAGGGGTGACGCAGTTTTCCGTCATAGACGGCAAAGTCGCCATAACGCTCCGATCCCGAAACGCGTGCGTTCCACAGATTGATGAGGCGGACGGCATCGATTTCCTCGCGGGCAAAATAAGGCACCTCATCCTTGAGGCCGTTGCCGTTCGGGTCTTTGTCGCGAAAGGCTTTCAGAACCTCGTAGACCTCTTCCGGTGTTTCCGGCTGCTTCAGGCCAAGCTTGTCGAGCCAGTCCTGGCGGATGAACCAGCCGCGCGAGAACTTACCATCAGGCACATAAGGAATGAAATAAAGCTTGCCGTCCGGTCCGGAGATGGCGTTGCGGATTTCCTTGTGGCTGTCGAAAAACGCCTTGAGATTGGGGGCGTTGTCCTCGATCAGCTCATCGAGCGGAATGAACGCGCCCTCCAGCCCGTAACGGATGAAGTCTTCCTTCAAACCGCCGGTGGCGTCGCCGCCAACGATATCGGGAAGATTGCCGGAGGCGATCAGAAGATTGAAGGCGTCGCGACTGCTGGTGGTTGCCAGCGACGCCACGTTGCGGACGTGAATATTGGTGATTTCCGCGGCCTTTTGCTCCACTGGCCATTTTTCCGAATAAACGTATTTGTCGCGGAAGTGGAAATGGATGGTCAGTTCCAGTGGGTCTTCGGTGATCTTACCTGAATCCTGCGCCGATACCGGCAAGGCCAGGGATACGGCTGTCATCAACGCCAGTAGGGGCGCGCCTTTTCGTAGTGCTCTCACAGGTTGTCCTCCCTTGTGCTGCTACTCTTTGACTCCGCCCAGCAGAATTCCTTTGGTGAAATACTTCTGCGCGTAGGGGTAAATGATGAGGACGGGAATGATGGACGCGATCATGATCGCTGATGTCACCGTCTCGAACGAATAATGGGCGGTGAGCAGGCTCGAGGCGAATTCGTCGTTGGAGTTGAGATCAACGATGATGCGCTTCAGATAGACCTGAAGCGGAATCTTCTCCTCGCCGCGCAGCAGCACCATGGCCCAGAAATAACCGTTCCAGCGCGACACGATGCAGAACAGCGCGACCGTGACGATTGCGGGCTTCGACAGCGGAATGAACACCTTCCACAGCAGTTGCAATTCGCTGGCGCCATCCATCTTGGCGGCTTCTTCGAAGGATTTCGGTACGGCTTCGAAAAAATTGCGCAGCAGGATGACGTTAAAGGCATTGGCCGCGAAACCGAGGATGATGCCGAAACGGCTGTCGAGAAGCCCGAGATCGCGCATATTCAGGAAGAACGGGATCATACCGGCGTTGAACCAGAGCGTAAACGCGATGGCGACGTTGAAGAAGGTGCGGCCACGCAGGCGTTTGCGCGAAAGGGCATAAGCCCCGGGGATCATGATGAGCAGGCTCATGAGCGTGCCGCCGAACGTGTAGATGAAGGTGTTGCCATAGGCGACCCAGAACATCCTGTCGGACAAGACACGGTCATAGGCGGCAAGCGTAACGTCGACCGGCCAGAGCGTGACGCGGCCAGCCGTGACCGCAGCCCCCGAGGAGAGCGAGACCGACAACACATAGAGAAAGGGATAGAGCGTCGACAGGACGAACAGGCCAAGAAGAATGGCGTTTACCCGGCCGAAAATCCTGTCGCCACGGGAATAAAGATTGAAGTTTGCCATGTTTCAGCTCCTCACCACAGCGATGTCGACGAGACTTTTCGGCTGATGCGATTTGCCGAATAAACGAGGACGAAGGCGATGACCGCGTTGAACAGGCCGGCGGCAGTCGCCAGATCGTATTGGGTGCCCTGGAGGCCGGTGCGGTAGATGAAGGTGGAAACGACGTCCGCCGTCTCGTAGGTGGATGGGCGATAGAGCAGGATGATATATTCGAACCCGACTTCGACGAGATTGCCGATCCGGATGATCAGCATGATCACGATCGTCGGCAGGATGCAGGGCAGGGTGATACGCCACATCATCTGCCAGCGCGACGCGCCATCCACCCGGGCGGACTCGTAAAGCGTCGGGCTCACGCCGGCGATGGCGGCGAGATAGACGATGGATTCGAAGCCTGCCTCCTTCCAGACCGATGAGCCGATATAGACGGGACGGAACCATTCCGGCTGGGTCAGGAAATAGATCGGCTCAAACCCCAAGCCTTTCAGCATGAGATTGACGATGCCGATCGAGGGCGAGAGGAAATTGATGACGATGCCGGCGACGATCACCACAGAAATGAAGTGCGGTAGGTAAACGACAGTCTGAGCCCAGCTACGGGCAATGCCGCTCTGAACCTCGTTGAACATCAGGGCCAGAATGATTGGCACCGGGAAGGCGAAGATCAGGCCGAAGCTGCTGATGGTGATGGTGTTCCAGAAGGAGCGCACGAACATGTCGTTGTGGAAGAGTTCCGCGAAATTCGCAAAACCGACCCAGGGGCTTTTTTCGATGCCGCGGAAGATCGAGAAATCCTGGAATGCGATGACCAGCCCGTACATGGGTTTGTAGAGGAAAACCGCAAACCAGATGAGCATTGGCGCCAGCAGGAGGTAGAGCTGCCAGTCGCGGCGCATGTCTTCCTGAAGGTCGTGAAGGCGCCCTTGAAAATCCCGTTTCATGGCTGCGCTCCACCCCGGACTTTGAGCGATCTTCCAGTCGCCGCATCAAAGACGTGGACTCGTGCGGTATCGATGGAAAGCCGGCTGACGCCATTGAGGGCATGGTCGCCATAGAGCGTTTCGGCTTTGGCGATAAATGGCTGGCCATCGGCCGTTCCATGCAACAGCGCTTCAGCGCCCAAAGGCTCCACAAGGTCGATGCTGCAATTGAGAACCTCGCGGCCATCGCCATCTTCCACCGACATGATTTCCGGCCGCAGGCCGAGCTTGACGGCCTGTCCTTCGGTTGCGTACTTCGCGAAGGCATCGGGAATGCTGAATCGCTGCCCGGAGCTGCCCGTGAGCTTGACCTTCATCGTCCCATCCTGCTTTTCGATGGTTCCATCGAGAAGGTTCATCGGTGGCGAGCCAATGAAGCTCGCGACGAAGATGTTTGCCGGCTCGAGAAACACCTCCATCGGCGCGCCGACCTGTTCGATATGGCCGCCATTCATGATGACGATGCGGTCAGCGAGCGTCATGGCCTCCACCTGGTCGTGGGTGACATAGATGCTGGTGGCATGCATTCGCTTGTGCAGCAGCTTGATCTCGGCGCGCATGTGGGTGCGCAACTTGGCGTCGAGGTTCGAGAGCGGCTCGTCGAACAGGAAGATTTTTGGTCGGCGCACGATGGCGCGGCCCATGGCGACGCGCTGGCGTTGGCCGCCGGAAAGATCGGCCGGCTTGCGGGCCAGATATTCGGTAAGTCCCAATATCTGTGCGGCTTCCGCAACGGCTTTGTCAACAGCGGAGCGCTTCTCGCCCCTGACGCGCAGGCCGAAGGCGATGTTCTCAGCCACGCTCAGATGGGGGTAGAGCGCGTAGTTCTGGAACACCATGGCGACATCGCGGTCTTTGGGGGCGACCTTGTTGACCACCCGGCCGTCCATTGAAACCGTGCCGTCTGAAATGTCTTCCAGCCCCGCGAGCATCCGCAACGTGGTGGATTTCCCGCATCCCGAGGGACCAACGAGTACAACGAATTCCTGCGGCTGTATGGAAAGATTGATACTGTGAACGACTTCGAGGGCGCCATAGCGCTTGACGACATCGTTGATTTGAACTGCAGACATGAAAGGCCCCTCCTCAAAAGCCTTGAATGTTCAGTCAGGCGTCTTCGACCCCCGTGAAATGCGCTTCCTCGTAACGCGCGTGTTGACCTGCTCGATGAAAGTCCAGATCTTCGGGTTTTTGGACAGTTCTGCTATCTTGGTTTCGAGAGATCCGAGATGGCGCTGGACGGCTTCGCGTGCCGCCTCGACATCGCCCGACTCGATCGCGCTAACGATCGCTTCGTGCTCCTCGATCACCTTTTCGGTGCGGCGGACCGCAAAAACGCGCTTTAGGTGGCGCATCCGGTCCATTTCACCTTTGGCCTGATTGACGACGCTCCACGCGCCCGGAAGGCGAGCGGCTGCAAAGATCGTGCGGTGGAACTCTTCATCCAGCAGGAAAAAGTCGGTGAACTGCTCGTCTTCCGCCGCAGTGCGTTGCCGAGATATGCAGGTTTTCAGGCGTGCGATATCTTCAATGGAATGACGCTTCGTCGCCTCGATGACAGCGCCTTCCTCTAGCTTGAAGCGAATGAAGCAGGCTTCCATGTAGCGCTGCACGTCAATCGGCGAAATATAGGTGCCGCCTTGTGGTACGACCGTAACAAATCCTTCTTCCGCAAGCCTGATGATAGCCTCGCGGACGGGCGTCTTGCTGACCTGTAGTAACGTTGCAATTTCTTTTTCCGAGAGCGCGCGTCCTGGAAGCAACTTCACCTCAACGATCAGTTTTCGAAGCAGTGCATGAATTCGATTGGTCATTGTTCCATCGGCCGGCAGCTCCCGTGGTGTAACGAGTTCGGAGAGGGGGAGAGAAGGGAATTCCATGAATTCAGACATATAAGTTACCAAACTGAGATATTAGATTCGTATTTGATATATTTTATGCCCTGACGCGTGTCAACCGCGAAGCTTTAAAAACTGTCCTGGAGCGCCGGGACACAAACTTCTGCGACGGTTCGGATCTCAGCCCACAGCGCCGCAATCTTGCGCAAGGCCCTCCGCATGTCTTGTCAAGACGGTGCTGGAGCGACAATCGGCAACTCGATTTCGAACTTGCTCTTCGCAGACGACGGGCCCAAAAGCAGGGAGGCGCATGCCTAACGCGAATACATTGTCGAAGGAGTTTCTTGATTGATTACCTGTTACCTCAGATACATCATTGACCCGCACAAGCTTTCCGCGTTCGAGGAGTATGCACGGCTCTGGATCCCGATCGTCAATCGCATGGGCGGGATGCATCATGGATATTTTCTGCCGAGCGAGGGTGCCAACAATATTGCGCTGGCTCTGTTCAGCTTCCCAAGTCTTGCTGCCTACGAGGACTATCGGATCAGGATGGCGTCTGACCCCGAGTGCATCGCAGCTTATGAATTGGACAAGCGCAATCGTAGCATCGTCAGCTACGAGAGGTCCTTTATGCGTCCGGTATGGGGTTAAAGGGTTTCGCAGGGACTCGGGATCAGCCGGCATTTGTTCTATGAATGGAAGACGAGTGAGACAGCGTCAGTAGTTTTTACGCCTTCCTCGGCATTCTCGTTGCTTTTTTGATTGCCTACATCGTCTACTTGCTCGTGCTCGGAATCATCTTCCCGAGTACCAGATTTGCCCAAAACTCGATCCTTCCTCCGGTTGGAGCGACAGGAGACTAAAAGCGAGGGAGAGGTACATGCCTGTCCCTTCGTCATTTAAAGTTCTGAAATCCGCCCCGCCGCATGCAACAGGTGCCGCCGAGGGGAAAGCGTTCAAACGTCATGCGCCCTCTATGTAGACCCGTATATGAGCCGCCGGGAGACTCTACCCTGACTAATGAGAGAAAGTGCCGGCGTGCTATGCCCGTGTACCCGTCCATTTGTTTTCTTCGGTATGAGTGCGCAAAACAGGGCGCTGATAGCTGCGTAGCAAGCCGATAAGGCGATGGAAGCCGTCGAGATTGTTGAGCAAGCTCGCCGCATCACTTAGCACTACTTTGGCGGATTAACCGACGGTTAACGATAATCGGCCATCCTTGGCTCCCCGCAGAGAAACGATGACGCTCAACTCTCACGCCTTTGCCTGTCTGGCGGCGGTGAATTGCCGCCCCAATACAGGAACGGCCAAAAGCAGTCCTGCGAGCGACGACACGAGTTCGGGAACGCCTAACAGGATCGACGCCAAGATCAGCATTGTTCTCTCCCACCAGAAGGTTCTGACAAGCAGGAAACCGAGAGAGCGGACCCGAGGAATGTAATGCCCAGCACACAGCCAACGAAGGCAACTGTAAAATCGCCCCAAGAGAAGTTGGTTGTCACCAGCAGCAGCGACGGCGAGAACTATCGACATTAGAGATAGGAGATTGACGCGGTGGTTATGCGCCGTTGTCACATAGGGAGTTTTTCCAAATTGCTGACACACCGGGAATTTCTATTGTCGGCCGCGTTGACGCCAGCGCTTTTACGAAGCAGCCGAGGACGTGCTGGCTTAGGGATGACAAGATATCGCAGCCGTCGTGGAGGGACACTGCGTCTTCTGTCTCACCAAGCGCGACGTATTACTACGGATCCGCCTCAATATGCTTCGATACTATTCGTAGACGGCGTCTCTCACGCGAGTGGGAAACGCTCCGGCCATGCCCTCGAATGCGGTATTTGTCAGCGCAATCACTGACAAGCCGTTCTTGCGATCGATGAACCAGTAGTGGCCGTAGGCTCCTCCCCATTGCAGCGTGCCGGTTGCCTGAGGTGTGGCTGTCAGTGTCGGGTCGTCAAGCACCGCCCAACCATATCCGAAGCCCCAGCCAAGGCCTTGGGTTTCAGCCTGCGGTCCGACCTGATCCTTGAGCATCGTCTCGACTGTCTCAGTCTTCAGGATCGGCGCGCCGCCGGTACGAATTGCTTCGAGAAAGTGCAGAACGTCGCTTGCCGAGCCAGCCATGCCCGCACCGCCCGATTGATAAGATTTGGCATTGAGAATCCGGGACGGCGCGAAAGTCGCGGCAAGCCCCATGATCGGAACGGCTATTCCGTCAGTCATCGGTACCGGCTCGGGACTGCCATCCGCATAGGCTTTGGCAAGCCGAGAGGCGTCACGCACAGAGAAATCTGTATCGTTGATGCCGAGCGGTATTGTTATCTTGTCGCGAATGATTTCAGAGAGGCTACGCCCTTCGATTTTTTCGAGCACACCGCCCACAACATCGATGCCGAGCGAATATCGCCAACCTGTGCCGGGTACAAAATTCAACGGAGCGGCCGACAGACGGTTCAAGTTCTCCTCCAGCGAAAGGCCCGGCTGATCGAGCCCGTCGGAGATGTTCAGCTTGTGATATGGTCCGCCCGCAGGTTCGAGGAACGCATAGCCCAGCCCCGATGTGTGGGTCAGAAGGTGGCGGACTGTAATTTCCGGAGCTGAACCGTCCGACAACGCCGGGCGGAAATCGGGCAGCCAGCGCGTCACCGGTGCGTCGAGGTCGAGCTTGCCTTCCTCGACCAGCCGCATGGCGGCTGCAGTCACGAAAGGCTTGGTAATAGAGGCCAGCCGGAAGATCGCGTCCTCTCGCATTTCGACGCCAGCTTCCCGATCGGCATAACCGGCGGCGCGGTGATAGACGATCTTGCCGTCTTTCGCGACGAGGACGACAGCACCGACGACCCGTTTTTCGGAAAGCGCCCGATCTATCACGGAATTGAGGCGTACCTCAAGCGCGGGATCGGTTGCAGGTTCGCTTAAGGCTGCGCTGGCGGCAGCAAGTGCAGCGGCGACGAGAGGGATGCGCATGTTGATCAAACCTCGTATATACGGAGTAATCGTTCCGTAATAGCGCAGCTGAAAGGATATTTCTAGAGTGACCGTTGTGAAAAATAGCGAACCCGGCCGTCGACCCCGCGGCCGTCCACGCGCCTTCGATCGAGAGGAGGCGCTGGCCAAGGCCGCGGAGACGTTCTGGCGGCTGGGCTACGAAGGCGCCTCCGTTGCGGATCTGACGGCACGGATGGGCATTACGCCGCAAAGCCTCTACGCTGCGTTCAACTCGAAGGCTGATCTCTATCGAGAGGCGTTGGCATGGTATCAGAAGCACATTGGCGCCTCGACCGCCGACGCACTCGAAGAAAGTGATGTCGCGGTTGCGCTGACGCGCGTTCTTCGGGAATCGGCGCGGGAGTTCACCGAACGGGGTCGCCCGCATGGATGTATGGTTTCGACGGCGGTCCTGACCTGTGCGACAGAAAACCAGGCGGTCGCGCGCCATGTCGCCAGTTTGCGCGCCACAACACTCAACCTCATCCGGGCACGTATCAGCCGGGGGATCGATGAGGGGCAGCTGAGGTGCGGGACGGATGTTGATTCACTTGCGCGCTTCGTTGGCGCCATAATCCAGGGCATGTCTGTGCAGGCACAGGACGGCGCGTCGGAGAGGGCGCTGTCTGCACTTGCTGCCCACGCCGTCTCCGAGATCGAGCGGCATCGCCTGTAGCGTTGATTTCGCATCCGCGCGGCAGTGTCCAAGTCCGCGGCGTAGTTTTTTGCGATATCGGTGGAGCAAGCTTCCGCGCCTGTGTTGCTCCCCTTGCGTCGAGGGTGGGGCTGGGATCGCTCAGCCCAGTCGAATATCGTAAGAGCCTCTGCGTTAACGTTTGTGACCTCTTACGCGCGAGTTTACCTGGTATTTACATCAGCCGTGTTATCTCAAACCTAACGAGTGAAGACAGGTGCAAGGGCGGGGCACCATGTGCGGTCAGATATGAGCTATCAAGACGTCATCGGACTTTTGAATACGAGCATGCCTGCACTATTCTGCGCATCCATGTTCGTGCTTTGGCACCACCACCGGCACCTTACCTATATTGGGATCTTTGTTCTTTCCTACGCGATCAGAGCTCTCTGTTTTGGTATATTCTACTTTGCTTTTGCGCTGGAGAATCCGGTGCTGAGGCTGATGGCAAACGTGTTTTTGATGTTATCAATGATATTGTTGTCCATTGGACTTGCTAGCCGGCGCGGACAACGCCCTCGCTATCTCACACTGTTGTCTATAGCTGGAATTGCATTGGGTGCGCTCTATTATAATCAGTTTGTAGAGCAAAGCCTGCTTTTGCGAGTTATTTACCTAAACTGCGGGCTCGCTGCAGTCGGTCTGGTAATGCTGCTTGATGCGGTGAAATTGCCAGATCGCACCCCGATCGAGCAAGTGCTCATTGGCTTGATAATGATTTCGTGCGTCGGCTTCCTTCTTCGTCCCCTGTTTTTGCTCGCTTCAGGCAACGCGGAGGGCGGGTTCGAAGGAGCTTATTGGCTGGTTGTTTCGATCTCGGATGCTCTAATCTCCGCGATGACAGCAGTAGGGATATTTGCGGTGATCGCGAGCGACGTGATGGAAAGGATCAAATCGGATGCACAGGTCGATGCGTTGTCGGGACTATTGAATCGTCGTGGATTTGAAGCGCGAGCCGTCGAGGCATTGGAGCGGCAGACCACTGATGCACGCGTCTCGATGATCATGAGCGACCTTGATCACTTCAAGTCGATCAACGACCGCTTCGGACATAGCAGCGGTGACAGAGTTATTCGAGCGTTCTCCGAAGTTCTCAGGGATAAGGCTCCTCGTGATGCGATCATCGCCCGCTTGGGCGGAGAAGAATTTGCTATAATGCTTGCGCCGAGGCAGACCGCCGCTGCACCTATCTTTGCTGAGGCCGCCCGGCTCGCCTTCAAGGAATTGGCGCCCCGTATCCTTTCGAACGAATTGAGCCCAACGGCGAGCTTTGGGATCGCGGTTGCATACAAAGGGGAGGATCTGTCGGCGCTGATGGAACGTGCAGATCGCGCACTTTACCAGGCAAAGAACGAAGGACGAGATTGCATCCGGCAAGTGGGCTAGGTGTTTGGTCCCAACATGTCATGGCTTGGGTTTCGAATGAAGATTTCCGGCTTTTTCTCGCTGAGTTGGCGGATGGCTTCGTAGTGTGCTTTGAATCGTAACGCTTTGAGCCTGGTGTCGCCGAAGACGGTAGCCCATTCGCTGAAGCTGAGATCGGTAGTGATGATGACGCTGGTGCGCTCATAAAGCTTGGTCAGCAAGTGGAAGAGTAGCGCACCGCCTGAGGCGTTGAACGGAAGGTATCCGAACTCATCGAGGATCGGAAGACCGTTGTCGATCTCAAGCGGGTTCATCGCATCATGGGCAATCACGCGATGTTGCCGGAGAAGCATACGGCTATTCGCCAGGGACGCATCTATGACAGCAAGGTCATGGTCATGCGCTCAAAACTGTGCTGGTGCTCCGACGGTCTGGAGTTCACTTGCTGGAATGGTGAGGTTATTCGTCTCGTCTTCATTATCGACGCCTTCGATCGCGATTTCGTTTTCACCCAGCAAAGCAATGAACGCTTCTCTAAGGTTTTGGCTACGATACAGGAAATCGGCCTTTTCATCTTTTAGTCGCCGCAGGAGGCCCAACTCTCTGTCGTTGGCGTCGTTCGACATTGCCCGGATTCGAAGATCGGTTTCGATCTCTCGAATTGCCATTTCGCAGGCCGCGATTTCCTTAAGCAGCCGCTCCCAGTATTTCCCGAACACGAAGCTCATGTCGTTAGCGTACCCAATCTCCAAGTTTGTCAACGGTTAACACAACCGAAACCAATTTGGAGTGGCGGTTCCATATATAGTTAACACTGCAGAGGAAAGGATGCGCATCAGCTACACCGCAGACAATACGTGAGGTGGCTGGATGCAGGCATTTCAGCTGTGTTGTTCTCCAGTCTTCCAGCGGTTACGCAACCCCAAGTTCACCGTTGATCATATTTTAGTAATATGTTGAATTCAATCATTGAGGCAACCATTGGGCGAATCCGATTCGGGGATATGGTTCAGCAATGGAGCATTCTTCAGCTTCAAGCGAGGGGAATGGAAATGAAATGGGGGACAGGAATGATCGCACCTGCAGCATTTTTCGTTAATCATCCCCCTATCGGGATCGAGAATTCCTTCGGTACTTCTTATACAAATCCGAGAGCAAGTAACACGCTCGTCCGTGGCGGCCGAGTGGGAAAATATAAGGGGATCGTCGGTGGCATAGCGCCTTGTGAAACCCGTTTGGTGCTGTCGTTTAAAATGTTATCGGCCGTTTCGGCAGCGACATTTATATCGCTGCTCATTTCGTCTTCGCCATCGCTGGCAGGTAGCTGCGATCCTGCTGGCCCTGAAACCTGGAGCTGTTCCGGTGCTGCCACAGGTAGCGATCCGTCAGCGGTTATCTTTTCCTCTGCGCCCGTAACGGTTGTCACACAACCAGGATTTGGTTTGTCAACCTCTGGGGAGGCCCTCAGAGTCGAGACAATCGGAGGGATCGCCATAACGGACGGAAATGCGTCTTCCATCACGTCCTCTGGTGGGCAGGGTGTTTTGGCGATCAATGATGTTTCCGGTGCGGTTGAAATAACATCGAACGGTAGCATCACCGGCATTGACGGTATCTATGTCATCAATACCGGTACAGGTCCCACAACGGTCACATCCGCAGGCACGGCGATTGGGACCATCGGTAATGGTGTCTATGTTTCCAACGACGGCTTCGCAACAGACCTGACCGTTAGCCAGACGGGTGGGACGATTTTTGGCGCGGATAACGGAATTTCCACAACCAATCGTGGATATGGGGCGACCGCAATTAGTGTCGGCGGCGATGTGGACGGTGCAACCGAAAACGGCATATGGGCGCAAAATTTCGCTAACGCGACAGGCATCACGATTACCCAGGCAGCCGGCAGCACTATCACCGGTTATACGCATGGCATCCGCGCCGATAATTGGGCGGCCGGCGCTATATCGATCACAACAGCCGGGATCATCAACCAGACCCAGGCTGGTGCGGCAAATAACGACACCTTTGGTGTCTATGCCTACAATTCCACAGCCGGGACAGATATCATTCTTACCCAGACCGCGGGATCGATCTCCGGCAATTGGTTCGGCATGTATGCCAATAACCAGGGAAGCGGCTCAACGACGATCATCAGTTCCGGCGATGCCACGGCAATCGTACGCGCTGGACTTTACGCTTATAACGCGGCCACAGCGGATAGTATCTTTGTAAGCCAGACATCCGGAACGGTCAAAGGCGGTACCTATGGTGTTTTCGCAGACAATGCGGGAACCGGCTCAACAACGGTTACACTGTCCGGCGATGTGATCGCCTCCGGTGACTACGGTGTCTATTCGCGTAATGCCAGCAGCGCCACCGATCTGATTGTAAGACAGACGGCGGGTTCTGTTGCTGGCAGAACCGGCATTCTGGCGTCGAACAGGGGTACGGGCACCTCGCTGGTCAGCGTCGGTGGCGCGGTGCGTGGCGGTGCGGGTGCGGGTATCCAGACGATTGCAGCGAACGGCTCGACCGTCGATATTGCAGCTTCCGCAACGGTCACGGCAACGTCCGGAATTGCCATTCGTGACGGCGGTGTCGCGGGTAACCCTATTGCTTCGGACACGATCGGCGGCGATGTCGTGGTTAACAGCGCTGGCACCGTAACCGGCGATGCGGTCCTCGGCCTCGGCGATGACACCTTCAATCTGGCTGGTGGAACCTATACCGGCAATATTGTCGGTGACGACAGAGACGACCCTCGAAGCAACGACGGTGTCACAAACCATGAAGGCAATGATACGTTCACCTGGACGGGCGGCACTCTGGCGGGAGGCTTCTACGGTCAGGACGGATCCGATACAGCTATGGTAAGCGCATCGGCGTATGATGGTTCTCAGGTGCTGGACGGCGGTGATGATACCTCGGTTGCCGATGGCATGATCGATACGCTTACGCTTAAGGGTGTGACGGCGACGACTAATGGCGGCAAGATCATCAATTGGGAAGTTGTCAATCTGGATGGAGCCAGTCTGTCGATTGATGACGGTGTATGGCATGTCGGCGAACCGGATGAAGCAACGACCGGTGTGTTCCTGGACAACGGGTCTAGACTTGACGGCATGGCGTCGCTCAATTTCGACGGCAACATAACGATTGATTCGACGTCCACATTCGTCGGGACGGGCGGAGGAACCGGGGTCTATTCGTTCAGCGGCGATGTGGCCAATGCCGGAACCATCACCACGGTAGATGATGCTGTCGGCGATGTTGTCATCATCGGTGGAAATTATAACGGCAATGGCGGACAGATGCTGTTCGATGTTGCTCTTGGTGACGACAACTCCAAGACGGATATGGTCATCGTCAATGGCGACACATCGGGCACGACAAATGTCGGCGTCAACAATGTTGGAGGCACGGGTGCGCAGACCAGTGAAGGTATCCGTATCATCGAAGTGAACGGTGCTTCCAACGGGTATTTCTCGCTCATTGGCGATTACACAATTGGCGACAGGCAGGCGGTCGTTGCAGGCGCCTACGCCTATCAGCTTTATCAGGGGGACGCATCGACACCGAATGATGGCAACTGGTATTTGCGTTCGCAATTGACCAATCCGACATCGCCGACGACACCGACCTCCCCGCTTTATCAGGCTGGTGTGTCGACCTATGAGGCATATCCTCAGGCATTGCTGGGTCTGAACGGCGTCCAAACCTTGCAGCAACGTGTCGGTAATCGTTTCTGGGCCGGTAATGGCACTTCTGTCGGCACACCTTATGCCGCTCCCGAAGACGCAAGCGTTGCGATCGAAGGAAACGGTGTATGGGGTCGCATTGAAGGTGCGCATAACCACATCGAGCCGCGTTTCTCCGCCGCGGCCGCCGAGTACGACCAGAATGTCTTCAAGCTTCAGGCCGGCATTGATGGGCTGTTGGCGGAAACGGAAAGCGGCAAACTCATTGGCGGGTTCACAGTCCATTACGCCCATGGCAAAACCGACACCAGTTCTGTTTACGGCGATGGTGAGATCAGCACGGACGGTTACGGTCTTGGCGGCACATTGACCTGGTATGGCGAGAATGGCTTCTACCTGGACGGTCTGGGCCAGATGACCTGGTACACGAGCGATCTCAACTCTCTCCTTGCCCGCACGAACCTCACCGACAACAATGACGGTTTTGGCTATACACTGTCGTTGGAAAGCGGCACGCGCATTGCCATCGATCCAGGCTGGTCCGTCACACCGCAGGCCCAGCTGGTCTATTCCAATGTCGACTTCGACGCGTTTACCGACACATTCGGCGCCCGTGTCAGCCTCGACCGTGGAGAAAGCCTGCAAGGTCGTCTCGGTATGACCCTCGACCATGAAAGCGCGTGGCAGAATGACGAGGGCTTGCTCAACCGCTCCCACGTCTACGGCATTGGCAATCTCTACTATGAGTTCCTCGACGGCACGAGGGTCGATGTCCAGGGCGTGAGCTTCGCCAGCCGCAATGATCGTGTCTGGGCCGGACTGGGGGTCGGGGGAACCTATAGCTGGGATGACGATAAGTACTCGATTTATGGTGAAGGTCTGGTTCAGACCAGCCTGAATGACTTCGGCGACAGTTATTCCGTCAAGGGACGGGTCGGCTTGCGCGTGAAATGGTAACTTACTTACTCATCGGTGCATTTTACGAACTGTCGATGATGAGGATCACAGATGTTTGCGGTCGGAGCATCAGGTCTTAATCGGAGTTGGTGAATATGGTCAGCTTGTCCGCCCCCGAAAACGCCTGGGACTGTGGGGACCTCCAGATGCGGGCCATGGTCGAGACCGGTTCGGTACGAGCAAATGTTTTGCGACGGTCCGTGCTGTCCTGGGTCGGAGAGATCTTCCGGGTGGTGCGATGAAGCAAACGGGCGCCGACCCGCCCTTCAAGCTCGATTACAGCTGCCGATACGGACGATGTGGCAGCCCGAGCGTATCGGCAGCGCGGATGGAGCTGGCGCACTCGACGACGCGGGCGAAGATACGGAACAGATCGATACGGTCCAAAACGCTGACTCCGTCGATTGTCCGTCATCTCTGACATGTGATGTCAGAACGACCGTCTTTATGAAGATTCCATAGACGATATTCTGCATTTCAGGAAGCGGTCGCGCAGTTGGTCGCAAGGCAAACCCAAGGAGATAACACAAATGACCGATCACAGCATCAGGGGGAAAACCGTTCTCATCGCCGGTGGCGCGAAGAACCTCGGCGGGCTTATCGCGCGCGATCTCGCCGCTCAGGGCGCAAAGGCTGTCGCTGTTCACTACAACACCAGCGCCACGAAGTCAGCGGCCGACGAAACGGTTGCCGCGATCAAGGCAGCGGGCGCCGAAGCCTTTGCCTTTCAGGCCGACCTCACCACGGCCGGCGCGAACGAAAAACTGTTCAATGACGCCAAGGCGGCGATGGGAGGCACCGACATCGCCATC
Source organism: Agrobacterium tumefaciens str. B6 (assembly GCF_001541315.1). Classification (GTDB taxonomy): domain Bacteria; phylum Pseudomonadota; class Alphaproteobacteria; order Rhizobiales; family Rhizobiaceae; genus Agrobacterium; species Agrobacterium radiobacter. The sequence goes on along the minus strand of NZ_LMVK01000018.1, from coordinate 25,457 downwards.
AACACGGTCGGCAAAGTGCTGAAGAAGCCAATGGTCGAGATCTCGGAAGCCGAATACGACGAGATGACCGCGGTGAACTCGAAGAGCGCGTTTTTCTTCATCAAGGAGGCCGGCAAGCACCTCAACGACAACGGGAAGATCTGCAACGTGGTGACCTCGCTGCTTGGTGCCTTCACGCCATTCTATGCTGCCTATGCCGGCACGAAGGCGCCCGTGGAGCATTTTACGCGAGCGGCATCGAAGGAGTTCGGTGAGCGGGGCATCTCGGTGACGGCGATCGGTCCCGGTCCAATGGATACGCCCTTCTTCTATCCGGCCGAGGGTGCGGATGCGGTCGCCTACCACAAGACCGCGGCAGCATTGTCGAACTTCTCGAAGACCGGCTTGACCGACATTGAGGATATCGTCCCGTTTATCCGCTTCCTTGTCTCGGACGGCTGGTGGATGACCGGCCAGACGATTCTGGTGAACGGTGGCTACACCACGAAGTGATCCGCAAGGCGGCCGAAGCAACTCTCTGCCGCCTTGTTTCTATGGAACCAACCTTTCACGTCGGAACCCGCAATGAGAAACTGCCTTCAGTCACCGCTTGATGCCGAGTGCGTACATCTCGTCAGCGACGCGACCAAGAGCTATGTCCGGCGGATCGGCTTCCCTCCTTATGCCGGCAAGGGTATCACCAAAAATCCGAGCGTGTTTTCATGAGGGAGGGGAGCCTACGCACTATTGCGGCGGCCGGGTATTTGTCCGGTGAAAATCAACGGATGTTTCGCCCGCAACGGCGAGATCCGCGGTGGAAGGCTGTTTTTGTCGCCTGCGCCTGCACGGTCACGCTTCTGTTTGCCGTGGTGGGCGCGTTTGCTCAGGAACGGCCAATCACGGTCATTCTCCGGCAGGGCCAGAGCGATGCGGAGATCGGTCGTTTGCTGGGCGCTGCTGCGCAGACGGGGCGACCCGTCGCTGGCGAATGGCAAAATGCAACGGAAGCCCAAGCTTCCGAGGCTGCCGTCCCGGTTGCGGCGGTCGATGAAGGACAGGCGTCCGGGCCGCTGGGCGGGGTTTCGCGCGCTTTTGTCCGGGGAGCGACGCTGGCTCTCAATGGGGCGTCAGGGATCGCAGGTGTTTTTTCAGATACGGAAACGACGCTCGCCGGCGAAGGCCGAAGTGGCTTAACCGACGTGGGGACTGCTATTCTCGCCATAGCGGCAGGCGCACTCGGTGCCTTTTCGTTTCGGCGCATCTTTCCCGGCAAATTCCATCCGCGCGGTGACCGGCTGGCGCTTCCCGGTCGAATGAAGGACACCATCAGCCGCTTTGCATTGGATCTGGTGTCCGTGGGGATCCTGGTCGCAGTTGCCTATGTTGGTCTCCGACTTTTGTTGGAAGGGGGAACATTGTCCTTTCAGATCGCGGCGGGTCTGGTGACGATCGCCACCGTGACGGCGCTGTACACAGCGTTTGGAAGAATTTTTCTTGCACCACTTCTGGATGGCGAGCCGCTTATTGGAATTGCACGTCCGCGTTGGCATCTTGCGATGTTCATCGCCTATGGCGCCATCGGCTCGCTCGTTGGCGAAACTGTCAGGCTCGCCGATGCACGCGCCCTGGACAAGGGTGCCATCGAAGGCTGGTTTCTGATCGGGTCGACCGTTCTGACCCTGCTGAAACTCTGGTGGTTTATCGCCGGGCGGCGCGATATCAGAAACGCGTTCACCGGAACCAATGCGGGTACTTTCCGGCGGATGGCCGGATATATCCTACCGGATTTCTATGCGGTTTCGGCACTGGCGATTTGGTTCGCAGGCTTTCTGGTTGCCGGTACGCCCAACAGCGCCGCGTGGAGTTTTGCGGCGGGAACAACGCAGATTGTGCTTATCGCGGTTCCGATCATCGCACTGGGGTCATGGTCGCTTCTCGGACACCTTGCCCGTAACGGTGCGGCCGGACTACATTCCACCCTCCTGTGGGGACTTCGCACCGCTGTTTCGGGCGCGGTCTGGCTGATCGGATTGCATTTGATCGTCATCCTCTGGCAACCGCTTATGTCTGGCGAGACAGCAGTCGTGACGGGCTGGTTTGTCTGGCTCCAACGCCTCGGCCTCGCGGTTGTCGCAAGCTGGACGCTGTGCAGCGGTCTCTGGCGGTATTTTGATACGATCGCGCCGACATCTGCCATCGCCCTTCCGGGACAGGACGAAGACGAAGCGCACAAGCAACCGGCCAGCCGCATGTCCACGGTCATGCCCGTTATCCGTAATCTGACTTTGGGGGCGGTCCTTGCCATAGCCGCCCTTCTGGTGCTGACGTCAACCGGCATCAACGTCGCCCCGTTGCTTGCCGGTTTCGGTGTTCTCGGCCTGGCCCTGTCCTTCGGTTCGCAGACGCTGGTAAAGGACGTGGTATCCGGCATCTTTTTCATTGCTGACGATGCGTTTCGAATTGGCGAGTACATCGATACTGGAGGGCTCATGGGCACCGTAGAGCACATTTCGGTCCGCTCCATTCGACTGCGCCATCACAACGGTCCAATCCACACCATCCCGTTCGGCCAGATTAACTCAGTGACGAACTACAGTCGTGACTGGGGCACGATCAAATTCGAACTGCGCTTCGAGCGGGACGCGGACGCCGAGCTGATCCGCAAGACTGCCAAGAAGGTCGGGCTTGCCATGCTGGAAGATCCGGAGTTTGGATCTGAGTTCCTGGTGCCTCTCAAAATGCAGGGAATCCAGACTGTCACGGAGACATCGATGGTCGTTCGTTTCAAGTTCACGTCGCGTCCCGGCAATCCGAGTATCCTGAAGCGCGAGGGCATGAAGCGGCTGCTTTCGGCCTTCAGGGCTGCGGGTCTTTCGCTTGCTTCCAACGCCGTCACCGTTCGTTCCGGAGCCGGCACGGCGGCCGACGCTGCAGCGGCCGCGATGCCGTTACGTCCACCGGAGACAACGGCGGCAAATGCACCTGCCTGACGACGAAGATGCAGTGCGCATCTGATGAAGACCAACGGATAGGGGAAACAAAATGCACATGCTGATGGTTATTGCGGGAGGTGTCGTTCAGCTCGGCGTGTTCCTGCTGTTTGGAAAACTGTGGGGTAGTGATGCCACCGGCCTCGCAACGGCGGCCAAGCTCTTCATTCCCGCCTGGCTTGTTATATCGAGCGCCAATCTCTGGGTTGGTGTCAGTTATGCGGGCTACTCGGTGCGGGATGAGTTGCCGATCCTCCTTGTCATTTTCGTCCTACCCACGATTCTTGCGGTCCTGGTGATCTGGCAGATTTCACGCTCCTGAGGATGGGGACAAGCATGACCAACACAACCGGCAACAGCAATGCTCCGCACAGTCATCCACTTCTGAGGCGCCGCGATGGCCATCATGCGAGGGTGACGTTCGAGGAGCTGTTCTTCGACCTCGTTTATGTCTTCGCGGTGACGCAGCTCAGTCAGGAGCTGCTGACCAATCTGAACCCCACGGGCGTCATCGAGACTCTGATCCTCTGGTTCGCGGTCTGGCTCGGCTGGCAATATACCTGCTGGGTCACCAACTGGTTCGACCCGGAGACACCGCGCATCCGCGGCCTGATCTTCGCCGTCATGCTGGCTGGCCTCCTTATGGCCTCTGCGATTCCGGGCGCCTTCGGCGAGCGCGGGCTGGTCTTCGCGTTTGCATATGTGGCGATCCAGGTCGGGCGGACGGCATATATCGTCCGGGAGTTGGGTCCAGATCATCCGCTTGCGGCCAACTACCGGCGTATGTTGGGTTGGGTGTCAATTGCCGCCGTCTTCTGGATCACCGGCGCCTTCGTCGAGCATGAGGCACGCATGGCTCTTTGGGCAGTCGCGGTAGCTTGCGAGTATGTTTCGCCGATGTTCGGTTTCGCCATACCGGGCCTCGGACGCTCTAAGACGAGCGACTGGACGATCGAAGGCGGACATCTCGCCGAGCGTTGCCAGCTTTTCGTGATCGTTGCGCTGGGCGAGACACTGCTTGCGACCGGCGCCACCATGGCGCGCGCCGAGGTCTGGGATGTGCCGACACTCTCGGCGCTTCTCGCTACGTTCTTGGGCACGCTCGCGATGTGGTGGCTTTATTTCGGCACGTCGAGCAAGGACGCGACCGCCGCGATCACGCGCTCTGATGATCCTGGCCGGATCGGGGCATATTTCCACTACATCCACGCCATCCTGGTCGGCGGGATCATTGCGACCGCAGTCGGCAACGATCTGGTGCTTGCCCATCCCCACGACGGGCTCAAGTCAGCCTATGCGCTGATCCTGTCGGGCGGGCCGGCGATCTATCTGCTTGGTAGCGTCGTCTACAAGAAGGTAGTGTACGGCGTCCTGCCGGTTTCGCATATTGCCGGCGTAGTCGCGCTTCTGGCGCTCCTTTCTGTCGCGCCATTCGTCGATCTGCTGACCATGGGTTGGCTTACCACGATCGTCATGCTGGCGGCTGGCTTCTGGGAGGGGCGGTTGGTCCGCATGCGACGAGAGGCGGGCAAGGCGCAGGTAAAACTTTGAGGACCGGGTGTCGTTTGGCACCTAGTCGTAAGAATGTGATCGTCTTGCCCAAGGCGCTATGGTTGGCTTCGGCCCGCGTGACGAGGTGTTGCGTTAGGCGACAACGCGCGCAGTAACGGAAAACGCGTGAATCTCAACACCTCGAAACCAAGCGCTGCCAGCCGTTCTATCCGGCTTTATGCGATTGCAGGTGCAGGGACCCTTGCTGAGGCCGTTCAGGGCGCGTAATTCCAAGGCATGAGTGCATCGAGATCGCTATTGGGTCAGCCTTGGCGATGCGCTCGAGGGCCTTTGGGTTAGCCAGTACCGGCGAAATAAGACGGATGTCTTCGCTTGGTTCGTGACCTAAGGCAGATCTTCGGAAAAATACGGTTAGCCATTGATGCGCATCAACGCGGGCATTCGTCCAGCTGCCATCGTTTTTCGATCAGTTAAACAGCGAGGAAGCCGAATGCGAGAACGTTAAAGTGAGGAACAGAGCAGGCCAACCCATTAGCAAAAGAGCGATAGGCATCTTGAGCAAAGGCAGTCGTTTCAGGTGCCCGATTTCGAACTCCATAGACACGGAGACGACGGCTGGATGATTTTTACTGTTTCCGACCGGGGCATCCATTGGATCGCAGCGAATTTTGACGAGTGGAGGAGTGGTGAGACGTTGCTCAAATTACAGGAAGCGAACAAATCTCTGCGTGAGGCGAGCAAATTTTCTCTTTGCACGAGTTACAAAGGTCTCAACGGCAAGACCATACTCTGAGACATCTCTGTCAAGACCGGCTTGGGAAGGGCCGGGAATGGGCCGCCGAAGTTGAATCATGGTACCGTCGTTTCCGCTTTTTGTTTCGCAAGAAGGAAGGGTTTAATTTTTTAGTCAGGGAGGTGGAGCAATGCTTGTGCGAGAAATGACACACAATGAATGCCTGGCCGTACTCAGGGACGGAAGACTGGCGCGGATGGCATGTGCGAAGGACAGCACCCCTTATGTCGTCCCGATATACTACGCTTACTCCGGAAATAGGCTCTACGCCTTTTCAATGCCAGGAAAAAAACTGGATTTCCTTCGGTCGAACCCGCGCGCCTGTTTGCAGGTCGACAAGAGCCGCGGTGATCATCAATGGGTGAGCGTTATAGTTGATGCGGCCTTCCGCGAACTGCCCCAGGAAGACCCGCCCGGTGAGGAGCGGCTCCATGCCTGGTCGCTTCTCTCGCACCATTTTGACTGGTGGGAACCGGGTGGGCTGAAACTGCAACCGCAACCACAACCTCTTCGCGCCGCTTCCCGGCATATATTCTTCGCCCTGGATATCAACGCCTTAAGTGGAAGAGAGGCGAGGCTGGGTGAGCCTGAGCGGGTTTCGCCGCAATGATATGGATGCGGTGAATGTCAGCTCGGTCCGGAGCGAGGCTGACGGGAGAATGTCGACAGATTAGCACGGGAGGACTGAATTGTGACGATCTACGACGAACGCGAAAAAATGGCGGAACAACAATATGTCATGCAGATAGAAAAGGCGTTCAGGGTTCGCGCACGGCGCGACAGATTGCTGGCGAACTGGATGGCGACGCTGCTTGGCCGGGATATTGAGCGTTGTCTTGAAGAGATAATCGAAACCGATTTTTCTCGGGGGGAGGAAGGTATCCTAAAAAAACTGGAGCACGATATCGGCGTTCTGGGACTGTCGGACGCACATGATCTGATACGAGAGAAAATGCATAAATATCTCGCCGATGCCGTGCGCGAGGTCGAAGCGTCGATCGGGCAATAGCACAGGTGCCGGTTGCCGTTACGACGACACATGGACTCGCCGGATCCGCCAGCACTCGTCTGTCTCACCACGCGGACGCAGCAGGCCTAAAACTGTTTACTGTCGCGTTCTTTTGTTGCCGCTGACGGGGCCCGTGCCTTATCCCGATCGTCGCGGCGTCTCCACACGCCTTGCCTGATATATGCTGGCGGGCTCGTCGTTTCGCGCCCGCTTTGGCAAAGGAGAAAACTTGCCGAACCGGAGCCCGTGGGCGGCCAGAATCTGTTGCCGGGTTGACCGTGGTCAATGTCAGTTCTCGCAAGTTCTCCGATCATGACCGGGTTCATAACGAGCAAAGGGAGAATGGTCATGAACGACAATACTTTGCGGCAGAACATTATCGATGCGCTCGACTTCGAACCCAGCATTGGTGCGGCGAACGTCGGCGTTGCCGTCAATGCGGATCACTTGCGAATTTATTGATTCTCGCAGAAGCCGGGTGGCGAACTGTCCAACATCTGGCGCTTTCCGTTTTCGGCCAAGTAAAGGGTTGCTGCCGGAATGAGGTAAAAGCAGGCAGGCGTCATCGCTGGTATTGGGCGAGGGCGCCTGTTTATCTGCCGGGGCCAGTCTCGCCAAAAGCGAGTGGTTCTGATTATGCCCTTTGAAGAATAGATGATTTGCCGCATGCCCGGTTTATCGGGCTTGTCACGCCAATATGATCGCGCCTGATCTTCAGGATGAAGCAGTCGCCTTTGATGCGCGTGATCGGGACTTGCTCGTCGCAAATGGCGGTAAGATCGAGTTCTGGTTCCAAATCCTCAGTTATCCCGACAATGAAAGGTAACCTCGTGCTGTTTACTCCCTATAAGCTCGGTGCTCTTGATCTGCCCAATCGTATCGTCATGCCGCCCATGACCCGTTCGCGAGCGGCTGCCGGCGACGTGGCGACGGCCGAATATTATGCGCAGCGTGCGTCAGCCGGACTGATCGTCAGCGAAGGCACCCAGATCAGCCGACAAGGTCAGGGCTGTCGGTGCTGAGTGTTATCAAGTCAGGCCTTGTGGAACTCGAAGGCTTCCCCGGGCGGTGGATATAAGCGTCACAAGTCGCATTCAAGAGTTGGAGAAGAAGGAGCGAGTGAGGGCTAAATCAGCTTTCAGTTTTTCCTTGTCTTGATGGCTGGCCGAAAGGGGCACGCCGAACCGGCTGGGTTCTGCCTGCAACGCGCACGTCTAGCGACCTGTGCTTGAGCGGAAATTAAATAGAGGCATCGGCGCCTTCTCCGAAATAACATATCCCTCCAAGCGATACCGGATCCGAGGTGGCGGCGGTGGCCACATGCCAACATATGTGTTAATGTGGGTTTTCTCAGTTTAGGAGTGCGTCACATGAGCCGATTGACGATCGACATAACGGATCAACAACATCAAAGCCTGAAGGCGCTGGCCGCTTTGCAGGGCAAGACAATCAAACAGTATGCACTTGAGCGCCTCTTCCCAGGTGACACAGACGCAGAACGAGCCTGGGAGGAGTTGAAAACCTTGGTGAACAGGCGCGTCAATGAAGGGCTCGCCGGAAGACTGTCGACCAAAACCGTAGGTGAGATCCTCGACGAGGAGATTGCCGAGGGTCGTGCTTGACTGCCTACATTCTTACCGCGGAGGCGGAATCAGATCTACGTTCGGTAATCCGCTACACACGTACGCAATGGGGTGCTGCCCAGGTACGTCGCTACGTCTCGGGTTTGGAGCGAGGTATCGCAACCCTCGCCGAGGGCAAAGGTTCTTTCGAGGATATGAGTGTGCTTCATCCGGCGTTACGAATGGCGCGATGCCAACATCACTACGTCTTTTGCCTGCCTCGAGAGGATGCGCCCGCCCTCATCGTGGCGATTCTTCATGAGCGAATGGATCTCATGAAGCGCTTGGTTGATCGTCTGAACGAATGACGTTTGGACGGAGGCGAGATTACCTGAATGCGAAATCGACAAATCGTTGTTATCGCGTGGCCAAAAAGCGGGGCGCCAGTTCTGATCCCTTCAAGAGCCAGGACTTGTTCCGCTTCGAAGAACGTTGCAGTTCGAGGCGGCCGAAGCCGCCCCGCCGGAACCGGGCCTGTGCCCTGCCGCCATCGGTAACCAGAACGCAAAGGTCCAGATTGGGGGATGACGACCGCCACCGTCGGCGCTGCGATACCCGGAAACAGTGTAAGGACCTCCACCTGACCCGCCGCGCCTTCCGTAACGCCGAGATCGCGGGCCATTGGCGTGAGCATTGCCATTGGCCGCAATTCGCTGCTGATCAGGGCAAAGCTGACGACGGGCAGTGAGCTGATCGACAGGCATGTCGAGATCGGCCAGGAGCTTTTCCTTGAAACCGTTTCGGGCATTATATCCCCTCCAGTCACCGCTCGCGGCAATCGCACGGGCAAACGCAAGGACTGCTATTCGTACCGATCGTGGCGGCGCACCCAGTCCATTCCTTCGGCTTCATTGCGTCCCTTCGGGGCGAGATCGAGCAGCTGATAGGCACCCATCATCGCCTCGACGCCGCGCCCATAGGTGGAGTAGGTGCGGAAGACCTGGCCAGCGTCGTCCTTGTAAAAGGCGCCGATGCCCGGCCACTCCTCTCCCAGCTCCGGCCACTCTCCGAAATTGTAGTCGATCCTGCCGGAGGCGACTTCGTCAGGTGTGAAGCTGACACGGAAATCGTGATTGAAGTCATTTCCGAAGGACGACACCCATTTGAACTGCCAGCCCATCCGTTTACGGTAGGGCTCGATGTCGGCGAGCGGTGCCCGCGATACGGCGATCATGGTAACGTCGTGATGCGCCAGATGCTTGTTCATGCCATCGGTGTGATCGGCCATGAAAGAGCAGCTCGGGCAACCCTCCTTCCATCCCGGCGCGAACATGAAGTGCTGCACCAGAAGCTGCGATCGGCCATCGAACAGATCGGCAAGCGTTCGGGGGCCATCGAGCGTATCGAACCCATATTCCTTCTCGATCCGTACCCATGGCAGTGCCAGCCGCTTTTGGGCAACCTCGTCCCGGTGTCGAGTAAGCTCTTTCTCTGCTTTCAGAAAATCCCGCCGGGCGGCGAGCCAGTCTTTGGCTGAAACGATTTTGCGGTTCATTGTCAGTCTCCTCGGGTTTTTGGGGATGGATATTGCCGCCAGCAAGCGGAAGCGAGCTTCAGCTAGGGCGACAGGTGAAAGAGGCTCATCAGCAGGTACATGAAGGCCATGCCGCTGATGGGCAGCGTGCCGGGTGGGGACGCGCAGATCCCCGCCTGCATGTCGTTCGCCGAAATCCAGGCCATCGACGCGAAGGCTGGTGAAGCTGCAAGAACGAGCCACCCTGAGACATTGCCTGATCGCCAGGTCTCCGAAGGGCGTTTTCCCGTTGGTTGGGACATTGTCATTCCTGGATTCCCTTTTGAGGTTCGACATTCCGTCCCGCGACGCTTAACCTGACAAAAATATATGTCCGAACGGCGGGAGAACGTGAGTAACAAGTGTGACGGGATTTCAATGGACTCTCTGATGGCCTTCGCGGCGCGGGCGCTTGCGGCGGGTGATCCGCTTGCAGCGCTCAAACGCATCGCCCTTCGCGGCGATGCGCCGGCGCTCGCCCTGCGCGGCATTGCCATGGCGCAGCTCGGCGACCTTGCACGCGCGAAGGAACTGCTGGGAAACGCGGCGCGCGCTTTCGGCAGCCGGGAGCCCATGGCCCGTGTGCGATGCAACGTCGCGGAGGCAGAGATCGCGTTGGTCTTGCGTGACCTTGGCCGTCCCATGGACGGGCTCGCCGCCGCCCGGACAACGCTGGAGGCATTCGGAGACGTCGCGAACGCCGCGCATGCCGGCTATCTCGAAGCAAGGCGTTTGCTGTTGATCGGCCGTCTCGACGAGGCCGAGCGGGTTCTGGGCAGCCTCGATGCTGGTGCGTTGCCGATGACATCGCGGGCAGGCTACGAATTGGCAGTCGCGGGCATCGCGATGCGCCGCATACGCGCGAAGCCGGCTCATGATGCGCTCGGTCGCGCAGAAAGCGCCGCGGCCGCCGTTGGAAATGCTGCATTGAAAGCCGAAGTCGACAGAGCCGTACGGGCCTTCGAGGTGCCAGCCGCGCGTCTGGTCGGGCGCGATGGAGAACGGCTTCTTCAGCTCGACGAGGTCGAGGCGATCATTGCATCGAACGCGCTCGTCATCGATGTTTGCCGGAACGTTCTGCGCGTCGATAAAGCCATGGTCCGTCTCGCCAGTCGTCCGGTGCTGTTCGCGCTCATCCGCGTGCTGGGTGAAGCTTGGCCGGAAGATGTCACGCGGGAAGAGCTTCTCGTCCGTGCCTTTCGCGCAAGGGAGGCGGATGAATCGCATCGCGCTCGGCTGCGGGTCGAGATCGGACGTCTGCGTGAGGCAATCGGGCCCTTGACGGAGATACGCGCCACCACGCGGGGATTCGTATTGGAGCCCCATGACAGCGGCGCGGTCGCGGTGCTTGCGCCGCCCGTCGAAGACAAGCATGGCGACGTGCTGGCGCTTCTCGCCGATGGCGAGGCCTGGTCCAGCTCCGCGCTGGCGCTGGCGCTCGACGTCAGCCCGCGCACGGTGCAGCGGGCGCTCGATACCCTTGTGAAAAATGACAAGGTGGAGTGGTTCGGCCACGGACGCGCCCGTCGCTGGATTGCGAGGAGTGTACCGGGGTTCCCGACAAGCTTGTTACTCCCCGCCGTTGACGTTTTGGGCTAGGATGAGGGCATGAAACACACAGCCGCCGAAATTATCCGTGAATATGGCCCTTTTCCCGGAGTGGATCACGTCCATGGGGTCAGCTTTGACGGTCGCCGGGTCTGGATGGCGACAGGCGCAAAACTGGACGCGTTTGATCCCGACAGCGGGGACATGCTGATCTCGCTCAATATTGCCGCCGATGCCGGCACGGCATTCGATGGCGAGTACCTGTTCCAGATTGCTGAAGCGGTGATTCGGAAGGTCGATCCCAGGACCGGCGAGGTGATTGCCACGATTCCCGCCCCCGGCAATGGAGGCGACTCCGGCCTTGCCTGGGCTGAAGGTTCGCTGTGGGTCGGGCAACATCGCGGCCGCAAAATCCATCAAATCGATCCCGAGACGGGAAAGGTACTACGCACGATCGAAACCGATCGCTTCGTTACCGGGGTCACCTGGGTCGACGGCGAACTCTGGCACGGTACATGGGAGAACGACCAAAGCGATGTCCGCCGCATCGATCCTTCGACCGGTGAAGTGCTGGAGCGGTTGGAGATGCCAGCGGAAATGGCAGTTTCCGGACTTGAATCCGACGGACGGGATCGTTTTTTCTGCGGGGCCGGGGATAGTCCCAAAGTTCGCGCGATACGCAGGCCAAAGCGATCTGGAGCCGCAATGTGAAACAGGAAGCAGGTCGCCGGTTTGTGCGATCTTTATTCTATCGTCCTTTTGGCGGTAACCGTTGGCCTGCGTGAGAGTGGTTGTCGCTTTGCAGCGTCAGCCCGAACGATGTTGCCAGCCGGGGACACCTGCATGTGCTGTCGTTCCGGGTCGCCGACAGTCCGCCCCCACAGCGGCTCTGCCGTTCGTGGTACCGATCAAATGGCAAGTTTCGGTTGGTGACAGCAGTGCGCCGTGGAATTATCAGGTTTTGCTTACAGGCAGCACCCATCACCGCTGGCGGTAGAGATGAGTGCCAGGCGCAACCTGGAAACATGCTACCCTTTTTCCTGCACCACTGGCGAGAACGACCGCGTCGGGGTGACGTTTCGTATCTATAGGCGTAGAAGACATTTTCCCGTTCTTAATACTGAGCCGCCGATGCCTGTCACCTACCGCAAGTCGAAGCTTTTCCGTCGTTCTCGTGTGATATGGGGATCGTTTTCGCTCTGGCGACCAAGGTTCATTTTCTGGCTCGGCGCGATCGCGATCGGCGTGGTGAGCGTTGCGTTCGCCAAAATGGCAGACCTTGCCCAAAAGGGATTCGCTTCACTCACATCATCCGGCGAATTCGCTTTTCTCTTTCCGCTTTTTATCACTCCGCTGGGTTTCATGCTGTCTGCCTGTCTTGCGGCGAAGTTCTTTCCCAACTCCCAGGGAAGTGGAATTCCGCAGGCAATTGCCGCACGTCATCTTCACGAGGACGAAGACCGGGGGCGGCTACTGTCGCTCCCGATTGCGTTTGGTAAAATCGTTTTGACCGTATTGGGCTTGTTTTGCGGCGCTTCGATTGGCCGTGAAGGGCCAACCGTTCAGGTCGGCGGGTCGATCATGCTCGCCGTTGCCCGGTTCGGCGGTATGACGCAAGCGCGGGGATTGATTCTCGCCGGGTCGGCGGCTGGTATCGCGGCGGCGTTCAACACGCCACTCGCAGGAATTGTCTTCGCAATCGAGGAGATGAGCAGGAACTACGAAGCGCGTGCGAACGGTATCGTTTTGACCGCCGTAATTCTTTCCGGCCTTGCAGCCCTCGGCCTCGCGGGCAGCTACAACTACTTTGGAGAGGCGTCGGTTGCCCCTGCACAAGCAAGGGACTGGGTCCTTGTACTCATCTGCGGATTCGGCGGTGGCGCACTCGGGGCTTGCTTCAGTGGCTTTGCCTTGCACTTTGGCCAACGCATCCGGCGTTGGCTACATCCGCAGCCACTCGGTCGCGCAGTGGCGGCGGCGGGGCTCTGCGGCCTGGCTGTCGCTGCTATCGGCATAGCATCGAATGGTACTACCTTCGGAACCGGCTACGAGCAAGCCAGAGACGCTGTCGAAGGGCATGCCCTGCCTGCGTTATTCTTTGCCGGGAAGCTGGGGGCAAGCTTCCTGTCGATGCTCTCGGGCATCCCGGGCGGCATCTTCGCGCCCTCATTGGCCGTGGGCGCCGGATTAGGAAGTTCAGTGGGAACACTACTTGGGACGAGCATTGCGCTTGCCTCGATCCTGGGGATGGCAGGCTACTTCTCCGGTGTCGTTCAGGCACCGATGACCGCGTTCGTGATTATCCTGGAAATGACGGGTGACCATCAGGCCGTTATCCCGATCATGGCAGTGTCCATGATCGGGTACGTGACGTCGAGAATTCTGTCGCACGAGCCCTTATATCACGGCCTGTCGCGAGTGTTCATCGCAGCAGCAATCCGCGCGCGCCGGTCAGCCCAGAAGGAGCAGACGGCCACCTGATTTTCTGCCTGTAGAGGCATCGTGCATAGGGTGGCGTATGGAAGAAGACCCTTGCAAAGACGACTGACATCCTCCAGCCTTTCATCGTCGGAGTGTAGCGCGCTCGATAGACCGGAGAGCGTATGGGACATTTTAGAATTGTTTATCAGGTTTTTTCGCTTGATCTGCCAATAGCGGAAGAGGGCATCGTGCTCAGGGCGGTATCCGGTCCCTTCCCCGGCCAGACTCTGGGCGATTCCATAGGGTTGAACCTGAAGCTGACGTCCCCGAAGTTTTTCTTCGATCCGCATAATGATCCGGAGGATGATTTCGCCCAGTGACTGAACCCCGGCCGTGACACACAGTGGCTCGCTATCCCGCTGAAACGCTTTCAGAACCGCGACTACCGTTCTCTCGACGGGTTCCACGTCGAATTCAGGGGGGAGGGAACTCGCAACGCCCTGACCAATGAGGACTAGTGGGAAGCTCCTGGACTTGTCACGACATACAGCGACGAGTTCTTCAAACGTGCTGACATAACCATGCATCATGCCGGAGGCGGGAAATTCAAAGCGGATGTTTCGGGCGAAACACAGTTTGGGACGGGTTTTGACATTTCGTTCGACGCGTTGGCCGCGACATTACGCTGGCGCTTTCTTATGCCAGAATCGGGAAAGCAGGCTCTTCGCTGTTGTCTTATGAGGGGCGATCGCCTTGATTGAAGATCAGAAAGTGTGGACCGAAAAAATGTCATTACTGATTGACTGTTGACCTTGGATTCGACGTCAGATTGCGTATGGTGGCGCACCGTTTTTTACGACCTCGTGAGGACCATATGCAGGTTTTAGTACGCGACAACAACGTCGATCAGGCGTTGCGTATTCTGAAGAAGAAGCTCCAGCGCGAGGGCGTTTTCCGCGAAATGCGTCTGCGTGAAGCTTTCGAGAAACCATCCATCAAGAAAGCGCGGGAAAAAGCTGAAGCAATCGGCCGTCAAAGGAAGCTCGCCCGTAAGCAGATGCAGCGTGAAGGCCTTTTTCCCTCGAAGCCTGGAAAAGGCAAGTGACCACGATTGCGGTGGCCATTCGATCATCCTTTCGAGCCGTCCTGACCAAGGCTGGAGTACTCTACGAACGCAGAGAACGAGGACGCGGCATGATTTCCCGGAAACCTGTGCTTTGTCGCTGCTACGAGATAGCGACGATCGAATAGTCCGGCGTGCCTTGCCAGCTCAGATTCCAGGATGCGCCGGGCCGGACGTTCTGGACAGCCCCCGGATCGAAACAAACCAGGCAGTTTCCGACGGGCGCACGGACGGAGGGATAGATGAGGCCGCGGCTTCCATCTCTTCGCAACCGGGCGGCCAGTTCCTGTCCCTCGAGATAGCCAACCTCCGGGTCCGGGTTGAGCGCGGCGTGTTCGGGTTCATCGGTCAGGTCGTCGAATTCTCCGATGAAGTCGGAGATCAGTTCGACATAACGGGCGTTGTCGTGGAACGATCCGGTGAAACGAAGCTCGCGGGTTCTGTGCCATGCGACCTCCGCAACCGATACCATCACGTCCCAGGCGCAATACCAGGCACCGCGATCTTCGGAGTTGAAGCGGTTGCCACCTGTCCGCGTATAGGTGAAGGCCGCATTGACGTGCGTGTCGCCGTAGATTCTGAGATCACGGTTGCGCCGCCGCCAGGCAAGCTCTCGCGGATCGAGATGCGGATTGCGGCCGCGCTCGGCGAGCAACCGGGCGCTGGTCAACCCTTCGATCTCGGCCAGAACCTCCAGTTCCTCGTCGCTGTCGACCAGACCGCGAAGCGCCGGCGGCTTGTGGTAGGTTGCGGGCAGCAGGCGGACCAGTCCCCGAACCGACAGTTCGGTTTTCTTCATGCGCCGCCCCGCAGCGCGTCGAGATAGGTTCGGATCGCCAGAATTTGCGGAAGGCCGCCATCGATGGCGGTGTCGACCGGCCGCGCGCCGCTGAAGAGCGGGCCCGTGTTCGGGCGCGTGAACCAGCTTCTGGAGAGTTGCTCAGAGAAGTAGAGTTCGAGCGACTTGTAGATGCCGATCACGGCACTGAGGCGCAGCAACTGGTCCTTCGTCAATTCGCCGGTAAACCCCGGTTTGCGCGCGCGCTTCCATGTGCTCTCCGACATGTCGGCGAGGCCCGCTGCTTCCCTCAGGCTCAGCGACCATGCATCGGCGACCTTGGCATAGGCCTTGAGTGCAACGGCATTGAGTTCCGCAGGTTTGTGGGGCTTGACGGCGATTTGCATAGTGGCCTCCTGATATTCGTAATATAGGCCATATGATCTTAAAGTAAAGATCATATGGCCTGATATTTGATCGGGAAGTGGCTCCCGCTGCAAGAGCCTTGGCTGTCACCTTTTGAGCGAGGAAGTTTCGACCCACACGTTGAACGGTTTCTGCGGCCCCATGGTGGCAGCGAGGATCACCGTCATCCAGGTATTATTCGGCCGTTCTACAAGGAAAGCAGTTCCACTGGTCCTGATCTCCTTTGTGACCTTGTTTTCGGAGCCTTGAGATAGAGCCATCTCGAAGGCCATAAACTGGTCGGCCGTACAAATCATCCCTTTTTCACCAACCTTTGCGAGGGCCATAACGAAGTTGAGTTCGCAGAGCGAGTAGGAAAAATCTTTGAAATCTCGATAGCCTATGAAGAACTCTCGCCCGCTCGGCATGGTGTAGACTGAACTGATGGGGTGGATGCCCCCTCTGGCCGGCATAGGCGTATGATGCCTGCCTAGCGCCATGGTGGCGCTCACGGAGGGAAAGCAGATGACACAGGTGCATATCCTTGCGATCGACCTCGCGAAGCGTAGCTTCCAAGTCTGTGGAACGGATCGCGGCGGGGCGTGTGTGGATGCCCCCGGTTTGGCAAGAAGATTTTTTTGACGGTAGTCCGCGAACGAGGAATTCTATCGGTCGTGTGTCAGGCCTCTTGATGTGGCCTGAATAGCCACGGGCCGGGATGCAGTTCGAAGAACAGAGGCCACATCGGTTCAGAGAGCTTTGTGCTCGAGCGCCGGGACTGGTTTACCCCATTCTGAACATTGAAGTCCTTTCCGCATCGTTCCATCAGTCGATCTTCTCACCGGGGCTTTTGGCCCCAGGCATTCACCGCCTTGCTCTTCGAAAAAAAACAGCGGATCACGCCATTCTGTAATTCTGCTCCCTCGTCATCATCGCCCAAATGATGCGGGCCATCTTGTTTGCGAGTGCAACAGCCGCGACCATTCGAGGCTTTCGTCCCAGAACGCCTCCCAGCCAATTGTCCGGCAACACGCCCTTACGCACGATCCAGCGGATCAGGCTCATGGCTCCGACGATGAGCAATTTACGGATATCCGTTTGCCCCATCTTGCTCACGCCTCCCAGCCGGGTCTTTCCTCCGGTTGAATGCTGGCGGGGTACAAGGCCGAGCCAGGCAGCAAAATTCCGGCCACTTCTAAATGCGCGAAGATCTGGAGCAAACGCGAGGATCGCTCCGGCAGTCACGGGTCCGACGCCGGGAACGGTGCAAAGTCGACGCATATCTTTATTCGCCTTGGTTGCTTCTCGAAGCTTCAGCATCAGCCCGTCGATTTTCTCGGTCAGCAGCCTGATCTGGTCCAGATAAAGCTGGCCAATCTCTCTAACTCCAGCAGGAAGATCATTTGCCTCATCGGCCAGAATGCCCACTACCGCAGTGAGATTAGCGGGTCCTTGAGCAACGATGATCCCGAATTCGCCAAGATGCCCACGCAACGCATTGATGAGCTGGGTACGCTGGCGCACGAAGCACTGGTGCGTTCGAAACGCCACCGCACGCGCTTGATGTTCAGCGCTCTTGACCTCGACATAATGCATGTTCGGTCGTTGTGCAGCCTCCGCGATCGCCGCTGCATCGGCTGCGTCGTTCTTCTGTCGTTTGACGAACGGCTTCACATAGATCGGCGGAATTAGTCGCACATCATGGCCACAGCCTTGAGCAAAGCGGCCCCAGAAATGGCTGGTGGCACAAGCCTCCATCGCGACGATGCATGGCGACTGCTCGTTCAAAAGCTGTAGTAATCGGGCTCGCGAGAGAACCCGGTTAAATAGAACCGCCCCGCCGCGATCCGTTCCACAGACTTGGAAGCTACGCTTCGCGAGGTCGATCGCAAGGATATGCACCTGTGTCATCTGCTTTCCCTCCGTGAGCGCCACCATGGCGCTAGGCAGGCATCATACGCCTATGCCGGCCAGAGGGGGCATCCACCCCATCAGTTCAGACAGTCGTGGCTCCAAAGCGCCAATTGCGGTCATGACTAGCGCTGCCTACTTTGTTGCGACGGCTGTTTCAGCGATGTGTGCTAGCGTTGTTTCCGAGTAGGCTTTTTCCAACGCAGCTTCAGCGAGGCTATGTGCCCGTTCGAGGATGGCGTTCGAGGCGCGTTCGACGGGACAATTTGGATGGTCCTTCGACAGCGGTGCGGGAAGCATTTGACCTTCGACCAAGGCGCGCTGAACATCAAGCACGGTGATCTGATCAAGCGAACGGATCAGCTTCCACCCTCCGCCGCGACCACCTTCCGATTCTACGATGCCACTCGCGCGAAGTGCACCGAGAGTGCGGCGAACGACAACTGGGTTTGTGTTCAGCATCTGTGCAATCCGCTCAGATGTCTCCCTGCCTCCTAGCAAACCCATGTGGACTAGGACGTGCAGCATTCTTGCAAGACGGCCGTCGGTCTTCATTCCTAATCTTTCTGCAACAATATTTGTTACGGTAACTTGACCTTAGGTTTATTGTGTAACATGTCTAGTTACGAAAAGGGAGGTGAATCGTAAGCTTCGCTCGTCCATTCTCGCCCTGTCAGTGCAACATGTTGTCCTGGTTCCGGCAGACATTTATCCAGGAGGCTCCTATGGAAGAGACCGTTATTTCGACTGCCACAATCAGCATGAGCATCATTGAGGCCGGGCAAGGGCCACTGGTCCTGCTCTGCCACGGCTTTCCTGAAAATAAATATGCTTGGCGTCACCAAATCGGTGCCCTCGCAGCGGCAGGATATCGCGCCGTCGCCCCGGATATGAGGGGATATGGCAAGACAGAATCTCCAGAGTGTCCGGACCAGTATACAGCTCTCCACGTAGTAAGTGACCTTGTGGCACTTCTCGACGCTCTCGGCGAACAGCAAGCGGTCGTGGTCGGCCATGACTGGGGCGCGACAATCGCTTGGCAGGCGGCGCTAATACGGCCCGACAGGTTCCGTGCTGTTGTCGCCTCGAGCGTGCCAATGATGGGGTTGTCGCCACTTCCTCCTTCGCGGATATTCCCTCAAGATGAGAAGAGCCTGCTTTACACCCTCTACTTCCAAGACCCCGACGGAGCTGAGACTGAATTCGATAAGGATGTCGCGCTGACGCTACGCAAGCTGATCTTCGCGGCCAGTGGCGATGCCGGTCCCCGCTTGCCCGGCGACGGCACCCCCAATCCCTTTGGCATGGTCTCCCGATCTACAGGTCTGCTGAATAGCCTGCCGGAGCCCGCTGCGCTGCCGGATTGGTTGCCCGCCCCCGAGTTCGACCGCCTGGTCCAGGACTTCGAGGCATCGGGTTTCCGAGGGGGATTGAACTACTACCGCAATCTTGATCGGAATTGGGAGCTACAGCATGTTGTCGCCGGTCTACCGATAAAGGTTCCTGTGCTGTTCATGATCGGCGAAAGGGACACTGGTCTCAGCATTCCGGGAATGGACAAGATTATCGGGGAAATGCCTACGCTTGTTCCCGATCTCCGCGGATCGCTTATCATACCTGAGGCAGGCCACTGGCTTCAGCAAGAGAAGCCAAAAGAGGTCTCGGAAGCGATCCTGAGGTTTCTGGAAAGGGTTCAAGGCGACATTGCGAGTTTTTGAACGGTATCCGCCAATTGCGGTCATTCGCTTCAGGCGACGGCATTGTCCAACCTGGGACCGGAAGCCGTCGTGGCGACGAGGGGTGGGGCTCCAAAGGGGAACCTTTCGCGCTTGATCCTTGCCGCTCGATGCGGAAGGCTCAGGCGAGCGGATGCTTTGTCAGTAGCTTGTTTCTGCCGCCGCGTATGCGGACCACCGTGTTACTGCGCGGCATGGGCCTTGGCGGTCACATCAACACCGAGTGCTCTCATAACGGCCAACGTCGTTTTGAGCGTTGGGTTACCGCGCTCGCTGAACGATCGATAAAGCTGTTCGCGAGACAGGCCTGTTTTGCGCGAGATTTCGGTCATGCCTTTAGCATGCGCGACGACGCCGAGCGCCTTTGCAACATAGGCAGCATCGCCGGTTTCGAAGGCGTCGGCCATGAACGCGGCGATTTCTTCATCGTCGACCAAAGCGGCAGCAGGATCATAGGTGGTCAGTTTTTCAGTCATCTTTTTCGCTCCATTCCCTGGCGAGTTTATGCGCGGCGGCAATATCACGGGCTTGCGATCCTTTGTCGCCACCGCATAAAAGCACAATGAGAACATTGCCCCGTCTCTGAAAGTAGACGCGAGAGCCGGGGGGAGCGTTAAAATGCGAGGCGAAATCCGGAAATACGATGCGTTGAACGAACGCGACATCGGGGATTGCTGAAGCGCCTCCCTGATTCAAGGTCTATCCCTGCTTGGGGCTGACAGCAGGCGAGACTGCCCTCTTTGGCTGAACTGTCGTGATCTTCTCCAGGGCTTTCGATCATCGGATAACCGGTTCGCCGTGATAGCGGCGTCTCGAAGGCCTGGATACACCAAATCCCACTTCCATCATCAGGCGTGGGGTTTCTTTTGCCAAAGTACCCATATGGAAGCCGAAAGGATCCTCGACAAAACCCGTTCCGGCACCCCCCACCACAGTCAAGGGACTGTCAGCACCGTAGTATTCGATGACCTCCTCCGACGGATGGCCAACCAGCATGGTCAACTGATGTTTCAAACGCCGACGTCTATGACTGCCGCGGACATACACATGTGGGCCTGCACCCTCATCGACATCAGAGAGATAAAAGAAAAATTTTAGCATACGCCAGTCATCGAGATCAAAATGATACTTAAACGACGCACGGCTGAGGTCGGTATCGGAAGCAGTCTTTGTCGGAAAACTCCACCATGTTCGGGTGGTAATCAGTTTAGCTTCACCACCCAGATAGTGCCTTGCGACGTCGAGGAGGAGTGGATCCTGTTGTACGGCAGCCACTGCCTTACAATTGAGAACTCGTTCAAAATGGTGACCGCTCAGGATCGAGCGGCCAAACCGGCGCTCGGCCTCCTCATGATCTCCGGACCGGAATTCAAGCTTGCGGTCAAAATTGCCAAAACACGGGGTTTCTTCGGCAAAGCGGGCAATCTCCTGATTTATCTCCTTCGGCAGGACAAGGCCGGTAAAGATGCCTGTTTCTTTCAGCTCTTGCGCAATGGCTTGCCCTTTGAGGGAGCCGAAGATGGAAGGTTTGGATACATTGACGGGCGGAACTGGCCTGGCCAACAACCAATGAGCCCGCCGAAACAGGGTCGTTCGGGCAAGAATAAACATCGGTAGCCATGCCGGATTTTCGCGCAAGTCGGTAAGATAAGTCGGTATGCGCACCATGATGCGGCGGAGCATCCCACCCGAGCGCGCGATTGCTTCAAGGTCTTCCGACTTCGACTTGGGAGTGGCAAACATTCTCAGCCCTTTGCAAATTACGCTTAAGGCTCACCGGCAGAAAAGACTTCAGTCACCGGAAAATTCAATAAACGTCTCCAGCATTATTGCGGTGCAGCAGGGTAATTGAAGTGCGATTTCTCGCCTCTGATTTAATGGCGGAGCCTATACCAACCCTCATTGATCAACACCCATGGACCGAACCGCGCCGCATGGCCAAGAAGGCTCTGGCGGCGGTGATCCAGGAGGTCTATATCCAGGGCGTCTCGACCAGATCCGTCGATGACCTCGTCAAGGCGACGGGCATGTAGGGCATCTCCACTTTCGTGGGCGCCGATCTGGCACTTTGCCCTCGTGTTCTGAGCAAGGACATGATGTGCATCCTGAATGCGGCAGGGTTTGCTATCGCATGCGTCGCTGCGGTTGTTCTCGAGCCGATCTGATGCGACGGATGGCTGATTTCAGCTCTTCCATTACCAATTGGTGAGGCATTGACTTCCAATTATCATGATTGATAATTCCAATCGGCAAGGAATTGGCAACGGATATGTTTGAGCGTCTGGTTGAGAATCGGGTGGTGGAGGCCCTTTCAGACACCCCGGTGGTCCTAAAATCGTAGGGCCACGCCGGGCGGGCAAGACCACCCTTGTGCGGAAGATGGGTGAGGCTGGGCGGAGCTATATCACACTCGATGACCAGACGGTGCTTGATGCCGCGCGGTCCGATCCGGTTGGTTTCATTCGCGGTCTCGATCGTGCCATCATCGATGAGATTCAGCGCGCGCCTGATCTGTTGCTGGCAATCAAGAAGACGGTTGACGAAGACTATCGGCCCGGCCGTTTCCTCCTGACCGGGTCTGCGAATGTGCTTACGTTGCCGCGGGTTGCGGACAGTCTGGCGGGCCGGATGGAAACCATTCGGATGCTCCCTCTTGCTCGCGCGGAAATAACAGGCCAGGCGCCGAATTTCCTTGAGCGCCTGTTTGCAGGGAAACTGCATGGGGACCGTGAGGCGATTGTCGGTGATGATCTTGTCAAACTTGTGCTGTTGGGCGGTTTTCCCGAGGCGATCAGCCGTGAGAGCGAATGGCGACGGCAGGATTGGGCCAGATCGTATCTGACGTCGGTTCTGACACGCGACCTCAGAGACATTGCCGAGATCGAGAAGCTGACCGAGCTGCCAAAATTCGTTCGACTGCTTGCGGAGCATTCCGGGCAATTGGTCAATTATTCGCAGTTCGGCTCCAGCATTAACGTCAGTCACAAAACGGGACAGCGCTATGTCGCGCTACTGGAGCAGGTCTTTCTCGTCTCGACATTGCAACCCTGGTATACGAACGTGCTGAAGCGGATCGCCAAAACGCCGAAGCTGCATTTCCTCGACTCCGGCCTCCTCGCTACGGCGCGTGGGTTGACCGTTGATCGGGTGAAGGCGGACCGCGGTGTATTTGGTGCGCTTCTGGAGAGCTTCGTGTTCGCCGAGGTCCTGAAACTCATGACTGCGTCCGACCTGCGGCTGACACCATATCATTTTCGTGACCAACAAATGCATGAGGTGGATATCGTCCTGGAACGGGACGACGGCATGATCGTCGGGATCGAGGTCAAGGCGTCCGCGACGGTGAAATCGAGCGATTTTGCTGGACTGCGGACCTTGGCCGAAGCGTGTAAGGATCGGTTTGCCTATGGCGTTGTGCTTTACGACAGCTCTGATCTCGTGCCCTTCGGCGAGAGGTTAGCCGCCGCGCCTTTATCCGTTTTGTGGAGGTGAGCGCAGCAATCAGCGCTCTGATCAGGCTGCCGCTCTGAGGTCGAAATTCGCGTGGATCACATCGTAGGGTACGTGAACCTTTCCGTCTTCGGTTTGTTCGAAGATACCCCAGTCCGACAACGCGGACACGTCCTCATGTACACGCTTGACGTCACGTTCGACGGATCGGGCAAGTCCGCGTATGCTGGATGGGCCGATCTTCTGAAGATGTTCAATCAACTCCCACCTTTTGGGTGTGATGACAGAAAAAAGCTGTGCAGGCGACGAGAAGGTGAAGACTGCCACGGGCTCTGAGGGATTACCTGAGCGCATGGCGCTGGTTGCCCTGTCAAAGGCCTCATCGAGGGCAGTTTCGCTGTCTGCTCTGATTTGAATCAAGGCTTCTCTCATGGTTTCTGCCTCTTCTTGATTATCTCCTTCCGAAAATCGGACAGGAGGGCACTGGTCGTTGTGAACAGGTAAGGATGCTCTCGGCGCCGTCGAGATGACGATGATCGCCTTTGCCGCGTTCGTGTCGAAACCGACGATACGCCTGCCACCCTTGCCATAAAACACTCGATACTTGAACAGGTGCGTCCTGGCGGGAACGGGTTCCGGCACCTGTAGCAAAATTATAAAAATTCGTGAAACTTTCACAAATTGGAAGTATCAAGAATTATGTCTTCGTTGGTGGACCAGATTTCTGCAGCCGGATTGGCTGATAGTTTTCTGAATGACCGGCAACTCGCCGAGTTGCTGGGCGGCAGTGACGCGCGCCGTTATGGCCTTGTCAACCGCGCTTTGAAAGACGGGTCCCTCATCCGCCTGAAGCGTGGTTGTTATGTGCTGGCGCGACGCTATCGACGTTACCCGGTTCATCCGTTTGCCGTCGGCCAAAACCTCGTGCCGGGCAGCTATATCTCCTTCGAAACAGCACTGTCGTTCCATGGATGGATTCCGGAGGCGGTGTTTGTTACCGCCAGTGTTTCACCCGGACGCAAAAGCCAGGATTTTTCGACGCCCGGGTTCGGGACCTTCAGCTATCATCCTCTGGCGATCAACGATTATCGGTTCATGACGAGTGTTGACCGTGTTCCGCTCAACGGCTCGATTGCGTTCGTTGCCCGACCTCTTCGGGCACTTATGGATCTGGTAGCGCTTCGCAAGGTGGAGTGGAGCGGGCTTGAATGGCTGACGATTGGTATGAGGATCAAGGAAGATGCCCTTTTCGGGTTGCGACGTAAGGATTTTGCAGCATTGAAGCCGGTGTACAAGCACAAGGCTGCGAATGCCTTTCTCCGGGCGCTGGAAAGCACAGTTGTGCCTGTCAGGCCACTGAAAAGAAACTCGTGAGCTGAGATTGAGCGAATGCGGTGACAAGTCATTACGGCGCGCAATTAATGCAGCATTTACAGGATTGCTGTATTTCATGGATTTTCTTTTGAGGCTGTGCTATCGTCGCGATGCAAGATGGGAGTGCGATTGATGGCAGGTTCAGGTAATTCCTATACGACGAGTGATCTTTCCAGAAAGTCGGGTGATATTATTGCCGAGGCACTTCGTCATCCGGTGACGATCACCCAGCGCAACAAGCCTCGTCTGGTCCTTCTTAATATTGAGGATTATGAACGTTTGATGCGGCAGTCTGATCTGCGTGCGGTTGGCACTATTGATAATATGCCTGACGCTTTGCTGGACGAATTTGAGGCAGCAGTCGAGGTTTATGCGGAAACTGAAGAGATGGTTCGGTGAGCGGTTTCGATGAGATCGAGACTGCAGTCGTAATCCGCTACCCTTATCTGTGGAGCCGGGAGGCTTCCCGCGGTGAAACCGAAGGTCGGAAGGGGCGACCTGTTGTTGTTGGCGTGAGGCTCGCCCGTGCGGACGGCGACATGGTTCTTTTCTTTCCTATCACGACGAAGCATCCGGAAACTGATCGTTTTGCTATTGAGATCCCTGCGATTGAAAAGCGCCGGGCCGGTCTTGATGCAGATATGCGGCTTTGGATCATTCTGGATGAGTATAACAGCGACATTATCGGACATTCTTTCTACCTGGAGCCGGAGCCACCTGTGGGACGGTTCAGTAAAGCTTTTTTTCTCCCCGTCCTTCGGGAGTTTATTGCACGTCGTCGGTCGTCCAGCGAGGTTTACCGTGGCCGATAAAGATCCGTGCGATGTTCGGTAACTCAATCCGACAAAGCGGACAGATCCTTAATATACACGCTTGACGTGTCACGTTCGGCAGATCTGGCAAGTCCGCGCCTTGAAATATTTTACCTATCTGTACGACATTAATACATATATCCCTATATTTATACTTATTTGACGGAATAGAATACCTGTTCGACGATTGGGTGATTGTAATTGAATCAGGGGAAGAAGAGGGCTGATAAAATATATAATTTATGTGAGGGTGAACGCAAAACATATAAATAATTAAAACGCACCATTGCTGTGGGAGGGATGAGAGATTTACTGAAGGAGTCCGCCTGTTTGTGCGCAGCTAATTTGGCACTGTTATAAACAGGTGATTTTATATAGGTTTTTATAGTTTAATGGATTTATTTATAGGTGGAACCGGAGGGAATCTGATTGGAAAATGAATTGAAAAGGTGGTGAAAATTGATGGCGATCGATCGTAATA
>NZ_LMVK01000017.1 GCF_001541315.1 Agrobacterium tumefaciens str. B6 | reverse complement strand
CCCATACCCACCCCACATGCACTGTTGTCATCCCGCCCCGCTTGCCCTAATCCTTCTCCCAGCAAATGGGGAAGAGAATGCGCGATCTGAGTGATTTTAGGGGATGTCCGGCGCCGCAGCCGGTGGTGCTAAAGGGCCGTTACGTCACGGCCGAGCCGTTTGATCGCGAAAAACACCTCGCAAGACTCTGGTCAGCCCTTGGCGGCGAGGGTACCAATGCGCTTCTCAAATATTTCCCGCAAAACGCCTTCCCTGATGCCGACGCCTTTGGCGAATGGCTCATTGGCGCGGGGCAGAAGCTTAACTGGGTCACGCTGGTCTTCGTGGAAAATGCCAGTGGCGATATCGTCGGCATGGCGAGCTATATGCGGCCCGATCCGGCCAATGGCGTGGTCGAGGTCGGTTCCGTCGCCCATGGCGCGAAGATGAAGCGCTCTCCTCTTGCCACCGAGGCGCATTACCTGATGGCGAAACATGTGTTCGAGGATTTGGGGTATCGCCGTTACGAGTGGAAATGCCACAATGAAAACGAACCTTCCAAGATCACGGCGAAGCGTTATGGCTTCACCTTCGAGGGCGTCTTCCGCCAGCACATGATCTCGAAAGGCCAGAACCGCGATACGGCGTGGTTTTCGATGATCGACGGCGAATGGCCGCTGATCGGCAAGGCCTTTGAAGCGTGGCTTTCGCCGGAGAATTTTGCAGCCGACGGGGTGCAGAAGCGCAAGCTTGAAAATATCCGCGCGGAGCTTGCCAATGCCTGAAAAACCGACATCGGGGAAAAAGGACTGGTCGCCGGCAATTGCCGCCGCCCTCATCATCGTCGGTTTCGGGCTCGTGTTCTTCGTCATGCCGAAGATCATGTTGTGGCTGGGTGATTATTCGCCCTGGCTCGCCGCCGCTTTCGGTTCGGTTACCGTGCTGTGTTTCTTCCTGCTGTTCTGGTTGCGTGCACGCTACCAGCGCCGCCGCGACGGTTAGGGCATTTTACTGGACACGCTCTAGAGCTGAAGCGAAGCGCCGAGCAGCAGCAGTCCCATGATCAGCACGAAAAGCGCGCCGGCGATTTCGATCGCGTGGCTGATGCCGGCCGCCTTGCGGCTGCCGGGGCCGGCGAAACGCACGGCGAACCCTTTGGCCGAGACGGCCATGATGGCGAGGGCCGACACCGTTATGGCGGGGCCGAGCGGCATGGCAAGCCCGGAGAGCACGCCGCCGAGATAAAGCCCGTTCAGAAGCGCGAAGCTCATGACGATGATCGCGCCCGAGCATGGCCTGAGGCCGACCGCGATGATGGCCGACCATGCTTCATGCAGGCTGAAGTTCTTGCCCTTCAACAACATGGGGTCGGGCGCATGGGATTTTCCGCAGGCGTTGCAGAGATCGCCGGTGCCGTTATGCTCATGATCCGCGAAAACCGGCTTGCCCTGAAAGCGTAGCCCCGTGCCCATGCCGGTGGTTCTGCCGGCCGTGGCTTCACCCGCCGTGGCAAAGACGGGGACGGGTTCCCGCCGGATGCGCAGTGACCAAAGCTTCCGCACCAAGAGCCAGGCGCCGAACAGCGCCACCATGGCGAAGCTGGCGATCTCCATCGCCTGCGTCGCCTTGGTCATGGTGATGGAGGTGCCGCGCAGCACCAGCCAGGCGGCCCCAACTAGGCCGATGGCCATCAAACCCTGAATGAGGGCCGAGACGAAAGAAATGAGAATGCCGCGCTTCAGTTGCGTTTCATTGGCGATCATGTAGGAAGAAATGACCGCCTTGCCGTGGCCGGGACCGGCGGCATGGAAAACGCCATAAGCAAAGGAAAGGCCGATCAGCGAGCCGAGCGCCCAGCTGTCCTCGCGCATGGCCTTCAACGCACCGGTCAGCGCCCGGTAAAACATCTGCTGGTGCACGTTGATCCATTGCATCAGCGGCGCAAACGGGCCGCCGACGGAAAAGGAAGGCTCGGCCGAGCCGATGCCGAGCGGCGACTGCGCATGGGCGACACCAGCCACGGCGATGAGGCCGATGGCGACAAGGCGTGCCCTGCGGCTCAGCATGAGACCTCCAGCCGGGTGGCGAAGAGCTTGGTCATGTCGGTGCCGGTCGGATCGTTGAAAAAGGCGTCGGTCAGCGAACCCTGGTTCTGCGAGATTACCTCGTCGGGATCGGGGCGGACGATATGATGCTTGCAGGCATTCAGATCCTTGCCCTGCGTCGCGATATCGCTGTCCTTGGCGAAATCGATCGCCGTATACATGGTCGGATCCCAGGCGCCGAAGCTGAGCTTGCCCTTGACGGCGAGCGGCTTGGTCGGCTTCACGGAGAAGAACATCAGGATCTGCTGGTCCTTGTAGTCCACGTGAATGGCGTCGGGCTTGGAGAACTCCACCGGTTTTCCATCGGCGGTGATGAAGGTGTAATAGGAATATTCGGCGAGCGATTCCAGCACTGTATTGCCGATCTCGGCCAACTCGTCCTTGTCCAGCTTCAGATCGCTGTTCTTGTCGTAATCCATCACCACGCTTGCCGAAAACATCTCGTCGAAACGCCAGATATTGCGCACTTCCTGAACGGTGCCGTTCGGCCCCTCGACGATTTCCATGCGGGCTTCGGCAAAGATGTGCGGATGCGCAGCCGCCGCGACGGGAACGCAGGCGAGGCCGGCCGCGAGGAGCAAAAAGCGTCTGTTCATTATCCGGTCTGTCCTGCCTTCGAATCTTTAAGACCCGACTCTAGCAGAAATTGGGACCGAATTTCGACCTGATGCGTCTGATCCTTCGCGCGGGCCGCCAAGGGATTTCAGAAGGTGCCGCTGAAACGCGAGGTGATGCTGGAGCCGCTATAAGCGAGGTCGGTCTCGCGCTCACCATGCAGCAGGCGGTTGAACTCCAGCTCCAGCTTGCTGTTCTTGCCGGTATCGAAGGACAGCGTGGCGACCAGCCTGCGCTCGCTGGTATCGTAATTATAATAGATCCAGTCCTTGTGGACCCGGTTCAGGGCAAGATCGAGCCCGACCTTTTCGGTGAGCCTGCTTTTCACGACGAGTTGCCAGCGACGGTGAAACTCGGCGATCGGATCATCCGGATCGAAAAGCGCATAGTCCTGCGAATAGCCGACGCCGAAGGCGATGCGCTCGGTGGCCTTCACCTCGGCTTCGGCCCGAAGATAGGGCCGGGTACGCTTTACCTGGTCGCTGATCTCGTCACCGGAAATGGATGTGAAGCCCGCCTCGGCCAGAACCGCGAAACGATCGGAGAACTTGTAACCATAGGCCAGCGAGCCGCGCAGCGTATTGGCAGGGAAACGTTCATATTTCTCCTGCTGCCCCTCGGGCACGACGATATGGTCATAAGCAAGCGTCAGGCCCGCCTCGCCGCCGGCCAGCGGCCGCGCATGTTCGGCCTTCAGCGATAAAAGCGCCTCGTTTGCCTCCAGCCGTGTGGGCATGAAATAGGCCGGACGGAACCGCGCCTTGCCCTTCATCAGGCTGGCAAAGCTTGCCGTCAGCGTGTTCTTGCCGCCGAGCGCAAGGATGCCGAGCTGGGAAGAGGCCTCCAGCTTGTGATCGAGCTGCCGGTAACCAATGTCTTCTTCGGGTAGATGCAGGAAGATGTCGCCGGCATCGCTGCGGGTGCCGCGCAGCTCGATGGCCCATTCCAGCTTTTCGGAAAACCGTTTCGTCAGCCCCAGCGCCGCGATGGTGTTGTGTTCATTGGCGAAGCGGTAACGGGGGAGGCGGACCTCCTCGTGTTCGAGCGAATAACGCAACTCCGCACCATCAAGCACGACCTTGCCGTTGAGCCCGAAGCCGGCACGCAGCGAAATTGCACTCAGCCTGTTGGTGTCGGCGAAATAATTGGTGTCATAAGCAATACCGGACTTATAGGTGACATTATGCTCATCGGCTTTTTCACCCGCCCACGCGCCGCAGGCGCAGGCAAGGCCGAGAACAAGTGCGATATATCCCCCCAGCCGCATTCGCATCTCCGGTCGCTAATTAAGCAATATCTTATATTTGGATGGTTAATAAAGTCTCCGCGCCGTTTTACTTTCGTAGCCGAAATTCAGTGCGCCAGTACCGGAATAGAGGTGGCGGATTCCATAAGAAGATATGTAAAATTATATTAAAATCACCAGTATTAAAGTTAACTGTTTATTCTAATATTAGCCTTTGCTTGAATTAGAATCCTCTAAATATACAGTTCAGTTACGCCAGATGGCGTGATCAAACAAACGAGGAGAGAGAAATGATTGCAAAGTTCGCTTGTGTAGCCGCTATTCTTACTGTCGCTTCCGTTGGTCAGGCCAATGCGGGCGGTCTTCTGGGTGGCATCCTGTCCGGCAACAGCAACAAGGGCGGCGCCCTTGTCGTCGTCTCGCCCAGCATCGATCTCGGCGTCAGCGGCATCCTGTCCAATAACGGGATTTTGAACGGCAACAAGACCGGCATCCTGAACGGCCTGCTGAACGGCAACAAGACGTCAGTCGATGTCATCGACAACAAGAATGACGGCGGCAAGAAGCGCCGGCACTAACTGAAATTTGGAACGGGATGGCGAAACCATCGGGCTTTTCTCCATCCCGCTCCAACGGGACAGCTCGAAAATCATCAGGGATTTTCGACACAGACGATGCGCAGCGCATAAGCCGGCAATGATCCTCGAGTTGCGTGTGTTTGACGCATGGCGTTTCCGGCAAGAACAAACGGCGCATCGCATGACTGGAAGGGGGCCTTGCGGCCCTCTTTTTTTTAACCGTGTTACCGACATGGCGGCCCCGCACAAAAGTGCCTGACGACCACTACTCATGATGGTTTTGTGATGTCGTGAGAGCCCTTTTGCGTCAGGGCGGACGCCGTGTGAATGTCCGCGTAAATTCCGATTTATATTTGGTAAATATTGCAGATATTAATCGAAATACGCTCCATGGCGGTGTTTTTGCCTAAGCTATTTACGCGATTTTAACCATGACGTTCTTCAATCTGTGGGTGTGCTAACCCCATGATGCTGCGCTTCTGGTCGCGAAATACTCGCAGCCCGCAGGTGACGGGATGTTATTTTCAAGGAGCTATCGCATGTTGAAACAATCTCTTCTCGCGCTCGGCCTGCTCGGCGTTCTCTCCGGCGTGGCCGCTGCCGCCGACGCCGTCGGCGACATTCCGTCCGCACCTGTTGTCAACGACGTTGCGCCTGCCTTTTCCTGGGATGGTGTTTATCTCGGTGCGTCTGCGGGTTACGGCTGGAACCGGGTCAAGTCGACGACTTTTGGCGTCACCACCAAGCATGAATTTGACGGCGGCCGTTTTTCCGGCTTCGCAGGCTATAATGCCGAAGTTGCCCCTTCCGTCATTCTCGGCGTCGAGGGTGATCTCGGCTACGCTTGGGGCGACAAGACCATTGTCACCAGCGAAGTTTCTGCAGGCCTGAACGGCTCTGCGCGTCTGCGCGCCGGTTACGCAATCGACCGCGCGCTGATCTATACCGCCGCCGGCTACACCGCGACGGACAGCGAAGTCAAAGCGCCGTTCGGTGAGGACAGCAAGGTCCTGCACGGCTGGACGGTTGGCGCAGGCGTCGACTATGCCTTCACCAACAACCTGTTTGGACGCGTCGAATATCGTTACAACGACTTCGGCAAGGCAACCTACCATACCGGTCCGATCACTTCGACCGGCGATGTCAGCGAACACGTCGTCAAGGTTGGCCTTGGCGTGAAGTTCTGACGGTTATTCCGTTTTCGACAGGGGGCGGCGCAGCGTTGCGACGCCCCACACACCTGATGCGGCGATGCTGGCATCGGTACAGCGGACGCTGAAGACGTTCCGCAGGAAATCAAAACGCACATTGCCTTTAGCGCAGGCTTGAACAACGGGCCGTTTTGATGTGATGGTGGGTCCCAATCCACTCCCGCTTGCCAGTCTCCAGTCGACTCCCATGCTACAGAAAAGCACTTCGCCGGGCGCTTTTGACCGTCAGGCCTATTTGATCGCGTTGCTGGTTTTCATCGCCGGCAGCACCAATGCCGCCATCGTGCCGTTTATCGGTTTTTACATCATTCAGGTGCTCGGCCATCCGCCGGCGACGCTCGGTCTCTACAGCGTGACGGCGATGGTGGCCTCGATCGTCGCCAGCCGTCTTTATGGCGAGCGGGTGGACGCCGGCGTGCGGATCAAGCCGCTGCTCATGCTGTCCATTGCAGGCGCCTTCGTGGCGGCGGCAGCCGCGAGTTTCGGGCATCTGGCGCTGCTGGTGGCGGTAACGGCGACGGGCATGGGGCTTTCCAACGCCGCCACTACCCTCGTCTTCAGTTATGGCCGGTATCACGGCCGGGTGGAGGCGCTCGATACCACCGCTTATAATGCCTTCCTCAGAATGATGGTGTCGCTGGCCTGGATGCTGCTGCCGGCCGCAGCCTTTCTGATCGTCGATTTCGCCGGCGCAAAGGCCGTCTTCGTGAATGCGATGTTGATGGCGGCCATCTGGGGGGCGCTTGCGCTTGCCATCGTGCCGCGTGGCCAGACCTGCCCGATGGAGCGGCGGGATGAGGGCGGGGCCCATGCGGGGCGCAACCTGCCGCTGCTGATGGCGGCGACGGCCAGTTTCTGCATGTCTTTCGCCCATGCTCTCTGCGCCTCGGCCCTGCCGGTATTTCTGGTGCGCGAGGTGGGCCTGCCGGATTATGCGCCGGGCCTGTCGCTCAGCGTCAAATGCGCCATGGAAGTCCTGCTTATCCTGCTCGCGCCGAGGGTCATGCGCCGGATCAGCGCGCGGCTGCTTCTGAGCATCGCGGCGGTGACGGCGATCGCTGCCTTCAACATCATCGCTTCGGTCACGACCCTGCCGGCCATGCTGGTGGGGGCTGCCATGGAAGGTTCCTATTACGGCCTTTTCGCCGGCACATCTCTCACCTTCGTGCAGGGCTTTGCCCGCGGGCGCACGGCGCGGGCGACGGCGCTCTACATGAATTCGATCTTTCTTGCAGCACTTTTTGCGGTGCCGCTGATGGGGTTCGTGTCGCAATATGCAAGCTTCGGCACCTCGATCCGGCTCGCTTCGGTCGGTGCGGGTGCTGCGCTGCTGCTCTTGTTTCTGACGCGGCGGCAGGTGGCGGATTAGGGTGTTCGGCGCAGGTAGGGAGGATTTCATCTGGCCTTGCGGCCCGATCATCCCTCATTCCTGTGCTTGTCACAGGAATCCAGTCAGCCCAAGTCCTTGGGCTGAAAAAAGAGGTCTCTCGCCGCGCAGACGCGCGTCGGCTGGATTCCTGTGACAAGCACAGGAATGAGGGGCAGGGTGTTGGCCCTCACGCCGAAATATCGATGATCCCGCAATCACCCGCTTCCGAGGCGAAGGCGAGCAGCTTGCCGGTGGCGCTCCAGTCCATGGCTGTAATGGCGCCCTTGCCGGGGCGGCGAAGCAGGGCTTCCTTGCCGTCGGCCAGGCGCACACCGAGGATCATGCCGTCGATGAAGCCGATGGCGAGCACGTCTTCCACGGGGTGGAAGGCGACATTGGTGACCATGATGTTGGCGCGGCTGCCAAGTTCTTCCGGAGCCTTGCCCATCGGGCCGTCCTTGCCGGCGAATGGCCAGACAATGGCGGCTGGCGCACCTGATGAGGCGAGCCATTTGCCCTTTGCCGACCAGGAGATGGATTTCACCTTGGCGGGATAACCGGTCATGCGCATGTGGCGGGCTTCCATGCCGCCCTTGGTCGCTTCCATCTTCCAGCCATGCAGGGCATTTTCCTGCATGGTGGTGACGAGGAACTTGCCATCGGGCGAGAAGGTGACGCCGGTATGCGCTCCCTTCCATTCCAGATCGACCGGATCGCCCGCACTTGCCACCCAATGCAGCGTCACGCCGTTATAACGGGCGACAGCAATGCGCAGACCCTTCGGCGCGAAGGCGATGGCCTCCACTGTGCGCTCTTCCTTGAATTCCTTGACCGTACCGTCGGATAGCCGCACGAAGCTGGACTTGCCGACGCCATAAGCCACTGCCTTCTGCGGCCCGCCGGCAACGACGCCGACCCATTTGCGCGGCACATTGGCGAGCTCGCTGATGCTGCCATCATGGCCGATGCGCAGCACACGGCCGTCTTCGCCGCCGGAAAGCAGCGTGGCGCTGTAGGGATCGCGAATGCAGGTCAGAAGCCCGTCATGCGCCTGCGTCACCTTCTCGCCGCCATCCAGGCGGTGAATGGTGCCGGCGGCGGTGGCAAACAGGGGAATGTCGCCGAGAAAATGGGTCGAGACCACGTGGCCTTCGATATCAAGCGGGGCAACAGTCGGCATAGGGCATCGGTCTTTCGTATCTGTGTCTGGTGGGGCGACGATGTCGACCCCGGCGGCAGGCATGGTTCTAGAGCATTTCCGGCAAAAGCGGAACCGCTTTTACGTTCGCACGATTCGTGAAATCAAGGAGATAGACCGCTTTGTAGTCGAGGAATCCACGGCATACGGCACCATGATTTTACAGGACGTGCATCTCCCTGTCCCTCATTCCTGTTCCCCGGGACAAGCCCGAGGATGTCACAGGAATCCAGCCGACGCGCGTCTGCGCGGCGAAAGACTCCTCTCAGCCCAGGGACTTGGGCTGGCTGGATCCCTGTGACAAGCACAGGGATGAGGGGCGGTGAGCGCATCCGAATGACGGAGGCGGCGTCACCCCGGCGCAACGCCGGGGTACCGAAGAGAGAGGATCAGGCCGTGGCGAGGCAGGCGTTGAAGCTCTTTTCCAGCTTTTCGCGGTCCAGTTCGCGGCCGATGAAGACGAGGCGGCTTTCGCGCTTTTCGTCTTCCTTCCACGGGCGCTGGTGATCGCCCTCGATGATCATGTGCACGCCCTGCACCACGTAACGCTCCGCATCACCCTTGAAGGCGATGATGCCCTTGAGGCGCAGAATGTTCGGGCCGTCTGTCTGGGTGACCTTCTGGATCCACGGGAAGAACCGCTCGGGGTTCATCTCGCCGCCGCGCAGCGAGACCGACTGCACCGTCACGTCATGGATCGGGGAGGCCGCGCCATGGTGGTGGTGATCGTGCCCATGGTCGTGATCGTGATGCCCGTGATCGTGGTCATGGTCATGATGATGGTGGTCGTGGTGATGATGATCGCAATCGGGGCCGCAGGCATGATCCTCATGGCCGTGCTCGAGGAAGTGCGGATCGTTTTCCAGCGCGCGCTCCAGATTGAAGGCGCCCTGATTGAGAACCCGGGCAAGATCAACACCGGAACGGGTGGTCTTGTAGATGCGCGCGGACGGGTTGATGGCGCGGACGATATCCTCGATGCGGGCCACTTCCTCAGGCGAAACGAGGTCGGTCTTGTTGACAACGACGACATCGGCAAAGGCGATCTGGTCTTCAGCCTCGCGGCTGTCCTTCAGGCGCAGCGGCAGGTGCTTGGCATCGACCAGCGCCACAACGGCGTCAAGCTCGGTCTTGGCGCGCACATCGTCATCCATGAAGAAGGTCTGGGCGACGGGCACCGGATCGGCAAGGCCTGTCGTTTCGACGATGATGCCGTCGAAACGGCCGGGCCGGCGCATCAGGCCTTCCACGACGCGGATCAAATCGCCGCGCACCGTGCAGCACACGCAGCCATTGTTCATTTCGTAGATTTCTTCATCAGACTCGACGATCAGATCGTTGTCGATGCCGATCTCGCCGAATTCATTGACGATGACAGCGTATTTCTTGCCGTGGTTCTCGGAGAGAATGCGGTTGAGAAGCGTCGTTTTGCCGGCGCCGAGATATCCCGTCAGGACGGTGACTGGAATGGGCTTGGCTGGTGCTGTTTCGGTCATGGAAAACCCCGCGTGGAGAGAGGCTATCAAGCCTCAGGAAGATGTGTCGTCGTCCATATAGGCGCGACGCCCTGGCAGTTCAAAGAGATTTTGGCCGAATTCGGCCATGTCACTCAAATTTTGTTATAAAATAACGTTATGTCAAAAGCGTGGATATCTTCAAGCAGTTCGACAAGGCCATTCACAGCGTGGGAAATCAGCCTTTCGCCCTTTTCCGCTGTCGCGGCGGCGGCGTTTCCGGCAGCCCCGTCAGGGTTGAGATCGCTCATCAACCAGCCGAAGGCGTGTGGGCCATAGGCGCGCAGGTGTTTGAAGCGGCTGGCGAAATCGCTCTGGCGGGAGGCGAAGCTGGCGGCCTTTTGCATCGCCACCCGCTCGGGGTGAAGCGCCAGCATGACCGATGTCTCGATATCGCCGCCGTGAATATCGATCGCCTTGTCCTCCGGCTTCACGATATCGGCCGGCACGCCGAAACGGGTCCAGCTTGTGGCGACCGCCAGCATGCCGAAACGGGCGCGGGCCTCGATGGCGACAATGGTCATCAGCGGTGAATTGCCGCCATGGGCGTTCAACATCACGAACTTGCGTACGCCCTTTTTATATTCCGCCTCGGCAATGCCGAGCCAGCGCTCGATGGCCTCATCGTAACGCAAGGTCTTGGTGCCCGGCACATTCATGTGTTCGATGGAATATCCGACCGGTTCCACCGGCAGGAGGGAGACGGGCAGGTGGCCGGGCAGGGCGGCGGCGAGACGGGCGACAATGCCTTCGGCAATCAGCGTATCGGTCTCGAAGGGCAGGTGAGGCCCGTGCTGTTCATGCGCGCCGAGCGGCAGCACGGAAATTGCACCTGTTGCGCGAAGATGAGGGTCTGTTACGTTTTCGTCGTGATAATGCGTGTATGAGTTTGGCATCTGGCAGTCCGCACGTGTATTCGGTAAGGATTTCCAGCAACATATATCGGTTCCGCCACAGGGTAAAAGGCACTCGCATATGAGCAAGGACAAATCCGGGCATAAGGACAAAGGCGCCAAGAAGGAAAAGGGCAGCAAGAAGGTAAAGGACGCCAAAAAGAGGGATGAGAACTTCAACCCCGAGGAACTGGCGCAATCCATTACCCAGGCCGCCCGCTCCATGCGCACGGCGCTGAGCCACAGCCTTGCCGAAAGCGGGCTTTATGCCGGGCAGGACGGCGTTATCCTGGCGCTGGCGCAGGAAGGCAGCCTCACGCCGGGGCAGATTGCCCAGAAACTCGGCGTAAAGGCGCCCACCATGACGCGCACTATCGGCCGCATGGAGGCCCAGGGTTTCGTGGAACGCAGCGGCGACGACGAGGATGGCCGCGTGACGCTGGTGAAGTTGACGGAAACGGGCCTGAAAAGCGTCGACCACATCAACACCTCGATAGCGGATTGCGGAGCAAGGGCGATAGAGGGGCTTTCGGCCAAGGATATTCGCAACGTTGTTAAACTTCTCAAGGCAATCGACGCCAATCTTCAATAATCTTGTTGAAATTTTTAAAAGAACCATCTGTTTTGTGGCTATTCCTTAAACGGGTTGCGGATTTTGTTTAAATTGTTTAATTGCAATTTAAACGGAGACATCCGTCAGTGACACGCGTTTGGGGAGGAATGCCGTGGCCCAAAAAGTCAAACTGTCTACGATTGCCGAAAGCCTCGGTCTTTCGACCGCCACCATTTCCCTTGCATTGCGCGATAGCCCGCTGGTCGCTGCCGATACGCGGGACAAGATCAAGGAACAGGCGCGGGCGCTGGGTTATATCTATAACCGCCGCGCCGCCAGCCTGCGCACCTCGCGCTCCGGCATTGTCGGCGTGGTATTCCATGATGTGATGAACCCGTTTTACGGGGAAATTCTCAAAGCCATTGAAAGCGAGCTGGACCGCAGCCGCCAGACCTTCATTCTTTCCAATCATTATGATTCGGTGGAAAAACAGCGCACCTTCATCGAGACGCTGCTGCAGCTCGGCTCGGACGGCATCATCATGTCGCCGGCCATCGGTACGCCGATCGAGGACATGACGCTGGCCGAAGAAAACGGCATGCCTGCCATTCTGGTCGCCCGCTCCATGGACGGTGTCGATATGCCGACCTATCGTGGCGATGACAGCTACGGCATTTCGCTCGCCACCAACCATCTCATCAGCCTCGGTCACCGCACCATCGCCATGGTTGGCGGCACCGACCAGACCTCGACCGGCCGTGACCGTTACCAGGGTTACGTCAATGCGCTGCGCAAGGCGGGCATCGAGGTCGATCCGAACCTGCGCATTCCCGGCCCCCGCTCCAAGCAGGGCGGGTTTGAAGCGGCGGTGCATTTCCTGTCGCTGCCGCAGAAGCCGACCGCCGCCGTCTGCTGGAACGATCTTGTCGCCATCGGCCTTATGAACGGCATTTCCCGCGCCGGTCTGGTGCCGGGTGTCGATATCTCGGTAACCGGCTACGACGATCTGGAGGAAGCGGCGATTGCCACGCCGGCGCTGACCACCGTTTCCAACGGCCAGGCCGAGGTGGGGCGCTTAGCGGCCCGCGCGCTGCTGGACAGGCTGGCGGGCAGCCATGAGCCTGACGGCATTCACCTCATCAAGCCGGAAATGCGCATTCGGCAATCGACCGGGCCGGTGCGGCCGCGGGTGTGAGCTCGTTTGCGACTCTGAGCCGGCTGACCGCGCGCCCATAGCCGTCGTCGGCGTTTCCTTCCCTCGTCATGCCGGCCTTGAGCCGGTATCCAGCCAGCCCAAGTCCTTGGGCTGAAAGGATTGTTTTCGCCGCGCAGACGTGTGTCGGCTGGATTCCGGCTCGAGGCCGGAGTGACGAAGCTATATAGCGACGCCGCAAAAAAATCGGCATGAAACTTCCGTCTGCCCCCATAGCATCCCCTTATTGCCCTTTTCACGGCTGCCGTTGTTTGAAAAGATCGCCGCCCAGAGGAGTGGTATGGCGAGCAGTTCGCTTGAAAGCCACTCCGGCTATCGGAATGTTATCAGGAGGAATATCCGCTCATGTCTGACAAAAAGGCCGTCGTTCTCGTTCCCGGCAAGATAAACCCGCGCGTTCTCGAGCGCCTCGAAGGCAAGGTCGAGATCCTGACAGTGCCTGCCGGCGCCGAGCCGGTTCTGCCTGAGGGTGCGGCTGAGCGCATTAATGCCATCGCCGTTTCCGGCGTCGTCAACGCCAAATGGATCGATGCGCTGCCGAAGCTCGAGATCATCGCCAATTTCGGTGTGGGTTATGATGGCGTGGATGCCAAACATGCCGCCACGCGCGGCATCGTGGTGACGAATACGCCAGATGTGCTGAACGACGAAGTGGCCGATACGACGATTGCGCTGTTGATCAACACCGTGCGCCGGCTCTATCAGGCCGAAACCTGGCTGCGTGACGGCAAATGGGTTGGCGAAGGGCCGTTTGCCCTCTCGCCATTTTCGCTGCGCGGCCGCAAGGTTGGCCTGTTCGGCATGGGTCGCATCGGTCAGGAAATCGCCAAGCGGCTGGAGCCCTTCAAGGTGGAGATCGGTTACCACACCCGCAGCAAGCGGGATGGCCTCTCCTATACCTATTACGGTTCGCTGAAGGAGATGGCGAAAGCTGTCGACATCCTGATCTGCATCGTGCCCGGTACGCCGGAAACCCATAAGGCGATCAACGCCGAAATCCTGACGGCGCTTGGGCCTGAGGGCGTGTTCATCAATGTCGGGCGCGGCTCCAGCGTCGATGAGGATGCGCTTCTTGAAGCGCTTAAAAGCGGTGCTTTGGGGGCTGCCGGTCTCGACGTGTTCTATGCCGAGCCGAAGGTGCCGGAAGCCTTCCTGTCGCTGCCGAATGTCTCCCTGCTGCCGCATGTTGCCTCCGCCTCGGTTCCGACGCGCAATGCGATGGCCGATCTCGTGGCCGACAACATTCTCGGCTGGTTCAAGGATGGCACGGTGCTGACACCGGTGCCGGAAACGCCGGTGAAGGGGTGAGGTTCCGGCGATACTATGATGGGCTGCGGGAGACAGCCCATCCAGGTTTCTAAGAATGCGCCAACCTCTCATCCGTCATCCTCGAGCTTGCCCCGAGGATCCACAAGCCGTTGCAGTCGATGGATTCTCGGGGCAAGCCCGAGGATGACGTCGAGTGCAAAGGTTCAATGGTCATGTCCGAGAACGGAGAGAGGGCTCGGCGTCACCTAGGACGCTTTTACGCCAACCCCTATTCCGCAATCTCCTCCGCCGTCACCCAGCGCCCTTTGGCAAACGACCGGGCCATGGCGTGGATGCTGCGCTCGATCTTCAGCCCTTCTTCGAAATCGATGATATGGGCCTTCTTTCCCTCGATCGCCGCTATCAGTTCGCGGCATTCGATCACTTTCAGATCATTGAAGCCGAGGCCGTGGCCGGGGGCGGGGATGAAGCGGTCATAGGGCTTGTGGTGGGGGGCAGCGAGGATGGTTCTGAAACCCTGCTCCTCGGGGCGTCCATCCGTGGTGTAGAGCTGGAACTCGTTCATCCGCTCCTGGTCGAACAGGATCGAGCCGGTGGAGCCGTAGATCTGGATGGCGATGCGGCCCTTGCGGCACCAGGCCGAACGATTGGCGATTAGCACGGCGGAAATGCCGCCTTCGAGTTTCAGAAGCACGCTGGCAAGATCGTGTGTTTCCACAGCGCGTTCACCACCACCTTGCAGGGGGCGGGTTTCGTAGGGCTTCACCATATCGGTGATCGCGCTTTCGGCGTGGCCGAACAGGGCAAAAAGCAGCGACAGCGGGTGAACGGCGAAATCATCCAGCGCGCCGTAACCGGAGGACGCCTCGCTCTTCCAGTAAAAGGGCTGGGTGGCATCGGCCATGAAGTCCTCATCCATCTCGGCGCGGACATGGTAGACTTTGCCGATCACGCCTTCGTCGATCAGACGGCGTATGTGGCGGATGACAGGGTTCTGGATGTAGTTGTAGCCCATCGCCGCCGCCTTGCCCGACCGGCGGGCCGCATCGCGCATCTTCACCGCGTCAGTAAAGGCGGGCGCCATCGGCTTTTCGCACCAGACATGCTTGCCGGCCTCAAGGGCGGCAATGACCATGTCCGGATGGAACGCATTCGGCGTGGTGACCGAGATGACGTTGATCTCGGGATCGGACAGCAGATCGCGCCAGTTGCCGGTCGAGCGGGCAAAGCCGAACTCGGCCGCCTTTTTTGCTGCCAGTTCAGGATTGACTTCCGCCAGCGTCACGAGGCGCGGGCGCTCCACATCGCCGAAGACGCTGGTGACGTTGTTCCACGCGAGCGCGTGGCATTTGCCCATGTAACCCGTGCCGATAAGGCCCACGCCAAGAGCGGCCATGGTATTCTCCTCCCGATAGTTTTATAATGAAATCAATTCTTTGGATGCATTTGTTTCGCTCCAAGACAGTCTCGAAACGTACCTCCGCGCGCGCCCTCATTCCTGTGCTTGTCACAGGAATCCAGCCGGCGCGCGTCTGCGCGACGGAAAGACTTCTTTCAGCCCAAGGACTTGGGCTGGCTGGATCCCTGTGACAAGCACAGGGATGCGGCGGCGGCGGAATATGCCTGCCTTACGGATTATCCCGCTTGAAAATCCAGTCGTGATCCGGGTGGTTCTTGAAGCGCCATTTGCGCATCGGCCCCGCCATCACGTTCAGATAATACATCTCGTAACCGTAGGGCGCGCCGCAGGGGTGATGGCCCTTCGGGACGAGCACGACATCGCCATCCGAAACCGCCATGGTCTCGTCCAGAGAGCCGTCTTCGGTGAAGACGCGCTGGAAGCCGAAACCCTGCGCCGGGTTCAGCCGGTGATAATAGGTCTCTTCCAGATAGGTCATGTCGGGGTAGTTATCCTCGTCATGCCGGTGCGGCGGATAAGACGACCAGTTGCCTGACGGCGTGAAGACCTCCGTTACCAGCAGGCTGTCGGCCACGTCGCGCTCTTCCATGGCAATGGGGAAGATATAACGTGTATTGGCGCCCTTGCCGCGTTCGGTCAGCTGCACACCGGCGGGGCCGATCTGCTGCGCCTCGCGGCTGCCTTTTTCGCCGGGTGCGGTGCAGACGCCGACGGTGCAATCACTCGTGGCCGTCAGCGACCAGTCAGAGCCGGCGGGAACATAAAGGCAATGGGGCGGCTTGCGCTCGAACACATTCATGCGGTCGCCGAGTTCGCCGAAGTCCTTGCCATCAGCGGAAATCGTCGCCTTGCCTTCTACCAGCACGAGGATGACTTCCGTATCGCCGGTCTTCTCCGCCGCCGTTTCGCCCGGCTTCAGGCGGTAGAGGCCGAAACCGACATAACCCCAATCCGCGCTTTGGGGCGTGATATCGTGCACCTTGCCGCTTGTCGCGACCGGCTTGCGCAGAAGTGAGGTCATGGTGATGTTCCTTTTTGGTCAGTCGTTCGTCGGTTCTTGCCGTCTCGTCACCCCGGCCTTGAGCCGGGGTCCAGCCGGCGCGCATCCGCGCGGCGGGGAGAGTCTTTTCAGCCCAAGGCTGGCTGGATACCGGCTCAAGGCCGGTATGACGGGTGGAGTAGGCTGCCTCGCTTTCCGTGGTTCAGTTCAGGCAGCCTGAGCCTTGTCCAGCCCCGCCTCGCGCGCAAAAGCCTTCAGCGATTTCAGTCCAAGGCTCTGATACTCGAACGGATTACGCACATCAGGATCCTGCTCCGCTTCGATCACCAGCCAGCCGCTGTAATTGTGTTCGGCCGCCACTTTCAGCACCGGCGGAAAATTCACGCCGCCCTCGCTGTCGCCGGGCACGGTGAACACGCCGCGGCGAACGCCTTCGAGGAAGGAGAGCCGCTCGCCCCGTACCTGATCGGCAATGGCAGGGCGCACGTTCTTGGCATGGATATGGCCAACGCGACCCATGTATTTCTGCGCGACGCGGACCGGATCGCCGCCGCCGAACAGGCAATGGCCGGTATCGAGCAGGAGATGTGTCTTCGGGCCGGTGTGTTTCATCAAGAGGTCGATCTCCTCTTCGCTCTCCACCACCGTTCCCATGTGGTGGTGATAAACGAGGGTGATGCCCTGTTCGGCGGCAAAGGCGGCCAGCGCTTCGACCCCGGCACCGAACGACGCCCAGTCCTCGGCCGCAAGGCGCGGACGGTCGACCAGCGCCTTGCTGTCATCGCCGTGGATGGCGTTGGAGGTTTCGCAGACGATGATGACCTTCGAGCCCATGGCCTTCAAGAGATCAAGCGCTGGCTGCATGGCCTTCTTTTCGGATTCGATGTCGTCGGTCAGAAGGTTCAGCGAATGCCAGCCGGAGACGAAGGAAAGGCCACGCGGCGAAAGCACCCCCTTCAGGCCTTCCGGGTCGGTCGGAAATTTGTGGCCCTTCTCGATGCCGTCAAAACCGATCTTTGCGGTTTCATCGAGGCACTGTTCGAGGCTGATATGCGCACCCAGCGTGCGGTCGTCGTCGTTGGACCAGGCAATCGGGTTGGTTCCGTAACGGATCATCTTACTGTCTTTCCTTGACATGGTTTTCATAACGGGCGCGCGCATCGGCAACCTCAGTGCGCTCGGAGGTTTCAGGCACCGCGACATCCCACCAGTGACCGCCGGCGCGCGGCGTCGGGTAAGGATCGGTATCGATGACAATGACGGTCGTGCGGCTGGAGGCGCGGGCGGCGGCAAGCGCCTCTTCGAGTTCGGCGATGGTGGAGACCTTGCGCGAATCCGCTCCCATCGAGCCGGCATGGGCCACGAAATCGATAGCGATCGGGTTGACGTTGGTGTGGGCGTAGAGGTTGTTGAACTCCGCGCCGCCGGTTTCCATCTGCAGTCGGTTGATGCAGCCGTAACCCCTGTTGTCGGTAATGACGAGCGTGATCTTCACGCCCATGGCAACCGATGTCGCAAGCTCGGAATTCATCATCATATAGGAGCCGTCGCCGACCATGACGATCACGTCCCGGTCCGGTTCCGCCATCTTGATGCCGAGGCCGCCGGCCACCTCATAACCCATGCAGGAGAAGCCGTATTCCATGTGATAGGAGAGCGGCAGCTTGGATTTCCACAGCTGGTGAAGCTCGCCCGGCATGGTGCCGGCCGCGCACATGACAACGGTGTTGTCACGCGACTGGCGCTGCACCGCGCCGATGACCTGCATGTCGGTGGGCAGGCTGTTCACATGTTCCTCGCCCGGCGCCGCCGTATCGGCATCGGCCTCTTCGAACCATGCCGCCTTGAGGCGGGCATCCGGCGCTGCAAAACGGTGGTTGCCGAGGGCGGCGGAGAGCTTTTCAAGCCCGATCTTGGCATCCGCCGTCAGGCTGATCGCATCGTGCTTGGCGCTGTCATAGGGCTGAACATTGAGCGCCAGGATCTTGCGGTTGGGGTTCTTGAACAGCGCCCAGGAACCGGTGGTGAAATCCTGAAAACGCGTGCCGACGCCGAAGACCAGATCGGCCTTCTCGCTGATGATATTGGCGCTTTCCGCACCGGTGACGCCGACCGGGCCGAAATTGAGATCATGGTCCCAGGCGAGCGCCGATTTGCCGGCCTGCGTTTCGACGACCGGAATGGAATGGGTTTCGGCAAAGCGTTTCAGGGTCTCCGTTGCGCCGGCAAAATGCACGCCGCCGCCGGCAACGATGATGGGGTTTTTCGCCGCCTTCAGGGCGGCGACTGCCTCTTCGAATTCCACGACATCCGGCTCAGGACGGCGCTGGCGCCAGACCCGCTTTTCGAAGAAACTTTCAGGGTAATCATAGGCTTCCGCCTGCACATCCTGGCAGAAGGCCAGCGTGACGGGGCCGCAATCGGCCGGATCCGTCATGGTGCGCATGGCGCGGGGCAGGGCTGTCAGCAACTGTTCGGGCCGCATGATGCGGTCGAAATAACGGCTGACCGGACGGAAGCAGTCATTCACCGTCATGGTGCCGTCGCCGAAATCCTCGAGCTGTTGCAGCACGGGGTCGGGGCCGCGATTGGCAAAGACATCGCCGGGGATCAAGAGAACCGGGAGGCGGTTGACATGAGCGAGCGCTGCCGCCGTCACCATGTTTGCCGCACCCGGGCCGATGGAGGAGGTGACCGCCATGGCGCGGCGGCGGCGCAGCTGCTTGGTGTAGGCAATGGCCGCATGCGCCATGGATTGCTCGTTCTGGCCGCGATAGGTCGGCAGTTCGTCCCTGATGCCATAAAGCGCTTCGCCGATGCCGGCGACATTGCCATGGCCGAAAATGGCCCACATGCCGGCGATATAGGTTTCGCCATGTTCATTCATCTGCGCTGCCAGGTAACGAACCATGGCCTGCGCAGCCGTCAATCTGATTGTCTTCACGCTGCCTCTCCCTTTTTGGCGCGCGCCTCATCCCAAATACGGCACAGGCTGGTATAACGCTGCGCCATATCCCTGACCGCATCCTCGTCGGTCATCTTGCCGGAAAGCCAGCCGCGGGCGGCGTCGGCAAATATCGTGCG
Source organism: Agrobacterium tumefaciens str. B6 (assembly GCF_001541315.1). GTDB lineage: Bacteria > Pseudomonadota > Alphaproteobacteria > Rhizobiales > Rhizobiaceae > Agrobacterium > Agrobacterium radiobacter. The sequence goes on along the minus strand of NZ_LMVK01000017.1, from coordinate 39,254 downwards.
GCCAACGGCGAAACCTTTGACCAGATCGAAACCGGCCGCAAGGCGGAAGCTTTCTTCCAGCTCGCTTTGCGGTGCATCGAGACCGAGAACGACGATGCCCCGCACGTAAGGATCGTTGCGATGCACGGCGTCGCAGGCGTTCTTCCATGCCGCGCGGGTCTTCATCGGTTCCAGCTTCCACCAGTCGGGGTAAACGCCGATCTCGTAAAAGCGCTCGATGATGCGGGCGGCGGTGAGATCATCGGTCGGGCCGACTTTGGAGGGGATGACCTCCAGCAACATTTCCAGCCGGTTGCGACGCGCCGCCTCGAACAGGCGCATCACGGTCTCTTCCTGCGCGCTGCGCATCTCCTCGGTGTCATCGGGGTGATAGAAACACAGAACCTTGACGACGTTTTCAAGCGGCCATTCGGACAACCCGCCGAAATCCTTGCCAAGATCGGGTTCCAGCGTCAGCGGGCGCGAGCCCGGCCATTCCACCGGACGGCCAATCCAGAGGCCGGAACCGCTGGCGGCAAACAGCGCATCGCGGCCAAGGCGGCCATCGCAGAGAATGCCATAACCCGCCTCGCCACCGGAAACTTTCTGCGCTGCCTGAAGGCAGAGCTTCTTGAAGGCGCCGATCTGCTCGTGCTTGACGCCAAGCTCGTCGGCGATGGCCTCCAGCTGCATGCGATGATCGAAGGCGAAGACGCGCATCGTCTCCCAGTCGCCCTTGCGATTGGTGGACCAGTGTACCTGCTCCAGCGCCTCGTCCTTGCGCAGCGCCCTGTTGCGAATGCCGGCCTTGAAGAAATATTGCAGCTCTTCCCAGCTCGGATAGGCCGGGGTGCAGCCATGACGGGAGACGGCGAAAGCACCGCAGGCATTGGCGTATTTCAGCGTCGTCGGCCAGTCTTCGCCGCGCAGCCAGCCACGGAACAGCCCGGCCATGAAACCGTCACCCGCACCCAGAACGTTGAAGACCTCAATCGGGAATCCTTCGCCCGTCTCGCCATCATCGAGGCTATCGGGAATAGCGCCGGTGAAGACGACGGCGCCCATCGGTCCGCGCTTGCACACCAGCGTCGCATTCGAGACCTTGCGCACGGCGTTGAGTGCCGTGAGCGTATCGGTGGAGCCGCCCGCGATGTGGAATTCCTCTTCCGTGCCGACGATCAGATCGAACAGATGCAGGGTGGATTGCAGCTTGGCGGTAACCTTCTGCGATTCCACGAAACGGCTTTCGCCGTCGCCATGGCCGGCCACACCCCAGAGATTCGGGCGGTAATCGATATCGAGCGCGGTCTTTGCGCCATTTTCGCGGGCGAGTTTCAGTGCTTTCAGCACTGCCGCTTCCGTTTTCGGATGCGACAGATGCGTGCCGGTGGCGCAGATGCAGCCTGCCTCGGCAATGAAAGCGGGATCGATATCGTCTTCGCTGAGCGCCATGTCGGCGCAGTTTTCACGATAGAAGATCAGCGGGAACTGGTTCTGGTCGCGAATGCCGAGCAGCACCAGCGCGGTCAGCCGCTCCGGGTCCGTCTTCACGCCGCGCACATCGACGCCTTCGCGCACCAGCTGTTCTCGGATGAAGCGGCCCATATGCTCGTCACCGACGCGGGTGATGACGGCGCTGTTGAGCCCCAGGCGCGCCGCGCCGGCGGCGATGTTGGTGGGCGAGCCGCCGATATATTTGGCAAAGGAGGCCATGTCCTCCAGACGGCCGCCAACCTGCGAGCCGTATAGATCGACAGACGAGCGCCCGATCGTGATAAGATCAAGTTTTTTCAAAAGCTTCCTCCTTAGCACCGCGCTTTTGCGCGGTGTGCCTCATGGTGTCGGGCGGATCAGGCAATCATGCCGCCACCTATCGCCATCCCGTTTCGGTGAGCCTCCTCCGCTCACATATCCCGTCACGAGACGGACGATTATGGAACGCCCGTTTCATGGATTTGGATCATAAATTCTATTTTTCCCGTTTTCAATAAAAATATTCAGGCCGTCTGGCGTGTTCCCACAGCAACCGCCAGCGTGATGGCGAGACAGAGCGTGGCGGAAAGCGAGCGGAACGCGCCGAAATCGATCTCCGTCACGGTCAGCAGCGTCGCGCCTGACTTTCGGAGCGGATTGACGGCGGAATCGGAAAGCGCCACGACCGGAATGCCGTTGGCGCGGACATTTTCCGCAAGTTCCAGCGTTTCCGCGGAGTAGGGGGAAAAGGTGATCGCGATCAGGGCGTCGTCGCGGGAAATGGCGCTGATATTGCCGAGCCCGCCGACGGCGCTGTGCAGAACCGCCGGCACCTTCATCTTCTCGAAGGCATAGGCCAGATAGCTGGCAATGGGAAAAGAGCGCCGCAAACCGATGATATGCACGGTGCGCGCTTTTGCCAGTGCAGAAACCGCCTCGTCAAGCTGCCGCGTATCGACCGATTTGAGCAGCATTTCCAGCGAGGAACGGCCGGCCTCCACGAATTCCGCAAGCAGGCCGGAGGCGCTTTCATCGCCCTTTTCGCGCAGATGGTCGAGCCGCGTGGCATAATCCGGCCAGCCGCCGACATAGGAATCACGGAACAGGCGTTGCATTTCCGAAAAGCCGGAAAAACCCATGATCTGGCAGAAGCGCATGAAGGCCGAAGGCTGCACGCCGGCGCCTTCGGCCATTTCGGCGACGGTGGAAACGGCGATGCGATCCTGATTGGAAGCGACATAATCGGCGCATTGCCGCAATCGTTTCGGCAAACCCTCCGCGACCTGGAGCAGCCGCTCCTCAAAAGCCTTTACGGAGTCTGGCGCCTCGATTGCCGTCATTGTCATTCCCTCATGCAGACTGAAATCGTGTGCACTTTAACTGCAATGGAATTTTTATTCCATTGGGTTTTTTGAGGTATGAGTGATGGACGGGATTTGGGGCAGGAATGGCCAGCATACTCCCCTCATTCCTGTGACAAGCAAAGGAATGAGGGTGGTGAGGGGGACTCAGTGCAGCCCGCCAACCCCAAGGTGCGTATCGATAATACCAGGGTTCTCCGCAAGATCGCTCGACGGCCCTTCCCAGACGATGCGGCCGCGTTCCATGATGATGGCGTGGTCGGCGAAGTCGATGGCCATCTGGATGCGCTGTTCGACAAGAAGAATGGTCATTTCGCCGGATTGGGCGAGCTTGGAGAAGGCCGCCATCAGTTCTTCGCAGATGACGGGGGCGAGGCCTTCGAGCGGTTCGTCGAGCAGCAGCACGCGCGGCTGGCCGAGAATGGTGCGGGCGGTGGAGAGCATCTGCTGTTCGCCGCCGGAAAGTTGCGAGCCGAGATTGCGGCGGCGCTCCTTCAGGCGTGGAAACAGCGTGTAGGCTTCCTCGATGGCTGATTTCGGCCTGCCTTTGAGGCCGACGAAGAGGTTTTCCTCAACGGTCAGTGTGGGGAAGACATCGCGGGTCTGCGGCACGTAACCGAGACCGGCTTTGGCGCGGGCGGCACTCGGCAGGGCGGCGATATCCTGTCCGCCGAGGCGGATATCGCCGGCGAAGCGTTTCGTCTGGCCGGCCAGTGTGGCGAAGAGGCTGGTCTTGCCGACGCCGGTGCGGCCCAGTACGGCAAAACGCGAGCCCGATGGCACGGAAAGCGACAGGCCCTCGATGACCCTTGTCGGGCCGTAACCGGCGGTGAGGTTGGTGATTTCAAGCGGCGCTGCGGGCATCGGCGTAACTTCCCAGATAGGCTTGGCGGACTTGCGCATTGCTGGTCACTTCATCCGGCGAACCGTCGAAGATGACCGCGCCTGCGGCGAGCACCACCACACGTTTGGCAAAACGGAAGACCAGATCCATGTCGTGTTCGATCATCAATATGGCGAGATCGGCCGGCAGCCGGTCGAGCGCCTGTTCGATCCGCGCCGTCTCCGTGGAAGGCACACCGGCGGCCGGTTCGTCCAGCAGCAGGATTTTCGGGCGGAGCGCCATGGCGAGCGCGATCTCGATCAGACGCTGCTGGCCATAGGCGATTTCGCGCACCCGGGTTTCGGCAAGACCAAGCAGACCCAGCGTGCCGAGAATGTCGCGTGCTTCGCTCATCACCGAGGGCATGGCGCGGTATCGGCCGAAAACCCGGCCCGTCTTGCCTTCACGCTGGAGAATAGCGAGCGCCACATGTTCCTCCGGCGTCATGTCCTGAAACAGCCGGGTGACCTGGAACGACCGGACGAGGCCGCGCTTTACCCGCTGGCTGGACCTGAGGCCTGTCACGCCCTCACCGGCGATGCGTACTGTGCCCGCCGAGGGCTTGATATTTCCGGTGACGAGATTGACGAAGGTGGTCTTGCCGGCGCCATTGGGGCCGATCAGCACCGTGCGGTCTCCCGGCGAAAGCGACAGCGACACATTATTGGTAACGACGAGGCCGCCGAAATTTTTCTGCAGGCCGGAGACTTCGAAAATGGCGCTCATTTGCGGCCTCCGCGGATGCGCGTGATGATCTGCTCACCCGCGCCATAAAGCCCGCGCGGCGCAAAAAGCACGACGGCAATCAGCAGCAGGCCGACAATGGTGAGCCAGTGGAACGGATTGGCGGCGGAAACCACGTCCTCGAACCACATGAAGGTGACGGTGCCGATCAGCGCGCCGTAGAGCGAGCCCGCGCCGCCGAGCACCAGCATGACCAGCCCTTCGGCAGAGAGCGTAAAGCTGAGGCTGTCGAGACCGACGACCTGGGTGGAGATGGCGTTCAGCGCGCCGCCGATACCGGCCACGATGCCTGATATGACGAACATCTTCAAAATAGTGCCGTTGACCGAACCGCCCATGGCCTGAATTCGGATGCTGTCCTGCTTGACGCCGCGGCACAACATGCCGAAGGGCGAATTGACCACCACCTTGAGGGCGAGGAAGACGAGAAGCAGCAGACAGACGCCATAGATATAGGCGGTGCGGCCGAAAAGATCGAATTCGAAAGTGCCGAACAGGGCGTCGGGGGAGACGCCCGATAGCCCGTCGCTGCCGCCGGTCCAGCCGGAGGCCTTGTTGGCGGCCTCGTGGAACAGGTGGATGACGGCGATGGAGAGAACGAGCTGCGGCAGGCCGTGGGCGCGCAGCAGAACGGTGCCGGAGACCAGCCCGGCCACACCGCCCGCCGCCGCGCCGATGGCGGTCATCAGCAGCGGATCGGTGATCTCGAAATGGGCCGCGGCAATGCCGGCGGCATAGGCGCCCGCGCCGAAGAGCGCGGCATGGCCAAGTGTCGCGACGCCGCAATAACCGGTGACGAGATCGATCGACAGCACCAGCAGCGCGATGGCGATGATGCGGGTGAGCAGCGCCAGATTATCCGGAAACAGGTAATAACCGGCGACAGCGGCGGCGATGATGAGGAGCGGCCCTGCGAGCGCGCGCAGCGGCGAGCGCGTCTTCGGGATTTCTGCCGTTTCAGTCACGTCGTTCATGAGCACCGCCATCTCATTTCGCCCTTCCGAGAAGGCCGCGCGGGAACAGCGTGATGATCACGATGACCGCCAGATAAAAGAAGAATTCGCCATATTCGGGGGCAAGATACCGCCCGGTCGTGTCGATCGCGCCGAGCAGCAGACAGGCGATCAGCGCGCCGGGAATGGAGCCTGCGCCGCCAACAGAAACCACCACCAGGAAGGTGACCATGTAGCGCAGCGCATAATAGGGTTCGACCGGCAAAAGTTCCGCTCCGATGACGCCGCCCATGGCGGCAAGGCCGACGGCGATGGCGAAGCTGACGGCATAGATGATTTCGGTGCGCACGCCGAGTGCGGCCGCCATGGCGGCATTGTCGACGGCCGCGCGCAGCTTGATGCCGAAGGCCGTTTTTTCGAAGGTGAACCACAATGCGCCGGCCACGGCCAGCCCACAGGCAATGGCGAAGATGCGATGCGTGGCGATGGTGCGGAAGCCGAGATCGGTGGGGCCAGCCAGCTGCTGCGGCAGCGGAATGGTCTTCAGCGTTGGGCCGAAGACGAAATTGGCGATGCCGATGATGCAGAAGGTGATGCCGATGGTCATCAGCACCTGTGTCAGCTCCGGTGCGCCATAGATGCGGCGATAGAGGAAACGTTCGAGCGGAATGGCGATGACGATGGTGCCGACAATGGCGACGATGATCGCCAGGGCGTAACCGAGGCCGAGGCCGTGGGCGGCATAGGAGGCGAGATAACCGCCGATCATGGCGAAGGCGCCATGCGCCAGATTGACGACTCGCATCAACCCCATCGTGACCGAAAGGCCGATGGAGATGATGAACAGGACCATGCCATAGGCAAGCGCATCGATGAGGATGCTGAAGACCGTCTGCATGCTGAAAAACCCTCCCGGTGCTGCAATGCCCATCCGGGCCGGAGACGGGCCGCTACTGGCGGCCCGACAACGTTGTCAAAGCTGTCCTTTACTTCGCGGCGGCGAGGCCCGGATCGCCCTGCTTTTCGAAGGTCTGGACTTCATTGTTGTAATAGGCGCCGTCATCGGCCTTGGCCACTTCGCGCAGATAGATGTTCTGCGTGATGTGGCGGCTTTCCGGATCGATGCTGACAGGGCCGCGCGGGCTTGTCCAGGAAAGACCCTTCACCGCGTCCACTGCCTTTTCAGCATCCTGCTTGCCGCCGGTGGCCTCGATCATCTTGCTGATGACATACATGCCGTCAAAGGCGCCAACGGAAGGGAAGGACAGTTCCTTCGGATTGCCGATCGCCTTGGTGGCGGCTTCCACGAAGGTCTTGTTTTCAGGCGAATCATGCGAGACGGCGTAATGGAAGGTCGTCTGCATGCCGAGTGCGGCTTCGCCAAGCGCCGGCAGGTCGGATTCCTGCGTCAGATCACCCGGTGCGAAGAGCTTGACGCCTGAAGATTTCAGGCCGTTATCGTTGAAGGCCTTGACGAAACCGAGTGTCGTCGGGCCCGACGGCAGGAAGGCGAAGACGCCTTGCGCGCCGGAATCCTTCACGCGCTGCATGATCGGGCTGAAATCATTGGTGGAAAGCGGCATGCGGATGCTTTCGACAACCTCGCCGCCAGCGGCGGTGAAGGCCGCCTTGAAGGCGTTCTCGGCATCGACGCCCGGGCCATAATCGCTGACCAGCGAAATGACCTTCTTCACGCCGCCATCAAACGCCACCTTGGCGATGGGGGTGGAGGTCTGCCAGGTGGTGAACGAGGTGCGCACCACATAGGGGCTCTTGGTCACGATGGCCGAAGTGGCGGCATTCATGATGACCATCGGTACATTGCCCTGCTTCAGAAGCGGCGTAACCGCCATGGCGTCGGGGGTGAAATAGAAGCCGGCGAGATATTGCACGCCTTCCTTGACCACCAGTTCCTGCGCCAGCGCCTTGGACTGCGCCGGATCGGCCTGCGGCACATCGCGATAGACGACCTCGACCGTGTCGTCGCCGACCTTGTTGCCGTGCAGGGCGAACCAGGCATCGATGCCGGCCTTGAAGTTCTTGCCCTGCAGCGCGAAGGGGCCGGAGAACGGACCGACCACGCCGACCTTGATGGTCTCGGCATAAGCGGCAGTACTGAAGCAGATGGCCGCGATGGCGGCGGTGATCCGTAATTTCATGAATTCCTCCCAATTGATCCGTGGCTCCCATCCACCGATCCAGGCTGCCAGATTGATGAGTGCGGTGGCCAAAGTAAAATGAAATAAGGGGGGTGATAAATAACCTGACGGTTATCAATACCCGTCCCGCAGGGTTTGTCTCATGCGAGATCGCACAATAGTGATCATCCCGTGATTCTCAATGTATAGCGCCGCCGCAGCCATCACGACCGGTGTTTTCGCGGCACGTGGTATCGAAATGCTTCCTCATGAAAACCAGCTTTTGTAACATGTTTCGAAAATGACGGTCATACCCGCGCAAGCCTCGTGCCTTAACCAGTTCTAAGGGGATTGTTTGTAGCCTCGCGAAGCATATTGTGAACTTTATTTGGTGTCTGATGGGCGAATATCAAAATAGAGTTGTTGAGTTGATGCGGGATCGCGTTGGCGAAAGTATACTCAACAATAAAATCGAGCGCCGCGAAGCATTTCTTCGCAAGGCGCTGGTGCTGTATCACGTCATGGGCGGAGACGCGCAAGGCATGCACGCTGCGGTGGAGGATGTGGTCAACCTGCAAAAGCCGAGTGTCGATGTCGCTATTGGCGACGTGATGCATGAACTGGCAGCAATCGGTCACGTCGCCGATCTTGATATTATTCAGGCCGGGTACAACAAGCTTGACGCCGCTAACTTGCATATTCTGAGCAAGGGCAAGAGGCTTTTGCAGAAGCAGCGGGACCAAAAACTCGCCAGCACGGCGGGAAAATAGGCCGCCCATCGAGGGCGGCCTGCAATATCAGGCCACTTCCCCGACGAGAATCTCCTGCCATGCCTCATAGGCGGAAAGAACCGTTTCCATCTGCGCCGTGTGGCCGGTGATGAAATCGTCGCCATAGATCGTTTCATCGGGATATTCGGTGATCAGCGTCATCGGCACGGTGTGGCGGTCGTCGATGGAGGACAGGCACGGAAAGCCGTTGATGATGCGGAAACCGGTTTCGCCGGCATGGGTCTCGTAAAGTGCGATCTGGCGGTTGTTGTAATCGAGCAGGCCGGGAATGGCGCCAAGATGGCGGGTCACCCGGTCGAGCAGGGCTTCGGCCTGGCTTTCCCAGTCCGCATGGTGGCGGATGATGAGGAAGAAGCCCTTCGGCAGCGTCCACATGGCGAAATTGCGCGGCACATAACCTGATAGTGGCCGGGTCCATTCATGCGAGGGATAACCGTGCAGGTTCACATGCAGGCTGGCGCCGCTCATCTCCTGCGCCTTGAAGCGGATTTCCTTCTCGTTGATATGCCTGCCGGAATTTTCCGGCGTGCGATATTCGAGATCATCGCCAAGCGCCGTGTAGCGTGCGGCGTGGTGCATGTGGCGGGGATTATCGACGCGCAGGCGCTGGTGCAGGGCGTAACCGTCGGGGTTTTCCAGCGGCGAGATGGTGAAATGCGCGCCCTTGCGCTCTGCGAGCCTGCGGGCAGCGCGGATGGCGCCAACGATGCCTGTCGTCTCGTTGGGGTGCTGACCGCCGCTGATCATGACGGCGGCATCGTTGCCGGCGAGATAACGGGCGGCAAGAGTGCGACCGGAGCGGGAGCGGGCCTCGAAGGCCTCGCCGCCGATCTCTGTCAGTAGCGTCGCGAGCTGGCCTGCGGCGACCGGTTCGCGGGCCGTATCGATCTGCTGCTCGCCGCCATCGAGGAAGGCGGTGGTGAGCGCGCGGGTCTCGATACGGAGGGAGATTTCACCCTGGCTTTTCACGATTTCCGGTACGATCTGGCCGGGCTTCAGGTCCCGGTCACCCAGCGGCCGGCCGGACTTCTTCTGGAAGAACTCCAGGAGCGAGAAATAGAAATCCTCATGCAGCGCTTCACGCAGGCTGATGACCTCATCGCCGACGGAGAGGGGCAGATCTTCGGCCGGGTGTGCGACGCGGATGTTCAGTTCCTCGAAATAGGGCTCTTCATCGCCCCAGCCATGGTTGGCTACGGCATGGATCGCCGCTTCGAAAAGCCGTTCGTAATCCGTCTCCAGCCGTTCGCCTAAAGCGTCGCCGGCAAGCCGGAACCAGCCCGTGGGTGAAACATTGGTTTCGCCGACGATATCGGTGTGCACCCGGTTTGGTGCCAGAATCTTCAGGGTTTCCTTCTTGCCGTTGCGGCTGAGGGTAACATCATAATGGAAGGCGTCGTCTTTCCGGGCGATGAAGTCGATCTTCGCATCGCCCACCAGCGCGGCCAGCGGATAGGCCTCCAGCCGGAAACGGTTGGCGGGTGCATTTGCGTGCACCGGGTAACGCACCTCGATGGTGTCGACGCCGTCCAGATTGATCTCTTCCAGAAAGGTGAAGAGAAGCGGCTTGTAGGCGCTGCGGATGCGGGCGCTGACGCCTTTTTTCTTCAGTCGGTTTTCGGCTTCGCGGCGGCTTTTGGCGTCATCAAAGCTCCATGCCTCGAAGGACTGGCCGGGCTCGGCATTGGCGAGAAGCGCATCCAGCGTGCGTTCGAAAGTCTGGTCGAAAATCTGGCTCATCGCTGTTACCTCGAGGTTCTGCCGGTGGGGTCGAGGCTGTCGCGCAGCCAGTCGCCGAGAAGGTTGAGGCCAAGCACGGTGAGCAGAATGGCAAGGCCGGGGAAAACGCTGACCCACCATGCCGTCTGCAGATAGGTGCGGCCATCCGCCAGCATGCCGCCCCAGCTCGGAATGGTCGGATCAACGCCGAGGCCGAGGAAGGTGAGGCTGCTTTCCAGCAGGATGTTGTTTGCGACATTCAGCGTCATCAGCACGATGACAGGGCCGATCAGGTTCGGCAGCAGGTGCTGGAGGATGATGCGCCAGTCCTTCACGCCGATGGCGCGGGCGGAAAGGATGAATTCCCGTTCCCGCAGCGTCAGCACCGAGCCGCGCACGAGGCGGGCATATTGCACCCATTGAGACACGATCAGCAGGATGATGGTGTTGGTGAGGCTGCCGCCGACAATGGCGATGAAGGTGATGGCGAGCAGAATGAATGGCATGGCGAGCTGGATATCGGCAAAGCGCATGACCAGCATGTCCCAGAAGCCGCGATAATAACCGGCCACCAGGCCGACCGCGACGCCGAAGATGACCGCGCCGATGACCGAGGTGAAACCGACCAGCAGCGAGATCTTGCCGCCGGCGACGACACGGGCGAGCACGTCACGCCCGAGCGGATCGGTGCCGAGCGGATGGGCGGCATTGGCGAAGGGCTTGGCAAGACGCGCCATCAGGTCGATCTTGTCCGCGCCGCCGGGAAACAGCACGTCTGAAAACACGACCGCAAGGCAGATGACTGCCGTGAGTGACGCGCCGAGGATGAATTCGAGATTGGTGAAGCGCGACAGGCGCGAGGTTTTGGCAGCCATCGTCAATTACTCCGTGCGGATGCGCGGATCGACCAGCCCGTAGGCGATATCGACCAGAAGGTTGATGCCGACGATCATCAGCGACAGCACGGTGATGACGGCCTGAAGCACGGGATAATCGCGCGCGCCCACCGCATCGAAAGCCAGCGTGCCGAGGCCCGGCCAGTTGAAGACACGCTCAATGACGACGATACCGCCGAGAAGCCCGCCGAATTGCAGGCCGAAATAGGTGATGAGCGGAATGGCGCAGTTGCGCAGCGCGTGTTTGTAGAGAACCTTGCTTTCGCTCAGGCCCTTGGCGCGCGCCACCATGACATATTGCGAGCGCAGCGTATCGAGCATGGCCGTGCGCACCAGACGGACATTGGTGGCTGTCAGGATCACGCCCATGGTGACTGACGGCATGATGTAGCTTGCAAAACCGCCCATGCCGCTGGGCGGCAGCCAGCCGAGCGTGATGGAGAACAAGAGCACCAGCATGGTGGCGAGCCAGAAATTCGGGAAGGACAGGCCGACGAGCGAGAAGATGCGGATCACCTGATCGGCCGTCTTGCCGCGCGAGGTCGCGGCCTTGATGCCGAGCGGGATCGAAAGCGCGATCGACACCGCCATGGAGATGAAGGCGAGCAGCAGCGTCGCGGGCAGGGCATCTGCGATGAGGCGTGAGACCGGTGTGCTGCCAGTGAAGCTGCGGCCGAAATCCAGCGTCACAAGGCCCTTCAGGAAGCTGAAATATTGCACGAAGAACGGCCGGTCGGTGCCCAGCGCCGCGCGGATGCGCGCCAGATCGTCTTCCGTCATGCTACCGCCGCCCTGGAACATGGTGACAGCCGGATCGCCCGTCAGGCGGATGGCGAAAGAAACGAGAAGGGTGATGGCTATGACGACAAAAATCGCCTGCAGCAATCGCTTGATGAGGAAACCGGCCACGTTTTTTACCTTGCGAGGAAACGGGGAAGAGAAATCCCGCCTTGCCCGCGAGAGGCGGACAAGGCGGCGTGTCAAAGGATCAACCCGCTTATTCGACGGTCACGTCGGTAAGCTTCAGGCGGTTATCCGGCGGCGCGACGAAACCCTTGACCCGCTTGTTGATGCCGTAAATGGCATTGGTGTTGTAAAGCGGGATTTCCAGCGCGCGTTCGGCGGTATAGCTGCCGATTTCCTTGAGGATTTTTTCGCGCTCGGCACGGTTGGTCAGCGGACGCTGGGATTCCAGCAGCTTGTCCAGCTTCTCGTCCTTGTCATAGGGGTTCCACTTTTCACCCGAGTGATACATGGAATAGGCCGTGTTGTCGTAATCGAAGGTCCAGCCGCCCCATTTCTGCTGGAACATCGCGCCGGTCTTGCCCTGCGGGATGATGTCGTTCAGGAGAACGTTGGTTTCATAGGGCTTGATGGTGGCGGTGATGCCGACCATGGAGAGATAGCTGGAAATGACCTGCGCCACCTCGTTCATCGTCGCGTCATTGCCGCGGATATCGATCTGCAGCGCCGCTCCGGGCTTGACGCCGGCTTCCGCGAGCAGCTTTTTCGCGCCTTCCGGATCGTAAGGCAGCGGCTTCAGATCGGCGTCGTAACCGAAGGACAGCGCGCTCTGGAAGCTTGCGATCTCCGATGCCTGACCGGCAAGGATCGACTTGACGATGGTGCCGCGGTCAACGGCCATGATGATGGCCTTGCGCACCTTCGGATCGGCGGTGATGCCGTCACGGGTGTTGAAGCGCAGCGCATCGACCGTCGGGCCGGGCACGCTGACGATCTCAAGCTTGGAATCGCCCTCGATAACCGGGATCATGCCGATCGGGATGGTGGGCGGAATGACGAGATCGACGCGGCCGGCCTGCAACTCGGCAACGGCGGTCGCCGGCTCGGCGATGAAGCGGTATTCCAGTTCGGAAAGCTTTGGCGCGCCGCCCCAGTAATCCGGGTTGGCTTCCAGCTTGATATTGGTCTTCGGTGCGTAGGAAACGAATTTGAACGCACCGGTGCCGACTGGGTTGAGGTTGAAATTATCCTCGCCCTTTTCCTTGATGTATTCAGGCGGAACGATCATGCCGCCATAACCGGCAAGCTTGGTCAGCAGCACCGGATCGGGCGCCTTCAGCTTCATGTCGACGGTGTAGTCGTCGATGACATCGACGCTTTCGATGGCGACATAGTTGGAGCGCTGTGGGCCCTTGGCGCCCTGTTCGCCGAGAAGGCGCTCGAAGGTGAACTTGACGGCGGCGGCGTTGAAGGGCTCGCCATTGTGGAACTTGACGTTCTGGCGCAGCTTGAAGCGGATGCGCTTGCCCTCATCCAGCTCTTCCCAGGATTCGGCAAGGCCGGGCACAACCTTCAGGTCCGGGCCGCGATAGGTCAGGCCGTCGAAGATGTTGGTGGCGACAGCCGCCCATTGCACAAGGAAGGTATCGATCGGATCCCAGCTGCCGGGGTCCTGCGGGCTGGATATGGTCATCTTGCCGGCGGCAAGAGCCGGTGCGGCGGTGAAGGCCGTGGCGGCCATGGCAAGTGCGACGAACGTTGTCGTCATCCCCTTCTTGATTATTGTCATCTACCTGTTCCTCTTCAGATGGTTGCGGTTCTGGTTGTTATTCAGGCGCTCTTCGCGATGAAGTGGCCCGGATTGATTTCCTCATGGGCGAGAATGGCCGGCTCGTCGCCGACACGGCGCACGGGATTGGGTATTTCGCCCTCGATCATGGCGATGCGGCGCTCGATGGTCGGATCGGCGACCGGCACGGCCGAAAGCAGGCGGCGGGTATAATCATGCGTCGGCGTTTCGAACACCTGCCGGCGGCTGCCCATTTCCATGATCTGGCCGAGATAGAGCACGGCGACGCGATGGCTCATCTTTTCCACGACAGCCATGTCGTGGCTGATGAAGAGATAGGCGAGCCCGCGTTCGGCCTGCAGGTCCATGAACAGATTGATGATCTGCGCCTGAATGGAGACGTCGAGCGCCGACAGCGCCTCGTCGGCGATGATGAGCTTCGGATCGGAAGCCAGCGCACGGGCAATACAGACACGCTGGCGCTGGCCGCCGGAAAACTCGTGCGGATACCGCGATGCGTGCTCGGAGGAGAGGCCCACACGCTCCAGCAATTCATCCACACGCCGCCTTACGGCCTTCTGATCATTGATCAAACCATGCGTGTTGATCGGCTCGGCAATCGAAAAACCGACCGTCTTGCGCGGATCGAGCGAGGCGAAGGGGTCCTGGAAGATATATTGCACTTCCTGCCGCATGCGGAAGCGCTCCGCCGCCGACATCTGCGAATAGCTGCGGCCGTTGAAGGATATTTCGCCTGACACCGCCAATTGCAGCTGCTGGATGGTGCGGCCGATGGTGGATTTGCCCGACCCGGATTCGCCGACCAGCGCCAGCGTTTCGCCGGCATGAATATCAAAGCTCACCTTCTGCACGGCGCTGCAACGGTGGGTCGCCTTGCCGAACAGGTTCTTGCGGATATCGAAACGGACAAACAGGTCCTTTACCGACAGCAGCGGCTTGGCGTCATATTTCGCGGTGTTTTGCACACGCTCCTCACCAACCACGACCGGCTGGCCGTCCTGCAGCACCGTGAGGGGCAGGCGCTTTGGAAACTCCTCGCCTTCCATGCTGCCGAGGCGCGGAACGGCGGAAAGCAGGGCGCGTGTGTAAGGATGCTGCGGATTGGCGAAGATATCTTTTACAGGACCTTCCTCGACCTTTTTGCCCTTCCACATGACGACGACGTCGTCGGCCATTTCCGCCACCACACCCATGTCGTGGGTGATGAAGACCATGCCCATGCCGAGCTTTTTCTGCAGGTCGCGCATGATGTTGAGAATCTGCGCCTGAATGGTGACGTCAAGCGCGGTGGTCGGCTCGTCGGCGATCAGAAGCTTCGGCCGGCAGGCGAGCGCCATGGCAATCATTACGCGCTGGCGCATGCCGCCGGAAAGCTGGTGCGGATAACGTTTCAGAAGTTCGGCCGCGTCGGGCAGGCGCACCATTTCGAGGAGTTCCTGCGCCTGCGCCATCGCCGCCTGCTTGCCCATCTTCTCATGCAGGACAAGCACTTCGCAGATCTGGTCGCCGATGGTGAAGACGGGGTTGAGCGAGGTCATCGGCTCCTGGAAGATCATGGCGATCTCCTTGCCGCGGATCGAGCGCATCTCTTTCTGCGAAGCCTTCAGCAAGTCCTTGCCTTCAAACAGGATTTTGCCGGTGGGGTAGGTCGCGCCCATCATGTCCGCAAGGCGCATGGTGGAAAGCGAAGTGACCGATTTTCCCGATCCGGATTCGCCGACGACCGCGACCGTCCGGCCGGCCTCGACGCTGAAGGAGATATCGTCCACGACGCAGCTATTGCCGAACTCGACGCTCAGGCCTTCGACCGAGAGGAGGGCGTTTGCGTGTGCGGCAGTCATGTCAGCGTCTCCGGCGTGGCGCACGCGGCAAAGCTGGCGCGGCCATCTGAAAATGGGGAAGGGGAAAATGTCTCGGGCAGGCGCGTGCTGGGCGACGCCATGGGCAAGGACGGGGATGTCGCGAAGAACTGCATGTCTTCAGGCCGTTTTGTCGGCGGAATGCACATAGGTCGTCGCCCGCAGACGCGGCACATTCGATGTCACCGAAGCGCCGACGGCAACCTCATCGGTACCGGCCGGATGATTGGCGTCGGCCGCAGATTCAACGATGCGCATGTAACTTAAATTCCCCACCCTTGTTTTGTCGAAAAAGCTAACAAAACCGAACAATCATGTCCAGAGTGTTGAACAATTTTTGTGTACTGCTCTACAAATACGCAGCTGCATCGATTTTGAGCGCGGTCTGGCCAGGCGCAGAGTGTGGCGGCATTCGCGCGCCGTCCCGGCCGATCGTGACGAGCCGGCCGCCGCTGACAAAATGGATGAAGAGCAACGGAGAATGAAATGCCGGGCATGAAGAATAAGGCAGGCGCAGTCAGGCTGAGGGGCTTTCTACGGTGCTTGTCCACGGATGATGTCGAACTGGTCCGGCGTCATCTTCCCGAACATCTTCGCCTCACCAGAGCGGAACCCGGCTGTATTTCCTTCGAGGTGTTCGAGACAGACGATCTCCTGATCTGGCAGGTGGAGGAGCTTTTTGCCGATCGTGCCGCATTTGATTTTCATCAGCAGCGGACGCGAGCGTCGGAGTGGTTCACAGTGACTTCCGCCATTCCACGCGACTACGAGATAACGACACTGGCGTGAATGAGATCAGGCCGCAGCGGCGTTCCTGCCGGCTGCAGCCTGTTCGGATTTCGGTGCCGAGATTTATTCCTTCGGCATGCCGACCGGAGGCGCAAGCCGCCGTTGTGCGGCAATACGGAAAGGCGCGTTCATCGCGCCATAACCGCCATAGGCCCCACGTCTTTCGATGATTTCGAAGAAGAAACCCTCGCCGAAGGTGCGGCTGTAGATCTGGAAATATTCTCCATTGTCGTCGCGGTCATAAAGAATGCTCGCGGCCCGCAGCGCATCGGAAAACTCCGGCTCCAGCCCGAAACGGGCTTCCAGATCGTCGTAATAATTGCGTGAGATCGGCAGGGCGTGGAAACCACGCGCCTGCATCGCCTTGGCCGTCGCGAAAATATCGTCGGTGGCGAAGGCGATGTGCTGGATACTGGTACCGAAACCTTCGGCCAGAAATTTGCCGGCGAAGGTCTTGCGATTATCCGCACCGTTCATGGTCAGGCGGAAATGCGGCGAGGGAACGCTTTCGATGGCCTGGCTGCGTACCAGCCCGCCCGGATCGACCACATCGACCATCGGCGTGCGGCGGGTGGAAAACAGCGAGGTGTAAAACAGAAGCCAGGTCAGCATCTCATCATAATGCGTTGTTTGCGCGAGATGATCGATGCGCGTTAATCCGGCATCGCTTTCCCCTGCCGGGATGCCCGTGGAGACGAATTCCTTGCCCCAGATGGAGGCGAGCGCCGGCGAAGCATCAAGGAAATAGATGACGCCGTTGCCCACACCCTGAATGGCGGGAACGGCGACTTCGCCTGATTTGCGCGGCTCGGCGAAGGTGGGGGCGCCGAGCGCTTCGGCCCGGGCAAGCGCTGCCCCGGCATCATCCACCTTCAGTCCGAAGGCATATGCATTGGTGCCGTGGATGGAATAGGACGCCCCGGCGAAACTGTCGCCGTCATCGCTGGTATTGATGACGATGCGGATGTCACCCTGCGTATAAAGATCGACATTGCGATTGCGATGCCTTGCGGTTTTCTCAAAACCAAGCGTGGCAAGCAGGGCCTCCAGATTGGCCTTTTCTTCCGGCGCGGTGGTGAATTCCACGAACTCCACGCCTTGCGTCTCAACCCGTTCCGGCATGGCGGGCACATCGATGCGGATATCGGGTTCGAGACGCCGCACCTGATCCATGAGGTTGATGAGCGAGCGGTGACCGTCTTCGGCAAGCAGGCGGGCCGAGCCGCCGCGGAACTGGTCGTTGAAGATTTCGAGCGACAACGGGCCGCTATAGCCGGTGGCGGCGACGGCGCGCATGAAGTCCACGACCGGCAGATCGCCTTCGCCCGGCATGTTGCGGAAATGGCGGCTCCAATAGAGCAGGTCCATGTCGATCAGCGGCGCATCGGCCAGTTGCACGATGAAGATCTTGTCGCCGGGAATGGAGCGGATCGAATTGGGGTCGATCTTGCGCGACAGCGTGTGGAAACTGTCGAGGATAATGCCGACATTGGCGTGGTCGGCGCGGCGCACCACCTCCCAGGCATCACGGTGATCGCTGATATGACGGCCCCAGGCTAGTGCCTCGTAACCGACGCGCACGCCATGTTTTGCCGCAAGCTCCCCCAGTTGATGGAAATCGGCGGCGGCGCGGTCGATGCCGCCGAGCGAGACCGGCGAGACATTCGAGCAGATCAGCATCAGATCGGTGCCGAGTTCGCCCATGATATCGAACTTGCGCTGTGCTCTCTCGAAGGCGCGGGCGCGGTGTGGTTCCGGCATGCCCTCGAAATCGCGGAATGGCTGGAAGAGCGTGATATCCAGCCCGTGATCGGCGGCCAGCGCCTTCACCTCGCGCGGCGAGGCGTCATAGGCCAGGAAATCATTTTCGAAAATCTCCACGCCGGAAAAGCCGGCCTTGGCGATGGCCGCCAGTTTTTCCGGGAACTCGCCGCTGATCGACACGGTTGCGATGGATGTGCGCATTGGCATGCCGTGTCTTGTTGTGTCATAGCTCGCCATATTGCCTTCCTTTTCAGCCTTATGTACTAATTGGTTAATAAAGGGGACGCCGCCGGATGGCAGCCCCGTCCAGGGAATGAAGCATGAGCAAAAGCACGACCTTGAGCGGCGCCCGCGATACGCGGCAGGCGAAACGCGACCCGGAAGGGGTGCGCCGGGACATTCTTTCGGTCGCGATGGAAGAGTTTTCGCAAAACGGCCTGTCGGGCGCGCGCATAGACGAGATCGCGGCCCGCACGCGAACCTCCAAGCGCATGATCTATTATTATTTCAGCGACAAGGAGAGCCTTTACCAGCGCGTGCTGGAGGAGGCTTATGCCAAGGTGCGCGGCGGCGAAAGCGATCTGGAGCTGGATGATCTGGAGCCGGCGGCGGCGCTCGACAAGCTCTGTCGGTTCACCTTCGATCACCACAGGCGTAATCCGGCCTTCATCCGCATGGTGATGATCGAGAACATCCATCACGGCCGGCATATGCAGTCTTCTGAAACGATCCGCCAGTTGAACCGCCCGGCCATCGTTGCGCTGGAAGGCGTGCTGCTGCGCGGCCAGAAGCGCGGCATCTTTCGTGAGGGAATCGATGCGCTGGAACTGCACTGGCAGATCAGCGCGCTGTCCTTTTTCAACGTCTCGAACGTCGCGACCTTCTCGTTCATCTTCGGCGACAGCCTTTATACTGACAAGGGTCAGGAGACATTGTCGCGGCATGTCAGCGACATGGTGCTGCGTTATGTTCTGACGCCCGGCCATATCACGACGGACGCGAAAGACGGCCGATGAGGTGGCGCAGCGCCACGTCATAACCTTCGACGCCGAGGCCGGCGATCACGCCTTCGGCGCGGGTCGAGACATAGGAATGGTGCCGGAAGACCTCGCGTTTGTGGATATTGGAAATGTGAACCTCGATGACAGGCCCCTCAAAGGCATTGAGCGCATCGAGGATGGCCACCGAAGTGTGGGTGAAGGCCCCGGGATTGATGACAATGCCCGCGGACTTGCCGCGGGCTTCATGAATCCAGTCGATCAGCTCATATTCCCGATTGCTCTGGGCAAAAAACAGCGTGTGACCGGCGGCTTCGGCGATACTGCGGCAGTTGGCCTCGATATCCGCGAGCGTCTCGTAGCCGTAGATTTCCGGCTGGCGCTGGCCGAGCAGATTGAGGTTTGGGCCGTTGAGGATAGTGAAAAGGCTCACGCAACCCCCTCCGCCATGCAAAGCTCGGTGAAATGCGCGGTCATGCGCCCGGCATCCGGTTCGCGGCCGCATAAGAGGCGGAACGCACCGACGGCCTGAAACACCGTCATGCCGCCGCCGGGCAGGGTGCGACAGCCCTTTTTCGCCGCCGTCTCCAGCAGTTCGGTGACGAGCGGCATATAGACGATATCGGCCACCCAGTGCCGCTGTTCGATGAGATCGGCCGCAACCGGCATGCCGGGATGGGCGGGCATGCCCATCGGCGTGGCATGGATCAGGCCATCGGCAAAGGGCAGCGAGGCGGCGGGATCGTTCACGGCATGCGCGCGGCCCTCGCCGAAGCGGGCGTTGAGTTCCCGGGCCAGTTGTTGCGCCCGCGGGAAATCCCGGTCGAAAATGTCGAGACTGATAATATCGAGCTTCAATGCGGCATGGGCGACGGCTACGCCCGCGCCACCGGCGCCTACCAGAAGCGCCCGGTCGCGCTTCGCATCCGGCAGTCCGCGAACGAAGCTTTCATAAAAGCCGTACCAGTCGGTATTGTGGCCGATGCGGCGTCCGTCCTTAAAAACGACGGTGTTGACCGCGCCCAGCATACGGGCATCGTCCGACAGTTCGTGCAGATGCGGAATGACGGCCTGCTTGAAGGGATGGGTAATGTTGGTGCCGGCAAAACCGCACGCCTCCAGCTCGTCCAGCAGGTCGGGAAGCGCGCTGGTCGGCAGCTTGCGGGCGGTGACATCGACAAGCTCGTAGGAATAGTCGAGACCATGGGCCGCCCCTTCGCGCATGTGCAGCGCGGGCGATTTGGAAAGCTGTATATCGGCGCCTATCAGGCCGACCTTGAAGGATTTTTTCTCTGTCATGATCACGTGTCGCTCATCGGACGGTGTGGGAGAGGCGGGGTTATTCCCGCCCGCCTTAAGAGCGCGCGAACCTCAGTGGTGGGCGAGAATTTCGCCGAGGAACGTGCGCGTGCGCTGGTGCTTGGGATCGCGGAAGAATTCCTCCGGCGGGCCTTCTTCGATGATCTCGCCTTCCGACATGAAGATCACGCGGTCGGCCACCTGCCGTGCGAAGCCCATTTCATGGGTCACGCAGATCATCGTCATGCCGTCGCGGGCAAGGCCGATCATGGTGTCGAGCACTTCTTTCACCATTTCCGGGTCGAGCGCCGAGGTCGGCTCATCGAACAGCATCGCCTTCGGTTCCATGCACAGCGCCCGGGCGATTGCCGCACGCTGCTGCTGGCCGCCGGAAAGCTGAGCCGGGTACTTGTCGGCCTGGTTGAGAATGCGCACGCGCTCCAGATATTTGCGCGCCGTCGCCTCCGCATCGGCTTTCGACAGGCCCTTCACCCGCATGGGGGCGAGCGTGCAGTTTTCCATGATGGTCTTGTGCGGGAAGAGATTGAAGCTCTGGAACACCATACCCACTTCGCGGCGAACCGCATCGATGGCGCGGCTGGAATCCGACAGTGTGGTGCCCTCGACCGTGATCTTGCCCTCCTGGATCTCCTCCAGATGGTTGATACAGCGGATGAGCGTGGATTTACCCGAACCGGACGGGCCGCAAAGAACGATTTTTTCGCCCTTGCGAACCGTCATATTGACGTTTTTAAGCGCGTGGAAGGCTCCATACCACTTTCCTACCCCTTCAAGGGCGATCAGCGGAGCCTGAGCGGCGGATTGCGGCATGGAACTTTCCTTCATGCTTGGCAGCAGTTTTAGTTGACGGTGTAGGGAATGTCGGGAAGCGAGGCCGGAAACTGCGGCACTGGGCGCTTCATCCATTTGGCGTAGACTTTAGCGAGGTCGCCATTGGTCTTGATCTTGTCCAGATAGGCGTTCAGCGCTTCGTTCCAGTCTTTTTCGCCGGGGCGCGTGGCGGCGCTGTTATAGAGGGTCACGAGGTCGAACTTCACCTCGTAATCCTTGCCGCCGGCGGCCGAAAGCCGGTCGCCATAGAACTGGTTGCCGCCGATCGCCTCGATCTGGCCCGACAGGATCGCCTGAATGGTGGCGGCGTCGTCATCGAAACGAAGGATATTCGCTTTCGAACCCGCGCCGGCGGTCAAGGCCGTGTCGATCGGGCTGGATTTCGGCGCACCGACGGTCATTCCCGTCAGGTCGTCGAAACCGGCGATCTTCTTGTCCTTGGTGGCATAGACCGACATGACATTATGCGCGTAAGGCTGCGCATATTGCACGTTCTTCGCGCGCTCCGGCGTCATCCCCATCGATGCGAACAGGGCGTCGACCTTGCCGGTGCGAAGCGAAGGAATACGGTTGGCAACCGCAAGCGGCACGAATTCCACCTTCAGCCCCAGATAATCCGCAAACCCCCTCGCCAGATCGGCATCATAGCCTTCCTGAACGCCGGTGGAATTGATGAAACCCCAGGGCGCATTATCGCCTTGGATGCCGATCACGACCTTGCCGCTGGCTTTTGCCTCGTCAAGGGTTCTGGCATCTGCCGCTACGGGCGTCAGAACCGGCAGCAAAGCTGCCGCCAGTCCCGCCGCAACGGTTGCTCGCCAACCCGTGAGGGTTTTCAAGATCCTCATTGCTTTTCTCCTCCCAAATCCAGACAGCCGTTACTTCACGGTGAAAGGGATGTCGGGCAGGCTGTCCGGGAAGGCCGGAACTTCGCGCTTCATCCACTTGTCGTAGATCTTGGCGAGCTGGCCATCCGACTTGATCTTGTCGAGGAAGGTGTTGACGGTTTCGTTCCAGTCCTTTTCACCCGGGCGGGTGCCCGCGCCGTTGTAAAGCGTCGTCAGGTCGAACTTCGGTTCGTATTTGCCTTCGGCAGCCTTGTTCAGGCGGTCGCCGTAGAACTGGTTGCCGCCGACGACCTCGACCTGGCCTGAGATCAGCGCCTGAATATTGGCGGCGTCATCATCGAAGCGCAGGATATTGGCCTTGGAGCCGGCGCCGGCGGTAATCGCCGTATCCATGGCGCTGGATTTCGGCACGCCGACGTCGATACCGGTCAGATCGTCATAGCCGCCGATTTTCTTGTCCTTGGGGCCGTAGACGGGGAGCACGTTGCCGGCATAGGGCTTGGAATATTGAATGGTCTTGGCGCGTTCGGCCGTCATGCCCATGGTCGCAAACAAGAGGTCGACCTTACCGGTCAGAAGTGCGGGAATGCGGTTGGCCACGGCGAGCGGCACGAATTCCACCTTGACGCCGAGATAGTCGGCAAAGGCCTTGCCGATATCGGCATCAAGACCGTCCTGCACGCCGCTGGAATTGACGAAGCCCCACGGCGAATTATCGCCCTGAATGCCGATGACGACCTTGCCCTTGGCCTTGGCCTCTTCCACCGTGCCGGCGAAAGCATCGACCGGTGCGACGAAGGGCAGGGCAACCGTTGCCGCGGCAAGCGCGAGCAGGGCGCGGCGAGAGAATTTCATGCTGGTGGTTTTCATCTTTTGCTCCTCCTTACAAAGCTGATGAGTTTTCATGACTTAGCGGGTTGCGGTCTGCAGCCGCTTTTCAACGCTGGCGCCCCACAGGGAAAGCGGCCAGCAGATCAGGAAATAGATGATGCCGACGAGGGCGAAGACGGTGAGCGGGCGGAACGTCTGGTTGGAGACGATCTGGCCGGCGCGGGACAGCTCGACGAAGCCGACAATGGCCGCAAGCGAGGTGCCCTTGATCAGCTGCACGAGGAAACCGATGGTGGCCGGCAGCGAAATCTTGAAGGCCTGCGGCAGGACCACGTCCTTCATGCGCGATATATAATGCAGGCCAAGCGCATTGGCGGCTTCTGTCTGGCCCTTCGGCACCGCCTGGATGCCGCCGCGCCAGATTTCGCCGAGAAAGGCGCTGGCATGCAGCGTGAATGCGATGGCGACCGCAATCCAGGCATCGACATTAAAGCCCGCAAGCGCCACGCCGTAATAAACCACGAAAAGCTGCATCAGGAGCGGCGTGCCCTGGAAAACGGCGATGTAACCGGTGCTGGCGCGCTGGATAGCCGGGCTGTCCGCGACGCGGGCAAGCGCCACGCAAAGGCCGAAAACGCCGCCGCCGATAAAGCCGATGATGGTCAGCGCAAGCGTCCACTTCAGGCCTTGCAGCAGGAAGAAGAGTTCGTTGGGACCGATGGATGCCATTGTTGTTTCCTCACTTGACCGGATAGCTGAAGGATGCGCGGGAGATGAGCGAGAAAATGCCCATCATCAGCGAGGAAATGACCAGATAAAGCAGCGTGATCGAGAAATAGACCTCAAAGGACCGGAACGTATCCGCTTCGATCTTCTGCGCCACGGAGGTCAGCTCGTAAGCCGCGATCGAGGTGCAGACTGAGGTGGTCAGCGTCAGCATGATGAACTGGCTGGTGAGCGACGGGTAGACTGCCCGCAGCGCCGGCTTCAGGATGATATGGCGGAAGATTTGGGTGCGGTGAAGACCGAGTGCCAGTCCCGCCTCGACCTGGCCTTTGGGAACGGAATCGACGCCACCGCGAATGATTTCAATCGCATAGGCGCCGCCGTTGAGAGCCAGCGCAATGATGGCTGTTACCGTCGGGTTGAGCTTGATGCCGATCTGCGGCAGGGCGAAGAAAATGAAGAATATCTGCACCAGAAACGGCGTGTTGCGGATGGCTTCCACAAAGCCGATGACGAGCCCACGCAGCAGCTTGAACCGCGAGCGGCGGGCGACGACGCCCAGAACGCCGATGACGGTGGCGAGTGACATGCCCGCAATCGCAAGGCCGATCGTCGCCAGACACGCCAAAAGCAGCTCCGGCAGGCGGTCTATGACCGCCGAAAAATCGAGACTGTAAGACATTCTTCCTCCCAACCCGTTCGGGTCCGGACAGGCGTTTCGCCCTGTCCGCATCGCCTTGGAAACCTTACGGCGCCAAAGCCCTCCATTTGTCGGTTTCTGTCGCTGCGGGCTTCAAACCCTTGTCGGCAGCGTTCCGTTAATCTTAATGTTTGTACCAGTTAGTTCATTTTTGTGTCAAGCGGTATGTCCGGTTAAAAAGCAGCTTCAGCGCTGTTTTTTCATTTGCTGTGTTTCTGAATAAAGTCTTTTTTATCAATGACTAATGCGAAGAAGCGCAAGCGCTTTCCACGCGTCGTCGTACTGCCTCCGGCCTGCCGTTCGGCAGTGTCAGGAAGCCCTGTTGGCACACGAAATAGACCGCCTTGCGGCTAGTTTTCGCCTGCGCCCAGCCTGTCTATCTGCCCCGCCAATCGCTCGGCGATCAGCAGCGAGGCGCCCGTTGCCGCCACCATTTGCGGAAGCGACAGCCATTCCAGCATCCAGCCTGCGCCCGACCTTTCCTGTTCGTGCACCAGCGACTGGTGTAACGCCGATATCTGCACGGCATTAAAGCGCGCGAGCGTCACCAGCGTTTCGGCATTTACCGGGTTTTGTTTGTGCGGCATTGCCGAGGAGCCGCCGCCGCCGGAAAGAAGGATTTCCCCACCGAGTTCGGCCATCAGCGCGATATCCTGCCCGAACTTGCCGAGCGTACCGGTGATAAGCGAGAGAATATTGCCAAATTCGGCGATGCCGTCGCGCTGGCTCTGCCATTGCTGTCTGTCTGCAAGGCCGAGCCGTTTTGCAAGATCGGCGCGCACCGCTTCGGCATTGTCGCCGAGCTTTTCCAGCGTGCCGGCAGCCCCGCCAAACTGCAGGGAAAAACCGCTCTGCGTGAAGGTTTCCAGACGCAGCAGGTGACGTTCCAGCGGCGCGATCCAGCTTGCCATGCGGTCGGCGACAGTGATGCCGATGGCGGCCTGCATGCGGGTATAGCCCGTCAACGGGTTATGGCCGTCGCGGGCCGCAATGTCTCCCAGCGTGTCGATGAGGTGACCGAGCCGGGCAGCGATGATTTCCGCCGCCATTTTCAGCCGCAGCATCAGGCTGGTATCGATGACATCCTGGCTGGTTGCACCGAAATGCACCTTGTCCGCCGCCTGACCGGCGACCGTGGCCCGCATCTGCCGGATGAGTTGGGGAACCACAACGCCGTCCTTTGCGACGCCGTTGCGAAGCCCGGTCATATCGGCGGCAAAGTCGGAAAGCCCCGAGACGATCGCTTCCGCCACATCCCCGGAGATGATGCCGGCCTCCGCTTCCGCCTGCGCCAGCCCCGTCTCGAAATGGACCATGGCGTCGATATCCGCTCTTGCAGAAAACAGCTCGACGATTTCGCTATCGCCGAAAAGGCCTGACAGGAACGGATGCTCGAAGGGGGAAAGGCTCATCTTCCGTCTCACTCAGATATCGAAAAACACGGTTTCGCCTTCGCCCTGAAGGCGGATATCGAAACGATAGACGTTACCTTCTTCCTTTTGGGCGACAAGCGTGGCGATGCGGCTCTTCTGCTCGACACGGGCAAGAACCGGATCGGCGGTGTTGGCCTCCTGTTCTTCCGGGAAATACATGCGGGTCTGCAGGCCGATATTGATGCCGCGGGCAACGATCCAGAAGGTGATGTGCGGCGCCATCGGCCGGCCGTCGCGGAACGGCACCTTGCCCGGCTTGATGGTTTCGAAAACGAATTCGCCGGTATCCATGTCGCCGGGTGAACGGCCCCAGCCGATGAAATGCGGGTCGGCCTTGCCGCGCGTTTCGCTGGGGCTGTTATAATAACCGTCGGTATCGGCCTGCCAGATTTCGATCAGCGCGTCCTTCAGCGGCATTCCCGCACCGTCATAGACCGTGCCGCGCACGCTGATGCGTTCGCCGCGTGCCTTGTCGTTATAAAGCGGGCCGGAACCGAGATCCTTTTCGAACACGCCTTCGATGCCGACAAAATTGGGCGTACAGCCGATATGCACATAGGGCCCCGCCGTCTGCGAGGCGGTCTCCTTGAAATAGTTGAGCGGCTGAACCATGGTCAGTTGCCCTCCATGCGGTTTTCGAAAAGGGTCGAGCGGCGGCCGCGCAGGACGATGTCGAACCTGTAGGCGAGCATATCCATCGGCAGCGTCGCATTCATGTCCAGCGGCGCGATCAGTCTTCTGATCGCATCCTCATCCGGAATGGTCTTGACGATCGGACATTTCCAGATCAGCGGATCGCCTTCGAAATACATCTGGGTAATCAGACGCTGGGCGAAACCGTGGCCGAAGACCGAGAAATGGATGTGGGCCGGACGCCAGTCATTGACGCCGTTCGGCCAGGGATAAGCGCCCGGCTGGATGGTCTTGAACCAGTAATAGCCGTTTTCATCGGTGATCGTGCGGCCGACGCCGCCGAAATTCGGATCGATGGCGGCGAGGTAGCTTTCCTTCTTGTGGCGGTAGCGGCCGCCGGCATTGGCCTGCCAGAATTCCACCAGTGCGCCATCCACGCCGTGGCCGCGCTCGTCCAGCACCCGGCCGTGCACCAGAATGCGGGGGCCAACAGGCATTTCGCCGGGGCGGGCATAGTTGAGGATGAGATCGTTATCCAGCGGGTTAAGCATGCCATGGCCGAAGACCGGCCCGGTGATCTCGCTCTTGGTGCCCTCAAGCGAAATCAGAGCGCGCTGCGGCGAGCGCAGGATCGAGGTCTTGTATCCGGGTGCATAGGCCAGCGGGTGAATATCGCGGTTGCGCGCGAAGAACGGCCCGGGTTCGGGCGGTTGGTTGCTCATTTCGTCTCCTCCTCGCTGGAACTATCGGCTTTCATACCGGCCAGGGCAAGCTTGGCGATCTTGAAAGCGTGGTTGGCGGCGGGCACGCCGGCATAGATCGCCACATGCAGCAGCGCCTCGCGAATATCCGCTTCGGTGGCGCCGGTATTGGCGGTGGCGCGAACATGCATGGCCAGCTCCTCATCCTGCCCGAGCGCAGCGAGCAGGGCGATGGTGACCATCGAGCGCTCCCGCTTCGTCCAGTGGTTGCCGGACCACACAGTTCCCCAGGCGGCTTCGGTGATGAGCTGCTGGAAAGGCTGGTCGAAACCGGACGTCATGGTCTGCGCCCGGTCCACATGGGCGTCGCCGAGCACGGAGCGGCGGGTTTTCATGCCCTGTTCGAATCTTGCGTTCTTGTCGATATGGTCCGCCATCGGTCAATGCTCCGGCAATGTCTTGATAAAAATGGTGGCTGCCTGCGCGTAAGCGAGCGGCTGTTCAAGGCAGGGAATGTGGCCGCAGCCGGCGATGGTGACGAAGCGGCTTGCGGGAATGAGACCCGCCAGCGATTGCACCAGTTCCGGCGGTGTCGAGCCGTCCTGATCACCCGCGATACAAAGCGGCGGCACGGCGATACGCCCGGCCTCTTCGGTAAAATCCGCATCGCGGATGGCGGCGCAGGTGCCGCTATAACCGGCTTCCGGCTGTTGCGAGAGCATGTTGCGCGCGCCGGCATAGGCGGCATTGTCAGGCTGGCGGAAGGCGGGTGTAAACCAGCGCTCCATGACGGGATCGACCAGCGAGGCGAGGCCATCGGCGGCGATCTTGTCGATGCGGGCATTCCACATCTCGGCTGTGCCGATCTTGTGGGCGGTGTTGCTGAGTATGAGCGCGCGCACCAGGTCTGGACGGCGGGCATAAAGCCCCTGCGCGATCAGGCCACCAACGGACAGACCCCAGATGATTGCGCCTTTTACGCCGAGATGATCGAGCAGCGCGATCAGGTCATCGGCGTGATCGTCGATGGAATAGGGAGCATGCCCGACATCCGAGAGCCCGTGGCCGCGCTTGTCATGCCGCACATAGGCATAATCATCGCCAAGCGCTTCGATCACCGCATCCCAGATGCGGAAATCGGTGCCGAGCGAATTGATGAAGGCGATGACCGGCTTGCCTGTGTCCAATCCCTTGACGCGATAATGGATCACGGTCTCGCCACAGCGCAGAAAATGCATGATGTGCTCCTCCTGTCAGGGATATTGCAAGCGTGTTCCGGTTAAGTAAAATGACATTATCGATGAAAATCATAACCTGTGGATTATATGAGCGATGGTCGATCAGCGTATCAAGTTCCGCCACCTGCAGACTTTCGTGGAGGTGGCGCGGCAGAAAAGCGTCATCCGGGCTGCGGAAATCCTGCATGTCAGCCAGCCGGCGGTGACGAAGACGATCCGTGAGCTGGAAGATATTCTCGGTGTCTCGCTGTTCGACCGGGAGGGGCGCGGCATCCGCATCAGCCGTTATGGCGAGGTCTTCCTGCGCCATGCCGGTGCGACAATGACGGCGCTGCGGCAAGCGGTCGATTCGGTATCGCAGGAGGCGGCGCGCGCCGGTCCACCGGTGCGGGTCGGCGCTCTGCCTACGGTTTCGGTGAGAATCATGCCGAAGGCGATGGCCGGGTTTCTGGCCGAGAAAACCGGCAGCCCGGTGAAGATCGTCACGGGTGAAAACGCCGTGCTGCTGGAACAGTTGCGGGTCGGCGATCTCGATCTTGTTGTCGGCCGTCTGGCCGCGCCGCAGAAAATGGCCGGCTTTTCCTTCGAGCATCTCTATTCGGAAAAGGTGCGCTTCGTGGTGCGCGCCGGCCACCCGCTGTTGTCACCCGGTATTTCGGTGTTCGACCACCTGCACGAATATCCGGTGCTGATGCCGACGCGGCAATCGGTCATCGGTCCCGTTGTCGAGCAGTTCCTCATCGCCAACGGCGTTCCGGCCCTGCCCATCCGCATCGAAACCGTGTCGGACGCCTTCGGCCGCGCCTTCCTGCGCACCAGCGATGCGATCTGGATCATCTCGGAGGGTGTAGTGGCGGCGGATGTGGCGGATGGTATTCTCGCAATCCTGCCTGTTGAGACCGGCGATACCAGCGGCCCGGTGGGGCTGACGGTGAGGGCCGACACGCAGCCCACGCTACCGCTCTCGCTGCTGATGCAGGCCATCCGCGAGGCGGCGGGCGAGTTGCTGGATGGGAGGCCGGAGGCTGGTTCCTGATACGAGGGGCGGGGGTGGAAAAGTCTGAGAAGCTTTCCTCCGTCATGCCGGACTTGATCCGGCATCCAGCCCCGGCGTGTCCGCGCCGTAAATAGAGTCTTTTGCGATCAAGGACTTGATCGCGCTGGACCCCGGATCAGGTCCGGGGTGACGGGTGTGGAAACGGTGCAGATAAAAAGCCGCGTGTCTGGTGGAGCTCCTAATAGGGAAGCCCGACATAATTCTCCGCAAGTGCGGTAGATGCCGCGCGCGATTGCACGAGGTAATCCAGCTCCGCCTCCTGGATGCGCTGGCCGAAATCTCCCGTATCGGGAAAACGATGCATCATCGTCGTCATCCACCATGAGAAACGCACGGCCTTCCAGACGCGGGACAGTGCCTTCTGCGAATAGGAATCGATGCCGGCCTCTGACTGGTCGCGGTAAAATTCGGTCAAGGCCTCGCTCAGATAATGCACGTCGCTGGCGGCGAGGTTGAGGCCCTTGGCGCCGGTCGGCGGCACGATGTGGGCGGCGTCTCCGGCAAGGAACAGTCGGCCGAACCGCATCGGTTCACAAACGAAGGAGCGGAGCGGTGCGATGGATTTTTCAAAGGACGGGCCCGTCACCATGGCATCCGCATGGTTTTCCGGAAGACGACGGCGGATTTCGTCCCAGAAGCGCTCGTCGCTCCAGTCCTCCGGCCGGTCATCCAGCGAACATTGGATGTAATAGCGGCTGCGCGTGTGCGACCGCATGGAACAGAGAGCAAAACCACGCGGGTGGTTGGCATAGATGAGCTCATGGTTGACGGGCGGCACGTCAGCCAGAATGCCGAGCCAGCCGAAAGGATAGACCTTCTCGAATTCCTTGATCGCGCCCTGAGGCACCGATTTGCGGCTGACCCCGTGAAAACCGTCGCAGCCGGCGATGAAATCGCAATCGATCCGGTGGGTTACGCCATCTTTCTGATAGGTGACATAGGGGCTTTCGCCATCGAAATCATGCGGCTCGACATCAGATGCATCGTAAATGGTGACTAGGGCGGCCGCTTCGCGCACATCCATCAGGTCATGGGTCACCTCGGTCTGGCCATAGACCATTGCACGCTTGCCGCCGGTCAGGTCGAAGAGATCGATACGGTGATCGCGTCCGTCGAAGGTCAGCGAAAAACCGTCATGCGGCAGGCCTTCGCGGCGCAGGCGTTTATCCGCACCGACCTTTTCCATGAGTTGCACCGTGCCTTCTTCCAGCACGCCGGCGCGGACACGGCCGAGGATGTACTCCTTGCTGACCCGGTCGACAATGACGGTCTCGACGCCTTCTCTGGCCAGAAGCTGGCCAAGCAGAAGCCCTGATGGGCCGGAGCCGATGATGACGACCTGGGTGCGCATTGTTTCCTCCCGAACTTGTCTCCTATCAAGAAATTGCCGAGGGGATGCGGAAAGCTCAATGGACTTTCTGATCCGCAAATTGCACAATCCGACCATTGTGAGGAGGAGCGAAGGAACATGCGGCTTGCTGCAAGTGAAGGTTTGTATGGCGAGGAAGCGGTGCACGGCACTGATTTCCGCTTTCATTGCGAGACGCTTTTTTCCAGAAGCAGCCTGTACCGCTTTGAAATCGGCCTGCACCGTCACGCTGCCTTTCAACAAATCTTGTACATTTGGGGCGGTGAGGGCGATGCCCTGCTGGATGGCCGCATCGAGGCGATCCCCCCGCCGGTCGCCATTGTCGTCCCGCCGGGTTTCGAACACGGCTTCCGGTTTTCTCGTGATATTGGCGGGGTGATCGTCACCGTGCTGCCGGGCGCGTTGCCGGCATCGGTGCAGGCGCTGTTGCTGCGGAATTTTCAGCGGCCGGTCCTGTTGCCCCTGCGGGATTTTACCGATGGTGAACGCCTGCGCAGCGGGTTCGAACAGATTTCCGCCGAATATGAAACACGCGAAACAGGCCGGGATGCCATCATCGAAGGTCAGCTGGCCATCGTGACGGCGCTTCTGGCGCGGGCGGCGCGGCCTCTGCTTGAGGGAACCGGCGAGGGCCTTGCGGAACAGCGTTTCGAATTGCTGCTGTCACTGATTGCGCGCCATATTCGCGAGCCGCAAAAAGCGGAATTTTATGCGAAAAAGCTCGGTCTTTCCGAGACGCATCTCAATCGCCTCGTCCGTTCCGTTTCCGGCCTCAGCCTGCAGCGGCTGATCGCCAGACGCCAGATCGAGATTGCCCAGCAGGAACTGATCTTCACGGTCTCGAGCGTGCAGATGATTGCCGAGGGACTGGGTTTTGCCGATCCGGCCTATTTCAACCGGTTCTTCAAGCGCGAGACCGGCATGACGCCGCGTGCCTGGCGGTTGGCGGAGCAGCGGAAAATGGGGAAACCCGGCGTTCGGCAGGTGCCGTCTCAGACCAGCATTCTTGCCAGTTCGCGCTGAACGGCAAGAAGGGCGGGCAGGTATCGCTCCACCAGATCCTCCATCGAGGCGACCGAGGCGGCAAGCCCGACATTGAGCGCGGCAACCGTCTGGCCGCGCGCGCTTTTCAGCGGCACGGCGATGGAGCGAAGGCCGATCTCTACCTCCTGATCGATCAGCGCATAACCGCGATGGCCGGTGGCCTCGATTTCGGCGAGCAGGGCGTCCATGCCAGTAATGGTCTTTTCCGTGCGCGCCACCAGCCGGGAGGCTTCGAGAATGTCGCGCTGCCGCTCGGCTGTCTGCGCCGAAAGCAGAACGCGGCCCATGGAGGTGCAATAGGCGGGCAGGCGCGAACCCGGCATCAGCGCAATTGACATCACCCGCTGCTGCGCGGCACGGGCCACATAAACGATTTCGGTCTCGTCCAGAATGGAGACGGAAGTGCTCTGGCCGATCTCTTCCGACAGTCGGTCGAGCAGCGGCTGCACGATGCGCGGCAGCGGCATGGTGGCAAGACAGCCGGTGCCGAGCCGCAGCACCTTCGGCGTCACGGTAAAGAACTTACCGTCATAAGCCGCGTAGCCGAGTTCCGAAAGCGTGAGCAGGCAGCGCCGCGTCGTGGCGCGGTCCAGTCCGGCAATCTCTGCGGCATCGGAAATCGACAGGCGCGGCCGCTCGGCGCTGAAGGCCTCGATAACCCGCAATCCCTTGGCGAGACCGCCCATCATGTCTCTTTCGTTGACGGCCATGTCGCGGCTCCATTTGTGCGATATACGAACAAAAATCATATAGCGCACAAAATCCTTGCCGTCGAGGTGGTTTCGGATTTACCTCACGGTCAGGCAGCCTTGCGGGTTCCATCCGTCCGGCTGGATGGAGGTTTTAATGGACAAGACAATCAAGAGCGCTGAAGAGGCGCTTTCCGGCATCGGTGATGGTGCGACGATCATGATCGGCGGTTTCGGCGGCTCCGGCGCGCCCATCGAGCTGATCCATGCGCTGATCGACAAGGGCCCGAAGAACCTGACGGTCATCAACAACAATGCCGGCAACGGTCGTATCGGCATCGCCGCGATGATCGACGCGGGCATGGTCAGGAAGATGATCTGCTCCTTCCCGCGCTCGTCCGATCCGCGCGCCTTCACCGACCGCTATCTGGCCGGCGAAATCGAGCTGGAACTGGTGCCGCAGGGCACGCTTGCCGAGCGCATCCGCGCCGGCGGTGCCGGCATTCCGGCCTTCTACACCCCCACCGGCTTCGGCACGGAACTGGCTGAAGGCAAGGTCATCGCGGAGTTCGACGGGCGATCCTACGTGCAGGAGCGCTGGCTGAAGGCGGATTTCGCGATTGTGAAGGCCGAGCTTGGCGATACCTATGGCAACCTCACCTACAACAAGGCTGGCCGCAATTTTAACCCGCTGATGTGCATGGCCGCAAAGACCACCATCGCGCAGGTCTCGAAGATCGTCGCCGCCGGCGAGATCGACCCGGAGCAGGTCGTCACGCCCGGCATTTTCGTGAACGGCGTCGTGGAAATCCCCGATCCGCAACAGGAAGAAGTCCTCATTCGCGCGGGAGTAGCCTACGCATGACCACGACCATCGACACCCGCGAAGACATCAAGCTTTCCAACGCCCAGATCGCCTGGCGTGCGGCGCAGGACATCGAGGACGGTGCTTACGTCAATCTCGGCATCGGCTTTCCGGAAATGGTGGCGCGATACCAGCCGCCCGGCCGTCAGGCGATTTTCCACACTGAAAACGGCATCCTGAATTTCGGCGAAGCGCCGCCGGAGGGCGAGGAGGACTGGAACCTCATCAATGCCGGCAAAAAGGCCGTCACATTGAAGCCGGGTGCAGCCTTCTTTCATCATGCCGACAGCTTCGCCATGGTGCGCGGCGGGCATCTGGATGTGGCGATCCTCGGCGCCTATCAGGTGGCGCAGAATGGCGATCTCGCCAATTGGCGCGTCGGCTCCAAGGGCGTACCGGCGGTGGGCGGCGCGATGGATCTGGTGCATGGCGCCAAGCAGGTCTTCGTCATCACCGAACATGTGACCAAGAATGGCGAGCCGAAGCTCGTTGAAAAATGCGCCTTCCCGCTGACCGGCGTCGGCTGCATCACCCGCATTTATACCAGCCATGCCGTCATCGACGTGGTGGATGGCCGTTTCGTGCTGCGTGAAAAACTGCCGTCTATGACGTTTGAGGAATTGCAGGCCATGACCGGCGCGCCTTTGGCGGTCGATGGCGAGGTCGTTGATCTCGTCGCCCCGGAACTGTGAGGAAAAACCGATGACCGATGCATTCATCTGCGACTATATCCGCACACCGATCGGCCGCTTCGGCGGCGCGCTTTCCCCGGTGCGGGCCGACGATCTCGGTGCAATTCCCCTGAAGGCGCTTGTCGAGCGCAACCCGTCCGTTGACTGGGAAGCCGTCGAAGACGTGATCTTCGGCTGCGCCAACCAGGCGGGCGAGGATAACCGCAACGTCGCACGCATGTCGTTGCTGCTCGCCGGTCTGCCGGTTTCGGTTACCGGAACCACCATCAATCGCCTTTGCGGTTCGGGCATGGACGCCCTCATCGCGGCCGCTCGCGCCGTGAAATCAGGCGAGGCGGAACTGATGATCGCCGGCGGCGTCGAAAGCATGAGCCGCGCGCCCTTCGTTCTGCCGAAGGCGGAGAGCGCCTTTTCCCGCAATGCCGAAATCTATGACACCACCATCGGTTGGCGCTTCGTCAATCCGCTGATGAAGGCGCAATATGGCGTCGATTCCATGCCGGAAACCGGGGATAACGTCGCCATTGATTATCAGGTCTCCCGCGAGGATCAGGACGCCTTCGCCGTTCGCAGCCAGCAGAAGGCGGCCGACGCGCAGGCCAATGGCCGTCTCGACAGGGAAATCGTGCCGGTGACGATCCCGCAGCGCAAGGGCGATCCGCTGGTGGTATCGAAGGATGAACATCCGCGCGCCACAAGCCTCGAATCGCTGGCGAAGTTGAAGCCGGTCAACAGGCGCGAAGGCGCGACGGTGACGGCGGGCAACGCATCAGGCGTCAATGACGGTGCGGCCGCACTCATCGTCGCATCGGCGGAAGCCGCGAAGAAATATGGGCTGACGCCGATCGCCCGCATTCTCGGCGGCGCCGCCGCCGGCGTGCCGCCGCGCGTCATGGGCATCGGCCCGGCCCCGGCCTCGGCCAAGCTTTTGGCGCGGCCCGGGCTGAAGCAGGAACAGCTCGACGTGATCGAGCTGAACGAGGCTTTCGCCAGCCAGGGCCTTGCGACGCTCAGGCAACTCGGCATTGCGGACGACGATGCGCGGGTGAATGCGAACGGCGGCGCCATCGCGCTTGGCCATCCGCTCGGCATGTCCGGCGCGCGCATTGCCGGCACCGCGGCGCTTGAACTTTCGCTGACCGGCAAGCGCCTTGCGCTCGCCACCATGTGCATCGGCGTCGGGCAGGGTATTGCCGTGGCGCTGGAGCGGGTCTGACGGGATAGCGGCATTCGGCATCGTGATACGGTACGAACACCGCCGTAAAACGGTACGAATGCCCGCTGCCGCAGCTTCCTTACGTGTGACAGTGGCCATTCAGGTTACTCGGCAGGTGATTTTTCCGCTCTGACACATCCCAGCCCCCTCATTCCTGTGCTTGTCACAGGAATCCAGCCGACGCGCGTCTGCGCGGCGGAAGGACTCCTTTCAGCCCAAGGACTTGGGCTGGCTGGATATCTGTGACAAGCACAGAGATGAGGGGAGGAGGCGTGCTGGGCCAAGCAAGCCGGCCCTGCGATGCAGGCCCCGGTCGATTATTCCCTGATAAAGTACTCCACGCCCTTATCCCTTCGCACATGTTGGATTCCATCATCATCCGTGACATGTTTTGCAAGACATGACAGGAATCTTTCCGTCTATGGGGTGCCCACATGAAACGCCCGACCATCACAGATGTGGCGAAGGCCGCAGGCGTCAGCGTCGCCACCGTCGACCGGGTGCTGAACGGTCGCCTGCCGGTGCGTGAGGAAACCTCCCGGCGGGTGTTCGAGGCGGCGGAGAAGATCGGTTTTCACGCAACCAACATCATTCGCCAGCGCATGCTGGCCGATCTGCCGTCCTATAGTCTCGGCATCATCCTGCGCAAGGAACGGCACGCTTTCTACCAGACCTTTGCCGACGAGCTGGAGATTGCGGCGCGCAACGTCCGGGATCGCCATCTCAATCTGCGCATCGAATTTGCCCAGTCGGGCGAGCCGAGCGAGCTTGCAGCCCTTTTAACGGGGATGAAGGGCCGTGTGCAGGCCGTGGCGGCCACCGGGCCGGACCATCACGATGTCACTGCCGCCGTGGAGGCCCTGAAGGCGAAGGGCATTCCCACATTTTCGCTGCTTTCGGATTTCGCCCAGGGGGTACGGGAAGCCTATCTCGGCGCCAACAACATGAAAGTGGGGCGCACGGCGGCCTGGATGATCTCGCGGCTGGCGCGCAGCAAGGGCAAGGTGCTTCTGCTGCTCGGCGGCCACCGTTTTCACGGCCATTCGCTGCGCGAAACCGGCTTTCGCAGCTATATGCGCGAATATGCGCCGGAATTCGAGGTGATGGACGCGCTGATCACGCTGGAAACCCGGCGGCTGACCTATGAGCTTGTCATGGACACCATCGCCAAACACAAGGATCTGGTCGGCATCTATTGCGTCGGCGGCGGCATGGAAGGCGTGATAGAGGCGCTGCAGCAGGAAAACCGGCAGGAGAGCATTGTCTGTCTTGTCAACGAACTGACGCCCGAATCACGTCAGGCGCTGCTGGAAAAGCGTATCAGCGGCATATTCCAGACGCCGCTTCGCGAACTATGCACGGACCTCGTCTCCACCATGGTGCACACCATAGAACATGGCATGGCGGAAACGCCGGGGCAGCGGTTTGTGCCCGCCCATCTATGGGTTCCTGAGAGCCTTTGATGGTTTGATAGATTCCATCATAAATTCCGCGTCTCTTTCTATCAGCCTTGATGGTTTCGGCTGCCGCTGACCCGTTGACGCCGGGCGCGGACTGGGAAATCTTGGCCGCATGTGGAACGGGCAGGAGGCTGGTCCACGACACCAACGATGTTTCCGGATTGCCGCACGCCGCAGATGACCGTCTCCGGTGACCGGTATTCCTTTGCCGGCGCGGTTGCAGCACGATGTGACGAAGTTTGCGTGGCCGGCTTCTTTTCAAGGGTTTTGGAGGAGAACGACATGAAAAGACATTTAGCGATTGCAACGCTTGCCACCATGCTGGCGACCACCGCGTCGGCTGAGACCATCGGCGTTTCGATGGCCCTGTTCGATGACAATTTCCTGACCGTGCTGCGCAATGGCATGGTCGATTATTCCAAGGGCATGAGCGGTGTTTCGCTGCAGATCGAGGATGCGCAGAACGATGTCGGCAAACAGCTGAGCCAGGTGCAGAACTTCGTCGCCGCCGGCGTCGACGCCATCATCGTCAACCCGGTGGATACGGATGCGACCGTGGCCCTTTCGCAGGCCGCCGCGGCCGCCGGCATTCCGCTCGTCTATGTCAACCGCCAGCCGGTCAATCTCGACAGCCTGCCGGAAAAACAGGCCTTCGTTGCCTCCGATGAAAAACAGTCGGGCACCCTGCAGACGCAGGAAGTCTGCCGTCTGCTGAAGGCGGCCGGCAAGACGGAAGCGAAGGCGGTGGTGATGATGGGCGAGCTTTCCAACCAGGCCGCCCGCATGCGCACGCAGGATATCAAGGATGTGGTGGCCACCCCCGATTGCAGCTTCATCAAGCTTGTCGAGGAACAATCCGCCAACTGGTCGCGCACTCAAGGGTCGGATCTGATGACCAACTGGCTCTCTGCCGGGGTGCAGTTCGATGCCGTCATTTCCAACAATGACGAAATGGCCATCGGCGCTATTCAATCTCTGAAGGCGGCTGGCCGGTCGATGGACAGTGTCATCATCGCCGGCATCGACGCCACGCAGGACGCGCTTGCCGCCATGGCGGCGGGTGATCTGGATGTGAGCGTTTTCCAGAATGCCGCCGGGCAGGGCAAGGGTGCCCTGGATGCGGCGCTGAAACTCGCCAAGGGCGATGCGGTCGACAAGAAGGTCTTCGTTCCCTTCGAGCTGGTGACGCCGGCGAACCTCAAGAACTATCAGGCCAAGAATTGAGCCATGGCCTCGCCCAGGCGGCTTCTCCGCTCCCGGGGAGCGCCGCCGGGCGGGCCGAACGCGCCGGAGCCGGCGGAATGGCCGGCTCCGGCGACACAGGATGATGCAACCAGCGGCGATTTCCGCGGGAGGAAACCTTGAAAAAATTACTGATGGCGACGGCGCTCTGCATCTTCGCGACGCCGGCCCTTGCCGAGACCCGCATCGCAGTCTCGATGACGTCTTTCGACAACCCGTTTCTGACGATCCTGCTTAACGGCATCAGGGCCGAGGCCGGGCGTGATAAAAATATCGAACTTCTGGTCGAGGATGCCCAGCTTGATCCCTCGAAGCAGCTCAATCAGGTGCAGAATTTTATCGCCAATGGCGTCGATGCGATCATCGTCAATGCCGTTGACGGTGATGCCACGGCCGCGATCACCAAAGCCGCGTCCGCCGCCAAAATCCCTCTCGTTTATGTCAATCATCCGCCAGCCGAACTGGAAACCGGCCTGCCTGATGGTACTGCCTTTGTCGGCTCCAACGAGCTCGATTCCGGCACCATGGAGGCGGAAGCGGCCTGCAAGCTGATGGGCGGCAAGGGGAAGGCCGTCATCCTGATGGGGCCATTGGAAAACCATGCGGCGCTGGTGCGCACCAAGGATGTGGAAACGGTGTTTTCCCGGCCGGACTGCAAGATCGACATCCTCGAAAAGCAGACGGCGAACTGGAGCCGCACGCAGGCGCAGGATCTCGTCTCTTCCTGGCTGACGGCGGGTGTGCAGTTTGATGCCGTCATCGCCAACAATGATGAAATGGCGATCGGCGCCGTGCAGGCGCTGAAGGCGGCGGGCGTTTCCATGAAGGATGTCGTCATCGCCGGCATCGACGCCACGCCTGACGGTCTTGCCGCCATGCAGGCGGGCGATCTCGACATCACCGTCTACCAGAACGCGATGAAGCAGGGCGAAGTATCCGTTCAGACGGCGGTGAAAGCCGCTGCCGGTGAAAAAGTCGAAAAGACCCTCTGGGTGCCCTTCGAACTGGTGATGCCCGAAAACCTCGGAGAATATCAGGCCCGGAACTGAACCGGAGTTTTGGCCGGCATGCCGACCGAATGCCGTCAGCAGAGCACAAACATGGCCACCCGCGAAAAAGCCGGCCAAAGGCCGCGGTCTCCTCTCCCAGGCCGCGGCCTCTCATAACCGACCCGCAAGGGCCTTTCGACAGACAATAATGACAAGGAAGCGTATATGCGCATCGCCATCGACCCTTTCATGCACCGCCATCTCAGCCTCGAAGCCCTCCCGGCCAAAGTGAAGGAACTCGGCTTCGACTGGATCGAACTCAGCCCGCGCGCCGATTTCCTCGAATGGTTCAAGGCGCCGCGCGTCTTTCCCGAGCGCATCCGGTCCTTCAAGAAGGCGCTGAAAGAGGCCGATGTCGGTATCGCCTCGCTGCTGCCGATGTATCGCTGGGCCTCCAATGACGAGGCCG
>NZ_LMVK01000016.1 GCF_001541315.1 Agrobacterium tumefaciens str. B6 | reverse complement strand
GAATGGGGGCGATCGCCATCATCGAGGCGGCCGAAAGTTTTGCCCAGAACAACCCCTGCGGTGAGGAGAAGGAGGCGATGAAGGCGGTCAGCGGTGCTGCATTGGTGGTCGTCAGCCGGATGGTCCAGAAGGATTCGTTCCAGGCGAGGATGACGTTCAGGAGCAGCGTCGAGGCGATGCCCGGAACCGCCATGGGGGTCAGTACATGCACGATCTCGTTCCACAGCGATGCGCCATCCATGCGCGCTGCTTCAAGAATCTCGCCGGGGATTTCGCGGAAGTAGGTGTAAAGCATCCACACCACGATCGGCAGGTTGATGAAGGTGAGCATGACAGTGAGGCCAATGCGGGTATCGAGCAGGCCGGCATTGCGGAAGATCAGGTAGATCGGCACCAGCACCGCAACCGCCGGCATCATCTTGGTGGAGAGCATCCACATCAAAATGTCCTTGGTGCGTTTGGTCGGCGAAAACGCCATGGCCCAGGCGGCGGGAATGGCGATCATGAGCGCGATGATCGTCGAGCCGAGCGACAGCACGACCGAGTTCATGAACGGCTTGAAGTAATCGCGCTGGGTCTGCACGGTGATGTAGTTTTCGAGCGTGCCCGAGGGAATGAGGCTGAAGCCTGCTATCGCCTCCGGCTCGGTCTTGATCGAGGTGAGGAAGGCATAGAGGATCGGGAAGAACAGCAGTAGCGCCACGGCCCATGCCGCGATGGTGAAGCCGATCTTTGCGCGTGTCGTTGTCTTGCGGGCCATGATCGCTTCTCCTTAACGGTCGAGGTTCTTGCCGACGGCGCGCATCAGGAA
The DNA here is from genome assembly GCF_001541315.1 of Agrobacterium tumefaciens str. B6. Taxonomy (GTDB): domain Bacteria; phylum Pseudomonadota; class Alphaproteobacteria; order Rhizobiales; family Rhizobiaceae; genus Agrobacterium; species Agrobacterium radiobacter. The sequence goes on along the minus strand of NZ_LMVK01000016.1, from coordinate 73,209 downwards.
GATGGCGACGATATTGGCGAGCACGACGGCGATGATGCCACCGGCCGATGCGCCACCGACGTCGTAACCGAGAAGCGCCGTGCGATAGATGAGGAAGGCAAGGTTGGTCGAGGCATAACCCGGGCCGCCATTGGTGGTGACGAGGATTTCCGCATAAACGCCGAGCAGGAAGATCGTCTGGATGAGAATGACGACGGTAATGGCGCGCGACAGGTGCGGCAGCGTCAGATAGATGAAGCGGTTGATGAAGTTGGCGCCATCCATCTCGGCCGCTTCCTTCTGCTCACCGTCGAGCGATTGCAGGGCGGTGAGCAGGATCAACGTCGCAAATGGCAGCCATTGCCAGGCGACGATGATGATGATCGAGAGCAGCGGAAACTGCGCGAACCAGTCGACCGGCTGCAGGCCGAAGAAGCGCGAGAGATCGGCGAGCACCCCGTAACCGGGATGCATGATCATGTTCTTCCACACCAGTGCTGCCACAGGCGGCATGACGAAGAAGGGCGAGATGATCATGATGCGCACGATGCCCTGGCCGAAGATGTCATTGTCGAGCAGGAGCGCAATGGCAATGCCGCCGATGACAGTGATCAAAAGCACGCCGCCGACGATGGCAAGCGTGTTCCAGATCGACTGGAAGAAGGCCGGATCGGTGTAGAAATACTGGTAATTGAACAGGCCGGCGAAGCTGACATTGGCGGGGTTGAGGAGATTGTAGTTCTGGAACGAGAACCACAACGTCATCGCCAGAGGCACGATCATCCATACCAGAAGCAGCAGGACCGACGGCGCTAGCATTACCCGCGCAAGGCCGCTCGTGTTTCGTGTTGCCATTGCAGTAACCTCCCCTTGGGCCCGGGCATCGCGCAATGCGCCCGGCATATCCGGAAGAACCGGCTCATTCTTGTTTTGATTTGAAAGGCATAAAGGCCGCCGCGTAACCGGCGACTTAGACCCGGAGAGTTCGCTGCCCGACATTGGCGCCGGACAGCGATCTTCGGGAGGATTACTTGATGTAACCGGCGCGGGTCATTTCGCGCGTTGCCGTCGACTGGGCGCCTGCAAGGGCATCGTCGACGCTGGACTGGCCGGCAACAACCGCCGAGAACAGTTGACCAACCGTGGTGCCGAGCGCCTGGAATTCAGGGATCGCCACGAACTGACCACCGGTATAAGGCACGGGCTTTACAGTCGGCTTGGTGATGTCGGCGGCATCCATGGCGGCAAGCGTCGGCTTGGCGAAGGCGGCTGCCTTTTCATAATCGGCATTCTTGTAAAGCGAGGTGCGGGTGCCCGGAGGCACGTTTGCCCAGCCTTCCTTGGAAGCGACAAGCGTGGTGTAGTCCTTGCTGGTTGCCCAGGCGATGAACTTCTCGGCGGCTTCCGCCTTCTGCGAGCTCTTCGGGATGGCGAGGTTCCACGACCACAACCAGTTGCCGTGGTTCTTCAGCTCGCCATGCGTCGGGAACAGCGCGTAACCGACCTTGTCGGCAACCGTCGAGTCCTTCGGGTTGGACACGAAGGAGGCAGCAACCGTGGCGTCGATCCACATGCCGCATTTGCCCTGCTGGAACAGCGTCAGGTTTTCGTTGAAACCGTTGGAGGAAGCGCCCGACGGGCCGGCATCCTTCATCAGATCGACGTAGAATTGCAGCGCGCTCTTCCATTCCGGCTGATCGAACTGCGGTTTCCAGTTTTCATCGAACCAGCGACCACCGAAGGAGTTGGTGAGCGCGCTGATGAAGGCCATGTTTTCGCCCCAGCCGGCCTTGCCGCGCAGGCACATGCCGTTGATATCCGCCTTGCGGTCGGTAATCTTGCGGGCGGCATCACCGATGAATTCCCAGGTCGGGTTTTCGGGCATCTTCAGCCCGGCTTTTTCGAACAGGTCCTTGCGATACATGATCATGGCGGATTCGCCGTAGAAGGGTGCCGCATAAAGCTTGCCTTCGCTGGAAAGACCGCCGCGGATCGCCGGCAGAATGTCATCCGCGTCGTATTTGTCGCCAAGCTTCTCGAGCGGCAGCAGCCAGCCCTGCTTGGCCCAGATCGGCACTTCATAATTGCCGATGGTCATGATGTCGTATTGGCCGCCATTGGTGGCGATATCGGTCGTCACGCGCTCACGCAGGACGTTTTCCTCAAGCGTGACCCATTCCACCTTGATGTCGGGGTTCTTGGTGGTGAAGTCGGAGGTCAGCCCCTGCATGCGGATCATATCGCCGTTATTAACGGTGGCGATGGTCAGCGTTTCGGCGGAGGCAAGGGTCGAAAAGGCGAGTGCCGAGCATGCGCCCAGCAAAATGGTCTTCAATGTCATATCTTCCTCCCAGAAGAAAAATGATGAGCATTCGCTTTGCTCTAGGGCATTTACCCACCCGCAGAGCAAAAATGTCAAGCAACATCCTGTGCTGCGGCGCACATGGAAAAATCAAGTCTTTGATTTTAATGAATTAATTTTTGCTCAGTGAGTGAGCAAATATTCGCTTGTCACTTCGTCGGTAATGAGGCCGTTCAACAGACCACCCCTCAACGCCGCCAGAATCGAGGCATTTTTGCGCGTGCCCTGCGCCATTCCGATGACCGTGCAGGTCTCTCGTGATGGGATGGGAACGGAAGCGACGCGCTCGTTGACGGAATGGTCGAGAATGTGGCCATTGGCATCATACATCCAGCCACAGATCTCGCCGACCGCACCGCTTGCCATCAGGGCCTTCATCTCGTCGACACCGAGAAAACCATCAACGCAGAGCGGTGCGTTTTCACCGAGTTCGCCGACACCGACGAAGGTGACATTGGCCGCAGAACCCAGCGCCAGCGTCGAGCGCACCATGGACTGGTCATGCAGCAATTCACGTTCTTCCGCCGAGGAGCACAGGACTGGCAGCGGCATGGGAAAATGCCGCGCCTTGATGGCATCGGCCATGCTGAAGATGACGTTGTAATAGGCAGCCGAGCCATCCGGCCCGATATTGCCTGTCAGTGACACGATGCGGTGCTGTGGGCATTCCATCGGCGGCAACTGGTCCACCGCTGCCTTCAGCGTACGGCCGGTGCCGATGGCAAGCACGATGGGATCGGCATTTTTCAGCCAACGCTCGATTTCCGCCGCCCCCGCCTCGGCGATCCCCACCGTGGAGGAAACGCCGGCCGGATCGCTCGGCACCACCTCGATATATTTAAGGTGGAATTTCTCTTTCAGGCGCTCGGCTTTTTCGAGACAGGCGGCGATGGGATGATCGAGCCGGACCTTGATCAGACGCTCGGCGACGGCGAGCGACACCAGCCGCTGCGCCGATTGCCGGGATATGCCCATGGCGGCGGCGATCTCATCCTGCGTGCGGCCGGCGACATAATAAAGCCAGCCGGCGCGGGCCGCATCATCCAGCCGTCCATGTGCGTCGTTTCGTCTGGCCATGCCGCCGCCCTCTAAGAATTATGCTCGAGCATTTGCTGGCATTTTTTTGCGTCGCCTGTCAAACGGGGGTATGCGCGCAAAGGCGACGTGATGCAAACCAGCGAGTGCCAGACGGTGGCTTACCTTGTGGCCGGTGTCACTATTTCTCCGTCATTCCGGCCTTAAGCCGAAATCCAGCCACGGCGCGTCTGCGTCGTGAGAAGAGCCTTTTGCGATCAAAGACTTGATCGCGCTGGACCCCGGATCAAGTCCGGGGTGACGGTGCGGGATTTATCTACCCCACCGACCAATCAAGCCGCTTCCTGCACCAGATGCCCCGCCGAGACCTCACGGTAATGGCGCTGCGGCGGCACGTAATCCACCGGGCGGATCGGGCTTTTGATCTCATCCGTCGCCATATTGCGCCGGATCTGCCGGCGCGCCGGGTCCGGCACCGGAACGGCCGACATCAGCTTTTTCGTATAGGGGTGCTGCGGATTGTCGAAAACCGCCGCACGCGGTCCGATCTCGACGATCTCACCGAGATACATCACCGCCACCCGGTGGCTGACACGCTCCACCACCGCCATGTCATGGCTGATGAACAGGAAGGCGAGGTTTAGGCTCTGCTGCAGGTCGAGCAGCAGGTTGCAGACCTGCGCCTTGATAGACACATCGAGCGCCGACACCGCCTCGTCCGCGACGATGACCTTGGGGTCGAGCATCAGCGAGCGGGCAATGGCGATGCGCTGGCGCTGGCCACCGGAAAATTCATGCGGGAAGCGCCGCATCATATCCGGGTTGAGACCCACTTTTTCCAGAAGATCGGCCGCCTTTTCCCGCGCCTGCTGCTTGGCGCCGAGACGATGTTCAACGAAAGGCTCCATGATCGCCGTGCCGATACTCATGCGCGGATCGAGCGAGGCAAAGGGGTCCTGGAAGATCATCTGCACGCTGCGGCGCATGGTGCGCAGCGTCGTCTTGTCGAGCTTCAGCACCTCGTAACCATCAAGCATGACATTGCCCGATGTCGGCTCTATCAGGCGGGTGATCGACCGACCGGTGGTGGATTTACCACAGCCAGATTCACCCACCAGCGACAGGGTTTCCCCTTCGGCAAGATCGAAGGAGACCTTTTCCACCGCATGCACGGCGCCGGATTTGCGGCCGAAAAGACCGGAGCGAATATCGAAACGGGTCGTCAGGTCCCTGACCGAGAGAATGGGCGTCTTGCCGCCGGAAACCGTATCCTTCACCTCGACCACAGGCTGGCTCTCGCCGGTCTTGATATCGATGATCGGGAAACGCGCCGGCAGCACCCTTTCCTTCATCGAGCCGAGCTTCGGCACCGCCGAAAGCAAGGCACGCGTATAGGGGTGATGGCCGCGATGGAAGATGTCGTCGGTGGTGCCGGTTTCCACCACATCACCGCGGAACATGACGATGGTGCGGTCGGCCACTTCCGCCACCACGCCCATATCGTGCGTGATGAACAGGACCGACATGCCCTCCTCTTCCTGCAATTGCTTGATGAGGTCGAGAATCTGGCCCTGAATGGTCACATCAAGCGCCGTCGTCGGCTCGTCGGCGATCAAAAGCTTCGGCTTGGAGGCAAGCGCCATGGCGATCATCACGCGCTGGCGCATGCCGCCGGAAAACTGGTGCGGATAATCGTCGAAACGGTTCTTCGCGTTGGGAATACGGACCTTCTCCAGCAAGCGGATGACCTCGGCCTTGGCGGCAGAGGAGGAAATGTCCTGATGCACGGTGAGCGCCTCGGCGATCTGCTTGCCGATCGGGAAGATCGGGTTGAGGCTGGTCATCGGCTCCTGGAAGATCATCGAGATATCCTTGCCGCGAACCTTGCGCATCTCCTCTTCGGGAAGGGCCAGCAGGTCACGGCCGCCGAGCATAACCTTGCCTTCAATGCTGCTCGTTTTCTTATCAAGAAGCCGCATGATGGAGAGCGAGGTCACGCTCTTGCCCGAGCCGCTCTCGCCGACGATCGCCACGGTTTCGCGAGGGGCGATTTCGAAACTCATGTTGCGCACCACGGATTTCCAGCCGTCATCGACGCGGAAGGAGGTGGTGAGATTCTGAACGGAGAGAACCGGGCTTACCGAACCGCCGGTCTGTTCCATGGATGTTGCCGCCAAAAGCATGCCGATCTCCTGAAAAGCAGAAGGCGGCCATGAAGGCCGCCGGGTATCTTAAGCAGCAAGTGCGGTTTCGGCCATCGAAACCCAGTAGCTGATGCCGTAAGGCAGGGCTTCGTCGTTGAAATCATAGGCCGCATTGTGCAACCCGGCCGTGTCGCCGTTACCGATGAAGATGAAGGCGCCGGGGCGGGCTTCCAGCATGTAGGAAAAATCTTCCGCACCCATATGCGGGTTGGGATTGGTGTTGACGGCGTTTGCACCGGCCACGCCCATCGCCACACCGGTCGCGAATTCGGTTTCGTCACTGTGGTTGAAGGTGACGGGATATCCGCGATGGTATTTCACCTCCACGGTGGCGCCATGCGCCATTGCCGTGGCGGTGGCCACTTCCTTCAGCCGCTTTTCGGCAAAGTCGCGGGTTTCCGGCAGCAGGGTCCTCACTGTGCCGGTCAGCGTCACCGAACCCGGAATGACATTGACCGCCGTACCGCCATGGGTGGGGGCGACGGTGACGACCAGCGATTTCAACGGGTCTGTCTCGCGCGAGACGATGGATTGCAGCGCGATGATGATATGCGCCGAGGTCAGTACCGGATCGATGGAAAGATGGGGCGCGGCCGCATGGCTGCCCTTGCCGGTGATGACAATCTCGAAACTATCCGCCGCCGCCATGGTGGAACCCTTGCGGATGGCGAATTGGCCGACCGGAATGCCCGGCTCGTTATGCATGCCATAGACCTGCGAAATGCCGAATTTCTCCATCATGCCGTCGTTCAGCATGGCGAGCGCGCCTGCCCCGCCCTCTTCCGCCGGCTGGAAGATGACCGCGACGGAGCCTTTGAAATTGCGGGTCTCGGCCAGATACTGCGCCGCACCCAGAAGCATGGCGGTATGCCCGTCATGGCCGCAGGAATGGGCCTTGCCGGGCGTCTTCGAGGCCCAGGGCTTGCCGCTGGTCTCGAGAATCGGCAGCGCGTCCATGTCGGAGCGGAAACCGATGGTCGGACCATCCCCGTGCCGCCCCTTGATGATGCCGACCACGCCGGTCTTGCCGATGCCGGTCTCGACGATATCGCAGCCGAAGGACTTCAGTTTTTCGGCAACGAATTTCGATGTTTCGAAGACATCATAGAGGAGTTCCGGGTGCTCATGCAGATGGCGTCTCCAGCCGGCAACGTCTTCCTGCATTTCAGCCACACGGTTCAATATCGGCATTCTCTTTTTCCCTTTTTTGTTCCCCGCCGGGTTGTCGGAAAACATATTGCGTTTGGAATTTCTCCTTTTGCAAGTGTGAAATTTGCTGAATGAGCGAAAAATAGGCCGGAAGGCGAATGGCTCAAATTTTGTTCATCAATAAGACTTTGGGGCTTGCTTTTCAAAAAAACTGACAATAGCATCATCTGGATCGAATGGATATTACTTAGCAAAGTCAAATACTTACAATAAAAGACCTTGCGCACGACGACAGGAAAAGCGTCAAACATTCAAATAGATAAAATCCAAAAAAGGGGAAAACATAATGAAGAAGCGCAGCATTCTCTTTGCCAGCACGGTGGCGGCGATGGCCTTGGCAGGATCTGCCGCCCATGCCGAACGTGGCAGTGACGGCGAACTGAAAATCCTGTTCTGGCAGGCTGTATCGACACTGAACCCTTATCTTTCCGGCGGCACCAAAGAGATCTACAGCTCGTCCATGGTGATTGAGCCTCTGGCCCGCTACGACGAAAAGGGCGAGCTGGTGCCGATGCTGGTGAGCGAGATTCCGACGGTCGACAATGGCGGCGTCGCGAAGGATCTGCTCAGCATGACGTGGAAGCTGAAAAGCGACGTCAAATGGTCCGACGGCACGCCGCTTACCGCTGACGACGTCATCTTCACGTGGAAATATTGCACCGCACCCGACGGCGGCTGCGCGCAGGCGGCGCAATATGAAGGCGTGAAAAACGTTGAGGCTATCGATGCCCATACCGTCAAGATCAGCTTCACTGAACCCAAGCCCTACCCCTACTCGGCATTTGTCGGCGCGCAATCGCCCGTCATCCAGAAGAAGCAGTTCGAAAAATGCGTCGGCGCCGCGGCTCCCGGCTGCACATCCGCCAATTTCGGCCCCATCGGCACCGGCCCCTTTGTGGTCAAGGAGTTCAAGCCGAACGACGTCATCAGCTATGTCGCCAACCCCAACTATCGTGATCCGGCCAAGCCCGCTTTCGCCACGGCGACCCTGAAGGGCGGCGGTGACGCGGCATCCGCTGCGCGTGCCGTTCTTGAAACGGGTGAATTCGACTACGCCTGGAACATGCAGGTGGAGCCGGAAATTCTGGCGACCATGGTGGCCGCCGGCAAAGGCAAGCTGGAAACCGCCTTCGGCACGCAGGTCGAGCGTATCAATCTCAACTGGTACAATGCCGACCCTGCGCTGGGTGACAAGCGCTCCACCAAGGAGGGCGGTCCGCATCCGGCCCTTTCCGACCCGGCCGTGCGCCGTGCACTCTCGCTCGCCATCGATCGCGACATTATCGATGAGACGGGTTATGGCGAGGCGGGCAAGCCGACCTGCAACATCGTGCCGGCCCCGGCGGCTGTTGCTTCGACGAAAAACGACAGCTGGTGCCTGAAGCAGGATCTGGAAGGTGCAAACAAGCTGCTCGACGATGCAGGCTGGGTGAAGGGGGCCGATGGCATCCGCGCCAAGAACGGCGTGAAGCTGTCCTTCCTCTACCAGACCTCCACCAACTCCGTTCGCCAGGCAGCGCAGGAACTGGTGAAGGACATGTGGTCGCAGATTGGCGTTGCGTCCGAACTGCGCAATGTCAGTGCCTCCGTCTTCTTCGGCGGCGATCCGGCAAGCCCGGATACCTTCCAGAAATTTTATGCCGACGTTGAAATGTACACCAACAATTTCGACGGCACCGACCCGGAAAAATATCTGGCGGAATGGCTCTGCGACAAGATCCCCGCCCCCGCAAACGGCTGGCAGGGTCAGAATATTCCGCGTTATTGCAACCCGGAATTCGACAAGCTGGTGGGCGTACTTTCCAAGACGACGGACTTCGCCAAGCGTGGAGAAATCGCCAAACAGCTGAACGACATGCTGACCGAAGAAGGCGCGCATATTCCGCTCATACATCGTGGCAACGTCTCCTCGCATTCGCTGACACTCGAAGGCGTTCGCATGAATGCCTGGGATTCGGAACTCTGGAACGTCGCGGACTGGTCCCGCAAAAAGTAACCCGCAAATGCGCGGTCGCCCCTGACGGGGGACCGCGCTCATTTTGCGAGACCCTGACGGTCTGGAGACTTTTCGATGTTTACCTTTACGCTCCGGCGGCTTGCCTTTGCCGTACCGACGCTGCTCGTCATCAGCTTCGTCATATTCGCCCTGCTCGATCTGGCGCCAAATGATCCGACCGGCGACCTGCCGCTGACCATTCCGCCCGAAGTGCGCGAGCAGATCCGCGCCTCCCTCGGCCTCGACCAGCCCTTCTTCATCCGTTACCTGATGTGGCTGCAGCAATTCTTCATCAACGAGCCGCTGAACCTCTTCGAAAAACTGACCGGCTGGCAGATCGGCGACGGCAACCGCATGCGGGTGCTCTCCTGGGCAACGCGCAGCCCGGTGGTCGATCTCGTCATCCAGCGCATGCCGCAGACGCTTTGGGTGGTCGGCCTCGCCTATCTTTTCGGCGCGCTTCTGGCGATCCCGATCGGCGTCATTTCAGCCTACAAGCAATATTCGATCTTCGACCAGATCGGCACTTTCGTCTCGATGGTCGGTTATTCGGTTCCCACCTTCTTCACCGGCGTGCTGCTGGTGGTGATCTTCAGCTCTTACCTGCAATGGTTCCCTTCCGTCTATGACACCAATCTGCAGGTGACGGACTGGGGAAGCTTTGTGGCGCAGATCAAACAGATGTTCCTTCCGGTGCTGGTATTGACCCTCTACAATGTCTCGCAGATCAGCCGCTTCGTCCGCGCCTCCATGCTCGACAATCTACATCAGGACTATGTGCGCACCGCGCGCGCCAAGGGCGTGAAGGAAAAATCCGTCCTGCTCGTTCATGTGCTTCGCAACAGCCTTATCCCGGTCGTCACCGTGATTGCGCTCGGCGTGCCGACGATCTTTTCCGGCGCCATCATCACCGAGCAGATATTCCGCGTGAACGGGCTTGGCCAATTGCTGATAACCGCCGTTCAGGGCGCGGATATTCCGCTGGTGCAGACGCTGACCTTCATTTTTGCGGTGCTGATCGTGCTCTTCAATCTGATTGCCGACGTGCTTTACGGCATTCTCGACCCGAGGATCCGCTATGACTGACGCCACCATTGCAGCGCCGACGGTTGCGGCCACCCCAACACAATCCGCCCTTGCCGATATCTGGAAACAGTTTCGCGTCCACAAGGGCGGCGTGGCCGGGCTTTTTGTCTTCATCTTCATCCTGCTTGCGGTCTATGTCGGCCCCTATATCCACACCGTTGCGCCCAACGCCATCAACGTGAAGGCTCGCAACCAGTGGCCGTCGCTGGCGCATCCCTTCGGCACCGATAATCTCGGCAAGGACATGCTGGCGCAGGTTCTGGCCGGTGGGCGCATCTCGCTTGCCGTCGGCATCACTGCCATGCTTTTGGCCCTGTTTCTCGGCACGCTGGTGGGTGTGCTTTCAGGTTATTTCCGGAATCTGGACGGGCCGCTGATGCGGTTGACGGACCTGTTTCTGGCGCTGCCGCTTTTGCCGCTGCTGCTCGTCATCCTGATGCTGTTTCGCGATACGCTGCGCGCCGCCTTCGGGCCGGAAACCGGCATCTTCATCCTGATTGTCTTCGTGATCGGGATCACCAGCTGGATGCATACGGCCCGCATCGTGCGCGGCGATGTGCTGACGATCAAAAGCCAGGAATTCATCATGGCGGCGAAATCGAGCGGCATGCGTGAGTATCGCATCATCCTGCGCCATATCCTGCCGAATGTGCTGAGTTCGATCATGGTCTCGGCCACGCTCGGCATCGCCTCGGCCATCATCACGGAATCGGCGCTGTCCTTCCTCGGCCTCGGTTTCCCGTCGGACTTCCCCACCTGGGGACGGCTGTTGTTCGATGGCGCCAACTTCCTGCAGCTGACGCCCTCGCGTGTGCTGTGGCCGGGACTGGCGATCTCGCTGACGGTTCTGAGCGTCAACTACATCGGCGACGCCGTGCGCGATGCGCTTGATCCACGCGCATTGAAGAGTTGAGAAGACGCGTTCTCTGCGTCACAACAACCTCTCCACCGTCATCCTCGAGCCTGACCCGAGGATCCACAAATCACGCGCATCAATGGATCCTCGGGTCAAGCCCGAGGATGACGTCGAGTAAGGCTGCCGACTAGTGATAATTCACCTTTTCCGCATCAAGGATGCTGTCGGCATCCAGCGCGGCAATCGGAATATCGCTGCGCGCGGGAATATCGCCGGAAAGCTGAAGCGCAAGATAACGCCCGCAGCAGACACGCAGGAACGAGGTGAAGTTGCCGAGATCATGCCCGGCATCGATCGATTCATTATAAAGCTTGGCGATAAGCTGCACGCTGTTCATGCCATCCCGCCGCGCGATCTCGTCCAGCGTCGTCCAGAAGAAATTCTCGAGCCTTACGCTGGTGACCATGCCATCGATCCTGAGCGACCGCGTATGGCTTTCCCAAAGCGCCGGGTCTGCCTTGATGAAAAGCTTGCACATGGTTTCCTCCCTCACCACGTCTGAAAGATAGGCGGAAAACGGGGCCGGAAAAAGCCCCGTTTCGCAGGTCTTATTTGCCGAGCACCGCCATGAATTGCGAAAGCCATGCCGGATGTGCCGGCCATGCAGGGGCGGTCACCAGCTTGCCATCGGTAACCGCCGCATCGATGGCGATATCGGCATAGGTGCCGCCGGCAAGCTCGACCTCGGGACGGCAGGCCGGATAGGCCGAGCAGGTGCGGCCCTTCAAAACACCAGCAGCCGCGAGCAGTTGCGCACCGTGGCAGACGGCCGCCACCGGCTTGTCAGCCTCGAAAAAGTGCTTCACGGCGGCTAGCACATCCGCATTAAGCCGCAGATATTCCGGCGCGCGGCCGCCGGGAATGACCAGCGCATCATAAGCCGCAACCTTGATATCGGCGAAGGTGGCGTTGAGCGCGAAATTATGGCCGCGTTTTTCCGAATAGGTCTGGTCGCCTTCGAAATCATGGATGGCCGTGGCGATCGTCTGGCCCGCTTTCTTGCCGGGGCAGACGGCATGGACCGTGTGGCCGACAGCGAGCAACGTCTGGAACGGCACCATGGTCTCATAATCCTCGGCGAAATCGCCGGTGATCATCAAAATCTTCTTCGACATGTTTGCTCCTCCCGTTTTCGAATGCCTTTGGGCACTCTAGCAGTGTGGGTCGAAGCACGGGTATTATGGCTATACTACAAGGCCGATAAAGGCGGCATCACCGACCCCGCGGCGGCTCCGGCCAGCGACGCACACCGCCGCCCCAGGTCTCAAAGGCTCTGGAAAGCTTCAGCACGAGCAGATCCTCGTAACGCGGACCGACGATCTGCAGGCCGATCGGCATGCCCGATTTCGAAAAACCGCAATTGATCGAGGATGCGGGCTGTTCCGACATGTTCCACGGCACGGTGAAGGCGATATGTTCGAACGGCCGTGCGGGATCATTGGTGGGCGAGGCCCAGTCGGCCGGATAGGACACGATGGGATTGACGGGTGAAATCACCGCATCAACGGACTGCATCAACCGCCCGCAGAGCTTACGCATTTCCATGGTTTGGTTGAAACCGAAAACGGCGCGTGCGCCGGAAATATCCGCCCCCTTCTGTGCCCATTCATGAATATAGGGAAGGATCGCGGCGCGGCGGTCTGCGCTCAGCGCCGCCATGTCGCCCCAGAATTTCGCGCGCCAGAAGTCGTCCAGCCCATCCAACATTTCCCGCGCCAGCACCGGCTCGACAGGGATGACAATGGCGCCCGCAGCCTCGAACAGTTTCGCGGCGGAGAGTACGGCGTCGCGCACCTCTTCTTCCAGCGGCAGGCCGCAGCCGGCATCCAGCATCAGGCCGACTTTCAGGCCCTTCACGTCGATATCGAGGTCCATCCAGTCAATGCTGTTCGGCGGCAGCGATGTGCCGTCGCGCCAGTCGGGCCGTGAAAGCGTGGCCATCGCATAGGCCGCATCGATAACGGTGCGGGTCATCGGCCCAGCGCAGCGGCCGGTATAATAGGGATCGACGGGGATGCGGCCCTGGCTGGGCTTGAAGCCGAACAGCCCCGTCCACCCCGCCGGAAGCCGCACCGAGCCGCCAATATCCGTGCCGATATGCAGCGTGCCATAACCGGCAGCACCGGCAGAGGCCGCACCCGCGCTGGAGCCGCCGGGGTTCTGTGTCGGGTCCCACGGATTGCGGCTGAGCTTGTGAAAGCTGGAAAGGCCTGAGGAGAGCATGCCGTAATCCGGGCAGGTCGTCTTGGCGTAAAGGATCGCGCCATCCTCGCGGCAGCGGGCGGCCACCGGCGCGTCTTCAACCGCAGGCACCAGTTCTACCGCTTTGGTGCCAAGCGGAACGGGATGGCCTTTCGTGGCGATCAATTCCTTGAGCGAGACCGGAATTCCATCAAGGGCCCCGAGCGTTTCACCCTTTTGCCAGCGCTCCGTCGAGGCCAGCGCCTGCCGGCGTGCATCCTCCGGATCATAGGCGTAAAGCGCGTTCACGACCGGTTCGAACGCCTCGATACGCGCCTCCACCGCCTGCCAATATTCCGATGGCGAAAGCCTTTTACCCCGGTAAAGCGACAGGATTTCGAGCGTGTTGAGGTCTATGAGATCGGTCATGGCATCGTCTCGTCAGAAAAACAGGAAATATGGGCAACAGCTTTCCAGAGCGGTCAGCTTGTATCGCGCGGGTCCAGCAGATCGCGCAGGCCATCGCCGAGAAGATTGAGGCCGAAGACGGCAAGCGCAATCGCAAGGCCGGGCATGATGGCGAGCCAGGGCGCTGTGCCCAGATAGGTCTGGGCGTCCGCGAGCATTCGCCCCCAGGTGGCGGCGGGCGGCGGCATGCCGAGACCGAGGAAGGAAAGTCCTGCTTCCGTCAATATCGCAAGACCGAGCTGGATCGTCACCTGCACGATGATCTGGTTGGAAATATTCGGCACGATATGGAAAAGCGTGATCCGGGCGCGGTTCTGGCCGATGCTGGTAGCGGCGGTGACATATTCCCGCGACCATATCTGCAGCGCCGCCCCCAGCGTCAGCCGGGCGAAGACAGGCACCATGAAGGTGGCGATGGCGATGATGGCGGTAAAGCGCCCCGTGCCGATGAAAGCGCCGAGCATCATGGCCGACAGGATCGGCGGCACCGCAAAGATGATATCGCAGACGCGCATGACCACGGTTTCGGTGAAACCGCGCAGCGCCGCAACCGCAACGCCGATGGCCGTGCCGATAGATGCGCCGATGGCGACGGCAGCAATGGAGGTGGACAGCGAGTTCCACGCACCCGCCATCAGCATCGACAACACGTCGCGGCCGAAATGATCCGTACCGAGGCCGCCATAGACGAATGGCGATTTCAGCTTCTCGACGATCTGCATCTTTGTGGGGGACACCGGTGTCCAGACCAGCGACAACAGGGCGACTGCGACCAGAAAGATCGTAACGGCAATGCCGACGGCAAAGGCAGGGCGGCGGCGGATCAATCGCATCATCACGCACCTGCCCGCAGTCTGGGGTCGATGAGGAGATAGGCGATATCGACCACGAAATTCATGATGATCACGAGCGCCGAAAAGAACAGCACGACGGATTGCATGACGACGATATCGCGCTGGGTCAGCGCCTGATAGGCAAGCCGCCCGAGGCCCGGAAGATTGAAGACATTCTCGACAAGCACCGCCCCGGCGATAAGGAAGGTGAATTGCAGGCCGATCATGGTGACAACAGGGATCATCGCGTTCGGCACCGCATGCCGCCACAGCGCCACCCGCTCGCTTAAACCCTTGGCGCGGGCGGTGCGCACGAAATCCTCGTTCATCACCTCAAGCACGGCGGAGCGGCAGACGCGGGTGAGAACGCCGGCCTGCGACAGCGCCAGCGCGACCGCCGGAAGGATGAGCGCCATAAGACCCGCTGAAAAACTCGGTGTCCAGCCGGGAAAACCGCCTGATGGCATCCAGCCGAGCGTGGTGGAAAAAACGATGATGAGCAGCAGCCCGACCCAGAAACCGGGCACGGCAATGCCCACATGGGAAAACAGCCCGGCGGCAAAATCCAGCGCCCCGTTACGGTTCCGCGCCGCCGCCACGCCGAGTGGAATGGCGATGGCGACAGACAGGCAGACTGCCAGCAGCGCAAGCGGCAGGGTGACGGCCAGCCGCTCGAGGATCAGCCCCACCACCGGCACGCCATAGGTATAGGATTGCCCGAGATCGCCCTGAAACACGCCGGCGAGCCAGTGGAGATAACGCAGTGGCAGCGGCTGATCGAGACCCATCTGCTTCTGCAGTGCAGCGAGCGTATCCGGACTGGCGGACGTGCCAAGCATGATCGCCGCCGGATCGCCCGGCAGCAGGCCCATGACGACATAGATGATGAGGGAAACGGCAAACAGCGTGATGACGAGGCTGACGAGACGCCGGATGAGGACGGCTAACATCTGGCATCTTCTCCTTGTATGCTTTCACCTGCGGTCGAGCGTCCAGTCACCTCTCTCTCGTCATTCCGGCCCCGAGCCGGAATCCAGCCGGCGCGCGTCTGCGCGGCGGAGAGAGCCCTTTCAGCCCAAGGACTTGGGCTGGCTGGATGCCGGATCAAGTCCGGCATGACGGAAGAAACCGGTATCGACAAAAGTCACTCTTCCCAATGCACATCCGTCAGCACATTCGAGGGAATGGGTTCGTTTTCCCAGAGCCCCTTCACCTTCTTGTCCCACACGCCGAGCTTCGGCATGACGAAAAGGTAAAGTGCCGGCACATCTTCCGCGAGGATTTTCTGGGCGTCACCGTAAAGCGCTTCCTGCTGGGCCGCATCCGCCGTCTTTTCAACGTTGCCGACGACCTCGTTGAAGGCCGGGTTCCTGTAATTGAAATAATAGGGATCGCGCGCATAGATATCGATATCCATCGGCTCCGCATGGGCAACGATGGTCATGTCGTAATCCGCGCCCTTCAAGACATCCGCCACCCATTTGGCCGGAAATTCGGTCGTCTCGATGGTCATCGTCACGCCGATTTCGGCAAACATCGCCTGCAGAATTTGCGAAGTGCGCTGGGCATAGGCCATCTGCGGCGCCTTGATGGTGAAGCTGAACCCGTCAGGGTAACCCGCTTCGGCAAGCAGCGCCCTCGCCTTGTCGACATCGTAGGAGTGCACTCCTGTCGTATCGATGTAACCGCGGTCATTCGGGGTGTAATGGCTGCCAATGGCCGTGCCGAAACCGGACCACGCGCCTTCGATGACCGTGCCGCGATCCACCGCCATCATCAGCGCCTGACGCACGCGCTTGTCATCAAAGGGCTTGCGGGCATTGTTCATGCCGGCCACGACCTTGAGCTCGGTATTGCCGACGAAGGTGCCAAGGCGCTTATCGCCATCAAAGGAGGTCATCAGCTCCGGCGCGCCGAATTCCGGGAAAGCATCGATATCGCCTGACTTCAGCGCCGCGGCCTGCGCCTGCGGATCGGAGACGAAACGGAAGGTCGCCTTGTCGAGCTTCACCGCCACGGCCTTGTCCCAATAGGCATCGTTCTTCTGCAACTCGACCTTGTCGCCCTTGGCCCAGTTCACGAATTTGAACGGGCCTGTGCCGACGGGCGTGGTGCGGTTATTGTCAGCACTTTTCGGCGCCACCATCACGGATGCCGGCCAGCCGAGCCAGTAGAGAAGGCTGCCGGCTGGCTGCTTCAGCTTCAGCACCAGCGTTGCGGCATCCGGGGTCTCGATACTGTCGATGGCCGCGAAGAAGCGCTTCTGCGGATTGACCGAGCTTTCGCCGCGCGCCCGATCCAGCGAAAATTTCGCAACGGAGGAATCGAAGGCCTCGCCGTCATGGAAGGTGACGCCCTTGCGCAGCTTGAATGTATAGGTCTTGCCATCAGGGGAAATTTCCCAGCTTTCGGCAAGCTGCGGCCTAACCTTGCCTTCGCGGTCGATCGTCACCAGACCTTCGAAGATATTCTGCCAGGTGACCTGGCCGATGGCGACGGGGGCGGCAATGGTCGGATCGAGCCCGGCGGGCTCGACGGCCATGCCAAGCGTCAGCGCGGTTTTCGGCGCGGCATCCGCCGCCGTTATCGAAAGCGGCAGCCAAAGCGCCGTGCCCAGTGCGAGGCTCAGCGCGGCGCGGCGCGAAAGCGTTGCCGCCTGCGAAAGATAAATGCGTGGCATCATTGTCCCCTGTCTGGCGGCCGGGGCATTTTTGCCCTTCCAAAGACCACCCGTTGCAAAAAGAGTGTCATGTTGCAGGCGCACACACAATCTCGATTTTTGTGTGCTCCGTGTAGCTGAAATGGCTACACGGAAATGCGGATGGAAATCAACCTCCCGGGCGGAAAGGCCAAACCGTCTCGCTTATCCCGCCGTCGCCTCGCGCATGAAGCGCTCGATGAAATCGGCAAGCTTGGAGGCGGCGAAGGACAATTGCCGGTCGGGAGCAACACAGAGATCGATCTGGGTGTGGATGCCCTTCTTGCCGGAGAGCGGAACGGCGACCATCTGGCCACTGCGGATTTCACGCGCCACCGAAAGCGCCGGCAACAGCGTGGCGGCGACGTGGCCCAGCACCAGTTCCTTCAGCATTTCCAGCGAGCTGGTGATGAAGACAGGGTCAAGTTCGATGCCCGCATCGGCAAACAGCGTATCGAATGCCTGACGCGCAGCAAAACTCTTGTCCGGCAGCGCAAGCGGCAGGCCCGCCAGTTCCTTCAGCGAGACTTCCGGCTGGGCGGCGAGCGCGTGGCCAGTGGGGAAGATGACATCATAACTGATGCGGGTGCGCGAACGCACCTTGACGCCTGATAGTTTTGGCGCAAACAGGCTGACGACAAGGTCCGCTTCCGCCGCACCCAGCGCCTCCATCGCCTGCCGGGCGCTGGTAATATGCACCTCGAAACGCAGTTTTGGATATTTCAGGCTGAACTGCGCCAGCACCGGCGCCAGAAGGTTCGCCACCGTGGCGCCATTGGCATAGACAGTGACCCGGCCACGCTGCAGACCTTTGAGATCGTCTATCAGCTGGTGCACATGGTCGAGTTCGCGCAACGTCTTGCCGGCGCGGGCGGCGAGCAGCTCACCCGCTGCCGTCAACTTCACGCCCCGGCTGGAGCGCTCCACCAGCGGCGAACCGAAATAATATTCGAGGTTTTCAATCTGCCGGCTCACCGCCGTCGGCGCAACATTCAGGTTCTCCGCCGCAGCGCGCATGGAATTGGTGCGGACGAGTTCGTCGAAATACATCAAGGCGCGCAATTGCATGGGGTGGGTACCTGTTGCGGAAATGCCGGTGTGGCGGTTCACCATATCATCGCAGCGCGATGAGAGAATACTTCGCCCGGGAAGATCACCTGTGGAACGAACGCGCGCCGCCTGTTTCTTCTCCCAGGCGGGGAGAAGAAACAGGCCGCACCGTCTCGCCAATCAAACGCGCTTGAAACCCTCGCTCGCCACCAACAGCTGGCGGGTATAATCCGCGCTGAATTCCCGGCTTTCCAGCGCTTCCGCCTCCAGCATTTCCACCACCTTGCCGCTCTTCATCACCGCCAGGCGATCACACATATGGCTGATGACGCCGAGATCGTGGCTGACCATGACGAAGGTAAGGTTACGATCCTTGCGGGCCTGTTCCAGAAGGTTGAGGATTTCCGCCTGAATGGAGGCATCGAGCGCCGAAGTCGGCTCATCCAGCAGCAGGATTTTAGGCTCGACGATCAGCGCACGGGCAATGGCAATGCGCTGCCGCTGGCCGCCGGAAAGCTGGTGCGAATAGCGGAAACGGAAGCCTGAACCGAGGCCGACTTCATCCAGCGCGCGGGCAATACGCTGCTCGCGATTGTCGAGACCGTGGATGACCAGCGGTTCAAGCAGCAGCGCATCCACCGTCTGGCGCGGGTGAAGGGAGCCATAAGGGTCCTGAAACACCATCTGCACGTCGCTGTAGAAGCTCTTGTCGCGGTGCTTGCTGGAATAGGAGCGCCCCGCCACCATCAACGAACCTTCGTCGAAATGGTTGAGGCCGGCAATGGCGCGCAGCAGGGTCGACTTGCCGGAACCGGACTCGCCGACGATGCCGAAGGATTCACCCTCGGCCACATCGATGCTGACGCTGTCGAGCGCGATGTAACCGTCGAAATCGACCACCATGTCTCTGATAGAAAGAGCTGTGTTCATGCGCGCCACTCCGGCTTGCGTTCCAGAACCGGCAGCGGATGCCGGTGGCCGCCAATTTCCGGCAGGCAGTTCAAAAGCCCCTGCGTATAGGGGTGTTTCGCTTCCTTCAGATTGGCGGAAAAAAGCTCTTCCACCACCTTGCCCGCATACATGACGAGAACGCGGTCACAGAAGGAGGAGACGAGCCTCAGATCATGACTGACGAAGATCAGCCCCATGCCGCGGTCGCGCACCAGCTTGTCGAGAATGTCGAGCACTTCCAGCTGAACCGTGACGTCGAGCGCCGAGGTGGGTTCGTCGGCGATCAACAGTTCCGGGCCACAGACCAGCATCATGGCAATCATAACGCGCTGGCCCATGCCGCCGGAGACCTCGTGCGGGTAAAGATCGAAGACGCGCTCGGGATCGCGGATCTGCACCGCTTCGAGCATCGCAAGCGTGCGTTGGCGCGCCTCGCTGCCGCCGATCTTTTCATGGGTGCGCAAGGTTTCCATGATCTGGCGGCCGATGGTCATGACCGGGTTCAGCGAATATTTCGGGTCCTGCAGGATCATGGCCATGCGCTTGCCGCGCATGATCCGCCGCTCCTTTGCGGACGCCTTGAGCAGGTCGATATCGCCGAAACGCAGGGCATCGGCCTCGATGCGCGCACTTTTCGGCGTCAGCCCCATGATGGCGCGGCCGGTCTGGGACTTGCCGGAGCCGGATTCGCCGACAATGCCGAGACGCTCACGCCCGAGCGTGAAGGACACGCCGCGCACGGCTTCCACCAGCCCGGTGCGGGTGGGGAAGGAAACGCGGAGATTCTGAACGGTCAGAAGCGGCGCACTCATTGGCCCGCCTCCTTGGGATCAAGCGCATCGCGCAACCCGTCGCCCAGCAGGTTAAACCCGAGGCTGACGATGAGGATCGCCACGCCGGGCATGGCCGCGACCCACCATTGGTCGAGAATGAAACGACGCCCGGAAGCGATCATCGCGCCCCATTCCGGCAGCGGCGGCTGTGCGCCGAGGCCTAGGAAGCCGAGACCGGCGGGGGGGAGGATGATGCCCGCCATATCCAGCGTGACGCGCACGATGAGCGACGACATGCAAAGCGGCATGACGTGTTTCAGGACGATGCGGAAGGGCGACGCGCCCATGAGCTTCACCGCCGCGATGAAATCGGAATTGCGGAAGGTCATGGTTTCAGCGCGCGCGATACGCGCATAGGGCGGCCAAGAGGTCACCGCGATGGCGAGCACGGCGTTTTCGATGCCCGGCCCAAGTGCGGCGACCAGCGCCAGCGCCAGAACCAGCTTTGGAAAGGCGAGGAAGATATCGGTGATGCGCATCAGAACCGCATCCCCCCAGCCGCCGGCATAACCCGAGACGGTACCGACGATGAGCCCGATGGGGGCCGCGATGATGGCCACCAGCAGCACGACAAAGAGGGTCAGCCGCGAGCCATGAATGAGACGCGAGAGAATATCACGCCCCTGATCGTCGGTGCCGAGCAGGTAACCGGCAGTACCGGGCGGCAGAAGCCGGGCATTACGCAGATCGCCCTGCACCGGATTATGCGGCGCCAGCACATTGGCAAACAGCGCAACGAACAGTAGCGCAACAATGATGCCGAGACCGAGCAGCGCCAGCCGGTTTTCCGAAAAGCGCCGCCAGATGACATAGGCCCGGCCAAGACGCGCCTGCCTGCGCGAAGCCGGCCGGTCGGAGAGCAGCCATTCGCGGCTGTAAGGTTTCAGTGTATCGGTCGAAATCGTCATCGGCTGCGCGTCCTTGGGTCGAGCGTCCGGTAAAGCAGATCGGAAAAGAGATTGATGCCGACGAAGATGGCGCCGATCACGATCGTGCCGCCAAGAACGGCATTCATATCCGCATTCTGCAGGGAATTGGTGATGTAGAGGCCAAGCCCCGGCCAGGCGAAGATGGTTTCGGTCAGCACCGAACCTTCGAGCAGACCGGCATAGGACAGCGCAATCACCGTTACCAGCGGCACGGCGGCGTTGCGCAGCGCGTGGAACCAGATGATGCGGGTTTCCGAAAGCCCCTTGGCGCGCGCCGCAACGATATATTCCTGGGCGAGCTCGTTCAGCATGAAGGAACGCGTCATGCGGCTGATATAGGCCAGCGAAAAATAACCGAGCAGAGAGGCGGGCAGGATGATGTGGCGGAACAGGTCCCACAACACGTCCCATTGCCGCTGCCAGATCGCGTCGATCAGGAAAAAGCCCGAGACCGGCGTGAAGGTGAATTCATAGACGATGTCCATGCGGCCGGGATAGGCGACCCATTGCAGCCGGGCGTAAAACACCAGCAGCGCCAGAAGGCCGAGCCAGAAGATCGGCACGGAATAGCCGATCAGGCCGATGACGCGCACCACCTGGTCGGCAAAGCTGCCGCGCTTGACGGCGGCAAGCACGCCGAGCGGTATGCCGAAGACGGCGCCGATGATGGTGCCGATCGTCGCAAGCTCTATGGTTGCCGGGAAAACCCGCTTGATATCCTCCATCACCGGATTGGTGGTGAGGACGGAGATGCCGAAATCGCCCGAAAGCGCCTGCTTCAGATAAAGAAAGAACTGCTGCCAGAGCGGCAGGTTGAGGCCCAGCTGCTCACGCACGCGCTCAACCACATGGGCAGGCGCGCGGTCGCCGACGATCGCCAATGCGGGATCGATCGGCACCACACGGCCAATGAAAAATGTGACCGCCATCAGCCCCAGAAAGGTGGTGATGACGGTGACGGCGAAGCCGAGAACGGCCTTCACACGGGCGTTGGCACGGCGTTTGCCCTGCCTCGCCCGGCTGTTCGTTTCAACGATGCTCAAGAGACCGATCCTTCCGGATCATTCCTTGGAGATCGTATAGACGTAGTTGGTGTCGAAGCTCGGCCCGAGCTTCAGGCCCTTTAGCTTGGCGGAATAACCGGCCACTTCCGTCTGCTGGAAGATGATGACGAAGGGACCCTTCGCCAGAACTTCCTTCTGCAGGTTTTCATAGATGGCGGCGCGCTTGGCGCTGTCCTTCTCCAGCAGAGCCGACTGGGTTTCCTTGGTCAGATCAGGAACATCCCAGGCATTGCGCCAGGCGAGTGTCTTGTTCTTGCCCTCATCGGAATTGTCGTAGTTGATGGTGAAGGTTTCGGCATTCGAGTTCGGATCGAAATAGTCCGAACCCCATTGGCCGATGTAGATATCATGGGTGCGGGCGCGGTACTTGGTCAGCGTCTGCTTGCCGTCGCCCGGAATGATTTCCAGCTTGATGCCAGCCTGCGCCAGCGTCTGCTGTACGCTTTCGGCAATGCCGGTCACCGGCTGCGTGTTGCGCACATCCATGGACACGGTAAAGCCGTCCTTCAGGCCGGCCTTGGCCAGAAGTTCCTTCGCCTTGGCGACGTCGAGCTTGTAGGGGTTCTCGTTGAGCGCACCCAGCTGGCCCTTCGGCAGGAAGGTCTGATGGACTTCGCCGATGCCCTTGATGATCGTCTCACCGATCGCGTCATAATCGACGAGATATTTGAACGCCTCGATGACCTCGGGCTTCTTCAGGTTCTCGTTCTTCTGGTTGAGGCTGAAGTAATAGACGGTGCCCTTTGGCGCAGAGGTGACGGCAAGGCCTTCCTTCTTGGAAACGGCCTCCATGTCGCCTGGCTCAAGGTTGCGGGCAACGTCGATATCGCCGTTTTCAAGCGCCAGGCGCTGGCCGGAGCTTTCCTTCATGTGACGATAGACAACGCGCTTCAACTTCGGCTTCTCGCCGTAATAATTCGGGTTGGCCTCCAGAATGACCGCCTCATTGGCCTTCCAGCCGAGGATTTTGTAGGGGCCGGAACCGGCATAACCCGTCTTCAGGAACTCGTTGCCGAAATCGGTGTCGTATTTGTAATCGGCGCTCGGCGTGACCGACTTCGCCTTTTCGGTGATGAGCTTCTTGTCGACCACCGACGCAACGGTTGCGGTCAGCACGTTCAGCACGAAGCTCGGCGCGTAGGGCTTGTCGACCGTCAGAACGAAGGTGTTTGCATCCGCAGCCTTCGCCTTTTCAGTGACATTGTCGCCCTTGAGGCCGAACTGCGTCAGCAGGAATGCGGGCGACTTGTCGAGCTTGACGGCGCGTTCGAAGGAGAAGGCAACGTCGTCAGCGGTGACCGGATTGCCGGAGGCGAATTTCAGGCCGGATTTCAGCTTGAACGTATAGGTCAGGCCATCCTCGGAGGTCGTCCAGCTCTCGGCGAGATCGCCGATAACCTTGGACGTGTCGTTGAGATCGATGGAAACCAGCTTGCTGTAGGTGTTGCCGGTGACTTCAGCGGCGGACAGCTCGAATGCCTCGCCCGGATCGAGCGTGATGATGTCGTCGATGGCGAAACCTTCCACCAGCGTATCGGCCGGCGTGGCGGCAAAAGCGTGCGGCGCAGACAGCATCATCAGCGACAGGGCAGCACTGGTGCTGAGAATACGCATGGATTTGTTGAGCGATTTGATCATAGGATCTCCCCTTTTGTTATAAGATTGATTTCGTTCGCTTTTATGTGTTCTCAGGCGGCCTCATGCCAGGCCTTGGATAAGACGCGCAGCCAGTTTTCCCGGCATATTTTAGCAAGTTCTCCATCACCGTAGCCCGCCGATTTCAGCGCCGCAACCAGATTGTGATTGCCGCTCGCATCAGCAACGCCGACGGGTATCGTCGCGCCGTCGAAATCCGATCCCAGCGCCACGCAATCGATGCCCATGCGCTCCACCATGTAGTCGATGTGGCGCACCATGTCGGAAAGCGGCGTGTCAGCAATGTCGCGCGCATCCGCCCTGAGCATGGTCACGGCATAGTTGAGGCCGACTAGTCCGCCGCTCTCCTTGATGGCATCCATTTGCCTGTCGGTGAGATTGCGGGCAACCGGGGTGAGCGCATGCGCGTTGGAATGGCTGGCGATCAAAGGCTGGTTAGTGGTCTTGGCCACATCCCAGAATCCCTTTTCGGTGATATGCGCGAGATCGATGAGAATGCCGAGCCGGTTGCACTCCTTAACCAGCGCAAAACCGGCATCGGTGAGGCCGGGCGCCGTATCTGGCGACATGGGGTAAGAGAAAGGAACGCCGTGGCCGAAAATATTGTGCCGGCTCCAGACCGGGCCGAGCGACCGCAGGCCGGCGGCGTAAAACACCTCCAGCGCGTCGAGATCGGCGCCGATCGCCTCACAGCCTTCCATATGCAGCACCGCAGCGAAAATATCCTCGGCAAAGGCCTTGCGAATATCGGCCGTCGAGCGGCACAGCCGCCAGGCGCCGGCGCGATCGAGCCTCAGCGCAATCGCCGCCTTCTCCATGGCGATATCCAGCGAAGGCAGGCGCTCCAGCGGAGCGGCGAGCGGCGTGTTGTAATGGCCGCTTTCATCCGGTTCCTGCAGAATGAGGTCGCCGGAAGGGATATAAATGGCGCAGATGCCGCCGCCGAGACCGCCTGCCCTTGCACGGGGCCCATCGATATGGCCTTCGCGCGTACCATTCTTGAATTCGGCCACCGGATCGGCACCGGCCTTGCTGTTGCGCCACAACCGAAGCAGCACATCATTATGACCGTCGAACACTGCATGCATGGGAAGAAATTCCAGTCATCGGAAAGAACAAAACAGGGGCGGGCAGACGCCGGGATGACACCGCGCGAAAGCAAACCGGCGCATTATTCGCCGACCGCTATTGTCTGTCGGAGCCGATCTTAGGACGATCTCTTCGAGCTTCGCAAGACACAAATTAGGCAGCGGTGAAATTATCACCACTTGCCTTTTGCCGGAATTTGCGCTTCGTCAGGCGCGCCACCCGTCTTCCGCTTTGGTGAGCAGCGGCGTGGCGAAAACGCCCCTCACCCGCTCCGGCCATTCCGGCCCGAAAGCGGCGATTTTTTCCCGCCAGCGATCCGATTGCAGCATGGCCGCACCGATAACGGCGGGCCGGATGCCGGACGCGGCGGGAAGCGCAAGACCTGATACGATGGAGCTGCCGCTGGAGATCACATCACCCACCAGCGCCACCCGCCTGTTCTCGATGAGCGGCAGCATGCGGGGATCGATATAGAGCCGTTTTTCCTGCCGGGTGGTGATGGAGGACATCGGCACCGACAGTTCCTCCAGATACCAGAATTTGCGCGAGGTGCCGAGCGGCACGTAACGGGAATGGCCGAGATGCCGAGCAACGGCGGCGGCGAGCGTCAAGCCCAGCGTCGGCAGGCCGATAACGACATCCGCATTGAAGGTCGCGAGCTTGGCGGCGAGATCGGCGGCCAGCGCCTCCAGCACCGCGAACGACGCCTGATTGACGATGAGCGATGCCAGCGCGTGCTCCCCATCCGCAAGCGGCCGGACGGGCAGGCAGATCTGCCTTCCATCATCCAGTTCCGCCGGAAAAAAGCTGGAATGCGGACCCGCCGTACCGAAGGTGGCCGGCGGAAGAATATCCTGCCAGAACTCATGCGGCGCGGCGGGAGAATGGGCGGCGGGCGATGCGGATGGCGGCATCGGTTTTCCTTTCAGGATCGGGATCGCGCAAGGCGGACGCGGTTTTCGGCCGCGCCGATCCCGTTCGGCGCATCAGGCATTTCAACAACCGCGAATATGCGGCGGGTTCATTTCATTGGCTTTTTCCGCTAGAACGGAAACAAAGCAACAGGCATTCGGACAAACCCACCTATGACGCGGGTTTTTCCCATATTCAAGGACAAGCTTCCCATGAGACTGCTGGATCGCATCGGCGAGGATCTGCCATTCCTGACGGAGCTTCGTCATGATCTGCACGCGCATCCGGAACTGGGTTTCGAAGAGGAGAGAACCAGCGCCATCGTCGCCGATCTTCTCGAGCGCGCCGGGCTGAAGGTACATCGCGGTCTTGGCGGCACCGGTGTGGTCGGCACGCTGCAGGTGGGTAATGGCACCCGCAGCATTGGCCTGCGCGCCGATATGGATGCGCTTGCCATGCCTGAGGCGCCCGACCGGCCCTATAAATCGAAATTTCCCGGCAAGATGCATGCCTGCGGACATGACGGCCATACCGCCATGCTGCTTGGCGCCGCGCGTTACCTCGCAAAGACCCGCGACTTCTCCGGCACCGTGCATTTCATCTTCCAGCCGGCCGAAGAAGGCCGTGGCGGCGCGAAGAAAATGGTGGAGGACGGGCTTTTCACGCTGTTCCCCTGCGATGCGGTCTATGGCCTGCACAATATGCCGGGGCTTGGGCTCGACGAGATGGCCGTGGTGGAAGGCCCACAGCTGGCCTCTTCAGACAGCTGGCGCGTCACCTTCAAGGGTATCGGCACCCATGGCGCCAAGCCGCATCTCGGCCGCGACCCGGTAACGGCGGCGGGCACCTTCCTCGCCTCGCTGCAAACCATCGTCGGCCGCGTGGTCGATCCGCTGCAGCCCGCCGTGGTCAGCGCCTGTTCGGTGCAGGCGGGTGACCCGAAGGCGCTCAACGTCATTCCCGATCTCGTCGAAATCGGCGGCACGGCGCGCGCCTATGCGCCCGAGGTGCGCGACCAGCTGGAAGCGGAAATCGACAGGCTGGCAAAGGGCACGGCGGCGATGTTCGGCATAGAGGCGCATTACGAATTCATCCGCCGCATTCCGCCAGTCATCAACGAGGCGGATGCGACAAAACGGGCGCTGCGCGCCGCCAAAACCGTCTTCGGCAATAAGGCCCGCACCGCCTTCCCGCCCTCGACCGCCGGCGACGATTTCGCCTTCTTCGCGGGCGAAGCTCCCGGCTGCTACGTCTGGCTCGGCAATGGTCCGGCGGTGGACGGGGCGCTGCACCACAACACCTCCTACGACTTCAACGATGCGGCCATCGTGCCGGGCGTCGCTTTCTGGGCGACGCTGGTGGAGCAGGAACTGGCGGCGGAGTGAAACCTCGGCGATGGCCGCTCAGGCGCGCCGCGCGCCCGGACTGGCAAGGCTGGCTAAAATTCCGGCAAGCGCGCAGCCGGCGGTGATGGCCATGATGCCGGGCCAGCCGGCATGGATCCAGAACCAGCCGCCGATCCAGCCGGTGATGCTCGCGCCGCAATAATAAAACAGCAGATAAAGCGCGGAAGCATGGCTTTTGGCGCTTCCCGCATTGGCGCCCACACCACTGCTGGCAGCCGAATGCCCAATGAAAAATCCGACGGTTATCGCCGCAATCCCCGCCACGATGAGGATGATGCTTGAGGCGAAGGTCAGCAGGATACCGGCAAGGATGGTGGAAAAGGCAACCACCAGCATGATCCGCCGGCTGAACCGGTCGACCAGAGCACCGCCATAGGAGGAAGCCACGATACCCAGGGCAAAGGTCAGGAAGATCATGCTAACGGCGGTGCGGCCCAATTCGTAAGGCGGCGCGACGAGGCGAAAGGCGCAATAGTTGAAAACGGTGGTGAACACGCTCGTCAGCATCGCGCCGAGGAAATAGAACCGCCGAAGTTCAGGATTTCCAAGATGTTGCGCCCATATTCTCAGATGATTTTTCAGCGGCATATGCTGCGGCCGGAAATTCCGCGAGGGCGGAAGAAGCAGCAGGAAGCCGATGGCCGCGAGGATGCAGACCGCCCCCAGCGCATACATCGCCACCTGCCATGAGGTATAGGCGGACACCAGCCCCATGCCGACACGTCCCGCCATGGAGCCGAACGCCGTGCCGCCGACATAAAGCCCCATCGCCTTGCCGAGACTGGAAGGTTCGATCTCCTCGGCAAGATAAGCCATGGCGACGGCGGGAACGCCGCCGAGCACGAAGCCTTCCAGCGCGCGGGCGGCAAGCAGCCATGCCCAACCTTCCGTGCTTGCTGCAATGATATTGGCGATGGCGGCCAGCATCATCGAAACGAACATCAGATTTCGGCGGGTGAAGAGCTGGGCAAAAGCACCGCTGAGAAGAATGGCGAATGCCAGCGTTCCCGTCGTCAGCGACAAAGCGAGCGATGCGGTTGCGGGGTTGATGCCGAATTCCGCCGGAAATTCCGGCAGCAGCGGCTGCACGCAATAAATCAGCGAAAAGCTGGCAAAGCCGGCCAGAAAGAGCGCCCAACTCGCCCGGCGAAACTGGCGGCTTCCCTGCCGGATCCAGAGCACATCCGGCGGCTCCTCCGTCATGACGATCGGCGGGGTGAAATCCTGTTTTTTGAGCTGGCGCATCGGGTTTGTCCTTTTCGCTCCCAGCTATAGCGCAGCTCTGTCTTTCATTCTAATATATGGAACGCGTTCATGCCATATCTGGATCTAATATCATGGAACTCAGGCACATCCGCTATTTTCTGGCCATCGCCCATGAAGGCAGCTTTACGCGGGCAGCAGAACATCTGGGAATCGCGCAGCCGCCGCTCAGCCAGCAGATAAAGATTCTGGAACAGGAAATCGGCGTGCGGCTATTCCGGCGTCTCGCGCATGGCGCGGAACTGACGCCTGCGGGTCATGCGTTTCGCATCGCGGTGACCCATATTCCGCATCAGGTGAGCGAAGGTATCCGGCTTGCACGCAGGGCGGCGGCCGGTGAAACCGGTATCCTGAGAATAGGCGTTACCGGCACGGCGGCGCTCAACCCTCTGGTTCCGGCCTGCATCCGCACTTACAGACGCAAATACCCTGACGTGGAACTTCAGGTGATGGAGGCAGCTGCTCTCGCGCTGACACCGGCCCTGCTTGAAGATCGGCTGGACGTGGCGCTGCTGCGCCCCTCACAATCCGACCCTGATACGTTGCTCGAGGAAGTGCTCACTGACGAACCGCTTCTGGTCGCCCTGCCGGCATCCCATCCACTCGCGCGGCGCGGAACCGCCATAGACCTGATAGAACTGCGCGAAGACCCTTTCATTCTGACGCCACGCAGCATCGGTACCAGCCTTCACGATGCATCGATAAAAGCCTGCGAGGAGGCTGGATTCACGCCGCGTCTCGGGCCGGCTGCACCACAAATCGTCTCGATATTGTCGCTGGTCGCGGCCGAACTCGGGGTTTCCCTCGTTCCGGAATCCGTCGCGCAGGTCAAAATGCACAACATCGTCCTGCTGCCCTCCAGCGGCCCGCCGCCACAGCTTTCAATATCGCTCGCCTATCGGCGCGGAACGACATCGCCCGTGGTGAAGAATTTCGTGATGGCAGCGCGCATTGCCGCGCGTGAAACACAGACGCCTGACGGGCCCAAGGTGGAATAAATCGCAGCGCGCAGATGCGAACCGCCGCTATTCGAGAACGGCAATCACCGGGCTTTCCATCACCTTGCCCGTAAGCACATCGGCAATACCCATATCCGTCTGGTGCGGGCCGATATTGCAGGCGAGCGTGGCGCCGAAGCAGGCCTTGAAGACGAGATAGGGCGGTTGCCATTCCACCACCCTGCCGACGGCGGCGCGTAATTCCGCGAAAGCCTTTGCCACGTCTTCAAGCGGCGCATCGGAAACGAGGCCGGAAAGCGGCAGCGGGAGACGTGCGGTGACCTTGCCCTTGGAGGCGACAGCCATGCCGCCGCCTGCCGTTATCACCGCATTGGCGGCGAGCGCCATGTCCTCGGCATTGCCGCCGAAGACGGTGAGGTTGTGGCTGTCATGCGAGACGGTGGTGGCGAAAGCGCCGTCCCAGTTTCCCCAGCCGGTGAGGAAGCCGGTCTTCGTGACAGGCTCGGCCTTGCCGTGACGGTGGGTAACGGAAATCATCGTTGCGCCTTCGGGCGGAACGATGAAACCGTCCTTCACATCGGCTTCCGCTTCGCCCCATTGCGTGAAGCGCGGGCGGTCGATGGTGGCGAGACGCACCTTTACACCTTCGGAAGCAACCCGAAAATCATTGACTGCGCGCAGCGGCAGCTTCATCGAACCTTCAAGCGCCGTCGCATCACAGGCGGGAACCTCGATGAGCATATGCCCGCCTTCCGCAACCGCCCTGCCCTCGGCCAGGACGTGGCGGGCGGCAAAGCCGCTCAGATCCTCGAAGACGACGATATCGGCGCGACGGCCGGCGGCGATAAGGCCGAGATCGGAACGGCCGAGCCTTTGGGCGGCATTGAGCGTTGCGGCGCGCAGCGCCCATTCCGGCTTCAGGCCATAACGGACAAGGCGGCGCACCACATCATCGAGCCCGCCGCCCTGCAACAGGTCATCGGGGAAGACATCGTCGGTGCACAGCGTCACCGTCTGCGGCAGATG
Source organism: Agrobacterium tumefaciens str. B6 (assembly GCF_001541315.1). Taxonomy (GTDB): domain Bacteria; phylum Pseudomonadota; class Alphaproteobacteria; order Rhizobiales; family Rhizobiaceae; genus Agrobacterium; species Agrobacterium radiobacter. The sequence continues at coordinate 43,104 of NZ_LMVK01000016.1, read as the reverse complement.
GCCGAGCGTATTCAGCGCCTCGACGAATTCCGGCAGCAGATGATCGTGGGAGCCGCGCAGCTCGATGGTCATCCCGGCCCGCAGCTTCGCCATCAGGTCTTCACCCGAGACCAGCTCGTGATCGGAAGAGACGCCCGCCGCCATGAAGGCATTGAGATCGACGCCCTTCAGGCCGCGTGCATGGCCGCAGACCAGCTTTTCCGAGACAAGCCCGGCCTGCACGATGCCGCTCATGCGCGGATCACGCTCGATGACGCCGCGCATATTCATGATTTCCGCAACACCGCCAACCTGCGGCCATGACAGGATATCGGCGAGAACGGCGGCATCGAAATCCGCGCCGCTGCATTCCAGCCCCGGTGCTGACGGCACTGAGGACGGTGCGAGCAGAATGGCGCGGAGCGGCAGGTTTTCGATAGACTTCGCCGCCCATCGAACGCCATCGACACCATGCACATTGCCGAATTCATGCGGGTCCCAGACGATGGTGGTGACGCCGCGTGCGACGACCGCCGCCGCATAGGCGGCCGGTGTAACCATCGAGCTTTCGATATGCATATGCGTGTCGATCAGACCCGGCGAGACATAGGCGCCGGCCGCATCGATGATTTGCGCAGCGTCGCTGCGGCTTGCCGGTTCGTGAACACTGCCGATCAGCGGACCGACGATGCCGATATCGGCGGCGCGAAGCTCTCCCGTAACCACGTCCACCAGCGTTCCGCCAAGGATGAGGACATCAAAAGGCGCATCGCCGCGCGCGGCGGCAACCGCGCGGGTGCGCAGCGCATTGTCGTTGAGATCGCCAGGCTCGCGTGTCGGGAATTGCGCACTCATCGGGCGGCCTCCCGGCGCAGCGCCCCAAGAACCGCAGCCTTTGCCGCTTCGGCATTCACCGTCTCGGCGAAATGCGCGTTGAATCCCTTCGCCTTCTCGGCCCGTGTCTCGACCACGGTTCGTCCGCGCGTCAGCGAGGCGTAAAGTTCGACATCGATCCTTGCCTGCCGCCAGCCAAGAAACTCGGAGGTGAAGCCGACAGCGGCGACGGGATCGTAAAGCGCCATGGCCGGTCTGCCGCGTCTCGTGGCGATGCCGATGAAACCTTCCAGCAGATCGGCAATCAGGCCGGCGTTTTTACCGCCGGCATTGCGGATCGGCAGTACATCGGCCGGCGAAGCGGTGACTTTGCGGCAGGCGTCCAGATCGACCATGCGTAGCGGCAGGCCGTGGGAAAGCACGATGGCTAGCGCTTCCGGATCGGCGAAGGCATTGAATTCGGCCGAGGCCGTGTGGTTGCCGCTCGTCACGCCGCCCCCCATCCAGGTGAGGTCGGAAATTCTGGCGGCAAGATCGGGCCGGGCGAGGCAAAGTGCGGCAATATTGGTGAGCGGACCGAGTGCGAGAATGCGCTTCTCGCCTGCCCCCTCCAGCCAGCCGCACAGGGCGGCGAAAGCATCGCTCTTCGGCAATGCTGGCGCATCCGGCAGGCTTTGACCGACAGTCGGAATGCCGCTATCGCCGAGGATAGACTGGGCAGTTTCGAGCGCACCGAGCACCGGCATCTCACGACCCTGATGGATCGGCATAGACCAGCCAAAGGCAGCGACGGCCCCGGCGGCATTGAGGCAGACCGCCTGAAGCGTCGAGTTGCCGAAGACCAGCGAAATGCCGTCAATGGCAAGGCCTGCCGATTGCACCACCATGATGGCGGCGATATCGTCAAAGCCCATATCGGTATCGATCCACACACCCATGATCAGCCAAACACCTTGAGGCTTGCCGCTTTTTCGACTGGCAGGTCAAAGGCGAGCGTATCACCGATCGTATGGGCGGTCAGCGCAGCGTCGGTTTCCGCCTTGATGGCGCCAAGCGGCGTATCGAGCAGATATTCGCGAGTATTTCCGGCAAAGGATGTGCCGCGCACGGTTCCCTGGAAAGGACCTGAACCGAGGGTTACCATGCGCGGCCGCCAGGCCAGTCCAGATGCTGAAGGGACTGGTCCGGAAAGCGGTGTTGTGCCGTTTGCGGTTTTCAGCGCGCCGCCTTCCAGCGCGAAGATGTTTTCGAAGCCGACGAAGTCTGCCACGAAGGACGAAACCGGTGCGTTATAAATCTCTTCCGGCGTGCCGATCTGCTCAATCTTGCCGCCCTTCATGACGACAATGCGGTCGGCCAGCGCCAAAGCCTCGATCTGGTCATGGGTGACGAAGATCATCGTCACGCCGGTTTCCTTCTGCACGCGCTGCAATTCGGTGCGCATTTCAAGGCGCAGGCGGGCATCGAGGTTGGAGAGCGGCTCATCGAGCAAAAGCACTTTCGGCTCCATGACCATGGAGCGCGCCAACGCCACGCGCTGCTGCTGGCCGCCTGATAGTTCCGCCGGTTTGCGCGAGGCGAAGTTGGACAGGCCCACAGACTTCAGGCCGGAGGCGACCTTGTCGTCCAGCGCCTTGCCGCTCATGCCCTTGAGTTTCAGGCCGAAGGCGACGTTTTCATAGACCGTCAGATGCGGGAAGAGCGCGTAGGACTGGAACACCAGCCCGACGGCGCGCTTGTTGGCGGCCACACGGGTGATATCGACGCCATCGAGATCGATACGTCCGCCCGCCACCGGCATCAGTCCGGCAATGGCGCGCATCGTGGTGGTCTTGCCGCAGCCGGAAGGCCCGAGCAAAGCCAGAAGCTCGCCCTTGCGGATATCAAGGTCGAGATCCTTCACGGCGACATTGCCGCCATAGGCGAGCAAGACTTTTTGGAGCGAAAGGTAATTTGCGTCAGACATAACGGGAGAACCCCAGAAAACGTTCGGCCATGAAAACAATGCCGATGGAAAGGAAGGCGAGCAGCGAGGAGAGTGCGGCGACGGACGGATCGAAGACGATTTCCATATAGCCCAGCATGTCGATGGGCAGCGTGCGCACGCCGGGGCCGGACAGGAACAGCGACACCGGTACCTGGTTGAAACTCGTCACGAAACCGAGAATGAAGGCGGAAAGAATACCGCCGCGAATATTGGGCAGCACCACGCGAAAAAATGCGCCGAGCCGCGACGAGCCGAGCAGCACCGCCGCCTCCTCGATATCAGAACGCAGATTATTGAGGCTGGCCGAAACCACCCGCACCGCATAGGGCAGGATGAGCGCCGTGTGGGCGAGAAACAGGGCAAGCGTGATGCCGATGCCGAAGGGCACGACGAAATAACGTAACAGCGCCAGACCAACGATGATGCCGGGCACGATGATCGGCGCGGAGACGATGGTGCGCACCGTCTCGCTGAACGGCAGCTTGTAGCGCGACATGGCGTAGGCGGCGGGAATGCCGAGGATCAGCGCCGTGAAGGTGCCGCCGATGGCAAGGAACATCGACATCGCAAAGCTTTCGCGGAAGCTTTCCACGGTGAAGACCTTGGCGATCCATTTCAGCGAAAAACCCTGCGGCGGAAAGGCGAGCGTATCGCCAGCCGAAAACGAGGCCGCGACGATGATGAGGAACGGCCCGATCAGGAAACCGACGACAAGAAGGAGCGTGAGCGGAATGAAGAGCTGCCGGGTCATTTCTTGCTCCTTGCGGTGGCGATGCGCTTCAGCAGGATATTGGCGGCAAAGCTCATGACGATCAGGATGAAGGCGATGACGCTGGCGGCGACGAAATTGTTGGAGACCGTCACCTGCTGGTAAAGCAGGGTTTCCAGCATCAGCACCTTGGAGCCGCCAAGAATGGCGGGCGGGATATAGGCCGTCAGCGAACCGGTGAAGACCAGCGTGCCGCCGACGACCAGCCCTTCCTTGGTGAGCGGCAGGATGACCTTCCAGAACACCTGCAACCAGTTTGCGCCGAGAACGCGGGCAGCCGCGATCGTATCCTTCGGCATATTCTCCAGCGCGCTGATGAGGGAGATGATCATCAACGGCAGGAACAATTGCAGAAGGCCGATGAAGACGGCCGTTTCGGAAAACAGGATGCGGATCGGCGCGTCGCTCAACCCCACCGCCTGCAGCGCCTGGTTGACAATGCCGGTTCTGCCGAGAATGACGATCCAGGCATAGGTACGGGCGACGGGCGAGATCATCAGCGGCAGCACGACGAGATTAACGACGTGTCCCTTCGATCCCGGCGACAGGTTGACGATGGCGAAGGCCGCGGCATAACCCACCACGGCCGAAACGGCGGTGACAAGTGCGCCAAGCTTCAGTGTGCGCAGGAAAACGGTCTGGTTCAGCGGATCGGAGAAGAAATCGGCATAGGCCGACAACGTCCAGCCGTCGGCGGTGCGGAAGCCCTCCGATAAAAGCATGAAGACCGGCACGAGAAAGACCGCCGCCGCGAAAATTGCGGCGGGCAAGGCAAGCGCCAGCGCTTCGGCCCGGTTCTGAAACATGGGTTTATTCCCTGAACGGCCTGCGGGCCGGTTGTTTTTTGGCCAGACGCGCCAGCCTGCGAGATTGCGGGGTGGAAAAGCGGTCAGGGGACGACCGAACCGCTTTTCCCGGAATGGAGCCGTCCTCACGGACGTTTCGATGCCCCATTCCAAACGGTGAAAGGACTTATTGGCCGACCTTGGAATTCCACTCCGACAGCCACTTGTCGCGGTTATCAAGCGTCACGTCGGAGGGGATGAGCTGCAGGCTTTTTGCGGTTTCGTCGCCATAGGTGATGTTATTCGCCACCTCGTCGGAAACCTTGACCTCCCTGTTGGTCGGGCTGTCCACCAGCTTTTCGGCGAGCGCCTTCTGAACATCGGTCGAAAGCCAGAAATCCATGAACTGCAGCGCGAGATCTTCGTTCTTCGTACCCTTGGGCACGACGAGCACGTTCATGCCGCCGGTCTGGCCTTCCTTGGGTGTCGCCCAGGCGAGCGGCAGGTCAAGCTTGGTGAATGGCGCCCAGGAGAAGCGGCCGATCGGCGCTGCCCAGATTTCTTCCTGCTGCATGAGCTGCACCAGCTGCGAGGACTTGACGTAGAAGGTGACGATATCGTCCTTCTTTTCGCCCACGGCCTCGATGGCGCCGGAAAGATCAGGCGTGTCCTTGCCGATGGCCTTGCCGAGCATATAAAGCGCCGGCGGGCCCTGATTGGTGGTGACATTCGGGAAGGCGACGTGATCGACGATACCGTCCTTCAGGAGATCGGCCCAGCTATCGATCTTCATCTTGTCGGTACGGTAGACGATTGATGTGGCGTAGAAATTGACGCCGACGCTCATGCCGTCGCCATTCGGATCCTTGGCGATGTCATAGAGCTTTCCGATATTCGGAACCTTGGCGGCGTCGATCTTCTGGATCAGGTCCTTGCGGGTGGCGGAAAGTGCATCCGCCATGGAAACGATGGCGAGATCGACCACCGGATTGGCCTTGTTGGCCTCCATCTTGGCCAGACGCTCGACGCTGTTGCCGGTCTCGACGACCAGCTTGCAGCCGCATTGCTTTTCGAACGGCGTATAGACCAGTTCCTTGAATTCGTCCTGCGCGAAGGCGTAGACAGAGATCGTCAGCGTCTTGTCCTGCGCCTGCGCTCCGCCCATCGTCAGCATCAGGGTGGCGCCCGATGCAAGAATGATCTTTTTCATGGTGTGAGTTCTCCTGCTGTCGTTTTTTTGGCTTCAATCGCGTCATGCTTTGCCTTGCCGGTGGAACCGCGCATGATCAGCGCCATCGGTACTTTCGAGATGTCCGCCGTCACATCGACAGCGACGCCGTTTTCACCCGCGCCGTCGATTGCGCGCAACAGCGCGCCGACGGCCAAATCGGCTATGCGGCCCATATCCATGCGCATGGTCGTCAAGGGCGGGGTGACCACCGCGGAAAAAATGAGATCGTCGAAACCGGTGACGCTCGCCTCTTCCGGCACCTCGATGCCCTCACGCTGCAATTCGGTGAGCGCGCGTAGCGCATGCAGATCGGATACGGCAGCAAAGGCGGTGAACCCTTCGGAACCCCTGTCGGCAAGCCCAAGCCGGCAACCCGCGCCGTCCGCCTGTTCAATGGCGTCCACCCAGAGCGTCTGCGTCACGCATGCCTTGCCAAGACCATCGCGAATACCGCCAAGACGGTCGTTCTGCACATTGGAATCCCGGTTTTTGCCCACCAGCACCACCTTGCGATGGCCAAGCCCCGCCAGATATTCGCCAACCTGCCGGCCGCCATCCCAGTGGTCGGCGGCAACCGTGTTTCCGGGAGTCGAGGGACTGTCGATAACCGCAACAGGACAATCGACATCGGCAATGCGCGTGCCACGGCGGGGGACAACCACCATGCCATCCACACCGCGCTCGATCAGCCGGTTGATGGCATCCGTCTGCATGGCGATTTCGCCGCGCGCATCGGCAATCAGCACACCGTAACCGGCAGAGACCGCCGCCTTTTCGATGGCCTGCGCGATCTGCGGGAAAAGCGGATTGGCGATATCGGGCAGAACCAGCCCCAGAACACCTGATCTGCCGGTGCGCAGCGCCCTGCCCGCCGAACTCGGCACATAACCAAGTTCGCTTGCGGTCTTGCGGATGCGCTCCACCAGCTCCGGCGAAACACGACCCTTGCCGGACAGCGCATTGGACACGGTTGCCACCGACACGCCGAGTGCCGCTGCTATCGCGCTCAGATTGGTGGCAGGCCGTGAAGACGCCATGATGGTCCGAAGAGGCTGATTAAACGTTTAATCACGATAATCCAGCTAAGCTCTCCTGTCGAGTCCGCAAGACGGCAAAACACGGCGAAAACCTGGGCATAAAGTCTAAATGCCCGAAAAAAGTGCGATTATTTTTATGAGGCTGTCATGCTCGCCGCACGATAGGCCTCAACCTGCCGCACCAGCCAGTCGCGAAACAGCACGACCGGAACGTGATTGGCACGCGAGAGCGGTGCTACCGCATAATAAGAGCTTGGACTTTTGGCCTGATGATCGAAGGCTTTTATCAGTTGCTTCGATTTCAGCTCGTTATCGATCAGGAAAAGCGGCATCAGCGCCACACCGAGGCCGGCTATACAGGCCTGCGCCACGCTGGAAAACTGCTCGAAGCGCATGCCTTGCGGCAAGGCAAGCGACAGGCCGAGGCTTTCGAACCAGTGGCCCCACGCTCCCGGCCGCGAGGCCATGTGCAGCAAAGGCAGGGCGGCGATGTCCTCTCCCTTTTCGACGGGATGAGCGCTGAGGAATTGCGGGCTGCACACCGGCGCAACCATTTCATGCATCAGAAAGGTGCTTTCCGCCCCCGGCCAGTCCGCCTGGCCGATATGGATCGCCATATCCAGCTGCTCGCGCTCGAAATCGAACTGGCCGATGCGGGTGGCGAAATTGATGGTAATTTCGGGGTGGTTTGCGACGAAATCCGGGATACGCGGCAGAAGCCAGCGGGTGCCGAAGGTGGGCAGCATGGCGAGGTTCAGCGTATTGCCATGCGTTTTGGTCATGATCTGCAGCGATGCAGACCGTATCTCGCCGAGGGCGGAGGCAATCGATTTTGCATAAGCGCGCCCCTCCGTCGTCAACGCCACGCCGCGCGCGCCGCGTTCGAACAGGCGCACGCCAAGCTGTTCTTCCAGTGACATAACCTGCCGGCTGATCGCCCCTTGCGTCAGCGCCAACTCCTCCGCGGCAGCGGAAAAACTGCCGAGCCTTGCAACGGAATCGAAGGCGGCGAGAGCGCTGGTGGAGGGCAGAAGTTTACGGCTGAGAGACGTCATGAGCCATTACTATATGTAATGCAAAAATGAGTAAACATGGCTTGTGCGTGCGCGTTCCAATACGAATAATCCGGCCAGCAAATCCGGAGGCATAAAGTGAGTGAACACGCAGCATTCAATTGGCAGGACCCTTTTCTGCTCGAAGACCAACTGACAGACGACGAGCGGATGATCCGCGACGCCGCCGCTGCCTTCGGCAAATCGGAACTTTTGCCGCGTGTCTCCGAGGCCTATCTTTCCGAGACCACCGAACCGGAACTGTTCCGCCTGATGGGCCGGCAAGGCCTGCTCGGCGTGACCCTGCCGGAAGAATATGGCGCGGCCAATGCGAGCTACGTTGCCTATGGCCTCGTCGCCCGCGAGGTGGAGCGCATCGACAGCGGTTACCGCTCGATGATGAGCGTGCAGTCCTCGCTCGTCATCCACCCGATCTTCGCTTATGGCTCGGACGAGCAGAAGAAGAAATACCTGCCCGGCCTCGTCTCGGGTGAGCTGATCGGCTGTTTCGGCCTGACCGAGCCGGATGCCGGTTCCGATCCCGGCGGCATGAAGACCCGTGCCGAAAAGATCGCCGGCGGCTATCGCCTGCGCGGTTCGAAGATGTGGATTTCCAACGCGCCGATCGCCGATGTCTTCGTCGTCTGGGCGAAATCGGAAGCCCATGACAACCAGATCCGGGGCTTCGTGCTGGAAAAGGGCATGAAGGGCCTCTCCGCGCCCAAGATCGGCGGCAAGCTGTCGCTGCGCGCCTCCATCACCGGCGAGATCGTCATGGATGGTGTGGAAGTGGGCGAAGACGCGCTGTTGCCCAATGTTTCTGGCCTGAAAGGCCCGTTCGGCTGCCTCAACCGCGCCCGTTACGGCATTTCCTGGGGTGTGATGGGTGCTGCCGAAGATTGCTGGTTCCGCGCCCTGCAATATGGTCTCGATCGCAAGCAGTTCGGCAAGCCGCTCGCCGGCATGCAGCTTTACCAGAAGAAGCTCGCCGACATGCAGACCGAGATCGCGCTTGGCCTCCAGGCATCGCTGCGTGTCGGCCGGCTGATGGACGAGCATAAAATGGCGCCGGAAATGATCTCCATCATCAAGCGCAACAATTGCGGCAAGGCGCTGGATATCGCCCGCCAGGCCCGCGACATGCATGGCGGTAACGGCATCCAGATCGAATACCATGTGATGCGCCACGCCCAGAACCTCGAAACGGTCAATACCTATGAGGGCACGCACGACGTCCACGCGCTTATCCTCGGCCGGGCGCAGACGGGCATTCAGGCGTTTTTCTGAGGCTTTCTCGGCGTCGAGGAGTTAGGTTTTACAGAGGCATGAAACCTCTCCTTCGTCATGCTCGGGCCTGTCCCGAGCATCTGCAACCGATTGATCTAACGCTACGTGGTTGGATCCTCGAGACAAGCCCGAGGATGACGGCGAGTGTGACGGATTCTGCATCAAAAAAGGCCTTCGAAGATCGCTTCGAGAGCCTTTTGCTTTTCAACTCGGGTGACGGCTCAGAACGTGCCGCGCACGCCGATGCCGAACATGCGCGGTTCGGTCATACTGGCCTCGATGCCGCCAATACCGCGGTTTTCCTTCATCAGCGTCGGGGCGCGCTCATCGAAGACGTTCTTGACGTAGGCGTAGAACTCAAGCTCGTCCTGGAACTTGTAGCTCGCCCGCACATCCGCGATCGTATAGGGATCGATCGCATAAACGGCCTTGTTATCCGTGTCGGAATAATAACCGTCGAGATGGCGCACCTGGCCTGAAACGGTGAACTTGTCCGTCACATCCCAGCTTGCGCCAATGGTGAAGCTATAACCCGGCGACTTGGCGAATTCCTTGCCGACATAGGCGGCGTTGCTGGAAATCTCGTCGATCTTCGTCTTCAGCAGACCGGCGCTCGCCTTCAGCGTCAGATTGTCGAGAACCCGGTAATCCGCACCGATTTCCAGACCGTAAGCATGAGCTTCTTCGGCATTGACGGTGTAGGATTCGCTGATACCCGTGGAGACGACGACCGGCACGTTAAACTGGGCGTTCTTCATGTCCATGTAGAACAGGTTGCCGTTCACCGTCAGCGTATCGTCCAGCAGGCTGGCGCGGGTGAAGAGCTCGTAGTTCCAGATTGTTTCCTTGTCGAAGCTCCGCCATTTGCTGGTGGTCAGGTCGAATGCGACGCCGCCGGGGTTATAACCACGGCTGACGAGGCCGCCGACCGTCCAGTCGTCATTGATGGCATAGGCCAGCGACGCCTTGGGCAGGATTTCCGAGAAGGTTTCGTCGTAATTGACCGAGCTTCTGCTGGTGGCGCTCAGCGTCCGGTAACCGGCGCGCTGGATCTGGTCCTGCTGATAGCGCAGGCCGCCCGTCAGGGTCCACTGGTCGGTCAGGCGATAGCTCAACTCGCTGAAGAGGCCGAGATTGTCCTTGGTGTCGTTGAAGCGCGAGGTTCCGCGCAGATAAAGCACCTCGTCGGCTTTCGTATGCGCGTAATAAATGCCCGCGACACCGCTCAGCACATCCTCTTGATCGCCAAAGGTGACGCGCGTTTCGTGCGAGGTGTTCTTGAGATCGACATCCGCATCGCCGTTATTTGCAATACCAACCCGGCGTTTGGCGGTGGAGGCGGAAAACTGCGTCTGGTTGAACAGTTTCACGCCGTTCTCGAAATCGTAATTGATATCGAGAATGCCGGTATTGGTGTACTGCCTGAAATTCGGCATGGTGGTGGTGATGTGGTTGAGATCCTCGAAGGGACGCGACGCCGCCTCCTGGCTCGGCCGGTTCGAAGCATTATAGGAATAGGTCAGCTTCGTCGAAAGGCCGGGGATTTCCGACGGCTCCCACAGCAGCTTGAAGCGGCCGTTGAATTCCTTGAAATCCTGATCGGTGCCGTCATGGGCAAATGCGGAATTGATATAATCGATGAAGGTATCGCGGCCGGAATAATCGATCGCCATGCGCGCCGCCAGCTCGTCCTCGATCAACGGTCCGGAAAAGGCAAATGACGCCCGCTTCTGGTGATAATTGCCGATTTCGGCCTGATAGGAAGCCTCAGGCGTAAAGGTCGGGTCCTTGGTGTTGACGAGGATCGCGCCGGCGATGGCGTTGGCGCCCTGCGAGGTGGTCTGCGGGCCGCGGAAGACCTCGATGCTGTCGACATCCCAGATGGAACTCGCGCCATAGATGAACTCGTTATAACCGAGATAATGGCCGTCGACATTGATCGTGGCGCGCGGCACCGTGCCGGTGAAGAAGGCGATGGAGCCGGTATTCGGTCCCTGTGTATCCTGTCCGCGGATGATGGGAGCGCTGACATTATCGGTATAAACGATGTTCGGGATATCCTTGATCGCTTCCGACACGGTCGGGTCGCCGGTCTTTTCCTTCCTGATTTCCTCGGCGGTTTTGACCGAAACGGACGAAGCCGTGTTCTTCATGTCGCGCGCCACTTTTTCACCGGTCACGACGATCGGTTTCAACACGGTCGTGCCCGCCGCCTCAGCCTGCTGATCCTGACCGAGAACCGGCGTCACAAACATCGTCGCCAGCGTCAGAGCGCTGACCCCGCTCATCAAACGACCGCTAGAGCTAAACCCCATCACACACCCCTAAAAAACATGAGTATTAAAGTCATATTCAAGTAACGGAAGCGTTATCCGTTTCGCAATAGAGAATGCGTTCTGTATTGCGGACAAAAAGGCTTCCGTAACGGGATGTGCCATATTTACAACAAAGTTTAATCAGCGCCTCGTCGGCAATCACGGCGTTGCGAATGAAAGCGGCTGAAAAGTCCGCAGAAATCGATTCCGATTTTCACCCGGATGCGTTAGGCATTTCTCGACACACGGGGGAACAAGCTTGAACGCCATGGATGACGAAGCGGACGAAGCGCCCGAAAACGAGGGCGAAAAGCGCTCGGCGCTCATTCAATCCGTATCGATCGCGGCGCGTTTTCTCAACCTTCTCGCCAGATCGGATACGGCGCTTGCGCTTGGCGAACTGGCCAAACGCGCCGGCACCGGCCGTTCCACCGCCCATCGTTATATGCAGAGCCTTGTGCGGGAGGGACTGGTGACGCAGGACCCCGCAAGCGGCAGTTACGATCTTGGACCGGCGGCGCTGGGGATCGGCATCAGTGCGCTCCGGCGAATCAATCCGGTCGAAACCGCCGGTCGCCAGATGAAAGCGCTCGCCGCCCAAATCGGCGCCAGTTGCGGCGTGGCGATCTGGACCGAACGCGGCCCGACCGTGGTGCGATGGGCAAGAAGCGCCAGTTTTTCCATCAGCACCGTGGCGCTCGGCGATGTTCTGCCGCTGGATAACAGCGCCTGCGGGCTGGTCTTCCAGTCTTACCTGCCGCCGGAGACGATAGCCGTGGTGCGCAAGCTGCAACCGGCCGCCTTTCGTGGCTCCCGCCCGGATGCCAGAGTTCTGGAAACCATTCGCGAGGTGGGTGGTGCGGAACTTAATGAACATCTGTTCTCCGCCCTGACGGGTAAGGCCGCGCCGGTCTTTGACGCCCAGGGCGAACTCTGTTGCGTCGTCACCACCGTATCCTTCGTGGCCAACGCCGAAGTCGAACAGCATTTTTCCCGACTGGTCGAGGCGGCCAGACAGGCGACGGCCGAATCCGGCGGCGCATAAGCCTATTCGGCCAGATGTTCCGCGAAGGTGCAGCCGGAATAGGCCGTGCGGAACAGCCCGGCATCGGCGAGTTCCGGCAGCAACCGCTCCAGCACCAGCCGCATGGATGCCACCGAACCGCCGGGCACCGCGACAAAACCGTCAATGGCGCCGGCCGCCGCCCATTCGCGGATGGTCTCTAAAGCATCGTCAACCGTGCCGATGATCTGCCAATGGCCGGAACCCATCACCTCTGGCCGTCGCAACAAATCGGCGACGCTCAGCGTCTCCCGTTCGATCAGCCGGCGCAGCAGATTTGCGTGGGTACGGCTTCTCGGTGTCTCCGGTGGCGGCAGGTCAGATGCACTCACAATCCGCTGCAATGGCCAATCCGAAAGATCGAGGCCGGTCATATCGCGAATGGAGGCAAAGGCGCGGCCGCGGTTGGCGCGGGCATGGGTTTCCGCAAAGAGCTCCAGCGCCTCCTTGCCGCTATCCGCCAGATAAAGGCTGAGGCCCGGCATCAGCTTCACACCGTCGGGGTTGCGGCCATGGCCCTCAGCACGCCGCCGCAAATCCGCCCGGAGCTCAATGGCAGCCTGCATATCCGGCGTTGAGGCAAAGACGGCGTCCGCCACCGACGAGGCGAAATCACGGCCTTCGGGCGAAGCGCCTGCCTGCACCAGCGGAATACGGCTGGCATGGGCCGGCAGGTTGAGCGGGCCTTTCACACTGAAATGCCTGCCCTCATGCGCGACCGGATGCACCAGCGAGGAATCGGCGAACCGCCCGCTTTCCCTGTCGAGTTTAAGAGCTTCGTTTGGAAAACTCGCCCAGAGCTGCTGTACGACCTGCGTGAACTCGGCGGCGCGCTCATAGCGCTCCTGCGGTGAAGGCATCTCTCTCAGGCCGAAATTTTCGTGCCCGTCCAGCGCCGTAACGATGTTCCACCCCGCCCTGCCGCTGCTCAGCCAGTTCAGCGACTGGATCTGGCGGGCGACCACATAGGGCGGCAGAAACGTGGTCGACACGGTGGATAACAGGCCGACATGGCTGGTTTCCCGGGCGATGGCGGCGAGAAGCATGGTCGGGTCCATGCTGGCAAATCCGCCGCCGGCTTCCAGCCCCTCGGTGCGCAGGAAAAGTGTATCCGGCCTGAACACGAAATCCACATGCGCGGCTTCCGCGCGCTGCGCCAGATCGACAAAATAATCGCTGGAAAACACCCCGTTTATGCCGCTGTCGGCACGCCGCCACGCCTCGCCGCTGAGCCAGGTTGGGGCCAGCGACATGCCGACATGAAGCTTGGTCGCGACTGACATGATGCACCTCGACTGAAATAACCGGTAAGAAATTCACGCCCTGAATCGGCAAATTTCGATTTGTGGAGAGTTTTACTATAGTTTAGTGTCGCTTCAAGACCACACCGTCACCCTTGCCGGAAAGAAACACGTTTTCTGCAAGTTAGGTGTTTAAATTCAAACAGTTATAATGGCCGTTCGGCGTCTCGACGCATGGTCGCATGAATAACAGGAGTTGTATCCGGTGCTTGACGCCACGGACCTTCACGCCAGTTATGGCCATGTTCCCGTCTTGAGAGGACTGTCCGCCCGCTTCCGAGCCGGCCGCGTTACCGCGCTGGTCGGCCCCAATGGCTGCGGCAAGTCGACGCTGCTGAAGACCATCATGGGTTTCCTGCCTTTGTCATCAGGCAGGATAAGCCTGGGCGAGCGTTTGATCGGCGAGATCGGACGCCGGGACCTCGCCCGCCGCATCGCCTATCTGCCGCAGGAATGCCATTGCCCTGACTATATGACGCTTGGCGAGCTGATCGAGCTTGCCGGTTACGCCCGTTACGGTCTTGCAGGCGGCCCGACCGAACGCGACCGGGCGCTTTTTGCCGAGGCGCTGAAGACCGTCGGGCTGGAAGACAAGGCGAAAGCACAGGTCAACACGCTGTCCGGCGGCCAGCGCCAGCGCGCCTTCATCGCCATGGTGCTGGCGCAGGACACGGACGTGATCCTGATGGATGAGCCGGTCAACCATCTAGACATGAAGTACCAATATGCCGTTCTCGGCCTCGTGCGCGAACTGACCGACAGGCACGGTAAGACCGTTATCGTCGTGTTGCACGATCTCAACCTCGCCGCCACTTTCGCCGATGATGTCATCATGCTGAAGGCCGGGCGGGTTCTGGCGTCCGGGCCGGTGACGAGTACGGTCACATCAGCCAATGTCGCCGAGGTCTTCGATCTCGAAGCCGATATCTTCTCCCGTCAGGGACGGCTCATCTGCGTGCCTCGGCTGGCGCGGCAGGAACAGGCCATTTCGGCATGACCTCGAAAATGACGCTGATTTTCGCCGCCGCGCTGTTACTGGCCGCCATCCTCATCTTCAATCTTGTGGTGATGGCTGCCGAGATGCCGCTTGCCGAAATCGCGGCGACGCTCTGGCGTGGCGAGGCCGACACCTATCAGCAGTCGGTGCTTCTCTATCAGCAAATCCCACGCTCGCTGATTGCCATCTATGTGGGCGCCACCACGGCCGTCAGCGGCTGCGTGCTGCAGGGGCTTGTCCGCAATCCCCTCGCCTCGCCCGCAACGCTGGGGCTGAATGCCGGGGCGACGCTTTTTGTGATCGCCGGCGCACTGGTGTTCGATTTCTCTCCCGAGGTGCAGGGGCTTGCGGCGCTTGCGGGCGCCGGTTTCGGCTTTGCCGCCTGCTTTTTTGTCGCGCGCCTCGCCGGACGATCAAACGATCCGCGCGGCCTGTCGCTCATTCTTGCCGGCGCGCTGGTTTCCATGCTGCTGATCGGCGTGACCAATGCCCTGCTTCTCTCCAACCCCACGCGCCGCGCCGAATTCCTGAGCTGGGTGGGCGGCAATATCAACCATGTCTATGCTGAGCGCCTGTTCGATTTCTGGTGGATCGGCGCGATTGCGCTGGTGATATTGTGGGCGGTCGCCCGGCCGCTGACGCTTGTTCTGCTGGGCGCGGAAAAGGCCGCTTCCGCCGGTGTGAATGTCACGCGTATTTCCCGGGTTACGCTTTTCGCCACCATGCTGGCCTCAGGCTCGGCGGCGGCGATCTGCGGCCCGATCGGGTTCGTCGGCCTCATCGTGCCGCCTATGATCCGGCCGCTGGTGGGTGGGAACTTCACGCTCGCCTTGCCGGCGTCCGCCCTTGTCGGGGCAGGCCTCTGCGTGCTGGCCGATCTTGGTGCGCAAAAACTGTTTGCGCCCTATGTGGTCAATACCGGGCTGTTCATGGACCTGCTTGGCGGCCTCGTTTTCATCGTCATCGTCAAACGCTTCTATCTTTCGCCCTCGGCAAGGGGGCTTTCATGAAACGGCATTTCGCCACCGACGGCAAAGCGGTGCTGCGGCTGCCGAGCGGCCTGCAGATCGGCATCGGCAATCTGAAAGCCGGCCTTGTCTTGATTGCGCTGGTGCTTGTGCTCGCCGCCCTGTCCGCCAGCCTCGGCAATACCGAAACCGGCCTCATCGATCTACTCCGCGGCCTTGCCGGCGGGCATCTCAGCGACGATCAGGCCTATGCGCTGTGGACGGTGCGGCTGCCGCGCATTCTGCTCGGTTTCATGGCCGGCTGGAGCGTGGCGCTGGCAGGCGCGATGCTGCAATCCGTCGCCCGCAATCCGCTGGCCGATCCCGGCCTCTTCGGTCTGAGCCAGGGGTCAATGACCACCATCATGCTGCTTCTGGTGCTGGTGCCGGCCGCCCCCAAGACCCTGGTGGCGCTTGCGGCTATTGGCGGCGGTCTTGCCGTGGCCTTTCTTCTCATCGCACTCGTCGGGCGCGAACGCTCGAGCGGTCTAGCCATATTGCTGATGGGGATTGCAATCGAATCAGCGCTTTCCTCCGTCTCATCGGTGCTTCTTCTCTATACGCCGGCCGAAACCTCGCTGGCCCTGGCGGACTGGATGGCGGGTTCGCTGTTTCAGGCAAGCTGGCCGACCATCCTCGTTTTCGCACCCCTCTTCGGTGCAAGTCTTTTGGGTATTTTTCTCATCGGCCGGGCGCTCGCCGTTTTCGACCTCGGCAATGAAATGGCCATGGCGCTGGGTGAAACGGTCAGGCATTCGCGCCCGCTCGTCATTGTTTTTGCAGTCATCCTCAGCGCCTCCTCCGTTACCGCCGTCGGCCCGCTGACCTTTCTCGGTGTCATCGCCCCGCATCTCGCCACCTTCGTTTCGCCGGCAGTCGGCCGCGCCAGGCTTTTCCTCTCGGGGCTTACCGGCGGCATATTGGTAGTAACCGCCGATACGCTGTCGCGAGGGCTGGTGGCCGATACGCCGATGCCGATCGGCCTTGCGCTGACGCTGATCGGCGTGCCGCTTTTCATCCTCACGCTGCGCCTGCAGGCGCTTCGCAGAAACAACAGCCACTGAAAAAATCAATAAAGGGAATGCCATGCGAATTGCCATCCTCATCGCCGCCCTTCTGGCCGCCGGAACCAGCCTCGCCGCTGAGCGAACCGTGACCGGTGCCGCCGGCCGCACCGTCTCCGTTCCGGAAAAGCCGCAGCGCATCGTCGTCATGCACGAGCCGCTCTTGGGAGTGCCGCTGATGGATCTCGACGCCAATGTGGTTGGCGCCTATGGCCGCAACAGCGACGGCAAATTCGCAACCGCCGTCGATTTCATCGATACGGTTCTCGGCGAGGGCCGCACGAAACCCAAGGGGTTTGGCGCTGTCGGCCAGATCGATCTCGAGAAGCTTCGGGCGCTGCAACCGGACCTGATCGTTGCCACCGAAATGGATAGCGGCAAGGCCGCGCAGCTTTCCACCGTCGCACCCGTCTATCTGCAAAAGGCAAGCGCCGGCAAAGCCTATGGCTTCAGCGTGGAGGAGGACCTTGCCGGTCTGGTCGGGCGAAGCGATGTGTTCGCGGAGCGCCGGAAGACCTATGACACGAAGCTTGCCACGGTCAAAAAGGCGCTGGGCGAAGAGGCGAAAGGCAAGACCTATCTGGCGATCCTGCTGACCGACCAGATCAACGCGGTGGGTGACATGTCCGGCGCGGTGCAGGCGCTGGAGGATCTGGGATATGCCCGCCTGAAGATCGACAATGCCGCCTCTTCGGGCGGAATGGGCTCGACCCTGGTGATACCGCTCAGCGCCGATGCCTTCGGCAAGCTCAATCCCGATCTGCTTGTCGTGATGAACAGCTATCCCAGCCCCGCCCGCGGCGAGGCGGGAACGCGCGCCGCACTTGAAAAGATCATTCCCGGCTGGGAACGCTTCGTGAAGCCGGCCCGCGAGGGCAGGATCGTTTTCCTCGATTCCACCAGGGTGACGACGCCTTCCATTCCGAGCGCACTGCACACATTGGATGAGGTGGAAAGCTGGGCCAACCGCCGCTGATCGACCAGCGGCAATTCAGCACAAACCGGCGGCGATATAAACTTGAGTTTTTGAAGAAAGTTATATTGCAGCAGCGAAAACTGCCTGTTATGGTTCGCGCATCTTGACGCAACAAGGCCGGATCGCTCGCCGGAAAATTCCGACGCGCGATCGTCCGGCCCGCCGATCCGGGACTGCGACACCGCCGACCCCATCGGCAATATCCCAGGAAAGACAACAGTATGAGCATGCCAGAAACGATAGGTTCCGCAGCACCGGACCGCACGCCCAAACGCCATCGCCACGCCGTCGCGCTACGCGCACTCAATGTCACGCGTGTCGAAAAGCTCAGCCGGTCCATGGTGCGCATCGTCCTGACGGGGCCGGAACTGGAGGGTTTTGTGAGCCTCGGTTTCGACGACCACGTCAAGATGTTCTTTGCCCAGCCCGGTGAAACCGAACCGAGCCTGCCGGTAATCGGCCCGAACGGCATTGAATTCCCGGAGGGCGCGCCGCGCCCGCGGGCGCGTGACTACACGCCGCGCAGCTTCGAAGCCGAAAAAGGCGACCTCGCCACCGATTCCGCCCCCCATCACGCCGGCCCCGCCAGCAACTGGGCGAAAGCCGCAAAGGTGGGTGACAAGGCGTGGATCGCCGGTCCGCGCGGCTCCTTCACCGTTCCCTTCACCTATGACTGGCATCTGCTGATTGCCGACGATACCGGCCTTCCCGCGCTGGCGCGGCGACTGGAGGAAATGCCCGAGGGCACCCGTATCGTGGCGCTGATCGAGGTCGAGACGGATGCGGATCGGCTGGAACTTACGACGAAGGCGGACGCCTCGATTGTCTGGGTAACGCAGAAGACAGAGAGCGGAACCGATCCCGACGCATTGGCTGGCGCGCTGCGCAAGCTGGAGCTGCCGAAGGGCGATTTCTCCAGCTGGGTCGCCTGCGAATCGAAGACCGCCAAGGAGGTTCGCGCCCTTCTGGTCGAGGAGCTCGGCGCCAATCCCAAATGGACCCGCGCTTCCGGCTACTGGCGTCGCGGCGCCAGCGGCGTTCACGATCATTTCGATGAATGAACCGGTAATCGCGGCGGGTGCCATGCTGGAAGCGAAAACGATGATGATGGAACTCAAGGCCCTTCTCGCCAGGGTTCTCGATGATGAGGGGCGCGATATCGAACCGGGGGACAACCTGTTCGGCCGCGGCCTTCATTCGCTTGCACTCATGCGCCTCATCCCGCCGCTTTCGCAGCTTGCAGGAGTGCGGCTGGAATACGACAATCTGGCCCGACAGCCCACGCTTGCCGCCTGGCAGGCGCTCATCGAACGGTCGCGCGCGGGGCATTGATCCCGCCAAACAGATCAGCCGCTTCCCCAGGGCGGCAGCCGAATATTTCCAAGGAGAGGACCATGGCAGCAGACAATATAGGTGTGCTCGCACGTCGCATCGAAGAAACCTTCGACAAGGCGGATGCAGCCCCGCCGAGCCAATACGAAGAAAGGGTCTGGTTCGAGCAGTTTCAGGATCCCGATCAGGTCTTCCGGCAGCTTCTGGCCTATCGCATCGGTGAAGAATGCGATCTGCTGCGCCTGACCTCGGCGCTGAAGACGGTTTGCGAGGGCTGGCCCGAGCTTCGTGCACGCTTCGCCTTCGGCGAGGACGGCACGCTTGCCAAGAGCATCGAAGCCCCGTCCGCATCCATCGTGCAATTGCTGCATGTTCCCTCTGCAGGCGAGGCCCTCACCTTGCTGCACGACCTTCAGGCAAGACCCTTCGATGCCGAAATCGACCCGCCGTTTCAGGCCGTCGTGCTTTTAAGCGAAGGAGAAATCCTGCTGGCGTTTCTGGTTCACGGCCTGCTCGGCGAAGTCCTCTCGCCACAAATCCTGCTGGAAGGCATCGCGGCGGCCTATGCCGGTGAGACGCCGAAACCGCTTTCGCCGCGTGCGATCGAAAGTGGCAGCATCGACCCGCTTCCGCTCGGCTGGCTGCAACGTCCGGCCTCCGGCTCGACCGTCGTGGCGTTGCAGCAAAACGGGATCGACAGGCCGGCAAGCCACAGCCACGGCGTCGATCTTCCCGCAATCCTGCTCGGCCTCAACGGTTCCACGGCGGCGAATGCGCTTCTGGCCCGCGCCGGATCGCGTTTTGCCCTTTTCCTCGCAAAAAACGGTGGTCGGGAGACAGTGACCCTGCGCCTGCAACCGAGCGTAGCCATGCCAATTTCAGCCGAGGCGGCAGCACAGGTGGCGATCTCCTGCGACCAATCGCCCGAACAGGCTGAAAATGCCGTGCTGACAGGGCTGGAACAGCGAAATGACAATGAAGGTGGAACCGCCGCCTTCACGCTGCACGCGCTTGCGACACCCGCTCAGGCCGTATCCGAGCATGGCCTCCAGTTTGAGCATCTGCCCCTGCCCTCCCTGCAGTCCGGTCTCGGCCTGACCCTTGCTGCCGGTCCGACCTCGACTGGCGATATCCGCCTCGAACTGACAGGCGGCAAGGAGACATCGCCGCACGCGACGGCCTTCCTCTTGGAGCGTTTCGTCAGCCATCTTGAAGGCGGCGCGGATTTTTCCGGCATCGTCCCTCAAAACGCCTCGCCAGCGTCGGAGCATGCAGCCCTTTCGCCTGCCGCGTCCGGTCAGAACGACGACACCGCCGCGACGATCCTTGCCGAATTCCGCGAAGCGCTTGCTTCGCCGGACATGGGACCGGATGATGATTTCTTCGATTTTGGCGGCCATTCGCTGATCGCCACCCGCATCATCGGGCGTCTTCTCGCCAATCACGGCATCGAGTTGCGCTTCAACGATCTCTTCAGCTACCCGACCGCCGCCTCGCTCGCAAAACAGGCGACCCGGCTTGAAACCGAGGCGCCCGCGCAGGCCGAGGCTACGGCGAACGGCTCGCTGACTGCGCCGCTTTCGCTGGCGCAGATGTCGCTCTGGAAGGCCTATGCCGCCTTCGGTTTCGGCGAAATCTTCAACATTCCCTTCGCGCTCGATTTCCTTAATCCCGTGGATGAGAATGCCTTCGAATGCGCCTTCCTCGATATCATCGAGCGCCATCCCGGCCTGCGGACCCATTTCTACGTCGAAAACGATACGGTTCTGCAAAAGATCGTGCCGATGCATGATCTGCCCGGTTACAAATGGTTCTGGACCAGTAAAGAAAGCCAAGGTGTTGATCGGAATGCGGAGGCCGGCTGGCGCTTCGATCTTGCGCGTGAACTGCCGATGCGGCTGCGCTTCCTTAAGGATGCACAGACCGGCCGCCAGGTGCTTTCCTTCCTCTTCCATCACATCGTGCTGGACGAATGGTCGGTGAACCTGATGATGGACGAGCTGACCGAGGCCTACCGGGCAAGGGCCGCGGGCAAGGCCCCGGTCTTTGCGACCAGACCGGCACCCTTCCATGAATTTGCAAGAAAACAGGTGGCGTCAGGTGTGAATGCCGGCCATCTTGCCTACTGGACGGACATGCTGCGGGATGCGCCGAAAGGCCTTACCCTCAACGGACAGGATGGAACGCCGCACGAGGCGTCGCAGGATGAAGCCCCGGCAGGCGGCTGGATCGAGTTCAAGCTGAAAAAACATGTCAGCGACGGGCTTTACGCCATTGCCAGGCAGAACAGCGCTTCGCTGTTCAACGTGGTCTATGCCGCAATTGCCGCATCGCTGCGCCATCTCGGCGGGTTGAGCGATCTTGTGGTCGGCACCTCGGCTTCGGGCCGCACGGACAGCGGTTATTTCGATACGATCGGTTATTTCACCACTGTCGTTGCCCATCGCGTGCGTTTCGGCGAGACCATGACCATCGGCGAACTGATTTCTTCGGTGAAGAACACCATCAACGGTTCGCTGGAACACAGCGAAATCCCGATCGATCTCGTCGAGGAAGCGCTGGGCATGACGCCGGGCCGTGATCATCTGTTCGAGGTCTTCATCCAGATCCACGCCAAGAACAAGCTGAACGGCACCCTCGCCGGGCCGGATGGCAAGCCGGTGGAGTTCCGCCAGATCGACCCTGACAAGCACGAATCCATGCTGGGACTGCAATTCGAGGTGATGGAAGAGACGATAGGCGGCGAGCGCTCCATTCGCGTGCTGATGAGCTACCGTTCGGACCGTTACGGCCCTGACGATGTCGAGCGGCTGCGCAACACCACCAGCGGCGTCTTCAGCCGTTTT
The DNA here is from genome assembly GCF_001541315.1 of Agrobacterium tumefaciens str. B6. Lineage (GTDB taxonomy): Bacteria > Pseudomonadota > Alphaproteobacteria > Rhizobiales > Rhizobiaceae > Agrobacterium > Agrobacterium radiobacter. The sequence goes on along the minus strand of NZ_LMVK01000016.1, from coordinate 21,242 downwards.
GCCGAAGCAGGCGCTTCGAGCCGCGTGCTGACGACACTCGCCTGAACCGGACTTGGGCAAGGAAAATCCGGTTTCGCCTGGTGGAGCCGGGTTATTTTTACCTATGAGTGCTGCTGAGAATGTATTGGCGCGCGCCCTGCATTCGCACGCCGTTACCCCGGGCGTGGTCCGGGGTCCAGTGCGATCAAGTCCTTGATCGCGAAAGAGTCCTTTCACGGCGCAGACGCGCCGTGGCCGGATGCCGGATCTAGTCCGGCATGACGGAACACGGATTTTTCGTCATTATCGATAACGCATGTCCAGCCTCACGCCCCGAAGCCGGCCTGGAATCCGCCCACAGTCCCCCCTCAGACCGCCAGACGGAATGCCGTGGACGCCTCCGCCGCCGCAAGCGTCAGCGCCTCCTCGCGCAGCATGGCATCGAGGAACAATGGCAGTTCCTCACGGTAGCGGGCGAAATCCTCCTCTTGCGTCAGCGCCGAATCCGCATCGATATGCAGGTTCAGTTCGCTGCCGTCATCTTCGCCGCGGAAGGTAAGATTGAACCCGTCGCCGGGACCATTGGCAAGAATGTGCCTGATAACGGCGAGCCCGGCAAAGACCGGTGCGCTGAAGGGAAGGACATTGATGAGCGGCGAGAAGAAGAAGCGCCGGCCCTTCGGGATTTCCCGATCGGCGGCGATCTGCTCGATGCGGTAGCGGCCATGCAGACGCTGCTTGCGCAGATTGGTGGCGTTGCGCCTCAGAAATGGACCGAGGCTCTCGCCCGGCTCGATGGTGAGATGGAAGGGGAGGATATTGACAAGCATCGCCGGCATATGCGCGCCGACGCTGCCCCAGCGGCTCATGAAAGGCAGCCACAAGGTCAGCACATTGCGATCCGGACGCGGCAGGACACGGTGGAGATAAAGGCCTGAGAGCAGCACCAGAAGATCCGGCCAGCCGATCTCAATTGCACCCGCCACCTGCTGCAACCGCGTGCTGAACCCCTGCGGCAAGGCCGCATCGGCATGCAGACCGCCGCCGCCATAGTCCTCGCAATCCTTGTCCAGCACCGGCAGATCGGCGGGTGCGGCGAGATAGGCCGCCCAGAAATCACGGTCCTTCTCGAAACGCCGGCTTTGCTTATAGGCATCCTCTTCGGCAAGGAAATCACCGAAGGGGTGGAAATCCGGACCCGCTTCGCCCTTGCCGCAATAGTGCCCGTAAAGCTGTCCGCAGCGCTGCTCGACCAGCGTCAGGCCATAACCATCCACGACGATATGATGGGCGCGGATGTACCAGAGATAGCGGTCATCGGCGATGCGATAGAGCAGCTGCGCAGAGAGCCTGTCGGTTCTGAGATCGAGCCTTGCTTCCACATCCGCGTTCATGCGCCGCAGCGCCTCTTCCAGGGGAGCGGGACTGGTGCGCAGATCGACCATTTCCACCACCGGGGCATGGCTTGGATCGAAGCATTGCTGCGGCGTCTCGCCATCCTCCCCAATGCGAAAACGGATCGACAGGACTTCGGACTCGCGCACGGTGCGTGTAATTGCCTGAAGGAGCGCGCTTTCGTTCACCGCGCCGGAAAGATCGATGTAGTGGGCGACGGTGGAAACCGGCTCGTCGGGATGGAAGGAAAACTCCTCCCAGAAATCGAGTTGCGGCTGCGTCAGTGGAAGCCAGTCGCCGGCAGGATCGATATGCGCCATCTGTTTTTCCTTGAACAATTCCTGTTATCGGGCGCGAAATCCCGCCCGAAATGATTTGGGTTCACGCCGCCCGGGCGGCCAAAAGCGAGGTCACCTGTCTGGCGCTGCGGCACCGCAGAAGCTGCTGCGGCGTCAGTTCCACGCCGAAGGCAGTGCGGATTTCAGCCGAAACGATCTTCAGATGCGAAGGCAAAAGACCGAGCGCCAGCAGGTCGCTGTTCGCATCCACATTCGCCGGTTTTTTACCCAGCACGCCGAGATAGATATCCAGCACCCGGCGGTCGCCCTGATCGGCGGCGGGAGCCACAGGGGCGGAGATTCTTGCCGGTTCCGCAGAACTGGTCAGCAATTCACGGGCGCGACGGCGATCCGGCTTGCCATTGGCCGAAAGCGGCAGATCGTCGACCTTGAGAAACCGGCCGGGCACATGCGATTCCGGCAGATGGCCACGGGCAAAATTGCGCAGATCGACGGTGGAGAGTTCGAGGCCGGGCGCAACGACGTAGAGCACACCGATGGCGGCCTCGCCCTTTTGCTCGATACCGTAATCCACCACCAGAACGCGCTGGATGGAAGGATGGCGGATAAGCTCGTTTTCCACATCCGGCAGCGAAACGCGCACGCCGCGCACCTTGACGTAACCATTGACGCGGCTCGCAAACATGATCTTGCCATCCGGCCGGTAGCGGCCACGGTCTCCGGTGCGGAAGGCGCGCACGGGCTTTCCCTCGGGATCGGCAACCGTCACGAAATCCGTCTGGGTAATCGCGCCATCTTCGAGATAGCCGATCGCCACATTCACGCCGGCCGTGTGGATGCGGCCAACGACGCCAGCCGGGCAATGGTCGCCTCGATCGTTAAGGACGAAATATCGATTGGCGGGCAGCGGGTGGCCATAGGGCACGGCTGCGACATCTTCCGCAACGATCTCGTGCCAGATGCTCCAGATCGTCGTTTCCGTCGGCCCGCCGAGCGATATCAGCCGCAGATCGGCCTTCAGCCCGCGAAGCTCTTCGATAATCACGGGCTTGATGTAATCGCCGCCCTGCGCCACGAGCCGGAGCGAAGAGAGCTGGTTACCACGGCGGCAGGAGAGAAGCATTTCGAGGATGGCCGGCACCGAGCACCAGAGCGTGACGCCATGTTCGGCCACCAGCTCGTTCCAGCGCACCGCGTCCTTTTCCTCGCCCGGTTCCGGCAGCACCAGCGTCGCCCCTGCGACAAGCGCGCCGAAGACATCGAAGACGGACATATCGTGATGCAGCGGCGTGACTGACATGAACACGTCACTGCCTGTCACCGCCCATTCCGCAAGCGTGCTGCCGATGACATTGGCGGTGGCGCGGTTGGAAAGCACGACGCATTTCGGCTTGCCTGTCGTACCCGACGTATAGAGATAATAGGCAGGCTCCTCGTTTAGGGAAAGCGCTGCCATCTCCGCTACGGTAACGGGCGCACCAGCCGGCGCGGGCGCGGACAGAAGCGCCGCCGGATCGACAGCCTCAAAACCCTGCGGGACGCTGCGGGCGACGATGACGGCCGGGCGGCAATTGGTCAGCAGGTAGTGCAGGCGATCTTCCGGCGAGCCGGCATCGACCGGCACCCAGACCGCTCCCATAAATGCTGCGGCGAGCGTGATGGCCGTATGTTCCGGGCTGCGCGGCAGGCAAACAGCCACGACATCGCCCCGGCCGATGCTGCGCGCCTTAAGGCCCGCCATCGCCCCGGCCACCATCTCTCCCAGCTCCCCATAGCCGATGCGCCGCTTGCCGCTGACGAGCGCCGTGCGTGACGGGTCACCCTCGAAAAGATGGCCGGCGATCCGCTCCAGAAATGGCGGGCAGACGAAGCTGCGCTCGTCACCATTCAGCCTGTAATGGGACAGGTCGACAATATCGCGTCTATTGAAGGAGAAAGCGCCGCTATCCGCGATCCCGGCAATCGCACGCTCGATGGCTGCGAGAATATCCGCCACCATCGCCGCATCGATCGCCTGCTCCGCATAGTCTATATCGAGGACAAGATCGCCCTGCGGATTCTGCGAAAAGCGGAAATCCAACGCCACCTGCGGCGTCTGCGTAAGCCCGCCGGTCCATCGCATCTCCGATTCGGGTGAGAGCGTCGGCCAGGTCAGACCGTTGGTAATCACGACGGGCAAGGCGAGCCCGCCCGGATTGGCATTGAGAAGCACGCGATTGAGATCGATGCCCGAAAAAGCCAGATGGTTCAGGCCATCAAGCACATCCGTCTGGAGGCCTGCCGCCCGCTCCGCAAAGCTGCCTTTGGCCGCATCCCATTGGACGGCGATGAAGCTCGAGCGGTTGGCGAAGGCCCCTTCCACCTGCGGCGCAACAGGAATGCCGACGACAAGAGCGCCTTCATTGAGCCAGAGTGAGAGCACATCGAGGATCACTGCCGTCAGCGCCGAGTTCTTGAACAGCCGCTCTTTTGCACCGATCCGCGAAAAGGCGGTAAAGCGCTGCTTTTCGACGAGCAGGCTCTGGCGGCCGTAACGCGACGTGGCAATGGTTTCGAGCGGCGCTTTCCAGGGTAGTTGCGAGGGCACCTCGGCATCTTTCAGCTTGTCCGCCCAATAGGCAGCGTCCAAGGCGCGGGCCGCCGAGATATCCTCCTTCGGCGTTCCGGTCACAGCGGCGGTTTGCGGCGGCAGGAGGCCGGCGAAGAGTTCCGCCGCAAGGCTGGCAATGGCCCGCCCATCAAGGATAAGCGCATCGAAACGCAGGAAAACGACAACTTTATGCCCCGCCGGCCCGGTATCCGGCATATGGAAGATCGTGACTTGCCATGGCGAGGCTGTGAGATCGAAATGTGCATGGGAAAAATCCCGTCGCGCCGCCGCGATCCTTGCCTCGGCTTCCGGAACAGACAGGGCCGAAAGATCGACACTATCGAGATTGATCTTCGGCTCGTCGGAGACCATCTGCGCCAGACGCCGCTCATCGATGCGGGTACGCAGGCTTTCATGTCTCCCGACCATTGCGGCAAGGCGCGACTGCAACAGCTCCAGGTCGATATTGCCGCGATATTCGCGGAACTCCTGCATCGCCACGCCGCTGAGCGGCAGATGGGTGCCGCGCCCGAGCAGATAGGCCTGTTGCAGCGGTGAGAGTGGACGTTCCATGGGTTTTCCTTTTGCCTCGGCTGCCGCTTCCGGCTGCCGTGCGACCAATCGCTTCACGCTTGCAGAAGTAAGATCGGGGTTTTCCGCGAGCCGGCGGAGAAGAGCGACGTAGGTCTCGAACAAAGCGCGCAGCCAGTTTTCCGGCAGCGCATCAAGCCGAACATCCCAGTTGATCAGCAGGCCGCCATCCACAGCCGCCACCTGCGCATCCAGCGCGACGCCCGGCCCCTGCGAGACGGTGTGGACCATCGGGCCGAACAACCGCCCGACGCGTTCCGAAAACAGCTCTCCGCCCGGAAGATCGACCCCGGCGGTAAAGACTACCGGCGAGGTCTGCCAAGCACCGCGCTGGCGGGAAAGATCGCGCATGACGCTGACGCCCGGATAGGACTGGTGCGCGAGAAGGCCGTTCATTTCATCGAACAGCCGGCCGAGCAGCGCCTCGACGCTTTCTTCAGGCCTGATTTCCACGCCGAGCACGAGCACGTTGGAAAATTCGCCGACGATCTCATCGACCCCTTCCACCAACGGCGCGCGCCAGAAACCCGGCACGGAAAGCCGGAATTTCTCCGCCCCCGCCGCCTGCGACAGAGCCACCGCGAAAACGCCGAGCAGAAGCGTCGACGGCGTCACGGAGCAGCGCTGCGCCATCCGCTCCAGACTGCCGCGCTCAGCCGCTGAAAGCAGCGTGGCGAGCCGGTCCGTGCGAACGGCGCGCGAGGGGTCATCGGGCAGAAACGGCAGCGGCGGAGCGTCCGGAACATCGGCAAGCCGTTGCCGCCACCATAAACGGTCCCTTTCGCGCCGGCCCCTCAAGTCAGGATCGGACGCAAGACGCTCCGCCCAGTCGAAAAACGACGGGGGCACTGATTCGAACGTCGGGGTTTCGTCTACGCCTGCCGCCGTCTCGTAGAAGCGGGCAAGGTCTTCCATCACGATCCGCACGCTGGCCGGATCGACGGCCAGCATATCGGTGTCCACATGCAGACGGCAACGCCCTTCCGGCAACAGGCTGAGCGAAAGCGCCGCCGGTGCGGCAACACGAAGATCGGCCCGGCGATGGCTCCACTCCTCGCGTTTCGTCTCAAGACGGCGAGCAAGCGCCTCCGAATCAAGCGCGGTCATATCTTCCACATCGAGGCGGAGCCGCCGACCGACGGGATCGACAGACTGACACCCTTCGGCGTCGATCCGGAGGCTCAGCATCGGGTGACGCCGGCAGAGCCTTTCAACGGCAACGGCCAGTTTTTCCGCATCCACGGCTTGGCCGTCGAATTCGAGGTAGAGATGTGGCGTAACTTTCCCGAGTATTCCATCCGCCTCACGGCCGACCCAATAGGCCACCTGCATCGGGGTTAAATTTAGCATGTGAGTTTGAACCGGTTGACAAAACATGATTAACATACTCAAGTATAAGCCATCGTCAACCACTCGCACAGGAGGCATCCCATGAAAACGGGAGCACTCAGGACGAATGACGTCGAATCCGACGAAATTACTGAATTTAATAGAGAATTTCTGTTTACTTCCGGCAGCGGGCAATTGCGCGCCAAGGGCATTCGCGAAAGGATCGCGATTCCCGCCCGGGGCGGCGAAGACATATCGAGCCCGCTGCAGCAGGCACTTGCCGGCGCCTTCGAGCGTGCGCAGCGGGAGGGACAGGAGAACCCCATCGCCATCGGCGCTATCCCCTTCGATGTCAGCGAACCTTCATGCCTGTATATTCCATACAACCATGAATGGAATTCAAGGGATGCCGCGCCGATCGTCGCCGATTCGGCCATGCCCGCACTTGTCGGCCAGAACAGCCTGCCGGACGAGAGCGGTTTCAAGCACGCCGTCGAACATGCCATCGTCAATTTCCGCCATTCCGAAGTCCGCAAGGCGGTGCTTTCCGTCATGCGTGAACTGACTTTCGCCTCCGAGGTCAATGTCGAAAGATTGCTGGCGAGCCTCGCCAAGCAGAACCGCGAAGGTTACCAGTTCCGCATTCCGCTTCCCGACGGCGGCGACCTGATCGGCGTCAGCCCGGAACTCCTGATCCGCAAGCAGGGCGGGAAAATCATCACGAACCCGCTGGCGGGATCGGCAAAACGCATGGTCGATCCGGCAGCGGACAAGGCCAATGCGGATCGGCTCTCGGCTTCCGAAAAGGACCATTACGAGCACAGCCTGGTGATCGAGGATATCCGCTCGCTGCTTTCGCCGGTCTGCGCCGAACTCGATGTTCCCGACAAACCCTCCCTCATCAACACCGCCGCACTCTGGCATCTTTCAACGCGTATCGAAGGCCGCCTTGCCGATCCCGAGACCAATGCGCTGCAGCTTGCTTGCCTGCTGCACCCCACACCGGCCGTCTGCGGCTTCCCCACCGAGCGCGCCCATCGCCTCATCCGCTTTGTCGAGCCTTTCGAGCGCGGCCTCTTCACCGGCATGGTCGGCTGGACGGATTCTGAAGGCAATGGCGAATGGGTTGTGACCATCCGTTGCGGCACCGTGCAGCGCGAAACCGTGCGGCTCTTCGCCGGCGCCGGCATCGTGGAGGCCTCGGAGCCCGAATCCGAGTGGGCCGAGGTGCAGACCAAACTCAAGACCATGCTGAACGCCTGCGGTCTTTCTGCCTAATTTTCCCAGGAACGAATCATGACAATCGAATTTGAACGCTGGCCCGACGATCTCGTTCGCCGATACCGCGAACGCGGTTACTGGATCGACCGGCCGCTGAGCGGCATCCTTACTGAGCAGGTGGAGCGTCGGCCGGACGCGACGGCGCTGGTCTGCGGCGACCGCCGCTTCAGCTATGCCGATCTCGACCGGCAATCCTCCAATCTTGCCGGCCATCTCTCCGCCGCGGGCATTGGCAAGGGTGACACCGCGCTGGTGCAATTGCCTAACATCGCCGAGTTTTATCTCGTCTTTTTCGCGCTGATGAAAATCGGCGCCGCCCCCGTCAACGCACTTTTCAGCCATCGCCGGCTGGAAATGACCTCCTATGCGGAGCAGATTGCACCGAAGCTGGTAATTGCCTCCCGCAGCCACGAGCTTTTCGCCGATGACGCATTTGTGGACGCAGTGAAGACGGCCTCCCCCAAGCTCGCCGTGACCCTGCTGCTTGGCGAAGCGGATCCGCAGCGCAGCCTTGAGCGGATGCTTGCCAATCCCGCCGAAAACCCACCCGCCTACGCCCCTTCGGCGTCAGACGAGGTGGCGTTGTTCCAGCTTTCCGGCGGCAGCACCGGAACCCCGAAACTGATCCCCCGGACACACAACGACTATGATTACAGCGCCCGGGCCAGCGCGGAGATTTGCGAACTCTCGCCTGAGACCCGTTTCCTTTGCGCCATTCCGGTGGCGCATAATTACCCGATGAGCTCGCCCGGCGCGCTCGGCGTTTTCCACGCCGGCGGCACCGTGGTCATGGCCGCCAATCCGGAGCCGCTTGCCTGCTTCAATCTCATCGAAAAACACGAGATCGACATGGTGCCGCTGGTGCCGCCGGCCGTGGCGCTGTGGCTGCAGGCTGCACCCGCCCATCGTGAACGGCTGAAATCGCTCAAGCTCCTGCAGGTCGGCGGCGCAAGCTTTGCCGAAGCCCTGGCCCGCCAGGTGCCAGAAGTGCTGGGCTGCGACCTGCAGCAGGTATTCGGCATGGCGGAAGGGCTGGTGAACTACACCCGCGCCGGTGATCCCGACCATATCGTTTTCACCACGCAAGGGAGGCCGATCAGCCCGGATGACGAGATCCACATCGTCGACGAGGACGGCAACGATGTGCCCGAGGGCGAAGCCGGCATGCTGGCGACCCGTGGCCCCTATACGTTCCGGGGCTATTACCGCGCGCCCGAACATAGCGCCCGGGTCTTCGACAGGGATGGGTTCTATTATTCCGGCGATGTCGTGCAGCGCACGCCCGAAGGTTATCTCCGTGTCGTTGGCCGGGTGAAGGACCAGATCAATCGCGGTGGCGAAAAGGTCGCTTCGGAGGAGGTCGAAAACCTCATTCTGCGACATCCAGACGTCACCCATGCAGCACTCGTGGCGATGCAGGACGAACTGCTCGGCGAAAAGAGCTGCGTCTTCGTCGTTTCCCGCAATCCCGCGCTCAAGGCGCCGGCCATCCGCCAGCATCTCGCCGGTCTTGGCGTCGCGGATTACAAGTTGCCGGATCGCGTCCGTTTCATCGAGGCCATGCCGCTCACCGCCGTTGGCAAGATCGACAAGAAACGTCTGCGCGACCTGCTTGTGACACCCGTCGCCATCAGCGCCTGACACGCAGCACAAAACAAAGGGGACGCTCAAAAAAAAGCGCCCCGAAACCAGAGATTAAGCGCCCCCTGGCGCAGCAAACCATCGAGGTCATCATGACGATCCCCAGCATTTCCGACTATCCGATGCCGGTCGCCGCAAGCTTTCCGGCCAACAAGACAAAATGGCAGCCTGACGCAAAACGCGCCGTGCTCCTCATCCACGACATGCAGCGTTATTTCCTGCGGTTCTACGAGGCCGACGGCAAGCTGATGACGACCCTCATCGACAATCTCGCAAAGGTGAAGGCTTGGGCGGTTCAGAACAGCGTACCTGTTATCTACACCGCCCAGCCGCATGACCAGCCGCCAGGCGACCGTGCGCTCCTGAACGACATGTGGGGACCGGGTCTCACCGTCGTCGATCCCGAACTGCAAAAGGTGGTGGACAAGCTCGCCCCGACACCTCAGGACGTGGTGCTGACCAAATGGCGTTACAGCGCCTTCCAGCGCTCCGACCTTACTGAGCGCATGAAGGGCTGGGGCCGTGACCAGATCATCGTCGGTGGCGTTTACGCCCATATCGGCTGCATGATGACGGCGGTGGAAGCCTTCATGAAGGATATTCAGCCCTTCATGATCGGTGACGGCGTTGCCGATTTCTCGGAAGCCGAACACCGCATGGCGCTGCAATATGTGGCGACACGCTGCGGCGTGGTGATCGACACCGCAAGCCTTGTCGGCGCGGGAGAGGCCACCGATATCAGCGAATGGCTGAAAGCCCGCGTCCTGCAAATGGTGGAGGATGAAAGCGATATCGACCCCGACGAGAACCTGATCTTCTACGGGCTGGATTCGCTGCAGGTGATGAAGCTTGCCGGCGAGCTGAAGGAACGCGGTGTCACCGTCGGTTTTGACGAGCTTGCGCGTGTACCCACACTTTCCGCCTGGTGGGCGCTGATCGAAGAAAAGCGGCTCGCAGCCTGAACGGACGAAAAAGATGACGCAACAGAGATTTACCGGGCGGCGTGTGCTGGTGACGGGCACGGCCCAGGGCATCGGCCGCCGCATCGCCGAACGTTTCATCGAGGAAGGGGCCGAGGTCATCGGCCTCGACCTTCTGGCCGGGACGGCAGAAGCTCCCTTCCGCCAAATCCCGCTCGACATCACCGACGCGACGGCGGTGGAGACGGCCTGCAAGGCAATCGAAAGCGAATGGGGCGGGCTCGATATCCTGGTCAACGCCGCCGGCATCCTGCGGCTCGGCGACAGCGAAAGCCTGACGCCTGCGGACTGGAAAGCCTGCATGGACGTCAATGCAGCGGGACCGTTTTATATGCTGCGGCAATGGAGCGGCATCTTCAAACGGCAGCGGCGCGGTGCGATCGTCAATATCGGCTCCAATGCCGCCGTCGTGCCGCGCATCGGCATGATGGCCTATTGCGCCTCCAAGGCGGCGCTGGTCAGCCTCAGCCATTGCGCCGCCCTTGAGCTTGCACCCTATGGCGTGCGCTGCAACGTCGTTTCACCGGGCTCCACCGATACGCCGATGCTTGCCGGCATGTTGAGCGATCCCGCCGGCAAGGAACGGCTGGTCGCCGGCCTGCCCGAGCAGTTCAAGCTCGGCATTCCGCTCGGCAAGATCGCAAGGCCTGATGATATCGCCGATACGGTGCTGTTTCTCGCCTCCGATCAGGCCGGGCATGTGACGATGCAGCAGATCGTGGTTGATGGCGGCGCCACGCTTGCGGCTTAAATTCGAGCCGTTGGATTGAAGGTGAAGAATATGGCCGTCGCAACGGCGTTTCATCGCGAAGCCGTCTCCGGCGATCCACCGGAGGCCATCTGGCCTTGGCCGGACGACAGCGGCGATTGCCATTGCCTCACCCTTCGTTACAGCGCCGAAGAAGGCGGCGGCGGCGAGGTCCCTCCCTTGCCGCAGCAGCTTTTAAATGCCGTGCAGAGACGCAAGGCGGAATTCATCGCCGGCCGCAGATGCGCGGCGGAAGCCACGCGCCGCCTCACCGGCTACGCCGTTTTTCCCGGTATGGGTGAGGATCGCGCCCCGATCTGGCCCGAGGGCGTCATCGGCGCGATTTCCCACAGCCATGGGCGGGCGATTGCGCTCGCCGGCTCCTCCCAGCGATTTCGCGGCATCGGCATCGATATCGAAAGGCTGCTGACCGAAGAGGAGGCCCGCGATATCGCCCCGCAGGCCTTGACCGCGAATGAGCGCCACAACCTCGGCAACGATATCGATCCCTTCATGACCGGGTTGGTTTTTTCGGCCAAGGAAAGCCTGTTCAAGGCGCTTTATCCGACAGTGAAACGGCTTTTCTTTTTCGAGGCGGCCGAATTATACAGATTCGACGCAAACGGCTCCGCATCATTGCGCCTGACGGCCGACCTCGGCGAAGACTGGCGCCGCGGAACGGAGGTTCCCTTCCGTTTCTGCCGCTTCGAAGGTCTGCTGCTCACTCGCATCCTTCTCCCGCATTAAGGGAAAAATGGTAGATTCATAACTGAGAAGATCATATTTTAAACCCGTCTTCCCGTCATCCGGGTGAAACACTCGGAAGGTACGCAGCCTGTTGGAATGATTCCAAACATTGAACGGTGGAGACAGACTATGACCGACATCGATACGAGCAAATTGTCCTGGGACGAGTGGGACGAATTGCAGAACCCGCCGCCGGCCGAAACCGATTTCGACCGCGTGGTTGAAACCGCGATTTCCCGCCGCGGCTTTCTCGGCGGCGTGCTGGCCTTCGGTTCGGCTGCGGCCGCCATGGGCACGCTCGGCAACCTGTTGAGCAGCACCTCCGCCGAGGCGCAGGAAACCGCCGCCGGCCGTTTCCCGTTCAAGCCGGTTGCCGCCGCAACCGACCACACCATCCATGTCCCGGAAGGCTATAACTGGAAGCCGCTGGCGAAATGGGGCCAGCCGCTATTCTCCAACGTTCCCGATCTCGACCCCGCCAAGGGCGTCAGCGTTGAAAATTCCGACAAGGTCTTCGGCGAGAACACCGACGGTATGGAACTTTTCGTGGTCGGCAGCCATCAACTGATCGCCGTCAACCACGAATACGTGAACCCGGAAACCAACCTGCCGCACGCTGAAAAAGGCAACCCGAAGACGGCCGACGATGTGAAGATCCTGCAGAACATGCAGGGCGTCACCGTCATGGAAGTTGCGGAAGACAAGGATGGCTGGAAGATCGTTCTCGACAGCCCCTTCAACCGCCGTATCCACCACAACACACCGATGAAGCTTTCCGGCCCGGCCGCAGGCTCCGATCTCGTCAAGACCGCCGCCGACCCTGATGGTATCGACTGTCTCGGGACCTTCAACAATTGCGGCGCCGGCCGCACGCCGTGGGGCACCTACCTCACCTGCGAAGAGAACTTCAACGGCTATTTCGGTACCACCGACGCCGCCTTCAAGCTGCCTGACGACTACAAGCGCTACGGTATCGTGGCCGAAACCCGCTACGCCTATGAGAAGTTCGACGCGCGTTTCGACGTCGCCAAGAACCCCAACGAGCCGCGCCGCGCCGGTTACGTGGTCGAGATCGATCCTTCGGACGCCAAGTCCACCCCGATCAAGCGCACCGCGCTTGGCCGCATCAAGCATGAAAATGCCGCCGTGGTAATCGCGCGTGACGGCCGTGTCGTTGTTTACATGGGTGACGACGAGCGTGGCGAATTCCTCTATAAATTCGTCTCCAACGGCATCTACGTGCCGGGCGGCGACACCTCCAAGCTGCTTGACGAAGGCACGCTTTACGTCGCCAAGTTCTCCGATGACGGCGCCGGCGAGTGGCTGGCCCTGACCCCTGAAACCACGGGCATGAAGATCGACGAAATCTGCGTCTTCACCCGACAGGCCGCTTCCAAGGTCGGTGCAACGACGATGGACCGCCCGGAATGGGTCGCCATCAACCCGGTCGCCATCGAAGCTTATTGCGCGCTGACCAACAACAGCCGCCGCGGCGAAATGAAGGACGGCAAGCTGCGCGCCAATGCCGGCAGCGACGCCATGGCGATCAATGCCGCCAACCCGCGCGAGAAGAACGAATACGGCCAGATCGTGCGCTGGTATCCGGAAAATGACGACCATGCGGACGGCAAGTTCAAGTGGGACCTGTTCTGCATGGCCGGCAATCCCACCGTCCACAAGGACGCCTATGCGGGTTCTTCGAACATCAACGAAGGCAACATGTTCAACTCGCCTGACGGCATGATGTTCGATAGCACTGGTCTGCTCTGGATCCAGACCGACGGCGAGGATAGCAATGAAGGCAACTTCGCCGGCCAGGGCAACAACCAGATGCTGGCGGGCGACCCGGCCACCGGCCGCATCGAGCGCTTCCTGACTGCCCCGAAGGGTTCCGAAGTCACCGGCCAGACCTGGTCCGGCGACAAGCGCACCCACTTCGTCGGTATCCAGCACCCCGACGCCCCCTTCCCGGATGGCGAAGGCAAGCTGCCACGCTCGGCTCTAATCGCCATCAAGCGCGACGACAATGTGAAGATCGGCTGACGCATGGCTGAAGCAAACCCGGCCGCGACTAACCCGCGGTCCGGTTTAATAAATGGAAACGCCGTGCATCCGGAAGGCTGCACGGCGTTTTGTTTTGCCAGACAGATCAGAAAACGTTCCGATGCACATCCGTCATCGCGCGCCTCAGGTCGTCCACCGCAGAGGCTGTCGGCCCCGGTTGATCGTCGAGTGCTGGTGGCATTTTCCAGCCGGGATCGATGCCTTCCATATTCGGCAATTCATGGGCGATGCCCTTGTGGCAATCGATGCAGGTGGCCTTGCCCGTCAGCAGGTATTTGGAATGGATATCAGCCGCGCGCTGCGTCTGTTTGGTAAAATCCATGGCGGCGGAGGAATGGCAGTTGCGGCATTCCAGGCTGTCATTGGCCTTCAGGCGCGACCATTCGTGCTGGGCAAGCTCCAGACGCTTGTCGAGGAACTTCTTGCGCGTATCGATGGTGCCGAAAATCTTGCCCCAGACCTCCTTGGAGGCCTGCATCTTGCGGGCGATCTTGTCCGTCCATTCATGCGGCACATGGCAATCCGGACAGGAGGCGCGCACGCCGGAACGGTTGGAGAAATGCACCGTCCGCGTCAGTTCCTCATAAACATTCGCGCGCATCTCATGACAGGAAATGCAGAAGGCTTCCTTGTTGGTCATCTCAAGCGCGGTGTTGAAGGCGCCCCAGAACATCACCCCGCCGACGAAGCCGCCAAGCGTCAGGAAGGCAAGGCTGAGCGTACCGGCCGGCGTCGTCAGAACCGCCCAGAGCCAGGCGAGAAGTTTTTTCACTCGGGCGATCATCATTCGCTACCCGCCGGTTTGACGCCCATTTCGCTCATGTCCTGAAACGTGTTGGGCACGAGCGGTCGCGTATCAGCCTGCGGCACATGGCAGGCGGTGCAGAAATAACGGCGCGGCGAAACATCCGCCAGCATCTGGCCTTCGCGCGTCATGTAATGCGTCACGCTGATCATCGGCGCGCCGGAATCCTGCGTGAATTCGCGCTTGTGACAGGACAGACAGCGGTTGGCATTGACCGAAAGCTGGTAGCCATCGATCGAATGCGGAATGACCGGCGGCTGTTCCGGATAGGCGCGCATGCGCCTGAAGTCGTCGATCACCCACTTCGGCAGAGGTTTGGCGGGCTCGGTGCGCATAGCGTCGCCGCGCGGGCCGGACAATTCCGGCACCATCTGCGCAACGGCACCCGTCGCCACCGCGACCACCAGAAGCGTGGCGACCATCCACCCGTGTTTCCTGATCATGCGACTGGCTCTATCTTGACTGCGCATTTCTTGAAATCCGTCTGCTTGGAGATGGGATCGGTTGCGTCGAGCGTCACCTTGTTGATGAGCTGGCTCGCATCGAACCAGGGAACGAAGATGACGCCGGGCGGCATGCGGTTGCGACCGCGTGTTTCCACCCGCGAGCGGATTTCGCCACGGCGCGAGACGATGCGGATTTCCGCGCCCTGATTGAGCCCGCGCCTGCGCGCATCATCGGCATTCATGAAACAGCGGGCGCCAGGGAAAGCCTTGTAGAGTTCCGGCACGCGCATGGTCATGGAACCGGAATGCCAGTGCTCCAGCACGCGGCCCGTCACCAGCCAGGTATCGAATTCGTCGTCGGGGGATTCGGCCGGCGGCTCATAGGGCACGGCGATGATGACCGCCTTGCCGTCCTTGTTGCCGTAGAATTTCACGCCCTCGCCGGGTTTGACATAGGGGTCGTAACCCTCGCGGTAACGCCACAGCGTTTCCTTGCCGTCCACCACAGGCCAGCGCATGCCGCGCACCTCGTGATAGGCATCGTAAGGCGCAAGATCATGGCCGTGGCCGCGCCCGAAGGCGGCATATTCCTCGAAGAGGCCCTTCTGCAGATAGAAACCGAAATCCTTGGATTCCTGGTTCTGGTAATCCGCGTTGATCTCGCTCAGCGGGAACTTGCCGACATCGCTGTCCTTGAAGAGAACCTCATAAAGCGTCTTGCCGCGATAGGCGGGATTGGCGTCGAGTATCTCCGCCGGCCACACTTCATCGGTGGTGAAGCGCTTGGAAAATTCCACCAGCTGCCAGAGATCGGAGCGCGCCTCACCCGAGGCCTCGACCAGCTGGTGCCAGACATGGGTGCGCCGCTCGGCATTGCCATAGGCGCCCTCCTTTTCCACCCACATGGCGGCGGGCAGGATGAGGTCGGCGCTCATGGCCGTGATGGTCGGATAGGCATCCGAGACCACGATGAAGTTTTCGGGGTTGCGATACCCCTGATAGGTCTCGTTCTTGGTGTTGGGACCTGCCTGTACGTTGTTATTGACCTGCACCCAGTAGAAATTCAGCTTGCCGTCATGCAGCATGCGGTCCTGCTGCACGGCGTGATAACCCGGCTTTTCCGGGATGATGCCGTGCGGTATGCGCCAGATTTCTTCGGCATGTTTGCGGTGCTCGGGGTTGGTCACCGTCATGTCGGCAGGCAGGCGATGGGCGAAGGTTCCGACCTCACGCGCCGTGCCGCAGGCCGAGGGCTGGCCGGTGAGCGAGAACGGGCTGTTACCCGGCTCGGAAATCTTGCCCGTCAGCAGATGGATGTTATAGACCATCTGGTTGGCCCAGACGCCGCGAACATGCTGGTTGAAACCCATGGTCCAGAGCGACATGACCTTGCGTTTCGGGTCGGCATAAAGCTCGGCCAGCTCCTCCAGAAAACCGGCTTCAACACCGGTCATGGCCGCGGTCTTTTCCAGCGTGTATTCGGAGACGAATTCCTTGAAGGTTTCGAAATCGATCGCTTCGGTCTTGGTCGGATCAGCGGAATTGGCGGCATTCATCTCCACCGGATTGTCCGGCCGCAGGCCGTAACCGATATCGGTGACGCCGCGCACGAATTTCGTGTGGTTCCTCACGAAGTCTTCGTTGACGCGCCCGGTCTTGATGATGTGGTTAGCGATATAATTGAGGATGACGAGATCCGTACCCGGCTTGAAGACCATGGGGATATCGGCCAGATCCATGCTGCGATGGGTAAAGGTCGAAAGCACCGCTACCTTCACATGGTCGAACCCCAGACGCCGGTCGGCGATGCGCGTCCACAAAATGGGGTGCATTTCCGCCATGTTGGAACCCCAGAGCACAAAGGCATCGGCATGTTCGAAATCGTCGTAACAGCCCATCGGCTCATCCATGCCGAAGGTGCGCATGAAGGCATAGGCAGCAGACGCCATGCAGTGGCGGGCATTGGGATCGAGATTGTTGGAGCGGAAGCCGGCGCGCATCAGTTTGGTCGCGGCATAACCCTCGAAGATCGTCCACTGGCCGGAACCGAACATGCCGACGGCCGTCGGTCCCTTTTCCTTCAGCACCCGCTTGCACTGCTCGGCCATGACGTCGAAGGCCTCGTCCCAGCTTACCGGCTCGAACTCGCCATCCTTGGCGTAGACGCCGTTCTTCTTGCGCAGCAACGGGGTCTGCAGGCGGTCCTTGCCATACATGATCTTGGACAGGAAATAGCCCTTGATGCAGTTGAGGCCGCGATTGACCTCCGCCTGCATGTCGCCGTGGGTGGCGACGACCTTGCCTTCCTTGACGCCGACCATGACGCCGCAGCCCGTGCCGCAGAAACGACAGGGCGCCTTGGACCATTTGATCTGCAAGGCGGAAACGCCGCCCGGCACCGGCTGGGCCGCGGCCGGCAGCGCAATGCCCGCCGCTGCCGCCGCAATGCCGGCGGCCTGCGCCTTCAATAGATCACGCCGCGTCAGTTCGCTGCTCATCGCCGCTTGTCTCCTCTGTATCGACGTGTTCGAAAACCATGTTGGCGGCAATCACACCGTCGAGTGTCGAAATATAAGTGAGCGTATCGCCCAGCATGCCGGTGCTCGTGCCATCGATGACGATGACGATCTTGCCGTTGCCCTCGCCATGAACCTCGACATTGTCGAGCGTTAAAAGCGTTGCGAGCACGGCATCGCGCATCTGCGGCATCACCGCCACCACGGCGCTTGAAACATGATACCGCCCTGTATTTTCAGGCATATTGCATCTCCGTGGTTGCTTCCTTGATCTCGATCACACCGGCCGGGCAGACGGACACGCAGGCCCCGCAGCCGGTGCAGGCTTGTTCGATAAGTTCAGGCACGAAGGGACCGCCGCGGCGGGGACGAAACCGGATGGCCTCGGTCGGGCAGGCATCGCGGCAGGCCTGGCAATCAATATCGCCGAAGGCGAGACAGCCCTCGCCGATCGCCATGACATGATCGAAGCGTTGCGCGGCGGGGGCGGCAAACACCGGTTCCGGACAGGCTTCGGCGCATTTGCCGCAAAAGGTGCATTCCCCGCTGGAAAAATCCACCGAAGGCAAGCCGCCCACCATGGCAATGATGCCGGTGGGACAGGCTTCGACACATTTTGCACAACCGCTACAAGCGGTGAGGTCGCTCAACGCGACCCCGGGGGGACAGATGCGTGGTCTATGTTTTTGCCCGCCGCGCAGCAAATCGCGCCGGCTGAGAGAGGCTTCCATCATCATGGCGCCCTCAATGACCGGGCGGCCCCGGAGGGCCGTAAATGATCTGGAACATCCAGACGATAAAGCCATAAGCCCCGACAAATCCGACCGCCAGAACGGGCCAGATTCCAAAGGCCAGAACGGCGAAGGTCACAAGTTCCCTCGTCCGGCCGGGCTTTTCATCTGTGTGTTGAGGTGCGACTATTTTAGGCATATTCGCGTTTCCTATTCGTTTCGAGTCATCATCGGCTAAAAGACGGAAATATTCAACTATTTGATTTTATTGATTATTTATTAGAACTAACATTCATCAAGACGGCTCGCCTAAGTCACTGATTTCGCATTGTGCTTTTGCTGAAAAAATAAACAGTCGACGTAAAATGGGTTGAATGCCCGACCGTCGGAGCTGCCGGAAGCTCTCATCCGCAGGCTCCCTTATCGTCCATGCCCGGCGCGCGCATGAAGGGGAGAAAGCCCTGCAGCCAGGCGCCGAAACTCGCCGCCCAGAGCATTGCACTGAGGCCGTGATGATAGGGTGACAGGATCACGGCGAAATCGAACTCAGGCAGGATGCGGATCAGCCCGGCCGCCACCATCAGGGCCGCCGCCGCATGGGCCTGCCAGGGCAGAGACGCCAGATTGCGGCCCGTGTGCCGAAGCCCAGCGAGGAGGAAAACCGCCAGGACAGCGCATCCAAGCGCACCGACCGAAAGGAGATGCAGCCCTGCGGCGGGCGTGACGGAAAAACCGAGCCGTGTCGCCCCGAGCGCCAGAAAACCCGCGCCGGCAAAGGCGTTGCCAAGCCCGAGCAGCAGCACCTCGGTCCTGAAGACCGCGCGCCCGATGAACCATTCGGCCAGCCGGTCGAAAAACGCCGCACCGGCCGCAAGCGCCAGCCAGGCGCAGACATCACTTTGCGGAAAGGCGAGCCTCGCCGCCATATAAATCGTCACCATGCCGCCCGCCATGTGCTGGCGGCCGGGATGCGGCCGGTAAGGCGTGGTCTCTCCGCTTGGATCGAGCGCCAGATTGATGACGACCACATTGATGCGGGCTGCCGAGAGCGAAAACAGCACGGTAAAGATGCACAACGCCCCCTCCAGACAACGGGATGCGAATGCGAGATCGCCGGCCCACCAGCCATAACGCACCCCCGCTTCCGCCGCAGCGAAAAGAAGAAGCCAGATGAGGAATGTCAGGTGCTTCACCGTACGCCGCGCCAGCATCGCCCTGCCGATGAGGGCAGAGAGCGCCAGCAGAAAAGCCATATCGAAAAAGCCGGCCAGCAGGCTCCACGCATCAGCCCCCAAGAAACCGATGATGCGGCCCGGCAGCCAGAGGCAGGCAAGATGGCCCAGCGCTCTTCCCTGCGCCGGTTTCGTATCCGTCCATTCCGGCACCGCCGAACCGAGGAAACCCGCAAGCGCCATGCCATAGGTGCCAAAAATCATCTCATGGGCGTGCCATTGCGAGGCAGGCACGGCATCGGCGAAAGGCAGGCCATAACCGCCGATAACCACCCACAAAAACGGCCAGACTGCGCCATGCAGGGCGGCCAGAGGAAAAAACAGCCGCAGGGCTTCGGAAAGGATCGGCGGCGGCCTCATCTGACCCGCTCCCTCGCCGAAAACAGTTCGGCAAAGGCCGGGCTCTCGGCCAGGCGTTCCGCTTCGTCGAACACCGCCCGCGCCATGCGCCCGCCCGGCGAACCGGAAGGCTTGTGAGTGGCAACCACGCGGCCGTCCATGCCTGAAAGCACGATCAGCCTGTCGGCCACCATCAGCGCTTCATGAAGATCATGGGTGACAAGAAGGGTGGAGAAACCGCGCCTGCGGGCGGCGCCCACCAGAAGCTCCTGCAAATGGCGGCGCAGGCCGACATCGACGGCGCTGAAAGGTTCGTCCAGAAACAGCATGTCCGGCTCCACCGCCAGCGCCCGCGCCACACCGGCGCGCTGGCGCATGCCGCCGGAAAGCTCGACCGGATATTTGCCGAAATCCGTTTCTTCCAGCCCGACTTCGAGCGCAAAACCCCCAGCTCTTTCACGGCGTTCCCGTTTCGGCATGCCGGTGGCCGCAAGGCCGTAGGCGATATTGTCGATCAGCGTCATCCATGGCAGCAGCCGCGGTTCCTGAAAGACCAGACCCTGCCGGCGATATCGACGATGCACGCGGCCGCGAACGGGATCGATGATACCAGCCGCGATCTGCAGGATCGTCGTCTTGCCGCTGCCGGAAGGGCCAAGCAGCGCCACGGTTTCCCCCGGCGCGATGCTCAGGTCGAAATTCTCGAAAAGGCTGCGACCTAAAAAGGCGTGGCCGACATGTTCGAAACGCAGGTTGGAATGATCGCTCATCGTTTGACACCCCATGGCAGCCCGGCGGCGCGCCAGCGTTCCAGCGCTTCGCGCAGCAGATGCAGCAGGCCGTAATCGGTGAGCAGCGCCAGCGCGACGGTGATGGTGAGCCAGGCGCTGACCTGCGCAATGTCGAACAGCGCGCGTGCGGTGGCCAGTTCGCCGCCAATGCCGCCGGAATTCGACAGAAGCTCGGCCATGACAGTTACTTTCCACGCACTGCCGGCCGTCGTGGTCCAGGCGGGAAAGAGATAGGAAAGCACATGCGGCATTGTGACGGTCCGCAACCGGTAAAACCATGGAGCACCGAAGGCCTGCGCCATCACCTCCAGCTGACGATCCCGCTTGGCGACACCTTCCAATGCACCGGCAAAGGAAACGGGAGCCGATGCGATGACAACGGTCATGACGGCAGTGCCGCCGGAGGAACCGAACCAGATCAGCGCCAGCACGATCCAGCCTATGGGCGGAACGCCGAGCAGGACGGTGACAACAGGCTTCATCAGCCGCATGGCCGCGAAGGAGTAACCCGCCATCACGCCGGCGACGGTGCCGATTCCCGCCGCAATGGTGAAACCGGTCAGGGCCCTGACGGCGCTCTGCGACAGGATCGCGAAGAAATCCGGCCTCGTCGCAAGCACTCCGATAGCCGTGAAGGTCTCACCCGGCGAAGGCAGGATGAAGGAGCCATAAATTTCATGCCCGGCCTGCCAGGCGGCGGGGAAGCGGAAAAAACCCGAAAACCCCGCCCAGCCCGCC
>NZ_LMVK01000015.1 GCF_001541315.1 Agrobacterium tumefaciens str. B6 | reverse complement strand
CGCCAAGATGACCGCCGCTCTGCTCGACAGGCTCACACACCATTGCGAGATCGTGGAAACCGGGAACGAATCCTGGCGCTTTAAAAACCGCTCTCAAAGCTAAAGCCGAAAAGACAAACAACCCGCGCCCGCAGGCCCCTGCGCTAAATGGAGAGCTCCGGGCCTACGCGCGCTGACCCGATGCAACCAGAGGCAGGGGTCCCTTTTGGGAGCCGATAAGGGGTCCCGTTACGACGCCGATTGACAAATTGCCGCACCAGCGTTGAGATGATCGAGAAATTCTACGCGGCCCACATCAAGACCACATTGGACGCTTCCGTGATCAACGCCCGCAAGCCCAAGCAGCGGGCCAATCGGGCACGGAAGATGCCGAGGGCGGCGGCACCGCCGCCCCTCCACGGACACGAGGCTCCACAGCCTCGTAAAGACACCCGAACGGGTGTCCAAACGAACCGCTTGCCGGTTCGAAGCGCCCGCTTGGCGGGGCGCTCATAGAAGGTTTAGCCTTCTTGTCCGGTCACTTTGATTCCGTTTTCATCGTGGCCGGGCGCCTATTTAGAATAAAGAGAAAGTATCAATAGTTGATAACAGTTGTTAATTTTGATTTCCTGGCCTATAATGGACCTATCAGGAGGTTATATGTCATGGCGAGTTTTGCACTCAACGCACACTACGAAAAGTTCATCAAGAAGCAGCTGGAATCCGGCCGTTACAACAATGCCAGCGAGGTTGTTCGGGCTGGGCTGCGTTTGTTGGAAGATCACGAAGAAGCGCGTGAGCGGTGGCTGAACCAGGAAATTCCGGGGCGCTATGCGGAGTTGAAGCGCGATCCTTCCAAGGGCGTTCCCCTTGATGATGCCTTTGCTCGCCTTGAGGCCGAACATCAGGCCCAGCTGGCGAAAGCCAAGTAGGGAATGAAATACAAGATCATCCTGCATGAGCGGGCCGAGGCTGAATTGCTCCAGCTTTACCGCGATCTCGCCAATATCGAAAAAGCCGGGCCTGTCGTTGCCTGGAACTACATCAGCGGTATCCGCCAGTTCATTGCAGAACTGGCGACGTTCCCCAAGCGGGGAACTGTCAGAGACGGCCTTGTTCCCGGCCTTCGGATCATCGGTTATCGCCGAAGCGTAAGTATCGCCTTCGTGGTCGAAGAGGCGCACGTTCTGGTGTTGGGTGTATTCTACGGCGGGCAGGACATCACGGTTGAGGTTCTTGAGGGGCGACTATGAGCGATATGGGAGACCAGCAGGACGGCATTATTGAAAGAGCGGGCCAGGCGGGGGGCGGAGGATGAGCCGTCGTTATGGAAAAAGGTGCCGTATCCTTCATAATCTGAATTTGGGCTTGCCCTATGGGGCGAGTATGACTAACAGGGTGGCGCGGGATGGAGCAGCCCGGTAGCTCGCAAGGCTCATAACCTTGAGGTCGTTGGTTCAAATCCAACTCCCGCAACCAAACGCCTGATGGCGTTGAGTTCTTTGCCCTTCATCGTCATCGTTTCTACTGTACCCGGCAACGGGCTTTTTATGTTGCCTATGGCGCGAGCGTGCGCAGGGATTTCCTTGCAAACCGCGCGCAGCGCGGTCGCGTTGGTATTATGATAGACAGACCGCGCCGAGATAACTCGGCAGCACGAGCGGCAACGCAAAGAGCAGGATGCCACCGATCGCGAGGCTCATGCCGTTCGCGCTCCTCCCAACGATACTACCCATATAATGACCGGATGCAGGTGATGAGGGCGCCCACGCAGCGGGCCGCTCATTGTGCGGTCCATAGGCGAGTGCCCCTGATTTCGTGCCGATCGTGCAAGCTGGCGTGCTTTCTTTGGCTCAGCTTTTCTGTCGTTCTCCGCTACCGTTCGCGCACACACGGCCGGAACGGTCGGGTGTGCGCCCGGTTTCTGCCGCCGGCAATCGGCTGCCCGCTCCATTCGCTGCGCTCCCGTGTTGCCGTTGCCTGCGGTCGCCTTCGGCTCAGAATCGCGGTCGCAAAAATCCCCCGACCGGCCGCGATAGGCGCAGCCGGATAACCAACGGGAGAACCGATCATGAAACCGACCCAAAAAAAAGCAAACCCGACTACGCCGTTTACGTTGTCGAAGGCGAGGGCGACAAAGCCCACTGGACGAAAATAGGCGCGGGCTGGTCCCACAGCGACGACGACGGGTTCAACATCACGCTTGCAGCCGTGCCGCTCAATGGCCGCCTGACCATTCGCAAGCCCAAAACCGAACGGGACGACGCGTAATGCGCCCCGTTCGCAATACTGTCCTCTACGGCGACTGCATCTCCCTGATGCAGCGCCTGCCGGGCGGGTCGGTGGATTTCATCCTGACCGACCCTCCGTATCTTGTCCGCTACCGTGACCGTCATGGCCGCACGGTTGCCAACGACAACAATGCCACGTGGATGAAACCCGCGTTTGCTGAAATGCATCGGGTCCTCAAACCCGGAGGGTTCGCGGTCAGTTTTTACGGCTGGAACCATGTCGATACATTCATGGACGCTTGGCGGGATGCCGGCTTGCGTGTCGTCGGTCATCTGGTGTTTGTGAAGCCCTACGCTTCCTCTCGACGGTTTTTGCAACATACCCATGAGCAGGCTTATGTGCTTGCAAAAGGCGATGCCGCTCGGCCAGCCCATCCGATGACGGACACCTTGCCATGGGATTACACCGGCAACCGGATGCATCCGACCCAAAAGCCATTGCGTCCGCTGGAACAGATCATTCGCTCGCTCACCCGGCCGGGTGACCTCGTTCTTGACCCGTTTTGCGGGTCGGGAAGCACCCTCGTTGCAGCGCGGCGTTGCGGACGTGATTTTCTTGGCGTTGAGTTGGAGAAGCATCACCATATGACTGCCAGCTTGCGGGTTCACGCCGCGCTCCCGTAAGGGGGGGCGGTGATGAATATTGACAATATGTGCTACGCTCCCCACAATAGAAGAAGAACGAAAGGATACGCCGATGGCATCGGGAAGCATTCATGTGAAGGTGGGCGGGCAATTGCAGGCCCATATTCAGCAGCAAATTGGCGAGGATGGCCTCTATGAAAATGCCAGCGAGTATATTCGCGCCTTGATCCGTCACGATTTGCAGAGCCGTACTGAAGCATGGGACGAATTGCAAAAAGAGCTGGCCCCTGCCATGCGCGCCGATGACAGTGAATTCGTCACCGTTACGGCCGAGGATGTAATCCGCCGAAACCAGCGCCGCTAGTATGGTCGGGTATCGTTTTTTCCCCCGAGCGGATGCCGCTCAGGATAAGATTTGGCACGACACTGTTGAGGCGTGGGGCGAGAAGCAGGCGGTGACTTACATCACCGGCCTGCACGCCCATTTGCAGCGGTTGTGCGATGATAGGGCGATATGGCGTAAGCTCCCGCAGAAGCTTGCGGTGCCCGCCGTGCACTTGCCGGCGGACGTGGGGATGGCGGCCTGATTTCGGCAGGCACTCTGTTCATGGCAACCGATGGCGATCTCCTGAACCGGGGCGGCACGCTTGCATCGGCAGGCGACATCGATCTGGCTAACTGATCAACGAAACCAGCGCTACACCCGCACCGTCGATTCCCAGGACGGTTGTGTCGGTAAGGCCTGCGGTATCGGCAAGTCGAAAGGCTATGATGAGACACTGACGAATGCGTCGATCACCGTCGCCGGCAGTGTCTCGCTGACATCGGGCCGCGATACGACGGGTGAGCTTGTGCGTATTTTTGCCAGTCCCCCGAGGGCTCTGATTCCGATGAGCTCATACCAACACTGAGGCAATTCCCCATGGCGGGGTTGGGCGAGATGATCGGGGATCTAAAGGGAGGTGATGCCCGAGGGTTTTTCGGATTTGTCTTTATCTGAACCGGCTGCATCGGTTCCCGGGATGGTCGAACTGATAAATCGGCCAGCGCCTTGGGAACGAGAACGCGCTGCCGATAAACAATCGGCTCCTGATGTTGCCATAGCCGTCGTTGTAAGTGCCAGACGGTGGCTACGAGTAAGCGTCTAAACTGGTTTCTTTCCGTGAATATTTATCGCCAGGTTCCTACGCTGCCGTACGAAATAGGCCGATTTTGCCGCCGCCCGTAAGAGATTTTAGTAAAGAATGGGGCGGTTGCGATGATCGCAAATAAAGATGAAAGCAGGCCCCCGCAACCAAATTAGCCCGCTTCATGCGGGCTCTTTTGTTGTCAACGGAAGATTTACGCCACGCTATTCAACAATAGCCGAGGACTATCATCCGGTGCGCCATAATAACACATTGGCGGTGGCTCCTCCGACTCCGAGGACTTCAGGCTTCGACAGGTTCGCTGACATCATCCAGGAGAAAGTGCACGATCACATAGCGCGTCGTGTATTTCTGACCACTATCGGAGACGCTCTCGACGCTGCCGCCGTCGGAGGGATGCCATTTCTGATAGTGGGGGTTGTTGGTAATCAGCGTGATCGCCTTGCCCGAGAAGCTACCATTCAGCCGATAGCGAGCCTCTGCCAGGCTCCAGATCTTCTCAAAATCCTCTTGGCTGATCCGGACTTTCAAGGCTTTTCTGGAGGTGGCTTTTCCAGGCGAGCCATCGTCGCTTGCCGCCGGTGGAACATGCAGGTCAACCTCTTCCGCACCATCAAGCAGAAAGGCAAATTCGTCTGGCCACATCCGTCTCACGTATCGCTCCTCCCAAAGCTTACCGCCCCACAGCACAATCATGATAGCGCGTCCGCCGCGAGAGGCAATGGCGGAAATGTACCTGCGTTTCGAATGCCCGGAACTTGAAATTGGCCGGGAGATCGTGCTTGTTCACGATCAGCAGGGCGCGTTTGCGTCCACCGTCAGTTGAGAACTGCATCGAGGAGTAAGGCATGAAGAAGCTCATCAACGATCCAGCCACCGTTGTGCGGGACATGCTTGAAGGGGTGGTGGCGCTTAGCCCTGCGACGGTCCTGCTAGCAGATGAGAATGTTGTGATCCGGTCTGGTCTTCCGGAAACGGAAAAGCGGAAGGTGGCGGTCCTGTCGGGTGGAGGCAGTGGACACGAGCCAGCCCATGCCGGCTATGTCGGTGCGGGCATGCTGACCGTGGCGGTGGCAGGCGATGTCTTCACTTCGCCCAGCACCGATGCGGTTCTTGCCGGTATCAAGGCTGCAGCCGGTCCCGCCGGCGCTCTGGTTATCGTCAAGAACTATACGGGCGACCGGCTGAATTTCGGATTGGCGGCCGAGCTGGCAAGGGCTGAAGGAATTCCGGTCGAGATTGTGGTCGTCGCCGATGATGTCGCGCTGAAGGACACGGTTCCGGCGGATCGCCGCCGGGGTATTGCGGGTACGGTGCTTGTTCACAAAGTCGCGGGCGCTGCCGCGGAGCAGGGACTTCCCCTTCAGGAGGTGGCCCGGATCGCCCGGGAAGCCACCGAAAAATTGTCCTCCATGGGAGTATCGCTGGGCTCCTGCACCCTCCCTGCTGTCGGCAGGCCGGGCTTCGTCCTTGGCGAAGCTGAAATCGAGGTCGGGCTTGGAATCCATGGCGAGCAGGGCGTGCGGCGGATGCCTGTCGCATCGGCGGACGAGCTTGTGAAGCTGGTCCTCGAAACGATCGAAGCCGATGGCAGGCTGAAGAGCGGAGACCGGGTGACGCTTCTGGTCAACGGACTGGGATCAACGCCGCCGATGGAGCTTGCGATCGTGGCGCGATCAGCGGTCGCACGCCTGGAGGCGAAGGGCGTCGTGGTCGAGCGGGCCTGGGCAGGCACCTTCCTCTCCGCTCTCGACATGCCGGGCTTTTCCCTGTCGGTCATGCATGTGGACGATGCAACGCTGAGCCTCATGGATGCGCCAACCGATGCCGGTGCATGGCCGCGCGGCGGTGCGGTGAACCGCATGCGGGTCCTGCCTTCGGCAGGCGTCGAGAAGAGCGCGACTGCGGAAAACACGATAACGGCAGCCGGTGAGCGATTGCGTGCCGCCGCAGAACTGGTTGCCGGAGCCCTGATCGCCGCGGAGCCCAAATTGACGCAGCTGGACAGTGTTACGGGCGACGGTGACCTCGGAACAAGCATGGTGCGGGGCGCCGAAGCAATCCTGGCGCTGCCCATGGAGAGCTTCGCAGATGTCTCCGGAGGATTGATGGCGATGGCAAACGCGATGCGCAAGGCAATCGGCGGAAGCTCTGGCCCCTTTTACGCCACGGGCCTGATGCGCGCCTCGCGCCATCTTGCCGGCATCGAAAAGCCGACGGCCCAGCAGATGGCGGAAGCATTCGTTGCCGCCGTTGCCGCGGTGTCTGAACTCGGTGGTGCGAAGCCGGGGGACCGCACGATGATAGATGCGCTTCATCCGGCGGCAGAAACCTTCCGGGATAAACTCGCAGGTGGAGCTTCGGCCGCGGAAGCCTGGCGATCCGCGGTGGCGGCAGGCGTTGCCGGCGCCGAGGCAACGGCCTCCATGAAGCCGAGGCTCGGGCGCGCGAGCTATCTTGGCGAGCGGGCTGTCGGACATCTCGATGCGGGAGCGGTCGCCGTCAGTATCTGGCTTGAAGCAATCAGGAACGATGAGCGCTGATGAGAGTGGGCCGGAACAGCCATGCCGTCGGCCGGACGCCCGTGAATATCTTGCGCCGGCTCCGCCGGCCTTGAAGCTCAGATGCGCCGCGCCTTGATCGTGTTCATGACGAAGCTGGTCTCGATGGTGTCGACGCATTTCAGCTTTGCAATCTTGTCCTTGATGAAGCGCTCGTAATCCTCCAGCCCACCGCACATGACCTTGAGCATGTAATCCCTCGGACCCGTGACGAGATGACATTCGAGAACCTCGTCCCAGTCAAGAACGGCCGCCTCGAACATGCGGATTTCGTCATCGTGCTGACGGCTGAGGCGGATGGAGGCAAGGGCGGTCATCGTCCACCCCTCGATTGCCGGATCGATGATTGCGGAATATCCTTTGATCGCGCCTATCTCTTCCAGGCGTCGAAGCCGTCGCAGGCACGCCGATGCCGACAGTCCGACCCGCTCGGCAAGTTCGTTGTTCGTGATCCGCGCATCGGCAGACAGTTCCTTGAGTATCCTGCTGTCGATCGGGTCTGCAATTTTCTGCGACATAAATGACCATTCTCCGCAATATATTGCTTAATGAGATAGCCCGACGCTTCAGAATGCAAGATATTTTGGTTTCACTGCGTGTAATCTGCAGGTAATTCAACGCCAGCTGAGGGATCATCGGAAATGACCGCGCCGCATCCATCCAAAACCCATATCGGCAACCACGCTCTCCATCCTGAAACCCAGATGCTCAATTATGGGTATGATCCAGAATTGTCGGAGGGCGCCGTAAAGCCTCCCGTGTTCCTGACATCGACCTTCGTCTTCAAATCGGCAGAGGACGGGCGCGACTTCTTCGACTACGTCTCCGGGCGCAAGGAGCCGCCGGAGGGCAGGGGCGCAGGCCTCGTCTATTCGCGTTTCAACCATCCGAACAGCGAGATTGTCGAGGATCGTCTTGCCGTTTACGAACGGACGGAGAGCTGCGCTCTCTTCTCCTCGGGCATGTCCGCCATTTCGACGACGCTTTTCGCCTTCGTCCGGCCGGGTGACACCGTGCTCCACTCCCAGCCCCTGTATGGCGGCACGGAGACGCTGCTGGCGAAGACCTTCCATAATTTCGGCGTCTCGGCAGTGGGTTTCGCCGACGGTGTCAGCGAGACCTCGGTGATATCAGCTGCAGAGGAGGCGATGGCGAAGGGGAGGGTGTCTGTCATCCTCATCGAGACCCCGGCCAACCCGACAAACAGCATTGTCGACGTCGCGATGATAGGCCGGGTTGCCGATGTTATCGGCGAAAAGCAGGGGCACAGGCCGATCATCGCCTGCGACAATACGCTTCTTGGGCCCGTATTCCAGCGGCCCATCGAGCATGGCGCCGATATCTCGCTCTATTCACTGACGAAGTACGTTGGCGGGCATTCCGACCTCATTGCCGGGGCAGCGCTCGGCCGCAAGGATGTCATGAAGCAGGTGAAGGCATTGCGTGGGGCAATCGGCACGCAGCTCGATCCGCATTCATGCTGGATGCTCGGACGTTCCCTTGAGACGCTGCAAATCCGGATGGAGCGGGCGAACAGCAACGCAAAGGTCGTGGCGGAATTCCTGAACGCGCATCCCAAGGTCGAAAAAATCCATTACCTGCCGTTCAGCGATCCGGCATCCGCGGTTGGCAAGGTGTTTGCCGCACAATGCTCCGGTGCGGGATCGACCTTCTCGTTCGACATCGTCGGCGGGCAGGCTGCCTCTTTCAAATTCCTCAATGCGCTCAACATATTCAAACTTGCGGTAAGCCTCGGCGGTACGGAGTCTCTTGCTTCTCACCCCGCGACGATGACGCATTCGGGTGTTCCTGCCGATGTCCGCCAGCGCATCGGTGTGCTGGATTCCACGATCCGGCTGTCAATCGGCATCGAACATCCCGATGATCTTGTCGCCGACCTGACCCTCGCCCTGGATCAGGCCTGACGACAGGTAGCCGACAATCTGTAACCGAGCGCGCCAGCGGCTATAAAGGTTGTCCTGTGCAGGTGGATCGATGTATCTGGGGGGAACTTCACTTGAACCTGCAGGCACATGGAAACGTCGCTTTATCTGCCCATCAAGGGCTTTCTCGAAAAGGCGGGTTACACCGTCAAGGGCGAAGTTGGCGGTTGCGACCTCGTCGGCCTGAGCGATGACGATCCGCCTGTCGTCGTGATTTGCGAGCTGAAACTGAGCTTCAATCTGGAACTCATCTTGCAGGCTGTCGATCGCGCAGCCATTGCGGACGAGGTCTGGATCGCGGCTCGGGTTTCAGCCAGGGGCAAAGGCCGCGAGGCCGACAGACGTTACCGCGATCTTTGCCGCAGGCTCGGGATCGGCATGCTCGGCATCTCCGATACCGGTGAGGTCAGCGTGATCGTTGGTTCCATATCACCGATGCCGCGAACCAATCCGAAACGGCGGTCGCGGCTGATGCGCGAACATCAGAGGCGACGCGGCGATCCGACGGCAGGTGGCAGCACGCGCGCGCCGATCATGACCGCGTACCGCCAGCAGGCGCTCGGCTGTGCCCTGGCGCTGGCATCAGGGCCGATGCGGGTGCGTGAAGTCGGATCCAGCGTACCTGATGCCGGGAAGATCCTGCTTTCGAATGTTTACGGCTGGTTCGAACGGCAGGACCGAGGAGTCTATGGTTTGACCCAGGCCGGCCGTGAAGCACTACAGCGATGGCCGCAGCAGGATACGCCGGCAACTGACACTGTTACCGGCTGATTTTTTCAGCAATGGAGGCTCGCGCCGCCACAGGATGCGACCGGCCACACGGCCGGCTCCACATCACTGCTTTGCTGCGATTGCTTCCTTTACCGCCAGCTCCGCCATGGCCAGTGCAGCATCGCGGGTTCTGGCCGCAGCCACAAACCGGCCGTTATGGCAGAAGGTCGCGCCTTCGACGCCACAAACCGCTTCGAGATCTTTGTCCGTCAGGCCGGCCCAAGCTGCCGGCAGGTCGGCACGCAGCTCAAAGCCCTCATCCGCGCGGCGGATACCGGTCAGACACCAGTCGCTGTTGCGCGGGTGAACGACAAAGAGCAGATGGTCGGCGCCTGCCTTCATGATGGCGGGTCGAAACGGCATTCCTACCGGCAGTTCCAGAATATGTCCCTCACCGGCATCCACGATAGCCCGGTTCACAAGCGCTTCGGCCCGCAATTTTGCAGCGCTGTTGGCAATCTTTGCCTCCACGAAGCTGCGGGCAACGGCCAGCGCCGCGTGGAAACTGCGATTGTCCGCTTCGGGATCGGTCTCGTCGAAAACAGGTTTCAGAGTTTCCAGCAGGACGGGCAGGGTCAGCCCAGCGAGCTGCCCGGCGATGGAGGGGCTGAGCGCACCATTGTCGACCAGATCGACCGGCAGCACGAAGCTGGTATCGAAAGAGGTGTGAATGGCTTCGATATGGTCTTCAGGAACGCCGGAGGCGGCAAGATAGTCGCGGCCGAAATGCTTCCAGATAAGGCCGAACGAGCTATAGGGCTGACCGTCGTCCCGTAGTGGTGCGCCGCGCTGGTGGTGATCAAATATTCCCGCCGATGGGTCATAAGCACCTCCGACGTCGTAGATGATGCGGTTCGCGCCGGGCGTAATCCATTCGGACGCCCTGCTGCGGATGAGGCGGGCCTGCGGGAAAAGCCGGGTGAGCACGACGCTGGATAGGAGTTCGTCGGCGTGGAAGCCACCGGAATGGGTGACGAGGAAGTCCGGGATCATGTCAGGATGCGCCTTGTTGCTTGCGGAATATCCGCCTGAGATTGAGGCACCTGATATCCTTTGCCGGGCGCTATCTCAACCCGCCATTCGTCACAGGGATCAAAAGCAATGCCATGCCGGACGTCGTCGGTGGATCGAACCAGCCGACGTCGTCAGCGCTGTCAGTCTCTGTGAGGATATCCCGGGCGCATCGTCCAATTATTCTGCGGCGATTGTTACTCTTTCAAACCGTGCTTTCACAAGCAAAGCAGCTTCTGCGATTGCCTGATTTACCCGCGCGTTTATGGCAGGCGAAAGCTCACCTTCTATGAAGTCCCGGCCGGAGGTGTAGATTGCGGTCGGTGCCACGAAGGCTTCGAAAAATGCAAATAGCGGTCTGAGCTGATGCTCCACCACAAGTGAATGCCGGTCTCCGCCACCTGTCGCCGTCAGGATGATCGGCTTGCCTCTGAGGTCGGCGGGGTCGAGAAGATCGATGACGTGTTTAAAGAGGCCGGTATAGCTTCCCTTGTAGGTCGGTGAGCCGATCACCAGAGCTTCTGCGTCGATGATCGTCTGGACAATCCGCCGCGCGTTACCATCGAGATCCGCCACGGATCGTGCCGAACTCAATGATGCCCCGAGATCCTCTATGTCGAAAACCTGATGCTGCAGGCCCAGTTGTCCGGCCAGCGCTTCGCTGACGTTTTCGACAAAGCGCTTCGTGCTGGATGGGCGCGATGTGTTGCCGGAGAAACCGACGATCAGATTGTTGCTCATTGACGTTCTTTCGAGTGATCTTGGGGAAGGGCGGTTTGCGCCAACGCGTCTTAAGCCGTCTTCAGGATTGAAAGGGCGGCCGGATGTGTCGATCGGTCATTCTCGCTGGTTTTCCAACGATCAAAGGCGGCACGTCCGAGAATGGCGACGGACGTATCTTCCTGGGGTGCATGGACGAGAACTGACTGGATATCGCGGAAATGCCGCTCCAGACCAAGATCGGCGTTGAGGCCGGGATTGCCGATGCCGCGAACAGCCAGTTGCACAGCTTCGCGGATCTGCCTGCCGGCGAGGAGCCGGGCCCTTATCAGGTGTTCGGCATCGCCAATATGGCCTGTGAGCGCGCCGAAGATGATCTGCCGGGCGCCGGAGACCAGAAGGTCGATCTCACCCGAAAGCGTGACAAAGCGTTCTGTCCGCGCAATGGGATGGCCCAGATTGGCGGGCACACGTTCATGCGCGAAGCGGATGAAGGCTTCCTGAGCCGCTTCGGCTGCGCCGAGATAGATTGCGGTCAGCGCAAGCGTCATTGCCGCATGGCTGCGATTATCCTGCTGGGCAACGGAGGGATCAACGAGTTCCAGCACATTTTCTGCCGGGATTTCAACCTCGGTATATTCGACATCGTGCGAACCGGTCGCCCGCATTCCGAGGCTCTTCCAGTTCTCGATAATCCTGATGCCGAGCAGGCCGTTAGGCACGACAAACGTGCCGACCCGCGCCTGAGCCTCGTCGGTGTGCGCCCAGACGAGAAAATGGGTGAGGCCGTGCGCGCCCGTCACGAAGCGCTTGCGGCCCGTGATCGACCAGCCATTTGCCGTCCGGCGCGCACGCGTGGCCGGCAGTCCGCCGCGCGCCGGCGAGCCCAGTTCCGGCTCCACACGGGCGGCGTTCAGCAGCAGTGGCCGATCTTTGGCTTTGGAAAGAAGGTCCCTGTAAAGACCGTCGGGCCAATGATCCTTCGCCGCCTGTCCCAGATGGGTGAAGATCGTCATTGCGCTGATGAGCGCCACGGAGGGATCGCCGCGCCCAAGTGCCGCCAGAATATGGGCCGCGGTGCTCAAGGTTCCTCCCGGGCCGCCGTAACGCGTGGCCACGGTGCTCTCAAGAAGTCCGGCCTGATGAACGGCGCGAATGCCGGTCCAGGGAAACTGACCGGTCTGATCCGCATCCGGTGCGGCTTCGGAAAGGGCGCGCACAGCGGCGTCAAGTGCGGTGGGATCGTAAGACATGCGGATAACGGCTTTCTGGAAGTCGAGAGGCGGGATCATCCGTTGCGGGCATGGATGATCCCGGTCTTGGAGGAAGAGGTGGGCAGGTCCGACGGCGTGGCCGGACTGCCGTGATCAGGCGGCTGCCTTCTTCTTTGCCTCTTCACGTTCGCGAATGCCCTCGCGGACGAGAGGCAGGATGTATCGTCCGTAGTCGACGGCATCATTGTAATTGTCATATCCACGGATCGAAATCAGATCGGCGCCGAGATCAATATAGTCGAGAATGGAGTCGGCGATTGTGCGCGGCGATCCGACCAGAGCGGTTGTTGCGCCGCTTGCATTGGTCGCGGTGACGGTCGGATACCAGAGCGCGCGGTCATGGACATCGCCGCGTTTGGCGATATCGAGCAGGCGCTGGGAGCCGATATTGGCGGGTGGTGTTGCGTTGACCGGCGCGCGCGAAAGGCCCCTCTGACGGTTCTCGTTCAGACGGTCGAGAACCCTGTGCGCCTTATCCCAGGCCAGTTCGTCTGTTTCAGCCACGATTGGCCGGAAGGTAACCCAGATGCGCGGGCGATCGGTTCGGCCTGCTTTTGCGGCTTCGGCATAGATGCGGTCAATCTGCTGCTTGGTTTCAGCCAGCGGCTCGCCCCAGAGCCCGAAAATGTCGCACAGCGAGCCACCGATACGATAGGCGGCATCTGACGAACCGCCGAGCGAAATCGGGATAAGACCGTTGGTGGGACGCACGGCGCTGCGAAACTGCTTGAACTGGTAATATTTGCCGTCGAAATCGAAGGGCTCGGTTGAACTCCAGGCAAGGCGGAGAATGCGGATATATTCTTCCTGGCGTTCGTAACGCTCTTCCTTGTTGAGGAAATCTCCTTCGCGCGCCTGCTCCTCGTCACTTCCGCCTGCGATGAAGTGGACGACGACGCGACCGCCGCTCAACTGGTCGAGCGTGGCGAGGGACTTGGCCGCAACCGTCGGATAAACGGTGTTGGGCCGGAGCGCGACGATGATCTTGATGTTCTTCGTATGCGCGAGCACGGTGGCGCCCAGCGTGAAGGGATCGAACGAAGAGGAGGAATAGGGAATGAGCGTGTAGTTGAACCCATAGTCGTCCAGTGCACGCGCATAACGTTCCAGGAACAGCGGATCGACCGGAGCATCAGGGATGGGGTTCAGATCATTGGACTCGTTGGGAAAGCTGACGCTGATGAATTCCGCAGCCATGGGAGCTCCTTGGTGTTTCTGAGTGTCGGGTAAAAGCTAAAGCCGGCGTGGCATATGAGGAAGACAGGTCTTTCTATTTCTATGGAATATGTAGAAAATATTGCCTGACTATCCTGATGGTCTAGAACCTTAGATTGCCGCCCGTTCCGGCCCTTCGTGATCGGGAGCAGGTTTCCACCCCAGAGATGGAGCAACTGTCGTCGCAAGATCGGTGAGCAGTCGTATGTTTTCGGACAGTCCGAAAGCGGGAGGCAAAAAAAGAACGAGCTCATCTGCGGCCGCCAGTCCCGGATCGCTCAAAACCGCCTCTATGACTTCTTCCGGTGTACCTTGAAAGACCGGGGAAATCTGCGCGCCAACAGGCGGGCCGGCAGGGGCCAGCGCACCCTTCGGGCGTGAGGCGGCAATTCCCACCGTGCGACGCTCAAGGTCGTAAGCCGCGTATTTCTCACGCAGCTCCGGGGTGGTGCCAACGAGAATGGAAGCGGCAACAGCGACCGGGGGTGGCGTCGTCTTCCAGATGCGGAGCCAGTGGGTGCGATAGGCATCAATGATCCGCGCCTGATATTGACCGAAAGTCTCGCCTTCTGCCTGATCGTGAAGGACGGTCCCGGAAATCAGGCCAATCCCAAGTTCGGCGGCCTGTATTGCTGAATCGAGGCTGGCGGAGCCTTGTCGGATACGGCTGCGCAAGGTTGGGCTATGAGGGGTCACCCGCAACTCGGCTCCCGGAGGTGCACCAATGTCCCGCTCGGTAACAGTGTGCAAAACATCACCGGCAATGGCGGCGAGGAAACGCGACTGGCGTCGCTTTGCCTCTGTGCGGGCATCGGTATCGACGGTTCCGAAAACGGCATCGAACGCGCCGTTGGTCCCGGTCGAAATGGCAAGTTCAAGCCGACCGCCGATCAAGAGGTCGGTTGTTCCCGCCGCCTCAGCCAGAAGGATGGGGTCCTGATAACGCATCGGGATGACGGCGGAACCAAGTGTGATGTGCCGCGTATGCTGGCCGACTGCCGCAAAGAAGGGTAACGGGGAAGAAAGATAGTGGTCGAAGTGACGCTGATAGGCCCAGCCTGACTGATAACCCAGCCTTTCCGCCTGCCTGAACAGCTCTATGCCCTGTCGCAGCCCCTGTGCCGGACCGTCATCGTCGTTGAACGACACGCGCGTATTGAAACCCAGCCGCTGTTTCGGCCGAAACAACGCGGGAAGGTCGCGGGAAGCTGCTGCAATATTCATGCGAGTTGCTCCTTCCGCAGAGCGCGCTGGACAGCGGGAGCGCGAACCGTTCCGGCAATGCCCGACGGGATAGAGTTCAGCAGCGACGCGGTATATTCGTGTCTCGGATTGGCGAATATCTCGGTGACGGCTCCATGTTCGACAATGCGTCCCCGCTGCATCACCGAAACGCTGTGCGCAAGTTGCCGGACGAGGGCGAGGTCGTGCGAAACGAAAACATAGGTCAGGCCGAGCTTCGCCTGTAGCGACAGCAGAACCTCGACGATATCCGCCTGAACGCTGACATCGAGTGCGGATGTGGGTTCGTCCAGCACGATCACATCCGGTTTGAGGACCAGCGAACGGGCGATTGCCACACGCTGACGCTGCCCGCCGGACAGGGCCGACGGTTTACGCTCCAGGAGGTGCTCGCTCAAGCCGACATTCGCGAGAGCTTCCTGTACGCGTTCGGATCGCTCTTTCGGCGTCCCGATCTCGAAGCGGTCGAGTGGTTCACGAACAAGCTGCCCCACCTTCCACGTCGGGTCGAGGGACGTAAACGGGTTCTGGTAAACCAGTTGAAGATGCCGCCATACGGACCGCAGCGAAGCGCGGTTTTTGTTCGTGACGGTCTCGTCGGCAACCGTAATCGTGCCGCTTTCCGGCTCTTCGAGCCCCAGCAGCAGGCGGATCGTCGTCGTCTTGCCGGAGCCGGATTCGCCAACGAGGGCATGGGTCGTGCCCGCCGGAACCGTAAACGAAATATCGTCCACCGCAGTCAGGGTTTTGCCATCGACAGTGAAGCGTTTGGTGACGCCGCTGACGGCGATCTTTGGCGATTTGTCGCCATCAAGGAGGCTGAACCCCGGATCGCGGAATTTGGCATAGCGCTCCGGGTTGAGCGCGGGGACGTCGCCATGGAGTTTTTTGGCATAGGGTGAGGAAGGGGAGGAAAAAACC
The DNA here is from genome assembly GCF_001541315.1 of Agrobacterium tumefaciens str. B6. Lineage (GTDB taxonomy): Bacteria > Pseudomonadota > Alphaproteobacteria > Rhizobiales > Rhizobiaceae > Agrobacterium > Agrobacterium radiobacter. Next base: position 67,562 of record NZ_LMVK01000015.1, on the reverse strand, counting down.
GCGGACGTCCTGCCTTTCTCCTGCACGACGCCGTTCTTCAGCACGACGAGATTATCCGCCCTTTCGGCCGCTATTGCGAGATCGTGGGTAATGAGAAGGAGGCTGATGTTCAGCTCATCCCGAAGACGGGAGAGGAGATCGAGGATGCGCTTCTGGATCGTTACGTCGAGTGCCGAGGTCGGTTCGTCCGCCACCAGCAGTGCAGGGCGCGGCAATATTGCCAGAGCGATCAGCACGCGCTGCAGCATCCCTCCGGACAACTGGTGCGGATAGGAATCGTAAACCCGTTGCGGATTGTCGAGACCCACCTTGGCGAAGGTTTCGAGAATAAGTGTCCTGCGGATCGCTGGATTGGTCTCTTCCGTCAGCGCTGCCGCTTCCAGCGCCTGGGAGCCGATTGTTCTCACAGGATTGAGAGAGTTGCCGGGATCCTGCGGCACGAAGCCGATTTCACGGCCGCGAAACGGCCTGAAGCGGCGTTCTGGCAATGCGAGAATGTTCTGCCTGTCGAAAACAACCTGGCCCGTGGCGTTTGCACCGGTGGGGAGAAGCCTCAGCACGGCTTTCGCAATGGTCGATTTTCCAGAACCGGATTCTCCGATGAGGGCGAGGCTTTCACCACGTCCGATTTCGAAGCCGATATTGTGGACGACCTCCTGCCGTCCGTAGGACACGGCAAGATTTTCGACCTTGAGAAGGGGTGTTGCGTATTGTGGAGACGCAGCCACGATCTCGGGAAGGATTGGCGCTGTTTTCAGTGCGATTTGCGAAGCCATCGGCTGATCCTGTTGACAGAGAGGACGGTCACGATCGTAACGAACGCGGGCGCATAAACGAGCCAGGGCCATTTGAGGTAGTCCTTGCCGATTGAAATCAGCAGGCCCCAGTCGGAAGAAGGCGGAGGGTCGCCGTAGCCGAGGAAGGCGAGGCTGGCGATCACCAGAATGGACTCGCCGAATTGCAGCACGGCAAGCGGCAGCATCGAGCGGGATGCGTTTGGAAGGACGTGTCTGAGAACGATGTAGCCGCGCGAGCCACCCGAGAGAAAAGATGCCTCCACGAAGGTCGCCTGACGTGTCTTGATAACCTCGGAGCGCGCCACGCGGGCGAAGAAGGCGATGGCCGATATGCCTGTCGCAATCGCCGCATTGATCGTTTCGAAGCCGATGGCCGTGACGATGATGACCGCGAGCAGGAACTTCGGGATGGAGAGCAGCACGTCGACAAAACGCGCAAAGACGATATCCACCCAGCCGCCGAAAAATCCGGCGAGCAAACCGATCACACCACCGATGAAGACGCCGATGACGACAGCGACCAAAGCGCTCGATACGGATGAAGCCGTGCCATAAACGACCCGTGTATAGAGATCGCGCCCGAGATGATCCGTGCCGAACCAGTGCGCAAAACTGGGCGCAAGAAGCTTGTCGGCCGGGACACCGTTGATCGGGCTCTGGCTGGTGAACAGTTGCGGCGCAATCGACCAGGCGACGACGATTGCGATGACGAGGAGGGAAATGGCAACCGTTGAAGTAATGTTGAGAGCTCTCAGCTTCTCGAACGGGTTGCTGCCGGAAACCGGGCTGGAGATAAGGCTCATGGTTTGGCCCCCGTTTCAAGGCCAAGCGGCGTGTCGTCGATGGTTGCCAGACGGCGTTTCCGGCCAACGATAATTTTCACCCGTGGATCGAGCAGCGGATAGAGAAGATCGGCGATGAGGTTGACGACGACGAACACCACGGCTCCAAGCGAGACAATGGCCTGCAGGACGGGCAGGTCCTGCGTGCTGACGGAGCGCTGGACGAGACTGCCGATACCGGTACGGCCGAACACGGTTTCCGTGATCAGCGAGTTGCCCAGAAGCTCGCCCACGGTAAGGGCGATAACGGTCACCACCGGTAGCGAAGCGGGCTTGAGCAGATGTGTAGTGAAAAGCCGTTTCGGCCCGATGCCGCGGCTGCGGGCAACCGCCGCGTAATCCTGTTCCGCTTCATGATCGAGATTGGCGATCAGCACTTCCGCGATCTGCGCGGAAAACGGTATGCCGATGGTGATCGCCGCAAACAGCGTCGCCCAGAAGCTGTCGGGTTCGATGACCCGGAACAGCCGGAGCTGAAAACCGAAAAGGTGGATCAGAAACAGGCCGATGACGAAATTGGGCGTCGACAGGAACAGCGAAGGGAATGCCCGCAGCAGCCCCTGCCCATATCGTTTCGGCACGACCTGTGTGCCATAGGCAACGGCGAATGCGAGGATCAACGCAACCGTGAGCCCGGCGGAGGCCAGAACCAGCGTCGATGGCAGCACCTCGGCGATCAGGGTCGCGACGGGTCGATTGGAGCGCATGGAGATGCCGAGATCGCCCGTCAGGAATGCCGACAGGGAGTGCCAGAGCTGCACGATGATCGGCCTGTCCAGCCCCTGTGCAGCAATGATTTCGGCGATTTCCTGCTCGGTGAAACCGTTCTGCGGGTTGCGCAGAACGCTGGTGATCGGGTCGCCAGGCAGGACGCTGACGACCACGAAGGTGAAGACATAGGCCAGAAGGATGACGACGATCGCCTGGCCGAGCCGCTTTGCGGCGTAGGTTAGGTAGGCATTGCTCATGCCGTCACCTCCTTGACGTTACTTGGTGGGCGCTGGCCTCATTCGGCAATGAACGCTGTGTAGTAGCTGGCGTAAGCGACGCCGTTATAGACTTCGCCCTTCAGCTTCGGCGATTGCACGTAAATGCGCTGGACGATTTGGGTGCGTGGTATGAAATAGCCCTGTTCCAGCACGTATTTTTGCAGGCCGTCCAGAAGAGGCTTTCGTTCCTCGACCGAACCCGCGCCGGCGATTTTGTCACGCAGGTCGTTGAGCTTTGCATCACGCTCATCCAGCGCGAACCAGTTCTCGCCATTGTTGGCGTTGGTCAGGATGCTGGCGACCGTGCCGGCATCGATGAAGCTGCGCGTGACTTCATATGCGGGAACTGCGGCGCCGCCGAATTTGACCTTCTCGCCATAGGTCACGACATCATAAGCCCTGATGTTGACCTTCCATCCGAGCCTGCCAAGCTGCTGGGCAATCAGCTCATCGACGGATTTCGAAGTTGCCAGATAGGGATTGGAATGGATCGTCAATTCCAGCGGCTTGCCGTCTTTCACCCGAACGCCGTCCGCGCCCTTGGCCCATCCGGCTTCGTCCAGAAGCTTCTCCGCCCTGTCCGGATTGTAGGCGAGGAGATCGCTGTGATCGGTCGCGCCGGGGACGTTGCTCTGGATGAACGACGTCGCAAGCTTCCAGTCCTGCGTATAGACGGTGTCGATGATTTCCTGGCGATTGATGCCTGCCTGGAGTGCCTGACGCACCTTCGCATCATCATAGGGTTGAAGCTTGGTGTTGACCGCCCAGCCGTTGACGAAGCCGAGATAACGCGGCGTCGCGACGGTAAAGCCTTCCTCCTTGAGCGATTTCAGCTCCTGGGGCGAGGCGTTATAGGCGACGTCCGCCTGACCGGACTGAACCGAAGCGACGCGAAGGGATGGTTCCGACACCAGCTTGTAGGTGATGGTATCGAGATAGGCGGGTCCGGTATGGCCGACTACGGCGGGCCCCCAATTATAGTCCTTGCGCTTGACGAGAGTGACATGGTCACCCTCTTTCCAGGACTCCACCACATAAGGTCCGCTACCGGCGGTCTTGCTGAGGTCTGCCTGCTGGCTGGCAGGCTGGGCGATGCTTTTGGGGGAGACCAGGATGGAACCGTGATAGCCAAGGGTCGGAATGAAACCGAGCGTCGGCTTCTTGAAGAACACCTTGACCGTCGTGGCATCGACCGCTTCCGCGCGATCATAGGTCTTGGGGAAAAGGCCGATCGGGTTGATCCCCTCGTTCTTGCGGCCGGCATACCAGATGTCGAGATTGGCGACGACGGCCTTCGCATCAAGCGGTTCGCCGTCGGAGAAAGTCACGCCGCTTTTGAGGTGCAGGGTGAATTCCGTTGCGGTGTCGTTCTGCTCCCAGCGTTCGGCAAGCCAGGGGCTGACCTTGCCTTCGGCATCGACGTAAAGCAGCTTATCCGTAACATGACCCCAGATGTGGCCCTGGAAACTGGAGATGGCGCTGTTGTTGGGGATCCACGTGTCGCCCAGTGAATCGATCAGAAACGTGATGTCACCGCCATCGCGCGGCGTATCCGCCGCCACTGCGCTTAGAGGTGCCACTGTCGATAAAAACAGCGAGGCCGAGGCCGCCAAGGAGGCTGTGAAAAGCAGCCGGCGACGCGACAGGGAGAATGAGAAAGAACGTTTTGTCATGGTATGATCCTGATAAATTCAAAGTTTTTTTCGTTGCAATTTCTGCATCTCCTGCGGACGGACTACTGCTGCTGCCATCGGTACAACGCACGTCAAACCGTTGCCGCACCGGCTTTTCAGCCGGGCGGGAGAATGCTGGAGTTCATTGATGATCGGGTTGGGCGTCGCGGGGTTAGCGAGCGGCTTCTGGAAGCCTGCTTGGCTGAGGAGCGCGCCCGCTTCTACATATTCCAGTCATGACGCGGTCCCTCGTTGCGGTGTTCATCTTGCCCATAACCTAGCAGTCAGGCGTGAGGGAGAAAGACTGGTTGTTCTTTTTCTATCGATTTAGTGAATTATTTTATCGCCATTTTGCCGACAGTTTGGATTGGTGTTTCAGACGCCCTTAAATTGCCGTCTCACGCCGGTGATTGAGGATGGCCCGGCGCCGAAGATGCCGTGTCACGCAGGGCAAATGTCATGGCTTCGAAAATCCTGACCGGCGGCAAATCACCGGTAAAAAGCTCAATCTCCACCCTGGCGATCTGGCCGGTCGAACCCTGAGACAGTTTCGAAGTGCCGATGTCGCGGGTCAGGATATTGGGGTTGCCATGGATGCAGATGGCATTGTCGTCAGCGGAATCCTGCGGCTCGAACCATGCGCCGGTGGCAAGCTGCATCACCCCCGGCATGACGTCCTCACTGACGATGGCGCCAGCGAGGCAGCTGCCGCGCGCATTAAAAAGCCTGACGACGTCGCCGTCAGATATTCCGCGGGCCGCGGCATCGGCCGGATGGATGCGGACAGGCTCCCGATCCCTGATCTTGGTCGAACGGCTGAAATCGCCATAGTCCAGCTGGCTGTGCAGACGTTGATATGGCTGATTGCAGACGAGGTACAGGGGATGCAGGCGGGCGTCATCGGGCGTCTCCATTCTTGGGGGATACCAGCGCGGATGACCTTTGCAGTCCTCATAACCGAAACCCTCGACCGTTTCGGAATAGATCTCGATTTTTCCTGAGGGTGTCGGCAGCGGCTTCGTCCCGGGACCCTCAAGGAAAGCGCGCGCCGGGCCACCATCGTCGGGTTTAACCGGAAGAAGCAGTTCCCCCCGCTCCCAGAAGGTTTCAAAATCGGGCGCGTCGTGGCCGCCCGCCGCAAGCGCCTGACGGGTCGTTTCGTACAGGAAGGCGAGCCATTCTCTGCTGTTGCGGTTTTCGGTAAAGGCATCGGACCTGCCAAGTTCCCGCGCAATCCCAGCGAATATCTCATAATCGTCGCGTGCTTCGCCGACAGGGGCGATCAGGCGCTTCATGGCGATCATCAGGGGATCGCGATCGGCGGCGCCGATGTCGTCACGCTCAAGCGTGGTCGTGGCGGGCAGCACGATATCGGCATGTCGCGCGGTCGAGGTCCAGGCCGACTCGTGGACGATGATCGTTTCGGGACGCCGGAAAGCGGCCCGCAACCGGTTGATATCCTGATGATGGTGAAATGGATTGCCACCCGCCCAATAGACAAGCCGGATATCGGGATAGCGGAGTGCGTTTCCGTTGTAATGAAACTCGGTGCCGGGATTAAGCAGCATATCGGCGATGCGCGCACAGGGAATATAGTCCGGCACGGGATTTTTGAATTGCTGTAGCGTTGGCAAGGGAACGGCGAGAAGGTTCTTGCCGATATTGCCCAATGCGCCAAGGGAATAGGAAAATCCGCCGCCGTCCAGTCCGATCTGGCCAAGCATGGCGGCAAGGACAATGCCCATCCACACCGGCTGTTCGCCATAATCGGCCCGCTGCAGCGAATGGCTGACCGTGATCAGGGTTCTGGAACCGGCCATCTTTCGCGCCAGCTTGCGGATCGTCTCCGGGGCGATGTTGCAGATCGCGGCCGCCCATTCGGGGTTTTTATGCTGGCCGTCCTCCCTGCCAAGAAGATAGTTCTCGAACCGATCATATCCAGCCGTATAACGCTCCAGAAACGCCCGGTCGTGCAGTCCTTCCGCGACGAGGACATGAGCAAGCCCGAGCATCATCGCCACGTCCGTACCGGGAATAATGGGAAGCCACTCGGCATTCAAATCACCCGGAAAATCGTCTGCCAACGGACTGATGAATGTGAAATGTGCACCGCGAGCGCTCGCGCCGGCCAGTTTCTGCCGGACGGAATGCGTGCTGATCCCTCCACCGTGGACATCGGCGTTCTTGATCGCCATTCCACCGAAGGCGAGCACCAGCTCGCTGCTGCGTTCGATCGCGTCCCAGGTCACGCTCTTGCGGTCGAAGCTGTCATACGGTCCAAGCACATGGGGGATTATGACCATGGCAGCGCCGGAACTATACGTGTTGACGGACCGGACATATCCGCCAAGGACGTTCAAAAAGCGGTGAATCTGGCTTTGTGCGTGATGAAACCGGCCGGCACTCGACCAGCCATAGGAGCCGCCGAACACGGCGCTCGGGCCATGATCGTCATAGACCCGTTTCAGCTCATCCGCGACCAGCTTCGTCGCTTCGGCCCAGCTGACCTCGACGTAATCGTCAGCGCCGCGTCGCTGCGCGTGGCCGGTCTCGCGTTCAAGCCAGCCCCGCCGGACGGCAGGCCGTCTGATGCGAACGGGGCTGTCGGCAATCGCTGGAAGATTGCCCAGAAGCGGTGATGGATGCGGGTCACCGGGGTGGGGTTCTATCTCCAGTCGCCCATTTGCAAAGCGTCCGGAGAATGCACCCCAGTGGGAACTGTGAGTCTTGAAGGGATTCATCGCATGGCCTCACGATCATGGATTGCAACGTGGCAATTCTATTTCGGCAGGATTTTCCCCGGATTCATGATGCCGGCAGGGTCGACCGCATGTTTGATGAGCGCCATCAGATCAACCGCGTCGCCATGTTCCTCGCGCAGATAAGCGATTTTCCCGGTGCCGACGCCGTGTTCGCCGGTCGAGGTGCCGCCGATGGAGAGGGCATATTGCACCATCTTCTTGTTGATGGCCGCCACTTCGCCGAGCTCTTCCGCATTGTCGGGATCGACCGCAAAGACAACATGATAATTGCCGTCGCCGACATGGCCGAGGATAGCCGCCGGCACGCTGCAATCCTTCAGAAGTTCGCGGGTCTTTAATATGCAATTGCTGAGTTGTGAGACCGGGACACAGACATCCGATGACCAGCCTTTGGCGTTTGGCCTCTGCGATACGACGGCGTAAAACGCGTTATGTCTCGCTTTCCAGAGTCGATTGCGTTCTTCGGGTGCATTGGCCCACTCGAAATCCTTGCCGCCATGTTCCTCCACGATGGCGGATACCATGTCGACCTGTTCCTGAACGCCGGCGGGTGAGCCATGAAACTCGAAAGCCAACGTGTCCTCGATCTTCAGGTCCAGCCCGGAATAGGCGTTGACGGCCCTGATCAGGCCACGGTCCATAAGCTCCATGCGGGCGACCGGGATGCCCAGCTGCACGACCTGAATGGCTGATGCCACCGCCTGTTCGACGCTCTCGAAAGAGCAGAGCGCCGCCGAGATGGTTTCCGGTATTCCGTAGAGACGAAGCGTTATTTCGGTGATGATCCCCAGCGTTCCTTCCGAGCCTACAAATAACCGCGTCAGATCATATCCGGCGGAAGATTTTCTGGCGCGACCGCCGGTTCTGATGATCTGACCGGTCGGCAGCACCACAGTCAGCCCGAGCACGTTTTCCCGCATCGTTCCGTAGCGGACGGCATTGGTGCCGGAAGCGCGGGTTGCGGCCATGCCGCCAATCGAGGCGTTTGCGCCAGGGTCGATGGGAAAGAACAATCCCATGTCGCGCAGATATGTGTTCAACTGCTCCCGCGTGACGCCGGCCTCAACCGTGCAATCCAGATCCTCACTGCTGATACGGGTTATCGTCGACATCCGCGAAAGGTCGATCGAGACCCCGCCATTGACAGCCGTCAAATGCCCCTCGAGCGAGGTGCCGGCGCCGAAAGCGATGACGGGCACCCCTTCCGCTGCGCATAGCCGCACGATCTCGGATACTTCGGAGGTGGTTTCAGCGAAAGCGACCGCGTCGGGAAACACGGCTGCATGATGCGCTTCGCCGCGCCCATGCTGCTCGCGCAGTGCCAGGGAGGTTGAAAGACGCTCCCCGAGGAGGTACCCTAGGGATTGGATGAGAGAAGGGGACAGGTCAGGCATAAGAAGATTCCGTGGGAGACTGGCAGCGGAATGCTACGACAAACTTGCAAACATCAAGGGCGAAGCGCGCGCCCGGCGGAACGCCAGACTGTCTCCGCCATCTGGCGGTGATATCAGGCGGCGAGCTTTTCGCCCCTGAGATGACGCTCGAGGAATGGAAGGCTGTCCTGCCCCCAGTAGAGTTCATCCTGATAGCGATAGGTCGGCACGCCGAACACGCCGGCTGCCCTAGCGGCTTCGAAGCTGGCCTTTTGCAATGCTGCGACCGCATCACTTTGGCCGTGTTTGTCGAGCGCTGCAGCATCAAAGCCTGCAGCTGTCGCAATGGCCCGGCGGACATCTGCATTGCCGATGTCTTCACCACGAACCCAGAAGGCCTCCTGAAGCGCAACCGCCAGCTTGAGCCAGTCATCGCCCGTTTCAATCGCCGCCGCGACTATCAGGCCGGCGGGTGCGGGATCCGAGAGAGCGGCGCGATTGTCGAAATTGAGCACTTTTCCGCGCAATGCCGCCCAGCGCTTCAGATCCCTGATCCAGTAGGCGCGTCTGGCCTCCGGCCGGTTTCGTGAATAAATGCCGCCGTTCTCCTCGATCAGCGGAATGACATGAGGGCGGATCGTGGCACCCTGTTCTTTCGCCAGCACAGCAAACGGTTCAAGACCGATGAAGGCCCAGGGGGAGCCGATGCTGAAGAAATAATCGATCGTCTTTGTCATTATCTGCTGCTTTCAGTTGGGTTGATTGGTGGAGGCGGCGGCCGTGTCGAAGACGGAGAGAGCACAGTCTCGCGCAATCAGCACTGCTTTGGGATCGCGTCCGACGGCGACGGTTGCCAGTGCCCCTTCGTAGAGAAGCGACAGATGGGCAGAGGCAATCTCCACCGTGCTGCCGGCTCTTGCCAGGACAGCGGCAAACACGTCCCTGACCTTCGCCTTATGGGCACGCGCAACGACCACGACGCGTTCGGATTCGCCATGTTCCGCAACCGCAAGAGCGAAGGCGCAGCCGCGAAAATCCGGGCTATCGGCCTTTTCGTGGAGTTGCTCGAAGATCAACCGGATTTGCTCCTTCGGAGCCATGTCGGCATCCAGCACTTTCTGGAGCGAATGGATTACCCGCTCGTGACGCGCCTCCAGATAGGCTGCAACGAGATGATCTTTCGACGGGAAATGCCGATAGAGCGTCGCCTTCGCCACATTCGCTTCTTCGATGATACGATCTATGCCGACGGCCCGGATGCCCTCGCGATAGAAGAGTGTGCCAGCGGCGGTGAGGATATGGTCTGATATGGCTTCTCGCATTATCGTTTCACACTGTCGTTTCAAAAGTCGTGCTGATACGGATTGCCGGTCATGAAGTGACGGCAGGACTGGCATGCGCCGCCCGGTCCGGGGCGGCGATGAGAGACGTGATCGCATCGAGCGGCAGCGGCTTTGAAAACCCGCCCTGATGTGCCAGCTTTCCGGCAAGCGTTTGCACGGCTTCGTTATAGGGCGTCGGAACGCCGTGAATCCGGCCCAGCAGAACGATTTCGCCGTTGAGGAAATCCACTTCGCTCGAGGCTCCGCGCCTGAAGCTCTGCCAGGTCGATTGCTGGCCCGGGTGAATTCCGCTGTTCGGCGCAACCCGCCAGTTCGAGATGTCGAGGCTTCGCTCGGAAGGCGAGGCAAGGGTGTAGCCTGCCGCTTCCAGCACATGGCGGGCCTCATCCACCAAAGCCGCGCTGATCCTGTCGTTCAGATCGGCCGGACCGTCGAACAGTTCCAGAGCATTGCGAACGTTGTGAAGGAGCTTTGCTGCTTTCCATCGGCGGATATCGTCGCTTGGCTCGGCAAGATATCCCGCCCTGTTCAGGTCTGCCGTGACCTGCGCGGTCACGTCATCCTGCCCGAGCGGAAAGCGCCCGACTGTCACGATGCCCAATTGCGGCTCGCCGCCAACCACCACCTTGCCGGTTTCGGTGAACCGCGCCGGGGTCAGAATGCTTGCGCCATAGACCCTGGAAAATGTTCTCAGGGCATTTGCTTCGGTCGCCAGTCCATTTTGAAAAGTTACGATCGGAAGATTTGCCGCCGCCGGTGTCGTTGTGTTCGAGACGCTTTGCCAGGACCAGAAGGCGAGCGCGCTGACGGCATCCTGCGCTTTCACGGTGAGCAGGAGGACATCATCCGGGGTCAATTCCGGAATATCTGTCAGGTCGAAAACCCTCAAATCGATCTGCCGCGTCTCCGAGGGGCGCTGAAAGGTGAGGCCATGCTGCCTGATATGGCTGATCTGGGCGCCCCGTCCGAAAAGCGCATAGTCAATGCCGGAGAGTGCGAACTGCGCTGCAAGGCTCGCGCCCACCGCACCGGCGCCGATGATAACGTAACGTGGCATCTGTCGTTTCTCGTCTTGTCTTTTTCGCGCTCCGGATTTCCCGGAGAGCTTGGCTGCTGATAGGTTCGGCGCTCTGTGCGGATAGCAATTGAGGATCGCGGTAACACACGGTTCAAAAGCACTCTGGGACAGATCGTAAAGCCTGCGAGCAGTTTGAAGGAAGACCGGTCATTCTATATCTACTAATTTTGTAGAAAATCAGTTCCCGAAATCGGCGATTTCGGGAGAGATTGCGCTGCCCCTGGCAGGCGGTCCGTTATCGCCGAGCCAGGCGCGCGTCTGCGTTCGATGCCGGCAGCTGCAACACAGTTTATTTGATGCCGAAACCGAGACGGCGCAATGTCTGGCTCAGTTCCGCGCGGCCTTTGAGCGCGGCGGCGTTCTCGACACGCTGGGAAATGGGTGCTGTCCAGCCGTTTTGCGGCAGGCCCTGTTTTTCCTGAAACGTCTTCAAGACCGCGTCATAGGAATCAAGATCATCCCGTGCGGCCTCCGAATAGGTTTCATGAAACAGGATGGATGACTGGGGCAGGCGCGGTTTGACGTCGGTTTTCACGGCCGGGTCTGGATAACCCACGGTGAGGCCAAAGACGGCAATCGTTTCGGGAGGCAGGTTCAGTTCGCGGGATACGTCTTCCGGCCTGTTGCGAATGCCGCCAACGTAGCAGGAGCCGAGACCGAGTGAATCGATTGCGGCAACGGCGTTCTGCGCGGCCAGCGCCGCATCGATGGCGCCGATCAGGAAGCTTTCCAGATAATCCAGCCCTTCTCCGCTGTTGCCGTGGTTGGAAGCGACCGTTCGCAGCCGCTTCAGGTCGATAAGCCAGATGAGGAAAACAGGTGCATCCTTTATATGGGCGTTGCCGCCCGTGAAGCCCGCCAGACGTGCCTTGCGCTCCTTGTCCTGCACCGCCACCACGCTCCACGCCTGAAGATTGGAGGATGTGGGCGCAGATTGTGCGGCTGCGACCAGAAGTTCCAGGCTGCCCTCCGGCAGAGCTTTCGGCAGATAGGCGCGGGCGGTGCGATGGTTCAGCAAGGCGTCGATCGTGTCATTCCAGAAAGGCGGAGAAAAATCGGCCTGTGTTCCGTAGCGGGCCTCAACACGCTGCTGCGGGATTTCCAGTTTGGTGATCGGACTGGACAGGGTCATCGTGTGTAGCTCGGTAATGTTGGGAGTGGGGGCAGGCCCGGATGAAGGTCGGAAAGGTTGAGATGCCTTCCACTTGATATGCTTTGCCGGTGCCTGTGCCGAGCAATGTCTTACTCATTGGCGATTTTTCAGGGAAACAACATTTCCATAAGACGTCCGGGAGTCGTGCTGTCGAGATTTCCTTTTATCTCGCCATGTTGGGAAGAAACGCAAAGGCGGTCCAAGGCAGCGCAATTATTCAGCACAAATTTTGGTGCCTGGCTGCATACGTATTGGAATAAAATTCTGCAAGAAATGTTTTCTTTGATGGTCGAGAAGAATTTTCTTCTTAAGAACGTGCCACTTTGCCCCGATGCTTTCACTATCGAAACGACGTTTTCAAACGGGGATTTTCATGACGATAGGACGCCGCCAGTTCAACAAAATGCTTCTTCTGGCAACGGCAGGAACGGCCCTGCCGGGTTCGCTATTCGCCGCAAGTGGCGATGCGAGCCGGCCCCTCTCCGGCGGCCCGCTCAAGTTGCTCTATCGTGTCGATCCCGGCAACGCACTTTTCGCCATCAACACATCGTCAGGCACGGGGCAGGCGATCGGCCCGAAGATCGTTGAAGGTCTTCTGACATTCAATTTCGACCTCAATCCGCGGCCCTTGCTGGCAACGGAATGGTCCGTTTCGGATGATCACCTGCGCTATACGTTCAAACTCCGGCCGAATGTGAAATGGCATGACGGTGAGGATTTTACCTCGGAAGACGTCGCCTTCTCGATTTTCCGTCTGAAGGAAGCCCATCCGCGCGGCCGCATTACCTACCAGAACGTCGAGGCGGTGGAGACGCCGGATCCCCTGACCGCCATTATCGTGCTGTCCAAACCGGCGCCGTTTCTGATTGCCGCGCAATCGAGTTCGGAATCGCCGATCGTGCCGAAGCATATTTTCGAAAAGCTGAAACCGGCCGATGGCCAGACACTGCAGACCGCGATTGGCACCGGTCCTTTCAGGCTGACGGAGTGGACGCCGGGCAGTCATCTGATCTTCGAACGAAATCCCGATTATTGGGATGCCGGCAAACCTTATCTCGAACGCATCATTCTGCGCATCATCACCGACCCGGCCGCGCGGGCGGTGGCGCTGGAGACGGGGGAAGTCGATATTGGTGACAACCCGGTGCCGCTCGCAGACCTTGAGCGATTGAAGCAGAACCCCGATCTCGTCCTGGACACGAACACTTATGCTTATGCGGGGCCGCAGCAGCAGCTGTTCTTCAACTACGATAATGAAATCTTCCGCAAGAAAGATGTCCGCCTGGCCATTGCGAAGGCGATCAACCTCGATGAAATCGTCAATGTGGCGCTCTTCGGTTATGCGCAGATATCGCCGAGCCCCGTCAGCACCGCCCTGCCGAACTGGTATGACGCATCCGTCAAGGCTCATGCCTATGATCCCAGGGAAGCGGAAAAATTGCTCGATGCGGCGGGATATCCCCGCAAGGAAGACGGCAAACGTTTTCCCGTGCGGTTGACCTACAATTCCTATCTGACGCCCGGCTTTGCCGACGTCCTTCGCAGCCAGCTTGAAAAGATCGGCATTGCCGTCGAAATCCGCAAATACGACCTGCCGACCTATCTGAAGACGGTCTACACGGACCGCGCCTTTGATCTGGTTGTGGAATCCCTTTCCAACACGTTCGATCCGTCGCTCGGCATCCAGCGGGCCTATTGGAGCAAGAATTTCAAGATCGGACTGCCCTTTTCCAACGCGGCCAACTACGCCAATCCGGAGGCGGATGCGCTTCTGGAGGCGGCGGCCATCGAGCCCGATGCGAAGAAGCGCTGGGTGACCTGGAGCAGGTTCCAGCATCTCATCCATGACGACGTCGCCTCCGTCGATCTTGTGGCGGCGGGAAGCCAGATCGTGGCGCACAGGCGCGTCAGGAACTACGTCACCGGCGCGCAGGGGCTGAACTGGAGTTTCGGCGACCTATGGCTCGATCCGACCGCTTGAAACCCGATGTGGAAACCAGAATTTGTCAGGAGGATATGCAATGTCCGTACATGCTGTAACCAAAGACCGCCTCATCGAGTGGCTGACAGATGGCAAGGAACTTGCCGTTCTCGACATTCGCCCTGCAGAAGAGGTGGGATATGCTTCCCCATTGTTTGCGACCAACCTTCCGGCTGAAAGGCTGGATGCGGAAATCGACCGTTTCATTCCGCGCCCTGTCGTGCGAACCGTTCTGGTGGATGATGGCAAGGGAAGCGCAGAGCAGGGGGCGGAGCGGCTTGCCGCCAGGGGCTGGAGCGATATTCACTTTCTGCGCGGCGGAATTCCGGCATGGATCGAGGGCGGCCTTGACGCCCTGCCGACATTCGATATTCCCGGCGTTCCATTCGTCCAGAAGGTGAGAAGTGAAAAGAACACGCCAGTGGTTTTCGCCCGTGAACTGAAGGCGTGGCAGGAAGCCGGCGAGGATGTTGTCGTCATCGACACCCGCACAATAGCGGAATATGAAAAGGCGCACGTGCCGGGCGCCATCGGCGTACCCGGTGCCGAACTTCTGCTGCGTTTTTCCGACCTCGTGCCGTCACCCGACACAAGGGTTGTCGTTTCCTGCGCGGGCCTTCCCCGCGCAATCCTCGGGGCGCAGACATTGATCGACGCCGGTGTTGAAAACGATGTCAGCTATTTGCACGATGGCACGCGCGGCTGGACCGATGACGGGTTTGAGCTGGAAACGGGGCGTTCGCAAACATATCCGTCCGCCAGCGATGATGCGAAAAATATCGCGAAGGTGCGTCTGGAGACCTTCTCCCGGCAAGACGACCTGCAGTTCATCGATCGAGCCACGGCCGAGACATGGCTGCGGGACACAGCGCGAACGACCTATTTTCTCGATGTGAGAACACCGGAAGAATTCGCAGCCTCCCACCTTAAAGGTTCGATTTCCTCGGAAGGCGGCCAGCTTCTCGGCGTTGCCTATCGCACCATTGCCGTGCGCGGAGCACGGGTCATTCTGGTGGATGATCTGCTGGGCGCCCGCGCGCGTGTTGTTGCCCATTGGCTGAAACGCCGGGGCTTTGAAATCTCCCTTCATCTGCACGACTTCGAACAGGGTGTCGAGGCGGCGGCCGCATAGGTTTCCCAGACGGTAGATGTCACTCGATTGCCGCCGCGCCTCTCCCGTTTCACGAGGAGCCGATTTGAGCCTTCGGCAGGCGCGGCGATGAGATTGTCAGGGGCAGCGCTGTCACAACGACAGGCATGATCAGTGCGGACCATGCTGCCCCATAGCCGAAATGATCGACCAGAAGACCGAATATGTATGGGCCGATTGCCATGACCCCCAAACAGATGGTGGAGGCGAAGGCAATTGTCGATGCTATCGAACCTTTCGGCGCACTTTCGGCGATTTGCAGAAGGTAAAGCGGAAACCACCCGATCCCGAATATTCCGAGCACGGCGAGCACGAAGAGGACAATGGTTGGCGCAGTGCCGATGGGGAGAGCCGCGAGGATTGCGGCAGCGCCTGCGGCAATGACGGATACCAGGCCGAACGATTGGGTGCGCAGTCCGGGCCGGAAGCGGTCGCTGAGCCATGGCAGCAGAATCCGGCCGGGAATGCCGGCAAGCTGTGTTGCGGCAAACATGGACGATGCGGCAAAGAGGCCAAACCCCAGCCCATCCGCCATGAAGCCGATGATGTGTGCGGTGAGGGTGAATTGAAATGCCGACATGGCGATACCAAGCCGCAATACGGGCCAGAAGCTCGAATTCTGCCCGACCTCGTGGATAAGTTTTCCCAGGGAAAGCGGGCGCTCGGTTTTAGCGGCGACATCGCCTCCTTCGCGATAGAGGCCCCAGAAGAGTACGGCGCCCAGAACGGAAACACCGGCGCAGAGCCATGCCGCCGCGTGCCAGCCGTAACGGACCGCCATGAATGGCAGGAGGGCGGCTGCGATCATGGTTCCGAAAGGAACCGCGGCCTGCCGAAACCCTGTCGCTATGCCACGTTTGGCGGGGGGGAACCAGCGCATGATCGCCCGCGTGCCGCCCGGTTGGACCGCAGCATAGGTGCCGCCGAGAAATGCGATGCACAAAAGCAGCGCGGGCAGGCTGTTTGCGAATGCCGCCGCGCAAGCCATCGCGAGCGCCATGCCGAGCATGGCAATGCCGACGATGCGGCGCTCGCCGTGAATGTCGATGGCGCGGCCGAGCGTGAACATCGTCACGATCTGAACACCGTTCATGACGGTCACGGCCAGTGATGCGGATGCGAGGGAAATACCGAATGCTTCCCGCCAGAAGGGCACGAGAATGTAAATTCCCTGCGATACGAACGAGCCTGCGGTTTGCGTCGCGACTGCCACGGCAAGGACTGCCCAGATCCGGCTGTCGGTGGCGGGTGCGGGCGAGGAAATCTGTGACGACACGAAAAGCTCCTATCATGGGTTTTCGGGCAATAGCGCTCGCGACTATCAGATAGAATTAGGGGCTTGCACATTTCAGCGATAACAGCTTGTTATGCAAAACATGCGCTCATTGGATCCCGAGGCCGTCGAGGCTTTTCTTCTTGTTGCCGAACTGCAGTCGTTCACACGGGTTGCAGGCGTGATGAACACATCACAGGCCGCTATCTCCCTGCGCCTGCGCCGGCTTGAGGACATGCTGGGGCATCGCCTCGTCGAACGGACGCCGCGCCGGGTGCGTTTGACGACGGCCGGCGAACGCTTTCTGGAGCCCGCGCGTGCTTATGTCGCGGCCGGCCGCCGTGCGCTTGATGTCTTTGGGCAGGAGCCGACCCGTCTCGCGATCGGTTTCACGCATCATTTGATTGGAGCCGACCTGCCTCGGATACTCCGGGTGATCAGCGAGCGCGAGACGAGCGTTACGCTTCATCTGCGCACGGCCGGCACCCGGACCCTGCTTGAACTCTACGATGCCGGCGAGCTCGACGCGATCGTCGTGTTGCGGCATGATGATATCCGCCGGGATGGCGAGCTGCTGTTTCAGGAAAGCTTCGGCTGGTATTGCAGCGCGGATTTTGATCTGCCTTCGAACGCGCCGGTGCCGCTGGTGCTGCAACCCGAACCCTGCAATTTGCGGGCCATGGCCCTTCGGGCGCTGGAGGCGGCGGACATCGCATGGCGGGAGGTATTCGTTGGAACTGGGGCAACGGCGGTAGGGGCGGCTGCCGAAGCCGGGATCGGCGTCGCACTGCTGGCGCGGAGTGTTGCGCCTGCCGGTCTGCGGGAGGTGAGGGACGGCCTGCTCCCACAGCTCTCAAAGCTGGATGTGGTAATGATCTCCGCGGTCACGGGCGATCACGCGAACGCCGTGCTGCGACGGATCACGCGGGCATTTCAGTCGCCTAGAACCTGAAATTCCCATTGTCGAATTTCGGAAGAGGCGACCGTAAGGCGGCCTGAGATCACAGCGCCTGTATCCAATCGTGACCCGGGTGGAGGCGGGGGGGGCAGTCTTTGAGCCATTGTCGTTCCGAGAGCGGTAATCTTGGTTGGGCTCTCGCGAAGTCCTTCTCGTCCTTGGTGCGTCTGTGCTTCGCCTTGAACAGAAGCACGGCGGAGGGATTAAGGTGAGGAATGCCGTCAGCGCTCAGCGACACCATTTCGATACGGGGCCGCGTCATTTCCGGATTTCTCTTGTAAACCCAGGTGTCATTCGTTCCCGGCTCGATCATCATATCGGCGCGCCAGCATCCGGCAGCGCGATCGAAGCCCCAGATCTGGAAAATCTCGGGGGCCGGATCCCGATCCGCCGGTAGCGGTTCGATAACGCCATCGTTGACAGTGTAGAACGTCATGTCACCCAGCTGCTGGCGAAAGATGCCCAAATCTTCACGCAGGACCGTGAACTCAAGATCATCATGCTCGCGTGTCTTGCTGCCCAGCCACAGGTCGAGAGCCCAACCGCCAACAACGCACCATGGTTTCGATACACCGTCCAGTCGCCGGGACAATTCGGCAGGGCTCCAGGCGTTCCATGCATCCTCGTCCGGGTGATCATTCATAATATACGGTCACTTTCATTCAATTCTCGTGCTGTTGCTTTTTTCCTGATGGCGTCAAGTCCCGCGTTTCAGCAGCCCAGCCAGAAGCTTCAGCGCTTCCGTGAGATCGTCGAAGGACGGGCCGCCGAGGCAAAGGCGAATGCCGCTCGCCTGATCATCGGGATTAACAAGCATGGCTTCCGGAGGGGTCAACTTGATGCGCATTGCCGCAGCGGCGAATGCGAAGCGGTTGGCGGCGTCGTGTTCCATTGGCAGCCAGACGTTGTATGCATCGGGATGCGAGCCAAGCTGGTTCGTGCCGAGCAGGGAAACGGCCAGGCTGGAGCGCCGTTGGGCCTCGTGGCGCAAATCCCGCTGGATTGAAGAGATGATGCCGGAGGTCAGCCAGTCCTCAACCACCGCGCAGGAGAGCGCGGATGGGGCCATCGGCATGTCCTGCAGAAGGTCTTCGGCGGTTTCGTGCAGACCGGCTGGTAAAGCAAGGACGCCGATCTGCAAGCCGGGGCCAAGGGACTTGGAGAGCCCGTTCACATGAAACGAGATTTCAGGAGCCAATGACGTCAGCGGCGGCAAGGCTTCCGCGGATGCCGCATAAACACCGTCCTCGATGATCCATACGCCCGCCCGGCGGCAAATATCCGCAATGACCTGCCGCCGCGCCGCCCCCATGGTAACGGTTGTCGGATTATGCAGGGTCGGCGTCAGATAGATTGCTGTGCAGTCACTCGATGGGGTGCCATCCAGCGCCGCCACCAACGCTTCCGGCACCATGCCTTCGGCATCGATTTCGACGCCCTGCATCCGGTAACCTTTCCGCCGGGCCAGCACGATGGCGCCGGGATAGGTGATCCGTTCGGTCAGGAGCAGGCCCTTGGGGCCGCAGGCGAGATCGAAGGCCAGGACCAGCGCCTGACGGGCGCCGCTCGTCAGCACCAGATGGGACGGATCGATGGTGAGACCCTGCGTTTCGAGCCAGCGGGCGAGAAGGCGGCGGTGTTCCAGATGCCCCGCGGGCGGGGCATAAAGATTGATATGATCCGCATCGATCCTGCGCGCGATCCCCGTCAGCGTCTTTGCGAGAATGCGGGCGTTGAGCGTGGCCGGGGGTGCGTTGGACGAGAGATCAATCTGCCGGTCGTTATGCGCCTCCTGGATCGCCACGAATGTTCCCCGGCCCTTGACGCTGCGTGTCAGCCCGCGCCGTTCCAGAACGGAATAGGCTTTTGTCACCGTGCCAAGGCCCACTCCCAGTTTCCACGCGAGATCGCGATGGGCTGGCAGGCGGTCACCGCCCGCCAGCCGCCCCTCGATGATGTCGTCGGCGAGGGCAAGCACCAGCCGTTCTGCGGCATTCGCCTCAATGTCTGCAAGACGGGGAGTCCAGGGGGATTGCAGCAGCACGTTCATACCTTCGATAAAAGTGTCACGTTACACTATTTCAATAAACAGCAAGTGTAACATAGGCTATGACGAGGCTGATTGATATCCACACTTTACGGCGGCCGGCCTGCCATCCTGCCGGCGCGCTTAGAGGATCAAATGTTCAGCCATGTAACCGTCGGAACGCGTGATCTTGAGCGGGCGGAACGCTTTTATGACGCCGTGCTTGCCCCGCTCGGTCTGACGCGGCGAACCGTGAGCCCCGATGGCGGGCCTGCGGCGCTTTGCTGGGTGAGGGCGCAATCCCCGTTGCCCCGTTTTTATGTCTATCAGCCCTTCAATGGCGAACCGGCAACGGTTGGCAATGGCGGCATGGTTGCCTTTCTGGCGCCGTCGACAGAGGCGGTGGGTGTGGCCCATGCCAGCGGCCTTGCGCATGGCGGCACGGACGAAGGAGGCCCGGGGCCGCGTCCGCATTATGGAGAGGGCTATTTCGGCGCCTATCTGCGTGATCCTGACGGCAACAAGGTTCACATCGTGCATCGCGGAGACCTCCAGCAATAGTGCTTGGGGAAACCTGTCCTGTTTCCGGAGAAAGTCAGAATGATCGCCAGCCAGATCGCCCTCGTTTACGGCACCTATATCGTCGCCACCGCCAGCCCGGGCCCGAGCAACATGGCGATCATGGGAACGGCGATGCGTGACGGCCGTCTGCCCGCCCTTGCTTTGACGGCTGGCGTCATCACCGGCTCGCTGTTCTGGGCGATCCTGGCGGCGACGGGCATGTCGGCCGCGCTGGCCGCCTATGCCCAGGCGCTTTTCGTCATCAAGATATTCGGCGGCGTTTACCTGCTGTATCTGGCTTTTCGAGCGGGCAGGTCGGCCCTGAAGCCGGTCTCCGACTTTGTGAGTGTGGATACCGGGCGCGCGACGCCGCGCTACCGGGCGCTCTACCGGCAGGGTCTTCTCATGCATATCGGAAACCCGAAGGCCATCATGGCCTGGATAGCGATCATGTCGCTGGGGTTTCGCGAGGACGCGCCTGCGGGCATGTTGCCGGCGATCATTGGCGGCTGCGCCATTCTCGGCGTTATCGTGTTCGGCAGCTATGCACTTCTCTTTTCCACCGCCTCGATGATTGCGCTCTATACCAGATTGCGGCGCTGGATCGAATCCGTGCTTTCCGTGGTATTTGCCGCCGCCGGGCTGAAACTGCTTCTCTGGCAGAACTGACGGGCCGTCCGTCCGCGTTGCCGATTAATCCCAACTGAAAGAGCCATGTCATGAGTTTTGCTATCCATATGATCGATGTATTCGGCTCCGGGCCGCTTTCCGGCAATCCGCTGGCGGTCGTCATCGGTGCTGATGCCTTATCGACGGATGAAATGCAGCTGATGACGCGATGGTTCAACCTCTCCGAAACCACGTTCCTGTTGCGGCCCACCCATCCGCAGGCTGATTACCGGGTCAGGATATTCTCGCTGGACAGGGAGTTGCCCTTTGCCGGGCATCCGACACTGGGCAGCTGCCATGCCTGGCTCTCCGCCAATGGCATGCCCGGGAACGAAACGGCGATTGTTCAGGAATGCGGCGCCGGGCTGGTCACGATCCGGCGCTCGCATGGACGGCTTTCTTTTGCCGCTCCGCCGCTTATCCGTTCCGGCGCGCCGACGCCCGCCGAGCTGGAGGATGCGCGGCAGTTTTTGGGGATCGAGGCTTGCGACGTCATCGATGCGGCATGGATCGACAATGGTCCCGGCTGGCTCGGGATCAGGATGGCGTCCGCCGAAAAGGTGCTTGGCATCACCCCGGCCCGCAGCTGGACCCATCACATCGATATCGGCGTGGTTGGCCCCCATGCGAAAGGCGGCGAGACCGCTTTTGAGGTTCGTGCTTTCTTCAGCGATCATCTGGGCGCCATCGTTGAAGACCCCGTCACCGGAAGCCTCAACGCCTCATTGGCGCAATGGCTGTTCGCAACGGGCGTGGTTGGCGAAGACTATGTCGCGGCGCAGGGAACGCGCCTTGGCCGCCATGGCCGTATCTACCTTACCCGCGATGATGTCGGCCAGATATGGGTCGGCGGCGAAACGCGCACGCATGTCGAAGGCCGTTTACTCGGCCTTTGAAAGACAGATGAAAACGAGGTGACTTTGATGAATAGCAGTGTTTACCGCCCTATTTCCGAACGCGTATTGGCTGATGATTGGGGGCGGCTGACGAAGTATGAATATGAACT
This sequence comes from Agrobacterium tumefaciens str. B6, assembly GCF_001541315.1. Lineage (GTDB taxonomy): Bacteria > Pseudomonadota > Alphaproteobacteria > Rhizobiales > Rhizobiaceae > Agrobacterium > Agrobacterium radiobacter. The sequence continues at coordinate 45,928 of NZ_LMVK01000015.1, read as the reverse complement.
CCAGCTGAGGGACGGAAGCTGGCAACGGCAGACCCGGGAGGCATATGATCGCGGCAACGGGGCGACATGCCTGTTGTACAATCCTGCCAGCGACAATGTCCTGCTGACCCGTCAGTTCCGGTTGCCGGTTCTCCTGAATGGCGGCCTGGAATCGCTGATCGAGACACCGGCGGGGTTGCTGGAAGGCGCAGACCCGGCGACGCGAATGCGTGCGGAGTTGATCGAGGAAACCGGTTATGAGGTTTCCGAACTTATGCATCTGTTCGATATCTATATGAGCCCCGGATCGGTCACGGAATATCTCGCCTTTTTCTATGGCGAATATGCCGAGAAACATAAGGTCGGGGCAGGCGGCGGTTCAGCGGACGAGGGCGAAGACATCGATGTGCTGGAAATCGCCTTGCCTGAGGCTATGCGCATGATCACCCGCGGCGATATTCGCGATGCCAAGACGATCATTCTGCTCCAGCATCTCGCTATCCGACTTTTGCAGGAAAAGGCCACGGCACGCTGATCCTCGCCTCCGGATTTATCGATCCGGGACAGGTGCCGATCATCCTCTCATCGTTGGCCGGCAACAATGCTTCCGATCCGGCGCGACAGCGCCGGATCAACCCGATCATCGTTTTTGAAGTTCAAAAATACGAAGGAGTTTCAGCATGGATATTGCGCCGCTCAGCCCCGTTCACGCATCCACCGCATCGGCAATAGATACCTTGAAAATGCTGGTACGCTACAAAGCCTGGGCGAACGGGTTGACGTTCAGAAGCGTGATGGACCTGCCGGAAGGTGAAGCCCTTCGGCAGCGGCCGACGCGGTTCGGAAACATGGTGCATACGCTGAACCACGTTTATGTGGTGGATGATATTTTCAGGCATCATCTACAAGGAAAGAAACACAGCTACACCGCCCGCAACACCGACCATACGCCCGCAATTGGCGAATTATGGGAAGCCGTTCAGGAAATGGACCGCTGGTATGTCGATATGGTCGACACCTGGTCAGACGGGGATCTCGCGAAAGCCGTTCATTTCGAATTTGTCGGAGGAGGAGAAGGCGTCATGACCCGCGAGCAGATCGTGCTGCATATCGTCAATCATGGCACCTATCACCGCGGCTTTGTCGGCGACATGATGTATCAGGTGCCTTTTACGCCGCCGTCAAACGATCTTCCCGTCTTCATCAGGGATCACTATCGCGGCGCTTACTGAGCGTTTGCGCATCGTTTTATGCCCTTTGCCGTCGGTGCTATCACCGGGCGAAAAGATTGGCGGCTATATAGTCTACAAATGCTCTGACTTTTGGAGAAAGATATCGATTGGTCGGCCAGAGGACGCGGAAGGTCCCTGTGTCGGCCATATAGTCGTCCAGCAGCGATACCAGTTTCCCGTCAGCGACTTCGGACGTCACGGCGAATGACGGCAGGCATGTTATGCCGAATGAACGTTCCGCAAGGTAGATCAAGGGTTCCAGCGTGCTCGCAACGGTGGCGACCGGCAGATCGATCCTGATCTCGCGGCCTTCGTGAACCAGGGGCCACGGCTCAAGCTTTCCGGAATTGGCGAAGCGATGGTGAAGACAGCGGTGCCGGACAAGATCTTCCGGAATCTTCGGGCGGCCATGCGCCTCCAGGTAGCCGGGCGCCGCCACGATGCTGTGCCTGAACGTGCCGAGCTTGCGGCTCATCAGCCGTGTGTCCCTGATCTCGCCGGTTCGGATGACGGCGTCGAATCCCTCTTCGATGACGTCAACCAGACGGTCTGTAAAATCAAGGTCGAGGCTGATTTCGGGATATGCCTCCATGAAGGCGGATATCGTCGGCATCAGCAACATGCCTGCCAGCGGAAGGCTGACACGCAGTTGCCCGCGCGGAACGGCCTGCGATCTCGATAATTGCGCCTGCACGGTCTCATATTCCGACTGGATGCGCCGGCAGGTATCGAGGAAGAAACTCCCGTCCTCCGTCAGTGCCATGCTGCGTGTCGAGCGATTGAACAGTCTTACGCCCAGCTCCTCCTCCAGACGTGCAATGGCTTTTCCAACGGCGGATCCGGAGATGCCGAGACGATGCCCGGCGGCCACGAAGCTTCCCGCTTCCGCCACCTGAATAAATATGCCGAGGGTTCCGAGCTTGTCCATGATGTCGTGATTAAGGAATTTTTGTCCGGTATGTCGAGAATAGCAGCTCGTTTATCCGCTATTTTCCTTCCGATATCCAGATGTCGTCGCGGCTGAAATGGCCCGAAGCTTCAAATGGAGATAATTCATGGAAACGAAACCTATCGCAGCTTTTGCGGGCTCGCCCGCTCCCACGACCTTTGTTGTCAACGTCATTCATGCCCATCCGGGAAAGCAGGACGAAGCCTTCGCCATCATTCAGGATGTCGTCCACTATGTTGCCGAACGAAAGGAAGGGTTCCTCTGGAGCAGCCTTGCGAAAAGCACCGACGGAGAGACGGTCGTTAATGTCGAGGCCATTCAGGGAACCGGCAATGTCGACGAGTTCTTTTCCGATCCGCAATTCGTCGAAAAATTCCGGAAACTGGACACCGTCTCCAGAAGCGAGTTCCACACATATACGGTCGGCGATCTGGTCCTGCCAAAGCCCGTGGCTGTGTGACAGATAGAGCGACGTTCGGCTCTGAAAATGTGCCGGTCAGGCAGCGGCCGGGGGGCTTCCCCCGGCATTGGAGAGAGATGCCGTAGCCGGTCCGTGGTCGAAGCATTCGATCAGCATTTCAGTGAGCACCCGGATTTTCCTGACGGGATGTTGCCCCGGCGGTCTGACGACATATATCCCGGCCGGGGGCGGTGGATGACGTTTCATCACCTGCACCAGCTCGCCTGAGGCCAGATAATTTTTAACAAGATCGTATGGCAGCACGGCGACCCCCAATCCGGCTGCTGCGGCGACGGCAAGAGCGACCCCGTTATCGGCCTTGAACCGTCCCTGCGGGCGAAGAGTTATCACCTTGTCGCCATCCATCACCTGCCAGGTTTCCGTTCCCTGCATGAGAGCCTGATGGGTCACGAGTTCCTCCGGTGTCTCCGGAGAGCCGTGGACCTTGATATAGTCGGGGCTGGCGACGAAGATGCCGTAGAGGGGGCCGACGCGTCTGGCGACGAGGTTGGAGTCTGGAAGGGTGCCGACCCGGATCGCACAATCGTATCCTTCTGCAATCAGATCCACGAAACGATCAGTGTAACAGGTCTGTATCTGGAGTTGAGGATGACGGCGCGCCATCTGCGCAATCACCAGCGCGAAATGCGTTGGGCCGAAGGAAAGCGGCGCAGCAATCCGCAGGCGGCCACGGAGCTCACCAGCCGGAAGGATTGTCTCTCTGGCGACGTCGATTTCGGCTGAAATCCTCGCCGCATAGTCGCGGAAGGTTGCGCCCTCCTCCGTCAGGGAAGCACCGCGTGTGGATCGGGCCAGAAGCTGGACACCAAGCTCCGCTTCAAGCCGCACCAGCCGCCGGCTGACCATCGATTTGGAGATACCGAGCCGCAGCGCGGCGGCTGTGACGCCTCCCGCATCCGCAACTTCGACGAATGTCCTGATATCTTCGATATCCACTCAAGCGTTCCCCATTCTGCGACACAGCTTAGCACGGACAAGGACTACCGCATCAGAAACGGGAATGACAAGTTTCGTCCCGCGGCAACGCCCAAGAGGGTGCATGCCTTTTGCGCAAGCGCGCTTCAATAAACCACCAATATAGGATGAACCCATGACCTTTCGTAACGGCCTTGATTCACTTCTCCGTCCCGAAGACTCGGTCCTCGTTCTGATCGATCACCAGCCCTATCAGTTAGCAAACCTGAACAGCCATGATCCGCAAGCTGTGGTCAATCTCACGACCGCGCTGGCAAAGCTGGCTAAAGCTTTCAATGTTCCGACCGTTCTCACCAGCGTGATCGCGGCGCGCGGTGGCCTTCTCTTCAAGCAGATCACCGACGTGTTCCCCGGCCAGGAGGTCATCGACCGCACCTGGGTGAACACCTGGCAGGACGAGAATGTGGTGAACGTCGTCAAGGCGACCGGCCGCAAGCAACTGATCATTGCCGGCCTTTGGACCGAGGTCTGCGTCGCAATGCCCGTCATCCAGGCGGCCGGCGAAGGCTGGGACGTGACCGTGATCACCGACGCGTCGGGCGGGATTTCGAAGGAGTCTCACGAAGTTGCCATCCAGCGAATGATCGCTGCTGGCGCGAACGTGATGACCGTGATGGCGCTTGCTGGCGAATGGCAGCGCGATTGGGCGCGCACGGAGCATGTCGAGGAACTGACCGAGATTCTCATCCAGCACTTCGGGGGCAGCGGCATTGCTTATCTCTGGGAGCAGCAGCTTCTCAACACGCCGGCGCCGACCACAAAGGGCGGACACTAGAACCGGGCAGGGATGGCGGGCGTCTGTTAAGGCCCGCATCCCGTCCTCTCCGAATATGCGAATTGACCACTCTGAATTGAGCAAGGCGTGCGGCCGCGACGGTTCCACTGTTGCCTCGACGCTGAAGGGGCCCTCCATTCGCAGCTGCATGGCGCCGCCGGCGCGATCCCCATGAGAAAGGGAGGCGCCGGCGGTGATCCCTTGCTTATCGGCGCGCGCATCGGACATACTGCCTCCTGAACCAAAAAGGCCAAGGGCAAGACGAAGCCAGAGATGCAAAGCTGGATCGCGGAGCCATGCGAGGAGATGGACCCCATGAACACGCGATTCCTCGAAACTTTCCTCTGGGCAGCACGATTGAGCAGCTTTTCGGCGGCTGCGGAACGTTTGCACACCACGCAGGCGTCAGTCTCCAACCGGATTGCCGCGCTGGAGCGTGAGCTCGGTGTCGTGCTGTTCACGCGCGATGTGCGCTGCGTCAACCTGACGCCCGCCGGTCGTCTGGCGCTGCAGCATGCCGAAAAGATCGTCAACCTCACCGGCGAGTTCCGGCAGATCGTCAGTAACCGGGAAGCGTTGAGGGGCACCGTGCGCATCGGGGCTGCGGATACGATCGTGTACGCCTGGCTGCCGCTGCTCATCCGCCGCATGAACGAACAATATCCCGGTGTCAGCCTCGATCTGACCATCGATACCAGCCTGAAACTTTCCCAGCGCATCCAGAACGGCGAGGTGGATGTCGGTTTTATCATGGGGCCGATCATGGCGGCGGATATCTACAACTCACCGCTCTGTACCTTCGAATCCTGCTGGGTCGGCGCTGTCGAGCTGCCGCTGCCGGAAACGGGCGTCACGCTCGAAGATATCGCGCATTTTCCGCTGCTTACCTTCTCGACCGGGTCGCAGCCGCACCAGGCATTGCGCGCGCTTCTCGATTCCCATGGCCTGTCGGATAGCCGCATCTATAATTCCAATTCGCTGTCGATCATGACCCGGCTGGTGGCGACCGCCGTTGGCGTGGGCGCGCTGCCGCGCGTGCTGGTGGACGGCATCATCAAATCGGGCGAAGCGCGTATTCTCGACATCACGCCGCCGGTGCCGCCCCTTACCTTTCACACGGTTTACCAGGAGCGCGGCGACAATGCGCTCGCCCGAGCCATCGCCGACATGGCGACGGAAATCGTTAGTGAAACCACCACTCAATGGATGACCGCTGCAGCTTAAATTTTATGCTGCGGCGCAAAATGATTAATCCATAAGCTTATCTTATGGGTTTCGATAGAGTTTTTCCGTTTGTCAGGAAAACAGTTCCCGTTCTTAATTCTCCTCGCAACATGAGAGGAGAGCAACGTGAAAGTCTCACTTGTTCAAATGAATACCCAGAATGACAAGGCAGAAAATCTTAAGGTTGCTGCCGATTTGATTGAGAAGGCAGTGAAGTCTGATAGTCCAGACCTCGTTGTTCTTCCAGAATACTTTGCTTTTCTTGGGGATAACCCTCAGGAAATGCATGAGAGCGGGGAAGAATTCCCCGGTGGCGAGATTTACACGCTGCTTTCGGGGCTCGCAAAGAAACATGCGATCACGCTGCACGCCGGTTCCATCGTGGAGAAGGAAGGCAACCGCTTCTATAATTCGACACTCGTTTTCGGTCCTGATGGCAAGCAGATTGCCCGGTACCGCAAGATTCACCTGTTCGACGTCGATACGCCGAACGGCATCAGCTATCGCGAATCCGATTCCGTGGCCCGTGGCGAAGAGGTCGTGACCTATAAGGTCGGTGACAAGACGGTTGGTTGCGGCATTTGCTACGATATCCGCTTCCCGGAACTGTTCCGCGCCCTGCGGGACAAGGGCGCAGATGTCATCGTTCTGCCAGCCGCCTTCACGCTGATGACAGGCAAGGACCATTGGGAGGTGCTGGCTCGTGCCCGCGCCGTCGAAACCCAGACTTATTTCCTCGCTGTCGGCCAGATAGGCACTCACGCGGGTGGCAAGAAGGCCTGCTGGGGTCATTCCATGGTCATCGATCCCTGGGGCCACATCGTCGCCCAGTGCTCTGACACTGTCGGAACAGCGGGGGCTGCCCTCGATTTCGACTATTCGGCCAAGGTGCGCGCCAACGTGCCGGTGGCAAACCACCATGTGCTCTGATCGGAGAAAGACCTGATGTTTATCGTCAACCCCATGCCGGAACAGATCAGCGGCGACATTATCGAGCTTCTTGAGAAGGTCGAAGTCGCAACGATTGGTCATGTGCTTCACTCCGGCTTTGTCGATCCTGAAATCAGGGCCGTTCTTCCGGGCAAGCGCGTGGCGGGCACCGCCGTCACCCTGCGTATCCCGAACGCGGATTCGACCATGCTCCACTACCTGACGCAACTCGTGCGTCCGGGCGATATCGTCCTCATCGATCGTTGCGGTGATACCCGCCACGCCTGCTGGGGCGGTGTCATCACCAACACGATGAAGATGGCTGGCGTCAAAGCCGGCGTCGTTGATGGCCCGGCGACTGACTTCTCCGAGTTCACCAAGGTCGACATGCCCATGTGGTGCCGCGGCCCGTCGCCGATCACCACCAAGATCCTTGGTCTGGAAGGTGCGATCAACATCCCGATCAGCGTCGGCGGCCAGGTGATCAATCCGGGCGATGCGATCCTGTGCGATGAAAGCGGCGTCGTCGCCCTTCATCCGAGCCAGGCGCGCGCCATGGCGGAGCGCGCCATCGGCATGCAGGAAGCTGAACTCGTGCTTCTGGAACGCCTGCGCAACGGCGAGAAGCTGCCTGATATTTCCGGGGCCAATAAATTTGTCCAGGCCAAGCTCAGCGCCTGACACAATCTTACGGGTGGCGGATCCGTTCGCCACTCCCAATAACAATAGAGGAGAACAGGACAATGAAGAAAACGATACTTCTGAGTGGGATTCTCATGCTTGGTGCGGCCGCCCTGCCGGCGCACGCCCAGCAGACCGTAACGTTCCTCGGTTATAGCGGCCTTTTCCAGGAGCGTTACACCAAGGCCGTCATCGAGCCTTTCATGGCCGCCAACCCGGACATCAAGGTCGACTATTTCCCGCAGCAGGGTTCTGCCGCCATGCTTGGTTCGCTACGCGCCCAGAAGGCTGCGCCGCAGGCCGATATTGCGCTGATGGATGTTTCTGTCGCCAAGACCGGCACGGATGAAGGCCTGTTCGACAAGATCGATGAAAGCGTTACGAAGAATGTCGCCGACCTCTATCCGAACGCCCGTTTTGAGGGCGTCGCAGGCGTTGGCGTGACCTTCGACAACCTCGTTCTCATCTACAACACCGATGCAATCAAGACCGCACCGGACAGCTGGAATGCCCTGAAAGACAGTGCCTTCAAGGGCAAGGTCGCCATGCTGAGCGCTCCTGACATCGTCGGTATCGGCACGACCATCATCATGGACCACATGAATGGCGGCACCGACTTCATCAAGAACATCGATGCCGGCATCAATGCGATGGCGGAAGTCGCGCCGAACATTCAGACCTGGGAACCGAAGCCGGAAGTCTATCCGAATGTCGTCAATGGCCAGGTGTCGCTGGGCGTGGGCTGGAACGCCCGTAGCCAGGTGAATGCCGATGGTTCCAAGGGCAAAATGAAGGTGGTTCTGCCGAAAGAAGGCACCATCCTGCAGATCAACACGCTCAATCTCGTCAAGGGCGGCCCGTCGTCCGATGCGGCCCGCAAGTTCGTTGACTATGCGCTGAGCCCGGAAGCCCAGGCCGCCTTTACCGCCGCCATGTATTATGCGCCGACCAACGCCAAGGCCACGGTCGCTGCCGATGTGAGTGATCGCACGGTCGTCAAGGCGATGGACAAGGTTATCCCGGTTGACTGGATCGGCCTCTCGAAGGTTCGCGACCAGATCACGCAGGACTGGCGCCGCAAGGTCATCCCGCTCAGCCGCTAAGGCTTTCGCGCCCGGCGTGAAAAATGGCAAGACTTCCGCATCCCTCCGGGCTGGTGCGGAAACGGCATAGGCCTCGGCTCATTTCCTCCGTCGGTGTTGGGGTCGATGGAGGGGAGTGGTCCGAGGACCCGCATTAGGGAAAGCACCGCGCACAGCGCAGGTGAATTTCCGCCGTGATTGCATAGATCAAGGGACAGGACATGTCCGAGACCCCGCCGGGGTGGGACATGTTCTGGAGAAAGGCAAAAAGCCGGAATGGGAACTTCAGACATCATGCAGCCAGGATTTCTCTCGATTCGTTCACTGACCAAGCGCTACGAGACCATGGTCGCCGTGGATAATCTCAACCTCGAGATACCCAAGGGCGAGCTGGTTGCCTTCCTCGGTCCGTCGGGTTGCGGCAAGTCGACGTCGCTGCGCATGATTGCCGGCCTTGCACCCGTGACGTCAGGTTCAATCCTGATCAACGGCAAGGACGTGACGCAGCTTGCACCCTATAAGCGCGACATTGGCCTTGTTTTCCAGAGCTATGCGCTCTTCCCGCATATGACGGTCCTCAAGAACGTCATGTTCGGACTTGAAATGCGCAAGGTGCCGGCCGCCGAAGCGGAACGGCGTGCTCGCGAGGCGATTGCCATGGTCCACCTGGAAGGGCGCGAGGATCGCCGTCCCGCCCAGCTTTCTGGTGGCCAGCAGCAGCGCGTCGCACTGGCGCGTGCCCTCGTCATCCAGCCCTCCATTCTCCTGTTCGATGAGCCTCTTTCCAATCTCGATGCCAAGCTGCGCGACGAGATGCGCTCGGAAATCCGCCGCATCCAGAAGCAGCTCGGCATTACCTCCATCTTCGTCACGCATGATCAGGTCGAGGCGCTCAGCATGTGCGACAAGGTCGCCGTCCTCAATGGCGGGCGTCTGGAACAGCTCGGCACCCCGCATGATCTTTACGAGCGTCCGGCAACGGCTTTCGTCGCCTCCTTCGTCGGCCGCACCAACAGGCTGGTCGGAAACGCGGTCGGCGATCACATCACGGTCGGCGATGCGGTATTGCGGGCACCCGGTTCACACAATGGTAAGATCGACCTTATGGTGCGGCCGCACCGCATGGCCATGACGGTTGCTGATGACGCCGTGCCAGATTTCGATGGCGCGCCGGTCAACCGCATCACCGGTGAGGTTCGTGACGTCTATTATGCCGGTGATATCCTTCATTACGAGATCGCTGCGGGCGGGCAGACATTGTCGGTGGAGCGCGCCACCTCCGGCGGCGAAACGCCGGTTGCGGCCGGCAGTGCGGTCAGCCTCATCTGGCGCGTGGAGGACACGCTGGTCTTCGGAGCAGACCAATGACAGCTGCGGTCATGATCACGGCTCCCGGCAGCCGCACATCCTCCATGGTGTTTCTCGCAACGCTTCTTCTCGGGCCGATCATCGCGGTCAATGGTCTCGCCTTCGTGATGCCCGTCTTCAACCTGCTTTTGCTTTCCTTCCGTGAAAGCCTCGGCGGCGGCGGTCTTGGGGAAGCCCACACGCTCGACAACTGGTCGTCCACGCTGACCGACGGTTTTTATATCGAACTGATCGGCCAGAGCATCCTGACCAGTCTCCTGATCACCATTCTCACGCTCATCGCCTCCTATCCCATCGCCCTTTACCTTCACCGGGCGCAGGGCCGTTGGAAAACCCTGCTGCTGGTGCTGGTCATTTCGCCGCTTTTGACCTCGGCCGTGGTGCGCACCTATGGCTGGATCGCGATCCTTGCTGATGACGGCCTCATCAACAACATCCTCTTCGCACTCGGCGCCGAAAGCGGCGTGCGGTTGCTGTTCAACAAGGTTGGCGTCGTCATCGGCCTCACGGAAATCCTGATGCCCTATATGATCCTGGCGCTGCTTGCCGGTTTCGGCAGGCTTGATCCACGTGTCGAGGAAGCGGCCGAAACGCTCGGCGCGTCGCCCTGGAAGGTGTTCTGGCGGATCATCGTGCCGCTCACCATGCCCGGCGTCGCGCTCGGTTGCCTGCTCTCCTTCGTTCTGGCGGTCAGTTCGTTCATCACCCCCAAGCTGCTCGGCGGTGGGCGCGTCTTCCTTCTGGCGACGGAAATCTACGATCAGGCCATCGTGACGCTCAACTGGCCACTCGCTGCGACGCTGTCGATGATCATCCTCGTGATCTTCGGTGCGGCGCTGGTGCTTTATTCCCGGCTTCTGCGGGCCATTCTTTAAAGGAGATCGAAGATGGAAGAACGTCCCGCACCGCTGGCGCTGAAAATCGTCGCCTTCATCATGTTCCTTTTCCTGCTGGCGCCCGTGGTTCTCGTCGTGCCGATCTCGTTTTCGGCCGACAGCTACATGACCTTCCCGCCTTCCGGCTGGAGCCTGCGCTGGTATGTGGAACTCATGCATAATTCCAAGATGATGGCGGCGCTCGGCACCAGCACCCTTCTCGCGGTCATTGTCACCGTGCTGTCCATGCTGATCGCGCTGCCTGCCTCCTATGCCATCGTGCGCATGCGGGTGATCGGCGCGGATGCGCTTCTCGCCTTCTTCACGGCTCCGCTGCTCCTGCCCACCATCGTTCTCGGCCTCGCGATCCTGATCGTCTTCGCTGGCGCCGGCCTGCTCGCCACTTTCACCGGTCTGGTGATCGCCCATCTCATCATCGTGCTGCCCTATGCGCTGCGCGTCCTCACCACCTCGCTTGCGGGTCTGCCGCTGATCTTCGAGGAGGCTGCTTCGACACTCGGGGCATCGCCGCTCACGGTCTTCCGACGCGTGACGATGCCGATGATCGCGCCGGGCGTCGTTGCGACGGCCGCACTTTCTTTTCTCGTGTCGTTCGATGAAGCGGTGATTTCGCTGTTCCTCACCGGCCCGCGCATCACCACGCTTCCCGTCGCCATGTATCAGCATGTGGAAACGCAAGCGGATCCGCTTGTTGCAGCCATTTCCGTTCTTTTGATCGTGCTCACCCTTGCCGTCGTTCTCATCGTCGACCGCACGGCGGGCCTGACCAAGACTTTCGTGAAGTAACGGCGGGGCCACCGGCTGGTGCTGGCTGCCCCTACTGGCACAGGCGCGAATTTCACTCTCGTTTATGAACGCCGCTGCTGCATCGGCGCGATCCGTCGCGCCTGTTGATTTCGCTTTGAAGGACGAAGGCAAAGGGAAGCCCATGGCTCAGACCCCCTCCACGGAATTCGACGTTGCCGTCATCGGCGCCGGTGTGGTCGGTTGCGCGGTCGCCCGCCGTTTCGCGCTGGCCGGTGCGAAGGTGGTGGTCGTCGAAAAAGGCCCCGATATCCTCTCCGGCGCCTCCAAGGCCAACAGCGCCATCCTCCATACCGGCTTCGATGCGCCGGAAGGCAGTCTGGAACTGGAACTGGTGAAGGCGGGCCGGGCGGAATATCTGTCCATTCATGGGCAGATGGGTCTTAGCCTCGTCGAAACCGGCGCGCTCGTCTGCGCCTGGAACCCGGCTGAGGCGGAAAAATTGCAGGCGATCGCCGATCAGGGGCGGCGCAACGGCATTGCCGGACTTGAGCTCCTCGCGGCCGGGCAGGCCCGTGAAACCATGCCGGGCCTATCCGAGCGCCTTGTCGCCGCGCTCGACGTTCCGGGCGAACATATCATTGATCCGTGGTCCGCCCCGCTTGGCTATCTCACGCAGGCGGCGGCGCTGGGCGCGCCGCTGGTGCGAAACGCGGGGGGTCTGTCCGGTGTGTTCGACGATGCGTGGCGGATAGAGACGACGGCGGGCGCTATCCTTGCCACGAGCGTCGTCAATACCGCCGGTCTGTTCGGCGATATCGTCGATGCGCGTCTGGGGCTTCCGCCCGAATTCACCATCAAGCCCCGCAAGGGGCAGTTCGTCGTGCTTGATAAGGCTGCCCGCCGGCATGTGCCGCGCATCGTTCTGCCTGTTCCCACCGAAATCACCAAGGGCATCGTGGTGTGCCCCACCGCCTTCGGCAATGTTCTCGTCGGGCCGACGGCGGAAGAGCAGGACGACCGCGAACGCGCGACGGGCGGGACGGCGCCGCTGGAGGCGCTGCTGAAACGCGGGGCGGAGATCGTCCCGGCGCTGGCCTCTGTTCCCGTAACCGCCGTTTATGCCGGTCTGCGGCCGGCCTCCGAAAAGAAACATTACCGGATTTCCGCGCGGCCCGAGCGGCGCACCATCACGCTTGGCGGGGTGCGTTCCACGGGTCTCAGCGCAGCACTCGGGCTGGCGCAGCATGCTTTGACGCTCCACGAGGGTTTCGGTAGGGGTTTTGCCCCGCCGCCATCAGTCCCCGAAGTGACGATGCCCAACCTGACCGAAACCTGCGAGCGGGACTGGCAGCGCGCCGATCACGGCGAAATCGTCTGTCATTGCGAACTCGTCACCCGCCGCGAGATCGAGGCGGCATTTTTAAGCCCGGTGCCGCCCGGTGATTTCGGCGGGCTGCGGCGGCGCACCCGCGCCGGCATGGGCCGCTGTCAGGGCTTTTATTGCAATGCCCGGCTGGCCGCGATGACGGGCGACCGTCTGGCAACCCCGCTTGCCGTTCGGGAGGGAGACGACCGATGAGCGCCGTGGAGCACTTTCAACGAGAGCATCCAAACGCTGAGAATGCAGATGCAATCGTGGTTGGCGGCGGCCCGGCGGGCGTGGCTGCGGCGCTGGAGCTGAAAGCGCGCGGTATCGCCCGTGTGATGATCCTCGACCGCGAGCCGGCCCTTGGCGGTGCGACCCGGCATTGCCTGCACTCGCCCTTCGGCATGCGCGAATTCAGGCGGGTTTATTTCGGCCCAGCCTATGCACAACACCTGCAGCGGCAAGCACAGGAGGCGGGTGTCGATATCCGCACCGGTCATTCCGTGGTGGAACTGGGGCAGGATGGCGTGCTGCTGGTGACATCGGCGCGTGGCGTCGAGGCGTTGAAGGCCCGGCGTATCGTGCTGGCGACAGGTGCGCGGGAAAAACCACGCTCCGTGCGGCTTCTGCCCGGCGACCGTCCGGTGGGCGTGGTCACCACCGGCACGCTGCAATCCTATGTCGCCTTTCACGGCATCATGCCCTTTCGCCGGCCGTTGATCATCGGTTCGGAGCTGGTTTCCTTTTCCGCACTTCTGACCTGCCTCACCCATCGCACCCGACCGGTCGCGATGATCGAGCCGGAGCCTCATCCGCTGGCGCGGTCGCCTTTTCATTGGTTTCCGCGACTGGTCGGGGTGCCCTTTCATTGTGGTGCGACACTCACGGATATTCGCGGGCGTGACCGTGTCGAGGAGGCCGATATCCGTCTGGCGGATGGCCGCATCCTGACCGTTCAATGCGACGGTGTTCTGCTCACCGGGCGATTCACACCTGAGGCAGCGCTTCTCAATGCATCCCCCGTGGATGTTGCGGCAGGCAGTGCCGGGCCGCTGATCGATCAGGACGGACGGATGGCCAATCCGGTTTTCTTCGCCAGCGGGAATGTCTTGCGAGCCGTGGAAACGGGCGGCTGGGCGTTTCGCGAAGGCCGCCGCGTTGGCGCGTCGGTGGCTGACGATCTCGCCCGGGAACCCTGCAACGCGCCGGGGGTTCCCGTTGCCTTCGCCGATCCGCTCAAACTGGCGGTTCCAGCCATGTTGCGGCCGGGTGGACTCGATAGACCGGCATTTCGCGATTTTCAGCTTCGTTTCACCAGACGCGTTCAAGGCCGGCTTTCGCTTCGTCTCGACGGAACGGAAGTGTGGAGCAAGACCGGCCTGTGGCGCCCTGAACGCCGTGTGCTGGTGCCCATTCCCGGCGCTGCGTTTGAAGCGAGCCAGATTGCCTTTCACTTTCGGGAGACCAATTGATGCGCATTGCGGCGATCGATCAGGGGACGACATCGACCCGGTGCCTTGTGGTGAGCGATAGCGGCACGGCGGAGGTCGTGGCCAGCCGGCGTCACGCGCAATTTTACCCGGCCGCCGGCCATGTGGAACATGATCCGGAAGAACTGCTGCGCAATATTCGCGCGGTGCTGGCTGCCGCCGGACCGGTGGACGCCATCGCCATCGCCAATCAGGGCGAGAGTTGTCTGGCGTGGGATGCCGTGAGCGGCGAGGCGCTGTCGCCGGTCATCGTCTGGCAGGATGCCCGCACCGTCGAAGCGCTGGCCGCCCTGCCGCCTTCGGCAACGGATCGTTCGAAAGAGATTTGCGGGCTGCCGCTCGATCCCTATTTTTCGGCCAGCAAACTGGCCTGGCTGTTGAAGCACAATCCGGCAGTGGCGCAGGCAAGGGCCGCAGGGCGTTTGCGGCTGGGCACCACCGATGCTTTTTTTCTGGACCGGCTGACGGGCTCTTTCCGCACGGACCTTGCGACGGCGTCGCGCACGGGGCTGCTCGATCTTTCAACCGGAGACTGGAGCCCTGAACTCTGCGCGCTTCACGGCGTGCCGATGGATTGCCTGCCCATGATCGGTCCTGTCGATGGCGGTTTTGGCGCGGTCGAGGGAACGTCCATCCGCGTTTCCATTGTCGATCAGCAGGCCGCGCTTTATGGGCATGGCTGCCGCAAGGCCGGCGATTGCAAGATAACCTTCGGAACCGGGGCCTTTCTGCTGGCCGTTGCCGGTAACGGGCGTCCGTTGACGGGTGAGCTTCTGCCGACCATCGGCTGGCAGATGCAGGGCGCGCGCGCCGTCTTCGCCATTGAAGGCGGCGTCTATGATGCCGGCGCGGCGCTCGAATGGGCGAAAAAGATCGGCCTATACGCAGATAGTGCCGAACTCGACGGTTTCGAAGGACCCTCGGCCATTCGCCGCGGCCTTGTATTCGTGCCCGCCCTTTCGGGCCTTGCCGCGCCCTATTGGGACAGGCAGACCGTGCCGCTTTTCATCGGCATGGACCACACCACGGAACGAAGTGACATGGTGTGCGCCGTGCTGGAAGGCATTGCCCTGCTGACGGCTGGGCTGATCGAGGCGGCGTCGGCTGTCGCTCCCATAGGCGACATGATCTCCATCGATGGCGGCTTGTCGAACAGTCGCTATTTCGCCCGTTTTCTGGCCGCAGCCAGTGGCCGGACCATTCGCGTGCCGGCCATGCGCGAGTTGACGGCGCTCGGCTTGGCGGAGCTCTGCGGCATCGATGTAGCCGCCATGCGAAACGATGCCGAGATATTCACGCCTGACGGATCGGTCGGGGCCGCCGACCACGCCCGCTTTGCACGCGCCATAGACAATGCGCGGGGCTGGCGGGGCGGGTGAGGCGCTTGTTTACGAGATGGCCACGTCAGTCGCGGATGACGATAAACGGACCAAGCCTTGTCGCTTTCACGCCGAGCGCTTCCCTCACGAATGAAAGGGCGGCGTCGGTGTCGGCGATCGCGACTGTTCCACTCACGCGTCTGGCGGCGAGCGAGCTTCCGGCGATGACGATCCTGCCGCCGAAATGGCGGTTCATTTCTTCAACGACATAAGAAAGCGGCGCATTGTCGACGGCGATCTGTCCGCGCTTCCAGGCGAGTGCGACGAGACTGTCGACCGGCTGGACGCTTGTTTCGCCCTTCATTCGATCATAGGTCGCCTGCTCGCCCTGCTGGACGCGTCGGGAGAACGGTCCATCATTGTCCGGTTCAAGAAGGACCGCGTTTTCGGTTACGGTCACCTCCGTGTCGGTCTCGCCGTAGCGGACGTCGAAGGCGGTCCCGAGGGCCGTCACGCGCGTGGTTCCGGCTTCGACGCTGAAGGGTCGTTCCGGCGCATGGGCAACCTCGAAATAGGCCTGCCCGCGCAGAAGGTGGACCGTTCGCCGGGTCCGGTTGAAATCGATGGCGATTGCCGAGGAGGCGTTGAGCTGAACTCTGGAGCCGTCCTCAAGGTCGATGACCGGCATCTCATCTGTCCCGGCGATGACGTCCGCCTGAAGACGCATCGGGCCGTCGAGAAGGAAAAAGGTCGCGGTTGCCATGGCGAAAAGAACGACGGTGGTTGTGACGGGTTTCGCAAGGTTACGCGGCGTGGCTTTTATGCCGGCGAGCTTCGGGTCCGACTGGATGGCCTTGCGTGCGTCGCCCATCAGTCGCTCGGCGGCACTATAGGTGCGACAGTTTTCCGGATCGTTGAGCCAGTCCGTGAAGTGCGCCCTGTCTTCGGCCGATTGCTGAGGATCGCCGTTGCGGAGCAACCAGTCCGCAGCCTCGCGGTTGCGCTTTCGCTGAGCGTTCATCGCTTCGTTCTCACGCATTGGCGTCTCCAGCAGCTCCCTTGTCTTCTAGACGTTTGGCATCGCCGATTTGGGACGTTTAGCCGATCAGAAGCAGCCGGTCGAGGCAGTGGGCGAAGGCGTGGCGCAGATGCCTGTCCGCCATGTTTCTGGAGATGTTGAGTTTTGCCGAAATTTCATCCGGTGTGAGATGATGCAGCCGGTGCAGGATGAAGACGACGCGCCGGCGCGTCGGCAGTTCGGTGATCGCCTGACGAAGAATTGCGATGCGCGCTTCGATCTCCAGTGCATGATCCGGTGCCGGACCTGCGCTCGCCACCGCCATCGCCTCGCGCTCGGAACCGGAAAACAGCCGCGATTCCATGGTCTCCCGCCGCATCCTGTCGATGCCGAGATTGATCGCCGCGCGGCAAAGGAAAGCTTTCACCGATCGCTTGTTTTGCAGGATGTCAGGTTTTGCGGCGAGCCTGACATAAAGATCATGCACCACGTCCCGCGCCGTGGAGCGCGGATGCCCCCTGCGGTGAACCGCAGCCGTGATGTCGTGGTAATAAATCTCCATCGCCCGGTTCAGCAGGTCATTGCTGTCGGGAATGTCCCAGGAAGGCGGAGAAGATGAGGGGTTCGACATCGGCACTCAATTCGCAATAACCGGGCTCACCCGTGCGTTTGTTTCTCGGGTGCCAATGGTAAAATCGCTACCGGCTTCAAAGATTGCTTGCAAGTACAACAGGTTAGAACGATTCGAACGTTGAACTTACGGCAAGCTTTAAAGATGATATTAGTACTCATCTTTATGCCTGATTTTATTGCGGATTTCACTCTCAAATGTTTCGGCGGGAAGGAGGGTTCTCGTCTCCAGCTTCGTTTGAAAAGGTAGCTGGTGTGATAATTTTGTAACTGGAAAGCGGCCGAAAGCCGCGCCGCTTAAAGCGGGATGCAGAGCGGGGTTCCGGCGACCGGATCGCGGATCACCACAGTCTTGACGTTGAAGACGGTCTCGATGGTATCCGCCGAGATCACGTTCGCTGGTCGGCCGGCGGCGGTGATTTCGCCGTTCTTGAGAATGATGATGTGTTCGGCATAGCGGGCAGCCTGATTGATGTCGTGCAGCACCGCGACGACGGTCTTGCCATGGCGGCTGACCAGCCGCGTCACCAGATGCATGAGTTCAATCTGGTGCTCGAGGTCGAGGTAGGTCGTTGGTTCATCAAGCAGGATCACCTCGCTTTGCTGCGCAAGCGTCATGGCGATCCATGCGCGCTGGCGCTGGCCGCCGGAAAGGCTGTCGAGTGGGCGATCGGCACGCGTGTCCATGCCCGCCAGCATAAGCGCCTCGTTGACGGCCGCCTCGTCCTCAACCGACCAGCGGCCGAAGAGGGAGCGGTGCGGATAGCGGCCCTGGCGGACGAGATCGCGGACCGTCAGGCCTTCCGGCGCGACTGGCCCCTGTAGGAGCATGCCGACCCGGCGCGCCATATGCCTGGTCGACAGCGCCGCGATGCTTCGGCCGTCGAGCAGGATGGTTCCGCAAAGCGGCGTCATCAGTCCTGCAAGGCTGCGCAGGATGCTGGACTTGCCGCTGCCGTTGGGGCCGATAAGAGCGGTGAAGCAGCCGCCCGGAATGATGAGATCGAGATTCTCGACGACAGGGCGGCGGTCATAGGCGAGTGTAATGGCCTCGCCTGCCAGCTTTTCGGCGGCTTTTTGCTCATCCACGATCATGACGGCGTCCCCAGAGAAGATATGCGAAAAAGGGAGCTCCCACGAGCCCGGTAACGATCCCCGCGGGTAATTGCGCAGGCGCAATGACGGTGCGCCCCAGGAGATCGGCAGCGACGACGAGGCACGCACCGACAAGAGCCGCAACGGGGAAAATGCGGGCGTGAGACGCTCCGACCAGCCTGCGGGCGATATGCGGTGCGACGAGGCCGACGAAGCCGATGAGACCGGAGACGGCAACGGCCGCGCCGGAGATGATCGTGACGAGCACGATCATCATGCCGCGAATGCGATCGACCGGCTGGCCGAGGCTTTTTGCCGAATTATCGCCGAACCGGATGAGATCGAGTTCGCGTGAAGCCATCCATGCGAGTGTAGCAGGCAGGATGAGCCACAAGGCGAGAAGCCGCACCTTGATCATGGTGGCGTCGTAGACACTGCCGGCAAGCCAGACCATCGCCCGCTGGACGTCGCCGATCTCACCGAAGGCGGAGAGGAAAGTCGTGCCGGCGGCGGCGAGTGCGCCGAGCCCGATGCCGATCAGGATAATGCGAAGCGACGAGGCTCCCCCTCGCCAGGCAAGGAGATAGACCGCCGCCGCCATCAGGACCGCGCCGCCGAAACCGGCGGCCTGAAGCAGTGCCACCGGCGGGTCCCGCATGAGAACGATGACGGCCATGACGGCTGCGGCCGCGCCGCTATTGATGCCGAGCACTCCGGGCTCGGCAAGCGGATTGCGCATGATGGCGAGCGATATGGTGCCCGCGGTCGCAAGAGCCATTCCGACAAGGATAGAAAGCAGCACGCGCGGCAGGCGCAGGTCGAGGACGATGATCGCATCCTGCGGGTTTGCCGGTGATCCGCCGGCAAAAACATCGAACAGGGCCGGCCAGGATAACGAAATGTCACCCAATGCGAGGCTTGCGAGGACAAGGATCGCGAGCAACAGGGTAAGCGCAAGGAAAAGGCGGATCATGTTTCGCCTCTCATCCGGTTGCGTGCGAGCCATAGGAAAAACGGCGCGCCGACAAGCGCGATCGTCACGCCCACGGGAAAATTCTGGCTGCCGAATACCATGCGCCCGGCCATATCCGCCCCGACCACGAGCAGCGCGCCGCCAAGCGCCGAAAACGGAATGATCCAGCGATAGTCGGCGCTGACGGCCATCCGGACGATATGCGGGACGATGAGGCCGACAAAGCCGATCGGCCCCGCAAGCGCCACTGCGCCGCCGGCAAGCAGGATGACGGTGACGATCGCCACCCCGCGCCAGAGGGCCGTATTTTGCCCGACCGAGCGCGCGGTATCCGCGCCAAGGCTCAGCGTCGTCAAATGCCGACCGAGGAAAAGCGAGACGATGAGGCCAAAGGCAATATAGGGCGCGACAGTTGCTGCCTGCGCCATGGTTCTGCCCGTCACCGAGCCTGCCGTCCACATGCGCACGGCATCGAGCGTGCTTTGATCGAAGATGAGCACGGCGCTGGTGAGCGACGTGAGGAAGGCCGCGACGATCGCACCGGCAAGAATGAGCCCGACCGGCGAATGACGGATGGGGCCGAACGAGGAAAGCAAAGTAACGGCAAACGCCGCGATACCCGCGCCCAAAAAGGCGAACCAGATGTAGATATCGCCGACACCCGCACCGAAAAAGGTCATGATGGAGACAACTGCGAAGGCAGCACCCGCATTGATGCCGAGCAGGCCGGGTGAGGCGAGGGGGTTGTTGGTGATGGCCTGCATGATCGCCCCCGAGACGGCAAGCGCGCTGCCGGCCAGAAGGGCTGCGATGACACGCGGCAGGCGAACCGCCACGACGAGGAGGGGGTTTCGCGACCCGTCAAACCGGAAAATCGCGTCCAGAATCGTGGATAGAGGTATACGCACGGTGCCGAGCGCCACGGCAAGAAGCGACGCGGCGGCAAGTAGACACAGCAGTGCAGCAAGGGCGAGAGCCTTGCCGCTATCGGTACCGACAAAACGTCCGGATAGTTTGCGGTTCATCGATCCGCCAGAACATAACGCTCTATGTCGTCCAGTATCCGGTTTGCGGAAGCAATGCCGTGGAAGCTCTGCCAGGCAATGCGATCGACACGGTAGGCCCGCCCGTTGCGCGCGGCGGGCAGAAGCTGCCAGAGCGGGTTGCCGATGACCTCCTGCTCGAGCGCATCGTCCGGCCCGCTTTCGAAGCCGCTGGCGGAAACATAGAGGAGGATGTCACCATCGAGATTGGCCAATTCCTCCCAATCCGGCCGCTTGACGATGGTGCCGTCAGTCACCGTCTCATAGGCTGTGCGCTTTACCCCGGCTTCGCGCAGCACCGCAAACGGCGCATAGGCGGCAGGACCGTCCAGGAAGACGACGAACCGGCCGGGAGCGAAACGAACGGTCGAAACCGTCACATCCTTCATTCGCGCGCGGATCGACGTCACCCGCTTTTCGTAGGCGGCGAGCGCCTCCTGCGCGGCGCCCTTGCGTCCCGTCATTTCGGAGAGCAGCGCGAGATATTTCTTCCAGTCCATGTGGTTGACGAGGACGGTCGGTGCGATCTTCGACGCCGTCTCATAGATCGGCGAATGGCCTTCGGTGCTGCCGATGATGAGGTCAGGTTTCAGCGCCGCGATCCGCTCGAGGCTCGGCTCCTTCGGATTGCCCAGATCGATCATCTTCGCCTGCCTGACGACCTGAAGAACCGCAGGGTCCTGAATTGCCATATAGGGCGTGGCGACGACGGGAGCCTCAAGTTCGATGAGGAGCCCGAGCGTCAGCAGCGGATCGAGTGTTACGATCGTCTTCACTTCAGCCGGAACGCAGAAGGGCGGGTTATAAACGCCTTCGGTTATCTCCTTTCCCTGGCAGGCTGCGTGGGCAAGGGAGGCGGGCAGGATGAGGAAAAGAAAGGCAAGACAGAAGCGCAAGACCGGTACCCATTCAATGAACGTGGAGGCGTATTGCGGGGCTTTCGCCCCGCAACGCGGATTGTCAGAATTTCGCACGGAGATTGACACCGAACGACCGCCTTTGGCCGGCCTGTCCGAATGGCAGGGCCGCATCCGGATCGACAACGGTGAAGTATTTTTCGTCGGTGAGGTTTTCCGCAAAAGCAGTTATCTCCCAATTGTCCTTCTTGAAGCCGAGCTGGGCGTTGACGATGAAGCGGGAGTCGATTTCGTACATGCCGCGCGTGCCGAAGCGTGAATTATACTCCGTGGTGTATTTGGCGTCCGCGCCGACATAAACCCCGTTCTCGAACTCATAACGCCCGCCGAAGCCGAGGGTCCATTCCGGCGCTTCAGGGAAGGATTTTCCGGATTGCTCGCCCAGGCCGCCGTGATCGAACTCAAGGAATTTGGTGTTCAGATAACCGATTGAGGCGAAAGCCGAGAACTGGTCGGTCACCTGATAGGTCGGCTCGATTTCAAAACCCCATGCGCGCGATGACGCGGCATTTTCCGTTATGCGATATCCCGGAATGAGAGACGGGGGACGGATTTCGATCTGCTGATCTTCATATTTGGTATAAAAGAGATTGGCATTGAGGGTGAGCCGGTCGTCCAGCAGGGTTCCCTTGTAAGAAAGCTCGTAGCTCTGGGAATATTCCGGTTCGTAGGTCACGAGGGGGAAGGCCGGATCGCTGCGATTGACATAGGAGCCGCCCGAACGGAAACCCTGTGTGTAGGTGAAGCCGACCGTTTGATTTTCGCCGAATTCCCTGGAGAGGCCGATCTTGGGTACGAAATTCAACTCGTCAAAGGATGCGGGTCCCCCGGAAAAGAAGGGATCCATCCCGTAAAAGACGAAGGAATTCAGCTCCGTATTCGTTTCCTCGAGATAGTCCAGACGGCCGCCGGCGGTGATGAACCAGCTCGGTGCGAACTCATAGGTCGCCTCGCCGAAGGCGGCGAGGTTTGAGGTTTTGCGGTTCTGCTGGTCGTCGAGCTGTGCGGGCATGGGTATGCCCGGCACTTCCGCGACAAAACGCGACCAGCCGTCGAAGACCTGATGGCTGCCGAAAAGGCCGGCGACCCACTTCCACCGTTCTCCTTCGTAGTTCAGGCGAAATTCCTGGGTGAATATCGAATCGTCGTCCGTACCCCAGATGCCGGTGACCAGGCCGGGCGTGCCCGCATCGACGGAGCGGCGTGTGTTTATGCCGTATTGAAAGCCGGTCTGGGAGGTGAACCGCAGGCTGGAGGAGAAATCATGGGTGATTTCGAGACCGACATTATGGACCTCGGTCCAGCGGAATTCCGTATAGGTATCGGGATTGTTGTTGAAGTCGCCGCGCCCGTCATAGAGGCCGACCAGCCGGTCATTCGGGCGATCCTTCGAATAGGCGTAGGTCAGAAGGGCGCGCGTATCCGGCATCTCGGAAGGGGTTATGAGCACCTTCGCGCGAATGTTGCGGCTGATATCCGTGGTCAGGTCGTCATAACCGGCGTAGTCTCTGAAATTCGAATAGGAAACATCCGAACGGGAACGCTCGAAGGCACCGGAAATGCGCAGCGCCACCTGATCCTCGACGACAGGCGTATTGACGACGAAGCCGGAGCCGACCCGGTTATTGTTGCCGACGGTGCCGGACAGTTCCAGCTCCTTGTCGAAGGTCGGATCCTTCGACTTGATATAGATTGCGCCCGACATGGCGGCGCGGCCGGAGAGCGTCGATTGCGGGCCACGATAGACCTCGACCTGCTCGACGTCCCAGAGGCTTCTCGCACCGAAACGGGCATTGTAACGGGTCTGGAGAATGCCATCCACGTAAAGCGATCCGACCGGCGCCCCGCCGGGGACGAAGCCCTCGGAACTCATGCCGCGAATGACGAAGCCGGCATTGACCGTCGCGCTGTCGAGCACGTTGGCAAGCCGCCGGTAAGCGTCCTGCGTATATCTGATCTGGCCATCCTCGATTGCCTTGGCGGTGACGATGCCGACGCTCGCCGTCGTGTTGTTCAACGTCGTCGCGTCGCGCGCGCCGTAAATGGTGATGGCATCCAGCACCGTCGTGCCGTCCTGTGCGGTGCCTGCGGCCGAAAGGCCGGGGCCGCTCCACAGGGTCACCCGGTTGCTGCCGGCAAAGCGTGCATTGACATTGGTGCCTGCCAGCACTGCGTTCAGCGCCTTTTCGGGGGTGAGGGTGCCGCTGACTCCGGCGGTTCTCTTGCCTGCGGCAACAGATGCGTCGAAGAGAATCTGCAATCCCGTCTGTGCGGCAAGGCTGTTCAATGCCGGGGTAAGGGGTCCGGCAGGCACCGAGATTGTGCGTTCCGCCGATTGTGCCCTCGCCGCACTCACCATTGCCGGTATTGCCGGGCTCATGGCAATGGCAGTGCCAGCCAGAAGCGCCGCCCGCAGGCCCGCCTTGGCCCCACGCGAGACGGAAATTGTCTTACTCATCAAAACCCCCAAATCCTACGGTATTCGACACGCCGCAGCCCACCATCAAGCGTGGGTGAAACGCCCGCTTGTGAGGTAGACGTTTGGTTTTGGGGATTTGGGACGTTCGGCCAAAGAAAAATTTGCGGATCGTGAAATGGTTGGCGACCGCTTATCCGAAGGACGGCTTCTTCCGTTTTGACGAGGGCCTGTATCGAACCATGTCAGCCTGCGAGCATTTCTTTCAGGCAGAGTGTAATAAGATTGTGGTCTTCGACGTCAGGCAGTCCGCTGACGCCCACCGAGCCAATCAGTGTGCCTCCGCGGATGATGAGGGGAAATCCACCACCGCTGGCGACGAAATCGCTGACCGGCAGGCCGAACTTTGCGTTGAAGTCGTATCCCTTTCGCTCGGCTTCGAGCCGAACCTGAAGCGAACTGCGATGAAAACGATAAACGACCGCGCATTTGCGGCGTGTCCATCCAAAATTGTCGATAGTCGCACCCGGCAGCAGGCTGGCGAACACCACGTCGGCGCCGTGCCTTATCTCGATTGCGACGGGAAGCGCCTGTGCCGCTGCCCGCAGTCTTATCAGGCTGCCCAGCTTCCAGGCGAAGTCATAGTTGAAGGTGTTGAGCTGAAGGGCTGCTAGCTCTGCCCGCAGAGCGTCAAGCGAAGGCGTTTCGGTGGTCATTCATTGCTCCGGAATAAGGGTTGATCGTTTACCGACCGTAGGCGTTGGCCGGTAAACTACGATCCATTAGGGCGGAAGGGCAAGCGTCGCTGTTCCGGCTTGGCCGAACGCTGCCGGCCTTCGCGTTCGCCGGCATTGCAAACTCGACCCACCTCGCTCCTGCTGAGAAGAAATAATAGCGTATTTTGGAACGTTCCATCTTTCAATGGCAATCATGCCGAAACTTCATAGGGTTTCTGAAAATCATGGAAACCAAAAGAGATCATAATATCATTGAAATTAAAACATTATTGGCGATTTTAGACGGAGCCTTTCGTAGTTTTCGACTTTGCTACGGCGATGTCACTTGACAAAATTGGAACGTTCCAATTAATTACCCCTCGATCTTGATGGACGGCCTAGGAGGATTCAATGACTGGCGGACGGGTGACCGTTATAGATATCGCGCAGGCCGCAGGCGTGTCGAAATCGACAGTCTCGCTGGTGCTGCGGGGTTCGCCGCTCGTCAATGAGGGGACCCGGGCCAAGGTCAATGCGGCGATGCGCGAGCTTGGTTATGTCTATAACCGCGGCGCCGCGAACCTGCGCCAGACCAGCGCGAAATCGAAAATCATCGGTGTCGTCGTCAACGATCTGACGAACAGCTTCTTTGCGGAACTTGCCGTGGGCGTCGACACGGTCGTGCAATCGGCCGGCTATGTGCAGTTTCTTGCCAATACCAGCGAAAGCATCGACCGGCAGCGCGAGGTGATTGCCTCGATGCGGGAGCACGGCATCTCCGGGCTGATCGTATCGCCCGCCCGAGCGACCGATCCGCTCGACTTCAAGCCGCTGATTGCCGCCGGCATTCCCGTCGTGGTCGTTGTCCGCAGCCTGCCCGGTGCGAAAGTGTCGTCGGTTGCATCGGACAATCAGTCCGGCATGGCGCAGGCGGGTGGCCATCTTGCCCCGCTCGGCCCCTCCCGCCTCGCCCTCCTGGGCGGGTTTCCCGTACGGCGGGCTTCCATGAGCGGGTCGGCGGTTTTCGTGACGCCTTGGCTGTCGCCGGTCTGCCTTTTCAGGAGACGGCCGTTGTTCCCTGCGCGCCTTCGCGTGCCGGCGGTGTCGAGGCGATCGGGCGCGTGCTCGAAGCAAGCGATCCGGTCACGGCCGCCGTCTGCTTCAACGATGCCGTGGCTTTTGGCGTTTGCGACGGGTTACGTGCCCGGCACATGGAGGCAGGACGGGATTTCGCGGTTGTCGGCTTTGACGATGTTATCGAAGCCAAGACGACGGTTCCCGCTCTGACCACAATTGCTGTCGACCCCCAGGGGATCGGCAGACGGGCGGCACAGCTGCTTCTCAAACAGATCAATTCGGAGAAAGCCGATGCGGAGGCCGTGACAACGGCGGTTCGGCTCGTTGTGCGGGAGAGTTGCGGAGCGCAACGAAATGAAGTCGGGAGGACATTGGCATGACGGTGCGTTGGGGATTGATCGGCGCAAGCACGATTGCCCGCGAGTGGGTGATCGACGCGATCAGAAAAACCGGCGGTGAGGTTGTTTCCGTTTTGAGTTCCAACCCTGTTCGCGGGGCGGAATATGCGGCGGCAAACGGCATCCCGAACGTCGCGTCCGATCTGGCCTCGCTTCTTGCCGATCCGGCCATCGATGCGGTTTACATTTCGACGACGAATGATCTGCATTGCGAGCAGGCCCTTGCCGCTGCCAGAGCGGGAAAACACATTCTTTGCGAAAAGCCTTTGGCCCTGTCGCTCGAAGAGGCTCATGCGATGGCGAACGCGGCCCGCGAGGCAAACGTCGTTCTGGCGACAAATCATCATCTCCGCAATGCGCCCACTCACCGTGCGATGCGCGATGCAATCGCCGCCGGCAGGATCGGAACGCCGCTGAGCGCGCGCGTCTTTCATGCGGTTTACCTGCCGCCGCATCTGCAGGGCTGGCGGCTGGACAAGCCATCTGCGGGCGGCGGTGTCATCCTCGACATCACCGTGCACGACGTCGACACGCTTCGCTTTGTGCTCGGTGTCGATCCGGTCGAAGTCATCGCTTTTTCTCAGGCCGGCGGCATGAGCCGGGAGGGGCTTGAAGACGCTGTGATGGGTGTCATTCGTTTCGAAAACGGCCTTATCGCGCAGTTCCACGATGGCTTCACGACCAGATATGCCGAGACCGGTTTCGAGGTTCATGGCACCGAAGGCTCCCTGATCGCCAGAAATGTGATGACCCAGAAGTCGGTCGGTACTGTCGTGCTGCGTACCGAGGCTGGCGAGCAAGAAATCAAAACAGGTTCCGACAACCTCTATGAGGTCGCGCTCGAAGCGTTTCACTCGGCCATCACGGGCGGCAAACCTTCTGCGACTGCTGAAGACGGCATCTGGTCGCTGGCGACCGGGCTTGCCGTCGTCGAAGCTTCAAAAAGCGGAACCGCTGTTCGGGTCAAAACAGGAATCGAGAGCCGGTCATGAAAAAACACATCACTCCAGCGCAGGCAGCGGATCTCATTCCAGACGGCGCGATCGTTTCCGTTTCGTCGTCCAGCGGTCTGGGCTGCCCCGATCTGATGTTGAAGGCGATCGGTGACCGCTTCGATGCAACCGGACATCCGAAGAACATCACGACGCTTCATCCGATTGCCGCCGGTGATATGAGCGGTATCAAGGGCGTCGATCACATTGCTAAGAAGGGCCTGCTGAAGCGGATCATCGGCGGTTCATATCCGTCCGGTCCATCCAGCGCCGAGCCGCCGCTGATCTGGCAGATGATCACCGCCGATGAAATTCCGGCCTATAATATCCCATCCGGCATCATCTTCGACATGCATCGCGAGGCGGCGGCAAAGCGTCCGGGTGTCCTTACGAAGATCGGCCTCGATACCTTTGTCGATCCGGCCCGCCAAGGCTGCGCGATGAATGCTTCGGCAGCGGCCGAGCCGGTCGTCAAGCGCGTCACTTTCGAGGGTGAGGACTGGCTCTATTTTCCGGCGATCATTCCGCAGGTGACGATCATTCGCGCGACGACTGCCGATGAGCGCGGCAATCTCTCCTACGAACATGAGGGCGCTTATCTCGGAGGTCTAGATCAGGCGCTGGCCGCCCGAAACAATGGCGGCATCATCATTGCGCAGGTAAAGCGCATCACCAAGCAAGGCTCGCTCAAACCGCACGATGTGCGGGTGCCCGGCATGCTGGTGGATTACGTCGTGGTCGATCCCGATCAAAAGCAGACGACACAGACGGCCTATGATCCGGCGATTTCGGGAGAGGTCTTCCATCCGCTCGATTCATTCGAGGTGCCGGAATTCAATATCCAGAAAGTGATTGCCCGTCGCGTGGCTCAGGAGCTTGAGGCTGGCAGCTGCGTCAATCTCGGTTTCGGCATTTCCGCGAATGTGCCGAGAATTCTGCTGGAAGAAGGTCTGCATGGCTCGGTGACCTGGGTAATCGAGCAGGGGGCGGTCGGCGGCGTTCCCCTGCTGGATTTCGCATTCGGCTGCGCCTCGAACGCCGACGCCTATATGCCGTCGCCCTATCAGTTCACCTATTTTCAGGGCGCGGGCTTTGATGCATCGTTGTTGTCATTTCTCGAAATAGGCAAAGACGGTTCCGTCAACGTCTCGAAGCTTTCCTTCCGTCCACATGTGACCGCCGGGGCCGGAGGTTTTGTCGACATCACGGCGCGGGCGCGGAAAATCGTCTTTTCCGGCATGTTCAATGCGGGCGCAAAGCTGTCGATCAATGACGGCAAGCTGGTTGTCGAAAAAGAAGGAAAGCTCAAGAAGCTCGTCAATGAAGTCGAGCACGTGACCTTCTCCGGCCGCAGGGCGATCGAGCAGGGTCAGGACATCACCTATGTCACCGAACGCTGCGTGATGAAGCTGACGCGGCAAGGCGTCGTGTTGACCGAGATTGCGCCGGGCATCGATTTGCAGACCCAGATCCTCGATCAGTCCGAGTTCGAACTCATCGTTGCCGACGATCTCAAGGTGATGGACGCTTCGCTTTTTGCCGAAGCCAATATCGGCCTTGCGCTTCCGACAAAAAGCGCCCGCGTGCTGGAGGGAACCTTCTATGGCTAATGGCACGGTTCGCATCGAGATCGACGGGCATATTGCGATCATGACGGTGTCGCGGCCGGAAAAACGCAATGCGCTCGATCTGGGTATGCTCGGCGCGCTGATGGCGTCCGCCGATGAGGTCGAGGCGAACAGCGCGGTCCGTGTGGCGATACTGACGGGCGAGGGGCAGGGCTTTTCGGCCGGTGGCGATATCAAGGCATGGGGCGGCATGCAGCCTCAGGAATTTGGCCACGCTTGGGTTCGCCACGGTCACCGGGTTTTCGAACGTCTCGCGACCTTGCGGGTGCCGTTGATCGCCGCGTTGAACGGCCATGCGCTTGGCGGCGGCCTTGAACTGGCGGGTATCGCCGACATTCGCATTGCCGAAGAGCAGATCAAGATTGGTTTGCCGGAAACCAGCCTCGGAATGGTGCCGGGCTGGTCGGGCACGCAGCGGCTGGTCAAGCGGTTCGGCGCCCAGCCCGTGCGCCGGATGGCGCTTGGGGGCGAGGTGTTCAGCGCGCAGGAGGCCCTTGCGCTTGGAATTGTCGATGCCGTCACCACAACAGGCAATGCTCTGATCGCTGCGAAAGACTATGCGGAGCGCGTTGCCGCGCGTGGTCCGGCCGCGTCCGAGATCGTCAAACTGATGATCGCTTCGGCAAGCGGTGAAGACAATGGCACGGCGGTCGAAGCATTGGGTTCCATCCTGGCTGCCAAGACCGGCGACCTGAAAGAAGGCGTGGCGGCATTTAGCGCAAAGCGCCCGGCAATATTCAACGGAGAATGGTGATGACGGTTCTGATCAATCCGAAAATGCTGAGTGACCGGACGGCCAGAGATTTCAAGATGTTCATCGACGGCCACTGGGTCGAAGGCAATGTCGATCCGATCGAGCGGATAGCACCCGGCCATGGCTCCGTCGTCAGCCGTTTTCAAGCTGGAACCAAGGCCGATGCGGAACGGGCGATAGCGGCCGCGCGCACCGCTTTCGATACCGGGCCATGGCCCCGCATGACGGCCTCCGAGCGCTCGGCTATTCTGTTGAAGGCTGCGGACCTCATCGCCGCGCGATCCGAAGAACTTGCCTATCTGGACGCCGTCGAGGCCGGAAAGCCGATTACGCAGGTGCGCGGTGAAATCGCCGGTTCCGTCGATATTTGGCGTTATGCCGCCGCCCTCGCCAGAGATTTGCATGGCGAGAGCTACAACACACTCGGTGACGGCACGCTCGGCGTTGTCCTGCGCGAAGCGATCGGGGTCGTATCGATCATCACACCGTGGAATTTCCCTTTCCTGATCGTCGGTCAGAAACTGCCTTTTGCGCTGGCGGCGGGCTGCACCACGGTTGTCAAGCCCTCGGAACTCAGTTCCGGCTCGACGCTTGTTCTCGGTGAAATCCTGCAGGAAGCGGGTGTCCCGAAGGGTGTCGTCAATATCGTGACGGGAACCGGTGCCGAGGTCGGTTCGATCATGACCTCGCATCCGTCCGTCGATATGGTTTCTTTCACAGGTTCCACGGGCGTCGGCAAGCTGACCATGGTCAATGCCGCGCAGACCCTTAAGAAGGTCTCGCTGGAACTGGGCGGCAAGAACCCGCAGATCGTATTTCCGGACGCCGATCTCGATGCATTCATCGACGCGGCTGTCTTCGGGGCCTATTTTAATGCCGGCGAGTGCTGCAATGCCGGGTCGCGCCTCATTCTTCACAAAAGCATCGCGGCGGACGTGGTCAAACGCGTCGGCGAACTTGCCAGAAATGTCAAGGTGGGCGATCCTCTGGATCCGACGACACAGGTCGGCGCGATCATTACGCCTCAGCATCTTGAAAAAATCTCCGGTTACGTCTCAGATGCGAAAAACAGCGGCGCACAGATCGCTCATGGGGGAGAAAAACTGGACTTGGGAATGGGGCAGTTCATGTCGCCTACCATTCTTTCCGACGTCACGCCTGGAATGGCGGTTGCGCGTGAAGAGGTTTTCGGACCGGTCCTTTCGGTTCTGACCTTTGAGACAACCGCAGAAGCCATCGAGATTGCCAACTCTGTCGATTACGGCCTGTCCGCAGGCGTCTGGAGCCGCGATTTCGATACGTGCCTGACGATCGGACGCCGCGTGCGGGCCGGTACGGTGTGGATGAACACTTTCATGGATGGCGCGAGCGAGTTGCCGTTCGGAGGTTACAAGCAGTCCGGCCTCGGCCGGGAACTCGGCCGCCATGCGGTCGAGGACTATACGGAAACAAAGACCCTGAACATGCATATCGGCGGCCGAACCAGCTGGTGGATGCCGCGGACTGAAAAACCGGCGTAGATCATAGAATTAGAGCGGGATTTCAGGCGAAGACCGCACACACTTTTCGCCATCCCGCTCTAGCCGGTTAGACTGACTGCGTCCGAGGAGGACGGGTGACGGGGCGGGGTATTCCTCGCTTTAATTTGCGACAATGGGAGGAACATATGCGCAAATTTCTGACAGGCACTGCATTGGCAGTGTCCATGATGGCCGGCGCCGCACAGGCGACGGAGAGTGTTGAAGTCCTGCATTGGTGGACGTCCGGCGGCGAGGCTGCCGCGCTCGACGTCCTCAAGAAGGACCTAGAGGCGAAGAATATTTCCTGGACTGATATGCCTGTCGCCGGCGGCGGCGGCACGGAAGCGATGACGGTGCTGCGCGCCCGCGTTACCGCCGGCAACGCGCCGACCGCCGTCCAGATGCTCGGTTTCGACATTCAGGACTGGGCGAAAGAAGGCGCTCTCGGCAATCTCGATGAACTGGCGGCCAAGGATGGCTGGGACAAGGTCATTCCGAAAGCCCTGCAGCGCTTCTCGAAATATGACGGCCACTGGATTGCCGCACCCGTGAATGTGCATTCGACCAACTGGATGTGGATCAACAAGGCGGCGCTCGACAAGGCCGGCGGCAAGGAGCCCAAGAACTGGGACGAACTGATCGCCATGCTCGACAACTTCAAGGCGCAGGGCATCACGCCTATCGCCGCCGGTGGACAGCCATGGCAGGACGCAACGATCTTCGACGCGGTCGTGCTGTCGCTCGGCACGGATTTCTACAAGCAGGCGTTCATCGACCTCGACCCGGCAGCACTTGGCGGCGAGAAGATGAAGACCGCTTTCGAGCGCATGACGAAGCTTCGCTCCTACGTGGATGACAACTTCTCCGGTCGTGACTGGAACCTTGCTTCCGCCATGGTCATCGAAGGCAAGGCCGGCGTTCAGTTCATGGGCGACTGGGCGAAGGGTGAATTCGTCAAGGCGAAGAAGGTGCCGGGCACGGACTTTGTCTGCGTCCGTTATCCTGAAACGCAGGGTGCGGTGACCTTTAACTCCGACCAGTTCGCCATGTTCAAGGTCGCTGCCGAC
This sequence comes from Agrobacterium tumefaciens str. B6, assembly GCF_001541315.1. Taxonomy (GTDB): domain Bacteria; phylum Pseudomonadota; class Alphaproteobacteria; order Rhizobiales; family Rhizobiaceae; genus Agrobacterium; species Agrobacterium radiobacter. The sequence goes on along the minus strand of NZ_LMVK01000015.1, from coordinate 14,190 downwards.
AAGGTGCCAGCGCAGATGGAAATGGCGGCGGCAATCGAAAGCCCGACCTTCCAGTCGGCATTCAATGTCGTCAAGGGTTCGGCTCCGGCCCGGTCCGACGTGTCGAATGAGGCCTTTGACGCCTGCGGCAAGAAGGCGATTGCCGACCTTGCCGAGGCTGACAAGAGCGGCAAGCTCTTCGGCTCGATGGCCCACGGTCACGCCAACCCGGCTGCCGTCAAGAACGCGATCTATGACGTCGTTACCCGTGAGTTCAACGGCGAACTGACGCCGGATGAAGCAATCGTCGAACTGCCGGCTGCCGTCGCAGCCGCAAAGTAAACGTGGAAAAATGCGGTGGGGGCACCCCCCACCGCACCAATGCTCGCATGAAATCGCAGTCGAACCGGTCCGGGCGCCTTGCAGGCAGCCTGTCGTCTTCGGCTACCCAACTGACGGAAACGGCAAGCGTCGGGCGCTGTTTCAAGGATCAAGGATATCTGTGCGATGACTGGTCGTAGTCGACTTCAGGAGCTGTTACCGAAGCTTGTTCTGGCTCCAAGCTTCGTCGTCATTGTCATTTTCGTATACGGCTTCATCGCCTATACGGGCTTCCTGTCGTTGACGGACAGTAAGATGCTGCCCTCCTACAATTTCGTCGGGCTTCTGAATTACCAGCGGCTCTGGGCGCTTCCACACTGGTGGCGGGCGATCAGCAACCTCGCGATCTTCGCGTCGCTTTACATCATCATCTGCTCGGTTCTCGGCCTGTTTCTGGCGATCCTACTGGACCAGAAAATCCGAGGCGAAGGTTTCCTGCGGCCGATCTATCTTTATCCCATGGCGCTGTCTTTCATCGTCACGGGAACGGCGTGGAAATGGTTTCTCGACCCCGGCATCGGCCTGCAGAACACCATGCATCTGTGGGGATGGGAAAGCTTCCAGTTTGCGTGGATCAAGGACCGCAACTACGCCATCTACTGCGTGGTGATCGCAGCGGTCTGGCAGTCCTCGGGCTTTGTTATGGCGATGTTTCTGGCCGGCCTTCGCGGTGTCGACAATGAAATCATCAAGGCGGCCCAGATCGACGGCGCTTCGACCGTCATGACCTACCGCCGAATCATTATTCCCCTGATGCGCCCGGTCTTCCTGTCCGCATTCGTCGTTCTCGCTCACCTCGCAATCAAAGCCTATGACCTTGTGGTCGCGTTGACCGGCGGCGGGCCGGGGCAGGCGACCGAGCTGCCGGCGACATTCATGTATTCCTACACATTCACGCGCAATTCCATGGGCATTGGCGCCTCCTCGGCGATCATCATGCTCATCATGATCTTCTCGATCATCGTGCCCTATCTCTATTCGGAAATTCGCGGAGGGAAACGCTGATGAGCGGCGCTCCAAACCAACAAAATGCAATCAGCCACGGCCATCTGACGCGCGGACTGATCTATCTGGCGCTTATATTCTTCGCCATCTACTACATGCTGCCGCTCTACGTAATGGCGGTCAATTCGCTGAAACCGCTGGACGAAATCCGGCAGGGCGGCATGTTGAATCTGCCGCAGGTGTGGACGATTGAGCCATGGCTCTCCGCCTGGTCCACGGCGCAGATCGGCGTTCAGCCGACAGGTCTCAAGCCCTTTTTCATCAATTCAATCCTGATGGTCGTTCCGGCTGTCGCGATCTCCACCATCGTTGGCGCGCTGAACGGTTATGTTTTGACCAAGTGGAGCTTTCGCGGTTCGAATGTCTTCTTCGGGCTGCTGCTGCTTTCATGCTTCATCCCGTTCCAGATCGTGCTGATTCCCATGGCACGCATCCTCGGCACGCTGGGTCTCGCCGGTTCGATCTGGGGCCTGATCATGGTGCATGTGATCTATGGCCTCGGCTTCACCACGCTCTATTTCCGCAATTACTATGAAGCTTTCCCGACGGAACTTGTCCGGGCAGCCCAGATCGACGGTGCGAGTTTCTTCCAGATTTTCCGCCGCATCCTGCTGCCGTCATCGGGACCGATCATCGTGGTCTCGGTCATCTGGCAGTTCACCAATATCTGGAACGACTTCCTGTTCGGCGCCTCGTTTTCGGGTGCGTCTTCGACCCCGATGACGGTGGCGCTCAACAATCTCGTGTCCTCGTCCACGGGGGTCAAGGAATACAACGTCCATTTCGCGGGCGCGATCCTGGCCGCCCTCCCAACCCTCATCGTTTACATCGTCTCCGGCCGCTATTTCGTACGGGGTCTCATGTCCGGCGCTGTGAAAGGATAAATCATGTCGTTTCTCGAAATCTCTCATCTGCGCAAGTCCTATGGCGCGCTGGAAATTCTAAAGGACATCAATATCGAAATCGAGGAGGGCGGTTTTCTGGTGCTTGTCGGGCCTTCCGGCTGCGGCAAATCCACCCTGCTCAACACGATTGCCGGTCTGGAGCCCATCACATCAGGCACGATCTCGATCAACGGGCGCAACGTTGCCGGTCTGCCGCCGTCGCAGCGCGACATCGCGATGGTTTTCCAGTCCTACGCACTTTACCCCAACATGACCGTCGCCGGGAACATCGCCTTTGGAATGGAGATCCGCAAGGTTCCGAAGGAAGAGCGCGAGAAGGCGATCAGGCAGGTTGCCGATATTCTCCAGATCGGCCATCTCCTCGACCGTAAGCCGAGCCAATTGTCGGGCGGCCAACGGCAGCGCGTCGCCATGGGGCGTGCGCTGGTGCGCAATCCGCAGGTCTTTCTTTTCGATGAGCCGCTATCCAACCTCGACGCCAAGCTGCGCGTCGATATGCGAACCGAGATCAAGCGGCTTCACCAGCGCATGAAGACCACGATCGTCTATGTGACCCACGACCAGATCGAGGCGATGACGCTGGCGACGAAGATCGCGGTGCTGAAGGACGGCGTTCTGCAGCAATTCGGATCGCCCGCCGAGATTTACAACAATCCGGCAAACATGTTCGTCGCCGATTTCATGGGCTCGCCCGCCATGAACCTTTTAACCGGCACCATCGAGCAGGATGCGTCCGGACTATCCGTTTCCCTTGCGAGACCCGATGGCGAGCCGATGCGTCTTCCCGTCGCGGCCGGCAAGGAGGCGCTGGCGTCCCATGCGGGCCGGCAGGTCATTTTCGGCATTCGACCCGAGGCTTTGACAGACCCGGAAGGGGCGGACCGGAACGCCAGAACGCTTGCCGAGGGAGAATGCCACATCGAGGTCGTGGAACCGGCCGGATCGGATACATTCGCCGTCACCAAGCTCGGCGGCAAGGAGGTCGTTGCCCGCCTGCGCGCCGATGCCCGCATTCACGCCGGCCAGAACGCCCGTCTTGCCTTCAACCTCGACAAGGCCGTGTTCTTCGATCCGACGAGCCAGGTGCGTATCGCCTGAAATATTTGGTAACAGCATGATGAACAGTCCAGACATTGTCATTATCGGCTCCGGTATCGGCGGCGCGACGATTGCCGCCGGGCTTGCGGCGACAGGTGCCCACATCCTGATCCTTGAAGCCGGCGATTACATCGCCGACAGCCCGGTCAATCGCGACCAGCGCGCCATCTTTCAAAAGGGCCATTTTCGCCCCAAGGAGAGCTGGTACGAGGCCAATGGCGCTGCGTTCAATCCCGGCAATTATTACAATGTCGGCGGAAATTCGAAATTCTACGGCGCGGTGCTGTCCCGTTATCGCAAGGAAGATTTCAGCGAGATCAGGCACAGGGAAGGCGTTTCGCCCGCCTGGCCGTTCGCTTACGAGGAGCTGGAACCCTGGTACAGCAAGGCGGAGGCAATGTATCAGGTTCGCGGCGAGCTGGGCGCGGACCCGACCGAACCCGAACATTCCGCCGCATATTCATTTTCTCCCGTTGCGGACGAGCCACCGGTGGCGGATGTGCGGGCGCGCCTGAAGGCGAAGGGTTTGCATCCGATCTCCCTGCCCTTGGCCATCGATATCGAAAAATGGCTCTTGAAAGGTCGGACGCCGTGGGATGCCCATCCGAATTCTCGCGATGGCAAGATGGATGCGGAGACCGCGGCACTTCTCAAAGCCCTTGAATACCCGAACGTCAAAATCGAAACATCCGCGAGAGTAACCAGACTTGAGGCCGGCGCGAGCGGCCGCATTGAGCGCGTCCATTATGAACAGCACGGCGAAGCCCGCTCGGTTACGGCAAAACTGGTGATCCTGTCTGCGGGAGCCGTGCAGTCGGCCGTGCTGCTGCTCCGCTCGGTGGATGAACGATATCCGAAGGGTCTTGCGAATTCCTCCGATCAGGTCGGGCGAAACTTCATGAACCACAATTCGTCGGCTGTAGTTGCCGTGTCGCCAAGCTTCCGCAACACGGCCGTCTATCAAAAGACATTCGGCTTCAATGATTTCTATCTGTCTGACGGTGAGGGCGGGCCGCCTCTTGGCAACGTCCAACTGCTCGGCAAGATTTCTCCGGCGATCTTGAAGGGGGCAATGCCCCGCGTGCCGGAATGGCTGCTCCGAAAACTGACCGGGCACGCGATCGATTTCTACGCGATGAGCGAAGACATTCCTCATCCCGACAGCCGGATAACGGTTGACGGAAATCGCATCGTCCTTCACTGGCGGCGAACCAACTGGGACGCTCATCTGGCGCTGGTTGCGAAACTGAAAGGCATCCTCAAATCGATCGGTTTCCCGATCGTCTTGTCGAAACCTTTCGATAAACGCACGCCATCGCATCAGTGCGGCACGATCCGCATGGGCAACGACCCGGCGGCTGCACCGCTCGACCCCTTCTGCCGTTCCTATGACCACCGCAACCTTTTCGTTGTCGATGCCAGCTTTCTGCCGACGTCGGCAGCCGTCAATCCGGCGCTCACCATTGCGAGCCAGGCGCTGAGGGTTGCCCATCATATCTCGACGGAGGACCTCGCCCCGTGAGGCTGACGCCCCCGCATTTCATGGCCGCGATGCCGCTTTATGCCGATGGCGGCCATCAGATTACTCAAGTGTAACAGGATAGTTCGATGCGTTTCGACTATATTATCACCGGTGCCGGCCCCGCAGGATGTGTGCTTGCAAACCGTTTGAGCGAAGACCCCGATGTCAACGTCCTGCTGCTCGAAGCCGGTGGAGGGGACTGGAATCCGCTTTTCCACATGCCGGCCGGTTTTGCCAAAATGACCAAAGGCGTGGCGAGCTGGGGTTGGGAGACGGTGCCGCAAAAGCACATGAAGGGCAGGGTGTTGCGGTACACCCAGGCCAAGGTGCTGGGCGGCGGCTCATCGATCAATGCCCAGCTTTATACGCGCGGCAATGCGGCCGATTACGACACATGGGTCTCCGAGGATGGCTGCGACGGCTGGAGCTATCGCGACATCCTGCCCTATTACAAGCGGGCGGAAGACAATCAGCGTTTTGCCGACGATTATCATTCCTATGGCGGACCACTTGGCGTCTCGATGCCGGTTTCGGCCCTGCCTATCTGCGATGCCTATATCAGGGCCGGCCAGGAACTTGGCATACCCTATAATCACGATTTCAACGGCCGGCAGCAGGCCGGCGTCGGCTTTTATCAGCTCACCCAGCGCAACCGCCGAAGATCTTCGGCATCACTCGCCTACCTCAACCCGATCCGTCATCGCAAAAACCTGACGATCAAACTCGGTGCACGCGTCTCCCGCATCGTTCTGGAAGGACAACGCGCCATCGGCGTTGAGGTGGTCGGAAAATCCGGTTCGGAAATCATCCGCGCCGAACGGGAAGTTCTCGTCTCTTCCGGCGCGATCGGCTCCCCCAAGCTCCTGCAGCAATCGGGTATCGGCCCGGCGGACCATCTGAAATCCGTGGGCGTGAAGGTGCTGCATGACCTGCCCGGCGTCGGCTCGAACCTTCAGGATCATCTCGATCTTTTCGTGATTGCCGAATGCACCGGCGACCATACCTATGACGGCGTCGCCAAGCTTCATCGGACGATATGGGCAGGGCTTGAGTATATTCTGTTCCGTACCGGCCCGGTTGCCTCCTCGCTGTTTGAAACGGGCGGTTTCTGGTATGCGGACCCGGACGCGCGCTCGCCGGATATCCAGTTCCATCTGGGATTGGGGTCGGGTATCGAGGCGGGCGTGGAGCGACTGAAAAACGCCGGGGTCACGCTGAATTCCGCCTATCTTCATCCCAGATCGCGCGGAACCGTGCGGCTGTCATCCTCCGATCCGGCTGCCGCGCCGTTGATCGATCCCAATTACTGGTCCGATCCGCATGACCGGAAGATGTCGCTGGAAGGTCTCAAGATCGCCCGCGAGATATTCCAGCAGGCGGCATTGAAGCCATACATCATGGCGGAACGTCTTCCCGGCCCCAAGGTCATGACGGATGATGAGCTTTTCGACTACGGCTGCGCGAACGCCAAGACCGATCACCATCCTGTCGGCACCTGCAAGATGGGCAACGGGCCGGAATCCGTCGTCGGCCTTGATCTCAAGGTACACGGTCTTGAAGGGCTGCGCGTCTGCGATTCCTCCGTCATGCCGCGTGTCCCCTCGTGCAACACCAATGCGCCGACGATCATGGTCGGAGAGAAAGGTGCGGACCTGATAAGAGGACTTGGGCCCCTTGCGCCTGCGATTTTCTCGCACGAACGCAATGAAACGCGTCCAAGGGCGCGAGCGCAGGTTCGGTAGTCATTCCGCGATCAGGCGGTCCTGATGCGAACCTAAGACAAAGCCTGAAAGGCAACACGAGGAGTAAAACGCTCATGGACGCGACCGTCCCGCAGCATATTCTTGACGCGCTCACGGATGTGAACATGCCGCGTTTGCCGAATGCGCCCGGCCCCAGGGAAATGATCGTGCTCGGCGGCATCGATGTTCCGGTTCATCGGGCTGGCTGTGTCGTTGTCGGCTCCGGTGCTGCCGGGCTGCGGGCCGCGGTGGAAATGAAGCGGCGCGGCGATGACGTCGTCATCCTCAGCCAGAGCGCGTGGGGCGGGACATCCGCCTGTTCCGGATCGGACAAACAAACGCTCCACACCGCGAACACGGCTGATCAGGGCGACAACTTCAAGGCGATGGCGCGCGCTATCCGCAGCGGTGGCGCCATGGACGAGGACACCGCCTATGTCGAGGCGGTCGGCTCCGCGCGCATGATGGCCTCGCTGCAATTCCTTGGGCTGCCCTTGCCGCAGGACCCGCTGGGCGGGACGCTGAGATATCAGACCGACCACGACGAAGTCGGCCGCGCGACCAGCTGCGGTCCGAGGACATCGCGGTTGATGGTCAAGGTGCTTGCGGATGAAGCGATCCGTCTGGATATCCCGTTTCACAATCATACCACCGTCGTCAAAATATTGACCGAAGGTTTGAGGCACGAAAGACGGGTCGTCGGCGTTCTCGCCATGCAGCCTCATGAGCGCAGCGACACCAATCCGTTCGGGATCGCTCTGTTCGTGTGTGCGGTGATCGTCCTTGCAGCCGGAGGACCGGGTGAACTTTATCGCGACAGCGTCTATCCCAATGGCTGCTTCGGCTCTCTGGGGCTGGCGCTGGAGGCAGGGATAGACCTCGTAAACCTCACGGAAAGTCAGTTCGGCATCGGCACGCGGCGGGAGGGGTTCCCCTGGAATCTATCAGGAACTTATGTTCAGGCCATTCCTCACATTTATTCGCTGGATGCCGAGGGCAAAGAGCACCATTTTCTGGCGGACTACTATCGCAATACGCAGGAAATGGCCTCCAACATTTTCCGAAAGGGCTACCAATGGCCCTTCCATTCGACCCGTATGCTCGATTTCGGCTCAAGTCTGGTCGACCTTGCGATCTTCCGCGAGTCGGCGGCCGGGCGACGGGTCTTTATGGACTTCAATCGCAATCCGCTGGCGGTGCCCGGCGATCTTCCGTTCAGCCTTGACCGTCTCGACGCAGACGTCAGCAGCTACATCGAAAACGCCGGGGCGATGACGGAACTACCCATCAACCGGTTGCGGCATATGAACCCGCTCGCGATCGAACTCTACCGGCGCTACAAGATCGACATCGCCAGCGAGCCGCTGGAATTTGCGGTGAACAACCAGCACATGAACGGCGGCATCATGGTCGATACCTGGGGGCGGACCAACCTGACGGGCTGCTATTCCGTCGGCGAGGCCGCAGGTACGCATGGTGTGACACGGCCGGGCGGTGCGGCGCTGAATGCCGGACAGGTGTTCGGCACACGCGCGGCCGAACACATCGGCGCAAGTCGCCGCGCGAAATCCCCGTCATCGGCAAATATTGAGGCGGCTGCGTTAACGGGCATCAATGACCTTCTCGCCATTCTGAAGGAGGATAGTCGCCTGTCCGCCAAGAACATCCGCACCGAAATCCAGTCCCGCATGAGTGATAAGGCGGGGATGATATGCGATGCCGAAAGCGTTTCGCAGGCGCTTGCCGGGGCGCGTTCGCTCAATGCGACGATCCGCTCGAACGGGATTGCTTACGGACGGGCTGCCGAGGCGGTTCGCGCCGTTCAGTGGCAACAGATGGCGATTGCGTCCGAGGCCGTGCTCACGGCGTTGGATTACTTCATTCGCGATGGCGGCGGCAGCCGAGGCGCACGCGCGATCTGCGATGCTGACGGTGAACTGGTTCCGAACGTTAATGCGGGACCCTTGCATCAATTCCGCTTTCGCAGGGAGAAAGACGATCATCGAAGCGAGCAGATCGTCGTCAGGCTCGAAGGTAAGGATATGGCGATATCGACGCGTCCCAACCGCGTCTTCGATGAAAGCCAGAAATCCTTCTTTGAACGGGACTGGCCCGCCTGGCTCACCGGACGCATCTATGATCTCGGCGAAAGAGAAGGATGCGCCGAAGACTGAATTCGTTTTGAATTATGTCCGGGCGGGACCCCTTCACGCCTTCGATACGGTCGATCAGCACCCTGTCCTCGCGCTCGCAAACCAAGCGCCTTTCGAGAGAAAAATGAAGAAGCGGATCAGCCTCTGCCCGTGGAGGTGTTTTCCTCATGGCTGGCCAGTTTGCCAATTCGAGGAGCCCCCGGCGGGATTGTCTTCGAAGGACCGGCGTCGCCCCCCGGTCACGCCGACGGCGCGCATCTAATTTCCCTAATTTAAAGAACAGGCGACAAAGGCGCCCGGATTTGATAAATTGCAATTTAGCCGGTTGCGGTTTGACGCGCAGATAAAGTCTCCAGGCGTTTCCACGCCGCCAGCCGGATCATGGCGCAGGAGGAGAAGTGCTATGACGGCATTCCATGTCATGGCCGGTGCGACCGGTGAATTTACTCGCCCCGAAGTCCGCAAGATTGGTTTCGCGGATATTGTCGATGCATTGAAGTTGGGACTTGATGACTTCAAAGAGAAGCCGTCCCATTATGTCTTTCTCTGTCTTATGTATCCGATTGCGGGTGTTTTTCTGGTCATGTGGAGTTCCGGCGCCAATCTGCTGCCGCTGATTTATCCCTTGATGTCAGGTTTTGCGCTGATCGGTCCGATCGCGGCCATCGGTCTTTATGAAATCAGCCGCCGACGCGAGCAGGGGTTGGATAGCTCCTGGCGTCATGCGCTGGAGGTTCGACACTCTCCGGCCCTGCCGTCGATTATCGCGGTCGCCGTCATGCTGTTCGTGCTTTTCGCCCTCTGGCTGATTGTTGCGCAGTACCTCTACACCACGACGTTCGATGCGGCCGGTCCGGCTTCACTCTCAACCTTTCTGTCAGACGTGCTGACCACCCCGGAGGGACTTTCTCTGATAATCTGGGGGAATCTTGCCGGTTTCGTTTTCGCGGTCATTGTGCTGGCGACAACGGTGGTGGCGTTCCCGCTGATGCTTGACCGGGATGTCGGCGCAGTCGCGGCGGTGGATGCGAGCATACGCGCCACGCTCGCCAATCCGGTTCCAGTTGCGCTTTGGGGGTTGATCGTCGCGGCGCTGCTCGTCGTCGGTACAATCCCGGTTTTCGTCGGCCTTGCAGTCATCATGCCCATCCTCGGACATGCAACCTGGCACCTCTACCGGAAATTGATCGTCCCCGTTTATCCAAACCGTATGCCTTGAACCCATAACGGAAATCTAGCTGTCGATCATCCTTCCCGCCGTTGCGGCTCTCCTGAGGGAGCCGTTGCGGCCGGGATGGCGATGGAGCGCGTGAGGATGCCATGTCGTATCGTTTTCTTGCCATCTGTCTGCTTTTCGCCACGACCCTTCCGCTTGATGCGCACGCACAGGAGGGGGACGCTGCCGCCGGCGCCACCGTTTTCAAAAAATGCGGCATTTGTCATGTCGCCGAAACCGACCAGAACAAGGTCGGACCTTCACTGAACGGCCTGTTCGGCAGAGCCGCCGGCACCCATCCGGATTTCGCCTATTCGCAGGCGATGCAGGATGCGGGCAAGGCCGGGCTGGTATGGGACGAGACATCATTTCGCGATTATCTGCACGACCCCAAGGCGAAGGTGAAGGGCACAAAAATGGCCTTTGTCGGGGTGAAGGACGACACCGACATCACCAATCTCATCGCCTATCTGAAGCAATACTCCAAGTAGCGAAATGATGCGAGCTGAAGAGCTGTTTCTCGCCGGGGTGGATCGGCAGGATAGGGCCGAATGAGGGGCGAACTGCTGCTGTTGCCGCAATTGCTCGCCCGAACTGTTCATGAGATAATGCTAATACGTTTCGCGATAGGATTGTAGAAATAGTCGCGGCCGTGTCAGGGGAGGAGACGATGGCTGTCGTTGTGGTTCTCGTTCTGCTGGTGGTGGGATCGATCGTATTCCACCTGCTGAGCCCTTGGTGGTGGACGCCGATTGCCTCCAACTGGAGCTATATCGACAATACGATCATCATCACCTTCTGGATCACCGGTTTCGTTTTTTCGGCCATCGTGTTGTTCGTCGCCTATTGCGTGTTCCGTTTCAGGCATCGCACGGGAAACCGGGCGGCATACCAGCCTGAAAACAAGCGCCTGGAGGGGTGGCTTGCTGGAGGAACCGGGGTCGGGGTGGCTGCCATGCTCCTGCCGGGCCTCTTCGTGTGGAACCAGTTCGTGACCGTGCCTGATGGCGCCAGCGAGGTGGAAGTCGTCGGTCAGCAATGGCAATGGAGTTTCCGGCTGCCCGGCGCGGACGGCCGGCTCGGACGGGCCGGCACGCGCGCCATTGCGCCGGACAATCCGCTCGGTTTGAACAGAAACGACCCCGCCGGAATGGACGATGTCATCGTTGAAGGCGGCGAGTTGCATTTACCCGCCGGCAGGCCGGTGAAGATGCTGCTGCGCGCGGTTGACGTGGTGCATGATTTCTACGTGCCGGAGTTCCGGGCCAAGATGGACATGATCCCCGGTTCGGTCACCTATTACTGGTTCACCCCGACGCGGACAGGAACCTTCGAGGTTCTCTGCGCGGAATTGTGCGGCGTCGGCCATCCGCAGATGCGCGGCACCGTCGTTGTCGATACCGAGGCTGACTATCAGGCCTGGCTACAGCAGCAACCGACTTTCTCGAAATCGCTGGCTTTGGCGGAAAAGTCGGCAGCCAGATGAGCGCCATGCGTCGTTGAAGGGAAAAGCCGCGTCGGAGGAAACAGGGAGGACGGAAGATGGTCGAGATTGGATCCGGCGCGGGGCAGGTCATCCAGCCCGCTGAGGTCGAGGATGTCGAGCTTTATCACCCGAAAAGCTGGTGGACGAAATATGTCTTCAGCCAGGATGCCAAGATCATCGCCATTCAATATTTCCTGACCGCGACGGCAATCGGCATGGTGGCGCTGGTGCTATCCTGGCTGATGCGCCTGCAACTCGGCTTTCCCGGTTATTTCTCTTTCATCGACGCGGAACATTATTACCAGTTCATCACCATGCACGGCATGATCATGGTGATCTATCTGCTCACCGCGCTGTTTCTCGGCGGTTTCGGCAATTATCTGATCCCGCTAATGCTCGGCGCGCGCGACATGGTTTTCCCCTATGCGAACATGCTGAGCTACTGGCTCTATCTTCTCGCGGTCATCGTCTTGGTCGCCGGTTTCTTCGCGCCCGGCGGGCCGACGGGTGCGGGCTGGACCCTTTATCCGCCGCAGGCGCTGCTGTCGGGAACGCCGGGCGGGCGCGACTGGGGCATCATCCTGATGTTGACCTCGCTGATCCTTTTCATCATCGGCTTTACCCTGGGCGGGCTGAATTACGTCGTCCCCGTGCTCCAAGGGCGCACGCGCGGCATGACGCTGATGCGCATGCCCCTGACGATATGGGGCATATTCACGGCAACCGCCATGGCGCTGCTCGCCTTCCCGGCGCTTCTCGTTGCCGCCGTCATGATGTTGTTCGACCGACTGCTCGGCACGAGCTTCTTCATGCCCGCCATCGTCGAGATGGGTGAACAGCTGAAACAGGAGGGCGGCAGTCCCATCCTCTTCCAGCATCTGTTCTGGTTCTTCGGCCATCCGGAAGTCTATATCGTGGCACTTCCGGCCTTCGGCATCGTCTCGGATCTCATCAGCACCCATGCACGCAAGAACATCTTCGGTTACCGGATGATGGTCTGGGCGATCGTCATCATCGCGGCGCTGAGCTTCGTCGTCTGGGCGCATCATATGTATGTCAGCGGCATGAACCCGAATTTCGGCTTCTTTTTCGCGACCACGACGCTGATCATCGCCGTGCCGACGGCGATCAAGGTCTATAACTGGGTGCTGACGCTCTGGCGCGGCGATATCCATCTGAACTTGCCGATGCTGTTTGCGCTCGCCTTCATAGTCACATTCATCAATGGCGGATTGACCGGTCTTTTCCTAGGCAATGTCGTCGTAGACGTTCCGCTTTCGGATACGATGTTCGTCGTCGCGCATTTCCATATGGTGATGGGGGTCGCACCGATCATGGTGATTTTCGGCGCGATCCACCATTGGTATCCCAAAGTCACGGGACGCATGCTGAACGTGGCGATGGGGCATATCCACTTCTGGATCACCTTTCTCGGCGCTTACGCTATCTTCTTCCCGATGCATTATCTCGGCCTGATGGGCGTGCCACGCCGCTATTACGAACTGGGCGAGGCCGCTTTCATTCCACCCTCGGCACACACCCTGAACATGTTCATCTCCGTTGCAGCACTGGTCGTTGGCGCCGCACAACTGCTGTTCCTGTTCAATCTCGCCTGGAGCCTTCGCTGGGGCAAACAGGCGGGTGGCAATCCGTGGCGGGCGACGACACTGGAATGGCAAACGCCGCAGACCCCGCCGGTTCATGGAAACTGGGGCAAGGAGCTGCCGGTCGTCTATCGCTGGCCTTATGACTACAGCGTGCCCGGCGCGGATGAGGACTTCTTGCCGCAAAACCAGCCGGCTGCGGCCGGGCCGTCGGAGAGGGCCCTGTCATGATCGCCATTCTCATCTTCATGGCGGGTATTGCCGGCATCATCGCCTGGTGGATGGCGGGGCAGCGGCTCACTTCAAAGCCATGGCTGGAGGTGGGGGTGGCAGGCGATGCGCCGCAGATGCAGGGATCGTCGGCGACAATAGCGAAACTCGGGCTCGGCATTTTTCTGGGTGTCGTCGGAGCGCTGTTCACGCTGCTTATCAGCGCCTATCTCGGCCGCATGGGTGGCGCGGACTGGTGGGGCATCCCCGTTCCCGGGCTGTTATGGGCCAATACTGCGGCGCTCGCCGCCAGCAGTCTGGCGCTGCAACGGGCGAAAACCGAAGCCGGCGCCGGTCGCCGCGACAGGCTGAATATGGCTCTCGCGGCAGCCTTTGCGACGGCCGTTCTCTTCGTCGCCGGGCAGTTTCTGGCGTGGTGGCAACTTACCTCCGCAGGCTATGTGCTGGCGGATAACCCATCCAACAGCTTCTTTTACATGATCACCGGGCTGCACGGCCTGCATATAGTGGGCGGGCTCTGTGTGCTTGGACGCACCGCAATCCGCGCCCGCAGCGGACCCCTGTCGGCAAGGATGCGCCTGAGCGTGGAGCTGTGCGCCATCTACTGGCATTTCATGCTGGTGGTGTGGCTGATCCTTTTTGCGCTCTTTGCCGGCTGGGCGAATAGTTTTGTCGATCTATGCCGTCAATTGGTCAGCTAGAGCGGCGGGAGATGAAACGGGGCGGGCGCCGCTCTAAGTTTTATCTAAGCATCAGATTTTCCGGACGCTACGCACTTTTACTGGAAATCCTCTAAGGAGTGGGTGTGGCAAGCGCATCCCAACGGAGGGTACACACCGACGACGCCGCCTACCATAAATCTACTATG
>NZ_LMVK01000014.1 GCF_001541315.1 Agrobacterium tumefaciens str. B6 | reverse complement strand
CCACAGCTCCCGCCGCATCGACGCCGACCACGCTGCAGGAGTTCTTGCCCAGATCAATTCCAAGAATAGCAATAGACATTGGCTCGTTCCTTTCGCTTTCCGAATGCCAGCACTGTACTCGATGCTGGGTGAAAGGGCGGGCCATCCCATAAGGCCCGGTTGGTAAACCGGACCTTTATTTTAGCATCTGCGGAAGGATGGTGTCAGAACTTGACCTTCACGCCGGTCGAGATTGCTGCGACGAGGTCGCTGCCGAAGCTGTAACCAGCCTCGTCGCCGCAGGTCGCCGTGCCGATGTTGCTGCAGCGGCCGCCGCGGATCGAGGATTCACCCGATGTCAGCAGGCCGAGAGCGCCGGCAATCTTGAACTCGACGTTCGGAGTGGGCGAATAAACGAGCTGGGTGCCAACCATCCAAGTATCGGTCTGCGTACCGATAACCGTCGATGTGCCGCGATCCCAGGTCAGGCTGACAGCGCCGCTCCACTGGTCGTTGAACTTGTGGCCAATACCACCGGTAACCGTCCAGCCGTCGCGATAATAAAGGTCAAGCGTCGTGAGCGAGGTGACACCCGCAATACAGGTCGGCACGCCAACCTGGCAGAAAGGCACGACCTGAATTTGGCTCCAGTCCGTCCACTTTACCGAGCCGAAGGCAAGCCAGTTCGGCGCGATACCGGACTGCACCTTCAGTTCCAGGCTATCAGGCATGGAAACCGAGCCATAGACGGGAGTGACCTTGCCGCCGTAAGCGATGAGGGCCGGGCTGCCAGCAGCCGGAAGGCTTCTGAGGTCGACCGTACCGTTCAAATCGTGATCGACGGCACTGTTATAAACGAGGCTCGTGCGGAAAGCGATTTCCGGAATCTCATAGGCGATACCTGCGCGCCATCCCCAGCCGTCGCCTTCCATATCAAGCTTTCCGACACCGGAAAACAGGGAAGGATAAGCCGGGCCAAGCGCCGTCGGGGATACGACCTGACGGTATTTGTAACCGCTGATCTCCTGATAGAAGCCGCCGCCGATGATCGAGAAGTCACCCTTGCCAAGATCGAACTTCACCCGGCAGGTGGTGGCGTAATTGTGCGACTTGACCTTGGTTTCGATATTGTAGCTCGATCCCTGCCAAATGCCGGGGTTCAGATCCGCGCCCCAGGGCTGCGAATAATCGAACATGCAGTCGCCGAAATCGCCGATTGCCGCCTTGGCGCCAACGCGCGTCGACCAGTAGTTTTCAGAATCGTCGGCCGTGGTGGACCAAGAGCCAGGCAGCGGACCACCGCTCTTCAGCGGATTGTCACGCGCATTCTCCACCTTGCGCTGCGGCGCGACAAAGGTCGCGGAACTGTCGAGAACATAATCGGACGGATCGAACAGCAGGTCGATATTGTAACCACCGCGCTCAAGGCCACCCGCCAGTGAGGGCGTTACCGCCGCGATGCTGACTGCGAAACATACCGCGCCGCGAAAAATTGCAGTTTTTGCCATCTCTCTCCCCAATCAAGGCAATGTGATCATCAAAAGAGTGAAGCGCTTCGCAGCAAATGACAATCTGCCGCACACTGGCACAGTTCTGCGACACTTCTCCATTTTTTACGTAAGAATTTGATGTCGATCCCCTTGCATAGTCATTTTAGGTTATTTTTCTAATCCAATTGAAGCAATCCGACATAAAATGAAACAAATTCCCACTTGAGACGGGAATTGTCTCCAAATAACCACACTCACGGGTTTCCCGAGGAAACGCGCTTATCAGGCCGTTTTTGTTGGCTTTTTTAACTGTTCGGACAGTTTCTGGCTGAAAATGGCGTGAAATAATCGCTCATTCGAGCGCACATGATTCGCCATTGCAGTGCAGCAATCAATCGAGACGACTTGTTACGCCAAAGCAAAAAAACGCCCCGTTTCAAACGGGGCGTTTTTGTTTCTCCAAAGCCGTAAGCGGTATTACCCCGCTTCGCTGACCCGTGTGAGCGCCGTTCTCAGGCTTGCAAGCTGCACTTCCAGCTCGGCCTTGCGCTCGCGCTCGGCAGCAACCACTTCCGGATCGGCATTGGCCACGAATTTTTCGTTCGACAGCTTTTTGTCGATGCGTTCCATTTCCGCATCCACCTTGCCGATCGCTTTTTCGAGACGGGTCTGCTCAGCCGCGAGATCAACGAGGTTGCCGAGCGGCAGGCATACCGTCGCCTCGCCGACGATGATCTGCGCGGGACCCTTCGGCGCAACCTCGGCGGCACGGATTTCATCCGCCCGCGCCAGACGCCGGATGGCGGCGGCGTGGCGGTCGAGCCGTGCTTCGGGGGAGGTATTGGCACCGACGACCACAAGCGACGCGGTGGCGCCCGGCGGCACGTTCATTTCGGCGCGCGCGGAGCGGATGCCGGAGACGAGATCGATCAGCCAGTTGATTTCCGCAGCTGCGGCATCATCGCGGAACTCCGGCGTCGGCCAGTCGGTGAGGCAAAGCAGATCATCCCGCTCCTCGCCCTCGCCCGCCGGGTGCGCCCACAGCTCTTCGGTCATGAAGGGCATGAAGGGATGCAGGAGCTTGTAGATTTCTTCCAGAACATAGGCCGCACAGGCCTGGGATTCCCGCTTCGCCTTTTCGTCTTCGCCACTGAAGACAGGCTTCAGCAGTTCCAGATACCAGTCACAGAACTGGTTCCAGACGAAGCGATAGAGAATGCCTGACGCATCGTTGAAGCGGAAATTCTCAAGCGCCGCCGTCACGTCGCGCGCCGTATTGGCAAGCTCGGTCAGGATCCAGCGGTTGATGGTCAACGATGCGGTTTCAGCCAGGAAGTGCGGATCGCGCTTGACGCCATTCATCTCGGCAAAGCGCGTGGCGTTCCAAAGCTTGGTGCCGAAGTTGCGGTAACCGGCGATACGTGCCGGATCGAGCTTCACGTCGCGACCCTGCGCCGCCATGATGGCCAGCGTGAAACGCAGCGCATCCGCGCCGTATTCGTCGATCAGTTCCAGCGGGTCGATGACGTTGCCCTTGGACTTCGACATCTTCTGGCCGTTCTTGTCGCGAACCAGCGCGTGAATATAGACCGTGCTGAAGGGCTCAACCGGATTGCCGGCGTCGTCCTTCATGAAATGCAGGCCCATCTGCATCATCCGCACCACCCAGAAGGGGATGATGTCGAAACCGGTGACCAGCACGTTGGTCGGGTAATAACGCGCCAGTTCCGGCGTCTGTTCGGGCCAGCCGAGTGTCGAGAACGGCCAGAGCGCCGACGAGAACCAGGTGTCGAGCACGTCTTCGTCGCGCGTCAGGATTTCGCCCGGCGCGAAGTTCTCAAGCTTCTCTTCGACCCAGGCCTTCCACGGACCTTCATGGGCGATATAGTGCTGGATGGCGGCCTGCAGGGCCTCTTCTTCGGTCTTCTCAACAAAGACCTGCCCGTCCGGGCCATACCATGCGGGAATCTGGTGTCCCCACCACAATTGCCGCGAGATGCACCACGGCTGGATATTCTCCATCCACTGGAAGTAAGTGTTTTCCCAGTTCTTCGGCACAAAATTGGTGCGGCCTTCGCGAACCGAGGCAATCGCCGGCTGCGCCAGCGTCTTGTTGTCCACCCACCACTGGTCGGTCAGGCGCGGCTCGATCGGCACGCCGCCGCGGTCGCCATGCGGCACCACATGCTTGTGCGGCTCGATCTTGTCGAGCAGCCCGGCCTCTTCGAAGATTTCAACGATGATCTTGCGCGCGGTAAAGCGATCCTGTCCTTCCAGACGATCCCATGCGCCGTGCAGCGCAGCGGGATGGCTGAGACCTTCGAGGAAATCCTCGTTCTCCTTGATGGTGATCGTGCCGTCGATATTCATGACATTGATGGCGCGCAGGCCGCAGCGCTTGCCGACTTCGAAATCGTTGAAGTCATGCGCGGGCGTGATCTTCACGGCGCCCGTGCCGGCGGTCGGATCGGCATAGTCATCGGCAACGATCGGGACCTTGCGGCCGACGATCGGCAGGATGACGTGCTTGCCGACAATGCCCTTGTAACGCTCATCCTCAGGGTTCACCGCAATACCGGTATCGCCGAGCATCGTTTCCGGACGCGTCGTGGCGACGACGATATAATCGCGGGTCTCGAACTCGGTGGGCTTGCCCTCCTCATCGAAAGCGATCGGATACTGATAGGTAACGCCCTTTTCGAGCGGGTAGCGCAGGTGCCAGAGATTACCCTTGACCTCGATCTGCTCGACTTCCATGTCGGAAATCGCGGTCAGCAGCTTCGGGTCCCAGTTGACCAGACGCTTGTCCTTATAGATCAGGCCCTGCTTGTAGAGTGTGACGAAAACTTCGAGTACAGCCTCGGAGAGACCTTCATCCATGGTGAAGCGCTCACGCGACCAGTCGCAGGATGCGCCAAGGCGTTTCAGCTGGTTGAAGATCAGACCGCCGGATTCGGCCTTCCATTCCCAGACCTTCTCCACGAAAGCCTCGCGGCCCATCTCACGGCGGCCGGGAAGCTGGCCTTCCATCAGCTTGCGCTCGACGACCATCTGCGTGGCGATGCCGGCATGGTCCATGCCCGGTTGCCACAGCACGTCCTTGCCGCGCATACGCTCGAAGCGGACCAGAATATCCTGCAGCGTGTTGTTGAGTGCGTGGCCCATATGCAGGGAGCCGGTCACATTCGGCGGCGGGATGACGATGGTGAAGGTTTCCGCGCCCGGCTTGGCGTTGGCGCCGGCACGAAAAGCATTAGCCTCGTCCCAGGCTTTGGCGATCTTCGGTTCGACGGATGCGGAATCGTAGGTCTTTTCGAGCATTTCCTGACCTGAATTTTAGAGTTCTTGTGTGGATTTTTTTAAATAAGGATGGACGGGAGAGAGTCAACAGAAACCCGCCCGCGAGCCAACCATTGAGCGGACCCACGGGTGACTATGACCCCATAACACCTTCATCTTCAACAAAAAAGCCGCCCCGTTGCCGGAGCGGCCGCTGTTTCATCGCATCATCAGCAATTGCAGATGCGACAAGAGCGGGACTTAGCGGCGCGAACCGCGCGCCACGCGCTCGATTTCCTCGCGCACGAGACGCTCCACCAGCGTCGGCAGATTGTCTTCCAGCCAGTCCTGCAGCATCGGGCGCAGCATCTCGGCGGCCATATCCTCGATCGAGCGCCGCTCGACACCGTCAAAAACCTCCGCCAGCTCGTTGAAGGAACGGGCGATCTGCGCACCGGCAGCGGCGGAAAGCAGATTGAGCGACAGGCCGCCCTCAACATCCGCCTCGTCTTTTGCCTGCACCTCGGCCAGATCGAATGTCGGCGTCTCACCGACAGGGTTCAGCACCGCGATGTCGAAACGCTCCGCTGTCAGCGGCGTTTCAATGGCGCCGCGCAGCGTAAGCTGATCGAAGCGGCTTTCGGCCGAAGGCGCGCTTTCGACGGCGGCAGCGGCGGCGCGATCCTCAGCGGCAAAAGACGCCGGCTGCTCGTTTACACCCGCGGCCGCCACGGCTGCCATCAGCGGCCGAACATCCGTCGGGCGCTGCGGCGCGGCGCGGTCGGAAGACGATACCGACGAAGGCTGCGATACATTCGGGGCGGCTGCGGCCGGCAACGCGATCTCGGCCGCGCCACGCTGCGCCTGCGCGGCGAAAGCCTGCGGTCCCATGGCGACGTTACGGTCGGCGGCGGCACGCACGCGGGCGGCGACATCGGCAAGCGACATGGTCTTTTCGGCAGAGCTTTCCTGCCGTTCAACCATGGGCCCTTCAGAAATCGGCGAAAAATCCTGCGCAGGCCGTGCGCCAAAAGCCTGGTTTGCGGCGGGGGGGACGCGTGCCGGCGGGCTGATGGGCTCCGCCACGAAAGCCGCTTCGCTTGCAGCCTCGTCTTCATCGTCATAGACTGGCGGCAACTGCCCGGAAAACGCGCCGGTGGGTCCGGTCTCGTTGCTTTCGATGATCCGGCGGATAGACGCCAGAATCTCTTCCATGGACGGTTCACGCGCTACGCTTGGCTGAGCCATATCAATCCCCGGTTTCCACTCTTCGAGCGCCCTACCGCATCCCTCGGACATCGGATAAAGCGCTCCTTGACCTGTTCAATTCGCACATCGCGTTTCAGACAACCAAAATCGATCGTCAAACCGATGTTCTGAAACATGGTCGGCCAAAGCGCTTGAGCAATTTTGCCGTCCTAGTCGCAGGATCATGCGGGGCAGAAATACGCACACCCCGAATCACCCTTAGTTTAGGTCAGCATAGCGAGGAACTAAATCACTGATTCGACAAGTTTCGTGATGATGCACAGCTTTGTGAGAGCGGCCGGAAGGAAGCGCTCTTCCGGCAAACCAAACGCAAAAACGCCGGGGCGGAAAGTCCACCCCGGCGTCAAAAAGACAATGATCGTTTGCCGATCAGAAAACGAATTCAGCCGCCTTGGCAAAACCCGGCAGCGGCTTGACCGACGCATTGAAGAAGGTAGCGGTCGATGTGCCGTTGCCATCGCGGCGATAGACGGTGGCCTTCGCGGCTCCGCCATATCCGACAACGACAACCAGACGTCCGCCGTCACGCAGCTGGTCGGTCAACGCCGCCGGCACTTCTTCCACCGAGCCATTGATGAAAATGAGGTCATAGGGCGCTTCGCCCGCATAGCCCTTTTCGAGATCGCCGGTCACGACGGCGACATTGTCATATCCGAGCGAAACCAGCGTCTCGGTCGCCTGCGCGGCCAGGGCCTCATCGCTTTCGAGCGAGACCACCGAACCGGCAAGCTGGGAAAGAATGGCAGCCGCATAACCTGCACCACCGCCGACTTCCAGGACGACGTCTTCCTTCGATACGGCCGAAAGCTGCAGCAGCTTCGCCAGCGGCGAAGTCTTCATGACATAACGGGCCGGGCGGCCATCGCGGGCGGGACAGATCTGCAGATCCTCGTCCACATAGGCAATCTGCCGCACGCCCGCCGGCACGAAAGCCTCGCGCGGCACGCTCAAAAACGCCTTCAGCACGGAATGCGACGTCACGTCGGTCGTGCGCAACTGGCTGTCGACCATATTGGCGCGTGCGGTTTCGAAATCCATCATGTCCTTATCGCCTCAATTTCACGGATAGGGGCCAAAAACCAGCCCAAGTCGGAAGATGCAGCCGACCGTTAAAACAATCTCATAATTGCCAGAGGCTGCGCTTTCAAGCGCGCTCATTGGCTGAGGTCCTAAAAAGCACCGGAGGGTGATGTAAATTTCCCGCGATTGGCGTGAATCGCATCGTCAGGAAGCAGGAATATCCGGCATGATCCACCAGAAAAGCTGAACGAGATCGCTCCAAAGCTGCGTCAGGTCCTCGATCATCTGGATCGTCGTCACATAGGCATAGATCGCCAAGACAGTCACGACACCGAGGAGCAGCCATGGCCAGAGCCTTCGCTTCCCGCCGTTGCCCGCCTTGTCCTGCCGATCCTGATCCACGCTCTCCTCCTGCATTCTGGCCAAAAAAACAGCGCGCATGCGCGTCATCTACGGGTCGCAGATCTGATGTAATGCCGATGGTGGAGAAATTTGGAGGCCTCGCCCGGAATTGAACCGGGGTACAAGGATTTGCAGTCCTCTGCGTCACCACTCCGCCACGAGGCCTCACACGCTCATCAATCAAGCGATGGCGGGCATTTAGAACGAATCCATTATGGGCGCAAGAGGGTTCGTTCCGAATGTAGTGTTTTTTCGGATAGGACCGGCACGCAGCAAAAGTGGGTCACCTAAGCGCTTAAGATTCCGAAGCTTTTTGTATCTGCTTCATATCTCGGAAGAAAACAAAGCCCGCATCCGGCGCGTTTGCGCCGTCGCGGGCAATGCTGCATCTTATATGCCGATCGGTCAGATCCGTCCAAGCAGGACCAGGATCAAGACGATGACCAGAACCAGTCCGAGACCACCCGAGGGGCCGTAGCCGTAATTATGGTAACCCCAGCTGGGCAGCGCGCCGATCAGGAAAAGAATGAGCAGGATGACGAGGATGGTGCCGAGCATGTGTAACCCTCCACTGTTGGCATGTGTCTGCCTGATTGAATGATGAAACGCGCAAAAAGTTCCCTTTCCTGCAGGTCCGGCAGCATAATTGCAGGCAGGCATCCTGTTCCGTTTCAACGGGTTACACCGGCAGTTCAAGAATGCGGCCCTTGCTCCCGTCTCCTGAAGTAATTCTCTGGCTAATTATATCGCGGCGGGAAGCTCCGGATGCGAATGACAGGCCTGCCCTCACGCGGATCGACCAAACCAGCGATTTATTCGTGGTAATTTCTCGGCCTATGTCTATCGGCAGTTGTCCGTCATATTAAGCGCCAGTCCCCCGTACCCTGAAACTGGCGGGAGACGGAGAGATCTGGCATCACTGGCAGTGCGCCAGATCTCTCCCGCCCCTCCCCAAGGGCCTCAAATTCTCCTTTGCAGGCACACGGATATTTTACCGACCGTGTCACGCCTTTGCCTTGCCTTGCCGGTTTCAGTCCGGCTAGACCCCGTGCCGGGAGGGAGAAACGAGAATCATATGTCCGGTTTTGCGAACCTCATCCCGCTTTTCATCTTTGGCCTGCTCGTCTACTTTTTCTTTCGCTGGGTCGCGCGCGACATTCAGAATCCGAAAAGCAAATAGTCGGGGAAAATCGCCTCCGGCCCCTTGCCCGCCGGGAACCGCCGCGCCTCCATCTCGTTTTCACAGACGCACTTCGGAGGACAGGATGAAAACGCTCGCATCATCGGCCACTATAGCGCTTGCACTGGCACTTGCCGGATGCACCGCCGGCACGACCGCCTATGTCGGCCCCGCGCCCTATGTCGAACCCATCCCCGGCAGCATCATCTACAGGGGCCAGCCGCGCACCAAGCTGACGAAATCGCCGATCGGCAGCACCTTCAGCCATGAATTCCGCATAGACGGCAGCACAAGGGCGGTGGAAACCTATCGCATTGCGCCCGACCGCTCGCTGGAACTCATCGACCGGCGCATCATTCGCGACTGGCTGTTCGGGCGCGACGACTGACCGCACCGCAACCGGCAGAAACGCATCCGCAACGGGATTGCGCATCCTGACCGCTTCGTTTAGAGCCGGGCGCAACAACCACGATGGATAGGCGATGAATACGCGCTGGCAAAAACCCGTCCTGATCGCGTTCGAAACGCCGGGCGATTACACGAGCATCGAAACCACGCAGGCCGCCTCCTGGGCGCTGATCGAGGACTGGCCGATAGAAGACGGCGATGCGCTGGACAAGGCGCTGCTGATCTGCGCCGCCGTCGATGCAGGCCGGAAAAAGCCCGAGGACGCGCGCAAGGCCTTCATCGCAGCCGCAATCGAAGCGGGCCTCGATATCAAGGCCTGACGGCGCAATAACTGGGGCCGCAGACTATAAATGCCGCCTGCAGCGCTACGTTTTCAACAAGACAGGTTCGATGGATCGCAACAGATGGAAACTTCCGGAAACATGAAAAAAGCCCTGTTCATTTTTCTCCTCTCCTGCCTGGCGATCGGCCTTCTCGGCCACCTCGTGGTCGCCTTCGTCGTCACAGGCTGAAGCGTGAAAACGCCCTCCGTCGAAAGGCGGAGAGGCTGGATTTTAGAATTTCCTGAATTTCATTCTTTCGTTATGGAACCGCGATAAACTTTGACCGTTCTCTTTTCACTCAACAGGAGGAGGGTTGGAATGCGTGACGGATTGAACGGTTTTCT
Source organism: Agrobacterium tumefaciens str. B6 (assembly GCF_001541315.1). Lineage (GTDB taxonomy): Bacteria > Pseudomonadota > Alphaproteobacteria > Rhizobiales > Rhizobiaceae > Agrobacterium > Agrobacterium radiobacter. The sequence continues at coordinate 77,647 of NZ_LMVK01000014.1, read as the reverse complement.
CGAAATCTCGATGATCGGCTTCGTGGTCGCAAGCTGCCTTTTCATGGTCAACCTGCCGATTTGACCCACCTCAAAAATCTATCTCCGACAGAACCGGCGACTTGACGTTCCGGCATAAAAAATGCGGCCTTTTGGGCCGCATTTCTGTTTCAACAAATCATCACATCAGGCAGAAAGCTTGGCGGCCAGCTTGGCGACATGGGCGCCCTGATAACGAGCGGCTTCCAGCTCGATTTCGGAAGGCTGACGCGAACCATCGCCATCGGTGATGGTGGAGGCGCCATAGGGCGAACCGCCCTTGATTTCATCAACGCCCATCTGGCCCTGGAAAGCATAGGGCAGGCCGACAACGGCCATGCCGTGGTGCAGGAAAGTGGGGATGAAGCCGAGAATGGTGGATTCCTGACCGCCATGCTGGGTGGCGGACGACGTGAAGGCCGAGCCGACCTTGCCGACCAGCTTGCCACTGAACCACAGGCCACCGGTCTGGTCCCAGAAATTGCGCATCTGCGACGCCACCGTGCCGAAACGCGTGCCGGCGCCGACGATGATCGCATCGTAATCCGCCAGCTCGTCCACCGTCGCCACCGGAGCCGGCTGGTCCAGCTTGAAGTGGGAGGACTTGGCAACCTCTTCCGGAACGAGTTCGGGAACGCGCTTGACCACGGCTTCCGCGCCGGTGGACTTCACGCCCTCGGCAACCGCATAGGCCATTTTCTCGATATGGCCGTAAGAGGAGTAATAAAGTACCAAAACCTTCGTCATTCTCTTCGTTTCCTTTGCTGGAACTGTTTCCGGCGTACCGGCGACAAGCTTCTTTAAAAACTCGATGATCATCGGCGTTGACCTGTAAAAACCGTATGACAAAAACGTAGCGGACGGATCGGTCTCTCGCCAGCCGGGGATTGGCATACGCACTGTTCACGATGAGTGAACACTCGATGCCATCGTCAACCAATCCCCGTTTTGCGTTTCTTTAAAACCGCTTTGCATTCGCACTGGCGCGGCGTTAACGTCTGACAAGACAGATGACGAGTGCACCCATGTCCAACCCCTCCTCCACCTCCTCCGTTGTTACCGCCGCCATGCTTGCGATCGGCGACGAACTGCTTTCGGGCCGCACCAAGGACAAGAATATCGGGCACCTCGCGGATGTGCTCACCATGTCCGGAATTGACCTGAAGGAAGTGCGCATCGTCGCCGACGAGGAGGAAGCGATCGTGGAAGCGCTGAACGCGCTGCGCAGCCGTTACGATTATGTCTTCACCTCGGGCGGCATCGGCCCGACCCATGACGACATCACCGCGGATGCGGTATCAGTGGCATTCGGCCTGCCCTGCGAACACGACGCCGAGGCGCTGCGCCTGCTCGGTGACATGTATCGCGTCCGCGAGATGGAATTCACCGAGGCGCGCAAGCGCATGGCGCGCATGCCGAGAGGCGCCGCCCACATCGCCAATCCCGTTTCCGTCGCCCCCGGCTTCGTCATCGGCAATGTCCACGTCATGGCCGGCGTGCCGCAGGTGTTCCAGGCCATGCTCGACAATGTCATGCCGACGCTGCGCACCGGCGCGAAAGTCATGTCGCAGGCGGTGCGTTCGCCCTATGGCGAAGGTGATATCGGCACGCCGCTGACGGCCATCCAGAAGGCGCATCCCGAAACCAGCATCGGCTCCTATCCGAAATATGACGGGCAGCGTTTTTCGACGGAGATCGTCGTGCGCGCCCGCGACGCTGGCGTGCTGAAGGCGGCGACCGAAGCGGTTGCGGCCATGATCGAAACCATCGGCCAGGAGAAACAATTGGCCGCCAGCAAGGGCGATGCAACCGCCTGAAACGAAAAGGCCTGAAACAAAAAAGTTTGACCAAAATCAAGGTGGCCATCGGCAAAGACGGCCACTCTCCCCCTAGAAAAGACATTGCACCGAGGAGAGAGAAATGGGTTACAAAACGATATTGGCAGTGGTCGACAATGTTGCGAACACGCAAAAGCTCGGCGAATTCGTGGTGAGCCTTGCCGACCAGTTTTCCTCGCATGTGATTGGCCTGCACATGGAAACGCTGGCCGCCGTTCCGCTCGTCGCGCCGATGGAAATTCCCGATCCCGCCACCGTGCAGGCGCTGCAGGATGTGGCGCACAAGGAAACCACCGACGTGGGAACCGCCTTCGAGCACACCCTGTCCGCCAATGGCATCTCGCATGAATGGCGCAGCTTCGTCACCTCGGTGGGTTACGCCTCCGCATCGGCGATCGACAGCGCGCGTTGCGCCGATCTCATCGTCGCCCGCCAGAGCAGCTCCTCTGCACTGTCAGACAGCCGCTCGGATATTGACGGCTTCCTTTATGAAAGCGGCCGCCCCGTTCTTCTCGTGCCGCATGTGCTGACCGTCGCCAAACCGATCAAGCGCGTCCTGATCGCCTGGAACGGCTCGCGCGAGGCGACCCGCGCGACCTTCGACGCCCTGCCCTTCCTGAAGGCCGCAGACAGCGTCGAGATTTTCTCCGTCGATCAGGCCGAAAGCGAAACGCAGTCTTCCGGTCTTGCCGGTGCGGAACTGGCCGCCACCCTCGCCCGCCACGGCGTCAATGTCACCGTCACCTCGCAGGAAAAGATCGCAGGGATCTCGCCGCAGGCCGCGATCGAAAACCGCCTGTCGGACAACAGCATCGACCTTCTGGTCATGGGCGCTTATGGCCATTCCCGCTGGTGGGAGCTGCTGTTCGGCGGCGTGACGCGCACGCTGCTCGATTCCATGACGGCGATGACGCTGCTGTCGCGTTGAATAAGGATGCGGCGCAAACAGTGCCGCATACCCTCCGTATCCCGCATTATAACAGCGATCACCGCTTGTTTCTTCTCCCCGCCGGGGAGAGGTCCGCGGCAGCGGGATGAGGGGGCGACAGTCGAGATATGCGGTGAGGCTTCCCCCTCATCCGACCCTTCGGGCCACCTTCTCCCCGGCGGGGAGAAGAAACAGGCGGCAATCTCCCGCCCTGTCCTTTTAGCGGAAAGCTTGCCTTTTTGCCGGTCTTGCGGCTATTAGCCAAAGCCATCGACAATTTTGACCAGATGGTAGACGACATGTCCCTTCCCGATAAAGCCTTTCCCGTTTCCTGGGACCAGTTCCACCGCGACGCCCGTGCGCTTGCCTGGCGTCTTGCCGGTCTCGATAAAGAGTTCCGGGCAATCGTCTGTATCACCCGCGGCGGCCTCGTGCCGGCGGCGATCATTTCCCGTGAACTGAATATCCGCATGATCGACACGGTCTGCATCGCCACGCGTCATGACTATGTGAACCAGGGCGACACGGTTCTGCTGAAGGGCGTGGCCCCGGAACTGACGAGCGATGCCGGCGAAGGCGTACTTGTTGTCGACGACCTGACCGATACCGGCAAGACCGCGCTTGAAGTGCGTGAAATGCTGCCGAAGGCGCATTTCGCCTGTGTTTACGCCAAGCCGAAGGGCGTGCCGACCATTGACACCTTCGTCACCGAAGTCAGCCAGGATACCTGGATTTATTTTCCCTGGGACATGGGCTTCACCTATCAGGAGCCGATCGCCAAGGGATCGCGCGGCTGATTGCCGGCCGTCATTAAAAAATCGGACAGGAAAAACCGCCCCGCCGAGGGCGGTTTTTTGGGAGAAAATCCTTCTTTGATGACGGCGGAAAAACACGGAAAAACCGCAGTGTCGCCATTATGCCTCACCCCGGAAATGCGGGGTTTTGTCTTTCCGTTGCGGAAACCAGTCTCGCGCAAGCTTCAAATTTTCCCGCCAAGTCACTGATTTTTCTAATCGCTTTTGCTATCCCCGTTTTCCACAGGCACTTCACACAATATCTTGTGGTTAAAAATGGGTTTCAATCTATGGCTTGACGAATCTGTGCCGCGAGAGGAAAGTGACATTTATGTTGCGGCGGCAACGGACCGGAAAGTAACGAGGCCGGTTCCTCTCCATCTTCAGCGCGCATGTCCAAACGGCGGTCCCGACCATGAGGGGGCGGTTCGCCGCAGGCTTTTGCGCGCCTTTCGGAAACCGCCAAAAACATGACGCGAGGACTGGCGGCAGGAAGCTGTTGATACTATATTTAGTATTCCATGACATGCTTGCAGCCGAATAAGCCACGAGATACAGGGATGACATCCAAGGATGAACATCCCTTACAGATCGGCAACAACCGGCTGCGCGAAGGCATCGCACGGCTGGACCGGATTTTTGCGCCCTCCACCGGGCGCCCAATGGACGAGGACAGAAACCATGCGCATTGAACGCCGCTTCACGAAGCCCGGCCAATCGCCTTATGCGGAGATCGACTTCCGCAAGGCCGTCAGTGAAATCAAGAACCCGGATGGATCGATCGTGTTCCGTCTGGCTGACATCGACGTTCCCGCGCAGTTTTCCCAGGTTGCCACCGACGTTCTGGCGCAGAAATATTTCCGCAAGGCTGGCGTGCCGAAGTTCCTGAAGAAGGTCGAGGAAAACGACGTTCCTTCCTTCCTGTGGCGCTCCGTTCCCGATGAAAAGGCGTTGAAGGACGTTCCGGAAGCCGAACGTTTCGGCTCCGAGACCGATGCGCGTCAGGTTTTCGACCGTCTGGCCGGCACCTGGGCCTATTGGGGCTGGAAGGGCAAATATTTCTCGTCCGAAGAAGATGCCCTCGCCTTCCGCGACGAGCTTGCCTATATGCTCGCCACCCAGCGCGTTGCGCCGAACTCCCCGCAATGGTTCAACACCGGCCTGCACTGGGCCTATGGCATTGATGGCCCCGGCCAGGGCCATTTCTATGTCGATCCCTTCACCGGCAAGCTGACCAAGTCCAAATCCGCTTACGAACATCCGCAGCCGCATGCCTGCTTCATCCAGTCCGTCGAAGACGACCTCGTCAACGAAGGCGGCATCATGGACCTGTGGGTACGTGAAGCGCGCCTGTTCAAATATGGTTCCGGCACCGGCTCCAACTTCTCCTATCTGCGTGGCGAAGGCGAAAAGCTTTCCGGCGGCGGCCGCTCCTCCGGCCTGATGAGCTTCCTCAAGATCGGCGACCGCGCAGCCGGCGCCATCAAGTCCGGCGGCACCACCCGCCGCGCCGCCAAGATGGTGGTTGTTGATGCCGACCATCCCGATATCGAAGCCTATATCGACTGGAAGGTGAACGAGGAGCAGAAGGTTGCTGCTCTCGTGACCGGCTCGAAGATCGTCGCCAAGCACCTGAAAGCGATCATGAAGGCCTGCGTCAATTGCGAGGCTGACAATGGTGATTGCTTCGACCCGGCCAAGAACCCTGCCCTGAAGCGCGAAATCCGCGCCGCCAAGAAGGACATGGTGCCGGAAAACTACGTCAAGCGCGTCATCCAGTTCGCCGAACAGGGTTACAAGGACATCCAGTTCAAGACCTATGACACGGATTGGGATTCGGAAGCCTATCTCACGGTTTCCGGCCAGAACTCCAACAACTCCGTATCCTTGAAGGACGACTTCCTGCGCGCTGTCGAGAACGACGGCGACTGGAACCTCACCGCCCGCAAGGACGGCAAGGTCATGAAGACGCTGAAGGCCCGCGATCTCTGGGAAAAGATTTCCCACGCCGCCTGGGCGTCGGCTGACCCCGGCCTGCACTTCAACACCACCATGAACGACTGGCACACTTCGCCGGCCGAAGGCCCGATCCGCGCTTCGAACCCGTGCCCGGAATACATGTTCCTCGACGACACGGCCTGCCACCTTGCCTCGCTGAACCTCTTGCAGTTCAAGGATCAGGCGACGAAGCGCATCGACATCGCCGATTACGAACATGCCGTGCGCCTGTGGACCGTCGTGCTCGAAGTGTCTGTCATGATGGCGCAGTTCCCCTCGCGCCAGATTGCCGAACGCTCCTATGAATACCGCACGCTCGGTCTCGGTTACGCCAATATCGGCGGCCTCCTGATGTCCTCGGGCATTCCCTATGACAGCGATGAAGGCCGCGCCATTGCCGGTGCGCTGACCGCGATCATGACTGGCGTTTCCTACGCCACCTCGGCGGAAATGGCCGGCGAGCTTGGCCCCTTCCCGAGCTTTGCGCCGAACCGCGACAACATGCTGCGCGTCATCCGCAACCACCGCCGCGCCGCCCATGGCCTGTCGGATGGTTATGAGGGCCTGTCAGTGAACCCGGTCGCACTTATCCATGCCGATTGCACGGATCAGGACCTTATCGCCCACGCCACTGCCGCCTGGGACAAGGCGCTGGCGCTTGGCGAACAGCATGGCTACCGCAACGCCCAGACGACGGTTATCGCGCCGACCGGCACGATCGGCCTCGTGATGGATTGCGACACCACCGGCATCGAGCCCGACTTCGCGCTGGTGAAGTTCAAGAAGCTCGCCGGCGGCGGTTACTTCAAGATCATCAACCGCGCGGTTCCGGATGCGCTGCGTTCGCTCGGTTATTCCGAAAGCCAGATCGCCGAGATCGAGGCCTATGCCGTCGGCCATGGCAATCTCAACCAGGCGCCGGCAATCAACCCCTCAACGCTGAAGGCCAAGGGCTTCACCGATGAGAAGATCGAAGCCGTCAACGCTGCGCTGAAGAGCGCCTTCGACATCAAGTTCGTCTTCAACCAGTGGACGCTCGGCGCCGACTTCCTCAAGGAGACGCTCAAGGTTTCCGACGAGCAGCTCTCCGACATGAGCTTCAACCTGCTCGAGCATCTCGGCTTTGCCAAGAAGGACATCGAAGCGGCGAACGTTCACGTCTGCGGCGCGATGACGCTGGAAGGCGCACCGTTCCTGAAGAACGAGCACCTGCCGGTCTTCGATTGCGCCAACCCCTGCGGCAAGATCGGCAAGCGTTACCTCTCGGTCGAATCGCACATCCGCATGATGGCGGCGGCACAGCCCTTCATCTCGGGTGCAATCTCCAAAACGATCAACATGCCGAATGATGCGACTGTCGAGGATTGCGGCAGCGCCTACATGCTGTCGTGGAAGCTGGCGCTGAAAGCCAACGCCCTTTACCGCGATGGTTCCAAGCTTTCCCAGCCGCTCAACGCCTCGCTGGTGGAAGATGAGGACGACGAAGATTTCGTCGAGGAACTGGTCCAGCAGCCGCTCGCACAGCAGGCCGTGACGATCACCGAAAAGATCGTCGAACGCGTCATCGAGCGGGTTTCGCGCGAGCGTGAAAAGCTGCCGAACCGCCGTCAGGGTTACACCCAGAAGGCAACGGTCGGCGGTCACAAGGTGTATCTGCGCACCGGTGAATTCGGTGACGGCCGCATCGGCGAAATCTTCATCGACATGCACAAGGAAGGCGCCGCTTTCCGTGCGATGATGAACAACTTCGCCATCGCCATCTCGCTCGGCCTGCAATATGGCGTGCCGCTGGAAGAATATGTGGAGGCCTTCACCTTCACCAAGTTCGAACCGGCCGGCATGGTGCAGGGCAACGACGCGATCAAGAATGCCACGTCGATCCTCGACTACGTGTTCCGCGAACTCGCCGTTTCCTATCTCGGCCGCCACGATCTCGCCCATGTCGATACGTCTGACTTCTCCAATACCGCACTCGGCAAGGGTATCCAGGAAGGCAAGACCAATCTGCTCTCCACCGGCTGGACACGCGGTTACAAGCCGACGCTGGTTTCCAGCAACGAAGGCGAACGCGCCGGTTCCGAACCCAAGGGCTCGGCAACGGCAGCCCCTGCCCGCGCGTCGGCCAACGTGACCTCGTTTGCAGGCTCCGCCGCCCGCAAGCTGGAACCGACAGTCGCGATTTCCACCTCGGAAATCGTCTCCTTCAAGCGCGATTATGAAGAGCGCGCCAAGGAACTGGCGGAAGAGATTGCCGAAGAGGTAATCGACGACGTGGTTCAGGAAACCAAGCAGACCGCCACCGCCCTCTTCTCCGACAAGGCCGCCGCCGACGCTGCATCGGCCAAGACGGAAGCCAAGAAGGTGGAAAACGAACGCCGCATGCGCTCGATTGCACAGGGCTATACCGGCAACATGTGCTCGGAATGCCAGAACTTCACGATGGTGCGGAATGGCACTTGCGAGAAGTGCGATACCTGCGGTGCGACGAGCGGCTGCAGCTAAGCAAGGGCAACAAGGTTTCTCGGAACCTGAAATTGGCCAATTGCGCAAATGATGGAAATCCGGACACTGAAAAGTGCCCGGATTTTTCTTTTAGAATGACCATGACCTGCCACCTGCGACCCGCTACACCGGAGCGGCCAAGAAGCAACGGGCCTTGAAGCGCCATTAGTCTGACATCGATTGGATCAAATAGTTGGCGTTCCAGATGCCTTCGCATAAACCGCAACCGCAACGAATGCGGCGATACTGACCAGCCCGAGACACGCGTTAAGCGTCAGTGCGAAGCTCAAGCCAAGATTCTCCGTAAGCGCCGCAAAGACGAACGGCGCGCCGGCACCCACCGCAAGCCGAGCGGCTGCCATCTTTCCTGTAATTGCCCCATAGCCTTCGGATCCGAATAGATAGAGCGGCAGGTTTCCCTGTGCGATGCTGTTGATGCCTGAGCCCAGACCAAGGCAGATGGCGAAGGCAACCGCCCCCGGTAGCCAGCTGGCTGTCACCAGCAGGATCAATATGCCCAGCACGATTAAAACAGCGGAAAGCACCGCAAGTGCTGGCGGCGGGAGGCTCTTGCCGAAGATCATGTTGATCAAGCGACTGAGAACCTGAGCCGGACCGAAAAGAGAGCCGATCACGACAGCAGCCGCTCCCAGCCCCACGGTTCCAAGCATCGGCACCATATGGGCGAGGATGGCGGAGAGAGTAAAACCCAGTATCGCGAAAGCGAAGGAGACCAAGATCATCCCACGGCGTCTCGTATGCGAAGGGAGCGCACCCACGACGGTCTCGCGCGCGCGGCTCGTCGTGTCGGCACTCGATCCCGTCTTTCCTGCGCGCATAATCCAGAAGTGAAGCGGCATACAAAGAAAAAGATTAAGTCCCGCGAAGACGAGATAGATCTCCCGCCAATCGAGGTGGACGGCTAACGCAGCCGAGATCGGCCAGAAAATGGTCGATGCGAAACCACCGATGAGAGTGAGATAGGTGATGTTTCGGGACGCCGAACGAGGATTGTTTTCCACCAGAGCCGCAAACGCCGCCTGATATTGCACCATACCGGAGGATATTTCGAGCAGGATGACCGCAGCGGCAAAGATCGCAACCGAGGGCGATAAAGCGCAGAGCGCCAGTGTCAATGCCGCAAGAAACGAACCGATTGTCATCATGGTTGCGGCGCCGATCCGGTCCATCTGCCTACCGATATAGGTTGCCGAAAGACCGCCGATAAAAAGGGACACCGAAAAAACCGCAAACACCTGAGAAAGCGTCAGGCCCAGATCTTTCGCCATGCCGGGCGCAAGGATGCTGAAACTATAATAGAGGGTGCCATAACCCACGATCTGTGTAAGGCCGAGCGCAGAAACGGTGGCCGCAGACGCCCTGAAATCACGCAACGATGTTGCCCTCTTCAGCACGGCCATCGGCAGGGTGGCAGCTGTTGCCACGCTCGACATCCTCCCGGACGGCCGGATGCCCGGCGCAGCAGTCTTCCATCAGGAATTTCACGAGGGACGCCAGAGTATCGTAGCTCGCGCTATAGAGGATCGATCGCGACAGGCGTCGCTGTGAGATCAAACCAGACCGTTCCAGCTCTTTGAGATGGAACGACACATTCGTTGCCGAGACGCCCATGCGCTCGGCGATCACGCCCGCGGCCAATCCTTCAGGTCCCGCGATAACAAGTGCTCGCACGATGGACAGACGGGTCTCCTGCGAGAGAGCCGAAAATGACAGCAGGGCCTGACGCTCATCCATATTTCAACAATCCTTGAATTATTGTATCGATGGATAACGCAGATTATCGAGGCCGACAAGACGATTATGTCGACGTCGTACGGGATGCGGCAGCCGCGCCTCGAAAAGGCGCGGCCCGCCCCCCTCTATCATCCCATAAAATCCACCAGCAGCTTCACATTCAGCGCCGCAATCACCACCGCGATCAGCCAGGCGAAGGCCGAAAGCCAGAGCGGCGAGCGCAGCTCGCCCATCTTCGTCCGGTCGGCGGTGAACATGACGAGCGGGAAGACGGCGAAGGAGAGTTGCAGGCTGAGCACCACCTGCGTCAGGATCAAGAGTTCGGCCGTGCCGCTGTCGCCATAGAAGATGGTGACGCCGGCGGCGGGGACGATGGCGATGGCGCGGGTGATGAGGCGGCGCAGCCAGGGGGCGAGCCGCATCTTGAGGAAACCCTCCATCACGATCTGGCCGGCGAGTGTTGCCGTGACGGTGGAATTGATGCCGCAGCATAAGAGCGCCACGCCGAACAACGTTGGCGCAATGGCAAGGCCGAGCAGCGGCGCGAGCAGATTATCCGCCTCACCGAGTTCGGCGACATTCGTCTGCCCGGTCTTGTTGAAGGTCGCCGCTGCGAGGATGAGGATCGAGGCGTTGATGAGCAGGGCGAACATCAGCGCGATGGTGGAATCGAGGGTGGCGAATTTCAGCGCCTCGCGTTTTTCGGCAACTGTCTCGCCGATTTCGCGGGTCTGCACGATGCCCGAATGCAGATAGAGATTATGCGGCATGACGGTGGCGCCGAGAATACCGAGCGCCAGATAGAGCATATCAGGATTGGTGACGATCTCAGTCGTCGGCGCAAAACCGAGGATCACCTGCCCCCAGTCGGGATCAGCCAGCGCCACCTGAATGGCGAAACACACGGCGATGACGCCAAGCAGCGTGATGACCAGCGCCTCCACCCAGCGGAAGCCGAGCTTCTGCAGATAGAGGATCAGAAACACATCGAGCGCGGTGATGAGGACGCCGAGTTCGAGCGGAATGCCGAAGATGAGGTTGAGGCCGATGGCCGTGCCGATGACCTCGGCAATATCGGTGGCGATAATGGCGATTTCCGCGAGCAGCCAGAGCACCATTGCCACCGGTTTCGGATAGGCGTCACGGCAGGCCTGTGCAAGATCACGGCCGGATGCGATCGCAAGACGCGCGCAAAGCGATTGCAGCACAATCGCCATGATGTTCGAGACCAGCGCAACCGTCAGCAGCGTGTAACCGAATTTGGATCCGCCGGCGAGCGACGTCGCCCAGTTCCCGGGATCCATATAACCGACGCCAACGAGATATCCGGGGCCGAAAAACGCCATCGCCCGGCGAAACGTGCCGGCATTCGGATTGATCCTGATCGAACTGTGAACGTCGGATAACGAGAGGTCGTCGCCGTTTCATCGCCATCCAAAGACTGGCTTGTCCATTTTATGCGCTTTCAAAGGGAAGGTTGAATTGGTGCAGTTGCAAATCATTCGCATAAGCAATAGCGGCTGACAAGGGGAGTTTTTGCAGCCATGCAGACGGTGCCGGGGGAACCTGTACGGTTTGAACGCAATCCGGCGCACCTCCACGTTCCCGTTGGGGGGCCGACACCCCTCCTTCCCGTCCTTCCGACCCTTGCCAGTGCCCAGCCCAGATCCTGCCGCTGAAAAGACTCGTCTCGCCGCGCAGACGCGCCTCTGCTGAATTTCGGCTCAGGGCCGGAATGACGGAGGTCGGATGAGAAAGGGTAGTAGCAAATACGGAAACCGCCGTGCCGACAGGTGTAGACGACGGAGCTACAGCCAGCCGGGCTCACGGCCTTGTCATCGCCCCTGCTCCGCCCTTGCGGAACAGCGCCGCACTTGTCTGCGTTTATATTTCAGGAACACTCTAATACCGGGGAAGTTCATGCGACATGGCCATAAATTCAGCCTGGTGAACCATCCGAGCCGATGGCCGAAATATATCATGGCGTATCGAAGGCCGCGCGACTGGCTGATGACGATCAGCGGCATCGTGCTGCTGTTCATCGTCGCCGCCGCGGTTGCCATGGGTTATCTCGTCACCAGCCATCCCGGCAAGCCGGAGCCAAACCCCGGCATCGTGGAAGAACAGGCAGCAGAGAACGGCGGGTAAGCTGCGGCGCAAACGCGCCGCTCTCAGCTCAACCCCGCAAGATGGCCGCTGAACTGCGCCTCATGCAGGCGGCTGTAATGGCCCTTGGCGGCCAGAAGCTCGGCATGGGCGCCGGTTTCGGCAATGCCGGTCTGGTCCACCACCACGATGCGCGAGGCATCGCGGATCGTCGCCAGCCGGTGGGCGATAACGAGCGTGGTGCGCCCCTTGGCAAGCTCGGTCAGCGATTGCTGGATGGCGCGCTCGGTTTCCGTGTCGAGCGCGGAGGTCGCCTCGTCGAGAATGAGGATCGGCGGGTTCTTGAGGAACATGCGGGCAATAGCGAGACGCTGTTTCTGGCCGCCGGACAATTTAACGCCGCGTTCACCGATGACGGTGTCGAGCCCGAGCGGCATGGCCTCGATGACGCCATCGAGACGGGCGCGCCGCGCCGCCTCCATGATGTCCGCATCCGATGCGCCAAGCCGTCCATATTCGATGTTCTCGCGGATCGTGCCGCCGAACAGGAAGACATCCTGCTGCACGATGCCGATCTGGTTGCGCAGCGAAGCGAGTTTCATTTGTCGGATATCGATGCCGTCAATGGTGATCGCGCCGCTGGTAACGTCATAAAATCGCGGCAGAAGCGAGCAGAGCGTGGTCTTGCCCGCGCCCGAAGGACCAACGAAGGCCACCGTCTCGCCGGCGCTGATCTTCAGGTCGATATTGGTGAGAACCTGCTTGCCCTCGGCATAACCGAAACCGACATGGCGATATTCGATATCGCCGCGCAGCAGCGGCGCGTCCACCGCATCAGGCGCATCGACAATGTCAGGCGCTGTGTCGAGAAGTTCGGTGAAGCGGCGGAAACCGGCAATGCCCTTCGGATAGGTCTCGATGACCGAATTGATCTTTTCCACCGGGCGGAAAAACACGCCGACCAGCAGCAGGAAGCCAACGAAGCCGCCTTCCGTGAGACCGCCCGTCAGCACGAACCATGCGCCGCAGATCATCACGATCATCTGCGTCAGCCGCATGCTCATGTAGCTCAGCGAGGTGCTGGCCGCCATGATCTTGTAGGCATCGAGCTTCGTGCGGCGGTATTTCTGGTTGTCCTTCTCGAACAGCGCGCGCTCGTGGTCCTCGTTGGCGAAGGCCTGCACCACCCGCATGCCGCCGACATTTTCCTCGATACGGGCATTGAAATCCCCCACACGGCCATAAAGCGCGCGGAAATTCTGCGTCATGCGGCCGCCGTAACGGCTGGTCACCCAAGCGGTGACGGGCACGACGGCGGCGGTAATGAGCGCCAGCGGCACATTCACCGACAGCATCAGCAGGAAGGCGCCGATGAAGGTCATGATGGCGATGAACAGGTCTTCGGGGCCGTGATGGGCCACCTCGCCGATCTCTTCGAGATCCTTCGTCAGCCGCCCGACCAGATGGCCTGTTTTCTGGTTGTCGAAATAACGGAAGGAGAGCTTCTGCAGGTGATCGAAAGCCAGACGCCGCATGTCGGTCTCGATATTGATGCCGAGCATGTGTCCCCAATAGGTGACGGTCGCCATCAGCCCGGTATTCAGCACATAGATGACGAGCAGCCCGACCGAAGCGGCGAGAATGATGGCCCATTCACCGCCCGGCAGCAGCACGTCAACAAAGGTCTTCACGGCCATCGGAAAGCCAAGTTCGAGTACGCCCGACAAAACCGCGCAGGAAAAATCGAGAATGAACAGACCGCGATAGGGACGGTAATAGGCGAAGAAACGGCGCAGCATGGCATGACCTGGAGATCGGGCGCGGCAACCTTACGCCGCAATAAAAACGGAGTTTAATTGTCATATTTCAATGCGCGCGCCAAGACCGATGTTCTATTTTTACCAAAATCGTTCAATAGGTTCAGCAATAAACACACAACGGTAATGTGATCGGGTTATATTGCACTTATATGTATCGGTGTGACAGAGTGAATGCACCCCTTGCGGGGAGAATGCGAGAAAGAGCCTGCCGTGAGTAACATTGACAGCCGTAAGCCCAGTGGCGAACCGAGATGGCTTGGTCCCGCCAGCCCGACGCGGATCGCCCTGATCCCGCCTATTTCGGCTGCGCGCTGGCTGCTCCTTCTGGTCGTCCTTGCGGGCATCTATTTCTTCAACGGCTTTCTGGTTCCGGTTCTCGCCGCCCTCGTCATCGGTTTCGCCAGCTGGCCGGTCTATACGCGGCTTCTGCGGCAGGTGGGCGGCAACACGACGCTCGGTGCCACCATCGCCATCATCCTCATCATTGCCTTCCTCGTGGTGCCGATCTTCATCGCCGCCTCCTATACGGCAACCGAAATCCGCGAATGGTTCGGCTGGGCGGTACACGTCAACAAGACGGGCGCGCCCGTGCCGGACTGGATCGCCGCCCTTCCCGCCGTCGGCCCCTGGCTCGGCGAACAATGGGTGAAATATATCGGCACGCCGGGCGCCATCGGCGAGCTCATCCAGCTCGTCAGCGGCGCCAATATCGGCAATATCTACCGGGCGATCCTCGCCGCCGGCAACGGCGCGTTCCATCTCGTGCTGACCCTGCTGTTCATGCTGATCGCGCTGTTCTTCGTTTACCGCAATGGCGCAGGCTTCACCCGTCAGGTCGATCTGGTGGGCGAACGCATCCTGCCGACACGATGGGAACGCATTTCGAGGGTCGTGCCCGCCACCATCAGCTCGACCGTAACCGGCATGACGCTGATCGCCATCGGCGAAGGCATCATCCTCGGCATCGCCTACTGGATCGCCGGCGTGCCCTCGCCCGTCACGCTCGGCGTGCTGACCGGCGTCATGGCGCTCATTCCCGGCGGCGCGCCGCTCTCGTTTACGCTGGTGTCGATCTATCTGGTTGCCAGTGGCTCGCCCGCCCACGGGCTGGCGCTCTTCGTCTGGGGCTCGGTCGAACTCTTCATCGTCGACAAGACCATCCGGCCGAAACTCGTCGGCGGACCGATCAAGCTGCCGTTCCTGCCCACCTTTTTCGGCCTTGTCGGCGGCGTCAAGACCATGGGTTTCCTCGGCCTCTTCATCGGCCCGGTGCTGATGGCGCTGCTGGTGGCAATCTGGCGCGAATGGGTGCGCGAGGTGGAACTGTCCGCCGCCGCCACCACCGAGGCCCCGCCCCCGCCGCCAACAGAGGCCGATCCCGTTGATGAGGTTGCTGCGCTCGAAGAGGATAGCGAGGAAACGACGGCATTTCGGAAAGCTGCTTTTTGATTGGTGAAGCCTGCGGTGAGCGGCGATGACGTGGAGCGCCACAGGCCAAGGCCGCTTCCCTCTCTTTCGTCATGCCGGGCTTGGATACCGGCATCAGCCATGGCTCATCTGCGCAGTGAAAGAGTCTTCCGCGATCAAAGACTTGATCGCGCTGGACCCGCATCTAGTCCGGGGTGACGTGGGCGGATGCTGCGGCTATACCTCAAACAGTCCCATCGCCAGCCCATCCGACCGATCGGTGCCTTCGCCTTAAAGCACCTTTTCCATGAACAGGCTGAGCGGGTCAGGCTTATAGGGCGCAAAGGCCTCGATCTCCACAAACCCCGCCTTGCGGTAAAGGCCGATCGCCTCCGGCTGGCTGATCCCGGTTTCCAGCCGGATGGCGGAAAGGCCGAGTTCGGTACCGCGCGCGACAAGCGTATCCATGATCAGCTTGCCGATGCGCAATCCCCTCGCCTCGGGATCAACGAACATGCGCTTGACCTCCGCCGTGCCATCACCCGCCTCCACCAGCGCGCCGCAGCCGACCACGCGGCCATCGTGTCGCACCACGAAAAAGGAGACATTGTCCTTTTCCAGCTGGCCGATATCGACCAGATGATTGCTCTCGGCGGGGTAAAGCGACGCCATATAGGTAT
This sequence comes from Agrobacterium tumefaciens str. B6, assembly GCF_001541315.1. GTDB lineage: Bacteria > Pseudomonadota > Alphaproteobacteria > Rhizobiales > Rhizobiaceae > Agrobacterium > Agrobacterium radiobacter. The sequence goes on along the minus strand of NZ_LMVK01000014.1, from coordinate 61,801 downwards.
TGGAGAGATCGATGAGGCGCAGAACCGCGTCCTGCCGTGGTGTTTCAAGCTTGATTTCGGTGGCCAATGCGATGCCTGCCTTCTCTATAAAAATGCGTATTTCGTCGTAATGTCACTGCAATCGGGATAGATGAGTTTCTAGAGCATTACTCCCGACAGAGGCAACACACCCCATGAAAACAGCCCTCGTTCTCATGACCTTCCTTGGCTGTGACGACAGCGCCACCGATTGCCATTACATCGCCACCTCGCAGCAGCGCTGGACGAGCATCGAGCTATGTGACGCCGTGTCGGAAAAGGAGCTGGAGCGTTACGCCAATGCGCCCTACCCGGTCGTGGTGGCCGTGTGCCAGACACCGGGCGAGCAGGCCCCGCAGACGGCGGGCAATACGCCCGGCGCGCAGCCTCCCGCCGCGGCAGCACCTGCCGGAACGCAGCAGGCGACCGCAGAGGTAACGCCGAAGGAAGAAGAGAGCCTCACCAGGCAGGCGATCGGCCGCGTCAGCCGTATCCTGCCGTCCACAGAAGGCATAAAGCACCTCCTGGGAACGCCGGTAAGGATGGTCGAAAACAGCTATTCGTGGATCGCCAAGCGGTTCGATAAGTGATTGCGGGAAATGCCACGCCAGCTTTCTTTGCCGCTGCAATGCAGAGGTTTCCTCTGACAGGAAAGCGCCCACGGCCCTCATTCCTGTGCTTGTCACAGGAATCCAGTCGACGCGCGTCTGCGCGGCGCAAGGAGTTTTTTCAGCCCAAGGACTTGGGCTGGCTGGATTCCTGTGACCAGCACAGGAATGAGGGTGAGAAGATGCACCCGCGGAACCCCCAACCTTACGCCGCCTCGAACGTCAGCGCTTCAGCATAATACCGCGCCTTCTGCCGTTCTTCGGCGATGGCGAGCTTGCGCACGGCATGCAGCAGTTCGAACAACGTCTCGGAACCGTTGACGTCGCGGAAATGCGCCAGCAACTCGGCTGAGACGGAGGCTGCCGCCTCAGAAAGCTGCGAGCGGGCGGCGCGGCGCCACATCAGCGTCGCCTCGATGAAGACGTCGACGACATCGCCAAATAGCCCGACGGACTGGAACAGGGCCTTCAGCGCGTGCGGCCGCCCCGTCGCCAGAATGGCGCGCACCTTGCGGTCATCGAGACCGGAGAGATTGACCATCGCCGCTGTGAAGAACTCCAGCCGGCCCGAACAGACGGCGTGGATGAGCAGCGCCGGCGTCAGTTCCAGCCGCTGGCGCAGATGCTCCACCAGCGCCGGCAGTTCCGGTGAGGAAACGCTTGATGCGATGAGGATGGTAGCTGAATCTTCCGCCTCGCGAAAAATACTGTCGGCACGGTTGCGCGCGATCATCGCGTGAACCAGCGCCGAGCCGGCGAGCGCCTCGCTGATGCGGCCCATCAACAGGTGCCGCGCATCGGCCGGCAACGCCTCGCGGCGCAGCAGGAGGTCGCGAATATCGGCGTCGCGGCCATGGCGCTCGGCAATGCGACGCAGCGAGAACGGCGTGATGAAGGCATCGTCGTTTTCGAGCAGGATGATAGTTTCGGGCAGATCGCCGACCTCGGCGAGTGCGGCGCAGACCCCGCGCGGCAGACCGGGCCTTGCGGCAATGAGCGCGCGCGTCAGGCTTTCGCCGCGCCCGGCGAGATCAACCAGGTCGGCCTCGCTGAGAACCGGCGAGCGGGCAATCACCGTGCAGGCGATTTCCGGCTGGTCTTCGGCAAGCGAAACGAGAATGGCGCGCGGTGCGTCTTGGGCATCCGCCAGCGCTTCGGCGAGCGCCAGCCGCACACGCGGTGAAGGGTCATCGAGAAGATAGGTCATCGCCATATAGGCGGCATCGCGGTTTTCCCGCGCCATGTCGGACTGCAGATAGGCACGGCCGAGCGCATTGGCAGCTTTCGCCCGCTCGGTCGATCCAGCCTTTTCAGACCAGCGAAGAAATGCCTGTACGATCACCTGAGCCTCGAAACACATTCATACAATGGATGGCGGCATCATCGCCGCCACCATGTATAAAACTCTAGGCGCAAATGGTTTACGTTTGGTTCACCATAAAAATTAACCGCATCCGAAGAAGGACTATATTTACGGCGCAGTAGAGGGGCGCTGCAGCTGGAATACATCGCTGCCGCCATCGCAGTAATCCATATAGCCCATGCGCGCGACGGGGCGCGACAGGCCCATGTCGATGCGGCCATCGCGGATGATCGTTTCATCGATATGGATCGCCATGACCTGCCCGATCACCATCCACGAATCCGTCGGCTTGCCGTCGACATCCCCGAGTTGCTGTATCTGCGTCACCCGGCATTCCAGAACAGCCAGCGCTTCGCCGACGAAAGGCGCGTCCACCACCCGCCCGTCGACGGCGGTAAGGCCGGCAAGGGCGAATTCGTCGACGTCATAGGCGACAGGCGCAGAAGACGCATTCATCCGGTCCACCAGGTGGCGGCTGACGAGATTGGCGGTGAAGACACCGGTTTCCTCGACATTGCGCAGGCTGTCCTTCCTGCCGCTGGACGAGAACATGACCAGCTTCGGCCGGTCCGAAATCGCATTGAAGAAGGAATAGGGCGAGAGGTTCATGGAACCGTCCCTGCCCTTCGAGCCGATCCAGCCGATCGGACGCGGCGCGACGATGGCCTTGAACGGATCATGCGGCAGGCCATGCTGGTTGGTGTCCGTGGTGTAGAACATCAGACGTCCCCGACCCAGGTGACGACATCGGCAAGCTCCGGCCGCGGCCGCTCCACCGGCGGGAATGTCGTTGAGCCGATGTGGATATAGCCCGCGACCTTCTCTTCCCCGCCGACGCCGGTCTCAGCAAGGAATGCCGGGTCGAAAGCAAGCCATTCCGTTAGCCAGTTCGCGGCAAAACCGCTGGCATTGGCCGCGAAGATGACGTTGAGGCACACTGCGCCGGCGGACATGACCTGTTCCCATTCCGGGATCTTGAAATGCGGCTTGGCGGTGCTGATGACGGCGATGACGACGGGCGCGCGGGTGAAGCGCGTGCGCTCCGCTTCCTGCTGCTGTAGGTCCAGTTCCGGGTTCTTTTCAAGCGCGATCCTCAGCGCCGTTTCACCGAGACGCACACGCTCCTCGCCGCGATAAACCACGAAACGCCACGGCGCGAGCTTGCCATGGTCAGGCACGCGCACGGCAAGGCGCAGGATTTCCTCGATTTGCCCCTTCGAAGGTCCCGGCTCAGCAAGTTGCAGGGCCGGCGTAGAGCGGCGAGCCTTGAGATAATCGAGGAGCTTGATATCACTTGTCATGATCAAAAATCTTCCATTCTGCTGTCATCGCGAAACATGGGCCTTGAAATAGCCATGGCATTGGTTTTGAAGTGATGCGGGAAAATCAAGAAGTCAATCGGTATCGAAAATGTCGGCAATCAAAATCGCGGCACGTCTGGCCATTGCATGTGCTGCGCTTGGTCTTTTATCACAGGCCGCTTTTTCGCAGGATGCCTTTAAAGACTTCAAGCAACTCGGCGGCACGCCGAAAATGCCGAAACTCAACGCTTTCACCGCCCCTTCCGCACCCAATGCCCCCGCAAGCACCGCCCGCGATATCGCCATGGAAGCCAAGCTGACGAGCGAAGGCGAGGCGGTGAAAGAAGGCCTGTCCTGGCGCGTTTTCAGCCCCATTCCCGGCGCTGACGGCAAATTGCCGATGCTGGCAAGCTCCGAGGGCGGCTCGGCCCATTTCAATCTGGTACCCGGCGAATATTTCGTCAACGTCGCCTTCGGCCGCGCCGGCGTCACCAAGAAACTCAACATCCCAACGTCCGGCAACGTTCAGAAACAGGTGCTGATTCTCGATGCCGGCGGCTTCGTGCTGAACGCGGTCGCAGGGTCCGACAAGCAGATTTCCGGCACCCAGCTCAAATTTTCCGTCTATTCGTCGGACGCCCGGCCGGATGGCGAACGCGGCCTCGTCATGGCCGATATCAAGCCCAACACCATCGTGCGGCTAAATGCCGGCACCTATCACGTGGTTTCCGAATACGGCAACGTCAATGCGGTGGTGCGCGCCGACATTCAGGTGGAAGCCGGCAAGCTGACAGAAGCGACGCTGCAGCACCAGGCCGCGCAGATCACCCTCAAGCTGGTGTCCGAAGAGGGTGGCGAAGCCATTGCCGATACGGCCTGGTCCGTGCTGAACGGCGGCGGCGATGTGGTGAACGAAAGCGTCAGCGCGTTTTCGACCATGGTTCTGGCGGAAGGCGAATATACCGCCATCGCCCGTAACAAGGAAAAGGTCTACCAGCGTAACTTCAAGGTCACGTCGGGCCGGGATTCGGATGGGGAAGTGTTGATGAAGGATCAGGCGCCGGAAGATATGACCGGGGATTTCGAGTAAGTCTGATTGAGCCGGCCGCGACGCCAGCGATAACGTCCGAAACTTCTCTTCCGTCATGCCGGACTAGATCCGGCATCCAGCCACGGCGCGTCTGCGCCGTGAGGGACGAGTCTTTCGCGATCAAGGACTTGATCGCACTGGCCCCCGGATCTAGTCCGGGGTGACGGAGTGCGGATGCCCCGCCCTCTGCCAATCATAGCGCTGCTACAGCACATCGTTCACAAACAAAAACGGCCCCCGAAGGGGCCGTTGTCATTTCTCACGCAACCTGCTTCTTCGCCGCAAGCTTGCGCTTCACGTCCGGCGGCGTCGCCTCGTCCACGAGGCTTGTAATGGCCTCCTCGAGCGACATCGACGTCTGGTTTTGCGAACCGAGACGACGGATGTTGACGGTGCGTTCTTCCGCTTCCTTGCGGCCGCAGACGATGATGACCGGAACCTTGGTCACCGAATGCTCGCGGACCTTGTAATTGATCTTCTCGTTGCGGAAGTCGGTCTCAACCGCCATGCCCGCCTCGCGCAGCGCTTCGGCGACCTCGCGGCCGTAATCGTCCGCATCCGAGGTGATCGTGGCGACGACGACCTGAAGCGGCGCAAACCACAGCGGCATGTGGCCGGCGAAGTTCTCGATGAGAATACCGAGGAAGCGCTCCACCGAGCCGCAGATGGCGCGATGGATCATCACCGGCTGCGTCTTTTCGGAGTTCTGGTCGATATAGAAGGCGCCAAAGCGTTCCGGCAGGTTGAAGTCCACCTGTGTCGTGCCGCATTGCCATTCACGGCCGATGGCGTCCTTCAGCGTATATTCGAACTTCGGCCCGTAGAAAGCGCCCTCGCCCGGCATAATGCCGGTCTTGATGCGGCCGCCAGACTGCTCCTCGATGGTCTTCAGAACATCCATCATCACGCTTTCGGCGCGATCCCAGAGATCGTCGGAACCGACGCGCTTTTCAGGGCGCGTGGAGAGCTTGACGACGACTTCGCTGAAACCGAAATCCTCATAGACGGAGAGGATGAGGTCGTTGATGCGCAGGCATTCCGCCGCCATCTGCTCTTCCGTGCAGAAGACATGCGCATCGTCCTGCGTGAAGCCGCGAACGCGCATCAGGCCATGCAGGGCCCCGGAAGCCTCATAACGATGCACGGTGCCGAATTCCGCAAGGCGGACGGGCATTTCGCGGTAAGACTTCAAGCCATGCTTGAAGATCTGCACGTGCCCCGGGCAGTTCATCGGCTTCAGTGCGAAAACGCGCTGATCGGCTTCCTCGTCATCGGGATGGGTGAAGGCATGGGCGGATTTCACCGCGAACATGTTTTCCTGATACCAGCCCCAGTGACCGGAGGTTTCCCACAGCGACTTGTCCAGCACCTGCGGCGCGTTGACTTCCTGATAGGTATTGGCGAGACGTCGGCGCATATAGGCCGTCAGCGTCTGGAACATGCGCCAGCCCTTGCCGTGCCAGAAGACGACGCCCGGCCCCTCTTCCTGGAAATGGAACAGGTCCATTTCGCGTCCGAGACGGCGGTGGTCGCGCTTTTCGGCTTCGGCCAGAACGTGCAGATAATTGTCCAGCTCTTCCTGCGTTGCCCAGGCGGTGCCGTAGATACGTGACAGCATCGCATTGTTGCTGTCACCGCGCCAGTAAGCACCCGCCACCTTCATCAGCTTGAAGGCGGTGCCGACCTGCCCCGTGGAGGCCATATGCGGGCCACGGCAAAGATCGAACCAGTCGCCCTGGTAATAGATCTTCAGGTCCTGACCTTCGGGGATCGCATCAACCAGCTCGACCTTGTAATTCTCGCCCTTGGCGGCGAAGACTTCCTTGGCCTTTTCGCGCGACCAGATTTCGCGGGTAAACGCCTTGTTGCGCTGAATGATTTCCTTCATGCGCTTTTCGATCTTCGGCAGATCTTCGGGCGTGAAGGGCTCGTTCTTGGCGAAGTCGTAATAGAAGCCGTTCTCGATGACAGGGCCGATCGTCACCTGCGTGCCGGGCCAAAGCTCCTGCACGGCCTCGGCCATGACGTGAGCGGCATCGTGGCGGATGAGTTCCAGCGCACGCTTGTCTTCACGCGTGACGATCTCGATCTTGCCATCGGTGATGGTATCGGACAAATCGCGCACGGTGCCGTCAAGCGCAATGGCGACGGCCTTCTTGGCAAGCGATTTGGAAATGGATTCGGCAACCTCGCGGCCGGTCGTGCCGGGGGCGTAGCTGCGGACGGATCCATCGGGAAATGTAAGGGAAATGGCTTCAGACATCGTCTAGTGCTCCTGTCCAGTCCCGCCAACGAATGCGGGTGGTGTTGGAATAATGATCTGCCCGCTGAAAACGGACAGGCAGCCTGATAAAGGCTTTTGCCATTCCAGTCAAAGGTGAAGGGTCGTTCAGCGAAGCATTTCCGCGAGACCATTGACGGTATTGGCGTTGCGGGTCGTGCCTATGCCGAGCCTCCTGGTGGTCAGGACCGGGAGAAGCCGGCTCTCGCTCGGCTTTCCCAGAAAATCGATCCATAAATCGCCACCAATCACGGCGATCTTCTCCTGCCGGCGATATTTTTCGAGAAATCCGAGAACGTCCTCGCCGAGCGGTTCGCGCATCACCCGAACGCAGACATCGGATGGATTGCCATCCGGAAACGGATTCTCAGCCGCCAGTTTCAGCCAGTCGCGAGCCGGGCGAACCATGATATCGACATGTTTGTCGAAACGCTTTTCGAAGGCGCGTTCAAGCCTGTCCTCAATCTCGCGAACTGGAGCATCCTCCGCACGAAAGACCAGGTTTCCGGTGGCTACAAGCGTCCGGCACTCGGCAAATCCCAGTTCTTCAGCCATTGCGCGCAGATCGGCCATGATGAGCCGCTTGCCCGCGCCAAGGACGATGCTGTGCAGCAGCGCCACGTGATCCTTCATCGATGCAGGCTCCAGTAACGCCACGGCGCCCACCAGCGCCTCGTGCTGCCGAGCGCTTCCGGCACCGGGTCCAGTCCGCTCGTGCCGCCAGGGCCGCAGCGCGCAACGCGAAACAGGGTCATCCATCCGCCGGCCCACAGCCCGTGGCGGGCGATGGCCTCATAGCCATATTCGGAACAGGTGGGGATGTGACGGCAGGAGTTTCCGATGAAGCCGGAAAGCGTCAATTGATAAAGCCGGATAAGGCCGACACCAAACAACCGCCCCGGCGTTTTGGCAAAGCTGCCCGCCCAGTTACGGGATCGGCCCGCTTTTTCCGCCGTCTGCTGATGCCGGCAGCCCGGTTCGCCGCACATCACCTAACCTGCGGCGTTCAAAGCCGGCCGGCCTTCGATCTGGTCGAGAGCATCGACCACCGCTTCAAAGGTCAGCATGGTGGAGGCATGGCGCGCCTTGAAATCGCGCACGGGCTGAAGCACCCGCATATCTTCGAAACGGCCCGCCGGCCCTTCGCCGCCCTGTTTCAGCATGGCGAGCATGTCTTCCCGCGCCTGCCGGATTTCGCCGCTGGAAGCGCCGATGATGTGATGCGCCATGATGGAGGCGGAGGCCTGGCCGAGCGCGCAGGCACGCACCTCGTGGGAAAACGCCGTCACGATGCCGCCTTCGACCTTCAGATAAACCTTGAGCTTAGAGCCGCACAGGCGCGAGTGTTTTTCGGCGCTGGCGTCGGCATCTTCAAGAACACCCGTCAGCGGAATATTCCCGGCAAAGTCCAGAATGCGATTATTGTAGATGTCGTCCATCGTCAGGTGCCCGGCGCGCTCAAGATTGCCCAAAAACAGGACAGGTCAAATTTTTCAAACACAGCGTTTGTCGCAGTGAAGCTTTCCTGCCCTTCATTCTCATTATATGCTAACGAGCTTTCTGGACATCAAGCCGTGATGAAATTAACGGCTCCGATACCGAAATAACAGCATCGGTCTTGCCAAAATGCTGTAAAACAACCAGATAGCAGCAACTGCGAACAAATGTTCGCGATGAAAAACGAATTCAGGTGCGGCCTTTACCCGCATCGGGAGAGACGGAATGGATGCGATCGTGAAGAATTTCCCCGGCGCTGGCGCAAAAACCGACGTGGCAGAAGCTCGCCCAAGCCAGGCCGAAGCGGAAGAAGCAGTGCGCGTTCTTTTGCGCTGGGCAGGAGAAAATCCCGCCCGCGAAGGACTTCTGGATACGCCGAAGCGCGTCGCCAAGGCCTATCGCGAGCTTTTTGCCGGTTATGAGCTGAACGTTCAGGACGTGCTCGGCACGACCTTCGAGGAAGTCGGCGGTTATGACGATGTGGTGCTGGTGCGCGACATCCCCTTCTTCTCCCATTGCGAGCACCACATGGTGCCGATCGTCGGCAAGGCGCATGTGGCCTATCTTCCGGCCGGCCGCGTGCTCGGCCTGTCGAAGATCGCCCGCGTCGTTGAAATCTTCGGCCGCCGCCTGCAGACGCAGGAAAACATGACAGCGCAGATCGCAAGATCGATCGAAGAAACCCTGAAACCGCGCGGCGTGGCCGTCATGATCGACGCCGAACATATGTGCATGTCCATGCGCGGCGTGAACAAGCAGGGGTCGACGACGCTGACCACCAGCTTCACCGGCACGTTCAAGAACGATCCGGCCGAGCAGGTCCGCTTCATGACCATGGTGCGCAACCGCTAGGCATCGGACCGAAAAGTGTAGCGCGGGTTTTTGAAAACCCGATGCTCAGACAAATTTTGGAGTGGCGGAGTGATCTCATTTTCCCCGCCGCTCTGAAACCTTCCGCTTTTCTCCCGGGGTAGCCATGTCCATTTCGTTTCCGTCCGCGCCTGCGGACAAGGAAGTGCTCGAAAACGCAGGTCTCTTTTCGCCGAAATTCGATGCCCACGGCCTTGTCACCGCCGTGGTTACCGATGCACGCGACGGCGAATTGCTGATGGTCGCCCATATGAATGCGCAAGCCCTGTCGCTGACGCTCGAGACCGGCATCGCCCACTATTACAGCCGTTCACGCGACAAGATCTGGAAGAAGGGCGAAACATCGGGCAACCTGCAGACGGTGAAGGAATTCCGCACTGATTGCGATCAGGACGCGGTTTGGCTGAAGGTCTCCGTCGCCGGCCATGATGCGACCTGCCATACCGGTCGCCGCTCCTGCTTTTATCGCACCGTCGAGCTCTCCAATGGCGATGCTGTGACGAAGATCACCGACGACACCCGCCATTTCGATCCGGCCACCACCTATTCGGACAAATAAACGGCTACCTTCCATCGGCCGCACCAATTTGCTACCAATATAGCGGGCTCCGGGGATAAGGGCGGAGCTTCACAGAATTGGCAGGGAGTGCGGTCATGTTGGGATGGGGAAATCGTCACAATCATCTTGCGGCTGGAAATCCCGAAGCCACCGGCAATGAGCCGCCCGTCACCCAGATCGTCGACAAACACCGCATAGCGCTCGCCCTTGGCGGCGGCGCGGCCCGCGGCTGGGCCCATATCGGCGTCCTGCGGGCGCTGGACGAGGCCGGCGTGAAGATCGGCATGATCGCCGGCACATCGATCGGCGCACTGGTGGGCGGTTGTTATCTCGCCGGCAAGCTCGATGAGCTGGAGGAATTCGCCCGTTCGCTGACGATGCGCCGCATTGCCGGCCTGCTCGATTTGACGATCGGCGGCGGCGGTCTTTTTGGCGGCATGCGGCTGACCAAGCGCATGCAGGAGCATCTCGAAGGCCTGCGCGTCGAAAACCTCGATCATCCCTTCATCGCCGTCGCCACGGAGCTGCGCACGGGCCACGAAGTGTGGATCCATCAGGGCGATCTCGTTACCGCACTGCGTTCATCCTATGCCCTGCCCGGCATTTTCGAACCCGTGCAATGCAACGGCCGTACGCTGATTGACGGCGCGCTCGTCAATCCCGTGCCGGTTTCCGTCTGCCGCGCCTATGAGCAGGCTCTGGTCGTGGCCGTCAACCTCAACTACGATCTCTTCGGCCGTTCCGCCGTGGTCAAGCACGCGGCCTCACCGCATGGCGGCGGCACACCGCCGGTGGAAACGGCGCCGCGTCCCGGCCTGCCGGGTGTCATGGTGCAGGCCTTCAACATCATTCAGGACCGGATTTCCCGCTCGCGTCTGGCGGGCGACCCGCCCGATCTGATGCTTCATCCCCGCATCAACCATATCGGCCTCTCGGAATTCCATCGCGCCAGCGAAGCTATCGATCGCGGATATGAGGAGACGCGCTCCCGTATTCCGGAGCTTGAGCGCATGCAGCAGGCGTTCCGGCGCTAATACGCTACTTTTAAAAACGTCTCCAAAGCCCAGAATGAATAGATGAAACGCCCGGAGATGGTGAGACCATGTATTGGTATATCTCAGTCCTGCCCCCGACCGACAAAAACATACTGTGCGACACGAATCGATTGATCGGGTTTCTGGAGGGACAGCCTGAGCTCAAACGGACAAACGACGTCACCTTTACGTCGGCGGACGGTCAGCCCTGGATCGACATCGTCATCGTGAAAGAAGCGGCCGATGGCAACTGGTCCAGCAGCGGCAAATTCATTTCACAGTTCAATCGGGTTGAAATTGTCTGCTCTGATTATGAGACGCAAAACTTCTACGTGGAAATATCGGCGAAAATAGCCGACTTTCTTCAATGGCGACTTGTTACCAAGGGCGATGCGTGAGTCCCGGCCCGAGATTGAACCTTTTCCAGCCATCTGACGCCGGGACGCAAAATCATCCGGCAATATAAGCCTTGATGTGCTCCGCTTCGGCTTCGATCTCGCCAATCCGCGCCTTCACCACGTCACCGATGGAGATGATACCGGCAAGGCGGCCGTTCTCTTCAACAGGAACATGCCTGAAACGTCCGCCTGTCATGATTTCCATCAGCTCATCGGTGGTGGAATTGTGATGACAGCGAATGACATTCTTGGTCATGGCCACCGAAACGGATTGCTGGAGGGAAGCGGCACCCTGGCCCGCCACGATCTTCACCAGATCGCGTTCCGTGAAGATGCCGAGAACGACACCGTCGGCGTCGGTCACGACGACGGAACCGATCTTATGCGCATTGAGCGTTGCCGCCGCTTCACCGATGCTGACCTCCGGACCGACAGTCACGACGTCCCGGCCCTTGCGGTCGAGAAGATCCTTTACGAATGTTGGCATGCCTTCCTCCTCTTTTCAGCGATCCGCAGTGCCGCAGTCTCCCCCGGCGGTTGCAAATCATGAGATATGGTGCGCTGAGGCCCGCATGAATGCAATCCCGCATGGGACTTGCGAAAGCAAATTTGCGCCATGGCCGACAAGGAGCGTGATCGGCTCAGACCAATCGTCGATCGAAAAGGCCGAAGAACATAAAGCCTAGCAGAAAGCCGAAAACATGGGCATCCCAGGCGATTTGACCGCCGACATCGCCGAACAGCGGCACGCCCACCGCAATCAGCACATTGCCGAACAGCCACATCAGCGTGAAGATCAGCACCGTGCGGTTGGAAAGCGCCGCAAGAATGCTCTGCCTCGGCATCAGATGGCCGAAGGAGGCGCTATATCCGCCACGCGCAGGGAAAGCGAAGCGGCAGGCCGCCCCCATCAGCGCCGAAACGACGCCGGATGCGCCGATCAGTACCGTCACATCACCCCAGTTCAACGCGGCATGACCAAAGGCCGAAACAGCGGCGGAAATGCACCATAACAGCACGAAGCGCACTGTTCCGATCCGGCGCAGAACCGGCGCGCCGAAGGCCATCAGCCACAGGCCATTAAAGAGAATGTGCTCGATACCGCCATGCAGGAAAGAATAGGTCACCGGTGTCCAGAGCCATTCCAGCCCCTGCTGCGAAAAAGGCACCGCATAACGCAGCGGAATGAAGCCAAAGGTGAAGATGAACCAGCCATTGCCTTCCTCCGACAGAAGATAGGCGGGAACCACATAAGCGATGATCAGCGCGGCCAGTATGCCGACCAGCAGCGATGGCAGATTGAAGACGGGATTACTCGTATCGTCTTTCGGCTCCGGTGTTTCCGAAACCGGCGGCTGTTCGCCGTCCCCGTAGGACATGATCCCATCCCTGTCTTGGTCGAATTTTGCGTTCCCCGAGCAATATAGGAAGCCCGAACGAAAAAAAAGCCGTCCCGCCTTTGAAGCGCGCGACGCCCAAACCGCAATCGGTCAAGACGCCGGGCCAGGGACGGTCCGGCTTGCGGGCCCGCCGTAAAATAACGGGCGGCGCCATCGAATTGTGCTGACGGAGCTTTCCCCGACATGGCCGCACCGATGCCACGGCCATTGCCGCCATTCAACATCAACCCTTTGTTAACCTTAACAAATCCAGTTGGCACGAAAATCGCTACACCTCAGAATACAGACGTTCGGATGGACATGATGTCCCAAAAACGAACATGGAGAGATGCTATGAAGAGCATGGCCGGACTGGACATATATGCCTATTGGGATGAATTGCGCGGCAAGCGATCGGCCCCTCGACGCGAGGACATCGATCCCGCAAAGCTGAAACATCACCTCGGCGATCTTTTCATCCTCACCGACAAGGGAGAGAACACCCCGTTCTTCCGCCTTGCCGGCACACGTCTCTGCGACCTCTTCGGCCGCGAGCTGCGGGATCGCCCGTTTTCGGAACTGTGGCATCAGGCAAATGCCACCTTCCCCTGCCGCGTTGCCCGCGGCATCCTTCATCATCAGTTGCCCGTGGTCTTCGATCTCGAGGCGGAGGACAGCCATGGCGCCGCACCGCTGGCATATGAAATGCTGCTCCTGCCGCTGCGCACGGATCCGGACGCCGCTCCAAGGTTGCTCGGGGCCCTGCTTGCGGAGCGGCCGCGACACGAATTCGCCGCGCCCATCCAGCATCTGTCAATGAAAAGCAGCCGCCTGCTGCGCCTGGACATCGCGCCCGTAGAATATCCGATGGATACGCAGCGCGCCGAAAGCTGCTGACCGACCTGTTTCACCGCTCCCAAACCCGTCTGGAAAAGGTGCGGCGGCGTCGAAACCTCAAAAAAATAGGTCAGAACTGTAACGATATTGCCGATCAGAAAAATTGTAGAGATTAAACAATACAGTCTGTTAACTCGCGCAAGGTAGAAACTTACCATCATCATTCATTACAATTGCGCTGCTCATGTTTTCGTCCCGTTCGGTCAACACCGCCCAAATCCTGCGTCCGGTTGAGGAAGCTCATCTTGACGACGCCGTCCGCGTGTCCTTCACCGGCCGCCTGATGTTGCCCGACCATGAAGAATATGATTGCACCGCGACCGAGATGACCGCCGAAAGAGCGCAGTTCACCTGCTCGGGTATTGCCCGCCACGGAGACCGCGTCATCGCTTATCTCCAGCATATCGGCCGGATCGAAGGCACGGTGACATCGCTCACCGCGTCGGGCTTTCTCATCGCCATCAACGCGCCGGAGCGCAAGCGGGAAAAACTTGCCGCCCAGCTGGCATGGATCGCCAAGCGTCAATTGCTCGGCCTGCCGGAAGACCGCCGCCACGACCGCCTGACGCCGCGCAACGCGAGAGCCCAGCTTGTTCTGGAAGACGGCGTGCTTGTCGCCTGCCGACTGATTGACCTTTCCCTGTCGGGTGCGGCAATCGAGATCGAAAACCGGCCGCCGCTCGGAAGCCGGGTCCAGCTCGGCAAAAACATGAGCGGCAAGATCGTGCGCCATTTCATGGAAGGCGTCGCCGTCGAATTCGACCGCGTCCAGTCGCCCGACGCACTGATTGAATTTCTCTAGGACGCTCCACCAAACGCGGCAGGTTCTGCGCCCGTACGAATAAGTGCGGCATTTGACGTGCTTTGCGCTCGCCCTAGTCGCATGATTGAGAAGATTCCCGGACCACGGTTTGGCAGTCTATGCTTTGTCCTTCGCGGCTGTATCGGGTTCACGAGCCGCTGATAGCTTCCGGCGCTCCATTCTCTGCTTTCTCGCTGCCGAACTTTTCCATTTTCATGCCCCGACCGCGCACGACATCCTGCGCATGCTCAGCGTGCCGGACGGAAAACGTAACTACCAGGGACAGCTGTGCGGCAGATCGGTCCACCATATTCGGCAAAAAGGATAAACGCGGCGGAACATGTCGCGCCCTTGATCAGATCATCCACGGCACGAAAATCGACCCGCAAAACTTTTTCCAGAAAAAATGCAGTTTTTTGAAGTTTTTTTGCCGCTTTTTCCGGCCTGTCCCAGCCTGAAACAGCCATCCCAAAACGAGAAATCCACGCCTTCGGTACCGTTCGCTAACTGGCTGTACAGCGCTCCGGAAATATCCCCGTGCCGAAAATTGCTTTCAATACAGGGGCCTACATGGCTACCAAAAGCCTAAGGGTGGGATGCGTAAAATTGTAATAAAATTTGCTTCAAACACGCATAAAAACTAATTCGAATACAGTTCAAAACAACAGCTAATTTGCTGAAATTTAAGCTCAAATTGCGCTTCGCAAATTTCCGCCGGGTCAAAATATACCTGCGAATGTTTCCTCAACACGGGGAGACAAGCAATGAACAAGAACAACCGTTTCGTTTTCACTCTGATCGCATTCATCGTCAGCGCCTTCGCGCATCAGGCAAGCGCGTCGCCGGCCGCCGTCATGCGCGTCATCGGCAAGGCCAATCCGCCGATCGGCCACTATGAATTCTGCCAGACCTATCAGAGCGAATGCCAGCCGACATCGCTGGATAACGGCCCGATGAAACTGACCGAAGAGCGCTGGAAGACGATGCTCGACGTCAACTACACCGTCAACACCACCATCACGCCGATGACCGACATGGAAATCTATGGCGTCGAAGAGCGCTGGGCCTATCCCACCACGGTGGGCGATTGCGAAGACTTCGTGCTTCTGAAGCGCAAGATGCTGATGAACAAGGGCTTCTCCGCCTCCAACCTCTTGATCACGGTCGTTCTGCAGCCGAATGGCGAAGGCCATGCCGTTCTGACCGTCCGCACCGATCGTGGCGATTTCGTTCTCGACAACATGCGCAACAAGGTCATGAACTGGTCGGAAACCGAATATACCTACCTGAAGCGTCAGGACACCGCCAACCCCGGCCGCTGGGTCAAAATTCAGGATGGTCGCGCCACCACCGCGGTCGGCGGCATCAACTGAAGCCAGAAAACAACCCGTCTCCCCAAACGAAAAAAGCCGGCTCCCTAAAAGGGGCCGGCTTTTTTCATTTTCATCCGTCAGGCGTCAGAGCAGACCAAGCTCGGCCAGTTCACGCCTGAGATCGGAAGGCATGTCCTCGCCGCCTGCACCGCCGCCGAGATCGCGTGGAGCTTCATCGTCCTTCAGGTAACGCCAGCCCTGAAACGGGCGCTTTGGCGCAGGTGAGGTTTCGATGACTTCGGGGCCGAGAATGAGGTCACAGCGGGAAATACCGTCTTCGCCCTTGAAGGAGCGGATATCGAGAAGTTTCTGCCGCGCCTGTACCTGTCCCTTGATAACCCAGTAGAGCGAACCGCCCTCGAGCAATTCCTCGACCCGTTTCGGGATCATCCGGGTGGTGTGAACGCTGTGCGGCTCAAGGCCTGCGGCAATTGCGGTCAGCGCGCGATGCGCGACCCAGTCTCTCAAGTCCTGGATTGAATCCGCGCCGACGCAAAGTTTGATGAGATGTAAAGGCATGGTTCTATCAATGCCTTTTTGCAGCGGGCGTCAAGCATGGCAACCATGCCGGACGCCCTGCCCGTTCAGCACTCCACAACGTTCACGGCAAGGCCGCCGGTGGAGGTTTCCTTGTATTTCTCACTCATGTCATTGCCGGTCTGGCGCATCGTCTCGATACAGGCGTCGAGCGGCACGAAATGCTGGCCGTCGCCCTTCAGCGCCAGCGAGGCCGCTGTCACCGCTTTCACTGCGCCCATGGCATTACGTTCGATGCACGGCACCTGCACAAGCCCGGCAATCGGATCGCAGGTCATGCCGAGATGATGCTCGAGCGCGATCTCCGCGGCATTTTCCACCTGTTCCGGCGATCCACCCATGACCGCGGCGAGACCCGCCGCCGCCATGGCGGAAGCCGAACCCACCTCGCCCTGACAGCCCACTTCCGCGCCTGAAATCGAGGCATTGTGCTTGATGATGCCGCCGATGGCAGCCGCCGTCAGCAAAAAGTCGCGCACGTCGTCGACGCTCGCATCCTCGTGGAAATGCCGGAAATATCTGACGGTCGCCGGAACGACACCTGCCGCACCATTGGTCGGCGCGGTCACCACGCGGCCGCCGGCGGCGTTTTCCTCGTTCACGGCCATGGCGTAAACGCTCAGCCAGTCATTGGCCATCACAGGGTTCAGCCGGTTGCTGCGCCATTCCGCATTCAGCTTCTCGTAAATGGAGCGGGCGCGGCGGCGCACCTTCAGGCCACCAGGCATGATGCCGTCCACTTTCAGACCGCGCTCAATGCAGCCGTTCATGGCTTCCCAGATCTGGTCGAGGCGCTCGTTCAGTTCCTCGCGGGAGACCACCGTCTCCTCATTGGCGCGCTTCATCTGGGCGATGGTGCGGCCGGAACGGGCCGCCATCTCAAGCATTTCCCGCGCCGTCCCGAAGGGATAAGGCACGCGCGGACCATTATCGATGGTCTTGCCGCGCTGCTTGATCGCCTCCAGTTCCGTATCGGTCACGACGAAACCGCCGCCGACGGAATAATAGATGCGCTTGATGAGCAGCCTGCCCTGATTGTCGAAGGCGGAGAAGATCATGCCGTTGGCATGGCCGGGCAGCGGGTTCTTCTTGTCGAAGATCAGATCTTCTGCGGGCCGAAACTCATAGGACGGATGGCCGGGCGGCGTTACCGTTCCGGCCTTCTCCACCGCATCGATAATGGCGTCCATCGCATCGGGGTCGACAAGGTCCGGCCGCTCGCCGGTGAGGCCCAGAATGACGGCACGCCCTGTGCCGTGGCCAATGCCGGTAAAGGCGAGAGAGCCATGCAGGCTGACCTTCAGCTGCGCAACGGCTGCACCCGCCGGTCGCGGCCACTCATCGCTGAGGATCAGCGCCAGGAAGCGGTTTGCAGCCGTCATCGGCCCCATCGTGTGGGAGCTCGAAGGACCGATACCGATCTTGAAGACGTCAAAGACCGAAAGAAACATGAAGTTCGCCCTGAATAAGAATGGATTCCTGCATCATCATATCCAAAGCCGAAACGGATCGCCACAAAAGAGCGTCAGCGGTTTGCGCAGCTGCGACATGAGCGTCCCAGAAACGAAAACAGCACGGTTTCCAGAGGAAAACCGCGCCGTTTCAAAACCCGTCATTCAGGAGAGATGCTTATGGGCTGCCAAAAATGTACGTCAATGCGAGAAAAGCGGCAAAGCCTGCAAGTGCGCGCAAGGTGACGCCCCAGCAGGATTTCTGAGCGGTTTCTTCCATGATTACTCCAGCTATTCACTCTCCGGGGGATCTTCAAGACCCGGCCCGTTGAGGCAAGCATTTATTAAAATCCGGCGGCGAACGCAAATGCAAAAAGCGGCTAAATGAAGGCGTTTTCGATGGGCTGCCATTCGCCCCGTGCATAGGTATGTGAAAAAACAAGATGTTAGCGCGGCGTGCAAAAAGACGCCGTTTCGGGCTTCGCCGCAATTTAGGCTAAAGTGTAACCGTTATTTAAAGCTTTCCTACAAACGCCTGTTGAAAACCCTCGCGACCGAACACGTTGCAGTCGAATTTCTTCCGCTGAAGCGTCGCGCCTTGAAAGGCCGCCAGTGCTGCTTTATCGACGATGGCAACGGCAACGATGCGAGTCACCCCATGCAGCAGGCATCCTCCTTTCCCGACCGTGAAACGGTCGCGTCGAAGCTCACTTCGCTGACGAGCGAAGATAAAGCGTGGGTGCTGCTGTTGATGGAAAACGCCCTGCAGGACGAAAACCTGCTGGCTGGCCTCAATCTTTATCTCGACCAGCAGACCAACGCCCGTTTCCTGAACAGCCTGAAGCTGGAAACGGCCGGCGAATGGCTTGGCGGCAATGCCCCTTCCCGGTTGCAGATCCGCATCACGGAAACCGCAAGAGCGAGTCAGCACCCCGCCTATCTCGCCTTCCGCAAAGGGCTGACGGCATCGGCCGGTCTCGAAAAAGCCTATCCCAAGGCGCCGATCTGATCTTTCCGGCTAATCCGGCACCCGATCGACAACGGCGATGATCGGCCCCATGGGAAACAGCGAGTCCCGCCTTTTCATCGCGGGAATATCGACGCTAGATATGGTGCCGTCGAGATAGAGCGCATTCGGCGCATCCAGCACGTCCCTGAACAGCGTGGCGAAATCATAAAAGCGCACGGTATTTTCCGAAATGGCGAAATGCACCATGCCGTCGCGGGAGACGCCGACGCCGTTGCGTCGCTTCAGGCTGTCGCTATCGGGCAGGAAGCGCGGATGCAGCTTGCCGTCGATTACCAGCATCGGCCCGGACTGGGTGGCGAAATCGGCTTTCGGATCCGCCGCCAGATAGGCTGCGGTTTCCAGCACGCCAGCCTTTGCACCCTTCAGATAAAATACGCCGTTCGGCAAAAGGTGAAAATTGCCCCAGCCGCCCCGGGTGCTGAGCGGCGAACGCTCCACCCCATTTTCAATGTAGAGGCCGACGGGCGAATAGTCGGAATGATACATGCCGCCATTCATGGCGAAGATGCTGAACATGTGCTGCCGCCACAAGGCCGACGACAGGTCGGCGAAACTGCGGTATCCCTGCCCGGAGACATGGTCGCGGTCATAAATGCGGATGGCGTTCCTTGCCGGATCGAAACTGCAGACGGTGTAGCGCCCGCCCGCATGGTCGATGGCCTTGCAGAAATCCGGCTGCCCACCGGCCTGCGCGGAGAATGGCAACAACAACGGCAGCAGCGCCTTTGCCAGTTTCTTCATCGATGCAATCATGCCCGCCCCTTTGATTCTCGTCAGGCGAACATTCGCAGGGAAATTCGGTCAAAGAAAAGGCGTCACCCGGGTTTTCGGGTAACGCCTTTGCGGGAGGGGAGCCTTGATTAACGACGCGCTGCGCGGTCCACGTTGCGGCCGGCATCCTGCGTCGCGTCAACGGCGTTTGCCGTATCCCGGCCCATGCCGCGAATGGTATTGCCGCAGGAGCTGAGGGTGACGACAGTCAGCAAAGCCACGAAAACGGTCGAAAGAATACGTGTGATCATGTGAAACTACTCCCCTATGACTTGCCGTCCAAAGGCAAGCGCCAATGTGATATGCGTCACAATAACGTGAGTCCCAAAAAACGGTTCCAGCGGCATTTCAAAAAATCCTGTCGATGAAAATTAACATGGTTTTGAAGTTCACGAGTGACACTCGGCAACTGCATCATGGCTTAGGAAAATCCCGTGGGTGATATGACTGACATCAACAATCGGCTTCTGGTGATGACGGCGGGCGGCGTGAACCCGAACGTCATGATCAATGCTCTGGCTGCCCGATTTCCCGATATCCACGTCTTCATGGAGCAGCCGGAAAGCAAGTCAGTCATTCTCAGGCGACGCGCGAGACGGCTTGGCTGGATTGTCGCTGCGGGCCAGATAGCGACGATGATCGCCTCGCGGCTCGGCAAACGCTTCACGGTTCGCAGAAGCAACGAGATCATCGCCGAACACGGTCTTTCTCCCGATCTCCACCACAGCCTTCCCGTTACGCAATTCGCCTCGCTCAACGATGAGGAATGCCGCAAGGCCGCCAATCTGCTGCAACCGGCTGCAATCTTCACCATTTCCTGCCGTCTGCTGAGACCTGCCACGCTGCAGGCCCTGCAATGCCCGGTCATCAATTTCCACGCCGGCATCAACCCCGCCTATCGCGGGCAGATGGGCGGTTACTGGGCGCTGGTCGAAAAGGACCGAGGCAATTTCGGCGCGACCGTGCATCTGGTCGACAAGGGCGTGGATACCGGCGCAACACTCTACGAGAAGCGGCTGAAACCATCGCCTTCCGACACGATCGCCACCTATCCGCTGCTTTTGACCGCCGCTTCGGTGGATATCGCTGTCAGCGCCATCGAGGACGCCCTTTCCGGCAGCCTTGCGCCGCAGCCGCCCTCACCCGGCAAATCGGTGCTGCGTTTTCCGCCGACCATCTGGACCTGGCTGTGGAACGGCCTGACGAAACGGATCTGGTGAAACCGAAACTCTCCGAACCGGGGTTGAGCTTCGTCGCAGATGCAAGCCTGTCTTGCCGCAACAGGCACAGACTTCGCCGAAAAATCGGTGCATGATAATAAAAAGGATCATGCACAAATTGCCCGATATTTCCGCCGCTTCCATCATTCCCGCCTCCATCGAAGCCTCGCCCGCGCAGGTGCTTGGCGCGAGCGACCTTGCCGGTCTCTTTCCGCAGGGTGTCCGCGTCTATCTCACCGACACCGGAGCTGCCTCGCAGGAAAGGCTCGTTGATGCCGCAGGACATTTGCGCGACCTCGGTTACGAGCCAGTGCCGCATCTTGCAGCGCGGCGCATACCTTCCCGCACGGGGTTTGAAGAACAGGTGAGACGGCTTGCCGGAGAAGCGGGTGTCACGGATGTTCTGGTTGTCGGCGGCGGTGTCGACCGGCCAGCCGGTCCCTTCGCATCCAGCATGGACATGCTGTCGTCAGGCATTTTCGACCGTTGCGGGATAAGGCAGATCGCCATCGCCGGCCACCCGGAAGGCAGCCCGGATTTCAACGACGACACGGCGATGGCCGCACTCAGGCTGAAACGCGATTTTGCAGAAAGAAGCGATGCCGCAATGCGCATCGTCACGCAGTTCGGTTTTGATCCCGCGCGTTTCATCGCCTGGGCGGAAGGACTAACGGCGTCAGGTATCGATTTGCCGGTGCATATCGGCGTTTCCGGCCCGGCCAAGATGACGACGCTCTTGAAATATGCCGCACTCTGCGGCGTCGGCAATTCCATTGCCTATCTCAAGAAAAACGCGCTTTCCCTGACGACGCTGGCGAAGGGCCATTCGCCGGAAAGCATCGTCGGGCCGATCGAGCGGCACTGGCAGGCCAATCCGCAAGGGCCGATACGGCAGATTCACGTCTTTCCCTTTGGCGGATTGCAGAATTCAGCCGACTGGCTGGTCAAGCGCGGAAGCTGGCAAACCGGCGGCGCGGACCGTTCGGCATCACAGGATTCGATAGCAGGCTAAAAGCCGCCATCCTGACAGCGCGACGGGCCACGGCCGCCGCGCATTATCAGGACCTCAGGCCGCCTTGGCGACCTCGACAAAAGCGTTTCGAATGCTTTCAGCCACGGCGAGAACAGGGCGCGACGCCTTGTCGCCCATGATCAGGCGGATATCGAAAGAGCCGAGTTCCGGCAGGCCTTCCTTGTCGCCCAGAATGACCATGTCGTTCAGCACATAGGATCGCGGCAACGGCGCAATGGCGAGATCGGCGGCAATCGCCGCGCGCTGCGCCATGGTATGGCCGCTGAGATAGGCCACGCGGAAATTGCGCCCGCGCCGTTCCAGCGAATTGATCGCTTCCGAGCGCCAGATGCAGCCCTCTTCCCAGATGGAAATGGGCAGCGGATCGCGCAGATAGGCCGTACCACATTTCGCGCCTGCCCAGACCAGACGTTCGCGCATCAGCACCTCGCCGGTGTCGCGCAGCGGATGGGAGGCGCAGTTGACGAGGGCGAGATCGAGCCGCTGCTCGTCCATGCGCTTGTAGAGATTGGAACTGGAATCGATGGTGACGTCGATCATGATGCCGGGAAAAGCCTCGGCAAAACGCTTGAGAATACCCGGCAGCAGGCCACGCTCGCCAATATCCTCCGGCGCGCCGAGCCGGACGACACCTGAGAGTTCCGGCATGACGAAACGCGACACGGCCTCGTTGGAGAGCGCAATCATGCGCCGCGCATAGGTCAGCAGCGTCTCCCCATGCGCCGTCAATGTAACCGAACGGGCATCGCGCAGGAACAGCGTCGTCTTCAACTGCTCCTCGAGTTTCTTGATCTGCATGGAAACGGCGGAAGGCGTTCTGAACACCACTTCAGCGGCGGTGGAGAAATTTCCCGTTTCCGCAATGGCGACGAAGGTTCTCAATATGTCGTTATCCAGCAACGGCAGCGGTTGGCGGAAAGTCACGGTCATGGCACGCACCTTCAAATATTTTGATTTATAGATGGATATCATTTCGTTTGATTGAATGTCAACAAGCGTGCACCATCCGGGACATCGATTGACGGGGCGAATTGAGCCTCGTCGGAATGAAGCGCTGACGATCTCGCGGATTGGAATTTTCCCCGCAGGCGTCGCCGGCAATTCATTCCAAAAACTGATGAGTGACATAAGATTCATTATCTTGCCTGATGAAACAGGCAAGCGCATATCGAAGTCGCAAACAGGATCGTGGTTCACGAAAGGATCAAGACATGACCATGATACATTATCTCCCGGTGACGAACCGTTCTACGCACCGTCCTTCACCCATTGGCTGGCTCCATCGCCTGTCCGACCAGGTTTCCGCCCGTTACGCAGAATGGCGCCGCGCCAGAATGCTCCGTGCACTGGAGGCATTGCCGCCTGAAACATTGAAGGATATCGGATGGCCGACCACCGACACCACCCGCATACACACCATCCGCAAATGATGTCCAACCGATGGCTCGCAACCATTGCGCGTCTTGCGAGCCATCCCTGCCCGCGCCCAAACGGCAGGATGGGGGCGCAAAACAGCCTGCCTGTTTTGCATGCGACACATCGCCTTTTTTAAAGGCTTGTCGCGAAATTTGCATATTTCAAAAGCTATTTTTTGACAGCTCCGATTCCGAGGCGTATTTTTCGTTAAAGATGTCGTAATCAGGACATCCAGAAGACCAATTCCAAGGGAGGAATTGCGTATTCGCAACGGAGCACGGGCAAATGAGCAGAAACTCCCAGAAGAAACGCTCAATCGTCTTTTTTCTCATTCCGCAATTTACCATGCTGCCATTCGCCGCAGCGGTTGAAACGCTTCGCATCGCCAACCGAATGTTGGGCTATCAGGCCTATGAATGGCGCCTTGCCTCCCTAGACGGCCAGAAGGTCATGTCGTCAAGCGGCATCTGTCTTGAGGCCGATACCTGTCTTGCCGACGAGCGGCGTTATGTCAGCGGCGAAAACCGCCCGGAAATGGCGATCATCTGTTCGGGCATCGATGTGGATCAACACATCAACAAGTCGGTCAATGCCTGGCTGCGCGAAGCCTATAATCGCGGCATCGCCATCGGCAGCCTCTGTACCGCCGCCCATATCCTCGCACAGGCTGGCCTCCTGAACGGCAAGCGCTGCGCGATCCACTGGGAAAACCTGCCCGGCTTTTCCGAAGCCTTCCCGCAGGTGGAAGTCTATGCCGACCTCTTTGAAGTCGACAGCAACATCTACACCTGCGCCGGCGGCACGGCCTCGCTGGACATGATGCTGAGCCTGATTGGCCAGGATTTCGGCGAAAACCTCGTCAACCGTGTCTGCGAACAGCAATTGACCGACCGGGTGCGCAGCCCGAACGACCGCCAGCGCCTGCCGCTGCGCGCCCGCCTCGGCGTCCAGAACAGCAAGGTCCTGTCGATCATCGAATTGATGGAAGGCAATCTCGCCGAGCCGCTGTCGCTGCTCGACATCGCCGACGCCGCCGATCTGTCGCGCCGGCAGGTGGAGCGCCTTTTCCGCCAGGAAATGGGCCGCTCACCCGCCCGCTATTACCTCGAAATCCGTCTCGACCGCGCCCGCCACCTGCTGGTGCAATCGGCCATGCCGGTGGTCGAAGTCGCCGTCGCCTGCGGTTTCGTCTCCGCCTCGCATTTTTCCAAGTGTTATCGCGAAATCTACAATCGCACGCCGCAGCAGGAGCGCGCTGAACGCAAGCTCTTGATCAGTGCGTCGCGAATGGCAATGGCAAGCCAGGGCAAAGCCGCGCATTGAGTGCGTGGCAAGGGCCACAAACGCAAAAGGCCTCGATTCGGAGGTAGAGACCTCTCCCCGTCATGCCGGACTTGATCCGGCATCCAGCCACGGCGCGTCTGCGCCGTGAACGAGCCTTTCGCGATCAAGGACTTGATCGCACTGGACCCCGGATCAAGTCCGGGGTGACGGAGTGAGAATGATGGAACTGTGCCAAACCACCGGATCTGTCAGCGGCCAGCAAACAGCGAACATAATCGGAGACCAATTCACCCAAACGGCCGAACCGCATGGGCAAGGTCCTCCGCCGTCATGCCGTCACCTGCCCTGTGGCCCGCCTGCCCATGCAGCCAGACGCCGGCCGCAGCCGCTTCGAAGGCGGGGGCTCCCTGCGCCAGCAGCGCACCGATGATGCCGGCCAGCACATCACCCGATCCGGCCGTCGCAAGGCTCGCCGGCGCATTGGTGTTGACCAGCGCCCGGCCATCAGGCGCAGCAATCACCGTGTCTGCGCCTTTATAGATCAGCACAGCGCCGCTGCGCGCCGAGGCGACCTGCGCCTTCTCGATCTTGCTCAGCACCCTGTCGGCGGCAAGATCCGGAAACAATCGCGCAAACTCGCCCTCATGCGGCGTCAGGATGAATTTGCCCGCGCCTGAGGTGATACGCTCGAACAGGGTCTCCGTGTGATCCTTGAAAGCCGTGATTGCATCGGCATCCAGCACGACCGCCTTGTCTCCAAGCAGGGATACGAATTGCCGCGCCTTTTCTAGATCGCCGAAACCGGGACCGAGAACGAAGGCTCCATGACGCCGGTCGTCCAGCCAGAGCCGCAGATCATCGGCATCGTCCATCGGCGCATTCATCACGGCCGTCAGCGTCACGGACAGCACGTCGAGCGCCTGCCTCGGAGCGGCGACAGTGACAATACCCGCGCCTGCCTTCAGCGCCGCAAGCGCCGTCATGCGGCTTGCACCCGTCGCATGGGCCGGGCCGGAAAAGACGGTCAGATGCCCGCGGCGGAATTTATGCGTCTCGATATCGCTCGCGGGCAAGGCATCACGCCAGACAAGCGGATGGTTTTCCGCAACCGAGCCTGCGTGATCGGTAAGGATGCGGGAGGGAATGCCGATATCGAACACCTCGAGCGCCCCGCAAAGCTCCCGCCCCGGCATCAGCAGATGGCCCGGCTTGCGCGCCATGAAGGTCACCGTCCGTTCGGCCCTGAACGAGGCACCAAGCGGCACGCCCCGCCGGCCGCAGAGACCGGAGGGCAGATCGACGGCGAGAACCGGCGCCTTCGCATTGGTCACCGCCTCGATTATCCGTGCAAGCTCCCGAGGAATATCGCGGGACAGTCCTGCCCCGAAGACCGCGTCGATCACCACGTCGCCGGCAAGAGGCGCGTAGTCGCCAAGCGGCAGCGGCGCCACCCCGCTGCGCTCGAAAGCCATCCGCGCATCACCCCTGAGCGCGCCGGCATCACCGAGATGATGAACCACAACGACCGCGCCGCTTTCCACAAGCGCCCGCGCCGCCACGTAACCATCACCGCCATTGTTGCCGCCGCCGCAAAGCACGACGAAACGCAGCGCCTGCGGATAGTGGCGAAGCGCTGAGGCGGCAACCGCCTGCCCCGCCCGCTCCATCAGATCATAAAGCGGAATGCCGGATTGACCGGCCGCCGCATCGATGCTGGCCATAACAGCCGGGTCAAAAAGGGAGAGCTGAGAGAGGGATGTCATGCCTCAATCATCCCTTCAAAACGCCGGAAAGGCAATCGATACAAAAATAAGCAGATAGCCAAGTCCAAATAATAATCAAATGCATAAAATATAAACAAACCAACTTCATCACACCCGCGCATTCTCAAATATTCAAACCATCTAAAATAATAAGAATTGGCAGAAATGCTGATGGATTTTTCGGGTTCCCGAGAGAAATTGGCTGGAAAACCGCCAAAACCGAATGCATTTTGTGTCGGAAGGCCGGGGGATCGAAGTTTTTTCTTCAAGCCCGCTTCCGATCTGGCACAATACGTGCATTCTTGTGGCAGAGCGGGAATAACCTGCTTTAACGGGAGAAGCGGAGAGATATTTTCTCATGAAAAAGATCGAAGCGATCATTAAGCCTTTCAAGCTCGATGAAGTGAAGGAAGCCCTTCAGGAAGTCGGACTTCAGGGCATCACGGTCACGGAAGCAAAAGGCTTTGGTCGTCAGAAGGGCCACACGGAACTCTACCGCGGTGCAGAGTACGTTGTGGACTTTTTGCCGAAAGTGAAAGTCGAAGTCGTATTGGCGGACGAGAACGCGGAAGCCGTCATCGAGGCGATCCGCAATGCGGCGCAGACCGGACGTATCGGCGACGGAAAGATTTTCGTTTCCAATATCGAGGAAGTCATCCGCATCCGTACCGGTGAAACAGGCGTGGACGCCATATAATCAAGAACGTCCCGAGCCGGGGAGGCTTGGGTTTTCACCTCGTCATCATCACACTCAAGGAAAACGTTTAAATGACGACCGCAAACGATATCTTGAAGCAGATCAAGGATAACGACATCAAGTTCGTGGACCTGCGCTTTACCGACCCCAAGGGCAAGCTGCAGCACGTCACCATGGATGTTGTCTGTGTGGACGAAGACATGTTCGCCGACGGCGTCATGTTCGACGGCTCCTCGATCGCCGGCTGGAAGGCCATCAACGAGTCCGACATGGTGCTGATGCCCGATCCGGCAACCGCCCATATCGACCCGTTCTTCGCCCAGTCCACCCTGGTCGTCCTTTGCGACATTCTCGACCCGGTCTCGGGCGAAGCCTATAACCGCGACCCGCGCGGCACCGCCAAGAAGGCCGAAGCCTACCTCAAGGCGTCCGGCATCGGCGACACCGTCTTCGTTGGCCCCGAGCCCGAATTCTTCGTCTTCGACGACGTGAAGTACAAGGCAGACCCCTACAATACCGGCTTCAAGCTCGACTCGTCCGAGCTGCCGTCCAACGACGACACCGACTATGAAACCGGCAACCTCGGCCACCGTCCGCGCGTCAAGGGCGGCTATTTCCCGGTTCCGCCGATCGACAGCCTGCAGGACATGCGCTCCGAAATGCTGACGGTTCTGGCCGAAATGGGCGTCGTCGTTGAAAAGCACCACCACGAAGTGGCTGCCGCACAGCACGAGCTGGGCGTGAAGTTCGACACGCTGGTTTCCAGCGCCGACAAGATGCAGATCTACAAGTACGTCGTGCATCAGGTCGCCAATGCCTATGGCAAGACGGCAACCTTCATGCCGAAGCCGATCTTCGGCGACAACGGCTCGGGCATGCACGTTCACCAGTCGATCTGGAAGGGCGGCAAGCCGACCTTCGCAGGCGACGAATATGCCGGCCTCTCCGAGAACTGCCTCTATTACATCGGCGGCATCATCAAGCACGCCAAGGCCATCAACGCCTTCACCAATCCCACCACCAACTCCTACAAGCGTCTGGTGCCGGGTTATGAAGCGCCGGTTCTGCTCGCCTATTCCGCGCGCAACCGTTCCGCATCCTGCCGTATTCCCTTCGGCTCCAACCCGAAGGCAAAACGCGTCGAAGTCCGCTTCCCGGACCCGACCCAGAACCCCTATCTCGGTTTTGCGGCCATGCTGATGGCCGGCCTCGACGGCATCAAGAACAAGATCCACCCCGGCAAGCCGATGGACAAGGACCTTTACGACCTTCCTGCAAAGGAACTGAAGAAGATCCCGACCGTCTGCGGCTCGCTGCGCGAAGCTCTCGAAAGCCTCGACAAGGATCGCAAGTTCCTGACCGCCGGCGGCGTGTTCGACGACGACCAGATCGACTCGTTCATCGAGCTGAAGATGCAGGAAGTCATGCGTTTCGAAATGACCCCGCATCCGGTCGAATTCGACATGTACTACTCGGCCTGATCGGCCTTTCGAGCGCTCCCTCGGGGGCGCTCGATCCATTTCGGCGGTTTTCCCCGGAAAGCCGCCGTTTTCTTTTGAAGCCCAGCCATGTCGCGAAGAATGTCGAACAAGCCAGCCACTCAGCAAACGCGCCTTACGGACTGGCTCATCTTTCTGGCGGTGCCGTTCTTTTTCTCCAGCAACGTCATTTTCGGTCGTGGCGTCGTCGGTGAGGTATCGCCCTTCATCGCCGCCTTCATCCGCTGGATCGGATCGACCCTCATCATCGCGCCCTTCATGATCGCCGACTGGCGCAACTGCCTTGCCTTCCTGAGGCGCAAAACGCTTCTCTGGCTCGTTCTCGGCATTCTCGGCATGGGCATCTGCGGCGGCGTGGTCTATTGGGGCCTCACCATGACCACGGCCGCCAACGGCACGCTGATCTACACGACATCGTCGCTGTTCATCATCCTGTTCCAGCGCATCTTTCAGGGCCGCCCCATCAGAAAGCTTGAGGTGGCGGGCATGATCATCGCCTTTGCCGGCGTGGCGGCCATCGTGCTCAAGGGCGATATCGCAGCTCTCCGGCACATGAGCTTCAACATCGGCGATTTCGCCATACTGACGGCGGCCATCGCCTTTGCCGTCTATTCGCTGCTGCTGCGCGAGCCGGCGGCGCGGCAGATGGCGTCCTTCAGCCTTTTTGGTCTGATCGCGCTTTCCGGCGCGCTGGTGCTTCTGCCGCCGGCGGCGCTGGAACTGGCGCAGGGCGGCATGCTGCCCGCGACGCCAATGGCATGGGCGAAGATCGGCGGCATCATCCTGTTCGCTTCGCTGCTTGCCTTTTACTGCTTCACCCATACGGTGCGCGTCTTCGGCCCCGCCACGGCCGGCATCACGCTTTACATGATGCCGCCCGTCTCGATCCTGATGGCCACGCTGTTCCTCGGGGAGACGTTCGAGACCTACCACGCGATCGGCATCGTGCTGGTCACCGGCGGTGTCATCATCGCCACCGCGCCGCTCGGCCGCCGAGCCTGAGCCCATATAGAGAGAAAGGGCCGGGATACCCCCTAGCCCTTGATATTTTGCGTTCCGCACCCAACTATTAGTGGGAAAGGAAGTTCATGCCATGAAACAAAGAGACGCAAAATTCACGCTTGGCGAGATCGTCCGCCACAAGGTGTTTCCGTTCCGCGGCGTGGTCATCGACGTCGACCCGGAATATGCCAATACCGAGGAATGGTGGAACGCCATTCCCGCGGAAATCAGGCCGGATCGCGACCAGCCCTTCTATCATCTTCTGGCCGAAAACGAGGAGACGGAATATGTCGCCTATGTTTCCGAGCAGAACCTCGTCCACGACGAAAACGAGACGCCGCTCCGAAACCCCAATATCGGCCGCATCTTCGACAAGGCGCCGAACGGCGAATGGCGCCCGAAAATGTCAACGGCGCATTGACGCCCGCCAACCATCTCCCCACCCTCCCAGGGACATAAAAAAACCGGTCTGTCACCAGACCGGTTTTCTGTTTTTAGCGCTTACGCTGCAATCAGGGCTTCGGAGCGCCCTTGGCGGCATCCTGAGCGGCTTCCAGCTTCTTGCGAGCCTCTTCAGCCTTCTTCTGCATGCCTTCCTGCAGGCTGCGCTGGCTTTCGGCCAGCTGCGACTGGGTGATCGCCGGGCCGTCAAACGCGCCGGTGAAGCCGGAGAGCGCGATCTTGATGGGGTTCGGCGCGCGGCGGAAGTTGATGGAGGTGAAGACCACCTCGCTACCCTTCTTCAGGGAAGCGATCATGGCGTCCGTCAGCGGAACTTCGGCCGTGCACTTGTCGGGAAGGCAAACGGCGTAGTCGAGCTTCTGGCCCTTGCCGCCGTCGATCTGCATCATCACACCAGGAGGAATGAGACGCGCGGTCGGAACGGAAACCTGCAGCAGCTTGCGGTTAACCTTGCCTTCAACGGTGATGAGGCCGACAGCGGTGATCATCTGGCCGTTCTGGGCGAGAACCACGTTCTGCACGACGCAGACATCGTTGTCTTCCTGCTTGGAGCAGGTCTTGAACCAGCCGAGCGGCGGAGCGCCGGCGCCCTGGGCGGCGGGAGCAGCATCCTGTGCCTGCGAGATGGCCGGAGCGGAAACCGCGCCCAGAGAGAGGACCAGAGCGGACAGAGCCGTCCGGGTGAATGTGTTTGCCTTTTGCATCATAAGAGTTCCGTCTCCTGAATGTCTGCCAGAACAGAACCGTTAAGGCCCTGTTCGTCGATGGCGGTATCCTTCTGCCCGTTCAACTGTCGTTTAAATGAGGCAAATGCGTGACCCGTCTCTTCCGGCCACCCTGTTACATGCCGATCGCGGCGATATCCAGCACTTCTTTAACTTTTTCTTGAGCTGACCCAAGATTTCCCGCGCTTGGATGGGTCGCACCATGTCCGTGTGCTACATATCTGCCAGAATCATGATGATAAACGGTCGTGACGCACATCGGACGGACAGTTGAGACAGGACAGTGACATGCGCAACCTTGCGGCCCTCATCCCCGCATTGTTCCTTTTGGGATCATCCCTGCTTCCCGCCGGGAACGCCCTGGCGCAGCCGCTGCACGGCATTTCCATGCACGGCACGCCGGAGCTCCCCGCAGACTTCAGGCACCTTCCTTATGTCAATCCTGACGTGAAGAAAGGCGGCCGCATCTCCTATGGCGTCGTCGGCACCTTCGACAGCCTCAATCCCTTCGTTCTCAAGGGAATGCGCACCACCGCGCGCGGCGTCTGGGACCCGGAATTCGGCAATCTTCTCTACGAACCCCTGATGCTGCGCTCCAGCGATGAGCCTTTCAGCCTTTACGGCCTCTTGGCCGAAACAGTGGAGTGGGATGAGGAGCGAAGCTTCGTCCAGTTCAACATCAACCCGAAGGCAAAATGGTCCGACGGCGAGCCGGTGACCGCAGATGACGTGATCTTCACCTTCAATCTTCTGAAGGAAAAAGGCCGCCCGCCCTTCAACAGCCGTCTGGACGGGGTGGCGAAGCTGGAAAAGATCGGTGATCGCAGCGTGCGTTTCACCTTCAACGACAAGGCCAACCGCGAAACGCCGCTCATTCTCGCCTCCTCCACCCCGATCCTGCCGAAACATGCGATCGATCCGGAAAAATTCGAACAGGCCGGCCTCGGCGCAGTCGTCGGCTCGGGTCCATACCGAATCAAGACCCTGCGGCCGGGCGAACGAATCATCTGGGAGCGCAATCCGGACTATTGGGGCAAAGACATTCCGGGCAAGGTCGGCTTCGACAATTACGACGAGATCAGCGTGACCTATTTCCTGCAGGTCACCACCATGTTCGAGGCCTTCAAGAAGGGCGATATCGACATCTATCCCGAAGGCGACGCCATCAACGGCACCTCCGACACCTCCCATTGGGGACAGGCTTACAATTTCCCCGCCGTCCATCGCGGCGACATCGTCAAGGACGTCTTCCAGCCGCGCCTGCCGACAGGCATGTTCGGTCTCGTCTTCAACACCCGCCGCGCCGTCTTCGCCGACGAGAAGGTGCGCGAAGGCCTTACCTACGCGTTCGATTTCGAGTGGATGAACAGAAACATTCTCGGCGGCTCCTTCAAGCGGACACAGAGTTACTGGCAGAATTCGCCGCTCGGCGCCTATGGCAATGCCGCGGACGAACGCGAGCTGGCGCTGCTCGGCGACGCGGCTAAGACCATGCCTCCGCAGCTACTGGCCGGCACCTATGCCTTGCCGACCACCGACGCCACCGGTGCGGACCGCAAGGTCCTTAAAATGGCCGTCGACAAGCTGAAAGAGGCCGGATACAGCATCAGGAACGGCAGGATGTCCGACGCCAACGGCCGCCAGCTCGCCTTCGAGATCATGACACAGAACCCCGCTCAGGAGCGCATCGCGCTTGCCTATCAGCGTTCTCTCAATCTGATCGGCGTCGCCATGGGCATCCGCTCGGTCGATGACGGGCAATATCAGGCCCGCTCGAACAGCTTCGATTACGACATGATCATCCGCTCCCTGCCGTCGTCGCTTTCGCCGGGCATGGAGCAGCTCAACCGCTGGAATTCGCTCTCACGCGATGCGCAGGGCAGCTTCAACTATGCGGGCGCCGCCAATCCCGATATTGACCGGATGATCGAAGCGCTGCTGCAGGCGCGCTCGACGGAAGATTTCCAGGCCGCCGTGCGCGCCTATGACCGCCTTCTGGTTGCCGGCCACTACATCATTCCGCTCTATTATATCGGTGCGCAATGGGTTGCGCGCTGGAAATATATCGACCGCCCGGATATGACCCCGATATCAGGCAATCAGAAACAGCCCTGGTGGGATGCGCGGGCGCAGTAACCCGCCCCTGCCCGGTCCAGGACAAGGGAAGATAAAGCCATGGAACGCATCGTTATCGACGTCGTATCGGATATGGTCTGCCCCTGGTGTTATCTCGGCAAGGCAAGGCTCGATCTTGCCATAGCCGAGGTGCAGGATGAAATCAGCGTCGACGTGAACTGGCGTCCCTATCGCCTCAACCCCGACTATCCGCCTGAAGGCGTCGACCAGAAAGCAGCTCTCGAGGAAAAACTCGGCAAGGAGCGTCTGGAACAGGCCCATGCCACGCTGGTGCAGCTCGGCAAGGAAGTCGGCATCCATTACGATTTTGATGCGATCAAGATCGGCCCGAACACACTCGACGCGCACCGCCTGTCGCTCTGGGCGCATTCCGAAGGCCGCGATATCCAGGAGAAGGTGGTGACCGGGCTGTTCAAGGCCAATTTCGAAGAAGGCCGCAATATCGGCGACCACGCCGTGTTGATCGATGTAGCCGAAAAGGCGGGCATGGACGCGCAGGTGGTGGCACGGCTTCTCGCCTCGGAGGCGGACAAGGACACCGTCATCGCTGAAATTGATGCGGCGCAGCAGATGGGCGTGGCCGGCGTACCCTTCTTCATCATCGACCAGAAATACGCCATAAGCGGTGCACAAACGCCAGATGTCCTGATTGCTGCATTGCGGGATATTGCAAAAATCAAGGCGGACGAGCATAGATCGATGAACTGACGGCCAAACCACCGGCGGTTTTCTGCAACTCGATTTTCCCCCGGTGTTTCCGTGTCCGACCAGACCCTGAAAGGCATTCTGCCCGCCTTTGCCGCCCTCGCTGCCTACGCCTGGAGCGATGCCAGCGTTAAACTTATAGAAGGCCAGATTTCGCCGATCGAATCGGCCTTCTTCGGCGCCCTGTTCGGGCTCGTCGCCCTGCCCTTCATCCGCAAGCGCAACGATCGCTGGGTGGATGTGGTGAAGACGACGAACCGTCCTTTGTGGATCATCCGCTTTTTTGCTGCCGGCACCGGTGCTGTCGGCAGCGTGACCGCCTTTACCCATCTTTCCATGGCCGAAGCCTTTGCGCTGATCTTCCTTTTGCCCTCCTTCGTCACCATCATGTCGGTGGTATTTCTGAAGGAACAGGTGGGCATCCGTCGCTGGTCCGCAGTCATCATCGGTTTCCTCGGCGTACTGGTCATCCTGCGGCCGGGCTTCCGTGAACTGGGTATCGGCCATCTCGGCGCCATCATCGGCGGCTTCAGCGGCGCGCTCAGCATCGTCATCTTCCGCGCCATGGGCCCGTCGGAAAAGAATGTCTCGCTTTATGGGGCGGGTGTGCTGGGCTGTCTCACCATCAGCGGCGTCGCCATGGTGCCCACCTTTGTCACGCCGGGAGGCGAGCAATGGCTGCTGCTGGCGGGATATGGCCTGCTCGGCGCACTTGGCAACGTGCTGGTCATGTATGCCGCCCAATATGCGCCCGCCGCCATGATCGGCCCGACGCAATATAGCCAGATGCTCTGGGCCATCCTTTTCGGTTATCTGATTTTCGGCGACCGTATCGATGGCTGGATGCTCTTCGGCATCGCCCTCATCGTTGGCTCCGGCCTATTGACGCTGATCCGCGAGAAGCAGAGAAAAGTGCCGCTGCCCGCCTCGATCGCCGCAACCGATCAGAACGTGGCCGTCGGCATCACACCGGAAGACGAGACTTAGGTCACAAGAATACGGAACTACCGGCGACTGTTCCTGCCGCCGGCGCTCTCAGCTGTCAGTCGCAAACCCTGACCCGATACATGTCGCCCCAGGCATTCTGTCGCCAGGCAAGGTGGCAGCGCGGATAGACGGGTTCGTACGCGACCGGCGGGCCATAAACAGGCGCAGCGTAGACGGGAGGACCGTAAGCCGGACCATAGGCCGGAGCGTAGGCGTAACCCGGGTGTCTTGCACCCGCAATCAGCGCTCCGCCAATGATCGTGCCGGCAATGCCGGCCGCAAGGCCGCGGCCGAAATTATTGCGCGCTTCCGCCTGGCTGGTGGTGGCAATTGTGGTGCCCGCAATTGTCAAAGCAACCAGACCAGCGGTGGCAAACCTGTTGATGTTGGTCCACATCGTCCTGCTCCTTCATGACCCGGCGGCATCTACAGATCCGCCGCACCGGGTATGAAATGGAGATTACGCCCGCGAAAACTACCGGCACATGTCCGTTTAGTTACATCGCTGTAATATGGACGACAGCCCGCACTCTGCCGGTGCCATGGTCAGGAGCGCGCCAGTTCCGCAAGCTGCGTCATGACCATCGCCGCACCCGTCAACCGCTTTTCAGGCGTGGGCAGATCGCGGGTGAGGAACAGGCTGTGATCCGGCCGGATCTTCGCCATCGTGCCCTGTTTGCCGATATAGCCAACAAGCGCTGCCGGATTGGGGAATTCCTTGTTGCGGAACTGCACCACGACGCCCTTCGGCCCGGCGTCCAACTTTTCGACATTGGCGATACGGCAGAGCGACTTGATGTAGACGATCTTGAGCAGGTGCTGAACCTCTTTCGGCAAGGGGCCGAAACGATCGATCATTTCCGCGCCAAAACCGTCGATCTCGCTGATATCCGCAAGCTCGCCGAGACGGCGGTAAAGGCCCATGCGTAGATGCAGATCGGGAACATAATCCTCCGGGATCATAACGGAGGTGCCGACCGAGATTTGCGGCGACCAGCCGCTATCCTGCACCTGTTCGTCGCCCTTCACTTCGGCAACCGCCTCTTCCAGCATCTGCTGGTAAAGCTCGAAACCGACTTCCTTGATATGGCCGGACTGTTCTTCGCCGAGCAGATTGCCTGCGCCGCGAATATCGAGGTCGTGGCTCGCCAGCTGGAAACCGGCGCCGAGCGTGTCGAGCGATTGCAGCACCTTCAGCCGCCGCTCCGCCATCGTTGTCAGCACCTTGTTGACCGGCAGGGTGAAGAGCGCGAAGGCGCGCACCTTGGAGCGCCCGACCCGGCC
Source organism: Agrobacterium tumefaciens str. B6 (assembly GCF_001541315.1). GTDB lineage: Bacteria > Pseudomonadota > Alphaproteobacteria > Rhizobiales > Rhizobiaceae > Agrobacterium > Agrobacterium radiobacter. The sequence goes on along the minus strand of NZ_LMVK01000014.1, from coordinate 26,329 downwards.
GCGCAGCTGGTAAAGCTGGGCAAGACCGAACATGTCGGCGCGGTGCACGATCAGCGTATTGGCGGTCGGCACGTCGAGGCCGGATTCGACGATGGTGGTCGAAAGCAGCACATCATATTTGCCGTCGTAAAAGGCGTTCATGATGTCTTCGAGTTCGCCTGCCGGCATCTGCCCATGCGCCACCGCCACCTTCAACTCCGGTACATCCGATTGCAGGAAGGCATGGATATCGGCGAGGTCGGCAAGCCGCGGGCAAACATAGAAACTCTGGCCGCCACGATAATGCTCACGCATCAGCGTTTCGCGGATGACAAGCGGATCAAAGGGCGAAATGAAGGTGCGCACCGCCATGCGGTCCACCGGCGGCGTGGTGATGAGCGACAGTTCGCGCACGCCCGTCATGGCCAGCTGCAGGGTGCGCGGAATGGGCGTCGCAGAGAGCGTCAGCACATGCACATCGCTCTTCAGTTCCTTCAGCCGCTCCTTGTGCTTCACCCCGAAATGCTGCTCTTCGTCGATGATGAGCAGGCCGAGATTGGCGAAGTTGATACCTGCGCCCAGCAGCGCATGGGTGCCGACGACGATATCGGTCTTGCCATCAGCCACTTCCTTTTTCGTCAGCGTCAATTCCTTGGAGCCGACAAGGCGCGACGCCTGCTGCACCCGGATCGGCAGGCCGCGGAAACGTTCGGAGAAAGTGCGGAAATGCTGGCGAGAGAGCAAAGTGGTCGGCACCACCACCGCCACCTGAACGCCGTTCATGGCGGCGAGGAAGGCGGCGCGCAGCGCCACTTCGGTCTTGCCGAAACCGACATCGCCGCAGATGAGGCGATCCATCGGCCGGCCTGCACCCAGATCCTCGCGGACCGCCTCGATGGCGTTCAGCTGGTCTTCCGTCTCGTCATAGGGGAAACGGGCGGCGAATTCGTCGTAAAGCCCATCGGGTGCCGCCAGAATCGGCGCGTGCCGCACCAGGCGCGCGGCCGCGATGCGGATAAGCTCGTCGGCCATGTCGAGCAGGCGCTTCTTGAGCTTGGCCTTGCGCATCTGCCATGCGCCGCCACCCAGCTTGTCAAGCGTGGCTTCCGCCGCATCGGAGCCGTAACGGGAAAGAAGATCGATGTTTTCAACCGGCAGGAACAGCTTTGCATCGTCGGCATAATGCAGTTCCAGGCAGGCGCGCGGCGCACCCGCTGCCTCGATTGTCCGCAGGCCGACAAAGCGGCCGATACCATGCTCGGCATGGACGACCAGCGAGCCTTCGTCCAGCCCCGCCACTTCCGAGATGAAATCAGCACCGCGCTTGCGGCGTTTCGAGCGCCGCACCATGCGGTCGCCGAGAATATCCTGCTCGCCGATGACCGCGAGCGTCCCAGTTTCGAAACCCGCCTCAAGGCTCAGCACCGCCGAGGCCGCCTCGCCCTTGCCGAGCTTCTCCACCTCTTTCAACGAGGCGACCGGCTTGATCTTCTCAAGCCCGTGCTCGTTCAGCACCTGCAGCAGCCGGTCGAGCGAACCTTCCGACCAGCCTGTTATCAGCACCTTCCAGCCCTTGGCCCGGCGCTCGGCAATATGCTTCACCGCCAGATCGAAAACATTGACCCGTTCTTCGCTCTCGCCTTCGGTTGGCGGACGCGCCCAGCGCGGCCCGACATGGGCGTCGAGCGTGGCGACCGGGCGGCCTTCGCTATCCTGCTCGTTGAAGGGTGTCAGACGCACCGCATTGACGGCGGCCAGTGCGGCATCGAAACTCTTGCCGTCGAGATAGAGCTGGCCGGGCGAAACCGGCTTGTAGGGCGCGCCCTGCGTCGATCCCTTGGTTTCACCGGAGCTGCGGCGCGCATCGTAATAATCGAGCACCAGCTTGGAGCGCTCTTTTGCCGCCTCCCGCGCCGTGTGATCGGTGACGATGCGGAAACCCTCGAGATAATCGAAGGCGGTTTCCAGCTTCTCGTAAAACAACGGCAGCCAGTGCTCCATGCCGGCATAACGGCGGCCTTCAGAGACGGCCTGATAAAGCGCGTCGTCACGCGTCGCGGCACCGAACAGCGACAGGTAATTCTTGCGGAAACGGCTGATCGTATCCGGCGTCAGCGTCACTTCGCTCATCGGATTCAGATCGAGCGAGCGCGCCTGGCCGATGGTGCGCTGGCTGGCCGGATCGAAGGTGCGGATGCTTTCCAGCGTGTCGCCGAAGAAATCGAGCCGCACCGGCTCTTCCGTGCCCGGCACGAAGACATCGAGAATGCCGCCGCGCACGGCGAATTCACCGACTTCGCGCACCGTCGCCACACGGTCGAAACCGTTGCGCTCCAGCCGTGCGGCGATGTCGTCCATGCGGATCTGGTTGCCGGGCTTCGCCGAAAAGCCGAGGCTCTCGATAATGTCGCGCGGCGCCATCTTCTGCAGCATGGCGTTGACGGTGACCAGCACGATGGCCGGATGCGGTTTCCTGGCGTGGCTGATGAGACCGGAAAGCGCCGCCAGCCGGCGCGCCGAGGTGTCGGCGCTCGGTGACACGCGGTCATAGGGAAGGCAGTCCCAGGCCGGCAGCGTCATGACCGGAATGTCAGGCGCGACGAAACCGAGAATCTGTTCGAGATCTGCGACCCGCTGGCCATCCGACATGACATAGGCGACCGATGTCCCCGCCCGCGCCATATCGGCCAGAAGCAGGGCTTCCATGCCGGAGGGCACATTTCCGATGGTCAGCGGCGTATCTGCCGACGCCACCAGCTTTGCATCGAATCCGGCTATCATGTTTCAGGCCTTCAGGGTTTCGGCGGTGACGAGATCAAAATCGGGACGGTAGGAGGCGATCTTTTCAAACAGCGGTGTCTGGAATTTTTCCGGTATGGCAAGCGCGCCGGTCACCATCTTGACGAGGTCGTTATCCTCTTCCGCCATGATGATCTCAAGCTCATCGAGCTGATCATCGGAAAGCCCGGCAATATTGTCTTCCGCAAATTGCCCGAGCACCAGATCCATCTCGCGAATGCCCCGGTGCCAGCAGCGGTAAAGAATCCGCCGGCGTCTCGGATCGAGGTCGGCACTCGTGCGCACCAGTCCAGTCATCGCATTCACCTTTCGGTTGGCTATTCAACAGGATGTTGACTGCGACCTCCTATAGAACAGGAGGCGAACGCTTGGGAACCGGTTTTTATCGAAATAATGCCACGGCCGCTAAAAACTGCCGGTGATAACCCGCCTTTGTGACCTGCGAAGTCTTGCATAAGCCGTGCCCTTCCCCGATTTTGCTGACCATGCGCCCAGCCATTCTCGATCCGCTGTTTGCTTCCGTCTCCACCCTTGCCGGTGTGGGGCCGAAGCTTGCCGATCTTCTGGCCAAGCTCTTGAGCCGGGAAAACGCCGATGACACCCGCGTGATCGATCTCCTGTTCCACGCGCCGTCCAACGTCATCGACCGCCGCAACCGCCCCGGCATTGCGCTTGCCGCACCCGGCGCCATTGTCACCATTCAGGGACGAGTGGACCGCCACCAGCCGCCACCGCCGGGAAACCGCTCCGCGCCCTATCGCGTCTTCCTGCATGACGAGACCGGCGAACTGGCGCTGACCTTCTTCCGCGCCAAGGGCGACTGGCTGTCCAAGGCGCTGCCGGTCGATGAGGAGGTTCTCGTCAGCGGCAAGGTGGACTGGTTCAATGGCCGCGCCTCCATGGTGCATCCGGATTTCATGGTGAAACTTTCCGAGGCCGAAAACCTGCCACTTGTGGAAGCCGTTTATCCCATGACCGCCGGACTGTCCCCCAAGGTGCTGCGGCGGGCGATCGAAGGCGGGCTGTCGAAGCTGCCGGTCTTTCCGGAGTGGATCGATGAAACGCTGAAGACCAGGCAAGGCTTCGGCGATGTCGCTTCGAGCTTCCGTGAGTTGCACGACCCGCGTGACAGCGCCGATATCGAGCCGCAGGCTCCAGCGCGCAGGCGGCTTGCCTATGACGAATTCCTCGCCGGGCAGCTGTCACTCGCATTGGTGCGCCAGCGGCTGCGCAAAGTGGCGGGCCAGCCGATCCGCGCCAAGGGTGATGTCGCCGCAAAAATCCTGTCGCAACTGCCCTTCTCGCTGACACCGAGCCAGAGCGCTGCGGTGAAGGATATTCTGACTGACATGGCCGGCGAAGACCGCATGTTGCGGCTGCTGCAGGGCGATGTCGGCGCAGGCAAGACGCTGGTGGCGCTGATGGCGATGGCAACGGCCGTGGAGGCAGGCGGACAGGCGGTGCTGATGGCCCCGACCGAAATCCTCGCCCGGCAGCACTACGCCACCATTTCCAAGCTCGCTCAGGCCGCGGGCATTACCGTCGAAGTGCTGACCGGCCGCACCAAGGGCAAGGAGCGGCGCGAGATCGAGGAGCGCGTCGCATCAGGTGAAGCGCAGATCGTCATCGGCACCCATGCGTTGTTTCAGGACAGCGTGAGTTACAAGAACCTCGTGCTGGCCGTGGTGGACGAACAGCACCGTTTCGGCGTTCATCAACGCCTGCGCCTCACCGCCAAGGGCATCACCCCGCATATGCTGGTCATGACTGCCACGCCCATTCCGCGCACGCTGGTTCTGGCCGCCTTCGGCGACATGGATGTCTCCAAGCTCACCGAAAAGCCGGCCGGCCGCAAGCCTATCCAGACGGTAACGATCCCCACCGAACGGATCGGCGACATTGTCGAGCGGCTGCGTTCCGCGCTGAAGGATGGCAAGAAGGCCTACTGGATCTGCCCGCTGGTGGAAGAAACGGAAGAATCCGACCTTATGTCGGCGGAGGAGCGGCACGCAGTTCTCTCGCAGATGCTGGGCGCCAATATCGGCCTCATCCATGGCCGCATGAGCGGCCCGGAGAAGGACGCCGCCATGCTCGCCTTCAAGAGCGGTGAAACCCGGCTGTTGGTGGCAACGACGGTGGTGGAAGTGGGCGTCGATGTGCCTGACGCGACGATCATGGTCATCGAACATGCCGAACGTTTCGGCCTTGCCCAGCTTCACCAGCTGCGTGGCCGGGTTGGACGCGGTGACGAGGCCTCCACCTGCATCCTGCTCTACAAGGGGCCGCTCAGCGAAAACGGCCGCGCCCGGCTTTCCATCCTGCGTGACAGCGAGGATGGCTTCCTGATCGCGGAAGAGGATTTGAAGCTGCGCGGCGAAGGCGAGTTGCTCGGCACCCGCCAGTCCGGCACGCCGGGATTCCGCATCGCCAGCCTGGAAGCCCACGCCGACCTTCTGGAAATCGCCCGCAAGGACGCGGCCTACGTCATCGAGCGCGACCCCGAACTGACGGCCCCGCGCGGCAATGCGCTGCGCACCTTGCTCTACCTGCACCGCCGGGACGAAGCGATCCGCTTCCTGCACGCCGGCTGAAAGTGACCTGTCATGAACATGATCGACCCCCGCCGCCCACCACCCGCCTTCCGCAAGGGTTATGCGCTGTGCTCGCCGCAGAATATCCTGCAACCCGAGACATTTGCGAAGAGTGAGAAAAAGGCGATCGGCAAGGCGTTCAAGAAGCCCGGCCGCAAGAAGGCCTGGAGCGAGGCGCTGGAGGCAGGCTGGAGCGTGCGCCTGGTCTATATGCGGCTTTTCGTTCCCGTTTTCCACGCGACCAATGCGGGGACGGAAGTGGATGATCTGGATGACGAGGATTGATATGGTCCATTGAATGGACTAATCTGCGGAGTGCCTTAATTCCTGGAGCAAGCCATGCAGATTTCTGTTACTGACGCAAAGGGCCAGCTGACCGAATTGGTGCGCCGCGCCGAGGCGGGAGATGAAATCATTCTCACCCGGCATGGTCACGCAGCAGTGCGTCTTGTTCCGGTCGTTGTCGTGGCGGACAAGACATCCCGCGGTGCCACGCTGAAAAAAGTGCGCAAGGCAGTCGCAAACAAAACCAATGATGGCCCCGATGCCGCGCATAGTCAGGATTTCCTCTATGACGAGAACGGCCTGCCTGAATGATCGTCATCGATACGTCGGCTCTGATGGCGATCCTGCTTGATGAACCCAAAGCGGATGCCTGCGCCGCAGCTCTCGAAACAGATGAGCCTCTACTCATTTCCGCCGGTACGCTTGCGGAGGCCATGATCGTGGCGCAACGGCGCGACCGCAGCCGGGAACTAGAGATACTGATCGAAGGTCTGAGCGTCGAAATCAGACCCGTTACCCCAAAATCGGCGCATGGCGTTTCTGAAGCTTACCGCATCTGGGGCAAGGGTATTCATCCCGCCGGACTGAATTTCGGCGACTGTTTTGCCTATGATCTGGCGAAAACCGAGGGCTGCCCTTTGCTTTATGTCGGCAACGACTTTTCGCAGACGGACATCCTCGGCGCTCTCTAACCGTCAAACCGGCGCGATCATCTTGGGCGGCGTGAAATCGGGTGCCACCAAGCCGCCGGAAATCAGCAGTTTCGCCGCATCCTCCGGTGTCATGTCCAGCATCACGATCTTGTTTTTGGGCACGAAGAGCAGAAAACCTGCCGTCGGCACCGGTGTGGGCGGCAGGAAGACGGCGACCATCTGCTGGCCCATTTCGTTGAAACGGTGAGCAAGCTCGCCCTTGGCCTCGGAGGCGACGAAAACCATGGCCCAGGTCCCTGACGATGGAAACTCGATCAGGCCGACCTTTTTGAAGGAGTTCGAATGCTCTTTCAGGACGGATTCGAACAGCTGCTTGATGCTTTTGTAGATCGGCCGCACCAGCGGCATGCGATTAAGGATGGATTCGCCGACGCCGAAAATCCATTTGCCGATGAGATTATTACCGAGAAAGCCGATGAGCGTGATGCCGATGACGGCGATCAGCAGGCCGAAACCGGGGATTGCCACATCGAAATATTGCTCGGGATCGTAACGGGCCGGAATATAGGGCTTCACCCAGCTATCCGCCCATTGCAGGAAACTCCACACCAGCCACATGGTGATGGTGACGGGCGCGAGGATCAGAACGCCCGTGAGGAAACTATTGCGCAGGCGGGCTGCGAATGAAATTTTGACTGGAATATCGGTCATTTACCGTTCGGAATTAAGCGTTGTCGCCATCGAAACCCGGATGAAAACCGACAATGCCGGATGGAGTTCCACCATGCAAGCGAAGAACTGTGAAATATTCGTCAGGAATCCCTTCCGCACTCACCCCTTCAACATGGCGAAAACCGAAGCGGCCGTAATAGGCGGGATCACCGACAACGACGCAGCCGGCAGCGCTCAGCCGCTCCAGTGCGGCAAGCCCTTCACGCGCCAGCCGCGAACCGACACCTTCTCCCTGCCTTTCCGGTGTCACGGAGAGCGGCGCGAGGCAGAACCAGCCGGTCTCGCCGCCCGACAGCGTCACCGGCGAGAAGCCGACATGGCCGATGACGCCTTCGCTGTCTTCCGCCACTAGTGAAACCGTCATTGCGCCGGCATCCCGCAGCCGCGCGACGATCAGCTGTTCTGTCCCGCTGCTGTGCTCGGCGTTACGGAAGGCATCTTCCGTAACGCGAGCGATCGCTTCCTCGTCGCCCTGCCGCTCCGGCCGGATGATCATTCCACCGTTACCGATTTCGCCAGATTGCGCGGCTGGTCCACATCCGTGCCCATGAAGACGGCGGTGTGATAGGCCAGCAGCTGGATCGGCAGCGAGAAAACCATCGGCGCGATCAGCTCGTCGACATTGGGCAGCGTGATCGTCGCCATCGTGTCGAGCTTGGAAGCGGCAGCCCCCTTCTCGTCGGTGATGAAGATGATGCGGCCGCCGCGTGCAGCGACTTCCTGCATGTTCGAAACGGTCTTTTCGAAGAAGCGGTCATGCGGCGCGATGACGATGACGGGCATATTTTCGTCGATCAGCGCGATCGGCCCATGCTTCAGCTCGCCGGCGGCATAACCTTCGGCGTGGATATAGGAGATTTCCTTGAGCTTCAGCGCGCCTTCCAGCGCCAGCGGGAAGCTGGTGCCGCGGCCGAGATAAAGCACGTCCTTGAAACGCGACAGATCGCGTGACAGCGCTTCGATCTGCGGCTGGATACTGTTGAGAACCTTGCTCATGATGCGCGGCATCTCGGTGAGATGGCGAACCAGCTCGGTTTCCTGCTGAGGCGTGATGGTGCCTCGCGCTTTTCCGGCGGCAACGGCAAGCGAAGCGAGCACGGCAAGCTGGCAGGTGAAGGCCTTGGTGGAGGCCACGCCGATTTCAGGACCGGCGAGGATCGGGAAGATCGCATCGGATTCACGCGCCATGGTCGATTCACGCGTATTGACCACCGCGCCGATCTTCAGGCCCTCCTGCTGGCAATAACGCAAGGCCGCCAGCGTATCGGCAGTTTCCCCCGATTGCGAAATGAACAGCGCGGCCTGCGTGGGAACAAGCGGGATTTCGCGATAGCGGAATTCCGAGGCGACATCGATTTCCACCGGCAGACGCGCGTAACGTTCGAACCAGTATTTGCCGATCAGGCCGGACAGATAGGCCGTGCCGCAGGCGGAAATCGCAAGGCCGGAAAGCTTGGCGAAGTCGATTGCCGTGTCGGCCTGCTTCACGGTCTTGGAGGCGAAATCCACGTAATGGCTGAGCGCGTGGGAAATGACTTCCGGCTGCTCGTAGATTTCCTTTTCCATGAAGTGGCGATGGTTGCCCTTGTCGACCACGAAGGCCGTCGCCTGCGAGATCTGACGCTCGCGCTTCACCGGCTTGCCCGAGAAATCGATGATCTCAGCACCCTGGCGGGTCAAGATGGCACAATCGCCATCCACCAGATAGGTGATTTCGTTGGTGAAGGGCGACAGCGCGATGGCGTCGGAGCCGAGGAACATTTCGCCCCTACCGTAACCGACGGCAAGCGGCGGGCCGGAGCGCGCCGAAAGCAGCGTGCCGGGATCATCCTTGAACATCACCACCAGCGCATAGGCGCCTGTCACGCGGTTCAGCATCTTCAGCATCGCCTCGCGATGGCCGAGACCCTCCCGGGTATATTTCGCCAGAAGCTGCGCCACCACTTCGGTGTCGGTCTGGGTGGTGAAGGTTGCACCCTCGGCGCTCAGTTCGTCGCGCAATTCGGAGAAGTTTTCAATGATGCCGTTATGGACGACGGCAACGCCATCGACGAAATGCGGGTGGGCGTTGGTTTCGTTCGGAACGCCGTGGGTCGCCCAGCGGGTGTGTGCGATGCCAACGACACCAGGCAGCGGCTCTTCAGAGAGCCTTTTCTCCAGATTGAACAGCTTGCCTTCCGCACGGCGGCGGTCCATCGCGCCATTGTCGATGGTGGCGACACCCGCCGAATCGTAACCGCGATATTCGAGACGCTTCAGCGCATCGACAAGCCGTTCAGCAACGGGCTGGGTTCCGACAATTCCGACAATTCCGCACATATATTTCTCCAGACGGCGATCTCTTCGCCGAAACTTTCAGAGCATTTTCGCATTTCCCTGAAATGCAAAAATACTTCACCTTTTTGTTCTGACGCATTTCCGGACGTAAAACCGCTGCACACTTTTACTGGAAATGCTTTAACCGTTTCCCTGAAATCGGCAATTACGCCGCCGGTCACTTTCGGTATCGCTTGGTAACGTCTTTCAAGAGGACTTTTTCTTCGCTTCCTTCAGCGCTTTTGCCCGCTCGCGTACAACGGTCGCCCGGCCCGGTTTCATCTCCTGCCGCGCCCGCCCGAACGCCAGCGCATCATCAGGCACGTCATCGGTAATCACGCTGCCGGAGGCGATATAGGCCCCCTCTCCAATGGTGACAGGAGCGACCAGCGACGAGTTCGAACCAATGAAACTGTTCGCACCAATGCGCGTTTCGGCCTTGTTGTAGCCATCGTAATTGCAGGTGATGGTGCCCGCGCCGATATTGCTGCCTGCACCGATAAAGGCGTCACCGATATAGGTCAGATGGTTGACCTTGGCGCCCTCGCCGATCTCGGCCTTCTTGACCTCGCAGAAATTGCCCACCTTGGAATTGGCATGCAGGTTCGCACCCGGGCGCAACCGCGCATAGGGACCAACGGCCGCACCTTCCGCGACATGGGCCCCTTCCAGATGCGAGAAGGCGTGGATGACGGCGCCCGGCTCGATCGTGACGCCGGGACCGATGACGACATTCGGCTCGATCAGAACGTCCTGACCGATCTTGGTGTCGAAGGAGAGGAAGACGGTTTCGGGGGCAATCATCGAAACGCCGTCCACCATCAATTCGTGGCGGCGGCGCTCCTGCCAGAGCTTCTCGATAAAGGCCAGTTCGGCACGGTTGTTGCAGCCGACCAGCTCGGCTTCCGGCGCGTCGATGGCGACGGCGCGGCGTCCGAGAGAGCGGGCGATCTCGACGACGTCAGTCAGATAATATTCGCCCTTCACATTGCTGTTGCCGATCCGGTCGAGCAGATCGAGCGCATTGCGGCCGTTGATGGCCATCAGGCCGCTATTGCACCAGGTGACCTTGCGCTCCGCATCGGTGGCGTCTTTTTCCTCGCGGATCGCGACAAGCTCACCATTCTCGACCAGAAGCCGGCCGTAACCGGTCGGGCGATCGGTATGGAAACCGATGACAGCGACATCGGCGCCGGCGGCAATCGCCTCACGCGCCCGGTCGAGCGTTGCGGAGGTGATAAGTGGCACATCGCCATAGGCAATGATGAGATCATCGAAACCGCGTTCGAGGGCGGCGCGTGCGGCAAGAACCGCGTGGCCAGTGCCCTTGCGTTCCGTTTGCAGGAAAGCTTCGCCCTGAATGCCCTTCATGCTTGCGGCCGCAGTGACATTGTCGGCATCGCGCCCGCCCACCAGCGCCACCGTGCCGCCGCCAGATCCAGCCACCGCCTCCACCACATGCGCGATCATCGGACGCCCGGCGACCGGATGCAGCACCTTGGACTTCGACGATTTCATGCGCGTGCTGTCGCCCGCTGCGAGAATAATGGCTAGAGAGCTGCGCTCCATAAGACCTCCAACACCCTGTCGCCGGCCGCATGGCGGCCAGGACGGCGGCATATGTTTGACTTCACGCCGTCCGGCAAACGAACGGGCGCATCGGTAATTTCATTCCGGAATTGCTATAACGGCGGCCCACTTAAGAAACCATGCAAATCTGCACCAAATTTCCGCACCGATTTTCATCAAACGTGATTGGAAGAGGGTCGCATCCCGCTCCCGCAGTTTGAGTTATCGCGGGGTATTGCGGGCAGTGAATTCCAGCACCTGCTGGCGGCCGTTCTCAATCAGCCTTTCCATTTCGCGGCGCGCCGCGGCCTCATCGCGCAGGCGAAACGCCTCGACGAGCCTCAGGTGGGAGGCGGAAACATCGGAAATCTCATTGGGATCGGTATCCGGGTTGCTCATCCGGAAAATACCAACCAGAGCCGCCTTTATCAGCGAACCGACGGTGCGCATGAACGGGTTGCCCGACATTTCGGTGATGAGCACATGGAAGTTCATATCCGCAAGAGCGCGCTTTTCCTTGGAATAGGCCGTGTTGCCCATCTCGTTGGCATAGGCGGCGAGCTTGGTGATATCGGTGTCCTTTGCCCTGATAGCGGCAAGGCCCGCGCCATAGGGTTCGAAAGCCTGACGGATATCATAAAGATGCAGCAAAAACTCATCGCTGACACCAGCCTCGAAATGCCAGAGCAGCACTTCGCTGTCGAACATGTTCCAGCTCTCGCGCTCCGTCACCCGGGTGCCGATACGCGCCTTGGGTGAAATCATGCCCTTGGCGGTGAGCGTCTTCATCGCTTCGCGCAGCACTGTGCGCGACACTTTCAGACGCTCCATCAGCTCGGCATCACCAGGAAGGATGTCACCCGTCTTGAAGGTGCCGGAGACGATATCGAGACCGAGCTTGTGAACGACCTGTGCATGATTTGTCCGCAGCTTTCGAAAACCGATCGCCGCATCGAGCATTCCGCGCTGCAAGTGCCATATCCTTCCGTTCGGCTGGCGATCTCGAAAAAATCGCGCCAGACGTGTGTATCTCAAGTCAGATTATAGTGAAAAACATCAAGTCGCGTGAAAAGCAAAGGTAAACTTCATCCATGCAGTAAAACGCATGAAAATAAGCAAGGCCGCACATGACGCATGTGCGGCCTTGCCTCAATCAGGATAGATAATCCGCATTATTGCGGCAGCTTGTCGTCCACGCCGGCAACGTAGAAGTTGAGGCCGAGCAGAACCTTGTCTTCAGCCTTCTCGCCAGCCTTCAGCCATTCCGAACCGTCCTGCTTCTTCACCGGACCGGTGAAAGGATGCAACTCGCCCGACTTGATCTTGGCTTCGGTTTCCTCGGCCATCTTCTTCACGTCATCAGGCATGTTGGTGTAGGGCGCCATGGTCAGGATGCCGTCCTTCAGGCCGTCCCAGATGGATTCGGACTTCCAGGTGCCGTCCAGAAGAGCCTGCGTGCGCTTGATGTAATATGCGCCCCAAGTGTCCTTGATCGCGGTCAGCTGCGTCTCCGGACCGGCCTTGATCATGTCCGAAGCCTGACCGAAGGCCTTGATGCCGCGTTCCGCTGCAACCTGCATCGGCGCTGTCGTGTCGGTGTGCTGCGTCAGGATATCGACGCCCTGGTCGATCAGCGCCTTGGCGGCATCGGCTTCCTTGCCGGGGTCGAACCAGGTATTGGCCCAGACGACCTTGACCTTGAACTCGGGATTGACGGACTGCGCGCCGAGAACGAAGGCATCGATGCCCATCACCACTTCCGGGATCGGGAAGGACGCGATGTAGCCGGCAACACCCTTCTTCGACATCTTCGCGGCGATCTGGCCCTGAATGTAACGGCCTTCATAAAAACGCGAATTGTAGGTCGCGACGTTTTCAGCGGTCTTGAAGCCGGTGGCGTGCTCGAACTTCACCTTGGGGAACTTCTGGGCAACCTTCACGGTCGCATCCATAAAGCCGAAGGAGGTGGTGAACACCAGTTCGCAGCCGGAACGGGCCATGCGCTCGATGGCGCGTTCGGCATCCGGGCCTTCCGGAACGCTTTCGAGGAACGGCGTTTCGATCTTGTCGCCGAAGTGCTTCTGCAGCTCTTCGCGGCCGATTTCATGCGCCTGCGTCCAGCCGCCATCGGTGCGGCTGCCGACATAGATGAAGCAGACCTTCTTGGCGTCGGCGGCTTCAGCGGAGGAAACAACGCCTCCAAGCGCCGCGATGGAAGCGGCAAGTGCGATGACCAGTTTTTTCATTTTTACCCCTGTTGGTTTGGAGACGTGAGAATGCTTCACCTGTCCGGCACGAAGGATTTGCCCAGCGATGCCGGTGTATTGATCAAGGTCGTGCGGCGATTATGCGAGATGATGACCAGCACGACAATAGTTGCAAGGTAAGGTAGCGCCGAAAGCAGTTGCGACGGCACCCCGATACCGAATGCCTGCGCATGCAATTGCCCGATGGAGACGGCGCCGAACAGATAACCGCCCGCCAGAACCCGCCATGGACGCCATGACGCGAAAACGACGAGCGCCAGCGCAATCCAGCCGCGCCCGGCCGACATGTTTTCCACCCATTGCGGCGTATAGACGAGCGACAGCTGCGCCCCGGCAAGACCGGCACAGGCGCCGCCGAACATGACAGCCAGATAACGCGTGCGGATGACATTGATGCCAAGCGCATGGGCGGAAGCGTGACTGTCGCCGATAGCGCGGATTTTGAGGCCCGCGCGGCTTTTGAACAGAAACCAGCCAGTGCCAAAGACCAGCGCGATGGACATGTAGAAGATCAGATCCTGCCGGAATAGCAGCGGACCAAAGAAGGGAATCTCCGACAGCAGCGGAAAGACGATAGGCTGCAGCTTGACACCCGGCAGGCCAACGAAACTTTCGCCAAGCATGCCGGAAACGCCGAGGCCGAGAATGGTAAGCGCAAGGCCCGTCGCCACCTGGTTGGTGACGAGCGTCAGCGTCAGGAAGCCGAACAGCAGCGAAAAAAGTGCGCCAGAGGCAATGCCGGCGAGAATGCCGAGATAGGGAGAACCGGTCATATGTGCAGTGGCAAAAGCGCAGACCGCACCCATGATCATCATGCCCTCGACGCCGAGATTGAGGACGCCGGAGCGCTCCGTCACGAGCTCGCCGGAGGCGGCAAGGACGAGCGGTGTCGCAGCGGTGATGACGGTGAGGAGAATGGCCTGAAGCATATCCATCATGCCGCTCCCTGGCTGTTATGCGCCTTGCCGGTGAAGACGACCCTGATGCGATAGAAGATCAGCGTGTCGCAGGACAGCACGAAGAACAACATCAGCCCCTGAAACACACGCGTCACCTTGTCCGACACACCAATCGAAAGCTGCGCCGCCTCGCCGCCGAGATAGGTCAGCGCCAGCACCAGCCCGGAGAGGATGATGCCGAGCGGGTTGAGACGGCCGAGAAAGGCGACGATGATGGCCGTGAAGCCGTAACCCGGTGAAATGCTGGGCTGCAGATGGCCGATGGAGCCGGAGGCCTCCGAGATGCCCGCAAGCCCCGCCAGCGCGCCCGACAGCAGCATCGAAAACCAGACCATGCGGCTCGACGAGAAACCGGCGAACCGCCCTGCCCGCGCCGATTGGCCGAGCACGGTGACTTCGAAGCCCTTCAGCATGTAACGCATCATGAACCACAGCGCGATGGCCGCAACGATGGCGAAAACGAAACCCCAATGCGCCCGGCCAGATGCCAGCATTTCCGGCAGCACTGCGCTCTCGTTGAAGGGCTTGGTCTGGGGGAAGTTATAACCGCCCGGATCACGCCAGATGCCGCGTGTCAGCCAGTCGAGAAACAGCTGCGCGACATAAACAAGCATCAGGCTGACGAGGATTTCGTTGGTGTTGAACTTCGTCTTCAACAGCGCCGGAATACCGGCATAAAGCGCGCCGCCGATGGCGCCCATCACCATCATCAACGGCAGGATGAGCGGCGAATGCCAGTCGGGATAAAGAACCGGCAGTATGGAACCGGTGATCGCGCCGATGGTGAATTGCCCTTCCGCGCCAATGTTCCAGTTATTGGAGCGATAACAGATCGATAGCCCAACGCCGATCAGGATCAGCGGTGCGGCCTTGATCGCCAGCTCGTGCAGCGACCAGACTTCGAGCAGCGGTTCAACGAAAAAGGCATAAAGCGCATGAGCCGGATTTTTGCCGAGCATGGCGAACATGACGGCGCCGACGAGCAGCGTCAGCACAAGCGCCAGAAGCGGCGAAATAAGGGTGAAAAGCTTCGAGACCCCTGCCCGTTTTTCAAGCTCAATGCGCATGCTGGGCGGCTCCCGAATGTGACGCGTTAATGCCGCCCATCAAAAGGCCGATCTTTTCAAGCGTCATGTCTTCCACCGGATAGGCCTCGGAAAGCTTGCCGTCGGAAATGACCGCGATATTGGTGGCAACCTCGAAAATTTCATCGAGATCCTGGCTGATGACGATGACGGCCGAGCCCGCCTTGGCAAGATCGACAAGCGCCTGACGAATGCGGCTTGCGGCACCGGCATCCACACCCCAGGTCGGCTGGTTGACGACAAGCACGGTCGGCTGACGATCAAGCTCGCGCCCGACGATGAATTTCTGCAGGTTGCCGCCGGAAAGCGATCCGGCCAGCGGATCGGCCCCGCTTTTGCGCACATCCATTGTTTCCGAAATGCGCCGCGCCGCCGCCCTGATCGCCGAGCCCCTGACGATGCGCAGGAAACCGCCGGTCAGAAACGCCTTGCGGTCGGAGCGCGCCCGCGCCAGCAGCAGGTTGTCGGAAAGGCTCATGCCGGGAACAGCTGCATGGCCGTGGCGTTCTTCCGGCACAAAACCCGCGCCCATCAGGCGACGGCCATTGATACCGATGCGACCGACCGGCTTGCCGCGCAGATGGATGGCATCGTTGTTATAGACCGGATATTCGCCCGAAAGCGCATCGAACAGCTCGCCCTGCCCGTTGCCGGCCACGCCGGCAATCGCCAGCACTTCCCCGGCGCGCACCTGCATGGAAATCGATTTCAACGCCACGGCAAAGGGCGTGCGTGGCGCAACGGAAAGCCCCATGACCTCGATCTGCGGTTGGCCGAGCGCCTCGCCCGTCGGCCGCGAAACGCTTGCAACATCGCTGCCGACCATCATGCGCGCCAGCGATGCCGGCGTTTCCTTGCGCGGATCGCAGGCGCCGGTCACCTTGCCGTGACGCAGGACGGTGGCGCGGTCGCAGATGCGCTGCACCTCTTCCAGACGGTGGCTGATATAAAGCACCGAGCGGCCTTCGGCCTTCAGCTTCTCCAGCGTTTCGAACAGCTTGTCAGCCTCCTGCGGCGTCAGCACCGAGGTCGGCTCGTCGAGAATGATGAGGCGCGGGTTCTGCAGCAAGGCGCGGACGATCTCGATCCGCTGGCGCTCACCAACCGAAAGATCGGCCACATGCGCATAGGGATCGAGCGGCAGGCCATAGGCCCGCGACAGCGTTTCCGCTTCCCTGGCGATTTCCTTCAATGAAATTTTAGGGTCGAGCGACAGGGCGATGTTTTCAGCGACCGTCAGCGCCTCGAACAGGGAAAAATGCTGGAAGACCATGCCGATGCCGAGCTGGCGGGCCTCGCTTGGCGAACCGACGGAAACCGGCTGGCCCTGCCAGATAATATCACCCTCGGTGGGTGCGAGAACGCCGAACAGCATCTTGACGAGCGTGGATTTGCCCGCGCCGTTTTCACCCAGAAGCGCGTGGATTTCGCCCGGCGCAATATCGAGATCGATGCCGTTGCAGGCAGCGAAATTGCCGAACAGCTTGGTCAGCTTGCGAACGGACAGGAGAGGCACGGCCTCCGGCGCCAAAGTTCCAGTCACGAGTTCCCTCTCTCACCGACCATCCATGCCTTCTTCGAGGCGTTTCTAACGATCGTGGTCATTGTTCCCAATCGGACGCCAATGCGTATGCAATTTCATCCAATCAAGACTTATTGATAACGGTTTTGCTGCTGCGCACAACTGAAAAAGAAGCTGCTTAAATGCGATTTGCACAAGCAATAAACGGCTTTACCTTTTTCTTATTTCGCACCGAGCGAGGGGAAAAACTGCAATATTCCACCGATGCAATAAAGATAGATGCCACTGACCACGAAGCCGATCACGGCCCAGCTCGGGGTTTCGAAGTGCGTCAGCAGCGCATAACCGCCAAGCGCGCACCAGATGAAGACAACGGCCAGATTGAGCGGCCGCAATCGTTTCACCCGCACCGGATGCAGGAAATTGATCGGCAGGAATGTCAGGAACACCGAGACGGTAACGACGATCATGGCCGTCGTTGCGCTGGCATCCATGACGAACAGGGTGAACACCACCATGTTCCACACCACCGGAAAGCCGGAGAAGAAATATTCGTCCGTCTTCATGCCCATATCGGCATAATAGATGGCGCTGGACACCACGATCATGCCGGCCGCCACGAAGGACAGCGGCTCGCCGATCATGCCGCTCTGGTAAAGCGCAAAGGCGGGCAAAAGCACATATGTGACGTAGTCGATGATATTGTCGAGCGTATCGCCGGACCAGTTGGGCAGAACTTCCTTCACCCGCACCTTGCGGGCGATGGGTCCGTCGATACCATCGACCAGAAGCGCAAGCCCCAGCCACCAGAACATGTCGACGAAACGGTGTTCAGCCGCGGCAACGACGCCGAGAAAGGCCAGAAACGAACCGGAAGCCGTGAGCATATGAACGGAAAAGGCGCGGATTTCCGCGTAGGGAACACGCTTGTAGTTGAAAATTTTCATGGTCAGCGTCTGCGCCCCGTTTTTCATCCGCCCTGCTTATTCCGGTATGCGGCCATTCACCACGCTTTGCAACCGGCTCAATCCGCTTATCCTAAGACTAATATAACAGGGCAACCAACGAATCTTCGCAACCGGATGTTCCGGAGCCGAAGTGGATTTACCCGCGCAAAGCCATTATGATGCTTTGGAAATAACAACGGATCAGGACCATGAGACACTTCGATATCGCCATAACAGGTGCGGGACTTGCGGGCCAGATCGCGGCCGTCGCGCTGGCGCGGGCGGGCCGCCACGTGGCGCTCATTGCACCTTCAAGCGAAAGGAAGGACCAGCGCACCACGGCGCTGATGGACCAGTCCATCCGCTTCATGGACCGTCTCGGCCTCTGGTCACGCATCGCGCCATCAGCCGCACGCCTTTCCACCATGCAGATCATTGACGGCACCGACCGGCTTCTACGCGCGCCAACCGTGCAGTTCCGCTCCTCCGAAATCGGGCTCGATGCCTTCGGCTGGAACATTCCCAACGAGGCGCTGCTTGGCGTTCTCAGCGAAGCGGTTGAGCAGGAACACAATATTACCCGCCTCGACGCCACGGCCGAGACGATCGACATCGGCAACGACCGCGTATCGGTGACACTTGCAGACGGCGAAACACTCTCGGCCGATTTCCTCATCGGCGCTGATGGCAGGAAGTCGATGGTGCGGGATGCAGCCGGCATCGGCGTCAAATCCTGGTCCTATCCGCAGACGGCCATTGTTTTGAACTTCGGCCATAGCCGGTCGCATGGCAATGTCTCGACGGAATTCCACACGCCAACCGGTCCTTTCACCCAGGTTCCCCTGCCCGGGAACCGATCCAGCCTCGTCTGGGTCGTTACCCCGCAACAGGCGGAGGAATTGACGGCGCTGCCGCTGGAAACACTCAGCCTCCGGATCGAGGAGCGCATGCAATCCATGCTGGGCGCGGTCACCGTCGAGGACAGCGTGCAGGCCTGGCCGCTCTCTTCAATGACGGCGCACCGCTTCGGCAAGGGCCGCGTTGCCCTGATCGGCGAGGCGGCGCATGGCTTTCCGCCCATCGGCGCGCAGGGGCTGAACCTCAGCCTGCGCGACATCATCGCGCTGACGGAACTGCTGGGCGCGGTCTCCGACCGACCGATTGCGGGCGATGCGGGCAGCAGCTTCGACCGCAGGCGGCGGGCGGATGTCTATAGCCGCACGCTCAGCGTCGATCTCCTGAACCGTTCACTGCTTTCCGACCTGCTGCCGGTGCAGATGGCGCGCGCGGCGGGCCTGCACGTGCTCTCGGGAATCGGCACGCTCCGAAGCATGGTCATGCGCGAAGGCATCGAGCCGGGACGCGGGCTGAAGGCCCTGCCCTCGCTTTTATTCGGCAGCTTCAAAAAAGCTGGATGAAATACACCACGCCGGTCAGCGTGAAGACCGACAGAACCGTCGAAATCAGGATCGTCGCAGACGCCCTCTCCTGCCAGACATGATATTGCTGGCCGATGACGAAGACATTCGTCGCGGTCGGCAGCGCTGCCAGCAGCACCGCAGAATAGATCCACACCGGCTCGAATCGCCCGAGCGACGAGAGCACGAGCCAGACGGCAAGCGGATGCAGGATCAGCTTTGCCGGAACGATATAGCTGATTTCCACCGGCACCCGTTTCATTGGCCGAAGCGCCAGCGTCACACCCATGGCAAATAGCGCGCAGGGTGCTGCTGATTGCGCCAGATAATCCACCAGCCGCTGCACCGCCTCCGGCGGCTGCCATGACAGCGATGCGGCCAGAAAACCGGCGATGACGGATACGATGAAGGGATGGGTGATGACCTTGCGCGCCACATCCAGCGCAAGCCTTGCCGGAGAGCGTTTGTCGCCGCCCGCCACCGCCATCATCGCCGGGGCGACGATGAAATGGGCGGCGTTTTCAAGGCAGACGATCAGCGCCACCGGCACTGCCGCCTTTTCGCCGAGCGCCAGAAGCGCAAGGCCCGGCCCCATATAGCCGATATTGCCGTAGCTGGCCGCAAAACTCTGGATAGTGGTTTCGGCAAGACTGTTTTTCCGCACGAACCGGCCGATCAGAAATACCAGCAGGAAAATGCCATAGGTGCAGGCAAGGCTGGCAGCGACGAAATCCATGCGCGCCAGCTCTTCAACCGGCGTTTTCGACACCAGCTTGAAAAACAGCGCCGGCAGCGCCGCATAGATGATGAAGGTGTTCAGCCAGCCCATCGCCTCGACCGGCTGTTTCGTTATGCGCGCCGCACCATAACCGATGAAGATCAGGCCGAAAAACGGCAAAAGCAATCCGACGATATCGGTCACTATGTTTCCCCCGCAAGCAACTCCGGCGGGAGGCTTAACCGATTTTCATGAGGATCGGAAAGGTCTCCTGGAACCAGATCGCCACATTGGTGATAAAACCGGACATGAAAGCGAGACCGGTCAGCACCAGCAATACGCCCAGCAGCTTTTCCACGAGGCCGAGATGGCGGCGGAAGCGGACGAGGAAACGCATGAAGGAACCGGAGAACGCAGCCGCGATCCAGAACGGCACGGCAAGGCCCAGAGAATAGACGGCAAGCAGCGCCGCACCATCACCAACCGTATCGCGCGCGGCAGCGACACCCAGGATCGCGCCCAGCACCGGACCGATACAGGGCGTCCAGCCGAAAGCGAAGGCGAGGCCCATCACATAGGCCCCTGAAAGCGTGGCCGGCTTGCCCGCCCCCTGAAACCGCGCCTCGCGCGAAAACAGGCCGATGCGGAAGACACCGAGGAAATTCAGGCCCATAAGGATGATGATGAAACCGCCGATCTTGGCGAGAATATCCAGATTCTGACGCAGGAGCGTACCGATCGTCGAGGCCCCTGCTCCAAGCGCCACGAAAACAGTGGCGAAACCAAGCGTGAAGAAAAAGGCCGAAAACAGCACGGCCCTGCGAATCTCCGGCCGGGGTGCTGTATCTTCCGTCCTGAACTGCTCGACCGAAACGCCCGCCATATAACAGAGATAAGGCGGCACCAGCGGCAGGACGCAGGGCGACAGAAAGGAAAGAGCGCCGGCCAGAAGCGCGCTGAACAGGGAAATATCGGCAATCGACAAGAAAGAACTCCGCATCCCGCAAAGCCGCCGCGATTCCTAGGATTCGCCGCCGCCTCACGCTTCATTTTCATGCATGTCATTGCTGCAAAAGGATTTCACCCGTCTCGCCGACATGTCTGCAGCCGGTTTTATCCCCAGCTGCCCCCTCTCTCCAATCACCTTTTCGGGGGTGCGACAAAAAAAACCGGATTGATTGTAGAAAGCGCTTTTTTTGGGTTGACCGAACGGATCGCTCTACATATGTTCCGCGCACTTCCGAAGGGCAACCAAGCCCCGACACGGGAGAGCGTAGCTCAGCCGGTAGAGCAACTGACTTTTAATCAGTAGGTCCAGGGTTCGAATCCCTGCGCTCTCACCAACGGAATCAAGCACTTACCGTTGAAAATCAGCCCAAAATCAGTAGAATAACCCTCACACATGTCTCGCACAGTTTGAGAGGGTGAAATGGCCTCGCATACCGTCTTTGGTGACAAGGTCCGCGTGTACCGCCGCGCCAACAGCACGCTCTGGCAATGCTCCACCTACCTTGAGGGTAAAGAGTGGCGCGTCAGCACAAAAACCGATGTCCTCGCACTTGCCAAAGAGTTTGCCGAAGACTGGTATCTGGAGCTTCGCGGTAAGAGCCGTATCGGCCAGTTAAAGACCGAGCGCACCTTTGCCGACGCCGCCAAACAGTTCCTTCAGGAATATGTCCCCCTCACCAATGGCGAGCGCAATCCGCGCTACGTGAAGGACCATGAGGCGCGAATCAACAACCATCTTCTGCCCTACTTCGGCAAGATGGCGCTGAGCGCGGTTACAGCGGGCAAGGTGCAGGATTTCCGTGTCATGCGGCTCCAGCCGCACCCCGAGACCGGCAAGGTGCCTACACGCAGCACTCTCCACCACGAGACCGTCACCCTGCGGCAGGTCATGAAAACCGCCCTGCGTCACGGCTGGATCAGCCACCTCCCCGACTTCTCCGCGCCATACAAGGCCTCAGGCAAGATCACGCACCGCGCATGGTTCTCTCCCGAGGAATACAAACAGCTCTATACCTACACCCGTGAGCGCGCCAAATCCGCCGCTGGCCTCAACTGGCACTACGCCGCCGAGCAGTTCCATGACTACATCCTGTTCATGGCCAATACCGGCCTGCGGCCCGATGAAGCCAATCGGCTGGAATACCGTGACGTGACCATCGAGAAGGACGAGGAGAGCGACGAGCGCATCCTGCTGATTGAAGTGCGTGGCAAGCGGGGCTTTGGCTACTGTAAAAGCACTACGGGCGCTGTGCATCCGTTTGAGCGGCTGGTGAAGCGCAACAATCCCAAGCCAACCGATCTCGTGTTCCCACAGGACCACAAAAAGCAGTTCAACCATGCCATGACAGATTGCGGGTTCAAGACTGACCGTGAAGGTAACAAGCGTTCGGCCTACAGCCTCCGCCATACCTATATCTGCCTGCGCCTGCTGGAAGGTGCAGACATCTATCAGATCGCCAAAAACTGCCGGACGAGCGTGGAGATGATCGAGAAGCACTATGCCGTGCATCTCAAGAACACACTGGATGCCAAAGCTATCAACGTGAAGAAAAAGGTAAAGAAGGTTGTGGCTGCCGAAGCCTAGCCCATCTTGATCATTCCCGGCCTGCGTGTATCAATGCGTAACAGCGCACCTACGCATCGCCAATGTGTACGCATTGAAGCGGCGGCGATGCTCTGCACGGTTTCCTAACCAGCCGTAAAACGGACTGGAGAAAACCGGCAGGTGCGTCAGGGGACACCCCTGAACCCCGTCCGTGCCGGAGCAAGGTGAATGGCTATCTATCACCTGAACGTCAAGAACATCAGCCGGGGCGACGGACGCTCCGTGGTCGCAGCCGCCGCGTATCGCGCGGGCGAAGTTCTTCCCAATGATGCCGAAGAGAAGCTGTCGGATTTCGCAGGACGGCGAGATGTCATCGCGAGCGGCATACGCCTGCCAACTGGTGCGCCGGAGTGGATGGCCGACCGTACGACTTTGTGGAATGCAGCCGAACTGGCCGAACGGCGTCACGATGCACGTCTCGCCAAAGAGATTGAATTCGCCCTCCCCCGTGAACTACCGCGCACCGCGTGGCTGGCCGTGGCACACGCTATGGCCGATGCGTACACGTCCCAAGGATTCGTAGCTGACTTCGCCATCCATGATGACGGCACCCAACATAATCCCCATGTCCATATCCTGATCACCACGCGCGTGATTACGCCCGAAGGCTTCGGTCCCAAAATCCGCAGTGCCGATGGGCGGCAGTTTATCAGCGAAGCACGACTAACCTGGGAGCGCATTGCCAACGCCGCCTTGAAGAAGGCAGGCGTGGCCGCCGCCATCGACAGCCGCAGCTATGCGAAACGCAAACTTGACCGAACACCCGGCCAGCATCGTGGGCCGGACAAAGAGGAACGGCGTGCCCGCAGGCAGCGCCAGCGAGAGAGGGAAAAGATGGTTCCTACGCATGATGACCATGACCTGCCCGTCCCCGATCCCGATGGGAATCCTATACATCCCCGCGAGCTTGCAGCCGCCGAACGGCGGATGCTGAACGAAGTGCAACGGGAGGAACCTCCCGTTTTTCATGAGCCGCACGGCGATCCTCTGCAAGCCAGAGATACGCTTGAGCGGCTGAACAGCCGTGAAATGAATGAAGATGATGCCGCAGCTTACCGGCTTGCGCCGGACGATACGCTGGACTGGCTCACTACCCCTATTGTTGACCAGGACGAACCCACGTTAGAGCGCTGGGAAAACCATCTTGACTGGCTGGAGCCGGATAACCGACCGTCCTCTCCGCCCCCTGAGGACGGGCAGTTCTACGAACCGGAGCATGACCGCAGGTAGCACTTGCATGCTGCCGCAACCCGTCCCATCATGCTGTCATGACAACGGTTTACACAGGTTCGGTATTGGGCGTCCGCGAGATGTCCGAAGAGCAACGCGTCAAAGCCCGCGAGGAGCTGGCGTGGCTTGAGAATGACCTGATCCGGCGGCGCAAACGCCTCGCCTATTGGACACGGCGTAAGCATCAGGCGGAAACCCTGCCGGATATCCCCGAAGATTTGCGGCAAGGTGCATTTCATTTCTATGCCCGTGCGCGAGACCTCGTGAACTCTGGCGAACGACTGAGGGCTTATCTGGTGATTGAACTGCAAGAACAACCCGAGCACCTGCCCGGCTACCACCACGCCCACTAATGCCCCTTTGCGGAGGCCCCGATGGACTTACAGGCCGAACTGGACCGGTTACGCGAACGTGCCGCGACGCTGGGAGATACTATTCAGGATATGGACTACCAGATGGAGCGGGCCATGCATGCCGTAGCCGCTGGTACAGATGATGTCGGGCATGCGATGACCGTTCTTACCGAACGGCACAATGCCCAGTTGGGGCTGATGTTCGATCTCGGCAAGGTGACGGCCCAGATTGAGGATCTTGAACAGCGGATACGTGAGCAGGGCGAGCGGTCTCATGAGCAGCAGTTGGCGGAGAAATGGGAAGAACGCGCACCTGACGAGGATCATCTGGACTGGTTGCGGCCTACTCTTGAGGGACCCGGCACGGAGGCGGTTCAGGACGAGCGACATCCGCATCATGACGGCGAAAAACACATGTCGGAGGACATACAACGCAAAGGGCGCGAACCGCAGGATTATCTGGATTGGCGGAAGCGGTAACGTAAATCAAGTATCTTTAATTAGATTTATAATTTCCGCAAAAATTGATTCATTTTGTGAAGTTGTGTCTTTTTGCGCAATATTAAAAACAAAGCTACCCGCGCTTTTTCGACTTGGTGCAATGTTTATATCCTGCAACTTCTGCTCAATTTCATCCCATACGAGATCGTTCACGCGAAACTCAACAAGAGCTGTCTTCTTCTTTCGCGGACGCACCCATATTAAATTACGGTTGCCATTACTCAAAGATACATAATTTTTGACGCCATCTTTCTCTAGTTTTATCGCACCTTTATTCGCGATAGCTTCAAAATATGATGCATAAGAAACTGTATCCGGAGAATTAGAATTCCACCATGCGAGATTGTATTGCCCAACCTCACTACCAGAACCATCATCTACTTCCTGATATGTATCCAAAACCTTTGCAAAGTGTAGACCTTGATTCCCCTCAAGGTTCAACAACGAAACTTGAACAGCTACAATCGGAATAGAATGACTTAGCAAATGAATAACGTTGAAAAAACGACGATTTATATCCTCCGCAACAAGTACAGCAATGTGATGCCGCGTAGGCCAACGGCGCTTTTCGTTGTCCCAATACTCAATTGTACGGATTATATGAGTTTCATCCGTAGCACCAAGCATAATTTCAACTTCGTACATGGTGTCATTGGATGGATCTTTGAGCAGCATATCAATGCGCCCACCAGTAGGTTGAGTTCTTTCTTTTTGAAGAGCTTCAAGATCACCGAAGCCAAGACAAGATGGGTTTTGCCAGATCATATCTTGAAGCCAGGCCTCACTGTATCCCGCTTCTCTAATACTTTGCACGGAAGTAAGAGGAATAATGTTAAACAAAATATCACCCAATGAAGACAGCTACTTCGCCGATACGTGAATAACCTAAAAATATCGTTCACAAAAAACACATAAAATCACAATCAATGACTTGCGTAGGCGATATCCTCAACTTTCGGCAAGATATGAGGTGCACTCAGCGCATCATGATTCTTCAACGCGGGGATTTGGGCCAGATACGTCTCGGCTTCCAGCGCAGCCCGCCGCTCCTCCAAAGTTGGATGGGTCGACAGCAAAGAGCCTGCGGCAATGCCCCGGACCATCAGCCGCGCTTCCTTGCGTTCAAAGTCGCTCAGGTCTGGCCCGTTGTGCAGCTTGTCCAGTGCGGCGATCATGTGTTCCTTGCTTGTCAGCGCCGCGCCGAAGGCATCGGCCCAATACTCCCGCTTGCGCGACAGGCGGAGTACGTACAGCTCTGATATCCACGTCAGCAGCCAACGGCCCCAACGCTGCAGAGTCTCGGAAAACCCCAGATACCACACCAGCGCATTCTGGAACGAGCGCGCCAGTCCCATCCGCCGCATGTCATTGTTGGCGATGTGGCCGAGTTCGTGGCCGATGATCGCATCCACTTCGGCTTCACTCAGGGTGTCGAGCAACGGCTGCCCCACCACCACCATGGCGTTGTCGGCATTCGAACCGATGGCATAGGCGTTGTTGTGCGGCATAGTGCCAACCCATGGACGGGTGCGCAAGCCGAGGCGGGCGGCAAGGAGGTATACCCGTTGTGCCAGCGGATCGTTTTCGTTCAGGAGGGTGATGCCATGCTCGCGCACGGCCATGTCCCGCTGGCGGCCTTATAGCGCGGCAATCAGGATGAGACGCGGGCGACAATCTGGATGAGATTCTTAGGTCGCGGTGGGGATCAAGTTATCACGCTGATTGTCGCTGACAAGTTCTTCGTCGTTTTCTGATTGCCGTTCCGCGACAGACAGCGTTGAGGTCCTGATT
>NZ_LMVK01000013.1 GCF_001541315.1 Agrobacterium tumefaciens str. B6 | reverse complement strand
CCCAGAGATAGCGGCCCATCCAGCCAAGACTTTCGAGAATGCGGTTCATGCCTGCTACACCAGATAAAAACCGTCATCCGGCCGCCGACCGCCGATGATCGCGGGGTCGGCCTTGGCGAGTTCATCGTAAAACGCCTCAAGATCGGTACGCGCAGCACTCGCCTTCAGCGCACATAGATGGCTAGTCGGGAAGGAGGCAGCGATGATGTCAGGCGGAAAGCCCAGAGCTTCGGCGACGGCATCGGCCGCCGTCTTAGGGTCGGCCATGGCGCTGGCGAGCGCCGCCTCCATGGCGGCCTGTAGAGCCTCTATGCCGGACTTGCCGAGCTTTTGCTGAACTTGCGACGTCAAGGCGAGGCCGGCCTGCGGGATTTCAGCCTTGCCGGCCACCTTGGCCCATTCCTGCTGGATATCGATGGTGCGGTGGACGGTCATGAAAAACGACTTCGCCTTGATCAGCACAGCGGTCGCGGCCGGTTCGCTGAGCAACGCGGCATCCACCCTGCCCGTCAGCAGCAATTGCACGGCTTCCGGCGGCGAGGCGGCATATTCCAGCTTGATGTCGCCGGACTTCAGGCCGTTTTCGGCAACAAGGCGATGCAGCACGAAATCGGGCATATCATTCTTGAACGGCAAAGCGAGCGTCTTGCCGGAAAGGCTTTTCAGGGAGTTCAGCGTCTCGTCTTTCGAAACGATACAGAGCAGACCCGTGGTCAGCACGTTGAGCAGCCCGAGGCCGAGGCCGCGATTATGGAGATTGGCGGCGCCATAACTCGGCATCACCACCGCCCCCATGGAGCCGGAGGCAACGGCCGCGCGCATTTCATCCGGCGTTTTCCAGGCCTTGAAGACGGCCTCAGGCGCAACGTCCTTCAGGAACCCGCCTTTTACGGCATGGGCCAGCACGGCGGACGGCGCGGCGGGAGGCCCGTAAAAGGTGAGCGGTGTCTCCGCTTTCAGAATATGCGGTGCGGCAAGCGTCGCCACCGTGAAACCGGAAAGGGCCGAAAGAGCCTGACGACGGGTGAGATGATGGGCCATGGTCCTGATCCTTGTTCGCGCCGGAAGCGCCCCGATGCCGCACAACCAGCCTTGCGGCCCGGAGCGTCACCAACCCGGAAATGACATTTTGCAAGCGGGTGCTCTTTGCGCAGGATCAAACAGCACCGGAAGCAAGGGGCTATTTGCATGTTTTAAGAGACCGGGCCTCTCGCAGAATGCGCGAACCCTCCTGCGCGGCGGCGGCGATATCGAGAAACATCAGGCTCGCCATTTCGACGACGCCTTCATCGACCGTATCGTCCTCGGCAAAATCCGATAGCATATCGGTCAGAAGCCCGATCTTGCGCCGCTCCTCGCGGGCGGCGGCAAGGAGCTTGACGACATTGCGCTGGCGCTCGAAATCCTCAAGCTCGCGCAGCGCGTCGTGCACCTTGTCGCGGCAGCCGCAATCGAGCGCGCTTTGCAAAACCACGTTACGCACGAGATGGATCGCCGCCGCGATATCCGCCCCGCCCGGCGCTGCCGCAGACTGTGATTGCGCGTTTTTTCCGTTCGTCGTCATGCATTCACCCCATGCGCCGTGTTGCGGGCGCGGGCGATCCAGGCCGCCCCTTCCTGCCCGTGGTGAAAACCATTGGAAAAAGGCACGTCCGGATAGATTTGGCTGAGACGGGCAAGACCATCTCCCGCCCCCCGCCTGCCGGTCAGAACATCGTCATGGATCTGCGCCCCCGCCACCATGTCGCAATCCTGCGGCGAGAGGCGGAAACGGGCGATGCCGGCAGCGGCCAGATCCTGAAGCTCGCCAAGCAGCGACTGGCAGGTGTGCGACACCGTCTGCACCCCGTTCAGCGCCAGAAATGATTGCCGGTCAAGCGTGCGGACCGGCAATCCATCCGGATCGTCACCGCAGACGAACTGGCAATTATCCTTGATATTGCCCTTGGCGCGGGCATGGGCGCAGCGCGCCGAAATGGCGAGCGGCAGGCGGCCGAAGGCGAAGATTTCGAAGTCCACATCAGGCGTCTCCGCCACGATGCGCTCCACCGAGATCATCGGCAGTTCCGGCGGCAGGCAGATGGCGCTTGCCCCGCGCGAGGAGAGCAGCCGCGCGGTCGCGGCATTATAGACATTCACCATCGGCCCGACGACGGGCGGCGCGCCATGCAGCATGCCAAGGGCGGAAAGGTCATTCGCCTCGACGGGATAAGGACTATCGGCGATCAGGCCGCGCAGCTGGCGGCTTTCCCGTTCCAGCGTCACCAGTGAAAGCGTCGAAAGGATCACCTGTTTTCCGGCGTTCTCCAGCCGCTCGATCACCTCTGCCAGATGCGGCTCGGTGAAATGAAACCGTTTGGAACAGACGGTCTCGCCGAGATAGACATGGCTGACGGGCGCTTCATCGGCGATGCGGAAATAGAAATCTCGCCATTTCTCGCCCTGCCAGAGATAAAGGACCGGGCCGAGCGCCAGAGTGGCCTTTGCGGGTTTTGCCATCGCCTTCACCTCCAGCGTTTCTCATAAGCGCCAACGGTGGTGCGCTGGCCTTCGCTTAAGAGCCGCAGGCGTGAGAGCAGCCTGCCGCGCTCTTCGGCACCGGCGGAAAGCGCCCGGTGCAGGGTGGAAACCACTTCCGCCACATAGGCCTTGCCGCGCTGGCGACCCTCGATCTTCAGCGCGCTGACCCCCGCCTCGCGCAGCGCATCGATCTGGTCCATCACGTCAAGCGATACCGGATCCTCGAAGGCATAGGACTTGTCATCGGCAATCTCGAAACGGCCCTTGCACAGCGTCGGGTAACCCGCCGCCTCCCCCGCCGGAAAGCGGTTGATGGTGTAATCACCGAGTTCCGACACCAGCTCCTGCCCATCCTGCCGGTAATGCACATGGCTTGCCGGCGAGCAGACGCCGTTCATGTTGGGTGATTTGCCTGTGGCATAGGAGGACAGCGAGCACCGCCCTTCTGCCATGACGCAGAGGCCACCGAACACGAAGATTTCGATTTCGCAGCGGATTTGCCGCGCCAGCCGGGCGATGTCAGGAATCGTCAGGGTGCGCGGCAGCACCACCCGTTTGGCGCCGAAGGCATCGACGAGAAAATTGACCGCATCGGCATTGGAGGCGGAGGCCTGTACCGAGACGTGGATGCGCTGCTGAGGATGGTTTTCCGCCACATGCGCCATCAGGCCGAAATCGGCGAGGATAAGCGCGTCAGCCCCCGCCTTCACGGCGTCGGCCGCACCGCGATACCAGATGTCCTCATTACCGGCGCGCATGAAGGTGTTGAGCGCCACAAAGGTCTGGACACCGCGTTTCTTCGCGTAAGTGATGGCGTCGGCCAGCTCTTCGCGGGAAAAATTGAGGCCAGGGAAATTGCGGGCGTTGGTTTCATCACGAAAGCCGCAATAGACGGCGTCCGCCCCGGCATCCACGGCCTCACGAAAGGCGGCGGGCGTTCCCGCAGGACAGATCAGTTCCATGCCAGCTCTCCCCGCGTTTCGGACAGAACGTGGCCGCGCAGGCGGTTCGCAAGACCCGTTACCACCGGCGCGAAAGGCCCGGCAAATGCACCGAGGTCACGCGGCAGATCGATACCGCTATCATCAAGCGCATTGCGCAGCGCCAGCATCGCCTCCATGTCGCCGGTGACGCTGAGATCACGCGAAAAGAACAGCGCATCGGCATCCTGCCGCCCCTCCATCAGCGCAAGCAGCATGAAAAGCGGTCCCTCGACCGCCGCGTCCGCCTTGGGCAGGCGGCCCTTTCGGCTGACGGTGATGGCAGGACTTGCGGGTTCGACCATGAAGGCAAAGGGGAGATCGACAGGCAGAAAAGCGTAGCGCTTGTTGCGATGTTCGCCGAGCCGGACGAACATATTCGGATGCCGCTTCATGATCTGCGCCAGCATCGCCGCCGTCGCTCGCTGCACCACGGCAATCGGCAGAAAATTCAAGGGGGTGGCGATGGCGGCGGGAAAAGGTCTCATGAAGGGTCCTGTCGGCTCTGTTGCGGGCGGCAACCTAACCGTGGCGCACGGATGGCGGTTTGAGCGAACGCAAAGACAGGGTGATTTTCCGGCGTGAAACGATGAAAAGCGCTATAGATCACGGACTTGCCGAGCGAAGGAGGTCGCCCATGTCCGATATAAGGGTCAAACGGATTTACGAACCCGCCAGCGACGATGACGGCACGCGCGTTCTGGTGGACCGGCTCTGGCCGCGCGGCATGCGTAAGGAAGATGCAAAACTGTCGCTATGGCTGAAGGCGATCGCGCCCAGCAACGAATTGCGAAAGAACTTCTCCCATATGCCATCGCGCTTTGCCGAATTTACCCGGCATTATCATGAGGAACTGGCGGCCAACCCCGATGCCGTGGCCCAGATGAAGGAGCTGATGGCGAAAGACCGGGTCACACTGCTTTATGCCGCCCACGATACCGAACACAACCACGCCCTCGTTCTCGCCGACTATCTTCGTTCGCACTGAACCCGCATTTGCGGCAGCGCAAGGACATGCCCCACTGCCACCGGCAAACAGGCGGCATGAACGACGAGCGCACAGACAAAGAGACAGAAACGAAACCCTTCCGCGCTGCCGATCTGCGCGGTTTCGTCCGGCTGCTGGAAGAGCGTGGGCAGCTGCGGCGAATCCGCCAACCGGTCTCGCTGGTGCACGAGATCACCGAAATCCACCGCCGCGTACTCGCCGAGGGCGGGCCGGCGCTGCTGTTCGAGCAACCCGTCGACCACGAGGGCAAGGTGCGGGAGATGCCGCTGCTTGCCAATCTGTTCGGCACGCGTCAACGCATCGAATGGGGGCTCGGGCTGGAAACGGGCGGCCTGCCCACGCTTGGCGTGAAGCTGGCAGAATTGCGCGAGCCGCGGCCGCCGAAAACCATGGCAGAGGCCTGGAGCAAGCTGCCTTTGCTCCGGGCAGCACTTTCCACGCGGCCACGCAACGTCTCCCGCGCGCCGGTGCAGGAAAGGGTGCTGACGGGCAATGCAGTCGACCTTGCCCACCTGCCGGTGCAATGGTGCTGGCCGGGCGAACCGGCCCCGCTCATCACCTGGCCGCTGGTCATCACCCGTTCGCCTGATGATCCCGACGATATCAATGTCGGCATCTCCCGCATGCAGACGCTTGGGCCGGACAGGGTGATCATGCGCTGGCTGGCTCATCGTGGCGGGGCACATCACCACCGGCTGTGGCAGGCGCGCGGGCTGGATATGCCCGTTACCGTCGCCATCGGCACTGATCCCGCCACCATCCTCGCCGCCGTCATGCCGCTCCCCGAACATAGCGGCGAGCTTGGCTTTTCCGGCCTGTTGCGCGGCCCGAAAAGCCGCACCGCCAGAGCCTTGCCCGTGCCGATGCCGGTGCCCGCCAATGCCGAGATCGTGCTGGAAGGAACCGTCTCAGTAACGGAAACGGCGCTGGAAGGCCCTTACGGCGCCCATCCCGGCTATTATAATTCCGTCGAACCCTTTCCGGTCATGACGCTATCGGCAATCACCATGCGCCGCGAGCCGATCTATCTTTCCACCTATACCGGCCGGCCGCCGGATGAACCCTCGGTTCTCGGCGAAGCCATGCTCGAGATTTTCCTGCCGCTCGTCAAAAGACAATTTGCGGAAATCGTCGATCTGTGGATGCCGCCGGAGGCCTGTTCCTACCGCGTGATGGTCGCTTCGATCGACAAACGATATCCGGGGCAGTCAAAACGGATGATGATGGGCCTTTGGTCGATGCTGCCGCAGTTCAGCTATGTAAAACTCATCATCCTGGTCGATCCCGATATTGATGTGCGCAACTGGGCGGACGTCGTCTGGGCGCTCTCCACCCGTTTCGACGCCTCGCGCGATACAACGATCATCGACGACACGCCGATTGATTATCTCGACTTCGCCTCGCCGAAAGCCGGGCTCGGCGGCAAGATGGGGCTGGATGCCACCCGCAAGCTGCCGCCGGAGACGGAGCGCGAATGGGGCCGCGTGCTGTCCATGACACCTGACGTGATCGCGAAAGTCGATCTGATATGGCGTGATCTCGGCCTTGGAGAGCGGCCATGACTCCGTGCCGCGTCGTGGTCGGCGTTACCGGCGCCTCGGGTGCCGCCATTGCGCTGCGCATCGTCGAACGCCTCGCCGGGATGAAAAGCGTCGAAATCCATCTCGTCCTGTCGCAATCGGCCAGACGCACCGTGCTGCATGAGGAAGGTGCGCAAGCCATGGGGCGGATGTTGTCGCTCGCCAGTGTCAATCACGCCGTCGATGACATCGGCGCGGCAATTGCCAGCGGCTCTTTCCCGACAGCCGGCATGATCGTTGCGCCCTGCTCCATGCGCACACTTGCGGCCATTGCAACCGGGTTTTCGGACAATCTTCTCACCCGCGCCGCCGATGTGCATTTGAAGGAACGCCGGAAGCTGATCCTGATGACACGCGAGACGCCGCTGCATCTCATCCATCTGCGCAACATGTGCGCGGTGACGGAAGCGGGCGCCACCGTCATGCCGCCGGTTCCGGCCTTTTACAACAGACCGCAAAGCATCGCCGATATTGTCGACCAGATGGCCGCTCGCGCCATTGATCAGCTCGGTATCGCTTCCGCGCCGCAGGCGACGATATGGCAGCCACATGTTGTGAAAGCGCCCTGAGCGATCAGAGATAGGCCATAGGGTCCGCGCCGAAGAGCGCAGCATGGCCACCTGCTAGCAGCCACCAGATCGTCAACGCCGTCAGCGCCACAGCAAGCAGCATCGGCCCGTCCACGGCGAGGCGCGTTTTGCCGGAGAGGATTGCTGCGAAGGGAACCGTTGCGCTGCCGGCAGCCGTCGCGCTCCACGCATCGCCCAGTCTTTTCCGCGCGCGTTTTTCGGTCATGGCCATTCCGCCGAGAGAAAACAGCGCAAAGCCGCCGAAGAGAATAACGGAGCGCAGGTCGCCATTCGGCACGACATGCCCCAGCGACCAGAACAAAAAACCGACAAGCACCGGATGGCGCGTGATGCGCACGATTGCGCCCGGTCTCTGCCCCTGCCGTACGGAAATGGAGAGCGGATTGACGCTGAGGAGGCCTGCCAGCACGAAAAACAGGCCGAGCGGTGCTGCCAGAAACGTGACATGCGCCTGCCAGGGCGCGACATCCCAGAGCGGAATGTAATCGACGGACAGCGCGGCATAAAAAACCCATGCCAGCGTCAGAAGCGAGACCACGGAATAGGCACCGAAATAAGCGGGCCTGCCGATGGCCGCAATCAGCCGGCCGCGCACGGCCGGCACGGCGGGAATGGAATGCAGTGCCACGAAAAGCGAAAGAGCGGCGACAAGTTCAAGCATGCGACTGTCTTCTCATTGGTTCAGGAACAGCACCGACGCAATCGCCACGGAGGCAAGAACGGCGGAAACCGCGCCCATGCGCTGTAATACTCCCATACGGTACAACAGTACCGCAAAGCCAATGATAACAGGGGTTGCGACAATCAGCCCGACCTGTGCGTCGTTCATGGGAAGCTCCATTTTCCAGAGTTGCGCTTTGTCAGGACAATAGGGCTTTGCGCGCTCCCTTCTTTGACCGACCGCAAAGAAGCGGGGTTTGAGGACGCCTAAGCGTGGCTTGCTGTTTTACAATTACGGACAAGGCCATGGCGACAAATACGGAAGAGGAAAGCGGAAATCTGCTCCTGTGGATTCTGGTCTGGAGCGAACTTGCCGCCTTCGGCGCTTTGACCGGCGCATACATCATCGCCTTCGCCCTCAATCCCGATGCATTCGCCGCCGCGCGCCAGCATCTGCAGCCGCAGCTTGCCGGTCTCAATACGCTTATATTGCTGGCGAGCGGCTGGCAGGCGGCCGTGGCGGCCAGCCGTCACACCGCGCTGCCGGGCAAAAGGCGGGCGCTTGTCCTTGCCGGCCTTCTGGGCTTAGCTTTCGTTGGTGTGAAGCTCTATGAATATTCCACCGAAATCGCCTTCGCGTCCGATCCCGCCTATGGCGCATTCTTCGAGCTTTATTTCCTGCTCACCGGCTTCCACCTGCTGCATGTCGTCTTCGTGGCGATCCTGCTGTTCATCGTGGCCTGCTGGCCGAAAAACGAGAACATCACGCTGGTGACGACGCTGTGGCATGTCATCGATCTGGTCTGGATCGTCATCTTTCCCGTCGTTTATCTGGTTTGACATCATGATCCATCGCACCTCCCGCCAGCTTGCAAGAAGCTTCGCAGCACTCGCCATTCTCGTTCTCGCCGGCACAGCCGTCGTCACATCGTGGAAGGCGGCGTTTCTGCCGCCGGTCGCAGCCGCCTGCCTGATGCTGCTTTTCGCGC
Source organism: Agrobacterium tumefaciens str. B6 (assembly GCF_001541315.1). Taxonomy (GTDB): domain Bacteria; phylum Pseudomonadota; class Alphaproteobacteria; order Rhizobiales; family Rhizobiaceae; genus Agrobacterium; species Agrobacterium radiobacter. The sequence goes on along the minus strand of NZ_LMVK01000013.1, from coordinate 105,679 downwards.
TCATGAAATCCAGACGCGTCATCGACGACTTTCTGGGCTTTCGCGAAGAGCACGGCCTGCTGCGCGCCGCCCTTCTGGCATGGCCCGCCATCTTCGCCGCCGCAGCCCTTTTGCGGGCATTCGTCCAGGGCATTTTGTCACTCTGAAAAGGCCAGCGGCACCACCTCTCCCGTTGTTTGCCAAAAGGCAAAGAACGCCCGCGGCCAACGGCTAGAAAGGGTTCAGGCCCCACCGCATTCCGCCAGCCAGCTGGCAAATCCCGGCATGAGGGTTCGATCAAGCCAGTCCGCATAAGCGGTCTTCCGGATGGAAAGGACCATTGGCATGGCAGAACGCCTGACCAAAACAGGAGCGCGAAACGTCTTTTACGGCGGCTCCATCTTCTTCTTTGTCATATTCGTCGGGCTGACCGCCCATAGCCATTATTACATGCGCACCACCTCGACGGATGAAAGCACGCTGACGGAAAGCGTCGCACGCGGCAAGCACGTGTGGGAGAAAAATTCCTGCATCAACTGTCACACGCTGCTCGGTGAAGGCGCCTATTTCGCGCCTGAACTCGGCAATGTCTGGAAGCGCTATGGCGGCGTGGAAGACAAGCAAGCGGCGCGCGATTCCATCAAGGGCTGGATGGCCGCCCAGCCCACCGGCATCGAGGGCCGACGCCAGATGCCGCAGTTCAATCTCACCGAACAGGAGCTCGATGATCTCGTCGACTTCCTCGAATGGACGAGCCGGATCAAGACGCAGAACTGGCCGCCGAACGAGGCAGGTTGAGGTGGACGGCAAGGAGATGACGAGATGAAATACCAGACACAAAAAGTCGCCATGCTGTATTTTTACGGCGCAATCGGGCTGTTCGTGGCGCAGATCCTGTTCGGCGTCGTCGCCGCCACGATCTACGTGCTGCCCAATACGCTTTCCGAGCTTCTGCCCTTCAACATCGTGCGCATGATCCACACCAACGCCCTTGTGGTGTGGCTGCTGATGGGCTTCATGGGCTCGACCTTCTACCTGCTGCCGGAAGAGACGGAAACGGAGCTTTACAGCCCGAAACTCGCCATCGCGCAGTTCTGGATCTTTCTGGTGGCCGCAGCCGTTGCAGTGGTCGGATATATGTTCCGCATCCATGAAGGCCGCGAATTCCTCGAGCAGCCCTTCGCCATCAAGGTCGGCATCGTCCTCGTCGTCCTGATGTTCCTGTTCAACATCACCATGACGGCGCTGAAGGGTCGCAAGACCACTGTTATCAACATCCTGCTCTTCGGTCTCTGGGGTCTGGCGATCTTCTTCCTCTTCGCCTTCTACAATCCCATGAACCTGGCGCTCGACAAGATGTACTGGTGGTACGTCATCCATCTTTGGGTGGAAGGCGTGTGGGAACTGATCATGGCCTCGATCCTCGCCTTCCTGATGATCAAGCTCAACGGCATCGACCGCGAAGTGGTGGAAAAATGGCTCTATGTCATCGTCGGCCTTGCCCTCTTCTCGGGCATCCTCGGCACCGGACACCACTATTACTGGATCGGCGCGCCCGGTTACTGGCAATGGATCGGCTCGCTCTTCTCGACGCTGGAAGTGGCCCCCTTCTTCACCATGGTCATCTTCACCTTCGTCATGACCTGGAAGGCCGGCCGCAAGCATGAGAACCGCGCGGCACTGCTCTGGTCGATCGGCTGCTCGGTCATGGCCTTCTTCGGTGCCGGCGTCTGGGGCTTCCTGCATACGCTGTCGTCGGTGAATTACTATAGCCACGGCACGCAGCTCACCGCTGCTCACGGACACCTCGCCTTCTTCGGCGCCTATGTGATGCTGAACCTCGCCATGATGGCCTATGCCGTGCCGGAAATGCGAAAGCGCGCGCCTTACAATCAGTGGCTTTCGATGACGAGCTTCTGGGTGATGTGCACGGCCATGTCGGTGATGACCTTCGCACTGACCTTTGCCGGCGTGGTGCAGATCCAGCTGCAGCGCGTCATGGGCGAAAGCTTCATGGATGTGCAGGACCATCTGGCGATCTTCTACTGGATCCGCCTCGGCTCGGGTTTCGCGGTTCTCATTTCGGCGGCCATGTTCATCTGGGCAATCCTGGTCCCGGGCAAAGAAAAACAGGGTGACGTTGCCCGCCTCGTGCAGCCCGCCGAATGAGAAAACGGACCGGCTCTCCTTTTCCCCCGGAGAGCCGGTTCCTTACCATCAAACATGGAGATGACCATGAACACCCTCTTCCGCCCGACACCGCCGCCCCTGCCGGATGCCCCCTTCTACACGCCGCTCGGCAATGAATGCGTGTTGTTCGAAAGCGCCTGGGTGCGGCAATTGCCGCTTCTGCTGAAAGGCCCGACAGGCTGCGGCAAGACCCGTTTCGTCAGCCATATGGCGGCGAAACTCGGCCTGCCGCTTTCGACAGTTTCATGCCACGACGACCTTGCCGCCGCCGACCTGACCGGCCGTTACCTGCTGAAAGGCGGTGAAACCGTGTGGATTGACGGCCCGCTGACACGCTCGGTGCGCCAGGGCGGCATATGTTACCTCGACGAGATCGTCGAGGCGCGCAAGGATGTGGCCGTCGTGCTGCATCCGCTTACCGACGACCGCCGCATCCTGCCGCTGGAGCGCACCGGCGAGGTTCTGCAAGCGCCCTCCGGCTTCATGCTCGTCGTGTCCTACAATCCCGGCTACCAGAACCTGCTGAAAAGCCTGAACCCCAGCACCCGCCAGCGTTTCGTCGCCATTGAATTCGACTTTCTGCCCAAGGAACAGGAAATCGCCGTCGTTTCGCATGAAAGCGGGCTCGATGCGCGCGATGTCGAGCCGCTCGTCGATCTCGCCCACCGGCTGCGCGGCTTGAAAGGCCACGATCTGGAAGAGGGCGTCTCCACCCGCCTGCTCGTCTATTGCGCCAGCCTCATCGATACCGGCCTTCCCGCCCGCCAGGCCGTGCGCGCGGCGATGATCGAGCCGCGGACCGACGGGCCTGACGTGAAGGCCGCGCTGCATGAAGTCGCGGATGCGATCATCCGATAGGGCGCATTTATATCCATATCGGAATGCGCGGCGAGGCCCGCGCATTCCGGCCCGATGCCATGAGGATAAACCATGCTGGACTTTCTGGAACTGGAAGAAACCGTCGGCCGCGCCTGGCACAGGCTGATCGGCGAAACCGGCACATGGCTGCGCTTTCCAGATCATGCCGTGAAGCTGGAGGACATGCAGGCCGTGCTGGCCATCTGTTTCCGCGGTTTTGGCGGTGAACATGCGGTGCAGATCGCCCCGGCGCGCGCGCGCACCTCCAAGCACCGGCTGAGGCTTCGCCAGCGCATGGGCCTTGGCGAGGAGAAACTGGCCCAGCCCGGCCGCGATCACGCCACGCTGATGCTGCCGCCGGTGCTCGATCTGTTTCCCGACCGCCGCCTCAACCGCGATCTCTATCTCTGGCTCGCGGCCGCCATGGCGATGATGCCGCTTCAACCGGTCATGGTCGCCGACCCGCTGCGCAACGATCTTGCCCGGCTCGACCGCGCCGCAGAACTGGCGGAAGCTGTCATCCGTGCCTTCCCCGGAATGAAGACCCGTTATCGGCGGCTTTGCGCTGCCCTGCTCGCGGTGCGCCAGAAGCGGCCGCTGCCGCAGGCCGAGCAGCAGGTGGAACAACGAGTGCTCTCCATGCTGGCGGAAGCGGCGGGGATCGAGGGCCACACACCGCCCGCCGGCTTCCCGGTCAAAGCGCCGCCGCGCTACCTGCCCATGCTGCCGGTTCCGCTCTGGCCGGACACGCTGCTGCGCGAAACCTCCGAGGCGCGGCAGGGCGAAGACCAGCCGGCAGCGAGCGCGGCGCCGCAGGGGGCGGAAGCAGCCCGCCATATCGCCGTGCGTGAAAAGGCGGAGAACCGGCAGACCGAGCGAAGCCCCTTCATCCTCAACCGTTTCGAAAAGATCCTTGCCATGGCCGAGATGGTCAATGTCGACCGTCCCGGTGACGACAGCGACGATGCCGACGGCAGTGCGGCCGACGAGTTGGACGACATGACGCTGGGAGAAAGAAAGGGACGGCCTTCCGCCCGCTTCCGCTTCGATCTCGACCTGCCGCCCGAAGCGCTGGATCATACGCCGCTGACGGCGGAACTGACCTATCCAGAATGGGATTATCGCAGTGGCACCTACCTCGCCGACCATTGCCGGGTCATCGCCTCCCGTGCGAAGGGTGCTGAGACGGCACCGGAACCCGACCCGGACACCAAGAGCCTTATCCGCCGGGTCAGGCGGCAGTTCGAGGTACTGAGGCCACGTCACGAAATGCTGCGAGCCCAGCTTGACGGCAACGATCTCGATCTTGACGCGGTGGTGCGCGCCAGAAGCGACATCGCCGCCGGCGGACAGGGCAGCGACCGCATTCATATGGCAAGCCGTCCGCAGGCGCATGATCTTGCCGTGACGATCCTCGTCGACGTATCGCTGTCGACCGACGCCTGGTTCAACAATCGCCGAGTGCTGGACGTGGAAAAGGAAGCGCTGCTGGTGCTTGCCCACGGGCTTTCCGCCTGCGGTGACAGTCACTCGATCCTGACCTTCACCTCACGCCGCCGCTCCTGGGTGCGGGTGGAGACGGTGAAGGATTTCGATGAGCCGATGGGCCACACTATCGAGCGTCGCATCGCGGCGCTGAAACCCGGCTTCTACACCCGCATCGGGCCCGCCATCCGCCATGCCAGCGCCAAGCTGCATGAAAGACCCGAGCGCCGCAAGCTGCTTCTGTTGCTGACGGATGGCAAGCCGAACGATGTCGATCATTATGAAGGTCGCTTCGCCATCGAGGACAGCCGCCGTGCCGTTTCCGAGGCAAGACGCTCGGGCGTCAGCGTCTTCGGGGTGACTGTCGACAGCAAGGCGCAATCCTATATTCCGGCCATGTTCGGCCAGAACGGTTATGCCATCGTCAGCAGGATAGCGAAGCTGCCATCGGCGCTGCCGGCAATCTATCGCAGCCTTGCCGGCTGAAGCCTGTCGCGCAAACAGACCTGACGAATCTCAGGTTTATTTGCGCGGCGACAATGTCTCCCAACCGCACGGCGGATAGGTTTTTCCAGTCCGCCGGCCGGCCGCACCGCCGGACATAGTTTCATCCGCGGCCGTGGAGCCAGCCTATGTCCGAAGCCCAAACTGCAACCAATATCGATGTGCGCATCATTCCGCACCGCGAACGCCATCCGCGCATTTTCGGCGCGCTCGGCGCATTGGCTCAAGGGCAATCGCTGCAGATCACCAGCGATCATGATCCCCGTCCGCTGCTTTATCAGCTTGCCACCAATTTCCCCGGTGAATTCGGCTGGGAATATCTCGAACAGGGTCCTGAAGTCTGGCGTCTCGATATCGGCCGGCTGGAAGAACAGGCCGAAGGTTCCGAGGACGATATGTCCGGCTGCGAATGCTGCTGCGGATCCGAGCATTGACCCCAGCGCCTGCGGCATGGTGAAAAGACCTCTGGCGGACGGCTCATGCCGCCGCCAGCCGACTAACGAGGTGAAGCAATGACGGAAATGATCAGGGAACTCGATGTCCGGCCGCTCTTGCAGAGCGGCGGCGAGCCCTTTCCGGCAATCATGGAAGCCGTGGCCGGGCTTGCGCCGGGTGAGGCGCTGCGATTATTGGCCACCTTCCGGCCCGTTCCGTTGTTCAAGGTCATGGCCGAGCGCGGTTTCAACCATCAGGTCCGGGAAATCGGCGGCGGCGACTGGGAAGTGCTGTTTACGCCGCAATCCAGTGAAGCCGAGCAGATTTCCGTTTCGCCGGCGCTTGCGGGCAATGCCGAAGAGCCGCAGATATGGCCAGACCCGGTCATCTATCTCGATCTCAGCGACGAGGCGACCGGGGGTCAGGCGAGCCGTACGCTTGCCGCACTTGACCGTCTTCCCCCGGGTGCCGTGATCTTCGTGCTGATGCCGCAGGAACCGACCTTCCTCTACCCGGAGCTTCTGGCCCGGGGCCATCAATGGGCCGGCAATTTCGACGAGGCGCGCACGGCGTTTCGCATCTTCATCCGCGCCGGGGCCGGTGCACATTAAACCATCGGGTATCCTCGATAACGAAACGCCCCGGAAATTGCTTCCGGGGCGTTTCGTTTTGGCGGTTTAGCAACGAACCCGACTACGCTTTCAGCGGTTTGCGCTCACGCATCAGTATCGGCCCATATTCAACGCAGAAGAGACCGAAACCCACGATCCAGAGAAGCGCCGAGCAGGCGTAAAGATGCATCATGGCGCCGGGGAAGAACTCGGCTGTAGGTCTCAGCAGCGCGCAGGCGATCAGCGCCACATAAGCGGCAATAGTGACCCTGCTGGCCGCAAGCTTGCGTCCGGTGTGGCCAAGGCTTGCTCTCGTCATGACCGCAAGCATCATGCAGCCGATGACGCCGACAGTGAAGATGTGCAGGACGGACCGCGTGTCCATGACATCCAGAGCCGCCAGCGCAATGGCGATGAAACCGGCGGGGATGAAGACATAGGCCACATGCAGCACCACTAGCACCCGCTCAGGCCAGGTTGTCCAGCCGCGCCAGCGGATGAGACGCACGGCGTGCAAGAAAGCTGCCCGAAGTGCCGTGGGCACGGCCACCATGCTCTCGGGCTCTACCGTCCAGACGGCCAGCGCCGCGATGCCGGTGAGGATGGCGGCGGTGTCGAAGCCGTTATAGGGCACGGGGAAATCCGTGCGGCCGAAACGGTTCAGCCAGTTGCGGGTAAAACTCGGCACGATCCGGCCGCCGACGATAATGACGAGCACGGTGTAGGCCGAAACGGCAAGGCGGGTCGCCATCTGGCTCAGGTCGCCTTCAATCGCCGCCACATGGAAAATGATATTGGCAATGGAAAGCGCCAATAGCCCACCCAGCACTTTGAGGTCCTTCCACTTGCGCCCGGCAATGACCTCGCGCGCGCAGATCGTGAGAAGTGCCGGCAGGAACAGCCCGTCAACGGCTGCAGCGGTGACCACGCCCACCGTGTCCGGCACGAGCAGAAAAATCCGGCCCGCGCACCAGAGCGCAAACAGCCATACCAGCGGTTTGCCCGACACCGGCAGCCGCCCTGTCCAGTTCGGCACAGCCGTCAGTAGAAAGCCGGCCAGCACCGCCGAAGCGAAACCAAACAGCATCTCATGGGCATGCCAGTTCGGCGCACCGTAATCTCCGCCGATGTCGACAAGGCCGGAAAGGGCTGCAATCCACAACACCATCGCCACGATGGCCCAGATGGCGCCGCCGAGGAAAAATGGCCGGAAGCCGTAAGAAAAGATAACCGGGCCGGTGCGTGCCAGCCCCCTTGGAATGCCGCCCTTTGGCCGGCTGCGCCCTTCGGTGAGAACGGTTTGGCTACCACTCATTATAATGCTCCTCGTTTGGTCTTGACATATGTCTAGGCGCAAGCCCGTCTCGCTTCTTTGCGAACAGGCAAAGAGGAGGTGCGACGCCTCCGCATGAAGTCGTAACCGCCTGCCAAAATGTCGCAGGTGGCCCGACGCGCAGTTTGCTCCATCTCAAATTGTATTTCCGCCCCTCCGCTACAAATGCTGTGACAGAGCGAAGCATGCTCTGCCCTAAGAGGGACAGGAGAAATATGATGACGGAAACCTTCCACATCACACGGCGTAATATTCTCGCAGGCGCAGCATTTGCAGGGGCTGTAGCCCCCATGGTCATACCATCGGCGGCGAGCGCGGCAGAGGAAAAGAAGGCCGCAGCCAAGCCATTGACGAGCGCGGAGATTGCAGCGCTTCCTCGCGTAAAGGTTGATCTCGTCAAGCCGCCATTCGTGCATGCCCACACGCAGAAAGCCGAAGGCGGACCGAAGATCGTCGAGTTCACCTTGACGATCAAGGAACAGAAAATGGTCCTCGACGACAAGGGCACCGAGGTCCACGCCATGACGTTCAACGGCTCGGTTCCCGGCCCCTTGATGGTGGTGCATAAGGACGACTATGTCGAACTGACCCTCATCAACCCCGATACCAATGAGCTGCAGCACAATATCGATTTCCACTCGGCCACCGGCGCGCTCGGCGGCGGCGGGCTCACCATCGTCAACCCCGGTGAAAAGGCGATCCTGCGGTTCAAGGCCACCAAGGCCGGCGTCTTCGTCTATCACTGCGCACCTCCCGGCATGGTACCGTGGCACGTTACCTCGGGCATGAATGGCGCGATCATGGTGCTGCCGCGCGAGGGCCTGACGGACGGCCACGGCAAGGAGCTTGTTTATGACAAGGTCTATTATGTCGGCGAACAGGACTTCTACATCCCCCGCGACGAGAACGGCAATTTCAAGAAATATGAAAGCGCCGGCGACGCCATGGCCGATACGCTGGAAGTCATGCGCAAGCTGACGCCAAGCCACATCGTCTTTAACGGCGCAGTCGGCGCCCTGACGGGGGAACACGCCCTTCAGGCCGCCGTGGGCGAAAAGGTGCTGATCGTGCATTCGCAGGCGAACCGCGATACCCGCCCGCACCTCATCGGCGGCCATGGCGATTATGTCTGGGCGACGGGCAAATTCCGCAACCCGCCGGATCTCGACCAGGAAACCTGGTTCATCCCCGGCGGCACGGCGGGCGCGGCCTTCTATACCTTCGAGCAGCCCGGCATCTATGCCTATGTCAACCACAACCTCATTGAAGCCTTCGAGCTGGGCGCGGCGGCCCACTTCAAGGTGACGGGTGAGTGGAACAACAGCCTGATGCAAGCGGTGCTCGCTCCGTCGAGCATCTAACGCGCCCGGAAGCGCGCCGCCGCCAACAGAGTGCGGCGCGCTTCCTTTCTGCTCTCTACGGCCTGAAGGCAGGCCCGAACTTTGGCGTTCCCAAAACGCAGGCAGGTTCCCATGGGCATTCCCGGCAACAGCCATTTTCCAAATGCCGTCTCGCTCCTTTTGCCGCTCTCGCTTGCCACGCTGCTCGCGACGGCGATCGGTTTCCAGTCAGGGATCATCCGCAGCGACACTGATCCGCGCGCAGCCATGGCGCCGCCGCAGGTCGTTACCGTGCCTGCTGGCAGTTTCACCTACCGGGCGGAAGGCGAATATTTCCGCAATGGTTATGCCGTCGATGGCCCGATGGTCGACGTAACGATGCGGCAAAATCTGACGATCATGAAATATCAGGTGTCGAGCGCGGATTATGCGCGCTGCGTCGCCGAAGGCGGCTGCCAGCAGCCGGAACCCGGCTTTGCCGCTGCGGTCGGCGGCGAGATACCGGCAACCGGCATCAGCCAGGATGATGCCCACGCCTATGCCGCATGGCTGAGCGAGCGGACGGGCACCACCTGGCGCCTGCCGAGTGATACTGAACTGGCCTTCGCCGCCGGCTCGCTTTTTCCTGACGAGACGCTTGGCGTAGCTGCCGATAGTGAAAACCCGGCCTTGCGCTGGCTGGCGGACTACGAGCGGCAGACCAGCCGCAAGGCCTCGGGCAATCCCGTTCCGCAATCCTATGGCAGCTTCGGCGAAAACGAATATGGCCTTGCCGATTTCGGCGGCAATGTCTGGGAATGGACCTCGAGCTGCAGCCGGCGTGTGACGCTTGGCACGGATGGCGAAATGCTGGATATCGTCGCCTCCTGCGGTATTCCCGTCGCTTCGGGAAAACACCGTGCGGCGATGAGCGCCTTCGTTAAAAACCCGAAAAGCGGCGGCTGCGCGGTCGGCGTGCCGCCTGATAATCTCGGTTTCCGGCTCGTGAAGGATACGCGCTGGTATGCGCCGCTTCTCGAAAAGCTTCGCGCAGCCGCTCTGATTTCTTGATAATCGTCAATTAAAACAATTAGTTGATTTATATCATTTGATCTTCTTCCACCGGTGATAGTGCTGTATTGTGAAGATACAGAAAAGGCCGATACCCGATTGCCCATTGCGGGAACCGTGGCGGCGGCCGACCACCGGAGAGGGTGCAAGTGAAGATTGACCGAAGCGTCATCCGGTCGCTGGCCTTGTTTGCCAAGATGGCCGACGATGAGCTGGACGGACTGCTGACCCACGCCACATCCCGGCTCGTGCCGGCGGGCGAAGCCATTTTCGAGCAGGGCCGGCCGGCCACGCATTTCTTCCTGCTCATCCACGGCCGCCTGAAGGTAACGCAGGTGACCCATGACGGTCAGCAGATCATCGTGCGCGTGGTGCATCCCGGCGATCTCTTCGGTTTCGCAAGGGCGCTGCAGCGGGCCGATTATCCCGGCACCGCAACGACGGCTGCCGAAAGCGTGATCCTGTCCTGGCAGACGGATCTCTGGCCGCAATTCGTCGAGCAGAACCCGCATCTTGCCGTCTCAGCCATGCAGACCATCGGCCAGCGTCTCGAGGAAGCCCATACGCGCATCCGCGAAATGTCGACGCAGGAAGTGGAGCGCCGGGTGGCCCATGCAGTGCTGCGCCTTTCGCAGCAGGCGGGCCGCAAGGAGGTGGACGGCATCCGTATCGACTTCCCGATTTCGCGTCAGGATATCGCCGAAATGACCGGCACGACGCTGCACACCGTTTCGCGCATTCTCAGCAGCTGGGAGACCAAGGGGCTGGTGCAGGGCGGGCGGCAGAAGCTTCTGGTCTGCAATCTGCCGGGCCTTGCCCAGCGGGCGGAAGGCGAAGCCAGCCAGGTGTAGAGTGGAGGCGCCCGCCTCCATGTGCTTGGCCTTCGCCAAGGGCGGGCCTCGACTGGGTAGCCCCCGGCTCTCACTCAACCGGCTTTGAGGCCGCGCTTTCAATATAGGCGATGAGATTGTCCAGATCTTCCGGCTTGCTGATGCCGGCCAGCGCCATCTTGTTTCCGGGTATTTTCTTTTTTGGCGCGCTCAGGAAATCCCGCAATTCCTCCGGCGTCCAGACGAGACCGTCCTCGCCCGCTTTTTTCATCGCACTCGAATAAGTATAGTCAGGCACGCCGCCCGCCGCACGGCCAATGATGCCGTTAAGCTGTGGGCCGATCCTGTTTTTCGCACCCTCGCCGATGGCGTGACAGGCGGAACAGCGCTTGAAGACCGCCTCCCCCTTGGCAACATCACCCTCGGAGAGAGCGGGAATGGCGCTTGCGGCGACCATTGCCGCCGCGATGATTATTATATTGCGCATCATGTCATCCTTGTCTTGCCGCTTGAGTGTGGCCCGTCCACAAATGCGGACGGGCCAACAGTTCTCTCTTTAGGTCGTGCCCCAGGCAGGCGTGCCCCTCTTGTAGGAAATGCGGTCTTCGAAACCACCGGGAATCTCGTCGTAGACGAGAACTTCCGTGGCCCCGATCTTCGACGTGAAGAAGCCGAGCAGCGTCAGTTGTTTGACCAGCGTAAAGGCATGCGGTTTCGCCGGTGTCTGTTCCGCCTTGGCCTGCTTGTCCAGCGCCGAAAGTAGCGCCTGCCGCTGTTCCGCCGTCAGCTCCAGAAAGGCCTTCTTGTGTTCGGTCTGGCTGCGCTTCTCGATGTCGGAAATTGCCGAAAGGAAGAGCGTTCGCTGCTCGTCGGTGTAGCAATCAGCCGCATAGACGGCCATGAATGCACCCACTTCGGCATCCTTCGCACCGGGCGTGGAAGTGCGCGGAATGATGGTCTCCGCCACTTCGTCCAGAAAGCGGATTTCCTCCGGTGTAAAGACATGGCCAGCGCCGGCAGGCTTGGCAGCATTTTCCGCGGCCGTCAGGACATCCGCGCCGATCAGCGGAAGGCCGGTGGCAATGGCTATCAGTTTCAGCAGTTCGCGTCTGTTCATCACAGGTTCCCCTTCTTGCGTTCGGAAACGGCAAATTCGGCTGCACGCGCCGTCAGCGCCATGTAGGTCAAAGACGGGTTGACGCAGGAAGCCGAGGTCATGCAGGCACCATCAGTCACGAAGACGTTCTGTGCATCCCAGACCTGGTTGTTGCCGTTGAGGACGGAGGTTTTCGGGTCACGCCCCATGCGGGCCGTTCCCATTTCGTGAATGCCCATGCCGGGTGCATAGCTGCCCCTGGAGGGTTTGACGTTCTTGATGCCGACCGCCTCGAACATCTCGACGGCGTCATTGACCATGTCTTCGCGCATGTCGAGTTCGTTCTGCTTCATCTCGACATTCATGGAGAGGACAGGCAGGCCCCATTTGTCCTTCTTCTCATGATCGAGCTTCACGCGGTTCTCGTGATAGGGCAGCATTTCGCCGAAAGCGGTCATGCCGATGGTCCAGCCGCCCGGTTCGGTCAGCGCTTCCTTGTAATCGGCTCCGATATTGAGCTCGGCGATTTCCCGTTCCCAGCGCGAACGGCTGGCCGAGCCCTGATACCCGAAACCACGCAGATATTTGCGCTTGTCGTCGCCGGTATTGCGGAAACGCGGAATGTAGAAACCCGCCGGACGACGGCCCTTGAAGTAGAAGTCGTCGAAACCTTCCACCTGGCCTGTCGCACCCATGCGGAAATGGTGGTCCATCACGTTGTGGCCGAGTTCGCCGGAGCTGCTGCCAAGCCCGCCTTCCCAGACATCGGTGGCCGAATTCATCAGCACCCATGTCGAGTTCAGCGTCGAGGCGTTCAGGAAGATGATGTCGGCGGTGTATTCATAGGTCAGGTTGGTTTCTGCGTCGATGATCTCGACACCGCGCGCCTTCTTCCTGTCCTTGTCGTAGAGGATTTCCTTGACGATGGAGAAAGGCCGCAAAGTGAGATTGCCGGTGGCGACCGCCGCAGGCAGGGTGGACGCCTGCGTGCTGAAATAGCCGCCGAAGGGACAGCCCAGCCGGCACTTGTTGCGGAACTGACAGCGCGTGCGCTCCTGATCGGGAAGTTCCTGGGTAATGTTGGCGCAGCGCGAATTGATGAGGTGGCGCGTGCCCTTGAACGCTTTCTTCAGCCGGCTGGCCACATCCTGCTCCACGAAATTGAGCGGAATGGGCGGCAGGAATTCGCCGTCAGGGAGAATGTCTAGCCCCTCGCGGCTGCCGGAAATGCCGGCGAAGCGCTCGACATAATCATACCAGGGTGAGACGTCTTCATAACGGATCGGCCAGTCGACGGCGATGCCGTCTTTCGCATTGGCCTCGAAATCCGTCTGCGACCAGCGATAGGTCTGGCGTCCCCAGAGCAGCGAGCGGCCGCCGACATGGTATCCACGGAACCAGTCGAAGCGCTTTTCCTCGACATAGGGTGTTTCCTGCTCATCGGCCCACATGCCGAGCGTTGCCTCTTCCAGCAGATAATCGCGGCTGAGAACGGGATATTTCGCCTTCATTTCCTGCGTGGCGCGGTTGCGATGGGGGTAATCCCAGGCTTCCTTGTCGGCATTCTGATAGTCGGTGATGTGCTCGATGTTGCGGCCGCGCTCCAGCATCAGGACCTTCAGGCCCTTTTGCGTGAGTTCCTTTGCGGCCCAGCCTCCACTGATGCCCGAGCCGACAACAATCGCATCATAATGATTGTTTGCCATGATAACTCCTCCGATATGAGTTTGGAAAAAACGACAGGACAAAGCGCTTCCCGTCGCGACGCGGCGGAAACTGGTTATGTGTCTGTCGAACCTCATGCGCCCCCGGCGAACCGGCCGCCGGGGAGCGGTTCTGGTTTTACTGGCAGTGTTTACTGAATGGTCGGAAGACGTTCGCTCAGGAACGCATTGCCCTTGGTCACGACGGCTTCGGCATCGAGCGGAAGGTCGTGTTCAAGGATGAACCATTTTGCGCCGGCCTGTTTTGCCGCCGGCAGGATCGTCTTCCAGTCGAGAATGCCGGTGCCGAGCGTCGCAAAGCCGCGCTCGTTTTCCGCCGTTCCCGCAGGCGCATTGTCCTTGGCGTGGATGGCAAAAACCTTGCCCTTCAAGGTGCCGAGGAATTCGGCCGGATCATTGCCGCTGCGCGCCACCCAGGCGACATCAACTTCGGCCTGCAGTTTCGGGCCAGCGGCATCGAGCAGCAGTTCCAGCGCGGTCTTGCCGTCGAACTTGACCATTTCAAAGTCGTGATTGTGGTAGGCCATGGAGAGGCCTGCCGCAGACAGTTTGTCCGCATATCCGCCGAGCTCCTTGCCGAAGGCAGTCCAGCCTGCGGCGTCCTTCGGACGGTCTTCCGGCTTCAGGAAAGGCACGGTCACGACAGGATTGCCGACGGCCTTCTGCTCGGTGATGACCTCGTCGAGATTGCCGCGCAGCTTGTCGATCGGCACGTGCGAAGAAATAACCTTGATCTTGTGCTTTTCGAGAAGCGTGTTCAGTTCGCTGGCGCTGACCTTCTGCATGTCCACCGTTTCCACGGCGGAAACGCCTGCGCGGTTGAGGATGGCAAGCTGTTCTTCCAGCGTTCCAGAATTGCGCAGGGTGTACATCTGCGCGGCGATCGGCAGCGTCTTGCTGTCATCGGCAAAAACCGGATTTGCGAAACCGGCCGCCAGTCCGACGACGAATGCCATGCCTGCAAGTTTTGACTTGAACGTTTTCAAACGCGTAACTCCCTTTCCGTTTGATCAATGTGACGACACGCCCACCCTTCTCGGTCTCCTTGACCGGGCAGGTGCCGGGCACAGCCTCCGGTGCCCTGGGTCGTCTCCTCCGATAGGCTGCGACCTAGATGTCGATTTTGACCCAGGTCGAGGTCTGGCTGGAGCGAACGGCGGCATCGATGAACGCGAGACCCGCAAGGCCGTCCTCCATGCCGGGGTAAATCACCTCCCCGGCGGCTGTTTTTCCCTCCCTTTTGGCGATGATTGCATCTGCGGCTTCGCGGTAGATCGTCGCAAAACCCTCGAGATATCCTTCCGGGTGCCCTGACGGCACGCGGCTAACACGGTTGGCGGCAGCTCCCGCGCCCGCACCGTTGCGGGTGATCAGCCGCTTCGGCTCCCCATAAGGCGTGAACCACAGCTCATCCGGCACGCGGTGGTGCCATTCAAGCCCGCCTTTATCGCCATAGACCCGGAGCGACAGGGCGTTTTCATTGCCGACCGCGATCTGGCTTGCCCAGAGCATGCCCTTGGCGCCGCTTTCGTAACGCAAGAGAATATTGGCGCTGTCATCCAGCTGCCGGCCCGGCACGAAGGAGGTCAGATCCGCGTAAAGGCTGCTGGGGATTTCGCCCGTGACGAAGGCGGCGGCGTTGAAGGCGTGCGTGCCGATATCGCCGATTGCCCCGCCCGCGCCGGAGCGGCTGGGGTCCGTGCGCCATTCCGCGCCCTTCGCCCCGGTCTTTTCAACCGCTTCGGTCAGCCAGTCCTGCGCATATTCGGCCTGGACGTGACGCAGCTTGCCGATATCGCCACTGGCAATCATCTCCCGCATCTGCCGCAGCATGGCATAGCCGGTGTAATTATGCGTCAGAATGAACAGCCTGTCGGATGCCCCGACGATTTTGGCCAGTTCCTTCGCCTCCTCCAGTGTCGCGGTCACCGGCTTGTCGCAGATGACGTGGATCCCGGCCTCGAGAAAGGCCTTGGACGGGGCGAAATGAAGGTGGTTGGGGGTCACGATGGCGACCGCCTCGATCCCGTCTTCACGACCGGCCTCAACCGCCGCCATCTCCTCGAACGAGGCATAGGAGCGCTCCGGCGCGATGCCGAGCAGCGTTGCCGAAGCGCTAGCACGCGTCGCATCGGAGGAAAGCGCGCCGGCCAGGAGTTCGTAACGGTCATCCAGCCGGGCGGCGATGCGATGCACCGCACCGATAAAGGCGCCCTGACCGCCGCCGACCATTCCGAGACGGATGCGGCGGCTATCGAATTTTTTTGTAACGGAGGACATGGCTATCCCTTTCAAAGTCCGAGAAGGCGACGGTTGGCGGCATCATCGACGCCGCTTTTGGCGAAATCGTCGAAAGCCCGCTCGGTCACGCGGATGATGTGGTTTTCAATGAAGGCTACGCCCTCACGCGCGCCGTCTTCCGGGTGCTTCAGCGCGCATTCCCATTCCAGCACCGCCCAGCCGTCGAAATCATATTGGGTGAGCTTGGAAAAGACTGCGCCGAAATCCACGTGCCCGTCGCCCAGCGAACGGAAACGTCCCGGCCGGTCGACCCAGCTCTGATAACCGCCATAAACACCCGAGCGGCCCGTCGGATTGAACTCGGCATCCTTGACGTGAAAGGCGCGGATACGCTCGTGATAGATGTCGATGAAATCGAGATAATCCATCGCCTGCAGCACGAAATGCGAGGGATCGTAGAGGATGTTGGCGCGCGCATGATTGCCGGTGGCGTCAAGAAAACGCTCGAAGGTGACGCCGTCATGCAGATCCTCACCCGGATGCAGTTCATAGCAGAGATCGACACCATTCTCCTCGAAAGCGTCGAGAATGGGTGTCCAGCGCTTGCCGAGTTCGGCAAAGGCCATTTCGACAAGACCAGCCGGACGCTGCGGCCACGGATAAACGAACGGCCATGCGAGCGCACCGGAGAAAGTCGCATGGCTTTTGAGGCCAAGATGCTGCGACGCCTTCGCCGCACACTTCAGCTGGTTGACCGCCCATTCCTGCCGCGCCTGCGGTTTGCCGCGCAGTTCGGCCGGTGCAAAACCGTCGAACATTTCATCATAGGCCGGGTGAACGGCCACAAGCTGACCCTGAATATGTGTCGAAAGCTCGGTGATCTCGACGCCTATCTCAGCGAGACGGCCCTTGATATCGTCGCAATAACCCTTGGAGGCGGCGGCTTTCTCGAGATCGAAGAGCTTGGGATCGGTCGGCACCTGAATGCCCTTGTAACCGAGGGAAGCCGCCCATTGGCCGAGATTGTCGAGCGTGTCGAAGGGGGCTTCGTCCCCGACAAATTGCGCGAGGAAAATCGCCGGGCCTTTGATCGTCTTCATGTCCTTACACTCCTTGCATTCACAATTCCGACTGGCCGCTACCGGTGCGGCGGGCGGCAGGGCGCGACCGAGCCGCGCACCACCAGTTCCGTATCCAGCACGATGGTTTCGGCCGTGCGTTTGCCGTTCAGCCGGTCTACCATCAGCGCCATGGCCTTGCGGCCCATCTCCTGCCGGGGCTGGCGCACCGTCGTCAGCGGCGGTTCGAAGGCATTGGCGAAGATGATGTCGTCGAAGCCGATGACCGAGACATCGGACGGAACCGACAGGCCCCTGCCCCGCAACTCGCTGATCGCACCGATCGCCATCTGGTCGCTCGATGCGAAGATCGCGGTGAAGGCAATGCCATTTTCAAGAAGACCTGCAATCGCCTGACGGCCGGCCTCGATGCTGTAATCGCCCGTCACAACAAGTTCGTCGGCATAAGCAATATCGGCCTCGGCAAGTGCATCGCGGTAACCGTCGAAACGCTCCTGCGCCAGACTTTCCGGCACGGGACCGGCCAGATGCACGATCCTTTTGTGTCCGGCCTCTATGAGGTAGCGCATGGCGTTGATGGAGGCGGCGCGGTTATCGACCTTGACGGTCGGCAGCGCGAGGCCGGGCACCGTCTCCGACGCAATGACAATCGGCGGCAGCGCATCGCCCTGATCGAGAAGCTCGGACGGGAACTGGCCAGTCATCAGGATCAGGCCGTCGGCATGTTTCTGGCGCACCATGTCGATATGGGTCGCCACGCGGTGCTCGTCGTTGCGAGCATCGCCCATCAGCACCTTGAAACCCGCTTCGCCGGCCGCTTCCTCCACACCCTTGTAGATTTCGAGATAAAACGGGTTACCGATATCGCGAACGAGAAGGATGACGGTGTTGTTGGATTGACGCCGGAAGCTCGCCGCCTGCGCATTGGGAACGAAGTTCGCCTGCCGGACGGCGTCGAAAACCTTCTTCCGGGTTTCCGGGCGAACCTTGTCGGGTTGCTGCAGCGCCCGTGATACGGTCGCGATCGAAACGCCCGCGAGAGCTGCAACTTCCCTGATATTCGAACCTTGGTCTTTGCTCATCTGTCACACACGCAACTGCTTTTGGCGGCCATAAAGCAGCATCAGCGCTAGCAACGTGACACCGAATATGATCTGCCGTGCCCATACATCGAGGTTGAGCGTTATCAGTACGCTTTGCAGAATGGTGAGCGCAACTGCCCCGGCCATGGTTCCGACATATCCGCCCGCACCACCTGCAAGCGAGGTGCCGCCGATGACGACAGCGATGATCGACGGAAGCACATATTGGTCGCCAACGGAGATGAAGGACGTGCCGGTGTAACCGATGACGCAGACCCCGGTCAGCCCGGCAAACAGGCCGGACAGGCCGTAAAGCAGCGTGCGAATCAGGGAGACGGGCAATCCGGTGAGCGTCGCCGCTCTCTCATTCGAGCCGATGGCATAGATGGCGAAACCGAAGGCCGTGCGGCGCAGCACGAACAGCATGATCGCGGCGATGCCCAGCCAGACGAAGAGCACGCCGGGAATGCCGAAGATGAACGGACGGTTGATGAAGCCCGCCAGCAGCGGTGCCGCCGCACCTGATGGAACGCCCTGCGAATAAACCACCAGACCGCCCTGAATGACCGCCGTCATGCCGAGCGTCATCACCAGCGGCGGAATACGCACGAAGGTGATGCCGAGGCCGTTGATGAGGCCGATCAGGAAAGGAATGCCGCCCGCAACGAGAATGGCAAGCGGAATGCCGGCATTCTGGCCGTTCATCATGTTGCCGGCAAGGACCGCGCCGAGCGAGATCATCGCACCAACGGAAAGATCGATGCCTTCGCGTCCGCCGAGGATGACGAGGTTCTGCCCCGCCGCGACGATGCCGAGAATGGCGGCGATGGTCAGCAACCGCACGATCTGCGAGCCCTGTGCAAAACCGGGCGAGAGCAATTCCCCGACCAGCAAAAGGAAGGCGGACGTGCCAATGGCAATGGTCAGAGGATCGGTGAGAAGGGTTTTGAGTTGCAAGCCGGGATTGGTCATATCAACGCCTCGTCACCAGAACACCGCCGGCAAGAGCCGTCAGCACGATCAAACCCTGCACCAGTGTCTGGTACTCAAAGGGCAAGCCCGCGAAGAAAATCACATTCCCGATCATGCCAAGCACGAGTGCGCCCGCAATCGACCCGGTCGAACTGCCGAAGCCGCCGGAAAGCGCAGTGCCGCCCAAGACCACCGCCGAGATGGAGGAGAGCGCCAGACTTGCGCCGAGAAGCGGATCGCCCGAGGCCGTCTCGCCGGTGAGGCAGAGCGCCGCCAGCGCCGAAAACAGCCCGGAGATCATGTAGGCGCCAATGCGGATGCCGGAGAGGCGCAGGCCCGTCTGGAAGGCTCCGGTGCGATTGCCGCCGACCGCCAGGAGATGCGTGTGAAACGGAATGCGCGATACGATCAGCGTGAAGGCGATGCCGGCCACGAGCACCCACAGCACGAAGGGCACGCCGATGAAGCTGCCGGAATAGGTCTGCCAAAAGGCTTCCGGCACCGGAAGACCCGCCTGCGGCAGCACCCAGATCGCCGTCCCGGCGAAGATGATGCCTGTCGCAAAAGTCGTGACAATCGGCTGGAAACGCAGGCCGGAGATGAAGAGGCCATTGACCAGTCCACAGAGCAGCCCGACAGCCGCACCCGCCGCCATGCCGGCAAAGACGGCGCCCGTCGTACCACCCAGCGCCGCGATGACACTGACGGTAACGACATTGGCGAGCGCCACGATGCTGCCGACCGACAGATCGATATCTCCCGCCAGGATGACATAGGTCTGGCCGATGGCCACCAGAATCAGCGGCAGAAACGTCGTCAGGTTCGATTGCAGCACGGAGGGCTGAACGAAAGACGGCTGCAGAAACGTGTTCACGGCAACGAGAACGGCCAGAACCACGAGGGTGATGATCCAGGGTTGCCTGCGCAGAAAACCGGAAGAGCTCATGCGGCGTCTCCATAAGCGGCGCGGGTCATGTTTACGGATGTCATGTCGGCTCCGGTCAGTTCCGCGGAGATGCGCCCGCCATTGAAGACGAGAATGCGGTCGGCATATTCGAGGATTTCCGCATCTTCCGAGGAATAGAGAAGAATGGTCGCGCCGGCATCGGCCTGCTGCCGCATCAGCGCGAAGAGATCGGCCTTCGCGCCGAGATCGATGCCCTTGGTCGGATCATCGAGCAGCAGCAGTTTTGGTGCGGTGGCAAGCCAGCGGGAAATGAAGATCTTCTGCTGGTTGCCGCCGGACAGCGTGCCGATCGGCATATCCAGGCCGGCGAACTTCGTCTTCATGTCATCCGCGACCTTCTGCACGCGCGGCTTCAGCGTCGCGGGCCGGATCAGCCGCATCTTTTCGCGCACCATGAGGGCCGCAACGAGATTTTCGAAGATCGACCGGCCCTGAAGCGACGCGTCACGCCCGCGGTCACCCGAGACATAGGCAAAACCACTATGAACGGCCTGAGAAGGCTTACCGATGGTAATGTCACTGCCCTCGAACCGGATTTGCCCCGTTGCAAACGGGCTGGCGCCAAACAAGCCCTTCAGCAAGGCCGATTGTCCCTGCCCCTGCAGACCGGCCAGACCGACGATTTCGCCCGGATAGGCTTCAAGACTGACGCCACGCACGCCCTCGCCCGCAACATCCGTTACCTTGAGGCTGGGGACTGCGGCGGCACGCCCCTGCTGGCGAGCCGGTGCTGCGCGGACATCGCCGACCATATCGTGCACGACGGCCTCGCGGGTGGTGGCCGCCGTATCCAGTTCGGAAATCGTCGCGCCATTGCGCATCACGGTGATGCGGTCGCAGACGGCAAAGACCTCATCGAGACGGTGGGAAATCATGATAGTGGAGACGCCGTCGGCCTTCTTGGCCCGAAGTATCTCGAAAAAGCGCTGCGACTGGCGGCCATCGAGCGCCGCCGTCGCCTCGTCCATGATCATCAGGCTGGCATTCTGGGCGAATACCTTGAGGATTTCGACAAGCTGGCGCTGATCCGGAGGCAGCGTGCCGACGATCGCATCCGGCTCCAGCCCTTCGCCAGCCACGCCGTCAAACAGCGCGATCAGTTTGCCCGCTTCGGCCTTCAGCGCCTTGCTGTCGACAAAGACGCCGCGTTTCGGCTCACGCCCGAGGAAAATATTATCGGCAACGGAAAGCTGCGGAATGAGGCTGAGCTCCTGATAAAACAGCGCGACACCGGCATTTTCGGCGTCCCGCGGGCTTTTGAAGCGCACGTCCTCACCGTTGAACCTGATGGTGCCGCTGGTCGGCGCGACCGCGCCCGCAACGATCTTGCAGAGCGTGCTCTTGCCGCAGCCATTGGCGCCCAAGAGCGCGTGAATTTCACCGCGGCCCACGGTCAGCCTGCCGTCCGAAAGCGCACGCACGGCGCCAAAATTCTTCGTTATGCCGGCCGCTTCCAAAGCGTTCGCCATCGCATGTCCCCGAATTGTGTCTGTCGCAGGCGGATGGCCAAGGCCCGGTCCGCGCTCGAATTTCTGGTTCGGGCCGGCGTTCGCCGCCGGCCCGAGACGGATATTACTTGAAGAACTCGCCCGCCTGTTCCGGCGTCACGGTTGCCGTAACGGACCAGTAGCCGGGTTTGCCTTCTGCAGTCTTGATGTTGTCGGCAAGATTGTCGTTGCTGACGAAGGGGATCGGAATGTAGATGGCGTTGCCATAGGTGCCGCCAAAAATGCCGTCCTTGAATTCCTTGCCCTGCAGCTTCAGGACAGCAACGTTGAGCGCGCTGGCCATGACGCCGGGAGGATTGACCGAAGCGCCGGAATTGAACTTTTCCTTTTCCCAACGGGTCATGAAGTCCTTGCGGATTTCACCGGTTGCGGCAATGTCCTTGGTCTTGCCGGCGGCTTCGATGGCGCGCCATGCACCATCCGCCATGCCGTCCTGAACCCAGACGCCGCTAATATCGGGATAGGTTGCAAGCAGGTTCTGCATGGCCTGCTGGCCCTGCGCCTGATCCCAGCTCGCATTGGCTTCGTTCAGCACCTTGATGTCAGGATATTTCTTGAACACTTCCCGGTAACCGGCGACGCGGGCTTCGTTGGCGGGGTTGCCGGCGATGCCGTTGATGGCGACGACGCTTCCCTTGCCCTTCAGCGCATCCGCAAGCCATTGTGCGGACTGGGCCGCCCATGCCTTCTGGTCGATGCCGACATAGATCGCATCCTTGGAAGACACTTCCGCATCGGTGGCGATGACGAGAATGTTGCGCGCCTTGGCCTGCGCGAAGATCGGGTCGAAGGCCGTCGGGCTGCCGGGATTGATGAGGATCGCATCAACGCCCTGGTTCATGAAGTTACGGATGTGACCGATCTGCCCCTGCACATCGACATTGCCGCTCTGAACGACGACTTCGACCTTGACGCCCTTTTCGCCCCACGCTTTTGCGGCAGCCTGAGCCTCTTCGATCATCTGCGTGCGCCATTCGCTGCCGACGAAGGAATTGGAAAGACCGATCTTGAAGCTCTGCTCCTGGGCGTGCGCGGACGTGCCGGCCGCCAGCACCAAAGCGGCGGCAGCCATCAAATGTCTAAACATGAAATTTGCTCCTCCAAGCACGGTTTTCAACTGATGAAACCGTTTACATCGGCAAATGTAACCGGTTTCATAATTGAGTCAATCCCGAGAATGATTTTTATTGCGGCGTACGGAAAGAAGGAAAATGACGGCTGGCAGCGTTCGAAAACCCATATGGAAGAGCGGGATAACCACGCGAGAACGGTCGTGTCATCGGGTTTTCGAGAGGCATATAAGCGTTTCCGGTCGGGCAGATTTTCACTCGGCTGTGGACAAGCGGGGAATTCCCACATCAAATCGCCGCTCGAGACCAGTCAGGAGGTGGCATGAAAGATGCTGCTCCCAGCATTGAGAGAACGGATTTCTGAGATGCAGATAATCGTGGGACAGTCACGTTTTGCGCCATTTGGCTTATCTTTCCCGGGTTTTGACGAACTCAAGGAAGGAGTGCAAAACGTGACTGCCCGTTATGATTATCACATCGGCGTGGATTACCACAAAAGCTACAGCCACCTGGTCGTGCAGGATTCTGCCGGGAAGACGTTACGATCCGGGCGGGTGAAAAACGACCGGCAAGCGCTGGGTTCGTTTCTGGAGCGATATCGGAACAATAGCCATGCTGTGATGGAAGCTACCCGCAACTGGATGGTGATGTACGACTGGCTCGACGACATTTGTGAAGATGTCGTTCTCGCCCACCCGTTGAAGGTCAAGGCGATCGCCGACGCCAGGATCAAGACCGACAAGATCGACGCGACGGTGTTGGCACATCTGCTCAGAGCCGATCTGGTGCCGCAAGCCTGGGCTCCTGGAGACAGGGTGCGGGAGTTGCGCCTCGCCCTTCGGGAGCGGATGTTCTATGTGCGGCTGCGCACGATGACCAGGAACCGGGTCGTAACCGTGTTTGACCGCTACCCGGAGCAGACGGCACAGTTGAAGAAGCTGGGCGATCTGTTCGGCAAGACAGGGCGCCAACAACTGGTTGGGCTGAATGTGTCGGAGATCGATCGCATCCAGATCGATCGTGGACTTGAGTTCATCGGCGACATCAATGAGCGGATCAAACAGTCTGAAGCGACGATCCGGGCGATGACGAAGACCAATGGCAATGTGAAGCTTTTGAAGACCATCCCCGGTATCGGGGAGTTCTTCGCCAGGCTGATCGACGCCGAGATCGACGACATCAGCCGCTTCCGCAATCCGAAGAAGCTGGCCGCCTATGCCGGACTTGTGCCCTCGACTTATTCGTCGGGCGGCAAGACTTACCACGGCAAGATCATCAGGCAGGGCAACAAGTGGTTGCGCTGGGCTTTTGTCGAGGCCGTTCAGCCGGCCATCGCGACAGACCCACAGCTGCGCGCCCAGTACGAACATCTGAAGTTCAGAGGAGTGAACAAGGCGCGCGTCGCGATCGCGCGCAAGCTTTTGGCGATCACCTTCCAGATCCTGCGTGACCAGCGCCCGTACGAGAGGCGCAGCGACAACAGTGTGGAAGGTTCATCGTCGACGAAATCCCGGCTGTCCTGATGGTGTTCTAGCGAGCCCGGCAGGTCTGGGCTGCGCTCTTTCAGGAGAATGGGAAGCCGGGAACCGAACGCCACTCTGTGACCGAAGCCGACAAGCAGGCCGGCGTTAGGGTCACGAATTGGAGAATGGTTCAGCACCGCAGGACGGCATAGGCCCCGTCCTGCGAACGAAGAAGATTTAGCCGATCGGCAGAAATGCCGGTCTCAACACCACCGAACCCAAGGAAATGCCACGCAAACCTTGCGTTTTGCCCCTTGAGTTCTTTCATTGGAGAACAACCATGGAAATATTGCGCGCGGGAACACGAGCGTCCGGCAAAGGCCCGGATGCCTGGTTCACCGGTTCGGTCCGTATCGATCCGCTCTTCAACCCCTTCGATGCCGAACGGGTGCAGGGTGCTCAGGTGACTTTCGAACCCGGCGCCCGCACCGCCTGGCACACCCATCCTCTCGGCCAGACCCTGATCGTGGTATCCGGCCTTGGCCGCGCACAGCGTGAGGGTGGGCCGGTGGAGGAGATTCGCCCCGGTGATATCGTCTGGTTTGCACCGGGTGAACGGCACTGGCACGGCGCCGCACCTGATGTGGCGATGACCCACATCGCGCTTCAGGAGGTCAAGGACGGCAAGGTGGTGGACTGGCTGGAACATGTGACGGACGAGCAATACGCCGCATGACGCTACTCCGCCGATCCGGTGGATGAATGACCCGTAGCAGCGTGCGGAGCGCCAGCAAAATCCGACGCGCCTGCGAGCCCCGCGGCGTTAGAGAAGCTGTCGCCGGAGCAAGGCCTCCAGCCACTCCGCAAAGACCTGCAACCGCCGCGACAGATGCTGGCGATGCGGATAAAGCAGCGTCATCGGCATCGGTTCGGCCCGATAGGCCGGCATCACCTCGATGAGTTCGCCGTTCTCCAGATGCGGCCTCACATCGTAGGCAGGTATCTGGATCAAGCCGAGACCGGCGAGACAGCAGGCGATATAGGCCTCGGCATTGTTGACGGTGACCCGGCCGCGCATGGAAAACGAATGCAGCGCCTCGCCTTCCACCCACTCCCAGTTTTCCACCCGCCCGCTGGAGGGCGACGCATAGTTGACCGCCCAATGGCGGGAGAGATCATGGGGCGTTTTCGGCGTTCCATAACGCGCGAGATAAGCGGGGCTTGCGACATTGATCAACGGCAGCTTGCCGATCGGCCGTGCGATCAGGCCGGAATCGCTGAGCGGGCCAACCCGCAGCACGCAATCGATATTATCCTCCACCAGATCGACGGCGCGGTCGGTAACGCCGAGACTGATGTCGATCTGCGGATAAAGATCGAGAAATTCCGGTAGCGCCGGCGCGATCACCAGTCGACCGATCCGGCCCGGCACGTTTATCCGCAACCGGCCAGAAGGCTGCGCCGCCGTTTGCCGGAAGAGATTTTCAGCATCTTCGACATCGGCGATCAGCCGCTG
This sequence comes from Agrobacterium tumefaciens str. B6, assembly GCF_001541315.1. GTDB lineage: Bacteria > Pseudomonadota > Alphaproteobacteria > Rhizobiales > Rhizobiaceae > Agrobacterium > Agrobacterium radiobacter. The sequence continues at coordinate 80,346 of NZ_LMVK01000013.1, read as the reverse complement.
GCAGCGCTCGTAAAGAGCCGAACCATCCTCCGTCGGCGAGACCTTGCGCGTGGTACGGTTGAGCAGACGTGCACCAACACGTCCTTCCAGTTCCTGTACGGCTGCCGAAACCGATGAGCGTGGAATGCCGAGCGTATCGGCGGCCCGCGTGAAGCTTGCGCAATCGACAACACGCGTGAAGATGCGGAACAGGTCGATACGGTCCAACCGAAAACACCCTATTGTGCGGATTTTCTGACATGTCATATCAGAATGAGCGCCTTTATCACAAAATGCTAGACGATATCCTGCTGCAAAGAAAGCGGTCACCAGCGTGGCCGAGCACGGCAAAAGGAGGCCGACCCATGACAGACCATACTCTCAAGGGCAAAACCGTCATCATCGCTGGCGGCGCAAAAAATCTCGGTGGCTTGATTGCCCGCGATTTTGCCGGCCAGGGCGTCCGCGCCATCGCCATCCACTACAACAGCGCCGCAACCAGGGCCGATGCCGACGCAACCGTGGCCGCCGTGAAGGCGGCCGGCACCGAGGCCGTCGCCCTTCAGGCCGATCTCACCACGGCAGGTGCGGTTGAAAAGCTGTTTGCCGATACCGTCGCCGCCATCGGCCGCCCGGATATCGCCATCAATACCGTTGGCAAGGTGCTGAAAAAACCGATCCTCGACACATCGGAAGCCGAATATGACGAAATGACTGCCGTCAACACCAAGTCGGCCTTCTTCTTCCTGCAGCAGGCGGGTCGTCATGTCAGCGACAACGGCAAGATCTGCACGCTCGTGACCTCGCTCCTGGGCGCTTTCACACCGTTTTACGCCAGCTATGCCGGCACCAAGGCGCCGGTGGAACATTTTACCCGCGCTGCGGCCAAGGAGTTTGGTGAACGGGGCATCTCGGTGACGGCAATCGGTCCCGGACCGATGGACACGCCGTTCTTCTACGGCCAGGAAACGCCGGAGGCGCAGGCCTATCACAAGAGCGCCGCCGCTCTTTCCAGCTTCTCGAAAACCGGTCTCACCGACATCGAGGACATCGTTCCCTATATCCGCTTCCTTGTCACCGACGGCTGGTGGATGACGGGCCAGACCATTCTCGTCAATGGCGGTTACACCACAAAATAGTCGCCGCCGGATCACGCCGGCGGCTTGATACCGCCCGGCATGAGACTGGTCCTGGAACCCCGATGCCAAAAAAACACCAAACACCATCTGGCCTGGAATACACGCACCGGTGTAAAACCCCGTCATCCTGTTGATGGAAACCGGGGGCATCGGATGAATTCAGGGCGTCGTGGAGTTCTCGCATTTCTGGGCGGCCTTGTGCTGGCAAGGCCGTCTCTCAGCGCAGCATCGAGCAAGCCAGCAGCCTTTGCCGCATCCCGCTCCAGTTACAAGCCAAGGCATATCCTCTGCTTTCTCGGCGCGGAAAATGGGCTGGAAGCGCTCCAGAAGAGCGCCAGCGCCGCCATCAATGATTTTGCGCCGGATTTCAGCCTGGATGACGATTATTCACAGGATGAGCCGGACGACCGAATGGAGCGCTCGTTCAATGTCTGCTGGGATCGCGTCGACCCCGACGCCTACCAGCCGGAGGATGAAGAAGCCGTCGCCGGGCATGGCTCGGTGCTTTACGTGCTCAGCCCGCCCATGGATGCCGAAACAGCCGTGAAGACATCCGCAAATGCCCTCAGATTCGTACAGCACATGCTCGATCACGGCGCTGTCGCCGTGAAGGGTGAAAGTGCGGGCGTCGCCCATGGGGCAAGACGCTGGAAGCAGCTCTTCGAGCAGTCGCGTGGCGAGGCGGCCGCCGATGACGGGATGGCGCTTGCCAGAACCTGCCGCCTGGCTTTCGCACGCCGCCCCATAGGAGACGATGCCGAAGGAATGACGAGCGTCGGGTTTCACCTGATCGGCTTGCCCGATGTGCAGGTCCGCTTCATCAAAAAAGACGAAGGTCAGCCATCGACGAACGCCGAACAGTTAAAGATCGCCGCGTTGATGGATGATGTTGCCGAGCAAATGTCGCGTGAAGGCGTTGAAGCGGCCGTGAAGGGCCGTCACGCCACCCTCGCCGACGACGACCGGTATGAGGAAGACGAATATAAGTTCAATCCTTTCGGCGTCGTCAGCATTGACGGCTACAAGCTTTAACGCCCCCCGCGCAGCGGCCTTATGCGGCGGGGGCAGGATCGCTCTCGCCGGCCACCAGAAGCATGGGCCATACGCAATGGCGGGCCTGATCGGGGTAAAAGGGCGCGTAGGCCGGCATGGTCGATAGTAGCGTCTGGGCGACCGTCACGCCGAGATCATGCAGGGACATGCGGAAACTGGTGAGGCGGGGTTCCAGAAACTGACCGCGCGGACCATCGCGGAAGCCGATGACGGCGAGATCGCGCCCCGGTCTCAGGCCCGCTTCCGCGAGCCGGCGATAAAGACCAACCGCCATCAATTCGTAAATCAGCACGATCGCCGTTGGCCGGGGCCGCATCTGCAGCCATTCGCTGGCGGCGTGATAACCGCCCTGCTCGCTTGATTTCGCCCGGATGACCAGAGAAGAATCGTAGGCGATGCCATTGTCTTCCAGCGCGCGCCTGTATGCCTCCAGAAAAACGTAACCGAGATTGATGTCGCTGTCGGGCACGGCAACCGCGATCGAGCGGTGCCCGGCAGCGGCAAGGCGGTTCACGGCGTTTCTCGCAACTCCCTCGAAATCGAGGTCGATCCAGGCGTGACTGTCGCTGGAAGCGGTGCGTCCGAGCGACACGAAAGGCAGGCGGGTCTGCTTCAGGAAATCCACACGTTTGTCAGTCCGCCGGGTCGCGGAAATGATCATCGCATCCACCATGCGGCGCGCCACCATGCGCTTCAAATATTCATCCGGATCCTCTTCCCCCGGACAAGGGAGAACGATGAGATCGAGATTATGTCCGGAAAACACGCTTTGCAGACCATCCGTCACGCCCAGAAAGAAGTTGTCGGAGTTTTCAACAGTCTGCGCGTCGCTGCCGGTCATCAGGCCGATGACATTGGTGGTTCCCTGCCGCAGGCTGCGGCCGGACTGGTTGGCGACATAACCCAGCTTTTCCGCCGCTTCGAGAACACGCCGCCGCGTCTCTTCGTTCACATCCGGCTTGCCGTTCAGGGCACGGGAAACAGTGCCTATCGATATCTCGAGATAATCGGCAAGCTGACGAATTCCTTTCATGCACTCCCCTCCCAGGCCCGGCGCGCAATCGGTGCGCCCCTTAACGGTCTTGACATATCTAACATCATTGGCATAGTCTCGTAAACGTTTACGACGCTCTGCGCAAAGAGGAGTTTGCCAAGAGCCCGGGGAGATGAGATGACTTTTAGTGCCGTTTTATGCGGGTGCGGAGCCATGGCCAAAGGCTGGTTGCGCGCCATTCAATCAACGCCGGAAATCGCCAGTGCGATCAAGATCGCCGGTCTGGTGGATCTGAACGAGAACACGGCCCGCGCGCTGGCCGAAGAATTCGCCCTCACCGACGCGGTCATCGGCACGGATCTCCGCAGGGTTCTCGCTGAAACCAAGGCCGACATCCTTTTTGATATCGTCATCCCGCAGGCGCGTTTCGCCGTGGTTGAGGCCGGTCTAGAGGCCGGGTGCCATGTGCTCAGCGAAAAGCCGCTTGCCGCCTCGATGGAGGAAGCCGCAACGCTGGTGGAACTGGCGAAGAAATCAGGCAAAATTCATGCTGTGGTGCAAAACCGGCGGTTTGTGGCCGGTATCCGGCGGCTGCGCCGCGCGCTGGAAGACGGCGTTATCGGCGATCTGACGGCCATCCATTGCGATTTCTTCCTTGGGCCGCATTTTGGCGGCTTCCGCGAGGAAATGAAGAACGTCCTGCTTCTCGACATGGCGATCCACACCTTCGATGCGGCCCGTTTCGTCGCCAATGAAAAACCCCTCTCCGTCTTTTGCGTGGAGAAGAACCCGGCCGGTTCCTGGTATGCCCATGGGGCAAGCGCCAACGCCATTTTCGAGTTTTCCAACGATGTCGTCTTCACCTATCGCGGCTCGTGGTGCGCCGAAGGCGAGCGGACCAGCTGGGAAGCGCGCTGGCGGCTGATCGGCTCCAAGGGCATGATCCTGTGGGACGGGGAAGACAATTTCTCCGCCTCGGTGGCCGGCGACGAACAGGGGCTTCTGCGTGGCTTTAAGACCGTAAACGTTTCCGAAGCCGTTTCCGAGAAGGACACGCGCGGCCATGCCAGCGTCATTCTCTCGTTCCTCGAATCCATCCGCACCGGCCAGATGCCGGAGACAGCCTCCTTCGACAACATCCACAGCCTTGCCATGGTGATCGGCGCGATTGAAAGCGCCCGCCTCGGCCAGCGTGTTTCAATTGCAGCATAAGGACTGAAAGACGTGAGCAATCCGGCAACATCCATCCGCATCGGCACCATGGTCAGCGCCACCAAGGGCCAGGCGGCCGAACGTATCGGCCAGATCGCCGATCTCGGCTTTGAAAGCTTCGAGCCGTTCTTCTGGCAGACCACCAACGGTCAGGACCTTGCCGAGCTCGGCAAGCGCTGCCTTGACGCGATCGGCGAGCGCGACATCACCATCAGCACGCTCGGCATGTTCGGCAATCCGCTGGAAGAAACCGAGATCGACCTTGAGACATTGCAGGGCTGGAAAGACTGCATCGACAATGCCCACCATTTCGGCGCGACCTGCGTTGCGGGTTTCACCGGCCGGCTTCGCGGCAAACCGCTGCCGGAAAGCCTTCCCCGATATAAGGAAATCTGGAGCGAGCTTGCAAAACGCGCCGCCGACAAGGGCGTGAAGATCGCCTTTGAAAACTGCGCCATGGATGGCAACTGGCAGACCGGCGACTGGAACATCGCGCACAACCCTGATGCCTGGGAACTGATGTTCAACGAAACGCCGGATGACCATATCGGCATCGAATGGGAACCCTGCCATCAGATGGTCTATCTGATCGACCCGCTGCCGCAAATCCGAAAATGGGCGGACAAGATTTTCCACGTGCACGGCAAGGACGCGACCATCCGCTGGGACGTCATTCGCGAGCACGGCATTTTCGGCAAGGAAAAATTCGTCTTCATGCGCACGCCGGGCTTCGGCGACAGCAACTGGACGGACATTATTTCCGAACTGCGCCTCGCTGGCTGGTCCGGCTCCATCGACATCGAAGGCTGGCATGACCCGGTCTACCGCGATGCGCTGGAAATGACGGGCCAGGTGCATGGCCTGAACTATCTGAAAAAATGCCGCGGCGGCGATTTCGTCGTCGACCCGACATAACGGAAACCTTTTGGGAGAAGGTTTCCGAGAATTGCAGAGACGATAACCAAGAGGAGGAGATTATGGGTATCGCGAAATGCATGATGGCCGGCGCAATTTTGCTGGCGGGCGTATCCGCCGGCACCATTGCCGCGCAGGCAGAAGATGTGACGTTGACCCTCTGGTCGCTGGATCGAGATATCCAGCCCGCGCCGAACCTCATCAAAGAGTTCAACGCGCTCAATAACGGCATCAAGATCGAATACCGGCAATTGCAGTTCGATGATGTGGTGAGCGAATCCATGCGCGCCTATTCGACCGGCAATGCGCCCGACATCATCGCCATCGACAACCCCAACCATGCCATGTTCGCCGCACGCGGGGCCTTTCTCGATGTAACCGACATGATCGCCAAGTCTGAAGTCATCAAGACGGAGAATTATTTTCCGGGGCCGCTGAAATCGGTAATGTGGGACGGCAAATATTTCGGCGTACCGAAGGCCACGAACACGATTGCGCTTTATTATAACAAGGACCTGTTCAAGGCGGCGGGGCTCGACGCGGCAAAACCGCCGCAGACCTGGGATGAGCTGGTGGACGCAGCCCGCAAGCTGACCAATCCCTCGAAGAACGTCTATGGCATCAGTTTCAGCGCCAAGGCGAATGAAGAAGGTACGTTCCAGTTCCTGCCCTGGGCGCAGATGGCAGGCGCGACCTACAAGCACATCAATACCGAGGGCGCGGTAAAAGCGCTCGAAACCTGGAAGCTGATGCTGGATGAAAAGCTCGCGTCGCCGGATACGCTGACGCGCAGCCAGTGGGACTCCACCGCCACCTTCAACGCCGGCAATGCCGCCATGGTCATTTCCGGCCCATGGGAAATCGACCGCATGCTGAAGGACGCCAAGTTCGACTGGGGCGTGGCTCTGCTGCCGGTGCCCACACCCGACGCCCCACGGTCTTCGGCCATGGGCGACTATAACTGGGCGATATTCTCCAAGACCAAACATCCGGAAGAGGCCTTCAAGGCAATCGAATTCTTCGCCTCGAAGGACAAGGACATGTTCAAGAACTTCGGCCAATTGCCGGCGCGTTCGGATATTCCGGTTCCGCCCACCGGCAATGCGTTGAAAGATGAGGCGCTGAAGACCTTCGTGGAACAGCTGAAATATGCGCAGCCGCGTGGTCCCTCACCCGAATGGCCGAAGATTTCCAAGGCCATTCAGGACGCCATCCAGGGTGCACTTTCGGGTCAGATGACGCCGAAGGCTGCGCTTGATCAGGCCGCTGAAAAGATAAAGCTGGTCGAAGGCTGATCCGGGCAGGCGGCCGGGGTTTCTCCGGCCTCCACCCAAGGGTTCCTCCCGGTGGGGCTGCCTGTCGCGACAAGCGGCGGCGGCCCCGACTGGAGCTTGTGAGGATGTTTCATGAAAAAACTGTTTTCCAGCGTCAGTGACGGTCGCGGTTTCGACATCGTCCTTGTCGCCTTTCCTTTGGGCTTCCTGTTCGTCATGGCCGGGCTGCCGCTCATCTACAATATTGTCATGAGCTTTCAGGAAGTCGACATGTTCAGTCTGGGCACCTTCGTGCGCCCCTTCGTCGGCTTCAAGAATTATATCGACCTGTTCCGGCAACCGGAAACATTGCCGATCCTTTTCAACACCGTCACCTTTGTCGTGGCCTCGATTGCCGGGCAGTTCGCGATCGGCTTTGGCCTGGCGCTGTTCTTCTGGGTAAATTTCCCCGGCGCCACCTGGCTGCGCGGCCTGTTCCTCGTCTCCTGGGTCATGCCCGGCCTCGTCGTCGGCGCGATCTGGAACTGGATTCTCTCGGGCGATTTCGGCGTCTTGAATTTCTTCCTGCGGGAAAGCGGCCTGATATCGGGCAATATCTTCTGGCGCTCGGATGCGAATTTTTCGCTCTGGGCCGTCGTCATCGCCAATATCTGGCTCGGCACCTCCTTCAACATGATCCTGCTGTCAGTCGGCCTCGCCTCCATTCCCGGCGACCTCTACGAAGCCGCGGAACTGGATGGAGCCAATGCCTGGCAGCGCTTCTACACCATCACCCTGCCGATGATGCGTTCGACCATCGGCGCGATCGTCTCGCTCGGCCTGATCTTCACGCTGCAGCAGTTCGATCTTTTCGCCGCGATTACCGATGGCGGACCGAACAACAGCTCCAACGTGGCGCAATACTGGGCCTGGGACCTGTCCTTCCGGCAATATGATTTCGGCAAGGGCGCAACGATATCAGTCATCATGATCGTTTTCGTCATGCTGGCCTCCATCGTCTACGTGCGCTCGACACGGCATGAGGTGCGCGGATGAGCATCACCAACCGCAATCGCCTGATGCTGGCAATCGCCATCATTCTCGCCATCATTTACCTCTTCCCGCTCTACTGGATGTATCTGACTTCGCTCAAAAGCGGCTCGGAGATGTTCGCCAATCCGCCGTCCTTCTGGCCCAGCGATCCGCAATGGCAGACCTATGCCTATGTCTGGAACAGCCGCAACATGGGTCGCTACCTGTGGAATTCGGTGCTGATCGCTTCCAGCGCAGTGCTGCTAATCACCGTTCTCGGCGTCGGCTGCGCCTATGTTCTGGCGCGGTATCGCAATGTCTGGGTGGATATCGGCCTGTTCCTTATCCTCATGCTGCAGGTTCTGCCGGCATCGCTGATGATCACGCCAATCTTCGTCGGTTTCTCGCAATTCGGATTGCTGGATTATCCGCGGCTATCGGTCATCCTCGCCATTGCGGCGAAAAGCATGCCCTTCTTCGTCGTACTGGTACGCGCCACTTTCATGGCCGTGCCGCAGGAGCTGGAAGAGGCGGCGCTGGTGGATGGCAATTCCCGGGTCGGGGCCTTCTTCAACATCGTGCTGCCGCTGGCCAGAAACGGCATCCTCGTCAGCGCCATCCTCATCTTCATGCAGGCCTTCGGTGAGTTCGTCTATTCGAAATCCATCATCCAGGCAGCCGAATTGCAGCCGGCCAGCGTCGGCCTCAACTCCTTCATGGGCCCCAACACCAGCGAATGGAACAACATCATGGCCTATGCGACCATGTATGTGACGCCCATTCTCGCCCTCTTCATTCTCTTGCAGCGCCGCATCGTATCCGGCCTGACCTCGGGAGCGCTCAAATGACCCTTCAGATCGAACTATCAGGCGTCAACAAATATTACGGCGCCTTCCATGCGCTGAAGAACATCAACCTTTCCATCAAGAAGGGCACCTTCGTGGCACTTGTCGGCCCATCCGGCTGCGGCAAGTCTACCCTTCTGCGCTCACTCGCGGGCCTGGAGACCATATCGGCCGGCGACATGCGCATTGCCGGCACCCTCATGAACGGCGTGCCGCCACGCAAGCGCGATGTGGCCATGGTGTTCCAGTCCTATGCGCTCTACCCGCATATGACTGTCGAAGAAAACCTCACCTATTCGCTACGCATGCGTGGCGTGGCCAAGGCCGAGGCCCGCAAGGCGGCGGAAGAGGTTGCGGCCACGACCGGACTCTCCAAGCTGATGAAGCGTTATCCCCGCGAACTCTCCGGCGGCCAGCGCCAGCGTGTGGCCATGAGCCGGGCGATCATCCGCAATCCGCAGGCCTTCCTGTTCGATGAACCGCTCTCCAACCTCGATGCGGCCCTGCGCGTCCACATGCGCAAGGAAATCCGCGCCCTTCACGATCGCCTGCACGCAACTTCAGTCTACGTCACCCACGACCAGATCGAGGCGATGACCATGGCCGATCATGTCGTCGTCATGCGTGACGGCGTCATCGAACAGCAGGGCACGCCGCTGGAACTTTACGACCGCCCGGTCAATCGTTTCGTTGCGGGTTTCATCGGCTCACCGGCCATGAATTTCATTCCGGCGACCGTCAGTCCGGACGGCGCTTCGCTTCTGCTGCAGTTCGGCGAAGGTGATCCACAGCAGCCGATCAGGGCGCCGGCCGCCCTGCCGTCGGGAAAACATGTCATTGTCGGCATCAGGCCTGAACATATCCGCCCGGTGGCGGCAGAGGGGGCGGCATTGACGCTGCCTGTTTCCGCCGTGGAAACAACCGGTTCGGCCACCTTCCTCACGCTTGGCGGCTCCACCGAACTGGTTATCGCGGTACAGGGACGCAGCGCAGTCAAGGCTGGCGAAGCCATTGGCCTCGATATCAACCCGGCCGATATGCACCTCTTCGACGAGGCAACGAGCATTGGCCTTGCGAGACAATAATCCATATCCGTAGAAGGGCTATGCTCGCGGGCCGCATGACGGCCCGCTGTCCTTGCCGGGGCACCAAACCTGTTCTTACCCGGTCCTGCTCTTGCCGTGAGTGGTTTCAGCGCGATTTGAAGATATCGAACAAGCTACGGCGCGCTGTCGCGGAGGTGGCGGTAGCCCGACCAGCCTCGCGGGAGGCGATTGCCGGCGCAGCGGGCCCTTCTATATCCACCCAGCGACCCGCGTGATCGGTGGATTGGCGTTTCAGATAGGTATAGGCCGTTTCGTCCCAGCGCAAAACTTTCGCCTTCATATTGTCGAGAATGAAATCTCCCCGATCGGTTCTGACTGTCAGGATGGCGTGGCCCTCTCCCCGTTCGTCTCGCACCACTGTTATCAGGAGATTTGAAACAGCAAAACCGGACTGCATCAGGCGCCTGCGCTTCTCCAGCGCAAGGTCTTCACAGTCGCCCGCACCCTTGTAGGGATATTCCCAATAATCTTCATAACCCCAAACCTCCATGTCGGTGCGCTGGTCGATCTCGACGTTAACGGCATTGTTCACCGAAACAATCGTTGCCCATGCATCGGGGGTGAGGGTGAGAGGCGGCATGGCCGTCACCGGCTGACATTCAACCGGATGCCGCTGGCAGAAATCATAGTGGCCGACAGGCTGCGACGTGATCTTGCCAGTCTGCATGAAAGGAGACGCCTGAACCGGCGCAGCCAGGCAGGTCGCAATCAGAATGAAACAGGCTTGCAGCAATTTGATGGAAAGGGTCATGGTCGTCTCCTGACGACAGACCTATCGGCGGCGATTTGCGTTCACATGAAACAAAAAGCTCGATTTTTAACGAACCGGGGATTTCGGTTTCGATCGTGCGGGACGTCGATCAGAACGCGCATCAAACGGCTCCCAACGGTAATGTGAGCGATGCGAACTTGTCAGCTATGGCCGGCCTGCCTATGAAGGAGCCGTCGCCGCGATAACAATCCACACTACAAAGAACGCTGCATGAGCCTGTTTGCGAAGACAACCCGCGCAGCCGCCGTCATCCTGACGCTGGCCTCCCTTCCTTCCTACGCGCTGGCGCAACAGGTGACCGTCGTTCCTCCCGGAAACCGCTCCGCCGAGCAGCCGGAAATACCCAGAGCCTCAGCGATCCGCACCAGGGCCTCGTACACGACATACGACGAAAAGTTCCGCAAGACGGTCGATCTTTTAAACAGCGAGCCCGCCCTTCTCGGCAAGATCAAGAAGGCCGCAGCGGCCTATGGCATAGACCCTGTCCACATCGTCGGGGAACATACGTTCAACGTCTCGGCCGTGGATCGCCTGCAGACCTACTACATCAAGGCCATTTCCTACGCCGAACTCGATATAAAGTTCAGCTATGACGGCGTTTCCCTGAAGACATTTCTCCAGCGGCCGGAATTCCGGTCCTGCGAAACGCTTGCCATCACGTCAGAACAATGGAGCTGCCGCGATACCGTCTGGGACGAAAGTTTCCGCGGCAAGGTGGTGGATGGCGTGAGCTATGAGGCCATCTCCTTCCAGCGCGCTTTCTTCCAGCCCTTTTATGCCGGACAGACCTTCGGCCTTGGCCAGATCAGCCCGTTGACGGCCCTGCAGGTGACCGATCTCGTCAACAGGACGAGCGGCCTGCCGAAACTGTCGGCGGACAGGCCGAAAGATATCTACCGTGACGTCATGGATCCCGACCGCAGCATCATCTACATCGCCGCCATCCTCAGGGATTCCATCGATGCCTACAGGGAAAAAGGTTTCGACATTTCCGGCAATCCCGGCATCACTGCCACGCTTTACAATGTCGGCCAGCCAAGGCGTCGCGCCGAACGTCTGCGGACTGCCGTGGATGCGGGCGCAAAAAAACTGCTGCCGGTCGAAAACTATTATGGGTGGCTGATCAACGAGCGTCTCGACGTTCTGAAAAACATTCTCGACGGCAAGGCCATTGACCAGCGGACGACCTCTGATATCGGCGGGAAAAAGCAATAACGGCTTTTTATCGTCAAACAATCAGGCAATCGCCCAGATCGCACATCGCGCGCATTTCCCGGGAAATAATCACTTATTTACGCGCAAAGATTGCTAAAACGCATCGTCATGGCATCAAAAAATCGAAAATCGCTTTTCCAGCGGCCGGAAATTTGTTAGGTCGACCGGCACAAGAATTCACTGACAGTGGGATAAATCAACCCGATGCCTGACGAAGGCGACAGTACCGACAGTAGTCGACACCGAACGAGGCTGGCTCGCGCAATGCGAAGCCAGCCTCGGATTTTCTTGTTTTCCTCAACGCGACGACTTCCAGCCTCGGATGTTCCATCCGGGGCTTTGCGCGTTCGCACCCATTCCCATAAAGGCTCCTGAACATGGAATTCCTCGCAGATCCGAATATATGGATCGGCCTCGTCACCCTTATCGTTCTCGAAGTCGTCCTCGGCATCGACAATCTCGTTTTCATCGCGATCCTTGCCGACAAGCTGCCGCCGCGCCAGCGCCACAGGGCTCGAATCGTCGGTCTGTCGCTGGCGCTGATCATGCGCCTCCTGCTGCTGTTTTCCATCTCATGGATCGTCACGCTGACGCGGCCGCTTTTCACCGTCGCGGATTTTTCCTTCTCGGGGCGCGATCTCATCCTCATCCTTGGCGGCGCCTTCCTGCTCGCCAAGGGAACCATGGAGCTGCACGAACGGCTGGAAGGTGACCAGAAGCCGAAGCAGGGAAAAGTGGTGCATGCGGTCTTCTGGCAGGTCATCGTGCAGATCGTGGTGCTCGATGCGGTGTTCTCGCTCGACAGCGTCATCACCGCCGTCGGCATGGTCAATAATCTCTGGGTGATGATCACCGCTGTCTGCGTGGCCATGGCCGTGATGATGGCCGCATCCAGGCCGCTGATGGCCTTCGTGTCGAAACATCCGACCGTGGTCATTCTCTGCCTCGGTTTTCTCCTGATGATCGGCTTCAGCCTGATCGTCGAGGGTTTCGGCTTCCATCTGCCCAAGGGTTATCTTTATGCGGCCATCGGCTTTTCCGTGCTTATCGAGGCGGCGAACCAGCTCGGGAGGCGTAACCGTGAAAAGCGTATCACCGCCGGCGATATGCGCGAGCGCACCTCCGACGCCATTCTGCGGCTTCTGGGCGGCCGGGTCGGCGAACGGCCGTCCCTCGGTGAGACTGCCGATGTCATCGCCGCGCAGGCAGCGCAAAGCGATCTGTTCAAATCCGAGGAAAAGGACATGATCCGCGGTGTGCTCACGCTGGCCGAACGTCCCGTCGTCTCGATCATGACGCCACGAACGGAGATCGACTGGCTCGATGTCGACGCCGATCACGACACGCTGAGACACCGCCTGCTGGAACTCGACCATTCCCGATTGATGCTGGCACAGGGCAAGCTGGATTCATTCCTCGGTGTCGCCGCGACAAGGGATCTGCTGCGTGATCTTCTGCATGACGGAAAACTGAACCTTGAGCGCTCGCTGCGTGAGCCCCTAGTGGTGCATGAAAGCGCGACAGCGCTGCAGGTCATGGAACAGCTGCGAAAATCCCCCCTGCAGATGGCCGTCATCATCGATGAATATGGTACGTTGCAGGGCATAACGACGCCGACGGATATTCTCGAGGCGATTGCGGGCGAATTTCCGGATGAGGGCGAGGAATCACAGATTTCCGAACGGGCGGAGGATGGTTCCTGGCTGCTTGATGGCACTGTGGATGTCAGAAGGGTATCCTATCTCCTGGATATCGATCTGGTGGACGAGGCCGACCGCTACTCCACAATCGCAGGCTACATCCTCTGGCGCCTCAATCGACTGCCCGAGGTCGGCGAACGTATTGCCGGCGATGGGTTCGAGTTCGAGATCGTCTCCTGCTCCGACAGAAACATCGAGAAGCTCCGGGTGTGGAACGCCACCCTTTCCGATGGATGATCCCGGCGCGGGAGGTGGCCGGCAGGGCATCTCCCGCGCAAATGTTTGGATTGGAATAGGCGACGCCCTATGGCCTGTGATATCAGACCATGGTTCGCAACGGGGGAGTTGAATGGCGAGAGGGTTCGTGACAGCTGAAGAGGTGGCGAAAAAGGCCGGGGTCTCGCGTTCCGCCGTCTCGCGCACCTTCACACCCGGCGGCAGCGTATCGAAGGCCGTGCGGCGCAAGGTGTTAAAAGCCGCACAGGAACTCGGCTACCGCGTCAACCGTCTGGCGCAGGGTCTCAACAATGACCGCTCCAATCTCATCGGCGTCGTCGGCGCCAATCTCAGTTCTCCCTTCATTTCAAAGCAGCTGGATCTCCTCAGCATCGGGCTTCTGCGCCGTGGCCTGCAATGTCTGTTGCTGAATGCGGCGGATGCCCGCAAGGACATTGCGCCGCTGATCGAGCGTCTCTTCGAGTTCCGCGCACAGGCCATCGTCGTTCTCTCCGGTGAACCACCGGCTTCGATCGTTGATGAATGCATCGCCAATGGCGTGCGCCTCATCCTCATCAATCAGCGTCTTGATCGCACCGATACAAACATGGTGCTGAGCGACGATTCCCGCGGTGCCGATCTTGCCGCCATGCGGCTTGTCCAGGCAAAGTGCAAGAAGGTCGCGGTCATTTCCAGCGGCAGCCAGACGCCGGCACAGTTACGCCGCGCCAGCGCCTTCACCCAGCGCATGAGCATCGAAGGCGTCGAGGTCGTGCCATGGTCCGGCGGGCCGACGAGCTATGACAGCGGGTATCAGGCCGGCCGCGAGTTGCTCACGGACAAGACGATAGACGGCGCCTTCTGCGTGACCGATCTGCTGGCGCTTGGTTTCATGGATGCCGCCCGGCTGGAAATGGGCCGCCGGGTGCCGGAAGATATCTCGATCGTCGGTTTCGACGATATTCCGCAGGCCGCCTGGAAAAGCTACCAGCTGACGACCATTGCCCAGTCCTTCGATGCGCTGACCGACAAGGTTTTGACCGCGCTCGATAACGATGAGCCGGAAACCCGGCTTCAGGTCGTGCCCGTTTCCATGGTCGAGCGTATCACCGCGCGCTAGACCAAATCTCCTTCCGGGCAAAACTCTTCAGTTCAAACCGCAACGCGTTCATGGTGCGGCGCAAGCCGAAGCTCCAGATCGCGCGGGCTGCCTTCGGCACGCTCAAGAAACAGGCCGAGTGCTCCGAAGAAGATTTCGAGAAAGCTCTCCACCGAGCCATCGTGATGATCCGGCTCACGACCAAAGCGTTCCGCCAGCGTTCGATAAAGGGAAAGCCGTTGCGGCGCGATATGCGGCAGCGAAAGACCTGCGCCCTGGCGCAGGCAATACCAGTCGGCAATCAGCTCGAACATCGGCAGGTCTGAGGACAGGACAGCAGCATCAGACGAGGATCGGTCTTCGTCTCCAAGCAGGTCGAGAACGCCCTGAATGCTTTTGTCGGCGATTGCCCTGACGACCTCGGCCGGCCATTCCCTGGTGAAATAACGATGCCTGATCAGCGCCCTGTTGTGACCCAGCAGAAAATCACCGTAATTACCCGCCGCGAAAGCCCGGTCGTTTTCCTCACCCGCCAGTGCTGTTTCCTGTGCGTAACCATGGCAAATGCGGCCATTGACCGGCAGGGCGGCCATCTCCACCGTCTCGACGCGGATTTCCTGACGCGACGGGTGCACGACCTTGAAGGCGGGCGGAAAGGCGACGAGCGACGGCACGGCGATATTGGTGAGCAAATTTTCGCCCTCACCGCGCCGGGTTACGCCTTCCACATGCAGGTGCCCGCTGAAATGGACGGCAAGCCCGGCCTGCAGCAGCGCATCCTCCACCGCCTTGCGCGGCGTGCGGCGCACGACATTGGTTTTTCCGAACAGGGCGCCTTCCGCACCGCTTGCGCCGTCGAAAGGATCGAGCGCCGGATAGTGGGAAAAGCCGAGCAATGTCTTGCCAAGCGCCTGTGCCCTGCGGCGCACATCAGCGATCCAGTCGATGATGAAGGGCTTGCTGCGCAAAAGCGCGTTCCAGCCGCCGTAGGTACTGTCGGTAAAAGCCGCGTCCTCACCCCTTTCAAACTCACCATCGAGTGGTTCGAAAATATTGGCGTCGATCATCAGGAGCCACAGGCCCGGCTCCGGCTCGACCAGATAGGAAGCATCCATCAGGCTATAGACATTCCGCCCGTCGGGTGAGCGCACCTCGTACATCCGGTCTTCCGCCGCATCGGAAAGACCGAAGGGGGTTTCCCAATGCAGATAATCCGACTGACGGAAATAACCGAAGGCCGCCATGGGGCCAAGGCCCGCCGGATAACCCTCGCAATACATACGATCGCTGATAATGACACGCTCGCCGGCCCGCCGTGCATCGCTTGAAACGGAAAGGCATCTGCCGTTCTCCGTCAGAAATTCCTTGGTATGGTGCCGGCCACGTGGGCCGAAAATATCGTGATTTCCGGGCAGTGCATAAAAGGCGGTGCCGTGGGCATGGCTGTGGCGCTGCAGAATGCCCTTCAGCGTCTCAGTCGTTTCCCGCTGGCCGTCATCGGTATAATCGCCAAGCAGCACCACGTGGCGAATGCCGCGCTGCCGCACTTCTTCAAGCGCCGCGTGCAGCGCATCGGTGCTTTCGTTGAAAACCCGGGTGGATTCGCGTGTATCGGACCAGCTGCGCATGGTGATGCGCTGGCCATTGATCTCGATGCCGGGAAACCCGAAATCGGCAGCCGTGTCGTGAAAATGCGCGTCGGCGATGACGGCAACGGAGGGAAGCGTGCGTGTCAGCATGAGTGAACGGTCTTTCTGCCCTCGACCATGTCGATCCATTCGGAAGCACGGCGAGCGGCGGCATAAAGCATCGGTTTCGGTGTCTCGAACCATTCATCCGGCCGCAATTCCCGTTTCGTGCGGATCACGGCCAGTGCATCGTCGAGGGTGGGATAGAGATCCGGCTGCTGCTTGTGCAGGAAAAGCGCCACCAGTGAAACGGAGCGGCTGCGGCCGCCGCGGCAATTGACGAGCACATTGCCGCCATCGGCAAAGGGATAGGTTTCCCGCTTCGGCATGGTCTGGCGAAGCGCGCCGTCGAGAATGTAATAGGCGCCGAGCATCATGGTGTCGGGGCTACCCTCGCCATCAATAAGGCCGAGCTTGTAATAACGAATGTCGCCATAACCTACCGCGCGCCTGTCGCCCTCTTCTGCCGTGGCCTGCACGAGATTGATATCCAGATTGACGGCGCAATTGACGACGATGGTGATGCCATGACGGCGCAGGAGCCCGAGATCACCCGCACCATCGCTGCCGCCAATGTAAAGCGCAGCATTGTGCGGGCCCAACCCTTCCGCAATCAGGCTGATTGCTGGCCGGGCATAAACGGGTCCATCCATTTCATTCCTCCACATGCACGGAGCCCCCTTTTGGAGGGCCTCCGTCATAAATCATCCCGCCGCAGCTACCGCGCGGCAAGGACTATATTCGACGCCTGGCTGACGCCTTTGGCAACACCGGCGGCTGCAGCCAGCACCGGCCCGCCATCCCGCAAACTGCCGATTTCCAGAAATGGGCACACGTCGCCGCCAGCTTCGCTGACGAGTAGCAGGCCCGCAAGACAATCCCATGAATTCATATGCAATTCGAGATAGCCATCGGAACGGCCATCGGCCACATAGGCAAGCGCCAGAGCACCGGAGCCGGCGCGGCGGACATTCGCGCCCATATCGAGCAGCTTGCTGACCACATCGAGATAGGTGGCATTCGCGACGCGGGTAGACCACCCCATCTCGATCGAAGCCGCATCGAAACGCTCCGTTTCCGACGTCCGGATCGGCTCCCCATTGCGGGTCGCACCTTCGCCCCGGCGGGCGAGATAAAGCTCGCCGAGGGCGGGGTTGTAGATCGCCCCGATTTCGGTCCGGCCGTTTTCGACATAGGCGATGGAGATGCAGAAATGCGGAATGCCACGGGCAAAATTCGCGGTGCCATCGATTGGATCCACCACCCAGACGCGCTCACCGATCTCGCCGCCGCCCTCTTCGCCGAAAAAACTGTCATCCGGGAAAGCCGCCGAGATCGCGCCGCGAATATGCGCTTCGGAAGCCGCATCCGTCACCGTCAGAAAATCCTGCGGCCCCTTCATCGAAAAGCTGCGCGTGGCCTCGCCCTCGAAGCCTTTCAGCACCAGCTCCCCGGCGGAAAGAATAACGCTGCGGCACAGTTCGGCTCTCGCGGCCAATGTGTCGGGATAGTGGATTGAATCCATGTGTAAGAACCATTCCTAGAAATTTGAACACGCGTTCATAATGCACGCGCGTTCAAATTTTTCAAGGGAGTCTAAAAGGAACTTATGAATATCGCAGGCGAGAAGCTTCATCCTGCCAGGTCAATAGATTCGCCCGGCGCATGGCAAGAAGCGAAGGGTTTTCTCACGCATCAGTAATACCAATGCAGGAAACGCTTAATAACGAAAATAATGAAATGTTGCGAAATGCAGCACCTGCATCTTGCGGTTGATACAGTTTTATGTCGGTTAACCCTGTGCATTTCCAATGATGTAACGGGAATTAAGTTACAAATGCCGCTCTGTACTTGAAGAGCCATAAATGAAATTCCTGACCGCCACACAAAAATTGCAGGACTTCGTGTCCGTTCGGTCCGACAATCCTGATCTGCTGAAAGCGCAGTACCGTGCTTTCACCCGACAGATGCCGATGATGTATTTCATTCTGCTCTCAAGTACATGGGCGCTTGCCGTAACGCATATGCAGGTGGCGCCGCTCTGGCTCACCGTTGGAATTCCCGGCCTCTTCACCCTCGGCTGCACGCTGAGAGTCACCTTCTGGTGGAGGACGCGTGGTATTGATCCAGCTCCACAAGTGGCTCATGCCGCCCTCCGGCGTACAAACCGCCTGGCTGCCGGCATCGCCATGGCGTTCACGCTCTGGTCTTTTTTGCTGGTGCCCTATGGGGATGCCTACACGCGATCCCACGTCGCCTTCTATATGGCGATTACCGTCATTTCCTGCATTTTCTGTCTGATGTATGTGCGCTCGGCCGCTTTCATGGTGACGGTCATCGTCAATGGCGCCTTCATCGCCTTTTTTCTGGCGTCGCGGCAACCGACATTTGTTGCCATCGCCATCAACGTGCTGCTGGTCTGTACCGGCATGATGTCCATCCTGCTGACCAACTACCGCAATTTTGAGCGCATGGTCATTTCACAGCAGCGCACGGAAGCGCTCAGCAATGAAAACCTGCTGCTTGCCAATATTGACAGCCTGACGGAACTGCCCAACCGCCGCGCCTTCTTCGCCCACCTTGAAGCCGAGCTCGAAAAGGCCAGGGCGAACGGAACCCGGCTGGCGCTGGGGGTCATCGATCTGGACGGGTTCAAGCCGGTCAACGACCTCTATGGACATTCCGTGGGAGACAGGCTGCTGATCAATGTCAGCAAGCGCCTCACCGCCAATCTTAAGGCCAGCAAGGCGTTTCGACTGGGTGGCGACGAATTTGCCATTGTCGCGCCTATCATACCTGACGATGCGCAACTCGTGGCAAATGCCAATGCGATCTCCGAGCAGCTGAGGGCGCCTTACCATATGCCTGAGGGAACGGTGCATGTTTCCGCATCCATGGGAATAGCGGTCTTTCCACACCTCGCCTCCACGCTCGAGCAGCTTTTCGACAGGGCTGACTATGCCCTCTACCATGCCAAAAAACCCCGCCGTGGCGATGCCGTTCTGTTCGATGCGGAACACGAAAAGCAGATCAATATCGAAGCACGCATCGAACATCTGCTCAAACAGAGGAATATGGAAAACGAGCTTTCAGTCGTGTTCCAGCCGATTGTCGATATACGCGACGGCAGAACGGCGGGTTTTGAAGCGCTGGCGCGCTGGCACAGCCCGGTTCTCGGGCATGTGCCGCCTTGCCAGTTCTTCTCCATCGCGGAACGGGCCGGCATCGTCAGCTCACTGACACGGCCGCTTCTCAAGACGGCGCTCGCCTCCGCCTCGAAATGGGAACCCTCCCTGCGCCTGTCGTTCAACCTTTCGGCTCAGGACCTCAACTCCCACGAGGGCGTACTATCCCTGCTCGGCATCATCGAAAACAGCTGTTTCGATGCACGACGTCTGGACCTTGAAATTACCGAGACGGCTTTTGCCCATGATTTCGAACAGGTGAGGCAATCGGTCGAAATGCTGCGCCGCCTCGGCTGCGGCATATCGCTGGACGATTTCGGCACCGGCTATTCCAGCCTGACGCGACTGCATGCATTGCCGCTGACCAAGATCAAGATCGACCGCAGCTTCGTCACGGACCTGCACGAAAAACCGGCCAGCTACAAAATCGTGAAATCCCTCCTCACCCTCAGTCGCGACATGGGACTGGAATGCGTGGTGGAAGGGGTGGAAACACCAGCCGAGCTAACCGCACTCGAAGGCCTCGGCGCCACGCTGGTGCAGGGCTACATCTATGCGCCGCCGCTTCGGGAAGAGGATGTCGGTGCGTTTCTTTCGGGCCAGGCGAGTCCCAAACATCGCACCAAATCCATAGCTCTCAAAAATCCAAACAAGGCTTGGTGGTAAGCTCCGATGCGCTCCCAAGTAAAACTTCCCCAGCGCCGGAATAGACATCACCGATGAGCCAACCTGGGTCAGGGATACATCAAGCGCCAAAGAGATGATACGTGCCTCATCAAGGACATGCAGCCGTATTGCAGCGTCCCGGTGGCGGCCCATGTGTCTCGGCATTGTGGTTCGCCGCTGTAGTTGTCGGGGGGAGGCTCATGCCATTTCCCTCCCGGTCCACGTTGCTGCGATTTTAGAAGGCCTCAGGCAGACCCAGCCGCATCAATAACATTCGAAGCCTTCGGAAGCTCGCAACTCAGAGATCTGGGTGTTCTATCCGCTCCCAAGCCGCACCATCGAAGCGGAAAACATCTTTCGATGCGACGACCCAAAGCACGTTTTCGATCACCTGCGCAAAAAACGGACCATTGTCGATAGATTCGTTATCATCACGATTGCTCAAGCGCGGAAGAGGAGGATCAAATCTGCCAAAACGTCCTGTCTTGGGATCATACTCATAAAGACCGCCGGGACGAACGCTCGCCGCCATGACGAGTTTTTCCCGATACGGAGTGATCATGTGAAAGAGATTATGCTGCTGCCGTAATGCGACAGGCGAAAATCCCCGTGTGTGACTTCCGTGTATGAGAACACCTTCTCTCCCACATATCCAGACACTGTCAGGATTCTCGATGTAAATTCCGGTCAAAGCGGCCACCGGAATTGGAATTTTCAGTTCGTGCAACTCATGACCATCCCAGAAACAAAGGACCGGTTTGGTGCCAGGCCCCTCCTCCCCGCAAAGATAGATGGCTTCTTCCGACAAACCGTTTATGTCAAAGAACAGTATATCGCGGGAGGCTGGATTGAGGGCCGACCGAGTGACCCATTCCTGCCATTCCGGAGAAAGAAATTCCGGCTCTTTTTCAGGCTTTGCTTCCTCCTGCGCATTTGGGTTCAGCAACAATTTATCGGTCAGGAGACGCCAATCATTGTTCCCCTTGCGAACATAGATTTGCCCCCCCTCTCCGCAGGCATATAGGTGTTGCCCGATCTCGCGGATGCGAGTGAGACGCCCGTAGCCTTTCGAATCGTCACTCCAACTACCGGCTCCCTGAATTTTCTCTTGAAAATTCTCCTTCCAGTAGGTGTGATAAACGTCACCCTCCGACGACAGCAGAACGAAATAACCATCTGGCGTAGCGTGCTCAGCGCTATGATACACAGTCATGCTTTGAATATGGAAACCGAAGTCGGAATACGTCCAATCCTGCGGCGGCACGTCGTCACGATCATACCGATAAAATCGGCCATCAGGATCGAAAGGTTCAGCATTGTCTCTCGTTGCGACAACGGCGAGCGTTTTGCCCGACCTCGCATATGCTCTCGTGAAATCGATAGGCAGCTTGGTTTTCATGGTTTTCTGGTCGCTCCTTCAACAGCTCCAGACTTCAAAGCCGATATGGTTTCTTCAGGAAGGGGAGGATATTGTTTAGCTCGTAAAAGCTGGAACGGATTTTTTCCAGCATATTGGGTCGTCAGGGCTGCCATAATCTCTTTTGCACAATCGGGCCTCACGCTTATCATAGCCTGGGCTGACGCCTGAACTACTTTATGTAAGGGTGCCGTAAAAGGTGGCGTTGAATTTCTACCCGCATTTTCGATCGCCTTGTCCGCCAGATGACCACCCCAGTGCTCGGTTTGCTCTACCCGGGCATTCCCAATAACACATATAGCCATACCATCATTAAGGCTGGGCATATTCGGAATGCGCTTATCGGCCTCCTCTCTCGCGCCATAACGAAGCGTCCAGTCCGGAACTATATGGTGAGCCTGCATGCCGTACTGACCGCAGACGCTCTTCATCTTGGCGTAACGGTCGACCTGACACTTCTTGCGGTATTCGTCCCGATCGGAGACACGTACGGTTTCGCTCTGGGGTAATGCCTGTGGCCGGCTTTCTGGTTCCTCACGCACTCGCTGCCGATGTCGACGGAGCTCCTCCATCGCCCAATCCCGCATCTCCCAGCTGTCATGTCCGGCGTCGACACCCTCGTCGAACATTTCTTTGATCCGCCGCTCCTGATCGTCCCGTGGGACGACGTCAGACAGATTTGCACCATTATCGGGGATAAGGACGCTTGATAATATCCCGATGACATTTAGGCGGCGGGCCCAAATGCCCACCCTCGCGAGACGGCCAACTTTTGCAAGATCGCTCACAACCCTGTGAGGCGGGGTACGATACCACTGAGGCGCTCGGGCGGGTCCCGGGGTTATCACCCTTCCCGGACCACGAGGAACAGTCTGGGGGACAGTCGGCCTTGTCGCCGGCATTCCTCCGCGAAGTGCTTGCGCAGAGTTTTGAGCTGCCCCAGTCGTCGCTGCGGCAGCCGATCCCGCATAAGCGTATTTCTCACCCTCTTTAAACGGCTCGGGCGACGCATCGCTCATAACCCGGCCTTCGTCCGACCCGTCCTGCCATCTAAGCGACCCCCGCACCGGATCATCATCCTTGGGAGGATCATAGGTCTGCGTGCTGCGGACGAAGATCGCCTCACCCTGGGTATTCCTGCTGTTCATATAAAAACGATCGAGGTGGCGAATGACATGCGAGCCTTCAGCAAGCACCTGATCAGCGTGCCCGATGGGTTCGCAGATGCTTTCCACCGTGCCGGATTTTACCCCCTTACGGTTACCGGGCGCGTCGCCGTGCACATGTGTCGTACACGAACGCATCACCATTGCCTTTTTGCCGGTGAACCGAACAGACGGCGTATAGTTTTTATCATGGCCGCAAAAATCCACGACCGGATAGGGAATAGGCACCACCGACGAGCCAACCGGTGTCAGGCATACATCAGGTGCCAAAGAGACGATACGCGCCTCATCGATGTCACGCAGTCCCTCACGCGGTGTCCCCGTCGTCCATGTGCCGGGATATTGGGGCTCTCCGATATAATTGTCGCGGGGGATGCTCATGCTGTCTCCCTCTCGGTTAAAGCCGCTTCGGTTTCGGGCGACTTCAGACGAACGCGCGTCAGGGTAAGTTTTGTTTCACCGGCATCGGGAAGAGGAAACCTGATGCGCCAGGTCAGAAGCACCCGTCCGTCATTGCGCCAGTCGAATTGCACACCATCAAGCTTCAGCACATGCCATTCATCGCGATCTTCGCGAGAGCAATGGACACCGAGGGTAAGGCCAGGCAACGAGCCTTTCGCGACCGGATGCTCAGAACTCAGGTTAACCAGCTCGTAGTTCTCGTCACCCTTGAGGTGAGGCGTCGCGATGAGATCAGGATGGGCCGCCTGCCAGAAGCGTGGATCAAAATCACGCGGCAAGAGGGGGTGCCTCTCCTCCCGCCAACCATCATCATAGGTTCCGGAATATTGCTGACGGAACTGCCACCAAGGCGAAACGAGCCCAAATCCCTGCGGTTCCGGCGTGCTCCGCCAATCGGAATGCTCACCTACGGCAGCGATCTGCGGAGCTGGAACAGGCCCGGCGTCGGCAGGCATCTCAAGATTGACGATGCCGCACCCAAGCGGGTTTCGGCGCTCCACGTCAATCGGTGTTTCCGTCCCCGCGTCACCTGTGCCCGGGAGCGCGCCGCCATAAGCGTTGCGCCAGCATATGGCCACGCTTCTAGCCGGTTCAGGATCGCTCAGTTTCCAATCCGCTATGACACGTTTGGCTTCCCTGGCGGAAAAACCTGCCCATTTCTCCTTAACGACAGGCTGCCAGAAGCGTCTGCCGAAAACCTCGATTTGCTTGAAAATTCCGCCAACGCGGATGGAGGCGCGCCAGGATTTCTGTGGCTCCTGCGACGGTGACCATGCATCTCCCAGGAAGCTGATATCCGTGCCGGGCTTGTCAGGGATGAGATCGCTCTGCCGCAGGAGGACTGTTTGATGCGGATCGTCCTCGTAAGCGTCTTCCCATTGAAAGCTCTCCTGCTCACGAGCGATCTCCATTGTTCCGTCCTGCACATGCGTGAAGGTAGCGCGCACGGAAACAATGCAATCAAGTTCCCCCTCGGCATCAAACTGACGGAAAGCCATCGCCGGAAACGGCAGGCGGTTCTGAAGCTCCAAGACCTTGCCTCCGTCAGTTCAGATCGATCGGCTTGCCACGAAGCTGGAAATGATCCGTTGCCACGAAGTTGAATGTCTTGCCAAGAATGATGACCTCGCCATTCGCCTTCATGATGAATTTGGAATCGCCACACTCGATGACGAACTCTTCACCGACAGCGATCTTCTTGAATTTACCGACGCTTTCCAGTGATGTCTGGCCGACATTGGTGACCTTGCTCACACCGATCTGTTCAGCGCGCGCCACGCCGACGCTGTCGGATTTGAATGTGCTGACAATCGTGTTCATGATGCCCGGCAACGGAAACAGTCCCGAAGCATCGGAACCGACGCCAGACCCGGAACCGGCGAGCGCCGTACCGGCGTCAGCACGCGGACTGGCACCGGCCACCACGCCTTCGCGCGATGTCAAACCGCCGGAGCCGAGAAATCCCAACGCAGACGAGGCCAACGTAGTGGCAAAGGCCGAAACACCGGGACCGCTGGCCCCGGCTATTTGAGCAGCTTGTGATAGCAGCCCAGCGGTATGACCTGAAAGCGCCTGCACACCCGCCATGGCCATCATCGCCATCGGCCCAGTACCGCCGACGACGGTGTTCACCGAACCACCGATCTCGTGTTTCTGGTTACCGGAAACTTCAACGGCGCGATTGCCGCCGACCGAGGCGACCTCGTGCCGGTCGATGCGCTTGGTCCGGTCGTTCAGGACCCGCGTCGTCTGGTCCTTCTGGGCGTGGAAGAACTGGTTCTCCTTGCCGGCCTCATCCTCGAAGGTAATTTCGTTGAAACCGTCGCCCTTGTGACTGTTGGAGCGAAGCACCATGCGCGTCTTGTTGGCGGGCAGATCGTAGGGCACGGAATTGGCCGGATTGTTGACCACACCTATGACCAGCGGTTTGTCCGGGTCACCGTCGACAAAGGCCACCATCACTTCCATGCCGATGCGCGGGATAACCTGCGCACCCCATGTACCGCCGCCCCATGCCTGACTGACCCGCACCCAGCACGTATCCGTCCCATCCTTCTTCGCCTTGCGGTCCCACGGGAACCACAGCTTGATGCGGCCATATTGGTCAGGGTGGATTTCTTCGCCTTCAGGGCCGGCGACGATCGCCACCTGCGTGCCTTCGATGCGCGGGCGCTTCGTCGCCCGGTGCGGCGTCAGCGGCACGCGGGCCGGGATCGCTTCGAAGTGATTGCGATATTCCGGCTCGTTGCTGTTTGTCTCATAGGAGAGGTCGACAATGCTGTGGCTTGCCCTGATGATCACATGTTCTTCGTAAGCATGTTCGGGATGCGCAACCTCGAAAGGCGTGAAACGGCGGCCGGCCTCCAGAATGCGCGTGGTCGACGAACCGAACACCCGGTCATGATCGGCTTCGATCGCCTGGGTGCGCAGTTTCTGCGCCCGCTCGGCTTCTTCCACCGTCCTGATGCGGGCCGGATATTCGTAAAGCTCGCGCTTCGTCGCATCCGGCATCTGCACCAGTGAGGGCGTCATCGTGCCCGGCACCATGCCCGGCGTCTCGAAATTCCAGTCTGCGCCAGCGCGCTGGCCGGAGACGTAAGAAAAGCGCCGCGCCCAGTCGTTGATGTGGTTGCGATCCGACGAGCCCTGTGCCAGACGCACCGTCCCCTCACCCTGCGCGGCCGGAGATGGCCCAAGCCAGCCGCTGGCGCTATCGGCCACATGCAGCTTGTGGGAACCATCTTCGTGGCTGAACCAGTAGAACAGGCCGTCCTCTTCGAAACGGCGGGTGAGATAATCGAGATCGGTCTCATTCCACTGAACACTGTAGTGCTGTGCAGGCGGCGGCGAGATGATGCCTGACGTATCGGGTGCGGGAATACCGTGTTCGGAAAACAGCGTCTCGACGATCTCGACCGCCGTCTTGTCCATCCAGATGCGGCAATCGGAACGGCGTGACAGAAGCCACATTTGCGGGCGGATCGTCAGCGCATAGGAGCGCATGCCGCGTGTGATCGGCGGGCCTTCATGCAGCTCCGTCACCAGGCCGTTGAACGGGCGGCGAACACCGCCGCCATCCCCCTCGCCCTGGCTGATCTCGATGGAGATATCGACCAGCCGTCCGATCAGTTCCTCGGGCTTGACCGCTTCCTTCTTGGCCCGCACGGTCAGGCGAATGTCGAAGAGCTGCGACACGCCCTCCTCGACCGTCAGACGCTCCGGCAGAAGCTGATCCTCGCCGAGAGGCGAAGAAACCTTCAGAACGCGGCCCGCCTGAACGAAATCGGAAAAAGACGGCTGGTCGTTCATGGGATACTCCTAATCAGGACCCGCGGCTGGACTGCAGGGGCCAGAACCAGATCGTTTCCGAATTGTAGTAGCAGGCCGAAGCGCATTGGGTGGCTTCGGAGCCGCCCCGCACAAGATCGATATGACCGCCGCCGGTGTAGCCGGGGATATTGTTGAACGCCACGACGCCATTGCGCGCGCCGATACCGTTGCGCGCCGTCGCGGGGGTGAAAGGTTCGGGTTCGCCAAGATAGCTCGTCCGCTTCATCAGGCTGGCAAGGCGGCGCATGTTCACCTCTATGCCCTTTCCGGCATAGGGGCCCTTCTGGATGCGGTGCGAGGCGGGCACGATGTTGATGCCCGACTTCACGAAAGCGATGCTGACGCGGATGGCGCAGGTATTGTGATAGTTCGGGTTGCCGATGAAATCGTCCCAGCCGATTTCCGTGAACAGATCACGCTGGCTGAGATAGTTCGGATGCGACGGGTCGCTGCTCGGATAATTCTTATAGAGAGTGTCAAAGTTAACGCGCATGGTTCGTCCCACTAGTTACTTTTCTGCTCACAGGGAAAGGAGACCTCGAGCGCCTCCCGCACGAGAGTGGCTGCCTGTTCATCCAGTTTTTCCGCAGGAAGATCGCCGAGATAAGTGTAGATCCGGTCGGTGAGTTCATGGGGCGCCACGGCGCCCGCACCACACCAGTCCGATCCGCTTGTCAGATCGGCCACACCGGCGATATAGGCGCTCGATTTTGCAACGGAAACCAGCCGCCGCATTTCCGGATCAGACACCTCAGGGGCAAGTTTGCCCTCGATGGCCTGCTTGAGCTCGGTACCGGAGAATATCCATGTCCGTTCCTCGGCACCGGCCGGTGAAAGACCGGACAGAGCCAGAACAACCGGCACGGAAACAAAAAACGCATATAGGGAGCGCATTAAAAACCCGCCTCGTCCAACGTGGATGAGAAACATCACGACGTGAGCTGCAAAACTGCAATGAAAACGTTCCGGTGCCGGCAAATACCGGCACCGGGTCGCGTCGCTGTCAAGCGGCCTTCGTCGTCGCCAGATCGTAAGAGGCGATCATCGGAGACTGCGGCGAGTTGTTGTCGTCGAACGGCGTGTACTTCACTTCCATCTTGGTGAAGTTGAGCTTGATGGTTTCCACCGGACGGTCACCGCTGGAATCCACCGAGTAGCTGGCGATGAGCGTGTTCGTCAGCAGGTACTCGATATAGGTGTTGCCCGGATTACCCGTAGTCACCAGATGGATGGTTGCGAGCTTACCAGTGCGGCCGGCGCAGGCTTCCTGGAAAAGCTTGGTGGAAGAAGAATCGCTAACCTTGGTCAGAATGACTTCCGAAATGGTCGGTTCGGATGCTTCGCGGTTTGCAGCAGAACCGGCAGAAGTGTTCATGTTGCGCGCTACGTTCCAGTGAATGGCTTCGATGTCCATCCACTTGCGGTGTTCCTCATGCGTGGCGTCGCCCTGGATACCGTCAATCTGCAGATAAATTGGCATGCTGTAAGCTCCTGTAGCTGAAATGACCTCTTGCTTCGAGGCCGCGTTACCCTTCGTTTAATGCCGCATGCGTCGGGTAGCCCCTTCCGACGCGGCAACTTTATCCACCCCACCCTCTTCGGTTGCGGCGAATTCATCTGGCTCCCCAGCCACTTCGGCACGAATACCGAACCGATTTTCATCAAAATCGACAACGATCTTGCCCACCCGTTCTCCCGCGATCACCTTCTCAAGGAAGAAGCTGGAAAGAGACGGCAGGAGATCCTTGCCGATCATGATTTCGATGGCGCGTGCGCCAATTTCACTTGCACCGGCGCGCGCCACCAACGCGTCGCGCGCGGCATCGGACAGGGTCAGGTCGGCGCCATATGTTGCCAGAACACGCTCCCTGATCTTGCCGATCTGCATGTCCACGATCCTTGCAAGCTCTTCCGCACCGAGCGGCATGAACGGCAGGATGATCGTGCGCCCGAGGAAAGCGGGCTTGAACTGTTTGGTCAGCTCCGGCATCAGCAGCGCTTCCAGCGCCTCGCCTTCCGGCATCGTATCCGGATCGGCCGAAAGTGCGGTCAGCAGCTCCGATCCGGTATTGGCCGTCATGAAGATCGTGGTGTTCTTGAAATCGACGTCGCGGCCTTCGCCATCGCGAAGCACACCCTTGTCGAACACCTGGTAGAAAATATCCTGAACGCCGGGATGGGCCTTGTCGATCTCGTCGAGCAGGAGAACGCCGAACGGCCGGCGGCGCACCGCTTCCGTCAACACCCCGCCTTCACCGAAACCGACATAGCCCGGCGGCGAGCCGAGAAGCAGCGAAACCTTGTGCTCCTCCTTGAACTCCGACATGTTGATCGTCGTCAGATGGCTGTTGCCGCCATAGAGCAGATCGGCCAGCGACAGCGCCGTCTCGGTCTTGCCCGTTCCCGACATGCCGACGAGAAAGAACACGGCCGGCGGGCGGCGAGGATCGGACAATCCGGCGCGCGCGGTTCGCATGGCATCGGCAATCCGGCCGATTGCGGCATCTTGCCCCACGACCCGCTGACGCATGCGCGCATCCAGAGTGCGGGCGCTTTCGATCTGGTCGGCCAGAAGTTTACCGAGCGGAATTCCCGTCCACCGCGATACGACGGACGCAATCGCTTCACGATCAACCACCGTCGGCACAAGTCTTTCAGCATTTGCCGGCCTGGTCTCAGCCGCACGCCGCAGGGGCGACACATTCGATGCACCGGTTTCAACCGACTGTTCTTCGCTGAGTTCAGCCATTTCCGCATCGTAACGGCTGCGCAGATCGTCAATCCCTCTCTCGAGCTTTTCGACTTCGTCGCGTATCGATTGGATACGGCCCTCAATCTCTTCGTCCTGCGGTTCACGCAGAAGCCAGTTCAACTCATCGGACAGAAGACGCCGCTCACTTTCCATCGCGCGCAGCCGTTCCGGCAGGGTCTGCCGCGCCAGCGAAACGGCAGCCGCGGCCGTATCGAGAAGGCTGACGGCCTTGTCCGGCAATTGCCGCGCCGGCATGTAACGCGCGGATAATTGCACCGCCGCCACGATCGCCTCGTCACGAACGACAACGTTGTGATGGCTGACGAAGCTGTCGGCGACACCGCGCAACATGCGTATCGCGGTTGTCTCATCAGGCTCGCGCACATGTACGGGCTGGAAACGTCGCGTCAGCGCCGCATCCTTTTCGAAATATTTCTTGTATTCGCTCCAGGTCGTCGCCGCGACGGTGCGCACTTCACCCCGCGCCAGAGCTGGCTTGAGAATATTGGCCGCATCGCCCTGGCCAGCTGCACCACCTGCGCCGACAAGGCCGTGCGCCTCGTCGATGAACAGGATAACCGGTTCGGCCGAGCGCTTTACGGCATCGATCACACCATGAAGACGGCGCTCAAATTCACCCTTCACGCCGGCGCCGGCCTGCAGCAGCGAAATATCGAGGTTCAGCCGGCGGACGTTGCGCAATTTTTCCGGCACGTTCCCGGAAGCGATCTCCAGCGCCCGCGCTCCCGCACCCGCCGTTTTACCGACACCGGCCTCGCCCACGAGAATGGGATTGTTCTGACGACGGCGTGTAAGAATATCAACGAGTTGGCGCAGTTCATCGTCGCGCCCAATCACCGGATCGACCTTACCGTTCCGGGCATCGGCGGTCATGTCCGGGGTGTAAAGGCGAAGAAAATCGTTCTGGCCGGCGGCTGGCGCTGTCCCCGCCGTCGTGGAAGGAACGCCGTTCCCGGCGGTCTCTTCAACGGAACTGCGAAGGCGCTCGAGAGCCGCGCGATCCATCGCCTTCAGCGACGGAAAAGCGGAGCGGACGAAAGAGCGGAGCGAGGTTTCCTCGTCCATCGCCAGAAGCAGGTCGCAGAACGTCACGCGGTCGCGCCCGGCCTCCAGCGAAGCAAGAACCCATGCCTCGCGGCCCGCCGTCAGAATGTTCTGGGAGAGCGACAAGGCCTCGCCGTCGCCAATCACGGCCTCTTCAAGGCTGCGGCCGATTTCTGCCTGCAACACCGGAAGTGGAATTTTTAATTCCTCGAATGTTTTCGCATAGATGCCGGCATCTACAACCGCCAGCAGCCAATGCGGGATATCCACGTACCTGTGCCCCATACGCACCGCGACAGAAGCCGCAGCTTCAAGGGTGACGCGCAGGTCAGGCTCAAGCGCTTCAACGAGGCGATTGAGATCGATATGCGACATGCAATGAGCCTCCTGCCCGGGTTCATTCCACAACGTGACGTGGAATAACTATGATGATGAAACCGGGTTGTCCACCCCGAAGTTTATTTTTTATCGGGTTAGATTAGACACTAGACGCCACAATTTAGACACATTTTGAATAAGTCTGTCTGATCAATAGCCTAACGTAAGGGAAGTAACTACAAAAAATCCATTACTATTTTCTGGGGATAGACTACCTTTGGATACGAAGCATGTTAAAATAGATGTAGAACTTTTAGGGAATTGCGGAGATAATATCCGCAATGATTCAAGAACGCGTGAACTATACTATAGAATTAAGGATGAAAGAAACCAGGCACGCACAGAAGAGCGCGCCACCTCCCCTCAGGATAACTTAAAGATCTCCAGTAGCTGGGACAGTGTCAGCAATCTTGGATTGCAGATTATATATTCCGAGAGCAAGGACATAGAAATATTGGCGTGGCTTTCGGAAGCAAGCCTGCGGTTGCGCGGCTTTCCTGGACTGCGCGAAATCTACGAGCTTTGCAATGATCTTTTTTACAACCACTGGGACTCATTGCGCTCGATCAGCGACGATAATGATGAGGAAAAATTTGCACCTTTTGCGGGATTGAACGGCATCGGCACCGAAGGAACACTTGTTCAGCCGCTCCGGCTTGCACCGCTGATCCCCGGAGGGAAATTTGGCGAGCACAGCCTCTGGGATTTCCAGCTGGCGCAGCGGCCAACCGAGAGCAAAAGGCGCGAAGAACTGTATCGGCTGGCATCCGAAGCGGGCGTTGCCGCAATGTCTTCTCATCTGGCCGAGGTAAACGCCTGTCTCGCCAGCTTCGACGCCATCATGGCGGTTCTTTCCGAACGCTGCGGCCAATTCGCACCACCCAGTTCCAATATCCGAAACACGCTCATCGAAGCCGCCGCCGCCATCCGCACGTTGGGCGGGCGCGAGAAGGAGCCGGCACCGGTTGAGCAGGCGGTAATCGCTGTTGCGGGCACTGACGAGGGCGGGCAGCCGGCCGCTCGGGCTCCCGCAACCTCGCCGGAGGGCATATCTTCACGCGATGAGGCATTTGAAACTCTTCTTTCGGTTGCGCGTTACTTTCGCCGGACCGAGCCGCACTCGCCGATCTCGCTCTCCATCGAAACACTGGTTCGCAGGGGGCGCATGGATTTTTCGGAACTGCTGGCGGAGCTTCTGCCCGAAACGCAGGCTCGAAACGCAGTTCTGACGGCCGCCGGGATCAAGCCCGGCGGAGAAAACGGAAAATAACGAGCAAGGGACGGGAAACGCCGTCCCCTAACAGTCAGCCATGCCAAGGGGCATCAAGGAGGTT
The DNA here is from genome assembly GCF_001541315.1 of Agrobacterium tumefaciens str. B6. GTDB lineage: Bacteria > Pseudomonadota > Alphaproteobacteria > Rhizobiales > Rhizobiaceae > Agrobacterium > Agrobacterium radiobacter. Next base: position 48,373 of record NZ_LMVK01000013.1, on the reverse strand, counting down.
GAAATGGCAAGTGTACATGAAAAGCTGGAGCGGGTTCGCAAGCCCCGCGTTCACATCAAATACGAAGTCGAAACCGAAGGCGCGATGGTGGTTAAGGAACTGCCCTTCGTCGTCGGCGTGCTGGGTGATTTCTCCGGCAATCCCACCCAGCCGCTGAAGCCGTTCGGCGAGCGCAAGTTCGTTCAGATCGACCGCGACAATTTCGACGAGGTGATGCGCCGCATGACCCCGGGCCTCAACATTTCCGTTGCCAACACGCTGCAGAAAGACGGGACGGACATGCAGGTCAATCTGAAATTCGAAAGCATGGACGATTTCGAACCCGGCGCCGTCGTGCAGCAGGTTCCTGCCCTGAAGGCGCTTCTGGACGCCCGCAACGAGCTTCGCGACCTGCTTTCCAAGGCCGACCGTTCTGAAGATCTGGAACGCATGCTGGAAGATATTCTGCAGAACAAGACCGATCTCGCAACGCTGGTTTCCGAACTCAAGGAAAAGAACGGCGCGAGCAAATAATCGCCTGCGCGGAGGAAAACCTCCCCGAACGGCCCCCATTGCGGGGCTTCAACTGTTCAAGCGGCATTTTCCAAAGCCGCATGTGGAAGGACTGAAACATGAGCGCTGAAAGCCTGCTGAAAAACGAAGCACAGGCAACGACCGCCGAAGATCAGGGACTGCTGTCCAAGGTGGTTGCCGCAACCCGCCAGACCGAACCGGACCGCGCGCAAAATCTTCTGCGCACGCTGGCCGACCAGGCGCTGAAGGGAACGGTCAAATACGACCGCAACCTCACCGTCACCCTCAACCACGCCATTGCCGAACTGGACCGGACGATTTCCGAACAGCTTGCCGCCATCATGCAGGCGCCGGAATTCGCGAAGCTCGAAGGCACCTGGCGCGGGCTCAACTATCTCGTCAAGAATTCCGAGACGAGCGTCAACCTCAAGATCCGCGTCATGAATTCCGGCAAGCGGGAACTCGCGCGCGATCTGGAAAAGGCCGTGGAATTCGATCAGTCGCGCCTCTTCAAGGCGATCTACGAAGACGAATTCGGCACCCCCGGCGGCGAGCCGCTCGGCGCGATCATCGGCGACTATGAATTCGACAACTCCTTCGATGACGTACAGCTGCTGCAGGGCGTCTCGTCGATTGCGGCGGCGGCTTTCGCACCGTTCATCTCGGCGGCAAGCCCGCATATGTTCGGCTTCGAGGATTATCGCGATCTCGCCCGTCCGCGCGATCTGGAGAAAATCTTCGATACGGTGGAATATGCCAAGTGGCGCAGCTTCCGCGAGAGCGACGATTCCCGTTTCGTGACACTCGCTTTGCCGCGTGTGCTGGCGCGCATGCCCTATGGCCCCAAAACCAACCCAATCGATGATTTCGCCTATGACGAAACCAAGGGTGCGGTGAATGGCGACCTGCAGCATGACGAATATTGCTGGATGAACGCCGCCTATGTCATGGGCACCAAGCTGACCGACGCTTTTGCGAAAAGCGGCTGGTGCACGGCAATCCGTGGCGCGGAAAATGGCGGCCGGGTGGAAAATCTGCCCATGCACGTCTTCTCCAGCGATGACGGCGATCTCGATCTGAAATGCCCGACGGAAGTGGGCATTACCGACCGCCGCGACGCCGAACTCGGCAAGCTCGGTTTCCTGCCGCTCTGCCACTACAAGAACACGGATTATGCGGTGTTCTTCGGTGCCCAGACCGCGCATAAGCCGAAGCTTTACGACAAGCCGGAAGCAACGGCCAACGCCGCCGTTTCGGCCCGCCTGCCCTACATCATGGCAACATCGCGTTTTGCGCACTATCTCAAAGTGATGGGCCGCGACAAGATCGGCTCCTTCATGGAGGCATCGGATTGCGAAGTCTGGCTCAATCGCTGGATTGCCAACTACGTCAACGCCAATGACGAAGCGGGCGAGGAAAGCCGGGCGAAATATCCGCTGCGCGACGCCAAGGTGACCGTGCAGGAAGTACCGGGCAAACCCGGCGCCTACAATGCGGTCGCATGGATGCGGCCCTGGTTGCAGATGGAAGAACTGACGACGTCGCTACGCATGGTTGCCCGTATTCCGTCCAAGAACTGAACCCGGACCGGGGTGGTCCGGCCACCCCGGCCCCGTTCTTCACCCGGAGCCCGCTCATGGCGCATCAGTCCTTTCCGGACGCCCGTATTTTTGCCGACCAGCTCATCGCCCTTATCGACGATGCGCTGACCGGCCAGGTGAACGCCATTCTCCATCACCCTGACTTTCAGGCGATGGAAGCGAGATGGCGCGGGCTTGCCATGGTGGTGCGCGAGGCTGGCCGGGGCACTGACGTCAAGGTGAAGCTGCTGAATGCCAGCTGGCGCGACCTTGCCCGCAACACGGAACGCGCCACCGATTTCGACCAGAGCCATCTTTTCGAAGTTGTCTATAACCGCGAATTCGGCATGCCGGGTGGCGAACCGGTCGGTCTTTTGATCGGCGACTACGAATTTTCCCCTGATGATCTCGAGGGTGCCGATTCCATCACGACGCTGTCGCAGATCGGCATGGTGGCTGCCGCCGCCTTCTGCCCCTTCGTGGCGGCGGCCTCGCCTTCGGCCGTCGGCCTGCAGGACTTCTCGGAGCTCAGCCGGGTCCACGATTTTTCCTGGCTGAAACAGGAGAAATCGCGGCTGCGGTGGAACGCGCTTCGTGCGCGTGACGATTCCCGCTTTGTCGGCCTTGTTGCGCCGCGGGTTTTGCTGCGCTCGCCCTACAGGCCCTATGCGCGCGGACGCGATGACGGATTTCCATTCCGCGAGCATGTGGCGGAAAGCGGCGAGACCCTGCTGTGGGGCAATGCCGCCTTCGCTTTTGCCACGGTGGTCGTGCGCAATTTCGTCGATTCCGGCTGGTTTGCGGATTTGCGCGGTGTGACACAGGACGCCGTGGATGGCGGCATGCTCTCTTCCCGGCAATTGCCGCCGCTCGATCTCGGCATCGAGAGCAACGGCCTTTCCGCGCAGCCGCCCGTCGAGGTGCAGCTGACGACCGGGCAGGAACAGCAATTTTCCGATCTCGGCATCGTGCCCGTTTCCACCACCTATCTCTCCGGCATGGCGATCTTCAACGCCAACCAGTCCCTGCATGCGCCCGGCCACTATTCCAGCGAAGCGGCAAGACAGAACGCCCGCCTCGCGGCCATGCTGCAATATGTGCTGTGCGCCTCCCGGTTCTCGCATTACCTCAAGGTCATCATGCGCGACGATATCGGCCAGCTGAGCGATGCGTCGACGATAGAACGCAAGCTGGAAGGTTGGCTTTCCTCCTACACACTCGGCAATGACGATGCGGAATCGGCGCTGCGCACGCGCTACCCGCTGCGCTCTGCCGGGATCAACGTCTTCGAGGTTCCCGGCAAGCCCGGAACATTCTCCTGCACCGTGCGCCTTCAGCCGCATTTCCAGCTCGACGACGTCTCCACGAGCTTCCACCTCATTGCCGAAACCATGATGCCGCCGGCGGCCGCATCCCGATCTTCGGCCGAGCCGCAAAGGATATCCGCATGACGCTGCGCGACGACATTTCCCGCCTTCTCGATGATGACCGGCTGCAAGAGGCGATCGGGCTTGCGCGCGAACACGTCAAAACCAGGCCCACCGACAAGGATGGTCGCCATTTCTATATCGACCTGCTGGTCCTTGCCGGCGACTATGAGAAGGCCGATGCGCAATGCAATCTGGCCGCAACATTCTCGCCGCAGGAAAGCGTCGGCTTTTCTCTCTTTCGCCATCAGCTGCGCGCCATGGCAGCACGCAATGCATGGTTCGAAACTGGCGCGGTGCCGGATTTTCCAGGCGGTCCGTCCGAACTCGATCAGCTGGCCATCCGAGCGAATATCGCCGCACGCAGCGGTGACGCGGATGCTGCCAGAACCGCACTGGCTGAACTCGATGAAAAGCGTGGCAATGTGACGATCGGCCATAATGGCAAAAGCGCCGGCGATATTCGCGATCTGGACGACCGGATTCCGCACGCGCTGGAAGTGCTGACCAATGGCGGCCGTTATCTGTGGATCGATTATGGCCGCATCGAGAGCCTCACCATCGACCCCATGAGCCGCCCGCGTGACCTCGCTTTCCGCGGTGCCGAGCTGACACTGCGCGATGGCGCGATCGCATCCGTGCTGCTTCCGGCCATCTATTACGGCGCAAAGGACGATGTCGGCCTTCTCCTTGGCCGGGAAACGCGCTGGAGCGAGGAAGACCAGCCACTGGCGACCGGGCAAGGCCAGCGCTGCCTCCTGATTGGCGACGATGTGGTGCCGTTCCACGAGATCGGTTCTCTTTCCGCCGCCTCCGACGATGAAAGGCAGATCGCCCGTGGTTGATCCGCTCGAGCAATATCGCGCACGGCAGAGAACGCTGTCGCGCTCCGTTCTGGACCGGCTGCTCGATGACGCGCCGGATGCGGAAACGGATGCGCTCGTTAGCCTGAAGGATCAGGCACGCGAAATGCGTGAGGTGATCCGCCGCGATCTCGAGGCATTGCTCAATACCCGCCGTAACCCCGCCGGCCCGCCGGTTGCGCTGAAGGAACTGTCCGACGCGCTGGTGAGCTATGGCGTGGACGGCATTCTCTCGGCCAATCTGGTGACGGATGCCTCCAAGGAGCGGCTCGCACGCAGCATCGAGCGGCGGATTTCCCTGTTCGAAACCCGCCTTGGCGATGTGCATGTGACAATCCTGAAAAACCGCACGGATGGCGACCGGGCGCTTCGCATGCGTATACAGGCAAGCTTCCGCCTTCAGGAAGGCATGCCGCCAATCAGTTTCGAATCCCGGATCGATCCGTCCACGCAGCGTTTCCTGGTGGAGGCGACGAATGGCTGACGGCTTTCTCGAAAAATACAATGATGAACTTTTTGCCCTGAGAAAGCGGGCATCGCGTTTCGCGGCGGCGTTTCCCAAGATTGCCGGCAGGCTGCGCATGACGGGCGATGTCGCCGACGATCCGCATGTCGAGCGGCTGATCCAGAGTTTTGCCTATTCCGCCGCCCGTGTGCGCCAGAAGCTGGACGACGAGTTTCCGGAACTGTCGGACAGCCTGCTGGAAACGCTCTATCCGCATTATCTTGCGCCGATCCCGTCCATGAGCGTGGTTCAGTTCACCCCAAGCACGGCGCTGGCAACCGTGCAGACGCTTCCGCGGCACAGCGAAATCCTCGCCGAACCCGTCGGCGGTGAAAGCTGCCGTTTTCGCACCACGCAGGCGGTGGAGATCGCGCCGCTGCAAATCGCAGCCGCAACCTTGTCCGGCCAGCCGATCGACGCGCCGTTTTCGGCCTCCTTCGCCGGCGCCGCCAGCTGCCTGCGGCTTTCGCTGCGCAGCACGGCGCCGCGCGGCGGCACTTTCCCGGAAATGGGACTGACAAAGCTTCAGATTTTCCTGTCCGCCGCCTGGCAGCAGGCCACGGCGCTTTACGAGCTTTTGACCAATCATTGCGTGGGCATGGCGCTTGCCCGTCACGCCGAGGACAAGGAAGCCGTTTTCCTGCCCGCCGGCAATCTCAGGCCATCCGGCTATACGCGCGATCAGGCGATGTTGCCCTATCCCGCCAACAGTTTTGACGGCTACCGGCTTCTCACCGAATTCTTCGCGCTGCCGCAGAAGTTTCTCTTTCTCGATATCGACGGACTGCAGAAATGGAGCGGCGGCGATTGCGAGCTTTACATCTATCTGGATGCGGCGGACACGCAGCTTGAGCGCATGGTGTCGGTCCGGGATTTTGTGCTGAACGCCTCGCCGGTTATCAACCTGTTCAAACAAAGCTGCGAACCGCTCAGCCTCGATGGCACGCGCACGGAATACCGCCTGCTGCCGGATGCACGGCGGCAGCGGACCCGCGAAATCTACGCCGTCGAAAACGTTCAACTGACCAGCCGCTCCGGGCAGACCGAGAAGACCTCCCCGTTTTTTGGCCGCACACAGCGCAATAACGGCGCCAACGTGTTCTGGCAGATACAGCGCCGGTTCGATGACGACGGTTCTTCCGATACGGACATCGCCTTCGTGGATCAGAAACGCGGACCACTTGGACCGCTCGACATGGTGGCGAGCATCGATACGCTGTGCATCAATCGCGAGCTGCCAAGCCAGCTCCCCTTTGGCGGTGGACACCCGTTCCTGCAGCTTTCGACCGGCAACGAGGCGGTGAAATCCATCCATGCGCTGATGCCGCCGACAGCGGCAATCCGCGTCAACGAGCGTTCGGCGCGTGAATGGCGGCTGATCTCGCATCTTCTCCTCAACCATCTGTCCCTCACCGACAGCGGCGGCGCACCGCTGAAGGACATTCTGTCGCTGTATTCCTTCAGGGACAGCCCGGAAACCCGGCAGCTCGTGGAGGCCATCAGCAATGTCGAGGCGCAGAATTCCCATGCCAGGATCGGCTCGGCCATGGTGCCGGGAACTGACATCACCGTGGAGTTCGACCCCGCGCTGATCGCGCGACCTGCCGCATTTGTTTTCGCCAATGTCCTCAACCATTTCTTCGGGCTCTACACCTCGATCAACAGTTTCACACGACTAACAGCGACGATGCGTGGCCACTCCAAACCGATTGCCCGCTGGCCAGCCCGCGCGGCCGACCGGCCGCTGCTCTAGGAGACCGGGATGGAACAGCAAACGCCAACCACGAAAGACCGGCAGGCGACGCTTCTCAGCGACGATCCCGGTCGTTTTGAGCCCGCCACCGCGTTTCGCGTCGCCCAGCTCGTTTCGGCGGATGACGGAATTGTCATCGGTGCCCATGGCGGAACACAGCCTACTCCGCTGGCGATCAGCGGTTTCAATCACAAACGAGGCCAGGCCGAACTGAAATCCGCTTTCGCGCCCATTGTCGGGCCGCTCGGTTCGCTGCCGCCGGCCTATGGCGAATTGCTGCAGCGGGAGGAACGCAATCGCTCCGGCGCGCTGGCAAGCTTCTTCAATCTGTTCGCGGCGAGATTCAGCGAATTATTCGTATCCGCAACGGAAAAATACCGCCTCGCAAGGGGATTGCGCTGGTCGGTCGAGCAGAGGGAGAACGGTTTTCGCAAAACCCTGCTTGCACTCACCGGGTTCCGCACGGCCGGCCTGGTGGAAAAGGCAGGCGTGAGCGAAGATGCGCTCCTGCGTTTCAGCGGCCTTCTGGCCGGCCGCAACCGCAATGTTTCGGCCCTGACCTCCATGCTTTGCGAATTCACGGGACTTCCGGTCAATGTCGAACAGTTTCGCCGGCGATGGGTGGCTTTGCCGCTTCACGAACAAAGCCAGCTCGGGCAGGTATCCGGGCTGAGGCTCGGACAGAACACGACGGCGGGAAGCGCTGTCGAAGACATGAGCGGCGGTTTCCGGGTCGTGATCGGTCCTGTCGCCTATGCGGATTATCTGGCCCTGACGCCCGGATCGAGGCGGCTTGCTGAGATATTTTCGCTGACGCGCCTGTTCGTCGGAAGCGCATTACATTTCGATGTGCAGGTGATCCTGAAAAAGGAGGATATTCCCTTTTGCCGCCTCGGCCAGTCCGATGCTCCCGCCCGTCTCGGCTGGAACAGCTGGGCTCGTGTGGCGCCCGCCCAAAAAGACAGCGCCGATGCTGTGGTGACCGAGCCGGAAGGCTCGGCGATTTCCGCGTGAGGGCATGGATATGAAGCTTGCACTCAGGGACACACAAAATATCGGAGCCGCAAGAGCCAACCCATGGAGCTTTGAGCGCGGCCGCCGCGTCATCGGCCGATCTGGCGATTGCGACTGGCAGATCGACGACAATGAGCGGCGCGTTTCCAAGCAGCACTGCACGCTCAGCCGCGATGGTGAAGGTTTTACGATCCTTGACCAGAGCGCGAACGGCACGCTGGTCGATGGCCGCCTGCTGCTCGAAGGCGAAAGCGCGCGTCTACGGGACGGTTCGCAAATCAATATTGGCGGGCAGATTTTTCAGGTTGCCATCAGCGGCGATGCCGAGCTGGATTTTTCCGATCCCGACGCATCCCTGCGTATGAGTGACGAGCCGCTGACCATTTCGGCGATCCTTGCCGATATCGCCCCGAACGGCCGCTCGGCCGGCGGCGTGATGGGCAACACAGCCGCCTCCGATGAATGGTCCGAAACATGGCGCGAGGGCGCGAACCGGAAGGCAAAATCCATTTCGCGAAATGTTGAGATCGGCTGGAGCGAACCGCCTGCGGCGCGTGGAATAGGCACCGTTCTGCCTGATAACTGGGACGACGAGCCGGTTGCAAGCAGCGAGCACGAACATACCGACGCATTGAACACGCCGGTCATGATTTCACGCCCGGTTTCGGCCGCAGGTAGCGAAGATTTCAACAGTGTTTTTCCGGAGGCAAGCGAAGAGCCGACCCTGGAGAAAGCATCAACTGCTGATAATTCGACCGCGCAGGAGATCGGCGATCTTCTGACCACGCTGGAGCGGGAAAACGCCGATTGTCTGGCCATTCTCGACATTGAAAACGAGCGCGCCGGCCACGGTTCGTCAGCCTCCCTGAGCGATCGGATGGAAACGCTGATCCGCCAGCAGCGGCGTCTCGCCGCCTCTCTCGAAACCTTGATCCATAACTGCACGCAAAAGCTCGAGCCACGGATTCTCGAAGCCTCCGTCGATGCCGGCAACGATCTCCGGGCGAAAATCGGCCGCAGGGACTGGCAGGGCCTGATCATGAAGGCCGATTACTGGTCCACGTACAAAAAGCAACTTGAGGAAAACGGCCGTCCATTACCGATCAGACAGTTCCTGCAGCGGGCAGCGCGCGGTGAGACCGCGCCTACACCGGAACCTGACGCGATTGCGGCCGATGCAAAGGGGGTAAACAACCACAATGAGACATGAGAACCGTGTTGCCTGGAGCGAGGGCATGTTTCTTCGCGTCCAACATTTTCAGCAATCCGACCGCTGGACCGAACGCCTGGTGCGCAACACCACGCGCAACCTCTCGCCTTACCCCTGGGGCGTCGCCGAAATCGGCGTGGACCGCAGCGCATTGTCGATAGGGCAATTCGCCCTGTCGAACCTGCGTGGCGTCCTTCCCGATGGAACGCCCTTCGAAGCGCCTGAAGATTCCGACTTGCCGCCGCCACTCGATCTCGACGAAAGCGTGAAGAACGCCGTCATCTATCTCGCCCTGCCGGCCCGGCAGCCGGGCAAGGCGGACATGTCCGCCAGCGGCCGCAAAGATGCGAATAATGTGCGCTTCACCGCTTCCAGCTACGAGGTCTCCGACACCAATATCGAGACGGATTTCGTGGCCCCCATCGATGTCGGCCGTCTTAGCCTGAAATTCCTCAAGACCGGCGACGATCTTTCCGGTTATGATCTCATCGGGCTGGCACGGGTCATCGAGGTCCGCTCCGACCGCGCGGTCATTCTGGACCCGGATTTCATTCCTCCGAGCCTCAGCTGCGCGGCGGCACCCCGCCTCAACGAATTGCTGACGGAACTTCTGGGGATCGTGCGCCACCGTGCGCAGGCGATTGCCGAACGCATCGGCGACCCGACGATCCGGGGAACCGCGGAAGTGGGCGATTATTTCCTGCTGCAGATCCTCAACCGCGCCGATCCGCTGCTGGCGCACCGCTGCGCCAACGCCACGCGTTTTCACCCCATCCGCTTTTACGAAGACTGCATCCAGCTTGCCGGCGAACTCGCCACCTTCACCACGGACAAAAAACGGGCGACGGATTTCCCACCCTATCGGCACGAGGATCTGAAGGCCACCTTCGGCGCGGTTTTTGATGATCTGCGCACATCGCTGTCGGCGGTTCTGGAACAGGCCGCCGTGGCCATCGAACTGGTGGAGCGCCGTCATGGCGTCCGCGTCGGCACCATCCACGATCGCACATTGCTGCGCGATGCCGGTTTCGTGCTTGCCGTGCGCGCGGATATGGCCGCCGAGGACATTCGCCGCCGTCTGCCGGCTCAGATCAAGGTCGGGCCGGTGGAGCGGATTTCCGAACTGGTCAACGTGGCGCTGCCGGGCATTCCCGTGCGCTCCCTGCCGGTTCTGCCGCGACAATTGCCCTATCGGTCCGGCACCGTCTATTTCGAGATCGACACGCAATCACCACTCTGGAAGCAGCTTGATACATCAGGCGCGATTGCCCTGCATCTGGCAGGCGAGTTTCCCGGGCTTGAGATGGCAATGTGGGCGTTACGCGAATGAGCAAGGAAAAGCCCTCCTCCTGGCAGGATTTGCCGACGGTGGTCGAAATCACCGAAGAAAGCCGCCGACGCAACCAGAACGCCCGCAACATGGCGGCGATCCTGGAAGACATTGTCGAAGCCGACGAGCCGGCTGGGCGAACGAAGGCAAGCGCGGCCGCCATGCCGGTCGATCAGCTGCTCTCCGGTTTCCATTTCGGCGGCGACGATGTGCCGACGCTCGTGCAATCGGCCGCCCCCCTTCTCAACCTCGCACATATCCTGCGCTTCAGCGATGCCGAGCCGGATCCCGATCAGCTTCGCCGCGCCTGCGTTGAGGCGATCACCCGCTACGAGCGTGATCTCGCTTCCGCACGCATCAGCCCCGAACGGGCAAGGGCGGCGCATTATGTCGTATGCGCCACGGTGGATGATGTCGTTCTGAGCAAGCCCTGGGGCGTGCGAGCAGGCTGGGCGCGCTCCGGCCTTGTCTCCACCTTCCACAATGACGTTACCGGCGGCGACCGGGTTTTCGACATTCTCGACCATTTCCACCAGTCACCCGGCGCCAACAAGGATCTGCTGCTGCTGATCTATCTGTGCCTGTCACTGGCTTTCGAAGGACGCACCCGCGTTTCGCCAAAGGGTGCGCTGGAGCTCTCGCGCATCCGCGACAGCCTCTACAAAACGCTGATCGGCCAATACGGCACTTTCGAACGGGAGCTTTCGCCGCACTGGAAAGGCGTCGATGCACGGCATACGCCGTTGCGCACGATGGCTGCGCTGTGGACCCTGCTTTCGCTGATGGCGCTTGCCTTCGCGCTTGGTTATCTCTTCTTCACGCTGTCGCTCAACAACGCCTCCGACGTCACCTTCGAGAAGCTCGCGCATCTGCCGCCGAACGAGACCCCGAGCGTGCTGATCGCAAACCCGCCGCCACAGCCACAGGCGCAGGTCGAAACGCCCAAGGTCGTGGAACCGCCGAAGACGGAGCCGCGGCAACCGTCCCGGCTTGAAAAGCTGATGGCCTTCCTTCAGCCGGAAGTCGAAAAGAAGCTTGTCACGCTTGCGGATGTGAACGGGCGGCTGCGCGTCCGCATCAACAATTCGGGCCTGTTCTCCACCGGCAGCGCCGATGTCAGTCCGCAGTTCCGCGACCTCATCCAGCGCATCGGCGGGGCGCTTGCGGCTGAAAAATTCCGCGCCGTCGTCATCGGTTATACCGACACCGTGCCGATCAAGACGGTGGAGTTTCCGTCGAACTGGCACCTTTCCGAAGCGCGCGCCAAGGCGGTCGGAGACATTCTTTCACAATTCACCGGCCCGGAAGCGATCCTGACGGAAGGCCGTGCCGACAGCGACCCGATCGCCGACAACAAGACGGAGGAAGGTCGTCAGATCAACCGCAGAACAGAAATCATGGTCCTGACCAATCCCGATGAAAAACTGAGCGACGCCGGCATTCTCTCGCCGACCGTCCAGAACAGTTCGGGACAGCAGCCGCGAGAGGTCCAGCCATGAATCCGCTAAGCTATTTTTATACGATCCGCTCCTATGTCGAGAGCTATGCGGCTCTCATCGGCCGCCGATTCCTGTCGCTGCTGTGGGTGGTCGCGCTCTGCATCGTCATCTGGTTTTACGGCTATCTGGTCGCACTGGGCGATTTCAAGCCTTTGGGAACGACACAGGCCCGGCTGATCGCCATCGGCATCATTCTGGCGATATGGCTGGTCTATATCGTCGTCACGATTTATCGCGGTCGCAAGCAGGACAAGGAACTCGTCGACAGTATCGAGCGCGAAGCCCTTGCCAACCGCCAGGCCGAAGTCGGCGAAATCCAGACGCGTCTCAAGGAAGCCTTGGCGCTGCTGCGGCGGGTCACGAAAAAGCGCTTCGGTTATATTTACGACCTGCCCTGGTATGTCATCTTCGGCGCACCGGGCTCCGGCAAGACAACGGCGCTCACCAATTCCGGCCTGCAATTTCCGCTTGGCGATGCGCTCGGCGAAAACGCGGTGAAGGGCATCGGCGGCACACGCAACTGCAACTGGTGGTTCGCCGACGAGGCGATATTGATCGACACTGCCGGCCGTTACACCACGCAGGACGACCTTGATGGCTCATCGAAGGCCGGCTGGGAAGGATTCCTTGGACTTCTGAGACGATATCGCCGCTCGCAGCCGATCAACGGCGCATTGGTGACATTGTCTATCCCCGATCTTCTCACCCGTGATCCCGAGGAACAGCGGCAGGAACTGCGCTCCATCCGTCAGCGGCTTTCGGAACTGGACGAGTATCTGCGTGCGCGCGTTCCGGTCTATATCGTGCTGACGAAGGCGGATCTGCTGCATGGTTTCGTGGAATTCTTCGACGGTTTCAACAAGACCGATCGCCAGCAGGTATGGGGCACCACCTTCAAGCTGGATGAGAGCTATACCGCCGAAAACCTGCCGCAACGCCTGATGGAAGAGTTCGAACTGCTGCAACAGCGGGTCGATGCGATGCTGATCGAGCGCCTGCAGCAGGAGCAGAATGCCGAAACGCGCGGCCGCATCTTCCGTTTCCCGGCTGAACTCGCACGGCTGAAGGACCGGCTCCATGAAGCTCTGACCGAGCTTTGCGCAAGTTCTCCGCTCATCGAAGCGCCGCTTCTGCGTGGCGTTTACCTCGCTTCGGGAACGCAGCCGGAAACGGGAAGGTCTCCCGCAGCGTCCCGAACCCGCCGAAGCTATTTCCTGTCGCGGCTGTTCAAGGACGTCATCTTCCCCGAAGCCGCACTGGTGATGCGTGACAAGCGCCTTTCCAGGCGACAATTGCTGGTGCGGCGCATTGCCTATGGCGTTTCCGCCGCCGCGGTCGCCATTGTCTTCACCGGCTGGATTTTCACCTATTTCGCCAATACGCAGGCGCTAGCGGAAGCCGATCGCAAACTTGGCGCTTATGAACAGCTCGTTCAGGGCATTCCCGTGCGCGATGTTTCCGACGCCGATTTTCTCCGTATCCTCCCGGCGCTCGACAATCTGCGCGATGTCAATTCCGGCTTTGCCCGCGAGAGAGTGTGGAACGTCAGCTTCGGCCTCGATCAGGAAGACAAGATCGCCGGACGGCAGCGTGACGCCTATCAGCGCGCGCTCAACGCCCTTCTCCTGCCCCGCATGATCGTGCAGCTACAGAAACAACTGAAGGACGAAAAGGATATCACACGCACCTTCAATTCGCTGAAGCTCTATGGAATGCTCGGCGGCATGGGTGCGCTGGAGCCCGATTTCCTGACCGTGCAGACGCATCAGATGTTCGCCTCCCTTTATCCCGGCGACGGAAGAGCGGCGGCGAGAGAGGCGCTCGACCGGCACGCAAAAGCACTGGCGAATGGCGTGCTCGCCCCGATCGAACTCGATGCGCGGCTCATCGCCACCGCCCGCGAAACCATCCGCAACCAGGCTGTCGGCACGCGTGCCTATGATATTCTCGCCGGTCTTCCGCAGGCGCGGGAACTGATGGAATGGACACCCGCCACGGCTTTCGGCCCGCTTGGCGAGCGCGCCTTCGAGCGTCGCAGCAAGGCGCCAATGGCGGAAGGCATCGAAGGTCTTTTCACGGCGGAAGGATATCGCACCGTTGTCATTCCGCAGGTCGCCCATGCGGCGCGCATCGCGCTTTCCGAAGCGTGGGTGCGCGGTTCCGATGATGCCATCAGGGGCGCCACGGTCGAGCAGGTGGCGCAGGCTGCACTGCAAATCTATTTCGACCGTTTCGAGAAAAAATGGGCCGATACGCTGGCCGACCTTCGGGTCAAGCCATCCCAGACCCTGGGCGACGCGGTGGAAACAACCCGCGCACTTGCCAATGAGCGCAATATTGTGGTGGAGGCCGCCAAATCGATCGCGGATGCGACCGATCTGCGCCCCGGAGCAAACCCGGCCACCCTCGCCTCCGCCGCGGAAGGTGACACAACCGCAGCCGTTCTGGCCGCCACGGTGAATGCGGCCGATCCCTATGCGAGACTGCGCGACATGCTTGCGGCGAAAGGCACGACCGCAACGGGCGAGGCCAATGGCGGCAAGGCCGGTGGTTCGCCATCGGAACAGTTGCTGGCGCATTTCAAGATGCTGAACGAGCAGCTTGCCCGCTCGGCAACCACCTCCGACGAAGTCGCCAGGGTGTTCGACGTGGATAGCCAACTCACCAAGGCAAATCAGGATCTGTTGCAGCAGGCCCGTGAATTGCCTGCGCCGCTGGATGTGTGGGTGGCGGGCGTGGCGGCGGATGTCGGCTCGCTTGCGGTCAAATCCGCACGCAGCCGCATTGCCGAACTCTGGGCAGCCGATGCGGCGTCCCTGTGCTCTTCCATCGTCACGGGCCGTTATCCTTTTGACAGGTCGTCTTCCCGCGATGTCGCCATCGCGGATTTCACCCGTCTGTTCGGGCCATCTGGTGTTTTCCAGAGCTTCTTCAAACAGCGACTGGAGCCGTTTGTCGACAGGACGACCAACCCCTGGAGCTGGAAAGGCACCTTCGGCGCCGCCGGCATTCCCAGCAGCGCCATTGCCCAGTTCGAAAATGCCGACAAGATTTCGCGCGCCTTCTTCCCGAATGGCAGCGAGACGCCGGCGGTGTCGATCAATGTCAAACCCGTTTCGCTCACCAATGCCTCCAGTGCCGTCATGCTGGAAATCGAGGGTGAGCGGGTCGTTTATTATCACGGCCCCATTCAGGCGAAATCGATCACCTGGCCGTCGCGCGAAAACACGGCCAGCCTGTCGCGCATCGCCTTCCAGCCGGGCGGCTGGCAGCAGGCGAAAACCGAAAACGGCGACTGGTCGCCATTCCGGCTGTTTGACGGCGCCGACATCGAAAACCAGTCGGGTGATCTGCTGCGGGTGCGATTTGCGAATGGCGCTCAGGCTGCCGAATTCGATATTCAGTTCGGTTCGGTTCTCAACCCATTCAGGCTGGACGCCATCGCCGGCTTTGCCTGCCCCGCACAGTTTTAGCGGCGGGGCGGCACAGCGTTTTTTTACAGGAGGGGATCTATGATGAAAGCAACGACGAAAAGCACCACGGTCAATAACAACTAATGGCCAATCAGGCATCGAGGCCCGCGGAAACCGCAGCGGAAAGCGACCGTATCGGTTTCTTCGGCAAAGTACCCAGCCATGGCGACTTCATCTCCGACGGGCTTGAACGAGAGTTGATCGGGACGTTTGACGACTGGATGCGATCCGGCCTGCACGCCTGCGCGGACACGTTCGCGGGCCGATGGTCCGAAATATTCGCGTCATCGCCTCCCATACGTTTCATCATCGAAAGCGGCATATGGGGAAACTCCGCCTATGCCGGCGTGCTGGTGCCCAGTGCAGACCGGGTGGGGCGAAAATATCCGCTTGCCATCGTTGCCCAGCTCAATAACTTCCGGAAACATCCAAGAACGCTCTATCTCGACGACACCTGGTTCATGGCCGCCGAGGCGCTGGCCGAAACATCCATGACGGGTGATTTCGACATGTCCCGGTTCAACGCCTCCGTCAAAAAACTGCGCCCGCCGAAGCCACGGGAAGAGGATGATGCACCGGAAATGGTGCGTAACCGTGTACCGACGAGCCTCTGGTGGCGCATCGATCCCGTCAACCGCCGTGCACGCGGCCTCAAATTTGACGGCAAACCCAAAGCTTCCGATTTCCTGCGCCTCTTCAGCGACATGGCAGGCAAGGGCGATGAGGAAGGTTCAGCACCTGCGCAGGCGCCGGAGAGTGCGAGACAGAAAACCCCACCCGTTATTTCGCCCGCGCCCTCAACCGAACAGCCCACGCCGGTTATCTACAGCTATGCCACGCACCCGGGAACACGGCTCTCCCTGAATGCGGATTCGCTCTTCGTTTCCCAGACGCCTGCCCTCTTCGCCATAGCGGATGGACAGGGGGACACGCACAGCGCCGTGGAAGCGGCGCGTCTGGTCACGAATATTCTTGCCGAGACGCCCGATGCCGAAAATCCCGAAGTGATGGCGCAGCAGATCAGGGGAAAGCTCGGCACGGTCAACAGCCTGCTTCTGTCCCGGCAGGCCATGGGCGCCGACGGCAGGCCGATGGCGAGCGTCGTCATAGCCTCCATTATCGGCCGCAGGCTGAGCGTGTTGTGGTCTGGCGACGCGCGTGCCTATCTCCTGAAAAACGGAACCATGCACCAGCTTTCGCGCGATCACGTCGTTGTCGGCATGAAAAAGCAGCTCTCGCAATGTGTCGGCCTTTCCCAGCAATTCCGGCCGGATATCGTCGGGGAAGAGTGGAGTTCGCAGGACAGGCTGCTCCTGTGCAGCTATCCGCTGGTGCAAATCCTGAAGGAGCGCGCCATTGCCGAGATTGTCGGCAACACCCCGATCAAGGACTGCGCCAGCGCCCTGATCCAGGAAGCGCTGATCGAAGACGCACGCGAGAATGTCAGCGCCATCGTGATTGGAAACCGGCTTGAGCAAGGGTAAACAACCGGGCGATGGGCCTGCCTACCCGCAGGTTGCCGAGCGCTTTTCCGATCTGTGGGAAAGCATCCGCCACGATGGCACTGAGGAGAGGTCGGCCGAAGACCGGAAGGATCTGATCGACCAGATCAGGAACGCGCTGGATCGGAAAGTCTCGTATTTTTCCGAGGCAAAACCCGACTGGATTGCCGACAGTTTTTCCCTTGAACGGATTGCCTACGAAAGCGAAAACACCCTGCTGCTGCAAGTGCGGCACCGCGATCTCGGCACCCTTCATGCGCTGAAGACCGTGCCACCAGCGTTGAGAAACGACGCGGCGCTACTGCAAAGATTGCGGGAGGAGGCACAGGTCGGACTGGCGCTGCGCCATCCGTGCCTGGTGGAAACATCGGCGCTGCTGAGACTGCCCGATGGGAGGCCGGGTCTGTTGCAACCATGGCTGCCGCAGTCACTGGCGTCGCAGCGGCCTACTACCGCGCCGCAGGCGATCACAATCCTTCGCCGCCTGCTGGAAGGGCTAAGCGGCATGCATGCACGGGGTTATGTCCACTGCGATGTCACACCAGCCAATATTTTTCTGGAGGACGGCGATTTCGAAACAGGTAGGCTTGGCGATTTCGGTATTACGCTGGAGATCGGCCAAAGACATGCGGAACGGGGCATGAGCTTCGCCGCCTCGCGCGAATTTGCGGCGCCGGAACGGATGCGGGACGCAGCGGCAAAGCCGGATCAGGATATATTTTCAGTGGGACGGCTTGCCCGGCGGCTTGCCGGGTCAGATGGGGCGCGAGCAACGCAAAGCTTGGCGGATTTTGCGGACGCCTGTTGCCATGACGATCCCGCTTTGCGTCCGCAATCGGCGATGGAAGCGCTACAACTTCTGTAGCGCCCAATCGTCAGTTGCCGCTGCCGGGAAGCGGTGCTGCCGCCGTCGGCACGCTCTTCTGGAACACGGTCAGGAGCTTGGCCGAATCCACCAGCGGCGCGTTGCTGGCATAAAGCACATCACCCATCTGCATCTGGAAAAGCTGCATGAGGGCAATGCTGGAAGCGTCGCGCATATTGACGTGATAGATTACCGGCCGCATGGTCGTGGCTGTCGCGACCGGGCCTTTCGCGCCCGATGCCGTTGCGGCGGGAACCTGAATGATCTCGTTGCGGAAGACATAGACATTGCGTGCGTCCGCACGGTCATCCAGCAACCCGCCGGCGCGGCCGACAGCCTGCGCCAGGGTGAGTTTTCCGGCTTCGAACTGGAATTCGCCGGCGCTCTTGAAGGCGCCGAGCGCCGTGTAACTCGCCGCATCGCCATCGATCATGATCTGATCATCCGGCGAAAGTCGGATATTCTGGCGGTCTTCCCGCATGACGCGGTCAAGCGGCGCGCTGGCCCTGTGCGAGCCGCGAACAACGGTGACCGTGGCAGCACCCGGCGCGACAGTCGGGCCGCCGGCCTGATTGAGGGCATCGAGCACCCGCTCCTGCCGGGCGGTGAGCGTTATTTTGCCGGGGTTCTTCACTGCACCGCCGAGCATGACGGCGCTCGTCGGCTTGTCAACGACGGTGACGACGGCCTGCGGGTTCACGGCCGATCCCTTGAGCCCGGCGACGACCTGCGATTGCAGCCCCTCAGGCGTCGAATCCACCACCCGCTGTTTGCCGACGAAGGGAATATTCACCGATCCGCTCTGATCCACGGTAAAGCGGCCGAGATTGAGCGTCTTGCTTTGCGTCGGGGAGAAAAGTCCGTCTTCTCCCGTATCCAGCACGGTGATGTCGATCACGTCGCCGCGCCGCAATCTCTGGGCGTTGTAACCGGTGTTGCGAAGCGCGGTAAGGCCAGGCCCGGAGGCGCCCTGCAGGCTCCCGGCGGAAACCGTGGCCGCCGGTGCATTCGCCAGTTCGATGACGGGGATTTTTTCGTTGGTTCGTGGGAAGGTCGCAGACCGGATATTGCCCGCGGTCGGTCCGTCAGATGGCTTTGCACATGCGCTCAAAAGCGCCACCAGCAAAACCGCCCCCAACTTTTTCATCCCTCATCCCCTCGATGATTCAACCTGACGCAGAGATAACATCCCGACACGTCATCGCAACAACTTTAGCGGTTGCAATTTAGCGAAAACTTGTCTTCCAAAGAAAAGGTGTGACCATTCCGCAACCTTTTCGGAAGCGCCCAAAAGCAAACCCCAACAATGTACCGATGAGAAATAGGCAGCGATCCCGCGCTCACCGGCATGGGGATTTTGGATGGAACGGTTTTGCGGTGCGGGAGTTTGTTTTGTGCAAACCCAAGACAGGAGGAAGAACAATGGACCACAGCAATCACGTCCGTCTGGCTGAAACCGAACTCACACCATCCGTTCTGGAAGGCGCCACCGTTTATGGCGCGGATGATCACAAGGTCGGTAAAGTTGACCATGTCCACGGTGTCGGCGCCAACACGACAGCCATCATTGATGTCGGTGGTTTTCTCGGCATTGGCGCAAAGCCCGTTGCAGTGCCGATCAGCGACCTTGATTTCATGCGCGATGAGGATGGCGACGTCCATGCCGTTACCTCGTGGACAAAGGACCAGTTGAAGGACATGCCCGAACATCGTCACTAAGCCTGTCCCACCAGACTTCAGAAGCGCCCGGCCATGTGCCGGGCGTTCGTTTATATGGGCCGCTCCCTGCACCGCTCCCCCTCCGCCGGCAAATGGAACACTTGCGCATGTCAGGCATTTTCATGGCGCGCAATAATCGGGCGCAAGGCATTCAAGGGGACGACAATTGCACAATCAGGTTCAGGCCAGCCCGCTGAGCATTGACGACGTGACCGTCATCGATGACGAAAAGGTCAAGAAGGCCGTGACGGCCGCAGCCCTCGGCAACGCCATGGAGTGGTTCGATTTCGGTGTTTACGGTTTTGTCGCTTATGCCGTCGGCAAGGTCTTCTTTCCCGAGGCGGCTCCCGCCGTTCAGACCGTAGCGGCACTGGCGACATTTTCGGTGCCGTTTCTCATTCGTCCTCTCGGTGGCATTTTTTTCGGCGCGATGGGTGACAAGTTCGGACGCCAGAAAGTCCTTTCGCTCACCATCATCATCATGGCGGCCAGCACTTTCTGCATCGGCCTCATTCCGGGATATGCGACGATAGGCATCTGGGCGCCCGTCCTCCTGCTGCTCTGCAAGCTCGCACAGGGCTTTTCCGTAGGCGGCGAATATACCGGCGCGGCGATCTTCGTGGCGGAATATGCGCCGGACCGCGAACGCGGCTTCCTCGGCAGCTGGCTCGATTTCGGCTCAATTGCCGGCTTCGTGCTTGGCGCGGGCTTCGTCGTGCTGCTCAGTAGCGCCATGGGGGAAGCAAAATTCCTAGATTGGGGCTGGCGCATACCCTTCTTCCTTGCCGCACCGCTCGGCCTCATCGGCCTTTATCTCCGCCACGCCGCGGAAGAAACCCCGGCCTTCACCGAACGGCTGCAGCGCGCTGAAGAAGAGGACCGCCAGTCGCTCAAGGAGCGGCCGATGGTGCCGATAGCGGAAATCGCCAGAGAGCATACCCGATCCCTGGCAATCTGCATCGGCATGGTTCTCGTCACCAACGTGACCTATTACATGCTGCTGACCTACATGCCGACCTATCTGTCGAAAACGTTGAATTACAGTGAGGATCACGGCGTTCTCATCATCATCGCTGTCATGGTCGGCATGCTGTTCGTCCAGCCGGCGATCGGCTTGCTGAGCGACCGAATCGGCCGCAGGCCGTTTCTCGCCGTCGGCAGCACGGCGATCCTTTTTTTCTCGCTGCCGGCCTTTCATTTCATTGCCAGCGGTCAGGTGGTGCAGATCTTCTTCGGGCTGCTCATTCTCGCAGTCGCACTCAATTGCCTGATCGGCATCATGGCCTCCACCTTACCCGCCCTCTTCCCGGCCCGCATCCGCTACAGCGCTTTGGCAATCGCCTTTAATATCTCGATCATCGTCGCGGGGCTGACACCAACGGTAACCGCCTGGCTGGTGGAGGTGACCGAAAACATCTACATGCCCGCCTATTACCTCATGGTCGCAGCCGTCTTCGGCATCGTCACGACCTTCTTCCTGAAGGAAACGGCCAACCGGCCGCTCTATGGCGATACGCCGAATGCCTCCAGCCGGAAGGAAGCAAAATCGCTCCTTGCCGAGCAATATCTCCACATCGAAAAAAGTGTCGAGGAGATCGACGAGGAACTCGTCAAGCTGGAGGAGCAGAAGAAAACCCTCCAGGCGAAACGCGAGGAACTCGTTGGCCGCCATCCGGACCTGAACTGACAACTGCGCGTCAAAAAATAAAATGCGCGGCGGTGCATCTTGCACCCCGCGCATCAGGTTTGATGGTTTTCAGCAATGCGCCTTGATTTCCGCCGTTGCCTGTCTCAAACGGCGAGGAAACCGCCATCGACGGGCAAGACGGCGCCGGAAATCATCTTGCTGTCGTCCGAGAGCAGCAGCGCGATGCTCTGCGCCACCTCTTCCGCTTCGGCAAAACGGTTAAGCGGATGACGAACCATCATCGGCTGGCTCTTTGCGGGGTCGTTCCAGGCCTCGGCAGCGAGTTCGGTCAGCGTGATGGTCGGCGCAACCGCGTTGACGCGAATACCATGGGGGCCGAGCTCCTTGGCGAGAACACGAGTTGCACCTTCAAGCCCTGCCTTGGACGCTGCATAACACAGGTGATCCTGAAAACCGCGATGGCCGGCGATAGACGTGATGTTGACGATGGCGCCACCGCCGCCATTTGCGATGCGGGCGCGGGCAAATTCCTGGCAGGTGATAAGGGCCGCACGCAGGTTGATGCCCAGCACGGCTTCATAACCCGCATCGCTCATGTCGAGCACGCTTTCCAGCACGTTGATGCCGGCGCTGTTGATCAGGAAATCGCAGGGGCCAGCCTCCGCCATCGCGGCGCGGGTGGCGGCGACATCGGCAAGATCGACACGGATCGAACGGCCGCCGATTTCGCTTTTCAGGCTGTCGAGATCTGATTGCGTGCGGCTGATCGCCACCACTTCCGCACCGCGCGCGGCCATCAGCTGCGCACAGGCGCGGCCGATACCTTTTCCTGCGCCGGTGATGATGACGGATTTTCCGGAAAACTGCATGGAACCCTCGTTATTTGCGGCCGATACGGCCGGATGATCTAAGCTTGTGACGCGTTTCAGGAATGGCTGGCGGAACGAATGGCGCGTGCCGCATTCTGCAGCGCAAGAAACGCGTCGTAACGCCCCTGATGAACCTTTTGAAAATCAGGATCTGGCGTTGCGCTGCTGGCGATACGCGACATCGCCGGCATGGCGGCGATGAGGTCGGGATAGGTTCCGGCGGCAACGGCACCCAGCATGGCCGAACCGAGAAGCACTGGCTCCTCGCATTCGGTCAGTTCGACGGGAAGGCCGGTCGCATCCGCCAGTAATTGCCGAGCAAGCGGATGAGCGCCCGCCCCACCGCTGACGCTGATGGTTTCCACCGGCGCACCATTGCGGGCCTGCGTCTCGATAATCTGACGAAGCCCGTAACCGAGGCCCAGAAGCCCCGCCACATAAAGCGCGACGAGCGAATCCACGCCCGTCTCCATGCCATAACCGGCAATGACCGCGCGGGCATGCGGATCGGCGAAGGGCGCGCGGTTACCGAGAAATTCCGGCACCACATGAAAATCCTCGGCGATCTCAGCTACGGCGGAAACGGAAGCGGCAAGGCCGAGGGCGCGGTCGGCAAGCCAGACCGGCAAGGCTTTGCCATCCTTCTCGGCAAGCGCCTTCGCCTCGGTAAAGGCCGGATGCAATTGCACCAGGTAATCGATGGCCGCGCCGGCGGCGGACTGACCGCCTTCATTGAGCCATGCGCCGGGAACCATGGCGGAATAATAGGGACCCCAGACGCCAGGCACAAAGGCGGGCTCGGCTGTGGTGGTCATGGTGCAGGAGGAAGTGCCGAAGACATAACCGAGGCATCGCGAGGCGTCACCACCCGCTGCCACCGTGCCAACGCCGCCGGCATGGGCGTCAATCAGGCCTGCGGCAACGGCGGTGCCTGCAACCAGCCCCATGGCTTTTGCAGCGTCTTCGGTGAGACCCTTGCCCAGCGCCGTGCCGGGGTGAACGACGCTTTCACCGATGCGGCGGAAGCCCTGCTCCGCGAGATCACCAAGCCCGATGCGGGTGAAATAGTCCGCATCCCAACGGTTCTCATGGGCGAGATAGGTCCATTTGCAGGTGACCGTGCAGGCGGAGCGATCAAGCGCGCCGGAAGCCTTCCATGTCAGAAAATCCGTCAGGTCGAAGAAGTGCTCGGCCCGGGCGTAGATTTCCGGCCTGTTTTCGCTGAGCCACAGCAGTTTCGGCGTCTGCATTTCCGGGGAAATACGGCCGCCGACATATTTCAGGACGGCGTGTTCGCCGGCGTTGATGCGCTCCGCCTGTTCCACGGCGCGGTGATCCATCCAGACGATGATATCGCGTTCGGGATGATCGGTAGCGCCGACCGGCACAGTCTCGTCATCAGCACCACGCACGACAAGCGAACAGGTCGCGTCGAAACCGATGCCGGCAACCTCAGCCGGATCGATCCCGGCGCGTGACACGCTTCCCCGCACACTATCACAAACGGCCTGCCACACCTCACCACTCGATTGTTCGGCAATGCCCCCATCTTCGCGGTGCATGGTGATCGGGCGCTTGGCGGTGGCGAGAAGCTTGCCCGCGACATCAAAGACACCGGCCCGCGCCGAGCCGGTCCCGACATCGACGCCAACAAGATAGGAAGCCATTTACGATACTCCTCGGAGCGGATCATCCGGTGCTTGAACAGATTTTAAGCGGCGGGGGCCGTTTCCGGTTTTCCCGCCGCTCCAGAAGTTTTTAAACGCGGTCGAAGTTGGTCGGCAAGACCAGCATGTCGCGGATGGTGACGGTGCGCTTGCGCGTCAGCATGTAGATGACGGCATCGGCCACTTCGCTCGCATCGATCAGGCTGCCCGATTCCTTGGCCTTGCGGAGGTTTTCCTCGGGCCAATCAGCCAGAAGTGCGGAAACGACCGGGCCGGGAGAAACCTGCGCGACTCGCACGCCGTGCGGGATCATCTGGCGGCGCATGCCCTGCACGAAGCTGGTGATCGCCCATTTCGAGCCCGAATAGACCGGCTCCCAATAGGTCGGGAAGTGGCCGGCGATGGAGCAGGTGACAATGATATCGCCGGTCTTGCGCTCGGACATATGCGGCACGACGGCATGAACGTTCTTCATGACGGCGTTGACGTTGAGGTTCAGCATCTTGTCGATGGCTTCGGGCGTCGTCTCCGTGAGATCGCCGCCGATATAGGTGCCGGCATTGCAATAGAGAATGTCGATATGGTCGACCTTCCCGAGGATTTCCGGGATCATGGCGTTGCAGCTGTCGGCATCGAGCAGGTTCGTCACCTGCGGGATAGCGCGGTCACCAAGCTTGGCGACCAGACCATTCAAGGCTTTCTCGTTCCAGTCGACCATGACCACGGTTGCGCCCTGTTCCAAGAGCGCCTCTGATGTGGCAAGCCCGATGCCGGATGCGGCGCCGGTGATGACTGCGATCTTGCCTTGCAGCGATTCAGACATTTAATTCTCCTGCGTTTATGAAGATGTTTCCGGGCCGGCTCAGCGCCATTCGCGCCCGATATAGATGGCCAGCAGGATGATGCCGCCCTTGATGACATCCTGCAGATAGGGGTTGATGCCCATCAAATTGAGGCCGTTATTAAGGATGCCGAGCAGCACCGCGCCGATGAGCGTGCCGAGAATGAGACCCCTGCCGCCTGCAATCGCCGTGCCGCCGAGAACGACCGCCGCAATGGCGTCCAGTTCGAAGCCGACACCGGCATTGGGCTGACCGCTCATCAAGCGGCCGGTGAGGATGAGCGCGGCAAAAGCTGCCGTGACGCCCGAGATGCCATAGACCGCAAGCTTGACGCGCTGGGTCTTCACGCCCGAAAGACGGGCCGCCAGCTCGTTTCCGCCAAGTGCATAGACATGACGGCCGAAAGCCGTTCGCTGCAACAGCACCCAGGCGATGGCATAAATCACCACCATGATCACGACAGGCACCGGAACGACACCGATACGGCCGACGCCGAACCAGGAAATCCAGCTCGGAATGCCGCTGACCGGGTAACCGCCGGAATAAATGAGGCCGAGACCGCGCGCCATGCCCATGGTGGCAAGCGTCACGATAATGGCGGGCATCTTGCCCCAGGCGACAAGCGCCCCGTTGAAGATGCCGATGCCGAGACCGATGAAAAGGCCAGCTGGCAAAGCAACCGCGGGCGACAGGCCGGTATTCACCATCAGGCCGGCCGACAGCGTGCCGACAAGCGCCATGACCGCGCCGACCGAAAGGTCGATGCCGCCGGTGAGGATGACGAAGGTCATGCCCACGGCGAGAATGCCGACGACGGAAACCTGCCGCAGCACGGTCATGATGTTGTTGACGCTGAAGAAATTGTCGCCCGCAAGCCCCATGAGGATCGATACGACGATGAGACCCGCCAGCGGCAAGGCGAGCGGCGAACGCAACATGGCGCCGAGACTGAAACCGCCCGTTTTCGCGGCTGTGCCGGTGTTTGCATCAAGCGACATGTTCAACTCTCCCGGTGGTGGCGTTTGTCATTATTGTTTCTGAATTGATGTCTTCGCCCTCGACCGTGGCGACGATGCCGCCGGAACGGAAGACGCAGACCCTGTCGGACATGCCGATCACTTCCGGCAGCTCCGAGGAGATCATGATGATCGAATGGCCCTTGGCGGCGAATTCACGCATGAGCGAATAGATTTCCGCCTTCGCGCCGACATCGATGCCGCGTGTCGGCTCGTCGAAGATCAGCACGCGCATGTCATGGTTCAGCCAGCGCGCGATGACGATCTTCTGCTGGTTGCCGCCGGACAGCGTGTCGACGCGGGCAAAAGGCCCCTGCGCCTTCACCTGCACCTGTGCCATGGCCTTCGTCGTGTGCTCCAGTTCCTTTTTGAGATCGAGGAACCAGTGCGCCCTGCGGTATTTGCGGTAATTGTTCAGCGAAATATTCTGCAGGATGGAGAAGCTGGTGATCAGCCCCTCCTCCTTGCGGCTTTCCGGCAAGAGGCCGATGCCGCGCATCAACGCTTCATCGGGGCCGGAAAAACGCGTGTCCACGCCATCGACCTTGATCTTGCGGCGCGATGCGGAATGCGCGCCGAGCATGGCCAGCACCGTTTCGGTGCGGCCTGAACCGACAAGCCCGGCAAAGCCGAGGATTTCACCCTTGCGCAGCGCAAAGCGCGAGACGGGGCCGCCCTTCTTCAATTGCAGCTCTTCCACTTCAATCACGCTTTCGGCGGAAGGATCGAGCTGCGGCTTCGGCGGGAAATTGGCTTCGATGCGTCGGCCGACCATCATCTCGACGAGACGGTCATTATCGACCTCCGACGTCAGGCAGGAGCCGATCAGTTCACCGTCGCGCAGAACGGTGATGCGGTCGCAGATCTCGAATATTTCTTCCAGATGATGCGAAATGAAGATGATCGCCACGCCTTGACGCCGCAGTTCGCGCATGACCTTGAACAGATGCTCGGTCTCAGACGGGGTGAGCGTCGCGGTCGGCTCGTCAAGAACAAGGATGCTGGCATCCAGCGACAGCGCCTTGGCGATTTCGACAAATTGCTGCTGGGCAACGGAAAGACGATGCACCGGTACGTCGAGCGGCACATCCACGGCCAGCCGGCTCATGATCTCTGCCGCGCGCTTGCGCATCGCGCCCCTGTTGAGAAGGCGCAGCGGCCCGCGGATTTCGCGGGCGAGGAACATGTTTTCCACGGCATTGAGATAGGGGATCAGGCTGAATTCCTGAAACACGATGCCGACGCCGGCGGCAATCGCCTCATCATAATTGGCGAAGCGGCGATCCTTGCCGTCGATGCGGATCGTCCCCTCCGAGGGCTGCAGAATGCCGCACAGGATCTTCATCAAAGTCGACTTGCCGGCGCCGTTTTCGCCTAGAAGCGCATGCACCTCACCGGCGCGCGCCTGAAGGTCGACGCCACGCAGGACTTCGATCTTGCCAAAGCTTTTTCTTATTCCATTCAGTTCCAGCATTTCACCCTCCTCGATGGTCGGGACTGCCCCGCCCCCGCACGAAGCGGGGACGGGACCTGGGAGGCGATCTTACCAGCTGAACTCGCCGGCGTTTTTGCTGTCAACGACCATGACGTCGATCGGGACTTCCTTCGGCACGACGCGTGCGCCCCACTTCTGGGCGAGCGCCATGGCAAGACCGACACGAACCTGGTCACGCGGGAACTGCGCGGTGGTTTCGATGAAAGGGCCACCGTCGGCAATTGCCTTCACCGCTTCCGGCGCACCGTCCACCGAGGTCAGCTTGATGTCCTTGCCGGAACCCTGGATCGCAGCGAGTGCACCCATCGCACCGCCATCGTTGACCGAGAAGATACCGGCGAGGTTCGGACGCGACTGAATCATGTTTTCGACGACGCCGAGAGCAACGGAGCGGTCCTGACGGCCGTTCTGCGTGTCGACCAGCTTGATGTCTGCGAATTCTGCAAGAGCCGCCTTGCAACCTTCGACGCGCTGCAGGATCGGCACGACCGGAATGCCGTCGAGGATAGCAACCTCACCCTTACCACCGAGGGCTTCACCGAGATATTTGCACGACTGGTAACCCGCGTCGCGGTTCTTCGAGCCGACGAAGGTGTCGACCGGGCCATTGGCGTTGGCGTCGACGGCGACGACAGTCACGCCGGCGGCCTTGGCAGCGTGAACGGCGGCTTCGATGCCGGCGCTGTCGGTCGGGTTCAGGAGCAGGATGTCGATCTTCTGCTGAAGCATGTCTTCAACGTCGGAAATCTGCTTTGCCACATCGTGGCCGGCATCGGTGACGACGACATCTGCGCCAATGCTTGCGGCGGCTTCCTTCAGGGCTTCCTGCATCGATACAAAATAGGGGTTGTTCAGTTCCTGGAAGGTCATGCCGATCTTCAGCTTTTCCTGCGCCAGCGCCGGAGCGGCCATCATTGCAATTGCGGCTGTCGCCATCAGAAACTTGGATTTCATTTTCATCTCACTTTTCCTCCCGTTTGGAAAGTTGGGGCAACAGGTGCCCGGTTCCGGACAGCCCTCTGCCCGAATTGGTAAAAATCGGCGATGTGTCGCTGGTTTACTCCGCCATGACCGCTGCCTTCTGGGCTGCGAATATGGTTCGGAACCTCGACGGCGACATTCCCTTCAGCTTCAGGAAATGCCGGTTGAAATTCGAAAGGTTGGAAAAGCCCACATCGTAGCAGACCTCCGCCACCTTCACATCCTGATCCGCCAGGAGCATCTGGCAGGCAAGATCGATGCGTAACTGATTGCGATACCGCACCAGCGTCGTTCCCGTGTGGCGCTTGAAGGCGCGGGAAAAGGCGCTCGGGCTCTGACCCACCATGTCGGCGAGATCGATTTCCTCAACCTGCTCGGTCAGATGCTGGCGTAGATGCGACAGAGCACGGTTGATGCCGCTGTCGCCGATGCCGGTCAGATCCAACTCGTAGCTAAGGCTCGCCAGCACCTCCGATGTCGGGGCATTGACCAAGAGATCGAGAATTTCCCAGAAAAGCGCCAGACGCGTCAGCCCCTGCGCTTCGATCAACCGGAGGATCAGCGGGCGGACGCGGTCGCTGGTCTCATCATCGAAAAGAATGCCGCGGCGGCTGCGATCCAGAAGGCCGCGCACCACTTCCATTTCCGACATGGAAGTGCAGGCATCCTCGATAAAGCTCTCCGGAAACTGGATCACGAGGGAACGTGTCGGCACGATTTCGTCCGGCTCGATCTCGCTGATCCAGTTCTGGGGGAGATTGGGACCGGTCATGATGAGCTGACCGGGGCCGAAGCGACCGACGAAATCACCGATATAAAACGTGCCCGATGTGGCGACGACGAGGTGGATTTCGTATTCGGGATGATAATGCCAGCGCACGGTGCGGAACGGATAGCCGTGCCGCCAGGCGGCGAAGGATTCGCCCTTGCGGATGTGCACCAGTTCCAGATCGGGCTGCATCATGGTTCCTCCCATCAGTCGCGTCCGCCGTATTTGCGGACAGCAGCCATTTCCTCTTTATGGCTCGTCCCAGGCGTTGATGAGGAGCATATGGCGGGCGGCTGCGGTACATCCACATCACGCCGAAGAAATTACCGATACTTTTTTGACTCTTTTTTGTCGAAAATTGAAGAGTCGCCCGAAAGGGCTGACCATAAACGCGGCGATGGGGCCGACTTTTCCGCTCAATTTGGCGTGATGCGCTCAAAGAATGCGCAACCGGAAGCGATTTTCGTTGAAATTTTGACGTGTAGCCTGCCGGATGCCGACAGGCTACACTCATACTTTTCCGCAACTTCTCTGCCGCTCAATCATCAGCGGCTGGCTTCGTTCGTTACTGCGGCATCACGATCTGCAGTTTCACATCCGTTTCCCGTGCTTCAACCGCACGGTCGAAACCGGCAATGCTGTCTTCAAAGGGAATGGTCGCGGAAATCAGCGGCTTCAGGTCCACCTTGCCGGACGCGATAAGCGCCACGGCGCGGTCATAGACGTTGGCATAGCGGAAAACCGTCTCCACCCGAAGTTCCTTGGCCTGCAGGCCGACAATATCGACCGGAACCGGATCGACGGGCATGCCGACCAGCACGATCGCGCCGCCGGGCCGCGCCAGCTTCGCCATGCCAAGCACGGCGGGTGCGGCGCCCGAGCATTCGAAGACGACATCGCAACCCCATCCGTCGGTCGCAGCCGAAACGGCCTCTGCGAGATTGCGTTCGCGAATGTTGACGGTTTCGATGCCATCATAGGAGCCGATGATATCGAGCTTCGGCTGGGCAAGATCGGCAACGATGACCTTCGCGCAACCGCCGGCAAGTGCTGCGAGCGCCACCATCATGCCGATCGGGCCTGCACCCGTTACCACGGCGATATCACCCGGCTGGATACGCGCCCGGAGCGCCGCCTGCATGCCGATGGCGAAGGGTTCGACCATGGCGCCTTCGGCAAAGGACACGTTGTCGGGCAGCTTGTAGGTGAAGGCGGCAGGATGAATGACCTCAGGCGTCAGGCAGCCATGGATCGGCGGCGTCGCCCAGAAGCGGACAGCGGGATCGACATTATAGATGCCAAGTTTCGAGGCGCGTGATGTCGGATCGGGAATGCCGGGCTCCATGCAGACGCGATCACCAGCCTTCAGGTGTGTTACCTCGGCACCGGTTTCGATCACGGTTCCAGACGCTTCGTGCCCGAGCACCATGGGCGCATTGACGACGAAATGACCGATCTTGCCATGGGTATAATAATGGACATCAGAGCCGCAGATGCCGACCGTATGGGTGCGGATAAGCACATCCTTCGGCCCGAGTTCACCGGATCCTGCTCCACCGGGAATATCAAAATCCCTGAGCGAGAGCTTGCCTTTTTCTTCCAGCACCAGTGCCTTCATCTCATCCTCCGTGGTTTGCGATACGCCTGGCAGCGAGTTCAGCAAGCGTGATGGCGTGCAACATCGGCAAAAGTAAACAGAAATCGGCCGGATCGGCCGGTTTTTCTTCGCGACGGAAAAACTGTATCGAGGAGCCTGCGATTTCTCATCATCCCCAGCGCGGCGCGGCCTTTGAAGGTGAGGAAAGACGGCGTGATTCGCCACCGCATTCCGCGATCTTCACCCGCTCCCAAGCCTGCCGAGCCGGCGAACCAAATCGCTCACATTTTTTCGCCGGGCAAGGCGCTCGCCTGCCGCACCCAGTCGGCAAACTGCGCTTCATCAAACGCACCCTCATGGATATCGAGGTAACGAACCTTCGGATGCTTGGAGGTGCCGGGTGGCAAGGGCTGTAAAGATACGCCGTTGAGAAAGGTCACTTTGATATATTTCGTAAAACAGTGAAGGCTGAGAAACCAGACGTCGTCTTCCATGCCGTAAAAGGGCGAATTCCACTTCACGGCCTTGCGCACACCGGGCACGAGGCTTTCGATCAGCGCATCGATACGCGCTCCGACCGGACTTTTCCAACCCGGCATGGCGGCAATATAGGCCTGCACCGGGCCGTCGCCATATCCCTTGGCAATCTGCGGATTGCCGCCCGAAAGAAGTGTCGGCGCAGCAGCGTACGGCTCGGTTTGCGCGATTTCGGCAGATTTCCCCGGCTTCTTTTCGACCATCTCGGTTCCCTCCCGGTATTACGCGGTTCCCGCTGTTTTCCCAAGCCTCGACACAAGCCTGCCATAAAAAGCGGCCACAGTAAAAAAACTATATTTTATGTGCGTGCTCATGCTTTACGCCTTGGAGAGCATATTTGAGGCGGAAGCGTCGATGTGTCGGCGTGGCTATCAAAACGCTGACGGACTAGACCGTGCCAATCGCCCGGACTTGCACGCCATTCGATCAATCCAAAAAAAGCGCAGGCTGCGGCACCCTGCCCGAGGCTAGGCGCGGAGGGCGGCGGCTGGAGACTGACGATAGGCGAGCAAAGCCGGTATCGCCGAAAGAACCGCGGCAAAGCCCAGCAGGAACAGTACAAGACGCAAATCTTCGCGGGTGAAGCCAACCGGCAGGATGACGCCGCTTTTTGCGGTAAAGAGTTGTGCGCCGATATGGGCAGCGCCCAATCCGACCAGAAAACCGATGCCGACACCGAGCACCACCAGCAAGAAAAGCTCCAGCCAGACGATGGCGAATACCGAGCCGCGCGGCGCGCCGAATGCCCGCAATGCGCCGATCTGCCTGCGTCGTTGCCCGACATGGATCACCGTCACCAGCACCAGCGCCGCCGCCACCAGCCCCTGCGAACCGGCGGCAACCGCGCTCAGCACCATCTTGGCATCGCCGAGCGTCGCATAGAGACCCGTCAGAACTTCGCCCGGGAAAACGCCAAGCGTATTACCGGTCCGGTATTCCTGCCGCAGGCGATAGGCGTCGGCGATCGTTTTGGGCTTGACGAGAATGGCCGGCAGGCCGGGCGCGCCCTCGCCAAAAGTCTCCACGATTGGCGCATCCGCATCGATGCCGCCTTGATGGTCAGACTCCACATGCGCCGAAGTGGCGGGACCGAGGGCCAAAGCATGCTTTTGTCCCTGCGAGACCACCAGCTGAACAGCGGCTTCGGCATGATCCGCCTCACTTTCGGCATGCGTATCACCATCTTCGTGATGTTCTTCGCCTTCATGGGCGTGATCGTGACCGTCCCCGTGGTGATGTTCTTCATCATGCGCGCCCGCATGGCCATCCTCATGCCCTTCATCATGGCCATGATCATGACCGAGACCATGGACGTGCCACACGGCCTGTATCGGCACGAGAATGGCGCGATCCCAGGGCGTGCCGGTGGGCTGCAATTTGCCAACGACTTTATAGGCGATCTCGGTATGGGTGTGGCCGCCGGTCTCGGCGGTGCCGTGCATCGGCTTGATCTCAGCACCGAGAGACAGATCGACGGCAGCCCCGAGTATGGCTTCGCCTTCCAGCGCGAACATCCTGCCCTCGGCAAAACCTGATGTCGTGTTGCTGACGAGGCTCATCGTCGTGCCGACTATCGGGTATCCGGCAAAGGAATCGCCAAACCCGACAGGTGCCGCCCAGGCAACGCGCGGATCGGCGGCGAGCTTCGGCAGAACAGCGCCGTCCACAAGCGGCAGCGGTGCGGCCTGCAGAAAAATGGAGGAAAGGATCAACTGGGTTTCGCTGCCGGCCGCGCCGATAACGAGATCGAATTTATCAGCGGCACGGGCGCTGCCGAGACGCAGCGAACGCTCCTGCAGCGTGACCGCAACGCCAAGCGCGGTGGCGAGCGCAACCAGGAGAACCACGACGATACCACCCAGCCAAAGGCGGCGCAGGTCGGCAAGGATGAAGCCGATCATGCCGCAATCTCCTTCCGCTCGGTATCGGTGACGATACGGCCGCCGCTGAGGGTGAGACGCCGGTCGAGGCGGCCGATAAGATGCTGGTCATGGCTGGCGACGATAAGCGTGCTGCCGGTGCTGGCCGCAACGGAAAGCAAGAGATCACCGACAGCCTCGCCGCTTTCGAGATCGAGGCTTGCGGTCGGTTCGTCGGCAATGATGACGCCGGGACTGCGCAGCAGCGCACGGGCGATAGCGACACGCTGCATTTCACCGCGCGACATGGTCTCAACGTGCTGTCCCGGGCGTTTGAGGCCGACAGTCGCAAACAGGGATTCCGCGCGTTTCATGAGGTCCGCATTCGCCGCGCGCGACAGGCGGGCGGGCAGCAGGATATTATCCAGCGCGGAAAGGCCGGGGAAAAGATGAAACTCCTGCATGACGAGGCCGATATTGGCGGCGCGCCAGCGGTCGCGCCGACCCTCGGGCAGATCCGCAATGTTCTCTTCTCCCCAGACAACGCGGCCGGCCTGAACACGCTCAAGGCCGGCGATGATGTTGATCAGGGTGCTTTTGCCCGAGCCGGAACCACCGGTCAGCGCAACGCGGCTACCGGCAGGGATTTCCAGACCGTCGAGAACGAGAACCGGTGCCGACAAACCGGGAAAGGATACGGCAAGATCATCTATCTTCAGGGACAGCATGGTCTCAAACCGTCGCGTATTCTGCCTGGCGGATGCGCAGCAGGCTGACGAAGCCGGTATCCGGATCGGTCCAGGAACCCGTTTCCAGCGTGCCGCGCACTTCGATTGTCTGGCTCGGCTGGGTAAAAGTCTGTTTTTCGCCGAGATAAACGACAACGATGTTGTCCGGCCAGTCGGCATCCGTCGAGCAGAAGGGGCAGATCGACATGGGTATTTCGGTCAGCACGAAAAACTGCGCTTCTGCCTTCAGCGGCGGCGCCATGAAACCGCGCATGGCGATCTCCTTGCCGTTCAACTGCTTGACCTTTTCGGAAAACTCCAGCCCGAGGACGCTGACCTTGCCATAGAGTTCGTCGAAGGTAATGTCGCTGTTCGCCTGCGCGCGCGCACCAGCGGCCAGCAGCGGCAGACCGGCAATGAGACCCAGGGTCTGGCGACGGTTGAATTGCGCCCGATCAGCCTTGCTCATGACCATTCTCCTTCTTGAAAAGGTCTGCCATCGTCCGTCGTCCGAATAGACGATGAAAGACCTGAAACTATTGTGAGGGCACGCGATAGCGGCGTGCCCTCACAACATTCATATCTTAGTTGGTCTGCTTGGCGCCAAGTGCGAAAGCTTCGGCGAGACCCTTGTAGACGTCGCTCTGTTCCATGTAGCCACGGAAGCCTTCAGCGCCGGGGCCTTCAGCCTGCAGAACGACGTCATCCACTGCGTGGACGCCGCTATCCGAGCTTTTCGGAATGATGCCGGGTACGAACACAGCACCGGGAACGTCCTTGTACTGCTCGTTGGCGACATATTCCTTCTTTTCGTTCTGGACGGCCGGTGTGAACGGGCCATCAAGCTTCGGACGGAAGGTCTCGTAATGGTCAGGACCGTTATTGGCGTTCAGGAACAGACGACGGGAAACGTCGACCTTATCAGGATAACCGTCACCGTCCTTGTCTTCATAGTTCGGGAAGCCGGCCTCGGCATAGGTGCCGACCTTTTCGCGCATTTCGGTGCCCGGCTTGTCATCATCAACGGTGCCGATGATGGAAACGCCATGCGTATGGTCGCCGGTGACGACGATCAGCGTATCGGGGTTCTTCGCGGCGAATTCACGGGCGACACCGACGGCCTTGTCGAATTCGATCGTGTCGACGACAGCGCGATCCCAGTCAAGCGGATGGGACATCTTGTCGACGTTGGCAGCTTCGACCATCAGGAAGAAGCCGTCCGGGTTCTTCGACAGTTCGCCGAGCGCAACCTTGGTCATTTCAACGAGGCCCGGCTGATCCGGGAACTTCGCCGTGGTGCCCTTCTTGAGGAACTCGCGGTCGAGCGCTGTGTCCATGTTGCCGGTGTGGAACAGGCCGAGGATCTTGCCGGTGTTGGTGCCGGCGGCCGTGGCGAGTTCCGCCTTGCTGGTCGCCAGCGTGTAGCCAGCTTCCTTGAACAAGGCGATATAGTCCTTGTCATCCTTGCGCTTGGAACCCGCCGTCGCCTGCGGCAGGAAATAAGAGGAGCCGCCGCCGAGGAGGACATCCGGCTTCACATCGAACAGCATGCCGTTGATGTCGGCCTTGTCGCCGCGCTTGCGGGTGTGGGCAACGACGGCAGCCGGCGTGGCGTCCTGCAGTTCGGCGGTCGAGATGATGCCGATCGACTTCTTGGTCTGGCGGCGCAGGGCTTCCGCGATCGTTTCGGCCTTCGGATCGTCGAGCGAGGCCGGGGTGCGGTCGGCATAAACGCCAATGGCGTTCACGGCGGTCTTGTGACCGGTCATGTAGGCTGACATGGTGTTGGCGCTGTCGGTGGCCACGGCGTCGGTGGCGGAGGTGCCGATGAAGGCGACCGGCGGCACATCATCCATGTTGAGGCGGCCATTGGCCTTACCCTCGGTCATGCCCTTGGACATGATGCGGGCAGCAGTGCGGTGAGCGACGGACAGGCCGTCGGCGATCAGGAAGATGACGTTCTTGGCTTTTGCCTGGGCCGGCGTGCCATAAACGGTCCAGGTGATCGCCTTGGTTTCGGAACCGGCAGAAACTTCGACCTTGTAGTCACCGGCGCTGGCGAGCGTGACGCCGCGCAGGATGACGGCCGAACCAAGGACCTTGTCCTTGTTCTTTTCTTCGGCGACGAACTCGGCATCCTTGCCGAGAGCGGCCTTGTAATCCTGGCCGTTGACGGTGATCTTGACGTCTTCCGGCTTTACGACGGAAGCGAACTCGACTTTGAAATCGAACGGCGAACCGGTCAGGATCGTAGCACGATCAAGCGGATAAACCTCGGCAGCCTGGACGGCGCCGGCAAGAAAGGTCGTGGCGACCAAAGCAGCAACGATTTTGCGCATATTCCCCTCGCGAAACGTGTGAAAACCACACTTTCTCCTAGACCCGCGATATGACAGTTGCATGACTTGCAGGCAGCATATCCGGGCTCATGGGAAATTCGCGGGGGACGGTTTCAGCACGCCGTCCTCCTCCGGTCGCCGCGCGGCGCGGCAACCCTCTATGATGCGTTTCTCTCCGGGGGGCAACGGATATCGAGCCTCGACGAAATTGTCGGGCGTATGCAGAGATGCTGCGGGACCGAATGATCGGGCTGCCCGGCGCGCATGGGCAACCGCGTAAAGCCCGGTTCAGTCTTTCCTGATCCGCAATCCCTCCAGAAAGGCCCGGAAGCTGCCCACGGCCCGTTTCGAGGTCATTTCGGGGTCGTCGGAATTGGCGATCCACTGGGCGGCGGCGCTGCTTGCCGCGTTGATGAAACGGGCGCATGCCTCCGCATCGATATCGCCGATGGTGCCTTCTTCCTTCAGGGCATCGAGGCTTCGCGCGACTGCCGAGATGCAGCCGTTTGCATTTGGCCAGCGCGACGGATCGCCGAGCACCGCCGGCCCGTCACGAAACATGATCCGCTGGATTTCAGGTTCGAGAGCCATGCGCACATAACCGAGATTTTCTTCGACAAAACCCTCCCACCGGGACTCGGCCCTCGAGGAGATGTCACAGAGCCTCTTCGTCATTTCCGCGTCGATTTCAGCCACCACCGCCAACAGCAGGCCTTTTTTATCGCCAAAATGGTGATAGAGCGCGCCGCGGGTGAGACCGGCCTCGGCGGTGCAGTCATCCATCGACGCTTCCGCATAACCGATGCTGCCAAAGGCCTTGCGGCCGGCAGCCAGAAGCTTCGTCCGCGTCTCGGCAATCATTTCACTGCGAGGTTTGCGCATTTTTTCTCCATTTTCCACATACGACGCGTATATTAGTTGACATACGCGCCGTATGCAATTATCTCATTCACATACGCCACGTATGTATGTGGTGGACACCCTCTGAACAAGGTGCATCCCGATGGCTAATCCATACAGAGAAATTTTCCGGGCTCCAGGCGCAAAAGGCTTTTCCGCCGCCGGTTTCTTCGCCCGCCTTCCCATTGCCATGGCCCCGATCGGCATCGTTGCCATGCTTTCGCAAACCCATGGCGAATATTGGCTGGCCGGCGCCGTCTCCGCAACCTTTGCGCTGACCAATGCCGCCGTCTCCCCACAAATCCCCCGGCTGGTAGATCGCAAGGGGCAGAGCAAAGTCCTCATCCCCGCCACCATCGTCTCGGTCATCGCCTTTGCGGCGCTGATTATCGCGACAAACCAGAAATGGCCGGCCTGGACGCTGTTCCTTTCCGCCTTCCTCGCCGCTGCCATGCCGAGCATTCCGGCCATGATGCGCGCCCGCTGGACGGAAATCTTCCGCGACCGGCCGGAACTGAACACCGCATTCGCCTTTGAATCCGCCGCCGACGAACTCGTCTACATTTCCGGCGCCTCGCTTTCCGTCGGCCTGGCAGTCTCGCTCTTTCCGGAAGCGGGCATAATGATCAGCACCACCTTCCTGGCGCTCGGCACCTTCGCTTTCCTTCTGCAACGTTCGACCGAGCCAAAGGTACGCCCGGTTGAAAGCGGTCGCCGGCAGCGTTCGGCCATCTCCCTGCGCCCGGTCCAGATCATCACGCTTGCGCTGATCTTTGTCGGCTCCACTTTCGCCACTGCCGAGGTAAGTGCCGTCGCAATCACCAAGGAACTTGGCCAACCGGAAGCCGCCAGCCTCGTCATCGGCGTTTATGCCATCGGGTCCTTCGTGGTCGGCCTCATTCTCGGCGCGCTCAATCCCAAAATGCCGCTGCAACGCCAACTGCTGATCGCCGTCAGCGTGCTTGCACTCACCGCACTGCCGCTGCTTGTCGCCAGTACTTCCGTCGCCCTTCTGGCTTTTGCCGTTTTCCTCAGCGGCGTTGCCATCTCTCCGATCTTCATCACCTCATTCGGCCTCATCGAGCGCCGTGTGCCTGAATCGATGCTGACGGAAGGCGTGACCTGGGTGATGACCGGCATCGGTATCGGCATAGCGCTCGGGGCATTTCTCTCCGGCTGGGTCATCGATAATTTCGGCCCGGATAACGGTTTCTGGGTGTCAGTCGCCGCAAGCCTTTCGACCGTTGCCATCATCACGCTCGGTCAGCGCAGCCTCTCCGGAGATCGCGAAAGATCCGGCATAGAGGCCGCGGCGCAGCCCGCCGAATAACAACCCTTACTCGTAGTCTGCCTCATTCATCGCGGTAATTGATATGTGAGCAGGAAAGGTCACAGACTAATCTATAGTACAGCGATTGTTTTACTTTGCTGTCGCCCCGCAAGCATGATACCGGCAACATTGATGGCCGATGATATCATGCCTGCGGGGCGATCCTGCTTATCGACGCCGTCGCTTCGCATATTCTCGAATTCGGCACCGATTGCTGCATCGTTCGACACTATCTGCTGGCCGGAGATGAAGCGGCCTTGCCGCCCGCATCTGCGAGAACTTGCCCGAAAATGCCGTGGGTCAGGTCTTCCTGCGGGCCGAGAATTGCCGATATGACATCGCCGCACCTTCGGGAATAAAAATATACTGGCTGCCCCGCTCGACCGTGTCTTCCGCAAAATTTGTTGAACGCGTTTGCGATGCGGCAATGGAGACAGCCGCTTCCACCAATGATTATTTCCTGTGGCTCGCCAATGCACTCTCCCAATGGCAGGGCTTTCGGGACAAATTATCCGTTATGTCCAAAAAACGTTATCTCAACGCCTGCTACTGGCGGGACGACGTGACGACGAGCCACTGACGAAGGACACAAATCACGGTTCCGCGCGCGCCGGCATTCAACCCATGCGCTCGGACACATGCTCCCCGGGAGACGCAGGAAAGACAACCGTCCTGTTTCCATTTAGGAAGACCCGGTGATGAATGTGGGCGTGGATGGCCCGCGCAAGAACCTGGCTTTCCACATCCCGACCCAGGCTGACATAGTCCATCGCGCTTTGGGCATGGGTTACGCGGATCGTATCCTGCTCGATGATCGGCCCTTCATCGAGATCGGCGGTGACGTAATGGGCGGTCGCGCCGATCAGCCTCACCCCGCGTTCATATGCCTGTTTATAAGGGTTGGCGCCCTTGAAAGATGGCAGAAAGGAATGATGAATGTTGATGATACGGCCAGACATTTCCTGACACAGCCGGTCCGACAGAACCTGCATGTAGCGCGCAAGCACCACAAGCTCCGCTCCGGTATCCCGCACCACCTGCAGGATCGCGGCTTCCGCCTCGGGCTTCGTTTCCGGCGTGACGCGAATGTGGTGAAAGGGAATATCCTCGTTCACCACCTGCTTCTGGTAATCGAGGTGATTGGAAATCACCGCGACGATCTCCACCGGCAGCGCGCCGATGCGGGAGCGGTATAGCAGATCGTTCAGGCAGTGACCAAAGCGCGAGACCATGATCACGACCTTCGTCTTTCGCGAAAGATCGTGGATATCATAGTCCATATCGAAATCGGCCGCGACGGGACCAAAGCCGTCGAGCAACGCATCGCGTCCCGATCCCTGTTCGGAAACGAAGCTCAACCGCATGAAAAAGCGGCCCGTCTCCTGGTCGGTGAATTGCGAACTGTCGTTGATATTGCATCCGGACCGGGCGAGATAACCGGATACGGCGGCGACGATGCCGCTGCGCGCCGGGCACGCGACTGTCATGATATAGGTGCTCAAATCCTGCTCCCCTGGGTCTTTGCCGCGCGGACGGATCGCCCGCGCTTTCGCGCAGATTGTCTATCAACCGCCGGCCGTGGTCAGGACGGCGATTGAGACTAATCGAAGCCCGGCAGGGCCGCTTACGAACCGTAGATCGGGAAGGCCTCGCAAAGTGCAGCAACCTCTCCCCGCACCTCGGCTTCGACCGCGGCATCCCCTTCGGCATTCGCCGCCAGCGCGTCAATGACACGTAAGATCAGCGCGCCGATCTGTTCGAATTCGGCCACGCCGAAACCGCGGGTGGTACCAGCCGAGCTTCCAAGCCTGACGCCCGAAGTGACGAAGGGCTTTTCCGGGTCGTTGGGAATGGCGTTCTTGTTGCAGGTAAGCCCCGCCCGCTCCAGAGCGATTTCGGCAACCTTGCCGGTCACGCCTTTCGGCCGAAGATCGACCAGCACCATGTGGCTGTCGGTTCCACCCGAGACGATGCCCAGACCACCCTTCGTCAGCACCTTTGCCAGCGCCTGCGCATTGGCGATGACCTGGCCGGCATAGTCGGAAAATTCCGGACGCAAGGCCTCGCCGAAAGCCACGGCCTTGGCGGCGATGACGTGCATCAGGGGGCCGCCCTGATTGCCGGGGAAGACGGCCGAGTTCAGCTTCTTCGCCAGATCGGCGTCATTGGTAAGGATCACGCCGCCGCGGGGGCCGCGCAGGGTCTTGTGGGTGGTGGAGGTGACGACATGGGCGTGCGGCACCGGGTTCGGATATTTGCCGCCGGCGATCAGACCCGCATAATGGGCCATGTCGACCATCAGATAAGCGCCGACTTCGTCGGCTATTCTGCGGAAGCCGGCAAAATCGATCTGGCGCGGATAGGCCGATGCGCCCGCCACGATCAGCTTCGGCTTGGTCTCCAGCGCCCGCGCCCGCACCTTCTCCATATCGATCAGATGTGTATCGGCATCGACCTCATAGGAAACGACATCGAACCACTTGCCGGACATCGTCACCGGCGAACCGTGGGTCAGGTGGCCGCCATGGGCAAGTGACATGCCCATGATCCGGTCGCCTGGCTGCAGCAGCGCCAGAAACACCGCCTGATTGGCCTGCGCGCCGGAATGCGGCTGCACATTGGCGAATTCCGCACCGAAGAGCTGCTTCAACCGGTCGATGGCGACCTGTTCGACCTTGTCGACAAATTCGCAGCCGCCGTAATAACGCTTGCCGGGATAGCCCTCGGCATATTTGTTGGTCAGCACCGAGCCTTGAGCCGCCAGAACATCGGCGGAAACGATGTTTTCCGAAGCGATGAGCTCGATCTGCGTTTTCTGGCGGTCGAGTTCCTCGGCGATGGCGTCGGCGACCACCGTGTCCGAAACGGTATTATGTGGCAGGCGGTTGAGCATTGTTTTCTCCTCCCAGATCAAGCGATATCAGCCGCAAGTTCCTTGCAGCCGGTTTCAAGCAAATGGCCAAGATGCGACACGAAGCTGTTCCAGATATCCATGCGGAAACGGTTTTCCGCATCGCGCCAGAGCACCACGGTCACGCCGTCGAAAATCGTTCGGCGCGCCTCACCGACAGCAATGGTGTCGATATCGCGGGCGCAGCCCAGCGTCAGCAGTTCGCCAGCCTGTGGCCCCTCGATCGAGAGCGTCACTTCCCGGCTGGAAATATCGACGAGGCTGTGCGGGTGGCTGGCATAGACAGCGCCGCAGGCCGTAATCAGTCTATCGGCCTCCCCTGTCGGAGCAAGGATCGTCCATTCGTCGGGACCGAGGCGCACGGCCTCGATTTCGCCTGCGGCGGAGCGGGTGCCGATCCGGTCGGGCAAGGCAAGGCCGAGGGCGGCGCCGAGTGAGGTGAGATCACCCCGGGCGCGTAGCGACAGCCGCGTCTGCACCCGCAGGATGCTGACCCGGGCCGCTTTGCTCTCGGCCAAAGTGCCGGAAACGAGGGGGGAAACGCGCATGTTCATTGTCATCTCCGGGTCAGATTTTCAGGCGGGTATTTTCGGGATCGACAAAGACCATCCCGGTGATTTTCGCGGCAATGGTGCGGTCCAGCATGGGGATGTAGACGGTCTCGCCCATCCGCTCATGGCCACCCTCCACCAGAGCCAGCGCGATGGGCTGGCCGGCGGCATCCGAGTGATAGGACGAGGTGACGTGGCCGACCATTTTCATCGGGATCGGCTGTTTCGGATCAAAGACGATCTGCGCGCCCTCTTCCAGCTTCGAGCGGTCTTCGGTCAGAAGGCCGACGAGGTGGCGGCGATCCTTGGCGACGAGATCGGGGCGGGCAAGGCCACGCTTGCCGACGAAATCCGGCTTGTTCTTGCCCACGGCCCAGCCCATCGCGGCGTCATAGGGCGTGACGGTACCATCGGTATCCTGACCGACGATGATGTAACCCTTTTCGGCACGCAGCACATGCATGGTCTCGGTGCCGTAAGGCGTGATGCCATATTGCTGGCCGGCCTCCCACAGGATTTCCCAGAGCTTGCGGCCGAGCGGTGCAGGGACATTGACCTCGAAGCCGATCTCGCCGGTGAAACTGACGCGGAACAGCCGCGCCGGCATGCCGGCCACCGTGCACTCCACGCAGGACATATGCGGGAAGGCCTCTTCCGTCAGTTCGACGCCTTCCACCAGCGGCGCGAGCAGCTTTGCCGCGTTCGGGCCGTTCAGCGCAATGGTGGACCATTGTTCGGTCGTCGAGGTCAGCCAGACATTGAGATCCGGCCACTCCGTCTGGAGGTAATCCTCCATCATGTTCAGCACCCGGGCGGCGCCGCCTGTCGTGGTGGTGACGTGGAAACGGTCTTCGGTCATGCGGCCGATGACACCATCGTCGCGAATGAAGCCGTCATCGCCGAGCAGCAGGCCATAACGGCAGCGGCCGGCGGCGAGCTTCGTCCAGGGATTGGTATACATGCGGTTCATGAACTCGACCGCATCAGGCCCGACAACCTCGATCTTGCCGAGCGTCGAGGCGTCGAAAATGCCCACACTCTGGCGCACCGCCCGGCATTCGCGGCCGACAGCCGCGTCCATGTCTTCGCCCGGTTTCGGGAAATACCAGGCGCGACGCCATTGTCCGACCGGCTCGTAGACCGCGCCATGCGCCTCAGCCCACCCGTCGATCTGCGTCTTGCGCGTTACCTCGAAATGCGCGCCGCGGTGATAACCGGCGAAGGCTCCGAAGGTCGTCGGCGTATAGGGCGGGCGGAAGGTGGTGAGGCCGACCTGCGGCTGGCGTTTGCCGAGTGCTTCCGCCGCGATGTTGAGGCCGTTGATGTTGGACATCTTGCCCTGATCGGTCGCCATGCCGTTGGTGGTGTAGCGCTTGACGTGCTCTATGGAACGCATGCCCTCACGCACGGCGAGCCTAAGATCCTTGGCAGTCACATCGTTCTGGTAATCCACGAAAGCCTTGGCCTTGCCGGCATCACGGTCGCTCGGCAGTTCCGTGTGCGAGACGCCGCTGCCGGTGCGGTCATGTTCCACCACGAGAGCGGAAGGGTTGGCGGCCTTGCCGAGCACTGCTGCAACTTCGCGACCCCGTTCAGCACCGTCCTTCAGCGCCGCTTCGATGCCCCACAGCCCGCGTCCGGCCCCGGCAATCACGCAATCCTCGTTGGTGGCGGCAGGAAGGAAGGTAGTCCGCTCATCATCCCAGGAGATCTTGCCCTGCGTATGGGAAAAGAGATGCAGCGACGGCGTCCAGCCGCCGGACATCAGCACCGCATCGCAGGCGATTTCCTGCCCCGCACCGACCGACGCGCCACTAACCGGATTGACCCGGACTGACTTGACGCGCAGCCGCCCCGACGTCGCCGTGACCGTATGCGACAGCTTGACCGGAATGCCGAGCGCACGCGCCTCGTTCACCAGTTCTTCCCGCACCTTGGCGCGGGTATCGACAATGGCCTGAACGCGTGCGCCCGCGCCGTGAAGATCAAACGCCGCATACCAGGCGCTGTCATGGCTCGTCACCACCACCGGCCGGTTGCCGACCTTGACGCCATAGCGGTTGAGATAGGTCTGGGCGGCACCCGCGAGCATCACGCCCGGCCGGTCGTTGCCGTGGAAAACCAGCGGCTTTTCCAGTGCACCCTGCGCCAATACGACGTGACGCGCCCGAACGCGCCACAGGCGTTCGCGCGGCGTATCCTTCGGCACGGCCTCTAAATGGTCGGTCAACTTTTCGCAAAGGCCGATCATGTTCTGGTGGTAATAGGCGATGGCCGTCGTGCGGGTCATTCCCTTGACGCCGCGCTCCTTCAGCGCCGTCAATTCATCCGCCAGCCAGTTCCATACGGGCTTGCCATCGATCTTCGCCTGCGGCTCCGACAGCAGCGTGCCGCCGGCTTCGGCATTTTCATCGACCAGCACGACCTTGAGACCATCGACCGCCGCCGCACGCGCCGCCGCCAGACCGGCCGGACCAGCGCCGACGATCAGCACATCGCAATGCAGGTTGCGCGAGGCATAGATATCCGGGTCTTCCTCGGTGGGGGAAACGCCGAGACCCGCGGCCGCGCGGATGAAGGGCTCATAGACCTTGTTCCAGAAGCTCTTCGGCCACATGAAGGTCTTGTAATAGAACCCTGCCGAAAACAGCATATAGGCCATGTCGTTGACAGCGCCGATATCAAATTTCAGGCTCGGATATTTGTTCTGGGAGGTAGTTTCCAGCCCGTTCCAGATTTCCTGCACCGTGGCGCGGGTGTTCGGCTCAAAACGTCCTGCGCTGCGGCGGGTG
Organism: Agrobacterium tumefaciens str. B6; assembly: GCF_001541315.1. GTDB lineage: Bacteria > Pseudomonadota > Alphaproteobacteria > Rhizobiales > Rhizobiaceae > Agrobacterium > Agrobacterium radiobacter. The sequence continues at coordinate 4,289 of NZ_LMVK01000013.1, read as the reverse complement.
CCGATCAGCGCATTCGGCTCTTCGGAACCCGCCGCCACAGGGCCGCGCGGGCGGTGGTATTTGAACGAGCGGCCCATGAGATGCACGCCATTGGCGAGAAGTGCCGAGGCGACCGTATCGCCCTTCACGCCGCGATAGGTCCTGCCATCGAAGGTAAAGCTGACCGAGCGGGTGGCATCCACACGGCCACGGCCGGAAACGCGATAGGAGTTCATTTCGACACCTCGAAACTGGCTGGTGCACGGGTCAGGGAAGAAAGTTCTGGACGCGGTTCACCCGCACGATAGGTCGTGAGGAACCGGTCGCTCACCGTGTCACGCACGGCGTTGAAGAAGCGGCCGCAACCATGCAGATGCCGCCAGCGCTCGAAATGCGGGCCTTTCACGTTTTCGCGGATGAACAGGAATTCTTCCCATTGCTCATCGGTCTGCGACGAAGGATCGGCGGCGCGGGTAATATGGGCCTGCCCGGCATAGGTGAATTCGGCTTCGGGCAGCGTTTCATTGCAATAGGGGCAGCGGATCAAAAGCATGGGGTCGGCTCCTCAATGCGCCACGGCGGCGGCGGCGGCCTCGTCGATCAGGCGGCCGGAGCGGAAGCGTTCCAGCGTGAACGGCGCGTTGATCGGGTGCGGTTCGTTTTTGGCAATGGTCCAGGCGAAGGTGTGGGCAGCGCCCGGCGTGGCCTTGAAGCCGCCCGTGCCCCAGCCGCAATTGACATAAAGACCCGCGACCGGCGTCTTGCCGAGAATGGCCGAGCGATCCGGCGTCACATCGACGATACCGCCCCATTTGCGCAGCATCCGCATGCGATTGAAGATCGGGAAGATTTCGACGATGGCCGCAATCGTATGCTCGATCAGCGGCAGGCCGCCGCGCTGCGAATAGGATGTATATTGGTCCGTACCCGAACCGATAACCAGCTCGCCCTTGTCGGACTGGCTGATATAGGCGTGGACCGCATTCGACATGACAACGCAGGGGAAGATCGGCTTGATCGGCTCCGACACCAGCGCCTGCAAAGGATAGCTTTCGAGCGGCAGGCGCACGCCGGCCGTGTCCATAACAACTGAGGTGTGGCCGGCGGCGGAAACCGCGACCTTCTTCGCCTTGATGAAGCCCCTCGCCGTCTCGACACCAGCGACGGAGCCATCGGCATTGCGACGAATGGCGGTGACCGGGCAGTTCTGGATGATATCGACGCCACGGGCGGCAGCCCCGCGCGCATACCCCCAGGCAACCGCATCGTGGCGCGCCGTGCCGGCCCGTTCCTGAAGCGCGCCGCCCATGACAGGATAACGCGCATTCGGCGCGATGCTGAGCGGCGGGCAATATTCCTTACATTCTTCCGGGGTGAGCCAGCGATTGTCCACACCGTTCAAACGGTTGGAATGGATATGACGCTTGAAGCTCTGCACATCGTGCACATTATGCGCCAGCATCAGCACGCCGCGCCTTGAATACATGACGTTGTAGTTCAGCTCCTGGCTCAAGTTCTCCCACAGATCGACGGCGTGATCGTAAAGACGGGCGCTCTCGTCATAGAGATAGTTGGAGCGGATGATCGTCGTGTTGCGGCCGGTATTGCCGCCCCCGAGCCAGCCCTTGTCGATGACGGCGACATTGGTGATGCCGTGCTGGCTGGCCAGATAATAGGCGGCTCCCAGACCATGGCCGCCGGCGCCGACGATGACCACGTCATATTCGGCTTTCGGCTGGCTGTCCGGCCACTGCTCGTCCCAGTTCTTGTGGCCGGTCAGGGCATTCCGCAAAAGATTGAAAGCATTAAAACGCGTCATGAGCGGACCCGATGGTTGGAAAATCTCGTGTCGTAAACGCTATGAGCATTTGCCGCGCCCCGGCTGGACAATCGCGTCTGTTTGCATGAATATTTGCGTCATGACTTCACACCGCGCCAGAAAACGCCTCAGCGTCGCCTTCCTGCTTGCCGACCGCTTCACGCTGTCAGCCTTTGCGAATTTCGTCGATGTGCTGCGTCTTGCCGCCGACGAGGCGGACCGTTCCCGGCCTATCCTGTGCGAATGGTCGGTGCTCTCGGCAACGCTGGGCAGCGTGCAATCGAGCTGCGGCGTGAAGGTGCAGCCGGATACACGGCTGATGGACGCCGGGCATTACGACTATATCGTCGTGGTCGGCGGTTTGATCAGCGACCACAGCGCCCTGCCGCAAGAGGCGCTGCGGTTCCTGAAGGATCGGGCGGCGGCGGGCATTCCCATCGTCGGGCTCTGCACCGGTGTTTTCATTCTGCACGAAGCGGGCCTGCTTGATGGTTATCGCTGCTGCGTGAGCTGGTTCCACCATCAGGATTTTCTCGACCGCTTCGATACCGTCCAGATGATCTCCGACCAGATCTTCGTCATCGACCGCGACCGGCTGACCTGTTCGGGCGGTCACGGCGCCGCGCATCTGGCGGCGTTCCTTGTCGAGCGCCATGTCGGCCAGTCCGCCGCCATCAAAAGCCTCAACATCATGATGATCGACAGCGCGCTGAGCGGCGAAAAACCCCAGCCCGGCCAGCAGAGCGCGCGAAAGGCCAATGATCCCCTGGTCAAAAAAGCGATCTTGCGGATGCAGCAGAATATCGAGGTTCCGAAAACAGTGCTGGAACTGGCGAACGACCTTGGCCTTGGCCGCCGCAGCCTCGAACGGCGTTTCCTCACCGACCTGAACGCGACGCCTTCCAAGGTCTATCTCGAGCTTCGGCTGGACCGTGCGCTCTCCCTCCTGCGCACCACGCATGACCCGATCACCCAGATTGCGCTCGCCACCGGTTTCTGCGACGCGCCGCACCTTTCCCGCACACTGCGAACCGAGCGCGGTTTCACGCCCAGCGAATATCGCAAGACGCAGGCCGGCCACACAGCGACTGACGAGGAATTCGCCGTCGGCGTGCTGCTTCCGCAAGCCTGAAATATGTTGCAGCGGCCTAGGAACCCGCAGTCATAAAGGTCAGCCGGGTGAAAGCCGTATAATTGGATTCCGACACCATCAGGGCGGCGAAGACAAGCACGAGGACCGGTGGGAGCAGGATGACGTAGATCAAGACGAGCCGTTCCCAGGCCAGATGCATGAAAATCGCGATGATCAGCCCCGCCTTCAGCAGCATGAATACGATGATCAAAGACCATCGGGGATAGCCCTGAATGCCGAGATAATCGACCAGATAGGAGAACGTGCTGAGGACAAAAAGCAGTCCCCAGGCCACCATGTAAAGTCTTATCGGATGCTGCTGTGATTGTTCCTGTGCCATGATGCCATCCTCACTCACCACAGATAGAAGAATGCAAAGATGAAGACCCACACCAGATCGACGAAGTGCCAATAAAGCCCCATGATCTCGACGACCTCGTAGTGCCCCTTGCGGCTGGTGAAAAATCCCCGCTTTTCCTGATCGAAATCTCCCCGCCATACCTTGCGCGCTATGATGAGGAGGAACAGCACGCCTATCGAGACATGGGTGCCGTGAAAGCCCGTGATCATGAAGAATGTCGAACCGAATTGCGCCGCACCCCAGGGGTTTTCCCAGGGACGCACGCCTTCCTCGATCAGTTTCGTCCATTCGAATGCCTGCATTCCAACGAATGTCGCGCCAAGGAGGGCCGTTACCACCATCAGCGCCGCGGTTTTGCGACGGTCACGGCGATATCCGAAGTTGACGGCCATGGCCATCGTGCCGCTGCTGCTGATAAGGACGAAGGTCATGATGGCAATCAGGATCAGCGGGATATCCTTGCCGCCAATCGTCAGCGCAAAAACCTCGCTCGGATTGGGCCAGGCGACGGTGGTCGACATGCGCGCGGCCATATAGGCCAGTAGGAAACAGCCGAAAATGAAGATGTCGCTGAGGATGAAGATCCACATCATCGCCTTGCCCCAGGAGACGTTCTTGAACGCCCGCTGGTCCGATGACAGATCGGCGGCAACGCCGCGCAGTCCCGTGGGGCGCAGATGCGGATCGCTTGCTGGCCTTTCCATGGATGCGGTCATGATCGACACTCCTTAGAGGATTTCCAGTAAAAGTGCGTAGCGTCCGGAAAATCTGATGCTTAGATAAAACTTAGAGCGGCGGGGCCCGCTCCCGGTCATCTCCCCCCCCCCTCGCTGACCAATTGACGGCATAGATCGACAAAACACTCTCCTCGCCCGCCAAAGAGCGCAAAAAGGATCAGCCACACCACCAGCATGAAATGCCAGTAGATGGCGCACAGCTCCACGCTCAGGCGCATCCTTGCCGACAGGGGTCCGCTGCGGGCGCGGGGCTCCGGGCGG
>NZ_LMVK01000012.1 GCF_001541315.1 Agrobacterium tumefaciens str. B6 | reverse complement strand
AGAACGCCCTTGCGCGGTTGAAGGCGGCGGAGTGATCGGGCTGTCAAAGCTAAAGTTTATCCAGTTTGTCGAGCCATCCGCCGCCGACCGGGCTGCGCAACCCTGACCAGCTCCACCCGGACGGCGGCTCACCTCAGAGAATGCCTGAATATAAAATCTTGAAAATTATGTAATGATCGATATTGTGGTGTCGCGTTTCTAAATTGATTACTTTGTTTCATCTCTAATTTGCTGTGACATTGTGTTTAGCCGGGTACATTCTATTTCCAAGTGCGACATGCCAGTGATTTCAATGGCTTCACTTTGGAGATTTTCGCATGTCCGGATGTTATTCGCAATTGACCCTCGCCGATCGTCGCCTTCTTCATCGTCTCGTTGATCAGAAAGTCACTATCAACGAGATGGCCCGCCGGCTCGGACGCCATAGGTCAACCATCTATCGCGAAATCCGTCGCAACACCTTCCATGACCGTGAGCTTCCCCAGTACACCGGTTACTTCGGGACGATCGCTGATCAACTGACCCGCGAGCGACGAAGACGCTTGCGCAAGCTGCGACGCCATCCGGATCTGCGAGCCGACGTCATCCGTCAACTCAAGGCTCGATGGTCTCCCGAGCAGATCGCCGGGCGTCTGCTGTCGGAGGGAATAAGCCCTGTTCGCGTGTCCGCCGAAACGATCTACCGGTTCATTTACAGCAAGGAAGATTATGCGCTCGGCCTCTATCAATACCTGCCGGAAGCGCGCCGCAAGCGTCGTCCTCTCCGCTCCAGAAAACCGCGCAATGGTGCTTTTCCAGCAGGCCATCGCATATCGCAAAGGCCTGATTTTATTGGAGACAGATCGCGGTTCGGGCACTGGGAGGGTGACCTCATCATATTCGAGCGTCCGTTTGGCCATGCCAATGTGACGTCACTTGTCGAACGCAAAAGCCGCTATACTGTTCTGATCAAGAACCCGAGCCGACATTCGCGACCGATCATGGACAAGATCGTGCGTGCATTCTCCAGCCTGCCCGCCTGCGCACGTCAAAGCTTTACGTTCGATCGCGGCACAGAGTTTGCGGCATTCCGGGCTTTGGAAGATGGTATCGGCGCACGAAGCTGGTTCTGTGATCCAAGCGCGCCCTGGCAAAAAGGTGCGGTGGAAAACGCCAACAAGCGCATCCGCCGCTTCCGGCCGTCGAACACGGACCTCAGCCAGATGTCGCAGGCAACGTTGAACCAGGTCGCACGTATCCTCAACAACCAGCCGAGAAAGTGCCTGGGCTACAGGAGGCCGGCCGAAGCGTTCATGGCCCATTTGCAGGAGGAGGTCTAATCCCCTACCCTGTAAAACAGGCATGATGCACTTGGGGAAGATTCTCCACCGCAAAGTTAAAGTGTCCTGATCCTGCAAAGTTGGAATGTCACACTCCCCTGGTCTGATTGACGTCTGGGAGATTGCAGATGGGATTGATTACGATGACCGAGCGTGATCTGCAGCGGATCGAGATTTTGTCGAAGGTGATTGCCGGTCGGATGACTATGGTGTCGGCGTCGCATGTGCTTGATCTGAGCGAGCGCCAGGTCCGCCGTCTTCTGGAATGGTCGGCTTTCAGCCGGAAGCCGCAGCCTGTCGATGGCGAAGGCCCGGTTTCAAGGTTCGCGGCGCGGGCCGCTCATGTCGCATTGCTGTTCCTTACCCTTGCCGTTCCCCTCGCCGGCTGGGCCGTCGCTTTGACGGCTCCCCTGCAAATCCCAAGTTACGTCTTCGATCTCGTGGTCGTGCCGGGGTTGCCTCTGGCGATTTCCGATCAGGCGGAGGCGTTCTGGACAGAGGTTCATGCCACCCTCGCCTATCTCGCCGTAGCCATCGTATTTCTACATGTGACGGCAGCGCTATGGCACCATTTCATCCGCAAAGATTCAACCCTCCGGCGTATGCTTCCGTCTCCGGCAGCCGCGAATAACAGGCGCAAAACTGTGTCCTCCCGGAAATAGAGTCGCAGCCCATCTGGTGACATCGTTTTGACCGCGGAATGGGCAGGCTACCCGAAGTTGCGCAAAAGTCACATCGCAGTGGCTTTCGGCCGCTGAGCGCGCCGCATGCTTCCATTTCTGACCGATCATTTGTTATCGTTACCGCCGAAGAGCATTGGCGCATCGAGGTAGACTTTGCCTAAGTAAATACCGGTCTCAATCCAGTTTCACCCGTACTGCGGACGGCCACAGGCTGTCGGCGTATGATCACGTTCATCGGGTGGTGGCAAGAGACCGGTCTGGCATTGTTAAAATGTGCCCTGCGCAGCTTTGCTGTCTCAGCTCTTCACCCACCCGAAACATCGCCACGCCGTTCCCGTCAGGGTTTTCTCCTGCACCATCTTGGTGGACTTCCAAATGGAAGACCAAGACAATATGTGCAATGTACTTCGGGTCCAATGGACCATTACACCACGAACGGCGCCCCAGCCCTGGCTTGCATGCAGCGGATGTGGCGAGCTGAGGGCGTTTCAAGCCAGCGGCAAGATCCGGCTTAATGCCAACGGCCGCAAACTGGATGCCTGGCTCATCTATAAATGCCTGATCTGCGACAAAAGCTGGAACCGGCCGATTTTCGAGCGGCAGAATGTCCGCGACATCAGCCCTTCCGTTATGGAAGCGCTGCAGTCGAACGATCCGCAATGGATAAGAGCGGAAACATTCAACCTCGAAGCCCTGAGACGCAAATCGCAACGCATCGACGAGTTTCCCGAGTTCGATATCGAGAAAAAGATCAAGGACGAACCTCCCGACTGGACCAAGGCCGAGATTGATCTCACGGTTCCGCTTCAGACCGGCATACGCCTTGATCGTCTGCTGGCGTCCGAACTGGGGCTTTCACGGTCGATGCTGCAGAAGCTTCACGATGGCGGCACCATACGGGCACCATCCGACCTTCTGCGGCGACGTCTCAAGAACGGAACCCGCATTGTGATCGAGTGCTGCGATGGTTTCGATCGGGAGCTATTCCTGAAACCCTTGACGGTGGGTTTCTAAAAGTGTCGCGAGGGTCTGTCAGGTCAGACCCTCGCGCTGAGACTGGGTTATACCGCAGCCGCGGTCTTTCCGGCCGTCGCTCAGCCGTTCGACGCAGCTTTGAAAATCGCCAATTGGTCGGCAAAGGCACGTTTATAGGCGGGGCGCGCTTCGCCCCGGGCGACGTAGGCCGAGAGGTTCTCATATTCGTCGAGGATGCCTGAGCTTTTTATCCTTTGCAGCACGGACACCATCAGCAGATCGCCAGCGCTGAATCCGCCGTCGAGCCAGTCGGCGTCACCGAGGCGGTGGGACAGTTCGCCAAGCCGTTTGCGAATACGGTCATGGACGATCTGCAGGCGCTCGCTGTGCCAGCTCTTGTCCCTTTCGAGAAAACCGGCGACAAAATGCTCGACGATAGGCGGCTCCATGGTGCTGAGTGCGGCGAACATCCACATGATCGCACGCGCCCGCGCATCCGCATCCTCTGGCAACAGGCCGGCATGACGTTCGGCTATATGCAGCACGATCGCCCCGGATTCAAACAAGACGAGTTCACCCTCCTCATAGGTCGGGATCTGCCCGAAGGGTTGAAGCGCAAGGTGCGCCGGCTCCCGCATCGCCTTGAAGGAAAGAAGGCGGACATCATAGGGCTGGCCCACTTCTTCGAACGCCCAGCGGACGCGCATATCGCGGGCGAGACCCTTGCCGCCATCGGGCGAGTGTTCAAAGGCGGTAATGGTGATTGTCATTGCTGTTCTCCATCACTCCCTGTGCGGAAACGCCCCGGAATGCCGTCGCCTGACGTTGCGTCACAATATGCGCTGGGATGAGCGAAAACAACGCCGGGATCGCCTTTCGAGTAATCCTGTCCTCCTGAAACAATCAACCGGGTGGAAATCGCGCAACTGCGACAAACGATGGAAATCAGGGTCATTAAATCTCTGTGGGGCTGAAGCAAACGCCACTGAGGCCGGATGAAAAGGCTGGCCATTTCATGCAAAAACTCTAAGCTCCAGCGCCGGACACGAATTGTCGAAAACCATCAGATTTTCACTTCAAATCATCAGGGAGAAAGCATCAGATGAGCCTGCGTATCAACGATATAGCACCAGACTTCACCGCCGAGACCACCCATGGTCCGGTGAGCTTTCACGACTGGATCGGCGACGGTTGGGCGGTCCTGTTTTCGCATCCGAAAAATTTCACGCCCGTCTGCACGACGGAACTTGGTGCGATGGGCGGCCTGCAGCCGGAATTCGAAAAACGCGGCGTGAAGATCATCGGCATTTCGGTCGATCCGGTTGAGAGCCATGAAAAATGGAAGAACGACATTCGCACCGCGACCGGTTTCAACGTCGATTATCCGCTGATCGGCGACAAGGACCTGAAGGTCGCGAAGCTCTACGACATGCTGCCGGCCGGTGCTGGCGACAGTTCCGAAGGCCGCACGCCTGCCGATAACGCCACCGTGCGCTCCGTCTTTGTCATCGGTCCCGACAAGAAGATCAAGCTGGTCCTCACCTACCCGATGACCACCGGCCGTAATTTTGAGGAAATTCTCCGCGCGATCGATTCCATCCAGCTCACCTCCAAACACCAGGTGGCGACACCTGCCAACTGGAAGCAGGGCGAGGATGTCATCATCACCGCAGCCGTTTCCAACGAAGATGCGATTGCTCGTTTCGGCTCCTACGACACGGTTCTTCCCTATCTGCGCAAGACCAAGCAGCCCGGCTGATTTTGAAACCTGTGATGGGGCGGTGAAAACGCATCGTCCCATCCGTTCTGGGGCATGACGGCGCGCCCTAGCCGGCTTCCTGCTTCGCGACGAGCAGCATTGGCCGATCATCGAGTTCGGCGGGGGTGAAGCGCGCAAGAAGATCGAAAGATGTTATGGCTTCACCGGCGGCGAAGCGTCGTCCGTTGACAACGAGATGTCCGAGGCCGAATATGGTGAGAAGCGCTTCCGTCGCATCTCCCGCTGGGCTATCGAAAAGCAGATTTGTCTGGCCGAAATGTTCCAGACCCGTTGTCCAGGCCCTGATCTTTTCCCCCTCTTCCGTCACAAAGGCTCCGAAGGCCAGCATCGTCGCCATTTGCTGCGGCTGATCCAGATGGCTGTTTGCATAGTTCAGATAGTCATCGAGATTGGCGCGGCCGACGATCATGTCCAGATAGTGCAACGCAACCGCCTGCATGGGGGCGAGCTGATGGATGCCGAGCAGGGTCGAGGCGATCTCGTTATGCGCGATGTCTGGATCATCTTCATCCGCCAGGATGAGAAATCTGAACTCGCATTGGTGTGTCGCACGGGTGAAATCGTCATATGCCGCTTTTGCATCGATACAAAAGGTCTTTGACCAGTCGACCCTTGCCTCTGCAACTGCCGGATATTTGGCCGGCGCAACCGGCGTCGCTACGACCGGCTCGGGAGTACCGACAAAAACCCTGGTTGCACCGCGCAGTCCGTCAAACACGCCCTTTTCGCCCAACCGCTCGCATTCATATCCCTCCTCACCCCACGCTTCTATCAGGGTCACATCCGAGATCGCGGGTTTGCTGTCGAAATAGAGTGTCGCCTTGAAAAATTGAGCGTCGCCATTTGCCATTGCAAATTCCCGTCCATGGCATTTCTTGCGCTCTATGGCTTTATGATCCCGCCATGATAGTCAAGCCGGTATGTCTCGACATGTCCGCGGTAAATGCGCTCGACGCCGGTGAAGGACCGGAATTCACCCGCATTCGTATCGACATAGACCAGATTTTCCACCGGGTGGGTGAAGCCGCCAAGAAAGCGGCCCTCCCGATAGAGCGTGGAAAGCGACTGCTGAATGACCATGCCGGCTGTCGCGCCGTCGATCATATCGGGCCGGAGGATACGGCCGTAATAACTCATCGCCCAGAGGGCCGTCCCCTGATGCCAGACGACCTCCTGACCGATGAAATCGGTTCCCCCGAAATAGCTGTCGATATAGTGCCAGTCGCCGTTCTGATAGCCGAGATCGTGCGATCCCTTGCGCGTTGGCGTCGCGGATTTGTTGCCGCCGCCAACATACGTGGCAGACTTGGCCTGCACGATGAACTCTTCCAGCATGGTATCCCTCGAAAACAAGAACATAAAGGGAACATATGCCGTTTTTACGATCGTCGCAAGTACCGCCTGCGCCCACCATCCATCCCGTATTTCAGCTGTCGTGGGCTTGGTAATCGCGGCGTTTGCGCTTAGAAGCGTGGCAGGAAATATCCGAAAAGAGTGTCCATGCCGCAGAACCCGCAAATCTATGTCGATGCCGATGCATGCCCCGTGAAGCCGGAGATTCTCAAGGTGGCGGAACGGCATGGGCTGGAAGTGACCTTTGTCGCCAATTCCGGTCTGCGCCCGTCGCGCGATCCCATGGTGAAAAACGTCATTGTTTCCGCCGGTTTCGACGCTGCGGACGACTGGATCGCCGATCATGCCGGCGAAAACGATATCGTCATCACCGCCGATGTGCCGCTGGCTGGACGCTGTGTCGCCAAGGGTGCGTTGGTCACCGGGCCTACGGGTCGCGTTTTTGACCAGTCGAATATCGGGATGGCGACGGCGATGCGCGACCTTGGTGCGCATCTGCGTGAAACCGGTGAAAGCAAGGGATATAACGCGGCTTTTTCATCGCGCGACCGCTCCGCCTTTCTGGAGACGCTTGACCGTTTCTGCCGCCGTGTCAAAAAGTGACGGTGCCAACAGAAAGATGCCACCCATGACCACGGCCAATATGAAAAGCAGCAGCTATCGCCGCCATCAACCTTTCGTCATTGCTTTTCTCGTCGGCGCCATAGGCCTTGGCCTGGCTCTGGTTCTGGCGCCACCGCTGGCGATCGAGATCGCGGCCGTTCTGTTCTTCCTGACCTATCTCACTTTGATTGGCTTTCGCCTGTCGGGCCTGACGGCGCAGCATCTGAAGGCCCATGCCGATAGTGACGATCTGCCCGCAGTCGCCATCATCGCCGTCACGCTGCTAGCCGTCGCTGTCGCTGTGGTGTCGCTGTTCCAGGCGCTCAACCACACAGGCGAGACGGTCTGGACGCTGCTCATCGCCTTTGCCTCGGTGATCTTGGGCTGGCTGACCATCCACACCATGACAGCCCTGCATTACGCCCATCTTTACTGGCGGCCGGCCACGGTGGACGGCAAGCGGCAGCATCGCGGCGGCATGGATTTTCCGGCGACCAAGGAACCCTGCGGTTACGACTTTCTCTACTTCGCCGTGGTGATCGGCATGACGGCGCAGACATCGGATGTGGGAATAACCACGACCGCCATGCGGAAGGTCACGCTGCTGCATTCCATCGTTTCTTTCTTCTTCAACACAGTTCTGGTAGCGGCGGCGGTCAATGCCGCGGTCTCGCTTGCGGGCTGAGCCGGATTTTTTCACAAGGAATGTCTTCATGAACATCATTTCGCAAAATACGGCCTTTGGCGGCATGCAGGGCGTATTTTCGCACGTATCGGAAACCCTGAAATGTGAGATGACCTTTGCGGTTTACGTGCCGCCGAAGGCGATCCATGAGCCCTGCCCCGTCCTGTGGTATCTTTCCGGCCTCACCTGCACCCATGCCAACGTCATGGAAAAAGGCGAATATCGCCGCATGGCCGCCGAACTCGGGCTCATCATCGTCTGCCCGGACACCAGCCCGCGCGGCAATGACGTGCCGGACGAACTGACCAACTGGCAGATGGGCAAGGGCGCCGGATTTTATCTCGATGCCACGCAGGAACCCTGGTCCGAGCATTACCAGATGTACAGCTATGTCACGGAAGAACTGCCCGCCCTCATCGGCCAGCATTTCCGTGCGGATATGAGCCGCCAGAGTATTTTCGGCCATTCGATGGGCGGCCATGGCGCGATGACCATGGCGCTCAAGAATCCCAGCCGTTTCAAAAGCTGCTCTGCCTTTGCACCGATCGTGGCTCCCTCGTCAGCCGACTGGTCAGAACCGGCGCTGGAAAAATATCTCGGTGCGGACAAGGCCGCGTGGCGTCAATACGACGCCTGTGCGCTGGTCGAGGATGGCGCGCGTTTTCCCGAGTTCCTGATCGACCAGGGCAAGGCCGATAGTTTCCTTGAAAAAGGCCTGCGCCCCTGGCTCTTCGAAGAGGCGATCAAGGGCACGGATATCGGCCTGACGTTGCGCATGCATGACCGCTACGACCACTCCTACTACTTCATTTCCACCTTCATGGATGACCATCTGAAATGGCATGCCGAGCGGCTTGGATAAGGGTGGAGAAGCAAGCCGGCGGCGCCCTGTGAGCGCCGCCGTTTCAGGTTTGACCCGCTATTAAGGGATACGGGCAATGACCTTGATCTCGAAATCGAAGCCCGCGAGCCAGTTGACGCCGACAGCGGTCCAGTTCGGGTAAGGCTTTTGGCTGAAAATCTCCTGCTTGACGGTCATGATCGTTCCAAACTGGTTTTCCGGATCCGTGTGGAACGTCGTGATATCCACAATGTCGTCGAAAGTGCAGCCCGCCGCCTCGAGCGTTGCCTTGAGATTTTCGAAGGCCAGCCGGACCTGCCGTTCAAAATCAGGTTCAGGCGTTCCATCGGCACGGCTGCCAACCTGGCCGGAAACGAATAGAAGATCACCGGATTTGATGGCAGCAGAGTAGCCGTGCTCTTCGTAAAGCGCGTGCCTGTGGGCGGGAAAAATTGCTTCGCGTTTACTCATTTCCATCTCTCTTTCAGCTGAGTGACGATGCCGCGCTCTATAGCGTCAGCGTCCAGTTTACATACGTTGCGTATGCGAGATAGGAACATACACTGCGTATGTCAAATAAATATACGCGATGTATGTGAGTGCGACGCGGAACCAATGGTGGCGCGACATTGAGAAACGACGCATCGTGATTGTGCCACCGCTTCCGCGGACGTTACGGGAAGAGCGCCGTCGCAAGCGTCGTCGGGCCGGATCGGCTGAGCCTGAATTCGCGGATCACCCGTTCTGCAACGCCATAGGCGAGTTCCTGCTCGATAGACTGATTGTCGAAGCTGACGACAGTGGCGGTGAATTTGGCTTCGGCGATCACTTCTCCCGTCGCCACGGCGGCGGCGCGGACGATGACCTTGGCCGACGCCCTTTCTCCGAACAGGAAGGGGCCGCGCGTAACGGATGCGAGACGGATGGTCAGCACCACGCGCGGGCGGGTCTCTCCACGCGCCGTGGTCTTGATCGCATTCTGCACCTGCGCATGAATGGACTGCATCAGCGCCGGAGCGACATCCGGGCGGGCGGCGACGAATGCGCCGCGCACATCGTAAAGCAGCCGGTCGGTATTGGTCGCTTGCGGTTCCAGCCTGAAAGACATGAGCGTGAAACACGCCAGCACAAGAATGCCAAGGCGTTTCAGCGTGGTGATCATGATCAGCGGCTCCCCTTACGTGAGGTAACCGCATATTCGGCCATCAGGGTTAGAAAAGCGTTAAGAAGCGTTCTTCAGGGACTCCAGAACATTGAGTGCCGCGCGCATGTCGACAAGCCTCACGGCGCGGCGCTCCAGCGCCTCCTCGTCCTCCCCCCATTGCTCGGCGGTCCAGTCCTCATCGAGATGGGCAAGCGCCCATGCTTCCTCCTGCGTCAGCTGCCCTTCCGCCAGCGCAAGCGCCAGAATGGCGGAGCCGGTCAGCGACGTCATGGTGTGAAGAGCGGCAAGTGCGATCGGTGTGTCATATTTCTTCAGCGTTACCGCGAAAGCCGCGATGGCTTCGCGCGGCTGGTCTTCATGCATCACGCCTTCAACGAGAATGAAGCGCGCGCCGAGCACATTGGCCGCCCAGTCCAGCACGGGATCCCAATGGTCCGTCTGCCGCGCAACCAGCGCTTCCGGGTCACCGGCGCGATAGCAGAGGAGATCGGAAGAGGAAAACCGGAGGATATCCTCGAAAACCGCCTGGGTGTCGTTGGCGACGCCATCGATGGCGGTATTCACATGGCGCGATACCGGCATGACCACCGGGTTCACCACCTCCTTCTGGGCATCCCACTCATCGCGAAGCAGTTCAGCCAGCGCGTGCGACGGGACGGTCAGCGGCTTCTTGGCGGGCGTGCGCAGCGGCTTGCCATCGAGAAGGATGGCAAAGCCGCCCTCCTCCACCTCTCCGACGGTGACATCCTTGTAGAAACGCTTCGGCAAAGGTTTCTGCATCTGGATTTGCGCGCGCAGGATCGGGTCGGGGTGGCTCAGGCCCTCCGAAAGGTCGTTCAGGAGATCACGCATGGCACGTCCTCATCAGTCGGATAGAAAGGTTAGAGATTATCGGCAGGAACATAGGCCGGAATTTCACGCGGATGGCTGACTACCGCATCTGCGCCCGCCGTCCAGAGTTCATCGGCGGAAGCATAACCCCAGGCGACGCCGATCGCTTTTGCGCCCGCAGCCTTGGCCATCTGCATGTCATAGACCGCATCGCCGATCACGATAGTATCGGCCGGAACCATGCCGGTTTCGTGGCAACACTCCATGACCATGGCCGGATGCGGCTTTGACGGGCAATCATCCGCCGTGCGCGAAACGATGAAGTGTTCGGCAAAGCCGTGGGTTTCGAGAATATGGGTGAGCCCGCGCCTTCCCTTGCCGGTCACCGCACCAATCAGCACATCGTCCCGTTTCGAAAGCGTGTCGATCAGCGGCGCGATACCGTCGAAGAGCGGCGTCGTCATTTCGGGACGCTCGCGCAGGGGATGATAAACTTCCCTGTAACGCTGCGTCATTGCCAGCGCCTCCTCATCCACATGCGCCTTGCCGAGCATGCGGGCGATGGCGATATCCAGCGTCAGCCCGATGATTGCCTTGGTCTGTGAGATATCAGGCCGCGGCTTGCCAAAATCGGCAAAGGTTTCGACCATGATCGCATGGATCAGGCCGGCGCTGTCCACCAATGTGCCGTCGCAATCGAAAAGAACGAGCTTCATAGCTTTCAGTCTTCCCTGTCGCCATCGGCCACGTCGAGGCCGAGCAGGTTCCAGGTCTGCACCATATGCGGCGGCAAAGGTGCGCTGACCCGAAGCCGGCCCCCATTCGGATGCGGAATGTCGATATGGCGCGCATGCAGATGCAGGCGCTTCTGGATGCCGCCTGGGAAATCCCAGTTCGGATCGTCGATATAATATTTGGGATCACCGATGATCGGGTGGCCCATATGCAGCGCGTGAACGCGGAGCTGATGGGTGCGGCCGGTATAGGGTTCCATCTCCAGCCAGGCGAGGTTCTGCGCGGCGGTATCGATGACACGGTAATAGGAAACGGCGTGATCGGCCCCCTCCTCGCCATGCTTGGCGATACGCATGCGGTCGCCATCCATGGTCTGTTCCTTGACCAGCCAGGTAGAAATCTTGTCCTGGTGCTTGCGCGGCACGCCCTTGACCAGCGCCCAATAGGTCTTCTTGGTGTCGCGCTCGCGGAAGGCGGCCGTCAGCTTCTGCGCAGCACCGCGGGTGCGGGCAACCACCAGCACGCCGGAGGTATCGCGGTCGAGGCGGTGCACCAGACGCGGCTTTTCGCCCTTCGGGCTGGTCCAGGCTTCCAGAAGCCCGTCGATATGGCGGTTGACGCCGGAACCGCCCTGAACGGCGATGCCGGCCGGCTTGTTGAAAACGAAAACCTTGTCGTCTTCATGCAAGAGCATGCGCGCCAGAAGTTCCGCGTCTTCCGAATGTTTGAGATCCCTTGATCCGATCGGTCCGCTTTTGACCTTGAGATCGGAATCGACCGGCGGCACGCGCACCATCTGTCCCGGCTGCACCCGCGCATCCGTCTTCACCCGGCCGCCATCCACGCGCACCTGTCCGGATCGCAACAGCTTCTGCAACTGTCCGAAACCAAGTCCCGGATAGTGAATCTTGAACCAGCGATCGAGGCGCATACCGGCCTCGTCGGCCCCGACCTTGATATGCTCGATACCTGCCATGAAATTTCCAGTCTCTCTGTCTTGATCGCGCGCCCGTTGTTCGGCGCGCCGTTTGGATCAAGCCTTTAGAACAAGTTGCGGCCCAAGGCCAGCCCGGCGAAAACCGCGGCAATGGAAACCACAAGACTTGCAAGGACGTAAACGGCCGAAAGGCCGAGCGCACCGCGTTCGAAAAGCGCCACCGCATCGAGCGAGAAGGACGAAAATGTCGTGAACCCGCCGAGCACGCCGGTGACGAGAAACAGGCGCATTTCCATCGAGGCGTTCAGCCGCCGCGCCACAAGCTCGACCAGCAGACCGATGAGGAAAGACCCGACCACATTAACCGCAAGCGTTCCCCAGGGGAAATTGGGCCCGGCCAGCCGCACGCTCCAGACGCCGACCAGATAACGAAACACGGAACCGATGGCGCCGCCTGTCGCGACAAGAGCGATATTGATCATGGGAATGGTATCTCCGGAAATTGCCGGACCTGTGAAGTCCGACGCATTTCTAGACCAAGGGCACAGCGGACGAAAGCCCTTTGGCAGGCGTCTTCGTCCACTAAAATACGATTAAATTGCAGCGTCGCGATTTAGCCTTCCAACAAGATGCGGCTGCTAATCTCGTTTTTTTAAGGGTCGGCGACAATTGCCGGGGGTTGGATGACACAGGTTCTTTCTGTTTCCGCGAATACGGCAGCCTATGCGCTGGAAGCCGTGAAGCCATCGCAGCGCGTTCCGCGCAAAAGCGAAGTGGAAGAGGCCATTCACGAATTGGCGCGCAAGGCCGAAGGTGGGGATGACTTCCAGCTGCGCGGCATGATGACGGTGATCAAGCCACCCGCCCTGACGCTCTATTTCCTGACCGTTGCCAGCCAGCGCCACGAGCCGCAGGCGACACTAGAGCAGGCCGTTGAGGCCTATGAGGAAAACAGCACCACACAAAAACCAAGAAATGACGTGTTAGATCATACCGATATATAGGTATCTTAATTTGGTTTCTCGGTCTCTTGACCACGTCGAACGGACATTCGCGTTCAGCTTGGTGTCAGCTTGATTTTCTAGATATTTTCGACCGAATTCGGAAAATCGCGATGGCAGATGCCCTCTCCCTTTTTCCATCACGGCGCTGAAGAACAAATACAATATATGAAAAATCTTGCGGCTACCGGACCTGTCACGCGTTCCGGTAGCCGCTTTTCATTGGTCAATTATGCTTGTGGTCGCTGCCGCCCTTGGCTGCGCCAGCGGAGAGCACGATCTCGACCTTGCCGGCCTTTTCGAAGATCAGCGTCACCGGCACCTTGTCGCCTTCGGCAAAGGGCTTCTTTACATCAAAGAACATCATGTGCAGACCGCCGGGCTTCAGCTCCACTGTCTGCCCTGCGGGAATGACGATGCCGTCATCCAGCTTGCGCATTTTCATGACGTCGTTGACCATGGCCATTTCATGGATTTCGGCACGACCGGCAGCCGAGGATTCAACGCCGACCAGCTTGTCGTCGCTATCGCCGGTATTCTTGATCGACACATAGCCGCCGCCCACGGGCTGGCCCGGCAACATGGCCTTGGTCGTGCCGCCAGACACTTCGAGGCTGCCGGCCTTCACGACATCCATATCCATGCTCATGCCGGCATGGTCATGGCCACCCGCATGCGCCTTGGCGGTGACCTTGATGGTCGGCGCCGGGCTTTTCAGGGAATGGGGATCGACGCCGACCGCCGCGACCTCATCCCAGGATACCTTGCCCTTGTCACCGCAAAGCTGCGTTACCTTAAAAGGCAGGTCCTGCCCCGCTGCGATACCGGAAATCTTACCCTGCACCGCGAAGGTATCGTAAAACTCGTCCGGCAGGTTGCCGCCCTTCCAGCGAATTTCTATCGGACCGCTTTTGATCTCCTTGCCGTGGTTCTTATAGGCCTTCTGGTAGTCGCCCTTGATGATCTCCAGCTCCCAGCCGGCCTTGGGCTGCGGCTTGGCGGAAATGAAGCCTTCCGGCAGCTTGATCTGGACTTCGGTGGTGGCGAGCCCGCCGTCACAGCCATGCGGCACCTGAAGGGCCGCAACGACGGTGCTGTCCTGTTCGGCCGAACCCTCAACGAATGTGGCATGGGCAAAAGCCTGTGCAGTCGAAACCGAGGCGACGAAAAGGCCGCAGGTGATGATCTTGGTGGTTTTCATTTGCTTGTCCCTGCGACTGCTACCCTCTGGGTCTGCGCAGCCGCTCCGTGCCGCCAAAGACGGCGATTATCCCGTTAAAACGAAAAATCAGGCGGACTGGGGTGGCGGGCCGCGCGCGGCGGGTTGCTGGATCGTCAGGACGGAGCGGAAGCTCCATTCCGCAGAGAGACGATTGTCGAGCCAGGCAAATTGGGTCTTCAGCCAGCCTTCCGTATCGGGCATGGGCAGAAGAATGGACGATGCCAGCAGGCACGCCTCGCAGAAGAGGATAGCGTCACCCGAATGGGCCGGGCTGTCCTTGGTGTGGGAGGCATTCAAACCACCGGCGTGGCCGAGGCAGATTTCGGCAAAGGTGCCATCCGGAAGCCGGTAGCTCTCGTCGAGAACAACCTCCGGGGCGACGGCAAGTGCTGGCCTGTGGGCAAAACCGAGCGACAACATCAGGGTCGCGCAGAAAATGCGAAGCACCTTCTCCATCCCTGTCAGCCGTCGTTTTTGATTTGCATCCATAATCCCATGCGATATCCCGCTTTCCTGCCGATTTCAAAGGGGAATTTTGCCGCAGGCTTAACAGTTGCAAGGGAACAATCGCCGCAAGGCGGCATTTCCCCGTCGGAACCACCGTTTGAAGGGAGAACCGACATGCCAGCCAAATCGAAAGCCCAGCAGAAAGCCGCCGGCGCCGCACTCGCCGCCAAAAGGGGTGAGACGAAGAAATCCAGTTTACAAGGTGCTTCAAAAAGCATGGAGAAGTCTATGACAGAAAAGGAACTTGAGGATTTCGCTTCGACGAAACGCAAGGGCCTGCCGGAGAAAAAATCCGATTAGAAACACCTTTTCTCGCCAGCCCAAATCCACTTCTCGCCAGCCCAAATCCACGCGCTAGAAAAGCCTCATCGCGCCCATGCGAGCCGCATCGACCGGGCTATTCCGACGGGTACGAAACGCGGTCTCAAAACCGTCATACCGGACAGGATAGATGTCGATGGCGCAGATGGAGCAAGAATCTGTTCAGATGCGTCATTTCGTCCTTGCCAATAACGGGCCTTCGAAGATAATGAGCGTCGCATCATCGTTGGGAGAAACCGCTTCAATGCGGTGCCGAAGGAGCAACCGCCCCGGAAACTCTCAGGCAAAAGGACCAGCGGTGACGACGGAACTCTGGAGAGAAGCCACCTTTCATAAGGACGGCTCGCCGAAGGGATAACAATCTCAGGCGACAAGGACAGAGGGGGCTCTTGAACCCGGCGCGTTTCTCGCGTCATGACCTGAGCCCGCGCGATCTTTCGCGCAACCCTGGAGGCGTCCTTGGACGATACCGCCGAGCTTGACATCACGCCATTGCATTCCCTGCATCTTTCGCTTGGCGCCCGCATGGTGCCGTTTGCCGGTTACGACATGCCGGTTCAATATCCGGCCGGCGTTCTGAAGGAACATCTTCAGACCCGCACCTCCGCCGGTCTCTTTGACGTGTCCCACATGGGCCAGGTGATCCTGAAGGCGAAATCCGGCAACAATGCCGATGCCGCACTTGCGCTCGAAAAGCTGGTGCCGGTCGACATTCTCGGCCTCAAGGAAGGTCGTCAGCGTTACGGTTTCTTCACCGATGAAAACGGCTGCATTCTGGACGACCTGATGATCACCAATCGCGGCGATCATCTTTTTGTCGTCGTCAATGCGTCCTGCAAGCACGCCGATGTCGCCCATATGAAGGCGCATCTTTCCGGCGACTGCGAGATAACCCTTCTCGACGACCGGGCGCTTATCGCGCTGCAGGGACCGCGCGCGGAAGCGGTTCTGGCAGAACTGTGGGCTGGCGTCTCCGAAATGAAGTTCATGGACGTGCTGGAAATTCCGCTGCACGACGTCCCCTGCATCGTCTCCCGCTCCGGTTATTCCGGCGAGGACGGCTTTGAAATCTCCGTGCCTGCCGAAAAGGCGGAAGAGATCGCCAAGGCCCTGCTCGAACATCCCGATTGCGAGCCGATCGGGCTCGGCGCGCGTGACAGCCTGCGTCTCGAAGCGGGCCTTTGTCTTTATGGCAACGATATCGACACCACTACCTCCCCCATCGAAGCTTCGCTCGAATGGGCGATCCAGAAGGCGCGCCGCACCGGTGGCGATCGCGAGGGCGGCTTTCCGGGTGCGGAGCGCATTCTCGGCGAACTGAAAGACGGCACATCGCGCCGCCGTGTCGGCCTGAAGCCCGAGGGCAAGGCACCGGTGCGCGGCCATTCCAAGCTTTTCGCGGATGCCGAGGGCAAGACGGAAATCGGCGAAGTGACCTCCGGCGGCTTCGGCCCGTCGGTCGAAGGTCCCGTCGCCATGGGTTACGTACCAACGGCCTACACGGCTCCCGGTACGGCGATCTTTGCGGAAGTGCGCGGCAAATATCTGCCCGTCACCGTCGCTGCCTTGCCCTTCATCAAGCCCACCTACAAACGATAATCTTCATCCCATCTCCGGAGAGAATACGATGCTGAAATTTACCGCAGAACACGAATGGCTGAAGTTCGAAGGCGATATCGCCACCGTTGGCATTACCAGCCACGCCGCTGAACAGCTTGGCGACCTCGTCTTCGTCGAATTGCCGGAAGTGGGCGCCACCTTCTCCAAGGATGGCGACGCAGCGACCGTTGAATCCGTCAAGGCGGCTTCCGATGTCTATTGTCCGCTGGATGGCGAAGTGGTGGAAATCAACCAGGCCATCGTTGACGACCCCTCGCTGGTCAATTCGGACCCGCAGGGTGCCGGCTGGTTCTTCAAGCTGAAGCTTTCCAACGTCGCGGATGCCGATACGCTGCTCGACGAGGCAGCCTACAAGGAGCTGATCGCGTAATGACGACGCCCACGGAATTTCATTTCACCGACTATCAGCCCTATGATTTCGCCAATCGGCGTCACATCGGGCCGTCGCCGTCGGAAATGGCTGACATGCTGAAGGTCGTTGGCTACAAAAGCCTCGACGCGCTCATCGACGCCACCGTTCCCTCCTCCATCCGCCAGAAGGTGCCGCTGACCTGGGGTGCCGCGTTGACCGAACGCGAGGCGCTCGACCGCCTGCGCGAAACGGCCAACAAGAACCAGGTGCTGACCTCGCTGATCGGTCAGGGTTATTACGGCACGATCACGCCGCCGGTCATCCAGCGCAACATTTTGGAAAACCCGGCCTGGTACACGGCCTATACGCCTTACCAGCCGGAAATCAGCCAGGGTCGTCTTGAGGCGCTGCTGAACTACCAGACCATGGTCTGCGACCTGACCGGCCTCGATGTCGCAAACGCATCGCTGCTCGATGAAGCAACGGCCGCTGCGGAAGCGATGGCCATGTGCCAGCGCGTCGCCAAGTCCAAGGCGACCGCCTTCTTCGTCGACGCCAATTGCCACCCGCAGACTATCGCGCTGATTGAGACCCGTGCAGCCCCGCTCGGCTGGAAGGTGATCGTTGGCAACCCGTTCACCGATCTCGATCCGGTCGACGTGTTCGGCGCGATCTTCCAGTATCCGGGCACGCACGGTCATGTCAGCGACTTCTCGGGCCTGATTTCCCGCCTGCACCAGACCGGCGCCATCGCCGCCGTCGCCGCCGATCTTCTGGCGCTGACGCTGTTGAAGTCTCCAGGTGAAATGGGCGCGGATATCGCCATCGGCACCTCGCAGCGTTTCGGCGTTCCGGTCGGTTACGGCGGTCCGCATGCCGCCTATATGGCCGTCAAGGATGCGCATAAGCGCTCCATGCCCGGCCGTCTGGTCGGCGTCTCGGTGGATGCGCGCGGCAATCGCGCCTATCGCCTGTCGCTGCAGACCCGCGAGCAGCACATCCGCCGCGAAAAGGCCACTTCCAACATCTGCACCGCGCAGGTGCTGCTTGCCGTCATGGCCTCCATGTACGGCGTCTTCCACGGCCCGCAGGGTATCAAGGCGATCGCCCAGCAGACCCACCAGAAGGCCGTGCTGATGGCCAAGGGTCTCGAAAAGCTTGGCTACGTCATCGAGCCGGAAACCTTCTTCGACACCATCACCGTCGAAGTCGGTCACATGCAGGGCGTCATCCTGCGCTCGGCCGTTGCTGAAGGCGTGAACCTGCGCAAGGTCGGCGCGACCAAGATCGGCATGAGCCTTGACGAGCGCACGCGCCCGGCAACGCTTGAGGCGGTCTGGCGCGCCTTTGGCGGCAATTTCTCGATCTCGGATTTCGAGCCGGAATATCGCCTGCCGAAGGAGCTGTTGCGCACCAGCCAGTACATGACGCATCCGATCTTCCACATGAACCGTGCCGAAAGCGAGATGACCCGTTACATCCGCCGTCTTTCGGACCGTGATCTTGCGCTCGACCGCTCGATGATCCCGCTCGGTTCCTGCACCATGAAACTGAACGCAACTGCGGAAATGCTGCCGATCACCTGGCCGGAATTTTCCGACATCCATCCCTTCGTGCCGGCCAATCAGGCGCTCGGTTACAAGGAAATGATCGACGATCTCTCCGAAAAGCTGTGCTCGGTCACCGGTTACGATGCCTTCTCCATGCAACCGAATTCCGGTGCGCAAGGGGAATATGCGGGGCTTCTGACCATCCGCAACTACCACCTCGCCAATGGCGGCACCCATCGCGATGTCTGCCTCATCCCGACGTCGGCGCATGGCACCAATCCTGCCTCAGCACAGATGGTCGGCATGAAAGTGGTGCCGGTGAAGGTGCGGGACAACGGTGACATTGACATCGAGGATTTCCGTGCAAAAGCAGAGCAGTACGCGGAAAACCTCTCGTGCTGCATGATCACCTACCCGTCCACCCACGGCGTGTTCGAGGAGACGGTTCGCGAGATCTGCGAGATCACCCACAAGCATGGTGGTCAGGTTTATCTCGATGGCGCGAACATGAACGCCATGGTCGGCCTTGCCCGTCCCGGCGATATCGGTTCGGACGTTTCCCACCTCAACTTGCACAAGACCTTCTGCATTCCGCATGGCGGCGGTGGTCCGGGCATGGGGCCGATCGGCGTCAAGGCGCATCTTGCTCCCTTCCTCCCCGGCCATCCGACGACGGACGGTCGCGAGGGCGCGGTTTCGGCTGCCCCCTTTGGCTCGCCCTCGATCCTGCCGATCTCCTGGAGCTATTGCCTGATGATGGGCGGCGAAGGGCTGACGCAGGCGACCAAGGTGGCGATCCTCAACGCCAACTATATCGCCGAGCGGCTGAAGGGCGCTTACGATGTGCTCTACAAGTCCGAAACCGGACGTGTAGCGCATGAGTGCATCATCGACACCCGGCCCTTGGCGGATAGCTGCGGCGTGACGGTGGACGATGTTGCAAAGCGCCTCATCGACTGCGGTTTCCATGCGCCGACCATGAGCTGGCCGGTTGCCGGCACGCTGATGATCGAGCCGACGGAATCCGAGACCAAGGCGGAAATCGACCGTTTCTGCGATGCCATGCTGGCGATCCGCGAGGAAGCCCGCGACATCGAGGAAGGCCGTGCGGACAAGACCAACAATCCGCTGAAGAACGCGCCGCACACGGTAGAAGATCTCGTCGGCGAGTGGGATCGTCCCTACAGCCGCGAACAGGGTTGCTTCCCGCCCGGCGCCTTCCGCATCGACAAATACTGGTCGCCTGTGAACCGCATCGACAACGTCTATGGCGACCGTAACCTCATCTGCACCTGCCCGCCGATGGAGGCCTACGCCGAAGCCGCCGAATAAGGCATTCGGTGCAAACAAACACAAAAAGGCCCGGAGCGATCCGGGCCTTTTTCGTTACGGCAACAACATTTCGCGACCTCGCTGCACACGATTGATCGTCATCCGTTCCATGCTAAAACGGGTGCCACAATCAAGCGGTGATGGAGTGTGAATGCGTCTGATTTGCCTGAATGGTTGGGGCGGAAAGCTTCATGACGAGCTTGTTCCCTATATCGCCTCATCCGATCCCGATATTCTCTGCCTGCAAGAGGTGGTGCACACGCCGACTGCCTTGCAGGACTGGCTGAGCTATCGTGATCACGGCATCGACCTGCCGCAAAGAGCGAACTTCTTCAGCGATATCGCCGAGGCCTTGCCAAATCATCTGGCGATTTTCTGCCCGGCGGCGCAGGGCGATCTCTGGCATGGTGAGATCAGGTATCCTTCCCAATGGGGGCTGGCGACCTTCGTGCGCAAATCCATCGCCATTGTTGCGCAGGCGCAGGGTTTCGTGCACGGCACCTTTTCCGCAGATGGATACGGCGATCATCCACGGTCGCGTACGGGTCACGCCATCAGGGTTTTCGATTTCACGACCGGTCAGCCGGTTGTCATTGCCCATATGCACGGGCTGCGCGACCCCAATGGCAAACACGATATCCCTGCCCGTCTGGCGCAGGCAAAACGCCTCGTGCAACTTGTCAAAAACATTGCGGAAGATGGCGACCGGATCGTCGTCTGCGGTGACTTTAATGTTCTACCCGACAGTGACACCTTCACTGTGCTGAAGGAACTGGACCTCATCGAACTCGTCACGACACGCGGTTTTACCGACACGCGGACCTCGCATTATGCCAAAGCGAACCGTTATGCGGATTACATGCTGGTCAATCCGGCTGTGAAGGTCGATCACTTCAATGTGGTGGGGCAGCCGGAAGTCTCGGACCACTGCCCTTTGCTGCTCGAGTTCAGCTAAAGACCCCGAGCAGCCTCGTCTGTCATTTTTTCACGGCCCGCTGCCTCAGCGCACCAGCCGGATATCGCTCGTCACCACCGTCTTGCCGGTCCGGCCATCCTTGTCGGTGGTGCGCAGGCGCAGGCCATTGGCGCCAACCTTTTCGATGGTCATGGCGGCGACGCGATCACCATTGATGTCGCGATTCCAGCGGACCGTGAGGTTGATCGCGTTTCCCCGCCTTTTGCCGGAAAGCGCAGACGGACGACCGGAAGGACCGGTATAGGCACCGCTATAGCGTCCACCCTTCGCCGAGAGATCGGCGGCTATTGCGCGCCTTACGACGAGCAGTCCCCGGCAAGTGCCGGACATGTTGAGCGACGAGGCCCCCGCATTGGAATTAAGCGTACAGTTCACATTGATGGGCGGCGTGCCGATGCGAGTAATCACGGTTCCCTTGCCCGCCCATGTGCCTTTCAGCGACGAAAGGAATTCGCGTTCATCCGCATGCGCGGGCTGTGCGCCGAGCAATCCGGCAGAAAATAAAATTGCGAGAGCCTTGGTCTTCATGGCGAGTATCCGGTTTTTCTTCGAAGACTAACTCGCTTGCACCGCGAAACGTTCCTCCGGCCTATTCTGCAACGAGCAAAATATCGAAGGACTTATATTTCTGTCGTGCCAATGCAACCAAACGCGGGCACAGATGTTTCTCGCCAGCCTCGATCAATTTCTGATCACCTCTTGCATATTTTTCGGAGCATATTTCATGACGATTATCGGCGTTTCGGCACCGCGCGGCAGCCTGCCTTCCGGCGGTCTGCCTCGCAGCGGTGGCATTTCAGACCGCACGCTTTTTGCCCTTGCAGCACTGAATTTTTTTCTGGCCGATGCCCGCGACGGTCTAGGGCCGTTTCTGGACGCATTTTTAGCGACACAGGGCTGGTCTTCGCTTTCATTGGGATTGATCGCCACGGTCGGCGGTCTCGTCGGTCTGCTCGCCACGCCGCTTTGCGGCGCGCTGGTGGACGGTACGACCTGGAAAAGAACGTTGATTGCCATCCCCGTCGTTTTCGTGACGGTCGGCGCGCTGATCACGCTGATCTTTCCGGATGTGTGGATCGTCTGGACAGGCCAAATCATGACGGCGGTCGTCGGTGCCGTGGTCGGGCCTGCACTTGCTGGCCTGACGCTCGGCCTTGTCGGCGAACGCCTGTTCTCCCATCAGATATCGCGCAACGAGTTCTGGAACCACGGCGGCAATTTCGCGTCGCTTTTCGCGACCTATGTGGTGGTCACCTTCTTCGGCATGAACGGCATCATCGGCCTCATGCTGCTGACCGCTGCAGGCGCCTTGGTCGCGACGGCGGCCATCGACCCCGATCGAATCGACCACAAGGTCGCGCGCGGCCTTGCTGAAGACAAGGGGGAACCCGGCCCATCCGGTATCAAAGTGCTGCTGCAGGAGCGCGGGCTGATCTTTCTCGCCATCATTCTGCTTGTCTTCCACTTCGGCAACGCGCCGATGGGCCGGTTGATCGCGCAGGATTTCGCCATCGAATTGCAGACGCCCTTCCGCACCACCGCCATCATTACCGGCGTCGCGCAATTCGCAATGATCTTCGTCGCAGCAATGGCCCCATGGCTGATACGCCGTTTCGGTCTCTCGACCGTGTTTATCGTCGCGCTGGTCGCCCTGCCCGTACGAGGCCTTCTTGCCTCGGCCTTTACGGATTTCTGGGTCATCTTCCCGGTGCAGTTTCTTGACGGCGTTGGCGCCGGCCTGCTCGGCATCGTCACCCCCGTTGCGGTGGAGAGGATTTTGAAGGGCACCGGCCGTTTTAACGTCGGTCTTGCCAGCGTCATGATGGTTCAGGGTATCGGCGCATCATTCAGCAATGTCGTTGCGGGCTGGCTGGTGACGAAGGGCGGTTATTCGCTGTCGCATCTCGTCGGTGGCGGCATTGCCGCTATCGCCATCGGGCTTTTTCTTCTCTATCGCAACGAGATCGCGCCGAAACACAATGATGACGCCGCTTCTTAACAGCGATACTGAAGTGCGCAAACAAAAAGGAGGCCTGACGGCCTCCTGAAATCTCATAGTTTGTTATGCAATCAGCCGACAAAAGCG
Source organism: Agrobacterium tumefaciens str. B6 (assembly GCF_001541315.1). Lineage (GTDB taxonomy): Bacteria > Pseudomonadota > Alphaproteobacteria > Rhizobiales > Rhizobiaceae > Agrobacterium > Agrobacterium radiobacter. The sequence goes on along the minus strand of NZ_LMVK01000012.1, from coordinate 603,169 downwards.
CGCTCGATGACGAATTCGGCAGGCTTGTTGTTGGCGCCTTCGGTAAGACCAGCCTTTTCAAGCAGTTCTTTGGTGTCCTTCAGCATCGCGGAAGAACCGCAGATCATGCCGCGATCGATTTCCGGATCGAGTGCGGGCACACCGAGATCCGCAAACAGCTTGCCGTTCTCGATCAGCGTGGTGATGCGGCCCTTGAAGGGGTAATCCTCGCGGGTGACGGTGGCGTAATGCTTGAGCTTGTCGCCGACGATCTCGTTCAGGAATTCGTGGTTCTTAATTTCCTCGACCAGATCGAAACCGTATTTCAGCTCGGCCACATCGCGGCAGGTATGGGTGAGGATGACCTCTTCAAACTTTTCATAGGTGTCCGGGTCGCGGATCAGGCTTGCGAAAGGCGCAATGCCGGTGCCGGTCGAGAACATGTAAAGCCGTCTGCCGGGTGTCAGCGCGTCCAGAACCAGCGTGCCTGTCGGCTTCTTGCGCATCAGAACGGTATCGCCGGGCTTGATCGCCTGAAGATGCGAGGTCAGCGGGCCATCAGGAACCTTGATCGAGAAGAATTCCAGTTCCTCATCCCAGGCCGGGCTGGCGATGGAATAGGCGCGGTAGATCGGCTTTTCGCCGACCATCAGGCCGATCATGGCGAATTCGCCTGATCGAAAACGGAAGCCAGCCGGACGCGTCATGCGGAAACGGAACAGGTGATCCGTATAATGCTCCACCGACAAAACCGTCTCGGCGTAAACACCATCAGGTATCTTGATCGCGAAATCTTCCGTCTTGGCTGGCGCGTTCATTTCAGGTTCCGTCCATTCATTCGATAAGCGACATTCTTCGACCGGGCAATTATACCATTTTTGTCGCGGTTTGAAGGCATGAGAATATCAATACTGCCATGCGCAGAAAATATGTATCCGAAACTCATATTTCCACGCAACGCGTCATTGGGCCGCACGGCGGCGCCAGCTATAGGCCTCACCACCACTCGCCGGCCGAGCCGTCGGCTGGTAATAGACCGGGATCTCCGGCAGGCGATTTTCGGACAGACGACGGATCGCCGTGTCGTTCGTCACCGCAAAACTGTTAAAGCCGGTGCGCAGCATCAGCGGCACCTGGTCGATCAGCACATCGCCAACCGCCCTCACCTCGCCCGCAAAATCAAGACGGCTGCGCAGCAGCGAGGCATGGCTGAAACCACGGCCATCGTTGAAAGCGGGAAAGCTGATGGCGACGAGTTCGATACGGTCGAGATAGGGCTCGAGCCGGGTAACATCGTCGGCCGGCGCGATCAGAACGCCAAGGCCGATATCGTTGCTTTCGGCGGCACGGACAAGGAAATCGGCAAGCGGCAGCACCGGCTTCTGCTCGTCAGTCGCTTTCACTTCTTCCGTTTCAATCACCCAGGGATCGTTTTCCACGAAGCCGTCGCGGTTCCAGATTTTCGTCATGTCGATCTCCTCAGGCGGCTTCAGCGGCGGAACCGTAGAGCGCATCCTTGAAAGGCTGCGGTCCGACGCGGCGATAGGCTTCGAGGAAATTCTCTTCCTTCGAAAGGCGCAAGCCCAGATAGGTATCGACGATGGTTTCCACCGCGTCGGTCACTTTTTCCGGCTCGAAACCACGGCCGATGATCTCGCCGATCGAGGTATTTTCATCACCCGATCCACCAAGCGTGATCTGGTAGAGTTCCGCACCCTTCTTTTCCACGCCCAGCAGGCCGATATGGCCGACATGGTGGTGGCCGCAGGCATTGATGCAGCCGGAAATCTTGATCTTCAGCTCACCGATTTCCAACTGACGCTCATGCGCGCCGAAACGGGTGGAGATTTCCTGCGCCAGCGGAATGGAGCGCGCATTGGCGAGCGCGCAATAGTCCAGCCCGGGACAGGCAATGATATCCGTGATCAGCCCAGCATTGGCGGTGGCGAGCCCCGCACCCACCAGCGCGCGATAGACGGGCTCAAGATCAGCCAGCGCCACATGCGGCAGGATGATGTTCTGCTCGTGGCTGATGCGGATTTCATCGAAGGCATATTCCGCAGCAATGTCGGCGACGAGTTCCATCTGCTCGTCGGTCGCATCGCCGGGAATACCGCCGATCGGCTTCAGCGAGATCGTCACCATGCCGTAATCGGGATGCTTGTGCGGCGCGACGTTCTGCTCGACGAAACGGGCAAAGCCTTCGTCCGCCCGCTTCCAGCGCGCCAGACTTTCCCAGCCTTCGGGACGATCCTTCAGTGCCGGCGGCGCGAAATAGGCGGTGATGGCCGTGATATCAGCATCCGGCAGCTTCAATTCGCTGTTTTTCAGTTCCGCGAACTCGACCTCGACCTGGCGAGCCAGCTCCTCAGCACCCGTCTCGTGCACGAGGCTCTTGATGCGCGCCTTGTATTTGTTGTCGCGGCGGCCGTGCAGGTTATAAACGCGCATCACAGCCGTGGTGTAGGACAAGAGATCCTCTTCCGGCAGGAAATCGCGGATCTTCTTGGCGATCATCGGCGTGCGGCCCTGACCGCCACCGACATAAACGGCAAAACCGATCTCGCCCTTGTCGTTCTTTTTCAGGTGCAGGCCGATATCGTGAACCTGAATGGCGGCGCGGTCGCGCTCGGCACCCGTGACCGCGATCTTGAACTTGCGCGGCAGGAACGAGAATTCCGGATGTACGGAAGACCACTGACGCAGGATTTCCGCATAGGGGCGCGGATCGGCGACTTCGTCGGCGGCTGCCCCTGCGAAATGATCGGCAGTAACGTTGCGAATGCAGTTGCCTGAAGTCTGCAGCGCATGCATTTCCACGCTCGCCAGTTCGGACAGGATATCCGGCGTGTCGGAAAGGCGCGGCCAGTTGTACTGGATGTTCTGGCGGGTGGTGAAGTGGCCATAACCCCGGTCATATTTGCGGGCGATATGGGCCAGCATCCGCATCTGCTTGGAATTCAGCGTACCGTAGGGAATGGCGACGCGCAGCATGTAGGCATGGAGCTGGAGATAGACGCCGTTCATCAGGCGCAGCGGCTTGAACGCGTCCTCGGCCAGCTCGCCGGACAGCCGGCGCTCTACCTGATCGCGAAACTGTGCCACGCGGCCTTCAACAAATGCGTGATCGAATTCGTCGTAACGGTACATATTCTTCCTCAGACTGCGATAAATGCTGCATCGGCCGGCTTGAAGCCGTTGGCATAGTGCATGGTCGGGCCGGCGGCGCGAATGCGCTCGCGAAGCCGCGTCGGCCAAAGCTTGCCGTTCTCCTCAATGACATCGACGATATTCACGTCGACGACCTTGTTGGCGGAAAAATCCCGCTTGCCGATTTCCTCGAACGAGGCGACGGCCTCCGCATGGCGGGCGACGATCGCGTCCTGCAGGTTCTCCGTCCATTCGCCACTAGCGTCGAGCCAGACGGCGATACCATCACCCAGGCGGTTGGCGGTCAAAACCTTGTCAGCCATTTGCATACTCCCGTTTGAGGTTCGCTGGCTTTGAGCCAAGCGCAAGCGCCTCGGACCTGTCGAAATTGGCGCCCGCCACCGCATCGCCGATGATGACCATGACCGGACCGGTCAGTTCATCGCGATGTTCGAGGTCGGGCAGATCGTTCAATGTGCCATGCAGCAGGCGGCGATCCGCGCGGCTGGCATTTTCGATGACGGCGACGGTCGTTTCCACGCCGAGACCTGCCTCGATCAGCCTTGTCGCGACCGAAGCGGCAACGCTGCGGCCCATATAGACGGCAATCGTCGCACCAGAGACGGCAAGACGCGCCCAATCGGGCAGGACATCGCCGGTCAGATCGTGGCCGGTGGTGAAAATCAGCGACGAGGCGACACCGCGCAGCGTCAGCGGCAATTCGAAATCCGCAGCGGCGGCAAAGGCCGAAGTGATGCCGGGCACGATCTCGTAACCGATGCCAGCGTCACGCAACGCCGCCATCTCCTCGCCCGCCCGGCCATAAACCAGCGGATCACCGGATTTGAGGCGAACGACGCGCTTGCCATCCTTGCCGAGACGCACCAGCAGGCGGTTGATCTCATCCTGCGACTTCGTATGGCAGCCCTTGCGCTTGCCGACAGACAGTCTTTCGGCATCGCGGCGACCCATATCGACGATCGCCTGCGGTACCAGCGCATCATAAACGATGACGTCGGCCTCCATCAACACGCGCTGCGCGCGCAGCGTCAACAGGTCTTCCGCACCGGGGCCAGCGCCGACAAGCCAGACGCGGCCTTCACTGCGTTCGGGCGATTGCAACAGACGGTTGGCGGCATCGCGGGCGGAAAGCGTATCGCCGAGAGCGACGGCATCCGCGACAGCGCCGGAGAAAAACCGCCGCCAGAAATTGCGCCGCAACGCGCCCTTGGGAACATTCTGCTCGGCGGCATCACGATATTGCACGGCAAGGCGCGCAAGTTTGCCGAGCGACGGTGACAGCATCTGGTCGATACGCACGCGGATCATCTGGGCGAGAACCGGCCCTGCCCCTTCGGTGCCAATGGCGATGGCGACGGGCGCGCGGGCGACGAGCGCCGGGGTGAAGAAATCGCAAAATTCCGGCTGGTCCACCGCATTGGCGGGGATTTTCTTAGCGCGCGCAGCCGTAACTATCTCGCGGTCCAGCGCCTCGTCCCCGGTGGCGGCAAAAACCAGCGTCGCGCCTTCGATCAACTGGCTGGAGAAACCCAAAGCCCGATGATCAATGCCGTTCTCGCGGAGATAGCGCACAAAATCCGCTTCCGGCTTGTTGGCATAGGCAATGATATGCGCATTGGTATTGGCGAGAAGCCTCACCTTCGCGAACGCTTCATCACCATTACCGAACACAGCGACCTGCCGTCCCTCAACCCGGAAGAAGGCGGGGAAGGTAGAAAGGCGGTCGCCAGCAGCGGAAAAATCATGTTCGTTGTGCATTGGACATATATCTCGCATTGCGGTGCAAGATTGAAGAAACAGAAATTCAAGCCTTTCCGACACCTGGATTTTTATTTCTCGAAGACCCCGGTTTTGGAGGAAAACAAACCGGTAGCCCTTTTTCGCGCCTGCGCGAGGCCTGAGAATCCACTCAGAATCCCTTGACAAAGCGGGTACCCGCGCCGAACAAGGAGCAACGATTACCAGTCGATTTCTCCATGCGAAGACCGCTTTTCCTTGAGGCGGCACGAAGGATCAGACCCTTGACCAGCCACACCCTCGCCACCCGCCTTCTTGATGTCATCGAACACGATATTCTGCCCTTGACGGCGCGCGGCGTCAGCCTCGGCAACAAGGTCTTCGGTGCGGCTATCCTACGCAAATCCGATCTGTCGCTGGTGATAGCGGAGACCAATAACGAACTGGAAAACCCGCTCTGGCATGGCGAAGTGCACACGCTGAAGCGGTTTTACGAGCTGGGCGAAAAGCCGAACACCAAGGACCTGATTTTTCTTTCCACCCACGAACCCTGCACCATGTGCATGTCCGCAATCACCTGGGCCGGCTTCGACAATTTCTATTCCTTCTTCAGCCACGAGGATTCGCGCGACGCTTTCGCAATCCCGCACGATCTGAAAATCCTGAAAGAGGTTTTCGGGCTGGAGCCGGGTGGATATCGCCGCAACAACGCCTTCTGGAACTCTTTCTTCATCACCGATCTGGTGGAGGGCGAAGACGATCCGCTGAAAACCACGCTGAAGGCGCAGACGGCCCGTATCAAGGCCGCCTATGACGATCTTTCCACCAGCTATCAGTCGTCAAAGAGCGGCAACGACATTCCGTTGAATTAGAGCCCTTCCAGGCGGTTTTCCGTCAGGATAATGCGCAAAAAAGCGAAGAACGAAGGTTTGAGACATATGGAAGCCTCGAAGGATATTTCCCGCCTGATCGAGATCATGGAAGCCCTGCGCCAGCCGGAAACCGGTTGCCCGTGGGATGTTGTGCAAACCTTCGAGACGATCAAGCCCTATACCATTGAAGAGGCTTATGAAGTCGCCGACGCCATCGAGCGCAAGGACATGGACGATCTTTGCGAGGAACTGGGCGACCTTCTCTTGCAGGTGGTTTTCCACGCCCGCATTGCCGAGGAACGGGGCGAATTCGCCTTTGGCGACGTGGTTGAGGCTGTCACCTCGAAGATGATCCGCCGCCATCCGCATGTCTTTGCCGTTTCCGAGGCCGATACACCTGACAGCGTCAAGCTGCAATGGGACCGGATCAAGGCCGAGGAAAAACGCGAACGTGCAGAGCGCCGCGCCCGCCGGGGTATCACCGAGGATTTCAAGGCCGGGTTTCTGGGCGGCGTGCAGCGCAGCCAGCCGGCGCTCACCGAGGCCCTGAAGCTGCAGGAACAGGCCGCGCGCGCCGGTTTCGACTGGTCAGATCCCGCTCCCATTCTCGACAAGATCGAGGAGGAAATCGCCGAATTGCGTGAGGCGCTTGCGGAGGGGAAACCGGAGAAAGTCTCGGACGAACTCGGCGATCTGATCTTTGCCCTCGTCAATATCGGCCGGCATGTCAAAGCGGATCCGGAAGATGCGCTGCGCGGCACCAATACGAAATTCCGTAGGCGTTTCAATCACATCGAAACGTCGCTCACCGAAAATGGCGAGACGCTGGAAGAAGCGAGCCTTGAGCGGATGGAAGACCTGTGGCAGGCCGCAAAACGCATCGAGCGCTCGCTCGATACCGTTTCGTCCTAATCAACCGGATATGCCCGAAATAGGAGCGCCCGGCGCTCCCGAGACTGGTGACGTGAGGGAAGCTCGGCCATCGTTCTCGAAGCCCTCAGCGCTCCCAGTCCTCACGTTTGCGGATGGTCACTTTACCAAGCTTGCGCTCCAGCTCGGCGGCCTGCGTTTCCGACAGGCGCACATCGAGCGCCACCGATCCGTCCTCATGGTCTTCACGGGCATCCACGATGGAATTGCTGTAGACCCAGGAAATCAGCGACAGCTGCTCAACGGAAAGCACGACGGTCGTTTCCGTCAGCACACCGGAGAGGCGCTTTGAAATCTCGTCCATCAGGGCATCAACGCCCTCACCCGTGATTGCCGAAACGGCGCGAATATCCGAGCGGCCTTCGGCGCGCTGCATGATGGCGTCATGCGCTTCCGGCTCGAGACGGTCGACCTTGTTCCAGACCTCGATGATGCGCTTTTCGGCCTCCTTCTCGTCAATGCCGAGATCGCCGAGAATACGCAGCACATCCGCAGACTGTGCGGCATTATCCGGATCGGACATGTCGCGCACATGCAGAACGAGATCGGCTTCCAGCACTTCTTCCAGCGTTGCACGGAAGGCGGCGACGAGATGCGTCGGCAGGTCGGAAATAAAACCGACCGTATCGGAAAGGATGACAGTGCGGCCATGCGGCAGCTTCATCCGGCGCAATGTCGGATCGAGGGTTGCGAACAGCATGTCCTCCGCCAGAACGCCCGCGCCGGTGATACGGTTGAACAGCGTGGATTTACCGGCATTGGTGTAACCGACCAGCGCCACGATCGGATGCGGCACCTTGCGGCGCTTGGCGCGGTGAAGCTGGCGGGTGCGCACCACCTGCTCCAGCTCCTTTTCGAGCTTTACGATGCGATCCTGCAGCAATCGTCTGTCGGCCTCGATCTGAGTTTCACCCGGACCGCCCATGAAACCCGCACCACCGCGCTGGCGTTCAAGGTGGGTCCAGCTTCTGACGAGGCGGCCCTTCTGGTAGTTCAGATGCGCGAGATCAACCTGCAACGTGCCTTCCTTGGTGGAGGCGCGGCGGCCGAAGATTTCAAGGATGAGACCCGTGCGGTCGATGACCTTGGCATTCCACTGCTTTTCGAGATTTCGCTGCTGCACCGGGGTCAGCGGATGATCGACGATCACCAGGCCGGAATCCGTCTCATCGAGCAGATGGCCGATTTCCTCGATCTTGCCGGTTCCGAACAATGTCGCCGGGCGCGGCTGGTTCACCGAAACTATGAGACCCTGCGTCACCTCCAGATCGATGGCGAGCGCCAGACCCTTGGCTTCCTCAAGCTTGGCTTCAACGGAGCGGCCGGGAGCGACGGGGCCTGCCGCCGCATCGCGATTTTCGCGCTGCTGCTTGAGGACGGGCACGAGGACAACCGCGCGCATGTCGTCGCGGCGCTTTTCCTGCTCCGGAATGATCGATTCGTTCGAAGTGTCGCGCGTCGAAATGGGCTCAGCCTTATCCAGAAAGAAGATTGCGGCCGACCGCATCCGCGCGGGCGGCCATGGGAATTAACCTGACGGAACGGGAAATGTTCCCGGTCCGGGTCAGTCTATATCGAATATCCGTCGAGGGAGCCGATCAGGCCGCGCCTTCTTCGCTTTCGAACATCTGCATCGGCTGGCCGGGCATGATGGTGGAGATCGCATGCTTGTAGACCAGCTGCGAATGACCGTCACGGCGCAAAAGCACGCAGAAATTGTCGAAGGAGGTGACAACGCCCGTCAGCTTGACGCCGTTGATCAGGAAAATCGTGAGCGAAATCTTCTGCTTACGAACGGTATTGAGGAAGAGATCCTGAAGGTTTTGAGAACGTTCCGCCATAGCGCCGCTTCTTTCTTTTTTGCCGGCAGGGATACCGGAAAATAATCAATCAATAATAAGCCGGCCAAGTCTTGTCCCCCGCTTGGCTGACCTCAAACTCTGGTATCAAATCATGTTCCGTTCCGCAACGGTCAAAACAGCCTGACGGGTACGAGTATTGACCCGCATTTTCGATTCGGGACAGTCAAAAATATTGTATCGAAACACGGAAAAGTTGTTCCACGTCGCGCACCGCATCGGCGGATGCAAAGAGCACGACACGGTCCTTCGCCTTGATTTTCGTGCTGCCGTCAGGACGGATCACCACACCGTCGCGATAGATCGCGCCGATGCGCACGCCTTCGGGCATATCGATGTCGCGGAAGGATTGGCCGACCAGCGGCGATGTCTCCAGCGCCTCCGCCTCGATTACCTCCGCCGAACCGCGCTGGACGGCGTAGACAGAGCGGATGCGACCCTTGCGCACGTGCTGAAGCACGCGGGAGATCGTCACGGCCCTGGGGTTGATATAGGCATCGAGCCCCAGAGAACGGGCGACATCGTGGAATGACGTGCTGTTCAAGAGCGCCAGATTCGATTTGCAGCCGAGCTGCTTGGCAATCACGGCGGCCAGAATATTGGTCTGGTCATTGTTGGTGAGCGTGACGATCAGATCGGTATCCTGAATATCGGCCTGCATCAGGATTTTCTGATCGAGCGCCGAACCATGCATGACGATGGTGTGGCTCAACTGCTCAGATGCGGCAACCGCCCTGTCGCGGTCCGACTCGATGATCTTCACCCGCGTCTTCGGCTGCATCTCCTCGATCTTGTGCGCGACGAAATGGCCGATATTACCGGCGCCCGCAATCACGATGCGCTGCGCTTCCTGCTCCTCGTGACCGAAGAGGCTTAAGGTACGGCGGGCGTGCTGGCGCTGGCAGATGACATAGGCAAGGTCGCCCACCCGCAACTGTTCCGAAGAATGCGCCACCTTCAGAATACCATCCCGGTAAACGCCAACCACTGTGGCGATAAGGTCGGGAAAGAGGCTGGAGAGTTGCTGCAGCGGTGTGTTGATGACAGGGCAATCTTCCATGCACTCGATGGCCAGCATGTAGATCGTATCTTCCGCGAACCGCACAACGTCGGTTGCGCCCGGAAAAGCGATACGCCGCAGCACCATCTTGCCGACTTCGACTTCCGGAGAAATCGTCACATCGATGGACATGTTCTCGCGGCTGAAGAGATCGGCATATTCCGGCTTCAGATAGCTCTGGTCGCGGATGCGGGCGATCTTGGTCGGCACGCTGAAGAGCGCATGCGCCACCTCACAGGCGACGATATTGATCTCGTCATGCAGCGTAACGGCGATGATCATGTCGGCCTGGTCGGCGCCGGCCTTGGCCAGCATGTCGGGATGGGCGCCATGGCCGACATAACCGCGCACGTCCAGCGTCTCGGTTATGGCGGTAATAAGCGGCGCAGCGGTATCGATGACCGATACCTCATTATCCTCCCGCGACAATTGTTCGGCGATGCCGTAACCCACCTGCCCTGCACCGCAAATGATGACTTTCATGCTGTCTCTCTGACGGAATAATCGGTTACGGCAAAGCGCCTAGATTCCTTATACGCCGAGAGATTTCAGTTTGCGATGCAGCGCCGACCGTTCCATGCCGACAAATTCCGCCGTGCGCGAAATATTGCCGCCGAAGCGGTTGATCTGGGCCATCAGGTAGTCCCGCTCGAACATTTCACGCGCTTCGCGCAGCGGCAGGGTCATGATGTGCTGGTCGCCCTGCGCCGAAATCTTCGGCAGCATGTCGCCAATATCCGCCGGCAGCATGTCGGCCGAGATCGGCGCTTCGCCGCCTTCGGGCCGCGCCAGAATCATCAGCCGCTCGATATTGTTGCGGAGCTGGCGGATGTTGCCCGGCCAGTCATGGGTCTGGAGAACGGCCATGGCGTCATCGCCGATCTTGCGCGGACGGATGCCGGCCTGTTCGGAAATCTGCCGCATGAACATGTCGACGAGGAAAGGAATATCTTCGCGGCGCTCGGAAAGCGCCGGCACCTTCACCGGCACCACGGCGAGGCGATGATAGAGGTCCTCGCGGAACTGGCCTTCGGCGATCAGGCTTTCGAGATGGTGGGCGGTCGAGGAGATGATGCGCACATCCACCTTCACCCGCTTGCCGCCGCCGACACGCTCGAATTGCTGGTCGACCAGCACGCGCAGGATCTTGTTCTGCGTTTCGCGCGGCATTTCGCCGACTTCGTCGAGATAAAGCACGCCGCGATGGGCCTCTTCGAGCGCACCCACCTTGCGTGGCTGCCCGGGCAGGCCTTCCGTGCCGAAAAGCGCAATTTCCATGCGGTCGGGCGTGATCGTCGCGGCATTGAGCGCCACGAAAGGTCCTGTAGCGCGCGAGGATTTCTTGTGCACCATGCGCGCCACCAGCTCCTTGCCGGAGCCGGAGGGGCCGAGGATCATGATGCGGCTGTTGGTGGGGGCCACCCTGTCAATGGTCTGGCGAAGCTGCGAAACCGCAAGCGACGCGCCGACGAGTTCAACCGCGTCACCGGTGCGCTTCTTGAGTTCCTGAACCTCGCGCTTCAGCTTGGAGTTTTCCAGCGCCCGCTCGGCGATCAGGATCAGCCGGTCGGCTTTGAACGGCTTTTCGATAAAGTCGAAAGCGCCACGCTTGATGGCGTTGACGGCGGTTTCGATATTGCCGTGACCGGAAATCATGACGACAGGAATTTCGGGATGGCGGCTCTTGATTTCGTCCAGCAGCGCCAGACCGTCGAGCTTCGAACCCTGCATCCAGATATCGAGAAAGATCAGGCGCGGCACCCGTTCCGAAATGGCGGCCAGCGCGCTGTCGCTGTCGAACGCCATGCGGGTCTCGTGTCCCTCGTCGGAAAGAATGCCCGCTACGATTTCGCGAATGTCCGCCTCGTCATCCACGACCAGAATATCAGACGCCATATGCTGCTTCCTTGTTATTTTCGCTGCCGACCGCCTCGATATAGGGCAGCAGCACTCGGATCATGGCGCCATGGCCATGGTCGAATTCGGCCGGGGCATCATGGAGCTCCAGATACCCGCCATGTTCTTCGATGATTTTCTTGACGATGGCGAGGCCGAGGCCTGTGCCCTTGTCCCGCATCGTCATATAGGGTTCGAGAATGCGGTGACGGTTCTCGACGGGAAGGCCGCGGCCATTGTCGATGATGTCAGCCACGAAACGGGAATTGGCTTCGTCGAAGGAGGCGCGCACCAGGATTTTACCCGGACGCTTTTCGCCTTCCACCGCCTCGATGGCTTCCGTCGCATTCTTGATGAGATTGCCGAACGCCTGTCCCAGCATGCGGGCATCGAACATGCCCTCCAGCGGGATGTCGCCCAGTTCCGTTGAGAATTTCGTGTCGGCGGCGCTGATTTCGCGCAGGAACGCCGCGTCCTTCAAAATCGAACGCAGGTCCGATTTTTCCTTCGTTGGTTTGGGCATACGCGCAAAAGCGGAGAATTCATCCACCATCCGGCCGATATCACCGACCTGCCGGACGATGGTGTCCGTACACTGGTCGAAAATGGCGCGGTCGCTCTCATCGATCTGCTTGCCGAAACGGCGCTTGATGCGCTCGGCAGAAAGCTGGATCGGCGTCAGCGGGTTCTTGATCTCGTGGGCGATGCGCCGCGCGACGTCGGACCATGCGGTCGAGCGCTGGGCGATGACAAGATCGGTGATGTCGTCGAGCGTGATGACGTAGCTGTCGCGGCTGTCGCGGGCGTCCTCGCGGGTCACCTGCACATTGAGGGTACGCTCCTTACCGCGCCGCATGATATTGATCTGCTTGCGGAAGTTGCCGCGCGACCAGGTGTTGGCCTCGGTCACGACCTCTTCGATTTCAGGCGCAATCTCCGACAGTTGCGCACCGATCAACTGGTCGGACGAAAGCGCCACGAATTCTTCTGCCGAAGGATTGACGATGGTGATCTTGCGGTTCTCGTCAACGCCGATGACGGCGGCTGTAACGCCCGACAGCACCGCCTCGATGAAGCGGCGGCGATCGTCGATATCGTCTTTCGCCTCGATGATCTGTTCCTGCTGGCTGCGCAGTTCCGAGACCATCTTGTTGAAGGTGCGCGACAGACGCCCGACGTCGCCATCAACGGCGCGCACGGGCACCAGCACATGCATGTTGCCGGTGGCGACACTGTCTGCGGCGCTGATGAGAAGGCGGATCGGGCGCACGATACGGTCGGCGACCGCGATCGCCGTCCAGATCGCCGCCAGAAGCACGATCAGCGCAAAACCGAGATAGAGGATCGCAAAGGCGATCTGCAGCGGCGCACGGCCTGCCTCCATCGCCTTGTATTCGGCGCGGTTCTCTTCCATCAGCCGCATTGCGCCCATGACCTTGGGATCGACGGCGCGTACCGTGTAAAGGAAGGTTCCGCTAATGCCTTCGAGCTTGATAATCGCGCCAACGAGGTTGGTGATGCCAGGCGGGATCAACGTCGGCTGACCGGCGGCGGCCTTTTCAAGCGCGTCATGCGGAATGGCGGGAAGCGGTTTTTCCGTCTTGATATCGGCCTGCGCGACGGCGTCGCCATCCTCCTGCACGAGAAATGCGCCAAGCAGGCCGCGTCCCTTGGCCTGACGGGTCATGAGATCAACGAAGCCGGTGCGGTCTAGATAAAAAAGCGCGCGGTTGCGGTCGAGGTCGGTGGCCATCGACAGGGTCTGACCCTGAAGATAACCGGCATTTTCCATCATATAGGCTTGGGCGATGTTGCTCGACGAATCGACGATCGACTGCGTGCGCAGCGAAAACCAGCGGTCGAGACCGACATTCAGCGTCAGGCTGGCGAAGATGGCGACAAGCACGGCGGGCGTGATCGCCACGATGGAGAAAAGCACGACGATGCGCACGTGCAGACGCGCCGCCGCCCTGCCCTTTTTCCGGGCTTTCAGCAGGCGGTTGATTTCGCGGCCGATCAGAAAGATCAGGCCGATCACGAAGATAGAATTGATGACGACGGAAGCGATGACGACGTTGGATGTCGGCGCAATCGGGGTCACGCCGAGCAGCACGAAGAGGGTAATGATGGCGCAGACGAGGGCGACGCCGGCGAGCACCAGCCCCGGCAGAGCGAAAGACATCCTGCGATCGGCAACCACCATGCCCGCTGCTTCGTCAGCAACGGCGTTTTCGGCGGCGGGTTTCCGCATCAACTACTCCCAATCGCTGGCCAGCCAGCACCACATTCCTAAAGTCAGGCAAGATTCACCGCAGTTCGACGAATCTCTCTCCCTCCTAGTGTTTTCCAAGCAACACAATGTGGCGAAAATGCAACGACAGATGCGGCCTTGTCAACATTCTCAGCTGGGGCGGGAGCTGCGATACACGGAAACTCCAAGCTCGCGGATTTTCTTGCGCAGCGTATTACGGTTGAGGCCAAGAAGATCAGCAGCCTTGATCTGGTTGCCGCGTGTCGCCGTCAAGGCGGCGAGAATCAGCGGATATTCCAGTTCACGCAGCACGCGGTCGTAAAGACCCGGCGGCGGCAAGCCATCACCAAAGCTTGAGAAATAATCCCGCATGTTTTCCTCGACCGCCTGCGAAATGGTGAGTGAGCCGGTGCGGACCGCCATCTTGTCGAGCGGGCTGTCCGGGACATCCGACTGCAGTTCCTGCTCGATGATTTCGCGGGTGATGACTTCCTGCGGATAAAGCGCCATCAGCCGGCGGATCAGGTTTTCCAGCTCGCGCACGTTGCCCGGCCAGGCATAGGCCTTCATGACTTCCAGCGCCTCGGTCTCGAAACGCTTGCCTTCCAGACCTTCCTTTTCACCCTGCTGGATGAAATGGCGCACGAGATCGGGAATATCCTCGGCGCGGTCACGCAGCGGCGGCAGCCGAAGCGGCACGACGTTGAGGCGATAATAGAGGTCCTCGCGGAAGAGGCCCTGATTGATCGACTGCTTCAGATCCTTGTTGGTGGCGGCAACGATGCGAACATCGGTCCGGATCGGCGTGCGCCCGCCGACCGTCGTATATTCGCCCTGCTGCAACACGCGCAGCAGGCGTGTCTGGGCATCCATCGGCATATCGCCGATTTCATCGAGGAACAGCGTACCACCTTCGGCCTGTTCGAAACGGCCGGTCGAGCGGTTCTGCGCACCAGTGAAGGCGCCCTTCTCATGGCCGAAAAGTTCGGATTCGATCAGGTCGCGCGGGATTGCCGCCATGTTGATGGCGACGAAGGGACCATTGCGGCGCTTGCCGTAATCATGCAGCGCCCGCGCCACCAGCTCCTTGCCGGTGCCGGATTCGCCGGTGATCATCAGCGTCAGGTCGGTCTGCATCAGGCGGGCGAGAACGCGGTAGATTTCCTGCATCGCCGCGGAACGGCCAACGAGCGGCATGCCGTCCTGCATGTCGTCATCAAGCTTGGCCGGCTTGCGCTTCGGCTCAGACAGGGCGCGGCCGATGATCGCGATCAGTTCCGTCAGGTCGAAGGGCTTCGGCAGATAGTCGTAAGCGCCTTTTTCCGAGGCCTTGATGGCGGTCATGAAGGTGTTCTGCGCGCTCATGACAAGAACCGGCAGGTCCGGGCGGGCCTTCTTGATGCGAGGCAGAAGATCGAAGGCGTTTTCATCCGGCATCACGACATCGGTAACGACCAGATCGCCCTCGCCTGCCGAAACCCAGCGCCAGAGCGTTGCGGCATTGGAGGTGATGCGCACGTCGTAACCGGCGCGGCTCAGCGCCTGGTTCAGAACGGTGCGGATTGCGGCATCATCATCGGCGACGAGGATCGTAGCTGTCATAGGTCATTTCCTGTCGTGTTCGGCAAGGTGATGTCGTCAAGCGCCACTTCCGGCGAGACGGGCATCAATACGCGGAAAGTCGTGCGATGGTTCTGGCTGTCGCATTCGACAATGCCGCCATGGGCGCCGATGAGTTTGGCGACAAGCGCCAGGCCCAGGCCCGAACCATTCGTCTTGGTGGTGATGAAGGGGTCGAAGAGATGCGGCAGCAGATCGGCCGGAACGCCCGGGCCATTGTCATGCACGCAGAATTCGAGCGGCAGCGAGATGCGCTCGCGGCTGCCGGCGACGGAAAGCCGCATGCCGGGACGGTAGGCGGTGGTCAGCAATATCTCGCCATCCGACTGGTTGCCCACGGCTTCCGCCGCATTCTTCACCAGATTGAGGAAGACCTGAACCAGCTGGTCGCGATTGGCATAGACCGGCGGCAGCGACGGGTCATAGTTCTCGGAAATCTTGATATTGCGGGCAAAACCGGCCTTGGCGATTGCCTTCACATGATCGAGCACGGAATGGATGTTGACCGGTACGCGATCTACCGGCCGCTCGTCGGAAAACACCTCCATGCGGTCGACCAGCGAAACGATGCGGTCGGTCTCATCGCAGATCAGCCGCGTCAGCGCCCGGTCCTCATCGGCAACCGATGTCTCCAGAAGCTGGGCAGCGCCGCGAATGCCTGACAGCGGGTTCTTAATCTCATGCGCGAGCATCGAGGCAAGGCCGGTTACGGAACGGGCAGCCGCGCGATGGGTCAATTGCCGGTCGATCTTGTCGGCCATCGACCGCTCCTGAAAGACGACAACAACCGAACCCGGCTCGCTGACAACGGGCGCCACATAGAGATCGACGAGCTTGTCCTGTCCAAGCCGTGGCGAACTCAGATCGACGCGATATTCATTGACCGGCGCGCGGCGCTCCCGCACCTGATCGATCAACGCCAGAAGCGGGCTGCCGAAGGGAATAAAGGTGGAAACGCGGTAACGGGCGAGATGGGAGGCGCTTGCCCCGAAAAAGGCCTCGGCTTCCCAATTGGCGAATGCAATGAAACCTTCGGCATCCACCAGAATGACGGGGTTCTGCACCGCGTTCAGAACCGCCATGGCGAGCGGGTTTGCATCTGCCGGGCTGTGTTTGTCAGCGCTCATGCGGCCTTCCTTGCGGCTTCGCCCGCATTTTTGCAAAAGGCGGAGCGCAGCAGATCGGCCACCTCCACCGTGTCACGCGATGTCATGATTTGAGCCTTGTCGGGCGTGGCGATCTCTGGCGCGAAACGGTCGAGATACCAGCCCAGATGTTTGCGGGCATGCCGGAGACCGGCTTCCCTTCCGTAAAATTCCAGCATCATCTCGTAATGCTCGATGGCAATGGCGGGAATATCGTCGCGGTGCGGCGCTGCATGTCCGGCGAGCACTGCCGGCAGCCAGGGTTGCCCCTGTGCGCCGCGCCCGACCATGACGGCATCCGCACCCGATCGGCGCAGGATTTCGCGCACATCATCGGCCGTTTCCACATCGCCATTGGCGATGAGAGGCACGGAAATCACCTCGCGCACGGCGCGGATGGCGTTCCAGTCCGCTCGTCCCTCGTAAAACTGCATGCGGGTGCGCCCGTGAATGGTGATGAGCTGAACACCTGCCGCCTCGGCGCGGCGGGCGATATCAGGCGCATTGATGGTGTTTTCGTCCCAGCCGAGCCGCATCTTCAGCGTCACAGGCACGTCGACCGCATTGACCGTCGCCTCGATCAGCGAGAGCGCATGATCGGGATCGCGCATCAGCGCCGAGCCGGAATAACCGCCCGTTACCTTCTTGGCCGGGCATCCCATATTGATATCGATGATGCCGGCGCCGTTATCGGCCGCGATCTTCGCCGCCTCGGCCATGAAATACGCCTCACGCCCGGCAAGCTGCACCATATGCGGAACCATGCCTGCATTTTTCAGCCGCGCCCAGGATTCCCCCCTGTTAGCGACGAGCTCGCGGCTTGCGACCATCTCCGTTACAACGAGACCCGCACCATAACGCCAGGCAAGCTGCCGAAACGGCAGATCCGTCACGCCCGACATGGGCGCCAGCACGGCACGATTACGGATCGTAACTGAGCCGATGCTGAACGGTTCTGACAACTCCGGAAGATGCAATTGATGATCTTTCATGCAGAAGGGTTATTTGCATTATTTTTAGACAGTGTTTGCGCGGTTGCCAAGCACTTTTAGAGGGTTGCACCTTTTATTTGCTGGGCGACTGCCTGCCTGTTTTGCTGTCGGCAGCAATTTGTGCAGGTTCAAAGGCCAATGACGATCGATCCTGCGTCATGCAGGGGCGAATGCGCGTCTTATCGGGCTGGCCATCCGGGTTTTGAAACGCTAGAGCAGGACTGTCAACCGCTAAGGGTTGCGCGCAAAGCATATGACCAATGCAGGAAAGTACTATGAAACTCGGCATCGTCATCGTCGCCGCGGGACGCGGTGAAAGGGCAGGCTCGCCACAGGAAGGGCCGAAGCAATATCGCCCGATCGGCGGCAGGGCCGTGATCGAGCATACATTGGCGACTTTCCTCGGCTGGAATGGTGCCTCCCCCATCGTGGTCGTCAGCCATGCCGACGATGCAGCACTGCTGTCACCAGTCCTGCAGCGACTGGATGCCGGTGAGCGGATCGTCACCGTGACGGGCGGTGCGACACGTCAGCAATCGGTGCTGGCCGGGCTGGAGGCGCTCGCCTCAGAAGAGCTGACGCATGTGATGATCCATGACGCCGTGCGGCCTTTCGTCGCCGTGGACATGCTGGAACGCATCGTCGCCTTGCACCGGGCGGGTGCTGTGGGCGTTCTGCCCGCCCTGCCCGTCACCGATACGCTGAAGCGCGGCTCTGGCGATCTCGTCGTGGAGACGGTTTCCCGACAGGGACTTTATGCGGCCCAGACACCGCAGAGCTTCAATTACGGTGATATTCTTCGCGCGCATCGCGCTGCTGCTGCTTCCGGCAAAACGGATTTCACCGATGACGCATCCATCGCCGAATGGGCCGGGCTGACGGTGACGCTGACCGAAGGTTCGGTCGACAACGTAAAACTCACTCTCAAGCGGGATATCGCCATGGCCGATGAAAAGCTTTCTCACGGATTGCCCGACGTGCGCACCGGCAATGGTTACGACGTGCATCAGCTGGAGGCCGGGGATGGCGTCACGCTCTGCGGCATCTTCATCGAGCATGATCAGAGACTGAAAGGTCATTCAGATGCCGATGTGGCGCTGCATGCGCTGACCGATGCGCTGCTCGCCACCTGCGGCGCCGGCGATATCGGCGACCATTTCCCGCCCTCTGATCCGCAATGGAAGGGTGCGGCCTCCCGTATCTTCCTCGAACACGCGGCCAAGGTGGTGCGAGACAATGGCGGCACGATCATGAATGCCGACGTTTCGCTGATTGCGGAAGCGCCACGCATCGGTCCGCACCGCCAGGCCATGCGGGAAGCGCTTTCGGACATGCTCGGCATCGCGCTGGAGCGCTGCTCGGTGAAGGCGACGACCAACGAGACGATTGGCTTCGTCGGCCGCCGGGAGGGCATTGCGGCGATCGCCACCGCCACCGTTGTCTACCGGGGCAGACCGCTATGAGCCTTTTTACCGCTGACATAGAAGAACTGGCGCGGCGGATCATCGCCGATTTCACCGCCCGCGGTCTCATGGTCTCGACAGCCGAGAGCTGCACGGGCGGCCTGATCGCCGGCGCGCTGACGGAGATTGCCGGCTCCTCCGCCGTCGTCGATCGTGGTTTCGTCACCTATACCAATGAAGCCAAGATGGACATGCTGGGGGTTGGCGTCGGGACACTGGCGAATTTCGGCGCGGTATCCCGGCAGACGGCGCTGCAGATGGCGCATGGCGCGCTGTTCCGTTCACGGGCGGATTTTGCCGTGGCCGTAACCGGCATTGCAGGCCCGGGCGGCGGCTCTTCGGAAAAACCGGTGGGACTGGTGCATCTGGCGGCCAAGGCGCGCAACGGCCACAGCCTGCATAAGGAGATGCATTACGGCGATATCGGTCGCACCGAAATCCGTCTTGCGACGGTTAAGACAGCGCTCGAGATGCTGACTGCACTTAATCAGGCCGGGTCGGCATAAATCTTGTCGGCGCGGGTCTCGAAAGCTTCCGCGAACATGCGGAACGCCCGGTCGAACATCGATCCCATGACCGCGCCGAGCAGTCGGTTCTTGAATTCATAGTCGATGAAGAAATGAATGGCTGAGCCGTCCTCGTCCGAGGCCTCGAAACGCCAGCGATTTTCGAGATATTTGAACGGTCCGTCGATATATTTCACATCAATGGCGCGCTCCGCAGGGTTCAGCAGCACCTGGGTGGTGAAGGTCTCACGAATGGCCTTGTAACCAACCGTCATGTCAGCCACCAGCAGTATCTTGCCGTCGCGTTCCTTGCGCGAGCGGACGGTGAGCGCCTCGCAAAGGGGAAGAAACTGCGGATATTTCTCCACATCGGCGACGAGGTCGTACATGCGGTCGGGCGAGTGTTTGACAAGGCGATGCGTTTCGAACTGTGGCATGAGCGGCAGTTAATCCTCGATAACGAGAAGATCAAGAAGGCGGCGAAACTGTTTTCGGCTTTTCAGCTGGAATACCGGCACATCAGGACCATAAAGCGCGAAATTCTGCTCGAAAATCGGGGCATGGCGGCGTTCGAAATTCCAGATATAGCGCAGGAAATCGATGTCTATTCTTTCGGGACATCCCTCCGCCATTTCCGGACGCGCCTTGCCGTAACCCTTGATCGCCCGGCTGACGGCGCCCCACAGGCAGAGCCAGCGCGGCATGCGCACCCAGAGAACGATGTGGGACCGCGGCAGGCGTATATCGAAAGACGATGGATTGCTGCCATCCATCAGCCAGCGTTCTTCTGTGATGATGGCGGCTATCCTCTGCCGCTGCTCATCGCGGGCGCGCGCCTGCCAGCCGGGCAGCCAGAAAATCTCCCGATCCATGGAGATATAACGAAGCCCGAAATTGCCCGCGAGCTTCTGCGAAAGCGTCGACTTGCCGCCGCCGGAACAGCCAACGACCAAGATGCGCTGCGCGCCGGCGATAATCGCGGCAGCATCTTCCACCCTGTGAAGATAGTTCGGCATTTGATAGACCTCATCTAACCGCTGGATATATTTCTGCCACCCGGTCATAACCCTTGAGCGATATCGTTACCGCGCATGGCAGTTACGGAAAATTGACTATTGTAACTCCGTCGCAGGGATTGCTATTTATTTGCGACTAATATTACACCCATTGGATGCAACGGCGCTGGAAGCTCCCGATTTCACCCAGCGTATTCATCCTTGGGTTCAGACCCGATACATAACCGCTTTGAGCCACTGAGTGAGCCGATGGACGATTTTTCCAACATCATCAACCTTCTCGAATCCGCAAAACAACTCGCATCGATGAACGGCATGCCGGTGCTTGCCTATCTTATCGATGTCGCGAAATGCGAGGCGAGAGAGAACAAGCCGGTTCTGCGCAAGCGCAAACGCGGCGAATCGACCGCCAAGGAAGACTGTTAATTGCCGGCGCGCAGAGCCGACCGATAAAGCCGACTGGCCCAATCTTCAAGACGATGTCATAATCAAACAATGAAACCGGCCGCTTTTTCGAGGCGGCCATTTCTTTGCACAATGGAAACGACAGCGTCATGACAGCCGCATCCGCCGATATCAGAACCTACAGGGAGGAAAGACCGAAGGAACGGCATGGCTTCGTTCAAATCGTTCTTCCGGTCTCCGGGCGTCTGCTAATCGATGTAGCCGGACGGCAGGATGAATTGTCGACCGGGCGTGGCGTCTTCATCCATCGCGACACGCCGCATACCCAGGAAGCGACAGCGAGCAATCACTCACTGGTGGTCGATATTAATGAAAGCGCCCTTCCCGAGCAAACCCTCGAAAAATTCGCCCGTTCGCCGTTTCTCGACATAGTGCAGGATACCCGGCAATTGATCGCCTATATGCGCGGCATCATCGGAGCGGATGGGCGGCGCGACGATATTGCCGGTCTGTGGGCGCCGCTGCTGATCGACAGTCTGGCCGATGACAGAACCGATATCCGCCAACGCCTGCACAGGCTCGCCGCGGTCGTCAGGGCGGAACCGTTCTTCCCCTGGACCATCGGGATGCTTGCCTCCTGCGTGACGATCAGCGACAGCCGTTTGCATGCTCTGTTTCTCGAGGAATTCGGCCTCCCGCCTCACCGCTGGCTGGCCGGGCTGCGCATGGACAAGGTCTTTGCATTGCTCGACGATTCCGCCCTGCCAATTGCCGAGATTGCCCTACGGGCCGGCTTTTCCGACCAGACGGCACTGACGCGCGCCATGCGCAATGCGGTGGGTGAAACGCCCGCTGCCTATCGCCGAAACCGCGGCATTCATTAGAACCGTCGACACGGTCATCAGGAGTTTTTGTCAAGACAGCCGGAAAGGGCTGTGGCACATCGCAGGCAAATGCGAATGCGGATGTGACAGGACATGAACAGGACAGGTCTCGGTGTTTTTTATGGCATGCTGGCGGGAGCGATGTGGGGAGGCATCTTTCTCGCCCCCAAACTCGTGCCGGACTTTTCCGCCCTACAACTGTCGACGGCGCGTTACCTCACCTACGGGCTGATTTCCCTCATCATCATCGGACCGCGCATCAGGCGGGTTTCCGCCCGTTTTGGCATACAGGAATGGTTTGCGCTCGGCTGGCTGAGCATGATCGGCAATATCGCCTATTATGTCTTCATATCGACAGCCGTTAAACTCAGCGGTGTCGCTTTCACCTCCATCATCATCGGTTTCCTGCCCGTCGCCGTCACCATCATCGGCAGTCGCGACCACGGCGCGGTATCGCTCCGGCGGCTATGGCCGTCGCTTGTCTTCGGCGCAATCGGCATTGTCGGCATTTCCTGGCAATCGCTGGTGCAAGGCGATGGTGGGCTCGATGTTTCACGCGTCATCGGCCTTGCCTGCGCACTCGGCGCACTTGCCTCCTGGACGGCCTTCGCCGTCGGTAACGCGCGCTGGCTTTCCCGCCTTCACGATGTCAGTGCCGATGACTGGAACATGATGACGGGTGTTGTGACCGGCGCGCTGGCTCTGGCGCTGGCAATTCCGGCTTTCGGCTTTGGCGGCGCAAGCCACACTTCAGGCGACTGGCTGCATTTCGCCGCCGTTGCCGCAGGCCTCGGCGTCACCGCCTCGATCATCGGCAATGCGCTATGGAACCGCATGAGCCGGCTTCTGCCGCTCACCATGGTCGGACAGATGATCCTGTTCGAAACGCTGTTTGCGCTGCTTTACGGTTTTCTCTGGGAGGGACGTGGCCCGACGCTGGTTGAGGTCGTCGCGATCTGCTCAGTAGTGCTGAGCGTGGTGCTGTGCATGCGGGCGCATCGCCCGAAGAAGGTTGTGGCGTAATTAGCTTAAGGGCCGAAGACAGGCGATTGAGCCATTTCGTAAGGATCGCCTCCAGCTCAACGTCATCCTCGGGCCCGTCCCGAGGATCCAATCACGTATCGTAAAGTACAGAGGTTGCAGATGCTCGGGACAAGCCCGAGCATGAGAGCGTGCAAAACGTGCGATGACACGTCGTTTTGCCCAGCCTTTCCGCCCCTGATTACTCAGCAGTAGCCAGCAGCTTCTTCTCGCGGGCAGCACGCAGGCGCTCGAAATCGTCGCCGGCATGGTGCGAGGAGCGGGTCAGCGGGCTCGACGACACCATCAGGAAGCCCTTGGTATAGGCCACCGTCTCGTAGGACTTGAATTCCTCCGGCGTCACGAAGGCCTCGACCTTGTGGTGCTTGCGGGTCGGCTGCAGATATTGGCCGATGGTCAGGAAGTCCACGTCGGCGCTGCGCAGGTCGTCCATCAGCTGCAGCACTTCGTTGCGCTCTTCGCCAAGGCCAACCATGATGCCCGACTTGGTGAACATGGTGGGATCGAGTTCCTTCACCCGCTGCAGGAGGCGCACGGAGTGGAAATAGCGCGCGCCGGGGCGAACCGTCAGATAGTTGCCAGGAACGGTTTCCATATTGTGGTTGAAGACATCGGGCTTGGCGGCAACAACACGTTCCAGCGCGCCCGGCTTCTTCAGGAAGTCAGGCGTGAGGATTTCGATGGTCGTCGTCGGAGACGCGGCGCGGATCGCCCAGATCACCTTCTCGAAATGTTCGGCGCCGCCATCGGCGAGGTCATCGCGGTCGACCGAGGTGATGACGACGTGGGAAAGGCCCATCTGCTTGACGGCCTTGGCGACGTTCTCGGGCTCGTCCATGTCAAGCGGATTGGGTTTGCCGGTCGCGACGTTGCAGAAGGCGCAGGCGCGGGTGCAGATTTCACCCATGATCATGAAGGTCGCGTGCTTCTTGTCCCAGCACTCGCCGATATTCGGACAGCCAGCTTCCTCGCACACCGTGACCAGCTTGTGCGAACGCACCAGTTCGCGCGTCTCGTGATAGCCCTTGGAGGTCGGCGCCTTGACGCGGATCCATTCCGGCTTGCGCATGACCTCGGTATCGGGCTTATGCGCCTTTTCCGGGTGGCGAATACGCTTTTCTTCGGACGAAGTCCTGTCGAGAATAGTGACCATTAAAAACCTGCTTCCATCGCCTTTAGCGATCTAAACATCTGTTGGCCCGATGCTTTAGAACAATTCCAGAAAAAGCGTAAGCCCCTTCCGGTCACGAAGCCTTGTCAGCGCCGCACCAGCTTCGCCAGGAACAGCAGCAGGCTGGCGCCGAGGAAAGACGTAACGAAATAGCCGAGCCTGCTGTCCTGCACGAAAACATCGAAGGTTCTCAGCACCGCAACAGCCACCACCGAACCGACGATGCCGAGGACGATGTTCATGAAAACGCCGAAACGCATGTCCATGAGCTTGCCCGCAAGCCAGCCGGCGAGACCGCCGATGATGATTGCTGCAATCCAGCCTACACTTTCCATTCCACGCTCCCTGAAAGAACCGGCCCCTTGAGCGACCTGCATCGAGACATATGGGACACCCGGCAGGGTTAGACAATGCCGGGTATCACGGAGCACTTATGCGTTCAGAACACGCCCATAGGCGTCGAGCACGCTTTCCTTCATCGACTCCGAAATCGTCGGATGCGGGAAGATCGTGTGCATCAGGTCTTCTTCCGTCGTCTCGAGATTCATGGCGACAACGAAGCCCTGAATGAGCTCGGTCACTTCCGCACCGACCATATGCGCGCCGAGCAGTTCACCGGTCTTTTTATCGAAGATGGTCTTGACCATGCCCTGATCTTCGCCGAGTGCCACGGCCTTGCCGTTCGCAGCAAAGGAGAAGCGGCCGACGCGGATATCGCGGCCCTGTTCCTTCGCCTTGGCTTCGGTGAGGCCGACAGAAGCGACCTGCGGGTTGCAATAGGTGCAGCCAGGAATCTTGAGCTTGTCCATCGGATGGACATTCGGCAGACCTGCAATCTTTTCGACGCAGATGACGGCCTCATGCTCCGCCTTGTGGGCGAGCAGCGGCGGGCCGGCAACATCGCCGATGGCGTAGATACCAGGTACATTGGTCTTGCCGTAACCGTCGATGACGATGAAGCCGCGATCGGTCTTCACGCCGGCAGCCTCAAGCCCGATACCTTCGATATTGGCGACGACGCCGACGGCGGAAATCATGCGGTCGGCCGTGATCTTTTCGGAAGAACCATCCTTCTTCTCAAGCGTCGCGGTGATGGAGTTCGCGCCCTTCTCGACCTTGGAAACCTTGGTCTCCAGATGGATTTTCATGCCCTGCTTTTCGAGCTGCTTCTTGGCGAAGGTGGAGATTTCCGCGTCTTCAACCGGCATGACCTGGCTCATGATTTCGACGACGGTGACGTCGACGCCCATGGTGCGGTAGAAGCTGGCGAATTCGATGCCGATCGCGCCCGAGCCCATGACGAGCAGCGACTTCGGCAGTTCTTCCGGCTTCATCGCCTCGAAATAGGTCCAGATCAGCTTGCCATCGGGCTCGATGCCGGGCAGCGCACGCGGGCGCGCACCTGTCGCGACGATGATGTGCTTGGCGGTATAGGTGCCCTCGCCCAGCGTGTTTTTCGGCACGGGACCCTGCGGCTGAACCACCGGCTTGGTGGACTTTCCGACAACGATTTCGCCCCGCTTGGTGATCTTGGCTTCACCCCAGATGATATCGACCTTGTTCTTCTTGAACAGGAAACCGACGCCATTGTTCATGCGCGCAGCAATGCCGCGCGAGCGTGCCACAATCGCCTTGACGTCAGGCTTGATCGAGCCTTCCAGCGTCAGACCGTAATCCTTGGCGTGGGTGGCGGTGTGCATGACATCGGCGGTGCGCAGCAGCGCCTTGGTGGGAATGCAGCCCCAGTTGGAGCAGATGCCGGCCAGATGCTCGCGCTCCACGACGGCAACCTTCATGCCGAGCTGGGCTGCGCGGATCGCGGCAATGTAACCGCCCGGTCCCGAACCGATGATGATGACGTCATAAGATTGAGCCATTGGAAATCCTGCCTTGTCTTATTCGGGTGACGGCAAACCGCCCCGAAACGAGAATGAGTGTCAAAGTCCGAGCATCATGCGGACGACAGGCTCCAGCCCGCGCCCGATGGCCCGCGTGTTTTCAGCATCGAGATGGACGCCGTCCACCGGCGTCGTGCGGGCGACAGACCCGGCATCGAAAAATCCGCAGTCGAGGTCGTCGGCAAGGTCCCGGTAAACGGAAGCCAGCATCGCCGACTCATCGATTGCATCGCGAAAGATCGCGCCCATGACAGGGTTTGCCGTCTCACTGAGTTGCGGTGGCGCGACGATCAGCACGTCAGGCGCTTCCCAGTCCGTAACTTGCCAGACATGGTTGCGCGTGAGCTTCACCAGCCGCTCGATACCCTTCATGGCGACAATCGCCGAGCCGTGGATCGACGGTTTCATGTCGTTGGTGCCGAGCATGATGATGACGAGATCAAGCGGCGCATGGCTGTGCAGCAGCGTCGGCAGAAGCCGCGCGCCGTTGCGGTCGCAATCGGCCGTCAGGTCGTCATAGGCGGTGGTGCGGCCGCCAAGACCCTCATGGATCACATGCACGTCGGAACCGAGCGCCTTCTGCAAGACGCTCGGCCAAAGATCGTCATGGCTGTGCCGGCCACCCGTTTCCGCATCAGATCCCCAGGTCAGGGAATCGCCAAAGCAGAGGACCGACTTCACCATGTTATTCTCCGATCAAACCAGCATGCCCATCGGGTTTTCGATGTAGCGCTTGAAGGCGCCGATCAGTTCGGCTCCGAGCGCGCCATCGACGCAGCGGTGGTCAGTGGAAAGCGTGACCGTCATGACATTGGCGATCTTGATCTCGCCGTTCTTCACGACAGCGCGCTGTTCGCCCGCACCGACAGCCAGGATGGTGGCATGCGGCGGGTTGATGACGGCGGAGAAGCTCTTGACGCCCATCATGCCCATGTTGGACACGGCCGTTGTGCCGCCCTGATACTCCTCGGGCTTCAGCTTGCGCTCTTTCGCGCGCTTGCCGTAGTCCTTCATCTCGTTGGAGATGGTGGAGAGCGACTTCTCTTCCGCCTTGCGGATGATCGGCGTAATCAGGCCACCCGGAAT
Source organism: Agrobacterium tumefaciens str. B6 (assembly GCF_001541315.1). Lineage (GTDB taxonomy): Bacteria > Pseudomonadota > Alphaproteobacteria > Rhizobiales > Rhizobiaceae > Agrobacterium > Agrobacterium radiobacter. The sequence continues at coordinate 576,187 of NZ_LMVK01000012.1, read as the reverse complement.
GGAAACGGCAACGCCGACATCCGAATGCTTGTGCTTGACCATGTTGCTTTCCGTCCAGGAGACGTTGGCATCAGGCACGTCGCGCAGCGCGAGAGCCAGCGCCTTGATGACCATGTCGTTGACCGAAAGCTTGTAGGCGGGCTTGCCGTCCTTTTCGGGAGCGGCGGCGTTGAGCTGGGCGCGCAGCGCCAGAAGCGTATCCAGTTCGCAATCCACGGAAACGTAGAAATGCGGAACGGTCTGCTTGGATTCGACCAGACGCTTGGCAATGACCTTGCGCATGCCGTCATGCGGCACCAGCTCGTAGGAACCCGGCTCGAACAGCTTGAGAACGGCTTCGTCGGACGGACCCTTGGCAAGTGCCGGAGCCGGTGCGCCTGCGGATGCTGCGGCGGCAGGAGCTGCCTTCGCACCACCGGAAGCGGCAGCCTTTTCCACGTCGGTCTTGACGATGCGGCCATGCGGGCCGGACCCGGAGACGGCCGTGAGGTCGAGACCGGCTTCCTTGGCAAGACGACGGGCAAGCGGCGAAGCGAAAATGCGCTCACCAGACTTTGCCACCGGAGCCGGTGTGGAAGCTGCGGCTGCCTGATCGGCTACAGGCTTTTCAGCTTTGACTGGCGCAGCTTCGCTCTTCTCTTCCTTCGGTGCCTCGGCTTTGGCCTGAGACGGAGCAGGCGCGGCATTGCCGCCCTGTGCCGCCTCGGCGACATCTTCGCCTTCCGCAGCGAGGATGGCGATCAGGGCGTTGACCTTGACCGCTTCAGTGCCGGCGGGAACGACCAGCTTGGCGACCGTGCCCTCATCGACGGCTTCCACTTCCATGGTCGCCTTGTCGGTCTCGATCTCGGCAATCACGTCACCGGGTGCGACCTTGTCGCCTTCCTTGACCAGCCACTTGGCCAGATTGCCCTCTTCCATGGTGGGAGAAAGGGCAGGCATGGTGATGTTTATCGGCATCGAAACGCCTCCCCTTACTTGTAGCAGACGGTTTTGACGGCCTGAACGACTTCATCGACGTTGGGCAGAGCCAGCTTTTCGAGGTTTGCCGCGTAAGGCATTGGAACGTCCTTGCCGGCGATCGTCAGGATCGGCGCATCGAGATAGTCGAAAGCGGCGCGCATGACCTGGTTGGCGATGAAGTCACCGACCGATGACTGCGGGAAACCTTCCTCGACCGTGACCAGACGACCGGTCTTCTTGACCGATTCGATGACGGTGGGCAGATCCATCGGACGGATGGTGCGAAGGTCGATCAGTTCGACGTCGATGCCGAGCTTTTCGAGTTCCGCAACCGCCTTGATTGCGTAGGTCATGCCGATGCCGAAGGAAACGATCGTCGCATCCTTGCCCTTGCGGTGAATGCGCGCCTTGCCGATAGGCAGCACGAAATCGTCGAGCTTCGGCACTTCGAAGCTCTGGCCGTAGAGAATTTCATTCTCAAGGAAGATGACCGGGTTCGGGTCACGGATGGCTGCCTTCAGGAGACCCTTGGCGTCCGCTGCCGTGTAGGGCATGACGACCTTGAGGCCCGGAATATGGCTGTACCATGCGGCGTAACATTGCGAATGCTGAGCGCCAACGCGGGCAGCAGCACCCGAGGGGCCACGGAACACCATCGGCGCACCCATCTGGCCGCCCGACATGTAAAGCGTCTTCGCAGCCGAGTTGACGATCTGGTCGATCGCCTGCATGGCGAAGTTGAAGGTCATGAATTCGACGATGGGCCGCAGGCCCGTCATTGCCGCACCGACGCCGATACCGGCAAAACCGTGCTCGGTGATCGGGGTGTCGATGACGCGGCGCTCGCCGAATTCCTGCAACAGGCCTTGGGTAATCTTGTAGGCGCCCTGATATTCGGCGACTTCCTCACCCATGACGAAGACTTTTTCGTCGGCGCGCATTTCTTCGGCCATGGCGTCGCGCAGCGCTTCACGCACCGTCGTCATCACCATTTCGGTGCCTTCAGGAATATCCGGATCGGCAGCGACTTCGATCTTAGGTGCTGCCGGAACCTTTGCGGCTTCCTTGGCAGCGCTCGGCTCCTCGGATGCTTCGCGGGTCTTGCCGCCTGCGGCATCCGAATCGGAATTTGCAGCTTCAGCCTTCGGCTCTTCCTTCTTGGCGGAAGAAGAGATGTCGGCAGCGCTTTCGCCTTCCTGGATGAGAACGGCGATCGGCGTGTTGACCTTGACGCCTTCGGTGCCGGCGTCGATCAGCAGCTTGCCGATAACACCTTCATCCACAGCTTCCACTTCCATGGTCGCCTTGTCGGTCTCGATCTCGGCAATCACGTCACCGGAAGTGACCTTGTCGCCTTCCTTTTTAAGCCATTTGGAAAGCGTGCCTTCCTCCATGGTCGGGGAAAGGGCGGGCATAAGAATTTCTACTGGCATGGGTTTCCCTTTCCCGATCAGAGCAGAATGTCGGTGTAGAGCTCGGATACATCCGGCTCTGGGTCGTTCTGGGCGAAGTCTGCGCTATCGGCGACGATATCACGGACATCCTTGTCGATGGCCTTGAGTTCGTCTTCGCTTGCCCAGCCCTGCTCCAGAAGCCGTGCCTTGACCTGCTCAATCGGGTCATGTTCGGAGCGCATCTTCTGCACTTCGTCTTTCGAACGGTATTTCGCCGGGTCGGACATGGAGTGACCACGGTAACGGTAGGTCAGCATTTCCAGAATGATCGGACCCTTGCCGGAGCGGCAATGTTCCAGCGCCTGATCGGCGGCTGCCTTTACGGCGCGCACATCCATGCCATCCACCTGGATGCCGGGAATGCCGAAGGACTGGCCGCGCAGCGAATAGTTCGACTGGGCGGTGGCGCGGGCGGTCGAGGTGCCCATGGCGTAACGGTTGTTTTCAACGATATAGATGATCGGCAGTTTCCAGAGAGCGGCCATGTTGAAGCTCTCGTAGACCTGACCCTGGTTGGCGGCGCCGTCACCGAAATAGGTCACGGAGACATTGTCGTTGCCGCGATATTTATTGGCGAAGGCAAGACCGGTTCCGAGCGAAACCTGCGCACCGACGATGCCGTGACCGCCGTAGAAATGCTTCTCCTTGGAGAACATGTGCATGGAGCCGCCCTTGCCTTTCGACAAGCCGCCCCTGCGGCCGGTCAACTCGGCCATGACGCCACGCGCGCTCATGCCCAGAGCGAGCATGTGGCCGTGGTCACGGTAAGCGGTGATGACCTGATCGCCTTCCTTCTGCGACATCTGCATGCCAACAACAACGGCTTCCTGACCGATGTAGAGGTGACAGAAACCACCGATGAAGCCCATGCCATAAAGCTGGCCGGCCTTTTCTTCGAAACGGCGGATAAGAAGCATTTCACGATAAGCGTGAAGCTCTTCTTCCTTCGAGAAGTCCGGGCTGTTCTTGCCGGTAAATTCGGTTGCAGCCTTTGCCGTTGTCTTGCGGCCGGATACGGTCGCTGGTTTTCGCGGCGCCATTCATCCCTCCCTGAGTTGCCGTTTGAATGGATAGAGTGGCGCGTACCATATGCAAGAAAATGCCATGCAGCAATGCTTTAAACGCATGGCACATATTCACGCTAAAGTGCTGTGAATAAATCACAAATCATTAATTAACTTGATTTCGGTTAATTAGAAGTAGGTATTCATGATGACAATTTCGTCCGTACGGGACATATTGAGCTGATAGCGCGAAATCTCGTCGATCATGTCCCGCTCAAGCGAGCCGTCGCTCATCAATTCCACCTGCCGCTCAAGCGCCACGCGCGCCTGCGTGAGCTTTGCGAGCTCCGCGGTGCGGGTAATGCGCTGCCGCTCCAGCCGCTCCGTCGCCTGCAGGCCGAAGTCGCCATGAATGGAATGATACCCGAAATAGGAAAGAAAAGCGATCGTGATGGCCGGAACGATCAAACGGCCGAATCGTCTCTTTTTATGATGTCTGGTCCACATGCCGGAGAGAAGCCTTAAAACGCACAACGTGATTCTGAGACTAAGCCGGATTGTTTAACTATCCGTTGACCTTAAATTTCGCGTCTGCGAATAGGCACAAAAAAGCCCGCCGGAAGGCGGGCTCGGTTTGCAAAGAGAGCTTTCCTCTCCACTGCGTCATCCTCGCCCTTGAGGCGAGGATCCATAAGTGGTTTGGAAGGTGGATTCTCTGGTCAGGCCCAAGGATGACGTCTCATGCGTGGACACGTCTTTCACCAACCTCAGCCGCCAAGCGGCGGGCCACGTCACCAAACCTGAACGCGGATTACCCGCGCAGGATCGAACGACCCGCGTAAGCAGCCTGCGGGCCCAGCATTTCTTCAATGCGGATAAGCTGGTTGTACTTTGCGAGCCGGTCGGAACGGGCAAGCGAGCCGGTCTTGATCTGACCGCAGTTGGTTGCGACCGCGAGATCGGCGATGGTGGAATCTTCCGTTTCGCCCGAACGGTGCGACATGACGGCGGTATAACCTGCCTTGTGCGCCGTTTCGACTGCGTCCAGCGTCTCGGAAAGCGAACCGATCTGGTTGACCTTGACGAGGATGGAGTTGGCGACACCCATCTTGATACCGTCGCGAAGGCGGGCGGAGTTGGTGACGAAAAGATCGTCGCCCACCAGCTGGCACTTGTTGCCAATGAGATCGGTCAGCGCCTTCCAGCCATCCCAGTCGTCTTCAGCCATGCCGTCTTCAACGGAGATGATCGGATATTTCGCCACGAGTTCGGCCAGGTATTCGGCCTGCTCGATCGGCGAACGGGTCTTGCCTTCGCCTTCATAAACGTAATTGCCGTTCTTGAAGAATTCGGTCGCCGCACAGTCGAGACCGATGAACATGTCGTCGCCTGGACGGTAGCCAGCCTTTTCGATCGACTTCATGATGAAATCGAGTGCTGCCGGCGCGCTTTCGAGACCCGGTGCAAAACCGCCCTCATCGCCGACATTGGTGTTGTGGCCCTGTGCGGACAGTTCTTTTTTCAGCGTATGGAAGACTTCGGAGCCCATGCGCACGGCTTCGCGAATGTTTTCTGCGCCGACCGGCAGGATCATGAATTCCTGGAAATCGATGGGGTTATCGGCATGCGCGCCGCCGTTGATGATGTTCATCATCGGAACCGGCAGCAGATGCGCGTTCGGGCCGCCGACATAACGGTAAAGCGGCAGGCCGGAGGCTTCAGCGGCAGCCTTCGCAACGGCGAGCGACACGCCGAGGATGGCGTTGGCGCCGATGCGCGACTTGTTCGGCGTGCCGTCGAGCGCGATCATCATCTGGTCGATCTGGATCTGGTTTTCAGCGTCGAAACCGCCGATGGCGTCGAAGATTTCTGTATTGACGGCTTCGACCGCCTTCTCCACGCCCTTGCCGAGATAACGCTTGCCGCCATCGCGCAGCTCAACCGCCTCATGCGCGCCGGTGGAGGCGCCGGAGGGAACGGCGGCACGGCCCATGGAGCCGTCTTCGAGATAAACGTCGACTTCAACGGTCGGATTGCCGCGGCTGTCGAGAATTTCGCGCGCGATGATATCGGTAATGGCAGTCATGGTCTCTCCCTTGGGAATGGAACAGATATTTTCCGTCGCCTGTCTTAGACGATGGCGAAAAAATTACAATGACGGGGGGCAGCGGAACGGCCCGCCCGCCATTAAAATCGATTGGCACAAAAGTGCCCGCCGTCACGGTCAGCCGATCAGGCTTTCGTAATCGCGTCGAAAGCCAGAAGCTTTTCGAGCAGTTTCGGCATGTCCTTCAAGTGGACCATGTTAGGGCCGTCTGACGGCGCATTGTCCGGATCCTCATGGGTCTCGATGAAGAGGCCGGCCACGCCAACCGCAACGGCCGCACGCGCCAACGTCTCGACGAATTCGCGCTGGCCACCTGTGGAGCCGCCCTGCCCGCCCGGTTGCTGCACCGAATGGGTGGCATCGAACACGACAGGTGCGCCGAGCGCTGCCATGATCGGCAAAGAGCGCATGTCGGAAACCAGCGTGTTGTAACCGAAGGACGCGCCGCGCTCGCACAACATCACATTCGGATTGCCGCTCTCATTGAGCTTGGCAAGCACGTTCTTCATGTCCCAAGGCGCCAGAAACTGGCCTTTCTTGACGTTGATGACGCGGCCGGTTTTGGCGGCAGCAACGAGAAGATCGGTCTGGCGGCTGAGGAACGCCGGGATCTGCAGCACGTCCACCACCTCGGAAACGATGGCGCATTGCTCTTCCGTGTGGATGTCGGTCAGAACAGGAAAACCGAATTCCTTCTTGAGATCGGCAAAAACCTGCATCGCGTTATCCAAACCGATGCCGCGTTTTCCGGAAAGCGAAGTGCGGTTCGCCTTGTCGAAAGAGGACTTGTAGACAAGCCCTATTCCCAGCTTGTCGCAAAGCTCCTTCAGGACGCCAGCGATCATGAAGGCATGTTCGCGGCTTTCCATCTGGCACGGACCGGCAATCAGCGAAAACCGCTCGGCATTCGAGAATGAAACCTTGCTGGCGCCATCGCCGGCGGTGACTTTAAGATTGTTCGTAACGCTCATCATTTTTCCTCGAAGGCGAAGGCAACACCCTGACCGGGTGCTGCGGGCACCACCAGACGGCCGTCCGCTTTTGCGCAGGACACGCCATTAGCAGCAAGCACCGCCTCTGTCACGGCAAGATCGTGTGACGAAAAGACAATGCCCGCGCCGCGCAATCCGCCTTCGTTGCCATCCTGAGCATTCAGGGCTTGCCCGCTGAAAGCCGGTTTTCCGGTCAATCTGATGCTGGCATTGTCGGTCGCGAAAACCATATCACCGCCCGGAGACCATTTGCCTTCACAGCCAAACACCGTCTCGATCAGGCCCGCCACCTTCGCATCGCCGCCGGTAAACAGGACGATTTCACTGAGGCCGGTGACACCATTGGCGTGGCGCTCCAGCATGGTGCGATCGCCCGGAAGGGCTTGAAGCCGTTGACAACTGAACAAAAAGAAATCCGCGGCCGCCCCGCTTGCCGCAAAAGCCAGCCGGAACGCCGCCTCGCCTTGCGAGCCATCCGGCATCCGAACAGGCCGCGAAAACTCGAAAACATCGCCAGCCGAAAGGCCGGCTGCCCGAAACCGCTCATGGTCAACCAAGGCGTCTTCAGTCCTGGCGACAAGAGCCGAAAAACCCTCCTGCCCGTCCCGTTGCCGGAAGGCCACATCCCTGCCGGTGAACACATCACCCCTCTCTATTGACACATTATATTTAGCCGGATCAGCAATTGCGAGCGGCTCCAGATAGGTGCCATCGGCGAAAAATACGCAGGCATTTTGGGTGCCGAAAGGGTGCAGAGCCTCCGGCGCAACCGTAAAGCCAAGACTGACGAGGCGCTTCACGGCGACGCCTATGACTTCCACGGGCAAAACGAGATGGTCAACGCTATAGGGTTTCGTCATGAAAATGTATCCTGCTGGCCTTCCGCCCGGAGCATGCCGGGACGGTTTTGACCGCACAAAAGCACAATTGCGTGCTATGAGGCAAATCATCACAGCAACAGATAGCACCTTCACGAAATTTTAGGGGATTGCAGAACACATATGGAACATATAGTGTTCGTTCTGTATTTGTTTCGCGACTTCCACTACGATTCTAAAGGGTGTTTTCCTCATGCTCACGCGCAAACAGCAGGAATTGCTTCTCTTCATTCATGAACGAATGAAAGAGTCCGGCGTGCCGCCATCCTTCGATGAAATGAAGGACGCACTCGATCTTGCCTCGAAATCTGGCATCCACCGCCTGATCACCGCCCTCGAAGAGCGCGGGTTTATTCGCCGGCTACCAAATAGAGCGCGAGCGCTGGAAGTCATCAAGCTGCCTGAGGCCTATACGCCGGGTGCAAGGCCGCAGCGCGGCTTTTCGCCGAGCGTCATCGAAGGCAGCCTTGGCAAGGCCAAGGCGCCGGAAGCGGCCCCTGCCCCCAAGACGCCGGCCAATGATCTCGTCGGGGCCGTCACCGTGCCGGTCATGGGCCGCATTGCCGCCGGTGTGCCGATTTCCGCCATCCAGAACAATACCCACGATGTGGCCGTGCCTGTTGATATGCTCGGTTCGGGCGAACATTACGCTCTTGAGGTCAAGGGCGACTCGATGATCGAGGCCGGCATTTTTGATGGCGATACCGTCATCATCCGCAATGGCAATACGGCGAATCCGGGTGATATCGTCGTAGCGCTGGTGGATGATGAGGAAGCCACCCTGAAGCGTTTCCGTCGCAAGGGCGCCTCCATTGCGCTCGAGGCGGCAAACCCAGCCTATGAAACGCGTATTTTTGGACCGGACCGGGTGAAAATCCAGGGCAAGCTGGTAGGGCTGATCCGCCGTTACCATTGATTCAAGGCATGGGGCCGCAATTCCTTTTGCTGCGGGCACCATCAAGATTATGGCGCTCCCCTTATGGAGCATTGCAGCTTGCTCCTTGGAACGATGCGGCTCTGCATAAGTGAGAAACGACATCGTCTGGCAGGTCCGCACATCTTTTATCGCGAAGGCCAGCAGGCAGCGGTAAGAAACAGATGATTGAAAATGGGCATCCTTAATTTCGTTGAGAAAGGATGCAGGTCATCAGTCTCGCCGCGATGTGTTTCGCCGTCATCTCCGAATGGTGACGTACAGGTGCTTCTTTTCTTCCTGCCCCACTCATCAATGCGGCTTATGGGAGCCATGGATTATTTGCAATATTCCTGGGCCCATCCGCCGGTATAGAAATGCGCATCATATCGGGGAACACGCCATGTACGATCTTTATATCGCCAACAAGAACTATTCCTCATGGTCACTGCGGCCATGGGTATTGATGCGCACGCTCGGCATTGCTTTCGATGAAAAACTCGTTCCCTTCGGCGAAGGCGTTTCCTTCTCCACCTTTTCGCCAACCGGCAAGGTGCCTTGCCTCGTTGATGAAGGCGTGACGGTTTGGGAATCGTTGTCGATCGCCGAATATCTGGCGGAGCGACATCAGGGTGTCTGGGCGAGCGATAAGCAGGCAAGAGCCTGGTCGCGTTCGGCTGCGAGCGAAATGCATGCGGGCTTTTTCTCGCTGCGCAATCTCTACCCCATGTCGGTCGGCATTCGCGTAAAACCGAAGGGTGGTGATACCGGGCTAGCGGCCGACATAAAGCGCGTTGATGCGCTGTGGAGCGAAGGCTTGGCAAAATTTGGCGGGCCCTTTCTTGCCGGCCAGAAATTTACGGCGGTCGATGCCTTCTTCTGCCCGGTGGCTTTCCGTTTCCAGACCTATGGCGCGGAACTTTCGCCCGCAGCGAAAGCCTATTGTGACCGGCTGCTCGCCCTGCCCGCCATGCGCGAATGGTACGAGGCCGGACTGAAGGAAACCTGGCGCGACGCGGCGCATGAAGAGGAAATCGGCGGGATCGGCGAATTGACGACGGATCTGCGCATCAAGGCCTGACGATCCAGGCTGGCGGCCCTCATTGTGGTGCCGCCAGCAACCGCGTGACGGCATCAGGGACCTCATGGTCAAAACGGCCGCTTTTCCAGTCGTAATAGCGATGTTCGCTCCAGGGCCTGTCCATGCCGGCTATCGCGGCGCGCAACCTGCCGACTACCGCTACCTGATCGCTGCCGGCAAAGTCTATTTCCAGTGAACCGATCCGCCGCAGGATATCGCGGTTAAGCAAGAGTGCGCCCGAGCGGCATTGGGAGAAGGATGTTCTGCGGGAAACGACGACAATATCGGCGATATCACAAGCCTTTCCGGCAAATCGACCATCTTCCAGAACGATGATCCATTCGCCGCTTCCCGCGCGTGCGGCACACCATATGCCTTTGCTGCAGGTGAAAATACCGGGCTCTGCGTCTCTCAGGGCCACCGTCATCTGCCGTGTAACCGCCCTCATCTTTTCCGGATCAAGCTTCGCCTTGGTCAAAGCCACGGTGGTTGCCGCAGCCTCGCTCTTGAGAAAGACCGGCGGAACTGGCTGTTCCGGCAACAGCAGTGCCCTTTGCCACTGGTCATAAACGAAACCCTGCGGCCGTGTTTTCGTCGTGTAGGCTTTGCCATCCTCCAGCAGCGCCACCAGCATGCCATCCTCATGAACAAGCAGATGAGGCGGATTGCGATAGGCCGTGGCCGCCGACAGGCCAAAGGCGAGGACCAGAAACGGCAAACCAAGAAGCGCCAGCCGGCTGCGTAACAATGCCAGCAGCAGAAAACCAACGGAGGCAAGCCCCAGGAACCAGCCATGTGGCCGCCCCGTCGCAGCGCTTCCTCCCCAGGAGGCCACCTCCCGAGAAACTTCGATCACGAGAGCCATACCGTAACCCATGACCTTCAAGAACGGAGCATCGAGCCCGAAAGGCATCAGCAGCATGGCGACAAGGCCGAAAGGCATGACGATCAGCGACATGAGCGGCATGGCGGCCAGATTGGCAAAAAGTCCATAGGTGGTGACACGCTGAAAATGCTCGGCGGAATAGATCGCAGTCGAAAGACCGCCGATCAACGAGGTCGTGATGACGCCGCCGATGATGGCGCCCGCCGTTTGCGCCACCGTCATCCATGCCGGTTTGCGCCCGATGAACAGACGCTCGCGATCAACACGCCAGCGGCTCCAGGCGGCATAGGAGGCGACGAGCGCGATGGTTGCGGCAAAGGACATCTGGAAGCTCGGCCCCATGATTTCCGAGGGCGACAAGGCAAGAATGACCAGAGCGGAAAGCGCAACATTCCTGAGACTGAGCGAGGGTTGATCGAAGAGAACAGCGATCAGCATCACCGACATCATCAGCCAGGCGCGTTCGGCGGAGACGGCGAAACCGGAAATCAGATAATAGGCAAGCGTCATCAGAAGGGCGGCGAAAGCCGAGATTTTCTTGACGGGCCAGCGCTGCGCAAAGGCCGGAAAAAGGCTGAAGGCAAGCCTCAACCCCACAAAGAATATGCCTGATGCCAGCGCCATGTTGAGCCCGGATATGGCGACGATATGGGCAAGGCCGGAAAGCCGCAGCGCTTCCATCGTCCCGGCGGATATGGCCTGTCTCTCATCGGTGACGATGGAGGCGGCAAAAGCGCCGGCGTCCCCGCCGATGGTGTTGCGGATGCGTTCCGCAATGGCGGTGCGCAGGCCATAAAGCCGCATATCGGCCCATTCCAGCCAGTCCGTTCCGGCCCTGACGTCATCTTCGGGTGATATGACCGTCTGTGGCGGCTTATAAAAGAAGCCCGTCGCGCCTACGCCCCTGAAATAGGAGGCAAAGGCGAAATCGTTGAGCCCCGGTAAAGCCGGGCCGGATGGTGGCGAAAGCCGCGCCTTACCACGAATGGTCGCGCCCAGTGCGACAGGCTCACCTCCCCCGCGTGAGAGAAGCGAGACCTTTTCCGGCGGGCGTGACAATGCCGGCGCCTCCGTCGCGGCAAGCCGCACCACATATCGCCAATCCCCGCGCGCATCGACCTCCCGGCGCGTCACCCTGCCTGTAATGGTAGTGGTGACGGGTGTATCCAGCACCACGGTTCCCACCCGCCGCGTTTCGACCTCGGCGAAAAGCATGCCCAGCAAGAACAGCGCGAAAAAGCCGCAGGCCGTCGCTGCCAGGCCCGAACGATATTTCGTGAAGGATGCCAGGCCCGCGGCAATGAGACATGCGATCGCCAGAACAGGGAATGAAGGCGAGGTATCGAGGGAAAACCAGAAGATCGCACCACAGCCGATGAAGACCGGCACGAAAAGAAAATCGTGGCCGAATGCACGCTCCTCTGCGAAGCATGTGGCGATTTTTTGAGAGGCGACAGCTCGCGGTTTTGGCCTGCTGACAAGGGCGGGCGTATCATATGTCGCGACATCCCCGGTTCTGCGTAGCGGAAACAGAATCTCCGCCGTGCCGGGCAAGCCGCCCTGCATCGTTTCCGCATATCCGAAATGCTGTTTTTCCCCTTGACCAAGCAATCCGCGCTGCGCCCCTGCCGCACCGGAAACAGGTTTGCAGGCGGATGCGAGGGATTGCAATGCTTTCCTTTAACCCTGCGTTGACCGAGATCGAATTGCTATGATGATAAAGCGAAAACCAACGCAATTGCGTATGCCGCAATGCACAATTTGACCTTTGGATAGCTTGGCATCGGCGCAAGGATCATATAGCTAATCGGTAGACGCTTAACCGCGGGGCGTGTCTCAACGCCCCCACCCGCATGTTTTCGGAGGATCAGTATGACGGAAAAAAGCGCTACAGTGACACTTGGCGAAAAACAGGTCGAACTCCCGGTCAGGGAAGGCACGATTGGACCAAGCGTCGTCGATATCGCCACGCTGTACAAGCACACGGGCTCCTTCACCTACGACCCGGGCTTCACGTCGACGGCCTCCTGCGAATCCAAGATCACCTACATCGACGGTGACGAAGGCGTTCTCCTGCACCGTGGTTTCCCCATCGAGCAGCTTGCCGAACAGGGCGACTTCCTGGAAACCTGCTACCTGCTGCTCTACGGCGAACTGCCGACGGCTGCGCAGAAGAAGGATTTCGACACCCGCGTCACGCGTCACACCATGGTGCATGAGCAGATGAGCCGATTCTTCACCGGCTATCGTCGCGACGCACATCCGATGGCCGTCATGTGTGGCACGGTCGGCGCTCTCTCGGCCTTCTATCACGACTCGACCGACATTACCGATCCGCACCAGCGCATGGTCGCTTCGCTGCGTATGATCGCAAAAATGCCGACGATCGCCGCCATGGCCTACAAGTACCATATCGGCCAGCCCTTCGTTTACCCGAAGAACGATCTCGATTACGCCTCCAACTTCCTGCACATGTGCTTTGCTGTACCGTGCGAGGACTACAAGGTTGATCCGGTTCTGGCCCGCGCCATGGATCGCATCTTCATCCTGCATGCCGATCACGAGCAGAACGCCTCCACCTCCACGGTGCGTCTTGCCGGTTCTTCGGGCGCCAACCCGTTCGCCTGTATTGCGGCTGGCATTGCCTGCCTCTGGGGCCCGGCTCATGGCGGCGCCAACGAAGCGGCGCTCAACATGCTCAACGAGATCGGCACGGTTGACCGTATTCCGGAATATATCGCCCGCGCCAAGGACAAGAACGATCCGTTCCGCCTGATGGGCTTTGGCCACCGCGTTTACAAGAATTACGACCCGCGCGCCAAGATCATGCAGAAGACGATGTACGAAGTGCTGGAAGCCACCGGCAACTCCGACGATCCGATCATGCAGGTCGCGCTCGAACTGGAAAAGATCGCCCTTTCCGATCCTTATTTCGTCGAGAAGAAGCTTTACCCGAATGTCGACTTCTATTCGGGCATCACGCTGAAGGCGCTCGGCTTCCCCACGACCATGTTCACCGTTCTCTTCGCTCTCGCCCGTACCGTCGGCTGGATCGCACAGTGGAACGAAATGATCGAAGATCCGCAGCAGCGCATCGGCCGTCCGCGCCAGCTCTACACGGGCGCCGGCAAGCGCGACTACGTTCCGGTTTCCAAGCGCTAAGCCGCGAAACCATTTGAGATCAAAGGCCGGCAGGTTTTCACCCGCCGGCCTTTTTTGTTGGGCGTCTGAGTGGTTCTTAGTGGCGCGCCGCAACGCCCAGGAACTGCTTGAGTTCGGGTGTTGCGGGATTGGCGAACCCCTCTTCCGGCGGGCCAATTTCATGCACCCTGCCCTCATGCATGAAGACGACGCGAGAGCAGACGTCGCGCGCGAACTTCATTTCATGCGTCACCATCAAGAGCGTCATGCCTTCGGCGGCGAGTTCCCGCACCACGGCAAGCACTTCCGCAACCAGTTCGGGATCGAGCGCCGAGGTGATCTCATCGCAGAGCAAAGCGATCGGCTGCATGGCGAGGGCGCGGGCAATGGCGACGCGCTGTTGCTGGCCACCTGACAACTCATCGGGATAGGCATCGAATTTATGCGCCAGGCCAACCCGTTCCAGCATCTTGCGGGCAACGGCTTCCGCCTCCGGTTTCGACGTCTTCTTGACCACCATCTGTGACAGCATGACATTGCCGCCGACGGTCTGGTGCGGGAAGAGATTGAACTGCTGGAAGATCATGCCGACCTTCAATCGAAGTGCCTTGAGATGGAGATCGTCTTCGAGAAGCTGTGCGCCGGCGACCGATATGGAACCGGCCGAAATCGTCTCGAGCCCGTTGATGCAACGAAGCAGGGTCGATTTTCCCGATCCGCTCTTGCCGATGATGGCGATGACCTCGCCCGGCTCGACATCGAGATTGATGCCCTTCAGAACCTCGTTGCTGCCATAGCTTTTGCGGACTTCAGTGATTTCGATGAGCGACATTGAGCTTCCTTTCGAGGATCTGGCTGCTCTTCGACAGAGGCCAGCACAGCGCGAAATAGATGAGGGCCACGAGGCCATAAACGGTGAAGGGCTGGAAGGTGGCGTTGGTGACGACCGTGCCGGCCTTGGACAGTTCCACGAAACCGATGATCGAGGTCACCGCCGTTCCCTTGATGACCTGCACGAAAAAACCGACGGTCGGCGGAATGGCGACCCGCATGGCCTGCGGCAGGATGACGTAACGCATCTGCTGCAGGCGGCTCATGGCAAGGCTTGCCGACGCCTCCCATTGCCCCTTGGCGACAGATTCGACGCAGCCACGCCAGATTTCGGTTAGGAAGGCTGCTGCCCACAGGATCAGCGTCAGACCCGCCGCGAGCCAGGCCGGCACATCGATACCGAAAAGACCAAGGCCGAAAAAGGCGATGAAGAGCTGCATCAGCAGCGGCGTTCCCTGAAAAAGCTCGACATAATAGCGCGCGAAAACCCGCATCGATTTTTTCCGGGAAATGCGCATGAAGAGCAGAAGCAGCGCCACCAAGCCGCCGCCCGCAAAGGAGACGAGCGAGAGCAGCACGGTCCAGCGCGTGGCGAGCAGCAGGTTTCTGAGAATATCCCAGGTGGAGAACTCGATCATCGGACACTCCTGCGCGGAAAAATGAGGTTGCCGCCCATCAGCAGCACCTGCCGGAGAAGAATGGCCAGCACGAGATAGATGACGGTGGAGACCATGTAGGCTTCGAAGGCGCGGAAGGTGCGCGACTGGATGAAATTGGCCGCGAAGGTCAGGTCCTCGGCGGCGATCTGCGACACGACCGACGAACCGAGCATGACGATTACCACCTGCGAGGAGAGCGCCGGCCATATTCGTTGCAGGGAGGGAACCAGCACCACGTGGCGGAAGGTTTCGAAACGGGTCATGGCAAGGCTTGCGCCGGCCTCGAACTGCCCCTTCGGCGTCGCCTGAATGCCGGCACGAATGATCTCGCAGCTATAGGCCCCGAGATTGACCACCATGGCGATATTGGCAGCGCTCAGTTCCGACAGTTGCAAGCCAAGCGACGGCAGGCCGAAAAAGATAAAAAACAATTGTATGAGAAACGGCGTATTGCGAATGAGTTCCACATAGGTCGCGACCGGCGGCCGCAGCCATTTCGGGCCAAGCGCGCGCACCCAGGCACAGAATATGCCGAGCGCGATGCCGAGAACGCCGCCGACGGCGATCAATTCAAGCGTGACGGCGATACCCTTGGCGATCTGCGGATAATATTCGAGGAGCCATCCAAAATCGAATGTGTATTTCACCCGATGTTTCCTTCGGAAGAGGACAAACCATGCGCCGGGCCGGGATCAAACGGGACCGGCGCATGGTTTGCCGGGTTGGTCACAGATCCTTCGGAAGATCGGTTTTCAGCCACTTCTGCGCGATGGTGTTCAGCGAACCGTCGGTCTTTGCGGTGGCGATGATGGCGTTGACCTTCTCCAGCAGCGCCGGCTGCTCCTTGTTCAGGCCGATATAGCAGGGAGAATTTTTGATCAGGAACTTAAGCTCGGGGCGCTTCGGTGGGTTCTTCGCGAGAATGGCGGCGGCCACGACATTGCCCGTGGCGACGGCTTCCACCTGACCGGCGAGGAAGGCAGAGATAGTGCCGTTATTGTCCTCGTAGCGCTTGATGGTCGTATCAGCGGGAGCGACCTTGGTCAGTTC
The DNA here is from genome assembly GCF_001541315.1 of Agrobacterium tumefaciens str. B6. Taxonomy (GTDB): domain Bacteria; phylum Pseudomonadota; class Alphaproteobacteria; order Rhizobiales; family Rhizobiaceae; genus Agrobacterium; species Agrobacterium radiobacter. Next base: position 560,228 of record NZ_LMVK01000012.1, on the reverse strand, counting down.
GAGATCCTCGACGGCGCCACGGGTAACGCCGATGGTCTTGCCGGCCAAATCTTCCGCCTTGGTGACAGCAAGCGAGTCCGGAGCGAACACGCCGTTGAAGAAAGGCGCATAGGCGGTGGAGAAATCGATAACCTTTTCACGGTCCGGGTTCTTGCCGAGGCTCGAAATGACGAGATCGACCTTGTTGGTCTGCAGATAGGGAACGCGGTTGGCGCTGGTGACCGGCACCAGCTCGACCTTCACCCCGAGCTTCTCGCCGATCAGGTTGGCGACGTCGATATCGTAACCCTGCGGCGCCATATCGGTGCCAACGCTGCCGAACGGCGGAAAATCCTGCGGGACGGCGACGCGGATCGTGCCTCGGGAAGTGATATCGCCGAGCGCGTCGGCAAAGGCTGCGGGCGAAAAACCAAGTGTTGCGGAAATCGCGGCAATGGCAAGCAATGAACGTCTGGAAAACATTGGGAATTACTCCTTGGGGCTTGAGGAAAGAGGCTGCAGTGAAAGCGAATTGCGAAGCTCGTAGAGCGGGTCCGGCCTGCGGGTGAGATCGAGGCCGGTTTCGACTTCGTCGAGATGGCGGATGGCGAGTTCGGCGGCGCCGTGAAAATCAGCCGCCTTGATCGCCTCGAAGATGCGGCAGTGCCCGTCATGCGATTGCTGCGCATGGAAATCGGACTGATAGAGCATGGAGATGAGGATGGTTCTGGCCGTCAGGTCGCGCAGCGTTTCGACGATGATGTCATTTCCGGCGATTTCGGCGATGCGGATGTGGAAATCGCCCATCAGGCAGGTCAGGCGCTGGCGGTCGCCTTTGACAATCGCCGCCTTTTCTTCATCGAGATGATTGGCAAGGATCGTTATGCCTTCCGCGCTGATGGCGGAAAGGTTGCGCAAAAGTCCATATTCGATGATGCGCCGTGCCTCATAGACCTTGATGGATTCTTCGGCGGAAGGCTCCACCACGAACCAGCCGCGGCGCGGGCTGACCGTGACGATGCCGCGCGTCTCCAGCCGCATCATCGCCTCGCGGATGCGCGTGCGCGACACGCTGAAAAGGCTGGCGAGCTGGTTCTCGCTGAGGCGGGTGCCCGGGCGGATGCGCGCGGAAAGAATGCCTGAGATGATGGCGTCTTCTACCGCGCTCTGGGCGCTTTCTGATGTATGGCTATCTTGCATACAAGATTGAAAGCAAGAGGTGTGCCAGACGTAAATTCGCGGGCCGCGAACCCTATAAAAGCTTGGGCATTGCCGCCCTAACGATCAAATGCGTTAAAACCAACCCCTCGCCTGCCTGTATTGGCGGCAAGGCGGCAGCTGGCTTAACCTGTCGGAAAAACCGCTATTTCCGGCGCCTGAGGACAGGATGGCTGCGATTATACCGAGGAGCTATTCTTGTTTTTGAGGACATCGAGAAGAATGCGCGCGCCGGTTTCGCCCGGCGGTACATCCGTGTGCAAACGCCGCTGCACCAGCGCATAACCTTCGAGCATCGCCCGCCGCTCGGTGGTATCGGACGACAGACGCTCGGCCCAGCGCAGCATCGAGCCTGCCCTGACGACCTCGTTGAAATATTCCGGAATGATGGCGTAATCGGCAATCAGGTTCGGCAGGGCGCCGGTCCAGGTTTTCACCCGCTTGCTCAGCATGGTGAAAATCCAGTCGGTCTTGTAGACCGAGATGGTCGGCACACCCGCGAGTGCGAGTTCCAGAATGACCGTGCCGGAAGCGGCGATGGCCGCATCGGCTTCAGCAAACGCGTTCCATTTGAAGGCGGAATCGATGCCGATTTCGGGCCTTATATCCTCCGGCCATGATGCCACCAGTTCGTGGATGCGTTTTTCCTGACGTGGCACAGTGGGCAAAAGAAACCGCGTCGGACCGTTGCGCTCTACAAAAGCTCTCGCTGCCGCCTGAAAAGGCTCCATCAGCCGCGTCGTTTCAGTGGAGCGCGAGCCCGGCAGGAGGAGGATGGTTTTCGGCTGGCCATCTGCCGGCAGAGAGCGTTCCGCCCGCTTCTGCCGCACAGAGAGCACATCGGCATCGACGCTGAGCCGATGGCCGACAAAGGTCGTCGGGGGGCCGCCGAGACGGCGCATCGCTTCCGGCTCAAAGGGCAGCAGGGCCAGAACATGATCGACATAGGACAGCATCGCGGTGGCGCGATATTCCTTCCACGCCCAGACGCTGGGGCAGACATAATTGACAACAGGCAGATGCGGTAATTGCCGGCGGACTTTCTTCGCAACGCGATGGGTGAAATCCGGACTGTCGATGATCAGCAGAATATCGGGCTTTGCAGCGGCGATTGCCTGGGCGGTCTGGTTGATCCGCGCAATGAGCTTCGGCAGCTTTTTCAAAACCTGCGTGAAGCCCATGATCGAGAGTTCGGAATAGTCGAACAGGGAAACCAGGCCCTGTGCTTCCAGCGCATCGCCGCCGACACCCACCAGCTCGACGGGGCCCGCATATCGGGCCTTGAGCGACCGGATCAGATCCGCACCCAGAAGATCACCGGATACCTCTCCGGCAATGACCGCCACTTTTAATGCCGCCGTCATCCGATCAACTCTCCCCCATCATGTCTCCGCCGAGTGACGTATCGATGCCGCAGACGAATATGCCCGCCTCATCGGCCGCCTTCAACATCGCCTCGCGATCAAGCACCAGCGCCCGTCCCGCTTCGACGGCGATGCCGGCCAATCCCGCCTTGCGTGCATTCTCCACCGTTTCCACACCGATTGTCGGCAGGTCGGCGCGCACATCCTGCTGCGGCTTGCACAGCTTTACGAGTACACCCTTGCGGCGCGGGGATATACGTCCTTCGGCGCGCAATGCCGCGACGCGCGCCAGCATGGCATCCGTGCCCTCAACGCCTTCCAGCGCGACGATACGGCCACCCACGGCGACTGCTCCCTGCCCCACATCCAGCTTGCCGGGTGCAAGTGCCGCCTCAGCCGCCTTGCGTATGTCACGCAGATCTTCCTCGGCGGGCTTTTGTGCACCGAAAGGGCCTGTCGCGGCCAGCAGGCCGGGCGCGATCTCGTGCGCGCCGATGACTTTTGCGCCAAGTGTGCCGATGATCTTGATGACCATCTGCAAAACGGCGTCATCGCCGCTCGACAGCAGCGTCCTGACAATGGACGGCAGTTTGAGCAGGATGCCGACCGTGGGGCGGATCTCCCGCCATTCCGGCCGTCGCGCAACGCCGCCGGAAAGCACGACACGGTCTACCTGATTTTCACGCAGCAGACGGCCCAGCCCGGCGACATCACCGACACTGATGACGGCATTGTCGAAACCGCTCCAGTCGAAACGGGAATCGTCGCGCAAGCGCACGATGAAAGGGTTCTCGCCCATCTCACGGGCGGCAGCCGCCACATAAAGCGGCAGCTGGCCGCTGCCGGCCACGATGGCGAGACGCCCGCCGCCTGTCACGGCTCACTTGCCCCGGTTGGGCGAAGAGATCGCGCGGTCGCTATCCGCGCCGATGAAATCGAGGATTTCAAGCGCCTGCGGGCAGTCCAGATAGTCGTTGCGGTCGAGGGCTGCGGCATTGCCGCGGATCGTGCCTTCGGCCTCGAAAATCGCCTTGTAGACGCGTCTGACCTTGTGGATATCCGCACGCTCGATGCCTGCACGTGTCATGCCGACGACGTTCAGCCCGCCGAGAATGCCGGGGTTGCCATTCAGCATGCCATAGGGAATGACGTCGTAATTGACCGCCGACAGTCCGCCGATGAAAGCCTGGCGGCCGATACGGGTGAACTGGTGCACGGCGCAGCCCCCGCCCAGAATAGCGCGGTCCTCGATGGTAACATGGCCCGCCAGCATCACATTGTTGGACAGGATGATGTGGCTGCCGAGGCGGCAATCATGCGCCACATGCGAATTGGCGAGGAAGAGATTATCATCACCGATAATGGTCTTGCCGCTGCCATCGGAACTGCCGGCGTTCATCGTCACGCCTTCACGCATGACGCAGCGTTCACCGATCTCGAGCGTCGTTTCCGAACCGTCGTGGCGAACCGCCTGCGGTGTGCCGCCGATGACCGCCATGGGATGGACGACCGAACCGCGGCCGATGACGGTCCGGCCGGAAACAACGGCGTGATTGTGCAGCCAGACACCGTCATGCAGCGTGACTTTCGCGCCGACATAGCTCAGCGCGCCGATGACGACGTTTTCACCGATCACCGCGCCGTCTTCGATGACGGCCGTCGGGTGAATTCTGGCCGAGGCGGCAATCGTGCTCATTGCTGGTCCTCGGGGATCATCATGGCGCCGACATCGGCTTCCGCCACCAGCGCGCCGTCCACCTTCGCCTCGCAATGGAATTTAAAAACATTGCCGCGCTGGCGCTGCTTGACCACGTGGATTTCCAGACGATCACCGGGAACGACGGGTCTACGAAAGCGCGCATTGTCGATGGTCATGAAATAGACGAGGTAACCGCCCTCACCCTGGCTACGGGCGCAGATCGCGCCTGCCGTCTGCGCCATGGCTTCGACGATCAGAACGCCCGGCATGATCGGGCGATCCGGGAAATGGCCGGTGAAATGCGGTTCGTTGACCGTGACGTTCTTGATGCCGATCGCCGAGTTGTTACCATCGATCTCGATGATCTTGTCGATCAGCAGGAATGGGTAACGATGCGGCAGAAGCTTCATGACTTCCAGAATGTCAGCCGCGCCGAGCGTCGTCTTCGTTTCTTCAGTCATTGTTTTTCTCTCCTGTTTTTTTATCACGCCCTTCAGCGCGTGCCAGAATTTCGGCCATGTCGCGCAGGAAATATTTCATTGGACGCGCAGGCGTTCCGCCATAACGGGCGCCTGCCGGTACGTCCGCTACAACACCGCTCATCGCCGCAATCTGCACGCCGTCGCCAATGTTGATATGGCCATTGATGCCGGCCGCGCCGCCAATCATCACACCGTCGCCGATGCGGGTGCTGCCCGCAATGCCAACCTTGCTGACGATGCCGCAATGGCGGCCGATACGAACGTTGTGGCCAATCTGGACCTGATTGTCGATCTTGGTGCCTTCGCCAATGACCGTGTCATCCATGGTGCCGCGATCGATCGTGGTGTTGGCGCCAATCTCGACATTGTCCTGAATGATGACACGACCGATCTGCACGATCTTCAGCATGCCGCGTGGACCGGGGGCATAACCGAAACCGTCCTGACCGATGCGCGCGCCGTTGTGGATAATCACATTATTACCGATGAGCGCGGCAAGAACGCTTGCGCCGCCCGCAATGGTGCAATCACGCCCTATCTGCACATCCTGCCCGATGATGACGCCGGGGCCAATCCGCGTGCCAGCGCCAATATGGGCGCCGGCTCCGATCACGGCAAGCGCCTCGACAATGACGCCCGCTTCCAGTTTCGCGGATGGATCGACATGGGCAGCATGGGAAATTTCGGCGTCCATCCGCGCGATCGGACCGGGTCGCATGGCGGAAGGATGCAACAATGCACCGACCTGCGCAAAAAGGGTGTGGGGGTTTTTCGATATCAGCGCGGGGGTGTGAGACGGAAGCATGTCTACAAGCGCTGCATCACAAATGACGGCGCCAGCTTCGCAGGTCTGCAGCTCATCGCGGCTCTTGCGCGAAAGAATATAGCAGAGCTGATCGGGCTTTGCCCTATAGACCGGCGAAACGGACCTGATAATCCGTTCTCCCGCCGCATCGTCAGACAGTTCCGCCCCAAAATGATCTGCGATATCTTTCAATCGCAGTCCCTCGTGGGGCGGAAAAAAGGCATTGTATTCCATCAGCCGGAAACTCCAGAACGTTCAAAGTTGCAGTTCTGGACTGCCGATATCAGAAAGTGTTGGACATGCCAAACCGGAAACGCTGTTCCTCGTCGTAGTCTTCCTTGGCGATCGGTACCGCGTAGTCGACTCGGATCGGACCAAAGGGCGACGCCCACATCACGCCGATACCAGCGGATGCACGGATGGAGTTGTCGTCCTTCACACCTGCGCTGTTGGCAACCTTGTTGCCATAGAGCGTGCCGGCATCAACGAAGCCTGCGAGGCGCAGACCGAAATCTTCCGGAACGCCAGGCATCGGAGCCGTGACTTCAGCAGACGCGGCGAAATAGGTCGTGCCGCCGATGGAGTCGGAGCCGATACGCGGACCGATACCGTCGTTCTTGAAGCCGCGAACCTGACGGCCGCCGAACTTGAACTGATCGAAGACCAGCAGATTGTCGCCCGTCGGCACTACGTGACCGGCCTGACCCGTGAGCGAGCCGATGACATCGTATTCGTCAGACAGCGTATAGAAGAAACGAGCCTTGGCGTAGATCTTGTAATATTCAGAATCGCCGCCGAGGCCTGCAAATTCGTTCGTCAGAGCAGCCTGCCAGCCTTCACGCGGCATGTTGCGGTCGTCGAGCGTATTGTAGTTCAGCGTGTTCGAAATGATGGACTGCGTCCAGTCACCGCCACGGATCAGGTCTTTATAAGGCGCGGCAAGATTGCTGCCGGTTTCCCAGTCGCCTTCGCCATCATAGTTGAGCTGCTTGTAGGTGTACTTGAACGTCGTCGAGAGATCTTCGGTAATCGGCGCGGTTACACGCAGCGCGAAACCCTGCTCGTCGTAGTCGTAATAATCTTCGCTGCGGCTCTGGCTCTTGAACAGGTCGAAACCTGCGGCAAGACGATAGCCGAGGAAGTAAGGCTCGGTGAAGGACAGCGTGTAGCTACGTGCATCGTCTTCACCCGCACCAGCGGCGAGACGAATGTACTGTCCACGACCGAGGAAGTTCTTTTCTTCGATGGAGGCTTCGAGCAGAACGCCGTCGTTCTGCGAGTAACCCGCACCGATACCGAACGAACCCGTCGACTGGTCTTCCACATCGACAACAATCACGACGCGGTCAGGCGCGCTGCCGCCGGCGGTCGAGATATTGACCTTCGAGAAATAGCCGAGCGCCTCGAGACGGCGCTTTGCAGCCGTGATGACCGTCTGGTTGAACGCGTCGCCTTCGGAGATATCGAACTCGCGACGAATGACGTAGTCACGCGTACGGGTGTTGCCACGGATTTCGATGCGCTCGACATAGGCGCGCTCGCCCTGATCGACGATATAGGTTACGCCGATGGTGTTGCCAGCCATGTCACGGTCGCCGCGCGGCGTTACGCGGGCAAAGGGATAACCTTCGCCGGCCACGCGCTTGGAAATCGCTTCCATGCTCTGCTGAACTTCCTTGGCGCTGTAGCTGCCACCCTGACGGGTTTCCACGAGGCCCTGAAGTTCGGAACCATCGACGCCCGGAACGGTCGATTCGACCGCAACGTTGCCGAAGTTATAACGCTGACCTTCATCGACCGTGATGGAGACGGTGTATTCGTTCTTGGACTCGTCCAGCACCGCCTCGGAGGACACGACCCGGAAGTCGGCGTAACCGCGGTTGTAATAGAACTGGCGCAGCGCCTCTTCGTCGGCGCGCAGCTTGTCCTCGTTATAAACGTCCTTACGCGTCAGGAACGACAGCATGTTGGACTTCTTGGTATTGATGACGGCGGCCAGACGACCATCGCTGTAGGCATTGTTGCCGACGAAATCGATACGGCCGATCTTCGTGCGCTCGCCTTCATTGATGACGAAAGCAATGTTCACACGGCCCTGACCGACGGAAACGGTCTGCGTGGTGATTTCGACGTCACTACGGCCGATCGCGGCATAGGCTTCCTTGATGCGGGCGATATCCGCCGTCACGATAGCCTGATTGAAGGGGCCAAGCGCCTGTGTCTGCACGACGCCGGCGAGCTTGTCGTCCTTGATCTTGCGGTTACCGTTGAAGACCACCTGGTTGACCAGCTGGTTCTCGTTAACAGTGACGACCAGCGTGCTGCCGGAAACGCGCATGGAGACATTCGAGAAGTAACCGGTGGCGTAAAGACGCTTCACCGATTCATCGATATCCGAATTGGAAAAGTTCTTACCCGGCGCAATGGTGATGTTGGAGCGCACGGAGTCCGCACCGGACCTCTCGGCCCCGCGAACATCGATCTTGCTGATGACGGCTGCATTCGCAACACCAGCAGAGGCAAGCACGCCAAGGCCCGCAACCGAAGAAACACCAGCAGACAGCGCAACCGCCGACACCGCGTTCAAAAATCTTGAACCAGCCTTCATTTCAATTCTTACCTTTTTACGTTGTCCCTCAGCGGGCGGAACCCGACTCCGGCCATGTGCGTCGTTTTACCTGCTTTTCCCCTACAAGCAAGTCAGAACGTTAAATTCTGTTTACTTCGTGATCCAGAGTGGCGCATTCGCCACTTCGGCATAAAAACAAGGTAAACAAACAACTAACAAAACCGTTAAAACACAATCCTCAGCCGATCAAGCTGCTGATATCATTCCATGTTGCAAAAACCATAAGACCCAAAATCATCATCATGCCGATACGGAACGCGACTTCCTGCGCGCCCGCGCCGAGCGGCCTGCCGCGAATGGCCTCGATCGCGTAAAACACCAGATGGCCGCCGTCCAGAACCGGGACGGGCATCAGGTTCAGCAGACCGATCGAAACGGAAAGGACTGCGGCAAGCTGGATAACGGCGGAAATGCCGAGCGTCGCCATCTGGCCGGACGCCTGCGCGACACGCACCGGACCGCCCAGCTGATCGGCATTCATGCGGCCGGTCACGAGGTTGCCGATATAGTTGAAGGTGCCGGTAATGACGTGGCCGGTTTCGCGCACGCCCTCAACCAGCGCCTCGGTCGGCGAATATTCGATGTGGCGGAAATTGCCGCTGGTCTGGTCGGTGACGATGCCGATAATGCCCATTTCCAGCTTGTTGCCGAACTGGTCAGTGGTTTCCGTGCGCGTCGGAACCATCGGCAGCTTCAGCTCCTCGCCTGCCCTTTCGACAGTTACGGTGATCGGCGTGCCCGGGCGGATGCCGACGTAACGACGGACATCCTCGAAAGTCATCACCTTTTCGCCATCGATCGCGACCAGTCGGTCGCCGGGCCGCACGCCAGCTGCGGCGGCAGCGCTGTTTTCGCGCACTTCCGCCACGACTGGATCGGCAATCATCCGGCCATAAATGCCGAAAAGCACCGCGAAGATGAGAATGGCGAGAATGAAATTTGCGATCGGGCCCGCAGCAACCGTGGCCGCTCTTTTCCACAGCTTTGCGCCTGAAAGCGTCTGCGCCCTCCCCTCCAGCGACATATGCGACAGGCCGGAACTATCCGGTTTGCTGGCGGCATCCTCATCCCCGAAGAACTGGACGTAACCGCCGAGCGGGATCGCGGAAATCTTCCATCTCGTACCACGCTTGTCGGTGAAACCGATCAGCTCCGGGCCGAAGCCGATGGAAAATGCCGTGGAACGGATGCCGCACCAGCGCCCGACCAGATAGTGGCCCATTTCATGGACAAAAACGAGCAGGGACAGCACCAGGATGAAGGGCACGATATAGCCGGTCAGAAAGCCGGGCGCCGCCATTACTGTGTTCATGACAATCTGCCCTTTATGTCGTGACCTTTCGCGCCGCTCAGAAACCCGGCAACAGACCGCCGCCCGATCCGGGCACGTCACCGGTTGCCGCCGCATGCACGAAAGCAATGAGGAATACCGTAAAGCAGGCGAAAACAAGACCGTCAACACGGTCCATGAAGCCGCCATGGCCCGGAATGAGATGGCTGGAATCCTTGACCTGGAAACGTCGTTTCACGAAGGATTCAAAGAGATCACCGATCTGGCTGAATACCGACAGGATGAACGCGAGCCCCAGCACCAGCAGGCTGATTCTGCCGTGATAGGCCATGGACACCGCGCCGCCGCCGATCACAGCCGCCACTGCCCCGCCGATCGCACCCGACCAGGTCTTGCCGGGCGAAATCGAAGGCGCAAGCTTCGGCCCGCCAATGGCGCGTCCAACGAAATAGGCGAGAATATCCGTCGACCAGACAACGGCGAAGATGAAAAGGATGGACACGAAGCCCGTCAGCTCATCACCGCGAATGGCCGCCAGCGATATGCCGCTCAGACCCGCATAAAAAATGCCACCCACCAGCCACCAGTTCCTGCCGCGCAAAACCGGAAACAGGGCTGCGGTCAGCGTGAAGCCGGATAAAAGCGGCAGATCGAGCGAGGATTCGCCGAAAATCGTGTTGCCGGCGATAACGGCGACCGCGAACCAGCCCCAGGCATTGCCGGTCGGGTTGGCCTCCGACAGCCGGGTAATCGTCGACCATTCATAATAGATGAGGATCGCCAGAAGACCCGCGACGATGCGGAACAGAATGCCGCCATACCAGGTCGCGGCCAGAATGACCGCTGCCATGACGATTGCGGAGACGATCCGCAGTCTGAGTTCACGGCTCATCAGGCGCCTGCCACGGCAACCTGCTCGGTGAGTGCACCAAAGCGGCGGTCACGCGTTGCATATTGCTCGATTGCGGAGAAGAATCGCTGGCGGTCGAAGTCGGGCCAATATTCGGGAACGAAGAGGAACTCAGAATAAGCGGCCTGCCAGAGCAGGAAGTTCGACAGGCGCTCTTCGCCACTGGTGCGGATGATAAGATCCGGATCCGGCATGCCCGACGTGTCAAGCCGGGCCGAAATCATCTCCGGCGTGATCGAAGCGGCATCGAGCCGGCCTTCGGCGACATCGCGGGCGATTGCCACCGTCGCGCGCGCAATCTCGTCACGGCTTCCATAGTTGAAGGCGATCACCAGCGTCAGCTTGGTATTGCCAGCCGTCATCTGCTCCGCCTCTTCGAGGAGAGAGCGTATGTCGGTCTTCAGCCCCTGCCGGTCACCGATGATCCGCACGCGGACATTTTCGCGATGCAGTTCGGCAAGGTCACGCCGGATGAAAGCCTTCAAAAGCCCCATCAGGTCACTCACCTCGGATTCGGGCCTGCGCCAGTTTTCCGACGAGAAGGCAAACAGCGTGAGATAGCGTATTCCGCAATCACCGGCCGCGCGCACGGTCTCGCGTACGGCCTCCACCCCGCGGCGATGCCCCATCACGCGCGGAAGACCGCGCTGCTTTGCCCAGCGTCCATTGCCATCCATGATGATGGCGACGTGCTCGGGTATGGAGGAACGTGTCGTCGTCGGCATATCGATCCAGTAACAGGGCAGCGCGGAATTAAAACGAATAAAATACAGGTCTATCGCAAGCGATATCAGACCTGCATGATTTCCTTTTCCTTCTCGGCAAGCAAGCGGTCAATTTCCGAAATCGTGTCGTCGGTCATTTTCTGCACCTTTTCCGACTGTCCACGGCTTTCGTCCTGACCGATGTCACCATCCTTTTCGGCTTTTTTCAGACCATCCATGCCGTCGCGGCGCACATGGCGAATCGCGACCTTGGACTTTTCGGCATAATCATGAGCGACCTTGACGAGCGACTTGCGGCGCTCTTCGTTCAGTTCAGGCAGCGGAATTCTGAGGTTCTGACCATCGACGATCGGGTTGAGGCCGAGATTGGATTCGCGGATCGCGCGATCGACGGCATTGACCATCGACTTGTCCCAGATGTTGACCCCGAGCATCCGCGGCTCCGGAACCGTGATGTTTGCGACCTGGTTGAGCGGCACACGCGAACCGTAAGCTTCAATGGTGACCGGATCGAGAATGTTTGCCGAAGCCCGGCCGGTGCGCAGCGATGCGATATCGCTCTTGAATGCGTTGATGGCGCCATCCATGCGGCGCTTGATATCGTTGAGGTCAATACCACTCATCTTGATACTCCGTCTCTGTCGGCTGTGGCCGGAATTCGCCCAGGGGGCGGCGTCTTTTTTGATTACTTGTCGTGCACGATGGTCTTGCGGCCACCGCCGGTCAATATCTGCGCGAAACCGCCCTTCTCGTGGATCGAGAAAACAATGATCGGGATGTGATTCTCGCGGGCAAGCGCGACAGCTGCGATATCCATGACCGCCAGTCCCTTGCCGAGCACTTCGCTGTGGGTCAGCTCGTCGAAACGGGTGGCTGTCGGGTCCTTTTTCGGATCGGCGGAATAGATGCCGTCCACCTGGGTGCCCTTGAAGATTGCTTCCGCGCCCATTTCCGCGGCGCGCAGCGCTGCAGCGGAATCGGTTGTGAAGAAGGGGTTGCCCGTGCCGCCGGCAAAAATCACCACACGGCCCTGCGCCAGATGGTGGAGCGCTGCACGCTGCGAGAAGCTCTCACAGATTTCCGGCATCGCAATTGCGGACAGAACGACGGTGTCAATGCTGAGCTTGCGCAGGGAGGTTGCGAGCGCCAGCGCGTTGATGACGGTGGCCAGCATGCCCATATGGTCGCCGGTAACGCGATCACCGCCCTTGGACGCCACGGCAACGCCGCGGAAAATATTGCCACCGCCGACGACAACGCCGACTTCAACGCCCATCGCCCTCGCCTCGGCAATATCGGAGGCGATACGGTCTCCAACCGCCACATCGATACCGAAACCCTGATCGCCCATAAGGGCTTCGCCGGAAGCCTTGAGAAGAACACGTTTGTAGATCGGCTTGGAAGACATCATGACTCCTCGGAAATGTAACCGAAACGCGGATACACGAAGGGCACCGCGTTGTCACGCGATGCCCTCCCGTTTTCCCAAGATTGGGTAAATATAATCAGCCCTTGGCGACTGCGGCGACTTCTGCTGCGAAATCGCTTTCTTCCTTCTCGACGCCTTCGCCGAGCAGCAGGCGAACCATGCCCGTCACTTCGATAGCCGCGCCGGCTTCCTTTTCGGCTTCCTTGACGGCAGCGCCGACAGTGATGTCGGGGTTGATGACGAAAGCCTGCGACAGAAGGGCGACTTCTTCGAAGAACTTGCGCATGCGGCCATCAACCATCTTTTCGATGATGGCTTCCGGCTTGCCGGATTCGCGGGCCTGTTCGATGAAGACGTTGCGCTCGCGCTCGGCCACGGCAGCGTCGACTTCTTCAGCGCGGATGGCGAGCGGGTTGGTCGCAGCGATGTGCATGGCAACCTGGCGGCCGATCGAGTTCAGAACGGCCTTGTCGCCGTCCGACTTCAGGGCAACGAGAACGCCGAGCTTGCCGATGCCGTCGCCGGCAGCGTTGTGGATGTAGGTCGCAACAACACCGTGCGGCACTTCGAGTGCAGCCGAGCGGCGCAGCGTCATGTTTTCACCGATCGTCGCGATCGCGTCCTTGATGCTGTCGGAAACGGACTTGCCGGTTGCCGGATAGGTCGCAGCGGAAACAGCGTCAACGGTGCCGTCGGTGGTGAGGGCAACCTGGGCGATACCGCGGATGAGGTCCTGGAACGCATCGTTGCGGGCAACGAAGTCGGTTTCGGAGTTCAGCTCGACAACAACAGCCTTGTGACCCATGGTGGCAACGCCGACCAGACCTTCGGCAGCCGTACGGCCGGACTTCTTGTCGGCCTTTGCGATGCCCTTGGCGCGCAGCCAGTCGATCGCCGCTTCCATGTCGCCATTGGTCTCAGCAAGAGCCTTCTTGCAGTCCATCATGCCTGCGCCAGACTTCTCGCGCAGTTCCTTCACCATTGCGGCTGTGATTTCGGTCATTGTTTGCCTCTTATCGGTTCGATCGGTCAGCCGGCGGAATTTGCCGTGCCGAAGTTCTGGGTGATGACTGTACCCGGCCGCACACCCTTTGAAACCGAAGAGGATTTCAGGAAAGGGGCATGCGCATTCCCAAGTGCTGCGGCGTCTCCATACATCGAAATGATGGGTGCCGCCGAAGTGTGACAGCGTTATGAAGACTGCCTTGCGTTTCAACCACGTCAGACGCCAGCGGTTTCCAAAAAACGTGGCGGAGCGCTTGAAACGAACAAGGCCGTCAACCCATTGAAGGTCTTTGACGGCCTTGTCATATCCTGGTCGAGGAGACGGCGATTAAGAAATCGCCGCCAGACAGGGCCTAAATCAGGCGCCAGCCTCGTCTTCGAGAGCGGGCTCGATCGGAGCTTCTTCAGAAGCGCCGATGTCGCGGCCGGAAGCACCCTGCTGACGGGCAATACCGTCGATGGCAGCGCGGGCAATCAGGTCGCAGTAGAGCGAGATGGCGCGCGAAGCATCGTCGTTACCCGGGATCGGGTAGTCGATATGGTCCGGGTCGCAGTTGCTGTCGATGATCGCAACGACCGGAATGCCAAGACGCTTGGCTTCTTCGATCGCGATCTTTTCCTTGTTGGTGTCGATGATGAACATCAGGTCCGGAACGCCGCCCATATCGCGGATACCGCCGAGAGCCTTTTCAAGCTTTTCGCGCTCGCGCTCAAGGTTCAGGCGTTCCTTCTTGGAGTAGCCGGAGCCTTCCGAGTTCAGGATTTCGTCAACCTTGCGCAGACGCTGGATCGAGTTCGAAATGGTCTTCCAGTTGGTCATCATGCCGCCGAGCCAGCGGGAGTTGACGTAGTACTGGGCCGAACGCTTTGCGCTGTCGGCGATGATTTCGGACGCCTGACGCTTGGTGCCGACGAACAGAACGCGGCCGCCACGGGCAACGGTGTCGGACACGACCTGAAGGGCGCGCGACAGCATCGGAACGGTCTGAGCCAGGTCGATGATGTGGATGTTGTTACGATCGCCGAAGATGTACGGCTTCATCTTCGGGTTCCAGCGGTGCGTCTGGTGGCCGAAGTGAACACCAGCTTCCAGAAGCTGACGCATAGAAAAATCGGGCAATGCCATGCCTTGTTACTCCTTTTCCGGTTTAACCCCCGCGAAGCGAACAGCGCCGATTTTCATCGACACCACCGGGCGGAACGGACCGGATTTCTCCCGGAACATCCCAAGCTTCGCGTGTGGAATGGTGAGCCGCATACAGTCGCCCGCGTGAAAATGCAAGCATTTATGCGAAAAAACCGGCGAAATAGCCGCGTTTCAGCGAACCGGCTTGTTTTCGCAGGTTTCGGGCTTGAGAATATCGAGCTTCGCAAGCTTTCCCGTCAGGACGAAATCGCCGTAATCCATCGTCAGATCGCGGGTGATTCCGTTTTCGTAAAGCTTGAACGACATGCGGTAGATCGGCAGGGCGTCAGTGCCGGTCTTGTCGTTGTAATAGGCGATCGTTACCGGCCAGAAGGCAGCCTTGGCGAATTCGCCCGCCTTGCCGGCGTCGGCATCGCCATCCTTCGGCATTTGCGACTTGCCGACCAGCGTGGAGGTGATCAGGCTTTCGTCGCCATCATCAGAACCGTCGAATATCCGGGATTCGAAAATGCGCTTTCCCTGTTTCGCATGTTCGATGACCTGAAACATGTGCTGTGTCGGGAATTCGCTGGCGACGAGACTGATCTGGCGGGCATCCGGCCGGGTCAGATCGACCTTCACGCCCTCGGTGCTGTCGGTTGCGGCCCCCTGCACTTCCTTGTCCAGCTTGTCGTCGGTGTAGGATTTGGTCTCGAAGGTGAATTTCTTCGCGGCAAGGTCTTCGAAAGTCGTGGTCTGCTGGTCGGTCATGCGCACGGCGTCGCCGGTGTTGATCTGCGTCACGAAACGGAAATCGGTCTTGTAACCCTGACAGGATGAGCCGGTGAATTCATAGACCATGCGGCCGGTCATGCCCTCGATGCCGGAGCGATCCGACGCATCCTTGAGTTCGAGATCGTAGACGGCGCGGTGGGCGACGAGATCCGGAACCGTGACGGGCAAGGCATTGGCAGCGCTTGACAGGCCGGTCATAAGCCCTGTTGCGGCAACGAAACCAAGCGTCCTGACAAACATGCAATATCTCCTGTTGGACTCGCCGCTCATATTGTACAAGCAACCGCCCGGCTTTTGGATCAACATCTTCTGAATGCCGGATTCTTGAAGGATTTACAACAAAACCGGAGACGAAAATGTCGGACGTCATCGAAGGCCGCCTCAAGGAACTTGGCTTCACGCTTCCCGTCGCCGCGGCGCCAGCCGCAAACTACGTTCCGTTCACCATCAGCGGCAATCTTCTTTATGTATCGGGTCAACTGCCGATGGAATCAGGCAAGATTGCGGTGACGGGCCTCGTTGGCCGCGATGTCGACGTGCCAGGCGCCCAGCGCGCGGCCGAATTATGCGCCGTCAACATTCTCGCACAGGTCAAGGCCGCTTTGAATGGTGACCTCTCGAAAATCCGCCGTGTCATCAAGCTGAATGGCTTTGTTGCCTCGGTTCCGGAGTTCGTGGAACAGCATCTCGTCATCAATGGCGCCTCCAATCTTCTCGCCAATGTTCTCGGTGATGCCGGCAAACATGCCCGCGCCGCCGTCGGCATGGCCTGCCTGCCCTTCAACGCATCAGTCGAAATCGACGCCATCGTGGAAATCGACGTATGACGCTCAAGCTTTCCTGGCTGACGGCTGAGCCTGTCGCCCATCGCGGTTATCATGATCTCAACAAGGCGGTCTGGGAAAACACGCTTTCCGCCTTTTCCCGCGCCATCGAGGCCGGTTTCGCCATCGAATGCGACGTTCAGCTGGCAGCCGACAGCGTTCCGGTGATTTTTCACGACGACGACATGGCCCGCCTGACGGGCATCAAGGGCGACGTGCGCGAACGCACATCGGCCGAGCTGTCCCTTCTTGCCGTCGGGCAGACCAAGGACCGCGTGCCTATCCTCAAGCAGCTTCTGGCGCTCTGCGCCGGCAAGGTGCCGCTGGTGATCGAGCTCAAGGGCCGTGCCGGCGAAGGCGTCGATGACGGTTTTGCCGAGGCGGTTCTGGAGGACCTCGAAGGCTATAAGGGCCATGTGGCGCTGATGAGCTTCGACCATCACCTGCTGAAGGACCTGAAGGCTGCGGGTTCACCCTGGCCGCTGGGCCTCACCGCCGAAGGCGACAAGCCGGAAGACTTCTTCAAACATGATGAAGCGATGCAGCTGGGGCTCGATTTCATTTCCTATCATTGGGGTCATCTGCCCAACAGCTTTATCGAGGCGCAAAGAAAACTCGGGCTTCCGGTGATTACCTGGACGGTCAGGGATGAAAATGCGCGCGAGACTACCTATAAATATGCGGACCAGATGACATTCGAAGGTTTCGACCCTAGAGAGAACCCATCCGCGACGGCATGACAGAAGACTATTCCATCAGCATTGCGCAATCCTTTGGGGATATCGATCCGGAAAGCTGGAAACGGCTTTCCGGAACATCGCGCAATACATCAGGAAAATACTACAACCCTTTTATCTCCCATGAATTTTTATCATCCATGGAAGAGTCAGGGTCAGCGACAGCCAAGACCGGCTGGCTTGGCCACCATCTTCTTCTCGAAAATGCCTCCGGTGTGCTCGTCGGCGCAGTGCCGGCCTATCTGAAAAACCACAGCAAGGGCGAATACGTCTTCGACCACGGCTGGGCGGATGCTTTCGAGCGGGCCGGCGGCCACTATTATCCGAAGCTGCAATGCTCGGTGCCCTTCACGCCGGCAACCGGGCCACGCCTGCTCGTTTCCGAAGCGGTGGACGAAACGCGCTTTAAACCGCTTCTTGCCTCCGGCCTCGCCCAGGTGACCGAAAAGATCGGCGTCTCTTCCGCCCATGTCACGTTTCTCGAAGAAGACGATCTGTCTGCTCTTCTGCCCCGCGATTTCCTGCACAGGACAGACCAACAGTTCCACTTCATCAATGATGGCTATCGCGACCACGATGATTTTCTCGATGCCCTTTCTTCGCGCAAGCGAAAGGGGCTGAAAAAGGAACGCCGTGCGGCGCTGGAACACGGTATCGAGATCGACTGGTTGACCGGAAGCGACCTCACCGAAGACATCTGGGACCAGTTCTTCGCCTTCTACATGGATACCGGCAGCCGCAAATGGGGCCGGCCTTATCTCACGCGGGAGTTCTATTCGCTGATCGGCGAGCGCATGGCCGATGATGTGCTGCTGGTGATGGCGAAACGCGATGGGCGCTATATTGCGGGGGCAATCAACTTCATAGGCTCGGATGCGCTTTATGGTCGCCATTGGGGCTGCATCGAGGATCATCCCTTCCTGCATTTCGAGGTCTGTTACCATCAGGCAATCGATTTTGCGCTGGCGAAGGGGTTGAAACGGGTGGAAGCGGGCGCCCAGGGCGAGCACAAGCTGGCGCGTGGTTACGTGCCGGTGACCACCCATTCGGCGCATTTCATCGCCCATCCGGGCCTGCGCCGCGCCATTGCCGATTATCTTCAGCGCGAACGCGAAGAGGTCGAACATATCGGCGATTATCTTGATGAACACACGCCCTTCCGCAAGGGCGAGAGACAGGAACCGGACGTATAGTCCGCTACGAGGAGAGATCACGATGACGGCCAGCGCCTATGACGACAACAATATCTTCGCAAAAATCCTGCGTGGCGAAATTCCGAGCCACAAGCTTTACGAAGACGAGCATACGCTTGCTTTCATGGATGTGATGCCGCAGGCCCCCGGCCATCTGCTCGTCGTTCCCAAGACCGGCTCGCGCAATCTGCTCGATGCCGACCCCGAGGTTCTGGCAAGGACAATTCCCGTGGTGCAGAAACTGGCCGTCGCGGCCAAGGAAGCCTTCGATGCAGACGGCGTCTTCGTCGCCCAGTTCAATGAGCCGGCGGCCGGACAGACCGTTTTCCATCTGCATTTCCACGTCATTCCGCGCAAGGAAGGCGAGCCGTTGAAGCCGCATTCCGGCGTGATGGCCGATGGCGAGGTACTGAAGGCCCACGCGGCGAAGATAAAGGCTGCGCTTGCTTCGTGATGCGTGCCAAGACGCCAACGCGTCTGGCAAAACCGCAGCTTCCGCAGATCGTCACCCCGGACTGGATCCGGGGTCCAGCGCGATCAAGTCCTTGATCGCAAAGACTATCCTTACGGCGCCGACGCGCCGTGACTGGATGCCGGATCTAGTCCGGCATGACGGCGGTGGTGCTTATCATCATTCCACAGGCTGATACGCATTCCTCTGCGGCCATGGCCAGCCTTCAAGCACCGCCATATCCGGCCGGAATATCTCCACCTTCAACGGATAACAGGCCGCCGTATCGCTGGAATGCGTGGCGCTGCAATCGCCGCCCGGGCAGGCGGAAAGTGCGCCGATAAGATCGATCTCCGCAAAAAGCTCCAGATAATCTCCCGGCCGCACCGGGCTCGCCTTCATGAAATATTGATGCGTGTCGCGGGTAAAGCCCGTGCACATGAACACGTTCAGCACGTCGTGCACATGCGGCTCAGCCTCCGCGAACGACAGGCCCTTGGCCGCGGCGAGCGCATTCGTCAGGTTCGAATGACAGCAATGGTGATAGTCGCCGCCGCTCAAAAGCCTGTTGGTATAGGGATCGCAGCGGGTGCCGATCACGTCATGCACGCCGCCGCCGTCTTCGTCGAAGCCATACCATGACAGCGTGTCGTGCGTGATGGTCGCCATTGGCCGCAGCGATGGCAGGTTGCTCCAAAGCCGATTGCCGACCGAAACGTGGGTGGCGTGCAGGGCGCGGGTCTTGCCGCTGAAAAACCGCTCGGTCAGATCATGGGCGTTCCAGAGGTTCAGGTCTCCCACCTGCGGACCTTCAATGCTCACGATGCGAAAGAAATGTCCCTTCGGCACATGAAAGGCGCGACCGTCACGCGGCGGCACGATGACCTCATCGATCTTTTCCATGCCATTCTTTGCCTGCGCCATGCGCGCGAGGTCCGGCGTCTCAAGCGTGCCGTTCGGATAAACGACAACGGGACGGACGGCGCGGCGCGCAGCGGCGTCAGCGGGTTCGGCGACGGGCATGGGGGTCATGAAATCCTCTGAGCGATGAAAATACCGATGCGAAATTGCGTCAGGAATATCCGCCTGACAAGACGGGTTTTTCTTGCGCTCAGGCCAAGTCTGACTTAGCCTTGGCAATCATGAAGCTGCCTCCCCTTGCCCCCCTCCGCGCATTCGAAGCCGCCGCCAGAAGAACGAGTTTTTCTCTAGCCGGGCAGGAACTCGGCATGACGGCGGCTGCCGTGAGCCAGCATGTGCGCAATCTGGAGGCCTGGCTTGGCGTGGCCCTGTTCGAGCGGCATGCCAGAGGCGTGAGGCTCACCCCGGCCGGCCGGGAATTCGGTCTTACGGTTTCGTCAGGCCTGCGGCAGATCGCCTCCGGCGCAGAGCGGATCAGCTGCGGCCGTGACCGCATGACCGTCCGCCTTGCCAGCCTGCCCTCCGTCGTGGCGCATTTTCTGACTCCCCGCCTGCCCCGCTTCCGGGCGCTTTACCCGGATATCCAGGTATCCATCAGCTATTCCGGAGCGCATCATGCAGTGCCGGCCGATCTTACCATAGGGCATGGGGTGGTCTCCGGGGAAAATGCCGTAGCTCTCTTTAGCGCTGAGACCCGGCCGACATGCGCGCCAAGCTATGCCGCCGAATTCGGTCCTTTCGACGACGTTGACAGCCTGTTGCGAGCGGAATTGCTACATGACGATACCGAAACGGCATGGCAGAACTGGTTCGCAGCCGACGGGATATCCCTCCCCGATAATGCCGGCCCCGTTTTCGCGGATTTCAATCTGCTCGTGACCGCACTCAAAGCCGGACAAGGCGTCGGCCTTTGCCCGACGGCGCTTCTTCACGACGAGATTGCCAACGGTCGACTGACCGTGCTTTTCGACCGGGCCGCCGATACGGAGAAATATTACTGGCTGATGGAAGCAGAAGAGATGACCGCTCCGGCCCGCATATTATCGGACTGGCTTGTTGCGGAAGCCCGGGAGAGCGAAACGCGTCGCAATTATTCTGCCGCGACGATCTGAATACGGGAGGCGGCCGCCGCTTCGGTCAGTTCCCTTGCCGACAGCCGGTTGAGCAGGCGGGACGATACAGCACAAATGACGACAAAAGCAGCGAGACCGCCGAAAACATCCGAAAGATGGTGTCCACCCTGAACAAGAACGGCCAGCGGCATCAACAGGTTTATCGGCAAGATCGCTGCCATCACCGCCCAGTGACGCGGCATGAACCAGACTGACATTGCCGCCATGAAGATATGAAACGATGGAAAGCCGATCAGCCCCAGGACATTTTTGGGAGAAAGATAGACCACTCCCTCGGTTATAAGGCGGTTCAACTCTTGGCCGTAATTATTATCAACGGCCAGGGGGATAGCCTGTGATACCCACTGCGGCAATTGCACATAGGCTGAAGGTCCGAATGTCGGGAAGAATATCCAAAAGACGATACATGCAAACGCCCCCAGCACTCCCGTCACCAGAAAGTGGTGCAGCATCCGCTGGTTGCCGGTGAAGCCGAGCGTAAGGACGATCACCAGAAGCTGCGGCAACGATGAGGCATAGACGAAAAACAGTCCGGTTCCGATCCATGGATGGGTTGCCGCCCACAAGACGACGCCCGTCCAACTGTAGCCAAACGCTGCATCCACACCGAAAAGCACATGATCAATCGCTGGAAAGGCGACAGGTAGGAACATGTAGTTGAAAATCGAAGCGGCAAGCGTGAACAGGATGAATAGCCCGCCAGAAATCAGGGCGACTGCGATGCGAAGATCGCGCCCGCTAGTGCGATATAGCTGACCGAGGATAAAAACGCCGACGCCTGCCAGAACGCACAGAAGATATCCGGCGTAATCGACACGAATGCCTTTGATCGCAATCAATACCGCATCGATAACGAATAATGTTGCGATAAATCCAAGTACAAGACGCTCTGCCGCAAAGAGTCGCATTGAATTCCGGTCCCTGTTTCAACCAGCGGCAAAGTAGGGCAATGAGCTTAATATTCGGATAAAGCGAGCATCAGAAACCGAGTGCGAACAATCCACCCGCCAGAAGCAGGATCGGAACCGCCACACCGACGATGACCCGCTGGCCCGCCAGCAGAAATGCGATGAAACCGAGCGTGGCGGCTCCAATGCGCAGCCATAGGGGTGACGCCTCAAGTGTACCGGTTGGAAAGACGATCAGCTTGGCGGGGACGGCCATGACGAGTGCGGTGGCACCCGCCCTTACCCAGTGCAGGGCCTCGGAATCTTCCTTCAGGCGGTTACCGGCGAGAACGCCGAGCCAGCGCCAGAGATCGGTCGCCAGCCAGCCGGCAATCGCGATGAAAAGATAGGGTGCCCACCAATGTTCGGTCCCCATGGTTCGCTCTCCGGCGAGACGGGCTTTATCCGGCGACGAAACACGAGGCGGTCGATCAGATAGGCCGCCGTACCGCCGCCGATCCCGGCATAGAGAATGTCGAATTCCGGCGCAATCACCGCGAAGGCGGGTCCGGCGATGACGCCGATGACGAAGGCGACCTTGACGACGGAATGACGGGCCGAAGCCCAGATCGATGCCACGAAATAGACCGGTGTGAGAAAAAACAGCACGCCGGCGACGAGAGGCGGAAAGGCGGCGACGATGCCGTAACACAGGCCGACGATGATGGCATTGACCACGGTGAGCGTAATACCAAAACCGGCAAACCAGGCGGCGCGGGCTTCACGCGGCACCTTGGAAAGATTCTGCGTGGCAAAGACCCAGGCGGTGATTGCAACGAAGTGTGAGAGGAACAGTAAAATCCATGTCGGCGTCTTCGCGCCACGCATTTCCGGAACGATGGAGGCGACCATCGGCATCATGCGGACCGAAGACAGCGTCACCGCCAGAAAACAGGCGGCGAGGTTGGCGCCGCCGACCATGGAACCGATCAGGATCATCTTGGCCGGCAAGGCCCAGATGGCAAGCGTCATGAACACGGCTTCGCCGCGCGCAACCCCGGATTCGAGTGCGAAAGCGCTGAAACCGACGAAAGATGTCATGAGAATGAGCGAGGGCAGCGAGAATATGCCCCGCATCCCCCGGAAAAACCAGCCGCGCAATGGGATGGTATCGCTGTCGGCAGTGTGCATTGCTGACCCACTCGAGCATGTCGCCCGAAAATGCCGTGGCCTCGGGGTAACGTCATGCATGAAACAAAAATGAAACGCGCCGCAGGTATCAGGTAAAACGCGACGCATTTCATACATGAAAATGCCGGGCTTTCGCCCGGCACCGGTTTATAGATCAAAGACCGTGATCATTTTTTCTTCGGCACTTTCGGCACCGTATTGGTCTTGCGCCGCGGCTTGCTGGCCTCATCGGACTTATCGGCCTCGGCAACAAGGACATCCGCCTCTTCCTTGGTTTTTGCCGCCTTGGAAGCAGTTTTTGCCTTTGCCTTGCCCGGCGATTTGGCCGCCTTCAGTTCGGCCTCCGGCTGCGGCTTAACGGGCGCGGTTTCCGGCAGAACCTCAAGCTTGAGGCCGTCGGAGCCGTCATCCTTCTTGCCGACGGTGACGCTGACGACGCCGCCCTTCTTGAGCTTGCCAAAGAGGATTTCGTTGGCGAGCGGCTTCTTGATGTGCTCCTGGATCACGCGCGACAGCGGGCGTGCGCCCATCTTTTCGTCGTAACCCTTTTCCGCCAGCCAGGAGATCGCGTCTTCGTGCAGGTCGAAGGTGACGTTGCGCTCGGAGAGCTGGGTTTCCAGCTGCATGACGAACTTCTGCACCACCTTGTGGATAACGGCAGTCGGCAGCGGCGAGAACGGAATGATCGCATCCAGACGGTTGCGGAACTCCGGCGTGAACAGGCGGTTGATCGCCTCTTCATCCTCACCCGTGCGGCGTGAAGAGCCGAAACCGATCGCCGATTTCGCCATTTCGGACGCACCCGCATTGGTCGTCATGATGAGGATGACGTTGCGGAAGTCGATCTTCTTGCCGTTATGGTCGGTCAGCGAGCCGTGGTCCATCACCTGCAACAGGATGTTGTAGATATCCGGATGCGCCTTCTCGATTTCATCTAGCAGCACCACGGAATGCGGATGCTGGTCGACGCCGTCGGTCAGAAGACCGCCCTGATCGAAGCCGACATAACCGGGAGGTGCGCCGAGCAGACGCGACACGGTATGGCGTTCCATATATTCCGACATGTCAAACCGTAGCATCTCGACGCCAAGCGAGGCGGCAAGCTGCTTGGCCACCTCCGTCTTGCCCACGCCCGTCGGGCCGGAGAAGACATAGGAGCCGATCGGCTTGTTCGGTTCGCGAAGTCCGGCACGCGCCAGCTTGATCGCCGTGGCGAGAGCCTCGATGGCGATATCCTGACCGTAAACAACCGAGCGCAGTTCCTTTTCAAGGTTGGCGAGGACCATCTCGTCATCCTTGGAAACCGTCTTCGCGGGAATGCGGGCCATCGTCGCGATGGTGACCTCGATTTCCTTTTCGGTTATCAGCTTGCGGCGCTTGGACGCTGGCAGCAACATCTGCGCCGCACCGGTTTCGTCGATCACGTCGATTGCCTTGTCCGGCAGTTTCCGGTCGGAAATGTAGCGGGCCGACAATTCAACGGCCGCCTTGATCGCATCGTTGGAATATCGCAGGTGGTGATATTCCTCAAAATAGGGCTTCAGGCCCTTCATGATCGCGATGGTGTCATCGATAGAAGGCTCGTTGACGTCGATCTTCTGGAAGCGGCGCACGAGCGCACGATCCTTCTCGAAGAACTGGCGATATTCCTTATAGGTGGTCGAACCGATGCAGCGGATCGCACCCGACGATAGCGCCGGCTTCAGCAGGTTCGAAGCATCCATTGCGCCGCCCGAGGTGGCGCCCGCGCCGATAACGGTGTGGATTTCATCGATGAACAGAACCGCGCCCGGATACTCTTCGAGTTCCTTGACGACCTGCTTCAGACGCTCTTCGAAATCACCGCGATAACGGGTTCCGGCGAGCAGCGTGCCCATGTCGAGCGAGAAGATCGTGTCATTGGCGAGCGCTTCCGGCACCTTGCCTTCAACGATACGCTTGGCCAGACCTTCGGCGATCGCCGTCTTGCCCACGCCGGGATCGCCCACATAGAGCGGGTTATTCTTGGAGCGGCGGCAGAGAATCTGGATCGTGCGGTTGACCTCGTCGTGACGGCCGATCAACGGATCGATCTTGCCGTTTTTCGCCTTTTCATTGAGGTTGACGCAATAGGCCTTCAGCGCATCCTGCTGCTTCTTGGCGGAAGATCCCTCTTCCTCGGGATTGCTGCGGCTCGCCTTGTTTTCACCTTCGGGCTCATCAGCACCGCGCGGCGCGCGCGTCTGCGACGTGCCCGGACGCTTGCCGATGCCGTGGGAGATGTAATTGACCGCATCGTAACGGGTCATCTCCTGCTCCTGCAGGAAATAGGCGGCGTGGCTTTCGCGCTCGGCGAAAATGGCGACGAGCACGTTCGCGCCGGTCACTTCCTCGCGGCCGGATGATTGCACGTGAATGACGGCCCGCTGGATGACCCGCTGGAAGCCGGATGTGGGCTTGGAATCCTCGTCGTAACCGGTGACGAGATTGGTCAGTTCGTTGTCGACGTAATCGCTGACGGTCTTGCGCAGCGCATCGAGATCGACATTGCAGGCGCCCATCACGGCGGCGGCATCCGCGTCGTCGATCAGCGCCAGAAGGAGATGTTCCAGCGTCGCATATTCGTGGTGACGCTCATTTGCAAAGGTCAGTGCCTGGTGCAGCGCCTTCTCGAGACTCGGGGAAAAAGTTGGCACGTTGCGATCCTCATTTCTTTTCCATGACGCATTGCAGCGGATGCTGGTGCTGTCGGGCGAAATCCATGACCTGGCTTACTTTCGTCTCTGCGACCTCATATGTAAACACCCCGCATTCGCCCACGCCGTGCTGGTGCACGTGCAGCATGATACGGGTTGCCGCTTCGCGATCCTTCTGGAAAAAACGCTCCAGAATGTGGATGACAAACTCCATGGGAGTGTAGTCGTCATTCAGTAAAAGAACACGGTACAAATTCGGTCTTTTCGTCTTAGGCTTGACGCGGGTGATAACAGACGTTCCGCGGTTGGTGCCGCCGCCGTCTTCCCCTTCGCCCTCGCCCTGCATGTAGATCGGCTTAGCGATCATCTTTCATCATTCTCCAAACTGTTCTCAAACCGACAGTTCTTTGCCAGGAGGGAGAACTTCGCCTCTTCATATCTAGGTCGTTAAGACGCGATTTTAAGCCCCTTGCGAAACGGTGCAATCACTATTGCGTTTGCGAAGAGGCAAACCTCGGGAAAAGTGCGGATATGGAGGCAGCTAAAGCGCGGGAAGACATGAGCCAGCATTGGCGGCATGTTTTCAGGCCGGACGCAAATGGGTACGACAGGTCTCAGCGCTGCCGAATCCGGTTCGCCGCCGCTGGCCTTACTCCTTGTCGTCAAGCATTTCGCGGACGGCGATGGCGAGCTGCTTCAGCGAGAACGGTTTCGGCAGGAAACCGAACTTGGCGTCCGCCGGAAGGTTCTTTGCGAAGGCATCCTCGGCATAACCCGAAACGAAGATGAATTTCAGGTCGGGATAGGACTTGCGCAATTCTCTCAGTAGCGACGGACCATCCATTTCCGGCATCACGACGTCGGAAACGACGATATCGACCTTGCCCTCCAGTTCCTCCATCACCTCCAGCGCCTCGGTGCCGGAACCGGCCTCGTGCACGGTGTAGCCACGGGTTTCCAGCATGCGCTTGCCACCGCGCCGCACCGCCTCCTCGTCTTCCACCAGAAGCACGACGGCGGAGTTGCCGGTGAGGTCCAGCGGTTCTTCCTTCACGGGCTCGGGGGCGGCCACGGGGGCGAGAGCCGCCTGACCAGGCTGCTGGCCGGCAACGGCTTCCACCACATGGCGCGGCAGGTAGATACGGAAGGCAGTGCCCTTGCCCACTTCCGATTCGGGATAAATGTAACCGCCCGACTGCTTGACGATGCCATAGACCATAGAGAGGCCAAGGCCCGTGCCCTTGCCCACTTCCTTGGTGGTGAAGAAGGGCTCGAAAATCTTGTCCATGATCTCGGGCGGAATACCCGTGCCGTTATCGGCAACTTCCACCATCACCATGTCTTCTGCCGGGAATTCCGGACGGCCAAGCGCTGCGATCTCTTTCTCGTCGACGTTGCGCGTCCTGATGGTGATCTTGCCGCCGTCAGGCATGGCGTCGCGCGCATTGACGCAGAGATTGATGAGCACCTGCTCGAATTGCGACAGGTCGGTCTTCACCGGCCACAGATCACGGCCGTAATCGACTTCCAGCTTGACATTGGTGCCTGATATCAGCCGGTCGACCAGCATGCGCAGATCGCCGATCACGTCAGTCAGGTTGAGGATGGCCGGACGCATGGTCTGCTTGCGCGAGAATGCCAGCAGCTGGCGCACCAGCACCGCTGCGCGATTGGCGTTGCGCTTGATCTCCATGAGGTCGGCAAAGCTCGGATCGGCCGGCCTCGCCTGCAGCAGCAGATGGTCGGACGACAGCAGGATGGCGGTCAACACGTTGTTGAAATCGTGGGCGATGCCGCCTGCGAGCGTGCCCACCGCATTCATCTTCTGCGTCTGCGCCATCTGGGTTTCGAGCGCCTTCTGCTCGGTCACTTCTATGGCGTAAACGATCGCCACCTCTTCCGGGGCTTCATCATCCTGATCGATCACGGCATTGACGTAGAAACGGAAATGCCTGCCCTCGTCGCTCGGATGACGGGAATCGAAGGGCGCGATATCGCCCTGACGATCCTTGGCTTCGGCCAGCGCCTGTTCGAGCCGCTGCTTTTCGTTGTCGTGAAGCACGGTTTCAAGCGCCACGCCACGGTCGATATCATCGCGCCCGACAACGCCGGAGAACAGCTTGAGGAAAGGCGCGTTGATGCGCAGGATGCGGCCATCGCCGTCGAGCGAGGCAATCGCCATCGGCGTGTTGTTGAAAAAGCGGGTAAAGCGCATGGCGGAGGAGGATTCGGTGTCCTCCTGCCCCTTCGGACGCATAAGCACAATGGTCCGGCTCTCACCCGGCGCGCCGTCCTTTGCCGTGACCTGATGCACAAGGCGGGCCGGCATGCTCTGGCCGTTGACGCGGCGCATGTCGAGATCAAGGATTTCGGTGCGCTTGGCAGACCCCTGGGGCTGGACGGATTCGATCAGCGCCATGCCTTCGCCGGCGACGATGTCGGAAACGGTCATCGAACCGGGTGAAAACTGCGCGAGATCTATGCCGAGCCATTCGGACAGGGTGGCGTTCAGATAAACGATCTCGCCCTTGCGCCCGGCGGAAAAGAAACCGGCCGGGGCATGATCGAGGTAATCGATGGCATTCTGCAATTCGCGGAAAAAGCGCTCCTGATCCTCGCGCTCCGGCGTGATGTCGGCGATCTGGAAGACGTGCAGCCCCTCGCCGCCCGCATCCTTCAGCACCCGGCCCTTCAGCCGGTACCAGTGCGGCCCCGCATTGGAATCCCCGCCCAGCGGTTTCAGCAGCCGAAATTCTTCGTAGCCATCGCGGCCTTCGCGCAGCACGTTGATGAGCCGGTAAAGCGCTTCGGTGGATTCCCGGCTGCGCGACAGAAGCGTCTCGAGGCTCTGGATATCGCTCGCCTTCGTGGTGCCGCTCATGCGGCAATAGGTGGCGTTGGCATAAACCATATGCCCCTTGGCGTCGGTAATCAGCGTACCTTCGGGGTGAGCCGACAGGAAGCGGCGGGCAAGCCCATCAGATTGCGACTGCGGCATGACCTCGATGAAGCCGATGATCGACGACACCAGAAAGAAGATGCCCATCATCGCCAGCACGCCGAGAATGCCGAGCACGATTTCGTTTTCCAGCGAATCCTTGAAATAGACAAAGGCGGCGGCAGCCGCGATCAGAACCAGCGCCAGAAGCAGAATGCGCAGCACCGTCCCGGAACGGGCACGCCTGTCCACCAGCGGAAGGTCGTTGTCGCTTGTCTCGCGCACCCGTGTCATCTTGGCCTCGCAGTCGTGCAGGTCGTCATTCGGTCAGCCTTATTTCCTTGACGGAATCGGGCAGCAGAATTTCTTGTAGCAACTCGCTTGACCGGCAAAAAGCTCCGCCAGGACACAAAGGCTTAAAAACGCACAGCGAAAACGGCCTGAAAGGTGTATAAAAGCATTGAGAGACTACTGCCTGGTACAGGTAAGCTCCTTCACCTGACATTGGATGCGTGGCGCGGAACAGACGATCTTGCCGTCAGCGACGGTACAAACCGAGCATCCGTCAGTGAAGTCGAGGCAGGAGGGATTATCGCGCACGAACTCCGCCATGGTCGCTGAGCGATCCGGTGCCTTGTCTTCGGCCCTCACGATCGAATGCGGCGACGCGAAAAGCGATAGTAGCAAAACAACCATGAAACGCCGGGCAAGAGAGCCGTCAATGCGCAATGCTTGGAACATTCAGAACCGCTCCTTTGGCAAAAGAATTGCAACTTTCACTGCCTCTCAGCATTGAAGGACGAGATGAGGCGCTTTGGTGGCGTTTCTACGTTTGAGGCGGCAATCCTGTGGGGCGAAATGAATAAACCTTGTGTCGCGCCTAAAAAAATCGTCTTTTCCTGCTTGATGTTCACATTATAAGAACCACGGCAATATTAATTGCCCAAGAAATTAAAAAGCCAGAAAATCTGAAGGGATGATCTCCATGATGGAAGATTTTATCGGCACCTATGGAAACCGTCTCATCGTCGCCGTTGTTGGTGTGGGCGTGGCCCTGCTCATTCTGGCGATTGCGCTGTGGCTTATGCGCAGACGCAGCGGTTCGGCCCCATTCATTCGAGGCGGGCGCAACCGGCAGCCGCGTCTGCAGGTTCTCGACGCAACGGCCGTGGATGCGCGCCGCCGTCTGGTACTGGTGCGCCGCGACAATGTCGAGCATCTGGTCATGATCGGCGGCCCGACGGATATCGTCATCGAAAGCGGCATAGGCGCGATCCCAATCGTCAGGGATGTGCAGGAGCCGGAACTGAAGGCGCTGCCGCGTCAGGAAAGCGAACAGAAGAGAGCCGAGCCGACGATCCAGCAGGAACGTCGCCCCGCCCTGCCGCAACAGCAGCCCGTTGCCGCTGCGGCCCCCGTTTCCGTGCCTGAAGAACCCGCAAGGCAACCACAACGGCCGGAGCCGCCGGCACCTGCGCCGCGTCCCGCACCCGTTGCAGCAGCAGCCGCTCAGGTTCCGCCACGCCCACCAACCCCGCCGCAACCCGTCTCCACGCCTGTAACGGCGCGCGAACCCGTTCCGCCGGCAAGACAGGTAGCGCCCGAGCGGGAGACAGTTCGGCCCACGCCGCCGCCAATACCCGTTGCTGCGGCTCCGGCTGCTGCCGTCTTGCCCATGGCGGCCGCATCGCTCGACATGGCCGCAGCCCGGACGGAACCCAGGCGTGCCGAACCTGTCGTGCCGGCCCCGGCACCCGTCGCACCGCCGATCCCGGCACAGACGCCCGTACAGGCAAAGGCGGAAGAACGGACTGCGGAATTCGCCCCGCCGGTTTTTGCCGCACGCGAGCCGGTGATCGACCAATCCATCGCCGCTGATTTTCTCGACGCGGCCCGGGAGCGTGTCCTTCCCGACCTGAATCCAGGGCAGACGACGCCCCCCGCACCGTTTCCGCCCAGACCTGAAAATCCGGCTGTGGCTTCCAACGACGCCGAACCAAAATTTTCCGACGAGCTCGCCAGCGATTTCGAAAGCTTCCTCGAGGCGGAGATCGCCAAAAGCAAGGAGGCGGATAACGAACCGTCCATCGCCCCTGTCGCGGAAAAGCAGGCCAAGACCCAGCCCGCCTCCCCGCCTGTCACCGGCGCTTCACCGGATGGAGACATGCAGAAGGAAATGGCGCGTATCTTCGGAGAACTTTCCGTTACCCGTGACCGCTGACGGGCGCGGGTCTTCCGACCATAAGTTCGGAACAGAAAAAGGGCACGGAAGCGAATTCCGTGCCCTTTTTATTTGCCTGCGATTTGAAGGCCTGCTTGCCGCAGCGCCTTATTCGTCGCGGTAGACTTTTTCGCGACGCTCGTGACGCTCCTGCGCCTCGATGGAGAGCGTTGCAATCGGGCGGGCGTCCAGACGCTTGAGGCCGATAGGCTCGCCCGTTTCCTCACAGTAACCGTAAGTGCCGTCTTCGATCCGCTGAAGGGCTGCATCGATCTTTGAAATCAGCTTGCGCTGACGGTCGCGGGCGCGAAGTTCGATCGCCCGGTCCGTTTCGGAAGAAGCCCGATCAGCGAGATCGGGATGGTTGGCGCTTTCTTCAGCGAGATGTCCGAGGGTCTCGCGCGCTTCTCTAAGGATGTCATTTTTCCAGGCGACCAGCTTCGCGCGGAAGTATGCCCGTTGGCTGGCATTCATGAACTCATCGTCTTCCGAGAGTACATATTTGCTAAGATCGATCTTCTCACTCAACGCGATTCTCCTCGAAGAACATCTCAATGCGGCGGTGTATACTCCAATGATAGTGGCCGATTCAAGTCTGCAGATCAGTTTTCAGGCATTTTTAAAACTGACACAAAAATCATCTAAATGACTAATTTTTATTCTTTATTCGTATTGAAGCGAACTCTTCTTCAATCACGTCAACGCGACTTACCAACAGGAAAGAGGACTTGCGGTCCTGCAACCCTATCCTGTAGCATTCATACCGTGCCCTGACATTCGAACGCCGGTCCCCGCCCTTGACAGCATCTTCCCCGAGCCGAGTTTATCTTCTGCGCCACGCCAAGGCCGCCTGGGCGGCACCTGGAGAACGGGATTTCGACCGGGGATTGAACGAAGCCGGTTTTGCCGAGGCGGAGGTCATCGCCGACCTTGCCGCCGACCGGCATTACCGCCCCGATCTGCTTCTGTCATCCACGGCCGCGCGCTGCCGGCAAACCACGCAGGCCTGGCAACGGGCCTTCAACGAAGGCATAGACATCTTCTACGTCGATGAGATGTATAATGCGCGCAGCGAGACCTATCTGTCGCTTATCGCCGCTCAGGCGGAGGCGCCGTCGGTGATGCTGGTGGGTCACAACCCCACCATGGAGGCGACGCTGGAGGCGATGATCGGCGAGGACCTGCTGCATGCCGCCCTGCCCTCGGGCTTTCCGACATCGGGCCTTGCAGTTCTCGACCATGATGACAGCGCCGCAAACGGTAAAAATCGCTGGCGGCTGGTCGATTTCCTCGCACCGGGCAAATAATCGCTGCGGCCTTTCATAAGAATTTTGCAGAGCGGCGTTCTGAAAATCCGCTGAAGCGCTTCTTTTTTGGGCAGCCGCAGCTCCCTATATTGCAGCGGTGACCGTTAAACACAGCCAGGAAACTGCCATTGTCGCCTTCTCTTACGTCCCTGACAGACAGCGCGCTGATCGCTTTCGATAATCTGGCCGACCGTGCGAGCAACCTCACCCATCCGACATTGCGGCTTGGCGTCACCGGCCTTTCGCGGGCGGGAAAGACGGTTTTCATCTCTTCCCTGGTCCACAATCTTCTGAATGGCGGGCGACTGCCGCTGTTCGAGGCCATGCGGTCCGGGCGCGTCTCGAATGTGCGTCTTGAACCGCAGCCGGACGACGCCATTCCCCGTTTTCAATATGAGGATCATATTCAGGCGCTGGTGCGCGACCGGCTGTGGCCGGATTCGACGCGGGCGATATCGGAACTCAGGATCACGCTGGATTACCAGAGCGCCAGCGGCTGGGGCCGGTGGTTTTCCGCCGGCAAGCTTTCCATTGATATCGTTGATTATCCCGGCGAATGGCTGCTCGACCTGCCGCTTCTATCGCAGGATTACAAACAGTTCAGCGATGCGACCGTCGCCCTTGCCGGAAGCGGCGTCCGTGCCGAACTGGCGCAGGAATGGCTGGCGATCGCCTCTTCGCTCGATATCAACGCGCCGGCCGACGAAATGACGGCCCGACGTCTGGCCGAAAGTTTCGCAGCCTATCTGAAAGCCTGCAAGTCCGACGAGAGATCACTCTCAACCCTGCCGCCCGGCCGTTTCCTGATGCCCGGCGATCTGGAAGGGTCGCCCGCACTGACCTTCGCGCCGCTTCCGGGCCTCACCGACGAGAAAGCGCCCAAGGGCTCGCTGCGCGCCATGATGGAACGGCGCTACGACGCTTATAAGTCGATTGTGGTCAACCCCTTCTTCCGCGAGCATTTTGCCCGCCTCGACCGGCAGATCGTCCTGATCGACACGCTGCAGGCCGTCAATCGCGGGCCGGAAGCCGTGCAGGATCTGGGGCGTGCGCTCGGTGATGTGCTTGCCTGTTTCCGCCCCGGCACCAACAGCCTGCTGTCGTCGCTGATCGGCAGGCGAATCGACAAGGTGCTGATTGCCGCCACCAAGGCCGACCATCTGCACCATGAAAGCCATGACCGGCTGGAGCGCCTGACCCGCCGTCTGGTGGACCGCGCCATCACGACAATCGGCATGAACGGCGCCGGCATCGAGGTCATGGCGCTCGCTTCCGTGCGCGCCACCCGCGAGGCGAGCGTGCGCCAGGACGGCCACGAGCTGCCTGTCATCGTCGGCACGCCGATAGCAGGTGAAACCATCAATGGCGAGACCTTCGATGGCAATCGCAAGACGGCGATCTTTCCCGGCGACCTGCCCGAGGATCCGGAACCGCTGTTCCGCAGCATCGATAGGGATGGCGACAAGGCATCGCTGCCCGATGTCAATGTCGTGCGCTTCCGCCCGCCGAACATAGATGAGCCGGGCAGCGGCGGCATCCGGCTTTCCGTTCCCCATATCAGGCTCGACCGCGCCATGCAGTTCCTGTTCGGAGACAAGCTCGCATGAAGGCTCCCACACAAAACGATCCGCAGACACGCCGCCCCGCGGCTTTCACGCTCGATACCGAGGAGACGACACGGTCGTCCGCCACACAGAAGCGCGCGCCGCGCAGCTTCGACGCCGAGGTTTCGTTGACGGCGGACGAAGACGATCCGTTTCTGGCGCCCGAGGGCATAGATGCCAATGCGCTGCCGGTGGCGACGCCGAAGAAGAGCCGTTTCTCCTTCGGCAAGCTCGCGCTCGGTGCATTGGGCGTCCTGTTCTCGCTTGCCTTCGGGCTGTGGGCGGATCAGCTTATCCGCAATCTCTTCTCCCGCTCCGACTGGCTGGGTTATACCGCGACAATCGCCCTCATCGTGGCGCTTTTTGCAGTTCTCGCCCTCGTCGGCCGCGAAGTCTTCGGCATCATGCGGCTCAATGCCGTGCAGTCTCTCAAGGCGGACGCTGAAACAGCGAGTCTCGACAAGAGCTCGAAACCCGCCCGCGCCATCGTCACCCGCCTGAATGCCGTCCTCTCCCACCGGGCCGAAACGGCCAAGGGGCGAGCGGCGCTGAAGGAAACGGAAAGTGACGTCATCGACGGCCCGCATCTGATCGAGCTTGCCGAACGCGAGCTGCTCGTGCCGCTCGACCGGCAAGCGCGGGCACTGATTCTCAATTCGTCCAAGCGCGTCTCCGTCGTCACTGCCGTCAGCCCACGCGCTGTGGTCGATCTCGCTTACGTGCTGTTTGAAGTCACGCGGCTGGTGCGCGCCATGGCGGAGCTTTATGGCGGCCGCCCCGGCACGCTCGGCATGCTCAAGCTTCTGCGGGATGTCGTCGCACATCTCGCCGTCACGGGGTCGATTGCCGTCGGCGACGGCCTTGCCCAGCAGGTTCTCGGTCACGGCCTTGCCTCGAAACTCTCCGCACGTCTCGGCGAAGGCGTCATCAACGGCCTGATGACGGCGCGAATCGGCATTGCGGCGATGGATCTGTGCCGTCCGCTGCCGTTCAGGGCGGTGAAGCGTCCGGGGATCGGCGATTTCATGTCCGACCTCACACCCGATCTAAGCGGGGGGAAAACCGGTGAAAAAGCCTGATCTACCGGGCATTGACGGTTCAAAAGGTTACGGACAAAGCCGCAAATGAGAGTGAAATAAACCAAGCATTACCCATTCCGCCGGTAGATTGCAGCCTATCGAACAGGCTTCTTCGCCGGGGAAAGTATCATGTATTCGCGCTTCTTTTCGCTTGTGGGCGGGCTTGCCGCCATATTGTCCGTCAGCGGTGGTTTCGGCATGTCTGACGTCCATGCCGCATCGCGCGATCGCGACGACGTGTTTTTCCGCTCCGTGGCCGGTGTCTGGAAAGGTCCGGGCGAAATCGTCGCCGGCAAATACAAAGGCACCAAATTCACCTGCGACCTGACGGGCGAACCGCTCGACGACAAGCAGACCGGCATCAAGCTCGGCGGCACCTGCCGCGTCGGCGTCTTCAGCCAGCCCATGTCGGCCGTCATCAGCCAGAACGGCAACAGCTACGAGGGCAAGTTCCTCGACGGCGCCGAAGGCAAGGGACTAGACATCACCTCCGGACAGGTGAGCGGTGACAAGGTCGTCGTCGGCATCAACCGCGCCAAGCTCAACGGCGCCATGGTCGCCCGCGTCTCCAAAGACAATTCGATGAACATCACCATTTCCGTCAAGGTCGCCGACCAGATGATCCCGGTCATCGGCGTGACACTGGCGCGCGATATTGATCAGATCGCTGTCGGCTCCATCAAGCCGTAAACGCCATACTCTTCTCAGCCATCACCAAGCGGGAGTGTCCACCACTCCCGCTTTTCGTTTGCGCTGACAATGCCTGTTTTGTCCGCCTGCCGTAGCCATTCCCGCACGGCCTTGCCCCTGACTTCGAGATCGGGTGCAATATCGGCGAGCGGCATCAGCACGAAAGCGCGTTCCGTCATGCGTGGATGCGGTACTTCAATGCTTTCCGTTACGAGAGACTCATTCCCATAGGTAAGCACATCAATATCGATGGTGCGTGGGCCCCAGCGCTCCGTCCGCACGCGTTTCATGCCCTTTTCGATATCAAGGCACAATTGCAAGAGCGCGGGCGCTGAAAGCGAGGTTTCGACCAAAGCGCAGCAATTGAAGAAATCCGCCTGATCCGTCTTGCCCCAGGGCGGCGTGCGATAAAGTCCGGAAACGGCCAGCACGCGGCAATCCTCGTGTGCATCGAGTTCGCGGAGCGCCCTTGCCATGGCGGCGGCGGGATCGCCGATATTGCCGCCAAGGCCCAATGCGGCGACGGTCTTCTTCTCAGGCACGGTGTTCAACGCTGACCTGCGCATAATCGAGAATGCCGGGAACGGGTGCGGAGGGTTTGCGCACCGTGATCCTGAGCCAGACGATCTGCGGATAACGGGCACGCAGCGCCTTGGCGATATCGTTAGCCAGCGCCTCGATAAGGTAACGGCGCTGCCCGACGACGATTTTTTCGATGACGGCAAAGGCCACGCCGTAATCGACGGTATTTTCGATATCGTCGGTTTCCAGCGCATCACCCGCCTCGACTTCCATCTCGGCATCGACGAAAAAGCGCTGGCCCAGCACCTCCTCCTGCTCAAGAAGACCATGACGGGCGAAGAAAGAACAGTTTTTCAGGATGATGGTATAGCGGCTCATCGCATCGCCTCCATGGCAGGACTGTTTCTCCAGAAAGCCGCCCCCTCTTGGGGACATGGCATTCCGGCACTCATTGATCTACGCATCGGCCTTTGCCGACGTTTTGGCAAGAACCGCATCGGCGATTGCCAGTGCATCGCGCGTTGCAGCGACATTGTGCACGCGAAAAATCGAAGCACCCGCCAACCTCAGGATCGCGGTGGTCGCAGCCGTTCCGATATCGCGTTCCGCTGCCGCATCCCGGCCCGTCAGCGACCCGATGAAACGCTTGCGCGACGTACCGGCGAGAACCGGAAGGCCGAAAGCGGCAAGCTCGCCGAAACGTGCCATCAGTTCGACATTTTCCCGCTCGTCCTTGGCAAAACCAAAACCGGGATCGAGCACGACGGCATCGCGGGCAATACCCGCATCCTCGGCGATCTCGAGCGAGCGATTGAGGAATTCGAACTGGTCGGCGATCACATCGGCAAGCTTCTGCCGGTCGCGGCCGGTATGCATGATGCAGACCCCGGCGCGGGTGGCCGCTACCACGCCGGCCATTTCCATGTCCTTCTGCAGGCCGAAGACGTCATTGACGATATGTGCGCCCGCGCTGATCGCCAGCTTCGCCGTCGAAGCGCGATAGGTATCGACGGAGATCAGCACATCCGTCTCCCGGCGCAATTTCTCGATGACCGGCAGCACCCGGTCCTGTTCCTGGGCTTCCGTCACCGCGGCGGCACCCGGCCGCGTGGATTCGCCGCCGATATCGATGATGTCAGCACCCTCTTCCACGCAGGTCAGCGCATGGGAAAAAGCCGAATCGACGGCAAGATAACGGCCGCCATCGGAAAAGGAATCGGGCGTTGCATTGACGATGGCCATAATACGGCCACGCCCATCAAGTTTCAGGGAGCGACCATGGGCCGCTTGCCACGCGTTGCTGCCGGCTGTTATCACGTAACACGCGCCTTTCGGGAATAACGGAGTGTTATGCCAATTCTTATAAGTTCCGCTCCGCCTATGCAGCAAACCTTTTTGAAGTTCAACCGGAAGGCCGGGTCATGACTAAATCATCACGTGCTCTTTGCGTCGCTTTGGCGGGCGCAATGGCACTTTCCCTACCCGGATCGGCATTTTCCGACACCATCGTCCGCAAGACCTATTCCTATTTTTCGATTGGCGGCAAAACGGCGGCCGATCTCGACCAGCAGCTTTCCAAGCACGGCCCCCTGACCCGCAATACCGGCGCGCGCCATCCCGGCGCTACCGAAATCAAATTCGGGGGCGAGCTCACCTATGTGGAGAAAAACGGCCTTTGCAGCGTCGGAACCGCCAAAGTGGTGCTAAACACCCGCATTCTCCTGCCGCAATGGAAAAACCGCCGTCGCACCACGGCGGAACTGGCCTTCATCTGGGATACGCTGCTTGCCGATATCAAGCGCCACGAGGAGCGCCATGCGGAAATCGCCCGCACCCATGCCCGTTCGCTTGAAAGACAGCTGACCTCGCTTCGGCCGCAGAAAAGCTGCGAGACGCTACAGGAAATGGTCGGCAAGATCACCCAGACGGTGATGGACGAGCATGACCGGGACCAGATGCGCTTCGACGTCGTGGAATCGAAAAATTTCGATGCCCGCATGACCCGGCTTTTGAAAAACCGGCTCGAGCAGGGCCAGAATCGTCGCTGACGGTCATTGGCCGTACCTTCCAGAATCTCGGGGAAAATCACGGACATGACGTAACGTCATGTCCTATATCACCCGTGAATTCTCGCCGTGGTGCGGCCGGCAAGACTCATTGTAGCTTGTTCATACGGTTTGAAATGGTTGCGGCCCAAGGCGGGTCCGGCGGTTGCAACCGTCTCCGGTTCTCCCGGTGCGCACTTGAGGGCTCGCAGGGGTTTCCTCCCCCGCCTGCATGCGCGTACCCGCCTCGCCCCGCTCCCCGCTACTAGGTGAGCGGGGCTTTTTCTGCGTGAAGCAATACGGAAATTTTCAGCCCTGGCGCTCGGGAACATGAACGACGAGACCATCAAGCTCGTCATTCATCTTGATCTGACAGGAGAGCCGCGAGGTGGGGCGCACGTCGAAGGCGAAATCCAGCATGTCTTCTTCCATCGGCTCGGGTCCACCGACGCGTTCCGCCCATGCATCATCCACATAGACATGACAGGTCGCACAGGCGCAGGCGCCGCCGCATTCCGCATCGATGCCGGGTACGGAGTTGCGCACGGCATTCTCCATGACGGTGGAACCGTTGCTCACGTCGAGTTCATGGGGCGTGCCGTCAAAGGCAACGATGGTCAGTTTTGTCATGCCGGAAATCCAAAATGTGATCTAAGAACTGTTCTAAACACATAGAAAGGCCGCTCCGCCTTGGCAACCCGCTTCGAGGGCGCATAGACGCAACCGGCCTTGTAAAATGGCAAATTTGATGAATTACGCCTCAGCGGCAGAGCTTGAGGATGAAATTTTCAGCCTCGACAATGGTTGCGGCAAGTTTTGCGATCGCCGCGCTGTCATTGCCCTTGTCTTCCACTGCTGCCGCGGCTGCGGAAACGGCGGATGCGCCGACGGCCTGCGCCGACCCCTTCAGACGGTGGGCCGTCGCCATGACGGTCTTGTTGTCCGCGCCCGCCATTTCATGCAGGGCGGCGCGGGCGTTGCGGCTGAAGAGTTGCAGCACCTCGATCTCCAGATCCTTGTCGCCCATCGTCTGCCGGGCGAGATGATCGAAATCGATCGGTTTTTTACCGGTGGCAGGCGCGCCGCCGCAATTATCGGGAGCTTCGAAAACAATACTGACCGCTGCCATGGCTGAAATCCTGTCTCACCGTTTCCTGTTTCGTGTCACATCTGTGTCGTATTCACGCATCCGGGCGGCTGCTATCGGCTTAAATTACGGCGTGACGCAGGCGAAAATCTTCTGCTATGGTTAATTTATGTTAAACTTATGCGAAACAAGGCGTTCAGCGTGAAACTCAGGTTTAAAAACTGTTAAAAAGCCGACACTTCGCCACCGCCGCAAATCCGCATTAATTGTTTCGAACACCTAAATGTGTCACTACGGTACTGCCGTTCCCGCAGGGCTTAAGCTCAAGCTTTGTTATTGCGGCACAGTGATGTAATTTCGCCCGAAAGCTGGACCACCAGCAATTCGGGATTTGGTAAATGGCGGAATTGTTATCTTTTAAAGGGATGATGTTCCGCTGGCATGATGGCGGCAGTCTGCTTGCGGATCGCAAGTGGTCAACGGCATGAAGCCGGGCGTATGTGTAACGAGGCGTAACCGCATGGCGAATAACAAGATCAGCGACTCTGTCGACGAGACTGCATTTCAGGCATTGGAAGATGCCCTGCAGCTTGGCGCTTTCGAAGAAAAGCCGGAGACGCGGAAAACTGCAGCGCCGAAGCAGCCGGAGGCCAGATTGAAGGAAGCAAGCAGACAGACCCCTGCTCCCGAGGCCGCGCGCGCGCCTGCCGAACAGACACCCAGATCGCCCAATCTCGAAGCGGCCAATGACGGTTCCAAGCGCAGCCCGGCCATGATCCTGAAATCGCTGGAAGGCGGCTCCATCGGCGGCGCGCTGCGCAACGCCACGATCATGTCGGTCATCTGGGCGCTCGGCGGCCTTGGTATCGCACATCTTCTCTATGGCAATGCGCTCTGGAACATCGCCTCGCTGGCTGATCTCACCGCTATCCCCGGCCTGATGGCAATCGTCGTCGGCATCCTCGTTCCCATCATGCTGTTCTTCGCCTTCGCGATCATGATGGCGCGCGCCCGCGATCTGCGGAATGCCGCCCGCTCCATGGCCGAAGTCGCCCTTCGCCTTGCGGAACCGGAAACCGTGGCATCCGACCGCATCATGTCCGTCGGCCAGGCGGTTCGCCGCGAAGTCTCGGCCATGAATGACGGCATCGAGCGAACAATCGCCCGCGCGACGGAACTCGAAACCCTCGTTCATTCCGAAGTCAACGCGCTCGAACGCAGCTATGCCGACAATGAACTGCGCGTGCGCAGCCTCGTGCAGGAACTGACCGCCGAGCGTGACGCCATCGTCAATCACGCCGAGCGCATCCGCTCCTCCATCGTCGGCGCGCAGGAACAGATTAAAGAAGAGCTTTCCATCGTCGGCGAAGAGCTTTCGATGCGGATCGCCACGACCGGCGAGGCTTTCGCCTCTATGATCGACACGCGTTCGGCTGCGCTGCTCGAAAAATCGCGCGCCTCGACCGAAGCGATGGGCAGCCTGATCGCCGCCAAGACCGAAAACCTGCTCCAGGCGCTGAACTCCTCGGGCTCGACGATCTCCAACGAATTCGACATGCGCCTGCATAATCTTACCTCGACGCTGGACGAGCGCGGTGAAGTGCTGCTGGAGCGTTTCGCGATCCATGCTTCGACGCTGGATAGCGGCGTGGAAAGCCTCAACAGCGCGCTTGAGGAACGCACCCGCCAGCTCAACGAGACGCTGTCCAACCGCACGCTGGAACTCAACCGCAATATCGAACGCGGCCAGCAGGTCATCGGCGGTTCGCTCGATACGGTTCTCGATAAGCTGTCCACGACGCTTGAAGAAAAGGGCCTCTCCTTCCGCCAGAGCCTGCAGAGCACGGCTGACGATGCGATCATGGATCTCGATCTTCGCTCCGGCCTCTACGAGGAGCGCATGCAGGCGACGGTAGGCCAGGTCAACTCGGCCTTCGACGTGCATGTGGCGCAATTCGCCAGCGCCTTCGACCAGCGCGCCGGCAGCCTCGACAGCAAGCTGATGGAAAGTCTCGCCCGCATCAACGAAACCGTTGCCGGCGGCTCCGAAGCGCTCGACACCATGCTGAGCGCCGGTCTGGAGCGTATCGGCACCACCATGACCGATCAGTCGCTGGCGCTTGCAACTGCGCTGGGCACGGGTCAGGAAATGCTGGAAAGCGCGCTTGAAATCCGGACACAGGCCTTCAGCGACGCGATCGGCCAGCGCACCGCCGAAATCACCGACGCCTTCGCCAATTCTCACGAGAAGATCGACGCTGTGCTGTCGGAACGCAGCAACGCCCTGTTCGGCGCGCTCTCAGCCAGCCAGAACCGTTTCGACGAGGCACTCGCCAGCCGTTCGATGGCGATTACCGGCTCCGTCTCCGGCACGGCCGAACGCCTTGCCGCCATGCTCGACGAACGCGCCGCCGCGATCAACAGTGTCGTTGCCGATGTCGAGCGCCGCCTTTCGGAAACGCTCGAAACCCGGGCTGCCGCCATCACCGGTGCTGTTTCCGGCATCGAGGATCGTATTTCCGATACGCTGGAAAGCCGCACGGCTGCCCTGCACGACGTCGTCGCCGGTGCGGAAAGCCGTATCGCCGATACGCTTGACGGCCGCACGGCCGCTCTTTCCAGCGCCATTTCCGGCGTCGAGGAACGCATCGCCGATACGATGGACAGCCGCACCCTTTCGCTCGACATGACCTTTGCCAATGTCGAGGAAAGACTGTCCGAGACGCTCGACAACCGTACCTCTGCCCTCACCGGCATTGTGGCGAGCGCTGAAGAGAAAATCGCCGGCGCGCTCGACAGCCGCACGGCCACCTTCGGCGACGTGGTCGCCGGTGCTGAAACCCGTATCGCGGAAACGCTGGATGGCCGCACCGCCGCTCTCAACGCCGTGGTCTCCGGCGCTGAAGAACGCATCGCCGATGCGCTCGACAGCCGTACCATGGCGCTCGACATGGCATTCTCCGGCGCGGAGGAAAAAATCACCGAAGCGCTCGACACGCGCACCGCAGCCCTTGGCGAACTGGTGGCCGGCGCCGAGACCCGTATTGCCAGCGCGCTTGACAGCCGCACGGATTCGCTGAAGACCGTCGTTTCCGGCGCCGAAGAGCGGATTGCGGATGTTCTCGACAGCCGCACCATGGCGCTCGACATGAGCTTCTCCGGCGTCGAGGAAAAGATCGCCGATATCCTCGATGGTCGCACCACGGCCCTGCAGAACGCCGTTTCCGGTGTCGAAGACCGCATTGCAGACGCATTGGACAGCCGTACCGCTGCCCTTTCCGGCATCGTGGCAGGCGCGGAAGAACGCATCGCGGATGCGCTGGACAGCCGCACTCTTGCGCTCGATATGACGATTTCTGGTGTCGAGGAGCGTATCGCCGAGGCGATGGATGCCAGAGCATCGTCGCTTTCGCTTGCGGCGGCCGGTGTCGGCCAGCGTCTCGAATCCACCGCATTCACGCTTGAGAACGCGCTTGCCAGCGGTCACGAGCGGCTCGAAACCATGCTCGGCTCGCAGGCCGAGCGCATTGCCGGCTCGCTGGAGCGCAATAGCGGCCTGATCGAGCAGAGTGTCTCGGGCGCGGCCAACCGCATCGAAAGCGTCGTTGAAGACGGCAGCAC
The DNA here is from genome assembly GCF_001541315.1 of Agrobacterium tumefaciens str. B6. GTDB lineage: Bacteria > Pseudomonadota > Alphaproteobacteria > Rhizobiales > Rhizobiaceae > Agrobacterium > Agrobacterium radiobacter. The sequence continues at coordinate 517,645 of NZ_LMVK01000012.1, read as the reverse complement.
CCGTTTTGCCCAGACGGTGGAAGAAGGTGTGTCCCGCCTCGAAACCAACCTCTCGCAATCGCATGAGGATATTCGCACGGCGCTCGACCAGCGCCAGGCGGACCTTGCTGCGACGCTCAGCTCCGCCACGACGCAGATGGGCGACATGCTTTCCGAGCAGGCTATGATGATCGGCACCACGGTCGCCTCCAGCGCCAGCATGCTTGAACTGTCGCTCGAGACCCAGCAGGACACGCTGCAGAAGGCAATCGACGGCAGTGCTGCGACGCTGGAAGAGCGTCTTCGCAACAGCGCCGGTGATATCGCCGTCAAGATCGGCGAGGCAGCCCGCGAAATCGGCGGGGCCACCGACGCCCTCTCCGCCCGCATCGAAACATCGATCGGCAATGTCACAACCCGTCTCGACGAGACAGGCGCCCGCATCGAGACCTCTCTCGACACCCTGCAGACCCGCGTCGGTGGCGATCTCGCCAACGTCAACAGCTCGATCGAGGACGCCGGCCGCCGCTTCGCCGACGCGCTGGAAGACAAGACGGCCGTGTTCGCCCGCACCAGCGACGAGGCCGCCGAGCGCATCACCGGCATTCTGGACGAACAGACCACGCGTGTCGCAGATACGCTGGAAAGCCGCACCAGCCGCCTGGCAGAAACCTTCGATAGCGGCACGGCCCGCATCGATGAGCGCCTCGGCACCATGGACCGTGCGCTGACGATCGGCCTCGAAAACGTCAACCGCACCATTGAAGGCAAGGCGAGCGATCTCGCTGTCAGCCTGCGCGGCGCGGTCACGTCGGCCACCCAGAGCATCGGCGATGAAGCGGCCCGCTCATCCGCCCTGCTCTCGAAATCCGGTTCGGAATTTGCAGAACAGGTGCAGGCGCAGAACGAAGCCTTCACCAAGGCCATCGAAGAGCGCTCCGGCGAGATCGTTAACCGCATCTCGGATGCGCAGACCCGTCTCTCCGGCCAGGCCGCCGCCGTGGCCCAGACCTTCTCCGAGGCAGGCAACATTATCGTCAACAAGGTTGCCGAGGCTGAAGCCGTCGTCCGCTCTCAGGTCGGTGTCATTTCCGAAACGCTGACGGGTGTCGAATCGGCCCTCGACGCGCGCGGCGAATCCATCCGCTCGGCGCTGGACAACCGCACCCGCGAACTCAACTCGATGCTGGCCAGCCGCTCTGCGGAGCTGTCTCGCCTGATCGAGGAGAAAGCCAAGCCTATCGTCGACGAATATGCCACCATCGGCCGCGAAGCCGCCGAGAAGATCGTTTCCGCCGCCCAGCAGAGCGCCGAGCTTCTCTCGCAGAGCAACAGCGGCATGGTCGGCATGGTGGAACAGGCGATCAGTGACTATGCCGCTGCCGGAACGGATGCGGCGGGCAAGCTCGTCGCAGCCACCCGCCAGAGCACGGATATGCTGTCCGAGACCCATACTGCTATGGCGGACGCCGTCGAACAGGGCATCGACAAATATGCCCGCGCCGGCAGCGATGCCGCCAACAAGCTGGTCGCCGCCACCCGCCAGAGCACGGACATGCTGTCGCAGACCCATAACAGCATGGCAGAGATCGTTGAACAGTCGGCAACCAACTTCAATTCCGCCGTTGAGCGCGCCGCACAGGGCTTCGGCGCGGCAGATGAGGCATTGAACGCCTCGGCGACCCGCTTCTCCGAATCTGCCTCGCAGGCCGCCGACATGGTGTCCAGCTCCAGCCGTCTGCTCGAAGGAAAGATCGACCGCCTGTCGAATATTTCCGGCCAGACGCTGGCGCAGGTTGCCGGTATCGTCGGACGCTTCGAAGAACATTCGAAGGTGCTGAGCCAGGCATCCGAACTGCTCAATGCCGCACAGTCGAGCCTCGTCGGCACGCTGGAGGAACGCCAGGATGCGCTGCGCAGCCTGTCCGTCGGCCTCGTCAAGCGCTCCGAGGAAATCGAAAGCGCCATGCGCAACGTCGTCGGCGTCGTGGAAACCACGCTCAACGAAGCCGAAGAGCGTTCGCAGAATGTCGCCGGCAATCTGCGTGACAATCTGCAGGCGTCCTTCACCGATATCGGCCGCTCGCTCGACGAGACCGAACAGCGCGCCCGCTCGGCGGCACAGACCATGCGGGGCGCCCTGCTCTCCGCCGGTCAGGATGCCAGCCGCTCGATCGAAAGCACGCTCTCCGACGCGCAGAAATACTCCGACGAGCTGGTGAACCGCCTGCGCGGCGGTGTCGAGTCCTCGCTTTCGGAAGTCGACAATCTTCTGGGCAGCGCCTCGGAAAAATCGAATGCCGCCGCCGCCAACCTCAAGGAAACGCTGCGTCAGGCCGTCGAGGAAGCCGTTAGCCGCTTTGCCGGTGCAACGGACGAAATCCGCCGCTCCAGCCACGACATCCGCCGCGAGCTGGATGCGACACGCGCCGAACTGAAGCGCGGCGCCTTCGACCTGCCGGAAGAAGCCAAGGAAAGCGCTGCCGCCATGCGCCGCGCCGTTTCCGAGCAGATCAAGGCCCTGCAGGATATTTCCCCCCTTGTCGGTCGTTCGACCCACCAGATGGAAGTGTCCGAACCGGTCGCCCGTGCCATCGCCGCGACCCAGCCTGCCGCTGAACGCCGCGTCGAGACGCGTCCGCAGCCGGCAGCAGCCGCTCCGGTACAACAGCGCCCGGCACAGCCGCAGCCTGCTGCTGCCCCTGCCTTGCGTGGCACCCTGCCGCTTGAAAACCGCCAGGTCGAGAACCGTCAGGCACCTGCCCCGGCTCCCACTGGCGCTGCCGCTCCCGCTGGACGTCGTGAAGAAGGCGGTGGCTGGATCAGCGATCTTCTGCGCGGCGCCTCACAGGAAACGGCAGCCGCTTCCGCACCCCGCACCGAGCAGCAGCCAACGCGTGCGGCCGATACCCGCAATCCGCGGCACATGGTGGAATCGCTGAACTCGCTCTCCGTCGACATCGCCCGCGCCATCGACCACGATGCGTCCGTGGAACTGTGGCGCCGTTACCAGCGCGGCGAGCGCGACGTCTTCACCCGTCGCCTCTACACGCTGAAGGGCCAGACGACGTTTGACGAGATCAAGCGCAAATACGAGCGGGAGGCTGAATTCCGCACCGCCGTGGACCGCTACATCACCGATTTCGAAAAGCTGCTCGCCGATGTGGCCCGCACGGATCGCGACCGGACAGTCACCCAGTCCTACCTCACCTCCGATACCGGCAAGGTCTATACGATGCTTGCCCATGCCGCGGGCCGGTTCAACTGACAGGAGGTCACGCGGAGAGGATCCCTCTCCGCGTTGCCTGTTCAAGTCTGATGTGAAAAATGACCGTCGCGGAATATTTGATTTCCGCGGCGGTCATTCTGCATTTCGGCGCAGGCTCAGCAGATAATCGCGCTCATTGAACGGATCAGCACCCGACCGCCGGCGCGGCGGCGGCGGATTATCCGCCCGTGCATAGTGGCTGAACGACGTTTCCATCGCGCCCATGCCACCCGTCAGCCCCGGCACCTGCTGCTGAACACCCTGAACCATTGCCGACGCTATCGTCCCTTCAAGCCTTGCCATGCCGCCGGAGATAACGGCGTTTCTGGTGACTGCACCCGCTTTGGCAAGAACGGTGCTCAGGCGTGTCATCGCTGCCGCCGGCGCTTCGAGGTGGAAGTGATCGATCGGTTCACAAACGTAGGTTTGCGCTTCGGTCAGCGCCATTGCCAGCACCCATGGTGTCAGCTGCCGGAAATCGGCAGCCGTGCTTGACGGTGCACTCTGCCGGGCGGCCGTCATGGCGACATGGCAATCCACCACCCGCCAACCGAATATGCCCTGCTTCAGCGTTTCGAATACGGTCTCCTCGACCGCTCGATAAAAGCTTGCGGGCATCTGGCCCACCTCCACCTCCAGTGCGAAGCTGTTTCCCGCACCATCCGGTCTTGGCTCGACCCGCAATCCGACGGTGGCGATAAAGGGGTTTGGTGCCTTGAAGATGGTTTGAAGTCCGTGCCCGATACCTGCCAGCCTTTCCACGCAGATAATCGTGCTGTCCTCAAATTCGGCCTCGATGCCAAACCCCGTCAACAGTTCCGATTGGATGATCTCCTTTTGCACCTCGCCATAGAGCGATACGAAAACCTCGTTCGTCTCGTCGTTCCTTCGCAATCCGATAAGCGGATCCTGCTCGGTCAGCTGGTTCAGCGCCAGCCAGAGCGCCGCGTGCTCAGCCGGACGGCGGGAAACGACTCGTGTTTCAAGCGTGGGTGGAGCGAAATGAAACGGGCTGTCGGCAACCGCGTCCGCGCCAACCCTGTCGCCGATCCGGGCACTCGTAAGGCCGGTGACGCGGGCGATCTGACCGGCGCGGAGATGCGTCGAATTGTGAACGTGACCGTCCTCGAACAGCTGTATTCCGGTCACTCTTACCGGTCCCTGCGGCAAAGGCAGATACTGCCGGAGCTGGATCGTTCCGGATGTCAAATGCAGATATGACAGCTTTTCACCGCCCCATCCGCGTTCGATCTTGAAGATTTTTCCCGAGACTTCTCCCTCGGGGTCGGGTTGACGAGCGGGCAGCATGTCGACAATGGCAGATATCAAAGCCGGCAGGCCGGCTCCCGTCATCGCCGCACCGGCAAAAGCCGGATGCACCAGCCCATGGGCGGTCTGATGCGCGAGCGATTGGAGGAGTCTTTCGGCCTCCACACCGTCGGGCGTCAAAAGATAGTCGCGCAACAGGTCCTCCGTCATTCTCGGCAAGGATTTCGCAGAGGATGGAGAAAAATGGCTCGCTCTTCACATCCGTAGCCTCCACCCGCGCGGACTTGCCGCCAGCGCCAGTGACAGTCGACATGGCGATCGGGCGCACCCTCAACTGATCGGCGAGGTTCTGCACGACCTCATCATAGCGCGCGCCGGGGCGATCGACCTTGTTGATGAAGAATACGAACGGGACTGCGAGACGTTGCAACGCCCGAACAAGTATCCGCGTTTGCGCCTGCACGCCTTCCACGGCCGAAACCACAACCACCGCTGCATCAAGCAGCCCCAACACACGCTCGACTTCCGCAATGAAATCGGGATGGCCGGGCGTATCGATGAGATTGACGACGGTATCGCCAATGGTGAAGGACACGACAGCGGCCCTGATGGTGATGCCGCGCTGCCGCTCCAGTTCGAGGCTGTCTGTCTGTGTATTACCGGTATCGACGCTGCCCAGCCTGTCGATTACGCCGGTGTCAAATAGGAGACGCTCCGTAAGGCTAGTCTTGCCTGCGTCTACGTGGGCGAGAATGCCCAGATTCAAAGTGCGCATGAACCCTCAACTTCTCAGAAACTCCAAGGTGATTTTCGTGAGAAGGGACTCGGCGCATTGGGACCTCTATGTGCTAAAAAACCATGATCTGGTGCGCAAATCTCCGCCGGTTCGCGGAGATGCGCGCGAATTTAAAACCCTCGTCGGGATATATGTCAAGGACGGACATCTCTGTGTCCGCTCCATCAGGCGTCGCGCGGCGCGCGATCACAGAAGCCACCGGTACGGGATGTTGCCGGACAATCAAACGACAGTTCGCCTCAAACCTCGAACGTGCCCGACGCCACACGCACCGCGTGACCACCGATGCGCGCGCGGGCTATTTCGTTGTCCTTGATGTCCATACGCAGATGGATGTGGGACGGTCTTTCCATCTCCACGCCCTGCTCTATCAGGAGCGGATGATGGCCGTCCGTCAGCCCGTCAAAATGGTGGATCGCGCCGGACAGGGCGGCGGCGGCGGAACCGGTTGCGGGGTCTTCCGAAATGCCCATATCCGGGGAGAACATGCGGGCGTGGAACTTTGCCGCGTGATTGACGCCGCCGCGACAGTAGATATAGGCCGCCGCCAGGCGTCCCTCGACCAGCGGCGCGGTGCGCAGCCACAGATTGGCGTCGAAATCCATGTCCCTGATAGCGGCGATATTGTGCAGCGGCACGAGCAGGAACGGCACACCTGCTGTCCAGATAGACGGCACATGATTCTCAAAGCCGAGATGTCCTTCGCTGACGCCGAGCGCATCGGCAAGCGCGGTGTGATCGAGCGGCAGGTCAACTCGGGATGATTTGCGCGGCAGGTCGAATTCCGCGAAGCTGACGGCTCCCGCGCGCATCTTCACCGCGCAACGCACCGGCCCCACCTTCTCCTCCAGCACGCAGACCATATCGATGTCGTCATCACCCTCGCCGCGATTTCGCTCGGCGATGGCGACTGCGGCGCCCACCGTCGGATGGCCGGCAAAGGGCAATTCGCCTGATGGCGTGAAGATGCGCAGCGAAGCCGCATGCGCCGGGTTGGGGGAGCCGTTAACGAAAACCGTCTCGGAGAGGTTCATTTCCCGCGCAATCGCCTGCATCGTGGCTTGGGAAAGATCATCGGCGTCATACATGACCGCCAGCGGATTTCCCGCCATTTTCGTCTCGGTAAAGACATCATAGATATCGTAGTTCAGCGCCACATCCGTCTCCTGCCACTCGTCATTCCGGCTGCCTTGGCAAACTGCATCAGGCCGTCCCGCATCGCAACCCTTGTCGGTGGGCGCAAATCAAGAAGCTGTGGACCGGAGCGGTGCGGTCCGCCTCCAGGGAACGCCTGCGTCTGCGAAAGGCCTTGTCGCCAGCCGCCGTCTTCATGTACCAAGGGTGCGTCTGGCGGCATGTTATCCACCTCCTTGTTGAGGTTTAAAGATTTCAAGCCGCTTCAACAGGTTACAGTGCCTTGCTCGGACCGGCCCGGTCTGCGCCGTTGTCGAGGGAAGCGAATGTCGCATTCTACCTATTCACTGTCCTTCGTCGCCTCCGCAACAGAGGAGGCGCAGACGGCGCTGAAAGAGCTGAAAGGCATTTACGGCGATACGCCGTTTGCAGAGGCGGAGGTGATCGTTGCACTCGGCGGCGATGGCTTCATGCTGCAGATTCTCAACGAGACGATGAATTCCGGCAAGCGTGTCTATGGCATGAACCGGGGGTCCGTCGGCTTCCTGATGAATGACTACCGGGTGGAGGGCCTGCTCGAGCGCATCGCGGTGGCGAGCGGCAATGATTTTCACCCCCTGCGCATGACGACGACGGATTCCGACGGCGACGAGTTTACCGCTCTCGCCATGAACGAGGTCAGCCTGTTTCGCCAGTCCCATCAGGCCGCCAAGCTTCGTGTCGAGGTGGATGGCAAGGTGCGGCTGGAAGAGCTGATCTGCGACGGCATGATGGTGGCGACCCCCGCAGGGTCGACAGCCTACAATTTCTCCGCCCATGGACCGATCCTGCCGCTGGAATCGCCGCTTCTGGCGCTCACCCCCGTCAGTGCTTTCCGCCCACGGCGCTGGCGCGGCGCGCTTTTGCCGAATAAGGTAACGGTCGACATTCATGTTCTGGAACGCGACAAGCGCCCGGTGAACGCGGTGGCCGACCACACCGAGGTGAAATCCGTTCGTCACGTTAGGATCGCACAATCGCAGGACCGGACGGCCAGAATTCTCTCGGATCCGGATCGTTCATGGTCGGACCGGGTTCTCGCCGAACAGTTCAACAATTGACGCCCACAATCGATAATGGCCATGCAATTGACAAGACCTATCCTCGCTGCTTTCCTTTTCGCCGCCGCCGTGCTTCCTGCGCGGGCGCAGACGGAAGCGATCGACGCCCTGCCGGTTTCGGCAATCTTCGTCGTCAGCAGCGGCATGTGGGAAGATCGGAATCTTGAGCCGGTGAAGGGCCCAGACGGACAGTTGCGGCCGCCGCCTGCCTCGCCCACACGCGGTTATTACAAGGTCATCGCCATCCGCCAGGGCGACGGCACGGCGAAAATCTACCTGCAGCGCATCGTCTTTACCGCCGATGGGCCGAATCTCCTCGAAAATATCGAGCTGGAGGAATTCAGCCAGATGAAATCCTATGTCACGGATATTCGTCCTGAAAGCTCGAATGGCGCGCCCGCTTCGCCCGGCCTGTTCGTGACCGTTTATCTGAAAACGGACCCGATGAGCAAGGAAGCGGAAAGCTGGACGATCCTGATCGACGAGCTGGGTGAGATGAAGATCGAAAAAGCTTCGAACTGATTGGACCGGATACGCGGCCGGGCAAGGTTATGCTTCCAGTGCCTCCGGCCCGGCAAGAACCGCTCCAAAATGATGCTTCCATAATCTTGCACCGAGTCCACCACTGCGGTCGAGACTGGAGCCCACCGTCAGCCATGGCAACAGCGTGGGATGCAGCCCCACATCAAAAAGGGCAAAACCAGCGGCCAGCACGCAGGTATCAGCCTGAATGCCGCAGACAAGCACCCTGTCGAGTTTCAGCGACAGGAGATAGTCGATGACCTCCTGTGGAGGCGCATAACCGTGTTTGATGAATATGCGATCTGCCGCAACAAGCGACTCGTCATGCCTGCCCGGCTTCCAGCCTAGTTGCCGCTCGAAGGGCGTCACGCTTTCATCATGACGCTCGACGGTGGCAATGCTGGGCATGGTCAGGGCGAGTGCGGATATTTCCGCCACCAGCGCAGCCGGCGGATTGAAGCTCGGCTGGACGTCGACGATATAGAGCGCCTGTTTCATGCTAGTCCTCCAACGAAAAACCCCTCACAATGGGTTTGCGAGGGGCAATTTTCCAGTCGACGCGCCGGACGCCTTAATCGATATCCGAGACTTCCACATCCGCGCCGCCGCTGATGCGGTGGGCGAGTGCGGCTTCCATGAATTCGTTCAGGTCGCCATCCAGCACGTTGCCGGGTGCTGTACTTTCCACGCCGGTGCGCAGATCCTTGACCAGCTGGTAAGGCTGCAGAACGTAGGAACGGATCTGGTGGCCCCAGCCGATATCCGTCTTGGACGCGGCCTGGGCGTTTGCCGCCTCTTCCCGCTTCTGCAGCTCCACCTCATAGAGGCGGGCGCGCAGCATGTCCCACGCCTTGGCGCGGTTCTTGTGCTGCGAACGCTCCTGCTGGCAGGCAACGGCAATACCGGTCGGAATATGCGTGATACGCACGGCCGAGTCTGTCGTGTTGACGTGCTGGCCGCCCGCACCGGACGAACGATAGGTATCGATACGGCAATCGCTCTCATTGATGTCGATCTGGATCGAATCGTCGACGACGGGGTAAACCCAGACGGAAGAGAACGATGTGTGGCGACGCGCATTGCTGTCATAGGGCGAAATACGAACGAGGCGGTGCACGCCCGATTCCGTTTTCATCCAGCCGAATGCATTGTGGCCCTTGACGAGGATCGTCGCGGACTTGATGCCGGCTTCTTCGCCGTCGTGAACTTCGAGAACCTCGACCTTGAAACCTTCGCGGTCGGCCCAGCGGGTATACATGCGCAGAAGCATGTTCGCCCAGTCCTGGCTTTCGGTGCCGCCGGCGCCGGAATGCACTTCGACATAGGTGTCGTTGCCATCGGCCTCGCCTGAAAGCATGGCTTCCACCTGGCGGCGGTTCGCCTCGCTCTTCAGCGCCTTCAGGGCATCTTCGGCGTCCTTGACGATCTCGTCATCGCCTTCCATCTCGCCGAGTTCGATCAGCTCGATATTGTCGCGGAGCTGCTGCTCCAGCGCCTTGACGCCGTTGATGCTGTCATCCAGCTGCTGGCGTTCGCGCATCAGCTTCTGGGCCTCAGTGGCATCGTTCCAGAGGGTCGGGTCCTCTGCCTTGTTATTCAACCAGTCCAGCCGTCTTATCGCCTGGTCCCAGTCAAAGATGCCTCCTCAGCAGGCTTATGGCCTGCTTGATTTCGTCGACTACGTTCACGATTTCATTGCGCATTTCGCTGGTTCTTCACCTTCATTGAAACTCGTTGCTCAAATAAATGCGGGGGGCGCGGATGTAAAGCCCCGCCCCCCCGCCAAACGTCAGGACTAATGTCAATAAAGACCGCCGCCACCGCCGGTGATGGCCTGCTGCGCCTGCGGCGAGGTCTTCAGAATGTCTTCCTGCGACATGTATCCGTCATCGCCAATGACAGAGAAGGTGGAAGCGGGACCCGTGCCCGGCTTGAAGGCTTCCATGATGGTGTCCGGCTCGCCCTCGACCGCCGCCATGCCGGTCTTGCGGTTGACGGCGACGAAGTTCATGCCAGCAGGCACGATGAACTTGCTCGGTTCCATGTGCTTGGCCGCATCGGCGATAAATTCACCGAAGATCGGTGCCGACAGCGAACCGCCGGTACCGCCGCGACCGAGAGGTGCGGGCGAATCGAAACCGATATAGAGGCCGGCAACCATGTCCGGCGTGTAACCGACGAACCAGGCGTCCTTTTCATCATTGGTGGTGCCCGTCTTGCCGGCAACCGGCAGATCGACCTTGATCTTGCCCGCCGCCGTGCCGCGCTGCACGACGCCTTCCAGCATAGAGGTCGTCTGGTATGCCGTCATCGGGTCGAGAACCTGTTCGCGATTGTCGACGATGACAGGCTCGTCCTGGTTCTGCCAGCTGGTCGCGTTGCAGCCCTCGCAGGCGCGCTCCTCGTGGCGGAAGATCGTCTTGCCGTAGCGGTCCTGAATACGGTCGATCAGCGTCGGCTTGATCTGCTTGCCACCATTGGCGATGACCGAATAGGCAGAAACCATGCGCATGACGGTCGTTTCGCCCGAACCGAGCGACATGGACAGAAGCGGCGGCATCTTGTCGTAAATGCCGAAGCGCTCGGCATATTCCGCGACCAGATTCATGCCCATATCCTGCGCCAGACGCACGGTCATGAGGTTACGGGATTTTTCAATACCGAGACGCAGGGTCGAAGGCCCGGCGGACCCCCCGCCGTAATTCTGCGGCTTCCAGACCTGATTGCCAGATACCACCTCAATCGGCGCGTCGAGAATGACCGAGGCGGGCGTATAGCCGTTGTCGAGCGCGGCCGCATAGATGAACGGCTTGAAGGAGGAGCCGGGCTGGCGCATGGCTTGCGTCGAGCGGTTGAATTCCGACTGCGCATAGGAGAAGCCGCCGACCATCGCCAGAACACGGCCGGTATGCGGGTCCATCACCACCATGCCGCCCTGCACTTTTGGCGGCTGGCGCAGGCGATATTCATTGCCGGAGCCGGAAAGCGGCTGTGCATAAACGACGTCACCCGCGGTCAGGACACCGCCCGGCGACTTGGCGGTTGCTCTTTTGCCGCTTGCATCACGGAAAGCCCAGCGCATGTTTTCAGCAGAGATATGGCCGCGCGTGCGCTTGTCGCCATCTTCCGCATCGGGATCGGCCTGGACGCCGATATCGACGCCATCGTTGGCAACCGCGAGCACGACCGCGACCTTCCATTCCGGAACGTCCCGGAGACCCTTGACCTTGGCCAGCGCCGCCGTCCAGTCGCCGGCCGTCTCGATCTTTTCCACCGGTCCGCGGAAGCCGCGGCGCTCGTCATATTGCACAAGCCCGTCCTGAAGCGCCTTGCGCGCCTCCATCTGGATTTGCGGGTCGAAAGAGGTACGAACCGAGAGCCCGCCCTCAAGAAGCGCTTCCTCGCCATATTTCTCGACGATCTGGCGGCGGACTTCCTCGGCGAAATAATCGGACGCGAAAATATGCGCGCCACCGCGGCGCAGGTTGACGCCGAGCGGCTGCTTCTTCGCATCAGTGGCGTCGGCGACGGTGATGTAGCCGTTTTCGGCCATACGGTCGATCACCCAGTCGCGGCGCTCGAGCGCAGCCTTTTCACGGCGGATGGGATGATAGTTGTTCGGTCCCTTCGGCAGCGATGCGAGATAAGCGGTCTCAGCAATCGTCAGTTCCGTTACAGACTTGTTGAAATAGGTAAGCGCCGCACCGGCGATGCCGTAGGAATTCAGGCCGAAAAAGATCTCGTTGAGATAGAGTTCAAGGATCTTGTCCTTGGAATAGGTCTGCTCGATGCGGAAGGAGAGAATGGCTTCCTTGAGCTTGCGGTCAATGGTCTGGTCGTTGGTCAGAAGGAAGTTCTTCGCCACCTGCTGGGTGATGGTGGATGCGCCGACCGGACGACGGCCGGAGCCGACATTCTGGAGATTGACGAGAATGGCGCGGCCGAGACCGAAGATGTCGACACCGGGGTGGTTGTAGAAATTCTTGTCTTCGGCGGACAGGAAAGCGGCCTTCACACGGTCGGGAATGGCCTGGATCGGCAGGAACAAGCGCTTTTCATGCGCGTATTCCGCCATCAGCGCACCGTTGCCGGCATGCACGCGCGTCGTTACCGGCGGCTCATAGGTGCTCAGAACTGCGTAATCCGGCAGGTCCTTCGTCACGCCGTGCAAATAAATCGCACCGACGACGGCGGCGCACAGGAAGAGCACGCTGGCCAAGCCGAAAAAATATCCAATCAGTCTGATCATACCAAGCTACCGATAATTCGAATCGTAACCATCAACGCCCGACGATTTACGGGCGCATCCTTGCATATCGCGTGCCGTTTTGCACACCATACCTTCGATGACAAGCCGGATACGGCAGCATTCGCTGATATGTTACCGGGCGGCAGGCCCGCAATCGCGTTGCGGACGCTTGCGGATCGCCACCGAATCCGCGCTTCGAGTAACGCGGCGAATGTGAGTAAAATAGGGCTTCGCCTCCGCAATCGTCCGCAAGACCCAAGAATTGAACAGCTTTTCGGCGGTCAATGGCAGGGAGGCAACAGCATCGTCGCTCCGCTGGTTCCCTTCTCAGCCGCCGTTCGCCATGGCCTTGGCGCGGTATCGCCCGACGGCCGTTGCCAGCGTATCGGCCACCTTCTTGCGCCATTCCCCATCGAGAAGCAGCTTTTCGTCTTCCGCATTGGAGAGGAAACCGAGTTCCAGCAGCACAGACGGCACGTCATGAGCGCGCAGCACCATAAAACCGGCATAACGGTGCGGATTGTTGATGAGGCCCACCTGCCCCTCGAAGGATGAGACGATGTTTTCGGCGAGCGTCACCGAAAAGGCCTGAGTTTCGCGGCGGGTGAAATCGAGAAGAATATCGGCGACCTCCGGCGGCTCGCTGGAGGCCGCAACACCCGCAATCTGGTCGGACTTGTTTTCGCGCTCCGCCAGTTCCTGCGCCTGCCGGTCCGACGCCCGGTCTGACAATGTATAAACGGTCGCGCCGCGGATACCCTTTTGCTTCAATGTATCCGCATGCAGCGATATAAAGAGGTTGGCATTGTTCTGGCGGGCAATCGTCACCCGTTCGGACAGGGCAAGGAATGTATCGGAATCGCGCGTCAGAAACGCCTTGATGCCGGGTTCGCGGTTCAACCGTTCCGCGAGTTCCTTCGCAAAGGTCAAAGTGATGACCTTTTCCTCGGTGCCCGTCGTGCCGCCGGTGGCGCCGGCATCGATGCCGCCATGACCGGCATCGACCGCGATGACAAATTCCGCAGGACGCGATGTCTTGTCGTCAGGCGTGATCGCGGCAGTCGTCACCGGGGCGGGCGCCTGCCATTGCTGATCCTTCACCAGCTCCGCGAACTTGCCCTTGGTGGTGATCTCGGCATCGAGCACGAAACGGAAAGATTGCCCGTCGTCAGCCTTCTTCGTTTCGGCAACAGTCACCTGTACCGGCTTTTTCGCCGTCAGCACGATGCGGGCGCTGTTCTGGCCCATGGTGCCGAAGCGGATATCCGAGAAAAGACCTGTTGGCTTGAGGTCGGATGTGGGGAAAGCGAAATTCACCGCGGGAAAGTCCACGACGATGCGCGCGGGCGAATCGAGATAGTGAACGTCGAATTCCGGCTCTTCCGCAAAATCGAGAACGATGCGCGTGCGCGCCTCATCACCGATGATACGCGCCTGATGGGCGACAAGCGGCTCCACGGCATGGGCTGCCGGCACGACGGAAACAGAGGCGGCGACGGAAAATGCCAGAGCCGCCAAAGCCCGCGCGATTCGCGCGCCAAGCCGCCCTGCCCCGCCTGATATCGCTGCGTTGCGCGTGAAATCCATGGTCCTCAAGAAATTCCGTATGTCAGTCATTTTCGATAAACGGCGCGGAAAAACGCCGGCAACAGTGCCGTTTCAACCACGCCGTACGATAGTTTGCGCGTTTGCGCCCCACAATCGCAGGCCTTGGTGAACCAATTGTTAACCCGGAAATTCCACCAATAATATGGCATATTTAGCCAGCCTATTGCTATTATGACAGAGAAAACATACAACACGGATGAGGGTTAAAAGTGTTGACGGGATAGATGCCCGCCGGCTGCCAATCGGAAAAGACGCTGGCGCTGCAAAACGGGCAATCATCTGCCGTCGTTACATTTATCCTGAAACTGGATCAATTCCGGCCGTGGCCGGAGACCTACCCGGTGGCGCTGCCACCGCTGCTCTGAGGAGAGCAAATTCATCGGACCCCAAGGGGTCTATATATTATTGTCGTTCCGCCTGGCCAATGATGTCGCAGCAGTTTTCACATGAACCGGATACCAGGAGCAGGCCAAATGCCTCGCCGTCGGTCCGGATGCTGCCAGTTTACAGAGGCCCGGCTGGAGACTTCATTTCCGGCACATCCTTGCACTCATATGAAAGGCTCGTCCGTGTGGCGGGCCTGTTCTCGTATAAAACAAGGCTGCGCCGAGGAGCACAGCTTACATGGCAGACAAAATGCTTATCGACGCCTCCCACGAAGAGGAGACACGCGTAGTCGTTGTCCGTGGGAACCGGATCGAAGAATTCGATTTCGAATCGGAGCACAAAAAACAGATCCGCGGCAATATCTATCTTGCCAAGGTCACTCGCGTTGAGCCCTCCCTTCAGGCGGCCTTCGTCGATTACGGTGGAAACCGTCACGGCTTTCTCGCTTTCGCGGAAATCCATCCGGATTATTACCAGATCCCGCTTGCCGACCGTCAGGCTCTCCTGAAGGCAGAAGCCGAGGATCATCGCCGCAGCGACGACTTCGAATCCGCTGATGCACCCGAGCCCGGCGCCCCCATGATCGACCTTTCGCAGGTGGATCAGCCGGATGTCGGCATTGTTTCCGCCAGCGAAACCACTGAAACGGTCGTCGTGGAAGAGACTGCGTCCGTCGCTGAAGAGGTTTCCGAGGAAACCACCGTCGAGGCCGTAGCCGTGGAAGCGCCCGCCGAGGAAGAAAAGCCGAAGAAGCGCCCCCGCCGCCCCCGCGCGAAGAAGAAGACCGCCGAAGAAGAAGCCGCAGCAGCCGAGGCCGCCGAAGCTTCTTCCGAAGACGACGGCAGCACCGGTGGCGAAATGGCCGCCATGGTCGATACGGACACGATTTCCGAAGAAGTCGAGGGTCTTCGTCGTGGCAATGACGATGATGACGACGATGATGACGATCATCACGAAAAGGAAGTGATCGAATCCGTCGGCGCCGAAGACGCCATGGAAGAAGTTCCGGATCGCGTCGCCCGCAAGCCGCGCAAGCAGTATCGCATTCAGGAAGTCATCAAGCGTCGCCAGATTCTTCTGGTGCAGGTGGCCAAGGAAGAACGCGGCAACAAGGGTGCTGCACTCACCACCTACCTGTCGCTTGCCGGCCGCTATTCCGTGCTGATGCCGAACACGGCACGCGGCGGTGGTATTTCCCGCAAGATCACCCAGCCGACCGACCGCAAGCGCCTGAAGGAAATCGCGCGCGATCTGGAGGTTCCGCAGGGCATGGGCGTCATTCTGCGTACCGCAGGCGCCAACCGCACCCGCGTCGAAATCAAGCGCGACTTCGAATATCTGATGCGCCTGTGGGAAAACGTCCGCACGCTGACGCTGAACTCCACGGCCCCCTGCCTCGTTTATGAGGAAGGCTCGCTCATCAAGCGTTCGATCCGCGACCTTTACAACAAGGATATAGGCGAGATCATCGTTTCGGGCGAAGAAGGCTACCGTGAAGCCAAAGACTTCATGAAGATGCTGATGCCGAGCCACGCCAAGGTGGTTCAGCCTTACCGCGACATTCATCCGATCTTCTCGCGCTCCGGTATCGAAGCCCAGCTCGACCGGATGCTGCAGCCGCAGGTCACGCTGAAGTCCGGCGGTTACCTCATCATCAACCAGACGGAAGCGCTTGTTTCCATCGACGTCAACTCCGGCCGTTCGACGCGCGAGCATTCCATCGAGGAAACCGCGCTGACGACGAACCTCGAGGCTGCGGAAGAAGTGGCGCGCCAGCTGCGCCTGCGCGACCTTGCCGGTCTTGTCGTCATCGACTTCATCGACATGGAAGAAAAGCGCAACAACCGCTCCGTCGAGAAGAAGCTCAAGGATTGCCTGAAGAACGACCGCGCCCGCATCCAGGTCGGCCGCATCTCGCATTTCGGCCTTCTGGAAATGTCGCGCCAGCGCATCCGCGCTTCGGTGCTGGAATCGACCACGCAGGTCTGCCAGCATTGCGGCGGCACGGGTCATGTCCGCTCGGAATCCTCCATCGCCCTGCATGTTCTGCGCGGCGTCGAGGAATATCTGCTGCGTAACACCACGCATAACATCACGGTGCGCTGCACGCCGGAAACGGCGCTTTACCTGCTCAACCACAAGCGCGGCACGATCGTCGATTATGAAGGCCGCTTCGGCGTGTCTATCATCATCGCTGCTGACGCCGGCGTCGGCGCGCAGCATTTCGCCATCGACCGTGGTGAAGCCGTCGAAAATCCGGTGAAGATCGAAAGCCTCATCCAGATGCTGCCGAGCTTCGTGGAAGAGGAAGACGATTTCGTCGCCGAGGTGGAAGAGGACGAAGACGAGGAAGAAATCGTCAAGGCGCAGACCTCCGAGCCACGCCAGCAGCAGCCACAGGGCGACAATAGTGAAGAAGGCAAGCGCAAGCGCAAGCGTCGTCGTCGCCGTCGCGGCAAGGGTGGCCAGGGCGACCAGAACGGTGCGCTCGACGCCCAGTCCGGCGATGCGGAAGGCGATGATGCCGAAGGTGACGACGATGGAATCGAAACCGATGAGGCCGATGCTGAAAACGAAAACGGTGCAGCGGACGCAGTAGGTTCCGAAGAGGATGGCAAGCGCAAGCGCCGCCGTCGCGGCAAGCGCGGTGGACGCCGCAACCGTGCGGAAGACGAAGCTCTTGATGCTGCCGGCTCGGAAGCTGAAGGTGAGAGCGAAAGCGAAGAGGTTTCCGTTGAAGCATCTGTAACCGAAGAACCGACCGCCGCCGCCGCGGTGGAAGGTGTGGTTGCCGAGGTTGCGGAAGAGGAAGTGCCGAAGAAGCCACGCCGCACCCGCAAGGCGAAGGTCAAGACTGAAACCGAGGAAGCGCCGAAAGCTGAAGCCGTTGAAACGGTGGAGCCGGTGATCGTCGAGGAAACAGTCGCCGAGGTCGCGGTTGAAGAAGCTGGTGAGGCTTCGGCCGATCTGGCTCCGGAAGCGGAAGCACCGGCCACGGAAGAAAAAGTCCGCGCCAACCGGGGCAGCAATGTCTCCAGTTCGGAGCCGGTGGTAACCTCGTCTTCGCCGAACCCCGATGGCGACGAGCCGAAGCCGCGCAAGGGCGGCTGGTGGCAGCGCAAAGGCTTCTTCTGAGAGAAGAAAGACTGAATGAAAAACGCCCGCAACATCGTTGCGGGCGTTTTGTTTTGTCGATGCAAAGAACGGGCGTTTTCTTGAGCCGCTGAGATTTCCTCATTCCTGTGCTTGTCACAGGAATCCAGTCGACGCGCGTACGCGTGGCGGGAGAGTCCTTTCAGCCCAAGGACTTGGGCTGGCTGGATCCCTGTGACAAGCACAGGGATGAGGGTTGGGAAGGCCAGCCCGTCAAACAGACCGCGTCAGGCCACCATCAACCCGGATATTCTGGCCGGTAATATACCCCGCCCCTTCCGACGCGAGGAATGCTACGGTGGCGGCGATTTCCTCGCTCTTGCCGTAACGCTGCATCGGCACGGCCTCTCGGCGTTCTTCCGTGGCCGGCAGACTGTCAATCCAGCCGGGTAGCACATTGTTCATACGCACGTTGTCGGCAGCGTAAGTATCGGCAAATATCTTGGTGTAGGAGGCAAGGCCGGCGCGGAACACGGCGGATGTCGGAAACATGCTGCTCGGTTCAAAAGCCCAGGCCGTCGAGATATTGACGATCGCGCCCGCCTTTTGCTTCACCATGACGGGCGCGATGATACGCGTCGGGCGGATGACGTTCATCAGATAGACATCGAGGCCCGTGTGCCATTGCTCGTCGGTAATGTCGAGAATGGAGGCGCGCGGGCCATGCCCGGCGCTGTTCACCAGCACGTCGATGCGGCCGAATGTTTCGAGTGTCCTGTCCGCCAGCCGCTGGAGATCGTCATTGGACTGGTTGGAACCGGTGACCCCGATACCGCCCAGTTCCTTTGCCAGCGCCTCTCCCTTGCCGGAGGATGACAGGATCGCCAGTTTGTAACCGTCCGCGGCCAGCCGTTTCGCCACAGCTGCGCCCATGCCGCTGCCACCCGCCGTTACAATCGCCACTTTTTCTGCCGACATCGTTTTTCTCCATTTCCAGGCCTGCATCCATAAACTGCCCCATCTATAACGGGTTTCAACGACGAGTTCGAACCAGAAAGGCTTGGAGCGGCGTGCAGAAAAACTGATGCTGGAAATGTCAGCCTGACACACTCCCCTCTGCCGGATGTGCTACCCGGCTGTCGGCTGGTGCCTCCTCCCTGTCCTGCAAACCGTAGTCGCGTATCACATGCGCGATGCGCAGGCGATAATCGGAAAAAACACCGGACCGGCCCAGCGACTGCGCGGTGCGATGCGGCAGGGTATTGCGCCATGCTTTCACCGCCTCCTCATCCCGGAAAAACGACAAAGACAGCATCTTTTCCGGATTGCTGATGCTCTGGAACCGTTCGACGGAGAGGAACCCATCAATGGTTTCGAGTCCGGCCCGCAGGCTGGCGGCGATATCGAGATAATGCTGTTTTTCGCCGTCGGCCGGCCAGACCTCGAAGATGACGGCGATCATTGCCCGCCTCCGGCATGCGGGGCGGAAGCGAGACGGAGAAACAGCCGGTCCTCGCGGCGGATGAACTGCTCGCGCCGGGCGAATTCATAATTTTCCCGCCCGGCCGGATCGGCGGCAAGACGCGCCCTGTAGGCTTCGTAAGCGGCGAGGTTTTCGATGTTGTAAACACCATAGGCGATCGTGCTCGATCCCTCCTTCGGCGCGTAATAACCAATGAGATCGGCGCCGCAGCGTGGGATCGCCTCACCCCAGTTGCGGGCATATTGTTCGAAGGCATCGACCTTGAAGGGGTCGATCTCGTAGCGGATGAAACAGGTCAGCATCGTCACTCTCCTTGTGTTCTGCCGCATCTTTTTACGCTATTGCCTCGCATCAATGCTTCGGTTATCATCGAAGTATGAAAGACGGACCTCTCATCGCCAACGTCGCTGCCCTGATCGGCGACCCTGCCCGCGCCAATATCCTGACGGCGCTGATGGATGGGCGCGCGCTCACCGCAAGCGAGCTTGCGGAAGCCGCTGGTGTAACCCTGCAGACCGCGAGCGGGCACCTGTCCAAACTCTCAGAAGCACAATTATTGAAGGCGGAAAAACAGGGGCGGCATCGTTACTTCCGTCTGTCAGACGAGGATGTTGCACAGGTTCTGGAAGCGCTTATGGGCCTTGCCCAACGCACAGGGGCAATCCGCGTCCGCACCGGACCGAAGGACAAGGCTCTGCGTGAAGCGCGCATCTGCTACGACCATCTGGCCGGAGAAAGCGGCGTGGCGCTGCTTGCCGCTATTACCGCGAAGGGGCTCGTGACGTTAGGTGATGATCCTGCCCTGACGGATAGCGGACGCGACTTCTTCTCGAGCTTCGGCATCGACCTTTCGCCACTGGAAAAGGCGCGCCGCCCGGTCTGCCTGCATTGTCTTGACTGGAGCGAACGCCGCCATCACCTCGGCGGCGGGCTTGGTGCGTCTCTTCTGGAAGCCATGCAGCAGCGTGACTGGCTGCGGCGCGGAAACGGCCGGGTGCTAACCTTCACCGCAAAGGGTGAAAAGGCATTCAACAGCACCTTTAGCTGCACACCCGCCTGATCTCCCCGAGCGGATGATCCGGGCTTATTTCAGCCAGCCGGCAATACGTCCAACGGCCTCGGCAATGTCAGACACGGAACCCGCATAGGAAATGCGCAGCGCGCGATGGCCTTCTTCGGGATCGAAATCCATGCCTGGCGTCGCCGCCACATCGATTTCCGCCAGCATGCGCTTGGCGAAATCCATGCTGTCGTTGGAGAAGCGGCTTGTATCGACATAGGCGTAAAAAGCGCCATCCATGGGCGATGCCAGCGGCAGGCCGATTTCCGGCAGGCGCGCCATCAGGAAATCGCGGTTGGTGCGATAGCTTTCCCTGTAGACATCCAGTTCCTCCGCCGCCGAAAAGGCTGCAGTCGCCGCAAGCTGCGAAAGTTCCGGCGGGGAAATATAGAGGCTCTGGGCCAGACACTCGACCGGACGGACGAGATTCTCCGGCAGCACCATCCAGCCAATGCGCCAGCCGGTCATGCAATAATATTTGGAAAAGGAATTGATGATCACGGCATTATCGGTGATTTCGAGCGCGCTCGTCTCTTCGCCGACGAAGGTCAGACCGTGATAGATTTCGTCGGAAATGAAAGCCATGTCGCGGCTTTCGCAATAGCTCGCCAGCCGCTTCAGCGCCTCGCGGCCGGTGACTGTGCCAGTCGGATTGGCCGGGCTTGCCAGAAGCACGCCCTTCAGCTTGCAGCCGGCTCTTGTTTCCGCGCGTTCGAGGCTTGCCGGCGTCAGCGTATAACCGGTTTCGGCCGTGACCGGCACTTCCACGACATTAAGGCCGAGCGCCTTGAGAATATTCCGATAGGCGGGATAGCCGGGCCTCGCGATGGCGACATGGTCACCGGCATCGAAAAGGGTGAGGAAAGCGAGATTGAAGGCCGCAGACGAACCGGTGGTCACCGCGATGCGGCCCGGATCGATGGCGACCTGGTGGCGCAGCCGGTAATGGCCGGCGATCGCCTCACGCAATTCGCGCAGGCCGAGCGCATCGGTATAACCGATCCGCCCGTGTTTCAGCGCGGCCTCAGCGGCTTCGAGCGACGCTTTCGGCGCGGGATGGGAGGGCTGGCCGACCGCCATGGAAATGACGGGGCGTCCCGCCTGCCTGCGCCTGTTCGCTTCCGCCAGAATATCCATGGCGTGAAAGGGTTCGACTGCGCTCCGCTTCGACATCGTGATCAAGGGCATGCTCTTTCCTGAACCGTATTTCAGAGACTTGCCGCAGAATCACAATCTTCACAATCATGCGATCATAATGCGGACAAGTATTTTTGCCGTATGGCATTTGGCTTAAAGTAAGGTAATTGCCTTCATAAGATTTCAAGAGGCTTCGGCCGCACAGAATGAGGACCGATATGGCGCATTTTCTCCGTTCCACCCTTCTCGCCAGCGTGACGGCCCTTTCGACGGTATTCGCCTCCCTGCCCGCCCATGCGCTCGATGAGCAGCAGAAGAAGGAAATGGGCGAGTTCATCAAGCAATATCTCATCGAGAACCCGGAAATCATGCTCGAGGTTCAGGATGCGCTTGAACGCAAGCAATATGCGACGCGTAACGCCAAGGCGGCGGAAGCCGTCGCCGACAACAAGAAGGCCATCTTCGAATCGAAATTCGATCTGGCGCTCGGCAATCCGGATGGCGACGTCACGCTGGTCGAGTTCTTCGATTACAATTGCGGTTATTGCAAACGCGCCATGGCTGACATGGATAAAATCCTGAAGGGCGACAAGAAGGTGCGCGTCGTCCTTAAGGAGTTCCCGATTCTGGGACCGGAATCGGTCGCCGCGCACCGCGTTTCCAACGCCGTCAAACTGCTTGCTCCGGCCAAGTACCCCGAGTTCCAGCGCACCCTGCTCGGTGGCCGCGGACGGGCGAATGAAGACAGCGCCATGGAAGTCGCGACCTCGCTCGGTCTCAAGGAAGCCGACATCCGCAAATCGATGGCGGAAAACCCCAATGACGAGCAGGTGCAGGAGACTTACAAGCTGGCAACCAGCCTCGGCATCACCGGAACGCCGTCCTATATCGTCGGCGACGAAGCGGTTTTCGGCGCGGTCGGTGCCGACCCGCTGAAGGAAAAAATCGCCAATATGCGCAGCTGTGGAAAAGCCACCTGCTCCTGATTGCTAAAAAAGCCACTGCATTCCCTGTGAGATGCCCGCCAAGCGGGCTGTTTACGGCTTGCGGGGGCTTTTCCTTGACGTCTGCGCAGTCTATAGGTGTCGCTGATTTTCTTATGGAAACGTGAATGAGCAACATCATCATCGTCATCAACGGCCCCAATCTCAACATGCTGGGAAAAAGGGAACCGGGTATCTATGGTGGCAAGACGCTGAAGGACATCGAGAATGATTGTCTTGCGGCCGGTGCCGATCTCGGTTTCGCAGTGGAATTCCGCCAGTCCAACCACGAAGGCGTGCTGGTGGACTGGTTGCAGGAGGCGGGCGAGCGGGCGGCGGGCGTCGTCATCAATCCCGGCGCCTACAGCCACACGTCGATCGCGTTGCATGACGCCATTCGCGCGATTTCCACGCCCGTCGTGGAAGTGCACATTTCCAACATCCACGCCCGGGAAGAGTTCCGTCACAAATCGATGGTATCACCCGCGGCGAAGGGCATGGTCTGCGGTTTTGGACCATATGGATATATCATGGCGCTTCACGCGCTGAAAAACATCACGGCATAAAAAGAAACAAAGAATAGGGTTTGTCATGTCTGAAAAGAAACAGGGTATCGACAAGGAACTGATCCGCGAGCTCGCGAATATCCTCAACGATACCGACCTTTCGGAAATCGAAGTGGAGCAGGAAGACCTGCGCATCCGCGTCTCCCGCGCCGCTCCCGCTCCCGCCACGGTCTATGCTGCAGCGCCCGCCGCTTATGCGCCGGCACCTGCCCCGGCCGCCGCGCCGGCAATGGCCGCACCTGCTGCTCCCGCAGCGGCAGCAGCACCGGCCCGTAACCCGGCCAACACCGTGTCCTCGCCGATGGTCGGCACGGTCTATCTTTCGCCTGCCCCGGGCGCACGTCCCTTCATCGAAGTGGGCGCGACCGTCAAGGAAGGCCAGACCATTCTCATCGTCGAAGCCATGAAGACCATGAACCAGATCCCGGCTCCCAAGTCCGGCAAGGTCGTGGAAATCGTCGTCAACGACGCTCAGCCCGTGGAGTATGGCGAAGCCCTCGTGGTCATCGAATAAAGGCGGTTCAGCATGGTTTCGAAGATCCTCATAGCCAACCGCGGCGAGATCGCGCTACGCGTCCTGCGCGCCGCGAAAGAGCTTGGCATTCCGACGGTAGCCGTACATTCCACGGCCGACGCAGACGCCATGCATGTGCGCCTTGCCGACGAAAGCGTTTGCATCGGCCCGCCGCCCTCGCGTGACAGCTACCTCAACATCCACCAGATCGTTGCGGCCTGCGAAATAACAGGTGCGGACGCGGTTCACCCCGGTTACGGCTTCCTGTCGGAAAATGCCAAGTTCGCCGATATTCTCGACGCACACGGCATCACCTTCATCGGACCGACCGCCGAACATATCCGCATCATGGGCGACAAGATCACCGCCAAGCAGACGGCGCAGGAACTCGGCATTCCCGTCGTTCCCGGCTCTGATGGCGAAGTGAAGCCTGAAAACGCGCTCGAAATTGCCCGCACGATCGGCTTCCCAGTCCTCATCAAGGCGACGGCGGGCGGCGGTGGTCGCGGCATGAAGGTGGCGAAGACCGAGGCCGATCTGGAAGAGGCGGTTGCGACTGCCCGTTCCGAAGCGGCAGCAGCCTTCGGCAACGACGCCGTCTACATGGAAAAATATCTCGGCAAGCCGCGCCATATCGAAGTGCAGGTTTTCGGCGATGGCGAAGGCAATGCCGTTCACCTTGGCGAACGCGATTGCTCGTTGCAGCGCCGTCACCAGAAGGTGCTGGAAGAAGCCAATTCGCCGGCTTTGACCGTCGAACAGCGCATGAAGATCGGCGAAATCTGCGCCGACGCCATGCGCAAGCTGAAATATCGCGGTGCAGGCACCATCGAGTTCCTTTATGAAAACGGCGAGTTCTATTTCATCGAAATGAACACCCGTCTTCAGGTGGAGCATCCGGTCACGGAAGCGATCACCGGTATGGATCTCGTGCAGGAACAGATCAGGGTCGCTTCGGGCCAGGGTCTGTCGGTCACGCAGGCTGATATCGAATTCCATGGCCATGCCATCGAATGCCGTATCAACGCCGAAGACCCGCGCACCTTCGTTCCCTCGCCGGGCACGCTGACCTATTTCCATACGCCGGGCGGTCTTGGCGTGCGCGTCGATTCGGGCGCCTATCAGGGTTACAAGATCCCGCCCTATTACGACAGCATGATCGGCAAGCTGATCGTTCACGGCCGCGACCGTGACGAGTGCATCCGCCGTCTGCGTCGGGCGCTGGACGAGTTCGTCGTCGACGGCATCAAGACCACGCTGCCGCTTTTCCAGGACCTCCTCGAAAACGAGGATATTCTGAAGGGCGATTACGACATTCACTGGCTGGAGAAATACCTGGCCGGTGACGCGTCTCACTAAGACGCCATGGTTGGGCGTCGCAGTAGAAACAACGGCATAACGGTCGATATTCTGCTGCGCGCCTATTCCGCCGGCCTGTTTCCCATGGCCGATTCGGCTGACGATCCCGAGCTCTTCTGGGTCGAGCCGGAGATTAGGGGTATCATCCCCCTCACCTCCTTCCATATTTCCAAAAGCCTCGCCAAGGCGATGCGCAGGAAGCCGTTCGAGATACGCTTCAACACTGCCTTCGAAGCTGTCATGGCCGGATGCGCGGCGGAAGCGCCAGATAGACCAAGCACGTGGATCAACGCCACCATCCGCCGGCTCTATACCGAGTTGCACCAGATCGGCCATGCGCACAGTGTCGAGGCATGGGAGGGCGAAGAGCTTGTCGGCGGGCTTTACGGCGTCTCGCTTGGCGCCGCCTTCTTCGGCGAGAGCATGTTTTCCCGCCGCACCAATGCATCGAAGATATGCCTCGTACATCTGGTGGAGCGTTTGCGGCAGCAGGGATTTACGCTGCTCGACACGCAATTTACGACCGAACATTTAAAGACATTCGGGGCAATCGATATTCCAAAGTCGGAATATGCAACGATACTGGAAGCGGCTGTCGATAGGCCGGATGTGCCCTTCGAAAATTTGCCTGCGCAAGAAAATCCACGCTGAAAACAACCTGAGATTTTGCTTGCAACCCTCAAAAACATGACTTATCCGGTCATGATATTTTATTCATCGGGGGTTGGTCATGCGCGGGATTGCGGCCTTGTTATTGATGCTGACGCTGGCGGTGAATGTCACCGCTGCTGAACAGCTCCCGAACCCGCTGGCCGCCTGGCGAAACGAAGTTTCCCGAGCCTTGACGGGCACAACCGGCCGCCCGGAATTCAAGGTCGTGCGGACAAACAAGCGGCAGGTCCTCCTTGTTACTTTCCGCGTTGACCCGGCGGGGAAAATACAGGCCGTTCAAGTCAAAAACGTAAGGGATAGCACCTATCAAACCCGAACGGCCGTGAAGAGGGCATTTTCTGAAATCAGATTCCCCTCACCTCCCGCTGGCGATCGACCAAATAAGTTCACCGTGCCGATCGCGATTGACCCCGAACTGACGCGGGAAGAAATGATCGAACAATTGGAAAGCAAAAGCAAAGCCCTGGCCGATTTGGCGGAGAAGCTCAGACGCCAGAAATAGGCACGGTCGTCGGTTAAATTACTTGCTTGCCGTAGAGGGAGCAGGAACTTCCGAGTCCTGCTTGCAGCCTGTCAGCCACACGTCGTAGATCGGGTGTTCCACGGCATTGAGACCGGGGCTGTCGGCGAACATCCAGCCCGTGAAAATCCGCTTGATCTTGCGATCAAGCGTGATCTCATCGACCTCGATAAAAGCGTCGATCTTCTGGGTTTCCGTCTGGTCGCGGGAATAACAGACCTTCGGCGTCACCTGAAGCGCGCCGAACTGCACAGTCTCATCGATATAGACATCAAAGGAAGTGATGCGGCCGGTGATCTTGTCGATGCCGGAAAACACGGCGACGCGGTTCTCCAGACGGGCGGCGGAGACAGGTGACACGAGGAGAACAGCAGAGACCGCCGCAAACAGCGACACTGTCAGCGCACGCAAAGAACGATCCCGCGTGATTTTCCTCATATAGTGGTCTCCAAAATTTGCCTGTGTCGCGATGCCGACCGGATCAACGCCTAAGGGCGGAATGTGGCAAAAACCGGTGAGGCCAGATGCAAGCGCGGTGTTTTGCACAACACCGCGCATCACAAAAGCTTAGTTGCCAGGGGTCCAGGCGTCGTAGTCGCCGGTCACACGCGGGCGCTCGCCTGCCACCGCCAGCGATCCCTGCGGGCGATAGGCTTTTGACGAACCGGTCAGATTCGGCTGGTGCGGCTTCTGCCATTCGCGCGCAACGTAGCTTTCCTGGCTTGGCGGCACGTCGGTGCGGTAATGCATCCAGCCATGCCAGCCGGGCGGAATGGCGGAAGCTTCGGCATAACCATTATAGATCACCCACCGGCGCGGCATGCCCCAGGAGGTGGTGCCGCCTTCGTAATAGGTGTTGCCCAACTCGTCCTGCCCGACCTTCTTGCCGAAACGCCAGGTGTGAAACCGCGTTCCGATCGTCTGGCCATTCCACCAGGTGAAGATTTGCGTCAGGAGAGTCTTCATTATGCGTTCCTCGGGCTTGAATGCGCCGCAGCGATTTTCCGTGCACGGCACAAGACATGCTTATGCCGCCCCTCACAGCAATTGTCCAGCATTTCAAGATATATCCGTGCTATTTCAGCTTCATCCTGAAGCCCAAATGCCGCTTCTCGAAACCCAGCCGCTCGTAGAAGCGGTGCGCGTCCAGCCGGGCCATGTTGGACGTCAGTTGCGCGGCGTTGAGGCCCTGACGGCGGGCTTCTTCCAGGCAATGATTGATCATCACCGCGCCGATACCGCGACCGCGCATGTCGGCGCGCGTCTGCACCGCCTCGATCACCATGGACTTTGCCCCTCGCCCGACGAGCTTGGTCAGGATCGCCGTCTGGAAGGTGCCGACGACCTCGCCATCCAGTTCCGCCACATAGAGCGTTTCGCTCGGCGATGCCTCAATGGCGCGGAAGGCTGCAAGATAATCCGGCTGCGCCGATTCTTCGGCCGTATCGCCATGGCCGCCAATCTCGTCTGCGGCAAAAATGGCGGCAAGGGCGGGAAGGTCGTCCTCGCGCGCCATGCGGATAATGAGATTCTGCAATGTCGCATTCATCGGGTCAGGCTCTTTTCCATAACGATGCCGGGCAGACCCTCGATGCCCGCCATGCGCTCGATTCGGTCTACCTCGACAAATCCGACGCCTTCATAAAAGGCGATTGCGACAGTATTTTTAGGCTCGACTTCAAGCCGCATGATTTCCGCATCCGGAAAGCAGGTTTCCAGTTCCGCGAAGAGATCACGGCCGACGCCCTGACGCTGAAGGTCGGGCGCGACGTAAAGCTGGTGCAGCAGGGCCGTCTTCGCCATCTTGGAGGACATGGAGCCATAGGCCATGCCGCCAATCCGCTTGCCGTCATCAGCCACCAGAAACTCGCCGCCCTTTTTCTCGATACGGTCCTTCATGGCCTGCGGCGAATGCCATGCGAGGATCAGCTGGTTCACCTTGTCGACGCCATAGATCGCATCATAGGTCGCGTGCCATGTCGTGGCGAGCAAGGTGCGGACCGGCTCGATGTCCCGCAGACTTGCCGTGCGGATGAAAAACATGTTTGGGCTCCGTCTTGAAACAGAAAAGCCGGGCGTTGATCCCGGCAGATATATGTCGAGCCTCCCGCACTCTCGACGTGATCCTCGGGCTTGTCCCGAGGATCTGAGCACGTTTGGCCTTGTGGGTATCTAGATCCTCGGGACAGGCCGAGGATGACGAAGGAGAGCTTTGTGCCTCGATGCCTCCTACCGGCAGGAAGCAGCTTTCGCTTACTCTTCCTCGATGCCGAGCTTGGCCTTCACCAGTGCCTGCACCGCCTGCGGGTTGGCCTTGCCGCCCGTGGCCTTCATGACCTGGCCGACGAACCAGCCGGCGAGCGTCGGCTTCGCCTTGACCTTTTCAACCTGATCCGGGTTGGCGGCGATAATCTCGTCCACGGCCTTTTCGATGGCGCCGGTATCCGTCACCTGCTTCATGCCGCGCGCCTCGACGATTTCCGCCGGGTTGCCGCCCTCGTTCCAGACGATTTCGAACAGGTCCTTGGCGATCTTGCCGGAAATGGTCTCAGACTTGATGAGATCGATGATGCCGCCGAGCTGTTCCGGCGAAACCGGCGTCGTCTCGATATCCTTGCCGAACTTATTGAGGGCGCCGAGCAGGTCGTTGATGACCCAGTTGGCGGCAGCCTTCGCATCGCGGCCGGCGGCGACGGCCTCGTAATAATCGGCGATCGCCTTCTCCGAAACGAGGATCGAGGCGTCATAGACCGACAGGCCAAGATCGGCCACGAAGCGCGCCTTCTTGTCGTCGGGAAGCTCCGGCAGATCGACCTTCAGCGCCTCGACGAAAGCATCGTCGAATTCCAGCGGCAGCAGGTCCGGATCGGGGAAATAGCGGTAATCATGCGCGTCTTCCTTGGAGCGCATCGAACGTGTCTCGCCCTTGCCTGGATCGAACAGGCGGGTTTCCTGATCGATGGAGCCGCCGTCTTCCAGAATGGCGACCTGGCGACGCGCCTCATATTCGATGGCCTGACCAACGAAACGGATGGAGTTGACGTTCTTGATTTCGCAGCGCGTGCCGAAACCTTCGCCGGGGCGACGCACGGAAACGTTGACGTCGGCGCGCATCGAGCCTTCATCCATGTTGCCGTCGCAGGTGCCGAGATAACGCACGATCGAGCGCAGCTTGGTCAGATAGGCCTTGGCCTCATCCGACGAGCGCATGTCCGGCTTGGAAACGATTTCCATCAGCGCCACGCCCGAACGGTTCAGGTCCACGAAGGACATGGTCGGATGCTGGTCGTGCATGGACTTGCCGGCGTCCTGCTCCAGATGCAGACGCTCGATGCCGATCTCGATATCCTCGAAATTGCCCTGACGGTCCGGACCGAGCGAAATGGTGATAGTGCCCTCACCGATGATCGGATCTTTGAACTGCGAAATCTGGTAGCCCTGCGGCAGGTCCGGATAGAAGTAGTTCTTACGGTCGAAGATCGAACGGTTGTTGATCTTCGCCTTCAGGCCGAAACCGGTACGCACCGCCTGCTTGACGCATTCCTCGTTGATGACGGGCAACATGCCGGGCATGGCGGCATCCACCAGCGACACGTTGGAGTTTGGCGCATTGCCGAAGGTGGTCGATGCACCGGAAAACAGCTTGGAATTGGAGAGAACCTGCGCATGCACCTCCATGCCGATCACGATTTCCCAATCGCCGGTGGCGCCGGGAATGAAGCGTTTCGGGTCGGGGGTGCGCACGTCTACAAGGGTCATCTGAAGCTCACGATATACGGGTTCTTTGGCCTTGGTGGGTAGAACAAATGGAGCGCGGGCGCAAGACATCTTGCACCCTGTCACGCCAGGCCCGGGATTTTAGCCCATACCGGATACGCGTTTTTTACGCTTCCCGGTTTCAATTCACGCCATGGTGACGATCGCTCTCTGCTTCACGGCCTATATCGCCTTCAATCTTTTCGTCTTTCTTGTCTATTGGTGGGACAAGCAAGCGGCGAGGAATGGCGAATGGCGTATCCGGGAAAGCACGCTGTTATCGCTTGCGCTCATTGGCGGCAGCTTGGGTGCGATCTCGGCACAACGCCTGCTGCGGCATAAAACACGTAAGGAACCCTTCCGCAGCATCCTGATATCAATCGTGATATTGCAGGTGGGCCTTATCGCATCGCTTGCCATCATGCCAGACTGGCCGATGCGGCTGGTGGATGCTCTGCAAACTCTCTCTCAGAAAGCCGGCCCATAAAGACCACTCTCAACCTCCGCCAATTGCTTCTGCAGGCCTACCGACTGCACTTCGCGATCGAGCTTTGGCGCATAGGAAACGGAGAGCCAGCGGACGCTATAGCCATGGTGGCGGAAAAAGGCGACGGCCGGTTCGTTCTGGGCGTGGGTTTCAAGCCGGATGGTCTCGAACCCCCTGTCCTCTATCAGCCTTTCCACATCACCCAGCAGACGACTGCCGACCCGCCGGCGCTGAAAATCCGGATCGATCCAGAAATCGGAAATCGTCTCGTCAAAATGTTCGCGCGCCGCCCAGCCCGCAACCGAGCCACCGAATTCCGCCACCCTGATTGCCAGCCATGACGAGCGGGTAAAATTGGAAAAGGCGCTGGCCGCATTGTCGTAAAGGGTCGGGGTGATGCCGAGAGCTGCGGTTGCCTGTCGCCATGCCCTGAGGCCGATGGCCGCCAGAACCTCCGCTTCCTGCTCATGCGCATTGCGAATGACGATCAAGCCGCACCCTCCATGGCCGTTGAAATTAAACCATTGCCAGCGCGATTCGACCAGCATGGTTTTCTCACGCCTGGCGGGACTTGACCGCGCCGGGTTCGCCCGCTACCCAAAAGGAGCAAGAACGGAGTTTTTATGTTCGCTCAATCGGAGTCCCGGTAAAGGCCCTGCCCGCAAGTTTATTGCGCGCCGGGCCATGCTGAAACCGAGCCGGATGCCTTAATGGCACCCGGATTTGTTTTCACGCGTCTATATGACGCCGACCGGACTTCCAAAAATGGACATTTCCCGCGCCGAACAGCGCATTCTTCACCTGCTCGCCCAGGGCGGCAGAATTGAACTCGTTCGAGATGACGCCCACAAAATCGAAAAACTCGCGCTTTATACGCGTGATGGCTGGATTTTCAGCGGCCTCAATCTCCTCACCTTCCGCAAGCTGAAACGGAAGAGAGCCATCGCCTCCTCGGGCGGCAAGCCCTACCTCATCACCACGCGCGGGCTGGAACTCGTGCGGGGTGAGCTGGACAACAGATAAATCGACCGGGCGGCGGCAGCGCTGTCGCCCGGCATTTCGCCGAGAATCAGCTGCGGCCGTAAAAGCGGGTTATGGCGAGAGCCTGCGCTCGAGCTTCACCTTTTCAAGCTCGACTTTCATGATGTCGGACCATTCCATGCCGCGCCAGACGATCTCAAATCCGCAACGCTCGTAAAGACCGATAGCGGCGCGATTTCTGGCATGGGTGTCGATGGTGGCTAGCGGCAGGCCTTGCGCGCGCATCCTGTCTAGAAAATGAAGGATCAGGGCTTTGCCGATCCCCTTGCCCTGCCAGTTCGGGTCCACCCAGAGATCGGAAATGTGATGCGGCGCCACATCGCATGCGCCCCAGCCGGCAATCACGCCTTCCATCTCAGCGACGACGACGTCACCAGTCGGAGACTTGGCGAAACTCTCGAATTCGCTACTCACCCGCTCGATGACATCAGGATCGAGATAGCTGTCGTCGAAGGCCTCGCCGGAACGCCAGGCGGCAAAACCGACAAAGCCGACCGCATGGCGATCGGCTTCGTTCATCTGTCTAAGCTTGAGGCCGCTTACCACCACTTGGCGGGGGTAAACTTGCCGGCGGCCTGCTCGATGGCGTGCGCCGTCTTGAACAACGTTTCTTCCTCGAATGGCTTGCCGATGAGCTGCAGGCCAAGCGGCAGGCCCTTGCCGTCAAGGCCGGCCGGAACCGAAAGGCCGGGAAGGCCGGCCATGTTGACGGTGATGGTGAAAACGTCCTGCAGATACATCTTCACCGGATCGGAGGCGAGTTCCTCGTCGCCGACTGCGAAGGCGGAGGACGGGGTGATCGGCGCCAGAATGGCGTCGACGCCTTCGTGGAAGACGTTTTCGAAGTCACGCTTGATCAGCGTGCGAACCTTCTGCGCCTTCAGGTAATAGGCGTCGTAATAACCGGCCGACAGCACATAGGTGCCGACCATGATGCGGCGCTGCACTTCCTTGCCGAAACCGGCGGCGCGGCTCTTTTCGTACATGTCGGCAATGTCCTTGCCGTCGACGCGCAGGCCGTAACGCACGCCGTCATAACGGGCGAGGTTGGAAGAGGCTTCCGCCGGTGCGACGATGTAATAGGCAGGCAGCGCGTATTTGGTATGCGGTAGCGAGATATCGACAACCTCGGCGCCGGCATCGCGCAGCCATTCCACGCCCTTGGCCCAGAGCTTTTCGATTTCTTCCGGCATGCCGTCAACGCGGTATTCCCTGGGGATACCGATCTTCAGGC
This sequence comes from Agrobacterium tumefaciens str. B6, assembly GCF_001541315.1. Taxonomy (GTDB): domain Bacteria; phylum Pseudomonadota; class Alphaproteobacteria; order Rhizobiales; family Rhizobiaceae; genus Agrobacterium; species Agrobacterium radiobacter. The sequence continues at coordinate 485,428 of NZ_LMVK01000012.1, read as the reverse complement.
CCTTCAGCGACTGGCCGATGGCCTTTTCGTAATCCGGCACCGGCAGGTCGACCGAGGTCGTATCCTTGGCGTCAACGCTTGCCATGGTCTTCAACAGGATAGCGGCGTCGCGCACGTCACGGGCGATCGGGCCGGCCTGATCGAGCGAGGAGGCATAGGCAACGATGCCGAAGCGTGAGCAACGGCCATAGGTGGGCTTGATGCCAACGGTGCCGGTAAAGGCTGCCGGCTGGCGAATGGAGCCGCCCGTGTCGGTTGCGGTGGCGCCGGCGCAGAGATGCGCGGCCACGGCAGCGGCCGAACCGCCGGAGGAACCGCCGGGCACGAGCTTCTGCTCGGAACCATTGGCGCGCCAGGGATTGATGGCCGGACCGTACCAGGAGCTTTCGTTGGACGAGCCCATGGCGAATTCGTCCATGTTGAGCTTGCCGAGCATGACGGCGCCCTGATCCCAGAGATTCTGGGTAACGGTGGATTCATATTTCGGCTTGAAGCCATCGAGAACATGCGAACACGCCTGCGTGTGGATGTCACGGGTGGCGAAAAGGTCCTTCACACCAAGCGGAACGCCTTCCAGCTCGCCAGCCGAACCGGACGCGATACGGCCATCGGAGGCTTTCGCCATGTCACGCGCCTTTTCAGGCGTGGTTACGACATAGGCGTTCAGCGCGCCGTTCGCCGCGTCGATGGCGGAGAGATAGGCGTCGGTCAGCTCAAGGGCGGAAAACTCTTTCGCCTTCAGCTTTTCGCGGGCTTCGGCAATGGTCAGGCTCGTCAGGTCGGTCATGGTCGGCAACGGCTTTCGAAATCTTGGAAAAATCGGGCGGCAAACGGCGGTCGGATTATTCGACCACTTTCGGGACCATGAAGAAGTCCCGGTCGGTCGCGGGCGCATTGGCGACAATGTCTTCCGCCTTGTTGCCGTCGGTCACCACGTCGGCACGTTTTTTCATCTCCACCGGGGTGACTGATGTCATCGGCTCGACGCCGTCGACATTCACTTCCGAAAGCTGCTCCACGAAACCGAGTATGCCGTTCAGCTGGCCGAGCATATTCTGTGCTTCTTCTTCGCTGACGGCGATACGGGCAAGGCGCGCAACGCGCTTTACGGTGGCGAGATCGACGGACATGGTTCTACTCCGGTAGGAATTTTCCTACCCGCTATAATCACCATGTCCGCCATTCGCAACGGTAGAAAGCATGTCGCGTCAAAGTGTGAGGTGCTTTTGCGGTCACGACATGCCTGAGCAAAACGTCAGAAGGACAGCGTATCGCCCGCCTTAGGCGTGTGGACACGGGCTTCCGACCCCTCCATGCCGGTCACGAACTTCTCCGGCGTCTGGTCGATGATCGGGAAGGAACCATAGTGGCAGGGAATGACATTCTCGAACTTGAAGAAGCGCTGGCAGGCAAGCGCCGCGACGGCTCCGCCCATGGTGAAGCGGTCACCAATCGGCACGAGGCCGATATCCGGCTGGTGCAGTTCATTGATCAGCTTCATGTCGGAAAAGATGTCGGTATCGCCCATGTGATAAACGGCCGGACCGTCTTCGAAATGCAGCATCAGGCCATTGGCACTGCCGAGCGAATGGGAGACGCCATCCTCGGTGATCTGGGCGGAGGAATGCAGTGCATTGGTGAAGGTGACGGAAAAACCGTCAAAATGCACCGTGCCGCCGGTATTACCCATATCGACCTTCGCGACACCCTTGGCGGAAAGCCATGCGGCAAGATCGGCATTGGCCAGTACGGTTGCACCCGTCTCGCGCGCAAGCTGAACGGTATCGCCGACATGGTCGCCATGGCCGTGGGTCAGGAGAATATGAGTGATGCCTTCGGCCGCCGACTTCCCATCCTGTCCGGCAAAACCGGGGTTGCCGGTGAAGAACGGATCGATGAGGATCTTCGCGCTACCGTTTTCGAGGCGGAAGGCGGAATGGCCGAGCCAGGTGATTTTCATGGGAAGTTCTCCTTTGTATTACCGGTATATTATGACATAGGACGGCCTGAACAACCGCACTACCAATATTTAAGAGAGGCGACCATGGCCGCAAATGATGACGAGTACGTGTATGACGAGGCGACCGGTGAATGGCGACCGGCCTCCGAACTGGCTGCAGAAGCGGCGCGTGCGAATGAAGTACGCGATGCGGCGGGCAATGTGCTTGAAGATGGCGATTCCGTCACCCTGATCAAGGATTTGAAGGTCAAGGGCACCAACACGGTCATCAAGCAGGGCACCGTAATCAAGTCGATCCGCCTGACAGACAATCCGGAAGAGATCGATTGCAGGCATGATGCGGTCAAGGGTCTGGTGCTACGCACTGAATTCGTCCGCAAACGGTAAGGACAGCGCGCGACATGGCAATACTCACCATCGAGGAACTGGCGCAGACGCTTCAGCCCGCGCAGGCAATTGCCGGCCTCGACCTCGGCACAAAGACCATCGGGCTTGCCATGTCAGACCTGTCGCGGCGCTTTGCAACGCCGCGTCCGGTCATCAAACGGGTGAAATTCACGCAGGATGCGGAAGTGCTGCTGGCCTTCGCCGAAAAGGAAAAAGTTTCCGCCTTCATCATCGGCCTGCCCATGAACATGGATGGTTCGGCCGGTCCCCGCGTGCAGGCAACGCGCGCCTTCGTGCGCACCATGGGTGAAAAAACCGCCCTGCCCTTCATCTTCTGGGATGAGCGGCTTTCAACAGTCGCGGCCGAGCGCGCATTGCTGGAAATGGACGTCTCACGCGCCAAACGGGCCGAACGTATCGATTCGGCCGCCGCGAGCTTCATTCTTCAGGGCGCGCTGGACAGGCTTTCCGCACTCACCCGCGCGGCCGACTGACGGCCCTGCCACCAGGCGGCAATCTGCTTTCTCTTGCGGAATGCGAGAATCGCAAAAACGATCAGACTGTCTAGCGCGATGGCGCGCGCCACCAGCGGCGGCAGGCTTTCCGGCGGCAGGCCGAGAATATTGCCGTATATCTCGAACACCAGATCATGGGTCTGCCGCGTCAGCATGTAGAAGCCGAAGCTCATGTCGTAATAGGAAAGCCAGTACCAGCTGCCCAGCAATGCGACGGGACCGGCCCAGAGTATCAGAAACCACTTCATGCCACCTGCCCCCGCGCCAACACCGCATCGGGAAAGCCGGCAAGCACCGCCCAGCGCGCCACGGCCATCAGGCAGAGGTTCAGCGCCGGCACGTCGATATCCAACGGCAGCATCACAAAAAACGTCATCATGACGCCTAAAGCTGTCCAGCGGCTCACTTGCGGCTCCCTTATGCGCAGTCATTGCGCATGGTTAACATTTCATTAATCCACACTGGACCGGCAGCCCGGGCGAGGCAAATGAAAGCTGTCATTATGGTTAATGACGGGCGGCCGGCATGTGGAAAAGCATGTGATCCCGTGAACGACCGGATGCGCCGGGCGGTTGCCGACCGGGTGAAAACATGGCTGATTTTTCTTTAACGCGCTGGTCCTGAACGTGACCGCCCTACACCTGCTGAAGCCGGTTCAGCCGTAAACGCCACGCACCAGTCTTTTGACGGCAGTGGAGATCTTGTCCCAGTCCCGGTCCGATTTGAGCGGCACGCCGGCAAACTGGCCGCTGGTGGCAGCGGAGATGACGAGGTGCTGGATGGCGGCGAACAGCACGGCATTGACCGCCGCTGTATCCACGCCCTTCGGCGCCGCCAGCGAACCACGCATGCGCTCCAGCCACTTGCCCAGCGACTTGGCGCGGGCTTCGGCCAGCTGACGCACCTGCGGTGAACCGTCAGAGACTTCCCAGGCGATGATCTTGCAGACGAGAGGATCGCTGCGCAGCGCATCCATGAAATAAAGCGCCAGCTTTTCCATGAGATCGCCATAGGTCAAAAGAAACATGCCGCCGGTGTCCTCGGGAATGCGATCCTTCACCCAGGAGCCGAGATCCTCGCCGATCGCCTCGATCAAGCCATCGAGGCCGCCGAAATAACGGTAGATCAGCTGCTTGTCGCAGCCGGCGCGGCGGGCGACGGCGTTGATGCCGAAACCCTGAAATCCCTCTTCGGCGAGCAGCGATCGCGCCGCGTTAAAAATCGCCTTCTCGGTCTGAGCGCGATCCTTGATGCGCTTTTCCGGTCTGTCGGCTGAAATCGCCTCTGCGGTCGCCAGCATGATTCCCTACCCGTTTTCTGAAAGGCCTTCTCAACGGGTTAACAAAGCATGAAGGGAAGAACAATGTGGCGGGGCGGATGGACGGAAGGTTCCTGTGGATGAAGGGTAGCCGACGTGAACAATCCCGAACCCATGCTCCGCGGAATCAGCCGGTTTATTCCAGCGCCATGCCGAACCACACGCTGCCGGGCGTTTCGTGGCTTTCGAGGCGTTTGAAGCCGCGGGTTTCCCAGAAGCGCATGCCCGCATGGTTGCGTTCGCTGGCGCCGAGGTGGATGCCGTAGACATTGTTCTGTCTTGCCATATCGAGCCAGCGCGACAGAAGCCGGGTGCCGCCGCCCTTGCCCTGCGTGCGCGGCAGCAGGTTCATGTGAATATGGGCCGGAAACGGATCGGTGAGCCAGGTGGGCGTGCGGCGCGGATGGTGGATGAACTGGGCCCGGCGCTGATCGGCGTCCCATGTCTGCTGGTCGCCGCCGGGATCGGGGTAAAGAGTGCGCAGATGCGGCCACCATTCCCGCTCCAGTCGCTCTTCGTGCACCGCCGTATCGAGCGCGCCGACGATATAACCGCACACACCCTCCTCATCCTCAGCCACAAAAACGGCATCGGGCCAGAGATGCAGATAGGGCACGGAATAGATGTGCCCGACCATGCGGCCATCATTGTAAAGCGGGGTAGCATCCTGCCCGGCATCGCCGGTGGCAAGGCTTATGGCGTAGAGCGCGTCTTCATCCTCAGCGCGGGCGGAACGGAAGGTCAGCATTGGCAGCCGCCTTCCCTTGCCGCGCATTGATGCGCGAAGCTGTCGTGACAGATAAGAACAAGCCTTACGCCATTGCTGTTTGTCAAACCCGAGCCCCCTCCCGCCAGGACTGCAAAACCTTCATCCGCATGCATCGGTCAAGATGCAGGCGGATAAAGAAGATCGATTATATAATTCGGATCGAAGCGGGAATCGAGCATGCCGTAAGTATGCCGCCAGCCGCCCGCCAGACGGGTTTCGAGGAAGGCATCGGCGATCTTGCCGGCGCCAAGGCGGCAAAGCTCGGCGGCAGCGGCCGCGAGTGCAAACTGCTCCACCAATAGACGGGCCGCCCCCTCGTCACGTTCGGCAAGGGCGATCGCGGCGCGCAGCACGTCGGTGGTCTTCTTGCCGGCAGGTCCGAGATCACGCTCCAGCGTCTGGAAGACGAGATCGAACAGGTCCTTGCCGCGCTGGAGAACCCGCAGCACATCCAGCGCCATGACGTTGCCGGAGCCTTCCCAGATGGCGTTGACGGGCGCTTCGCGATAGTGGCGGGCAATCGGCCGCTCTTCAACGTAACCATTGCCGCCAAGGCACTCCATGGCCTCGTAGATGAGGGCCGGCGCGATCTTGCAGCACCAGTATTTCACGATGGGCGTCATCACCCGCGCATAGGCGGCTTCGGCCGGATTGTTGCGGGCGGCATCAAACGCCGTCGCCAGCCGGAAGGAGAGCGCAGTGGAGGCCGCCACATCCAGCGCCATGTCGGCGAGAACGCGCGTCATGATCGGCTGGGTAACCAGCATCTTGCCAAAAACCGAACGACCGCGGGCGTAATGCACCGCTTCGGCAAGCGAGGCGCGCATCATGCCTGATGATGCCAGCGCGCAGTCCAGCCGCGTCAGCGTCACCATGTCGAGGATCGTGCGGATGCCGCTGCCGGGATCGCCCAGCAGATAACCGAACGCATCGGTGAATTCGACTTCGGCTGATGCATTGGAGCGGTTGCCGAGCTTGTCCTTCAGGCGCTGGAAGTGCAGGCCGTTCTTCGAACCATCCTCCAGATAACGCGGCACAAGGAAGCAGCCCATGCCGTCGCCCATCTGGGCGAGCATGACGAAACCATCGCTCATCGGCGCGGAAAGGAACCATTTGTGGCCGGACAGGCGATAGATGCCCTCACCCACCCGCTCCGCTGTGGTGCGATTGGCGCGCACATCCGTGCCGCCCTGCTTTTCCGTCATGCCCATGCCGATGGTGACGGCGGTTTTCTGCAGGCCCGGTTTCTGCGAGGAATCATATTTGCGCGACAGGATCTTCGGCGCCCATTCCTTCTGCACGCGCGGCGAGGCCATGATGGCGGCAACGGAGGCGCTGGTCATGGTGAGCGGGCAGAGATGGCCGGCCTCGAGCTGCGAGGTCAGGTAGAATTTCGTGGCGCGCGCCTTGTGTTCATTGCCGCGCGTATCGGGAGAGTTCTCCCAGACGCTGGAATGCAGGCCCGATGACATGGAACGACGCATCAGCGCGTGCCAGGCGGGATGGAACTCCACCTGATCCAGACGTTCGCCGCGCGGGCCGTGGGTGTGCAGCTGCGGCACGCCCTGATTGGCCATGCGCGCCAGCTCCTGCGCCTCATGCGAAGTGACGTAGCGGCCGAGCTGGTCGAACTCGTCCCTCAGATTGCGCGACAGGCCGGACGTGAGATCGACGATCAGCGGATCGGAACGATAGGCGTTGATACCGGACCAGAGGCTTGGCTGGTTCAGTTCGGCGAGCGTTTCTTCTGTCCGGGAATTCTGGGTCATCCGCTGCTTCTAGCTGTTTTGTACTGGCGTTGCATAGTGGGGTGATATTGCATAATTCCACCCGCAGGAAGCGATTGAGACGATTAAACCGCCGCTTTCAGCATTTTTCGGGAGTGCCCCTGATTTAGGTATCCGGCCTAGAGAATGCCAAACACGTTTCCGGCAAGACCGAGCGACAGCACCAGAAGGAAGCCCGAGGCGGTGCCGCGCACGAGCCTCGGCGAAGACTGGCCCGCATGGCGGATGAGAAGCGCCCCTGCAAACAGCCACACAAGCGCCGCGAAAGCCACGAGAGCAGAAAACAGCAGTATATATGGCCATATCTGGGTCAGCGGCGCCTGTGGCAACAAGACAAGGCCGACGATCAGCCCCTTCGGGTTGAGACAGGTGGTGACGAAAACCCGACGAGGAGTGATCGCCTCACCGATTGGCGCCGAAGACGGCAGGGTCCACAGCCGAACGGCCAGAAATGCGACCCAGATGGCGGCACAGAGCTTGATGGCCTGCGCAAGGCCCGTATGCATCTTCAGAAAATCGGAAAACAGCACAGCAAGCGCAAGAATGACCAGCAGATAGCCGGCGATTTCACCGATCATCAAAGGCAGCGACGTTCGGACACCACGACCGGCACCGGAAAGCGCCAGAAGCGTGTTCATCGGGCCAGGCGTCAAAAGCAGGGCCAGTACGGCCAGGGCGAAAACAGAATAGGAATGCATTGCGATAATTCCAGTCAACTGCGTCAAAGGCCGGATCTGGCCCGAGAATTCCACCCGAAACTGCCCAATGCCGCAGGGCGGCGCCTTGATATAAAGCAAGCGGCGAAACATTCCCAACCCGGACCAAATGTCGGGTTCCGCACGGTCAATCCGCTCCGCTTGCGGCAGGCATCCGATCCCGTTCGAAGCACCATCGTCAGAGATTCTGCATAGGCCGCCGCCTGATATGGAACTTGCGACGGGCTTTTTCGGTTGGCGACTTGCTGAACGGCTGCACAGGGGGAGGAAACCATGGAGACCAGCGTGAGAAAGCTCTTCGAGCGGTATGAGCGATTTTTCAACAAGTCTCTCAAAGGCGACATGGATATGGATGAGGTCGCCTCCCTCTATGCCTCCGACTTCATCGCCGCATCCCCAGCCGGGGTGATGACCGGAAAGAACGATGATCACTTAAAGCAGGTCATGAAGAAGGGTTATGACCGCTATCGAGCGATCGGAACGAAGGAGATGCGGATCCGCAATATCCGTATCTCGCCGATCGATGAACATCATTGCGTCGCCCACGTTGCCTGGACAGCGAACTTTACCCGCAAGCAACAATCGGATGTCGCAATCAACTTCGACGTTCACTATTTCGTCCAGAGGCTGGAAGGAGCGCCGAGAGTTTTCGGCTGGGCGTCAGGCGACGAGCAGGCGCTTTTGAAGGAGCATGGCGTCATCTGATGCATGCTCGGACCATCGTCAGGCCACTTGTCCGCTAGGGTTGGGGAAACATCGCCATGTTTTCATTTCAGGGGTTGCGGGCGCTTGCCCCGCGACCGTGCAATCTCTATAGAGCGCAGGACCGAATTCCGCGGCACTCCTGAGGCGTGTTCACAGCGAATGGGAGCGCACGGATCAGCATTCGGGCGTTCCGGGCATTTTCACGGGAAAATGCGGCGCCCGTCAGGAGGCAAACCGCATGGTCTTCTTCCCCCATCGCCATCTCCTCGGCATCAAGGGGCTTTCCCATCAGGATATCACCCTGCTTCTCGACAAGGCCGATGAGGCGGTGAAAATCAGCCGCCAGCGCGAGAAAAAGACCTCGACGCTCCGGGGCCTCACCCAGATCAACCTGTTCTTCGAAGCCTCGACGCGCACGCAATCCTCCTTCGAGCTTGCCGGAAAGCGCCTCGGCGCAGACGTGATGAACATGTCGGTCGGCAATTCCTCGGTGAAGAAGGGCGAAACGCTGATCGACACGGCGATGACGCTGAACGCCATGCGCCCGGATGTGCTGGTCGTGCGCCACTCCTCCGCCGGCGCCGCCGCTCTTCTCGCACAGAAGGTCGCCTGCTCCGTGGTCAATGCCGGCGACGGCCAGCATGAGCACCCGACACAGGCCCTGCTCGATGCGCTGACCATCCGTCGCGCCAAGGGCGAGCTTTCGGGTATCACGGTGGCGATCTGCGGCGACGTGCTGCATTCGCGCGTGGCTCGCTCCAACATCATCCTGCTCAACCAGATGGGCGCGCGCGTGCGCGTCGTCGCCCCTGCCACGCTTCTACCATCAGGCATTCGCGACATGAGCGTGGAAGTCTTCCACGACATGAAGGAAGGGCTGAAGAATGCCGACGTGGTGATGATGCTGCGGCTGCAGCGCGAACGCATGTCCGGTTCCTTCGTGCCTTCGGTGCGCGAGTATTTCCATTACTACGGTCTCGATGCCGAGAAGCTGAAAGCGGCGAAAGAGGATGCGCTGGTCATGCATCCCGGCCCGATGAACCGCGGCGTGGAAATCGCCTCAGAAGTGGCCGACGGTCCGCAGAGCGTCATCGAAAGCCAGGTGGAAATGGGGGTTGCCGTGCGCATGGCCGTCATGGAAACCCTGCTTGTCTCGCAAAATCAGGGTGAGCGCGTATGAGTGCCGTTACCGTTCTCAACAATCTCCGCATCGTCGATCCTTCCCGTAATCTCGACGAGACCGGCAGCATCGTCATCGGTTCCGATGGCGCTATTCTCGCAGCCGGCAAGGATGCGCATAATCAGGGCGCACCTGAGGGTGCGACGGTGCGCGACTGCAAGGGGCTGCTGGCCGTTCCCGGCCTGGTGGACGCCCGCGTCTTCGTCGGAGAACCCGGCGCCGAACACCGCGAAACCATCGAATCCGCCTCGCGTGCGGCAGCGGCCGGCGGCGTCACCAGCATCATCATGATGCCCGACACCGATCCAGTCATCGACGATATCGCGCTGGTCGAATATGTGAAAAAGACGGCGCGCGACAAGGCGCTCGTCAACGTCCATCCCGCAGCAGCCCTGACCAAGGGTCTGAACGGCGAAGAAATGACCGAGATCGGCATGTTGAAGGAAGCCGGTGCAGTTGCCTTCACCAACGGCCGCAGGGCGCTTTCCGACACGCTGGTGCTGCGCCGCGCCATGACCTATGCGCGCGAACTGGGCGCTGTCATCGCGCTTGAAACCCGCGACAAATATATCGGCGGCGGCGATATGAATGAAGGGCTTTTCGCAAGCTGGCTCGGTCTGTCGGGCATTCCGAAGGAAGCCGAGATCATTCCGCTGGAGCGCGACCTGCGCATTGCCGGGCTGACGCAGGCGATCTACCATGCCGCCAAGATTTCCGTTCCGGAATCGGCAGAAGCGATCCGCGTTGCGCGGCAGCGGGGCGTAAAGGCTACCTGCGGCATCTCGATCAATCACCTCACCCTCAATGAGAACGATATCGGCGAGTACCGGACCTTCTTCAAACTCTCGCCACCGCTGCGCGCCGAAGACGACCGCAAAGCCATGGTGGAAGCGCTGAAGGACGGCACGATCGATATCATCGTCTCCTCGCACGACCCGCAGGATGTCGATACCAAACGCCTGCCGTTTTCGGATGCGGCGAGCGGCGCGATCGGGCTTGAAACCCTGCTAGCGGCGGCGCTGCGCCTGCATCACAGCGGCGAGGTTCCGCTGATACGGTTGATCGATGCGCTCTCCACCCGCCCGGCCAAAATTTTCGGACTGGATGCGGGAACGCTGAAGGCTGGCGCGAAGGCCGATATCACGCTGATCGACCTCGACGAACCGTGGCTTGTGGCCAAGGAACAGCTGGTCTCGAAATCCAAGAACACGCCGTTCGAGGATGCCCGTTTCAGCGGCCGCGCGGTCGCCACTTATGTGGCTGGCAAAGCCGTTCATTCCTTGGCATAAGATCACCAACAGAGATCACGCGGCCGGCGCGACAGAGGGGACGTTTGAATGAGTGCTTTGACTGACTGGCAGACGGCGCCTGCCCTTCTCGCGCTGGCAGCGCTGATTGGCTATCTGTTCGGTTCCATCCCCTTTGGCCTCATTCTCACCCGCATGGCGGGGCTGGGCGACGTGCGCAAGATTGGCTCCGGCAATATCGGCGCGACCAATGTGCTGCGCACCGGCAACAAGAAACTTGCGGCGGCTACCCTGCTGCTTGACGCGCTGAAGGGCACGGCGGCCGTGCTGGTCGCCAATGCGCTCTGGGGTTATGAGGCGTCGCTGGTCGCCGGTTTCTTCGCCTTTCTCGGTCACCTGTTTCCGGTTTGGCTCGGCTTCAAGGGCGGCAAGGGTGTGGCCACCTATATCGGCGTGCTTCTGGGTGCAGCACCGCTGATGATGCTGGCCTTTGCCCTGATCTGGCTCGCGACCGCCTTCATCACCCGTTATTCCTCGATGTCGGCGCTGCTTGCCATGCTGGTCATTCCCGTGGCCCTCTGGGTGCTCGGACCTGAAAAGACGGCGCTGCTGGTGACGCTGCTCAGCGTGATTTCGTGGTGGAAGCACCGCGAAAATATCAAGCGCCTGATGGCTGGCACGGAAAGCAGGATCGGGCAAAAGGGCTGAGACCCATTTGAGGATATGCCATGCCGCATGAGGAAACGACACGGCAGGGCATAGAGCTTTCCGCGCGGCAGCGTGTCGCCTGGCTGAGGCTGATCCGCAGCGACAATATCGGTCCCGTTACCTTCCGCGAACTCATCAATCATTTCGGCAGCGCCGAAAAGGCGCTCGACGCCCTGCCCGAGCTTTCACGGCGGGGCGGCTCCTCCCGCAGCCCGCGCATCGCCACACAGGCGGAGGCGGAAGGCGAGATCGAAACCGCTGACAAATTCGGCGCGCGTTTCATCGGCATCGGCGAACCGGATTCCCCGCCTGCCCTTCGACATCTGGATGGCGCACCACCGCTGATCGCCATGAAGGGATCGGCGGACGCGGCGACAAGGCCCTGCGTCGGCATCGTCGGCTCGCGCAACGCCTCCATCAACGGTGCTAAATTCGCCGCCATGCTGGCGCGCGATTGCGGGCGGGCCGGTTATGCGATTGCCTCTGGATTGGCGCGCGGCATCGATGCGGCCGCACACCGGGCAAGCCTTGCAACCGGCACGGTTGCCATGCTGGCTGGCGGTCTCGACCGTCCTTACCCGCAGGAAAATTTCGGGCTGTTGCAGGAGATATACGATCAGGGCGGCGCGACGATCAGCGAAATGCCTTTCGGCTGGGAGCCGCGCGCGCGTGACTTCCCGCGCCGCAACCGCCTGATATCAGGCGTCTCGCTCGGCGTCGTCATCGTGGAGGCGGCGGAGCGCTCGGGTTCGCTGATCACGGCGCGTCTCGCCGGCGAAGCGGGACGGCTGGTTTTTGCCGTGCCCGGCTCCCCACTTGATGCACGCTGCGAGGGCACCAACCGGCTGATCAAGGAAGGGGCGATGCTGACCACGGGTGCCAACGATATTCTCGAGGCGCTGCGACCGCTGATGGAGCCGCAACTGCCCTATGACCGCAAGATCGAGGAACCGAGATCCGACACGGAGATGTCACCACCAGGAGACGACGAGCGCAGCATCATCGCCGCCGCTCTCGGTCCCTCGCCCGTGGAAACGGACGATATCATCCGTCACACAGGTTTCTCCGCTGCCACCGTTCACCTGGTGCTGCTGGAGCTTGATATTGCAGGACGTCTAAACCGGCATGCCGGGGGGCGCGTGTCGCTCTTCATCGCGGATTGACAGCTTGCGTCGTCCGCTCTGGATATCACCGACTTCGACATAAGCCATCTCGATCAGATAACACAGCATGTCGGCGCCCTCGCGGCTGGCGACCTGGCGCAGCTCCGCCAGCATCTGGCGAATGTAAGCCAAGTTCTCTCTGGTCCCTTCATTGTCGGCATTATTGTTTGTTGCGTTCGGGACCATATATTTATCCTAGGAATTACGCCTGAAACGAAGAGCATTAAGTAGATTCAAATGATGTTGCCCATCATAACCATTTTACCAAAGATTGCAATACAACAATAGATTATCCATAGGTTGCAATCACCTTGGAGTGATAAAATCGGCCTTGCCTCTTGACCCGCGCGCATTACCTGTCCATGTCGAAATATAAAGAAGGCCAATTGCGGCATTGCGCGGCGATCCGGCCATGTTAACGGACCAGTTCCAGAGAAAAACAATATGAATGTCGTCGTCGTAGAATCTCCCGCCAAAGCCAAGACGATCAACAAGTATCTTGGCCCGGGCTATAAGGTTCTTGCATCCTTTGGCCATGTGAGGGATCTTCCTGCCAAGGACGGATCGGTGCTGCCCGACCAGGATTTCGAAATGTCCTGGGAAGTCGACAGCGCCTCCGCCAAGCGCATGAAGGATATTGCCGATGCGGTAAAATCCTCCGACGGCCTCTTTCTCGCAACCGACCCGGATCGCGAAGGCGAAGCCATTTCCTGGCACGTTCTCGATCTTTTGAAGAAGAAGCGCGTTCTCGGCGACAAGCCGGTGAAGCGCGTGGTCTTCAACGCCATCACCAAGAAGGCGGTGCTGGACGCCATGGCGAACCCGCGCGACATCGACGTGCCGCTGGTCGACGCCTATCTCGCCCGCCGTGCGCTCGACTATCTCGTCGGTTTCAACCTGTCGCCGGTTTTGTGGCGCAAGCTGCCCGGCGCGCGTTCCGCCGGTCGTGTGCAGTCCGTTGCGCTGCGTCTCGTCTGTGACCGCGAATCCGAGATCGAGCGTTTCGTTTCCGAAGAGTACTGGAATATCAGCGCGCTTTTGAAGACCCCGCGCGGTGACGAGTTCGAGGCCAAGCTGGTTTCCGCTGACGGCAAGCGATTGCAGAACCGCGCGATCAAGACCGGCGAAGACGCGAACCGGCTGAAGACGCTGCTGGACGGCGCGACCTACGTGGTCGACAGCGTCGAGGCGAAGCCCGTCAAGCGCAATCCCGGCCCGCCCTTCACCACATCGACGCTGCAGCAGGCGGCCTCCTCGCGCATGGGCTTTTCCGCCTCGCGCACCATGCAGGTGGCGCAGAAGCTTTACGAAGGCATCGATATCGGCGGCGAGACCGTCGGTCTGATCACCTATATGCGTACCGACGGCGTGCAGATGGCGCCGGAAGCGATCGATGCCGCCCGCCTTGCCATCGGCGAGCAGTTCGGCGACCGTTACGTCCCGGAAAAGGCGCGTTTCTATTCCACCAAGGCCAAGAACGCCCAGGAAGCGCACGAAGCGATCCGCCCGACCGATTTCAACCGCACGCCGGATCAGGTGAAGCGTTACCTCGATCCCGATCAGCTGCGCCTTTACGACCTGATCTGGAAGCGCGGCATTGCGAGCCAGATGGCCTCTGCCGAAATCGAACGCACCACGGTGGAAATCCTTGCCGACAAGAACGGCGAAAAGGCCGGTCTTCGTGCCGTCGGCTCGGTGATCCGTTTCGACGGTTTCATCGCCGCCTATACCGACCAGAAGGAAGATGGCGAGCAGAGCGACGACGGTGATGACGAAGGCCGTCTGCCGCCGATCAACGAGCGCGAAAACCTCGCCAAGCAGAAGATCAATGCCAGCCAGCATTTCACCGAACCGCCGCCGCGTTATTCGGAAGCCTCGCTGATCAAGAAGATGGAAGAGCTCGGCATCGGCCGTCCTTCCACCTATGCGGCGACGCTGAAAACGCTGAGCGACCGCGAATATATCGTCGTCGACAAACGCAAGCTGATACCGCATTCGCGCGGCCGGCTGGTGACGGCTTTCCTCGAAAGCTTCTTCACCAAATACGTCGAATACGATTTCACCGCAGCCCTTGAAGAAAAGCTCGACCGCATCTCCGCCGGCGAACTGGACTGGAAGCAGGTTCTGCGTGATTTCTGGAAGGATTTCTTCGCCCAGATCGAAGATACCAAGGAACTGCGCGTCACCAACGTTCTCGATGCGCTGAACGAGGTTCTGGCGCCGCTGGTCTTCCCCAAGCGCGAGGACGGGTCCGATCCGCGCATCTGTCAGGTTTGCGGCACCGGCAATCTTTCGCTGAAGCTCGGCAAATATGGTGCTTTTGTCGGTTGCTCCAACTATCCGGAATGCAACTATACACGCCAGCTGACCTCGGACGGTTCGGAAGCCGAAGCTGCCGCATCGAACGAGCCGAAGGCGCTGGGCGCCGATCCGATGACTGGAGAAGAGCTCACGCTCCGCTCTGGCCGTTTCGGGCCCTATATCCAGCGTGGTGACGGTAAGGAAGCCAAGCGCTCCTCGCTGCCCAAGGGCTGGAAGCCTGAAGATATCGACCACGAAAAGGCGCTGGCGCTCATCAACCTGCCGCGCGATATCGGCAAGCACCCGGAAACCGGCAAGATGATCTCGGCCGGTCTCGGCCGCTACGGACCATTCCTGCTGCATGACGGTTCCTACGCGAACCTCGAAAGCATCGAGGACGTGTTCGCGATCGGCCTCAACCGGGCAGTAACCGTCATTGCCGAGAAACAGAGCAAGGGACCGGGACGCGGCCGCAGCGGCACGCCGGCTGCTCTGAAGGAACTGGGCGACCACCCCGATGGCGGCGCGATCACTGTTCGTGACGGGCGTTACGGCGCTTATGTGAACTGGGGCAAGGTCAACGCGACCATTCCAAAGGGACAGGACCCGGCTTCGGTGACGCTGGACGAGGCGCTGGTGTTGATTGCCGAGCGTATTGCCAAGACCGGCACCGGCGGTAAGCCCGTAAAGGCCAAGAAGACCGCTGCCAAGAAGGCCGATGGTGACGCCGCGGCGAAGCCGAAGGCAACCAAGGCCAAGGCGGCAACAAAGAGCAAGACGACCGCCAAGCCGAAGGCAGCGGCCAAACCCAAGAAGGCAGCAGAGTGAGCAAGGCGCCGCGTCAGAGACAGGGTTCCGCCAGCGACGGTTTCGGACGCACCGGGCGCGGCAAGCGTGTGAATGAAGGTGAAGGCATCATCCATGGCGAGGTGCCTTCACGCGATGTGCTGCTGAAATTCATCGCCGACCACCCGCAGCAGGCCTCCAAACGCGAAATCGCCAAGGCTTTCGGCCTGAAGGGTGAAAACCGCGTGGTCCTGAAGGCGCTGCTGAAGGAGCTTGAAACCGACGGCATGGTCCAGAAGAGCCGCAAGTCTCTGACACGCCCGGGCGGCCTGCCGCCTGTGACGGTTCTCGACATCACCACCCGTGACAAGGACGGCGAACTGATCGGCCGGCCGGCGGAATGGCCGGAGGATCAGGGGGCGGCCCCCGCCGTTCTCATCCGCCAGTCATCGCAGGACCGCGGCAAGAAGGCCCCGGCAGCGGGTCTCGGCGACCGCATTCTGGCGAAGATCTTCCCCTCCAGGGAAAGCGCCGGCCCGGCCTATATGGCCCGTGTCGTGAAGCTGATCGACCGCCGCCAGAACGCGCTGCTCGGCGTATTCAAGGAGACGGCGGGCGGCGGCGGACGGCTTATGCCGATCGACCGGCGCGGCGAGGAAATGGTCATCGACCCCGATGGCGTCGGCGATGCAAAGGATGGCGATCTGATCGAGGTGGAAACCTCGCGCAACAGCGGTCGTTATGGCCTGACGCGCGCCAAGGTTCTGTCGGTCATCGGCTCTGTCGCCTCCGAAAAGGCGATCTCGATGATCGCGATCCATTCCCACGGCATTCCGCATATCTTCCCCTCGAACGTTCTTGCCGAGGCGGATGCCGCCAAGGCAGCCAGCATGTCGCACCGCGAGGACTGGCGCGACCTGCCGCTCATAACCATCGATCCGGCCGACGCCAAGGATCATGACGATGCGGTCTATGCCGAGCCCGACACGTCTCCCGACAATCCTGACGGCGTCATCGTCACCGTCGCCATTGCCGATGTCTCCTGGTATGTGCGGCCCGGTTCGCCGCTGGACCGCGAGGCGCTGAAGCGTGGCAATTCCGTCTATTTCCCCGATCGCGTCGTGCCGATGTTGCCGGAGCGCATTTCCAACGATCTCTGCTCGCTGAAGGAAGGCGTTGACCGCCCTGCCCTTGCGGTGCGGATGACCTTTTCGAAGGAAGGCCGCAAGGCGGGCCACACCTTCCACCGCATCATGATGAAGAGCGCGGCGAAGCTTTCCTACCAACAGGCACAGGCAGCCATTGACGGCAGGCCGGACGACAAGACCGGTACGCTGCTGGAACCTATCCTGAAGCCGCTGTGGCATGCCTATGAGGTGATGAAGCGCGGCCGTGACCGCCGCCAGCCGCTGGAACTCGACATGCCGGAGCGCAAGATCCTGCTTCGGCCTGATGGTACGGTGGACAAGGTCGTCATTCCCGAACGCCTCGATGCGCATAAGCTGATCGAAGAAATGATGATCCAGGCGAACGTCGCCGCCGCCGAGACGCTGGAAAAGAAAAAGCAGCCGCTGGTCTATCGCATCCACGATGCGCCCACGCTTTCCAAGCAGGAGGTTTTGCGCGAATTCCTTGGTACCATCGGCATTACCATGGCCAAGGGAGCGGCCATGCGCGCCAATTCCTTCAACGGCATTCTGGCTCGCGCACTCGACACGCCGCACCAGATCATGGTCAACGAGATGGTGCTGCGCAGCCAGAGCCAGGCGATCTACAGTCCTGAGAATATCGGTCACTTCGGCCTCAACCTGATGAAATACGCGCATTTCACCTCGCCGATCCGCCGTTATGCCGACCTGATCGTGCATCGCGCGCTGGTGGGCTCTCTGGGACTGGGTGAAGGCGGCATCACTCCGCAGGAAGAAGCGACGCTGGACGATATCGCCGCCGAAATCTCCACCTTCGAGCGGCGCGCCATGGCCGCCGAGCGCGACACCATCAACCGCCTCATCGCGCATCATCTGTCTGAACGGGTGGGCGAAGAATTCGAGGGCCGCGTCGGCGGTGTCACCAAGGCGGGACTTTTTGTCGCGCTGCCGCAATTTGGCGCTGATGGTTTTGTTCCTATATCTACACTCGGAACCGATTATTTCCTCTATGATGAGGCCCATCAGGCCCTGACAGGGGAAAAGACCGGCCTCGGCTACCAGCTTGGCGATACGGTTCAGGTGCGGCTTGCGGAAGCGGTGCCTTTGGCAGGTGCGCTGCGTTTCGATATGCTGAGCCCGGGGCGCAAGATGCCGGTCGGCTCGCGGTCGTTCCACAAGTCAGGCCGGCGGACATCTCGTCTTGCCGCCAAGCCTGGAACACGTCCGCCGAGAAGGCGACGATAACAAGACCGCTGCAGGCGGTTGAACGAACGGGAGAAGGACTTAAGGATGAGTGCACATCAGGGCTCGGAAACGGTCACCTTCGAAGACGATAGCGCGGAACGGCCGCTTGGCCGCTCGATCATGCGGGGAATGGCCAATCGTTGCCCGGCCTGCGGCAGCGGCCGCCTGTTCCGGGCCTGGCTGAAGCCGGTGGACGCCTGCGCGGCCTGCGGCGAAGAAATGCATCATCACCGTTCGGACGACCTGCCGCCCTATATTTCCATCGTCATCATCGGTCATATCGCCGTTGGCGGCTTCATGATGACGGATATGGTCCTCAACATTCCCATGTGGGCGCATTTCGCCATCTGGGTGCCGATCACCATTCTGTCCGCACTTTTGACGCTGCAACCGATCAAGGGCGGCGTCATCGGCCTGCAATGGGCGCTGCGAATGCACGGTTTTGATCGAAAACAGCAAAAAGTGCAGATAGACGGCTCGTCTCACTGACGTGAGCAGGAGCTTGCACGTGCCTGAGCTTTCCCGGGACCCCGAAACGGTGAGCGCCCCCATGCGGCCGCGAGACGCTGCCTCCATCATCCTCTTCGACCGTTCCGGCTCAGGACCCAGGGTCCTGATGGGCCAGCGCAGCAGCGCCCACGTCTTCATGCCGGGTGCCTATGTCTTTCCCGGCGGCAAACGCGATCCGCGCGACCATGCGCTGCCCTTTTCCGGTGATCTGCACCCTGCCGTCCTCAACAGCCTCACCGCTTCGGCGGCGCGCCGCCTGAGTGCCGTTGGCGCACGGGCTCTGGCGCTGGCCGCCGCGCGCGAGCTTTTCGAGGAAACCGGCGTGAACCTCGGAATGGGTGCCGAAGGTCCTGATCTCTCCCGTTTCCGATATGTTGCCCGCGCCATCACCCCACCCGGTAATGTGCGGCGCTACGACACGCGATTCTTCTGCTGTTATGCCGATGAGTTGGGGCTCGATGTCAGGCTCACCCGTGATTCCGACGAGCTCTCCAACGTGCAATGGCTTGACATGACAGACCTTTCCAGTCTGAACATGCCCAAAATCACACGTACGGTTCTCGAAGATGTCACAAAACTCATGATAGGTGATCCCTCACTGCCCTTTGAAAGCCCCGCGCGGCTCTATATCACGCGCCACGGCCGGTTCATTCGAGACTTTGTATAAAGGCCGTCATGTCACAAATGAAATGCGAAGAAGCGGACGCCATTCACTGGCCCTCACTGATCGCCGCCATTTCCGCCATCAGTGCGGTGGGTGTCGCCATCGGTCTCGGCCTGCCGCTCCTGTCGATCATCCTTGAGAAGCGCGGCATCTCCTCGACCATGATCGGGGTGAATTCGGCCATGGCGGGTGTCGCGGCGATGATGGCCGCCTCGGTGACCAGCAAGATCGCCCATGATTTTGGCGTGGCACGAACCATGCTTCTCGCGGTCCTGATTTCGGCGCTGAGCGCACTCGGCTTTTATTTCGCCGAAGCCTTCTGGATGTGGTTTCCGCTGCGAATCGTCTTCCATGGCGCGACCACGACGCTGTTCATTCTCTCCGAATACTGGATCAACATGACCGCGCCGCCGAAAAAACGCGGCATGGTTCTCGGCATTTACGCAACCGGCCTTGCGGTCGGTTTCGCGGTTGGTCCATTGCTGTTTTCCGTCGTCGGCAGCGAAGGCATCCTGCCCTTCCTCGTCGGCGCGGCGATCATCCTTCTGGCCGCTATCCCCATCTTCATGGCGCGCGGCGAGAGCCCGGAGCTGGACGAGCGGCCCAATCACCACTTCGTCCGCTACGTCTGGCTGGTGCCGATGGCGTCGGCCGCGGCTTTCGTGTTCGGTTCGGTGCAGGCAGGCGGCCTGTCGCTCTTTCCCATCTACGCCACCCGTGAGGGCTTCAACGAATCGCAGGCGGCGCTGCTGCTGACCGTCATGGGAATCGGCAACATGGTCTTCCAGATACCGATCGGCCTGCTTTCCGACCGGATGAAGGATCGGCGCACCATGCTCGCCCTCATGGCCTTTGCGGGCGTTTGCGGCACGCTGGCGCTGCCGGTTCTGGTGGAAAGCTGGCTTCTGGTGGCGGCGCTGCTGCTGTTCTGGGGTGGCCTCGTCTCCGGCATGTATACCGTCGGCCTCACCCATCTCGGCTCGCGCCTCAAGGGCGCTGATCTCGTGGCCGCCAATGCCGCCTTCATCTTCTGTTACGCCATGGGTACCATTGCAGGACCACAGGCCGTCGGCATTTCCATGGATGTTGCGGGCACCGATGGTTTCGCCTGGGCGCTCGCCGTATTTTTCGGGCTTTACGTGGTGCTTTATGGGTTCCGTTTTGTTTTCCGGGCAAAACAGGCTTGACTTTTCGGGCGCGATACGTAGTTTCGCGCCAGATTTAGCCGAGGTGAGAAGCGCCTGCGGCTTCTCTTTTGTTTAAAGGCAGGACGACCATGGCGAAAGCTACAACAATCAAGATCAAGCTGCTGTCGACAGCCGACACCGGTACCTTCTACGTCACCACCAAGAACAGCCGTACGTTCACGGACAAGATGACGAAGACGAAGTATGACCCGGTTGTACGCAAGCACGTTGAATTCAAGGAAACCAAGATCAAGTAATTTCTTGATCGGGTCTCCGGCAAAAAGCGCGCCCAATGGGCGCGTTTTTTGTTTGTGCCCAGCGGAAGAAGCGGCCACAAGCCCTTTGCGCCCAGAGGCTTCCCAACGGGAAAACAAGGGGCCTGCCTCCTGCCGCCGCGGAAATTGGGCAGTCATTGGCAACGTGTGGACGCAGGTTATCGATGAGTCCGACCACATGGTCTGACGCACCACTCACCACCGCAATCGTTCATGTGTTCAGAGGGTATGCTGGGGGTTACAGCCATCCGCCCCTGCCGCGTGACGACCTCGTCGCGTCGCGTAAGGAAGACGACTGCGCAAGTCGCTACGCTGCAACGCGTGTACCAAGAGCAGGCAATTTTCGGAAATAAGGCGGTCGGCCAACGATGTGATTACGGCACGAGGAACCGATTCGGACATCGTCAGCCGACCGACCCCACGATTCAGGAGATGCGGCGGACCTGAGCATCATGGGGCATTCAAACTACGCAATACCAGCCCCTGACGAGCGAAATCGCGACGGCTAAGCCGCAATCATTCATCATCGCAAGACGGATAAACCGCCGG
The DNA here is from genome assembly GCF_001541315.1 of Agrobacterium tumefaciens str. B6. Taxonomy (GTDB): domain Bacteria; phylum Pseudomonadota; class Alphaproteobacteria; order Rhizobiales; family Rhizobiaceae; genus Agrobacterium; species Agrobacterium radiobacter. Next base: position 464,308 of record NZ_LMVK01000012.1, on the reverse strand, counting down.
AAGAACTGTTATTCTCAATTGTGAGTGTGCGCAGAAGTAAAATAAAAATCAAGAAATTCTTAAGCCAGAGACATATCACCTGGGAAACATGGTTAAGTATACAAAGCTGGCACACTATAGTTGCCGGAGAGATTGAATTCAACGTGTTTTTCAACTTGAACTCTATTTATATCGTTAAGCTGCACCCTTTCATTGCAAAACGATAAAATACATCCAAGGTCAATGGCTTGCAGTCTGGCGGTGTCCATGCCCGATTTCCGAGCGAATATTTCGCCGGGACATGACGGAGAGATTGCGGAATATTTTTAGTTAATCCGCCGCCGCCGGTTCAAGCGGCGGCCGCCACGACGCGGTTGCGGCCGGCGTGTTTCGCCTCGTAAAGCGCCTTGTCCGCATGTTTCAGGATTTCGTCCGGCGCACCGAAGGCGCCGCTGCTGGTGGCTATGCCGAGAGAGGCGGTAATGCTCAATTCCCGGTCGATGGAACGGACATAAAAGGGCTTGTCCTCCACGATCGCCCTCAGGCGCTCGGCGACACTTGCCGCAAGCTCTATCGGCGTATCGGGCATGACGACGACGAACTCCTCGCCGCCATAGCGGCAGGCAAGATCCGCACCGCGCACCGTGCTGCGGATGCGTGCCGCAAACTCCCGCAGCACCTCATCGCCGACATCATGGCCATAGGTATCGTTGACCAGCTTGAAGCGGTCTATATCGGTCATGCAGATGGAGATCGGACGGCCGCGAACGGCGGCGCGGTCGAACAGTATCTTCAGGTGGTTGTCGAGGTAGCGGCGATTGTTGAGGCCAGTCAGCCCGTCGACAATGGCAAGTTCCATCGTGTGCTGGAGATTGAGCCGCAGATGCTCGTTATAACGCTTGCGCCTGATCTGCGTCAGCGAGCGGGCGACGAGTTCGTTCGGATCGATCGGGCGGAGAATATAATCGTTCACGCCGAGATCGAGCGCGCGCGCCACCATCTCATCCGCCCCCTGCTCCGCCACCAGAAGCAGCGGCAGGAAACGGGTGCGTTCCAGCGAGCGAAGCTGCGAGCACAGCCGCAGCGGATCGTAGTCCTCGAAATTGGAATTGACGATGACGAGTTCGAAGGGATTGCTCGCCGCCTTGAGCAGCGCCGCCTGCGGCTCCGTGACAGCATCGACCTCTGCAATCGGCTTGAGCGCCCGGACGATACGTTCCTGCGAGCTGGCGCGGCCGTCCGCCACCAATACGCGGCCGGGCGTCTGCATCAGGCCATCGCTGCGCAGCATCTCCTCGATGCCGATCTGCCGTGCGGTCTCGGCGCGCAGCCGCAGCTCATCGCTGACGGCCTTGAGGCGGACCAGGCTTTTGACGCGGGCGATCAGCTGCAGGTCGTTGACCGGTTTGGTCAGAAAATCGTCGGCGCCGGCTTTGAGGCCGCGCACGCGATCCGACGGCTGATCGAGTGCGGTGACCATCACGACCGGAATATGCGCCGTATTCGGATTGGCCTTCAGCCTTTCGCAGACCTCGAACCCGTCCATGCCCGGCATCATGATATCGAGCAGGATGATATCGACCTGCTCCTCGTCGCAGATAGCCAGCGCCTTGAAACCATCCTCGGCAGTGACGACATCGAAATATTCCGCCACAAGACGCGCTTCGAGAAGCTTCACATTGGCAGGAATATCGTCAACAACCAGAACTCTCGCCGTCATAACCGTTCCCCAGTCGCCTCACGCATCGCCCAGATAAGTCTTGATGATTTCGATGAACTTCGGAACGGAAATCGGCTTCGACACATAGGCCTCGCATCCGCCCTGACGAATGCGTTCCTCGTCGCCCTTCATGGCGAAAGCCGTGACCGCGATGACCGGAATGACATGCAGCTCGTCATCTTCCTTCAGCCATTTCGTCACCTCCAGCCCAGAAACTTCCGGCAGCTGGATATCCATGAGGATGAGGTCCGGGCGGTGCTTGCGGGCGAGATCGAGCGCTTCCATGCCGTTGCGCGTCTGGATCGTCGTATAACCAGACGCCTCGATCAGGTCGCGAAAGAGCTTCATGTTCAGCTCGTTATCTTCGACTATCATGACCTGCTTGGGCATGGTGAGCAGTCCCCGTTTCGCTTTGAAACCTTCATCCAGACATATAGGGTGTCAGAGAACCGATTCCATCGTCCATTTGTTGCGCAAGGCTAGAGGGATTTGGTTTCAAAATAGGTAACTTCGGGGAAGAAATGCTGCGCGATACGAAAAACAAAGGCAATGCCGGCAAAGATCCGCAAGAAACGGCCGCCGCCATACTTGGCTGGCTGGCAAACGAACCGGACATGCTGGCGCGTTTTCTGGCGCTGAGCGGATTGCAGGCCAACATGCTGCGCCAGACCGTCAACGATCCCGGCTTTCTGGCGGGGCTCACCGATTTTCTGATGAGCCACGAACCCGATCTGATGGCATTTTGCGCCGCGACCGATACGTCACCCGAAACAGTGGCGGCCGCCTGGCATCACTTTTCCGGCCCGGGGCTCGATTCTGGCGTTTATTGACGGGCCGAGAGACGGAGACAGTCAGCGTTTCAGCAACGTGCGGGCATAAGATTCCAGAACGGCGTTCATGCGTGTCTGGTATCCCTTCCCGGTGGATTTATACGCCTCGACAACGGATTTCTTGACCCGCAATGTTATTTGCTGTGTTCCCTCGGGCTCCACGAGTTTTGCGTTCGCCCAGAAGCGCTCATCCAATTCGGGAATATCGCTGTAGTCTATCTTCTCGTCCGGCAAGGCGGCGAGTTCTTCAAGGCTCAGTTCTTTTTCGTATTTCTTCGTCATAACGTTTCCTTTCACGGCGGTTTGCCGGCCGGGCGGAGATGATGCGGATGAGACCGGCACGATCGGTATGAATGACCGCCAGAAATACTATTCCTTCGATCTGCCCGATGGTGTGATAACGCGTCTCGCCATACGCTACGCGCTCATCGACCCATGACAGGACCGCATTTTCGAAGATTCGAATCGCAGTCCGAAATCCGACGCCATGCTTTCGGATGTTGGACCGGTTTTTCTCTTCATCCCATTCAAACATGCGTAAAAAATCATCTACAATTGTAACTACAAATATGAGTCAAGATCAAATATTTCCCGCCGCTATGCAAGCTTTTCCCATTCTCCGGGGTTTGAAATCTGGGCTTTGTCGCCAACGCCCCTTGAGCCGTCGTCACGGCCGGAGTATGGTCGGCAACGTTCTGGTTTTGTTTTCGGCTCATGTCTACGTCGCACCCCTATGATCCCGGTTTTTGCCGCGACTGTCTGGCCGGCCAGCCAGAAGGGTCGAGGCGTTGCCGCGCCTGTGGCAGCCCGCGCCTTGTTTGTCACGCTGAACTTTACGATCTGAGCATTGCCCATATCGACTGCGACGCCTTTTATGCCTCTGTTGAAAAACGGGATAATCCGGAACTGGCCGACAAGCCCGTGATCGTTGGTGGCGGCAAGCGCGGGGTGGTTTCCACCGCCTGTTATATCGCCCGCATTCAGGGCGTGCGCTCCGCAATGCCCATGTTCAAGGCGCTGGAAGCTTGTCCTGACGCGGTGGTCATCAAGCCGGACATGGAGAAATACAGCCGTGTCGGGCGCGAAATCCGGGCGATGATGCAGGAATTGACGCCGCTCGTGCAGCCAATTTCCATAGACGAGGCGTTTCTCGATCTTTCCGGCACCGAGAGGCTGCATCACGATCCACCGGCCCGTGTGCTGGCGAAATTCGCCCAGCGCGTGGAAAAGGAAGTGGGCGTGACCGTTTCAGCCGGGCTTTCCTATTGCAAATTTCTCGCCAAGGTCGCGTCCGACCTGCAAAAACCGCGTGGCTTTTCAGTGATCGGTGAAGCGGAAGCACTGTCCTTTCTGGCGGCGCGGCCGGTAACCACCATCTGGGGCGTGGGCAAGGCCTTTGCGGCGACGCTGGAAGCGGACGGTATCCGCATGATCGCGCAGCTGCAAGAGATGGAGGAAAGCGAGCTGATGCGCCGTTATGGCGTGATGGGGCAGCGCCTCTTCCGGCTTTCCCGCGGCATTGACGAGCGGCACGTGCATAATAACGACCCCGTCAAAAGCGTGTCTTCCGAAACCACCTTTTTCAACGATATTTCCCGCCATGAGGATCTGGTGCCGATCCTGCGCTCTCTATCCGAAAAGGTTGCCTGGCGGCTGAAGAAGAGCGGCATTGCCGGTCAGACGGTGGTGCTGAAGATGAAGACGGCCGACTTCAAGCTCCGCACCCGCAACCGCAGGCTGGACGATCCCACGCAGCTTGCCGACCGGATTTTCCGCACCGGCCTCTCGCTGCTGGAGAAAGAAACCGACGGCACCAAATTTCGCCTCATCGGCATTGGCGTCAGCGATCTGCGCGATGCGGGCCTCGCCGACCCTCCCGATCTCGTCGACAGACAGGCGGGACGGCGGGCGGCGGCGGAAGCGGCGATGGACAAGCTGCGCGACAAGTTCGGCAAGGGCAGCGTCGAGACCGGCTATACTTTCGGAACACGCAAATAATGCCCGCTGGGTTGTGCGAAGGGTCGCGCAATCCCGCCCCCGTCACGTCGTGCCCGATATATTTTAGATTTTACACAAATTAGTGATGTTCGGGATAAGCCGTCCTTAAACTTCATTAAACTTCGCGTGGTTGAGTGAGGCAAGTTTTGTGCATGTGGTGTATTGCGTCATGTCCCTTCGCCTCCGTCTTATGGCTGGCATGCTGTCGGCCAGCATTCTCGCCTTTCCGGCGCTTGCCGCTGACAGCCGCGCGCTGCAGATTTTGGTATCAAAAAGCGATCAGTCGCTCTCGCTTTATGAAAATGGCGAGATCATCGCCACCTCGAAAGTCTCCACCGGCAAGGCCGGGCATGAGACACCGAGCGGCATATTCTCCATTCTGGAAAAGCGGAAATACCACGAGTCGAATATCTATTCGGCTGCACCCATGCCCTTCATGCAGCGGCTGACATGGTCCGGCATCGCACTGCACGAAGGCAAGGTGCCGAACTATCCTGCCTCGCATGGCTGCGTGCGCCTGCCCTCCAAATTCGCCAAGTCACTTTTCGGCGACACGCGCACTGGCGTCCATGTCATCATCACCGACCGCCCGGTCTCGCTGCGTTTCGTACAGCACCCGGCGCTATTTGTTCCACGCGACGATGCCGATGACGGCAAGCTGCTTCTTTCGGATGTGGAGTTGCGCCCGGCGACATTCGATGCAGCCTTGGGCACGGTTGAGGTTGCCGTCAATGAAAAGACCCAGTCCCTCAAGCCGGCGGCGAAGGCCAGAGAACCCTCACCCCTGCGCATTCTCATCACCCGGCGTGGCGAACGCGAAAAGGTGATGGATATTCAAACCGTGCTGACCCGTCTCGGCTTCGATGCTGGTTCTGCCGATGGTTACACCGGAGAGATGACGATCAGCGCAATCAATGGTTTCAAGCGCTGGAAGGGGCTGAAGACCACCGGGCCGCTTCTGACCGACGCCTTCGTGGCGGCGCTTTATGCCTCCGCCGGTGAAGACCATCCGCCGACCGGCCAGATCATGGTGCGGCAGGATTTCAAACCGCTGTTCGAAGCAGCCATCGACATCAAGGACCCGGAAGTGGCGCTCGGAACCCACTTCTTCGAGGCTGTTACCGTGGACCGCGCGGCTGGAACTGCCGAATGGAACGGCGTGACGCTCGAAAACCACCTGCCGGCGGCAGCCCGCAAGCGGCTCGGAATCACCGTTACCGAAGCCCCTGGCGGCTTCGATCAATTGAGCGCCGTGCTCAGCCGCCTCGAAATACCCGCAGAGATACGCAGCCGTATCGAACAGGAGCTTTCAAGCGGCAGCTCGATCACCGTTTCCGACATTAGTCACCAGATGGAAACAGGCACCGGAACGGACTTCATCACCGTTACGAAAGAAGGGCCGGTATGAGCGACGTGTGAGGTGCGAGCCTCACACCAGTTCCACGTCAACGACACCGGGTGCGGACCGCAGCGCAGCGGCGATTTCCGGCGAGATACGGTATTTCTCCGTCAGTTCCACCTCGATCTCGCGGCTGCCTTCATCCTTGATGACGATGAAATAGACCGAGCCGTCACCCTTGGTGTTGAGATGGCGGGCGACCGTTTTCAGCGGACCGGAATCGCGCACATAAACGCGCAAGGCCTTCTGCATCTGCACGGATTTCTCTTCCAACGACTGCGCCGTCTGTATACGCAGGCCGATGCCTTCCGGGCGCTCTTCTGCCTGCACGGTGATAACAAGCGATTTGCCGACTTCCAGCAGATCCCGGAATTGGCCGAGCCCTTCGGAAAACAGCACCGCCTCATATTGCCCTGATGCATCCGAGAAGGTGATGATGCCCATCTTGTTGCCGGTGCGGGTCTTGCGTTCCTGCTTGCCGGTGACGGTGCCGGCCAGACGCCCGGCGGTCGCACCCTGTTTCACCGCCGCTGAAAAATCGGCGAAATTCTGCACCCGCAACTTTTCCAGCACGGGGCGATAGGTATCGAGAGGATGGGCGGTGAGGTAAAAACCGAGAACCTGATATTCACGCAGCAGTTTTTCCGAAGCGAGCCAGGGCTGGAAAGCGGGCAGGACAAGCTTTTCCGGGCCGTTGCCGCCGCCGGAACCGAACATGTCCGACTGGCCGATGGTGCGATTGTTCTGCGCCATCTGCGCATAACCGATAATGCGGTCCAGCCCGCCGATCAGTTCGGCGCGGTCGCGGCCGAAACAATCGAAAGCGCCGGCATTGATCAGGCTTTCCAGCACACGCCGGTTGATCTGCTTGGGGTCGATGCGTAGGCAGAAATCCTCAAGGCTCGTGAACGGCTTGCCGTCGCGAACCTGGACGATGTGTTCCACCGCTCCCTCGCCTACGCCCTTGATGGCGGCCAGCGAATAATAGATGCGGTTTTCACCTGTCTCGAACTGGCGGAAGGACGTCTGCACCGAAGGTGCGACGACCTCGATGCCAAGGCGGCCTGCATCCTGCCGGAAATCGTTGAGCTTTTCCGTGTTCGCCATATCGAGCGTCATGGAGGCCGCGAGGAACTCTACCGGATAATGCGCCTTCATATAGGCGGTCTGGTAGGACACGATGGCGTAGGCGGCGGCATGGCTCTTGTTGAAGCCGTAATTGGCGAATTTCGCCAGAAGGTCGAAGATGGTGTTGGCTTGCGGCTTCGAGACGCCATTCTTGATGGCGCCATCGACGAAGCGCTCACGCTGCTGGTCCATCTCCTCCTTGATCTTCTTGCCCATGGCGCGGCGCAGAAGATCGGCTTCGCCGAGCGAATAACCTGACAGGACCTGGGCGATCTGCATCACCTGTTCCTGATAGACGATAACGCCCTGCGTTTCCTTGAGCAGATGGTCGATGGTCGGGTGGATTGATTCCAGCTCCTCCTCGCCATGTTTGCGGGCGTTATAAACCGGGATGTTTTCCATCGGGCCGGGACGATAAAGCGCCACCAGCGCGATAATGTCCTCGATGCAGTCCGGCCGCATGCCGATCAGCGCCTTGCGCATGCCGGCACTTTCCACCTGGAACACGCCGATGGTTTCGCCGCGCGACAGCATCTCGTAAGTTTTGGCGTCATCCAGCGGGATGGCGGCAAGATCAACCTTGATGCCGCGCTTGGCAACAAAATCGACGGCTACCTTCAGCACCGTCAGCGTCTTCAGGCCGAGGAAGTCGAATTTGACGAGGCCGGCGCTTTCCACCCATTTCATGTTGAACTGGGTGACCGGCATATCGGATCGCGGATCGCGATACATCGGCACCAGCTTGGAGAGCGGCCGATCGCCAATGACGATACCGGCGGCGTGGGTGGAGGCGTGACGGTAAAGCCCCTCAATCTTCTGGGCGATATCCAAGAGGCGGGCGACGACCGGCTCCTTGTCCGCCTCTTCCTGCAGGCGCGGCTCTTCCTCGATCGCTTTTGACAGCGGTGTCGGATTGGCCGGGTTGTTGGGCACCAGCTTGCAGATCTTGTCCACCTGCCCATAGGGCATTTCCAGCACGCGGCCGACATCGCGCAAGGCCGCGCGCGCCTGCAGCGAACCGAAGGTGATGATCTGCGCCACCTGCTCGCGACCATATTTGGCCTGCACGTAACGGATCACCTCTTCACGGCGGTCCTGGCAGAAGTCGATATCGAAGTCGGGCATCGATACGCGTTCGGGATTGAGAAAGCGTTCGAACAGCAGCGAGAAGCGCAGGGGGTCGACGTCGGTAATGGTAAGCGCGTAAGCGACAAGCGAACCCGCACCCGAACCACGGCCAGGGCCTACCGGAATATCATGCTGCTTGGCCCATTTGATGAAGTCGGCAACGATCAGGAAGTAACCGGGAAACTTCATGCGCGAGATGACGCCGAGTTCGAAATCCAGCCTGTCGCGATACTCCTGCTCCGTATAACCGGCCGCCATGCCGAGCGCTGCCAGCCGCTGATCCAGCCCCTCCACCGCCTGGCGGCGAAGCTCCTCGGCTTCAGCGCGTTCCGCCGCTTCGGGGTCGTCGCTGGCGCCGGTGAAGCGCGGCAGGATCGGGCCACGCTTCTTCAGCACGAAGGAGCAGCGGAGCGCGATCTCGACAGTGTTTTCGAGCGCCTCGGGAATGTCGGCAAAAAGCGCCACCATCTCCTCACGACTCTTGAGGTAATGGTCGGGCGTCAACCGGAACCGGTTGTCATCGGAGACGATGGCGTTGTGCGCCACCGCCATCAGCGCATCATGCGCCTCGTAATCAGCCTTGGAGGGGAAGAACGCTTCATTGGTGGCAACCAGCGGAATATCATGCTCGTAAGCAAGGCCGATCATGCGCCGCTCATGGGAACGGTCGTAGCCGGACTGGCGCTGCAATTCGATGTAGAGACTGTCCCCGAAGAGTGACTTCAATGTCAGCAGCCGCTCTTTCGCCTGCGCTGCATGGCCTTCCTTCAAGGCCATATCCACCGGTCCGCCAGAAGCGCCCGTCAGCGCGATCAAGCCGGCATTGGAGGCTTCCTCCAGCCATGCGCGGGTAATATGCACCGAATGACTGCTGCCCTCGCCTTCCAGATAGGCGCGGCTGACGATATCCACCAGCCGCTCATAACCTTCGGCATTGGCGGCCAGAAGAACGATGGCGGGAAGTTTCTGAAGATGGCTATTGTGGTTGCGGCGATCCTCCGCCGCATCCTGCATGTCGATCGACAGCTGGCAACCGATGATCGGCTGCAGACCCTCATCGCGCGCCTTTTCGGAAAACTCCAGCGCGACGAAGAGGTTGTTGGTGTCGGTAATGGCTATGGCCGGCTGGCCGTCCGCAACGGCCTTGGACATGATTTTCTTGAGGGGCAACGCCCCCTCAAGCAGGGAATAAGCGGAATGAACCCGAAGATGGACGAAACCGGGGGTCTTCAACGTTTCGCCAGAGGTCTCTCCACGCATAACCGCATCGCCCATATCATCATCCTGTCATTCTGAATCGAGGGGGCGATTTTCCGATTTCCGGCGCTTAATGTCCACCGCTTTGCGGCGTCCATACAGGCTTCTGCGCCGGTGTCTTCTTCACAGGGCGGTGAGGATCACCGAGAAGCTGGCAACAAAGACAGCGATGGAAGCGAAAGCAGCAACGTCACGGATGAAATCAGTCATTGGTCTCTCCTTACTCGTTATGTTCTAACTTTGTTCTCATTTTGTTCGATTGTCAACAGGGTTCTGCTGATATTCCTCTTGCTAATGTACGAGAATCGCCTTCGGTTCCGATCAAGGGAACGGCAAGCCGCTGACTCCAAAGTGAAAAACCCGAAGGCAAAAAACGCCTCCGGGTTCGGAAAAAAATCAAATTCAGGGAACAGCTATTCTTCAGGAGGCGCCGGAGAGATTGATCCGGGCTCGCGACGGTTCGTCCTCGTTCCCTCACGGCAACGACCAGCGTAGTCGTTTCGGTCGCTCCGGAAGGCATGGTGATGCGCGAGGATCATCCCCGCGCAATCCCATGGTCAGAAATCGACGATCTTCCCGTCGGCGAGCGTTACGCGCCGGTCCATGCGGGCGGCGAGTTCATGATTGTGGGTGGCAATCAGCGCCGCGAGGCCAGATTGGCGCACCAGCGCCTCCAGCGCGTCGAATACATAATGCGCGGTCTCCGGATCGAGATTGCCGGTCGGCTCGTCGGCGAGCAGCAGGAGCGGCGCGTTGGCGACGGCGCGGGCAATGGCGACACGCTGCTGTTCACCGCCGGAGAGTTCGGCCGGACGGTGTTCACCGCGATGCCCCACGCGCATATAGTCGAGCAGCGCGCTGGCGCGCTTGCGGGCTTCAGCCTGGGTGAGACCGGCGATGAGCTGCGGCATCATCACATTTTCCACCGCCGAGAATTCCGGCAGGAGGTGATGGAACTGATAAACGAAGCCGATATCGCTGCGGCGGATCGCGGTGCGCGCTTCATCCGGCAGGCCGTTGCAGGGCGCGTCGTTAATATAGACCTCGCCGGCATCGGGATGTTCCAGCAGGCCTGCCAGATGCAGCAGCGTCGATTTGCCGGTGCCTGAAGGGGCGACCAGCGCCACCATCTCACCGCTCTTCAATTCAAAATCGGCCTTGCGCAGAATGGAAAGCGACGTCTCGCCCTGACCATAGGTTCTCTCAACGCCGGTGAGCCGCAGCACTGTTTTTTTTGCCATATTGCGAAGCGGTCCTTATTCGTAACGCAGGGCCTGCACCGGATCGAGCTTGGAAGCCCGCCATGCCGGGAAGATCGTTGCCAGGAAAGAGAGCGTGAGCGCCATGATGACAACGGAAATCGTTTCGCTGATATCCATTTCTGCCGGAAGCTGGCTCAAGAAATAAAGCTGCGGGTCAAACAGCACCGTGCCCGAAATCCAGGAGAAGAACTGCCGGATGGATTCCACGTTGAGGCAGACGATGACGCCGAGCGCCACACCGGCGAAGGTGCCGACCATACCGATGGCCGCACCTGTCATGAAGAAGATGCGCATCACCGCGCCCGAACTTGCGCCCATGGTGCGCAGAATGGCGATATCGCTGCCCTTGTCCTTCACCAGCATGATGAGGCCGGAAATGATGTTCAGCGCCGCCACCAACACGATGAGGGTGAGGATCATGAACATGACGTTTCGTTCCACCTGCAGGGCGGAGAAGAAGGTCTGGTTCCGCTGCCTCCAGTCGGTAATGTAGATCTGCCTTTCGGCCGCCTGCTCCACCAGCGGACGGATGCCATCGACATCATCCGGGCGGCTCACATAAAGCTCGATGGATTGCACGATGCCGTCGGCATTGAAATAAAGCTGGGCTTCGGACAGAGGCATATAGATCATCGATGCGTCGTATTCCGACATGCCGATCTCGAAGACACCGGAAATCTTGTAAGATTTGACGCGCGGATTGACGCCCATCGGCGTTACGTCACCTTCTGGTGATATGAGGGTGATATCGTCACCCGCCGTAACACCAAGCTGGGCGGCGAGCCTGGAGCCGACGAGAACGCCGTCACCCGCCATGAAGCCGACGAGGTCGCCGGTCTTGATGTTGGTGGCGACTTCCTTGACCTTGTCGATATCCTCCTGGCGCACACCGCGCACCAGAGCGCCGGAACCCGCGCCGCCACGACCGGAGGCCAATGTCTGGCCCTCCACCAGCGGCAGAGCCATGGTGACTCCGGGTACGGCGGCGAATTTCTTAGCCAGCTCATCATAATTATTGAAGGGCTGGTCGATCGGCTGCACGATCATATGGCCGTTGATGCCGAGAATGCGGGAAATCAGCTCCGTGCGGAACCCGTTCATCACAGCCATGACGATGATAAGCGTCGCCACGCCCAGCATGATGCCGACAAAGGAAAAACCGGCGATGACGGAAATGAATGCTTCCTTGCGCCGCGATCGCAGATAGCGCCAGGCCACCATACGTTCGAAAGCGGAAAACGGCCGGGCGGTCTTTGCCCCGGCGGAAACAGCCGCACCCTTGTCAGCCTCGGCTTGTGCCATGTCGTCTCCCTGATCTCAAACTGCAAGGCCGGTCTTTTCCGAAAACCGGCCCATATTTCTGCTGCATCTGCGCTACGAAACCGGAGCGGACGTCGGGTGAAGCCGCTCCGTCTTCCATTCGCGCTTAGGCGAGCACCTTGTTCATCGCCGCCTCGATCGTCACGGTCTCCCGCTCGCCGGTCTTGCGATCCTTCACTTCGACTTCGCCATTCGCGACCGAACGCGGGCCGACGATTATCTGCAGCGGCACGCCGATCAGATCAGCGGTGGCGAATTTCTGGCCCGCCCGGTCGTCCGTATCGTCGTAGAGAACATCCTTGCCGGCATTAGAGAGCTGATAATACAGCTTTTCACAGGCCGCATCGCAGGCCGCATCGCCAGCCTTCATGTTGATGATCACGACGTCGAAAGGAGCGACCGAGGCCGGCCAGATGATTCCGTTCTCGTCATGCGATGCTTCAATGATGGCGGGAACAAGGCGTGTCGGCCCGATGCCATAAGAACCCATGTGGACGGGGTGTTCCTTGCCGTCCTTGCCCTGCACTTTCGCGCCCATCGGCTCGGAATATTTGGTGCCGAAATAGAAGATGTGCCCAACCTCGATGCCGCGCGCGGAAAGGCGCTCGCCTTCGGGAATGGCGTCATAGGCGGCCTCGTCGTGCATTTCGGACGTGGCTGCGTAATCGGTCGTCCACTCGTCGAACACGCCCTGCAGCGCCGCGACATCGTCGAAATCGGTGCTTTCAGCTGGAATGCCGCGGTCGAGGAAGCTCTTGTGGCAGAAGACTTCGGATTCGCCGGTATCGGCCAGAATGATGAACTCATGGCTGTGATTGCCGCCGATCGGGCCGGTATCGGCGCGCATGGGAATAGCGCGCAGGCCAAGGCGCTCAAAGGTCCGCAGGTAAGCCACGAACATCTTGTTATAGGAATGGATCGCGTCTTCCTTGGTCAGGTCGAAGGAATAGGCGTCCTTCATCAGGAACTCGCGCGAACGCATCGTGCCGAAACGGGGACGCACCTCGTCGCGGAACTTCAGCTGGATATGATAGAGGTTCAGCGGCAGGTTCTTGTAGGACTTCACATAGGAACGGAAGATGTCGGTGATCATCTCCTCGTTGGTGGGGCCATAGAGCATCTGGCGGTCCTGGCGGTCCTTGATGCGCAGCATTTCCTTGCCGTAGTCGTCATAACGGCCGCTCTCCTGCCAGAGCTCGGCGGTCTGCAGCGTCGGCATCAGAAGCTCGATGGCGCCGGAACGGTCCTGCTCCTCGCGGATGATCTTGTTGACCTTGTCGAGCACGCGTTTGCCGAGCGGCAGCCAGGAATAGATGCCAGCCGATTGCTGCCGGATCATGCCGGCGCGCAGCATGAGGCGGTGAGAGACAATCTCGGCTTCCTTGGGGTTTTCCTTCAGGATGGGCAGGAAATAACGGCTAAGACGCATGACGGCTTCCATTGATGTGGACGACAGCGCCAAAAGGCGCGGGAATCGCCCCGAATAGAGGGATATTGGCGCCGGATATAGCGGTTTCTGACCCAGATGAAAACCCGCCATGCAAAGAGCGTTAAAGGCGATTTTGTGGTATTTTCACGATAGCTAATTCGCGTCAAAACGCTTTGGCCGGAATATTATTCTTGATCCGGTGCGACAAATTGCACCACAGAGAATTTTTTGCCGACTGTAACAAATATGCAAAAAATGAGATGACAAGCATGGGGGTTTGAGCTAGCTTTAGCTTACAAAAGAGGCAGGAAGTTTAAATTCTTGTCATTTTCGCGGTCAGTCTTGGGAGGATCAGATCTTAGGCGCGCTCGTTCGCAGCCCCGGTAACGGTTACAGATCACGCGAAACCTGAAAACAAGGCTGAAAGGCCTTGTTTTTTTTTGCTTCTGCACGCATTTCCCTGCTCTCGGCCATCATCCCAGTAGAATTACGGCGATGAATCAGGCACCCGGCAAGCTCCTGCTGTGTGCACGATAGATATGACATCCATATGACAGAGTCTCAGCCAGATTCACGGCAGACTGCCCCTTGCATAGGCAGGCGCTTCGGCTTGCTATCAGGTTGGGCGCAGATGTAGGCCGGGGCGGACATTGCCCGCGCTTTTTTTCAGTCGAAAACGGGAATAATTCTCGGCAGGTCATCAAGGCTGACGCTGAACCACCAGGTTCCGCCATACCAGATCCCGCAGATCAGGGCCGAGATCAGGGTCGTCCACAACACGATCCGTCCGCCCTTGAAGCTGGATGGCGCGCTGGCAACCGTCCCCAGCGCCACATCGCCCTCATCGTCCTGGGTGCGCAGGCCAATCGGCAGCACGATAAAAAGTACCGTCCACCAGACGATGAAATAAACGGCGAAGACCGAAAGAAGCGGCATGTGATCCTCCTGCACAATGCGCTTCTTGTAACGCATTCATCCGCAAACCGGAATCAATTCCCTGCAAGATGCATAAAAAGCCTTGGAAAGAGGAACAGAACCGCGCTTTGAGCAGGCACACGCAGGTCGCCGACAAAGGCGGGCGATCTCTCTTCCGTCATGCCGGCCCCCGGAACAAGCCCGAGGATGATCCGGCATCCAGCCACGGCGCGTCTGCGCCGTGAGAGGAGTCTTTACGCGATCAAGGACTTGATCGCGCTGGACCCCGGATCTAGTCCGGGGTGACGGCATGCGGATGATACCCCGCTTTCCGGCTCAGACCTTCGTGACGAAAACCGTCACGATCGGCTTCTTGCCCCAGCTCTGATTGGCGGCGGCGCGCACGGCGCGGCGCACCGCTTCACGCAGCAGCTCCAGATCCTTGCGGCGGGCGCGCGGAATGCTTTCGACAGCGCCGAGCACGGCGTCATAAAGCGTGTCTTCCATCGCCTCATCCTCGTCATCGAATTCCGGCAGGCCGAAAGGCACCACATCGGGATCACCGAGGAAATCGTAACGGCTGTCCAGCACGACATTGACCGCGACATGGCCGGCGAAAGAAAGCTTGCGGCGATTGCTGATGCCCATCTCGTCCATGTCACCGACGAGATTGCCGTCCTTGAAGACGCGGCCATGTGGCACGTCGTCGATAACCTCCGCCGGGCCGGGAGCAAGGCGCAGAACATTTCCGTTGCGCACCTTCGGTACCTGCGAAATGCCGGCCTGTTCGGCCAGTTCCTTCTGCGCCACCAGATGCGCCGCCTCACCATGCACGGGCACGACGATCTGCGGCTTCGTCCACTCATACATCTTCAGAAGTTCATTACGGCGCGGATGGCCGGAGACATGCACTAGCGCCTCATTGTCCGTGACAATGTGCACGCCCTGCTCGATCAGGCCGTTCTTGATCTCGATGATCGCCTTTTCGTTGCCGGGAATGGCGCGTGAGGAAAATACGACAGTATCTCCCGACGCGAGCGCCACATTGCGCATCTCGTCGCGGGAAAGCTTGGCGAGCGCTGCGCGCGGTTCGCCCTGCGAACCGGTCAGGATCAGCACCACACGGTCGCGCGGAATATAACCATATTCATCTTCTGCGAGGAACGGCTTGATGCCTTCCATGATGCCGAGATCCTGCGAGACATTGACGACCCGCTTCAGCGACGAGCCCAGCAGCAGCACCTCGCGGCCCGCGGCCTCAGCAGCCTGCGCAATCGAACGGATGCGCCCGACGTTGGAGGAGAAGGTGGTGACCGCCACGCGGCCTTCGGCATTTTCGATGATCTGGCGCAGGCCTTCGGAAACCTCGTGTTCGGAGGGCGACACACCATCGCGCACCGAATTGGTGCTGTCGCACATCAGTGCCAGCACACCCTCTTCGCCGATGGCGCGGAAGCGCGCCTCATCCGTCAACGGCCCGAGCGACGGCGCTTCGTCGATCTTCCAGTCACCGGTGTGGATGACATTGCCGAGCGGCGTGCGAATGACCAGCGACATCGGCTCGGGAATGGAGTGGTTGACGCCAACAGCTTCGATTTCGAACGGCCCGACATTGATACGGTCGCCAGCCTTGAAGATCGTTACCGGAATTTCGGCGCGCGTGCCCTCATAAGCGCGCTTGGCTTCCAGCATGCCGGCGGTGAAAGGCGAGGCATAAACCGGGACGTTGAGGCCGGGCCACAGATCATTCAGCGCACCATAATGGTCCTCATGGGCGTGGGTGATGATGATGCCCTTGAGGTTCTTCTTCTGCTCGGCGATATAGCTGATGTCAGGCAGAACGAGATCGACGCCCGGCAGATCGAGACCGGCGAATGTCACGCCGCAATCCACCATGATCCATTGGCGCTTGCTTTCCGGCCCATAGCCGTAAAGCGCCAGATTCATGCCGATTTCACCCACACCGCCGAGCGGTATAAAGACCAGTTCGTCCTGTTTAGCCATTATTTTTCTTATCCATTCACGAAAGCACGCGGACGACGGCATTTTGCCGTGCCCACCGCCTCTATCCAGCATCGGACCTGTTAAACCATCTGATCGACCGGGCCGATGCGGAACCGGTTTGTCACCCTGCATTTCAGGAGCCGCAGGAAAGCTCCAATCTCTGGAACCGGTTCGGCGCGGCTTCCTGGGCCGCGCCGTTCACCTCATCCGAAAAATACGTCGCCGGCGGCGATGGAGCGCCTGGCGCCCTCGTCTTCATCCAGCAGCAGATAACCATTATCATCAATTCCGACGAAACGCCCGCCAATCGAACGATCAGGGAAATTGACGGTGATATGTTCGCCAATACCGCAAGCGGCCGCCCGCCAGCCGGTCATGATGCCGGAAACACCCCTGCCCTCGTCCCAGTCCCTCAGCACATCAGCCGTCTCGCGGAAGAGATAGGCGAACAGCTCGTCGGGCGAGCAGGACGCGCCATGTTCGGAGAGCATGGTGACGGGATAAAGCGGATTGTCCGGCTTATGGGCGATATTGATGCCGATGCCGATGACGATGGCGCGCCGGCCGTCAGGCAGCAGCTCCGCTTCCATCAGGATGCCGCAGGTCTTGCGGCGACCGATCAGCACGTCATTCGGCCATTTGATCTCCAGCGGTTCACCATTCGTCGGCAGCACCGCGCGAATGGCGCGATAGACTGCAAGCGCAAAAGCGAGCGGCAGGGAGCCGATGCGGTCCATCGGCGCGGGCTCGATCAGAAGAAGCGATGCGTAGAGATTTCCGGGTTCGGAAACCCATGGCCGGCCGCGACGGCCGCGGCCGCCGGTCTGGCGGATGGCGGTAATCCACAGATTGCCGCCATCGCCTGCCCTTGCCCGGGCAAAACATTCCAGATTGGTCGATGGCGTTTCCGCCATCGCCTCGTGCCGGAAATCATCGATGGACATCCGACCCGTATGCTTGTGTGTGCTGCTCAAAAGAAGGTCTTCGCCGCAACAGTCACCGCGTTGCCGAGCGCACCGCCAAAGACGATGAAGGCGACAACGAACAGGGCCGAAAGCGCATAAACGACTTTCAGTTCGCCAGCCGGACGCTCGAATTTGTCCTTGGCCTCATCGAACCACATGACCTTGACGACGCGGATATAGTAGTAGGCGCCGACCACCGAGCCAATCACGCCGATGATGGCGAGCGGATAGAGCTTCGCTTCAATGGCGGCGAGGAAGACGTAATACTTGCCGAAGAAGCCGGCGAGCGGCGGAATGCCGGCAAGCGAGAACATCAGGATCGTCAGCACAACCGCCATGAAGGGGTTGGAAGACGAAAGACCGGCGAGATCCTCGACAGTCTCGACATTGCCGATTTCCTTGCGGCGCATGGAGAGAATGCAGGCGAAGGTGCCGAGCGTCATGACCATGTAGATGGTCATGTAGAGAATAACGCCCGAGATACCGGCTTCGGTGCCAGCGGCAAGACCAACCAGCGCATAACCCATGTGACCGATGGAGGAATAGGCCATCAGGCGCTTGATGTTCTTCTGGCCGATCGCGGCAAAGGAACCGAGCAGCATGGAGGCGATGGAAATGAAGACGACGATCTGCTGCCAGTCGGCGAAGACCGGCTGGAAAGCCTCGATGACGATGCGCACGAGGATCGCCATGGCGCCGATCTTGGGCGCGGCCGAGAGGAATGCCGTGACCGGGGTCGGCGCACCTTCATAGACATCAGGCGTCCACATGTGGAACGGCACGGCCGAGATCTTGAATGCCAGACCGGCGAGAACGAAGACCAGGCCGAAGACGAGGCCGAGCGAACGGGTTTCGGCCGCCAGAACCTGCGCGATTTCGGTGAAGCCGGTATTGCCGGTGAAGCCGTAGACCAGCGACATGCCATAGAGCAGCATGCCGGAGGAGAGCGCGCCGAGCACGAAGTACTTCAGACCCGCTTCCGTGGAGCGCAGGCTTTCACGGTTGATGGCGCAGACGACGTAGAGCGCCAGCGACTGCAGTTCCAGCGCCATATAGAGCGAGATCAGGTTGTTGGCCGAGATCATCAGCAGGATGCCGAGGGTCGCGAGAACCAGCAATACCGGATATTCGAAACGGCCGATCGGCTCGAAACGGCCCTGGCCGACGGCCAGGATCATGGCGGTGATCGAGCCGATCAGCGCCAGCACCTTCATGAAGTTGCCGAAGGCATCGGCGACGTAAACGCCGCCGAAAGCCACACCCGAAGCGGGTGCAAAGACGATCCAGAGACCGACGACGAGCAGCAGGGCCACGGAGAGGCCCGTGACCGTCGTTGTCGACTTGTCGCCCGAGAAGACGCCAATCATGAGCAGCGCCAGCGCGCCGACCGCAAGGATCAGCTCGGGCGTCGCGATGTGCAGACTGGCAAAAAGAATTTCAGCGGTCATGTCCAACGGGTCCTGTCGTCAATTCATAGAAAGCGCAACATTTTGCGCCGCCTGCAATGCAGCCGTATAGTTGTTTACCAGAAGATCGACCGAAGCGGCTGTCGCATCGAAAACCGGAGCCGGATAGACGCCGAAGAAGATCGTCAGCGCAACCAGCGGATAAAGGATGACCTTTTCGCGGGTCGACAGATCGAGCATCGATTTCAGGCTTTCCTTCTCAAGCGCACCGAAAATCACGCGGCGGTAAAGCCACAGCGCGTAAGCGGCCGAGAGGATGACGCCAGTTGCCGCAAACAGCGCGACCAGCGTGTTGGCGCGGAATACGCCGATCAGCGTCAGGAATTCACCAACGAAGCCGGAGGTGCCGGGCAGACCGACATTGGCCATGGTGAAGATCATGAAGGCGACGGCATATTTCGGCATGTTGTTCACGAGACCGCCATAGGCCGAGATCTCACGGGTATGCAGCCGATCGTAAACGACGCCGACGCAGAGGAAGAGCGCACCAGACACGATGCCGTGCGACAGCATCTGGAAGATTGCGCCCTGCACGCCCTGCACATTGGCCGCGAAGATGCCCATGGTCACGTAACCCATGTGGGCGACGGAGGAATAGGCGATCAGCTTCTTGATGTCGTCCTGCATCATCGCCACCAGCGAGGTGTAGATGATGGCGAGAACCGACAGCGTGAAGACGAAGGGAGCGAAATAGTCCGACGCCAAGGGGAACATCGACAGCGAGAAACGGATGAAACCGTAGCCGCCAAGCTTCAGCATGACGCCTGCCAGAATGACGGAACCCGCGGTCGGCGCCTGCACGTGGGCATCCGGCAGCCAGGTGTGTACCGGCCACATCGGCATCTTGACCGAGAATGCCGCGAAACAGGCAAGCCATAGCCACGTCTGCATGCCGGCCGGGAAGCCGTATTTCAGAAGTTCGGTCATGTCTGTTGTGCCGGACTGCCAGTACATCGCCATGATGGCGAGCATGGTCAGAACCGAGCCAAGCAGCGTGTAGAGGAAGAACTTGTAGGATGCGTAGACGCGATCCTTGCCGCCCCAGACGCCGATGATGATGAACATCGGGATCAGCGTCGCTTCGAAGAAAACGTAGAAGAGAACCGTATCCAGCGCCACAAAGACGCCGATCATGACCACTTCCAGAAGCAGGAAGGCAATCATGTATTCCTTGATGCGCTTTTCGATCGAATCCCAGCTTGCCAGCACGCAGAAGGGCATGAGGAAGGTGGTGAGGATGACGAACAGCATGGAGATGCCGTCGACACCGAGATGATAGGCGGCAATGTTGCCGAACCAGGCATGCTTCTCGACCATCTGGAAGCCGGGGTTCGAATTGTCGAAACCGATCCAGATGAACAGCGACACGATGAAGGTGAAGACGGTCGTCAGCAGCGAGACATTGAGAATGTTGCGGCGACCATAGGGGCCGTTCTCATTCGTCAGAAGCAGCAGCACCACGCCGACGAGCGGCAGAAAGGTGACCGTTGAAAGAATGGGCCAATCGGTCATCAGAGGGCACTCCCGAGCA
The DNA here is from genome assembly GCF_001541315.1 of Agrobacterium tumefaciens str. B6. Classification (GTDB taxonomy): domain Bacteria; phylum Pseudomonadota; class Alphaproteobacteria; order Rhizobiales; family Rhizobiaceae; genus Agrobacterium; species Agrobacterium radiobacter. Next base: position 443,977 of record NZ_LMVK01000012.1, on the reverse strand, counting down.
TCATCCAGGTGACAAGCGCCGCGATGCCGATCAGCATCGCAAAGGCATAGTGATAAAGGTAACCGGATTGCAGGCGGACCATGCGGTTGGTCACGTCAACCACACGCGCTGCAATGCCGTTCGGTCCATAGTGGTCGATGACGGCGACGTCGCCCTTCTTCCACAGGAAGCGGCCAAGCGCCTTTGCGGAGCGAACGAAGAGGAAGTCATAGAGTTCGTCGAAGTACCACTTGTTGAGAAGGAACTGGTAGAGGCCGCGATGGGTCTCGGCCAGACGCTTCGGCGTCTCCGGCGACTTGATGTACATGTACCATGCGGTCACGAAACCAAGCGCCATGGCGAAGAACGGGCTCCACTTCACCCACAGCGGAACATGGTGGAACTCTTCGAGGATTTCATTTTCCGGAAGCGTGAACAGGGCGCCCTTCCAGAATTCGGCATATTCATGGCCGAAGAAATAACCTTCGAAGGCCACACCGGCAAAGATCGCGCCAACGGTGAGGATGAAGAGCGGGATCAGCATGACCATCGGCGATTCATGCACATGGTGCATCACGTCGGCCGAAGCGCGCGGCTTGCCGAAGAAGGTCATGAAGGCCAGACGCCAGGAGTAGAAGCTGGTGAACAGCGCGGCGATGACCAGCAGCGTGAAGGCGACGCCCGAGAGAACCGAATGGGACGCGTAAGCGGATTCGATGATGACGTCCTTCGAGAAGAAGCCGGCAAAACCGATCATCGTGCCCGGGATCCCGACGCCGGTCAGCGCCAGCGTGCCAACGGTCATGGTCCAGAAGGTGATCGGGATATGCTTGCGCAGGCCGCCCATGTAACGCATGTCCTGCTCGCCATCGACGGCGTGGATAACCGAACCGGCGCACAAGAACAACAGGGCCTTGAAGAAGGCGTGTGTGAAGAGGTGGAACACGGCAGCACCATAAGCGCCGACGCCGAGCGCCACGAACATGTAACCAAGCTGCGAGCAGGTCGAATAGGCAATCACGCGCTTGATATCGTTCTGTACGAGACCAACGGTCGCCGCGAAGAAGGCGGTGATCGCGCCGATCAGCGTCACGACGGTAAGCGCGTCATGCGACAGTTCGAACAGCGGCGACATGCGGGCGACGAGGAAGACGCCGGCGGTAACCATGGTTGCGGCGTGAATGAGGGCAGACACCGGGGTCGGGCCTTCCATCGCGTCCGGCAGCCAGGTGTGCAGCAGGAACTGCGCCGATTTACCCATCGCGCCCATGAAGAGCAGCAGGCAGACGCCCGTCATCGCATTGGCCTTGTCCAGCTGCATGCCGAACAGGTTGATGACGGTTTCTGTGGAAGCGGCACCTTCGGCCGGCAGATAGGTGCTGGCAGCGGCGAAGATGGTTTCGAGATTGATCGAGCCGAACAACACGAACACGCCGCCAATACCGAGGATGAAACCAAAGTCGCCGACGCGGTTGACGATGAAGGCCTTCATGGCCGCAGCCGAAGCGGAAGGCTTCTTGAACCAGAAGCCGATCAGCAGATAGGACGCCAGACCAACGCCTTCCCAGCCGAAGAACATCTGCAGCAGGTTGTCGGAGGTCACCAGCATCAGCATGGCGAAGGTGAAGAGCGACAGATAGGCGAAGAAGCGCGGACGATGCGGATCATGGTGCATGTATCCGATCGAATAGAGGTGCACCAGCGTCGAGACCGTGTTGACGACGACGAACATGACGGCCGTCAGCGTATCGATGCGGAACGCCCATTCGACGTCGATGCCGCCGGACTGGATCCAGCGCAGCACGGTGACCTTGATCACCTCGCCCGGCTCGCCATGGGCAAGCGCGACACTGAAGAAGACGATCCATGACAGGATGGCGACCACGATCATCAGACCGGTGGTGACATATTCCGAAGCCTTGGCGCCGATCGACCGGCCAAACAGGCCGGCGATCAGGAAGCCGATCAGAGGAAGAAAGACGATAGCCTTGTAGATCATAGCCTTATCAGCCCTTCATCATATTGACGTCTTCGACGGCGATCGATCCGCGGTTGCGGTAGAAGACAACGAGTATTGCAAGACCGATGGCCGCTTCGGCGGCTGCGACGGTCAGAATGAAAAGTGCGAAGACCTGGCCGACGATGTCGTTCAGGAAAGCCGAGAACGCCACCATGTTGATGTTGACCGCCAACAGGATGAGCTCGATCGACATGAGGATGACGATGACGTTCTTCCGGTTGAGGAAGATGCCGAACACGCCGATCGTGAAGAGAATGGCGCTGACCGTCAGATAGTGGGAAAGACCGATTACCATATTGTGTTTCCTTGAATCCGTTCGCGCCTTCAGATGCCCTGACCCGGCTTGACCTTGACCGTGGTGACGGCGGTCTTCGGGTCACGGCCGACCTGCGTGGATACATCCTGCCGCTTGATGTCAGTGCGATGACGCAGCGTCAGCACGATGGCGCCGATCATGGCCACCAGCAGCACGAGACCGGCGAGCTGGAAGAAGTAGATGTAATTGGTATAGAGCACATCACCCAGCGCGGCCGTATTGGTGCGCTCGGTCACCGGCGGGATCGGCATGGTGATCGATTTCGCCGCCTGCGGGTTGAGCACGCTGCCGCCGACAACGACGATCAGCTCCGCCGCGAGGATGACGCCGATCAGCGCGCCGATCGGGGCGTATTGCAGCACGCCGGAGCGCAGCTCCGCAAAATCCACATCCAGCATCATGACGACGAAGAGGAAGAGCACCGCGACAGCGCCGACATAAACCACCAGCAGGATCATGCCGAGGAACTCGGCTCCCGTCAGCAGGAACAGCGCGGCTGCGTTGAAGAAGGTCAAAATCAGAAACAGCACCGAATGAACAGGGTTCTTCGATGCAATGACCATGAACGCAGACGCCACGGCGACGAAAGCGAATATATAAAAGAATACAGCGTGCAGACCCATCTTGGTGCCTTCTTGTCCTCATCGGGAGAAGATGGCCCAAAGCCCCCTCACCCGTTTCGTCCCCGCCGGCGAAAACCGCGCAGGCATTTTACTTTTCATCGCTTTCCGGAGGCTCCCCCGGAAAGACGGTTGCGCCTTAACGGTAAGGCGCATCCAGTGCGAGGTTGCGTGCGATTTCACGCTCCCAGCGGTCGCCATTGTCGAGAAGCTTCTGCTTGTCGAAATAAAGCTCCTCGCGGGTTTCCGTCGCGAATTCGAAGTTCGGGCCTTCGACGATGGCGTCGACCGGGCAGGCTTCCTGGCAGAAGCCGCAATAGATGCACTTCACCATGTCGATGTCGTAACGCACCGTGCGGCGGGTGCCGTCGTTGCGGCGCGGGCCGGCTTCGATGGTGATCGCCTGAGCAGGACAGATAGCTTCACACAGCTTGCAGGCGATGCAGCGTTCCTCACCGTTGGGATAACGGCGCAGCGCATGTTCGCCGCGAAAGCGCGGAGAGACCGGGCCCTTTTCAAAGGGATAGTTCACCGTCGCCTTCTGTTTGAAGAAGTGGCGCATCGTCAGGAAGATCGCACCGACGAACTCCTTGAGGAACAGTGAATTGACGGCTTGGGAAAGGCTTGCCATCTCAAACTCCAGATTTCTGAGCGAGGCGTACGGACATCAACCGGCCCACCCCGTCAGCTTCAATACGAATGCAACAATAACGACCATGGCGAGCGACAGCGGCAGGAACACCTTCCAGCCGAGGCGCATGAGCTGGTCATAACGATAACGCGGAACGAAAGCCTTGGTCAGCGCGATCATGAAGAAGACCATGCAGCCCTTGAGCGCGAACCAGACAATGCCCGGAACCCAGTTCAGGAACCACACATCCACGATCGGCAGCCAGCCGCCCATGAACAGGATCGTCGTCAGGCAGCAGATCAGAACGATCGCAGCATATTCGCCGAGCATGAACATCATGTAAGGCGTCGAGCCATATTCGACCATGTGACCGGCAACCAGTTCCGATTCCGCTTCCGGAAGGTCGAAGGGCGGACGGTTGGTTTCGGCAAGGCCCGAGATGAAGAACACGATGAACATCGGGAACAGCGACAGCCAGTGCCAGTCGAGGAACGAGGCCGGCAGGCCGAGCATCGTACCAAGGCCGGTCTTCTGGGCAAGCACGATATCCGTCAGGTTCAGCGAACCGACGCAGAGCAGCACGGTGACGATGACGAGGCCGATCGACACTTCATAGGACACCATCTGCGCGGCGGAACGAAGCGCGCCGAGGAACGGATACTTCGAGTTGGAAGCCCAACCGCCCATGATGATACCGTACACTTCAAGCGAGGAAATCGCGAAGATGTAGAGGATGCCGACATTGATATTGGCGACGACCCAGCCTTCATTGAACGGAATGACGGCATAGGTGGCAAGCGCCAGCGTCACGGCGACCAGCGGCGCCAGAAGGAAGACGGCCTTGTTGGCGCCGGCCGGAATGACCGGTTCCTTGAGGATGAACTTCAAAAGGTCGGCGAAGGACTGGAAGAGACCGAAGGGACCAACCACGTTCGGACCACGGCGCAGCTGCACGGCTGCCCAGACCTTGCGGTCGGCAAGCAGAAGGAAGGCGATGGCCACCAGAAGGCAAACGAGAAGCAGCAGGGACTGGCCGACCATGATCAGCGCGGGCCAGACGTAGCTCCAGAAAAACGATTCCATAATCCCCTACCCTTACTCTGCCGCAGCCTGGAAATTGTTGCGGGCCAATGCGGAACACTCGGCCATGACGGCGGATGCGCGCGCAATCGGGTTCGTCAAATAAAAGTCTTTTACCGGCGAGGCAAACGCAGACTTATTGAGGCTGCCCGCGCGAGCGGCAAGTGCCTCGACATCCGCGCCGTTGCCGGCAACGATCTCATCGGTTTCCGCCAGATGCGGATGCGCGACATAAAGCTGGCCGCGCAGCGCCGACAGCGAATCGAACGGCAGCTTCTTGCCGAGCACGTCGGAAAGCGCACGCAGGATCGCCCAGTCTTCACGGGCCTCGCCCGGTGCGAAACCGGCGCGGTTGCCCACCTGAACGCGGCCTTCGGTGTTGACCCAGATACCGGATTTTTCGGTATAGGCCGCACCCGGAAGGATGACGTCGGCGTTCATCGCGCCATGATCGCCGTGGCTGCCGATGTAGACGGTGAACTTGGCGCCCTTGTTCGACAGGTCGATTTCATCGGCGCCGAGCAGGAAGAGAACGTCCATGGACGTTACCATTTCGGCAGCAGCAACACCGCCCTCGCCCGGCACGAAGCCGATGTCGAGACCACCGACGCGGGCAGCGGCAGTGTGAAGCACCGAGAAGCCGTTCCACTCTTCGCTGATTGCGCCAACCGAAACGGCAAGCTTCGCAGCAGCCGCGAGAACGGCTGCACCATCGGCGCGTGCCAGAGCGCCCTGGCCGATGATGATCAGCGGGTTCTTTGCGGACTTCAGCTTCTCAACGAAGCTGTGAGAGCCATTGGCGAGATCGGAAAGCGTTTCAGCGCCGGAGCCTAGATATTCGTAGTTGTACCGCAGCTCACCGGCTTCGCCGATCACGCCGATCGGGAAACCACCGCGACGCCAGCGCTTGCGGATACGTGCATTGAGCACGGCCGCTTCATAACGCGGGTTGGCGCCGACGATCAGCAGCGCATCCGCGTGCTCGATGCCTTCGATTGTGGAATTGAACAGGTAGCTGGCGCGACCCAAAGACGGATCAAGCGCTGCGCCATCCTGACGGCAATCGACATTGGCCGAGCCGAGCGACGCCAGAAGCGACTTCAGCGCGAACATTTCCTCGACGGAAGCAAGGTCACCGGCAATCGCGCCGATCTTGCTGCCGCTGGTCGCGGCAACCGCCTGCTTGATAGCGCCGAAGGCTTCGCCCCAGCTTGCGGGCTGCAAGCGGCCATCCTTGCGGACGTAAGGGCGGTCGAGACGCTGCGTCTTCAGGCCGTCCCAGATGAAGCGGCTCTTGTCGGAGATCCACTCTTCGTTGATTGCCTCGTTGACACGCGGCATGACGCGCATGACTTCGCGGCCACGGGTATCGACGCGGATTGCCGAACCGAGAGCGTCCATCACGTCGATGGTTTCGGTCTTGTTCAGTTCCCACGGACGGGCAGTGAAAGCGAAAGGCTTCGAGGTGAGCGCACCGACCGGGCAAAGATCGACGACGTTGCCCTGAAGCTCGGAGGTCATAGCCTGCTCGAGATAGGTGGTGATTTCAGCGTCCTCGCCGCGGCCGATGAGGCCGAGTTCGGCGATGCCGGCAACTTCCGTTGTGAAACGGACGCAGCGCGTGCAGTGGATGCAGCGGTTCATCACTGTCTTGACGAGCGGGCCGATATATTTGTCTTCAACCGCACGCTTGTTTTCCGCGTAACGCGAACCGGCGATACCGAAGGCCATAGCCTGGTCCTGCAGGTCGCATTCGCCGCCCTGGTCGCAGATCGGGCAATCGAGCGGGTGGTTGATGAGAAGGAACTCCATCACGCCTTCGCGGGCCTTCTTGACCATCGGCGTGTTGGTGAAAACTTCAGGCAATTCACCATTCGGGCCGCCGCGAACGTCGCGCACGCCCATGGCGCAGGATGCGGCGGGCTTGGGCGGTCCGCCCTTCACCTCGATGAGACACATGCGGCAGTTACCCGCGACCGACAAGCGCTCATGAAAACAAAAGCGCGGAACTTCAGCACCAGCCTCCTCGCACGCCTGCAACAGCGTGAAATGATCCGGAACCTCGATCTCTTTACCGTCAACCTTGAGCTTTGCCATGGTTCTACTTACGTCCTGTTGCCTGTTCGTCCCGTGTCTCTCACACGGTCCGCAACAAATCCTTAATCGCGCCCGACACTTCATCTCGTCGGTCAGGCGCTTCATGGTTTTCCGGCGCCGGGATCATCCCCGCGCCGCATGCAAACTGCGAAAAGCTTATTCGGCAGCTTCCAGAACAGCGCCATCATCCATGGCCCTGTAGGTATATTGGTCGATGCGCTTTTCGATTTCCGGACGGAAATTGCGGATCAGCGCCTGTACCGGCCATGCGGCGGCGTCGCCGAGAGCACAGATGGTGTGGCCTTCAATCTGCTTCGTCACTTCGAACAGCATGTCGATTTCGCGCTTCTGCGCGTTGCCCTTCACCATGCGTTCCAGCACGCGCCACATCCAGCCGGTGCCTTCACGGCACGGCGTGCACTGGCCGCAGCTTTCATGCTTGAAGAACGCCGCGATGCGGGCGATCGCCTTGATGACGTCGGTGGACTTGTCCATGACGATCATGCCGCCGGTGCCGAAGGACGACTTCACTTCGCGCATGCCGTCGAAGTCCATGATGGCGTCCTTCATGTCCTCACCGCGCACGATGGGGCAGGATGCGCCGCCGGGGATGACGCCAAGCAGATTGTCCCAGCCGCCGCGAATGCCACCGCAATGGTGTTCGATCAGTTCACGGAAGGACAGGCCCAACGCATCTTCGAAGGTGCATGGACGCTCGACATGGCCAGAGACCATGAACAGCTTGGTGCCGACATTGTTCGGACGGCCGATAGACGAGAACCATGCCGCACCTCGGCGCAGAATCGTCGGAGCAACGGCGATGGATTCGACGTTGTTGACGGTCGTCGGGCAACCGTAAAGACCCATATTGGCCGGGAACGGCGGCTTCAGGCGCGGCTGGCCCTTCTTGCCCTCGAGGCTTTCGAGCAGGGCCGTCTCTTCGCCGCAGATATAGGCACCTGCGCCGTGATGGACGTAGATGTCGAAATCCCAGCCGTTCTTGTTGTTCTTGCCGAGCAGGCCGGCATCGTAACATTCGTCGATGGCGGCCTGAAGCGCCTCACGTTCGCGCATATATTCGCCGCGTACGTAGATATAGGCAGTGTGCGCACCCATGGCGAAACCGGCGATCACGCAGCCTTCGATCAGCGTATGCGGATCGTTGCGCAGGATTTCGCGGTCCTTGCAGGTGCCGGGCTCGGATTCGTCGGCGTTGACCACGAGATAATGCGGACGGCCGTCGCTTTCCTTGGGCATGAAGGACCACTTGAGACCCGTCGGGAAGCCTGCGCCGCCGCGACCGCGAAGGCCGGAAGCCTTCATCTCATTGATGATCCAGTCACGACCCTTTTCGATGATCTGCTTGGTGCCATCCCAGTGGCCGCGCGCCCTCACGCCCTTCAGGGACTTGTCCTTGAGGCCGTAGAGATTGGTAAAGATGCGATCCTGATCTTTTAACATGCTTCACCCTTTACCGCGGCTTCTTGCCGAAGACCCTGATATACTCGGCTTCGCCACCCTTGGCGAGCGCCTCGGCCTGCTTGATCCACTCATCGCGTTCGATGCGGCCCTTGAAATTCAGATAACCATCCACCCAGTCGCACTCGGCCTTCTTCCAGCCGGCAATCTGCGCATAGGTGAAGATACCGAGCTCGTTAAGCGTGCCTTCGATCTTCGGACCAACGCCTGAAATGAGTTTCAGGTCATCGGGCGCAGCGGGCTTTTCAATGCCTGCCGGACGGTCGGCTGACTCAAGCGACGGTCTGGATGCTGTCGCTTCCTTGCCTGCCGATTGCTGTTCCCCTGCCTTTGCGTTTTCCGCAGCAGCCTTGGGCTCGTTCGCAGGCGTCTTCAGCTTCGGATCGGTTTCCGGTGCGTCCGTCTTTGGCTTGGCGGCATTCGAAGGAAGAACGGGGGCTGCTTCCGCCGGAGCTTCCGCAGGCTTGTCGAGATTGGAGCGATCTGGCTTGATCTCTTCCGTCAGCGTCGTCAGGCCGCCAACGGGCACCGACTGGTGACGGTCGATCTGGGGGCCGGTCTTGACCGTGTCGCCCTTGCCTGCCTCGAACGTGTCGATGATCTCTTCCAGGCGCTCGGGCGTCAGATCCTCATAGGCATCCTTGAAGATGATGACCATCGGCGCGTTGACGCAGGCGCCCTGACATTCCACTTCTTCCCAGGACAGCGTGCCGCTCTCGTTGGTGTGCAGCGGATCGTGGTGGATCTTCTTGCGGCAGACATCCATCAGCGCTTCCGAGCCGCGCAGCATGCAGGGCGTGGTGCCGCAAACCTGAACATGGGCGCGTGTGCCGACCGGCTTCAGCTGGAACTGGGTATAGAAGGTCGCCACTTCCATGACGCGGATATAGGCCATATCCAGCATGTCGGCGATTTTTTCGATGGCGGCGCGGGTAACCCAGCCGTCCTGCTCCTGCGCACGCATAAGCAGCGGGATAACCGCCGATTGCTGGCGTCCCTCCGGATATTTCTGGATCGTCTTTTCAGCCCATGCGGTATTATCCGCGTTAAAGGCAAATGCCACGGGCTGGAACTGATCTTCGGCTAGTCGACGAACGGACATACTTCCTCACGCCTTTTCAGTTTAACGTCTCACAACGCGATCTCGCCACCGTGACGAATTCGCAGGCATAAGCCGCCTTGTCTTTCTGCATGAACACGATGAACTTGCTGCCATTGGGAACCGAGGCCTTGATCTCGTATCCCGATGACAGAAGCTGCTTGATGGTCGAAGAGCCGCCGCTCGACAGCGATACCTCAGGCTCGCTCGTCGCCGTCTGGGCGAGAACGGGTGCCGACATCGCAGCGAGAAAAGCCGGTATGGCCAGCGGCAGACGCATCAGCGGTCGACCTCCCCGAACACGATGTCGAGGGAGCCGAGCACGGCTGTAACGTCAGCAAGCTGATGGCCCTTGCACAGGAAATCCATGGCCTGCAGGTGTGCGTAGCCCGGAGCGCGGATCTTGCAGCGGTAGGGCTTGTTGGAACCATCAGCGACCACATAGACGCCGAATTCGCCCTTCGGCGCTTCGACAGCGGCGTAAACTTCGCCGGCCGGTACGTGATAACCTTCGGTGTAGAGCTTGAAGTGGTGGATCAGCGCTTCCATCGAACGCTTCATCTCGCCACGCTTCGGCGGAACCACCTTGCCGTCAAGCGAGGAGACCGGGCCGATGCGATGCTTGCCGGACAGAAGATCGACGCACTGCTTCATGATCTTCACCGATTCGCGCATTTCCTGCATGCGGATCAGGTAACGGTCATAGCAGTCGCCGTTCTTGCCGACGGGGATGTCGAATTCCAGATCGGAATAGCACTCGTAGGGCTGCGCGCGGCGCAGATCCCAGGCAGCGCCCGAACCGCGCACCATCACGCCGGTGAAACCCCAGGCGAAGGCGTCTTCAAGCGAGACCACGCCGATATCGACGTTACGCTGCTTGTAGATGCGGTTGTCGGTCAACAGACCTTCGATATTGTCGAGCACGGTCAGGAACGGATCGCACCACTTGCCGATATCATCGACCAGTTCCGGCGGCAGGTCCTGATGAACACCGCCCGGACGGACATAGGCCGAGTGCATGCGGGCGCCGCAGGCGCGCTCATAGAACACCATCAGCTTTTCGCGCTCTTCGAAGCCCCAGACCGGCGGCGTCATCGCGCCGACGTCCATTGCCTGCGTCGTCACGTTCATGATGTGCGACAGGATGCGGCCGATTTCAGAATAAAGCACGCGGATCAGCTGGCCGCGCATCGGGATTTCGAGGCCCAGCAGCTTTTCGACGGCGAGCGCAAAAGCGTGTTCCTGGTTCATCGGCGCGACGTAGTCGAGACGGTCGAAATAGGGAACGGCCTGCAGATAGGTCTTGGTCTCGATCAGCTTTTCGGTACCGCGGTGCAGAAGACCGATATGCGGATCGACGCGCTCGACGATTTCGCCGTCCAGTTCCAGAACCAGACGCAGCACGCCGTGCGCGGACGGATGTTCCGGACCGAAGTTGATCGTGAAATTGCGGACGTTATGCTCAGTCATTCTAGTGCTCCGCCGAGGTGATCATGGCGATGAATTCGGGGCCGGTCATGTTCTGCGTGGTTTGCGCGAAAGAATAGCTCGAAGGCTTCTCATCCGTGAAAATCTGCGACGCAAAATGGAAACTGGAAGGGTTGTCGAAAGCCTGCAACGAGACGGCAAAATGCTTGCCATCCTTGGAGCGCCACATCAGCGTGCTGCCGCAATTCTTGCAGAAGCAGCGCTCACCCCACTCAGACGAGGAATAGACGCCGAGGTTCTCTTCGTTTTCGACGGAGATATCAGCGCATTCGACAGCCAGAAACGCACCGCCGGACCAGCGGCGGCACATGGAGCAATGGCAGACGCCGAATTCGCGGGCACCGATCGCGGCCTTGAGGCCGACGGCACCGCAAAGACATTGGGCACGCTCTGTCGCAGGGGCTTCGCTCATTGCTTGGCCTTTTCGTCACCCGGGAGAACATATTCAGTCCCCTCCCAAGGAGAGAGGAAATCGAAATTGCGGAATTCCTGCTTCAGTTCGACCGGTTCATAAAGAACCCGTTTCAGCACGTCATCGTAACGTACTTCCACAAAGCCGGTAACCGGAAAATCCTTGCGCAGTGGGTGGCCTTCGAAACCGTAGTCGGTGAGAATACGGCGAAGGTCCTTATGGCCTTCGAACGGAATACCATACATGTCCCAGGCTTCGCGCTCGAACCATTCCGCGCCCATATAAACGGGGGTCGAAGACGGAACACCCTCGTCTTCCGCCACTTGCAGCTTGACGCGCACGCGCAGGTTCTGGCGCGGCGACAGCAGGTGATAGACGACATCAAAACGCTTCTCGCGCTGCGGCCAGTCGACACCGCAGATATCGATGATGTTGACGAAACCGCACTGCACATCGTCACGCAGGAAGGTCAAAAGCGCGATCACGCTTTCAGGCGTCGTGTTCAGCGTCAGTTCGCCATAGGCAATATCAGCCGACACCACGAGGGAACCGCGCGCTTCCTTAACGTAAGCAGCAAGATCGTTGAGAGCTTCGCTCATTACTTAATCCGTCCTTTGCCCTTAACGCTCGATCGTACCGGTACGCCGGATCTTCTTCTGCAGCAGAAGTACGCCGTAAAGCAGCGCCTCCGCCGTGGGGGGACAGCCCGGAACGTAGATATCCACCGGCACGACGCGGTCGCAACCGCGCACGACAGCGTAGGAATAGTGGTAATAGCCGCCGCCATTGGCGCAGGAGCCCATGGAGATGACGTAACGGGGCTCAGGCATCTGGTCATAGACCTTGCGCAGAGCGGGCGCCATCTTGTTGGTCAGCGTGCCGGCGACGATCATGACGTCCGACTGGCGCGGTGAGGCGCGCGGGGCAACGCCGAAGCGCTCCATGTCGTAACGCGGGCCGGAAGCCTGCATCAGGCCTTCGACGGCGCAGCAGGCAAGACCGAACTGCATCCACATCAGGGAGCCGGTACGCGCCCAGGTGATCAGCTCGTCGGTCGAGGTAACGAGAAAGCCCTTATCGGCCAGCTCGTCGTTGATGTCCGTGAAGTAGGCGTCGTTGCTGCCAACCGGCTTGCCGGTCGAGGGATCGATGATCCCCTTCGGCTGCGGCGCAACGAGCGTGGTGTTGTTCTGGCTCATGCCCATTCCAGCGCTCCCTTCTTCCACTCATAGATAAAGCCGATGGTGAGGACGAGAAGGAACACCATCATCGACCAGAAACCGAACCAGCCCATCTCGCCGAAAGACACCGCCCAGGGGAACAGGAAGGCGACTTCCAGATCGAAGATGATGAACAGAATCGACACCAGATAAAAGCGGATATCGAACTTCATGCGGGCATCGTCGAAGGCGTTGAAACCGCACTCGAAAGCGGAGAGCTTTTCCGGGTCCGGCGCCTTGTAGGCAACCGCAAAGGGCGCAATGAGAAGCGCCAGGCCGATGACGAGAGCGATACCGATGAAGATTGCGATCGGAATGTAGGAACTGAGGAGTTCAGTCATGGTCTCTTCCCTGTCCGGCCGGGTGCCGGACCTGCCTTTGTGACCTTAAGTCTCAAAGAGCGGACAAATATGTTGCAACGCCAAAGTGGTTAGCGCAGCCGCGCCCTCTCTGCAAGAGTTTAGGCACCATTTCAAGACACCTGCCGCATTGATTGGCAACAATATTGCCGGAATTGACGCAAATTTGGGCCACAATTCCGACCTAAGCCCCTCAAATACAATAATAATCGATTGAACGACGCAACCGCAAAAAAGTCACACGAATTTTACGTCGAAACGGCGGTGAAGTGACGATATCCCGATATCGAAACTTGACTAAAAAAAGCAGGAAAAATCGCGTTTGAAACGGCCGGAATCAAGCATCGGAATCGTCAAAAATCGAGGCGTGCAAACAGCGCGTCGATCTGGTTTTGAGGAGACATTTCAAGAGAAAGAAATGGCGCGAGTGACGGGGCTCGAACCCGCGACCTCCGGCGTGACAGGCCGGCACTCTAACCGACTGAGCTACACCCGCGCTCCACAGACATTCATCTGCGTTTTTTCCGAGGAACAGGATGGCGCGAGTGACGGGGCTCGAACCCGCGACCTCCGGCGTGACAGGCCGGCACTCTAACCAACTGAGCTACACCCGCTTATCCTGACGGACAGGACCTTGTCCCGCCGTACGAACCAGCCTCGGCTGTTCGTTGAGCGGCTAACTACGGCGTTCGTGCGGGGGTGTCAAGCAGGTTTCACGACAAAAGAATAAGCTTTTTCATTTTGATCGGGAAAAACCTGAAGGCCATTGATAAGCGTTCCGGCAAACGCCTTGTTTTGCGGGCTTTTCCCAACGAAAACAAAAAACTTGTCCACAGCCAGCGACTTCCCCAGGGGCATTTCCCCCAGGCCATCAAGGCGTCATTGGTTTCTGATTTCACCAAAAGGCCCACAGTTCCCGGCTTTTTGCCCCTCCCCTTCGGCGGAGGGAAAAGCCGCTCCGAAAAAAAACAAAAAAACTTCACAAAAGCCCTTGCGGTTTTTTTCCGATCCGAATACATCACGGCCACCGACGCGGCGGACATGATCCGCAGGACGCGAAGGGCGATTAGCTCAGTTGGTAGAGCGCCTCGTTTACACCGAGGATGTCGGGAGTTCGAGTCTCTCATCGCCCACCATTTTCCAAAACTCTTCAAATTCATAAGCACTGAGCTGAATGTTTTTTAGCTTACGCCCTGTTTTGTCCTGCATTTTCCGCACCTGGAATCAGGCGCCCCTACCCCGCATCTAGTCGCTGGGCTTACGAATCCGAGCCCAGAACCACCGGAATCGTTTTTCCAGCCCTTATCTATTCCAAATCGATACGCCTGCTCCGGATTCCGACGGCTTCACCGAATCCCTGTGTCACTGCGTAACATACCGAAAAATAAGCAGATTCAGACTTTTTAAAGAGATTTCGGGCATTGTTTGCGCACCGTTTCATGATGAACGGTTGAACTGATGGATGAAACCATGTCGATCGACGCGTTTGTAACACTCGCGCTTATTGCGCTGCCTGTTTATATTTTTTTCCGCTGGGTCCAGCAGGACTCAGAAAAACAAGATACTCCCAAAAGCAAAAATTCCATGGGGCGGTGATCCGTTACGGTCGACCCGCAGTATTTTCCCGGACGGTCTCCGGACGAAATCCTCCACGATCCGATATCCAAGCGGCAATGCTGATTTCAATAGCTAGCCATCGCCAGGAATCGCGCAAAATCGGGGAACCCGGCCTGGGGGCCCCTCGCCGCACAAAAAAGCCGGGCATAGCCCGGCTTTTCTCATTTACAGCGCCTTTCGGCTCGATCAGTTGATCGCCTTCATGTTGACGGTGAAGAACAGCGTCTCGCCGGAAGAATCGTCCACGCCGTCATTGTCGGTCACGGCATAGGCCGTTCCAGCCTTGTCGAAGGTGAAGCCTTCCAGCTTGTCAACGACGTAGCCGTTGGTCTGGGCCTTGAGGTCGGGCAGGAAGTCATGGGCTTCCTGCTTGGCCACCAGCGGCAGTTCGCCGCCGATCTTGCCCGGCTTCAGGTCCGCGATCGCAACGCGGTAGAGCTTCTTGATCTTGGCCTTGTCGCCGATCTGGTTGTCGCGCTCGACGATATAGACATAGTCGCCCTGCGCGGTGATTTCGGAAAGGCCAATCCAGCCTGCCTCGGTCTTGTCGAGCGGATAACGCACGGCGCCCCACTCCTTGGACTTCGGATTGTAGGAGACGAGCTTGACGAAGCCCTTCTCATCCGTGCCCCACTCGCGCTGCACGGCCATCCACAGCGTGGCGTCGTCGCCCTTGCCGATCATGGTCACGCCTTCGAAACCGAAGCGGGTATCGCCGGAAAGGAGTTCCTTCGGCAGAGCGATCTCGGCCTTGATTTCGCCCTTGGCGTTGACGTTATAGAGCGCGTGCGGAACAAGCTTGGCGCTGTCGCCTTCAGAGGCCAGCCAGAAACCGCCCTTGCCATCAAGCGTGATGCCTTCGATGTCGAGCTTCTGAGCAGCAATGCCGTCACGCTTGACGCGCAGCACGCTGGTGATGGTGGCAGGCTTCTTCGTGGCGTCGATGGTGAAGATCGACGGCTGGTTGCCATAGACCGAGTCGGAAACGGCATAGAGAATGCCGGGCTTCTCGGCATCGCCGACCAGGCCGGAAAGAGCGCCCCAGCCGATCGGCGCCCCGTCGACGGTGGCGGAAACGAGCTGCGGATAGGCAGGCTGGCCTTCAGTGCGCTCATAAAGCATGACATGCGAGCGGACACCGCCGTCTTCGATCAGATCGACCTCATTGGCCGTGGCAAGGAGATTGCGCGACGGAATGGCGACGGCGCCTTCCGGCGAGACGCCCGAAGGCAGGAGCTGCGTCAGCTGCGGCTCCGCACCGGTATCCTTGTAGACGGCGACCACCGAAGCGCGCTCGGCAAGCACGAAGAAATACTTCTGGCCATCAAAGGTTGCCGCTTCCAGACCCTCGGGCTCAATGCCCTTGGCCTTGGAGCGCTTTTCTGGATAGTGGCCGATGGCGGCAACCGCGCGCTCGAGCGAAGCACCGGCTTCATAAACAAGCTTGCCGGTCTTGTCGAAAATGGTGAAGCCGCGCGAACCGCCCTGCCAGTCGCCTTCATTGGCGATGACGATACGGTCATTGTCCAGCCACTTTACAGCGTCCGGCTCGCGCTTGCGGCCTTCCTGCTTGTCGGTGAATTTCAGCTGACCGTCGGTCTTCGTGTCGACGCCTTCCAGATCAACCTTGCCGGCGGAGAAATGCGTCTTCACCGCGCCGGTCTTGCCATCGATGATGACGATATGGTTGTTTTCCTGCAGCGTCAGAGCGATCTCGCCATTGGCGTTGATCGAGACGAATTCCGGCTCCGGATCCTCAGGGGAAATTTCGGCGAGACCGGTAACGTCAATCTTCTTCAGCGTCGCGCAGTCGGCCACGCCGTCCTTCAGGCCGACCGTTACCAGATAGCCGGCGGGCATCTGCGGCAGTGCGCCTTCGTTCACATCTTCATCACGCTCGTTTTCGATCGCGATGGCGGCAAAGGTTTTATCAGGGGAAACGGCGACGGAATCGGGCTGGCCGCCGAGATCACAGCTTGCCTCGATCTTCTTCGTGGCAATATCGACCGTCACCAGCTTGCCGGACGGGTTGGCGCGGTTTTCCGACGTATTGACGCCGGCCAGAACCTTGAGGCCAGCAACGGCAACAGAGGTCGGCTCGCCTTCCAGCAGCAATGCGCCGCCGGCCTTGGGGGCCTTCGCGTCGGTGATGTCGATGAAACCGATGCCGCCAAGCGGGCTGTCCGAATAGATCAGCGTCTTGCCGTCTTCACTGGCGGTGATGATTTCAGCCGAGGTGACGGACTTGGCGTCCTTGTCCGCGGGAAGGTTTTTCGCCACCGGGAAAGACGCGATGCGGTTGAAAACCGGCTCGGCAGCGGCCGGCAAGGCCACGGACGTGAGCAGAGCAGCGGTCAAGGCCATTTGAGAAAATCGGAACGCCATTTTAATCCCCCTTGGGTCCAGAAATACCCCATGGCTTCTGCGTCAAAGACATGACAGTGGCATGACATTTCCTGTCGGGAATCAAAAAGCCCGGCCATGGAGACCGGGCTTTCTTGTTTCTGCGCACATTCCGCGTATCGGAGCACCGTGTGACCGGATGGAGGCTGCACAGGCGCGCTCCCTACTTTCGTTTACATCCTGCCGGATTGAGAACCGGGCTATCCGAAAAGCATTTCGAAAAACCGCCCGGTTTTGAGCCGGCATGATGGCGTCAGCGCGTCAAAACATGTTTCCTCGTGACCCTGAAAAGCCGCCCGCCCGCCGCCGGGCGTTGCGGCTTTCCGGAAACCTTACGAGTTGACGGCGTCCTTCAGGCCCTTGCCTGCGGAAAACTTCGGTACGTTGCGAGCCGGGATATCGACTTCAGCACCCGTAGAAGGGTTACGGCCCTTGGAGGCTTCACGGCGGCTAACGGAGAAGCTGCCGAAGCCAGCGAGGCGAATGTCGCCACCGTTCTTCAGTTCGCTCTGTACGGTTTCGAATACGGCATCAACAGCGGAAGCAGCATCTGCCTTCGTGAGACCAGCCTTTTCGGCAACAGCAGAGACGAGCTCGTTCTTGTTCATGTTTCCACCCCTTTCAATGGTTTGAAACGACTCAAATTAAGCCGGCGCAGAATACGTTTGCATCCGCGCGCAGCAACCCAAAAGCGCTGGAATCGCCTGAAAAACAAGGGGTCTGCGATTTTTTTCACAAAAAAGGCCGACATTTCTGCCGGCCTTCCACATATTCGTGCCAAATTCGCATCACTTGCCCGGAGTTGAGCGCAGAATGCGCCTTCCGACACCTAACATATTGAATCTATGCAGCACCCGTCGCGAAAGGCGATTCCCGCCCCTCGCGACGAAGCATGTATCAATGTGCGATGGTCTGGCTGCCGTCGTCGACGCCTTCGACCGTAGCGATAACAGGCGTCTCGATGCTGCCGTCCCACTCGATGGGCTCCGGCTGGCGCAGAAGGGCGTGCCTGATAACCTCGCCCATGCGCGATACCGGGATGATCTCCATCCCGTTCTTCACATTATCTGGAATCTCCGCCAGATCCTTGGCGTTTTCTTCCGGGATCAGCACCTTCTTGATGCCGCCGCGAAGGGCCGCAAGCAGCTTTTCCTTCAGGCCGCCGATCGGCAGCACGCGACCACGAAGCGTGATCTCGCCCGTCATCGCCACATCCTTGGAGACCGGAATGCCGGTCATGATGGAGACGATGGCGGTTGCCATGGCAACACCGGCGGACGGTCCGTCCTTCGGGGTTGCGCCTTCCGGAACGTGGACGTGGATGTCGCTCTTGTCGAAGCGCGGCGGTTCGATGCCGAAATCCACGGCGCGCGAGCGGACGTAAGATGCCGCTGCCGAAATGGATTCCTTCATCACTTCCTTGAGGTTGCCGGTGACCGTCATGCGGCCCTTGCCCGGCATCATCACGCCTTCGATGGTGAGCAGCTCACCGCCGACTTCCGTCCAGGCCAGACCCGTGACGACGCCAACCTGATCCTCGCGCTCGGCCTCGCCGTGGCGGAACCGCGGAACGCCCAGATAATCCGGAACATTGGCAGCGGTGACTTCCACGGACTTGACCTTGCCCTTGATGATCTCGGTGACGGCCTTGCGCGCCAGCTTCATCAGCTCGCGCTCGAAGCTGCGCACGCCCGCCTCGCGGGTGTACTGCTGGATCACGATCATCAGAGCGTCATCGCTGACCGAGAACTCTTCCGGACGCAGGGCATGTTCCTTGATCGCCTTCGGCAACAGGTGACGCTTGGCGATTTCGCGCTTTTCGTCCTCCGTGTAACCGGCGATGCGGATCACTTCCATACGGTCCATCAGGGGACCTGGAATATTCAGCGTGTTGGCCGTGGTCACGAACATCACGTCGGACAGGTCATATTCCACTTCAAGGTAGTGGTCCATGAAGGTGGAGTTCTGTTCCGGATCGAGAACCTCCAGCAGTGCGGAAGAGGGATCGCCACGGAAATCCATGCCCATCTTGTCGATCTCGTCGAGCAGGAAGAGCGGATTGGACTTCTTGGCCTTCTTCATCGACTGGACGATCTTGCCAGGCATGGAGCCGATATAGGTACGGCGGTGACCACGGATTTCCGCTTCGTCACGCACGCCACCCAGCGCCATGCGCACATATTCGCGGCCGGTCGCCTTGGCGATCGACTTGGCGAGCGAGGTCTTGCCGACGCCGGGAGGGCCGACGAGGCACAGGATGGGGCCGCGAATCTTCGACGCGCGCGCCTGCACGGCCAGATATTCGACGATGCGTTCCTTGACCTTGTCGAGACCGAAATGATCCTGATCGAGGATTTTCTCTGCGGCGTTGAGGTCGGCCTTGATCTTCGACTTCTTGCCCCAGGGCAGACCGAGCAGCCAATCCAGATAGTTGCGCACGACGGTCGCTTCCGCGGACATCGGGCTCATCTGGCGAAGCTTCTTCATTTCCGCTTCGGCCTTTTCCTTGGCCTCCTTGGAAAGCTTGGTCTTGGCGATGCGCTCTTCCAGTTCGGCCATCTCGTCACGGCCGTCCTCGCCGTCGCCGAGTTCCTTCTGGATCGCCTTCATCTGCTCGTTCAGGTGATATTCGCGCTGGGTCTTCTCCATCTGGCGCTTGACGCGCGAGCGGATACGCTTTTCGACCTGCAGCACGGAAATCTCGCCTTCCATGAAGCCAAGCGCCTTTTCAAGCCGCTGCTTCACGCTGACGGTTTCCAGCATTTCCTGCTTTTCGGTGATCTTGATCGACAGGTGCGAAGCGACCGTATCAGCGAGCTTCGAATAATCGTCGATCTGGCCGGCAGCGCCGACAACCTCGGGCGAAATCTTCTTGTTGAGCTTCACATAGCTCTCGAATTCCGAAACGACCGAACGCGACAGCGCCTCGATCTCGACCGGATCTTCGGCAGGCTCCTGCAACGGCGTCGCAGTGGCTTCATAGAAGTCTTCACGGCCGGTGTAGCTGTCGATCTGGGCGCGGCCCTTGCCTTCCACCAGCACCTTCACGGTGCCGTCGGGAAGCTTCAGAAGCTGCAGGACATTTGCGACCGTGCCGACCTTGTGGATGGCTTCGGGAGCCGGATCGTCATCGCTGGCGTTGATCTGGGTGACAAGCATGATCTGCTTGTCCGAACCCATGACTTCCTCGAGCGCACGAATGGATTTTTCCCGCCCGACGAACAGGGGAACGATCATATGCGGGAAAACGACAATGTCGCGCAGGGGAAGTACCGGATAGGTACCACCAGATGCCGCAGACGTGATGTTCGTCATATCATTTCCTTTCATGGTCCCTTTCGGGACACTTTGCCGGACAGCTTGGGGCATCCGGCACATTCATTTCTCGAGACTGAAAATGGAGTTTCGAAACACCGATTTCAAGTCGCCGGAACAGACGATCCCGCTGAGCGGCAAGACCGTGAAATTCAACAAAACCCAGCGCCGGCTAGTACTCCCGACATTTCCGGTTATCCTTGAAGGTCAGGAACCGGGTCGCCGACGGGAATTCACATTTCCGTCATATCGCGCTGCAAATCAGTTGTAAGACTTTATCAGCAAAGCGCAATCCGCTCCAAACGCAAAATCGGGCTTCGCCAAATTAGGCGCAAGTTTCACACCTGTCGACAACAGAAAAGGCCCGCACGGGATGCGGGCCTTTTGATTTCATCAAAGTACAGGACCGGTCGATCAGGCCGAAACGTTGGTCTTTTCTTCCTGACGATCCGCATAGATGTAGAGCGGACGGGCGACGCCGCTGACGACGTCGTTGGAAATGACCACTTCGCGTACGCCTTCCAGCGTCGGCAGTTCGAACATGGTATCCAGCAGGATTTTCTCCATGATCGAGCGCAGGCCGCGGGCGCCGGTCTTGCGGGTGATCGCCTTGCGGGCGATTTCGCGCAGAGCGTCCTCGTGGAAGGTCAGTTCCACATCTTCCATCTCGAACAGGCGCTGATACTGCTTGACCAGCGCGTTCTTCGGCTCGGACAGGATCTGGATCAGTGCATCCTCGTCGAGGTCCTCCAGCGTCGCCAGAACCGGCAGACGGCCGATGAATTCCGGGATGAGACCGAACTTCACCAGGTCTTCGGGCTCCAGTTCGCGCAGAACCTCGCCAACGCGGCGATCGTCTTCCGCCTTGACGGTCGCACCAAAGCCGATCGAGGTCTTTTCACCACGGGCCGAGATGATCTTGTCGAGGCCGGCAAACGCGCCGCCGCAGATGAACAGGATGTTGGTCGTATCCACCTGCAGGAATTCCTGCTGCGGATGCTTGCGGCCGCCCTGCGGCGGAACGGAAGCGACCGTGCCTTCCATGATCTTCAGAAGCGCCTGCTGAACGCCCTCGCCCGACACGTCGCGCGTGATGGACGGGTTGTCCGACTTGCGGGAAATCTTGTCGACTTCGTCAATATAGACGATGCCGCGCTGGGCGCGTTCGACATTGTAATCCGCAGACTGCAACAGCTTCAGGATGATGTTTTCCACGTCCTCGCCGACATACCCGGCTTCGGTCAGCGTCGTTGCATCCGCCATGGTGAAGGGAACGTCGATGATGCGGGCGAGCGTCTGGGCAAGATAGGTCTTGCCGCAACCCGTCGGACCGACGAGCATGATGTTCGACTTCGCAAGCTCGACATCGCCGTTCTTGGAGGCGTGCGCGAGGCGCTTGTAGTGGTTGTGAACGGCCACCGACAGGATTTTCTTCGCCTGCTTCTGGCCGATGACATATTCGTCGAGAATCTTGATGATGTCCTGCGGGGTGGGAACACCCTCGCGCGACTTCACCATCGATGTCTTGTTCTCTTCACGGATGATGTCCATGCACAATTCGACGCATTCATCGCAGATGAATACCGTCGGTCCGGCAATGAGTTTCCGGACTTCGTGCTGGCTCTTGCCGCAGAATGAACAATAGAGTGTATTCTTAGAGTCGCCGCCGTTGCTGCCGCTGACTTTGCTCATATCTCTTTCCTTCCAGCACGCCGCAGGTCCGCCAAACGGATCGCGGTCAACTTACCGCCCGCCGATACGGCAGCCCTTGGGGTGCATCGCCGTATCCGCCTCGTTTCCCGGGGTACTAACCGGTATCAGATACATGAGCTGACAACCGGCTGCAACGAATTCCCCATCAAACCAAAGGCCACGTCATAAAAATTCAACATAGCCTTTATATATACTAATATCGCTTTCTGTTGCGGTTGAAAGCCCCGAAATTACTTTTGCGGGTTCAAACAAACGTCAAAAAGCGGCGCGCCTCAATTCGCGGCGGCGCCTTCGATTTCCTGGCGCGAGGTCAGGATCTTGTCGATCACGCCCCAGTCCTTCGCCTCGTCTGCATCCATGAAATGGTCGCGATCAAGGGTTTTTTCAACCTCTTCGAGCGTGCGGCCGGTATGCTTCACGTAGACTTCATTCAGGCGACGCTTCATCTTGATGATGTCACGGGCATGGCGCTCGATATCCGATGCCTGCCCCTGGAAACCGCCCGACGGCTGGTGAACCATGATGCGGGCGTTCGGGGTGGCGAAACGCATTCCCTTTTCACCGGCAGCCAGAAGCAGCGAGCCCATGGACGCGGCCTGACCGACGCAGAGCGTGGAAACCGCAGGGCGGATGAACTGCATCGTATCGTAGATCGCCATGCCGGCGGTCACGACGCCACCCGGCGAATTGATGTAGAGCGCGATTTCCTTCTTCGGGTTTTCAGCCTCGAGGAAAAGAAGCTGCGCGCAGACGAGCGACGCCATCTGGTCTTCCACCGGACCGGTAAGGAAAATGATGCGTTCCTTGAGAAGACGGGAAAATATGTCGTAGGAGCGTTCGCCGCGATTGGTCTGCTCTACGACCATCGGCACCAGAGCCATGGCGGTATCAACTGGATTTTTCATGTCCGTCCTTTGTCAAACTCTGCCCTTCGCGGAAAACCGCTCCGGAATCACTTCTAACCTTCATACTCCCTACATAGAGTGTCCCTGCCCCGTACTTCAAGACACGAAGCCGCATATCCTTAACGGCTCAACAGCGTTTGCAGGCCGCCGGGGCCCGGCTTGGCAAGGGTTTCGAACCGGGCGGGGCCGGCCGGGCGTCTTTCCCTCACCGCCACCAATTTTTTACTATGGCGCGCGACGGGGGCAAAAATCGCCCGCCATGCACAGATATAACTTCTCACCGGCAAGAACTCGTTAGTATTTGCTGCTGATACTGGCCAGCGAATTTCCGGTTCCCCTTGGGGAATGGGCCCATCCGGGCGAAATGGCAGCTCAACAATTCCAGCGGGCATAACGCACCTTGTGCGAGAGGGCCCGCTTTTACCGCATGATGGCGCAGATAGGATTTTGCAATGCTGGATGCAAAGACGAGCACGCTACTATGGGCGGCGGAAACGTTCACCCTTGCCGTGCTTTTGGGAACGCTGTGGCTGCACCGCCCTTCCCGCCGGCATAATCTCTATTTCGCCGCCGGTTTCCTCGCCACAGGCATCGGCACTGTCTTGGTGGCGTTTCGCGGAGATATTTCCAGTTTTCTGTCCATTCAGGTCGGCAACACGCTGGCGCTTTCCGCCTTCGGTTTCTGGCTGGCGGGCCTCTTGCGCTTCGAGCAGCGCACATGCGGCGGCTGGATTGCTATTCCGGCTTTGCTGTGGATCGCCGGAATGTTCGTGCCGCCCGTGCGCGAAGACATGGTCGCCCGCATCCTGCTTTATCATGCCAGCGCGGCCACGGGCTATTTCATGCTCGCCGGCGTTCTTCTTGCCAGCAGGGCGCACGCATCACGCAGCCGGAAGGTCCTGGCCACGATCCTGATCCTGCAGGCTTTTGCCGGAGCGATCGTCGCATCCATCGTCATCCCGGCCAATGCCGCAATCCCCAATGCCATTCCCATGACATCGGCGCTCTCCATTTCCGGCATGCTCGGCTTCACGGCGATCATCATGATCAGCGCCAAGATCATCATGGAAGACACGGAGATTCGTCTCCACCGCCTCGCCATGACCGATCATCTGACCGGCGTTCTCAACCGGCGCGGTCTGCTGGAGGAGTTCGAGCGCATCAAGAAAAGGTCGCCGGCCTCCAGCCGTTATGTGGCGCTGGTGCTGTTCGACATCGACCATTTCAAGAAGATCAACGACAGATACGGCCATCAGTCCGGCGATGCGGTCCTCGTGCATTTCTGCAATATCGCCCAGCGTGTGATCGGCGATCGCGGCCTTTTCGTCAGAATGGGAGGCGAGGAATTCGCGCTGGTCGCCGAAGTCGAAAGCCCTTCCAGCACAGCGACGCTTGCGGAAGCCATCCGCAGCAATCTGCGCCTGTCGAAGATCAGTTCGCGTAGTGAAAGCATCGAGGTGACCACCAGCGTCGGCATCGCCGAAGCCATGATCAGGGATGCCGACCTCAACACCATGATGACCGAAGCCGACCGTGCGCTCTATGCCGCCAAGAAGGCCGGGCGCAACCGGACCGTCATCCACGTCAATTCGGCCAATGTCGTCGTGCCCGCCTCGGACCGCGACGAAAACCCGATGGACAACAATGCCGACCGCCAGGTTGCGGCGCTGAACCGGATATCCGCCATCGCCAGTCGATGACGATGTAACCATCCAGTGACAGACGGAGGGGAGTTCCCCTCCCTTCCCAAAGCGCCACGCGCGGAATAAACCATGGGCATGACAGCGACATTCCCCTTTCTCAAAATCGATCCCGCCACCCGCCGCGTTTCACTCGACGCCCGCGACCCGGCCTTCTACAACGATCCGAACCCGGTTTATGCCGCCCTGCATGCGCAATGTCCCACCTTTTACTGGGAGGAGCAGCGGCAATGGTTCTTCACCGGTTACGACCATGTCAGCGCACTTCTGCGCGACCGCCGCTTCGGACGGCAGATCCTGCATGTGGCTAGCCGCGAGGACATCGGCCTGCCGCGCCCGCTGGAACATGTGAAGCATTTCGACGCCGCCGAGCAGCATTCGCTTCTGGAGCTGGAGCCGCCGGAACACACGCGGCTGCGCACGCTCATCAACCGCGCCTTCGTTTCCCGGCATGTCGACAAGATGAAACCGGAAATCGAGGAACTCGCCAACCGCCTGATCGATGCCTTCGAGAGCAAGGGCGAAACCGAGCTGCTCTCCTCTTATGCCGATATCATCCCGGTGACGATGATCGCCCGCATGATCGGCATTCCCGAAGAGATGGGGCCGCAGCTTCTGAAATGGTCGCATGCCTATGTCGGCATGTACATGTTCAAGCGCACGCCCGAGGACGAGCTTCTGGCCGACAGGGCCGCGCATGAATTTTCAGACTATGTGCGCAGCGTGATCGCCGAGCGGCGGGCGGAGCCGAAGGATGACCTGCTGAGCCACATGATCCATACGGAGCACAAGGGCCAATACCTGACCGACGACGAGCTCATCTCCACCACCATCGTGCTGCTGAATGCCGGGCACGAGGCGACCGTGCACCAGATCGGCAATTCCGTGCGCATCATTCTGGAAAGCGGCATTTCTCCGGAGACCCTGTTCCACGACGAGGCCGCCACGGAACGCACGGTGGAAGAAACCCTGCGCATCTGCGCCCCGGTTCATATTTTCCAGCGCTGGGTTCTGGAACCGGTCGAAATCGACGGCGTCGCATTCAAGCGCGGCGACAAGGTCAGCCTCATCCTGGCAGCAGCCAACCTCGACCCGGCGAAATTTTCCGATCCGCTGACTTTCCAGCCGGACCGGAACGAAGGCGCCAACGTCTCTTTCGGCGCCGGCATCCATTTCTGCATCGGCGCACCGCTTGCACGGCTGGAGCTTAATCTCGCCCTGCCCCTGCTTTTCAAACGCCTGCCGGGCCTGAAGATTGCCGAGCCGCCCAAGGTCAAGGATGTCTATCATTTCCATGGCCTGGAGCGGCTCGATCTCAGCTGGTAAGGCAGAGGGAGGATTCGGCCTTAAATCTGGGCCAGACCGCCATCAACCGAGAGCTCGACGCCGGTGATATAGCTGGCCTTGGAAGATGCCAGAAACAACACCGCCTCGGCGATTTCGTCGGGGTCGGCCATACGGCCGATCGGTGCCGCATCCTTCAGATAGGCCTTGAAACCGGCGATCTTCTCATCGTCCATCTTCAGGCCATTTTCCATGATCGGCGTGCGGGTAACGCCCGGGCTCACCGTATTGACGCGGATTTCCCGCGCTTTCAGATCATTGGCAAAACTGCGGGCGAATGAGCGAACTGCCGCTTTCGAAGCATTGTAAGCGCTCAGTTTTTCCATGCCCTTGTTGCCGACGATCGACCCCGTCAATACGATCGAACCGCCGTCCTTCAGCACCGGCAACAACGTCTGCACCGTGTAAAACACGCCCTTCACGTTGATGTCAAAAATCCGGTCGTAAAGCGCCTCATGGGTTGCACCAAGATCGTTGTTTTCGGCGATGCCGGCATTGGCGACCAGCACATCCACCTTTCGCCCGTCGGCTTCTATGCGGGCCTTGAGCTGTTCCAGATCCGAAAGCTTGGCAACATCGGAAACGAAGCCGATTGCCCGCTCCCCGAGCTTGGCGACGGCGGCATCGAGATTGGCTGAATTGCGGCCCGTCACATAGACCGCAGAGGCGCCGCCCTCCAGAAACAACCTGGCGACTGAAAAGCCGATGCCTGTCGATCCGCCCGTGACGACGACCACCTGTCCGCTGAATAGTCCAGACATTGCAAACTCCATGAATATCGTAATTTCCGAATTACCATAATTCGGTATTTCGGTTTTATTGAAATATTGAAGCTTGTCAATCCATATGCTACAGGCGGTCCATGGTTCAGTTTTTTCATCCCGCTCGCGAGGACATATCGCTTACCGCCGTGCTGTCCGCCCTTGGCGAGCCCGCGCGCATGGGCATCATCCGCAAATTATGGGTGTCGGAGACCGGGCAAAATTGCGGTGCGGCAGCCCCCTGTCAGGATATGCCGCGCTCCACCCTGTCCAGCCATATGCGAATCCTGCGTGAGGCAGGATTGATCCGCACCCATAAACAGGGCGTCGAAAATATCAGCGTTGTGCGCATTGAGGATATGGAAGCCCGCTTTCCCGGACTCCTTCCATCGATTCTCAAATTCGATGAGCAGTAAGCACCAAACCGCATCCGGCCTCAGAGCCGGATGACGTAGTCCTTGCGCGTCGTTTCCACCACTTCCCACGTGCCGGCAAAGCCCGGACGCAGGATAACGCGGTCACCGGGTTTCAGATCGCGCGGCGCACCGCCATCTTCGGTCAGGATGGAATGACCTTCGAGAATGTTGAAATATTCCCACTCGTCATAAACAATCCGCCATTTGCCGGGGGTGGACTGCCAGATGCCGGCATAGATGCCGCCGGGAGCCTCCTCGATATTCCATGTGGTGAATCTCGGATCGCCGGAGATCAGCCTTTCCGGCGCAGGCGCGCCATGCTCCACCTCGGTAACATCATCAAAGGACAGAAAATTCGCCATGACATCCGGATCCATCAAATGTGGTTGGTAAAATAGCTTTGCTCATTTGTGAGCGCTTCGTCAAACGTCTTCAACTTCAAATGCAACTTAAAATTGACTTCATGGACGGCGAACGCTTGCTCGTTGCCCCGTTCCCCGTCGCGGCCTTGCAGCGGGAGAAGATGCGGTTCACTCCATCCTCGTCCAGCCAAAAACCAGCCAGGTATATTTCGACTTCTTGTCGGGTTCGGCGGTGTAGGTCATCTGTATATCGCCGTCCTTCGCATAAATATCGAGCCTGGGCGCCGTATCCAGCTTCAGCCAAAGCGAACTCTTGTTGAAAGACCATGTTCCGCACCAGACGCATGAACCCGAGGGATCACCGGCCTGATGGAAATTATAACGACCGTCCGCCGTGATCTCCAGATAGTCGAACGCCGAGTAAAATGTCGTTACCGTCTCCTGGAACAGTGTCGCATCCGCTTCCTGCTGCGAGGTGGGCGCGGTCTTCATATCGCGCGGCGGGCGGCTGGTCGCACCGCTGAGTTTCCACTTTCCGACAAAATCCTTCTGAGTCGGGAAATATTCCGCCTCCGCCTTTGCCGGCGAAACCGAAGCGACGACAGGTATATCAGCCATACCCGCGACCCCGATCGCAAGGAGAAGGGTGACGATGCGGAGCATTCCGGTTCGGTTTTTCATATGGCCTATCTTTCGCAATGGGAGTGCAAGGGCCTGTTCTAGGCAGATTCGGCGCTCCGGGTAAGATGGTAGCCGATGAACGGAAGCGGCGCGCCCATCGTCCGCCTGGCTCACCAACTGCCTTCCGGCACTGACACCAAAGTTTTATCCACAAACCGAAGTGACAACCTCAGTTTCCCGCTGATTTCACCCGCGCAATGAACGGGAATATCACCGCAGGAAATTCGAAGGGGGAGTCACGCGAGTACCAAACTCGCGTGACCAACCACGTCACAGCTTGGCAAGCGATTGTTCGAGATCGGCGATGATGTCCTTGACGTCCTCGATGCCGATCGACAGGCGAACCACATCCGGCCCTGCACCGGCGGCCGTCTGCTGTTCCGGTGTCAATTGCGCATGCGTGGTGGAGGCCGGGTGGATGACGAGGGAGCGCGTGTCGCCGATATTGGCGAGATGGGAGAAGAGCTGCAGCCCTTCCACCAGCGCCTTGCCGGCCGCATAACCACCCTTGACGCCGAAAGTGAAGACGGAGCCTGCGCCCTTTGGCGAATATCGCTGCTGGAGGGCGTAGTTGTCGCTGTCCTCCAGCCCGGCATAATGCACCCAGCTGACTTTGGGATGCGCCTTCAGCCATTTCGCGACGGCCAGCGCATTGTCGGAATGGCGCTGAACGCGCAGCGGCAGTGTCTCGATGCCCGTAAGGATGAGGAAGGCGTTGAAGGGCGAAATGGCCGGTCCGAGGTCACGCAATCCCAGAACGCGGCAAGCGATGGCGAAGGCGAAATTGCCGAAGGTCTGGTGCAGCACGACGCCGGAATATTCCGGCCGGGGCTGCGACAGCGCCGGATATCTGTCCGTCGCCGACCAGTCGAAGGTCCCGCCGCCAACGATGATGCCGCCCATGGAATTGCCGTGCCCGCCAAGGAATTTCGTCAGCGAATGCAGCACGATGTCAGCGCCGTGTTCCAGCGGCCGCAGCAGATAGGGGCTCGCCATGGTGTTGTCGACGATCAGCGGCAGGCCGTGCCGGTGGGCGACATCGGCAATCGCGGCTATATCCACGAAAGTACCGCCGGGATTGGCAAGGCTTTCGATGAAGACGGCGCGTGTGCGGTCGTCGATCTGCGCCTCGAAGCTGGCCGGATCGGTGGCGTCAGCCCAGCGCACCTGCCAGTCGAAGCCCTTGAAGGCGTGACCGAACTGGTTGATCGAGCCGCCATAAAGCTGACGAGCGGCGACGAAATTGTCGCCGGGCTGCAGGAGCGTATGGAAGACCAACAATTGCGCGGCATGGCCGGACGCCACGGCAAGCGCCGCCGTGCCGCCTTCCAGCGCCGCCACGCGCTCTTCCAGAACAGCCTGGGTGGGGTTCATGATTCGCGTGTAGATATTGCCGAACTCTTTCAATCCGAACAGGGCGGCGGCGTGATCGGCGTCGCGGAAAGCAAAGGCCGTCGTCTGATAAATGGGTGTCGCACGCGCGCCGGTGGTCGGATCAGGTTGTGCGCCCGCGTGGACGGCCAGCGTTGAAAACCCGGGATTGCTGCTCGGCATGATGTTTCCTCCAATGGAATTTTGAAGGGATCATAATGCCTTGCCGCCAAATGATAAGTCCGATCCGTACCAACTATCGCACAATATTGAGACGCGGATACTCAATTGCAGGGCAACGGTCCATCACAACCTCTATGCCATAGGCTTCCGCCTTGGCGGCGGCATTGTCATCGCGAACGGAAAGCTGGCCCCAGATCACCGATGGTCGCTCGGGCAGCAATATCGCCTCTTCGACGATTGCCGATAAATATTCCGGCGCGCGGAAAACATCGATCATGTCCACCGGCTCGGGAACATCGGCGAGCCTGGCGTAGACCTTCTGTCCCAATATCTCCTTGCCTGCCTGGCCGGGATTGACCGGAAACACGCGGTAGCCCTTGGACAGCAGGAAGCGCATGACGCCGTGGCTCGGCCTGTCCGGGTTGGGCGAAGCGCCGAGCAGCGCGATGGTTTTGACGTCAGTCAGAATTCTCCTGAGGTAATCGGGCTCGTAACTATCATGCTGCATGTCAACTTATCCCTCTTGGAACGTCACATGGTTTGAAGAATACCAATGCAGATACGCCATTTGAAAGCTGCGCGAGCATAGCCTCGTCTGCATAATTCCACCGACGCATTCCTGACACTGCCGAATGCGCCTGCCCTTCCCATCTAGGAAGCTTCCCTGCTGTCTTGAACCCTTGCCCGGCCGAAAATCGCTATCACGACAGACCTATCGTCGCGCAGTGGCACGTTTTCGTCCACGCAAAATGATTTCACCAAAATACCAGAATCCCGGTTCTATTGACTAATTTTGTCCAGTTTTCAAAATGGCGCAAACCGGCACAAAAGCGGCTCAAACAACATTAGCGTGCAAGTTATGCGCCCTTCGTCTCCTGTTTGTTTTCATTCCGTTCGCAGGTGAATTAGAGCTATCTAATTTTCAGAAAGTTATTCTGTAAATCAATCTACAAACAAACCTGCAACGTTACAGCAAGCCGTTCATAGCAGATATGAAATTTCTTTTCATGTACATCCCATCCAATTGATATACCTTCCGACCGAAGCGCCCAGCGGAGCTATTTGACAAAACAGGTAGTATTATGGGCCAAAACACGCTCCGAATCGAAACCACAAGCTGTGCGCCCAGCGCTCATGCCACCATCTGACGGATGAAATCCTGAGCAGAATACCATATCGCGCCGGAGCAAAATCATTCCGCGCGCGCCTGACATGCACAAAGCAAGAGTTTTACGCGTGTTGCAATATCAGCCGCAGTCACATGTCGTTTGTGGGTGGTTCCACCGGCGCAAAACGCTCACTCGAACAATTCGCAGGGGCGTGTCGCCCTCACCGAAAATCGATTCCGGTTTTCAGGCCGATGCTGTAGGTTGCCCAAAGTAGCCCGCGAGCGAGTCTCTATTGTGACATTTGACATTCTTCTTCTGGTGCTCCTGGGCGCGATGCTGCATGCCGGATGGAATGCGCTGGTCAAATCCGGATCCGACAAATCACTGGACGCCTCACTGATTGCGGCGGGAGCTGCGGCCTGTTCACTGCCGTTTCTGCCTTTCCTGCCCTTCCCCGCACCGGTCGCCATTCCCTTCCTGATCGCTTCGGCCGTTCTACAATTCGCCTATTTCCGCCTTGTCGCCGCCGCCTATACGATCGGCGATATCGGCCTTGTTTATCCCGTCATGCGCGGTGTGGCTCCCTTGATCGTCGCGGCGACGAGCAGCCTGTTCCTGAGCGAGGTTTTGAGCCCGCTGGCCCTTGCCGGGATCGCGATCATCTCCGGCGGCATCCTGACACTCGTATTCGAGGCAAGGCGTGGCGGCGGAAAGGCTATTCTAGTCGCGCTGCTCAACGCCTTCGTGATCGCGTCCTACACCTTCGTCGACGGCGTCGGCGCAAGACTTTCCGGCAACGCCATCTCCTATACGCTCTGGATGTCGCTTTTGCCGCCGGTGCTGCTTTTCGGTTTTGCCTTTTTCCAGCGCGGCGTCGGCCCTGTCGTCCAGCATGTCCGACGCAACTGGTGGCGCGGCCTGATCGGCGGCGGCGGCTCCATTCTGTCCTACGGACTTGCGCTTTACGCCATGACCAAGGCGCCCGTCGCCGTCGTCGCGGCGCTGCGGGAAACCTCCATTCTCTTCGCGTTGGTAATCTCCGTGGTGATCCTCAAAGAACGCGCCAGCATCTGGCGTTATCTTGCCGGAGGCATCATTGCAGCGGGCGTTCTGGTGATGCGACTGGGGTAAAACGGGTTTGTTTGGTGAGGTAAAATAATACCCCATTATCAAGTCATTGTTTTTACTATATTATTTTTACGACCTCCAAAATCCGTCATATTGACGCTTTCGCTCGCGCACCGTATAAGCGCGCCAGATCGGATTCCAGCCGGAATAGGGTCATTTGCGGTTGTCCTTGATGGCAACCAAACCAAGCAACAAGAAACGCCCGTATGCTCTTTCATGAAGAGGATGACGGGTCCACGTTAGAAAGTGAAATCTATGTCTACTTTCGTTCAGAAGCCCGCTGAGGTGGAGAAGAAGTGGGTCATCATCGACGCCGAAGGCCTCGTTGTTGGTCGCCTCGCCACCATCGTTGCAACCCGCCTGCGCGGCAAGCACAAGGCTACCTACACCCCCCACGTTGATGATGGCGACAACGTCATCGTTATCAACGCTGAAAAGGTTGCCTTCACCGGCAACAAGTACTCCGACAAGAAGTACTACTGGCACACCGGTCACCCGGGTGGCATCAAGGAGCGTACGGCTCGCCAGATCATCGAAGGCCGCTTCCCGGAGCGCGTCGTTGAAAAGGCCATCGAGCGCATGATCCCGCGCGGCCCGCTCGGCCGTCGCCAGATGAAGAACCTGCGCGTTTACGCCGGCTCGAACCATCCGCACGAAGCACAGCAGCCCACCGTTCTCGACGTGGCCGCGCTTAACAAGAAGAACGTAAGGAGCGCCTGATAATGGCCGATCTTTCCTCTCTGAAAGACCTCGCCCCGGCATCGGAAGCTTCGGCTCCCGTGCACGTCCGCAAGGTTGATACCCTCGGCCGCTCCTACGCGACCGGCAAGCGCAAGAACGCCGTAGCCCGCGTATGGGTGAAGGCCGGTTCTGGCAAGATCATCATCAACGGCCGCGATTTCACCACGTATTTCGCACGTCCGGTTCTGCAGATGATCCTCCAGCAGCCGCTGGTCGCAGCTGCCCGCTCCGGTCAGTTCGACATCATTGCAACGGTTGCAGGCGGCGGTCTTTCCGGCCAGGCCGGCGCCGTACGTCACGGTGTTTCCAAGGCGCTCACCTACTTCGAACCGGGCCTGCGCTCCGTTCTGAAGAAGGGTGGCTTCCTGACCCGCGACAGCCGCGTTGTCGAGCGTAAGAAGTACGGTAAGGCCAAGGCCCGCCGTTCGTTCCAGTTCTCCAAGCGCTAATCGCTTCTCGGAACGGTTCGCTCAGAACTTCGAAAGGCGGGGCTTCGGCTCCGCCTTTTTTCATGTCTGCTCCCTTGTTTTTTCGGCGCGAAGACAGCACCTTCAGCGCAAAACGCGATGGGGTGACATATGCCGGCCAAAACAATCGACCATGCCTTTTCCGCCACGACGCTGACATCTGCCGCCACCGACCCGACCCACGCGGGTGCGCTCTCCTTCATGCGGCGCAAATATACAAAGAACCTCAAGGGCGTATCGACTGCCATCTGGGGCATTCCCTTCGATGCAGCAACCTCCAACCGGCCGGGCGCGCGCTTCGGGCCGCAGGCGATCCGCCGGGCTTCGGCGATTTTCGACAACGACCCGCAATATCCCTTCGCGCGCGATCTCTTCGCTCATATGCCCACCATCGATTACGGCGACTGTCTGCTCGACTATGGCAACCACTGGAAAACGCCTGATACGATCGAAAAGGAAGCGCGCCGGATCATCTCCAAGACGGATTATCTGCTGACGCTCGGCGGCGATCATTTCATTACCTGGCCGCTTCTGAAGGCGCATGTCGCCAAGCATGGGCCGCTGGCGCTGGTGCAGTTCGATGCGCACCAGGACACCTGGTTCGATGACGGCAAGCGCATCGACCACGGCTCCTTCGTGGCGCGCGCCGTGCGCGATGGCCTGATCGATCCCGACCGTTCGATCCAGATCGGCATCCGCACCCATGCGCCTGACGATTTTGGCATTCGCATTCTCCATGGTTACGAGGTGGAGGAAATGCGGGCGAGCGATATCGCCTCGCTGATCGTCAAGCACACGGCCGGCATGCCCACCTATCTGACCTTCGATATCGATTGCCTCGATCCAGCCTTTGCGCCGGGAACCGGCACGCCTGTCGCCGGCGGGCCGACCAGTGCGAAAATTCTCTCCGTTCTGCGCGGGCTTGGCCAGCTGGATATTCGCGGTTCCGATGTCGTGGAAGTCGCCCCCGCTTACGACCATGCTGATATTACCGCCATTGCCGGAGCCACCGTTGCAATGTATATGCTTGGCCTGCGTGCCGAACGGCTGGCGAAGGCCGGCTGACAAAGAAAACGGCGCTTACCGAACTGATTCCGAATACCCTCGCAACCCTTTGAAAAGTCAGGACAAGGACATGACAGCGAAGATCTTCATCGATGGCGAACACGGCACCACGGGTCTGCAGATCCGCACGCGCCTTGCCGGTCGCCGCGATATCGAGCTGCTGTCCATACCCGAAGCCGAGCGCCGCAATGCGGCGATGCGCGAGGACATGCTCAACAACGCCGACATTTCGATCCTCTGCCTGCCCGACGATGCCTCGAAAGAAGCCGTCTCCATGGTGGCCGGCAACAATAATGTCCGTATCATCGATACCTCGACCGCCTATCGCGTCCATCAGGACTGGGCTTATGGCTTTGCTGAAATGGATAAGGAACAGGGCGAAAAGGTTCGTTCCGCCCGCCTCGTCGCCAATCCGGGCTGCTACCCGACCGGCGCGATCGCCCTTCTGCGCCCGCTGCGCGCCGCAGGCCTCCTGCCGGACGGTTATCCGGTCAGCGTCAATGCGGTTTCCGGCTACACCGGCGGCGGCAAGCAGATGATCGCACAGATGGAAGACCAGAGCCGCGATGACTCAATCAGCGCCAATAATTTCCTTTATGGCCTGACGCTCAAGCACAAGCATGTGCCGGAGATGACCATTCACGGTCAGCTCGACCGTGCACCGCTGTTTTCGCCCTCCGTCGGTCGTTTCCCGCAGGGCATGATCGTGCAGGTGCCGCTGTTTGCCGCTGACCTGAAGGAAGGCGCGACCATCGAAACGATCCATGCGGCGCTGAGCGCCCACTACGCGGGACAGGACATCGTCAGCGTCGTGCCGCTGGCCGAAAGCAAGGGCCTCGCGCGCATTGACGCCGAAGAACTGGCGGGCAAGGACACGATGAAGCTCTTCGTTTTCGGCACGCCGGGCGGCGAGCATATCAATCTCGTCGCGCTGCTCGACAATCTCGGAAAGGGTGCGTCTGGCGCGGCCGTCCAGAACATGGAACTGATGCTTTCCGCATGAGACTTGCATGAACAGCACCACGCCATCTTTTCCGGCCTCGTGGAATATCGAGGCCGCAAAACGCATCGCCGATACACCAGCCGGCATCGTTTACGAACTGACGCGCAAGGACGGTTCCCTTGCCGTTGCCAAGGTCCTGAAAAAGAAAGTGCTGAAAGACAGCCTTCGCGGTGCGGATTTCATCGCATGGCGCGCAGGTGTCGGCTGCGTGGAGCTGCTCGACCGCTCGGACGACATTCTGCTGATGGAGCATGCCGGAACCGAGACGCTGCGCGACGTGCTGTTCCGCGACGGTGACGACGATGCCACCACGGAAATCGCCGCTAACGTTCTGCTGGAATATCATCAGCCATCGCAGCAGACGCCGCCCTCAAGCCTGCTGACGCTGCCGCTCTATTTCGAAAGCCTGTTCCGCAAGGCCGAACAGGGCCGCACTGACGGCGTGGAAAGCCCCTATATCGAGGCGGCCACGCTTGCGCAGGAACTGATCGGCAAGCAGCGGGATATCAAGCCGCTGCACGGCGATCTGCACCATGAGAACATCATGCGCAGCGAACGCGGCTGGATCATCATCGACCCGTCAGGCCTGATCGGCGATGCGGCATTCGACGTCGCCAACATGTTCTCCAATCCGCTGGACCGTTTCGACCTCACTCGTAGCGAGGCGCGCATCGCCTCCATGGCGGCGATTTTCGCGAAGACCCTGCAACGGGATGAACGGCTGTTGCTGCAATATGCCTTTACCTATGGCTGCCTTTCGGCCACGTGGCACGAGGAGGACGAGAATGCGGAAGAGCGCGACAACGAACTCGCCGTCGCGGCAACCATCAAGGCCGTCCTGAAACAGTTCTGAGCAGGCTCAGAGTTTGTCAGGGAAAAGTGGAACCCGGTTTTCCCGAAAAGACAAACAAAACAAAAGAATCCAGAGTCTGCCAGGTTGAGAATGAACCCGACAGACTCTAGTCCCTGATTTCGACCGAAACCGGCGCAGGATATTCGCCGATGAACCCGCGCCAGTGGGCGACGGAAAAACCAAGCACGATCAGCGCCATGCCCTGATGGGCAAGCGCAACATGAATATCCACATGCATCAAAAGCGTGGTGATGCCGAGCGCCGCCTGAATGGAAACCAGCACGAAGAACAGTACGGCGCGGCGGGCGTGTGGCGTATTCGGCAGGGCACGGGCCATCGACACCATATGCCACAGCGTGGCGGCAAACAGCGTATAGGCGCCAAGACGGTGGATGAACTGCACCGTCTTGGGGTTTTCGAAGAGGTTGATCCACCAGGGCTGCTGCAGGAAGAGATCGCCCGGCACCAGCGAGCCGTCCATCAGCGGCCAGGTATTATAGGAAAGGCCGGCATTCAGCCCCGCAACCAATGCGCCGAGATAGATCTGGAACAGACAGAGCACCGTCAGCAACGCAGCAAAGCCCCTGCCCGTCTTTTCGTCGGCGGCGTCGGGCGAATGATGCGACAGGCCGCGCAATATCCACATGCAGCCCGCGAAGATGAGGCAGGCGATGGTCAGATGCGTGGCAAGGCGATATTGCGAGACATCCGTGCGGTTGACGAGGCCTGACGATACCATCCACCAGCCGATGAAGCCCTGAAAGCCGCCAAGCGCCAGAAGGCCGACCAGCGGCAGGCGCAGACGCTTTTCGATGCGGCCGGTCAGCCAGAAGAAGGCGAGCGGCAGTGCGAAGATGATGCCGATGGTGCGGGCAAGCAGGCGATGCGCCCATTCCCACCAGAAAATCGTCTTGAACTCGTCAAGCGACATGCCCTTGTTGATTTCCTGATATTGGGGAATGCGCTTGTAGAGCTGGAACTCTTCTTCCCATTCAGCAACGGAAAGCGGCGGGATGGCGCCATGGATCGGCTTCCATTCGGTAATCGACAGGCCGGATTCGGTAAGCCGCGTGGCGCCGCCGACGAGGACCAGACAGACGAGCGTGAAAAGCACGACGCGCAGCCAGATGCGCAGCAGGCGGCGATCCTTCTCCTGTTTCTGCAGGGCAGCCTCCACCACCATTTCCGCAGAACCATTTGCCATCGTCATGCCGCTCGAACGCATCTTTCAGGTCTCCCTCATACAGTCATGTTGATTAGCCCCAACCGGCACCACAAAACAAGGCCTCAGGGTTTGCGGCATGCGGTCGCGGCGGTATAGTCGCGCCAGCTGTTCAATCACGGAAGATTTCATGCACCCTCGCCTCAGATCGCTCATCGGCACCGTCGTCATCATCTGCCTCGTCGTCGTTTACGCCGTGGTGGCGACGGCCATTGCATCGGCGACCCTGGCGCAATCGCCCTGGTGGGTGCATCTCGCTTATTTCGTGTTCACCGGAATTTTGTGGATTTTGCCGGCGATGCTGATCATCAAATGGATGGCCGGACCTAAAAAACAGGGCTGAGCGCCAGCCGTTGTATAACATCCACAGGTCGCAATATTATAAACCGATTGTTTGCCGCTGAACGATATAGTCCGACCGAAACAACCGGAGAGAGTGGATGGCGGCTGAGGAGCCGGTCTTTATCAGCGACAAGCAAGCGCCGACCGCCGTGCAAAACGAGCGGCGGAGTGCTGATCGTCTGTTGATCGATCTCGTCGATGACGCCGCAACCATCCGCTCCGACTGGGAGCAGCTGGAAGGCGACCCGCTCAATTCGCTGCATCAGGGTTTTGGCTGGTGCTCCATCTGGGCGCAAACGCAGGACAGCGCGCTCCTGACACTTCGCGGCCGGCAGGGCGGCAAGACGATCTTCCTGCTTCCGCTCGAAATCGTGCTGGAAGGCGGCATCCGCAAGGCACGTTTTCCCGGCGGCCGTTTCAACAATATCAATACGGGGCTTTTCGACCCCGCCTTTGCCGAACAGGCCGGACAGGAAATCGCGGCGGCAATTGCCCGCGAGGCGCGGAAGCTGCTGCATGGTCGGGCCGATATCCTGGCTTTGCAGAACATACCGCTGACGTGGCGCGGCAGGACCAATCCCCTCTCGCATCTTGCTTCCGTCGAAAACCAGAATCCGGCCTTCCAGCTTCCCCTGCTCGAGAGCTTCGAGGCCACGCTTCGGCAGGTCAATGCCAAGAGGCGACGGAAGAAATTCCGCATCCAGAGCCGAAGGGCCGAGGAAATGGGCGGTTACAGCCATGTGATCGCGCGTTCGCCACAGGAAAGATGCGAATTGTTGCAGGCGTTTTTCCGCCAGAAGGCCGCCCGTTTCGCCTCGCAGGGCATTCCGGATGTCTTTCGCAATCAATCGGTGAAGGATTTCTTCTACGATCTCGCCAATTTTCCCGAGACGGGCACAGGCAGCCTGCTGGAACTGCATGCCATTCGCCTGCATGGGGAAAACGAGGGCGTCATTGCCGCGATAGCCGGCCTTTCGCGCAAGCAGGATCACATCATCTGCCAGTTCGGCTCAATCGATGAGTCCGTTTCGGAACTCAGCCCCGGCGAATTGCTGTTCTGGCTGATGATCGAAAGGGCGTGTCGCGAGAAGGCGGCGATCTTCGATTTCGGCGTCGGCGACCAGCTCTATAAGCGCAGCTGGTGCCCGCTTTTCACCGTGCAGCACGATATATTCCTGCCGGTGACATTGAAGGGTCGCGCAGCAGCCTCGGTCTATGTCGCCATTGCCCGGACCAAGAGCCTGATCAAATCCAATCCGGCGCTTTATGCGTTGATTCAGCGTTTTCGTGCCGGACGGCCGAAGACGGACACCGCTGCCGACTGAGCGCAGATCACGCCGCGCTCAGCCGGTCCGGCTTGCGCATACCGGTCATCGGCAATGCCTGTTCATAGCCTTGGGCAACCAGTTCACCGAGCGTCTTTTCCAGAAGTTCGCTATCCTTGCCGGGAACCGAGACGATGATTTCCGCCGGCAGGTTGCGCAGCATTTTCCCAAGGCTCGAAATCTGTACCGCGCCGCATTCGACGAGAACCGTATCATAGGCGTCGGAGAGCGCGCCGAGGATCATCGTCAGGCGATCTATCGCGCGCATGGCCTCGCGCGGCTGCGCATTGCCGCGCGGCACGATATGGGCGTCGGACAGGCGGTCACTGTGAATGGTTTCACCGAAGGCGGCCGCACCCGCCAGAAGGTCCATGACACCGGGAAGCCCGACTTCCGGCGCCATCAGCCGCGTCGGACAGGCAGACGCCGTCATGTCAACGAGAACGACCGAACGGCCCATCTCGGACAAAGCGCGCGCCAGCATGACGGTCGTTGTCGAACCGCTATCACCAGCCGGAGACACAATGGCGGCAACCGGTTTGGCAAGACGGCTGGCCAGGAAACCTGCGACAGCATCGATCGAGAAATCGTCAGAAGTGTCAACGTCCTCTTCCACTGCCTCTTCCTTCGCAGCCGCGACAGCTTCCACCGGCGGGGCCGCGTGGCGGCAGCGGCTACAGCCGCCAGGTGCCGTTTCTCCTCTTCGGCAGCGGACTGGTATGCCGCAACCGGCATGGCCCGCGCAGCAGACGGTATGGTCTCATGATGCACGGCAACAGGCTGTTCCGGCACATCCGTTGCCTTGTCCTGATCGGCTGGAGCACGTGTAGGGGAAGGCGGATCGGAGAGCGGCGGAACCTGCTTCCGGCCCATCGGCTTCAAGGCCCGGCCGGTGAAAAGCTCCACCAGCATAACCACGATGCAGGACAGCAGAAAGGCCGCCAGCGTAACGACGATGGTAATGGCGCCGGTCTTCGGGAAATAGGGTTCGCGCGGCTCCACCGCCGTCGAGATGACACGCGCATCGGCCGGCGTGGAATCCACCGAGCCGGCGCGCGACGTCGCTTCCCGGTAACGGGCAAGATAGGTTTCCAAAAGCTGCCTTTGCGCCGAAGCTTCCCGCTCCAGATCGTTGAGGCCGACCTGCTGTTCACCCGCACGCACGCTTTCCGATTTCAGCATGTTCAGTTGCTGGATCAGCTGCCGTTCCCGCAGACGCGAAACATTGGCCTCGTTTTCGAGACTTGCCAGCACCTTGCGGGTTTCCTCCTGAATCTGCCGCTGTATGCCGTCGAGCTGGTTGCGCAGCGCCCGGATGCGCGGATGGCCTTCCAGCATTGAAGACGAGAGATCGGAAATCTGGCTGCGGATCGTGGTTTCGTTTTCCTTCAGCCTCTGGATCGTCGGGGAACCGACGACATCGGGGAAAGTATCAAGCGGACGGCCGGTAGCAAGCGCGTTGCGCACGCCTTCCGCCCGCGCCTCCGCATTGGCGCGCTCTCCGCGGATACGGCCAAGTTCGGCGGAGATATCGCTGAGCTGGCGGGTGGCGAGGGGTTCGCCCTGCCCCGCCGAGAGAAGATCGGACGAAGCGCGGTAATCTGCGACCTTCCTGTCGGCGTCGCGCACCTTTTCGCGCAGATTGGCGATTTCCGGTTCCAGCCAGCGCGCCGCTTCCGTGCTTGTATCCAGTTTCGCGCCGCTCTGCAGGGCGATATAGGCCTTCATCATCTCATTGGGGATGGCGGCGGCAAGCTTGGGGTCCTGCGAGGAGAACTCGACGGTGATGACGCGCGAGCTTTCGACCTGATAGACCTGCAGCTTCTCCCGGAACGCCTCTAGCACCCGTTCTTCAGGCAGCACCTGAAGCGGGTCCTTCTTGACGCCGACGGCGACCAGCAGCTGCGAAATGAGCGAAGGATGGGCTTCGGGATCGAACTCATCCAGCTCATAGAGCTTCATGTCTTTGGCGACCTGCTTGATGAGATCGACCGACTGCAGTATCTGCACCTGGCTGGAAACGGTCAATTCATCGAGCACGGGCTCGGCGGGCGCATTGGACTGCTGCGAAGCGCCGAAGGAGGCGGTGCGGGATTCGATGAGCACGCGCGCCTCGCCCTTGTAGGCGGACGACATCATGCTTGATATCACGAAGGCGGAGCCTCCGGCCAGAAGCGTGATCGCCGCGATCCGTCCCTTGCGCTGCCATATGGCTGCGACAAGCTGCGCAAGATCGATATCCACATCCCTGTCGTCAATGCGATCGCCGTTCATGCAGGCTCCGTAACCGAGACAAACCTCGGGCGCTCAAATATAGATGGCCAATTTTCGCGAAGCTTAAGTCTTGCCGGTAACACAACAGTTAATCTCGGAGAATCCGACGAAATAAAGCTGATATTACCATCGCTCGCCCGGGTTGTTTACCGCACATTAACCCTAACAGAACGATAAGAATGATCAAAGATCGACTCGGAGCCAGATCAGATGCCGCTCGCCGGATCACGACATGTCACCGCACTGACGCTTGCCGTTCTGACGGCCCTTTTCGGCTGCGCGGCATATCAACCCGCGCCGAGGTCCTTCAATGAGGCTGCCCTGCAACCCTATCATGTCGATAGCGGCGACAGGCTGCGCATCAACGTGTTCGAGCAGGCCGGGCTGACCAATACCTATACGGTCGATCAGGCCGGCTATGTCGCCTTCCCGCTCGTCGGCCAAGTTCCTGCCCGCGGCAAGACGCTGCCGCAGCTCGAAGCGGCCATTGCCGCCAAGCTGCGCCAGGGCTATCTGCGCGATCCCGATGTGACGATCGAGATCGACCGTTATCGTCCGGTCTTCATCATGGGCGAAGTTGGCCGTCCCGGCCAATATTCCTATGTGCCTGGTATGACGGTACAGAACGCCATCGCCATTGCCGGCGGCTTCACCCCGCGCGCCAACCAGGCCGATGTCGACATCACCCGCAAGATCAATGCCGAGGTGATGACCGGCCGGATCGGGATTACCGCCCCCATTCTGGCGGGTGACACCGTCTATGTACGCGAACGCTTCTTCTGAAAACGGAGCGGCGAACGTGTCGGATGACGGCCCTCCCCTGCGCATCATTCACTGCTTCCGCTCCCCGGTGGGCGGCGTTTTCCGCCATGTGCGCGACCTTATCGAGGAACATGTCAAACAGGGCCACAAGGTCGGCATCGTCTGCGACAGTTCCACCGGCGGTGCGCATGAGGAACGGCTTTTCGCACAGATCACGCCGATGCTGGAGCTTGGCCTCACCCGCCTGCCCATCCGGCGGTCCATCAGCCCCGGCGACCTCATGGCGCTGTGGAAATCCTACAAGCACATCAAAAGTTTGCGGCCGGACATTCTGCACGGGCACAGCGCCAAGGGTGGCGCTCTTGCCCGGCTGATCGGCTCACTCCTGCGGGCGAACAGGTATCGCGTAGCCCGCCTCTATTCCCCGCATGGCGGCAGCCTGCATTATGCCAGAAACAGCCTGAAGGGGCAGCTCTTCCTGCGGCTGGAGCGGTTTCAGGAGCATTTCACCGATGCGCTCTGTTTCGTCTGCAATTTCGAGCAGACGACTTACGAAGCCAAGGTCGGCAAGCCGCGCACCCACACCGCGATGATTTATAACGGCGTGCAGGAAAGCGAGTTCGAAACCGTCCCCGCCCGCGATGATACGGCCCGTTTCCTCTACATCGGCATGCTCCGTGATCTCAAAGGACCGGATGTCTTCATCAGGGCATTCGCGAAAATGGAACGCAGCCTCGGCCAGCCCCTGTCCGGCGTGATCGTCGGCGATGGACCGGACAGGGACAAATATGCCGCGATGATCGACAAGGCCGGGCTTTCCCGGCGGATTTCCATGCATGCGGCCATGCCCGCCAGACAGGCTTTCGAACTGGCAACGACGGTGGTGGTGCCTTCGCGCGCCGAAGCCATGCCCTATATCGTGCTGGAAGCGCTTGCGGCGGGAAAGACGGTCATTGCCTCGCATGTCGGCGGCATTCCCGAAATCCTCGGAGAAGACAGCGAGGCGCTCGTCCCGGCCGGCGATGCCGATGCGCTGGCGCGCATCATGGTCAAGGATGCAGAGGATGCCGATTGGGCGCAGCGGGTCATGCCGCACCCCGACAGCTTCAAGGCGAAATTTTCAACCCCTGTTATGGCCGATGAGATGATGAAGCTCTATCGCGACCTGCTGACGAGCTAAAGTTATTTTAAAAACACGATTTTTAATTGTATATTCCAGCCGTCCTGTAGAAACTGATCATAAACGTTTCTTAGCATGTTTCGGCTAGTTTTCTGCTCGTAGAGCGCGGCCATCCACCCGGATGCACAAAGGGCGCTCTACCACTTTGAGGTTGCGTATCGTTCCGGTTGAAAATCTGTGCGGTTTTCAGGTCGATGCGCTGGGGGGTGCGGACCAAAGCAATGACCAAGACTGACAAGGACAGACTGCAATTCGATCTGGCGTCATTGCGCAAGAAAATCTCCGAGCGTCAAACCGGAGAATCCTCCGCATCCGAACCCGTCGTTCTCAATCCGCTTGCTCGGCAGATCGCCAACCAGCTTCGCGCCGGCAATCATTCGCCCAATATGGTGATCGGGCAATTGCGGCTTCTCGAATTCACGATGCTCGTGGTCATCGCCGCCATCGTCAACGGCATCGCAGCCGATCGCGGTCTCGAAACATTTCTGGCGGTGTTCGGCGGTGGCGTGCTGGGGGCGGCGCTCTGCGTCTTTCTTCTGCAGGCGGGTGATTGTTATCAGCTTCCGACGCTGCGCACGCCACTAAAGATGTTCGCCCGCATTCAGGGCGCTGTCTGTCTCTCCTTCGTGGGAATTGCCTGTTTCCTTCTCCTCTTCTTTCCCGATGCGCTGCACTCCTGGCAGGCTTTCGGCATCTGGTACGCAACGGGTGCGATCGCGATCTTCGCAGATCGACTGATCCTCGGCTTTGCCATTCGCCACTGGGGCCGCAACGGCGTCATGGAGCGCCGCGCCGTCATCGTCGGCGGTGGCGATACCGCTAAGGACCTTATCCGCTCGCTGGAGCAGCAATCCGATAACGATATCCGCATCTGCGGTATCTTTGACGACCGGAAAAGCGCCCGCTCTCCCGAAGTTGTCGCCGGTTATCCCAAACTTGGCACCTTTGCTGAACTGGTGGAGTTTGCCCGTCTGACGAAGCTCGACATGCTGATCATCGCCCTGCCGCTCAGTGCCGAGGCGCGCATTCTCCAGCTCCTGCACAAGCTCTGGATACTGCCGGTCGATATCCGCATCGCGGCGCATGCCAATAAATTGCGTTTCCGTCCCCGCGCCTATTCCCATGTGGGCAGGGTGCCGATGCTCGATGTGTTCGACAAGCCGATCCGTGACTGGGATTCGGTGGCGAAACGGGTGTTCGACATTACTTTCAGCCTCATCGGTATCGCCATTTTGTGGCCGGTTATGCTGGGGGCGGGAATTGCGGTGAAAACGACCTCGAAAGGCCCTGTTCTCTTCAAGCAGAAGCGCCACGGCTTCAACAACGAAACAATCAACGTCTGGAAGTTCCGTTCCATGTATACGGAACTCAGCGACCCGACCGCCAAAAAGGCCGTGACGAAGAACGATCCCCGCGTCACACCGGTCGGCCGCTTCCTGCGCAAATCCTCGATGGACGAGCTGCCGCAGCTCTTCAACGTTCTCTATGGCGATCTTTCGCTCGTTGGGCCGCGCCCGCACGCCGTTCATGCCCAGACGGGCGATCTGAAATATACCGAGGTGGTGGAGCATTATTTCGCGCGCCACAAGGTGAAGCCCGGCGTTACCGGCTGGGCGCAGATCAACGGCTGGCGCGGCGAGATCGACCACGGCGACAAGATCAAGTTCCGCACCGAATATGATCTCTATTACATCGAGAACTGGTCACTGTTCCTCGATCTGAAGATCCTGTTCCTCACGCCGATACGGCTGCTCAAATCGGAAAACGCCTATTGACCCACACCGGTTACCAGCACGCGGCGAATTTCGACGCACCGTTGGCCACCATGCGGCTCATCGGATCGTTCTTCA
Source organism: Agrobacterium tumefaciens str. B6 (assembly GCF_001541315.1). GTDB lineage: Bacteria > Pseudomonadota > Alphaproteobacteria > Rhizobiales > Rhizobiaceae > Agrobacterium > Agrobacterium radiobacter. Next base: position 399,085 of record NZ_LMVK01000012.1, on the reverse strand, counting down.
TCGCCTTCGGCGTGTTCCTTTCCGGCTTCGTCATCTCCGAACCGGCCCCTTATGAATTGATGATGGTGGGACAGGTGGCCGTGTGGTTCCTGCTTGGCCTTCGCCTTTCGCGCACCGTCGTCCTGCTTCTGTGCCTGCTGCTTGCCTTTAATGTCGGCGGTTATCTTTCGCTCACCACCATGGCCGATCTGGATGAGGGACCGCTCTATCTCGCCGTCTCGACCTTCCTGGCGCTGACCTCGGTTTTTTATGCGGCGATCGTGGAGGACAAGTACCAGCGGCTGCTTTTGATTTTCCGGGCCTGGCTTACGGCAGCGCTGATCACAGCGCTGCTCGGCATCATCGGATATTTCCACGCCATTCCGGGTTTTGAGGTCTTCACTCTTTACGACCGCGCAAAAGGCGCCTTTCAGGACCCGAACGTCTTCGGTCCCTTTCTGGTGACACCCTCGCTTTACCTGATCTACGGCCTTCTCACCGGCAAGGCGATGCATGCGCCCTGGCGGATCGTCGGGCTGCTCATCCTGTCGCTTGGCGTGTTCCTGTCGTTCTCGCGCGCGGCCTGGGGCCTGTTTCTGTTCGCCACCATTCTCCTCGTCTTCGTCATGTTGCTGAAGGAACGGACGGCTGCGTTTCGTCTGAAAATCCTCGTGCTGTTTCTCGTCGCCGCCGGGCTGATGGTTGCGGCGGTCATCATCGCGCTGCAGTTCAAGCAGGTCGCGGATCTGTTCTCCAGCCGCGCTTCGGCGGTGCAATCTTATGATGGCGGCCATCTCGGGCGTTTTGCACGCCACTATCTCGGCTTCCTGCTCGCCATGGAACACCCGCTCGGCATCGGCCCCATGGTGTTCGACAATATCTTCCCCGCCGCCGAACATAATATCTGGCTGAAGAGCCTGACCACGCATGGTTGGTTCGGTTTCGTCATCTATCTGGTCCTGATCTGCTGGACCATTGCCGCAGGTTTCAGGCATCTGCTGCGGCCACGCCCGTGGCAGCCGTTCCTGATCATTTCCTGGGTGACCTTCGTCGGACACGTAATGATCGGCGCCGTCATTGATACCGACCACTGGCGGCATTTCTTCCTGCTGCTGGGCATATTGTGGGGATGCATGGCGCTTGAGAAGCGCGAAAGCCTGCGCCGCCGCGCGCGGGCCGCCTAAAACGCTTCACCTTACGGAACCTTACGCCATTTCATGCGTTTAACCCCCGATTCTGACTGTCAAACGGGGAGACATCTTATGACGCAGACCAATAATCTCTATCTCATCATCGGCGCACTCCTGGTGGTCCTTGTTGGCCTTGGGGCTTATGTCTGGCACGAGGAAAGCAAGCCGAAGGGGATCGAGATGAATATCGGCCCGAACGGCGTTTCCGTTCAGGAGAATTGATCCGCAAGCGTCGCGCAAAGTCCGGCCATTAAGACCGGGTGCATCCTAGGCCGAACACGGCCGGGATGTACCCGGTCTTCTTATGAGAGAGGACGAAAGGCGGGATCGATGCCCGCTGCGCCGGTTCGGTACGAATGATGCGTATCGCCCGATCAAGGAAACAGCTAGCGCAATGGTCTCCTCCATCGACCTGTCCACCCGCCTCACCGCCACCAGGCTCGCCCTCAAGGCCATCAAGGAGCAGGAAGACAATTCCCCTGCCACATCCTCCTCGACGCGGGCGGCTCTCCTCGATTCCTACGGGCTCGACACCTCATCTTCTTCCACCAATACGCGCCTCACCCAGCTTCTGGCGCAATATGCCCAGACCTCGAGCGAAGACACGCAGACCGACGATACCGATACGCAGCTTTCTTCCGGCGATATTAGCAAGGCCGATTTCATGAAGGAGCTGAAGGAGATGCTGGAAGAACTGACCAGGGACCTCGACAAGGCTTCGCAGGCCAAGGCCATGCTGGAGGCTTTGACAACAGGCACGCTGACGGTCTCCGATCCCGCCGAAGGCGCACAAATCAAGGCGTGGGACGTGGCCTCCGATACAAAAACCACCTCCAAGCCGACGACGGAGATCACCACGACGGGATGGAGCGACTTTCTGAAAGACCATCTCAAACGCGACGGCTCGGCTTATGCCAGAAGCGAGACCGGCGCCTATGTCGACACTGTTTCCGGCGACAACGCGTTTTTCGGCAGCGTCGGCAGCCGTTATTATTATCTCACCTGGCCACAGGCGAAAAACGGCACCCTGACCGTATAAAGCCAGATTTCCCGAGGACTGAACGGATCGCTGCGACATGGAACATGCCGCAGCGTCGCTTTTTCGTCTGCTCAGACGGCAGGCGCGGTGGCCGGTTCGGTTCCACCAGAGAGCGCCTTTTGCAGCTGCGCTTCCTGCGCCGGCGACAGCGAGGTCTTGATGACCCGCCCGCGCAGGCCTTCGAATTCTGCCAGCACCTTTTCCGGCTGCACCTTGCGGATCAGCACGAATAGCGCCGAAGAACCATTGGGAATGGTCTCGCCGAGTGATTTGATGAAATCATCGTCGATACCGAAATCCGTCAGCGAACCCGCAAGGGCGCCCGTGCCGGCACCAATCGCGCCGCCGATGGCAAATCCCGCCAGCGGATTGAGGAACAGCAGGCCGACAAGGCCGCCCCACAGACCGCCAGACAGGAAACCGGAGCTTGCGCCGATTGCCGTCAGATTGACGCTCTGCTTCAGATGCACCTTGCCGTCTTCATCGCGAACGACGACCACGGCATCTTCCAGATCAACCAGATATTCCTTTTTCAGGCCTGCAAGCTTCAGAAGCACCCTGTCGGCCACTTCCGTTCCGTCAAAACCAACAACGACGAGTTCGGACATAGTTCGTCTCCCTGAGTTTCAATTCCGCTGCGATTGAACGCCGAAGAACGCAGCTTGTTCCGGCAATGATGGAAAGAGGATGTGTCACGCGTTTGACGGTCGCCCATGCCGGGAAGCATCACCCTGCCCCGGCCCTTTCCTGCCGTCCACACCCTTTGTTCCTTTTTTTATGAAAAGACCATTTTCCGCTTGCACCCTAACAGGCTTATATATAAACGGCTTTCAGGTTCGGAGCGTAGCGCAGCCCGGTAGCGCACTTGACTGGGGGTCAAGGGGTCGTGGGTTCGAATCCCGCCGCTCCGACCATTAAAATCAGATAGATAGCCAGTTCCCCCAGAGCTGGCTATATTTGTTTTAGCTCTCTAGTAATGAGCGCTATGCGCGAGTTTAAAAGACCCTGTTCGGGTGTGCATTTATCCAAGCCTTGAGAACGAAGTGTGCTGAGATGGCAAAAAAACCGAAAATAGAACACTCAGAATTCTCGGGCGAGTTTGAAGACGAGGGCATCACCGTCCTTGTTGATATCTACCGGCCCGCTGGTACCCAGCAGGATTGGACGCTCGAGGTTATCAGCGAGCACGACGATGTCACCACCTGGGACGAACCTTTCGCCACCGATAAAGACGCCTGGGAAGAATTCCTGGCCACTTGTGAGAAAGATGGGATTCGCAGCTTCCTTGATGGCGACGATCCGTCAGTTCATTAACGTTTGATTCTGCGGCACCAAGCCGTAGGGGTTTTGGGCCAGAATCCCGTGCTCCGACCGTTGTCTTCTCGATCCCCATTTTTGATCGAGAGCGTTCTCCGGTTAAATTCCCGACAATATAAGCTCAGGTGTAAAGCCGCTAGCCGTAGAAGGACAGCGTGCATTGCCTTGTTGACTCTCCGCTAAAATTAGAACATTTAGTGAACAAAAGAGAGGTCATCCACTATGCCCGACGCTGAAAAAATCACCCCTACACGGCCCGACGACATAGCGGGATATGTCATCCAGTGTCATGACGGCGATGCGAAGGCGGCTGTCGAAGCGCTTCTCGGCGAAATCGAGCATTTGCAGGAACAGCTTTCCCTTGCGGTCGCCATCATGGGAAATGGATATACGCGCGGGTGGAAGCCCGACGCGAGGCGGGATTAGAATCGTCTCCGCCACCGTCTTTGGGTGCGATGACGCATGCCGGCAAGCCAGATAGTCGATTGAGCCTTAGACAAAAATCCCTCGCCATGTCGGCTGCCGGGGCGGAGGGATGAGTTTAAGGCTGCGTGGTAGCCCGCTGGGTGGGCGGTAGCCAGCAGGGTGTCTCGCGACGAAGGGCGGTGCCGGCATCTGTTGCCTACACCGCCTGCCCCAGGCCATGTTCAATATTCGTTGGACGCGATCGCGAAATCGTCGATGACAGGCATCTTTTCCGCGTTTTCCCACGTCCGGTCCATGGCGTAGGTTTGCGACAGATAGGGAATGCCGATATGGCCGAAGCGGAAGGAAAGCTGGCTTTCCGCCTGTTCCTCATCAAGCCGTGCGACGCGACTGAGATAGAGAGCGGTGGCAAGACCTGTCCTGTCCGCACCGGCCTTGCAATGAATGAGAATGGGTTTCGGCGCATCGCGCATGATCGCGACCAGCTCGTTGACCCTGTTCATGTCAAGCTCCTGGCTGGCCGACATGCCGAAATCGATGTGATTCAATCCGAGCTCGCGGGAGGTCTCGACCTCATCCCTGTACCAGGCCTTGGCTTCATTCGCACCGCGCAGATTGATGACCGTCCTGATACCATGGTCCTTGGTATAGCGGACGAGCTGCTCATTGCTCGGCTGGTTGGAGCGATAAAGCTGCCCCGCGACCACCTCGTGAAAATTGCCGAGGAGCTGAATGGCGTAGAGATAACCGCCTGTGGCAAGCACAGCAATACCCATGCCCCAAAAGGAGCACTTCCAGAATCTTCGCATAATAAAACGGTTCCCTCATTCGACGAGAGAACCGATACAGGTGGATTCTGACAGTAAGCTGAAAGTTCTGCGACAGTATTGTAAGAGTAGAAAATTTGCGCTTGATCAACGCACAAAAACGTAGACCGCATAGACCGCAATGAGTGCGGCCGCCGCCGCCGCGGTGATGGCGCCAAGACGTTTCTCGATGAAATGGCGTACCGGTTCACCGTATTTCTGCAGCAACCCGGCCAGGATGAAAAAACGCGCACCGCGCGTGACGACAGCCGAAAGAATGAAGAGGCCGAGGCTGATATTGGCAGCACCGGAGAGAATTGTGACGACCTTGATCGGCGGCAGATGCGCGAGCCCCGATGTCACCAGCAGCAGAACGATTGTCTCGTAATCCACCGAGTTCTTCAGATGCTCGAAGCTGTCGAGCTTGCCGTAAAATTCGAGAATGGGCCGGGCAAGGCTCTCAAAGGCATAATGACCGAGGAACCAGCCGGCGATGCCGCCGAGAACCGAGGCGACGGTTGCAACGAGTGCATAAAACATCGCCTTTTTCGGCTTGGCCAGTACCATGGGCAGGAAAAGCACATCCGCAGGCACGACGAAGACGGAGCTTTCCACGAAAGCCACGATCGCCAGCCACCATACAGCGGTTTTGCGCGCAGCGAGCGTCATCGTCCAGGCATAGATGTTTTTCAGCATTTCATGTCCCCGGGAAGAGTGTTGCGGAGTGAAGACGGGCAGGAGCCAAGGCAGGTCAGCGGTGGTTCATGTGGTTTGCCGATGGCCCGGAGAGACCGGACCCCGAGTGAGAATTAGAGACAACGCAAGAGAATGGCAAATGTTGGAAAATTTATTTTTGCATCGCAAAAAATCATAATAACGAGCGTTTCCCGCCCATACCGAGAGCCGGTTGCTGCGATGCAAAATTTCACCCTGTGGTAGATGAGCTCGCCTTTTTGCTGTAGAATGAAGGTGGACGGAAGAGGAGGAAGTTATCATGGAATATGTAAGCTTCGTTACATCGATCAATCCGGTCATACTTGTCATTCTGCTGGTGGTTCTTCTTGCAGGGGCTTACAGCAGCTGGGTTTCGCACTGAGCAGGACGGAACCACTCGACCAAATGTGAAAGGCTCCGTTTCTATCAACGATAGGCATTGGGCCGGATGAATGTTATCAAGCCCGGAGTTAAAACAACTCCCGGGAAGCCGTATGACGAACGAATTCGCATTCACTGATACGTCTGAAAAGCTCAGCACGACGCTTGAGAAGCTAATAGGAAAGCTGCAGGGTCAGACGATCACGTTGCGCGAGTTGATGGAAGCAATCGGCGAACAGGGCCTGTTGCTCATCTGCGCGATCGCCTCTCTACCCTTTCTCATTCCGGTTTCCATTCCCGGCGTCAGCACGGTCTTTGGCGCAGCGATCATCCTTGTCAGTCTGGCAATCACCCTCAATCGCCTGCCATGGTTGCCGGCAAAAATTCTTGACCGGCAGATGGAAACGGCAAAGCTTGTTCCCGCCCTTCAAAAAGGCGTCGCCATTGTCTCCAAGCTCGATGGTTTCATCCGTCCGCGCATTCCCGCGCTGACGACGGGCATCATCGCCAACCGGATAAACGGGCTTGCGCTGATGACGGCGGGCGTATTGCTGATGATGCCGCTCGGCTTCATTCCCTTCTCCAACACCCTTCCGGGCGTCGCGATCCTGCTTTTTTCGGCCGGGATGATTCAGCGGGATGGCGTCACCGTGCTCGGCGGCTATCTTTTCCTGGGTCTGACAACGATTTATTTCGCAGCGCTCGCCTATGCGGCTTTCTGGGCCGGCCAGGGCATCAGCAGCTCCATCGGCGCTTAAGACCTATCGCCGGCCGCCATTACGGCTGTCGCGGCCGTTCTGCCGCGACGCCCCCCAGACCGCCCGCCGGCGCCGCTGGCGGCGAACCACGGGCAGATCGTGGGAAAGCACGATGAGACCAAGCGGAATCATCCAGAAACCAAGGACGGGCAGGAAACCCAGCGTTCCGCCCACCACCAGAGCCGAGCCCGTCGCGATCCTGCCGACGCGCGAACGCGGCATGGCAAGGCTCCATTTTCCGACATGGAGACGATGCGTTCTGTGGTCGATACCGAATTTCATTCCATCCTGCCCTTTTTCATCTGGCCTGTGGATAATTTTTTCACCGTCGATAAGCCCGGAAAATCGGGACTCTGGAGGGATAAAACAAGAGGAATGCGTTTTTTTTGAAAAAACCGCTTGGCAAATCGGAAAAGCATTTGTATTACCCCGCTCACACCGCGCCAAGCGGTGCACGTTCCCTGGTAGCTCAGCGGTAGAGCATTCGACTGTTAATCGACAGGTCGCCGGTTCGAATCCGGCCCGGGGAGCCATCTCTCTCAAAAACATGTTTTGAAGAGCGAAGTGCCGCTGCAATTCGCTCGATTTGGATCGGGGATTTTCCTGAATTCCTGGTTATTCAGCCGTCAAACGGTCAGGTCTTCTTGATCGCCCGTTTCGTCGCCCTTGTGGCGTTGGTCAGTGCCGGCGGATCACTTGCCGGAAAACTCTCCTCAAGGCTCTCGGTCAAATCGTCGTCCTTGTTCCTGACCGCAGATTTCTGCTCCTTCTCAAGCGATTTTACCGCCGGGGATTTGGCCTTTGCCGAGGCTGCCTTTTTCGCTGGCGTCTTCTTCGCAGGTCCCTTCTCCGCTGACGCCTTCGCGGCACCTGGCTTCTTCACGCCATTCCCGCTTTTGGACTTTGCCGCTTCCGCATCTGCGGAAAGTTCCCGTTCTGCCTCAATCCAGTGTCTTTCATGATGCCCGTCGGGTCTTCCTTCCCTCTCCCATATTGCGCGCGCTTTTTCACGGATTGCGGCTTCGCGGTCATGGCTCATAACGGACCTCCCTCTTCGTGTTGCACCGGTTTTGATTGTGCCACTGAAAAAACAAAAAAAGCCAGAGTTTGTTCCGCGCGGTTTCGTCGCGGGTGAGCATTTCCGCGTGAAAGGGAACCGTTGTCGACCGCGGATCGTTTGCCCTGCAGAAACCCGCAGGAGACCATTTCATGAACACCCCGCAAAAGCCGAAAACCGAACCGCTTGATATTCGCGACGAGGATGTCGCGCGTTTCGAAACCGACAGCGAGCTGAAAGCAAAGGATGGCGAGATTTACCCGGACGAGAGCATGAGCCTGCGTGCCCGCCGGCAGGCGGCAAGGCAGCATGAGGATGCCTTCATCGTCGCTACGGACCTTGAGGACGACGATCAGCGCGAGGCGGCGCCGGGCACCAGAGAGCAGCCATAGGCCGAAAATGGAAAAGGCGGGTCAAAGCCCGCCTTTATCAAAGCAATGTCTGGAGATTTTATCGACGGACCGACACGATGGCCTTGCGATTGAAGTTCGACACCTGCACCCGGCCGGACTGATTGCCGCCGAGGATCTGGGCGGTCTTGCCGCTCATGCTTTTCAAAATGCCGGCGTGATAACCGCGGCCGTTGCGAATGACAACGACATCGCCCGGCTTGGCCTGGCCCACCGGAACGGCATAACCGAAGGATGTCCAGGACTTCGCAAATCCATAGGATTTGGGAGACTGCCGGCCGGCCTTGCTGGCGACAGCATGCAGGAAAAGGCCGCACCATGGGGTGCTGCGGGGATTTGCGCCAAGAATACTCTTGAGGCTCTTGTTGTTCTTGGACTCGTGCAGCCCGGTGTATTTTTCCGCCTGGTTCAGCATGCCAGCCGAGGCCGATGCAACGACTGTAAAAGACAAGGCAACGGATAGAATTAACGCGGATACTCTCAAACGTCTCGCCCTTATGTTAGAGGGCGCCCGTGTATTGTGACAATTTAGCGACAATTTGACGAGAAATGGGCAGAAATCAGACACCTATTCATGTGCGCTGATCTGTCATTGCTTCAGAACAGGCTGCCCTGCGCCTCATCGGCGCGGCTGCGGCCGGCATTTTCGAGATCTAGCATGCGCAATTTGGTGGTGGTTCCGCCCGGTGCGGAGAAGCCTCCAAGCCTGCCGCCGGCAGCGAGAACCCGGTGGCAGGGAATGATCAGCGGTACCGGATTTTTCGCCATGGCCTGACCGACATCGCGGGCCTTTTCCATGCCGAGGCCAAGCGTCTTTACGATGCCGCCATAGGTCGTGGTGTCGCCCCAGCCGATCTGCCGCGCAACGGCGTAAACATCGAGGAAAAATCGCTCCTGTCCGGCGAGGTCGAGTTCTACGGTCGTAAAATCGATCTGCTCGCCGCCGAAATAACGGGTGATCATTGCAATCACCTCACGCGTGCGTGTTTCCGGAACGGCAATGCAGGCGGATGGCAGGCGCTTCTGGAGAAGTTTTTCGGTCTCACCGGCGTCAGGGCTGGGCAATTGCAGACGCGCGATACCGCGCCCCGCCCAAGCAAGGCCGCAATGGCCGAGGGCCGTCGGAAAAACAATATAGCCGTAGTTGTTGCTCATTGCCGTCACTCATTCGCCTTTTCGCATGCACGATGCCATATCCCGCATTCGAAACAACCCGTTTCCTGCCTCTCAACAAACAAGGCCACCCGTTTTTGGCGGGTGGCCTTTTACACGTCAGTCCTGAAAATCCGCTCAGGATGCGATTTTGCCCTGCTCTTCGACAAGGCATTGCGCCTGCCGGCTGGCGGCAACGAAAGCCGTGCGGGCGATTTCTCCCGCCACATCGCCCATCAGCGAGGCGCGGCACAGACGCAGCGCCTGTTCATGCGCCTTGTCGCCACGTTCGGGCCATTCGTGCTGAAGAAAATCGAAGGCTTCGTAAACGCCATTGAAAATCCGGGGAGCACCGTTTTCAAGGGAGATGGTAACGGGCTTTTCCCACTTAACGTCGTTCAGCAACATTGATTGCACTTCCATGCTCTATTAACCCGCGACAAACGCCGGCCCCTCCAGTTGGTTCCCTTCATCAGCGGTTTCAAGGGCGAAAAAATAACCCTCGAGAAACCATGTACCTCCATCTTTCCATTCTAGCCGATTTGCGGAACAAAGCGTCTCAACACTCGTTCAAGCGGAAGTGAACCGGGTCCTTTCATGCCGACAACAGCCTCCCCCGCCATCGTCTGGTTCCGCAAGGACCTGCGCCTTTCGGACAATCTTGCCCTGCTTGCCGCCGTTGAGCATGGTGGCCCCGTCATCCCCGTCTATGTCAGGGAAAAATCCTGCGGCCCGCTCGGCGGCGCGCAGGAATGGTGGCTTCACCACTCCCTCGCCTGCCTTTCCGCCGCGCTGGAAAAAACCGGCAGTCGCCTTGTTCTTGCAAGTGGCGACGCCGGCGAGACGCTGCGCCAGCTGATATCCGAAACCGGCGCTGACGCAGTATTCTGGAACCGCCGTTACGATCCGGCAGGCATGGCGACAGACAAGGCGCTGAAGCAGAAGCTGCGCGACGATGGCCTGACGGTTCGCAGTTTTTCCGGGCACCTGCTGCACGAGCCATCCCGGCTGCAGACGAAATCCGGCGGTCCCTACCGGGTCTATACGCCCTTCTGGCGGGCGCTGGAGGGCGGCGAGGAGCCGCATGCGCCGGCGGACGCGCCGAAGAGCCTGAAAGCGCCGAAGGCATGGCTGGAATCTGAGAAGCTCTCCGATTGGAAGCTCTTGCCCACTAAACCAGACTGGGCGAAACACTTCAGCGACATCTGGGCTCCCGGCGAGGGCGGCGCGCAGGAGAAACTCGATGATTTCATCGATGGCGCCCTGAAAGGCTATGAAGAAGGTCGCGATTTTCCGGCAAAGGACGCAACCTCCATGCTCTCGCCGCATCTGGCCCTGGGTGAAATATCACCCGCCACCGTCTGGCACGCGACGAAGGGACTTTCCCGGCATATCGCCTCAAACGATATCAGCCGTTTCCGCAAGGAAATCGTCTGGCGGGAGTTCTGCTATCACCTGCTGTTTCATTTCCCTGGGTTGGACGAGAAGAACTGGAACGAGAGTTTCGACGCCTTCGGCTGGCGGGACGACGAGACATCCTTCAAGGCCTGGACACGCGGCATGACGGGTTATCCGATCGTGGATGCCGGCATGCGGCAATTGTGGCGACACGGCACCATGCATAACCGGGTGCGCATGATCGTTGCCTCCTTCCTCATCAAACATCTGCTGATCGATTGGCGGAAGGGCGAGAAATGGTTCCGCGATACGCTTGTTGATGCCGACCCGGCCTCAAATGCCGCCAACTGGCAATGGGTGGCGGGTTCAGGCGCGGACGCCTCGCCGTTTTTCCGCATTTTCAACCCCATCCTGCAGGGCGAGAAATTCGACGCCGACGGCAACTATGTGCGCCGCTTCGTGCCGGAGCTTGAAAAGCTCGACCGGAAATACATCCACAAGCCGTTCGAAGCGCCCAAAGAGGCCTTGAAGAAGGCGGGCATCGAGCTTGGCAAGACCTATCCGCTGCCGATCATCGACCATGGAAAGGCGCGGGAAAGAGCGCTTGCCGCCTATGCCGAAGTCAAGAAAAACGCATAAAATTGGGTATCGGCAAAATTTTGCGTGGCTAAGCCAAAGCCGGGAAGATAATTTCTTGCGTTGAAGCGGTTGTAACGGGACATAACGGCACCTAATTTCCGCTCAGACAAGAAGGCTCAATCATGACCATTCACTCCTCTGCGCTCAGTGCTATCGGCAACACGCCGCTCATCCGTCTGAAAGCCGCCTCTGAAGCGACGGGGTGTGAAATCCTCGGCAAGGCGGAGTTCCTCAATCCCGGCCAGTCGGTGAAGGATCGCGCCGCGCTCTACATCATCCGCGACGCCGAACGGCGCGGGCAGTTGCGGCCGGGTGGCACCATTGTGGAAGGCACGGCGGGCAATACCGGCATCGGCCTGTCGCTGGTTGCCAACGCGCTCGGCTACAAGACGGTGATCGTCATTCCCGAGACGCAGAGCCAGGAAAAGAAGGACGCGCTGAAGCTTCTCGGCGCCCAGCTGGGCGAAGTTCCGGCCGCACCCTATTCCAACCCGAACAATTACGTGAAGGTCTCCGGCCGGCTGGCAAAGCAGCTTGCCGCGACGGATGAAAACGGCGCCGTCTGGGCCAACCAGTTCGACAATATCGCCAACCGTCAGGCCCATATCGAAACGACGGCGCCTGAGATCTGGGATCAGACGGACGGCAAGGTTGACGGCTTCATATGCTCGGTCGGTTCCGGTGGAACGCTTGCGGGCGTTGCCGATGGCCTGCGTGATTTCAATCCCGACATCAAGATCGGTCTTGCCGATCCCGAAGGCGCCGCCCTTTACGAATTTTACAAGCACGGCGTGCTGAAGTCGGAAGGTTCCTCCATCACCGAGGGCATCGGACAGGGGCGCATCACCGCCAATCTGGAAGGTTTCACGCCGGATTTCTCCTATCGCATTTCGGATGCGGAAGCCCTGCCGGTGCTGTTCGATCTGGTCACCAAAGAGGGTCTGTGCCTCGGCGGCTCCTCCGGCATCAACATTGCCGGCGCAATCCGCCTTGCCCGCGAGCTTGGTCCGGGGCATACCATCGTGACGATACTTTGCGACTACGGTAATCGTTATCAGTCGAAGCTCTTCAATCCGGATTTCCTGCGTTCCAAGGGACTTCCGGTTCCACAGTGGCTTGCGACGAAAAGCGAGATTGCGGTTCCGTACGAAACCGTTTGAGGACATGCCGAAATGCCTGTGAATGCCCTGTTCCGTGACGATTTTTATCTTTCCACCGCAGAAGCGATCGTCCCGGCGGTGCATGAGGATGGCGGCATAGAGCTGGATCAGACCTGCTTTTACGCCACCTCCGGCGGCCAGCCGGGCGATAGCGGCTTTCTCGAGCGGGCAGACGGGTCGCGCATCGAACTCGGCATCACCAAAAACGGTGCCGACAAGAGCGTGATCGTCCATGTGCCGCTCGAAGGCCAGCCTTCTCCGGAGATCGGCGAAAAGCTGACCCTGCATGTAGACTGGCCACGCCGCTACAAGCTGATGCGCATGCATACCGCCTGCCACCTTCTGTCCGTTGTCTGCCAATGGCCGATCACCGGAGCTGCCGTCGGCGAGGACGAATCGCGTGTCGATTTCGATATGTCGGAGACCATCGACAAGGATGAGGTCACGGCAAAGCTGATGGACCTGGTGAAAGCCAACCATCCCGTTTTCCTGCAATGGATTACCGACGAGGAGCTGCAGGCCAATCCGGGCATCGTCAAATCCAAGAATGTTCGCCCGCCAATGGGCCTCGGCCGGGTCAGCCTTGTCTGCATCGGCGAAAATTCTGCCATCGACAGCCAGCCCTGCGGCGGCACCCATGTTTCCGAAACGCAGGAAGTGGGCGATATTCACATTGCCAAGATAGAAAAGAAGGGCAAGGAGAACAGGCGGTTCCGCATTCGTTTCGGCGCGCCTGAAGCTGCTGCCTGAAATCAGGAGAGACATCGTGAGCACGGATAAGAGCCGTTTCGTCGTTTCGGCGGACTGGGTGGAAAAACAACTCGGCACGGCCGGGTTTCGTCTCGTTGATGCCTCGTGGTATCTGCCGGCGCATAAACGCAACGGCGCGGAAGAATATGCGGCCGGTCACCTGCCCGGCGCCGTGTTCTTCGATCAGGACAAGATCGCCGACCATACGACCGGCCTGCCGCATTCCCTGCCCTCGCCGGAGTTCTTTGCCGAACAGGCTGGCGAGCTCGGGCTCAGCGATACCGACACGATCGTGGTCTATGACGGCCCCGGTTTCTTTTCCGCACCGCGCGTCTGGTGGATGCTGCGGGTGATGGGCGTGCGCAAGGCCTATGTGCTGGATGGCGGACTGGACGGCTGGAAGCGCGAAGGCCGGCCGCTCGAAACCGGCACACCGGAAATCGAACCCGCAACCTTCACACCCGATTTCAACGAAAAGCGCGTGACGTCGCTGTCAACGATGCGCGGCATCGTCGACAGCGGTGAAAAGCAGATCGCCGATGCTCGCGGCGCAGGCCGCTTCACCGGCGACGAGGCCGAGCCGCGTGCCGGCATGCGTTCCGGCCATATGCCCGGCGCGCGCAGCCTGCCCGCGACCGCCTTTTCCGAGAACGGTCATTTCAAGGACCTCACCGCCATCCGCAAGATGGTGACCTATGCCGGCATCGACCTTACGAAGCCGGTGGTGACGAGCTGCGGCTCGGGCGTCACCGCCGCCGTCATTACGCTGGCGCTTGAATCGCTCGGCCATCAGGACAATTCGCTCTATGATGGCTCCTGGTCGGAATGGGGCGGACTGGAAGATACGCCTATTGTTACCGGCCCCGCCGAGCCTGTTCCCGTGGTATCGCATGGGCCGCTGAAGGCGCATGTGACGCAGCTCGAAATGACCGCGCCGCCGAAGGTCAGCCTGCCTATCCCCGTCAACATCCAGACGGCGCTGATGCGGGTCAACAATATTCCCCTGCATTTCTACCGTTATCTCTACTGGCGGGGGGGGAAACGCTGGCACTGGCAAAAGCGCATGCGCATGAGCGATGCGGAGCTTTCCGCCATCCTGCGCGATCCAAAAAACAGCGTCACGGTCCTTTATATGAACGGTGCGCCCGCCGGTTTCTTCGAACTGAACAAGGCGAGCGACGAGGTGACAGAGCTGTCCTATTTCGGCCTGCTCGAAGAGGCGATCGGTGCCGGCATCGGCAAATGGTTTCTCCTGCAGGCGCTTTATGCCGCCTGGCAGGACAATCCGCAGCGGGTGACGGTGACCACCAATACGCTCGACCATCCGCGTGCGTTGCAGCTTTACCAGATGATGGGCTTTTCGCCCGTCGGCACCTATGAAGCCTGGGTGGAGCCGCTCGCCGATACGGAACTTCTGGAAATCTCGATGCGCAATTGAGGGGTGGCTGGCCTCCTCCCCGTTCAGGAGGCCAGATCACCAGCGTCCGGCAATATGCCTCAGATTTCCCGTTCGAGATTGACCGCCGTCGGAATATGGCCGCCGGCGGCCCCCTTGTCTTCCGTGACCGTGTTCAGCAGATGATCGGCAATCAGCCCCGCCTGGAATTTGCCAAGCTCGTAACAATAGGTGATTTCGCGCTTTTCGGCTGACCAGTAGACATCCGGACGGCCGCAGGACCTGGCCGTCAGCTTGACGTCTCCCTTCAGGCCATAACCGCCAAAGCTGCGGCTGATGAGATCGAGAACCTTCGATTCCTTGACCATGATGGCATAGGGCTCCAGTTCCGGATCGCGCGGCGGCACATAGCTGACGGCAAATCTGGATGGCGTCTGGCTGCGGTGGGTGCTCAGAAAATTCTCCCAGGCCGACGCAACGCCGGGGTAGGCGGCGGCGCATTTGTCGAACTCGGCATTGTTGAGCCCCATCATGGCGGCCAGATCGCCATAACCATCCTTGTCGCGACCGACCATCAGGCAGGCCATATTGCGGTCGCGGCTCCTGTCGGGCACCAGCGCGGAAAAGACGGGAGCCTCGTGCTCCGGCAGGGTCTCCGCCTCACGTGCGAGATACCAGCTGTCGGTGGCGTTGACGAGCGCGGTGTCGAGCCATTCCTCATTGGCCTGAAGGATGAGCGTGCCGGCCAGCTGATCGGCCGGGGCCTGAACACTTGCCGTGTCCGCTGTCCCGAAATCCGAGATCAGCATGCGTGCGCCTTCGTGATAAAGCGAGAAGATCGCGTTGCCGATAACGAAATTGACCGCCTGCTGAAGCTGATCGTCGGACAGGCCGTCGAGACCGGAGGCGACCTGCGCCTCGGCCTGCATCGGAGCCGTCAACGATACGAAAGCCAGCGGAACGGCGGCCAGAAAACGACGGAACATAAAATCAGACCTTCCGGGAACGAGGAGCGTCACTGATTCCCGAAGCTAACGAGTCACGCAATGGGCTGGTTGCATCGCCTGTCAAGAATCGGGTGGATAGTGATCCGTTTCGGGACCATAGCTGCAAAGAAGCAACGCCGATCCCAACCCAGGAGGCCCCGACATGACCGATCTCGTTTTTACCGCAATGCCGGCTAAGGAAGCCGAGGCCTCCCGGGCGGGAGCCGCCGACGCCTATGGCAATCCGCCGGAAAAAGCCGTTTCTCCAGGCGGCATGCCCTGCCGCCACTGCCTTCGCCAGATCGGCGAAGGCGACGGGATGCTGATCCTCGCCTACCGGCCTTTCCCCTCGCTACAGCCTTATGCGGAAACGGGACCGGTTTTTCTGCATGCCGAGGCCTGTGAGCGCTATCCCCAGACACAGGCTGTCCCGCCGATGCTGGACAGCCCGGATTACATCGTGCGCGGCTATGGAGCCGATGACCGCATCGTCTACGGCACCGGCGCGGTGACGGCGACGGGCGAGATCGTGTCGCGCGCACGGCGCCTTCTGGAGCGCTCTGATGTCGCATATGTGCATGTGCGATCCGCCCGTAATAATTGCTATCAGTGCCGTATCGACACAGCATAATCGGCAATTATCTGCAATTTTAAGAGAAGAACTAAACGGCTCTCAAGCTTTTTGCGCCATGATGCATGGTATCGGAAACAATTGATTTGAGCAGCAACATGACAAATAACCTCAATATGGCGACCCGGACTGCGCCCCGCAGCAAAACCAGAATTTTTGCGACCGTGCATTATTTCAGCCAGTCGACCAGGGGACGCGTGGTCGATCTTTCGGCGACGGGGATGGCGCTCGAACTGGACGGGCCTTTCGCCGCCGCCAAGGGCAGCCGGGTCAAGGTGCAGAGTGAGGATCTGGGCTTCATCGAAGGCGTCGTGCAGTGGCAGCACATGAACCGCCTCGGCCTGCAGCTCAAGCTTTCCACCAACACGCTGGCGCAGCTCTCCTCCTATTTCCGCTTCTTCCATGAAGACGTGAAACCGACCCTCGCCCGCTGATCCGTTAGTCCAGCGAAGAGGAATGCGCAGGGCGGACGATGCGCATTCTCCGGTACGGCGACACCCGCGCCGCGCTGCCGCGACAAAAAATTTATCAAACGGTTGAAAACAGGCCCATCCGTCACGGGCCTGTCATTTTGGTGATGGACTCCTCTGCGATTGCTTCTACCCTGTCGTTTTTCATGACAGAGCAAGCTTCATTCGAAGGAGTTCCCATGTCGTCGCTTCTCGCTCTCCACCCCATCACCCGGCGTTCGCTTCTGGGCGGCATCGCGGCCTCCTCGGCGCTGGTGCTGCTGCACCCTTTTGCTGCGCGCGCAGCGACCAACCAGGCGCATCTGCGCATCATGGAAACGACTGACATCCATGTTCATGTCTTTCCCTATGATTATTACGCCGACAAGCCGAACGACACGATGGGGCTCGCCCGCACCGCCTCGATCATCGACACCATCCGCGCCGAAGCTGGTAACTCGATGCTGGTGGACAATGGCGACTTCCTGCAGGGCAATCCGCTCGGCGACTATATCGCCTATGAGCGCGGCATGAAGGCCGGCGACAAGCACCCCGTGATCAATGCCATGAATGTGCTGGGTTATGATTGCGGCACGCTCGGCAACCACGAATTCAATTACGGCCTCGACTATATGTCGAACACGCTGGCCGGCGCGGGTTTCCCTTACGTCTGCGCCAACCTCACCAAGGGCCAGCTTGCTTCCGATCCGAAAAACGACGAGCTGTTCTTCAAGCCCTATGTCATTCTGGAAAAGCAGATCCGCGACGGCGGCGGCGTGACGAGCCCGGTCAAGGTCGGCATCATCGGCTTCGTGCCGCCGCAGATCATGATGTGGGATTCCAAGAACCTCGAGGGCAAGGCGCAGACGCGTGACATCGTCGAGGCTGCGAAAGCCTGGGTGCCTGTCATGAAGGAAGAAGGCGCCGATATCATCATCGCCCTTTCCCATTCCGGCATCGACGGCAAGGGCCAGACGGAGCGCATGGAAAACGCCTCGCTTTATCTGGCTGCCGTCGAAGGCGTCGACGCCATCTTCACCGGCCACCAGCATCTCGTTTTCCCCGGTCCGAAGACCTGGGACGGCATTGAGGGTGCGGATGCGGTCAAGGGCACGCTGATGGGCAAGCCGGCGGTGATGGCCGGTTTCTGGGGCTCGCATATGGGCCTCATCGACCTGCTGCTTGAAAAGGACGGCAAAAGCTGGAAGATCGTAGACTTCACCTCCGAAGCCCGGCCGATCTATCACCGTGACGAAAACCGCAAGGTCGTCGCCGATTTCACGGATAAAGCGGAAGTCCTCGCCGCCGCCAAAGCCGATCATGAGGCGGCACTTGCCTATGTGCGCCGTCCGGTCGGTAAAACCTCCGCGCCGCTCTATTCCTATTTCGCACTGGTAGCGGACGATCCATCCGTGCAGATCGTTTCCAATGCCCAGACCTGGTACATCAAGGACATGCTGAAGGAAGGGCAATACAAGGATCTGCCCGTGCTTTCGGCAGCAGCACCTTTCAAGTCGGGCGGCCGCGGCGGCGCGGACTATTACACCGATGTCCCCGCCGGTGACATCGCCATCAAGAACGTCGCCGATCTCTATCTCTACCCCAACACGGTGCAGGCGGTGCTGATCAACGGCGCGCAGGTGAAGAACTGGCTGGAAATGTCGGCCGGCATGTTCAACACGGTTGAGGCCGGTGCAAAGGACGCGCCGCTGCTGAATGCGGATTTCCCGTCCTATAATTTCGATGTCATCGACGGCGTGACCTATCAGATCGACATTTCCAAACCCGCGAAATTCGACAAGGACGGCAAGGCCGTCAACCCTGATAGCAACCGCATCGTCAACCTGCAATTTGAAGGCAAGCCGATCGATCCCGAGCAGAAATTCGTGGTGGCCACCAATAATTACCGGGCAAGCGGCGGCGGCAAATTCCCCGATATCGCCGGCGACAAGGTGATCTTCGTGGCGCCAGATACCAACCGCGACGTGATCGTGCGCTATATCATCGATCAGGGCACCATCAACCCGTCTGCGGATGCCAACTGGTCCTTCGCGCCTGTCGCCAATACCACGGCGATCTTCGAGACCGGCCCCAAGGGCCGCCACTATGCGGCAGATATCAAGGGCGCGAAAATCGAGGATGCCGGTGACGGCGCGGAAGGTTTCGCGAAGTTCCGTCTGGTTCTCTAAAAGCTTCGCCCTCCCGGCTGAAACCGGCCGGGAGGGCGAGACTGTCACTCAGCGGCGACAGCAATGGTCCTCTGCTTGCTGGCCGCAAGCATCCCGTTGAAATCCTTGTGGTTCGGGCAGGCAGACAGGCGCTGCTGAAATGCTTCGGCAAGCCACTGGCCTGCGGGGCCTGCCGGTGAATCCACCCGCCGCAGCGCAAAGAGCGGATATTCGCCCTGCTCATAGGCCTCCAGCTCAAGCGCTTTCAGGCTGCCATTGGTCAGATCATTGCGCACGATCGATGCGGGCAGACCGCCCCAGCCAAGACCACCCTTGATGAGCTGGTATTTCGTGGCGATGTCGCTGCCCCGCCATGTCTTGTAAGAGAGAACATTGAAATCGCGGCCCTTGGTGAGGCCCGATGCATCGGTGACAACAAGCTGGACCTCCTCGCGCACGTCTGCGAGAACCAGAGGCCGCTCGATCTGCGCCAGCGGGTGATCCGACGCGACGACGGGCAACATGAAGGAATGGCCCACCTTTTCGACAACGAGCTCATCATCCTGGCGCAGCATCGCCCCGCCAATGCCGATGCCTGCCTTGCGGGAGAGCACCATATCCATGACCATGCCCAATTCGCCGACATTGAGGCTGAGGGTGACGGTCGGGAACTGCTGGCGAAAATCCCTCAGCACGGCCACCATGGCCTCCGCCGGCACCATGGTGCTGATGGCGACCGAGAGTTCCGCCTCAAGCCCCTGCTTCAGCCCCTTGGCGCGGGCGCGCATCTCCTGCAGGCCGGCGACGATTCGCCTTGCATCCTCAAGCATGGCGCGGCCCTCATCCGTCAGTTTCGGCTGGCGCACGCCGCTGCGCTCAAACAGCGTGACTTCAAGCTGCGCCTCGAGATTGGCGATCGTGTAGCTGACCACCGACTGCGCGCGATTGAGCGCCCGTGACGCAGCGGAAAAGCTGCCGGTCTCGGCAACCGTCAAAAACACCTGCAATTGGTCGAGCGTCGGGTTCGCGTCCATGTTCCATCCATTTCATCGATAGATTGCTTCCAGATTATCACAGTTTTCTTGATGGCAGTAATTTTTCATATAGAGCGCAAAGGAAGGGCATCGTGCTCTCCCGCCCTCCCAAGGCGCCCGTCAATTCATCGCTTATGCAAGGAAAGACCATGTCCAACATTCTGCTCATCACCTCCAGCCCGCGTGGCGACGAATCGGTTTCCAACAAGTTTTCGGGTGAGCTCGCAAACAAGCTGAAGGCCAAGTCGGCTTCCAACACCCTTGTTCACCGCGATCTCGCCGCTGACCCGATCCCGCATCTCGACACCGTCAAGACCGCGGCGATCCGCAAGTCGGCCGACCAGCGCACCGCCGAAGAAGCGGTTGCCGCCGATTATTCCGACAAGCTGGTTGCAGAGCTTCTGGCAGCCGACACCGTCGTCATCGGCACCGGCCTCATCAACTTCAACATCTATTCCGGTCTGAAATCGTGGATCGACAACGTCGCCCGCGCCGGCCAGACCTTCAAATATACCGAAACCGGCCCGGTTGGCCTCGCCACCGGCAAGAAGGTCTACATCGTGCTGGCCGCTGCCGGCGTTTATTCCGAAGGTCCGGCCGTTTCGATGAACCACGCCGTTCCTTATCTGAAGACCGTTCTCGGCTTCATGGGCATGACGGATGTGGAAGTCATCTATGTCGAAGGCCTGGCATTTGGTCCGGAAGCCGTGGAAAAGGCTGTGGCCGCCGCCGAAGCCAAGGTTGAAGAGCTGGCCCAGGCCGCCTGAGACAATTGAATGGAGGCTGATACCGGCAAGGTATCAGCCGACCCACATTCCGTAACGGCCGTGGACCTGATCCCGGCCGTTATTTTTTGCCGCATAGAGCCGCGAGTCGGCTTCGGAAAGAAGTTCGAGGAATACCCGCCCATCCTCCAGACCGGTCGCGACGCCGATACTGACAGTCAGGGGCGTTCCGTCGGGCCGGCGCAGACCCGTCAGCACGGCGGCACGCAGACCTTCGGAAAAGGCAAGTGCGGCCTCGTGTGTCATCGCCGGAAGCAGGGCCACAAATTCCTCGCCGCCGAAACGGTAGAGATGGCCATGTGGTTGAACCGACCGCTTCATGACTGCTGCGAATTCCCGAAGAATTTCATCGCCCCGCAGATGGCCGAACGTATCGTTTACAGTCTTGAAATGGTCGATATCGACGATAAGCACGCTGATCGCCCGCCTCTTCTCGGCGCAGTCAAGCACGATGGAGGGCGCGTCGAGCTCCATGCGGGCGCGGTCCGAAACACCCGTCAGCATGTCGCGTCCGGAGCGGGATAACAGCTCTTCGTAGCGCTCACGGAAGGTCAGATCGTTGAAGACATCCGCAATGTTGCGGCGTATCAGGAAACGGCCCTTGGCCGATGTCAGCGACAGATAGATGGCGAAGAGCAGCGAATAGACCGCGACGGCCGCCATCTTCGCCTTCCAGCCATCATAAAACACATCGACCGGCGCGTTGAACAGAAGTCGCAGCGCACCGTAAAAACCCGCCTGATCGAGGCTGAGGATGACGACACCGCAGATGCCGAAACGCAGGACGATATGGCGCTGCAGATACCGCCCCAGTTTTTCATAAAACAGGATGATGGCGATGGCGTCGATGTAAAGCAGACTGGTGCCCCAGACCATCAGCACACCCATCTCGTCCAGAAAGCCGGTACTGACAGACTGCCCGGGCACGATCGCCACCGTCTGATGAAAGCGGATGATCTGGGCCATGATGACGGTCAATATGTTGCCGAGAAAAAGGCCATAGATCGGCTGGCGCACCACCGCAGCATCCTCGCGCATATAGAGCATGAGGATCATCATCAGCTTGCCGGCAAAAAGAATCGAGGAACCGGGCGACGCCACGCCGAAAGGCAGCTGCACGTAAAAGACGGCCGCCAGATAGGTTTCCAGAAAATGCATGACCCCCAGCGCGGTGAGAAAAACACCGATGCCGAGAATATGCCGGTAATGAAGGAAGGCCGTCATTACCGAAAAATAGACGATGGCCTCCGTCAAAAAGAGGGCCAGATTTGCCCACTGCATCGGCACATGCCTTATCGATCCACGTCGCGCGGGTTGATTGGCGCGACTCCATGCCCTTCAGAGACGATAGGCCGAAGCAAACAACGGAATCTTAATGTGCGGGGCAAGAAAACGTCATCATTTTCCTGGGAAAAGCGATGCGCCGTTCTGATCGATGATGAGCTTCGCCTTGCGGATCGTGAACTCCACCGCATCGTCCAGGCTGGTGAAGACATCGGCGCGCACGAATTCATGCACCAGCACTTCGTCGCCGGCCTTTTTCTCGATGCGGCCGGCCAGGCGGAACTGACCGCCTTCCTTGATCGGCGTCGCATAGATCAGATAGTCGCCATGCGCATGCGGCTCAGCCTGCGACACCTTCTGCGGCGCGTCCGAGGACGGCTGGCCGGAGCCGAAGGCCGAGAGGATTTTGGAAAAAAACGATGCCATGGCTTTCACTCCCTCAATCTATGTCACGTTTGAAGGGCGGAGGTGATCCGCCCTTCCCTGTCTTTAACTCCCCGATCAGATGATCAGGTTCGACAGGATGTCGTTTTCGGTGATGTCTTCATAACCGAGACCGGCGGCCTCGAAGCGCTCCAGCAGGCCGGCGAAATTTTCCGGCGCGTTGGTTTCGATGCCGATCAGGATCGAACCGAAATTGCGGGCCGATTTCTTCAGATATTCGAAACGGGCGATATCGTCGTCCGGACCGAGCAGGTTGAGGAAATCGCGCAGCGCGCCAGGGCGCTGCGGCAGGCGCAGGATGAAATATTTTTTCACGCCGGTGTAACGCATTGCGCGTTCCTTCACATCCGGCAGGCGCTCGAAATCGAAATTGCCGCCGGAGACCACGGCGATGACCGTCTTGCCTTCCAGCCTCTCACGACCGAGCTTCTCCAGCGCGGCGATGGAGAGCGCACCCGCAGGCTCCAGCACCACGCCTTCGAGGTTCAGCATCTCGATGATCGTCACGCAGATGGCGTTTTCCGGAATGAGCATGACCTGCTCGGCAGGGAAATCCTTCAGCGCCTTGAAGTTCAGGTCGCCGATGCGGGCGACGGCGGCGCCATCGACGAAATTGTCGACCTTGTTCAGCGTCACCGGTTCACCGCGCTCCAGGCTCTTCTTCAGGCTCGGTGCACCCTCGGGCTCGCAGAATACGAAGTTCTCCTTGCGGACGGTGCCGGCAAGAAAGCCGGTGAGGCCAGCCGAAAGACCGCCGCCACCAACAGGCATGACGACGATGTCAGGCTTCGTGCCTTCCGGAAGCTGGTCCATGATCTCGGCAGCAACCGTAGCCTGACCCTCGATGATGTCTTCATGATCGAAGGGCGGCACCATGTAGCCGTCATTATCCTGTACGTGCTGGCGGGCAGCGGCGTAACACTGGTCGAATATATCGCCCACGAGACGGATGCTGATGAATTCACCGCCGAAGATGCGGGTCTTCTCGATCTTCTGCTGCGGTGTCGTCACCGGCATGAAAACAACGCCGTGAACGCCGAAATGGCGGCAGGCGAAAGCAAAGCCCTGCGCATGGTTGCCGGCCGAGGCGCAGACGAAAATCTTGTCCTTGCCGGCCTTGGCCACCGCCTTGCGCAGAAAGTTGAATGCGCCTCTAATCTTGTAGGAACGAACCGGGGACAGATCCTCACGCTTCAGCCAAATCGACGCGCCATACCGACGGCTGAGATGTTCATTCAACTGCAGCGGCGTTTCCGGAAATATCTCCCGCACTTCCCGCCGCGCTGCTTCCACAAGCTGCTTGTCCACGATAGTCAATCCATTGAAATTCATAATGGCACCCGCTATGCCATAGGAAGGCGTCCGAGACAAAGACTCATTTCAGCGCGGCAACGAACTCCGGGTTTCATTTCTTGAACAGCAACCTTCTGCGCTCGGTCATATATGTGGCGTCCATCTTCGGGCTCTACCTTGCGACGGCCATGTTTCTGCCGGCACTGACCGATCTTTATTACGGCAATGATGACTGGATGGTGTTTGCGCTTTCGGGTTTCATGTGCGGCGGCTTTGCACTTGCATGCGCGCTCGCGACCCGCGGACCGATCACCTCCTTCAACAAACGTTTCGGCTTTCTGCTCGTCAACCTGCTCTGGCTGGTGTTTTCCATCATCGGCGCGGTTCCGCTTTATCTGTCGGAACTCGACCTGACGCCCGGTCAGGCGATCTTCGAATCCGTTTCGGCCATCACCACGACAGGATCGACGGCCATATCCGGCCTCGACAACGCGCCGCAGGGCATCCTTCTGTGGCGATCCCTGCTCTGCTGGCTCGGCGGCATCGGTATCGTCGCCCTCGGTCTCTTCATCCTGCCCCTGCTCCGCGTCGGCGGCATGACCTTCTTTCGCATGGAATCTTCCGATACCGGCAACGACCGGCCCTTCGCGCGTCTGGCGAGCTTCACACGGGCTTTCGTGGCGATCTACATCATCATGACAATCGCCTGCACGGTGGCCTTCGATTTTGCCGGCATGTCGCATTTCGATGCGCTGAACCACGCCATGTCGACCGTCGCGACCGGCGGCTTTTCCACCCATGACGCCTCATTCGCCTATTTTGACAATACCGCGCTGCTGTGGATCGCCACGATCTTCCTGATCTTCGGCAGCCTGCCCTTTTCGGTGATGATCCTGCTTGCCGTCCGCCGCCGGCTGGAGACGCTGCGCGACCCGCAGATCGCCGTCTTCCTCGGTTATCTCTGCGCGATCTCCATTGCGGTGGGCGTCTATCATCACCTTAGAAACGGTGTACCGCTGGACGACGCGCTCAGCCATTCCTTCTTCAACATGACCTCTATCCTGTCGACCGGAGGTTTTGCCAGCGACGACTATACGCTCTGGGGTCCGTTCGTCGTCGTCGTCGCCTTTTTCGCGACCTTCATGGGCGGCTGTTCCGGCTCGACTGCGGGCGGTATCAAGGCCTATCGTTTCCTCATCATCTTCAATGTGGCGCGCGCGGGCCTCAAGAAGCTGATCTATCCGAATGCCGTCTATTCGGTGCGCTACGGCCAGCAGGTGGTCGATCCGGAAACCATCCGCACCATCTTTCTGTTCATCAGCTGTTTCATCGCGCTGTGGATCGCCGGCAGCCTTGCCATGAGCCTGATGGGTTATGATTTCCTCACCGCCACATCGGGTGTTGCGACGGCGCTTGCCAATGTCGGACCCGGCATCGGCCCGATCATCGGGCCTGTCGGCAATTTCTCCACAATCAGCGACCCGGCGCTCTATCTCCTGTCGGTCCTGATGCTGCTCGGGCGTCTGGAAATCCTGACGGTTCTGGTGCTGCTGATGCCGATCTTCTGGCGCAGCTGATCCGGCGATACACATGTTGCGCATGCGCGAATAAAGCGCTTGACCTTCCCACGTTGGAATAGTCCAGGCTCCTCCCGTTAGAATTCCAAACCATGGAGAACCGCCTATGTGCACCGCCCATCAGCATCACCCCGAAACCACTGCCGCACCCGTCGATGCCGACCTTTCTTTCCACGTTGAAGACATGACCTGCGGTCACTGCGCCGGTGTGATCAAGGGCGCGATCGAAAAGACCGTTCCCGGCGCTGCCGTGCATGCCGATCCGGCAAGCCGCACGGTCGTGGTTGGCGGCGTCTCCGATGCAGCGCGTATTGCCGAAATCATCACCGCCGCTGGCTATACGCCGGAAGCACGCGCCTGATCCGAAGAGATACCGGCGGCGCTTCCATCCTGCCGCCGCCGGGTCGCCCCGCCTGCCCCGCTTCGCGCTGAACCTGCGTGACAGCCGTCGGACGAGATCAAGCTTCGTCCTTCCACACCTCCCGAACAGATATCTCTACCGAAGCCGGCGGCGAAGGCTTCACACCTCTCGCGTCATCCTCGGGACAAGCCCGAGGATGACGCCGGAGTGTTTGGCGTAGCTCGTCATTCCAAATCAATGTCACGCACATTGTCCAGAAATTTGGCCCGGACGGCAGTGGGCCTGATCCGGCATCCAGCCCCGGCGTGGCGGCACCATATCGGCAATATGGCCCGGCTGTTGCGAGCCGGGCCATACCTCGTCAGCAATGTCATGTCGGCTTATTTCACCGCCAGATCCTTGGTCATGATGAAGTAGTTGATCGGATGCGGCTTGAAGTTTTCGACCTTGTCCGAATAGGCATCGAAAGCGGTCTCGTGGATGAGGTAGACGGTGACGGCTTCGTCGTAAACCCTCTTCGCCGCCTCGGCATAGATGGCGTAACGCTTGGCCGGCTCAGCCGCCACATAGGCTGATTTGATCAGCTTGTCCGTCTCCTCACTGCAATAATGCGAGATGTTGTAGCCGCCTCCGCAGGTGTAGTCGGCGTTGAGGAAACCGATCGGTTCTGCAACATCAGTGGCATAACCGCGTGACAGAAGAACCATGTCGAAATTGCCGGCCAGGAGATCTGGCTCGATCGCAGTGTAATCGGCAACGCGCACATCGACCTTGATGCCGATTTCCTGCAACTGGGCCTGGATAACGGCGGCAACATCCTTGAGTTCGGTTCTTTCAGTGTAGGCCAGAAGCGTCAGCTTCAGGCTGCCGGGAGCAATTCCCGCCTCTTTCAGCAGAGCCTTCGCCTTCTCTACGTCATAAGCGGGTGTGACATCTTTCGGCGCCCACGGCTCTCCCGGTGCGAAGGGCATCGTTGCGGGTTTTACCACGCCTTCATAGATGCTGTCGGCAATACCGGCGGTGTCGATGGCAGCCCGGATCGCCTGCCGAACCTTGATATCCTTGAACGGCGGCTTCGAATTATTGAGCAGCATTTCGGTAATCCGGGGCACGGTAATAGGCGCAACCTTGACACCCTTCGTGGCTTCAATGGTCTTTACCGCCCAGGGTGGAATCACGCGCGAAATCTGCACTTCACCGCTTCTTATCTGGGTGGCGCGGGTATCGGCATCCGGAATAAAGTTCACACGGCCGCCCGAGAGCCTCGGCATACCGTTCCAATAGTCATGGTTCGCCGTCAGTTCCATATATTGGCTGGCATCGACCTTGGTGATCTTGAACGGTCCGGTGCAGGTTCCGATCGGATCGACCTTGCCATCCTTATAGGCGGATGGCGCGAGGATCGAAGTCGCCGGGCTTGCCATTTGCGCCGGCAGCAGCACCGATGGCTCGATGGTCGTAATCTTCACGATATCATCGCCACCAGCATCGACGGCAGCGATCAGCTTGGGCGAAAAGGCCCGAGCCGGAACGGGCGCCTTGAGAAGATTGGTGAGTGCATTGACTGCGGCCGCAGCGTTAAGCGGCTCGCCGTTCTGGAACTTCACGCCCTTGCGCAGCTTGAATTCCCAGACCTTCGGTGAGGTTTGCGTCCAGGATTCGGCAAGTCCCGGCTCCAGTGCGGTGTCATAGCCGACGCGGACCAGGCTTTCGAAACACCCCGCGCGCGAACCGAGATAGGCATCGTCGGAAGCCATCTGCCAGCCGGTCTTGACGCCGGTATAATCGTCATAGGTGATCGTTCCGGCTGTCGCCGCCTGCGTCCCAAACGAGACCACAACGGCGCACGTCGCCAAAAGTGCGTGCTTCATCATAGAAGATTCCCCTTTTATTTTTGATGACAACGCTCACAATTCGTACATTTTCTCGAAATTTCACTCAATAATTACGAAGACAACAAGAATACTCTATGGATATCTCTCGATTATCCATTCGAATATTATCTATTTTACGCTTTATACTCGGAATTTTATTCCGATATTAATTCGCAAACACACGATTCATCTGTTTTTACAGCAACAGAAAACTGTAACTGCGTTGTCCTTCAGCCCAATTCCCGCCAGCGATGGCAGCGGGCAAAATGCTCGCCGGAAACGCCTTCCAGAACGGGTTCCACCTCGCCGCATATCTCGGTCGCATATTTGCAGCGGGTGTGGAATTTGCATCCATCAGGAGGATTGAGAGGGCTCGGCAAATCGCCGTCCAGAAGCATTTCCGGTGCATATAACCCCGTCTCGTCCAGCATCGACGATGCTATGAGAGCCTTGGTGTAGGGATGCTTCGGCGCCCGGAAAAGCTCCTCCCGGTCAGCGATTTCAACAACGCGCCCGAGATACATCACCGCGATGCGATCGCAGAGATAACGCACCACGCGCAGATCGTGGGAAATCATCAGAACCGTCAAACCGTGACGGCGCTTCATGTCCATCAGAAGGTTCAGTATCTGCGTCCGCATCGAGGCATCGAGCGCCGATGTCGGCTCGTCGCAGACGAGGAAGCTCGGATTGAGAAGCAGCGCACGGCCGATGACGACGCGCTGCAACTGGCCGCCGGAACACTGGCTCGGATAGCGATCATAAAAAGAGCCGTCGAGACCGACCTCTTCCAGCATCCGGAAAACCCGCGCCGTACGTTCCTCGCGGGTGCCGATGCCATGCTGGGCAAGCGGCGCTTCCATGCTCTGGCCGATACGCATGCGCGGATCGAGTGCCGAATAAGGGTCCTGAAACACCAGCTGCACCACCCGGCGCATGCGCCGCAGCGCCTCGCCCTGCATGTGCAGCATATCGTTCTGCCCGATGCTGACCTCGCCTTTGGTTGCGTGGGTCAGCCGCGTGATCAGCCCGGCAACCGTGCTTTTGCCGCATCCGGATTCACCAACGAGGCCCAGCACTTCCCCCTCGCCGATCGTCAGGGAAACATCGTCGACGGATTTCACCACACGGTGACCAAAGCCCGATATGGGATAATATTTGCAGAGGTTCTTCGCGACCACAAAGGGCCGGCTCCTGTTTTCCGCCGGTGACGGGGTCTGTGTCGTCGCTGTCGATAACATTGTCGCCCTCCCTCAGCAGACCGTGTGGCTGGCATGATCATGAGCGGCATGATCGTGACCGACCGCCCAGCATCGCGCCTTGCGCCCTTCGGGCAAGGCATTCAGATCCGGTTCCGACGCCATGCAGCGGCCGCCCATGCCTGCCGAGTTGGCAAGCGTGCAGCGCGGATGAAACCGGCAGCCGCAGGACATGTCATGGGCCTGCGCGCTCGAACCGGGGATCGTCAGCAATTGCCCCTCGCTGTCGGTGGTCAGGAGTGAACAGCTGATGAGCGCCTTGGTATAGGGGTGCTGCGGCGCCTTGAGGATCGCCTGGGTCGGCCCCTCCTCGACGATACGGCCGGCATACATGACCGCAATCCGGTCCGCGAAAGCGGCGACGACCGAGAGGTCATGGGTGATGAGCAACGTGGCAAGCCGGCGCTTGCGGCGTTCGTCATCAAGCAGGCGGAGTATCTGTGCCTGAACGGTGACATCGAGCGCCGTCGTCGGTTCGTCGGCGATCAGAAGCTGCGGATTGCCTGACAGTGCGGCGGCAATCATGACACGTTGCGCCATACCGCCGGAAAGCTCGTGCGCGAAGCATTGCGCCCGTGCTGAGGGATCGGGAATGCCGACATCGGACAGGAGACCGACGACCCGGTCCAGCGCCGCATGCCGGCTCATTTTACGGTGGATCCATAGTGGCTCGGCAACCTGCGTCCTCACCCGGCTGGTCGGGTCGAGCATGGCCTGCGGTTGCTGGAACAGCATGCCGATATCGGCACCGCGCAGCGCGTCGAGTTCGGAGGATGAAAGAGCGAGAATATCGCGCCCGGCAAAGGAAATGCGGCCGGAATTGATTTCCGCGCCCTGCGGCAAAAGCCGCATCAGCGACAGGGCCGTCATGCTCTTACCCGATCCGGATTCGCCGACGAGAGCGACGACTTCTCCGGCGTTGACGGAAAGCGTCAGGCCCGAAATAACAAACTTGCGGCCGTTTTGCGCCGGCACAGAAACGTGCAGGTCCTCGATCTCCAGAAGCGGTGCGCATTCGGGAGACATGGCCGTCTTGGCAAGCGTTTGTCCTTCGATATTCATAAGAGTTCCCCTTATTTTTATTGAATCGGAGGCATTCACGAATTTTCATGCGGCTTCAGACGATATTACTCTCCTTCCTGTTCCGTTGCGTCACGTATGTTTGACAATCGTCAAATCCGTCATTGCCCGCCCGCAGGCGTCAATGACCGTTGGTTTTCTTTGTTTCCAGATTGAGGCCATGGCCGATCCACGTCACGCTGAGCGCTGCAAGGAAGATCGCCAGGCCCGGTGCGATGACGAGAACGGGCATCCGCTCCGCATAGGCCTGCGCGTCGGCCAGCATCAGCGCCCAGTCGGCGGCCGGCGGCTGTACGCCAAGGCCCAGAAATGACAACCCGCCCACCGTGATCAGCTTGTGGCCAAAGCGCAGGAACGCCACGGCCGCAATCGGCCAGATCGTGTTGGGAATGATATGCCGGAAGATGATGAAGCGCCTTGTGCAGCCGAGTACCTCGGCGGCACGGATATATTCACGCGAATTGATCGAGAGCGTCAGCCCCCGCGCCAGCCGCGCAAAAGGTGTCCAGCCGACGATGGTCAGCGACGCGATCAGCGTTCCGTATCCCGGGCCGAAGATGGCCACGAGGAAAATCGCGATCACGACATCAGGTATGGCGATGAGCAGGTCCACGATGCGCATCAGCACCTCGTCGAGGATGCCGCGACTGCGGCCGCTGATGATGCCGATGAAGGTCCCGATCACGACAGAAAGAATGACGGTGATGGCGGCAATGGTGACCGTGAAGCGGCCGCCGATCAGCAGCCGGCTGAGCACATCGCGGCCCAGGTGGTCCGTTCCCAGCCAGTAGAGCGCGCTTGGCGCATTCAACCGCAGACGCAGATTCTGCTTTGCCGGATCATAGGGTGAAATCCACGGCGCGATCACCAGCAGCAGGATGATGACGAGAAAAATCGCCGCTCCCGCATAGAAGGTCCAGTGCCGGCAGCGGATGAAATCCGTGAAGCGGGACAGGCTCGAGGGGCGCTTGGGCATGGTCATCGGCATGGCAGCGGCTGGCGCGCTCGGAAAGAGGCTAGTGGTCATGGTGACCTCGCATTGCTGGATTGATCAGGACATAGAAGCTGTCGGCCAGGGTATTGACCAGGATGGACAGGGCCACGATGCAGATGAAACCACCCTGCAGCATCGGGATGTCGCGATTGACCACAGCGTCGTAGAGAAGCCGGCCCATGCCGGGAATGGCGAAGATCACTTCCACGACCACCGATCCGCCAAGCAGCCCCGCAAGCCACAGGGCAAAGAAGGTGACCACCGGCAGCGAGCCGTTGCGGATGCCGTGGCGCATGACCGTGCCATGCATGCCAAGGCCGCGGCTGCGCGCCGCCGTGATATAGGGCGCGCGCAAAACCTCGGCCATGGCGGCGCGCGTCACCTGCGTGAAATAGGCGAGCGGCCGCAGCGTCAGGGTCAGCGCAGGAAGCACCAGCGAGCGCCAGCTATCCCATCCGGCCGAGGGCAACCAGCCGAGATAGAGCGCAAAGACCAGCGCCGACATGGGCGCGAACCAGTATTCGGGCGTTGCGACGAATGTCTGGATCATCAGCGTCGCGAAATTGTCCAGACGACCGCCCGGACGCATCGCCGCCAATGTGCCGAGCGGCAGGGCGACGGCGATCGCGAACGCCAGCGCCGTCAGCGCCAGCGTCACCGACACCCAGAGCGACCGCATAAGCTCGGCAGCGACAGGCTGGCTGCTGGTGAAGGAAAACCCAAGGTCGCCACGCAACGCATTCGACAGCCATGCGAAATATTGCACATAAAGCGGCCGGTCGAGCCCGAGACTGGCCCGGAGCGCCTCCACTGCATGTGGATCGAGCGCCGTATCGCGCATGCGTGAAAACAGGATGGTGCGGGCCGGATCACCGCCCGCCATATAGGGCAGAAGAAACGCGATGACGGAAACGATCGCCAGCATCAGGCACAGAATAAGGAAGCGCTGTATTATCTGTATCCACATGGCCCTGTCTCCTTCACAGCAATTGGCATTTCCACTGCAATCGACGCTCGCCCCCAAAGGGAAAAGCCGCTTATTTCGCCAGGCGATGTAAATCCATCACCGGCCCGGACGTACCCTTCAGCATGCCGGACCGTTTGGGCACGACAGCCACCGGTGCAAAATCGACATTTTCGGAATGGGCCAGATCCTGAATGATCGGGCACTCCGGCTCACCATTGTCGGGGCAATAGGTTGCAAGGTTTCGAAGCGTGTCTGCCATCTCCCGAAGCGTGTGCATCTTCGCTTCCAGATCGACGACATGTTCCATGACGATGCGTTTGACATCACAGGAGGCGCCACCCGGATCGCGCCACAGGGTCATGAGCTGCCTGATCTTTTCGATGGAAAAACCGAGATCGCGTCCGCGGCGGATGAAGCGCAGGGTTTCCAGATCATTGGCCGTATAGACCCGGTATCCGGAATCCGTGCGGTTTGCCGATTTGATCAGGCCGATCATTTCGTAATGCCTGATCATCTTTGCAGAAACACCGGAGGCGGTGGCGGCTGTGCCAATGTTCATCGATCCTGCTCCTATCTTTCCGGGGTGAAAAACACGTCTGCATGAATGTCGGCGGTGCGCATGCCGCGCGCCAGAAGCTGCGGCACCGTCGCCTCGATCATGGCCGGTGGTCCGGCAATATAGGCTTTCCAGCCATCGAGATCGTCGAAATCATCCGCCACCGCCGCACCGACATAACCGCACCTGATATCGGCATGGTCTTCATGCGAGAGAACCGGAACGAAGCTCAGATTGCCATGCCGCGCGGCAAGATCTCCGAAGCGGTCGAGCATATAGAGATCACGCTGAGCGCGCGCGCCGAAATAGACATGAACCGGGCGTTCACGGCCCGTTGCAAGGGCCGCCTCGACACCCGCCTTGCCGGGGGCAACCCCCGACCCGCCGGCAATGCCGAGGAT
The DNA here is from genome assembly GCF_001541315.1 of Agrobacterium tumefaciens str. B6. Taxonomy (GTDB): domain Bacteria; phylum Pseudomonadota; class Alphaproteobacteria; order Rhizobiales; family Rhizobiaceae; genus Agrobacterium; species Agrobacterium radiobacter. The sequence continues at coordinate 366,370 of NZ_LMVK01000012.1, read as the reverse complement.
GGGCCCACAATGTTTTTCCCGCAGGAACGAAGAACCGAAAGGCCCCACGATCGTCACGGGATCACCCGCCCTGGCGAGCGAAAAGATGCGGCCGCTCGTCATGCCGCCGGGAACGTGCCGGATGTGAAATTCGATCAGTTCCTCATCCACCCGGCTGGCGATGGAATAATCACGCGGCGAACAGTCCGCATAAAGCAGGCGCACATATTGTCCGGGCTTGAAGGCAAACTGCCCGCGCTCGTCGAGCCGGATACGGATGAGCTTGATATCGTGTGTCGCATCCACCACTTCCGCCACCACGCCCTCAAAGCGGCCGGTCGGAATATCGGCGATCTCATCCGCCCCATCGAGCCAGCTGATCGTCATGTCGCTTAACGGCACGGCCCGGCAGGCGAGCGTCAGACCATCCGCCTTTTCCTCTTCGGTCAAGGAGAAGGGCGTATGCTTGAGAAGATCGATCTTGCCGGAAATGAGATGCGATTTGCAGGCCCCGCAGCGGCCCATGCGACAGCCATGCGGATAGGTGACGCCAGCGGCCAACGCGGCCTGAAGCACGGTTTCACCCTGCGCCGCCATGATGCTGCGCCCGATCTGCGGCAGATAGATTGTGTTGCCAGGCGTCATCACATCCGCCTCCTATTCGGCCGCTGCGAGCTGCATGCCCGCCGGTCTGTCCACCAGCGGTGCACGGAAGCTTTTCAGGCGCAGCGCGTTCGTCAATACGAAGACGCTGGAAAGCGCCATGGCTCCGGCAGCAAGGACAGGCGACAGCAGAACGCCGTTGACAGGATACAATATTCCAGCCGCCACCGGAACGAGTGCAGCGTTGTAAGCGAAGGCCCAGAACAGATTCTGGCCGATATTGCGGATGGTCGCCTTGGAGAGCGCGATGGCGTTGGCAACGCCGCGCAGATCGCCAGACATCAAGACCACATCGGCACTTTCAATCGCGACATCCGTACCCGTGCCGATGGCAAGCCCGACATCGGCCGCAGCAAGCGCCGGTGCATCATTGATCCCATCCCCGACAAAGGCGACACGTCGCCCGCCGGCAGCAAGCCTTTTGACGGCCTCGACCTTGCCGTCGGGCAGCACTTCCGCCACCACCTCATCAATACCGAGACGGCGGGCTATAGCTTCGGCAGTGCGGCGATTGTCACCGGTGATCATCGTGACCTTGAGGCCCAGCGCATGCAGCGCCGCAATCGCCTCCGGGGTCGTCTGCTTGATCGGATCGGCAACGGCGATGATCGCGGCCAGCCTGCCATCGACGGCGGCATAAAGCGGCGACTGCCCTTCCCTGCCCAGCCTTTCGGCATCATCGGCAAACATCGCGACGTCATAACCGAGCTTGATCATGAACCGGTCTGCGCCCGCTTCGACCCTGCGGCCGTCAACCATGGCTGCAACACCAAAACCGGGGGTCGCCTCGAAGCCTTCCGCATTGGCAAGCGTCAGGCCGCCATGTTTCGCCGCCTCGACGATCGCCTCCGCAATCGGATGTTCGGAATGGTTCTCCAGCGAGGCGACGAGGCGAAGCACCTCATCCGCATCGAAGCCCTGCGTCGTGGTGAAATGCACCAGCTTCGGCTTGCCGAGCGTCAGGGTGCCGGTCTTGTCAACGGCAATCACGTCGGCATCGCGCAGCGTCTGAAGCGCATCGCCGCGGCGGAACAGCACGCCCATCTCGGCGGCGCGGCCGGTGCCGACCATGATCGAGGTCGGCGTGGCAAGGCCCATGGCGCAGGGACAGGCGATGATGAGAACCGCAACCGCGTTGACGAGCGCGAAGGTCAAGGCCGGATCAGGCCCAAAGATGAACCAGACGGTGAAAGTGGCGAGTGCGGCCAGCATGACAGCCGGCACGAACCAGTTGGTGACCTTGTCGACCAGCGCCTGAATGGGCAGCTTGTCGGCCTGCGCCTCCTCCACCATGCGGATGATCTGGGCGATCAGCGTATCGGCACCCACCTTGGTTGCACGGAAGGTGAAGGAGCCATTGCGGTTCACCGTGCCGCCGACAACCTCGGAACCCGCCGCCTTGGTGACCGGGACCGGCTCGCCAGTGATCATCGATTCATCGACATAAGAAGAACCGCTGAGAACCAGCCCATCGACCGGCACTTTCTCGCCGGGGCGAACGACGATCACATCGCCGGTGCGCACATCCTGCAACGGCACATCGACGGTTTCACCATCGCGCAGCACGCGGGCGGACTTCGCCTGCAGGCCGACGAGGCGCTTTATCGCCTCGCTGGTGCGGCCTTTGGCGCGCGCTTCGAGGAATCGGCCGAGAAGGATGAGCGTGACGATAACCGCCGCCGCCTCATAATAGACATTGGCCGTGCCACGCGGCAGGATTTCGGGCAGGAAGGTTGCCACCACCGAAAATCCCCAGGCGGCGGCGGTGCCCAGTACGACGAGCGAATTCATGTCCGGCGCCAGCCTTAGCAGTGCGGGTATGCCCTTTTTAAAGAAGCGCAGGCCGGGCCCGAACAGGACCAGTGTCGTCAGCACAAATTGCAGATACCAGCTTTCCTGCATGCCGACCGTTTCCATCACAAAATCATGGAGGGCGGGCACCAGATGCGAGCCCATCTCCAGCACGAAGACTGGCAACGTCAGCGCAGCGGCCACGGCAAGGCTGATTTTCAGGCCGCGCAATTCCATAGCGCGTCTATCCTGCTCCACATCACCGGCTTTGTCGGCGATGATTTCGCTCGCCGTATAGCCTGCCCGCTTGATTGCCTCCGCCAGGGTGGCTGCAGAGGCGGCATTGCCGGCAACGCGGATGGTGGCACGCTCGGTCGCCAGATTGACGGTCGCATCGGAAACACCGGAAACAGCCTTCAGCGCCTTTTCAACACGACCGACGCAGGAGGCGCAGGTCATACCCTCGATATCGAGTTCGATGGTTCTTTCTTCGACGCCATACCCAGCATTCCGGACCGCCGCGATCACGGCCGGCACGTCGGGCGATCCGGAAAAGGAGATATCAGCGCGTTCCGTCGCGAGATTGACCGAGGCCTTCAGAACGCCCGGCACCTTGGCAATCGCCTTTTCCACGCGGCCGACACAGGAGGCGCATGTCATGCCATCGATCGCAATCTGGTGACTCGCCCGGATCTCCATTTGTGACATGCGTACGACCCCTCTTTTCTTGTGTTAAAAAAAAATAGGGCTTCCCATCGTGGCAAGGTCAATAGGTTCTTTTGGGTGATTTTCGAAGAAATATGCCGCTTGCTTGAGCAGGATTATTTTTTGGGCGCACCACTAGGAACAAAAGCAACCAACGCCTGAATATCAACGCGAATTGGCAATCTATCCTTGCCGCATCTGCGCTGCAGGGGCGCACTTTGTTTGTGAGTGAAGGTGGTGCGGACGGCGGGACTTGAACCCGCAAGACCAATGGTCGGCAGATTTTAAGTCTGCTGCGTCTACCGATTTCGCCACGTCCGCATTGCCGCGCCTTGCACCATTGCGGTCAAGTCGCTGCAAAAAGTCGTCATCCTTCGGGTGTCCGGCACGAGGCCTCGATCCCAAACGCGACTGAGCCTCATCTACACAGGCCGGACCGTTTCGGTCAATTGGGCCTTAGCCACACCAGGACTGATTTTTTGCCGATACCGGATGGGCGAGCCCTTCTCGCACGAGTTGATCGGCGAAGGAGACGCCCGAACGCGAAAGCCGTTTGCGTTCCGTGGCTTGCCCGCCCGCAGTCCCGGAAGAGGTCACATCGAAGGCGCCGGCATTCAGCATGTCGCGAAGCCTGACCTTTGCAACGAAACCGCGCTGGCGCTCTTCCATGCAGCGCGCCCGGTCGATCTGCGGAACCTCGATGCCGGCGAGCTGCGTCTTCACGCCCTTCATCCAGAAGGTGTTGCCATCGGCCACGCAATTATTGAGGCCCGAACGGCCGCAGAAGGCAAAGGCGCCGCTTTTTTCACCGAGCGAGATTTTTTCGACCGAAGGACGCGTTTCCGGCAGGATAGCTGCAACCTGGCTCGGCTGCGAGACGGATGGCATGGCGATCGGGCGCGGCGGCACCGGTCCATTGCCGGGCAGAGCCGGCGATGCGGGGCGGATGGATGCGACTTTCTCGGTGGTGACCGCATCGCGCTTGGCGGTTGTCGCGACTTTCGGGGAATTCGTGGCTGAGGATGTCGCCTTCGCAACATGGCGCTGCGGCAGAAGGCTGTCTCGATGTTCGTAAGCCTGAATGCCGCCGGCAACGACGCCCAGCATCAACACCCATGGCCAAACGCTGCCGCCGCTCGATTTCTTCGCCGTGCGGCGTCGTGCTGTCGGTTTTCGGTTGCTCACGATCGGACTCCTTTCAACGGAGCCGCATTATCGGCGAAAGGAGTTTCCGAAAAGTTGGCATTCGCGATCGTTTTCGTTTTTCAGAGAAACGGGAAAACGCTCTAACTCTTTGTTTTCTCGAATTCCCGGATGGGAAACGCTTAAAAGACCTGTGGATAAATTGTCAGCGAACCTGATCGAGCAGGCGTTTGCACTCGAGGAGATCGAACAGGGCTTCCTGCAAAAGCGCCTGATCGTCCTTGCCGATGCTCGACTTGCCGACCGATATTTCGGCATCGCTGTTGCCGCCGCCGAAGCCGAAAAACCGGCCGCTCGGCTTGGCCTTCGGACGGCCGACGACCTCGTCCCCATCGGTATCGATGACACGCGGCTCCGCGACTTCCTTTTCCCCGCTCGCCGCCATGATGGCTTCCATGGTCGCGAGATCACCGGAGGCGATTGCCGCCACGAAGCGGTTACCATTGGCTTTCAGGAGCTTCTGCACGCCCTTGATGGTGTAGCCATGGTCATAAAGAAGGTGACGGATGCCCTTCAGAAGATCGATATCGTCAGGGCGGTAATAACGGCGGCCCCCGCCCCGTTTCATCGGCTTGATCTGCGGAAAGCGCGTTTCCCAGAAACGCAGCACATGCTGCGGCAGGTTCAGCCCATCCGCCACTTCACTGATCGTCCGAAACGCGTCGGGGCTTTTATCCAAATTTCCACCCCCATCCGAACCGGAGCAACATGCATCCGGCCGGACACTGAACGAGAACGCTTTTCACCCGCCGGTCAAACACCACGCTAAGTCGGTTACGACCCCGCGCCGACGCCGTTGCGGCGAGATACAAATCACTAAAATTGATTATGATGTGAGTCGACCGGATTTCAACGGCTTGCACGTTGAAATTCAAGTATGTTCACAAGAAGAATGGGGAAAAGGGCTTGCGATATGGCAAAAAAGGCGTGTCGCTGCGACCTTGAGTGAGGGATTACGCCCCCGCCTTCTGGCCCTTCTGCTTGGCCTTGCGGGCCGTATGGGCCTTCAAAATGCGCTGCTTCAGCACATTGGAGGCCTTGAAGGTCATGACGCGGCGCGGCGAAATCGGAACTTCCTCACCCGTTTTCGGGTTGCGGCCGATGCGCTCGTTCTTTTCCCTGATCTGGAAAGTTGCGAAGGACGAAAGCTTGACGACCTCGCCGCGGGTGATCGCGTTGCAAATCTCGTCGATGATCGTTTCGACCAGTTCGGCGGATTCGGTGCGGGACAGCCCGACTTTACGAAACACAGATTCTGCAAGATCTGCGCGTGTCACTGTCTTCCCGGCCATTTTTCCCCACAAACCGTGTCTGAATTTTTCTCTAGGAGCCGCCGAGATTATTTCCCTTGTGGCGACCGGTCAAGGGATTGTTCCAGATTCATTTGAGGCTTTCGGCAATCAGTGCAAGGGCTTAGACTGACTGATACGGTTTTGACACAGGCTCGGGTCGCCCGGGCGCTTCTGACCGGGGCGTGAGCGCGAAAATCACAACCGATTTCGCCCCGGCGCCCCGGCAAACGCGCAAATCACGCCCTTACCAGCGCAGCAGCACCGCACCCCAGGTGAAGCCGCCGCCCATGGCCTCCAGCATGACAAGATCGCCCTTCTTGATGCGTCCGTCGCCGGCCGCAACGGCAAGCGCCAGCGGAATGGAGGCGGCCGAGGTATTGCCGTGCTGATCGACGGTGATGACGACCTTTTCCGGGTCGATGTTAAGCTTCTTCGCCGATCCGTCGATGATGCGCTTGTTGGCCTGGTGCGGAACCAGCCAGTCGAGGTCATCAGACGTCGTGCCCGTCGCCTCAAAGGCCTGTTCGATCACGTCGGTGATCATGCCGACGGCGTGCTTGAACACTTCCCGGCCTTCCATGCGCAGATGACCAACGGTACCTGTCGTGGAAGGTCCGCCATCGACATAGAGCTTTTCCTTGTGCGAACCGTCGGAACGCAGCTGCGCGGTCAGAACGCCGCGATCGGCGGAGGTACCCTCGCCTTCGCCGGCTTCAAGAATCAGCGCGCCGGCGCCATCGCCGAAGAGAACGCAGGTGGTGCGGTCCTTCCAGTCGAGAATGCGCGAGAAGGTTTCGGAACCGATCACCAGGACGCGCTTGGCCATGCCGCCGCGAATATAGAGGTCGGCGGTCGATACGGCATAAACGAAGCCGGAACAGACGGCCTGCATGTCGAAGGCGAAGCCGTGGGTCATGCCAAGACGGTTCTGGATGTTCACCGCCGTTGCCGGAAAAGTGTTATCAGGGGTCGAGGTGGCCAGAATGATGAGGTCGATATCATCAGGTGTCAGGCCGGCATTGTCGAGCGCGGCACGCGCAGCAGCTTCGCCGAGGGACGCGGTGGTTTCACCTTCGCCGGCGATATAGCGCTGCTTGATGCCCGTGCGCTGCACGATCCATTCGTCTGATGTCTCGACGACACCTTCGATTTCGCTGTTGGTCATGACACGCTTCGGAAGCGCTGCCCCGAAACCACGAACTATAGAGCGGATCATTCCCTTATTCCTCGTCAGCCACGAGAGCTTCGGGCGCCGGGGGCGGAAGCCGTCTTGCGTGGTAAATCTTCAGATCATTTTCAATCTTGGCCGTCAGGCCGTTGTGAACCATGTCGTAACCGACATCGACAGCCGACGCAAAACCAACGGCGTCCGTACCCCCGTGGCTCTTGATGACAATGCCGTTCAGGCCCAGAAACACGCCGCCATTGACCTTGCGCGGGTCCATTTTTTCCCGAAGCACATCAAAGGCGCTTTTCGCCAGGACATAACCGATCTTGGCGAAGAAGCTGCGTGAGATCGCCTCACGCAGAAGCGTGGTGATCTGGCGCGCCGTGCCTTCTGCGGCTTTGAGCGCAATGTTGCCGGTGAAACCTTCCGTCACCACCACATCCACCGTACCCTTGCCGATATCATCGCCTTCGACGAAACCGCGATAGTCGATGGTGCCGAGATCGGCCTCACGGATAAGCCGTCCGGCCTCACGTACCTCTTCCTGGCCCTTGACTTCCTCGACACCGACATTGAGCAGGCCGACGGTAGGGCGGTCGATATCGAAAAGCGCGCGCGCCATGGCGCCGCCCATCAGGGCAAAATCCAGAAGCTGCTGGGAATCGGCGCCGATCGTCGCACCGATGTCGAGCACGATGCTTTCGCCCTTCAGCGTCGGCCAGATGCCGGCAATCGCCGGTCGTTCCACCCGCGCCATGGTGCGCAAACAGAATTTGGCCATGGCCATCAGCGCGCCGGTATTGCCGGCGGAAACGGCGACATCCGCCTCGCCGAGCTTCACCGCCTCGATGGCGCGCCACATGCTGGAAACATAGCGGCCACGGCGCAGCGCCTGGCTCGGTTTCTCGTCCATGCTGACCGAGACTTCACAATCGTGAAAGACCGACTTTTCCCGAAGTGCGGGATATTGTGCCAGAATGGGGTCGCATTTGCTCTTCTGCCCGTAGAGCAGAAAAGTTACATCGTTGTGCCGTTCAAGCGCCTTGGCGGCACCGGGTATGGCAACATCTGGGCCGAAATCGCCACCCATGACGTCAATTGCAATTCTGATCACTCGTCCCTTATCCTTACTTGCCGCCAATCAAGCGGATTTTGCGCGAAAATACCTTTTCCGGCTCTTGTTACAATAAAATTATTTCAGCCCGGCTGGGCCATTCAGTCTTTTTTCCAATCTTTCAGCACGGCAAAGGGCGATGGGCGCTTTTCTTCTTCGGGCTCTTTTTCAGCCGCTTCGGCAAATTCCGCATCCGCTTTGCGCGGATAAGGATCAATCGCAAGCGCGGCAAATTCGGCAACCACGGCGCCGACATCAATGCTGTCGCCGGTGAACTGGTCGGGAATATCGGGGCCATCAGGATCGAGCACGATCTCGCCTTCCTCATTGGTCACCATCCGCGCCAGTTTCGATCCTTCCGGAACGAAAATCTGTTCCACCGTCTCGTCGATCTTGCTCGAGACCGGCTCCAGCGTGACGATGCAGGATTGGGTCACAGCCGCATGCACCTCACCCTTGATCTTCACGCCATCCTTCTTCCAGCGGGAAACCTGCAGCTCCGCCTTCAGATATTCGACGGAAACCACATCCCAGAATTTCGCCAGCGCCTTCAGTTCCTCGGCACTGGCTTCGAGACCAATCCTGACGGGATTGGCGGAAATATGGCCTACCTTTACGGGATAGGAAAAAGGCAGGTCGTCATTTGCGGCGTGTCGCGCGTTCATCGTGAACCTCATCGTAAAGGCAAGGGCAGCGTCAGGCTTCCGGTTGCTATTGTCTCTTCGGACTGGGCGGCAAGGGCTGCGGATGCTTCCATCATCCAGCCCGCCAACCCCTCCATATCAGGGGCCTTGTCGTCTACCTGCGGATATATATTGCGCCGGAGCGCTGCGGCAAGAGCGGGGCGGTCGGAAGCATCCAGCGCCGCCGCGTAGGATTCGAGCCGCCCATAAAACATACCGGCGAATTTCTTCATGCGTTTCGGCACGCCCTGGTCACCGATTCCCAGCTCACGGATGGAATGATCGATATCTTGAAAAAAGGCGTCGACGATCTCCTGGGCGATTTCCTGCCCGCTGACACCTGATGATTTGGTGCGGCGGAAATAGAGAATCATGATCGCCGAGAGCATCTCGAAACGGCCCATGACCGTGTCGGGCACACCGAGGTCAAGATAAAATCCGGGCGTGCGGGCGGCAGCCGTCAAGGTCGCATATTGCCGGTCAACTATGGCGCGATTGTTGTTTTTCTTCTTGAACAGCCCGAATATCATCTTTTTTTTCCGAACCGGACGGGTGAATTCGCTTACCGCCCATCGCACTTGTTGCATGATTGTCAAAGCTGGTTTACCGAAGCATCCACGAATTGCAATGCTGTCACGGTCACGTTCGTCTTTGGGCTGAAACAGTCGAAGAGAACCGGAGGAGTTCCAAAAGGCCGGGAAAGCATTGAATTTGGGGGGTGATCGGGATTTTCCGTCCCCGGATTGACACAATCATGTGCACAGACACTGTGCACCACGCAATGCCGGAAGGTGCCATTCATGATCGCAGTCGGGGAAAAGCAGTTGAGCAAGCAGAAATCCGCAAGTCACGGCAAAATTCTGAGCAAGACCGCCATCGCAATCGTGCTCGCATCCGGCCTGCTTTCCGCCTGCAGCAGCACAACCGATGTGTTCCATAACGGCTATGTCATGGACGAGCAGTCGCTCCAGCTGATCCCTGAGGGTTCCAGCCGTGAGCAGGTTCTGCTGACCATGGGCACGCCCTCCACGACGGCGACCTTCGGCAACGAGGTTTTCTATTACATCTCGCAGAAGCGCGTGCGCCGCGCGGCCTTCATGAAGCCGGCGCTGGTCGAACAGAACATTCTTGCGATCTATTTCAACAAGGACGGCGTCATCGAGCGCAAGGCCAACTACACGCTGCAGGACGGCAAGGTCTTCGACACGATTTCGCGCACCACGCCGACCGGCGGCAAGGACCTCACCTTCCTGCAGCAGCTGCTCTCCGGCGGCACCTCCGGCGCGAACATCGCCAAGAGCATTCTCGGTCAGGGCAACAACACCCCCTGACCTCGGCAGGAACGGAAAAATCAAAGGCCCGGGGATCGCTCCCCGGGCCTTTTTCATTTGTCGGAACCTTAGCTCTCAGTGGGCAAGAACAGCAAGCAGCAGCAGCGCCACGATATTGGTGATCTTGATCGCCGGGTTGACGGCGGGACCGGCGGGGTCCTTGTAGGGGTCGCCGACCGTGTCACCGGTCACAGACGCCTTGTGGGCGTCCGAACCCTTGACGTGGCGCACGCCATCCTTGTCGATGAAACCGTCCTCGAAGCTCTTTTTGGCGTTGTCCCATGCACCGCCACCTGAGGTCATGGAAATCGCCACGAAGAGGCCGTTGATGATGACGCCGAGCAGCGATGCGCCAAGTGCCGCGAAGGCCGACGCCTTGGAGCCCGAAATCAGCAGCACGCCGAAATAAACGACGAGCGGCGCCAGAACCGGCAGGAGCGACGGGATGACCATTTCCTTGATCGCCGCGCGTGTCAGCAGGTCCACGGCCCTGCCATAATCAGGCTTTTCCGTCCCAGCCATGATGCCCGGTTTTTCGCGGAACTGGCGGCGCACTTCCTCGACAATCGAGCTTGCCGCCTTGCCCACCGCCGTCATGGCGATGCCGCCGAAGAGATAGGGGATGAGGCCGCCGAACAGCAGGCCGGCAACCACATAAGGGTTGGCGAGGCTGAAGGAAATCTCGCCTATATCCTTGAAGTAGGGATAAGTATCGCCATTGGCGGCGAAATAGGACAGGTCGTTGGAATAGGCCGCAAACAGCACCAGCGCGCCGAGACCGGCCGAACCGATGGCGTAACCCTTGGTGACGGCCTTGGTGGTGTTGCCGACGGCATCCAGCGCATCCGTCGCCTTGCGCACGTCAGGATCGAGACCGGCCATTTCAGCGATACCACCGGCATTATCAGTCACCGGGCCGAAGGCGTCGAGCGCCACGATCATGCCCGCGAGACCAAGCATGGCGGTGACCGCGATGCCCGTGCCGAACAGGCCGGCCAACTGATAGGTTCCGATAATGCCGCCAACGATGACGAGAGCCGGCAGCGCCGTCGATTCCAGCGAGACCGCAAGGCCCTGAATGACGTTGGTACCGTGACCGGTGACCGATGCCTGCGCGATGGAATTGACCGGGCGCTTGTTGGTGCCGGTATAATATTCGGTGATGACGACAATCAGCGCCGTCACGACGAGGCCGACCAATCCGCAGAAAAAGAGGTTGGTGCCGGTGATCTCCATTCCGGCCACCGTGCCCACCACTCCCCAGCCAACCGTTCCATGAGTAGCGACCGCAAGACCGGCAACTGAGAACACACCGGTGGCGATGAGCCCTTTGTAGAGCGCGCCCATGATGGAATTGTTAGTGCCGAGCTTGACGAAGAAGGTGCCGGCAATCGAGGTCAGGATACACGCGCCGCAAATCGCCAGCGGATAGACCATGGCGCTTTCCAGTATCGGCGTTCCCGCAAAAAAGATTGCGGCAAGAACCATGGTCGCGACGACAGAGACGGCATAGGTCTCGAAGAGGTCTGCCGCCATGCCGGCGCAGTCGCCGACGTTGTCGCCGACATTGTCGGCGATCGTTGCCGGGTTGCGCGGGTCGTCCTCGGGAATGCCGGCCTCGACCTTGCCTACGAGATCGCCGCCGACATCCGCACCCTTGGTGAAGATGCCGCCGCCGAGACGGGCGAAGATGGAAATCAGCGATGCGCCGAAACCGAGGGACACCAGCGCATCGATCACTTCACGCGATCCGGCCGGATGGCCCATCACCGAGGTCAGGATGTAATAATAGATGGAGACGCCGAGCAGCGCGAGACCTGCGACCAGCATGCCGGTGATGGCGCCCGACTTGAAGGCGATATCGAGACCGGCGGAAAGGCTGTGGGACGCCGCCTGCGCGGTGCGCAGATTGGCGCGCACCGACACATGCATGCCGACGAAACCGGCCGCGCCCGAAAGCACCGCGCCGATGAGGAAGCCGATGGCCGCCATGGCCGATAGCAGATACCAGGCAAGAACAGCGACGATCAATCCGACGACGGCGATGGTGAGATATTGACGGGTGAGATAAGCCTGCGCACCTTCACGGATAAAACCTGCTATTTCACGCATACGCTCGTTGCCCTGATCGGCATCGAGAACGCTCTTGGTCGTCCACACCGCGTAAACCACGGACAGGATCCCACATAAAATTACTATGGGTATTACGGTCATGCGCACTTACCTCCCAAAAGGCCGGGTCTCACTCCCTCCCCGGCGCGGCGAAACCTTGTGCAGGGAGATGCGGACGGCCTGTCCCAAATCCCGTCTTGGGCATTTGTTCCCCTCCCAAGGAAAAATGTCCTCGGAGCGGAGATTGCGTTGGCGCAAGGTGCCGCGTCAAGCCCACAAATTTGCCTGAAACTTGAAAGGCGTAGAGAGCAGCGCAGAACTCAGGCGGCTTTTTTTTGCTTCGTGAGGATGAGCGACAGGACGAGCAGGAGGCAAAGCCCGGCAACCGGCCAGATGACGAGGTTCATCACCGACCAGCCCCAGGCCGTAAACACCTTGCCGGAAGAGAAGGACGACAACGCCACCGTGCCGAAGAGCACGATATCATGGAAGCCCTGCACCTTGTCCGCCTCATGCGGGCGGTAGCTTGACGTGATGATGGCGGTTGCACCGATGAAACCGAAATTCCAGCCGAGGCCAAGCAGAATGAGCGCCGCCCAGAAATTCCACAGCTCTATGCCCATATGGGCGACAATGGCGCAGGCCATCAGCACGATGAGGCCGGACGCAACGATTTTTTCCGCACCGAATCGGGAAATCAGCATGCCGGTGAAGAAGCTCGGGCCGAACATGGCCAGCACATGCCACTGGATGCCGAGCGTGGCGAGTTCGGTCGGGAAACCGCAGCCGATCACCATGGCAAGCGGTGCGCCCGTCATCATGAAGGTCATCAACGCATAAGAGCCGATACCGCAGATCATGCCGGTGACGAAACGCTGCGTGCGGACAATCTCCGAAAGCGGCCTTACCGATTCGACATGGGCGGTGGCAGCCTTGGGGTCGGGCAATTTCAGAAACGCCAGAATGGCAATCGAAACGAGGCCGAGCGGAACGAGGGCCAGAAAAGCGCCGGCAAAGGTAACCGGCGCAAGCAAATCCTTGCCGAAGATGGCGAGTTGCGGCCCGACGATGGCGGAAATAATGCCGCCAGCCAGAATCCAGGAGATCGCCTTCGGCTTGTAGAAGGATGGCGAAGCATCGGCTGCGGCGAAGCGGATTTTCTGCGTGAAACCGCCGGAAATGCCAATCAGCAGCAGGCCGACGGCAAACAGCCAGAAATCCGACCGGAAGAGCGCCACCGCAGCAATGCCGCCGCCGATGGAGCACATCAGCGCGCCGACCATGAAGCCTGCCTTGCGGCCAAGAAAGCGGGAGGCGGCCGCCACGCAGATCGCGCCGAGCGCGACACCGATATTAAAGCCGGTGAGCGGCGCGGTCGCCAGTGACTTGTCCGCACCGAGCAGCTGATAACCGGCAAGCGCGCCGACCGAAAAGCTCAAGGGCGCGGCCGATCCCATGATCGCCTGCGCCATGGTGAGAAGGAAGACGTTGCGCTTCGCCTCGTCCAGTTGAACTTCAAGTCCGGGGACGGAAACTGCGCTCATCTCTTCCTCACCTGTTTTACTTCAGCGTTTTGCCTCGCCGCGCACCTGTTTGGCAATGCGGTCCAGAACCGCATTCACCAGCTTGGGCTCGTCATGCTCGAAGAAAGCACGGGCGATTTCAACATATTCCGTGACGATGACGGCGACCGGCACGTCCTTGCGCTCGAGAATCTCGAAAGCGCCGGCACGCAGGATGGCGCGCACGGTGGCATCGAGACGCGACAGCGGCCAGTCTTCCAGAAGGGCGGAGCGCACCAGCGGGTCGATCTTCGTCTGATCGCGCACCACGCCGGCGACGATCGAACGGAACCACGAAGGGTCAGCCTTCAGGTAGGTATCGCCATCGACTTCCTGGCCGAGACGATGCGCCTCATATTCGGCGACGACTTCCATCACGCCGGTTCCGCCGACATCCATCTGGTAAAGCGCCTGCACGGCCGCAAGGCGGGCCGCGCCGCGCTGGTTGGCGGGCTTTACCGAAGGCTGGCGCGGTTCGCCGCCATTATCAACATTCGACATGCGTTCAGCCACCCAGTTTTTTCTTCAGCTTGATCATGGTCAGCGCCGCGCGGGCGGCGAAACCGCCCTTGTCCTTGTCGGAACGGCGTACCCGCGCCCAGGCCTGCTCGTCATTCTCGACGGTGAGGATGCCGTTGCCGATCGGCAGCGATTCGCTGACCGCGAGGTCCATCAGCGCGCGGGAGGATTCGTTGGCGACGATGTCGAAGTGGTAGGTCTCACCGCGAATGACCATGCCAAGCGCGACAAAACCGTCATATTCGGTGCCGTCATTGTCTGCACCGTCAAGCGCCATGGCGATGGCGGCAGGGATTTCCAGCGCGCCGGGAACGGTGATGACGTCATAGGTGGCGCCGGCTTCATCGAGTGCGAATTTCGCGCCTTCGAGAAGAGCATCGGCCATATCGTCGTAAAAACGTGCTTCCACGATAAGAAGATGAGGTTTGGACATGTGAGGGTTCCTGGGGATTTTCCCGAAAAGCTTAACGCCGGATCATACCGGCTTTTGCGGCGGTCAAACCACGGCTGACTGTTTTTGGCAAGTAATTTCATATGTCAGTGGCGCAAGGGACCGCTTCTGCAGGGCATTTGGCCGGGTTTTGCACCTCCCGGCGCGGCTTCCCGAGAATCAGGTTTTCTGGAAGGCCAGATGGACGCCGAGCCCCATCAGCACCGTTCCGGCAGCGCGGCGGACAAGCACCTGAACCGCGCTGGAACGCTTCAAACGCCCGACCATCGCTCCTGCCAGAAGCACGCCGACCAGATCTGCCGAGGAAAAAATGAAATTGACGGCGATGCCGAGGATCAGCAATTGCAGCCAGACCGGAAAGGCTGCTGCCGGATCGACGAATTGCGGCAGAAAGGCCAGAAAGAACAGCGCGGTCTTCGGATTGAGCACATCGACGATGATGCTGTCGATAAAGGCGCGGCGCGCCGACTTCGGCTCGATGGTCAGATTGACCGCCTCACCTTCAAGCTTGCTGCGCAGCATCGAAAAACCGAGCCATACGAGATAAAGCGCGCCGCAGAGCTTCACGGCGAGATAGAGCCAGGGAACGGCCTGAAACAGCACCGAAAGCCCCGCCGCAGAGGCAAAAATGTGGAAATAGCAGCCGACATGGATGCCAAGCACCGCCATCAGCCCGGCAAACCGGCCGCGCGCCATGGTCTGCGCCGCCGCATAAAGCATGGCCGGACCGGGGATGTAGGCGAACAAAGCGGTGGTTACAAAAAAGGCTGTCAGCAGTTCAAAAGACGGCATGATGTATGTCTCCTACCCCCGTTTGGATGAAAACGGCTGAAGAGATGTCTTATAGTGTTTTGAGCTTCATCGGAAGCAAGGCAGCGACCATTATGCGATTTGGCGTACTCGTCGCTTCCGTTCCGTCATGCCGGCTTTGAGTCGGAATGACGGGAGGAGGAGGCGTCAGCGGGCACAATAACCCGCCGAGTCACCTTTTCGGTTTACGCCGACGGAAATTCCGCAAGCCTTGCGGCATAACGCGCCATGGTGTCGACCTCGAAATTGACGAAATCGCCCGGCTGACGTTCGCCCCAGGTGGTGACGGTGAGCGTATGGCGGATCAGCAGAACGTCAAAATCCGTGCCTTCGACGGCGTTGACGGTCAGCGAGGTGCCATCGAGCGCAATGGAACCCTTAGGCGCCACAAATTTCGCCAGATGCTCCGGGGCGCGCAGGCGGATACGCACCGCCTCACCTTCCGGTTCGACAGCCAATATTTCCGCCTTGCCGTCGACATGGCCGGAGACGATGTGGCCGCCAAGCTCGTCGCCGATCTTGAGCGCCCGCTCGAGATTGACGTGAGTACCCTTCTGCCAGCTGGCGATCGTCGTCAGGCGCAGCGCCTCTTCCCAGGCCTCGACTTCGTACCAGCGCTCGTTGCTGCCATCATCAGGCAGCCTCGTCACCGTCAGGCACACGCCGCCATGGGAGATGGACGCACCCATATCGATGGTCTTGGGATCGTAATTCGTCGCCACCCGCAGACGAATGCCTTCAGCCAGGGCTTCCAGCTCGGAAACGGTTCCGACGTCGGTGACAATTCCGGTAAACATCAAATCGGCCTTTCATAATCGAAGCAGCGATCCGGCCCATAGGCGGTTTCGCTGATCAGCGCATAATCGCCCGTGATATCGGCACGGTTGAGCGGCGTTTCAATCCCGCCTTCACCGATCACAACCGGGCTTTCGAACAGCATGATACGGTCCACCAGCCCGGCTTCAAGGAATGATTTTGCGGCAAAGGCGCCGCCTTCGACCAGAAGTTCCGACATGCCGCTTTCGGCGAGGATGTGGAGGAGGTTTTCGAGCGTGGAGGCTTCGAGGATCTGGACGCCGGCGTCGGTGAGTTGTTGGCGTCGGCGATCGGGGTTACCCCCCTCTGCCCTGCCGGGCATCTCCCCCTCAAGGGGGGAGATCGGCAAGGGGCTGTCCGCTCGCTCAAATCGCGCCTTCGGTTCACCCTCTCTGCCCGTCGATGCAGGGGGAAGCGGCGCTCCATCGATCTCCCACCTTGAGGGGGAGATGCCCGGCAGGGCAGAGGGGGGTATCGCCGCGACAATCACCGGAACCTCCCGCGCCGTCTTCACCAGCTTCGACGTCAAAGGCAACTCAAACTGCCGATCCAGCACGATCCGCACCGGCGAACGCTGCTCCAAACCGGCAATGCGCACCGTCAGTTCCGGATCATCCGCAATAGCGGTACGAATACCAACGAGAATGCAATCGCAGCGCGCGCGGAGTTCATGCACGGCATGGCGCGACTCGCGACCGGTAATCGCAATCTGCCCCTCGCCTTCTCTGCCAATCATGCCGTCGGCGGAAATTGCAAGCTTCAGAATCACATGCGGGCGTTTTTTCATCTGGCGTGTGAGGTAACCGGCAAGCGCGCGCTGGCCCTCGGCGCGCAGCAGTCCGGTTTCCACCACGATACCGGCGTCGCGCAATATCGTATAACCACGGCCGGAAACCCGCTCATCCGGATCATCAACCGCCACCACGACACGGGCAACGCCGTATTCCACCAGCGCATTGGCGCAGGGCGGGGTCTTGCCCCAATGGGAACAGGGTTCGAGCGTTACATAGGCGGTGGCGCCACGGGCCGCCTCGCCGGCGATTTCCAGCGCCTGCCGTTCGGCATGGGGACGACCGCCCACGGCGGTGACCGCTTCAGCGATGATTTTTCCGTCTTTTACGAGAACGCAGCCGACCGAGGGGTTGGTCAGCGTCTGCCCCTGGTGGCGAAGCGAAACCTCGATGGCCCGCGCCATGAATCTTTCGTCATCGGCACGGCTCGTCACGTCTATGCTCCACCGTCCGTATCACGGGCGATCTTGGCGTTGATTTCGGCGATCACGTTCTCGAAATCCTCGGCATGGCTGAAATCGCGATAAACCGAGGCGTAACGCACGAAGGCCACATCATCGAGGCTTTTCAGCGCTTCCAGAACCTGCAGGCCGATTTCTTCCGAGGGAATTTCCGTCTCGCCGGAACTTTCCAGACGGCGGGCGATGCCGGAGACGGCCCGCTCGATCCGGTCGCGGTCAACCGGGCGCTTGCGCAGCGCGATCTCGAAGGATCGCACCAGCTTTTCCCGGTCAAAGGGCAGCTTGCGGCCGCTTTTCTTGATGACCATCAGCTCGCGCAGTTGCACGCGCTCATAGGTGGTGAAGCGGCCGCCGCAATCGGGGCAGATGCGCCGCCGGCGGATGGAGGTATTGTCCTCCGCCGGACGCGAGTCCTTGACCTGTGTGTCTTCGGAACCGCAAAATGGGCAGCGCATCTCTTTACGTCCTTACATGTACGGATACATCGGGAAACGGTCCGTCAGGCCGACGACCTTTTCGCGCACCGCAGCTTCAACAGCAGCGTTGCCCTCATCCGAGTTGGCGACCTTCAGACCATCGAGAACCTCGACGATCAGCTTGCCGATTTCGCGGAATTCCGCTTCCTTGAAACCGCGCGTCGTGCCGGCCGGCGTGCCGAGACGCACACCCGAGGTGACGAAAGGCTTTTCCGGATCGAAAGGAATGCCGTTCTTGTTGCAGGTGACGTAGGCGCGACCGAGAGCTGCTTCAGCACGCTTGCCGGTGGCGTTCTTCTTGCGAAGGTCCACCAGCATCAGGTGGTTGTCGGTGCCGCCGGAGACGACGTCCAGACCACCTTCAATCAGCGTTTCGGCAAGCGCCTTGGCGTTCTTGACGACCTGTGCGGCGTAATCCTTGAATTCCGGCTGCAAAGCTTCACCGAAGGCAACTGCCTTTGCGGCGATGACGTGCATCAGCGGACCGCCCTGCAGGCCGGGGAAAACGGCGGAGTTGAACTTCTTGGCCAGATCCTCGTCATTGGTGAGGATCATGCCGCCACGCGGGCCGCGCAACGACTTGTGCGTCGTCGTGGTGGCAACGTGGCAATGCGGGAACGGCGACGGATGCTGGCCACCGGCAACGAGACCAGCGATGTGGGCCATATCGACCATCAGATAGGCGCCGACTTCATCGGCGATCTCGCGGAAGCGCTTCCAGTCCCAGATACGGGAATAGGCGGTGCCGCCGGCAAGGATAAGCTTCGGCCGGGGTTCCTTGGCCTTGCGCTCCACCTCGTCCATGTCGAGCAGGTTGTCGCCTTCGCGCACGCCGTAAGACACGACGTTGAACCACTTGCCGGACATGTTGACCGGCGAACCGTGCGTCAGATGGCCTCCGGAGTTCAGGTCGAGACCCATGAAGGTGTCGCCCGGCTGGAGCAGCGCGAGGAATACGGCCTGGTTCATCTGCGAACCGGAATTTGGCTGGACGTTGGCGAAGTTGACGCCGAACAGCTTCTTGGCGCGCTCGATGGCAAGCTCTTCAGCAATGTCTACGAACTGGCAGCCGCCGTAATAACGCTTGCCCGGATAACCTTCGGCATATTTGTTGGTCATGATCGAACCCTGCGCTTCAAGCACAGCGCGGGAAACGATGTTTTCCGAGGCGATCAGTTCGATCTCGTGGCGCTGGCGACCCAGTTCCTTCTCGATCGCGCCGAAAATATCCGGATCGACTTCGGCAAGCGGACGGGAGAAGAAAGCATCTGTGTTCGACATGGTGAAGGCTCCTGAAACAGTAATGCGATGGCGTCTTAGCGCCCTGCCCGAACAAGAGCAATACGGGCAGCGAGATTTGCCCGTCAAACTGCGACGTTGCGACAAAAAACGGCAGCTGTTTTTTCAAAACCAGCAGCGAAAATGAAAAAAGCCGCACCCGACGGGGTGCGGCCTTTCACTTAAATATAAAAACCTGATGGCAGCGCCGGATCAGTTGCGCGGCAACAGGTCGTCGTCGACAGGTCCAGCCGGCTGTTCGATGCCGGTGGTGGTGTTGAGCGCCAGTTCGGCGTTGCCGTCCTTTTCATAGATGTCGTCGCGGAACTGCACCACGCCGTCCTTCGCCGACCATGCGGTGATGTAGACGAAATAGACAGGCACTTCCTGCGCCAGCTTGATCGGCGTGTTGACGCGGGTGGCGATGACGCGTTCCATTTCCTGACGCGACCAGCCGGGCGTGTCGCGCAGCAGCCAGCTTGTGAGGTCGCGCACGTTCTGTACGCGCACGCAGCCGGACGATTCGAACCGCATCAGCTTGTTGAACAGACCCTGCTGCGGCGTGTCGTGCATATATTCGTTGTTCGGATTGTGGAAGTTGATCTTCGTCGAGGACATGGCGTTGATCTTGCCGGGGTCCTGGCGGAACATCAGGTTCGGTGCCTTTGGCGCAAACCAGTCGACCGCCGTCGGCGAAACTTCCTGTCCCTTGCCGTCGATGAGGCGGATGTTGTTCCGCTCCAGATAGGTCGGGTCCTTCTGCATCAGCGGCACGATGTCCTTTTCGACGATCGAGCGCGGCGCTGTCCAGTAAGGGTTGAGGATGACCTCGTAAATCTTGGAATTGATGACGTGCGTCGGGCGGCTGGCGCGACCGACGACGGCGGTGTTGCGCAGGACGACGCGCTCATTCTCAACCGCCTCGATGGCAGCGGCCGGAATGTTCACCATCAGGTGACGCTGGCCGAGATCGCCGGACATGGACTGAATGCGCACGAGGTTGGTCTGCAACTGCGCCAGACGGATCTGCGCGGAAACATTGAGCGCCTTCGTGGTATATTCGCCGCTGACACCGTCAGCCGGAAGGCCATGACGGGCCTGGAAACGCTTCAGTGCGCCATCAACGTAAGAGTCAAAGGCACTGGAAATGCCGGCTTCGCGCGGCAGATCGCCGGATACCATCAGTCGCTGGCGCAGCGCCTGTACGGAAGGATCGGAGACGCCGATCTGGAGGCGCTGCTGGGACGCAGGCACTTCCGGCCAGCCGCCATTCTGCACGATCTGCTGATATTGCATGATCGCCTGCTGCATATAGACAGGTGCTTCGCGTCCGAGAACCGGATTGTTTGAAACGACACCCACGGCCGAACGCGATGAATTGGCGTCGAACTGGTCATCCCAGTTGCCGCGGCGCGAAGAGCCCATGAGATCGTTAAGCGCGTTCTGCGCAAAGGCCGGCGCGGCAAGTGCTGCAGCACCAACGGAAACGGCCGAACGCAGAAGCGCGCGGCGCGATACGGAATCGGAAACGGATTTCTTTGTCATTCTACCTACCAGCCACTCTCTTCGGCATCCTCAACGATGCCTAAATCAATATGATTAACAAACACGTACAACGTGTCTGCCGGCCGGTAATGCTCGATACGCCATGATCTTGGCGCTGGTGTCTGGCACAGCAGTCGAGGCTTGCCACGACAGCAGGAGAAACCGCCGGCTCCTATGCCTTTGCGCCTCCCATATCAATATGGCCGATTCGTGTCACGGTCCTCTTCTCACGAAGCTGTGTTCGCCTGCAAAACAGGGCGAAGGCCGGATGAAGGGGCGGACTTGACAGGTAAAATGCGTGGCGGGTGACCTGCGGAATCCGCAAGCCGGGAGCAAAGGATGCCCCCGGCTTAAACAGTGAAACCGTCGCGGTATTACAGGCGGTAAGCGATCGAGTCGTTCCAGAAGCGATCAAGGCGCTGCAGCAGCTTGTTCATTTCGGAGAACTCGCCGGTGCCGATGCCGCCGACCTTTTCGATCGAACCGACGTGGCGTTCATAAAGGCGGGCAACCGTTTCGGCGATTTCCTGGCCCTTTTCCGTCAGGCTGATGCGGACCGAGCGGCGGTCGACACGCGAGCGCTGGTGGTTGATGAGACCGAGGTCGACCAGCTTCTTGACGTTATAGGAGACGTTCGAGCCGAGGTAATAACCACGCGAACGAAGCTCGCCGGCCGTCAGTTCGGAATTGCCGATGTTGAACAGCAGCAGGGCCTGAACGGCGTTGACGTCATCACGACCCTGACGGTCGAACTCGTCCTTGATGACATCGAGGAGGCGGCGGTGGAGACGTTCCACCAGGTGCAGCGACTCCATGTAGAGCGAGCGGATGGTATCTTCATGTGCATCGGCAACAACGGCCTGGGGCTTAACTTTGCTATTGATCATGACTGCCTCACTGTTTTGTTTGGCGGTGTGTTTGTTTGTCTCCCGCCTTGAGTGAGAACCTAATCAATGCGCATAAAATTCTACTTAAAAGCTACGATTAACAAATGGTTACATGCATTTTCCCCAGCGGGCCGAATCTGTGGCGAAGCGGGAATGGGTCTTAGTCATCCGTTATAATTCAATGACTTAACGATAAAATTCGGCCGGAAAACGGGGCGAATTGCTTTATTATTATGGTAAATCAATTCTTGCGCGCTCTTCATTCTGGCGCTGATCCAGCCAGAAAGCGACCAGGAATAGTATATAAATGGTTGCCACGAGACCGTGCATCACGGGCACAAGCGTGTTGGCACCGAAGATATGTGGCCAAACCTTATACATGGCGATCTGCGCGCCCGCGCCCATGACCCACATGACGGCACCCCAGGAGGCGCCGAGCCAGAGACCCAGCGCCGCAACCGGGAAAATAACCGCCAGCGCACTGCCCGCCACGCGCCAGGGCAGGTTCAGCATATCGAAGCGCCCATGGCCGCCAAGCGAATAGCCCGTCAGCATCGCCCAATATTGCAGGCCGAACCAGAAACAGGAAACCGCAACCAGTCTCTTGAAGACCAGAAAGAGGATTTCGGCAAGCGGACGCTTCGGCAGAGGTTGAGAATCAGGTTCCATGGCCGGAAGATACGGTCTCGATGGGCGGGCGACCAGTCCATATTGAATTCCGCCATCTGCCTTGTCAAAGCATGATCGCCGACGCCGTGCCTCAATGAGGGAAGATTGTCGCATTCGCATGGCCCACGCTTCATGATATGCAGCTTTCGAAATTTGACCGAAGGACATTCTGACATGCAGGACAAAACGCATCTGGTCGACGAGATCACCGGCCATCGCCGCATGCGGCGCAATCGCAAGGCGGATTGGACGCGCCGTCTGGTTCAGGAAAACCACCTGACCGTTGACGACCTCATCTGGCCGGTATTCATCGTGCCGGGCAGCAATATTCTCGAGCCCATTCCCGCCATGCCCGGCGTCAACCGCATGAGCGTCGACCGGCTGGTGGAAGCGGCAAAGGAAGCCGCCGATCTCGGCATTCCCGCCATCGCGACCTTCCCGAATATCGAGATGGAGTTGCGGGACGAGACCGGCTCGAACGCGCTCGAAGCAAACAATCTCATCAATCAGGCAACTATCGCGGTCAAAAAAGCCGTGCCAAATATCGGCATGATTACTGATGTCGCGCTCGATCCCTTCACCAGCCACGGGCATGACGGCATTCTGCGCGGCGACGAGATCGTCAATGACGAAACGGTCGAACAGGTTGTCAAGGCGGCCATCCTGCAGGCGGATGCCGGTTCGGACATTATCTCACCGTCGGAGATGATGGATGGGCGCATCGGCGCCATCCGCCGGGGGCTCGACGCCGCCGGACACCAGAATGTCGGCATCATGTCCTATGCGACGAAATTTTCCTCCGGCTATTATGGCCCCTATCGCGAGGCCATCTCCACCGCCGGCCTGCTGAAGGGTGACAAGGCGAGCTATTACATCAGCCCAGCCAACGGCATGGAGGCGATCCGCGACGCAGCACTCGACGTTGAGGAAGGCGCCGACATGCTGATGGTCAAACCCGGCCTGCCCTATCTCGACATCTGCTGGCGGCTGAAGGAGAATTTCGGCCTGCCGACCTTCGCCTATCAGGTGTCCGGCGAATATACCCAGATCAAGGCTGCGGCCATGAATGGCTGGATCGACGGCGAGCGGGTGATGATGGAAACGCTTCTCTGTTTCAAGCGCGCGGGCTGCGATGGCGTTCTCACCTATTTCGCCATGGAGGCCGCACGCAAACTGGCAAAGGGCTGAGGCCGGCGCTTATTGTATTCGGTCGTTTTCTTCCCATATTGTCTGCTGACACGGCACTCATGCCGCGCTGTCATACCCTCTCAGGAGAAAACGACCGATGAGCCTCGACCAGAACCCCACCTATGCCGCACCGGATGACTGGCGCGCCTATAGCGGCGTCCTGAGCCGGCGCGTCTTCGCGTTCGTGATCGATTACGCGATCGTTCTGCTTCTGTGCATCCCGGCCGCGGTCATCGTCTTCTTTCTCGGCGTGATCACGCTTGGCCTGGGATTCTTCCTTTACCCGGCGCTGTTCGTCATCGTTGCCGTGCTTTATTTCGGCATGACGCTTGGCGGCCCGTCGCAGGCCACTCCCGGCATGCGGGCGATGGGGATCGCGATGGCGCGCATGGACGGGCGGCGAATCGATTTCCTGCTGTCGACGGTGCATATCGTGCTTTTCTGGGTCATCAACTCGGTTTTGACGCCGCTGATCCTGCTTGCAGGCCTGTTTACCGAGCGCTCGCGCCTCGTTCATGACTTCCTGCTCGGCACCGTTATCGTCAGAACGCGCTGATATCGATGAAAGCCACGGAAACGTGGCTTTCATCGCGTCAAATACCTCATCCCGCAGTTGACGTTTTCCGTCATTTTGCCATTCTGTGACATTATGCATGTCGCTTGAAGCGCCGCCGCCAACCCCGTGAAATCGCGGCACGCTTTCATAACAGACGCAGGAGGCGATCACGGTTCGATGAACACGCAGGCGACGCCCTCTCCTCAATTCTATCTTACGGCGCCGGCCACCTGCCCCTATCTGCCGAACCAGATGGAGCGGAAGGTCTTCACCCATCTGGTCGGCCCGCGCGCTTCGGAAATGAACGATCTTCTGACCCAGGGCGGTTTCAGGCGCTCGCAGAACATCGCCTATCGCCCGGCCTGCGAAAACTGCCGCGCCTGCGTCTCCGTACGCATCCTCACCGAACAGTTCCAGCCGACGAAATCGATGCGGCGTGTACTTGCCGCCAACCGGGATGTCGTGGCGACAGTGCACGCCGCCGAGCCCTCCACCGAACAATTCGCGCTGTTTCGCCGTTATCTCGACCACCGCCACCAGTCCGGCGGCATGTCCGACATGTCGGCGCTAGACTACGCGATCATGGTGGAAGACACGCATGTCAACACCCGCATCATCGAATACCGCGTGCGCGAACCCGGCTCCGGCATCGATTCCAGCAAGCGCGGCGAACTTCTGGCGGTGGCGCTCAGCGACGTGATGAGCGACGGTCTGTCGATGGTCTATTCCTTCTTCAATCCCGATCTCGAAAAACGCTCGCTCGGCACTTTCATGATCATCGATCACATCACCCGCACGCGCGCGCTCGGCCTGCCGCATGTCTATCTCGGCTACTGGGTCGATGGTTCGGAAAAGATGGGGTACAAGACCCGCTATCATCCGCAGGAGCATCTGACGCCGCGTGGGTGGGAGGTTTACCATCCCGAAGGAGAATAATGGGTTCGCCAAGTCCTGAAGCACATGTTCGGCTTGGACAGCAAAACAAAGGCGGGAAAGACGCCCCCAGACAATCTCCGAGGACGTCTTTCAGATATTACCCACCAAATTTCCCGCTGCGCGGAAAGCCCTTCGGCACGGTGCGGCCAACGGTGGCGCGGTCGGCCAGCCATTCGCGCAGTTCCTCACCGACCTTGGGGAACAGACGCCCGGCCGTGTCGGACCAGCTCAGACCCTCGGCGAGCGCGAAGCATTTCACATCGACAACGCCGCCATCCTTGTAGCGCTGCAGGCGCACGCCCTTACCGCGTGACATTTCCGGCACCTGCGACAGCGGGAAGGCCAGAAGCTTGCGGTTCTCGCCGACCACGGCGACATGATCGCCCGTTACCGGAACCGCGAGCTTCGCTTCATCAGGCATGGAGACATTCATGATCTGCTTGCCCTTGCGGGTATTGGCGACCATTTCGCTCTCGGGCACGATGAAGCCATTACCGGCGGTGGAGACGAGCAGCAGCTTGCGCGACGGATCATGCACGAAGGCGGTCAGGATGTCCTGATCGTTCTCCATATCGACCATGATGCGGATCGGCTCGCCATGACCGCGCCCCCCCGGCAGCTTGTCAGCGCCGAGCGTATAGGCCTTGCCGCCTGTCGTCAGCAGCAGCAGCTTGTCGGTCGTCTGCGCCGGGAAGGCGATCTTGGGTCCGTCGCCTTCCTTGAAGGTCAGGGCCGACGTATCGGACATGTGTCCCTTCAGCGCCCTGATCCAACCCTTCTGCGAGATGACGATGGTGACCGGTTCCTTCTCGATCATCGCCTGCTGGATGGCCTCGATATCGGCATCCGGGGCATCCGCGAACTGCGTGCGGCGACGGCCGATCTCGGTAGCCTTGGCATACTTCTTTTTGACCTCGCCGATTTCCCAGGCGACGGTCTGCCACTGCTTCTCATCGGAGGCGAGCAGCGACTCGATTTCGGCCTTCTCGCTGCTGAGTTCATCGAATTCCTTGCGGATTTCGAATTCCTCGAGCTTGCGCAGATTACGCAGCCGCATGTTGAGGATGGCTTCGGCCTGATTGTCGGTGAGCGACCACTTCGCCATCATCACCTGTTTCGGCTCGTCTTCCTCACGGATGATGCGGATCCCCTCGTCGAGATTGAGATAGGCCACCAGCAGGCCGCCGAGAATCTCGAGCCTGCGGTCGATGGCGGCGAGACGGTGGCGGGAGCGGCGGACCAGCACGTCCTTGCGGTGCGCAAGCCACTCGCTCAGCACCTCGTTCAACGCCATCACCTTCGGCACCTTGCCGAGCGACAGCACGTTCATGTTGAGCGGCAGGCGGCTTTCAAGGTCGGAGAGGCGGAACAGCGATTCCATCAACAGCGTCGCATCGACGGTGCGGCTCTTCGGCACCAGCACGATGCGCACGTCTTCGGCGGATTCGTCTCTGACATCCTCGAGCAGCGGCAGTTTGCGTGCGAGCAGCAGCTCGGCGATCTTTTCGATCAGCCGCGATTTCTGCACCTGGAACGGTATTTCGGTGATGACGATCTGATAGCCGCCACGTCCGAGGTCTTCCGTTTCCCATTTTGCGCGCACGCGGAAACCACCGCGCCCGGTCTTATAGGCATCGAGAATATTCTCGCGGCTTTCGATGATCACGCCACCGGTCGGCAGGTCAGGGCCGGGAATGAATTCCACCAGCTTTTCAACCGTCGCATCGGGATTCTTGATGAGATGGAGCGCCGCATCGCAAAGTTCATGGGCGTTGTGCGGCGGGATCGATGTCGCCATGCCGACGGCGATGCCTGAGGCACCGTTGGCAAGCAGATTGGGGAAGGCGCCCGGCAGGACAACCGGCTCTTCGTCTTCCTCATTATAGGTGGCGCGGAAATCCACCGCATCCTCGCCGATGCCTTCCAGCAGCAGCGCCGCCACATCGGTCATACGCGCTTCGGTGTAACGATAGGCGGCGGCGCCGTCGCCATCGATATTGCCGAAATTGCCCTGCCCGTCGACAATCGGATAACGCTGCGAGAAATCCTGCGCGAGGCGCACCAGCGCATCGTAGACCGACTGGTCGCCATGCGGGTGGAATTTACCGATCACGTCGCCGACGATACGGGCGCATTTCTTGAAGGCCGAGTTGGGGCGGATGCCCATTTCGCTCATGGCGTGGATGATGCGGCGGTGAACCGGCTTCAGGCCGTCGCGCACATCCGGCAGCGCACGATGCATGATCGTGGACAAGGCGTAAGCGAGGTAGCGCTCTTCAAGCGCCGCCTTCAAATCGACCGGATGAATGTTATCGTCTCCGCCGGACGGAGGTACAAGATTTTTTCCCATGGTGCTTGACTAGCGGAAATGCCGATTCCCGGCAAGAAATTCAGGGGTGTGCCCTGTGGATGAAAGCACCCCTTTCATGCGATTTTTTGTTAACCGCGTTGCAAATGCCGCAATGCCGCCGTCATGGGAATCGATCTAAATCCTATAGACCTTTGAATAATCGCGAATATAAGTATCACCATTCGAATTCGGACACGGTGCACAGCCGTACGTTGAGGGAAGAAACATCATGAGACTGAAATCCACCCGGCAGGTTCTTTTCGCGAGCGCCGCGCTTCTTACGCTTTCGGCACCGGCTTTCGCGCTGGATGGCGGGGATGTGCTGAAGAAAATCAACGCAGCCTATGCCGCGCAGGGAGGCGAGATCGCCGCCGGTTCCGTCGCCGTCAACGGCACGACGGTGACGCTGAACAGCGTGACCTTCAACTCCGTCGCCGATCCTGCCAAGAAGATCCCCGTTGGCAATGTGTCGCTCGAAGGCGTCGAGGAAAAC
This sequence comes from Agrobacterium tumefaciens str. B6, assembly GCF_001541315.1. Lineage (GTDB taxonomy): Bacteria > Pseudomonadota > Alphaproteobacteria > Rhizobiales > Rhizobiaceae > Agrobacterium > Agrobacterium radiobacter. Next base: position 338,541 of record NZ_LMVK01000012.1, on the reverse strand, counting down.
AACGGCGGCTACAAGATCAAGAACGCCCGTTTCGATAATATCGACTACAAGCAGGACAAGGTTGAGATCAAGGCGAGCGACATCTACATGTCCGGCCTCGTCATTCCGGGCGATGCGACCACCGGCACCGTCGACGCCCTGATGTTCTACGATGAAGCCCATAGCGGTCCGATTTCCGTTTCCGTCGACGGAAAGCCGGCTTTCTCGCTTGAGGAAAGCAGCGCGACGATGTCCGTCAGCGACGACAAGAACTCGATCGGTTTCGAACTCGACGCCTCCGGCTTCAAGGCCGATCTCAGCGAAGCCACCGATCCGGCCACCAAGGACGCGATTGAAAAGCTCAATCTGCAGGCGCTTTCCGGCAACATGACCATGAGCGGCAGCTGGGAAGTTGCCTCCGGCACCGTCGACGTCGAGGAATACGCCATCGACCTCGACAATGTCGGTCGTCTCAACATGTCGTTCGGTTTCTCCGGCTACACGCTCGACTTCATCAAGTCGATGCAGGAGACGGTAAAGGCGCAAGCCGCCAATCCGAACAAGGAACAGGCGGACCAGGCAGCAAGCCTCGCCATGCTCGGCCTGATGCAGCAGCTTTCCTTCATCAACGCCGAAATCAGCTTCGAAGACGCCAGCATCACCAAGCGCGCCATCGACTATGCGGCAAGCCAGCAGGGCATGACGAGCGACCAGCTTGCCCAGACCATCAAGGGCATGGCGCCGATCATGATGGCTTCGCTCAACGTTCCGGAGCTGCAGAACATGGTGTCGGCGGCCATCAACGCCTATATCGACAATCCGAAGAACCTCTCGATCACGGCAGAGCCGGAAAAGCCGGTTCCTTTCCCGATGATCATGGGCGCCGCAATGGGCGCGCCGAACACCCTGCCGAAAATGCTCGGCGTCACGGTGACGGCAAACGAATAAAACCAAAAAGCCCCGGTCTTGCCGGGGCTTTTTTTGCGCTCAGTGCAGCGGTGCGGCAGCGCCGTCCTGTTTATCGTGCAGGGCAAAGCGGTCGATCATGTGGGCGCTAGCCTCGTTGACACCGATCACCTCGACCTTCTTGCCGGTCTTGCGGAATTTCAGAACCACCTTGTCCAGCGCACCAACTGCCGAAATATCCCACAGATGCGCCTCGGTGACATCAATCGTCACGGCGTCCACCTCATCGGCGAAATCGAAGGCGGCGATGAAGCTTTCGGTCGAGGCGAAGAAAATCTGGCCATCGACGCGATAAATCCGCTCGCGGCCATCGGCAGAAAGCTCCGGCCGGACGTGGAAGAGTTTCGACACCTTGCCCGCAAAAAACACGCCGGAGAGAAGCACGCCGGCCAGCACGCCTTTTGCAAGGTCGTGGGTGGCGAGCACCGTGCCGACCGTCACCAGCATGACGATGCTCGATGATGGCGGGTTGCGGCTAAGATCAAGGATGGAGCGCCACGAGAACGTGCCGATGGAGACCATGATCATCACCGCCACCAGGGCTGCCATCGGGATGATGCGCACGAGATCATCCAGCACCAGAATGAGGAACAGCAGGAAAGCGCCTGCCACGAAGGTGGAGAGCCTGCCACGCCCGCCGGAGCTGACATTGATGACGGACTGGCCTATCATGGCGCAGCCGCCCATGCCGCCGATGAGGGCGGATGCGATATTGCCTGTCCCCTGCCCGATGCATTCGCGGCTCTTGTTGCTGCCCGTATCCGTCATGTCGTCGACAATCTGCGCCGTCAGCAGCGATTCCAGGAGACCGACGGCGGCGAGCGCCACGGAATAGGGAAAGATGATCTGCAGCGTCTCGAAGGTCAGCGGCACCTGCGGCAGGGCGAATATCGGCAGCGTCGAGGGCAACTCACCGAGATCGCCGACCGTGCGGATATCCATGCCAGAGAAGACGGCAACACAGGTGAGAAAGACGATGGCGACCAGCGGTGACGGAATGATCTTCGTGACCAGGGGGAAAAGATAGATGATCGCAAGGCCGGCGGCGATCATGACGTAGGTTTCGACCGGCACGCCGATCAGCTCAGGCAATTGCGCCATGAAAATCAGGATCGCCAGCGCGTGGACGAAACCGGTCACGACCGCGCGCGGGACGAAGCGCATCACCCGGCCGTGTTTCCAAGACCCGCCAGGATTTGCAGCGCGCCCATGAGGATGGTGGCGGCGAAGAGATATTGCAGCCCGTGTTCCTTGACGAGCGTAACCATCAGGACGGCTGTCGCGGCGGTTGCCGCTGAGATCATGCCCGGACGGCCACCGGTGAAAGCAGAAACGCAGGCAATGGCGAAGGAGGCGAACAGCCCCACTTTGGGGTCGACACCGGCGATGACGGAAAAGCCGATGGCTTCGGGAATGAGGGCAAGCGCCACGACAATGCCGGAAAGAACATCGCCGCGAATATTGGAAAACCACTCACGTCTGTAAGTCTGAAATCTGTTCATCTGATTTTTTCGCAAAGAATGACGCACCGGCCGGAACCGTGTCCGGTAGATTGAAAACAAATGTCGGTGCTTTGCGTTATCTGGCGGATCGGCGGCCAGAAGAGCCACCCGGAATTTCACCGGGTCCGTGGTGAGTGGCCCAGCTATAAACGGCAAAAAAGCGGGCCGCAAGTTGCGCGCCCGCTTTTCGATGACTGCCGTCGCGTCTCAGGCCGCTTCGCGCCCGCCATAGCCCCTCGCCTCCACGTCGCTCAGCCGGAACTGATGAACCAGTTCCTTGAGACGCGCGGTCTCGCCCGCCAGCATGGCGCTCGCGGCATTGTTTTCCTCGACCATGGCGGCGTTCTGCTGTGTGCCCTGATCCAGATGGTTGACGGCGGTGTTGATTTCGGCAAGTCCCAGTGACTGCTCGTGCGTGGCAGCGGCAATGGCTTCGATATGGCCGTTGATCGTCTTCACCGAGCCGCCGATGCGCGACAGGGCAGCACCCGTTTCCCGCACGAAGCGCGCGCCCTCCTTCACCTCTGTACCGGAGGTCTGGATAAGCGCCTTGATTTCGGCAGCGGCCCTTGCCGAGCGCTGCGCGAGTTCCCGCACCTCCTGCGCAACGACGGCGAAACCGCGTCCCGCCTCACCCGCGCGCGCAGCCTCCACCCCGGCATTGAGGGCAAGAAGGTTGGTCTGGAAGGCGATCTCGTCGATGACGCCGATGATATTGCCGATCTTGCCGGAGGATTGCTCGATCTTTTCCATCGCGCTTACGGTGTCAACGACGAGATTGGCCGTGCGGTTGGCATCCTTGTCGGCCGAATGCGCCACTGCGCGGGCTTCCACGGCGCGCTCCGCCGAGATGCGGATATTCGCCGTCAATTCATCCAGCGCGGCGGCGGTTTCCTCCAGTGAGGCGGCCTGCTGCTCGGTACGACGGGCGAGATCGGCAGCGCTCTCGCTGATTTCCTGGCTGCCGCCATTGATGGCCACGCTCGACTGCACGACACCGGACATGGCGGCATCGAGCTGGCGGATTGTCTGGTTGAGATCATGGCGCAGCGCCTCGAAATCCGGGGCAAAAGGCTCGTTCAGCTCGAAAGAGAGATCGCCGCCTGCGAGGCGGCGAAGCGCTGCCGCAAGCCCGGTGGTCGCCTGCATCAGCCGCGCCTGCGCTTCGGATTCCGCCTCAAGCTGGAACCGCACCTTTTCGGCTTCGGCCTGCTGCCGGGCTACGAGCGCCTGCGCCTCCAGTTCGATCTTTGCGATGGCGGCCTGTCGGAAGATTTCCAGCGCATGCGCCATGGCGCCGAACTCATCTCCACGCTGGAGACCGGGAACGGCAAATTCGGTTTCACCGTCGGCCAGACGACGCATAGCCCCCGTGATCGCGGTCGCCGGGCGGGTGATCGAGCGGCCGATGAGGTAGACCCCGGCAAAAAGACTTACCACGGTCAGGGCGATAAGAGCGACGACGATCGAAACCGTTCTTTCCGCCGCAGCGCTGTTCGCGAGAGCGCTTGCGTCCCGCTCCTGCCGGTAATTGGTGGAGATTTCGGCGACGACAGGCAACAGGGCACTATAGGCGGAGGCGACAGTTTCGCGCGCCTTCTCCTCCTCCAGCACGGCGGCGGCGTAAAAGCGGAACGAGGCGGTATATATTTCCAGTGCATCCATGATGCGCTGACGCTCGGCGCCCGGCCGGTATTCCAGCTTCACCAGCGCCTTGAAGGTTTCCACTTCCGCCGCATGTTTCGTCACATAGGCCGCTTCGCGCCGCAGGATGAAATCCTTCTCGTGCCGTCGCATCATCAGCATGCTGGCGCGGATTTCCGCATTGGCGACGACGTCGACGAGTTTCTCGATGGAATGCACGCCATTGCGCATGGCGCCTTCGAGACCTTCCGCGGGGGTTAGGCCCAGTTCCCTGTTCTTGGCGACAAGGGCCTTCATGCTATCGGAATAGACCACCGCGCCCTCAGCGAGCGCTTCGAGCCGCGTACGGGCCTGCGATGTCGCGCTGCCTTCAAGATGGCTCAATGACTGCCGGATCTGGTCCATCGTCTGGTCAAACTGCCCGACGGGTTTCATATCGCGGGTCAGCAGGAAGTCTCTCTGGTGAAGACGGCTTTCATGCAAACCGTCCTCCAGCGCCGCCAGCACACCGTCGCGCTCGATCAGCGTCTCTTCAGCGACGCGATAACGCGCCTCCATGTGTCCTTGCCAGAGCAGCATGCCCGCGATGACGGCGATCCCGCACAGAGCAGCCAGGGCCAGCATGGATACGCGATGCGCAATTTTGAACGTCGAGACCAGCGAAAACATTCAACCCTCGTTTGCAGATTTCACGATGGGATGAATGATCGAGAAGGCTTAAGAACTCCTCTACCGGATTTGTCAGTTTAATTAAGGTTTTATGACAAGATCGCTAGAGCTTCAGCCGCTCGCGAAAGAATACCAGCGCAACGACCACACCCGTCGCCACGCCCACGATCACATCGACAAAACGGACAAAACCGGCAACCTGCGGTCCCATCAAAAGAACGAGCATGGCCGAAGCCCCGGCCTGTATCGGCACCACCGCCGGCAGGCCGAACATGGTGGCGAGGATCATGGCGATGAAGGTCGCCGAGGCGAGCCGGATTTCGGCGAAGTCATGCGGGACGAGAAGAGCGACCTCCCCGACGAGGATGCCGATGGTGACGCCGACCATCAGCCCAAGCCCCTGACGGACATGGCTTGGAACGCCGGGGGACAGGCAGATCAGCGCGCTTATTGCGGCAAAGACGGGCTGTGGGTGCCCGAGCCAGCGATGAGCGACCCAGAACGCAAAAGCGGCCGCAAGCGCGGCCGCCAATGCACGGGTGAAGGCTGCACGAACCCGGTCGAGCAGCGTCTTCAACATATCAGTCCTTCTTGGACGGAACGACGCGCAGCGCCAGTTCGCGAAGCTGCGTCGGCGTTGCCGGCGACGGCGCGTTCATCAGCAGGTCCTGCGCCTGCTGGTTCATTGGGAACAGCGTGATTTCGCGCAGGTTCTTCGCACCAACCAGAAGCATGACCACACGGTCGATGCCGAAGGCGCAACCGCCATGCGGAGGCGCACCGTACTGGAAGGCGCGGTAGAGACCGCCGAAGCGCTCTTCCACGTCGCTCTGCGACAGGCCAACCTTTTCGAAAGCCTTGACCATCAGCTCGGGCGACTGGTTACGGATCGAGCCGGAGGCGATTTCGAAGCCGTTGCAGACCGCGTCATACTGGAATGCCTTGATGGAGAGCGGATCCTGGCCCTCCAGCGCTTCCATGCCACCCTGCGGCATGGAGAAGGGGTTGTGAGCAAAGTCGATCTTCTTTTCTTCCTCGTTATATTCGAAGAAGGGGAAATCGACGATCCAGCACATTTCAAAACGGTCGCGGTCGATGAGGTTCAGCTCGTCGGCAGCGCGAGTGCGCGCCTCGCCGGCGAACTTGTAGAACTTCGCGGGATCACCGGCAACGAAGAAGCAGGCGTCGCCCGCCTCAAGGCCGAGCTGCTGACGCAGCGCCTCGGTGCGTTCCTCGCCAATGTTCTTCGCAAGCGGGCCGGAGCCGGCAATCTTGCCGTCTTCTTCCTTCCAGAAGATGTAGCCGAGGCCAGGCTGGCCCTGGCTCTGCGCCCAGGCGTTCATGCGATCGCAGAAAGCGCGCGAACCACCGGTTTTGGCCGGGATCGCCCAGACCTGAACCTTGGGGTTGGAAGCGATCATGTTGGCGAAGACCTTGAAGCCCGAACCGTCGAAATGTTCGGTCACGGCTTCCATGACGATCGGGTTACGCAGGTCCGGCTTGTCGGAACCGTATTTGCGGATCGATTCGTCATAGGGAATGCGCGGCCACTCTTTCGTCACCGGCTTGCCTTCGGCAAACTGTTCGAACACGGCCGTCATCATCGGCTCCATCGTGGTCCAGACATCTTCCTGGGTCACGAAGCTCATTTCGACGTCGAGCTGGTAGAATTCGCCTGGCAGACGGTCGGCACGCGGGTCTTCATCGCGGAAGCACGGCGCGATCTGGAAGTAGCGGTCGAAACCGGCCACCATCAGAAGCTGCTTGTACTGCTGCGGCGCCTGCGGCAGCGCGAAGAACTTGCCTTCGTGGATGCGCGAGGGAACGAGGAAATCGCGCGCGCCTTCCGGCGAGGATGCGGTGAGGATTGGCGTCGTATATTCGGCAAAGCCCATATCGCCCATGCCGGTACGCATGGCGGAGATGATCTGCGTGCGCTTGACGATGTTCCTGTGCAGGGTTTCGCGGCGCAGGTCGAGGAAGCGGTACTTCAGGCGAACATCTTCCGGATATTCCGGCTCACCGAAGACCGGCAGCGGCAGTTCCTTGGCAACACCAAGAACCTCGATCTCCTGCGCGTAAAGCTCGATCTCGCCGGTCGCCATGCCCTTGTTGACTGTGTCTTCCGAACGCGCCTTGACGAGGCCGTCGATGCGGATGACCCATTCGCCACGCACGGTCTCGGCGACCTTGAAGGCCGGGCTGTCTGGATCGGCAACCACCTGGGTGATGCCGTAATGGTCGCGAAGGTCGATGAAGAGAACGCCGCCATGATCTCGCACGCGGTGAACCCAACCGGAAAGGCGAACGGTTTCGCCGACGTCGGACTTGCGGAGAGCGGCACAGGTGTGGCTGCGGTAACGATGCATTTTTATATCCTGGAACGTGTCGTGGGCCCGTTGGAGGCCAGATGGGCGGCACTGTCGAAATTTGCCGGAAAAGCGCATGGCCAGCCTGATTTGTCAAGGCAAAGCGCAACAATGTCGCCTTCAGCCTGTCCTTTCCCCTGCCTTCGCTTTAGATAGGACTAATCCAGCCCGCCAAACCGAGTCGGCCCGCAATGAGCCAGATCAGACCTCTTATCCCACTTCTCGTCACCGCCGGCATTCTGATCGGCGGCAACGGCCTGCAGGGAACCTATATCGCGCTGCGCGGCCTCTCCGAAGGATTTTCGGCCAGCACCATCGGCCTCATCAGCGCGGCCTACAGCCTCGGTTTCGCGCTTGGCTGCATTTCGGTGACGCGCCTGCTGCGCAAGATCGGCCACATCCGCACTTTCGCCACCATGGCGGCCGTTGCATCAGCCGCATCGATCGCCATGCCGCTCATCACCCATCCGCTCTTCTGGCTGGCAATGCGTTTTGTGATCGGCATCGCGGTCGCCTGTCTTTTCGCCGCCATCGAAAGCTGGATCAACGCGCAGGTGACGAATTCCAATCGCGCCCGCACGCTCTCCATCTATCGTTTCGTTGATCTCGGCCCCGTGACGCTCGCCCAATATATCATTCCCGTCGCCGGCATCGCCGGGCCCATCATATTCTCACTGACCGCCATGGCGCTCCCCCTGTCCCTGGTGCCGATCTCGATTGCCGACAAATCCAACCCCGCGCCGCCGAAACAGATTCCCTTCAATCTTTTCGCCGTCTGGCGTATCTCGCCGCTCGCCGTCGTCGGCTGCGTGGCCGTCGGCCTCAGCATGGCGGCGTTCCGTAATATCGGCCCGATCTATGCCGAACAGATCGGCTTGTCCGTTACCGCCATCGCCACCTTCATGAGTGCGGGCATCATCGGCGGCGTGGTGCTGCAATATCCGCTCGGCGTCTATTCCGACCGTTATGATCGCCGCATCATCATTCTCGCCACTACCGCCGGTTCTGTTATCGTCGGCCTGTTCCTCGCCTTCTTCGCCGGCACGGACGAATGGAGCAACATCATCGGCGTCTTCATCTTCGGCGCCTTTGCGCTGCCGCTCTATTCCCTCAGCTCCGCGCACGGCAACGACCATGCGAAAGAGGGCGAACATGCGATGGTTTCCGCCGGGCTTTTGTTCTTCTGGTCGGTGGGCGCAACCGTCGGGCCGCTGCTCGCTTCCGTGCTGATCGACCAGTTCGGGCCGAAGGCGTTGTTCAGCTATACGGCCGCGATCCAGATCGTTTTCATCGCCTACACCATCTACCGGCTGCAGGTGCGCGAGGGCGTTCCGGTTGAGGAGAGGAACTGGCGGTTCCGCTCGCTTTTGCGCACCTCGGCCTATTTTCAGAAGCTCGCCGCGCCCCCGCCGCCCAAAAACGATGGGCCGGAGCCAAATCCGCCCGAGAAAAACGATCCATGAGCCTTCAAAAGCGGGCTTTGTATTGACATGCGCCCGGCAAAGGGAAAGTAAGACGGATAATTTTCACGAGTGGCCATTTGCAATGATTGAAACGACTGCCGCCCTCGCCGAAGCCTGCACGGAACTGGCGAAATCGGAATTCATTACTATCGACACCGAGTTTCTGCGCGAAACCACCTTCTGGCCGGAACTCTGCCTCGTGCAGATGGCAAGCCCGACGCTTGAGGTGCTGGTCGATCCGCTCGCAAAAGGTATCGATCTCACCCCGCTGTTCGAACTGATGGCCAATCCTGATGTCGTGAAGGTTTTCCATGCCGCGCGGCAGGATATCGAAATCATCTACCATCTCGGCGGGCTCATTCCCCATCCGATCTTCGATACGCAGGTCGCCGCCATGGTCTGCGGTTTCGGCGATTCGATCTCCTACGACCAGCTGGTTCAGAAGATCAAGAACGTGCAGATCGACAAATCCTCGCGTTTCACCGACTGGAGCCGCCGTCCGCTGACCGAAAAGCAGCTGGACTACGCGCTCGCCGACGTGACGCATCTGCGCGATGTCTATCTGGCGCTGAAGGCGCAGCTGGAGCGCGAAGGTCGCTCGCTGTGGCTGACCGAAGAGATGGACATTCTGGAATCGCGCGACACCTATGACATGCATCCCGACGATGCATGGCTGCGGTTGAAATCGCGCCTGCGCAAGCCGACGGAACTCGCCATCCTCAAATTCGTCGCCGCCTGGCGCGAGCGTGAAGCGCGTTCGCGCAACGTGCCGCGTTCGCGCGTCCTGAAAGACGATGCAATCTTCGAAATCGCCCAGCAGCAACCGAAGGATACCGAGGCGCTGTCGCGTCTGCGCACCATCCCCAAGGGCTGGGAACGATCCGCCTCCGGCACCGCCATCATCGAGACCGTGAATGCAGCGCTGGCGCTTCCGAAGGAGGAAATGCCGAAGGCGCCGCGCCACAGCCATGCACCGGAAGGTTCCGGCGCTGCCGTGGAGCTGCTCAAGGTTCTCCTGAAGCTCACCGCAGATAAGCACGGCGTCGCCGCCAAGGTCATCGCCAATAGCGACGATCTGGACAAGATCGCCTCCGAAGGCGAGAAGGCGACCGTTGCGGCGCTGACCGGCTGGCGGCGTGAGCTGTTCGGCGATGTAGCCTTGAAGCTCATCAATGGCGAAGTGGCATTGCGTTTCGCCGGCAAGAAGGTCGAGGCGGTGGAGGTTGCGGCAAGCGAGGCGTAATCGCCCGCCGCTTTCTCCCCAATTTTGCCCGCATCGCGTCCCATCTCTTAACCGATGGTCGCGCGATTTGAGGGTATTGCCATGAAACCTGCCCACACTCTGCTGCTCGCCGCCCTTTTTACGGCGGCCGGCATTCTTCCCTCTCTTCCCGCCCGGACCGCCGAAGAGAAGGTCGATCTTCAGGGCGAATGGACGACCGACTGCCTTAAGATCGGCAAGAACGACCGACATGGCATCGTCACCCGCATCACCATTCGCGACAATCGCATGCACGCGGTCTCGCAGATCTATGCCCGCAGCGGCTGCCAGCAGCCCACGGTTCAGGTGCGTTATGAAGGCACGCTGGATGGCGGCCTGAAAGATCAGGACAGCCTGCTCTTTGCCCATACCGTCACCGCCATCACCATGACGCCGAATGACGGCGACGTCGTTGACCACTATAATCGCGACCCGAAAGGCATGGGCTGCGGCTTGGGCGGCTGGAAGGACAACATTCCCTTCGATGTCGACGGCCGCCCCTGCGCCGCCATCGCCTTCGCCCGCAAGGGCGAAACCCTGTTCGACCGGGCATGGATCGACGGTAACAAGCTGCGTTTTGCCGCCTTTCCCGTCAAATGGTCGAGCCGCTCGCCGGACGACAGGCCGCAATCCCCGCTTGAAACCGTCTATTACAGAACATCCTATTAGACGTAGAGCGGCGGTGGTGCTGATTTTGCGGCAACGGCGCAACAGCCTTACCAATCCTTCATGCAACCTTACCGATTGCTCACTTTTTGCAGCGCTTTTTCCACACTAATGTCGCATATGACCTGAACAGAAGCTTCGCCCGAAGGGAGCGCGGGGCCTCCCCTTCCCGAGATCAAGAACCGACATGAAAAAATTGCTGCCCATTCTGGATTACGTGGTGCTGTTCGTTGCCGTGGCCGGCAGCGGCGTGGCCTACGCCTTTCTGGAATATGGCGGCGGCGCGCTGATCGGCGCGACCTATGCGCTCTTCGCCTGCGCACCGATTCTTGCTTTTGAACGCGGTTACATCATGCCCGGCCTGTCGCGGCAGGTCAGCGCTTTGCCCACGCCCGCCTATATCGCCGTCGGCCTCATCATCTATGCCATCCTCGTCTTTTGCGGATTCGGGCTTGGCGGCACCATCCTGTGGTTGAGCGGGATATTTCCCGGCACCTGGAAACGGGCGGTGCACGCCGAAGTGCAGACGCTGATCTTTACCCTCATCGTCTGCGGCATCATCGTCTTCATCATGCGCGTACGCGAGCTTCTCGGCCGCGATATCTTCATCGATCTCATTCTCGGTCGCTATCGCCGCCCCGTCAGCGAAGACCGCGTCTTCATCTTCATCGATCTCGTCGGCTCCACCTCCTTTGCCGAAACCCATGGAGACCTGAAAGCCCAGGAGTTTCTCGGCGAAATTTTCGCAAGTTATGCCGCGCCGGTCAGAAAACACGGCGGTGTCATCGACGATTATATTGGCGACGCCGCCATCATCACCTGGCCTTATCATATGGCGATAAGGCGGGCGGCCTGCGTGCGCTGCGTATTCGATATTCAGGCGACGGTTGAAAGCAACCGGGACATGTGGCTCTCCCGCTTTGGCGAAGTGCCGCGCCTGCGCTTCGCCATCCATGGCGGGCCGGTCATCACGGCGGAAATAGGCGTCGATCATCACAAGATCACCTATTTCGGCGATACCGTGAACACCACATCGCGTCTCGAATCGCTCAGCAAGATGCTCGGTCATCCGGTGCTCATATCGGCAGACCTCGCTCATCAGCTGGTGCTTCCGAAAGGCGTTCGCAGCGAATATCTGGGCGAACATGCCGTGAAAGGTCGTGGCCAGACGCTGGGCGTCTGCACACTCAGCCAATACCAGCCCCCTGTGGTTTAAGGGGTAAACGGCTGCAAAATGCCGCGCCGTTCCATTTACCGCTACGGCCGTCATCAAAATTCATCAAAGCTTCAAACGGCAATCACCTGCCTGTCATGCGACGACCCTATCGCCTCAATCCTATCTTCAACAGGTATTGAGAGGGGTCTCCATCATGAAGCACATTCTTTTTGCATCCTGCGCCATTCTTGCGCTCGCCTCCGCGTCGCATGCGGCGGAACAGGAATTTCCGGCAAAGCTGGTCTCCCACGCCATCCTGCCGGCCAATACCATCATCGCAGCACCTGCTGACGCGCCTGAACATCTCAAGACCTCCGCCAAGTTCACGACCGCTGATCGCAAGCGCGCCGAAGGTCTCGGCACCGTGCCCGGCAAGGATGGCGTGCGCCTGACCGGCCTTTCCATGCCGTTCAACGGCCAGCCGATGCAGGGTTTTTCCGGCATCAAGGCCATGCCCGACGGCAGCTTCTGGAGCCTTTCCGACAATGGCTTTGGCTCCAAGCTCAATTCCAGCGACGCCATGCTGATGCTTCACCATCTGAAGTTCGACTGGGACGCCGGCAAGGTCAACGCGCTTGAAACCGTGTTCCTCTCCGATCCCGACATGAAGGCGCCTTTCCCCATCGTTCTCGAAGGTTCGAGCAAGCGTTACCTGACGGGCGCCGATTTCGACGTCGAATCCATTCAGCCCGTTGCCGATGGTTTCTGGGTCGGCGAGGAATTCGGGCCCTACATCCTGAAATTTACCCGTGACGGCAAGCTGACCGACGTGGTCTCCACCAAGGCTGGCGACATCGAGGTGAAGTCTCCCGATCACCCCACCCTTGCCCTGCCCGGCAACCCCACGCAGAAGATGCCGGCCTTCAACCTGAAGCGCTCGGGCGGTTATGAAGGCATGGCGCTCTCCAAGGACGGCTCCAAGCTCTACGGCCTGCTGGAAGGCCCGCTTTACATGGCTGACGGCCAGGTGGAGAAGACCGAGGACGGCGCAACCGCACTGCGCATCATCGAGCTCGATACCGCCAAGAAGGAATGGACCGGCCGCACGTGGCTCTATCCGCTGGCGCAGGGCGGCGAAGCCATCGGTGACTTCAACATGCTGGATGACAGCACCGCGCTGGTCATCGAGCGTGACAATGGCGCCGGCACCGCCGACAAGGCCTGCGCCGACCCGAAGAAGCCGGAAGCAAACTGCGTTGCCGTGCCTTCCAAGGTGAAGCGCATCTACAAGATCGAATTCAATGACGCCAATGTCGGCAAGGCCGCGCGCAAGATCGGCTATATCGATCTTCTGAAAATCTCCGATCCTGATAACAAGAAGCGTCAGGGTGGCGGCAATGGCTATTACGACATGCCTTTCGTCACCATCGAGAATGTCGATCGCGTCGATGCCACACATATCATCGTCGGCAACGACAACAACCTGCCCTTCTCGGCCGGCCGCGCTCTGGACAAGGCTGACGACAACGAGTTCGTCCTGCTTGAGGTCAAGGACCTGCTCGACGCGAAGTAAGACCACGGCCGCTGCCAATCGCCCTGGCAGCTGCAAATGATCCGGACGGAGCGCCCGGTAGACCAGATGGTCTGCATGGCGCTCCGTTCCGATTCTCGTATTCCAACCGAAACATGCTTGCGGAAAAGAAGACGTTTGATGCAGGACCACGCAGAGAGACTTTATTACGCCCTGAAGAAAAGCTGGTCGGGTGAGACCAGCAGCCTCTGGTCACGCGAAAACCCCGCCAGAGGACAAGGCAGCGTCACCGCGCTGGTGGTGCAGGATATTTTCGGCGGCGAGCTTGCCAAAACCGCCGTCAGCGGCGCCGACCATTTTTACAATATCCTTGAAGGCACCCGCTGGGATTTCACCTTCAGCCAGTTCGATATTCCTGTCGGTTACCAGGACAGACTTGCCAGCCGCACGGAAGCCATGGCGACGATAACGCCCCTGCAATATGCCTATCTCAGCGCCTGCATCCGGAAAGCACTGGGGCACGGCTGAGCCGTTTGCAAAGCAGTGCCAGCCCATTGCCGTTTCGCCCGCGAACCCGGTATGTGGTCAATCATTGCGCCATGCTTCAGCACCATCATTTCAATCTTTCCCGTAAAGCGGACACAATCCATGCGATAATATCGCTCAGCGAAATGGTTGCACCGACAGGAGAGACATTCGATGAGCGAGAGTTGCCCGGTTCTGACACCGGCGGAGCGGCAGGTTCAGGACATATTGCAGCGCAAGGAAGCGGCAATGATGGCCACCATTCACGCAGCGCTTGAGCGCGCCAGCAAAGAGGTCGCCGAGGCATTCCAGGCTGTCGATTCAGACATGCAGCCACCGCCCAGCGATTATTTTGTCGCTGTCGCTCATCAGCAGCTCTTCCTGCTGTTATGCGGCGCCGATCCGGAAACATTCGAGGGCGGAGACCCTGAAATCGCTGGTCACATCATTCGAAACGCTCAAAACATCACCGAACACTACTGGAAGAAACGAGATCCCGCCGCCAATATCTCCAATGAGTGACATACGCCCGTAAAAACAGGATTTCGCTCTCCCGGGCAAACCGCATGATGCGCATTGACGAGTGAGCAGCCGGTTTTATTGAACCGCTTTGTCTATCCACGTCACAGGTCTTTCATCATCCCCGGTTAAGCAAGCGCAAATCTGGAGGCTGGAATGGATTCGTCTTTGCAAATCAAGCGCCCGAAAATCGCAGAAACCGTCATCCATGCGACGGCGAGCATAAGAGATTCAAACGTCGGCGAGTGCTGCGAAATTCTGGCGGATACATCCCTGCACAATGTCGAACTCGGGAATTATTCCTACCTTGGACCCCGCTGCATGGTCGGTGACGCGATCGTCGGAAAATTCTGCGCCATCGCTGCGGAGGTCCGGATAGGCGCGCCGAACCATCCGATGGACCGGCCATCCATGCATCGTTTCAGCTACTGCCCGGAATATTACTCTGCCGATGCGGTGCGCGACGACGCCTTTTTCGACCAGCGCAAGCAGGACCGCGCCATTATCGGTCACGATGTCTGGATCGGTCACGGGGTTATCGTCCTGCCAGGCGTAACGGTCGGGGACGGGGCAGTGCTCGCCGCCGGCGCCGTCGTCACCAAGGATGTGCCGCCCTACACCATTGTCGGCGGTGTGCCCGCGAAAATCATCCGCGAGCGGTTTTCGCGATCCATCGCGGAAAAGCTTACGTCCATCGCCTGGTGGGACTGGCCATTCGAAACGATCATGGCGCGGCTTTCCGACTTTCAGTCGAACGATATCGAAGCCTTTTGCGAGCGCTGGTCCTAGCCTGCGCCGCAAAACAGATCGTTCCCGTTCTTTACTCGAACACGAATGCCAGCCGCTTGCCGGTCAGCTTCGCCAGCTGCTGCAAACGCCCGTCCAGCCGCTCGCCGGCGAAATCGCAATAATCGTGCGGCACCACGAATTCGAGATCAAGATCCGGATTGTCGGACTTGCGGAATTTCAGGTGGTCAACGACACCGGGCATCGAGGCCGAGAAAAGATAAACCACGCGCAGCAGGCCGCCGAGCAACTTGCCAAGTTCCTGCAACCGGTCGCCCGCCATCGCCGCGAGCGGCTCGGTGGTGCCGTTGTCGTTCAGACCCTCGAAGCGATAATAATTGGCGAGCGCAATATAGGCGCGGCCGGGATGGGTGATCGCCACGAAGGAGGAATGGGCGATGATGTTGAGCGCCTGCAGGCCACGATAATCCGGATGGGCGCGCCAGCTGATATCGGCGAGAAGGCAGGCCGCCTGCCGGTAACGGCTTTCCTCTTCCGTCTCGTCGACGCCGAAAACCGGAAAGGTGCGGCCGCTCCAGTCCGCCAATTCGCGCGCATGTTCCGGCGAGCGGGCGCGCAGAATGGCAAGTTCATCAGCCGCGACCAGCAGCGGATCGGATTCACGCTCGGCTTCCGTCAACAGCGAATAGAGATAACCTTCGCGCACACCCTGCGCAGAGAAGGCGATCTTTGCCGGTTTCATCGCCTTCAGAACTTCGCGCATGGCGATGGCGCCAAACGGCAGAAGCGAACGGCGGTTCTTGGAAACCGCCTGCCAGGCCGGGTCCTTGCTGTCCCGGGAGACGATGACCTCCTCGAGAAAATTCAGCATTTCCTCGAGCGGCAATTCATAACCCTGCATCATGTGCAGCGGATAGCCTGATATTTCCATGTGCAGCTTGGCAATGTTTCGCCAGGTGCCGCCGACTGCATAGAAGGTGCGCCCCTCGCCCGCCGCCAACAGCTTCGCAAAGGATTTGACATGTTTTCTGGCGATGGTCGTCGCCTTTTCCAGCGAGCCATCCGACTGTTCCGACAGCCGCAGGCCGCCGAGCGGCAGGGTGATGCCCTGGCCGCAGCTCTTGCCCTTTATGTCGATGAGTTCGAGCGAACCGCCACCGAGGTCACCCGCGATGCCGTCTGGATCATGGAAACCGCTGATCACGCCATAGGCGGAATAAAGCGCTTCCTTTTCGCCTGACAACACCTCGATCTCGCAGCCGAGAATGGCTTCGGCCTCACGGATGAAATCCGGGCCGTTTTCCGCTTCACGCGCCGCCGCCGTCGCCAGCACATAAAGCTTCTGCGCCTGCGCCTGCTCGGAAAGTACATGAAAACGCCTGAGCGCCATCAGCGCCCGGCTGACGCCTTCCTCATGCATGCGGCCCGTCAGCGCCAGTCCCTTGCCAAGGCCGCACAGGACCTTTTCGTTGAACAGCACCGCGGGCGCGCGGGAAAGACCTTCATATACAACAAGACGAACGGAGTTCGAACCAATATCTATGACGGAAACGGGGGCAAGGCCGGTCAGCCGCCCCTGTGCTTCTGATCGAGTCATTCAGCCTGTTTCTTGCGGGACGAAATCAACCCGGCAATCAATTTGGGCGCACTGGATTTCAGGGCTTCACCACGTCCGGAAAGGCTGGGATTGGTCATGAAATAGTGCTGCGCGTTGAACGGTTCTTCGCCTTTACGCACCTCGATGCGCCTCGACGTTCCGTCCGCAAGTATCTCGTAGCTCTGCTGGTTGTCAATGAGATTGCCCAGCATAATCTGTGAAAGAACCTGCTCGTGCACCGTGGGATTGGTGAGCGGGACAAGCGTTTCCACGCGCCGATCAAGGTTGCGCGGCATCATGTCGGCCGAGCCGATATAGACCAGCGCCTTGTCCGACGGCAGGCCGAAACCATTGCCGAAGCAGAAGATGCGGCTGTGTTCGAGGAAGCGGCCGACGATGGATTTGACGCGGATATTATCCGACAGGCCGGGCACCTGCGGGCGCAGGCAGCAGATGCCGCGTACAACGAGATCGACCTCCACGCCCGCAGCACTTGCGCGGTAAAGGGAATCGATGATTTCAGGGTCGACCAGCGAATTCATCTTCATCCAGATCGCCGCCGGCGCACCGCGCTTGGCGTGCTCGATCTCTTCATTGATGTGCTTTACGATACGTGCGCGCAGCGTATAGGGCGAAATCGCCAGCTTCATGCCCTCTTCCGGCTCACCGTAACCCGTGATGAAGTTAAAGATATTCGCCATGTCGTGGGCGATCTTCGGGTTGCAGGTGAAGAAGGACAGATCGGTGTAAATCTTGGCCGTGATCGGGTGATAGTTGCCGGTGCCGAGGTGGCAATAGGTCCGGAGCTTGCCGTCCTCGCGACGCACCACCATCGACATCTTGGCATGGGTCTTGAGTTCGATGAAGCCGAAGACGACCTGCACGCCGGCGCGTTCGAGGTCGCGCGCCCAGCGGATGTTCGCCTCTTCGTCGAAACGCGCCTTCAACTCCACCAGCGCGGTGACGGATTTACCGGCTTCCGCCGCATCGATCAGCGCGCGAACGATCGGGCTGTCATTAGAGGTGCGGTAAAGCGTCTGCTTGATGGCGAGCACTTCGGGATCGCGCGCGGCCTGCAGCAGGAACTGCACGACCACGTCGAAGCTTTCATAGGGGTGGTGAACCACCATGTCCTTTTCGCGGATGGCGGCAAGGCAATCGCCGGCATGTTCGCGCACGCGCTCGGGGAAACGGGCGTTGTAAGGCTCGAATTTCAGGTCGTCGCGCGGCGCGCGGACGATTTCCGAAATGGTGTTGAGCGCGAGAAGGCCGGGCAGAACGGCGACGCGATTATCAGGCACGCCAAGTTCGTGCACCACGAACTGGCGCAGCGACTGCGGCATTTCGCTGTCGGTCTCGATGCGGATAACGGAACCGCGGCGGCGGCGCTTCAGCGCGCTTTCAAAGAAACGGACCAGATCTTCCGCCTCTTCTTCCACCTCGATATCGCTGTCGCGGATGATGCGGAACGTGCCGAAACCTCTGACGGTATAGCCCGGGTAAAGCCGGTGAATGAACAGGCCGACCACATCTTCAAGCGTGATGTAGCGGATGGCGTTTTTCTCATCCGGCAAACGAACGAAGCGGTCGAGCGCGGTCGGAAGACGCAACAACGCCGTCATCGGCTCGCGGCCGTTGACGCTGTCGAGCTGCAGGCCCATCGAGAAACCGAGGTTCGGAATGAAGGGGAATGGGTGCGCAGGGTCGATGGACAGCGGCGTCAGCACCGGGAAGATACGTTCTTCGAATTCCGTGCCCAGCCAGGTCCGATCCGCTTCGGAGAGTGCGGCAGGCCGGACGATGAAGATTTCTTCCTTGGCGAGATATTGCTGCAGAACGGCAAGCGAAGCCTGCTGCTCCATCTGCAGATTGTCGATTTCCTTCAGAATATCTTCGAGCTGCTCGGCCGGCGTCTTGCCGTCGGGCGTCTTGACGGTGATCTTCTGACGTACCTGGCCTTCAAGACCGGCGACGCGGACCATGAAGAATTCATCGAGATTGGCGGCCGAGATGGAAAGGAAACGCAGACGCTCCAGAAGCGGGTGATCCGTGTTCAGCGTTTCCTCGAGAACGCGGCGATTAAACTGGAGCCAGGAAAATTCGCGGTTGATGAAACGCGCCGGGCTGTCCCAAAGGCTCTCGCCCTCAGTCACCGGCTGAACCTTGTTGAAGTCGTCCTGCGCGATAGCGTCCATTCCCTGTTCCATCCCCTGACCTATTTCCGTCCCGTGATCCTGCTGCATCGCGCGATCGTCCTTCTTGCCCGTATAACAGTTTGACGACGGAACTGTGACAGTCAATCGACGTCCAGTCCGCTATCCGCTCTCGCATTGTCCATCGCATTGAGGACCTCAGCTACCAGCGGACGTGTAATTCTCGTTCCACGCGCAAGCGCCAGCCGGTCGATCCGGTCCACGATCGTCTGCGCCGTATCGAGCGAACGCTCCATTCTATTGACGATGTAACCTATGAGTTTGTCATCCATGTAAAGCTGCCGGTCGGCGAAGAGTTTCACCAGCACCTGCGCGAGCAGCCCTTCGTCCGGTTCACCGGTTTCCACCACCGTCACGGCTTTCAGGCGAGAGCGCAGGTCCGGCAGCGTCACCGGCCATGCCGCCGGCCATTGCCGGCTGGTCATCAAAAGCGTCGTGCCATGCTGGCGCACGCTGTTGATGACATGGAAGAGCTCGGTCTCGTCGAAACCGCGCCGGTCGGCATCTTCGAAAAGAACCGGTCCCGTTTCGGCCGCGCGCGCAGCATCCGCGCCGGCTTGGGGGTGAATGTCTCGCGCGTCGCTGATATTTTTCCAGATATTGGCGAGATGCGATTTTCCCGAGCCCGGCGGCCCGGCGAGCACGACGACGGGCGAGCGCCAGTTCGGCCACTCATCGATGGGGCTGACGGCAGCCGCAAGCGAGGCGGAGACGAGGAGATCGTCCCTGCCGGAAGCGGACTGGTGCGAGAATGCGAGCGGCAGCTGCTCGGCCTTCGACCGGGCATTGTCGGTTTTGATTTGGTCAGTCATCGTCAGCTCTGAGAGTCAACCTTGCCGGAGGATGTTTCCCCTTCTTCCGGGGCAGTATTTGTGTCCCAGGGAAGGTTGGCGGCATGCCCATGGTAAAGATCGCTTTCAAGATACCGCGACAAGGCGAAGCGGACAAGCACGCCGACCGCCGCCGCAGCCGGCACCGCCACGAGAAGCCCGACGAAACCGAAAAGCGCACCGAAAGCGAAGAGGGCGAACATCAGCCAGACCGGATGCAGGCCGACGCTTTTGCCGACAAGCTTCGGCTGCAGGATGTTGCCTTCGATGAACTGGCCGGAAAAGAACACGACGAGCGTCAGAAAGACATAAATATAGTCCGGCCAGAATTGCACGATGGCGACGCCGACGGCGAGGATGAGGCCGACCATGGATCCGATATAGGGAACGAAGCTGATTAGACCCGAAAAAAGGCCGATCAGCAGGCCGAAATTCAAGCCCACCAGCGACAGGCCGACGGCGTAATAAACCCCGAGAATGATGCAGAGCGACCCCTGCCCGCGCACGAAACCGGCAATGGTCTTGTCCATGTCGCGGGCGATCTGGCGGACGGTATGGACATAGTCGCGCGGTATCCAGCTGTCGACCTTGTCGATCATCCGGTCCCAGTCGAGCAGGAGGTAGAAGGCGACGACGGGCGTGACGACCAGCAGCGACATGACATCGACCAGCGATTTGCCGGAGTTCCATATCTGCGTCAAAAGCGTGCCGATGAAGCCCGCGCCCTCCGTCAGGAGCTTTGAAAAGTTCTCCTTTACCGAGTTGATCTGGCTGCTCACCCAATCCGGCAGGAGGTTGGTATCCGCGCCGGCGATCAGCTGCTGCAGCGACGAGATATATTGCGGAATGCGCGTGATGAATTCCGAGGCCTGAGCGGCAATCAGCGGAATGATGATGATGAGCGACAGCGCGAAGATCAGCACGAAGGAGACGAGGATGACGACGGTCGCCATCAACCGGCTCAAGCCGCGCCGCTCCAGCCAGTCGGCCACCGGATCGAGAAAATAGGCAAGCGCCATGCCCGCCACGAAAGGCAGGAGAATGGAGCTGAAGACCATCAGGAAAAGGATAAAGACGGCAAGCACGCCGATCCAGAAAAACACCTGCCGACGCAGGTTCATACCACTCACATGGGGTTGCATCCGTTCATCCTTTGTCGCCGTACCGTCACTGCCCATGATGGAGATAGGATGGGCATGTGCACATGGTCAAGACCGGCGCTTTGGCACGCCGGCAGAAGGAGACTGCCCGCACAGCGATAAAATCCCTCATTTCCGGTCAACCCCTCGCAACGGCAGGTTGACCGGCGGAAAATATTAGACAACTATCAAATATTGCCGGGCGGGCCAGCGTCGCCCCTTCACGCCCGGTGGCCGGAGGCACGATGCAAAGTACCAGTGAAAATGGCATCGCGGACTATAATGCCGGTCTCTTCGATAATCCCGAAGTTGCCGAATGGTACGACAACCAGCAGCTTTACCCTGCTGAACGCATCATTCTCGATCAGTTCCGCCATGCCTATGCGGGCAAGCGGCTGCTGGATCTCGGCGTCGGCACCGGCCGAACGACGAAGCCGCTTCTGCCGCTGGTGGGTGAATATATCGGTATCGACCGCTCGCAGCCCATGCTTGCGCTTGCGCGGCGCAATTTTCCCGCTGCCACGTTTCTGGACATGGATGTGCGGGCGATCGACCAATTCGGCGCGGGGCGTTTCGATTGCGTGCTCGGCGCGCTCGCCATCTTAAGCGCCTTCGGCCATGAGGACCGGCTTGCCATCATCAATGCCGTCCGAAGCATTCTGTCACCGGGCGGTTACTTCATCTTTTCGTTTCATAACCGGCAATGGAAGCGGGCTGGCGGCATGCCGCTGCATCGGCGTTCCTGGCACCCGCGCGAGGTGGTGAATTCGCTGCATCCGCAAAGCTGGATCAACTATCTGCGTCTGCAACCTCAGACAAGGCGGACGCCGGAATATGCAATTCTCGCGGATCAGGCGCACCGCTGGAGCGGCCTGTTTTATTTCATCGACCTTGCCGCCCAGACCCGGCAGCTGGAAGCGGCGGGCTTGGAGATCGTCGCGCGTTATGGCGAAAACGGTCGGCCGATAGAGGAAAATTCCGATACCTCCAATGACGGCCTGCTCAATCTCGTCTGTCGCGCCGCTCCGCAGCCATCGTGAGCACTCAATCCGGCAAGCCCCGCCAAAGCCGTTAAAAACCGGAGCTTTTGCCACTCAAACCCTTGCATCAGGTCCCGTCCCGTGCGAATGGCGACGCCAAAGGAACCAGCGGAGACGAGAGCCATGAGCCAGTCGGGCAAGAACGGTCTTACCTATAGTGATGCAGGTGTGGATATCGACGCCGGCAACCTGATGGTCGAAAAGATCAAACCGGCGGTGCGTTCGACGCGGCGTCCCGGCGCGGATGGCGAAATCGGCGGCTTCGGCGGCCTGTTCGATCTGAAGGCCGCAGGCTTCACCGATCCGGTTCTGGTGGCCGCCAATGACGGCGTCGGCACCAAGCTGAAGATCGCCATCGACGCTGACTACCACGACACCGTCGGCATTGATCTCGTCGCCATGTGCGTCAACGATCTCGTTGTCCAGGGCGCAGAACCGCTGTTCTTCCTCGATTATTTCGCAACCGGCAAGCTGAACCCGGATCAGGGCGCCGCCATCGTTTCCGGCATTGCCGCCGGTTGCCGCGAATCCGGCTGCGCGCTGATCGGCGGCGAAACCGCTGAAATGCCCGGCATGTATTCCGATGGCGACTACGATCTCGCGGGTTTTGCCGTAGGTGCTGCCGAGCGCGGCCAGCTTCTGCCGGCCGGCGATATTTCCGAAGGCGACGTCATTCTCGGCCTTTCTTCCTCCGGCGTTCACTCCAACGGCTTTTCGCTGGTGCGCAAGATCGTTTCGGTCTCCGGTCTTGGCTGGGACGCCCCTGCCCCCTTCGCGGATGGCAAGAAGCTTGGCGAAGCGCTGCTGACGCCGACCCGCATCTATGTGAAGCCGCTTTTGAAGGCGATCCGCGAGACCGGCGCACTGAAGGCGCTGGCGCACATCACCGGCGGTGGTTTCCCCGAAAACATTCCGCGCGTTCTGCCCAAGCATCTCGCCGCCGAGATTGATCTCGACGCGATCAAGGTTCCGGCCGTCTTCTCGTGGCTCGCAAAAACCGGCGGCGTCGAGCCGAAGGAAATGCTGCGTACCTTCAATTGCGGCGTCGGCATGATTGTGGTCGTTTCGGCTGAAAATGCCGAGAAGGTCACCGACGCCCTGACGGCGGAAGGCGAGACCGTCTTCCCGCTCGGCCGCATGGTCGCCCGCGAAGAAGGTGCACACGGTACGATCTACAAGGGCACTCTCGGCCTATGATGAGCGCCGCCTTCTCGTCCGGCCGCAAACGCGTCGTCGTTTTCATTTCCGGCAGCGGCTCCAACATGGTGGCGCTGGCCAAGGCCTGCCAGGCGGTGGATTTTCCGGCGGAAATCGTCTGCGTGATTTCGGACAAGGCATCTGCGGGCGGGCTGGAAAAGGCACGGGATCTCGGTATTCCGACGCTGGTCTTCGAACGCAAGACTTATCCCAGCAAGGCGGAGCATGAGGGCGCCATACTGGCCGCACTTGGCGAGATTGCGCCTGATATCATCTGCCTTGCCGGTTACATGCGACTGATATCGGGGGATTTCATTGCCCCCTATGAAGGCCGCATCATCAATATCCACCCTTCCCTGCTGCCGCTTTTCCCCGGCCTGCACACCCATCAGCGCGCCATCGACAGCGGCATGAAGATTTCCGGCTGCACCGTGCATTTCGTCACCGAAGGCATGGATGAAGGCCCGACCATCGCGCAGGGTGCGGTACCGGTTGTTTTCGGCGATACGGCCGACACCCTCGCGGCACGGATCCTGACCGTAGAGCACCAGCTCTATCCGCTGACCCTGAAGCAGCTTGCCGAAGGCAAGGTGCGAATGGAAGACGGCAAGGCGGTCTTCACCGGCAGTGAAAGTAGAACTGAGTATTCCAACCTCATTTCCGCCTCCTGATAGAGTTATTCCTAAAGTACAAAAATACCTGAATTGGTATTTTTGCAAAAATAAACCGATCATTTACCATAATCACCTTTAATGCTCGCAGCGGCCCTTATTTCGGGTCCTCCGGTCATTCAGGAGCGATTATGCCATTTTCGAGATTTTCCCTGCCGCTTTCGGTTGTTCTGCTGGCGGGCGCCAGCCTGCCTGTCGCGGCTGAGCAAAGTGGCATTACAGCCTCAGTTGATGCCGGTGTTCTCAATCTTCGAGCAACGGAAACCGTCCATATCGGTGGCCGCAAGCTGAGCGAACTCGAATGGGAAACCAAAAACGCCGTGGCATTGCGCGGCTCGCTCGGGCTTGAACTTGCGCCCGGCTGGCGCGTCAAGGCGGAAGGCCGCGTCGGCTTTGAAGGCGATGGCTACATGACCGACTATGACTGGGTCTGGCCTTTTTCCAGAGACAGCTCCAAGGACAATTGGAGCCACCGTTCTCAGCATGACGACACGCGGCTCGACCATTATTTTTCGGGAAACCTCGAACTCAATCGCATGTTGCTGGACGATCCGCAGCAATATCTCAGCGCCGGCGTCGGCTTTCGTTATACGGATGTGCAATGGTCGGCCTATGGCGGCAACGCCGTTTACAGCGTTTTCTCCCCCCGTGATCTCTCGGGCAAATTCAAGGATGGCCTCAAGGGAATCACCTATCGCCAGCAAATCCCTGTCTTCTACGGTAACCTGACGGGCGGCCAGAGGTTCGGCAACTGGTCGCTCAATCTGGGCCTCGAAGGTGGCGCCATGGTCTACGGCAAGGCGACGGACGATCACTGGCTGCGCGACATGCGCTTCACCGACAAATTCGACGTTGCCGGCATGTTCGGGGTGAAGGCGGGCGTCGCCTATGACCTGACCGAGAACGCCTCGATCTATCTCGACGGCGCGTATGACTATACCAGCCTCGGACGCGGAGACACCCACTATAGCGGTGCGGGCGCTGGCAACCTGTCATCGGAAAAGAATGCCGGCGGCGGTGACTTGCAGTCGATTTTCGTGGGGATGGGCGTCAAAGGGCGCTTCTGATTTCGAGGGCGACCGTCGAAAAGAGATCGATCCGACGCACTTGGCCAACCACTTGACCAACTTCCGTGGCGCTCTTAATATGATAAGGGATATGAGCGAGGCCATGGCTGCCATGACGATTACGATCAAAGTCGGTGAAGCAAAAACACACCTTTCGGAGCTTCTGACCAAGGTCGAGGCGGGAGAAGAGGTCGTTATTGCGCGTGGAAATGAGCCTGTGGCGCGCCTCGTCAAGGCGATAGATACCCAATCCCGCCAAAGGCTCATCGCCGCGATACGCGCAGAGCGGTCGCAAAGAACCAAGACAACGGCAGATGAAATCAGAACGTGGAAAGAGGAAGGCCGCAGGTAATGGCCGTCGTTGTGGACGCCTCGGTTGTAGCGGCGTGGTTCCTGCTTGACGAGGACGGCGCAGTTGCCGAAGAGGCTCTTGCGCGGCTGGAAACACAGGACGCTTTCGCACCCGATCTTCTATCGCACGAGCTGCGCAACATACTACTTTCGGCCGAACGCCGAAAGCGTATTTCAGCGGATGACATCTTTGCAATTCTAATGCGTTTTGCCAGCCTGCCGATTACGCTTTCATCAAGCGCCGATCATGTGTCGATCATTCGCCTGGCGCAGAAACACGCCCTTTCCGCTTATGACGCCGCCTATCTGTCGCTCGCGATTTCGCGCAACGCGCCTTTGGCAACTCAGGACAGGAAGCTCGCGGCTGCCGCAAAGCTGGAAAACGTCGAGTTCTTCTAGGATTTGGTCAAAGCCGGGCGCGATTTAACATCGCCCATTGCAGGAGAATGATCGTCTTGGAATCGGTGATTTCACCCGATGCGATCATCGCAAAGGCCTCGTCCAGTCCGTAGGTCAGAACCTCCAGATCCTCGCCTTCGTCCTCCAGCCCGCCGCCGCTGCCGGCCTGTACGTCGAGATCGATACGGGCGACGAAGAGGCTGACCTTTTCCGTCAGCGTGCCGGGGCTGGCATACATGTCGAAGAGGTAATCAACCTTTTCGACCGCGTAGCCGGATTCTTCCATTGCCTCGCGGCGGATGGCATGCGCCGCATCGTCGTCATCGAGGAGCCCTGCCGGCACTTCGATCATGAAGCTTGGGTCGCCGTTCACGAAGGCGGCGGGGCGAAACTGGCGCACCAGCACCACGCTGTCGCGCTTCGGGTCGTAAAGGAGAATGGCGGCCGCGCTGCCGTGGTCGTGGACTTCCCGGACAATGCGGATCGTTTTACCATCAGGCATGCGCTGGTCGAAAACGAGCTTCTGCATATGCACGAAGCCCTTCCACACCGTTTCCTTTTCCACCAGCCGGATTCTGCCCGCGTCCGTGTCGGCCGGAACGTTTTTCGCCTGCGTCTGTGTCACCGGATATGTCCTTGCCTGTCGTGGGATTTCAGCCTGCCCGTGTTGCGGCGCAATATCAAGCCTCGCGGCTCTCATCGTCGCGGTGGAGCCACACCTTGTTGTCGTGGAATGCCGCGCCGCCATAAGGCGCAACGGCATCGGCGCCGGTCAGCACATTGATGCCCTCGCCATCCAGATGCGCCTTGTTGGGCCACAGCCCTTCGGCAATCAGCACGCCCGGTCTTGCTCCCTCCACGATTTTCGCGTGGAGCCGCACTTCACCGCGGCCATTGCCGATGCGGACGACGTCGCCATCGGCGATACCGCTGGTGGCGGCATCCTCGGGACAGATCATCAATTCCGGGCGGCCTTCCTTCTGCACGGATGTCTTCGTTTCCGCGAAGGTGGAGTTCAGGAAATTCCGCGCCGGCGATGTCGCCAGCCGGAACGGATGATCGCCATCCACGGTTTCGATGACGTCGACCTGATCCGGGAATTTCGGGAATTGCGAGACCGGCCCCATGACGCCGATGTTTTTCGGCGGCTTGTTCGGAGATGGCCCGGTCGCCCATTCGGGGCTAAAACGGAATTTGCCGTCACCGTAACCGAAACCTTCGAGATAGTGCGCCACCTCGAAGGAGGGCTGCGCATCGATCCATTTTTCTTCCGCCAGCGTGTCGAAATCGCCCCAGCCGCTGACTTTGAGCATACGGTCGACATGATCACGGGCCGAAAGGCCAAAGCCCGGCATATGGTCGACACCGAGACGTTTCGCCAGTTCTTCGATGACGAAGAGGTTGGTGCGCACCGTTTCGGGCGGCTCCACCAGTTTCGGACCAAGCAGAATGTGGTTCTGGCCGCCGGCGCGGTAGATGTCGTCATGTTCAAGGAACATGGTGGCAGGCAGCACGATATCGGCCACCTCAGCCGTTTCGGTCATGAATTGCTCATGCACGGCGACGAAGAGATCGTCGCGCAGGAAACCCTGTTTCACCAGCCGCTGTTCGGGCGCGACATTGACGGGATTGGTATTCTGGATCAGCAGCGCCGTCACCGGGCCGCCGTGGCGCAGCGCTTCAGCGTCTCCGGTCAGCACACGGCCGATCTGCGACTGGTCGAGCTGGCGCACCTCGGGGTCGGCGTAAGAACTGCCCATCAGCTCCGACTTGTTGAGCCGGAAGATATCGCCATTATTGTGGAAAGCGCCGCCGCCCTCATATTGCCAGGAGCCGAGGACGGTGGCGATGGAAAGGGCCGCATGCATGGCGACAGCGCCGTTGCGCTGGCGGGCAAAACCATATCCAAGCCGGAAGAAGGTCTTTTTCGTGGTGCCGACCAGCCGGGCGAAATCCTCGATCTCGTCGACGGAAAGACCGGTGATTTCCGAGGCCCATTGCGGCGTCTTCGTCTTCAGATGCGCCTCAAGCCCGGCCGGATCATCGGCGAAGCGCGCCATGTAATCACGATCGGCGTAACCGTCGCGGAAGGCGATGTGCATCACGGCGCAGGCGAGCGCCGCGTCCGTGCCGGGGCGGACAACGAGGCGCATATCCGCCTGTTTCATGGTCGGATTGTCGTAGATATCGACCACGACGATCTTCGCGCCGCGCTCCTTGCGGGCTTTCACCGCATGGGTCATGACATTGACCTGCGTGGCGACCGCGTTGGTACCCCAGATGACGACGACATCGGCCTTGGCGATCTCGCGCGGATCGGGGCCACGCAGTGCGCCGGTGCCCATCACGTAGCCGGTCCAGGCCATGTTGGTGCAGATCGATCCGAAGAAGCCGGAATATTTCTTGGCGTGGCGCAGCCGCTCGATGGAATCGCGCTGCACCTGCCCCATGGTGCCGGCGTAGAAATAGGGCCAGATGGCTTCGGCGCCGTGCCGCGCTTCAGCCTTGACAAAAGCGTCCGCCACCTCGTCCAGAGCAGCTTCCCAGGAAATTTCCTGCCAGTCGCCCGCCCCCTTCGCGCCCTTGCGGCGCTTCGGGGTCAGCAATCGGCCGGGATGATAGATGCGCTCGGAATAACGCGCCACCTTGGCGCAGATCACGCCGGCGGTGTAAGTATTGGCGTTGGCCCCGCGCACGCGGCCGATCCGGCCATCGGCATTGATGTCGACCTCCAGCGCGCAGGCGCTCGGACAGTCATGCGGGCAAACCGTGTGTCCGATACGAACTTCGGGCTTCGGGGCGGCTTTTTCAGCGGAAATCGGGGTCGCAACGTTCATGTCTTTTGTATATTGCATCAACGATGCGGCAAAAAGGCCGAAGTGACGTCCATCAAGAATATTCATCCTGACCATTCACCCCGACAAGCCGCAAGCGAGACATATCCATGAACTACCGCCACATCTATCACGCCGGCAATTTCGCGGATGTCCTCAAACATGCCGTTCTCGCCCGCCTCGTGCGCTACCTGCAGAACAAGGACAAGGCTTTTCGGGTGCTGGACACCCATGCCGGCATCGGTCTTTACGACCTGACCTCGGAAGAGGCGCAGAAGACGGGCGAATGGCAGACCGGCATCGGCAAGCTGATGGTGGGTGATCTGCCCGCCCCCATTGCCGAATTGCTGGAGCCCTATCTTGACGCCGTGAAGGAACTCAACCCGGAAGGCGGCGTGAAATTTTATCCCGGTTCGCCAAAACTCGCACGCATGCTGTTTCGCCCGCAGGACCGGCTTTCGGCAATGGAACTGCACCCGGATGACAGCCGCGCTCTGGCACGGCTCTTCGAGGGCGATTATCAGGTTCGCGTCACCGAGCTGGATGGCTGGCTGTCGCTCGGCGCGCATCTGCCGCCGAAGGAAAAGCGCGGCCTCATCCTCGTTGATCCGCCGTTCGAGCTTGAGAATGAATATCAGCGTCTGGCCGATGGCCTGAACAAGGCCTATCGGCGTTTTTCCACCGGCACCTATTGCCTGTGGTATCCCCTGAAGAAAGGCGCGCCGATCAAGGACTTCCATGAGCGGCTGCAATCCTTCGACATTCCGAAGATGCTGTGCGCGGAACTGTCAGTCAGAAGCGACCGGCTGGACGGCCTGAGCGGCTCCGGCCTCATCATCGTCAATCCGCCCTATACGCTGAAGGACGAGTTGCACACGCTGCTGCCTTACCTGAAGACAACGCTGGCGCAGGACAGGTTCGCCTCGCAGCGCGCCTTTTGGCTGCGCGGCGAGGAAAAGCCGGAAGAAAGCTGAGGGCTATCTCAACCCTTCCCTTTTCTGCGCCGCCGCAAGCTGTGATCGTTCGAAGAACAGGATCACGAACAGCGCCATGATGAAGGGGATGATGAGATAGAACAGCCGGAAGACCAGCAGCGCCGCGATCACATCCGCCGGGTTCATATCCGGCAGGCCGGTGACGAAGACCAGCTCCAGCACCCCCAGTCCGCCCGGCGCATGCGAGATGAGCGCCGCTGAGAAGGAAACCAGAAATATGCCGAGAATAACCATATAACCGGGATTTCCGGCTTCCGGCAGCGCGAAATAGATGATGCCCGCCGCGCCGATCAGCTCGATCGGGCCGATGACGAGTTGTTGCGCAACAAGCTTCGGCGCGGGGTAAGGCAGCACGAAAGAGCCGATTTTCAGGGGCTTCAGCCCGAGCAAGCTGCCGAGAACATAAAGCCCGACAACAAGGAGCAGCAGGACGCCCGTGGTCGTGGAGGCTTCGACGGGCAGGATTCCGGTAAACCGTTCGGTGATGTCGGGCTCGTAAAGCAGCACCAGGCCGATGAGCATGATCGTGCCGATGAGGAAGGTGAAGGAGCAGAGGCCGACGAGAACGCCCACTTCCGCGACACTCAGTCCCTTGGACGTATAGGCCCTGTATCGCACCACCGCTCCCGAAAATACGGAGGCCCCGACATTGTGGGACAGCGCATAGGTGGTGAAAGAGGTGAGCGTGATGAAGAACCAGTTCACCTTGCGGCCAAGATGCTGCAGCGCGATGCGGTCATAACCGGCAAGCGCGGCATAGGCCAGCAGGGTCGCAAGGCCCGAGCACAGCCAGTCCCGCACGCGAATGGCTTTCAGGCTGTCCCAGAGATCATCGAGCGACAGGCCACGCAATTCGTGAAAGAGCAACCAGGCGGAAAAACCGATCGTCGCAAAACCAACGACGGGCCAGATGTATTTCTTGAATTTCATGCGGTCATGCCGCCTATTACCCCCAGCCCTGTTTCCGTCTTTTGCGGAAGATTCGTTCGACTCTATTCGTTATGCGGCGAAGCTTTCAACCTTTTTGCCCGTTTGCCTCGTTCACAAATTTATGTAAGACCGGATCGTCGCCCGACGGCGGTGTGAGGTGGTCCAGTTTCCGGGGAACGTGCACGGAATGAAACGTTACGCAGGTTTCATCGCCTTGGGTCTTCTATCGCTTGCGGCGCTGTGGTTTGCACAGGAAAAACCCGCCCCGAAAGGACCCGTGAACGATCAGCAGGCGCAAGCCTCGTCGCAATCCGCGGGACGCCCGCAGCAAGAGACACCACGGAGAAATACGGGCAATAATCCGGCACCTCGCGGAACGGGTTTCGATTTCTACGTGCTTTCCTTGTCCTGGTCTCCGGCCTTCTGCGCCAGTTCCGAAGGCTCGGGTAACCGTCAGCAATGCGGCAGCGACAGGCGTTACGGTTTCGTCGTGCACGGGCTTTGGCCGCAGAACGAAGACGGCTATCCCGAATTCTGCCAAAGCAGCGAGCCTGAGCGTGTTCCTGACGCGATCGGCCGCACCATGTTCGATATCATGCCGTCCATGGGTCTGATCGGCCACCAGTGGCGCAAGCACGGCTCCTGCTCCGGCCTGTCGCAGAGGGATTATTTCTCGGCAACGCGGGCCGCCTTCGAGGCCGTCCGGCTGCCGGAAAAGATCGCCTCGGGCGCCGCGGCCTCCACACTGTCCGCCGACGCCATAGAAACCGCTTTCACCGACGCCAATCCGGGCCTGTCGAAACGCAGCATCTCCATCAGCTGCGACGGCAAACGCCTTGAGGAAGTACGCATCTGCCTCAACCGGGACATGACGTTCCGCGATTGCCCAGAGCTTGACCGCAAGGGCTGCCGCGCCAACGCCGCAGAAATCATCCCCATTCGCTAGAGCGCGTCGAATGCGCACTATTTCTCGTCTGTACACATTTTCCAGACATAAAACCGCTATCCAGTTTTACTGAATACTCCAGTCCCCAGACGACAACCCATAGGACCTGACCATGGAACTGCTTTACTCGCCCGCCTCCCCTTATTCCGCCAAGGTGCGCATGGCCGCCCGCCATCTCGACATCGACATCACCTCGGTACGCGTCGACACCAATGCCGAGCCCGCAACGCTGATGGACAACAATCCGCTCGGCAAGATTCCCGTCCTGCTTCTGGATGGAGGCGGCTCGGTCTATGACAGCGTGGCGATCATGCACTATCTCGACCGTCTTTCAGGCGGCAAGCTCTACCCGAAAAAGAACGGCAAGCGCACGGATGTGGAAATTCTGGAGGCGCTGTGCGACGGCATCATGGATTGCCTGCTCGCCATCGTTTACGAGCGCCGTTTTCGCCCGGAAGACAATATCCATCAGCCCTGGATCGACAAGCAGTGGAGCAAGGTGGTACGCGGACTTGATTATCTCAACGCTAACCTTCCGAAAACCGGCAAGAAGCTGCATGGCGGCCATTTCGCCCTTGCGGCGATGATCGGTTATCTCGACCTGCGTTTTGCCGGCGAATGGGCCGAAGGGCGCGATGCGCTGGCCGCTTGGCCTGAAACCTTCGGCAAGCGTTTCGAAGCCTACACGGAAATGAAGGCCGCCGCCTGAGGTTAGCGAAAGAACAATGCCCGGCCTGATCGCCGGGCATTTATTTCGGCGGTATGCCGCAAAACAAAAAAGCCGGGGCGTAAACCCCGGCTTTTCTTTAACCGATCCGAAAAGGATCAGAACTTGACGCCGATACCGGCCTTGACCGAGTGATCGTCGAAACCACGCGAGAACGCGCCGGAGTCGAGACCGTAGTCCTTCTTCTGGTAGTCGCTGTAGCGATATTCCAGACGTGCGGTGATGTTATCGGTCACCATGGCTTCTACACCGGCACCGACGGTGTAACCGAGAGCGGTGGCGCTGTCCTTGGAGGTCGCGTCACGTACCTTGTTGTCGGAGACAGCAAGACCAGCCGTACCGTAAAGCAGGAACGGGTTCATGTCGTAACCAACGCGGCCGCGCAGCGAGCCGTTGACGCCCTGCTTGCCTTCGATGGCGTTGCCGGCAACCGTACCGGCAGAACCCTTCTCGTCGCCGAGGTTGACGTCTGCTTCGGCGCCGTAAACGATCTGGCCGCTCTGCATGTTGTAACCACCGTACAGACCGCCGCCGAAGCCCTTGGCGTCACGGCCGTCATTGCTGGAGCTGAAACGGCCCCAGTCATAGTTGACCGTACCACCGAGGTAAGCGCCGGACCAATCCTTGACCGGTGCGGGCTGGTCGTAGGACACCGGTGCCTGCGGCACTTCATTTACGGCGTCAGCGGCGTGAGCAGCCGAAAAGCCGGCGGCTGCCATGGTCGAAGCCATAAGGGTTGCTACGAAAATACGCATGCTATTCTCCTTTCAGGACCGCTCTGCACTCAAAACATTGTTTTCAGACGCGGCATAATTCGTCGGGTTAATCGCCCCTCTGGAAACTGAACTTGATGGGAGAATGCGGAGATCAAAGAGCCAAAATGTGAATTGTTTGGGGCAGAGGCGTGACTAGAATTAGACGTTGCCTAATTGCCACAAGGGTTTTATTAACCCTAACAGAAGCCTAACCAGCAATAGATCGCCTTTAAACTTAGTTATATTCAAATTAAACCGAAATTGCATTGTGAATAAAAAATCGCCCAATTCTTTTGGGGCTGACGGACAGCTTGCGATTTGCATTTATATCCAGCAAATAGGGCTGAGATGAGCAAATGCAGGTCCGCCGTGAAAGAAAATATACCGAAGACAGTCTTGATAACGGGGGCCGCCCGCCGGCTTGGGCGGGCAATCGCCACCGATCTGGCCGCCCATGGCTTCGCGATCGCCGTCCATGCCAATGAATCGATGGCGCAGGCCGAGGAATTCGCTAACGAAATAAGGCAAAAAGGCGGCAAAGCCGTTGCCGTCCAGGCGGATCTGACACAGTCCGGGCCCACTTCTGGGCTCATCGAACAGGCTTCTTCGGCGCTGGGACCTATCGGCGTCGTTATCAATAATGCATCGGTTTTTCTGGACGACTCGGCGGATAAGCCCGATCCCGCGATCTTCGACGCGCATTTCGCCGTGCATGTGCGGGCCCCTTCCCTCATCGCCGCCACCTTTGTCGAACAATTGCCTGCCGACAATTCCGGGCTGATCGTCAATATCATCGACCAGCGCGTGCTTGCCCTCACACCGCGTTTTTATTCCTACACACTTTCTAAATCCGCGCTGTGGACGGCCACGCGGACGATGGCGCAGAGCTTCGCACCGCGCGTGCGGGTCAATGCCATCGGGCCGGGTCCTACCTTCAAAAGCGAAAGACAGACGCCGGAGGACTTTCAGGCGCAGATCGACGGCCTTATATTAAAGCGAGGTCCCGCACCGGATGAGTTCGGGCGGACGATTCGCTTTCTTTTCGACACGCCGTCGGTCACCGGACAAATGATCGCGCTCGACGGCGGCCAGCACCTCGGCTGGGAAACCCCTGACGTGGCGGAGATAAATGAATGAACGGAAAGAAGCTGCCTGATGGCGGTATTCTCTTCGATGAAACCGACGACGAAGACGACGATGCAAACCTTGCCGCACCGGAAGCGGCCGAGGCTCCGCGCGACGTTGCCGGCATGGACTGGAATGCAGGCTGGAAAAACGAATCCGGCCTGAAGGGCATGGATCTGATCGGCGAATTCGTCAAACACCTGCCGAACTCGCCGGGTGTCTATCGCATGTTCAACGATGCGGGCGACGTGCTTTACGTCGGCAAGGCGCGCTCGCTGAAGAAGCGCGTCGGCAATTACGCGCAGGGCCGCGTGCATTCCAACCGCATCGCCCAGATGGTGCGTTTCACCACCCATATGGAATTCGTCACCACCCGCACGGAGACGGAAGCGCTTCTGCTGGAAGCGAATCTGATCAAGCGTTTGCGGCCGCGCTTTAATGTGCTTTTGCGAGACGACAAATCGTTTCCCTATATTCTCATCACCGCCGACAACCGCGCACCGGCGATTTTCAAACACCGTGGCGCCCGGGCGCGCAAGGGCGACTATTTCGGCCCCTTTGCGTCGGCTGGCGCGGTCGGCCGCACGATCAATTCACTGCAGCGCGCCTTTTTGATCCGCACCTGCACCGACAGCGTGTTCGAGACCCGCACGCGCCCCTGTCTTCTTTACCAGATCAAGCGCTGTTCCGGCCCCTGCACGCATGAGGTCAGCGATCAGGGGTATGCGGAACTCGTCAAGGAAGCCAAGGATTTCCTGTCCGGCAAGAGCCAGAGCGTCAAGACCGCGATTGCGCGGCAGATGAACGAGGCGGCCGAAGACCTCGATTTCGAGCGGGCCGCCGTCTATCGCGACCGGCTGGCCGCACTTTCCCATGTCCAGAGCCATCAGGGCATCAACCCGGCTGGCATCGAGGAAGCGGATGTTTTCGCCATCCACCATGAGGGCGGCATCTCCTGCATTCAGGTATTCTTTTTCCGCACCGGCCAGAACTGGGGCAACCGCGCCTATTTCCCGAAGGCCGATCCTTCCCTGCCCGGCTCGGAAATTCTCAACGCGTTTCTGGCGCAGTTTTACGACGACAAGCCCGTGCCGAAACAGATCCTGCTTTCCGAAACGGTGGAGGAGCAGGAACTGCTGGCCGCCGCTCTCGGTGAAAAGGCGGGACACAAGGTCACGATCAGCGTGCCGCAGCGCGGTGAGAAGAAGGACATTACCGACCACGTGCTTGCCAATGCCCGCGAGGCGCATGGCCGCAAGCTGGCGGAAACCTCGTCCCAGGCGCGGCTGCTGAAGGGTTTTGCGGAAACCTTCGGCCTTTCCTATGTGCCGCGACGGATCGAGATTTACGACAACTCGCATATCATGGGCACCAATGCCGTGGGCGGCATGGTGGTGGCGGGGCCGGAAGGTTTCGTGAAGAACCAGTACCGCAAGTTCAACATCAAATCGACCGACATCACCCCCGGCGATGACTTCGGCATGATGCGCGAGGTGATGACCCGCCGTTTTTCCCGTCTCCTGAAGGAAGAAGGCAAGCCTGACCGCGAACGGACACCGACACCGGAGGAAGCGGCCGACATGCCCTTCCCCGCCTGGCCGGATGTGATCCTGATCGACGGCGGCCAAGGCCAGATGACGGCGGTGCGCGCCATTCTCGACGAACTCGGCATTCGCGACTGTGTGACGGCCATCGGCGTCGCCAAGGGTGTGGACCGCGAGGCGGGCCGCGAGCGCTTCTTTGCGGACGGGCGCAGCGATTTCTCGCTGCCGCCGCGCGATCCCGTGCTTTACTTCATCCAGCGCATGCGCGACGAAGCGCACCGTTTTGCCATCGGCTCGCACCGGGCGCGGCGCAAGAAGGAAATGGGGCGCAATCCGCTGGATGAAATTTCGGGAAGCGGGCCGGGCCGCAAACGCTCCCTGCTGCAGCATTTCGGCACGGCCAAGGCGGTTTCCCGCGCCGGTCTCAACGATTTGATGGCTGTCAGCGGTATTTCCGAGACGGTGGCGCGACAAATCTATAATCACTTCCACGAGAGCGGCAGTGATTGATACCGCGACGTCGTGGCGAACTGCTAAAAAAACATAATCACATGTTGACGCTATGCCCTAGCGGCGGCATCAAGGCAGCTGATCTTAGACTGACAGGTTTCCCATGGCTTCGCGCGCATACAGCATTCCCAACCTTCTCACCTATGGCCGCATCCTCGCGGTTCCTGTCATTGTTCTTTGCTTTTTCATCGAAGGAAAGCTGGAAAGCTCGGATTTCGCGCGCTGGACAGCCTTGTGGCTGTTCATCATCGCCTCGCTGACCGATTTCCTCGATGGTTATCTGGCGCGTATCTGGAACCAGACGTCGAATATCGGCCGCATGCTGGATCCGATTGCCGACAAGCTGCTGGTCGCCTCCGTGCTGCTCCTGATGGCGGCTGATGGCACCATTGCCGGCTGGTCGCTCTGGGCGGCCATCACCATTCTCTGCCGTGAAATTCTGGTCTCCGGCCTGCGCGAATATCTGGCAGCGCTGAAGGTCAGTGTTCCCGTTACCCGCATCGCCAAATGGAAGACCACCATCCAGATGGTGGCCATCGCCTTTCTGCTTGCGGGTCCTGCGGGCGACAAGGTTCTGCCCTACACGACCGAGATGGGAATTACGCTTCTCTGGCTCGCCGCGGCACTCACCATGTATACCGGTTATGATTACTTCAAGGCCGGCCTCAAGCACATCGTGGACGAAGAATGATGGCACGGATCGTTTATTTCGCCTGGGTGCGCGAGAAAATCGGCACGGATGAAGAAGAGCTGGATATCCCCTCCTCCGTCACCACGGCCGGCGAGCTGATCGCCTGGCTTGCGACACGCGGCGAAAATTACGAAGCCGCCTTCGAGTTTCCCAATGTGATCCGTGTTGCCGTCAATCAGGAACATGTCGAGCATGACGAAAGCATTGTCGGCGCACGCGAGATCGGCATTTTCCCACCGATGACGGGGGGATGAGCGGATGCAGCCGACAGTCCGCGTCCAGGCACAGGATTTCGATGCTGCGGAAGAAACCCGCCGGCTGACGGAAAGTGACAGGAGCATCGGCGCGGTGGTGGCCTTCACCGGGCTCTGCCGGGATGATGGCGGCACACTCGCGGCGCTGGAGCTCGAACATTATCCCGGCATGGCGGAAGCGGAAATAACCCGCATTGCCAAACTTGCCATGGAGCGTTTCGGCCTGCTTGGCCTCACCGCCATCCATCGCCACGGCAATATCGCCACCGGCGAAAATATCGTCCTCGTCATTGCAACCTCGTCTCATCGACAGGCGGCCTTCGACGGTGCCAATTTCGTGATGGACTATCTCAAGACATCCGCTCCGTTCTGGAAAAAGGAACATGGCAAGGATGGCTCGACGGGCGACTGGGTTGCAGCAAAGACAACCGACGATACGGCCAAGGACAAGTGGCGATAGTGCTTGTTCTTTTCTCGCATTTCCGGATGGACAACCGACGTCCACTTTTCCGGAGATGCTCTAGGGCGCTTCAACCCTGCTGCGCATGATGATCAGCCAGCCGACCAGCATCGCCAGAACCGCTGCATCGCGCCAGGCGGCCGGGCCGTAACCGACCCAGAAAGTTTCCGCAAAACCAACGGCGGCGGCCCCAAGGCCGCAGATGAGCGGGCTGGCATAACCGCCCGCCGCTGAAATCAGCACCACCTTCAGTCCAAAGACCAGACCGGCCCCGAAATCCATAGTGCCGTAATAAAAAGTGGCCAGCACACCGGCGATGGCGGCGACGAGGCCCGCCGCGCAATAGGACAGCAGAAATATCCTGCCCGCATTCACCCCGCATAAAGCGGCGGCAAAAGCATCGTCCGGCACCGCCTTCCAACGCCTGCCGAAAGCGGAAAGGCTGAGATAAAACGACCCCGCGAGAATGAGCAGGCAGAACGCCGCCGTGTTCAGCATCTGCATGGGTGTCAGGGTTACGGCAAATCCCCCGTCGGCCCAGAAACGCACCGGCTCAGACAGAAGCGGCGGCAGCCATAACTGCCTTGTGTCGGCGACCAGCCTCGCGCTTTCCGTGAGGGCGATCAGCACGCCGACCGAGGCGACGGTCACCGCATTGGGAGAGGCTTTCGCCAGCGGCCGCATCACCGCCCTGCCGACAAAACCCGCCGCCCATAGCCCACCGAACACACCCGCCCCTGCCCCGAGCGCAAGTGTTGCCGGCAGAACCAGCCACAGCCGGTTCCAGCCGAAATCGGCAAACAGCAGGCAGGTCTGACCGGCAAAGGCGAATATGGCGCCATAGGTGACATCGGCGCGTCTGGTGACCGAAAAGGCGATGGCATAGCCAAAGGCCAGAACCGCATAAAGCGAGGCGACCGGCACGGCATTCAGCAATTGTTGCAGGAAATAGGCCAAGCGCGTCCTCCCGCCATTATTATAACTGTTAAAACCTGTTTTGACAGTTATAATGTGCGATATGACCTTTCGCTGGACAGAACATCGTTTCGCAGGCGGCGCATTGGCGCTGGATGTCGCCAATAGCGTGATCCTGCGCTCGGAGGCGGCAAAATCAGTCGACCGTTTTGCTGTGCCGGCGCAGATCGCTGCCTTTGCCGAAGCGGCGACAAGGCTCGGTGCGGAGCGCCACAGGTTTCCCACGCTCATCGCGCCCGAAGCGGAAAGGCGGCCGATTTTTCTAGAGCTTCGCGAGGCTGTCGACGATTATTTCCGCACGTCCATCAGCGGCAGCGGCGATGGCGACGGCAAACTGGCCGGGCTTCTTTTCGCCTGCGGCACGGCGCTGCGGACGTTTCCGCTTGCCGAAAGCCTCGGCAATGCCACCGCCCATTCCGCCCTCTCGCTACTTGCGGGCGAGACGCAGGAACGGCTGCGCATCTGCGGCAATTGCGGCTGGCTGTTTATCGATCGCAGCAAGAACAAGAGCCGCATCTGGTGCGATATGGCGGTGTGCGGCAACCGGCAGAAAGCCAACCGGCACTATCACCGGAAAAAGGAGGCGCGGACATGAAAGGAATCGCCCTTCCATTGCTGGCGATTGCAGGGATGCTCGCCCTTTCCGGCTGCCAACGGGACGAACCGCGTGAGGTGGCGAAGATTTCCGGCCGGATGTTTGTGTTTAACTACCGCGTGGCCATCGCCACCTATCTGGTGACCCTTCAGCGCATCGCCCCCATTCGTGACGGCAGTACCATTGAGGCGACGTTCGAGAACCCGCGCGGTGGTCCAGACCTCACCAGCCGCGAGAAGATTTTTCCGAAAGACGAAAAGATCACGGTTCAGAGCCCACCGGTGGAATGCGTGAAGCAGGACCTGCCCTATAAGGTCACCATCCGTATCAAAGGGCCGGAAGGCGACATTCTCCAGACCATCGAAACAACGATCCGTTCCGACACCGACCAGTCACTTCTGCCCGCCAAGCCGCTGGTGGTTGGCCCGCTTTATACGCCCAATCCCGAGGTGTTCAAACCGGATGGCACGACGGATATGCGGCCGGTTCAGGATTGTCCGGCGTCGTAGGGACTGACGGAATGAATGACGTGAAGGCGTCCCATCCCTCATTCCTGTGCTCGTCACAGGGATGAGGAAGGTGGAAATGGCTGCAGCCTAACCCTTTACCCCTATCAAAACAAAAAACGGAGCCTTTCGGCTCCGTTTCCTCGAGTCTTTTCAGCAGCTTCACGCAATCGCCTGCAACAGCGATTCAAGCCGTTGAGATTTTGAATCAGCCGACGATTTCGGTTTCGGCGAACCAGTAGGCGATTTCCTGTGCAGCGGTTTCCGGAGCGTCGGACCCGTGAACGGAGTTTTCGCCGATGGAGAGCGCGAAGCTCTTGCGGATGGTGCCTTCAGCGGCCTGGGCCGGGTTGGTCGCGCCCATGATTTCGCGGTTCTTGAGGATGGCGTTTTCGCCTTCCAGAACCTGAACGATGGTCGGGCCAGAGGACATGCCTTCAACGAGTTCGCCGAAGAAGGGACGCTCTTTGTGAACGGCGTAGAAGCCTTCGGCTTCGCGCTTGCTCATCCAGACGCGCTTGGAGGCGACGATGCGCAGACCGTTGTCTTCAAATACCTTGGTGATCGCGCCCGTGAGGTTACGCTTGGTTGCGTCCGGCTTGATCATCGAAAATGTGCGTTCAATCGCCATGTGTCCGTTTCCTTTTCCTTCAGAGAAAGTGGGCGGTCTTTACCCGCCCAAAGGCCCGAAAACAAGGGGGATCAACGAGATTGCGACTGTCACCGCAGACATTTCACGCCGCTGTCACACTGCGGCCTCTCGCATCATAGAGATCGAGGCAGCCTTCGAACCAGTCCCGCACCGGATCGTTATCGGCAAACAGATCCAGCCCAGTGGTGATCCGCGCCCATTGCAGCGCGCCGAACACGATGTAATCCGCAAAGAGCGGCGACGTACCGCCGATGAAAGGCTGGAAGCTCAGCATACGCCGGATCGGTGCGAGCAATGCCGGAAATGCTGCGATCTCCGCCTCGCGGTTCGCCACCACGTCCTCGAGCGGACGGCCGAGCGCTTTCGTGCGGCTATCGCGGAAATAATGGCGATCCGGCTCATCCAGCATATTGTGGATATCGAGCACGGCAATGCGGACGATGGCGGGGTGAAGCACAGTCTGCGACCAGCTTTCGACGAAACGGGCCATGGCCTTGCCACCCTCGCCGTTAAACAGCGACGGGCGCTCCGGGTAAGTCTCGTCAAGGTAAAGGGCAATTTCGAAACTGTCGCTCACCAGTTCGTCACCATCGCGCAGGATGGGCACGGTCTTCGAAAAACCATCCTCTACCGTGGGGATCACCGTGAAGGGTAAAGGCCGCTCCTCGAAATCCAGACCCTTATGCGCCAGCGAAAGCACGGTTTTCCAGCAATGGGGAGAAAATGGCCGGGAAGTGTCGCTTCCGCATAGCGAATAGAGCGTTCTGGAAGTCGTCATGGGCTGCCCCTCTTCTGCAACATCGATGAAGCGATATAAAAACGGTCTCTGCCCGAAATCAAATCAGGATTTGTCATATTATCGATCAAGGCGCGCCAACGCGGAATCATGCCTCGTGACGGCAAAATTCCCTTCTGGATTTATTCTATTTTAAACCGTTGCTTGTAAGAATAGCGCCGTTCAACAATCGGTTATCGCCGGTCTACTCATAATAATCCATTGGTATTGGGGCTGTCAGTGACGACATCGGCGGGCGATAAAAAACGCGAGCATGCAAGAAGTGCACTTGTCGTTACCAAAATCACGCAGTTCATCGCCAAGATGAACATTGCGCCTTTGCCGCGCAATTACGAATTGATCTATGAAATATTGTCTGGACACAACCCGGCCATGGGCCGCGACATTCTCGCGCTCGGCAACGCGCCGCAGCAGCATGAAATCGACCTCATCGGCCAGCGGCACAATCTGCCCGGTTTTTCGCGGATCGAGGCGGAACAGATGGCAAGCGAAGCCTTCGAGACACTGACGCAGATTTCCGTGCGACTGGATGCGAGCCTTCACCGCACTGAAACCTTCATGAGCAGCCTTGAGCAGGACGAGGATGGCGAGCCGCCCGCAATGGAGCGTTTCGTCGAGTTGCTGGGTGATATTCGCGAGGAACAGACGAGCCTTCGGCATTTCATCGCCATGGGGCTGGTGAAAATCCGCGAGGTTGAAAGGAACCGCGCAGAGCTTCAGGCCGCCTCGCTGCGCGATGCGCTGACGGCATTGCCAAACCGTGCCGCCTTTCTTGAAAAGCTCGGCGCTCTTTTCGCGAAGGACCGGGCTGCCTCAGCCACTTCGCTGGTGCTGCTGGATATCGACCATTTCCGTGAAATCAACGGCAAATATGGCTCGTCTGCAGGCAACAAGGCGTTGCGACGTCTCGCCGCCCTGTTTCGCAAGACCATCAAGAAGGACGATTTCGTCGCCCGTATTGGTGGCGATGAATTTGCCTTTCTGTTTGCCGGCGTGCCGCAGAACACGGCCGAGGCCATTGCCGAGCGGCTGCGGCAGAGCGTGGAGGCATTGCGCTTCGCGACCACTGGCGGCGACGGCGAACATCTGACGGTTTCGATCGGCGTCGCGGAAGTGGATGGCACCGCCACGCCGGCCGAGTTTTTCGGCCATGCGGAACTCGCCCTTCTCTCGGCCCGCTGCGGCGCGCGCAACTGCGTCGTCGGCTATTCGCGGGAGGTGTCGCAGCACAGCCGCAGCAGCTATCTGGCGCAACTCGGCTCTTGAGACAGCATTCTCCCATTGTGTGGCGCGGGCGCTCTTGCCTTGGCCAGACAGTTCGGCCAAAACGGCGCCATGATTACGATTACCGATCTTTCCGCCCGCATCGCCGGGCGTCTGCTTCTTGACCACGCCAGCGTGACGCTTCCCGCCGGCGTGAAGGCGGGCCTTGTTGGCCGCAACGGCGCCGGCAAATCCACCCTGTTTCGGGTCATCACCGGCGATTTCTCCGCGGAAAGCGATTCGGTGACGATCCCGAAGATGGCGCGCATCGGCCAGGTCGCGCAGGAAGCGCCGGGAACGGAAGAATCGCTGATTTCCATCGTGCTTTCCGCCGACAAGGAACGCAGCGCACTTCTGGCCGAGGCGGAAACCGCAACCGATCCGCATCGTATCGCGGAAATCCAGATGCGGCTTGTCGACATCGACGCCCATTCGGCGGAAGCGCGCGCCTCCAGCATTCTTGCCGGTCTCGGTTTCGATCACGAGGCGCAGCTTCGCCCCGCCTCCTCCTTCTCCGGCGGCTGGCGCATGCGCGTGGCGCTTGCGTCGGTACTGTTTGCCGAACCCGACCTTTTGCTGCTCGACGAGCCGACCAACTATCTCGACCTCGAAGGCACGCTCTGGCTGGAAGATTACATCAGGCGTTATCCGCATACCGTCATCATCATCAGCCATGATCGCGATCTTCTCAACAACGCCGTCAATTCCATCGTGCATCTGGACCAGAAGAAGCTGACCTTCTATCGCGGTGGTTACGACCAGTTCGAGCGGCAGAAGGCCGAGGCCGACGAATTACAGATGAAGGCGAAGGTAAAGAACGACGCCGCCCGCAAACATCTGCAAAGCTTCATCGACCGTTTCCGCGCCAAGGCGACAAAAGCGCGACAGGCGCAGAGCCGCATCAAGGCGCTGGAGCGCATGGGCACCGTCGCCGCCGTGATCGAGGATCACGTCCAGCCGATCACCTTCCCCGAGCCGGAAAAGCAGCCGGCCTCGCCCATCGTCGCCATCAATGGTGGTGCTGTGGGTTACGAGCCGGGAAAATCCATCCTGAAGCAGCTCAATCTGCGGATCGACAATGACGATCGCATCGCGCTGCTCGGCTCGAACGGCAACGGCAAATCGACCTTTGCGAAGTTCATCTCCGGCCGTCTTGCGCCGCAGGCGGGCGATCTTCGTGTCGCGCCCGGCATGAAGATCGGCTTCTTCGCGCAGCACCAGCTCGATGACCTCGTGCCGGATGAAACCCCGGTCGAACATGTGCGCAAGTTGATGCCGCTGGCGCCCGAAGCGCAGGTGCGCTCCCGCGTGGCGCAGATGGGACTTGCGACGGAAAAGATGGCGACGGCGGCGAAAGATCTGTCCGGTGGTGAGAAAGCTCGCCTGCTGATGGGGCTTGCGGCCTTCCATGCGCCGAACCTGCTGATCCTCGACGAACCGACCAACCACCTCGACATCGACAGCCGCCGCGCGCTGATCGAGGCGCTGAATGATTATAGCGGTGCAGTCATCCTCATTTCGCACGACCGCCACCTCATCGAGGCGACGGTGGACAGGCTGTGGCTGGTCGCCGATGGCACGGTCAAGACCTTCGAAGGCGACATGGAGGAATATCGCGATCTCGTCGTTTCCTCCGGCAGGAAGAAGGAAGACAAGACCGAGGCCGCTGCCGATCAGGCGTCGAAGGCGGATCAGCGCAAGGCCAACGCAGAAAAGCGCGCCCAGCTTGCGCCGCTCAAGAAAAAGATCAGCGAAATCGAGTCCCTGACGGCAAAGCTTGAGAAACTGATTCAGTCGCTCGACACCGAACTGGCTGACCCGGCGCTATACGAAAAAGCCCCTGC
Organism: Agrobacterium tumefaciens str. B6; assembly: GCF_001541315.1. GTDB lineage: Bacteria > Pseudomonadota > Alphaproteobacteria > Rhizobiales > Rhizobiaceae > Agrobacterium > Agrobacterium radiobacter. Next base: position 294,638 of record NZ_LMVK01000012.1, on the reverse strand, counting down.
CAAGGCCGCGCTGAAAGTCAAAGAGCGTGGCGAAGCCGCTTCCAGGCTTTCGGATGCGGAGGAGCAATGGCTGATGCTTTCCAGTGAATACGAGGATGCGATGGCGGGTTGATGTGCGACAGCGCAGAGCCGGCGGCCTCTTGCGAAGCCGCCGTATCGCATTGACGCAGTTTACTTCGCGCCGATCGTGTTGAGACCTTCACGGGCGCATTCGGCATCGATCGCGCCCGATGGTGCGCCGCCGACACCGATACCGCCGACCAGGGCGTCGCCGATCTTGATCGGCAGGCCGCCGGCCTGGATGACCATGCGCTCATCCATGTTGCGAAGGCCATCATTGGCGGGCTTGGAGGCGATGAATTCCGCGATCTCGCCAATATCACGGCCGAGCGATGCGGCGGCAAAGGCCTTGCCGGTTGCGCTGGAGACCGTGTGCGGACCGGATCCATCCGCCTTCAGCACAATCTTGGTGGCGCCATCGCGGGCGACGATGGCAACGGTGACGGCGCTGCCCTTGGCGGAGCAAGCCTGAAGCGCTGACTTGGCTGCCTTTTCCGCCATTTCGAGCGGCAGATAGGGCGCGGTCGGCAGCGTCTGCGCCAATGCGGCCGAAGGAGCGATCAGGGCGGAAGCGATGAGAAGGGTGCGGATCATGGAAAGTCCTCTTGCTTGATGAGGACTGCAGCTTAAGCGGATGGCGCTCGGCCGCGAATCCGTAAGACTTGCCGGCTGCTCGGTAGTTCTACCGATCCGCACCGGCTTCCAGCCAGAGCCTTGTCATTTCCGCCTGCGAGGTGGTGCCGAGCTTGAGGCCGATGGCGGCACGATGGCTGTCCACCGTGCGCGGCGAAAGGCCAAGCCCGTCGGCGATCTGGCGCGTGGTGAAACCGAGTGCAATGCGCTCGAGTATTTCCCGCTCCCGCGCGGTCAGGAGCGATAAAAGCGCCATCGTCTCCGCCTGCAGCGCTTTTGCATCGAGCGTGCGGGTCAATATCCGGTGAGCCTTCTGGATCGCGTCGATGAGATCCTGCTCATCCACGGGCTTGGAGAGAAAATCCACCGCGCCGTTGTGAAAGGCCCGGCGGCAGGCTTCGATATTGCCGTGACCGGAAATGATGATGACAGGCCAGTCGATCCCCTCTTCCGTCAGCTTCTCCTGCAGCTTCAATCCGGTGATAGCAGGCATGCGGATATCGAAGATGAGGCAGCCCGGTTCGAGCGCGGATAGCTGGCCGAGAAATACCACCGGATCGGCAAAGCCCTTCGCCTTGATGCCGACGGTGGACAGGAGCAGGATCAGCGCCTTGCGCACGGCGTCATCATCATCAACGAGATAAACGGGCAGCGTCATGGGTTCTGTGCCTCCGCTGCAACCGGGAGGACAACGCGGAAAAGCGCGCCATTCTCACTCTCGACATAAAGGATTTCACCGCCGGCGCGCTCCACCAGCCGCTGGCTGAGGGCAAGTCCCAGACCCATGCCGTTCGTTTTCGTGGTGGCGAAAGGCGTAAACAGCCGGTCGCGCAGGCTCGGTGCGACGCCGGGGCCGTTATCGGCAACCTCGAGAACGGCGAAATCACCGCTCCGGCTCAATCTGGCGGTGATGGCGCGCCTGCCTTCAATGGCAGTGAGCGCATCAAGCGCGTTGCGCAGCAGATTGAACATGACCTGTTCTATTTCAACGGGATCGACCCGCACCAAAAGCGGAGCATCAGGCATGGCGATGTCGATGCTGGCCTCATGCCGGGCCGCTTCGCCGGCAAGCAGCGCATCGACATTGCGCAGAGCCGCGCGCAGATCATGCGCCGCCACCGGCTTGCGGTGCGGCAGCGACCAGTTGCGAAACCGGTCGAGCATATTGGCGGCGCATCGCGCCTGATCGATCATATCGTCGAGAGCACCGGAAAGGGCCGTGACATCCTGACGGGCAAGCAGCCGCCGCCCGGCCTGCGCCTGCGCCAATATCGCCGTCAGAGGCTGGGTCAGCTCATGGGCAAGACCGCTTGCCATTTCTCCGAGTGCATTGACCCGCGAAGCATGGGTGAGCCTCGCCTCCATGCCGCTCAGTTCGGCCCGTCTTTCGGCGGCGCGCATGCGCGTCCTCTGTCTTGCCATGACAGTAGCGAGCAGGAAAACGATGCTGGCGCCGGCCATGCCCGCCAACAGGGCGCGGCCGGGCAAGAGATCACGCCAGGTGATCGAGAGCGCGACTTCGAGCATAAGCGGCTGGGTGGCGCTGCTCAGTTGCCGGACATATTGCGGCGCTTCCGGCATCCAGGGCGGGCCGAACAAGACTGTACCGTCAGGCATTTTGAGGCGGATCACCGCCTGTTTCGCCGACCAGAACGGAGCATCGGACGCCAGAAGCCGCGCGGCATCGACGGCAAGCACCAGCACTTTCGAGGCCGTCTCGTTATTGGGGCTGCGCTTGACGATCATGTAATGGCCGGGCCTGAGACCGCTCGCCACCAGGGCGGGCCGGCCGGTAAAGACCGATGCCGCCTTGCGGATCGCCGCTGCCAGCTCGTTTTCCAGCGATCGGGTGCCTATGACAGGCCCCGCCTCGTTGAGGGAAACCAGCTGAACCTCATCGATGCGCGGGTAAAATTGCAGAATGGGCGCGGCGACATCGAGCAGCAGGCCGTAATCCGCCCCCTGCTCCGCCTGCGCCACCGCCGAAAGCGCCGTCACATGGGCATCATGCTGATCGGCCCGGCGGGATGCCTCTGCCTGCAACGCGTCGCTCTCTCGCCCCAGCTCGCCGAGCAGGCTGACATATTGATAAGCCGCCAAAGCGGAAATGACGGCCGCCATGAACAGTGCCCAGACCAGAAACAACCTGAGAAAAGGCCATCCTGAAAGCGGCTGCGGATTGTCCGCCGTAGGCCGGTCGCCTGATACGGCATGGGCGGCCGCGCGAAGCGAGCGGCCGGCGCCACCCTCGCCCTTGGCCGATTCATTCGGCAAGTGCTGAGCCGGCTTTCCGGGCATGTCGTTCCATGCGTCATTGTTTTCAAGCATCGGCTCGCCCGCATGACCTTTAAAAAGGATCATGACATTCGTTCATCAAAGGAGTTTCTCAGCACAGACCGGGAAAACATTCAATGCAGCAGTCGCCGAATTCCCTTTGATGGCCATTGGCCGCAGCAAGGGCCCCGATCGGTCTCCACGCGTTAGGCGCACGCCCTGCGAGGCTGCAGCCGGGCGAGCGGCACGGCGGGGGAGTAAAGATAACCCTGTCCGAAGCGTATGCCCATCTGCATGAGAAGCCGGCTCTGCTCCTCCGTTTCGATGCCTTCCGTTACCAGCTTTGCGCCGTAGCGCTCGGCGCTCTCGAAAGCGAGTGCGATGGCCTCCCTGAACCGCGATTGGTCGAGCCTCGACGTCATCCAGTGATCGATCTTGACCTCTTCGAAAGGGAACCGCGCCAGCAAAGTAAGCGCGGCATAACCGGTGCCGAAATCATCGAGTGCCAGCCGGACGCCTGCGGCGACCAGCGCATCGAAATTCTGCTGCACGACATCCGTGGTGGGTATCCTGCTCATCTCCGTCACTTCGATCGAGAGGCGATGCGTCGGCACTGCCATTTCGCGTAGAAGCGTCACGACCCGGTCTCCGAAACGCGCAGTCGCAAAAGACGACGCGGAAATATTCACGGCCAGATGAAAATCCGCGTCAAGGCCGTGCAGGTCACGAAGGTCGCGCACGACGGCTTCGATCGTCGACCATTCGAATTCCACCAGCAGCCGATGGCGTTCGGCGATCTCCAGTACATAATAAGGCGAAAGCGCCTGTCCGTGTGCATCGACCGCGCGCAGCAGCGCTTCAGCGCCGATCATGCGGCGATCACGCATTTCGAATTTCGGCTGATAACAAATGGGCGGTCTGCCGGATTTAACCCAGTTGACCAGCATCTGCCGCACCGCCTCGTCCCGTGTCGCTTTCTCGGCAAAGGAGAAAGGGAAAATCTGCACCGGATGATCGCTTCCCTTCAGCGCCAGACTGAGGTGTCTGAGGAAGGAGGCGACATTTTGCCGGGAAAGCTGGTCCAGATTTGCCGCACCGATTTTGAGATGCGGAACCGGCCCCGCCTCCGCCGAGCGGCAAAACGTGCTCAATCCATCATGCAGATGCATCATGAGTTTCGCACTTTCCGACTTCTCCAGCGAAACCCCCTGCATGACGACCGCAAGTGTCGTATCGCCGAACATGAAGCTGCAGGGCGTGCTGGACCTGCACAGCAGACCGTCTTCGGTATCGCAGATTTCCCGCGCCAGCCTGGGCCAGAAAAGATCGCTCCAGTCCTCGCCCTCGCAGGCGGCGACATCGGCAATATTGATGATTTCGATGAGAATGAGAGCATGCGGAACGGCCGGCTCCTGCCGCATCGTTGTTTCTATGTGGTCTTTGAGGGCACGCCTGTTGGGCAGGCCGGTCAATGAATCGGTCCGCGCCGCAACGTCGCGCTTCTTTGCCTCGTCCCGCGCCCGCGCCTCGCTGCGCAGAAGGATGAACAGGCAGACGATCATCGGCAGACCGACGGCGACCGCGCCGAGGGTTCGGCGGCCGACTGCACTCAAAAACAGCGCCTGATCGACCAGACCAAGCGCGAATGAGGCCGCGATGGCAAGCAGCACGGCAATGAACCTGACCGCAAAGACGGTGAGGATATCCCGAATTCCAAGGTCGGCGAGACGGCGCTTGCGCATCCAGCCATACATGATGATGCCGCAGGCCGAAATGACGACCATGTCCTGCAGGGCCGCAAAAAACAGCACGGGACCACCGAACACAAAACGCCCGGCCGCCACGAGGAAGAGGCTGATCAGTCCGCCCTGCCAGGAGCCGAGCACCCCGGCGAGAAACAGCAGGTCGGAGCGGATATAAGGTTTGGAAGGCAGCTTGATGAATTCGGAAACCAGCAGCGTCAGCAGAAAGCCCGTCATTCCGAACACGATGCCATAATAGATTTTATAGCGGGGGTCCTCGAGGGCGATATTTCGCCGCAGGAGGATCAACACGGACACCATGCCAACGACGGCGGCCGCCTGAAGCAGGAGGAATGGAAGTTCGGCAGCGGATGCTGCCGCTTGTGAGGCGATCAATTCCATCATCTGCATTCCCCGGTTATTATGTGTTCTGGGGCCGGATTTCCGGCACATGGCCTTCACAGATCCCGCTTCGCGCAGGACACAACTTATAACACATCGCCTAGCCTTCAGTGGCCTATGCCGACATTGCGGCTTCGACGCCGTAAAGTTCCGCTGGCCCGACAATCGTTCCCATATGCCCCGAGGCCAGCACCAGCCGATCGCGGCCCTGGCGCTTCGCCTCGTAAAGCGCCATGTCGGCCCGGTTGACCATCTCGTATATGATCTCCCTGCCGTCACCGGAAACCGCAATGCCGAGGCTGACGGTGACGATTTCCCGCCCGTCGGGGCGGTTGAGATGGGGTATGGCCTCGTCGATCACAGCCAATCTCAGTCTTTCACCGATGGCGAGTGCAGCGGAAACAACGCAATTGTCGAGCAGAACCACAAATTCCTCGCCACCATAACGCGCGACGAAACTTCTGTCGCCATCGTCCCTGCGCAGGGCGCTGCGCAGCCTGCCGGCGATCCTGCGCAGGCAATCATCGCCGGCCACATGGCCTTCTGAGTCATTGTAGTTCTTGAAATAATCGACATCGAGAAGGATGAGCGCCCGCGGCCTGCCGTTGCCGCCCGAAGCCTCGTTCGCCGCCTCGTCAAAGCTGCGGCGATTGCGGATGCCGGTGAGCTGGTCGGTATTGGAAAGCTGCTGAAGCTCGTGATTTGCGTTTTGAATCCGCTGCAGCAACGTCTTCTCGCGCAGCGACGCCAGATAGTCCCGTCTTTCCACCTGCTCGATACGATAGGCCGCAAACAGTGAGACGGCGCTGATTCCGACGGAACACATGATCGCGGGGAGCTTGGCCACCTCGCTCGTCACGGTGACATATTCCATGCCGATGATGAAAACCGCCATGCAGCCGACCGTGCCCATGACCGCAAGCGGAAACGGTTTGCGATGTATCGTATTCATATAGAGGACGACGGTGACGATCCCCATGTAATATTCGCTGGCCGATGACGTCTGCGCATTGGCATAGATGAACATGATCGAGGCGACGACCATCATGCAGCCCAGCCCGTGAAGCACCTCATGCACCACCGCATCCGGCCGCACACTGATCGCATAATAGCGCGCGGGAAAATAAAGAAACAGAAGCGGCGTGATGATAAACAGGCGGACTGTAAGATCCAGCCAGATGATCTCCGGCACCAGACTTATGTCCACAAGCACGTAGAGATTGTAGAGGGTGACGCCGAAAATCAATCCATATGTATTGAATTGCCGGCTGTTTTCGTTGACTTTCTGAACGAAGCCAGACAAACGGTCATCTCTAAGTAAAACCAACACACACCTGCTATTCAGAAAATCTATTCAAGTGAAATATAAAATTACCGCTAACATCCATGGAATATACCTGAAAAAATCAACATTAAAACCGCTGACTGATAAAAAAATAACACTAAAAACTCAAAATAATATTTTTTAATCTCAAATATTACACAATAAAAGAATGCCCATACCGAAAAATTGTTATGAAGTTACAACTTGAAAAAAGACGCGCCGGACGGAAACGATCACCTTGCTCCTTCGAGCGTTTCTGTTAAAAACTTGTAAAAATCACACTTTATCCCATGCAGCACTCACACGGGTTCCACTTCATGTCAGCCACCAAGCTTGCCATCGTCGGCGTCGGCAAAATCGTTCGTGACCAGCATCTTCCCGCCATCGCAGGTAATCCGGATTTTGAATTGATCTGCACCGCGAGCCGTCATGGCACGGTGGACGGCGTCGCTTCCTATGGCACCATCGAGGCCATGCTGGAGGCTGTGCCTGCTATCGATGCGGTATCGCTGTGCATGCCGCCGCAATATCGTTACGAGGCCGCCTATGCGGCGCTGAATGCCGGCAAGCACGTCTTTCTCGAAAAGCCGCCCGGCGCCACTCTTTCGGAAGTGCAGGATCTCGTGCGGCTTGCGGATTCAAAGGGCCTGTCGCTGTTTGCAAGCTGGCATTCGCGTTATGCGCCGGCGGTCGAGGCTGCGAAGGCGTTTCTGGCCTCGACGAAGATCGACAGCGTTCATGTCATCTGGAAAGAGGATGTGCGCCACTGGCATCCCAACCAGGCCTGGATCTGGCAGGCGGGCGGTCTCGGCGTGTTCGATCCCGGCATCAACGCGCTTTCGATCATCACACATATCCTGCCGCACGCGCTGTTCCTGACCAAGGCGACGCTCGAATTCCCGGAAAACCGCGACGCGCCGATCGCCGCCGACCTGCATTTTTCCGACGTGACGCAAACGCCCGTCCATGCGGAATTCGACTGGCGCCAGACCGGCAAGCAGAGCTGGGATATCGTCGCCGAGACGGCAGCGGGACGAATGGTGCTTTCGGAGGGGGGCGCGAAGCTCTCGATCAACGGCGAAGAAAAACTGTCCGAGCCGGAGCGGGAATATCCGGCCCTTTACGAGCGTTTCTCCGAGATCATCAAGGCAGGCCGCTCCGACGTCGATCTCGCGCCACTGACCCACGTGGCCGACGCCTTCCTGCTCGGCCGCCACAAATTCGTGGATTCCTTCTACGACTGAGAAGCGGAAACGCTTCCCGAAGGACAATGCCTTAGAGGGCGCGGCTGACGAAACGGTCGCGCCCTGATTTTTTGGCCTGATACAGCGCTTCGTCGACGCTCTGCAGCAGCGTCGCGCGGTCTGCTCCCGCCTGCGGGGCCAGTGCGCCGCCTATGCTGAGGCGGGCGCCCACCTCGTTCCCATCGACGTCGAAAGGCTTACGGAAGGCGGCAAGCAACTGGTCCGCCAATCCGTTCAGCACCTCGGAGGCGCTCGGCCGGGGCATGAAAATCGCGAATTCGTCACCGCCCATGCGCACCACGATATCCTCACTGCGGATCGCATTGCGGATGCGCCCGGCGGCCTCGATCAGAACACGATCTCCCGCCGGATGGCCGAACGTATCGTTGATGGTCTTGAAACCATCAAGATCTAGATAGAGGACACCGAAGGCCTCATCTGCACCGAGGGCCGCGCCGAGCTGGCTGTCGACAATCGCCTCCAGAGCCTTGCGATTATAAAAACCGGTCAGCGGATCGGTCATCGCCGCGTCGCGCAGCTCGCGTTCGGCGAGACTCATGGTGAAGTTGGCTTTCTGGAGCCGCAAAAGCGCGGCGGCCAGCAAAGCAAAACGCCTCAAGCTATCCATTTCCGTGCGGGAAAATTTTCGCGGCACGGTATCGACCAGGCAAAAGGCGCCAATGACGAGGCCGGGCTCCAGCTCGATCGGCGCACCGGCATAGGAACGCAATCCGGGGCCGCCCTTTACATAGGGCATGAAACGGAAATCCGGATGCTCTGTCAGATCGGAAATGATCACCACATCCTGCCTGGTGATGACACGGCTACAGATCGACATGTCACGCGGGCATTCCGAGAGCTCCATGCCCGCCTGTTCCGCGATATGAAGCCAATCCTCGTCAACGATGTGGACGGCCGCCCGGGGCACGCCGAAAACGTCCTGTCCCAATTGCGACAGCACTTTCAGTTCCGGCATTTCGGCATTCTTGAAAGACATGATCGAGCGCACCGCAACCAGACGTTCCATTTCCCCGTCCGGCCGTGAAATTGCCTGTCCCATGCCATGCCCCTCTGCTGTTTCGTCTGCGGCGTCCGCCTCTGGCCGGAGCAAGCAACCCGCACCAAGAAAGCCGACGTCTGTTTCGGGGCTTTCCTCTCCGCGCATAATGCAAAAACCGGCAATTGACGCCACATGCGAAATTTTGCCGGTCTGTTTGCGTATGGAACCAATCGTGGGGTTACAAACCTGCTGTGCGATCAGGCCTTCTTCTGCCAGCGGCCTTCAGGGGACTGCTGCCAGTAAGTCAGAGAATGCCCCTCTGTTTTCAGCCTCTTCCAGTGATTTCGCGCCATTTCAAGCTGGTAGGCATCGTATCCGTCGAACATGAACACGATACGCTCATAGGCTTCCACCGCTGGCGGCTCTGCGCCATCAACGACAAAGCGGACACTCGCCGCGTTGGCATTTTCGTCCGACGCCGTCAGGAGAATCGGCTGACTTTGCGGTGCGGGCGAAGTATCGGTGGCGTGCGGCAGGAAGCTGTCGTCACGAAAGGTCCACAGATGCGTGTCGAGGAAATCACGACGCTCCTCGCCCGCCGTCTGGATCGCGACCTTCCAGCCGCGCTCCAGCGATTTCTCGAGCAAAGGCGGCAACGCGTCCTCCAGCTTCGATTCCGTCAGATGGTAGAACAGAATTTCAGTCATCCGCAGACGTGCCGCCCCACTCGTTTCAATCTTCGTAATGGGCGCGAACGAGTTCGTTCAGCAGCCTGACGCCGTAGCCCGAGCCCCAGGACTGATTGATCTCGGTCAGTGGCGAACCCATTGCGGTGCCGGCGATATCGAGATGCGCCCAGGATGTTTCACCCACAAAACGCTTGAGGAACTGCGCGGCGGTGACGGAACCCGCCAGACGGCCCGAGCTGTTCTTCATGTCGGCGAATTTGGAATCGATGATCTTGTCGTAATCCTTGCTAAGCGGCATGCGCCACAGTTTTTCGGCTGTCACGTCGCCCGCCTGCGCAAGACGCGCTGAAAGCTCGTCATCATTGGAGAAAAGGCCGGCCTGCAGATTGCCGAGCGCAACCGTGATGGCGCCCGTCAGCGTCGCGAGGTTCACCATGAATTTCGGGTTGAAGCGGTCCTTGGTGTACCAGAGCGCATCGGCCAGAACCAGCCGGCCTTCGGCATCGGTATTGATGATCTCGATGGTCTGGCCAGACATGGAGGTGACGATATCGCCCGGACGCTGGGCATTGCCGTCAGGCATGTTCTCGACAAGGCCGATGACGCCGATCACGTTTGCCTTGGCCTTGCGGGCTGCGAGCACATGCATCAGGCCGGTGACGGCAGCAGCGCCGCCCATGTCACCCTTCATATCCTCCATATTGAGGCCGGGCTTCAGCGAAATGCCGCCAGTATCGAAAACGACACCCTTGCCGACAAAGGCAATCGGCTCGTCTTTCTTGTTGCCGCCGTTCCACTGCATCACCGCAAGCCGTGGCGGACGCGCTGAACCCTGCGCGACGCCGAGAAGCGCATTCATGCCAAGCTTCTTCAGCTCTTTCTCGCCGAGAACTTCCACCTCGACGCCGAGTTTGCGCAGTTCCTCCGCCTTTTCAGCGAATTCAACCGGGCCGAGAGCGTTCGGCGGCAGATTGACGAGATCGCGCGCCAGAGTAACGCCGCCCGCAACCGCCTCCGACACGGCAAAGGCCTTTTCCGCTTCCTGATACGCAGCCGTGACGATGACGATACCGACCTTTTTCGGCGTCTTTTCATCATCGGACTTTTTCTTGGTCTTGTAGGCATCGAAGCTGTAAGCGCGCAGCAGAACGCCGAGCGCGAAATCCGCAGCAGCCTGCCCGCCTGCCTCTACGCCCGGCGCATCGAGATAGATGACGACCTTGTCGGCCTTCTTGAAGTTGGCGGCGGCGGTGCCGCCGGCGCGCAGCCAGTCATGGGCGATCAGCTTCGACGGCTTGCCTAGCCCGATGACGAGCAGCCGGTCGGCGGCGGAACCCTGTGGCGCGATCACGTCGAGCGTCGTCATGGACTTTGCGGAAAAGCCCGAGATCTTCGCCGCCCTCTCGATCACGCCGCCCGGGTCGGCCTCGGAAGCACCGGCGACGGCCTGCGCCTCACCCGAGGCTTGCAGCACAACGGCCAGGGCATTTTCCAGCGAGGCGGAATTGGCGAAAGATATATCGAATTTAGCGGACATGTTTTCCTGCTCTTCTTGGACGACTTGCACGATGCGCATGATCATGGCCTTTTCGGCCGGGGGCGCAACCCCGCATTCTTTAAAGGCCTACAGTCGTTAAAGGAAAGGCATTTTTGTGGAATGCGAAATCACGTCATGAAACCGACAGCTTGTTCCACAAAAAGACACAGGCGACGGAAAAATCGTCGCGCAAAACATATTTGTGAGCATGCCGGAATAGCCAATTGCAAACGATGCGATTAGATAAGCGGAAATCCGGCGAGCGATCGCACGGAAAAACAATATCGAACAGGGCCGTATGAAGCTTCTCGAGAACTATATCCTGCGGCGGACAACGCAGATGTTTCTGGTCGCGCTGCTGCCGGTGCTGGCCATCATCTGGACCATCCAGGTTCTCCAGAGAATCAATCTCGTGACCGATACGGGCCAGTCGATGGGCTCCTTCATGGCGCTCGCGACGATGATCCTGCCGACGCTCATTCCCGTCGTGCTGCCTTTCGCGCTTGTCATCGGCATCACCCAGATCTTCACGACGATGAACAATGATTCCGAGCTTGCCATTATCGATGCGGCTGGATCGCCGCGTTCGGTGATGTATCGCCCGGTTCTCATTCTGGCCGCCGTTCTGAGCGCCCTTTCCTTCACCATCACCAATTTCATCGAGCCGCCGGCCCGCAGCTCCGCCCGGCAGATGGTGGCCGCCGCCTATGCCGACCTTCTGTCTTCGGTGATCGAGGAAAAGACCTTCCGCACCATTCAGGATGGTCTCTATGTGCAGATTGCGCAGCGGCAGGGCCGTATTCTCAAGGGCCTGTTCGTCGCCGACCGCCGCGATCCTAATTTCGACCTCATCTATTATGCCAAGGAAGGCATGATCGACGAAAGCGGCACCTCGCTGACCATGCGCGACGGCGAAGTGCAGCAGAAGACGCCCGACGGCAAGGTCTCGATCGTCAAGTTCCTGTCCTACGCCTTCGACCTTTCGACCATGTCGGAAAAACAGGATTCGGAGCCGTCGCTCTCTCCCGGCGATGCCAGCCTCGGTTTCCTTCTCTCGCCCGACGAGAACAATGCGAGCTACAAGCGCTCGCCGGAGAATTTCCGCAGCGAGTTGCACAAGCGCCTGTCGGACTGGATGTTCGCCTTTTCCTTCGCGCTGATTTCACTGGTCATCGCCGCTGACGCCCGTTCGCATCGCGAGGCGCGCATGCATCCGATGGTCGCTGCGCTGGTGACGGCCTTCATACTGCGGTGGCTTGGTTTTTATGTCACCAATCAGATCAAGCAGAGCGCAGCCTTCATTCCGCTGGTCTATGCCGTTCCGGGCCTCAGCGGCGCCGCTGCCGCCTTCATTCTGCTGACCGGTCGCAAGCCGAAAATGCCGAAGGTCATCGCCGATGCGATGGGTCGTCTGCGCCGTCTCTTCTCCAGCCGGATGGCGAAAAGCTCTGGGAGCGGCAACGCATGATTTTCAACACGCTCTCCCGGTATTTCCTGAAACGCTATCTGATCACCGCCATCTGGTTCGTGCTCGGCGTGTCCTCGATCATTTACCTTGCCGATTTCAGCGAGACTGCACGGCGCATGTCCGGCCTGCCCGGCTATTCCGTTCCGGCCGCGCTTGGCCTCACGGCGCTTCGCCTGCCGCTAATCCTGCAGCAGACCGTTCCCTTTATCGCCCTATTCGTCGGCATGACGACGCTGATCTCGCTCAACCGGCGCTACGAGCTGGTGGTGACGCGCGCTGCCGGCATTTCCGCCTGGCAATTCATCCTTCCCTTCGTGCTCGGCGCGGTTTTCATCGGCATCCTGTCCGTCATCATTCTGAACCCCATCGCGGCATGGGGCCAGAACAAGTCGCTGGCGATGGAAGCCGGTCTGCGCAATGAAGCAGGCGGCGGCCGCCAGCAGGAGATCATTCCGTGGATGCGCCAGACAAGTGGTGGCCAGGATACGATCATCGGCGCCAAGAGCTTCGAGGACAACGGAACGATGCTTCTCGATGTGGTTCTGATCCACCTCGACAAGGACGGAAACATCGTCTCGCGGCAGGATGCGAAGTCGGCTAAATTGGAAGATGGTTACTGGCTTCTTAACGGCGTTTCGGAAACACGTGCAGGACATGTGCCAGTTCGGCAAGAGAGCACGCGGATCAGTACCAATCTGAGACGGGAATTTGTCCAGGAACGCATGACGCAGACGGAAACCGTTGCTTTCTTTGACCTTTCTCACAAGATCGAAGTTGCAAAGTCCTTTGGACTATCTTCAAAGGCGCTTGAGACGCAGTATCATTTCCTGCTATCGACGCCCCTGCTTCTGGTTGCGATGACCTTGATCGCCGCGACCGTTTCATTAAAGTTCAGCCGCTTCGCCCAGTCGCGCTCCGTGATTCTGGGTGGAATCGTTTCCGGCTTCGTGCTTTATGTAGTAACCGTGCTCGTAAGGGCATTCGGGAGTGGTGGTGTTGTCCCTCCCACCGTCGCGGTCTGGGTTCCAGTCGTCGTGGCGTTGGCTTTGGGGGCAACCATTCTGCTTCATCAGGAGGACGGCTAAGTGGCGGTATATGACCGCGGGAATATCAGGCGGCTTTGGACGGCCCTTCTGACAGGTGCCGCTGTGTGCGCGTATTTGGCATCCAGCCCGGTCGCTTTCGGCCAGGATGGTTTGCTTGCGTCGGCAAGCCAAGACGATTCGAAACTCCTGCTTACAGCAAATGAACTGACCTATAATCGCGATTCCCAGCGCGTCATCGCGAAGGGCGTCGTTCGCATGAAATATTCGGGCTACCGCATGGTGGCCCAGCAAGTGGAATATAACCAGCAGACCGGCCGCGTGATTGCCCATGGCAACATCGAGCTGATCGAGCCGGGCGGCAACAAGATCTATGCCGACGAGATGGACGTCACCGACGATTTCGGTCAGGGCTTCGTTAATGCCCTGCGCGTCGAGACCACGGACAATACCCGTATCGCGGGTGAAAGTGCCGAGCGTCTCGAAGGCGACCTGATGGTCCTCAACAACGGCGTCTACACCGCGTGTCTGCCCTGCGCCGAGCGGCCCGAAAAGGCGCCTCTGTGGCAGGTCAAGGCGGAACGCGTCGTTCAGGACGGCAAGACCCATACGATCCGGCTGGAAAAGGCCCGTCTGCAGCTTTTCGGCCATTCGATCGCCTATCTGCCGTTCCTCACGGTTCCGGACAATACAGTGAAGCGCAAATCGGGCTTCCTGTTCCCGCAGATGAGCATTACCGACAATCTCGGTTTCGGCATCGGCGTCCCCTATTTCCACGTTCTGTCCGACACCTCGGACGTGACCGTCACGCCGACCTATTACACGACGCAGGGTCTGCTGCTGCAGGCGGAACTGCGCCAGCGCTTCGAAACCGGTATGCATACGGTCACGATCGCCGGCATCAGCCAGCAGAAGTCCGATACCTTCACGGCCGGCACCAGCGATGCGCTCAACGACAATCGTGGCATGATCGCAAGCAAGGGTGATTTCTCGATCAACCCGCGCTGGGCGTTCGGCTGGGATGCCATGGTGCAGACCGACAATAACTTTTCGCGCACCTATGGGCTGAAGGGTTATAAAAACGACGTTCAGACCAACCAGATCTACCTGACCGGCGCGAGCGAGCGTAACAGCTTCGAAGCCCGTGGTTATTATTTCAACGTTCAGGACACGGACAATACCGAATCCAAGGAACGCAAGCAGGCCATCGTCCATCCGGTTGTCGACTATCGTTATTTCGTGCCGGATCCGATCTATGGCGGCGAGCTTTCGCTGACCACCAACCTGACGAGCATCACGCGCTTGAAGCAGGATGCCTACGCGCTTGGCGGTTATCCGCGCTTCAGCGGGCTTGAAGGCGACTATACGCGCCTTTCCACCGAAGCCGAGTGGAAACGCACCTTCACGATGGACAGCGGCCTGCAGATCACGCCGATCCTCGCTGCACGCGGTGACGCGCTCTGGACGGATATGTCTCCCGCGGCCTTCACCTCGGGCGGCACCTCCTATGCCTATGAGGGCATGATGAATGACGGTGCGGCTTTCCGCGGCATGGTCACCGGCGGCCTGGAAGTGCGTTATCCCTGGCTGTTCACGGCACTCAACAGCAGCCATGTGATTGAACCCATTGCGCAGATTTTCGTGCGCCCGAACGAACAATATGCCGGCCGCCTTCCGAACGAGGACGCACAGGCATTCGTATTCGACGCGACCAATCTGTTCGAACGCGACAAATTCTCCGGCTTCGACCGCATCGAAGGCGGCACGCGCGCCAACATCGGCTTCCGCTATAACGGTACCTTCGACAACGGCTACGGCGTTCGCGCCATTGCCGGCCAGTCCTTCCATCTGGCGGGCGACAACTCTTTCGCCTCCTACGATCTCGTCAATGCAGGCGCCAATTCCGGCCTCGAATCCGACCGTTCGGATTACGTCGCCATGGCTGCTTTCGATGCGCCGATCGGTCTTTCTCTGTCTTCCAGCCTGCGTCTCGACAAGGACGATCTCGACATCAACCGGTCGGAAACCGGCATCAGCTATTCGGATCGCCGCCTCACCGGCAAGCTCAGCTATACGCAGGTCAAGGCGCAGCCGAAATATGGCTATAACGAAGACCGCGATATCATTCAGGCCTCCGGCACACTGCGTATGGACGACAACTGGTCGCTGTTTGGCTCGATCAACTACGATCTGAACGGAAAATTTGCTGCCGAGCGCCGTATCGGCATTGCCTATCAGGATGAATGCACGATCTTGACGGTCAGCTATTCCGACGAAGGCAATATCAATTCCAGCCGCCAGGCCGCCAATGACTGGTCGATCAATGCCCGTCTGGCCTTCCGGACGCTCGGCGATATCAGCATCGGTTCAGCAAACGATGACTGGAACGACATGGATATCGGCTGGAAGCCAAACAACTACTGAGTTTAGAGGCAGGTTACGCAGCATCGTGGCCTGCCTTTTTACCATTTGGCCAGTAAAGCCACGGTTTCGCCGCAACAACACGCCAATGTCGGCCGCGCATGGAACCTATCGGGTTTTCTTTCAACAAACCGACACATTGCCGTCTTGCGGATCGCGATGATATATACGTGGCAAATTTGCGGTGTGGATGCACAGGTGCAGGCCTGAAGAGCGGGAGAGTTCGATGATCCCCTCATCAGACAAAACAGATTGGCGGGACAGGGCAACAGGACCCTGCCCGACGAAAGGGAGAAGGATATGATGAATTTCGGAAAGACGGCTTTGCGTGGCGCTGCTTTTGCCTTTGCGATATTCGCCGTTCCCATGGCCATTGTGCCCTATGCCGGCCAGGCCTTCGCCGACAGCACCGTCAAGATTGTCGTCAACAAGACACCCATCACCAATGACGATATCGCCAAGCGCGTCGCCTTCCTGAAGCTGCAGCGCCAGTCCGGTAATCTCAATGAAAAAGCGCGTGAGCAGCTTGTCGATGAGGCGCTGAAGCGCGAGGAAATCGGCCGCGTGAAAATGTCGGTCAGCACCGACGATGTCGATGCGGCCTTCGCACGCTTTGCCGGCAACAACAAGATGACCCCGCAGCAACTGACGAAGGTGCTGTCGCAGGCGGGTGTCGGCGCCGACCATTTCAAGTCCTTCATCGCCATTCAGATGAGCTGGCCACGT
Organism: Agrobacterium tumefaciens str. B6; assembly: GCF_001541315.1. GTDB lineage: Bacteria > Pseudomonadota > Alphaproteobacteria > Rhizobiales > Rhizobiaceae > Agrobacterium > Agrobacterium radiobacter. The sequence goes on along the minus strand of NZ_LMVK01000012.1, from coordinate 278,075 downwards.
CTTGTCAACGCCCGTTATGGCGCCCGCGGCAAGATGTCGACGCAGGATCTCGTGACCCGCCTGAAGGAACGCGGCGACAAGCCCGTCACCACGGAATATTTCCTGCAGCAGGTCATCTTCGTCATCCCGGAATCGAAGCGTAATGCCATTACCGGCAAGCGCAAGGCTGAGGCTGAAGCCTCGCGCAAGCGTTACCCCGGCTGCGACCAGGCCATGAGCTTTGCCGCGACCATGCGCGACGTGGCGATCAAGGACCTCGGCCGCATTCTGGCCCCCGAACTTCCGGAAGACTGGAAAGCTTTGGTGGAAAAGACCAAGGAAGGCGGCACCACCGGAACGCGCGTGACCGAAAAGGGCGTCGAATATCTGGCCATCTGCAAGCAGCGTCAGGTTTCCGACGACTATGCGGCGGAAATGGTGTTCAAGTCCGAAGACCTGATGAAGGCCAAGGACGGCGAAAACCCGAACGAAAAGAAATATATGGATGAGCTGCGCAAGAAGGCGCAGATCGTCAACACCTGATATTGATACAAGAGCCGGGTCTTTCCGTGACATATGCATCCCTGCCGCTTGCCCTGACACAGGGAGATCCAGCCGGTATCGGCCCCGACATCGCCATCACCGCCTGGGCAAAGCGCCGGGAGAGCGGCGTGCCGCCCTTCATCTTCATCGGCGACCCCGATGTGGTGGCGAGCCGTGCAGCGCTGATCGGCATTCCGGTCAATATCGAGACCTGCGATGCGGAGAATGCCGTCGGCCTGTTCGAACGCGCTTTCCCCATCCTCCCGCTTCCTGTCGGCTTCGAAGTGCAGGCCGGCCAGCCGCATGTCGGCGCGGCCCATGCCACGATCAAGGCCATCGAGACCGCCGTTTCCCTGACGGTCGAGGGCAAAGCTGCTGCCGTTGTCACCAATCCGATCGCGAAATCGGTGCTATACGAGGCGGGCTTCGGCTTCCCCGGTCATACGGAGTTTCTGGCCGATCTCGCCTTGCGCCAGACCGGCGAACAGGTGACGCCTGTCATGATGATTGCCGGACCCAAGGTCCGTGTCGTCCCGGTGACGATCCACATCCCCGTGAAAGACGTGCCGGCAGCCCTGACGGAAGAACTGATCGTCACGACCTGCCAGATCATCGATGCCGATCTCCGGCAAAAATTCGGCATCGAGGCGCCGCGTCTGGCGGTTGCCGGCCTCAACCCACATGCGGGTGAAGATGGCGCACTCGGCACCGAGGATCGCGATATCGTTCACCCGGCGACAATGCGGTGGCGGAAGGACGGGATCGATGCCTTCGGCCCCCTGCCCGCCGACACCATGTTCCACGATGCTGCCCGCAAGCGGTATGACGTGGCGGTGTGCATGTATCATGATCAGGCGCTGATCCCCGCCAAGGCGCTCGGCTTTGACGATTCCGTCAATGTCACGCTTGGGCTACCCTTCATCCGCACCTCGCCGGACCATGGCACGGCCTGCGGCATTGCAGGCCAGAGCATTGCCAATGAAGCGAGCCTTGTCGCGGCGCTGAAGATGGCGGCGGGGATTTCCGCGCGCAGCCGGGTTGGCGCATAATGGCGGCCATCGACGGACTGCCGCCACTGCGCGATGTCATCCAGCGCCACGGGCTCGACGCGAAAAAATCGCTCGGTCAGAACTTCCTGTTCGACCTCAACCTCACCCAGAAGATTGCCAGAACGGCAGGGCCGCTCGACGGCGTGACGGTGATCGAGGTCGGTCCCGGTCCCGGCGGCCTCACCCGCGCCATTCTCTCGCTCGGGGCGAAAAAGGTCATCGCCGTCGAACGCGACAGCCGCTGCCTGCCGGCGCTGGCGGAAATCGAGGCGCATTATCCCGGACGGCTCGAGGTCATCGAGGGCGACGCCCTCCAGACCGATTTCGAGGCTCTGGTTCCCGCCGGTGAACCGGTGCGCATCATCGCCAACCTGCCCTACAATGTCGGCACGCAATTGCTGGTCAACTGGCTTTTGCCGAAACAATGGCCACCCTTCTGGCTTTCCATGACGCTGATGTTCCAGAAGGAAGTCGGCCAGCGCATCGTGGCGGAAGAAGGCGACAATCATTATGGGCGTCTGGGCGTTCTCGCCGGCTGGCGCACGGTCGCGGAAATGGCCTTCGACGTCCCGCCACAGGCCTTCAGCCCGCCGCCAAAAGTGACCTCCACCGTCGTGCACCTGCTGCCGAAGGACAAGCCATTGCCCTGCGATGTTGCCAAGCTTGAAAAGGTCACGGAAGCCGCCTTCGGCCAGCGCCGCAAGATGCTGCGCCAGAGCGTGAAAAGCCTTGGCGGTGAAACCCTGCTGGAAAAAGCGGGCATCGATCCCACGCGGCGAGCGGAAACGCTGTCGGTGGAGGAATTCGTGACGTTGGCGAACTGCCTCTAAGGCTGGACCAGACACGAAAGCTTGACGACACGGGTTCCCTTCAGGTCCGCGACAGAACTTGATCTGTGGCGCGACCTATAAATTTCCGATGATGAATTTTCGACGATCGCGCGCCACGGGAAACCGGTGACACGACCACCTCTGTTAACGTGGCTGGTTCGGAAGAAACCTTATGAAAAGCGCTGCCTATTTGGGAAATTTTCCGCTTTTCACCTTGAGTGACATGATCCAGACCACAATCACCAAGCCCGATCACAACCAGTGCTTGACTCCAAACATACAACTGTAAATTATATATCCATTCCTATTGTACATTTTCCACTTCACAGTTTCAAATATCAGGGGGATCGCGTGAAGATAAGTTATGTTTTGGCCATCTCGCTATTCACGCTTTCCTCATGTGTTAGCGTGACACCTACTTTCGATGAAGCGCTGATGAAGCACGTTGAGGCGCTAAACAACGATATCGATAAGATTGATGCCGCAGTATCTGCTGTTTACGAAGATAAAACACCGTTCTCCAAGGTCGAAGGCATATACGTCGACGCAGTATCAAATGTACGTTCGGCAATTTATATTGCCGAAGGCCGCGCAACTTACCTTCGCAACCGCGTTTCCGGTAGACCCGCCCAGATTATTCACAAAGCACTGCTGATCTGCCAGGAGGCGCTGATGACACAGTTGGCTGCTCATCGAAAAGCACCCTTTAACGTTGAGACCGCGTCCACATTCGCCACGAAGGAAGCCTGTAGCGTTCCGAAGTTGTTTGAAGCCCGGTTGAAGTGAGGTTCACATGGCAAAGGCACTAGATCTGGATAAATTTGAACCGAAAGATGCGTCGGAACTCTATAAGGGCATTCTGCAGCAGGTTTCAGCGGTTCTCATTTCGCACTTCAATGAAGTCAAAAATGAAATTGCCGTTCATATTAAGTCGATTGCGCAAAAGGCATGGCTAACGCAGGCAGGCCTCAAGAACGGTACGATTTCCAGAGAGCACGCGGATATGGCCATGCACACACAGGAACTGGCCCTCAGCAGCGTGCTGCTTTATTCTGAGTTCCTCGTTTACGAGACCGTCCAGACAGTTCTGAACGCGGTTTTTGGTGTGATCGGTGCTGCAATCAGAAACCTGACGGGCTTCGATCTTGCTTTTGGGCGCAGCTAACTGGAACAGGCCTAACAAATTATCCCATACTGCCCGGGCGATGGGTTCTTCCCATCCCGGCGGATGAGTTAGCTTACCGGAAGCGCTTAAAGCTTCGGCTCTTCCTCAAGCAGCGCCCGCACGAAATCGAACATGCCGTGGCGGCGGTCACGGCGGACGCGTTCGGCCTTCACGATTGCTTCGACAGCCTCGAAGGCGGCCTGCAGGTCGTCATTGAGGATGACATAGTCATAATCGCGCCAGTGCTCGATTTCGGCACGGGAATTGAGGAGCCGGGTCTTGATGACCTCTTCGGTGTCTTCGGCGCGGCGATGCAGGCGCGATTGAAGTTCGGTCATGGTCGGCGGCAGGATGAAGATCGAAACGACGTCGGCTTTCATCTTGTCCTGCAGCTGCTCGGCGCCCTGCCAGTCGATATCGAACAGCATATCGCGACCGGCGGCCATGGCATCTTCCACCGGCCCGCGCGGCGTGCCGTAGAAATTGCCGTGAACTTCCGCCCATTCCAGCAGCGCATCGCTGTCCCGCAGACGCTCGAAATCGCGCTTGGAAATGAAATGGTAGTGGATACCGTCAATCTCGCTCTGGCGGCGCGGGCGCGTCGTAACGCTGACGGACAGGCCGATATTCTTGTCCTTGTCGAGCAGGTTGCGGGCAATCGTGGATTTGCCCGCGCCTGATGGCGAAGAAATCACCAGCATCAGCCCTCGGCGGGCAATCGTGACGGGAGAATTTTTCACCGGGACCATGGGGTCTACTCCAGATTTTGGACCTGTTCGCGAAACTGGTCGATCACCACTTTCAGCTCTATGCCTGCTGCGGTTACCGCACTCGCATTCGATTTGGAACAGATTGTATTCGACTCGCGGTTAAATTCCTGTGCAAGAAAATCGAGCTTGCGCCCTACCGGCCCGCCATTGGTCAGCAGTTCCCGGGAAGCCTGAACATGGGCGTGCAACCGGTCGATCTCTTCGCGCAAATCCGCCTTGGTGGCAATCAGCGCCGCCTCGGCATGCAGGCGGTCGCGGTCGAGCCCGTGCAGGCCATCGCCGATGAGCGAGATCTGCTGGGCAAGTCTTGCCGCGATCTGTTCCGGCTGACGGGACGGATCATTCTCGATGATGTCCACAAGCTGCTCTATGCGGTTGATATGGCCGGACAGGATGGCGAACAGCGACGCCCCTTCCCGCTCGCGCATGTCCTTCAGCTTCTCGACGGCAACCGCAAAACCGGCCAGCACATCGCTATTACGTGTGGCCTGCGCTTCAGCATCGTCTTCCGCCTCGCGAAAATCGACGAGACCCCGCAGTGTAAGCAACGTATCGAAGCTCAGCGGCTTGTCTTCAACGACATCACCAAGCTCCTTCTTAAGTGCCAGAACCGCAGCGAGCGCATCGCGGTTGATCACGGCCTCAAGCCGGTTTTCCGCAATGGCGAGCGTAAGCCCAGCCTGAATATTGCCGCGGGAAAGATGCTCGCCCGCGATTTCCCGCAAGGCGGTTTCCAGCGCTTCAAGACCGGTCGGCAGACGCAGGCGTACATCGAGCCCCTTGCCGTTCACGGACCGCAATTCCCACGCCCAGCGGTAACGGCCGGAGGTTCCTTCGCTGCGCGCAAAGCCGGTCATCGATTGCAATGTCATATCTGGAAGCCCCCCGTCATGCCGTACAAAACCGGGCCCTGTGGATCACAGGGCCCGGTCGAGATTATCAGTTGTTGGCGGGTTTTTCCGCCTCGGCCCCACCCGGCTGACCATCCACGACAACATCGGGATTGGCGCCGGAAGCAGCCTTCTCAGCCTCGATCTTGCGCCAGCGGCGCACATTGGCGTTGTGCTCTTCCAGCGTCTTGGCAAAGACGTGGCCGCCGGTGCCATCGGCAACGAAATAAAGGTCATCCGTGCGCCAGGGATTGGCAACGGCCTCAAGCGCCGCCCGGCCCGGATTGGCGATAGGAGACGGCGGCAGGCCCTTGATGACATAGGTGTTGAACGGCGTCTGCTTCTGCAGGTCAGACTGGTAAATCGGGCGATCGGACGGTTTGCCATCGCCACCGAACAGACCGTAGATGATCGTCGGGTCGGATTGCAGGCGCATGCCCTTCTTCAGACGGTTGTAGAAAACGGAAGCAACATGGGCGCGCTCGTCATCCTTGCCGGTTTCCTTCTCGACGATCGAGGCAAGCGTCACAAATTCCTCGATGGTCTTGATCGGCAGGTCAGGATCGCGCCGCTCCCAGATCATGTCGATCAGCTTGTCCTGCGCCGCACTCATCTGGTTGATGATTTCTTCGCGCTTGGTGCCGCGGGTAAAGCGATAGGTATCGGGGCGCAAGCTGCCTTCCGGCGGCAGGGCCGAGGGCAATTCGCCGTCCAGCACTTCGTCTGCTCCAAGGCGCGCGAACATCTGCTTCACGGTCAGGCCTTCCGGCAGCGACACGGAATAAAGGATCGACTTGCCGGACTCCAGCAACATCATGATGTCCTTCATCGACGCGCCGGCCTTGATCTCGTATTCGCCAGCCTTCAGCGTCTGGTCCTTTTGCAGGTAGCTGCCGGTCATCAGACGGAAGACGCGGGCGTTGGAGACGACGTCGTTGCGCTCGAGATTATTGGCGATCTCGATGATGCCGGCACCATTGCGCACCGTGAAATGGGTGTTCGTCTGAAGCGGACCGGGCTCCTGGAACGCATTGATCATGTAATAGAAAGCGGCAATGGCCAGCACACAGACCGCGACTGCAAGCGTCATCAGAAAATTCAGAAAGATTACAAGCTGGCCATGGGCCTTACGGGAGCGCTTGGGCGGCGCCGGTACTTTTTCCGGCCGCAAGGCTTCCGTCGGGGATTTCGGAATGATCGGGCCGCGATTACCTTCGCCCGCGCCGTTCTGTCCGTATGGTCCCTGGCTGTTCTGGCTCGTGTCGCTCACCGTCGGTCCTTTTCAGTTCGGCGTTGTCAGCGCTTTTTGCGCAGGTAATGCGGCAAAAACAGGTTCGGAATGCCTTCCTGCACCACATGGAGATATCGTGAAGCATATCTTTCCGCTTCACGAACATCGTTTCGGACAAAGCCGATGGAGGAAGCAGCCTGCGGCCGGAAATCACCCCGAACCGGCAAACGCTTCATAAACGACTACAATATCGGCGCGAAAACCGGAATGACTTTCGCAAGCCTCAATGCGTTCTTCAAAGGAAAGAACGGCCTTCGTCAGCACCCGGTGGGAGGGCGCCAGCGCGGCGGCAGAGCCGCCGCCGGGGATTATGCTTCGTAACGACGCAGCACGAGGGAGGCGTTGGTACCGCCGAAACCGAAGGAATTCGAAAGCGCCACGTTGACCTGCCGCTTGCGCGCCTTGTGCGGCACCAGGTCGATCTTCGTCTCGACATCGGGATTGTCGAGGTTCAGCGTCGGCGGAACGATGTTGTCGCGGATCGCAAGCGTGGCGAAGATTGCCTCGATAGCGCCCGCCGCACCAAGAAGATGGCCGGTGGCCGACTTGGTGGAAGACATCGAAATCTTCGCGGCCGATTCGCCGACGAGCCGTTCGACCGCGCCGAGCTCGATCGTATCCGCCATGGTGGAAGTACCATGGGCGTTGATGTAATCGATATCATCAGGCGTCAGGCCGGCGCGCTTCAGCGCCATCGACATGCAGCGATAGGCGCCTTCACCATCCTCGGACGGAGCGGTGATGTGATAGGCATCACCGGAAAGGCCGTAACCAACGACTTCGGCGTAAATCTTCGCACCGCGCGCCTTGGCGTGTTCCAGCTCTTCCAGAACGACGATGCCTGCACCTTCACCCATGACGAAACCGTCGCGGTCACGGTCATAGGGGCGCGAGGCCTTCTGCGGATCGTCATTATGCTGGGTTGAAAGCGCCTTGCAGGCGGCGAAGCCGGCAAGCGCGATGCGGCAGACCGGCGATTCAGCGCCACCGGCGACCATGACGTCGGCATCGCCGAGTGCGATCAGACGGGCGGCATCGCCAATGGCGTGCGCACCGGTCGAGCAGGCCGTCACCACCGCATGGTTCGGTCCGCGCAGCTTGTGGCGGATGGAAACCTGGCCGGATACGAGATTGATCAGACGGCCGGGAATGAAGAAGGGAGAAATGCGCCGCGGGCCCTTGTCGCGCAGGGTATAGCCCGCCTCGACAATACCTTCCAAGCCGCCGATGCCGGAGCCGATCATAACGCCGGTGGCGATCTGGTCCTCGTCCGTTTCCGGGTGCCAGTCCGCGTCGGCAAGCGCCATGTCGGCGGCAGCCATGCCGTACAGGATGAAAGGATCGATCTTGCGCTGTTCCTTGGGTTCCATCCAGTCATCGGCATTGAAGGTGCCGTTGGAACCATCGCCTACGGGAATACGGCAGGCGATCTTTGCCGGAAGGTCTTCGACTTCGAATTCAGTCACGAGACGGGCGCCGTTATGGCCAGCCAAAAGCCGTTCCCAGGTCACTTCCGTCCCACATCCAAGAGGAGATACCATGCCGGTACCGGTGATAACGACACGCCTCATCGCCAACGCTCCGCCCTTATCCAAATCATCGGTCTTCATGCAACGCCGGACATCAGGGATGTTCATTCGATGTTGCAGTATTTCAAATGTCAGCATAATGGCTGCGGGCGCCGTTTCCGGCCCGTGACCTCATGCATCACCCGGAACACGCGCCGCCTGGGGCATGTACCGTCTGCCTATAAAACATTGGCCCGGACGAGCCGGGCCAAGGACGGGAGGATATTGCACCTCCCCCATGAAGGTCGATCAGGCCTGGGCCTTCTCGATGAACTTTACGGCGTCGCCGACAGTCAGGATCGAGTCAGCTGCGTCGTCGGGAATTTCGACGCCGAATTCTTCTTCGAAAGCCATGACCAGTTCAACGGTATCGAGCGAATCAGCGCCCAGATCGTCAATGAAGCTAGCGCCTTCAACAACCTTGTCGGCGTCAACGCCAAGATGATCAATTACAATTTTCTTTACGCGTTCTGCGATATCGCTCATGTCGGTTTCCTCGACCTTTATTTTGAAGGGAATGCCTTACGGCACCCTGCCCTGTTAGAAGCCCTCATGCGCCGTTCAAATCCGGCACTGCTGGCAAACCCGTTCAACCCGGTCCAAGCTAGACATCGTCACGCAAAATCGCAACGGCTTCCTGTCTCTCCGGGACGACTGTTCACAGTCTTGGCCCGCTTAACATGGTTTCAATCGGTCGAAAAGCCTGAAAACGCGCTAAGCACAGCGTATGACAGGCTATTTCGCCGAAAACCAGTCGGCGGGGCCTTGCGGCGCCAGCTACCCAAGAAGGTGCTTAAACAGCGCCGCAATCCTTTTCATGACGGCCTCAGGCGCCGTCAGATCATCGCCATGCCGCCATTGACGTGCAGGGTCTGGCCGGTCATGTAACCTGCCTCATTGGAAGCCAGGTAAAGAACGGCCGATGCGACTTCCGCACCGGTTCCCATGCGCTTCATCGGAATGGCGCCCATAATGGCGTCTTTCTGCTTGTCGTTCAGCTTGCCGGTCATCGCGCTTTCGATGAAACCGGGCGCCACGCAGTTGACGGTGACGTTGCGGGTGGCGATTTCCTGCGCCAGCGACTTCGAAAAACCGATCATGCCGGCCTTGGAGGCGCAGTAGTTGGCCTGGCCAGGATTGCCGGTGACACCGACGATGGAGGTGATGTTGATGATGCGGCCGAAACGGCGGCGCATCATCGGATGTGTCAGCTCGCGCGTCAGGCGGAACATCGCCGTCAGGTTCACTTCGATTACGTTATCCCAGTCCTCGTCGCTCATGCGCACGAAGAGGCCGTCCTTGGTGATGCCGGCATTGTTGACGAGGATATCCACGCCCTCCAGTTCGGCTTCGGCCTTTTCGCCGAGCGCCTTTACCTCGGCGCGGTCGGCAAGGTTGGCCGGGAAAATCTTGACGCGGTCGCCAAGTTCCGCGGCCAGCGCTTCAAGCTTTTCAACGCGGGTGCCGTGCAGGCCGACGGTTGCGCCCTGGCTGTGGAGAAGGCGGGCGATTTCTTCGCCGATGCCGCCGGTCGCGCCGGTTACGAGAGCCTTGCGGCCTGTCAGATCTAACATGTTCCGTTCCTTCTTTAGAGCAACTCCGCAAAGCCTTTTAACGGAATTGCATCGGGAATTATCGTAAAACAAAAGGCCGTTACGGGGCGAAGCCCGTCTCAGCCGATAAGAGTGGCGAGAAGCTGGTCGATATCGGCAGCGCCGTTGACGGCAACGCCGTTCACCGTCTTGTCGATGCGGCGGGCAAGGCCCGTCAGCACCTTGCCGGAACCGATCTCATACAGCTGCGTGACATTGTTGGTGGCGAACCATTCCACCGTCTCGCGCCAGCGCACCTGGCCCGTTACCTGCTCGACCAGCAAAGCGGCGATCTCATTGGCATCGGAAACGGGTGTGGCGCGCACATTGGCGACAACGGGCACGACCGGGTTGTGTTTTTCGACCTTGGCCAGCGCCTCGCGCATGGCTTCCGCCGCCGGCGCCATCAGTGCGGAGTGGAAGGGTGCCGAGACCGGCAGCATGATGGCGCGCTTGGCGCCCTTTTCGGAAGCGATCGCCGCCGCCTTTTCAACGGCAGCCTTGCCGCCGGAAATGACCAGCTGGCCACCGCCATTGTCATTAGCGATTTGGCAGACACCGAGGATGCCGGCTTCCTCGCAGATTGCGGACACCGCATCATGCTCCAGCCCGATGATCGCAGCCATCGCGCCCTCGCCGACCGGCACGGCGGCCTGCATGGCATTGCCGCGGATACGCAGAAGACGGGCGGTATCGGCAACCGAGAAGGTGCCGGCGGCACAGAGCGCCGAATATTCGCCGAGCGAATGGCCGGCTACATAAGAAACCGTATCGGACAGCTTGAAGCCGCGCGCTTCGAGAACCCGCATGACCGCCATGGACACGGCCATCAGCGCCGGCTGGGCATTGGCCGTCAGCGTCAGCGTCTCTTCCGGGCCGTTCCACATGATATCGGAAAGCTTCTGGTCGAGCGCCTCGTCGACCTCCTGAAACACGGCGCGCGCTTCCGGATAGGTATCCGCCAGCTCCTTGCCCATGCCGACGGCCTGGCTTCCCTGACCGGGAAATGTGAATGCAATACCCATGGGATGTCGTCCTTCTTGTCTGGCCTTGCCTTTATTCTTTCGGACTTCCATTCACATTCCCGCCAGCGAAGTCAAGGCTTGAAGCCCTATGGCAGGCCTTTGTCAGGGGTTTTGCCGACCTGTTTTCCCCTTTCTTTTCATCATATTTTTTCTTGCACTGCGGCAAATCCCCATTACTTTCACCCCACCTTCCAAAACTCGCCAAAGCACCGGGACCTCTCCATGAAACAGAATCTACTGGGACGCACGGGCATCTCCGTGTCCGAAATCTGCCTCGGCACCATGACGTGGGGCACGCAGAACACAGAAGCGGAAGCCCATCAGCAGATGGACTATGCCATCGAAAACGGCGTCAATTTCTTCGATACGGCCGAGCTTTATCCCACCACCCCCGTTTCCGCCGAAACGCAGGGCCGGACCGAGGAATATATCGGCAGCTGGTTCGAAAAGACCGGCAGGCGCAATCAGGTCGTGCTCGCCACCAAGGTCGCCGGCTCCGGGCGCGATTATATTCGCGGCGGCCGCGATATCGACGCCGCCGCCATCCGCGAGGCGGTGGATACCAGCCTCAAGCGGCTGAAGACCGACTACATCGACCTCTACCAGGTTCACTGGCCGAATCGCGGCACCTACCATTTCCGTGGCGCCTGGGGCTTCGACGCCTCCGCTCAGGACAAGAAGCGTACGCTTGCCGAAATCACCGAAAAGCTGGAGACGCTCGGAGAACTGGTGAAGGCCGGCAAGATCCGCGCCATTGGCCTCTCCAACGAAAGCGCCTGGGGCACGCAGAAATATATCGATATCGCGGAAGCGAACGGCCTGCCGCGCGTCGCCACCATTCAGAACGAATATAACCTGCTGTACCGCAGCTTCGATCTCGACATGGCGGAAGTCGCCCATCACGAAGATGTCGGCCTGCTCGCCTATTCGCCGCTTGCGGCGGGTCTGCTGACCGGCAAATACCAGAACGGCGCGCGCCCGGCGGGATCACGCGCCTCCATCAACAAGGATCTCGGCGGCCGGTTGCAGCCGCTGCAGGAAGCGCCGGTCAAGGCCTATCTAAAGCTTGCCGCCGAGCATGGGATCGATCCGGCCCAACTCGCCATCGCCTTCTGCCTGACACGCCCCTTCATGGCCTCGGCCATCATCGGCGCAACGACGATGGAGCAGTTGAAGGTGGATATCGCGGCGGCGGATGTGACGCTGTCGGAAGAGGTGCTGACGGGTATTGCCGCGATCCATCGGCAATATCCGATGGCGATCTAAGGTAGCTGGTTGCCATGGCCGTCCCCGAAAGCGCAACGGAACTGCGAACTGCAATCGAAAGCAGTTTTGAAAAGCTGATGCGCGAATTGGAAACAGTCCCGGTGGACCTTGCCGGGACGAGAGACATGGACGGCCATGCAGCCGGTACGCTGATGAGCGTCAACGACCTCGTCGCCTATCTGATTGGCTGGGGAGAGCTGGTGCTGAAGTGGATATCGCTTCGCGCCGAAGGTCGTGAACCGGATTTTCCCGAAACAGGCTATAAGTGGAATGCGCTGGGAGCCTTGGCGCAGAAATTCTACGGCGACTACGTCTCCCTGTCTTTCGCCGAACGGCAGGAGCGACTGGACAGTGTGAAAAGACGGATCATCGACGCCATCAACGCATATGATCCGCATCAGCTTTACGCCCCCGGCTGGTACGGCAAATGGTCGCTTGGCCGTATGATCCAGTTCAACACGTCCTCGCCCTACGTTAACGCCCGCGGACGGCTGCGAAAATGGAAGAAAGCCAGAGGAATAGCTTGATTTTGCGGTGCGGGGTTGTTTTCTGCGGAAAAATCCGTATAAGCGCGCTGTTCATAACACCCGGTCCAATTGGCTGGTGGCTGAACGGAGGGCTGGTTCCGGTAACGGAACAGCAGGAACCATAAGGTTTTTCCGGCCTCCCGTGTCTCCGCTCTCGACCGTCTCGAACAACGCTTTTCTTGCTTTAAGGCTTTACCGCCTACCCAAGAGCAGTCGTTGAGGCTTAGCGCCGTTGCCGGGTGAAGGACGAAACGCAAGAAAGGCAAAGCTTAAATGGCTCTTTACGAACACATCTTCCTTGCCCGGCAGGATATTTCTGCCCAGCAGGTCGACGCACTTGTCGAGCAGTACAAGGGCGTTATCGAATCGTTCGGCGGTAAAGTCGGACGCGTCGAGAACTGGGGTCTGAAGTCCCTCACCTACCGCATCAAGAAGAACCGCAAGGCTCACTACGCTCTCATGGACATCGACGCTCCGGCGGCCGCCATCCATGAAGTCGAGCGCCAGATGCGCATCAACGAAGACGTTCTTCGCTACATGACCATCGCCGTCGAAGCCCACGAAGAAGGCCCGTCCGCGATGATGCAGAAGCGCGATCGCGACGACCGTCCGCGCCGTGACGGCGACCGTCCGGACCGTGGCCCGCGTGAAGATCGTGGTCCCCGCGCACCGCGCGAAGGTGGCTTCGGCGACCGTGAAGACCGTCCGCGCCGTCCGCGCGAAGACCGTGCATAAGAAGGAGTTTTGACCAATGGCTGACGCATCCTCTTCCCAGGCACGCCGCCCGTTCCACCGCCGTCGCAAGACGTGCCCCTTCTCCGGCGCCAACGCTCCGAAGATCGACTACAAGGACGTACGTCTCCTGCAGCGCTACATTTCCGAGCGCGGCAAGATCGTTCCGTCCCGCATCACGGCCGTTTCCCAGAAGAAGCAGCGCGAACTCGCCCAGGCGATCAAGCGCGCCCGCTTCCTCGGCCTGCTGCCCTACGTTGTAGCGTAATGAATTAAAGCGAGGCTGCGGTTTATCGCGGCCTCGTTTTTCTCGAGCAGCTGACTCTTGATCAGCGGGTCGAAAATTATAATCCTTCCGCGTTGGGCGCGGATCGATACTCTGAAAAACCCATGTTGGGGATGAGGCTCTCAGGAGCGATCCTCTAACTGCTTAAGTTTCAGCAGGACAGCGAAGTGCAGAAGTTGAACCAGACAGTGCTGATCTCCGGCGTTCTCGCCGGCATATGCGCCGCGTTTCTGACGCTTGGCGCAACGGCACAGTCGTCTCTGTCCTTCCTGCTTTATGCCGGTTCCGCCATGCCGATCTTCATCGCCGGCATGGGCTGGGGCAACCGCGCCGCCATTATCGCGATCATCACCACGGCCATCATCGGCGCGCTGGTCATGTCGCCGCTTTTTGCGCTGACCATCGCAATCTTCACGCTGATCCCGGCGGGCTGGCTTTCGCATCTCGCCAATCTGGCGCGTCCGGCCTCCGAACTCGGCGGTCCGGATGATCTGCTTGCCTGGTATCCGCTTTCCGGCATCGTCCTGCATCTGTGCATTCTGGTTTCCGTCGCCGTCGTCATTCTCGGCTGGATGATCGGTTACGGTCCCGATCTCGTCACGCGTATGATCGACATGATTATGACCTCGGTTCAGAACCGCGAACCGTTGTTCGAACCCGATGTCGAGGCACTGGCGCGGACGAAGTCCCTGTTTGTACTTCTGCTGCCGATCGTTCAGGGCGGTCTCTGGGTCATCCTGCTGTTTGCCGCCTATTATTTCGCGACGCGAGTGGTCGGCACCTTCGGCAAGGGTCTGCGCCCGCGCGAGGACATCGCTTCGGCGCTGCGCATGCACCGCAACGCCATCTTCATCTTCCTCTCCGGCATCGTCGCCATCTTCCTCGGCGGCGTCGCGGCCATGGTCGGCGCAGTCATCTGCGGCACCTTCGGCGCGGGCTTCCTGATGGCGGGTTACGCCTCGTTGCACAAGCGCGCCCGCGGCAAGGACTGGCGGCTGCCGGTTCTCATTCTCGCATATCTTTCGGCGGTCTTTGTCTTTCCGCTGTTCATCATTCTCGTGTTCGGCCTGAGCGACGTGCGCAGCACGATCTCTCTTACACCGGCGCGGAAAACCGACAATTCGAACGAAACCAAACCATAGAAAGGATCAAGAAGATGGACGTCATTCTTCTCGAACGCATCAACAAGCTCGGCCAGATGGGCGAAACCGTAAAGGTTCGCGACGGCTACGCCCGTAACTTCCTGCTGCCGCAGGGCAAGGCGCTGCGCGCCAACGCCACCAACAAGGCACGTTTCGAAACCGAGCGCGCAACGCTCGAAGCCCGTAACCTCGAGCGCAAGTCGGAAGCCCAGAAGGTTGCCGAAGCACTCGAAGGCAAGTCCTTCATCGTCGTCCGTTCGGCTGGCGAAACCGGCCAGCTCTACGGCTCTGTCGCTGCTCGTGACGTCGTTGAAATCCTGGCTGCCGAAGGCTTCAACATCGGCCGCAACCAGGTTGAACTGAACACGCCGATCAAGACCATCGGCCTGCACAACGTCACCCTGCACCTGCATGCCGAAGTCGAGCTGCAGGTTGAGCTGAACGTTGCCCGTTCGGCTGAAGAAGCAGAGCGTCAGGCCAAGGGCGAAAGCCTCACCTCCGCTGACGCCATCTACGGCGTTGACGAAGACGCACTGCGTCCGGAAGACTTCTTCGATCCGGAAGCTGATCGCGACGGCGACGACGAATAAGATTTGGCTTAAAGGTCAAAGGAAAACCCCGGATGGCGACATCCGGGGTTTTTTGTTTGCATGGAATGTGTGGAGAGATACCCCCCTCTGCCCTGCCGGGCATCTCCCCCTCAAGGGGGGAGATCGACCCGCGGCGAGGTCACGGCCATCTCAACGTTTGAGAATGAAGCAACGGCAGAGCTTCTTGCTGATCTCCCCCTTGAGCGGGAGATGTCCGGCAGGAGAGAGGGGGTGCCCGCTATCCGCAGCCTCTACGCCCAACTACTTCGCCGCCGTCTCAGCCCCCTCAGGCGCCTTGCTCTTATCCACATGCACCACCACCGACATGCCCGGCGAAAGCTCCGCCGCAAGCGGCTGATCCGCATCGATCGCAATCCGCACGCCGAGACGCTGGGCGATCTTCACGAAATTACCCGTCGCATTGTCAGGCTTGATGACGGCGAATTCCGAACCCGTTGCGGGCGAAAACCGCTCCACATGGCCGGTCAGCTTGCGGCGATGCAGGGCATCCACGGAGATCGTTACGGGCTGGCCCACCTGCATGCCGGCAAGCTGGGTTTCCTTGAAATTGGCGATGACCCAGACATCGTGCGGCACGACGGCCATCAATTGTGTTCCGGCGGTGACATATTGACCAGTGCGCACGCCGACCTCGCCGAGCCTGCCATCCACGGGAGCGTGGATTTCGGTATTGGCGAGATCGATCCGGGCGAGCTCGACGGCGGCCTCGGCATTGGCGACGGCCGCCTGCAGCGAGCTGCGGTTGACGATGATGGTCTGCAGATCCTGCCGCGAGACCTCAAGCGCCGCCTTGGCCTGGGAGAGCGACGCCCTCGCCTTTTCAAGCCCGGCATGGGCTTCTTCTTGCAGGCTGGAGGTGCCGGCGCCGCTCTTGATGAGATTATCCTGCCGGTCGGAGGCGAGCTGCGCCTGTTTCAGCGACGCCTCGGCACTGTCGACCGCCGCTTCACTCGAGCGGATATTGGCGTTGGCGGCATTTTCCTGCTGGCGGGAATTGTCGAGTGCGGCCTTGTGGGTATCGAGCGTTGCTTCCGCCTGCGCCTGCTTCTGGCGGTAGATACGGTCATCGATCTTCGCGAGCAGCGCGCCCTGGCTGACTTCCTGATAATCCTTCACCGGCACGTCCACGACATAACCGCTCACCTGCGGGCTCATCGTCGTGACATAACCCCGTACGAAGGCGTTGTCGGTCATTTCGACGGTGGAAAGGAACGGCGGCAGCCGCCAGGCGTAAAGCACCAGCGCCACGCCGGCGAGACCGCCGAGCAGCACGAGAATGGAAACGGGGGTAAAAAACTTCTTCAGCATTTTGTCACTCTTGGAATGTTCAAGACTGTGGTGCCGGTGCGGCATCGATGTCTTCCCGGAAAAGGAAAGGACGGATGCGCAGCCATGCAAGGTGGATCAAAAGCGCGGCCAACGCCAGCGCGGAAACGACTGAAATCAGCAGGAACGTGTCATTATAAGCAAGCACATAGGCTTCCCTGCTGACCTGCTGGCCAAGCAGTGACAGCCCCTCTGCCTTCAGCAATGCCGGATCGGTGATGACATGGCTGTAAGCGCCGGAAAGCTGTGAGACACGCTGGGCGACCATGGGATTGGTAAGCAGGATATTTTCCACCAGAATATTGGAGTGGAACTTCTCCCGCAGCGTTACGAAACTGCCAAGCAGGCCGGTCATCAGCATCGAACCCGTGATCTGCGTGAACAGGAAGATGGTGATGAAGTTCACCAGATAGGGTGCACCCCGGGCCAGCGCGGCGGCGAAACCCTTGGCCATGACGGGCGGCAGGAACATGGCCGCGCCAAAGGCGATCATCATCTGGCTGAGATACATCTCACCCGGCCGCGTCAGATTGTTGGACTGGCTATCCATGAATGAACCGGCGGCGATCAGCGCCAGCGCAATCACATGGGCGGTATCGACGTATTTCGTCAGCATCAGCCAGGCACAGGCCGCACCGCCGAGAACGGTCGCCAAAAGCACAAGTGCATAAAGTGTCGTCGTCTGGTCGTTCAGCAGGCCGAGCTGCTGGTAAAAGCTGACCGCCGTTGAGGATTGCTCGGAGGAAACCGCACGGTAGACGAGCAGGACCGCAATAATGTGCAGGTTGGTTTTCGAGAAAATCCAGCGCAGGTCGAGCAGCGGATTCTTGCGCGGCAATTCGATGAAGGCCATCAGCGTCAGAAGTGCGATCGACGTCGCCAGAAGGACGCCCAGCCACCATGTTTCGAACCACCAGTAGAACCGGCCGAGGGTGAGCATGACCGCCAGACAGCCGAGACCGCCTGCAAACAAGAGATAGCTCAGAATATCCATGCGCTCGATGACTTTCGCGCGCGGCGGCGGGGTGACCTTCAGCACATAGATCATGGCGAAAGCGATCAGCGCGAATCCCACTTCCATGGAATAGAGCGCGTTCCATCCGTCGATTTCCAACAGGGATGGCGAGACGATGCGGGCGAGCGGCGCTGACAGCAACGTGCCCGTCAGCGCTATGCTGAAACCAAGCGAGAATTTCCGCGCAGGCGGAAAGGCTTCCAGAATATAGAGAAAGCCGAGCGACGAGATCGGCGCGGCGGCCATGCCGCTGACAAAACGGATGACGATTGCCGAATGCAGGTCGGTCACGAAGAGGTTGAGACAGGAGGCCACGACAAACACGATAATCGAGACTTCGGCGAAGGGCCGCAGGCCATATTGCGCCCGGACCTTGAACAGCGCGATGGAAAACGTGGCGTAAGGCGCCATATAGGCCGCGGAAAGCCACGCGACCTCAGCCACCGTGGCGGAAAACTCGCCCTGCAACTGGTAGATATTGGCCATGACGAGATTCATGCCCAGGCCTTGTGTGATGAAGAACGACAGGCCCGCAAAAATGAAGCACAGCCGCAGCCAGAGCGGCCGCTCAACCGGCTGCGGTGCGGCGGCAGCGGCAGGTTCCGGCACGGTTTCGCCCGCGCCCGAAGCGCTCATCGGCGTCACTGCCGCTTCCGGAAGGTCGGCTGGTTTGGCAGTTCCTTCGGCATCCTGGGAAGCGGCCTTGTCAGCGGTTTGCGGTACGAGGTTGCTCATGATTGCACCCTCCCGGCCGCGAGATTTTGCAGATTGGCCGAAAGCCGGCGCATGACATCAAGCGCCGTCGCCAGTTCCTGCGAGGAAATGTCGGCGGCAATCTCAGAGCGCAGCGACTTTGCCATCGCCTGCACCGTCTCGGAGGTTTTCTCGCCCTCCGCCGTCATGTGGATGCGTTTGGCGCGGCGATCGGTTTCGTCGGAACGGCGCTCGATGAGGTTCTGCTTCTCCATGCCATCAAGCACCCGCACCAGCGTCGGCGTCTCGATTTCCATTTCCTCGGCAAGCTCGGTCTGCGTCAGCGGTCCACGCCGCGAGAGCGCAAAAAGCGCTCGCGCCCGCGCAAGCGTCAGCCCGCTCTCCCCCACCCGCGCGTCGAAAAACGCGCGCAGTTTCCGGGTGAAAGCGGAGACTTCATCGAGAAGCTGTTCCTTGTCGGTCTCGCGGGACATGTCAGCAAGCCTTATAATTAGCACACTACTTATTTTCTGCCTATTTATTCGTAAGACTGACGATTTTCAAGTTTCTTTCACGACGGGTCTGCCATGCGATAAACTCATGGCAGCGAATCACCTTGCCGGAAGACCCCGGCACCTTGTTCCCCACCGCCTGTGGATTGCTGGGGACAACTGAAGATGTGATCAAGCTTCGTAGAGCGGACGTCAGCCTGCCACAGAGTGTTGCAACAATATCATTGACTGCCATGCCCCAGAAAGCCAAACCCGAGGTTTAAGGACAAAGGCAAAGGGAGATCGCGCAAACCATGAACGACGCTGTGAGAAAGATCACCCCCGCGCAACCGGCGGAACCGCATTACCGTGAAGCGCCGAACAATATCGAGGCCGAACAGGCGCTGCTCGGCGCCATCCTCGTCAATAACGACGCCTATTACCGCGTGTCGGACTTCCTGAAGCCCGTGCATCTTTACGAGCCGCTGCACCGCAAGATCTTCGAGGTGGCGGGCGATATCATCCGTATGGGCAAGACCGCCAATCCGGTGACGATCAAGACCTTCCTACCCGCCGACGACAAGATCGGCGATCTGACGGTGGCGCAGTATCTCGCACGTCTGGCAGCGGAAGCCGTATCGATCATCAACGCGGAAGATTACGGCCGGGCGATCTATGATCTGGCGCTGCGCCGTGCGCTGATTCAAATCGGCGAGGATGTCGTCAACATCGCCTATGACGCCCCGCTCGACATGCCGCCGCAGGCGCAGATCGAAGATACCGAACGCCGCCTGTTCGAACTGGCGGAAACCGGCCGTTACGACGGCGGCTTCCAGTCGTTCAACGATGCCGTGGCGCTGGCAATCGACATGGCGGGCGCGGCCTTCGAGCGCGACGGTAACCTCTCGGGCATCTCCACCGGCATTCACTCGCTCGATGCCCGCATGGGCGGCCTGCAGCGTTCCGACCTTATCGTGCTTGCCGGTCGTCCGGGTATGGGCAAGACCTCGCTTGCGACAAACATCGCCTATAACATCGCCGCATCTTACGAGCAGGAAGTGCAGCCGGACGGGTCGTACAAGGCCAAGAACGGCGGCGTCGTCGGCTTCTACTCGCTCGAAATGTCGTCCGAACAGCTGGCGACCCGTATCATTTCCGAGCAGACCGAAGTGTCCTCCTCGAAAATCCGTCGCGGTGACATTACCGAGGCCGACTTCGAAAAGCTCGTCGCCTGCTCCCAGATGATGCAGAAAGTGCCGCTTTATATCGACCAGACCGGTGGTATCTCGATTGCCCAGCTTTCCGCCCGCGCCCGCCGCCTGAAGCGCCAGCGCGGCCTTGATGTTCTGGTGGTGGACTACGTTCAGCTGATGACCGGCTCCGGCAAGAGCGGCGAAAACCGCGTGCAAGAAATCACCCAGATCACCACAGGCCTCAAGGCGCTGGGCAAGGAACTCAACGTTCCGATCATCGCGCTTTCACAGCTCTCCCGTGCGGTGGAAAGCCGCGAAGACAAGCGCCCGCAGCTTTCCGACCTGCGTGAATCGGGCTCGATTGAGCAGGACGCCGACGTGGTGCTGTTCGTGTTCCGCGAGGAATATTACGTCAAGAACATGGAGCCGCGCGATATTTCCGATCCCAAATATACTGAATGGGAAGCCCTGTTCGACAAGGTGAAAGGCACGGCCGACGTCATCATCGCCAAGCAGCGTCACGGACCGACCGGCACGGTGAAGCTCGCCTTCCAGTCCGAGTTCACGCGATTTACCGATCTCGCCGATCCGAGCTTCAGCCAGTACGAAGAGCATTGATCCGGACATAATAGCCGAGAGGGTATGTTTACCGTCTCGGCTATGTCCCACGTTCCGGAAACAAGGCCCGAGTCTTTTCAGAGCCTTGGTGGAATTTTCTCACAATCCGATTCCGCGCAGCAGCGCAACGGCCGCAACACCAAGCGCGGCGGCCGGCAGGAGGCTGAGACGCAGCGCCGCGATGGCGGTTAGCGCGCAGGCGATGGTTTCCGCCAGACCGCTCGCAAGCGCCGTCGGGGTGACCACGGCCATCAGGACGGCGGGAGGGACCACGCCGAGCGCCTTTTTCAGACGCGGTGTCAGGGTAAAATGACTGACCAGCAGCAGGCCGCCAAGACGCGTGGCGACGGTTGCCGCCATCATGGCAAGGATTGTCAGCAGCGTATTCGGATCAAGCGTCATGCCGGCTGCTCCGCCGGTTCCTCGTGGCCGAAGGCGGCAACGGCAAGTCCAGCCAGGGCGCCGGCGGCGATATACCAGGCGCCGGGAACAAGCGCATGGGTGAGATAGGCCGCGGAGGCACTTGCCACAAGCACGAAGCCGGTTTCCCTGCCTTTCCAGAAGCCCATGAGCAGCACGATGAAGACGGCCGGAAAGGCGAAATCCAGACCTATGACCGACATATCGCCAACCACCGTACCGAGCAGCGCCCCCGCAAGGGTCGCGAGGTTCCAGACGAGATAGATCGACAGGGCGGCCCCGGTGAAAAAGGACGCCGTCAATCGACCAGCAATGACGCGGAACTCCGACAGCGCCCAGGATTCATCCGTCAGCACCAGCATGGCCGCGTATTTCCGCCAGCCCCTGAAATCATCCAGCTTACCGGCGATGGAAGCGCTCATCAGCACATGGCGCAGATTGACCAGCAGTGCCGCAAAACCAAGTGCGCTCCAGCTTGCCGGATGGGTCCATAAATCCATCGCAACGAATTGCGAGCCGCCGGCAAAGACCAGCAGCGACATCAGCGAGGCTTCGAGCGGCGACAAGCCCTTGCCGATGGCGACCGCACCGAACACCACGCCGATCGGCACCATGGCGACCAGCAATGGGGCAGCCGCCCTCAATCCCGCACCGAACTCGCCGCTTCTTCCCGATATGGACATCGCATTCTCCCTTTCGAAAGAGAGGGATTACGCTTGCGACATCCTGCGGTCTTGAACGAAAGTGATGTTATGCGGTTTTCTGCTGAAACTCCGCTTTTTGTTTTGTCGCATTTCCGAACGGAAAACCGGGGGCCACTTTCCTGGAAATGCTTTAAACTCAGGCGACCCGGAACTGCCCCGGCGTGACGCCGGTGCGGGCCTTGAAATGCCGAGTGAAATGCGCCTGATCGGCAAAACCGCACAAAGCCGCAACCTCGGCCGGCATCTCACCGGCGCGCAAAAGGCGGCGCGCCCTGCGGATGCGCACATCCGTCAGATAGGCATGCGGGGTGATGTGAAACTCTTTCCTGAAAGCGCGGATGAGGTGGGCGCGGCTGAGACCGGCGATGGAGGCAAGTTCCTCAAGGCCGATATCGGTCTCGTAATTGTCAGAGAGATAATCGCGGGCGGTGTAAACCGCCGTTTTCTCTCGGGTTTCGACCGGCAGAATGATGGCGCTGCCGTGCTTGCCGAACAAAGCCGCCAGAACCGAGAACATGCCCTCATCCGCCTCAAGAGCACCGGATTTCCCCTCCAGCCGCCGGTGCGCCATCTGAAAGGCGGCCGCCATCTGCGGATCGCGCGGCAGAAATCTGGGGAAGGATGGTGTGCCGTGGAAAACCCTGCCCGTGACATCCTCGATGATGTCGCGCAGCAGTTCCGTATCGGGATAGATCATCCGGTAGCGATAACCGCCGCCGCCCGGTGCGCCATCGTGAATCTCATCCGGATTGATGAGATAAAGATGCCCCGGCCCCGTCTGTTCGGTGGTGCCCTGAATGGTAGAAATCTGCGAGCCGCTTTCGATCGCGCCTATGGAAAACGTGTCATGCGCGTGCGGCGAATATTCGTGGGTGAGAAAAGTCGCGCTCAGGCACTCCATGCCGCCAAAACGCCGGTCACGCCAGAAACGCGTGGTTTCCGTCGTGGCAACGGGCATGAAATCAAGGGCCTGTTCCTGCGAAACATTGTGCATGAGCGAAGTTTAGAGCATTCCGTCCTTACCGTCTTGAACAAAAGTGCTAGGGTCCCAACCGGTTCAAGATCAACCGGACGCATGGCATGACAGACGACTTCGAAGATAGCTTCCCCGAAAACGAAACCGATGCTTTCGAGCACGCACCGCTGAGGCTGACCGTCGATCTCGGCGCTCTCGCCGATAATTGGCGGGACATGAAAAAGCGTTCCGGCAAGGCGCGGACGGCGGCTGTCGTCAAGGCCGATGCCTATGGTCTCGGCATCGAGGATTGCGGCGCGACGCTTTACCATGCCGGCGCGCGCGATTTCTTCGTGGCGACTGTGGCCGAGGGTGCGACCCTGCGTTCCTATGCCCCGGAAGCGCGTATCTTCGTGCTATCAGGCATATGGCAAGGCCAGGAACGCCAGGTTTTCGACAATGACCTGGTACCGGTTCTGGCCTCCGAGGAGCAGCTTTCCTTCTGGATGGCGACGGTTGCCGAGCGTGGTGACCACCCCTGCGCGCTGCATGTGGATACCGGCTTCAACCGTCTGGGGCTGCCGCTCGACGACGCCTTGTTTCTGGCCGACGACGTGACGCGGCCGGCGAGTTTCGACCCGGTTCTGGTGCTGTCGCACCTCGCCTGCGCCGACACGCCCTCCTCGCCGATGAACAGGGTCCAGCTCGAATCATTCCGGAAGGTTAGCGCTGCTTTCGAAGGCATCGAATCAAGTCTCTCGGCTTCCGCCGGGATATTTCTCGGCCCCGACTATCATTTCGACCTCACCCGCCCCGGCATCGCCCTTTATGGCGGCGAAGCGGTCAATGACATGGCAAACCCGATGCGTCCCGTCGCCACGGCCGAAGCGCGGATCATCCAGATCCGTGAAGCGGGCGAAGGCCAGACCGTGAGTTATGGCGGCACCTTCCTGCTGAAACGGGCAAGCCGCCTTGCCATCGCATCTGTCGGTTATGCGGATGGATACCAGCGTTCGCTTTCCGGCTCCGGCATTCCGCTGCGCGAAATGGGCCATGGCGGCGCCTATGGTGTGGTCAACGGGCACAAGGTCCCCGTTGCCGGCCGGGTGACCATGGACCTCACGATTTTCGACGTGACGGATGCTCCGGCCAATGCCATCCGTGCCGGCGACTATATCGAGCTTTTCGGCCCCAATGTGCCTGTTGATGAGACCGCACGGGCGGCCGGCACCATCGGTTACGAGATGCTGACGGGGCTTGGCCTGCGTTATGAGCGGCAATATCTGATGGCCGACGACTAGGCCGCAACCTTGGCTCTTGGAAAGCGGAAGCGACCTGTGCTACAAGAGAACAAAAGGAGATCGAAATGCCCGAAATCCATTTGAGCGAGCAGGACGAGAAGTTCATCGAAGAGCAGGTGGCGGCGGGCATCTATAGCGATGCGGATGCTGTCATTCATGCGAGCCCGCAATTGCTGAGCAGTGACGAGGGAAGACTCGCGGAGCTCCGGAAGATGATTCACGAAGCTGACGCAGAGTTCGAACGGGGTGATTACGTGACCTTTTCGACGGATGATGATCTGACCGCCTACATCATCGAACGCGCCAGAAACGAAAAGTGACAAAGGCCCGCGCCTATTCGCTGTCATCGCGCGCCATTCGTGATCTTATCTACATCTATAAATATCTGGAGGATAGAAATCCGGTCGCCAGCGAACAGTTCGTATCGACCATCGAACGGAAAATCCGGGACACGGCGCGGCTAGGTCTCACAGGGGTTCCCGTGACTGGATCAGTAGCGGCCTTCGCGCCGTCAATCATAAAAATCGCTGCATCTATTTTCGTGTAAAAGAAAACGAGCTGCGCATATTACGCATCGTCCATGGCCATCAACACATTGGCGCTGAAAACGTAGAAGAAGAAAATTGACATCACATGGCCAAAGCCAAGACCCAATTCGTGTGCCAGAACTGCGGCACGGTTCACACCCGCTGGGCGGGAAAATGCGAAGGCTGCGGCGAGTGGAATACCATCGTCGAGGAAGATCCGATGGGCGGCATCGGTTCCGGGCCAGGCAAGACGCCGAAGAAGGGCCGCCCCGTCACGCTCACCTCGCTTTCCGGTGAAATCGAGGAGGCACCGCGTATCCCGACCGGCATCAGCGAACTCGACCGTGCGACCGGTGGCGGTTTCGTGCGCGGTTCTGCGGTGTTGATAGGCGGTGATCCCGGCATCGGCAAATCGACGCTGCTCATGCAGGCGGCGGCCGCCCTTTCGCGGCGCGGGCATCGCATCGTCTATGTCTCGGGCGAAGAAGCGGTGGCGCAGGTGCGCCTGCGCGCCCAGCGTCTGGGTGCGGCCGAGACCGATGTGCTGCTGGCCGCCGAAACCCATGTCGAGGATATTCTGGCGACGGTTTCCGAGGGCAAACGTCCCGATCTCATCATCATCGATTCCATCCAGACGCTCTGGAGCGACACGGCTGATTCCGCCCCCGGCACGGTGACGCAGGTGCGCACCGGCGTGCAGGCGATGATCCGGTTTGCCAAGCAGACGGGCGCGACCATGGTGCTTGTCGGCCATGTCACCAAGGAAGGCCAGATTGCCGGCCCGCGCGTGGTCGAACATATGGTTGATGCCGTGCTTTATTTCGAAGGCGACCGCGGCCACCATTACCGCATTCTGCGCACCGTCAAGAACCGCTTCGGGCCGACGGATGAGATCGGCGTGTTCGAAATGTCGGACAAGGGATTGCGCGAGGGTTCCAACCCTTCCGAACTGTTCCTCGGGGAGCGCAACGAAAAATCGCCGGGCGCAGCCGTCTTCGCCGGCATGGAAGGCACACGCCCTATCCTGGTCGAAGTACAGGCGCTCGTCGCCGCCACCTCGCTCGGCACGCCGCGCCGCGCCGTGGTCGGCTGGGACAGTTCGCGGCTCGCCATGATCCTTGCCGTGCTGGAGGCCCATTGCGGCGTGAAGCTCGGCCAGCACGACGTCTATCTGAATGTCGCCGGCGGTTACCGCATTTCCGAGCCCGCCGCGGATATGGCGATTGCCTCTGCGCTGGTTTCCTCGCTTGCCGGTCTTGCCCTGCCCGCCGATTGCGTCTATTTCGGCGAAATCAGCCTGTCGGGCGCGGTGCGGCCGGTCTCGCATACGGGCCAGCGATTGAAAGAAGCTGAAAAACTCGGCTTTTCCGCCGCACTTCTGCCTTCTGCTTCGGCTGAATTGCCGAAAGGCGGCAAGGGGCGCTGGACGGAAATCGAAAGCCTTCCGGACCTCGTGGCCCGCATCGCCGGCTCCGGCAACCGGTTCAAACAGGTTGAGGACGACGAATATTGATCCTTTCGCCAAGGGAAACAGTGGTGTAAGAGGATCGCAAAATTGGCAAGGCAGCGTCTGACAAGGCGTCGCACCTCCGGAGTTGGTATATGCCCATTACAATTTTCGACGGCATCGTCATCGCCGTTGTTCTTTTCTCCGCCATTCTTGCGATGGTACGCGGTTTTTCCCGCGAGATTCTGTCGATCGCGAGCTGGGCCGGTTCGGTCGCCGCCGCCTATTATCTTTATCCGGTCCTGCTGCCCTATGCGCGCAACTATACCGATGACGACAAGATCGCCATTGCCGGCTCGGCTGGCGTGGTTTTCCTTGTCTCGCTGATCGTGATTTCCTTCATCACCTCGCGCATTGCCGATTTCATCATCGACAGCCGCATCGGCGCGCTGGATCGCACACTCGGTTTCCTGTTCGGCGCGGCGCGCGGCATTCTGCTTTTGGTCGTCGCGGTCGCCTTCTGGAACTGGCTGGTGGATGTGAAGACGCAGCCGGAATGGGTGACGCAGGCGAAGTCCAAGCCTTTCCTCGACGGGCTGGTGGGCAAGCTGGAGGCGGTTCTGCCTGACGATATCGAGCCGCAAATCCGCGCCCGCATCCTCGGAAAGCCACAGGAACCGACGACCACGCAGGCGCCTGCGGAAGATGTGCCGGCCACAAATCCGCCGGCAACGAATAATTGACACAGTGTCGCGCCTTGCAATGCATGCAAGGCGCGCTATTTGTGCTAAATATCAAGCACGACACAGACGGACCGACCGGGGGAAATACTCACCGGAGAGGTCTTTCTTTTTTCTCGTTAGAGAGCAAGGGCAAGCCGGATGATTGAGCCGCTTTCGCATTCCACATTCCATGGGGCCACTTTCAAGGAAGAGATCGACGGCGACACGCTGCATGAAGAATGCGGCGTGTTCGGCATTCTCGGCCATGCCGATGCCTCGGCGCTGACCGCTCTCGGACTGCATGCGCCTCAGCATCGCGGCCAGGAAGCAGCCGGCATCGTCTCCTTCGATGGCAAGCGCTTCCATCAGGAACGCCATATGGGCCTCGTCGGCGATCATTATACCGATCCGGCAACCCTTGCCCGCCTGCCCGGCTCCATCGCGATTGGCCACACCCGTTATTCCACGACAGGCGAAGTGGCGATGCGCAACGTGCAGCCGCTGTTTGCCGAGCTGGAAGAAGGCGGTATTTCCATTGCCCATAACGGCAATTTCACCAACGGCCTGACGCTGCGCCGCCAGATCATCGCCACCGGCGCCATCTGTCAGTCGACGTCGGATACCGAAGTCGTCCTCCACCTCATCGCCCGCTCGCGCCACTCTTCCACCGCCGATCGCTTCATCGACGCTATCAGGCAGATGGAAGGCGGCTATTCGATGCTGGCCATGACGCGCACCAAGCTGATTGCCGCGCGCGACCCGATCGGCATCCGCCCGCTGGTCATGGGCGAGCTTGATGGTAAGCCGATCTTCTGCTCGGAAACCTGTGCTCTCGATATCATCGGCGCGAAATTCGTGCGCGACGTTGAAAACGGCGAAGTCATCATCTGCGAAATCCAGCCGGATGGTTCGATCACCATCGATGCCCGCAAGCCCTCGAAGCCGCAGCCGGAACGGCTCTGCCTGTTCGAATATGTCTATTTCGCCCGTCCCGATTCCGTCGTCGGCGGTCGCAACGTCTATACGACACGCAAGAACATGGGCATGAACCTTGCCAAGGAAGCCCCGCTGGAAGCCGATGTCGTGGTCCCGGTTCCCGATGGCGGCACGCCGGCAGCACTCGGTTTTGCGCAGGAAAGCGGTATTCCCTTCGAATACGGCATCATCCGCAACCATTATGTCGGCCGTACCTTCATCGAGCCGACGCAGCAGATCCGCGCTTTCGGCGTCAAGCTCAAGCATTCCGCCAACCGGGCGATGATCGAAGGCAAGCGCGTGGTGCTGGTGGACGATTCGATCGTGCGCGGCACGACCTCGGTCAAGATCGTGCAGATGATCCGCGAAGCGGGCGCCAAGGAAGTGCATATCCGTGTCGCCAGCCCGATGATCTTCCATCCGGATTTCTACGGTATAGACACGCCTGACGCCGACAAGCTGCTGGCCAACCAATATGCCGATGTCGAAGCGATGGCGAAGTTCATTGGCGCCGATTCGCTCGCCTTCCTGTCGATCGATGGGCTTTATCGTGCCGTTGGCGGCGAGAATCGCAACCATGCGCGTCCGCAGTTCACGGACCATTATTTCACCGGCGACTATCCCACCCGCCTTCTCGACCAGAACGGCGAGGCCATGGGCAGCAAGATTTCCATGCTGGCCAGCAACGGCTGATTTTTCAGATCAACAAGCGGCCACCGGCTTCCGGGGCCGCTTTTTTCTTGCCTTTTGTTCAGGCAAGCGCATGCGACGATATGATCGCTTGCGAAAGGCCAGCGGCGCTTCGTAGAAGGAAGCGCAATCATTTCGGGGGAGACCATGACTATCGATCTCAAGGGCCGCATCGCTCTCGTTACCGGCGCTTCGCGCGGCATCGGCTATTTCACCGCGCTGGAACTTGCCAAGGCCGGCGCGCATGTCATCGCCTGCGCCCGCACGGTGGGCGGCCTTGAGGAGCTGGACGACGCCATCAAGGCCGTCGGCGGCACGGCGACGCTCGTTCCCTTCGATCTCTCCGACATGAAAGCCATCGATGCGCTGGGCGCCAATATTTTCGAGCGCTGGGGCAAACTTGATATTCTCGTCGCCAATGCCGGCGTTCTCGGCGTCATCTCGCCGGTTGGCCATATCGAAGCGAAAGTCTTCGAAAGGGTCATGAACATCAACGTTACCGCCACCTGGCGACTGATCCGCTCGGTCGAGCCGCTGCTTCTGAAGTCGGATGCCGGCCGCGCGCTTATCCTGTCCTCGGGCGCCGCCCATAGCTGTCGCCCCTTCTGGGGTGTCTATTCCACCTCCAAGGCGGCAGTCGAAGCACTGGCCCGCACCTGGGCTGCTGAGACGCAGAAGAGCGCGCTTCGCGTCAACAGCATCAATCCCGGCGCCACCCGCACCGCCATGCGCGCTCAGGCCATGCCCGGCGAAGATCCGACAACCGTACCGCATCCATCAGAGGTGGCCGCGGCCATTCTTCCGCTCGCCTCGCCCGATCTGACCGAAACAGGCAAACTCTTCCTCGTGCGCGAGGGAAAATTCGTGGACTACCGCCAGCCGGAGTGAATATTTTCCGCTCGGAGCGGCGATACGGCCACCACGGTTGCTCTTGACCGGGCCGCACCGCCGCGCCATAAAGCAAGATATGAGAACGATGATCTGCACCTGCTGCTGAGATTTTTTTTGCTGGTTCGCCACCGGCCAGATCGTTTTCGTCTCCCGCAAGGTCAAGAAAGATAAACGTTCCGGCCAGGATAATATTCTGCCTCTAGGGAACTGCCGCATGTCCTTGCGCCTGAAATTTCACAATACACTCACACGCGAAAAAGCGGAATTTGCGCCGATCGACGCTGACAATGTGCGCATGTATGTCTGCGGTCCGACCGTCTATGATTTTGCCCATATCGGCAATGCCCGCCCGGTCATCGTGTTCGATGTTCTCTACCGGCTGCTGCGCCACGTCTTTGGCGAAGACCATGTGACCTATGCCCGCAACATCACCGATCTCGATGACAAGATCAACGCGCGGGCGCTGCGGGATTATCCGCATCTGCCGCTGAACGACGCCATCCATGCGGTGACGAAAAAGACCGCCGACCAGTTCCATGAGGATGTGGCCACGCTCGGTTGCCTTCCGCCGACCGTCGAGCCGCGCGCCACCGACTATATAGCCGAGATGATCGACCTCATCGAGAAGCTGATCGCCCGCGGCCATGCCTATACGGCAGGCGGCGAGGTGCTGTTCGATACCCGGTCGATGGCGGATTACGGCCAGCTTTCCAAACGGCCGCTGGACGAACAGCAGGCGGGCGCGCGCGTGGCGGTGGAAGCCCACAAGAAGACCCCCGGCGATTTCGTGCTGTGGAAACTGTCCTCGGATAATGAACCGGGCTGGGAAAGCCCCTGGGGTCGCGGTCGTCCGGGCTGGCACATCGAATGCTCGGCCATGGCCGGTCGCTATCTCGGTGAAGTTTTCGATATTCACGGCGGCGGGCTCGACCTCATCTTCCCGCATCATGAGAACGAAATCGCGCAATCGCGCTGCGCCAACGGCACGCATGTCATGGCCAATGTGTGGATGCATAACGGCTTCGTGCAGGTGGAAGGCCGCAAGATGTCGAAGTCCGAGGGTAACTTCGTGACGATCTACGAATTGCTGCACACGGACAAATTCGGCGGTCGGCAATGGCCGGGCGAGGTTCTGCGCCTTGCCATGCTGATGACGCAT
This sequence comes from Agrobacterium tumefaciens str. B6, assembly GCF_001541315.1. Taxonomy (GTDB): domain Bacteria; phylum Pseudomonadota; class Alphaproteobacteria; order Rhizobiales; family Rhizobiaceae; genus Agrobacterium; species Agrobacterium radiobacter. Next base: position 247,682 of record NZ_LMVK01000012.1, on the reverse strand, counting down.
TATCGCGAGCCGATCGATTTTTCGGTGAAGCGTCTGGAAGAGGCTGAACGCCTGCTCGCCAAGTGGCCGGCGGCGGAAGCCTCAGATGCCGCCCCGGACGAAACCGTGCTCGAGGCGCTCGCCGACGATCTCAACACGGTTGCCGCCGTTCAGGCCCTGCATGCGCTGGCGCATGCCGCCAATACCGATCCATCCAGGCTGCCCGCCTTTGCGGCGAGTGCTGCCCTGCTCGGTGTCCTGCCGAAGAAGACGGAAATGGACGAGGCCATCGTTTCCGCCGTCGATGCGCTGGTTGAGCTGCGTCTGGAAATGCTGAAGGCGAAGAACTTTGCGGAGGCCGATCGTTTGCGTGACGAGCTTTCCGAGAAGGGCATTCAGCTGAAGGATGGCAAGGACAAGGAGACCGGGGAACGGACGACGACGTGGGAGTTGAAGCGGTAGGCTCCGCGTTCGAGGCTACCCCCCTCTGCCCTGCCGGGCATCTCCCCCTCAAGGGGGAGATCGACCTGCTGCGAGGTCTCGCCCATCTCAAAGCTTGAGAGTGGAGCAACGGTAGTGCTTCTAGCTGATCTCCACCCTTGAGGGGGAGATGCCCGGCAGGGCAGAGGGGGGTTAAGCGCCACGGTACGCCCTTGCTTTCGCCCACACCATACTCCAATCTCGCGGCACCCCATCAAGCTGCGAGCATTCCCGTGCCCCACGCCAAGGTCAATCCTCAACATCGGTCGCATGCCCGGCAGATGCGAAAGACTATGACCGACGCCGAACTGAAGTTCTGGAACGCTGTCCGCGCTCACCGCCTTGACGGCCTGTCTTTCAGACGCCAGCTGCCAGTCTCCGGATATATCGTTGATTTCGCTTGCCCGTCGCATAAGATCATCGTCGAGTTAGATGGGTTTCAACATGCGGAAGACGCTGCGGCGGCCTATGACCAGCAGAGAACACGGACGTTTGAGGAACTTGGCTGGACAATCCTCCGTTTCTGGAACGAGGATATTCTGAAGGACATCGACAATGTCTGTCTCCGCATTATCCGAACGGTGAAGGAGGACCGGCCATGACGACATATACCGGCGGATGCCAGTGCGGCGCGATCCGTTTTCGCGCCAGCGGGGAGCTGAAAGACAGTTCCATATGCCATTGCCGCATGTGCCAGAAGGCCTTTGGTGCCTATTACGCGCCGCTGGTTTCGGTGCGCGGCGTGGAATTTGAATGGACCCGGGGAGAGCCGAAACGCTTCCAGTCCTCCAGTGTCGTCAAGCGCGGTTTCTGCTCCGAATGCGGTACGCCGCTCACCTATGAGGCGCCTGACGGTGTGGCGGTGGCGGCCGGGGCCTTCGATGATCCCGCCGCGCTGCCGCCGACCATTCAGTGGGGCGTGGAACGCAAGATCGATTTCGTCGACAGCCTTCACACGCTGCCTGCCGTTGCCACCGAGGACGACCTGACGCAGGTGGACTATCTCGCCGATCTCGTTTCCTATCAGCACCCCGACCACGACACAGAAAACTGGCCACCGGAGAACAAATAATGAGCGAAGCGGGATTTTCCGGCGGCTGTCAGTGCGGCGCCGTGCGTTTCCATGCGGGCAAGCTCGGCCGCGCTTCCATCTGCCATTGCCGCATGTGCCAGAAACATTTCGGCAATTTCTTCGGCGCGCTGGTCAGTGCCGATCAGGCGCACCTGACCTGGACGCGCGGCCAGCCATCCCTCTTCCGCTCCTCGGCAAAAATCCATCGCGGTTTCTGCAACAAGTGCGGCACGCCGCTGACCTATCATTATCCCGGCGGCGTGGAGATCGCCATTGGCGCTTTTGACGAGCCGGAGCGCATCGAACCGCAGGTGCAGGTCAATTTCCACAAGCGCATGCCGTGGATCGAACAGCTCTTCGGCAAGCCGGCAGTGGAACAGGGCGTCGACGAGGCGGAGATCACCTCCTATCAGCATCCGGATCACGACACGGCCAAATGGCCACCCGAAGGAAACTAAGACATGACCGAAGAATTGTGCGGCTTTTACCCCGAGATCGAACCTTTCGAGACCGGCATGCTCGATGTCGGCGACGGCCACACGATCTATTGGGAAAGGGTGGGCACACGCGGTGCAAAGCCGGCGGTTTTCCTGCATGGCGGTCCGGGTGGTGGGGTGAACCCGACGCATCGCCGGGTTTTTGATCCGGCACTTTACGACGTCATCCTGTTCGATCAGCGCGGCTGCGGCCGTTCCACGCCGCATGCGGAACTGGAAGCCAACACCACCTGGCATCTGGTCGCCGACATGGAAAAACTGCGCGCACTGTGCGGCTTTGAAAAATGGCTGGTTTTCGGCGGTTCCTGGGGCTCGACGCTGGCGCTCGCTTACGCCGAAACCCATGCCGACCGCGTCAGCGAACTGGTTCTGCGCGGCATCTACACCGTCACCAAGCCGGAGCTGGACTGGTATTATCAGTTCGGCGTATCCGAAATGTACCCTGATCGCTGGGAAAACTTCATCGCGCCAATCCCTGAAACGGAACGCGGTGCGATGATGCAGGCCTATAATCGTTATCTCACCGGCGCAGACGAAACCAAGAAGCTGGAATGCGCCAGGGCATGGAGCCAGTGGGAAGGCGCGACCATCTCGCTGGTCACCGATCCGGAACGGGTCGAGGATTTCGGCGAGGACAAATATGCCATCGCTTTCGCACGCATCGAGAACCACTTCTTCGTCAACGGCTGCTGGCTGGAGGAAGAGCAATTGCTGCGCAATGCCGGCAAGCTCAGGGATATTCCGGGTGTCATCGTGCATGGCCGTTACGACATGCCCTGCCCGCTGAAATATGCCTGGCAGCTTGCCAAGGCCTGGCCGAAGGCGGATTTCCATATCATCGAGGCGGCCGGACACTCGATGAGCGAGCCCGGCATCCTTGACCAGCTGATCCGCGCAACCGACCGTTTTGCAGGGAAATAGCCAGTCCTTTCAGAGCCTTGGGCCGGCCGGATGAGAGAATGATTCACGCGGGCTTTCCAGCGGCTATCATCCGGCAGGTTACGACAGCAGCCCGTTTCAAGGGCAAACCGCCTTTTATTCATGCAGTTTTTCTCATGGACGCTTCACGGAAATGAATTGGCTCGCACCACGCCGATCCGGTATGAAGGGCCATCCCTAATAATTGGCGGTACTCCCATGGCACTCGATAAAACGCTCCCGGCCCAAGAGGGCGGCGATAGCGCGCGCGGTTTTGCTTTCGCGCTTTCCGCATATCTGCTGTGGGGGTTCCTTCCCTTCTACATGAAGGCGGTTGCGCATATTTCGCCGATCGAGGTCATCGTTCACCGCGTCGTCTGGTCGGTGCCGATCGCCGCTGCCGTACTCATAGCGATCGGGCGGACGACGGAAATCAGGGCGGCGCTGAAAAACCCGAAAATGCTTGCCATGGCGAGCCTTACGGCCGCTCTGATCAGCATCAACTGGGGTGTCTATATCTGGGCGATCGGTGCGGGTCGCGCGCTCGATGCGGCTTTGGGTTATTTCATCAATCCGCTGTTCAGCATCTTCCTCGGGGCAGTGCTTCTGAAGGAAAAACTCTATCCGGCGCAGATCGCCGCCATCGTTCTGGTGGCGCTCGCAGTCGCGATCCTCACCTGGCATGCGGGCAGCCTGCCGTGGGTTTCCATTGCGCTCACCGTGTCCTGGGGTTTTTACGCCTTCTTCCGCAAGACGCTGCCCATCGGCGCAACGCAGGGCTTCCTGCTTGAAGTCATGCTGCTGTCCATCCCTGCCGTGCTGGTCATGGCCTGGCTGGGGTTCAGCGGACAGGCGCATTTCATGGGTGGCAATGCGGCCGACACCTGGCTTCTGGCAGCCAGCGGCGTCATCACCGCCGTGCCGCTCATCCTCTATGGCAATGGCGCAAAACTGCTGCGGCTGTCGACCATCGGCATCATGCAATATATCGCGCCGACGATGATCTTCCTCATCGCCATCTTCGTCTTCAAGGAACCCTTCGACATGGTGCGGATGGCGGCCTTTGCGATGATCTGGGTCGCGCTGGCGATCTATACAGGCTCAAGCCTGCTGCGGCTCAAGCGATAGGGCCTACGGCGTCGGGATTTCTATCCTTCCTCATTCCCCGTGTTCGTCACAGGAATGAGCGAAGTGGAAGTTAATAGTCCACCAGCAATTGCGGTGTCGCGTCATAACCGAAACGCGGCTTGACGCCGAGAAGGCCTGCCGTCTGGGCGATGATTTCGCGGGTCATTGGGGCTGCTGTCGAGGCCGCCGTGCGCCCGCCGTTCACGCCGGTCCTCGGAGCATCGATCATCGTCAGCACGACATATTTCGGCCTGTGCATGGGAAAACCGGCCACGAAGGCGTTGAAATTGACATCCTTGGCGTAACGCCCATTGATCACCTTGTCGGCGGTTCCGGTCTTGCCGCCCACGTGAAATCCCTCCACCTGCGCGCCACGGCCGGAGCCCTTGATGCCGTTCCAGTTGAACAGGTAACGCATATCCGCACTGGTCTTGTCTTTGATGACGGTGCTCGCCAGCGATACCGCAGCCTCTTTCGAACGCGGCAGGAAGGTCGGCGAAATCAGGCTTCCGCCATTGATGAGGGCTGCTGCGGCCACCGCCGTCTGCAACGGGGTGGTGGCGACGCCATGGCCGAAGGAGATGGTGACGGAATTGATCTTCTTCCATGTTCTCGGCTGGGGGGGCGTGGCCACACCGGGCATTTCCGTGTCCATTCTGGTAAGAAGCCCGAGTTTCGTCAGGAACTGCTGATGTCCTTCGACACCGACCTTGTCGGCCACCGCTGCTGTGCCAATATTCGATGAATATTGAAACACCTCCGGAATGGAGAGCGGCCGGTTCCGGCCCTTGAAATCCTTGATGGTGAAGCCGCCCATGCGGATCGGCCGCGACGCATCGACCACCGAATTGAGTGTGATCGCCCCCGCATCCAGCCCCATGGCCAGCGTGAAGCTCTTGAAGGTGGAGCCCATCTCGAAGGTGGCGTTGCTCATGCGGTTGAACCAGCCCTTTTCATACTCCCTGTCGATGCTGCCATCGGCAAGGGTGCGGGAAGGTTCGTTCGGATCGTAATCCGGCACGGAGGCCATGGCCAGCACTTCGCCCGTCTCCACATCGAGGATCACCGAACCGGCGGCTTCGGCCTGATAGGCGCTTTTCGCCTTCACGACCACTTCGCGGACGATGTTCTGTACCCTGAGATCGATGGAGAGCCGCACCGGCTCCAGCGGCGCGCCGCTGGCAAGACCGACCGCGCGCAGATCGGCAAGCCCCTGCTGGTCGAGGTAACGCTCCATGCCGGCAAGCCCCTGATTGTCGACATTGACGTGGCCGATAATATGTGAAGCGGTGGGGCCACCCGGATAAAACCGTCGCTTTTCCGGCCGGAAACCAATGCCCGGTATGCCGAGATTGAGAATATCCGCCTGCTGCCGGGGCGTCAGCTGACGTCGCAGCCATTGGAAGCCGGTATCCGAACGCAATCTGCGGTGCGTTTCACGCCAGTCGATGTTGGGAATAACGGTTGCGAGTTTTTCCACCACCTCGTCTGGATCGACGATCCTGCGCGGATCCGCATAAAGCGAGACCATATTGAGATCCGTCGCCAAAAGCATGCCGTTGCGATCGACAATATCCGGCCGGGAAGCGACGGCATTGACGCCGGTGTTGATCCATACGGTCGCCACCGGTTCGGCAAGTCCATATTGGACGAGACGCGCGGCGACAACGCCATAGATGACGACAAAGGCGGCAATCAGGATGCCGAGCCTCATTCGCGCATCGCCCCTGCGGCGGGCGGCGGAGCCGAGGATCGCCTCACTGCCCTCTCCGGGACTTCTCCTGATAATGAAATGCGCCCGGCTTTTGAGCCGCACCACAAAAGCAATCATTTCCTGATGACACCCACCCTCATGGCGGCGAAAACGAATTCCGCGACAACCAACGCCCTATTGAGGCTGGCACAAGATCATTCGCGGGGCCATGGAAAGAGCGGGCGGACCGATGCCGCCGTTAAATCTGTATTAATATACATTTAAAATTGTAACGAACCCCCAAGGGGCCGTTAACAATCGTCACGCCTAGAGGCGGGAAATCACCGAGGGATCGCCTTCCGGGTTCTGCTGCGCCAGCGCCCGGTCGATGATAGCGGGCACGATATCCTTCACCTCGTCGATAACGAGCGGGTTGAGAAGGTGGGCGCGGTGGATGAAGCCCTGGTCGCGCATGTGCTGCACCAGCTCCAGCATCGGGTTCCAGAAACCGTTGATATTGGCGAAAACCATCGGCTTGGCGTGACGGCCAAGCTGCGCCCAGGTCATGATCTCGACGATCTCTTCCAGGGTGCCGACACCGCCCGGCAGCGTCACGAAGGCATCCGAGCGCTCAAACATCATATGTTTGCGCTCATGCATGTCCTTGGTGATGACAAGCTCGTTCAATTGTCCGAGAGAATGGCGCGTTGCCTCCATATCGACCAGAAATTCCGGTATGATGCCGGTTACTTCGCCGCCATTGGAAAGAACGCCGCTGGCAACCGCGCCCATGATGCCCTTGGTGCCGCCGCCATAAACGAGGCGAATGCCGTTTTCGGCAATGGATTTCCCAAGCGCGCGGCCTGCTTCCATATGGGCCGGATCACGTCCGGGCTGGGAGCCGCAATAAACGCAGATGGATCGAATCGGTGTATTTTTGTCCGTCATGAAGGGAAGGAACTATGTGCGATGCGGCACGTCAAGAAAATTTGGGAAATCCCTTGCAAATATGGCCTTTTGGCCACTCGCCGCTTGTCTGTCGCAAGGTAAGACGCTAGCAATCTCAACTCGTGTGAAAAGCTTGAAATACCCGGAGATTCCAGGATGAAAAACAATAAAGCCGGTTTGCTGGCGCTGATCGTGCTGGGCATTGCGTCCCTGCTCATGATCTTTTTCGTCCTGCCGCGGATTTCCAATGACGGCAAACCGATCGGCGACGCCATCAACGAGGCCGGCAACGCCGTGAAGAACAGCGTTGAAATGGGCAGTGACAAGGCGGGCGACATCCTCTCCGATGCGGCCGAGGAGACGGCCAACATCGCCGATAAGGTGGGACGTCTGGCGGCTTCCGCAACCCAGTCGATCAAGGATCTGACCACTCTTTTCGCCGATAGCAAGGTTCCCTCCGACGCCGATTTCGCGGCGGCGCGCAAGAAGGTCGAGACCTCGCTCAAGGAACTGACGAATATCGAAATTCCCGAGTCGCTGGATGAAACGACGTCGCGGCTCATCACCACGGCCCGCACTGCGGCCGAACGCACCACGGCGTTCCTGCGCGGCCTGCCTGACAATGCTGCGGCGGCGGCGGCACAGGTGCGTCGTCTGGCGGGCGTCTTCGCCGGCACCGACGATGGTGCGCCCGAACCGGCAAAGCCGGCCGCAGCACCAGCCGATACGGCACAGTCTTCTTCCGGCGCGCCGACTTTCGACGTGCTGCGCGTCGAGCCCGATGGTTCGGCCGTAATCGCCGGCAAGGCGCAGCCCGGCGCAAAGCTCGAAATCCTCAGCAACGGCAAGGTGGTCGCCCAGACGACCATTGACGGCACCGGCGATTTCGCCGCCGTTTTCGACAATCCCCTGCCCCCGGGCGATCACGAGCTCGTGCTGCGTTCAACCGACGCCAATGGCAAGGCGACGCAGTCCGAGGAAGTGGCGACCGTTTCCGTGCCTGATGGCAAGGCGGGCGAGCTTCTGGCCATGGTTGCCAAGCCTGGCAAGGCGAGCCGCGTGCTGGCCATGCCGGAGGCAGCACCTCCGGCGCTTCAGCCGCAGGCCGCACCATCGCAACAGCCTGCGGCCACATCTGAGACCAGCGCCAACCCCGCCGCCGCGCCGCTCGCCGGTACTACAGCTCCGTCCGCCGCGGCTCCGCTAACGTCGAGCGTTCAGGTCACTGCCGTCGAGTTCGAAGGATCGAAGATTTTCGTCGCGGGTTCCGCGCCCACCGGTTCGACGGTGCGCGCGCTTGTCGACGACACGGAAATCGGCAAGATCACGACGGAAGCCTCCGGTCATTTTGTCATCGAAGGCGATGTCGATCTTGCCGTCGGCAGCCATATCATCACCGTCGAGGAACTGAATGCCGACGGCACCGCGAAAGTGCGCGTGCGCGTTCCCTTCGAGCGGCCGCAGACCGATCAGGCAACCGTCGCCATGCAGGCGCCATCCACCTCATCTTCGGCGACCACGACCGCGGCACCGGCTGAAAACCAGAGCACGGCAAGCGACCGCGCCGCTTTCGAAAAGCTGCGCGCCGATGTCGCCAAGGCCTTCGGCATTCTCTCCAATCTCTACAGGGATCAGGCGACGCCGGCGCTCGACCAGGCCATTGCCGGCCGCCCCGCCGTCGTCATCGGCCTGAAATCGCTTTCGGAATTCCGTACAGCGGCCGCGACCGAGCCCGCCTTCACCGCCTTTGCGGGCGATATCCCCGCCAAGGCGCGTCAGCTGCTGACATCGGTCGAGGCATGGCCGAACGACGTGGCGGCAATCGGCAAGGGCATCGCTTCGCTCGCAAGCCGGCTCTCCGAACTGCACATCACCGCGCCGCCCGCACCGGCACCGCAGGCCCCTGCTGGCCCGCAGACCTTCGAGCAGGCGCCGCTGGCCGAAAGCCAGAACAGCGTCATCATCCGCCGCGGCGATACGCTGTGGCAGATTTCGCGCCGCGCGTACGGACAGGGCGTGCGTTATACGACCATCTATCTCGCCAACGAGGACCAGATCAAAAACCCCGACCTGATCGAGCCCGGCCAGATTTTCGGCGTGCCAAAGGAAGCCCTGCCGAATGCGGAGGAACTTCACCGCAAGCGGCTGAAGAGCGGTTCCTGAGCATTTGAAGCGTTGCGGTGAACCCGTGACGACCCTATCTGTGACACGCGCGGCGGCTTGACCAGAGCCGCCGTCCTGCTGTCGGCTTCCGGCAGTGACCGGAGAGAATGATGGCCACGACCAAAAAAACAATTTCGGCGGATTCCAGCAATCCGACCCAGACGCTGATCAATCTCTGGCCCTATATGTGGCCGGAGGGTCGGTGGGACCTGAAGATGCGGGTGGTCTGGGCGACCGTATTCCTCATCGTCGCCAAACTGGTGCTGATCGCGGTTCCCTATTTCTTCAAATGGGCAACGGATGCGCTGAATGGCAAGCTCGATATGGCGGGACTGGTCCCGGCCTTCCTGCTCGGCGCCGTCGCGCTTGTTATCGCCTATAATCTGACGCGGCTGATCCAGGTCGGGCTCAACCAGCTGCGCGATTCCCTCTTTGCGAGCGTCGGCCAGCATGCGGTGCGCCAGCTCGCCTACAGAACCTTCGTGCACATGCACCGGCTTTCGCTGCGTTTCCATCTGGAGCGTAAGACCGGCGGGCTTTCGCGGGTTATCGAGCGTGGCACCAAGGGCATTGAAACCATTGTCCGTTTCACCATCCTCAACACAGCGCCGACCTTCATCGAATTCCTGCTGACGGCGATCATCTTCTGGGCTTCCTACGGTTTTTCCTATGTGCTGGTCACGGTCATCACCGTCTGGGCCTATATCTGGTTCACCGTGCGGGCCAGCAACTGGCGTATCGGCATTCGCCGCGCCATGAATGACAGCGACACCGACGCCAACACCAAGGCGATCGACTCGCTCCTGAATTTCGAGACGGTCAAATATTTCGGCAATGAGGAGATGGAGGCGCGACGTTTCGATGTCGCCATGGAGCGCTATGAGAAGTCGGCGATCTCGATCTGGACGTCGCTCGGCTGGCTGAACTTCGGTCAGGGCGTGATCTTCGGCATCGGCTCGACCGTTATGATGGTGATGTCGGCGCTTGCCGTGCAGCGCGGCGAACAGACCATCGGCGATTTCGTCTTCGTCAACGCGCTTCTGCTGCAGCTTTCGGTGCCGCTCAACTTCATCGGTTTCGTCTATCGCGAAATCCGACAGGGCCTGACCGATATCGAGCAGATGTTCGACCTTCTGGAGGTGGAAGCCGAAGTGACCGACAGGCCGGATGCAGAACCGCTCGTGGCTGGCCCAGGTGCCATCTCCTTCCGCGACGTGCATTTCGCCTATGACCCCGAAAGACCGATCCTGAAGGGCGTTTCCTTCGACGTGCCGGCGGGCAAGACGGTGGCGATCGTCGGGCCTTCAGGTGCGGGAAAATCGACGATCTCGCGGCTGCTCTATCGCTTCTACGATATTCAGGAGGGCTCCGTCACCGTCGACGGACAGGACATTCGCGACGTGACGCAGAAGAGCCTGCGCTCGGTGATCGGCATGGTGCCGCAGGATACCGTGCTCTTCAACGACACGCTTGCCTATAACATCCGCTACGGTCGCCCCTCGGCAACCGACGAGGAACTGAGGGCGGCGGCGGATGCGGCGCAGATCAGCGCCTTCATCGGCAAGCTGCCGGAGGGTTACGCGACCATGGTAGGTGAACGGGGCCTGAAGCTTTCCGGCGGTGAAAAGCAGCGCGTGGCGATTGCCCGCACGATCCTTAAAGCCCCGCCGATCCTCATTCTCGACGAGGCTACCTCGGCGCTCGACACCCACACCGAACAGGAAATCCAGAGCGCGCTCGATATCGTCTCGAAGAACCGCACGACGCTGGTTATCGCCCACCGGCTTTCCACCGTCATCGGCGCGGATGAGATCATCGTGCTGAAGGAAGGGCTGATTGCCGAACGCGGCACCCACAGCTCGCTGATGACGCAGAACGGTCTCTATGCCTCGATGTGGAGCCGCCAGCGCGAGGCGATCCGGGCGGAAGAAATGCTGCGTCATGTTCGCGAAACCGACGATCTGGGTGTCATCGACCGCGGCGAACCCGCCCATTGATGGCTATACCCGGGGTAACTGGGCCAACGGACGAACCCCGCCATTGCCGCGCGGGGCGTTTGGCTGTAACCAGCTAGGCAAAATTTGTCGCATTGCCGTGTGGAGCGTGTCGTATCACGACCACATATAGACGCGGCAGACGAAAACCGGAGCAAGGAATCTCATGAATCTGTTCGACACCATTCGCAACACCATCGTACCGATCCACAAGGAAGGTTATGTCTTCGTGGCGGCCTTCTTCGTCGCATCGCTGGTGCTCGGCTGGATCGCCGAACCGCTGTTCTGGGTCGGCCTCGTCCTGACGGCCTGGTGCGCCTATTTCTTCCGCGACCCCGAGCGCGTCACGCCGCAGGATGACGACCTCATCATCAGCCCGGCCGACGGCAAGGTTTCCGCCGTGCAGAGCGTCGTTCCGCCGCTGGAGCTGGAACTCGGCAAGGAGCCGCTGGTGCGCATCTCGGTGTTCATGAACGTGTTCAACTGCCATGTGAATCGCGCGCCGGTACGCGGCCGCATCGTCAATGTCGCCTACCGTCCCGGCCTCTTCCTCAATGCGGAAGTGGACAAGGCCTCGGAAGACAACGAGCGCAACGGCCTCGTCATCGAAACCGCGCATGGCAAGGTCGGCGTGGTGCAGATCGCCGGCATGGTTGCACGCCGCATCGTCTGCTGGGTAAAGCCGAATGAACCGGTTGATGCCGGTGAGCGTTTCGGTCTTATCCGTTTCGGTTCGCGTCTCGATATCTTCCTTCCCGCAGGTTTCGAGCCGCGTGTATCGGTCGGCCAGACGGCGATTGCCGGTGAAACCGTGCTTGCCGAATTCGGCTCGGCCAAGGGTCCGGTCGTCAGCCGCCGCGGCTGACGGAAACAGGAAGGGCATGCGCATGGAAACGCCGATCGCCGAGCCGCAACAGAACGGCAAACCCGAGGGCCGCAGCGACAGCGGCCGTGGACCGCGGCTGAGGGAAATTCCCTTCCGCCTCGTCGTTCCCAATCTCATCCCCGTTCTGGCCATCTGTGCGGGCCTGAGCGGCGTGCGTCTCGCCATTGAGGGCCGCTTCGAGCTGGCCGTCGGCATGGTGCTGCTGGCAGCCTTTCTCGACGGCATAGACGGGCGTATCGCCCGCATGATGAAAGCGACGTCGAAATTCGGCGAGCAGATGGATTCTCTGGCCGATATCGTCAATTTCGGTGTCGCCCCTGCCCTCGTGGTCTATGCCTACCTTCTAGATCAGGCGCGTTCCATCGGCTGGATCGCCGCACTCATCTATGTCATCGCCGCCGGCCTGCGTCTGGCGCGTTTCAACGTCATGATCGAGCGGCCGGTAAAGGCGCCATGGCAGAATGAATTTTTCGTGGGCGTGCCGGCCCCGATGGGCGCCATGCTGGTGCTTCTGCCTGTCTATCTCGGCTTCCTCGGCGTCGAGCCGGATAAGCCTTTCGCCTATGTCGCTGCCGCCTATACGGTCCTGATCGGTTATCTCCTCATCAGCCGCCTGCCGGTCTGGTCGGGAAAATCGGGCACCAGCCGCATCCGCCGCGATCTGGTGCTGCCGATGATCCTCGTCGTCGTGCTCTATGTGGCGATGCTGATGAGCTTCACCTGGGAAGTTCTGGTTCTGACCGTCGCCGCCTATCTCGTCTTCATTCCCATCAGCGCCCGCCTCTGGCACCGCCGCTACGGCACGCTGACAATCGAGGAAGACGCGCATGACGACGCGAACGGCGGCAACGGCCTCGATCGCGGCATTTAAAACCGCAGGTTTATTTTTTCTCGCTACAAGCCGGCGCAGGGTGTGACGCAAAATGTCGCAGCCTGAAAAGCCGGCTTCGTTTTTTTCGCCTCGAATCCGTCAAGATTAGCCGCGAAAGAAGTGGCTCACACGCATCGCAACGGCGATTGGCGTGAATTGTGGAGAGAGAGAAATGACGAACGAGACGAAGGCACAGCCGCAGGCGAAGCCCGACCTCAACAGCCACTACCGCCCGCTCGGACTGAAGGCCGTTGCGGCCGCAGCCCTGATGCTGAAGCGTAAGCCCGCTGCCAAAACCGCCTGAAAATATTCGCTTTTTTGATTTTCCCGGTTTTTGCGGACTACCCGGAAAACGGAGAGTTGCGGACGGAAGATCAACAAGCATGCGGCGCCTTTTCCGGGCGCCGTTTTTGTATATGGCGTTCCGCGAAACTGCGGATCGTCAATCATTTGCAAAATTGGCAGCCTTCTGTAACGAAGCTGAAACGAAAATGTAGTAAAAATCTCGCCTTCCACAAGAAGGCTATACGAACAGCGACGTATAGATTAGTGAATACAAAAGAACTTTTCTATTCCGCATTTTTTTCCACAACAATGAATAAGCCAATTTTCGAATTCGCAGAAATGCGGATGACGAATATTCGGCGTTGGGGGAAGATTGTGAAGACAGGCCAGGGGGGCTTGGGACGGCCATGCAGGATAAAATCCTTCTGATTGAAGATTCCGTTGCTCTTTCCATGCTGCTGAAGACGCGGCTTTCGGAAGAAACGGAAGCCGAGGTTGTTCATTGCGACAGCATGGCCGCGGCCGATGCCCTCATGCAAGCCCATAGTTTCACGCTGGCGCTGACGGGTCTCAATCTGCCCGATGCACCGAAGGGCGAGATTCTCGCACTTTTATCCGAGCGTAAGGTGCCGGCGATCGTTTTCACCGCCACGGTGGATGACGAGGCGCGCAAGCGCTACGCCGAAAAGAAGATCATCGACTACATCGTCAAGGACGGCCATCGCACCGTCGATGCGGTGGTCAGAACGGTCCAGCGGATTTTGAGCAACAAGCTTTTTTCCGTCCTGGTGGTCGATGATGTTCGCACCGCCCGTTCCGGTCTCGTGGAAATTCTGGAACGGCAGAATTTCAGGGTCAGCGAGGCCCATTCGGGCAAGCAGGCGCTGGAAATACTGTCGCAGGACCCGACGATCCAGCTTGTCATCACCGACTACCATATGCCCGACATGGACGGTTATGAGCTGACGCGCCGCATCCGCGACAGCCGCTCATCCGAAGATTTGCGGGTGATCGGCATATCGTCCTCCACCGACCGGTTGCTTTCGGCAAGCTTCCTGAAGGCGGGCGCCTCGGATTTCGTCTACCGCCCTTTCGTGCCGGAAGAATTGCAGTGCCGCATCGATAACAATATCGAGACGCTGAAGCAGCTTAAACGCCTGCGCGAGCTGGCCGAACGAGACCACCTCACCGGTCTGCCCAATCGCCGCTCCTTCTTCGAGCGCACGCGGGCGCTGATGGATGTCATCAACGGCAATGACGAGAGCGGCGCAGTCGCCATTCTCGACATCGACCATTTCAAGAAGATCAACGACACGCTGGGGCACGATGCCGGCGACAGGGCGTTGAAAAAGCTGGCCGAACTGCTGCATGACATGTGCGATGAACAACGCCATATTCCCGCCCGCCTCGGCGGCGAGGAGTTTGCCGTGTTCCTACGTGGGCTGGATGCGCGAGCCGCCTATCAGTTCTGCGAAGAGCTGCGTGGGCAGGTGGAAAAGAATGGCCGGCAGCTGAGCGGCAGCAGCCTCGCCCTGACGATTTCGCTCGGCGTCGTGGAGATCGAAAAGGGCGAACCCTTCGACAACCAGCTGAATGCGGCGGACCAGCTGCTCTATCTCGCCAAGGCAAATGGCCGCAACCGCGTCTATTCCGACATCATGATCCAGGAAGGCCTGCAGAAGATCGGCCGGAACAGCTGAGCTTTTCTGAACAAGATAGTCTTGTGTGGGACCGAGCGCGTGCCGCGTAACGACGGCTGACCTCAACTTCCTCGGAAAGCATCTCAAAACAGCGACATCTGCCCGTCATCCTTCGCCGGTTTGATCTTCGCCAGCGGCGCGCTTTCCGGCACCGGCTCGATGAGATCGGCACCGACATTGGCGACCTTGTTGACCTTGTCCGATACCGGGATCATCTCGAAGAAATCATCCTGAACCGGCCGCATCAGGTCGACGATCTCGCGCGGTTCCTGGGTCTTGCAATCCAGCCAGCGGCTGAAATCCTCGGGCGCAATGACAACAGGCATGCGGTCGTGAATACGGCCGATCGCGGCATTGGCGGCGGTGGTGAGGATCGCACCGGGATCGACCTCCGAACCGTCGGCGGAAGACCAGGTTTCCATGAGGCCGGCGAAAGCGACTATGCCGCCACTTTTCGGGCGAATGAAATAGGGTTGCGGTTTGCCGCCCTCCTCCTTCGGCGGGCGTCGCCATTCGTAAAAGCCGGTTGCGGGCACCAGCACGCGGCGATGGCGCATGGCGGCGCGGAAGGAGGCCTTGCCGATGGCGGGTTCCGAACGGGCGTTGGTGAGCAGCGGAAAATCCTTCGGGTCCTTTACCCAGCCCGGCATGAAACCCCAGCGGCCCAGCACGGCGCGGCGATTGGGCAGGTTGCTGCCGCGCTCCTGCCGCTCCCCCTCCATCACGATCAATATGGGCTGCGTCGGTGCGATGTTGAAACGGGCGGGAAAATCCTCAAGGCCGATCAGATCGAGATAGTCGGCGATCTCCTCGGGTGTCGCCTTCAGCACGAAACGTCCACACATGCTTTTTCCTCAACCCCTTGGTCCGAACAGGATGATGGCGGTGCCGGCAAGGCAGACAGCGCCGCCGGCAATATCCCATTTGTCCGGCGCATGCCCTTCCACGCCCCAGAGCCAGAAAAGCGACGCAGCGATGTAAATCCCGCCATAGGCGGCGTAAGCCCTGCCCGCCGCCTCTGTCGGAACCAGTGTCAGAAGCCAGGCGAAAGCGGCAAGCGCCAGCATGCCCGGCAGCAATATCCACCCGGTCTTGCCGAGTTTCAGCCAGGCCCAGAAGGAAAAACAGCCGGCGATTTCGGCAAGAGCCGCCAGGACATAGATAAGATAGACCTTCATTCCACCGTCTTTAGCATGCACAATCGCGACAGTTCCGGACTATAACGCTCACTTCGGAAACCGGAATCGATTTTCCGGACCACGACACTATAGACAGGCCGCAGACGGCCGAAACAAGCGAAACCATTCATGACCCTTCGTATCAAGCCCCGCGCTGCCTCCTCCGCCATCGTCAGGAACGGAGACCGGCTGCTTCTCGTGCGCCGTATCAACCCGCCCTCGAAGGACATGTTCGCCTTTCCGGGCGGGCGCGGCGAAGACGGCGAAACGGCAGCCGAGACGGCGCTGCGCGAATTGCACGAGGAAACCGGTATCGTGGCGCGAAGGCCGCAGCTTTTCGCGACCTATGATCTTCCCTCCCGCGACGCTGAAGGCGTGCTGACGAGCCATTATTTCCTCTCCGTCTTCACCGTGGAGACGGATGCCGATCCCGTCGTGACTGTGGGCGACGATGCGGCGGATGCCGGGTGGTACACATTGGCGGAAATCCGCCTTCTGCCTGCGCCCGAAAGTGTGGTCGAATGCGCCGAGCGCCTGCTTGCATGATTGCCAGTCAGCCAGAATCGCTATTATCTAGGACTGATCCGCCCGCCGGATGGTCACGAGCCAACAGTTCACGAGTATGTGTGGGGCAGAATAGAATTTTGATACGGCCAACCATCTTCCTGTCTCTTTTTCTGACCATGCTTGCCATATCAGGGCAAGAAGGCATCGCTTTTGCGCAGCCTTCAAAACCGGCTTCCGAGGCACGTCCGGCGGAAGCGATACCGCCCAAGCCCGCTCCTTATGACGACAAGCTGGCACGGCTGTCGGAAATACTGGGCGCGGTGCAATATCTGAGAACCCTGTGCCCCTCTTCCGGACCGGAGGACTGGCGCAGGTCGATGAGCGATCTTCTGGCTGCGGACACGGCCAACGAACCTGAACGACGTCAGCGCATGACGGCTGCATTCAACCGTGGATACCGCTCCTTTGCGGCCATCCACACCAGTTGCACACGCGCCGCCATCATGGCAGAAGAGAACTACCGTAACGAAGGGGCAACACTCGCGCAGGAAATCGCGTCCAGGTTCGGAAATTAGAGGATTGTTAACCTCTTTTCGCCGCAGCCCGTGCCGTTTTGATAAAAGGCTGCTAGTGTTGTTAACAGGGTGGTAAGGACTTGCCCGCCCTGTCGAGGATGAAAAATGCAGACAAGCCGTAACGAAATCGACGATATGATCGTGCATGAAAAGATGCAGGTCGCTCTGGAACACCAGAACGAGGCATGGGCTGACGGCATGGCCGACGGCATCGAGCCGGAGATCATCGCCGATGCCGCCATCGCTCTGGCCATGCGCGAAACCATCCGTATCCATGGCGAGGCCGGCGCTGAAGCAATGCTGGAATCGCTGCGCCAGCGCATGCTTCAGGGCGAATTTTCGCCGCAGCGGGTAATACAGTAAAGCCGGGGTCTATCATGTCTTGCCTGAGCAAGGGCCTTTTGCGCTCTTCCGCCCTGCTGTCCATTCTGCTTGCCCTGACCGCCGGTCCGATTGGCGTGCCGAGCCGCGCCTTTGCCCTTTCCGAGCTGAAGCCGGCGCAGAACACCGAAAGCGAGCCAAAGGCCGAGAGCGAGCAGCCGCAGCAGGCCCAGCCTGCTGAGCCGGACGAGATCGAAGGCGATTCGGAAGGCATTCCCCTGCCCGACCCTTTGGTGGACCGTTCCGCTGGCCAGGCAAACCAGCAATCCGCCAAGCCCTATAACACCCCGGAAATGTCTGTTGTAATCGAGCACGACATTTCCAAGGCGCCGGAACCCGTGCGCAAGCTGCGCCAGCAGATCATCGATGCCGCCGCGTCAGGCGATATCGAAAAGCTGCGACCCTTCATCGCCGCCGGGCAGAACCAGTTCCGCATCGACGGTAATGACAGCGAAGACCCGATTGCAGCGCTGAAAAGCTATTCCGGCGATCCGGACGGGTTGGAAGTGCTGGCGATCATCATCGATCTCCTGTCGACCGGTTATGCCCATATCGATGCCGGCACCCCTGACGAAGCCTATGTTTTCCCCTATTTTGCCGGAAAACCGCTGAATACGCTGACTGCACCGGAAAAGGTGGAGCTTCTGCGAATCATCACGGCGGGCGATCTGGCGGACATGCAGGAATTTGGCAATTACAGCTTCTATCGCGTCGGCATTTCGCCTGACGGCAAGTGGAAGTTCTTCACCGCCGGCGATTGATCGCATCGCAGTGCTTGCCGTTCTCGGGCAAAAATCCTAACTGTGCGGAATGAGCATTCCGGCAAATGCATCTGCATCTTGCCTGCTATCCGCATAGTCTCGACGAACCGAACGGTGACACCATGCCTTCCGCCTTTCTTGCCGACCGCCGCCTGATCCGGGTTTCCGGCACCGGCGCCGAGGAGTTTCTGAACAACCTCATCACCGCAGATATCGAGAATCTGCCGGCAGGCGAGGCCCGGGCCGCGGCACTTCTGACGCCGCAGGGCAAGATCCTGTTCGATTTCCTGATCTGGCGCGATGGCGGGGACTATCTGATCGAAACGGGCGCCGCCGAACAGGACGCATTGCTGCGCCGCCTGACCATGTACAAGCTGCGCGCACCGGTCGACCTCAAAGTCGAGACGGTCGAAGGTGTGAGCGTTTTCTGGACCGAGACTGCACCGGTGGCAGGCATCAGGGACGGCCGTTTCGCCAAGGCCGGAATCGATCTCTTCAGGCTACCGGGTGCATCGGCTTCGGGCGATGTCGCTGCCTATGATGCGCTGCGCGTTGACCATGGCATTGCCGAATCCGGCCGGGATTATGCGCTGCAGGATGCTTTTCCCCATGATGTTCTGATGGATGTGAATGACGGCGTTTCCTTCAGGAAGGGCTGCTTCGTCGGCCAGGAAGTCGTTTCGCGCATGAAACATCGCGGTACGGCAAGACGCCGCGTCGTCACCGTTTCGGCCGGAGGCGCGTTGCCCGCCAGCGGGACGGAGATTACCGCCGATGGAAAACCGGTCGGCACGCTTGGAACCGTTTGCGGCAACAGGGCGCTTGCCATCGTGCGGATCGACCGCATTGCCGATGCGCTTGCTTCGGGCACGCCGCTTCTTGCCGGGACTGTTCCCGTGACCGTGGCCCTGCCGGCCTGGAGCGGCCTTTCCTTCCCGGCGGCCGATCCCGCGGCTCGGGCGGAGGATTAAGAGTGACGCCCGCAAAAAGCCCGCGCGCCTGGCAGCGCATGCTGTCCGGCCGGCGGCTCGATCTGCTCGACCCTTCGCCGCTCGATGTGGAAATTGCCGATATCGCCCACGGCCTTGCCCGTGTCGCCCGCTGGAACGGCCAGACGCGCGGCGACCACGCCTTTTCCGTCGCCCAGCATTGCCTCATCGTCGAAACCATCTTCTGCCGCATGTGCACGGGTGCGACGCCTGATGACATGCAGATGGCGCTTCTGCATGACGCGCCGGAATATGTCATCGGCGACATGATCTCGCCGTTCAAATCCGTGGTCGGCGGTGGTTACAAGACCGTGGAAAAACGGCTGGAGGCCGCCGTGCATCTGCGTTTCGGCCTGCCACCACATGCATCGCGCGACTTGAAGGACCGCATCAAGAAGGCCGACACGGTCGCCGCCTTTTTCGAGGCGACGGAGCTTGCCGGTTTTTCCACCGCCGAGGCGCAGAAATTCTTCGGCCTGCCGCGCGGCATTACCCGCGATATGTTCGACATGACGCCCCTGCCCTCCACCGAAGCGCAAAAGCTGTTCATCGAACGTTTCGAGGCTATCGAGGCGCTGCGCGCGGTCAGGACGGGGAGCGCGACATGACGGCCATTGTCGTATCGCCGCTGTCGCGGATCGCGGAGATGGCCGTGAAACACAAGGCCCGCGAAATGGTGACACTGATCGCCAAAGAGCAGGCCTTTCACCGCCCCGCCGTCATTGCCGCAGACCGGCATCTGACGCTTGCCATGAACGACATCACATTCAAAGGCACCGCTGATCTCATCGCGCCTGATGATGCGCATGTGCTGAGGCTGATCGATTTCGCCCGCGAATGGGACCAGTCCGCGCCGCTGCTCATCCATTGCTGGATGGGTGTTTCGCGCTCGCCCGCCGCCGCCGTCATCGCAGCGCTCAGCCTTTATCCTGACCAGGATGAAATGGAGCTTGCGCTGCGCCTGCGCGCCGTCTCACCCTATTCCACGCCGAATGCCCGCATCATTGCCATCGGCGACCGTCTGCTCGGACGCGACGGCAGGCTGGTGGCGGCGATCAAAAAAATCGGCAGGGGCGCGGATACGGATGGTAACGTGCCCTTCGTACTGCCGCTTGGCGCCTGAGGCCGTTTTAGCGGAACCCTCACGGCGTCCAGTCGTTACCAACCCTGGACAGCAATAAAAATCACAGGATAATTCATGGAACAACAGGCAACGGATATCATCGTCGCATCGCAGGCGGCGTTGCAGCAGGCGAGCGCGCTTGCGGTGCAATATTCCTTCTCGGTCGTTGGTGCGCTTCTGCTGCTGATCATCGGCTGGCTGGCCGCCACCTTCCTGCAACGCTGGGCCTTTCAGGGCCTGTCGCGCATTCGCGGCTTCGATGCGACGCTTGCCGGCTTCTTCGCGGGCGCCATCCGCTATGTGGTTCTCATTCTCGTGCTGGTCATGGTGCTTGGCCAGTTCGGCGTGCAGACGGCCTCCATTCTCGCCGCCCTTGGCGCCGCCGGTCTGGCCATTGGTCTGGCGCTGCAGGGCACGCTGCAGAATATTGCCGCCGGCATCATGCTTCTGGTGCTGCGCCCCTTCCGGGTCGGTGAATATATCGAGACCGGCACGGTCAGCGGCACGGTGATCGAGATCGGGCTCTTTGCCACCGAACTCAAGACCAGCGATGGGCTCTATCGTCTCGCGCCCAACTCCACCCTCTGGAACGTGCCGATCACCAATTACAGCCGTTTTCCCTCGCGCCGTCACGAACTGAGCCTGACGGTCAAGACTGACGAGGATCTCACGGCCGCGCAGAATATGCTGATGAAAGTCGTTCGCTCGGAGAGCCGGGTTTTGCTGGACCCCGCCCCCGTCACCTTCGTCGATTCGGTCAGCGCCGACAGCGCCACCGTCAAATTGCGCTACTGGGTGCGCAGCGACAGTTATTTCGCGACAACCCGCGACGTGACGAAGGCCATGAAGCTCGCCTTCGACGAGCGCAAGGCGGAAGTGAACGCGCAGCCTGCCTGAGGCCTCGCGCCTCCCCCTCTCTTCAAGCGCGGTGGCTGCAGCAGCCATCGCGCTTTTTCGTTGCGTTGCGTTGGAGCACACACTTGCATCCCGCTGACGTGGCCTCTATAGGTCGTTACGTAATGTTATTACGTAACTTACTTTTATGAATATGAGAGGGCCGAAACAATGCAGAAGATACTCACCCGCGTCACCGGCGCTGTCGCACTTGGTTCCATGCTGCTGGCGGCGACCACGGCAATGGCTGCCGGTGGCGACAAATCCGCAGCCCATAGCCACGACCATGGACACGATCACGGCCACCAGATGACCGAGGCTGAAAAGCAGATCTACAAGGGTTATTTCGAGGATGCGCAGGTGAAACAACGCACGCTTTCCGACTGGGAAGGCGACTGGCAGTCGGTCTATCCTTACCTGCTGAACGGCTCGCTGGACCCCGTCATGGCCGAAAAAGCGGCCCATGGCGACAAGAGCGCTGCCGAATACCGCGCCTATTACGACATCGGTTACAAGACCAATGTAAACCGCATCGTCATCAAGAGTGACAGCGTGGCGTTTTATAAGGACGGCAAGCCCGCTGAAGGCACCTATGTCAGCGACGGCCATGAAATCCTGACCTACAAGAAGGGCAATCGCGGTGTCCGCTACATCTTCAAGAAAACCGGCGGCGATGAGGCCGCACCGCAATTCATCCAGTTCAGCGATCACTCCATCGCCCCTGTCAAGGCGGGCCATTACCATCTCTACTGGGGAGCTGACCGCAAGGCGCTGCTGGACGAAGTGACCAATTGGCCGACCTATTATCCCTTCCTGATGGACGGCGGCGATATCGTGAAAGAAATGGCGGCGCATTGAGACCGTAACTTAGCGGTCTTCCGCAGCATGCGTGAATGACGCGAGCGGTTGCCGCTTGTCACCTTCTCCCCAAGGGGGGAAGGTCGCGGCAGCGGGATGAAGGGGCAAGCTCTCGGCTTATCGCTGGCGGTGCCCCTCATCTACTCCTCCGGGGCATCTTCTCCCCGGCGGGGAGAAGAAAGGCTCACTGCCCCATGGTCGAACGATGCGCCCAGCCGGTCATGCGCTTTTCAAGCCAGGCCATAATCGCATACATGACGATGCCTTCCACCGCGAGCATCAGCAGGCCGGCAAAGACGAGCGGCACATTGAACTGGCTCTGGGCCGAACTCATCATGTTGCCGAGGCCATAATTGGAAGCGACGGTCTCCGATACGACCGAGCCGACGAAGGCGAGCGTGATGGCGATTTTCAGCGAGCCGAAGAAATAGGGCATGGAACGCGGAATGCCGACCTTCAGCATGATATCCATCTTCTTTGCGCCGAGCGCCCGCAGCACATCTTCCGTTTCCGGCTCTATGGTGGCAAGCCCGGTCGCGACATTCACGACGATGGGAAAGAAGGAAATCAGGAAGGCGGTCAACACGGCGGGGACCGTGCCGATGCCGAACCAGATGACGAGGATCGGCACAAGCGCCACTTTCGGGATGGCGTTGAAGCCGATCATCAGCGGATAAAGCCCGGCATAGATGGTTTTCGACCAGCCGATGAACAGACCGATGGCAAGACCGGCGGCCACAGCAATGGCAAAACCCAGTGTCGTCGTATAAAGCGTCTGCAGCGAATTCTTCCAGATCGGCGACCAATATTGCATGATGGCCTGCCCGACCCTTACCGGCGACGGCAGAATGGTGGGCGGCATTTTCAGCGCATGGACGAGCAGTTCCCACAACACGAAAAGCGCCAGCGTATAAAGCCATGGAGCGGCTTTCACCCAGTTGACGCGGGCGATCAGCGGCTTGCGCGGCTCGGCCGCAACGGTGCTTTCCACAATCGCACTCATGCCGCCACCCTCGCCTGGGCGATCTCGCCATGCAGTTCCTGCACCATGTCGTTGAAACCCCTGTCATACATGATATCGAGCTGGCGCGGGCGGGCAAACGGAACGCGGTGTTCCGCGAGCACGCGGCCCGGCCTTGCGCTCATCACGAAAATCTTGTCGGCCAGAAATGTCGCCTCGCGCAGATCATGGGTCACAAGGATGATGGTGACACGCTGTGCGGCGTGCAGGTCGCGGATGACGCACCACAATTCCTCGCGGGTGAAGGCATCGAGCGCGCCGAAAGGCTCGTCCAGCATCAGTAGTTCCGGTTCGTGGATCAAGGCCCGGCAAAGATTGGCGCGCTGCTGCATGCCGCCGGAAAGCTGCCACGGATACTTCGAACCGAAACCCTTCAGACCGACGATTTCCAGCAGTCGCTCGGCTTTCGCGACATATTCCGCCTTATGGGCGCGCAGGCGTCGGCGATGTCTCTCGACGATTTCCAGCGGCAGCAGGATATTTTCAAGCGTCGTGCGCCAGGGCAGCATCGTCGGGTTCTGAAACGCCATGCCGACAATTGAAACCGGCTCCGTGACCTGCCGCCCGGCAACGATGACATTGCCCTTCTGCGGAATATGCAGCCCGGTCACCAGCTTCATCAGGGTCGACTTGCCGCAGCCGGAGGGACCGACCACGGCGGCGAATTCACCCTTGTCGACCGTCAGGTTCAAACCGGATACGGCCAGCGTGCCGGCGGAGCCGCCGTAACGCATGTCGACACTGTCTATTTCCACGAGATGTGACATTGCTGTTCCCGTTTTAAGTAAAATGATAGGCCATGACAGCCCGAAAGCGTCGCCGCTTGTTTCTTCTCCCCGCCGGGGTCTCCCGCTCGGGGAGAAGAGACTCGCGGCATCCGCCCGTTCTTTCTTCAGCATCAGGGAAGCATGCGCTCTTCCTTGGCCGGCAGGTAGGTCGCGTCGAACACCTGCTCCGCCTTGATGTTGCCCTTCAGGCCGAGGGAGACTTTCAGCGTTTCGACGGAGGCCGCAAGCCGGGCAGGATCGACGCCGCCCATGCCGTTTTCCACCACATAGGGCGTCTTGATATTCATGCTGTTGGCCATGTTGAGGCGTTCAAGCTCGATGGCGCTGTCGAGCGTCTCGTTGCGCTTGAGCACCGCCGCCACGCCCTCTTCGGGGTTCTTGACGGAATCGGCGAAGCCCTTGGCCAATGCTTTCAGAAAGCCCTTTACTGCTTCCGGGTTTTTCTCTGCGAAATCAGTGTTTACCAGCACCGCATTGCCATAAAGATTCAAGCCGTGCTCGGCCATCAGGATGGTCGAGATATCGTCATCGGCGATGCCCTGTTTCTTGAGGTTGAGGATCACCGAAAAGGCAAAGCCGAAAACGGCGTCGACATCGCCCTTAGCGAGCATCGGTTCACGCACCGGAAAACCGATCGATTCGATCTTGATCTTGCTGTCGTCGAGACCCGCCACCTGCTTGAAGGCCGGCCATTGCGCGAAAGCGCCATCCGGCGGCGGCGCGCCGAGCTTCTTTCCTTCCAGCGACTTCGGATCACCGGTGACACCCAGCGACTTGCGGCCGACCACGGCGAAAGTCGGGCGCTCATAGACCATATATACGGCCTTGATCTTCTGGCTCGGATCCTCGTCGAGGAACTTCATCACCGAATTGATATCGCCGAAACCCATCTGATAGGCGCCGGTCGCCACGCGCGGAATGGCTTCCACCGAACCATTGCCGCTGTCGATGGTGACATCCAGGCCTTCGGCCTTGAAGTAACCCTTGTCGAGCGCCAGCAGGAAACCGGCGGCGGGGCCTTCAAACTTCCAGTCGAGCGTGAATTTCACCGGTGTTTCGGCCCGCGCCTCGATGATCGGCAGCGAAAAGCCGGCGGCTACACCGATGGCGGTAATGGCCAGAGCTCTGGTCAACAACCTGCGCGTTAAAATCATCTATTCCCCCTGATGGTTTTGTTGGATTGGTTGCATAAGACCCAATTCCAACCCTCAAGGCAAGATAAAATTGCATACAAAATAGCCGTTATTTTGTATGCTTATTTTATATGCACAAACAATCACAAGACAGGCAAAAAGCCGGCAATCTGCCCATCGCGAATGCAACGAAGCGAAAGCAGTATCGTTCACCCAGAGAACACAGCGTTCTCATTTGCCGGGGTTGCGGATCAGGGGCAGCGTGCGACAAATAGGGCCAGGAACAGCAGGCGAAACGGCGGGACGGCAAGATGAATTCTGCACTGGGCATACACCACATCACCATGATCACCCGGAAGGTGCAG
The DNA here is from genome assembly GCF_001541315.1 of Agrobacterium tumefaciens str. B6. Lineage (GTDB taxonomy): Bacteria > Pseudomonadota > Alphaproteobacteria > Rhizobiales > Rhizobiaceae > Agrobacterium > Agrobacterium radiobacter. The sequence continues at coordinate 222,495 of NZ_LMVK01000012.1, read as the reverse complement.
GCGAATGTGGATTTTTACGCCGGCTTTCTGGGCTTGAGGCTGGCCAAGCGCACGGCCGGCTTCGAAGACGCCATGCAGCTTCACCTGCTTTATGGCGACGACATCGCCTCACCCGGCTCGCTTCTGACATTTCTCGTCTGGGAAGATGGCGGCCAGGGCCGTGTCGGTTACGGCCAGACGCTGGAAATTTCCGTGGCGATCGATCCCGCTGCGATCGGCTTCTGGCTGACGCGGGCGCTGAGATTCGGCATCCGCGCGGAAGGCCCGACTGACGAATTCGGCGCTCCGGTTATCCGGCTGAAAGATCCTGACGGCCTGATCGTCAAGCTGGTCGGCACCCGCGCCTTTGCCGATGCCACGCCACATGTGACCGACGATATTTCCGCAGAAGACGCCATTCGCCGAATCTATGGTGCGACGGTGCTGAGCGAAGTGCCGGAAGAAACCGTAGCGTTTCTGGAGAAACATTTCGGCTACCGGCAGGAAAGCCAGGCGGGCGCGATCCGCCGGCTCGTTTCCGACAGCGGCGACATTATCGACGTGCGTGACGCCACCGGCTTCTGGTCCAGCGCGCCGGGCACCGGCACCGTCGATCACATCGCCTTCCGGGCGAAGGACATGGATGAGCTGAACACGGTTCTAACCGGGCTGAAATCGCTGAATTCCAGCACCACCAACGCCCATGACCGGAAATATTTCCACTCGCTCTACGTCCGCGAACCGGGCGGCGTGCTGATCGAAATGGCGACCGATGGGCCGGGCATGACGGTCGACGAACCGCTGGAATCGCCCGGCGAAAAACTGTTCATCCCGCCGCTCTTCATGAAGGACGAGGCGGATGTGCGTGTCGCCCTGCCGCAATTCTCGATGCCGGGCGAAGACCGCATCATCTATCGCGACCTGCCCTTCGTGCACCGTTTCTACACGCCCGAGGAAGCTGATGGCAGCACCATCATCCTGCTGCACGGTTCCGGCGGCAGTGAAACGAGCCTGATGCCGCTGGCGCACCGGGCAGCACCGGGCGCCACCCTTCTGGGCGTGCGCGGCCGCAGCACGGAAGAAGAAATCGCCCGCTGGTTCCGCCGTTTTCCCGATTTCAGCTTCGACCAGCAGGATATTGTCACGGAAACAGAAGCCTTTGCCGCCTTCGTGGAGGGGGCAATCCGCGCCTATGGTCTTGATCGCTCGAAACTGCGGTTTATCGGCCATTCCAATGGCGCGAACTTCTACGCTGCCTTTGCCGCGCTCTATCCCGAACTTGCAGGCGACGCCCTGCTCTATCGCCCGATGCCGGTTCTCGAAACATGGCCGCAAACCGATCTTTCCGGCCGCAATTTCCTGCTCGTGGCGGGACAACGCGACAAATATCTCGACAAGGCGAGCGAGCTGCAGGGAAAGCTCACGGCGAGCGGTGCAAAGGCCGAGATGGAAACCGTTGAGGACGGGCACGAGCTCGGGCTTACCGATATCGAAGCGGCGCGGCGGTGGCTGGCGGGTGCCTCCTGATTCGAGCGGTACATCGGATCGAGCGGAGGCCACCCATTTCTTCTCCCCGTCGGGGAGAAGAAACAAATGGCATATGCTTACCCCCGCGCCACCCACACCATTCATCAACCGGGCCTTGCATAAATTCACCAAAAGGGCTTTAAAAACAGCTTCGTAATTGGAGAGTCCGTTTGGAAATCCCGCTGTTTATCCTCGCCCTCGTCGCGGCCTTCATCTACACGCTGGTCGCGAGCATCCGCAATTCAAGCCGAATCAAGTCGCTCGAACGGGAGGTGCACAGCCTCAAGCGGCTGATGGCTGCGGGCGTGACGTCGGCTGCGGCAGTGCAAACGGAGAGCACGGAATCCACGGTAAAACCGGATTTCGAGGCGGAAGAGCCAAGCACGCCCCCTGCGGAAGACACAGCCCTCCAGGCTGAATACGCATCCGAGCCCGAAGACGCCGCCGCCATGGCAGCATCGGAAGAGCTGGCGCGCGAGGAGGCCCAACCTGCGCCTGCCGCCGAGGCCGTATCCACCCCGGCAACGAAGGAGAGCTTCGAAAGTCTGCTCGGCGCGCGCTGGGCGGTCTGGGCCGGTGGACTGGCGCTGGCGCTCGGCGGCATTTTCCTCGTTAAATATTCGATCGAATCGGGCCTGCTCAGCCCGGCCGTGCGGCTTTCGCTCGCCGCCATTTTCGGTCTTGTTCTCGGGCTTGCCGGCGAAGCGATCCGCCGCAAGGCGGTGCCGGGCATCGCCACCACCTATTCCAACGCCATGATACCGGGCGTGCTGACGGCGGCGGGCGCATTGACGCTGTTCGGCGTGGTTTATGCAGCCTATGGCATTTACGACTATATCGGTCCCGGCGCGGCTTTTGGCCTGCTTGGCCTCGTCGCTTTCGCCACCATCGGGCTTTCGCTGCTGCACGGGCAGGCGCTGGCCGGTCTCGGCCTTCTCGGTTCGATGCTGACACCCGCGCTGATTTCCACCGAAACGCCGAATATCTGGGCGCTCTTCGTCTTCCTCACCGTCTCCTGGCTGGCAACGGCGGCAGCGGCGCGCAGGCAGGGCTGGACCGTGGTTCCCTCTCTCGCCAATGCCGGGCTTGGCCTCTGGGCGCTCGGCTATATCGGCTTTTCCGAAACGATCAGCGCCGAACCGCCAACGCTTGCCCTGCTCGTCATGCTGGCGGGAACAATATTCCTCTGGCCCGGCAAGGCATTCGACACGCCGCCCGCCGAAACTGCTGAAACCGCAGCGCCCGAGCGACGCGCCGTCCGCGCCATGCGGCTTCTGCTACGCCCGTCACTCGCCCTCAATCTCACCGTCTCGATGGCCGTGATCCTGCCGGCAATCGGCTTCCTTTTTGCCGATGGCGGAGTCGATACTCATCCGGCCCTGATCGTTTCAGCGCTCGTCGCCGCCCTTGCAGCCCTTGGCGCCGCCCGCCACTATGCGGTATGGCCCGCTATTATCGCAGCACTTGGCGCGCAGGCTGCGGTATCGCTGATGTCACGTCAGGGTCTCGACCTCATCGGCGTTATCAATGACACTGCCGTGTCGCTTCCGCCCGTATCGGTTGGCTATGCGGCGGAAATCGCCATGGCGCTCGGCCTCGGGGCCGTCTTCGTGCTGTCCGCCTTCTCCTTCCTGAAACGCAAGGGTGCTGACGACGCGGATTTCGCCCAGCTCTGGGCTGGTATCGCCGCGCTATTCCCGGTCTGGCTCGCCACCGCAAGCTTTGTCGAATACGGCAATCTCGGCCGCGACTGGCTGCACGCCGCCTATGGCCTCGGCCTCGGCTTCGTGTTGATTGCAGGTGCCGAATGGCTGCACCGGCAGAACAATGAGGCCTATCGCAAGCCGCTCAACATTCTCGTGCTCGGATCATTCGCCGCCTTCGCGCTCAGCCTGCACACGCTGACGGAAGGGCTGGTGACAACCGTTCTGCTTTCGGTCATCGGTTTCATCTATGTGCTGGCAAGCCGTTACCGCAACTGGGAGGTTCTGCCCTGGGTGATGGCCGTGGCAAGCGTTGCCGTTCTCGGCCGCATCGCCTGGGAACCCACCATTGTCGGGCCGCAAAATCTCGGCACCACGCCGGTCTTCAACGCGCTTCTACCGGGTTACGGCATTCCTGCACTGCTGGCCGTCGTCTCGGCATGGCTGCTGCGCGACTGGCCGGGGGTCAGGGCGAAGAACTTCCTGCAGGCGATTGCCAGCGTCATGGGGCTTCTCGCCGTCGCCATCCTCATCCGCCACGCAATGAATGGCGGCACGCTGGATGACAGTGTGCCGACGCTTGGCGAACAATCGATCTATACGCTGCTGACCATCGGCTTCTCGGGCGTGTTGATGACGCTCGATCTGAAAAGCCCCAGCCCCATCTTCCGCTACGGCTCGATGATTGCCGGCGTGATTGCCGTCATCAACGTGCTGACGATGCATTTCTTCACGCTCAACCCCTATTTCACCGGCGAAAATACCGGCCGCATCCCGTTCCTCAACCTGCTGCTGATCGGTTACCTCCTGCCGGCGCTCGCCTATGGCGGCCTTGCCTATTACGCGCGGGGAAAACGTCCCCCGCCCTATGTCAGCATGCTGGCGGTGGCGGGCGCAGCGCTCGGTTTTGCCTGGGCCACGCTTTCAGTGCGCCGCTTCTGGCAGGGCGAAAATATTGCCGACTGGAAGGGTTTCCTGCAGGGCGAGACCTACAGCTATTCGGTGGTCTGGCTGCTGATCGGCGTGTTGCTGCTCGTGCTTGGCTCGCGCTTTAATGCCCGCAGCCTGCGTCTGGCATCGGGCGCATTCGTGCTGATCTCGGTTGCCAAGGCGTTCCTGATCGACATGAGCAATCTCGAAGGCGTGCTGAGGGCGCTGTCCTTCATCGGGCTCGGCGCGGTGCTCATCGGCATCGGCCTGTTCTACCAGAAAATCCTCACCCGGAAGCCGCAGGCATGATCGCGGCCGAGGCTTTCGCGCCCTATGCGGCGCTTGCGCAGGACCTGATACCGCACGCCGCAGACAGCGGCGACGGTTCGCATGATCTTGCCCATATTCACCGCGTCTTCCGCAACGCCATGCGCATCCATGTGGGCGAAGGCGGCGATGGCACCGTGCTGGCCGCCAGCGTGCTGTTGCATGATTGTGTGGCGGTGGAGAAGAACTCACCGCTGCGCGCGCAGGCCTCGCGGCTTGCGGCGGAAAAGGCATCCGGCATTCTGATGGGGCTCGGCTGGAAACAGGCGGATGTTGACGCCGCCGCCCATGCCATCACCACACACAGCTTTTCCGCCAATATCGAACCGCAGACGCTGGAGGCAAAAATCCTTCAGGATGCCGACCGGCTGGATGCCATCGGCATGGTGGGGGCGGCGCGCTGCTTTTATATTGCCGGGCGCATGGGCTCGGCACTTTACGATCCGGTCGACCCGCTGGCGAAGGACCGGCCGCTTGACGACCGCGCCTTTGCCATCGACCATTTCGAAACCAAGCTGTTCAAGCTGGCCGACGGTTTTCGCACCGAGACAGGCCGGCAGATGGCCAAAGCCCGCCACGAGCGGCTGAAACAGGTGCTGGACCTGTTTCTCGACGAGATCTAAGGAGACCCGAGATGCGTGTGACCGAACTCAACATCTATCCGCTGAAGAGCGCGCGCGGTATCCCTCTCTCCGAAAGCGCCGTTTCGGCCGAAGGCCTGCCGGGTGACCGCCGCGCCATGCTCACTGATCCCTCCGGCCATTTCATCACGCAGCGCGAATTGCCCGCCATCGCCACGGTTCTGGCCCGGCATGAGGATGGCGGCATGGCGCTGGCGCGCGACAGGGAAGATGAGATTTTCGCACGGCCATCCGGGCAGCGCATGGATGTGGCGGTGTGGGAATCGATCGTCAGCGCCAATATCGCCGATGACGAGACCAATGGCACGCTCTCGGCATGGCTCGGGCGCGAGGAAAAGCTCGCCTTTTTTGATGATACCTCGAAACGTATTGCGAGCCTCGAATGGGCGGGCAACGAAACGCCCGTCACCTTTGCGGACGGCTACCAGATCCTCGTCACCACCACGGCCTCGCTTGCCGCGCTGAACGACAATATGCGCGCCAATGGCGAAGACGCTGTTGGCATGGAGCGTTTCCGGCCGAATATCGTGCTTGACACGGACGAGGCATGGGCTGAGGACCGCTGGGCGGCCATCGAGATTGGCGGCATTCGCTTCGATCTCGTCAAACCCTGCGCCCGCTGCATCATGACCACGCAGGATCAGACCACCGGCTCGCGTGATGTGCCCTCCCCCATGAAAGCCATGGGCCGCATCCGCATGTCCGGCGACCGGCGCGTGCCCGGCCCGCTCTTCGGCTGGAACGTGACGCCGCGCAGCCAGGGCAAGCTGTCCGTCGGCGATGTGGCAAAGGTGGTCGAGGAACGGCCGGAAGGCTGGACGATCAAACGGCGGTAAGTTGCTGGTTCGGGTCAAACCCAACCCACAGCCCACAGCGCAAAGTTTTCATAGGCTGGCGCGCCCTCTCTCCATCATTCCTGCGCCTGTCACAGGATGAGGAAAGGACGGAGCATCACCGCATCACGGCTTGTGCGCCCCGACGATCAGGAAAATCGGGCGGCGATCTTCGTGCTTCAGTTCAGGCCGCTCGGCCATCAAGGCCGGATCAGGCCTCGGCTCCGCCAGCCGCGTCAAAACAAATCCGGCAGCCAGGAGACCATTGAGAAGGCCTGACACCGTGCGGTGATATTTGACCACATCGTCCGCCATCCAGTTGGAATGGCGCACGCCCTGACTTTGATAATTATCGAGCGGCCAGTGCAGGATTTCGCCATCCTCGCCATAAAACCAGTCCTGTTTTTCCAGCGCCGTGAAAACGGGATGTTCGATGGAAAAGATGAAATCGCCGCCGGATTTCAGCACGGCAAAGACCTTCGCGAATGCCACGTCGAGATCGCGGACGTAATGCAGGGCGAGAGAACTCAGCACCACATCGAAACTTTCCTGCGGAAAATCGATGTCTTCGATGGCGGCGCGGCGGTATTCGATGCCGGGCCCGCCATTTATTTCGGCGGCGCGGTGCAGCATGTTTTCCGAGAGATCAACGCCAACGACATGGCGCGCGCCCTGCTCTGCGGCAAAACGGCAATGCCAGCCGAAACCACAACCGAGATCAAGAAGGCTCCTGTCTTTCAGGGGCGGAAGCATGGCACGCAATTCATGCCACTCGCCGGCCTGACGCAGGCCCTCCACGGAGCGCGGCATGGCGCTGTAACGCTCAAAAAACCCTGGATCGTCGTAGATATTCTGTTTCATCGTCTTCTCTCCGGCCGTATTCCATCAATCGCATGAATAGTGGCCGTCAAGAAAAGTCGCTAGTGGGACTGGCTGACAAAAGATAATATTCATCCCATCATAGCGGAATCTGCGGCAAGCCATGTCCCTCTTTTTTGGGACGAGGCGCCGCGATGGGGGAATATTCATGTTGCAAGCCACACGCCAGACAATGCCCTGGCTGATTATCGCCGCCGGGTCACTGATTGCCGTCATGACCTTCGGGCCGCGTTCGGCCATGGGCTTCTTCCAGCTGCCGATGCTTGCCGATACCGGCTGGGACCGTTCCACCTTCGGTCTCGCCATGGCCCTGCAGAACCTCTTCTGGGGTCTCGGCCAGCCCTTCTTCGGCGCCATCGCCGATAAATACGGCACGGGCCGCGTGCTTGTTCTCTCCGGCCTGCTTTATGCTGCCGGCCTCATCTGCATGTCCTTTGGCACCTCGCCGTTCTGGCTGCATTTCGGCGGCGGCGTGCTCGTCGGGCTCGGCGTTGCCGCCGGTTCCTTCAGCGTCATCCTTTCGGCCTTTGCACGCCATGTCACGCCGCAGCAGCGTTCGCTCGCCTTCGGCATCGGCACGGCGGCGGGCTCAGCCGGCATGTTTCTGTTCGCACCGATCAGTCAGGGGCTGATCTCCACCTATGGCTGGTCGGACAGCCTCGTCTGGCTTGCCGCGATGATGATGCTCGTGCCGCTGCTCGCCTTCTTCATGCGCGGCAATTCCTCTTCCGGCAGCCAGTCGCAGGCGCAGTTCCAACAGACGGCAGGCGAAGCGCTGAAGGAGGCGCTCGGCCATAAAAGCTACCTGCTTTTGACCACCGGCTTTTTTGTCTGCGGTTTTCAGGTGGCCTTTATCACCGCGCATTTCCCGGCCTATCTCGGCGATATCGGCATCGAACCGCGCTACGCCGTCATCGCCATGGCGCTGATCGGCTTCTTCAACATCATCGGGTCGCTTGCCGCCGGTGTCATTGCCCAGCGTTATTCGAAACCCTATCTGCTCGCCTATATCTATATCGCCCGCTCTGTCGCCGTCACAGCCTTCCTGCTTCTGCCGCAATCGCCGCTTTCGGTCATCATCTTCGCCGCCGTCATGGGCATCCTCTGGCTTTCCACCGTGCCGCCGACCAATGCGCTGGTGGCGATCATGTTCGGCACCCGCCATCTCGGCATGCTCGGCGGCGTCGTGTTCCTGTCGCACCAGATCGGCTCGTTCCTCGGCGTCTGGCTCGGCGGCTTCCTTTACGACAGGCTGGGTTCCTATGATCTCGTCTGGTGGCTGGGCGTCGGCATGGGGATTTTTGCGGCCATCGTGCATTGGCCCATTCAGGAGCAACCGGCCCCGAGGCCTGCAATGGCCTAGTCAGACAGCCTTATCGAGCGCGGGCGGCATCACCTTCCCCTCAGTCGCCCGGCCTTCCAGCGCCTTCAGCGCCGCCTGCACGAAACCGTCGCGGGCGGCGTTTTCGTTGAGCCCACGCGGATCGTAGACATGTCGGTTGAGGAAATGGGCGGTGAGGCGGAAAGCCGCCGCAAGGCTGTCAGGATCGGCGGCCTTCGACTGGCCTTCGCTCAAGAAAGCCGGAAGCGACAGCATGCGCTCCGCATAGGGCGCGCCTGCCGTGCGGCAAACCGCCCGGCCCGTCTTTGGCGATACATAGATGAGGTCGGTGCGCAGCCCCGTCGCCGCGCATTCGGTCAGATCAAGCCCGAAACCGAGATCGTTCAGCACTGCCAGTTCAAAGCGCACGAACAATTCCCCGGCATCGACGGGGTCGTGGAGATTGTCGAGAATGATATCGAGCGCCTGATAGAGATGCGGGTGCGGATCACGCTCCGGCAGAAGCCTGAGAAGAGCACCCATGGCCTGTACGCCATAAACCGCGGTCGCCGTCTCCATCAGTTGTGCGGCGCGCAATTGCAGCGGCTCGATGCGGAACTCGCCGAGATGATCGTGAAGGCGCGCGCGCCAGATGACATCCACCCGGTTTCCGGCCTGTAGCACCGGCTGCATGCTGCGGGAACGGCCGGAACGGACCAGCCCCAGATGGCGGCCACGCGAAGGGGTCATCACCTCGGCGATGACACTCGTCTCGCCATGGCGTTTTACGCCGAGAATGATTGCCTCTTCCTGCCACTGCATGAAACGCGTCCGAATTTCGATTCAAGGCCGATCATACCCGATCTGGCGGCGAAACGTTATTCTTTTACGGCATTGTCGACCGTGCCGACGAGGTTGAGGACGAAATCGATAATTTCGTTTTCCCCGAAGGGCTTGCCCAGCAATGGCGCATGCATGAGATCATCCGGAAAGCCCGTCGTGTCGCCATAGCCGCTGACGAAACCGAAGGGAATTCCCCCATCGCGCAGCCCGCGCGCAAAATCATAGCTCTTGCCGTCGGTAAGGCTGACATCAAGAAGTACGCAATCGGCGCCGTCCTCTTCAACGGCCTGCCTCGCCTGCGCCAGCGTCGTGGCGATGACGACGGTTTCCACCCCCATGGACTGGAGAACCGCTTCGACATCAAGCGCCACCAGATATTCATCCTCAACGATGATAACCCGTTGTGGCACCATATGTTTTCTTCTTCCTAAAAAGATGGCCGCAAGGCTCGAAGCTGCGGTTTCCGACATGATTCTCCAGTGAGATATCACGACAGGAGTCGCAAATTACGGCTCCACCGTCATTTAAAAAAGACATGTCGAAAGAAGATCAGATGAAGGGTCTTTGCCGCTTCTCTTCGCTTTCCCAGCTGGCCACATGGCTCAACCCGGCATCATCAAGCACCAGACAACCCTTGTCGGTCCAGCGAATGAGACCGCGATCGACCAGCTTTCTCAAGGTCTTGTTGGTGTGGACAATGGACAGGCCAAGTGTATCCGCCACATGCTGCTGGGTGACCGGGATCGGCGTTTCCCCCTGTATGAGATGGACCGCCTTTGCCTTGCTGTAGAGGAAAACAATCAGATAGGCGGCGCGCTCCAGCGCCGTGCGCCGGCCGATGCTGAGGAGATGGCTGTCGAGCATGCGTTCCTCACTCGCAGCGATCCAGGTCAGGTCATAGGCAAGCGTCGGATGGTCGGTGAAGAGATTATTGAGGCGCGAGCGCTCGAAGACGCATAGGGTGACTGGCGACAGCGCCTCCACCGAATGCTGCATTTCCCCCATCACCGTGCCCTGCAGGCCGACGAGATCGCCGGGCATGACATAGTTCAGTATCTGCCGCCTGCCGTCTTCCAGCGTCTTGTAACGGAAAGCCCAGCCCTGCAAAACGGTGTAAAGATGGGCGCTATGCGAGCCTTCCATCAGGATGACGGAGCCGCCTTCCACCGCAAGTTCCCCCGTCTTGAAACGCGAGACGAAATCTAGCTCGGAGGAGGAAAAGTCGCGGAAATGCGGCAGGTCGCGCAGGGGACATTGCTGGCACGGGGTGGTGGAAATTCCGTTCGGTTTTTTTGGCGACATGAATATCCGTCATCGAAAAAAGGTTGCGCCCAATTGTTTTGGAACAACCCGCCCGAACGTATTCGGTTCCCGATGGTGGGTGAAGATATTCAGTTCGCTATTTGTACGTCGTTCCATCCCCCAGCGCCCTCATTCCTGTGCTTGCCACAGGAATGAGGGGGTGAAGCGGATGTGCTTCAGTTTCGGGGGAATTCCAGTCCCATTTCGCGGAAACGCTCGGGGTCATCACCCCAGTTCTCGCGCACCTTGACGAACAGGAAGAGATGCACCGGCTGTTCGAGGATTTCCGACAGTTCCTTGCGCGAGGCGGTGGAAATGGCCTTGATCGCGTCGCCGTTCTTGCCGAGCGCAATCTTCTTCTGGCTGTCGCGCTCGACATAGATCACCTGCTCGATGCGTACCGAGCCGTCCTTGCGTTCTTCCCACTTTTCCGTCTCGACATGCGAGGCATAGGGAAGCTCCTGATGCAGGCGCAGGAACAGCTTCTCGCGGGTGATTTCGGCAGCGAGCTGGCGCATCGGCAGATCGGAAATCTGGTCTTCCGGATAATACCACGGACCTTCCGGCAGAGCCTCCACCAGATAATCCATCAGGTCTTCGCAACCCGAACCGTTGGTGGCCGAAATCATGAAGGTGCGGTCGAAGGCCACCGTCTCATTGGCGGCGGCGGCAAGCTTAAGCAGGTCTTCGCGCTTCACCTGGTCGATCTTGTTGAGGCAGAGGATCTTCTTCTGCGGAACATCCTTCAGGCCTTCGAGAATGGCCTCGGCGTCGCCTTTAAGACCACGTTCGCTGTCGATCAGCAGCAGGATGAGATCGGCATCCTTCGCGCCGCCCCAGGCGGAGGTGACCATGGCGCGGTCGAGCCGACGGCGCGGCTTGAAGATGCCGGGCGTGTCCATGAAAACGATCTGCGCATTCTTGTGAATGGCGATGCCGCGCATCACGGCGCGCGTCGTCTGAACCTTGTGGCTGACGATCGAGACCTTGGCGCCCACCAGCCTGTTGACCAGCGTCGACTTGCCGGCATTGGTCGGGCCGATAAGGGCCACGAAACCGGAACGGGTCGGAAGGTTGTTGTCTCCGCCTTCAATGGCGGGGTTTTCGTGATCGGTCATGATATCCATCAAGGTCAGAGGTATTCAACATGCGGCCTTATCGGTCCGCCATGCGCTCGATTTAGCACCCTATGGCGGGCGCTCAGTTCTGGGTGGAGCCCTTCTGCCAGACGCCTTCGCGTTCCAGCAATCTGGTTGCCGCCACCTGCTCGGCCGCGCGCTTGGAGCGCTCGACACCGGTTTCCGGCTTTACGCCGGGAATTTCGACAGTCACTGTAAAGCGAGGATCGTGATCCGGTCCGGAGCGATCGTCAATCCTGTAAGAGGGCGTGGTCGCAAATCTGGCATGCGCCCATTCCTGCAATTCGGTCTTGGCGTCTCGCCGTCCGGCATCCACGCTCGTTGCGCGGCCCTGCCAATATTTCAGAATGAACTTGCGCGATGCTTCCAGCCCGCCATCCAGATAGATGGTGGCGATCAGGCTTTCGACCACATCGGCACGCACATTCAACATCGCCTTGCCGGTCAGCTTTTTCACGTCGGATCCGGTACGGATGAAATTGTGCAGCCCCATCTCGTCGCCGATCGCGGCGCAGGATTCGGCGCTTACGAGCTGGTTGAGACGGACGGAGAGTTCACCTTCGGTGGCGTTACGGAAAATGGAGAACAACAATTCCGCCACGCAGAGGCCGAGAACGCGGTCCCCTAGAAATTCCAGCCGCTCGTAATTGCCTGCCGCGGCGGAGCGGGCGCTGGCATGGGTCAAGGCCCGGTCGAGCCGGGCCTTTTCCTTGAATTCATATCCGATCAACGCTTCCAGACGGGAAATTTCGTCCGCGGAAAGCGGCTTGGTCTTACTCATCCCACAACCTTGAACAGGCGGTCCCAACGCATGTTGGCCGGCCATTCCCAAATGCGGCTGAACGGCGTGTCGTTGCCCAGCGAGAAGAAGATGACGCTGGCGCGGCCGATCAGGTTTTCTTCAGGCACGAAACCGACATCGAAGCGGCTGTCGAGCGAATTGTCTCTGTTGTCGCCCATCATGAAATAATGGCCTTCAGGCACCACGAATTCACGGGTGTTGTCGCCGCGCGAATCGGGCGACTGGTCCAGCGTGTCGTAGGTGACGCCATTATCAAGCGTTTCGCGGAAAACAGGCACATTGGCGCCCGGATCGGCGCGATAATCTGACGTGAAGGTGCCGTCGGGCTGCTTCGGAATCGGCTGACCGTTGATGAACAGCACGCCGTTCGTCACCTGGATGCGATCACCCGGCAGGCCGACGAGACGCTTGATATAATCGACTTCAGGATTGGGCGGCAGGCGGAAGACCACGACGTCGCCGCGCTTCGGCTTGCTGAATTCGAGAATGCGGCCCGAAAACAGGTTCGGCGAAAAAGGCAGCGAATATTTCGAATAGCCGTAGGAGAACTTATTGACGAAAAGATAGTCGCCAACCAGAAGCGTCGGCATCATCGAGCCCGATGGGATCGTGAAGGGCTGAAAAAGCACGGTGCGGATGACCATGGCCAGCAGCAGCGCCTGAATGATGACCTTGACGTTCTCCCAGAGGGCGTTCTGCTTCTTTTCAGCTTTTTCCGACACTTAAAGACCTGCCTGATTGTTTCCCGGCTTCTTCGGCTTCGCGAAGGCTTCCGGGCCGTTGTTTGTAGAGCCTGCGGCGGTGGAGCGGTTTCACACTGCCAGCAACGCTTTCATATTTCTGCGACTTCTCTAGAACCTTTCCAGCCCGAAGGGAAGCGCTTCTGTCACACGCCCGCAAATAGAACGCCAATGCGGCAAGGCCGGGGCCTCAATCGATCACGGGAAGCGCTTCTATGATCACAAATGCCTGAGCATAAGGAAAATCGTCCGTGATCGTCAGGTGAATATTGGCGCGGTGGCCGGCAGGCAGCATGGCCGCCAGCCTCTCCCCTGCCCCATTGGTCAGCACCATGGTCGGCTTGCCGCCCGGCAGATTGACGACACCCATATCCTTCCAGAAGACGCCGTTCGCAAGGCCGGTTCCCAGCGCCTTGGAACAGGCTTCCTTGGCGGCGAAACGTTTGGCATAGGAAGCGGCGCGGTTCTTGCGGCCATCGGATTTGGCGCGCTCGATATCGGTGAAACAGCGATGGGTAAAGCGCTCGCCGAAACGTTCGATCGACTTTTCAACGCGGCGGATGTCGATCAGGTCGCTACCCAATCCAATGATCATTTCAGCATCTCCAGAGAAGCATTCTTGTTGGCGGCGCGATGCGCGAGATTTTCCATCTTGCGGCGCTGGAAACCGCTGATGAGGCCATAAACGGCGATATAGGCGATGATTGCGCTGATGACGGCAGGAAGAAGCGCGCCGATGGTCATGGGTTCCAGCACCGGCGTCCATATCTGCCGGAATTCAAGATGGCTGAACAGCGCCACGAAATCCACATGCGCGGCACTTTCCGTCTTCTGCCGGCCGAGAATGAAGTGTCCCAGCTCCCAGGTGGATGCCCAAATGAACGGAAATGTCAGCGGATTGGCGAAGGTGGTGCCGAGCGCCGCCGCCACGAGATTGACGCGCAAGAGGAAACCGAGCGCCATGGCGATGATGATGTGAACGCCGAGAAACGGCGTCCATGCCACGCCCACACCGATGGCGACACCGGCGGCAACAGAATGCGGAGAGGCGGAAAGCCTGAGCAGCCGCAGCTTCATATAGCGCAGCGAACGGGAAAAACCCGTTCGCGGCCAGAACAGGTCGCGAATCTTCTCTGAAAAACCAACGGGTTCACGGCGGCGAAACGGCATGGGGGCAGTCTATTTCATCGCCCCGGCCGAGCCAAGAGCATGGTAGACAACAAAGGACTTTTGCTGACTTATCCCCACGTCCGTCATTCTGGCCCTTGAGCCGGAAACCAGCCTACGCGTGCTCGTGCAGCGTCGACAGATCAATAACAAGCCTTGCCGGACACTCTGACGTCATCCTCGGGCTTGTCCCGAGGATCAGCAAGCGATTGATTCAATTCGACGTGATTAGATCCTTGGGGCATCCTCGAACTTGTTCCCGGGACCAAGGAGACGTTGAGGAAATACGCTCCCTCTCGCCGTCAACTTCATTGCAAACGCAGCATGTCATATCAGTCAAACCGGACAGCTGTGTGTGGGACACCCGCTAGAAGCGCGTATTCACCTTGGTCTACGAGACGCAGGAATGCACAGGCCGATAGGGCTGCATCTGCTAGCCCCATACGCATGGCGATGGGCTGCCATGCGTTGAGTGCATTACCGGCGGAACAGGCCGCGGTCGATTTCGCGCTGGCGGAATTCGAGATCGACGTTCGATACCGAACCGCTGAGATATTCGAATTCGCGTTCCTGGGTGGTCTTGCCACGGACGGCACGGGCGATCTTGCGAAGCGGAGTAAACATGATTTTCGGTCCTTTCGGTTTGGAACTGGCGTTTCTCATCGGTGTTTATCCACCGGCACGCCGCGTTTCCTTCTCTTCAATTTCTGAGGAGAAAATAGTCGCAAACCACTTCCACGACCAGAGACAGGAAAAGGCCGCTGCCATGCGTTTAGCGCATAACAACGGCCTTTCAGTATCTTCAAAGGATCAAAAATGCCTCAATCGAAGGCACGCGTCACCGTCGAGACGCAGTCGAGATCCTTGAGCTGCGACAGAAGCTGGTTCAGCTGCCTGAGATCCCAGACTTCGACATCCAGCGCCAGCTCGGAGAAATCCGTGCCGATGCGGACCATGTTCAAGCCCCGAATATTGACATCGAGCGTGGCGATGGACTGCGCCACGGAGGCGAGCGTGCCCGGCTCGTTCAGCGCATTGATCATCACCCGCGCCATGAAGCGCGACTTGTTCGCTTCATCGAGGTCCCAGCGGACATCGATCCAGCGCTCCGGCTCATCGTCGAAACGCTGCAGCGCCGGCGCCTGAATGGGATATATGGTAATGCCCTTGCCTTTTTCCATGATGCCGACGATGCGGTCACCCGGAACCGCGCCGGCGGCACCGAAATGCACGTCGACATTGCCGGAAAGGCCGCGGATGGGCAGCGGGTCCGGCCCATCCAGCATTTCGGCCGCGCCATCGTCCTCCAGAGCGGAGCGCGACTTGCCGGGGATCTTGAAGACCATGCCGGAAGCGCTGCGCATGTTGAACCAACCATCGTCACCGGTCATCTTCACCGTGACGCGCTCGTCCTGATAATCCGGATAGACCGCACGCAGCACATCGAGCGAGGAGACCTCACCGCGCCCGACGGCGGCGATCGCGTCTTCCACATCCTTCTGCGCCAGACGATGAAGAACGGGCTTCAGTGCTTCACGCGAGAAGGCCTTGCCGGCGCGCTCGAAGGTGCGCTCCAGAATGCGATAGCCGAGGCCGGAATATTGCTTGCGGATGGCCATGCGCGTGGCGCGACGGATGGCCGAGCGGGCCTTGCCCGTCACCACCACCTCTTCCCATGCGGCAGGCGGCACCTGCACGCCCGAGCGGATGATCTCCACCTCGTCGCCATTGTTAAGCCGGGTCACGAGCGGCATGATCCGCCCGTTGATCTTGGCGCCAACCGTCGTGTCACCGATATTGGTGTGCACCGCATAGGCGAAATCGATGGGGGTCGCGCCGCGCGGCAGCGCAATCAGCTTGCCCTTGGGCGTGAAGCAGAACACCTGGTCCTGGAACAGTTCCAGCTTGGTATGTTCGAGGAATTCTTCCGGGCTGTCGCCTTCGGCGAGCGATTCGATGGTGTGGCGCAGCCAGGAATAGGCGTTGCTTTCCCGAGAGAGCAGATCGCCCTCCCCGTTTTCGCCATCCTTATAGAGCGCATGGGCGGCAATGCCGAATTCGGCGATCTCGTGCATGCGCTTGGTGCGGATCTGCAGCTCGATGCGCTGGCGCGAGGGTCCGACGATGGTGGTGTGGATGGAGCGATAGTCGTTCTGCTTCGGCGTGGAGATGTAATCCTTGAAGCGACCCGGCACCACGCGCCAACGGGTGTGCACGATGCCCAGCGCCCGGTAGCAGGCGGGAATATCGTCCACCAGAATACGGAAACCGTAAACATCCGAAAGCTGCTCGAAGGAAAGCGACTTCGCCTGCATCTTGCGGAAAACCGAATGGGGCTTTTTCTGCCGCCCTTTTACGTTGGCCCCGATCAGGCCGTTCGCCACGAGAAGCTCACGCAACTCGTCCTCGATCTTCTTGATCAGGCCCTCATTGCGCGTTTCCAGTTCCTGCAGGCGGTTCGTCACCGTCTCATAGGCTTCCGGGGTGAGATAACGGAAGGACAGGTCCTCCAGCTCGTCGCGCATGTCCTGCATGCCCATGCGGCCGGCGAGCGGCGCATAGATTTCCATGGTCTCTTCGGAAATGCGGCTGCGCTTGTCGGCCGGCATGTATTCCATGGTGCGCATATTGTGCAGGCGGTCGGCGAGCTTGACCAAGAGAACGCGCACGTCGTCGGAAATGGCGAGCAGCAGCTTGCGAAGGTTTTCGGCCTGTTTCGCCTTGCGGGTAACGAGGTCGAGCTTCTTGAGCTTGGTGAGGCCTTCCACCAGCCGGCCGATATCTTCGCCGAATAGCTCGTCGATTTCCGCGCGGGTGGCGGTGGTGTCCTCGATCGTATCGTGCAGCAGCGCCACCGCGATGGTCGATTCGTCGAGATGCATTTCTGTGAGGATCGCGGCAACTTCCAGCGGATGCGAGATATAGGGGTCGCCATTGGCCCGCTTCTGCTGGCCGTGTTTCTGCATGGCGTAAACATAGGCCTTGTTCAGCAGGGCCTCATTCGCATCCGGTTTGTATTTTTGAACTCGCTCGACGAGTTCGTATTGCCGCATCATGCGATATTCCACAAAAAGAAAGCGCGCCAACCTTGGGGTCGGCGCACAATGCTGCATCAATAGGGATCAGATTATGACGGCAACTATTGACAGACGGTAACCACCGCCTGTCAAAGGCGTCATAAAGTCAGATCAATAATCGTCATTTTTTTCCGGCGGCACAAGGCCTTCGATACCGGCCAGCAGTTCTTCTTCCGACATCTGGTCGAAAGTGACGGTTTCCGGCTGGTCGTCGTCTTCGCCATCAGCAATAGCGGAGGCGGCGAGCGTGACCGGATCGGGCTCGGGCTCGTCCACTTCCACATGCTTCTGCAGCGAATGGATGAGGTCTTCCTTGAGATCGTCGGGAGACAGCGTCTCATCAGCGATTTCGCGCAGCGCAACGACAGGGTTCTTGTCGTTATCGCGGTCAACCGTGATGGAAGAGCCCTGCGAAATCTGGCGCGCACGGTGGCTAGCGAGAAGCACCAGCTCGAAACGGTTGTCTACTTTATCAATGCAATCTTCTACTGTGACGCGGGCCATTGCCTGTCCTTTGTGGGTCGTAATGTCGTGGATCAGAGCGCGGTGCGATATTAGCGATGCACCGGCTGTGCCCTAACCTATTGAATCTGCGCCTCGCGCCTTGCGAAAAACACTCAAGATTTCTCGTGACGAAGCTTTCCAGCTTCCGATACAGCCATTGGCCGCGGAATTCAAGTTTTTCCTGTATTTGGCGTCTTTTGGCAACTTATCCGCCATGTTTGGCGTCTGATGAACAAAATGTCTAGAAGAATTGTCTTGGAATACGGGGGAAGGTAGCTTACTTAAAACGCAACGGCGATGCGCAAAATTCGTTGATACGACATGATTTTTTGCGTTAGCGACCGGAAATAAAAGCCAGATAATGGCCTTTCCAAAAAAAAGGAATGGGATGGAATGTTCGATCCACGGGAGAAAATTGCGCTCTTCATAGACGGAGCCAATCTTTATGCAGCATCGAAAAGCCTGGGGTTCGATATTGACTATCGCAAGCTTCTGAAGGCGTTTCAGAAGCGTGGCTATCTGCTGCGCGCCTATTATTACACCGCTCTTATCGAAGATCAGGAATATTCCTCGATCCGCCCGCTGATCGACTGGCTGGATTATAACGGCTACAAGGTCGTCACCAAGCCCGCCAAGGAATTCACCGACGCACTCGGCCGCCGCAAGATCAAGGGCAATATGGACATCGAACTGGCAGTCGACGCCATGGAGCAGTCCGAGACCGTCGATCACCTGGTGCTGTTTTCCGGCGACGGCGATTTCACCACGCTGGTGGATGCGCTGCAGCGCAAGGGCCGCAAGGTTTCCGTGGTTTCCACCATGGCCACCCAGCCCGCCATGATCGCCGACGATCTGCGCCGCCAGGCCGATCACTTCATCGATCTGATGACGCTGAAGGCCGAAATCGGGCGCGACCCGAACGAGCGCCCCGTTCGTCACGCCGAAGGTCCAGAGACCGTCTGATTCGGTTTTTGTACCGCTGATATTGCAAAAACGCGTCCGTCCAAAAGACGGGCGCGTTTTTGTTTCAAGCGTCTCCAGCAGGACAAAATTCCTTTTAGAATTAACAAACATCAAATTCAGCCAGTCGAAATTATATCTTGGTTAATTTTAGACGTGTCTAAATCACGCAACGGCGCCAGAGACGTGAATTGGGCGCCAGATCAGGATGACTAGACATGCATGGCCAAGAAAAAACCGACCGACAACTCGATGAAAGACTGAATTTTCTGGGGCTCGGCCACGGTGAGCGGCAAAATCTTTCAGACATGAAGGGCGTCATCACCGGCTCTCTCGACGCCTCTCTCGATCGTTTTTATGCGAAGGTCCGCTCGGTGCCGGAGACCGCGAAGTTCTTCGCGAACGACGCGCATGTACAGCACGCCAAGGCCATGCAGCTCAAACACTGGGCAAGGATCGCCTCCGGCACATTCAACGCGGATTATACCGATGCCGTGACGGCTATCGGCCGCACCCATGCAAGGCTCGGGCTGGAGCCTCGATGGTACATCGGTGGTTATGCGCTGATGCTCGATGGCATCGTAAAGGCCCTGATCGAGTCCGAGTTGAAGGGCCTCTTCATGGAAAAGAAGGCCCGGAAGGTGAAGGACGCCCTGTCCGCCACCATCAAGGCCGCGCTTCTCGACATGGATTATTCGATCTCCGTCTATCTCGACGTGCTTGCCGCCGAGCGGCACAAGGTGGAGGCCGAACAGGCGCAGATGAAGAAGGAGCAGGAGCATGTTCTCGCACTGCTCAACAGCGCCCTCGACAGGCTGGCCAATGGCGACCTCACCTCCAGCATCGGTGAAAAGACCGCACCGCAATTCCAGGGACTGATCGCCAATTTCAACGCCGCCGTCGGCAATCTCTCCGGCGCATTTGCGCAGATCGTCGAGGAAGCGAACAAGATTTCCGGCAATACGCGCGAACTGACGTCAGCGACCGACGACATGGCCCGCCGGACGGAGCAGCAGGCCGCGGCCCTTGAGGAAACCGCCGCCGCCGTCGAGGAAATCACCACCATTTCCAAATTGTCGGCGCAGCGTTCCGAAGAGGCCAAGGCCATCGTCGAAAGCTCGGCCGTTGAAGCCGCGCGCTCGCGCGATGTGGTGACGGAAGCGGTGAAGGCGATGGGGGCGATCGAAGACTCATCGCAGAAAATCACCCAGATCATCTCCGTCATCGACGAGATTTCGTTCCAGACCAATCTTCTGGCGCTGAATGCCGGCGTGGAAGCCGCACGCGCCGGCGAAGCGGGCAAGGGTTTCGCCGTCGTTGCTCAGGAAGTGCGCGAACTGGCGCAGCGTTCAGCCAACGCCGCCAAGGAAATCAAGACCCTGATCTCCAAATCCTCCGCGGACGTGATGCAGGGCGTCTCGCTGGTCAACAAGACAGGCGAATCCTTGAATACGATCGGCAACAAGGTGGATCATATTCAGGAACACATTGCCTCGCTGACCAAGGCTGCGCAGGAGCAATCCGTCGGCATTCAGGAAATCAGCGCCGCCATCAACAGCATGGATAATCTGACCCAGAAGAATGCGGCGATGGTGGAAGAAACCAATGCGGCCACGCATAATCTGAGCGATGTCAGCGCCAATCTGGCGGCGCTCGTCAGCCGGTTCAGCGTCTCGGCAACGAAAGCTCATGTGGAGCGGACTTACAAGGCGGCGTAACGGGGCCCGGCGCGCAACACACTCCCGTCATCCCGGCCTTAAGCCGGGATCCAGCCAGTCCAAGTCCTTGGGCTGAAAGAACTCTTTCCACGGCGCAGACGCGCCGTGACTGGATGCCGGATCAAGTCCGGCATGACGGAGGAACAAGCGGTGAAAGGCAGCAAGCCCCCTGCCCGGCAAAATTTATTGCCGCTCAGGCGTTGCCACCCTTCAGCAAGCGCGACTTCTGCCGGTTCCAGTCGCGTTCCTTCTCGGTCTCGCGCTTGTCGTGCAGCTTCTTGCCCTTGGCGAGCGCCAGTTCCAGCTTCGCGCGGCCTTTTTCGTTGAAATAGACCTTCAAGGGTACCAGCGTCATGCCTTCGCGGTTGATACCGGCGCGCAGGCGGTTGATCTCACGCTTGCTCAAAAGCAGCTTGCGGCGGCGGCGCGGCTCATGGTTGAAGCGGTTGGCCTGCAGATATTCCGGCAGGTGGGAATTGATGAGCCAGATTTCATCGCCCTCGTCCGACGCGTAGGATTCGGCGATATTCGCCTTGCCTTCGCGCAGCGACTTGACCTCGGTGCCGGTCAGCACGAGCCCTGCCTCATAGGTATCGATGATTTCGTAGTTGAAACGGGCCTTGCGGTTTTCCGCAACGATCTTGTTCACCACGCGCTGGCTGCCTTTGGGGGCCATGATATTTCAATCCCTTGTTTTTCTTATTGCGCCTTCGGCTTACCGCCGAGAGCGGTTTTCGAACCTCTATTTAATGTTGTCGTCGCAAAAAGAAAAGGCGCGCCGAACGGCTTCTGTTTCGAAGCGGTCCATGGCGCGCCTTTTAGGTTTGCAGGCGTGTCTCAGTTCATCAGGCCGGCATGCTTCAGCGCCGCATCGATGGCCGCTTCCGTTGCCGGTTCCAGCGTACTCATCAAGGGCGAACGGACCCGGCGATTGCCGCCGCGGGTCTTCGACAGCGCATATTTGGTGCCGCAGACGCCGGGCTCCATGAAGATGGCCTTGTGCAGCGGCATCAGGCGATCCTGGTATTCCAGCGCCTTGGCGTAATCACCCGCGAGCATCGCCGCCTGGAATTCCGAACAGAGACGCGGCGCGACATTGGCGGAGACCGAAATGCAGCCGACGCCGCCATGGGCGTTGAAACCGAGCGCCGTACCATCCTCACCCGAAAGCTGGATGAAATCCTTGCCGCAGGAAATACGCTGTTCGGAAACGCGATCGATCTTGCCCGTCGCATCCTTCACACCCACGATGTTCTTATGCGCCTTGACCAGTGCTCCCATGGTTTCCGGCGACATATCCACCACCGAGCGCGGCGGGATATTGTAGATGACGATCGGCAGCTTCACCGCTTCTGCCACGGCGGAAAAATGGGCGAACAGGCCCTTCTGGGTCGGTTTGTTGTAATAGGGCGTCACCACCAGCAGCGCATCCGCGCCGGCCTCCTGCGCGTGCAGCGCAAGCTCGATCGCCTCATCCGTATTGTTGGAGCCAGCGCCCGCAATGACCGGAACCCGTTTCGCCGCTACCTCGATGCACAGCTCGACGACACGTTTGTGTTCGTCGTGGGAGAGGGTTGGAGATTCCCCCGTCGTGCCGACAGGCACAAGTCCGCTGCTGCCTTCGGCGATCTGCCATTCCACATGGGCGGCAAATGCCTGTTCGTCCACGGCGCCATTGTCCGTGAACGGGGTAATGAGGGCGGGAATTGATCCCTTGAACATGCAAAGCTCCTGGCGCCGAGCCGGTTCATGCTTCGGCCGCATTCGATGGTTAAAACCGGCACACATTAGAGCCAGCCCTTGGCGCCGACAAGCGCAAAGGCAGCGTATTTTGTCCGAAATTGTCGGAAGTGTGACAGTCTCCCGACCGTGATCGGCAAGCGCAAAAGGCCGGCGCCGAAAAGAGACGTCGCTCGCGGGCCGGTGAATAAAAGTTGATTGAATTGCGGGGCGGGAATTAAGATTTCATTAAGGCTGAAATCCCAAGATTCCGGTGCGGGGCATCAGACCGTTTTCGGCAATCCCGCTGCAATGAAGCGATATTACAAGAAAGTCGACAAATCCGTTACACGATGAAGAGCGGCATGAAAAAGACAGTCTGGGGATTGATGGCGGCGGGCCTTGCCGCAACCGTTTGGAACGCACTGGCCGGGCCGCTGCCGGAAGGTGCGGCGCCGCTTCCCTATGTCAAGCCGAATGCACCTGCTGTTCCGGCCTTCATGCCGGCCTCGCCCGAGATCACCGGCGCCATACCGCGCCTCAACCGCCCCGATGACACAAGCCAGTTGAAGGCAGGTCTCGACGCGCTTTCGAGCCGTGATGCGGCCCGCGCGATTGCGCTGCGCAACACCATGCCGACCGGCAGCCTTGACCGCCATATCCTCACCTGGGCTATTGCCGTTTCCGGCCAGAAGGACGTCGCTTCCGCCGAAATTGCCGCTGCCCAGCGCGAGCTCTCCGGCTGGCCGGGTGCGGCGACGCTGCGCGCCAATTCCGAAAAAGCGCTTTACCGCGAAGATCCGCCCGCACCCCAGGTGCTTGCCGCCTTCGGCAATAGCCGCCCGGAAACCGCCGAAGGCACCGTGGTGTTCGCCAAGGCGCTCGCCTCCTCCGGCAAGGGTGCGGAATCGCAGAGTCTCATTCGCCAGCTCTGGGTCAGCGAAGGCATGGACAAGGACATGGAAGACCGTGTGCTTGCCGAGTTCCCCGCCTATCTGACGCCCGCCGACCACAAGGCGCGCATGGATTATCTGATGTATCGCAGCCGCATCAGCCAGGCGAAGCGTTTTGGTGATCTCGGCAAGGCGCAGTCGCTTTACAACGCCTGGGCGGCCGTGCTGCAGCGATCCGCAACCGCAAGCGCGCTCCTCGGCAAGGTCGACGCCTCCTGGCGCAGCGACCCTGCTTATCTCTTCGCGCGGGTGGAAAACCTGCGCAACCAGCAGGAATATCCCGAAGCAGCGGCCCTTCTGCGACAGGCGCCGAAGGAAGCGGCCAAGCTTGTTAATCCCGGCGAATGGTGGAATGAGCGCCGCATCATCGCCCGCGGTGTCGCCGATCTCGGTGATTTCGCCGAGGCCTATCGCATTGTCGCCAATCATTCTGCCACCTCGGCGGTCGATACCGCCGATGCGGAGTTCCATGCCGGCTGGTACGCGCTGAGGGCGCTGCGCGACCCGGCGACGGCTTCGCGTCACTTCAACACGCTGCTTCAGACCTCGAACCGGCCGCTTTCGGCGTCGCGCGCCTATTATTGGCTAGGTCGGGCGGCGGAAGCCGGTGGACCGGGCGATGCCCGCGACTTCTTCACCAAGGCAGCCGCTCACCCCGGCACGTTTTACGGCCAGCTCGCCGCCGCGCGAATCGGCGCAAAAACATTGAACGTCACCTATCCGAGCCCCAGCAGCAGCGACCGCGAACGTTTCGCCGGCCGCGAAGCCGTACGCGCCATCGACCGGCTGGAGGCGGCCGGTTACGGCTGGCGTGCCGACAGCCTTTATCGGTCGCTTGCGGAACAGCTCGACAGTCCCGGCGAGCTTGCCATTCTGGCGGCAAGGGCTGAGGGCAACGGCAATCACCAGGTTTCGCTGCAGATCGGCAAGACGGCCTTCAGCCGCGGCATCGATGCGGCAGCGCTCGCCTATCCGCTCGGCGTCATTCCCGCCAGCGCCAATATTGCCGGCTCCGGCAAGGCGCTCGCCTATGCGATTGCCCGGCAGGAAAGCGCTTTCAATCCCGCCGCCGTCTCCGCCGCCAATGCCCGCGGCCTGCTGCAACTACTGCCCGGAACCGCCAAGGGCGTGGCCGGCCGCCACGGCCTGCCCTACACGCAGGCAATGCTGACCAGCGATGCGGGCTACAACGCCACGCTCGGCGCGCATTATCTCGGCGAGCAGATCGACAGCTTCGGCGGCTCCTACATCCTCACCTTCATCGCCTATAATGCCGGACCGAAACGCGTGCCGGAATGGATCTCGCGATATGGCGACCCGCGCGGCAAGCCGATCGACGAGGTGGTCGACTGGATCGAACGCATCCCCTTCCCCGAGACGCGCAATTACGTGCAGCGGGTGATGGAGAATTATCAGGTCTACAAGACACGGCTGGGGCAACAGGCCGATATTGTCGATGATCTGCGCCATGGGCGTGCGGGATAAGGCAGCATTCTTCCGCCAATCGCTGATCGTTCTAAAACATTCAAGCATCGGTTCGCCCGGTGCTTTTTTGTTTCCGTGTTTGAATAACGCCTCTCAGCGCCGGAAGCCATCAAACGAAAAACCCCGGCATTTCTGCCGGGGTTTCCATCACTGACAATGTCAGATCAGATTAGAACGTGCGCTGAAGGCGAACGAAGCCGGTGACTTCGTCGTCACGACCATCTTCGTCGTAGTAGTTAGCGGTGATCTTGGTGGCCAGACCTTCGGTGATCTTGTAGTCAACCGTCAGACCAGCAGTCCAAGCGTCACGGTCGCCAACGAAGTCGCCGTCAGCAGGGTTGACGTCCAGCGTACCGAGGTATTCGAAGCCGGGGGTAAGCGTCAGGCGATCGGTTGCCTTGATCGCGTACTCAACGGCAACAGCCCATTCAGACTTTGCGTAGTAAGCGTTGTCGCCAGAAGCCCATACACCAGCAAGACCGAAGGTGCCCGGACCGATATCTGCGAACAGCATGCCGCGGATAGCAACGTTTTCTGCGTCGAAGTCGTAGCTGGCGATCAGGTTAGCCGTAACAGCGCCGAACTTGCCGCCGATCATGCCGCCGATACCGACGTTGTTGTCAGCGCCGTACTGGAACTGGCCGTACTGGCCTTCCAGTTCGTCAACCGAGAGCGCAGCCTGGAAAGAACCAGCGTCATAGGTGTACTTGATCGAGTTGAACAGGGTGTTGGTCGACAGAATGTCGGTTTCACCGTTCAGATCGTCATCCCACCAGCTGTAGAACTTACCGACCTTCAGGCCGCCGAGTTCGATGAAGGCCTGGTCAACGAAAACGCTCGAAGAAGAAGCAGAACCGTTGTCAGCATTGCCGCGGAAGCCGATGAAGCCACGCAGAGCGCCGAGCTCGGTGTCGGTGCGGGTGTCAACTTCGAACTGAGCGCGGGTGAACGAATCCCAGTCGGACGTGCCAGACTGGTTACGGCCGAAATTGGTCTGGAAACGGATGTAACCGCCGAACTTCAGGCAGGTTTCGGTGCCGGGGATGTAGAAGAAGCCGGTGCCGAAAGCGTCGCAAACGCGAACGTATTCCAGGGGCTCAGGCTCAGCAGCGACGATAGCGTCGGCAGCGTGAGCGCCGGATACTGCTGCGAGAGCCGCAGCGGAGCCGATGAGAAGGCTCTTGATGTTCATGGTTGACCTCCAGTCAAACGCTTAATCTTCTAAGCAGCGGGTGGGAAAGCACTCAGAAATGCGTGCCGCTTATGAAGCTGATTAGAGCCAAAACCGGACGGATCGGCAATCGTAATCATGACGAAAGGAAGACAGTAAGGTGTCCTTAGTTTTTCATTGTTGCGAAATAGCTACAATTCTAACCTACCCCACCAGATTCATTACCGAATAGTTAATTTCCAATTTATTTCAGATGCTTAGCTGATGAACCCAACATTCATCCAAAAGCAAGTGAAATGCCATTAGAGAGCCTGGCCATAATCGGGACGCAGGAAATTGTCCAAAAGTTGATCTGCCACGTCGCAGAATCGTTCATCTTGCAATCTGGCCGCCCGCAATTCCGATTGATCTGGCGTTGCTATCTGTGACGAGCACAAGGTGATTCGGCGAATCTGGATCACGATGAACCCTATTCGGCAACGCGCATAAGTGTGGTCGAAACGATATCATCAATTGATCATCCACACTCTAAGATCGCCATAACGCAAAAAAGCCCCGGCATTGCTGCCGAGGCTTCCGTCACTGACAAAGTCAGATCAGATTAGAACGTACGCTGAAGGCGAACGAAGCCCTGTACGCCGTCATCACCGTTGTCGATGTCGAAGTAGTTAACAGCGATCTTCGTGGAGAGGCCCTGCGTGATCTTGTAGTCGAGCGTTACGCCAGCGGTCCAAGCGTCGTCGTCAGAGAAGTCATCCCAGGAAACGAGGCCGTAGGAGCCGTAGTACTGAGCGCCGGGGGTGATCGTCAGCTTGTCGGTAGCCTTGATGGCGTACTCGGCAGCAACAGCCCATTCGGATTCAGAGTAGTAAGCGTTCGCACCAGAAGCCCAAACACCGGCCAGGCCGAGCGTACCCGGACCAACGTCAGCCGTTGCGATCAGGCGAACAGCGCCGTTTTCGCGGTCGATGTCGTAGCCGCCGATAAGCTGCAGGGAAGCAGCGCCGAGCTTGGCGCCAACGCCGAGAGCGATACCAACGTTGTTGTCGGATTCGTTGAAGCCCTGAACGTCGATGCCTTCGAGTTCGTCAGCCGAAACGCCAGCCCAGAAAGAACCGGTGTCGTAGGTGTAACGTACCGAGTTGAACAGAGCGTTCGTGGACAGTTCGTCGGTTTCGCCAGAGAGGCCATCGTCCCACCAGCTGTAGAACTTACCGACCTTCAGGCCGCCGAGTTCGATGAAAGCCTGGTCAACGAAAACGCCCGAGTCGTCAGCGGCGCCGGTGTCAGCGTTACCGCGGAAGCCGATGAAGCCACGCAGAGCGCCGAGCTCGGTGTCGGTGCGGGTGTCAACTTCGAACTGGGCGCGCGTGAACGAATCCCAGTCAGACGTGCCAGAACGGTCACGGCCAAAGTTGGTCTGGAAACGGACGTAACCGCCGAACTTCAGGCAGGTTTCGGTGCCGGGGATGTAGAAGAAGCCGGTGCCGAAAGCGTCGCAAACGCGAACGTATTCCAGGGGCTCAGGCTCAGCAGCGACGATAGCGTCGGCAGCGTGAGCGCCGGATACTGCTGCGAGAGCCGCAGCGGAGCCGATGAGAAGGCTCTTGATGTTCATGGTTGACCTCCAGTCAAAGTTTTTAAGTGGGTCTGGGTACTTTCGCTGAAGGACAGCATTCCCTGCCCCATTCCCGTGTTCTTAGAAGCCAAACGATCCACCGCCTCGCTTCTGGTGGTGAAAATACAAAAGGTTTCGCCGCTTGCAATCGCCAACATCCGATAAATAGCATTTACGTATATGCTTCATTTCGGTTTGTTGCGGAAACAACACACAGTGCGCACCCGGCTGGCAAGCAGCTTTACCATGCGTTAAGAAATTGCTTGAAAATCCGTTAGTTGGCGAGGTTAACAAGGTCTTTCTAAACTACCGGCCTTTTCGGCGAAGCCTTGCCTTGCCGGGCAAGGATGATGGAAACTTTTGCTTCCTCATACCCCTTAACCTGACATGCCGCCACGGCGCTCATGGAGAAAGGATAGAAAACCATGCCGTTTGCCACCGATTCCTCGCGCAACGATTCGACGCGCTTGCTCAGCGCTGGTTACGATACTGCCGGCACGATAATTGAAGTCGACACCACCAAGTCTCTTGATTCGCTCGTTTCTTCCATAGTCGAAACCTGAAGAGCGCGGACGTCTGCGGCTTCATGGTGCGAGGTCGACATGGCTGTCGCGCACCGACGCACTAAGCGCGGGTCGGCTATGATTTGGAGCTGAGGGATATGTAGGGCTGAAGTTTCCGGTCTGTGCCGAAGTGGCGGAGAGGATGGGATTCGAACCCACGATACGCTTTTGACGTATACTCCCTTAGCAGGGGAGCGCCTTCGACCACTCGGCCACCTCTCCGGTGCGGCCTGATTATTGCGTAAAAAAAATGATTGCAAGGCTTTTTCGCCAAGAAGCACAAAAACCTGTTGGCTGAACATCGCCCCCGCGAAACTTTGCGGGCAATTCGGGAACTTCTTGACCGACCGTACGTTCTGCCTTCGGTAACAAAAGAGGTGTTCTAATGGCTCAGACCAAACTGAATGTTGTCGAAGACACGATCGAAAACCAGATTGCGGAGTTGCGTTCTCAGATCGCATCCCTCTCCAAATCCGTATCCGCCCGCGCGGAAGGGGTGAGCGAGGATGCATCCGAATTTCTGGATGAGGCGCGCGGACGCGTCCGCAAGGCCGCGCATAATGTACGCGCCCAGGGCCAGAATGTCGTGGAAGCCGTCAAGGAAAATCCCGGTACGGCAACCTCCCTGCTGACGATCGTTGGCGCACTCGGTTTTGCCATCGGTTATGCCGTCGGCACAAGCACACAGCAGAACTCGTCGAACAGCAGCCTTTATCGCTGGCGCTGATCGCTGCATGGAATTAAAATTCAGGCAAGGCGGGTCAACCCTGCCTTGCCTTTTCGTATGGGTTTGAAATGTAATGAATGGGGGCGGATATGCGGTTCAGCGACGATCTTGAAACGGCTTTGTCGGATTTTGCGAGGGATCACGGCATAGACAGGGATGAGGCCATCCAGCGCATCATTCGCGCCGCCCTTATCAATAGCGGCTATCTCGCCTCCGGCGAAGAAGGTATTCCGCCGGAAAAGCTGAACGCCAGCAACGACGACTGAATTAATATCCCGACCGCGATGGCGCAGGCGCTGCTCCGCCCTTGTAACGGGCCGACAGCGCACGCAGGGTGTTGGCGAATTCCGTGACATCCGCCCCGACGGCGACGAAGGACGCGCCGAGTTCGAGATAACGGCGATTATAGGTTTCATTAAAGGTGAGAATGCCGGCCGCCTTGCCCGCCTTGACGATCTTGACGATGGCCGCCTCCATCACCGCCTGCACTTCCGGCTCGTCTATGCGGCCGAGATAACCCATATCCGCGGCCAGATCCGCCGGGCCGATGAAGACGCCGTCCACGCCCTCCACCGCGAGAATATTATCGAGATCGTTGATCGCCGCGCGCGTTTCGGCCTGCACCAGCAGGCAGACGCTATCGGAGGCGCTGTCGGCATAGTCGGTTATCGTGTTGAAGGCGGAAGCGCGGGCAACGGCCGCGCCCATGCCGCGAATACCGCGCGGCGGATAATGCATGGCGCTGACCAGATCCGTGGCCTGGGCGGCCGAATCAACCATCGGCACGAGAAGCGTGCGCGCACCCGCATCCAGAAGCTGCTTGATCATCCAGCTTTCGCCGACCGGCACGCGCACCACGGGTTCCGCGGACGACGTGGCAAGGGCACGCAGCTGGTCGATGATGCTGCGCAGATCGTTCGGCCCATGCTCGCCGTCGATCACCAGCCAGTCGAACCCCGCCGTACCGGCGATTTCCGCCGTGATGGCCTCGCCCATATCGAGCCAGAGGCCAATCTGCGGCTTGCCGGCATGGATGGCGGTTTTGAAACGGTTTTCGGGAGCAGGCATGATATCCTCAGGAAAGCAGTAATTTCAGATCGGCGGAGAAGTCCGCCAGGATGGCGCGATCCGGCTCAGCACCGGTATCGAGCAGTTTCTTGCCCGCGACATAGGCCTTGGCATCGTTGACGGCATCGACAGCCACGAATCGCCCATCGCGGAAATACCAGACGGACCAGCTGCCCTCGCGCGCACCGGGCCGGAGCACCGTCTCGTCGTAACCCAGGTTGAAGCCGGCAATCTGCAGCTTGGCGTCATATTGATCCGACCAGAACCACGGTTTCGGATCATAGGCGGTTTCAGCCCCGGTGAGCACGGCAGCGGTCGCCTCCGCCTGATCGACCGCATTCTGTACCGATTCGAGACGCCCATGCTGGCCCCGCCACGGCAGCAGCGCGCAATCGCCCCCCGCATGAATGGCGCTGGCGGATGTGCGGGTGTG
Source organism: Agrobacterium tumefaciens str. B6 (assembly GCF_001541315.1). GTDB lineage: Bacteria > Pseudomonadota > Alphaproteobacteria > Rhizobiales > Rhizobiaceae > Agrobacterium > Agrobacterium radiobacter. The sequence continues at coordinate 192,366 of NZ_LMVK01000012.1, read as the reverse complement.
GTCGTCCACCACGATGCCGTTGCCGACATCGAGGCCCGATTCGCGGGCAAGGCGGTCATTCGGCGTCACGCCGATGCCGACGATGACGAAATCGACATCAAGCATAGAGCCGTCGGAGAGTTCGGCAGCAGCCACCCGGCCTTCCATGCCGACAAGGCGCACAAGGCCGGTCTTTTCGCGGATGGAAACGCCATGGGCCTGATGGATGCCGCGCATGATATCGGCGGTTTCTTTCGCCGCCACACGCTGCAGAATGCGGTCGGCCATCTCGATCAGCGTCACCTCAAGGCCGAGCTTGCGGGCGACGGCGGCTGCTTCAAGGCCGATATAACCGCCGCCGATCACCAGCAGCCTGCGGCCGGGCTTCATCTCCTCCATCAGCCGGTTGGCGTCGCGCTTGTCGCGAACCGTCAGGACGCCTTCGAGATCGCCGCCGATGCTGGCGGGCAGCAGGCGAGGTGCGGCCCCGGTTGCCAGGACCAGCCTGTCATAAGAAAGCGTGCTGCCATCCTGCATGCGCACGGTTTTTTCAGCGCGGTCTATCTCCTCCACCCAGGTGGAAAGCCGGATATCGACATTGTTTTCGGCGTACCATTCCTCCGGGCGGAACATCAGCCGGTCGAAACTCATCTCACCCAGAAGGTATTTTTTGGATAGCGGCGGACGCTGGTAAGGATAGGCATCCTCGGAACCGATGATGGTGATGGGGCGCTCGTCCTTCAGCGCCCGAAGCTTCGACGCCAGCGCGAAAGCGGCCTGCCCCGCCCCGACGATTACCAGCCTTCCCGTCACAGTTCACTCCCAGAACAACCACGAAGCGCCGATCCTGCCGACCCTCGCGAAGCCATATTACCGGATCAGGCGTAACGCCAAGTACGGCCCCAGTCAACCGCGCAGCAACGCCAGCCCGGTGCAAGCATGACGCATTATCAGCACAGGCTGCGGCACGACTGCAACCTGATGGGACCGAACGCATTTCCATAGTGGAAACATCGGCTTCCCCGACGGAAGATTGGTCGAGATCGACGCACACTAGAGATAATTGCGCGCATTTCCTTCATGCCCTGGCAAGGAAGCGGCGTTAAAATCGGCACGAAAGAGGCAATCCGGGAGGTTGTCATGGCTTTACATATGGATATCAGTCAGAACGTCCCACAGGACGAGATGTACGAGAAATTTCAGATCGACCGGCCCGGCAAGATCACCTTCATCGGGCATCATCTCAGCGCCAAGGACACCATGCGCTGCCTGGTGCGGACCATTTCCCTCTACGGCGCCGAGCTGGATGTCAGCCCCGATCTGGAAATGCCGGCCAATTTCTATCTGGAAATTCTGGGCATCCGCGACGAGATCGGCTGCACGCTGATCCGCCGCGAGGAAGAAAAGGCCACGATCGGCTTCAACATGCTGATCGATGCGGAATTCCTGCACCATGTGCGGCGCCTGAGCTTCGAGACCAGCGTCTGACCTTGTCACGACAGGCCGGTGGTTTTTCCATCCCTTCTTCGCGACGAAAAATTCTGTTCCAAAACAGCCATGCCGCAACCGGCCGCGCCTTGCGTCCGGTTTTTTTGCACCTATTGTGAGCCGGGTTTTAAACACAGATACCGGAACTTTCAGCCAATGTCCGCTTTTTCACGCCTTACACCACTTGCCGTCTCGCTTCCCTCCACCGTTCCCTTCGTCGGCCCCGAGGCCATCGAGCGGAACCGCGGTTTGAAGGTGGAGGCGCGAATCGGCGCAAACGAAAGCGGCTTCGGTCCCGCCCCTTCCGTGCTGCTGGCCATGCGCGATGCGGCAGCGGAAACCTGGATGTATAGCGATCCGGAAAATTTCGAGTTGAAGGAAGCGCTTGCCATTCACCACGGCGTTGCACGCGGCAATATTGCCATCGGCAGCGGGGTTGATGGCTTGCTGGGCGAGATCGCCAGGCTGATCGTCGAGCCGGGCACGCCCGTCGTCACCTCGTTTGGCGGCTATCCCACTTTCAATTACCATGTAAACGGTTTTGGCGGGAGACTCGTCACCACGCCCTATGTCGACGATCACGAAGACCTCGACGGTCTTCTCGACCTCGTTAATAGGGAAAATGCGCCGCTGGTCTATTTCGCCAATCCTGATAATCCGATGGGAAGCTGGTGGGAAGCGAGCGAGGTGGTTGCCTTTGCCCGCGCATTGCCGGAAACCTGCCTGCTCATTCTGGACGAAGCCTATTGCGAGACCGCGCCCGCGAGCGCCGTTCCGGCCATCGATGCGCTGATCGGCCAGCCGAACATCCTGCGCATGCGCACCTTCTCGAAAGCCTATGGACTCGCCGGCGCGCGCGTGGGTTACGCCATCGGCACGCTCGGCAATGTCGAAGCCTTCGACAAGATCCGCAACCATTTCGGCATGGCGCGCATTTCGGTCGCCGGCGCCTTGGCGGCGCTGAAGGACCAGGCCTATCTGCATGAAGTCGTTGGCAAAATCTCCGCGGCCCGCGAGCGGATTTCGGTAATCGCCCGCGAGAACGGCCTTTCACCGCTCCCCTCCGCCACCAATTTCGTCACCATCGATTGCCACCGCGATGGTGCTTACGCCCGCGCCATCGTCGATGGGTTGATGGAGCATGGTGTGTTCATCCGCATGCCGGGTGTTGCGCCGCTCAACCGCTGCATCCGCGTGAGCGTGGGGCCGGATGACAAGCTTGATCTTTTCGAACAGGCGCTGCCGAAGGTTCTCAAGGCGATCGGGTAAGTTCCCAACCAACCCTCATTCCTGTGCTCGTCACAGGAATGAGGGTTGGAAAGTCCGCACTTGCGCGCATCGATTCAACATCCTCCCGCAAACCCCTGCCCAGGAATCATTTTCCGGCAACGAGAGCTCACCAGACATAAGAAAACCGCGCCGGCCTTGTTCCTGCCGGTCGCGGTTTGATGTGTCAGCGCAAAAGCCCTTTTCAAAGCCCTCGCCGCGTTCCCCTTCGGGTTTACTTTCGTTTTGACCGGTCGTCGGGACTGGAGGGAACCGGACCGGAAATCTCAATAATGGCTTGGGTAAATCAGTGCATCGTCATCCAGTCGCGGGCGGCGCGCAGCGCTTCGGCGAGTTCCGATTTCGTCATGTTGCGGGCGAGATCAGCGCGCAGTGAAGCGGCTCTTTCCGATCCGCGGATCGCGGCGATGTTGAGCCATTTATGCGCTGCGATCAGATCCACCTTGCAGCCCCGGCCGGTCGCATAGACCAGGCCGAGATTGCAAAGAGTGTCGGCGCGGGTTTCGCCACCGGCAGCCATTTCGATATCGCTGATGTCAAAGCGTGCCATTGTTTTAATCCCTGTCTTTCTACCTGTTTCACCATTCGCCTTCTTGTCGAGGCTACCGTCCGGACCCGCCGTCTTTTGCGGCTTTTTTGTCCTTTCGTCCGGCAGGTTTTCCCTGCGCTTTTGATGAGTTCACTATGCCACGGGGCTTTCAACGGTCGCTTAAAAGGCATGATTAATGGGCCGCAAACAAACTGCAAACGATTGGTAAAATTGGGTTTTTGTTAAATATCACGAGCCGCGGAAATTAAGGACTTTGCGGCGAATTTTACGAAAACTTTAGAAATGGATTTAAACTCTTCCTTCACCACGATCAAAACAGCGGTTTTCGAATTCTCCCTTTTTCGCTCCTCCCGCTGCTGCAAATGCCGCGCCGCGGCCACAAATTTCTGTTTCCTTTTACGTGAACGTCAAATACTATCCGCGCTGCCCGTCATGAGGATGAAACGGGCAAAGGATATTGCGGTGTGAGGAGCAATCGTTGCGCCGCAGGGCGGCTTTGGGCCAGAAATGGTGCATTCGCATGCCAAATGGGTTTGATCTGCGCATCGCCTCTTCGGGCCTGTCCGGCCCAGGAAAGCCTGCGCGAATTTCGGGAGGAATTTTATGAAGCGTATGATGACGATTGCCGCCGCCCTCATGCTGAGCGGCAACCTTGCCTTTGCCGGCGAGGCGATCGAAGGCAATTGGAAGACGGCCAGCGGCGAAACCGCCGTGATCGGCCCCTGCGGCGGCGCCTTCTGCGTAACGCTGAAGACCGGCAAACACGCCGGAAAACAGATCGGCAAGCTTGCCGGCAAGGGAAACAGCTATTCCGGCGAAATCACCGATCCCGCCAATGACAAGACCTATAGCGGCTCCGGCACCGTTTCCGGCAACTCGCTGAGCATGAAGGGCTGCGTGCTGAAGGTTCTGTGCAAATCACAGACCTGGACACGGCTGTAATCGACAAGGCGGCGGGTGGGCTTTCTGTCCTCCCGCCTGCGGTCCCGCGCCTGACGGCGCGGTGCGCTGCCCAAGGATCGCGCCCGAAATTGCGGACAGACGCCGCATGGAAGCCATATATCCCTCGATGTATCGTTGCGCCCAACCCCAACGAGAGCGACGCATGCGCCCCACCTTTTCGACAATCCTGATCGCGGGCACCTCCCATGTCGGCAAAAGCACCCTTGCCGGCCTGCTGAGCGAAAGACTGCGCTGCGAGGCAATATCGACCGACAGTCTCGCCCGCCATCCGGGAAGGCCATGGCCGGGCATTCCGGCACCGGTGGAGGAATATTACGCACAGCTTTCAGCGGAAACGATCCACTGGTTTCTGAAGATACATCATCAAAACATCTGGCCGCTGATCCGCACGATGATCGACAGCAGGTCGGGCACCAACATTCCCACAATCTTCGAGGGCGCGGCCCTGCGGCCGGAATTGATATCGCCGCTGCTCGGCAGCACCGTCGCCGGTGTCTTTCTCCATGCCGGCAATGATTTTCTTCTCGAGAGAATGCGTTCTCACGCGCAATATGAAGATGCGACAGCCGACAGGCGGCGGATCATGGACGCTTTCATCGAGCGTTCGTTGCGGGAAAACACCGACATGCTGGCATCCGCGCAGGAACACCATGTACCGGTTGTCGATGTGACCCAGCCTCAGGCATTCGAGACCCTGCTGACCGATCTTGCGGCACGCGCGGAGGCCCCTCTGTCCTGATCGAAAAGCGGGTGGTGCGAGATGCCCAGCGCCATTGCGACGCCAATCCACCATGTCACCACCCGTTAACATCCCTGAACACCATATGAACCGGGGTCTCAGGGTCCGTTCAGTCCGAGTGTGGCAAAACTCTGTCCATCAACTCCAATAAAGGGGAATGGACATGGCAAAGCTGATCAGCCGACTGGCAATCTTCGCGTTTCTCATGGCGATCTTCGCCATGTCCTTCGCCTCGCTCGTCGTTAATCCGAACCGCAGTTTCCAGCGTGTGAATGCCGGTGCGGCAATTGCCTGCCAGCACAGCCCCTCGCCCGCCGCCAATTGCCCCGTCGTACTTTGAGGACCGGCCGATGACGACTAGTTTTTCCAACGGCCTGTTTTCCGCACTGAGACTGGTGCTCATGGCCTCGATCTTTCTTGGTCCGGTGGCCGGACTTGCGGTTTACAAGGCCGATCCCCGCCCCGCCTCCAAGGGCGCCGGTTTCGTGCTCCTGATGAGCCTTCAGCGCGGCGCGCTCGGCTGAGTTTCCGCCGCCCCAATATTGCTCCAGCCGCTTTTTCCGTTTCTTTTCAGTTTCTTCGTATTTCTGTCGCTTGCCTGTCGAATTTGGCCTCTTATAATGGGCCATGACAATAGCAAAACGAACGATTCCGCCCTTCACCTTCATCAGCCCCGAGCCTTTCGCGCCGCAGACATTCACGGACCCGAAAGAAGCTGTGGCGGCTTTGACCGCGCTTTACGAACGCAATACGGCGTTCCTCATCAACTCCTTCACCGACCTTGCCAAGGGCGCGCCGATCACCGGCCGTTACCGCGCCTGCTATCCGCAGGTCAGCCTGGAGACCGCCCCCTTCGGCCATGTCGATTCGCGTCTCTCCTACGGCCATGTCACCGCCCCCGGCGTCTATACGACGACAATCACCCGGCCGGAGCTTTTCCGCCATTACCTGAAAGAGCAGCTGGGGCTTCTGATGAAGAACCACGGCGTTCCGGTGACGGTTGCTGAATCGGCCACGCCCATTCCGCTGCATTTCGCCTTCGGCGAAGGCGCTTATGTCGAAGCGGCGGCGGCATCCTCGCTCTCCGACGTGCCATTGCGCGATCTTTTCGATACGCCCGATCTCAACAATACCGACGATCTCATCGCCAATGGCGAATATGATCAGGTGCCCGGCGAACCCGCGCCGCTCGCACCCTTTACCGCACAGCGCATCGATTATTCGCTGGCCCGCCTCAGCCATTATACGGCAACCAGCGCCAGCCATTTCCAGAACTTCGTGCTGTTCACCAACTACCAGTTCTATATCGATGAATTCGCCGCATGGGCGCGGCAGATGATGAAGAATGGCGGCGAAGGCTACACGGCCTTCGTGGAGCCGGGCAACATCATCACCCCTGCCGGCTCCGACAAGCCGGAAACGGACGCCGTTCTCGGCCGCCTGCCGCAGATGCCTGCCTATCACCTGAAGAAGAAGGGCCATGCCGGCATCACGCTCGTCAATATCGGCGTCGGTCCCTCCAATGCCAAGACGATCACTGACCATATCGCCGTGCTGCGCCCGCATGCCTGGTTGATGGTCGGCCATTGCGCCGGCCTGCGCAACAGCCAGCGGCTTGGCGATTATGTTCTGGCGCATGCCTATGTGCGCGAGGACCATGTGCTTGACGACGACCTGCCGGTCTGGGTGCCGATCCCGGCGCTTGCCGAAGTGCAGCTGGCGCTGGAAGGCGCGGTCGCCGAAGTCACCGGTTACGAGGGCTTCGAGCTGAAGCGCATCATGCGCACCGGCACCGTCGCCACGATCGACAACCGCAACTGGGAGCTTCGCGATCAGGCCGGCCCGGTCAAGCGCCTGTCGCAATCGCGCGCCATCGCGCTCGACATGGAATCGGCCACCATCGCGGCGAACGGTTTCCGCTTCCGCGTGCCCTACGGCACCCTGCTCTGCGTCTCCGACAAGCCGCTGCATGGGGAATTGAAACTACCGGGCATGGCGACGGAGTTTTACCGCACACAGGTCGCCCAGCATCTGCAGATCGGCATTCGCGCTGTGCAGAAGCTTGCGGCGATGCCGACGGAAACGCTGCATTCGCGCAAGCTTCGAAGCTTTTACGAGACGGCGTTTCAGTAAGATCGCACATCTTCGCCCTCAAGGTGGTGATGTCTGTTCATACACCTTGAGGCCGTGCGATGCGTGTGACTATCGACCTTGATGACGACTTGATGGCCGAGGCCATGGAAATCACCGGATTGTCCACCGTCGAGGCGACGGTTGGACGGATTTGCGGGTACACCGACAGAGACGTGCGCTTGAGGCACTGCGGAGGATCGGCTGGGAAGGCAAACTCGATGGATCCGAGATGGCTCGGGCAAGGACGACGTCGAGTGTGAGGGATGCTTTAACAGTCTGCCCACACAGACTGAATGAAGGCGACGTGTGCCTTTAAACCACCTTCACCGTCCCCTCCACACGCACGGGGAAATTCACCGATCTGGCGATAAAACATTTCTCATGCGCGTCATGGTGCAATTCGTCGGCTCTCGTGGGATCCCCCTTCGAAATGGTGATCACCGGCTTCAGCACCACCTCGCTGAATTGTCCGGCGCCGTCCTTTTCCATCAACAGCGTGCCTTCGGCATTGTCGACATAGTCTTCGACGATGATGCCGTTGACGGAGCAGAAATGCAGGTACCAGAGCTTGTGGCAGGCCGAGAGTGAGGCGACGAGCAGGTCTTCCGGGTTCCAACGGGAGGCATCGCCGCGGAAGGCAGGGTCGGAGGAGCCGGCGATATCGGCTTTTCCCGAGGTGGAAATCGTATAGTCGCGTTCATAGTCGCGGTAGCCGGACGTCCCCTTGCCGCGATTGCCCGTCCATTTCACCTGAACGGCGTAATGATGTTCCTGTCCTGCCATGCAATTACTCCTCCCTTATCGTATCACGCAGGTGGTCGAGCCCCTTGCGCAGCGTCTCGATGATCTCATCCACTTCCGAACGGCTGATTGTCAGCGCCGGCGAGGCCAGCATGCGGTCTCCCGTGGCGCGCATGACGAGGCCGTTTGCCAGGCAATGGTTGCGCACCGCGGTTCCGATATCGTCGGGCTTCGCAAAACGTTTGCGTGTCGCCTTGTCGGCCGTTATCTGCAAGCCGCCCATCAGGCCGACATTGACAGCCTCGCCCACCAGTTCGTGGTCCTCAAGGCTTTTCCAGCCTTGCGAAAAATACGGGCCGATATCGTCGCGCACCCGCTCCACCAGCCCTTCGGTCTCGATGATGCGGAGATTTTCAAGCGCTGCGGCGGCGCAGACGGGGTGGCCGGAATAGGTGAAACCATGATTGAAGTCACCGACCTCAGACAACATCACGTCCGCCACCCGATCCGAGACGATGACGCCGCCTATCGGCAGATAACCTGATGACAGGCCCTTGGCGACGGGCGCGAAATCCGGCTCCACACCGAAATGCTGATAGCCGAACCAGGAGCCGAGACGGCCGAAACCGCAGATCACCTCATCGGATACGAGCAGGATGTTGCGCGCCTTGCAGATACGGGCGATTTCCGGCCAATAGGTTTCCGGCGGCACGATGACGCCGCCGGCGCCCTGAATGGGTTCGGCCACAAAAGCGGCAACGTTTTCCTCACCGAGCTCGTCGATCTTCGCTTCGAGTTCCCGGGCCACCCTCAGGCCGAATTCGGCAGGTGAAAGATCGCCACCCTCGGCGTACCAATAGGGCTGGCCGATATGGGCGATACCCTCGATCGGCAGGTTACCCTGCTCGTGCATCCATTTCATGCCGCCGAGCGAGGCACCGGCCACCGTCGAGCCGTGATAGCCATTGCGCCTTGCAATCACCTTGGTCTTCGTCGGATGGCCGAGCGCCTTCCAGTAGACCCGCGCCATGCGGAACCAGGTATCGGTCGCTTCCGATCCGGAATTGGTGAAGAACACATGGTTCATGTCAGGTCCGGCGCGGGAGGCGATTTTCTGCGCCAGAAGTGTCGCCGGCGGCGTGGTGGTGCCGAAAAACGCGTTGTAATAGGGCAACTCGTTCATCTGGCGCTGCACGACATCGGCGATCTCGCGGCGGCCATATCCGATATTCACGCACCAGAGGCCGGCAAAGGCGTCGAGATATTTCTTGCCGGTGCTGTCATAGATGAACACCCCTTCCGCGCGCTCGATGATGCGGGTGCCGGCGGCATTCAGCTTGCCCATATCGGAAAAGGGATGAAGGTGATGGGCGGCATCGATGGCGGCGAGGTTGGACAGCGGCTTGGAGATTTCATTCATGACAGATCGCACTCCCATAAAGGCAACGGCGCTCACGCCACCGCGCCCGCCGAACATGGCCGGGCGGATTCGATTTGGCAAGGCTGGCGTTTTTTAGGGGAGCGCATGGAACGAGCGGTTGCCGCTAGTTTCTTCTTCCCGCCGCGGAGAAGGTGGCCCGAAGGGTCGGATGAGGGGGTACCGTTGCCGGACTTCGGAGACCTCGCCCCCTCATCCCGCTGCCGCGGACTTCTCCCCCTCGGGGAGAAGAAACAAGGGGTAATCGCCCAATTCACAGGCGGTTGCACTATGCGAAAAACGCCCGCCCCACCAGCACCTTCAATTCGCCCGCATGAACTTTCAGCGCCACATCGCGCTCCATCGGCAGCAACTCGCCATCGATGACGCAACGCAGGTCATGGCGCTTCTTCGGGAAATGCAGTTCCACATCCGTCACGGTCATGGCGATGACGGCGGCGTTTTCCTTCAGCCTGCCGCGCAGAATGTCGAAAGCGAGTTTCGCAACGCCGGAGGGACGCAGCGGATCGGCAAGATAAAAGCCGAGATGGCCGCCCGAGACATTATCCGCCACCATCAGCGAGCTCTGGCCGAACTCGTTGTTGGAGACGGAAATGGCCGAGACCTTGCGATGCTGCGTCCTGCCATTGACGGTATATTGCACCTCGAACACCGGCGGATTGAGAATGACGTTGATGGCGGCGCGGATGCTCGCCTTGATCTTGCCAAGACGGGAGGCGAAAGCGAGATTGTTGCGGTAGCGCACCATGCGCGAATGCAGACCTGCGGAAAACTGGTGGACGAAGAGGCGGCCATTGGCGCTGGCGATGTCGACACTGGCAATCTCGCCACTCGCCAGCGTTTCCAGCGCCTGGCGGATATCGAGCGGCAGCTTCAGCGAGCGGGCGAAGAGGTTCATGGTGCCGGCCGGAACGATGCCGAGCGCGATGCCGTGCTTCCAGGCGATGGCCGCTGCTGCGGAAATCGTGCCGTCGCCGCCGCCGGCAATGATGGCTTCAATGCCCGGTTCATCGGCGGCGCGTTCCATTTCCTCGACGATATCTTTTCCGGAGACCAGACGGCAATCGATCGTGTGGCCGGCACGGGTGAAAACGTCGCGGGCGTGTTCGCAATAGGCTTCCATGTCAGTGGTACGAAAAGTGCCGCCGTCGCGATTGAAAATTGCAATGAGCTTCATGTTTCCAACCCGATCCAGTAGCGCAGCCGCGCGTAAATGCCTGTCGTCATATAGAGTTCCGAACACCATCGCGTGAAGATGCTCTTTTGCCGAGAATCGCTCTACCGCAACGCATCATTTCATGTTAGGGATCACTTAAGGTCATTTTCATGACCGCGCATCTCCAGTCAGGGCAGACCGCTCCCATACGGTCTTGCCCTTTTTTCTGTGGGCCCTTCCCGTTTTTCAGGTCACGATGAGCCAGTCGAATATTTCCGAAGCCCGCCTTGGCGCGGAGAATGAAACCGTTTACACGGCAGCGCCAGCCGTGGCCCTCTCCCCGCTTGCCATCGCACTTATCGAACTGGCGCTTGCCGCCGGCGGCTTCGGCATCGGCACCGGTGAATTCGCCATCATGGGCCTTTTGCCTGACGTTGCCACCACCTATGGCGTCACCGTTCCGCAGGCGGGTTACGTCATCACCGCCTATGCGCTCGGCGTCGTCATCGGCGCGCCGATCATTGCGGTGCTTGCCGCGCGCATAACGCGTCGTACCCTGCTTCTCGGCCTGATGGGGCTTTTTGCGGTCGGCAATATCCTGAGCGCCCTTGCACCTGATTTCCTGAGCTTCACCGTCCTGCGCTTCATCCCCGGCCTGCCGCATGGCGCTTATTTCGGCGTTGCGGCGCTGGTGGCGGCCTCCATGGCGCCCATCCACAAGCGCGCCCGCGCCGTTGGCCGCGTGATGCTCGGCCTCACCATCGCCACCCTGCTCGGCACCCCGCTTGCCACCTTCTTCGGCCAGCTTCTGTCCTGGCGCGCGGCCTTCATGCTGGTCGGCGGCATCGGGCTGTTGACGGTCGCCCTTCTCTGGCTGTTCCAGCCGCGTGACAGGGTGGAAGAAGGCGCCAGCGTGTGGCGCGAACTTGGCGCTTTCCGGCGCGTGCAGGTGTGGCTGACGCTTGCCATCGCCGCCGTCGGTTTCGGCGGCATGTTCTCTGTGTTCAGCTATATCGCCAAGACCACCACCGATGTGGCGATGATGCCGGTTTCCACCGTTTCCATGGTGCTGGCGCTGTTCGGCATCGGCATGAATGTCGGCAATGTCGTCGGCTCGCGGCTGGCGGATATCTCGCTCAACGGCACGATTGGCGGCATGCTGGCCTTCAACGTGCTTGTCATGACCGTGTTTGGCATGACGGCGGACAATCCATTCATGCTCTGCCTCTGCGTCTTCCTGATCGGCTGTGGTTTCGCAGCCTGCCCGGCCGTGCAGACCCGGCTGATGGATGTGGCGCAGGATGCGCAGACGTTGGCTGCCGCCTCCAACCATTCCGCCTTCAACATCGCCAATGCGCTCGGTGCCTGGCTTGGCGGCCTCGTCATCGCCATGGGTTTTGGTTACGCCTCGACGGGTTATGTCGGTGCGGTTCTCTCCCTTCTCGGGCTTGGCGTTTTCCTCGTTTCCGTCACCGTCGAGCGGCGCGCAAAAGCCTGCTGAATGCCGGTTTTTGAGCCGCTTGAATGCCCCTTCCGGCACCCGCCCGGAACCTTACGGAAATTTCACAATAGGCCTGCTTGACTCTTTTTCGTTTCAGGCGCAACACGGCTTTACGCACGGGCCGTGACCCGGAACTGTGCGGATTTCAACGGAGCATCATTAGATGTCTAGCGACAGTAGTAGTCGATTGCCTTTGCCGAAAGCGGCGAACGGGAACTGATCCGACCTCTGTCGGCTCACCACCGCGTTCGCCGTAATCGGCGAATCGACGGAAAGGTGAGCAATCATGAACTTCCACACTCTCTCCCAGAGAGCCAGCAAGGCCGCACGTCTTCTCCGCAGCGGAAATGCCGGTTCCACCACCATCGCAGAACGTGTCGAGCACCTCAACACGCTTGATACCGACGCAGCCGTAGCTGCCCTGCTTGCCATGCCGCAGGCAAAGGCCGTTGCCATTCTCGACCGGCCGGAACTGCATGACGCAGCCGCCATCATTGCCGGCATTCCGCTCGAACAGGCCGCCCGTTTCGTCAATCTCATGTCCGACGACCGCGTCGCCGACGTCATGGCGGAAATGGAAGAAGAGCCCCGCGCCAAGCTGTTTGCCCGGCTGGACCGCACCACGGCGCTCTCCATCCAGCATCTGATGGGCTATCCGCCGCGCACCGCCGGCTCCATCATGACCACGGAATTCGTCAGCGTGCCCGACAGCTGGACGGTGGAACAGACCCTTTCGCACATCCGCGTCGTCGAGCGGTCGCGTGAAACGGTCTATGCCATCTATGTGCTGGCGCAGGACGGGACACTCTCCACGGTGGTGACGCTGCGTCGCCTGCTGACCGGCGAACCGGGCGCTTCCATCCTCTCCGTCGCTTCGAAGGAGGGCATTGCCTATGCGAGCCCCCTGATGTCGCAGGAGGATGTCGCCCGGCTGATCCGCAAGCACGACCTCCTGGCCCTTCCCGTTGTCGATGACCATTCGCATATCCTCGGCATCGTCACCGTTGACGACGTGATCGACACCATGATCGCCGACACCACGGAAGACGCCCACAAATTCGGTGGTATGGAAGCGCTCGGCAAGCCCTATATGACGATCGGTTTTCCGGACATGATCCGCAAGCGCGCCGGCTGGCTCGCAGCCCTGTTCCTCGGTGAAATGCTGACGGCCAGCGCCATGCAGCATTTCGAGGGCGAACTGGAAAAGGCCGTGGTGCTGACGCTGTTCATTCCGCTCATCATGTCGTCAGGCGGCAACTCCGGTTCGCAGGCCACCTCGCTCATCATCCGGGCGCTGGCGCTCGGCGAACTGAAGCTTTCGGACTGGTGGCGCGTGCTGCTGCGCGAAATCCCGACGGGCCTGACGCTCGGCTGCATTCTGGGCGCCATTGGCTTCCTGCGTCTGACGGTCTGGCAGCAGGCAGGTTTCTACGATTACGGCGAACACTGGCTGCTGGTCGGTGCAACCGTTTTCGCGGCGCTTGTCGGCATCGTCACCTTCGGTTCGCTGGCCGGTTCCATGCTGCCCTTCATCCTGCAGCGCCTGCGGCTCGACCCCGCCAGCGCCTCTGCCCCCTTCGTCGCCACGCTGGTGGATGTCACCGGCCTTATCATCTACTTCTCGGTGGCGCTGGCGATCCTCAGCGGCACATTGCTCTAAAGACAAAAGGCCCGTTCGAAAGAGCGGGCCTTTTCATTTGCGATGGGAAAAAGCGAGAAGCCCTGCCCTCAGCCGCCGGCATTGATGACGCCCGTTCCCAGTAGGGCGAGCAGGATGAAACCGATGACCACGCGGTACCAGACAAAGGGCATGTAGCTCTTGGTCGAGACCAGCTTGAGGAAAACCACGATCACGGCGTAACCGACCACGAAGGCGATGAGGGTCGCAAGCCCGGTCTGCCCCCAGCCGACCGGATTGTCCTCACCGATGCTCTTGAAGAGCTGGTAGAAGCCGGAGCCGAAGACGGCGGGAACGGCGAGCAGGAAGGAATAACGCGCCGCCGCCTCGCGGGTGTAGCCCAGAAGCAGGCCGGCGCTGATGGTGCCGCCCGAACGCGAAACACCGGGGATGAGCGCCATGGCCTGCGCGAAACCGAACAGGATGCCATCGCGCCAGATCAGCTGGTTGAGCTTGTAACGCTTCTCCCCGATCCTGTCGGCAAGACCGAGAACGATGCCAAAGACGATCAACATCACAGCGGTGATATAGAGGTTGCGCAGCGAATGTTCGATGGCATCCTTGAAGAACAGGCCCAGAAACACGATCGGCACCGAACCGACGATGATCAGCCAGCCCAGCCGGGCATCAGCCTTGTTATATTCGCCAAGGCGCAGGTTCTGCCGCAGCCAGGCAGCTGCAATCCGCATGATATCGGACCAGAAATAGACCAGCACCGCCATTTCCGTGCCGATCTGGGTAATTGCGGTGAAGGCGGCCCCGGGATCCGCGCCGGAGGGCAGGAACTCCCCGGCAATCCTCAGATGCGCGCTTGAAGAAATCGGAAGAAACTCCGTAAGTCCTTGCAAAAGGCCGAGAAATCCGGCCTCCATCCAACCCATGCTCATGTGCTTTGATGTCCCTGCTGCGAATCGAGTTTGCAGCATTATGCATCAATCGGGGCAAATCCGTGTTGCATCGCACCATGAAAAATGGCCCTCACGGGACGTGCTTTTACCCGTGATTTCTCTCAGGCCGCCTTCTCCGCAGCCTGCGGAAGCTGGGTGTATTTCGCGCCGTTCTTGCAGACGACATGGGCGTCCCCCCAGCTTTTCAGCGCCGAGATGACCGGCCGCATCGTCTCGCCAAGCGGCGTCAGCGCATAATCCACCCGCGGCGGCACCACCGGGAAGACGGTGCGCGAAATCAGGCCCGCTTCCTCCAGTTCCCGCAGCTGCTTGGTCAGCATGCGCTGGGTGACGCTGGGAATATGGCGGCGCAGCTCGTTGAAGCGCAGCGTGCCTTCATTGATGAGGTGATAAAGGATCACGCCCTTCCATTTGCCGTCGAGAAAACTCAGGGTCGATTCCACCGGGCAGCCGGGAAAGTTGCCGGTGAGCTTGGCGCGCGGTCGCGACATCACAGTATCCTTTTTGTATGTATCATCACAAAATGTGCATTCTTGCGATCAGCGTTCATATGTATCAAGTAAGAGGCACGCAAACAAGCAAAGGAGACTGTTCATGCGCGCCATCGGTTACAGGACCAGCCAGCCCATCACGGCGAAAGACGCCCTCATCGATATCGACCTGCCCCAGCCGGAAGCGAAAGGGCACGACATTCTGGTGGAAGTGAAGGCCGTTTCGGTAAACCCCGTCGACACCAAGGTGCGCCGCAACCAGACGCCGGAAAACGGCGAACCGCGCGTGCTCGGCTTCGATGCTGCCGGCGTGGTGAAGACCGTCGGCGACAAGGTCTCGCTGTTCAAGCCCGGCGACGAGGTATTCTACGCCGGTGTCATCAACCGCCCCGGCTCCAACAGCGAATTCCATCTCGTCGATGAGCGCATTGTCGGAACAAAGCCCAAATCATTGAATTTCGAGGAAGCGGCCGCCCTGCCGCTGACCGCGATCACCGCTTATGAGACGCTGTTCGACCGGCTGCGGGTGAAGGAACCGGTTCCGGGCGCAGCCAATGCCGTTCTGGTCATCGGCGGCGCTGGTGGCGTCGGCTCCATCGCCGTCCAGCTTCTGCGGGCGCTAACCGACCTCACCGTCATCGCCACCGCTTCGCGGCCGGAAACGATTGCCTGGGTGAAAGAACTCGGCGCGCATCACGTCATCGATCACAGCAAGCCGATCGCGCCGCAGGTGGAAGCGCTCGGGCTCGGTGCGCCGGGCTTCGTCTTTTCCACCACCCATAGCGACATTCATGCCGCCGACAGTGTGGCGACCATCGCGCCGCAGGGCCGTTTCGCGCTGATCGACGATCCGGCCGGCGGTTTCGACGTCATGGCCTTCAAGCGCAAATGCGTATCGATCCATTGGGAAATGATGTTCGCCCGCGCCGTCTTCCAGACGCCTGACATGATCGAGCAGCACCGGCTGCTCAACCACGTGGCCGAGCTTGTCGATGCCGGCAAGATCAAGACGACGCTGACCGAGGTTTTCGGCACCATCACTGCCGCAAATCTCATCAAGGCGCACGCGCTGATCGAAAGCAACAAGGCCAAGGGCAAGATCGTGCTTTCGGGCTTCTGATCAGCAACGAGGCGTCCGCATCGCGGGCGCTTCTCTCCGCTTACGGATGTATTTGGGCCGTGCGCAAAACCGCGCGGCCATTCCTGTCAATCGTCGTCCGGGTCTTCCGGGCACGGCCAGGAGGCCGGCGCGGTGAGGCCGTTCGGCAATTTGGTCTTGGCGTCACCACAGGCAATATCGATCTGTTTCTGGTCAAGCCCGGTGGCCGTGGAAAGATCGACCCCTTCAATCCGGGTCAGGAGCAGGAAGGCGCTTGTGAAATCCACCGGGCCGCCAAGCTTCGCGCCGCCGAAGCGGGCGCGTGACAGGTTGGTGAGCGAGAATTTCGAGCCGTTCAGCGTCGCACCCTCAAAATCAGCACGGCCGAGTTCAGCCTTGGTGAAATCCGTGCCGTCCAGCTTGGTGTTTTCGAATTTGGTCCGCTGCATTTCGGCATTGACGAATTTGGCATTGGTGGCGTCGGCGGCGGAAAAATCGCTGCGATAAGCTTCCACCTTGGTCAGGTTGGCGCCCTGAAGGTTCGCCTCGCCAAGGGCGGTACGGATGAGCTTGGCCTTTTCGAGATTGGCGCCCTTCAGCGAAGAACCGCGCAGATCCGTATAGGTGAAATCCGTGCCGTAGAGCATCGCCGAATCGGGATTGCTGCCGCCCAGCATCAGCAGACGCTTGTTGCATTCGCGCCAGTCGATGCCGGCCATGGCATCGGTACGGCAGCTTGCGGCCACCAGCGGGCCGCCGCTGAAAGAAACGGCAATCATCGCAAGCGCCGCCACACCGGCAACGCACCCTGTCTTCCGCACGATATTCAGCCTTTGAAAGCCGGACATTCTTTCACTCCCTGTCGTCTTGCGACGGCACCTAGGACCATATGCACGTTCAAGGCGTTACCGCATCGCTGAACCACAATCCACGGGCCACGCGACCATGCAACACCCCAACATCCTATATGTAAGAAATCGAAGAGCAATCCACAAATACTGACGGGGGACGGGCCATCAACGCTGCTCTTTCGTCATGCCGGACTAGATTCGGCATCCAGTCACGGCGCGTCTGCGCCGTGAGGAGAGTCTTTTACGATCAAAGACTTGATCGCGCCGCCCCCCGAATCAAATCCGGGGTGACGGCGTTCAAACGCCACGGCGTCGCTAAACGACGTCAACGATCCAGACGGTTCGGACCCACCATCACATATTGGCGTAAACCGGCCCTTCGCCACCCTGCGGCGGCACCCAGTTGATGTTCTGGTTGGGGTCCTTGATGTCGCAGGTCTTGCAGTGCACGCAGTTCTGCGCGTTGATGACGTAAACCTCTTCGCCGTCCTTCTCCACCCACTCGTAAACACCGGCCGGACAATAACGCGTCGAAGGACCGGCAAAGACGTCGTGTTCGGAGCGCTTCTGCAGCTCCATGTCCTTCACCTGAAGGTGGACCGGCTGGTCTTCCTCATGGTTGGTGGAGGACAGGAACACCGAGGACAGGCGGTCGAAGGTCAGAACGCCATCAGGCTTCGGATAGGCGATCGGCTTGTGCTTCGAAGCGGGCTCGAGGCTCTGCGCATCCGTCTTGCCGTGCTTCAGCGTGCCGAAGAAGGAAAAGCCGAACAGCTGGTTGGTCCACATGTCGAGACCGCCAAGGCCGACACCGACGAGCGTGCCGAATTTCGACCACAGCGGCTTGACGTTGCGGACCCGCTTCAGGTCCTTGCCGATATCGCCTTCGCGCCACTCGGCCTCGATCTCCGCCACCTCGTCATGGGCGCGGCCGGCGGCAATCGCCACGGCGATCTTCTCCGCCGCCAGCATGCCCGAGAGCACCGCATTGTGGCTGCCCTTGATGCGCGGCACGTTGACGAAACCAGCCGAACAGCCGATCAGCGCGCCGCCAGGGAAGGTGAGCTTCGGCACCGACTGGTAGCCACCTTCGGTAATCGCGCGCGCACCATAGGAAATGCGCTTGCCGCCCTCGAAGGTGTCGCGGATGGCCGGATGTGTCTTGAAACGCTGGAATTCCTCGAAAGGATAAAGATAGGGGTTCTTGTAATTGAGGTGCACCACGAAGCCGACGGCAACGAGATTGTCCTCCAGATGATACAGGAACGAGCCGCCGCCGGTCTTGAAACCGAGCGGCCAACCGAAGGAATGCTGCACGAGGCCCTGTTTGTGGTGTTCCGGCTTGACCTGCCAGAGCTCCTTGATGCCGATGCCGAATTTCTGCGGCTCGCGATCTTTCGAGAGGTCGAATCTGGAAATCAGCTGCTTGGCGAGCGATCCACGCACGCCCTCTCCAACAAGCACATATTTGCCGTGCAGTTCCATGCCGCGGGTGAAGTTCGGACCCGGCTCGCCGTTCTTCTCGATGCCCATATCGCCGGTGGCGACGCCGATGACGGCGCCTTCGTCATTATAGAGCACTTCCGTGGCGGCAAAGCCCGGATAGATCTCGACGCCGAGCCCTTCCGCCTTTTCCGCCAGCCATCGACAGACCAGCCCGAGCGAGACGATGTAGTTGCCATGATTGTTCATCAAGGGCGGCATCATGAAATTCGGCAGGCGGATGGAGCCGGCCGGGCCTAAGAACATGAACTGGTCGTCCTTGACCTCGGTCTTGAAGGGATGCCCCTCCTCTTCGCGCCAGCCGGGCAGAAGACGGTCGATGCCGATGGGATCGACCACCGCGCCCGAGAGGATGTGCGCACCGACTTCCGCGCCTTTTTCCAGAACGACGACCGAGAGCTCGGGCTCCACCTGCTTCAGGCGGATCGCGGCGGCGAGACCCGCAGGACCCGCGCCAACGATCACAACGTCGAATTCCATCGCTTCGCGTTCGGGCAGTTCCATCGCTTCCGTCATCTTGTCCTCTCACATCGCCGGTCCCATCCGGCTGTTGTTATATCCGCTTACCGGCATCCTCGGCGCATCGCCTGCGCCGGACAAAAAGCCATCCGCGACACCGCATTTACCAGCGTCTGTCTTCGCAAAGCAGGACGCCTTTGTCGAGCTTCTATAGCGGCAAAACATGTCGCACGCCAGTCAATTGTCAGACAACCTGATGATTGGTTTATTACTTTTACGTTCACGTAAGATTTAAAATAGAAGCTGGGAGTGTAGGCGTCAAGGGTAGTCGGCATTTGTGCCGCTCTCGCGTTTACCGTGGCTGAAACGCCCATTCGGCTCGCTTCATCAATGGCGGCGTTTCCGTTTGCGCCGCAAGCGGACATACCTTTACGTATCGATGATTGTCCGCTGTCGCCCCCATTGAAGACGTTCACTGGCTTGATTGCGATGCTGCAACCCGGACATAGTACGACAGCAAAACGTGTCGCAGGTTTCGGGAATTATGCGACAGGTGTGGTATCTCACCAGGGAGACAATGAGAGATATGAACCGCAGCGTCACCTTCACTTTGACTGCCGACGACTATGTTGCTGCCAACAAGCTGTTCATACTGAAATATTCAACCTCAGGCTGGCCGCTCGTTTGCTGGCTGATCTTCGTTGCTTTGCTGCTTGCCTCGCTCTTCACGTTGGCGCTGCGATTCCCCGATGCGCCTTTCATGTCGCTCTTCTACATCTGCGTGGTGGTTGTGATCGCAATACCGCTCTACCAATATTTTTTCGGCGCTGCCGTGTTTGCCCGCAAGGCCTACGCAGACCAGAAAACCCTTCAGCACCCAATCACGGTTACATGGTCTGAGGAAGGCTTTAGGAGCAAGGCACAGCAGGGCGACTGGAATGTTCCTTGGAACGACTATCTCAAATGGACCGAAGACAGCAAGGTGATCCTCCTCTACCAGGGGGCGCGCGTGTTCAACATGCTGCCTAAGCGCGTCCTGACGCCAGCACAGATCGACGACTTCAGGCAATTGGTGGCCGCCAACATCAAGCGCGCGTGAAATAGCCCCGCTAAGATGGAGCCATTCTTATCGCAAACTCCCAAGTTCGCGACAAAATCGCCACTGCTGACTTCTAAGGAATTTCTGTAGCAAGAGTTTGGTGCAAAACTCCGGCTTGAGCGACACTGGAAGACCACTTCTGCTCTGTCAGACTGAAACCTGCCAATCCGCTCTCCATCCCCATCAGGCCTGTCCAGATCAGTGCTGCAATGACCGCTTTGGGCCACAAGCCGATTAGCTAAGATCACTCTCCAACATCAAACCGCCCACTCCTCATCCGTCGTAAACACGATCGTCAACCAGCGGTCACTGCCCTCGCCGCCCAGCGCTTCGCCGATCTCGTCGCGGATCGCATCCCATTCCTCCAGACGCCGGGCCGGCCAGTTCTTCGGCACGATGAAGAAGAGTTCGATCTGACGGCCGCGGCCGACGCGGGCGACATAGGAATAGTGCGAAGCGAAGCCGAATTTTTTCACCGTCTCGGCGGCCACCCTGTCCACATGCTGCTTGAATTCCAGCGGGGTCACCAGAAGGATGTCGGCCAGCGCCTGCTTCACATTGCCGAGCGGCATGGGGATGATGACGAGGCAGACCAGCGCCAGCACGGCCGGGTCGATATAGGGCGAAAGCCATGCCTGCGACGTTCCCGTCAGCCCGTAACCCACGGCGAAGGCGATAAAGAGCGCGATGCTCAAAAGCGCGCTCATCAACCAGCTTTTGGCATCCAGCGCCACGAAGGCGGATTTCAGCCGGCGGTTCTGCCTTTTGACGAACCACGCCATGGCGAGCGAGACGGCAAAGCTGAGGAAGGTGACGATGATCGCGTAGTCGAACTCGATCGACCTGCCGCCATCCATCAGGCTGTCGATGGCATTGATGAGCGCATAGATCGCAGCGCCCATCAACAGCGTGCCGTTGAGGCCGAGCACCATCGGCTCCAGGTGCCAGAAACCCATGGTGAAACGCTCCACCAGCCGGCCGCCCGGCCTTGGCGCTGCGGAGGCGGCGATCAGCCGCGCGACCAGCAGCGCCAGCACCGTCATGAAAGCGTCGGTCAGCGCATAGACACCATCGAAAACCACCGCGAAGGAGCCGGAGAACAGGCCCGCGCCGATACCGAAGAGCGCCAGGAGAACCGTGACGGCAATGGAGAATTTCAGCAGGGATTGTTCTGTCATGACGTGTATTTTTCCTTCAAAACCGGGCGCCACCTTCATAGAGGATTTTCGCCATTCTTAGAATCGCGAAAACGCTCTAACTCTTTGTTTTGTCGCATTTCCGGACGGAAAACCGGGGTCCACTTTTCCTGGAAATGCTCTATAAACAGCACATAGCGCACTCACAAGACAGGATAAAACCCATGGATTTCGGCATTTCCGGCAAACGCGCCCTCGTTCTCGCCTCCTCTCGCGGCCTTGGGCTGGGCATTGCGACGGCGCTGGCGAAAGAAGGCGCGCATGTCCTTCTCGTCGGCAGAAGCGGCGATAAGCTGGAGGCAAACTGCAAGGCGATCAATGCGCTCGGCAAGGGCAAGGCCGACTGGGTCTGGGGCGATCTTGCCGATGACAATTTCGTCGCCGCCATGGTTCAGGCGGTCAAGGACAAGCTCGGCGGCATCGATATTCTCGTCAACAATACCGGCGGTCCGACCCCGGGCCTTGCGCAGGAGATGACGGTCGAAAAGCTCGATACCTTCTTCCAGTCCATGGTGCTGCGCGTCATCACGCTCACCAATGCGCTTCTGCCTGACATGAAGGAACAGGGTTTCGGCCGCATCCTCACCGTCGCCTCGTCAGGCGTGTTCGAACCGATCGCCAATCTTGCGCTTTCCAACACGCTGCGCGGCGCGCTGGTCGGCTGGAGCAAGACGCTGTCCTCCGAAGTAGCCTCCTTCGGCATCACCTCCAACCTGCTCCTGCCCGGCCGTATCCATACCGACCGCATCGATGAGCTTGATGGCGCCAACGCCAAGCGTCTCGGCAAGAGCGTCGAGGAAATCCGCGAGGCCTCCGTCAAGAGCATCCCGGCCGGCCGCCTCGGCACGGTGGAGGAATTCGCCGCCGCCGGCGCTTTCCTCTGCTCGGTTCCGGCAAGCTACATCACCGGCACGATGCTGAGAGTGGATGGCGGCGCGGCGAAGTCGAACTAAGGCCGAATAGATACGAATCCCGTCAGGAGGCCGCTCCGTAAATCACGTAGCGGTTCCGGCCGGTATTCTTGGCCTCGTAGAGGGCGGTGTCGGCGCGGCGCAGGACATCGCTCGCGCTCTCGCCTGGGTTTGCAAAGGCAATGCCCGCCGAGCAGCTATATCGGAAACCGGGCATGTCTGCGAACGGTGACGCCTGCGCCAGTGATGACAGCACCCCCTGCATGACTGCCTCCGCGCTCAAAACGCGTGAACCGCCGAGCATCAGCAGGAACTCCTCGCCGCCGATTCGCCCGACGAGATCGTCGCGGGCGACCGCAGCGGAAAGCCGGGCGGCGAAGTCTTTCAGAACCAGATCGCCGCAGGCATGGCCAAAGCGGTCGTTCACCGACTTGAAGTGGTCTATATCAATGATGATGACAGCGAGCGCCTCGGCTTTGTTGGGGCCAAGCCGGTGATTGAGAATATCCATGACGTAGCGGCGGTTGCCGAGACCGGTCAGCTCGTCGCTCAGGGCGGATTTCAACGCCCTGTCCCGCTCCTGGCGAAGATCGCGCAGTTCAACGCCGAGTTCGGAAATATCGGTGACGACGCACAGCATCCAGCCACCCGGCAGCGTCGTCTCGGTCGTCAGCATCCAGCGCCCGTCATTGAGGCCGGTCTCGATGGTGCGGAACGGCAGCTTGCCGCGCCTCGTTCTCGCGGAGCGCAGCCACAGCTCGAAATCGGAGGTCTCGATGGCCGTGCCGGCGGAGTTGCGGTAACCGCTGCGCATGAGCTCAACCCATGTCGGAAACTCGTCCGGACCGAGGCCGAGCGCCGTGCGGAATGCCGTGTTGGCGAAACGCAGTTCATCGCCGCCGTCGAAAAGCGCATAACCCTGCTGCGACGCCTCCATCAGGTCCATGAGATGGCGGTTGAAGCTGTCCGCATCGCCGCGAACGCGGGCGTTTCGCGCCGGCGACACGTCTTCGAGGGTGGAACGGGCCGGCTTTCGGGACATCGGGGCTCCGTCTGCAAACACAACAAATACAAAAATAAATCTGCTCTTTAACGCTATAGCTCAGCCTTATACTCGCTTTATGCGAAAAAATATTTAATGCGGACGGCAGGGCGGCCTTCCACCCATGGCGATTACTTCATGCAAATTTCACAATAAACCCTGGTGCGGGCGCTTGCCATTCCGTCAGCCCTGTGCAATCAACCGCCCTCCTCTGACATCGGGGCGCCAAGAGCATCCCTTATTTTCACGCCGGGCCACCCAAGGGCCGGGCGGTTCTTCTATCGGCGACAAGGATATGGCGATGACGCAAAAGCGGGCTCTCGGCCTCGATTTCGGCACGACCAACACGGTCATGGCTCTTTCCGACGGCGGCGGCGACAGCCGCTCCATGCGTTTTACCAGCAGCGCAGGCACGGA
Source organism: Agrobacterium tumefaciens str. B6 (assembly GCF_001541315.1). Lineage (GTDB taxonomy): Bacteria > Pseudomonadota > Alphaproteobacteria > Rhizobiales > Rhizobiaceae > Agrobacterium > Agrobacterium radiobacter. The sequence goes on along the minus strand of NZ_LMVK01000012.1, from coordinate 168,737 downwards.
TGACAGCATGCGCACCGCGCTCTCCTTCATGAAGGATGCTGGCCTTGGTGCGGCCGCGCTGCATGTGGAAGCGGGACATGCCGCCATCCGCCAGTTCATCGACAATGCCGGCGACTGCCGTTTCCTGCAGTCGATCAAGACATTTGCGGCCTCGCCGCTGTTTCAGGGCACGCTGATCTTCGCCAAGCGCCAGAGCTTCGAGGACCTGATGGACGTGTTCCTGCGCAAGCTGAAGACCTATGCGGGTGAGGAATGGCCAGGTGACGTTTCCACCGTCATCGCCGGCCGGCCGGTGCGTTTCGCCGGCAGCAATCCGGATGAGACGCTGGCGCTTGCCCGTTACAACGAGGCGCTCACCCGGGCAGGTTTCCCTGATATCCACTATGTCTACGAGCCAGTGGCGGCGGCCTATTATTTCGCCCAGAGCCTGAAGAAGGACGCCAATGTGCTGGTGGCGGATTTCGGCGGCGGCACCACGGACTATTCGCTGATCCGTTTCGAAACCCATGCCGGCAAGCTTTCCGCCACCCCCATCGGCCATTCCGGCGTCGGCGTGGCAGGCGACCATTTCGATTTCCGCATGATCGACAATCTGGTCTCGCCCGAGATCGGCAAGGGCAGCAAGTTCAAAAGCTTCGACAAGGTGCTGGATGTACCCTCGGGTTATTACGTGAATTTCGGCCGCTGGAACCAGCTGTCGATCTTCAAGACCTCGAAGGAATTCACCGCGCTGAAATCGCTGGTGCGCTCGGCGCTGGAGCCGGAAAAACTCGAACTCTTCATCGATCTCGTCGACCACGACGAGGGCTACCCGCTCTATCAGGCGATTTCCGCCACCAAGATGGCGCTGTCCTCGGCGGAGGAAGCGGAATTCAACTTCTCGCCGCTCGGCAAAGCCGGCCGCAAGATGGTGAAGCGCAGCGATTTCAACAACTGGATCGCTGACGACCTTGCCAAGATCGAAGAAGCGCTCGACGAGGTTCTGGAAAAGACGAAGGTTGCGCCCGAGGCGATCGACAAGGTGTTCCTGACCGGCGGCACCTCCTTCGGGCCGGCGGGGCGCGAGCTTTTCCCCCGCCGTTTCGACGCCGACCGTATCGAAAGCGGCGGCGAGCTGCTCTCGATTGCCCATGGTCTCGCCATGATCGGCGAAAGCGGCGACATTCAGCGCTGGACAGCGTGATTTACGGGTTCCCCGGGCGGGGAACATGGGGTAATTTCCGCCCATGATCGCCGCTCACGACCTCTCCCCGGCCGAACTCGCCGCCCCCCTGCATTTCCATGCGGATGCGGGCGTGGACTGGATGCTGGAAGAGCCCCCGGTCGACCGTTTCGCGGAATTCGCCGCCGCCCGCCCTGCCCGATCCGCGCCGGCACAGGATGCGGTGACATCGGCACGCCAGACTGAAAGGCCGGCGGATCGCCGTGCCGACGCACCTCAGCGGCAGGCGGCAACGCGCAGCGCCCCGGCGCGTGGCGCGCCAGCCGCGCCCGCTCTTCAGCAGAATGTCGCCATGCCCGACGAGCAGGCCGTGGCGGCGGCGCGTTTTGCGGCGGAAAGCGCGAGATCGCTTGCCGAGCTGAAAACCGCCCTTGAGGGTTTCAGCGGCTGCAACCTCAAGAACAGCGCGCGCAATACGATTTTCACCGCAGGTGATGCCGCCTCCGCCATCATGGTCATCGGCCCGATGCCTGACGCGGATGACGACCGCGAGGGCCTTCCCTTCGCCGGCAAGACCGGGCTTTTGCTCGACCGCATGCTGGCGGCCATCGGGCTTGAGCGCAGCACCATCATGCTCGGCAATGTCGTGCCCGGGCGGCCGCCGGGCACCCGCCCGCCGACGCAGGCCGAGATGGATATCTGCCGCCCCTTCATCGAGCGACAGATCGCGCTTGCCGAGCCGAAACACCTGTTGCTTCTTGGCAACTTCACCGCACGTTTCTTCTTTGGCGGCACCGGCACCATCCATACGCTGCGTGGACAGTGGCGTGATGTCGCAGCCGGACACCTGGTTTTGCCGGCTCTCGCAAGCCTGCACCCACAGGAACTGTTGAACGCGCCAGCGAGTAAGTCATTGGCATGGCAGGATTTATTGGCTTTTCAGGCAAAGATCACCCAAGGCTGACTGCCTCATTCCTACTCAATGTAAATGAATTATGAAAAAAGCCATGCGCATTACGCATAACAGCGGCGCATTTGGCCGGCTTGCCGAATCCATGCTGCGCTGCGATATAGCGATCATGTCTTGGGAGGAATTCGGTTTAAGGAACCAAGGCAATGACCACTCGCTTCCGTCCGGTACATTCCGGCTTTGAAACGCTCCGCCTGGCGGGCCTCGGCCCTCGCTCCAGTCAGGGCTACCATCGTTTCGGCGCAGCCGCAAACGAACAGATGACCGCACGCGCTGCCATGCAGCAGGTCCGCGTGACGCGTCCCTCGGCAGTCTTCGCAGATTTCCGCGAGCGCTGAGAAGCACTCAGGCCAGTCTAGCACTGGCTCATAGATATGATTGCGCGCTGGCGTCTTTCTTCGGGAAGGCGCCTTTTGCTTTTGCGTGTTTTCACGATTATAGACCTCCGTCATGCCGGACCTGATCCGGCATCCAGCCAGCCCAAGTCCTTGGGCTGAAAGGAGTCTTTCCAACACGCAGACGCGTGTCGACTGGATTCCGGCTCATGGCCGGAATGACGGACACACAAAACGGCCAGTGTATAGCGGCCGAGGAAACATCCCTCACCCCTGCGGCGTCGAAGCCTTGCGCGCCGCCCGTCTCGCCAATCCCAGCTGATGTTCGCGGAAAATGATGAAGATACCGGCGAGGATCACGATCGCCGTACCGATCAGCATTGTCACCGTCGGAATATCACCGAACAGAATGTAGGACACCGCGATGCCGAAGACGATGGAGCTGTATTCGAAGGGGGCGATGACGGAGACCTCCGCATGGCGGTAACTCTCCGTCAGGAAGATTTGCGCGACGCCGCCGCAGATGCCGCTGGTGATCAAGAGCATCGCCTGCGTCAGGCTCAGCGAATTCCAGCCGAACGGCACGCTGATGAGCGATAACAAAGTGGCGGTGAGCGAAAAATAGAGCACGATGGTCGGCGTCTTTTCCGTCTCCACCAGCTGCCGCACCTGGATCATGGCCAGACCGCCCAGCGCCGCGCCGCATAGCACGGCAATGGCCCCCAGCCCCTCACCCGCGGCAAAGCCGCCCTCACTCAGAAGCGTCATCTTCGGCCACAGAATCACCAGCACGCCCATCATGCCGACAAACACCGCACTCCAGCGATAGATGCGCACCTTTTCATGCAGGATGAAGGCGGCGAAAACGACGGCGAGAAGCGGCGAGGCATAACCGATGGCGATGAATTCCGGCAGCGGCAGCATGGTCAACCCATAAAAACCGCAGGCCATCGAGAGGATGCCCAGAAAACCGCGCTTGAAATGGCCGAGGAGATTGTTGGTGTGCAGCGCGCTCGCCAGCGCATGCAACCAGGCGAGATAAACGACGATCGGGATGATGGCGAAGGCGGAACGGAAGAAGGTGATCTGGCCGGCCGGCACGTCACCTGCGGCCTTGATACAGGTCTGCATGACAAGAAAAAAGCCGACCGAAATCAGCTTCATGCTAATCCCGCGAAAGGGATTCATCGGTTCGGCGTTCATTGGCAGTTACTCATATCGGCTGCGCAAACACGCCATCGGGAGATTTTCATGCGGGAGAGGACGACGCAGGGGAAGTGGATGTACCAAGGCTAGAGCATTCTTCCGGGGCTTTACAACAAAAAATGTTATTCACTCATGAATTCCGTTGATCTGGCGAGGGTTCGTTCGCACACCTGCGGGAACGATCGCAGACGAAAAGCGACGCGCGCTAAAATTTGAAGAAAATAAAATATAATTTCAGCAATCGTTCAACATTTGCTGCCATGGTCCACGGGTCCGGCGGCGGGAGGATTGTCTGCATGGCCGGCAAAGCTTTCCATGGCGGGACAGGACGTCCTCCGATGCGCACATGAACGTGACGAATACTCTACCCATTTTACATCCGGGACTTATGGCGACATGATGCCGGGAAGACCACGCCAAGTTATTCAGGGACAGTCATGCGAACAGACACGGGCCAGATCGTTCACCTGGCAGATTACCGCCCCACCGATTTCGTTCTGGAGCGGGTGGATCTCACCTTCGAACTCGACCCCAAGAATACCAAGGTCGAAGCCCGTTTGATCTTTCACCGGCGCGAAGGTGCTGAGCGGCAGGCGCCGCTCGTTCTTGATGGCGACGAGCTGAAGCTTTCCGGCCTGCTGCTCGACCAGGTGGAGCTTCCCGCCGGCCAATATGAGGCGACGCCCGACAGCCTGACCATCCGCGATTTGCCGGCCGAATCTCCCTTCGAGATCTGCGTCACCAATTACATCAATCCGCAGATCAATACGCAGCTGATGGGGCTTTACCGCACCAATGGCGTTTATTGCACGCAATGCGAGGCGGAAGGTTTCCGCCGTATCACCTATTTCCCCGACCGGCCGGATGTTCTGGCGCCCTATACGGTGACGATCATCGCGGCGAAGGAAGGCAATCCGCTGCTGCTCTCGAACGGCAATTTCCTCGGCGGCGGCAATTACGATGAAGGCCGTCACTTCGCAGCCTGGTTCGATCCGCATCCGAAACCCAGCTATCTCTTCGCGCTTGTCGCCGGCGATCTCGGCGTGGTGGAAGATACCTTCACCACCATGTCCGGCCGCGAAGTGGCGCTGAAGATTTATGTCGAGCACGGCAAAGAGCCGCGCGCGGCCTACGCCATGGATGCGCTGAAACGTTCGATGAAATGGGACGAAGAGCGTTTCGGCCGCGAATACGATCTCGATATCTTCATGATCGTCGCCGTGTCCGATTTCAACATGGGCGCGATGGAGAACAAGGGTCTCAACGTCTTCAACGACAAATTCGTGCTGGCCGACCCCGAAACCGCCTCCGATGCTGACTACGCCAATATCGAGCGCATCATCGCCCATGAATATTTCCACAACTGGACGGGCAACCGCATTACCTGCCGCGACTGGTTCCAGCTCTGCCTGAAAGAAGGCCTGACGGTCTATCGCGATCAGGAATTTTCCGCCGACATGCGCTCGCGGCCGGTCAAGCGCATCGCCGATGTGCGCCATCTGAAATCGGAGCAGTTTCCCGAGGATTCCGGCCCGCGGGCGCCCCCGCCGCGCCCGGATACCTATCGCGAAATCAACAATTTCTACACAACGACCGTTTATGAAAAAGGTGCCGAAGTCACGAGGATGATCGCCACGATCCTCGGCGGTGATGATTTCAAGAAGGGCATGGACCTCTATTTCGAGCGCCATGACGGCGAAGCCGCAACCGTCGAGGATTTCGTCAAGAGCTTCGTCGATGCGAGCGGCCGCGACCTCTCGCAATTTTCGCTCTGGTACACGGAAGCGGGCACACCGCTCGTCTCCGTCTCATCGGCTTATGATGCGGGCAATGCCACCTTCAGACTGACGCTGGAACAGACCGTGGCGCCGACGCCCGGCCAGCCGGTGAAGCAGCCGCGCCATATTCCGCTGTCGCTGGCGCTGATCCTCGACAATGGCCAGATCGCCGAACCGCAGGCCGTCGAAGGCGGCGAGTATCGCAATGGCGTGCTGCATCTGACCGAACGCAACCAAACCTTCTCCTTCCCCGGCATCTCGTCGAGGCCGGTGCTGTCTATCAACCGCAGCTTCGCGGCACCGATCAATCTGGATTTCGAGCAGAATGCGGCCGATCTGGTGCAGATTGCCCGGCATGAGACTGACATGTTCGCCCGTTTCCAGGCGCTGACCGATCTCGCCCTGCCGGCGCTGATTGCCGCCGCCAAGGCGGTGCACAAGGGCGAAGAAATACAGACGGATGCGGCTCTCTCCGCCACGCTCATCGAAATCATCGGCAACGACGCGCTTGAGCCGGCATTCCGGGCGCAGGCGCTCGCCTTGCCGAGCGAAACGGATATCGCCCGCGAACTCGGCGGCAACACCGATCCCGATGCCATCCACAAGGCGCGCAATGCCACGATCAAGGCGATTGCCACGTCCGGCCTAGAAACGCTGCGGCAGCTTGCCGATAGTGCTGCCGATGGCGAGGCTTACAGCCCCGACGCCGACAGCGCCGGACGCCGTTCGCTGCGCAATGGCGCCCTGAGCTTCCTCGCCTTTGCCGAGGGAACACCGGAGCGGGCGGCGAACGCCTTTGCCGACGCCACCAACATGACCGATCTCGCCCATGCGCTCAGCGTCCTGACCCAGCGTTTCCCGGAAAGCACGGAAACAAAGGAAGCGCTTGCCGCCTTCGAAAAACGCTTTGCCGACAATGCACTCGTTCTCGACAAATGGTTCTCGTTGCAGGCAGCCATTCCGGGCGAAGGCGCGCTGGAGCGTATCAAGGGGCTGATGAAATCGAAACATTTCATCGCCACCAATCCGAACCGGGTGCGCTCGCTGGTCGGCACGCTTGCCTTCTACAACCCCACCGGCTTCCACCGAGCCGATGGCGCGGCCTATCGTTTCCTTGCGGAACAGATCATCGCCATCGACAAACGCAATCCGCAGCTGGCCGCCCGCATTTTGACCTCCATGCGCTCCTGGCGATCGCTGGAGGCAAGCCGTGCCGAACATGCGAAAGCCGCGCTTTCAACCATTGCCGAGGCGAAGGACCTGTCGACGGATGTAAGCGACATCGTCGGGCGTATCCTCAAGGGCTGATCGTCCGCCGAAGCTCCACCATTCTGATCCATGCCGCGACGCCGTCTTGATTTCCATCAAGGCGGCGTCGCGCATTGCGCAGCATCTTTGTGTGCGAAGGGCCGACGTTGGCTCGGGATCAGATGGGAACTTCAGATGACGGACATGTCCAGAACCAGCGCCTCGTTTCAACGCTTCATGACCGACGCCCCGGCTCACAAGGCGGCATGGCTTCAGGCCGTGCAGGGCCTGGGCGCGGCCTCCACACTCGATGTGAAGACGCAGAGCCTGATCTATATCGGTATTCTGGCCGCCCTGCGTCTGGAAAGCGGCATCGCTTTTCATGTGACGGAAGCCAAGGCGCACGGCGCAAGCCGGGAGGATATCATCAGCGCGGTGCTGACCGGTCTTCCCGCCGCCGGCAATGGCGTGATCAGCGCGCTTGGCCCTGCTCTCGATGCCTTCGATGGAGGCTGAAACCCGTTCCACGCGGCATCTCGAAACCGCCGGAATTGAAGTGCCGCTCACTGTTTTTCTTCATGAATCCCGCTTTTCCCGAAGCGGGAGCAGATTGTCCCGAAAAAATACGGAGTCGGTTCAAGGGGTTAAAATTCTTTTAACTTTTGCCTCTGGACACGGCGAATCGCATTTGATTCATTAGGGATATTCGAGCGGCGGCGCTTCGAATCACTGGGGACATCTAAAAGGCGGGACAATGACGAACGTGCGGCGGGCGACTGCGGGCGATGAGCGGCCGTATGCCAAATTTTCTGATCTTGCGGCCTGGGGCGAAAGGCTTTCCAGCGACCTGATGGGTTTGATGAATGGCTCCGACCGCCCGGCGCCGCAGGTCGAGACCCTGCTGAAACGCCTCATCCCCATTCTCATCCTCGCCTTCCTCGTTGTTGTCGCTGCCTCGCGCATGCTTGGCATCGTTGCCGAATACAGCCGCATGGAAGAGGCCGCCCGCCACTCCACGGCGCTGACGGCGCTGACGGCGAAAGCGGCCCTTATTAACAACGGTATCGTTTTCACCGGGCAGGACCGGACCCGCGCCGAGGCGAGCCTTGTCGCCGCATTGCCGTCGGGCAGCCTTGCCGATGGCACCATGGTACTGCTGTCAGGCAGCAATGGCCGCATCTTCGCGGGCGCGGGCAAGGAGGCGATGCTTTATATCGGCACCTCGCTGCCCGCCCTGCTTCCCGAAATCGCCATCGTGCAGCGTTTCCCCGGCTCGCCCGGCACCATCGAGACCAACATCGATGGCCAGCAGCATTATGCGACGATGATCCCCTTCGGTGATGATGGCGCCATGGTGATCGCGGCGCGCTCGCTGCAGCCGATCCGCTCCTTCTGGCGTAGCGAAATCGCCATGAACGTGACGCTGTTCGCCGGCATCTCCTCCATCCTGCTCGTCGTGCTCTACGCCTATTATATGCAGGTGAAGCGCGCCCGCGACGCCGACGACATCTTCGCCGAATCCAACCTGCGGGTGGAAACGGCGCTGTCACGCGGGCGCTGCGGCCTCTGGGATTTCGATCTTTCCAGCCGGCGCATGTTCTGGTCCGGTTCGCTTTATGAAATTCTTGGGCTTCCGCCGAAGGCAGCACCGCTCTCCTTTTCCGATGCGGCCCGCATGATGCATTCCGAAGACGGCAATCTCTACGAGCTTGCCCGCGCCGTCGGCTGCGGCAACCTGCGCCAGATCGACCAGATTTTCCGCATGCGCCATTCCAAGGGTCATTATGTCTGGCTGCGCGCCCGCGCCCAGGTCATCCGCACCAATAACGGCCCGCGCGTCATCGGCATCGCCATGGATGTCACTGAACAGCACCGCCTCGCCCAGCGTTATGCCGAGGCGGACCAGCGCCTTGCCGACGCCATCGAATCCACCTCGGAAGCCTTCGTGCTGTGGGACAAGAACGATCGCCTCGTGATGTGCAACACCCACTACCAGAAGGCCTATGGCCTGCCTGACAGCGTGCTGGTGGCCGGCACGGAAAAAAGCACGGTCCATGCCGCAGCAGCCCGCCCCGTGGTTGAACGCCGCGTTGCCGATCCGGACCAATCCGGCCTGTCGCGCACCATGGAAGTGCAGCTTGCCGATGACCGCTGGCTGCAGATCAACGAGCGCCGCACCCGTGACGGCGGCCTCGTCTCCGTCGGCACCGATATCACCCTTCTGAAGCGCCATCAGGAACGGCTGCGCGATTCCGAACGCCGGCTGATGGCAACGATCGGCGATCTCTCCGCCTCGCAGCACAAGCTGGAACGGCAAAAGACGGAACTTTCCGACGCCAACGCCAATTATCTCGCCGAAAAAGAGCGTGCGCAGGCCGCCAACCGGGCGAAATCCGAATTCCTCGCCAATATGAGCCACGAGCTGCGCACGCCGCTCAACGCCATCCTCGGCTTTTCCGAAATCTTACAAAACGAGATGTTCGGGCCGGTCGGCTCGCCGAAATATTCCGAATATGCCCGCGATATCCATGACAGCGGCAAACACCTGCTCAACGTCATCAACGATATTCTCGACATGTCGAAGATTGAAGCGGGCCATATGCGCATCAACCGCGAGACGATCGATCTTGCGCCGCTGATCGAGGAGACGCTGCGGCTGACCGCCATTCAGGCCCAGCAGAAGAACATCACCGTGCAGCAGAAGGTCTGCGCCGGGCTGACCATGCAGGGCGACCGCCGCGCCATGAAGCAGATCATGCTCAACCTGCTCTCCAACGCGGTCAAATTCACCGGCGACGGCGGCCGTATCGCGCTGCGCACCCATGTGCATGAGGCCGCGATGATCCTCACCATCGCCGATACCGGCATAGGCATCCCCGCGCAGGCGCTCAACAAGATCGGCCAGCCTTTCGAGCAGGTGCAGAGCCAATATGCCAAGAGCCAGGGCGGTTCCGGGCTTGGGCTGGCGATTTCCCGCTCACTGGTGAAGCTGCATGGCGGGACGATGAAGATACGCTCATGTGAGGGTCGCGGCACGGTGGTGACGATCATTATTCCGCATACGGCGGGGGGGTGTGGGACGGTGCATTGAGCGTTGGACGATGTTCGCGCCCAACCGACAAAGGCCTAAATTATAGGGAAATTGGCTCTTCCATCATTTACTTTTGGTCTCAATTCTTAGCAGGGCATATCGCAATATTAGCAATAGCCAGATGAAGAAAAACATCGCCGCGATCAGGGGCACAAAGAACAACAATCGCAGTGCCAATAAGCAGATATCTAGTGCAAAAGCAGCTACAATGGGGACGGAGGCGTCTCCTGCGGAACACTTAATCTCGTCGAGATGGATTTGGCATCCATACGCGTATGCAATGATATCCGCCGATATATTTAAAATAAGAGGTGAAAAAAAGAACAATAATATTGCAGGTAGTATATAGAAATACACCTTCATGCTCAGCTTCTTCTTTCTATGATCCGATTCACTAATTACCATTCTTCACCACCGCCACAAACGCCTTGCGCACTGCTTTCGCCAGCCGCTTCACCTCTCCCTCAAGCGTTGAAATATCCGGGCAATCCCCCGCCCGGCACACGAGGTCGATCAGGCCCGCCGGCGCCTCTTTCGGATTGAACGTCCCATCAATGCACAGCCGCACGATCTGCGATATTTCGGTATAAAGCCCCATCGCCGCCATGCAGTCATCGAAAGCCTGCGGCTCCATGACAGGCGCGGCGAGCGCCTGCAACGCCTCGGCCGTATTGCGGCCCGGTTCGTGCGCAGCAAGCCCTTTCACCGGCCCCACCAGCGCCAGATATTGGGCGATGAATTCGAGGTCGATCAGGCCACCGTTGATGAGCTTGAAGTCCCAGTTGTTTTCCGGCGGTTTTTCCTGCTCGATGAGGTTGCGCATGTCCAGCACGTCGACGGAAACCTTGGTCGCATCGCGCTTTTGCGAAAGGATGGAAGCGATGATGCGGCGCGCATCTTCCATCAGCGAAGCATCGCCGCAGATCAGGCGGGCGCGGGAGAGCGCCATGTGTTCCCAGGTCCAGGCTTCCTCGCGCTGGTATTTCTCGAAAGCGGAGATGCGCGTCGCCACCGGCCCCTTGTTGCCGGAAGGGCGAAGCCGCATGTCGACCTCGTAAAGCACGCCTTCCGCCGTCGGGGCCGATAAGGCAGCAATCAGCCGTTGGGTAACGCGAGTGAAATAGCGCACCACATCGAGCGGCTTTGCACCGGTGGATTCATGGGCGGCATCGTCATAATCGTAAAGCAGGATGAGATCGACATCCGAACCAGCCGTCAGCTCGAAGGAGCCAAGCTTGCCCATGCCCATGACGGCGACACGGCCACCGGGATAGAGCCCATGCGCCGCTTCCATCTCCGCCAGAACCGCATTCAGCGCCGCCTCGATCACCAGATCGGCCAGGTGGGTGAAAGCGCGGGCGGCGACTTCGCCGCGGATTGCGCCGGTCAGAAGCCTGACACCGATCAGGAAGCGCTGTTCGGCGGCAAAGATGCGCAGCCGGTCGAGAATATCCTCGTAATGGCGGGCGTTGGAGAGGAAATTGCCCATGCGGTGGGCGAGATAATCGCGTGTCGGGATGTCGCTCATCAGCGCCGGGTCCAGCATGCCGTCAAAGACATGCGGGCGGGCGGCGATGATTTCGGCAAGGCGCGGTGCTGATGACATGATGGTCACCAGCAGGTCGAGCAGCGCCGGATTGTTGCCGAGCAGCGAAAACAGCTGGATGCCGGCCGGCAGGCCGGAAAGGAAATTATCGAAACGCAGGAGCGCCTCATCCGCCCGCTTGCTTTCACCGAAGGCGCGCAGCAGGTCCGGCGTCAGCTCCGTCAACCGCTCGCGCGCCTCGACCGATTGGGTGGCCCGGTAACGTCCATTGTGCCAGGTGCGGATGACGCGGGAGATATCCTCCGGCCGCTCGAAGCCGAGGGCGGAGAGTGTTTTCAGCGTATCGGGATCGTCCTTCTGGCCGGTGAAGACCAGATTGCCAGCCTCGCCGGAGAGTTTCGTTTCCTGCTCAAACAGCGCGGAATAACGCCGCTCCACCAGCCGCAGCACTTCTTCCAGCTTTTCCGAAAAAGCCTTGGTGTCGTCAAAGCCGAGCATGAAGGCAATGCGCTTCAATTCCGCTTCTGTATCGGGCAACACATGGGTCTGTTCATCGCGCACCATCTGGATGCGATGCTCCACCTCACGCAGGAACCAGTAGGCGTCGGTCAGGCTGTCACGCGTTTCGGCATCGATCCATTTCGCCTCGGTCAGTGCAGCAAGCGCCTCCTGCGTTGCCCGCACCCGGAGCGCCGGCATGCGACCGCCGGCGATGAGCTGCTGCGTCTGGGCGAAGAACTCGATCTCGCGGATGCCGCCGCGCCCGAGCTTGACATTATGACCCTTCACCGCAATCGCGCCATGGCCCTTATGGGCGTGGATCTGCCGCTTGATGGAGTGGATATCGGCAATCGCCGCGTAATCGAGATATTTGCGGAAGATGAAAGGCGTCAGCTCGCGCAGGAAGTTCTCGCCCGCCTTCATGTCGCCGGCCACCGGCCGCGCCTTGATATAGGCGGCGCGTTCCCAGTTCTGCCCCCTGCCCTCGTAATAAAGCAGCGCCGCTTCCACGGGAATGGCGAGCGGCGTCGAGCCGGGGTCGGGCCGCAGCCGGAGATCGGTGCGGAAGACATAACCATCGGCGGTGCGCTCCTGCATGATGCGCACCAGACGGCGCATCATGCGTCCGAAATTCTCCGTCGCATCATAGGGATCGTCCATGATGCCGGCGGAGGGTTCGAAGAACACCACGGCGTCGATGTCAGAGGAATAGTTGAGTTCGCGCGCACCGAGCTTGCCCATGCCGAGCACGATGAGGCCCGATCCTTCGCTCGGGGTTGCGACATCCTTCAGTTTCAGCTTGCCGCTCTCATGGGCAGCGAGCAGCAGGTGATCGATGGCGGCGGAGAGCGCGGCATCCGCCATGTCGCTCAGCCAGCGGGTCGTATCACGCGCGGTGAAGATGCGGGCGAGATCGGCAAGTGCGGCGATAAAGGAAAGCCGCCGCTTGGCTACTCTCAGCCGCGACATCACCTCGTTTTCGCTCGGTATACCGCCCTCGTTCCCGGGCTTCCAGCAATCGCGCGCCTCGCGGACGAGACCGGTCAGCAGCGGCTCAAGCGGTTTCGAAATCGCCAGCGACAAAAGCCCTTCATCCGCCGACGCCATGTCGCGCAGATAGGGAGACAGCGTGAAAGCCGCAGCGATAAAGTCTTTGAGCGCGCTTTCCCCGGCAAGCAGCGCGGCCACCGCCGGCTCGCCCTTGCCGATATCCTTCAGCGTCGAAAGAACGGATTTCAGTTCCGTCTGCGTATAGGGGCGGATCATCCCCGGCAGAACCTCGCTCAGCCGCCTTTCAGCGGTTTCCCGTTTCGTCACTGTCTCTCTCCCTCTTCCGCCTATTCTCTCGCCGCTCTTCGACCGTGCCCGGCTTTCAGGACCGGATGCACCGCATCCGAAACGTTCCTGCCGCCGCACCTTTGCCGAAGCCTCCCGGCGCATGCATGTGGCGTTGTAACAAATGCGGGCCGCTTTGCGATCAGAAAACCGCCGGTGGCGATGTTTTCCAAAGCGCCGCACCGCGTAATGTCTCCGCAATTGTGCCCGCGTAGCGTCATCCTCAACGAAACCCGACTCCCCGGTTTTCCGACGCTCGATGCTGCAACGGATATGATCATGAAACAGATTTTTACAGTGAAAGGGCAAAAGAACCTGCGCGCGATGGCCCTTTGCCTGACGACGCTGCCCGCCGCGCAGGCGATCTGCACACCGGTCTTCGCCGCCGATATCGGCAAATCGGACAGGTTGGCCGATCCGCAGGGCAATTTCGACAATGCCCGCTACAGCAGTTCCAGCGAGTGGAAGATCACGCTCGGCGCAGGTGCGGCCTATGCCCCGAAATATGAAGGTTCGGACAAGCTGGAAGTGGGCGCCGTCCCGCTGGTTTCCGTCCAGTATGGGGAAACGCTGAGCATCGATTTCAGCGGCGTTACCGTCAATCTTCTGAACCAGAACGGCTTCCGGCTTGGCGTCAAGGGTGGCTGGGAAGCGGGCCGCAAGGAAAAGGATGACAAGAAGAACCTTCGCGGGCTGGGCGACATCAAGGCCGGCGGCGTGGTCGGCGGCGTCATCGCCTATGGCGGCGACCCCTTTGAAATCTACGCCAAGGGGGACAAGACCATCGGCGGCAGCGAAGGCCTCACCGCCACTGTCGGCGCAAGCGTCTCGCACAAAGTCGACCAGTTCATTCTGGGTGCGGATATCTCCGCCACCTGGGCGGATGACAACCACATGAAATCCTATTTCGGTGTCACCTCGGCCCAATCCGCCCGCTCCGGCCTGCGCCGTTATGACGCCAAGGCAGGCTTCAAGCGCATCGACGCCAGCGCCTCGGTTTCCTATCTCATGGCGGAGAACTGGATGATCACCGGCACCGGCGGTGTCGGCTTCCTGCTGGGCGACGCCAAGGACAGTCCGGTGGTGAAAAAGGATATCCAGCCCTTCGCCATGATCGGCGTGGCCTACACGTTCTAAACCGCGCGGGAGAAGTACGCGACCGCGAACCCGCCCACCATCCCCATGAGGAAAGGCGTCCCTGCCCTCACGCCTCCTCATCCAGTGAAACGCCGCAAGGCGTTTCACTGGGCCGCCATGCTCAAAGAATCCTGTCCCTGTATTCCGGCGGCGCCACCCAGCACTCTTCATGCTTTCCGAACCAGCGGTAGCGATTGCGGGCGACAAAGCGATAAACGGGATCGCGCAGAAATGCGGGAATGATGCGCAATAGGGTAACAAGCCGCCAGGGCATGCCCAGCGCCTCATATATGCTCAGCACAGCATCGCTGTCCTGCCGCACCCTGCCGCCATCCACGACCAGCATGCTGACGGGATCTTTCGGGTCCATATCGTAACGGCGGTAAATTTCAGCGCCGATCTCGCTCTGCATGGAGGCCAGGCGGAAATATCCGGCCCTGTCATGCCGCAGCACGAATTGCGCATTCACGGAACACAAGACACATTCCGCATCGAACAGAATGATCGGGCCATGCCCGTCGTCGATCAAGGGAACCGTATCTGCCACCCGTCACACATCCTTTCGTCCATCGCACGCGATCTCCGAACAGAGCCATTGCGTCAATCAACGGAACCGTTCTCCAGATTATCTTTCAATATAATCTTGAAAAACAGTCATTTCCCGGAAAATCCCGCTCATTCGCCGAAACTCACCGGTGCGGAAACCCACTGGCACCATCAGTCAACGATGCTTACGCCTTGGGGATGGGAAACACCATCGAAACCGTCAGCCCCGGGCAGGCAGCATTCGAGGCATCCGTGTCCGATAGCACCAGCGATCCGCCATGCAGTTCCATGACGGCCTCCACCAGCGACAGGCCGAGCCCGGTTCCCGGCTTGGAGCGGCTTTCATCCAGCCTGACGAAACGTTTCAGCACCTCGCCGCGCTTGTCGGCGGGAATGCCGGGACCGTTATCGGCGACAGAGAGCACGATGGCCTCCGGCTCTCTTGCCAGACGGACGACGAGTTTCTTGTCACCTTCGCCCTCGCAGGCATATTTCATGGCGTTGTCGATGAGGTTGGAGAGCGCCTGGCCGATCAGTTCGCGGTTGCCCTTTACCGAAAGGTCAGCCTCTATTTCGGCTTCCAGAGCAAGCCCGGCATCCTCGGCGACAGGCTCGTAAAGTTCGGCGCTGTCGGCGGCAATCGCCGAGACGTCGACATCGGTCATTTCCGCGGCGATCGAACCGGCCTCGACGCGGGAAATCATCAACAGCGCGTTGAAGGTGCGGATAAGCTGGTCTGACTCGGCGATGATGCCTTCAAGGGCCGCGCGCCGTTTCGTCTCGTCATTGTCGTCAAGGGCGGCGGCCGCCTTGTTGCGCAGCCGCGTCAGCGGCGTCTTCAGGTCGTGGGCGATATTGTCGGAGACCTGCCGCAGGCCTTCATTCAGCTTCTCGATGCGGCCGAGCATGGCGTTCAGCGAGCCGGACAGGCGGTCGAATTCATCGCCGGATCGGCCCTGCGGCAGACGCTGGGAAAGATCGCCGGCCATGATCTTCTTGGTCGCTGCCGACATGCGGTCGATGCGTTTCAGCGCATTGCGGCCGATGCCGAACCAGATGAGCAGCGCGCCGCCGCCCATGATGGCGAGCGCCACCATCAGCGCATTGCGCACCAGCGCCCGGAACTTGGTCGGCTCGCCGAGATCGCGGCCGATCAGGATGCGCAGGCCGTTGTCCAGCATGAAGATATTGGCGGTGGCGAGATGCTGCACGCTGTCGCCGCTTTCGGAATAACGCTCGTAACGGAACGGGAAGCCCGTCCAGCCCTCCTTGTCGAAGACACCCGGCTGAACGGAGGCAACGTTGCCGGCAAGGATTTCGCCATTCGGCCCGGCGATGACATAAAGGCTCGCACCCGGCTGGCGGGCGCGGCGCTCCATCATCCTGAGAAGCGGGTTGATGCCGCCGCGATTATAGATCCGCTGCACATCCGAGACTTCCTGCAGCACCGCATCACGCGTCTGCTGGTTCAGCAGCCTTTCGGAAAGGGCGGTGACATAAAAGACGAGGAAGGCGGCGCAGAGCGCGAACAGCAGGATATAGAGCGCCGAAAGGCGCACCGCCGTCGACCGGAACACTATTCTGAGGCGGGCCATCTTCGCCAATCAGCCCTCGTCCTTCATCATGTAACCGGCGCCGCGGATGGTCTTCAGAAGCGGCTTCTCGAAGTCCTTCTCGATCTTCGAGCGCAGGCGGGAAACATGCACGTCGATGACATTGGTCTGCGGATCGAAGTGATAGTCCCAGACATTTTCGAGAAGCATGGTGCGGGTCACCACCTGGCCGGCATTCTTCATCAGATATTCCAGCAGGCGGAATTCGCGCGGCTGCAGCAGGATTTCCTTACCGTTGCGGCGCACATCATGTGACAGCCGGTCGAGTTCGAGATCGCCGACCCGGTAGATCATGTCCTGCTCGGGCTTGCCCTTGCGGCGGCCCAGCACCTCGATGCGGGCGAGCAATTCGGAAAAGGCGTAAGGCTTCGGCAGATAATCATCGCCGCCGGCGCGCAGGCCGGTCACGCGGTCATCCACCTGCCCCAGCGCGGAAAGGATCAGAACCGGCGTCTCGATACCGCGGCGGCGCAGCTCGCTGATGACGGAAAGCCCGTCGCGGCGCGGCAGCATGCGGTCGATCACCATCACGTCATAGGCATTCTCGCAGCCCATGAACAGGCCGCTCTCACCGTCGCTCGCGTGATCGGCGACGATCCCGACTTCGCGGAACGCCTTGGTCATATAGGCCGCAGCCTCTAGGTCGTCTTCAATGACTAGAATCTTCATGTGCGGGACAATAGCGCCCTCGCCCTTTTCCGCACAACCGGAAACAGATGCGGGAGAGACTTCCTGAACCTTGTTTTCCATGGAATTTCCTCCGAAGATCGGGCCTTAAGCACCATCGCGCGTCCAGGCGGAACAATCGCCTATGGATCAGGCGGGTGCCGCTTGTTTCTTCTCCCCGACGGGGAGAACAAAGGGCCGTAGCGCCCTGCCATACTCAACCGCCCCGTCTCAAGAGCGAGATGCGATGCCGGGTCCCAAAAGAAGCCGGCATCGCGTTTCAGCTTATCAACCCTGGTCGATATCCAGAGCGATGAAGCGGCTGCCATCATCCGTCTGGATCTGGAACAGCGCCTTGGAGCGTCCGTCCTTCTTGGCCTGCTCGAGAATCTTCTCGATATCAGCGGCGGAAGCGACCTGCTGGTTGTTGACCGAGGTGATCTTCTCGCCCGTCTTCAGGCCACGGGCAGCGGCATCGCTGTCGGGGTCGACATCGGTGATGGCAAGGCCATTGCCGTCATCGGCGGGAGAAACCGTCAGGCCGAGGCTGGACAGCACCTTCTCGCTGGAAGACTGGTCGCCCTTGTCGTCGTTCTGGGTCGGCGTCGCCTTGGAGGCGTCGTCGCTTGTAAGATCACCCAGCGTCACCGTGACCGACTGCGACTTGCCACCGCGCCACAGCGAGATTTCAACCTTGGCGTTGGGCGCCATGCCACCGATGCGGCGCGACAGGTCGCGGGCATCCTTGACGGGCTCGCCATTGACGGCGGTGATGATGTCACCCTGCTTGATGCCGGCCTTGTCGCCCGGCGAGCCGGACTGCGGCGAAACGACGAGCGCGCCGCTTGCTTCAGCGAGGCCAAGCGATTCGGCGATATCCTTGCTGACCGGCTGGATCTGCACGCCGAGCCAGCCGCGTTCGACCTTGCCGTCCTTCTGCAGATCGGCAATCACGTCCTTGGCGACGGATGCCGGAATGGCGAAGGCGATGCCGACATTGCCGCCCGACGGCGAGAAGATGGCGGTATTGATGCCGACCACTTCGCCATTGAGGTTGAAGGCCGGGCCACCCGAGTTGCCACGGTTCACGGCGGCGTCGATCTGCAGGTAATCATCATAGGGGCCGGAGCCGATATCGCGGCCGCGGGCCGAAATAATGCCTGATGTCACCGTGCCGCCGAGGCCGAAGGGGTTACCGACGGCGACGACCCAGTCACCGACGCGGATCTTGCTGTCATCGGCAAACTTCACATAGGTGAACTTGCGGTTCACATCGACCTTCAGGAGCGCAAGATCGGTGCGCGGATCACGGCCGACGAGCTTGGCTTCGAGTTCGGTACCGTCATTCATCACGATCGTATAGGCGGAGCCGTCATCGACGACATGGTTGTTGGTGACGATGTAACCATCTTCGGAGATGAAGAAGCCGGAGCCCTGAGCGACGGGACGAAGCGGACCCTTGCCGTCACGGTGGCGATTCGGACCACGCTCGGAGCGATCCTGGTTCGGACCACCGAATTCCTTGAAGAAGCGCTTCAGCGGATGGTCATCAGGCAGCTGGTCGAGGCCACGGCCGCCAAAATTGAAGGAGAAATTGCTGGAGTCATCGGAAGCGGGCTGCACGTTCGACTGTACGCGAACGGAGACGACGGCGGGCGATACCGCATCGACCACGTTGGCGAAGCTTGGAACCTGCGGCGCATTCACCTCGACGGGGGCCGCAAACGAGTGGAGGATCGGGGCGGCGATGCCGGTGGAAAGCATCAGCGCCGCAAGGCCGCCAACGGTCGTGGCCTTCAGAGCCGTCTTTAGCGAGGCCGTCTTCAGCAAGGAATGGCCGTTTTGCGAATGAGACATGGTGTACCTTCTTTCTTCATTCAGACTGGGCCCCGTTTGACCGGGGGAGAAGCGGTGGATGATGAAGATATAGGAGGCGACACCTTACGGCGAAGTGTCTGACGAATGAAAAATCCGTAATGTTGAAAAAGAACCGGGGACTGAAATGGAAACCGGTTATTTTTCAATGAGATTGCGGATTCGCTCTTCTTCGTCCGCGCTCAGCTTCTGTGGCTGTTCCTGGCTTGCGCGGCGGCGGGAAAACACGAAGACGGCGAAAATCCCGGCAAGGGTGAGACCAATGGGCGCGCCCCACAGAAGCACGGTGCGAAGGCTGAGGCGCGGTTTCAGGAGCACGAACTCGCCGTAGCGCGACACGACGTAGTCAATGACAGCCTTGTCGCTGTCGCCTTGAACCAGCCGCTCGCGCACCAAGACCCGCAGATCGCGCGCCAGTTCGGCATTGCTGTCGTCGATCGACTGGTTCTGGCAGACCATGCAGCGGAGCTGAGACGTCAGGTTCCGGGCGCGCTGTTCCAGCACCGGGTCTTTGAGGACTTCGTCGGGGTTGAACGCGAAGGCTGGAGAGGCCGCAGCGAAGATGAGAGTGAGAAGAAGCCCGAGCGCTGCCACAAACTCCCTCATTCCGCCGCCTCCGGCATTGCAGCCCGCACCGGCTTCGCCTTGCGATTCGGCGCACCGACCCGCAGACGCCGGTCCGAGAGCGAGATGAAACCGCCCGCCATCATGAACAGCGTGCCGCCCCAGATGCACAGGATGAAGGGTTTCCACCAGATGCGCACCACCATGCCGCCATCGGTCATGGGATCGCCGAGCGAGACATAAAGCTGGCTGAGGCCGAAGGTCAGGATACCCGCTTCCGTCGTCGGCATGCGCCGCGCGGTATAGAGCCGCTTGGAGGACCACACATCGGCCACTTCGACACCCGCCTTGCGGATGGTGAAATGGCCGCGATCCTCGGTGAAGTTTGGACCGACGGCGTGGCGGATGCCGTCGAAGGTGAGGCTGTAGCCGCCCGCTTCCGCCACCATGCCCTCCTTCATCTCCAGCACCGTTTCCGTCTCGAAAGTGGTGACAATGACGATGCCGAGCACGGTGATGCCGAGCCCCATATGCGCCAGCGCCGTGCCGAAGGCCGAACGCGGCAGGCCTTTGAGGCGGCGAAATGCGATGCCGAAGGCCAGCTTGCCGAAATTGGCGCGATACCAGAGATCGGCAAGCGCCCCGAAGATCAGCCAGAAGCCCGCAGCGATGCCGAGGGCGGCCAGCACCGGACCGCCATTTTCGATGTACCAGAGCGTCAGACCCGCGAGAGCCGCAAGCGCCGCGGCCACATAAAGCCGCTGGAATGCGCCGAGCAGATCGCCGCGCTTCCAGGCGAGCATCGGGCCAAAGGGCGTGACGATCAGGATCGGGATCATCAGGAGGCCGAAGGTGAGGTTGAAGAAAGGCGCGCCGACCGAGATTTTTTCGCCCGTCAGGGTTTCGAGAATGAGCGGGTAAAGCGTGCCGATCAGCACGGTTGCCGTGGACACCGTGAGGATGAGGTTGTTGAGAACCAGCGATCCCTCACGCGAAATCGGCGCAAACAGCCCCCCGGCCTTCAGCGAGGGAGCGCGCCATGCAAAGAGCGCGAAGGCGCCGCCGATGAAGACCGTCAGAATGCCAAGAATGAAGATGCCGCGGCTCGGATCGGTGGCAAAGGCATGCACGGAGGTCAAAACGCCGGAGCGGACAAGGAAGGTGCCGAGCAGCGACAGCGAAAAGGTCATGATCGCCAGAAGCACGGTCCAGATTTTCAGCGCCTCGCGCTTTTCCATGACAAGCGCCGAATGAAGCAGCGCGGTTCCGGCAAGCCAGGGCATGAAGGAGGCGTTTTCCACCGGATCCCAGAACCACCAGCCGCCCCAGCCGAGTTCATAATAGGCCCAGTAGGAACCCATGGAAATGCCGGCGGTCAGGAAGGTCCATGCGGCGAGTGTCCACGGCCTCACCCATCGCGCCCAGGCGGCATCGATGCGCCCTTCCAGCAGCGCTGCGACGGCGAAGGAAAAGCAGACGGAAAAGCCGACATAACCGAGATAAAGCAGCGGCGGATGGATGGCGAGGCCGAAATCCTGAAGGATCGGATTGAGGTCCTGCCCCTCGGCCGGCACCGGCTCCAGCCGCAGGAAGGGATTGGAGGTGAGCAGGATGAACAGCAGGAAGGCGACCGAAATCCATGCCTGCACCGCAAGAACATTGGCTTTCAGCGTTTCCGGCAGGTTGCGGCCGAAGGCGGCGACGAGCGCGCTGAAAAACACCAGAATGAGCAGCCACAGCAGCATGGAGCCTTCATGGTTGCCCCACACGCCGGTCAGCTTGTAGATCATCGGCATCAGCGAATGGGAGTTTTCCCAGACGTTGCGCACGGAAAAATCCGAGACGGCATAGGCCCGCGTCAGCGCCGCAAAGGAAAAACCAACGAGCAGGAACATCATGACCGAGCCGAGCGAGGCGACATCCATCAGCGCCCGGTCGTTGCGGCGCGCGCCGATAACCGGCAGCGTCGAGACGATCAGCCCCACCCCAAGCGCCAGCACCAGAACGTAATGGCCGATCTCGTTGATCATTTGGTTGCTCCGGTCTTGTCGGGCGAAGTCGCACTGGCCGACGGCGTCGCGGCGGCGGGTTCCTCACCCTCTCCGCCATGTTGCCACAGGCCCTTGTCCTTCAGCCGGTCTGCCACTTCCTTCGGCATGTAGTTCTCATCGTGCTTGGCCAGCACGCTGTCGGCCACGAAGCCGTGGGTCGCGGCGTCGAACATGCCTTCGGTCACCACGCCCTGCCCTTCGCGAAAGAGATCGGGCAGGATGCCGGTATAGCTGACCGGCACATTGGCCTCGCCATCTGTCACCGTAAAGCTCACCGTGCGGCCCTCGCCGCGCTTGATCGAGCCTTCCGCCACCAGCCCGCCAAGGCGGATGCGGGTGCCGGGGTTGACGGGCGTCTTCTCCAGATCGGCGGGCATGTAGAAATAGGCAATCGACTGGCCAAAGGCGAACATGACGAGCAGTACGGCTGCAACGATGAAGCTCATGCCGCCGCCGATGATCGCGAGACGTTTCTGTTTGCGGGTCATTGCGTCACTCCCTGCGGCGCAGCATCCTGTTGCCCGTTCGTACGGATCGGCCCGGCGGAAACGCCCAGCTCCTTCGCCAGCGCCAGAAGCTGCCTGCCCTGTTCACCCTCCGGCGGGAAAGCCTTCAGCCCCGCCCGCAGGGCCTCTCCAGCCTTGGCTTCGTTCTTCAGCACCGAATAGGCGCGTACAAGCCGCATCCAGCCTTCAAAATCGGCGGGGTTTTCCTTGAGCTTGGCATCGAGGCTCGACACCATGCCTTCGATCATCGCCTGCCGGTCGGAAGCCGTCATGTCGTTGGCCGCCGCCATATCCTCAGCGTTCGGGCCGGGTGCGGCGGGGGGCGCCGCGCCGCCGGGGCGGGCGATATGCTCTTGAACCAGCGGCAGCCACGGCGCGCCGGCCGGCGCATCGGCCGCCAGCGCTGCAAAGGCCGCGCGTGCTTCCTCCGCCTTGCCCGCCTGCTCCAGCGAAAGCGCCAGATAGAAGCGGGCGCGCGGATTGCCGGGTTTCAACTGTTCGGCCTGCGCAAACGCATCGCGCGCGGCCTCTATGACGATGCCGTCATTGCCGGCAACCCGCGTTTCGCCAAGGCCCGTCAATCGTTCGGCGCTCGGGCCCAGAATACGAAGCGCATTGCGATAGGCAAGCTCGGCATCGCCAAGCCGCAATGTCTTGAAATAGATCGGCGCGAGAATGTCCCAGCCCGCGCCGTCATCCGGGTTCTGCGCCAGATGCCTTTCGGCCCGTGCGACCAGCAGGTTCATGTCGTTACCGGGCTTTTCAAGACGTGCCTCGAGCGGCATGTCCGGCACCTCCGGACTGCCGTTCCAGATGTAAAGACAGAGGCCGAGTGCGGGCAAGAGAATGGTGATGAGGCTGGCGGCGAGATTGTGCCGCAGCGGACGCGCCTCTCTGCCGGGCTGCTCTTCCGTCTCGGCGGCAGCGAGAAGCCGGCGGCCGATTTCGGCGCGGGCATAATCCGCTTCGGTTTGCCCGATCAGGCCGGCGGCGCGTTCGCGGTCGAGTTCGGCCAGCTGGTCGCGATAAACGGCAACCTCACCGTCGCGGCGCGTCTCGGGCGCCTCGGTCTTCCGCATCAGCGGGTACATCAGGACGATGGCAACAGCCGCCGTCAATATCGCAACGACAATCCAGAACATAAGGCTCAATTACTCGAATGCGCGGCACATGGAAACATGAAGCGCGGGGATGACGCGAATTTGAGACATCACGCCGCACCGCAGGCCATCTCCCGGCTGCACCGCTATGCCTCTTCTTGTCATCGCAAAAGGCCCGTGACCTTGATTTACGTCAAACTGGTTACGTCAGCGGCGACCAGCTTCCATCGGCATTGCGGCAGGCTGCACCGCGCGCCCTGGTTTCCCGTCCGTCGACCGTCAAGGTATGCGAATATTGCCGGCAATTCTGATTGCCGACCTGATAGGGCGCATTGGCGACCACCTGGCCCTTGGCGTCATCGCCCGTCCAGGTGACAGGCGTGCCGACCGGAGCCGTTTCCAGCGCCTTATATTCGGCTTCCAGCGCCTTGGTCTGGTCACCCCTGTCAAGCTCAACGCCGCTTCGCCCGACAATACCGCCTTCCAGATTGGCAAGAAAGGGCGTCGAGGGCTGCGCAGAGCGGCCAAACAGGCCGCCGCCCGCCGGGCGGGTGCCCGTGGTGGTGCAGGCGCTCAGCATCGATACGCACAGGATCGAGAGAAGTGCCGGGCGTGACACCAGCGAACGCATTGTCACGGAGCGGCAGCCATCATACACGTCAACCAAACCCTGTCCTCTTTCCTACCGCATTGCACCTAATATACCGGCATTGAATTTCTTGCCTTTTTTCTTGCCTCACGCAAGCTCTTTCGAAAGGCCCGGCAAAATCAGATCGGCTTTAAGGCCGCCGA
This sequence comes from Agrobacterium tumefaciens str. B6, assembly GCF_001541315.1. Taxonomy (GTDB): domain Bacteria; phylum Pseudomonadota; class Alphaproteobacteria; order Rhizobiales; family Rhizobiaceae; genus Agrobacterium; species Agrobacterium radiobacter. The sequence continues at coordinate 144,715 of NZ_LMVK01000012.1, read as the reverse complement.
TGGCGCTGCGCGACAGCGAAAAGCGGCCATGGTACTCTGACACCACCTCGGAAACGATCGACAATCCGAGACCCGTGCCCGGCCGGCTCTCGTCCAGCCGCCTGCCGCGCTTCATCGCTTCGCTGATCTGTCCCGGCTCCAGCCCCGGCCCGTCATCCTCGACAGTCAGCTCCACCCAGGAGCGACGGGCGATTTCGGCGTCGGACGATGGGTGCGTGCCGGTCGCAAGCGTGATGACCACGCGCGTCTGCGCAAAACGCGCGGCATTTTCCAGAAGATTGCCGACGACCTCCTCCAGATCCTGCTGCTCCATGCCAAGCACGGCGCCGGCCTGCTCGAAATTCAGGACAAACTGCTTGTCGGGGTTCAGGCGACGCATGACGCGCACCAGCCGTTCCAGTGCCGGTTCCGCTTCCACGCGGGCGAGGATAGAACCGCGCTGGGCGGCGATGCGGGCGCGGGAGAGATAGGATTGCACCTGCGCCTGCATGGCATCGGCCTGCGCCCGCACCAGATCGCCATGCTGCGGGTCCAGCGTGCGCGCCTCGTTGAGAAGAACGGCGATCGGCGTCTTCAGCGAATGCGCGAGGTTGCCCACCTGCATGCGGGCGCGCTCCACGAGGCGGCGATTGCTGTCGATGAGCGCGTTGACCTCATTGGCCAACGGCTGGATTTCGCGCGGGAATTCACCTTCTAGGCTTTCCGCCTCCCCGCCCCTGATCTTGCCAAGCGCGACGCGAGCCTGATCGAGCGGCCGCAGACTGTAGAGAATGGCGAGGCCATTGACGACCAGACTGCCCACACCGAAAACGGCGAGCGCCAGATAGAGGCTGTTGGAGAAATCCCGTACATCGTCTTCCACGACATTCAGATTGCCGGAAACGCGGAAACGCGCGGCACGCCCCTCGCCATCCAGCACGACTTCGGTTTCCGCCACACGCACCTGATTGCCGGCCTCGTCGGTCACGGCATAAAAGCGCTCATAGCGGTTGTCGAAGGGCGCATCGAGAATGCTCGGCACCGGCAAGGTGGAGACGCCCAGCGACGAGGAAACCAGCGGCGCGGTCTGGAAATTGCCAAGCGGCTCGACAACCCAGTACCAGCCGGTATCGGGCTGCGAAAAACGCAGGTCGCCGAGCTGCGGGCTGCCGGCCAGCGTATTCTCGTTGGAAATCGTCACGGAATTGATGACGTTATAGAGCTGCGCCCTGAGAAGATCGGTGAAGCTGCGCTCCACCCCCTGCCGGTAAAGCGTCGAGATGACGACGGCGATCACCACCAGCGCCAGCGCCGACCATAGCGAGGCGAGCAGCAGAACGCGGGCGGTGAGAGAATTACTTCGCATCTGCCGGCGCTTGCATCCGGTAACCGAGACCACGGATCGTCTCGATCAGATCAACCCCGAGCTTCTTGCGCAAACGTCCGACAAACACCTCGATCGTATTGGAATCGCGGTCGAAATCCTGATCGTACATATGTTCGACCAGCTCCGTGCGCGACACGACCTCGCCCATGTGATGCATGAGATAGGACAACAGCCGGAACTCATGCGAGGTGAGCTTCAGCGTCGTACCGTTGACGGTCGCCTTGGAGGATTTGGTGTCGAGCCGGACCGGGCCGCAGACGAGTTCGGAGGAGGCATGGCCGGCGGCGCGGCGGATGAGCGCGCGCACACGGGCGAGAACCTCTTCGACATGGAAAGGCTTGGTGACGTAGTCATCGGCGCCGGCGTCAATGCCGGCGACCTTGTCGCTCCAGCGGTCGCGGGCGGTGAGGATGAGAACAGGCATGGCCTTGCCGGCCGCACGCCATTTTTCGACGACGGTAATGCCATCCAGCTGCGGCAGGCCGATATCGAGAACGATCGCGTCATAGGGCTCGGTATCGCCGAGATAATGCCCTTCCTCGCCGTCAAATGCCTGATCGACAACATAACCGGCTTCTTTCAGCGCGTCGGTCAGCTGCCGATTGAGATTGGCATCGTCCTCAACAACGAGAATACGCATTATCAGCCCTTTCCTTCCGTCCCGGCCCGCGCGCGGGGTCGGTCATGCTAAATGTTTCGGATTGTTTTCCGATATTTCGGCGATGCGGGCAAGCTACATCGGCACGCGCATCGTCACCTTGCGCGGGCGCTCGCCATTACCCTGGACGAGAACGGTGACGACACAGGACTGACCATCGCCGGAAGGATAGACCGAAAGCAGCTGACCACCGGTTTCGCGCACGACGCGGGCAACGGCTGCGCCGCAGTCGCTCGCCGCCAGTATGTAATGGCCCTGCAGATCAGCCTCGGGCGCCGTGAAACCGGAAAGCCCGGCTGCAAGCGTCGCGATGATGAGAGGTGATGCCATTGCACAAACTTCCAAAAAACCGGGTGCGTCTCGAACCGTATTGTGACCGAATATGTAGCGCAAAGCGTCTGAATGGCAAATGAATGCCGCCCCCGCCGCAAGGGCGTAACGCGGGAGCGGCGTCTTCGCATGTGCTGTCAGCGAATGGCGCTGGTCGCCGAAAGGCGGCCGTAAAGTGCGATCAGGCCGCCAATTCCGCCCGCAACCGTCACCAGCTCGTCCGCAAGTTCGCCTTGCAGACCGGCGGGCAGCTCAAGGCCGGCAATGCTGAAAAGCGGTGCGAAAACCGCGACCAGAGCACCCCAGATCGTGCGCGATTGATACCACGCTTTGGTACTGTCCATAATCTCATCCTTTGCGTTGTTTTTCAGACACATGTCAGATCGGCAGAACGGCCTTGGCCGCCACGCCCGAGGGCACCGCGCGGCCGAGCTGGCGGACACGCACGGAAATGTGATCCCGCAAGGCCGGGAAATCTGTGAGTTCGTCTGCGGCGGGGTAAAACCACACGGGTTCTGAAACCTCCGCCACGCGCCGCACCGTCTCGCCGTCCAGCACCTCGACGCGATAAAGCTCGAAGGGCTCGTCCAGCGGGATCTCGCTCGCATCCCAGCCGTCGGCCTCCACCCGGCCCCGACGTTTCCACCTGAACAGCACGCCATCCCCGCGCCGTTCGGCGGAAAGATGGACCGGCGCGAGCGGCGTCAGCGCCCGCAAGCCTCCCTCGAAGGCAAAAGGCCCGCTCATTGCGCCCGCCATTCCCGCAGCTTCCGCGATCCAGCTCAGGCGTCGTCCGCGCTCGCTCGCGGCAAGACCCAGCGGCTGCACCGCCTGATCCAGAACCACCGCCGGCGCCCCCTTTGGCGCGCCTGCGGCCAGTGCGTCTTCCGTGCCGGCCAGTCCCCGCAGGAGAGAGGAAAGCCGCCAACGTGAGGGTGCGATTTCTTCGGCCTTTGCGAAAGCGACGATTTCCCACACGCCGTTTGCGGCCTTGATGGCGAGACGGTTCTCGCCGTTCAGCACCGAAAGCTCCGCGGCCGACGACACTTCACCGAAGGGCAGATCGACGAGGATGGTGTTTTTCCGGTCGAAACGGCCGGGAGGGCCTGATATCAGCGGCATTGCCAGCGCGCCGATCATCGCCGGCCGGTCAAGCAGAACGCGCCGCCGGTAACCTTCCCTGCCCGGCGACGCGGAAATGATGATGGGCCGCCAGGGCTTTGCGAGGGCGGCAATCCGCGCCGAATCCTCCGGCGCGGTGCCGTCATGGCAGGGAAGATCGAGAAACAGTACCTCGGGCGCGAACCCTTCCGCACCGCTTGCGGCGTTGCTGCGCCGTTCCTCCGCACCACCAGCGAAAACCGAAAAGGCGGCGGAAAAGGCCCGCGCCTCCATCTGCCGCACCGCGCCGTCCTCAATGCGGCTCACCAGAAACCGCCCGGAAGGCGCTTGCGGAAAGGCGCCTTCCGGCAGGCGGATGCAATCGCCGGGTTCGATGGTGATTTCAGAAGGCGGCAGGGCAAAGCGCAGGCTGCGCTGCGCCTGCCGGTTGTCGCGCAACAGCGCCTCGACCGCCGCCTCCGCAGTTTCCGCAGGCAGGGCGGCGTTGAGATCAAGCCGCATGACCCGGCTACCGGCATTGTCGATGCGGCGGGACCTTGCACTCCCCTGCTCGTAATCCAGCGCCGGGTTGAAAGACGTCAGCACGGCCTCTGCCGCAAAATCGCTGTCATGGCCGCGACTTTCCGACCAGAGCGGCTCGTCCTCCAGATCGGCCAGCACGGCAATATCGCGGACCGGCAAAACCGCCGTGTTACGGGAGCGGAAGCGCAGGGTTCCGCCATCTTCCGCCACATCCACCTGGAAAGCCGCCATCAGCGGCTCCAGGAGGTTGCGGGCCGAGGTCACACCGCTGACGGCGGACACGTCGAAGGCGGAAAAGCCGTGATCGGTGAGGATGGCGGCGATGGTATCGGCGAGTGTGGCCGTTCCCAGCCGGCCATTCAGCCAGTGGCCAGTGCGCCAGTTCGCCCCATCGCTCCATGCCGCGCCATTCTGCGGAAAGGCGGGAAAAGGCCGTGCATCCCAGGTCCACAGATAGACCCTGTCTGCATCGACCATCGCTGCGGCCTCACGCCAATGGTCGAGATGCGCCTCGAGAAACCGCCGCTGCTGGCTGTCGGCGCGGCTTCGGCGGGAGAAATAAGGAAAGGCGTTTTCCGCCGATTTCGGATCGGGAAAGACATTGGGGCGTGTCGCGCTCTTGTCCACCGCCGGGCAGCCGAGTTCGGTGAACCAGATCGGCTTCGAGCCCGGCACCCATGCGGTCGGCGTGGATTTCTCCACTCCCCGCACCCGGCCGTGATGGAGGTTGCCCCACCAGTTCCTGATATCCTTGTAGCGGAACACCCAAGGCTTGCCCTTCAGCCCGTCCGTAATCGGCGTGCGCCGCCGTGCTGCGCGGTCTGCGTCACTGAAATAATACCAGTCGAAGCCCTCACCTGCCGTGATGGCATAACGGAATGCGGCGGCATCATCCGGGCCGGTCATGCCATCGGGACTGCCGTTCGCGGCATCCTCGTCACGCCAGTCAGAGAGCGGCATGTAATTGTCGATGCCAACAGCATCGATCTCAGGGCTCGCCCAGAGCGGGTCGAGGTGGAAGAACACGTCGCCCGAACCATCTGCCGGCTGGTGGCCGAAATATTCGCTCCAGTCCGCCGCATAGGTCAGCTTCACCGCCGGCCCCATCACGGCCCGTACGTCGCCCGCCAACCGCACCAGTTCCTCGACAAAGGGAAAGGCATCATTCTCGTCTCTCAGCGCCGTCAGCCCGCGCAGTTCCGAGCCGATCAGGAAGGCATCCACCCCGCCCGCCCGAGCCGCCAGCGCCGCATAATGCAGCACCATGCGCCGGTAACCTTCATGGCGATTGCAGAAGGCGGAAACCTGCGTCCGTGCGCCAGCGCTGCGATCCGCAGAACCGGCCCTGCCGGGTGCGGGAAAGCAGGTGATGCGCCCGCGCCAGGCATAAGCGTCCTGCTCGCTTTTGCCATAGGGGTCGGCAAGACCGTTATCGACGGGAACATCCATCATCACGAAGGGATAAAGGCACACTCGCAAACCCCGCGCCTTGAGATCGGCGATGGCCTGCAACACGCTTTCGTCGTTGGGTGTACCGCCATAGGCGGGACCGTCGCCGTGATGGCTGACGAGATGCGCCTCGCCGCGCGAAAGGCCGGCGACGGACCATGGCATCGTTTCCCCATCCCGGCCGTCCACCTCCACGCCGGGCAGAATGCGGCATTCACCCACCCGCATATCCGTGCCGAACCAGCTCACCACCAGCGCCACGCTCTCAAGATTGGGGCAGAGCGCCTGCAATTCGTCGATTGCCGCCTGCCAATCCGTCGCGGCGGTCAAACCATTGCGGTTCATGATGCGGCTTTGGCCGATGCCCGTTCGTTCGGAAACCTGCACGGTGGCGTAACCATGTTCCGTTGCGCCGGGGATGATGGTGATGGCGCGGATGGCTTTTTCCAGCCGTCCGACAGGCCGCACCACTTCGAACTGCATCAGCGGAATGCGGTTGCCATAAGTATCGAGCGGCAGGCGTTCGAACACCACATAGGCCAGTCCGCGAAAGGCCGGCGCATTGCCCGCCCCCTGCTTCGCCTCGATCAAAGGATCGGGCAATTGTGTCTCGCTGCCGGAATAAAAACGCATCTCGATGGCGCTCAGGTCCAACTCCCGCCCATCGGCCCAGACACGCCGCACCATGGCCGCCTCACCTTCGCACAGGCCGATGGCGACATTGGCAAAATAGCGAAAGGTTTCGACCTTCGGGCCACGGTTGCCCTTGCCGCCGCGGCGCTCCACCTCGATGCTTTCTTCAAAACGCGTCGCCCAGATCAGCGTGCCGCCGATCCTTGCGGTGCCATAAAGCCGGCTGATCGCCGCCCCCTCATCCGCCCCCGGAATGCGCGCCGTCGAAAGACGCGCGCCCGTTACCGTCCGCCCGTTCGAAAGCAGCGTGCGGTCGATGGCATTGCCCGCCAGCGCCCCGGCCGCCCGGCCGATCATTGCGCCCAAAGGACCGAAAATGCCGCCGAGCGCCGCACCCGCCGCCTGAAAAACGATTGTCGCCATGCTCGCCTCGAAAAACTCAGGGATCGGGAAAACGGAAGATACCGGCGATGCGCCGCCTCCAGCCCGGCACCAGCGCCGAACGCACCACCGCCGCCTGTTCATAGGCATGGATGAAATGCTGTGACCCGGCCAGAATGCCGAGATGTTTGGCCGCCGCATCGGCCCGCCAGCGAAACAGCAGCAGGTCTCCCGACCTTGCCTCTTCCATGCGAGGAACCGCCAGAAAATGGCGTTCCGCCGCCGCCATCAACCGGTCCTCGCCGCCGCGTTCAGCCCAATCGGGCGCATAGGGCGGCGGCAATTCCGGTTCGTGGCCGTAAACGCCGCGCCAGATGCCGCGGATGAGGCCGAGGCAATCGCAGCCGACACCCTTCAACGAGGCCTGATGCCGATAGGGCGTGCCGATCCAGCCTCCGGCGAGCGCCAGCACTCTTTCGCCGGTGTCGCTCATGGAAACAGCGCCCCACCGTCATGGCTCTCACCGCCGCTCGCATAGGAATAGGCGAAATCCGCCCCCGGCAGATGCGGGAAGCCCCGGAAATTCAGATGATTGGTGAATTTCGCCCGGCAAGTGGTGAAACTCTTGTCGCAGCCGGCGGTGACAGAAAACGTGTCCCCCGGCGAAGGCAGCTGTTCCGGCGGCAGCCAGAAGGACAGATGCACGCCGCCGTCACGCCGCTCGTGGCCATCGAGGTCGAAACTCTTGGCCGCCAGCAGGCCAGCCAGAAAGCGGAGCTTTCCCCGGCTGAAAAAACCATCGGCAAAGGCATCGAGCCCTGACACGAGCAGGCCGCCCGAGGCATCCACCGCCGCTAGGCTGCCATGACCGCTGAGCGGCCCGAGATCGACACCGCAACGCCTGTCCCCGAGTGCGGCATCGCAGCGACGCCCATAGACCCTGCCCTGCGGCTGGCCGAGGCGATGGGCAAGGCTGCGCAGCTCGGCGCGAAACGCCCCGCCAGCCCGTGTCACCTCGCCAATCTCGCGCATGTTCAGCAGCATATGCTGGTCAGGCGCCTGCCAGTTGACGAGGAAAAGCTCCACCCTCGCACCATCGAAACGCCCGGCGGCCAGATCGTCTTCCGCAATCGCCTCGCTCGAAAAACCGCCCGCCACCTCCCCGGCACTCGCGCCCAGCCCCATTTCGCTGTCGCTGTCGCTGGCCGAAAAGCCGCTGGCGGCAAGGTAGGAGGTGCCGCGGAACACGATCATCTCATCATGATCGGTAAAACCGATCGTGACGCCATCCTTCAGTGTCACCTTCCAGCAATGGCATGTGGTCGTCGCATCTCCCTTGAGATGCTCGGCAAGGGCGGCGGGAATGGTTTTCATGGCAGGATTTCCATCAGTGGAATGGAGGGAATGCGGCCCGCCTGGAAAACGGTCAGGTTTACGTCGATACGGTCGATCGCGAAACGGACCGGCACGTCGAATTCGAAACCGGCACGGATTGCAGCGCCGGCAGGCGGCACCCACCCAGCCCGGAAGGTCACCATGCCGGTGGTGTGATCGACCGAGATAGCGGCCGCTTCGGCCTTCACCCCCTCGACCGAAACAATGACCGAACCCTCCGCGGGTTTATCGATCCGCCGCGTGAAGGAGCCGCCGGCATCGGCATAGGTCTTCAGCAACTGAAAACCCGCCGTCACCCCATCGCCGGTACCAATCCTCTGATCGGTCGAGGCAGGCGTCTCTACCGGCGGGCAGGATTTGAAATCCACGGGATCGCGAAAACGAAAGCCGTAAAGCTCACCGCGCCGCGCCTCGAAAAAGGCGAGCACCTCATAGAGATCGGCGACGGAGCGGATGCCGGATCCGGCGTCATAGCTGCGCCTGGCGTTCCTCCAGCGCTGGTTGCGGCTCTCGCGGCCATTGGACAGGTTGACGATATCCGTCCGCCTCACCGGCCCGCCGCTGACGCCGAGCGCGAGCCGCAGCGGAAAGCGCACTTCATGAAATGCCGCCATGTCGTTGTTCCTGGATTCTTTTCGATGGTCTGGGAAAGTGAGCGCGCGTCACAATCCGCGCTGGCCGCGCCCGACGCTGCGCGCCAGCATGGCGGCGATCTGGCCTTCACTTTTGCGGAAGCTTGCAGCATCCGTCGCCGTCACGTTAAAAACGATCTGCGCCCCGCCGCCGCCCGCAGGTGCGGCAACACCGAGGGCGCCATCCGAACCGCGCTTCAGCGGCAAAATCGCTTCCGCCCCCGCCTCGCCCATCAGGCCAAGCCCGCCGCCCATCGGAAAAAAAGCGGGGCTGGAGACCCCCCCGCCATCAGCAAAAGGCGTGATGCTGCGCCCCGGCACCCCGCCATCGGCAAAGGCGAACAGCGAACCGCCGCCGTTCAACAACCCGCCGACGGCATCGCCAATCATGCTCTCCAGCGGTTTCAGCCCGGCCGAAAGCGCGATGCCGGACAGCCGTTGGCCAAGCCCACGCAACACATCGTCCAGCCCCTTGCCGCCGGTCGCCGCCGCCTGCAGGGCCGAGGTCAGGGCCGCACCGAACCGCTCGGAACGCCGCTCGAGATCACCCATCACCTCCGAGAGCGCCTCCGCCTCTTCCCGGTTCTCCGCAATCGATCTTTCGCCCGTCATCGCGCTTGCCTTTCTGATTCAAACCGGAGCCGCAAAATTTTGAAATGCCATTCGTTTTTGAGATCAACTCACCCATCCGGAAACTGCCGCATCATCCCCTCCATGGCCTGACGGTCAGGGCCGCGCGAAACGGCGCTGCCGCCCGTCATCGCGAAAAATTCCCTCGGGGTCATCATCCAGAAGGTTTCGGAGGAAAGCCGCAGCAGGAAGAGGCCGGTATGGATCACCGCGTCCCAGGGGAATGGGCGCGGCGTCGCCTCGCCTGCTGCGGCACTCAAGGGTCCGGTGGCGTCTCGCCTTTCAAACCGCCGAAAGTCGCGGTCAGAAGATCGGCAACGATCGCGGCGTGGCCGGCAATGCCGCCTTCCACCGTGGCGGCGGCCACATCCTCGTCGGAAAAGACGTTGCCCGCGCCGCGCAGGCCCGCGCCGATCACCCGGATCATGTCCACCGCCTTCATGCGCCCGCTCGCGAAACGTTCAGCGAGCGCGGTGAGGTCATCGGCTTCAAAGGCGGTTTCGAGTTCGGCAAGAGCCCCGAGCGTCAGGCACAGGATGCGCCTTTCACCGTCTATCAGCGCTTCTATCTCGCCGCGATGGCGGTTCGCCCGCCCGTAACGCAAACGCTCAGGCATCATAGCACTCCGAATGTGAGAAGACCGGCCGATTCCAGCGCGATCTCGAATTGCACTTCGCCATCGTGGCGGCCGGAATATTCGAGCGCGACGATCTGGAAGGGGCCGGCAATAGAGCCGAAATCGGGAATGACGATCTGCCAGCCGGGAATGCTGCCCGCAAAAAATGCGTCGCGCACCAGCGCATCGCTCGCCTGGTCCTTGAAGATGCCGGAGGCCGTGAGCGATGCCCGCTGCACGCCCGCGCCGGCGAGAAGCTCGCGCCAGCGCCCGGCGCTTTCGGCATCCGTCACGTCGACCGCCTGCGCATTGAAGGCCAGCCGTTTTGTTCTGAGCCCCGCCACGGTCGCAAAGACACTGGCATTGTCGATCTTCAGCAGCAGGTCCTTGCCCTTCTGCGCCACCATGTTGTTTCCTTTCATTTAAATTGCGGTTGCGGGGGTGCAGCGGGCCTGCTACCAAATGGTTTCCCGCACCTCGCACCCCGCGATCTCACCATGTCCGACGCCGCCTCCATGACGTCCCGCGTGCGCCTTATCGGCGTGCTGGCGCTTGGGCAGATCATCAGCTGGGGCAGCGGGTTCGACATGCTGGCCATTCTGGCGCCACGGATCGGCGGCGAACTGGCGATCGGCAACGAGATCGTTTTTGCCGGCCTCACCATCATGATGCTGATCAGCGCGCTTTGCGGCCCGCTGCTGGGAAGAATGCTCGTCCAGCGCGGCGCGGCGCCTGTGCTGGTGGCCGGCTCAGTACTCTTTGCCGCCGGCTTTGCCGTGCTCGCCTTTTCGGGCGGTGTCACAAGCTATCTTTTCGGCTGGGCCGTAATGGGTCTGGCCGCAACCTGCGGGTTGACGACGGCGGCCCATACCGCCGTGGTGGAGCGTGTGGGTGCGGAAAGCGGCCGGTTGCTGACGCTTCTGATGCTGTTCACCGGGCTTTCGGGCGCGGTTTTCCTGCCCGTCACCGCGCTGGCGGAACAGCATCTCGGCTGGCGCGGCACACTTCTGCTCTATGCCTGTCTGCAGCTCTTCGTGCTTCTGCCGCTCTATTTCTTCATCCTTCCCGACCGTCCGCCCCGCAAGGAAGCGAAGCGGCAGAAAGCCGACGCCCTTTCGTCCACGCCAGTCGATACACGCCGGGCTTTTCTGCTTCTGGCGGCCATGACGACGATCAGCGCCTTTACGACCTTCGGCCTGTCGCCGCTCCTGCCGCTGCTGCTCGTTCAGGCGGGCGCAACGCAATCACTTGCCGTCCAGCTGGCATCGGCGCGCAGCCTGCTGGCAATTACGGCGCGCGGGCTGGATTTCCTGCTTGGGAAACGCGGCAGCCCCTTCCTCACCGCCATGATCGGCTTCTGTCTTCTGCTCGTGTCGCTGCTGCTGTTGCTTGGCTTTGCCCCGGCCATGCCGGCTTTCATCGGTTTCATCATTTTTTTCGGTTTCGGCGCCGGTGTGCTCACCGTCAGCCGGGCCGTGCTGCCGCTGGCGGTATTTTCCCCGGAGGAATATGGGCTGCAGGCCGCGCGTATCTCCCTGCCGCAGAACCTCGCCATTGCCGTTGCACCTGTTATTTTCACGCTGGCGCTGGATCGCGGCGGGGTGGCGGCCATGCTTGGCGTCGCCGCCGTGCTGATCGCCATTTCGTTTGTGCTCCTGATCGTCCTGTGGAAAACCGTGCGCAGGCAGAACGCCTGAAACGGCACTACTCCGTCACCGCCCTGAAACGCATCTCGATGATGAAATTCCGGGTCTTCGCCTCGCGCCGCGAGCGGCTGGAGAGAAGATGCAGATTGACGAGAGAGACCCCGGCAATCGGCAGCGCCGCATCATCGAGCAGGCTCATGACACGAGCGGTGATCTCTCCCGCACCCTTGCGGCCATTGGCATCGCTCCATATCTGCAGCGACAGGAAATGTTCCTCGGCCTTTTCCGTGGCGGTCGAATAATCCCTGCTTTCGAGATCATCGATAACGATGCAAGGCAGAACCGCGCGCGGCAGAAGCCGGTCGACGATGCCGCCGGGGATGAGCGCCGTCAGCACCGCATCGCCGGTCAGTCGCGCGAAAATCGCCTGCAGAAGCGGGTTTGCGGCGCTCATCGGCTTTCCTCCTCGCAACGGCAGACGATGAAGCGACATGTCTCATCCGGGTCCATCACCGCCCGGATCGCCAGAATGCGGCGGCCCTTGCGAAAGCGCATGCCAGCAATGATGTCAGCGCGGTAAGCCAGCCAGACGCGGTGGGTGATCGTCACGCCCTCGGCCGAGGCCCGTTCATGGGATGCCTCCGAAACGGGTTCGATCGCAGCCCAGAGCGACCGCAGGAAATTCCAGCTTTCCGCAGCACCACCCTGCCCGTCCGGCGTTTCGGTCCGCACGTCCAGTTCCAGCCGCGCCGTCAGCTTGCCGGGATCGAGAAAAACAAGGTTCATGTCTCAAAGCCCCAGACGGCAGAAGGGCGCAACCAGCCGCTCGTAGCCGGCGGGAACGGCCGCGGGCTGGTTTTCCGGGGCGACAGCACCGCGAAAGGCGAACATCTGTGCCACATGCATCAGCATGGCGCGTTTCAGCGTGTCGGGCACATCCGTTCCCGCTTCGCCGTAACCGGCAATGAAATCGATCTCGATGCCGTTCATCGCCCGGCCGGGAGCCGGCGGATCGCGCAGCCACAGCCTCGCCGGCCGCGCCGCACCGTCGAGCAATTTCTCCCCGGCGGTGATGTCTGCCGAGCGCCCCTCTCCGTCAAAAACCAGAATCGTTTCGATGGCTTGCACCGGTGTCCTGCCAATCAGAATCACGCCCGTCTGCGGCCACCGGTCGAGATAAAGCCGCCAGGTCTGACGGAGGAGGCAAAGCCCGCTCGTGCGTTCCAGATGCTCGCGGGCGGTGCGGATGAGCGCGGCAAGAAGCGCGTCCTCGTCGCCGCTGTCGAGGCGCAGATGCGCCTTGACCTCGGCAAGCGTCAGCGGCTCCGCCTGCGGCGGATGAATGAGGGCGTAGGTCATGGGGTCTCCGGGATGACGGCAATTACAGGCTGGATAAGCGAGCGGGTGCAACGAATCTCTTCTCCCCGAGGGGGAGAAGTCCGCGGCAGCGGGATGAGGGGGCGACGGTAGAGATATTCCGCAATGTTGCCCCCTCATCTGCCCTTCGGGCATCTTCTCCCCGGCGGGGAGAAGAAAGGGCCGCAAGGTCGGCGGTCAATTCACCCCGAATTTCACCAGCTTGATCGCCTCGAAATTCTGCACGCCGCCGCCCACACGCTTGGTGGTGTAGAACAGCACATAGGGTTTGGCCGAATAGGGATCGCGCAGGGTGCGCACGCCGGTACGATCAACGACGAGATAGCCGGCGCGGAAATCGCCAAAGGCGATGGCAAAGCTGTTGGCCGCCACATTCGGCATGTCTTCCGCCTCCGTCACCGGGAAGCCCATCAGCGAGGCCGGCTGGCCGGCGGCGGCGGGCGGGTGCCACAGATAGGCGCCGCTCGTATCCTTGAAGCGGCGCAGCGCCCCTTGCGTCTTGCGGTTCATCAGGAAGGTGCCGTTCTGGCGGTGGCCGGCCTTCAGCGCATAGACGGCATCGAGCAGCACATCCATCGGCCCGGCGGAAGCAAAGCCGGCCGAAACGCCGGTCGCGACATAACCGATGTTACCCCAGCTCCAGCTATCATTGGCGACGGTGGTATAGGAGAGGAAACCCTTGGGCTTGCTGGCGCCATCGCCGGCGATGAAAGCGGCGGCCTCCTGTTCGGCGAAAGCGATGTCCACCTCGGAAGCAATCCAGGCCTCGATATCGACGGCGGCATCATCCAGCAGGCCCTGCGTGGCCGCCGGCATGGCGTAAAGCTCCATCGTTGGAAAGGAAAGCTCGGCAAGCTGCGGCGTTGCCGTCTGCGGTCGTGCCGCCGTTTCGGAGACCCAGCCGGTCGTCATGCCGCCGGGCGAGAAGGGTTTCTTCAGCACGGCGGCGGAAACCTGCCGCACGGTTGCCAGTGCGCGGATCGGCGAAATCGCCGTCATGCGCCGGCCGATCTCGCCATCCGTCTCGCTCGGCAGCAGGAAGCCGCCATCGGCTCCGGTCGAGCCGGCAAAAGCCTTCGCCTCCAGATCGCGCAGCGCGCCTTCCTCACCGCGGCGGATATAGGCCTCGAAAGCGGCCTTGTGCTCCTCGGCATCGTGGGAAAGCGCGTCCTTGCGGCCAAGCGCGGGGCGCGCCTTTTTCAGCGCCAGATCGTCCATGATCCGGCGGTTGTCGTCGAGCGCCCTGTCGATACGGTCGAGCTTGTCGCGGGTCACGACATCTGCCCCCATCTTGCGCTCGATATCGGCAAGCCGCTGGTCGTTGGTTTCGCGGAAGGCCTCGAAGGCCTCCATGAACTCATCGAAGGCGGCCGTCACCGTATCGGGCACGGCCTTCACCTGCGGTGCAACAGTCATCGGGGCCGGTTTCGTCATCTGTTCTGTCATGTCGTTTCCTTGTGGGTGATTGTCCGGAAGTCAGCGTTTGAATGCCGTGTCGAACAGCGAGCGGGCAGCGCGACGCATGTTGCGCACCAGCTCGGTCTCGCGGTCGCGGAAGAAGCGGGCGTGCTTGACGTCGGAAACTCGCGCGGACGGCAGCATCGGGAAGGTCACGACCGAAATTTCCCAGAGATCGGCCTCCAGAATGCGCCGGACGCCTGAGCCCGCCGCCTTGCCGGAGCGCCCATCCTTACTGGAACGCCCCTCTTTACTCGAACGTACGGTGCGAAAGCCGATCGACAGCCCGTCCAGCGCGCCGGTCTTCATCAGCGAATGCACCTCGCGGGAGCGGGCGACGCCGGGCGCGAGGACGCCCTCGACATAAAGGCCGCGCTCATCCTCGCGGATGGTGCGCCAGGCACCGATCGGCTCGGCAGGGTCGTGCTGATAGAGCATGCGGATGCCGGCCGCGCCCCGCTCCTCGATGGAGCGGCGGAAAGCCCCGCGCTCGATGACATCCTGACCGAGATCGATCTCGCCGAAGACGCTGGCATAGCCGGAAAAGGTGCCGTCGCTGGTAATGCCGCGCAGCTCCAGATTGGCGAATTTGCGCGTGGCGGGACGCGACCCGCGATAAACGTGCATGGAAAACTCCTGCGATGTGAAGGAAGTGTCAGGCGCGCGGGCGGGCGCTGTAACGGTCGGCGATACGCACCAGCACGCCCAGCCCCCACCAGGCCCCCATGCTGGCGGCGGCGGACCCCGCCACCATGATTTCCCGCCCCGAAAGCGCGCCGGCAATATCGAGCTGCTGCACGATCCACAGGCCGATCGGCCCGCCGAAGATCATGCCGCAGGACACGCCGGTGATGAAACGGCTCGCAGCCTCACGTTTGCTTTTCGGCAGGAGGTAGACGAGCGACACACCCGCGCCCGCCACGGCGCCGGTGATGCGGGCGGCCCAGATGCCGGCCTCATTGGCGAATTCAGACATGGGTAATCATTCCGTTCTAGGATGTTGTTATCGGGCGGACGCGCCGCGTCGCACGCAGGCGCTTTTTGCGCGCCTGCGCCGGGTGATTTTGTGAGTCTTCGGAATCGCTTGTGCGGAAGACCTCACAGGGAGATTCCGCTTCTTCAGAAAATGATTGAACACGAGGCCGGGGCTTCGATCCCGCCGGGTCGGTGATCAATAACCGACGGCTTCGCGCTTTTCTTCGTCGCTCAGGAATGATGCCGCGCCGATGCGTGCCCAGAGCGCATCCCGCTCGCCGGCAAGCCCGGCAATCCGGTCGAGATCAGGTTCGAGCCTCAACCCCGAGCCGAAGACCGGAGAAAGCCAGCCGCAGAGCCTCGCCGCCGTGCGATAAACGAGCGGCAGGACGGTCAGACGATAAAAGGCGCGGTTCGCCTCCTGGTAATTGGCATAGGTATTGTCGCCGGGAATGCCGATGAGCATCGGCGGCACGCCGAGCGAGAGCGCGATATCGCGCGCCGCGCCGTTGCGGGCCTCCAGAAAATCCATGTCGCGCGGCGAAAGACCCATGGCCTTCCAGTCCAGCACGCCTTCCAGCAACAGCGGACGGCCGGCATTCATCGCCCCCTGATAACCTTCCTCCAGCTCACGCTTCAGCCGCTCATATTGCTCGGTGGAGAGATTGCCGCCTTCCTTCGGCTGGTAGACCAGCGCCCCGGAAGGCCGGGCGGAATTGTCGAGCAGGCGCTTGTTCCACTGGCTTGCTGCATTGTGCAGATCAAGCGCGGCCCCTGCGGAAGCGAGCGGCGCAAAACCCGCCCGGTCATCCAGCGGGTGAAAGAGTTTCAGGTGCAACAGCCCTAGCCCGTCGCGCTCGGCGGCGATGCGCCGGGATGCCCGGCCCTCGGCACGGTAATCAAAGGCCACCGGCCAGCCGTCCGATCCTTCGACGATGCTCACCCGGTCGGGCCGCAACAGATGCAGTTCACGCAACTGCCCACCCACCGTTAACGGCTCGATATAGGCATTTCCGGCCAGCATGAGGTGGCCATAAAGCGCCTCGAAAAAATCCGGCCCGCCCATATGGGCGCTCGGTTTTAAAAGCAGCGCCAGCAGCGGATGATCGGCCAGTTCCTCTTCGCCATCATAGAGCAGCCAGCTGACCGAGGCGGATGTTTCCGCCACCATGCGGGCGGCGCGGTGCGCCACCGGGTTTTTCATGAAACCTTCGCGGGCAAGTGCGGCATAGGACCGGCCGGACCAGAAGGCCTGCCCGCCCTGCACCGCCACCGCCATGAAGCCATCAGCCATTTTCCGGCTTTCAGGCACGGCTCTGCCATCCGCCGGGCGCTTGCGCGGCAGGGAAAAGGGAAATCGCATGGAGTTGTCCTTGTTTTGATGGCCGCTCAGACCTCTGGTCGGCCCTCATCCCTGTGCTCGTCGCAGGGATCCAGCCAGCCCAAGTCTTTGGGCTGAAAAGAGTCCTCTCGTCGCGCAGAGGCGCCGACTGGATTCCTGTGACAAGCACAGGAATGAGGGAGATGGGGCCTCAGCCCCACGACAAAGGAAAGGTTTGCGCCCGTTATCAGTAGACTACGTGCGGATGCGCGCCACCTTCGCAGGCGGAAGCGGACGTTACCGGATCGGCGCTTTCACCGCCGTATCGCTGTCGAAATCTGCGGCAACGCGGGTCTCGCGCAACGGCTTTACCGTGCGGGTCGAAAGATCATAGGCGGGATCGGCCTTGTAAGCCGCCCGCGCCGCCTCGTTTTCGAACTCGCCATAGACGATGAAATCGACCGAGTTGCCCCATTGGTCCTTCTTCACGTTCTCGCCGATTTCCAGTTTCAGCGAATGCGGTATCGCGGTGAGGCCGGAAAGCCCCTTGCGCACGGCGTCGCGGTTTTCCTCGGGAACGGTGAAAAAGACGATATGGCGGATCACGGGGTCACCTGTCATGCAAACTTAAAAAGGCGGCCTTTTCGGTACCGGGTAACGGGTTATCATCTGGCCCGCCCGGGTTCAATCCGGGCAGCGACAAGCGCGTGATGAAATGCGCGCCCGTAACCGCCTACAAGCCGCGCCCTGTCGCTGCCATTGATGATGGCCCGGGCACCATCCCAATCCTCGCGCCTGTCGCTGAAGAAATCTGAGAGCCTGCGGCCGGTGAAGCCGCCGCCCGACATGCCGTGAATCAGGATCGTGGTGGCCACCTCCGCCTCCATGGCCCGCTCCGGCCGCTCCAGAAGGTCAACGCCAGTCAGCGCCGACATGGCCTCGTAATTGCGCCGATGCGTCAGCTGCACGAAGCCGCGCCCCAGCCAGCTCTTACCCTCGGTGTCCGGCCGCCAATAGGGCTTGCGCACCATGGGCAACCTGCCCGCCGCAAAGGCGCGGTCGAGCCTTGTCATCGCTTCCGCGTCGCTTGCCGCCAGGGTTTCGCGCACGGGCTGCATGGTCGCTGCCGTCTCGTGAAAGGCCGTCGCCAGCATATAGGCGAGCCAGCGCGGATCGCCGCCCGGCATCGCCTTTTCGAACCCTGCCAGCATCGTTTTCGTGCCGGCAAGCTGGGCGGTGCGCAGGCGACCGCGAAAAATAGAAATCCGCGCCGACGCGAAGAATCGCGCCTCGTCATAGGCCATGACTGCTCCTGAAAATGATGGGCGATACGACGCCGGGTTTTTCCACATGACAGTCGCCGGAACTAAATCGATTTGAAAAAACCTTAATCGATTTTAATCCGCGCCCCGTGGTTTTGGGGTAAAAAATTCCTTGAATTCCGGAACCTTAGCGCGCTAACTCCATTCACCGCGCAATCCTGCAGCGTTAACCATTCAAGGAGGAATGCCATGACAGCGACAATCCCCCAGACCGTTTATGACCGGCTCGAAAACGAGTGGCGCCAGATGCGCGAAACCGGCTCCCAGCCGAAGCCGGCACAATCCCCGAAGAAGTAATATCCGCCAGACGCCCGAACTCGGGCGTTGACGGTACCCCGCTTTTCTTTTCCCCGCCGGGGAGAAGAAACAGGCGGCATCCGCTCGACCGGTAATTGGCTCTCATTCACGGGAGCCAATCGTTGCTGACCTCACATCCCCCGCACCTTCGGTTCACTCACCACCATGGTCGTCAACGCCGTGATCGCCCAGACGAGCGCATCCAGCCGGTCGGGCGAGCGTCCTGAAGAAAGACCATCCGGCCCGAAATCCGTCATCTGGTCTTCGAGCTTTTCAAACCGTGCGGCGTGGCACACCCTGCCCTGCTCGTAGAGTGCCGCAACCGGTTCGGCGCGGGTGAACTTGCCGCGGCTTGCCCGCACCAGTGTCAGCGGCAGGTTGGCGTCCACGCTCTGCAGCATGGCCCGAACCATCTCTCCGCCCTGATTGACTTCTGCAACGACCCGGTCCGCCTCGTGGCCGCGAAAGGCGGCGACCACGGCGCGGGCCCAGCCGGCCGGCGTTTCACCCTCCACCGAACAATCTGCCAGCACCGTAAGACGCCCGGATATGCCGAGCCCCGCCACGACAATGCCGCAGCAGGAATGTTCACCGGCACCTGCGGGCGGATCTACCGCCACGACGATGCGCGCAAGCGGTTCATGTCCCGCATCGATGATCGCTTCCAGATCGGCGCGTTTCCACAGCGCGCCCTCGCGCTCATCGATCAATTCGCCGCCGATTTCCTGACGCCCCAGCCGCGTGCCGCCGTAACGGTCCTGCATGGCTTTCAGAAAACCGGGCGAGAGATTCCGCGCATTCATCGCCGTCGGCATCCGCGCCACCCGTGTCGAGGGGTCGGCGAGAAGCGCCTTCAGCAGCGGAATGGGCCGCGGCGTGGTGGTCACCAATTGCCGGGGGACCTCACCCAGACGCAGGCCGAATTGCAGCATGTCCCAGGTTTCCTGCGGATATTTCCATTTGCCGAGCTCATCCGCCCAGGCCATGTGGAATTGCGGGCCACGCAGGCTTTCCGGGTCTTCCGAGGAAAACACCTGTGCCATCGCGCCATTCGGCCAGAGCAGCCGCCGGCGCGACACCTCGAAGGCGGGGCGATGGCGGCGGGCGATGCGGCAGATGCCGGAAATGCCGTCGATCATCACCTCGCGGGCGTCGCCCAGCGTCTCGGCAACAAGCGCGATGCGCAAATCCGACTGCTTGCCGGCGGAGGCGACATGATGCACCCATTCCGCCCCTGCGCGGGTCTTGCCGGAGCCACGCCCGCCGATCAGCAGCCATGTCCGCCAGTCGCCTTCCGGCGGCTGCTGCGGCAGGTTGCCGATGAAACGCCAGTCGCGCAGGAGGTTGAAGACCTGCGCCTGAAGGCGCGCTTCGGTCAAAACGTCCGCCATACCTCAGTCAGACCCCGCCGGAATGCCGGACGCAGCCATCGCCTCCAGCCTCTCGCGGCATTTCTGCTCGGCCAGCTCGTCGATGCGTTTGAGGAAATGCGCCACCGCCGCCTCATAATCCTGCGTATCGTTTTCATCCTCGCCCATCAGCGCTTGCCGCTCTTCCGCCAGCACCCGTTGCAGCGCGTCGATCCGCTCCAGAGTGCGGACGATGAGCGACAGCTGATCCGTTGCAACTTTCACATCGGCACGGGCCTGCTTGCCTTCCGGGCCGTCGGCGTCAGGCAAAGGCCCCGCCTCGCCCGACTGCCGAAGATTGCGATACATGCAGACTTGATCGCGCATCTCCTCCGTCAGCTCGTTCAGCAATTGCCGCAGACTGCCGTTGCGCGCCGCATCTTCGGCGGCCAGCCTGTCTGCCCGCGATTTGATCTCAGGCGCGGCCTCATCCGCATAAGCAGGCCTGTCCGGCCAGGCTCCGTAGAGTGCCGGGTCGCAATTATGAGCATTAGTCATCGGATTGGCCTGGGAGGGAAATGGAGATGAACATGGGCATGCGACGCGGTTCATTTGCGGGTGGTGCCTCACACAGCCCTCATTCCTGTGCTTGTCACAGGAATGGGGGAAGAGAGCAAAGCCTTGTTATTCGTAAAATCCAGCGCTCTTATATTTCTGAACCAACCGCGACCCAGCCGCAAATCTCCGACTGTAGCCAAACACTATCAAACCACCGTCACGCTGTAAAGGATTATTTTCCTATTATCGTGATTTTTGTCCTCACCACAGGATTTGCACCCTCGTCCGCCACATATTACACTCGATGCCAGATGGTGAGCAGAAGGGGCGAGTCAAGTTGGTGAAACAATGGGTTGGGCGGTTGTTTGCGGGCCTTTCGGCAACCGGCATCGTCTTTGGCGCTATTCTGTTCTGCGCCTCACTTACCCCGTCGCTCCTGCCGCGAACCTGGCTGATGCAGGGTGTGCTGTGCGGCTTTTCCTTTGCCATCGGTTATTTGATCGGTGTCGCCCTGCATGCCGTCTGGGCCTATCTCGAACTGCCCGAGCCCTCGCGCCACAATATGCGCGGCATTCGCTTTCTCATCGCGCTCGCCGCCGCCATCACCGCAATCGCGTTTTTATGGCAGGCGAAGGACTGGCAGAATTCCATCCGCGTTCTGATGGAGCTCGATCCGCTGCCCAGCGCCCACCCCACCAAGACCGGCGGCCTTGCCGTGCTGGTCGCCGCCGTACTTATCGGCGCAGGCCGGCTTTTCCAGCTTATCCGCCGGTTCTTTGCGGCGCGCAGCGGTCATTTCCTGCCGCGCAGACTTGCCAATGTGCTCGGCATCGCGGCAGCAATCGTCCTCTCATGGATGCTGCTGAACGGGCTGATCTTCGATATCGGTCTCAGATTTGCGGATTCTTCGCTGAAACAGGTGGATGCGCTGATCGAGCCTGACGTGCCGCGCCCTTCCGATCCGCTCAAGACCGGCAGCAGCGCCTCGCTGATGGCGTGGGAATCGCTCGGCCGACGCGGCCGCGAATTCGTCGCCGAAGGCCCTGATGGCGCAGACATATCCGCCTTCACCCATCGCCCGGCAAAGGAACCGCTCAGGGTCTATGCGGGCCTCAACTCGGCTTCGACGCCGGAAGAAAGAGCGGCCTTAGCGCTGGAGGAATTGAAACGGGTCGGCGCTTTCGAACGCAAGGTGCTTCTGGTGGTCATTCCCACCGGCACCGGCTGGATCGATCCGGAAGCGCTCGATACGGTCGAATATCTGCATGACGGCGATATCGCCAGCGTCGCCGTGCAATATTCCTATCTTTCCAGCTGGATCGCCTTGCTGACGGAGCCGGACTACGGTGTCGAGACCGCGCGTGCCTTGTTCGAGGCCGTCTATGGCTACTGGACCACGCTGCCGAAGGAAACGCGGCCGAAGCTTTACCTGCATGGCCTCAGCCTCGGTTCGCTCAATTCGCAGAAATCCTCCGATCTCTACGATGTGCTGGCAGACCCCTTCCAGGGCGCGTTGTGGAGCGGTCCGCCCTTTTCCAGCCCGACATGGCGCATGGCCACCAATGGCCGGGTGAAGGGCACGCCGGAATGGCTGCCGCGTTTCCGTGATTCCTCCGTCATCCGCTTCGCCAACCAATATACGACAGCCCATATGCCCGATGCGGAATGGGGGCCGATGCGGATCGTCTATCTGCAATATGCCAGCGACCCCATAACCTTCTTCGAGGCCGCCTCACTTTACCGGCGGCCGCAATGGATGGTGCATCACGGGCCTGACGTTTCCACATCCTTCCGCTGGTTCCCGGTGGTGACCCTGCTGCAGCTCGGTCTCGATGTCGCCGCCGCCACCACAGCACCGATCGGTTACGGCCATGTCTATGCGCCGGAACATTATATCGATGCATGGACGGAAGTAACCGCGCCGGGTGGCTGGAGCCCTGAGGAAATCCAGCGGCTGAAGATGCTCTTCAAAGCCCGCCGCGGTTCCACCGATCCGGCGTGAGCGCGGCGGGCTCGCTTGGAGCTTCAGCCCTTCAGCCGGTCCAGATTGTCGGCGATATAGGTCTCCAGTGAACGCGGAGCGTGGCCGGTCAACGTTTCGACATCGCCAGTCACCACGGCCGTCCAGCCTTCGCGCACGGGATAAAAGATCGAGGCGAGGAACGAGGCGTAGTCCTGCGGCACGCCCGCGCCGGTGAGAATGCCGATGAAGACCTCATCCGAAACGGCAGCGTAAGAAACCGGCTTGCCGATCGCCTGTGAAATGAGCGCAGCGGCCTCCCCGTAACCGAAGGCTTTCGGCCCCGTCAGGTTGAAAGCCTTGCCATTGAAGGCGTCAGAGGTCAGCGCGGCAGCGGCGCTGTCGGCGATATCGCGAACATCGATAAAGCTCGACTTACCCTCGCCCGCCGGAACGGCGATCTGGCCATGGTCGATGCCCGCCTTCCAGTAGCTGTGGAAATTATCGGCGAACCAGTTGGGGCGCAGGATGACGTGAGGCGTGCCCGAAGCGATGATCTTCAGCTCGATCTGGCGATAGGGAATGGAATCATCGGCATCGACGCCGAGGACGCTGAGGAACACGATCTTCACCTTGCGGCGCGCGGCCTCCTCGACAACGGGCGTCAGCGCGTCGATGGCATCCAGACGACCGCCAGCCAGGATGAGGAACAGACGGTCAACGCCATCGAAGGCATCCGCATAAGTCGATGCGTCGGTATAATCGAAACGCACACCTTCCGCGCCGCCCGTGGCGTTGCCGCTACGCGAGGCCGCCTTAACGCTTTCGCCCTTGGAAAGAAGCGCTTTCACCAGCGGCGTGCCGATGGTGCCGGTGGAACCGATTACGAGTATCTTGCCTGCCATCTCAAATCTCCGTAGTATCTAATGGAAACCATGTTTCGAAAACACAGGTACTGTGTTTACGAAATCATGAAAAGAGAGCACTTTTCGGTTATCTGGTATCCTCGCGGAAACCGGCATGGCCCTGAAACGACGGAACAAACCCATGGAACGTATCTATGACGTCTATGAAGACCGCTGCCCCACTCGCATGGTGCTGGACAGGATCGCCGACAAATGGGCGCTGCTGATCCTCGACCGGCTGCGGGTGGAGGCGGTGCGCTTCAACCTGCTGCGGCGGGAGATCAAGGGCATTTCGCAAAAGGTCCTGTCGCAGACGCTCAAGAAGCTCGAACGCGACGGGCTGATTTCGAGGCAGGTCTTTCCGACTGTGCCGGTGACGGTCGAATATTCGCTGACGCCGCTGGGGCGGACGCTGACCGACACGGTGGCGGCACTTGCCCATTGGGCGGAGGGCAATATCGACGCGGTGATGGCGGCGCAGAGGGCTTATGATGAGCGGGCGGTGGTTTAGGGTAAGGTCACCGTCCTTTACTTCCCTCATCCCTGTGCTTGTCACAGGGATGAGGGAAGAAGAAAGTATCGCGCGCACCCACCGGGCTTTGCGCCTGTCGCACTCCCCAAAATCCCTACCGCGAAATCCGCGTCGAAAGAATGATCGACGACAACGTCCGCTCCACGCCGTCAAGCGCGCCGATCCTGTCGATCAACCGGTCGAGGTCGAGGATCGAAGGAGCGGCCAGAATGGCGATGAGATCGAAGGTCCCGCTCACCGAATGCAGCGTCGTCACCTCCTTGATGGCGGCAAGTGCCGCCGTCACGCCGGGCAGCGCCTTCGGCGCGATGGTGATCAGCACATGGGCGCGCACCAGCCCGGAAAGATAGCTTTCCGAAAGCCTCAAGCCATAACCGGCAATCACCCCGTCCGCCTCCAGCCGCTCAATGCGGGCCTGCACCGTGGTGCGCGAAAGGCCGAGTTTGCGCGCCAGCTCTGCCACCGGCATGCGGGCATTTTCGGAAAGCAGGGCGAGCAGCGCCCGGTCCTTGTCGGCAATCGTCATAGTGACCAATCCTGTCGTCTAATTGCTCAATATTAACCATCTATCCGCACATAGTGAAGCTGCGAATCGTCAAAAAAAGCTGGCATTCTGTCTTTAAAGCGCATCCGGTGCGCAGACATGCGAATTTACTGCGGGGAACAAAAACATGAAAAACATTGTCGTCATCGGCGCGGGCAATATCGGTTCGGCAATCGCCTGGATGCTGGCCGCCACCGGCGATTATCGCATCACGGTTGCCGATCGTTCAGCCGATCAGCTGGCCAATGTGCCGGCGCATGAACGGGTCGACACCGAAATCGTCGACATTACCGACCGTCCCGCTCTGGAAGCACTGCTAAAAGGCAAATTCGCCGTGCTCTCCGCCGCCCCCTTCCACCTGACGGCGGGTATTGCCGAAGCGGCCGTTGCCGTCGGCACGCATTATCTCGATCTCACCGAAGACGTGGAATCCACCCGCAAGGTCAAGGCGCTGGCGGAAACGGCCGAAACCGCGCTCATTCCGCAATGCGGCCTCGCCCCCGGCTTCATCTCCATCGTCGCTGCCGATCTCGCCGCCAAGTTCGACAAGCTGGACAGCGTGCGCATGCGCGTCGGCGCTCTGCCGCAATATCCGTCCAATGCGCTCAACTACAACCTCACCTGGAGCACCGATGGGCTGATCAACGAATATATCGAGCCCTGCGAAGCGATCGTCGAAGGCCGCCTCACCGCCGTTCCGGCCCTTGAGGAGCGCGAGGAGTTCTCGCTCGATGGCATCACCTACGAGGCGTTCAACACCTCGGGCGGTCTCGGTACGCTTTGCGCGACGCTGGAAGGTAAGGTGCGGACCATGAACTACCGCACTATCCGTTATCCCGGCCATGTGGCGATCATGAAGGCGCTTCTGAATGCCCTCAACCTGCGCAACCGCCGCGATGTGCTGAAGGACCTGTTCGAAAACGCCCTGCCCGGCACCATGCAGGATGTGGTCATCGTCTTCGTCACCGTCTGCGGCACCCGCAACGGCCGCTTCCTGCAGGAAACCTATGCCAACAAGGTCTATGCCGGCCCGGTTTCCGGCCGCATGATGAGCGCCATCCAGATCACTACCGCCGCCGGCATCTGCACGGTTCTCGACCTGCTCGCGGAAGGCGCCCTGCCGCAGAAGGGCTTCGTTCGACAGGAGGAAGTGGCGCTGCCGAAGTTCCTCGAAAACCGGTTTGGCCGGTATTATGGCTCGCATGAGCCGCTGGCGCGGGTTGGGTGAGAAATATAAACCGGGCGAAAAAATATCTCCTCCCATTCCTCCGTCATACCGGCTTCGAGCCGGTATCCAGCCAGCCCAAGTCCCTGGGCTGAAAAACCCTTCTCGCCGCGCAGACGCGCGGCGGCTGGATGCCGGATCAAGTCCGGCATGACGGCGAAGGTGACGAATCCATTACGTCCCGCAAAACGTCCTGAACACCCGCTCATGGCTCATCGGCGGCTGCATATAGACGAAATTATCCGGCCGCTCCTCGAAAGGCGTCGCAATCGCCTTCAGCATGGCGTGGAAGGGCTCGAAATCATCCTCTTCCACCGCCGCTTCGATCAGTTCCTCGATACGGTGGTTGCGCGGGATGATGGCGGGATTGGCAGAGAGCATCGCGCCTGACCTTTCGGAATCGGAAATACCCTCACGACCGGCTCTTTCCCGCCAACGGGTGAGAAATTCGTCCGCCCCCGCGATATCGATGAACATGCCGCGGAATGGCTCGGCGTCGCCATTGGCCGCATGGGAAAGACGCCGGAAGGTCAGCGTATAATCCGCTTCAGATGCCTGCATCAGCGCCAGCAGCGCCTGCACCAGATCCATGTCGCCCTCTTCCTCAGTCGTCAGGCCAAGCTTTTCGCGCATGCCGGTAAGCCAGCGTTGGGGAAAGGCGGCGGCGAAATCGGCGAGAACGGCATTGGCGAGTTCGGCGGCTTTTTCCACTTGCGGATCGAGCAGCGGCAGCAGGCATTCCGCCAGCCTTGCGATGTTCCATTGCGCGATGCCCGGCTGATTGTTGAAGGCGTAACGGCCCTGTGCATCGATGGAGGAGAAGACCTTGTTGGGGTGATATTCATCGAGGAAAGCGCAGGGGCCGAAATCGATGGTTTCGCCGGAGACCGCCATATTGTCGGTATTCATCACGCCATGGATGAAACCCACCATCATCCATCGGGCGATGAGTTCACATTGCCTCCCGGCGATGCCGCGCAGCAGGGCGAGGTAAGGATTGTCTGCCTCTTTCGCCTCGGGATAATGACGGTCGATCACGTAGTCCGCGAGGTTTTTGATCGCCTCGTCATCCTCGCGCGCGGCGAAGAACTGGAAAGTGCCGACACGGATATGGCTTGCCGCAACGCGGGTGAAGACGCCGCCCGGCAGGCCGACTTCGCGCTGCACCCTTTCGCCGGAGAGGACGGCCGCAAGCGCCCGCGTGGCGGGGATGCCAAGCGCAAACATCGCTTCCGACACGATATATTCGCGCAGCACCGGGCCAAGGGCCGCACGGCCGTCTCCCCTGCGTGAAAACGGCGTCGGGCCGGAGCCCTTGAGCTGGATATCGCGGCGGTTGCCGTTACTGTCGATC
This sequence comes from Agrobacterium tumefaciens str. B6, assembly GCF_001541315.1. Lineage (GTDB taxonomy): Bacteria > Pseudomonadota > Alphaproteobacteria > Rhizobiales > Rhizobiaceae > Agrobacterium > Agrobacterium radiobacter. The sequence goes on along the minus strand of NZ_LMVK01000012.1, from coordinate 118,158 downwards.
ACTTCACCAAGCAGAATGGCGCGGCCATCGCCCAGCTGCGGCACGAAGCCGCCGAACTGGTGGCCGGCATAGGCCATGGCCAGCGGCTCGGCCCCCTGCGGCACGACATTGCCGGAAAAGATCGCCGCCAGCCTTTCATCATCAAGGCCGGCCACATCGAGAAGGAGTTCGTCGGCCAGCCCGCGATTGAAAGCGATGAGGCGCGGCGCCTTCACCGGCGTCGGCAGCACGGCGGCGCTGAAGCGTTCCGGCAGGCGGGCATAGGAATTGTCGAATTTCATCACGGATAAACTCCCTGCTTTGCCCCTATATGGGGCCGGAAGGCGACGGATGCGAGCGATAAATGCCGCGCCTCGTCCATGGCTTCATTCAATTTTGCGCAATGAACTTTCCCGCGCCATCATCGTTCCTATGCTTGACCAGCAGAATGCCGAACGGAAAGGAAAAGCAATGACCGTTGTTGAAGCCGCAGCCGAACCGGAAAGCGCCATCCGCACCCTCCACACCGAACTGCCTGTCAACGCCACCTTCCATGTCTGGCTGAAGGCGAAAAAAGATGCCGAGCCCGGCGCCGTCTCCTTTTCCAATCAGAATGGAAAATTCGCTGAAGTTTCAAGCGTCAATACGGAAGAGTTCGGTTTTCGAATCTACCAGGTGTTTGGCGGCGGCCATGTGGAACTGAGTTACGACACGGTGACCACAGCCGTTTCCGTCATCTACTGGTTCACCGCGTCCGATGTGCTCGAAACTGGCATCACCGTTGTCCATACCAAGCCTGATAATGCCGCGCCCGAACTTCCCGGCAGCTATCACTTCCGTCCGCCCTTTGGCTGGATGAACGACCCGAACGGCTTTGGCCGCTTTGAGGGCCGCCCGCATCTGTTTTATCAGCATTATTCTCACGGGCTGCGCTGGAACACCATGCATTGGGGCCATGCCGTCTCCTCCGATTACCTTCGCTGGCGGCACCTGCCGATCTTCCTCTTCCCTTCAGAGGATCTGACGACGCGGCCGGACAAGCGCGGTGGCGCCTATTCCGGCTCGACGATTCCGCTGGTGGAAGGCACCGGCATCCGCGTCTTCTTCACCGAGCAGGTGCAGGACCGCATTCCCGAGCAGCAGATACAGCTGACCGCCACCTCGTCCGATCTCATCATGGCTGGGCAGGCCGAGGTCATTCTCGGCACCCGGCCGGACGGACAGGGGCTGACACCGGATTTCCGCGACCCTTACGTCTTTCGTGGCCCGGATGGCCTGTGGAAAATGGTGCTTGGCAGCCAGAGCGATGGCGGCGGCGTCATTCTGCTCTACGAAACGCTCGACCCCACGGCGGCATCGGGCTGGACCTATGTCGGCAAACTCTGGGTGGAAACACGCTACAAGACAACGGCCATCGAATGCCCCTGCCTGCTGCCGCTCGATGGCCCGGTCAATGCCCGGTCCACCCGCTGGGTGTTGATCTACGGGCTGATGCATTCGGAGGACCCGGAGACCGGCCGCAAGAACCTGACTATGGCCGATGTCGGCTGGGTTGACGGCAAAGCCTTCACCAAGGAATCCGGGCAGGAGCTGGATTTCGGCACCGATAATTACGCCTTCCAGGCCTTTCTCGATGGCGACAGCATCATCGGCATGGGCTGGCTGGCAAACTGGGCGGATGCCAATCCGGAGATCGATTTCCCGACCTCGATGACGCTGCCGCGCCGGATTCATTATGTGAATGGCGAGCTTCTGACCCCGCCCATCGGCGCGGCGGAAAGCCTGCGCAGCCATATTCTCGACCGCACGCGGCTTGCCGCCGGCGAACGCGTCACCTTCATCAACGGGGCGGTGGAAATATTGTTCGAGCTTGCCTCACCCGGCGCGCCCTTCGAACTGATGCTCGATCATCCGACGGTTAAGCTTGGCGTCGTTTCCGATGAAACGGGGCTGTGGATCTGCCATGAGGACGGGCGCGACGGCCCCTCGCCGCATTATATCGCCCGGGGAGCCAAGGCATCCCGCATCCGCATCTTTCTCGATTATGGCTCGATTGAGGTCTTCGCCAATCGCGGGCGATATGTGGGCACCAAGCGCATCGAAGGTTTCGAACCCGTGCGCTCGGCGCTGCTGAAGGCCGCCCCCGGCGCGGTGGTGCATGCCACCAGCTGGGCGCTGAAACCGTGAGGAACCTTTTGACGGATTGGGCGGTTGATAGACCGAAACCGCCCAATCCGCCGAAAGGAGAAACGGCATGACCAAAATCCGCGACACCAGCGATCCGATCCTGTTTCCAACCGAAGCCAATGAAAACAAGGCAGAGAAGAAACGCGCCGGCAAGGGCATCATCATCATTATCGGCGCAATCGCCATTATGTCCTTCGTCGTTTATCTGGCGGCGATCACCATCGCCGCCACCCAGTCCTGATCAAGGCCGCGAAGGGCCTTTCACTTTGTTGGGTCGCATTTCCGGACGGAAAACCCGGTTCCACTTTTTTTGGAAATGCTCTAGCGCCTTTCACCCCGCAACCCGCTGGCGGTCATGATCGCCAGCAGCGATACGACCACACCCAGCCCATAAAGATAAACCATCGGCATCGTCACATCCGCACGCTCGATCTGCGCCACGAGATCGCTGGCGGCGGCGACAGTGCCGCTTGCGCCAGCACCGGCCGCAGAGCCGAGCGTCGCGACCGTCGGCAAAAGCGCACCCGTCATCTTGCGTTCCTCTTCCGGCGCTGCTTCCATTGCCGCCTGGCTGATGCCGGCCCAGGACATGCCGAAGGCCGATCCGATCAGGATTTGCCCGAGCAGCATTTCTCCCCAGTTGCCGGTCGCCAGCCCCAGCCCCAGCAGGGCGCAGCCCGGCACCATCTGGTAGGGACCGTAATGCAGGCACAGTTCCCGCAGGCGGCTAGAGCGCAGGCTGCCGATCAGCATTGCCACGAAGCTCCAGGCAAGCGGCATCGTCACCACGATGAAACCGGCAAAGGTGGGCTCATGCTGCCAGAGATTGATAGCGACATAAGCGAGATAGACGCTGCCCAGCGCATGGGCATAGGACATCAGGAACAGCACCCAGAAACCGCTGCCGAGCACCGTCTTCAGCCGGAAGGAATTCTTCGGGAACAATCCGACGGAAGGCCGTGGGCCAGCCCGCAGCGACGCCCACAACAGCACCGCCCCCGCCAGCAGGGAAATCGCCCGCAGGCTCGCATCCTCGAAGGCGGAAGGAGCGGAAAAGGCCAATGCGCCGACAAGGCAGAAAACCAGCGGCACCAGCGGTTTGCGCGTCGCCGCCACCGGCCGCTCGGCGGAGACGGCAATGGTGGTATAGGCCAGAAGCAGCAGGATCAGCGGCGCCGACAACAGGAAGGTGGCGCGCCAGGAGATGTGTTCGGTGGCAAAACCGCCGGTCAGCGGGCCGATGAAGGAGGCGACCGCCCAGATCGCCGCCTCGATGGCGAAGACCTTCGGCAACAGGCCGGAGCGGAAACCGGCGGGAATGAGACTGTAGCACACGGCGACGATCAGCCCGTCCGCCAGTCCCTGCAAGGCCCGGCCAACGACGACCCACAAGAAGTCGCCGGCGATTGCCGAGAGAACCGAACCGAAGGAAAAGATCAGGCAGCACAGAAGCAGGACGGTGCGCGCGCCAAAACGTTCGCGAAACAGCACGGCGGTGACACCGCCCGCCACGGAACCGACGAAATAAAGACTATAGGCCCAGCTGTCAAAACCCGCGCCGCCGATTTCGTTCACGGCCACGGGCAAGGCCGTCACGACAGCGACCTGATTAAAAGCGTGCAGGCCGATACCGAAGGAGATGACGGTCAGAAGCGAGAGATTCGCCCCGCTCAGCAATTCGCTCCAGCCGTTTTTCTCCGCCATTTCGATACTCGACAAAGCCGTATCCTTTCCATTTTTTCGGGTACGGCCGGCAAACTAGAACCTCAAGCGCCATTGAGGTCAAGACGGCTTTTTCAGGTCATTTGTTCTGAAGGAATTCTCGCGCGGCAGGAACCCTCCGCGCGCCCGCTCGTTTGCCGAAGAACCGACAGAAAGGATACCGTCATGGACCGCAAGAAAATCCTGCCCCTTAACGAAGACGCCATGGACGAGGATCTGCTCGATCTCGACATCGACGCCCTTCCCGCCAAGGGAGAGATTCCGCAATCCATCGAACAGGAAATCGAGGAAGAAGAGGCCGAGACCGAGGACGACCCCTATCAGGAAAGTGACGAGGCCCTGCCCAACGATGCCGAGGAACGGGTGATCAACCGCAATCCCTCACGGGAAGGCGGGGCTTTCGACGAGGTTTAGGGAAGACTGACGGTGCGACCGGACACGAGGCGCGTGAGCATATAGCGTAGATGATCCTGCCCGCCGGAAAAGACCGCGAGAATACGCACGGTCTTTTCACCCTCATCGATATCGAAATAAAAGACAGCCTGATTTTTCGTTACCCGGCGTAGGCCGGGTAATATTTCGGGCAACAATGTTCCCTCGAAGGGCGCTTTGTGAAGCGCTTCCATATCCGCTTCAATCGACCCCACGCGTCGTACAGCGCGCGTGAAAGCTGCTGGCAAGGCGTCGCCGAGGTCGAGATAGGACTGGATGAGATGGTCGAGAATGAGGCCGAGGTCTTGATCTGTCTGTGTTGAACGCAGGACCTTATAGGCCATAGCCGGCCTTTCTGGCCGCTATCATGGCTGCTGTTCTTTGTTTACCTTCCTCAACGGAGACGAAGTCGTCCTGCTTACGATCTGCCAGCAGGTCGCGAAGCGCAGCAAGCTCGGCGTCCCTCAACTCGGTCTCCTGCCGAAGCAGTTCCAGCCCACGCTGGACGACGGCACTGAGGCTGGCGTAACGCCCTTCCTCCACCAGCCTGCGCGCGAAGCTGTCCTGTTGATCGGAGATGGAAACTGACGCCTTAACGGACATTGTGGCACTCCCTCGACAGGACAGATCATGCTACTCAGTAGCACATCTTTCCTGTTCATTCCAGCAACGAGATGCTTCAACCCGCCCTTTCCGGCGAATAACCGGCTTCGCGGATCGCCGCTTCCGCAGTTGCGGCGTCGCCCGTTACCGTGAGCCGGTGGGCGGAAAGATCAATGCTGACGGCGGCATCGGGAAGCACCTCAGTGAGAGCGCCGCGCAGCGTCTTTTCGCAATGGCCGCAGGTCATGTCTGGAATGAGGAAGGTGGTTGCACCCATGGTTTTCTCCTTCTGGCCGGTAGCGATATTTTCGCGCCGGTTGTCATAAAGTTCAGTGGGTTCGCACAGGCCTGGCGTCGTTCTTCTCAGCGCCGGCGAGATCATCGAGGATGGGGCAGTCGGGCCGGTGGTCGCCGCCGCAGCAATGGGCGAGATGGGACAGCGTCTTCACCATGCTCTTCATCTCGGCGATCTTCTGTTCGAGATCAGCGATGTGGACGAGCGCAATTTCCTTCACCGCCGAACTCTCACGGCTTTTGTCCTGCCAGAGTTTCAGCAGCGTCTCGGTCTCCTCCAGCGAGAAACCGAGCGTGCGCGCCCGCTTGATGAAGCGCAGATTGTGCACGTCCTGCTCGCCATAGACCCGGTAATTATTGCCGGTGCGGGCGGCGGGGGTGATGAGGCCAATCTGCTCGTAATAACGGATCATCTTGGCGGAAACGCCCGATGCTTCCGATGCCTGGCCGATATTCACGATGTCACCTCCCTGTGTGCAACCTTCGCCCGTTTCAACCTCAGCGCATTGGCGAGAACGAAGACGCTGGACAGCGCCATTGCCCCCGCGCCGATCATCGGCGACAGCGTGATGCCGAAGGCCGGATAAAGCACGCCCGCCGCAACCGGTATCAGCGCCACGTTGTAGCCGAAAGCCCAGAACAGGTTTTCCTTGATGTTGCGGATGGTTGCGCGACTCATCTCGATGGCGTTGACCGCACCCATGAGATCGCCGCCGACCAGCACCACATCGGCGCTTTCGATGGCGACATCCGTTCCCGTACCGACGGCGATACCGATATCGGCCTCGGCCAGCGCCGGCGCATCGTTGATGCCGTCGCCGACAAAGGCGAGCACCTTGCCGCCTGCGCGCATCTCGTGGATCGCCTTCACCTTGCCCTCGGGCAGCACTTCCGCCACCACGCGGGAAATGCCGACCTGCCGGGCGATTGCATTGGCCGTGCGGGCATTGTCGCCCGTCACCATGGCCACTTCGATGCCCATCGCCTGCAGCGCCCTGATGGCGGCAACACTCGATGGTTTCAGCGGATCGGCGACGGCGATCGCAGCCGCCAGCCTGCCGTCGATGGCGGCATAAAGCGGCGTCTTGCCCTCGTCACCCAGCCTTGCCGCCGCATCCGCGAAGATATCGACGGAATGGCCGAGTTTCGCCATGAAGCGATCCGCGCCAACTTCGACCCTGCGGCCATTGACGTTGGCGGCGATACCGTAACCCGTGACGCTTTCGAAATTTTCAACGGTCGGAGGTTCAAGTCCCTCTCCCGCTACCACACTCCGGTCTTCCGCAGCCCGGACGATGGCTTCGGCAATCGGATGCTCCGAGCGGCCCTCGACGGCGGCGACGAGCGCCAGAACCTCGTTTTCGGCAAATCCTTCCGCCACCACGAGGTCCGTCAGTTCCGGGCGGCCCTTGGTCACAGTGCCGGTCTTGTCGACCACAACGATTTCAGCCGAACGCAGCTCCTGCAGGGCCTGTCCCTTGCGGAACAGCACGCCCAGCTCCGCCGCCCGGCCGGTGCCGACCATGATAGAGGTGGGCGTGGCGAGACCCATGGCGCAGGGGCAGGCGATGATGAGCACCGCGACCGCATTGACCAGGGCGAATGTATAGGCGGGTTCCGGGCCGAATATCGCCCAGACGATGAAGGTCAGCACCGCAATGGCAATGACAACGGGCACGAAGAGCGCAGTGACGCGGTCCACCAGCAGCTGGATCGGCAGCTTGGACCCTTGAGCCTCCTCCACCATGCGGATGATCTGCGACAGCATGGTATCCGCGCCCACCTTGGTCGCCTTGAACTTGAAGGCGCCAGTCTTGTTGATGGTGCCGCCGACGACCGTTGCGCCGACCGTCTTTTCCACCGGCACCGGCTCGCCTGAAATCATCGATTCATCGACATAGGACGAGCCTTCGACGACTTCGCCATCCACCGCCAGCCTTTCGCCGGGACGGATGACGACGATATCGCCGGCCACCAGATCATCGGGGGAAATATCGATGGTGGCGCCGTCGCGCTCCACACGGGCGGTCTTCGCCTGCAGGCTCATCAGCTTGCGGATGGCGTCTCCTGTGCGGCCGCTGGCGCGGGCTTCGAGAAGCCGCCCGGTCAGGATCAGCGTGACGATGACGGTTGCCGCTTCATAATAGACGAACTGTGCCTCTTCCGGCAGTAGATCGGGCGCGAAGGTCGCCACGACGGAATAGGCGTAGGCCGCCGTCACGCCCAGCGCCACAAGAGAATTCATTTCCGGCGCACCGCGCAGCAAAGCGGGAAAACCGGTCTTGAGAAAGCGCAGGCCCGGCCCAAAGATCACCGCCGTCGCCAGCACGAAATAGATGTAATAGAGGTTCTGCGTCTCGATGAGACCCATCAGCCAGTGATGCATCGGCTCATAGAGATGGCCGCCCATTTCCAGCACGAAAAGCGGCGCGGTCAGGATCGCGGCAATCGTCAGGTCGCGTTTCAGCGCGCCCTCCTCACCCGCATGCTGCATATGGTCATGGCCGCCGGTTTCGCCCGCCATCTGACCATGGCCCTCATGATGTCCCTGGTGCTGGTTATGATTGTGATGGGCGGAATGATCGTGCGGTTTCGGTGTCTTCAGCGCGAACCCGGCAAGCTTTGCCGTTTCCACCAATGCGTCCCGTTCGCGCCGGCCGCCGATCGTTTCCACCGAGACCTTGCCTGAAGCCGCGTCTACCTTGACGGCGATTGTGGTGGCGACCGCTTCCAGAACGGCCTTCAGCCGCCCGGCCTGCGCCTCGTCCTGCACGCCTTCCACCGTAAATTCCTGCCGCTCCGGCGCGATATCATACCCGCCCTTCTTGATGGCGGCGCCAGGCGTGCGCGCCGAAAACCCCTCGGCGGGGTCGACGGTAAGCTTCTTCGTGGCGAAGTTCCCGGAACTCGACATGACACCGGGCACCTCGGCGGCAGCCGGTTCCACCCGCCGCACGCAGGAAGCGCAGGTCATGCCCTCCGCGGGAATGGAAACCGGTTCATTTCGATGGGCGTGTTTGACTGTCTCGTTCATGGGAAATCCCCTTTCGAGACCCTATGTAGAGATTCCCATGATGGGAAGGTCAAGGGAAGGGAAAGGTTTTTGTTGAACACACAATCGTGAGCGCAGCCACGCTTATCGCCGCCGCCCGCTCGGCAAGAAAGAGTATGGAGGGGGCGGCAATACACGCGTTGAATTTGATGCTCATTTGAGCTACAAACAAATCTCTAAAAAGGAGATTGATCATGACCGCAAATGCTTATGTGAGAGCGCGCATCGATCAGGCACTCAAGGACGACGCGACTGCCGTGCTCGACAGTCTGGGACTGACTGTTTCCGACGTCATGCGAATGATGCTGACGCGCATTGCCCGAGAAAAAGCACTGCCGATAGAACTGACGCAACCGAACGCTGAAACGCTCGCCGCGATTGAAGAAGCGCGCGCCATCGCGGCTGCCAGGCGCAATCGTTTCGGCACGGCGCAAGCCTTGTTTGACGCCCTTGATGGTAACAAGCGGTGACGGATAAGAAAGGTCACGGAAAAGAGGCGGCATCGAAGCGAACGGTGCTGCCGCGCAGTTCGGATTTCACCAGGCAATTTATCAAGGACTGGCAACGGCTGAACAATTCCGGGCGTTATGACATGGTGAAACTGAAGGAGATCATGCTCCTTCACATTGCCAACGAAGCGCCATTACCGGCGCAGTTTCGTGACCATGAATTGACCGGAGAATGGCACGATCATCGCGAATGCCATGTCGGCGGGGACTTTCTGTTGATCTACAAACTTGATGAGAAGCAGAACCTTCTCATCTTCACCCGCGCAGGAACGCACGCCGAGCTTTTCAGGTAGAGACGCGATCTGAAAGATACGATCTCGCTACCGGTGCACGGCCAGCCGCGGAATATCGCGCAGGAAGGCATCGCGCACGGCGGGGCCGAGCGGCTCGTCGGACGGTTTGTCGGAAACGCGCAGCCTTGCGAAGACGATGTGCTGGCCTTCGCGCTCTGCCCAGCCGACGAACCAGCCGAAGGGACGGTTGCGGTCGGGGTTGCCCTTTTCGTCACGCATGTAGCCGGTGCCGGTCTTGCCATGCACGGCCCAGCTTTCCGGCGCATCAAAGACCGGAACGATTGCCCTTGTCTTCGCCTGCGCATCACGCGAGACCGGCAGATTGCCGGCCAGGAGGCGGCGGAGGAAGCCGACCTGCTCCACCGGCGAAACCGTCAGCGACGATCCGAGCCAGGAATGGGTCAGGCCGTTATTCTTGCCCGGCTCACCGGAAACATCGGCATTGCCGTAACCGAGACGCTTCACATAGGCGGCGAATTTATCCGGTCCAAGGCGACGGGTGATTTCACGCGAATACCACAGGACCGAATCCTGTTCCCATATCGAGGGATCGACCGTCTTGCGGTCGGAGGCGCGCGCCTCCGTGCCGGGTTTCCAGTCCCAGGCGGGCGTCTTTTCATCCTGAAGAATGCCGGCATCGTAACCGATCAGCGCCAGCGGCACCTTGAAGGTGGAAGCCGGCGCCACGCGCTGGTCGCAGGCGCCCTGCTGGTTGATGATCGCGCCGGTCTCGATTGAGGTGACGAGCGTGCATTCGAAGGCCTGGGGCTGTTGCTGGGCATCAGCGGAAAACGGCAGGAGCCCCGGAAGGGCAAGGCATGAAAGAACGATGGCGGGCAGCCGGTAGCGCATGCGTTTTGATGTCCCTCGTCCGCTTTGCGGATCATTTGCCGGAATGGCCTGAAGCTGTCTTTGATTTCAGACAAGTCGATCCCGAAACCGTGACACGCTTTCGGACGACATGCCTTTAGGAGAATGATGGGGCAGGAATAGGACCAAAACGAAAATCGACGTTTTCCGTCACATCCGCTCCTTTTCGCCCGCCCTCTCGCCGACCGTCAGCGGCCAGTCGACCACATAATCCTCGAAGTCGTCAACATCCACATCGGCTTCGCTGACGGTGCGGCCGCGTGCGGAAATGCCCGCCTCATGCACCGTTTCCGTATCGCCGGAAACAAGATAGTGCCACCAGTAGAGATCCTTGCCATCACGCACCAGCGCATAGGCGCAGGTGGGCGGCAGCCAGCCGATCTCATGGACCTTCTTGAGGTCCAGCTGGATACAATCCGGCACGGTGGCGCGGCGGTTTTCGTAGTCGGAGCATCGACAGCTCTCGCCATCGAGCAGCATACAGCGGACCGAGGTGAACGCCACTTCGCCGGTGTCCCAGTCCTCCAGCTTGTTGAGACAGCAGAGGCCACAGCCGTCGCACAGGCTTTCCCATTCCTCACCGGTCATCTCGGTCAGCGATTTGGTTTTCCAGAACGGCGCGTCATTCATCGTTAACATTTCCGTTTCATTTTGATCACTTGGACAGGAGTGTTTAACCGGTCCCTAATCCTTTATATCGTATCGCCAAGGGCTGGTTTGTACGATATTTTAGCATATTGGCAGGCGGCAGAGGGGTCATTGGCCCGCGAACTGCCGCCACGTCAAGCAATTCCGACATAACCATGCCACGGTTTTGCGTCGGGAATGGGTTGAAGCGCAGAATATCGACGATCGCGTTGCGTTGAACAGGAACACATCGGCACGTGCAGGAAGAAAAAGACGATAAGAACGGCCGTAAAAAACGGCACATCCTGCTCCGGATCGATAGCTTCATCGACTCCGGCCTGTGGACGGCTGCGGCAAGGCTGGTGGATTTCTGGGAAGACGTCACCATCGCCTCGCGCAAATTGCATGTGCGCGGATGGAAGAAGCTTCTCGTCAACCTCACCTGCGACGCGCTGACCTTCGGAACGGCGGGGTGCGTCGTGCCTCTGGGGCTCACCACGCCCGCCCTCCCGGAAACCAAGAAGGGCTGGCGTTACCGCGGCGATTTCGCCGTCACTTTCCTTGATCGTTACGGCAATACCATCGGCCATCGCGGCATCATTCATGAAGATTCCGTCCCGATCGACCAGATGCCTGATCATTTCATCAAGGCGGTACTGGCGACCGAAGACCGGCGTTTCTTCGACCATTTCGGCATCGCCTTCATCGGCCTTGCCCGCGCCATGAGCGAAAACGCCCGCGCCGGCGGCGTGGTGCAGGGCGGTTCGACGCTGACGCAGCAGCTCGCCAAGAACCTGTTCCTCACCAATGAACGCTCGCTGGAGCGCAAGATCAAGGAAGCCTTCCTCGCGCTGTGGCTCGAGACCAACATGTCGAAGAAGGAAATCCTCAGCCTCTACCTCGCCCGCGCCTTTATGGGCGGCGGCACCTTCGGGGCGGCGGCGGCGGCACAGTTTTATTTCGGCAAGAACCTGACCGATGTGCCACTGGCCGAATCCGCCATTCTGGCCGGCCTGTTCAAGGCACCGGCCAAATATGCGCCGCACGTCAACCTGCCCGCCGCGCGTGCCCGCGCCAACACCGTGCTTTCCAACCTCGTACAGAGCGGATTGATGACCGAGGGCCAGGTGATCGGCGCGCGGCGCAATCCGGCCACCGTCATCGACCGCGCCGATGTGAAGGCGCCGGATTATTTCCTCGACTGGGCCTTCGACGAAGTGCAGCGGCTGGCCGCCGAAGGTAAATTCAAGGACCATACGGTGGTCGTGCGCACGACCATCGATACCGGCCTGCAGCAGGCGGCCGAACAGGCGATGGAAATGGGCCTGCGCGAATATGGCGAAGGTTACCGCGTCAAGCAGGGCGCGATGGTGATGATCGAAAATGGTGGCGGCGTGCGCGCCATGGTCGGCGGGCGTGATTATGGCGAAAGCCAGTTCAACCGCGCCACGGCGGCGCTGCGCCAGCCCGGCTCCTCCTTCAAGGTCTATACCTACTCGGCCGCCATGGAAAAGGGCATGAAGCCGGAGACGCTGATTTCCGATGCGCCGGTGACCTGGCGCGGCTGGTCGCCGCAGAATTATGGCCGCTCCTATGCCGGCAAGGTGACGCTGCAGATGGCGCTCGCCAAATCCTATAATACCGTGCCGGTCCGGCTCGCCAAGGATGTGCTCGGCACGCAGGTCATCGTCGACACGGCCAAGGCCATGGGTGTCGCAACACCGCTTCGCAGCGACAAAACCATTCCGCTCGGCACTTCGGAAGTGACGGTTCTCGACCAGGCCACCGCCTATGCCGTGTTCCCGGCCGATGGCATGCAGTCACGCCGCCATGGCATCGAGCAGGTGCTGGATTACGAGGGCAATGTTCTCTACGATTTCAGCCACAACGAGCCGCCTGCCAAGCGCGTGCTCTCCGAAGACGCCAATTCCAAAATGAACCAGATGCTGGTGACCATTCCCGTCATGGGCACGGCCCGCCGCGGCGCGCTTGACAATGGCATCGTCTCCGGCGGCAAGACCGGCACCTCGCAGGCTTACCGCGACGCCTGGTATGTGGGTTTCACCGGCAATTATACGACCGCCGTCTGGTTCGGGAATGACGAATTCACACCGATGAACAACATGACCGGCGGCGCGCTGCCCGCCATGGCCTTCAAACGGCTGATGGATTACGCCCATCAGGGCATGGAGCTGCGCCCCATCCCCGGCATCCAGAACCCGTTGCCGACAGGCGCGCGCCCGCAGCCTTCGGCGGAAGTGGCAGCCGCAGCCACCAGCACCCCGGCCCTGCCGGCCCTCACCCGCCCACGCTCGCTCTCTGCCGAGGCCACCCGCGTCATTCGCTCCATCGCCAAGAAGATGAAGGATGCTTCGGCCTTGAGTGTGACGACGCAGAAGGTGGCGGATGCGTCTTTGCGTGACGGCGCGGAGGATGCGGCGCGGCGGTGATGTTGCGGGCAACCGGCCAGGTTTCTGACGGAGAGTGTCGCTCACCCCCCTCTGCCCTGCCGGGCATCTCCCCCTCAAGGGGGGAGATCGATATGCGGCGAGGTCTCGCCCGTCTCAACGTTAGCGAATGAAGTGGTGGTAGCACCGCTCGCCGATCTCCCCCCTTGAGGGGGAGATGCCCGGCAGGGCAGAGGGGGGTAAGCCACTCACTCTACGGCTCCCGTCTCTCCAAATCCGGCGTCAGTCATCTCACCGCAACAACACCGCCCTCGCCGTTTCCACCATATGTGATGTCAGCGCACCGAGACGCTCCGCCGCAAGCCGGTTCACCTGCCAATAAAGCGGAATATCAAGCGGCGTGCCGGGAACGACCTCCACCAGCCTCCCCGCCTCAAGATGCTCCCCCACAAGCTGCACCGGATTGAGCCCCCAGCCCATGCCGGCAAGGCTTGCCTTCACGAAACCGTCCGTCGAAGGCAGCCAGTGGGTGGGATAGGAGACATCCTCGCCCAGCGCCTCCCTGATCCAGCTCGCCTGCAACCGGTCCTTCTGGTTAAAGGTCAGCCCCGGCGCCCGGCCAAGTGTTACGGGCGTCACGCCATCCGCGAAATGGCGGGCCATGAAATCCGGGCTGGCGGTGGCGTGATAGCGGAGCACGCCAAGCGACGTTACCCGACAGCCCTGCACCGGCTTGGCGTGGGCGGTCACGGCGGCAAGCACCCTGCCCGCGCGCAGCCATTCCACCGTATGATCCTGATCGTCCACTGCGATGTTGACGAGATAATCGCTGCCGCCGGTGAATCTTGAAACCGCATCCAGAAACCATGTGCCGAGGCTGTCGGCATTGGTGGCGATATTGAGCGTCACACGCTCCGCCGCCGCACCTGTCTCTGCGAGCGCCGGAAGCTGGCGGAACAATTCGCTTTCCAGCATGCCGACATGATCCATGTGCCGGCAAAGCCACTCCCCCTTTTCCGTCGCCACACAGGGGTTACCGCGCACGATCAGCACCACACCCAGCCGCTCCTCCAGCTGCTTGATGCGCTGTGAGACGGCCGAAGGCGTGACACACAGCACCTGCGCCGCCTTTTCGAAACTGCCGGTCTGGGCAACGAGCGCCACGGCGCGCATAGCAGGGTAGTCGAGCATTACGATACTCGATGTGAAGGCTGGTTTTGACCTGTGACAAGCACAGGAATTAGGGTGGAGGTGAGGAAACCACTCATGAGACCCGTCCGTGGAATAGCGTTACAGTGAATTAGTTTAGCTTATCTGGATTGAGTTTATTTAACTGGATTAAACCATTCCGCCCAAATATCCAAGCACTCGGTCCGGAAGCAACGCCTTCGGCCATTCCACATGGACAGAGGCAGGGGCCGCGACGCGCATGGACATCCAGATCTTCTTCACCGGCCTGACGATGGGCCTCAGCCTCATCGTCGCCATCGGCGCGCAGAATGCCTTCGTTCTGAAGCAGGGTCTGGCGCGTTCGCATGTGTTTGCCGTCTGCGCCACCTGCGCGATATCAGATGCGCTGCTCATCACCATCGGCGTGTTTGGGTTTCAGCGGATCAGCGCCATCATGCCGGCGCTCGATCCCATCATGCGTTATGCGGGGGCCGCCTTCCTCATCTGGTATGGCGCAAAAAGCCTGCATTCGGCGCTGCGTTCCTCCGAGACGCTGTCGGTGACCGAGCGGCAGGAGGCGAGCCTGTGGCAGACGCTCGCCATCTGTCTGGCGCTGACCTTCCTCAACCCGCATGTCTATCTCGATACCGTCGTGCTGCTCGGCACCATTTCCACGCAGTTCCCCGGCTTTGAGAAAACCTTTGCGGCGGGCGCGGCCACCGGCTCGCTGGTATTCTTCTTTTCGCTGGGTTATGGCGCGCGCTGGCTGCGGCCGATTTTCGAAAAACCCTCCGCCTGGCGCATTCTCGAAGGCGTCATCGCCGTCACCATGTGGGCCATCGCCTTCAAGCTCGTCATGGGCGCATAGGCAAGGAATTTCGCGCTCCAGTCACTTTCACGAGGACTAAACAGGCCGCGCCATTTTCCAAACGGGGAATCAGTGATAGTCCTCGACCTGTTCAAAACGGGAAAACAGCGTGTTCCGAGTTCCATTCCTTGTCGGCATCGCCCTTCTGATCGCCTTTGGCGGCGGTATTGCCGCAACACTCGCAGCACTTGAGGCGACATCCGGCTTTGGATCGATCCGCATCGGCTCGTGGGATGCCTTTCCCGAAGCGCAGACGATCGAGGCCGACCCTTACGCCAAATCGCACCGCGCCGATGCCGGCAAGCTGCTTTACGGAACGGCCGAGGGGCTGGCCTTCACCGCCTCCGTCGACAGCGATGGACAACGCCTGAGCGGCGAGTGCCGGTACCGGCTGGCCGGCGCCGTGCCGCCCGCCCGTTTCTGGACGATTTACACCGCCGACCAGCAGGGAAATGTTCTGGCTGAAGATGCCGGGCGGCCCTTCGCGCTGAATTCCCGCACGCTTCTGCGCAGCGCCGATGGCGGCATCGACATCACCATCGCCCCTGACGCCCAGACCTATAACTGGCTGTCGGTGCCGCAGGGCCAGACCTTCAAGCTCGTCATGACCCTGCTCGACACACCGGTTGCCGGCAGTTCCGGCCTGATCGACATATCCATGCCGCAAATCCGCAAGCTGGGGTGTGGCAATGCTTAGGGTCCTGCTCGCCATCCTCACCGGTCTCGTCGGCGCAGCCGTGCTGCACGTCATCATCCTTCTCGCGATCCCGCATTTCAGCAATCGCGACGCCAATACGCGCGCCGTTGCGGAAGGAAAACCGCATCTGTTTCATCTTCTCGAGGAGACGACGGAGAAAAAGACGCTTGGTAGCGGCGATCCCTTCATGCGGGTGGCCGTCTGCACCTTTAACATCGAGGAACAGCCGATCCGCTTGACCGCCGTCGGTGCGGTACCCTTCTGGTCGGTCGCGGTTTACGACAAGGCCTCGAATGAGGTGTTCAGCATGAATGACCGCACATCCGCCGCCGGGGTGATGGATATTCTGGTAGCTGATGCGGTGCAGATAGCCGCCATCCGCAAGGCGCAGCCGCCCTCGCTTTCGCAGGCCATTCTGGCGGAATCGGATCAGACGGAAGGATATGTGGTTTTGCGGACCATGGTGCCGCAGCCGAGTTTCGGCGAAGAGGCGGAACGGTTCCTGAACGAGGCGAAATGCCAGCCGACGCCGTGGAAATAGCGTCTGGCATCATCGGCAATCAGGATTTGAGGGCGGTTTCCACTGCGGATTTGCCCTTGCGCGCGACTTTGCCGGTCGGCTCGGTATCACGTTTTTCATAACGCACGCCGGTAAACAGCACGACCTTCGCCGGGCCGATCAGCTTTCCGACAACGCCGGCGGGACGCAGGCTTCGTCGGGCGTCGCTGATTGGAATAATCTCTGCCATGCTCATCTCCTCTTCGGGACATGATTGTCAATGTTGCCCATGGGAACCGCGCAAGCCTCATCTTGCGTCGGGAATTTCATCACCATCACATTGCGCATAGGCCAGCCCACAGACTGGTTTTCGCACGATCCAAAAATCCAAAAAGATTCTTACAAGGGGATCGTGCGCAGATTCAGGCTTCGCATGCCATTTTTGCATTTATTCCGTCGATAAGAATAACATGGAATCCTAATACTGCCCATGAAATTACAAACAGACAGAGGTTAATGATCCGTTAACCCTAATTGCCGGGCCGTCACTTATTCCTCCCGGCGCCACACCCCTTGAAAACAAAGGCCATGCGGTAAAGTTCCACGGCATTTCGTCCGTTGTGAAGGTTTTAAAATTTCCTTGTTGATAGAGGCAGATTCCCTCTTGCTACCCCCCATAGTTAACAGGACGTCAACGCATTTGCTCTAATTTGAACCGATATTGTGTTTGCGTTTGTTGGGTAGTGCGTTGACCGACCGGTTTCGAGAACTTGAGAGGCCAAGAGCCGTGAGGAAGAAAGATGTGGTGCTGATGGCCACCGTGACGAATTTCGAGACTGTTTCGCATCCGTCAAAAACGGACCTTCGGCAGTTCGCCGAACTTTTCATGCCGCTTTTCAACGCCTCCACCGATGAAGCCAAGCGGGAGGCGATCGCCGCACTCTCGCAGCATCCGAGCGTGCCGTCAGCCGTCGCCTTCTTCATCGCCTGCCAGCCGATTTCGCTTGCAGCGCCCTTTCTCATCTCCTCGAAATGCCTCGATGACGACACGCTGATCACCATCGCCCGCACGCAAGGCGCGGCGCATGCGCGCGCCATCGTCCGGCGCGAGGATCTCTCCCCCACCGTCATCGACGCGCTTGTCGGTCTGCGCCACGCGGAAGATCTGAAACGGCCGGAAGAAGAAACGACTGCCGCCGAACCGCAGGTGGCGGCAAGCCCCGAAGAACCGAAAGCGGAAGAAAAGACTGACAACATCGCCGCCGCTTCCGCACTCGAAGAAGAAATGCGCCAGCGGATCAAGCAGATGGCGCATCACCTCAACCGCCCGGAAAGCGACGTCCTCGGCCTTCGCCGCCTGAGCGAAGTGCAGGAGGCGCTGCTGGTGCGTTTCGCCCGCGAGCGCAATGCCCGGCAATTCGCGGTGGCGCTGGCGGATTCGCTGTCCTCCAGCTACTGGCTGTCGGAGCGCATCATGCTCGATATATCAGGCGCGCAGCTGGCGACGACGCTCACCGGTCTTGGCATGGAATTTTCCGAGGCGGCCTTCGTGCTGCAATGCTTCTATCCGCATCTTGCCGCCGCCGAAGGCGACATGAGCCGCGCCGAAGCCCTGCTCGACCGCCTCGACATCGTGGAATGCGAAGAGCGGCTGGAAAGCTGGCGGCGTGCCGACAGCTATACGCATGGCCGCGCGCGGCCGAGCCGCAGCGCACCGGCTGTGCAGAGAACTGGCACGCAAGGGTAAGCAAGGCATGGCCTTGCGTCTTTTGCGACGCGAGGCCCTTCGCGGACCGAAAGCCGGGGTCTGCTTTTCCTGCCTCTAGGCCTTGGGCTGGTCCACCAGCGTCAGCAGAGTTCCGATCTCGTCGGTTTCGATCTCCACCACCCAAAGGTCGCTGTCGAAACGCCGTTCCCTTTCCAGAAGAGCGGCACTTTCCTCGCCATCCGCACCCGCAAGACGCGTTTCGAAACGGCGCTCGGCACGGATTTCCTCATCATCGGCGAAACTTTGCGGCGCGGGCCCATAGAGGTTTTCACGGCCATCGCGCAGACGCTGGCGAACAAAGATCGCCCCCGCCTCCTCCGCCCCCTTCTTTTCGACGGCGGCAAATCCGCCGGCGGCGAAGACGCGGCGGATGAGGGCTGAGACGAACATTTCGGATTTGAGGCGCATGGGGTGCTTTCGATGGAGACGGTGGGCGGGTTCTCACTGCTGGGTTACGCGGACGAAGGTGCATGGGGCTTACCCCCCTCTGCCCTGCCGGGCATCTCCCCCTCAAGGGGGGAGATCGATCCGCCGCAGGCGCTCGCCCACCTCAACGCTTGAGAATGGAGCAGTGAAAGAGCCTCTTGCCGATCTCCCTCCTTGTGGGGGAGATGCCCGGCAGGGCAGAGGGGGGTAAGCCCCATGCACCCTCGGCTGCTGTCAAAACCTCAAAGCGCCCCGATCGACTTCAGCTTCTTCAGCACAGCCTCGCTCGGCTCACCGGTTTCCGGCAGGCGGTAATGTTTCTCAAACGCGCGGATGGCATTGCGGGTCTGCTGGCCGGCAACGCCGTCCACCTTCACATCGGCATAGGCGATATTGATCAGCCCCTGCTGGATCCTGGCGATCAGCTCGCGGTTTGCCGGCTTGGCGGCATTGGCCGAACTGTTGAGGGAGGCCGGTTCGGCCTTCGGGCGCGGCGCTTCCGCCTTGCGGATGGCGGCGGCGACGGGGTCGATCTCGACGCCGCCGGTGCTATCGGCAGGCCGATCCCTGGGGATCGCGGCAACCGTTGCGCCATCGATCCGGAGTGCCGCCAGCACGCGGGTCGTCGGCTCGCCGGTCTGCTCCATGCCGAGCGTTTCTTCGAAGAACATGATGGCGGCGGCGGTGCGTGGACCCATGCGGCCATCCGCCTCGCCTTCGTAAAGTCCGCGTTTCTTCAGTTCGGCCTGAATATCGGCAACGATCTGCTGCGGTTTCTGGCTTTCGGCGGCGGGTTGCGCCGGCGTTTCGGCCGCTGGCTGTTGCGCCGTTTCCGTCTCTGCCGGTCGTTCTATGCGAAAGGTGGTGACGTTGCCGTGCGTGCCGAGCGGCTCGGCCGGGCGATAACCGGCAATGCCGTTCGGGTTTTCCGCATCGCGCGTGCGCAGGAAAGGCGACGGATGCACACCCGGCTGATACCAGAGCGCATTGGCGGCGACAAAACCGAATACGACCGCGAAGGCGCCGCAGCTGCCGACCATTTTCGGATGGCGCAGGATTTCGCGCCCGATGGCCGAAACCACCAAGGAAACAATCCCGGCGCCAATCTGGGCCGTTGTTTTCTTAGGCGATTTTCGCTTTCGCGGGGCCATCGTCACCATCCTTTTTCATCATTGCGGCCATGTCACCGAGCTGCCGGATGCGCGGCGGAAATTCCACCATGCTTTCGGCTTCGGCACCTTCGCCCTCACCCGCCATGCCGGAACCGTCGGCAGGCAAAGTGATCGTTACGACTGTTCCCTCGCCGGGCTTGCTGGTGATGGCGAAAGTGCCGCCATGCAGTGCCACAAGCCCCTTGACCAGGGACAATCCCAGACCCGTGCCCTCATAGCGACGGGTATATTCATTCTGAACCTGCATGAAGGGCTGGCCCAAGAGTTCAATCTTGTCGGAAGCGATGCCGATGCCGGTATCGCTCACGGTCAGCTTCAGCATCGCGCCCTCACGCGCGGCGTCGATCGACACCACACCACCCGCATCGGTGAATTTTATGGCGTTGCCGGCGAGATTGATGAGAACCTGCCGGATGGCGCGCTGATCGGCCGAGATTTCGCCGATGCCCCGCTGGATGCGGCTGGTCAAAGTCAGGCCTTTTTCCTTCGCCTGCAGGCCGAGCATGGCCTCGCAGGACGAGATGGTCTCGGCAATCGGGAAGCTTTCCATCATCAGCTCGTAACGGCCGGCTTCCAGCTTGCTCATGTCAAGCATCGTGTTGACGACCGACAGGAGATGGGCGCCGGACTGGCGGATGAGGCCGACATATTCCCGCTGGCGATCGTTCTCCAGCCGGCCGAAATATTCGCCGGCGAGAATATCGGAAAAACCGAGGACGGCATTGAGCGGCGTGCGCAGCTCGTGGCTGACAGCGGCAAGGAAACGCGACTTGGCGTCATTGGCCGATTCCGCCTCCGCCGCCTTGCGGGCGACATCGCGGCGCAGGCGTTCCATCTCGGTAACATCGGAGAGCTGGGCGACGATGCGGCGCAGCCGGCCGCTGGCGCTGCGGATCGCCGTCATCTCTATACGCGCATGCATGAACTGCGCCTGACGCGACTTTGCACCGGTCTCGAAGCGGAGTTCGGCGGTTGCCCTATCCTCGCCCTGCCGCAGCAGGTCGAAGGCCTGCATCAGCTCGATACGGTCGGAGACATAGACATATTCAACGAGGGCATGGCCCTGGCTGGCCTGTAGATCGGCCGGGAAGGTCGCGAGATCGCGGCCGGAGACGTGTTCGACGAAGCCGGTATCACCGATCATGAGCACGAGGCCCGGCACCTGCGTAGCGGCGATCAGGTCGTTATCGCCAGACGAGGCGGAAAAGGAGGACGCACCGCGCGCGGGACGGGAAAAGGCGATCAGCAGCGCTGCGGCGGCCAGAAACAGCGCCAGCACCAGAGCGGCGCCAATGGGCAGCGCGATGGCGGGGCTGATGACAAGGCTGAAGAGGGCGGGCACCACGAAAAGACCAACAGTGCTGAAGGCAATCAGCCGGCGCAGGCGCGCAACGGTTCCGGCGCGCCTTTCGGCGTCCTCTTCCATGCGCGCAAGCCATCTGCCTGCGGCATGGTCGACCAATGCGACCGCTTTTTCTCTCATATTACGCAATACCAACACCGAATCCCTGAGGCGGTTCTAACGGCTCCGACAATAGAAGGCGGCGGCTTAAGGAATGGATAAAAAGAATAGCGTCAAAGGCCTGCCAAAGGCGTCGCAGTCCCATTACGGGGCATTTATTCCAAGCTTTGCCAATCATGGTTAATGACGGGTAAGCGACGGATTTCGCTTCATTTTTGCCATCATGTTAACTTTTGTGGCAAGGCGGACCACAGCTTTGCCCCGGAACGCGCGGCCTCTGTCGCAATTATGCTTAACATGGACTGTTAAAATGCGAATGAATTGATGGCGGGCGTCCCGATACGACGAGAATAGATACAATTTGAATTAAATTGCGTCGCTTTTTGCAATCGGCTGTTCGCCGGTCGCGTGTAGCTTCTTCACAAGCCCGAAAAACGGGACAAAGGCCGATGATCCGGAACCGGGCGGGGCTTTAGAAAACAAAGATCATCTGGCAGGGTAGTCTGACAATGTGGTTTCTGATCAAAGGAACATTCTGGTTTTCACTGGTGCTGGTGGCGCTGTCCTATTTCGGCAGCAGCAACGATCCGACCAAGGAACCTTCGGCATTTGATCTTCCCAGCGCCGTTTCGGCAGCCGGTGAAGCCTATCGTTATGTCAGCGCCATCTGCATCGAAAAGCCCGATGTCTGCGTCAAGGGCGCCGAAACCTTCCATGCGCTCGGCGAACGGGCAAAGGAAGGCGCAAAGGTCGCCTATGAACTGCTGGACAAGCAGCTTGCCTCCGGTGAAAAATCCGCTCCCGCCGCTGAAGTCGCAGCGGAGATCGAAAAGCTGGCTGGCGCTCCTGTCGTCAGCGTCGAATTTCCCGGCAATACCGACATGCTGAAGACCGGCACCGTCATTCCCCTGCCGCAGAAGCGCCCTGCTCCCTGATCTTGCCAGCCCCTGATCTTGCAAGCACCGCGCCGCGCCTTTTTTTGCAGACGGAGATTTCCGTCCGCCGAATGCCTGCCAAACTTGCCCACGGAGACCTGTTTTCCGTGGGCTTTTTCGTGGCCCATGGTTCAAAACCGGCCGCACTTGCCCTATATCCTAGCAAAGACCTGCAATAACGGATGATACGGCGCGCAAATGGCCTCTCTCGAAACGATCCTTGACGATTTCGCTTTCCTCGACGACTGGGAGGACCGCTATCGTTATGTCATCGACCTCGGCAAGGCGCTGCCCGATCTGCCGGAGGACGAGCGCACGGCCGAAAACAAGGTGCATGGCTGCGCCAGCCAGGTCTGGCTCGTCAGCCATAGCGACGGCGCGGAAGACCCCCTGCTGACCTTCGAGGGCGATTCGGATGCGCATATCGTGCGCGGCCTCGTCGCCATCGTGCTCGCCGTCTATTCCGGCAAAAAAGCCTCCGACATCGCCGATCTCGACGCCATCGAGGTATTCGACAAGATCGGGCTGGTGGAACATCTGTCGTCGCAGCGCGCCAACGGCCTGCGCTCGATGATCAAGCGCATCCGCGAGGAAGCACGGCTGCTGGCCGCCTGAGCGCTCATCCCGCCGTCATCCCTGGCGCCATCGAGGGGCGATAATCCGCATCGCCCCAATGGTGATTGTTGCCACGGGCCCGAACGGCTGGCGGCGCATAATGGCGGGCAAGCGCCAGCAGTGCGGCGCGCAGCAGCAGTTTTGCCGAGCGCGCCGGCCATTGCCTCTCCCGCTCCACCGTCTCCAGACCCTTTTCGAAGCAGCAGACATCGATGGCAACGCCCGACAGTTCGGGCCCCATCGCATCCGCCGCGCGGGAAAACCGCGCCCTTGCCGCCATTGCCGCCTCGGTGAGATCGAGCGCGCCCCCCGCCTCCCCCTTGGTGCGGCTGGCTACTCTCGGCTCCCATGTCGCCGTCACCTTCGGATTGAGGTGACCGCGATGAAAATCGGCGGCGAGGCGCTCGCCTGCCGCCAAAGCATCCGCCGGGAAAAACACCGTGCCATCCCGCTCCTTCAGCCTTGAAACGCTGGTCAACGGTGAGGTGTTGAGGTTGCGACGGGCCGGTTGCTTCGCGTCATCGACATCCACAACAACAGTCTGCATATCCCGATGCTGTTCCTGAAAAACCTCATCGCGGTCTTTTGCCATTGCGCGTTTCAGATAAGAGGCGAGCGGCGGCGCGGCGAAAAGGGTGTTTTCCCGCTGTTCCGCCAGTCCGGAAGAAACGGCAAGCCGCACCGTCGCCGCCGGAAACCGCAGCGGGGGATGCCCTGCCCGCGCCCGGTGCAGGACAATATCGCCGCCCTCCTGCGAAATCTCGGCCGCGCCCGCAGCGATGCAACGCAGCAAGCGCAGGAGGTGAGGATTTGAAGAGGCCGCCGGGACGCGTTTCACCTCATTCATCCCGGCCCCCTTTCATCACGTTGAAAATACTGCCGGTGAGCCGCTCGAGCGCGGCGACGAACTCATCGAATGCCGGTTCGTCACGCCGGTCCTCCACCACCTGGCAGGCATGGCCCACCGTCGTCCTGTCCCGGCCGAAGCAGGGCCCGATATCCGACATGGGAATGCCGAGCTGCACATGGCACACATACATGGCGATCTGGCGGATATGGCGCTCCGTGCGCCTGATGTCGCGGCGCACCAGCGTTCGGTCACCCGTCAATTGCACCATCTCGCCGGTGAGCTGCCGTACCAGACGGCAAAGACGGGGAATCTCATCCCGCCCGGCCGCAGACGGCCAATGGCGAAAAGGACGATTACCGACCCGCACACAAGGCCGCGCGGCGGCAGACAGAAACACAGTATCCGACGGCATATGCAACTCCCCTACGAATAGGAATTAATTCATACACCTGAGAACGACTGTGGGGAAGCGTAAATTTTGCGGGGAAGAATATGCGGTTGATATGGCTATATATTTGCAGAAATGACGAACACAATAAAGGATTTTTTTCCTCAACGGAAATTGCACGCGACAATAAAAAAGCCGGTCTGCGGACCGGCTGAACATTCATGTGAAGGTAGAAAAAGCTTCAGAGCAGCATAGGGAGCGGGCAAGTTCGCCTTGCCGCCTTCTCCCGGGTGGGGAGAAGGTGCGGCAGCGGGTTGAGTGGCGAGGGAAGAACAAGCCCCGCCGACCCGTCGTTACAATCAGCGGCTGGCCTTGCGGCGCTGGCCGAGACCCATTTCCTTGGCGAGCCGCGAACGGGCTTCGGCATAGGCGGGCGCAACCATCGGATAATCGACCGGCAGGTCCCATTTTTCGCGATATTCTTCCGGCGTCATGCTGTGATGCGTCGTGAGATGCCGCTTCAGCGACTTGAACGAGCCGCCGCATTCCAAACAGACGATATGATCGTCCTGAACCGACTTGCGGACAGAGACGGCAGGCTTCTGCTTTTCGACATTGACCGCCACCGATGCCGGTGCCGATGTTCCGCTAAGTGCCGTGTGAACATCCGAAATAAGGCCGGGAAGCTCAGTTACCGGAACGACGTGGTTGCTAACATAGGCAGCCACAATATCCGCAGTCAGTTCGACCAGCAGATCCTGGGCGTTACCGTATGCAGTTTCCGTCATTTAAGTATCTCCTGTTTATTAATCCCCTGAAGCGGGCGAACGCCGCATCGAGCGATGTGAAGTTACCCGGTGCCCCACCTTCGCCTTGTTGAAACCAACATGAAACCTACCCCTAGATTTCGAGCGAAAACCGGAAACGAATTGGTCCGAGATTCAACTTATGGCCCGCGACATGGGCAGCAATGGTCCGACGGGCCATAGATTAGACATTAATAAAATGCCTATGCCGACTATGAAGAGGCTAGATGCAAATCGCGATTAGCAACTTTACACTTAATTTGGATAACAGCAAAACAGCAAAAGTCAAATTCCTAGTGTCAATTTTTCAGTTCAAAACAGTCTAATTGGAATACAAAAAATTACGGGTAATAAAATACTATGCCTAGTAGTAATTGAAAATGAAGACCCCCATTTATTAGGGGGATTTTCAACTTCAAATTTTCTTGATGTCATCAACTACCGATTTAACGGCAAGCGGATAACCTGCCTTGTGAGCGGCCATGGCAAGAAGATGTGCAGAGACCGGCGCGGTGAGGACAAAAAAGAAAAAGCCGGCCAGCGCCCGCGCCAGCGTCGGGATTTCCATGGAATGAATGCCGACCGCGAGAAGCAGCAGGCCGGAGCCCACCGTTCCCGCCTTGGAAGCTGCATGCATGCGTGTATAGACATCTGGCAGCCTATTCAGCCCGATTGCCGCGATCAGCGAGAAAATGGCGCCTGAGATCGTCAGCGCCGCAACGAGAATAGCCATGATCCAAGCCATCATCGCCTGCCCTTTCCTTTTTTGCCGTCGGCACCTGTTTCCATTGTTTTTTCAATGGCTTCAGATGCCCTCTCACCATCGAGAACCGCCGTCGGCCTGCGTCGGCCGTCCGGGCCGCGCGACAGGACGAAGCGGGCAAAGGCCACCGTTGCCAGAAACCCGACCAGACCAAGCGCAATGGCGATATCGACGTAAAGATTGAAGCCGGTGCGGATGGCGATAACAGCGATAAAGCCGATGGCGATGCCCACCAGCATGTCGAGCGCGACGATGCGGTCCGGCAAGGTGGGGCCGACGACGACGCGATATACTGTCAGCAAAAAGGCGGCCGACAGAACAACCGATGCAAGTATAGTTGCAAATGAAACTGTCTGTTCTGGCGTCATATCTGAAACGCCTCCATGATCTTTCTTTCGAAGCCATTTCTGATGTCGTTTTTCGTGGCTTCGATATCGCTGCAGTCGATCGCGTGCACGTAAAGCGTTTTCCTGTCCGCGGAAACATCGACGGAGAGCGTGCCGGGGGTGAGCGTGATGAGGTTGGCGAGCAGTGTGATCTCGAAGTCCGTCGTCACCGTCAGCGGATAGGCGAAAATGCCGGGCTGCACGTCGAGCTTGGGCCGCGTCACCAGCACGGCGACCTTCCAGGCCGAGAGCGCCAGCTCCTTGAAGAACAGCAGCACCAGCGACAAGACGCGGGTAAGCCGCAGCCAGTGGTTACGTCCGCCCGGCAGCTGGTGGCGGATGAGGCCGAGCGCCAGTGTCGAAACGATCAGGGCGAAGATGATGTTCGCCAGGGTGACGCTGCCCGTCACGGCGAGCCATACGGCAACGAACAGCAGTTGCACGAGATAGAGGCTCATGGTTTGCCTCCTTCGGAAAAGACCGACTGGATATAGGCCTGCGGGTTGCCGAGGCCTGCGGCCGCCTGCTGGCTGAGATTGAGCAGGCTTTCCGGAAACAGGCCGAAGAATACCACGAGCAAGGTCAGCCCCACCAGCGGCGCGAAAGACGGAGCCGCCGACGGCGACGCCTGCGGGAAGGAAGGCTGACCGGGGGATGCCGCAGCGGGACGCCAGAAACACAAAAGGAAGATCCGCCCGAAGGCGATCGTGGCGATGAAGCCGGAGGCGAGGATGGCGCCGGCGAGCCACCAGGCGCCGATATCGATCGCCGACTTGACCAGCACCGCCTTCGGCCAGAAGCCGGAAAAGGGCGGCAGGCCGGAACCGGCGAAAAACAATGCCAGCGCCAGCGCCGAAAACCACGGAGCCTGCCGGTAAAGCCCCCTGAGTGAGGTGAGGCTGAAGCTGCCGCCGAGACGGGCGGCATGGCCGGCGGCGAGATAAAGCGCCGTCATCAGCACCATGGAATGCAGCGCGTAGAAAATGGCGCCTGTGACACCGGATGGGGTGCCGATGGCGATGCCGGCCATCATGTAACCGATGCCTGATATGACGATGTAACCGAGCATGCGGCGGATATCGTTCTGGGCGAGCGCGCCCATGGCCCCCAGCACCATGGTGAGCGCCGCGGAGATGGCGATGACGATGCTGAGTTCTTCCCGCTCGACCGGAAACAGCATGACCATGACACGCAGCAGCGAATAGATGCCGACCTTGGTGAGCAATCCGCCGAAAAGCGCGGAAACGACGATGCGCGGCGTGTGATAGGAGGCCGGCAGCCAGAAGTTCACCGGGAAGGCCGCGGCCTTCATGGCGAAGGCGAGTGTAAAGAGGCTCGCAAGCGTCATCAGCGGCGCGGTCTCCCGCAGAGCCGTCGCCTTCTGCGCGATATCGGCCATGTTGAGCGTGCCGAAGATGGCGTAGAGATATCCGACCGTGATCAAAAACAGCGTCGTGCCGATGAGGTTCAGAATGGCGTATTTCAGCGCGCCGTCGATCTGCTCGCGCGTCGAACCGAGCACGATCAAGCCGAAGGACGAGATCAGCAGCACTTCGAACCAGACATAGAGATTGAAGATGTCGCCGGTCAGGAACGCGCCGGTGACGCCGGCCATCAACAGCAGCAAGAAAGGATAAAAACCGTATCGCCTGCCGCTGGCGTCGATATCCGCACCGGCATGGATGGCGCCCGCAAGTGCGACGATGGCGGCCGCAAGCGACAGCAGCGCCCCCGTCAGGTCGGCGGTAAAGGCGATGCCGAAGGGCGGCAGCCAGCGGCCCATCACCATGGTGAACGGGCCTTCAGTGGCGACCTTCCATAAAAGTGCTGCATCCAGCAGGACCAGCAGGAACAGCGCCGCGATGGCAACGGTCGCGTGATGGCGGATGGCGTGGCGCATCATCATCAGCACCGCGCCTGCGCCGATGCAGAGCGCGATGGGGAGAATGATCAGCCAGTCGGCAAGAGGCACAGGCGTCGTGACGAGCGCTGCCGAGAGATCAGTGACTGCTGTTGTGGTGGTGGATGCCATGTTGTCTCAGCCTCGTCGCTCAATAACCGAGCGGCGGCAAGGGCTCGCCTGCGGGTTCTGCGGTGCGCATCTCGTCCGTGTCGTCGGTCTGCAGTTCCTGAAACGCACGCCAGGTCAGCACCAGAAGGAAACAGAAGAAGGAAAAGGAAATGACGATTGCCGTGAGAATGAGCGCCTGCGGCAAAGGATTGGCCGCCCCTGCGGGCAGCGTGTCCATGCCGGGCGGAATGATCGGTGGCACCTCGCGCGTCAGCCGGCCGGCGGTGAACAGCAGGAGGTTCACCGCATTGCCGAGAATGGCGATGCCGAGCAGCATGCGGATGCTGTGGCGCGACAGCATGAGATAGATCGCCACCGAAAAGAAGATGCCGACGAGAATCGAGAAGACCGCTTCCATCAGTCGCTTTCCCTTTCTTCCAGCGCCAGCGCAATGGAGGTGATGGCGCCGACCACCACGAGATAGACACCGATATCGAAGGACATGACGGTGGAGAGCGGCATTTCGACACCGAACAGGCTCGGATAGACCCAGAGCCCGGTCATGAACGGCACGCCGGCGGCCATCGAGACGAGGCCGGAAAGCATGGAGAGCAGCAGCCCCGCCCCGGCAATCGACAGGGGATGAAACATGATGGCGCGCCTGACTGCCGTGACGCCATAAGCGATGCCGTAGATCGCCAGCGCCGAGACCGCGATCAATCCGCCGATGAAACCGCCGCCCGGCTCGTTATGGCCGCGCAGCAGCACGAAGATGGAAAACAGCACCATGAGGCTGGTGACGACAGGAGTGACGGTGCGCAGAATGAGCGTGTTCATGCCCGTGCTCCTTTCTTCTTCGCGGTTTTGGCCGGTCCCTTTACCGCGGCGGCCGGACGGATGCGGATCAGCGCGAGGATGGCAAGGCCCGTTATCATCACGACAGCGATTTCGCCGAGCGTATCCGTGCCGCGGAAGTCAACGATGATGACGTTAACCACATTGGCGCCGTGGGCGATGACCTTGGAATAGGTGTTGTAGAAGTCCGTCAGGCGGTTGTCGAAGCTCGCTTGCGTCGCGCGCATCAGGAACAGGGCAAAGCCGGTTCCGCAGGCAATGGCGATGGTGCTGTCGAGAAGCTTCTGGCCAAGGCCGCGATGGTCTGACGGTGACAGGCGAAGCCGCGTCATCACCAGCGTCAGGATGACCACCGACAGCGTCTCGACCATGAATTGCGTGAACGACAGATCGGGCGCGCCGAATAGCAGGAAGATGACCGCCACCGCAAAGCCCTGAATCCCGAGCGCGATGATCGCAGTCAGCCGGCTCGACGCCGTCAGGACAGCGACAAGGCCCGCCACGGCGATGGCGATGAAGGTCAGCTCATGGACCGGCATGTCACGCGGCCATGACGGCATGGACGGCAATTCGCCATAGAGGAACAGCGGCACCAGCAGCACGGCGGCGATGACGGCGAAGGTGGCGGTTACGTAGAACTCCAGCCGGCCGGGCTGAATAAGCCGGGTAACGTGGAACGAGACTTTCACCAGCATTTCGATGAAGACGTCAAAGCCCCTGTCAGGCCCGGCCCCCAGCGCCGTGAAGGTGCGGGCCATCAGGCTGCGGACAGCGGAAAGCTGCGTATAGAGGACGATACCGAGCGCGATGGTGAGCAGCGACAGGCCGAGCGGCACGCCAATATGGGGAATGAGCGAGATTTCCACCGGGCGCACCTCGCCGGCAATGGCGCTCGCCATGGGCGTCGAAATGTAGAAATGCGCAATGCCGGAAAAGAGAGCGATCGTCAGCCCCTTCAGAGCCAGCAGCGCCGGACCGAGCCACAGCAGCAGCGGACCTTCATGCGCGGGTTTCGGCGTTTTCACCGGCTTGCCGAGAAAGGGTTTCAGCCCCACGGCAAAGGCGACGGCGAACATCAGCCCGTTGCCGAGAATGGCGATGCCGGCAAACAGCACGGCTCGTGGATTGCCATGCGCCAGCGCATAATAAATCTCCTCCTTGGCGAGAAAACCGAAGAAGGGCGGCAGGCCGGCCATGGAAATCGCAGCCGCCAGCGCTGCCGCAAAGGTGATGGGCATGGCTTTTCGCAAGCCGCCGAGCTTCGTTATGTCGCGGGTGCCGGCCTCATGGTCGATGATGCCGGCGACCATGAAGAGCGCGCCCTTGAACAGCGAATGCGCCACCAGATAAAGCACCGCCGCCTCGATGGCATGGTCGGAACCAAAGCCCGTCAGCATGACCAGCAGGCCGAGCGAGGACACTGTGGTGTAGGCAAGCATCAGCTTGAGATCGGTCTGGCGCACGGCGAGCAACGCGCCGGTGAGCATGGTCAGCCCGCCGAAGAAGGGCAGCAGGATCTGCCAGGCGGCGGTATCACCGAGCACCGGATTGAGCCGCATCAGCAGATAGACGCCGGCCTTCACCATGGTTGCCGAATGCAGATAGGCGGAGACTGGCGTTGGCGCTTCCATGGCGTTGGGCAGCCAGAAATGGAAGGGAAACTGCGCCGATTTGGTAAAGGCGCCGCCGAGAACCAGAAGCAGCGCGGCCAGATAAAACGGGCTGTCACGCAATATATCGCCGCCGCGCACCAGCATCGACAATTGCGTGATGCCGCTTATATCCCAGATGAAGATCAGCCCGGCGAGCAACAGAAGGCCGCCACCGCCCGTCACCACCAGCGCCTGCAGCGCGGCACGGCGCGAAGCTGCGCGCTCATGGTCGAAGCCGATCAGCAGGAAGGAGGTGATCGAGGTGAGTTCCCAGAAGACGAACAACATCAGCAGGCTGTCGGAAACGACGACGCCGAGCATCGCTCCCATGAACAGAAGCAGGAAGGACAGGAAACGGCCCTGCTGCGGATGGCCTTTCATATAACCGCCCGCATAAAGCACGATCAGCAGCCCGATGCCGGTGATGAGCAGCGCAAAGGTGAGCGACAGGCCGTCGATGAACCAGGAGAAGCTGAGATTGAAGCTCGGCACCCAGGCATAACCGCCGGTCACCACGCCGCCTGCCGCGATCTCGGGCAGCATCAGCGCAAAATGCACGAAGGCGAGAGCCGGCGCGATCGCCAGAACCCATGCCGCATTGTGACCGAACCTTTTCACCAGGGCCGGCGCGGCAAGCGCTGCCAGAAACGGCAGAAACAGCGACAGGAATGTCAGCGGCGTGACATCTGATGTCATTCACATCTCCCGGGATGTCCCCCATCCCTGCGCGCCACTGAATGGCGTTCTTCTTTCAAATCGGCTTTTCAGTTAAGGCATAGACACGGGCATCTCAACCCAAATCGGTACGCCCTGCCCATAACGAACGCGTTATGACGCCCATCCCCTTTCAATCCGCCTCAGTGATGATTATTTGAGGCGGGAACAGAAAGGATCATTCCATGAGCGATCTGACATCCCCCAAATTGACCAAGACCGATGCCGAGTGGCGTGAGCAGCTGACGCCGGAGCAATATCGCATCCTGCGCGAACACGGCACCGAGCGCGCCTTCACCGGTCCCTATTGGGATACATTCCAGAAAGGCCTCTACCGCTGTGCGGCCTGTGACGAGCCGCTGTTCCTCTCCGACACGAAATTCGATGCCGGCTGCGGCTGGCCGAGCTATTTCGAGCCGGTGAAGCCGGGCGCCGTGACGGAACATCGCGACGCGAGCCACGGCATGGTGCGCACCGAAATCCGCTGCGCCAATTGTGGCGGCCACCTCGGCCACGTCTTCCCGGACGGCCCGCCGCCCACCGGCCTGCGTTATTGCATCAATGGCCATTCGATGGTGTTCGAGCCGGTCTGATAAAGCTCAGGGTGAAAGGCCGGCTGCCCTTGCCGGCCTTTCACCCTGAAAAGGCTGTCTCGACAGCCGGACCGGAGAGTGAGATCATCGCCGTCTCATTCCTTCCGGATCACCGCCATGACACTCGAAACCATCCTCATTTTCATCCCCGCCTGTTTTGCCCTGAACATGGCTTTCGGGCCGAACAATCTGCTGT
Organism: Agrobacterium tumefaciens str. B6; assembly: GCF_001541315.1. Taxonomy (GTDB): domain Bacteria; phylum Pseudomonadota; class Alphaproteobacteria; order Rhizobiales; family Rhizobiaceae; genus Agrobacterium; species Agrobacterium radiobacter. The sequence continues at coordinate 86,356 of NZ_LMVK01000012.1, read as the reverse complement.
CAATGACAGTGGGTGCGCGCTACGGCATGGCGACGGCGGTAATGGCGGCAAGCGGCAGGCTGGTCGCTTTCGCGGGCATGATCGCGATTGCAGCACTGGGCCTCGGCGCACTTTTGATGGCCTCCGAGATGATGTTCTCGCTGATCAAATGGATCGGTGTTCTTTATCTGCTGTGGATCGGCTTCAAACTCATCCGCTCAAAGGCTGAGGTTACCGCCCCTGACGTATCCTCGGGCAACGGCAATGTTCTCAAAACCTATCTGCGGCAGGAGTTTTTCGTCGCCTCCGGCAACCCCAAGGCTATTTTGATCTTCACGGCCTTTTTCCCGCAATTCATCCAGCAGGACGCCTATTGGCAGAGTTTCGCCACGCTTGGCGTGATTTTCCTGCTGCTCGAGGTGGTGGCGATTGCCGTTTATGCCTTTGTCGGTTCACGACTGTCCGGTCTCATGCGCAATGCGCGCGCCTTGAAGCGCGTCAACCAGATCAGCGGTTCCATGATGATGGCCTTTGGTGTCATGCTCGCCTTCGCCCGGCGTCCGGCCTGAAGGGAAACCGCCTAGCCTGCTAGCCTAATTTCAGCTCCATGCAGGTCAGGTCCAGCCAGCGGCCGAACTTGATGCCGACTTCCGAAAACCGGCCGACGACCCTGAAACCAAGGCTTTCATGCAGGCGGATGGAGGCGATGTTTTCCGCCTCGATGGCGGCGATCAGCACATGCACGTCGTTGCCCGCGGCATGATCGATCAACGCCTGCATCAGCTTTTTGCCGATGCCGTGGCCGCGCGCATCCTTTTGCACATAGACCGAATGTTCGCGGGTATGGCGATAACCGTCGAAAGCGCGCCAGTCACCGTAGGAAGCGTAGCCTGCGACCTTGCCGTCGAGGATGGCGACGATGACGGGAAAGCCGCGTGACTTGCGGGCGGCGAACCATTCCTTGCGGTTTTCCAGATCGACCAGCACGTCATTCCAGATCGCCGTCGTATTCAGCACCGCGTCGTTATAAATCTCCATGATGCCGGAGAGATCGTCCACGGTCGCATCGCGCAGTTCCACCGTCATTTTATCTTTCGCCCTCGTCGTTCCCGAAAGCGTCACTGCCTGACGCGATCCCCACGACCCTTAAGCGATGAGGTGGCGCAATGTCCAGCGCCTCGCTCGCCTGTCGAAAACGTGGGCTTCAGGATGCCAGCGGAACGAGGCTGAACGAGGTGACCACGGCGAAATAGTGAACCGCGGCGGCGGAAACCACGAAACCGTGCCAGATGGCATTCTGGAACCGCAACTTTTCCCAGACATGGAAGATGACGCCGAGCGAATAGATGACGCCGCCGGCAACGATGAGCCAGAGCGTGACCGGCGAAAGATGTGTCGACAGGGGCTCGACCACCATGATGCCGCTCCAGCCCATGGCGAGATATAGGCCGATGGCGACCCGGTCGTAACGGCCGGGAAACAGGCATTTGAGCAGGATGCCGCAGAGTGCCGCAAGCCAGATCAACCCCAGCATGACGGCAATCAGCGGATCGTCGATACCGCGCATCAGAAAGGGCGTATAGGTGGCGGCGATGAGGATGAAGATCGCCGAATGATCCAGCCGGCGCAGGAACCATTTCACCCTGGAGTGCGGCCAGATATTATAGGTGAAGGAGACGGAAAGACAGGCGACAAGGCCGAGACCGTAAATCCACGCGGCGGCGATCGCGCTGAGGCTGCCCCACGCCATCGCGTAAAAAATCAGCGCCGTCGCGCCGATAAGCGCAAACACGATGCCGACCCCATGGACGATGCCATCGGCGACAATCTCGTGAAAATCATACTGGCGCCCGAACCGCCACATCTCGCTCATGGTCCATTCCCGTCTGCGTGCTTTCATCAAAGCATGGAGCCAATATTAGACAGGAACAAGACAGCGGCCGGTTAACGGCAATCAAATTGCGTTCGAGACTGTTGCGAAAAGAGAGGTCCGCCGTTTCCCTCATTCCTGTGCTTTCACAGGAATCCAGCCGACGCGCGTCTGCGCGGCGAAAGGACTCTTCTCAGCCCAAGGACTTGGTCTGGCTGGATCCCTGTGACAAGCACAGGGATGAGGGTGAGAAAGGGCGGACGCAACATGTCACCACGAAAATATTTCACAAAGCTGCGGCGCATTCCTGGCAAAACGGCGTATAGGGCACCGCCTTCAGCCGATCCTCCGAAATCTTCTTGCCGCATTTGACGCAGGTGCCGAAGGTGCCGCTCGCGATGCGGTCGAGTGCGGCGTCGATGGCGCGCAGCTCGTCCTGCCCCACCTGCCCCAGCTCGTCCAGCACCTCGTCATTGCTGCGTTCGCTGGCGCGATCCTCGTCATCGGGATTGCGAGGCTCTTCGAAATCGGCCTCGATCTTGTGCAGGCGGCGATAAAGCTCGCGCTGGCGGTCACGCAGGATTTTCTCGTAAGTTTCGACATTCATGGTCTTTTCCTCCAGCCGGCGCGGGCGGAAAACCCGCCCGCAACCCAAAAACGTCAAGCCTTTATCGATCCACCAGCACCGAGCATTTGGCGTGGCGCACGACGCGGTCGGCGGTGGCGCCGATGAAATAATTGCTGAAATCAGGCGTGTGCGACGCGATGATGATGAGGTCAGCCTTATGTTCCTCGGCGGCGGCGATGATCTCGCGCGCGGGTGCGCCGCTTCTGATTTCCTGGCTGCCCTTGAAACCGGCCCTGGTCTTGAGGTCCGAAAGCTTGGTCTTGGCGTCCTTGATGGCGTTTTCGATCAGGTCGACAGGCAGATCGATCGCCATATAGCCCGGCAGTTCCTCGACAACGTTGATGAGAACGATCTCGCCGTCCGGATCCAGCAGCGCCTTGGCCTTTTCGAGAATCTTTTCCCCCTTGTCGGTGGCGCTGAGGTCTACCGGTACGATGATCTTCTTGTACATGGCTGTCTCCTTTGGCTTGATCCGCCGTTTGGCGTGTCGGGCTAGACTTATATTTCCCCGCCCGCGCAGCCTTCACCTTGATCGAAGTCAAAGCCGGAGCCGGGCCCGAACGGGGCATTGTCAACGAATAGTGGACAGTCAATCGCCAGACGGTGATCTTTGCTGAACGACGAAACCAGCCCATATTCGCCTTCGACAAACGCCGCAAAGCGGCGTCGGCCGATAGTTTCGGCGACCGATCCGCCCCGGGGCGCTTCGGATTCAATATGGAGATCATGATGAGTGAAATCAAACAATTCGCCCTGACGCGGCCGGCCTATGTCGGCCAGGCGCATCTCGTCGTTCACGATCTGCCGCGCGTTTCGGATTTCTACCAGAAGATCATCGGTCTTTCCGTTCTTGAAAAGAACCCGAGCGGCGAAGTGCTTGGTATCGGCGGCCAGCCGCTTCTGACACTTTCCACCTCCAGCACGGCGGAACGCGCGCCGCGCAATGCGGCAGGCCTGTTCCACACGGCCTTCCTGATGCCGAGCCGGAACGACCTGGCCCATTGGCTGGCGCATGCCGCCCATAACAATATCCAGTTTCAGGGCGCATCCGACCATCTGGTGAGCGAGGCGATCTATCTCGCCGACCCGGAAGGCAACGGCATCGAGGTCTATCGCGACCGTTCGCCGGATGAATGGACCTACCAGCCTGATGGCACGGTTGAGATGGCCACGCTCGGCCTCAACCTTCAGGCGCTTTATGACAGCGCGCCGAAGACCGCATTCACCGGTGCGGCGGAGGGAACCGCCATCGGCCATATCCATCTGCAGGTCGGCAATATTCCGCAGGCGGATGAGTTTTATCAGGGTGTGCTGGGGCTGAAGATCATGGCGCGGTATCCGGGTGCGAGTTTCTTCGGCTCCGGGGCCTATCACCACCATGTGGCCGCCAATATCTGGAACAGCCGCGGCGCTGCGGCCCGCAAGGACAATATGACCGGCCTTTCCGGCTATTCGCTGAAATTCAACGAACAGGCCGCGCTCGACACGGCTGTTGCCGCACTCGACCGGCTGGAAATCGCCACCGAAAGGCAAAGCGACGGCATCGTCCTCAGAGATCCCTGGGGAATTGGGCTAAAGCTTTCCGCCTAAAGCAAAAAGGGGCGGCAGAAATTTCTGCCGCCCCGGAACCGCCACATTTTTCGAACGTTTGTCACCTTATTGGGGGACCGTTCGATGAATGAAAATGCCAGGCCGGAGAAGACCGGCAGCTTGGTCAGCACCGGGGCAAACGCCGGCGCCACCGCCGGAAGCATTCCGGCAACAAGAGCGGACCCGCTGGAAGTACCGGCTTCCGCCCCACGCCGTGACGATGCGCGCAGCCAGCAGCCGCTTGGCCGCGAAGCGCTGAATGTGGTCGGCGCCTGGTCGGTGATCGGCTTCTTCCTCATCATGCTGATGGCGGTCATCCACGAATTGTCGCTCATCCTCATTCCGGTGGTGATGGCCATCGTGGTCGGCATGATCCTCGGCATCGCCGCTGAAAAACTCGGCTCCTACGGCATTCCCGGTTTCGGCGTTGCGCTTATCCTGTCGAGCCTCGTGGCGGCGGTGATGTTTTTCGTCATCAATTCGCTGACCGAGCCGCTCTCGCTCCTCGCTTCCGAAGGCCCGGCGCTGATTGAACGCAGCATCGATCGTTTCCTGCCCTATCTGCAAAGCCTGCGATGGCTGAATATTTCGGCGGCCAGTTTCAGCATGGGGTCAATGTCGATGGAATCGCTGATTTCGCGCAGCGGCGAGATCATCTCCGTGCTCGGCTCCAACATCACCCCCGCGGTCATTCAGGGCCTGATCTTCCTCGCTGCGCTGCTGATGTTTCTCTATAGCCGGCTGCGGCTGCGCAAGGCGATCATCATGGCCTTTCCGGCCCGCCACCAGCGGCTTCGCACCATCCGCATCATCGGCTCGGTGGAAGAGGTGCTCGGCACCTATTTCGCCACGGCGGCGCTGATCTATGCCGGGCTTGGGGTGACGATGGTGGTCATCGCCTATTTTGGCGGGCTGGCCATGCCGCTGCTCTGGGGGCTGTTTGCCTTCCTCTCCAGCTTCGTGCCGTTTCTCGGCATCACCGCCATGACGATTTCGCTGACGGTGGCAGGCATCATCACCCATGACAACATCGTCCTGGCGCTTCTGCCGGCGGCGATCTTCTTCACCATTCACCTGCTGATGGAAAACCTCGCCTTTCCGGCGGTCGTTGGCCGCAACATGGAAATCAACCCCTTCCTCGTCTTCGTGATGATCATCTTCTGGACGTGGATGTGGGGGGCGGCCGGCGCCATGCTCGCCCTGCCGCTGTCGCTGATCGCGATGACGGTGACGCGGGAGCTATTCCCCTCGCGCCGGGTTGTGCCAAACTTGCCTGCCTAGCCTTTTCCGAAAGGCGCATCAGGGCCGCTCAGGAAGCGAGCGGCATACCTTCGCGGGTTGCCATGCGGCGCTCGTGCTCGATCAGCCATTTCTTGCGCCACAGCCCGCCGCCATAACCGGTCAGGCTGCCATCCGCGCCCAGCACCCGATGGCACGGGACGACGATTGCGATCTGGTTGGCGCCATTGGCGCGGGCCACCGCGCGCACGGCAGACGGCCTTTCCATGGTGGTTGCAAGCGAGGAATAGCTGACGATCTCCCCCGCCGGAATTTCCCGCAGGCTGCGCCAGACATCGCGCTCGAAGGGCGTGCCGTGGCCAGCAAGCCTTGTCTCGAAGGCGGCAGAATGCCCGGCGAAATAAGCCTTGAGTCCCGCTTCAACCGGGCCGGTCACCGCCGTACGGCCCAGCACCATATCCGCGCCGGTGCGCGTCTTCAGCCGCTTCAGCTCGGCGGGAAGCGCCGGCCGGTCAGCAAATTCGAGGAGATGCAGGGCATGATCGTCGGCGACGACGAGCATCGGGCCGATCGGCGTATCGATCCAGTCGCCCTTCAGGAAGCCCTTGCCCTTCATGGCCATGGGTGAAGCGCCGAAGAACTGGTTGATGGCGGCGCGGAAACCGCTGCCGGAATCGTAACCGGCATCGATCTGCGCACCGATCACCGCTTCGCCGGAAGCAATGCTCTCCGCCGCATCGCCCAGCCGGCGCAATCTCGCGATTTCCAGGAAGCTCATGCCGAAACGGCGCTTGAAAGTGCGGCGCACGGTGGAAGGATCATGGCCGAGCGCCACCACATCCTCCTCGCGCCAGCGCCGCGCCGGTTCGTTTTCCAGCGCCGTCAGCAGCGAGGTGACGGTCTCATCGGCGGTGCCGTAGGACAACATCGGCTTGCAGCGTTTGCAGGGGCGGAACCCCGCCTCCAGGCATTCGGCGATGGTCTCGCGGAACCGGCAGTTCTCGATCTTCGGTTTGCGCGCCGTGCAGGTGAAACGGCAGAAGATCTTCGTCGAGGTCACGCAGACATAGGCCACGCCCTCATAGGCGGGGTCCTTGTTCACAAGGGCTGAATACAGGGTTTCGGTGTCGGGGCGTTTGAACAGCATCATGGGGAGGATGCTAGCGCAAATTTAAGCGGCATGCCGCCGAAAAACGGGCGTGGATGTGGCTCATCTCCCTCTTTCCTGTGCTCGTCACAGGAATCCAGTCGGCGCGCGTCTGCGCGGCGAGGAAAATCCTTTCAGCCCAAGGACTTGGGCTGGCTGGATTGCTGTGATGAGCACAGGAATGAGGAAGAAGCTTCCCCTTCAATTCCCCGGCGGCGCAAAGGACGGGTCGTCCAGCCTTGTGAAAATCACGCCGCGCGCCTTCAGCGCCAGAAGGCCTTTCACCACGCCCTCACCCGCTTCATGGGTGGGCTGGTTGATATGGGAGATGATGACATCGCCATCCCTGGCGGAAGCGATGTGTTTCGCCGTCGTGGCCGCACCCAGCAGCGAGCCGCCATCGCCATTGACGGAATAACCCGCGACCCGCATGCCCAGCCGGTTGATGGTGGCCATGGACGAGCCTGTGTATTTCGCCGTCGCCCCCCGGAACCATTGCGGCTGGATGCCGGTGGCGGCGACGATCGCCTGACGGCCGCCCTCCACTTCCTGCTCGACCGCGGCTTGCGAACCGGCGGCGGCAATGCCGTAGATGGAAACGGGCTTGTCCACCGCCGGCACATGGTTTTCGCCGTGATTTTCGATCTCGAACAGATCCGGATGCGCCATGAGGACTGCAAGCGCCTCGCTGTTATGTTTCAGCCAGCGGGCGGTGACGAAGATCGTCGCGGGAATGCGCTCGCGCACCAGCGTATCGAGGATGCGGTGATCGGTCTTGCCCATGCAGGCATCCAGCGTCATCGCCACCCGCACCCGGCCGTCATGCTGCGGCGTCATTTTCAGCGACGGCTCGACAAGGCCGGTTCCCGCAAAAGCGGCTGAAGAGGCGGAGAGAAACAGGGCGGCAATGAAGAGGCGACGCAGCATTTTATGTTCCGGAGTGTGAAGAGGTGGCAATCCGCCTGCAAAGCGCCCGAATTATGGCGCGGTTTCCAGCACGGACAGGGCTTCCAGCGCCTCTTCCACCCGCTGGCGTTCCGCGCTGGTGAGCGGCAGGATCGGCCGCGGCGGTTCACTCACCGTCAGCGATAGGATATTGGCGGCGGCGTAAACAACCCGGATGCTGCCGAATTCCCTGAACAGCGCCCAGAGCGGCTGGAAGGCCGCATCGATCCGTTTCACCTCTTCCGCATTGCCGGCCTGAGCCGCCCGCATTAGCCGCAGGGCCGGAATCGGCAGCAGGCCGGCAACGACGCTGTACCATGTGTCGCCGCCGGCAAGTGGGGCGTCGGCACAGCCCCAGTCGCCGCTGTAACCAATGGCGAAATCCTCCGACAGCTTGGGGCGCAGCCGCGCGAGCTCGCCGGCATAATCGGAATCGGCCGGCAGCGGCATCTTGATGGCGCGGATATTCGGGATATAGGCGAGCCGCACCAGAAGCTCGTCGCTGAAGGTGAACCGGGTGGTCGTCGGGTTGTTGTAGATGGCGAGCGGCAGGGCCGTCGCGCCAGCCACGGCGGCGAAATGGTGATAGGCCTCTTCCTGCGTCAGCGGCGTGTAGGACACGGGTGCCAGCAGCAGCGCATCGGCGCCGGCGGCTTCCGCATCCTTCGCCAGCGCCACGGCTTCATCGGGGCGCAAAGCGCCGACACCCGCCATCCATATGCGCCTGCCCTTGAGGATGGCGGCGGCGGCCTCGATGGCGCGACGTCTCTGTTCCCGCGTGAGATACATATAGATGCCGGTGCTGCCGAGAATGCCGATGGAATCGACCGCCGAAGTATCCAGCCGCTCGATCAGGGCCGAGAAGGCTTCACCATCGACCCGCCCCGCCTCATCGGCCGGCGTAATCGGAAAAGCCGAAAGTCCCTTGAATCGTCTCGCCATGTCTATGCCCCTCACTTCGATCGGCAGTCAGGGTTACAGAGCCGACCGCACGGCCGCAACCAAAGCGGCGGCTAAACGCTGGCCTGAAATCGAAAAATTCCGTGCTCAGTCATAAAGATACAACTTCTTCCACTGCTCTTCGGGAATCTTGTCCCCCACACGGTAGTCGAAGGACTGGATGCTGAGGCTGTCACTCTTCAGCTGGCACTTGTATTTGAGCTTGTACCATTCGCCCGCGCTTCTGAAGACCGCACCCGGCGCCTTGATGGAGTTCTTGCCCACTTCCGGGTCGCCGAACGTATAGGCGATGACCTTGTCCGGCCGCATGCCCTTTTGCTCTGTCGCTATCCTTTCCATCGCCTCGATATCGCAGCGCTGCTCCAGGCGTTCTTCGGGGGCCAGCGCATTCAGTTGCCGCATGACGCTGGCATCGATCGCGAAAGCGGGGGTGAAGGCCTGCAGGCTGAGGAAAAAGGCAGAGAGGGCAGCGGGAAGAAGCTTTCGCATGGGGTCCTGTCAGTTTTTTCGTTTGTTCTTGTCGATCGCGGCAGGCCGGACGGCCGACGCGCATCATCGCCGATTTGCCGGATATTGCCAAAATGTGATCGAAAGCTGACGAAATTGTGCCCGAGCCGCATTCCGCCTGTGGAGATTTGAAACTTGATCGGCCGCAAGCCGCACTCTACATCTTGGTGCCGCCCAAGAATTTTTACAGGAAAGCGAGTTTCCCTTGCCGATTTTCAAGAACCTGCCCATTGCCCCGACCGCCGAAAAACGGCCCGTCCAGGATACGCATCACGGCATTACCCGCACCGACGATTACGCATGGTTCCGGGCCGATAACTGGCAGGCCATGTTCAAGGACCCCACCCTGCTCGACCCGGCCATCCGCGCCCATCTGGAGGCGGAAAACGCCTATATGGAAGCGGCCATGGGCGACACCAAGGCGCTTCAGGAAAAGCTGTTCGAGGAAATGAAGGGCCGCATCAAGCAGGATGATTCCTCCGTTCCCGTTAATGACGGGCCTTACGCCTATGGCACGCTGTTCGTGACCGGCGGCGAGCAGCCGCATTATTTCCGCACCCCGCGTGATGGCGGTGAAAAACATGTGCTGCTTGATGGTGACAAGGAAGCGGAAGGCAAGGATTATTTCCGTCTTGCCGGTCTCGACCAGTCCTCCGATCACAGTCACGGTATCTGGGGTTACGACGACAAGGGCTCGGAATATTTCACGCTGCGCATCCGCAACCTTGAAACCGACGAAGACCTTGCCGATGTCGTGGAAAACACCGGTGGCGGCGGCGCATGGGCGCCTGATGGCAAGAGCTTTTTCTATACGCTGCAGGACGAGAACCATCGCCCCTCGAAAGTTTTCCACCATATCATCGGCGAGCCGCAATCGGCCGACCGGCTGGTTTATGAGGAAAAGGATCCCGGCTTCTTCATGGGCGTCGGCGCGTCGGTGCTCGACGATTTCATCTTCATCGACATTCACGACCACGAGACCAGCGAATACCGCATTCTCTCCACCAAGGACCTGACGGCCGAGCCCGCTATCGTGGCGGAGCGCGAAGAGGGCATCGAATATTCGATGTGCGAAGGCGGCGACGTCTTCTTCATCCTTACCAATGACGGCGACGCCAAGGATTTCCGCATCGTGGAAGCGCCGGTCACCGCGCCCGGCAAGGAAAACTGGAAAGAGGTGGTTCCGCACGAGCCGGGCCGCCTGATCCTCTCCGTCGACGCCTATGCCCGCCACCTGATCTGGCTGGGACGCCGCGACGGCCTGCCGCGCATCGTCATCCGCGACCGCCGCACCGGCGAGGAACATTCCATCGCCTTTGCCGAAGAGGCCTATTCGCCCGGCCTGCATGGCGCGGCGGAATATGACACCGACGTCATCCGTTTCTCCTATTCCTCGATGACGACGCCGAGCCAGCTGTTCGATTACGACATGGTGACGCGTGAGCGCACGCTTCTGAAGACGCAGGAAGTACCATCAGGCCACAATCCGGATGACTACATCACCCGCCGCATCATGGCGCCTGCGCATGATGGCGAACTGGTGCCGGTCTCCCTGCTCTATCGCAAGGATGTGGCGCTCGACGGTTCCGCCCCCTGCCTGCTTTATGGCTATGGGGCTTACGGCATCACCATTCCCGCCTCCTTCTCCACCACCACGCTGTCCTTGGCAGATCGTGGCTTCATCTATGCCATCGCCCATATTCGCGGCGGCAAGGACAAGGGTTTCGAGTGGTACGAAACCGGCAAGATGGAAGCCAAGCAGAACACCTTCAAGGATTTCATCGCCGCGGCTGACCATCTGGTTCAGGAAGGTTTCACCTCCTATGAGGGCATCATCGCCGAAGGCGGCTCGGCCGGCGGCATGCTCATGGGGGCTGTCGCCAATATGGCGCCGGAGAAATTCGCCGGCATCATCGCAGCCGTTCCCTTCGTGGACGTTCTGACGACCATGCTCGATGACACGCTGCCGCTGACGCCGCCGGAATGGCCGGAATGGGGCAATCCGCTGGAATCGGAAGAGGAATACGGCTGGATCGCCGCCTACAGCCCCTATGACAATGTCGGCGCCAAGGCCTATCCGCCGATCCTCGCGCTTTCCGGCCTTACCGATCCGCGCGTGACCTATTGGGAGCCGACCAAATGGGTGGCGAAGCTGCGCGAAAGGACAACGGGAGAAGCGCCCATCCTGCTGAAGACCAACATGGCGGCCGGCCATGGCGGCAAATCGGGCCGTTTCCAGCGGCTGGAAGAAATCGCCTTCGAATACGCCTTCGCCCTGAAGGTGGCCGGCAAGGACGCCGTGTGACGGCCTGACATTAAAACGGGCGGCGATTCCGTCGCCGCCCGACCCATGAGAGATAAAAATACCCACAAAAATCATCTTTTCGAACATTTATTCCAGAAAATATCGATTGTATCTTTTCCTTAAATTTCACTTGTCACATCATTGGATTTTTATTTCTAGTTATTGCAACCAACAATATATCCAACTTAAATCAGAATAACTCTCATGTATTATTCGAAATAGGGAAATGTTCCAAAAATCGAATGCATGGCTGCGATGCGTCATTTCGCGTTGCAATATCACTTTTTGGCCGTATTATGCCGGTCGTTGACATATTCATGCGCCTTTTCGCCGCTTTTCTTGCGGCAATGCCGCAGCGTGTTCTGCGGATATTCTTCTCGCCGTAATTTTTCGGCTTTTCCACGCGCCATGTCAGTTCGCCCTTGGCAATCCGGGCTTTGCAGTGCTCCCGCTTTGCCAACTGAAAACACTGCATCAGACTTGGAGGTCTCCTATGAAGAAACTCCTGGCCTCGACCATTCTCGTAACGGGCTTTACCATCGCTGCCGGTGCAGCACATTCCGCCAAGGCCGCCGATAGCTGCGGCAGCATCACCATCGCCGAAATGAACTGGGCATCCGCGGGTGTCGCGGCTTATGTCGACAAGTTCATTATGGAAAACGGCTATGACTGCACGGTCAATGTCGTCACCGGCGACACCATGCCGACCTTCGCTTCCATGAACGAAAAGGGCCAGCCGGACATGGCCCCCGAATTATGGGTGAACGCCGTGCGCGAACCGCTCAGCGCCGCCGTCAAGGACGGCCGCATGATCGAAGCGTCGAAAATCCTGAGCGAAGGCGGCATCGAAGGCTGGTGGATCCCCAAATTCATCGCCGACGCACACCCCGACATCAAGACCGTCGAAGACGCGCTGAAACATCCCGAACTATTCCCCGCCCCGGAAGACGCCAGCAAGGGCGCCGTGCATAATTGCCCGTCCGGCTGGAACTGCCAGGTAACGACCGCCAATCTCTACAAGGCGCGCGAGGGTGACAAAAAGGGCTTCACCCTGGTCGACACCGGCTCGGCCGCCGGTCTTGATGGCTCCATCGCCAACGCGTTTGAAAAGAAGCAGGGCTGGCTCGGCTATTACTGGTCGCCCACCGCCATTCTCGGCAAATACGAGATGGTGAAGCTGGATGACGGCGTTGAACTCGACCGCGCCCATTTCGACGAATGCACGGCGAAGGTCGATTGTGCCGATCCCAAGGTCAATGCCTATCCGGTGGCGGACGTCTTTACGGTCATCACCAAGGACTTCGAAGGCAAGGCCGGGGTGACGATGGATTACATCAAGGCCCGCAGCTGGGACAACAAAACGGTCGCCGAAATCCTTGCCTGGATGGATGAGAACCAGGGCACCAACGAGGACGGCGCGGAGTATTTCCTCGAAAACCATGAGGACATCTGGACGAAATGGGTTCCGGCCGAGGTGGCGGAGAAGATCAAGGCTTCGATGTGATTGGTTGGTGGGGGGAAGCTTCGGTTTTTATCCGTGGCTTTACCCCCCTCTGTCCTGCCGGACATGCTCTGCAAGTTCCCGGCCATCGACAACTCCACGATGCGTGTGGCACGCAAAACCATCGATGACGGTTTTCGCGACATCGTGCGCAATTATGGCGATGCGATCGACGTCATCGTGCATCCTCTGCAGCTGTTCCTCAATGCCTCGGAGCGGCTGTTCATCCAGACGCCGTGGATCATCACGATGCTGGTCATTCTGGCCATCGTGCATCTGGCCGGGCGCAGCTTCAAGATCACTGGCGGCACCGCCATCTCCCTGCTCATGATCGGCGCCGTCGGCCTCTGGCGCGACGCCATGACGACGCTCTCCATCGTCGCCATTGCCACGCTGATCGCCATCGTCATCGGCCTGCCGCTCGGCATTTTGATGGGACGCTCGGAACGCCTGCAACGCCTCATCAATCCCGTGCTCGACGTGATGCAGACCCTGCCGAGTTTCGTTTATCTCATCCCCGTGGTGGTGATTTTCGGCATCGGCAAGGTTCCGGGCCTGATCGCAGTGGTGATCTACGCCATTCCGCCCGTCATCCGCCTCACCAGCCTCGGCATTCGGCTCGTTGATCGGGAAGTGCTTGAGGCGGCCGACGCCTTCGGCTCCTCCAATGGCCAGAAGCTGTTCAACGTGCAGCTGCCGCTGGCGCTGCCGACCATCATGACCGGCATCAACCAGACCATCATGATGGCGCTCGCCATGGTCGTCGTCGCCTCCATGGTTGGCGTCGGCGGGCTGGGCAAGAACGTGCTGCAGGCCATCAACAACCAGTTCTTCACGGTGGGCTTCCTGAACGGTTTCGCTCTGGTCGCCATCGCCATCATGTTCGACCGGGCGAGCCAGGCTTTCGGCAAGCGCCTGCAGAAATACCGCGAGGTTTCCCATGGCTAAAAGCATCGAAATCAGGAATCTTTACAAGATCTTCGGCAGGCATCCCGAGAAATACCTCCAAGCTGTGCGATCAGGCATGGACAAGGTCGAGCTGAACGACAGACACAACCACGTCCTCGGCCTCAACAACATCAACATCACCATGCCGGGCGGCAAGATCACCGTCGTCATGGGGCTTTCCGGCTCCGGCAAGTCGACGCTGATCCGCCACATCAACCGGCTGATCGACCCGACGGCGGGGGAAGTTCTCTATGACGGCGAGGATATCTGCGGCATGAGCGCCTCGGCGCTGCGGCAATTCCGCCGCCACAAAACGGCGATGGTATTCCAGAAATTCGGCCTTCTGCCGCATCGCACCGTGCTGGAAAACAGCGTTTACGGCCTCGATATTCAGGGCGTGCCGCGCAAGGAGAGCGAGGAGAAAGGCCGTTATTGGCTGAATCGTGTCGGCCTGGAGGGGTATGAGGATTATTATCCGAACCAGCTTTCCGGCGGCATGCAGCAGCGTGTGGGCCTTGCCCGCGCGCTTGCCAATGACGCCGATATTCTGCTGATGGACGAGGCCTATTCGGCGCTCGATCCGCTGATCCGTGTCGATATGCAGACCATGCTGCTCGATCTGCAGCAGGAGTTGAAGAAGACCGTGGTGTTCATCACCCACGATCTCGACGAGGCGCTGAGACTCGGTGACCACATCGCCATTCTCAAAGACGGCGAAGTGGTGCAGCAGGGCGACGGCCAGAGCATTATCCTTTCACCGGCGGATGGCTACGTCACCGACTTCGTGCGTGACGTCAATCGCAGCCGTGTGCTGCAGGCAACCACTGTCATGGAACCGCTCGAAAGCCGCCCCGAAGGCATGGCCGTGCCGGAAAACGCGACGCTGGAAACAATCGCCCGCGACATGTCGGAAGCCAACGAGACGACCGCCCATGTGGTGGACGAGGACGGCAAGCCCGTCGGCAGCATCGGTCTCGACACGCTGGTGGCCGCTATGGTGACGCCCGCGCCGCAGGAGGCGGAGGTTAAGGTGGAAGCGGCGGAGGAGCCGGAGAAGCCCGGGGAAACGGTTGTTCCAGTGGATAAAGAAACGGCTTGATCCGGCATTCCGGGAGCTGACTAGCCTTGCCGCACACTCCACGTCATCCTCACCCTTGAGGCGAGGATCCATTTTGCGCCAGTAAGTCCCCGGTTATGAATCCTCGCCTCAAGGGCGAGGATGACGTGGAGTGTGCGGCAAGGCGTATTTCAGTGCCAGCCTTGAGCCCAGGTGTCAGCGTCCAAGTGCCAGCGCCCACATGCTCTCCCTCGCCGCCGTGCGAAATCAGGGTACCGCCTTCAGTCATGTAAAAACGAAGCACTACTTCGCCGGCTGTCAACCCTCGGCGATCGCTGCAGCGCAGCAAGCGCAAGTTTCGGACAAGTCCCCGCCGTTAACTATTCGTTAACTTTTGAACGCGGAATCACCGACATGCAGATTGAAAGCAATATCGGCGGATATAATTACCAGGGGCGTGTTCGCGAGCTTGAAAAAGCCGGCGGCGCACAGAATGCGGCTGAAGAACAGGCCGTCAAACGCAGCCCCGGCAACCCGACCGTTTCCAGCACCATTCTTTCCCAGTCGCTGGCCAACGTGCTGTGGGCCGTCGGCAATGGCAGCGCACCTGCCTATCAGGATCCGGCGGCGGCCTCCGCCGAGGACAAGGCGGAAGCACAGGCGGAATGGGTGCGCAGCGCCTATTCGGAATATACCGAATAAACGATTCCAATCAGGCCCTTGCCGGGCTCACTTCCACCGTCACATGGGACAGTTCATGTATGGCGGCAAGTTTCTGCTTGTAGAAAGCCGGCGCCTTCGGCGCCTGCGAATGGATCGCCACGATGGCGGCGTGATGCCCCGGCCCCACCTGCCAGACATGCAGGTCGGTGATGCGATCCTCTTCCGTCTCCACGCTTTCACGGATTTCCTGCGGCAAATCCTCCGCCGGCGGCAGCGCGTCAAGCAGGGTTGTCGCCGTGGAGCGGATCAGCCCCCATGACCAGCGGGCAATGACCAGACCGCCTACGATACCCATGGCCGGATCAAGGAACGACCATCCGTTCCATTTGCCAAGCAGCAGCGCGACGATGGCGAGAACCGAGGTCAGCGCATCCGCCAGCACATGCAGATAGGCCGCGCGCAGATTATTGTCCCTGCCGCCCTTTGCGCCGGGGTCAGCATGGTGACCGGCATGCGAGCCATGATCATGATGGGCGTGGCTGCCATGGCCGTGATGGGCATGCGAACCGTGGGTGTGGCCATGTCCATGCCCATGATCGTGGTGATGATCATCCTTCAGCAGCACGGCGCTGAGAAGATTGACGGCAAGGCCGATGATGGCGACGAGGATAGCCTGGTTGAAATCGATTTCGACGGGATTGAATAGGCGCATAGCGCTTTCCACGGCAATCAGCAGCGCCACCACCGCCAGCACGATCGCGCTGGCAAAACCCGCGAGATCGCCGAACTTGCCGGTGCCGAAGGTGAAGCGCGGGTTGCGCGCCTCACGACGGGCATAAAGATAAGCCAAGGCCGAAATCAGCATCGCGCCCGCATGGGTGGACATGTGCCAGCCATCCGCCGTCAGCGCCATGGAGCCGTACCAGTGGCCGGCAACGATTTCCGCCACCATCATGGCCGCAGTCAGCGCAATGACCATCCAGACGCGCCTCTCATTGCGCTCGTGGTTCTGGCCGAGGAAAACATGGTCGTGACCGGCTGCTGCGCGGTGTTCGGATGTCGTCGTCATGTCGCTCAATCCTGTTTGCTACTGGCCTGCCTGATCTGCTGGCCCGTTCGATTTCACCGGATGTAGGTCTTCAGCACCTGGGCCAGCTCTTCCGCCGCCCGGGCCCGTTCGTCTTCGTTTTCGGCATGCACCACATGCTCATGCAGATGCTCCTGCATCACCTCCCCCGTCAGTCCGGAAAGCGCGCCGCGCACGGAAGCGAGCAATTGCAGCACCTCGCCGCAGGGCTTGGCATCATCAAGCGCACGCTCCACCGCTTCCATCTGCCCTTTCAGGCGGCGGATGCGGGCGAGAAGCTTCTCCTTGTTGCGGATCGTATGGGACATGGGGACCTTATATAGTATAGGGGGGTATACTATATGAGTGAGATTTTCCGTTCAAGCCCCGCTTGACGCAATCTTCGCGAATGTTTCGACCCTTAAAAAATCTCCCCATGAAACTTAGGGGACTCAGTCATGACGACTATCGCAGCAACCATCAGCAGCTATCATCCCACTCCGCTCCGGAGCCTTGAGCCGGCGAGAGGCAAGGAAACTCACTCCACCACCGAAGCCCTGCTGGAGCTGACCCGCGCCGCGCATCGCACCATTTCAAGCGTCGAAACCGCTGCCACGGCCATCGCGCCGGCCGCCGCCAGCGTTTCCTTCGGCCTCGCCACAGCACTCTGGAATCTCGACAGCGGCACCTCCACGACAACACCCGCCCTGGACATGGCCGCATCGGCACAGCCAGAAGCCGCATCCGGCATCGAGAACGATGTCCTCAAAGCGCTCGCCCAGGCGCTTGGCGTGGATGACGCCGCCTGAGACCCATTGAATGGCGGGCTGAAAAGCAATATCTCTAGAGACTAGAGCATCGACTCTGAACGGCGAAGCCACCCCGTTCTTCCGTCTTTGCCCGAGATATGGAGAAAGTCATGCTGTCCATCGGTGAATTGTCCAAACGTACCGGCGTCAAGGTGCCGACGATCCGCTATTACGAGCAGATGGGCCTCATCCGCGAGGCCGACCGTTCTGAGGGCAATCAGCGCCGTTACGAAAAGGCCGACCTCGACCGGCTGGCCTTCATCCGCCATGCGCGGGATCTCGGGCTGAACATCGACGCCATCCGCGAACTGATCGCGCTTAGCCAGCACCGGCAGATGCCATGCGAGGGCGCGGACCGCATCGCTGCCGAACATCTCGCCCATGTGCGAGAAAAGATCGCCAGCCTCAAGAAGCTGGAGCATGAGCTGGAGCGCATCGTCTCCCACTGCCACGGCCATTCGATCGAGGATTGTTACGTCATCCGCGCGCTTTCCAATCATGACATGTGCGAGGGTGAGCACTGAACGGAAAACCGGGCTTGACAGATTACGGATTCGGGCGCATTGCATTTCCCATGATCAACGAACGCGCACCCATCTCCTGCTCGTACTTTTGGGCCTACCTCTAAGGGCGGCTCGACATATCATGTTGTCAACAAGCCGCCGTCAGGCGGCTTTGTTGTTTCTCAAGCGTCCTGACGGCACCGATAAGACCAAAGGACCGAAAAAATGACCGAAGATAGCTCCCTTACACTGGAAAGACCGCCCGTCGTCATCATTCGTGGCGCACGCAAGACGGACTTGCCCGAACTCAACGAGATGATCACGCTGCTTGCCTCCTACCACGGCGATGCGGCGGCGATCACGCCGGCGAAACTGGAACGCGACCTGTTCGGCCCGCTGCCCTGGGTGCATGGCCTCGTGGCCGAAGCCGATGGCGCGCTGATCGGTTACGCCCTGCTTCTGCCGCTCTACAGGGCGCAGGAAGGCCGGCGCGGGCTCGAGCTGCATCATCTCTTCGTGCGTGACGGCCATCGCGGCCATGGCACCGGTCAGCATCTGGTTTCCCGCGCCCGCGATATCGCCAAGCGTCTCGGCTGCGACTATCTTTCCGTCAGCGCCACAACAGGCAATGTCGCGGCGCATCGCTTCTACGAAAACATGGATTTCGCGCCCCGGCCGGTTACCGGCATGCGCTACATGCAGTCAATTGCCTGATTGGCATCAACGGAGACGACCATGACACGGATCGCCATTGCGCTCGCGCAGGATTTTGCTGACTGGGAACCGGCGCTGCTTGCTGCCGCAGCGCGCGGCTATCTCGGCGTCGAAATCATCTATGCCACGCCTGATGGCCGGCCGGTAACGTCCATGGGCGGGCTGAATGTAACGCCTGACACATCCTATGACGCGCTTGATCCTGTTGGCATCGATGCGCTTGTCATTCCCGGCGGTCTCAGCTGGGAAAAGGGAACGGCTGTCGATCTTGGCGGGCTGGTGCACCGGTTTCGCGACAGGGACCGGCTGGTGGCCGGCATCTGCGCGGCGGCAAGCGCGCTCGGCGGCACGGGCGTTCTGAACGATGTCGCCCATACCGGCAATTCGCTGGCATCGCACAAGGCCTATGCCGTCTATAGCGGCGAGGCGCTTTATCGCGACCAGCCGAAAGCAGTCAGCGATCGCGGCATCATCACGGCCGCCGGCAGCGCGCCGGTCAGTTTCGCTGTGGAAATCCTGAAACACCTCGGCCTCTTTGGTCCGGAAGCCGAGGCGGAACTTCAGGTTTTTGCGGCGGAGCATCGCTGAGGCGCAGCCGTCTCGGTTGTTTGCACTCCCTCTACTCCCCGTCATTCCGGCCTTGGGCCGGAATCCAGCCGACGCGCGTCTGCGCGGCGAAAAGACTCCTCTCAGCCCAAGGACTTGGGCTGGCTGGATCCCGGCTCAAGGCCGGGATGACGGAGGTGAGAACAGCGATGATTATCGCTGATCCAGCACCCGGCAAACACGTGCTGCGTGATCGCCGCCCTCCCCGGCAATCGCCCGGCGAATATCGCGGCTGTTCAAATGCAGGCTTCGGCCGGCGGGGAAATTTGCACGTTTTATCTTGGCAAGTGCCGCCGCCACAAAGGCGACCTCATGGTCGTGGAAAAAGGCAAGAGCCGCCTCTTCTGTAGGGCTCGGCCCCAGCACCGCCTTGAAGGCAAGGCGGTGCACGGCGCAGAAAGCGCCGTGACCGGGAACGGCAAAACGCAGCGCATCGAGTTCCTCACTCCATTCCGCTGCGTCCTGCATGGATTTACGCCTGCTGGAAGCGCTTCAGGAAAAACGCGCTCAATGTTCCGAGCAAAGCCCAGAAAACGAAGCTCGTGATCGTGGCGGCGACGATGAACTGACGCTCCAGCGGCAGCGGCGCCAGCGCATGTTCACCTTCCGGAGGCAGGGGTGCGCCCACCACATGCGGCGCAACGATCAACACCAGCGCCAGAACGATGGCCCAGGGTTCGCGGCGGAATGCGATCAGCGCAATGCCGCCCGCGGTTGCGGCAACCGTGGAGAGCCACCAGATCTGCCGCGCCTCAAGTGCGGCGGCCGGGCTGCCCGGCAGTTCCGGCGGCAGGCCGATCATCGGGGCCAGCATGACGGCGGCAAAACCGGCAACGCCCCAGAGAAGGCCTTCGCGCCAGCCGCCATTCGTGCCGCGCAGCGAAATAAGGCCGGTCAGGACAAGCGCATAACCGATGGCGGTCAGGACATTGGCGGCGACGGTATAGGCGGTGCGCTCGAAGCCATCGGCCGGAGCCCAGGCCTCGTCATTGTGCTCATGGGCGGGAACCGCAGCACCGGGCGCCGTCGCATCATGGCTGTGGGGCGCCTCGCCACCGGCGCTCTCATAGGTTTCCGCCTGAAGGATGAGCGGCGTGGTGCCGAAAGCCTGCATGGCAGACACGGCAAAGCCGCCGAGAATGCCGACGAGAACGGCGGTAAAGACGATATTGCGAAAAGATGACATGCCGTTTCCCCTCAATGGCAGGGGAAGGCATTGGCATGACGCGTGTCATGCGCGGCATTGTGAACGGCTTCCACATGGGAAAAGCCGACAAAACCGACAACGAACAGGCCAAGCACGATCGCCGTCAGCGATTGCGCGAAGCTGCCCGTTTTTGCGGAAACGGCTGAATTGGCCGTATTCTGCTGGATGGACATGGTGACCCCTCTCCCGGCGCGACCCCGCGCCTTTAGACACGGCCGAACGGCGGGAGCCGCAAGACCGCATGCGATACACTTCACCACGGGGATACGAGACTGACACAGGGAGGCATTGATCTCGCCACCCTGAAATTCCGCTCTTCCGGACACCCCGCCGGCATGGACATTTCCGTGATGGCAGGTCTCCTGGCTTACGGGTCAAAACCTGAAACACCTTCCCGGCATCGCCCTCCCTGGAAACCTCGGTTCCCGGAAAATGGCTTGCCAGTGGCACTTCGTTTCAGGCTCTCCGCTCACAGTTGCGGGGGCAGCCACGAATGAGGATTTCTCCCTATCGTGTTCCCTTTTCCCCTTCCGGAACGCCCGGAAGGAACCATCACAGGATTGTTATCCGATGGGTGGCGGCGGGAGTCAATGGGCGCGCATGCGCCCAGGGGCCCCCTCCCGCGCCGGAATGGCCTTCAGATAGGCGGCGATCGCATCGCGGTCATCGGCCGTCAGATGCGCCATGTTCTGCTGCCCCTTGACCATCGAACCGCCGACGCTGTCGAATTCCGGGGTGAAGCCGGTTTCCAGATAGCTGGCAATATCGGCCTTGGCCCAGCTTCCGATGCTTTGCGAGCCGGGGGTGATGTCAGGAATGCGGCCTTCGCCTTCCGGATTGGGGCCGCCGGCCAGCCACTTATCGGCAAAGAAACCGCCGAGCGCATTGCGCGGCGTATGGCACTCGCCGCAATGGCCCGGCCCTTCCACCAGATATTGACCGCGCAGCAATTCGGCATTGGCATTGGCAAGCTCGACGCGCGGCGGTGCGGAGGGGTCGAAATAAAGGAACTTCCAGCCGCCCAGCGCCATGCGCAGGTTGAACGGGAACGGCAGTTCGTGATCCGGCGCATCGTTCTGGCTGGCCGGCAGGGCTTTCAGATAACCGAAGAGATCGTTGATGTCCTTCTGCGTCATGCGGGCATAGGAGGCGTAGGGAAAGGACGGGTAAAGGTGCTCACCGTTCCTGCCCACACCACGCGTCATCGCATCGCCGAATTCCGCCAGCGTCCAGCCGCCGATACCATGCTGCGGATCGGAAGAAATATTGGGCACATGAAAGGTGCCGAAGGGGCTTTTCAGCGCCTGCCCGCCCGCAAGCGTCAACAGCGCCTCACCCTTCGCATCGGGTGCGGCATGACAGCTTGCACAGCCGCCCGCCCAGAACAGCGTTTCGCCATTGGCCAGATCCGGTTCGCCAAGGCTGACCCAATGGCTTGGCGCCTGACGTTCCGGCGCGGTGACCCAGGCGAATATGCCGTAGCCCGCAATCGCCGCGACCACGGCCCCGCCAGCGAATTTCGTCCAGATGGAGGACATACCCCTCTCCCCATTCTCACCTGACCCGGTCAGATGCCTTTCGAGCGTGAGAAAACGCCGCCGGGAAGCGGCGTTTCCAGAATCATTCGATTATTTCTTCAGACGATAGGTCTGGTGGCAGGTGCCGCAATCGGCGCCGAGCGTCTTCATGGCGGTGGCAACACCCGCCTGATCGCCGGGGAGATTGGCGAGAACGATGTCCGCATCCGTGCCGAGCTTGGCGGCCTTGGCCTTGAAGTCCTCGAAATTTTCCCAGATGGCGGGAGCAGCCGCGCTGCCGGTTTCGGTGCCGGCGGGGAACTGCTCCGGGAAAGCCTTGGCATTGGTGCCGATGGTCGTCACGGCGGCCTTGACGGTATCAGCGTCAAAGGGCTTTTCGCCCTTGGAGATGGCGGCGAGCGAACCCATGGCGCCGCCGATCTGCTTCATCATGCCTTCACGTTTTTCGACTTCGCCGGCAGCGTAGACCGCTCCGGCGCAAAGACAGCCGAAAAGCATGGCCGCCGTGATGGTTTTCAGTTTCATGCACACTCTCCTTGATTCCGGCTGGGACACCGGGCGCTAGATGGAACGGCGCGAGGATGCCCTTTCCGGATGGCGAAAAGAAGTCACATTGCGGTGAATTCCATCGTGAAAACAGAAGCCTAAGACAAGGCCTCCCAGAGCGTGAGAAGCGCTGCGGCAATCAGCATGAAACCGGCGGCGCGACCGATGAAGATCGTGGCGGCGGGCGAGGAAACAAGCCATGCCCGGCTTTTATCCGCCGTCAGCGCCAGCGCGCCGTAGACGGTGAACTGCGTCACCGCCACCATCGCGCCCATCACCAGCCCCTGCATCCAGATCGGGCCATAGGCGGGTTTGAGAAATTGCGGATAGATCGCCATCATGAACAGATAGGCCTTCGGATTGGAAAGGCAGGTCAGCACCGCCCGCCAGAAGGCTTTTCTGACCGAAGCGCTCGCCTGGGCCTCGTCGCCGTTCACGACAATCGCGCTGCGCATCAGGCCGATGCCGATCCAGATCATATAGGCGGCGCCAAAGACCAGAAGCGGCAGGAACAGCGACGGCATCCAGGCGGCGAGCATGCCGACGCCCAACGCGCCGTAAAGCGAATGCACGATGCCGCCGGCGCTCATGCCGCTTGCGGCGGAAAGGCCGGTTCTTTTGCCGCCCGTCAGCGCGCTTGCCAGCACAAACAGCATGTCCATGCCCGGCAGAATGATGATGCCGAACAGGACCAGAAAGAAAAGCCAGAGATTTTCGGCGTAACTCATGTCAGTATCTCCCAAAACGGTTCATGACACATTCGGGAAAGTCCATGTTTCTCAATGTGTTTCTCCATTTATAGGAAAGACCAACTGACAGCGTTGTGTCAGTTGCGTGGCGAAGCAACCGGGAAAAACGGCAATGCGCAAGGCGTCGAGACTGTTCGAGATCATCCAGATCCTGCGGGTGGCGCGCAGGCCGGTCACCGCGCAGACGATTGCCGAGGCGCTGGAGGTGACGGTGCGCTCGGTCTATCGCGACATAGCAGCGCTTCAGACCATGCGCGTGCCGATCGAAGGGGAACGCGGCGTCGGTTATATCCTGCGTCCCGGCTTCAACCTGCCGCCGCTGATGTTTTCCATAGAAGAGACGGAGGCGATCGTGCTGGCGCTCGCCATGGTCGCCCGCACCGGCGATGCCGAATTGCGGCAGGCGGCCAGGCAGGTCAGCGACAAGATCGCCGCCTCCCTGCCCGACCCCCTGTCGAAAACCCTCTCCGCTAATGCCCTGCACGCCTGGGGCAGCATCGCGCCGGCGCCAGCAGGCGTCGATCTTGCCACGGTCAGGCGCGCGGTGCGCGACGAGGAGAAACTGGAAATCACCTATCGCGATGAAGCCGGCGCGGAAACGCAACGACGGATTGGGCCGATTGCGGTGATCTATTATTCCGAAACGGTGAATATCGTCGCCTGGTGCGAACTACGGCAGGCGATCCGCAATTTCCGCTCGGACCGGGTGCTGAGCTGCGACACCACGGGCAGCTTCTTCAAGCTCGAAGGCGAGAAGCTGCGGCAATTGTGGATGAGCGGCTGGCAGAGCAACCAGCCGGGAAACAGAACTCCGGAACGCGCGACAGATTAAGCTGGCGTTGTGCGACGAGCACGAGATAGTGCAGCTCGCAGCCTTTGTTCTCTGTCGGAGCCGGAGCACCCCTCTCCACCCTCATTCCTGTGCTCGTCACAGGAATCCAGTCGACACGCGTTTGCGCGGCGGAGGGGAGTCTGGCCTCAAAGCACGGCAGCGTTTTGCAGCAAATACCCCAGCACCCGGTCCTCCTCGCGCCCGAAACCGCGAATGGCGATTCGGTCGGCAAAAACATCGGCGATGGCAAACGTGTTCTGGTCGGGCGTATCCACCATGCCCTTGAAATTCACGAAGTGGGTATGGCCCAGCACGCCGTAATTGCCCTCGTGATTATGGCCGTTGAACCACGCGACGACCGAAGGATGCGCGCCGAGAAGCTCGAGGATGCGCGGCGCGTCCCACATGTTGTGGGCGTTTTCCGGATAGACAGGGTAGTGGCAGAGAACGATCACTTTTTCGCCTGCCGCATCCGCCTTTTGCAGAACCGTCTGCAGCCATTCGAACTGTTCATCGCTGAGCGAAGCGTTCCAGTCCTGCGCATTGATTGCGCCCGCATCCGCCAGACGCTTCAGCCGCTCTGCAGCAAGCGCGCGACGCGGATCGCCGGGCGGCGGGGCGAAAAGGCTGACTTCGTTGCCGTCAAGCACGACGAAGCGGACGTCACCGATGGAAAAATCATGCCAGGGGGCGGACATGCCGAGGCGGTTATGGATATCGGGCAAATGCTCAGCGGCGACGGCGAAATCGTGATTGCCCGGCAGCAGGACCGACCGGTGGCGAAGCTTGTCGTAAACGGCAAGGATCGCATCGAAATTTTCAAAGCCGCGGTCGATGATATCGCCCAGCGTCACCACGAAGGCCAGATCTTCGCGGTTGAAGGCGTCGATCGCGTCTGCGAGCTTTTTCGGGCTTTCAGCGTAATATCGGCCCATCTCGGGGCGCGGATCGGCATCGGCATATTGGGGATCGGCGACAATGCCGAAGGAGAAGAGAGGCGTGGTTTTTTCAGTCATGATGCGCCGCGATAAACCCGGCGGATGACAGGCTTGTGACAGAGAACGACATCCCAAAAGCAGAACACCCGGCGCGAGGGCCGGGTGTTCGAAAATTCCGTTCCGCAAGCCTTACTTGGCGGCGGCTTCGTAACGCTCCAGGACGTAGTCCCAGTTGATGAGGTTATCGACGAAGGCTTCGAGGTACTTCGGACGCAGGTTGCGGTAGTCGATGTAGTAGGAGTGTTCCCAGACGTCGACGCCGAGGATCGGCTCTGCACCGTGAACCAGCGGGTTTTCGCCGTTCGGGGTCTTGGAGATTTCGAGCTTGCCGTTCTTGACGGAAACCCATGCCCAGCCGGAGCCGAACTGCGTGGTGCCGGCAGCGATGAAATCAGCCTTGAACTTGTCGTAACCGCCGAGATCGGAGGCAAATGCCTGTTCGAGCTTGCCCGGCAGCTTGTTGCCGCCGCCGTCCTTCTTCAGCCACTTCCAGAAATGGACGTGGTTGTAATGCTGGGCAGCATTGTTGAAGAGACCGGCATTGGTGCCAAAGGACTTCTTCACGACTTCTTCGAGCGACAGGTCAGAAAGACCTGCTTCCGCCGCCAGCTTGTTGCCGTTGTCGACATATGCCTTGTGGTGCTTGTCGTGATGGAACTCGAGCGTCTCGCGCGACATGTAGGGTGCAAGCGCGTCGTAGTCGTAGGGGAGTTCAGGAAGTTCAAAGGCCATGGTTTTTACTCCTTTTTGCAGCGGGTTACCGCTCCTAGAAACCGTGTGAGCGGACCATAGGAGCGAAGCTCTGTTTGGGCAACCTGTGAAATATCAAAATGTTCCGCCAAAAGAGAAAATTCGTCTCGCGCCGGCCACCACCACATTTGTTTCACAACCCTGGCGTACCGTTTTCCACCCTATCGGTTCGGTTTTGCCGAGATTGCAGGAAGGAAATTCCATGACCCGCCCCAACTCCCGCTCCTTGATCCGCTCCATCCTCCTCTTCACCGCCCTGTCATCGCTGGCACTCCCCGCCGCCGCATCCTCGGACGATACCTGGAAAGAATTCGTGGCGGATGTGCAGACGGCCTGCCTTGCCGGAGCCAAGGACATGATCGAGGACGCCAAGGCGGTGGTCGATCCCGTCGGCAGCGAAAATTACGGCCTCGCCATCCTGACCGGCAAGGCCAAGGGCGCGGATGCGACGGTCAGCCATATCTGCGTCTACGACAAGAAGACCAAGGCGGTGGAACTGGGCAGCGAGCTTGCCGGGGATACGCTGAAGGTGGAAATTCCCGGCTCCACCAAGCCCTGATTCTATATTGAGAGCGGGACCGCTCGCACTTTTCGCCGTCCCGCTCTGACGCCTCAGAAACGTGGCGTGGTGTCACCCTCGCCCAGCGCGCGCTGCATCAGCACCGTATCCAGCCATTGGCCATGTTTCCAGCCGATGGATTTGAAGGTGCCGACATGCTCGAAACCGGCGGCGCGGTGTACGCCGATCGACGCGGCGTTGGCGCTGTCGCCGATAACGGCGATCATCTGCCGGAAGCCGCGCGCCGTCGCCTCCTCGATCAGTGCATCGAGCAGCTTGCGGCCGATGCCCATGCCCTTCATGGCCGGATCGATATAAACGGAATTCTCCACCGCCGCGCCATAGGCCGGGCGCGGACGATAAGCACCGGCATAGGCATATCCGGCTATCTTTCCATCGCATTCGGCGACGAGATAGGGATAATTACCCTCCACCATGAGGCGACGGCGCTCGAGCATCGTCTCCGCGCTCGGCGGATCGATCTCGAAACTGGCGCGGCCATGGAGCACGGCATCCCGGTAGATTTCGGTAATGGCTGGAATATCGGCCTCTTCACAGGGGCGGATCGAAAGGCTGGAAACGGTGGAAAGGGTCATTCTCTTGTCCTGCGGATCATTCACGCCATCATTGTGCATTGCGGCGCAGCCAAAATAAAGATTATCTATCTTATACAAACGATAAGGTTTTCTTTGATGATGGACCTCGATCTGCGGCAGGTGCGCAGCTTCATGGATGTCGCCGATCTCGGCAGCTTTTCCGCCGCCGCCGACAAGGCGGGGCTGACCCAGCCGGCCATCAGCCTGCATATCCGGCTTCTCGAAAAACAACTCGGCGTTAGGTTGATCGAAAGGGTCGGCAGGCGCGCGCAGCCGGCGGCGGCGGGGCGGGATTTTCTCATCCATGCAAGGCGGATTGCGGAAGAAGTGGCGCATGCGATCGGTACCGTAGCACCGCATCGCAGCGGGGTGACGGGACGCCTGCGCATCGGCACGGGCGCAACCGCCTGCATCTATCTGCTGCCGCCGGTGCTGGCCAAAATCCGCCAGGCCATGCCCGGTATCGAAATCGTCGTGCAGACCGGCAATACCCACGATATCCTCCGGCTTCTGGAGGCCAACACGATCGATGCGGCGGTGGTGGCCCTGCCCGCCAGCGGCCGCAGCCTCGATATCAGCGATATCCATCTCGATGAACTGGTTGCAGTTTTCCCGCATGGCGCCGTCACTGACAGAACGGTACTGAACGCCGAAACGCTTTCGACGCGGCCGCTGCTGCTTTACGAGGGCGGCAATACGCGCAGGCTGGTGGATCAATGGTTTTCGGCGAGCGGACGTACCGTGCAGCCTGCCATGGAACTGGGCAGCGTCGAGGCCATCAAGAAGCTCGCGGGTGCGGGCCTTGGCCTTGCGATCGTGCCACGCATGGCGATGGAGTATGAAAGCGCAACGTCAGGGCTTGAATGGCGCTCGCTCGAGCCGCCGCTGGAGCGCCGGATCGCGCTGGCGATGCGGCGAGACAAACATATGACCGCGCCGCTGCGGGCGCTTGCCGCTGCGCTGCCGAGCTTGCAGAAACGATAAAGCCCGCGCCGGTTTCGGGCGCGGGCTCGGCTGTTAACGAAAAGGACCACACCTCTCCTCCGTCATGCCTGACCAGATCCAGCATCCAGCCACGGCGCGTCTGCGCCGTGAGAAGAGTCTTACGCGATCAAGGACTTGATCGCGCTGGACCCCGGATCAGGTCCGGGGTGACGGAACCCGGTAGCGCGGGTTTTGTCAAAGGCAATCTCTTCCTCAGAACTCCGTCCAGTCGTCGCCCTTCACGGCCAGCGCCGCATTGCCACGCGAGGCGGCAACCGGGCGGGCCCTTGAAGGCGCAGCGACGGGTGCGGCAGGCGCACGGGCGGGACTTGCGGCCCGCTGCATATGCCTTGCCGTCTCCCGCAATGCGGAGGTCTGCTGGCCGAGCTGGAATTGCGCAAGCAGGGCGTGGAGGTTGGCGCATTCCTGCGCGAGACCCGCACCGGCCGCGTTCATTTCCTCGACCATGGCGGCGTTCTGCTGCGTGGCCTGATCCATGTGGTTGACGGCGGTGTTGACCTCGGAAAGGCCAGCCGACTGTTCCTGCGCCGCAGTGGCGATGGCGTCCATATGGGTGTTGACGGAAAGCACCAGCTGCTCGATTTCGGAAAGCCCGACGCCGGTGTCGGCGACCAGCTTCACGCCCTCACCCACCGCAACGGCAGATGTGTTGATGAGCTGCTTGATTTCCTTGGCGGCATTGGCGGAGCGCTGCGCCAGTTCGCGCACTTCCTGTGCGACGACGGCAAAACCCTTGCCCGCATCGCCCGCCCGCGCCGCCTCGACGCCCGCATTCAGCGCCAGAAGGTTGGTCTGGAAGGCGATTTCGTCGATGACGCCGATGATCTGGCCGATCTGGCGCGAGGAATGCTCGATGCGCTCCATGGCGGAAACGGCATCGCGCACCACCTTGCCGGAAAGATCGGCCTTTGACCGTGCTTCACGCACCGTGTCGCGCGCCTCGCCTGCTCGCTTGGAGGTGGCGGAAACATTGGCGGTGATCTCTTCCAGCGCGGCGGCGGTCTCTTCCAGAGAAGCGGCCTGCTGCTCGGTGCGGCGGGAAAGATCGTCGGATGCCGATGACACCTCATGCGCGCCGCCGTTCACTGTCTGTACGGACTGGCCGACGCTTGTGAGCGCTTCGCGCAGCTGATGCACGGAGCTGTTGAAATCGTGGCGCAGCGCCTCGAATTGCGGAGCGAACGGCGTGGCGATCTCGCAGACCATGTCGCCGGAAGCAAGACGGCGAAGGCCGCCCGCTAGCGAACCCGTGGCCTGATTGAGCCGTTCTTCGGCCTCAGCCTCGGCACGCTGCTGCAGCTCGATACGGTCCCGCTCGGCCCGCTCGCGGTTGGCGACGGCTTCCGCCTCCAGCTGCTTGTTGCGGATTGCCGCCTCGCGGAAGATTTCCACGGCGCGGGCCATCTCGCCGATCTCGTCGGAACGCTTTGCACCGGCGACATCGATTGCAAGATTACCGCCCGAAAGCTCCATCATCGCGTTGGTCAGGCGGCTGATCGGCCGGGTGACGCGGCCGACGATGACAGCAAGCGAGAGAATACAGAGCGCCAGCGTGACGACGAAGACGGCGAGATAGATCATCGCATCGATAAAGGCACCCTGTTTTGCCTTTTCGGCATTGGCATCCAGAACATCCATGGCGGCGGACGCGATTTTCGCAATCGTGCCGAGATTTTCGGTGACGGTGGTGCGCCAGCTATCCATGGTGAAGGCAGGCGTGCGGCCGTTGTTCAGGTCGTCGATGAGCTTGGTGCGCTGGGTGCTGAAATCACCCTTGAAATAGGTCTTGTCCGCGGTGGCGTAGATGTCCTTGAGCGACTGCGGCGTCGATTCATGCGCGACCAGATCGCCGGTCGCTTTCCACGCGAAAGCCGCACCGGCATCAGCTGCGCCGAGCTGCTGCATTTCCTGCGCGGTGAGCGGCCGGTTCTGGGCGACGGCGCCGTTGAGAATGACGGTGGCGCTGCCGCCAAGTGCGCGGGCGGACCAGCCATAGGAGCGCAGCTGGATCAAACCGGTCTGACCCTGATCGAGGGAGCGGACAGTGCCTTCAAGTGCCGTCGAACCGGCTTCAAGCGAGGCGAGGAAATCGCCGCCGAGCGTCATGACCGTCTTGTCGAGCCCGCTTTCGCGCCGGTCGAGCGGCTGCGAAACATTGGCGTCAACCTTTTTTCTGAGCTCGACGAACTGCGCGTAAACATCTTTCACACGCTTGAGCGGCGCTTGCAGCTGCGTGTTTTCGAGCGATGAAGACTGTGTGAGGAACGCCGTCATGGCGGCATCCACCTTCTGGCGTGCCGCCTGCACGCTGGCGATGCTGCCGGCCGACTTTGACGGATCGAGCGTCAACGCCGTGGCGCTGTCGCCACGTTCACTGCGGAAATTCAAAAGCGCATTGAAAAGAAGCTTGTCGAGCGAGGCGAGTTGCGCGACCTCGGAAAAGGTGCCGGCGCGATTGACCGAGCGCCACAATTCGTTGCCGACCAAACCGGCCAGCGCAAGGCTGATGGTAAGGAAAAATCCCACAAGTATATTACGAATGCTGAAAGACATCTGGCGGCCCTCGTTAGCCGGAGGTGAAGATGCCGCAAACTACAGTTCGTTTGTCTAAAATTGGATTAAATTCCCCCCGTCTTTTTGGGGAAAATATTGCACCGCAGAAAAGCAATGGCCACGGCAGGCCGAATGCCCGCCGTGGCCTCTTTACGAGATGATTGCCGATCTCAGACGTCTGCGCCGAGACGCGCCCAGTCCATGTAAAGATCGAGCGCCTTGCGGGCGACCGGGCCTGCCTGCAACTCGCGATCATCCAGCTTCACGACAGGCGAAACCTTGGAATAATTGCCCGAGCAGAAGATTTCATCGGCCTCGCGGAAATCCTCGACCGACAGGGTCGCCTCACGGACATCGAAACCGGCCTGACGCAGAAGGCCGATCACCCGCGAACGGGTGATGCCGGCCAGGAAGGTGCGGTTCGGAACCGGGGTGAAGACGACGCCGTCCTTGACCATGAAGATGTTGGCCGAAGCGGACTCGGCGACATTGCCATTCATGTCGCGCATCAGGGCATTGTCGAAGCCGCGCGAGCGGGCTTCCAGAATGGCGCGGCCGCTATTGGGGTAAAGGCTGCCGGCCTTTGCGTCGGTCATCGCGGTTTCCGGCGAAGGACGGCGCAGCGGCGAGACGGTGAGCGTCAGCGGCTTGCCGGCATCCATCGGCGCTTCGAAAAGGCACAGCGCAAAACGGGTGGAACTGGCATCCGGCGCGACAACGCTGCCGGGCATGCCGTGTTCGGCCCAGTACATCGGTTTGATATAGATCGCCATCTTGCCGTCGAACCTGTTGACGCCTTCCAGCGCCAGCGCCTCGATCTCCTCCGCCGTCATCGTCGGCTTCATGCCCATATTGGCGGCAGAGCGGTTGACGCGCTGGCAGTGCAGATCGAGATCGGGAGCGACGCCATCAAACCAGCGCGCGCCGTCAAACACCGTCGACGCCAGCCACATGGCGTGCGAGGTCGGGCCGATGAGCGGCGGATTGCCGGGCAGCCATTGACCGTCAACATAGGTCCAGGTGGTTGATCGGGGTGCGGTATCGACGCTCATGATGGTCTCCTGTCTCAAGCGTTTCCGTCAACTGAAAACGCTCCGTCTTTTTGTTCTGATGCATTACCGGATGAGGAACGCTACGCGCGCTCAACCTGGGATGTGCTGGAAATCGGCCGGAGTGAATGCCTCTCCCCTGACGAGGTCAAGTTTTAATTGCCGCGATTTCTGATTTTGATGGAAAATAACAAAGCGACGGCCCGACAAAGATGTTTTATGAGGTGAAACAAAAGGTTGATGAATAGATTCATCACAATAATTCATCGATCCGATGATGGCGGGGCGATTTCACCCATGCGATGCTGACGATCTGACGGCAGTCCGCAGGAGGAAAACCATGGCATGGTCCGCCCACCAATATCTGAAATTCGAAGACGAACGGACACGCCCCGCCCGGGATCTCCTGGCCCATGTGCCGCTGGAGCGGGTGCTGAATGGCTATGACCTTGGCTGTGGCCCCGGCAATTCCACCGAGCTTCTGACTGACCGTTACGGCGTCAACGTCATTACCGGCATCGACAGCGACGACGACATGCTGGAAAAGGCGGCGGACCGGCTGCCGACCACCCGCTTCGGCAAGGCCGACCTTGCAAAATGGAAGCCGGCGCAGAAGGCAGACCTGCTTTACGCCAATGCCGTTTTTCAGTGGGTGCCGGATCATCTCGTCGTTCTTTCGCAACTGATGGACCAGCTGGAAAGCGGCGGCGTTCTGGCCGTGCAGATGCCTGACAATCTGCAGGAGCCGACGCATCGCGCCATGGAGGAGACCGGAGCGAACGGCGCCTGGAAGGACAGCTTTGCGGACGGCAGCCTGCGCCGCAAACCCCTGCCTCCCCCTTCGGACTATTTCGATGCGCTGACGCCGAAATCCGCGCGGGTGGATGTGTGGCACACCGTCTATAACCATCCGATGAAGGATGCGGAAAGCATCGTCGAATGGGTCAAGGGCACGGGCCTGCGCCCCTATCTCGCCGCCGCCGGCGAGGAAAACCGCGAAGCCTTCCTCGCCGACTACACGCGGCGCATCAAGGAGGCCTATCCGCCGATGGCGGACGGCCGGTTGCTGCTGCGTTTTCCCCGGCTTTTTGTGGTGGCGGTGAAGAAGTAAGGACGTGAGATTGTCGCAGGTGGACGCATCCCCCACCGCCCTCATTCCTGTGTTTGTCACAGGGATGAGGAGAGCGCGGAATGCAGAAAGCGTGGACGGCCGCAGGCTTATCTAGCCAACCGGCCTAAACGCCAATGTTTAACCTGCAAAGGCATAGACCCGGAGACGGTGGTTGTCGGGGTCGGCAGCGGTAAAGGTGTAGCCGAACTCCATTTTGGCGGGCTGCTGCAGCATGGCGAAGCCTCTTGCCTTCCAGCTGGCGAAAGTCTCATCCACCTCTGCGTCGTTTTCGACACGGAAGGCGAGCTCGCCGCCGCCGCCCGCGATCGATGCCTTCGGCTCCACGGTATGCTGCGACCACAGGCCGAGCTTCATGCCGTTGGCAAGGACAAAGAGGGAAAATGTCGGTGAGGATTCCACCGGCTCCGCACCCAGCAGAGCCTTGTAAAATTCGGTGCTGGCCGGCGGGTTGTCGACGTAGAGAATGGTGAAATCGGGGTGGATCATGGCTGTTCTCCTGTGTTGCGGATGAACGGTTTCTAGACCCCGCTACTGTCAGTTTTTGTCAGCATGATGCCGCCGCCGCTGTTTTTCCCTTTCGCGCCATTCTTTCAGCAGGGCCTGGCGGCGGCGCGGATAACGGCTGTCGAGAGGACGGAAATCTTCGATGCGGTCGGCCCGGAAACTGCGGTAGTCCTGCCGCGTCTCGCACCAGCCCAGCACCACCCGCACCAGATCGAAAAAAGCGAGTGCGAAGGGCCAGATCACCCGCTCCGTCACGTCTCCCTTTTCATCGCGATAGGTGATGACGACCTTGCTTTCCTTGCGGATCGTATCGCGAATGGCCGCCAGATCGACATGGATGGCGGCGAGGCCCTGCCCCGGCCCGACGAGCAGGGTGGAATTATCGAGTTCCTCGCGCAGGGCATCGGGAAGCACGGCGCCGATCTTGACGAGTGCGGCGCGGGCGGCCTCGGCCAGCCCGGCATCGGCGCGGCCCGCCACCCAGCGCGAGCCGAGCACCAGCGCCTCGATCTCCTGCTGCGAAAACATCAGCGGCGGCAACAGGAAACCGGGTCGCAGCACATAACCCACCCCCGCTTCGCCCTCGATGTCAGCACCCTGCGCCTGAAGCGTTGCTATATCGCGGTAAAGCGTGCGCAGGCTGACGCCGGTCTGCGCGGCAAGGGCCGTACCGCTGACCGGCATGCGGTGGGAGCGCAGGATCTGCAAGAGATCAAGAAGCCGTTGTGAGCGCGACACGCGACATTTCCTTCCACCCGCATAGTCGGATCGTACTGTTGACGATCCCGGCGATAGACGCGTAACGCCGCCAGCCGCCCGGTGCAACCACGCAAAAAAGGGTGGACAAGGCCGCGCCGCCATCATGTAGATATGGTCAGGGATATTCACGCCCCCTCACCCACCACAGGCATTTCGAGTTTCCGCCATGATCGTTCGTCCAAAACCGAACCTGCTGCAGCTTTTCCTCATCGTGCGCGGTTCCATCATCGTCCGCATCTTTCCGCAGGTGCTTGCGGTGTTCCTGCTGTCGACGCTGGTTGTCTGGGCGCACAAGGACCGGCCGGATCTGGTGCAGGCGTTGAACGGCGCGCCCTTTTCGCTGCTCGGCATCGCGCTTTCGGTGTTCCTCGGCTTTCGCGCCAATGCCTGTTACGACCGCTGGTGGGAAGCCCGCAAGCAATGGGGCGCGCTGATCACCGTCGCCCGCACGCTTTCGCGACAGACCGCCATGCTGGAAGGCCGGCAGGATGTAGCCGATCCCGTAACCCGCCGGCGGATCACCGATCTTGTAATCGCCTTCTGCCACGCGCTGGTCTCGCACCTGCGCCCCGGGGATGCGACCGCCACTGCCGCCAACCTCATTCCGGATGACCTTTCGGAGATCTATGCCCGCAGCCGCAACAAACCGGACATGCTGCTGCGCGAAATATCCGGCGCTGTCGTCTCCGCTCATGGCAAGGGGCAGATCAGCGATATCCAGCTGCAGATGCTGGACGCCACCGTGCAGCAGATGGGGGCCTCGCAGGCTTCGTGCGAGCGCATCCGCCAGACGCCGGTTCCCTTCGGTTATTCGCTGCTGCTTCACCGCACCGCGCATCTCTTCTGCCTGTTGCTGCCGTTCGGTTTCACGGATCTGCTCGGCTGGGCCACGCCTTTTACCAGCACGCTGATCGCCTATACGTTTTTCGGTCTCGACGCGTTGTCCGACGAGCTGGAAGACCCATTCGGCACCGGCCTCAATGCCCTGCCGATCAATGCGCTTGCCACCACCATCGAGATCAATCTGCGCGAGGCGATGGGCGAGACCGATCTGCCGGCCGACCCGCGCCCGGTGGATTATGTACTGATGTGATATCGTCCCGCCGGGTTGAAACCGATCGCGCGGACACCAGTTAATGAAAGACGGCTTCCCCGCCCGGCATCTGCCGCCGACCATGTTTTCAGCAAACAGGAGAGACATCCATGTATCACGTCAACGCCAATGGCGCGAATATTCCCGCCCTCGGTTTCGGCACCTTCCGCATTCCGGAAGACGATGTCAGGCGCATTCTGCCGGAGGCGCTGAAACTCGGTTTCCGCCATGTCGATACCGCGCAGATCTACAAGAACGAGGGTGCCGTCGGCGAGGTCCTCGCTCAGTCAGGCATTTCCCGCCACGATATATTTCTCACCACCAAGGTCTGGGTGGATCGCTTTCGTCACGACGATTTTCTCGCCTCCGTCGATGAAAGCCTTGCAAAACTGAAGACTGACTATGTTGATCTCCTGCTGCTGCACTGGCCGAAGAGCGATGTGCCGCTTGCCGAGCGCATGGGCGCGCTGAACGCGGTGCGCAAGGCCGGAAAGGTGCGCAATATCGGCATTTCCAACTTCAACGTGGCGCTGACCGAAGAAGCAGTGAAACTTTCCGACACGCCGCTTGCCACCAACCAGATCGAATATCACCCCTATCTCGACCAGACGAAGGTGATTTCGGCCGCGCGCAAACACGGGATGTCGGTGACGGCCTATTATCTGATGGCCGATGGCAGGGTGCCGAACGATCCCCTGCTGCAGGACATCGGCGCAAAGCATGGCAAGACCGCCGCGCAGGTGACCCTGCGCTGGGCCGTGCAGCAGCCGGATATCGTGGCGCTTTCCAAGACGGCGACTGAAAGCCGCCTCAAGGAGAATTTCGACATTTTCGATTTCGCGCTGACGGAAGAGGAAATGCAGGCCATCCACGCGCTGGCCAAACCGAACGGCCGCATCGTCAGCCCCGGCCACCTCGCACCCGATTGGGACGACTAAGCCGGCGGGGCAGTCCGGTTCGGTTTCATCGCTCGGTCAGGGCCAGCTTCGCACCCAGCACCACAAAGGCGGCGGCGAAGCTGCGCCGCAGCCAGGCGAGAACCGCCGGGCGTGACATCACCTGCCGCCGGACCGAGGCGGCAAAACAGCCGTAAAGCGCAAAGACCAGAAACGTCATGGCCATGAAGATCAGCCCGAGATCGATCATGCGCCATGTCGGCAAAGCCTCATCCGGCGCGATGAACTGCGGCAGGAAGGCGAAAAAGAAGATCGACAGTTTCGGGTTCAGGAGATTGATGAGGATCGCCTCGCCGATGACGCGGGCGGCCTTCTGCGGCTCCCCGGCATCATCGATCTTCAGCGCACCGTCTTCCCGCAGCGTATTCCACGCCATGTAGATGAGGTAGGCGACCCCCAGATATTTGACGATGCCGAAGGCCAGCGCGCTGGTGTGCAGAATGGCGGCAAGGCCGGTGATGGCGGCGAGCAGATGCGGCACGATGCCGAGCGTGCAGCCGAAGGCCGCAATCACGCTCGCCCTCGCCCCCTGCGAGAGACCGGCGGCCAGCGTGTAGACCACGCCGGTTCCCGGAGAAGCGGCGACGATGAAGGATGTGATGAGGAATTCGGGTGTCATGGTGCGGGTATGTCCTGTG
The DNA here is from genome assembly GCF_001541315.1 of Agrobacterium tumefaciens str. B6. Lineage (GTDB taxonomy): Bacteria > Pseudomonadota > Alphaproteobacteria > Rhizobiales > Rhizobiaceae > Agrobacterium > Agrobacterium radiobacter. The sequence continues at coordinate 49,855 of NZ_LMVK01000012.1, read as the reverse complement.
GGTGGAGGACAGGAGCATGATGGCGCGTGGGGTGGGTGTCTTGGACGAAATTGCAGAGCTGATGCTCGGAGGCTCGCGCGGTAATAGCAGGCTGAGGGGCTGGGCCAACCCACTCTCCCTCATTCCTGTGCTTGTCACAGGAATGAGGGTGGAGAAAGCATCTACGAAAACGCCGCCCGATAAACCGCCGGCGTCACGCCGAATTGCCGCACGAAAAACCGGTTCAGATGGCTCTGGTCGGTAAAACCGGCGGCAAAGGCCGCCTCGGCAGGCCGCGTACCGCTGGCCAGCGCATGCCGGGCCAGATGCATGCGCCGCTGGAGAAGATAGCTGTGCGGCGTCAGCCCCGTCGCCTTGGCGAAAGCACGCAGGAAGCGGAACTGGCTCATGCCGGCCTCGCTCGCCAGATCGGCGAGGCGGAACGGCCGGGCGGGATCATCGTCGATGCTGCTTTTCGCCCGTCTTATGCTGTCGAGTGCGGTAGTTTCGCGCGGTTTGGCAGCCACCTCCATCGCACCCGCCAGAAGCATCAGCAGGGCCTCGTCGCCATGCAGGGTTTCGCCCGGCCGCTGCCTTGCGGTCATCGCAGAAAAGACAGCGCAGAACCGGGCTGCTAGCGGCCTTGCATCGACGGGATAGGCAAATTCGAAAGAACCTCGATCCTTCTCGCAGACATCGGCAATGGCGTCGCGGACGATATCGATGTCGAGATAAAGCATCCGCCAGGCGCGGCCGCCCGCCCCGAGCGGAATGCCGTCATGCACCTCGCCCGGATTGACGGTGATGACATGGCCGGCGCCGGCCTCCACCATGCCACGACCGGAAAGCGATTTCTGCGCGCCGCGTTCGATGAGGCCGATGCCAAACTGATCATGCATGTGGCGCGGGAAAGAACGATCGCTGTCCGCCACCACGGCGACGACGCCGGGCATGCTGGTTTTCGGCATCAGGAACTGGCCTTGGCCCATGAAAGCGCGCGCTCCGCAGAAAAGAGCGCGACGCTATCACAGGATGCCCCCATGCGACAGACGTTGCCGCTTACGGATGCATATGGTTGATCATGGCAAAGACCTGATCGAAATTGCCGTTCTGCGCGGCAAAACGCAGCGGCTTGCAGCGTTCCACCACCACTTCATTCTCATCCGGACGATTTTCAAGAATATCCATCACCTCGGAAATGAAGGCGTCGAGCGGCATCGCCCTTTCGTCGCTCGCCTGCCCCTCGCCCATCAGCGTCGTCTGCACATAGGGCGGTACGATTTCGATGACTTCCACCGGCGTCTCCTTCAGCTGCTCACGCAGCGCAACCGAATAGGCATGGATGGCGGATTTGGTGGCGCTGTAGGTGGGGGTCAGCACCATGGGCACGAAGGCGAGGCCCGACGAGACAGTCAGCACCGTGGCGGCGGGCTGCTTTAGGAAATGCGGCAGAAGCGCAGCCGTCAGGCGGATGGGCGCGAGGAGATTGGGGGCGATGGTTTCTTCGGCCGTATCGAGATAATCCGGTGCGGCGGCAATGTCTTCCGGCCGCATGATGCCGGCATTGTTGATGACGGCGTTGAGGGTCGGATGGGCCTTCACCAGCGCGTCGGCAAATGCGCGAATGCCCACGGCGTCCGCCGCATCCATCACCATCGAGGCCATGCCCGGGTTGGCGGCCGTCACCTCGTCGAGCACAGCCTGGCGGCGGCCGGAAATGATGACCCTGTTGCCTGCCTGATGAAACGCTTCCGCCAGCGCCCGGCCGATGCCCGAACCACCGCCGGTGATGAGAATGGTATTGCCCGTGATTTTCATTGGAACATCCTTTGCTTGTTGGCTGAAAGGAAGTTAGCTATGATACTCTCCAATCGAAAGTAGGCACCCAAAAGATTTATACTTACCCAATGGAGAGTGTAAGATGAAACGGCACGCGGCCGACCCGGCCATCGAGAACCGGCGCAAGGTTCCGCCGCCCACGGATACCGATCCGGCGATAGAGGCGCTGGTTCAGGACATCATTGCGAAAGTTGCCGACAAATGGACGATGCTCATTCTGGAAGTGCTGGAAGAGCACGGCACGCTGCGCTTCACGCAGATCGGCAGGCTGGTGGGCAATATCAGCCAGAAGATGTTGACGAAAACACTGCGGCAGATGGAAAGCGACGGGCTGGTGCGCCGCACCGTGCACCCCGTCATTCCGCCGCATGTGGATTACGCTCTGACGAACCTCGGCCGCACGCTGGGCAGCGCCTTTTGCGGCGTTTGGATATGGGCGGAAACGCACCATGCCGAAATAGAAGAGGCGCGCCGCCTGTTCAATGAACAGCCGCCGCGCCCCGCGATGGAGTAGCTTCGCCTCAGGCGAACTGGCTGAGACCCGGAACCGAGGCGATCACCTGATCGACAACCTCATCGCCCGCATGCTGGCGGGCAACGGAGATGGTTTCCTTGGCGAGCGTGGAAATCTCGCTCATGCCGAGGCCCTGGCTCATCAGCTGCTGACCGAGACCCATGATGCCGCCGCCGCCGATGGCGCTCATCAGGCCGCCGAGCAGACCGCCGCCGCCGCCGGCACCCTCGCCATTATACTGCGCCACCAGATCGCTGGCGCCGGGAATGGCTTCGATCATCCGCGCGATCGGGCCGTCTGCGGCCTCGCGCTGGAGAAAACCGAGAATCATGCCAACGGCCTTTTCAGCCAGTTCAGGGTCGATCCCCGCCTTTACGGCGATCTGATCCACGACTTCGTTCATTCTTGCCTCCTGTTGAAAAACGACGCCAACATCGAATAACTGACGTTAACGTCAACGTAAAACAATCTCATGCTGCATTCAAGCGGCCACGAACAGGTGCGGCAACTTTCATCAAGCGGTTTTTCCTCATCGGCATCAAGCAGTTGTTGCGCCTTGAAACTGTCCTTATAAGATCATCACAACCAAACTATGAAAAGGCCGCTTTCGCGAGGAACGGTCACCGCATGCCAGCTACGCTTTTAATTCGGACATGACTTTTACAAAATCCGGCGCGATTTAAAGGGTCATGCATCAGCCGCAGGAGAAAATGGTCGATGTTGCAGGACGGACAGCTCTATATCGGGACCAGCCGCAATCCGGACGACAGCCTGAACAAGGGCGAATATCTGGAACTGAAATTCGGCAACCGCCACGGCCTGATCACCGGCGCGACGGGAACGGGCAAGACCGTAACGTTGCAGGTTCTTGCCGAAGGTTTCTCCAAGGCCGGCGTGCCGGTTTTCTGCGCCGATATCAAGGGCGACCTTTCCGGCATCGCGGCGGAAGGCGAAGCCAAGGACTGGGTGCAGAAACGCGTCGAACAGATCGGCTTCACCGATTTTTCCTACGGTAAATCCTCCGTCATCTTCTGGGATCTCTACGGCGAAAAAGGCCATCGCGTGCGCGCCACCATCGCCGAAATGGGGCCGCTGCTGCTTGCCCGGCTGATGGATGCCTCGGAAGCGCAGGAAGGCGTGCTCAACATCGCCTTCAAGATCGCCGACCAGGGCGGGCTGCCGCTGCTCGATCTCAAAGACCTGCAATCGCTCCTGAACTATATGGGCGAAAACGCATCGGAGCTTTCCAATCAGTTCGGCCTGATTTCCAAGTCCTCGGTCGGTTCGCTGCAGCGCGGGCTGCTGGTTCTCGAACAGCAGGGCGCGGCCAATTTCTTTGGCGAACCGGCGCTGAAGATCGCCGACATCATGCGCGTGGGCACGGACGGGCGCGGCACCATTTCGGTTCTCGCCGCCGACCGGCTGATGATGAACCCGCGCCTTTACGCCACCTTCCTGCTCTGGATGCTCTCGGAACTCTTCGAAGAACTGCCTGAGGTGGGCGACCCGGAAAAGCCGCGCCTGGTGTTCTTCTTCGATGAGGCGCATCTGCTCTTCAACGATGCGCCACGGGTGCTGGTGGAACGCGTGGAACAGGTCGTGCGCCTTATCCGCTCCAAGGGCGTCGGCGTCTATTTCGTGACGCAGAACCCGCTCGACGTGCCGGAAACCGTTCTTGCCCAGCTCGGCAACCGCGTGCAGCATGCGCTTCGCGCCTATACGCCGCGCGAGCAGAAAGCGGTGCGCACGGCGGCCGACACCTTCCGCCAGAACCCGGCCTTCAACACCGCCGACACCATCACCACGCTCGGCACCGGTGAGGCGCTGATCTCGACCCTGCATGACAAGGGCGCGCCCTCCATCGTCGAGCGCACCCTCGTGCGCCCGCCTTCCGGCCGTGTCGGACCGCTGACGGATGCGGAGCGCAGGTCGCTGATCGATGTCAGCCCCGTCGCCGGCCAATATGACAAGGATATCGACCGGGAATCGGCCTTCGAAATTCTCGCTGCCCGTGCCCAGAAGGCAGCGGACGCGGAAGCCGCCAGGCGCGCGGAGGAGGAAAACGCCTCCAGCCAGTCCGAAAGCGCTTCCGGCCGCTGGCGTCTGCCCGGCTTCGGCGATGAAGAACCCGCACCGGCATCCACCGGCTCGCGCAATGGCGGCGCCCGCCGCACGGGTTACCAGCGCGAAACGGTAATCGAGGCGGCGATGAAAAGTGCCGCCCGTTCGGTCGCCACATCCGTCGGCCGCGCCATCGTGCGCGGGATTTTGGGTAGTTTGAAGCGATAGAAACAAGCACGCCGCCCGCTCCCGATGGGGCGGGCGGCGCTTGATTGGCACAGCGGTTACTTCTGGCGATAGAAGATCATGCCGCCGTGATAGAGAATGTCGTCGACGAATTCGCCGTCGGCCGTAAAACCGGTATCGTCCCAATAGTCGATATGGTTTCCCCTTACCTCATATCGCCCCTGATAGGCGCTTTTGCGGTTGCCGCGCGCCTCGTCATAACGACCATCGGGCAAAAGCTCCTGACGAACATGGCCATCACCGGTGACCCACATGCCGATATAAGGGTGGTTCTGGATTTGAGCCGTTTCGGTCATGTTCACGTCCATGGCGTTATTCGCTTTGCGGGAACCCGTATCGGCGGACGCCGTTGCGAGCAGAAGCGCAACCGATGTCGAAACAATGTTCATTGCCTTTGCCCTCCCGATGCGGCGTTATCGCGACGCTCCTCGAACAGCTCAGCCAGCGTCCGGGATGCGGCGATGGCTTTGGGAAAACCTGCGGGAACGGTGATCAGATAGATCATTTCCTTCAGTTCCTCGTCGGTTGCGCCCACATTGAGTGCATAACCGGCGTGGACCTTCATCAGATCCCGCTCGCCAAGGGCCGCCATGACCGCAACGGCGGCCAGCTGGCGGGTCCGGTTATCCAGTCCCGGCCGCGACCACACCTCCCCCAGGGCGTAACCTTCGGTCGCTTCAGCGAGGAAAGGAAACTCCTGCCGCAAACGTTCCAGATTGGCCTGGGGCCGACCATTGTTGAGGCTGCGGATGACGTCGTCACCACGCCGCAGCCTGTCATCCAGACGCTGCGGATTGGCGATGGCGGCGGCACTTCCCGCAAGCATGGTAATCGCAAGCACGGTTGGAAAAATCGCTTTCATGTCGGCCTCCTCAGGCAGCGATGGGTCGGATGACGATTTCATTGACGTCGACATCATCAGGCTGCTCGATGGCGTAGCGCACCGCGCGGCCGATGGCGTCGGGTTTCAAGGCGATGGCCCGATAGGTCTGCATCAGCTCCGCAGCAGCCGGATCGGTGATGGTGTGGGCAAGTTCGCTTTCCACCACGCCGGGGTGAATGCAGGTGACGCGCAGGTCGCGGTTTTCCTGCCGCAGCCCGTCCGAAATCGCCCGCACCGCAAATTTCGTCGCGCAATAAACGGCCGCCGTGGGTGAAACGGCGAGCGCACCGATGGAAGCGATGTTGATGATATGGCCGGATGCGCGGGCGGTCATCTCGGGCAGAACGGCGGCGACGCCATAAAGCACGCCCTTGATGTTGACGTCGATCATCCGGTCCCATTCATCGACCTTGAGCGACGACATCAGCGATAGCGGCATGATACCGGCATTGTTGACGATGACGTCGACCTGCCCGAAAGCCTTGCGTCCGGCCTCCGCAAAAGCCTCGACGCTCTGTCTGTCCGTAACATCAAGCGGATGGGCGACGACCTCGGCACCCTTCCCGCGCAATTCTTCGGCCAGCACCTGCAAGCGGTCCATGCGGCGCGCGCCCAGCACCAGCCTCGCCCCGGCGGCCGCCAGTTCCCTTGCGATACCCTCACCGATCCCGCTCGATGCACCTGTGATGAGAACGACTTTGTTCAATGTCATGGCTTTCTCCTTGGTGTTACGGCCCGCTTTTTCTGAAAGCGACCGTTGCGGACAAGATAAAGCTTGGGCATTGTCGTGATAACCGCCTCAATCATAACCTCAATGGATAGAATTTCTAACCAATGAACATCGATCTCAACGCGCTTTCCACATTCTGCATGGTTGCCGACGAGCGCAACTTCCGGGCTGTCGCGGACAGGCTCGGCATAACCCGGTCCGCCGTGAGCCAGACCATCCGCAAGCTTGAAGAGACAATGGGAATAGCGCTGGTACAGCGCACGACGCGCAGCGTCAGCCTGACGGAAGCGGGGCAGCAGCTTTATGCGGATGTGTCGCCATCCATCGGCAATCTCGTCCAGGCAGCCAATGCTGCGTCGTCCCTGAGCGGCGCCGTGCGCGGGCAGTTGCGCCTTGCCGTTTCCTCGATTGCCGAGCGTTTTTTATCCGGGCCATTGCTTGCAAGCTTTGCGGACATGCACCCCGAGGTGCAGCTTGATATCGTCGTGACGGACGAGGAATTCGATATCGTCGCCGAACATTACGATGCCGGCGTGCGTCTTGGAGAACTGATCGCGCAGGACATGATTGCCGTTCCGGTTTCCGCTCCGCAGCGGCAGCTCGCCGTCTGCTCCCCTGGCTATCGGGACCGCTTCGGCCTGCCAGTGCAGCCCCGCGAGTTGATCCAGCACAGGTGTATCGGCTGGCGCCCCCGTCCGGGTGTGGCGCCATACAGGTGGGAATTTGCCAAAAACGGCCGCGAATTTGCGGTGGCGGTGGAGCCTGATTTCACCACCAACGACATGCAGCTGATGATCAAGCTGGCCTGCGCCGGCGCGGGCATCACCTTCGGCATGGAAGAAACGTTCCGCCCCTATCTGGAGAGCGGGCAACTCGTTTCCATGCTGGAAGACCATTCCCCGACCTTTGCGGGATTTTATCTCTATTACCCCAGCCGCCGTAACCTTGCGCCGAAGCTGCGCGCCTTCATCGATCCCGCCCGCCTGTCGAGAGAGCGGTAATCTGCCGGAGAAAGCCCCGGCAGATCATCAGAAAACAGGACTATTTCTTCTGTGAAACCAGCGAGAAATAGGCACCCTGCGGATCGACGCAATTGACGATCCAGCTTCCGCCGGGAACCTCCATCGGGCCGTTGACGACCTTGCCGCCGCCGGTGCTGACGCGGGTGATGGCTTCATCGATGCCATCCACATTGAAGTAATAACCCCAATGACAGACAGGGACCTGCGGCATGCGTTTCATTATGCCGCCGACGGCTTTGCCCTTGTAGGCGAAGATGCGGTACGGGCCCATGTCGCCCATGTCGAAATCATGGTCCTTGGTCCAGCCGAACACGTCGCCGTAAAAGGCCATGGCCTCATCAACATTATCGGTGAAGAGTTCATGCCAGCCGACATGGCCCTGCTTTTCCTGCATATCCTCGGGAAAACCGCCGGTTTCCATCGGCAGCGGCGTCATGATACAGAGCACCGCACCAAAGGGATCGGCGACCACGGCAAAGCGGCCGATTTCGGGAATATCCTGCGGGGGGCGTCTGATCGCACCGCCCTTTTCGGCGAATTGTTTCGCCGTGGCGTCCACATCGTCAACATCGACATAAGCGGTCCAGTTCGGGGGAATGCCCTGGCCCTTGTGCTCGTCGGTCAGCTCCATGACGCCGCCCATGCCTTTGCCATCGGCCTCCAGCACCAGATAGGGCATTTCCGGCGAGCCGAAATCCTTGGTCTGCCAGCCGACGACATGACCATAAAAGCGGGCTGCCGCTTCCATGTCGGGCGTCATCAGCTCGACCCAGATGAATTTTCCATGTGTATCGGACATTGTCGTCTCCTATGGAGGTTTTGGCGGGTGAGTGTCGGCCATTGCCCACCGCAGGACGCGGCGGCGCTGGTGCTCAGGTGAAATTCCGGCGGGGCTTCAGGCCTTGCGGCGGAATTCCGATGTCATGAAGGTCTTGAATGTGCCGTCCGGCTGCTTGACGCTGCCGGAAAAGCTGCGGTGATTATCATCATGCAGCACCAGCACGTCATGATAGGTAGCGGTGCTGCCGGAGCCGTCGAAGGCGGGGCCTTCCGCTTCCAACGTCAGGGTCTTGCCGTCCTCTTCCAGCCAGCCCTTGTAGACCCAGAGATTGGTCATCATCGACCCCACCCAGGTGCCGACGAAATTGCCCTTGGCCGGATCGAAACCGACCGTGATCACGGCTGTCATATCCGTGCCGTCAGGCATCTTGCCGGTGCCGTTGCCGATGATCCACAAACCGCCGACGGAGCGGACGGTCTCGGTGAATTGCTGCGACGGGTCGTCGGCATTGTAGTCCTCATGACCGGAACTGGAGGTCATGACCCAGTCTCCGACGATCCTCTTCAGGAATTCATGTTCCTTCTGCGGCTTGGCGATTTCCATTTCCATTTTCGTTTCCTCCTCGTCCGTCAGTTTTCAGTGGCAGCAGGAAGCGGCCTTCGGTGCGTCCTCATACTGGTCGTGACGGCGCACCCAATCCATTACCTCCTCTTCATTACGGCCTTTTGGCACCAGATCGAGCAGCATCAGCGTACCGAGCGTCTGCTCCGCGCCGCGGGCGTAAGTGGAGTAGGTGTGGTAGATCTTGCCGTCATCGCCCTTGGCGAAAACGCTGATGCCGTGCAGGTCCTTCAGGTCGCCATAGGGCGCCATGTCACGGTAATTATAGGTGATTTCGCCTTTGGTCATATCCTCGTCGCGGAACGAGGCCTGATAATCATAGTTGAAATCGCTGCCTTCGGCTGAAACCCACGGGAATTTCCAGCCCATGCGGTTTCTGTAGCTTTCGATCTTTTCAAGCGGCGCGCGCGACACCGCGACGAAACCCGCATCGCCATGTTTGAGGTGGATCAGCGCGCCATCGACGTGATCGGCAAAGAAAGAGCAGCCGACACAGCCCTCCTCCCAGTCCGGCGCCAGCATGAAGTGGTAGACGATCAGCTGGCTGCAGGTGCCGAACAGTTCCTGTAGCGATTTGGGGCCGGAAGGCGCGTCGAAGATATAGTCCTTCGTCACCTCTTCCCAGGGCAGCGAGCGCCGGGCCTCGTTCAGCCTGTCACGGGCTCGGGTCAGTTCCTTTTCCTTCACCAGCAGATCGCGGCGGGCCGCAAGCCACTCCTCCTTCGAAACGACGGGATGAGACATGATCTTTCCTCCTTGGATCCGTCTTTCACCACGGCACCGCTCCGCTTTTACGGAGGGCACCGCCTATTTCTGTGCTGAAAGGCAATTAACAGTCTGCGGGGCATCAAGTTCCGCTTGACTAATTAGGTTGATATCAACATATTTATCCCATGTCAAACGCCAGCGTGATTCCTTTTTCGACAACTCTTTTCGTGCGGGACGCCTGTCTCTGCCTGCATGCGCAGCGTGCGGCGCGGGCTTTGGCGCGGCTTTTCGACAATGCGCTGAAGCCGGTCGGCATCACCAATGGGCAATTTTCGCTGCTGATGTCGCTCAACCGGCCGGAGCCGCCGCCGATGGGGCCGGTCGCCAATCTTCTGGCCATGGACCGCACGACGCTGACGGCGGCGCTGAAGCCTTTGGAACGGCGCGGGCTGGTCAGCATCGAACAGGACCCGAAGGACAAGCGCGGCAAGCGGCTGCGGCTGACGGCCGCAGGCATGGCCGGGCTCACCGCCGCCTTCCCCAGCTGGCAACAGACCCATGCCGAAATCGAGGCCCGCATCGGCAGCGGCGACCCCGACCGCCTGCGCCGCGATCTTATCGATCTCGGCTGACGGGAAGCCGGCATAGCGCCACTTTTGTCGACAAGAATGTCATCTGGCCGTCGTGCCGGGGAGCGAAACTACGGAAAACGCGATCAAGGAGGAAAGATCATGCGTGTTATCGTTTTTGTAAAAGCCACCAAGAGCAGCGAAGATGGCGTCATGCCCACGACTGAGCTGATGGAGGCAATGGGGAAATTCAACGAGGAACTGGTCAATGCCGGCATCATGCAATCCGGCGACGGCCTGCACCCCTCGTCCAAGGGCAAGAGAGTCATTTTTGACGGCGACAGCCGCACCGTCGTCAATGGCCCCTTCCCGCACACCAACGAGCTGGTCGCCGGTTTCTGGATCTGGAATGTGAAGGATATGGACGAAGCCGTGGAATGGGTGAAACGCTGCCCGAACCCGATGCTGGAGCGCAGCGAGATCGAAATCCGCCCGATGTTCGAAATGGAGGATTTCGGCGATGTGGTGACGCCTGAAATCGCCGCCCATGTCGAAGAGCTGCGCGCGCGTGTCGCGAAGCAATAAAAGCCGCTCAAGGTCGAGAGCTGATTGAAACGGGAGAGTGCGGGCCTGCCGCATTCTCCCGCACGGCGTCCTACTCCAAAAACCATTGCCTCGAACAACCACCGCTGTTAATGGTGGAGCGGTTCAACCCGTTTCAAGAAAGGAGGCTTCGCATGGATATTTCCTGCTTCTGGCGCAATCGTCAGCTCTGCCACCTTTTTGCCCTGCAGACGCGTTTGCAGGGCTGACCGGAACACCAAAACTCTGGTTTGCCCAAAAGGCCGCGCAGAATGCAGCTTGTCTGCCGTTGCGCATGTTTTCACGACGGATCATCCCGAACCGAAACCCCGTACTGCATTGCCGCAGACCACGGTTCGTCGCGGGTCCGTTTCGCCAGAGACAAATTATGACCATCATCACGCTTCGAAACCTCGGAATCATTCTGGGCAAGCCGCTTTTTTCCAATCTCAGCCTCACCGTGAATGCAGGGGATCGCATCGGCATCGTCGCCGCCAATGGCTGCGGCAAATCCACCCTGCTCAATTGCCTTGCCGGTGAGCTGGACGCCACCAGCGGCGATATCACCCGGCTGCGCGGGCTGACGCAGTCCATCGTCCACCAGCACCTGCCCTCCCGGCTTATGGAACAGACGATGCGGGATGCCGTGCTTTCCGCCCTGCCGGCGGATACGATCGACAGTGAAAGCTGGCGCGCCGACATTATTTTCGACGCGATGCTGGTGCCGGAGCCGTTCCGCGAGCGCCGCCTGAAAGAGCTGAGCGGCGGCTGGCAGAGGCTGGCCATGCTGGCGCGGGCATGGATCACCGAGCCTGACGTCCTCCTGCTCGATGAACCGACCAACCATCTCGACCTTGAAAAAATCAACGTGCTGGAAAACTGGCTCGCTGAATTGCCGCGCGATACCGCAGTTATCATCGTCAGCCATGATCGCGCCTTTCTCGACAATGTCACGAAGACCACGCTGTTCCTGCGGCCGGAAAATTCGGCGCTGTTCCGGTTGCCCTACGGCCATGCGCGGCTAGCACTGGAAGAGGAGGATGCCGCCGATGAGCGGCGTTTCCAGCGCGACATGAAAACCGCGCAGCAATTGCGCCGGCAGGCCGCCAAGCTCAACAACATCGGCATCAATTCCGGCAGCGATCTTCTGACCGTCAAGACCAAGCAATTGCGCCAGCGCGCCGAAAAGCTGGAGGAGAAGGCGCGGCCCGCCTATGCCGAGCGTTCCGCCGGCAAGATCCAGCTCGCCAATCGCGGCACCCATGCCAAGGTTCTGGTGACGCTGGAAGATGTCCCCGTTTCGACGCCGGACGGAACATTGCTGTTTCGCACCGGCCGGCAATTTGTCCGCCAGGGTGACCGCATCGTCATTCTCGGCCGCAACGGCGTCGGCAAGACGCGGCTGATGTCGCTTCTGCAGGCGGCGGTATCGGACGCGGGCCAGATACTGGAGGGCGTCAAGGCCACGCCCTCGCTGGTGGCCGGATATGTCGATCAGTCGCTTGCCGAAATCGACGACGACAGCACGCCGGCGGCGTTCATGACCCGCCGCTTCGATATTGGCGATCAGCGCATTCATGGCCTGCTTGCCGGCGCCGGCATCGACATGGAAATGCAGAAACGCCGTATCGCAACGCTTTCCGGCGGGCAGAAGGCGCGGCTTGCCATGCTGGCGCTGCGGCTGGCGGAGCCGAATTTCTACCTGCTGGACGAGCCCACCAACCATCTGGATATAGACGGGCAGGAAGCGCTGGAGGCGGAAATCATCAGCCGTGAGGCCAGCTGCGTGTTCGTCTCGCATGACAGGAGTTTCGTGCGGGCGGTCGGAACCCGTTTCTGGCTGATCGACAAGCGCAAACTTGTGGAAGTCGACGATCCCGAAGCGTTTTTCGCTTCGGCCTGATGGTCCTTAAGGGCCGAGGTAAAACAAGCAAACGCCCGTCAGCCCAAAAGGCTGGCGAGGCGTGGATCGCCAGCGAAATCCGAGACCGCAAACCCCGTTCTGCGCATCGGGAATTCACACAGTGCCTGCACGCCCGTCTTCGACAGGCGGATGCGCCAGCTCATGCGTTCCACCGGCGCTTTTTCGGCAAAGGCCTTTGGCGACAGGATCGCGATATTGAGGCCGCCAGCGGGATCGCGCACCGAGCGGTAAAGGATCGCCTCGATCTTGGCCACACGTGCCTGCTCGGCCAGCGCCTGGCATGGCTCGTAATTTTGCAGATCGGTCCACTGCGCTTCGTCGCGGTTCAGTTCCGGTTTCGTCAAATCCAGCGCCGCATCGGTAGCGATACGGGCGGCGAAGGCGGAATAATCGGCGGGATTGGCGGGCAGCGGCGTGCCGGGGGATTCCGCATAAAACAGCAGCCGGTAGAAGGCCATTTCGGCAAGCGCCGTTTCCACCTTCACGGCGGCGTAATAAACGCCTTCGGTAAAGCCCGCCCGGCGGAACCGCGAGCCGTGCGGATAGGCGGCGCCATAACGGAAGGGCGTCGCAAGAAGATAGTCGAAACCGGCACATTCCGGCGGAAACGGCCGTTTACTCGCCTCCAGAATATCTTCCAGCAGCGATTGCTCCTCCACCGTATCCACCAGTTTCATGGTGGATACCTGATGCTGCGCTTCCACCAGCCGCCAGTATTTTCCCGATGCGGCGCGTTTTTCAGACAGGAGCGCGTCGGGCATCCAGATAGGAGAGGACATCGATCAATCCGGTAATGGTGGTGAGCCTCTCGGCAGGCACGGCATCAAGCGCCGTATTGTGATTGCGCAGCCAGTTTTTAGCCACCGCCTCATCGCCGCCGGTAATCGCATCCAGCGAGCGGAAAACCCGGATCAGCAGCACCGCAAGCTCGAAGGACTTGGCGCCCGGCTCCAGCAGGAAATCCAGCCGTTTCATGCGCGACACCGTCGGCGCGGAAACACCGAGAATATCCGCGGTGCGGGCAGCATTCAGGCCCAGCCGCTCGGCAGCCGTCATAACGGCCTTGGTGACGACCCTGCCCTGCGAAGCAGGTTCCATGGCGGTCTTGGCGTGAATATTCATGGCGCACATCCTTTCCTTGGAAAGAATATAGCATATTTATTTCCACAAACAAGAAGGCCGGGATAAACCCGGCCTCATTGCTCACATGGAATTGCTCACGCGGATTGGATCAGGCCACCGAGACCGGCACTTCCGTGGAGGTGCGCATGGCGTGGCTGTAAGGGCAAACGATGTGAGCGGCAGCAACCAGCTTTTCGGCGACTTCGCGCTCGACGCCCGGAATATTTGCCTTCAGCGACACTTCGATGCCGAAACCGCCGCCATCTTCGCGCGGGCCGATACCGACGGTTGCCGTCACAGTGGTGTCTTCAGGAATCTTTACCTTTTCCTTGCCGGCGACAAATTTCAGCGCGCCCAGGAAGCAGGCGGAATAACCGGCTGCGAAAAGCTGTTCTGGATTGGTGCCACGGGCGCCATCGCCGCCCAGTTCCTTCGGAACGGTCAGCGTAACGTCGAGAACGCCGTCTTCCGACTTGGCGTTGCCGGCGCGGCCACCGGTGGCGGATGCTTTGGTCGTGTAGAGAATGGGCATGACATTTACTCCTTCGGGTTGGTGTTGAGTTCTTATATCGAACAATTGAATTGTGCGCAATATAATTTTGCACGTTGAATACGAAATCGTTTTTTGCGATAATTTTCACGAAATTTCGCCGCGCATCCATGCGGCAGGAACCGAAAGCGGGGGCTGATTGTTCCCTCCCCGGTTGATTTTGGAGCACGAAAATGGACGCAGAGGGCGACGAGAAGAAGATGGAAAGCCTGTTGAGGCTGGACCAGCAGATATGTTTTGCCCTTTATGGCGCGGCACACGCCTTCACACGCGCCTATAAGCCGCTGCTCGATCCTATCGGGCTGACCTATCCGCAATATCTGGTCATGATGGCGCTGTGGGAAAAGGAGACATCCACCGTCAAGGCGCTTGGCGAAATGCTGGGCCTTGATTCCGGCACGCTGTCGCCATTGCTGAAAAGGCTGGAACATGCCGGGCTGATCACCCGCAAGCGCGGCACCGTGGATGAGCGGCAGGTGCTGGTGGCCCTGACGCACAAGGGCGCGAACCTCAAAAAAGAGGGCGTGAAGATCATGGCGGCGATCGGCAGCGCCACCGGCTGCGGGCTGGAGGAACTGGTGCAGATTCGCGACCGGGTGAATGCGCTGAAGGACAGCCTCACCCGGCCCTAACCCAAAAAAGAAAAAGGCGGCACAGGGCCGCCTTTTTATTCGAAGCGTTTTCGGCTTATTGCCACACCACCACACGCGCCTTCTGCGGTACGCGGTCGTAGAGGTCAATGACGTCCTGGTTCATCAGGCGCACGCAACCGGAGGAGACGGCCTTGCCGATGGAGTTCCATTCCGGCGAGCCGTGCAGACGGTAAAGCGTGTCCTTGCCGTTCTGGAAGATGTAGAGCGCGCGGGCACCGAGCGGGTTCTTCAGGCCCGGTGGCATGCCGCCATTCTTGGAAGAATATTTGACCAGTTCCGGCTGGCGGGCGACCATCTCATCCGGCGGGGTCCATTTCGGCCATTTCTGACGCCACTGGATGACGCCCTCGCCCGACCAGGCGAAACCATCGCGGCCGATGCCAACGCCGTAACGCATGGCGCTGCCGCCCTGCTCCACGACATAAAGGAAGCGCGAGCGTGTATCGACGACAACGGTACCGGGGCGCTCGCCGGTCGGATCGACAACCCGCTGGCGGTAATAACGCCGGTCGATTTTCTGATAGGGTACGGCGGGAATGACGTAACCGCCATCTTCAACCGAGCCGTACATGACGGCCAGTTCCGCATCGCTGACGCCCGGCGAAAACATCTGCCGGAAATCGCTGCCGATGGCGCTCGCCTGCTGGCGGATGGCGTCTCCCGTGCCCGATGAGGCGCAGCCTGCGAGAAGCGAAGCGGAGGAAAGGCCGAGAAGGGAAAGGAAGGTGCGTCTGGAAAGATCTGTGTCGGTGCTTGTCATAAGGCCGGTTTGTCCCACATTTCGAACGGCTATATCGCCGTTGTACGTCATTTGTTCCGTGTCATGCGTATTGCGAAAATAGTTAACCGACCGCTAAAAGCCAGTCACAAGGTGCTGGCGGAATGGGTCCCATATCTCTTTCTTTTAGAACGTGTTCAGATAACCACAATCTGCGCCCCTTGGGGCACGCGCTCGTAAAGATCGATCACATCCTGATTGAGCATGCGCACGCAGCCGGAGGACGTTGCCTTGCCGACGGACTGCCAGTCCGGCGTGCCATGCACGCGGTAAAGCGTGTCCTTGCCGTCCTTGAAAATATAAAGCGCGCGCGCACCGAGCGGGTTGTTGAGACCGGGCGTCATGCCGCCATTGGCGGCGGAGATGGAGGCGAGTTCCGGCTGGCGCTTGACCATTTCATCGGGCGGCGTCCAGCGCGGCCATTTCGCCTTCCACTGGATCTTGCCGCGGCCCGACCAGGCATAACCGTCACGCCCCAGCCCAACACCGTAACGGATCGCCTTGCCGCCGGACTGCACGAGGTAAAGGAAATGCTGCCTGGTATCGACGACTATGGTGCCCGGCGCTTCCGCCGTCTGGTAACTGACTTCCTGCCGGAGATAACGCGAATCGATGCGACCATAGGGAATGGCGGGCAGCGAGCGGTCTTCGTCGCGGATAGGGCCATACATGACCCGATGCAGCGGATTGGAGACAGGCAGGCCATAGGCCATCGTCTGGCCCTGCGGCTGCTGCGCGTTAAAACCCTGCACCTGCGGCGCATTGAGCCCCTGCCCGCGCACCGGCGGGCCGTATTCCTGATGGAAGCGGGTTCTGAACAGATCCGGCGGGCGCGTCGAAAGCTGGCCCGGCTGCGGCGGCAGTTCCGGCTGGCGATTGGAACTGACGGAATTGAAGTTGAACACCGGCGCCGTTTCCCTGACGAAGACGTCAGGGTCCATCCGGGTCGTATCCGTCACGAAAAGGCAGCCGCTCATCAGAGGCAGCAGCGCAAGCCCGACCAGAGAGGCCGCCCGGCGACCATTTTTCAAAAGGAGTGCTATCATCTGAACCGCTTCATGGAATCCAATCTACCGTCATGATGAACCGTGCGGCTGGCGCGAAGCTGGCGTCGGCTTTTCAAAAAAAATCGAAAAACTGCATTTTTCCTCTTGAAGCTCTAGTTGCTAGAGGTGCCAGATTGACTGTCGACTGGAATTCAGGAGCGAAACCATGAATATTTCGACACGCGGCAGTTTGAACGGGGAATCGGAGGAACTGACCTTCACGGTCGGCGGCATGGATTGCGGCAGCTGCGCGGCGAAGATTGAAACCGCACTTTCCCGCCTGCCCGGCGTTGGCGACGTCAAGGTGTCGGTTGCCCGCGAAAGGCTGAACCTCTCGGTGGCCGAACAGAAAACCTCGGTCGAAAAAATCGAGGATACGCTGCGCAAGCTTGGCTTCAAACCCGCTTTGCTGCCGCGCGAAAAGGCTCCCCAGGCAAAGGTCGAGGCCGATCATCACGACCATTCCTCCTGCGGCGGTCACCACCATGACGAGGCCGAAACGGCCGCTGAAAAGAACAATGCGCTGACTTTTTCGGTCGGCGGCATGGATTGCGGCAGCTGCGCCGCGAAGATTGAAACCGCGCTTTCCCGCCTGCCCGGCGTTGGCGACGTCAAGGTCTCGGTTGCCCGCGAACGGCTGAACCTTTCGCTGGCCGAGAACAAAACCCCGGTCGAAAAAATCGAGGACACGCTGCGCAAGCTCGGATTTGAACCGGCCCTGCTGCCGCAGGAAAAGACCGCGCGTGAAAAAGTGGCGGATCACGACCATGACCACGGGTCGTGCGGCGGGCATCACCACGACCACGACCATTCAGATCATGAACATTCAGATCATGACCATTCAGATCATGACCATTCCGGGCACGATCACGCGTCCTGCAGCGGGCATGATCATGACCACTCCAAACATGACCATTCTGGTCACGATCATTCCGGCCACGACCATGCAGGCCATTCGCATGGTTCCGCTCCGGCGGCTTCAGCGCAGGGCGCGGAAGTGGGCCATGCCCATGGCGCGGATGAAAAAGGTGTCTGGTGGCGCACAGCAAAGGCGCGCAACACCTTCACCGGCACCATTCTGGTCGCCATTGCCTATGCTGCGGAACTGACCTTCCCCGCATGGGGCGGTTATGCCTTCATCATCGCCACGCTGGTCACGCTTTTCCCGATCGCGAAGAACGCCTTCAATGCCGCCCGTTTCGGCGCGGTCTTCACCATCGAGATGCTGATGACCATTGCCGCCATTGGCGCGATCATCATCGGCGAGGCGGAAGAGGCGGCTATTGTCGTGCTGCTCTTCTCCGTCGGTGAATTGCTGGAAGGCTTTGCCGCCGCCCGCGCACGTTCCGGCATCAAGGCGCTCGGTTCGCTCTTGCCGAAGACGGCGCTGGTGGAAGAAAACGGTGCGCTTCAGCAGGTTGCCGCCGATCAGGTGCGCATCGGTCAGGTGGTCGTGGCGCGTCCTGGCGACCGTATCGCCGCCGATGGCGTTGTCATGGAAGGCCAGTCCAGCGTCGACGAATCGCCGATGACCGGAGAGAGCATTCCCGTCGCCAAGGAAAAGGGCGCACGCGTCTTTGCCGGCTCGATCAACCATGACGGCTCGCTGCGCATCCGCGTCGACCGCGCGCCGGAAGACAATACCATTGCCCGCATCATCACGCTTGTCGAAGAAGCGCAGGATGCGCGTGCCCCGACCGAGCGCTTCATCCAGAGCTTCTCGCGTTATTACATGCCGCTGATCGTGGCGATCTCCGTGCTCACCATCATCGTGCCGCCGCTCGCCGGCCTCGGCGACTGGGATACGTGGATCTATCGCGGTCTCGCCCTGCTGCTGATCGGTTGCCCCTGCGCGCTGGTCAT
This sequence comes from Agrobacterium tumefaciens str. B6, assembly GCF_001541315.1. Classification (GTDB taxonomy): domain Bacteria; phylum Pseudomonadota; class Alphaproteobacteria; order Rhizobiales; family Rhizobiaceae; genus Agrobacterium; species Agrobacterium radiobacter. The sequence goes on along the minus strand of NZ_LMVK01000012.1, from coordinate 31,384 downwards.
TTCGGTTCCCGCAGCGATAGCCTCCAGCCTTTCGGCTGCGGCACGTCACGGCATGCTGGTGAAGGGCGGCGCGGTCATCGAAATGCTGGCGCGCGCCGAAACCGTCGCCTTCGACAAGACCGGCACGCTGACGCTCGGCGAACCCGTCGTGACCGACGTGGTGGCGCTCGACGGCAACGAGGCCAGCCTGATTGCGCAAGCCGCAACCATCGAGCATGAATCGAGCCATCCGCTCGCCCGCGCCATCGTCAATCACGCCGAAAAGCTGGGCGTGAAGCCCCTGCCCGGTTCCAACATCAAGGCGATTTCCGGTCGCGGCATGCAGGGCAATGTCGGTGGAAAAGACCTGTTCATCGGCGCACCGCGCTTTGCAACGGAGGTCGGCACCCTTTCGAAGGATCTCGCCGATCGCATCTCCGCACTGGAAAGCGAAGGCAAGACGGTGGCCGTCGTGATAGTCGGCGGGGCGGCAAGCGGCCTCTTCGCCATGCGCGACGAACCGCGCAAGGATGCTGCCGAAGGCGTGAAAGCGCTGAAGGAGATGGGCATTTCCTCGCTGATGCTGTCGGGTGACAATGCCCGCACGGCAAAGGCCATCGGCAACAAGCTGGGCCTTGAGGCACGCGGCGAACTCCTGCCGCAGAACAAGGTCGAGGAAATCCGCAAGCTTGCCGAAAAGAAGACCGTGGTGATGGTGGGTGACGGCATCAACGATGCGCCTGCCCTTGCGGCGGCCAGCGTCGGTGTCGCCATCGGCTCGGGCACCGATGTGGCAATGGAAGCGGCGGATGCGGCGCTGATGCGCAACAATGTCGGCGATGCCGCCCGCCTCATCGGCCTGTCACGCGCCACCATGAGCAATATCCGTCAGAACGTGACGATCGCGCTCGGCCTGAAGGCGGTATTTCTGGTCACGACCGTCACCGGCCTTTCCGGCCTGTGGCTCGCCGTTTTCGCCGATACAGGTGCTACGGTTCTGGTCACCGCCAACGCCATGCGGCTGCTTGGATATTTCAACCGCAACAAAGCCTGATCGCAGCCCTCTCCCAAACCGGCCGAGCCTCGTTAATCCGGGCTCGGCCGGTCTCATTTTCAGCGTATTGACAAACTAATTGCGTCCAATAAATACCGCGTACCGCCGTTTCCCACGCGCGTGACAAACGATTCCACGCGCAGGAGCGCTGAACTTGGCTAAGACTGGCTATAACCGCATTGCGTACCGCGCGATCAAGATCGGCGGCAACATCGTCAAGGTTATTTTCTCCATCGATCTCTTCATCCGCCCCGGCAGAAGAAAGACGCTTCCGGAGTATCAGCCTGCCAGACGCAGCCCGAAATCGGAAAAAGCCATTCCGCGCATCATCTGGCAGACGAATTACTCCAACCGGGTAACGACGCCGATCTATGCGAATTTCCTGTTCAACCGCTGGCTGACACCGGAATTCGAATATCGCTACCATGATGACGAGGCGTGCCAGGCCTATATCGACCAGCATTTTCCCGGACGTTATGCCGATGCCTTCCGGCGATTGCAGGTTGGCGCCGCCAAGGCGGATTTCTGGCGTATTCTGGTTCTTCTGCAGGAAGGCGGCATCTATCTGGATATCGATTCCAATTTTGCGGCGCGCCCGGAAGATGTGATCGGCACGGATGAAGAAGCCGTTTTCATTGCCATGAAAAGCGGCGAAATCACAAATTACTTCATGGCATCAAAACCCGGCCACCCGGCGCTCAGGCTGATAGCCGATCGTATTGCCCAGAATATTGAAGAGGGAACGCTCGTCAGCGTCTATGACATGACCGGCCCGACGGTGGTGCATGCCGTCGTCAAGGAACTCGGGCTGCCGGTTCGCAATTACCGCGAAATGTGCACCCAGGGGCAATTTACCAACAAGCGCGCGCAATATGCCGACAAAAAAGACGGCGCATGGTGGGCCGAGCAGGCCAAGACGTCCATCGTCAAGAACTAGGACGCCATGCGCCTGCGAGCAGCGGCGCAATATCGCGTTTAGACGAAACCGTTGAAAAAGCGGATGCTTTCTTCCACCGCGCCCGGAACCACGCCATTATGGTTGCCGGGCAGCAGTTTTTTATCGACCTTGAAGCCGGATGTCAGGGCGCGATCCACGAAAAGCTGGTGGTCGCCGTCGAAGGGCCGCTCCTCCGTGCCACGCAAAAGCAGGGCCGGGCATTTGAGGCTGGGGCCGAAACAGACGGAAGAGCGCATGATGAATTCGCGTTCGTCGGTTTCGTCGAAACAGATCTCGTCGGTATAGCGGTTGAAATAACGCCATGAATTGACACCGGCGGATATGGGCGCGGCGGCGCGGAATTTACGGCTCATGGCGGCCAGAAGCGTCAGCGTGCCGCCATTGGAATGGCCGGCGATGAAGAACCGCTTTCTGTCGATGCCGGGAAGATTTTCCAGATAGGCCGCCGCCGCCAGCGCATCCGCCGTTTCGTCGTAGAAGCCGGAATAATTGCCATTCTGGCCGTTTTCGCCGCGAAAGGACGGAAGCAGCACAACGAAGCCCGCTTCCCAATAGGGCTTCATCAGCGCCCAGTGGCCGTCACCGGTGGCGTTGCCGCCGTGGAGGAAAAGCACAGCGGGTTTCAGCGTTTTTGACGGCTGATAATGGGAGAGCCAGGCGACCAGTTCGATGGAACCATCCGGCCCGCCGGGATAGGTGACACGCTCCGCCCCGGGCGGCGTGCCAAGCACCGAGGATTTTTCCGGCGCGGCCATCTTGCGCAGCAGATGCGTGTGGACCCGTCGGCGGGCCTCCGCACAATCCTGCCTTTCCAGCGGCAGAACTTCGGGTGTGGGAATGCCCGCTTTCACGGCGGGCGGCGGGAAACCCGCCGCTGACAGCCCCCCGGCGCCGGCCAGCACTCTGCGCCGCGTCATGCCCGGCGAGATCGGGCCGCTCTCTTCCTGTCCGAAGGGTGAGGAAAGAAAGCGTTTGTCTGCCATATGTTCACCTGACGAGGATGGTTGTAACAGCAGTTCAACACTGCGGCGGGAGGCTGTCCAATCACGGATTCGCGAATGACAACAATGTATTCGCAGCCATCATGGCAATTTCTGGACAAAACACCTCCCTCATTCCTGTGCTTGTCACAGGAACGAGTGAGGTGGCGCAGCCCCCTACCCCTCCACACCATCGATCATCGCCACCAGCGTCGAAAGCCTGTCTGCTTCCGCGGGCAGCTTGTCGGCGCGCAGCCGGGCAATGCGGGGGAAACGCATGGCGACGCCGGATTTGTGGCGGGGGGGGCGGTTGATCCCTTCGAAGGCCACTTCAAGCACGAAACCGAAATCCGGCGTGGCGCGCACCGCCCGCACCGGGCCGAAACGCTCGACGGTATTGTCGCGAACGAACTTGTCCAGCACCTCCAGCTCCGCATCGGTGAAGCCGAAATAGGCCTTGCCCACGGGCACGAGCTGTTCGCCATCCTCGCCTTCCGCCCAGACACCGAAGGTGAAATCGGAATAATAGCTCGACCTTTTGCCGTGGCCGCGCTGGGCATACATCATGACAGCGTCGATATTATAGGGATCTCGTTTCCACTTGAACCACGGCCCTTTGGCGCGGCCGGCCTGATAGGTGCTGTCGCGGCGCTTGATCATCACACCCTCGATGACAGGATCGGGCGGCGCGGCACGCAGTGTGTCGAGCTCCGTCCAGCTGGAAAAGCCGATCAGCGGCGACAGGTCGAAACGGTCATGCGGCGCATGTTCGATGATGTCAGACAGCCTGCCACGGCGCTCCAGATAGGTCTGCGCGCGGATATCGCTCTCGCCATCAAACAGCAGATCATAGGCGCGGATGAAGGCGGGATAGTCGTCCAGCATCTTTGCCGTCACCGTCTTGCGGTTCAGCCGCTGCTGCAGGTCGGAAAAGGTGCGGGTGAGATTGCTGGACCGCGCTGTCCCGCCGATCAGCAACTCGCCATCCATCACGCCTTCGAAATCGATCGCCTCGAGAACATCGGGAAAGGCGCCGGAAATATCGTCGCCGGAACGGGAATAGAGTTTTCGTGTCCCACCGGCGCGGGACAGCTGCACGCGAATGCCGTCCCATTTCCATTCCGCGGCATAGTCGGCCGGGTCCAGCCCATCGAGATCACCATCGGCCACCGGCGTCGCCAGCATCACCGAGTGGAAGATGGCTGGTGTCGCCAGCACCGGCCGGTCCGACTTGCCCTCAAGCCATGCGAAAAGCGACGTATAGGGCGGCGTCAGACCGTGCCAGAGGGTCTCGATCTCGGTGATGTCCTTATCCGCAAAATCCGCCAGCGCCTGACGCGCCAGCCGCGCCGAAACGCCGATGCGCAGGCTGCCGGTTGCAAGTTTGAGGAAAGCGAAACGCGAGGACGTATCGAGCCGGTCGAGCAGATCGCGCACCGCGCCGCGCACCTCCGTGCGGCCGAGTGAATTCATCAGTGTGACGACTTCGCCGAGACGCGGGTCCTGAGCCTCGGCGTCATCAGCGCCGCCGATATTGCCCCAGACCAGCGATATGGTCTCGGCAAGATCGCCCACATAATCATAGGAATAGCGGAACAGCACTTCATCCATCCGCTCCAGCACCAGCTCACGCAGCAGGGCCGGTTTGACGCTTTTGAGGTCGAGCGTGCCGGCAATGGCCGCCAGGCCGTAACCCCGGTCGGGATCGGGCGTATCGCGGAAATAATCGGTCAACAGCTTCAGCTTGCCGTTGCGTGAGGGGGTGAGAACGAGGCGGTCAAGGAGCGTGGCGAAAGCTTTCATTTCAATCCCCCTCATCCTCGTAACCGACAAGATGCAGCGGCTTGGCGGCAATGCCCTGCAATTCGCACCAGCGCACCAGCGCCTCCTCACGGCCATGGGTGACCCAGACGGCTTGCGGCGAAATTTCCTTGATCGTCTCTAGAAGTTCCGGCCAGTCGCAATGGTCTGATATGACCAGCGGCAGCTCCACGCCGCCCTGCTTTGCCCTCTGCCGCACCATCATCCAGCCGGACGCAAAGGCAATCAGCGGCTCGTTGAAACGGCGCGCCCAGCGCTCCTGAAACGCCGAGGGCGGACCGACGACAATCGCGCCCTTGAAGGCGCAAGGATCGCTTTTTTCGAGCGTCGCGGGGCGCAGATCGCCGAGATCGATACCCTCAGAGACATAATAATCGCAAAGTCTGGCCAGCGCGCCGTGAATATAGATGGGATCGGAATAACCGTTGTCGCGGAGCAGCCGAATGACGCGCTGCGCCTTGCCCAGCGAATAAGCCCCGACCAGATGGGTGCGTTCGGGAAACTGTTTGATGGAGGTGAGCAGCTTGCCGATTTCCACCCGCGGCAGCGGATGATGGAACACCGGCAGGCCGAAGGTGGCCTCTGTGATGAAGACATCGCATGGCACCGTCTCGAAGGGCGCGCAGGTAGGGTCGACGCCGCGCTTGTAATCGCCCGAGGCGACGATGCGCAGGCCGTTCATTTCCACGGAGATCTGTGCGGAGCCGAGAACATGGCCCGCCGGATGGAAACCCACCGTCACGCCATTGACATCCACCGTTTCACCGAAAGCGACCGCCTGCTCTTTGCCGCAGAAGTCCTCGCCGTAGCGGATGCGCATGATATCGAGCGTCTGGCGCGTGGCCAGCACCGCGCCATGGCCGGCGCGGGCGTGATCGGAATGGCCATGGGTGATGAGCGCCCGCGCCACCGGGCGGACGGGATCGACATAAAAATCGCCCGCCGGGCAATAAAGACCCTTGGGCGTGGAGTTCAACAGCTGTTCCGGCTTCATATTCATTGAGATAGGGCCGCCCGCGCGAATGTAAAGTGCTGCGAGAATAACGCGGAACGGGCGTTAAATTTCCAGTGGCGGTGTTTTTGTTTAGCAAGCATCTCCCGTCATTCCGGCCTTGAGCCGGAATCTAGCAGCCGCGCGTCTGCGCGGCGGGAAGAGCTCTCAGCCCAAGGACTTGGGCTGACTGGATACCGGCACAAGGCCGGTATGACGGAGGAGAGGTTTCAGCACAAAACCAGCGTTCACAACTGCCTACCTGCCTACTCCGCCGCCTCTTCCGCCGGCTTTGCCTGCACCGCTGCTGGCAACCGCACCGGCTTCAGCATCAGCGCCGCCGCAAGGCCGATGGCGGCGGTCGCGGCCGCTGCGAAAAAGAGTGGAGTGAAGGCATCCGAATAAAGCGAGGCGACTGCGGCCTGTGAGGCGGCGGGAAGTTCGGAGAGGATTTTCGGCGTCAGCTCCTCGATCTTGCCGACACCGGGAATATCGACGGCCACGCCCCTGAGGCTCGATGATACGATGGCGCCATAGACCGAGATGGCGATGGCCGCGCCGCCCATGCGGGTCAGCGTCACCGCGCCGCTCGCCGCACCTATATCCGCCTTGGGCGCGGAATTCTGCACGCCGATGATCGGCGCCTGCTGGCCGAGGCCAACGGCGAAACCCTGCACCAGCATCAACGCGGCGATCAGGGGAAGCGGCGTTCCTGCATGCATCTGCGTGAAGAGCAGCATGGCGATGAGGTTGATGGTGAGACCCGCCACCGAGAAGGGCTTGTAGACGCCGGTGATCGAAATCAGCCGCCCGGCTGAAAGCGAACCCATGACGATGCCGCCGGTGACGGCGATGAAGAACAGGCCGGCATGGGAAGGCGAAAGGCCGGTCGTGGTCTGCAGGAACAGGGCGTAATAATTGACCATGCCGATACCGATGCCGCCGCTGGTCAGCGAAACGATCATCAAGAGCGGAAAGGTGCTGTCCTTGAAGAGCCTGAGCGGCACGACGGGTTCCGGCGCGCGGCGTTCCACCTGCACCCAGAGGAAAGCGGCGATGACGGCGAAAGCGATGATGCCGAGACTGGGGCCTGCGATCAGCGAGCCGAACAATTCGCTGCTGTCTGCCCAGAAGACCACGCTGGCAATGGTGGCCGCCAAGAGGACCGCGCCGAGATAATCGATCTTCGGCTGGCGGGCCGGACGGCGATAGGGCAGCATCAGCGCCAGACCTGCAATGACGATAATGCCGAGCGGCAGGTTGATGAGGAAGATCGACCGCCAGCCGAACAGGTCGCTCATCGTGCCGCCGAGGATCGGGCCGACACTGCCAGACGCCATGATGGTGAGGCTGGAATAGCTCTGGTAACGGGCGCGCTCGCGCGGTTCGAACAGATCCGCATTGACGGAAAAGATCGATACCATGATGCCGCCGCCGCCAAGCCCCTGCAGCACGCGGGCCGCAATCAGCGAATCCATCGACCAGGCCAGCCCGCAGGCCAGCGAGCCGAGCGTGAAGATGACAACCGCTGCGATCATCACATATTTGCGGCCGAACAGATCACCGAGCTTGCCATAAACCGGCATGACCGCGCTGGTCGCCAGAAGATAGGCCGAGCCGATCCAGCCGAAACGCTCCAGCGCGCCGAATTCACCGACGATGGTGGGCAGTGCTGTGGATACGATCTGGTTGTCGAGGGTCGCCATGAACATGGCCAGCATCAGAAACAGAAAGACGATGAGCCTGCGCCGATGATCCGACACAAGCGACGCCACGGGGGCGGTGGACATATCCATGAAAAATCTCGTTGGCTTACGGCGGTTTTACTGCGGCAATTTGTGTGCTATCAGCATATATATGTCAATGGCAAGTTTTTGACATCTATGCTAATGCCGCTAAATGTGATCGGGAAATTGCATCGAAAGGGACGATGAAGCGTGGCGACTGAGGAAAACTGGAACGAGGATCTGCCTGAGGACATCAAGCGGATCGGCAATACGATGACGCGCATGCGCATCATGATCGGCCGCCGCATCATCGGCCGCATGGCGCTTGCCAAGCTCGCTCCGGGTCTGGAACTTTCCCATATCGACGTGCTCGACATTCTGCGCCGGGCGGAAGGCGACGTTACCGTGGGTGCGATTGCCGAGGGCATGCGCATCGATCCCTCGCGGGGCAGCCGTGTGGTGGCGGATATGGTCGGGCGCGGCCTGCTGAAACGCGGCGTTTCCCAGGAAGACGGCCGCCGCAGCATTGTCGAGATCACGCCGCTCGGCACCAGTCTTTTGCAGGAAATGCGCCGGACCAAGATGAGCGTCATCGAGGATGTAATGGATGGCTGGCCGGCGGAGGATGTGGAGACTTTCGCCCGCCTGTTCGAGCGGTTCATCGACCGCTTCGAATGCCGGCTGTCGCCGGACACGGACCTCCTGACGGATCAGAAAAAATCATAGTTGACCCTGCGATCCGCAGCTTCACTTTAAAAGGGCTAGACCGTAACGTGCCGCCATCTGACAGGTTGAAGGGGTAATTTCGATGTTGACGATTTACGGTGTCTACCGTTCCCGCGCCACGCGCACGTTGTGGCTGGCAGGGGAACTCGGCATAGAATTCAAACATGTGCCGGTCATACAGGCCCGCCGTCTTGCCGATCCGCTGGCTGCGGATGCGCCGCTCAACACGCTGTCCCCGGATTTTCTGGCCGTCAACCCGATGGGCACCATTCCCTGCATCGAGGATGACGGCATGGTGCTTTACGAATCCATGGCCATCAACCTCTATCTCGCCCGCAAATATGGCGGACCGCTTGCGCCGGTCGATTTGAAGGAAGATGCGGCGATGCTGCAATGGTCCTTCTTTGCCGCGACCGAAATCGAAACCAATTCGCTAAAGATTTCCTCTGCGATCGCCGAGGGCCTGTCGGAAAGCGATAGCGGCAAGGCGGTGATCGATGTCGCCGCCCGCCTGCTGAAGCGCCCCTTCCGGGTGCTGGAGCAGCACCTTTCCAGCCACGAATACCTGGTGGGCGACCGTTTCACCGTGGCCGATCTCAACGCCGCGGAAATCGTTCGTTACGCACAGGGCCACAAGCCGCTGTTCGATGCCCATCCGGCGCTGAAAGCCTGGCTGGACCGCTGCCAGACCCGCACGGCGTTCAAGACGATGTGGGATACCCGCGCGGCCGAGGCGGCCTGAGCGGGAGAACACTCCGCCAGCGTGTCTCTCTGCCCTCATTCCTGTGCTTGTCACAGAAATGAGGGAGCAACCACAAGACCGAGCTGGGGCCTCTCAGCCCCTCTCCCCCGCAAGCGCCCGCTGCACCGCCGGGCGGTCGCTCATGCGGCGGAAGTGGTCATGCACCTTCGGGAAACGGGCAATATCCACGCCATCGCTTTCCAGCCAGCCGGACATGACGAAAAGATAGGGATCGGCAACCGAATAGGCCGTACCAAGAACCCATGGGCCGTGCAGCATGCCGTGCTCGATCAGTTCGAAGCACTCGCCCATGGTCTGCGGCACTTTCGCCTTCATATCGGCCAGCGAGCTATCCTCATTCGCCCAGCGGCTGCCGCGCCGGCCATGCGCATGGGCGACATGCACGGTCGAAGAAATGAAGGCGTTGAAGGACTGCATCAACGCGAATTCGAAGGGATCATCGAGCGGCGCGAGCTTCTTTTCAGGCGCCATCTGGGCGATAAAGGCGAGAATGGCGGGCGTCTCCGTCAGCACGCCGCTTGCGGTGGCCAGCGCCGGCACGCGGCCCTTGGGATTGATCTTTAAAAATGCCTCGGAGCGTTGCTCGCCCTCCGCGAAATTGACGCGATGGGCCTTGTAAGGCAGGCCGGATTCCTCAAGCACGATATGGCTGGCGCGAGAACAGGAACCGGGGGAGAAGAACAGTGTGAACATGGATATGCGACCTCCAAAGCAATGAAGCGCCCGTTTCTTCCTCATGCGGACGCCGGCCCGCGGCGGCCGTGGGATGGCCGTCACATACAGGGCACGTCATCATCGTGCCGGCAACCGGCCGCGTCAAAGGTTATTTAGAGCCCGACGACTCTGACATCGCCGACGTGGATGCCGTTCCAGTTGCGCATCTGCCGGTTCGCCATGCTGCTCAGCGCCTGCTGCTCGGCGCTGCCTTCATCGAAATAGCGGGCGAGCAGTGCGGATACCACGGCTTCGGCCGCGCGTGTCGTACCGTCTTCGCATTTCACCGCCATGGCGATACCCTTTTCCGGCAGGGCGGCGACGAAAACGCCCTCCGCGCCGGTCTTTGCGAAGATTTTTCCCGGCGCGATCTGCATCAGCCTCGTGCAGGCGCGGCCGGTGCCCGCCACATAAAAGGGTTCTGCCATGCAGGCCTCGATGAGACGGCGCGACGCTGTCGCACGACCCGCTTCCAGCCCCCTGCCCGTCGCCATCTTCGCGAAACCATGCGCCAGCCCTTTGAGCGGTACGGCATAGGTGGGGATGGAGCAGCCATCCACGCCGCAATTGTCCTGGCCGAGAGCAGCACCCGTCAGGCTTTCCATCGTGGCGCGGATTTCCCGCTGCAGCGGGTGATCGTAACCGACATAGCCCCTGGGATCGGTGCCGGTGTGGCAACAGGCGCAGATGAAACCGGAATGTTTGCCGGAGCAATTATTATGCAGCGCTGTCGGCTTTTCCAGTGTACGAGCCTGATGGATGATGGTTTTCTGGTCCGAAGACCAGTGTGCGCCACATTCCAGCGTATCCACATCCCTGCCCGCCTTCGCAAGCATCGAAGCGGCGAGTTCCACATGCGCGTCCTCGCCGGAATGGGACGAACAGGCGAATGCGAGTTCGCGGTTACCGAAACCATAGGCATCCGCAGCACCACTTTCCACCAGCGGCAGCGCCTGCATGGCCTTGCAGGCGGAACGCGGGAAGATGCCGCGCTCGATATCACCAGACGAAAACAGCACGCCGCCATCACCATCCACCACCACGACAAGACCCTGATGGCGGCTTTCGACGAGATTGCCCCTGGTGACTTCGACGGTAACGGAATTGTTCATTCTCTCAGCCTCAAAAAATTCTGATTTTATGTCGTTGATACCGCAATTGATTTTTCGATGCACGGGGCTGTCAGTGAAATTTGCAAAACGTCTGCTGCTGGCGATTGCCATTATCTATCTGCTGCCGGCACTGGCATCGGCGGGGCTATGGGCCATGAAGGACCATCCGCGCGGCTGGAACGCCGCAAGATGGTCGTCCTCCGGCATGCTGCCGGTGGCGTCGAGCGACAGAGAAGCCGCGGTCTACGTCTTTTCCGCCATGACCGGTGGCTTCAAGGGGTCCGTCGCCAGCCATGCCTGGGTCGTGCTGAAAAAGCCCGGTGCTGCGACCTATGACCGTTACGACAAGGTGGGCTGGGGCACGCCGATCCGCCATAATGGTTATGCAGCGGACGCCTACTGGTATTCCAACATGCCGCGCCAGGTGGTGGCCATTCACGGCGCGGAAGCGGAAAAGCTGATCCCGAAAATCGAAAAGGCGATTGCCGATTACCCCTATGGTCGGCCGGGCGGCTATCGCATCTATCCCGGCCCCAACTCCAACACCTTCGTCGCCCATGTGCTGCGCAGCGTGCCGGAACTGGGCGTCGTGCTGCCGCCGGACGCGGTGGGGCGCGACTACCTGCCGGACGGTGCGTTTTACCACATCGCCGACGACTGGAAGGATGCGAGCGTTTCGCTGGGCGGGTTGTTCGGTATTTCGGCAGGTGCCCGCAGCGGTTTTGAGGTCAACTTTCTCGGCCTGGTCGCCGGCATCGATTTTGGCCGGCCCGGTGTGAAGATACCGGGGCTCGGTTATTTCGGCGTGGCGGGCATCCGCGCCTAAGCCGTTACATTTCGCTGGCCTGAGCGGCGCGTCTGGCGCGGATGCTCTGGGCGATGAAGACCCGCGACAGGCCATGATAAAGCGGCTCGCGGGAGAAAAGCCGCGATGTCAGATATCCCAGCATCGATGCAGCCATGATGGGCATGACGCCTTCATGATTACCGGTCATTTCAAGGATGATGACAAAGGCCGTCATCGGCGCCTGCACCACGCCGGCAAGATAACCCGCCATGCCGACGATCGCGCCAAGGCCGATGCTGGTGCCGAGCAAGGTGGCCATGGTGCTGCCGAAACCCGCGCCCACCGACAGCGAGGGCGCAAAGATGCCGCCCGGGATGCCTGACATCATTGCCAGAAAGGTCGCCGCCAGTTTTTCGATGAAGAAGAATGCCGGTGCGGCCTCACCCTCGATTGTGGCGCGTGCCTGTTCATAGCCGGTTCCGAATGTCGCGCCTCCAGACGCTATTCCGATTGCCGCAGAGGCAAGGCCGCAGGCTGCCGCCACGGCCAGCATCCGCTTCAGCGGCATGGTCTGGGCAAAACGCCTGATACGGGCGGACAGTCGCAGGGCCGCGGCGCTGAACAGCGCACCAAATGCGCCGCCGCCGACACCGCAGATCAACACCAGCAGCCAGTCCATCGTCGTTTTCGCCATGACGGAGCTGGTGCCGAAATAGGTATAGCTGCCGACCAGCGCCAGCGAGGCGAGGCCCGACAGGATGACGGCGGTCAGCACAAGGCCGTTGGCGCGGGATTCATAGGTCTTGCTCATCTCCTCGATGGCAAAGACGATGCCGGCCAGCGGCGTGTTGAACGCCGCCGCGATGCCCGCCGCCGATCCCGCGAGGATGAGACCCTTTGCCTGCGCCATGCCGCCCCAGCGCGCCGCCTGTAGCATGATCGAAGCCCCGACCTGCACCGTCGGCCCCTCTCGGCCGATGGAGGCGCCGGAGAGTAGGCCGGCAACCGTCAGTACCACCTTACCGAAAGCGAGTTTCAGCGACAGAAGCCGCGAACGGTCCGCATCATCCCGCAGGTGCCGGGCGGCGATGGCCTGGGGAATGCCGCTACCGCCGGCATTGGGAAAGACCGTGATCGCAAGCCATGCGCACAGGGTGAAGCCGAGCGGCGTGATTATGAGCGGCAGCAGAAACGCCCATTCACCCGATGATGTCGCCGCGAAGAAAAGGTGCTGGGCCCGATCCGCAAGCCATGCAAAGCCGACGCTGATAAGGCCGACAGCGATCGCGCCAATCCAGAAAACCGCCCTCGGCCTCCACACCCGCCATGAACCCCACACGACACGGGAACGGCGGAGCATCTTCAGCTTTTTGTAGTCGACGGGCATGGCGGTCCAGATCTGTGATTTCGGTATTGTTTCTCGGGCGGGATGCCCGTTTATCTGCCTCCCCGGACGTGATTGCAAGGTTTTGCATTTGACAGGTCGCCCCCATCGGCGCATTCTTTGCGTCGCAATTGCAACGCACGGAGACGTAGATATGAAAACGGCAACGATCCCTTCGCTGCGGGTGACGGCGGATTTTCGCGAGGCTGCTGAAAGCGTGCTGAAGGAAGGCGAGACGCTTTCTTCCTTCGTTGAAGAGTCCGTGCGCAGGCAGGTGCAAATCCGTAAATCGCAGGCGGAATTCATTGCGCGCGGGCTGGCGTCACTCGAAGAAGCGGAGCGCACCGGCATTTATTATAGCACCGACGATGTTCTTTCGATGATGCAAAAGAAACTTGATGCTGCGAAAGCCGCGAAGCGGAAATGACGTATGAGCTTCGCTATACCAAAGAAGCCTTGGCCGATTTTGATCGCATCTATGATTTTCTGATCGCCTACGACATCGATGTGGCTGAGAAAGCAATCCGCGCCATAAGAGCAGGACTGGAGATTCTCGGCGATTTTCCTTTCAGTTGCCGCAAGGCATCTGCCGAAAACAGCCTCATACGCGAGCTCCTCCTGCCCTTCGGTTCATCAGGCTATATCGTGCTGTTCCGCATTGATGGCCCGGAAACCGTCACCATTGCCGCCGTCCGCCACCAGCGCGAGGACGACTACCATTGATCCTCACCGGTCGCTGACGGCCGCGCGCGGGTTCACCCATGGTTCCTGATTGGAACGCGGCAGCGGGGTCTTGCCGAGAATGTGGTCCGCCGCCTTTTCGCCGGTCATGATCGACGGGCCGTTCAGGTTGCCATAGGTCACATGCGGGAAGATCGAGCTGTCGGCAACCCTCAGGCCCTCCACTCCGATGACCCGGCATTCGGGATCGACGACGGCCATCGGGTCGTCCTTGTCGCCCATCCGGCAGGTGCCGCAGGGGTGATAGGCGCTTTCCAGATGCTCCCGCAAAAAGGCGTCAATTTCCTCATCCGTCCCGACATTTTCGCCCGGCTGGATTTCCGGCCCGCGAAAATCGTCAAAGGCTTTCTGGCTGAAGATTTCGCGCGTCAGGCGCACGCAATGGCGGAATTTTTCCCAGTCTTCCTGATGGCTCATATAGTTGAAGCGGATGACCGGGTCGTCATGCGGATCGGCAGAGCGCAGGGTGACGTTGCCGCGCGATTTCGACAGGTTGTAGCCGACATGCACCTGAAAACCATGGCTTTTTGCGGCGGCCTTGCCGTCATAGGAAATGGCCACGGGCAGGAAATGATACTGGATATCGGGCTGTTTCAGACCGGGCGCGGAGCGCAGGAAGGCGCAGGCCTCGAACTGGTTGGAGGCGCCAAGCCCGCCTTTTGACAGCAGCCATTGCGCGCCCGCCACGCCCTGCCAGAACCATGGAAGCCAGGAATAAAGCGAGACCGGCTTGGTGGAGACCTGCTGGAAATAAAACTCCATATGGTCCTGAAGATTTGCGCCGACGCCCGGACGATCCGCCTTCACTTCGATGCCCATGTCTTTCAGATGGGCAGCAGGACCGACGCCCGAAAGCATCAGCAGTTTCGGCGAGTTGAACGAGGAGGCCGAAAGGATGACCTCGCGATTGGCCGTGACGGTTTCCACCACGCCCTTGCGTTCGATCTCGACACCCACGGCGCGGCCGTTCTCGATGACGATCTTGCGGGCGAAACCATTGACCAGCGTGACGTTGCCGCGCTTCAGCGCCGGCTTCAGATAGGCATTGGCGGCGGACCAGCGGCGGCCATTGTGGATGGTCTGCTCCATCAGGCCGAAACCCTCCTGCTTGGAGCCGTTATAATCGTCCGTCAGTTCAAAGCCCGCCTGCGCGCCCGCCTGAATGAAGGCGTGGAACAGCGGATTGCTGACGGGGCCACGCTGCACATGCAGCGGCCCATCCGTGCCGCGCCAGCCTTCCTCGCCGCCATGGCTGTGCTCCATGCGCTTGAAGTAAGGCAGCACATCCGCATAGGCCCAGCCATGCGCGCCAAGCTCTTCCCAGCGGTTGAAATCCTCCGCGTGGCCGCGCACGTAAACGAGGCCGTTGATGGAGGACGAGCCGCCGATGACCTTGCCGCGCGGGGCGGTGATGCGGCGGTTGTCGAGATTGGGTTCGGGCTCGGAGAGATAACCCCAATTGTAGCGCTTCATGCTCATCGGCCACGCGAGTGCGGCGGGCATCTGGATAAAGGGGCCGAAATCGGAACCGCCTGCCTCGATGACGATGACAGAATAACGACCGTCTTCCGACAGGCGATAGGCGATGGCGGAGCCTGCGGAGCCCGAACCGACGATGACGTAATCTGCCTGCATGATTTGTGCTCTCTCTCAATGGCTCATGTGCGGGTGGGGTTACCCCCCTCTGTCCTGCCGGACATCTCCCCCTCAACGGGGGAGATCGATCTGAGGCCAGGTTTCGCCCTTCTCAAATTTCGAGGGTGAAGTGATACGGCTCGTCTTGCCGATCTCCCCCCTTGAGGGGGAGATGTCCGGCAGGACAGAGGGGGGTAAGCCCCAATCCGCAACGCTGCCTTAATAAGGCGCTTCCACCTTCCCCGTGCTCACATAAACCGTCTTCAGCTCGCTATAATGCTCCAGCGCCGCCGCCGAATTCTCCCGCCCGAAGCCGGACTGCTTGGAGCCGCCGAAGGGCATTTCCACCGGGCAGAGATTATAGGTATTGATCCACAGCGTGCCCGCCTCCAGCTGATCCACCACACGGTGGGCGCGGGCGAGATCGGCGGTGAAGACGCCGCCGGCCAGCCCGAATTCGGTTGCGTTGGCGCGGGCGATAACCTCGTCCTCATCGTCGAAATCCAGCACGCACATGACCGGCCCGAAGATTTCCTCGCGGGCGATGGTCATATCGTCGGTCACATCGGCGAACACGGTCGGTTGCACATAAGCGCCCTCGCCCGAGACATTGTTGGGAATGCCGCCGCCGGTGATGAGCGTCGCTCCTTCCGCCTTACCCTTTTCGATATAGGAAAGAACCTTCTCCTGCTGGGCCTTGGAGACCAGCGGGCCGAGATGGGTGTCGTAATCGAGGGGATCGCCGAGGATCATCGCCTCGGTGCGGCTTTTCAGGTTGTCGAGGAAACGCTCCTTCGCCTTTTTCTGCACGAAGACGCGCGTGCCGTTCGAGCAGACCTGGCCGGAGGAATAGAAGTTGCCGAGCATCGCGCCGCCGACGGCGCTTTCGATATCGGCATCGTCGAAGACAATCATCGGCGACTTGCCGCCGAGTTCCATGGTCACATGCTTCAGATGCCCGGCGGCGGCGGCGGCCACCTTGCGGCCGGTCGGCACGGAGCCGGTGAGCGAGACCTTGGCCACTTCGGGGTGGTTGACCAGAAGCGGGCCGGTGTCGCGGTCGCCCTGGATGACGTTGAACAGGCCCTTTGGCAAGCCGGCTTCGATGAGGATTTCGGCAATCTTCAACGCGCCGAGCGGCGTGTTTTCCGAGGGCTTGAAGACCATGGCATTGCCGGCGACCAGCGCGGGCGCGGCCTTCCAGCAGGCGATCTGCTGCGGATAGTTCCAGGCGCCGATGCCGACGCAGACGCCGAGCGGCACACGCTTGGTATAGGCGAAATCACCGCCGAGCGGGATATAATCGCCATTCAGGGCGGACGGCGCGATGCCGCCGAAGAATTCGAAAGCATCGGCGCCGGAGGTTGGGTCGGCGACGATGGTTTCCTGAATGGGCTTGCCCGTATCCAGCGTTTCCAGCGTGGAAAGCGCATCGTTGCGTTCGCGCATGATATCGGCGGCGCGTTTGAGGATGCGGCCGCGCGCCATCGGGCTCATCGCCGCCCATTCCTTCTGCGCGCGTTTGGCCGAGGCGATGGCGCGCTCGACGATGGCAGGTGTCGCCGCATGCAGCCTTGCGATCACTTCGCCGGTGGCCGGGAAGATGCTCTCGAACGGTGTGCCGGTATTATCCTCGACATAGTCCCCGTCGATGAAATGCGAGGCTTTCGGCTGCGCCTTGAGCGGCGTGGCGATGGTCATGTCGAAGTCTCCTTGAGAACGCGGATGGACGGCTTCGGGCGCTGTCCATCGGGAAAAGATTTAAGCTGCATGTCGAAATAATCCTCGACCAGCGCCGGCGCGGAGGCGAGGCCAAGCGGGGCGGAACGCAGGCTGTGCCTGATATAAAGCCCGTCGATCAGAGCCGCCGCCCCTTCCGCGATGCGCGCGGCATCGTCCGGCGGGCAAAGCCGGTTGAGGCTCGCCATGAGGTTTGAGCGCAGGCGGCGGGAATAAAGCACCAGCAGGCGGCGGGTTTCTTCCGAACGCTGCGCCTCGACATAAAAGGCGAGCCATGCCGCCACCGTTTCGGGCGTGAACTGGTCGCTCTGGAAGGAGACATGCACGATGGCGCTCAGCCTTTCACGCGGGCCGGAAGCGCGGGTCAGCGCCGCCACGGCATCGCGCCTCAAGTCACGCAGCAGACTGCGGATGGTTTCCAGAAGAAGCTGCTGCTTGCTGCCGAAATAATGATGCGCGAGCGCGGCCGACACGCCCGCTTCCCGGGCGATATCAGACATTGTCACATTCAGCGAACCATGGTGGCCTATGGTGCGAAGCGCCGCATCCACAAGCGCCTTGCGGCGCAAAGGCTCCATTCCGATCTTGGGCATAGGGGTCTCCTTGACGGATGGCAAATTATTCTTGATTGATCAATCAATCAATAAAAAACGCGCCATTTTATGTCGCTGATTTGCGATGGATCATATTTTCCGCCGCCGGACAGTGATAGTTTCGCAGGCATCGGCCGGTGTGGCGAACCCCATGCTGCCGCCCGGTTCACGGGGGAAAAACTAAACCGTGATATACTGCGAATTGGGAATGGAACGCGTTTCGTGCTAATATCGCTGATGATACAAATTTCGCTGGAAGCGGCGCCAGACGAAAGACGATAAAAACGCCCGCCTAGACCACGACGGCGCCCGATCCGCAAACCGGACATCGAAGGACCGATCGCAGCGTTTAAAGAAGGGAGTGATATCATGCCAATGGTAACAGTATCGATTTCCCCGGAACAGGCAGCAAGAATGCGCGAGGCCGTGAATTGCGGCGCTTACGCATCCGGCAGCGAGGTCGTCAGGGCAGCGCTGAGACTATGGGCGGCCTCCGCTGAACATGGCGTCGGCACCGAGTCCGCAGAGTCTGTCGAGGCAGACCGGGAGCGCATGAACGTCGCGGATCTCTACGCCGCTCACACCGGGCACGTCCGCAGCGCATGAGGCCCGGCGCAACAACCCCACATGCTCATAGGCCTACATGCTTATGGGGTTGTAACAAAACGTTCATCAAAGCTTCACAGTCGTGAAAGCTTTTGTTGACCTGTAATCTGCGATTGTTCGCCGCAAAAGAGACAGGCTCCCCTTACGTTAGCCACATGGGGACCGGCAACAGCGGAGAATAAAATGCAGGCCGTCACGCTGGAGAACGATGTCATCAGGCGTTTTGCCTCCGGGCACATGTTTCCCATGGCCAAGCTGGTGCTCGAAACGGCGTTCCAGCCGATTGTCGAGGCGACGACGGGCACGATCTTCGGTTATGAATCGCTGATGCGCGGCCATGATCGGCTCGGTTTTTCCAATCCGCTGGCGCTTCTCGACCAGGCTGCTGCAGATGGCGAGCTGAAGGCCTTCGAGCAGATGCTGGCAAGCCGGGCGCTCGCAAAATTCTCCACCCTGCCCGATTTTTCCTCCGCCACCCTGTTCCTCAATCTCGATGTACGGCTGATCCCGCATGGCGACGCCATTCTGGACAAGCTCGTCGGCCATCTGGCGCGGGCGGGCATTCCGGCCTCCTCCATCTGCTTTGAACTTTCCGAACGCTTCGATAATACCAGCGTGCCGGAGTTCACGGCGCTGATCGCCCGTATGCGCAAGGAAGGCTTCAAGCTGGCAATCGACGATTTCGGCGCCGGTCACGGCGAGATGAAGCTGCTCTGCGACTTCCCGCTGGATTACCTGAAGATCGACCGGCATTTCATCACCGGCGTCGACCAATTGCCGCGCAAGCAGCACCTTGTGCGCAACATCGTCAACATCGCCCATGTTCTCGGCGTCAGGGTCATTGCGGAAGGCATCGAAACCGAAGCGGAATTTCTGACCTGCCGCGAATTCGGCGTCGATCTGGTGCAGGGCTGGCTGATCGCCAGGCCAACGGTCTTCACCAGCGAATTGCCTGAAAGTTTTCCCCACATCAACCGCATCGGCGTGGCGCGACGCAGCAGCCAGACGCTGGATGAAATTCTCATCCGCCGGGAAATAGAGCGCCTTCCCACCGTCTTCGAGCATGACAGCGTCGACAGCGTCTTCGAACTGTTCCGCAGAAATCCGCAGCAGGCCTTCTTCCCGGTTCTCAACGCCAATGGCGAACCGCGCGGCGTCATCAACGAATATCACCTCAAGGAATATATCTACCGGCCCTTCGGCCGCGACCTGCTCAAGAACAAGATCTATGAGCGCACCATTTCCCATTTCGTCGATCCCGCGCCGATCGTCGGCCTCGATGCGGATGCCGACCAACTGATGAACATGTTCGCCAGCATGGGCGGCAGCGCCTGCATCATCCTCACCGAAAACATGCGTTACGCCGGCATTGTTTCCGCGGCCTCGCTCATCAAGGTCATCAACGAAAAACAGCTGAAGATGGCGCAGGACCAGAACCCGCTGACGGCGCTGCCCGGCAACCGCGCGATTGGCGGCTTCATTGCCGACCGCTGCAGCGACGGCGACGAGTCGCGTTTCTTCTGCTATTGCGACTTCGATAATTTCAAACCCTTCAACGACAAATACGGCTTCAACGCCGGTGACCACGCCATCACCCTGTTTTCGGCTCTGATGCGCCGCTACTTTTTTGCCGGTGATTGTTTCCTCGGCCATATCGGCGGCGACGACTTCTTCATCGGCGTGCGTGACTGGTCGGTAGGAGAACTGACGGAAATCCTAGAGCGGCTGCTCAGCGATTTTCACGACGATGTCGCCGAACTCTATTCGGACGAAGACCGCGCCGCCGGCTGCATGAAAGGCCAGGACCGCCACGGCAACGAGCGTGACTTCGCGCTGCTGCGCTGCTCGATCGGCGTCCTAACCTTGCCGAAGGGGCTGATCATCGCCAATCCCGAGCGTATCGGCAGCGAGATCGCGGGTGTGAAGGCCGCTGCGAAGGAAAATGAAAGCGGCTTCGTCGTCCGGCTGTTCGGCGAGACAAATTGACATCAGCGGCAAAGGGCCACCTTCCCTCGACGGCGCATCTGACCTACATCTTCAGGTGACGCCGACAAGTGAGGAGTTGCCCCTGGCCATGCCCGACACTATGACCCTGCCCGAAAAAATGCGCTTCATCGACCTTCCCTCCCATGGCGGCCCGGAGGTGATGCGCCTTTCGCAAGCGCCTTGGCCGAATCCCGCAAAAGGCGAAATTCTGGTGAAGGTCGAGGCGGCGGGCGTCAACCGCCCCGATGTCGCGCAGCGCCAGGGCACCTATCCGCCGCCGAAGGATGCAAGCCCGATCCTCGGCCTCGAAATCGCCGGCGAGGTGGTCGCTCTCGGTGAAGGCGTCGATGAATTCGCGCTGGGCGACAAGGTCTGCGCGCTCGCCAATGGCGGCGCTTATGCCGAATATTGCACCGTGCCCGCCGGGCAGGCCCTGCCCTTCCCCAAAGGTTACGACGCCGTCAAAGCGGCCGCATTGCCGGAAACTTTCTTCACTGTCTGGGCCAATCTCTTCCAGATGGCAGGCCTTACCGAAGGGGAAAGCGTGCTCATCCACGGCGGCACCAGCGGTATCGGCACGACGGCCATCCAGCTTGCGAAAGCCTTTGGCGCCGAAGTCTATGCCACGGCGGGCTCGGCGGAAAAATGCGAGGCCTGCGTGAAGCTCGGCGCCAAGCGCGCGATCAATTACCGCGAGGAGGATTTCGCCGAGATCGTTAAATCCGAAACCGGCGGCAAGGGCGTCGATGTCGTTCTCGACATGATCGGCGCAGCCTATTTCGAAAAGAACCTTGCGGCACTCGCCAAGGATGGCTGCCTGTCGATCATCGCCTTTCTGGGTGGTGCCATGGCCGAGAAGGTCAATCTAACCCCGATCATGGTCAAACGCCTCACCGTCACCGGCTCCACCATGCGTCCCCGCACGGCGGACGAAAAACGCGCCATCCGCGACGACCTCATCGGAGAGGTCTGGCCGCTCATCGAAAGCGGTCAGGTCGCGCCTGTTATCAACCGGGTCTTCACGCTGGACGAGGTTGTGGAAGCGCACCGGCTGATGGAGAGCAGCAATCATATCGGCAAGATCGTGATGCGGGTGTCGTAATGCCCGGGCGCCCGTTATAAGTAACCCCTCTTGCATTACTGACGAATCGTACTACCTTCTAGTTATGTTCAACGTATCGGAAGGAGGTGATCCAATGTCTAATGAGATTTCGGTCTCTGGTGCAGGCAATGGAAAGGGTGTGTTTTCGACGGGGCAGCCCTCGGCGTAAGACATCTTGCCTTCGGAACGTTGAGAAACAGTCCCGGGTCTGTAAACAGGACCAAGCTCATGGAAGGGTCGCTTCGGCGGCCCTTTTCCGTTTCTGGATTGAGACGGGTCAGCGTGGAAATCCGGGCGTGAACTAACGCGGCAAAAGCGGCATTTGATGGCGTTCGCGGTAGCCTCACTCTCCCCGTCATACCGGCCTTGAGCCGGAATCCAGTCGACGCGCGTCTGCGCGGCGGGGAAGAGTCATTTCAGCCCAAGGACTTGGGCTGGCTGGATACCGGCTCAAGGCCGGTATGACGGAGGAACTGCAGGTCGCAACAAACCGTCAACTGCCTCCGCGATACCTCCCCTACTTCTTCCCGAACACCTTCCACCGCGTCGGACGGAAGCGCAGTTCCGCGCCCACGGCCACGGCGGCGTTGAGCGGCACCTCGATTTCGAGGTGATAGGGCTCGTGGCCGTTATTGGCGATGTCGATTTCGGCGATGCGGGTGCCGGCGAGGCGGCGACAAGTGGTGACCTTGCCGTAAAGCGCGTCCTTCTCCTGCGTCAGCACCACATCTTCCGGACGGAAGAAAAGCTCACCCTCGCCCGTGCCGCTCTCATCGATGCCGATGCTCTCTCCCTGAAACAGTACATGGCCGTCGCGGATCGTTATCGGCAGGCTGGAGGATTCGCCGATGAAGGAGAAGACGAAGGGGGAATTGGGCGTGTCATAAACATCGTCCGCCGTGCCCACCTGTTCGATCTTGCCCTGGCTCATGACGACGACGCGGTCGGCCAGTTCCAGCGCCTCTTCCTGATCGTGGGTCACGAAAACGGTGGTGTGGCCGGTGCGGTCGTGGAATTCACGCAGCCAGCGGCGCAGCTCCTTGCGGACCTTGGCATCGAGCGCGCCGAAAGGTTCATCGAGAAGCAGGACCTTCGGCTCGATGGCGACGGCGCGGGCAAGCGCCACGCGCTGGCGCTGACCGCCGGAAAGCTGTGTGGGGTAACGTTTTTCGAGACCGGAGAGATGCACCATATCGAGAAGCTCGGACACGCGCCTGCGGATTTCCGCTTTCGGCGGGCGCTTGGCGGAAGGACGCACCTTCAGGCCGAAGGCGATGTTCTCCGCCACCGTCATATGGCGGAACAGCGCGTAATGCTGAAAGACGAAACCGACATTACGCTCCTGCACCGTGCGGTGCGAGGCGTCCTCATCCCCGAAGAAGATGTGGCCTTTGGTCGGCTGCTCCAAGCCGGCGATGAGACGCAGCAGCGTCGTCTTGCCGGAACCGGAGGGACCGAGCAGAGCGATCAGCTCGCCGGAACGAATATCGAGCGACACGTCGTTCAGTGCGGGAAAGCGATCGAACTGCTTGGTGATGCCGGAAACTTTCACTTCCATGAATATGCCTTTCAATGCTTGCCGGCTGCGTTGCCCGCGCCAAAGCGTATTTCGAGAATGGTTTTGAGAACGAGCGTCACGAGCGCCAGACCAGCCAGCAGCGTCGCCACCGCAAAGGCCGCACCCATATTGTACTCATTATAGAGTATCTCGACATGCAGCGGCATGGTGTTGGTCTCGCCGCGAATATGGCCCGATACCACCGAGACGGCGCCGAACTCGCCCATGGCGCGGGCGTTGCAGAGCAGCACCCCGTAGAGCAGGCCCCATTTCATGTTCGGCAGCGTGACATACCAGAAGGTCTGCCAGCCGGTTGCGCCGAGCGAAATCGCCGCCTCCTCGTCGCCATTGCCCTGCTCCTGCATCAGCGGGATCAATTCGCGCGCGACGAAAGGAAAGGTGACGAAGATGGTGGCCAGCACGATGCCCGGCACCGCAAAGAGGATTTCGATGCCGTAACTCTTCAGCCATGGCCCCAGCACGCTGTGCGAGGAAAACAGGATGACATAGACAAGGCCCGATATGACCGGCGAGATCGAAAACGGCAGGTCGATGAGCGTGATCAGGAACGCCTTGCCCTTGAATTCGAATTTCGCAATCGCCCAGGCGGCGGCAACCCCGAAGATCAGGTTGAGCGGCACCGAAATGGCGGCGACGAGCAGTGTCAGGCGGATGGCGGAGAGCGCATCCGGTTCGACGATCGCCTCCCAGAAGCTTTCCGCGCCCTTGCGGAAGGCTTCGAAGAATACCGATATCAGCGGCAGGACCAGAAATGCAGCGAGGAACACAAAGGCTATCGCAATCAATGCCAGCCGGGCGGGAAAACTCTCGCTGGCGGGGTCGCGGAACGGCCGGGGGGACGTGCGGGGAGCGGTCTCAGACATAACCGTACCTCTTGCGGCTCCAGGCCTGAATGAGATTGATGAGGAACAGCATGGCAAACGAGATGATCAGCATGATGGTGGCGATGCCGGTCGCGGCCGCATAATTGAACTCCTCCAGCCGGATGACGATGAGGAGCGGCGCGATTTCCGACACGTAAGGAATATTGCCGGCGATGAAGATGACCGAACCATATTCCCCGACACCGCGCGCGAAGGCGAGCGCAAAACCCGTAAGGATCGCCGGCGTGAGGCTCGGCAGCAGAACGCGGGTAATGGTCTGGAAACGGTTGGCGCCAAGCGTGGCCGCCACTTCCTCCACCTGACGGTCGATCTCTTCCATGACCGGCTGCACGGTGCGGACCACAAAAGGCAGGCCGATGAAGATCAGCGCAATGACGATGCCGGTCGGCGTAAAGGCGATCTTGATGCCGAAGGGTTCGAACAGCGAACCGACCCAGCCGCGATTGGCATAAAGCGTGGTGAGCGCGATACCGGCCACTGCCGTCGGCAGGGCAAAGGGCAGATCGACGATGGCATCGACAAATCGGCGGCCGGGAAAACGGTAACGGGTCAGAACCCAGGCGACGATGACGCCGAAAACCGCGTTGACCAGTGCCGCCAGAAACGCCGTACCGAAGCTGACGCGCAGTGCATTCAGCGTGCGGCTATCGGTGGCAATCGCAATGAAATCTGAAAAACCCAGTTTCGCCGTGGACCAGATAAGGCCGCCGAGCGGAATAAGAATGATGAGAAACAGATAGGTCACTGTGTAACCAAGCGTCAGGCCGAAGCCCGGTATGACGCTCGACTGCCGCCATTTCCACCTGTTTCCGGATGTATTATTGCTCATCAAGGCTCCGGATAATCTTTGTTTTGGCGCATTTCCGGAGAGAAAACCGGGGTCCACTTTTCCTGGAAATGCTCTCTGGGAGCCGGTGTTCCCCGGCGTTTATTATAAAGGATCGACCGGCACGGTGTCCGGTCGATCCAGCTGCTGTTTTTCAACGTCCCTTGCGGGCGGGCTGTTTCTCGTCAGCCCATCATCCGCTTACTTTGCGGGCTTGTAAATCTGGTCGAAGATGCCGCCGTCACCGAAATGTTCCGGCTGCGCCTTGGCCCAACCGCCAAACTGCGGGTCGTCAATGGTGACGAGCTTGATGTCGGGCAGCTGCTTCAGCAGATCCTTGGAGACCACGGCGGGGTTGGACGGACGGTAGAAGTGTTTCGCCGCAATATTCTGGCCCTCGTCGGAATAGAGATATTGCAGATAGGCTTCCGCTGCCTTGCGTGTTCCCTTGGCGTCGACATTGGCGTCAACCACGGCGACCGGCGGTTCGGCAAGGATCGAGATCGGCGGCACGACGATATCGAAGGCGTCAGCACCGAATTCCTGGCCGGCGAGATAGGCTTCGTTTTCCCAGGCCAGCAGCACGTCACCGATCTGGCGCTGTGCGAAGGTCACCGTGGAGCCGCGGGCGCCGGTATCGAGAACGGGAGCGCGCTTGTAGAGCTCGCCGACATAGGCCTTTATCTTGTCCTTGTCGCCCTTGAATTCCTCATTGGCCCAGGCCCAGGCTGCGAGATAGTTCCAGCGGGCGCCGCCCGAGGTCTTCGGGTTCGGCGTGACGATCTGGATGTCGCCCTTTACCAGATCGCCCCAGTTATGGATGCCTTTGGGGTTTCCCTTGCGCACCAGGAACACGATGGTCGAGGTATAAGGCGAAGAATTATGCGGCAGGCGGGTGCGCCAGTCCTTGTTGATCTTGCCGGAGTTCTGGACGATGGCGTCGATATCGCTCTGCAGCGCCAACGTCACCACGTCGGCCTCAAGGCCGTCGATAACCGAGCGCGCCTGCTTGCCGGAACCACCATGCGACTGCTGGATGGTGACGTCCTCACCCGTATCCGCTTTCCACTTCTTGGCGAAGGCTTCGTTGAAATCCTTGTAGAGTTCACGGGTCGGGTCGTAGGACACGTTGAGCAGCTTGGTCTGCGCGGCGGCCGAGCCAGCGCCGCCAAGTGCCAGTGAAAGGCTAAGCGCAACAACGCTCAAACCGGACAGAAGCTTGGACATCGGTATTCCCTCCTGATTGCGATGGCTTAACTCTACCGGTTGAGTAGAGTTGGTCAATGAGGCCGAATACGATCGAAAAAGTGTTTCCCGAGAGCGTTTCCCCGGGCAACAAATACAGCGCAGCATAAGCGAAAGGCGCAACAAGCGTCGTGTAAAACTTTTCTGAATGCAAAAGCATTTCACATTTTTGACGATTTTTTGCCGCGATAGCGAAAAATATTATGGGGTTTTAGACGATTTTTTCGTCTGAGCGGTATGAGGGGATGGGGGGGGCATGCAGCGTCCACCAGTCCATCGGCATGGCAGACTCAAGCTCCCGGCGGTCGCGACGCACCCCTCCCACCCTCATTCCTGTGCTTGTC
Organism: Agrobacterium tumefaciens str. B6; assembly: GCF_001541315.1. GTDB lineage: Bacteria > Pseudomonadota > Alphaproteobacteria > Rhizobiales > Rhizobiaceae > Agrobacterium > Agrobacterium radiobacter. Next base: position 5,107 of record NZ_LMVK01000012.1, on the reverse strand, counting down.
ACAGGAATCCAGCCAGCCCAAGTCCTTGGGCTGAGAAGAGTCTTTTCGCCGCGCAGACGCGCATCGACTGGTTTCCTGTGACAAGCACAGGAATGAGGGTGGAGGGACCGTACTGCACACCTATTGCGCCGATGGCTAAGCCGTCAAAAGCTCGGGCACTTCAACACCGGCCACGGCATCGGCAACAGTGGTGTTGAAAAGGATGTTGCGGGTGGCATCGGCCACACGGGCAAAGACGTGGCGGATTTCGCACTGCTTCTCGCCATCGCAATCCTCGCAGCGGCGATAGGCGGTCTGCGACAGGCAGGGCAAGGGGGCGAGCGGCCCGTCGATCAGGCGCAGCACCTCGCCGAAGGTGATATCAGAGGCCGGGCGCGCAAGGAGATAACCGCCCTGCTTGCCACGCCTGCTTTCGACGATGCGTTTCTTCTTCATTTCGAGAAGGATCTGTTCCAGAAACTTTTTCGGAATGGCCTGTTCACGGGCAATATCGGAAATCTGCACAGGACAGCCGCCGTCGGCCTTGGCCAGCGAAAGGAGCGCCCTCAGCGCATATTTTGCCTTCTGCGAAATCATCGTAAAACCAGTAGACCACAAGCCCGGGAACCCGGCAATTCCGGCTTAGCGCAGAAGTTGTCACAATTCAAATCCAAGCTGCAAAGAAGGTGAACGGGCATCTTTTGCTCATACTCTGTGCGCGTGAGGCATTTTTGCTCTCAAGTGCAGCGCACAAAGACTGTCATTTCTGTTCCGGAGGCCGGATTTCAACAATAATCGGCCATGGAAATCCCGGACGTGACAATGACGATCAATTCAGCAAATGCCTCTGCCGATACCGCATCCCTAGACGCCACGCTTGCCGGGCTCGATCTTGCGGGACGACTTTCCTTCATCGCCGGTCTCGGCGGCCGTGCGGTCTTTACCACCAGCCTCGGCATCGAAGATCAGGTCATCACCGCCGCCATCGGTACGCACCGGTTGCCGATCGACGTCGTGACGCTGGAAACCGGCCGTCTGTTCAAGGAAACCGTCGATCTCATCGATGAAACCGAGGAACGTTTCGGCATTGAAATCCGTCGCTTCCGGCCCGAGCAGGACGATATCGACGCCTATGCCGCGAAATACGGCCTCAACGGCTTTTACGAAAGCATCGAGGCGCGTCACGCCTGCTGTCATGTCAGAAAGCTGATCCCGCTTGGCAAGGCGCTTGATGGCGCTGCCTTCTGGATCACCGGTCTCAGGCGCGGCCAGTCGGGCAACCGTGCGACGACGCCTTTCGCCGAGTTCGACGCCGAGCGCAATCTCATCAAGATCAATGCTCTGGCGGACTGGGACATCGACCAGATCCAGGCCTATGTCGCGTCTGAAAACATTCCCGTCAATCCGTTGCATGCGCGTGGTTACCCCTCCATCGGCTGCGAGCCGTGTACACGCGCCATCAAGCCCGGCGAGCCTGAGCGCGCCGGTCGATGGTGGTGGGAAAACGACGAGAAGCGCGAATGCGGTCTTCACGTCGCCGGTGCGGAGCAGACATCCGCCGTTTCCGCCATCCCGCAACGATAATCATTCAGTACATTTTCCGGAGTTCACAATGTCCAACGCAGTCCACGAGACGGACAGCAAGAATACTGTCGCATCCAAGCCGCCGCTCGATCCCCATCTGAAGGCGCTTGAAAACGAAGCCATTCACATCTTCCGCGAAGTTGCCGCCGAATTCGACAATCCCGTGATGCTGTATTCCATCGGCAAGGATAGTTCCGTGCTGCTGCACCTGGCGCGCAAGGCCTTCTTCCCCGGCCGCGTGCCCTTCCCGCTGCTGCACGTCAATACGGGCTGGAAGTTCAAGGAAATGATCGAATTCCGCGACAAGATCGTCAAGGAATATGATCTCGACCTGATCTCCTACACCAACCCGCGCGGCGAGACGGAAAATGTGACGCCCTTCTCCCACGGATCGGCGCTCTACACCGACATCATGAAGACTGAAGCGCTGCGTCAGGCGCTCGATGCCGGCCAGTTCGATGCCGCCTTCGGCGGCGCACGCCGCGATGAGGAAGCAAGCCGCGCCAAGGAGCGCATCTATTCCTTCCGCACACCCGACCACAAATGGGACCCGCGCAACCAGCGCCCGGAACTGTGGAACATCTATAACGGTATGGTCCGCAAGGGCGAAAGCGTGCGCGCCTTCCCGCTCTCCAACTGGACCGAGGTCGATATCTGGCGTTACATCGAAGCGGAAAACATTCCGCTGGTGCCGCTCTATTACGCTGCCCAGCGTCCTTACATCGAGCGCGACGGCATGATGATCCTGGCCGAGGATGAGCGCCTTGAACTGCTGCCCGGCGAAGAGGTCCAGCACGGCTCGATCCGCTTCCGCACGCTCGGCTGCTTCCCGCTGACCGGCGCGATCCGTTCCGAAGCCGCAACGCTTCAGGAGGTTATCGCCGAGCTGGAAATCGCCACGGTTTCCGAACGGCAGGGCCGCGCGATCGACCGCGACCAGTCCGGTTCCATGGAGAAAAAGAAGCGCGAGGGGTATTTCTGATGAGCGCCGCAGCCGCCAACACCCCCTCCTCTTCCGCTACCATCCTGCCCTTTGCAGAACATTCGAAGGCGGCGCGCGATACGCGCCCGCTGCGGCTCATCACCTGCGGCAGCGTTGATGACGGCAAGTCGACCCTGATCGGCCGTCTTCTCTGGGACACCAAGGCCGTCAAGGAAGATCAGGCCGCCACCCTGCACCGCGACAGCGGCAAGCAGAACGATCTCGGCCTGCCCGATTTCGCGCTGCTGCTGGACGGTCTTCAGGCGGAGCGCGAACAGGGCATCACCATCGATGTCGCCTATCGTTATTTCGCCACCGACCGGCGCGCCTTCATCGTGGCAGATACGCCCGGCCACGAGCAATATACCCGCAACATGGCAACCGGCGCTTCCACGGCCGATCTCGCCGTGCTGCTGGTCGATGCGCGCACCGGCATTCTGGAACAGACACGCCGCCACGCCACCATTGCGGCGCTGATGGGCATCCGGCAGTTCGTGCTGGCCGTCAACAAGATCGACCTGACACATTACGACAAGGCCGGTTTCGAGCTGATCGCCCACGAATTCCGCGAGTTCGCTTCCAACCTCGGCATCAAGCAGATCACGGCAATACCGATGTCAGCGCTGAAGGGCGAAAATGTCGTTCTGTCAGGCAAGGCCGCCATGCCCTGGTATGAAGGCCCGACGCTGGTGGAAACGCTGGAACTTGCAACCGTTCGCTCCGCGCAGTCGGGCGGCTTCCGTCTGCCCGTACAGCGCGTGTCGCGCCCCGGCGAGAGCTTCCGCGGTTATCAGGGCACGGTTGCCGGCGGCTCGGTGAAGCCGGGCGACAGCGTCGTCATCCTGCCGTCAGGCATGGTCGCGAACGTCAAGCAGATCGTGACTTTCGATCTGGTGCGCAATGCGGCCGTCGCCGGTGACGCCGTCACGCTCGTGCTCGACCGTCAGGTGGACGTGTCGCGCGGCGACATGATCGTCTCCATCGAGGCGCAGCCGCAGACGGGCCTTGCCTTCGACGCGCAGATCGTGGCGTTGCAGCCGGGCGGCATCGAAGCGGGCAAGCGCTACTGGCTGAAAAGCGGCAGCCGCCGCCAGCGTGTCAGCGTCCAGCCCGTCAGCCAGCTCAACCTCAAGGAAGGCGAATGGCAGGCGCATGAGACCTCGCTGCCGATGAACGCCATCGGCAAGGTGCGGCTTTCCTTCGACGAGACGGCGATCTTCGATGCCTACGAACAGAACCGCTCAACCGGCTCGTTCATCCTGATCGACCCCGACACCAACAACACGGTGGCGGGCGGCATGATTGCCGGCAAGCGGAGCGTCGGCGCGACGGAAGAACAGGGTGACCGCGTGATTCTCTCGCTGCCCGCCGATCTCGCGGAAAAGCTGCTGGCGAGCGAACTCCTGGCAAGACACCGCGACGAAATCGACATCCGCCGCACGGACGCTGCCACAGCCTCGCGGCTGATCGGCGACCTCAGCTGACAGGCACGGGCATGGACAAACAAAAAGGCGACCGTCAGAACGGTCGCCTTTTTAGTTTGAGAGGTTCTTCCGTGTAAAAGACTTGGGATCAGCTTAAAACACGAACATATAAAGCAGAATAATCACCACGACCGGAACGCCCATAGCCCACAGTGCAATACCCTTCAGCATGTTATCCTCCATTGTTGTATGGTTAGATAACGGCTGAGGCGGCTTTCCGATCCATGTTGCTATCCTGATTTTTACGGGTTGTTTCTCGGCCACGCAGAAAGCCGTTTGTTCATTCGACGTTCATGCGCAAAAAGCGAATTTGCGTGCGGTCGCTCCGCCAAGCGGCCCAACAGAGGCTCGTTGTTTGAAAAAACAGCGGGCCTCTTTTTTGATCGCGATAAGTTGATCATGTCGATGGCCCCGAAATTCAGGGCTTGTGACCTTCATGGATAACTTCTTGGATTGTGGACGAGAATTGACGCTTCTAAGACGGTCCGTGTCGCGCGTCCCCTGAAACAAGGCCGCGACATTGAGGCCTGGCGCTTGGCGGAGCGACGGGCCTCTTTTGTTCGGGCGCGCGGCTGAGGCGACGGTGAGGTTTCACATCTGCGAGCAGGAAACGCTCTCCGCCCCTAAGCAGACACCAATTGAAGAACGGGAGTTTGAAGGCGCCTATCCGCATCTGTGCCCTGATTTTCAGGCAAGAGCGACGGATGCATTCCAACCGGTTCTGATTTAACAGCGACGGTTTCGGTGCGAGGCTTTGATCTGGAGATTTTCAGGAAGTATCGGGATGAGTTGCAAGCCGCTGTATCTATTGGGCTTCAAGCTGGTCGGAGTGAGAGGATTCGAACCTCCGACCCCGTCGTCCCGAACGACGTGCGCTACCAGACTGCGCTACACTCCGTGACCAGCGGCGCTTCTATAGACCAGCCTCCGGCATTCGACAAGCGGCTTATTGCATTTTTTATGACAAGTTTTTCCCATCCGTTGAAACAGCCCTGCCAAGCGCCTGCGGCACCGGCTGGAAGGCCTCAAAACGTTACAAAAAAGCAATTGTGGCAGGGAATCTTCGGCAAGTCGGCCC
>NZ_LMVK01000011.1 GCF_001541315.1 Agrobacterium tumefaciens str. B6 | reverse complement strand
GTTATTATGATCGATCGCCATCAATTTTCATCGCTTTTTCAGTCCACTTCTCAATCAGATTCCTTCTCGTTCCACCAATAAATAATCCACACTCCATATAAAAAACTATATAAAATCATCCAGTTGCAAGCGGCTCGAATTGCCGGTCCGCAAAACAAGCAAAAATCCGCCAATTAAACTCCCTCCCTCTGTCAGCAATGGTTCGCTTGCAATATTTTATATGTTTTCACACCACTCCAGTATAAATTATATGTTTAATGGCGACCCTTCCCTGTCTCAAGTGAATGACGCACCGCGATCAATCGTTCACTCTAGCCTATAAATAGTAATTAATTCCACTATCAAAGTATAAAAATAATAATATATGTATTTATCTGATTTATGTTAGCAAAATATTCCAAGTATAACACCCTGCAGCGAGCCGCCAATTAACCTCAAAGCTCCGTTGGCATCCTTGACAACGAGACGTGGCGATGGCATAAATGACAACATGATTGCCGCGATCCTTGTCGAACGTTCGAAAACTGTTTTGCCAGACGGTGCGATTGTCGAGATCGTTGTGTGGAAGGTGCCAGAACCCGTTCCCGGTAGCGCCCACCTGTTCAAGTATCGACTGTTTTATGGCAAGGACGGCAGGCGTATCGTCGCTTTCGACAACGAACGCGGCAAAGGCGATCATCGTCATCTTGACGGCGAAGAGCATCCTTACGTGTTCACAACGACCGATGCCCTCCTGTCCGATTTTCGGAAGGAGATAATCAAGAGGAGGCAGAAACCATGAGAGAAGCCTTGATACAAATCAGAGCAGACAGTGAGGCTGCCCTTGATGAAGCTTTTGACAGGGCAACCAGCGCCATGCGCTCAGGTAATCCCTCAGAGCCCGTGGCAGTCTTCACCTTCTCGTCGCCTGCACAGCTTTTTTCCATCATCACCCCCAAAAGGTGGGAATTGATCGAACATCTTCAGAAGATCGGCCCATCCAGCATACGCGGACTTGCCCGATCCGTCGAACGCGACGTCAAGCGTGTACATGAGGATGTGTCAGCGTTGTCGGATTGGGGTATCTTCGAACAAACCGAAGACGGAAAGGTTCACGTACCCTACGACGTGATCCACGCGAATTTCGACCTCAGAGCGGCAGCCTGATCAGGAACCATAACGCAAACTATCACCACACCACCCTTCCGGTCTTCGAATACGACAACCGGGAATGCTGCCGCTGATGACATGTCACCGCCTTCCTGCATCTCAGCCTGGTCCACCCAACGAAGACATAATTCCTGAAACTTCCAATTTCTGAAAGTTTCAGGAACTTTCCACGTTTGTGGCATCCGGCCTGCGTAAATCCGATCCGTCGAAACATGGGCCTTTAAGCCAGCCGATTACCATTCAGGAACTTGTCGAGTTCAGCGGTCCGGGTTCTGGATAACTGAACTTCCCCAGCAAACTCAGGCCATCGGTCTACGGCCGCTCTAACCTGTTCTATAACTTCCCCCGCATCCTGGTCTAAAATCGAGGCCCCTTTGGAGACTGCCAGAAGGTGAGACATGCCGGGATTCCTGCCTTCCCCGGCTATTGCCGCGCTGTGCTCCCCACCTGGTCCCGACGAAAAAGTAAGATCGTATGCGGGTGCCAGGGACCAGCGGCCATTCCCGTCCATAAGGAAGGCGTGGTTCTTCGCATGGTCGTCGCGATTTCTGGCATAGACATTGAACACCATGTTTCGGAACATCTTCAGGACTTCCGTAGCGTCGCGGGTCATTATGTGAGTAAGCTTGTGCAGTTGCTCATAATTCACACTCGCTTCACGATGGCTGGCATTCAGCAGGCCGCTTGCCGTGTGCATGTGCAGCCTGCCGGCAGGGGTCCTGTCAAAACGTTTCGTCGCAAAAAGCCGTCGTCCTTTCCTGGTCTCCAGCAGCAGGGTGTCGGCCATCGTCAGTCCTGCAGCGACGGCCATAAGCGAATAGGCTTTTTCTTCCGCACCGATCTCCCGCGGATCATCGGAACTCGGCGCCTTGACCATCCACCTTTCAAACCCCGGATCCAACGGTTGGCCGTAGTCCAAAACACAGGTATTTTCCGCTTGGTTGAAGCCGATCATAATCTTCGGCCGCGCACCCGCGGATCCACCCTGCGCGCCCTGCAAGCTGTCAATATCAGCCACGTCCATTTCAGCCTGCACCAACTCGACCTGATCAGCGAACCAGTCGAGATCGGTGACGGCCTGAGGCTCCTGGTCGTCTGGCAATTCAGGAACATATGAGAGCGCGCCCATTCCCGTTCTGCCCACTGCCGACAGACGGTCGACCGGGGTAAGTCGGGTATAGTCGATGCCCGCCCGCTGAAGACGGCGGTCCAGCAACAAACGACCCCACCCATCCGGCAAGCTGTCGTTGAACAGCCCGTGAAGCCCGTCAAATGGATCGCGAGGCGCTGCAATCAATCCAGTGGAGGCCATCATATGGAATGGTGAAACCAAAAGGGGCGCAGCCAGAAACTCCGCCGCGTACTCGAAATACGCCCTCCGTTCCCTGCCGCTCCAGGCAAGCGTCCCGAGCTTTCTCTCATTCCCTTCGAGCTCCAGATAAACGCTCATCTTCCGGATTGACGTGAACTTCATTTACGGCGCACACGCTGCTTGAGAGGACGATCAATGACATCATCGATATTCTGTGGCGGCCGACCTGGAAACAGCCGTTCGAATTCTGCTTCCGCCTCAAGAGCAAAGGCAATTTTTACCAGACTTTCGAGGGAAATTTTGCCGGTTTCCTCAAATAGCCTCAGCGATCCGTAGGAGACATTCGATCTCGCAGCCAATTCGCGTTGGGTCAATCCTTGCTGGATCCGTCGGCGCTTCATTCTATCCGCCAAGTCCCGGATAACCTCCACAGGAGAAGACATTTTAAATGCTAACATATTATCACCCATGCGCAAATCAGACTTATTAATGCCAATATAATAGCACTTAAAAGAAATCGCAACTCACATGCATGCTCAGAAAACTCGGCTTTATGACTCGTTGCGTATTGCAGGACTGCATCATCGCGGCCGTTTTCCACCATCGGTTAGCCGTTATAAGGAACACGACTTTTCCTTATAACGGCCTTGCCGCCCGTCGTGCATTATATGAACTCGCCGCAAATGACCTGCCTTCGTCTTTCAAAAATGCTGGCGTCTGCGAAATCCTCACCCAGCCCAATGGGCCTGCTCGGCACTGTTTCGGCGCTGGGAACGGCGCTCGGCCCATCGCTCGGCGGGCTCCTGATCCCGCTGGCAGGCTGGCGCGCCATATTCTGGGTGCAGGTGCCGCTGGCGGCCCTGGCACTGATCATGGCCATATCGGTACTTCCCGCCGACACCGGCAAGGGCAGAACCATATCAGCAAGCCTGTGGTCGGTGATGAACCGCTCTCTGGTACCAAATCTCATCGTCAACATCCTCGTCGCTGCCGTTATGATGACGACACTGGTCGTCGGTCCCTTCTACCTCGGTCTCGGCCTCGCGATGACGGCGACCAAGGTCGGCCTCGTCATGATGATCGGCCCGGTCATCTCCATCGTCAGCGGCGTACCCTCCGGCCGGCTGGTGGACACCTGGGGAAGCCACCGTGTGCTCGTGATCGGTCTCCTGCTCCTGACCACAGGCACATTGCTTCTCGCGTTCGTGCCAAACATGATCGGAGTTACAGGCTATGTGTGCTGTCCCTCATCGTACTGACGCCCGGCTATCAGCTCTTCCAGGCCACCAACAACACAGCGGCCCTTTCGGACGTGCCCGGTAACCGGCGCGGAACGGTCTCGGGATTACTCGGCCTGTCGCGCAATATCGGGCTGATCGCCGGCGCTTCTGCCATGGGCGCCGTATTTTCCATCGCCGTCGGGACGGAGGATTTTACCAGGGCGACAACATCCGCCATCGCCACCGGAATGTGCCTGACCTTCTTGCTGTCATGCGCCATGATGGTCGTTGCCATCCTCGTTGCATTTGGATGGCCGAATACACACGGAAAGCCGTCGCCGGTGATGAAACAACATCCGGAAGGCTGATCACCCGTGGCGGTATGCCTCAGGCGGCTCGATCCTCCTCGGTGACATGAGGCCCGCACGCCCCGAAGCCGGCGTTGCAATCTCCGCAGCCGGCAAGAGGCGCTTTGGAAATGCCCCATCCAATGGGTCAACTAATTGGCAGACCGTCGATACTGCCCCACTAAAATGGCCCAATATATGGGGATTGCCGCCCACGCTGCGAGACAGCGAGCACCAGACCCGGCTTGCCACTGTATTCGATAGCAAGAGCGAAGATGGAGGCGCGGAAACAAGCTCGGTGCCGCCTGCCAAGCTCTGTCAGGACTCCATGTTTCATGACAGGCGCCAGAATGATAGACCCACTAAGAAGGGTTGATTAAGCAGATTATTGGGATTATTGTTCCATTAAAGGGATCAATAATGCGTTTCACTCTCCAAACCCATTTTGACGACGTGTGGCATGATGCCGCTACACTGGAACTGCGGGACGATACCGCCGGGTATCAGGGCGCGTCGATCGTCGACTACGATCTCGACTACTTTATATCACACGCATCAACGGACTACGCAGCCGGAAACGCAGTTCGCGATTATCGCGCCCTTTCTGTGCACTATCCAGTCGATCTCGAAAACCGGTACAGCACAACCTGGCCACCATTCCTTCTTGATCTGATGCCGCAAGGGCATGCACGCAGGAAACTGGCCGAATATCTCGGCCTGAACGAAGGCACTCGCGGCTCTGACCTCCCGCTGCTCCTGCGGTCAGCCACAGGCGGAATCGGCAATATCCGGCTTAAGGAAGCCGCCGACATGGAGGTGGCGCGGCTAAAAGGAGTACAGCGCCAAGGCGTCACGGAAGCTGAAATACTTGAACGGTCGGACCGTTTCATGGAAGTTGCCGACCGCTTCGCGATGCTCGCCTCAGGCTCAAGCGGATTGCAGGGCGAATGGCCAAAAGTCTCCATGACCCAGGCGGCCGACGGCTTCTATTATCCCGACAGCTTCGTGACCGACGAGGAAGCCGTGCGCCACGTTATCGTCAAGCTCGTACGCAGCAACGATCCTGCCGACCGGATGATTCTCGAAGGCGAAGCTCTCTATGCGCGGATCGGCCGGAAAATCGGGCTGAATGTCGCCGAACCATCGGTCTACGCCGAGGGGGTACTGATTATCCCCCGCTTTGACAGGACGCGGAGCAAAACCGGCAAAATCGTGAGACTGGGTCAGGAAAGCCTGGTGGCAACGATCGGCGTGGCAGAATTCGGGTACATCGGCACGCATGAGGCCTACATTGACAGCCTGCGCAAATATTCTGCCGATCCTGTGGCAGATACAGTTGAATACATGAAGCGCGACATAGCCAATCTGGCGCTTGGCAACCCCGATAACCACGGCCGAAATTCCGCCCTCAGCAAACATGAAGATGGCACGGTCCGGCTGTCTCCTCTTTTTGACTTCGCGCCCATGAGACTGGCCAGAGAAGGAATTGTCCGCTCTACCCGTTGGGCAATGATGCGGGATGGCGGTCGGGATCATCTGCCCGACTGGAAGGAAGTCTGCACCCGCCTTTTTCCGGATAGCAATGACCGGCAACCGGTTTCCGGTGCGCTTTGCGAATTCGCAGAATGTCTCCAACAGGTACCCCGTCTTGCGCAGGGCATGGGAGCGCCGCCCGAAATTGTGCAACGTGCCATGAGCCGCTGCGCAGAAATCGCGCAGAGTGTTCAGACTTCCCTGTCACAAAACTGAGCAAGGGACACACCATGCCGCGGTGGAAAAAGCCGACTAAAGAAGAAATACTCCAAAACCGTCGTGATCTTGCCGAGCGGGCACGCCTTGGCGAATTGCGCCTGCCTGCTGCAGTGGCGGAAATCCGCAAGGGCCTCGGGCTGACGCAGGAGGAGTTTGCGACGATGTTGTCGCTGACCCGGCGCCAGGTCGCCGAGATCGAGACTGGCGCAGCAAATCCGACACTCGAAACGCTCGAAAAAGTCGGGCGGCTGTTTGGATTCAGCGTCGGCTTCGTGCCCCGGGCATGAACCGGACCCCTCAACAATCCCGGTTCAAAGCCTGCCAAGGCAAGCGCGACAGACCGCCTTTACAATCACCATCGACATCATGTTTTACTTCTGAAAATTTCTTCAACACCATGATAAAAATACGAATAATTCAGAAACAACCAAAAAAGATCGCATCTGTGCCCACGCGCCGTGACGCATCGGCGTCACATCCTCGTGCCAACTTCAGAGTCGGAAGCTCACCTCGAAGGTCTTCCATTGACGCCCGTCAGCCGACCCGGCAACCTCATACCATGACCCTGACCAACAGTTTCATTGCCGAACTTGTCCGCGACGCCAACAGGCTCGATCACCTCGACGACTATCAGAAACGGCGTATGCTCGAACGGGCAGTGACAACAATCCGCGACATGCGCGAAACAATCGGCATTCCATCAGGACCCGGCCGTGACAGTCTCGTCGACATCCACACCGTTGCCCTTTCTATCGAACGGGGATGGCGCAGCGATGAAGAGATCCGGAACGCTCTTCTGCAGGCAGCCGCCATGATCCGCGACCTGCATATCGTCCTCGACAGCAAAACCGAAATCAGCCTCGTCAAGCCAGCCAGTTGAGGGTTGGCGCCATCGTCGGACGGCCAAATGCAAAATCATACCGGCAACATTCAGTCCGCAAATATTAGGATTTCGTTAACCATACGGGACCACCCTTCCTTCACAGCAACGAGGGAGGTTGGCTATGGCTTACGACTGGAATCGCAATGAACGCGACGGCAGGTTCGATGAACTCGCGGCGGCTCTCATATTTTTCACCGTCGTCACCCTGCTTCTGGCATCCGCCTGCCTTGTGACGAGCCTTGCCGCATAGGCCGGGCGTGGCGTATTTCGCTGTCTGGCCGTCGCGGGGCGCTGAAGGTCCGGCGACGGTACTGTGTGTCACCACATACCGCTGCCGCGCCTCCAAAGCCCGCTCCAGCGTCGCTCAAACGGCAATCCTGTCCCTTTCCTCCTGAAACCGCGTCTCGCGCGTCTTCGGCCTCAGCAGGCGGATACGCGATTGCGGCTCTATCACAGACCAGTGCGGCTGGATCAGTTCACGCAGCATGCGGCGCAGTTCCGGCCAGGGGGTTTCCTCGTTGCGAAGCTCCGGATCATACATCACCAGCATGCAGTGAAGCTTGGCGGCAATGTCGTGGATGTAATAGGGTTGCAGCGAAATCAGCACACGCCCGGCAATGCCCTCGAACCGGGCAAGGTCCTGCGCCTTTGCAAGGCTTGCGCTGTAGCCGATGCGACGGTCGGCGGCCTTCCATGCCCGTCTCAGTCTCAGCAACTCCAGACGCGCGCTCTCTGCCGCTTCAGCACCGATCCGCGGCGCCAGTTCCCTGATCTCCTCGAAGGAGGACACAGTCCCGGGTGATGAACCACCATCATCGACGGCAATCACCACAGACGGACGACCGCCGGTCTCTTCCAGCAGTCGCGCCTCAAGATCCCGGCATTCGCGCTCGGCAGCAAGCCGCTGCCGGTACATCTCATACCAGTCTGGCCACAGCTCCCTGGCATGGACCGGTCCGGCAATGGTGCGCTTCGGAAGATCGTTGAGCAACATCGGAAGGATCCGTGCTGCGAGCGGCAAAAGATTGCGCCGGTTGATCACGCTTGGCAGGTTGTCGACAAACGTCTCGTTGGGGAATGCATTTGCGCACGAAATTTTAGGTAAAGTTCTGCTATTCTCAGAATCAGCCATGATCCAAGCTCCTGATAGCTAGATTGTGGTTAGGCTGGACGAAGTGGTACCAACACTGAGTCCAGCCGATTACAGCTTCGGAGGTTACGAAATTAGATGTCAACGAGCAAGAAAAATCACAACAGCGTAGTGAAATGAATGGCACTCAATGCAAACTTGCTCGTGTAGCGCTCGGATGGGGTGTCCGCGAACTGGCCAAAATCGCTGGCGTCTCGACGCAGACCGTATCGCGGCTTGAACGTGGTGACCTGCTCAAAGAAAACACGGTCGCGACGATCAAGTTGGTTTTTGAGGAAGCTGGAATTGAGTTTTTGCCAGAGAATGAAAACGGATATGGCATCTGGGTCAACAATCGCCGCTGACTAGGTAGTGAAACAACAGAACTAACGAGCACCGTCCCGCCCTTCAACTTTGCGGAACAAAGGCGTGCTAATTGCACAACAGTTCGATCGTATATTCATCGAGCACAACGCCTTCGACTATATCTCCCTCATCGAAGTGCGTCTGAAACCATCGGGCAATCTGGGAATTCTGGCCTACCACTCTGACAGCCCCGGTTCGATTGGCTCTCCGGTTGATCTTCGAAACGACTGGCGGATTACCGTCACTGAATTTGACCTGGATAGGTTCTCCTTCCTTTCCCAGAAATTTGCTGGCATCGGTGCCGGGGTTGAGGATTCCCATTTTATAATAAGTAGGTCCTAGCACGACAGAAAAAGACGCCAATATGCTGTCCGTCGTGCGTGAAGACAGATCGGCCTCGACGATAGCCGGAGCATCAAGCTCGGCTTCCTGTTCTTCCTCACGTTCTGCGTCTTCCGAGATCGCACGACCTTTATCTTTTCCGTTCCAGGGCGGATCGAACTCTCGGATCAGGCTGTCCTCTAGTCCGGCAGCCAGATTGATTTCAAAATCCAGATATTGGAGATGAGTTATCGGCGTGAAAACAAAGATGCGGACCATACCCCCATCCGCGATCGCCATTTTTATGTTGCGATGGCAACGCTGGTTCGTGGCTTGCGAGCCACCAGGATGACAATATCCGACGTAGCGCTTTCTGATTGAGCGGGCGGTCTTCCCAATGTAGAGAACTCGGTCTTCACGCACGAATGCGTAGAGCGCATTCGGTGCTTCCAGCAGAATTCGATTTGAGATGGCGTTCTCACCGTCGAGCTCGTAAGTGATGAAATCGTCTTTCAGCTGCCATTTCCCTACATCTACGAAACCGAGATTTAGGAGAACCTCAGCGTTTACCTGCGAGCTTGTCATGCACGTCCAACTCCTCTGGATTGGCGCCTTTTTGCTGAGAACAAACCGTCATGTCAACGCGATCTGGTTCGGGCAAAGCTGTTCAACAGAACAATGGGAGCCGTGTAACGATCAGCCGGCCTCGGCCCTAAAAACAGGATCCAATCGATACGGAGAAACGCATGCCGACACTTCAGGACGTCTATCTCGCCTGTCTCGACTGCCTCAACCGTCAGGCCTTCGATGAACTCGGCACCTTCGTCGACGATACAGTCGAACACAACGGACGACCATTCGGGCTGTCGGGCTATCGCGACATGCTGGTGAACGACTTTGCCGACATTCCCGACCTGCGGTTTGAAGCAGATATCCTTGTCAGCGACGCGAACAGGATTGCTGCCCGGCTTTCGTTCGATTGCACCCCCAAAGCCGCCTTCATGGGCCTCCCGGTCAACGGCAGGAAGGTTCAGTTCTGCGAACACGTTTTCTACGAGTTCGGGCACAACAAAATCCGCAGGGTCTGGTCGGTCATCGACAAGGCAGCAATCGAGCACCCGCTTGGCTGACGGTCTTAACCGGGCGAAGACATCTGTGGCCCGCGAGCGCCGGAAAAATCACCCTGACGCGTGCGATTGACGGGACTCCCGCCGGGCCCGGGCAGCCTCCGGTTTATGCAGACAGTTGCCGAGATCGTGGGCGTTGCACAAAGGTTACATCATTTTTCAGGGAAAACGCATATGAATGATCTCTCATGTAAGGGAGTTCAGAGACTATGAAGAAAATCGTATCGACTATCGCATTCGTGCTCGCCGCATCGACTGCAATGGCGGCCGATGCCGTATCAGAAGTTCCTGCAGCCCCGGCAGCAGACGTTGCACCGCTGTTCAGCTGGACCGGATTTACAGCCGGTGTCCAGGCCGGTTACGGCTGGAATCAAAACGACGCCTCGATCGTGGGCCTTCCAGGTGAAACATCCGCAGACTTTGACGGCGCTCTTGCCGGCGGGTTCGTCGGTTTCAACTATGACCTTGGCAACAGCTGGGTCGTTGGCCTTGAAGCAGACTTCGAAAAGAACTGGGGCGACGATTCCGCCACTATTCTGGGCACAAGCTTCGACTACGGGTTCGACTGGCAGGGCTCGGTCCGCGGCCGCGTTGGCTACGCATTTGACCGTGCCCTGGTCTATGGTACCGCAGGCTGGGCCTACGCTCGCGGCTACGCGGAAGTTCCAGGCGTTGCCGACGTGAAGGAAACCTTCAACGGCTACACCGTCGGCGTTGGTCTCGACTACGCGTTTACCGACATGGTGTTCGGACGCATCGAGTACCGTTACACCGACTTCGGCGACAAGGATTTCAATTTCGGCGGCGCTGCAATCAACGCAGATGTCGACCAGCATGCAATCCGCGTCGGCCTCGGCGTAAAATTCTGATCCACTCGGACAAGAAACAGCGAAAGCCCGGCCATCGTGCCGGGCTTTTTCCTTGTCCTTTTCCGAAGGCAGGAGAGCGACAAACCGGGGTAAACAAGTGCGAGCGACCTGTTCGCCACACCTCATGGCACCACAATGACTGAACATGCCGACCAGCACCGGACACGGTCAGGCACGCTCCCGCCAACCGCCAGCAAACGTCAACCGTTCCCGTCCGCGTTTTCCTCTTTGAGCAACTCCTCAAGCAGCACACGATCGGCATCCCGCAGCGCCATCCGCGGCAGCTGACGCCGCAGCAGGTCGCGCAGCATCTGCACGTCCGGCTCCTCTGCCGTTTGTTGCAGTTCGCTGGTCACCCACGTGCCCAGCAGCATTTTCCGCCGTACCTCAAGCCGCCGTTCCTGCGCGGCAAGCCGGGCCATCAGCGAACGCTTGCGCGCCTCCAGTTCCTCAATGCGACGGGCAACCGGTTTACGCGCCATGACCGGCTTCCCCGCATGCTGTGGTGCCCTTCTTCCTCACCAGCTTCACGCTGAGCAGATGCCCACCCTCGCCACAGCGTCTGACGATTATGGCCGGGCAGGCATCAGCGAAATCACCCGGTCCGGCAAAACCGAAGTGGCGCGGATTGAACGCCGGCTCATGCAGGGCAAGCCAGAGACCGACCTTTGCCAAAGGCGACCAGCCGTCTTCCTCGATACCGGCACAAACAGCCTCTTCCATCATCACCAGCATCTGCTGCCAGGCATCGGCGGAAAGACCTGTTTCCCTGCCGGCGGTTTGTTCTGCATCTGCTGTTGTGGCGGACAGCCACCGCATGTTTCCGGGTGGCCGCAGCCTGTCTAAACGGGTAAAGCTGCTGCAGGCGGCGATGAACGAAAACGGTGTTTGCCGGTCACCAAATCCATGCACATCGACACCCTCTTCACGGATGCGTACCGCCAGCCGGGTAAAGTCGCCATCACTCGAGACGATACAGAAACCGTCGAGGCGGTTCCGGTGCAAAAGATCCATCGCATCGATGATCATGGCGCCATCGGTGGCGTTCTTTCCCGGACAACTGGCAAACTGCTGCATCGGCCGGATGGCATGATCGGCAAGACGGCTTTTCCAGCCTCTCAGGTTTGCCCCTGTCCAGTCGCCATAGATGCGCCGGACGGTCGCATCGCCGAGCATCGCAATCACGCCGAACAGTCCGTCCACCTCCCTTGACGAGCCATTGTCACCGTCGATCAGCCCCGCCAGTCTCTGCCTGTGCTGCCCTGTGCCTTCGCCGGCATTGTCATCCGTCCTTGTGGTCTGTGACCGTCGTTTCGACCTTGCGAACCTGCCCGCATCCATCGCCGTCTCCATTGCTCTCCTGTCATCGAGGCAAGGGTAGCGAGGATCAGTTTGCAGCGCATTCTGGTGAATTCACCATAGAGCCAGCCATCCCCCGACCCGCTAGACAGGAAACAACAAGGGCGCACTTACGAGTTGGCGCACCGGCGGGGGGCCGTTTTATCGGGAGACCGGCATGGCGATCTATCATTGCAGTGTAAAACCGGTCGGCCGCAGTGCCGGCAAAAGTGCCGTCGCCGCCATCGCCTATCGCACCGCCAGCAAAATCCTCAATCAACGCGATGGCGTCATCCATGACTTTACCGCCAAGCAGGGCGTGGTTCACGCCGAGATCGTTCTTCCCGATGGTGTCGACGCCCCCTGGGCGCTTGATCGTGCCTCGCTCTGGAATGCCGCGGAGTTTGCCGAACGCCGATGCGATGCCCGTGTCGCCCGCGAGTTCGAGATCGCCCTGCCGCATGAACTGACCGATACTGAGCGACTGGCGCTGACCCGGGCCTTTGCCGGTGATCTCGCCAATCGTTTTGGCGCTGCCGTCGACTTCGCCATTCATGTGCCACAGGGCAAAAGTGACGGGCGCAAAAGCGACGACCGCAATATCCATGCCCATGTCGTCATGACCACCCGGGTGATCACATCCGCCGGCCTTGGAGAAAAGACCCTGATCGAGCGCGAGAACAGATGGCTGATCGACCATGGCCTGCCGACATCGCAGATTCAGATGAAGGCGGTGCGCGAGGCCCTTGCCGGTCTCGTCAACCGGCATCTGCTGCGTGCCGGTCTCGATCGCCGTGTCGATCATCGCTCGCATCTGTCCCGCGGTCTTGCCATCGAACCGACCGGCCATATGGGTGTGCATGCCGCGCAGATGAAAGAGCGTGGTGTCGATGTCTCCCGCTGCCGCATCGAGGATGATGCGGCACAACGAAACGCCGAGCTGATCCGCCGTCGTCCCGAACAGGTGCTTGCCCTCATCACTTCAGGCCAGAGCGTCTTTACCCGTCACGATATCGCCAGAACGCTCGGCCGCTACATCACCGACACGGCCACCTTCCACACTACCCTTGCCGCCGTTATGGCCTCACCGCAGCTCGTCCTTTTGCAGGCAGAGCAGAAACACGAACCGGCCCGCTATTCCACCCGGGAGATGATCGAACTGGAACGACTGATGGCAGAAAGTGCGATCAGGATGGCGGCGCGATCAGCTCATGGTGTCAGACCGGCGATAGTCACAAAATCAATCGTCCGGCAGAACGGGGAGCTGGCAGGATCAGGTCTCAGCGACGAGCAGACGAGAGCAGTGCTGCATGTCACCGGACCCGAACAGATATCGGCGGTGACCGGCTTTGCCGGTGCCGGCAAGTCGACCATGCTTGCGGCAGCACGGCGGGCATGGGAGGCGGACGGTTATCGTGTTCATGGTGCCGCCCTTGCCGGCAAGGCAGCTGAGGGCCTGACGTCATCTTCGGGCATTGTTTCCCGCACGCTGGCCTCCTGGGAACTCGGCTGGGAGAACGAAAAATCCATCCTCGGCCGGAAGGACATTCTGGTCATCGACGAGGCCGGCATGATCGGCAGCCGGCAGCTTTGCCGCTTCGTCAGGGAGGTCGAGGCGCGTGGCGCCAAGCTGGTGCTGGTCGGTGATCACGAGCAGTTGCAGGCAATCGGTGCGGGCTCGCCCTTCCGGGCCATCACCGAGCGGACCGGCGCCATCGAACTGACAGAAATCCGTCGCCAGAAAGACGAGTGGCAACAACAGGCCTCGATCGCCCTTGCCACCCGCCGTACCCCTGAAGCACTGGCACAATATGATCAGCAGAATGCCATCCGTTTTGCCGATGATCGACAACAGGCATGCGCGGACCTCGTGCGTGATTATCTCGCCGACCGGCGGGACAATCCGGATCAGTCCCGCATTGCCCTTGCCCATCGCCGTGTCGATGTCCGCGCCATCAATGACGCCATCCGGCAAGGTCTGCAGGCCAAGGGGGTTCTGGCAAAAGCAACAGGAAACGAAACCGGATCCGGCGAAATCATTTACCAGACGGTCAACGGCAAACGTGCCTTTGCCGCCGGTGACCGCATCGTTCTGCTGCGGAACGATCGCGCACTTGCTGTCAAAAACGGCATGCTGGGAACAGTGGAATCCGTCGAGCCGGACGCACTACATTTGCGGCTCGACGGGAGTTCGGGCGGACAAAAAACCGGCCGCAGGATCACTATCCGTCCAAAAGATTACCAATCCTTTGATCATGGCTACGCCACCACCATTCACAAGGCGCAAGGGGCAACCGTCGACCGGTCCTTTGTCATGGCCTCTGCCACCATGGACCGGCATCTGACCTATGTCGCCATGACCCGCCATCGTCATCAGGCAATGCTTTATGCCGGTCGTGACGAGTTCAAAAACATCAAGGCGCTCACCGCCAGCATGAGCCGGTCGGGGCTGAAGGAAACCACGCTCGATTATACCGACACCTTTGCCGAGCGCCGCGGACTGAAGGAGCCACCGGGCGAAAATATCCGGCAGCAGCGGGCGATGGGACAAAGCTCCTTGCAGCGGAGGGTGGAAGGACAAGGACAAGGACAAGGACAAGGACAAGGACAACGACAGCGCACGGAAGCAGATGCGATGGCGAAGAGCGAGCTGCACCATCAACACCAGCTCGTCAACATCCCCGCACCGCTCGTTCCCGCCATCACCCGCCACGACAAGGCGATCGACGAGATCGCCCGTGAGAAGGCGCGACCGCACCTGGAAGAAAGCATGGAGGTGGTGCGCAATGTCGCCACTCGTGTCTATCACGATGCCTTCGCTGCATGCGAAGCCATCAAGCCCCATATCCTCGATCCCGCCACCGATCCTGCCATTCTGGCAAGAGCCATCCGCGAGCGGCCAGACCAGTTCGGCGCCCTGCGCGGCAAGTCGGGCATCCTCGGTGACAACAGGGACAGAAAACAGGCCCTGCACTACGCCGGATCGGTTGCAACGCTTGTCGGGAACGCCGCCAGAAGCTGGCTACGGCATCTGGAGCGCGAACACCGCTCGGAAACATGGCAACGGGAAAAGCGGGATATCGTCGAGGTTCCCGCTCTCACGCGCCGCAGCGAGGAAATCCTCTCACGCCTCGGTGCGCTCTCCCATGAGCAAAGGCCAGCCTTCGTCCGGAAGATGGAAAGCACCACGGAAGGCCGGCAGGCATTGCGGGAGGTCACGGAAATAACGCAAGCCCTGACGAAACGGTTCGGGACCGCAAACCTGCGCAATGAGGATCTGGACAGGCTCAGCGTCACGGCAGACGCCCGTGTCTCCGTCGAACGGATCAAACAGGTGGCCGGACTGGTCGAGCGGGCGCACCACGCCGAGCTCGTTGAAAAGCAGAAGCTCACGCTCGGCCAAACGCAGGGGCTCGGGATGCGGATGTGAGAACCGGCACTCCCGTGCACGTAAAAAGCAAGGGATCATCGGGATGATGGCACAGCCTGTCCTCGCCCTCCGCCGACAGGCCATCACAAACAGCAGGAGAATGCCGGTCCCTGCAAATATTCCAGAGAGCCGCGGAACCGTTCGGCCTTGCCCGCATTCATATCGCGGACGGACCTTTCCCGCCGTCCATCCTGCCTTGCAGCCCTGTAAGGTTGGCACCACTCGAACCCTCCCCGCCGGAGGGTTTCTTTTTAATAGCATGGCTATAGTGACTGAGTGTCAAAACGTTCCATTGGTTATGTAACGGAAAGCAGTACCCGACACAGCCAGCCATGCCGCCCCGCACATAAATACGAGCATGAAGGCGCCAAAGACACCACAAAACCGTCGTACAATATTCAACCATCGCACTTGCCAATTGAACCGCGGGCCCGAGCGGTTCCCATTTGGCAGATAATAGCTGACGAAAACTGCCGCATGGACAAGTACGATGGCGACAGCGACAATCCCGGATGCCTGAAGTAACGCCCAGTTTGCCGCAGGCTGCAAAAGAATTCCTGGCAGCTCGACAAATTTGCCTGGCAAATGAAACGACCGCAGGGTCTGGCGATTTTCCCACGCAATTAGCAGGAAACGGACGCTGACTAACGAAATAAAGGCCGGCACGAAAAACCAGACCACATTTTCCGGGGTACGGACCGCACCGACGACGCACATCACGACGACCCCTGCCGCCACTGTCGTGAGAATCGTGATCGCCAGATATGCGAATACGATATACAGATAGATCAGGCCAGCCACGAGCAAGGAAACAAATAGACAGGCCGGAATGAAAGCACTACTGTTCTGGACGTTGTTCGCGCCGGGGTAATTAATCACGACATGGTTCACAGTGACGTACTGTTTCCCAATGCTGTTTCCGGCACCGGGTGGCATAAAAAAGTACGACAGGAGAAGCCCGATTACCGGGCCAAGAATGAGCCCATTGATAATTGGATGAGATAGAATATCGATAATGGTATGCATGTCTGGTGCCCCCGAATACAGTCGCACCGGCGCTACAACCAATCCGTTCACAACCAGTTATTGCAATTATTAAAATGCTTTGCACAACGATGGACGACCAGTTGTCGCGAAAATCGGACAAGCGTTTAAAGCCCCGATTGCGGATGACGACGTGCGATCAGATGGACAGCACAAATGAATGATCCCGGCCTGAAAAACGCCGTGCTCGAGGCACTCATGGCTCCTCCAAGTGAGTCGCTGAATCCGCAAGAATTTCTGTTGCAAAGCCCCTGAGGCGTCCTAAAGGTACTAAACAGGGGGCAGGCGACGAGACCTCCCCCTCCTCCCGTCAGCGAGGTTAAAAAACACACGTAACGGTCGTTAATCTTCGCACTCACTGTTCGGGCAAGGAATAAATCTTTTCTCGATTCGGTGTGTTTGGTGCCAACGTCGGCAAATTGCTACAGGCCAAAATAATGATGTGTGATTTTTCGCACTCTATTCCACGAACAATCCAACTGCTTTCAACCGGCTCCCTATTTAGCTTCGGCTGGAAGAATAAAGCCAGCGATGACAACCGCTTAAATATAATACTGACGTGAAGTATCGACCCTTGAATTCGCTCTGGCCAGCACCGTGCGAGCTTCGATCTCAGCGAAATCCAACGCAGAACTGATGCAAATTGGTAACTCAATTCTCATTCTTTTTGTAGGCGCGCCAGAGTTGTCTTGCAAAATACCCTCTATTGATTAATGCGTCGCATTGGGCAACATGGGGTTGAAGTTTATTGATGACCAGATATCTGGCCAGAGCGCGATTTGTCGTTCCGGCAGCTACCAAATCATCTACAGCAGGTCGTTTCGGCAGGAAGGTGATCGGTGGTATCGCGCCGACCTCACCCGCGTTGCGAAACTCGGTCCTCGTTCTCTGCGCAGCTCTTTGCTTTGCTCCACAAGCGGCATTGTCACGGGATGATCTTAAAGGGCCGCCGCCGGCAGAAGCGAACGCAGGCCAGGCAGATCCAGGTGTTGCTGCATCGCATGAGCCTGCCCTGACTATTCAGACATTTGCGGGTTCCGCATCTGATAGCGCGGCGTCCGGCGCTTCATCATGTTTTCCCGTGGACACGATCCGCATCGAAGGTGGACACGAACTCATTGGCAGCGAAGCTGTTGAAGATGTGACAAGACCCTTTGCATTGTCCTGCCAGAACAATGAAAGCGTCGGCGGATTGCTCAAGGCGGTGAACCGCCTTTTTGCCGACAAGGGCTTCGCCACCACGCAGGCCTGGTTGCCGGAGCAAGACATTGCCGCCAGCAGGACGCTGGTCCTGCGCGTTGTGCCCGGGCGGATCGATGCTGTTCTCTACAAAGAGGAGCAGCAGCCTTATAAGGGGTTCTTTCCCCGGATGGCGAAATTGAGTGGCAACGTTGCAAGGTCCACGTCCATTTCCGAATTCGTGCAGCAGGCAGACGCCTGGCTGGAGGGTATCGATGACGATCTCGAACGCCTGACCTTGTTGCCGCCATCCGACCGGATCGCGATATCTGGCACGATTGCCAAAGACGACGTCCTGCATGTCGATCGCCTGCAGGACACACTCGATAGCCTCAACAGGGTTCCTTCGAACAAGGCCAAGGCGGAGCTTGTTCCAGGCAAGAGGCCGGCGACTTCCGACGTGCAGATCACGAACCGCATCAATGACGCGTTCAGGCTCTACGGCGGTTACGACACGGAATCGATCGAAGGTGTCGACAAGCTTCGCTTCGGGGTCACGGCGGAGAAAGACAATCTCATCGGTATCAACGACATGTGGGGCCTCACGCTTAAAAGCGGCGTCGAGACTAACGAGCTGAGCGGGGATTTCGCGGTTCCCGTCGGACGAGCCACAATGAGGCTCAAGGGGGACTGGTCCGAGAACATGATCGACCTCGGCCCGCTTTCCGAGTTGTTCATGACGACCTGGGACGTCAGCGCGGGTGCCGACTGGATCGTTCATTCATCACGGACAGAGCGGCTGGGTGCCGATTTCACAGTCGCGCATCGTGAACAGAACCGGTATATCAACGGCGTTGGGCTGATGGACCAGCGCGTTTCTCCGCTTCAGGCAGGCCTGACTTACAGCCGCTTTTTCGAACGCGCCAACGTTTCGGCCCGGATCGGTGCCAGCCAGGGGCTGTCTATCTTCAATGCCCGCGAAGATGCCGACGATATCGATGACTCTACGCCCCACAGCCAGTTCACAAAGCTGGATGCGTCTTTTTCGGGGTCTTATGTCTTCCCCGGGCGCGCCTCCGTTTCGTCCAGCCTGTCGACGCAATGGGCGGCAACAGCGCTTTATTCCGACGACCAGATGACAATCGGCTCGCGCAGCTCGGTACGGGGCTTTTCCAACGGAAGCTTCAAGGCTGACCGGGGTGCGGTGTGGCGCAATGAGGTCGCATTCGCCATGCCGGTCGATTTGCTGTTGGGGAAAGCCGGATCAGGCACACAGCCGGACAGCCAGGGCCCAGTGCAAATATCCGCCCAATCGTCGGAATGGGCGCGAACGACCCTCTCCCGTCTCAACCCCTATCTCTTTCTCGACGCAGGGCTCGGCCGCGACGTTGCCAATGAAGTCACCGGATACCGGGTCGGCAGTGGTGTGGGCCTGCGATATGGCGGTCCAAGGCTTTCTTTCGATGTCGGCTACGCCTGGCGGGTTGCCGAAGACAGCCGAAGCCGGCGCGTGAGCGAAGAAAAGGGCGAGTTGTTCATGACACTGCGTTTGAAGGTTTTTTGAGCCATGCCGTTTTTGTTCGATCTTCCCTCAAGAGATGCTGACGATAATTGCCTCACGTTCGGGCTGCGCCGTCAGAGAGTCTCATATGTTTTCGGAATTGGCATCGCGCTTGTTGCCGTTGGATTGCTGCTGGCTGCTCCCACCGCGAAAGCAAATGCGGATGACGGCAAGGCTCCCGCTGTCCGGGAAGACACTTCCGGGGCTGCAGCGCCACCAGCCGTAGAGCCCAGACGTTATGGCGACTGGGAACTGGTCTGCAAACCGCAGGCGGATGCCGCTACCCCGAAAGCTGAAAGTGCGTCATGCCGTCTCCAGCAGGCGCAGGCCGTCAACGGCGGGAACGATGTCGTCTTTCTGTTCAACATTGCGAGGCAGGGAAAACAGCGCGTCGCGATCATTTCGACGCCGCTGAACGTCTATCTGCCGGCAGGTCTGGAGTTGAAGATCGATGGCGGGCAGACACAGCGCGTTATCTTCGAGACCTGCAATGTCTCCGGATGCCACGCCGGCTTTGCTCTCAACGGCTCGCTGCTCGGCGCGTTGCGCAAGGGAAACGTTCTGACGGTCGCTCTCAAGGACACCAAGGCAACCACCATTCCGCTCAAGGTTTCACTCAACGGGATCAGCGCCGGTATCGACGCGCTGGATGCGGCAACACCATGAGAGCAGACAGGGAGATATGCGCAGGAATAGCTCGCCATGTGTTGGTTGCCGGCCTGATGGCGGCAGGCTGGCTATCGATGGCCGGACAAGGATTGGCAGCACCCGGCGAGTTCAAGGACTGCCCGGGCAGGATTGAAGAAGTGTCCAGCAGCAGCCCGATCTCTTTTGCCGACCTCGCCGGTCGCATCAGCAAGGTGGATTACGTGCTCTTTGGCGAACGGCATGGCGTCAGGGAACAGGCGGTTGCGTCGTCCTGTGTGCTGTCGGCAATGGCAAAGGATGATCGTCGGGTCACCGTCGTAATGGAAATGCTTTCGCGCGACGATGATGCAGCAATTGCCCGTTATCGCGAAAATCATCCGGAGACCCCGGCTGGACTGGGCGCAGAACTGAAATGGTGGACACGAGGCTGGCCCGCCTTCGACAACTGGTTGCCCCTCGTTGAGCGCGCATTCAGCCTACGGGTACCGTTGCGCGGCGGGGATCTCGCAGAGAATGACGGATCCGCTGGCAAACTGACGTCAGAGGAGAAAAAGGCGATCCGCAAACGGCTCGGTGCGGATGAAACCGCAATCCGCGAAAGCTGGACGAAAGCAATGATGGCCGCGCATTGCGGACTGATCCCGGACCGGCAGGCCGCGCTCAACGCCGACCATCAGATCCGCCGCGATCTTTCCTTGGCCGATGCCGCAGAGCAGGCCCGGATGTTGAAGCACGGTGTTCTGCTGCAGGTCGGCCGTGGTCACGGCCGCAAGGACCGCTCGCTTTATCAGGCCCTTGCCCGGGCAGACGCGTCGGTTCTAACCGTTGGCGCTTTCGCCGAAGGTGAAAATATCACCGACGAGGAGCGCAGGCTCTACGATTACCTGTGGATCGTCGGCAAGGCTGAACTGGCCGACCCGTGCAAATTGACAGGGCTGACGAGCAAGACAGGGGAGCCCATCTCCGAATGAGACGTACGTTCCGGTTGGCAAACATGAAGAATTCCGTGGCAGCTAGTCTGTCCTTGCTGCTGTGCGGCGTGGCGCTGCCCGTCTTCGCGCAGGTCATTCCCGACGGTGGCAGCAATACGACCACCAGTATCGACGCCACTAGCGGCGCTACAAACGTTCAGATCGCACCAGTCGGCAATCCGACATCCGCCATCAGCCACAACACCTATACGGAATTTTCCGTCAACTCTCTCGGTGTCAATCTCGACAACCGAACAGTGAACGCACGCACGATCCTCAACGAGGTGACATCCTCACGCATCTCGAACCTTAACGGTCCGCTGGATGTGCTGGGTGCCCGAGCCCATGTCATCGTTGCGAATCCGAACGGCATCTCTGTCGACGGCGCAAGCTTCCGCAATACCGGAGGTGTCGTACTTTCCACTGGCAAGGCGTCTGTCGTGAGCCGGCAGATCACATCCGGCTCCTTTCAGGATAATGTGGTGCTCAAGACAGAAGGCGGCACGATCGATATTGGCGCGGGCGGTCTTTCCGGCGCGATGTCTACCCTGCATTTGTTGGCAGGCCGCATCCGCATCGATGGCCCTGTCGAAAACAGCTCTCCTCAATTGCGCTCGTCTATAGAACTGACCGCCGGCGGCAGTTCCGTCGAATACGATTCAGCGATCGTGCCGAACTCCGATCTCGAGAACTGGGGACGGGTGACCGACGAAGGAAGCAATGATAATTCTGTCGCCATTGAAATAACCTCGCGCGGGACGCTGAAGGCCAATACTGTCCGCATCCGCGCCACCAACAATGGCGCAGGTGTCAGCCACGCGGGCAACGGGCTCGCAGCATTCGGCGATTTCGTTATCGATGCATCCGGCAAGGTTACGACGAGCGGGTCGATTGAAGCGAAGCGCAATGTCCACATTAACGCAGGCTCGATAGAGGCCCGTTCACTGGCCGGTCAGCCTCAAAGCAAAATCGAAGCCATCAACGGCGCGTTGACGCTTCTTGCCGGAACGGGCGACATCAAAAATACCGGTGTCTTGATGAGCGGCAGCACCCGTGACGGAGCGAATGCAGACTCCAAAGGCGCCGCTACACTCAAGGCTGCGGGTGATATCGCGCTGCTGACCGAGAATGCGGATCAGCTCGCAATTGTATTCGGAGCGAAGGGTGATCTCGATGTCCGCGCCGGCGGCTCCATTATCAATAATACCGGCAGGCTGCTCTCGAACAGCGCGACAACACTCGAAGCAGGCGGCGACATCCTCAATATCGCCGATGTCCTCAACGGCGAAGGTGTATGGCACTACCAGAAGGACGTTGGCAAGCGGCTCTGGTACACCCTCTGGCAATCGCGCGAAACGATCGAAACCGTCAGCCTGGATTATGGTCAACAACGGGTGCCGGGCCAGCAGGCATATATCATCGGTGACGGTGTCGCGATGAAGGCCGGTGGAAACGTCGTCAACCGCGGCAGCTCGATCAATGCCAATACCGGATCGGTGCTGATTGACGGGACAAGCATTCTCAATGAGGGCGGACTGTCCGGCTCCCTGCAATTCGTCAAGCGCTGCCGGCTAACCTGCATCGGTTATGGCTCGTCCACGACAAACGTCTCGGGTGGCGCCATCAATGCCAACGGCAATATCGAATTGCACGCCTCATCCTCAATCCTGAACAGATATGGCCAGATCGTCAGCTACGGCAGCATCAACGCGACTGCTCCCTCCGTGGTGCTGGAAGGCCGTTCGATCCCGACCGTCGTTCAGCGTCCAACCGGCCTCTATAATTTCTGGGGCGGATCGACCGCGTGGATCGGGACCGGCGATCAGGGCGGTGTCTTTGATGCGCCCCAGGGCAGCATCACGATCAATGCCTTTCGTCCGGTTCAGGTGACTGCGGGCACGCTGCGGGCGCGAGATGGTGTCTTCGCCCCCTCAGGTATCGAAACCTTCAAGGAAACGGCAGGCGAAGAATACCCGTTCGGCCTCGACTCCATCGGGCTCTTCCCGGGGATGGTGGGTAGATGATGGCAAGCCGAATTCACCGGAAATCACCGTTCTTGCTCGCCGCGACGCCCAAACTCACGGTGCTGAAAAAAGACGAAATTGCTCTCGGGCATAACCCGGAAAATCCCGATCACGGAGTTCAATCCATGCGCAACACATCATGCCGCCGACCCGCCCTCACCTCTCTGGCCATTATCGCCCTCATGGGCGCTTTGGGTTTGGCGCAACCCGCATCGGCTGGCCCTCTTGAAGATGGCAAGACGCTTCTCGAAAAGAAGGATTTTGCCAATGCCGCAAAGGCTTTTGCCGACGGTTTTGACAAAGGCGATGGAGAAGCCGGCTTTCATCTGGCGCGCATGGTCGAGCTCGGTGTGGGTTTTACGCCCGACGCGGTGAAAGCACGGGCCCTCTATATCGCTGCGGCGGAAAAAGGTTCGGCTGCGGCGATGAACCGGCTGGGGCTCATGCATCTTCGCGGAGAAAATGTCCGCCAGGACTTTGCCGCCGCGGCTGAACTCATCTGCAAGTCCGCCGATCTCGGTAACCCGGAAGCCCAGTTCAATTGCGCAGGTCTTGCTCTCGATGGTCTCGGCCGCGCCAAGGATGCCGCAATTGCCTTCGGTTATTACGAGAAGGCCTCGCAAAATGGGCATACCGGCGCGCGCAACATGGAGGCCGCACTTCTTCGAACCGGCACCGGAACCGGACAGGACCTCGCCAGGGCGGTGAAGCTGTTCGAACAGGGCGCGTCGCTCGGAAACCCGGTCTCGCTCTACGGTTTCGCCGAGATGCTGGAAAAGGGTGAAGGCGTGGCTACCGATCCAATCCGCGCCCACCTCTATTACAACCTCGCCAATGAACGCGGACATCCCGGCGCGCGTGCGGCTCTTGAGCGGCTGACGGCGAGCATGACACCGACAGAGATCGAGGATGCGCAGGCGCGTGCTCGCAACTGGAAACCTGCTCAAACGGCTGAAGCCAATTGAGCACCAGGATTGAGAGAATGGTTGGCGCGAAGATGACCCGATTTCTGTCCCTGTGCCTTTTACTGGTCTTTGCGGCTGGCTGCCGGCCGACTGACCCGCAGCCAGTGGCCACATGGAACGGCGAAAAGATCATGTCGGCGACGTGCACCAATTCGATCATCACCCCGACGGAGCGATCCTGCAAAAAAGCGCTCCTCGAAAAATGCAGGCCGGGCGCGACGATTGCCAATGTGAGCGAAACATCCCGCCCGGTTTATCGCCATCCGGGATGGACCACGCAATATGTGTGGACCGCCCTCATAAAGAACTGCTGACGACCCCGGTTTTGCGCCTGCGCGAACACGAATTCAATTGCCCTTGCTGTGGGAGTATCCGAATGAAAACGATGATGGTCAAAGTGCTGATCCGCAAGTCCAAGCCGGGCAAGCTGGTCAAGAAAGCGACCGCATTGGTGACGTCGGTCAGCCTTGTGCTGACGACGATCGCCAGTTCATTTGCACCTGCCAGCGCACAGGTCATCACCGATCCGACCGCACCAATTGAGTTTCGTCCAAACGTAACGTCTTCGGGCAACGGAACGCCGACGCTGAACATCGTCAAGCCGTCGAGCGGCGGCGTCAGTCATAACAAATTGCGCGAGTACAATATCGATACGCGCGGGCTGATCCTGAACAATTCCGTGCTTGGCGGAACCTCGATCATCGGCGGCAAGGTTGAATCCAATCCCAATCTCGTCGGTGGCAGTTCCGCCAAGATCATCGTCAACGAAGTAACGGGTAGCAGACGTTCCAACCTCAATGGCGTGACGGAGGTTTTTGGTTCAAAGGCTGACGTGATCGTGGCCAATCCCAATGGCATTGATTGCATGGGTTGCGGTTTTATCAACACCGGTCGCGCGACGCTGACCACCGGAACACCGCTTATCGACTACAATGCCGGCACGGTAGGGCTGGAGACCCGGTCAGGCGATATCACCATTTCCGGCGCCGGTGTTTCGGCCGCCGACGGCCAGTCGCCGGACGAGATCCGGCTTGACGCAAAGTCAATCCGGATCGATGCCCTGATCGATGCGCGGGGTCGTATCGACCTCAAGGCCGGCTCCAATCGCACGGATGGTTCAACGGGTAAAACGACGACCATTGCCGGCGATCCCGCGGGCCAGGGGATCGTTTCGAGTGCTGCAGGTGTTGTACGCGCGGCATCGATTGCAGCACTTTCCAGCGATCTGAACACAGGTATTTCGCTGGCTGGCAACATACAGGCTCTTGGTATGCTCGATGCCAATGGCGCACTCCTGCCGGGCGCGCTTTCGCTCGTATCCGCTGGTGATATCCGGACGGTGTCGGGTGGCGTAGCCGGCAACGCCGACCTTCGTGCAGCAGGCGCGCTTCAGATTGCGCGCGATCTCGCGGCACAGGGAGAAATCTCCATCACTGCCCGAGATGTTTCATTGCTCGATACGGCGACCGTAGAAGGCGGGCGCGGCCTTTCCATCGTTGCGAGTGCTGACATCGTTTCCGCTGCTGTTCTCAAATCCGGCGGTGCTATGACGGTGGATGCGGGCAGCAGCGCCTCTCTGTCCGGCATTGTCGCCAGCGTCAGCAATATGAACCTGCGCGCGACAGACAAACTTGCCACCGACACGGCAACCCTTGTTGCGCCGAACATCGACATCAGGGCGAAGGACGTGGTGCTGACCTCGACCTGGTTCGAACCGGAAAACCAGGGTTCGATCACGGCAACGAATGTCGAGATCGGTGATGGCACCCAGTTCAAAAAGACTTCTCCCGTCTTCATCAATGCGGCTGAACAGCTAACCATCGGCACCCGGATCGATACTGCGGGCTATCCTGCGCTTGCGATGGCATTCCGGGATCTCGCGATTTCGAACACCGGCGTGTTCACGACGGGCGATCGCCTGTTCGATGTCCGGAACTTCAGGAACGCCGGCGTACTCCTTTCAAGCGGCCAGCTTGCGATCAACGCTCAGCGGGCGATCGTTGATGCAACGGGTGTCATCAAGGCCGGAACACTCAGGATAACGACCGAAGGCAATCTCACCAATCTGGGAAGCCTCCTCTCCGAAATGACGCTTACGCTTCTTTCTGACGGAAGCGTAACAAATGACGGAAAGATCACCGCAGCAGGTGAACTTGAACTCGACGCCGTAAATTATATCGCCGACTCGCAGGGGGCTCAATTGGCTGCCCGGAAGGCAGTGCTGATCCTCGGAAGCGAGCTCCGCAATAACGGAGCGATTAGCGCACTTGAGACCGTCGATATCAGCGCCGGTGGCGGGATCACGAACACCGGTACGATCAGCTCCAATGCAAACCTCACTCTCGTGGCGGCTGATCTCCTCAATTCCGGTGCGGCGGCATTGATCGGGACACAAGGAAATCTTTCGATCACGTCCGGTCACCTCGCCAACCTGTTCGGCACTCTCCAGGCCAATGGAAGCTTCGAGATCGCCGCATCCGGCTCTCT
Source organism: Agrobacterium tumefaciens str. B6 (assembly GCF_001541315.1). Taxonomy (GTDB): domain Bacteria; phylum Pseudomonadota; class Alphaproteobacteria; order Rhizobiales; family Rhizobiaceae; genus Agrobacterium; species Agrobacterium radiobacter. Next base: position 89,290 of record NZ_LMVK01000011.1, on the reverse strand, counting down.
CACTAATGCCGGTCTGCTGCTTGGACGGTCTGACCTTGCAGTTACAGCCTCGGCACTGACCAATCTCGAAACCGGCAGGATCCATGCGGGACGGATAGACATCAAGCTGGATGCAGGCGATCTGAGCAATCTTGGTCAGATGGTCAGTGGAGACACGTTCGGTATTGTCACTGCGGGAAGTGTCCTCAACGATGGTATCGTCCAGGCGAGGTCATCCAGCCTGCACCTGGAAGCAGTCTCCTACATTTCCAATTCTCCTGCGGCGGAATTGGTAGCGGCGAACGCAAACATCATCCTTTCGGGTTCTTTACGCAATGCTGGTCTGATCGCCACGCCTGGAGCGCTGACTCTGCAGGCGGCACAGGGTGCGCGAAATGAGGCAAGCGGCGAAATCGTCGCCAAGGTGATCGAGGCAAAGGTCGTTGGTGATCTCGTCAATCTCGGCAAACTCGTTTCCGAGACAACGCTGAGTGCCACCGTTTCTGGCCTCCTTGCCAATAGCGGTTCTATCCATGCCGCCGGCGATCTGGAACTGACTGTAGCCGATCTGATCAACAGTGGTTCCGGGTCAAGTATCGCCAGCAACGGCGACATAACCGTTCTCGCCTCACGCGGTATCGCCAACAATGCAGGTTCAATCGCTTCCAATCGCGCGCTAACGCTTTCGGCAGACACTACCTTGTCGAACTCTGGTCTTCTGCAAGGTCGCGAGGGACTTTCAGTTTCGGCTGAGAAGCTCGATAACCAGCAGACGGGGCGTATCTATGCCGGTTCGACACGCCAGACAGAAAATGGCCTCGTACCCGTTGGCGAACTGACCTTAAACCTTTCCGGAAATCTCTCCAATCTCGGCCAGATCGTTTCGGCCAACGGTGCCCTGCTTTCAGCGACCGCGAGCCTTGGTAACAGCGGATCAATCGAGGCCGGTGGAAACCTGCGTCTGCAGACTTACAGTTATATTCCCGGTTCTTCGTCTGCCCGTCTGGTGGCCCGCAATCTCGACCTCATCCTTGGCTCGTCCTTCACGAATGCCGGGTTGCTTACCGTTGCCGGCAAGCTTGGTCTCGATATCAAGGGCAATCTTGTCAACGGCGCCACAGGTAAAATCGATGCCGGCGCGATAGAGACCAGTGTCAGTGGAAACCTGCACAATCTTGGTTCGATCCTGACACCCGGAACACTGAACGTTGTAGTTGGCGGCCTGCTGACAAACGAAGCGCTGATTCATGCCGGGGCAGGATTGAAAGCCCAGGCCGCGTCGCTCGCCAATGTCGGGACCAATGCCGCAATCAAATCCAGTGGCAACATGATCCTCGAGGTTCGCGGCAATCTCGATAACAGCCTTGGTCGCATATTCGCTGGCGGCAATCTTGCAATCGAAGTCCTGGCAACGCTGACGAACGCATCGGCCCGCATCGAAAGCGGCGCCGACATGCAGATCAAGGCGACGGCACTGATCAATACCGCCCTGGATGGGACGGACAGCGCGCAAGACTATTACCAGCTCGGTGATCTCAGCATTCTCTATGCGACCGAGCGCACCAGCAGCCCCGCGCGATACTGGGGGACGATGACTGCCACGCGCGACGAGTTCTCCGGGATTGTTCGAGTTCGATTGCCCGGCACGATCCGCGCCGGCGCAAACATGGCGATATCAGGTGATGCTCTTGAAAACCGCGAAGGCCGTATCCTCGCGGTCAAGGACCTCTCCATCGACGTGAACCGTATCCTCAACGATATGGTCACCAGCAATGTCGATCACTACCGCGTGCAATGGGGTGGTGTCCGGAGTTTCATGGATAGCGGGTCGGGCAAGTTTCATGCGCCGGTCGGTGCCGATCCGCGATGGCTCGTGGCACAATTCAACCCCGCCGTTTTCAAGGACCCGGCGCTTGCCGAACGCGCTGAAGGCGGCAACCGGATGATTGTCATTTCCAAGGGCAAGTCTCCGGTGACGATCACCTATTCGGGTAAACAGAAATACAAGGATGGCGTTATCAACGGAGGCGCCGTCCAGGTCATCGAATACGCCGACGCGGCAAGTCTGCTTGATCTGGCTGCGCTCGGTATCGATCCGAACAATATTCCCGATGTGATCATGATCGGCAGCCGTATGGCCGACGTAGGAAGTGGCCCCTACGGCAACGCCACGAAAACATATGTCGGCACCGCCACGGTCGGTGTCGGCTCAATGATAAAGTCTGGCGGCTCTCTGATGATCGACGGCGGCGCTGCGATCACCAATCGCGGCACGCTTTCCGGAAGCCTTGTGTCCATCGAGGCAGGTGAGTTGCAAAACGGCCTTGGCACGCCGGGCGGCATCGATGGTTCCGGCTTCGGCAATTATAGCGGCACGACGCCTGTTGGCATCAGTGGCAATGTCGGTTCGGCTATTGGCGCTGCCGCAGGCCAGTTGGGCATCGTCAACTTCGTGCTCGATGATGTCTCGGTTCCTCCTCTTGACCTCGGGGCTTTCGAAGCGCGAAACCTGCACAGTGTCAACGCCTCCGATTTCGGCAACCTCGTGCGCGTCACCGGCTCGGCCGAAGCTGCCCGCCTGCTCGGCTCGGCGCGCATAGATGGCGCAGCTCTCACCTTCTATGCGGATCCGGTCGCAGAAGCGAAGGCCTTGGCCGAGGCGGCCCGCCAGCAGGCTGGTACGCATCTGGTCGTCGATCCTTCCCTCTCTGTGGAAGAGCAACGGGAGCAGCTTTACCGCAATGCGGCGGAATTCGCGGCGAGCACCGGCGCGCAATACGGCGTGGCCTTGACCGAGGCGCAGCGCGCTGCCCTCGAAAAGCCGATCGTATGGCATGAACCCCGTATCATCGACGGCAAGCCCGTGCTCGTCCCGCGCCTTTACCTGCCCTCGCAGGATGAACTGTTGCGTGGCGGACGCGGCGCCGGCCTGATCGCTGCCGATGATCTCCTGATCGATATCGACGGCAAGCTCAACAACAGCGGTGCGATCGTAGCCTCCGGGCTCGCCTCGATTTCCGCCTCCTCTATCCTTAACCAGCGTCTGATCGACCTCGATGAGCGTGACCGTGCACTTGCCGGAGGACGCGGGGACAGCGGTCTGATTTCGGCGGGCACTCTGTTCATGGCAACCGATGGCGATCTCCTGAACCGGGGCGGCACACTTGCCTCGGCTGGCAACATCGACCTCAGGGTCGGCGGCTCGCTGATCAACGAAACAGAGCGTTATACCCGTACCGTCGATTCACAGGATGGTTGTGTCGGCAAGGCCTGCGGCACCCTGCGTACCGACTACAATGTTGCATCCATCACGGCCGGACGGGATCTGACCGTCATCGCCGACCTGGATATCGTCAATAGCGGCGGTACACTCGGCTCCGTCACCGACATGCTGCTCGCAGCCGGTCGCGATGTGGCCTTCGAGACGCTGAAGGACAGTTTCGTCGCTGAAGATTACAAGAAGCGCGGCTTCCTGTCGGGTGTCACGGTGCTGCGCAACGAGATCACCACCGCCGAGGCCAGCGCCCAGTCGCTGGTTGGCGATGTATCAATCCTCGCCGGTTACGGCGTTTGCGACGGTGGCAGCCTGTGCGCGAAGGGAACCGCTCCTGGCGATGTTCTTCTGAACGGCGCGCTGGTCAGCGCCTTCGACAAGCTCTCGATCGACGCCACCGGCAAAATCGACATGGGTGTCGTCAGTGAGGAAGTCCATAACCGCTACAAGGAATGGGGTTTCAAGGGTCTGGGATGGGGCTCGGTCAAGCAGGCGTGGAACGATGTCGATACGACCGTCACCCGGCTTTCGGGCAATGATGTCTCGCTCAATGCCAAGGGTCCGATCACCGGAACGGGCGTGAAGATCGCCGCCGTCAACGACCTCCTGATGAAGACCGATGACACGATCCGGCTGGAAGCGGCGCAGGATGCGCTTTATTTCACGGAGAAGGGTTTTTACGTCGGGCTGAGCTTCCCGGGTTCGGCCGGCATAGATGCCGCGTTGAAGGGCGGCTCCGGCGGACAGGTCCTGTCCGGCCTTGCCGGAATCAATCCGCTGACCGCCAAACTCGCAACGCTTGCCAATGCCGACAATGGACTTGCGGCTGGGCTGGCTGCCGTCAATCTGGCGACCGGAGGCCTAGGGGCTTTTTACAGCGCGGGCCAGTCAACGAAGGGGCCTTCGCTCAGCAATCCGGTCGAGAAAATGCTGGACCCGTTGGGGCAATTCAGAGACCCCGCAACCGGTCAGATTACGGCAGGCTCGGTAGCGAAGACTGTCGGCATCAACCTGTCGGTCTGGAAGAGCGAGCAGCGCTGGAGCGAGAGCCAGATTTCCGAGCTGACGGCTGGCGGCGATATTGTCATGAAGGCCGGGCTGGACGTCATTCTGGATCAGGGCACGAAGATGGTCTCCGGCGGCGATGTCTCCATCGATGCAGGCCGCGATATCCTCATGGCGGCGCTTGTCGATTATGCGAAGGACAAATCATCTTCCTTCGGGCTGCAGCTCTCCCTGTCCTCGATCGGCTTCGATATCGGCAAGTCGAAGGGCTATGACGAGACGCTGACGAATGCCTCCATCACCGCCGCCGGAAACGTCTCGCTGACATCGGGCCGCGATATGTCGCTTCTCGGCGGCAACATCATCGGCAAGACGGTCGATCTCGATGTCGGGCGCGATCTCACCATCCTCTCGCCGCAGGCTCAGGGCTGGCGGGACGGCTTCTCCTTCGGCCTGACGGTTGGCGTCAACCCCGCCGACTGGAGCGTTCGCGGCTCAAAGGAGGACGGTTTCAAGGCATGGTCCTCCGGCTCGGGGATTGTCGCGGCACAAGGCATCGACATCAAGGTTGCCGAAGACACCACGCTGGTCGGTGCGCTGCTTCAGGCAACGGATGGCGACATCAGCCTCGATACTGGCACACTGACCGTGGCCGACCTGAAGGACACCGACCAGTACAAGAACGTTGGCGGGTCTATCGGCATCAGCGGCGGTGGGCTGAACTCCGTCGGTTTCTCCTACGAGAAGAAGGACAAGCTGGGCGAGACCCGCACGACGCTTGATGCCTCCGGTGAATTGAACGTCACGAGTCGTGATGCCGACAAGGATGGTGTCGCCGGAACGGAAGCGGACAAGGCTGCCGCCGAGGAGCTTCTCGCCTCCATCAACAAGGATGCTTCGAAGTATCAGGAAATCACCAGGGACAGCTACACCAAGCTGTCGGGCGAACTCGATGTCGAGGCTCTGCGTAATCTGAAACGCAATCTCGATTTTGCCCTCCGATATAGCCAGGCGCAGGATGCCGCCGTTCCGGGCTGGATTGCGGCAGAAGGTCCGCAGGCCATCGATCAGTATCGTGAGGCAATCCTCTATGGCGGAGCAACACCTGCCGAAGCTGAAGAGTTGATGAAGACGCCGCGCTTCCAGGCCATGCTGCAGGAGCGCAAATCCTTCGAGGCTTTGAAGCAGAGCGCACTCAACGGCGAGGACCTGCTGAAATCGATTATGCTGATCCAGCAGGGCGAGGAACTGTATCGCGATCCGACGAGCGGTAACCTTATGGTTCGCACCGCCTGCGGTACAAACGGACCCTGTGGCGTCGAGATTTCCAAAGTGCGGCCGCTGGCAACAGAGGACGTGGCGAACTTTATTGAGCAGAAGCTGGCGCAAGGTGGCGATAAGGCCCTGCAGGAGGCGCTGGAATGCGCTCTGGCTTACGCGCTCGTTCGCGGGGACCTCAACCACTTCGAAACCCTGAAATCATCAGGCAAATTTGATGCCGCAGCGATCCAGAAATATGCCGACGCAGCGAAAAGCATCGTCGGTAGCAATCTCCAGAACGAGGCTCCGGCTCTTGCCGCCGATGGCATCGACATCACCATGACGTTGACGAAGATCGTCATGGCCAGCCAGAACGGCCAGATCAATGCCGCACAATTCAATCAGTTGATCGACATCCTGAAAACCGGCGGACCAAGCGGTCAGGCGGCAAGCTTCCGGATTGCGATTGCTCTAGGCACGCTCAGTGATGCAGACTCAAGTTATCTGAAAGCTCTCTCTCAGAGAATGCTGGACGACTATGTGGCGGACGCCGCCGTTGAGCGGCAGATCCGCGAATTCATAACTGCAAATCCAGATTCACCCGAGGCAAAGGAAGTTAAGCAGCTTCTCGCGCAGGGCATTGCCATGTCAGCGGCTATGGCGGCTGTTGGTGTAAAATTTTACGCTCAAAAGCCTCTAGTTGATCTCACTGATTTCAGGCGTGTTCATATTTTGAATCGCCATAAATCGGGTGCTGGGGTGCCGGGTAAAACAGAATTTCCTGGTAGCTGGAATGACGATCAGGTCATGCATGTCGTTTCTGACATTGCAACCGATCCCAAGGCTATTCGCGGAATAGGAAAGTACAATTCGCCTTATGCCATTGGGACCAGAGATGGTATCGAGGTCAGAGTGGATTTTTATCCAAATACCTTGCCTAATGGACAGCCCCATCCAAGAGCAGGAATGGTTTCGACGGCTTATCCAACAAGATAACAGGTGAAAATATGAATAAGGAACATGTAGGGCCGTCTGAGTATTTGGGGTTCTTGTCTCAGGTATCTCAATTCATTGATCCTCAAATTGCGCGGGATGCCGCCGACTTCGATTATGGGCAATGGGAATTGCCATTCGAAGCCGTCCTGATTGAGCTTACGGGGATGCCTCGAAATGAAATAGAAATTGACTTTAATACGGTTGAGTTATTAGCAAAGGAAGCAGACATTACTGAGGAAGGCGTAATAGATCCGGAAACTTGGCGCAAATTTTTAGATTGGTATCACAGCAATACTACAAAGGTTGGCGCATAAAAATTGGCCTAGGCGTGATGCTGTCGTGCACGGGTTATGAAAGACCTGACAAATCCAGAGTTGCTGACATGAGGACCGAAGGCCACTACGTTCTTGAATACGATATATTGAAATCATTCTGAAGAGCGCAGGTAAACCATGGCAGATGATTCAACGCAATCCAGACTACCCACCACCTTCCTTTGGCGTGGAAACGATATCCATCACTTCCTTTCCAAAAACCATGCTGCGGTTTGCGACGGCCATTGCAAGCTTTTCGACTTCCAGCCTCCGGGTTTCGATGATCCTCGTCGCTCGCAGTAGCTCCGCCTCCAGCAGCCGTTCCACACGCAGTCGCAGAACAGGATCATCACGGCGCAGTTCGTCCAGTTCCCTGGAACTCGAGACATCGCAGTATTGGAGTGACTCCAGCCCCATACTTGCGAGCATAACCGTAGCGATATCCGCACCTGCAAGCGGCACGGCGTTCGGCTCATCTCGAGTGCCGAGCTCGCGAGATCGCCTTTCCAACACGACTTTGCGGCCAACCTTGCTGCGGAATCTTCCAGGATTCCCGGGTTCATGGCGTCTGCTGAAGCTGCCGAACCGGACAATCTTCAGACATATGTCGAGAAGAGGTTGAAAGGCGTCAGGATCGGTGCCGACTGGCTTGACTCCCTGCCGCTGTATGTCGCTATCCGCCTTTGCGAAATTGTGGGCGCATCTCTGTTGCACGGAAACCTGTTCCGCTCATCGGGATTCGGCGAGCCGACCTACACGTTGCTCACCGATGACTGGCCTCGGTCGAATCCCAAGGGCTACGCCAACTGGTTCGCGTCGCGGCAGGCCGAAGTATTCGAGCGCCGGCAGCGTGCAGTTCAGCGCCTTCGACAAGCTCTCGATCGACGCCACCGGCAAAATCGACATGGGTGTCGTCAGTGAGGAAATCCATAACCGCTACAAGGAATGGGGTTTCAAGGGTCTGGGATGGGGCTCGGTCAAGCAGGCGTGGAACGATGTCGATACGACCGTCACCCGGCTTTCGGGCAATGACGTATGGCTCAATGCCAAGGGTCCGATCACCGGAACGGGCGTGAAGATCGCCGCCGTCAACGATCTTCTGATGAAGACTGATGACACGATCCGGCTGGAAGCGGCGCAGGATGCGCTTTATTTCACGGAAAAGGGTTTTTACGTCGGTCTCAGCTTTCCGGGATCGGCCGGCATAGATGCCGTATTGAAGGGCGGCTCCGGCGACAGATCCTTTCCGGCCTTGCCGGCATCAATCCGCTGACCGCCAAACTTGCAACGCTCGCCAATGCCGACAATGGACTTGCGGCTGGGCTGGCTGCCGTCAATCTGGCGACCACCGGTGCTTCCGTCTTCGGGAAGCCAACGTCGGAACTCGGCAAATTGGGCATCGACGGCGGTGGGGCAGCGGTTGGGAAAGGATTAAACGATCGCCTCAATCCGCTGTCGCAGTTTACCGACGAGAACGGCAATTTCTCGGCCAAGAATTTTGGCATCAACCTGTCGGTCTGGAAAAGCGAGCAGCGCTGGAACGAGAGCCAGATTTCCGAGCTGACGGCTGGCGGCGATATCGTCATGAAGGCCGGACTGGACGTCATTCTCGATCAGGGCACGAAGATGGTCTCCGGCGGCGATGTCTCCATCGATGCCGGCCGCGATATCCTCATGGCGGCGCTTGTCGATTACGCAAAAGACAAATCGTCCTCCTTCGGACTGCAGTTGTCCCTGTCCTCGATCGGCTTCGATATCGGCAAGTCGAAGGGCTATGACGAGACGCTGACGAATGCCTCCATCACCGCCGCCGGCAATGTTTCGCTAACATCGGGCCGCGATACGGCGCTTCTGGGCGGCAACATCGTGGGCAGAACGGTCGATCTCGATGTCGGGCGCGACCTCGCCATCCTCTCGCCGCAGGCTCAGGGCTGGCGGGACGGCTTCTCCTTCGGCCTGACGGTTGGTGTCAACCCCGCCGACTGGAGCGTTCGCGGCTCGAAGGAGGACGGTTTCAAGGCATGGTCCTCCGGCTCCGGGATTGTCGCGGCACAGGGCATTGATATCAAGGTTGGCGAGGACACGACGCTGGTCGGCGCGCTGCTTCAGGCGACCGATGGCGATATCAGCCTCGATACCGGCACGCTGACCGTGGCCGACCTGAAGGACACCGACCAATACAAAAACGTTGGCGGTTCGATCGGTCTCAGCGGCGGCGGGCTAAACTCCGTCGGCTTCTCCTATGAGAAGAAGGACAAGCAGGGTGAGACCCGCACGACCCTCGATGCCTCCGGTGAATTGAACGTCAACATCCGCGATGCGGACAAGGACGGCATTGCTGGAACGGAGGCCGACAAGGCGGCAGCCGAGCAGCTACTCGCCTCTATCAACAAGGATGCCTCGAAGTATCAGGAAATCACCAAGGACAGCTATGCCAAGCTGTCGGGTGAACTCGATGTCCAGAACCTGATCGAGTTCGGCGATAACATAAAGGCGATCCAGAACTATCAACGAGCTATGAACGCCGCCATTCCGGAAGCCATCGCTGCGGAAGGGCCGGAAAACGTCGACTACTATAGGCGTCTGCTGGCCAACGGTCTGACACCAACAGAAGCGGCACGCGCTATCGAAGCCCCGGAGATCCAGCAATTCGTCTCAAGCCAGCGTGTCTGGAACGACGCGGTTGGTTTCTATGGTTCGGCAAGCAAGGTCCCGGCTGAAATCAAGGCCGCAATTGCAAACGGTATAAAGCTTGATTTTTCTACAGGCGAACCGCTGATAAGACGGGAAGGCTGCGAAACCAATGGCTTCGGTTGCGAAGTAAAATTCCAGACGCAGAATGCGGAGGGCATGCGTCAGGCCGAGATTGCAGTTTCCAACGCAAAGTCCGAACTCGAGACGTTGGTGCCTCAATTACAAGCGCTGCTCGACAAAGCGCTTTCCGGCGACCTTACGATCAATCCTGCTGCACTGTCGCTCGAGATCGAAAAGACCAAGGCGAAGATCTCCGCCGCCATGTTCATCTATGAGCTCTGCTATGACACGGTCGGTGAAACCTCACTCGTCAAGGTCCTGAAAGACGTCGTCAATTCAACACCGTCCAATGCGGGTGGGATCTACGGGGAACTTGGTGCAGCAGACGTTACAGGTTTCCTCGAGACAAGCTTCAGCGACGTCCGCCGGAAAGTCTTCTACAGCGACAATCCGGGAGCAATCGAAACCGCGGATGAAGTTCTCCTCCTGACGCCAAGCCCCACCTTTTTAGCGTCCGATGTCAAACTTACCGGAAAGGTCATCGCAAGTGGAGCTTTGCGTCTCTATGAAACAACTGCTGGGAAGTGGTTGTCGAAAGAGGCGGTCGAGTATTCGGTAGGTAAAGGATCAGATTGGTCGCTGCTTGGCGGTGCCTTGCGGGAAGCTGCGAACTCCGCATCAGCCGCGCTGCAAGGAAAGGGAAAAATAAACTTCGGTATGGGCTCATTCAACGAAAAACAAACAATGGCTATGGGTGAAGCTTGGGTGGGTCCTGGATACCGAATTACTTCAAATGGCTATTATGAAAGTGCGGACAGGTTGCGCCAGTTCCGGCCTCCCAGTTACAAGGATAAGCTAGGAAAAATTCAGGCAAATTTTGAGCAAAGACTCCCCGGCCAGTTGAAATGGGGATCTAACGGTCATGTGGATGTCGTACCATGAGAGCTGAGATAAAATCATATTCAATGGTTGGTGGAGAGCTGGCAAACTACTGGCCGGATGATCCAACTGATTTCTGTGTTGGCATGGACGTAACAGTGGGTGTTATTGGCGGAGAAGGAGGAGATATTTTCAGCTTTGAAGTTTGTTCTCCAAAATGGTTTCACAAGAATCGTGTCGATAAACCGACATTTGCCAGACATGTATTATTTGTAAACGAGTATGATGAGGCCGCGATAAAACTAGCGGTGCAGCAATTGGTTAATAGTGTATTCGGAGAAACATGGGACGAGATAGCCACTACTTTAGCTCGTTACATGTTTTGGGAGTTTGAGGACTATGACGTTTCTTCTCCTTCGGCCTGACGGTTGGTGTGAATCCGGCCGACTGGAGCGTTCACGCGTCAAAGGAAGACGGCTCTAAGGCATGGTCTTCCGGCTCGGGTATGGGCCTAGAAAATTGGCTGCAACACACCTCATGCGCTTGCCGTTGACCGTGAGGTCGCGAGAGACATCCTTAGCGACCTCACAAAAGCACTAAAAGGTCTATAAGGACAAGCAGGGCGAGACCCGCACGACGCTCGATGCCTCCGGTGACCTGAACGTCACCATTCGCGATGCCGACAAGGATGGTGTTGCCGGAACGGAAGCGGACAAGGCGGCCGCCGAGCAGCTTCTCGCCTCCATCAACAAGGATGCCTCGAAGTATCAGGAGATCACGAAGGACGACTACACCAAGCTGTCGGGCGAACTCGATGTCCAGAACCTGATCGAGTTCGGCGATAACATCAAGGCGATCCAGAATTATCAGCGAGCCCAGAGTGCGCTGGTTCCGGGAGAGATCGCGGCTCAGGGAGGCCGGGCTGTCGATGTCTGGCGCAAAATGATCATCAATGGCGCGTCGCCGGAAGAAGCAACAGCGCTTGCCAAAGGCGATCCGATTTTTGAGCTCACAGTTCGCAAGCTTGAAACCGCCGACGCGGCAATCGAGCACTACGGCAGTATGGATAAGCTGCCCGAGGGAACCCTGACGCTGATCGCGATGGGCCAGACAATCCTGTTCGGTAAGGCGAGCAATTATGAAGGGGGCGCGGTCGTCGTTCCGTGCGCTGCGAATGGCGTCTGCCAGGTGGAACTGGCAGCCTATCTGCAAACGTTGAAGACGAATCCGAATTCGGTCGAGATAGCAGTCGCCAATTTCCGTAATGAAGTCATCAAGGGCCTTGCGAACACCTCGACCGATGACGTCAACGGTGGACCTTTCCGTCTCGATGCTGCGTTCCGTGATCTCTTGAATTGCGTATCCGACAACCCGGCCAATGCGGCCGACGATCTTCTTGCAGCGTATCGGGCCAACCCCAGCGGGTTTCAGGCGTTGGCGTATCGGACCTACGACGTAACGCGCGTCAATCCCCAATCTGTTATCGCAGCAGTTGAAGGTCTGGCTGCGGGCGGCAACATCGCTCAGTTCGAGACCGACATGACCCTGGCGCAGTTGCCGCGTTCAACTGCGCTTGATGGATTGTTCACAATTGCCGGAATTGCCTACGAATTCACGCCGGTCGCCGATACGGTTGCTATGGTTGAAGCCGCCGATAGCGGTGATGTAGCCGGCATCATGATTGCAAGCGTCGGCTTCCTGCCCATCGCAAAGGCAGGGAAGCTTCTCGGTAAAAGTGCAGAAGCAGTCAAGGATGTCCTTAAGGCCGGAGGCGATGAGGCAGGTAAACTAGCAAAGGATATCGCCCAGGAAGCGGGAAGATATGCTGAGGTAGGTGGCCACCATGTTCATGCTAAAGCTGCGTTTAAGAACCACATGAACTATAACCCAAAAGACGGATTCTCGATTAGTCAGGAGTTTATGAATACCTACGGTTTACGCCATGCAGACATGACATCTTATCAAAGACAGGCATTCACTGAACTTGCTCGCACGGGAAAACCAAATACTCTAGCGGAGCATACACGTATTGCAGTAGAAGCCTTGAAGGCTGGCGGCGCAGACGAAACGCTCGCACGAACATTAGTTGCACGATCTTTGGCAGCGCTGCGCGCGTCTGGTGTTCGTGTACCCACCGATATTCCTTGGAAGAAATAGGAGGTGATCGAATGACGCAGGACTTAGATACGTTTGGAAGATTGCTTATGAAAGATGTTCGAGACCAAACGATTTCAGAATATGATGGAATGGTCTCGGGAAAAATCAATTCTAATTCGGGGAAAAAATTACGAGCCTTACTCGATCAATTTGATCAAGATCAGAGGGAAGCGATCAAGAATATTATATTGACACAAATCGACGGAGCTATTCACAATTTTCTTTGGTTGATTGAAAAGGGAGGCGATTCGTCTTTCCCGGTTGTTTTAAACGGAGGGATTCCTCCAGTTGATTTAGCTACGGCCAGCGACGGTCTCACGGGTGAACTTTACAGCGATGAAGGGTGGATAGCCCGATATTCTATGAACAGAGGTACTTTTTGATAAGAACGCAGTCTGCGACAAGGCTTTTTCCAGTTGTGCCATCCGGTATACATACGAACTTACCTATATGGATAAATTTTAGCTGGATCAGGGTCACCAGTACGCCACTCAATCATATCGCAGGTAAATGATGGCCGATGATTCAGCGAAATCCAGACTAAAGGATCTCATCAAAAAGCTGGTCGCAGTTCCCGATACTGAGGAGGAGCTGGGCAAAATCACAGATGAGATCAATGATTTATCTCCCGATTCCGCATGGTCGAACTACATTTTCTATTCTACTGCGTTTGAAAATACTGACGGAAATATCGATGCTGATCGAGTTGTATAGGAAATACATAAAAACAAATCAATTATGCTTTGATTTCATATACATTTCTGAGCTTTTGACAGCCGGGGATTCGTTGCGACAGTGATGCGGATGTCGCAATCGACACCGCGTGCTACGATGCCGGCTAGTCGGAAGGTTGACATCTCGTGGGATTCTGAATCTTCATCCAACGGCGATTAGAGCCTCGGCGGTTTTCGATACGCCACTTGGCGCGGTGGGAGCAACCGGCGGAAACGCGTAGCCTTCATCTTGCGCAGCGTTGGAGCCGGTTGCGGCGATGCTCCCGGCAAAGTCTGCCGGGGTTTTGTATCCGAGCGATGAGTGCGGCCGGGAATGGTTGTAATCGTCCGCCCATTCGGCGATGGCGCTGCGGGCATGATCGAGACCGAAGAACAGGCTCTCGTTCAGCAGCTCGTCGCGCATCCGTCCGTTGAAGGACTCAATATAGCCGTTCTGCATAGGCTTTCCCGGTGCGATGTAGTGCCACTCGACCTTGTGCTCCTTTGACCAAGCGAGGATCGCGTTCGACGTGAATTCCGTGCCATGGTCGGAGACAATCATGCCGGGCTTGCCCCGCCGCTCGAGGAGCGCCGTCAATTCGCGAGCAACACGACGGCCGGAGATCGAGGTGTCCGGGATCGCCGCCAGGCATTCGCGCGTCACGTCATCAACGATGTTGAGCACGCGAAATCTTCTTCCGCAGGCGAACTGATCGTGCACGAAATCCAGCGACCAACGGGCATTGGCCTTGGCTTCGACGAGTATCGGCGCACGCGTTCCGACGGCACGCCGCCTGGCCTTCCGCTTGCGAACCGACAGGCCTTCCTCTCGGTATAGCCGGTAGACGCGGTTGACACCGGACGGCTCTCCCTCCCGCCTGAGCAGGACAAACAGTCGCCGGTAGCCGAAACGCCGCCGCTCGTTGGCGAGGTCGCGCAGTCTTGTTCGTAGTTCGGCCTCTGACGGGCGGCGTGACCGATACCGCACCATCTTCCGGTCAGCCGATATGATCTGGCAGGCCCGCCGCTCCGAGAGGCCCATGACGGCCTTCAGATGCGCGACGGCTTCACGCTTGGCGGCGGGCCCTACCATTTTTTTGCAAGAAGCTCGCGGAGTGCAGCAGCGTCCAGCATCTGCTCGGCGAGCAGCTTCTTCAGCTTGGCGTTCTCCTCTTCGAGCGCCTTCAGGCGCTTCGCCTCGGAAACCTCCATGCCGCCGTATTTGGCTTTCCAATTGTAAAATGTCGCGTCCGAAATCCCATGCTTGCGGCAGAGGTCGGCCACCTTCGCGCTAGCCTCCTGCTCCTTCAGCACCGCAATAATCTGCTCTTCAGTAAATCTCTGCTTCTTCATTCGTCCGTCCTTTGATGGGCCGGACTCTAATGCAATCTGGAGGAAATTACCCGTGGCAGGTCAGCCACTGCCGTCGAAGACGTAGACCCAGACCCTGCCGGTTTTTGTCTTGCCCCGCCCGGGGTCGAGAACATCGACCGGGGTATCGTCCGTATGTATTCGGTCAAGCGCGGCGATGTGGGCCCTGATCAACAAGACGATGGGTGTCAGCAAAGCGGATACGCGGCCGACCCAGTCGGCCATCACGGAGCGCGATATGTCTATTCCCAGCCGATCATACATCTCTGAGAGACGGTAAAGCGGAATGTGATCATCGAACTTGGAGACCATGATATGGGCGAGCAATCCAGGCCCGGGCTTGCCGCGCTCGATCGGCAAGGTTGGCATCTCGCCAGCCACTGTCGTATCGCATTCCTTGCAGATCATGCGCTTTTCGACATGCCGAACAATCTTGACCGACGCCGGCACGTGTTCCAGCACCTGAACCACCCTGTCGGGCGCCTTCAGGAAGGAGGTGCCACCGCAGGTCGGGCAATTACAGGGAGCCGCATAGATCAGTTCTTCGGTGGCGAGACCCTCGGGCAATGGTTTGCGCTTTGGCTTGTCCGGCGCGTCGTCCAACTCCGGCAGAGGAGTTTTCCCGGAGCGCAGTTCAGCCTCGGCGCGAGAAGCCTCGATCTCCTCCAGCATCAACTCAAACTGTTCGATCTTCCGGTCGATCTTTTCCGAAGAGCCGCCGTGCTGGCGATGGCGGAGCAGTTCCAGTTGCGCACGAAGAAGCCCGATTATCGAGTCACGCTTTATGACCTCGGCTTCCTGGCTCTCAAGCTTTGCCGCCTGTTCTGCGACGAGTGCGCGCAAAGCAGTGAGCTCGTCCTGACTGTCCAGCGGCGCTGTTTCCATACCCGCGAATCTAGCCGATTTGCCTCTGACGCGCCAGCGTTAAGCCTCGGATGCCCCTGCAAAATATAGCTTTTATCCCGTTCGGCCAGGAGCGGACGTCCATGCCGGGCGGCGCCAATCAATCCCCTCAACCAGCATGGAAAGCTGCGCCTGCGTCAGGTGCGCGACACCTTCTTTCGCTGTCGGCCATGGAAAGTATCCGCGCTCCAAAATCTTGTAGAACAGGCAGAACCCCTGGCCGTCCCACCAGAGAAGCTTGATCCGGTCAGCGCGTTTTCCGCGGAAGCCGAAGATTGCGCCCGAGCCCGGCGCCTCCTTCACGACCGCTTCAACCAGCGCGGACAGACCATCAATACCACGCCGCATATCGGTCACTCCGCAGGCCAGATAGACCCGCACATTTCCCGATGGTCCGATCATGCCGCCTCCACGCAAGCGACCAGCGGGCCGAGCAGCTTCAACTCGACATCTATCGGCACCTTCAGACACCGACCGTTCCGCAGCAATATCTCGACGATCGCCAGCCTCGTTACCGTGGCAGACGCCTGACTTACGCCAACCTCCTCCATGATTTCCACTGGAAGGAACACCGTGCGTCGATCCACATAGTTGAACGACTTCCGCCACAAGCGGATCTGGCCAGGATGAACGTCATGCCGCCGCGCCACGTCACCAATGCGAGCACCCGGCTCATCAGCTTCCGCCAGTATCCTCAGCTTCGCCTCGTCCGACCAGCGCCGCCTGCGCTCGGTGCCGGAAATGATCTCTATGCGAGCCATGAAACCTCTTTGTTCTGGTATTAATGTCAGCACTAATGCTGGTTCTAGTGCCAGAACATCGCCTGATTTCCCCGCTCAGCAAAAACAGCTCACCGGACGCTCACGACCGAAGTCATTTCTTATCACAAAGGAATCTGCGGTGGCACGACCACCTTCGCGTTATACAGGGCAGCATTTCGGCGTATCGAGGAGTGCCGTTGACCTGCAGCCACGTCGTATGCCCGTCCGACATACAAGAGCCCACCAAAAAAGCTTTTGATCCCAAGGACATCAATTTGACGCAGAGCCTTGACTTTTAACGACTGCGTTAACGCTCGGTTATAAAGCCAGACTTCAGATCGAAAGCTCAACCATCTCGGTCGCGTGATACATCTGCCCGAGTTGATCGTGCCGGATACGAAACTGGCTTCGCCGCTTGATCCGGAAGTTTCCCGCGACATCGGTCTCCAGCTTGATGGCCGGATCGTAATAGACGGTTCCAACGGCAAGGGCCTTCAGGAACAGGATCAAGTCCGTCTGCTCGCAGAGCTGAATACGTGGCCCGTAGCGATATTCAGGTGGCGGCGTCCGGAACAGCGAGGGAACGTAGGCGGCCTGGGCATGTTTGCGGTTCCAGTGCTCGATGATGCCCGTGTACTGCCAAAGCGCGGCTGTTTCGCCATACTGATCCAACAGGGCGATCCCCCCGGTCAGGTCGGTGATCTTGCCGGATTCGAAATCGTAGCCGGTCAGGCGCAACTGCAGGCCGGTATCCGGGTGACAGCCGCGGGCGCTCGAATAAATTCCCCCGAAATTCAACCGCCCCGCCTTCCCGCTCTTGTCGGCATAACCGAACCTTCGCAGAAAGGCTTCCACCCCCTTTTCGCGATAAAAGCCGCCGGTCGGTTCCGGCGTGAGCAAGGTTACCGGGCTCGTTGGCCGGTAGCGGTCAAAGTCGGTTACGCCATACTGCTTGATTTCCCAGCCGAGGTAGTCCGGTTCCGAATAGCCGTTCGGCGTGATACCTAGTTCGGCCTCCAGCGTATAGCCGCCACCATTCCTCGCGACATAGGGACGGGCAATGCCGTCGGCACCAAGCTTCTGCGAGGCTATCCAGTGTTTGGCATAGATGGCCGTGAGCGTCTCCAGAAGCCGCTGCCTCGTGCTGCCGGCTTCAGGTACCGCCGGAATTTCCAGAAAAACACCGGCAGGCTCGAGATCAGCGGATGCATATATGGCGTTAGCCAGGGGACTGCCGGCCGGCACGGCGCAGCCCAGAACCCGCCCGTCACGGGTGATCCCGAGAAAAAGTACCCTGCCCTCGTCGCGAACCCGCATGACATCGCCCGGGGCATTGCGGCATCCCTTCAGAAAGCCGGACATCCGCACTTCGGGGTATTTCGGGTAGAGAATAAGCTGGGCATTCGGGGCCTCGTAGCGGCCGTTTTCATCCATCCACCAGAAACGGACACTTGCCTTGGCCCGGTCGCGCACGCACCCGGCCGTATCAGTTTCATCGGTCTCCACAGCACCGTGCGGAATAACGTTCAGGGCAGAAAAGTCGCCGCCGAGGTAAATCTGGTTCTTGGAGTTGTCGTTCGGTGCAAGCTTCTTGGCGTAAATTCGCTCGGCGCCACCCTGGCGCAGCAACCCGGCAAGGGCCTCAAGGGTATCAATCATGCTGCGAGGCCCCGGATTTCCAGTTCAGGTGTTTCACCGCGCAGCCATACCGCAAGGGCGGCAACAATATCATCAACCGGCAACTTCTCCCTGCCCTTGAGCGCGCACTCCCACACGGTACCGACACGCCAGCCGGTCTCCCGAAGAAGGGCAGTCGCCCTCACATCACGCGCCACGTTTCCCGAGATCTTGGCCTGCCAGAATTCCGTCCGCGTCGAGGGCATACGGAAGAGATGGCAGTCATGGCCATGCCAGAAGCAGCCATGGACAAAGACCACGGCGGAATATTTCGGAAACACCATATCGGGTTTTCCGGGCAAGGTGCGCTCATGCAGCCTGTATCTAAAGCCGGCCGCATGCAGGGCCTTGCGCACAAGCAGTTCCGGCTTCGTGTCCTTGCCACGGATTCCGGACATCATCCGGCTGCGGACATGGGCAGGAACGATATCAGCCATTGACGACGGCTTTCTCCTCCTCCGCCTCGGGAAGATGAAGCACCTGACCGAACCGGGCTTCCGGCAGCCACGGGCTCATGGCCTCTGCAATAGCCTCGACAACGGGCATGACGACCGCATTGCCGAACTGCTTGTAGGCCTGGGTGTCGGACACCGGAATTTCCCAGACGCGATTTCCCCGCTCGAACCCCATCAGGCGGGCACATTCCTTCGGAGTAAGCCTGCGCGGACGGTTCCCCTTCCCCTGATCGATCAGGATTTCAGAGCCATCCTTGTAGTAGCGAGCGGACAGTGTGCGCGCGACGTCACCGGGACCAAACAGACCAAATCCGAACCCGTTGCCCTTGGCCTCGTGCTTCTTCTTGTAGTTCTGGAGGTATTCCCAGAGCTTCGGGGTCAGGGTGTATTTGGCGTCAACGCCGGATTGCAGGATGCTGCTCAAGGTCGGTTCCGGGCCTTCCGGCACAGCGACGTCATCAAACGAGAATCCGGCGCTGTGATCGCGGAACCCGGCAATGAAGATGCGTTCCCTTCCCTGGGGAACCCATGGCCGGGCACTGACCACCCGGGTCACGACCTTGTAACCGAGTTCCTCTTCGAGCACCTTCATGATGGTTGCAAACGTGCGTCCCTTGTCGTGGCGCTGGAGGTTTTTCACGTTCTCCAGCAGGAAGGCTTTCGGCTTGTGGTAGCGGATGATCTGCGCCACATCGAAGAACAATGTTCCCTGTGTGGCATCGAGAAAGCCGTGGGGACGCCCCAGTGCATTTTTCTTCGACACGCCGGCGATCGAGAACGGCTGGCAGGGAAAGCCTGCCAGCAGCACGTCGTGCACGGGTATCCTTGCCAGCGCCTCGTCATCCTTTGTGTACTCCCGGATATCACCGGCGAAGACGTGTTCCTCATCCTCGGGAAAGTTTTTCCGGTAGGTCTCTGCCGCGTATTTGTCCCACTCGCTGGTGAAAACACATTTGCCGCCAATGCTCTCGAAACCGACCCTGAGACCACCAATGCCGGCGAAGAGGTCAATAAAGCGGAACCGGACCGGCTTTTCCGGCAACCGGTGGCTTTCGGCCATCTGCCGGAGCATATCGAGAGCAAGCGGCGACGGAGAGCATTCGCCGTTTTCGTGACGGTAGGCGGAGCGGATGGAAGCCCTGGTGACGCGCGCAGCCTCCTCAAGGGTAAGTCCGGCCTGCTCCCTGAGCCGCGCGAACTCTGTCTTGCCGTCCTGATGCGTCATTCCCGAATCTCCGCTGTGTCGATTTTTGCCACTCTGGCACAAAGGGACTCAGCAAACAAACCGTTTGTTCCCTCTTTGTTCGAATTCTGACAAGTTCACACAGGAGAATTTGCTTCACGCCAGAGCCCTGCTTGCAGCTTTTGCCTTGGAATCATTCAATCTTGGAGCAGACCAAGAGGCAACATTCGCGGGACAGATGGCTGCGCACAAATGTACGCAGCCACGTTGTTCAGTGTAGTGAGGCGCTTGCCGCAAGCCGCTCATCCTTGTCGTGCAGCGCGAAGCGGTCAATCATATCAGCACTCGCCTTGAAGCCGAGGACCTCGACCTCGTCGCCCGCCTGACGAAACTTCAATACGATCTTGTCCAACGCGCCGATTGCGGCGATGTCCCAGAGATGGGCCTTTGTGAGATCGATGATGATCCGCTTACACACATCCGACAATCTACGGCTTTCTGGCTTTGAAAGGACGCTCGAGCAACTCGTTTGGAATCGCATACTCTCTCCATTCTCCCTCAACGAGAGAAAAGATCCGGTTTCCGTAATCAAACACGTGCAGTCTGTCTTCCCGGGCAAAAATCGCTGATGGCTGAACCCGTTTGCTCCCGAGCTGGAGCTTCACCTTTGGTGTAAAGGTTTTTGCTAAATGTCCATCGAAACGAAACAGTTCCGAGTCAGCAATGAGGATCAACTTGCCGTCGAGATAAGCAGCATCAGAGTAATGCTTTTCGCGATCCGGCAACGATGAAATCTCCGAAAAACCGCTTTCTGGTGTTCCAATCATGACCAGACCGTCGGAGCCAACCAGATAATCATTGCCCTGCTTGTCGGAAGTGATGGCGGCCACCCATGCGTATGGTGGTGAAGCCTTGGCAATCCGTTCAGGTAACTCCTGACGTTTCCAACTGCCAGGTGTTCCTGTAAAAAGCGTCGTTAGAACAGGATGGGTACCCTTTTCAGCTCTCAATCTCTTTTTCCGTTCAAAGCGTTCGTCTTCCGTCATGTCACTTCGATATAGAGGATGGCCCGGGTAAAGGGTAAAGTATCGTTGGTTCGGTCTCTGGATCGCAACGATAAAGATCTCACCTTTGACGTTTTTGCCTAGAATGGCCCATTCAGTCCCCGAGTAGGGATATTCAGTCGTAAGCGACGGAGACACGTCCTCCCAACTCCCGCCTTTTCCGAGCTTCAAGAAGTTCTCGCTGCCTGCCACAAGCCAACGATTGTCATAAGGAAGAATGGAGCGGAAATCGATTTCAGGCGCGGTCTCGGATTCGGCTTGAGTTCCGGGGATAATGAAATGCTGTGAACCGTCTGGACTGACAACGTAAATGTCGCCCTGCAGGCTGATCGTGACATAGGAAGGCTCGACATTGTCTTTCGACGACGGTATCACGCGGATGTCGCGCAACTCCCTGCGAACATCCGATCGCGAGAATGTTTGTTCAACAGTGTCGCGCATTAGAATGATCGTGTATGGATCGTCCCAACGCGGTCCACCCACCAGAGCAGCGAAATGGCGGTCGGTGTCTGCCATGGATGCCTGATAGAATTTGGGCTCCCATTTACCGTACAGTTCTTCGAAATCTTGCTCGTCATTCGGAATGTCATCCAAGAAGGTCTCTCCTTTTTACGGGTATTTTCCAGCACGAAGTACATCAGCGATTTTGCCCGTTGGAAGCGGTTTTTCCTTCGTCCTTCCCGGAGCGGAAAGGCCTGTCTTCTTCTTCACCTGTTCTTCCGCCCGGGCATTCGCCGCTTCTGCACAGGCTTTGTCGATTCCATTGGTTGCCAGTAGCGCATCTTGAGACGCTAACAAGATATCTTCCATAGGAGCTGTTCCCGGGAAATCCGGATGATCAATCCCTTTCAGTTCGTTCCTGGTTAGTTCGTGCACACCGCCAGAGCCGTTTTTTCTGCTGTGTTGGGCTTCAGTCAGGCAAATTGACTCACCTTCGCCTTCGGTAGGAGCGTTAGGCACTCTCTCCGTCGTTACTTTGCCTGGACGATCGCCCAGACGGTATGTCATGTCGGCGACAACGTGGTGGGCGTAGTCGCCTGCGCCTGAACACTCCTCTTTAATTTCGTCGTAAGGGCCGATAAGACATTTTTTACGTCGTCTTTTCTTATCATCAACCCTAGTGCTTGGACCGAGAGGCGGAGGGGGGACTGGTTGAGGACCAGGTTTGGGGTCTTGCTTCTTTTCTTCTTCCCGCTTTCGCGTTTCTCGAAATAGACATCAATCCCGTTTGGAGAGGCAGCGTTCAAATCGCGTACGAAATCCTCCGAGCGATGATCAACCACGCTGTCGAAGCCAAGTTCACCCTTGACGAACGCACACTTGTCGGGTCCACCAGCTATACCGACTGCCCTCGCCCCGTAAAGCTTTGCAAGCTCTCCGACCATCGAACCCACGGGCCCAGAGGCTGCAGCGACCGCGACCGTCTCACCCTGTTTCGGTTTGCCAATGAACTTCAGACCACTCCATGCAGTAAATCCCGGCATGCCGAGTACGCCGATCGCGGTCGTGACCGGCGCGCCGTGCGTCTCGACCTTTCGTAGCAAGTCCCCATTGATGACCGCGCCCGTACACCAACCGGTCCGCCCGCGCACGATGTCGCCAGGCCCGAAACCATTGTGCCTCGACTTCACAACTTCGCAGATCGTCTCGCCCTCCATGATGCCGTCGACGGGTACAGGCGCGGCATAGGATTTGGCGTCGCTCATACGCCCACGCATGTAAGGGTCGAGCGAAAGATAGAGAACACGGACCGTGACATCGCCCTCGGCTGCTTCGCGCAACTCGGCGTCCTCAAGTCGGAAATTTTCATGCGATGGCTCGGCCAATGGGCGGCTTGCCAGCGCGATGCGTTTGATCGTCATCATAAGGTGCATCCCTCGTTCAATAGTCCCGAGTTTTTTAGGCACCCTCGGGTTGGATATTCTACCGCTTCTCGAACTCGACGGGCGGCAGCATCCTGATCCTGGTGTGCTCTCATTTGGGGTTGTAGATCATTTTGATCTGCTCGAACACGTCCAGACAGACCTAACCGCTTGAGCGATACCCCCGAAAATTGAAGGACCGTTCGGCGACCACCTCATAAGGCTTGACGATCAGCTCAAGGCGTATGCGTTGTAAAAGACTAACGGGCATGCTGGCGATCACCGCTGGCACCCAACTCCAGGACAACGATCAAGGGTCATCCTTTGGCTATTGTCACCGAACGAGGAAACTGACATCATGCGACAACAGGCTTAAGTGAGCCGCTGATATCCATGGGCAGGGTAGCTCTCGACCGGAAACGGGCGGGGGCTTTTTTTATTTTTTGGTGGCGATGATGACTTCAGAAAATTGGCGGGTCGGTGTGCTTTTCTCTGAAACGGGCGTGACTGGAGCCGTGGAGAGTACCCAGAGGGCGGCGTGCCTACTGGCGATCGCTGAAATCAACGCGGCTGGTGGGGTGCTTGGCCGAGCGATCGAACCTGTGGCCTATGATCCACGATCAACACCCAACCTGTATAAAGAACTTGCGGTCAAGCTTTGCGATGAAGACAGGGTCCGAGTGGTTTTCGGTTGCCATATGTCGAGCACCCGCAAAGCCGCTTTGCCCGTCATCGAGGCTCGTAATGCGTTACTGTTCTATCCGACACTATACGAGGGATTTGAATACTCCCGGCATTGCATCTACACCGGCGCCGCCCCTAATCAAAACTCCGTTCAACTGGTTGATTTCCTGACCACGCGCTACGGAAAGCGGGTTTTTCTCGTCGGTTCGAACTACGTCTATCCTTATGAATCAAACCGGACGATCAGCGATCTCTTCCTTCAAATCGGAGGTCAAGTCCTCGACGAGATGTACGTCCCGCTGAACCTCAAAACTGAAGATATCGCCAGGATAATCCGTCACATCGAGGCAGCCAGGCCTGATGTCATCTATTCGACGATCGTAGGCGACGGCATCATCCCGTTCTATACAGCTTTCAAGGAAGCGGGCTTTAATTCAGCGACAATGCCGATCGCAAGCCAATCGACCAGCGAGGCCGACGTGATCCGCATGCGACCGGACGTCGCCGAAGGCCATATTACGGCCGCCCCATTCTTTGCCTCGCTCAACACGCCCCGCGCCCGCGCCTTCGTCGACGCTTTCCAGCGGCAATATGGACGGGAGATGCTACCGACCGCCCCGGCAGAAGCAGCTTATTTCCAGGTTTATCTTTATGCAGCGGCGTTGCAGCAAGCGGGGAGCGACGGTCTTGAGCAGTTGCTGCCAGCCCTATATGAAGTCGAGTACGATGCCCCGCAGGGCGCTGTGAAAGTAGACCGGCTAACCAACCACACGCACCTTTGGCCGCGAGTGGCAAGGGTGAACGCGCAGGGCGGCTATGACATCGTCTACGATCCTTCGCTGCGCGTGGCGCCAGATCCCTTCATGCGCGAATATCGCCCGGACCTGACGCAGACTTTTCCGCATCGTGTCAAGGTCTGAGAGGGAGCAACATGTCTTTCGCCCTTCTTAGAGATTTGCGGGATCTCAAGGTTCTTGTTATTCATCCCCGGACGTCCGAAGGGGAGTTTCTGGTCGATCACCTGCGGCGTATCGGCTGCACCGTCAATTGCCTCTGGCCCGTGCCTGCCGAATTGCCGCTTGGCACAGATGTGGTCTTCCTCGCAATGGAAGATGAGGCGCGACCGGAAATCGAACGCCTGCTGAAATGCCTCCCCAATCCGGCTCCGACGATGTTGGCCATCGTCGGTTACGAAAACCCTTCGACGTTGCAGATCGTGTTGGAAAGCGGCGCACTCGCCATTGTCGAAAGACCGATCAAACCGTTTGGCTTGCTCACCAATCTCGCCATTGCCCGCAGCCTCTGGCTCGAGCGCCAAAAGCTCGTCAAGGAGGCGCGCAAATACAAGCGCAAGGTTCTCGGAGACCAGAAGCTCGCTCGGGCAAAGGCAATTTTGATGGCCAAGCGCGGCACGAGCGAAAGTGAAGCGTACCGCCAAATGCGCGAGGAGGCGATGGCCCGACGCGTTCCGATTGATGAAATCGCCAATTCAATTATAAGCGCCGAACAGCTCTTGCGCCCACCCCCAAAACATGATTAGTTTTTCAAGTGTTCCAGACGAACACCTCCGGCACATCCCTTCTTCTTTGAAGCCATGTGCCGATGTTGCACGCGGCGTAGCCGTGATGCGGTGATGGCAAAGGTGCCCGCAGGCTGTGACAAGCCTCGCGGGTTTTTTGTTGTCTGCTGACAGTGACGTCAGCCCTCCAATACTGTTTCGGCATGAAAGCCCCGGCCCTGAGCCGGGCAATGCCGCTGCGTGCGCCAATCAAAAAAAGGGGAACCAAGATGGTGTTCAACAGACGTGAATTTCTGAAAACCGCAGCTACCGCTTCCGCCGCACTCGCCCTGCCGGCTCTCGGCGGCCGGGCCTTTGCCGCCGATGCCATCAAGGTCGGCGCGCTCTACTCGCAGACGGGTGGCCTTTCCGTGGCTGAAAAGCTTCTGGCCAACGGCGTCATGATGGCCGTGGCCGAAATCAACGCGGCCGGCGGCGTGCTCGGTCGGCAGGTCGAGGTCGTCGTTGAAGACGGTGCCTCCGATCCGAAGACCTTTAGCGAAAAGGCCTCGAAACTGATCCTCAAGGACAAGATCTCCACCGTGTTCGGTTGCCACACCTCCGCCAGCCGCAAGGCCGTACTGCCGATCTTCGAACGACGCGGCGCAATGCTGTTTTACCAGACGCATTATGAAGGCTTCGAGTGCTCCCGTAACGTTGTCTATTCGGGTGCAGTTCCGAACCAGCAGCTCTCCAATTACATTCCCTGGATCGTGGAGAAACTGGGCAAGAAGAAGTTCTTCATCGTTGGCTCGAACTATGTCTATCCGCGCGAGATGGCGAAGGTTTCCAAGAAACTCATCGAGGCGGCCGGGGCAGAATGGGTGGCGGACGAATATCTGGAACTCGGCCACTCGGAGTGGGCGGTCATGGTCAGCAAGATCAAGGAGTCCGGCGCGGACGTTGTTCTCTCCAACGTTGTCGGCGACTCGATCATCGCCTTCTATCGAGAATTCAAGAACCAGGGACTGTCGCAGGAGACAATCCCGATCTGCGCGACAGTGACATCCGAAATCGAGATCGCGGCCATGGGGGCCGAATATGCGGCGGGCAGCTACACATCGTTCCCCTATTTCATGTCGATCGAAACGCCTGCGAACAAAAGCTTCATCGAGCGCTTCAGAAAATTCGTAAACGACCCGAAAGCCGTGACATACCATTCGCTTGAGGCCGCCTATTTCCAGGTATTTCTGTGGAAACAGGCAGTCGAGAAATCCGGCGATCTGTCTGCCGATGCGATCCGGGCCGGCATACGCGGCCAGACCTATGACGCGCCCGGCGGCAAGGTGACGACCGACCCCGACAACCTGCATTGCTGGCTGACACCGCGCATCGGGCAATGGCAGCCGGATGGCCAAAGCAAGGTCGTCAACGCCTATCCGGCGCCGATCAAGCCGTTACCCTATTCGGCCTATGGCGAGACGGAAAGCAATCTCTTCTGCACCGTCAACGGTCTCGACGCAACCAAGCTCAAGGGCTGATCCCTTCCCCGCATCGTCCCGCCAGGCATGCCTGGTGGGACCGTGTCTCGGCAAGGCGGATCTGCGTTTTTTCCTCTGCGTGGCGTCAACCCGCTTCGGGATTGGCAAGGAGCAGGAAAAAGTCTGGCCCGCCCTTCTCATGAACGGTGGCGTTATGCTCGATATTCTTTTCATCGGCCTCAGTCTCGGCTCGATCCTTCTTCTGGTGGCACTTGGTCTCGCCATCACATACGGCGCCATGGGCGTCATCAACATGGCCCACGGCGAAATGGTCATGATCGGTGCATATGTCGCCGTTCTCTCGGGCATCTGGCTTAAAACCAGTCTTCTGCTCGCAATACCGCTTGCCTTCGTCATCACCGCCCTGCTTGGCCTGGCGATAGAACGGGTGGTCGTGCGGCGGCTCTACGGCCGCCTGCTGGATACGCTGCTTGCCACCTGGGGCATCGCCATCCTTCTGCAGCAGGCGGTAAGGCTGGAATTTGGCCTCACTTTTTTCGGTATTCACATCGAAGGCCTTGGAGCCGGACTGCAAAACGTCGCGGTGCCTTCTTATCTGCAGGGCACGTTCCGGCTCGCCGATGCCGACATCAACGCCTACCGCACCTTCATCATTGTGGTGACTGCCGTGCTGACGCTGGCGACGTGGTTCATACTCTACCGAACCACGGCGGGCATGCAGGTTCGCGCCATCATCCGCAATCCAAAAATGGCTGCGGCCTGCGGCATAGACGTGAAACGCATCAACGCCCTGACCTTCGCCTTCGGTTCCGGTCTCGCCGGCGTCGCCGGCGTGATGATGTCCGGCTTCAAGACTGTTTTCCCTGACATGGGCACAACGATGGTGGTCGACGGCTTCATGGTCGTGGTGACAGGCGGTGTCGGCAGCCTGTTCGGCACCGCCCTGTCTTCAGGGCTTCTCGGCGAGATCAATGCACTGGTGGCCATCGGCACGAACGACATTCTGGCGCGCGCGGTGGTTTTCGGGGTCGTCATCATTGTGATTCTCGTCAAGCCCAGCGGGCTGTTCTCGTTCAAGGGGCGCTAACATGAGCATCGAACGAAAATTCCAGATCGCCGCCTATGTCGTCTTCATCGCGCTGATCTTTGCAGCACCCTTTTTCGGTGACGAATTCTGGCTGAACCGTATCTCCAAGTATCTTGTCTATGGCATGCTCGGCGTCGCCATCGCACTGACATGGGGATATGCGGGCATTCTCAATCTCGGTCAGGGGCTGTTCTTCGGTCTCGGCGCCTACATGCTCGCCATGTCGCTGAAGCTGTCCAGCGCGACCAGTCTGCAACAGGGCTCCGACAGGCCTGTTCCCGATTTCATGCTATGGAACGCCGAACCCGGCGCACCGACGGAACTATGCTGCATCAACAAGGGCTCTTTCCTCTGGCTTCCGTTTCAAAGTCAGACGGTGGGCCTCGTGCTCGGCATCGTGCTTCCCGTGATGATCGCCGGCGCACTCGGCATGCTGGTTTTCCGCAAACGCATCTCCGGTGTCTTCGTGTCGATCATCACGCTGGCACTCGTTCTGCTCGTGCGTCTCGTCATGGTCGATGCGCAACCGGTGACAAATGGCTTCAACGGTCTGACGGACCTCGGCTGGCTGACGATCGGCGGCATTGAATTCGACCCTTACAGCCGGGCGACCTATTATCTGTGTGCCATATGCCTGTCGCTGGCGCTCATCGGAGCGCGTCTTGTGGTGGAGACCCGCGCGGGCACGATCCTGCAGGCGATCCGCGACGATCAGGTCCGCGCCCGTTATCTCGGCTTCGACGTCTCACTCTACCAGGTGTTCTTTTTTGTCATTTCGGCGGCGATCGCAGGTGTTGCCGGCATGCTTTACGTGGTCGTCGCGGAGTTTGCCTCACCCACCTTCATGGACCTGTCTTTCTCGGTGACCATGGTCGTCTGGGCTGCCGTCGGCGGGCGCTCCTCCCTGCTCGGCGCCTGCATCGGCGCGATCCTGATCAACATGATCGAGGCCGAGGTGAGTGAAACCGAAGCACTGGTGGAGGCGTGGAAAGCGATCATCGGCCTCATCTTCGTCCTCGTCGTCCTGTTCATGCCGCGTGGCCTCGGCGGCGTCGCGCATGATGTTCTGCGGCAGCTCGTCCGCCGCCTTAAGCCATCAGCGTCGTCTCCATCGTTGCAGCAACAAAGTGAGGCATTGTGATATGAGTGCAATCGCGTTGACCATCGACGGTCTCGGCGTCGATTTCGGCGGTTTCAGAGCCGTCAACAATGTCAGCATCACCGTCCGTGATGGTGAATTGCGGGTGTTGCTCGGCGCGAACGGCGCCGGCAAGACGACCCTGATGGATCTCATCAGCGGCAAGACCCGTAGCACGCAGGGCAAGGTCTTTGTTTACGATACCGACATCACCAACTGGCCCGAACACAGGATCGCCCGCGCCGGGATCGGCCGAAAATTCCAGATCCCCAGCGTTTTCCGTGATCTCACCGTGCGGCAGAATCTGGAAGTGGCCAATTGCCGCAATCCATCGGTGTTCGCCAATCTCCGGTTCGGGTTTTCGCGTGCGGAGACAAACCGCGTTGATGAGGCGCTCGCGCTGACCGGCCTGGAAGCCGAAGCGGACTTGACCGCCGCCTATCTCAGCCACGGCCAGACGCAATGGCTGGAACTGGGCATGCTCATCGTGCAGGACCCCAAGGTCATCCTGCTGGACGAGCCGACGGCTGGCATGACCCAGGCGGAAACCCGCAAGACAGCCAAGATCATCAAAAATCTCAAAGGCCGCCACACCATTATCGTCGTCGAGCACGACATGGGTTTCGTGCGTGAAATCGCCGAGCGCATCACCGTCCTTCATCTGGGCGAGGTTCTGGCGGAAGGCAGCGTCGGCGATATCGAACACAATCCCAAAGTCCGTGAAGCCTATCTCGGTTCGAAAGGAATATCCTGATGCTGACCCTGAAAGACGTGCACAGCTATTACGGACGCAGCCACATTCTGCACGGTGTCACCATTGATGTTCCGACCGGCAAGGTCACAAGCATTCTCGGCCGCAACGGCACCGGCAAGACCACCCTCTTGAAAACATTGATGGCGCTGACCGATCGCATGACGGGCGAGATGCGTCTTCAGGGCAAGGACATCGGCGCATCCCCGACACACAGGAGGGCGCGGGCCGGCATCGCCTATGTCCCCCAGGGCAGGGAGATTATCCCCGATTTCACTATCCGCGAAAACATCCTCATGGGCGCCTTTGCGCGAGCGGATGGCAAACGCGAAATTCCAGCACTGGTGCCGGAACTTTTTCCCTACCTGATGGCCAATCTGGACCGGCCCGGCGGCGTGCTTTCGGGCGGGCAGCAACAGCAGCTTGCCATCGCACGCGCGCTGGCCGCCGACCCGAAAGTACTGCTTCTCGATGAACCCAACGAAGGCATCCAGCCCTCCATCGTCGAGGAGATTGAAAAGATCATTATCCGGCTCAACCGGGAGATCGGCATGACGATCATCCTCGTCGAGCAAAACGTCGCATTTGCGCGCCAGGCGTCCCACCACTTCGCCATGCTCGAAAAAGGCGCCGTGGTTGCGACAGGTGCCATCGACATGCTCTCCGACGCACTCGTTCACCGCCATATGGCCGTCTGAAAAAGGCCGACCTTTCACAGAGACAATGGGAACAATCATGACATCCACACAGAGCTACACCGCCGCTACTATCCAGTTCGAACCGACCATGTTCGAAAAGGCACGCAATATCGACAGGCTGACGGCCCTTTGCGAGGAAGCGGCGCAGACAGGGGCGCGCCTGATCGTCACGCCCGAAATGGGAACGACCGGCTATTGCTGGTTCGACAGGGCCGAGGTGAAACCTTTCGTCGAGACTGTCCCCGGGCCGACCACCGATATTTTCCATGCGATTGCCCGCAAGCACCGCTGCTATATCGTCGTCGGCATGCCGGAAGTCGATCCGTCGAGCGACCTCTATTACAACACAGCCGTTCTGATCGGTCCGGACGGCGTCGTTGGCCGGCACCGCAAGTCGCATCCGTATATCGCTGAGCCAAAGTGGGCTGCGAATGGCGATATCGTACATGAGGTGTTTGAAACGGAAATCGGCCGAATTTCGATGCTGGTCTGCATGGATCTGCACTTCTTCGAAACGGCGCGGCTGGAGGCCCTGGGCGGCGCCGACGTCATCTGCCACATTTCCAACTGGCTGCAGGAGCGCGCGCCCGCCCCCTACTGGATCAACCGCGCTTTCGAAAACGCCTGCTATGTCATCGAAAGCAACAGGTGGGGACTGGAGAGAACCGTGCAGTTCTCCGGAGGAAGCTGCGTGATCGAGCCTGATGGGACAGTTGCAGCAGCGATCGATACAGGCGACGGAATTGCCTATAGCCAGATCGATCTTGCCCGCGCGCGCCGTCGCGAAGTCCTGAGCGAACCGGTATTCGAGTCGCGCCGGCCCGAGCTTTACATGAACATGATGACCAACAGTTTCACCTGGAATCCGGGTGACTACTTCCGCCTCTACGGTTATCAGCCCATTCCGCCGGGGCGCAAATCGCGCGCAGCCGTTGCCCAGTTCGCCCCATCCCCGGTGATAGCGGATAATATTGCCCAGATCAGCGCGTTGGCCACCGAGGCAAAGGCGACCACAGCGCCAGATATTCTGGTTTTCCCGGAACTGTCGCTGACCGGGCTTGAGGCTCCCGGTTCCCGGGCGGAACCGCTTTCGGGCCCGACGGTCTCCGCCTTCGTGCGCCTGGCAATGAAGCTCGGTTTCTATCTCGTCGCAGGGTTTGCCGAAGCGGACGGAGACAAGGTCTACAACAGCGCGGTCCTTGCGGGTCCCGAGGGATTGGTGGGAAGCTATCGCAAGACGCATCTGGGCGTCGCCGACAGTTGGGCAACGGCGGGCGACGATTGGAAAATCTACGATCTCGCCATCGGACGGGTGGGTCTCGCGATCGGGCATGACGCGCTTTATCCGGAAGCTATCCGCTCGCTTTCGCTGATGGGCTGCGATCTGGTCGCCTGCCCTTCTGCAATCGCCGGAATATTCACCGGCAGCCATGCGGGCACCAAGATCCCGCACAACTATCCGATCCCCAAAGGGGCAGATCCTTTTCATTGGCATGCGCTACGGGTGCGCGGTGGCGAAAACAACGTCTATTTCGCCTTTGCCAATGTGCTGGACACGGAAAGGGGATATCTGGGCAAGAGCGCAGTCTTTGGGCCGGATTCCTTTGCCTTTCCCCGTCAGGAATCGCCCATTCTCGATGAGCAGGGGATCGCCGCTGCTGTCGTCGATACCACCAATCTCGACACGCCCTATCCGACAAACATCGTCAGGCGAAAGGACCTTGTCGTCATGCGTCAGCCGCATCATTATCAGCCTCTGGTCAAATGGCACCAGTGAAAGGCGGCCCGATGTCCTCATTCACCTTCACAACCGTCCCGCAGATCATCGCGGGACCGGGCTCCATCGCACGGATTTCGGAGCTTCGCGCCCTGCTCGGGTCGCGGGTTCTGGTGGTTTCGGACGACGGGGTCGTGAAGGCAGGGCTCGCTCAGCCGGCCCTCGCCCACCTTGCGGAAACCGGCGCTGAAACGTCAATCTTCGCCGGCGTTATCGCCGACCCACCGGAAGCCATCATTCACGCCGCCCTGGCGCAGGCGATCGAATTTGGCGTTACAGGCGTGCTGGGCATCGGCGGCGGCTCATCACTCGATGTCGCCAAGCTCGTCGCCCTTCTCGCCAGAAGTGGCGAAGCACTTGAGGATATTTACGGCGTTGGCAAGGTGACGGGTGGCCGTCTGCCGCTGGTGCTTGTGCCGACAACAGCGGGGACCGGATCGGAAGTCACGCCCATTTCCATCGTTACCACCGGGGCAGATCAAAAACAGGGGGTTGTATCACCGGTCCTGCTGCCGGACGCCGCTGTTCTCGACGCGAACCTGACGATCGGTCTTCCGCCGGCTGTGACCGCAGCGACGGGGATTGACGCGATGGTCCACGCCATAGAAGCGTTTACGTCCGCCAGTGCAAACAACAATGTGGTTTCCCGCGTTCTTGCAAAGGAAGCTCTCCGTCTTCTCGGGGCAAACATCACAATAGCGGTTGAGAACGGAGCCGATCTCGCCGCCAGACAGTCGATGTTGCTAGGTTCCATGTTGGCCGGGCAGGCCTTTGCCAATTCGCCCGTCGCGGCCGTACATGCTCTCGCCTATCCGATCGGCGGCCGCTACCACGTTCCCCACGGTCTTTCCAACAGCCTGGTACTGCCGCACGTGTTGCGCTTCAATGCACCAGCGTGCGGCGATTCTTATGCGGAACTGGCACCGTACCTTTTTGCGCATCTCCAATCTGCCGACCAGATGGAGCGTCTATCCGGATTCATCGAAGGACTCGCGATGCTGCCCGCGCGCCTTAATCTTCCTGTACGGCTGAGGGATGTCGGAATTCCAAAGGAGGGAATTCCTCTGCTGGCTGAAAACGCAATGGAGCAGACCCGCCTGCTGGTCAACAATCCGCGCGAGATGTCGCTATCGGATGTTGCCGGCATCTACGAGGATGCTTGGTAACACCGCTAAACGCCACCGTAACCCGCACAAAAATCTGCATGCAGCAAGACGTGCTGCTCGGCATTGCCCCGAAAACTGCCTGTTCGCTTTGAATAGGGCCTGTATAAAAACGAAGTCTTCACCCAAGCTCCAGAAGCACCCCCGCCTGCAGGCGCCGGTGATCTTTGTCCCGCGTGCCGTCTGGCCACGGGCAGCAAGGATCAGTGTCTCTAAAGGGGAACAGCCACGCTAGCGCTTTCAGCGGTCGCGCCTGTCGACTAATTCTTTCTCAATCGACCAATAAATGGTCAAATCCCACAAATCACACTGACCACAAGCTGGGTTTTGACGGAAAAATCGAATTGGCACGCCTTTTGCTTATGACTGATTTGACCGTTTTGACTGATTTGACGGTTTGCTCAAAATAGAAAAGGGGAACTCGATGGGTTCAGAATTCAGTCGCCGCCGCTTCCTTCAAGGCTCTGTTGGCGCCGCCGCCGTCGCCGGCTATATGCAGATCAATCCTGACTTTTTCATTTCGTCGGCTTTTGCACAGGCTGGCAAGACGATGACCTTCCTGTCGGCTGAAAACATCACCGGCAACTGGGACCCGACCGCTCACACCACACTGTCGCAGAAGAACATCGAAGGTTTCGTGATGGGTTTCCTCACCCGCACGCCAATGAAGCTCGACGACCCAGGTGCGGTCGTCTACGAATTGGCAACCGACATCAAGCTGCTTGATCCGCACCGTCTTCAGATCAAACTGCGCGAAGGCATCGTGTTCCATGACGGCAAGCCGTTCAAGGCGGAAGATGTCAAGGCAACCTTTGAATATGGTTCGCGGGCGGACCGGCCGGCACAGTGGTATCCCGGCCCCACCGAAACCCTGAGCATCGAAACACCTGATGACTTCACCGTCATCATCGACACATCGAAGGGCGGCTATCCGGCCCACCTCTTCATCTTCCTCGCATCCTTCCTGCCGATCATGTCAGCCAAGGATATAGCCGGCGGACCCGGTGGACCACTCTCCCAGCGGCTCAACGGGACCGGCCCGTTCAAGTTTGTCGAACAGCGCGGCAACGACACCGTGATGGAGGCCTATGACGGCTATTTTAAAGGCAAACCCGCCATTCCCGGCATCAACTTCACCTTCACCGGTGACTCCACCACCCGAATGCTGTCGTTGATGAATGGTCAGGCTGCGATTGTCGAGCGGCTGGAGCCGGAACAGGTGGACTCGATCAAGGACAATCCAGCGATATTCATCAACAAGGTCGTTTCGGTCGAAAACAAGTATCTGTGGTTCCGCTGCTCGAAACCACCTTTTAACGATCCGCGTATCCGTCTAGCGGCCTGCCATTCAATCGATCGGGACATGATCATGGAGTTGATGGGGTCGGCCGGCCACGCCTCATCCAACTTCGTATCGCCGGTCAAGTTCGGCTACGTCGATCTACCCGACTATCCGAAATTCAACCCGGAAAAGGCACAGGCCCTGCTCGCCGAAGCCGGTTTCCCGAACGGCAAAGGGCTACCGCCGCTCGAATACATTACCTCTGTCGGTTTTTACCCGAAGACCAAGGAATATGGCGAGATGATCACGGCCATGTTGCAGGAGCAGGGCTTCAACGTCAGCCTAACCGTCCTTGAGCCCGCAGCCTGGAACGAGCAGCTTTATCATCGGCCCGGCGGCGGCCCGGGGCACATGGTCGATTGCGGCTGGTCGACGGCCTCTCCGGAACCGGACCTCGTGCTGCGCACCCATTTCCACTCCACTTCTCACCGCATCTGCGGCATCGAGGATAAGGATATCGATGCCAGTCTCGACAAGGAGCGTTCGGCACCAACTTTGGAGGAACGCAAGAAAATCCTCGAGGAGGAAACCATGCCGCTCATAGCCTCAAAAATGCCGGCGCTTTCCTTGTTCACCTCGGTAATGATCCACGCCATGCAGAAGGACTTTGAAGGCATGTACATCTATCCGGACGGATCGATCGACGCCGCCAAACCAGCTGCCTGACGGCATTCATGTGCACGCCACCTTTCCTGAGGGGGCGTGCAGACTTTCACGTGAGTTTCCGAGCGGAG
The DNA here is from genome assembly GCF_001541315.1 of Agrobacterium tumefaciens str. B6. Taxonomy (GTDB): domain Bacteria; phylum Pseudomonadota; class Alphaproteobacteria; order Rhizobiales; family Rhizobiaceae; genus Agrobacterium; species Agrobacterium radiobacter. The sequence goes on along the minus strand of NZ_LMVK01000011.1, from coordinate 54,309 downwards.
TGGCTGAATGTTTGCCGTGAACTTCCTGGTGCGGCGCCTTTTCCAAGGCGTCATCATCATATTCCTCGTCTCCCTGCTGATCTTCACCCTGTTGCGGGTGGTGCCGGGAGATCCGGTGCGCCTCATGGCGGGCGGCATGGCGCCCGAGGCGCTGATTGAGAAGATCGCGACTGATATGGGCCTGCGCGATCCCATCCCCGTGCAATTCGGCCGGTATATGAGCGGCGTCGTTCGCGGCGATCTCGGTCAATCCTTCGTGCGCCCGGCGAACGGCGCGTCGACAGGTGGAGCCACATTCAACGACACGACCCGCGGCGAGCGCGCAAAGGTCTTCGACCTGATTTTCGACGCCCTGCCAATGACGCTCCAGCTTGCTGCCGTTACACTGGTGATCGCGCTGATCTTTTCGGCGATCGTCGGCATTGCCGGTGGACTGTCGATCGGCAGATGGCCCGACAAGCTGGCATTCTACATTTCCTCGGTCTTCATCTCACTGCCGAATTTCTGGCTCGGCATCGTTCTGGCACTGCTCTTCTCAGTCAAGCTCGGCTGGCTGCCAGCGATCGGCTATCAGGGCTTTGCCTATACGATACTGCCTGCCATCGTACTGGCGGTCGAATTGTCGCCGGTCCTGATCCGCACGCTGGTCAGTTCCGTGTCGGGGCAGATGATGGAGCCCTATGTTTCGGTCGGACGCGTGCGTGGCCTGAGCCAGGCTCGGATCATTTCCAACCACGCGCTGCGCAATGCCTCGGTACCGTTGCTCAATCTGCTCGGCGTGCAGTTCTCGGGCCTTCTCGGCGGCGTCATTATCGTCGAATACATCTTTGATTATCCAGGACTGGGTCTTCTCACCATCAACGCCGTGCTGCAGCGCGACTTCCCCCTGATCCAGGGCATTGCCATCGTCACCAGTGCAATTTTTGTCCTGATCAACATCATTGTCGATCTCGTCGCAACCACCATCGATCCGAGGCTTGAATATTGATGTCCATCACATCGGCACTCAACACCCCGCTCATATCGAAGGCCGCAGGCCGCTCGATTGCACGGCGCATCTTTGACCGCGCCGCCTCAACGCCCGGTTTTCGCATCGGCCTTGCAGTCTTCCTCCTGCTTGCGATCGCAGCCGCTCTTTATCCTGAAATCAGCGGTATCGACCCCACCAAGATGGATGTGAAGGCGCGCCTCCTGCCACCGCTTTTCATCGGAGACAACTGGAGCTGGGCCCATCCGCTCGGCACTGACCAGATCGGCCGCGACATGCTGGTTCGCTCGCTTGTCGGCCTGCGCTATTCTTTCCTGATCGGCATCGTCTCTGTTGCCGTGACGCTCATCATTGGTTGCGCCCTCGGAACCATCGCCGGATATTTCGGCGGCCGCATAGACATGCTGATCATGCGTCTTACAGACGCGCAGCTTTCAATACCGATGATCATTCTGGCGATCGCCGTCCTTGGTGTCTCACGCCCGACAATTCCCGCTATCGTTCTTGTCCTCGGCCTGTCGAGCTGGCCGGTCTACGCGCGCATCATGCGCAGTATCGTGATGACGGAGAGACAACGGGAATACGTGCGCGCAGCAAGGCTGGGTGGCTCGACCGATGCTCGCATAATCATCGGCTTGCTTCTGCCGCTGCTGCTCCCGCCGGTGATCTTTACCTCCGTGCTTGATGTGGCCCGAATGATGATTTTTGAATCGACCCTCGGCTTCCTCGGCCTGGGCGTCCAGCCGCCGACCCCGACCTTCGGCAATATCATCGCGGATGGCCGGAAGTATCTTCTCAATGCCTGGTGGATCGCCACCATGCCCGGCGTGTTCCTTGGCCTGACATTGACCAGCATCAATCTTATCGGTGCGTCGCTGGAGCGCGCCCGAAACACCATTCACGGAGGGTCAGAGTGATGAACCAGCCGCTTCTCCAACTCACGAATGTCACTGTTACCGCTCGACGTGGGGTCGAGGCGAAGATCATCCTTGATGATATTTCTTTCAGCATTGCGCCGCGCGAGATCGTTGGCGTCGTTGGTGCCAGCGGTGCTGGTAAAACGGTCTTGTCAAAAGCCGTCGTCAACTGGCTGGAAGCGCCGCTCGCCCTGCAATCCGGAAGCGTGCTCTTCGAAGGAAAGGATATTTACGGCATCACTGAGAGCGAGATGCGCGTCCTGCGCCGGCGTGTCGCCTATGTTGGCTCCAACCCGATGGGCGCCCTCGATCCAACCTTGCCAGTTGGTTCTCAAATCGTGGAGAAGCTGCGTGCCGTCGTGCCAGGCACCTCCCGGCAGGAAGCGGAAAAGAGAACAATCGAGTTGCTTGAGGCGGTCCGCATTCCATCTGCCCGCAGCCGTTTCAGCGATTACCCCTCGCAATTCTCCGGTGGCATGATGCAGCGCGCCCTGATCGTCGATGCTCTGGTTACCAATCCTGCGCTTCTCATCGCCGACAATGTGACTCAACCGCTCGACGTCACCGTTGCCGCTCAAGTCATCCGTCTGATGAAGGAACTGACTTCGAGCTTCGACACGGCCGTCTTGTTCGTCTCCTCTTCCCTGCCGGTTGCCCGGGAAGCCTGTGACAGGATGCTGGTGATGGAGGAAGGCCGCATCATCGAGGAGCAGGAGACCGAGCGGCTGATTGCGTCGCCTGCCCACGCCTACACGAAGGACCTTGTCCAGCAGACGCCGAAGATCTGGATCGAGAAAAGCGAAATCCCGCGCCTGAACGACAAGCGCGAAACAGTCTTGAGTTTGCGCGACGCATCGCAAATCTACAAGGTTAGAAAGAAAACCGGCTTTGGCGGTTTCAATCACGTGCGGGCCGTCAGAAATGTCACCTTCGATGTGCGCCGTGGCGATAGCTTTGCAATTGTCGGTGAGTCCGGCTGCGGCAAATCCACACTGATGCGGCTTCTCAGCCGGTTGGAATTGCCAAGTTCCGGCCAGGTCCTGTGCGGTGACAATGATATCGCAACCCTTAGCGGCAAGGAGCTTCTTTCCTTCCGCAAGAAGCTGCAGATGGTTCTGCAGGATCCGTTCGGCTCGCTTCCGCCACGCACATCTGTGGGCAGGATGCTGGAAGGCCCGCTTCGCACTCATGGATGGATAGACGGCGCCAAGATTCGCGAACGCGTACTCAAGGTGATGGGCGAAGTCGGCCTGTCCTCCGATCTCTATGAAGAGCTGCCGATAGGGCTGAGCGCCGGCCAGCGCCAGCGGATCAATGTCGCGCGGGCGCTCGTTCTGGAGCCGGAAATTCTCATTATGGACGAGACGTTGTCTGCGCTCGACCAGACGGAACAATTCAAGCTGCTCGATCTTTTCCAGAAACTGCAGAAAGAATACAACCTCACCTACATCTTCATCTCCCACGACCTCGCGATGGTCCGCAAGGTTTGCAACCGTGTCGCTGTGATGTACCTCGGCGAGGTCTTCGAACTGGCCGACAATGAGCGGTTGTTCTTCGATCCTGGCCATCCCTATACCATGGCGCTTCTAAGCGCGATGCCAACGCTTGAGGAACGCCGTTACCAGCCGGAAGATTGCCTTCTCGAAGGCGAACCGCCAAGCCCGATCAATATTCCCACCGGTTGCAGCTTCAAGTCGCGCTGTCCGCGTGCGATGGAAAAATGTGGCAGCCTTCAGCCTGTTCTGACTGTGCGAGGCAGCCAGGATTTCGCCGCCTGCCATCTTGTTCCGTCAGTCGCTGGCGGTGATACGCAGACACCTCAAATGGCTTCGGCCTGAACGTGGTCGCGGTCCCAGCAAGGGGATTCCGGCAGTCGCTAGCATTCAGGGTACATTTTCATGAGTTTCACGGAACATCGCCTCAAGCTTATCCTCGACACGCTGAAACAGACCCAGCGCGTCAACGTGAAGGAACTCGCCGATCATCTGCAGGTCAGCCAGGAATCAATCCGGCGTGACCTGAAGGAGCTTGAATCACGCGGTTATGCCCGCCGGGTCTATGGCGGAGCAGTTCTCGACCAGCAGGAAAGCGACCAGCCCTTTACCGAGCGTCTGCGCGTCGCATCTCGGGAAAAGGCAAGGATCGGGGAGGCAGCGGCGGCCTTGGTCGAGGACGGGATGAAGGTGTTCATCGACACCGGTACGACCACCCTTGCCTGCCTGAAACATCTCGAGAACCGCAAGGATATCACCGTCGTCAGCAATTCTCTCGCCGTCGCTGCCCATTTCTTCCACCTGCCGCAGGCAAGTGTTCGCGTGCTCGGGGGGCGGATGCGGCCCGAATACCAGGCGACTTACGGACATGAAACCGTGGCAGCTCTGAAAGAGCACTTCTTCGACCTGGCCATCATCGCCATCAGCGCCATCCATTCTGATCGAGGCTTCATGGACTTCGGCGAAGACGAGGCCGTTTTGCGCCGCGTAGCCAAGGCGCAGGCCAAGCGCTCGGTGGTCGTTGCCGACAGCTCGAAATTTGGCCGTCTTGGCTCCATTCACACCTTTGGCCTCAACGGAATCGATGCCGTCGTAACCAGTGGCGTGATGGCCCGGGAATTCTCGGAACAATTCAATCAATCAAATGTGGAAATCATACATGCCTGACGTTCTCTCCTCTCCTGCCCCGATCAATCCCCAGCGTCTTCAGTCGCTGATGGAGGCCGTGTCCACCTTCGGCGGTGGTCCTGACGGATCGATGACCCGCCTTACGCTTTCCAGAGAAGACGGCATGGCACGCGACTGGCTGGGCCGATGGTTTGCCGACAACGGTTTCACGCAGTCCATCGACGCAATTGGCAACCAGTTCGGCAAGATGACGCTGGCTGGCGCCAACGCTCCGGTGATCATGGTCGGATCTCACATTGACAGTCAACCGAACGGCGGGCGCTTCGACGGCGCGCTTGGCGTCATCGCGGGCTGTGAAGCCGTTCTCGCGGTGACCGAGCGCCTCAAGGCTGAGGGCCGAATTTCCGCCTGCAACTTTCAGATCGTCAACTGGACCAATGAAGAAGGCGCACGTTTCCAGCCGAGCCTTCTGGGCAGCAGTGTCTTTGCCGGGGCAGCGGAACTTGAATGGGCGCTTGACAGGGCTGACGGCGACGGCGTCACGGTGCGCCGATCGCTGGAAGAGATCGGTTATGCGGGAAGAGACAAGATCGAGATCCCCGACGCCCTGATTGAACTGCATATCGAGGGAGACACCTCTCTCAGTAACGCCGGCGAGCGGTTCGGTATCTTCACACGCTTCTGGGGCGCTATAAAATATCGCTTGGCCTTCCTGGGCCGTCAGGCCCACACGGGCGCCACTCCGATGGCAGACCGGAAGGATGCGTTGCTCGCCGCGGCCTATCTGATCGCCGACCTTAAACAAATCTCGACCGAGCATGGCCTCGACTTGCACACCTCGGTCGGCCGACTGGAAGTCTTTCCCAATTCACCCAACGTGGTGCCAGCCGAAGCAGTGCTGTTCATTGAATTGCGTTCAGGCTCGCCGGAGGTTCTGGCGGAAGCTGAGCGCAAGATGAAAATCAAGATCGACGAGGCCGCGCTGAAGGCCGGAGTAACCTCCGAAGTGCGCGCAATCGACCGCCGCAAGGCCGGGAACTTCGCGCCGGGGCTGATTGCTCTGGCTGAAAGTGCGGCAGCGAATCTTGGGTTGAGCGCTCGCCACCTCGATACGATCGGCGGCCATGACTCAGTTGCGATGTCAGCGGTTTGCCCGGCAGTGGTGCTTGCAGTGCACAGCCGTGATGGCGTCATTCATCATCCAACCGAATATACCTCCCCGGAAGACCAGGCCATTGGCACGCAGATTCTTGCCGACATGCTCTACAGGATCGCCTGCGAAGGCCTGCAGGCCGCAGAACTCGTCGAGGCTGCCGAATGAAGATAGTGGGCTCACCGCAAAACCCGTTGGAAGAACGCGCGGAAAATGCGCTTCTTGCATTTTCTGCCGTGGTCGGAGCCAGACCAGCCTACGCTCTGTCAACTGCAGGGGTCGCATCACCGTCATACCACGCCGTCGAGTCGAGCGGCTTTTCAGTGGCAAGCGCAGAAGGGGAAGCGCGCTATTTCCTGCGCCTTGGTGCTGATGAAGTCGCCGACCTCGTCGATGATGAGGTGGCTTTTGCTGCCGGAACCCGTTTTCACAAGCTCGGCTTCTCACCGGAGCCTATCGTCTACGATAGCAGGGCCCGTGCGACGCTGTTTTGCCGACTTGCAGACGGCTGGCGGACGGCCAAGATCGATGACCTTATGCAGCCGGCAAGGGCTGCGAGACTGATTGAGATCCAGAAGACAATCGCAGCCGGTGTTCCCGTCGGTCACATATGGTCGGTTTTCGACGGGATCGACGAGCTATGGTCGATCGTCTCCGCTGGCGATGCCGATCTGCCCGGTGATGCTGAGTGGATGCTGTCCTGGATGAGGCCAATCCGCGAGGCCGTTGCGGCCGCAGGCTTCGATGTGAAACCGGCCCACGGTGATCCGCAGGCTTCGAATGTCATGCTTGGCCCCAACGAGTCTTTGCAACTCGTCGATTTCGACATGGCCGCTGATATCGACCCCTATTATCAGCTCGGCGTGCAGATGAACGAACTTTACCAGTTCGAAAGCCAGATGAAGCCGCTGCTCGAGATGCATGATGGCGCGTTCACCGAAAAGGCGTTCAGTCGCTGCCGTGTATATGCCGCGGCGGACGATCTCTATTGGGCCTTGCGCAGCCTCGTGCTGGAGCTTCGGTCACCACCAAGGGGTGTCGAATTCCTGAAATATGCGGGCTGGCGTTTTCTGCGTTGCCGAATGCTGCTTGGCCAGCCGGACTTCGAAAGCAGACTCCGCGCGCTTTAAGCGCAGCGATAATAACCACGGGCTAAAAAACGATAATGGGAACAAGCCTATGAACGAATTGGGAATGGCACGATCCGATGCCGAACGGGCGCTGGAAGCCGCGATCATCCAGGTGAAACCCTGGAAAGGCAGGCGACTGCGCTACCGTCCGGTCTCCGGAGGCATCAGCAACACCAATTTTCGCATCGAGGTCGAAGGTGATGACCTCGGATATTTCCTGAAGATTCCCGGCCGCGGCACGGAGATGTTCATCGACCGAAAGGCGGCGGCGGCGGCGAGCAAGCAGGCCGAGGCGATCGGCGTCGGGCCGAAGACGTTCGATTACCTCGATCACCTCGATATAGAGATCGCGGAGTTTATCGACGGCCGCCGCGCGTCGACCCATAAGGATTTTGCAGATCCGGCGATCAGAAACGAGGCGGTGCGTGTGTACCGGCAGTTTCACGACGCCCCTGCCCTGCCACTGACAAAAACCGTCTTCGACATGATCGAAGAGCATTTTGATCAGGTGCGGGTACTTGGCGGCCACTGGCCGCTCGACCATGACTGGCTGTTCCGGTCCTATAAGCAGGCGCGTGCAGCACTTGAGGCTTCCGGGCTTGATCTCGTTCCGTGCTTCAACGATCCAATGCCGGGAAACTTCCTGATCGGCGACGACAAGTCGATCAAGCTCATCGATTTCGAATATGCCTCGAACAATGAACGCCTCTACGATCTGGCGATCTGGAGCGGCGAAATGTTCTATTCCGAGGACGTCGACTGCGAAATCATCGAGGAGTATTTCGGCTTTTACAACAAGGCATGTCACGCCCGCTTCATCGTGCATAAGGCGCTGGCCGACATCAAGTGGAGCACCTGGGCGATGGTGCAGAACAGGATTTCGACACTTGATTTCGACTTCTACAAATACGGGATATGGAAACACATGCGCGCCCGCTCGATCATCCATGATCCCCGCTGGCCTCTTTTCCTGAAAGCGCTCTGATGACCAACAACGATACCCACCTGCAAGATACCGCGCCTTACATCGCCTTTGCCGAAGCGCTCGCCGACGCCGCACGCCCGCTGGCGCTTTCCTATTTCAGGACTCCATTGGACGTGATCTCAAAACTCGATGACAGCCCGGTCACGATCGCCGACCGCGCAATTGAGAAACATCTTCGCGCGATGATCGAGGCGCGTTTTCCAGAACACGGTATTTATGGCGAGGAGTTTGGCGTCAAGCAAGGCGACGACTTTACATGGGTGCTAGACCCGATCGACGGCACAAAGAGCTTTATCACCGGCTTTCCTCTGTTTGGCACGCTCATTTCACTAGCCTATCAGGGAAAACCATACTGTGGCGTAATCGATATTCCCGCAACCGGCGAGCGGTGGCTGGGGCGGCCGGGAAAAACGGTATTTGCTGGAACGCCCGCACGAACCAGCAGCAATGAAAGCCTTTCTGACGCCCGCTTCTATACGACCTCACCCGACATGTTCGAAGGTGCCGAGACTGATTGCTTCGAGCGCCTTTCCAGAGCAACGAAGCTGAGACGCTTCGGAGGTGATTGCTACATTTATGGCCTTCTTGCATCTGGGCATTGTGAGATCGCGCTCGAAACGGGTCTGCAGCCCTATGACTACATGGCGCTCGTGCCGATCGTGACGGGCGCCGGCGGCTCAATCACCGACTGGCAGGGCAACGCGCTGTCATTTCATTCGGATGGCCGGGTTTTGGCGTCGGCTAACACAAAGCTCCACGACAACGCCCTGACACTCCTCAACCGGTAATCCATTCCATGCCCTACACTACGACGATCGAGAAAACTGTATTCCGTTTTGATAACCTGAAAGTTCTCATGGCGAAGGCAACGCCAGAGCGCTCCGGTGACCAACTGGCAGGAATCGCCGCCGAAGGTCCGGTCGAGAGGCTTGCTGCACAAATGGCGCTGGCCGATCTGCCGCTCAAGGCATTCCTGGGCGAAGAACTGATTTCGTCCGATGAGGACGAGGTGTCACGGCTGATTGCTGAACGGCATGATGCGGCGGCGTTTGCGCCGGTCTCCTCGCTCACCGTAGGCGAATTCCGCGAGTGGCTGCTGAGACCCGAGACGACGCAGGATCAGCTTGAGGCGGTGACGTGGGGCCTGACGCCGGAAATGGTCGCCGCGGTGTCGAAAATCATGCGGCTACAGGATATGATCGCAGTTTCGGCCAAGCGCCGTGTCGTGACGCGTTTCCGAAACACCTTGGGGCTCGCCGGCCGACTTTCCACACGGAATCAGCCAAATCATCCAACAGATGACAGCCGCGGCATCATCGCCTCTGCGATCGACGGTCTCCTCATGGGGTCCGGCGATGCCGTGATTGGTGTCAATCCCGCAACCGATGCAACGGATGATTACATTCGCATCGTCTCGCTGCTTGACGAATTGCGGGAAAAACTGGCTATCCCCACTCAGACCTGCTGCCTTGGACATGTCACAACAGCGATGCAGGCAATGGAAAGATCCGCGCCTGTCGACCTTGTCTTCCAGTCTGTGGCCGGTTCAGAAAAGGCCAATCGCGGTTTTGGCATCGATCTGGCGCTCCTTAAGGAAGCGCATGAAGCGGCACGATCGCTCAAACGCAGCCCACCCGAAGCAAACGTCATGTATTTTGAAACAGGTCAGGGAGCGGCTCTTTCCGCCGACGCCCATTTCGGCGTCGACCAGCAGACGATGGAGACGCGCGCCTATGCGGTTGCCCGCGAGTTCGACCCGCTGCTCGTCAACACGGTCGTCGGCTTCATCGGACCGGAGTATCTCTTCAACGGCAAGCAGATCATCCGAGCCGGCATTGAAGACCATTTCTGCGGAAAGCTCCTCGGCCTGCCGATGGGTGTGGACGTTTGCTATACAAATCACGCCGACGCTGATCAGGAGGATATGGATACGCTGCTTACCCTGCTTTGCGCGGCCAACGTCAACTTCGTCATCACAGTTCCTGGCGCTGACGACATCATGCTGAACTACCAGTCTCTTTCCCATCACGATGCCGTCTATTGCCGCGAGACTCTGAAGCAGCCACCCGCACCGGAATTCGAGAAATGGCTGTTTGAGATTGGACTGACTGATCGCCACGGGGCGCTGGTTGGTGAGCCTATTGCGCTGTCCAATTATGTCCGAAACAGCGAACTGATGGGAGCCTGATATGGTAAAAATGCTCAAACCAGCAGCCAGCGATAAAACTCTGGGCCTCAAGGACATGACCGATGCGCGTGTTTCGCTCGGCCGCCATGGCGCGGGCCTTCCGACGCGCGCGCAGCTCGCCTTTCTTCTCGACCACGCGCGGGCGCGTGAAGCAGTCTGGACAAGCATCGACCGGTCCTCGCTGGCGGATAGGCTCGCTCGCCTTGGCCTTTCTGTTGTCAATGTTGAGAGCATGGCACGTGACCGCAACATCTATGTGCGGCGGCCTGATCTCGGACGGCAGCTTTCGGAAGAATCTGCGGCACTGCTGAAACATAAAAGGACGATCGAGGGTTATGATGTCGCAATCATCGTTGCGGACGGCCTCTCGTCCAGCGCAGTTGACCTTAATGCGGTGCCTTTGATCGAGGCGCTTGTGCCGAGGCTGGCATCTCTCAACCTTTCGGCCGCGTCAATTGTCCTCGCTAACCAAGCGCGCGTCGCGGTTGGCGATCCCGTCGGTGAGGCGTTAGGTGCAAAATTAACGATCGTGCTTGTGGGCGAACGTCCGGGACTTTCAGCTGCCGACAGTCTCGGTGCCTATATCACTTATGGCCCGAGGTCTGGAAACCCGGATTCCAGCCGCAACTGTGTCTCCAATATAAGGGATGGCGGCTTGCCGATCCATGAAGCTGCAGAGATTATTACCGCCCTTACGCGAGATATGATGAGCACCCGCGTCAGTGGTGTAGGTCTCAAGGCTGCGATCGCGGGGCTCCTTAAAAACCAGAACGGTTCCGCGCCGCCCAAAGAGCTAGTACTCGTTTGAAGCCCTGAGATTGCGAAGCCCTATTGAACCTGGCGTTTGCAATGGATTCCAAGGGATTTTCTCTGGAGGGTGGTAATGCTCCAGAGCTGTATAGGACAAGGCCCTGTGTATCTCAGGGCTTTCTTTCGCGTTGTAGCCGTTCCCGCCACTGGGCGTCCCCCAACCTTCGCTCAGTTGCCTGAAACTCCGTCGAACCAACAGAAATTAAGGCCGTTGCATTTTCACGGAACTCGTCATTTGATACCTGTCCGACGCGGATTGGGGACGCATATGGACGGCACGCATCTTTTCGAACTCGTGATCGCGATGTTTCTCGCCATTATCGTGCTGCACTACATCGCACACCGCATGGGCCTGCCGCCGTCCGTAGCGCTTTTGGTGGGCGGGGGAACGTTGGCATTCGTCCCCGGTTTGCCCACCATCTCCGTCAATCCGGAACTGGTTCTGGTGATATTTTTACCGCCACTGCTGCTCGACGGAGCCTGGTCGATCGCCGTGGATCGCCTGAAACGACACGTCTTCGGAATTGCATCTCTCGCGATCGGCGCAGTGCTGTTCACAACAATCGTCGTTGCGGTTGTTGTCCACTTCCTGATGCCGTCCCTGCCGTGGGCTGCCTGCGCAGCCCTTGGTGCCATCGTTTCACCTCCCGACGCAGTTTCGGCACGGGCCGTGCTCGAACGGGTGAAGATTCCGAGACGCCTCCATATCCTTCTGGAAGGAGAAAGCCTCCTGAATGACGCCAGTGGACTCGTACTCTTTCGTTTTGCCGTAGCGGCTGCGGCTGGCGGTACGTTCAGCACAACAGACGCACTCGGTGAATTCATCTTTCTGGCCGCAGGTGGCGCCGCAATCGGCGCGGTGGTCGGCTTCGCATGGGTAAAGCTTGTCCGGCATCTGGGTGACGAATATCTGATGATCGCCGCGACGGCTATTCTGTCGTGGGCCGCCTATCTTTTGGCGGAACGGATGCACACATCCGGTGTGATCGCCACGGTGACCGCGGGGTTGATTGCATCATGGCATCAGCACACGGTGCTGTCTGCAGCGACACGCATGCGCGGCACGTCATTCTGGAACGTCCTTGTTTTCCTGATGGAGGCAATGGTTTTCATCCTGATAGGACTGTCGCTACGTGACGTCGTTGAACGTGGCGGCGGCTTTGGCTCACTGGTTGGTTCCATGGCCCTCCCCGCGGTGACGGTCCTCGTTACGCTCGTCATCGCGCGGTTCGTGTGGATATTCGTATCGGATTTCGTCATCGGGTTATTTCATGGCTTGAAACTCGCTCGCTCCACACCCCTCGGAGCAGGAGGGGTAACAGCGCTGGGTTGGGCAGGCATGCGCGGCGTCGTCACGCTGGCGCTTGCTCTCAGCCTGCCGGAGGATTTTCCGGGACGCGACTTCATTCTGGTCATGGCATTCGCGGTCATCGTGGGAACCGTTCTCATACAGGGAACGACGCTTGGATGGATTATCGCGTGGGCGGGGCTCGGCAATATCGAACCGGAGCGTGCACCGATGACAATGAGCGAGGCCGAAGCCTCCATGGCGCAGGTCCAGTTCGCAACTGTTCAAGCGCTTGCCCATGATGAAAACGGAGAGCTTATCCATCCCCAACTCCTGAAGAGATACGAACATCGACTGACGGCAAGCGTCAAATATGCCGAAAGCACCGAGAAATATTCGCCACTTCTTCATGCCCACTTCGATGTCGTTCTCCAAGCTGTCGCTGCCGGCAGAAGAGAACTCATTCGTCTGCGACGCGAAGGGAAGATCGATGACGAAACACTACGAGAGCTTGAGCATGATCTCGATCTTGAAGAGCTCAGCGCAATTTCTGCGAAGGCGTGACTGGGGGTCGACTCCCAGTGCCATCTCCCAGCGAACCTTATTACTTCGAGCCAGTTTACGACGTCCCCAAACCGTCGACCATCGCCCGTGTGGGTGACCCTGGACAGGAGCGGACTACCGAAAAGGGCGATAGTCGTTCGCGTGACAATTTCGGGGCATTCGGCTATGTTACATGGTCTACGAGCATTCACTGACGCAATCAATTTGCGGTCAGCCTTTGCCCGCCAACGAAGCTTATTGGGGGGAATGCGATGACACAGCTCGACGAAACAAAACTACATTCTTTCATTGGCAAAATGCTGGGCGACCTCGGAGGAGCCTTCAGCGTTCCAACTGTCAGGATCGGTTTGAGATTGGGCCTCTTCGATGCGCTGCATCGCGTCGGACCGGTAACCTCCGCAGGCCTGGCGGCGGCTTCTGGCGGTCTTTCTGAGCGATATGTCAGGGAGTGGGCGCTGGCACAGGCTGCGAACGGGTACATCGACTACGACAGCGGTTCCGAGATGTTCAGTCTTTCACCCGAGCAGGCGATGGTTTTCGTCAACAAGGACAGCCCCGTCTATCTGGAAGGCGCTTTCGATCTGGTGGCCGCGATGATCGAGGGAGAGCCAAAGGTTGAGCACAGTTTCCGGACCGGCGGCGGGGTGCGGTGGGGAGACACTGCGGGTTGCCTGTTCTGCGCAACGGGCGCGTTCTTTCGGCCGGGATATGTGAACAATATCGTGCAATCGTGGCTGCCTGCCCTTCAGGGCGTGGAGGACAAACTGGTGAAAGGGGCCAAGGTGGCCGATGTCGGCTGTGGCGTTGGCTTCTCGACAATTCTTATGGCCGAGGCATATCGCAACGCCAGCTTCATCGGCTACGACTTCCACGAGCCATCCATAGAAGAGGCGAACAAACATGCCCGAAGCCATGGAGTGGACGACCGAGTGAAGTTCGTCGCGGCGACGGCCAAAGACATCAAGGATACGGATTTCGATCTCATCACCAGTTTCGACTGTCTGCACGATATGGGTGATCCGCGTGGGTGCGCGGGGCACATGTCGCGCATTCTCAAACAGGACGGCACCTGGATGATCGTCGAGCCCATCGCGGGCGACGGCCCCAAGGACAATATGAACCCTGTCGGCCGCCTCTACTACAATGCGTCCACCATGATCTGCGTGCCGACGTCGCTTGACCAGGAGGTGGGTGAAGGATTGGGCGCGCAGGCTGGGGAAGCGAAGCTTTCCGAGGTCATCCGCTCGGGTGGCTTTACCCACGTCAGGCGGGCCTTTACGGGGCCTTTCAACATGGTGCTGGAGGCGCGGGCTTAGGAGGTTTCGCAGGTGGGGAAAGCGTCGCGTCGATATTGAAAACCTCGCGTCGCTGGCCTTGTCGGCACGGCAAATAGGAATAATAAGGCTATCGGCGACAGCTTAGACGAACAAGCCGTCTGCGACCGCGAAACCGCTTTTTTGCAAATCGCTCAGTGTGGTGTCGAGGAACTGGATCGAACCGCCATCCGGCGACGCGACCAACAGTTCATTTGCCGAAACCACCGTTGTGGCCGCCAGCAAAGCGGCCTTGGATACAAAAAGATCGCTGGTGAATACCAGAGTGTCATCGGCCCGCAACCGATGCACGATATCGGCGCCGTGCACCCCTGCCGAACCAGAACGCATCGGCACCGCAGCGTGCAAGGTTGCTGGAAGAGACGGCAGATTGTTAAGGCTTCGGAATAACCGTTGCCAGCTTGCGAAACGGCGACAGGATTTCGAGACGGCTTGGAACCCCCTTGGCGATGCTGACGATCGAGCCCGGACCAATCTTCACAGGATCGGCGTCCGCCTGCGAATAGATCGCCTCGCCCTCAACCACCACAAAGGTTTCTTCAAGTTCGCGGCCAGGGTAGTTGTAGATGCCGGGCTCCGCCCTCCAGACGGCGACGATCGTACCGTTCTCGATGTCGTCCTGCCATATCTGGCGGCGGTAGGAGCCGCTGCCTCGTCCTTCGGCCGGCATGGCTGGAACAAGGTCCACATCGTCGGAAATATTGAAAATCGGCATTGTCATGAACATTCTCCTCGCTAGGTTTGATTTAGGGTTCGTCGGATTAAAGCTTGGCGCGTCACGCATGGGGCGGAAGCTCCCTGCCCGCGAGCCTTGTCGCGATATTATCGCGCAGGCGGTAATATCTTAGGGTCAGGGCTGGCGCGAAATTCATGTAGAACGGTGCGGATTTCAGCGGCTCCAGTTTCAGGGCCAATCCGTTTTCCGGCTTGCCGAGCGCCCATTCCGAAAGGATGGAACCGAGCATCGAGCCTGTTGGCACGCCGCGACCGGAGAGACCTGTCAAAGCCACGACGCCCGGTGCGAGATCATAAAAGCGTGGAACGGTGCGATATTGCATGTCCAGTTCGCCAAACCAGACATAGTCCCAGCGAATATCCTCTGTGATCTGGGGATGCAGCCATTTCAGCCGCTCGCTCATGACCTGTTTTGTATAGATCATGTCCCGCCCACGGCGCCCCATGGGAAACATCGAAGCCACAATCCGGCCTTCGGCATTATATTTATACACATAGATGTCACCACGGCCGTCGTGGATCGTCGTGTTCTGTGGCAGGACGGAAAGGCGGGTGTCTGCGGACAGGATTTGCGATGCGGCAACGAAGACGCGCTGAATCTTGAAGGTGCGGTCGAGCTTCGGCCACCCGCCCACAGTGTAGGCACCGGTGGTGAAAATTACTTTCGATGCAACGACCTCGCCGTACTCCGTCGTTACTTTCCAGCCGCCACCTGCCTCGCGCTCGCACCCTGCTACGCCCGAGCCGGTGAATATCCTCCCGCCTTCCTGGAGGACTGCCCTGCCAAGTCCTCTGGCATAACCCAGCGGATTGAGATGGCCCGCCTCCTCGTGCAGCCACCCCCCATGGAAACGCGGGCTCCCGGTCACCGCGGCCACTTCATCCCGGTCGAGAAGCCGGGTTCTGGCGCCGACCTGATTGTAGGTCTCGACCTTGCGTTTCAGCTCCTCCATCGCACCTTCATGCGGCGCGCCCATCACATAACCCCTCTGCACCCATTCGCAGTCGATCTGGTAATCGCGGATCATCTGTGAAACGCGATCATTCGCCCGCGTCTGCCGTTCGATGAGCCGTTCCGCCCAAGGTTCGCCAAGCATCTTGCGCAGTTCAGGCAGGCTGTAATGCGTAAAGGTCGGAGTGCAATGCCCGGCATTGCGGCCGGAACCTCCAAAACCGATTTCCTGCCGCTCCAGAAGAACGACGTCAACGCCGGCCCTGGCCAGTTCGAGCGCGGTAGTGAGACCAGAGTACCCGGCACCGACGATGCAAATATCGGCTTTGATGCGACCGGAGAGAGGTTTCGTCAGCGGCGCGGAAGCGGCCGTCGCATACCAGAGCGTGACGTCAAAGGGCGAGAAAGAAGCCATCAACCCGCACTCTCAATTCAGATCGCTGCGGGCATCGAGCGCGTCGCGAAGTCCGTCGCCTATGAAGTTGAAACTCGTGACGGCGAGTGTGATGGCGACACCGGGGACGATGGCGAGCCAGGGCGCCTTGTCGAGATATTGCTGGGCACCGTTCAACATGTTGCCCCAGCTTGGCAGCGGCGGCTGAATGCCGTAACCCAGAAAACTGATGTAGGCCTCAAGAAGAATGGCGCGCGCCACCGTCAACGTCGCCGCGACGATGATGGGCCCGGCAGCATTTGGCAGTAATTCCCGAAACATGATCCAGCCATTGGGCAGACCAAGCATCCGGGCTGCCATCACGAAGTCTCGCTCGCGCAAGGAACGGACCTCTGCCTCGACCAGACGTGCAATCTCCATCCAACTCGTGACGGCAATGATGACCGTGATCATGAACGGGCTCGGCTTGACGAAAGCTGCCAGTGCCAGAAGCAGGAAAATGCTCGGGAAAGAAAGAAACGCATCAACGAAGCGCATCAGGATTGCGCCGACGCGACCGCCGTAATAACCGGCAACGACACCGATGACTGTCCCGATCACCGTCGACAGCACCATGGCGAAAAACCCGACAAGCAACGAGATGCGGCCGGCATTGAACAGTCGCGCCGCGATGTCGCGCCCGAGGGGGTCCGTACCGAATATGTGGTAGCCGGTCATAGGCGGCGCAAAGCGCGCGCGCAGATCAATGAACAACTCGTCGTAAGGCAAGAGATATGGGCCGACAACGCAGGCAAAGATCATGATCGTGATCATGATGACGCCAAGAACTGCCAGCTTGTGGCGGGCAAAGCGGAGAAGCGTACGGTTCTGCCACCAGCGGAAGCGTGGCACGGCGCGGGTGGGTTGGAGTGTGGCAGCGGACATGGTCTTTCCTTCCGTTGATTGCGGTGCTCGCCGGTTAAGTCCTATCCGAGCCGGATACGGGGATCGACGAGAGCGACCATCAGGTCAGCGAGCAGGCTGCCGAGCAGCACGAGGATTGCGGAAAACATCAAAAGGCCCATGACCACCGGATAGTCATGATAACCAAGGCTATCGAGGAAGAGACGCCCCATGCCCGGCCAGGTAAAGACGGTTTCCGTAACAAGCGCACCTCCGAGGATCGTCGGGAGCTGAAGGCCGGCAAGCGTGATCATCGGCAGGAGGGCGTTACCAACGACATGTTTCATCAATACCCGACGTGGCGACAGCCCCTTGGCCCGCGCGGTGCGGACGAAATCCTGATTGATGACGTCAAGCGTCGCGGTCCGCATATAGCGGCTCCAGACGGCGATATTGACGAGGGCTAGCACCAGGCTCGGCATGATCAGGTGGATCGCATAGTCGTAGAATGACTGGTCACCGATGGTGTACATGTTGCCCGCAGGCAGCCATTTCAGCCGCAGCGCAAAAACATAGATCGCAACCAGGCCGAACCAGAAAGTTGGAATGGACAGTGCGATCATCGCGCCGACTGTCGCGGTATAATCGAACAACGTATAACGCTTGGTGGCACCCTTGATCCCGATCCACGTACCGACAAGGATCGAGACGACCGTCGATGAGATCATCAAAAGCAATGTCGCGAAAAGATGTCCGGAGATAATGTCGAGAACCGGGCGCTGGTCGCGATAGGATTTACCCCAATCACCCTGCAGTAATCGCCAGGCCCAATCCAGATACTGGATCGGCAAAGGCCGATCGAGGCCCATCTGGTGGGCGATGCGGTCGAGAGCTTCCCGCGTCATGCCCGGCGTGAGAGCAAATTGCGACAGGGGCCCGCCCGGCGCAAGATTGAGGATCGCAAATCCAATAATCGAAACAAGCAGCAGGAGCACAAGGCTCTGCCATATGCGGTGTAAAAGAAAGGTCAGCATGGGTGAGACTCCAGGTCGCATCGTGGACAGGCATCAAGCCCGTCCACGAATAGCCGTCAGTGCACCGGCTGTTTCAAAGCCGGCGCGTTCCACATATCTCGGAGCAAAGCCCCGTTTCGTGGCTCGCCTTTACGCCAGATGCCAGGTCGCAACGTTCCATGTGTCGATGCGCGTATTGACGTTCGGCTTGACGTTCTCGATACCCTGCTTGTGGCCGCGGACCGTCGCATATTGGAACAGCGGCAGAAGCGGCATTTCCTTGCGCATGATCTCTTGAATTTTCAGGTAAACCGCCTTGCGCTCCTCCGGCACGAAGAGGCTGCCGCCTTTCGCGAGAAGATCATCAACTTCCTTGTTGGCAAACTGCCAGGTGTTCTGGCCCGAACCGCCTTTCGCCGGGCTCGACGTCGAACGGAAAAAATCAGATGTATCGGGGTCGGGCCCGGTCAGAAAATCGAGACCAACAATAACGGAATCGAATTTCGACAACATCCAGTAGTCGCCCCACATGACAGCCGGCGGCAGGTTGGAGATGGTCATTTCCACGCCGATATCCTTAAAGGATTGCTGCATGTATTGCTGCACCTGTTCGCGGATGTGATTGCCCGCTGTTGTCGAGCAGGTGAAGGCAAGCTTCACCCCGTCCTTCGCGCGAACACCATCGGCACCGGCCACCCAGCCCGCATCATCCAGAAGCTTCTTCGCCTTTTCGATGGAATATTCATGTTTGGGCAAATCCGGATTGTAATAGAATGACTGCTGGGGGACGTAGCTCTCCGTGGGAGTTGGCAAACCGTAATAGAGCGCCTCTATGATCGACTGTTTGTCGATTGCGGCGTAGAGAGCCTCCCGGACAGCCGGATCCTTGAATTGTGGCCGCTCCATGTTGAAGGAGAGCGATTCAATCGTTGAACCGGGTACGACATTGACAACCTTTCCGGAAAGATCCTTGGCCTCGTCATAGTGGTCCGGCGTGATCCACTGCAGACCAACAACGTCGATATCGCCTGTCTTGAACTGGGTGTACAGAACATTGAGGTCAGGGACATATTTGTAAATCAGACGCTCGACATGCGGGCCGTCACCAAAATAGTCGGTGTTGGCTTCAAGAAGGATGTAATCGCCGGCGACGCGTTCCTTCCATTTAAAGGCTCCGGTACCGACAGGTGCGTTGTTATAGGCGGCTGTGTTGCGGTCGGCTTCCGCACCGAGAAGATGTTTCGGGGTCATGAAGGTGGAAGCAAGGATAGACGGATAGGGCGCAAAGGGCTTCTCCATCTTCCAGGTGATTTCCGTCGGGGACACGACGCTCAGGTCACGGACGAATTCATGTCCGGTCTTGCGCCACGACCGGAAATTCGGATCGACGAGAAGCTCAAGTGTGAACTTGACATCTTCGGCGGTAAACGGCTTTCCATCGTGCCACTTGACGTCGTCACGAAGCTTGACTTTCCAATTGAGACCATCGGCGGAAATACCGCCGTTTTCGACTGTTGGGACCTCCGCTGCTAGCGCGGCGACGAAGGCGCCCTTCTCGTCCACGTAAAACAGCGGGTCAAAAATGCTGAAGTGGATCCCTTCATCCACTTCAATGTGGGGCATATGCGGATTGAAGACAGTGGGTTCCTGAGAGAAGCCGACGGTCAGCTGGCCTTTGGCAGACTTGTCCTGCGCCATGGCGCGGGAAAAGACCGGAAGTCCGGAAAGGACGACACCGGATGCACCAAGTGCAAAAAGGCCGAGTGCCTGGCGGCGGGTGGTATTGATAAGCGGCTTGTTCTGGTCGGACATTTTTAGTTCCCCTTGATCCGATGGTTGAACATGACGATTATTGTTTCTTCCGCCTCTTTGGGCAGTTTGGCTCCCTTCGACAGTTGCCTGCCTTGTGCTTTGACATGACGGCTTGCGCTCGGCCCCGTGGCGTCACCCTAGAATCCGCTGACGAGTTTGATCTTCGAGCCATCGCTAAAGCGGCTGAACCGAAAATCATGGCGATCAACGATCGGGTTACGGCCGGTTACAATGTCGGCCATCAACTTTCCGGCCGCGGGCCCTATTCCAAACCCGTGGCCTGAAAAACCGGTCGCGACATGGAAACCCGGAATGGCGTCAACGGCGTCGATGACCGGAATGGCGTCCGGCGTTACATCGATCATGCCTGCCCAGCGCTGCGAGATTTCCACCTTTTCGAAAATCGGAAATGCCTGTTTCAGCTTCGCCAGAGCGCCGTCCGTCATCGCTTTCGACGGAACCGGATCGAGCACGCGGTTATATTCGAAGGGCGACGGCTCATCGAGATTCCAGCGACGCGGTATGCGCCATTCATCGTAGAACTTGCCCGTCAGACGCAGATCGAGCGAACGCCACTCGTGCCGCAAAGCAGGCAGGAATTTCAACGCGTAGCGGAAAGATGCCGGAACGATGTCGACGATATTCTGAAAGCCGTTTGCGATCGTATATCCACCATCCAGACGCTTGCGGATAGCAAAACCATTTGACCAAATTGCCTCTTCCGGCCCGCCCTCCAGCGGCTTTGTCCGCAGCACAGAGTTCATGACCTTGAGCTGCGGTAAGTCGAGCCCGTTATTACCCAGGAAGAGGCTGGACCATGCGCCTCCTGCCATTACCACAGCCTTGCAGGCGATTTCGCCACGCTCCGTCACCACGCCGGAGACCCTTCCACCTGAAAGCTGGAGGCCGCGCACTGCGCATTCTGTGAGGATAGCGGCGCCCCGATCGCGTGCCGCTTCCGCAATCGCGGGCGCTGCCCGCTGCGGCTCCGCGCGGCAATCACCGGCGGTGTAGAGCGCACCGGCAATATTCATGTTGGATCCAGGATATTTTGACTTGAATTCCGCCGCACTCAGCATGCGACTCTCAATCTGGTAGCCCTCAAGATTGTGGTTCCAGCGTTCGTGCTCGGCAAATTCCCGTTCATTGGCGCAGGTGAAGACGATGCCGGATTGTTTAAAACCCGTCTCCCGCCCGGACCGGCGATTGAGGTCGGCCCAGATGCGAAGCGCCTCTGCCATCAGGGGCACTTCGCGCGGGTCGCGGCGGGAAATACGCACCCAACCCCAGTTTCGGCTCGATTGCTCGTGCCCGATGCCGCCTTTTTCACACAGGGCAACTCGCAGCCCCTGATCGACAAGTTCGAGCGCGGTAGAGGTGCCGATGATGCCGCCGCCTATGACAACGACGTCGACTTCTTTCGGTAATTCCGCATCCCCATGAACGGGAACGACATAAGGACCGGGCATGTCAGAAAAACTCCTCAAGCTGGCAATTAATGGCGAACTCGGCAACGGAGGCCTCGTTCGGAAGGGACAGCAGCATGGCAATGATACGGGCGAGATCCGCGGGCTGGGTCATCTGCGCGGCCGGCCGCTCGGACAGGACCGCAGCCATGTCGGTTGCCACAAATCCGGGGCAGACGGCGGTCGCGCGCACGCCCTTGTCGAAGCCCGCCTGCCGAACGGCGTGCGAGAGGGCCACGGCGGCAAATTTGGACAAGGAATAGCTGCCCGACGATGCCGACTTGACGCGCTTGCCCGAGAGAGATGCGAGGATAATCACTCGGCCACGACCGCTTTCGCACAATGGATCCCATGCGGCCTTCACAAGCCTCCGCGGCGCCTTGACGTTCACGGAAAACATTGCATCGATATCGTCGTCGTCAGCTTCGATCACGGTCTTCGGGATCATGATGCCCGCATTCGCCACGATGGCATCGATGCGACCGAACCGCTTAAGGGCATCTTGCGTCCATCTTTTTTCAGCAACCACATCATTCGCATCGTAAGTGAAGAGATGAACTTTTTCTTCGTGACCTGCGGCCCAGGAAGGCAGCGCGGGGGTGCGCATACCAAGTGAAACCCGCCAGCCTTCCTCCAAGAGGGTTGCGCCAATTTGATCGCCTATGCCGCGGCTTGTACCGGAGATGAGAGCAACGCGTTGTTCCGATCGATTTGTCATGAAAGCCCCACGATATGCCGATAGGCCCGACGCAAGATGTCGATCACCTGTTTCTGTTCGTCCTCTGGAATGAAGCTGAAGAAATCGCGAGACTGCTGCGGAACGATCTCACGAACTTTCACGGCGAGTGCCGCCCCTGCTTCGGTGATATAAAGTTCCTGCTCGCGGCTGTCTTCCTGCGACACTTCCCGGCGGATGAGGTCATGTGAAACCATCTGGTCAATAATCCTGCCCATGGCCGAACGGTCACGCATCGTGAGATGCGCTATCACCGAAGGGCGGATGCCAGGATAGTCATCAACGAGCAGCAGGGTCGTGATTTTTCCTGTTCCCTTCGCCACATCCAGTCCCTCCAGCCGGTCATCGAGATCGCGCGACACGGCAAGATTGATCGTGCGGATGTAGAAGCTCAACGTGTCTTCGAGAACATCGAGATTGATGTCGGTCGGTGATACGGGCGGTTTCGCAGTTGGCTTATGCATGAGTTTTCCGATCGAATGGCCACAGGACAGCAGTTGCGGGTACGCTTTCCGGGCGCGCCACAGTGCAGGTTTCGGCCATGTCGTATTGCAGTTTTGTGACTATATGAAATGACAGTTAGTGGACAAATGCAACTACTTTTCCACAAATTATGAAATTTATTTATATATTTCATTGCCTTATATCAACGTGTTAAAGCGCCGTCGGACCAGGCGAAATCCGGCGGTCAGAGCGTTTGGAATTGGCGCTCGAGACAAATAGACGTTAGGGCAAACTGCCCGGACGTCTAAATTGTTACATGGCCTAGGCCGTAGCCGCCGGCTCCCAGTCTGCGCCGGGTATGGCCGCAACGAGTTTCTGCGTATAGGGGTGCGTGGGCGATCGGAAGATTTGGGTGGGCGGCCCCTGCTCCACCACGGTTCCCTTGTGCATGACAAGCACATCATCGCAAATCTGGCTTGCGACCCTGAGATCATGGGTAATGAAGATCATCGCCACCTTCATTTCTCTTTGAACATGGGCCAGAAGTTGCAGGACCTGCGCCTGTATGGACACGTCCAGCGCAGAAACGGCTTCGTCGGCCACCAGAACAACCGGGTCGAACATCAGGGCGCGGGCAATACCGATGCGTTGGCGCTGACCGCCGGAAAACTCGTGCGGAAAACGGTCATAGGCCTGCTCGTCCAGACCAACGAGCTTTAGAATTCCAAGGGCCTTTGTTCTCGCTTCGTGCAAGGCCATTCCATGAGCCAGCGGACCAACCGTCAGAATTCTGCCGATGGTGTGGCGCGGATTGAGCGAAGCAAACGGATCCTGAAAGATCATCTGAATATAGGGCCGCAAGGATCGAAACGCGCTTTCGTCCATCGCAGCTATATCGCGACCGTCGAAGCGAATGGCGCCGCCATCCGAGTGAAGCAACTTCAGCAAAACGCGCCCAAGCGACGACTTGCCCGAGCCGCTCTCCCCGACAACACCGAGTGTCTGCCCTTTTCTCAGCTTGAAGCTGACGCCGTTCACCGCCTTGACGCTCCGGGCCTTGCGGAAAAACGAGCCGGAACTGCGGTATTCCTTTTCGAGGTTTTCCACTTCGAGAACAACGGGAGCGCCTTCGTCAAGCGGGCGCTGTGCGTTGCGCATGCGCGGCACAGCAGCAACCAGCCGCTGCGTGTAGGGGTGAACCGGGCTGACCAGAACCTGATCCGCCCTTCCCTGCTCGACGAGATATCCCTTTTCCATTACCACAACACGGTCGGCAATTTCCGCAACCACACCGAAATCATGGGTGATGAACATCACGCTCATGTTTTTCCGCTTCTGGATTTTTCGGATAAGGTCCAGGATCTGCGCCTGCGTGGTAACATCAAGCGCAGTCGTCGGCTCATCGGCAATCAGGACATCCGGATCAAGCGCCAGCGCCATGGCGATCATGACACGCTGCCGCTGTCCGCCGGAGAGGCGGAATGGATATTGCAGTCGCATCAACGACGGGTCGGGAAGGCCCACCTCCTCCAGCAATTCCAGAACCTTGGCGTTTCGGCTCTGCGGCGTTCCGGCCCCATGGGCTTCCAGGACTTCTGATATCTGGTCGCCGACGGTCATCAACGGGTTGAGCGCGGAAAGCGGATCCTGAAATATGATCGAGACCGCCTGACCGCGTAAAGGCCGGATTTTTTCCTCTCTGGCCGAGAGGATGTCCATTCCTCTAAAGTGGATTTCGCCGGAACTGACTGTGATGACCGGCGACAAAAGTCCCATGATCGTACTTGCGGTAACGGACTTGCCGGATCCCGACTCGCCGATGATGCAAAGGATTTCCCCAGCGTGAAGGTCGAACGAAATATCCTTGACCGCGTGGCTGCGCTCCATTCCCGGCGGCAAATCCACCGTGAGATGACGAACGGACAGCACCACGTCGGCCGACGTGGCTGAATGCGACATAAGTTCCCCTTGTTTTTTGTAACTTTGTTCGCGTTTGCCCGGCATATCGCGCCGGAGACAAAATAGTGGACTATATCCACTATCTTGTCCAGTAGCGGCTTCCGCCTGAAGCCGGCCCGTCCGATCGTTACTTGTCCATGGCCTGCGCGCCTATTTTGCCTTTTCCAAATGGCCACCAAAGGCATTGCGCATTGCCGAGAGCACTTTGCCGGCAAATTCGGCCTCACCGCGTGACGAGAAGCGCTCAAACAGCGCCGATGCCAGCACGGGAGCCGGTACGCCCGTTTCGACGGCCGCCTGCAGTGTCCAGCGCCCCTCGCCGGAGTCCGAAACCCGGCCACCATACTGGTCTAGATCAGGGTCCTGCTTCAGGGCCTCGGCCGTCAGATCGAGCAGCCACGAGCCGATGACAGACCCGTCTCCTACTGTGCTATGCGCTATGGGTGTTTCATTCACCGAGACGAACGGTAAAGCGCCGTTTTACCAAACTCCCGCGTTCCCCCAAAAGCAGGTGAAGACGATCTGGCTGCACGCTATGTCCTGCATGGGCCAGTCAACGAAATACGAACGCAGAATGCAGTACCACGCGCATTATCATGTGGCGCATGTCCACATCGGATGCGGCCTTACCAGTAAGCTAGGTACTGGCGAAATGGCACACAACTAAAGATTTGGTAATTTAATCCACACAGCGCGTTGGACATTTTGGACTGCGGGACTAAGAGGTAGCCATAGGGGATCAGACAGACTTGGCGAAATGATTGGTCAAACCCACAAATTGGACCCGCCGCACCCGGTCGTGATACCGTGCGGCAAGATTTGGCACCACCATGCGACTTGGCACCATCACAAACCTGGCTTATGCCGTGACGCTGATACTGACGACAGTATCAGCCACCACATTCATTTTGTCGGCAAGAAGCGCGTCTCAAGAGCGCGCGACAATCGAGTCTCATCTCGAATTAAACGATCTTGCCGAGGAACTGATGATCATCGCGGACGAGCGCGCCGAAGAGGCACGTCTTTACGTTATGCGAGGCGACGAGCAGCATCTGGCAAAGTTCTATGTCGACGAAGATCAGGAAAACCACCTCGAGAAAGCCTTGGATAAACTCTCCGCGCTCGGTGCCTCGCCGCAGGAAGAAGGATTGTTTCAGGATATACGAAAGAGCGCTGACAGGCTGGATGCGATGGAGCGAGGGGCCATCGCTTCTTATCGCTCCGGGCGCCAGAGTGATGCGCAACAGGTCCTGTTCGGCGACGAGTACTATCAACTGCATACGAGTCTGCTGAATACCGTTGCAAAGGTGAGAGAGACCGTTGCGGCACGCACGCAGGCGACAGTCGACCAGGCCAAAAGCCGAAGTGATTTCTACGGATCTATCGCCAAGGTGATGCTTGCCCTGACCGCACTGATGTTTTTGGCCGTATTGTACTTTGTCCTCAGCAGACGTGTTGCCGCGCCCCTTATCAGAATGAGCAATATCGTCATGCGCCTTGCCCGGCAGGACTACAGTATAGAGGTACCAGACGAAGGGCGACGTGACGAAATTGGAGAAATGAACCAAGCCATTCGCATCTTCCGCAGCAACGGGCTGGAACGGGAACGGCTTGATGCAGAGCACCGCAGGAACCAACGCATCAAGGACCTAATCCTCCAAATGATGCATCGAATTCAGGCGTGCCAGAATCAGGATGAATTGTCCGACGTCGTTGCGAAATTCATGCCGCAGATTTTCCCCGCTATCGCGGGCCGGCTGCTTGTGCTCAAGGAAAACAGTACACTTCTCCAATCGACCGGAAAATGGTCCGACCCTTCGTTTTCCGCGCCCGAGTTTTTGATCGATGATTGCTGGGCTCTGCGTCGCGGACGCCCCCACACCAACAACCCGGACGGGGACGACGTCGTCTGCCATCACCTCCAGGGAAATTTCGGAACCGGTCTCTGTATACCGCTGACCGCCTTGGGGGACACCGTAGGCCTGTTGTACCTCGAAATTCCCGCAAGAAACGAAACGCTGGAGACAGAGCGACTTTATCTGGAACTCCTCGCCGAGAATATTGGTCTTGCCGTCGCAAACCTCCAGCTGCGGCAGCGGCTGCTTGGCATGGCCAGACAGGATGCCTTGACCGGTCTCCTGAACCGTCGGTCTCTTGATGAGGCGCTGAACAGGCATATTGAGAAGCCAGACGATTCACTCGCCTGTCTCATGCTTGATATCGACCATTTCAAGCGCTTCAATGACCGCTTTGGCCACGATGCCGGTGACGCGGTGATGCAATATGTTGCCCAAGTCCTTTCCGAAGCCGTCGGCGAGCTGGGTGAACTATTCCGTTTCGGCGGCGAGGAATTCACTGTGTTGATGCCGGCTGCGGGTATTGAAGATGCCATCAAGGTTGCGGAGAGACTCCGGCGTGCAGTCGAACGCGCGCCATTCAACTATCGCGGTCGCCTGCTTGACCCGGTCACCGTATCCGTCGGTATTGCAACCGCACCGGCGGGAGGGACAGTGAGTAGCGTGCTGGAACGAGCAGACGCCGCACTCTTGAACGCCAAACAGAGCGGTCGCAACAAATGGGTATCGTCCGACGCGATGTGAGCCAAGGGGCTTGGCACAACGAGGCCGTAAATAAACGCCTCATGCCACGGGCGTCGACGGTGCCTGCCAGCGCCCTTTGGAACTCAAAACTGGACACCTGTCCGACCAACGGCAGGCCATGACCTGGAACCCTAAATGCCAAGGACAGCGAAAACGTGCCGTTCGCCCGTCTGTGCCGTGCCGTATGATGGCTTAACCAACATAACGGGCTCCGTGAACTGAAAAATATCGAGATCAGCGGCAATTACCGTGAGGCGCGTGATCCACTCGCGGGCCGAACGCCTCCAAACGTTGTGCAACGCACAAATTTCGGAGGAATAGGCATGAAATTCGGATTTTTAGATACATATCATCCGAAAAAATTCGTCTAAAACTCTCTCAACTCAAGGAGAGAGACCATGACGGACACGACATCAGAATTTGATGGGGCAACAATTGGCCTAGAGGCCGCCGAGCAACCCGCATGGACCGCTGCGACCTGGTTCGCGGTTCTTTCGATGGCGGCCACCAGCTTTGCGCTGGTATCGGCCGAGTTTCTGCCAGCGGGATTGTTGACGCCCATGGCGCGCGATCTTGGCATCACCGAGGGTACGGCCGGGCAGGTTGTTACGGCTACAGCTTCCGTGGGCGCCGTGACGGCCTTGCTGAGCAACGTTCTCATCGGCAAATTAAACCGCAAGAGCGTGCTTGTCGGTCTTAGTGCGCTGGCGATCGGCTCCAACATTCTCGCGTCATTTGCGAGCGATTTCTGGCTATTGTTGGTGGGCCGGGCCGGACTGGGTATCGCGCTCAGCGGTTTCTGGGCGCTTTCGGTTGCGGTTGTTGCACGGCTCGTTGGCGCAAATTCGACCGGGCGCGGCATGGCTATCGTCACCCTCGGCGTTTCGCTTGCCACCATCGCTGCCCCTTCAATGGGCGCCTTGATCAGCGACTGGCTGGGATGGCGCATCGCCATGTCGATGACGGCGGGGCTTGCCGTAATTGCGATGCTGCTGCAAATACTCAGCCTGCCGTCGCTGCCGGCAAGTACGAGCAACAGTCTTTCCGATGTTCTGCGGCTGACGCGGCGGCGCAGCGTTCAACTGGGGATGCTGGCAATCCTGTTGCTGATGACGGGGCATTTCGCCGGTTCGGTCTATGTGCGTCCCTTCCTCGAACAGGTGACGCTGCTTGAGACCACGCCGATTGCCCTCGCCCTGCTCGGCTTTGGCGTCGCTTCGGTGATCGGCAATGTGCTGGGGGGCCGGATGGCTGACACCAGTATCCGCCTCGCACTCATCGTTACCGCCGCCCTGATGGCATTTGCGACGATCGCCCTCGTTGTCTGGGGTGTTCATACCGGTGCCGCATTTGCCCTCGTCGCCCTTTGGGGCCTTGCCTTCGGCATGGCGCCCGTGGTGCTGCCGACCAACCTTTCCCGCGGCGCACCCGACGCCCTGGAAGCAGCAGGCAGCCTGATGGTCGTTTCCTTTCAGGTGGCCATCAGTATCGGTGCGGTTTTCGGCGGCTATATCGTGGATTCCTACGGTGCCACTGCTCCGCTGGCTCTGACCGCGATCCTGGCTGCATCCACGGTCGCTCTGGCCTTGCTGCAGCGTCCTGATTGATTGTTGCCTTTTCCTCCTCGCACCCTTTGGAGGCAAGGCACCTGATTACGCGCAATTGTGCTGGCGTTGCCTGACGCCAGCACGCATGTTTTTAACGCTCCCGGCCCCCCCGCTCTCGGTATCGCACTGTCGTTCCTGCGCATCTGCATGCCGCCACACCGGAAATGTTTCTTGACCGGCGACGCTGGTTTGCTGTCGCAAGCGGCGAAACCACGAATCAACGCGTCGCGGAAAGGCTGATCTCGCCACAGGCTTGATGGGTACATTCCCTGCTACGATCTGATACATAAATGCGGGTTTCATGAAACATGCCGGATACCTGCGGCGCAGACCATTGCCTGATCTTTTTCGGATCAGGCAGGATGTTTCATGAAGAGCCAGATTTTCTTTGCCGTCGTTCTCTCGGTTGCGGGAGCAGGTTTTGGGGCCGCTTATTCGAGCTTTGCGGACACGCCGCCGGAAAACGCCTCTCCCATCTATGGCGTCACTCTTCCCGAAGGATATCGTGACTGGAAGTTCATCGCGCCCGCGCAGGAAGCGCCGCCGCTGGACGAGCTTCGCGCTGTTCTGGCAAATGATATCGCCGTCAACGCCTACAAGAGCGGAACCCTGCCCTTTCCCGATGGCTCGATACTGGTGAAGCTTGCCTATAAGCGGCAGCAATCCACGGAGTTTCCTCCGGCCACGGTGCCGGGAGCAGCAACAACCGTGCAGGTGATGGTGAAAGATTCCAAGAAATATGCCGGCAGCCACGGCTGGGGCTTCGGGCGGTTTGTCAACGGCAAGCCGGTGGATGCCGCACAGCATGAGACCTGTCTCTCCTGCCACGAAGGCAACGTCAAGGACCATGATTTCGTCTTCACGCGCTATGCGCAGTGACGAATGACGGGCTTCGCTTTCGCGGCCGTGCGCCGCTGGCGGCTTTTACACTCGAATACAAATTCACCGAAGCCCCGACACATCAGGGATACGTGAGGCCGGGAAATTGGCGCCATCACCGGGTCGCCTTCGCCGCCCGGAGCCCCGAATTCCTGCCTGAAAGGACAAGATGATGACGTTTCTGGTCATTGCCTATCTCGGAGGGGCGCTGACAATTCTCAGCCCCTGTATCCTGCCCATCCTTCCCTTCGTTTTTGCGCGGGCGGGGCAACCGTTCCTGCGCAGCATGCTGCCGCTGCTTACGGGAATGGCGGCAACCTTTTGCGCCGTCGCGACGCTGGCGGCGGTGGGCGGCAGCTGGGCAATCAGCGCCAATGAATATGGCCGGCTCGCGGCTCTTGCGCTGCTTGCAATCTTCGGTGTCGGCCTGATTTCGCCCCGCGCGGCCAGCATCATCACCCGCCCGGTCGTCGAACTCGGTAACCGGCTCGCCAATGCTGCCGGCAAGCCCGGGTCAGTACCGACGATTGCGGGCTCCCTGATACTCGGCATCGCCACCGGCCTTTTATGGGCACCCTGCGCGGGACCAATCCTCGGGCTTGTCCTGACGGGGGCGGCCCTGAAGGGGGCCAATCTGGAAACGAGCCTGCTGCTTGCCGCCTATGCCGCCGGGGCTGCGACCTCCCTTGCCGTTGCCATCCTCATCGGCGGCCGGGTATTTGCGGGTATGAAGCGGTCTCTGGGTTTCAGCGAGCGGATCCGCCAAGTGCTTGGCGCGGCGGTGCTTGCCGGCGTCACGGTCATCGCGCTCGGTCTGGATACTGGTTTCCTGTCGCAGATTTCCTATGCGAGCACGGCATCCTTCGAACAGCAGGTGCTCGATCGGCTCCGCACCACCAAAGCGCCTGAAGCGGCAACGGCGGCGGGTGCCAGCGCTGCTGCGGCCCGGTCGGAGCTGCCGGTTGAGGGCAAGGCTCCATCCCTCGACGGCGCCGTCGAGTGGCTCAATTCCCCGCCCCTCACGCCTGAACAATTGCGTGGCAAGGTCGTCCTCATCGACTTCTGGACCTATTCCTGCATCAACTGCATCCGCACCATTCCCTATGTGCGGGCCTGGGCAGACAAATACCGCGATCAGGGCCTTGTCGTCATCGGTGTCCACGCACCCGAATTCGCCTTTGAAAAGAAGATCGACAATGTCAGGCAGGCCGTCGCCGGCTTCAAGATCGATTACCCGGTGGCAATCGATAATGATTACAAGATCTGGCGCGCCTTTGATAACAGCTATTGGCCGGCGCATTACCTGATCGATGCCAAGGGCCAGATTCGCTACCACCATTTCGGCGAGGGCAACTACCGGCAGACGGAAGAGGCGATCCAGGACCTGCTGCGTGAAGCCGGTAGTAGCGCTTCCTCCAGTGCCCCGGTGAGCCCGGAGGCGACAGGGGCTGAAGCCGGTGCGGATATCGGGCACATGCGCTCCGGCGAAACCTATATCGGCTACCGACAGGCTGAGAATTTTGCATCCAACGAGGCGGTGCGCGCGGACACGCCGCGCGACTATTCCGTCACGACGCCTTCTCTCAACGAATGGGGACTTTCCGGTACCTGGACGGTTGGCGCGGAGGCGGCCACACTTGATGCGGCTGATGGCGGCATAACCTACCGCTTCAGCGCCCGTGACCTGCATCTGGTCCTTGGGCCGGCAAGCGCCGGAAAACCGGTTCGTTTCCAGGTCACCATCGACGGGCATCCGCCGGGCGCAGATCACGGCGCCGACACGGACGCCGAAGGCAACGGCGTTGTTACCTCAACCCGTCTTTACCAGCTCGTCCGCCAGTCCGGCACCGTCGAAGCGAGAACCTTTGCCATCCGCTTCCTCGACCCCGGCGTGCAGGCCTATGCCTTCACGTTCGGCTGAACCTGCATTTTCCTTCCCTTTCCCATCAAACCAAAGGAAAAACATGATGCACCGTCGTCTCATGCCAAAATTCGCGATTGCCATCGCAACCGCACTGATCGCTTTTGCCGCACATGCGGCGGAGGTGAAGAATATCGTCATAGTCCATGGCGCGCTGGCCGATGGTTCGGCCTGGCGCTGGGCGACAGAGGTCCTTCAAAGCCGAGGTTTCAACGTCACGATCGTGCAGGAACCCATCACTTCGCTTGCCGATGATGTGGCGGCCACCAACCGTGTCCTCGATCTCCAGCAGGGCCCGAGCCTGCTCGTCGGGCACAGCTACGGCGGCATGGTGATTTCGGAAGCCGGCAATCGACCGGACGTGGCCGGGCTGGTCTATGTCGCCGCTTTCCAGCCGGAGAAGGGAGAGAGCCTTCTCGACCTCGCCGGCTCCAAACCGCCGGCCGGCAACGGCATCAAGCCGACGAAGGATGGCGCGTTCCTTTACCTCGATCCAGCCGTCTTTGGACAAGATTTCGCCGGCGATCTGCCGCATGAGGATGCAACCTTCATGGCAAGAAGTCAGGTCTTCGCCGCCAAGGCCGCCTTTGCCGCCAAAGCCGGCGAACCCGCCTGGAAAACCAAAAAAAGCTGGTCGATCGTC
Organism: Agrobacterium tumefaciens str. B6; assembly: GCF_001541315.1. GTDB lineage: Bacteria > Pseudomonadota > Alphaproteobacteria > Rhizobiales > Rhizobiaceae > Agrobacterium > Agrobacterium radiobacter. Next base: position 22,288 of record NZ_LMVK01000011.1, on the reverse strand, counting down.
GCAACGCAGGACCGGTCGATCAACCCCGAGCTCGAGCGTGACATGGCCAAGCGCGCTGGCAGCACGGTGACCGAGATTGCGGCAAGCCATGCGGTCTTCGCCTCCCAGCCCGATAAGGTTGCAGACGTCATCGAACAGGCGGCCCGGGCATCCTCAAAGTAAGCGCACCTTCGTAAGATCAAATGCAGCCGCCCCGGATGTCGGGGCGGCTGATTGCGTTGGAAGGGCGAGCCAAATGTATCAGTCTGTATCCGGAATGCGCCCTGCTACAAAACCATTCACATTCGCCTCCCTTGGGACACATCGAGGATACACGCACCCCGTTACCTGTCCGGCATCCAACACGGACAGGAGAGATAGCAAATGACTTCCGAGATCAATTTCCAACGCCGCCGCTTCTTCGGCATTGCTGCAATGACGGTTGCCGCCGTCGAATTCGGGGCCACAGGCCTTGCTCATGCCAAGGGCGAAGCGCCTGCGCCTCAGCCGTCAACCGGACGCGACGGAGCGACCTACTTTGGCGCCCTGAAGCAGGTTGAAGCGGGTGTACTCAGCGTTGGTTACGCAGAAGCTGGCCCCGCAGACGGCCCGGTCGTGCTGCTGCTGCACGGATGGCCCTATGACATCTACAGCTATGTCGATGTCGCGCCCATCCTTGCATCGGCTGGATATCGGGTGCTCATCCCCTATCTGCGCGGATATGGCACGACCCGTTTTCTCTCGGACGACACGGCACGCAACGGACAGCAGGCGGCGCTTGCGGTCGACATGATTGCCTTTCTCGACGCACTCGGCGTCAAACAGGCCGTCGTGGCCGGTTATGACTGGGGCGCTCGCACCGCCGACATCATGGCCGCACTCTGGCCCGAGCGTTGCACCGGGCTCGTGTCGGTCAGCGGCTATCTTATCGGCAGCCAGGAAATCAATAGAAAGCCACTTCCGCCCAAGGCGGAACTTTCGTGGTGGTATCAGTTCTATTTCGCGACGGAGCGCGGCCGTGCGGGTTACGCAGCGAACACCCGGGACTTCGTGCGCCTGATCTGGCAGACGGCATCTCCGACCTGGAAATTCAGTGACGAGACCTTCAATCGTTCGGCCCCCGCATTCGACAATCCCGACCATGTGGCCATCACCATCCATAACTACCGCTGGCGGTTGGCACTGGCAGACGGGGAAGCCAAGTACGATAAATACGAGCGCCAGCTTGCGAAACTTCCCGTCATCACCGTGCCGACGATAACCTTGGAAGGCGACGCAAACGGTGCTCCGCATCCAGACCCTTCCGCCTATGCATCGAAGTTTTCCGGCAAATACCAGCACCGCAACATCAGCGGCGGCATAGGCCACAACCTTCCGCAGGAGGCGCCAGAAGCTTTTGCCAGGGCTGTTCTGGACGTCGCAAAGCTTTAAACTTGCCGAAGCCCGCGAACCGTTGTCTTACTAATGTGACAGCGGGGCGCGCGGTAGCGGGCCACTCGAACCGTCCGGACGACGAAGGCATCCAATGGACCATATCGACCATATTCTCGTCGTGGACGACGACAGGGAAATCCGGGAGCTGGTCTCCAGCTACCTGAAGAAGAACGGCCTGCGTACGAGCGTGGCGGCCGATGGACGGCAGATGAGAAGTTTTCTCGACGGCAATACCGTCGATCTCATCGTGCTCGACGTGATGATGCCTGGCGATGACGGGCTGGTCCTATGCCGTGAGCTGCGAGCGGGGAAACACAAAGCCACGCCGGTCCTGATGCTGACCGCCCGCGATGACGAGATGGATCGCATTATCGGGCTCGAAATGGGCGCCGACGACTATCTGTCGAAGCCCTTCGCTGCCCGTGAGCTTCTTGCGCGGATCAAAGCCATCCTGCGCCGCACGCGGATGCTGCCTCCCAATCTGCAGATCAGCGAGGCCGGGCAGCTCCTGACCTTTGGTGACTGGCGCCTCGACACGGTGGGCCGTCACCTGCTCGACAGGGAGGGCACGACCGTGGCCTTGAGCGGCGCTGAATACCGGCTTCTCAGGGTCTTCATCGATCATCCCCAGCGTGTCCTGAACCGGGACCAGCTGTTAAATCTCACCCAGGGACGCGATGCCGAGCTTTTCGACCGGTCGATCGATCTTCTCGTGAGCCGCGTGCGCCAAAGGCTGGGGGATGACGCGCGCGAACCCGTCTACATCAAGACGGTGCGGGCGGAAGGCTATGTCTTTGCGGTGCCCGTGGAGATTTCGGAGCCGAGGATATGAACGGCCCGCGCCTGCTCGCCGGCTGGTGGCCGCGCTCATTGCGGTCCAGACTTTTCATCATCCTTTTTGCCGGCCTCGCCATTGCCTACGGCCTGTCGTTCAGCATTCTCTTTGCCGAACGATATATGTCGGCAAAGGCGGTCATGCTCGGCACTCTGGAGCAGGATCTGGCGGTATCGATCGCCATCATCGACCGCCTGCCTGCGGAAGAGCGGGCGCAATGGGTCCATCGCCTGAGCCGCAGCAATTATCAACTCGTCCTCGGCCCCGGTCTTCCCGGCGTTTCCGACATGTCCGGCCGTGGCGCTGAAATTGCGCAGAGGATCGAGGAAGCCGCAGGACACCGTTTTCCCGTCAGGGTCGAGTCCATTCCCGGCGACGGCAAGCGGCTTCAGGCGCATCTGACGCTGTCGGACGGCTCGCCCCTGACAATCGACGTGACACCGCGCGGCGTGATGCCCCTGGCGGAATGGCTGCCTTATGTCTTCGCCGCGCAGATGGCGCTTCTCCTCCTCTGCACCTGGTTTGCAGTGCGACAGACGACCAGACCGCTCAGCGCGCTGGCTGCGGCAGCCGAAGCGCTGGATCCGGGGGAAAAGGGGTTGCCGATGAGTGAGAGCGGCCCAAGCGAAGTTGCCCACGCCGCCCGCGCGTTCAACGCCATGCGCGATCGCGTCGCGCAATATCTCGAGGAGCGTGTCCAGATTCTTGCGGCGATTTCGCACGACCTGCAGACGCCCATCACCCGGATGCGGTTGCGGGCCGATATGGCAGACGATACGCCGGAAAAGGAAAAGCTGGTCAGTGACCTGCGTGAAATCGAACGCCTGGTGCAGGATGGGATCGCTTACGCACGCAGCGCTCACGGCAATGGCGAAAAATCCTCCCGTATCGATCTGGCCTCTTTCATCGACAGCATCGCCTACGACTATCAGGATACCGGAAAAGCCGTAACAGTTGCCGGCATGGTGCGCGGCACCGCGTCGACAAAGCCACATGCATTGCGAAGAATCCTGACGAACTTCATAGATAACGCCCTCAAATTCGCCGGCAGCGCCGAGATTAAAGTGGACCGGCGTGGTGAAGGCACCGTGGTCATCACGGTGCTCGATCGGGGGCCGGGCATCCCCGACGAGATGCTGCAAAATGCCATGCAGCCTTTCTTCCGGATTGAAACATCGAGAAACCGCGACACGGGCGGAACAGGTCTCGGACTGGCGATCGCGCAGCAGCTCGCCGGAACGATCGGCGGCTCGGTTCGCCTCTATAACAGGCAGGGCGGCGGGCTTGCGGCCGAGGTGGCCTTTCCCTGACAGGGATGCGGGTCGACGATAACCAGTGACAAAGCGCCGATACTTTTCGATACAGTTTCGCAGTTTCCGGAAACATGCCGGATACGCTGATCCATCACAAAGCTCCTATCACGAAACGCCGCAGCAGCGGCAAATGAAAGGAGCCTCCCATGACCAAGATCGAAACTGTTCTTTATACCGGCAAGACCCACACGACCGGCGGGCGTGACGGATCGGCGCAAAGCGATGATGGCGCGCTGGGCATCAAGCTCTCGCCTCCGGGCAGCGGAAAGCCGGGCACGAATCCCGAACAGCTTTTTGCAGCCGGCTGGTCGGCATGTTTTATCGGCGCCATGACAAAGGCGGCGGCGAAACGCCAGCTCCGGCTTCCCGCCGACACCGCCGTCGATGCGGAAGTCGACCTCGGCACGACGGGCGGCGAGTTCTTCCTGCAGGCTCGCCTGTCGGTCAGCCTGCCCGGGATCGATCGTCCCGTAGCACAGGCCATCATCGAGGATGCCCACCAGATCTGCCCCTATTCGAAGGCAGCCAGGGGGAACATCGATGTTACGCTCAAGCTCGCTTAAGCCGATTGTTTCCGCCCGTGCGTTTGTCGTCGCCATCGTGTTTGCGGCGATATTCGCAGCACCATGCGTATATGATGCTACATCCGACGAGCCCTCGCCGCTTGCAGGACTTCTGGGCGCAGTTTCATCGATGTGACCACAAGGGACCGGCCCGGCGCCCGCCGCAGCCGTTTTCGCGTCTCAACTTCTTCCTGCCATCCCTCTGATCAACTCAAGGAAGCCTGCCTGCTCCCCATGCGGCGCGCCTCCAGCGCGTTCCGCGGCGGCCAGACGAGCCGGATTTCCAACCATCTTAAACGAGGCCAGATCAATGCGATCAATTGAACACATCTATGTCGACGGTAAATTTGTGGTGCCAGACGGCAATGAACGGCTGGACCTTTTCAATCCGGCAACGGAAGAAAAAATCGGCGATGTCCGGCTTGGCAACGCCGATGATGCAAGGGCCGCAGTGGAAGCCGCGAAACGCGCTTTTCCCGCCATGGCAACATCCACCAAGGCGCAGCGTATCGATATGCTGCGCAGCCTGCGCGATACGATCGCAGAGCGACCGGATGAGCTCACGCAGGTCATGACCGAAGAATACGGCGCGCCCGCTTATTTCACGGCTTTCTCCGTTCAAAACGCAGCGTCGATTTTTGATGTTATGGCTGAGACCGTGGCGAACTACGACTTTGACCGGGTCGTGGGCAAAAGCACGGTCACGATGCTGCCGCGCGGCGTTCTCACCGCCATCACGCCCTGGAACAGCAATTTCGGTTTTATCGCCACCAAGCTTGCGCATGCAATCGGTTCAGGCTCGTCCCTCGTCATCAAACCGGCCGAACAGAGTGCGTTTCAGACGGATATTCTGGTGAGAAGGCTGCATCGGGCCGGCCTGCCGGCAGGGGTTTTCAACATTGTCAACGGCACGGGTCCGGTGGTCGGTGCGGCGCTGACGCAGGATCCCGACGTTGCGACCATCAGCTTCACCGGTTCCACCCAAGCTGCAAAGATCATTCAACGCGCGGCTATCGACGGCATGAAAAGAGTGGTTCTGGAGCTGGGAGGAAAAGCACCCACCATTATCCTGCCGGATGCCGACCTCGACAAGGCCATACCTGTCGCCCTGATGTCGGGCTTTGCGAACAGCGGCCAGGCCTGCGTCGCGGGTACCCGCATCCTGGCTCCGCGGTCCCGTCTCCCCGAGATTGCCGAGCGGTTGAGGATGGCGGCTGAAAAATTCAAAGTTGGCGATCCCCGTGATCCGGAGGTTCGGGTAGGCCCTCTCGCCAGCCTTGCCCAGTGGGAGAGGATTCAGACTTACATCCGGCTTGGTGTCGAAGAAGGAGCAACCCTGCTGACAGGCGGAACCGGACGACCGGCCGGGATTGAAAAAGGATGGTTCGCCCGCCCGACAATCTTCGCAGATGTCACGAACGAAATGCGCATCGCCCGCGAAGAAATCTTTGGTCCCGTCCTGTGTCTTCTCGCCTATGAAGACGAAGATGAGGCCGTCGAAATCGCCAATGATAGCGACTACGGATTGCAGGCCTATGTGCTTGGATCCGACCTCAGACGTGCCGAACGCATCGCCGCAAGGCTTATGGCCGGCCGCGTCGTCATCAACGGCGCACCGCATGATCCTCGCGCGCCCTTCGGCGGTTTCAAGCAATCCGGTATCGGCAGGGAGATTGGTGCCTTCGGTCTCGACGGCATGCTCGAACCGCGAGCCGTTCTCACCCCGTAACGCGAGAAGTCTGCAGCGCCGATCCCGGCGCACTCCCGTTCTGCTTCAGGCCGACTTTGTATCCACAAGTGTCAGCCGTGCGAAAACCGACGTTTGGTGACGCAACAGCAGGTCGAAAGAAACAGCCGGGATACGATCAACATCTACCTGTTTCGGACGCGAAATGGTCGCGGAACACATCGATATGGAGAGAAATATGACCGACGTCCTTCACCCTGCAAAAGGCGGAAACAACACCGCGATTGTCCTTGGGTCTGCAATGACCGTGTTGATGGCCTTCACTCCTGCCTTGGCAGTTGAGACTGTCAAACCCCCCCAATCCGAAACCGCCTCTGCCGACGACAGCATTCGGCCGTTCCAGGTTCATGTCGATCAGTCACAGATTGACGACCTCAAGGCGAGGATCAGGAATGCGCGCTGGCCGGATAAGGAAACCGTTGGCGATATTTCCCAGGGCATCCAGCTGGCGCGGGTTCAGGATCTCGTCCGATACTGGGGCAGCGACTATGACTGGCGAAATGCCGAGAAAGAACTCAACGCATTGCCGCAGTTCATCACCACGATCGACGGCGTCGACATCCACTTCATTCATGTCCGCTCACGCCATCCCAACGCCTTGCCTGTCATCCTCACCCACGGCTGGCCGGGTTCAATCTTCGAGTTCACAAAAGTTATCGGCCCGTTGACGGACCCGACCGCTTATGGCGGCAAAGCCGAAGACGCGTTCGACGTGATCATTCCCTCCATCCCCGGCTATGGTTTTTCAGGCCATCCGACCGATCTGGGCTGGGGACCGGACCGTGTTGCTCGCGCCTGGGACACCCTTGTGAAGCGCCTCGGCTACACGCGTTATGTTTCCCAGGGCGGCGATCATGGTTCGGTCATTTCCGATGCGCTTGCCCGGCAGGCGCCAAAGGGTCTGCTCGGCATCCATCTCAATATGCCGGCCACCGTTCCCGGTGCGCTCATGAAAGCCATCAACAGCGGTGATCCGGCCCCTGCGGACCTGTCTGCGCCGGAACGAAATGCCTATGACTCGCTCAAAGAGTTTTTCGGCAGGAACGCTGCCTATGGCGCAATGATGGTCACAAGACCCCAGACGATCGGCTATTCCCTGTCGGATTCACCTGTCGGTCTCGCATCCTTCATCTACGAGAAATTCGCGCAATGGAGCGACAGCAATGGCGAGCCCGAAAGCGTGCTTTCCAGGGATGAAATGCTCAACGACATCACGCTCTACTGGTTGACCAACAGCGGCGCGTCCGGCGCGCGCTTCTATTGGGAAAACAACAACAACAACTTCAGCGCGGACGCCCAGAAAACCAGGGACATCAAGATCCCCGTCGGCATCACCGTTTTCCCGAAGGAAATCTATCAGGCTCCGGAGAGCTGGAGCAGGCAGGCCTATCCATCGCTGACCTATTATCATCAGGTCGATCATGGCGGACATTTCGCCGCCTGGGAGCAGCCCGGGATTTTCTCAAGAGAGCTTCGTGACGCTTTCAGAAAGCTGCGCTGAGAGACGTCATTCTGGAAGCGCGGTTCCCGGGCCGCGCTTCACCACATCCTCGTGTTGCTGTCCGATTTAACGCTTGGGCGTTTCTGCACCAAAAAAGCCGTCGCTCGACACCAGTCGAGGAACGGCTTTTTCCGTATCTGAGGCCAGAAGATTTCAGGCCGCAACCGCGACACGTTCCGCCATCCACTGATCCAGCGCAGATCGCAGCATTGATCCGGACACGGCGTCCGTGGAGGCGATCCTGATCAGGTATTTTGCGGCGTCAACGGCTATCGAGCAGCCGATCGGCAGGCGGTTCTCTGCGCAGAACTCATTCAAAACCCTGCGGATCGACAGAAGCGACACTGCGTTGGTCATCTCGGATCTCCATCATGAATAACGATATTGCGTCACTTGATGGAGAAGCGTTGTGTCGAGAGTTTTCCATCGAAACCGAAAACGGTACCTCGATGTAGTCAGACTGGTTGCTGATACAATAAGCTACCGTCGAGGACGGCGATCGCATCGATCAGTCCTGAAATTTCGTTTCGTCGCTCGACGGCTCCGGGTTCGCATCGATCCGGTTTTCCGCCTCGGCTTGCCGGGACAGAGGAAGCTCCAGCTGAATATCCTCCATCTCGGGCAGGCTTGCGATGCCGTCACGAAGGGCAAGGTCTTCATAAGATGGTTTGAACGGCATCGGAATCTCCTTCCGCGCGAGAAATTGGCCGCCATCCGCTTTTTCCGGCGGCGGCCGTTTCAGGTGATCAGCTCTTCACAAAGGCCAACAGATCCGGATTAATGACATCGGCATGGGTGGTCAGCATGCCGTGCGGATACCCCTTATACACCTTCAGCGTACCATTCTTCAGCAGTTTGACCGACAATTCGGCAGAATCTGCGATCGGCACGACCTGGTCGTCATCGCCGTGGAGAACGAGCGTCGGCACCGTGATCGCCTTCAGGTCTTCCGTCTGATCGGTTTCCGAGAAGGCTTTTACACCGTCATAATGGGCCTTGGCGCTACCCATCATGCCCTGACGCCACCAGTTCTGGATGACACCGGGATAGACTTTGGCATCCGGACGGTTGAAGCCATAGAACGGACCGGTCGGCACGTCGAGGAAGAACTGGGCGCGGTTTTCGGCTACGCCCTTGCGGAAGCTGTCGAAGACTTCGATCGGCAGGCCGCCGGGATTGGAAGGCGTCTTCAGCATCAGCGGCGGAACGGCGGAGACGAGCACGGCCTTGGCAACGCGGCCCTGCGGCTCGCCGAATTTGGCGACGTAACGCGCGACCTCTCCGCCGCCGGTCGAGTGGCCAATGTGAACCGCATTCCTGAGATCGAGATGTTCGGCAACGGCGGATGCATCGGCGGCATAATGATCCATGTCGTGGCCGTCGCTCACCTGCTGGGAACGGCCGTGGCCGCGACGGTCATGGGCCACGACGCGGTAACCGTTCTGGGCGAAGAACAGCATCTGCGCGTCCCAGTCGTCGGAGGACAAAGGCCAGCCGTGATGGAAGACGATCGGCTGGGCATCCTTCGGACCCCAGTCCTTGAAATAGATATCGACGCCGTCCTTGGTCTTTACGAATGATCCGGTCATTGGAAATGCTCCTTCGTTGCGGGATGGGATGGATTTTGAAAAGGCTGTTGATGGCATGGCCATCGCGGTGGAAAGAGCGGCGCCGGCCAGCAGAACATGCCGTCTGGAAATTGCGAGCTCGATAGGATTGTCGGTCATTTCGGTTTCCTGCCTGGTTTCAGCGGGCGCGGCGGGTGGTTTCAAACAGGAACCAGGTGCGGCGCTCGGTCTCGTCGATCCAGTTTTCGATCAGGCTGGTAGTGGCGTGGTCGTTGAGGTCGGAGGTGAGGCTGTGCGTTTGCCGCAGGATGGCGGTAAGCTGCTTGTTGTCCTCACGCAGTTCGGCAAGCATATCCTCCGGCGTGACGAAGTCGGCGTCATTATCAAGGAGACGCTGCAGGCGACCGATATGGCCGATGGAGCGGATGGTCGTGCCGCCGATCTTGCGCGCCCTTTCGGCAATGTCGTCGGTCATCGCAAAGATCTGCGCGCCCTGTTCGTCCAGCAGCGTGTGATAATCACGGAAATGCGGACCGGAAACATGCCAGTGGAAATTCTTGGTCTTGATGTAGAGCGTGAAGACATCCGCCAGCAGCGCGGTCAGCGCAGCGGCGATGTCGCGGCTCGCTTCAGCGCCAAGGTCGGTCGGCGTTGCGAGTGGAAGCTTGCGGTTTTTGGCGGCTGTGGTCGTGTCCATGATCGTTCTCCTTTTGCAATCGACCGCCCGTTGTTGAGCGCCCCTGTTGCGGCTGTCTGATCGGCACAGAGGATAGAAAGAAGGATGGCTCGGGAGAAATCGGCTGCTGGTACAGTCCACCCGATACCTAAGTGTAGTTTCGGCAATTTCGAACCCGGGATAGTTTTCGCCTGTCGCCCCGCCCCAGGGCGATTGGCTCGCAGAAGCCATCGTCTCCGGTGTCCCCCTCCCCCGGAGCCGCGGATCTCCTCCCGATCCGCCAAGGCCGCCCCCGCCGCAGGAGGCGGCCTTTTTTTCGTTTCGGCCTCGGACCTGCAGGCAACCTATGCCTGAGTATTATGTTTACTCTTTCGCCGTTGCGTTAGCCTCAGCGGGCACGACAATCGTCAATCTGCAAAATCGAAGGAATTCCAACATGGCGGAAGAACGGCCCGAAGGTATTGAAAAATACGATCACCCAGCCGGCGGCTGGGATGCATTGAAAGCCGTTGCGAAAACGCTCGCGCACCAGCAGATCGTCGCGCAGGGCACGATGACGCTGCTCAAGGCCAATCAGCCCGAAGGTTTCGACTGTCCCGGCTGCGCCTGGCCCGACCCCAAACACACCTCATCCTTTGAGTTCTGCGAAAACGGCGCCAAGGCCATCACCTGGGAATCGACGGCGAAACGATCCGGACCCGAATTTTTCGCCCAGCATACGGTTTCCGAACTGTGGCAATGGACGGATCACAAGCTGGAGGATGCCGGCCGGCTGACCCTTCCCCTGCATTACAATGCCGAAAGCGATTGCTATGAGCCAATCGCATGGGACGACGCCTTCAATCTGATCGCGCAGGAACTCAACAAGCTCGACGACCCCGACAAGGCGGAATTTTATACATCCGGCCGGGCGTCCAACGAGGCCGCCTTTCTCTATCAGCTTTTCGTGCGCGCCTATGGGACGAACAATTTCCCTGATTGTTCCAACATGTGCCACGAGGCCACCAGCGTCGGCCTTCCGAAATCCATCGGCGTCGGCAAAGGCACGGTGACGCTGGAGGATTTCGATCATGCCGATGCGATCTTCAGCTTCGGCCACAATCCCGGCACCAACCATCCGCGCATGATGACGACGCTGCATAATGCCGCAAAACGCGGCGTGCCGATCGTGGTCTTCAATCCGCTGAAGGAACGGGCGCTGGAACGCTTCGCCGCGCCACAGGACCCGATAGAAATGGCGACGCTCTCTTCGACGCCCATCGCCTCCGCCTACCATCAACTGCGCACCGGCGGCGATCTCGCAGCCCTCAAGGGCATCATGAAAGCGGTGTTCGAACTGGATGCGGAAAACCAGAAGGCGGGTGGTGCCGGTGTGCTCGACCGAACCTTCATCGAAGAACACACCGACGGTCTCGACGCACTGCGCGCCGACATCGACGCTACCTCCTGGGACACCATCTGCTCCGTCAGTGGGCTGACGAAGGAGGCGCTTGAAAGCGCTGCCCGGATTTATGTGAACGCCTCCAATGTCATCATCTGTTACGGCATGGGCATCACGCAGCACGCCAAGGGCACGGGCAACGTGCAGCAGATCGCAAATCTGCTGCTGCTGCGCGGTAATATGGGCCGCCCGGGCGCGGGAATTGCGCCCATTCGCGGCCACTCCAATGTTCAGGGCGACCGCACCGTCGGCATCACCGAAATCCCGAACAAGGCGCTGCTGGACGGCATGGAGCGAGCATTCGGTTTTCGTCCCCCTGCGGAAAAAGGCCACAATGCCATAGAGGCCGTCGAGGCGATCATTGCCGGCGAGTCCCGGGTGCTAATCTGTCTTGGCGGAAACCTCGCCGTCGCCATGTCGGATACCGGCGCGACCTTCAAGGGCATGCGCAACCTCGATCTCGCCGTTCACATCGCAACAAAACTAAACCGCTCGCACCTTCTCACAGCCAGGACATCGCTGATCCTGCCCTGCCTTGGACGCACCGATCTGGATACCCAGTCCTTGGGCCCGCAGGCCGTGACAGTCGAGGACTCGATGTCGATGGTGCATGCCTCTCGCGGTTTCCTGAACCCGCCCGGGGAGCTGGTCAGGTCGGAGCCGGCCATCATCGCGGGCATCGCCAAAGCGACAATCGGCAGCCGCCATGGAATAGACTGGGATTGGCTGATTGCCGATTACGACCGGATCCGTGACAAGATCGAAGAGGTCTTTCCCGATTTCAGGGATTTCAACAGCCGGGTTCGGGTAAAAGGCGGTTTTCGCCTTGATGTCGCGGCCTCCTTCCGCCGCTGGAACACGCAGAGCGGCAAGGCCAATTTCCTTGTCGCCACAGGACTTGAGGAAGATCCGCTCATCTCCAATCCGGACGCCCTCGTGCTGACCACGATCCGCAGCCACGATCAGTACAATACGACGATCTATGGCATGGATGACCGTTATCGCGGCGTCTTCGGCCGAAGGGACATCATCTTCATGAACCGGCACGACCTTGCGGAGCGCGGCCTGAAGGATGGTGATCGCATCGATATTCACGGCATCGGCCCAGAAAATAAAGACCGACACCTCGTTCAGGGTTTCACCGCCGTCGAATACAATATCCCGAAGGGGTCGGCCGCAGGCTATTATCCGGAAACGAATGCGGTGGTGGCGCTCGGCCATTATGACCGCCTTTCCGGAACGCCTTCCTACAAGGGTGTCCCGATCACGGTGAGCCCGGCAGCCGCCTGACGACCGAAGGCCCGGCGCGCAACGCAGCGGTCGTTGCGCGCTCTTCTCCCCACCGTTTGGGTTGGACCTCACCTCGGGCCATCAGGCATGGCCTGTGGATGACCGGCCATATATGCGGATTTTTCGATATAGCGCCGTGCCGTTTTACCGCTATCCTGATGTTTCGACGACGGTGGCAACCAAGACCTATGTATAGGTCAGGTTGTGCTGAAAAAACCGTATTGTCGGCAAAAATCGCATCGGGGGAACAATGTCGATTGCGTCAAGGATGTTTCGCGCGCGCGAGCCGGAAGGCCGAGCCCACCATCTGGCCTTTGGCCTTGGGGCGCTGGCACTGGCGGCCGCGGTATTTTACGTCGATACCTATACCGACATAGAAGGCGCGATCGCGGTGCTCTATGTCATCACGGTCCTTTTGGCCGCGCAGACTGTAAGCTGGTCGGGACTGATCGCGATCTCCTGTGCCTGTGCAATTCTTTCCCTCCTGTCCTATGCAACGACCCACGCGCAGGATGCGGATTTCCAGTCGGCCCTTCGGTTGGTTGTCGCCCTTGCGGCACTTGCCGTCACGACCATGCTGCTTTTGAAAACGGAGACCGCCCGGCTGGCAATGCTATCCGTCAATGCGGCGCTGAAGGAAAGCGAGGAGCGTTATCGCTCCATTTTCGACCGCACGCGCGTCGCACTCTGGGAACGCGACTATTCGAAGCTTCACGCCCTGCTGATGGGCCTCAAGCAGCGGGGTATCACCGACATACGGGCCCATGCGCGCGCTAACCCGGGTTTTACGCAGCAATGCATCGATCTCATCACGGTTGTTGCGTCAAATGAAGCCGGAAAGGAAATGCTGGGTTACGATTCCTCTATCCGCGGCACCCTCCAGCAGTCGGTCGTTTCTTCGTCCGGCAAGTTCGTCGATGTCCTGCAGGCGATCATCGACAATCGGCGTGTCTTCGAAGACAAGGTGGTGGTGCGCACCGACACCGGCGAAGACAAGCTGGTGCTTCTTTCAATCAGTTTCCCCGCGGAGGCGGCCTCCTTCAACCGTGTGGTGGTCAGCATGGTGGATATCACCCAGCGCGAAATGGCGCTGAAGGCGCTGGCCGAGGCACAGGCGGAGCTGACAAAAGCCTCGAAGGCGGCAGCCGTCGGAGCCATGTCCGCATCGCTCTCCCACGACCTGAACCAGCCGCTTGGCGCCATCATCGTCAATGCGCAGACATTGCTGCGGTGGCTCGATCGCGATCCGCCGGATATTGCCGCCCCCCGCCGCTCGGCCGAACGCATGATCCGCGACGGGCAGCGCGCCAGTGAAATCATCCAGAACACGCGCAGCCTGCTCGCCCATACGAGCGGCAAGATGGAAACCTTCGACCTCGATGAGTTCATCGATGAAACGCTAAGCCTTCTCGAACATGAGCTGGAACGCAGCGGAACCACGGTGCATGTGGAAAAAACGGCCACACCACCGATAACAGCCGTCAGGATCGAATTGCAGCAGGTCCTCATCAACCTTCTCACCAACGCCATTCAGGCCATGGACGAGGCGGGCACCGGCAATCGCACCATCACGGTGCGGAAGGAGCGCGAAGACAGGGACAATATTCATATTGCGGTTCACGACAATGGGCCGGGTTTCCCGGTGCAGATGAAGGAAAAGCTGTTTTCGCCGTTTTTCACGACCAAGGAGACGGGAATGGGCATGGGGCTTTCCATCTGCCGCACGACACTGGAAGCACGGGGCGGCAGGCTTACCGGTGACAATCATCCTCTCGGCGGGGCGGTCTTTACCATTTCCATGCCGATCAGCCAGGAGATGGAACATGCCTGAGCCACGCAAGACGACAAAGGAGCCGCCGTCACCCATCGTGTTCATCGTCGACGACGATGTGTCGATGCGCGAGGCGCTCACCGATCTTTTCCGCTCCATGAAATTCGATGCCGAAGCTTTCGACAGCGCCGCCGCCTTTCTTGAAAAAGCCAATCTGAACCGGCCTGGCTGCCTGCTGCTTGATGTGCGGCTTCCGGGCATAAGCGGCCTTGATTTCCAGATGCAGCTGGAACGCGTCGGCAACCGGATGCCGATCATTTTCATGACCGGCTTCGGCGATATCCCGATGAGCGTGCGGGCGATGAAGGCCGGCGCTGTCGATTTTCTGACCAAGCCCTTCAAGGAACAGGACATTCTGGACGCCGTCGCGGCCGCGATGGAGCGGGATGCGTCGCGCCGCCGCGAAAGCGCCCAGAACGAGGCCGTCACCTCCCTTGCCGAACAGCTGACGCCAAGGGAACGCGAGGTCATGGGCGCCGTTGTCCGCGGCCTGATGAACAAGCAGATCGCCTACGAGCTCGGCATCAGCGAAGTCACCGTGAAACTGCACCGAGGCAATGTCATGCGCAAAATGGAAGCGAGATCGGTTGCCGACCTCGTGCGGAAAGCGGAGCTGATCGGCGAGAAGTTCAGGCCACCTGTATCTTAGTATGGTATCTTTGAGAGCGGCATGGGCGCATAGAGAAAGAAAGAAAAACAGAAAAGGTCGCTTTCATTGCCCCCCGTTCCCGTCATTGCCGTCGTCGACGACGATCCCGCCATTCGCGAAGCCATGGATGATCTCATCATGTCCTTCGGTTACGAATGCCGCCTGTTTGTTTCTGCCGAACAATTCCTGGAATCGAAGCAGCAGGCGGACATCGACTGCATCGTCGTGGATGTCAAAATGCCCGGTCTTTCCGGCATCGAGCTGCAGAGCGAGTTGAACCGGCGCGGTAACCACCCGCCGATGATCTTCGTCACCTCCTATCAGGATGAGCGCACCCGGAATGCAGCCTTGAACGGCGGCGCTTTGGCCTTTCTCGGCAAACCGGTCAATATCGTCAGTCTGATCGGATGCCTGGAATCCGTTCTCGCCCGGCCGTCCTGACGGCTGACGCTTTGCCACAGGGCGAGTGAGCCAGCCTATATCCACGCGCAGACAAGCCTTCCATTGCTCTGGCTGCATCTCTTCCAAGTGAAATCCGTCGTTATTTCATGCCCCGACGCCCTGCCGTCCGGGCAGGCATTGCCGTTGAGCGGATGCCTCTCGGCGCTTATCCCGCCGCCAACACCTTCCGCTATACGAACTAGACCTCTGTATAGATGCCGGCTCCGCTTCTCCGCCGTAGCCTTTGCTCCAGTCAAGCGCTTCCCCTCCGAACGTTCCTGACGACACCATCACCCTTTTTAGGAGCAGGGCATGACCTCCATCAGCAAGAATGCGGACGAGCAGAGACCCTGTCGTCTCAAAGTCGCAGCGGTGTTGGCACTGGGCACGGTTGCCGTGCTTGGTGGCAATGCTTTCCTGATCAGGAATGGCGAACCGGCGCTTGCGGCCTCCGAAGACGTCGCATCAGCCAGCGCCTTCCGCACCCTCACACCACAGGCGATCGACAGGCTGGGCGGACTTTCCGCTCCCGCGCCGGCGCTCAGTGAAACGTCCGAAGGCGCACAGGCTGTTCCGGGACTGGACAAGACATCCTGCGTCGCCACCCGCGCCGCCCAGAAAACGGACCGGCACGACGTGCTCGATCCAAAAGCTTTCTGCCAGCTGCAGCACCGCCTCTTCAATGCCGAGCTGATCGACCGCATCGCCGTGCTCCAGCTCGCATCACAGACCCGCTCTTTCGACACCTCGGCCCAACTCGCCATGAACAAGGAGTTCTGAAATGGAAACGTTGACCAGACGCGCAGTCCTCGCAATCGGCGCCGTCGGCGGCACCGCCCTTGCCGCCAGCACGGCCGGGGCAGCCTCTTTCGGCAATCCCGACCAGCCCGCCGAGGGAGCAATCAATGCCAATGCCGCGGGTCTCGGCGATCCCGGCCCGAAGAACCCTGCGATCAACGATCAGTTTCCATCTTTCCAGAGCCCGCCGGCGACCGATGTGGGCGACATGCAGCTCTTCTGGGGCTCGTTCAACAACGCCGCCAAGCGTATCCAGAACGGCGGATGGGCACGTCAGGTGACCAAGTCGGACTTCGCGATTTCGGATGCCGTGTCCGGCGTCAACATGCGGCTCGGACCGGGCGGCGTTCGTGAGATGCACTGGCACCGTGCCGCAGAATGGGCGATCATGACCAATGGCCATTGCCGCATCACCGTGCTCGATACGCAGGGTCGCGCCTATGTGCAGGATGTCGAGGCCGGTGATCTCTGGTATTTTCCGGCCGGCTACCCCCATTCGCTGCAGGGACTTGGCCCTGAAGGGTGCGAATTCGTCATCGTGTTCGACGAAGGCGACCAGTCCGAATATGGCACCCTGCTTCTGACGGACTGGCTGGCGCATACCTCACCCGAACTGCTGGCCAAGAATTTCGGCGTCGCGCAGGACGTGTTCCGGAACATTCCGCTGCAGAACCTCTGGATTTTCCAGGGCAAGGAGCCGGGACCGCTCTCCAGGGATCAGGAAGCCGTTGCCGGCGCGGGACTTCCCCCATTCCCGTTCACCTATAAGCTCGCGGCATCAAAACCGCTGAAGGAAAATGCTGCCGGGGTCATTCGCCTTGCGGATAGCAGCGCCTTTACCGTGTCCAAAACCATCGCCGCCGCCATCGAAACGATCAAGCCCGGCGGTGTGCGCGAAATGCACTGGCATCCCAATGCGGACGAATGGCAATACTGGATCAAGGGTGAAGGCCGGATGACCGTGTTCGACGCGGGCCCGCGCAGCCAGACCGCCGATTTCCGCGCCGGCGATATCGGTTACGTGAAAAGAAGCCAGGGCCACATCATCGAAAATACCGGGAAGACCGACCTGCAATTCGTCGCGGTCTTCAAGACCGCCGAATACCAGGAGGTCAGCCTGTCGTCCTGGCTGACGCATACCCCACCGGCGCTGGTGGCCCAGCACCTCAACGTCAGCGTCGAAGACGTGGCGAAATTTCCCGCAAACCAGCCGGCGATCATGCCGGGCTGAACATCCTGTCCGCCCATTGACCGGCGTTTCGGCATGTCCGATCCGCCGGTCTTTTCTCACCGAGACAAGGCGCGACGCCGCAAAACCAATATCGAAAGACAGGAACGGCCATGAAACCATTGACAATCCGCATCGCCGGCGGCTCGCTTGCCGGTCTTTTCACGGCGATATTGCTTCAGCAGGACGGGCACGATGTGAAAGTCTACGAACGCTCCTCGTCCGGCCTCGGCGGGCGTGGTGCAGGACTGGTGCCGCAGCAGGACCTGTTCGAGGTTCTGGACCAGATCGGCTGCGAAGACGTCACCCATGTCGGTGTGGTTGCGAAGGAGCGCATCTACCTCGATGCTGGCGGCCGCGTGGCCCAGCGCCAGAAGACGCCGCAGATGCAGATTTCATGGGACTATCTCTTTGAGCGCGTGTCCTCCCGCCTCCTCGCCGATACCTATCTCCTGGGACACCATGTCGACGCGGTTCGGGAAGGCCCTGATGGAGTGATGCTGTCCTTCGCCGACGGCAGGCAAGAGCGCGCTGATCTCGTAATAGGCGCGGATGGCTTGGGTTCGGCCATCCGCAAGGCGGTCAATCGCCATTCGGAAAACGCCTTTGCGGGTTATGTCGCCTGGCGCGGGCTGATACCCGAAACCAGATTACCGGCCGATGCGTCCCTGCTGCTCGACCGCTTCGCTTTTTACATCACACCCGGAATTCATGTTCTGGGTTACCTCGTGCCGGGGCCACTTGGTGAAACACAACAGGGACAGCGCCGTTACAACTGGGTCTGGTATCGTACTACACCAGCCGATGAGCTTGGCCGAACCTTCACCGGCCGCGACGGCAGGCATTTCGAATATTCGCTGCCCCGTGGCGAGCTCGCCGAGCAGCGCCGCGAGCAACTGCGCAGGGACGCGTCCTCCCTTCTGCCGCCGCAATTGGCGCTTGCGGTGGAAGCGGAGGAAAACCCATCGATCCAGGGCATTTTCGACTATGAGGCTGAACAGATGGTGTCGCCGCGCATGGCGCTGGTCGGAGATGCCGCCTTTGTGGTTCGCCCTCACACCGCGATGGGCGTTTCCAAGGCCGCGGGAGACGCAATGGCGCTGCGCGACGCCCTGCGGCAAACGGACGATCTGCCCACCGCCCTTTCACGATATCAGAGAAGCCGCCTGCCGGTGGGCAAGGCAATTGCAGCTTATGGGCGGCGGCTTGCCGAAACCGCCATCTGAACACGGGTCAAAAATCAGGGACGGTCCTGTCTTGCTTCACCCCATCTTTGCGCTACGCTTGCGATCAGGGATTTCTCAATGGAGGGACTGAGGAATGTGCAACCACTGCGTGATCGAGAACGTGAAAAAGAACATGCTGTCACGACGCCTGCTGTTCAAGGGCGCCGTGGCCGGTGTAACGGCGGTGGCGGCAGGCAGCCTCGCGGCTCCGGTGCTTGCGCAAACACCCGGACGGGTCATCGATCTCACCCACACCTATGATTCCACATTTCCCACCTTCGACGGCAAACCGGGCATAGAATACGAATGGGCAGCTGATATCACCAAGGACGGTTATCAGCTCCACAAGCTCACCATCTACGAACATACCGGCACACATATCGATGCGCCGTTCCACTTCAGCGCCGACGGCGCGAGCGTCGATCAGCTGGAGCCGCAGAAACTTGTCGCGCCGCTGGTCATCATCGACATCACCGACCGCGCAAAAGAGGATGCCAATTCCACCATCGAGGCTGAAGACATCGAGCGCTGGATATCTGCAAATGGCGATATCCCGGCAGGCGCGATCGTCGCCCTGCGCTCCGGCTGGGCAACCAGAGTGAAGAGCCCCTCATTCCGCACCGACGACGCCGGAAAATTCGCCTTTCCCGGTTTCGGCAAGTCGGCAACCGACCTTCTGCTCAAGCGCGACACGGTCGCGATCGGCGTCGACACGCTTTCGCTGGATCCGGGCAACTCTGCCGATTTCGCCGTTCACAATTCCTGGCTTCCGGCCGGGCGCTACGGTATCGAAGGCCTCAACAACCTCGAGGCTTTGCCGGTCAAGGGCGCAACCGTCGTCGTCGGCGCGCCGGCACATCGTGGCGGAACCGGCGGTCCGGCCCGGATTCTGGCCCTGATCTGAAAGCAGCATGGCGGGCGGCCCGGATGCACCAGCGGCTCACCTGCTGCATCAGATAAAGCCGCTCCGAATCCGCCGCGGTTGTTCGGGAAAAGGCGGGGCGAAACATCGCCCCGCGCCTGACAGGAAGAATGCCGGGCGGCGGCATCGCTGAGAACATATCCCCTTGCCGCAAAACCTCCGCACGGGAGGATTTCAAGAGATAATCAACGCCCGGATTGCCGGTTAGAGAGTGCTCAGCCGCACCACCGTCATTTTTCCCAGTTCGACCAGTGGTCGTCACGTCAAGGCCCTTCCCCATCCCAGCCAGTTCAAGGCTAAGCAGAAATGTATTCCGGCTCTCCGTGGCGCGACGCAGGCACCCGCGTGTATGGCGGCCTGCCCCGGTCGGGCCGCCACGATCTGCATTGGCTGGCCTTTGCATCAGGTGCCGTGCTGCATGGTCATTACCGGCGAATGAAGGTCGACACAAAGTATGATCCACTATATGGACCTTGTAGATGCGCAAATAAACTGCACAAATCCGTCTATTTACTGTTGATTTCACAAATATTCCTGTGTATCCCGGATACATGGTTTTGTAGTGGTCCATATTGTGGAGGCAATATACCGATACATTCAGACTTTTGGAGGGGTCTGGCCAGTCTGGCAATAACAGCTATCCTGATGTCGCGGTCGTGGCATGGACATCCTGTTTTGCTGACATCTTATTGCGAAGGTTGTTCTGTGGGAGAGGAGGCCCCGATGACCATGACCGCAGACGCGAATGACGACGTATTTGTACTCGATGGCGAACTGTTGCACACCGGACCGGTAACGGGCTCGTGGTTCATGCGCCCCATCGAGGCCGTGGCGGCCGTGCTGCTGGCGGTGATGATCGGCCTGCTTCTGCTGGGCGTGACGTCACGTTATGCCCTGCATCTGCCGATTGTCTGGATCGACGAAACGGCGTCCTTGTGCTTCCTGTGGTTTGCCATGCTGGGCGCGGCGATTGCCATCGATCGCAGTGAACATCTGCGCCTGACGCTGTTTCTCAACATGTTCCCGCAACGTGTTCTGGGCTATATCAATTCGCTGGCGCTGGTCCTGGTGGCGACATTTCTTGCAGCAATCATCAAGCCCGCCATGGAATACGCCATCGAGGAATGGGTGGTCACGTCAGCGGCGCTGAATATTCCGATGTCGTTTCGCGCTGCGGCGCTGCCGGTCGGCGCCTGTCTCATGCTGCTTCTGGTACTCAACAATCTTTTCCGGCGGGAAAAGCTGCGCGATATCATCACGGCCCTTGTAACCGTCGCGGTTGCCTCCGGCCTGCTCTATCTGGCATCGCCGATGCTGGAATCCCTCGGCAATTTTAATCTGGCGATCTTCCTCGGCCTGTTCGTTGCGGTATTTCTGGTGCTGGGCGTGCCGATTGCCTTCTGCTTCGGCCTTGGAACCCTCGCCTATCTGACCTTCACCACCTGGGTTCCGACCATTGTGATGATCGGGCGCATGGACGAGGGCATGTCCGGCATCATTCTGCTGTCAGTGCCGGTCTTCGTGCTGCTGGGCTGCGTGCTCGATGCCACCGGCATGGGCAGGGCGATTGTCGAGCTTCTGTCCTCGATGTTCGGCCATATCAGGGCGGGCATGTCCTATGTGCTGCTCGGTTCTCTGTTTCTTGTCTCCGGCATTTCCGGCTCCAAGGTTTCCGATATGGCAACCGTCGCACCGGCGCTGTTTCCGGAAATGAAGCGCCGTGGCCACAAACCCAAGGAAATGATCGCGCTTCTGGCCACCGGCGCCGCCATGGCCGATACGGTTCCGCCCTCCATCGTGCTGATCGTTCTGGGTTCGGCGGCAGGTGTGTCTATTGCCGGCCTCTTCACCTCCGGTTTCATGATTGCAATGGTACTGCTTCTGGTGCTGGCCGTTCTGGCCCGCTGGAAGGCGCGGCATGAAAACATGGAAGGTGCAAAGCGCACCCCATGGCCGCTGGTGGGCAAGGCAGCCCTGATTGCCGCCCCGGCACTCGTTCTGCCCTTCCTCATCCGCAGCCTAGTGGGCGGCGGTGTCGCCACGGCAACCGAAGTGTCCACTATCGCCGTGCTCTACGCCATGATCATCGGCGCGGTGCTTTATGGCGGCATCAGCCTCAAAAAGCTCTATTCCATGCTGGTGGAGACGGCGGCCCTTTCCGGGGCGATCCTGCTGATCCTCGGCTGCGCATCGGCCATGGCCTGGGGGCTGACGCAGAGCGGCTTTGCCTTCCAGCTGACCGCGATGATCACCGATCTGCCGGGCGGCTGGATGACCTATATGGTCGTGTCGATCCTGATCTTCATGATCCTTGGCTGCGTCCTGGAAGGACTGCCGGCGATCGTTCTGCTCGCGCCGATCATGTTCCCGATCGCCCGTACACTTGGCATCAACGACATCCATTATTCCATGGTCGTGGTGGTTGCCATGAATATCGGCCTTATGGCGCCGCCCATCGGCATCGGCTTCTATATCGCCTGCAAGATCGGCAACGTCTCGCCGGATGAAGCCATGGGCGCCATCTGGCCCTATCTCGCGGCCATGGTCATCGGCCTGCTGCTGATCGCCGCAATCCCCGGCTTTTCGACCATTCTGCTCTAAGACCGTGGCGGGCCCCCCCCCCCCGCCGATGAATGATACCTGCTTTATTTTGGGAGGAGAAAGCAATGAATATCAACAGACGTACCATACTCGCCGGCGCCGGTTCCGCCGTACTGGCCACCGCCTTCGTGTCGCGCGCCCGCGCTGCCCAATACAATTATAAATATGCCAATAATCTGCCTGCGGCGCACCCGATGAACATTCCCCGCTCCTTTTACACATCTCAACCCCCCCCCCCGCCGCCC
>NZ_LMVK01000010.1 GCF_001541315.1 Agrobacterium tumefaciens str. B6 | reverse complement strand
GCGCGCTTCGCTGCCGCAAATCACTTGAAATCCTTGCCGAATTTGCCGGACGCATGGAAGGCAGGGTCGAAATCATCCTGCGCGGCCGGCCGGCCTATTCGGAGTTTTCAGATTTCGACGGTTTCGTAGCCGCCGCCCCGCATGTGCATTTCCACGGGCCTTACAAGAACCCCGAAGACCTCGCCGCCATCTATAACGAGGTGCAGTTCACCTGGGCGATCGACTTTTTCGAGGAAGGCCAGAATTCGAGCTGGCTTCTGCCCAACCGGCTTTATGAGGGCTGCCTTTATGGCACCCTGCCGATTGCACTAGCCGGCACGGAAACTGCGCGTTTCATCGAAAAGCGCGGTATCGGCTTTGTCCTGCAAAATGCCGACGCTGACGATCTTGCCGCCCTGTTTGCGGAGATGACCCCGCAAATCTATGCGGACGCCTTCAACACCCTCTCGACAACAGACAGGAAACAATGGCTGACCGACCGCGACGATTGCCGTCAGCTGGTCCAGCACTTGTCCTCTCTCGCCAAATCCGCCTCCGGCCACGCCCGCGAAGCGCAGTTTTCACCCGTGTAGTGCGTAGGGGGCAAATCATGGAAGGTCTTGGTCATTCCGGCATCAGAACGCTGATCGTCATACCCTGCCTCAATGAGGCGAAGACGATCGAGGGGCTGCTTGTCAAATTTACCGATGCGATGCAGGGGCGTCTCTTCCGCATCGTGGTCGCCGATGGCGGCAGCACGGATGGAACCCGCGATATCGTTTCCGCATTTGCCGCAAAGGACGATCGCGTCACGCTTCTCGCCAATCCGAAGCGCATCCAGAGCGCCGGTATCAATCTTGCCGTCGCCACCTTCGGCGAGGATTTTGATTACCTCATCCGCATCGACGCCCATGGCGATTATCCCGATGATTATTGCCAGAGGCTGATCGAGGACGCCGAGCGCACCGGCGCGGATTCCGTCGTCGTCGCCATGGATACGGTCGGCCACGGCCTTTTCCAGAAGGCGACGGCCATCGCCCAGAATTCCAAGCTCGGCAATGGCGGCTCCAAGCACCGCGAAGGCGCCAAAGGCCACTGGATCGACCATGGCCACCACGCGCTGATGCGGATCGCCGCTTTCGATGCGGTGGGCGGTTATGACGAGAGCTTCAGCCATAACGAGGATGCCGAACTGGATTTCCGGCTACGCAAATCCGGTTTCCGCCTCTGGATGACCGACAAGACCCGCATGACCTATTATCCGCGCGCAAGCGTCATGCCGCTGTTCAGGCAATATCTCGCCTATGGCCGTGGCCGGGCAAAGAACCTCCTGAAACATCGCTCGATCCCGAAAATCCGCCAGATGATTCCGCTCGCCGTCCTGCCGGTTTTCATTCTCGCGCTGCTGTCGCTCGTGCATTGGGCAGCACTTATTCCGCTCGGCCTCTGGATCGCCGCATGTGTGGGTTATGGCTTGTGGATGGCAATAGGTCAGCAAAACCCATACGGCCCGCTCGCCGCCTTTTCGGCGATGGTGATGCATCTGGCCTGGTCCACCGGCTTCTGGCTGGAACTCCTGAAATTCCGGGGAAGAAAGGCTGTCTCATGACCGACAACACCGTCACCGGCACGCAAAATCTCAAGACCGTCGATATCGGCATCTGCACCTACAGACGCCCGGCGCTCGTCGCCACACTTCTGTCACTCTTCGAGCTGGATGTGCCGGAAGGCGTGAAAGTTCGCCTGATTGTGGCGGATAATGATGAAGAGCCGAGCGCCAAGGCAAGCGTCGATCGCCTGCGTGAAACCGCACCCTTCGAGATCACCTATGTTCATTGCCCGAAATCGAATATTTCGATTGCCCGCAATGCCTGCCTGTCGGAATGCAGCGCGGATTATCTGGCCTTTATCGATGATGACGAGACCGCCCCGCCGCATTGGCTGGCCGCCCTTCTGGAAAAAGCCGACGAGACCGGTGCGGAAACCGTCCTCGGCCCCGTGACGGCGGTTTACCGGGACAATGCGCCGGGCTGGATGAAACGCGGCGATTTCCATTCGACAGTTCCGGTGTGGGTCAATGGCGAGATCATCACCGGCTATACCTGCAACACGCTGCTCAAGATGGATGCGCCCTCGGTCAAGGGCCGGCGCTTCGCGCTGGCGCTCGGCCAGAGCGGCGGCGAGGACACCCATTTCTTCTCGCATCTTCACGCCGCAGGCGGCCGTATCGTCTTTGCTGAAGACGCCGTCTTGTCGGAGCCGGTTCCGGAAAATCGGGCAAGCTTCATGTGGCTGGCCAAACGCCGCTTCCGCTCCGGCCAGACCCACGGCCGCGTGTTGGCTGAAAAGAAACCCGGTGCACGCCGTGTGGTTCAGGTGCTGAAGGCAGGTTCGAAAGTGCTGTATTGTGGCGTATTCGCCGCCTTGAACGGCTTCAACGCCGTGCGCCGCAACCGTTATGCGCTGCGTGGCGCGCTGCATATGGGTTCGATGAGCGGCGCATTCGGTGTGCGCGAAATCCGCCAGTATGGCGCGGTGGAGGCGACCTGATGGAAAATCTCACCTCCCCGCCCGATATCAGCTTCGTCATCGCCGCCTATAATGCCGCCGATACGATCGAAGCCGCCGTTCAAAGCGCGCTCGACCAGCAGGGTGTGACGCTGGAGGTCATCGTCGTCGACGATCGTTCCGCCGACGATACCATCCCCTTCGTTGAGGCGATTGCCGCCATCGATCCCCGCATCCGCCTGCTTGCGCTCGAAGAAAACCGCGGTCCGGGTGGTGCACGCAATGCCGGCATCGAGGCCGCGACGGGACGCTGGATCGCCGTGCTCGATTCCGACGACGTCATCCGCCCGGAGCGTTCCGCCTGCATGATGTGCCGGGCGGAGGCCGCCAATGCTGACATCGCTGTCGATAATCTCGATGTCGTCTATACCGACGGCAGACCGATGGAGACGATGTTTCCGGAAGAGTTTCTGGAGGAACGATCCGCCCTCACGCTCGAGGACTTCATTTCCTCCAACATCCTGTTCCGCTCCACCTTCAATTTCGGCTACATGAAACCGATGTTCCGGCGCGATTTCCTCAATAGCGAGGCACTGCGCTTCCGCGAGGATATCCGCATCGGCGAGGATTATATCCTGCTCGCCTCGGCGCTCGCCGCCGGCGGCCTCTGCGTCATCGAACCGAAGCCGGGTTACATTTACAATATCCGCGAAGGCTCGATTTCGCGCGTGCTTGAACTTCATCACGTCGAAGCGATGATGCGGGCGGATCAGGAATTCCTGAGCCATTACACTCTGCTGCCCGCCGCCATGGATGCGCAGCAGGCGAGAGCCCGCAGCCTGCGGCTGGCGCATAATTTTTTGACATTGGTGGAAAACATCAAGAGCCGCTCGGTACTGGGCGCCTTGAAGACCACAATCCGAGATCCTGCCGTGCTGGGGCACTTAAGAATGCCGATTGCAGTGCGGCTGAGGAGGCTGCGGGACGCCATGTTTGCGCCCGGAGCAAATACAGGGGTGAAAAGACAGATTTCGTGAAATTTACGCGTAGACGAAATCTGCGCGGGGACTGGGGACAGATCAAACCTTGATGAAGGAGAACGCGATGGACCTGAACAAAACTGTCAGAAAAGCCGTCATTCCGGTAGCCGGCAACGGCACGCGGTTTTTGCCCGCCACCAAGGCGATGCCAAAGGAAATGCTGACGATCGTCGACCGTCCGGTCGTGCAATATGCTGTCGACGAAGCCATGCAGGCCGGTATCGAACACATCATTTTCGTCACGAGCCGCAACAAGACCGCCATCGAAGACTATTTCGACAGCGCGCCTGAACTCATCAATACGCTGACCCGCTCCGGCAAGACCGTGCAGGTACTGCAGCTTGAAAAGATGCTGCCGGTTGCCGGCACCGTCAGCTATACGCGCCAGCAGGTGCCGCTTGGTCTCGGCCACGCCGTCTGGTGTGCTCGCGAACTGGTGGGCAAGGAGCCTTTCGCGCTGCTTCTGCCTGACATGGTGTCCTATGGCGCACGCGGCTGCATTGCCGGGCTGATGGAGCTTTATGACGAAGTCGGCGGCAATATTCTCGGCGTCGAGGAATGCCTGCCCCAGGAAGTGTCGTCCTATGGCGTCGTCGGCGTCGGCCAGAAGGTCAATCATGGCTTTGCGGTCACCGAAATGGTCGAAAAGCCGGAACCATCCAAGGCGCCTTCGAATTATTACCTGAATGGCCGTTACATCCTGCAGCCGGAAATCTTCGATATTCTCGCCAAGCAGGAGCGCGGCGCGGGCAATGAAATCCAGTTGACCGACGGCATGAGGCGGCTTGCGGAAAAGCAGTCTTTCCATGCGCAGAAATATAGCGGTCGCACCTTCGACTGCGGCAGCAAGCAGGGCTTCATTGCCGCAAACGTCGCCTTCTCGCTGCTGCGCGCCGACATGGAAGCCCAGGTTCTCGCTTCGGTGAAGGAACTGGTGGCGAACCACGAAAGCCGCGTCCAGGCGGCCTGACTTTAATCGCGCCGCCGGGGGAGGCGGCCGGCGCACCAATAACGGGGGGCGGGAAGGCGAGTTTGCTCGGCTTCCCGCGTACCATTTTTAATTCACAAGGTAGGTCCATGCACCACAAGACCTTTAAATCCAATATCGGTTTTCCGGAGTCCGGCAAGGATTCCGACACGTTCATCGACCTCGACCGCCTGTGGGCCGCCGTGGTGCGTCGTGCCAATGTCATTGCCGCCTCCGTCATTGCCGCCGTGGTTCTGGCCGGCCTTTATCTGGTGCTTGCGACCCCCGTTTACACCGCGATGACGCAGGTGCTGCTGGATGAAAGCCTTTCCCGTTATGCGGAAGAGGAATCGCCGGTGCCCGCCGCCCAGATCGTCGACAACCGCATCGCCAGCGCCGTGGAAATTCTGAAATCCAAGGAAATGGCGCTGACAGTAGTCGACAAGGCCAAGTTCGACGAGAATGACATCATCGTCAATCCGCCGATGTCGCCGGTCGAACTCGTCAAAACCTCCGTGCGTGGTATCCTTGATCTCGTCCTGCCGGGCGATCCGCCCGTCTCCGAAGCCGCAATCCGCGCCGGACGCCGCGAAAAGGCCGCCGCCGTGCTGCAGCAGTCCTTGACGGTGGAACGTGTCGGCCGCAGCTCCGTCATCGCCATCTCCACCCGCTCGACCGACCGTCAGCTGGCAGCGCAGATCGCCAAGACCTATGCGCAGGCCTACCTCACCGAACAGCTGAACGCCAATTTCGACGCCAGCGAGCGCGCTTCTGTATGGTTGCAGGAACGCATGACCGACCTCAACCAGCGCGCCCAGGCCGCCGAGCTTGCAGTTCAGAAATACAGGTCTGACAACAATATCGTATCCTCACGCGGTGAGCTTATGTCGGAAAGCCAGCTTGCCGATCTTAATGGCCAACTGATTTCCGCACAGGCGGATGCAGCTACTGCCTCTGCCCGCTACAGCCAGTACAAGTCGATTATCGACCGCGGGCCGGAGACAGCTGTCGACAATGCCGTCGTGTCGGCCCGTGATACCGACAACTCGGTCATTCAGGATTTGCGCAAGCGCTACATCACCATTTCCGACAGGCAGCGCGGCATCGTCCAGCAATTCGGCGCCGACCATCCGCAGGCGGCCGCGCTCGACGCCGAGAAAAAAGAGATTTCGCAGCAAATCTTCCAGGAATTGCAGCAGCTGACCGGCAGCTTCAAGAACGAGGTCGACGTTGCCAATTCGCGCGTGCAGTCGTTGCGTGACAGTATCGACAAGGTAGCTGGTCGCAATTCTCAAGCCAACATCACCATGGTGCAGCTGCGTGAACTCGAACAGCGGTCCACGGCGCTGCGCACCCTCTATCAGTCCTATCTCGGCCGCTTCGAGGAAGCCTCGCAAAAGCAGTCACTGCCGATCGCCAAGGCACGCATCATCTCCGAAGCGGGCCTGCCGACATCGCCTTCCAGTCCGAAAAAGACCATGACCATGGCGCTTTCGGTCGTTCTCGGCCTGATGCTGGGCGGGGGTATCGCGGCGCTTCTCGAGTTCCGGGACCGCTTCTTCCACACCGGCAATGACGTGCGCGACAATCTGCGCATGCGCTTTCTCGGCTACCTCCCCTTCATCGGGGAAAGAGGCGTGGAAAACGCCAAGGCCGGCACCAGCGCCGCCACCCCCGGCGGCGAACATGCCACGCTTGACGAAAGCGGGCAGGTCTCGTTCCAGAAAATGCTGCGCCTTGCCGTCGATAGCCCGCGCTCCAGTTTCGCGGAAACGTTGCGCAACGTGAAGCTGACCGCGGATGTCGTCATTCAGGAACGTCAATGCCGGGTCATCGGCGTCATTTCCTGCCTGCCGAACGAGGGCAAGTCGGTCGTGGCGCTCAATCTCGCCGGTCTGATCGCCTCCACCGGCAAGCGCACCCTCGTCGTCGATGCGGATATCCGCAATCCCGGCCTCAGCCGCATGCTGACGACGCGGCAATCCGCCGGCCTGGTGGAAGTTGTGCTCGATGAAATTCCGTGGACGCAGGCGGTAAAGGTCGATACGCGCACGAAAATGGGCATCCTGCCGGTTTCGACCAGCAACCAGTTCGCCCATTCGAGCGAGTTGTTGTCCTCCTCCGGCATGCGCAAATTCATCGACTCGGCGCGCGAGGCCTGCGATTACATCATCGTCGACCTGGCGCCTGTCGTCCCCGTCATCGATGCCAAGGCCTTTGCACCGCAGGTGGACGGTTTCGTCTTCGTCACCGAATGGGGCAAGACGCCGATCCAGATGGTGCAGAACCTGATGGCCAACGAGCCGCAGATCGCCAACAAGACGCTCGGCATCGTGCTGAACAAGACCGACATGACGGAACTGCAGCGTTATGCCGGCCCCGGTGGTTCGGAGCACTATCACGAGAAATTCTCGGCCTATTACGGCGATGCGAAGCCGCCGGTGAAGGAAGAGGCGTAATCGTGAAACGGCCCGGTGAAAACCGGGCCGTTTTATTCTGTGGAAGATTCGAACGATAAACCCATGGTATTGCCCCCCGAAATTGCGCATTGATGGCGTAAAGCTAAAATCGCAAGCAGGATCAGTCCCATGCCATCACCCATCGCCTTTGTTTCACGGATGAATGCGGAAACGGAAGCCGTCTGGAAACAGGCGCTACGCGCCGCCATGCCGCAGGAGGACATCCTCTCCTTCTCCGAATTGACGGACGAACAGCGACGGGCAGTGGACTTTGCCATCGTCGCTAATCCCGATCCCGCCGATATCGCCGCGCTTCCGGGCCTCACATGGATTCACAGCCTGTGGGCGGGCGTCGAGCGGCTGGTGCTGGAGCTGGGCGACAAGGCTCCCCCCATCGTCCGGCTGAAGGACCCGGAGCTTTCCCGCGTGATGGCCGAAGCCGTTCTGGCATGGACCTACTATCTGCAGCGCGACATGCCGGCCTATCGTGAAAACCAGCAAAAGGCCCTTTGGCAGGAGCTGGACTACCGCCATCCCGGCGAGATGACCATCGGTCTCCTTGGCCTTGGAGCGCTTGGCACCGCTGCAGCCGAACGCCTCACCCATGCGGGCTTCAACGTCGTCGGCTGGAGCCGCTCGGCCAAGGTGATCGAAGGCGTGGAAACGCTGACCGGCGATGCCGGGCTGCAAGCCCTGCTGGAAAAAAGCGACATTCTCGTCTGCCTCGTCCCGCTCACCGACGCGACGCGTGGCCTTCTCGATGCCGGCCGTCTCGCCGCAATGAAACAAGGGGCGGCGCTGATCAACTTCGCCCGCGGTGCGGTCATCGTCGCCGACGACCTGATCGCGGCGCTCGATTCCGGCCGCCTTTCGCATGCCGTTCTCGATGTCTTCGAACAGGAGCCGCTGCCCACGGCTTCGCCATTCTGGCAGCACCCGAAAGTCACGGTCCTGCCGCATATTTCCGCCCCGACAAGCCGCGAAAGTTCGGCGCGGATCGTCGCGGGCAATGTTCGCGCATGGCGCGAGACCGGCAGGCTGCCGGAAACGGTTGACATGATCAGAGGTTACTGAGCCGGCAACAAAGCGGCGGGCGTACTATTCCGCCACGGCGCTCTTTGCCGTATGGGCCTGCTCGACCGCCGAAACGATCTGCTGTTCGTCATAGGGCTTGGTGAGCAGCACCGCGCTTTCGGGCGCCCCTTCCGGCAAATGGCTGTCGCCCGTCGCAAACACGATGGCAAGCCCCGGCTTGCGGCGCAGAGCCTCCACCGCCAGCTCGCCGCCCTTCATGTCGGGCAGACCGAGATCGGTGACGAGAACATCTATGCGGTCTGCCTCGATCACCTTCAGCGCCTGAGCCGCATTTCCGGCCTCGACGACGGCAAAGCCGCTCTCCGCCAGCATCTCCGTCGAATTCATCCGGATCAGCTCGTCATCTTCGACCAGAAGGACGCGTATGGACCGGTTTTCGTTTTCGACCGTCCTCACCGGTTCGGAAGGCTTGGAATAACCCGGCGCAACTGCCGGCCGCGCTCTCGCCAAAGAAACCTGCTTGCGGTTGGCAATCACATGGCGGATGCGCCGTGCCAGCGCTTCGCGCGTATAGGGCTTGGAGAGAAGCTCCACCCCGGCATCCAGCTTGCCGCCATGCACGATGGAGTTTTCGGTGTAACCCGAGGTGAAGAGAACGGCGAGGTTGGGCAGCCTTTCCTGCGCGCGGCGCGCCATTTCCCGGCTTTTCAAAGGCCCGGGCATTACCACGTCGGTGAAGATGACATCGATCGGAATGCCGCTTTCCACCACCGTCAAACCGGCCTGCGCATCACGGGCGGTGAGCACCCGGTAACCGAGATCGCTCAGCGTCTCGACGACGGTGTTGCGCACTTCCTCGTCATCTTCCACCACAAGAATGGTTTCCGTTCCGCCCTCCACGGGGCCGGTCGGCATCACTACTTCCCGGTCCTCATCGGCGGCGGAGCGCGGCAGATACATCTTCACCGTCGTGCCCTGCCCCACCTCGCTATAGATGTTGACGTGGCCGCTGGACTGTTTTGCAAAACCATAGACCATCGAAAGGCCGAGACCGGTGCCTTTGCCCTCCGGTTTGGTCGAAAAGAACGGCTCGAAGACTTTTTCGAGGATCTCCGGCGACATGCCCGACCCGGTATCGGTGACGGCGAGCATGACATATTGCCCCGCCGAAACCTCCGAATGCTTGCGGGCATAATCGCGGTCGAGCACCGCATTGCCCACTTCAATGGTCAGCTTGCCGTGCCCTTCCATGGCGTCGCGCGCATTGATGGCGAGGTTGAGAAGCGCATTTTCCACCTGGTTGGGATCGGCATAGGTGTTCCAGAGACCGCCCGAGGTGATAACCTCCACCTCGATCGCCTCACCGAGCGAACGGCGAAGCAGATCGTCCATGCCGGTCACGAAACGGGAAATATTGATGACGCGCGGTTCCAGCGCCTGGCGACGGCCGAAGGCCAGCAGCTGGTTAGCCAGCTTTGCGCCGCGATGGACGCCGGCCAGCGCATTTTCCAGCCGCCTTTCGGCGCGCTCGTTGCCGATCACATCCTTGGAGAGCAATTGCAGATTGCCAGCGATCACCTGCAGAAGATTGTTGAAATCATGCGCGACGCCGCCGGTCAGCTGGCCGATGGATTCCATCTTCTGCGCCTGCTGCAGGGCCTTTTCGGTCTGGCGGCGCTCCGCCATTTCCGCCTCGACACGGGCTTCAAGGCTTTCGTTCAATTGCCGAAGCTGCTCTTCCGCCCGGATGCGGTGGCGAATTTCGCGCTCGAGATTGCTGGCATGTTCCTTGAGGGTGTCTTCGGCCCGCCGCTGCTCGGTTATGTCAGTGTGAACGCCGACCCATTCGGTAATGGCGCTGGACTTGTCGAAAATCGGCACGCCGCGGATCAAAAAAGTGCGGTAGACGCCGTCGTGACGGCGCACGCGGTGTTCCCAGACATAGGTCGACTTTTCCGCGACCGCGCTGTTCCAGCTTTCGACAGACCCCTGCCTGTCCTCCGGGTGGACGGCGTCCGCCCAGCCAAAGCCCTGATATTCTTCCGGAGTCTGGCCCGTCAGCGCCGCCCAGGCAGGCTGCTCGCCCAGCATCCTGCCATCGGCGCTGTTGGTCCACAGCACGCCGTGCACCGCATCCACCGCCGCACGGAAACGGTTGTTGCTGATGAGGATTTCCTGTTCCGAGCGCTTGCGGTCCTCGATATCGATGATCAGCACATAGATGCCATCGATGGAGCCATCCGTGATATAGCGCGGCACATAGCGGATTTCGGCGGCGCGCATGGTGCCGTCGGGCCTGCGGATCACGGTGTCGGAAACGATCTTCTCGCCGGCGAGCGCACGATCCAGATAGGCCCTGCGCGCCTCAAAAAACGCCTCGCCGACGATTTCGGGAACGCTGCGGCCGATCACCTCCTCGGCGCGGCGGCCGAACCATTCCAGATAGCCGTCATTGGCGAATTTATAAACGTAGTCACGATCGACATACCCGACCAGAATGGGCAGGGCATTGGTGAGCCGGCTTAGTTCCTTGCGGCTCTGCTCCAGCGCCTCCACGGCCTTCACCTTGTCGGTATTTTCGAGCACGGTACACAAAACGCCGTCCACCGTGCCGCCCTCATTGTAGATCGGCGTGTAGAACAGATCGAAGATCACCTCTTCCGGCAGGCCATGTCGCATCAGCGTCATCGGCTGGTCGCGATAGGCCATGACCTCACCGCGAAAACCGGCTTCCAGAATACGGCTGTTCCAGTCCCATATTTCCGGCCAGATGCCGGGCACCGTTCCGCCCAGCGCCCGCGGGTGATAATTGCCGGCGATCTCCGCATAGCCGTCATTGTAGATCATCACGTGATCCCTGCCCCACATCAGCACCTGCGGAATGGGGGAATTGACGACGGAATTAGCCTTTTGCCTCAGATTTTGCGGCCATTCGCAAATAGGACCGAGCGATGTCTTCGACCAGTCGAAGCGGCGCACAAGCTCACCCGTTTCACCACCACCGATCGGCCATACCGGGGCAGCACGAAGATTGGTCATTCAACATCACCACAAAAACCGAGAGGAAATCTCCCGTAATACAGAACAAGATAAAAGTCCAAGAAAACAGAAACTTCCGTTTATTGTTCCCCCGGGTTTCTTCAAATACTGAAAAAGTTCCGTTCTTCCGAAATATTGGGATGCGCGAGCGCAGGGGCGCGGCGAATTCGGTGTCTCCACACCACGGATTTCAGGCTCGCATTCGCGGGACCGGATAATTGATTGATAATTGCCATCCTCAATACGCCAGAATCTGCCGCAAACGGAACGGCCAGAAAGCAATTATTAAGCCTCAATAAAGGCGCTGGCGGTCGCGGTGCCGTCAGCACCCGGGTCTTCGCCACACCGCGACCAGAGGGAACAAAAATGAAAATACTTTTGGGTGCCACAATTCTTTCCGCCGGCTTCGCCTTTTCAGGCGGCGCAGCCTATGCTGCCGACTGCGGAAACGTGACAATCGCCAGCATGAACTGGCAATCCGCCGAAGTTGCCGCCAACCTGGACAAGTTCATTCTTGAAAAGGGCTATGGATGCTCCGCCGAAATCGTGACCGGCGACACCGTGCCGACACTGACCTCCATGGCCGAAAAAGGCCAGCCGGATATTGCCCCCGAGGCATGGGTCAGCCTGCAGCCGGAAATCGTCAAGCAGGGTCTGGAAGGCGGCAAAGTGGTCGCGGCCGCAAAAATTCTTTCCGATGGCGCTGTTCAGGGCTGGTGGATCCCGAAATACCTCGCAGATGCCAATCCCGATCTCAAGACCATTCCGGACCTCTTCAAACATCCCGAGCTCTTCCCGTCGCCGGAAGACAAGTCGAAGGGCGCCGTGTTCAACGGCCCGCAGGGCTGGGGCGGCACTGTCGTCACCGCGCAGCTGTTCAAGGCTTTCGGCGGTGAAAAGGCCGGCTTCACCCTCGTTGACACCGGCTCCGCCGCAGGTCTCGACGGTTCCATCGCCAAGGCTTACGAAGCCAAGCAGCCATGGGTCGGCTATTATTGGGCGCCCACCTCGCTGCTCGGCAAATATGAGATGGTAAAGCTCGAAT
Organism: Agrobacterium tumefaciens str. B6; assembly: GCF_001541315.1. Lineage (GTDB taxonomy): Bacteria > Pseudomonadota > Alphaproteobacteria > Rhizobiales > Rhizobiaceae > Agrobacterium > Agrobacterium radiobacter. The sequence continues at coordinate 112,957 of NZ_LMVK01000010.1, read as the reverse complement.
TCGGCACGGACTATGATGCGGCAGAATGGAAGCGCTGCACCTCGGTTGCCGATTGTCCGGACCCGAAGCCGAACGCATGGCAGGTGGACGACGTGCAGACGCTGGTCAGCAAGTCCTTTGCCGATCGTGCCGGCCCCGCCATGGACTATCTCAACAAACGCGCCTGGACCAACGCGACCGTCAACAAGCTGATCGCCTGGATGACGGATAACCAGGCGACCGGCGAAGATGGCGCCAAGCAGTTCCTGAAGGAAAACGAAGCTCTCTGGACGGGCTGGGTTTCTCCGGAGGTCGCGGAAAAGGTCAAGGCCGCCCTTTAAAAGCCGGTCCTTACATATCTGCCCGGCAACCGGCGTTCGCCAGCGGCGACGCCGCGCCCGCACCGGCTCCGAAATGCCCAAGGCTTTCGGTGGCGATGCGCCGGTTCAACAGAGCGTTCCGCCTTGCGTCCTGAAGGATGCGCGGCGCTCTGGCGATTTTGCTCCCGGAGCGCGGAGGACATCGATCCCCGCCTCCGGTTCGTCATGGAGAACAGGATATGGAATGGCTTTTCAAATTTCCGACCATGAATGACGATGCTCTGCGCGCGCTGAAAAAAGTCATCGACGAGGGGTTCCGGGCTTTTACCCGAACCTATGGCGGCGCAATCGAGGGGCTGTTTACCCCCCTTCAGAGCTTCCTCATCTGGGCGGAAAGGCTTTTGATCGGCGCACCCTGGCCGGTCGTTATTCTTATTGTCGCCGCGCTCGCCTGGTTCGGCAGCCGCAGCGCCACCATTGTTTCGCTGTGTTGCGGCATTCTCTTCGCCATCGGCTGGTTCGGCATGTGGGAAGACACGATGAAGACGGTCTCGATGATCTTCGTCTGTGCGGTGCTGTCCATCGTCGTCGGCCTGCCTATCGGCATCGCCATGGCGCGCTCCAACCGCCTGCAGAGCGTGGTCAATCCCGTTCTCGACGTTATGCAGACGATGCCGAGTTTCGTCTATCTCATTCCCGTCGTCATGCTGCTCGGCATCGGCCGCGTGCCTGGCGTCATCGCCGTCGTCATCTATGCCATTCCGCCGATGATCCGGCTCACCAATCTCGGCATCCGCATGGTCGACCACGACGTGCTGGAGGCTGCCGATGCCTTCGGCTCCTCGAAGCGCCAGAAGCTTTTCAAGGTGCAGCTGCCGCTCGCACTCCCCACCATCATGGCCGGCATCAACCAGACCATCATGATGGCGCTCGCCATGGTCGTCATTGCCTCGATGATCGGCGTGCAGGGTCTTGGCCAGCCGGTGCTGAAGGCCATCGCCAACCAGTATTTCACGCTCGGCGTATTCAACGGGCTTGCCATCGTCGGCATCGCCATCATCTTCGACCGCATCAGCCAGGCCTATGGCCTTCGCCTGCAAAAACACCGGGAAGTGGCGCATGGCTAGTCAATCGATCGAAATTCGCAGCCTCTACAAGATTTTCGGCCCCAAGGCGGCCGACTATGTCGACCCCGTCAAGGCCGGCATGTCCAAGGCGGATCTCAATGCCAAACATGGCCACGTGCTCGGCCTGCGTGATATCAACATCACCATGCCGGGCGGGCAGATCACCGTTATCATGGGCCTTTCCGGCTCCGGCAAATCGACGCTGATCCGCCACGTCAACCGGCTGATCGACCCGACCGCCGGCGAAATCCTCTATGGCGGCACCGATGTCTGTCGCCTCAACGAAGCGGACCTGCTGGAATTTCGCCGCCACAAGACGGCAATGGTGTTCCAGAAATTCGGCCTCTTGCCGCACCGCAACGTGCTGCAGAATGTCGTCTATGGCCTTGAAGTGCAGGGCGTCGACAAGCGCGAGCGGGAGGAAAGGGCGGAAGTCTGGATCAGGCGCGTGGGGCTGGAAGGCTTCTCCAACCATTATCCCAACCAGCTTTCCGGCGGCATGCAGCAGCGTGTGGGTCTGGCGCGGGCGCTCACCAATAATGCCGAAATCCTTTTGATGGACGAAGCCTATTCTGCGCTCGATCCGCTCATCCGCGTCGACATGCAGACAGTGCTTCTGGAACTGCAGAAGGAATTGAAAAAGACCGTGGTCTTCATCACCCACGATCTCGACGAGGCGCTGCGGCTGGGCGACAAGATCGCCATTCTGCGCGATGGCGAAATCATCCAGCAGGGCACGGCAGCCGAAATCGTCATGTCGCCGGCCGACAGTTATATCGAGGCCTTCGTCGAGGAGGTCAATCGCGGCAGGGTCATTCGCCTCGGCGCCATCGTGCAGCCGGAGTTTTCCGGCCAGTCGCGGCTTCAGCTCGATGCGGATATGACGGTTGAAGAGGGCCTGCGCGCGCTCGTCCGGGAAAATGTCAGCAGCGCCACGGTCGTTGGAGAAAATGGCAAGGCGCTCGGCGCCGTCACCACCGACGCCATCATGCGCTGCCTCGTCAGGACCGCCTCGGGTGAGGAAGCGGGCGCGGCGGAACGGCTCTCAGGCTGAGCCTTCAAGCCACCCGGCCATGCCCTTCGCGGCGGCCTTGCCGGTGGCGAAACAGGCGGTGAGCAGATAACCGCCGGTCGGCGCTTCCCAATCCAGCATTTCCCCGGCAGCGAATATGCCGGGGAGCCTTTCCAGCATGTAGCTTTCATCAAGGCCGCTCCAGGCAATACCGCCGGCCGACGAAATCGCCTCGGCAATCGGTCTCGCCTGCAAAAGCGGTATCTCCGCATGTTTTATTCTCGCGGCGACAAACTCGTCCGGCATGGCGGCGATATCGGGAAATATTTCCCGCAGAAGCCCGACCTTCACAGCCGATAAGCCGGCCGCCTTGCGCATACGGTTTGCAAAACTCTCCTTCCGGCCGAGCTTCCCCAGATCGAGGCTGAGACGTTCCACCGTACGTGCCGGTGCAAGATCAATCGCGAGCGATACTTTGCCCGCCTGTTCCAGCCGGTCGCGCAGGGCGGCGGAATGGGCATAGATCACGCTGCCCTCAATGCCATGCTTTGTTATCACGAATTCGCCCTGAAAGGCTCCTGCCGGCGAAATGGTGACCGTGGATTTCACCGCTTCACCCGCAAAACGCTCACGGAAGACATCACTCCAGTCAACGTCGAAACCGCAATTGGCCGGGCGGAACGGGGAGAGCTCGACGCCTTTGGCCGCAAGCGCCGGAACCCATGCGGCATCGGAGCCGAGACGCGGCCAGCTGGCACCGCCCAGCGCCAGCAGCACGGCATCGGCTTTGATAGTGACCCCGCCCCCCGGGGTCGAAAAACCCAGGTGCTCGCCGGAAAACCCCGTCCATCGATGCCGCGTCCGGATGGTTACGCCCTGCGCCTCCAGCCGGGCGAGCCATGCCCGCAGCAGCGATGAGGCCTTCATGACCGTGGGAAACACCCGGCCCGAGGTGCCGACAAAGGTCTCCTGCCCCAGCCCCTGCGCCCAGTCGCGCAACATATCGGGGGTGAAATCATCGAGGGCGGCACGCAGCCGTGGTTCCGCCTCGCCAAACCGCTGACGGAAACTGTCGTAGTCTTCGGCATGGGTGATGTTGAGGCCGGATTTTCCGGCCATCAGCAATTTGCGCGCCACGGTCGGCATCGCTTCGAACACCGTCACGGCATGGCCCGCCGCCGAAAGCACCTCGGCCGCCATCAGTCCCGCCGGCCCGCCGCCGATAACAGCAACCTGCCTCGCCTTGCTCAAAACCTTCTCCATCGCCATCTTCGCCATTCCGAGCCTTATACCGATTTCCGCATGCGAATATATGCGTTATTGAAACGCCCATGTTCACGCTCGACCGCCCCGTTTCCTTTTCGCAGGATATCAAGAAAAGCCGCTTCATCGCCTTTGCCGCGCCGGTGACGGGCGAAGAGGATGCGAAGAACTTCCTCGCGGCGCATTCCGATCCCGACGCGAACCATAATTGCTGGGCATGGCGAAGCGGCCAGACCTATCGTTTCAGCGATGACGGCGAACCCTCGGGAACGGCCGGGAAACCGATCCTTCAGGCCATCGACGGCCAGGCGCTGGATAATGTCGCGGTTCTCGTCATCCGCTGGTTCGGCGGCATTCTCCTCGGCAGCGGCGGGCTCATGCGCGCCTATGGCGGCACGGCGGCGGCCTGCCTGCGGTTAGGCGAGACGTCACCGGTCATCGCTTATGTCAGCGCCACGCTGAGCTGCCCCTTCTCCGATCTGGCGCTGGTGAAATCACGCCTGTCCGCCACCCAGAACCTGCGGATGGAAAGGGAAGATTTCACCGGCACCGGCGCGGATATGCTGCTCTCGGTTCCGGTCGAGGAAGCCGAACGGCTCACCCGGCTTCTGAGCGACCTGACCAGCGGGCGCGTCAATCTCCATATTCCCGACTAGCGGCCTGTCCGAATGTGCAATTCGTGCTAAGGAAGCGCCATGTCATCCGAGCTTTCCAACCCCGTCTATAATCCGCCACTCGACCCCTGGCTCACCATCGTGCACCGCGACGAGGACCTGCTGGTGCTGGATAAGCCGAGCGGACTTCTCTCCGTGCCGGGGCGCGATCCGGCGCTTTCCGACAGCCTGATGGCGCGTGTGCAGAAACAGTTCCCGAAAGCGCTGATGATCAACCGGCTGGATAAGGACACGTCAGGCATCGTGTTGATGTCCCTGAACCGCAGGGCGCATGCGGCGATTGCGTCGCAGTTTGAAAACCGCCAGACGCGCAAATCCTATGTCGCCATTGTCTGGGGGGAGGTTGCCGGAGAGGCGGGGGAAGTGACCCTGCCACTCGCCATCGATCCCGAAAACAAGCCCCGCCACCGGGTCGACCACGAAAACGGCAAGCCCGCGCAGAGCCTTTGGCGGGTGCTGGAACGTTTGCCGCTTCCGGCAACGCGGCTGGCGCTGACCCCCCTCACCGGCCGCACCCACCAATTGCGGGTGCATATGAAGGCGCTTGGCCACCCCATTCTCGGCGATGAATTTTATGCCGAGGGTAAGGCGCTCGCTGCCGCACCGCGCCTGATGCTGCATGCGCAGGAGGTTGGCTTCCGCCATCCGGATGGGCGTGACGTCACCTATACCGTGCCCTGCCCGTTCTGAGGTCGCAGATGAAGGAACAAAAAGAAAGCTTCGTGGTGGATTTTGTCGGCGGTGCGGTGGGCCACCGTTTCCGCTCCGACGAAGGGCGCGGACAGGCTCTGCCCAAGGCCGCGGGTTTCACCAAAGGCCGAACGCCAAAAATCGTCGATGCCACGGCCGGGTTGGGGCGCGATGCCTTCCTGCTCGCATCCCTCGGGGCTGACGTCACCCTCATCGAACGCTCAGCGGAAATGCATGCCCATCTCGCCGATGGCATTCGCCGCGCCCTGGAAGCGGGCGGCGCCTACGCCGAGGCGGCAGCGCGCATGACGCTGCTCAACGGCGATTCACGCTATCTGCTGAAAGAGCTTTCACCCGAGGTGGTGATTGTCGACCCCATGCATCCGCCGCGCCACAACACGGCGCTGGTGAAGAAGGAGATGCGGGTGCTGAGAGAACTGGTTGGCGCCGACCCGGACCAGGTGCAGCTGATGGAGGCTGCACTGGAGAATGCGACGAAACGGGTGGTTCTGAAATGGCCCCTGCGCGCCGAGCCGATGCCGGGCATTCGCAAGCCTTCGCATCAAATAATGGGAAAAAACACCCGTTATGATGTCTTCATGATCTTCGGAAAATCTCTCGACGAGGAGGAATGATCAGCGGAAGCTCGGCTTGCGCTGCGCATTCATCAAAAGCTCGTGCCGCGAGGCGAACTCGCCGAACAGCTTTCTGAGACGGGCCTCCTCCGCCTTGTCCAGCCGGTAACGCCGGCAGAATTCCGCGACGTTCAGGATCGGTCTGGTTCTGTTGCCGTCTATGGTCTTGTTGTCGATGATCTGCATGGCGCCCTCCTCATAACAGAGGCCAAACGCCGCTCACGCCTTGCGGTTCCCTATGAATTCGCATGGATGAGAAAAGAGCGTGCAGCCTGCACACGGACCGATCAAGTTTTCTTGAAACTATCGCAGGAAACGAAATCCTCCCCAAATGGTTCTCTGCCTGATGTAACGATGGAAGGGAGACCCATGTTCCACAACAACCGATTTCTGAGTTCGACGATCCTGTGTGCGCTGCTCGCCGTGCCCTTTGCCGGCGCTGCACACGCCCAGACCGCCCCGGCTGCCGAAACGAAACGGCCGAATGCGCCGGATCAGAAGCCGGCTTTTGAGGGCCAGACACGCGCGCCGCAGGCCGCCTCCCAGCCGAATATCGAAAAAACCATCGTCGCCGAGGGGCTGCCGCACCTGTGGTCCATGGAATTCCTGCCGGATGGCCGCATGCTTGTCGCCGCCAAGGAAGGGGCCATGCATATCGTCGCCGACGGCAAGGCCGGCCCGGCGATTGCCGGCGTACCGGAGGTGGCGTCCGACGGACAGGGCGGACTTCTCGACATCGCGCTCGCGCCCGATTTCGAAACATCGCGCACCATCTTCTTCTCCTTTTCCGAACCGCGCGATGGTGGCAACGGCACCTCCGTCGCGTCGGCCAAGCTGACCGAAGATGGCGGCGCGACGAAACTGGAAAATGTCTCGGTGATTTTCCGCCAGATGCCGACCTATGACGGCGACAAGCATTTCGGCTCGCGCCTCGTCTTCGGACCTGACAACGAGCTTTATGTCACCGTCGGCGAGCGCTCGGATTCAAAGCCGCGCGTGCAGGCGCAGGATCTGTCGAGCGGGCTTGGCAAGGTCTTCCGCATCGATGCTGAAGGCAAGGCCTTTGAAGGCAACCCCTTCGCCGGCCAGCAGAACGCCCTTCCCGAAATATGGAGCTATGGCCACCGCAACCTGCAGGCCTCGGCACTTGATGGTCAGGGCAGGCTCTGGACCGTGGAACACGGACCAAAGGGCGGCGATGAGCTGAACCTGCCAAAAGCGGGCCTGAATTACGGCTGGCCAGTCATCACCTATGGCATCGAATATAGCGGCCGCTCGGTTGGCGAAGGCGCTACCGCCAAAGAAGGTATGGAGCAGCCGGTCTATTATTGGGACCCGGTCATCGGCCCCTCCGGCATGGCCTATTATGATGGCGACCTGATTCCCGAATGGAAGGGCGCCTTCATCGTCGGCGGTCTGGTGAGCCAGGGTCTCGTGATCCTGCACATCGACGGCGACAAGGTCGCGACCGAAAGCCGTCTGCCCCTCGAGGCGCGCATCCGCGACGTGAAGGTCGGGCCTGATGGTGCGGTTTATGCCGTGACTGAAGAGCGTGGTGGCGGTGAATCGCAGATTCTGCGGATCGCCAAGGCCGGCTGAGAAAACTAACGACCGGAACGACAGGCCGCCGGAACGAAGGCGGCCTGTTTTTCGTTTGCCGCAGCGTGAAACCTGCCGGAAAAAACAATGCCACAACCGCCCACCCGCCTTCTTGCCAAAATCGGACTTGCCTATGTCAACGATCAGGAGCCGGGTATTTCCCGCGAAAAACGCGGGCGCGGTTTCTGTTACCGCCTGCCGGGCGGCGAGCTTCTCTCCGACAGCGTCGAACTGAAACGCATCAAATCGCTCGGTGTGCCGCCCGCCTATAAGGACGTCTGGATCTGCATCGACCCATCAGGGCATCTGCAGGCAACCGGCTTTGATGCACGCGGGCGAAAACAGTATCGTTATCACCCCGACTGGCACGCGCTCAGGGGCGAAACGAAGTTCTTTCAGCTCAAAAGCTTCGGCAAGGCGCTGCCCGCCATCCGCCGCCGCGCCATCGCCGATATCGAAAAGCAGGATCACGGGCAGGAGATGACGCTTGCCGCGCTCACGCTGCTGCTCGATGCCGCCTATCTGCGCGTCGGCAACCGCTCCTATCTCGAAACCAACGGCACCTATGGCGCAACGACATTGCTCAAGCGCCACGTTTCCTTCGGTGAAACCATCGAACTCCGCTTCGCCGCCAAGGGCGGGCAAAAGGTGAGACGGCAATTGCGCCACCCGCGCCTGCAGAAAATCCTCGAGGAGATCGCCGATCTGCCCGGCAAGGAACTCTTCGTCTGGCAGGATAGCGAAAACCGGGTGCATTCGGTCGATTCCAGCGATCTCAATGCCTACCTCTCGCGCATCGGCGGCACCGGCATTTCCGCCAAGACCTTCCGCACCTGGGGTGGAACGCTCGCGGCCTTCTGCAACGCAATGGAGCATGTGGCATCAGGTGAAAAACCGAGCATAAAAGGCATGTGCCAGGCGGCGGCGGTCGAGCTTTCCAATACGCCCGCCATCTGCCGCAAGAGCTATGTGCATCCCACCGTTCTCGATATCGCCACGGAGGAGAAAGCGCGGAAGAAGCTTGGCCGCATCCTGAAGGTCGGGGCAAAACCCGTCTCCGGCCTCAGGGCGGATGAAAGACGGCTGCTGGCCTTCCTGCCCTGAGGGTCAGCGGTTTCCCGCCCATTCCGCCAGTTCGCGCTCGGCCCTTTCCAGCGCGCTGTAATTCAAAAGCTTGCGCAGGAAGGCGACAGTGACGGCGCGGGTTCGAAGATTATACCGCCCTTCCGCATCGTCATCGCCAGCCGCCTGATGCACGTTAAGCTTCTCGTAGAGGCTTTGCAGGCGGTTCTGCACGCTGCGCAGCGACAGGTTGCGGCGGCGCGCAATCGCCTTGTCGGTGAGGCCGAGCGCGACATCGACAAGGATTTCATATTCGGAATCGGTGAAACCATGCGCCTTGCCGAGGCTCTTTTCCTGAAGGCCGCGCACTTCCCGGTCGATCACGCATTGCGCCTCGATAAAGATGCTGCGCAAGGCCAGCCGCAGACGGTCATCGGATGCCGATTTCAGCACGTAACCATAGGCGGCACCCTCAGGCACGATGCGGGAGACACCACGCACATAGGCCTCGTCGGAATAGTTGGACCAGAACAGGATGCGGGTATCCGGCCTTTCCTTCCAGATGGTGCGCGCCGCCTCGATGCCGTTGCGCTCGTTCATCTGCAAATCCATGACGATATGGGCGGCGCGATTTTCCCGCGCGAGCTTTTCGCCGGTTCTGCCGTTTGCCGCCTCCAGCACATTGTCGCATTCCGGCAGGGCGGCACGCACCGCCTCGTTCAGATAGGCGCGGTGCAGCGCATCGTCCTCGACGATCAGCACGTCCATGTCATAACTCCTCCCGCCGGTCGAAAGCGTCCGCCGGCAAGGTCACGGTGATGCGGGTTCCCGCCCCTTTGCCGTTGCCGCCAATATCGAACCTGGCTGAAATCAGCCGCGCCCGCGTCTTCATGTTGCCGATGCCGAGGCCGCCGGAGGCCCCGCCTTCGCCGCCGCCGCTGCCGTCATCACTCACCGTCACCCGCAAGCCGCCATCGATGGCGACAAGCGTTACGGCAATGGTTTCCGGCTGGGCATGGCGAATGGCATTGTTCACTGCCTCCTGTACGATGCGGAACAGCGATATGGCCACCGTCTTGTCGAGCCTTTCCACCAGCCCTTCCGTCTCATCGCTCACCGACCAGTCGATTGCCGACCCGCTATCGCGCACGGAGCGGTCCACATATGTCTCGATGGCTTCAACGACGCCAAACAATTGCAGGATGGAAGGTTTCGCCTCCTCGATGATCTCGCGCAGATCCTGCATGCAATGTTGCAGGCTGCGCACCACCGGCTCGAGCATTTCGCCCGAAACGTCGGGGGTATGGCTCATGCGTTCGATGCGCCGCGCCAGCCGGGTCAGGTCCGCCAGCGTCTGGTCATGCAGATCCATGCCGATACGCTGCCGCTCGGCCTCCAGAGCCTCGGTCAATTGCAAGGCGCCCAGCCTCAAACCCTCCTCACGGGCATTGGCGCGCGCCTCCTCGATGGCAGAGCGTTTGGCCTGTTCGGCAGCGCGGATGGCGTAGAAATAGGGCGCCAGCAGATCCGCAACCGCGCGGGCGTTCGTCACATCCTCCACCGTATAGGCGTTCGACTGGTGCGACGAGCAACTGAGCGCGCCAATGATATCGCCGTGCACCTTCATCGGCACATGCAGGCGGCTATGCAGATTAAGTTCGATGATCGGGCTGGAAAACGCCCCTTCGAAGTGGAAGCGCGGATCGGAGCAGGCGTCACCGCTTAACAGGTGCTCGACCTCGCCTGACAGCAGCGAACGGATCGGGCTTCCGGTGAGAAGGGCGGGCGGCTGCCGGCTCCAGGCGCTGACGAGACCGCTCTCATAGGCGATATGATATTTGTCATCCAGCTGCTTGATGCAGACATCCATATGGTCATGCGGGATGATATGGCTGATCTCCGTGGCGACCGCCTGAATGATGGCATTAAATTCCAGCTGCCCGGCAAGCAGCCGCGAAATGCCCATATAATGGTGAAAAAGAGCGCTTTTCGGCGTATCCAGCATGTGCGGACGCCCTCCCAAGCGTCTGCCTTCGACCTCTGCGGCGAAGTTTGAACCCATTGGGTGCCGCATCATTCATTCTGCGCCCGGCAGTGGCGTTTCGTCCTGCGGGTTCCCGCAAGCTTTCTGCGGAAACCCGCAGGAAGATTGCCGCGATCCGCCTATACAAGCCAAATCTTCTTGGTCATTCTCGCTTCTACTGGGGAAAGGAGCTCCAGTGCAAAGGAATTCCGCCTGCCGCCGAGGAGATTTGCGGCGCGCAAGGATTCCGGGCTCGAAAAGGGCAAGCCACGAGGGAGGAAATCAAATGGCTTTCAGGAAGATGCTTTTGGCATCGGCCGCTGTCGCATGCGCAGCTCTGCCGATCACCGCTTATGCCGACACGTCGGCCAAAAAAATCGCGCTTTCAAACAATTACGCTGGCAATTCCTGGCGTCAGTCGATGCTGACCAGCTGGGACAAGATCACCAAACAGGCGGTTGCCGACAAACAGGTTGCCGCCGCAGACGCCTTCACGACCGCCGAAAACCAGGCAACCGAACAGGCGGCGCAGATTCAGAACCTCATTCTTCAAGGTTATGACGCGATCGTCATCAATGCCGCCTCACCCACCGCCCTCAACGGCGCGGTGAAGGAAGCCTGCGACGCCGGCATCACCGTCGTCTCGTTCGATGGCATTGTCACCGAGCCCTGCGCCTGGCGCATCGCCGTAGACTTCAAGGCGATGGGCGCAAGCCAGATCGACTATCTCGCCAAGGCGATGCCGAAGGGTGGCAACCTGCTCGAAATCCGCGGCCTCGCGGGCGTTTCGGTGGACGATGAAATCCATGCCGGCATCGTCGACGCCGTCGCCAAGAACCCGCAGTTCAAGATTGTCGGTTCGGTCAATGGCGACTGGGCGCAGGACGTCGCACAGCGCGCTGTCGCCGGCATTCTGCCGAGCCTTCCCGAAGTTGCGGCAGTCGTGACGCAGGGCGGTGACGGTTACGGCGCGGCACAGGCTTTCGCCGCTGCCAAGCGCCCGACACCCACCATCGTCATGGGCAACCGCGAAGACGAGCTGCAATGGTGGAAACAGCAGAAGGATGCCGGCGGCTACGAGACCATGTCGGTCTCCATCGCTCCCGGTGTCTCCACGCTCGCTTTCTGGGTGGCGCAGCAGATTCTCGACGGCAAGGACGTGAAGAAGGACCTGACGGTTCCTTTCCTGCGCATCGATCAGGGCAATCTTGAGGAAAATCTCAAGAACACCCAGAAGGGCGGCGTCGCGAATGTGGAATATTCGCAGGAAGACGCCCAGAAGGCCATCGCCTCCGCCAAGTAGTCTGGACACTCTCCGGACATGAACGATTGCGGCGCTCCCCGAACGGGCGCCGCAACGGCCACCGATATCCCATTTTCAGATCACTGGCGTAAATGCTCATGAATGACATCATCGAGGCGGAAGAAGTCGTCGCCGCGCGCGGCGTGAAGGTCGTGTTCGGCGCGGTAAGGGCGCTGGACGGAGCCGATCTCGTCATCCGTTCGGGCGAATGCCTGGGGCTCGTCGGCCATAACGGTGCGGGAAAATCCACCATCGTCAACGTCATCAATGGCGGGCTGACGCCGCATGAGGGGTCCATTTCCTATCGCGGCGAACAAGGCCGTCAAGGAATCGCGGCAGCACGGGCCAGCGGCGTTTGCTGCGTGTTTCAGGAATTGTCGCTCTGCCCCAACCTGACGATCAGCGAAAACGTCCGCATCATGCATGCCGCGATGAGCGGGCGGAACTGGCGTGGACGTGCGCTCACCATGATCCGGCATACGCTGGACGAGATTTTTCCCGGCCACGGCATCGATTGCGAACTGACGATCGCCGAACTTTCCATCGCCGAGCGGCAGATGGTGGAAATCGCCATCAATTTCTGCCGAACCCCGGATGCTCCGAGACTTGTCATCCTCGATGAGCCAACCTCCTCGCTCGATGCCGGTCTCGCCGAGCAATTGATGGATTACGTCCGCCGTTTCGTGCGCACGGGCGGCTCCGTTCTGTTGATCTCGCATATTCTCGGCGAGATTCTTTCGACAGCCACCCGCATCGTGGTGATGAAGGACGGCCGCGTGGTCGCTGACCGGGCGGCGGCCGAGTTCACGACACGCACGCTGGTGGAAGCCATGGGCAGCGTCGTCAAGGAACAGGACAGGCAAAAGGGCGAAAACCGCAAAGCGGGCGAGAAGGTCCTTGCCATGCCGGCGCGCCGGGGCGAAGGCCTCGCCTTCGAGGCTTTCCGCGGCGAGATCATCGGCCTCGCCGGTCTCGGAGGCCACGGCCAGACGGAAGCGCTTCTCGATCTCTACCTTGCCCGCAACAGCAGTTGGCTGCCCGCGCGCAAGACGGATATTGCCTTCGTGGCGGGGGACCGCAGCCTGAACGGGACCTTTCCGCTGTGGAGCATCCTGAAGAACCTTTCCATCACCTCGCTGAGGGACATTTCATCCGCAGGCATGGTGGACCGGAACAAAGAGAGCGAACTCGGCGCGCAATGGAAAAAGCGCATCGAAATCCGCACGCCCGATATGGGCAATAAGATCCTTTCGCTCTCCGGCGGCAACCAGCAGAAGGTGCTATTCGCCCGCGCACTCGCCACCACGGCCAGTACCGTGCTGATGGACGACCCGATGCGCGGCGTCGATATCGGCACCAAACAGGAAGTCTACGACATCTTGAGAACCGAAGCCTCCCACGGCCGCACCTTCATCTGGTACTCCACCGAAATGGACGAAATCCGTCTTTGTGACCGCGTCTATGTTTTCCGTGACGGCGCCATTCAGGCCGAACTGGTGGGCGAGGACATCACCGAGCAGAATGTGCTGGCCGCCTCCTTTTCCGGAGAAGATCACGCATGAAACTCTCCGCCAGCGCCCTTCGCCTCATCATTCCCGCCGCCTCGCTCGCCTTCCTGCTCGCCGCCGTATTCTACATGCAGCCGCGCGCCATGAGCTATACCGGCCTCAACCTGCTGTTCAATCTGGCGGTGCCGATCGCGCTTGCCACCATTGCGCAGATGCTGATCATGTCCGTCAACGATCTCGATCTGTCGATGGGCACCTTCGTCAGTTTCTGCGCCTGCGTCACCGCCACCTTCCTGCAAACCACGCCGCTGCTTGGTATTGCGATCTTTGCCGGTGCGATTGCGGTTTATGCCCTGTTGGGCGCCATCATCCATATCCGCGCCCTGCCCTCCATCGTTGTCACGCTTGGCATGAGTTTCGTCTGGGGCGGCCTTGCCGTTCTCATCCTCCCCTCGCCCGGCGGCCAGGCACCCGCCTTCATCCGCGCACTGATGACGGCAAAACCGCCGCTCGTGCCGATTGCCATTGTCGCCAGCATCGTGATTGCGGTCGTCGCCCATTACATCGTCATGCGCTCCTCCTTCGGCGTGCTGATGCGCGGCGTCGGCGGCAATTTCCGCTCGGTCGAACGCTCCGGCTGGTCGGTCGTCGGCATCCGCGCCGCCACCTTTGCGCTGGCCGGTTTCTTCGCGGTGCTGTCGGGCATCGCACTTGTCGGGCTGACGACATCGGCTGATGCCAATATCGCGCTTCGCTACACGCTGCTGTCGATTGCAGGCGTCATTTTAGGCGGCGGCGAATTCGTCGGCGGCCGGGTTTCACCCATCGGTGCCGTCATCGGCGCGCTGACGCTGACGCTCGCCGGCTCCTTCCTGTCCTTCATGCGCATTTCGCCAGACTGGCAGATCGGCGCTCAAGGGGCGATCCTCATCATCGTGCTTGCGCTGCGCATCCTGCTCAACCGTCTCGAAAAGCGGGAGAAAAACCAATGAACGGGCTTTCGTCCTTCTCCAAAAAACCGTGGATATGGTCCTTTGCCGCAACGGCTGTCGTCTGGATTATCACGGTGCTCTTCACCGGCGGTGCAAGCTCCTTCGGCCTGTCGCACGCAGCGCTGACATTCGCGGCCTTTTCCGTCATCGTCGGCATCGGCCAGATGTTCGTCATCACGCTCGGACCTGGTAATATCGACCTCTGCGTTCCCGCAACGATGACGCTATCAGGCACGCTGGCCCTCAAATTCATGGATGTGTCCGATGGTCTCATCCTGCCGGGATTGCTGATCGCCATCCTGATCGGCATCGCCATCGGCATCGGCAATTACACGCTGATCAAGCTCCTGCGCATTCCGCCGATCATTGCGACGCTGTCCATGAGCTTCATCGTGCAGTCCATCGCCATCTGGTCCAACCGCGGCCTGCGCATCAAACCGCCGGAAACACTGGCCACTTTCGCCACGTCCAGTTCTTTCGGCATTCCGAACGTGGCGCTCGTCGCCTTGCTGCTCTCGGTCATTGCCTGGTTGCTGCTCGACCGCACATTTTACGGACGCTGGATTTCCGCCATCGGCCAGAGCACGTTCGCAGCCCGCATGACCGGCATTCCGGTGGATGGAACACGTTTCATCACCTATGTGCTCTGCGCGGTGCTGGCGGCGATTGCCGGTTATCTGCTCGCCAGCTTCTCCGGCGGCGCAGCACTCAACATGGGATCGGAATATCTGCTGATGTCCATCGCCGTCGTTGTCATCGGCGGCACGGCGGTGGCGGGCGGCGATTCCAATGTTCCCGGCATCTGGGGCGCTTCGCTCTTCATGTTCCTGGTGGTATCGATGCTGAATACCTATGGTTTCGGCGCGGGTATCCGCCTCATCCTCACCGGCCTCATCATCATCTCCGTCATCCTTCTGGCAAGCGGCCCCAAGGCCACGCGCTGAACCCCGAACGACAAGCCCTCAAGCGGACCACGCTCATGACCACAGACAAGACCTCCCCTTACGAAATCCACGATGACCGCTTCCGCCATCTGATCGTCGGCAATGCGGAACTGGAAGAGCTTTATTCCGGCTGCCGCTGGGCCGAAGGCCCGGTGTGGTTTGCCGATCTCAACTGCCTGCTGTTCAGCGATATTCCCAATGAGCGCATGCTACGCTGGGTGCCGGATGGCGGGATCTCGGTATTCCGCCAGCCTTCCAACTTCACCAATGGCAACACGCGCGACCGGCAGGGGCGACTTGTCTCCTGCGAGCATGGCGGCCGTCGCGTCACCCGCACCGAAGTCGACGGCTCGATCACCGTCCTTGCCGACAGCTACGGCGGCAAACGGCTGAACTCCCCCAATGACGTGGTGGTGAAATCCGATGGCAGTGTCTGGTTCACCGCCCCCACCTACGGCATTCTTTCCGACTATGAGGGATACAAGGCAGAGCCAGAACAGAAGACGCGCAACGTCTACCGGCTCGATCCCGCAACCGGAAAGATCGACATCGCCATTGACGACTTCGTGCAACCGAACGGTCTCGCGTTTTCACCTGATGAAACGAAGCTCTATGTTGCCGACAGCTCCTACAGCCACGATGTCTCCCGCCCGCGCCATATCCGCGTTTTCGACGTGGTGGATGGCGTGAAGCTCGCCAACGGCCGGGAATTCTGCAATCTCGACAGCGGCCTGCCGGACGGCTTCCGTCTGGATACGGCTGGAAACCTCTGGACCAGCGCCGGTGATGGCGTCCACTGCTTTTCGCCTGATAGTACGCTCATCGGCAAGATCAAGGTGCCGCAGACAGTCGCGAACCTCACCTTCGGCGGCCCGAAAAAGAACCGCCTCTTCATCACCGCAACGAAATCGCTCTACTCGGTCTATGTCGCCGCAACCGGCGCGCAAACGCCTTGAGGTGCTGAAAAACCGGAGGACACGGGCCGGGAGGGAACTGGCAAGACGGCTTCACCGCGCTATAAAAGCGGAATGAACGATGATTCCAGCCCTTTCCTGACCGACGATATGGCCCTGGATGGTGAAACGCCGGCCGTTGAGCCCACCAGCCGCATGCAGTCCTGGGCGCGCAATTCCGCTCTCTACCGGCTGGAACAGCGCATGATGACGGAAAAGCAGCTGCGCGACGCCATCATGCGCAAGGCGCGGGAAAAATTCGAGGATATCACCCCGGCTCAGGTGAAGGCGCTCGGCGAATTTGCCGTCACTTTTGCTTATGGCATCAAGGCGCTCGACGACACCGCCTATGCGGAAATTGCCGTGCGGAGCGGCCAGCGCAGCGGCAAGTCGAAACGCGGGCTCGCGCAGAAACTTCAGATCAAGGGTATCACCCGGGAAACGGCTGCAGTCGCGCTGCAGGAAACCAATGATCTGGTCGCCGCCGTCATCTTTGCACGCAAGCGCGCCTTTGGGCCTTTTCGCCGGGTCGAACTGGATGAAAAACGCAAGGCCAAGGAATTCTCCGCCTTCGCCCGCAACGGCTTCAGTTTTGAAATCGGCGCAAGAGTGATGGCGATGACGGCGGAGGAGGCCGAGGAGATTATCGCCGAAGCACCGCTCTGACACCTATTGCGGCATGGGATGGGTTTTCAGATAGGCGATCAGATCGGCTATATCCGTTTCGCTCCAGAGGCCGAAAAAGCGCATCGCATTTCCCGGGATAGCCTTCTTCGGGCTGGAAAGGAATTTTTGCAGTTCCTCCTCAGACCATACCCGGTCAGCCGCACCGGCATCCTTCAGCGCCTGCGAATAATGGCCGTAATCAGCCACGGAAGCCATCGGCCTGCCCACCACGCCCATCAGATGCGGCCCCATGCGGGTGCGCGGCGTGTCAACGCTGTGGCAGGTGGAGCAGCGGCTGAAGACCTTCTCGCCATGGGCCGCATCGCCCTCGGCAAAGGCGCTCGACGCAAGCAGGAGGAAAAACGCGGTCGCCGCAGCAGCTTGTTGGGAGATGAAAATCATGGTCCGGATAATACAACGCCCTCTCCGTCTGACAACGAAGAGGGCGTTTTTTGACATGCGACAGAATGCCCGGTCAAAACACCGGGCATTTCGCCGATCAGTTCGTGGCCGTCAGCGTCACGGACGTACCGGTGGCAGCGAGGTTGAGGCCAACCTGGCCGGTCACGCTGACCGTCTGCAGCTGGATGGAGCCGGAAGTGCCGCCAACGAGAACGTTGGTGCCGACGCCGAGACCGACGGTGACTTCAGCCGTAGCGCCCTGATAAAGGCCGCCCAGCGAACCGCGGTGGTAACCGGCGGTCGGGGCGAAAACGGCCCAGACCAGACGGCCCTGCGTGGTGAAACCGAGGTCAACGCCCATCTTGCGGATGGCGCCGGAGTAATGGTCGGTGCGACGGGCGCCCATGGTGGACTGGAAAGTGCAATCCAGTTCCTTGGCCGAGCCGAGAACGTAACCGACGCCGCCGCCGATATCGCAGGTGAGGTAACCGATCTTGACGCCGTTGCGATCGTCCTGCTCCTGCGGAGCCGGCTCATATCTTGCAAGGTCGGCAGCGAGGGCGGATGCGGTTCCGCCAAGGCCCATCGTCAATGCGGCAAAAGTTACGGCAACAGCCTTTTTCATCTGATTTTCTCCTGTTTTATTCCTACCCGCAGCAGCCCTTCTTGCCCTCTCCGGATATTGAATTCCGCACTGTTAACGTTTGTTCCCTGAAATCGATCCAAAACAACTTAATTGGAGGCGATGAAAGCGGAACGGTTAACAGTGTCTGATGGCGGTAGGATGCCATTAAGACATTGTTAGGGCGGGAAATGCGTGCGGAATCGCCATCAACAGCCAGCGTTGCCGGCCGTTGTTTTGCTGCAACAACTCAAAGCGGCAGGGCGACGGGAAAGCCGGTGGCGGCATGGGTCATGACATCCATGCGAACGCCATAGATGCGCTGCAACGTCTCCGGCGTCATGATCTCCTGCGGCGTTCCCCGTGCGATAAGCTGGCCGGAATGAAGCGCAACGATCTCATCGCAGAAGCGTGCTGCCATGTTGACGTCATGCAGCACCACGATGACGCCAAGACCCTTTTCGCGCGACAGTCTCTGAACCAGCGAAAGCACTTCGATCTGGTGCGCCATGTCGAGTGCGGAGATGGGTTCATCGAGAAGCAGGCTTTCAGCGTTCTGGGCCACCAGCATGGCAAGCCACACGCGCTGGCGCTCGCCGCCGGAAAGCGTATCGACCAGCCGATCGCGGAAGGCGACGGTATCGGTAAGCTCGATCGCCTCGTCCACCTTCTCCTGATCCGCCTTGCTAAATTGCCCGAGCGCCCCGTGCCAGGGATAACGGCCGAGCGCCACCAGCTCCTTGGCCAGCATGCCGGAAGCAGCCGGCGTATATTGCGGCAGATAGGCGAGCTTTCGCGCAAATTCGCGATTGCCCCAGGCGCCGAGTGATTTTCCCTCGAACGAGACCTTGCCCGCCGTCGGTTCCTGAATGCGTGCGAGAATCTTGAGCAGCGTCGATTTTCCCGAACCGTTATGACCGATCAGACCGATGGTCTTGCCGGTCGCAAAACTTGCCGTCAGCGGGTGCAGCAATGTCCTGCCCGGCACTTCCATCGTGACGCCATCAAGAGAAAAAAGCGGGATATCGTCGTAATCGACGGCAAGTGCTGCCTCACCCATGGTTCTCATCTCCGTAAATGTTCAAATAAATCATTGGCGCCTGCCTGAAAGCCAGATCAGATAGGGCGCGCCGGCCAGAGCCGCAAAAAGCCCGAGCGGCAGTTCATAGGGAAAGGTCACCGTTCGCGCCCCGAGATCGGAAAGCGCCATCAGCACCGCGCCGAACAGGAAAGAAGCCAACAGATGATCGCGCGGCGTGGTGAAGCCGGCGCGAAGCGCAATATGCGGCGCCATCAGCCCGACGAAGCTCAAGGGACCGACGAGCAGCGAGGCGGCCCCCGTGGCGATACCCGCCACCGCGATGACGGCGATACGCGCCAGGCCGAGCGGCAGCCCGAGCGAGAGCGGCACATCCCGGCCAAGCGGCAGGATCGTCAACCAGCGCGTCACCGACAGGGCAGTCGCCAGAAGCACGATGGAAAGAATGGCGAGAAAGATTGCCGAAGCCGGTGTCGCGGTCGAACCAGAGCCGCTGAGCCAGGCGAGAATCTGCCATGCCCGCTGGTCACCAATCGCAAGCAGCGCCGAAAGCACCGCCGAGCAGAGCGAACTGATAGCAATGCCGGCGAGCAGGATTTTTTCTGGCGCCAGATGCCGGCGTACGGCAAAGAATAGCACAAGGATCATGACGGCCGCCGAGCCGATGCCGGCGCCGCAAAACAGCTCGAACAGACCGGCCGCCGGGAAAATCGTGATGGCGGCGGCAAAACCGAGACCCGCGCCGCCGCTGACGCCGATGACCTCCGGGCTTGCCATCGGATTGCCGGTGAGCCGCTGCAAAAGAGCCCCCGCCATGGCGAGAAGACCGCCAGCGGCGATGGCCGCCATCAGCCGGGGCCAGCGGAAGGGCAGAAGGCTTTGCAGGTCACCCGCCCCCAGCATCGTCCAGCCCTGAGGCCCCCTGCCGATGGCGAGTGCTGCAAAGATCAGCGCGGCCATGACGATGAGCATCGGCAGCAGGGCCGTAAACCCGCGCCTTGTCGCGAGATCGACGCCTTCGCCGCGATGCACGTCGGTCGGCCGGATTTTCGGCAGCAGCCACAGAAGCAGCGGGCCGCCGATCAGGGCCGTCACCGCTCCGGTCGGGAAAACTTCCGCCGTCTTGTTTGCCAGAAGTTGCACGATACCGTCGCAGAACCAGAGCAGCAGGCCGCCCAGAAGCGGGGAAACGAAGAGCACCGAAGAAGAGCGCCGCACGCCAAGCGCCCGGGTGAGCGCAGGGGCGGCAAGGCCGATGAAGCTGACGAGGCCAACCGCCGAAGCGACGAAGGCGGCCAGCATGACGGCGACGGCGGCGACGGCGAGCCTGATCGAAAACAGCGATACGCCGAGCGATCGCGCGCCGGAATCGCCGAGACCGAGAACCGTCAGCGGCCTAACCAGCAGGCCCGTCAGGACAAGCCCCACGAGAAGCTGAAAGGTGAGAGACAGGGCGTTCGACCAATCCTGCTGGCTGAGCGAGCCGCCATTCCAGACCACGAGCGACATCAGATATTCGCCCTGCGCGAGCGTCAGCGCCGCGGAAACGGATGCGGCGGTGATGCCGACCAGGAGCCCTGCCACCACCATGGTTACCGGTTCGAAGGAGCGTCGCCAGCCAAGCAGGAAGACAATACCGGCGGCAGCGGCAGCGCCGGCAAGCGCCACCAGTGCGCGGTTGCCATCCAGCACCGAGGGAAAGAACAGCGTGGCGATGACGATGGCCAGTTGCGCGCCAGCCGAGATGCCGAGCGTCGAGGGATCAGCGATCGGGTTGCGCAGCAATTGCTGAAAAAGCGCGCCCGAGAGACCCAGCATCGCGCCCGCCAGAATGGCGACCGCCACACGCGGCATCAGGCTGAAAGCGAGGATGACCTGATCCATCGACATGGCGGCGGCATCAAAAGGCAGGCCGGGCCACGCACCGAAAGGCAGCCGCAGCAACCCGGCATGCAGGGAAAGACCGCAGGCCAGAATGAACAAAAGCCCGAAGAAAAGCGGGAGAGGCCGCGCCGTCACAAGGCTTCTCCCCGTGCCAAGAGCGCTTCGGTCAGAAGCCTCGCGAAACGCATGCCGGCGGTGATGCCGCCATAGGGGCCGACATTGGCAAGCGTCACCACCCGATTTTCCCGAACGGCAGGCAGCGCGCGCCAGATGGCGCTGTTGCGCAGAGTTTCCCGCGCCTCCACCGGAATATCGGAGACGATGACGATGCGCGCATCGGATGAGGCGGCGAGGTTTTCAAGCGGCACCGGGGCCGCGAAGGTGAATTGCGACCGATCCACCCAGGCATTGGTCAGCCCCAGACGGCCAAGAACATCCCCGAACATGCTATCCGCACCAAAGGCACGAAAATGCCGGGCGTCGCCTATGTTGATGACATAGGTCGGCCGTGCGGAAAACCCGGCAAGACGGGCCCGCATGGCGTGCAGTGCCGCTTCCGTTTCACCCAGAACCTTGCGCGCCTCTTCGGCCCGCCCGAGCTTTTCACCAAGCGCGGTGACCGCCGCCAGCGCCTTTTCGAAAGGCGGCTCACCCTTCACGTAAAAGGGCAGTGAAAAGACGGGGGCGATCGCTTCCAGCCTGCCGGTATAACGTGTGTAGAAAGGCGAAATCAGAATGAGCTCCGACCGGGTGAGCTGCAGAAGCTCGAAATTCGGAGCGCCGCGCAGGCCGAGATCGGCGACGGTTTCAGGGATATCAGGCTCGACCGCGCCGGACCGGAACTGGATGAGTTCGGTCGCCGCCACCGGCATGACGCCGAGCGCCACAGATGTTTCCAGCATGGCCCAGTCGATGGCGGCGATGCGCGGCGTCACTGCTGCCCGCGCCTTGCCCGCAAGAGCCGAGGCGGCGAGCAGGCTTAAAAATTCCCGCCGCCCCCAGAGGGGGGAAATCCATCGATCCTTACGCGTCATGCCCCTGCTGCTTCACTTTAATATGGCGTTACCAACGGTAGGTCAGCTTGCCCATAACGGTTCTGCCGTCACCGTAATAGCATCCGAAAGTGGAGCAACTAGAAATATATTCTTTATCAGTCAAGTTTTGCACGAGAAGCGAGGCGCGGTAGCCGTTCTTCTCGTAATGCACGCCGAGATCGAGCAGGGCGAGGCCCTTCATTTCGAAGGCATTGGCCGCATCGCCATAACGTTTTCCGACATAACGGACACCGCCGCCAATGCCGAAACCTTCAAGCGCCGTATCTTCCGGGAAGGTGTAGTCGAGCCAGAGGCTGGCGGCGTGCCGGGGCGTACTATCCAGTTCCTTGCCGTTGTTCACACGGCCGGAGACCTCGCTGTCCATGTAGGTATAGGCCGCCCGCAGGTCGAGCCCGTCTGCAAGGCTTGCGACGCCTTCCAGTTCGAGGCCCCTCACATGCGCCTCGTCCATCTGCTGCGTCACCCCGCCCACCGTCGTCGTGACGTTCTTCTGTTTCAGATCGTAGATCGCCGCGGAAAAGAAACCGTCAAAGCCCTCTGGCTGATATTTGATGCCCGCTTCCCATTGTTCGCCCGTGGTCGGTTTCGGCGCATCACCGACAGCCGGCTGCGGCACCGGCTCGAAGGAGGTCGCGTTGCCGACATAAGGCGCGATGCCGCCATCGAAGAGATTGCAGACGCCGACACGGCCTGTCAGCTTGTGGTAGTCCTTGTGGAGCGTGCGGTAGGTCGTTCCGTTGAACGTCGTGCCGCCGGTGCTTGCCCAATCCTGCCGCAGACCGGCGGTGACCCGCCAGTTCTCAAAAGCCATCTCGTCCTGCGCATAAAGACCGATCTGGGAAATATCCGTCTTCACATCGGCATAAAGCGTGCGCGAGGTGAGGCTGATCGGCCCGCCATAAACAGGATTGACGGGATTGAGCGGCGTCGCGGCCCAGAACTCGGTTTTGACGTTATTGTCGAAATAGCGGTAATCCAGCCCGACAAGCAGGGTGTGGTCGACTGGCCCCGTGGAAAAATCCGCCTGCAGGCTGTTCTCGATGTTGAAGGTGTTCAGCAATTCATCCTGGAACGTCGCATTGCGGCGGATAAGATTGCCGATCATGCCGCCGCTGGTCGAAGACATGCCGAGCGCCCGGTAGGACCAGTCGAAATTGGAATAACGAGCATTTTGCCGGAAGGTGAAGGTCTCATCGAAACGGTGCTCGAATTCATAGCCGATATTGGTGAACTTGCGGCTTGAGGTATCGAAAGAGGGATCGCCGACATAAAAGCTGCGATCCAGCATATTGCCTGGTCTCAGATAGGTCAGCGCCGGCGGCAGGCCAGACGGCGAACTCGGATTGTCGTGCTGATAGGAGGCGAGAACCGTCAGTTTCGTATCCTCGTCGGGCTGCCATGTCAGCGCCGGGGCGATGAAATAACGGTCATTCTGCAGATTGTCCGTCTGAAGATGGGCGTTGCGGGCCACACCCGTCAGGCGATAGGCAAAACTGTCGCTATCCGCGACCGGCCCACCAATATCGAACATCGACTGGTAATAATCGAAGCTGCCGATCTGCGCTCCGACTTCGCCGAAACGCTCGAAGGTCGGCCGCTTGCTGATGAGATTGATGAGACCGCCGGGATTACCCTGACCGTAAAGCACCGAGGCCGGCCCGCGAATGACTTCCACCCGCTCCAGACCGTAGACCTCATAAGACGGCGCACCGGCCGTGCGCATCAGCCGCAGACTGTTGAGAAACTGCAGCTGGTTACCCTGAAAGCCGCGAATGCGCGGCGCATCGAAACGTGGATCCGCCCCAAACGGCTGCGCGACGACGCCAGGCACATAATTCAGCGCCTCGCTGAGATTACGGACATTCTGCGCATCCATCTGATCCCTGGTGATGACGGAAACCGATTGCGGCGTCTCGATGAGGGATCGCCCCGTCTTGGTGGCGCTGGCGCTGGTTTTTGCCACATAGCCCTTCACCGGCGCCTTGGGGTCCTGATTTTTCGCGCCGTCCACGGTGATGGTCTGCAGCACCGTCGTTCCGGCTTCCTGCGCAAGGGCAACGCCGGAGGTCACGAACGCCACATAGGCGATGGCAGCGCAACCGCCCGCCAGAATGGAAATGTGTTTGGTTTTTCCCTGCACGCCAAGACCCTTCATCAACCGCGCCGCCATGAGACGGTTATTTTTCTGGAGAATTTAAGTCATCTTATTACGCAAGGAGCAGATTGTGATCCAATAAGTGAAACTGGATTTTTTCAGAACTACTGATTATGAAAATTCTCACGGATAATAGCTTGGAATTATTCAAATCCGTCAGGAAAGGCCGTGATGATGGGCAGGAAACCGGCAAACCGGGCGGACGCGTTCGAGCTGCGGCACCTGCGCTATTTCACCACGCTGGTGGATGAGCGAAATTTCGAGCGCGCCGCCGCCCGCCTCGGCATTGCCCAGCCGGGTTTGAGCCAACAGATCATGGCGCTCGAGCAGATCGTCGGCATGCCGTTGCTTGACCGGACAAGGCGATCGGTGAAGCTCACCACGCCCGGCCAGCTTCTTTATGAGGACGCCCGCAAAATTCTCGCCAATGCCGAGGCGACACTTGCGGCGCTCAAACGCGTCGATCGCGGCGAGACGGGCCGCATCTCCATCGGTTATGTCGCTTCGGCCGCCTATTCCGGCCTGATGATCCAGTCCATCGCCAGTTTCCGCGCCTCCCATCCCGACGTGGAATTGCAGCTCATCGAGATGGAAATGCGGCTGCAGCTCGCCAAGATCGCCGACGGCAACCTGGATTTCGCCTTCATCCGCCCGCCTGCGCCCGTTCCGGAAGGCGTCACAACCCATGTGGTTCTGCGCGAACCGCTGGTGGCCGCACTTCCTGAAAACCATCCGCTGGCCTTTGCGCTGCAGCTCGATCTCAAGAATCTTGCCGACGAGACCTTCATCACGCCGCGGCAGCCGCCGGATGTCGGCTTTCATTACAATACGATAGAAGCCTGCAATGAGGCCGGGTTCCAGCCGACGATCAGCCCGGAAGGCCGGGATTACACCACCATTACCAGCATGGTGGCGATCGGCCTCGGTGTGGCGCTGGTGCCGCGCTCGCTCGATTGTCTGCGGTTGCCGGGCGTGCGCTACGTGCCGCTTGCAGCGAGCGCCACGACTTCGGACCTCGCCATCGCCCACCGGAAAACGGAAGCCTCTCCCGCAGTCAGGGCCTTCATTCTCCATACCCGCAATTGACGCGACAGCACCCGTGGACGAAAAAACCGTCATCATCCGTTTACGCGGCATCGGCGGCAACAGGCCAGGCGACGCAACCGCATGAGATTACGGAAAGAATGCGCTCTTTTCGGCAAACCGGAAGCAAGGCCTAAATCCCGTCCGGATATTTTCTGTTCCCGCTTTTCCCCGCAGCCGCGGCGCAACGCATAATCGCGGCAGATTTCGATTTACGGGAGACAGCAATGGCTGAGACTTACGAACACCACGCCGCAGGCCTCGAATCCCCGGCATCCCATGCTTTCGAGGTTGTTCCTGATGATACGAACCCGCTTCCTTCCCCCACGCGGGCCATCTATGTGGGCAATGGTGGTCATCTCTGCCTGACCCTGCTTTCCGGCGCGACGGTGACCTTCCAGAACCTGCCCGCAGGCAGCCTGCTGCCGGTCAGGGCCACCCGCATATTTGCAACCCGCACCACCGCCACAGGCATTCTGGGGCTCAATTGAGCGCTCCATCGCCGGCTGATCTCCTCGATCTGAAACGCAGCCCTCGCCAGACACCCACCAAGGAGTGTGACACT
Source organism: Agrobacterium tumefaciens str. B6 (assembly GCF_001541315.1). Lineage (GTDB taxonomy): Bacteria > Pseudomonadota > Alphaproteobacteria > Rhizobiales > Rhizobiaceae > Agrobacterium > Agrobacterium radiobacter. The sequence continues at coordinate 87,402 of NZ_LMVK01000010.1, read as the reverse complement.
TTCATGACAAGCTTTCAGGTTGATGTCAGCAAAATGAAGCATCCGCCATTGATCGGCCCATGCGGCAGCTTGGACAGCGGCGTTCCCGCCCCTTTTTCGTTGCCGCCGGCCTATCGGAAATCTGGTGGATCTGGCAGTGGCTCTTTTTACCGCGAAAGCGACGGGAACAATAACGTATCGTCCGGAGATCGGCAGCGTGCCACTCAGCCTGCTGACGGCGGCCTATCTGCTGTTTTTCACGAACCGGACATTCTGGTCGAAGGTTCACACCTATCTTTCCGCCTATCCGGTTGCCATCGTCGCGCTTTACGTTGCCATGGCCGCCCTTCTCGGCGCGCTCATCATCATTTTTTCCGCCAAATATGTCATCAAGCCGTTTGTGATCTTCCTGATCTTCGCCGCGGCGGCCGCTTCCTGGTTCATGGATCGTTACGGCATCGTCATCGACAGCGACATGATCCGCAACGCCATGGAGACGACACAGGCGGAGGCAGGCAATCTCATCACGCCCGGCTTTCTCTGGCATATGGCGATTTACGGACTGGTGCCGTCCCTCGTCATCATCGCCGTCCGCATCAGACACCGGCAGATCCTCGACAAGCTTTTGTGGAACACGATCAGCATCCTGATCTGTCTCGCCATCGCCGGCATCATCAGCTTCGCCAATTCCAAGACGTTCACCACCGCCGTTCGCCAGCACAAGGATATCGTCAAGAGCGTCAATCCATTGTCGCCGATCCTGTCGGCCGTCCATTATTTCACACTGGCCGGCAAGGAAGTCGATATTCAGGTCACGCCGGTCGGCAGGGATGCGAAGGTTCTCCCGGCATTGGGCGGGGTCCACAAACCCCGCATCACCGTTATCGTTGCGGGTGAGACGGCGCGCGCCGCAAACTTTTCCCTGAACGGTTATGGGCGTGACACCAATCCCGACCTCGCAAAACGCGGCGTGATCTATTTTCCGAACACCACCAGTTGCGGAACCGCGACGGCAATTTCCATTCCCTGCATGTTCTCGAAATTCCCGCGTTCGCAATATAGCCACAACAAGGCGCTCGCCAATGAAAACGTCATGGATGTCCTCGTCCATGCCGGCATTGGCGCCACATGGCTGGACAACAATACCGGCAGCAAGAATGTCGCCGACCGCATTGCCTATTTCGACCTGCCCTCCACCAATGACAGCCGCTTTTGCACCGGCGGAGAATGCCGCGACGATATCTTTTTCGACAAGCTCGACGCCTGGCTCAATAACGTCACCAAGGACAGCGTCATCGTGCTGCATCAGATGGGCAGCCATGGGCCGACCTATTATCTGCGCTACACCGACGAGTTCCGCAAATTCACCCCGGATTGCCGCACGGCCGAGCTTGGCAACTGCTCCGATGCGGAGATTGTCAACTCCTACGACAACACGCTTCTTTATACCGACCACTTCCTTTCGACCGTGATCGACAAGCTGAAGGCCCGTTCCGACAGGCTGGCGACGGGCATGATCTATGCGTCCGACCACGGCGAATCGCTTGGCGAAAACGGCGTCTACCTGCATGGCGCGCCCTATCTGCTAGCGCCCGACCAGCAGACCCATGTGCCGTTTCTCGTCTGGTTCGATGACGACTTCGCCAGATCCATGGGGCTGGATAAAGCCTGCCTGGCAAAAAGCGCGGCAGAGGGCGGGCGCTCGCACGACAATTATTTCCACAGCATCCTTGGAATGATGAACGTCTCCACTTCGGTCTACGATCCCTCGCTCGATGTATTCGGCGGCTGCACCCAGCGCCAGAACAGCTGAAACACCGTGCTTGACGCTTATCCGGAGAAAGAGATACGCAGGACGAAGCGATAGAGGGAGCTGTCTTGCGGGTTCTGCTTGTTGAAGACGATCATGTGCTGGGGGAGGCGCTGCGAGACCACGTCGCCGCGGCGGGTCACGCTGTCGACTGGTTCAAGACGCTGGGCGACGCCATGGCGGCGACGCTGACCATGGCCTATGGCCTGATCCTGCTCGACATGCGCCTGCCGGATGGCGAAGGCATCACCCTTTTGCAAACCCTGCGCAGGCGCGACGACGCGACACCTGTCATCATTCTGACGGCCCATGATCAGGTCTCCGACCGGATTGCCGGGCTGAATGCCGGGGCGGACGACTATCTGGTCAAGCCCTTCGATCTCAACGAGCTTTCAGCGCGCATGCTGGCGGTCTCGCGCCGTTATGAAGGGCGCTCGGCCCCCGTCATCCGCCTGCCCGGCATCGAGATCAACCAGGTGGCGCGCAATATCACCGTTGACGGAACGGCGCAGACGCTGAGCGCCCGGGAATGGGCCGTGCTCGAAAAACTCGTCGAACATCCCGGCGCGGTCGTCTCGAAAGCGCAATTGCACGACACGCTTTACGAATTCGGCGCGGAAATAGAAAGCAACACGGTCGAGGTCTATATCAGCCGGCTGCGCAAGAAAATCGGCCATGACCGCGTCGAGACCGTGCGCGGCGTCGGCTACACCATCAGGTAAGAACGGCAGGCAGGCAGATATGGCCAGACCGACCAGCATGACCCGCAAACTCGTCACAGCGCTGACGAGCGTTGTCGCCATATCCTGGCTTCTCGCCTGCGGATTGGGCGTCATGGTGATGCAGGACGAATTCGCCGAGATTTTCGACGCCGGTGTTGAGGAAACCGCGGAAAGGCTGCTGCCCCTGCTGGTGGACGACCTCAGGGAAAACAATACCGCGCCTGCCGCGCAAAAGCTCAACCAGACGTCGGAACGGGCGGAGTATCTGACCTATCAGGTTCGCGACCGGGAAGGACAGGTGGTGCTGCATTCGCATGACAGTTCGACGGAGCCTTTCGAGGTCTCGCTCGAACCCGGTTTTTCCGAAACCGCGACCCAGCGCATCTTTACGGTTGCGACACCGGACGGCAATTATTTCCTGCAGGTCGCCGATGCCTTCGCCAATCGCCGCGAGGCGATTGAAGAGGCGGGCCCCGCGCTGCTGCTTCCCGTTCTCATCCTCATTCCCGCCAGCATTTTCGCCGTCATCGTCGTGGTGCGCAGGACACTGCGACCGATACAGACCCTGCGCGACGACATCAGCAAGAAGGATGGCGGCAATCTCGCACCGCTGCCAACACAGCCCTTTCCGGCCGAACTCCATCCCATCGCCCGTTCGGTCAATCTGCTGCTCGGGCGGTTGCGATCGGCAATCGAGGCGGAACGGGAATTCACCGCCAACAGCGCCCATGAATTGCGCACGCCGATTGCCGGTGCCCTGGCGCAGGCGCAGCGGCTCCATGCCGACATCCCGCCGGAACTGGCGCCGCGCGTGGAAAATATCGAAAAATCCCTGCAGCATCTCGGCCATCTCGCCGAAAAACTGCTTCAGATGTCGCGGGCGGAAGCAAGGATCGGGGTTACCGACAAGGCGAACGATCTCATTCCCGTTCTCGAACTCGTCATCGACGATATGATGAGAACGGCAATCGGCTCATCCCGCATCCGCTTCACCAATCGCTGTGAAGGCGGCCTGTCCTGCAGGATAGGCGCGGATGCCTTCGGCATCATCATCCGCAACCTCCTCGAAAACGCGCTGATCCACAGCCCGCCGGAAAGCCCCGTGCAGGTCGTCGCCGAAACAGACGGCACGATCCGCGTCGTGAATTCCGGCCCGGCAATCGACGGGGCGCTCCTACCCAAGCTGACGACGCGTTTTACCCGAGGCCAGACCGCGGCTGATGGCACCGGGCTCGGCCTTGCCATCGTCAAAAGCCTGGTGGAGCAGACCGGCGGAGAGCTGGTGCTTTCCTCTCCGGCGCCGGGCCGGCAGGACGGTTTTGAGGCCCGCATCGTCCTTCCGGTCGAAGCCGCCTGAATGCGCTGAAAACAAAAACCCCGCCGGGAAGGCGGGGCTTTTATCGGTTCGGATAGAGCGGAGGGGCTCAATCCTCGTGGATATGGCTGTGATCGCGCGTATCGCGCATCTTCACATAAACCACCAGCGACAACGCGATCATGATCGTCACATACCAGAAGAACCAGTTTTCGTGGCCGATCTGCTTGAATTTCAGGGCCACGAATTCCGCCGTTCCGCCGAATATGGTGTTTGCCAGCGCATAGGGCAGAGCCACGCCAAGCGCGCGGATATGGGCGGGGAACATTTCCGCCTTCACCACCGCATTGATGGAAGTGTAGCCGGTAACGATCAACAGACCAACCAGCACGAGGGCGAAAGCCATGATCGGATCGGTCGTCGTCGAAAGCGTGCTGAAGATTGCGTAGGTGAACAGCGTGCCAAGAATGCCGAAGCCCACCATCAGCGGCTTGCGACCGATCTTGTCCGAAAGCGCGCCGGCAATCGGCTGGCACAGCATGAAGACGAAGAGCGCAGCCGTGGTAATTTCGGTGGCGCTTTCCTTGCTGAAACCTGACGTGTTGACGAGGAACTTCTGCAGATAGGTCGTATAGGCATAAAAGGCGAGCGTGCCGCCTGATGTCAGCGCCATCACCATCAGCGCTTCCCTCGGATAGTGCTTGAACAGCGCCCATCCGCTGGATTTCGGCTTGTCGGCGGCTCCGCTCTTGGCGTTTTCGAAGGACTGCGTCTCGGCAAGGCCACGGCGGATATAGAACACCGCGATCGCCAGGATGCCGCCGATGAAGAAGGGAATGCGCCAGCCCCAGGAGCCAAGCTGCTCCGGTGTCAAGGCCCGCTGCAGCACCAGAAGCACCGCCAGCGCCAGAAGCTGACCGGAAATAAGTGTCACATACTGGAAGCTGGAGAAGAAACCGCGGCGGTTCTTTCCGGCCATTTCGCTGAGATAGGGCGCGCTCGCGCCATATTCGCCACCAACGCTGATACCCTGTAGAAGGCGGGCGAAAACCAGAATGGCCGGTGCGGCAATGCCGATCGTCTCATGGCCGGGCGTGATTGCGATCAGCAGCGAGCCGAGACACATCAGCGTGACTGACAGTGTCAGGCCGGCCTTGCGGCCCTTGCGGTCGGCATAGGTGCCCATGAACCAGGCCCCGATGGGCCGCATCAGAAATCCGACAGCGAAAACGGCGGCCGCACTCAGGAGTTCGGCGGTCTGGTTTCCGGAAGGGAAAAACACCGGCGCGAAATAAAGGGTGAAGGCCGAATAGACGTACCAGTCGTACCATTCGACGAGGTTGCCCGCCGATCCGCCGATAATGGATTTCAAACGGGTTTTCTGGTCCGGTGCCGTGGCAGGACCATTTGCCATAATATTCACGGGTAAACTCCAATTCATCTTCGTCTGGAGATGGAAGGGCGAACGGAAGGTGTGATAATTTGTCGCTCTCGGTGGGGGTATATACCCGTCATATTGCAGTGCGCAAGTTTATACCGCATCGCAATATTGCCGAGGAAACAGTCAGGGCTTCCAAGACCCTCGTGGCTCCCGACCTTTAACCACCGGTCTTCTCGTCGGATTTTGGGTAGACACCGCGAAAGTAAAAAGCGCCCCGACTGTGATCCGCCTTGTAAGCCGCCCGCGCTCAAACTAAAAAATATCAATGATTTACGATATATCGGACATCCAGATCGAAAAGCTCCTCATTGCCGCCGCCCGTGCCGGCGAGGCGCTGGCGCGGCTGGACGAGCGGATCGATCGGTCACCGATGAAACACGGCTTCATCGAAAGGCAGGATTTCACCGACGCCATTTCCTCTATGTGGGTGGATGGCGAACTCGTCCATATGGAAGATCTGGTGCTGCATGACGCGCATATGGATGTGCGCGCACCGACCCATGAAATGACGGCGGCACACCGGATTCTCCGTTCAAGGCGGCTGATCTTTTCCAATGCCGCCGGCTGGGCCTTTACCGCACCGGGTCTTGCGAGGCTCCGCGGCAGGGCCGCGCTTGCCGAAGAGGCAGCGCCCCCTCGACAAACGCTCGATCACTCCCTTGATGAAGAAGCCGACGTGGAGGGAGAAACATCGCTGGATGGCGCTTTTTCCGAGCTGGACGCGCTTCTGGCGCGCAGCGCCGCAACGCTCGATGCGATTACCACCGGCAACGCGCTTCCGACGATGCACCGGGAGGAAAGCCATGCGATCATCAACGAACCCGACTGGGACGAGGATGAAAGACTGAAAGAATGGTGGGAGGTGCATGCACGCACAGAGGAATTACCCGCAATTCTTCGCACCGCCATCCTGCTCGACGCCTGGAACATGATCGAGGTGCTGCAACGCAGCCCCTGGCTCGGCCGGCTTCTGGCCTCCGCTTTCCTGCGCGACGGCGCCGTGACGCCCGATCACCTGCCGGCGCTGAGCGCCGGTCTTCGCGCGATCCCACGCGAGCGCCGGCACGCGAGACACCAGACGCAGCGCCTTATCGCCCTTCTCGACAGCTTCTACGAAGCGGCACAGGCCGGCATGAAGGAACATGACCGGCTGACCCACGCGCGCGACCGCATGATGCGCAAGCTGGCCGGCCGGCGTTCCTCCTCACGTTTGCCGGAACTCGTGGAGCTTGTCGTCTCCCGGCCGGTGGTCTCGGCGGCGATGATCGTCAAGGAACTCGGCACCACGCCGCAGGGCGCGATCGGCCTCGCCAACCAGCTGGAATTGCGGGAAGTGACGGGTCGTGGCCGGTTTCGCGCCTGGGGCATGCTGTAGCGAAAGCCGCCCTAACCCCCGCGGAAACCCCGAAAAACGGCATTTTTTCGGCCTTTTCCCGGCAAGACGCGCCGCAGGAATGCAGCGATCACGAATCTTAACAAAATTTAACTATTGCGTAGGTGGATGAAGCCGCTATGTTCCTCGCTGCGTTGCAACACCGATTTCTTCTCCGGCAACGCGGTCGCATTCGGCCCGGCAACTTTTCTTTGCCGCCCGCATTTAAGTGTCCACCATCAGGGAGATGCAAATGACAATTTCAGTCTCACAACCCGATTCCGATCACGAAACCGATGCTCCTTTCGCCAAAAAAGTCCTCACCGCTCGCAATCTCGCCGGATATACGGTCGAGCAGCTTGCCGTGACCTGCGGTCTGACCACCAGCGAAATACGCGCCCTGGAAGACGGCACAGACAGCGATCCGCTGCGCATCAGGCGCGTTGCCGCCGCACTGCATATTCCCGTCGAAACCGTTATCTGATCCCTCTAGCGATCACCAAAAATCTCAGCGCCGCCGGTGGACAATGTTCCCGGGAACATCCGGGCGGCGCACTTGGCCTGATGCCGCCAATCCCCTCCGGAACATTTTCCGCGCCCCTCTTAACATTTTCGTTATCCGGCACCACATGGGGTTCACGAGCGACCATGTTCGGCCGAGTTCGACATGTGCCCTGCCCGTGCGAGAGCAGCAACAACCTCCGGAATCCTGCCATGACACTAAGTCTCGACACCGAAGAACGCGTTTCTTCAGCACTGGATGAATTGTGGCCAGCGGAAAAGACGGAAATTCTCGACTGGCTCATCACCGGCACCAAGGACGAGCGCTTTATCGACGAGATATTCGTCGAGCTCTGCAGCAGGCTGCGGGCGAGCGGAATTTCCGTGGCGCGGGGCGTGCTCGCTTTCCGCATTCGCCATCCGCAATGGCTTGGCGCGCGCATTCTGTGGAAAGCCGGCCTGTCCTCCGCCGAGATCGCCACCTATGGCTACGGGTCGGAAAATACGCCCGAATATCTCAACAGCCCCATCAACGACATTCATCAGGGCGCCACCGAAGTTCGCCACCGACTGAACGGAGAGGAGATCGATGAACCCGGCTACACGATCTACGAAGACCTGCGGGCCGAAGGGCTGACGGATTATTGCGCCTGGCCGATCGAACACACCTTCGGCAAGCGCCATGTCGCCACATTCTCCAGTGACCGGCCCGGCGGTTTTTCCGACAGCGAAATCCTCGCCTTGAAAAACCTGCTTCCGGCGCTCGCACTCGTCAGCGAAATACGCCTGAAAAACCGCATGACGCGCACCCTGCTGGAGACCTATGTAGGGCCGCATGCGGGCGAAAAGATCCTCAATGGCGCAACGACGCGCGGCAGCGGCATGACGGTGGGCGCGGCGATCCTGATCTGCGACCTGCGCAATTTCACCCATATTTCCGACCTCTGGCCGCGCGACGATGTCATCGAGCTTCTGAACGGTTATTTCGACGCCATGTGCGATCCCATCGAGGAATTCGGCGGCGAAATCCTGAAATTCATGGGCGACGGGCTGCTGGCGATTTTCCCGCTCAGCGATCCCAAGGCCTGCGAAAACCTGCTGAAAGCCATCGCCAGCGCCCAGAAAAGCCTCGTTGCGCTCAATGAAATCAATCGTCGGAAGGGCCACGATTCCCTGGGTTACGGCATCGGCGTGCATGTCGGTGATGTCATGTACGGCAATATCGGTTCGAAAACCCGCCTCGATTTCACTGTCATCGGCCCCGCCGTCAATATTGCCTCGCGGCTGGAAACACTGACCAAGGAGACCGGGCGCAACGTGCTTTTCTCCGAAGAATTCGTCCGCATGGCAGGACATCAGGAAAAGCTCGAAAATCTCGGCCCATGGCTGCTGCGCGGACTGGAAACCCCGGTCGAGGTTTACGCGCTTCCGCCAGAGACGAACATAATCTCCGACTGAACGGGTCGCCTTCACCCACCTTGCTCCACCCCGCACGGCTCCTTCTGACGGAGGTGACGCTTTGTTGCGGGCGCCTTTTCGGCGATGCCGTTTCCGCTGTTCCGTCCCCTCTCAAAACGCTTGACACATCTGCGATGTCGATCTAGCAAAATAGAACATATATTCCATATCGAAACATTGCTTGCATTCATATTCTGTCTTTCCGGGAGTGAGGGACGGGTGTGAGAAACCGGAGGAAAGATGGTTACGAAATTGGCACTGCTCGGCGCTGGACGGATCGGCAAGGTCCACGCCAAGGCGATCACCACCGACAGCCGTGCGCAGCTAGTGGCCGTTGTGGACGCCATGGCCGGTGCTGCGGAAGCAATCGCCCGCGAAGCGCAGTGCAAGGTCAGCACGATCGATGAGGTTCTGGCCGACAAGACGATCGATGCCGTCATCATCTGCACGCCGACCAACACCCATGCCGACCTGATCGAGCGTTTCGCCCGGGCCGGCAAGGCGATCTTCTGCGAAAAGCCCGTCGATCTCGATGTTGCCCGCGCGGAAGCCTGCGCGAAGGTGGTTGAGGAAACCGGTGCGAAGGTGATGCTCGGTTTCAACCGCCGTTTCGACCCGCATTTCCAGGCCGTTCACAAGGCCATCGAAGATGGCCGCATCGGCAAGGTGGAAATGGTGACCATCACCAGCCGCGACCCCGGCCCGCCGCCGGCTGAATATATCAAGGTCTCCGGCGGTATCTTCCGCGACATGACCATTCATGATTTCGATATGGCCCGCTTCCTGCTCGGCGAGGAAGTGGAAAGCGTGTTCGCAACCGGTTCGGTTCTCGTCAATCCGGAGATCGGAGCGCTGGGTGATTTCGACAGCGCCAGCATCATCCTGACGACGAAAAGCGGCAGGCAGGCGATCATTTCGAACTCTCGCCGCGCGACCTATGGTTACGACCAGCGCATCGAAGTGCACGGCTCGCTCGGTTCGGCAGCGGCCGAAAACCAGCGCCCGGTTTCCATCGAAATCGCCAATGCGGAAGGCTACACCCGCCCGCCGCTGCATGATTTCTTCATGACGCGTTATACGGCGGCCTATGCCGCGGAAATCACCGCCTTCATCGACAGCATCGAAAACAATGTCGCGCCCTCGCCTTCCATCAAGGACGGGCTGGTCGCGCTGAAGCTGGCCGACGCCGCGCTGAAATCCACCGCTTCGAAGGCGGCCGTGAAGATCGGCTGAAGCCACAACCGAGACGCTGTGCGTCTTGCTAAACCCTCTGTCCGCCGCACAATTGTTGACGGCGGCCAGCCGTGCCTGGCCCAAGGCCCTCGGCAGCAGGCCCACATCATCCAAGCTCCACGTCAACCTGCAGCGCGTCGCACCTCTCAGATCTCACAATAGGCTGGCGCACCCACCGCCCTCATTCCTGTGCTCGTCACAGGAACCAGCCGACGCGCGTCTGCGCGGCGGGAGGACCGCTTTCAGTCCGAGGACTTGGACTGGCTGGATCCCTGTGACAAGCACAGGGATGAGGGGGAGAGCATCGCAAAATCACATTCCAACAATTGACCTTTGAGAAGGCAGCTTCCGGACTTGCATGGCAGCTATTCGGAAAATAAGGTTGTCTGACAAGGTACGGCCATAACATATGGCTGTTACCCACCTCATTCACCCCGAATACTCTTTTGCCGGCGGCAGTCGGATAGCGGTTTTTTCATGCCATCACCCAGGACCGGCTTTGTTTATGCGCTTGTCGCTTTCACGATCTTTGCGGCGCAGGATGGCATTTCGAAGCATCTGGGCAGCGCCTATCCGCCGGTTTTCGTGGCCATGCTGCGATACTGGGCCTTTGCCGTTTTTGTTCTGCTGATGGCTGCAAAATCCGCCGGTGGCATCAGGGGCGCCGTCATGGCCAACCGTCCCTGGCTGCAGATCGGCCGTGGTGTGCTTCTTGCCGTGCAGATCGTTTTTTCCATCTTCTCCTTCGCCGTCGTCGGGCTGGCGCACAGCCACTCCATCCTCGCCTCCGCGCCGCTGATCGTTGCAGCATTGTCCACGCCGTTGCTGGGAGAACATGTGGGCTGGCGGCGCTGGTGCGCCATTTTTGTCGGCTTCATCGGCGTTCTCGTCATCCTCAAGCCGGATGGCGAAGGCTTCGACAACAAGCTGATCATCACCTTCGTGGCCGCCTTCATGCTGGCGCTCTACAGTGTCCTGACCCGCCTCGGCAGCAAGAGCGATTCAGCGATGACCAGCTTCTTCTATACCGGCGTGGCCGGTGCGGCGGCGCTGACGCTGGTCGGCCCGTTTTATTGGGTCAACCTTGCCCCGCAGGATTGGGGATGGATGCTGGCGCTCTGCATTACCGGCATGAGCGGCCATTATTGCCTGATAAAGGCGTTCGAACTGGCGGACGCCGCCTCTGTGCAACCCTTTTCCTATTACCAGCTGGTGCTCGTCTCCATCATCGGCGTCACCATCTATGGTGAAGTGGTGACGTCCAATATGGTGATCGGTGCGGCGATCGTCATTGCCGCCGGCCTTTTCACCATCTGGCGGGAACATGTGGTTGCCAGGAGGAACCGCCGCCAAGCCTGAGCCTCACGCCCGGCGAGATCGATCAGACGAGAGCCGCCTCACAACGCAGAAGCATCCCAAACAGATCACGCGGCTCATCCGGATCGGCCAGCAGATCAAGCTCCGTATAAAGGCCCGTGGATGGCAGTTTTGAACGCACGTAACGCAAAGCCGAAAAATCTTCGGTCGCGAAACCAACGCTGTCGAACAGCGTGATCTGCCTGTCGCTTGCCCGCCCCTCCCTTGCGCCGGCAATGACCTGCCAGAGCTCGGTAACGGGATAATCCGCCGGCAATTGCTGGATTTCACCTTCAATGCGCGTCTGCGGCGGATATTCGACGAAAATATCGGAGCGAAGCAGAATATCCCGATGCAGTTCCGTCTTGCCGGGGCAATCGCCGCCGACGGCGTTGATGTGAATGCCGGGCCCGACCATGTTGTCGGTCAGGATCGTCGCATATTGCTTGTCAGCGGTAACTGTCGTGATGATGTCAGCCCCTTCGACCGCTTCCTGCGCGCTCTCGCAGATCTTGATGGCAAAACCCTGCCCGGCGAGATTACGGGCGCATTTTTCACTGGCGGACCGGTCGATATCGAAAAGACGCAACGTGTCGATGCCAAGAATCGCCTTGAAAGCGCGCGCCTGGAATTCGCTCTGCGCGCCATTGCCGATGATGGCCATGGAGCGGGAATTTTTGCGGGCGAGATATTTCGCCGCGACGGCTGATGTTGCGGCGGTGCGCAGCGCCGTCAGGATCGTCATCTCGGTCAGAAGCAGCGGATAACCATTGCCGACATCGGAAAGCACGCCGAAGGCCGTCACGGTCTGGCGGCCTTCTCTCATGTTCTTCGGATGGCCGTTGACATATTTGAAGCCGTAAAGCGTGCCATCGCTGGTCGGCATCAGTTCGATGACACCTTCCTTCGAATGCGAGGCGATGCGCGGCGTCTTGTCGAAGCTTTCCCAGCGGCGGAAATCCTCTTCCACCACATCGGCAAGCTCGCGCAGGAAGGTATCGATACCCACGCGCAGCACGAGTTTCATCATGTGATCGACGCTGACGAAGGGCACGATATTGAGGTTCGGTATCACGGTCATCACATCACCCCTTTCAGCCGGCCCGTGTCGGGCGGTCCATGACCCGCTTGCCCAGCAGGCTGGCGGCAAGATCGACCATCAGGGTCGCGGTTCTGCCGCGCTCGTCGAGAAACGGGTTGAGCTCCACGAGATCAAGACTGCAGACCAGCCCGCTATCATGCAGCATTTCCATGACGAGATGCGCCTCGCGGAACGTCGCGCCACCCGGAACCGTGGTGCCGACGGCCGGCGCGATGGACGGCTCAAGAAAATCGACATCGAGACTGACATGCAAAAGACCGTTTGCCGCCTGAACCCGCGCCAAAAATTGACGCAGGAGAACGGCAACGCCGTGTTCGTCTATCGAACGCATGTCGTGAACGGTGATGCCGCTCTCTTCCAGTGCGGCCCTTTCGGCCGGATCAACGCTGCGGATGCCGATCATGCCGATATTGTCTTCAGGAACCGCATGGGAAAGCGGCGGGAAATAACCCTCAAACCCCTTTCGCCCGCTGAAATAGGCAACCGGCGTGCCGTGCAGATTGCCGCTGCGCGTCGTCTCCAGCGTATGGTAATCGGTATGGGCATCAAGCCAGAGCACAAAAAACGGCCGGCCGGTCTCGGCCACCCGGCGCGCCATGCCGGCGACCGTCCCCGCAGAAATCGCATGGTCGCCGCCGAGGAAGATCGGCACGGCGCCGGCGCTTTCACGATAGGCAGCCTCTGTCAGCGCCTCCGTCCAGGCCACGGTTTCAGCCAGATGATGCACCGCCGGGTTGGGATGGTGGAATTCTCGCAACGGCGCGGGCGTCACATTGCCGGTATCGACGACCCGGTGTCCCAGTTCTTCGAGAGCATGTGCCAACCCCGCAACGCGATAGGCGCTGGGGCCCATCTCGCATCCCAATTGCCCGGCCCCGATCTGCAGCGGCGCACCGATCAGCCTGATATCCATTCCCGTCCTCGCTTTCCTGCCAATAGCCCAGTTCAACACAGTGACCCGGCGAAATGAACATCAAATATTGGCAATATTATCGAAATAAGCTATCGATCTGCTAAAATTAATTTATCAAACTGGTCATCATGGATAATCTCGACGAACGGCTCATCACCCTTTTGCGGCATAATGGCAGGCGCAGCATTTCTGATCTCGCAATCGAGACGGAAACCTCGCGCGCGACGGTGCGCTCGCGCATCGAAAGAATGGAGAACGACGGCACCATCATCGGTTACACCGTCATTCTACGCGCCGACGCGGTGGAGGCGGCGATCCGCGGCATCATGATGATCGAGATTGAAGGCCATGTGACTGATCGTGTCATCCGCACCCTTGGCGGTTTTCCGGAAATATCCGAAATCCACAGCACCAACGGCCGCTGGGACCTGATCGTGGAACTCAACGCCGCCACACTCAGCGATTTCGACGCGGTGCTCCGCCGCATCCGCCTGGTGCCCGGCATCACCGGCAGCGAGACCAGCCTCCTGCTCTCCACCCCGCGCTCCACCCGCGCACGGCTCTGACCCCTGAGACGAAACGCAAAACAGGGATAAAACGCATTTTTCGATTTTTTCGACTTGCGCCCCGCAATAAATCATCTATATGACGACCCACCAAAGCGAACACGGCAACGTGCTTCGGGCTTTTGGGGAATAGTTCAATGGTAGAACGACGGACTCTGACTCCGTTAATCTTGGTTCGAATCCAGGTTCCCCAGCCAAATTTCTCCAAATAAAATCAGCTTCTTGAGTTTGGAATGGTACGCGTCATGGCGATGCCCTGTTCAAACGCGATAAACGACCGCTCCACCAGACATGCCCGCGCCCGCAGCCGTTAAAAGCAGGGTTTCGCCTTGCAAAAAGGACCGTTCGGCATTGGTAATGGACAGCGAAAGCGGAATGGTTGCGGCGGAGGAATTGCCGAAGCTTTCTATCGTGCGAACCGTCTTTTGCCTGTTGATACCGAGATTGCCGCAGACGGCGTCAAACATGCGGGCATTGGCCTGATGGGGTACGAAACGGTCGATGTCGGCTGCCGTCATTCCGGCCTCGTGCAGCACCCTTTTCGAGGTCTCTGTCATCAGCATCACGGCGCGGGAGAAGACCTCGCGGCCATCGCGCATTGTCATTAGCACCTCTTCGGCGGATGTATCGGCAGAGAACGGCTGGCTACTGCCTCCCGCCGCTATCTGGATCAGATCATAACCGCCGCCATCCGCAACAAGATCGGCTGACAAAAGCCCACGCTGCGCCTCTTTGCAGGGCTTGAGTACAACGGCGCCGGCGGCATCAGCGAACAGGACCGCGCTTGCCCTTTCCACCGGATTGATACGGCGGCTCAATATATTGGCGGCAACGACGAGCACGGCGCGGCCGTGGGTGCGGACAAAGCCATCGGCAAGGGTGAGCGCATAAAGAAAGCCGGAACAGGCCCCAGCGAGATCGATCGCGCCGGATCGGACGAGGCCCAGCCGGTGTGCGAGCAGCGGCGCCGAGGGTGGCAGAAGATGATCCGGTGTAGAAGTTGCAAGCAGCGTCAGCGCGATCTCGGCGGAGCCAATTTCCGCATCTTCCAGCGCCATGCGGCCGGCTCTTGCGGCAAGGCCGCTCAACGTGTCACCCTCATGCGCCCAATAACGCGTGCGGATGCCGGTGCGCCTCTCGATCCAGCCGGCCTCCAGCCCGAGGCTGGCCTCTATCTCGGCATTATCGACACATCTTGACGGAACGGCATGACCAAAACCGGCCATGCGGGAAGAACGGGTCTGCATTGTCAGGGCTTTCGGAGACGGTTCTGGAACAGGCTGAACATGGCCGTACGCTGTTTTCACGCGATGCCGGCCGCACGCGATTTTAACGATGCGGTTTCGGTGACGATCCCGGCCACCTCGTCGATGGCGTCAAAGGCGCTGGTCAGATCTTCCCCCGTCGAACAATAGGGCGGCATCAGATAAAGCACATTGCCGAGCGGGCGGATGACGAACCCGCGCTCGCGGAACAATTGCCGCATGCGCGGGCCCGCCTCGGCGAGATAACCACCGGCAGGCACCACGAGGTCGAGCGCCGCGATGGTCCCCATTTGCCGGATGCCGGTGAAACGCCGGTCATCCGCAAATCGCCGGAGATTGTCGCGCAGCATCTGTTTCAATTGCCCGATGCGCTGAAGCACGGGCTCATCCCGCCAGACCTGAAGATTGGCCACAGCGGCAGCGCAGGCAATCGGATTGGCCGTATAGGAACTGGAATGGAAAAAGGTCTTGCGGCGATCCGTCGAAAAATGCGCATCGAAGATTTCCGCGCTGCACAGCGTTGCCGCGAGCGGCAGCGAGCCGCCCGTAAGCCCTTTGGAAGTGCACAGAATATCCGGCGAAATACCTGCCTGTTCGCAGGCGAACAGGGTTCCCGTTCGGCCCCAGCCCGTCATCACTTCGTCTGCGATGACGAGACAACCATGGCGCTCGGCGATCTGTTTCAGCCCGGCCAGTATATCCGCACCGTACATCTTCATTCCGCCGGCTCCGAGCACCAGCGGCTCGATCAGCAAGGCGGCGATGCGGCCCGAACGGCAGAAGCTCTCGAACATGTCCAATGTCTGCTGTTCACCGCCCGCTTGCGGAAAAGCCAGCCGGTCGACGCCGAAGAGTAACGGTTCGTAAGCGGCATTGAATACGCCGCGCTCACCTGTTGACATGGTGCCGATGGTATCGCCGTGATAACCATGCTCCATCACCACGATACGGTCGCGCTTTTCCCCGCGATTGTGGAAATAGCCGAGCGCCATTTTCAGCGCCACCTCAACCGCAGTCGAGCCACTATCGGAATAAAACACGTGGCTTAGCCCGTTGGGTGCAAGCCCGATCAGCCCGCGCGCCAGCGTTTCGGCGGGTTCATGGGAGAACTCGGCGAAAATGACCTGGTCGAAGGCCTCGGTCGCGGCGCGGATGGCCGCCATGATCGCCGGGTGCCGGTGCCCGTGGGTGATGACCCACCAGGAGGAAATGCCGTCGAACAGGCGATTGCCGTCCTCATCGACGAGAAATGCGCCTTCCGCTGATACGACGCGTTTCATCGGCGGTTCCAGCCCATGCTGGGTGAAAGGATGCCAGACAGGGGAACGGCTCATGCCGGCGCCTCCAGAAAATCAGCGAGATTGAAGTGTTGGGCAAATGCCTGATGCAGCGCCTCTGATGTCATCTCCGGCAGGCGCGGCAGACGACCAAGCGGGCGGACGGCGCCGACATTGGCGATAACGCGCTCATTTTCCCGGTTCTCGTCGCCGATGAAGACTACGCCCTGCACCGGAATGGCGCGGCGCCGCAACGCCTCGAGCGAGAGCAGCGTGTGGTTGATGGTGCCAAGCGAGGTCCTTGCGCACAGCACAAGCGGAATTTGCCAGCGGGCGAAAATATCGGCGAACAGCAATGTGTCTGTCAGCGGCACCAGAAGCCCGCCCGCCCCCTCGATGACAAGAGGTCCATCCGTTTGCGGCGGCATCAGAAGCGCGGGATCGATCGTTACATTCTCAAGGTGGGCCGACAGATGTGGCGAGGCCGGCATTTTCAGGCGATAGGCCTCCGGCACGATACGGGCCTGCGGCACACCCCCCAGCCGTTCCACCGTCTCACTGTCTGTTTCTTCCTCCAGCCCGGATTGCACGGGCTTCCAGTAATATGCCTGCAGGGCGTGGGTCAGCGCCGCGGAAAAAACCGTCTTGCCGATGCCCGTGTCGGTGCCTGAAATGACGAAACGAGGGCTCATTTCCGCTCCTCCGCCAGCGAAACGGCAAGCAGCCCTACCATATCGGCGATCTGTCTCTCATCCACGTTGAGCGTGATGGCGATGCGCAGGCGCGCCGTGCCTTCCGGCACCGTCGGCGGGCGGATCGCGCGCACATCGAAACCGCCTTCCCGCAGATGCGCGGCGATACGAAGCGAACGGGCATTGTCACCGATCATCACCGGTAATATCTGCGAGCCGCTGGGCGCAACACCGAGCCGGGAGCGAAGCTCTTCGCCGGCAAAGTTTACCAGCTCCGCCAGCCGCAAACGCCGCCACGGCTCATCGACGATGATACGCAGGGCTTCCCGCACCGCCGCCGCCATCAGCGGCGAAGGCGCGGTCGAATAGATGAAACCGCGGGCGCGGTTGACGAGATAATCGGCAAGAACCGCAGGCAGGCTCAAAAGCGCGCCGGAAAGGCCGAGCGCCTTGCCGCGGGTGTGCAACCCCCCCACATTGCCGTGGCCCTCCAGCCCCGCGGCAAGGCCGCGCCCGCCGGGGCCGAACACGCCGGTCGCATGCGCCTCATCGACGACAAGGAAGCCTTCGTGTTTCTCGGCAAGATCAGCCAGGGCCGCAAGCGGTGCACGGTCCCCATCCATGGAATAAAGGCTTTCGACGGCGATCCACGGGCGGCCCCGGCCACCCTCCTGCCGCCAGCGGATTATTTCCCGTTCGAATGCCTCGACCTGATTATGCGGCACGGCGATCACCTTCGCCTTGCCGGCGGCAATACCATCATGGACGCTGGCATGGATGAGGGCGTCGTGAAGGACGAGGTCTTCCCGCAGCGGCAATGTGGAGAACAGCGCGACATTGGCGGCAAAACCGCTGCCGAAATAGATTGCTTTTTCAGCCCCGAACAGCCCCGCTGCTTCCGCTTCCAGCGCCTCATGTTCGCGGTGGTTGCCGCGCAGCAGCCGCGAGCCGCCGGCCCCTGCCGGCACGCCCCTTCCGATGGCATCGGCAAATGCCTCCTTCAGCCGGGGTGAATCGGCAAGGCCAAGATAGTCGTTGGAGGTGAAATCGATCCCCTCCTGGGGAGCGAGCACGCGCAGCCGCGACTTGCGCTGCAGGCCGGCGAGCTTTGCCTCATAGGGGAAGAGCGCCGTGAGATTCACCGGCACCCTCCCGTCTCCCCAGACTGCAATTCCGTGGGCTGCAGTTCCATCGGCTTCAGGCCCAGCCGGCGGAAAAGCGCCGTATCGTGGTCCTCACCCGGATTATCCGCCGTCAGCAGTGTCTCACCGATGAAGATGGAATTGGCACCGGCCAGGAAACAGAGCGCCTGTGTCTCATCGCTCATCTCCGTACGCCCGGCCGAAAGCCGCACATGCGAACGCGGCATCAGGATACGCGCCAGCGCGATGGTGCGGATGAAATCGATGGGATCAACGGGATCGGCATTGGCGAGCTTCGAGCCGGGGATCGGGATCAGCCTGTTGATCGGCACGCTTTCCGGCGGACCCGGCAGGTTGGCGAGCGTCACCAGCATCGAAATCCGGTCTTCCACCGTTTCCCCCATGCCGAGAATACCGCCGGCGCAGACCTTGATGCCGGCATCGCGGACATTGGCAAGCGTTTCCAGCCGGTCCTCGAAGGTACGGGTGGTAATGATCTGCGAATAAAACCGCTCGGACGTGTCGACGTTGTGATTGTAGTAGTCGAGACCGGCATCGGCCAGCCGTTCGGATTGTTCCGGGGTCAGCATGCCGAGCGTCATGCAGGTTTGCATGCCGAGCGCCTTCACGCCCTCGACCATGGCCACCACCGCCTCCATGTCGCGTTCCTTGGGATTACGCCAGGCAGCCCCCATGCAATAGCGCGTCGCCCCGCCTTCCTTCGCCTTGCGCGCCTCAGTCAGCACCCGCTCCACTTCCATCAGTTTGGAGGCCTTGAGGCCGGTGGGGTTGCGGGCGGACTGGCTGCAATAACCACAATCCTCCGGGCAGCCACCGGTCTTGATGGATAAAAGCCGGCTCATCTGGATGGCATTGGGATCGAAATGACAGCGATGCCCCTGCTGGGCGCGGAACAGGAGATCGTTAAACGGCAAATTATAGATAATTTTTGCTTCTTCGAGTGACAAACTGCTGCCAATACCTGGAATCGGGGCTGGATTTCTGTCGATTTGCGTGACGATCTGGTCCATCTGTCGATCTTTCCCTCAAAATAAATAGATAGAAGTTCTTTTTATCTATTTTTTTCGGGCTGCTTTTTGCAAGAACTTTTTTTCGAGAAAAATTTCCGAGAGGAGAGATGGGCGGCACATGCGGGATCAGAATCGCCGGGTTTCAATGCTGAAATTCATTGAATACGCACGCACTCACGGAAAAGATCGGATCGGCCAATGGCGTGAAAACTCCGCACTTGCTAAGGGTGAGACATGATCGCACTTCGTCCCTCCGAGAGCCGCGACGCTGCCCGCATCCTCGACATATGGAGCAAAGCAGTCGACGCCACCCACCAGTTCCTCCTGCCGGCGGATCGCGCCGCGATCGGGAAGGAAGTCGAATCTTTCCTGCCACAGGCGCCGCTGACGCTGGCCGTCGATGCTTCTGACCATGTCCTCGGTTTCATGTTTCTGCATGAAGGGCATATGGAGGCGCTTTTCATCGATCCGGACCATCATGGCCAAGGCATCGGCAAGGCACTGGTGCAGAGGGCGCTTGCGCTTCATCCCGCGCTGACCACTGACGTCAACGAACAGAACGGCGAGGCCATGGGTTTTTATCGTCGGCTGGGATTCGAACCGACCGGACGCTCCGATCTGGACGGACAGGGGCGACCCTATCCACTCGTTCATCTTCGATTTCGCGCAACGGAAAAATAGGCCGCCGAGATCGTCGGGGAGGATCAAGCCACGAACACCATAGTCCGCTTCGCAACCGACGATTTTCTGCCCGAACACCGCTTCGACCAATGGCGCGAAGTGCGCGGCAAAAGCCTGTTTGGCGTGACGATCGAGCTTGCACGGGATCTTCGCCACAGTTTCAAGGGTTCGTTTCAGGCGCGCGCCGTCGCCGGCGCCGTGGCAACAGAAATGCGCGCTTCCTCTTACCGGGTAAACCGCACGGAAGCCGATATTGCCCGCATTGCCGGCAACAGCCTCTGCATCGGCCTGCAGGTCAAGGGTTCGGGGTTTCTGCATGCCGGCAGGGATCAGGTTCACGCCGTCGGCGGCGGCGATATCACCATCAACTATTCCGACTTGCCCTATGACGCGATACCGGGAAACGAGGCCGATTTTCACTACAAGATGCTAAAAATCCCCGTGGACTACGAGGTCATGCTCGGTCAGGCCACCGATGACCTGTTTGCGACGCGTTATGCGGAAAACAATAGTTTCGCCCTGCCCTTCCGGGCCCTTTTCAACGCGCTGAACGCTGCCCCCGGCAGGCTCATCGATCCCGCACGCGATGTCACGCATATCGCCCGGCTTGCCATGACGGCGCGCGGACGGCTTTCGCCCGCCATGCCGGAGGTGCGCGCCGCGCTCAGGACCGGGCTCTGTTATGCGGCCCAGGACATCATGATACGAAAAAAATCCCGGCAGAACCTCACCCCTGCCGCAGTCGCGAAGGAACTGGGCATTTCGCTTCGGCAATTGCATGTGGTTTTCGAGGGTGCGGAACTGTCGTTTTCCCGCACGCTCTCCTCCATGCGGATCGAGGAAGCGAAGCGGTTGCTGCTGGCATTCCCCGCTCTGCCGGTCACACAGATCGCCTATGGCTGCGGCTTCGACAGCCTTGCAACATTTTACCGTGTGTTCGCCGGCACCTATGGCATGACGCCCGGTGACGCCCGCGCTGCGGATATGCCGTCGGCTTAAAATTTCACCTCTGCGCGCAATGAGAAGACGCGCCATTTCAGCTCCTGTAAGGCCGCTAGACCATCCCATTCCGGAGCGCGGCCCATGACCAATTTTTTCGACTTTGCGATTTCCCGACTACCGGCCGTCGTCGCCGATGGCCGCGGTCCGGCACCCTGCGAAATAGAGGCGATGCTGCAGAAAGAGCCCTTCGCGGCCGCGCTGCGGCTTCTATCGGGTAGCTTTATCGCCCTCTACGAAGGCTCGCCCGAGATGACCGCGCTCTTCGCAACACGCCAGAACCGGCTTCTTTGCCATGCGCTTCTGGCGCTCTATTTTCAGAAATGCGGGGACTGTGAAACGGCAACGGGAGAAGCAGCCCTGACGCGGGAAGATTTCGGCCATCTGGCGCTCCGGCACGGGCTCGCCAGCCACAGCGTTGCCTATGCCTTCTTCAAAGAGGCGCTGAAACGCGGAATGACACGCCCGGTCGACCAATCCGGCAACGGGCCGGGCAATGGGGTGGTGCCTTCAGCCCCGGCGCTGGCGATGCTCGCGCAATGGTACGACGTGCATTTTCAGGCGCTGGGCCTGCTCGATGAGGGCTTCAGGGCATCGCGCTTCATCAGGCGATCGGAAGCCCTGCTTCCCCATATCCACCCCCGTGTATCACAGGCGTTTCTGTCACATCCGGAGGTGCGCTGCCCCGGCCCGCTTTCCATCATTTTCAACTGGTTCGATGCGGGCGGCCTGCTGATGGACCGCCTTATCGCCGGGATCGACTGGGAAAGACCGCCCGAACAGGGCAAACGTGTGACCGATGTGGAAACCGTGACACAGCTGGCGACCTCCCTCTCCGTGTCACGCATCCATGTCGGCCGCAAGCTTGCAGCGGCCGAACTGATCGGCGGCATAGGCTGGAGCGGACGGCGCGGCCGTTCCGCGCTCTGGATCTCGCAGGGCTTTTACGAGGAATATGCCCGCACACAGGCCCGCAAGCTTCTCATTCTCGATGATGCCTTCATCGACGTCGTGTGAGCTGCGGACAAACTGCACGCCCTGCCATTCGACTGGAAGGTTTGGCTCCGCATCAAGCGCGACATAAAGGCTTTCGTTGATGGTTATGAGGGATATCCATTGACAAATCACAGGACTGCAGCTTTTCTATCCAGCATGCGTGAGATGTTGCGAGCATCGAAATTGATGGCCCTGTTGTTCAGACTGGTGATGATCCTGTCACTGGCGGGCTATAGCGTTTCCACTGTCAATGCCGCAATGCATCCTGCCGAAGCCGGTGGAATGCAGCACGATCAGTCCGCCATGATGGATCACGGCGCGATGATGGACCATGGCGGTTCAGCCATGATGTCCGACAGTCATGATCACAAAGATATGGCCGCCGAGCATGATAGCGGCGCCCAAAAAACCGCAAAGCCCCAATGCTGCGGCGATTTCTGTCTCGGCATGGCGGTCCTGATCAGCCACGACACCACTGGCAGACCCGTCGTCAACAGCATCCGCTCCTTCCTTGACGACAGCAAGGCGCTGGGCCAGACTCCGCTGCTTCACCGCCCCCCGAATATCTGAACAGGCAAAGCCCGCCTTTGGGCAATGACCGTGCGTGAGCGGCTTTAGCGCCGTCGCGCCGTTGCATCTCCTGTTCGGAAAATATCCATGAACCCGATTTATATTGTGGTTGCAGCGCCCCTGCTTCTGGGCGGCTGCACAGCCACATCCCTGATGAACGACGCCGCTTCCTATGACGATGCGGCAAACCCGACGCTTGGCGCGGGGCCCATCCGCTATCAAACCCCGGTTGCGGGTTACACGCACCGCGCGCCGGTGGACCCGAAGCCCTGGCGTAACCAGAACGATGCACAGGCTCCGAAAGGAGATGCATCATGACATCACGCACAGTCAAGCTCGGCGCTAAACTCGCGGCCACCCTTTGCCTGCCGTTTCTTCTCGGCGGCTGCGTCACAGCCGCCCAATATGCGTCGCGCGACGCCGGTTTCACCAATGTTTCGGCCCGAACATCCGAAGCAACAGGCAAGCAGGCGGTCTGGGTGCAGAACCGCACCGAGGCGCAGGCGACGCAGGCCCGCGTCAAATCGCTGATGACAACCAGCAAGACCCTTGATGTCGAGACGGCGGTGCAGGTTGCGCTCCTGAACAACAAGGGCCTTCAGGCGGCCTATGCCGATCTCGGCGAATCCGCCGCCACCGCATGGCAATCCACCATGCTGGTCAATCCGCGGGTCGGCATTGGGCTGACGGGGATCGGCACCCCGGGGCTCAGGGCCTACAAGGCGATCGAAGGTGTCGTCGTCACCAATATTCTGGCGCTCGCTACCCTCAAGGAAAATGTCGAGATCGCCGATACCGGTTTCCGCAAGGCGCAGCTCGCGGCCGCGCTGAAGACGCTGCAACTGGCGTCGGATACCCGCCGCGCCTGGATCAGCGCGGTAGCAGCATGGGAAAATGTCGGCCAGCTGGCGCAGGCACAGACCGCGGCGGACGCCGCCTCGGAACTTGCCGTCAAGCTTGGAGAAGCCGGTTCGCTCAACAAGGAAGGTCAGGCCCGCGAGCAGGTCTTTTATGCCGAACTGACCGGTCAGATCGCCAAGGCGCGACTTGAGGCCCGTCTTGCCAAGGAGGAACTGACGCGGCTGATGGGACTGTGGGGAGCGGATATCGAATACACCATTCCCAACCGCCTGCCCCCGCTTCCGAAGGCGCTTAACAAACGGGACATGATCGAGGCCGAGGCGCTGCAGCGCCGTGTGGACCTACAAATGGCCAGGCTCGATCTGGAGGCCACCGCACGATCGTTCAAGCTCACCGAGGCCACCCGATACGTGACCGATCTCGAAATCCGCTCGGGCTTCGAGACCGAACGCGAGCTGGAAGACGGCGAAAAACACAAACAGACGACCGGCAATGCCGAGCTGGAATTCGTCATTCCGATCTTCGATTCCGGTCAGGCGCGCATGCGGGAATCCGAACTTGCCTATATGCGCGCGGCAAACCTGCTGGCGGAAAAGGCGGTCAATGTCCGCTCGGAAGCCCGCTCGGCCTATCAGGCCTATCGCTCGAATTACGACATCGCCCGGCACTATCGCAACAGCGTGGTGCCGCTGCGCACCAAGATCGAGGAGCAGTCGCTGCTGACCTATAACGGCATGATCACCAACACCTTCGAACTGCTCGCCGACAGCCGGGAAAAGGTCAATTCAAGCCTGCTGGCCATCAATGCCAAACGCGACTTCTGGCTCGCGGAGGCCGGCCTCGCTCCCGCCATCTACGGCGGAGGTACAGGTGCTGCGGCAGGTGCGGAGACCGAGGTTGCCGCCGCTGGCGGCGGTGGCGGACATTGAGAAAGGAAATCACCATGTTGAATAGAAGAAACTTTCTGGGTGTCGGCGCCGCTATGGTCTCCACGGCGGCCTGGGCGAAAACATCGAATAGCAGCCTGCCGGAAGCAGCCGTGATGGAAACGGCCGCGACCCAGGCTCCGGTCAAGCCCACCACCGGCCCCGATTACAACCCGGTCGTTACCCTCAACGGCTGGACCCTGCCCTTCCGGATGAACAAGGGCGTCAAGGAATTCCCCCTTGCCGCCGAGCCGGTGGAGCGCGAAATGGCGGAGGGCATGACCGCCCGGCTGTGGGGCTATAACGGCCAGTCGCCGGGCCCGACCATCGAAGCCGTCGAAGGCGACCGGGTGCGTATTTTCGTCACCAACAAGCTGCCGGAACATACAACGATCCACTGGCACGGCATGATCCTGCCGTCGGGCATGGACGGCGTCGGCGGCCTGTCGCAGCCGCATATCCCTGTCGGCAAGACCTTCGTCTACGAGTTCGATCTCGTGAAGTCGGGCACCTTCATGTACCACCCGCATTCGGACGAGATGGTGCAGATGGCGATGGGCATGATGGGCTTTTTCGTGATCCACCCGAAGGACCCGGCATTCATGCCCGTGGATCGCGACTTCGTGTTCCTCATCAATGCCTTCGACATCGATCCCGGCTCCTATGTGCCGAAGATCATGACCATGACCGACTTCAATCTGTGGTCATGGAACAGCCGGGTGTTTCCGGGCATCGATCCACTGGTGGTTTCCAAGGACGACCGGGTGCGCGTGCGCGTCGGCAACCTGACCATGACCAACCACCCGATCCACATGCACGGTTACGATTTCGAAGTGACCTGCACGGATGGCGGCTGGGTGCGGCCCGAGGCGCGATGGCCGGAGGTCAGCATCGACATCCCCGTGGGTGCGATGCGCGCCTATGAATTCGACGCCAAATATGTCGGTGACTGGGCAATCCATTGCCACAAGTCGCACCACACGATGAACGCGATGGGCCATGACGTCCCGACCTTCATCGGCGTCGACAAGAAGACCGTCACCGAAAAGATCCGCAAGGTCCGGCCGGAATATATGCCGATGGGCACCGCCGGCATGGCCGATATGGGCGCGATGGAAATGGAGATCCCTGAGAACACCGTTCCGATGATGACGGGATGGGGTCCGCACGGCCCCATCGAGATGGGCGGCATGTTCTCCGTGGTGAAGGTTCGTGAAGGCATCTCCGCGGGCGATTACGCCGATCCCGGCTGGTACGAAAACCCGCCCGGAACCCAGGCCTGGGAATGGACCGGCGAGTTGCCGGATACACAAAAAAACACCGACCCCAAAACGCAGATCACGCCGCAACCGATGAAACACGGCTGATTGCGCAGACCAACGACCCCATCAAAATCAAGGAACATACAGAATGACCAAATTGAAACTTGCACTGCTTCTCACCGCTCTCGCCACGCCAGCCCTGGCATCGGGCACCCACGGCGGCGGCCATGCAGCGATGGCGATCGGCGAACCCGGCGACAAGGCCAAGGTGACCCAGACCATTCAGGTGACGATGAAGGAAACGCCCGACGGCAAGATGCTGTTCACGCCCGCCAAGTTCGAATTCAAGAAGGGTAAGACGGTTCGCTTTGTCGTGAAGAATGTCGGCGAACTGGACCATGAATTCATTCTCGATGAACAGAAGGCCAATCTGGAGCACAAGGCCGCCATGGAGAAGGCGCCGGAGATGGAACACGACAATCCGAACGCGATCAGCCTCGCGCCGGGCGAGAGCGGCGAAATCGTCTGGAAATTCACCAATGACGGCATGTTCGAATTCGCCTGCCTGAAACCCGGACATTACGAGGCCGGCATGCGCGGCGATCTCAAAGTTTCTGCAAAATAATCCAGCAACAAAGGAATATGACCATGAAGACCATCGTTAAAATCACCGTCGCAGCAGCACTCCTGCTCACCGCTCCCCTCAGTGCATTCGCAGAGGAATTCACCAAGGGAACGGTCAAGAAGGTTGATGCTGCGGCCAAAAAGGTCACCATCATCCATGAAGAACTGAAGAACCTCGACATGCCGGCCATGACGATGGTGTTCCGCGTCAAGGACGATGCGCTCCTCGCCAGGCTCAAGGAAGGCGCCAATATCGAGTTCATTGCAGAACGCGCCGAAGGCAAGCTTGTCGTCGCACAGGTGAAATAAGGCCTCAGCAGCCGGTCCAAAAGAAACAGAAAGGGCAGCGGTTTTCCGCTGCCCTTTCTGTATTGGTGTCAGGACGTCCTGCGAACTCTAGTGTTCGGCAAATGGCCTTGGTCCTACGGCGGGCCGGGACCCGCCGGCCCCGGGCGGGAAGGCCGCGGCTATCGCCTGCCGATTGTTCATGAACGGCCGTTGGGGCGGAGGGAACACCACGAGCATCAAGGGCCATGCAATCAGGACATCGGAGAGGGAGAGAGCCCCCATCGCCACCCTGTTCAGGGAGACAATCACGATAAACGGCGCCAGTATTGCGGTGCCTATCAGGCGAAATTTCTCTGGCAGGAGGATGATGAAGGCCAGGAGGGCGACTGCGGAAGCACTTTCACCGGAAGGAAAAGAGCAGTTTCGGGCGCAGCTGCCATTGAGGGAAAGAACCGACGTAAAAAACAACTCTCCCCCGAACTCTGCGAGATGCCGCGGCCTTGCCCTGCCGAACAGGTTTTTCAGGGCATGCACCGTGGCGCCTGGTCCAAGAGCAAAGAAGACCATAATAAACAGCAGCTTATGTGGCGGGAAAAGCCGTGGAAGGCCGCGCAAAAATGGCATGGCGAAAAGCATGCCCGCAAGTCCTGATAACAAGACCGCCGGAAGCATGCGGTTCAGATCGCGGACGGCAATCAGGAACTCGTCCTCACCGAGGGTGAAACCGTCCGCCCAGAATTGCCGGCTCACTTCAAGATCGATATCCGGCCTGATCGTAAAGACGATCATCATCGCAAAGGCGACCAGCAGAGCCTGCAGAGAGGGGCTGCCGGAAGCACTCACAAATGCCTGACGGACGACAAAGACGGCGTTTGCGCGAAATTTCGACCGCCGGGTCCAATTCCGCTTCTTTTGGTGGGTTTTACTGGCGAGAGACTGGTGCATGACCAGTTCTCTTCCGCAGAAATGTCAAGGCATTGCGGAGAAAGACACAAGACTGCAAGGAAAGCGGTGCGCATTGGCTTTATTAGAGGATAGAGGCTCTTGCCCGACGTTTCGCATCCGCTTAGCGTCCCGCCACCACCACAGCCTATATATGAATAAATTTGCGGGTTCAGCATGGACAAAGGGCTTATTCTGATCGTCGAAGACGACCCTGATATCATTCAGATTCTGGACGCCTATCTCATTCGCGAAGGATACAGAACCGTCAGAGCCGGCGATGGAGAAACGGCGCTGACCCATTTCTCCATGTTGAGGCCGGATCTGGTTCTCCTCGACATCCGCCTGCCGAAATTCGATGGCATCGAGGTGTTGAACCGCATCCGGCGGGAACGGGAAACGCCCGTCATCATGGTCACCTCTCTTGCGGAGGATATGGACAAGCTGACCGGCCTTCGCCTCGGCGCTGACGATTACATCGTCAAACCTTTCAATCCGCATGAGTTGATCGCCCGGGTGAATGCCGTGCTGAAACGCACGCGACAGCCAGGCTCCGGCGGGGTTTTGCGCTTCGGGGCCATAGAAGTGGACACCGAAGCTTATGTCGCGGCCGTCTGCCATGGTGGAGAGCGGGCCGTTCTGCCCCTGACGCTGAGCGAGTTCCGGATCCTCGCCCATATGACGCGCCGTCCCACCCACGCCTTTCAGCGCGCCGATATTCTCGACGCCTGCCTGCCGGAAAGCGATGCGCTGGCGCGCACCATCGACACACATATCGCCAATCTGCGCAAGAAACTGACGGATCATGGCGCCTGCGGTTATCTGGTCTCGGTGCGCAGCGTCGGTTATCGGCTGGCCGGGGAGCAGAAACCATGAAGCCCTGGCGACTCCGCCTGCGCACGATGACGGCGATCACCATCACCACGATGCTCATCTTTGCCGTTGCTTTGGTCTATTTCGGCGTTTCCTGGTATGCGGACAACATTGAGGAGCGCATCATCGCCCAGCTGTCGCCCGATGCCGCCAAGGCCTTCTCGGATATCGACCTGGGCATGATGCCGGATCAACGCCAACTTCAAGCCCTTGTCGAGGTTTTGCCGGGCCTGGAGGATCAGGCAGATAACGAGCTTATCAAATCGGTGTTCGTCTTCGGATTGCTCGGTGTCTTCCTGTGCAGCTTGCTTGGTTATTTCATATCTCGGCGCATTGCCGCACCTCTCGGCGAACTTGCTGATGCCGCGCGGCGCATGGCGACCGGCAACTTCAGCGGCGGCGCAAAGATCAAGGCGAGCCCCATCGCCGAAGTCGCATTTCTGGTTGACAGTTTCGAGACTCTGACGCGGGAACTTCAGATGATGGAGCGCCGGCTGAAGTTCAACACGATGGCGGTGGCCCACGAGCTGCGCACCCCACTCACGATCCTGCGGGGCCGTTTGCACGGCATCGCGGATGATGTCTTTCCCCTCGACAAGCAAGCCATTCGCCACCTCATCGTCCATGTTGAGGGACTGGCGCGTCTTGTTGACGATTTGCGCACACTTTCGCTGGCGGAAACCAACAGTCTCGTCAAAGACACCGAACCGCTTGATCTTGCCGCCGAATGCGCGGCGGTGGCTGAAGCGGCCCGGCCACTGATGGATGAGGTCGGCATTGATCTCAATATGTCGCTGGAGCCCGCACCCGTTTGCGGCGATCGACAACGCCTTCGGCAGCTTCTGCTGATTCTGATGGATAATGTGCGCCGCTACGCGGCGAGCGGCGGGTTTCTGCGTTGTTCGACCGGGGTTCAGGACGGGCGCGCCTTTGTCGCGATCGAGGATAAAGGGCCGGGCTTTCCCGCTGGCGTCGAGGCGCACGGCATCGAACTCTTCTGGCGGACGGAACCGTCGCGCGCGCGCAAAACCGGTGGCACAGGTCTCGGCCTGTCGATTGCCCGCGCAATCGCACGGGCGCATGACAGCGATCTCCAGATAAAGGCGCGGCCGGATGGCGGAACTATCGTGACGATTGTCTTCGGGGAAGCCTCCTAAAATATCCCGGCCAACCGTCTCTTTGCGGTTGCTTGTTTTTGCGCTGAGGCGACGAACCGGTCTTCACATGGGACAGGCTGTTTCTCGACAGAATCTTGACAATTCCGGCGCATGCCCCGGCTGAACACCATGTTCTGCCGGAAGCCCATTTATGTCGCGCATTCAAGATGCTGCCGTTCTGGCAGAGAAACTCCCGGTCACGGATGATGTGGCCGAGACAGTTTCGGAAACACCCCGTTTTTTGTTGCTCTGGAGAATTATGACCTTTACCCGACGCGCCTACTGGAAGCGGGCGGTCCTTTTCTGGCTGCGTTTTGCGATCAATCCATTGGTCACCTTTCGGTGGTGGCGGTTTCTGGCGGATTTTTCAACAGAGCGAAAATTACCGCTCCCGCATGACGACCTTCTCCAGAAACCCCTGTCGAAACTCCTCATCAATAAAGTTTCCCAGACGAGACGGCTGGCTCTTCTCATGGATAATTTCGCAATTGCGGACCGGCATTTTTCCAGGAGCGTGATGGCCGGGCTGTGGGCGGGAAAAACCATTGATATGGGCACGGTTCGCGGCCGGAACGATGAATATCGATGCATACTGGCCCTCGCGGATTGTTGCGGCGGCCGGCACGAGGGTGCTTTTTCCGTCAGACTCATTCGCAGCCATGACAACACCATTCTCTGGACAGCAACATTCACTTTCGTTGAAGGGCGCGAGACACAGAACCACACGATTGTCGTTGGCGGCATGCAGGGCCCACGCGCCGCGAAAGAGCAAATGGTGTCGATGACGCGCGATCTCTCAGGGCTTCGTCCCAAGGAGGCTGCATTGATGGTTCTGCAAGGTCTCGCCGCCGAGGGTGCACATGACTATTTCGCTGTCGCCCACTCCAGACACCCCATCCGTTACCGGCGCGCCCGAAGGCAAAAAATGATGGTTTCGGACATCGATGCATTCTGGCGGGAACGCTCTGGCGAGCCGGATGAAATATTCGGTTTCAAGGTGCCCTTCTCCAGCCTTGAGGGTGGAGACAAACGCAGCCAAATGAAGTCCTCTTTTTTCAGCCTCGGCAAACGTCTCGCCGAGGCCGGAGTAAACGAAAGCGCCTGAGGCTCGTCCCAGGTTGCCTGGGACTTCGCGCTAACCATGGGCAGGTTTTCGCGCCGGACCGAAGATCATGAAACTGATGGCGGCAAGGAACCAGACGCTGATGCCAGCATAAAGCATGACCAGACCAAAACCGTCCGCAAGCGCCTGATGGACGAGCTCTTCCGAAACACCCTGCGCCGCGCCGGCGGTGCCCGCCGCGATCTTTTCCGCAAGCGACTGCAACGCATTGATGTCAGCACCTGATGGCAGGTTTGCCAGAAGCGAAGCCCGGACGCCCTCGACCAGAATAAAGCCCATGATCGGGATGTTGATGGCGAGCGAGATCATGCGCGCGCTCATGTCGATACCCGAAGCCATGCCGGAACGGGCGGGGGAAACCGCCCCCGTGGTGGTGTTGGTAACAGGCGTATTGGTCAGCCCGAGCCCGATACCGGCAAGGATGCAGCCGGGCAGCATGGTGAGCCAGCTCGCATTTTCGATGCCGCTTCCAAGCTTCATAAGCATGAAACCGAGGCCGATGGTGAACAGCCCGGCCGGAATGACGAGGCGCGGCTGGTAGCGCAACGACAGGCGCTCCGCCAAAGGCGGCACCACCAGCGCCGGCAGCGTATAGGCAAGCAAACCGAGGCCGGCGGTGACGCTGTCATAACCGAGGCCCGCCTGAAACCAGATCGGCAGATAGATCATGAACGGCCAGAAGCTGATGTTCATCGCCGCCGAACCGATGATCGCCCCCGAAAATGGCCGGATGCGGAAGACGGAGAAGTCGAACATCGGTCGCGTGTTGAGCTTTTCAGCGAACACGAAGGCGATGAAGCTCGCAACCGAGACGCCAAGGATCAGAAGCGCCGCCGAGCCCACGAAACCGAGTTCGGGTCCCTGCGTGATGAAAAAGGCAAGGCAAAAAACGGCAACCGAGAGCGTGACCATGCCGGCAATATCGAGACGCGCCGCTTCCGGATCTCGCGATTCTCCCACACCACCGGCGGCGAGTAGCCATGTTCCCACGCCAAGCGCGACGTGAACGAGGAACACCCATTCCCAGCTCCACAGCGCAACGATGGCGCCACCGATGATCGGGCCGAAACCCAGCCCCACGCCCGAGACGATGCCCCACCAGCCGAACGCCATGCCGCGTTCACGGGCCGTGCGGAACTGATGCGACAGGATGGCGATCTGGCACACCAGCATCGCGCCGCCGCTCAGTCCCTGCAGGAAACGCGCGCCGATCAGCACCGAGACGTTTTCCGTCATTCCGCAGGCGAGAGAGGACAGTGAGAAAGCGAAGATGCTGGCGATGAAGACACGTTTACGGCCGAAGCGATCGGCCAGCGCCCCCGTCCCCATCAGCACCATCGTCACGCCGATGGTATAAGCATTCATGATCCACTGAAGCTGCCGGAAATCCGCGTGCAGCACCTGTTCCAGTGTTGGCAGGATCGCCGGAACGCTGGAAATTTCCAGTCCGAACATCAGGGCGGAGAGACAGACGGCAGCGAGCGCCATGGCGCTTCTGCTGCCCGCTGGGGCGGTAACGGCAAGGGTCATTCTTCAGCCTTTCAAGGGTCGGTTCACCACTGCGAGAACCGATCTGTGGAGGAGGCACGCTAGACAAAGCTTGACCATAACTGAATTGGATGATTGGCTATTTCAGAGACAACAAATCGGAATAATCGATATGAGCACGCTGGATGTGGAGGCCGTCGAGGCCTTCGTCACCATCGCCGATATGCAGAGCTTCACCCGCGCTGCCGAAGCGCTCGGCACCACCCAGGGCGCCATCAGCGTCAAGCTCAAACGGCTGGAGGACAGGCTCGGCCAGCGGCTGCTCGAACGCACACCGCGCTCCGTGCGGCTATCCGCACAAGGTGCGGTATTTCTGGCGCCCGCCCGCGAGTTTCTCGCCGCGCATGATCGGGCGCTGGCGGGTCTTTCCTCGCCGCGCCGCCGCTTCGGCCTTGGCATTGCCGCCCACGTGGCGGGACCGGAGGTTCCGACCCTGCTTGCACGTCTCAACGACCACGACCCCGGGCTTACGATTGAAGTACGCATGGATCATTCCAGATCCCTGCTTGACGCCTTCGACCGTGGGGAGATCGATGCGGCGATCATCCGGCGCGAAGACGACAGGCGCGACGGCGAGGTGCTCGGACCGGAACATTTCGGCTGGTATGCAACCCCGCAATTCGAACACCGTCAGGGTGAACCGCTGCGGCTGGCGGCGCTCTCACCCGCCTGTGGTGTGCGTGACATAGCCACCCGCGCCCTGGATGCGGCTGCGATTGCGTGGACGGAGGTGTTTCTTGGCGGCACATCGTCGATGGTGACCGCAGCCGTCTCGGCCGGGCTTGCGGTTTCCGCCTTCTCCTCCCGTCTTGCACCACCCGGCACGGTGGAGGTCAGCCAGCGTTTTGGCCTGCCGCCCCTGCCTTCTACCGAAATCATCATGTTCTCGACCCTGACGGACAGCAGATCCCGGGAGGCGTTACGCACGCTCGCCGCCGCCTTTCGCGAGCATCGGCCGGGATCGTGACCATGATCACACAGATTGACACCGTCCGCTTGTCGACAACTACCGGCGGAAAATCTAGCATCGGGCGAAAATGACCCGGCCGATGTCTCTCTCGGTCCAATCGCTGCAGTGGAGTCCCCTCATGTCCCTTCCCCAGAAAATCGGCTTTATCGGAACGGGTGCCATCACGGATGCGATGGTGCGCGGCCTGCTCGCCAGGCCTACCGCCTTGCCGCATGTCATGGTGTCCCAGCGCAGCGCGGATATCTCGGCCAGGCTTGCAGTCGATTTTCCGCAGGTGATCATCTCCGGCGACAATCAGGCGATCGTCGATGGCTGCGATACCGTCATGCTCGCGATCCGTCCGCAGATCGCCGAAGAGGTCATCCGGCCTCTCCGGTTCCGCGACGGGCAGAAGGTCATCAGCGTCGTGGCGGCAACCAGCCGCGAGTCGCTCCTGGACTGGATCGGCGCGGATGTGCGTCTCACCCAGGCAATCCCGCTACCCTTCGTCGCCCGGCGCAAGGGCGTCACCGCCATCTATCCCGCCGATACAGATACTGCCGCAATCTTCAACGTGCTCGGCAATGCGGTGGAATGCGAGACCAAGGCGGAATACGACCTTCTGGCCGCGGCCAGCGCTCTGATGGCCACCTATTTCGGCATCATGCAGACCACGACCGAATGGCTGGCCGAGAATGGTCTGCCGGAAGAAAAGGCGCGCGCTTATCTTGCCCCCCTCTTCGCCGGCCTCTCCGAGGTGGCGGTGCTTGCTGGAAGCAAGGCGGATTTCAACGAGATCAGCCGTGAGTTCGCGACAAAAGGCGGCCTCAACGAGCAGGTGCTGCTGGACTTCGACGGCAAGGGCGGCTCAGGGGCGCTGAAAGACGCATTGAGCCGCGTGCTGGAGCGGATTACGCAATAGCCGGACAGGTGCAACGGCAACAACAAAAAAGGGGCCTTTCGGCCCCTTTTTGTCTTATGCCTTCCCCGGACGGTTGATTGTTAGGAAGTGCCGCACGACAGGCTTTTCCAGTCCGGAATGGTAAGCTAGCACCTTGCCCTGCAAATCCGCGTCGGCATGGGAAACCCGCTTGTGCTGGCGCAGATGTTCAGCCCAGGATTCCACCATGAACCATTCGACAATCTTCTGCGGATCGGCGGAGTCTTCCGTCACGCCCCAGCCATAGGCGCCATCGCGGCGACGTTCCTGGGAGAGTTCATCCAGCGCATGCAGGAAATCGGAACGGTGATGCTTTTCGACATTATATTCGATCAGGATCAGAACCGGGCCACGATCATGAGCCACCGGCTCGGCAACGAGCGGTTCGGGCCAATGGTTGGACGGCACCATATCCGCATCGCCCGCAGGCAGTTTCAGACGGTGCATGACGAGGCCCGCAACCAGCAATCCCGCAGCGCCGATCAGCAACGCACCCGGCACGCCTGTGGCTTCACCAACAGCACCCCAGCCAAGGCTGCCGGCCGTCATCGCGCCATTGAAGACGGTGAGATAAACGGCAAGGCCACGGCCACGCACCCAGTTCGGCAGAACTGCCTGGGCTGCGCCATTCAGCGTCGTCAGCGCCGTGATCCATGCGCCACCGAGGAACAGCAGGATGATGATGGCAAGCCACTTTGGCGGTGCGAAGGACAGTCCAGCCATGACGAGCGCAGTCGTGAGAGCCGCACCCAGCAACAGGGCATCGGCATCGAAACGTTCGCGCAGCTTCGGCATGACCAGCGCGCCGCAGATGGCGCCGGCACCGACGGCACCGAGCAGGATACCGTAGAAGCTCGCATCTCCACCGAGCAGTTGCCGGGCGACCAGAGGCAGCAGTGCCCAGACAGCACTGGCGAATGCAAAGAAGATCGCTGCCCGCAGCAGGACGACATGCAGCGGCTTGCTGGCGCGGGTATAACGAAGGCCCGCCCGGAATGCGCCGAAGAAACCTTCCGCCAGTGCATCATTGGCGTTCTTTGCCCGTGGCCACCACAGAAGGGCGGCGATAACCACGAAATAGCTGGCGACATCAGCGCCATAGGTAAAGGCCGCCCCGAAGGCCGCGAGCAGGATGCCGCCGGCGGCCGGGCCGATGGAACGGGCGATGTTGATGCCGAGCGAGTTCAGCGCCACGGCGCTCTTGATATCCTCGCGTTTCACCAATTCCGGCACGATGGCCTGCCAGGTCGGGCCCATCAGCGCGGCGCCGATGCCGCCGAGGAAGGTGAGACCGATCAGCGCGCTGACGGACAACAGGCCGGTTTGGGCCAGAACCATGAGGGTGACGCTGACGGAGGCCAGCAACAGCTGCACGGCGATCAGGAATTTGCGGCGGTCGAGAATATCGGTCAGCACGCCGGCCGGAATTGCCAGAAGAAAGATCGGCAGCGTCCCTGCCGCCTGAACCATGGCGACGGCCGCCGGCGAGGCCGAAAGATCGGTCATCAGCCATGAACTGGCGACATCGCGCATGAAACTGCCGGTATTGCCGAGCACCGTCGCGGCCCAGAGGACGGCGAAAACTGGTTGCGCAAGAGGAGCAAAGCTGCTCGCGGTGGATTTTGCGGCACTCATTTGCCCGTTCCTTTCGTGAGATCGATTGCGGCGACGATGATGAAGGCGCCGGCAAGGCCAAGATGCTCGAAGAAGGCGTTGGTGGCCATCATGCGGTCCATGCCGGGCGCCATTTCCCAAAAGCGGAGAGCGATGAAGGTGGCCAGAAGCGTGAAGCCCGCAAGTGCCAGAGCACCGGCCCAACGCAGGAAGCCCGACACCACCAATGCGGAGGCGGTGAGTTCGAACAGGATGACGACGACGGCGAATGCGGCCGCCGGCTGAAGGCCAAAATGGTTCATCTCGGCAATCGCGCCGGGGAAGTCGAAGATCTTGGTCAGCGGCCCCTGAATATAGGCCGAGCAAAGCGCCAGAAGCGCAAGGGGCTTTGTGGCGGGGGGGGGGACGACATTTGCGAGGAAGCCGCGAAGGCGAAGGGTTGAAGATGGCTCGGTCATTTTTTGCTCCTGCGATCTGGCCGGTCGGTTCGAGCGGCGCTGCGTTCATGTGATGGAGCGATATTGGCGCAAAGGATTACCGCCAACAATTGCATCAATAGTTTCTATATAATTGCGAATTTTGTAATATTCTTTTTATCGCCGGATCTTTCGCAGACAACGGGCAGCGGCAATCCACTGCCCGTTGGATTTGTCTTGCCAATCAGCCTCAGACCGCCCAGCAGGAGCAGCCGAGAGCGCCGAAAAAGCCCTTCAGATCGGCAATCGGCAGTTTCGACGTCCAGGCGCCGGCATGGTCGTGACCATGCACACCGCAATCACTGGCACAGCCGCAGGACGAGATCGCCGCCCGTCTGAGCGAGTTCTTTCCGGCACCCTGCGGCTCACCCCAGGCGGCATAACCGCCGAAGGTTCGCACAGGCGACCAGTCGGGCATCGCCGGCGGAATATTGCTTTCATCCAGCGTCCTGAAGTCGCCGGAGCCATAGACGATCTTGCCGCCGACCATGGTCAGTTCGGAGGTAAGGAAGGAGATTTCATCCTCCGCGCAGGAGAAATAATCCTTGTCCGGCACCACGAGATCGGCGAACTGGCCTTTTTCGATGCGGCCCTTCTTGCCTTCCTCGTTGGAGAACCAGGTGACTTTTTCGGTCCACATGCGCAGCGCCGTCTCGCGGTCGAGGCAGTTGGCGCGCGGATAAAGCTGCATGCCGCCCACCGTCTTGCCCGTCACCATCCAGAACAGCGACACCCACGGATTATAGGAGGCGACGCGTGTTGCATCCGTACCGGCCGAAACGTTCACGCCCTTTTCCAGCATCCGCGCAATCGGCGGTGTGGCCTCCGCCACGCCCTGGCCATACCGTTCGACGAAATATTCGCCCTGATAGGCCATGCGGTGCTGGGTTGCGATGCCGCCGCCAAGCGCGGCGATGCGGTCGATCGAGCGGTCGGAGATGGTTTCGGCATGATCGAAAAACCAGTTCAACCCTTCGAGCGGGATATCCCGGTTGACCTTTTCGAAGACATCCAGCGCCCGCGAAATGGTCTCGTCATAGGTGGCGTGCAGACGCCAGGGCCAGCGGTTTTCCGCCAGAATCCGGACAACGTCTTCAAGCTCGCCTTCCATTTCCGGCGGCATGTCCGGCCGTGGCTGGCGGAAATCCTCGAAATCGGCAGCGGAAAAGACCAGCATTTCGCCTGCACCATTGTGCCGGAAGTAGTCGTTACCCTGCTTGTATTTGACCGATGACGTCCAGTTGAGGAAGTCCTCCTTCTCCTGCTTCGGCTTCTGGGTGAAGAGATTGTAGGCCAGCCGAACCGTCATCTGGTTCTCATCCGACAGCCTCTGGATCACTTCGTAATCATCGGGGTAATTCTGGAAGCCGCCGCCGGCGTCGATCACGCCGGTCACACCCAGCCTGTTCAGCTCGCGCATGAAGTGGCGGGGGGAATTGACCTGATAATCGAGAGGCAGCTTCGGCCCCTTGGCGAGCGTCGAATAGAGGATGCCGGCATTCGGCTTGGCGAGCAGCAGGCCGGTCGGATTGCCGTTCGCATCGCGGGTGATCTCGCCGCCGGGCGGGTTCGGCGTATCCTTGGTGTAACCGACGGCGCGAAGCGCTGCGCCGTTCAGCAGCGCCCGGTCATAAAGATGCAACAGGAAGACCGGCGTATCCGGCGCCACCGCATTGATTTCCTCGATGGTCGGCAGGCGCTTTTCAACGAATTGATGCTCGGTGAAACCGCCCACGACCCGCACCCATTGCGGGGCCGGGGTAATAGCCACCTGACGCTTCAGCATGTCCATGGCATCGGCAAGCGAGCGCACGCCATCCCAGCGCAGTTCCATGTTGAAGTTCAGGCCGCCGCGCACGACGTGGGTGTGGTTGTCGATCAGGCCGGGCAGAACCCGCTTGCCCTTCAGGTCGATGATCTTCGTATCCGGCCCGGCAAGGGCCATAACCTCGGCATCGCTTCCCACTTCCAGAAACAGGCCATCCTTGATGGCCACTGCAGTTGCATTCGGATTGCCGCGGTCGAGCGTCGTGACGCGGCCGTTGTGAAGGATCGTATCTGGGTGCATGGAAGAACCTCCGGTCTTGATGAGATCAGCGGCCTTAGCCGGTGAAAACAGATTCGGAAAGGCAAGGCTCGAAGCCGCGCCAAGAAAGGTGCGTCGTGTCGGCATCAGCTTCTCTCCCGGTTGATAGGCTGTTTGACCTCGGCAAGGCCAGTTGTTTCAGCGCCACCCTTCGGCATATGGCCGAACATATGCGGCTTGATCTGGTTGATCCACGAAACCACGGCCGGCTCCTTGCCGACGATCGTCTTCGCGAGGGGGATGATCTGCTCTCCAACCAATATGCCGAGCAGGCCGACGAGAGCAATGACGGGCGGTGCGGGAGAACGCACATTAAGCAGGCTGTAAACGATGCCGACCAGCAGACCGGCGCCAAGGGACAGAAGATAGACTTTCATCGAAACCTCCTCGATGGGTGAAAGCCGCACCGGACTGGATGGCGATCCTGCCGGTGCGGCGTGGGTTGAAAGCTTATTTCTTGGCCGGGTTGGGGCCGATGCGCTTGCCGTGCTTCACACGTTCTTCACCGCCATGGACATGGGTGACGGCATAATCGATGCCCATGCCGTAAGCGCCGGAATGTTCCTTCACCAGCGCGGTGACGGCGTCATAGGTTTCCTTGCGTGCCCAGTCGCGCTGCCATTCGAGCAGCACCTGCTGCCAGGTGACGGGAATGATACCGGCCTGCACCATGCGGTCCATCGCATATTTATGCGCGTCGAGAGAAGTACCACCGGAGGCGTCCGCCACCATGTAGATCTCATAGTCCGCGACATCATGGAGAGCCGAGAGTGCGAAGGTGGTGTTGCAGACTTCCGTCCATAGGCCGGAGACGACGATCTTCTTGCGGCCACCGGCGGCGTTCTTGGCCAGCGCATCGCGAACATTCTGGTCGTCCCAGGAATTCATCGAGGTACGCTCGAGAATGTCGTTTTCCGGGAAGACCGCGAGCAGTTCCGGAAAGGTGTTACCGGAGAAGCTTTCCGTTTCGACCGTGGTGATGGTCGTCGGGATGTTGAAGATCTTTGCCGCCTTGGCGAGGCCGACGACATTGTTCTTCAGGGTCTGGCGATCGATCGACTGCACACCGAAAGCCATCTGCGGCTGCTGGTCGATGAAGATGAGCTGGCTGTTGGCGGGGGTAAGGACTTCGAGCTTGGACATTTTCAGTTCTCCGTTCAGGTGGTGATTGCCGATCTACGGCGGTGGAAACTAGGAAGGCTTCGCCGGCCGGCTGCCCGGCAGGGGCAGCCGTCTTGAAAAGCGTAATATCTGTTTGGTCAGTGGATGCGGATCAGAGACCCGCTCTATGCCGCAAGGGGAGCGAGGTTCGCCTCAATCTGGTTGCGGAAAGGCTCATAGCGGCTCGGCAGCTTGAGCGCTTCGCCCAGATGCGCGGTATCCTCGTCGCGGTCGAAACCGGGCTCATTGGTGGCGATCTCGAACAGGATGCCGCCCGGGGTGCGGAAATAGATCGCCCAGAAATAATCGCGGTCGATGACGGGGGTGACCTGATAGCCCGTATCCATCAGCGCCTTGCGCACTTCCAGCTGCTTTTGACGGTTTTCGACTGCGAAAGCGATATGGTGGACCGAACCTGCCCCCGGACGGGCAAAGGGCGTCTTCGGCAGGGCCGCAAGATCGATCGTGTCGGCCCCGTTGCCGCCGGGAATGATGAAGCGCGTCACATTGCCTTCAGCATCAGCCCGTTCATAGCCCATGAAACGAAGGAGTTCCTCAGTCGCGGCCGTGTCGTTCAGATTGAAGCGCGCGCCGGTGAAACCACGTATGGCGCTGTCTTCGGAAATGCCCTCGGCCAGCCAGGGGGCACGGGCGTCATTGTCCGTTTCGATCAGCGCAAGGCCATCGCCATCGGGACCGGTGAAGCGCAGGCGCTCAGCACCGAAGACCGTGTCGGCCTGAAGGCCGGCGGCACCTTTGGCAAGCAGACGCTCTTTCCAGAAGCCCAGCGAACCCTTGGGGATGGAAAACTGCGTCTCGCCCACCTCACCGACGCCGGGACGGCCGGCCATCATGTTGGCGAAGGGAAAATAGGTCATGACCGTGCCGGGCGTGCCATTTTCGTCGCCGTAATAAAGGTGATAGACGCTGGGTTCGTCAAAGTTGACGGTTTTCTTGACCCGGCGCAGGCCGAGCGTATCGGTGAAGAAACTGTTGTTCTGCCGCGCATCCGACGCCATCGAGGTGACGTGGTGCAGGCCCTTGATATCCTTGATCATCGGCGGCGCCTTTCGTTGTTGGTGTGTCCGTTTCGATGGACAGAGATGTAACCCGCTTGATTGCATCGCGGAATTGCAATATTTCTCTCGAATGAATTGCGATTTTTGAAATAATAGAGATGAACGACCATAAAGCTCTGAAAACCTTTCTGATGGCGGCCGAAAAGCGCAACTTCGCGCAGGTCGCCCGTGAACTGGGCATGACGGCGGCTGCCGTCACCCGTGCGATTGCCGCGCTTGAAGACGATCTCGGTGTGCAATTGTTTGTCCGCACCACCCGACAGGTTTCCTTGACGACGGACGGCGCCATCTTCGCCGCACAGATCCAGCCGGCGGTCGAGGCGCTTGAGAACGCCCGGCGCGATGTCCGCAACGCCCATAAGGCCGATGAGGGGCGCCTGAGGATCAGCGCGCCGACATGGCTTGGCAAGACGGTGCTGCCGCCGATCCTGTCGGGTTTCCGGGAACTCTATCCAAAAATGTGCTTCGAGATTTCCCTGTCGGACGGCCTGATCAATATCGTGGATGACGACTACGATCTGGCGATCCGCATCTCGTCCGCCCCGTCAGACAAATTCACCATCTGGCGCAAGATCAGGGCCGTGCCGCGAATATTGGTGGCGGCACCGGGCAGCCGCTTCACGCAGATGGAACATCCAAGCGAACTGACCCCTGACGATTGCCTTGCCTATAGCGGTGAAAGCCGGCGGGAGAACTGGGTCCTGTCAGACGGCGGATCGAGCATCGCCATCTCGGCCGGCCGCGCATTCAGCGCCAATAGCGGCGAGGTTCTGGCCGATATGGCGGCAGATGGCGCGGGCGTGGCCATGCTGCCGGGATTTAATATCGCCGAGCATATCCATAGCGGCCGGCTCGTTCATGTCCTGCCCGGCTGGGCGCCGCCCGAACTCTGGCTGACGCTCTATTATCCGCCCTATCAGACGCTGCCGCCCCGTATCGCGACCTTCTCGAAATTCTTCGAGGAACAATTGCCGGCGCATATGGTGATGCTGGACTAGAGCCGGCGACCTTGACCCCGCCGACGCGCACGAGCGCGTCGGCCTGATGCGTGGCTTAGCGTGGCGGCAGCAAGAAATGGCAATAGCCGGGGCTGCCGCAACGTTCTGATGGTCGGGCCTCTAGGCCAGATGCTGGCTGAAGAAGGCGGCGATCCGGTCGAACGGGATTTTGTCGGCGCGGTCATACAGGTCCGTATGGTTGGCGTCCGGAATGATCACGAGTTCCTTCGGTTCGGCAGCGGCAGCGAAAGCTGTCTCGCTGAAATATCGGGAATGCGCTTTCTCGCCATGGATGAACATCACCGGGCGCGGCGATATTTCGGCGATATAGGTCAGGATCGGCATGTTCATGAACGACAGGGGTGTCGTCTGCGTCCAGGAATTACCCGAATTGACAGCACGCGCATGATAGCCGCGCGGCGTCCGGTAGTAGTCGTGATAGTCGATCAGGAACTGCGCTTCGCCACCCTTGAGATCGTTATAAGGCGGCTGATAGGCGGGGCTTCCCTTTTCCGCATCCTGCCAGCGCTGCCGGCTCATCTGCTCCAGCGCCTGTGTGCGCTGTTCGAGGGTAACGCTGTCGTTGTAGCCTTTGGACATGGCCCGCGTCATGTCATACATGGTGCTGGCCACGACCGCCTTCACGCGCTTGTCCGCCGCGACAGCGTTCAGCGCCATGCCGCCCCAGCCGCAGATACCGATGACACCGATACGCTCGCGATCCACATAGGATTGCAGCCCGATGTAATCCACCGCGGCGCTGAAGTCCTCGGTATTGATATCCGGCGAGGCGACGTTCCGGGGCTCGCCGCCGCTTTCTCCGGTATAGGAGGGATCGAACGCCAGCGCGGCAAATCCGCGCTCCGCCATGGTCTGCGCATAAAGACCGGATGACTGTTCTTTTACCGCACCGAAGGGGCCGCTGATGACAAGGGCGGCCAAAGGCGCACTTTCGCGGTTCTTTGGCAGGTAGAGGTCACCTGCCAGGGTAATGCCGTAGCGGTTCTTGAACGAGACCTTCTGGTGATCGACATTGTCGCTCTTCGGGAAGACCTTGTCCCATGAAGAGGTTTGGGCGAAAGCCTGCGTCGCGCTCGCCATCGGCACCATGCCCATTGCGGCGACGGCGATGCCCGTTGCCTTCATCAGGTTGCGCCTGCCGGTATTGCAGGTTTCATCAGTTTCGACTGGCTTGCTCATGCTGGGAACTCCTGTTGTGGTTCGGTTCATTGGACGCGTTCGATGCGCAGCGGAAATTCCCCGGGGATATGAAGCGCTTCATAGCCTTTATCGAAGCGTCCCAGCCGGATGAGGCCGGGATGCCTGTAGTCGGCATAGAACATCGCGAGATTGCCCCAGGGCATGTAATAACAAAGGTCGTAAGGTCGCTCGTTTTCGAACGGACCGTGGCCTTCGACCGTCAGCTTTCGAGGGAGATAGGCGATCTTCTCGTTGGAGCCGAAGTCAGCGATCCTGACGTCGAGCGGCAGCATGGACGCGAAATCGCGGGCTGACGGATTGTTGTAGAGCGTCGCAATCATCGTGTTTTCTGCGAAAACCAGCTTGATCTTCAAATCGGTCCTCTCCTGATTGTTAGGCCCGCTTTTGCTGAAAGCTCGCCCGGGCAGGATGAAGGCGGCGGCCATCGCCAGCAGGATGCGTCGGGCGAAAACCGCCGGGCGACCATTCACGATCGCCTCCGCGCCAGCCGCCAGGCGACAAAAGAGGCAAGCGAGGAACCGCAGAGCAACAATGCGCTCAGTGTGAAGGCCGACCACCAACCGAAACTGTCGAATAAAATGCCGCCGACCGAGGCCCCCGCCGTGATCGCCAGTTGAATGACGGCAACCTGCAGCCCGCCGCCGGTCTCGGCATCATCAGGCAGAATGCGGCTCAGCCAGGTGCCCCAGCCAACCGGTGCGGCGGTTCCAACGAAACCCCAGCCGACAAGTGCGGCTGCGACAGGAAGTTTCGCGTCGCCAAAGGCGACCATGAAGAGCGCGATACCGGCCATCAACAGGGGAATGATCGCAAGAATGCTGAAGAGACGGTGTTGCAGCAGCCGGCCGACGACCCAGGTTCCGACCGCCCCCGCCAATCCCATGATCAGCAGCAGCAGCGACAGCATCGTGATTTCGACCCGCGTGACCTGCTCGAGAAAGGGCCGCAGATAAGTAAAAAGTGCGAACTGACCCATGAACAACAGCAGGATCGCGATCATGCCCGCCGTGACGGCTGGACGTCCAAGCAGCCTGAAGACATTCGCGGATACACGGGCGCGGCGCGGCGGAAGTTCCGGCAGGACGATCCATTGCCACAGGAGCGCAAGCAGGCCGATAGGCACGACCAGAAAGAAGGCGCCGCCCCAGCCGATATAGGCGCCCAGCAGGCTGCCAAGTGGGGCGGAAACCGTTGCCGCAACCGCGTTGCCGGCATTCAGCAGTGCAAGTGCTTTCGGCACCTGATCATGGGAGACGAGACGCATCACGATCGCGGTGGACATCGACCAGAAGCCGCCGATCGAGATTCCGAGCAATGCCCGGCCAAGCATCAAGAGCGGGAAAGACGGTGCAAGGGTGACCACGATGCCGGACACCATCAAGAGCGCCGTGAGGCCGAGTACGACAACGCGCCGGTCCAGCCGCCGGGTCAGGCCGGTAATCAACAGGCTGGTGATAACCGCAAAGATGCCGGAGATGGAGATCGCCTGCCCCGTATTACCTTCTGAAACGCCGAGATCGGCGGCGATCGGCGTCAGAAGACTGACGGGCATGAATTCCGAAGCGATCAACACGAAGGCGCAGAGCGTCATGCAAAACACGGCGCTCCATGCCGCATGTCTGCTGCCCATCTTTTCGTCATAGGTGAGAGTCATTCGCCAGATCCCACTAAAATCCCGGTTTCTTTCGATGACGGGAAGATATTGCCGGGCGACTTTGCGGACAATCCGTGCTAATTCGCATGGACTTATCGAAATTCAATATTAATCAGAGGTTTTTGATGCAGCGAGAGGATATGAAGGATCTCCTCTGGTTCATGGAGGTTGCCAAAGAGCGGAGCTTTACGAAGGCTGCGGCGACGCTCGGAACATCGCAATCGACATTGAGCTATACAATCAAGCAGCTTGAAGCCCGGCTGGGCGTGCGCCTGCTGACGCGGACAACACGCAGCGTGGCCACGACGGAAGCCGGCGAACGCCTGCTTTTATCTATCGCTCCGCGATTTCAGGGGATC
Source organism: Agrobacterium tumefaciens str. B6 (assembly GCF_001541315.1). Classification (GTDB taxonomy): domain Bacteria; phylum Pseudomonadota; class Alphaproteobacteria; order Rhizobiales; family Rhizobiaceae; genus Agrobacterium; species Agrobacterium radiobacter. Next base: position 42,840 of record NZ_LMVK01000010.1, on the reverse strand, counting down.
GAGGCGGATCTGGCGGATCTAGTCGCCTTTCGCGAAAAGCCCTCAGGCACCTTGCGCCTCACCCTGTCCGATCACGCCCTGCAAACAACCGTCTGGCCGAAACTGGGCCGCGTTCTGTCCAACTACCCCGACATTCGTGTCGAGCTCTATAGCGACAATGGCATGCGCAATATTGTCGAGGAACGCTTCGACGCCGGCGTGCGACTGGGCGAGAGCGTCGACAGGGACATGATCGCCGTTCGGATCGGCCCCGACTGGCGTCTGAGAGCCGTGGCTTCGCCGGACTATTTCGTCAGACACGGCATCCCTGTCATACCCCAGGATCTGGTCGGCCATGTCTGCATCAATACACGTCAGGCAACCTGGGGTGGATTTTACGCCTGGGAATTTGAAAAGGACGGGCGGGAGCTGCGGGTCAGGGTTGACGGACAACTAAGCTTCAATTCCTCGATCTCCCAGATCGACGCCGCGATGAAAGGCTACGGGATCGCATACGTTCCGGAAGACCTCGTCGAGGCGCACATCGCTGAAGGGAGATTGCAGGCGGTTCTGGACAATTGGAGCGAGCCCTTCACCGGCTATCACCTCTATTATCCGAGCAGGCGTCAGATGTCTCCGGCGATGAAGGTGATCATCGACGCCCTGCGCCATCATGCCTGATACGGAGGGTTGACCTCCTATCGGAACAACCGCCCTGAACCCAAACCGGCCGGCATTCGTGGCGGATCATCGCGGCCCGCGTCTGCCCGCCTAAAGCATTGCCATATCCACGAAACGGGAAATCACAGCTTCCTCTCCCTAAAAACAAACTTCACGGCACCCGATATAAAGGAGACAAAGCAAATTATTGACTGCGGCTGACGCCCGTTACATCAGCGAATCAGCTTGCGACAAGAATTGTTGTTCCGTTTTGACCGACAATAAACATTAAACCCTTGCGCTCCCGCCTGCTCAAACGGGCGCTACTTATACGAGCGCGGACATATCTGGTTTCCCGCAGTGAAAACCGACCGACTGGGTAATTGGATTCGCAATTTTATACTCTATAAAGCTCTAAGATACGCAAACATCAAGAATAAACGCGCCCCCTCCAAATATTAACTAGGCTTTAAATGTTCGCCTGATATGACACGCACGTCGCGAAGATGTTAAGCGGCGGAAATTATTAAGCGGCATTCGCACAAGCTAGCGTGGAAAATCCGGGCCCCCTTCTCCGGCTCGAATTGCATGATGCCTTTCCAGCGCAGGTTCACATGAGCCATGTTCTCCACAATTTCGCTTTATTTGCGGATGTCGGACCGCTGTCATCATGGGCAGTGTCTGGCGGCAGATAGGCGTGACCAGTCGCCATTCGGTAAAGGACACGTTCATGACTTCGATTCTTTCCTCACTGTCTGCTGTGCAGATTTCCAAGCTTTCCACGTCCACCATTGCCAGCCTAACCTCTGAAGACGTGAATGCCCTTGACAGCACCAAGATCAAGGCCCTCTCGTCGTCTCAGATCGCTTCTTTGAGCACAGATAACCTTGCGCTCTTCAGCTCTGAAGACCTCCGGGCCATTTCCGTAAGCGCCTTTAAGGGACTGACCCTGACCCAGATCGCAAAACTGAGCTCCGCTCAGATCAGCGGCCTGTCGGCGTCTCAGGTTACGGCACTTTACACCAGCCAGATCGACGCCCTCTCAACCGACCAGATCAAGGCTCTTAACTCGGCTCAGGTCGCCGGTCTCAACTCCGCACAGGTTGCAACCCTGAACAGCAGCGAACTGGCTCTGTTCTCGACCGACGAAATCAAGGCCATTAGCGCCAATGCAATTGCCGGCCTTTCTGCGGCTGCACTTGCTGCCCTCAGCACCGAAAACGCCGCCGCTCTGACAAAGTCTCAGATCGCCGCCCTGTCTTCGACGCAGCTGAACGCCCTGTCCTCCGACAGCCTTGCCACCTTCTCCGCCGATGAAGTCAAGGCCATCAGCACCAAGCTCCTCGCCGGCCTCGACGTCACCAAGCTGAGCACTGGCAACATCGCCGCCCTGAGCAGAACGCAGATTTCGGCACTGTCCTCGGCACAGTTCGCAGCTCTCTCGACCGATCAGATCAAGGCCCTCAACTCCGATCAGGTTGCCGGTCTCAGCTCCGCACAGGTCGCCACCCTGAACAGCAGCGAACTGGCTCTGTTCTCGACCGACGAAATCAAGGCCATCAGCGCCAATGCCATCGCCGGTCTTACCCTGGCTGGTCTCGGCACCGAAAACGCCGCCGCTCTGACAAAGACGCAGATCGCCGGCCTGTCTTCGACACAGCTCAACGCCCTGTCTTCCGACAGCCTTGCCACCTTCTCCGCCGATGAAGTCAAGGCCATCAGCACCAAGGCTCTCGCAGGCATCGACGTCACCAAGCTGAGCACCGGTAACATCGCCGCCCTGAGCAGAACGCAGGCAGCGGCGCTTTCCTCGGCGCAGTTCGCAGCCCTGTCGACCGATCAGATCAAGGCACTCACCTCCGATCAGGTCGCCGGTCTCAGCTCCGCACAGGTTGCGACCCTGAACAGCAGCGAGCTGGCATTGTTCTCCTCTGACGAGATCAAGGCTATCAGCGCCAATGCCATCGCCGGTCTTTCCGCCGCTGCACTTGCTGGCCTCGGTACAGAAAACGCCGCCGCACTGACAAAGACGCAGATCGCTGGCCTGTCTTCGGCACAGCTCAACGCCCTGTCCTCCGACAACCTTGCCACCTTCTCTGCCGACGAGGTCAAGGCCATCAGCACCAGAGCCCTCGCCGGTCTTGATGCCAGCAAGCTGAGCACCGGCAACATTGCGGCCCTGAGCAGAACGCAGATTTCGGCACTGTCCTCGACACAGTTCGCAGCTCTCTCGACCGATCAGATCAAGGCCCTCAACTCCGATCAGGTTGCCGGTCTCAGCTCCGCCCAGGTTGCGACCCTGAACAGCAGCGAACTGGCACTCTTCTCGACCGACGAGATCAAGGCCATCAGCGCCAATGCCATCGCCGGTCTTACCCTGGCTGGTCTCGGCACCGAAAACGCCGCCGCTCTGACAAAGACGCAGATCGCCGGCCTGTCTTCGACACAGCTCAACGCCCTGTCTTCCGACAGCCTTGCCACCTTCTCCGCCGATGAAGTCAAGGCCATCAGCACCAAGGCTCTCGCAGGCATCGACGTCACCAAGCTGAGCACCGGTAACATCGCCGCCCTGAGCAGAACGCAGGCAGCGGCACTGTCCTCGGCGCAGTTTGCAGCTCTCTCGACCGATCAGATCAAGGCCCTTAACTCCGATCAGGTTGCCGGCCTCAGCTCCGCACAGGTCGCCACCCTGAGCAGCAGCGAACTGGCGCTGTTCTCGACCGACGAGATCAAGGCTCTCAGCGCCAATGCCATCGCCGGTCTTACCCTGACCGGTCTCGGCACCGAAAACGCTGCGGCATTGACCAAGACGCAGATCGCCGGCCTGTCTTCGACACAGCTCAACGCCCTGTCTTCCGACAGCCTTGCCACCTTCTCCGCCGATGAGGTCAAGGCCATCAGCACCAAGGCACTGGCAGGCCTCGACGTCAGCAAGCTGAGCACCGGTAACATCGCCGCCCTGAGCAGAACACAGGCCGCAGCACTTTCCACGGCACAGTTCGCAGCTCTCTCGACCGATCAGATCACGGCCCTCGGCTCCGATCAGGTCGCCGGTCTCAGCTCCGCCCAGGTTGCGACCCTGAGCAGCAGCGAACTGGCACTCTTCTCGACCGATGAGATCAAAGCGATCAGCGCAAATGCCATCGCCGGTCTTTCCGCGGCGGCGCTCGCGGGCCTCGGCACCGCAAACGCCGCGGCACTGACAAAGACGCAGATCGCTGGCCTGTCTTCGGCACAGCTTGGCGCCCTGTCCTCTGATAGCCTTGCCACCTTCTCGACCGACGAGGTCAAGGCCATCAGCACCAAGGCACTCGCAGGCCTCGATGCCAGCAAGCTGAGCACCGATAACGTCGCCGCCCTGAGCAAAGCACAGGCCTCAGCGCTCTCTTCGGCACAGTTCGCGGCCCTGTCGACCGACCAGATCAAGGCCCTCAACTCCGATCAGGTTTCCGGCCTCAGCTCCGCACAGATCGCGACCCTGAACAGCAGCGAACTGGCACTCTTCTCGACCGATGAGATCAAAGCGATCAGCGCAAATGCCGTCGCCGGTCTCTCCACAGCTGCCATTGGTGGTCTGAACAGCGCCCAGGCCGGCGCTCTCTCGCCCCAGCAGCTCAAGGTCATGAACGATGCACAGGTCGAGGCGGTCATCAAAGCCTACAAGGCAGTATAAGACTTAAACGACCAGAAAACCTACGACGCGGCTCAGGGCCGCGTCGTAACATTTTAATTGCAGAATGCCCCAGAAGGACATTCAGTCTCTGTCATGGCAAAAATATCCATCATCATTCCGGCCTTCAACATGGCCAGTCTTATCGCCGAGACACTCGACAGTGTTCTGCGTAATGAAACCGAAATGGATATCGTCGTTGTCGACGATGCCTCCACCGACAATACCTGCGACATCGTTGCGCAATACATGGCGCGGCACGCCAATATAAGGCTGATGCGCAGCGAGACGAACACCGGCCCGGGCGTCGCCCGCAACAGGGCGCTGGCGACAATCGACAGCGAATATTGCCTGTTTCACGATGCTGACGACCTCCTGCATGAGGGAGCCGTCGATACCGTTCTGCCCCTGATGGACGAGACGAATATCGATGTCGCGGCATTCAGATATAGCGTGCTGAGAACGGCCGGTGGCGCTCCTGGCGAAATGGCGCCTATCGACAAGAATATCTGGGATAGCGTCCTCGGTAGTCGCGACAGCGCCATGATCGATCTCGACTCGACCGCGCAATTCCTGGTGACGATCAACTACCCGTGGAACAAGATACTGCGGACATCTTTCATTCACCAGACGAAATGGCGCTTCTCCACGGCGCGGATCAACGAAGATATCCTGCCGCATTGGGCGGCCTATATGAATGCCGGGCGCTTTCTGGCCATTAACAGCAGCCTGACAACACATCGCCTCATCCCGGGACGGGAGCAGCATACGAGCACTTTCGACGAGCGCCGACTTGAAATGTTCGCGGCGCTGAAAGACACCGAAAAGCTTTTCCTAGAAAATCCGATCTTCAGGGCAAAATATTACCCGATCTTCATCGTCTTCAAGGCAGGTCTGCTGGAATGGGCGGCCAAGCAGATGCGGGAGGACCTGCACGGTCTTTTCCGGGAATATGTCGCACATTCATACCAATACTTCACAGACGAAGACTTCGACAGTGTCTATAGGATAAACCCGTCAATCGCTCTGGCGAGCTACAGGATGAAACATTCCCGTCGCTAGACATGTGAGTGATCCTTATTGCGGCACGACAGCATCAACGCCTCAGAAGCCGGCGCCTGACTGGGAGAAACCTTCGCCCCGCCGGGCCGCTGGCTGATCTGGACACGCAACCCCGCTTCAAACACATCCAGCCACAGGCAAGTTACCTGCGATAGCTAAGTACGGCCCATCAACAGGCCGTTTTATCTTCGACCCTTTGTCGCCTTGCCGCAGGATGTCATGACCGCCAACCACGTCTCTCCTTCAAATGACGACACCGCTCCCAGCGCACTTGATCTTGCGCGGAACCAACGGTTAAGTCTCATGGATCTGCTGAGCGTGACCGAGGCGCTCAATGCCGCCGGCCAACGAGCCGCTGCTGTGGAACTCTACAAGACCTGGGTCGCATTCAACGACAACAATCCCGTCATTCATCTTGCCTATTTCAACTATGCCGTCGCGCTCAGCCAGCTCGGCGACCGCGCGGGCGCCGTACAGGCATTCCGCGCCTGTTTGAAGGCCAATCCGCAATTCGCTCCCGGCCACATCAATCTCGGCCGTGTCCTTGAAGATAGCGGATTGATCGGCCAGGCTGTGGAACAGTGGTCGCATTATGCCGAGACAACGAAACATCTCGACGCCGAAGCGGTGGGCCATCGGCATATGGCCCTGCAGAACATCGGCCGGGTCCTCGAAGGCGCCGGAAAGCTTGATGACGCTGAGACCGCCTTGCTGCAGGCGTTCGAGCTGCGGCCGGAATTGCCGGAAGCAGGCCAGCACTGGGTATCATTGCGGCAGCGGCAGTGCAAATGGCCGGTGCTTGCGCCCTCGAACCACGTCCCTGCCCGCAAGATGCTCGACGCCATGTCGTCGCTGACGCTGAGCTGTTACGCCGACGATCCGATGTTCCAGCTGGCCAAGGCATATCGCTATAGCAAAACGGTGGTCGGCACGCGCCCGGACCTCAGCCGTTTTCCACGCAGATCACCGAAGCAGAAGTCCGGGACCGGTGAGCGGCTGCGCGTCGGCTACCTCTCGTCGGATCTTCGCGACCATGCCGTCGGCTTCGCTCTTTGCGAGGTTCTGGAGTTGCATGACAAGAACAGCCTTGAGGTCTTCGCCTATTATTGCGGTAACGTCCGCAACACTGACAGCACGCAGGAGCGGATCAAGGCAGCGGTTCATTGCTGGCGGGATATCCATGGCCTCGACGATGCCGCGGCGGCATCGCAGATCATTTCCGACGACATTGATATCCTGATCGACGTGAATGGCTACACCAAGGACGCTCGCACGAAGATTTTCGCCTATCGTCCCGCGCCTGTTATCGTCAGTTTCTGCGGCTATCCCGGATCGATGGGAAGCCCCTTCCATCATTATCTGATCTCCGACGGCTACATGATCCCGCCGGAGAACGACATCTATTACTCCGAAAAGGTCCTGCGCATCGCCTGTGACCAGCCGCTTGACCGCAAGCGCCTAATCGCCGCCCGGCCAAGCCGGGCCGAGGTCGGACTGCCGGAGGATGCATTCGTTTATGCCAGCTTCAACGGAATGCAGAAGATTACCGAAAGCTGCTTTGCGCGATGGATGACGATCCTGTCTGAAACGCCGGGCAGCCTGTTGTGGCTGCTGGCGGGCGATGAAGATGTCAATCAACGCCTGCAAGGCATCGCAGAAAAAAGTGGCATCGCACCGGAACGGCTCGTATTTGCGCCGAAGGTCCCGAACCCGCAACATATTGCCCGTATCGGCGTCGCCGATCTGTTTCTGGATACGTTCCCCTATGGCGCTCACTCCACAGCCGCGGATGCGATAACATCCGGCCTGCCCGTCCTCACCATGCCCGGCAAGACATTTGCGGCGCGCTTCTGCGGCAGCATCGTCACGGCAGCGGGTGTTCCGGAAATGATTTGTTCTTCGCCGGAAGATTATGTCGCCCGCGCCATCGGTTTCGAACGCGACCGGAAGAGCCTTCTGGAGGTTAGAGAATCGATCGCCCGGCAGCGCGACACCAGCGTATTGCGCGATATTCCCGCTCTGGCGCAACGTCTGGAAGAGCTGTTCTGGCAAATGCAGGGCGAATGTGAGCGCGGCGAGACACCGGTGCCGGATCTCAGCAATCTCGATCTCTATTACGAACTGGGCGCGGAAGCCGTTTTCGAGAACATAGAGTTTGAAGACGAGCAGAGCTACCGCAACCGCTACCTCAAGAAGCTCACCCAGTGGCACGACTATGCGCCAATCCCCTATGACCGTCGCCTCTGGCAGAAACCGGACAACTGAGCGCGGACTATTCTCGACCGGCCGGGGCACGCGCTGCACGGCAGCTCTTCGATGCAAATCTTGACCGCCCGCCGGGCGACGTATGAACAGGACTGATTACCAATGTTCGCGGACGAAAGAATTGTCATTGTGGGCGCCGGGCTTTCCGGCGCAGTCATTGGCCGGGAGCTTGCACTGGCAGGCCATATGGTCGACATCGTCGACGCCCGCGATCACATTGCCGGCAATTGCCACACCGAACGCGACAGTGAGACTGGCGTCATGGTGCATGTTTACGGTCCGCATATTTTCCATACCGACGACAAGGAAGTCTGGGACTATGTGAACGGCTTCCAGACGTTCATGCCCTACAAGAACCGCGTCAAGACGACGAGCGGCGAGCGCGTCTATTCGCTGCCGGTCAATCTGCATACGATCAACCAGTTTTTCGGCAAGAATTTCCGACCCGATGAAGCCCGGGCCTTCATCGAGGAAAAGGCCGACAAGTCGATTACCGACCCACAGACCTTTGAGGAGCAGGCGCTACGCTTCGTCGGCCGCGATCTCTATGAGGCCTTCTTCAAGGGATATACCGAGAAGCAATGGGGCTGCTCGCCGACAGAGCTGCCGGCCTCGATCCTGAAGCGCCTACCGGTGCGCTTCAACTATGACGACAACTACTTCTTCCACAAATATCAGGGCATGCCGGAAACCGGCTATACGGACATGATCGAGCGCATCCTCGATCATCCGAACATCACCGTCAGGCTTGGCACACATTTCCAGCGCACCGAGGCGCCCGCCTCCGGGCACGTTTTCTATTCCGGTCCGCTTGACGGTTATTTCGACTTCGAATTCGGCCGCCTGGCATACCGGACGCTGAACTTCGAACGCTTCACCTATGACGGCGACTACCAGGGCTGCGCGGTGATGAACTATGGCGATGTTGCGGTACCCTTTACCCGCATCACCGAACACAAGCACTTTTCTCCGTGGGAGGAACATGCAGGCTCCGTCTGCTACAGGGAGTTCTCCCATGAATGCGGCCCACAGGACATTCCCTATTATCCCATCCGGCTGGTCGAAGACAAAGAACAGCTTGCCGAATATGTGGCGCGTGCCGAACGGGAAGCGTCGGTAACCTTTGTCGGACGGCTGGGGACCTATCGTTATCTCGACATGGACGCGACCATTCGAGAGGCGCTCGATACCGCCCGGCTCTATCTCGCCAGGCAATCGGAGGGTGCTCCCATGCCGGCATTTCTGCATTCGCCCGTCTGAAACGGATCTGTCGCGTTCTTCTCCATAACACGCGCCGGCTTTACCGGAGCTCGCCGACGTTTTGCCGCGACGGCATAACGTCCCTCGCCGGCGGCGTTAAAGACAAGTATCGCAAAGGGAGATCGGCTGAGACGTAGCAACTTCAGGTTCAGGCAAGCCCGATTGCGTAATCAACATCTGAAAAATGGTGGACCCGAATAACCGATGCCCCTTTGGGGGGCTTGGGCGGAAAATCTACCTGTTAAGCTTGGACTTTAGGATTTTTCAGACATGACGTCGATCATTTCTTCCCTGAATGTCAATCAGATCAGATATCTTTCGACAGAGGCGGTCGCAGCCTGGACAACCGACGACGTGGCGTCGCTTTCCACAACGCAGATCAAAGCGCTCTCGTCGGCTCAGATCGCGGCATTGGATGTAGAGGATGTCAAAGTCCTCAACTCGCAACAGTTGAGCGCAATTTCGCAGGTCGCCATCGTTGGCCTGACGCTGGATCAACTCAATATTCTCGATCAATACGCCATTAAAAGTCTGAATTCGAGCCAGGTTTCTGCGCTCACCACCACCCAGCTTCAGGCCCTGACGACCGATCAGGCGGAGGCTTTGACCTCATCTCAGGTGCGCGCCCTCAGTGCGACGCAAATTGCCGCCCTGAGCGCGGAAGATATCGCAACATTCTCAACCGCTGATATGGCCGCGATCACGAACAGAGCCGTGCCGGGCCTGAGCACGGAAGTGATTGCAGGACTGACCCCGGATCAAATCGCGGCCCTGAGCACAAGCGCCGTTGCAAGCCTGACAACCGACCAGATCGCGGTCCTGAGCCCGGATCAGGCCGAAGCCCTTACGCCGGCACAGGTCAGGGTGTTGAGCTCGATGCAACTCGCGGCCCTCGGCACAGATGACATAGCGACATTCTCCACCGCCGACATCGCGGCGATTACCGTCAAAGCCATGCCGGGCCTCAGCACCGAAGCAATCGCAGAGTTTACCCCTGATCGGATCGCCGCCCTCAATGCAAGTGCGATTGCGGGTCTGACAATCGACCATATCGAAAGCCTGAGCACCGCCCAGATCGCCGCATTGACGACGGCTCAGATTGCCGCGCTCAAAACAACGCACATCGCCGCCTTAAGCACGAGCCAGGTCGAAGCCCTGTCACCGGCACAGGTGAGATCGTTGAGTGCGGCACAATTCGTGGCCCGGGGGGGGGAGGATATAGCGCGTTCCCAACCGCCGATATCGCGGAGATTACCGCCAAAGCCATGCCACGTCTGGGCACGGAGACGATCGGCGCGCTTACCAGAGATCAGGTCGCCGCATTGACGACGGCCCAGATGAACGCGCTTGGCGTCGCGCAATTCCAGGCCCTGAGCGCTGCTCAGATCGAGGCCCTGTCAACCGCTCAGATTGCCGCCCTCAACACAGGGGTGATCGCAAACCTGATCGCCGATCAGATCGAAGCCTTTAGTACCCAGCAGGTCGAAGCCCTGTCCTCGGCACAGGTGAAGTTGCTGAACTCGGTACAACTTGCGGCTCTGAGCGCGGAGGACATAGCGACATTCTCGACCGCCGATATTGCGGCGATCACGAGCAAGGCCATGGCCGGCCTCAGCACGGACGCAATCGCGGCGCTGACCACCGCCCAGATCGCGGCCCTGACCACCAGCGCCATCGCCGGCCTGACGGCCGATCAGGTCGAAGCATTGAGCACTGGTCAGGTCGAGGCCCTGTCGCCGACACAGGTGAAGTCACTGAGTTCAACGCAAATTGCGGCCCTGAGCATTGAAGATCTGGCGACATTCTCGACCGCCGATATCGCAGCGATCACCAACAGAGCCATGCCGGGCCTGAACACGGATGTTATCGCAGCCCTCACCACGGCTCAGATCGGTGCCCTGAGCACCAGTGCTATTACCGGCCTGACCTCCGACCAGATCGAAGCCCTGAGCGGCAATCAGGCCAGCCTTCTATCCGCCGCGCAGATCAAGGCATTGAGCGCAGCACAGGTCGCCGCTCTCGGCAACGATGTGACCGCCTTGTCCACCAACCAAACAGCCATGTTGAGTGCTGCGGGCGTCAAGGGTCTGACCACGGATCAGATTGCAGCGCTCAGCATCGATCAGTTCTCGGCCTTGACCACCGTCCAGATCGGAGCTCTCAGCTCGGGACAGATTGCGGCATTGAGCACGGACAATATAGCATCGCTTTCCGTCGCCCAGCTCGCGGCAATGAGCACCTCTGGCATCGTCGGACTTTCGAGCAGCCAGATCGCCGCCCTCAGCACCGATCAGGTTTCCAGACTGTCGACCAAGCAGATGGGGCGGCTGAGCGCGGCACAGGTCGCCACCCTTGGTACAGACGACATAGCCGCTCTTTCAACCGCCCAGATTGCCTCCCTGAGCGCTGCGGGCATTGCGGGACTTAGCTCGCAGCAACTGGCGACCCTCAGCACCAGCCAGGCTGAAGCCCTGACGAGTGCGCAGATCGTCAATCTCGGCTCCACACAGATTGCGCAGCTGGGAACGGACGATCTGGCGAAATTCACGACCAAGGACATCGCCGCGATCAGTTCAAGTGCGATCTCAGGATTGTCGGCGGAGACCATCGCCTCCCTGACGACAGCCCAGATTGCCGCCCTGAATATGCAAAGCATCGCTGCGTTGAGCACCGTGCAGATCGCCGCCCTCAGCATCGCCCAGGTCGAGGCCTTGACCACCGCCCAGGTCAGCGCTCTCAGCTCCAAACAGATAGCGGCCCTGAGCGCGGACGACATTGCGACATTCTCGACCAAGGACATCGCCGCGATCAGTCCGAATGCGGTCGCGGGTTTATCAACGGAAACCATGGCGTCGCTGACGACAGCCCAGATTGCAGCGCTGAGCACGGCGGGCATTGGCGCACTGAGCACCGGGCAGGTCGCCGCCTTGAGTACCGCTCAGGTCGAGGCCTTGACCAGCGCCCAGGTCGGCGCACTCAGCTCGACGCAGGTAGCGGCCCTGGGCGCAGACGATATCGCAACGTTCTCGACCAGAGACATTGCCGCGCTCAGTTCGAATGCGGTCCCGGGCCTGTCAACGCAAACCATAGCGTCGCTGACAACAGCGCAGATCGCCGCGCTGAGTACGGCCGGCATCGGCGCGCTGAGCACCGGACAGGTCGCCGCCTTGACTGGCGATCAGGTGGACGTTCTGACCAATACCCAGATTGCTGCGCTCACCTCCAAACAGGTTGCGGCTCTCAGCGTGGCTGACATTGCCTCGCTTTCGGCGGCCCAGATCGCCGCCCTCAGCACCGGCGGTATAACGGGCCTGACCACTGATCAGATCGCGGCCCTCGACACCACGCAGGTCGAGGCCCTGACCGATATCCAGGTCGGTGCTCTCAGCTCGAAACAGATTGCAGTCTTGAGTACGGATGACATAGCAACGTTCTCGACCAAGGACATCGCTGCGATCAGTTCGAATGCCGTCCCAGGTCTGTCAGCGGAAACCGTGGCGTCGATGACCACGGCTCAGATCGCAGCGTTGAGCACGGCCGGCATTGGTGGACTGAACACCGGACAGGTCGCCGTCCTGACCAGTGATCAGGTGGACGCCCTGATGAGTACCCAGGTGGGTGCCCTCACCTCCAAACAGGTTGCGGCTCTCAGCGTGGCCAGCATCGCCTCGCTTTCGGCAACCCAGATAGCCGCGCTCAGCACCGCGGGTATAGCCGGCCTGACCACTGACCAGATCGCGGCCCTCAACACCGCTCAGGTCGAGGCCCTCACCAGTGCCCAGATCGGTGCTCTCAGCGCAAAACAGATTGCGGCGCTTAGCGCCGATGATCTTGATACATTCACCGCCGCCGAACTGGCTGCCATCAGCTCGAGTGCAATCTCGGGCCTGTCGACGGCTGCAATCGCTTCGCTGACGACAGCTCAGATCGCAGCCCTGGGCACGGCGGCGCTACCCGGCCTGACCACCGACCAGATCGCGGCGCTCAGCATCACCCAGGTCGAGGCCCTCACCAGCGCCCAGGTGGGCGCCCTCACCTCCAAGCAGGTTGCCGCTCTCAGCGTAGCCGGCATCGCCTCGCTTTCAGCAGCCCAGATCGCCGCCCTCAGCACGGCGGGCGCGGCAGGCCTGACCGCTGATCAGATCACGGCCCTCAACACCGCTCAGGTCGAGGCCTTCACCAGCGCTCAGATCGGTGCTCTCGGTTCGAAACAGATTGCGGCCCTTGGCGCCGATGATCTCGATACATTCACCGCCGCTGAGCTGGCTGCCATCAGCTCGAGTGCGGTCTCGGGCCTGTCGGCAGCAACGATCGCTTCGCTGACGACAGCTCAGATCGCCGCCCTGGGTGCGGCGGCAGTGCCGGGTCTGACCACGGACCAGATCGCCGCCCTCGGCACCGGTCAGGTGAACGCGCTGACCAATGCCCAGATCGCCGCCCTCCCCTCCAAACAGGTTGCGGCTTTGGATACGGCCGACATCGCCTCCCTTTCCGTAAACCAGATAGCTGCTCTGGACGCCAAGGCGATCGCAGGCCTTGGCAGCGCACAGACCGGCGCGTTGAGCATTGAACAGGTTCAGGCATTATCCACCCGTCAGATCGCATCGTTGAATTCGGATGCGCTCAAGGGCCTGTCTGCGGAGATGCTGGAAACCTTCTCAACGGAAGAACTCGCCGCGATTGGTTCAAGCGCGATAAAGGGACTGTCCACGGGCTTTATCGCCGCTCTTTCCACCGCTGAGGTGGCAGCCCTCAGTACGGCTGGCGTCGCCGGATTGACTGGCGATCAGATCAACGCCCTTGGCAGGGATCAGATCGAAGCACTCTCTACAAGCCAGATCGCCGCATTAAGTTCGGCCGGACTTGCGGGGTTGACGACTGAAGATCTGGCAACATTCTCGACCGGCGAGCTTGCTGCCATCAATTCGACGGCGATCAGGGGGTTGTCCACCGCCGTTGTAGCGTCCCTGTCGCCTCAGGAGATCGCCGCCTTGACCACAAGCCAGGTGGCTTCGCTGAGCTACGGCCAGGTGGCGGCAATGGGATCTGCACAAATCGGAGCGCTTTCACTGTCGCAGGTCAGCGCCCTCAACGCGATGCAGGCAGCCGCGCTTGGCGGCGACGACCTCACAACATTTTCCACCGAGCAAATCATCAGCTTGAGTTCGAGCGCGATCTCGGGACTGAGCACCGGCACGCTCGCTGCCTTGACGACCTCCCAGGCGGCCGCCTTCACGCCGGGTCAGATCGCCGCCATGACGTCCGCGCAGGTTACGGCATTAAATAGCGCAAAGCCCACAAACAGCTCCGTGCAGGATATCGCCTCCTTCATCTCAACCACCGAGCAGAAGGCTGCGACCCCGGACAATACAGCCGGGACCGACACATCAGCGAACGCTTCGAGTGAGACGCAGGAGGCGTCTGACGTCGCTGCAACCATTTTGTCCTACCTGGACGTCTGACTTTCGCTCGTGAGCAGACCGGAAAATCGGTGAAGCCCCAGCCGGCTTGACCACCATGCAAGGGCATAGATGGGCGGCAGTTCCGGGCTCATATCGTTCAAAAGCAGAACACCGGGGATCAGGGTCCAACAAACCTCCGATCCCCGGCGTCAATGTTCAAAGCGATGCTTTCAGTCCCTCAGCTGAGGCCGGCATAAGAGCGGGACAGGGATCAAAACTCCTCCCAATTATCCGCCGCGGTATTCAATGCCGCATTGCCGGAAAACGCAGCCTTGATCCTGCCGCCCAAGGCGCGGGCGGGAGAACGAGCGGGTCTGTCGGCGGGCGAAGCCGAACGCACTGGCGCAGCGAACTCGCTGAACGAACCCTCCGACAGTTTGAACTGGGCGATTAGCCCGTTCAGCGAAGACGCCTCGCGCGCAAGGCCGTGGCTGGCGGCAGTGCTTTCTTCCACCATGGCGGCGTTCTTCTGGGTGTCCTGATCCATCTGGTTCACGGCCGTATTGATCTGCTGAAGACCTGAGGATTGCTCCTGCGCCGATTCCGCGATGGCCGCAACGTGCCGGTTGATTTCCTTCACCTCCGTCACGATCAGTTCCAGCGCCCTGCCGGTTTCGCCAACCAGCTGTACACCCTGCTGAACCTGACCGTTCGATGTCGTGATCAGGTTCTTGATCTCCTTGGCGGCACCGGCGGAGCGCTGCGCCAGTTCGCGAACCTCCTGCGCGACAACGGCAAAACCCTTGCCCGCCTCTCCCGCACGGGCTGCTTCAACGCCCGCATTCAGCGCCAGAAGGTTGGTCTGGAACGCGATCTCGTCGATCACGCCGATAATGTTGGAAATCTCATTGGCGGATGTCGCGATCTGCTCCATTGCCGCAACGGCCTGCTGCACCACCTCTCCGGACTTTTCAGCGCCGACTTTTGCGCGGCCGACGAGGTGACCCGCTTCCTGCGCCCGTTTCGTGGCGTCTTTCACCGTCGTGGTGATCTCTTCCAGCGCAGCCGCAGTCTCTTCGACGGCGGCGGCCTGCTGCTCCGTGCGTCTCGCCAGATCGTCTGCCGCAGACCTGATCTCGTTGGCGCCGGCATCGATGCCGCGTGCGTTCTGCGCCACCTGGCTCAAGGTCGACTGCAACTGCTCCGCAGCCCGATTGAAATCACCACGGATACCGTCAAGGCCGGAGACGAATGGCTGAACGATCCGGTAGGTAACGTCGCCCTCGGCGATCTTCGAAAGGGCCGTGGCAAGATTATCGACGGCAAACTGTACGTCGGCAGCTTCCCTGGCCTTCTGTTTCTCGCGCTCGATCCGGTCCTTTTCCGAAGTCGACCGGTTGGCTTCCGTTTCATTCTCAAGCCGGAGGCGCTCGATTGCACCTTCGCGAAATGCCTGCACGGCCGCGGCCATCTGGCCAACTTCATCCCTGCGATCCATTCCGGCGATTTCGCTCGCCGTATCACCGGCCGCCAGCGATTCCATGCGCGCACGAAGCCGCGCAATCGGGGTGGTGATGCCTCGGGAAGAAACAAGCAGGCCAAGTGCGATCACAGCCAGAGAAACGAGCGCGAGCGTAATCAGGCCCGTCCAGATCGTCGTATTGGTGCTGGCTGTAAGACGCTCTCTCCCCTCATTCATGACCTGGATGAGCTGCTCATTGCCGGCGCTGATCTTTGGCGAGACTTCGGCAATTTTTCGAAGCACGTTAAGCGCCATCTGCTGCGCTTCGGCGCGTTGCCCTGCCTGCATGAGGGCGATGACCTGATTGCCGATCTCTTCGACTTCGACAACACCCTTGAGGATATCGCGGGCGGCTTCCGTGCGCGCCGGCACCAGCTCCATGATCTTGTTCTGGCGTTCCTCGAGTTGCTTATGGTCGGCTCTGAAGGTTTTGACGGCAGCTTCGAAATCACCACTGGCCGGGTCGTTGAGGCTGGCGCGAAGCATCTGCATGCCGAGCGCATTGAGGTTTCCGCTGGTTCTGGCGTTCAGAACCGCAGCAAGGGCCTCATGGCCGATGAAGTCGCTATAGACGTTGTCGGTTTTTTGATATTGCAGGCTGACGTAGCTTATTCCGGAAAGCGACATCAGGCTCATCAGCGAGATGACAAAAACGACCTTCGTTTTTATCTTGGTATTCTTCAGGAAAGACATGAATGGCCTCAAGGCAAGCACTCCTCCAGCCGCCCTCGCGGGAGGCCGGGGAATATATGATGAAACATCGCGGGTAGCTGTTGCCCCTCCTCATAGGGCGACAAGCGAGCGCCATTTTCGAACCGCCGCCAGGCAGGTCGAGGAGGCTTCACTTGTTCTACCGGCTCCGCCGATGAAACCTTGGAACCTGCGTATTTTAGATTTCACAAAATCACTAAATGAAGTGTTACCCGGACTATGCAATTGCTGACAATCCGCTGCACCGCAAACCCGTTCAGGCATCATTTTCACGTGTAGCGGCGGCCTCTGCGGCTATGCCGGAAACCGACGCCGCAAGGCTGACCGACATCGCGGTGGCTCTGCCCCGCAACGGATGATTTTTCGGATATTTCTCACGTCAGGTCATGAAGGGCTTTGCCGAGCGGAGGTCCAACACGGAACTCGGAAAACCTGACCTCCAGGCCCTCGCGCTCCGGTGTGCAGCACATGGGCCCGACCTGATAAAATTGCGATTTTGGAAACGGGCAAAGTTTTAGAAGAGGCCAGCGGATTCCATCAGCGGATGTTTGAACGCGCAGCACGCCATCCGCAACGGTGACGCGCAGATACAGATCAGACGCGTCGCCTGCGTAGGCAGTTGTGGACCAGTCCGAGCGACCCAGAGTCAGCACATTGCCGATGCAGGCAACACCGTCCGACAATTCGATACCCGCCTTGATCCAGTGTGACTCATCAATCCGGACCATGATCCCTGCCTGATCGTACAGTTCCTCATAACGTCCATGGATCCGCAATGAAGCGGTGAAATCCCCCTGCCATTCCATTCCGAAGAAGTGCCCGCTATCGCGCGTAAAGCCATAATAGGTCTCACGCCAGAAATCGGAGCCTTTATCAGTGGTGACGTGGAGGACCTGGTTATCGAGCGACCATTGCTGCGGCTCATTATGCCAAACACACCTCTCGAACATGGGTATCCCTAGCTTCGTTCATACGACGGAATCGGTGGAGTTATACGTCGAGAGAGGCAGGCTGGCCAGCACACATGCACCTGCGATCGGGAAGCTTAGAAGCCGCGAAGGCACCAGCAGCACAAGCAAAAGCAGCGTAAAGCCTCCGGCCAATAGGAGCATCTCGCCAAAGGCAAGCCAGAAGAGAGCTCGCCATCTGCCTTCACGCGTTACCTTTCAGAACATATTCGTTTATCAGGAGGATGTTCAGCAATATCGCGACCTGCGCGGGTTCAAGCAGCGCGTCGTCGAAGTAGCTGAGGTCCGCGCAAGCCTGCCGGCCCTTGTCGAACAGGGCCGCAAGCAAACGGTGCGCATCAAGATCGATGGAGCCGGCGAGTTCGAGGCAGCCCGAGTCCGGCGGCATGAAGGCGGTGTCGAAATCGGCGCAATAGATGTCCAGCATCGCAATTGGTCTAGCGGATGGAAGGATTTGAACGCCCTATTTTGCGTGCAAGGCTCAGGCATTTAAAAGGGGCGATCAACGACCGCCCCGACGGAATATTCCTGTTTCAGTCCGCTTACGCAGGCCGCTCCTCGCCTGCATTCGGTCGCCAGGTAATCAACCTCTTCTCCGCAAAATCCAGAATGAGGTCAATAACAAGAACAAAGACCGCGAGGATGATGATGCCCGCAAAAACGCCGACCGCATCGAAGTTTCCTTCCGAGCGGGCGATCAGGTAACCGAGGCCAGCGGAAGCTCCCAGATATTCGCCGATGATTGCGCCGACCACCGCAAATCCGACGGAAGTGCGCAGCGACGATAAGATCCAGCTCGCCGCCGCCGGGAAATAGACATGACGCAGCAGATCCGAGCGCTTCGCACCAAGAATGCGGGTATTGGAAAGCACGACCGGGTTCACCTCGCGCACGCCCTGCATCGCGTTGAAGAACGTGACGAAGAAGACGAGCGTAACCGCAAGCGCAACCTTCGACCACAGGCCAAGACCGAGCCAGAGCACGAAGATCGGGGCCAGAACGACACGCGGAATGGCGTTCACGGCCTTGATGAACGGATCAAGCACGCGGGCGACGAAGGGGCTGAGGCCCAGCCAGACGCCGGCGCCGACGCCGAGACCTGTTCCGATGA
This sequence comes from Agrobacterium tumefaciens str. B6, assembly GCF_001541315.1. Taxonomy (GTDB): domain Bacteria; phylum Pseudomonadota; class Alphaproteobacteria; order Rhizobiales; family Rhizobiaceae; genus Agrobacterium; species Agrobacterium radiobacter. Next base: position 24,230 of record NZ_LMVK01000010.1, on the reverse strand, counting down.
TATAGCCAAGCACCGTTTCGCTCAGCGTGATGCCGACATGCTTGTAAAAACCGGCATCGGCAACCCAGTCAATCACCTGTTTGACGATGTCATAGGGCGCGGGAAAGAAGAAGCGGTCGATGGCGCCCGAGGTGACACCGAGCTGCCACCCGCCCAAAAGCACGACCAGAAGAACGATCTGGATGATACGAACATTAACGGCTTGCATAGCTTTTCTCCACTTCGCCACGCAGGGACGCCCATATATCGCGATAGAGCGTCATGAATTTTGGATCGAGTTTGATTTCCGCAACGTTGCGGGGCCGTTCAAGATCGACAGGGAAACTCTCGATGACTCTGCTTTTCGGGCCTGCAGCGAGAACGACAACCCGGTCTCCGAGCGCAATCGCCTCTTCCAGATCATGGGTGATCATCACCACCGCACGGCGATCCTCCTGCCACAGGCGCAGCAATTCATTCTGCATGAGGTGGCGGGTATGAATATCCAATGCGGAGAAGGGTTCATCCATCAGGATGACCTTCGGCTCGGTAATGAGCGCCTGCGCCATCTGCACGCGTTTGCGCTGTCCACCGGAGAGCTGGTGCGGAAAACGGTCTCCGAAACCCTTCAGGCCAACCTTTTCAAGCCAGGCCTGAACCTTGGCGCGCCGCTCATTTTCGGGAACGCCGCGGAACATCAAGCCAAGCTCGACATTCTGAAACGCGGTCTTCCAGGGAAGAAGCGCGTCCTGCTGGAACAGATATCCGATGTTGTTCTGTACGCCCTTGACGAGCGAACCGTCGATGGAAACCTTGCCCTGCGCTGGCTTCAACAGGCCCGCGATGGCGTTGAGAATGGTGGACTTTCCGCATCCCGTCGGCCCAACGATGGAGAGAAACTCGCCATCGCCGACCTTGAGATTTACGTTTTGCACGGCAACAAACGAACCGAACGCCATGGTCACGTCGTCGATTGCCACCATCGGCTGGGGTTTGAGTTCCGTCACGGGTTCTAGCTTTCTGGCTGGCGAAGACATGGCGGCCTCTCAGTTTGCGGCCTTCGAGGCCGCGGCCTCGACGAACTTGTTGGTGTAGGTGGTGTTGAGATCGATCGTCGCCTTTGCGACCGCATCGTTGAAACTTTTCAGGACGGCCAGCGGCGTTTCGAGATCGGCAGGCTCAAACTTGCCATCTTCGGAGAAGATCGCCTTGGCCGCTTCAACTGCCTTGATGTAAGTCTGCTTGTCGCCGGACACGAAATCATCGGGAAGCTTTGCGACGATTTCTTCCGCAGAATGCTGCTTCATCCAGTGCAGAGCCCGAACCGTTGCATTGGTGACCTTCTGGATCACTTCGGGATTGGCGTTGATATAATCCTGCGTCGCGTAAAGAACTGATGTCGGATAGATGCCGCCGTAGACATCCTTGGCGCCCTGATCACTACGGGCATCGATGAGGATCTTGCCGAGCCCGCGCTCCACGACGATGGTCGCGGCAGGGTCGTAATTGACGAGCAGATCGATCTTGCCCTGCTGCAGGGCTGCAACGGCCGCAGCGCCCGAACCGACACCGATGATGGAAATGTCGTTGTCGCTGAGATTATGCTGCTTCATGTAGTAGCGAATGAAGAAGTCCGAAGAGGAGCCGGGCGACGTGATGCCGACCTTCTTGCCCTTGATCGTCTCGGGCTTGGCCGGATCGAAATCGGTGTCGCTCTTGCCGGCGAGAACCAGACCCGAGTTACGGGCGAGCTGCACGAAGCCGACCACGTGCTTGTTCTGCGACTGCATCTGGATCGTATGATCGTAGAAACCCACGGCAACGTCGGTGGAACCGGCAACCAGTGCCTGAAGCACCTTCGAGCCACCCTGGGCAAAGTTCTCGGTCGTTACATCAAGGCCTTCCTCCTTGTAGAAGCCTAGACTGGCGGCCACGGGGAAAGGCAGGTTGTTGAGGTTGTACGAGCCAACGCTCATTCTGACGGATTCGGCATTGGCGGATGCCGCCAGCGCACAGAGCGCGGCGGTTGCAAGCAGATATTTACGCATAAGGGTCTCCTCCCGGTTTGACTATATTTTGCGCCACTATGGCCGCGTCTAGGCTGCGTCTTCAATCGCAGCGGTTGGTTTGGCGAAGGCAAAGCCTTCGAAAAGCCTGCGCGCCGTCCTTACAAGTCCGGCCGTTATTGCGCCGTTTCGCATTTCCAACTGCACGTCGAGGCAGCCGGCGGGATGTTCGATGCGGATCTGGGTGGGCACCGAAAGGCCTCCGGCCACATCATATGCGACGGAGCCTTTGGTGACAGCCGCCGTTGCGATGCCAACAGCACCGGTCGTCGCCAGTGCGGGATGACACTCGTTAGGCATGAAATACCGTACCGAGAGAGTGCCACCTTTACGGGCGGGCGCAACGAGCACCGGTTTCGGAATGACCATGTCTTTTACATCACCCATTCCCATCAACTTTCCAGCCTCAATGCGGATGCGCGTCATCCGTTCAATAAGGTCTTTGTTGGCGCTCAGGGTTTGCGGATCCTCGTAACCCGTCATGCCGAGATCTGCTGCGCGGATGAGAACCATCGGAATGGCGCAGTCTATGGCCGTCACGTTGACCCCATCGATCACGTCAACCGGCTTTCCGGTGGGCAGCAGCTTGCCGGTTTTCGCACCTGCTGCATCCATGAATGTCAATGCGATGGGCGCCGCCAGGCCCGGAACACCGTCGATCGAGGCGTCGCCGAGATAAATAACCTCGCGGCCGCGTGTCGGGACCTTCGCCTCGATCAGCTTGCCGGTATTCACGTTATGAATTCTCACAAGAGTATCGTTGCCCTGCGCTTCGACAAGCCCCGCTTCGATGGCGAAGGGGCCGACGGCGGCCAGCATGTTTCCGCAGTTTGGCGAATAGTCGACATACTGCCTGTCGGTCCGAACCTGTGCGAACAGATAATCTATGTCGGCGCCCCTGACCGTGGAAGGTCCGATAATCGCAACTTTGGACGTGACCGGATTGCCCCCGCCAATGCCGTCGATCTGCAACGGATGGCCCGACCCCATGATGGAAAGAAGGGCCGCGTCCCGGTCTGCTCGATCACGCGGAAGATCGGATGCAAGAAAGAACGGTCCACGCGACGTTCCACCGCGCATCAGCACACAGGGTATCTTCAGCAGATCGTTCATGGGTTGCCTCAATATTGCATTTGGCGGATCAATACGCCGTGTTGTTGCAATATGAGCAAAAGAGTCTAATCTGTTAAATGCAATGTTTTGGAGTTTTATTGCGTTATGAGCATCAATTGTGAAATTCTGGATCTGCGGGCATTTCAAGCGGTGGTTGAACTCGCCAGTTTCCACAGGGCCGCCGAGGCGCTGCACATCTCGCAACCGGCGCTCACCCGCCGCATCCAGAAACTGGAGCAGGCCATCGGGGCGCCACTTCTGGAAAGAACGACGCGCCACGTCGCGCCTACCGCCATGGGGCAGGAAGTCATGCCGCTCGTCCGGCGTATGCTCGAGGAATTTGACGGATCGCTTTTTGCCATGAAGGACGGCGCGCAAAGGCGCGGGCTTATTACGATGGCCTGCGTCCCCACTGCCGCTTTTTACTTTCTTCCGACCGTTATCAAGACCTTCAGCCAGCAATATCCCCACATAAGGCTGCGGATCAGGGATCTGACAGCCAATGAGGGTCTGCAGGCGGTCGCCAGAGGCGAGGTGGAATTCGGCATCAACCTGATGGGCAATTCCGATCCCGAGCTTTCATTCGAGCCACTCATCGATGACCCCTTCGTGCTGGCAATGCGAAAAGACCACCCTCTGGCAGCGTTCGAAACGATCGAGTGGGACCAGCTGGAGGCCTATCCGCTGGTCGTCGTGGATCGTTCAAGCGGCAACAGGACGCTTCTGGACAGCGCGCTTGCACGGCACAATCTGAAATTGAACTGGTTTTATGAGGTCACGCATCTCAACACATCGCTCGGTCTCGTCGAAGCCGGTCTTGGGATTTCAGTCCTGCCGCGGCTGGCAACGCCGCAGGACGATCATCCATTCCTCATCACCCGGCCGATCGTCAACCCGGTGGTCTCCCGTACGATCGGCATCGTGCAAAGGCGAAGCAGTGCTCTTTCCCCAGCCGCCGAAAAATTTGTGAGGATGCTGCTCGAGACCTGGAAAACACAATGATCTCTTTAGAAAATACCTTCTACGACATCCCGGCTGGTGGCGGCGCAAACCGTAGGTGCGCGGTAACAGCCTCTGATTTGCACCAGAAGCTACACCCGGGCCTCGATATCCAGCACCAGTTTTTTCAGCAGCGCCGCGAGGTTCTCGCGCTCGTCCGGAGTGAGGCCCTGCAGGAAATTCAGTTCGCTTCTCATGTCCCGGCGAAACGCCTTTTCCGCCAGCTCGATGCCGGCCGGCATAAGGCACACAACGACGCTGCGCCCATCAAGCTTCGATTTTCTGCGCTCGATGAGGCCGGCCTTTTCCAACCGGTCGAGCCTGTGCGTCAGGCCGCCTGAAGAGAGCATCAGCGTCGTGTACATCTCCGTCGGCGTCAGCTGGTAGGGCGGTCCCGACCGGCGCAATGTGGCAATAACATCGAACTCGCCGCGATCGAGACCAAAGCCGGCGAATGTCTCTTCTATTGACGGTGCCAGAAGGTTGCTGAGCCGTTTGGCGCGCCCGAAGATAGCCATCGGCTCGGTATCGATATCAGGCAGTTCCCGCGCCCACTGGCCACGGAGACGATCCACATGATCTTCCCTGTCAGTTTCAATCGTCCGATCCGCCGTCGTGTCCGGCATCGCCTGCTTCATCTCATCACCCCATTACCACTCTGAAAACCATATACGGCTTTGCCTGCTCCGTGAATATATCTTTGCGAGAAGATAGATATCTTGACAGGAAGATAAATCGCACATATATCTTCTCGCGAAGATAGTTTTGTCTCAGGGAGGAGACCAGATGTTTTCCATACGCCGTCATCACGAGCCGAAGCCCGGCGAGAGCCGGACAGTGCGTTATGAAGGATACGAATACGGAAGCGCCGTATCCATCTTTCTCGTCAATGCCGATCCGGGTCGCGGCCCTGATCTGCATGTTCACCCCTATGCCGAAACCTGGGTGGTGCGCAAAGGCGAGGCCGAGTTCACAATCGGCGATCAGAGGGCGCGGGGCTCGTCGGGAGACATCGTCGTCGGGCCTGCCAATATCCCCCATCGCTTCGAAAATATCGGTACGGACCGGCTGGAGATCATCTGCATCCATCCGAGTGAGACCTTCCAGCAGACCTTCCTGTAATTCCGTTCCAACATGAGGAGAAAGACAATGGCCAGAATGATTTTCCTGAACCTGCCGGTCAAAGACCTGGCTGTTTCAACCGCCTTCTACGGGGCAATCGGCTGTGTGAAGAACGAGGAGTTCTCCAACGAAGACGCAAGTTCGATGGTGTGGTCGGACACGATTACATTCCAGCTACTGCGGCATGACTATTACAAGACCTTCACCGCCAAACCGATCGCCGATGCTCACAAAACAAACGGCATGCTGATTGCTCTTTCGCGCGACAGCCGCGAAGAGGTGGATGCCATGGTTGACGCCGCGGCAAAAGCGGGCGGACAGGCGGATGTTCGAGAGCCGCAGGATCTGGGTTTCATGTATCTCCGCACCTTCGCCGATCCCGATGGCCACGAGTTTGAACCCGCTTACATGGATTTGAGCAATGCGAGCTGACGTCACTATACGTTATCCACAAAGGGATGATCCCCATTGATAGCGTAAAGCGTGCCTCCCGAATGGTTTTGATATCAGGAAGGCGCTTCGCACTTGACCGTGGGCTGCGAACAGCAGCCGGAAACTAAAGCACGCCCGCCCCTTCACCTAATCGCCGGTGCCCGATACGGCTGCGGCCAGCGCCCTGATCGCCGATGCGTGTGCCGGCGTTCTTGCACGGGAAAGAAGAACGATATCGGAAGGCGGCAACGAAGGCAGCCCGAGTTCCGCACCCCTGTCGGGCAGGCCACGGGCGCTAATATCGCCGAGCGGCGCGACACCCGCTCCCGCAAGAATTCCTTCATGGAGCGCCGAGCAGCTTCCGGCGGTGAACGCATCGCGCCAATCCACGCCGGCTCTTCTAAGCTCCGACACCGCAATTTCCCGGACTCCACACCCGGTTCCCAGCGACACCAGCGGGATGGCGCTGTTCGCGCGTGGCCGCCAGTCTGGAGCGGCCCGCCATCCCAGCTTGTCAGTACGCAGGATTTCGCCGTCAGAGCCACCGCCGTTGCGCCTGAAAATGACGGCGTCCGCCTGTCCGGACGCGAAATTTTCCTTCACGTGCCGGGAAAAGCCTACATTCACTTCAATCACCGCATTGGCAGGAAGTGCCGCACGCACCGCTCTTATGGCCGTCGAAAGGCGGCCCCCGATCGCATGGTCACTCGCAGCCAGGCTGAAGTGCAGCGGTGATTCATGATTGAAGGTCAGTGCTTCCTCGTGTTTGGCGAGCAACTCGCGCGCCTTCGGCAGAAACCCCTCACCATCCTCCGTGAGCCGCAGATGACGCGGCGAACGGTCGATCAGCCGCCTGCCGACACGCTGCTCCAGCAACTTCAATTTTTGGCTGACGACCGGTTGCACGGTTCCCGCCGCCTCGGCCGCCTTTGTCAGGCTGCCGAGCTCGACGGAAAAAATGAACAGGCGAACGCTCTCAAGATCAATCATATGAAATCACTATGTATGGAATATCTATCCTCATCTTCTCATTATGAAGAAATTTGCGCAAGGTGTCTCGGCAACAAGGAGACAAGACCATGCCCATGATCAAAGCGCGTTACACCAAACCCCAAAACGGAAGCGACCCAAAGCTGGAAGTCGCGGCGCTGCTCTCTCGCCTCACGGCGGAAATCCTGCACAAGGACCCGGCCGTCACCGCGGTTCTCGTCGAGAGTGCCGATCCCGAGGACTGGATCATTGCCGGATCGAGTGTCGCCGACCAGAAGATCGGAAGCTTCTATGTCGAGGTTTCGATTACCGAGCACACCAACATAAAGGATGAAACGACCGAATGGGTCCGGCGGGTCTATGACGGGATGAACGCGCTGGTAGGCCCCGTGCACGAGGCGAGCTATGTCCTGGTTCACGCTGTTGATGGCGACGCCTATGGTTATGGCGGGCAAACCCAGAACCTGCGGTGGGCGCGCAAGCACGGATAACGCCGGCAACCAGATGAGGCAGGCCGACAAAGTCAGCGGCGCGGCCCCGGATATACGAAACCTGCCCTAGGAGGAGGACTACAGCCGCCCCACCACCTCATCCGGGCGTCGAGCGAAACCGCCCGACACCCGTCATCCAAGTCTACGCTCGCGGGATCAAATCCGCGCACCGCCTGTCGCATCGATCATCTGTCCAGTCGTCCAGCGGGCATCATCCGAGGCAAGGAATGTGATGACGTCAGCAATATCGTCGGCGCGACCGATACGTGAAAAGACGGACAGGGCCTCGGCACCGGCACGGGCCTCCGGCGCTGCCAGCCATTCGGCGTTCATGTCGGTTTCAGTAACACCCGGCAGAACCGAATTGACCGTAATTCCGCGCCGGCCGAATTCCGGGGCGAGTGCCAGTGTCAATGTCTCAAGCGCACCCTTGGATGCCGCATAGGCCGGATGCGTCGGCGCCGCAATGCGCGTGAAACCGGTCGAAACATTGATGATCCGGCCATTGTCGCGGAGATGATCAGCGACAGCCTGAATAAGGAAGAATGGCGCCTTGAAGTTGATCGTCATCAACTCGTCGAACGCGGCCTCCGTTGTTTCTTTCAACGGTGTCGCCGGGGCAATGCCCGCATTGTTGACGAGAATATCAAGCGATGGCGCGCCGGTGAAAGCGATCGCGGCTTCCTTAAACTGCTCCCACAAGCTGTCGGTCGCTGCTTTCCCTGCCCGCAGATCGGCATTGAGCGCGACAGCCTTCGAACCGAGGGCCTCGATCTCGCGGATCGTTGCCTGTGCGGCATCGAGATTTGCGCCGTAATGGACGCCGATAAGACCTGCACCTTCTTTCGCAAACGCCAGGGCGGCGGCGCGGCCAATACCGCGTGAACTGCCCGTTATGAGGGCGACTTTGTTTGATAGTTTTCGGGACATGGATCACTCCGTTGCGATTTAACTAGCGATCGATATAATAAAAGCCAATCATAGTCTGTCAATGTTTTTATAGTGATCGATATAATAATGACTGAAACAACGCGAAAACGCGGCAGACCGCGTCTGCTCGATCGGAATGCAGGGCTCGATGTCGCAGCCCGGCTGTTCTGGGAACGCGGCTATGAGGGAACCTCGATAGCGGACCTTACCCATGCGATGGGCATCACCCCGCCGTCCCTCTACGCGACCTTCGGTTCAAAGGAAGAATTATTCCGGCTGGCGCTCGATCATAGCATCGCGCAGCAAAGCCAACGCCGTTCCGAAATGCTGCAGGCGAAAATACCGGCCTACGAGGCGCTCGCCACTTATCTCTACGACATTGCCGAAGGAGACACCCAGCCGGACAAGCCGCGCGGATGCATCGTGTCTACCGCCGTTCTCCAGCATTCGGAAGAAAACGCCTCTGTCGCCCGCACAGCGGCAGCGTGGCGCGAGGCGGCAATGCAGATTCTCAAGACGCGGTTCGACCGCGCCGTCAGCGAAGGCGAACTGCCCGAGCAAACGGACACGGATACCCTCGCGCGCTTTTATGGCGCCATCATTCAGGGCATGTCTGCGCAGGCATGTGATGGCGCATGTACGGCAAGATTGAAGGCTCTGGTCGACGTCGCGCTGACGGCCTGGCCGGGGAAACAGGGCCGTCAGGATTGAGTCCGAAGGCTCTTGAACAGGCAGATTGAGGGCTCAGTCAGAATAGGCCGAATAGAGCTGACAGGCGACTCTCCATCAAAACTTGTTCAAGCCCCACCTGCGCTTTAGTGACAGCATTCCCTTTATGATTATTGGTCGAAGGTCTTGAGATACCTGGCCGGAGATGTACCGAGCGCTTTCTTGAACATCGTTATGAAGGCAGATACGGACTCATACCCAAGGTCGCCCGAAACCTGCTGCACTGTTGCCCCCGCTGCAAGACTTCGCAGCGCGATGATCAACTGTAACTGCTGCCGCCAACGCCCGAAAGTCAGGCCGGTCTCCCGTTGAACGAGACGGGCGAGGGAATTTTCGCTTAACGCCACTCGTGTCGCCCATCGCGCTATCGTGCTTCGGTCAGAAGGATCGCCGACCAGTGCCGACGCGATCCGAGCAAGCCGAGGTTCATCGGTTATCGGCAGATGCAGATCCTCTATGGGCATACGCGACAAGGCCGATAGAAGCAGTGTGGTGAAGAGTTCGGCATCCACCATCGCGACTTCGGACTGGTCAGCCATCTCGATGATAAGTTCCCTGACAAGCGGGGATAGGGAAAGCGTGCAGCACCGGTCCGGAAGGTCGGCGGCGCCCGGCTCAATGAACAGGAAGAACAGACGAGCATTGGCGGTCGCGACATTGCTATGCGGCATCCCCCCTCGAACCCAGACACCACAATGAGGCGGCACCATCCACATCCCGCTTGGAACGCGACAGGTGATCCCGCCTCGCAAAGCCATGACGAGTTGGCCCTTGCGATGTTGGTGCTCGGGAGCTTCGCGCTCGTTTTGCGATACGTCGATCCTGAAGGCATGCGCTCGCGCCGTGGACTCTTCGAGCTCATGGTCGAAGAGAGCTGCGGAAAGAGACATCGGAGGCTGGTTGGATTTAGTGATCATTTGAGAGGATATCTAAATTCCTCCGACTGCCTTGTCGATAGGATCATCCGAAAAGATTTCGGAGAATGACGATGGCAATTCAAAAGAACGACCCTCACTGGTGGTCCGATATAGTACGGACTGAAATTCGATTGCCTCACAGGTGCTCTCGCAGACTTTGCATCCTGCCCGCACCGCGCAAGCGGGTCGGGTCCACGCGCATAACCTTTTTGAGGAAGCTTACACGCACCTTCCTCTTGAAAATCCACACGTTCCTTGCCCGCCGGCCCAAAGCCACCTCGACTGTTTCGTGTGCCGACCCGGCTGAAGCCTATATGAATGCCTGCCTGGCGGCACCGCCCTTCTGCTATGTTTCACCGGCAATCTACGCTCTCACCGATGCCGACAACCAGCGAGACCTCCCCACCGGAAGCTCCCGGCCGGGAGATGAGGCGTGAGCACCCGCCCGGTCGTCACCACCGCCAACGTCATTTTTTCCTTGAAGACGTTCGCAGCGGCAATGCTGGTTTATTTCATCGCCATCAGCTTCGATCTGCCTCGACCGTTTTGGGCGGTAGCTACGGTCTACATCGTCGCTCATCCGCTTTCGGGCGCGATCTCCTCCAAGTCAGTCTATCGACTGCTCGGAACTCTCATCGGCGGCGGCGCGACGATCCTCATGGTTCCCACCCTCGCAAACGAGCCTATACTGCTTTCTGCCGCGATCATTGCCTGGGTCTCGGTATGCACCTTCATCAGTCTTCTCGACCGCACGCCCCGAAGCTATGTTCCGCTACTGGCCGGATATACGGTGCTTCTTGCGGGTTTGCCGCTGGTCACGGCTCCCGCAAACACGTTTGATACGGTCGTATCGCGCATTGAGGAGATCGGTCTTGCCATCACGTGCGCCTCGATCGTCAGCCATGTCGTCTTTCCTGCCCATGTGGGCAACGTTCTCGTCGGTCGGATCGACGCATGGATGGCAAAGACGCGAACGCTCCTCGCCACGACGGCAGTCGGAGAGGTAAGCGAAATCCAGAGCAGGATGGAGCGACAAGGTCTCGCGGCGGATGCTGTGGAAATGCGCTCGTTTACGACGCATCTTCAATATGACGGCTCCAGATATCGACGTGCTGTTTCGTTGACCCGATCGCTGCAGCACCGAATGGTGTCCTTGCTTCCATTACTGGCTGAACTCGAAGATTTGCGGCGCTCATTGACCAGGCTGAATACCTCCGGCGCGCAATGGGCTCTGGTTGTGATTGCACGGGTGGCTTCTCGTTCGACGAATACCCCAGAACGCCTGAAAGTCGAGATCGATGCGCTTGCTCCGTCCGATACGCTTCATTCCTGGGAAAATCTTCTCCTCGCCAACGCTTCGCGGAATCTCGTGAATATTCTTCGGATATCCGACGAGTGCCGCACTCTTCGAGAATCTCTGGAAGAAGAGAATACGGCGAGAGCGACCCGCCGCTTCACGGCGCCCGAGACAATGCCAGCCCAGCATCGCGACATCGGAATGGCTTCGCTGTCGGCGCTTTCAGTGGCGATCTGCCTGGCGACATCGATCTTCTTCTGGATCGCAAGCGGCTGGCCAGATGGAATGACGTTTGCGCAGATATCAGGGGTCACTTGCTGCCTCCTTGCCACAATGGATGATCCGGTTCCGGCGATGCGCAAGTTTGTCCGCGTAACGATTGGCTCTGTCATCGCAGCATTCGTCTACGGTTTCGCGATCCTTCCGGCGATCGACGGTTTCGTGCCGCTCGTCGCGGCACTTGGGCTATTCCTGATCCCGGCGGGAATAAGTCTCGCGGTGCCGTCGCTGGCACTCGTCGGCATGGGATTGTGCATAAATTTTCCCCTTCTCCTCACACTCCAGTCACACCAGAGCAGTGACTTCATCACATTCTCGAACACGGGGATTGCCACCGTACTTGCCATGGTCTGGACGATTATAGTCTGCGGTATCTTCCGGTCCGTAAGGGCGGAGACGAACGCTAGAAGGCTTTTTTCCGTTACGCAGAGGCACGTTGCGAAAATCGCCGCCGGCAGACATGCAGACGCTCATGTCACGCATCATCACGTCATCGATATCGCCGGTCTGTTTGCTTCGCGAGCGGCAAAACTCCCATCGACTTCCGATGCCGCGAATGCCGATCTTATTCGGGATTTGCGCACAGGCCTTCATGTGGCGGAGATGCAGCGGCTTGCGGATGAAGCGTCCGAGCCAGTTCGTTGTAAAATGGAAGCCGTCTTCAAGGCAGTGGAAGGGCTATACGACCTGAAGTCCACCAGACGCCGTGAGTCATTGGAAAATGCCCTTGCGGTTTTGGACGAGCTTGTTCTTTCCGCTCCGGGCACTCTCACGGCGGCTGCGGAACGGGAGCTTCTGGTGCAGGTCGTCGCCCTTCGTGTTTGCCTTGCGCCGGACGCTGATCCGCCGGGCTTCTCGACGCCACCTGCAAGCGAGATGGCGGCATGACCGGACAATTCGATCTCTATGGCGCCTTCCTGCCATCGTTCGCGGCGCTCGCCCTGTTCACCTACGGCGTCCTCCGCGCTCTTGCATCGGCTCTCTCCAAGATCGGGTTCTATCGGCTGGTATGGCATCGTTCGCTGTTCAACGTCGCACTCTACGTCACCCTTCTCGGCGTGTTTTCAATTGCTATGAGCTGGTTTCAAAGATGAAGAATGTCACACATATTTCGGGTCAGGTTCTTTTGACCCTGTCTATGGTCGCTTGTGCTGCGGTGCTGAGCATGCACCTATGGTCGTTTTACATGGAAGCGCCATGGACCCGCGACGCTCATGTCCGTGCCGACATTGTCAGGTTGGCTCCCGATGTCTCCGGCCCCGTCACGGAAGTTCTGGTGTCGGACAACGAGTGGGTGGAGAAAGGCGCAACGCTATTTCGTATCGAAACACTTCGTTTCGAGCTTGCACTGCGTGACGCGGAAGCTCAGGTGCGGAGCGCCAGGGCTTCCGCGGAACTGGCAAGAGCCGATTTCGAACGATATCAGTTGCTCGCCTCGAAAGAGGCTGCCAGCCTGAAGCAGCAGCAGCAGGCGGAAAGCCAGATGCATCAGGCAGACGCTTCATATCAATCTGCGCTTGCCACCCGGGATCTCGCCGCGCTCAACCTGGAGCGGACAACCGTGAAAGCGCCCGCAACTGGGGTCGTCACGAACTTCTCTCTGCGCCGCGGAAACTATGTCTCTTCGGGTAATGCCATCGGGGTGCTGGTAGAAAGAGAATCCATCTATGTCGCAGGATATTTCGAAGAGACAAAGCTTCCCCGGCTCCACGTCAACAATCGGGTGAGGATCGACATCATGGGTGAGCCTGAACCTGTGATCGGGCACGTCGCAAGCATCGCGGCCGGCATCGAGGATCGGGAGCGCAGCGATTCCGCAGGTGCTCTCGCAAGTGTGGCACCAACATTCTCATGGGTTCGTCTGGCCCAGAGGATTCCGGTGCGGATATCGATCGACGAGATCCCTGATGGCGTGCAACTGATAGCGGGCCGGACTGCAACGGTTTCGATTGAACAAAAAAGGGACTAGGTCTTATCTGGCTCTATCAACGGCGTTGTGTGATCGCTAACCGGGTTTAGTCGTAAGGTTCCTGGAACCTTTCGCAGCCGATTACGACTCGGTTTGCAGCGAAACAAGCCATTGGAGCCACCTATTGCCAGCCGCCTGGGAGATACCGAGAACGACGACGCCGGCCGGCGTTCCCCGGATCGGGCCGAGGCCGCCAGGAATCACTGCTTCAAAGGCAGACAGCATACGCTCGGGGCCGGTCAACGGATCGAACGTCCCCAAGCGTATGCTGCAAAAGATTGCCGCAACGGCGGAGATGGAGCGGAACTTGCAGCCGCCGTAACGAGGCTTTCGCAATAGGACACTGTTGTCCGAATGCGAATTTTCTGCGGAACAATCTGTAGATGGTGAAGTTACCCTTCTTCAGGAGGAGGACCATCTATGACCACCAAAGCCATTTTTGCCGGAGCAGCCACTGCCCTGTCGATGCTTTTTTCCACTGCCGCATTGGCACAAACCGACCTGACGATGTGGTATCATGGTGCGGGCAATGTTGAAGAACGCAAGATCCTGGCGGGCATTATCGAAGACTTCAATTCGTCTCAGTCAGACTGGCGGGTCTCGCTTCAGGAATTTCCCCAGAGCGCATATAATGAGTCCGTCACCGCCGCTGCGCTCTCCAACAAGCTGCCTGACATTCTGGATGTCGACGGCCCGAACATGCCAAACTGGGCGTGGTCCGGTTATCTGCAGCCACTGCAGATCGATGAGGCAAAGCTTGCCAATTTCCTGCCGGGCGCCGTCGGGAAGTGGGGAGACAAGCTCTATTCAGTCGGCCTGTGGGACGCAGCCGTCGCGGTCTTTGCCCGCAAATCTGTTCTCGATGAAAATGGCATTCGCATTCCAACGCTGGACCAGCCATGGAGCGGCGAAGAATTTAATGCAGCGCTCGAAAAGCTCGCGGCCAGCGGCAAGTTCGACTATGCGATCGACCTCGGCATGGCCGATAAAACCGAATGGTACAGCTATGCCTTCAGCCCGTTTCTGGAAAGCTTCGGCGGCAGTTTGATCGACAAGGAAAATTATCAAACCGCCGAGAACGTCCTTAACGGAGACAGTGCCATCAAGTTCGGGGAGTGGTGGCAATCCCTGTTCCAGAAGAAGCTCGCGCCCGGAACTTCGCAGTCGCCTGCCGACCATGAAACCGGATTTCTGGAAGGTCGCCACGCCCTGCAATGGATGGGCAACTGGGTGGCGGTGAAGGCTCTGGAGAAATATGGGAACGATCTGCTGTTCCTGCCGGCCCCTGATTTCGGGAACGGTCCGAAGATCGGTGCGGGATCCTGGCAGTTTGGCGTGTCGGCCACCAGCAAACATCCGGAAGGCGCATCCGCCTTCATCGAATTCGCCATACAGGACAAATATCTCGCGCAGTTCTCCGATGCGATCGGCCTGATCCCGGCCACGTCTTCAGCGGCCCAGATGACGGAAAATTACAAGCAGGGCGGCCAGCTCGAGGTTTTCTTCGAGCTCTCCAAGCGTCAGGGAACATTGCGTCCGGTGACGCCAGCTTACGCCTTCATCTCGCCGGTCTTTTCCAAGGCCGTGTCCGACATTGCCAATGGCGCGGATGTGGCCGATACGCTGGACAATGCAACCGACGAGATAAACAACAACATAGAGCGTAATTCCGGTTACCAACCCAAATAGGGGCATGTGATCGATGGCGCTCTTTTCCTCAAAGGGGAAACTGACCCGGGACGGTTTCACGGGCTGGTTCATGGCTGGACCGGCCATGGTGCTGATCGGGCTGTTCCTGATCACGCCCTTTCTGCTGGGGCTCGGTTTTTCCTTCACCAACCAGCGGCTGACATCTCCCAATCCCACCGAGTTTGTCGGCGTTGAAAACTACACCCGGCTGCTGGGTATCGGCGTGCTCACGCTCGAGCCGGAAAGGGAGGCGGATGGGAGCCTCAAGCAGGGTGCGGATGGCGCCATCTCCTATCCGCGAATTCGCAATTTCACCCGCAACAATCCCGACTATCCCCATCTGGAAGGGATGCGGGAATATAAGAGCTTCACCTGGGGCGAGAACCAGATCGTCATTCTGGCGCGCGACGTTGTGTTTTTGACAGCACTCGTCAATACGCTTTCCTTCGTGGCGGTCGTTGCGCCGGTTCAGGCAGCACTTGCGTTGTTTCTTGCCCTGTTGGTGAACCAGAAGATTCCCGGCGTCACGATTTTCCGTGCGATCTACTTCATGCCTGTGGTGCTGTCGGTGGTGGTGGTGGCCCTGCTCTGGCGGTTTATCTATGCGGCGGATAACGGTCTTCTGAACAGCCTTTTGAGTTACATGAGCTTCGGGCTGTTCCAGCCAGTCGACTGGCTGGGCAGAACCGATACCGCCCTGTGGGCCATTCTGGTGATGTCAGTCTGGCAGGGCGTCGGTTTCCACATGGTCATATGGCTTTCCGGCCTGCAAACAATCTCTCCGGATCTTTACGAGGCGGCTGATATCGAAGGAGCGAGCCGCTGGCAGAAGTTCAGCATGATAACCTGGCCGCTGCTGCGCAACACGGCCGTGCTGATTATCATCGTCATTACCATGCAGGCTTTTGCCCTTTTTGCGCAGATCGATGTGATGACCAAGGGCGGACCCCGCGATTCGACGCAGAGCATCGTCTATCAGGCGGTTGAGCGGGGATACCGACAGCAGGACATCGCGGCAGGTTCGGCAATCTCGGTCGTCCTGTTCCTGCTTGTCCTGTGCATATCGCTCACCCAGCGATACCTGACAAGGGAGAAGCAATGATGCAGGCCGGACAACGCAAAAGCCTCGCTTTTCTCATCGGCAACTATGTACTCATGCTGGCTTTCGCGGCGATCTTCATTTTGCCCCTGCTGTTCATGGGCTTCTCGTCACTGAAACCGAACGACCAGCTGCTCAGTGATGCCACGTCGATACGAGCCTTCCTGCCGGTGGGAGACCTTTCGCTCGAAAACTACACTGCGGCTTTTGCCCGAGCGCCGATTGCGACCTTCATATTCAACTCGGTGCTGGTAACGGGCGTTACCGTCTTTCTCGCCCTGCTGCTTGGCTCGCTTGCCGCCTTCGCCTTCACCTTTTTGAACTGGCGTGGAAAGGATGTGCTCTTCTCGGTCATCCTCGCCACCCTCATCATTCCCTTTGAAACCATTGCCGTGCCGCTGCTGCTGGAAGTCAACAATCTGCCATGGATCGGCAGCAATGGGTTCACCTGGGGATGGCTCAATTCCTGGCATGTGCAGATCATTCCATGGATCGCAGACGGGCTGACGATTTTCCTCTTCGTACAATATTTCAAGGATTTGCCGAAGGAGTTGCTGGAGGCGGCGCGCATCGACGGGGCCGGCTGGCTGCGGATTTACGCGCAGGTGGTGATGCCGCTCAGCGGCCCGGTCATCGCAACGGCTGCGATCCTGAAGTTTCTCGTCATGTACAGCCAGCAATATCTATGGCCGCTTCTCGTCACCCAGTCCGAGGCCTACAGGCCGGTGATGGTGGGGCTGCAATATTTCTTCCAGCTCAACACACCCTGGGGTGAGGTGATGGCTTATCTCACCATCATCACGCTGCCGGTGCTGATCTTTTATCTCTGCCTGCAGAGGCTGTTCATCTCCAGTATCGCTGCGAGCGGGATAAAGGGATAATGCATCGGCAAGGTCGCGGCGCGAACCGTTCGGCCCCCGAAGGCCGGCATCTTCGCTTCGCGACAGCCTGCCGCCGGATGAGTTCCCACCAAAGTTTTCTACAAGAAACTCTCGGGTCAAGCTCGGGAGGCTGGGTACGTCAACCCAAGTGAAACGCGAGGTTTCGCCAGAACTCACAATTTATTGTGGTTGCGTTATTGTGGTTGCGCTTTGAAGCAATTTGGCCTTGTTTGTGGACTTAAAATATTCACGGGGAAAGAAAACAATGTCGATAACAACAACAGCGCGCGTCACTCTGCTGGTAGGATCGCTTCTGATCGGTGCCAGTTCCGCACTTGCAGAAACAGTTCTGCACCGTGGTAATGCTGGGGAACCACAGACGCTCGATCAGGCACAAACCTCGATCAACATCGAAGCCTTTATCCTGAAAGACCTTTATGAAGGTCTCACCATTTACGATGCTGCCGGCAAGATCATTCCCGGTACGGCGGAAAGCTGGACGCTGTCTGAGGATGGCACAGTCTACACGTTCAAGCTGCGCGCGGATGCGAAGTGGTCAGATGGTACTCCGGTAACGGCTGGAGATTTCGTTTTCTCCTACCAGCGCGTCGAGGACCCGAAGACCGCCGCAAAATACGCGAATATTCTCTACCCGATCAAGAACGCCGAAAAGATCAACAAGGGCGAAACGCCGGTTGAGCAGCTCGGCGTGAAGGCGGTGGATGACAAGACCCTTGAGATCACACTCGAGCGCCCGACACCCTTCTTCGTTGAACTGCTTGCCCATCAGGCGGCTCTGCCCATCTCAAAGGCGAGCTACGAAAAGAACGGCACGAACTTCGTAAAGCCTGGTGTCATGGTCTCGAACGGTGCATACAAGCTCGAAGCGCATGTCCCGAATGACAGCCTGACGGTCGTCAAGAACACCAGTTTCTGGGACGCAGCAAACACCAAGATCGATAAGGTCATCTTCTACCCGGTGGATGACCAGGCCGCATCCGTTCGCCGTTTCGAAGCGAAGGAAATGGACCTCGCCTACAATTTTTCCGCAGATCAGATCGACCGTCTGCGCAAGGCCTATGGTGAACAGGTTCACGTTTCGCCGACGCTTGCGACCTATTACTACACCTTCGATACCCGCGAAGCGCCCTATAACGACGTCCGGGTCCGCCGAGCCCTGTCGATGGCGGTGGACCGCGATTTCCTCGCCAAGGAAATCTACAGCGGCTCTCAGGTTCCGGCCTACTCGATGGTTCCCCCTGGTATGGCTTCCTACGGCGAGCCAGCCAAGGCCGACTTTGCGACGCTGTCCCAGCTTGATCGCGAAGACGAAGCCCTAAAACTCATGAAGGAAGCCGGCTACGGTGAGGGCGGCAAACCTCTTTCCGTCGAAATCCGCTACAACACCAACCCGAACCATGAGCGTGTTGCCACCGCTATTGCAGATATGTGGAAGAACACCTTTGGCGCAAAGGTGTCGCTGGTGAACCTCGACGTCGCCTCGCACTATGGCTACCTGCAGGAAGGCGGCAAATTCAATGTCGCGCGTGCTGGCTGGGTTGCCGACTATGCGGATGCGGAAAACTTCCTCGCGCTTTCCATATCCTCCAACAAGACCTTCAATTACGCCAAGTTCAACAACGCCGAATATGATGCGTTGATGAAGAAATCCTATGACGAAAAGGATCCGGCAGCGCGCTCCAAGCTGCTGCATGAGGCAGAAACGATCCTCATGAAGGAACAGCCGGTTGCTCCGCTTCTGACGCAGGCCGATCTCTGGCTGGTTTCCAACCGCGTCAAGGGTTGGGAAGATAATGCTGCCAACGAACACCTCAGCCGCTTTCTGAGCGTTTCCGAATAAGCAGCACTGGCACGGTGGCCGAAACCACCGTGCCATGCCGGAGCCCGAAAAACCATGATCTCGTTTATTCTGCGCCGTTTGGCGAGCGCCGTGCCGACGTTGTTTATCGTCGTCACGATTTCGTTTTTCCTGATGCGTTTCGCACCGGGCGGTCCGTTCAATCTTGAACGCCCCCTGCCGCCGCAGACGATGGAAAACCTGATGAGAACCTATCATCTGGATGAACCATTGTGGCGCCAGTATCTCATCTATCTCGGCAATGCCGTCACCGGCGATTTCGGTCCGAGCTACATCTACAAGGACAACACCGTCGCCCAGTTGATCGGCAAGGGCCTGCCCTATTCGCTGGAACTCGGCAGCTATGCTCTTCTATTGGCGCTGGTGGGCGGCGTTCTTGCCGGCACCTTCGCCGCGCTCAAGCAGAACAGCGCCTTCGATTTCTCGATCATGTCGATTTCGACAGTCGGCGTCACCGTGCCGAACTTCGTTGTCGCACCGGTTCTGACGCTGATCTTCGCTGTCATGCTCGGGCTTCTGCCGGCAGGCAGCTGGGGCGACGGATCGCTGCGATATCTCATTCTTCCAATGATCGCGCTCGCTTTGCCGCAGCTTGCGGTTATCGCGCGCCTGACGCGCGGTGCCATGATCGAGGCTCTGCGGATGGACCATATCCGCACCGCCAAGGCTTATGGTCTTCCAGCGCGCAGCGTGGTGGTGTTCCACGCCATGCGCGCGGCGATGCTGCCGGTCGTTTCCTATCTCGCGCCCTGTGCCGCAGCCCTGCTCACCGGTTCGGCGGTCGTCGAGACGATCTTCACGATCCCCGGCGTCGGCCGCTATTTCGTTCTTGGCGCCATCAATCGTGACTATACGCTGGTGATGGGAACCGTCGTTCTCGTCGCCATTTTTGTCATCGTGTTCAATCTCGTGGTCGATATTCTCTACGGCCTGCTCGATCCGAGGGTCAGACATGACTGATATCTCCGGCAATATTGCCCCTCAACCATCGGTGAAAAGCCGAAGCCTGTTCCAGCTGGCAGCCCTGCGTTTCAAACGAAACAAGGCGGCCATGGCTGGCTCCATCATGCTCGTGCTGATTACGCTTTTCTCATTTATCGGTCCGAATTTCCTTACGCACACCTATGATCAGGTGTTTTCGTCCTATGTCTCCGTGGCGCCAAGCCTTGAGCCACGCCCGGATGTGAACAACCTTCAGGGCGTGATGGAGGGCGTCGCAGGCCGCGCGCGCGTGGAACTGAAGGAATTTTCCGTGGAGGGGCAGACCTTCACGGCAACCATCACCTCCAGTAGCCCGATCGACCCGCGCGCGACACGTTATTTCGACCGCGCCAACGAATTCGAAAATACGAAGGTCGTCGCCACCGAAGATGAAGGCCGGACGCTGAAGCTGGAAGGCGAGGTAAACCGCGAATACTTCTTCTTCGGTACGGATTCGAACGGTCGCGACATGCTGGCTCGCGTGATGCTGGGTGGGCAGATCTCGATCACCGTCGGCGTTCTCGCCAGTCTCGTTTCGCTTGGGATCGGCGTCGTTTACGGCGCGACTGCGGGGTATATCGGGGGGCGTGTCGACAATGTGATGATGCGTTTCGTCGAAATCCTCTATTCGCTGCCCTTCGTCTTTCTGGTGGTCGTTCTGGTGGTCTTTTTCGGCCGCAGCTTTATCCTGATCTTCCTGGTCATCGGTGCCGTGGAATGGCTGGATATGGCACGTATCGTGCGTGGCCAGACGCTTGCCTTGAAACGGCGGGAATTCGTGAGTGCTGCCCAAGCCCTGGGTTTGAGCGACTGGCAGATCATCCGCCGCCACATCATTCCCAATACCATCGGGCCCGTCGTCGTCTTCGTCACCGTTGTCGTGCCCAAGGTCATTCTTCTGGAAAGCTTCCTCTCCTTCCTCGGTCTTGGCGTGCAGGCGCCGTTGACGAGCTGGGGCGCGCTGATTTCCGAAGGTGCCAACAATATCCAATCGGCACCATGGCTCCTGATATTTCCGGCGATCTTCTTCGTGCTGACCCTGTTTTCGCTCAATTTCGTGGGCGATGGGTTGCGTGATGCGCTCGATCCCAAGGATCGTTGATATGACCAAGACATCTGAAACCATCCTCACCGTCCGCAATCTCAAGGTCGATTTCACCACGCCTGATGGCACGGTGAATGCCGTTAAAGGCATCGATCTTGACGTCAAACCGGGGGAAACGCTCGCCGTTGTCGGCGAATCCGGTTCCGGCAAAAGCCAGACCATGATGGGCATCATGGGGCTGCTTGCATCCAACGGCGTTATTGAGGGCTCGGCAAAATATCGCGGGCGCGAGCTGATCGGTCTGCCGGTCAGCAAACTGAACGACATCCGCGGCGCGAAAATCACCATGATTTTCCAGGAGCCGATGACCTCGCTCGATCCCCTCTACAGGATAGGCGCGCAAATCGCCGAACCGATCATCCACCACAAAGGTGGCAGCAAAAGACAAGCGCGTGCACGCGTTCTCGAACTCCTGAAGCTCGTGGGAATTCCTGATCCGGAGCGGCGCATAGACAGCTACCCACACGAACTCTCCGGCGGCCAGCGCCAGCGCGTCATGATTGCCATGGCTCTCGCGAATGAACCGGACATTCTGATTGCAGATGAGCCGACGACTGCGCTCGATGTAACGATCCAGGCGCAGATTCTCGACCTTCTGAAGTCGTTGCAGCAACGCTTCGGCATGGCCATCGTCCTGATCACGCATGATCTCGGCGTTGTCCGCCACTTTGCCGATCGCGTCGCCGTCATGCGCCGCGGCGAGATTGTCGAGACCGGCACGACGGAGGATATCTTCGATCGTCCGCAGGCGGAATACACCAGGATGCTTCTTGACGCAGAACCCAGCGGGCACAAGCCTGCAGTCGGTAAAGAGGCGCCGATCGTTCTTTCCGGCCAGAACGTGACAGTCGATTATAAAATCCCCGGCGGCTTCCTGTCGAAGCCCAGCAGGTTTCGGGCCGTCGATGACGTCAATCTCAGCCTTCACCAGGGACAGACCATCGGCATCGTCGGTGAATCGGGATCGGGCAAGTCCACGCTCGGTCGCGCGCTTTTGCGTCTTGCCCATGCAAATGGCCGCATTTTCTTCGGCGCGACGGAAATCAGCGGCCTCGACCGAAAGGCCATGCGGCCTTTGCGACGGCATCTGCAGCTGGTGTTCCAGGATCCCTATGGCTCTCTCTCGCCCAGACAGACGGTCGGAGAAATAATCACCGAAGGTCTGTTCGTGCATGAGCAGCAACTCAGCCGGGCGGAGCGTGACAAACGCGCAATCGAAGCGCTGAAAGAAGTCGGTCTCGATCCCGCCGCCCGCAACCGTTACCCTCACGAGTTTTCAGGCGGACAACGTCAGCGTATCGCAATTGCCCGCGCGATCATCCTTAAGCCTGATGTCGTCATTCTCGACGAACCTACATCGGCGCTGGACCGATCCGTTCAGGGCCAGGTTATCGACCTGCTGCGCGATTTGCAAAAAACGCACGGCCTTTCTTACATCTTCATCAGCCACGACCTTTCTGTCGTCAAAGCCATTTCGGATTACGTCATCGTCATGAGAAACGGGAAGATTGTGGAGGAGGGAGAAACGGACGACATATTCAACAGGCCGACGGCGGAATATACCGAAACACTCATCAAATCCGCGTTCTCGGCGGGAGTCGCACGGTAGATTAGCGCCCGACAGCGCCGGACTACCCCTCTTGGCAAGGCACAGGACGATCACGTCCGCGCTGTTCTTCCGGGTCTCGGTCTTTCGTCGAGAGCGGTCTATCCTGCGATCCTGCAAATCCAGCCTTTGTATAATCTCAGGCATTGAGAGGTTGGAGATTTGGCGACCATTGCGATTTGACGTGACCTTGCCCCCAAGTTTTATCCAGTTTTGAGTTCGCTCCAGCGGTTTTGGGTTGCTGTATTCGGGGCGGTAGCGGCGGGGTGCGGTGCGGAGCCATTTCGGCTGCGCAGCACCGCATCACGTCGCGGGTTGATTGTCTGAGCGAACTCGGCGGGGGTCAGCCAGCCGAGGCCAGAGTGTGGGCGGTGATCGTTGTAATCGTAGCGCCAGTTTGAAAGCGCTGATCGAGCATGAGCCAGCGACGAGAAGAGAGTCTCATTCAGGAACTCGTCCCGCAGCCGCCCATTGAAGCTTTCGATGAAGGCGTTCTGGATCGGCTTGCCCGGTGCGATGTAGTGCCATTCCACCTTGGTCCGATCCGTCCATTGCAAGATCGCGTTGCTGGTGAACTCGCTACCATTGTCGCTGACGATCATCTTCGGCTTGCCTCGTCCCTCGATGATCCGGTCCAGCTCACGGGCAACCCGCAGACCGGAAAGCGACGTATCGGCGACGAGAGCCAAGCACTCCCTGGTGCAATCGTCGACCACCGTAAGCACCCGGAACCTGCGACCATCGGTGAGCTGATCCGACACGAAGTCCAATGACCAGCGATCGTTGGCGGCAAGCGGGATCAGCATCGGTGCTCGTGTGCCTATCGCTCGTTTCCGACCGTCGCGCTTGCGCACCGTCAGTTTCTCTTCCCGATAGAGCCGGAAGAGCCGCTTGTGGTTCACAAGGTGACCCTCACGCCTGAGCAGCACATGAAGGCATCGATATCCAAAGCGGCGACGTTCATGCGCCAGCGCCTTCATCCGCTCGCGAAGATCATAGTCATCGCTGCGTCTGGTTTCGTAACGGATCGTCATCCGGCAAAAGCCGATGGCTTTACACGCCCGCCGTTCGCTCATCTGGTGGTGATCCATCAGACGCGCGACAGCTTTTCGCCTTGCTGCGGGCGTCACCACTTCTTTCCCAAAAGGTCTTTCAAAGCCGCATTGTCCAGCATCGCATCTGCCAGGAGCCGTTTCAGCTTCGTGTTCTCGTCTTCCAGCGTCTTCAATCGCTTGGCTTCGGATACGTCCATGCCGCCGAACTTGGCTTTCCACTTATAGATGCTGGCATCGCTGACGCCGTGCTTGCGGCAAAGCTCCGAGACCGGCGTGCCAGCCTCGTGCTCCTTCAGAATGCCGATGATCTGTTCGTCTGTAAAACGATTGCGCTTCATTCCCTGGTCCTCTCAATGGGCCAGAGCTTACTTCAAAATGGATTATTTCAACGGGGCAAGGTCATTGCGGTCTGGCGGAATATCGTAATTTCCGCGGTCCAGAAACGCAAAAAAGGGCTCCGCGTTGTCACGGAGCCCTTTTTATATTGTGTGACTAGAATTGGTTGCGGGGGCAGGATTTGAACCTGCGGCCTTCAGGTTATGAGCCTGACGAGCTACCGGGCTGCTCCACCCCGCGGAATGATTTATTATAGCATAAAGGCCGCTTTTGGCGGCCTTTTGAT
>NZ_LMVK01000009.1 GCF_001541315.1 Agrobacterium tumefaciens str. B6 | reverse complement strand
AACCCGCGCCCGCAGGCCCCTGCGCTAAATGGAGAGCTCCGGGCCTACGCGCGCTGACCCGATGCAACCAGAGGCAGGGGTCCCTTTTGGGAGCCGATAAGGGGTCCCGTTACGACGCCGATTGACAGACGGCCGCATCGAGCTCGACAACAACATAGTCGAGCGTGCAATCCGGCCCCAGACAATTACCAGAAAGAATAGCCTCTTCGCCGGCAGCGATGGCGGTGGAAGGACCTGGGCAACAATCGCCACGCTCCTTCAAACAGCGAAAATGAACAATGTCGATCCGCAGGCCTGGCTCACCCAGACACTCGAGCGCATAGCCAATGGTTGGCCCAGCAGCGATCTCGATGCACTCATGCCGTGGAATTACACGCGCTGAACGGTCTCAGCTTGCCGCTTACAGAACAGCGCGGACATGATCGTCTTCTGTGCGCTGCAAAAGGGGTAGTCCGGCGCTGCAGCCCCGGCAGCATCAATTGCCTTGTGCGCGGCATCGAAGGTCAAGTCTATCTAGTTCTCGTAGAAATAACGTGTCTGAACCCCTGTCGCGACTTGATGTAGGCGCTCCGGAGACCGCGCTATACATCGAGATTCGGCGATAATACGACACGGTTGGGAAGATATCTGGCGGTTTCCAAGATCCTCGTGCGGCATGTATATTTCAGTTCTTTGCCTGTCGTCCTTGTTTTTCCGATCTGCCGGACCGAAAAGCAGATGCCCGTTCGAAGTGACACTGGTCATTTCGAACGGGCACTCACATTCGACGACAGAGTGGCCTGTCAGAGGACAGTCACGTTTTCTGCCTTGGACTTGCCGGTCTTGCGATCCTGTCCCACGTCGTAGCTGACCTTCTGGCCATCCTGCAGGGCGCCGCCAAATCCGACGGCTGAGATATGGACGAAGACGTCAGGGCCACCACTGTCGGGAGTGATGAAGCCGAAGCCTTTATCTTGAGCGAAGAATTTTACGATACCAGTTGCCATGATGTCCTCGTTTTTTGATGTGCGACATCATCGCATAGCGGTTGCGGTGATCCGCATCAAGTCAGCGGTCCCACCTTGGCAATAACAAAGCTGGAAAAAGGCGCGTTTACCGCGTTGCCGCTTGTAACAAAGAGCATCGCGATGAGCCGTTTTCTTCATGAACGGTCACATGTCTGTCGTTCCGATCTTCTTACGCTTAAGATCGCGAAGAGATTGGATTTGCCCATAAAGACGTTCTCATTTCAAATTCAGGACCAAACGACTGTAGGTCGGAGCGACGGATCGACCGGCGTTAAAGGCTGAGACCCGGAAGAACAGCGCGGATGTGCTCGCCGAGCGCCCTGGCTGCCGATGACGTCTGCGGATCGGCAAACTCGATTGCGATACCGATCGTCGGCAGGGGTGGCAGTCCGCTTTTGACAATATGAAGGTCCGGTGGAACGGCGGTCCTGGTCAGAACGCTGATGGCAAGGCCGGAACGTGCGATCGCGATGAGGCCGGCAAGGCTGTTGCTGGCGAAGGCAACACGGTAGCGGCGATTGGCGGTTTCCATGGCGTCGCATGCCGCGCGGTGATCGAGCGTCACGGGTGCCGAGAGCGCCAACGGCAGCACATCCTTGGTGATGAGGTCCGGTTCCGGCCTGTTCGCCACCCAGACGAAACTTTCCCTGCGGAGCACGTCGCGGTGTTCAGGATCGGATTGCGAAACCAGCGCCATGTCAATCTGGCGGCGCTGCAGGAGGGGACGCAATTCCGTCGTGGGGGCGCAGACCATGCGCAGATCGACTTTCGGGTAGGTGCTGAAGAAACCTTTCAGCAGTTCCGGCAGGAAGGCGATGGAGTAATCTTCAGGGCAGCCCAGGCTGACGGTTCCCTGCAGGGTCGCCTCGCCCATGTCGGCAAGGATTTCATCATGCCGGGCAAGAAGCGCGCTGGCATGGGCGAGCAGCTTCTCGCCCGCCGCGGTTATACGTACTCCCGAACCCGTTCGCTGCAGCAGCGTGTGGCCGACCAGTTCCTCCAGCCGCTGCATTTGTGTGCTGAGCGCGGATTGGGTGCGCCCGATCTGTGTGGCGGCGACGCTGATGGAGCCAGCTCGCGCGACAATGGTAAAGTTCTTCAGGAGCGTAAGGTCGAGCATGGCGATATCAAAATTATCGATATCGGAATAAAATACTATCAATTGGACCGGGGTGGCAATGGGTTGTTATGTTTCGCCAAGATAAACTTTGGGGAACGAGCCATGGACAATCTCGCGAAGAACTTCGCCTCGCTCAACGACGAACCGGCATTCTGGGACGCTGCCAATAAACACCTGACCCGTTACGGACCCGCCTTTGAGGAGATCATCGTCGAGCGGGCCGAGGGAAGTTTCGTTTATGATGCGGATGGCCGCGCCATTCTCGATTTCACCTCCGGCCAGATGAGTGCTTTGCTCGGACATACCCATCCGGATATTGTCGCCACCGTCAACCGGCAGATGGCATCGGTTGCGCATCTGTTTTCCGGCATGTTGTCCCGCCCGGTCGTTGAACTTGCGGCGCGGCTGGCGGCTCTGGCGCCGGGTCTCGATCGCGTGCAATTGCTGACAACAGGCGCTGAATCCAACGAAGCGGCGATCCGCATGGCGAAGCTCGTGACCGGCGGGCAGGAGAACGGCGCCTTCGCACAGAGCTGGCACGGCATGACCGGTGCTGCGGCCTCCGCCACCTATAGCGCCGGCCGCCGGGGGTATGGCCCGGCGACGGCCGGCTCACTCGTTATTCCCGCGCCGAATGCCTATCGTCCGCGCTTCAAGAACCCCGATGGATCGAATGACTGGCAGGCGGAGCTTGACGATGCCTTCGAATTGATCGATCGCCAGTCGACGGGCAATCTCGCCGCCTTCATTGCCGAACCGATCCTGTCGAGCGGCGGTATCCTCGAATTGCCCCTCGGTTATCTCGCTGCCCTGAAGAAAAAGTGCGAGGAGCGGGGCATGTTGCTCATCCTCGATGAGGCGCAGACCGGCGTCGGCCGGACCGGACACATGTTCGCCTTTCAGCGCGATGGCGTGACGCCTGATATCATGACGCTGTCGAAGACGCTCGGCGCCGGCCTGCCGCTTGCGGCGGTGATGACGCGTGCGGAGGTCGAGCAGAAGGCTTTCGAGAGGGGTTTTCTGTTCTATACGACCCATGTTTCCGATCCCCTGCCGGCGGCTGTCGGCGTGACGGTTCTCGATGTGGTGGCGCGAGATGGTCTGGTGGAACAGGCGATTGCCCGCGGAAATCGTTTGAAGGAGGGGCTGCTCTCGCTGCAGCAACGGTTCGAATGCGTTGGAGATGTGCGCGGGCGCGGGCTTTTGCTCGGACTTGAAGTCGTCGCAGACCGCCACACGAAAGCCCCGGGTTTCGAACTTGGTGCGCGCATCATGCAGGAGGCGATGTTGCGTGGCCTCAGCATGAACATCGTCAAGCTGCCCGGCATGGGCGGCGTTTTCCGCATTGCGCCGGCGCTGACGGTATCGGATTCGGAAATCGACCTTGGGCTGGAGATACTGGCGGATTCTATCGAATCCGCACAGCTTGCCCGCTAGGTGTGGCCGGCATTTGCCGGGAATGTCAGTTCCACCCTTGCGCCTTCGCCGGGTCTGGAACTGATATGCGCTTCACCGCCGCTCTGGCGGACGAACCCGTAGACCATGGCGAGGCCAAGGCCCGCACCGCCATGATCGCCCCGCGTGGTGAAATAGGGCTCGAACGCCTTGTCCACGGCCTCCGGTGTCATGCCGATGCCCTCGTCGGTGACGGTGATCACCAGCGTATCTTTTCCAGAGGCGGCCTCGATCGAAATCAGGCCGCCATCGGGCATGGCGGCTGCGGCATTGAGGCATAGATTGAGAATGGATTGCTCGAAGAGGGCAGGGTCCAGCGGTATCGAGGGAAGATTGTCATCGGTATCAAGCGCGATCCGGCATTTGGGGCCGACGGCGATTTCCAGAATATCGGCCATGCCCCGCAGCAGGCTTGCGACATTGATGACGCTTGGATGGATCGGCTGCTGGCTGCCGATGGTGAGCATGCTGCTGGCCAGAGACCGGCCGCGGTCTGCCGCCTTGCGGATACGGGCGATGTGCCGCTTCTGGCGATCGTTGAAACCGGCTTCCCGTTCCAGAAGGCCGAGGCTGCCGGTGATGATGCCGATCATGTTGCCCACCTCATGGCTGAGCTGGTGGGTCATGCGCATAATGCCATCAAGCCGTTGGGCCTTCACGGCTTCCGCTTCCTGGCGATCGAGAGCGGTCACATCGCGGGCGAGCAGCACGATGCCGCCATCCGGCTGGCGCGACATCGAGACTTCGATCACCCGCTGATCGTCAGTGCGATGGCGCACGACTGCGCGGTCGAGCAACTCCCCCGGCTCTGTATCGAAGGGCAGTAGAGCCGGGTCGATTTCCGGGATGGGTTCGACAAACCGGCGAAGCGGCAGTTTTCGCGACGAGCCGGAGCGTCCGACGAGTTCGATGATGCGGCGGTTCATGGTGATTGGTCTGCCAGCCGGATCGAACAGCGCTATTCCCTCATTCATGTTGCGGAAGGTCGAGCGGATGGTGCGGGCCGCCGCTTCCGCCGTGCGCCTGAGGCGCGAGACGCGATCGACGCTGTCGTGGAAGGCGCGGAATGCATCGAGCAGCCGGATCAACTCCGTCTCGGGACCCGTATAGGAGGGCGGCCCGACGTCCTTTTCCCCCTTGGCGAGGGCATTCATGCCGTTGGAGAGCGTCACGATCCCGCGCGAGACACGCATCACTGAGCGGATCGAGAAGATTGCCACGATGAGAACCAGAAGGGAGGCGACGGCGACAATGATCAGCAGCCGGTTGAGAGCATCGGACGTCGAGATCAGGTCTTCGTTCAGGCTTCGCGCAACAGCGTCACCCTGGGTTTCGGTCACATGGGAAAGATCGCGCGAGACGGTGTGAAGCCGGGAGACAGAGGCGCGGATCGCGAACATTTCCAGAAGGTAACGGCTCTGGGCCTCGAATACCCGCTCATAGGGCTGGAGTTCGGCCAAGGGCAGGCGCTCGCCCGGATAACCCTGCTGGCGCGCCGTTGTTTCCGCCACGTAGCGGCGGCGCAGTTCGCCAAGCTGGAAAAGGCTGTCGGATGCGGATGCGGCCTGCACGATGCCGTTCATTCTTCGACGCAGTTCCGGATCGAGGATGCCCTGACCGGTGGCGATTTCGCCGAGCGCTGCTGCCGCTTCCGCCTTGTGCCCCTGCGCCGCGTCGGCCTCCTTTGCGAGGTCCAGTGTCTGCGCCCTGATAAGCTGGAGCAGTTCAACGATACGCTCGCTCGCAAAACCGCGTGCGGCCCGTTCGCCGCTGTCTGGACCCGTCATCTGCAACAGCAGGTCGACCTGCTGGACCACGGAGCGGCTTTCGCTGGAAACGCGATAGGGCGAGGCGGCATTCATCAGAAACGGGGCGCTGGAGACGAGATCGGAGACCTGCCGCGAGACCAATGAGGCCTTGGCGAGACTGGAAAAGGCCTGCAAGCCGTAGGCTGCCATTTCATCGCGGGCGCGCTGCAGGCCGTAAATGGCGATGGCGGAAAGGCTGAAGACGAGGATGCAGGTAAAGACGATTGCAAAGGGCAGGCGAAAGGCGATGGAGGAAAGGAAGGAGCGGCTGATCACGGGGAAAGCTCGCCCTCATCGGTATGCAGGACATAACCCTTGCCGCGTCGCGTCTTGATGTGACGTGGAAGATCCGGGTTACGCTCGATCTTGCGCCTGAGCCGCAGCACCAGCACGTCGACATTTCTGTCGATATAACGGTCGCTTTCCGAACCCAGCCTGTCGAGAATCTGGGAGCGGCTGACGGGCTGGTTGGGTGTTTCTGCGAGAATTTCCAGAAGTGCGAATTCGGCACTGGTGAGCGTGCGGCTGCGGTCAGCGAGGCAGACGGCGCGGCGCGCATCGAGATCGATCGCCCAGTCGCCGAGGCGCAGCGCTGTGCGGCCGTGGTCACGCTCGCTGTCCTTGTCCTGTTTCAGCGACGGGATTGTTCGCCGCAGGACGGCCTTGATCCGCGCCGTGAGTTCAATCGGTTCGAAGGGTTTGACCACATAATCATCGGCGGCCGTTTCCAGACCGAGTACCCGGTCGGCAGCACTGCCGGCGGCGGTGACCATGACGATACCGATGTCGATCTGGCTGCGCAGCCGCTGGGCAAAGGTGCGCCCGGATGTGCCGGGCAGATTGTGGTCGACGAGGACGAGCTCCATCCTGTCCTTTGCCAATATCTCGTCCGCCTCCTCGGCGGAGCGCGCGCAGGTGGGCAGCCAGCCCTCCGCCTCGATGAGGTCCGAGATGAGCTCGGACATATCCGGATCGTCCTCGACGATCAGAATGCGAACCTTCTGATTAAGCACTGTATATTCCTCCCGCCATCATCATAGGCGCGGCGGCGGCGATCTTCAAAGGTTCGCTGGTTATCTCCCCTGTCATAATTGTAATAACTGTAATCTTGTTCGGCGGTGCGGTGAAAGATTGGTAACCATTCTTCGATTGCGGTGCGGGCTGGATGTGACATGCTGTTGGTGGAGACTGGAACGGGGAGGTTCCAGGCAGGGAGGCTTAATTGAAAGTATTGACCGCACTTGCGGCGAGCATGGTCCTATGGCTGTGCGGCGCAGGGCATGGCATGGCCGAGCCGAAGTTGAACGTCCTGTGCGGCGTCGACGAGGCTTGGTGTTTGACCATGAAGCGGGCTTTCGAAGCCAAGGTCGGTCTCGAGATATCAATGGTGCGGAAGAGCACCGGCGAAATCCTCGATCAGATCCGCGCCGAACGATCCCATCCCACGGTTGATGTCTGGTGGGGTGGTACCGGCGACACCCATTTGCAGGCGGGTTCGGAAGGGTTGCTGGAATACCGGCCCGTCCATCAGCAAGATTTGTTGCCCTGGGCGCAGAATTTCTCCGTGATGTCGGGATCGCGGTCTGCCGGAGTCTATGCCGGCGCGCTGGGTTTTGCCTATAATTCGGAACTGCTTGCGAAGAACAATCTGCCGGCGCCGACCTGCTGGAAGGACTTGGCGAAGGATGTTTATCGCGGCCATATCCTGACTGGCAATCCGAACTACTCCGGTACAGCCTTCACCATGCTGGCCACTCTCGTCCAGCTGTTTGGCGAGGAGGAGGCTTTTGGTTTCATGGCAAAGCTCAACCAGAACGTCGTGAGCTATACCAAGGTTGGTGCAGCGCCGGTCAAGGCGGCGGCGCGGGGCGAGATCATGATCGGGATTTCCTTCATGCACGATGCCGTGACCCAGAAGATCGAGGGTTTCCCGCTTGTCATCGTCGCGCCGTGCGAGGGCACCGGTTATGAAATCGGGGCCGTCAGCATCGTCAAGGGCAATCGCAATCCTGCCCTTGCGCAAAGCTTCGTGGAATTTGCGCTGAGCCCGCAAGGGCAGGCGACCGGGGCCGCGGCCGGCCAGAACCAGGTGCCTTCCAATGCCCGGGCGACATTGCCACTGACCGCACCTGACATATCGATGATCAAGATGGTGGATTACGACTTCGCCACCTTCGGCCAGCCTGAAGAGCGAAGTCGGCTATTGAGCCGCTTCGACAGCGAAATCCACCCGACCCAGTAGGGCAGAAAACCAACATCCCAAAAGACAGCGCGCGCGCCGCAAGGTGCCGCGACCGGCAGCGCCATGTCTGCGTACTGCCAAGAATTCAGACGCAAGCTACAGGAGGATAACCATGCGACTGACAATACTTTCCACCCTGCTTTTTGCCGGTACGGCGCTCAGTGCCGTATCGGCGCAGGCGGCAGGCGAACTTAACCTGATCTGCTCGGCCGATGTCGTCATCTGCGAACAGATGAAGGGCGATTTCGAAAAGTCACACGACATCAAGGTCAATATGGTGCGCCTGTCTTCGGGCGAGACCTATGCCAAGGTGCGCGCGGAAGCCCGCAACCCGAAGACCGACATCTGGTGGGCCGGCACCGGCGATCCGCACATGCAGGCGGCATCCGAGAACCTGACGCTCGAATACAAATCGCCGATGCTGGATCAGCTGCAGGACTGGGCCGTAAAACAGGCGGAAAGCACCGGTTACAGGACTGTCGGCGTTTATGCCGGCGCGCTGGGCTGGGGCTACAACACTGAAATCTTCAAGTCCAAGGGCTACAAGGAGCCGAAGTGCTGGGCCGATCTGCTGGCGCCGGAGCTGAAGGGCGAAATCCAGATCGCCAATCCGAATTCGTCTGGCACCGCCTATACGGCGCTGGCGTCGCTCGTGCAGATCATGGGCGAGGATCAGGCGATCGACTATCTGAAGAAGCTCAACGCCAATATCTCGCAATATACCAAGTCCGGTTCGGCACCGGTCAAGGCGGCGGCGCGTGGCGAAACCGCGCTCGGCATCGTCTTCATGCATGATGCGGTGGCGCAGACGGCGGAAGGCTTCCCGGTCAAATCAATCGCGCCCTGCGAAGGCACGGGTTACGAGATCGGCTCCATGTCGATCATCAAGGGCGCCCGCAATCTCGACAATGCGAAGGCTTGGTACGACTGGGCGCTGAAGCCGGAAGTGCAGTCGCGCATGAAGGACGCCAAGTCCTTCCAGCTTCCCTCCAACAAGACGGCGGAAGTGCCCAAGGAAGCGCCGAAGTTCGAAGACATCAAGCTCATCGACTACGACTTCAAGACCTATGGCGATCCGGCCAAGCGCAAGGCGCTGCTGGAACGCTGGGACCGTGAGGTCGGTGCGGTCGCGAACTGATCTAAACTCCGGCGATCGGCATCCCGGCTTTTAAAGCCGGGGTGTCCGCCATTCTTTCATCGGCATGAAATAAGCGAGGTCGGCCATGACACGTGGCAATCGCAGGCTGGACATGGTCCTGGCGCTCGGGGCTTTTGCTCTGGTCTTTCTTCCCTGGTATCGCATCGAAGGCGGCTTTTTCAGCTTCCGCTGGCTATCCGGATTTTTCTCGTCGGCCAGCAATGCGCCCGGTGTGCTGCAGATATTGTCCTATGGCAAACCATGGCTTGTCGGCGTGGTTGTCTTTTTCCTCGCCGCATGCCTTGTCCGGCCTATCCGTGATCCGATGCGACGTGGCAGGCTTCTTGCGATTATCGGAGCCATCGGACTTGTTTTCCTCGCCTTGCAGGGGCTGGCCATCGGCTTTACCGGCTGGAGCTGGACGGTGAGCGAAAACCTCTTCGGCATGCTTGCCGATGGCCAGCCGTCCATGGGTGCCGGCGCCGTCGTCATGTCGTTCGTCTTCGTGCTTCTTTTTGCCTTCGGGCTTGCCGAACGCGGCGTCATGAAGGGCGACGCCTTCGTTGTCGGCGCCATTTCCGTTCTCGTCTTCCTTGTCACGGTTTTTGTCTTTTATCCGATCGGCAGCATGCTGGTCGCGTCCGTTCAGGATTTCGACGGCTCCTTCAACGCCGAAGGCTTCATCCGCAATATCAAGGATCCCGGCATCTGGAGCCTCGGCTGCGTGATGGGTGAAGAGCGTTGTGGTGTTGCCTGGCGCACGCTGTTCCTGGCCCTGATGACCGCCTTCGGCTCGACCGTGCTCGGTCTTGGCTTTGCATTGATCGCCACCCGCACGCGCTTTCCGTTCAAGAAGGGCCTGCGGCTTCTGACGGTTCTGCCGATCATCACGCCGCCTTTTGTCATCGGCCTTGCTTTGACGCTGCTTTTCGGCCGCGCCGGCGTCGTCACCGAATGGCTTTCCTATCTCTTCGGTATCGAACCGGGTCGCTGGCTTTACGGCATGACCGGCATCTGGATTGCGCAGGTCCTTTCCTTCACGCCCATCTCGTTTCTGGTGCTGATCGGCGTGGTCGAAGGCGTCAGCCCGTCAATGGAAGAAGCCTCGCAGACGCTGCGCGCCGACCGCTGGCGCACCTTCTGGCGGGTGTCGCTGCCGCTGATGAAGCCCGGTCTCGCCAATGCCTTCCTGATCGGCTTCATCGAGAGCATGGCGGATTTCGGCAATCCGCTGGTGCTCGGCGGCACGCATGGTGTTCTGTCGACGGAAATCTTCTTCGCCGTTGTCGGCTCACAGAATGATCCGTCCCGCGCCGCGGTTCTGGCGATCATCCTGCTGTGCTTCACGCTTTCGGCCTTCCTTGCCCAGCGTTTCTGGCTGGCAGGCAAGAATTTCGCGACGGTGACGGGGAAGGGCGACAGCGGCGCGCATATCGCGCTTCCGCGCGGGCTGTCCATCGGCGTCCACGCCGTCGTCGTGCCATGGATGATCTTCACCATCGTTGTTTATGGCATGATCCTTGTGGGCGGTTTCGTGAAGACCTGGGGTCTCGACAATTCCCTGACCTTCGACCACTACATCCGCGCCTTTTCCGTCAGCTTCTCCAATGGCTCGATCGCCTGGACCGGTGTAGCCTGGAACTCGTTCTGGACGACCATGAAGATCGCGCTGGTTTCTGCGCCATTGACCGCTGCCGTCGGTCTTTTGACCGCCTATATCATCGTGCGGCAGAAATTTGCCGGGCGGAACCTCTTCGAATTCGCGCTTATGATGAGCTTCGCCATTCCCGGCACGGTTATCGGCGTCAGCTACATCATGGCCTTCAACCTGCCACCGGTGGAAATGACGGGCTCGGCGCTGATCCTGATCGCCTGCTTCGTGTTCCGCAACATGCCGGTCGGCGTGCGCGGCGGCATTGCGGCGATGAGCCAGCTCGACAAGAGCCTCGACGAGGCTTCGTTGACGCTGCGGGCCAATAGTTTCCGCACCATCCGCAAGGTCATTCTGCCGCTGCTCAGGCCCGCGATCACGGCCGCGCTGGTCTATTCCTTCGTCCGCGCCATCACCTCGATCAGCGCCGTCATCTTCCTCGTCAGCGCCGAATACAACATGGCGACCTCCTACATCGTCGGCCTTGTCGAGAACGGCGAATATGGGGTGGCGATTGCCTATTCCTCCATGCTGATCGTGGTGATGATCACTGTCATTACCGGCTTCCAGCTCATTGTCGGCGAG
Source organism: Agrobacterium tumefaciens str. B6 (assembly GCF_001541315.1). Taxonomy (GTDB): domain Bacteria; phylum Pseudomonadota; class Alphaproteobacteria; order Rhizobiales; family Rhizobiaceae; genus Agrobacterium; species Agrobacterium radiobacter. The sequence continues at coordinate 117,178 of NZ_LMVK01000009.1, read as the reverse complement.
CGTCGCCTGCGGCGCGAAAACCGCGTCGCCGGCCTGCCCGCCCCTTCCTCCGTTCCTCTTGCCCAGGAGAAAACCGCATGATTTCCGTAAAGCCCGGTTCCGTCACCTTCGAGAATGTCCGCAAGACCTTCGGCGCTTTCACCGCCATTCCCGACCTGTCGCTCACCATCGAGCCCGGCACGCTGGTGACGCTGCTCGGCCCCTCCGGTTGCGGCAAGACGACGACGCTGCGCATGCTGGCCGGCCTCGAACATCCGACCAACGGACGCATCCTGATCGGCGACAAGGATGTGACCATGCTGCCCGCCAATGAGCGCGATGTCTCGATGGTCTTCCAGTCCTATGCGCTTTTCCCGCACATGACGGCGCTCGATAACGTCGCCTACGGTCTGCAATCCTCCGGGCTGCGCAAGGCAGAGGCGCGGGAAAAGGCGGAAGAGGGGTTGAAGCTCGTCGGCCTTGCCGGCATGGGGCACCGTCTTCCGGCCGAACTTTCCGGCGGCCAGCAGCAGCGTGTCGCGGTCGCCCGCGCTCTGGTGCTGGAGCCGCAGGTGCTGCTGCTGGATGAACCGCTTTCCAACCTCGATGCCCGCCTTCGCCGCCGGGTCCGCACCGAAATCCGCGAGTTGCAGCAGCGGCTTGGCTTTACTGCCGTCTATGTCACGCATGATCAGGATGAGGCGCTGGCTGTTTCCGACCGGATCATCGTGATGAAGGATGGCGAGATCGCCCAGTCGGGTGCGCCACGCGATCTCTACGAAGCGCCGGCCTCCGCCTTCATCGCCGATTTCATGGGTGAGGCCAATGTCGTCAGTTGCGAGGTCATCGGCGTTGAGGGCGCCGATGCGCTGATCCGTGTCGGCGGGATCGATCATCGGGTCTCGGCCCGCAATGCCCGGCCAGGCCCGGCCAAACTCGCGGTTCGTCCCGGCTCGATTTCCATCGGACAGCCGGGTGGGCAGGGGCTGGCCGGGCGGGTGTTGCACAGCGCCTATCTCGGCGGTCACGTCGAATATGAGGTGGAAACCGATATCGGTACGCTGTTCATCGTCGATCATGCCGTGGAGACCAGCCTGCCGGCGGCGAGCGACGTGACGCTGGGGTTCAGGAACCGGGGTATCGCCTTGATTCAGGCTTGATGCCGCCGGTCCCGCATTCAGGATTTCATTGCGACAGAGGCAGCTTTGGTCTGCCTCTGTGTGTCGGGAACGCCAGCCTCAAATGTCCTTTGCCAGACGAAGCGCATCGTAGATTGCCGCATGGGTATTGCGCGCGGCGACCGCATCGCCGATCCGAAAGAGCCGGTAGGCGCCATCAGGATTGCGCTCGACCGTTTGGGTGGTTCCCGCAAGCAGGGCGTCGTAGGAGATTTCGCCAAGGTTCTTCGAGCCGGGCTTGAGGTCGAAATAAAGGTCATCCAGCGGGATCGTGCCGTGGTTGACGACGATCTGGTCGACGGTCCTCGATTTCGTCACGCCGCCATAATCGCTGCCGACATGGGCGATAAGCTGATTGCCGTTTCTTTCCGCGGCTTCCAGCCGGTAGGTAACGGTGAAGGTGACATCGAGCTTTTGCAGGGAGCGCATATAGGGAACGAGGTTCATGGCCATGACTTCCGGGGCGAAGGCGCGGTCAGGCGTCATGATCTCCACTTTCGCCCCAGCCTTTGCCAGACATTCGGCGGCCTGCAGGCCGGCATGGTCGCCAGCGTCGTCGAAAACCAGCACATTCGTTCCCGGCTTGACGTCGCCGGAAATGATATCCCAGGCCGAGACCACGAGATCGTTGCCTCTGGAAAGCACATCGATATGCGGCAAGCCGCCGGTGGCGATGATGACCACCTCTGGGTTCTCCGAGAGAACCGTGTCCGCCTCCGCCCAGTTGTTGAAGTGAAAGGTGACGCCCAGTCTTTCGCACTGGCTCATGCGCCAGTCGATGATGCTGATCATCTCACGGCGGCGTTCGCTTTGCGCCGTCAGCCGGATCTGGCCGCCGGGATTGTTGGCGGCCTCGAAAACGACGACCTCATGGCCGCGTTCGGCGCAGACGCGTGCGGCCTCGAGCCCGGCCGGCCCTGCGCCGACAATCACCACCTTCCGGCGTTCTGCCGCTTTGGGTATCTCGTGCGGCATGGTTTCCTCACGGCCCGTTGCCGCATTATGGATGCAGAAGGCGAGACCGCCCTGATAGATGCGGTCGAGACAGTAATTGGCGCCAACACAGGGGCGAATATCATCCTCCCGTTTTTCCATGATCTTGCGCACGATATGCGGATCGGTCATGTGCGCGCGGGTCATGCCCACCATGTCCACCTTGCCGGCAGCGATGGCGTGGCGGGCGGTGGCGACATCGGGGATCTTGGCGGCGTGGAATGTCGGGAAGCTGGTCGCGGCGCGGATTTCACCGGCGAAATCGAGATGCGGCGCGTTGGCCATGCCCTGAATGGGGATGACGTCGGTCAGGCCCGGGTCGGTGTCGATATGGCCCCTGATGACATTGAGATAATCGATAAGGCCGCTGTCCTTCAACCGTCTGGCGATTTCGATGCCCTCAGCCTTTCCGGTGCCGCCCTCGAGACATTCGTCGGCGGTATAACGGACACCGAGGATGAAATCGTCGCCCACGCGTTCGCGCATCGCCCTGAAAACGTCGAGACAAAAGCGCATGCGGTTTTCAAGCGGGCCGCCATAGGGGCCGTCCAGTTCGTTGGTCAGCGGCGAGACGAACTGGTCGATCAGATGGCCATAGGCTTCCAGCTCCACACCGTCCATCCCACCCGCCTTCATGCGTTCCGCGGCGTCGGCGAAGTCCTTGATGATACGCTCGATATCCCAGTCCTCGATCTTCTTCGGAAAAGCCCGATGCGCCGCTTCGCGGTGATGTGACGGCGCAAGGATCGGCAGCCAGTCGCCTTTGTCCCAGCGGGTGCGGCGGCCGAGATGCGTGAGCTGGATCATGATCGCCGCGCCCTCTTCATGCACGGCGTCGGTCATTTCCCGGATCCACGGGACGATCTCATCCTTGTAGACGAGCAGATTGTTGAAAACGGGCGGGCTGTCCCTGGAGACAGCGGCGGAGCCGGCCGTCATTGTGAGCGCAACGCCGCCCTTCGCCCGCTCCACCGTGTAGGCGCGGTAACGCCCCTTCGGCATGCCGTCCTCGGGATAAGCGGGCTCGTGCGACGTGACGATGATGCGGTTGCGCAGCGTGAGGTGTTTTAGCTGGTAGGGCTGAAGAAGGGGATCACTCGACATAGCCTGCTCCAAAAAGGGTTTCTGTCCCAAGGCTAAGCGGAAATGTACACTTGTGTCAATTTACAAAGCACAATTGTCTTTTTTTTCGACATAGGTGTACATCCGCTTGTCGCGCAGAGACCAATTTGCTACGAACCGGTCATGGAAGCGACATTGAACGACACCGGTTGGCGTGGATCGCAGGAGGGGTGGCTTGAGGCCGCCTATCAGGCTTTGCTGGAATCGGGCGTGGATTCAGTCAAAATCCTGCCATTGGCGAAAAAGCTCAATCTGTCGCGCACGAGCTTCTACTGGTTTTTCAAGGACCGGGAGGAATTGCTGGCCGCACTCGTCGCCCGCTGGCGGGAAAAAAATACCGGGAACATCGTCAGGCAGTCGGAAGCCTATGCCGAGACGCTTGCCGAAGCCATGCTGAATGTTTTCGATTGCTGGCTGGATTCCTCGCTTTTCGACAGCAGATTTGAATTCGCGGTTCGAAGCTGGGCTCTTCAGTCCGATGAGATTCTTGCGGAAGTTCGCAAGGCTGACGAGATGAGAATGGCGGCGCTTTCACGCATGTTCGTGCGGTTCGGCCACAATGAAAACACGGCGGATGTGCGTGCCCGGACGACCTATCTGGTGCAGATCGGCTATATTTCCATGCAGTCCGAGGAAGATGTGGGGGTGCGGATGCAGAGAATTCCGGACTATATCGCCATCTATACCGGCGAGGCGCCTCGGCAGCGTGAGCTTGACCGGTTTTATGCAAGGCATGGGTACAGGCCGGGTTCCTGAACCTGACGCGATGATGTCGCGAAAACACGCGCAATGCCGTCGGATCGTGACAGGCAAGGTGATACAAGACGAATTGTCTGTCCGTCCTCCTGCAATGTAGCTGCAACATTCAGCGAACAGTGGTGGGGGATGGCAAGGATTCATCTGGGGAACGTCATTGCGAATCTTGCTTCTTGAGGATGAACCCGAAATGGCGCGCGCGCTTCTCGAAGCCCTGCGCCGGCGCGATGTGCTTGCTGATCATGTCAGCACCATCAGCGACGCTGACGCCCTTGCGCGGGACGGGTCTTACGATGTTCTGGTTCTGGATCGCCGCCTTCCCGATGGCGAGGGGCTTAACCTCGTGGCTTCGCTTCGCCGGAGCAGACATACCGTGCCCATCCTTGTTCTGACGGCGCTTGGCAGTGTCGATCATCGTGTCGATGGGCTCGATGCCGGGGCGGATGATTATCTTGCCAAGCCCTTTGCGATCGAGGAGCTGCTCGCCCGCCTCAGGGCGCTCCACAGACGCGGCCCTTCTCTTTCCGACAAATATGCGCATTTCGGAAATCTGAGCATTGACCCGCGCGCCAATGAAGTCAGCATTGCCGGCTCCATCATCGAGTTGCGGCGTCGGGAATATCTGGTGCTTGAAGCGCTGATGCGGCGTCCGAACCGCATCGTCACGCGGTCGAACCTGATCGAGGCGGTCTATACGCTTGATGACGAGATCGAGTCCAACGCTCTCGATGCGCACATTTCCCGTATCAGGAAAAAGCTGGCGGAGGCGGAAGCCACGGTGGAAATAAGAGCCGTGCGCAATATCGGTTACCTCATCCGGTCGAAGACATGAAGAGAGCGCCCGATCGATCCCTGCGATGGGGGCTGATGAAGCGCCTTTTTGCACTGCAGGCATTCCTGCTCGTCCTTTTCGTCATCCTTCTCATCGGCTGGATATGGATCATCGATCCGCGGCTGGAAGGTGCGAATGAAGAGGCCGCCCGCATCGTCGCGGAGAGCGTGACAAAGGATGGAGAGGGCAGGCCGCAATTGTCGGCGACGCCGGAGCTGGCGGAGCTGAAACGGCGCTATCCAAATCTCTGGTTTGTGGTGCGCGACGCCGATGACATCGTATTGCAATATGGCGTTGTCCCGCCGCCCGCCCTGTCGGCGGTGTTTCCCCTGAGTTTTGACCGCGCACGCCTGGAAGCGGCCGGAACGCTCCGCGCAACCGTGGAAAACCGGGATACAGCCGCCGGCCGGCTTCAGTTCATTGCCGGGACGGAGGAAGGAATTCCCAACGACGGTCTGAGTATCTGGATCAATGTTCAGCTGGACCTGGAAAAGGATGCCGAGGGCGCCATCCGTTGGCTTACCGTGCTGCCGCCGGCGCTGGGCTTCATCATCCTCATCGCCGTCGTGCCCATGCTGATCCTGACGGGCATCGCGACATTGCTCGTGACCCCGCGGGCGGTCGGGCGCTCCCTGAGCGGGCTGATGGAAACCGTGAAGCAGGCGCAGTCCATCGATTTCGAGAACCGCTCCGAGCGTATCGACCGTTCGAAAGTTCCCCTTGAAATCATCCCGCTGGTGGATGCCTTCAACGTCGCGCTGTCGAGGCTTGATGACGGGTATAATCGCCGTAACCGCTTTCTCGCCGATGCGGCGCATGAGCTCAGGACGCCGATCGCAATCGTACGCACCAGAGCCGACCTCTTGCCCGATGACGCGCTGAGCCATCAGATCAGGGCTGATATCGATCGCCTCACCCGCGTTGCGCATCAGTTGCTGGAGATGCAGGCTGTGGGTGCGGTGGAACTGCCGGCGGAGCCGCGGGATCTCAATAAGCTTGTCGAACGCATCGCAACAGACCTTGCCCCGATTGCAATGGATGCCGGATATGAATTCGATTTCGAGCCAAGCGCGGATGCGGCCATCTTTACGGTGCAGGCATCAATTATCGAGATGGCGGTCGTCAACCTCCTGCGCAATGCAATCGATCATGCGGGCGGCAGAGGCGCAATCACGATCCGGGTCGACCCGGCAGGTGCGATTGAGGTCCGTGATGAAGGGCCGGGCATCCCGGTCTCCGAACGTGAGCAGGTATTCGAGCCGTTTCATCGGATCAACACCAACTCGCCCGGAGCCGGCCTTGGGTTGAATCTGGTCCAGAAGGCAGCGGAGCTTCATTGCGGCCGTGTCTTGTTCCTCGATCTCGATCCCGGCTTTTGTGTTCGGCTCGAAATTCGCTCGATCGCCTCAAAAGGCATTGCGGCTGGCACCGTTTAGCTGATGAGATTCTCGGCGAACGAGCTCCGATGACGAAATTACTTGCGATTTGGTTAAGGAAATTCCTCTAACTTGTTTAAATAAATAGATTATTTTGAATAATGCGCGCTCCATGCAATGCAAGCGCAATTCTCGCGGGGAAAATCCCCTTATCTGCTGAGCGCATCCACACGTCATGTCGGCCGGCGCAGCAGACAAACGGGAGCCGGTTTCCGGTTCTTCAACGCGAACTGAAACTTGGCTGCGCCGGAAGAAGGCGCATCGGTTTCGTCTGGAGTCATTCATGTCGATCATCAAGAAATCGCTTGTCGCCGCGACCGTCGCTGTTGCGGTTGCAGGCAATGCCTATTCCGCCGATCTTACGAACTATAATACGCAGCAGTCCTTCGATTATGGCAGTCAGCCGGCCTTCTCCTGGGACGGGGCCTATGTCGGTGTGCATGGTGGCGTCGCTTCCCCGAAATTCAACCCATTGGCCAGCGGCCGCGGCCTGACGGGCGGTGTTCAGGCCGGTTATAACTTCCAGTTCGGCTCGGGCGTGGTCGGCGCGGAACTCGAAGGTTCCTATCTCGGAAATGAGGCGCGTGTGCCCAACGGCCGGTTGCGGGAGCGTTTCCGCGGCGCGGCCAAGATGAAGGCCGGCGTGGCGCTTGACCAGACGCTCATTTACGGCACTGCCGGCCTGACCACGACGAAGTTCAAGGACGGCAATGGCGTGACGGGTCCCGATGGCTGGAAACAGGGCTATCTGGTCGGGGCAGGCGTCGAACAGAGCTTCGGCGGCGGCCTGTCGGCAAAGTTTGAATATAATTATTTGAGCACAGGAAATGTGGCCACGACGACTTCAAGCGGCAGGTCGAAGACCGATGTCAGCGATCATGTCATCAAGGCCGGCCTGAACTATCGTTTCTGATCGGCCCGCCCCATGACAGGCCCAGGGAGAATTTTCAAAAGAAAACCGCCGCTTTCAGCGTGAAGGCGGCGGTAGAACAGCATGGACCGCAAAACATGCGGCGCCGGATGAAATCCGGAAATGATTATTCGCATTCAAGCGAAGGCTGCCGGAAGCTTGTTACGTACCACTCGTTGCCGGAACTGCGCGTATAGAACGTATAATAGCAATCGATGCGTTCGACATAACCTGGCGTTTCCGACACTTCATATCGCTCACCGCGCCGCGTTGTCCGCACCTCACCACTCGATGACCCGGCAACGACCTGTGTCTTTTTCTTCCGCCATTGAAAGGCCTGCTGGCCGGGACCCAGGCTGTAAATATTGTCCGGCGGCCCATAGTCCAGCATCACGCTGGTAATGGGCGCGCCGATATAGCTTTTCATGACGGTCGAGGCGCAGGCCGTGAGCAGCATGGACGCGCCGGCGATAAGGATAATTGCTGTCGGGACTGCGAGTGATGCTCTGCTGGACATGGAAATTCCTTTCAGCTGCGGGGACATACCGCAGGGATAGGAACAGCTTGTTGCAAGTACATTGCACGGGAAGATCGTTGGGCGGGCCGTGACTGCCGATCGGTCTCAGCTGGAGAGCTAGTTCGCCGGCTATCTGTGTCAGAGGCCGGCGATGTTGCGGCCGATATGGCGCAGGATGCTTTTGAAAAGTTTTGCCTCAGTGGGATCGAGACCTTCGATGGCGGTTTTTTCGAACATGGCGGCGATAGGCATGAGTTCATCGGCCAGTTCCTCACCCTTCGGGGTGAGGGTGATGCGCACGATGCGGGCATTGTCGAGAGGCCGTTCACGGCTGACGAGGTTACGCCGGACCATGAGCCCAACGAGCCGGGACAGTGTGGAAATTTCCACAGACACCATGTCCGAAAGCTCGGTCAGCGTCTTGCTCTCCTGCTGCCGCAGCGTCGCCAGCACGCGGTACATCGGCAGGGTGATGTCATAGGAGGCCAGTCTCACGGAAAAGCGCTCGCCAAGCCGAACGCCCACCCAGTTGAGCAGGTAGGGTACCGAGTCGGTGAATTGATAAGACACGAGCAAATCCCCGTTTGAGAACCATTTGCGCAAATGCTGATGTGCGCCTATCGGCTGTACCGGCACAATCCATCGGTTTCAATAGCTTCGCCCCACAAGACGGGGAATGCGAGGTCCTCGCTCGCTCAATAAATGACGAAAAACATTTGCATTGACAAATGTTGCAAACGCAAATAAATAAGAACGCAGGATTTGGGAGGATCTCATGACATCAGCATTGTTTGGCCTGAGCGGCCTTGCACCCGAAGGCGTCGGCCAGAATTTTCGTTCGACGATGCGCCGTTTTCCAGCCACCGTAACCGTCATTACGGCCTGTGCTTCGGGTGATCAGCGCGACCACGGCATGACGGTTACGGCTGTCACTTCAGTTTCGATGGAGCCGCCGTCTCTGCTGGTTTGCCTGAACAATCGCACCCTGCTGCATGAATTGCTGCTGTGCCGGCCTGATTTCATCGTCAATGTGCTGACGCAGGACCAGATGGCCCTGTCGGATGCCTTTAGCGGCAAGGTGCCGCCGGAAGAGCGTTTCCGCGACGGTCAATGGCAGCGCCATGACAATGGCGTTCTCTATCTGCCGACGGCCCATGCCGCAATCGCCTGCCGTCGGGTTGCTGCCATGCCCTATGGAACCCATACCGTCTTTATCGGCCAGGTGGTTTCGGCCGATGTCAGCGAGACGACGCGGCCGCTGCTTTACGAAAACGCCCAATATTGCGCCGCAAGCCCCGCGAGCCTGCCCGCCTGATCATTACCGCTCAGACAATTCCGGCGGGATAACCGCCGGCCAGCAACGTCCGGCCAGTAACGTCCGGAAGGAGACAATCATGAACGATATGAGCCATGCGCCGCTGCCGGCGCAAACGAACCCGCGTGTCCGCCTCGCAAGCCGCGTCGCCGGCATAGCCGATCTTTTCCGGATGAGCGCCAGACAGACGGAGGAGGCCCGGCGTGTTCCCGCAAGCCATATCGAGGCGCTGCGCGGCATTGGATATTTCGATATCGTCAAACCTCGCGCTTTCGGCGGCAAGGGTGGAGATTTCGCCGAACTGGTCGAGGCTAATATCGAGCTTTCGGCCGCCTGTGCGTCGACCGGTTGGGTCGCCGGCCTGCTGTCGGCCCATCAATGGCTGCTGGCGATGTTTCCGGAAGAGGCGCAGGCCGATGTCTGGGGTGAAAACCCCGATGCGCTTCTGTGCGGTTCCTATGCGCCGGTGAAGATGGCGGAGCTCGCCGATGGCGGTTACCGCCTGAGCGGCAAATGGGCCTTCGCCTCCGGCTGCGAAAACGCGCAATGGTCCCTCTGTGCCGCCATCCTGCCGCCGCGGGGCGAAGGAAAACCGGTTCCGGCCTTCCTGCTCGTTCCTGCCGGGCAATATGTGATTGAAGACACCTGGCATGTGGTGGGCCTGGCCGGCACGGGTTCCAAGACGCTCGTTCTCGATGATGTCTTTATTCCCGAACACCGGGTTCTGACCTTTCCCGACGCCACCAGCGGAAAGACGCCCGGCGGGCATTATTATGCGGAGGAAGGCCTGTTCAACATGCCGCTTCTGACCGGCATTCCCTCCTGTCTCGCGGCGGCTGGCGTCGGCGCGGCCAAGGGTGCGCTTGCCGCCTATGTCGATCACGTCGGCGGCCGGGTCACACGCGGCGCGGTGGCGGGTGGCAATAATCGCATGGCCGAATTCCCGACCATTCAGCTGCGCGTCGCGGAAGCTGCCGCGAGCGTCGATGCGGCGTGCGAAATTCTGCTGCGCGATGTTGCCCGGGCACAGGCGCTCTCGCAGGCTCGTGTTGAAGGCCGGGCGGAATTTACGGTGGATGACCGGCTTCTCAGCCGTCGCGGCCAGTCCTTTGCGGTGTCTCTGGCACTGCGCGCCGTGCAGGCGCTCAACGATTCCACCGGCGGCGTCGGGCTCGATCTTTCCAACCCCGTGCAGCGGGCGTGGCGGGATGCGAACGCGGTCGGTCGCCACATCAGCATGAACTGGGATGCCGTGGGTACGATGATCGGCCAGAGCATGCTCGGGCTGGAACCCAAGGGTCAATATTGATCGCCTCTCGGGCGGCACATCACACAGTGAATTCGGAGGAAACTACATGCAAGGCAAGGTCGCTCTCGAGGAGCATTTCGCAATCCCGGAAACACTTCAGGATTCGGCCGGTTTCGTGCCCGGCGACTACTGGAAGGAATTGCAGCATCGCCTGCTCGACATTCAGGATACGCGCTTGAAGCTGATGGATGCGCACGGCATCGAAACCATGATCCTGTCGCTCAATGCGCCGGCGGTGCAGGCTATTCCTGACAGGAAGAAGGCAATCGAAAGCGCGCGGCGGGCGAATGACGTTCTCGCCGAAGAATGCGCCAAGCGGCCGGATCGCTTCCTTGCCTTCGCAGCATTGCCTTTGCAGGACCCCGATGCGGCAACCGAGGAATTGCAGCGCTGCGTCAACGATCTCGGCTTCGTCGGCGCGCTCGTCAACGGCTTCAGCCAGGAGGGCGATGGCCAGACGCCGCTTTATTACGATCTGCCACAATATCGCCCGTTCTGGGGTGAAGTCGAAAAGCTCGACGTGCCTTTCTACCTGCATCCGCGCAATCCGCTGCCGCAGGATTCGCGCATCTATGACGGCCATCCCTGGCTGCTTGGCCCCACCTGGGCTTTCGCGCAGGAAACGGCGGTCCATGCGCTGCGTCTGATGGCATCAGGCCTGTTCGACGAGCATCCGCGTCTCAACATCATTCTCGGCCATATGGGCGAGGGCCTGCCTTACATGATGTGGCGCATCGACCATCGTAATGCCTGGGTGAAGCTGCCGCCGCGTTATCCGGCCAAGCGTCGTTTCGTGGATTATTTCAACGAGAATTTCCACATCACCACCTCGGGCAACTTCCGCACCCAGACATTGATCGACGCCATTCTGGAAATCGGTGCGGATCGCATCCTGTTTTCCACCGACTGGCCCTTCGAGAATATCGATCACGCCTCCGACTGGTTTAATGCGACAACCATCGCCGAAGCCGATCGGGTTAAGATCGGCCGCACCAATGCGCGCCGTCTGTTCAAGCTTGACGGGCACTGAACCATGCAGCCGTTCGTCTATACGGCCGCTCCCGCCCGTATCGTTTTCGGCGCGGGTAGCTCGGCGGGCTTGGTGGAGGAAATCCGCCGCCTTGGCCTGTCGCGGGCGCTGGTGCTTTCCACGCCGCAGCAGAAGGGTGACGCGGAGGCGCTTGCTGCCCGGCTCGGCCGGCTTGCTGCCGGTGTCTTCTCCGATGCGGCCATGCATACGCCGGTCGAGGTGACAAAAAACGCGGTCGAAGCCTATCGCACCGCCGGTGCGGATTGCGTCGTGGCGCTCGGCGGCGGTTCCACCACCGGCCTCGGCAAGGCCATTGCGCTGCGCACCGATACGGCGCAGATCGTCATTCCGACCACCTATGCCGGTTCCGAGGTGACGCCCATTCTCGGCCAGACGGAAAACGGGGTGAAGACCACCATGCGCGGGCCGGAAATCCTGCCGGAGGTGGTGATTTACGATGCGGAACTGACGCTTGGGCTGCCTGTCGCCATCAGCATGACGAGCGGCCTCAACGCCATGGCCCATGCGGCGGAGGCGCTCTACGCGCGGGATCGCAATCCCATCGCCAGCCTGATGGCGGTCGAGGGGCTGCGGGCGATGATCGAGGCCCTTCCCGGCGTGAAGGCCGAGCCGCGGGATATCAAGGCGCGCGAAACCACGCTTTATGGTGCGTGGCTGTGCGGTTCGGTGCTTGGCGCCGTCGGCATGTCGCTGCATCACAAGCTTTGTCACACGCTGGGCGGCAGTCTCGACCTGCCGCATGCGGAAACCCATGCGGTGCTTCTGCCACACACCATCGCCTATGTGGAACAGGCGGTGCCGGATCTGCTCGCACCGCTCGCCGCTCTTGTCGGCGGCAGGGCAGGGGCCGGGCTTTATGATTTTGCCGCCCGGCTTGGCGCGCCGGCAAGCCTTGCGGCTCTTGGGGTCCGGTCGGACGATCTCGACCCCATGGCAGAGCTGGCGACGGCCAATCCTTACTGGTGCCCGCGGCCAATCGAAAAAACTGCGATCCGCGACCTTTTGCAACGCGCCTTCGAGGGCGCGCGGCCGGAGTAATGGGAGGAGACGATGGATATGAAGATGACCAGAGATGACGGCTACTTCGTCGAGGAGCGTTCGGCTGAAACCGTGATCGCGCGGATGCGCGATTGTGACGATCCGCGTCTGATGGAAATCATGGCGGTCGTGACGCGCAAGCTGCACGAGGCGGTGAAGGAAATCGAACCGACCGAGGAGGAGTGGATGAAGGCCATTCATTTCCTCACCGAGGTCGGCCAGATCTGCAATGAATGGCGGCAGGAATGGATCCTGTTTTCCGATATTCTCGGCGTCTCCATGCTGGTCGACGCCATCAACCATCGCAAGCCGAGCGGTGCGTCGGAATCGACCGTTCTCGGCCCCTTCCATGTGGCCGATGCGCCGGAAATGCCGATGGGTGCAAACATCTGCCTCGATGGCAAGGGCGAGGACATGGTGGTCACGGGCCGCATCCTCGATACCGGGGGAGCGCCGGTCGTCGGTGCGCGTATCGATGTCTGGCAGGCCAATGACGAAGGTTTTTATGACGTGCAGCAGAAGGGCATCCAGCCCGATTTCACCCTGCGCGGCGTTTTCATCACCGGCGAGGACGGGCGCTACTGGTTCCGGGCGGCGAAGCCGAAATATTATCCTATCCCGGATGATGGCCCGGTCGGGCTGCTGCTGCGGGCCATGGGACGGCATCCTTACCGGCCGGCGCATCTGCATTATATCGTTTCGGCCGAAGGCTTTACCACGCTCGTCACGCATATTTTCGATCCCGATGACCCCTATATCCGTTCGGATGCGGTCTTCGGCGTGAAGGAAAGTCTGCTCGCCGATTTCCAGCGGGTGGAGGATGTTAAGAAGGCGCGGGATCTGGGTTTCGTCAGCGACTGGTTCTGGTCGGTGAACCATGATTTCGTGCTCGCCCGATGAGCGGCGGGAGTAATCGACCCGGGCTTTACGTGCGTTTTGCCGAGAGCGATCCCGCTGCGGCGGTTGAGCGCGCGGCGCAGTTGAGCGCTCACAAGGCTCATCTGCGCAATGGCGAAGCCATGGCCGAAGGGTTTAGAATTCTTGCTTCCGGCCCGATGAATGCCGTCGCCGGCGGTCCTTCCGCTGCACTCATCATTGCCGAGGCGCTCTCGATCGAAGACGTCATCGCATTCAGCGATGCCGATCCCTTCGTCATTCACGGTGTCTATAACCGCATTCATATTTTGAGCTGGACGCCGACACTGTCGATAATTTCCGGGCTGGAACCCGACTGAATTTCGTCGGCGCGATGTGCTTGGCGTTTGTTAATATTTCATTTGCAATTTTTGCAAATGCAACATTTAATCGAAGGCGGGTGATGCCGGCGATATGTGGCTTGACAGGAGCGGGACACATATCAGGGTGGAGCACGCCGGGCACTCACGGAGGATATCGCAGGGACGGGAAGACGCTTATCCATTCCGGATGGCGCGTTCATGCGTGAAAGGGAGGAACATGTACACGAATTATCTGAGCGCCGCGTCAGTGCGGACGAAGAACCCGGCCGGCGTTATCGCGACATGCGGCCTGATGATCATGTTTGACGGTTACGATCTCGTCGTTTATGGCGCGGTCGCACCGGCGCTCTTGAAAGAAAGCGCATGGGCGCTCAACCCCGCCATGGTCGGGCGCGCAGCGGCGCTGACGCTGGTGGGCATGCTGCTAGGCGCGCTGTTTGCCGGCACCATGGCCGATCGCATCGGCCGCCGGAAGGTGGTTCTTCTCAGCCTCGCCGGTTTTTCGGCGATGATGATCGCCTCGGCCATGACGCCGAATTTTCTCGCCTTCGAAATCACGCGCTTCTTCGCCGGTCTCGGGCTGGGCGCGCTGTTGCCGACGGTTACCGCGCTGGTGCTGGAATTTTCGCCGCCGCAGCGCAGGGCGCAGGCCAATTCCCTGTCCTTCCTCGGTTATCTTATCGGCGGCATTATCTCCGGCGTCATGGGCATCCTCCTTCTGGAGACCTATGGCTGGCGGCCTTTGATGCTGATAGGCGGTCTGCCGCTTGTTCTTCTGCCGATCTTCATGCGGTTTCTGCCGGAATCGCCGGAATGGCTGGCAAGCAAGGGCCGGCAGGCGGAGGCTGACGGCATTTGCGACAGCTACGGTTTGCAACGCATCGCGCCGCATGCGAAAATTCAAAAGGGCGGTGTCGGCGCGCTGTTCTCGGAAGGCCGGCTGCTCTCGACGCTGAATGCCTGGGGCATCCACTTCTGCTCGCTGCTTCTCACCTTCGGCATGGTCAACTGGCTGCCCACCATCATGAACAGGATGGGTTATGACATCAGTTCGGCGCTCAGCTTTTCCGTCATGCTCAATGTCGGGGCCGCGATCGGCATCCTCATCGGCGGGCGATTTGCTGACAAAGGCAACGTCAAGGTGGTCGTGGCGATCCTGTTTGCCATCGGCGCCGCCTCGATCTTTGCCCTGACGGTGAACAAGGGTCCGCTTCTTTATGCCTTCGTCGCCCTTGCGGGAGCGGGCACCATCGGAACGCAGATTCTCGCCAATGTTCTGGTCGGGCGGCTTTATCCCGTCCATATTCGCGGTACGGGTCTCGGCTTTTCGCTGGCGGTCGGTCGGCTCGGCGGCATTGCCGGCCCGATGATCGGCGGCCTCGTGCTGCAGCGTGGTCTGGCGCCCGAATGGAATTTCTACATTTTCGGGTCGGTCGCACTCGTGGGGCTGATGCTGACGGTATTGACCCTGCTTTACCGCACCTCCGGTGACGCGCGGGTTTGATGAATGAAACGGCTGGCCGCGGAGGACTGAAATCCGCGGCCGGAGCATTTCCGGCAAAGCTGCGGAGCGGTTTTACGCCCGGAGAATGCTAGAAAACTCTAACTCATCATGCCTTACGGGAAACCGGTGCGATCGTCGCCATCTGCTGCAACGTCCGTTCGTTTGTGCGTTTGGCCCGTGCCAGCGCATCGTCGCGATCTTCCGGCAGCGTATAGGTCATATAGGAAAGCGACGTTTCGAGGTCGTTATTGTTGTGTCCGAGAATGGCGGCGAAATAGCTGTTCTTGGTCACATGCGGCGGCGCGAAATTGTGAAAGGCCACCTCGGCATAGAGATGCCGGAGGCCATACGGCTTGGGAAGCTCCTCCTTCGGCCAGAGATCCTCGAAAAGGTTAAAGACCGTATCCCTGAGCAGCAGGCGGGTTTCCGAAGAAAAATCATCGATCGACATGCCATGCCACAATTTTCCCTGCCCGCTTTCGCGCAGGCGCTTATAGGCAGCCAGAATGGTTTCCGAGCGGGCAAGCACCGGGATTTCATAGGTCACCCCGAATTTCGTTCCCTCACCCTGCTTCGTCTTGGCCTGGCCGTTGAACAGGAGGCTCCATTTGGAAACGCCCTTGCCATAGGGGGCAGGTGAAAATTCCGCCTGGGTAAAGACCTCATAGGGGCGGCGTCCGGTCATGCCGATCAGGCCGATGCCGATCATCAGGGGATCGGCGGACAGGAGTTTATCGGCGCAGATCTTCAGAACCTGCCGGTAATTCTCGAAGGTGATCAGTGCGCCGTGCTTTCTGGCGATCTTCTCCATCTTCACCCGGCGTGCATCGTCATACATCGCGGCATCGCCGGTGGCGATCTTCAACATCGGGTGATCGTCGCCGAAGGCCTCGCGGATGGCGTTACGATATTTGGTGATATAGGAGATGATCGTGGTCTGGGCTCTGCCCTTCATGGTGCTGATTTCAGCATTCCACAGGGTCTGCATCTCGTCTTTCGTTCCCATGCCATTCATCGCCGAAATGAAATCCGCGATGCGCAGAAGAACGGTCGGCTTGCGGCCGGCGGTATTGAATTCCGCCCGCTCGATTTTTTCGACAATCGATGTCGCGACGCCGTTTTTCGGATAGTCGGCCCGTTCGATATAGGTTTTCAGCCGCTCGCGCAGCTTCTTCATGTTGCAGATGGCAAGCGGAGTGCTCTTTGGGCCGAATTCAGCCTTCAGGGCATAGCGGTATTTCATGATGTAGAGTTCGAGCGTCTTTTCGGTGCGGCCATTGTCGAAATGATAGCGGACCTCGGCATCCCACAGATCACGGATTTTTCTGTTTCGCAGCGTCTCATCGCTTTTCATCGCCTCCCTGACCTCACCAACGAATTGATCGATGCGTTCGACGAGGACCGGTGTTTTTGTTTTTCGTTTTAAGGCGGGCATGCGGCGGCTCCCTGAACCGGTCGGGAAATATAAAATCCATCTTTGGCGATCAACAACAGCATGGTTGCGGGAATATGATGAACATTCGCCGCAGGCCGATTTCTTTTGAATAATAGTTTGACCGATTCCGCAAGCATGGCGGTGATTTAGGAAAATATGGGAAACGGTTTCCGAGCGGCGTCGCTCGCCCAGGAAGCTGGAAAATGCTGCCGGCTTCCATGGTTCATACCGGTAAAATCCAGCGGAATTATCCGCGCGGCTTCGGAATGTCTGCCAAGCCTGCCGCGATTGGCCGGCTTACTTCGGCAGTCGGGTCTTCAGCGCTGCCACGATCTTGTTGGCAAGCGCCTCGTAATCCTCGTCGAAATGATGGCCGCCTTCGATGCCGAGCGTTTCCACGCCCTTCGCCTTCAGGCCGGGGCAGGGGTCTTCATCCTCT
The DNA here is from genome assembly GCF_001541315.1 of Agrobacterium tumefaciens str. B6. GTDB lineage: Bacteria > Pseudomonadota > Alphaproteobacteria > Rhizobiales > Rhizobiaceae > Agrobacterium > Agrobacterium radiobacter. Next base: position 100,126 of record NZ_LMVK01000009.1, on the reverse strand, counting down.
TCCTCCGTACCATAGATGCACTGCACCAGTTTCGGATCGATCTTGGCGATATCATCCACGGTCTTGCCGCCCTTGCCCTCTCCGGCAACGCCGAGCCAGCCCTGAACGGAAATTTCGAAATCCACTTCCGTGGACAGGCCCATGAGAGTGAGCTGCACGACATGTGATTTCGCCCGTTCCGGCAGGAGGTTATAGGTGGCGGGAATGATGTCGGCACCGAAGGAATAGCCGATCAGCACGACGTTGCGAACCTTCCATTCCTTGCGATAGGTGTCGATGATGCGTGCAAGGTCGCCCGCCACTTCCTGTGGCTGTTTTTCTTTCCAGAAATAACGCAGCGCATCGACGCCGATCACGGGAATACCCTGCTTCTGCAATGCGCCGCCCACCTCTTCATCGAGATCGCGCCAGCCGCCGTCGCCGGAATAGATCACCGCCATGGTGTCCATGACCGGGCTGGTTTCCAGAACCTTGATCGGCAGACCGAGCGGGCTGTCGGTGTCGCCTGCGGCGTCGATGTGGTCGGACAGGGTCTGGGTCAGAACCTCGTCCGCCTTGTCATCCACATCCGTCACGTCGATATCGGGATGCAGCTTGACGAGTGCGTTGACGTGATCGCGGCCCTTCTGGTCCGCAGCCGGCGTGAACAGCACGCTCACGGGGGCGGGCAGCGGGCCATCGGTCAGGCCATAGACCGTTTCACCATCCGCCTTGTCCTTGGTGGCGGGGGTGCAGAGGATATTCTCCAGCGGCAGGCCTGCCTTGGGGTCGACGGCGATGGCTTCCCGCACGGTGGAGACCGGGCTCTGCGCAATCATCGCCAGTGCCAGCGTTCCGCCCTTGCCGATGCCGGAGAGGATGGGCTGGCGATAGCTGCTGGTGCCGGCGGTGCGCTGGATCTGCTGCGACAGCGACTCGATGTCCGAGATCATATAGATGCATTCGTCTTCATCGGCCTCGAGCGCCTTCAGATATTCCCTGAAGTCAATGCCGACCACGGCGGCGCCCTTTTCCACCAGCGTCTTGGCGCGGGTCTCGTCGGCGCTCGTCCATCCATCCGCGTCGGAAATCAGGAAGACGCTGGCGAGAATTTCGCCATCCGGCACCATGATGTGCTCGGCGGGGATCATGCCAGTCTCGTAAGCGGGCTTGTCCTCAGCAAAAACTGCGGTGGAGGCAAACAGGGCGGAGGCGGCAAGGACCGCTTTCAACACGCTGGATTTTCTCATTTTCCGATTACTCCTCTGACGCCGCCGCTAATCAGAACCGTCGCGTCCATCAGCGCCAGAGCGGCGTCTGCGCCATTCTGCACGGCGAGGTAACGCGGTTCCCATTTCGGGTGGAACTTTGCCTTGAAGGCGCGAAGTCCCTTGAAGTTGTAGAAACGTTCGCCGTGTTCGAACAGCGTGCTGCCGATGCGGTCCCAGACGGGCGCCGCATCGCGCTTCGACATGCCGGACATCGGCGCCATGCCGAGATTGAAGCTCTCATAGCCGGCCTCGCGCAGATATTGCATGATGCTGACGAAGAGAAAATCCATCGAGCCGCGCGGCGCATCCGGCGAAAAACGCATGAGATCGACGGTGGCTTCCTTTTTCGTGGCGGTCACCATCAGATTGGCGAAAGCGGTGATCTTTCCATCCTTGCGCAGCACGGCGACGGGTTGCGACAGGATGTAATCCGGCTCGAAGGCGCCGAGCGAGAAGCGCTTTTCCCGGGTATTGTGGTGGGCGAGCCAGCCGTCGGACACCTGTTTCAGCTCATCCATAATATCCGCTACCTGCGCTTGCTCGATCACCTCGAAGGTCAGTCCGTCGCGCGCGCCGCGGCTCAGCGACTGGCGAAGATTGGCGAGCTTGCCGCCCTTCAGCTCGAATGCGGTGAGATCGACCAGCGCCAGTTCGCCCAGCTTGAAGGCGCGCAGGCCCGCATCGGCGCAATGGGAGAGGAGGAAAGGTGAAATCTGATAGAAGGCGGCGCGTGCACCGGCAGCGCGGGCGGCTTCCACAAATTGCCAGACCAGATCCGGGAAATCATCCTCATCGCCGACCGGATCGGCAAACGCGATCCAGGAGCGGCCCTGAATGCCGTACATGATGAAGGCGTTGCCGCTTTCGGAAAACATCACATGCTTGTCGCCCATGCGCACCAGATTGGCGTCGGCCGCATCCTGTGTCATGACGATGCCGGTTGCGCTCGTGACGTCGTCGGCCTTGATGGCGTCCGGCCGGAAGGCCACCGGCCGCATCAGGCTGAAAATGGCGATGGTGGAGGACGCAAGCACGAGGCCTAAAAGGGCGCGCAATCCGCGCGGCGCTTCCTCTGAGAATTCGAACTGCCACCATAATGTCTGGCTGTAATCCGTGTCGCGGTAAACGAAGAGCAGGATTGTCGCTGCGCCGGCAATAATGACGGCCATGGCGGCGAGCCAGCTTGGGCCCAGCGCCTGTTTCACCAGCGAGGCATGGCGGTTGAAGCTGCGCATATTGACGGAAAGTGCCGCAATGAAGACGCCGAGAATGGCGGCTTCGAACACGGCAATGGCCTTGAGGAGGGAGAGAACCAGCGCCAGCGAGGCGGCGACCAGCGCAATCCACCAGGCGCCATCCAGCCGCTGCCCGAGGCCGCGCGAGGCGACGACAAGCACGAGGCCGAGAATGCTGGTCAGAAAATGCGCCGCCTCAACGATCGGCAGCGGCACGAAATTGGACAGGAAATCCAGATTGCTGTCGGGTGTCGGCGTCACGCTCGAGAAGATCAGCATGGTGCCGAGGATCATCGCGAAGGTCGATAACAGCGGCGGCGCGAGCCGCACGGCAAGCTGGCTGATATCGGAGACAACAGGCTTTGCCGCGAACTGCTTCATCTCCGAGACGAGCATGACCAGAATGGCCACCACAAGCGGCAGGACGTGATAGATCACGCGGTAGAGAACGAGGCTTCCGAGCAGCTGGTCGACGCTGATGGCGTTGCCAAGCCCCGCGACCATCACGGTTTCGAAGACGCCAAGGCCGGCCGGCACATGGCTGAGGACGCCGAGGCCGACGGCGGTGGCGTAGATTGCGAAGAATGTCGGCCAGCCGAGATGCGTGTCGGGCAGGAGGACATAAAGCACGGAGGCGGAGGCGGCGATATCGAAGGCGGAGACGAGGAACTGGCGCGACGATGTCCGGCTGTCGGGGAGGCGCAGCCGCCATTTGCCGAGCCGGATCGCGTGCCCGTTACGCCCGACATAGGCCGCCACCACGAGAACCGCGATGATGGCGAGCGCCGCACCTCTGAGGATGACGGCATCAACGCCGATAATGGCGGCGATGCGCGGTGCAACGATGAAGGTGGAGATCGCGCTGACCGAAAGCAGGCCAAGCCCGAAGGACAGCGTGACGAAGGCGATGACGCGGGCGATTTCGCCGGGCGACAGACCCAGCCGCGAATAGGCGCGAAAGCGGATGGCGCCACCGCTCAAAGGGCCAAAACCGGCGGTATTGCCGATGGCATAGGCCGCGAAGGCCGTTGCGGCCATGGGCGGAAAGGGCAGCTTGCGGCCGATATATTCGATCGCATTGGCGTCATAGAATATCAGCGCCAGAAAGCTGAGCGCGGTGAAAACGATGGCGAGCAGCACCGCCGAAGCCGAGGTCTGCGTCAGCGCATCGATGACGTCGTCATAACGGACTTCGGAGGTCAGGTGATAGATGGCGAAGGTCATCATCACGAAGACCAGCGTGATGGCAATCGCGGTCAGATAAGGACGGTTTCTGGCAAAAAAGCTTTCAACCGCGGATTCAGTAACATCGGTTTGTGTAATTTCGCTCTTGTCTGCCATTTACTTTGCCCAGCGCCCGTTCCTGTTGGCGAACCATAGGATTGTGTCGCTAATTCGTTTCTGTTGCGGAAATGTGATTAGCAGAAAAGCATGAAGTGTCGATGTGAAGTTTGTGCCCGATCATGCGCGAATTTCAACAAGTCTGGAGCGAGAAATACAACTATAGAATGCATGGTTTACGGGATTGTTCCGAAAGGCGGCAAATTGACCGTTGTGGTTGCTTGGTGGTGCCGTTTGATGCGATTACACGCTCCTTTCGATTGAAGGAGATGCCAATGAACATGCCCACAAGAATAGTTGTTTCACTCGTCGTCGCCCTCGTGGCCGGTGGCGGATACATGGCGGTGGACAAGATGCGCGGTGCCGAATGGGTCGTTTCGCCGCAACAGATTGCGGAGGCCAAGGCGAAAGGGCAGATGGGTTATGAATCCCGTCCGGGCACCGTGACCGTTTTGCCGATCCGCAGCGAGACGGCGGATGTGCTGCCGATGAAATGGGCGATGATCGGTGTTGTCGCCGGGCTTCTGGCTTTCCGGGCGAGCGGCAAGAAAAAAGCGGCAAAGGCTTAAGGGCCTGCCGCTTCCTGTCTCCGGCGCTCAGCGCCGGAGACGAATTGCAATTTACGCCTCACGCGCCCCAGGTTTTTTCGAGCACGCGGATCCAGTTGCCGTGGCAGATCTTGGCAAGCGCCTCGTCGTCGTAACCACCGTTTCGCAAGGCCTGGACCAGCAATTGCAGGTCGGCTGCATCCTTCATGGCGGCGGGAATGGTGGTGCCGTCGAAATCCGAGCCGAGTGCGACATGATCGATGCCGATACGGTTGACGATGTAGTCTACATGGCGCACCAGCTCGTTCAGATCGGTATTCGGGTTCTTCACGCCGTCCTGGCGCAGGAACAGAACGCCGAAATTGATGCCGGCGAGACCGCCCGTGTCACGGATGGCGTCCAGCTGACGATCCGTCAGGTTACGGCTGTGATTGCAGAGTGCATAGGCGTTGGAATGGGATGCCACCAGCGGCGCATCCGATATCTTGGCGATATCCCAGAAACCCTGCTCGTTCATGTGCGACAGGTCGATCATGATTTTCAGTTCGTTGCAGGTCTTTATCAGCCGCTTGCCGGCTTCCGTCAGGCCGGGGCCGATATCCGGCGTCGAGGGGAAACGGAAGGGCACGCCGTAAGCGAAGATGTTCGGGCGGCTCCAGACCGGTCCAAGCGTGCGAAGGCCCGCTTCGTAGAGAACGTAAAGCGCATCCAGATCAGCGCCGATCGCTTCCGCGCCCTCGATATGGAAGACGGAGGCGAAAGCGCCTTTCGCCATGGCATCGCGGATATCGGCGGCCGTGCGGCAGACCTTGAGCGCGCCTGCTGATTGTTTCTCGGCCCGGAACAAAAGGCCGGCCATGGCGAGCGTCGCCTTCAGCGCGTCCGCCTCGGTGGGTGTCGGATAGTCGCCGTTAGCGTCCTTGTCCATGCTGGGTGAAGGCACATAGGCGGCGCAGAGGCCGCCAGCGAGGCCGCCTTTCTTCGCGCGCGGAAGATCGATGTGGCCGACGGTATCCCCTTCGATGAGGAGCGTTTCGGGAGAGGCATTGCCCGATCGCCATAACCGCAGAAGCACGTCGTTGTGGCCGTCGAAGACGGGTACGGGTTTTTGATCGGTCATGGTCATTCACCTTCGGATAGGGGGAGGGCGCGGGCGCGCACCTATTCAGACTTTTGAGAATTGGTAGAGGAAAGGTCAAGGTCGGAGCAAATGCAATCCGTGCATAGGCTCTGCCAAATTTGGAATTGGTCGCGCCTCGTTTGCTCGTGGTAATCGCGGGAAAACATAAAAAAAATGACTGGATTGGGGCGAACCCATACCGTTTCCGAAAAATAAGGTCCGAAAGGGGATTTTCGATGATTTCAAGACGCAACCTGCTGATTGCCGGCGCTGCCGTACCGTTCCTGTCCTATGCGCGCATTCCGGCCTTTGCCGCAACGCCCAAGGATATTCTGGTGGTCGCCCAGCAGCTGGACAATATGACGAGCCTTGATCCGCATGAAGGTTTCGAAGCCGTGGGCGGTGAAATCATCTCCAACATGTACCAGAAGCTGGTGCGTGCAAACCGCGAAGACTCCACCAAGGTCGATCCGGTCATCGCGAAATCCTGGGAAGCCGATGCGGACAGCAAGGTCTTCACCTTCGTGATCGGTGACGAGGCAACCTTCTCGAGCGGTGCGAAAGTCACGGCGGAAGACGTTGCCTTCTCGCTGCAGCGCGCCATCAAGATGAACAAGAGCCCGGCCTTCATCATCAGCCAGTTCGGTTTCACGCCTGAAAATGCCGAGACGACCATCGTTGCCGCCGACGACAAGACGGTGAAGCTGACGACGGCAAAGCCGACCGCCATCTCCTTCCTGCTCTATTGCCTCTCCGCCAACATCGGCGCGATCGTCGAAAAGAAGGCGGTTCTTGCCAATGCTTCGGGCGAAGACCTCGGCAATGGCTGGCTGCAGAAGAACAGCGCCGGTTCCGGCGATTTCATGCTGCAGGCCTGGAAGCCGAGCGAAAGCGTAGCACTCACCGTCAACCCGAACGGTCCTTACAAGGGCAATATCAAGCGTATCGTGCTGCGCCACGTCACCGATCCGTCTTCCCAGCTTCTCATGCTGCAGAAGGGCGATATCGACATTGCCCGCGACCTCACCTCGGAACAGCTGCGCAGCGCCCAGAACGACGCGAACATCGAGCTGGAGCGCAAGAGCATTGCCTCGCTGGTGCTGATCTCGCTCAATCAGGGCAATGAGAACCTTGCCAAGCCGCAGGTCTGGCAGGCGATCAAATGGGCGCTGGACTACAAGGGCATGCAGGAAAACATCGTGCCGCTGTCCCACAAGGTCCACCAGAGCTTCGAGCCGGAAGGTTTCCCCGGCGCCGTCAACGACACGCCGTACCAGCGCGATGTCGAAAAGGCCAAGGCGCTGATGGCGGAAGCCGGTCTTGCCGACGGTTTCGAAATCACCATGGATCACTATTCCGCCCAGCCTTACCCGGATCTGGCGCAGGCCATCCAGGCAAATCTTGCCGATATCGGCATCAAGGTGCGTCTGCAGTCTGCTGAGAACCGTCAGGTCCTGACCAAGATGCGCGCTCGCGAACACCAGATGGCGCTTTCCGCATGGGGCACGGATTATTTCGATCCGCATTCCAACGCCGATGTCTTCAACATCAACAAGGACAATGGCGACGACGCCAAGTCGAAGCCCTTCCTGTGGCGTTCGCGTTTCAAGAACGACGATTTCGCCGCCAAGGCGGAAGCCGCCCGTGACGAGAAGGACCCGGCAAAGCGCGTGGAGCTTTATGAAGCGCTGCAGCGCGAGCACATGGAAAACAGCCCCTTCGTCTTCATGTTCCAGTGGAGCAAGACGGCCGCGTTCCGCAAGGGCGTTTCCGGCTTTGAACTCGGCGTTCTCTCCGAGGGCAATTCCTACCACGATGCTAAGAAAGCGTAACATTGAACAAGCGCGTCAAAAGCATATCGTCGACACTGAGCAGCGTCATTCTGACGCTGTTCGGGTTGATGGTCATCACCTTCCTGATCGGGCGCGTCATGCCTGTCGATCCCGTCATTGCGGCAGTCGGCGACAACGCGCCTGAAGACGTCATTGTGCGGGTTCGGGCCGAAATGGGCCTGGACCAGCCACTGGTCGTTCAGTTTTTCCACTATGTGTCGCAGGTGCTGCACGGTGATTTCGGCAATTCCATCCTGACCCGCAACCCGGTCTGGATCGATATCAAGCGCGTTTTCCCCGCCACCTTCGAGCTTGCTACGGCAGCACTCATTCTCGCTGCGCTGATCGGCATTCCGCTCGGCGTATGGGCCGCCGTGAAGCAGGGTAAGTTGACGGACCAGATCATCCGCGTCGTCTGCCTTGCCGGCCATTCCGTGCCCGTCTTCATGCTGGCGCTGATTTCGCTGCTGGTATTTTACGCCACGCTTGGCGTCGCACCCGGACCGGGCAGGCAGGACATTATCTATGACGGCATGATCTCGCCGGTCACGGGGCTAATGACGGTCGATACGCTGCTTGCGGGCGACTGGGACGCGTTTTACGACGCCATCGCCCATATGGTGCAGCCGGTCTGCATTCTTGCCTATTTCAGCATGGCCTATATCACCCGCATGACACGCGCCTTCATGATCGATGCGCTGAAGGGCGAATATGTCATTACCGCCCGTGCCAAGGGGCTTTCGGCAATGACCGTTATCTGGGGGCACGCCTTCCCGACGGTTGCCGTACAGCTCGTCACGGTTCTCGCACTCACCTATGCCGGCCTTCTGGAAGGTGCCGTGGTGACGGAAACCGTCTTTAGCTGGCCGGGCCTTGGCCAATATCTCACCGTCTCGCTCATGAACGCGGACATGAACCCTGTCGTCGGAGCGACCCTGTTGATTGGCCTGATCTATGTCGGCCTCAACCTGCTCGCAGACGTACTTTACCGAGTAATGGATCCCCGCGTTCGATGATGTTAGCAACTTTCAGAAACTGGGCTCTGGATGAGACGCCGCATTCCCGCAGGCAGGCTGCCTGGGGAAACCGGTACCGCATCTGGCTGAACCTCAAGTCCAATCCGCTGGCGGTGGTCGGTCTCACGATCATCATCGTCTTCATTGCGCTGTCGCTGCTGGCGCCGTTCATCGCGCCTTACGATCCGGCCGCGCAGAACCTCGGCAACCGCCTTGCCTTCCCGAGTGCCGAGCACTGGTTCGGCACGGATGAGCTGGGTCGCGACATTCTTTCCCGCATTCTTTATGGTGGTCGCGTCACGCTTGGCATGGTCATTGCCGTCGTCGTTCTCGTTGCGCCGATCGGTCTCGCCATCGGCTGCATCGCCGGTTATTTCGGCGGTATCGTCGATACGGTGTTGATGCGGGTGACCGATGTGTTCCTGGCCTTCCCGCGCCTCATCCTGGCGCTTGCCTTCGTCGCGGCGCTGAAGCCTGGCGTCGAAAGCGCCATTCTCGCCATCGCGCCCACCGCCTGGCCGCCCTATGCGCGTCTCGCTCGCGCCGAAACCATGACGGTTCGCGGCAGCGATTTCGTTGCGGCCTACCGGCTGACAGGCGCTTCCGCCTGGCGCATCATCGCCCGTCACATCGCGCCGCTCTGCGTGCCGAGCCTCATCGTGCGCATCACGCTCGACATGAGCTCGATCATCATCACCGCCGCAAGCCTCGGTTTCCTCGGCATGGGCGCGCAGCCGCCTTCGCCGGAATGGGGTGCGATGATTGCGACGGCCAAGCGCTTCATCTTCGAACAATGGTGGGTCGCCACCATTCCGGGCATCGCCATTTTCCTCGTCTCGCTCGCCTTCAACTTCCTTGGCGATGGTCTGCGCGACGTGCTCGACCCGAAGGGACATTGAGCCATGCTGGTCGAAATCGAAAATCTGAAGATCGCGTTCCAGACCCGCACCAGCCGCTTCGAGGCGGTGCGCGGTGTTTCCATGAAGCTCGGAACAGAAAAGCTCGGCATCGTCGGTGAATCCGGTTCGGGCAAGAGCCTCACGGCGCGCGCGCTGATGAAGCTTCTGCCCTCCAATGCTGATATCAGGGCCGACAAGCTTTCCTTTGACGGTATCGACGTGCTTTCCGCCAGTGAAAAGCAGATGCGCCAGATCCGAGGAAAACGGGCAGGTTTCATCCTTCAGGATCCGAAATATTCGCTGAACCCGGTCAAGACCATGGGTGCACAGATCGCGGAAGCCTGGCGCGCCCACAAGGGCGGCAGCAAGCGTGCGGCCATGGAGGCGGCAATCGCTCTGCTCGATCAGGTGAAGATCCGCAATCCGCGCCAGGTCGCTTCGTCCTACGCTCACGAGGTTTCCGGCGGCATGGGCCAGCGTGTCATGATCGCCATGATGCTGGCGCCCGATCCCGAGCTTCTGATCGCCGACGAACCGACGAGTGCTCTCGATGCCACGGTGCAGGCGGAAATCCTGCGGCTGATCGAGGAGCTGGTATCGGAACGCGGCATGGGTCTCATCCTCATCAGCCACGACCTGCCGCTTGTCTCGCATTTCTGCGACCGCGTGGCTGTCATGTATTCCGGCCGGGTGATGGAGGAACTGAAGGCTTCCGAACTCCTGAAAGCCCAGCATCCTTACACGCAGGGTCTCTTGAACTGCATTCCCTCGCTGACGCATCCGCGCGAGCGTCTTCCCGTTCTCAACCGTGATGCAGCGTGGTCCAGCCTATGATCGACGTCGAAAATCTCCGTATCAAGTTCGGCGACCGTGAAGTGGTGAAGGGCGTGTCCTTTTCGGTCGAAAAGGGCGGCAGCTTCGGCATCGTTGGCGAAAGCGGCTCGGGCAAGTCCACCATCCTGCGCGCCATGGCGGGTCTCAACGAAAGCTGGGAAGGCCGCATCGCCTTTGCCGGCAAAGACGCACCGCTGAAGCGCACGCCGGAATTCTTCCGGCAGGTGCAGATGGTGTTTCAGGACCCCTATGGTTCGCTGCATCCGCGCCAGACCATCGACCGCATTCTCAGCGAATTGCCGCTGGTTCACGGCATGGACAATATCGAAAAACGCATCCAGCAGGCTCTATCGGATGTTGCCTTGCCGCAGGCGGTGCGCTTCCGGTTTCCACACCAGCTCTCGGGCGGCCAGCGCCAGCGTGTGGCGATTGCGCGTGCCCTGATCGCCGACCCTGAGGTTCTGCTGCTCGATGAGCCGACCTCGGCACTCGACGTTTCGGTGCAGGCGGAAATCCTGAACCTGTTGCAGGATTTGCGGGCGGCGCGCAACCTCACCTATATCCTCGTCAGCCACAATCTGGCTGTTATCGCGCATCTGTGCCCACAGGTGGGCGTGATGCTGAATGGCGACATGGTCGAGAAACTGAGCGCCGGTGATCTGCGCGAGGGCCGCATCAAACATCCGCATACGGAAGAGCTGCGCAGCCTGAGCATCCGGCTGGAAGAGCCGGCCTGAGATAGGTCTTTGGGGATGATGGAGAGGCAGCACAAGCTTTCCTCCGTCATCCTCGCCCCTGAGGCGAGGATCCATGCACCCGTGAGAGGTGGATCCTCGGGTCAAGCCCGAATATGCCGTGTCGGTTCCCACGTCCGTCCGGCTTTCAATGAAGACACAAGAGACCGAACAATGTCACAGCAATTCGACTGGAACGCCGCTTCAACGCTTGCCGAGAGCTTCGTCTCGCAATGGGCGGGCAACGAGCCGGGCGGGGCGGTTATCGGTTTCGATATCGGCGGCATCCGGTTTGCCCATGCTGGTGGCGTTGAGAGCCTTTCGACCTTTGCGCCCTTCACGCCGAAAAGCGTGGTGCGTTATGCCTCCGTCACTAAACATGCCTTCTGCGCCATGGTGCTTGCCCATTCCGATCTGATCGGTCTTGACGATCCACTCGGCAAACATCTGCCGGAGCTGCAATCGCCGCTCCGCGAGGTGACGGTCGGGCAGGCGCTGGATATGAGCGGCGGCCTGCCGGATACGCGGGAATGCCTCTCGCTGCTTGGCCTTTCCGTTTACACCGAAACGAAGGCCGGACCGCTTCTCGGCTATCTGTCCAGGCTGACCCGACTGAATTTCGATGCCGGCAGTGAGGTGTCCTATTCCAATACCGGTTATCGTCTGGTGGAAGCGGCGCTGGAGCGTCGCGGTTTCCGTTTTGACGATTTCGTGCAGGAGCAAATTGCCGGTCCGTTCGGCGTGTTCCTGAAGGCGCCGGATGTCTGGAACGATCCGGTCGACGGCCTTGTGCCGGGTTACTGGAAGTCGGAAGACAACTGGCAGCTTTCGGCGGCCGGTCTGCATATCTCCGCTTCCGGCAGTCTTGCCGGCAGTGCCGAAGCGCTGACCCGCTGGCTGCAGGGGCTGATGCGGCGCGAGGGCAGTTTTGCGGGTGTTCTTGACAGGCTTTCGGCTGAGCGGCCGCTTACCGACGGGCGGATGAGCGAATATGGCCTCGGCCTGCGCTGGTCGCATCTGGGGGATACGCGTTTCGTCGGTCATGGCGGTTCGCAACCCCGCTACAAGACTTACTTCCTGCTCGATCCTGGAAACGGCACGGGTTTCGTCGGGGTGGCCAATCGCGAGGATCCCACCGGCTTCAAGATCGCGCTGGAAAGCATGGCGGCTTTGACCGGGCTGCCGCTGCCCAAGCCCGCCGCCAGCCTGCCTGATGGTCTTTACGTGACAGAAAGCGGGCCGTGGTGGCTGGAGATCAAGGGCAGCACCTCGACTTTCATCGATGGCGACGACACGCTTTATGAAGATGTCGATGGCTGGGTCTCTTCCCGCTCCGCATCCTCTCCGATGCGTCTCAGGCTTGAGGGCGATGCCATTGTCGGCGAGGTCGGTCACGCCGCCCGCTGCTTCCTGCCTGTCGCCGATCATGCCGTGCCGGATGATCTTTCGGGAACGTGGCGTTCGGATGAGGGGGCAGAATTTTCGATCAGCGGTTCGTCGCTGACGATGGGCATCGGTCCGACCCGCCGCAGTATGGCCCTGAAGGCGCTCGGTAACGGCCGTTTTCTCTTCACGCTCACAGATGGCCCCTGGACGAAGCGCGTCTGCCTCAACCGGCTGGGCGATGACCGGATCGAGCTGATCTCCAGCCGGGCGCGGATGATCGAATATTATCGAAGCCGCTAGGTCGTCAGGCCGATCCGGCGATTGGCCGCAGCCCCGCGCCTTACAAGAGGGTTTCATTCACGCCTCATTGCACCTAATAAAGACGCTTCTGAATAACCGGGAAGATATTTTTGTTGGGAGTGTGAGCCGTGGAAGTCAAATGGCTCGAGGATTTCCTGGCGCTGGCCGGAACGCTCAATTTCTCGAAAGCGGCGGAGGAGCGACATGTCACGCAATCCGCCTTTAGCCGGCGTATCAAGCAGCTTGAAGCCTGGGTAGGCGCGACGTTGGTCGATCGCGCCTCCTATCCGTCGCGGCTGACCGAGGCGGGCGTGAAGTTCGTGCCGGTGGCGCAGGAAACGCTGAAGCAGCTTTATCATGCGCGGCGCACCCTGCTGCAGGAAGAAGGAGCAGATGCCAGGACTGTTCGGCTGACGGCCCTGCATACCCTGTCCTTCACCTTCTTTCCCGACTGGCTGAAACGGGTCAACGAGACGGCCGGGCCGCTATTTTCAGTATTGCGCCCCGATTCCGGCAGCATGGAGGAAAACCTCAATTCGCTGGTGGACGGGCAAAGCGATTTTCTTCTGACCTATGCCCATCCCGAAGTGCCGATGCTGCTTGATGCGCAGACCTTCGAGTTCCGCGTGCTCGGCGCGGAAAACATCATTCCCGTTTCCGCGCCGGCGAAAGATGGTTCGCCGTTGCATGCGCTGGTGGAAAATGCGCGAAAACCCTTCGCCTATCTCGATTATGAAAAGGCCTCGTTCTTCGGGCCTTTGCTACGCGATCTCCTGAGCGCGCGCCTGCCGAAATTCGAACGTGTGCATGAAGGCAGCATGTCGGTGGGGTTGAAAGCCATGGCGATGGCCGGCTGGGGTGTCGCCTGGGTGCCAGAAAGCCTGATGCGACACGAGCTGGATGGCGGCGCGCTGGTGCGCGCTGCCGATCCCACCTTCGATATTGCGGTCGATATCAGGCTCTATCGATCGAAGGAGAACCGCCGGCCCGTTGTCGAGCGCATATGGGCGGTTCTCGAGGGTTAGAGCATTTCCAGGAAAAGTGGACCCCGGTTTTCCGTCCGGAAATGCGACAAACAAAACGCTTTCGATCAGATCGCCGTGCGGCGGGCGTTTTCGAGGTAGAGCGCGCGCAGGCGGGTCACCATCGGGCCGGGCTTGCCGTTACCCACCGGCTTGCCGTCGATCTTCGTGACTGAAACCACGAAGTTGGAGGCGCTGGTCAGGCAGGCCTCGTCAGCGTTCAGCGCTTCTTCCAGCGTGAAAGGCCGCTCTTCCAGCGTGAAACCGGCTTCCTTGGCCAGTTGCAGGGCGGCGAGACGGGTGCAGCCGGGCAGGGTTTTGTTGCTGTTGCCGCGGGTGATGATCTTCTTGTCGGCGGTGACGATGTAGGCGGTCGAGGAAGCGCCTTCGGTGACGAAACCATCCTCGATCATCCACGCCTCGTCACAGCCGTCAGCCTTGGCGATGCGCTTGGCCATGACCTGCGGCAGAAGGCAGACGGTCTTGATATCGCGACGTTCCCAGCGCTGGTCGGGAACCGATTTGACGGCGATGCCGGCTTCTTCGACCGGGGTGCCGATCAGCTTCTTGGCCTGGGTGAACATGACCAGCGTCGGCTTCAGATCAGCGGAGAACAGGAAGTTGCGGTCTTCGGCGCCACGCGTCAGCTGCAGGTAGATCATGCCTTCAACGAGGTTGTTGTCGGCGATCAGGCGGCGTTCGGCCTCGACGATCTCTTTCGTGGTAACCGGCAGGGCCACGTCGATTTCGCGGGCGCTGCGTTCCAGCCGGGCCATGTGCAGGTCGCTGTCGATCAGCTTGCCTTCCAGAACCGAGGTGACTTCATAAATGCCGTCGCCGAACAGGAAACCGCGGTCGAAGATGGAAAGGCGGGCGTCCGCTTCGGGCAGGAATTCGCCGTTGACGTAAACGATGCGACCGGATGGGCTAGTCATGAAAACTCCGTCTGGAAAAGTCAGGCTGAAAGAAGGGTTTTAAGGGTATCGATGCAAATGGCCTCGACCGTTGCGGCCTTGCCGGCGCCGGGATTGAAACCTGATGTCGTTGTGGCCGTGCAGAGCGAGTTGAGGATCGCCTCCTCGGTTGCCTCTATTGTGGCTTCGAAGAGCGGCGAGATCGCATCGTTGGAAAGCTCGGGATAGTCTGTGACGGCCTTGCGGCGTGCGGGCGTGCGGCGAAGGCGCTCGTCGGTGGAAAATGCCAGGGCATAATCGCCGGAGCCGTTGCTGAGTGCTGCGCCGGTGCGGGCCAGCCCACCAAAGCTTCTGGCGGCCAGGCGCTTCAGATTGCGTGACGACAGCGGCGCATCGGTTGCAACCACGATGACGATGGAGCCGTCCTTGTCTTTGTGATCAGGGCTGACATAGGGCTTGCCGCAGACCAGCAGATGGCCGCCGTAATTGGACTGCACGAGAACGCCGAGCGTATAGGTCTCCCCCGCGATGCTGGCGATGCGGGATGCAGTTCCGATGCCGCCTTTCATGCCGAAGGCAACCGTGCCCGTTCCGGCTCCAACGCCACCCTCGGCCACCGGGCCCGTGGCAGCGTTTCTCAGCGCGGCCGAAATTTCCTCGACGGTCGGACGTCCGGCGCGGATGTCGTTGAGGCGAGAATCGTTGGTCTCTCCGACGACCGCGTTGATGGACACCACTTTTTCATTACCCGGCTGCGAAAGCGTATGGAGGTTGATCGCCTCGATCGCCCGGCCGGTTGCAAGCGTATTGGTGAGGATGACAGGTGTTTCGAGTTCGCCGAGTTCCTCGATCTGGGTCGAGCCCGCAAATTTGCCGAAGCCGTTATAGACGGCGAAGGCGGCGGGCACCTTGTCCTGAAAAAGATTGCCGTCATGCGGCAGGATCGCGGTTGCGCCGGTGCGGATCTTGTCGCCTTCAATCACGGTCGAATGGCCGATGGTCACGCCTTCAACATCGGTGATGGCATTGAGCGGGCCGGTCTCGAAATGGCCGGGCGGCAAGCCGATATCGCGCAGTCTCGGGCGGGTCGTCTGATGCATCGGGCGATCACTTTTGCGGAATGCAGGCTCAAGGTGGAACAAGCGCGGCTTGCGAAAAGCTTTGCTCTGACTTGACGTTAGCCTAGTTCGCCGGGAAACGGCATCGCAAAAATGGAATAGTTTTATGCGGGCAATGGATGCGCTCAGGAGGCGCGTAGCGCCGGTCCCCGTTCACGCTCCAGCCATTGCCGCATCGCGTCTTCGGTCTCTTCGCGTGTGGGTGCGCCGATGCGGCCACCGAAGACGGTGCATTTCAGGGCAGCGGCAACGGAGGAGAGCCGGATGGCGGCGCGGCTTTCCATGCCTTCGGCTATGGCAAGCGCAAAGGTGCCGTGGAAAATGTCGCCTGCCGCCAGCGTATCCACCGCCTTGACCTGCATCGTTTCCTGAAAATGGACAGTGGGATCGCCAGCTTCCGTCCACCAGCAGCCTGCCGGTCCGGCGGTGACGGCGATGAAGGTTTGCGGGTAGCGGGCGTGCAGCACCGGCAGCATGTCCTCTACCGTCTCAGGCCCCGTCAGCCGGGCGGCGGCGGGTTCGGAAAAAACGATGTGGGTCGCGGCGGGTGCGAGCTTTTCGAGGGTTTCGACCGGCGCGACGTCGCCGTCGAGAATGGCGTGTTTGCCGAGCGCGCGTGCCACATCAAGAACATCGAGCGCCAGTTCCGGCCAGCGCACATCCACCAGCACGGCGTCGTAAGCGGCGAGGTCCGCTGGTGTGCAGGAGCGCTTCTTCTCATGCAGCCTGTGATCATAAAAAGGCACGATCAGCCTCTCACCGCGTTCATCGATAATGATTGTGGAGAGTGCGGAGCGTGCGCCGGCGGCGACTGTCATACCTGTGGTGTCGATACCGCTTTCGGCGAGATCGCGCAGGATGCGGGTTCCGGTCTCGTCGTCGCCCACAGCACCCCAAAGGCTGGCGCGCCCGCCCATGCGGTGTACCGCATAGGCTGCGCTGGATGCCATGCCCTCGGCGATCTGCAACATTTCGTAGGGCAGGACCTTGCCTTCACCCTTTGGCATGTCATGGACGCGAAACAGGGTGTCGAGCACGGCTGCACCCACGCACAGCACATGTTTGCGGCTCTCGTGTTGGCTGTCCATGCCCGTCACCCTATGTCTTTGTCTTACGCAATTTTACTCGGCATGCGCCTTAGATGCGCTTGCCGGTTGCCTTGTCGAAAAGGTGAACCATTTCCGGGTCGATGGCGATATGGATCGTATCGCCGAACCGCACGTCCAGCCGCTCGCGGAACAGGCAGGCGATCTCGTCGCCCTTGCAGTTCAGCTTGGCATAGATTTCCGAACCGGTGCCTTCGACCAGTTCGACCCGGCCTTCGATACCGCCGCTTGCTGCACGGATATGTTCCGGGCGCACGCCGTAGACGAGGTCGCGGCCGCCCAGTGCGGCAATGTCGCTGTTGGCGGGCAGGGGAAGGCTTAAGCCCTTCACGGTGCGGAACACGCCTTCTTCGACGCGTCCACGAATGAAGTTCATCGCAGGCGAACCGATGAAACCGGCAACAAAGAGGTTGGCCGGGCGGTCGTAAAGCTCCAGCGGCGCGCCGATCTGCTCGATCACGCCGTCATGCAGCACCACGATCTTGTCCGCCATGGTCATGGCTTCCACCTGGTCGTGGGTGACGTAGATGGTGGTGGTGCCGATGCGCTGGTGCATGGCCTTGATCTCACCGCGCATCTGCACGCGCAACTTGGCGTCGAGGTTGGAAAGCGGCTCATCGAACAGGAAGACCTGCGGATCGCGCACCAGTGCGCGGCCCATGGCAACACGCTGGCGCTGGCCGCCGGAAAGCTGGCGCGGATAACGGTCGAGCAGCTTGTCCAGTCCCAGAATGGCGGCGGCCTTGTCGACCTTGGCTTTGGTTTCGTCGGCGCTCACCTTCTTCAGCTTCAGCGCGAAGCCCATATTGTCCTTCACCGTCATGTGCGGATAAAGGGCGTAGTTCTGGAAGACCATGGCGATATCGCGGTCGCGGGCGGGCAGGTTGCTCACCTCACGCGCGCCGATGTGGATTTCGCCGTCGCTGACTTCCTCAAGCCCCGCAATCATGCGCAGCAGGGTGGATTTGCCGCAGCCGGAGGGGCCGACCAGCACGACGAATTCGCCATCCTTGATATCGATATCGATGCCGTGGATGATGTTGACCGCGCCGAAGCGCTTCTGGACGTTTAGAATATTGACCGGTGCCATGTTTTTGGTTCCCGTATTTTTAATTGGTTGATTCAGCCGCCCTTGACGGCGCCGGCGGTCAGGCCCGCCACGATCTGTTTCTGCGCGAACATGGTCAGCAGCAGCACCGGCAGCGTCACGATCAGCGCGGCTGCGGCAAGCGGTCCCCAGCTCACCTGTTCGAAGGACAGCATGTTGTAGACCGCCACCGGCAGGGTGCGCGTTTCACGGCTGGCCAGCACGATGCCGAAGACGAAGTTGTTCCACGAGAAGATGACCGCGAGGATAAAGGAAACGACGATGCCGGGCTTGGCAATCGGCAACGCCACCAGCCGGAACACCTGCCAGGAGGATGCGCCATCGATGCTTGCCGCTTCTTCCAGTTCCTTCGGCGTGGTTTCGAAATAACCGATCATGATCCAGACCACGATCGGAACCGTCACCACGAGATGGATGATGATCTGCGGCCAGAGCGTGCCGAGCAGGTTCAGCCATTGGAACAGCAGGAACAGCGGAATGAGGAAGGAGAGGCCGGGTGTCATGCGGGCGATCATGATGACGACCGCCGATTTTTCCGCCTTCAGCCGGGCGATGCCGTAACCGGCGGGAACGCCGATCACCAGCGCCAGAATGGTGGCGGCGCCGGTGACGAGGACCGAGTTCCAGAAATAGAGGAAGAAATTATTCTCCTCGAACACCTTCACATAATTTGACCAGGCGAAACGTTCGGGGATCAGGATCGGCGGATAGGCGCCGTTGTCGATCTCGTATTTGAGCGACAGCGAGATCATCCACATGAAGAACAGGACGACCGGCGAAATCATCACCAGCGCCACGAAGAAGAGGCCGATGCGGTCGAGGGTTTTACGTTTGAGCAATTGGCGGGTCATCAGCGGTCCTCCATCTCGTTCCATTGCGCACGCTGGCGCACCATCAAAAGTACGAAGGACAGCGCCACGATGATGATGAAGAAGACGACGGCCATGGCCGAGCCGTAACCGATGTCGTAATAGGCGAATGCCGTGTTGTAGAGATAGATGTTGATGGTTTCAGACGCCGTGCCGGGCCCGCCTTGAGTCATCGCATAGATGATGTCGAAGCTTTTGACGGCGTCGATGGAGCGGATGATGACGGCGATCATCAGAAATGGCGCGATCATCGGCATGGTCAGGTAACGGAATTTCTGCCAGGCGTTGGCGCCGTCGATTTCGGCGCTCTCATAGGGTTCGCGCGGCACGGCGGCGAGACCACCAAGCACGATCAGCATCACGAGCGGCGTCCATTGCCAAGTTTCCACCAGCACCAGCGAGGGGATGACGGTGGACTGGTTGTAGATCCATTCCAGCGGTCCGATATGGATGAAGGACAAGAGATAGTTCAGAACGCCGAGCTGCGGGTGGAACATCATGGTCCAGACGAGCGCGATGGCGACCGGGGTTGCCATCATCGGCATCACGAAGACGCCGCGCAGAAAACCGCGCAACGGAAACTGCGCATCGAAAACCAGCGCCGCCAAGGTTCCAAGGAACAGCGGGGCGACGACCGACAGCACGGTATAGATGAGCGTGTGCCAAAGCGATTCCCAGAAGCGTCCGTCACTTGCGAGTCGGATGTAGTTCTCGAAACCGATAAAGCTCTGCTCCTGTCCGAGCGTCCAGCGATGCGCGCTCATCCATAGCGTAAAGACCCATGGAAAAACGATCACCGCCGAGATGACGACAAGTGCCGGTATGACGAAGGGCCAGTAGTTGGGGGCAAGCCTTGCCGGCCTGCTCCCTTCCTTGCGACTGACGCCTGTTTTGGTGTTTTCGATGCTCACGGAGGCCATTATCCCTCGCTACGCGCCAGAACGGGTGCGAACTGTTCCGTCGCCTTCTTCAATTCGGCTGCCGGGTCTGCGCCGCCGATCATGTTGGTGAGGCCGACGCCGTAGATGTCGCGGAATTCCGTCACCGGAATGATGACGGGCAGGGCAAGCTGTGAGACCTTGCCGGAACCGACGACCGCATCCAGCCAGGCGGCCGGCATCTTCACGCCTTCGCGCACCTTCTGGTCTTCAAGGATGGACTGGCGGAACGGAACGCCGGCACCCGCCTGCAAGAGACGCGCACCCATTTCGTGCGAGATCGCCCATTGGCAGAAGAGATAGGCGGCTTCCTTCTTGCTGCTGGCTTCGACAACACCCAGACCATCGCCGAAAGTACCGGCGGCCTGTGCTGCCGGACCCTTCGGCATGACGCCGTAACCGACCTTGCCTACCACGCGGGACTTTTCCGGGTTCTCGATCGGCGGTGCAAAACCGACGCCATCGAACCACATGCCGATCTTGCCCTGCAGGAAGGCCGATTGTGCTTCCGCCCAGTTGAAGCCGGAGACACCGGGAGGGGCGGCTTTGGTCATCAGGCGCTGATAGAGTTTTGCTGCCTCGACCGCTTCCTTCGATTCGGTATCGATCTTTCCGTCAGCGCTGATCGGCTTTGCGCCGTAACCCAGCATCAGCGAGGTCCAGACCGGGGTATTGGCGTTCTTCAGGCCACGGGCGACGAAACCGTAGGTGTTGGTTGCGGGATCGGTGATCTTTTCCGCCGCCGTCACCAGTTCTTCGAAGGTCTCGGGGTATTTCAGGCCCTTGGCTTCGAAGAGTTCCTTGTTCCAGTAGACGATCCAGTAATCCACCGAGAAGGGCAGCGAGCGCAGCACGCCGTCGCTATCTTTGGCAAACAGCATGCCGGCTTCGGCAAAGTCCTTTTCGACGAGCGAAGGATCGGTCAGCGATGGGTCCTTCAGGAAGCCGCTGATATCGGCCAGCCACTTGCCCTTTTCAAACTGACGCTTCTGAACGTGGTAGCTCAGATGCACAACGTCGAAGCTCGGCTTGCCGGAGGAAAGCTCGATCACGACCTTCTGGCGCTGCTGCTGTTCCGGCGTTGCTTCGGCATTGACCTTGATGCCGGTCAGCGCTTCGAATTCGCCGAGATATTTGATCAGCGTTTCGCTGCGCGGGCTTTTGACGAGGTTGACTTCAAGGGTGGTGCCGGCGTGTTTTTTCCAGTTCACCGCCGCCGATGCCGGGCGAATGCCGAGCGCCGCGCTGCCGCCAAGCGCCGCCGTGCCTGCCAGAAAGGCGCGACGCGTGGGGTTGAGCAATGAATGCTTCATGTCAGTTCTCCTCCAGTTAGCCGGAAATTCTCCTCACCCCGGCTTGTTGCTTATTTTCTTGCAATTCCGGCGCAGGATCCTCTGTGTCCCTGCCGAAATTGCCCTACACCGCCAGCGCCCTGTCCCTTGCGTTGCGGATATGGGCGGTGAGCCGCTCCACGGCGTCTTCGACGGATCGCTTCTCGATGGCTTCGAGAATGGCGAGATGTTCCTTCATCACCGATTTGACGTGACCGGCGATGCGAAAGCGCTCCTGATTGATGAGGCGCATCTTGATGGAATTGACCCGGTAGGCGTTCGAGATGATCGAATTGCCGAGCGCATCGATAAAGGCGTCGTGCATGCCCCAGTCGACCTGCTGCGCGTGCTGATCCAGTTCCGGCGATTCCCCGCCGTTTTCAGCCGCTTCGGCAATATCGCGGTGCTGTTTCAACAGCTTGGCGATGGTCTCGTCGGAGGCCGAACGGGTAAAGAGCGCCACGGCCTCCTTTTCGAGAAAGATACGGAACTGGAACGCCTCGCGGATGAGGTTGATGTCGATATGGGCGACCTGCAACCCGCGCTGCGGCACGGTCTTGATCAGACCTTCCGCCTCCAGCCGTGGAATTGCTTCCCGGATCGCCCCTAGCGGCAAACCGGTCAATTCCACGAGGCGGCGTTGCGAGATGAACTGCCCCGGACGAACGTCGCGCGAGAGAAGGTGATGCGTAAAGCTTTCATACGCCCGTTCCCGCAATGTCTGTTCGCCGGTATCGTCCATGCTCAACCTTTCAAGGTCTGTTCAGGCGGCCTGCCTGCGAAACAGCGCGTCGAATGCGCCTTCGATCTGCCGCCGGTCCTCCGGTGAAATGGCAACGAGCGGCGCGCGCACGTCAGACCAGATATTTTCCCCTGTCGTGTGTGATACCAGCACCTTGACGGCGGGCGTAACCGGGAATTTCAGAAGTTCCACAACAAGATCGACGATGCGTGGGTCGTCCTTGCCGTCAACGGCCATGGCGCGGACTTCCTGCGTCAGGAAATTGGCAACGCCGGAGATAGCGCCCTGACCGCCGAGGCGAACGCCCTTGGCGAGATCGCGCTCATCGCCGATCAGGATGGCGAGATCGCCATGCTCCTTCAGCAGACGCTCGGTATGTGCCCAATTGCCGGAGGAGTCCTTCACGCCGGTGACGATGCCCGGAAACGCCTTCCTCAACCGTCCCACCAGCTCGACCGACAGTGTCACCATGGTCACGGAAGGAATGTTGTAGACGAGTACGTCGCGCGCGCCCTTGCCGATCTTTTCGAAAACCGCCGAGAACCAGGCAAACAGGCCGTCGTCGCTGACATTCTTGAAATAGGAAGGCGGGGCGAGAAGAATATTGCGGGCGCCTGCTTTCAGGGCCTCGGCCGATTGTTCCGCCGCATCCTCGATGGAGTCCACCAGAACGCCGGTGACCAGACGGGAGGGCGCAATGCCTGCCTCGATGAAGCGGGAGAGAATGACCTGCCGTTCGCGGCTGCCGACGGAGCATCCCTCGCCGGTGGTGCCGAAGAGTGTGACGCTGTCGCAGCCATTTGCAAGGCAGCGGCGGGCATGCGCGATCATGGCTTCGATATCGACGGTTCCGTCAGTTTTGAAAGGGGTCGTCAGGGCTGCCGAAAGGCCGAATTTCTGGGTCAATTAAGATGCTCCTCCAAGATGGCTGCAGATTGATGGCATACTGACATGTTAGTTGTAAAGCGGTAATTACAAGATGATTGTTCGGTAGGCTGGAATGGTGGGCGGATTGGTTCCGGAGGCTGCTTGATGGGGTATGTTGCATCCGGTGGGGCATGGTATGTTTGCGGCGGTTTTCGCAGATGCCATTTTTCCGCGGAACACCCAAAAATGCTAAAATAAAATTTGACTGTTTCAGTAAAGATTTTTATCAGGCAATCTGTTTGTGGGATAAAGGGAAGTATCATGACCGTTGTGGAGCCGTCAGCGCCTGTGGAAGAGATTGAGCAGAGCCGAGTGAAGCGCCTGAGGGCTGCGACGCGCGGCGCGCATGGTGGTCTCGATACCTTCATCATGGCAGCCAAGCCGTTTGAGAGCCGGGAGAACTTCGGCAAATTCGTGGAAACGCAATATCTTTTCCATCGCGACCTCGATGCCTTCTTCTCCAATGCAACGCTCGATGGCCTGCTGCCTGATCTCAAAGGCCGCCGCCGTCTCTCCATGATCGAGCAGGACCTTGCCGATCTCGGTCACGCTATTCCCGAAACGGAAGCCCCACGCTTTACTGACGAAACGCCGTTCGATCTGCCGGAGGCCATGGGCTGGCTTTACGTGGTCGAAGGTTCCAATCTCGGTGCGGCTTTCCTCCTGAAAGATGCCGCGAAGCTTGGCCTCAGCGAAGAATTCGGCGCGCGCCATCTGGCCGGCGCTCCGGAAGGGCGTGGCCTGCACTGGCGCACCTTCACCGCCGCGCTCGATGAAATTTCGCTGACGGTCGAAGAGGAAGAGCGTGTTGTCGCAGGCGCCGAGGCTGCCTTCCGCGCCGTGCATGCCTATGCGCAGCAGCGTCTCGTCTGAGGTTTTGGCATAGCTCCGTGATTGAAAATGGCGGCCGGTAGGTTAGCTAAAATTTGCCGACAGAACTCGCTCAGCATTCGACGTCATCCTCGGGCTTGACCCGAGGATCCATTGATTTCAGTGGGTTATGGATCCTCGGGTCAAGCCCGAGGATGACGGCGGAGAGGTTGGAGCTTTTTCGTCGCGTATATTGGGGACGGCTCGAGGGCCGTCCTTTTTCTATTTGTAACTGCCGAATAAACAGGCAAATATTTTGACCAAATGATAAATTTTTTATCTTTTGGTCAAGGCTCAAATGCGTCCCAAAATTTTATCCATTTGATAAAATTATTTTATTTGGTCTGGCACAGAACCTGCTACTCTTTTGTCAAGTCAGGAGACACCTGACGCTAAAAAGGGAACAGCAAAATGGAAGTTGGTGTTTTTATACCGATCGGAAACAATGGGTGGCTCCTCTCCGAAAACGCGCCGCAATACAAGCCGAGCTTCGACCTGAACAAGGCGATCACGCTGAAGGCGGAGCAATATGGTTTCGACTTTGCGCTGTCGATGATCAAGCTGCGCGGCTTCGGCGGCAAGACTGAATTCTGGGACTATAATCTTGAATCCTTCACCCTGATGGCGGGTCTTGCCGCCGTCACCTCCAAGATTAAACTGTTCGGCACCGCCGCCACGTTGGTCATGCCGCCGGCCATCGTCGCGCGCATGGCGACGACGATCGACTCCATTTCCGGCGGCCGTTTTGGCATCAACCTGATTACCGGCTGGCAGCGGCCGGAATACAGCCAGATGGGACTCTGGCCGGGTGATGATTATTTCGGCGACCGTTATGAATATCTCGGCGAATACACCACGGTGCTAAAGGAACTGCTGACGGACGGGCAATCGGACCACAAGGGCAAGTTCTTCCAGATGGAGGATTGCCGGATGAAGCCGGTGCCGCAGGGTGATGTGAAGCTCATCTGCGCCGGTTCCTCCAATTCCGGCATGGCGTTTTCGGCCAAGTTCGCCGATTACAGCTTCTGCTTCGGCGTCGGCGTCAATACGCCCAAGGCTTTTGCGCCCACCAATGAGCGACTTCTGGCGGCAACCGAAAAGACCGGCCGCGACGTCAAATCCGTGGTGCTGACCATGATCCTTGCCGAGGAAAAATCCGAGGATGCCTGGGCGAAGTGGGAGCACTACAAGGCGGGCGCGGATGAGGAGGCGATCAAGTGGCTCGGCCTGCAAAGTTCTGTCGACACCAAATCCGGCTCCGACACCAATGTCCGGCACATGTCCAACCCCGTCTCGGCGGTCAACACCAACATGGGAACGCTGATCGGCGCCTATGAGGAGGTGGCGGCCATGCTGGACGAGATGAGCGAAGTGCCGGGAACGGGCGGCGTGATGCTGACCTTTGACGACTTCCTCGAAGGCGTCGAAAAATTCGGCAAATATGTGCAGCCGCTGATGAAGAGCAGGGCGCATGTTCAGGCCGAACTGGAGGCTGCGGAATGAGCGAAGCCGTCGTGGCGGGTTACAAGGGGCCGGAAAGCCGTTCGGAAAGCGTGACGCTTCCCGCAAGGCCTGAGCCGATTACCCTGAAGCCCAGCGAGACCGCCGTTGTCGTGGTCGACATGCAGAACGCCTATTCGACCGAGGGCGGTTATGTCGACCTTGCCGGGTTCGATATTTCCGGGGCCAAGGGCACCATCGCCAACATCAAGAAGACGCTGGATGCGGCGCGGGCGGCGGGCGTTCAGGTCATTTATTTCCAGAACGGCTGGGACAAGGATTATGTCGAGGCGGGCGGGCCGGGTTCGCCCAACTGGCACAAGTCCAATGCGCTGAAGACGATGCGCAAAAGGCCGGAACTGCAGGGCCAGCTGCTGGCCAAGGGAACGTGGGACTATGCCATCGTCGATGAGTTGCAGCCGCAGCCCGGCGATATTCTGGTGCCGAAGACACGTTACAGCGGTTTCTTCAACACCAATATGGACAGCGTGTTGCGTGCCCGCGGCATCCGCAATCTGGTGTTCGTCGGCATCGCCACCAATGTCTGCGTCGAAAGCTCGCTGCGCGACGCCTTCCATCTCGAATATTTCGGGGTGATGCTGGAGGATGCCACGCATCATCTGGGGCCGGACTATATCCAGCAGGCGACGGTCTACAATGTCGAGAAATTTTTCGGCTGGGTGGCAACCGTCAATGATTTCTGCGGCGTGATTTCGCAGGCCGCACCCGTCACCGATTGATTGAGAAACACAAAGAGGAGAATGAAATGCCGAAGAAGATCGTGGTGCCTGCCGGTACCAGCAAACCCATCGCCCCTTTTTCGCCGGGAACCCTTGCCGATGGCGTGGTTTACGTTTCCGGCACGCTGCCCTTCGACAAGGACAATAATGTCGTGCATGTGGGCGATGCCAGCGCGCAGACCCGTCATGTTCTGGAAACCATCAAGTCTGTCATCGAAACCGCCGGTGGCACGATGGAGGACGTGACGATGAACCACATCTTCATCACCGACTGGGCCAATTACCAAGCGGTCAACACGGTCTACGCTGAATATTTTCCCGGCGACAAGCCTGCGCGTTATTGCATCCAGTGCGGCCTCGTAAAGCCTGACGCGCTGGTGGAAATCGCCACCGTCGCCCATATCGGCAAATAGGGCGAAGCGGCAAGATGATGCATTTCGAGGTTCATGGCCGCACCGATCCTGTGGCGCCCACCATCCTGCTGTCATCGGGACTGGGCGGATCGGGCACCTATTGGGCGCCGCAGATCGAAGCCCTTTCCGATCATTTCCGGATCGTCACCTATGACCATCGCGGAACCGGCAGGACCGGCGGCGAGGTGCCGGTGGATGGCGGCATATCGGCCATGGCGGATGATGTTCTGGAGATCGTCTCGGCTCTGAACCTCGAAAAATTTCACTTCATGGGCCACGCGCTTGGCGGTCTGATCGGCCTCGATATCGCGCTGCGCCAGCCCGGCCTCATCGACAGGCTTGTACTTATCAACGCTTGGAGCAAGGCCGATCCGCATTCCGGGCGCTGCTTCGATGTGCGGATCGAGCTTCTGGAAAAATCCGGCGTTGAGGCTTTCGTGAAGGCCCAGCCGCTGTTTCTTTATCCGGCGGCGTGGATGTCGGACCATCAGGAGCGGCTGGCGCGGGACGACGCGCATGGTGTCGCACATTTTCAGGGCAAGGCGAATGTGCTTCGCCGTATCGCAGCACTCCGGGCCTTCGACGTCGATGCCCGCCTCGGTGATATCGACAATCCGGTGCTGGTGGTGGCAACCAAGGACGATCTTCTGGTGCCCTATACACGGTCGCTGCGTCTTGTGGAGAGTTTGCCGCAAAGTGAACTTTGCCTTCTCGATTTCGGGGCGCATGCGGTCAATCTCACCGAGACTGACCTTTTCAACACGCGGCTTTTGCGGTTTCTGCTGCCGGCAACACGGCCATTCGGACAGGATTTTTAAGACAATGACGACAGCACTCGACGACAAGGCACTTGCAGCACTTTTCACCGCGGCACGCACCCATAATGGCTGGGCTGACAAGCCGGTCGGCGACGAGACACTGAGAGCACTTTACGATCTGACGAAGATGGGGCCGACCTCGGCCAATTGCTCGCCAGCGCGTTTCGTGTTCGTGCGCAGCCCGGAAGCTAAGGAAAGGCTGAGGCCGGCACTTTCTTCGGGCAATCTCGAAAAGACCATGGCTGCACCGGTGACGGTGATCGCTGCTATCGACCGCGAATTTTACGAGAAACTGCCGGTGCTGTTTCCACATGCTGACGCGCGTTCGTGGTTTACCTCTAGCCCTGCTGTCGCCGAGGAAACGGCCTTCCGCAATGCCACTTTGCAGGCGGGTTATCTCATTATTGCGGCCCGCTCGTTGGGACTGGATACCGGGGCGATGTCCGGTTTTGACAAAGGCAAGGTGGATGCGGCGTTTTTCGCGGGCACGACGTGGAAGTCCAATTTCCTGATCAATCTCGGCTACGGCGATCCGTCCAAGCTCTTTGGCCGCCTGCCACGCCTTGGCTTTGAAGACGCCTGTGTACTGGCTTGATGGCCTGTTAAGGAAGGATGGGTTAGATGCGGATGATGTCTCTTGAAAAGGAAGCGGAAATGGAGACGAAGACTGCTGAGCAGCGCAGCCTCGAATACAGAAACGCCATGGCGCGGCTTGGTGCGGCGGTCAACATTGTCACCACTGATGGTGTGGCTGGACGTGCGGGTTTTGCAGCGACGGCGGTTTGCAGCGTTTCCGACAATCCGCCTACCTTGCTCGTCTGCCTCAATCGCAATGCTTCCGCCTACAAGGTGGTGAAGAGCAACGGCGTCATCTGCGTCAACACGCTTGCCTCAAAGCACGAGGCGCTGAGCACCCTGTTTGGCGGCAAGACGCCAGTGGAGGAACGTTTCGCCGCCGGGCGCTGGGGCGTGCTTGAAACAGGCGCTCCGGTTCTGGAAGACGCTCTGGTCTCTTTCGATTGCCGCATCCGCGAAGCACATGATGGCGGCACGCACGATATTCTGATCTGTGATGTCGTCGATATGAAGATCAATGCGGGTGATGAGGCACTGATGTATTTCAACCGGCGTTATCGGGTGCTTTGAGGCGACCGTTTTGGCTGAACACAAGCTCGAACCTCACCGTCGTCATCCTCGGGCTTGACCCGAGGATCCACAACCCGACGCGCGATGGATCCTCGGGTCAAGCCCGAGGATGACGTCAAGGTGGAATGCGTTCTCAGAAAATCAAAAGGGCGTTTCCGGTCTCCCGGAAACGCCCTTTTCATTACTTGATGAGCGGCAGAAGTTCGTTGATCGACTTCTTGGCGTCACCGTAGAACATGCGGGTATTGTCCTTGTAGAACAGCGGGTTCTCGATGCCGGAATAACCCGTGCCCTGGCCGCGCTTGGAGACGATGACCAGCTTGGACTTCCACACTTCCAGAACCGGCATGCCGGCGATGGGCGAGTTCGGATCGTCCTGTGCGGCCGGGTTGACGATGTCGTTGGAGCCGATGACGATGACGACGTCGGTATTGGGGAAGTCGTCGTTGATCTCGTCCATTTCCAGCACGATGTCGTAAGGCACCTTTGCTTCGGCGAGCAGCACGTTCATGTGGCCGGGAAGGCGGCCTGCCACCGGGTGGATGGCGAAACGCACGGTCTTGCCGTCAGCACGCAGCTTGCGGGTCAGTTCGGACACCGCGCTTTGTGCCTGTGCCACCGCCATGCCGTAACCGGGCACGATGATAACGCTGTCGGCATCGTTCAGCGCCGAAGCAACGCCTTCGGCGTCGATTGCTACCTGTTCGCCATCGATTTCCATCGCCGGACCCGTCGTGCCGCCGAAGCCGCCGAGGATGACCGAGATGAAGGAGCGGTTCATCGCCTTGCACATGATGTAGGACAGGATCGCACCCGAGGAGCCGACCAGCGCACCTGTCACGATCAGGAGATCGTTGCCGAGCGTGAAGCCGATGGCCGCTGCCGCCCAGCCGGAATAGCTGTTCAGCATCGAGACGACGACAGGCATGTCGGCGCCGCCGATGCCCATGATCAGGTGATAGCCGATGAAGAAGGCGGCAAGCGTCATCAGCACCAGCGTCCAAGCGCCGGCGCCGTTGCAATACATGAGGAGCAGCACGAGCGACAGGATCGCAGCGCTTGCATTGAGGACATGTCCGCCCGGCAGCTTCTTAGCCTTGCCATCCACCTTGCCGGCCAGCTTGCCGAAGGCGACGACCGAACCGGTGAAGGTGACAGCGCCGATGAAGACGCCGAGGAAGACCTCGACCTTCATGATTGCCAGTTCTACCGGCGTCTTGTGGGCGAGGAGGGCGGAAAAGCCTGTTAGCAACGAACGCGCCGTCTCATCGAGCGAAGCGACATGCGCTTCCTCGATATGGGCGTTGAAGCCGATGAAGACGGCGGCCAGACCGACAAAGGAGTGAAGTGCTGCAACAAGCTGCGGCATCTCGGTCATCTGCACGCGGTTTGCGACGAAGTAGCCGAGAACGGCGCCACCCGCCAGCATCAGAAGTACGATGAACCAGTTGCCGACATCAGGTCCGAAGACCGTGGCGACAATGGCAAGACCCATGCCTGTTATGCCGTACCAGACGGCGCGCTTGGCGCTTTCCTGCCCGGAAAGACCACCGAGGGAGAGGATGAATAGAACGGCTGCGGCAACATAGGCCGCGGAAACGATACCAATGGTCATTATGTGTCCCCTACACGGCTCAGGACTTCTGGAACATGGCGAGCATGCGCCGTGTCACAAGGAAACCGCCGACGATGTTGATCGTCGCGATCAGGACGGAAAGTGAGGCGAGGAGCACCACCAGCCAGTTGCCGGAACCGATCTGCAGCAGCGCGCCGATAATGACGATGCCGGAAATCGCGTTCGTCACCGCCATCAGCGGCGTGTGCAGCGAGTGGCTGACATTCCAGATGACGGAGAAGCCGATAAAGCAGGCGAGCACGAAGACGATGAAATGGCTCATGAAGCTTGCCGGCGCGTAAAGGCCGACGAGAAGCAGGGCCGCCGTACCGATGACGAGCAGACCGACTTGGCTTTTCGTCTGCGCCTTGAACTCGGCCCGTTCCTTGGCGTGCTTTTCCTCAGGCGTAAGCTCTTTTGCTCGTTCCTTGGGTTTCTGCGCGGCGATGGCCTGGATCTTCGGCGGCGGCGGCGGGAAAGTGATCTCGCCCTGATAGGTGACGGTCGCGCCGCGGATGACGTCGTCTTCCATGTTGTGAACCGGCTTGCCGTCCTTTGCGGGCGTCAGGTCGGTCATCATGTGACGGATGTTGGTGGAATAGAGCGTCGAGGCCTGCGTCGCCATGCGGCTCGGGAAATCCGTGTAGCCGATGACGATGACACCGTTGTCGGAAACGACGCGCTGGTCGGGAACCGTCAGGTCGCAATTGCCGCCGCGCTCGGCAGCAAGGTCGATGATGACCGAACCCGGCTTCATTGCCGCCACCATGTCGGCCAGCCACAGCTTCGGGGCGTCGCGGCCCGG
This sequence comes from Agrobacterium tumefaciens str. B6, assembly GCF_001541315.1. Lineage (GTDB taxonomy): Bacteria > Pseudomonadota > Alphaproteobacteria > Rhizobiales > Rhizobiaceae > Agrobacterium > Agrobacterium radiobacter. The sequence continues at coordinate 69,649 of NZ_LMVK01000009.1, read as the reverse complement.
AATGAGCGCGGTGGTGATGACGATATCGATCTGCGGAGCGAGTTCGCGGAACTTTTCGAGCTGCTTCTCGCGGAATTCCGGCGAGGAGGGGGCGGCATAACCGCCGGTGGCGGCACCATCCTGGCTCTGTTCGGCGAAATCGAGATAGACGAATTCAGCGCCCATGCTTTCGATCTGTTCGGCTACTTCCGGGCGCACGTCGAAGGCATAGGTGATGGCGCCGAGCGAGGTGGCCGTGCCGATCGCGGCGAGACCGGCCACACCTGCACCGATGACCAGAACCTTGGCGGGCGGCACCTTGCCGGCGGCGGTCACCTGACCGGTGAAGAAGCGGCCGAAATTATTGCCCGCCTCGATGACGGCGCGATAACCGGCGATGTTGGCCATGGAGGACAGCGCGTCCATCTTCTGGGCGCGGGAAATGCGCGGCACCATGTCCATGGCGATGACATTTGCGCCCTTTTCCTTGGCCTGCTCCAGAAGGTCCTTGTTCTGGGCGGGATAGAAGAACGAGATCAGCGTCTTGTCCGAAGACAGGCGATCAATCTCCGACGTTTCCGGCGGGCGAACCTTGGCGATGATATCAGCGCCGGCGTAAAGCGCTTCGGCGCTATCGACGATGGTGACACCGGCTGCGCGATAGGCGTCGTCGGAAAATCCCGCCGCCTTGCCTGCACCGGTTTCGAGGATGCAATCATATCCGAGTTTCTGCAATGCCTGGGCGCTGTCGGGCGTCATGCCGACGCGCGCTTCGCCCTCATATAATTCCTTAGGCGTCCCGATCTTCAAAATGGCTCTCCCTCTGCCTGAAAATACAGGGGGGTCATAACCCATTCAGGGGGGCTTTGTCTCCATATTGATTTTGTCTTGCCTGCGACGGAATGACAGCCCCCTGCGACAGGCTCGTTCGATATGCTGGCCCGTGGCGCAATAAAAAAACCCGGCGCCTGCGCGCCGGGTTCCGAAAATGTCCTTCAGGTTGTCGCTCAATCCATGGTGTGGATGTCGCGATCCTTGGTTTCCGGCAGGAACAGCAGGCCGACGACGAGCGTGATGCCTGCGAAAACGATCGGATACCAGAGGCCGTAATAGATGTCGCCTTTCGCCGCGCTCATCGCGAAGGCGGTGGCAGGCAGAAGGCCGCCAAACCAGCCGTTGCCGATGTGATAGGGCAGCGACATGCCGGAGTAGCGGATGCGGGTCGGGAACAGTTCGACCAGCAGGGCCGCGATCGGGCCATAGACCATCGTCACATAGATGACGAGCACGGTCAGGACCGCGATGATGACGACCCAGTTCACGGCGGCCGGATCGGCCACCATGGCGAAGGCGCCGCCGCCGGCAATGGTGTAGACGGCCATCTCAGTCGCTCCGGCGGTCTCGGCCGGCGTCAGCAGCTTGTCCGCCACCAGCTTGTCGGTTGCGACCATCTTCTTGTCGGCGGCACGAACGGCTACCGCATTGAGGTTGAGTTCCGGGTTGGCTGCGATGAAGGCGTCCAGTTTCGCATCCGGCACCTGTGCCGCACCGCGCACCAGCGGGTAGCCGCCGTTGTGCAACGCGGTGTTGACCTGCTTCTGGAAGGCCTTGTCCTTTGCAGATGCATCCGCGCCGGCTGCGATGGCGTCGTAGCTGGCGATGGTGGCGTCGCCGATCTTGACGCTCGCCGGTTCGCCGGCCGCTCCCGCAACGACGTCATAGGGAACGGAGTTGCGCGTCAGGAACGAGGTGGCGATATCGCAGGATGTGGTGAATTTCGCCGTGCCTGTCGGATTGAACTGGAATTTGCAGTCGCCCGGAGCTGCGGTCACGGTGGCGCGAACGCTGGCCTGCGCTTGCGCAAGTGCCGGGTTGCCAGCCCAGGTGAGCGCCTTGAACAGCGGGAAGTAGGTCAGCATTGCGAGAACGAGACCGGCCATGATGATCGGCTTGCGGCCGATCTTGTCGGAAAGCCAGCCGAAGATCACGAAGAAGCTGGTGCCGAGGATGAGCGCTGCCGCGACCATGATGTTGGCCGATTGCCCGTCCACCTTCAGAATGCTCTGCAGGAAGAACAGCGCGTAGAACTGGCCGGTGTACCAGACGACGGCCTGGCCAATGACGGCGCCGACGAGGGCAAGCAGGGCGATCTTGGCGTTTTTCCACTGGCCGAAGGCTTCGCTGAGCGGGGCCTTGGAGGTCTTGCCCTCTTCCTTCATCTTCTTGAAGGCGGGGGATTCGTTCATTTTCAGACGGATCCAGACGGATACGCCGAGCAGCAGAACGGAAACGAGGAAGGGAATGCGCCAGCCCCAGGCGGCGAAGGCTTCCTTGCCGAGTGCGAACTGCACACCGAGGATGACCACCAGCGAGAGGAACAGGCCGAGCGTCGCCGTCGTCTGGATCCACGAGGTGTAATAGCCCCTGCGGCCGTTGGGCGCGTGTTCGGCCACGTAGGTCGCCGCACCGCCATATTCACCGCCAAGTGCCAGACCCTGCAGCATGCGCAGAGCGATCAGGATGATCGGAGCGGCGATGCCGATCTGCGATGCGCTGGGCAGCACACCGACGAGGAAGGTCGAAACGCCCATGATCAGGATCGTGACGAGAAAGGTATATTTACGGCCGACAATGTCGCCCAAGCGGCCGAACACCAGTGCACCGAAGGGGCGCACGAGGAAGCCGGCGGCAAAGGCCAGAAGCGCAAAGATGTTGCGTGTCGTTTCCGGATATTGGCTGAAGAAGTTCGCACCGATATAGATCGCGAGCGAGCCGTATAGATAGAAGTCATACCATTCGAAGACCGTTCCGAGAGAAGAGGCGAAAATCACCTTCTTCTCTTCACCCGTCATCGGACGGGCTGCGCCGCTTACGGCTGCAACATTTGCCATTGTCTGTCCTCCACAGATGTCCCAATCGGCGCATTGCGGAGCCCATCTCTCTCCTCCGGGCAAACCTTGCGGCTGCAATGCGCGTGATGTCAGAGTGACAGAAAATTAACCCCAATAAGAGCGATGCTTTCGGATTATGACTTTAGTCTAATGTATAATGTGCAAAAATGTCGCAGGGCGGTTTTGGCCTGCCCGCACCGGATGGCCTGAAACGCGCCTTTTTTCTTGACACAAACAAGAAACCTTCTAATAGCTTCTGGCGAAGAAGGAGCATCACCTTGCGCATGCATGTTGCAGACATGTTCGTCATGGAAGGACCGGCACAATCCGCCGGCGATGATCCGCGCCTTTCTTATTCTATCCGAATTACGGCCAAAACGACGATTAAAACCGTCTGACGTCTCTGGCCACCGCTCTCTCCCCGGTTTGGCCGGGGATCGTGGAAGCCGCGATCTAATGCGGGTTCCCACCTCACCAAAAAGAGGAGAGACAGAAAGAGAGCTTGATCATGGGTTTCAAAGTTGCAATTGCAGGCGCCACCGGCAACGTCGGTCGCGAAATGCTCAATATCCTGGCCGAACGCGGTTTTCCCGCCGATGAAGTCGTGCCTCTTGCTTCCGCCCGTTCGCAGGGCACGGAAGTCTCCTATGGCGATCGCACGCTGAAGGTCTCGAACCTCGAAAACTACGATTTTTCCGATACCGATATTTGCCTGATGTCTGCCGGCGGTGATGTGTCCAAGAAGTGGTCGCCGAAGATCGGCCAGCAGGGCTGCGTCGTCATCGATAACTCGTCCGCATGGCGCTACGATCAGGACGTTCCGCTGATCGTTCCGGAAGTCAATGCCGATGCGGTTGCGGGCTTCACCAAGAAGAACATCATCGCCAACCCGAATTGCTCCACGGCACAGCTCGTCGTCGCGCTGAAGCCGCTGCATGACTTCGCCAAGATCAAGCGCGTCGTTGTCTCCCCCTACCAGTCCGTTTCCGGCGCCGGCAAGGAAGGCATGGACGAGCTGTTCCAGCAGACCCGCGCCGTCTTCGTGGCCGATCCGGTCGAAACCAAGAAGTTCACCAAGCGTATCGCCTTCAACGTCATTCCGCATATCGATGTCTTCATGGAAGACGGCTATACCAAGGAAGAGTGGAAGGTTCTGGCGGAAACCAAGAAGATGCTCGATCCGAAGATCAAGGTAACCTGCACGGCTGTGCGCGTTCCGGTCTTCATCGGTCATTCGGAATCGGTCAACATCGAGTTCGAAAACGAGATCACCGCCGATCAGGCGCGTGACATCCTGCGCGAAGCGCCGGGTTGCCTCGTCATCGACAAGCATGAAGATGGCGGCTACATCACGCCGGTTGAATCCGCTGGCGAGGATGCGACCTATATTTCGCGTATCCGCGAAGATGCGACGGTTGAAAACGGCCTCAACATCTGGGTTGTTTCGGACAATCTGCGCAAGGGCGCTGCCCTCAATGCCATCCAGATCGCCGAACTCCTGGTCAATCGTGGTCTCATCAAGCCCCGCAAGGCGGCTGCCTGATCTACGATACGATTTTTTAAGGTTCGTTAAGTATAACCCGTCTGTTCTGTGTGGGGCAGGCGGGTTTTATAATTGGCGAGATCACGGCCAGTTTATTTGCAGGCCTTGCTGTCGAAAGGCAATTTAGGCCGCCAAAAGACAGTTTTGGCACCTGAATCATACAGTATTGACGGTTTGGTTCTCGGGAAAAATTCCCCAAAGGATATCGAAGGCAGATTTTGATGCGGGCAATGAAGGTAATTCTGGCTGGTGTGGCCATGGTTTCGGTTCTGGCAGCGACGCCGGTTATGGCTGCGCAATGCAGCAACACCTCGGCGGGCTTTGATGCCTGGGTCGGCGCCTTCAAGCAGGAAGCAGCGGGCCGCGGCGTCAGCGCCTCGGTGCTTGACCGTGCCTTCTCCGGCGTCTCCTACAACCAGGCGACGATCCGCGCCGATCGCGGTCAGCACAGCTTCAAGCTGTCCTTCGAACAGTTCATGCAGAAGCGCGGTGGTCAGACGATCATTTCACGCGGCAAGACCATGAAGAAGAACAATGCAGCTCTGTTTGCGTCCATCGAACGCGCTTATGGCGTGCCGGCTGGTCCGCTGCTCGCCATCTGGGGCATGGAAACCGGTTTTGGCGGCTTCATGGGCAACCAGCATACGCTTTCCGCCGTTGCGACGCTTTCCTTCGACTGCCGCCGTTCGGATTATTTCACCGAGCAGCTCTATGCGGCCCTTAAGCTCGTTGGCAGCGGTTCGCTGAACGTCAACGCCAAGGGCGCTGCCCATGGTGAAATCGGCCAGACGCAGTTCCTGCCGCTGAACGTCGTGCGCTATGGCGTGGATTTCGACCGCGACGGCCGTATCGATCTCGTCGGCTCGCGCGCCGATGCGCTGGCTTCCACCGCGAACTTCCTCGTCGGCCATGGCTGGCAGCGTGGTGCGGGCTATCAGCAGGGTCAGGCGAACTATGCCGCCATTCAGGGCTGGAACGCTGCAAGCGTCTACCAGCAGGCCATTGCGTTCATCGGCAAGGCGATCGACGGCCAATAAGGCTGTTTCTGCGGACTAAAATTTCGCTTTCGTCATGCCGGACTTGATCCGGCATCCAGCGACGTAGCGTCCGACAGAGGCTTCCCGCATAACCGACGTGATCCTCGGGTCAAGCCCGAGGATCACGAAGGAGAGGTTTGATTGCCGGGCAGATTAATGGCCACCCAGGACGTCTCGCTCTCTCAATCCGCTTCAATCACAGGTCCGGGCGGCGAAAGTCGCCCGTTTTGCTGTCCATCACCCACAATTCTCCGGTCGAAATATCGAACCATGCGCCGTGCAGCTTCACCTTGCCGGCGGTTTCCTGCGCCTTGACGAAGGGGAAGCCGCGCAGATTGGCGATGGAGTTGCGGATGGAAACGCGCTCCAGCGCCGTCTGGCGCTCGGAGGCGGTCATGATGTCGTTGCTCTGGATCTGTTCGGCCGCCGACTTGACCATGTTCATCCATTTACCGATGAAATCGCCGGGTGACAGCGGCTCGAGATTGGGATCGAGTGCTGCCTGAATGCCGCCGCAGCGGCCGTGGCCCATGACGACGATGTCCTTCACCTTCAGAACCTGCACGGCATATTCGATGGCGGCGGAGGTGGCGTGGTACTGTCCATCCGGCTCGTAGGGCGGCACCATGTTGGCGACGTTCCGCATGACGAAAAGCTCTCCCGGTCCGCAGTCGAAAATGGTTTCCGGCGCCGAACGGGAGTCACAACAGGCAATGAACAGGGTCTGCGGTTTCTGTCCGGTCTCGGCCAGAACGCGATATCTTTCGCGTTCGTCGACATAACGACCGCTCATGAAGTTCTTGTAGCCGTTGAGAAGGTTTTCCGGAAAATCTTTCATCTATCGCAGTACCGTTGTGCTTGGACCAAGATCAAGAGAAGAACTCGGTGCGTTGAAGACCAATCCTTTGGAGCATTTTCGCTTTTCTTCGAACCGCGAAGCCGCTCCAACTCCTTGTTTCCGCATTTCCAGCCGGAAAACCGGGGGCCACTTTTCCTGGAAATGCTCTAGTCGCTATTTGCGCTTGCTGCGCGAAGGATGCAAGAGATGACGCATCTGCACCATGGCCATGGGTGTGGAGAGACTTGAAGAGTCGGTCTCCAGCGTCAGTTCGTTCATGTCGCGTTTTTTGGTGCGGGCCAGAATTTCGAAGACGCTGGCGGTTGCCAGCTGCAGCGCCTTTTCATCATCGAGACCTTCCAGCAGGCGGGCGAGGAACAGCGCCGACATCAGGTCGCCGAGACCGTTCGGCGCATTTTCGATGGCGCGATGTTCGGCAAGCAGTGCGTGGCGGCCGCTGAGGTAGAGGTTGCCGGTGCCGCCCGTCATCATCGGCACGGCTGAGGTGACCAGCATTTTCGGCGGGCCGAGGGAAAGTGCGGCATCCATGATGGCATTGTTGGTCTCAAGCTCGGCGCCGCTCATCCAGGCCAGTTCATAACGGTTTGGCGTGGCGACCGTGGCAAGCGGGATGAGGTGATCACGGATGGCTTCGGCAGTCTCAAGGGGAATGTAAAGCCCGCCCAGATCGCCCATGACCGGGTCACAGGCATAAATCAGCGACGGGTTCTTTTCCTTCAGATTGCGGATCAGCCTTGCGACGGAGCGCACCTGCGCCGCGCTGCCGAAATAACCGGTCAGGACAGCCTTGACCTCGCCGATCCATTTGGCGTTTTCGAGGTCGGTCATTGCCTTGTCGAAATCGTCGTCCTGAAAGCGCATGCGGGTGGACGGGCCGTGGCCGGGATGCCAGGGCATGACGATGGTGGGCACCGCCCAGACAGGATAACCCAGCGTCTCAAGCGCAAAGACCGCCGCGCGGTTGCCGACGGAGCCACGCATGACATGGCTGGAAATGACGATGACAGCGCCCTGTGTATTTTCCTGCATCACGGCCTTCTTGCTTTCAAACGAGGCAGAAAGCCCGCAAGTGCACCTCGCCCTGCCACTGCCAAAGATCAAGATGCGCTCTCATGACATATCGCAAGGCCGGTTTCCACTGTTAATCCCGCAAGGGTCTGTCCCGCAAAAGCATGGCGCGGTCAGGTTCTTTGTCTCTGCCAGCGTTTCCTGCGTGTCATTGCGGGATTGCCGAAGTACTCTATAGTTGTACCATGCTTGATCTCGTCATTGCCTATTGGCCGCATATCCTTGCCGTTCTCTCGATTTTGATGGGAACCGTGGCGGCCGTGCATGCCACGATGACGAAGGAGGAGGTCCGCTCCGCGCTTGGCTGGGTCGGTGTTATCGTGCTGTCGCCCATCGTCGGTGCGGTCATCTATGCGATTGCCGGCATCAACCGCATCCGCCGGTCCAATATCACGCAGAAGCGGTCCTTCATGCTGGACGAGATCATGGATCGCGTGGCGCGTCTGGATGCGAGCGGGGACATGATCGCCGCGCGCTTCGGACGGCGTTTCGAGGCTATGAAGACGCTGGGCGACCGGGTGACGCGCCATGCGTTGACGACAGGCAATGGTATCGAGCCGCTTGTGACCGGAGACGCGGCCTATGCCGCCATGCTGGAGGCGATCGGGGAGGCGAAGCGGTCGATCATTCTCGAAACATATATTTTCGACAATGACCGGATCGGCGCCCGTTTTGTCGCGGCGCTCGAAAGGGCGAAGTTTCGCGGCGTGGAGGTGCGTGTGCTGGTGGATGCGGTGGGCGCGCGTTATTCCGTGCCGAGCATCCTGCCGACGCTCAGGGAAAAGGGCATCGTCTGCGATGTCTTCAACGGCAATGTCATCATGGGGCTGCGGCTGCCCTATGCCAATCTGCGCACCCACCGCAAGATCCTCGTGGTGGACGGGCGCATTGCATTTAGTGGCGGCATGAATATCCGGGAGGGGTTCACGCTGGAATTTGGCGGCGAAAGCCAGTCGCACGACACGCATTTCAAGATCACCGGACCGGTGGTATCGGATTTTTTCTCCATCGCGGCGGAGGACTGGCGCTTTACGACAAAGGAGCTTCTGGATGCGCCGGTCTGGGATATCGCCATTCCCGACGGCGTGCCGGGCTCGCAGATCGCCGCCCGCGTCTGCTCCTCGGGGCCGGACAAGAGCATCGAGACCAGTCACAAGATGCTGATGGGGGCATTTTCCGTCGCCCGTTCCTCCATTCTCATCATGTCGCCCTATTTTCTCCCCGATCGGGAGCTTATTTCGGCGCTCATTACCGCAGCAAGGCGGGGGGTCGTGGTGGATATCATCGTGCCGAAAAGCAACAATCTGGTGCTTGTGGACAGGGCGATGACGGCGCAATTCGACCAGATGCTGAAGAATTATTGCCGCATCTGGCGGGCGACGGGGGCTTTCAACCATTCCAAGCTTCTGGTGATCGACGGGCGCTGGAGCTACATCGGTTCTTCCAATCTCGATCCGCGTTCTTTGCGGTTGAACTTTGAGATCGATCTCGAAGTTATGGATGAGGAATTCGCAGCAACGATCGGGGAGCGCATCCGGGATGCACGTGCGACCGCCTTGCCCGTGCGGCTCAGCGAACTGAATGCGCGGCCATTCGTTGTCCGTTTTGTGGAGCGTGTCCTGTGGCTCGCTTCGCCTTATCTTTAGAGTGCGGTGCGTCCGACAGGGCGCAGCGCGAGACCGGAGGCATAAACGCGTGAAAAAAAACGGTTTGCTGGAGGATGAAAAAACGGCTTTGACGAAAAACACCAGCCTGTCCGCTTTCGTCATGCAGTCGCTGCGCGACCGCCGTCAGCGGCAGAGTGCGGCACCGGCGACGAAAGATCACTCCTTTCCGGTGATCGCCTCCTACAATGTGCATAAATGCGTTGGCCGTGACCGCAAGTTCGATCCCGATCGCACCAGCCGCGTCATTCAGGAAATCGGTGCTGACATCATCGCGCTTCAGGAGGCGGATAGCCGTTTCGGCGAGCGCACCGGCCTGCTTGATCTCGCCCGGCTGGAGCGGGAAAGCGGCCTCATCCCAGTGCCGGTGCTGGCCGGTGTGAAGGCCCATGGCTGGCACGGCAATGTCGTCCTGTTCAAGGAAGGCGCCGTCAGGGATGTGCATACGCTGAAATTGCCGGGGCTGGAGCCGCGCGGCGCGCTTGTCGTGGAACTGGATCTGAAAAGCGGCGGCACGTTGCGGGTTATCGCCGCCCATTTCGGGCTTCTCCGACATTCCCGCGCCCAGCAGGCGAAAGCGCTGATCGGCCTTCTGGAAGCGCGCAACGAATGCGCGACCATTCTCATGGGAGACCTGAATGAATGGCGTCTCGGCAACGGTTCGTCGCTCAATACGTTCCGGGATGCTTTCGGCGCCCTGCCGCCGGCGGTGCCGAGTTTTCCGTCCAACCTGCCGGTGTTGGCGCTCGACAGGATCATCGCCAATCGAAAAGGGCTGATCGAGCAGGTGGAGGCGCATGACAGCGCGCTGGCGCGTATCGCCTCGGACCATCTGCCGCTGAAGGCCGCGGTTCGGACCGACCTGCTTCCGGTCTAAGCCGCTGCGATATCAGGCGCAGCGTTCAGAGCCGGTGCGCTGCCGTCAGACGGCTGCGAAAACGTGCCTCAAGCAACGATGTTCGAATGGCCTCCATCAGCCGCTCGCGATTGTTCTTGGTCTTGCCCCTGTCCAGGTTCTGCGCGGAAAGCGCCAGATCCAGACCTTCATGCATCACTATCGAATAGGCAACGGTCGTTGCCCAGCTTTCGTAGTCCTGCTCCATCATGTAGCCCCTGAACTAAATCATTTAGTCCGAATCACCCTGTTCTTGGAAATTACCACAAAATACAAAGCATAAAATAGCACTGTTTCTTGCAGTTCTCTTCGTGTGATGGCTCTATATTGATTTTCGACAGTTTTAAAGCGGGGCAATATAGCCGTATTTGCCACTTAAGCATTTGAATCTGATTCTATTTCAGGATGGTTGCATAGACGTTCCCGCCCATGAAAAACGCCGCGCATCCGGGGGGATGCGCGGCGGGCTTGCGTCGAAGGTGGCGGTGGATGGGAGTATGGTCTCAGCCGGCCTTTTCGAGCTTGTAGTCCGAATTGGCCGGTTCTTCCTGCTTGTGCTGGATGAGCGGGCGGTTGCCCGACAGCTTGCGCACCAGCACGTAGAAGACCGGTGTCATGAAGATGCCGAAGAACGTCACGCCGATCATGCCGGAGAAGACAGCGACACCCATGGCCGCGCGCATTTCCGCACCTGCACCGGTGGAGACGACCAGCGGCACCACGCCCATGATGAAGGCGAGCGAGGTCATCAGGATCGGGCGAAGACGAAGCCGGCTTGCCTCGACCGCCGCCTGAAGCGGCGTTCGTCCCTCGAATTCCAGCTCGCGGGCGAATTCCACGATCAGGATCGCGTTCTTCGCCGACAAGCCCACAAGGACGACAAGGCCGATCTGCGTAAAGATGTTGTTATCCCCTCCCGTCAGCCAGACGCCGGTCAGGGCCGCGAGCACACCGAGTGGCACGATCAGAATGATCGCGATCGGCAATGTGAGGCTTTCATATTGCGCAGCCAGGACGAGGTAAACCAAGAGCAGCGCCAGCGGGAAGACGACGATGCTGGAGTTGCCGGCAAGGATCTGCTGGTAGGTCAGGTCCGTCCATTCGTAGTCAATCCCGGCCGGCAGGTTTTCCGCGAGGATTTTTTCCATCGCTGCCTGCGCCTGTCCAGAGGAATAGCCCGGTGCCGGACCGCCGTTGATATCGGCTGCAAGGAAGCCGTTATAGCGGTTGGTGCGTTCCGGTCCCGTCGTCGCATCCACCTTCAGCAGCGTCGAAAGCGGGATCATCTGACCCGTTGCGGAGCGAACCTTCAGGCGGCCGATATCTTCCGCATGGGCGCGGAACTGCGCATCGGCCTGCACACGCACGCTATATGTCCGCCCGAAGGCGTTGAAGTCGTTGACATAGAGCGAACCCAGATAGATCTGCAGCGTCTGGAAGACGTCGGTGACCGAAACGCCCAGCTGCTCGGCCTTGGCGCGATCGAGATCGGCGAAGAGCTGCGGCACGTTGATCTGGAAGCTGGAGAAGATGCCTGCCAGCTCCGGCGTCTGGTATGCCTTGGCGATCACGGCTTTCGCCGCTTCGTCAAGCGTCTGGTAGCCGTAACCGGCGCGGTCCTCGATCTGCAGCTTGAAGCCGCCCGTCTGGCCGAGACCGTTGACCGGCGGCGGCGGGAACATGGCGATGAAGGCATCCTGAATGCCCGCATATTTCTGGTTCAGCTGCATGGCGATGGCGCCGCCGGACAGTTCCGGCGTCTTGCGCTTTTCGAAGTCATCGAGAATCGCGAAGACGATGCCGGAGTTGGAGCCGATGGTGAAGCCGTTGATCGACAGGCCCGGGAAGGCGATGGCGTGGCTGACGCCGGGCGTTTCCATGGCGATATCGCTCATCCGCTTGATGACGCTTTCCGTCCGGTCGAGTGTCGCGCCATCAGGAAGCTGGGCAAAGCCGATCAGGTACTGCTTGTCCTGCGCCGGCACGAAGCCGCTCGGAACGGTCGTGAACATGCCGTAGGTTGCAGCCACCAGCGCCATATAGACCAGCATCACCAGGCTCTTGCGCGTCACCAGCCCGCCCACGGTCTTGCCGTAGCCGTTGGAGGCGGCGCCGAAGGCGCGGTTGAAGCCGCGGAAGAACCAGCCGAAAATCCGGTCCATGAAGCGGGTCAGCCAGTCTTTCGGTGCACCGTGCTCTTTGAGCAGCAGTGCCGCGAGAGCGGGTGACAGCGTCAGCGAATTGATCGCCGAAATGACGGTGGAGATGGCGATCGTCAGCGCGAATTGCCGGTAGAACTGACCGGACAGGCCGGAGATGAAGGCAAGCGGCACGAAGACCGCGACCAGAACCAGCGCGATTGCGATGATCGGCCCGGACACTTCCCGCATCGCCTTGTAGGTGGCGTCACGCGGCGAGAGCCCGTTTTCGATGTTTCGTTCGACGTTTTCGACGACCACGATCGCGTCATCCACCACGATGCCGATGGCGAGCACCAGCCCGAACAGCGTTAGCGCGTTGATGGAAAACCCGAAAGCATACATGACGGCGAAGGTGCCGATGATCGAGACCGGAACGGCGATCAGCGGAATGATCGATGCGCGCCATGTCTGCAGGAAGAGGATGACGACAAGCACCACGAGGCCAACGGCCTCGAGGAGTGTATCAACGACCTTTTCGATGGACGAGCGCACGAATTTCGTCGTGTCGTAGACGATCTCGTATTTCACGCCGTCAGGCATTGCCAGCTGCAGATTGTCCATCGTGGCGCGGACATTGTCGGCGATTTCGATGGCGTTGGAGCCGGGAGCCTGGAGAACTGCCACAGCCACGGCGGGTTCACCGTCGAGCAGCGAGCGCAGCGTGTAATCGGCAGCACCGAGTTCAATGCGGGCGACATCGCGCAGGCGGGTGATTTCGCCGTTGGCGCCGCTCTTGACGATGATGTTGCCGAATTCTTCCGGCGTCGTCAGACGGCCCTGGGCATTGACGTTAAGCTGCAGGTCGACGCCGTTGGGGCTCGGCGAAGCGCCGATGACACCGGCTGCCGCCTGTACGTTCTGCTGGCGGATGGCGTCGGAGACGTCGCTGGCAGCCAGATCGTGTTCGGCGACCTTCTGCGGATCGAGCCAGACGCGCATGGAATAGTCACCTGCGCCGAAGACCTGCACCTGGCCCACGCCTTCGATGCGGGCGAGGCGATCCTTGACGTTCAGCGTTGCGTAGTTACGCAGGTAGGTGATGTCATAGGCGTCGGTTTTCGACACCAGATTGACGACCATGATGAAGTCGGGTGAGCTCTTGACCGTCGTGATGCCGAGTGCGCGGACTTCCGCCGGCAGGCGCGGTTCGGCCTGCGAAACGCGGTTCTGCACCAGCTGCTGCGCCTTGTCGGGGTCGGTACCGAGCTTGAAGGTCACGGTCAACGTCAGCACGCCGTCGGATGTCGCCTGACTGCCCATATAGAGCATGCCTTCGACACCGTTGATCTGTTCTTCAAGCGGCGTGGCAACGGTTTCAGCGATAACGGCCGGGTTCGCACCCGGATAGGTGGCGCGGACGACGACGGATGGCGGAACGACTTCCGGATATTCGGAAATCGGCAGGGCGCGCATGCCAAGAAGGCCTGCCACCACAATCAGGATCGACAGAACGCCGGCGAATACCGGCCTGTCGACAAAAAATCTGGAAATATTCATATCCAGTCCCTCTCCGGGTATATTTTGGAATGCAAAGGCCGTTCCGGCGGCTTTTCTGCCGCCGGTGAAGGCCGGTTCTGTCTGAAGGGGCGTCTCGCGGGAGGGCGGGACGCTTATTGATCAAAAAGGCGGTTACTTACTGCGAGGCAGCAACCTTGTCCTCCGCCTGTGGTGCGATGGTTGCACCGGGGCGAATGCGCTGCAGGCCGTTGACGACGATCGTATCACCGGCGGCAAGGCCGCTGTCGATGATGCGCTGGCCATCAGCCGGTGCACCCGGCTTGATCTGGCGGTAGCTCACCTTGTTTTCGGCATCGACCACGAAGACGAAACGCTTGTCCTGATCCGTGCCGATGGCGCGGTCGCTGATGACGATGCGGTTTTCCGGCTTCGGCTCGCCCATGCGCACCCGCACGAACTGGCCCGGAATGAGCCTGCCGTCCGGATTGTCGAAGACGGCGCGGACACCGATGGTGCCGCTTGCCGAATCCACCTGGTTGTCGATCAGGTGCAGCGTGCCCTTGATCGGCGTGCCCTCATCCGAAAGCGTGCCGATTTCGACAGGGATCTGTTCGAGAGCGGGCAGGGCGCCATCGGTTTTCGGCAGTTCGGCAAGCGCCTTCGCAACCGTGCCTTCGCTGGCGTTGAAGCTGGCATAGATCGGGTTGACCGATACCAGCGTCGTCAGTGCAGGCGAGGTCGAGCCGGCGGCGACGAGGTTGCCGGCGGTGATTTCGATGCGGCCGACCCGACCCGAAACCGGCGCGATGATTTCGGTGTAGCCGAGATCAAGTTGCGCGGTGGTTAGGGCGGCCCGGGCGGCGCGAAGCTGCGCTTCGGCATCCGCAAACGAGCTCTGGCGCTGGTCGAGATCGCTCTGGGAGATGGTGCGGTTGTCGGAAAGCCTGCGGCCACGGTCGAGTTCAGTCTTTGCCAGGCTCACCTTGGCTTCGGCGGAAGCGACCTGTCCTTCAGCGCCTGCAACGGCAGCCTGATAGGGGGCCGGATCGATGGTGAAGAGGGGATCGCCTTCCTTCACCAGCGCGCCTTCGCGGAAATGCACGGCCTTGATCTGGCCGGCGACGCGGGAGCGGATCTGCACCCGGTTAACGGCTTCGAGACGGCCGGAAAATTCTTCCCAGCGCATCACGTCACGGCTTTCCACCTTGGCGACGGTAACCGGGATCGCCGGTGTTTCAGCCGGGGTGGAAGCGGCCGTTGCATCGCGGCTGGTGGGGAGGTCGAAAAACAATGCTGCGGCTGCAACGGACATAGCCAGCCCGATACCGGCACCCGTCAGGGCCCGGCGCTTGGTGTTCAGCGTCATGGGTTTCTCCTTGGCTCGGATCAGGAGCCGGTCAGTTTCTCAATAAATGCGGTATTCAGTGTTTCAACTGGTCAACGAAGGTCTTGAATTCCGAACAGACGGATGAGACCCATCCGCCGCCCTCTCCTTGATAGAGCCCCGTCCAGCCGACGCCGGCGGGAAAAACATGCTGCCGGACGCTGACGCCTGAGGCGATGAGGCGGTCTGCATAATTGACCGTTTCGTCGCGCAGAGGGTCGTCCTCGGCCGTAAAGATCAGCGCCGGCGCCACCCGGTTCAGCCGCGTGCACTGGCAGGGCGCGGCATAGGGGTGGAAGAACCCGCACGCCTTGGCAAGGTAATGGCTCCAGCCATCGGCCCAACGCTGGCGCATGCCGATCCTGTCCGCATCACGGAAGGATTCCGTCGTCATCATCGGGTCGATCATGGGCGACAGAAGAATCTGGCCTGCGAGCTTGCCCGGCATGCGGTCACGGGCCTTCAAGGCAAGCCCCGCCGCCACATTGCCGCCTGCTTCTTCGCCGGCCACAAACAGCAGCGATTTCGCGCCGCCATAGTGCTTGCGATCCCGGCTCAGATGATCGAGCGCCTCATAGGCGCAGTCAATCACCATCGGAAACTCGTTGCCGGACGGCTTGCTGTAATCGGCTTCCACGACCACTGCACCGCTTTCCGCAAGCGCGCGGGCCACCGGAAGCTCGGGGCAATTGCCGCCCGGCTCGAGACCGGGTTCCAGAAAGGATCCGCCGCGCAGATAAAGCACGACAGGCGGATGGCTGCAGAGGCAGGAACCTTCATAACGGCGCACGGAGAGCTTCGGCGCGGACGCCTCGCTGCTGCCGATGTTTTCCCAATGCGCGTTCATGACTCCAGATCCTTTGCGCCGCCACCAATAGGCGGATCGTATTGCAAAATCTGAAATCTATATTATTGTTCGGATCGAAACGATCAAGCATGCAAATTTGAAAACACTATTCCGAAATCACGGATAATCACATCTCCGAGGCAGTGAATGGATCAGCTCTCCGCCATGCGGGTTTTTACGCGGGTTGTGGAAACCGGCAATTTCAGCCGCGCTGCCACCGCGCTGAACATGCCGAAAACCACGGTCACCAACATGGTGCAGGCGCTTGAGGCGCATTTGCACACCACACTTCTCAACCGCACCACGCGCCGGGTGATGCTGACAACGGACGGCGCTCTCTATTATGAGCGGGCCTCACAGATTTTATCGGAAATCGAAGAACTTGACGGCAGCATGTCCAGCGCACAGGTGCAGCCATCCGGCCGGTTGCGGGTGGAAATGGCCGGTGTCTTCGCGGACCTGGTGGTTATCCCACATCTTTGCGAATTTTACCAGCGTTATCCGCATATCCGTCTCGATCTCGGTGTCGGCGACCGTCTGGTCGATTACATCGCGGAGAATGTCGACTGCGCACTCCGGGTCGGCGTGCTGCGCGATCAGTCGCTGATTGCCCGAAAAGTGGGCGAACTCCGGTTCGAAACATTCGCCTCGCCATCCTACATCGAAAACTTCGGCATGCCGCGAGAACCGGAGGATCTGGAGAAGGATCATTATTCGGTGGGCTACCTCAATGCCACCACCGGCCAGATCATGCCGGCATCCTTCGACAATGGTGTGCGCAGCGTTGAACTGACCCCGAACTATGTCGTCTCGGTCAATGACAGCCGTACCTATCTCAACGCGGCACTGGCCGGCATGGGCATCGTGCAGCTTCCCGTCTTCATGGTGAGGGATGCGCTTTCGCGGGGTGAACTGGTACCGGTGCTTTCCGAATGGCGGCGCGAGGCCATGCCGATCTATGTGGTCTATCCACAAACCCGGCATGTGACCAACAAGGTCCGCGTTTTCGTCGACTGGCTGGCAAAGCTCGTTCACGGCCTGGTGTGAGACGGCCAATCACCTTCCGGCCCAATCAGCGCCCGACCCTTGTGGCGAGGAAATCGATGAAGGCGCGCACGCGGGCGGCGAGATGCTCGTGGCCGGCATAAACCGCGTGGATCACCTCCATGTCCTCGGCATTATAGTCCTCAAGGACAGGGACGAGCAGACCGGCCTTGATATCGGGTTCGATATGAAATTCCCCGACCCTTCCTAGTCCGAGACCCGTGAGGCAGAGCCTGCGCATCGCCATGCCGCTATTGACCGATGCATTGCCGGTGATGGGGAAGCGATACACCTCCGTCGATCCGGGATCGCGGAAGGGCCATTCGTTGAGGCTGCGGCTGAAATTGAAGCTCAGGCAATTGTGTTGCGCCAGATCCTGCGGTTTTTCCGGCATGCCGTGTTTTTCGATATAGGCAGGGGAGGCGACGATGACGCGGCGGACTTCTTTCAGCTTTCTTGCCTTCAGGGATGAATCGCCCATGGCGCCGGAGCGGATCGCAATATCGGTGCGCTCCTCGATCAGGCTGATGACGCCATCGGTCAGCGAGATATCCAGTTCGATCTCCGGATAAAGCGACAGAAATTCCGGCGCAAGCGGCAGGAGATAACGTTCCCCGAAGCCCAGCGTCGCGTTGACGCGCAGCAGGCCGCGCGGCACCACCTTGCCGCCGCTCGCCACGATCTGCTCCGTTTCAGTGATCTCGGCGAGAATGCGCCTTGCCCTAGCTAGATAGACTTCGCCCTCCGGTGTGAGCGTGACAAGCCGGGTGGAGCGGGCCAGCAGTCGCGTGCCGAGGCGGTCTTCGATGCGTGTGACAAGCTTGCTCACCGCCGAGGGGGAAAGCTTCAGCCTGCGCCCGGCCGCGGAAAAGCTGCCGAGTTCCGCCGCTGCCACGAAGACTTCCATTTCTCCGGCCCTGTTGTCCATCGCCTCACCATCTGTGAAATCAATTCAAAGGCGTTTATCCAATCTTGTCGATTATCATGCAAGTCCCCTTCGCCCATATTGCCTCCATAGATTTGATCCAACCGGACAGCACCGCTGTCCAAATGATCCAAACCGACAGCCCTGCTGTCCAGAACGCCCGCGATACCGCTCCGGGCGGAGAGGTAGTCATCATGCCATTGGCCATATTTGCCCTGACGATCGCGGCCTATGCGATCGGAACAACGGAATTTGTCATCGTCGGCCTGCTGCCGACGGTCGCCAACGATCTTCACATCACCCTGCCGCTGGCCGGTCTCATCGTCAGCGTCTACGCGCTTGGCGTCACCTTCGGCGCGCCGATCCTGACAGCGCTGACCGGCCGGATCGAAAGAAAGCCGCTGCTGCTCGGCCTCATGGCCCTGTTCATCGTCGGCAACAGCGCTGCGGCCCTGTCGCCGAGCTATGAGATGCTGCTCGTCGCCCGGGTCATTGCCGCCTTCGCCCATGGCGTCTTCTTCTCGGTCGGCTCCACCATCGCCGCCGATCTCGTGCCGGAAAACCGCCGCGCCTCGGCCATCGCCATGATGTTCATGGGGCTGACGGTCGCCATCGTCACCGGGGTTCCGCTCGGCACCTATATCGGGCAGGTCTTCGGCTGGCGCGCAACCTTCTGGGCTGTTGCCGCCCTTGGCGTGATTGCCTTCCTGGGCATCGCCACGCTTCTGCCGAACACGCTCAAGAAAGCGCCGCCGGCAAGCCTCTTCGATCAGGTCCGCGTTCTCGGTTCCGGCCGCCTGCTCATCGTTTTCGCCATGACCGCGCTCGGTTACGGCGGCACCTTCGTCGCCTTCACCTTCCTTGCGCCGATCCTGCAGGATGTGACCGGCTTTTCGGAAAAGAGCGTCAGCCTGATCCTCGTGCTCTATGGCATCGCCATTGCGGCCGGCAATATTGGCGGCGGCAGGATCGCCAACCATAACCCGGCCAAGGCGCTGATCGGTCTCTTCCTCGCGCAAGCCATCGTGCTGCTCGTCTTCTCCTTTACGGCCGTTTCGCCGGTGTTGACGCTTATCACGCTTGCCGCGCTCGGTTTCCTGTCCTTCGCCAATGTTCCCGGCCTGCAGCTTTATGTCGTGCAGCTTGCCAAGGAACACCGTCCCGGCGCGGTCGATGTCGCCTCGGCGCTCAATATCGCCGCCTTCAATCTCGGCATCGCGATTGGCGCATGGCTCGGCGGTCTGGTGGTGGAATCGCCGATGGGCCTTGCTGCAACGCCCTGGGTCGGCGCCATCCTCGTCGCCATCGCCCTGCTTTTGACCCTCTGGAGCAGCGCGCTCGACCGCCGTGCCGCGCTGACGCTGAAAACCGCCTGAGCTTTTCGCAAAATTCCCGGCCATGTCCCAGGCTGGCCGGGCAACCTCAAAGGAGAAAATATATGTTTGATGTCACCGCAAATGGCGCTTCGATCCCGGCGCTCGGCTTCGGCACCTTCCGCATTCCCGGCCCCGATGTCCTGCGCATCGTTCCGCATGCGCTGAAGGCCGGTTTCCGTCATATCGATACCGCCCAGATCTATGGCAACGAAGCCGAGGTCGGCGAAGCCATTGCTGCTTCGGGCATTGCACGCGGCGAGGTGTTTCTCACCACCAAGGTCTGGGTCGGGAACTACAGGCACGAGGCCTTCCTCGCCTCCGTCGATGAAAGCCTGAAAAAGCTGAAGACCGATTATGTCGACCTGTTGCTGCTGCATTGGCCGAACGACGTGGTCTCGCTCGCCGAACAGATCGGAGCGCTGAACGAGGTGAGGCAAGCCGGCAAGGTGCGCCATATCGGCGTCTCCAACTTCAATACGGCGCTGATGGCCGAGGCGGTGAAGCTTTCCAAGGCTCCGATCGTGACCAACCAGATCGAATACCACCCCTATATGGATCAGGATGTGGTTATCGCTGCCGCCAAGGCTGCCGGCATGTCGGTGACGGGCTATTACGGCATGGCCGATGGCAAGGTCTTTGCCGACCCGGTGCTGAAGGAGATCGCCGCAAGCCGGGGCAAGTCTGTGGCGCAGGTGGTGCTGCGCTGGATCGTGCAGCAGCAGGGTGTCGTCGCCCTGTCGAAAACGGTCAGCGAAGCCCGTGTCGATGAAAATCTCGCCATCTTCGATTTCGAGCTTTCGGCCGATGAAATGGCGGCGATCCATGCGCTCGCCAAGCAGGATGGCCGCATTGTCTCGCCGGATGGGCTCGCGCCTGAGTGGGACGAGGCTGCCTGATTATCAGGGCCGGCATGGGAACTCCTAGTGCCGTCACCCCGGACTTGATCCGGGGTCCAGTGCGATCAAGTCATTAATCGTGGAAGATTCCTTTCATGGCACCGACGCGCCATGGCTGGATGCCGGGTCAAGCCCGGCATGACGGAGGAGGTTTTCAACCTTTGTCACCAACTTCACGACACCCGGATAGTGATCCGGGTGTCTTTTGAGCGGGTGGGATCAGAATTCCGCCCAGCTCTGCTCTTTTGACGCGGTGGATACGCCGAGTGCCGCGGCCACCTGGCCCATCATGCGCCGTGCCGGCGATGGTCTCGGCTGGGCATTGTCCGCAACGCGCAGCTGCGTCGATGGCTGATGGGCGTTTCGGGTTTTGCGGGCGGTTGCGGCGGTGCCGTCGAGCCTGAACTGGCCGATGATTTCGCGGAGCGTCTCGGCATCGCCGGCAAGCGATGTGCTGGAGGCCTTGGCCCTTTCGACCATCGCGGCATTCTGCTGTGTCACCTGATCCATCTGGTTGACCGCGCTGTTGACCTCGGCCAGGCCGATCGACTGCTCCCTTGCGGAGGTTGCGATGGCGTCGAGCTGCGTATTGATGGCGATGACGTGGCCTTCAATGACCTTCAGGGCATCGCCCGTGGCGGTCACGAGTTTGACGCCGTTTTGAACCTCGTCGGCGGAGTTGCGGATAAGCTCCTTGATTTCCTTGGCCGCCTGCGCCGAACGCTGTGCCAGCTCACGCACTTCCTGCGCGACAACCGCAAAACCTTTGCCCGCCTCACCCGCGCGGGCTGCCTCGACTCCTGCATTGAGCGCCAGAAGGTTGGTCTGGAACGCAATCTCGTCGATGACGCCGATGATGTTGGAAATCTGGCTTGAGGAGCTCTCGATGCGCTTCATGGCGTCAACCGCATTTGCGACGACCTGACCGGAGGTTTGCGCCGATCGGTTCGCCTCCACCGCCACGCTTCGCGCCTCTTCCGTGCGCTTCGTCGAATTGCTGACGTTGCTGGTTATCTGGTCGAGCGCGGCGGCTGTTTCCTCCAGCGAAGCGGCCTGTGTTTCGGTGCGGTGCGACAGGTCTCCCGCACTCGAATTCAGTTCCTGCGAGCCGCCATCGATCGTCGCCGTGCCCTCGGCAACCGAGAGCAATGTCTTGTTCAACTGACCGACGGCCATATTGAAGTCCGCCCGCAGGCTTTCGAAATCCGCCGCGAAAGGCGTCGTCAGCTGATAGGAGAGGTCGCCGTCGGCCATATGCTTCAGGCCGCCTGCCAGACCGCTTGTCGCCTCCGCCATTTCCGCCGCGCGCCTGCGGTCTATATCGGCGGCCCTTTGACGGTCCGCTTCGGACTGGTCGCGCACCTGGGCCGCATCCGCTTCCAGCCGGCGGGCCTTTAGCTCGTTGTCCTTGAAGATCTGCACGGCCTTGGCCATGGTGCCGACCTCATCGCGCCGGTCCGTTCCGTCGATGTTGGCGGAAAGGTCGCCATTGGCAAGCCTCTGCATGGTGCCGGCAAGCCCCTGCATCGGCGTGACAAGCCAGGTGCGGATCGCGAAATATCCGGCGACGACCACCGTAAGGAAACCGAGGATGACCGCTACGACGGTAATCAGCGCGGTCTGGTCGCTCGTCTCCGTCAGAGCGCCGCTCTCCGTGTCGTTGCGGGTTGTGATTTCCGTGGTGATCTGCGTCAGTTTCGCGCCGATCCTGGCGAAGACCGGCTGGCATTCCATGCCGAATGCCTTTTGCGATGCCAGTGCCTCCTCCACGTTCGATGCGGTGCGGCCCAGATTCCAGGCATTCTTGCACGTAACATTGTAGAGTCTCAGCGCTTCGTCCTTGAGTGCGGGCAGACGGCTGTCACCGGGGACCGAGGCGATGGCCTTATCCATCAACTGGGCAAATTCCCCACGCGTGGCCTTTGCCTCGACTTCGGCGGCGGCATTGCCCTCTTCCGTAAAGGCAATCATCATATCGGCCAAAGCGGCGCGTCCGTTCAACAAGGCATGGTTTGCCAGTGCCAGGTTGAGGGCTGCCGCGCTGTCATGCTCGATAAGGTCGCTATAGCTCTTGTCGATTGTCTTGATCTGCACTGCGGAATAAGCCGCGATCAAGATTGCGCAAATGCCGAACAGCGCAAATACCGTCAGGAATTTTCCAACGACAGGAATATTTCTCATGGCAACAACTCCGATAGGAAATTGATCCCTTCATGGGTTCTGTGTCGGCATCATGCACTTTGATGGGGAATTATATACTTGGCAAATTAAGAAATAATTATGTATTATTAGCGGATATGCATTTAATATTCATTTTTACTTTGAATAAATTATGTAAAAGTAATGAATAATACTTTGATGCGTGAGGTGATCGGTGGCATCTTCCGGCCTCTGTTCAACGCGCAATGCGGCTGAGCGCCATGCCTGTGGCACAGCCAATCATGGTGCAGAGCTGAAATTCTTTTTTGATAGTTCTGTATCTGCTGGGAAAACTGGAGCGGGCGAAGGGATTTGAACCCTCGACCCCAACCTTGGCAAGGTTGTGCTCTACCCCTGAGCTACACCCGCTCAAATCCACCGGTCCGGGGTAGTTCGCTGAACCGTGGGCCACCGAAGCGGCGACGGGTGCTATATCGCTCAATCGTTTTTGGAATGCAACAGTTTCTTTTGCGGTTTCGGTGGAAATCCACGCGGCTGCACGTTTTTCCGCAGTGCAAGGGCGGCCGGGAACCGAAACAAGAGCGCGCCAGGGAGAAGATGTTGTTTCGATTGGGTTTTATCTCCTTCCCGCAGAATATGGCGGTGGAGGAGGCCAGAAAATAACCTATTTACATTTGGTTAAAATCTGATTCGACAAGTGATTCGTTCGGGTGTACAAATTTGATGTCCACGAAAAAAAAGAAACGATACTTGGCATATCATCAGGAGGATGAGCCTTGTCGTACGCAGCTTTTGAACGGGTTGGCGCACAATTGTCGCCGGAGCAGATTACCGATCTGCAGAATATTTTCGATGGCGTATGTTTCGAGTGTTTTCAAGATCGCAGTAGCCACGTTGCCAATGAGTGCGCAGCGGTTCTTATCCGCAGCGCCCAGCGGGGCATTCTCGATCACGAGATGCTGCGGGACATCGGGCTTGCCGTTCTGCGGCGCCACTGACGCTTGAATACGAGAAAAAAGCGCCCGGATCATCCGGGCGCTTTGTTGTTGGGGTGGCCGATTTTTCCGCTCAGCTCTTTTCCTGCACATGCGCTTCCAGGAACCAAAGCGACTTGTCGAGATCGCGCGAGGCGGCGGTGAAGATGTCGGCCGTCGTCGGATCACCGGCCTCGTCTGAATCGTCGATGGCCTTGCGGATCATGTTCGCCACGTCGCCATAACGCTCGATCAGCGCATCCAGATGGTCGTGGATCTTGTAGATATCGGTCGGATAGGCCTTGAGCTTGGTCGTCGAGGAGACGGATTGCAGGCTGCCAAGCGCCGTGCCGCCAAGCTGGACGACGCGCTCGGCAATCGTGTCGCCGTGATTGTCGAGTTGTGTGCGGAACGTATCGAGAAGTTCATGGACGGCGATGAATTGCGGGCCCTTGAGGTTCCAGTGCGCCTGCTTGGTGATGAGCGCAAGGTCGATGACGGAAGCGAGCGATTCATTCAGAATGCCGATTACGGTCGACTTGGCGTTGGAAGGCAGGTCGTTCTTCGTCTTGTGCGTCTTCATCGATGTCTCCTGAAGTTGCGGACGGAATGCCGCTTTGGAAAAGTCCGACGTTTAACGTCCGGGCCTGTGGCCCTGTTCCATGCTAAGCACTGGGACAGTAAAAATCCTGCACAATCATCATGTCATTCGTAAAACAGGCAGATGCGCCGGCCCTCTATCTCATTGACGCGGATCGGCATGTCGTAGATTTCCTGGAGAATCTCGGGGCGGATGATCTCTTCTGCAGGTCCGTGATGGCAGATGCGGCCCTCGCGCATGGCGATGATGGTGTCGGAATACCAGGAGGCGAAGTTGATGTCGTGCAGCACCAGAACCACGGTCTTTTTCAGCTCGTCGGCGGCCTTGCGCATGATCTTCATCATGCTGGAGGCGTGTTTCATGTCGAGATTGTTGAGCGGTTCGTCGAGCAGCACATAATCCGTATCCTGACACAGCACCATGGCCACGAAGGCGCGCTGGCGCTGGCCGCCGGAAAGCTCATCCAGAAACCGGCCGGCAAGGGGTTCGAGATGCAGATATTCCAACGCCCGGTCGATATGGACCTTGTCCTCGATGGTGGGGCGGCCCTTTGAATAGGGGTAGCGGCCGAAACCGACGAGGTCGCGCACCGTCAGGCGCGAGGAGATGTGGTTGTCCTGCCGCAGGATAGAAAGCCGCTTCGCCAGCGTGTCGGAAGCGGTTTTCGTAACATCGAGCCCGTCGACCGTGACGGTCCCGGCATCCATCGACATCAGCCGCGCCACGATGGAAAGCAGCGTCGATTTTCCCGCCCCGTTCGGCCCGATGATGGAGGTGACGCCGCCTGCCGGAATGGAGACGGAGACGCCGTCTATCACAACCGTGTCGCCATAGGATTTGCTGATCTGATTGGCGATGATCATCGCGCACCTCGTTTCAGAATAAGACCGATAAAGACGATGCCGCCCAGAAATTCGATGATGATCGAGAGCGCCGTATCGAAGGCGAATATCCGCTCCAGCACCACCTGACCGCCCACGAGGCAGATCACGGCGATGAGGATCGCGGCCGGCAGCACATATGCGTGCTTGCCATTGCCGGTGAGATAATGGGCAAGGGCCGCAACCAGCAGCCCGAAGAACATGACCGGGCCGACAAGCGCGGTGGAGACGGCAACGAGCACGGAGACCAGAACGAGGATGATGGTGACCGTGCGCTTGTATTCGACGCCGAGGCTGATGGCCGTCGCACGGCCGAGCGAGAGGACATCGAGCGTGTGCATGAGCCTCAGCCCGATGATGGTCACCACGCCGATGATGACGGCGGAGACCATGAGAAGCGTCGGATCGATGGAATTGAAGCTGGCGAACAGCACATCCTGCAACACCGTATATTCATTGGGGTCGAGCACGCGCTGCATGAAGCCCGAGAGGCTGCGGAAAAACACGCCGAAGACGATGCCGACCAGTACGAGAAGATGCAGGCTGCGTTCCGCGCCGACGAACAGCCAGCGATAGAGCAGGGCGGAAAAGGCGACGAGCAGCCCGGTTTCGACGAGAAACTTCAGTTGCGGATCGATCATCACGACGGTTGCCGAGCCGAAGACGAAAATCAGCCCTGTCTGCATCAGCACGTAAAGCGAATCGAAGCCCATGACCGAAGGGGTGAGGATGCGATTATTGGTGACCGTCTGGAACAGTACGGTGGAGACCGCGATGGCATAGGCCACCAGCAACAGCGACAGAAGCTTGATGCCGCGAAACGGCAGCACGAAGCTCCAGCTTCCCTTTGCGCCGAGCGTCATGAAGGCGGCCATGGAGATGAGCGCGAATGCCGCAAGCACGAGCAGAACGGTTTTTGCGCGCCTTTCGGGGTTTCTCTCACGCATGGTGGCGTTTCCGCAGCAGGAGATAAAGGAACAGCACGCTGCCGATGACGCCGACCACGGTTCCGATCGGTATTTCATAAGGCGCGCGCACGGTTCGGCCGATGATGTCGCAGGAGAGAACGAAGACTGCGCCAAGCGTCGCTACCCATGGAACCGAGCGGCGCATATTGTCGCCGATCATCAGGCTGACGACGTTCGGCACGATCAGCCCGAGAAAGGGGATCATGCCGACGGTGACGACGACAACGGCGCTGACCAGCGAGACGATGGTGAGGCCGAGCGCCATCACCCGGCGATAGTTGAGGCCGAGATTGGTGGTGAAGTCGCGCCCCATGCCAGCCACCGTAAACCGGTCCGCGGCGAGATAGGCGGCAATGGCGAAGAGGAAACCGACCCAGAGCAATTCATAGCGGCCGCGCAGCACGCCGGAAAAATCCCCCGTCATCCATGCGCCGAGCGATTGCAAGAGATCGAAACGATAAGCGAAGAAGGTGGTGACGGCGGAGATGACGCCGCCCAGCATGATGCCGATCAGCGGCACCAGCAGCACGTCCCGCAATGGCACTTGTCTCAGGATACGCAGGAACAGCGCGGTGCCGGCGAGCGCGAAAACGGCGGCCACCAGCATCTTGCCGAAGATCGGCGTGTCGGGTGCAATCAGGGTGACGGTGAGCAGGCCGAGACCGGCGGATTCGGTGGTGCCCGCCGTCGAAGGCTCCACGAAACGGTTGCGCACCAGCATCTGCATGATGAGACCGGCAATCGCCATCGAGCTTCCGGCCAGTATCAGCGCCAGCGTGCGCGGAATGCGGCTGACGAGCAGCACGCGCAGTGCATCCGTGCTTGTGTCAGGTGCAAAAAGCGTGGCCAGAGAAACGTTGCTCACACCGACGAACAGGCTGACGATTGCGAGTGTCAGCGCCAGAAGAAGGGCAAGGATGAGAGACAGGGATTTCACGTTGGTGGTATTTCGAAAATAGCGAAAGCTCCCGGTGGCTTGGCAGGCTGACGAAACAGGCGTCCTACCTCTCCTTGGTCATACTCGGGTCAAGCCCGAGGATGACGTGGAGTGTGGAGCAGCCTTCAGGAGCGGATGCCCAGCAATTTTTACGACTTCTTCTCGGAAACGGCCTTGTAGACCTGATCGAGCAGGGTGGTGAGCGCCGTATAACCGCTGCTGACGATATAGGCCGCCTGCGGGTCGAGATAGACAATCTGCTTTTTCTTCCAGGCATTGGTCTGGTGCACCAGCTCGTTATCCAGCACCTGCGCGGCTGCCTTGCCCGGATCGGTGGCGCGGCCGATGCCGGCATCGCGGTCGATCACGAACAGCCATTCGGGGTTGACCTCGGCCAGATATTCGAAGGACACGACGTCGCCGCGGTCGAAGCGGTCGTCAATATCGGCGGCGACCGGCTTGAAGCCGATTTCGGTGTGCAGCCAGCCGGTGCGCGAGGTTGGACCGTAAACGCCGACCTTGCCGGCATTGGTGACGAGGATCATCGCCGTGCCGGAGTTGGGAGCGATCTCCTTCAGCTTCGCGACCTTCTCATTGATGACGGCATCCAGCTTCTTTGCTTCTTCCTGCTTGCCGAAGATATCGCCGAGCTTGGTGATGTTGCCTTTGACGCTGTTGATGAATTCCTTGGAATCGATCGACATGTCGATGGCGGGCGTGATCTTCGCAACGTCAGGATATTTCGCCCGCGAACGGCCGCCGACGATGACGAGATCGGCCTCCGCCGCATTGATAGCCTCGTAGTCGGGTTCGAACAGCGTGCCGACCTTCAGATATTTGCCGTCGGCATATTTCTGCAGGTAGGTCGGCAGGTTGGAGCCGACGACGCCTGTTGGCTCGACGCCGAGCGCATCGAGATTGTCGAGCGAGGGAATATCGAGAACCAGAACCTTCTTCGGTGCCGCCTTCAGCACGGTCTCGCCCTGCGCGTGCTTGATCGTCATTTCCTCAGCGCCCGCAGTCATCGCGCCAAGGCTGAAGGCCGCTGCCGCCAGCAGCCGAACGGGGAAGGTGAAGTTGATGGCCACTTATATGTCCCTTGCAATATGGTTCTGAACCGGCGGAAGTGCTCCCGCAGGGTTAACTTGATGTTCGCTATCAGCTTTATTGGCAAGGTATGCGGAAATCAAAAATATGTTTTAGAACGGTTCTGAATTGCGGTGAGCGGGAAATGTGGGGACAGTGAAACATTTGCTCAAACCTCTTCCCGGTCATCCTCGGGCTTGACCCGAGGATCCACTGTGCTGGGGTGATGGATCCTCGGGTCAAGCCCGAGGATGACGTTGAGGGTGAGGAGAGGCCGGGGCCAATGTCGTGGGTGCCCTTTTATCCGTCTGTTTTACCCGTCACGACAGCCGCGCTCACTCCGGCGGCCAGTCACCAACGATTTCGCGTCTCTCCAGCTTCAGGGAGCGGTCTGGCTGTATTCGGTAGGTCTCAATCGCCAGCCGTCCGTCGCCCATGACGAATTCATTACTGAGCGTGCTGCCGATGGGAGATTTGGTCAATTTGGTGCGGGGCTGTCCGCCATAGGTGATGCTGCCGGGAATGGGCTCCACGTCGGGTGCGGCGGTGGCGCAGCCGACGAGGGCCAGAACCATCAAGATCGCGATCTTGCGCATGTTTTTCTCCTGCGTTTGGAGCGGAATCATATCATGGCCGCGTCTGCGCCACACATCCCGTTGGCGTGAATAAAAAAGCCCCGCATCCGAAGATACGGGGCCAGTTGCCCTGGGAGGTTCCCGGTTTATCAGTCCTCGTTGGCGGCAAGCTGCGTCAGCACCTCGCCGCGGCCGCGGATACGCATGATCAGCGGAATGATGAAGGCGGCTGCCGCGACAAGGAACAGGCCAACGGCAATCGGTGAGGTGAACAGCACCGTCGGGTCGCCCTGGCCGATGGCGAGCGCGCGGCGGAGCTGCTGTTCCGCAAGCGGGCCGAGGATGAGACCGACCACCGCAGGCGCAATCGGATAACCGAAGATGCGCATGATGTAACCGAGGATACCGAAGGCGAGCAGCATGCCGAGTTCGAACACGGACGGGTTGGCGCCGATGGTGCCGAGCGTCGCGAACAACAGAATACCCGCATAGAGCCATGGCTTCGGAATGGTCAGCAGCTTCACCCACAGGCCGACGAGCGGCAGGTTGAGCACCAGCAGCATCAGATTGGCGATGAAGAGGCTGGCAATCAGGCCCCAGACCAGCTGCGGATTGGTGGCAAACAGCAGCGGGCCGGGCTGAAGGCCATATTGCTGGAAGCCGGCGAGCATGATGGCGGCCGTCGCCGTCGTCGGCAGGCCGAGCGTCAGCAGCGGCACCAGCGTACCGGCGGCGGACGCATTGTTGGCGGCTTCCGGACCGGCCACGCCTTCAATGGCGCCATGGCCGAATTCTTCCGGATATTTGGTCAGCTTCTTTTCGGTGGCATAGGACAGGAAGGTGCCGATTTCAGCACCGCCCGCCGGCATGGCGCCGATAGGAAAGCCGATCAGCGTGCCGCGCAGCCAGGCTTTCCAGGAACGCGCCCAGTCCTGCGCGCTCATCCAGACCGAACCCTTGACGGCCTCGACCTTGTCCGGGCCGGTGCTGCCCTGCGCGACGATGAACAGTGTTTCGCCGATGGCGAACATGGCAACCGCAAGCGTCGTCACTTCCACGCCGTCAAGCAGATCGGGAATGCCGAAGCTCATGCGGGTCTGGCCGGTCAGCTGGTCGATGCCGACGATGGCAAGGGCAAAGCCGATGAACAGCGAGGTGAGGCCGCGCAACGCCGAATCTCCGAAAGCGGAGGAAACGGTCACGAAGGCCAGCACCATCAGCGCGAAATATTCACGCGGGCCGAAGACCAACGCCAGCTTGACGATGTATGGCGCGATAAACGCGAGCGCGATGGTGGCGATGAGGCCGGCGACGAAGGAGCCGATGGCGGCGGTGGCCAAGGCCGGGCCGCCTCTGCCCTTGCGGGCCATCTTGTTGCCTTCGAGCGCGGTCACGATCGAGGCGCTTTCGCCCGGCGTGTTGAGCAGGATCGAGGTGGTCGATCCGCCATACATGCCGCCGTAATAGATGCCGGCGAACATGATGAGCGAGCCAGCGGGATCGAGCCTGTAGGTGACGGGCAGAAGCAGCGCCACGGTCAGCGCCGGCCCGATGCCGGGCAGAACGCCGACGGCGGTGCCGAGTGTGACGCCGATCAGCGCATAGAGCAGGTTCATGGGTTGGGCGGCAACCTCAAGACCGTGCAGCAGGAATTCAAAGGTACTCATGGACAGATGTCCCCCAAGTGGACCCGATGGGCGGGCGGAACGGCTGGCGTATGCGTCATCGCGCGCCTGCGGTTTCCTGTGATCTCGAATTTTGGTCGGAATGGCTGTTAGAAGAGCAGCCGTTCCAGAGGCCCGGCGGGCAGCGAAAGCTGCAGCAGCCGCGCGAAAATGAACCAGATGACGAAGCTCAGGGCGATGCCGATGGGGATCGAATACCAGAGCTTGCGTTTGCCGAAGGCGCGCGCCGTGAAGGCAAAAAGCAGGCCGGTGGCAATGGAGAAACCCGCCACCTTCAGCAGCAGCATCTGCGCGGCAAGACCGGCGACAACCCAGATAACAGGGGCGATTTCCTGCCTGTCGCGTTCGGGGAAATCGCCGCGCCATGCTTCGATGGCCGTCCAGAGCGCCAGGCCGATGAGACAGAAGCCGATGGCGTAAGGCACGGTTGCCGGGCCGACCGGCGAATAACCGGTGACGCTGGCGAGGCGGGCGCTGTCCCAGAAGATCACGCTTGCGATGAGGACGAGGAAGATGGCGATCGCCAGCGCCGCCCAGTCAGGGCGGCGCTTTTGATGCTCAGAAGGGTTGGAACCCTGGCTCATTTTACCAGTCCGATGTCTTTGAGGATGGCGGCGGTGGCGTCGGTATCCTTGGCGAGCTGTGCCTTGAATTCGTCACCGGCAAGATAGGTGTCCATCCAGCTCTTGGTCTTCAGGGTTTCCTGCCACTTGGCGGATTTCACCAGCTTCTCGATATCGGCATTGACGGCCTTTTCCTGTTCCGGCGTCAGGCCGGGAGGAGCGGCGACCATGCGCCAGTTCTGGACGACGACATCAAGGCCGCTTTCCTTCAGTGTCGGTGCGTCGACACCTTCCAGCTTCTCTTCGCTGGAAACCGCGAGCAGGCGCAGCGTGCCGGCCTTCACCTGGCTTTCGAATTCGCCGTAGCTCGAAATGCCGGCCGTTACCTGCGAACCGAGGATCGAGGCAAGCGCTTCGCCGCCGCCGGAGTAAGCGATGTAGTTGATCTTGGTCGGATCGACGCCGGCCGCCTTGGCGATCAGGCCAACGGCGATATGGTCGGTGCCGCCGGCGGAACCGCCGCCCCAGGAAACGCTGCCCGGGTCCTTCTTGAGCTGGTCGACGAGGTCGCCGATGGTCTTCAGCGGCGAGGATGCCGGAACGACGATGGCTTCATATTCACCGGTCAGGCGGGCGATCGGCGTCACTTCCTTGAGGGTGACGGGCGCATTGTTGGTGAGGATGGCGCCGACCATCACGTAACCGCCGACGATGAGGGCGTTCGGGTTGCCCTTCTGCTGGCTGGCGAACTGCGCAAGACCGATGGTGCCGCCGGCGCCCGGTACGTTCTGTACCTGAACGCTCTTGGAAATACCTTCTTCCTGCAGCACGCTCTGCAGGGAACGCGCGGTCTGGTCCCAGCCGCCGCCGGGATTGGCCGGGGCAATGATGGTGTAATCCGCTGCAGCGGCCGGAAGAGCGATCATGCCCGCCAGAAATGTGCCGATAAGAAAATGTTTCACGTAGAAAACCCTCCTCAGGATGCCCTTTTTGGGCGTCGTTTTTCGTTTATGCGGGGGGCTTTCAGGACGCGTCTGTGCCGGCGCTGAATAGTCAGCGTGGTGCTTGGCAATCGTCCTGGATTTCCTCCCGCATCTTCTTCCGCCTCCACGGAATGAAGAAGGATTGCAGAGCATCACAAAAAGCTGTCATCTAACTGACGCTACGCAAGTCCTTGCTCATTTACTCTCTATTAATTTCCGTCGGGCGTCTACTGTGGCGTGTGTGGGCGACTTTGTTTTGCGCTTTTGAAGCTTGCTCCACCCTCATTCCCGTGCCTGTCACGGGAATCCAGCCGATGCGCGTCGGCGCGGCGGAAGGACTCCAGTCAGCCCAAGGACTTGGGCTGACTGGATCCCTGTGACAAGCACAGGGATGAGGGAGAGTTACGGCACCCGGATTGGTTTGCGGGCGCAACCCTATTGCGACCTCAACGCCTCGTTCCAGCGCTCGATCAGGCGGCTGCGTTTCACCTGATCCAGATAGACCATCAGGCCGGGGCTGACGGGTACGGGGCGCAATTGTGCGCCGTGGATGGCCTGCATGGTGTTGGCGGTGTTTTCGCCCGCCACCTCAGGGCTGACGGCGGGAATCTGCAATTGCCGGGCCATGATCGTCTGGCCCTCCTTGGACATGAAGAACTCGAGATAACGACGCCCGAGCGCCGGGTTGGCGGCGGCTTCCGGCACCAGCCCGATACGCGACATGACCACGGTATAGTCTTTCGGCAGCACGATGCCGACATCGGGGTGGCGCGAGGCCCAGTCGGCCGCATAAGAGCCAAGAATGTTGTATCCCAGCACGAAGCGGCCGTCGGAGACCCGCTCCAGAATGGCGGAGGAGGTGGAGTAAACCTTCACGCCCGCCGCGCCCATGGCCTTGATGACGTTCCATATATCGCCGAACTGCTCCTGATCGCGTGACATAAACAGGAAGCCGACGCCGGAGCGTTCGATGTCGTAAGTTGCGATGCGGCCATGCACTTGCCTGGCGTGGCGTTCGAGATAATCGACAAATTCGGCGCGGGTGGCGGGCGGCTTTTCCGTGGTGAAGCTCGGCTTGTGATAGACGAAAACAGCCGGCTCGAAGGTCAGCGCATAGGCGGTGTTGCGCCAGTTCGCCCAGGCGGGCCAGCGGGCGCTCATGGCAAGATCGGAGCGCTGCGCATAACCGTCATTGCTCAGCTTCACCTGCAGATCCATGGCGGAGGAAAAGGCGAAATCGGCGGTCTTCTTGCCCGCATCGGTTTCTTTTACGATGCGGTCGTAGATTTCGCCGGTTAGCATATCCTCGTAGTGGACGGCGATATCGGGATTGGCCTTCTGGAAACCCTCGATCATCGGCGTCGCCAGCGGCTCATCCAGCGAGGAATAGACCACCAGCGTTTCCGCATCCGCCTTGCCTGATGGGGCGGGAAAAATGGCGACCTGCGCAAGCGCGGGCGAGGCCATGCAAAGACAGAGGCAGAGAAAAAGGCAGATACGCATGGAAAAGATCATGCCGCACGCGCTTGCCATTCACAAGCGGCAAGGGCTTGGTTAAATTCGGCGGATTGCGGGAGGGAAGATTTGCGTATTTTGCTGGTCGAGGACAATCAGGTGCTGTCGGAAGGGCTTTCCGCACTTCTGCGCGGCAGCGGTTATGCGGTGGACGTGGTTTCAGACGGCGCTTCCGCCGATGCGGCGATTGCAGCGGAAAGTTTCGACCTCGTCATTCTCGATCTCAACCTGCCGGAAATGGATGGCATCGAGGTGCTGCGCTCCATGCGCTCGCGTCAGGACAAGGCGGCGGTGCTGATACTGACGGCGCGCGGCACGCCGGAAGAAAAGGTCAAGGGGCTCGATCTCGGCGCCGACGACTACATGATCAAGCCGTTCGACATCACGGAATTCGAGGCCCGTGTGCGGGTGCTGCTGCGCCGCAATGCCGGCTTGCGTTCCTCCGCCCTCAGTTTCGGCAAGGTGCTTTTCGATCTCAATTCCCGCACCTTTTCCGCAGATGGGCGTCCGCTCGATATTCCGGCGCGCGAGGTGGCGCTGCTTGAGGTGCTGTTCATGCGGGCGGGCAAGGTTGTCGCCAAGGAGGCGATCGTGCAGTCGCTGACCGGCTTCGACGACGATATTTCCGCCAATGCCATCGAGCAATATGTCAGCCGCCTGCGCAAGCGGCTCGCGCCCCACGGGCTGACGGTCAAGACGGCGCGCGGCATCGGTTATTATCTCGAAAAGCTGCCGGAGATGGCTGAATGATACAGGCCGCCTATTCGCTCAGGCGGCGTCTTCTAGGCTGGCTTCTCATCTCCACCGCCATTATCGGCTGCGTTGCGCTTACCGATACATGGCGGGAGGCGGTCAATACCGCCAATGTCGTCTCCGACCGGGTGCTCTCAGGTTCGGCGCTGGCCATTGCCGAACGCGTGGTGGTGGCAGAAGACGGCTCGCTGGAAGTCGACATTCCCTATGTCGCGCTGGAAATGCTGACATCGGCGGCGCAGGACCGGGTGTTCTACCGAGTCGACGGGCCGAACGGGCAATTCCTCACCGGTTACCAGAACCTGCCGACCGTTGCGAACCCGGCGGGTGATACGCCCGCCTATCGCGATGCCGTGTTCCGCGATGAACCGATCCGCATCGCTGCTATCAGGCGTTTCGCCTCCACCGGCATCAATTCCGTGCCTTTTTCCGTCACCGTTGCCGAAACCACGATTGCCCGCAGCCAGCTGGCGCAGGCGATCATCCTGCGGTCTGCGCTCCGCCTGCTCCTCATGATCGTGGGGGCGGCCATCATCGTCTGGATCGCGGTGACGATTTCGCTCCGGCCGCTTTACCGGCTCAGCGAAGCCATTGCCGAGCGCAGCCCGAACGACCTGCACCCTATCCGCCAATCCGTGCCGGTGGAGGTGGAAAATCTGGTTGAGACGGTCAATTCCTTCATGGTGCGGCTGCAATCGGCGCTCGATGCGCTCCGGCATTTCACCGGCAATGCCAGCCATCAGCTGCGCACGCCGCTCGCCATCATCAGCACCCAGCTGGCCCTTTCCGCCCGCGCCGCAAGCCTTGAAGAGGCGCAGGCGGCGGCGCTGAAGGGCGGCGCTCCGGTGGCGCATGCCGAACATATCCTTGCCCAGCTGCTGCGCATGGCCAATATCGATGCCGCCGGTTCGAGCGAAAAACATGATTTTTCCGCGATAGACCTTGTGGCCGTCGCGCAGAACGTAACCGCCGATTTCGTGCCGCGCGCGGCCGACGCCGGCATCGATCTCGGTTTCGAAGGCGAGGGCGAAGCGACAATTCTCGCCGAGCCGCTCCTAATCGGCGAACTGATCGGCAATCTCGTTTCCAATGCCATCAATTATGCCGGGCGCGGGGCGGAAGTCACCGTGCGCGTTGGCAAGGAGACGGGCGCTGTCTGGCTGGAAGTGGAAGATAACGGCCCCGGCATACCCCCGGAAAAACGCGCCATAGTGCGCCAGCGCTTCGCCCGCGGCGAAGCCAACGCCGCCCCCGGCGCCGGCCTCGGCCTTGCGATCATCGAGGAGATCGCCGGGCTGTTCGGCGGGCGACTGACGCTGGAGGACGGTGCGGGCGGGCGCGGGTTGAGGGCGCGGGTGGTGTTTGGTGGCGTGGAAAAGGCGCCGTAGCCCGCCGGGTTTATCAGGCGGCCGTGTCTGCAGGCGGTTTCGCCACCAGCGAGAGCCTGTAGCCCAGCGCGTCGGCGACCTTGGCAATCGTCGCCAGTTC
Organism: Agrobacterium tumefaciens str. B6; assembly: GCF_001541315.1. Taxonomy (GTDB): domain Bacteria; phylum Pseudomonadota; class Alphaproteobacteria; order Rhizobiales; family Rhizobiaceae; genus Agrobacterium; species Agrobacterium radiobacter. Next base: position 34,413 of record NZ_LMVK01000009.1, on the reverse strand, counting down.
CGGATTTCCCTCGCCGCTCAGCGCCTTGTACAAGGTCTGGCGGGGAAGGCCGGTTTGTCTCGAAAGGTCAGTCATACCCTTGGCCCGCGCCACGACGCCCAGCGCATGGGCGAGCTCCTGTGCATCGCCGCTCTCTGTGGCGTCGGCGATGTAAGCGGCAAGCGCTTCGTCACTATCAAGGTAGCGGGCAGCATCGTAATCGCGTGTCACAAGTGGCATGGTCTCACTCCTTGAGCGCTCTGGCCAGTTTCTTGGCTCTGGCGATGTCGCGGGGTTGCGATGCCTTGTCGCCGCCACACAGCAATATGATGACGACATCGCCGTGCCGGACAAAATAGACCCGATATCCGGGTCCAAGGTCGATCCTGAGTTCGCTGACGCCTTCGCCAACCGGTTTCACGTCTCCGGGATTGCCGTCCGCCAGCCGGTAAATGCGGCGTGCGATGCGGGCGCGCGCCTGCACATCGCGCAGACCCGCCAGCCAGTCGGCAAACTCGCTTGTTTCCCGGATCGTGAGCATGGTGCAATGTAAACTGTGGTTGTCATTTCGTCAATGACGAAGGTTTCACCCCATCCGCTCCGAAGCATAGCTGCCGGGGCTCGGCGGGAAGACGACCGTGCGGTTGCCGTTGATGAAGGTGCGGTGATGGATATGGGCGTGGATGGCGCGGGCCAGCACCTGGCTTTCCACGTCGCGGCCAAGCGAGACGTAGTCGTCGGCCGATTGCGCGTGGGTGACGCGCACCGTGTCCTGCTCGATGATCGGGCCTTCGTCGAGATCGGCGGTGACGTAATGCGCCGTTGCGCCGATAAGCTTCACGCCGCGCTCATAGGCCTGCTTGTAGGGGTTTGCGCCCTTGAAGCTCGGCAGGAAGGAGTGGTGGATGTTGATGATCTTGCCCGACATCTTGCGGCAGAGGTCATCGGACAGAACCTGCATGTAACGGGCCAGCACCACGAGTTCCGTGCCGCTCGTTTCGACCAGGTCCATCAGCTGCGCTTCGGCCTTCGGCTTGTTCTCCTTCGTCACCTTGATGTGGTGGAAGGGAATGTCGTGGTTGACCACCACTTTCTGGTAATCGAAATGGTTGGAGACGACGCCGACGATATCGATCGGCAGCGCGCCGATCTTCCAGCGATAGAGGAGGTCATTGAGGCAATGGCCGAAACGCGACACCATCAGCATTGCCTTCATGCGCTGGCCGTCCGGATAGATATCCGCTTCCATGCCGAATTTTTTCGCCACCGGCTGAAAGCCTTCGGTGATGGCTTCAAGGGAAGCGCCTTCTTCCGAAATGAAGGAGACGCGCATGAAGAACTTGCCGGTCTCGAGGTCGTCGAACTGCGAACTGTCGACGATGTTGCAGCCCTTTTCCGCCAGATAACCGGAAATCGCGGCGACGATGCCACGGGTCGATTTGCAGGCTACGGTCAGAACATAGGATGTCATTCGTTTTCCCTCAAAGACTTCACGCCGGCATCGGCCGGCACAGTTCGGCGCGTTCCATAGCGCAGCTTGGCGGCGGAGCAAAGCGCCAAGGCGACGTAGCCAAAGTCATAGGGCGGGAAACGGGCGCGCGCCGTGCCGGAAGCGACATGGAATGTTCCATGGCCAGCACGGCGGCGTCGGCTGTTTCAGTGCTGCCGTTGCTGGCCTCAGGCGCGGCGCAGGCGCATGGCCGGGCGGCCGCGGCCGTCGATCAGTTCCAGCGTGCCGCGGCGCGGTTCCAGCCGGAAGGAGCGCGCGCCTTCCAGCGCTTCGATGAACTGCCGCTCCTGGCGCATGATGTCAGGCGCGCAGGCCATCTGGGTGGAGATCATCCGGCCGAAATCGACGCGGTTGCGGCTGATCTTCACCTCGCCGCCGATGCCGTTGCAGCCGGCATTGCCGGAAACGCGGCCCTCGCGGGTAATTTCCAGCGTCGCCTGGCGGCGGCCGCGAATCCGTTCGCCGCGGATCTCCTGCACCAACCAGCGTCCATCGATGCCGGCTTCCGGCTCCGGTCTGCCCGGACCCGCCCCCACGCGCTCCAACACGAGATCGGTATCGTCACGGCCGCCGGCGAGCACGGAGTAACGGCGGGTGGTGGTGAAGAGCAGCCGGTCGCGGTCGCGGATTTCGGCGCTCAGCGCATAGGAGCGGCGGCCACGGATGTCGCGGTCGTCATAACGCAGCACGAAGGGCACCGGCACCTGGCCACGCGGGCGGATGGTGGTTTCGGCAATCGTATGCGACGGGGCATCCGCCAGCGAAACATCGATCAGGCGCACGGTGACGGTCGCGCCCGGCGGCAGGGCGATGCGCTCGCGATAGGAGACGCTGCCACGCAGACTTGCCGGCGCGGCAGCCGCACCACTTGCCGCAAACAGCGGCGCAAGCGCGACAAGCCCGGCGAAACTGCGGCGCGAAAGAAGAGGTCGGTGGTCGGTCATGGTGCTTGCTCCGTGCTGGTTCCGTTCGAATTTCAACGGATGATAGAAAACGGCACTGAACGGGCGATGAACCGACGGGACTGCCCGTCGCTTTCAGGTTTCGCCCGTCACCTCCTCGGTGACGACAGAGGGGCCGTGCCTGTATTCGAGAAGGTCTCCGGGCTGGCAGTCCAGCGCCTCGCAGATCTTTTCGAGGGTTTCGAAGCGCACGCCTTTCGCCCTGCCGGATTTCAGGATTGAAAGATTCTGTTCGGTAATGCCGATACGGGCCGCGAGCTCCTTTGATCGCATCTTCCGTTTTGCAAGCATGACATCCAGATTGACGATGATCGGCACGGTCGTTTCCTAGATGAATTCGCGGTTTTCGTCGGCGATGCGCGTCGCTTCCCCCAGCACCCAGCCAACGACAATCATCAACCCGCCGGCAAAGCCCACAAGCATCTGCGTGCTCTCAAAAGAAAAGGAGATGCTCGGAACGGGATTGCCCACCGTCAGCAGAAAGGAAGCAGAGCCGGTCATGACGATCTGCGCCGGCAGCAATGCGGCAAGCGCGACACCGACCTGGATCAGCCTTTTGCCTGACGTCTGCGTAAAGACCTCGCCCCTTTCGAAAAGCCGGAAAAGAAGGACGGCAAACCAGAGCCCGCTAAGCACGGCCAGAAGCGGCAGAAGCCCGACGACAAAACCGGTGACACGCACGGTGTCGGTGAGCAGGTAAGGTGTGGCAGGCGGCAGGATCTGCCCTTCAATCACCGTCCGCAGGGTTTCCGTATCGGCCCATATGGCGACATAAGCGGCGATGAGGGTGCCTGCAAAAACGAAGGAAAGCCATATCAGGATACGGCTGACACGGGCGATGCGGCGGCTGATGGATGGGTCTGTCATCAGGTGATCCGGTGGTTTTTTGTCCTTTAATTCCTGTAAGACGATAAATTTATAACGTCAATCGAGACCGCAGGCCATCTTGCTGGGCTGATGATGCCGCTCATGCCTGCCGGCGGGCGCGCTTTGCATCCCACCGGCACACGAAAAAGGGGTCAGGGGGCTTCCATGTCGATATTGGCGATCTGGCCGCGCGTGTTGAGAATGAGCGACCAGCGCATCTGGCCCTTTTCGAAGGTGACCTTGAATCTGTGAAGATCACCCGCCTCGGTCGCCTGTCTTCCGAGATATTGCATGGCCGTCACCTTGCCACGGCGTCTGATTTCATCCGAAACCGCGCCCGCATTGGCCCGGACATCGGCGACGATGTCATCTTCGAAGCGCGAGAGGTTGAGGTTGCCGCTGCGTGCTTCCTCGAGAACGGTTCTGAGTGTGCGTTCCGCGGAGGCCGGGTCCTGACCGCCCGCTGCCTGCGCGGGGAGTGAGACAAGGCAGGCCTGCAGCACCACGCTCACCACGGCGGCGGTGAATAATTTCTTCATCATCGAGATTCCTTTTTCAAATGACGGCTGGATCGGCCGACGGCGGCCAATCTCAATCAGGAACATCGATTTTTCAACATTTTTTATTGTAAAACGATAATTATTTATTTTGAGGCAGTGTCCTTCCGTCGGTGGATAATCGATCTCGGAAGAGGCTGCCACTTTGCCGTGGCAGCCCTGCGCCTGCTCAGCCGCGGAAACCGTTCCGCAGCGCTTCGAACTTCGCGAGTTGCCCGGCCAGCAGTTCCTTGTTCTCGTCGCGGCGGACGAAAATCTTGAACATGGCGCCGCCGGCGGCGTTCATGAACCAGACGGAACAGGAGCGACGACCGTGGAAGCCGCGATCGACGAAGGTGATGCCGGCGCAATTGTCCTTCTTGATGTGACCACCGATGGGGCTGTCGCCGTGGATGTTGAACCAGCCATGGCTTTCGCTGCCTTCCGGCAGGTGGCCGGGCACTTCCAGCACGATGTCGCCGGTCTGCACGATCATCAGGACTTCGCCCCAGCCGCGCATCTCGTTCCAGATGGCGTCGAACTGGTCGGCGGCGGCGGAAACAGCCGCACCTTCGGGCAGGATCGCCAGGATTTCGGCAGGCGTCACCTCGGCCTTGGCGGCAATGGCCTCCACGATGCCATCGGGCTTTTCGGCAAGGGCGGCTGCGGCGCGGACCTGCCTGTCATCGTCGGTCTTCTGGGCTGCAATGCTCATCGGACGACCTCAGGCGGCAATCGAACGGCGGTCGCCATTCTTGTCTTCATGGATGATGACGTCGAAGCCTTCGAAATGCGGGCCGGAGAGATATTCCACCTTGCCGCGGTTTTCGCCGGCCTTGGCGTGGGCGGCGCGGAACTGTTCGGATTTCGTCCAGGCAAGGAAGTCATCCTTGGTGGCCCAGACGGTGTGCGAGGCGTAAAGCGTATGGTCGTCCGCCTTCGGGCCTTTCAGCATGTGAAATTCGATATAGCCCGGCAGTTCGCTCAGGTGCGATTTGCGCTCGCGCCAGATGGATTCGAAGGTGTCTTCATAACCCGGCACGACGCGAAAGCGGTTCATTGCGATAAACATGAAAGTCTCCCTTTAAGTTTCCTGTTTCAGTCAGGATATCCGGCCCGGATGGGGTTGGGAAGGGGTTCACGACAAAGCGAACAAATTTACTCCACTTATCGATTGCGCGGTGTATAAACATGTGTAAAGAACTCAAGATTAGTGGCGCGGGCAAACCGGCGCCGGGTCGTGTTTCAGGATAACGCCATGTTGAATTCCCGCCTTCGTTCCTTCGTTCTCGCCGCCCTCGTGCCCGCCGCAATCACCTTTGCCGCGCCGGCTGCCATGGCTTCGGACAAGGGTAATCCGGAGGCGAAACGCATCGTCGCAGTGGGCGGCACGGTGACGGAAATACTTTATGCGTTGGGCGCAGGAGACCGTATCGTGGCCCGCGACAGCACCAGCAGCTATCCGGCCGATGCGCTCGCCAAGCCTGACATCGGTTACATGCGGGCGCTGTCGTCGGAAGGCATCCTGTCGCAGAAGCCGGATCTCATTCTTTCGGAAGACGGTTCCGGCCCGGCCGATGTCATCGCCATCCTGAAGGCAAGCGCGGTGCCTTTCGTCACCGTCGACACGCCGCCGAGCGGCGACGCCATCCCCAAAAAGATCGAGGATGTCGGCGCGGCTGTGGGCCTCTCCGACAAGGCGAAGGCGCTGGCGGCAGAAACCAGAGCCGGGCTCGATGCACTCGCCAAGGATGTTTCCGCCATCCCGGAAAAGGGCAGAAGGCGCGTTCTCTTCGTGCTTTCCACCGCCGGCGGCCGCATCATGGCGGCGGGCAAGGATACCGAAGCGGCGGCGATCATCGAAATGGCGGGCGGCATCAATGCGGCGCAGGAGATCACGGGTTATAAGCCGCTGACGGACGAGGCGGTCATTGCTGCGGCACCCGACGTGGTGCTGACCATGGCGCGCGGCGACCACGCCGCCAAGGCGGATGAGACTTTCGCGCTTCCCGCTTTCCAGTCCACGCCTGCCGCCGCAAGCAAGGCTCTCATCAGCATGGATGGGCTTTATCTCATCGGTTTCGGCCCGCGCACGCCTGCAGCAGGTCGCGAGTTGGCAAACAAGCTCTACCCTGACGTGGTGAAGCCGTGAGCCTTGCGATCTTGAGTTCCACCGAGGGCGGCGTTGCCGGCGACAGATCCCGCCAGGGGGTTGTCGCCCTTGCCGTGCTCGTCGGCATCCTGCTGTTTGCCTGTGGCGTGTCGCTTGTCAGCGGACCCACGGGCGTCGGCATTTCAGAGCTCATTGCCTATCTTACCGGCGGTGCGGATCAGCTCGATGCGCGCGACAGGATCATTCTCGAGGCCGTGCGCCTGCCGCGCACCGCGCTCGGCATGTTGATCGGCGCCGGGCTTGCCGTTTCAGGGGCGATGATGCAGGGCCTGTTCCGCAATCCATTGGCCGATCCCGGCATTGTCGGCGTCACCTCGGGTGCGGCGCTGTTTGCGGTCGCGGCGATTTCCCTTGGGGAAGGCGCGCTTGCCACGGTGGCGGTGTTTTTCGGCCCGCATTTCCTGCCCATCATGGCATTCTTCGGCGGGCTGCTGAACACCTGGGTGCTTTACCTGATCGCCACCAAGGACGGCGCGACCTCCACCACCACGCTCATTCTGGCCGGCATTGCGGTGGCGGCGATCAGCGGCGCGCTGACCGGGCTGATGATTTTCGTGGCCGATGACCGGGCGCTGCGCGACATCACCTTCTGGTCGCTCGGTTCGCTCGGCGGTGCAACGCCCGCCAAGGTGCTCGCGACCCTGCCTTTCATCATCGTCGTTCTCGCCATCATTCCCTTCGTTGCCCGCGGGCTCGATGCGCTGATCCTCGGGGATGCGGCCGCCTTTCACATGGGCATTCCGGTACAGCGGCTAAAACGGATCGTCATTCTGGCCGTTGCCGCCGCCTGCGGGGCGAGTGTGGCGGCGGCCGGTTCCATCGGCTTCGTCGGCATCGTCGTGCCGCATCTGCTTCGCCTTGCCATTGGCCCGTCGCATCGTTTCCTGCTGCCGGCATCCGCACTTGGCGGGGCCGCGCTTTTGCTGCTGGCCGACAGTTTCGCCCGCACGGTGGCCGCACCTGCGGAACTGCCGATCGGCGTCGTCACGGCGCTCATCGGCGCGCCGGTTTTCCTGTTCCTGCTCTTGGGACGCGGCGGCTTTTCCATGCGGAACATGTCATGATCCGGGCCGAAAACCTCACCCTCATCCGCTCCGGCCGCCGGCTGCTCGACACGGTCAGCGTCGATCTGAAGCCCGGCAAGGTCAATGTCATCATCGGCCCCAACGGCGCCGGCAAATCCACGCTGATGAAGGTTCTCTCGGGCGAGATGCGCGCCGAGAGCGGTTCGGTGACCTATAATGACGTCGACCTGCCGGCCTTCACGCCGGTCCAGCTTGCGCGTCTCAGGGCCGTGCTGCCGCAGAGCACCCAGCTTGCGTTTCCTTTCACGGCGCTCGAAATCGTGCGCATGGGAGCGGTTGCACAGGGGTCTCGTATGCCGGAAGAACAGGCCCGCCGGGCGCTTGCCAAGGCCGGGCTGCGCGGTTTCGAGCAGCGGTCCTACAACATGCTCTCAGGCGGCGAGCAGCAGCGGGTGCAGTTTGCCCGGGCGCTGGCGCAGGTGCCTTTTCCGGTGGAAAATGGTGAGGCGCGGGCGCTTTTCCTCGACGAGCCGACAGCCAGCCTCGATATCGGCCACCAGATCGCAGTGCTGGAAACGGCGCGCGACTTTGCAAGCGGCGGTGGGTTGGTGCTCGCCATCCTCCACGATCTCAATCTTGCGGCGGAATTTGCCGATCAACTTATCGTCATGCATGGCGGCCGGGTGACGGCGAGCGGTCCTTCGCTGGAAACGATCAGCGACGAGACCATCGCCAGGGTCTACGGCATTGGCGGCGTCGTCGGCCGGTTGCCCGCGCGGCATATTCCCTACGTGCTGCCGCAGTCGCGGCATCGTTAGGAGCGCTCTTAGCTTTCCGGGCGCGTGGCGATGAAGAGCGCAGAGCCGAGCATGACGGCGGCGACGATGGCTGCCCGTAGCGGCGGCGGCTCGCTCAGGAACCAGAAAGCGGCGGAGCTGACGGACATGGCCGAAAGCGCCGCGATCTTGGCGTTGCGGGCGATTGCGCCGCGTTCGCGCCATCGCTGCAGGGAAGGGCCGAATCTAGGGTGGGCCAGCAGCCACGCCTCGAGTTTTGGTGAAGAGCGCGAAAAACACCAGAGCGCCAGAAGCAGGAACGGCGTGGTGGGCAAAACGGGAAGAAACGCGCCGACAATGCCGGTCGCGACCATTAGCCAGCCAAGACAGAGGTATAAAAGGCGCATGCCTAGCCGGTATCATGAGTTCAGCACTCAGGATAGAGCGGCGGGCCCAAAACCATGCGGTCCCGTTGCCGCAGGTTCCGGCCGCACCTGAAAAACCAAGGGGTTTTTGCCATCACATTTGCCGTGATCGGGCCGCTACGTCCTGTCGCAGAGTGCCTTTAGGGTTGAAAGCGCGACGCTCAGTCTTTATCCCTTTGGGCCGCGATGCCCGGAGCATAACCGGGCCGTCAACAGGAAGAAGAAGGAAAACACCATGGCCAAGCTGATCCACTCGATGGTCCGGGTGCTGGACGAAAAGCGTTCGGTGGAATTTTACAAACAGGCTTTCGGCCTTGAAATTGCGGAACGCGCCGAGTTCGAGAATTTCACGCTGATCTATCTCAGCAATGCCGAGGGCGATTTCGAGCTGGAACTGACCGTCAACCGTGGCCGCGAAGTGCCCTATGCGCTGGGCGACGGCTACGGCCACCTTGCCGTCAGCGTTGCCGATGTGGACGCCGAACACCAGCGCTTCATCGAGGTCGGCCTTTCTCCCGGCAAGATCATCGAGGCCGATTATAAGGGCCAGCCTTTCGCAAAATACTTTTTCATCTGCGATCCCGATGGTTACAAGATCGAAGTGCTGCAGCGCGGCAACCGGTTCAAATAAGCTCTGATGGAGGCAGGCATGGCAGAGGCAGGCGTCAAACTCGAAGACAGCTGGAAGCGCGTTCTCTCCGGCGAATTCGCAAGCCCCTACATGCTCAAGCTGAAAGAGTTCCTGCTTGCCGAAAAAACCGCCGGCAAGCGCATCTTCCCGAAGGGCGCGGAATATTTCCGCGCTCTCGATCTCACGCCTCTCGATGAGGTCAAGGTCGTCATTTTAGGCCAGGATCCCTATCACGGGCTTGGCCAGGCGCATGGGCTGTGCTTTTCCGTCCAGCCAGGCGTGCGCATTCCGCCTTCGCTCGTCAATATCTACAAGGAATTGCAGGCCGATCTCGGCATTCGCCCGGTGGGTCACGGCTTTCTGGAAAGCTGGGCGAAACAGGGCGTGCTTCTGCTCAACAGCGTGCTGACGGTGGAAGAGTCCCGCGCCGCCTCGCATCAGGGGCAGGGCTGGGAAAAATTCACCGACGCCGTCATCCGCGCTGTCAACGACGAATGCGACCATGTCGTCTTCCTGCTCTGGGGCTCCTATGCCCAGAAGAAGGCGGCCTTCGTGGACCAGCGCAAGCACCTCGTGCTGCGCTCGCCGCATCCGTCCCCGCTTTCGGCCCATAACGGCTTTTTCGGCAATGGCCATTTTTCCAAGGCAAACGCCTTTCTCGTCTCCCATGGCCGCCAGCCGATCGACTGGCAATTGCCTGAAACGGCGGGCAGTGACAAAAACCTTCTCTAGATACTCATAAAATGTCTTTACGCTTTGCGGTTGTCGGGATTAAAGATAACCGGACTACAAAGTGAAGGATTATGCCCGTGTCTCTCCTGTCTGCCGAAACCTCCGTCTCGCTGTCCGATCCGCTGTCGATCGTCGATGCTTTTGAGGATCATTTTTCCGAGCATATGGAGATGGAACGCGACGGTGCGACAGTGCGGTTCAAGACCGAATATGGCCATGGCAGCTTCAGCGCCGAAGGCGGCCATTTCGCTGCAAGGGTCAGCTGCATTTCCGAACATATATTGATGTCGGTAAAGGCCATGGTGGCCGAGCATATCGTCGAATTCTCCGGCGAGACGGGGCTGGATTTCCGCTGGAGCGGCCATGGCGCGCAGCAGCGTGAACTGCCCAATCTTTTCGTCGGCAAGGTCGCCCGCGCCTATAATCTGACACCGCATATGCGCCGGCTGGTGGTATCGGTCGAAAGCGGCATCGAAAGGCTGCTGACCGGCGGCATGCATGTGCGCCTGCTTCTGGTGCCGGATCAGGCCCGCGCACCGGTCTGGCCTTATCTTGCGCCCACCGGGGCGATCGTCTGGCCGGCGGGCGATGATCTTCTCACACGGCGCGTCTACACCATCCGTTCTGGCGATATCGCGCGTGGTGAAGTCGATATCGACTTCGTCATGCATGAGGGCGACCACATGCCGGGCGCGACCTTCGGTGCGACGGCGAAGCCCGGCGATGTTCTCGGCATCATCGGCCCGAGCGGTGTTTGCCCGGAAGCCGAGCGTTATGTCTTCGCCGGTGACGAGACGGCGCTGCCGGTGATGCTGCGCATGGCAGCCGAAATGCCGGCTGGGAAAAAGCTCAACGTCTATGCTGAAGTCGATGACGAAGCCGAGCGGCAGGAGATCGTCTGCGCGGCGAATGTCGAGTGGACATGGCTTTATCGCCGCGGCAAGCCCGCCGGCACCGCCGGCCTCATTGAAAAGGCGTTGCGCGACCATGCCTGGAGCGCGGATCATGAAGGCCTGCACGTCTTTGTCGCCTGCGAAAAATCCGAGGCGAGGGCGGCAAAATCCTTCCTCACCGACGAGATTTCTTTCCCGAAAGCGTCGCTGCGCGCCGTCGGCTACTGGACCCTGGGCGTTGCCGACGATCATTGAACTGCCCCATCGGGCTCGTTGAACAGCCGGTTTTATCGTTCACCATTCGGGAACAATCCGTTCCCGTTGTCCACTCTATGCCTGAGAGCGCTGTTACCCCATCTTTACGCCATGAACAGGGCAGGCCCAACCATGAGGCTCGCCAGGCAAAAAGGGGTTTATCATGCTCAACCAGATCAAGGGCCTGCACCACGTCACGTCGATGGCGGCGAGCGCGCGTCAGAACAACAGTTTTTTCACCGATACGCTCGGCCTGCGCCGGGTGAAGAAGACGGTCAATTTCGACGCGCCTGACGTCTATCACCTGTATTATGGTGATGAAGTCGGCACGCCCGGCTCCGTCATGACCTATTTCCCGTTCCCGCATATCGCTCGTGGCCGTCCCGGCACCGGTGAAGTGGGCACGACGCTGTTTTCCGTTCCCGAGGGATCGCTCGGCTACTGGCAGGACCGTCTTTCCAAGGCCTGCGTGGATGGCCTGAAGGCCGATGAAGCCTTCGGCAACAAGCGCCTGCATTTTGCAGGGCCCGACGGAGACGGTTTTGCGCTGGTCGAAGTCAGGGACGACAATCGTGCGCAGTGGATCGGCAACGGCGTCGGCGCGGATCAGGCGATCCATGGTTTTCAGGGTGCCTCGTTGCGACTTCGCGATGAAGGTGCGACGGCCGAGCTCTTGAAATTCATGGGCTATCAGGAAGTGGATCGCCAGGACGGCGTTCTGCGCCTCGGTATGCCCGGCGGTAACGGTGCTGACTTTATCGACATCGAAACCATGCCGAATATCTCTGGCGCGCGGTTGGGTGCAGGGTCCGTGCACCACATCGCCTTTGCGGTCGAAAACCGCGAAAAGCAGCTGGAGGTGCGCAAGGCGCTGATGGATACCGGCTATCAGGTGACGCCTGTCATCGACCGCGATTATTTCTGGGCGATCTATTTCCGCACCCCGGGCGGCGTGCTGTTCGAGGTGGCCACCAACGAGCCCGGTTTCGACCGCGACGAGGACACCGCCCATCTCGGCGAGGCGCTGAAGCTGCCGACCCAGCATGCGCATCTGCGCTCCGTGCTGGAAGAGCATCTGGAGCCGCTGGGCGACGAGAAGGCGGTTTAACCGCTCGATAGCGTTTGGCAGGACATTGCCACGTATTTCTTCTCCCCGTTTGGGGAGAAGGTGGCCCGAAGGGTCGGATGAGGGGGCAACGTCAGCTATAGATCGCACCCTTGCCCCCTTCATCCCGCTGCCGCGACCTTCTCCCCGGCGGGGAGAAGAAACAAGCCGCATCCGTTTGCTCCATCTGATCGCTCCGCCTGGCCGAAGAGGCCGCGCGGAAGCCGTTGAATCTCCTCCTTTCAGAAAGGATTCTCCCATGACCAAGGACAGCTATTTCCACAAATCCCGCGCCGGCGTTGCGGGTGCTCCGCTTTTCGTCTTGCTGCACGGCACCGGCGGTGATGAAAACCAGTTCTTTGATTTCGGCTCGCGTCTGTTGCCTGAGGCCACCATTCTCTCACCGGTCGGCGATGTTTCCGAACACGGCGCGGCGCGGTTTTTCCGGCGTACGGGCGAGGGCGTCTACGACATGGCCGACCTTCAGCGCGCAACCGAAAAGCTCGCCGATTTCGTCAAGGCGAACCGGGAGCATTATCAGGCCGGTCCGGTCATCGGCCTCGGTTTTTCCAATGGCGCGAATATTCTTGCTAATGTGCTGATCGAACAGCCCGAGCTTTTCGACGCTGCGGTGCTGATGCATCCGCTCATCCCGTTCGAGCCGAAGATCTCCCCCGCCAAAGCCACGCGCCGGGTGTTGATCACGGCCGGTGAACGCGATCCGATTTGCCCGGTGCCGCTGACCAAGGCGCTGGAACAGAGCCTCAAGGCGCAGGGCGGCACGGTGGAAACCGTGTGGCACCCGGGCGGGCATGAAATCCGCTCCGTCGAGATCGATGCGGTCAGGGGTTTTCTGGCGGCTTATGGGGCGTAAAGTGCGCCGCTACTATCGGCTTTCTCCCTCAGGTGGGGAACTCAGGCGCATGTCAGTTCCTGAAAAAGCGTCGCACAAACTCGACGTCATCCTCGGGCTTGATCCGAGGATGACGGAGGAGAGGTTTGGGCACTAGCAACCGCAGGCTGGGCTATTCCCGCCCCAGCCTCAGCGATATCCACATTGCTGCAGCTGCGCCTCGTAACGCATCGCCATGTTGGCGGAGCGGCGGGCGGCCTTCTGGACCGCGGAATTGTTGCGCCAGCTGCCCTTCGCATAACCGCCATGGCCGGAATAATAAGCGAGGTAGAGATTGTAGGGGTCGTTCAGCGAAATGCCGTTTTCGCGACGGCTCTTGGCGTGATACCAGCCGACGAAGTGGATGGCGTCGGTGAAATCGGTGCGGCTTGCCGACCAGCGGCCTGTTTCACGCTGGTAAACACTCCATGTGCCATCAAGCGCCTGCGCATAACCATAGGCCGTCGACTGGCGTTTCCACGGAATGAAGCCGAGAAGCTTGGTGCGGGGCGGCCGTGCATAGGGGCGGAAGGCGGATTCGGTGTAGATCGTCGCCATCATGACAGGCACCGGCACGCCGAACTCCCGCTCGGCCGCCTTTGCGTCGCGCCGCCAATTGTTGAAGATGCCGTTCCGCTGCTCGAAAATCGCACAGGCATTGGTCACCTGCGACGGTGCGGTGGCGCAGCCGGCGAGAACGAGCATCAGGAAAACAACGGCAGATACGCCACGCATAACGGAACCCTTTCGTTCCGCTATTCTTAAATTGCTAACCATTAACGTCGGGTTTTAAGACAAGGTTAATTCAAATGCCGCCGATCAAGGGCCTGTTAACCCGCTGAAAATTCCTGTGTCCGGGATGGGGCGAAACCGCCCCCCGAGCGCCTTTTTCAAGATGCGTTTATCCCCGCGCATCCCCGGTCCCGCCGGCCCGGCTATACTCGGCCCATCCCGGTTATCAGGCGTGCGCGCGGCGCAGGATGGGCGGGGCAGGCGGCCGAAACCGGGGAGTTTCCCGATGTCACGGTTGAGGCGGCCGGCATATGCCCATCCTCCAAACAGGAACCGGTTTGGCGGGCGGGTCATATGTTTGAAGCCGGGGCCGCATCGTCTGCAAAACCCTGCACTACCCTTTGATACCCCCGCAGCGATGCGGCCCCTTTATCGCTTCCCGACGTTGCCCCGGAATTCGCGGCGACGATACCGGCGCATATTCGAAAAAAAGCGTTCTCTGTACAAAAATGAAAACCGATAAAATTGTAGCAATCGGCTTAAAGCGGCTGAAAACAGTGCTGTGCCATTGTGGGATCACAGACGGGGAGCGGCCTTTGAAAGAGACGCTTCCACGAAACAGAAATCGAGACCGGCACAAGCCGGCGGATCGCAAAACGGGGTATGAAATGCTGAAGAAGATTATTGCTGCCGCCATCTGCGGAATTGCCGTTGCTTCCATGTCCACCCATGCCGATGCGGCCGGTGCTGCCGGTTTTGCCCGTGGTTTTGCCGCCGTCGAGAAAAGCGCTGTCACCCAGATCGGCATTTCCGCGCCGGGTGGTTTTGATGGCTGCGTTCTTTCCGCCGGCCAATGCGTTTCCACCATCGCCGCGCCGCTGACCGGCGAGCGCCGCGAGGAACTGCTGCGCGTCAACCGCGATGTGAACGCCACAATGGGCGCGCTCGATGATTATTTTTCCGGTTTTGCAGCCGATGTTCCGGCAACGCCGTCGTTAAGCCTTGGCGATTGCGGTGATTGCGCCGCGATCAAGCGTGCTGCGCTCGCCGGCGCCGGCTGGTCTTCGAGCGCCCTGCGCCTTGCCTTTTCGCTGAACAATGACGGATCGCTCGAAAAAGTGCTGATCGTTACCACCGACAAGGGCGATATCGTCCTCGGCAACGCCGTCCTTTCTCCGGCTGAGCGCGAAACCGCGCTCTGACCTCTCGTTTGAGCATCGGAAACAGTTTTCGATCCGATGCTCCATTCTTTCATGCCTGCCAGACTACGCCGGTTTTCCTGACCCGTATGGGTTCAGGAAACCGGCGATTTTTTTCGTTCCGCCACGGCAATGCCGGCCAGCGCCATGATGAGCGCCATGATCTGATAGGTGTGCAGGGTTTCGCTGAGCACGAAGACGGACAGCAACGTGCCGAAGACGGGCACGAGGTTGATGAAGAGGCCGGCGCGGTTGGCGCCGATCTGTTCCACACCCTTGATGTAGAGGATCTGCGCGATGAGGGACGCAAAAATGGCGGCATAGACCACCAGCACCCATCCCTTTTGATCCGGCCAGATGACGCTGTCGCGCGACATTTCCCAGAAAACCAGCGGGACGGAGGTGAGAAGGGCAAAAAAGGCGGGGATGGCCATCAGCGTGCGCCAGTCAACCGTGGGTTTCCAGCGCAGAATGACGGTGTAGATGGCATAGACCAGAACCGCGAGCAGCATGACGGCGTCGCCGACATTCATTTCCAGCTGCAGCAGCGAGACCGGATCGCCATGCGACGCGAGCAGCGCCACGCCTGAAATGGTGAGGCAGAAACCGGCGATCTGGCCGAACAGCACGCGGGTGCGGAACAGGATGAAGTTCAGCACGAAGATAACCATGGGAATGCCGGCCTGGATGACGGCGGCGTTGATGGCCGAGGTGTGCTGCAGGGCCGTGTAGAGAAACACGTTGAAGGCTGTGTAACCGACGCTGCCGAGCACGAGGAAATAGGGCAGGCGCTTTTTCACCACCGGCCAGTCCTTGATGAGCTGCGGCACGGAAATGGCGAAGATGATGGCGACGGCAAAGACCCAGCGCAGGAAGGTGAAGGCCATGGGGCTGATGTGGCCGACGGCGAGCTTGCCGGCAACGGTGTTGCCGCCCCAGCAGAGCGTGGCGATGATGAGGGCGATATAGGCTTTGGAGGGCACGCTGATGTTTCGCTTCTTCACGGGGCGGGAAAACGGCTAAGGGGTGAATGGCGGTCTTGCGCCCGCGCTTGGCCCCCACGGGGCGAGATAATGCGGGAAATCCGCGCCTTGTCACGGAAAAAGCAAAATTCTCCATAAGAAACAGGGTCGCTTTCCGTAAAACAACACAGTATACATTCGCGGGTTTGGGTTTCCCATCGGGTTATCGGGCGCGCAAGCGCCATGAGCAGGAAAGCAAGAAATGACGAATGTTGTGGTGGTTGGCTCGCAATGGGGCGACGAAGGCAAAGGCAAGATTGTCGACTGGCTGTCCGAGCGGGCAGATGTCGTCGTGCGGTATCAGGGCGGTCATAATGCCGGCCATACACTTGTCATCGACGGTGTCAGCTACAAGCTTTCGCTTCTGCCGTCCGGCGTCGTGCGTCCCGGCAAGCTTGCCGTCATCGGCAATGGCGTCGTGGTCGATCCGCATGCGCTGATCGCCGAAATCGGCCGTCTGGAAGCGCAGGGCGTGAAGGTCACGCCGGAAAACCTGCGCATCGCCGACAACGCCACGCTCATTCTTTCGCTGCACCGCGAACTGGACGGCATGCGCGAAGACGCCGCCTCCAACAGCGGCACCAAAATCGGCACCACCCGCCGCGGCATCGGCCCGGCTTACGAAGACAAGGTCGGCCGCCGCGCCATCCGCGTCATGGATCTGGCCGACATGGAAGCGCTCTCCGCCAAGGTTGACCGTATCCTGACGCATCACAATGCGCTTCGTCGTGGCTTCGGTGCCGCTGAAGTGTCGCATGAAACCATCATGGAAGAGCTGAGCTCGATTGCGGATCGCATCCTGCCGTTCAGCGAAACCGTATGGCTGCTGCTCGACAAGAAGCGCCGCGCCGGCGCACGCATCCTGTTTGAAGGCGCTCAAGGTTCGCTGCTCGATATCGACCACGGCACCTATCCTTACGTGACCTCGTCCAACACCGTTGCCGGTCAGGCCGCTGCCGGTTCGGGCATGGGTCCGGGTTCCCTGGGTTATATTCTCGGCATCACCAAGGCCTACACGACCCGTGTTGGCGAAGGCCCGTTCCCGACCGAACTGAATGACGAGATCGGCCAGTTCCTGGGCGAGAAGGGTCATGAATTCGGCACCGTCACCGGCCGCAAGCGCCGCTGCGGCTGGTTTGATGCCGCGCTGGTGCGCCAGTCGGTCGCCACCAATGGTATTACAGGCATCGCGCTTACCAAGCTTGACGTTCTCGACGGTCTCGACGAGCTGAAAATCTGCGTCGGCTACAAGCTCGACGGCCAGGAAATCGATCATCTTCCGGCAAGCCAGGGCGCGCAGGCGCGCGTCGAGCCGATTTACGTCACGCTGGAAGGCTGGAAAGAATCTACCGTCGGTGCCCGAAAATGGGCGGATTTGCCTGCTCAGGCAATCAAATATGTCCGTCAGGTCGAGGAATTGATCGGGGCGCCTGTCGCGCTTCTGTCGACAAGTCCGGAGCGTGACGACACCATACTTGTGACTGATCCGTTTGAGGATTAATGTCCTCGGCGATCTAGATTCATAAACCATATCGGGCCGGTACGTCGCCGGTCACGACGAGAAAGTGCTTATGGCGGATTTTGTAGCAGTCATTCGCAAGGCCGTGGATGGCTTGGCGAACAATACTCCCGAAAACCGGGCGAAGGTTTACGACAAGGCGCGCAGTGCGGTTGTGCGCCAACTCGAGAATATGAAGCCACGTCCGCCGGAAGAATTGTTGCGCCGGCAGATCGCCAAGCTGGACGCCGCCATTGCCGAGGTCGACAGCGAATATGCCGAGGCGCTTCCCGCGCTTGAGGATGATGACGCTATCTCCCCGGCAGCCGAAGAGACGGCGGCATCCTACTACCAGCAGGATGCTGCCGACGCAGACGAGGCCCGCGCCGCCGAACCTGTGGAACAGGCTGAGCAGGAAGAGGAACGGCACGAGCCGGTCTATGAAGAGCCCGCGCCCGCCGCGCCTGCACAGCCGGAGCCGGTTTACGAAGAACCGGCTGAAGAGGAAGAGCCCCGGCACACTGACACCGTTGTCGCTGAGGAGCAGCGTCACGACGAACACGAGCCGGAAGAGCTTTATGATGCGCCGGAAACGGTTCATGCCGCTCCGGCCCCGGCACACGTTTCCGACGAGGCCGTTGGCACCTATTTCACGCGGGCGGATGAAGAGCCGGCTCAACAGCCGGAGCCTGAAACGGCGCCCGGCCCCGCCGATGATTCCGTTCCTTCCCATTGGGCACAGCCGGTGGATGAGGATGACTGGCGCAAGCTCGATGAAGCGCGGGATGACGATCTGCGTCCGGCCGCCGAGGAATATGAAGAGGTTCGCAACGAGACCGACGAACGTCCGCTCGTTGCCGGTTACGCTGCGCAGCATTATCAGGAACCGGAAGTAAGCTTCGAGCCGGCCCCTTACGAAGAGGATGGGCGTCGCGAGGCGGACGACCATTTGGGCCCTGCCGCCGTGGAGCACGCGCCCGCCTTTGGTGGCCGGCACGATTTTGACGAACATCGCCAGACGGAAGAGCAGGCTCCGAAAAAGGCAGCCGTGGTCGGGGATTTCTCGTCCTATTTCCAGGATGCGGATATTGCCATTCCCGCCAAGGACGCGCCGGCGCTGCCGCGCGCGGATAACGATCCCTTCGGTGATCAGGCCGCGGCAAAGGACAATAAGGAACGCACACCCTGGGACGATCTGGACGAGCTGATCGGTTATGACGGCGCGTCGCCGTCCACCCGTCAGGCTTCGGACGAAACGAATGGCGTGGGCGCTGCCGCCGCGCCGCCCGCCTATATGGTCAAGAAGAAGCCGCGCCGCAACTATGCGTCGCTGGTGCTTGCCCTTGTCGGCGTGGCGCTGCTTGCCGGTGGCGGTTATGCCGGGTGGATGAACCGCGATGCGCTGAACGATATGGTCGGCGGGCTGGTCAGTTCCGCACAGAACGGCGGCAACACCCAGACCTCTTCGAACGGCACGGGTGAGGCGCAGACGCCGACACCGCCGGCGACCCAGCAGCCGCCCGCCACCGGGCAGCAGCCGACTACCCCGACCAACCATCAGACCCCGACCCATGGCGATGACGGCTCCGTCACCGGCACCAAGTTTACCCAGCGGCTTCTGGCCGATGGCACCGAGCGTGACGAGGGACCTGCCGCCGGTGCGAACGGCCAGCCGGTGACGGCCGAAGGCCAGTCGGTCTGTGAGCAGAATGTCGCGCCGCCGCCCGCGGGCGAGGCTCCGGCCAATAATGCCGGCGTACCCGCCGGAACCCCGGCTGGTACGCCGCCGGCACAGCAGCCTGCCGCTGCCGCCACCGGTGACCGCATGTTCCTTTATGAGGAAGTGCTGGGCCAGACGGTGCCGACCGCCATTCAGGGCAGCGTTTCCTGGTCGCTGCAGCAGGAAAGTGACGGCGAAGGCAAACCTTCGCCCACCGTGCAGGGCCAGATCACGGTTCCTGGCCGTGGCCTCAGCGCGCTCATCACCTTCAAGCGCAATACCGATCCGTCGCTGCCGGCGAGCCATCTGATCGAGATCGTCTTCTCGGTTTCGCCCGGCTTCGAAGGTGGCGCCATCGACAGTGTCCAGCGCATCGCGATGAAGAGCACCGAGCAGGATCGCGGCAACGCGCTGATCGCGGTTCCGGCCAAGATCACCGACGATTTCCACATGATCGCGCTCAACGACTTCCCGGATGCGATGAAGACCAATCTGGAGCTGCTGAAGAGCCGCAACTGGATCGACATTCCGGTGTCGTATCGTAATGGCCGGCGTGCGCTGCTGACCCTGCAAAAGGGCAATGACGGCATCGCCGCCTTCGACAAGGCGCTCAGCGAATGGGCGGCGGCAGCGCCGGCGACCGGACAGTGATGATTTAGGGGCGGCTCAGGCCGCCCTTAACATTTCAACATATCCAAGCACTGGCTTATTGCCCGGCGAGATTCCCTCTTCCGTCATACCGGCCTTGAGCCGGTATCCAGCCAGCCCTAGCCCTTGGGCTGAAAGGACTCTTCTCGCCGCGCAGACGCGCGTCGGCTGGATTCCGGCTCAAGGCCGGTATGGCGGTCGATGGGTTGTCATGGTGAGGACTCGACGGTTGGCGAGGGGCGTTGCCGGAGATTTATCCCCATTTGGCTTTCACACATAAAAAATCCTCGGCCGAGGGCCGAGGATGATGTCGTTCGTGGATGGCGTGCTCTCCTTAAGAGAGTGTCGCCTTAAGCATCCACCACGCGCAAAGCACGCGCGGCTTCCAGCGCTTCCTTCTGCACCGCTTCCTGCACCTTCTCGAAGGCGCGAACCTCGATCTGGCGCACGCGTTCGCGGCTGATGTCGAACTCGGAGGAAAGTTCTTCCAGCGTCACCGGGTCTTCGGCAAGCCGGCGGGCCTCGAAGATGCGGCGTTCGCGGTCGTTCAGCACGCCCATGGCCTTGGCCAGCATGCGGCGGCGGGTTTCCAGTTCGTCCTGCTCGATCAGCACGGCTTCCTGGCTTTCATGGTCATCCACCAGCCAATCCTGCCATTGGCCGGATTCGCCCTCGGACGCCTTGATCGGCGCATTCAGCGACGCGTCGCCATGCAGGCGGCGGTTCATCGAGATGACTTCTTCCTCGGAAACCTGCAGCTTGGTGGCGATTTCCTTGACGTGTTCCGGCTTCAGATCGCCGTCGTCGATCGCCTGGATGCGGCCTTTCAGCCGGCGCAGGTTAAAGAACAGGCGTTTCTGGTTGGCCGTCGTGCCCATCTTCACCAGCGACCACGAGCGCAGGATATATTCCTGGATCGAAGCCTTGATCCACCACATGGCATAGGTGGCAAGACGGAAACCACGTTCCGGATCGAACTTCTTGACCGCCTGCATCAGACCGACATTGCCTTCGGACACGACTTCGCCGATCGGCAGGCCGTAACCGCGGTAACCCATGGCGATCTTGGCGACGAGACGCAGATGGCTGGTGACAAGCTTGTGGGCGGCATCGCGGTCACCATGCTCGGCGTAACGCTTGCCAAGCATGTATTCTTCCTGCGGCTCCAGCATCGGAAATTTGCGGATTTCGTCGAGATATCTATTCAGACCGGCTTCGCCGGCTGTAATCGTAGGCAAACTATTGCGGGCCATAAAGCACCCCCTTATCTATGGTCTGGAACGGCACCCTCTTTGGTCGGCGATTAACCCACCGGAGGCGCACCGTAAGCTGCGGGTCGTTACCGACCCCGCACGAACCCATGTGACAGATATGTACGCGCCCGCCGCGTTTCAAGCGAACGCTGCGTTCACACATGCGTTATGTTGAGGCGACACCCTCTTTGACCTGTTTAACTTTCGAACGGTAGATTCGTTCCGAAAAACCGCCAAGGCCGGAGCGCACCATCAGCTCATACATGACCCGCCGGCGCATGGGATTGTGCAGGCGAATCACCTTCGAGCCGAGGAACTGCGTCTCGACATGGCCCAACCCCTGCAGATCGGGATCGGCGGCAATCGCGCCGGCATAGGTCGCGTGAAATTCCCGCCGGCAGACATAGGTCTTGTATTTGGTCATGCCGAAGCAGACGAGGTTATGGCCATGGGTGCGAAGGAAATCGGCGACGCCCACCGTCACCTCCGGCCAGGCGGGGTTGAAGGTGTCGTCGAAGACGATGACGCCGTGCGGCGCGATCACCTCCATCGCCAGTTTTGCATCGGCCAGCACATGGTGCAGGTGGTGGCCGCCATCGATGCTGAAGAAACGGGCCGGGCCGATCTTCGAGGTGATGTCGGCGGGTGCCAGCCGCGTGCTGTCGCCCCTGATGATCAGTTCCTCATCCATCGCAAAACCCAGCCGGCGGCCGTTTTCCATCAGGCGCTCATATTGGTCGAGGCTACCATCTTCGGGCGGGTCGAGATCGAACAGGTCGACGCCCAGCACCTTTTCCTGTGCCTGGGCGAATTTGCGCAGCAGGAAATAGGAGCGGCCGTAATAAACGCCGATTTCCGCCATGCCGCCATCGAGTCCCCGGCTCGTCTGCGCCTGCAGCAGCGCCTTGAAGACAAGCGCATCGGGCGGATCGATATAGCCTTCGACGCTGCGCAACTCCTGAAATATAAACTGGCGGTCTTCGATATTCATTCGCGAGAGATCCCGTCATCATGCCGGTTCCGTTCGAGGGAGGCGAATTGAACGTTCGGCGTTTCCTGCGGCGTCAGTGGTCGCCAAGCTCTTGTGCGGCCACGGTTTTCACGGCGGCGGTTTCAAGCTTTGCGGGGGCCGAGGAGGTGCGACGATTGAAGCGAAATTGGGGCGGTCTATAAAAAGGACCGACTGCGGAATATCGCTATCCGCTAATCTTTTTTTATTATCCGGGGCTTCCGGCGAAATACATGGCGCAGTTTTTTTGACCGCGCCATGCGGGTTTTTCAGCCGCGCAATGCGGTGAGCAGCGCTTCCATGTCATCCGGCAGGTCGGTTTCGAACTCCATCACCTCGCCTGTACGGGGATGTTCGAAGGCGAGCAGATAGGCATGCAGCGCCTGGCGCGGAAAGCGGCCAACAGTGCTTTTTGCCGGTTCTTCGAGCAGGTTCGCCTTGGTGCGGAAGGCCGCACCATATTCGGGATCACCGATCAGCGGATTGCCGATATGGGCCATGTGCACGCGGATCTGGTGGGTGCGGCCGGTTTCCAGGCGGCATTCCACCATCGAGGCGAGGCAGGTGGCGTCCGGTCGTTCATGGTAACGCTCCATCACCTCATAATGGGTGATCGCCTCGCGGGCGTCATCCGAATCCTCGTGTTTGACGGCGCGTTTGGTGCGGTCGGCACTGCGGCCGAGTGCTGCGTCGATGGTGCCGCGCAGGGTGCGCGGGCGGCCCCAGACGATGGCCTTGTAGGCCCGCTCCAAAGGTCCGGTGCGGCCGTGATCGGCAAATTGCGCGGCGAGATGCCGGTGGGCATTGTCGTTCTTCGCCACGACCATGACGCCTGACGTTTCCTTGTCCAGCCGGTGCACGATGCCCGGCCGCTTGACGCCGCCAATGCCGGAGAGGCTGTCGCCGCAATGGTGGATGAGGGCGTTGACCAGCGTTCCCGTCCAGTTGCCGGCGCCCGGATGCACGACGAGCCCGGCGGGCTTGATGAGCACGATCAGGTCTTCATCCTCATATTCCACGTCGAGCGGAATGTCCTCGCCCTTGGGTTCCGGGTCTTCCGGTTCCGGCATCACGATCTCGATGCGATCGCCGGGATGCACCTTCTTTTTCGGCTCCGTCACCGGCTGGCCGTTGAGAGAAACCGCGCCCTGCTCGATCAGGGCCTTCAGGCGGCTGCGGGAGAAGTCGCCGCTCACCTCGCCCGCCAGCCAGGAATCGAGGCGGCCTTCGGCGTCTTCCCCGGCAATCAGGACTTTCCTTGCGTCTCCGCCTTGTTTAAAGGGGTCGTTCATTCTTATTTTTCCGATCCATCAGCATTTCAGGGAACCCGATGACGCAGATCGAGCAAGACGAACAGGAAGACAAGCCGCTTGATCCGGCCATGGAAAAAGTTCGCCGCAAGATGATCCGTTTGCAGATCGTGTCGGGCTCCGTGATGTTTATCAGCCTTATGGCCGTCTTCGGTGCGGTTGTCTACAAGGCGATGGGGCCGTCGAAAGCGGTTCAGACCCAGGCGGAAGCGCCAAACCTCGCCGTCCCGACCGGTAATGGCCCGCTTGCCGTCACCGCCAGCCTGCCGCAGGGCTTCACGATCGACAATGTCAGCTATTCCGGCGGCGACATGCTGTTTTACGGCCGGCTCGCCAACGGCACGCGCAAGGCGCTGGTCTTCAACGTCGCAGCCGGCCGGTTCCTTGCCGATGTGACTGTTGATGGCCAGTGAGGGCAGTGACCTGCTGGACGGGCGGGCGCTGATCCCGGTCGAGGACTCCGCCGATCCGCGCATCGCCGCCTTTCGCGATATTCGCGAGCGGGACCTCACCGGCCGGCAGGGGCGTTTCATTGCCGAAGGCACGGTGGTGCTGCGCATGCTGGCAGCCTCCCACAAGGCGGGTGGTGATTTTGCGGCGGAAAGCATCCTGATCCTGCGCAACCGGCTTTCCGGCGTTGCGGATATTCTTGCCGATTTTCCTGATGATGTGCCGGTTTACGTGGCCGAAGCGCCGGTGCTTGACGGCATTGTCGGTTTTCACCTGCATCGCGGCATTCTGGCGCTCGGCCGCCGGGTTCAGGATCGCGGGCTCACCGAAATGACGGCGGCGCTTCCTCCGTCTTCACTGGTGCTCGTGGGCTGCGGCATTTCCAATCACGATAATCTTGGGGCGATGTTCCGCAATGCGGCCGCCTTTTATGCCGATGCGGTGTTTCTCGACGAGACCTGCTGCGATCCGCTCTATCGCAAGGCGCTGCGTGTTTCCGTCGGATCAGTTCTTTCGGTTCCCTATCATCGCGGCGGCGGTGCGGTGGAGATGCTGGAGCGGCTTTCTGAGGCCGGGTTTGCGATCTGGAGCCTTTCGCCTGGTGGCGAGACCGAGATCCGCAATATTCCCCGCTCCGAGCGCATGGCGCTTGTCATCGGCACGGAAGGCGAGGGGTTGCCGCAATCGGTGCTCTCGCGGTTTCATACGGCGCGGATTGCGCAATCGCCGCAGCTGGATAGCTTGAATGCGGGGACGGCTTCGGGGCTGGCGCTTTATCAGATGGCGGGAGTGATCGGGCGGGTTTAGGTCAGTGCCACTTTATCGCTTCGGCGTACGTGGCTTACCCCCCTCTGTCCTGCCGGACATCTCCCCCTCAAGGGGGGAGATCGACAAGCGGCCAGGTTTCGGCCATCTCGACGTTTGAGAATGAAGTGATGTTAGTGCTTCTTGCCGATCTCCCCCCTGAGGGGGAGATGCCCGGCAGGGCAGAGGGGGGTAAGCCGCACACTCAACGCGGGGTAAACCACACCCACCGAAGGCCTAATGTTTCCGCTTCTCCATCACCACCTTCGCCCGCTTCGCAAGGCTGTCCCGCCCCGATGAGCCGGAGGCCTTGGCAAGCAGCCCTGGAATGGGCGATGTCTCGCCCTCCTGCGCCGCCGTGAGCGCGATCATCTCAGCGGCGATGCGGGCGATTTCGCGGCGGATCGGTTCGTCATTGCCGGTGCCGCGCACATTCAGCAGGCGCTCCGTGAGCGCGGTGCCCTGATTGCGGATATCCTCGATTTCCTGTTCCAGACCTTCTGATGCCGGCGCCGCTGGCTCCTCAACCGGCGAGATCGCTGCCTCCTCGGCGGCCACCGCCGATGTCGCCTCTTCTTCGGTGACGGGTACGACTTCAAGCGCGGCGGCTGGGGCCGGCTGTGGCGGCGGGTTTACCGCCGTTTCCACCGGCACGGCCGGGTTCGGCAGGCGGATGATCATATCGTTGGCGCGGCCGCCGGTTGCGGCAAGCTGTTCCTTGAGACGGGCGGCTTCCTGGTTGCGCAGCGTCAGCATCGTGTCGAGATCGGCGTTTTTCGCCATCAGCGTAGCGACCTGTTCTTCCAGCCGGGTGACCTTGCGGCTTTCGCGCGCAACCGCCGTCATGGCTTCCTTGTTACGGGCCGCCACGTCCTGCAATTCACGGGTCGCCGTTTCGCCTTCCTTGCGGAAGCGCGTGGCGCTCTGCTTGGCCTGTTCTGCCTCCAGATCGCGGGTGGCGGCGAGGATTTTCGAATCATCCAGCTCGCGCGTCAGATTGGTCAGGCGGGCGGTGAGATCGGACATCTGGCTGGCGCGCTCGTTGGCGGCCTGCTCCTGTTGTGCGAGGTTCGCCTGTATGATGCCGGCGCGTTCTTCGCTGGCATCAAGCGCTGCGCGCAATTCGCCGATTTCCAGCGTCAGCTCCTCGATTTTCAGGGAGAAGCTGCGGTTCTGCTCGCCGAGGCGATAGGCATCGCTGGAAGCGGCTTCGTTGGCGAGGCGCAGCGAGGTGTTCTTTTCCCGTTCCGTATCCAGTTCCTGGCGGACCTTGGCGTTTTCGGCGGCGTAGAGCGCGCGCGCCATGTCCTTCTGGGCGCGGACTTCCTGCGGGCTGATGGGCATTGTCGCGCGTATGCGGTTTTCCGTATAGGCGACGATGCGGCGATGGATCGCGGGTGCGATCAGCAGGGCCAGCAGGGTTGCGGTGAGAAAACCCAATCCGAAGAGAATGGCATATTCGATCACGCGGGACAGTCTCCGAAACTCAGATACGCGCGCATTCGGAAAGAGGGGCGCGAAAGCACGTTACGCTATTATTGCAACCGTGGGGAGGGGTGTCGCACCGTCAAAACCGGCCCGTTATTTCCTCCCGCTCCGGCTTTAGCGAATCAGAAGGGGTTCCAGGTCGGCTGCTGGGTGAGCTTCAGGTAGCCGACATTGATGCCGAGGCGCGCGCCGATGCCGGTGCGGATGGGCGCGAGGGTCACGTCGCTGCTCTTCAGATAGGTCAGGCCGCCGCCGGCGACGATGAAGGGGGGGCCGCCCACCCCGCCGTAACGGCGGTAAAGCGCATCGCCGGAGGGCGGGTTATAGCCCAGCACCATGGCGCGGGTGCCCTGGCCGCCGTAATCGAGGCCGAGCGACGGGCCCTGCCAGAAGACCGGGTGCTGGCCGGCATTCTTGGTGTAAAGCGTGCCTTCGCCATAGGTGAGGCCCGCGACGAAAGCGCCGGAGCCTTCCTGCCCGAGAATGTAACCGTTCGGAAGACCGTATTGCTGGAAGGCGCGCTCCACCACCTTGGCAAGGCCGCCGGTGGTTTCACCGAAGAATCCGTGGCCTGCATCCACGACTTCCTGGAACGAATATTGATCGCTGTTCTGGGCCGAGGCCGGTGCGACCCACATCAAGAGGCTCGCAAGGAGCGCGACAATCTTTCCCCGTCCGAGGCGTGCAATGGTGCGGGTTTTCGTAAGGCGCATCGTCATGTCCGTCCGTCTGTTTCGTTAGCGCATAAGCCCGAAAATCCGAATCGGTTTTCGAAAGGGCCGGTCGCGCAGAGTCAAAGTTCTACAGCATGTTTCGCGCATCCTTGCGGATACACGGGGCTCCAGTGTGGCCTGTTAAGGCATTTGGCATTTTGAAACCATCCTATTAACAATCGGTTTACCAAATATGGTGTCATTATGGCTTAACAATTTCCACACCGTCCGCGCCTCCCTTGCGCAGGAGAGAATTTTATGACCAGCAAACTCAATATCACGCTGTCCGGTCCCGATCTGGCGGCTCTTCTGTGCAGCCGTGTGTGCCATGACGTTATTTCTCCTGTCGGCGCCATCAATAACGGCCTCGAACTTCTGGACGAGGGCGGCACGGATGACGATGCGCTCGATCTCATCCGCACGTCAGCCCTTAACGCATCCGTGCGGTTGAAGTTCGCCCGCCTTGCTTTCGGTGCTTCCGGCTCCGCCGGCGCGTCCATCGACACCGGTGAGGCCGAAAAGGCTGCCCAGGATTTCGCTGCCGCCGAAAAGAAGGCGGAAGTGAGCTGGAACGGCCCGCGCGCCATCGTTGCGAAGAATCGTGTCAAACTTCTGCTCAACCTTTTCCTCGTGGCTTACGGCGCCATTCCGCGTGGCGGCAATGTGGATGTGCTGCTGGAAAGCCCCGACGGCGACGCCAGGTTCGAAATCACCGTCAAGGGCCGGATGATGCGCGTGCCGGCCAAGTTCGCGGAAATTTATGAAGGCAGGCTGGAAGAGGCGGTCGACGCCCATTCCGTCCAGCCCTATTACACGCTGCTTCTGGCCGAAGAGGCCAATATGGCGGTGGAATACAAGGTGCATGACGATCGCATCGTGTTTACGGCGAAGACGATTACGGAGTGATCGTTTCGATGCGACAGTGACGCCATCAGGGGTCGGGCCGGCTTTTGCCAGTGCCCGGCCTTTTTCTTTTCAGAGGAGGAGGTCTCATGATCCGTGTCGAAACCGCGCGTCTCCTGCTGCGGCCGCATGCCATCGAGGACGAAGCACGTTATTGCTCCTTCTGGAGCGCGGATGTTCATCCGATCCCGGGCGTGAGCTCGATCGCGCCGCTCGATCCCGAACTCGCGTTCGCGCGGCTTCTGCGTTTCATCGGCCACTGGTCCGTCTTCGGTTTCGGCCCCTTCGTGGTGGAGGAAACCGGCACGGGACGAATCGTCGGCGAGGTGGGGCTGGCCCATATGCGCCGTGGACATGGCGCGGATTTCGACACCGCGCCGGAGGCCATGTGGAAGATCGACAGGAATCTGACCGGCAAGGGTGTGGCCAGCGAAGCGGTGCAGGCCGCCCTTGGCTGGTTTGATGCCAAGGGCATATCGAACCGGATCGTCTGCATGATCGATCCGCTGAATGCGCCGTCGCTCGCGATCGCCGCCCGTTTCGGCTTCTGTCCTTTCCGGGAAACGACCTTCCGCGACAGTCCCGTGCGGCTTTTCGAGCGGATCGCGGATATCTAGCGCTCGGTATAACAGGAAGCGTTTGCGAGCGAGTCGCTGTCTCGATTGCGTTTCAGGACGACCTGAAACCTGTTTGAGGTCTCGGCAGGCGGCGGTTTGAACCAAGGGTTGGTCCATATCAACTCTTGGAGCATCCCATGCGCTATTTCATTCTGGCGATACTCGTCATCTTTTCCACTGCTCAGGCCGCAAGGGCGGAAAGCGGTATAGGCTTTAAACAGATCGAATTGCCGGATGAGGGGGGCGCGAGAACGCTTGCCGTTTCATTAGGGTACCCCGCCGCGCCCTCGGGCAAAAGCGAGATCGTCGGCGAAAATGCCGCCTTTTACGGTCTTGAGGTTCAACCGGATGCCTCATTTCTTAAGGATTCTCGTCCGCTCGTGCTGCTGTCGCACGGTTTTGGCGGCAGCTGGCGCAATCTGAACTGGATTGCCGGCGAGCTTGTTCGGGAAGGTTACGTCGTAGCCGCTCCGGATCACGGCGGCGAATCATTTACCGAAGAAAATGCGACCGAGATCGTTCCATTGTGGGAACGGCCGCGCGACATCAGCAGAACGCTGACGGCCTTGCTTGGCGATGATCGATTCGCCGGCAGGATCGACGCGACGCGCATCGCGGTTATCGGCCATTCCCTCGGCGGCTGGACCGCGATGGAACTGGTTGGCGCGCGATACAGCGCCGATCTTGCCCTGAGGGATTGCGGCGCAGAGAAGCGCCCGCCGCAATGCAAGGCTCCCCGGCTGCTAGCCAAAGTCGGGGTTGTCGGTGACGGCAAGGCCGATCCGCGGCTTTCGATGGATTTGAAGGATGCCCGCATCCGCGCTGCCATCGCGCTGGATCTCGGGCCGGCCGCGGGTTTCCTGCCGGAAACGCTGCAGGCCGTCAGCGTACCGGTTCTGGTTCTGGCGGCAGGTGTGGAGACACCAGAGATCGCCGCTATCAAGGCCGATTCCGAATATATCGCCCGGCATCTGCCAAAGGCGACGACGGTTTATCGGGACATACCGGATGCCAGCCATTTCAGCTTCATGCAGATTTGCAAGCCGAACGGCGAAAAGATCGTGGAGGAACTTTCACCGGGTGAGGGTTTCGTCTGCCGGGATGGCGGCGGCAGGGACCGCGTGGCCATCCATGCGCAGATCGCGGAGGCAATCCTCGGCTTTCTGAAAGTGGAAATGCGCTAAGTTGGATTTTCGGGACGCCTCGCGACCGTAATGGCCGCAAGGCGTCCCTCTTTCAAACAGCGTTTACCTGATAGTGCCGATAAACGAGGTCTTCGGGATCGGAACGAGGTGCTGCCGGATCGAGCCTTCCGCCGATTCGTTCGGCGACGGCCGCTGATTTGCGGTTTTGCGGCGAGACGTAGCTGACAAGCGTGGGCAAGTTCAGGGTCCTGAAGGCCCAGTCGCGCAGCGCCGAGGCGGCTTCAGCGGCATAACCGCGCCCCTCATGGCCTTCGTAAAGCAGCCAGCCAAGTTCCTTTTCCGGAAACAGCGGACCGTGATTGATGCCGACCTGGCCGATACATTCCCCCGTTTCGCCAAGCTCGATCATTAGCGCGCCATGGCCGAAAAAGTACCAGTTGGCCAGATCGTGGCAGAACACGCCCCATGTTGAGGGCAGGTCGTATGGTCCGCCGACACCGATGGAGCGCGGCGACGTCATGAAGTTCCGATAGGCGGGGAAATGCGCCATGGTCAGCGGGCGCAGCGTCAGGCGATCCGTCTTGAGGGTTGGGATGGCGTGGTTCATATGCCGGCGTCCTTTGGCGATGCGTGGCCATGTCTTTCTCTCCTCATTGCTGTGCCTGTCACAGGAATTCGGTCGACGCGCGTCTGCGCGGCGGAGAGTCCTTTCAACCCAAGGACTTGGGATGGCTGGATTCCTGTGACAGGCACAGCAATGAGGAGAGAAAATCGCAACAAAAAACCCGCCGTTTCCAGCGGGTCTTTTAAAAACTGTCCTGTTCCGGATTGGATCAGGCGGTTTCGAGGAATTCCGTGGCGCCGTCAGGCTCGCGCAGAACATAGCCACGGCCCCAGACGGTTTCAATGTAGTTTGCGCCGCCTGCAGCATTTGCGAGCTTCTTGCGCAGCTTGCAGATGAAGACGTCGATGATCTTCAGTTCCGGTTCGTCCATGCCGCCGTAGAGGTGGTTCAGGAACATTTCCTTGGTCAGCGTCGTGCCCTTGCGCAGCGAAAGCAGCTCGAGCATCTGATATTCCTTTCCGGTCAGGTGAACGCGCTGGCCGCCCACTTCAACCGTCTTGGCATCGAGATTGACGATCAGCTCGCCGGTGGCGATGACCGACTGCGCATGGCCCTTGGAACGGCGGACGATGGCATGAATGCGGGCAACAAGTTCGTCCTTGTGGAACGGCTTCGTCATGTAATCGTCTGCGCCGAAGCCGAGGCCGCGAACCTTATCCTCGATGCCGGCCATGCCGGACAGGATGAGGATCGGCGTCTTGACCTTGGAGAGGCGAAGCGTTCTCAGAACCTCGTAACCCGACATGTCAGGCAGGTTGAGGTCGAGAAGAATAATGTCGTAATCGTAGAGCTTGCCGAGGTCCACGCCTTCCTCGCCGAGGTCGGTCGTGTAGACGTTAAAGCTTTCCGACTTGAGCATCAGTTCAATGCTCTGCGCTGTCGCGCTGTCGTCTTCAATAAGTAGAACCCGCATAATTATCCCCTTTGCCGCCCGCGAACCGGTAAATCATTGCCTCGCGCGATGCGGATCCAGACGTTGCCTGATTTGCAGGCTGCCACCAAATGGTTAACAAATTCTAATTGCCTTTGGCAAGGTGTATCGAATTTATTAAGCAAAGAAGGCATTTCGCTGTTTTTGCACGTGAATCCACCATCGCCAAAATTGAAGCTCAACGTGAGGATTTCCCGCTAAGTGATTCAATCGACTCTTACATCGTCTGGCCCGTTTTTTTGGACCTGGCATTTACCGACCCTTAAATGATCGTGTTTATCATTAACGATGCCCGTAAACGAAAGGTTAACGACGGCGGTTTTTTATTAACGTCGGGGAACTTTTGGGAATCATTCCGGGACAGGGGTCAACCCTTACGGGAAAACGGGCGGGGTAAACGGGCCGGCCAGGGGGGCATAGTGCCTTTTTGATCCGGGTCTCGCTATCCATGGAGTATTGCGTATGAAGTCGCGTGACAGCCTGGTTCGCCTGAAGGAATTTCAGGTCAATGAAAAACGCCGGCAGCTTAACCAGCTGCAGCAGATGATGTCCGAGTTTGAGCGGATGGCAAAGGAACTGGTGCATCAGATCTCTCTGGAAGAGAGCAAGTCGGGCATTACCGATCCGACACATTTCGCCTATCCGACCTTCGCCAAGGCCGCGCGCCAGCGGGCGGATAATCTTCAGGTCTCGATCCGGGAGCTGAAGGCCCAGCAGGAGGCCGCCGAGGCTTCGCTGGAAGAGGTGCAGGCCGAATATGAAAAGGCCGCCGCACTGGAAAACCGCGACGGAGCCATCCGCGCCCGCGCCTGACCACAGGCGCAAAAGCTGACGAATGATCGTCCTCATTGACGGCTGCCGGTGGATCAGGAGGCGGCTTTCAATGACGGGACGCCGTGCATTTTTTTAAAAGGCCGCTCCTTAAGGGCGGCCTTTTGTTTTGCGGCGTCGCCGGTGTTTCCGGGACGGTCATGCCCGATTTCGATTGTCCGGAAGTTGGGAAAGGCGTATTTTACGGGGGTTCCGACCGTGAGCCGGAGGCTTTTACGCGCACGCGCCCCGTGCAGGCGCGGGCGGCTATTGCAGGGAGGAAAAAATGGCCCGCCAATATATCGATTGCCGTGAATTCCCCAGTGACAGCAGATGCACCGTTGCCATTTCCGCCGATTCTCAAGAAGAGCTTATGGAAGCGGCCGTGCAACATGCCGTGGCGGTGCATGGCGCAGAGGATACGCTGGAATTCCGTGAAGAAGTCCGCCGGAGCATGCATGCCGGGACGCCGCCGTTGAAGGTGGCGTGATTGCTGGCACACCTGAAAATCTCTCCGCCGTCATGCCGGACTTGATCCGGCATCCAGCCGACGCGCGCCTGCGCAACGAGAAGAGTCTTTTCAGCTCAATGACTGAGCTTGCTGGACCCCGGCTCAAGGCCGGGGTGACGGAGTGTGGATGCTCCGTTTTGGCCAAAACACCGTAGATAGCTGCCATAACGCTCTTTATGTCTACCCTTTTACCCCTGGATCACATCCGCCCATTCGGCATGGCGCAATGTCTGGGCCTTGAAGAAGGGGCAGAGCGGAATGATCTTCCAGCCGCCCTTGCGGGCTTCATCAATCGCATGGGCGGCGAGCGCCTGGCCGACACCCTTGCCGCGCAGCGCATCGGGCACACCGGTATGGTCGATGATGATGAGGGAAGGGGAGGTGCGCGAATAGGTCATCTCCGCCTTGTGGCCGTCGATGGTCGCCGAATATTCGCCGCGCGATCCGGTTTCGGTGGTCTTGATGTCCATGGTCTCTGCCTCCGCATTGCTGTTCGTTTTCGCCACTCTAACGGCTTGCGCCTGAATTGAAACAGCGCGATAGCGAACGCAGCGGACACAAACCGGCGACAATCACCGGCTCTGGCGGGCAGTTTTCAGGAGAAATCCGAAATCAAACCGAAAGCCCCGTCGATGATCCGGCGGGGCGTTCTGGAATTCGGTTTGGGGCGCGTTACCGCGCCGGCGCACTGTTTAGTGGCGATATTGCTGAATGCGCGTGGTGCGCAGACCGGCGAGGCCATGATCGGAGATCGAGGACTGCCAGGACAGGAATTCTTCAACGGTGAGCGTATAACGCTCGCATGCTTCCTCGAGGCTCAGCAGTCCTCCGCGTACCGCGGCAACCACCTCCGCCTTTCTGCGAATGACCCAGCGACGGGTATTGGCAGGCGGAAGATCCGCAATCGTCAGAGGGCTGCCATCGGGGCCGATGACATATTTAACTCGTGGGCGTATCATTTCGGTCATTGGACACTCTATACAAACTCAAGACCATATGACGGGAACTCTATCCCGGTACCTTTAAAAATTGCCTAAGCAGCTCGTGACAATTTATTAAGAATTTGAACGGTTTCGCCTGATTTGTTCGAGTCGCCTTATTTTGCCGGGAAAAAATTTTTCCAAAAATCGCAATTTTTCTCTCTCATCGGTTGTTTCCGTCAGAGTGCCGCAAGCGAAAGGCACGTTTTCCCGCTGCCCTGGGTAAATTCCGCCATTCCCTCATGCTGCAGCCGCAGGCGATCGCCGGCGTCGAGCGGAAGGATCGATGTTGCCGACTGCTGTGTGCCTGAGGTCGATGCATTTCCTGTCATGCCGAAACTGGCCGCCGCACCGTTGATGAAAAGCGTCACCCGGTGGCCGGAGGAGGAGACCACGGCGAGCGACAATGCTGCCAGATAAAGGCCCTTTGCCGGAACGACGAGTTCACGCCCGCCGGTTCCCAGGGTTTCCCCGAGCGCAAATCCACCCTCGGCGATGAAGAGCACGGAAAAACCCGCCGCCGAGCCATTGGCGGGTTTCGTCGTGCCCGAGGGCAGGCCGGCGACGGCGAGTGGGCGGTTGGGCATCGAGACCCGGCCATCGCCGCTGCACAGAAGCGCCGTGTGCCAGGAGGTGCCATCCACACTGGTCTTGATCGAAAACCCGTCATGGCCGGCAAGGCCCATTTCCGCCCGGCCGCTCCAGCCGGACTGGAACAGCAGCGTGGCGGTATCGGCCTTTGCCGCCTTGTTGATCGTCATGCGGTGGCTGCCGTCTTCCTCGGCATGGGTAAAGAGGCTGGCGGGGGAGGCAAGCGCCAGCCGGTTGGTGTCATCGGCCTCCGCGCCGATCCCCAGCCGCTCCTGCCGGCCGGTGGCCGGCAGCGGCAGGTCGCGCCAGCTCCCGTCCTGCAGCAGGCGATATTTGCTCTCGGTCGCAAACCATGCCGTCCAGCCCGGCTGCGGTACTATAAAGAGCCACGCGCCATCCTGCCGGAACGCGAGCCTGCCGCCCTTGCCGACCCAATCGCCGGTGGCGCCCGGCGTCAGCAGGAAACAATCGCCCTCGGCCGCATTCTCGGGCGGGGCGGCAACGGCAGCCTTGATGGTGAGCTGCACGATTGCATCCAGCCTTTGCAGGGCTTCGTTGTGGGTGACGTGTTTTTGGGCCTGTGAGGGCAGGATGTAAGGAAGCCGAAGTCTCGCCGTCTGTTCCGTCATGATGTGCCTTCCGCGTTGTTGTGTTTCCTTGCGGGGCATTGTGACGGGGGACGTGGGGTGGGGA
>NZ_LMVK01000008.1 GCF_001541315.1 Agrobacterium tumefaciens str. B6 | reverse complement strand
GTCAGGGCCATGGCGACAGCTGGCCAGGCAGGCCTCGTAACCCGCCCTTGGCCAGCTGTCGCCATGGCCCTGACAGGCCTTTGGCTCTGGTCCGCCGCAACCTGGACCAACCCGAGACTACCTGAAGCCTGGCGCGGCGTCGATCTGGAATTGGGTGCTTCGCTCGGTCGGGAGGACGGTCTTGAGCGTCACCGTGATCTGATCGCAACGGTGCACGCCGCCGCCAGGGACGGGATCCGCTTTGTCGTACTGCCGGAAAGTGCCCTTGGCTTATGGACCCCGACTACGGAGCGACTTTGGACCGGCGGTTTCGCTGATGGTGACATCGCGGTCATCGCCGGTGCTGCGGTGGTTGATGCCGACGGTTACGACAATGTCCTCGTTGCGATCGACAGCAAGGGCGGGCGCATTCTCTACCGCGAACGCATGCCGGTCCCCGGGTCGATGTGGCAGCCCTGGCGATCCCGGGTTGGGGAAAGTGGCAGCGCCAGGGCGCACTTCTTCGGGAGCGCGATCGTCATTGTCGGTGATGTCCGCGTCGCTCCGCTGATCTGCTATGAGCAGCTTGTCGTCTGGCCGGTCTTGCAATCAATGCTCGACGCTCCCGACGTCGTTGTCGCCGTCGGCAACAGCTGGTGGACGGCCGGAACCTCCATCGCCGACATTCAGCGCGCGAGCACCGAAGCCTGGGCACGACTGTTCGACAAGCCTCTCGTCATCTCCTTCAACACGTGAACCATGGAGCTTGCATGCTGGACGCTGCGTTGATCAAAGAATGCGCCGACCCTTCCCTCAAGCCCGCGATCGTCGAGCAATTCGTGATGGCCGCAGGCTCGACTGATCCTCTCGCCGTCACGGTCAAATCAGGCGGCCGGTTGATCCTCGTGCCGAAAGCCACTTCAGCGGAAGAAGCGATGGCCATCGTGCGACAGTATGCCGGTCAGGCGGTTGTCCGCGTCGGGGTAACACAGTTTCCAGCCGGTGTTGGCATCAGGGAACCGGCGGATATCAAGCCGGACCTTGTCGATTCCTGCCAGAATCTCCGCAAAGGCACGGCGATGTTTGCCAAGGTCCTGAGGATCGTTGCCAAATGGTACGGTAACCCCAGGAGCGACGATGATGTTTTTCCGCAGATTTTCGATAACGCGGTTTACGCGTGGAAAACCGGCGAGTTCGAGGGCGTCGGCATTTTCCAGGCGGAGGATCCGGGAACGCCGGTTGAAGTGCCGCAGCGAGGTAGAGAAACGGCCACCGCCGAGGTGGACGACACCGAAATGGCGCCAAACGAGGAGCAACCGGTGACTGCCCAGAATGTCGGGCAAGCCGGGATACGGATCGACCTGTCGCGTATTGGAGGCCAATAGCTTTGACTTCGTTTGCCGGGCGGGAAGAGGAGGTCTCGATCCAGATGCAGCGCATGAACCGGTCTCTTCCAAATCCGGGTCTCACACGCCTTCCTCCTCTGCGTCGTTACGGTCGCATAGGACAGGCTCGAGTATCCTCGTTACATCTTCGGCCAGGCTCGCCTGAGGCGTTTAGCCTGGATCTTCGCGTCGCCCCGAGCAGGCGACAGGTTCCCGAAACTCTCCTTGCCTGCCCACGCCGCCGCTTCTTACGCTGCCATGCGGGCATATCGAGCCGGGGGCATCCCGGTATTCCGCGCAAAGGCCACGCTGAAGGTGCTTGCTGAGCCGTAGCCAACCCGTTCGGCGATATCCTCGATTGCGAGACTGCCATCCCGCAAGAGCTGCTTTGCCAGCGCCATGCGCCAGACCAGCAGATATTCCATCGGAGGAACCCCGACAATGCGATTGAACCGTGCAAAGAATGCCGAACGGGACAGCGAGGCCCTGTTTGCAAGATCGACAACGGTCCATGGATGGCCTGGACGGGCATGCATCGCACGAAGCGCGCCTGCGAGGCGTTCGTCCGCCAGTCCCCTGCGCAGGCCCGGCGCGGAGGTTGTTTCCGTTGCAGACCGCAATGCCTCGATCAGCAGAACCTCGATAAGGCGTTCCAGAACGAGTTCGCGGGCTGCGCGCCGATCCTGCGTCTCCTCATCGATCAATTGCATCAGCGTGGCAAACCGGGTTTTGTCACGCACCAGAACCACCTCCGGCAGCAGGGAGACGAGCAGCGCAGAATCCGGTGCGCCAAAGCTGCAATGGCCGATACGCATGCGCAGATCGGCCGGACCGTCGTGTGGCCCAACGCGGAAATACCCTTCATTGATCTTTGTCGGCACCATAGCCGGCAGATTGGCCGCAGCATCAATGCTCTCATTGACGAGATCGCGCATGGCGGGCGCGAGGACGAAGTCTCCGGCCTTAAGGGTCAAGGTTTGATGACCATCGAAGGTAACGCGGCACGTCCCTTCCAGGATCGCGCAATAGAATGGTTCACCTGTCGCCTCACGGCGTATGCGCCACGCGCCTGAACATTCCACCAGTTTCGACAATCGCGCGGTGGGCTGCAGAAGCGTGACGATTTCGGCAATGGGGTCCACAGTCATATCAGGACTATCGCAAAAGAAATGAGGATGTCAGCATATATAAAGTCTTCCACCTGGTCACTACCATAATGTCAGTCACCCTGTATGGAGATAACTATGCCCAACATATTGATTACCGGTTGTTCCTCCGGCTTTGGCCTCGAAACCGCAAAACTGTTCCTCGAAAGAGGCTGGGATGTGGTGGCGACAATGCGAACCCCCGCCAGGGATTTGCTTCCGGCGTCCGATCGTCTGCAGGTCCTCGCGCTCGACGTCACCGATCCCGAAAGCGTTGCGCAACTGGTCGAGACCGCAGGTCACATCGACGTTCTTGTCAACAATGCCGGCCTTGGCGCGCCGTCGCCGGTTGAACTGACCGCCTCGCAGACCGTACAGGCTCTCTTCCAGACAAACACGATCGGAACATTGGCGATGATCCAGGCGGTGGTCCCGCAAATGCGCCATCGCCGAGCCGGCGTCATCATCAATGTCACATCCTCGGTTACGGTCAAGCCACTGCCGATTATCGGGGTATACCGCGCCAGCAAGGCGGCGGTGAACGCATTCAGCGAGTCTCTGGCGATGGAAATGGAGCCTTTCGGCGTCCGTGTGCATATCGTCTTGCCGGGCCGTTCGCCGCAAACCAGCTTTGGTGCCAACGCTCGTCCACATCTGCGCGGCATGGATGACGCGGACTATGCCCCTCTTCTACAACAATTCATCAAGAATGTTCAGGACGACAAAGGCCCCGTCACCCAGGCCCGGGATGTCGCCGAGGCAATTTGGCAGGCTGCCAACGATCCCTCCGCGCCACTGCGCATTGCTGCGGGCGAAGACGCAGCGCTCTGGATGGCTGAGGCAGGCCTGTAGTCATCGAAGCGCCGGTCAAACCGGTGTTACCCAATCTGGCACTGATACTGGAGCGTGTCGATATTGGATAACAATACCGGCACGCTCAAGCTTGTCCTTGTTGCATATGCCCTATGCACAGACGGATTTCTCAATACCGGGGATGCCTTCTCGAACGAGATTTCACCAAGGGCCTCGATTGGCGGCGCAAGTGGTGATCGGGATATCCCTAAGTTTGACGGAGAGACAGGTGAATGCCCGCCAGCGTGCATCGCACGGAACCTCCGGCCATTTCGATTGATGGTATATCAAGCGCAACAATTCTCACGCGCTCTTCGATCGCGTTTCGCTGTGAAGGTTCGAGCGACGCCAGGGCAGTCGTCGACATGGCTAAAAGGCGGCCATTGTACCCCTGAAGCTCCAGCGCATTGCCTGCAAACCTGCCGATCTGGTCATCACGCAGTTCAATGACGTATCGGCCTGAATTGTGCAGGCGTGCCAGGATCTCTTCACGACGCACGACGTCTGGTATCATCCCTGCCCCGATCATGGCGAAATCGGTTCCGATGCACATCAGGACGTTCGTATGATAAATGGCTACTCCCCGAGCGTCGCAGGCATCAAATACCATCGGCTCGAACCCGAATTGCGTCGAGAAGCGTTCCAGCACAACGGGGTCTGTCCGATCTGATCGTACCGCGTATGCAACCCTGTCGATATGGTCCAGGACCATTGCGCCCGTCCCCTCGAGGAACAGACCGTCGGGCTCCAGGCCGGAATAGTCTACGACCTGCTGCACGCGGTATTCGGATTTCAGCATCTCGATAATGTCGAACCGCCTCTCCCGTCTACGATTGTTCGCCCGCATCGGATAGATGGCCACGTGCCCGCCGGCATGGGTTGAGAACCAGTTGTTGGGAAAGACCGAGTCGGGTGTGGGCGTTCCCAAATCATCAAACAGGGGAACGGTTACACCATGGCTGCGGAGTGTTTCCACGGCATTGGTGACTTCGACATAGGCTTCTTTCGCTATATCCGAAAGATCAATATCTGTTGTCTGGAAGCTGTTGTCGGCAGCCGTCTGTTCATTGACAGTGAAATTATGAGGCCGGACCATCACGACCGCGGCTGGCGCTTGCGGAGAATATCGCATGAATTCATCCCCTCTGCCGGAAGATGTCGGTTTTCAGCTGAAGGTCGACGCCTCCCTGCCCCGCAAGCTTGCAGATTGTCAGTGCCGTCTCATATGATTTTACGAAGGCAGGGACCGGCAGGAATTCAAACCGCGAATGGAAGTTGTAGGCCCCTGTGAAAAAGTTCGGCGTGGGTATCCCGCGCGCGGACAACGCTGAACCATCTGTTCCACCACGCATCGGAATGATTTTCTTTGCAATGCCGAGGTGATCGAGGGCGCTGAACAACAGACCGGACGCGCGCGGATCAGCAGCGAGGTGATCGCCGATATTGTCGTAGGTGCCGGAAACAGAGCTTCGAACCGAACCGGTCGGATATTGTGCCGCAACCAGCGCCGCGACCTCGCCCATTCGCTTTTTTCGTTCTTCGAAACCGGTCTTGTCGAAATCACGGATCATGACCTTCAGTCGGGCCTCGCTATCGCTGGCGACCAGATCCTTGAACCAGAAATACCCTTCCCTGCCTTCGGTGAATTCAGGCGTATCGTTACGATCGAAGTGCGAGATGAAATCGAGCGCCATCAAAAGAGGATTTACCAGTATCCCTTTGGCCGACATCGGATGAGCGCTGACGCCCGTAAAAACGATCTCTGCGGATGCGGCGTTGAAATTTTCGACCACCACCTCGCCCTGCTCACAGCAATCGATGGTGTAAGCGAAGTCGCAAGGGAAACGGGCAAGATCGAGCGCCTTTGCTCCTCTTAAACCGATCTCCTCGTCAGGAACGAAGGCGATGGCAATGTCACCGAGGGGAGCGTCATCCTCCAGTCGTGCCAGCAGCGTCATGATGACCGTAATCGCAGCCTTGTTGTCGGCGCCGAGCACGCTGGTGCCGTCGCCCACCACAATATCTTCACCTTCCCAGCCCCTGAGTTCAGGATGATCATCTACCCTCAGCCAGATATCGTGGTCACTGTTCAGGCTGATATCGCTTCCTTCAAAGTGCTTGATCTGTGGCTTGATGATCGCAGACAGGCCGACATCGACAGTATCGAGATGGGCGATGAAGCCGACGCGCGGGAGGTTCGGATCACTGCCGCGCCTGATCGCCGTGACGATTGCATTATCGTCGACAATCACGTCTTCAAGGCCGAGTTCCTGAAGCTCCTGTGCAAGCAGCAAGGCAAGTTTCAGTTGTCCGGGCGTTGACGGTAACTCTGAAGAGGCCGCATTGCTCTGGCTTTCGATGCCGACATACCGGAAAAATCGTTCGAGAAGCTCGTCACGTAGCCCGGTTGCGTCCCCTGCTGTCGTGTCCATGATCTGCGCTCCGTTCGTAATCTTTGTAATGTGCAGTTTGAAAATCTTGTTGCTTTGCTTTTGCCCGGACCTGCATGGCAATTCGCGCTGCCTCGTGTTCTGCTCGATCCAGGGCTCAGAGCCGAAGAATGCCGATGTTGTCTTCGATGTCGATCCTCGTTCCCAGTTTAGCCGACTGCGCCTGAAGTCGCGCGAGGATACGGTCCGCTCTCCCGTTGGTCGCAAGATGGGGCGCCAGGCGCTCCTCCAGCCTCGAATGGCTCAAACCCTCCTCGCCACCGATGACAACGGGATGGAAATCGATACCTGCCAGGTGATTGCCGGTATCGAAACTGCACACACCAATAACGCTCTCCCAGACCTCCGGTGCATGCCATGTGGATTTCGACGGAACATGGAATATGAAATTTCCAAGGCTGTAAAAGATCGGCCGACCGTTATAAATCTCGAGCGGTTGAAGGACGGGTGCGCCGTGGCTCAGGAACATTGCCGCGCCCGCGTCGATGCAACGGCGCGCGACGGAGCCAACCCAGTCGGGAACCTGGTACCAGTCCGGGGCCCAATGATGATGATGCAGATAGGCGACGACGAGGTATCCTTCGTTCGCAGCCGATGCGATTTCCTGAAGGTTGCGCTCCATGTCCGATCTGTCGATGCTGACGTTGCGCCCAAAACGTCCGGCCCGCTTGAAGACCGTCCGGCCGAGCGCCAGCTCGTCAACAGGATCGACGAAAGGCGGATCGTTCGGTTGACTGTCGTTGGAAAGGTCGATCGCGGTATATCCGACTTTGTCCCGGATCGCGGTCAGCTCTTCAAAGGCGCGATCGTCGACTTCGATGAGCTGCGAAAGCTTGAGACGGTTGATGCCGGGACGCGCGGGGCGATGTTCGTCACCGTCAGCTGCATACATGAGATCAGGTCCCGGACCGCCATCCATGGAAACCATCGCCACGCGGTTTGTGCCAACCACTCCCCTCGCCGCCTGGGCTGCATGCCGGTGGTCCCTTCCGATCCCCGCACGCAGTATCCGGCGCCGTTCCACTTCGTCCAGGGTTGCCAGGATCCCTGATGGTCCCAGGTCAAACGCATGGTTGTTGGAAAGCGACAGAGCGCCAAAACCCATCTCGGCCAGAGCATCAAGCACGATTGGCTTGCTGCATCCGAAAAAGGAACCTTTCAGTGGCCAGCCGCCATAATCTCCAAGAATGGTGCCCTCGAAATTGGTAAAGGAAAGATCTGCATTTCGAAGGATGTTCTGGACCGCCTTGAACTCCGCAGCATCGATGTTCCGAATGTCGTGTTTGATAAGAGACTGGCCGGTCACGGCGAGAGTAAATCGTCCTGTCATATGCTTTTGCCTGTGTTGACCGCCTGCGGGGCGGCAGGTTGGTGGATGGGCGGACAATCGCGCCCCTGAAGCTGCGGTGCTGGTAAATGAACGTAATCTTCCGCGGAGATATCAGTGCATGAATCGTCGTGGCCGAGCGTCGATGAGACTTCGCGTGTAGGGATTGCGCGAATTCGAGAAGACGTCATCACAAGGGCCGCTGTCCTCGATCCTGCCATCCCTGAAGATGAAAACCGAGCGGCAGAGCTGCTGGACGACCGCCAGATCGTGCGAGATAAACAGCATCGAAAGTTTCTGGCTCAGAACGGTTTCCCTGAGCAATTCGATGATCTGGGCCTGCACCGAGACATCAAGTGCAGAGGTCGGCTCGTCAGCGACGATGATTTGCGGACGTGCCAGAAGGGCTCTTGCGATGCAGACGCGCTGTTTCTGTCCACCCGAAAGCTGGTGCGGATAACGGGCAAGCAGGCCCAGCGGGAGTCCAAGTCGTTCCATCATTGCATCGAGTGAGTGCTTCTCGCCATCGTCTCCCGCACCAAAGCGGAGGCTCTCGCGCAAGGCCTCGCCTATACGCATCGTCGGGTTTAATGACACGGCAGGATCCTGAAAAATCATCTGCACCTGTCCTAGAAGGCCGCTGCGGTGTCCTGGTCGAGTCACATCGTAGGGCCTGCCCTCCAGCAGTATCGTTCCGGTGGACGCCGTTTCCAGCCCCGCAATGATCCGGCCGAATGTCGTCTTTCCGCTGCCGCTTTCTCCGACTATGCCGGTGATCTCGCCCCGAGGCAGCGTCAGGCTGATCTCGCTTAAGGCGAACCGGGCAGAGCCACGCCCCCTGCCGACCACAGAGGACAGCTTGCTTGCAACGAATGACTTTCCAATGCCCTCGGCAACAAGCGAAGCATTGGAAGCACCCCTCATCGCTGCAGCTGCTTCCTCCCCCCGTGGGCTGTAGTGGCTGTTCTCGCCAGCACCTTCACTATTCAGACGTAGCCGGGGAACCGCAGCGAGAAGGTCGCGTGTATAGTCCTCGACAGGTTTGTCGATCACGCTGGCGGTGTCGTTTTCCTCGACGACCTTTCCGCTGTGCATGACGAGGACGCGATCCGTAACGTCTGCGACGACGCCCATGTCATGGGTGACAATGATGATTGAAATGCCCGTTTCATCAACGAGCCTGCGCAGCAGCGCCAGGATTTGCTTCTGTACTGTGGCATCCAGTGCAGAGGTCGGTTCATCCGCGATAATGAGATCGGGTGATCCGGCCAGCGCCATGGCGATCACCGCCCGCTGTCGCTGCCCGCCGGAAAACTGGTGCGGGAAGTGACCGTAGCGGCGCTCCGGGTCGGGAATGCCAACCCGCCCGAGGAGCTCCAGCGAACGCAGCCGGGCATCAGCGGAAGACGAGTTCGCGTTATGGGCGCGAACCGTCTCGGTGATCTGGGCACCGACGGTCATCAGCGGGTCAAGCGACGCGGTATGATCCTGGAACACCGCCGAAATTCGCCGGCGCCTTGCGAAGTCACTGTCGAGTGGAGC
Organism: Agrobacterium tumefaciens str. B6; assembly: GCF_001541315.1. Taxonomy (GTDB): domain Bacteria; phylum Pseudomonadota; class Alphaproteobacteria; order Rhizobiales; family Rhizobiaceae; genus Agrobacterium; species Agrobacterium radiobacter. The sequence continues at coordinate 125,787 of NZ_LMVK01000008.1, read as the reverse complement.
GAGGGCCATCCCGTCGATGGCGATCGTTCCGGAAACCTGCTCGATGTCGGGCGGCAGCAGGCCGAGGATCGCGTTTCCAATCGTCGATTTTCCGGCGCCCGATTCCCCAATAATTCCCAGGATTTTGCCACGGTCGAGCGTGAAACTGACATCGCTCAGGATCATCGACTGGCCGGACTTTGACCGGTGGCGGAGACTTAGATTGCTGACCTCGACAAGAGGCACGGCGTCGTTGTCTGTCACAGGTTTTGTCATTGCTGTTCCTAAGCTGTTCATCATGGCTTGCTCCTGGGGTCGAGGCGCAGGCGAATGCCCTCGCCCGTAAAGTTGATGGCGGCGATCAGGCAAAACAGTGCAAGGCCAGGAAACAGGCTGATCCAGTACTGACCAGTCAGCAGATATTGGAAACCGTTTGCGACCATCGAGCCGAGCGACGGTTTGTCGAGCGGAACGCCAAGGCCGAGGAACGACAGTGTCGCTTCAAGCGCCACCGCATGCCCAACCTCGATCGGGATGAGACTGACGGCCGGAGCGATACTGTTTGGCAGGAGGTGCCGGAATATGACCTTTTGGGTCGGCAGACGCATCAGACGTGCTGCATCCATATAGGGCTTTCTTGTCTCGCTGAGGGCGACGCCCCGCACCAGCCGTGCATAACTTGCCCATTGCGCAATCACGAGCGCAAGAATGATCCTGTCCACGCCCGGACCAAGCGTGACGATGGCGACCAGCGCAACGAGGATCGTCGGAAGGCTGAGCTGCAGGTCGACGAGGCGCATGATGACAACGTCAACCCAGCGCCCGAAATAGGCAGCGCTAACCCCAGCCGTCAGGCCGATCAATGCAGCGATCGCCGAGCTGGTGAGCGACACGACGAGGCTGATGCGCAATCCATAGAGAATGGTACTGAAAATATCCCGCCCCAGCCCGTCCGTACCAAGGAGATAAATGTAACCTCCGCTGCCGACGGTGCCAGGAGCCGATGACGCCTCCCACCCGAATACCTGAAGCGGATCATAGGGGTTCTGCAAAGCAATCAGGGGTGCTGCAAGCGCCGCCAGTATGAAGCAGCAAAGGACGACTGTTGATAGGCGACCCGAAGCATAAGAAAAAGGGCGTCGTCCGGACATGCCGGTGCGCATCCCAAGCGCCCGAAGAATAAGCGGTCTCATGATATGTCCCTTCTTATGGCGACAGGCGTACACGTGGGTCGCCGAACGCGTAATAGAGATCGACGACAGCGTTCAGCGTAACGAAGCTCACGGCGGTGAAGGTGAGGCTCGCCATCACGACAGGTCGGTCCAGCAACTGAATGGAGTCGATCAGGAGCTTGCCAATCCCCGGCCAGGCAAAGATCGATTCAACAACGACGGCAAAGGCGAGCATTCCGCCAAATTGCAGGCCGATGATCGTGACAAGAGGCACGCTGATATTCGGCAAGGTGTGAGCCAGGAGGATTCGCTTCGGCGAAAGGCCTCGTGCCCTGCAAAAACGCGTGAACTCCTGCTGTTCCACCTCGATCGTGCCCGATCTTGTCAGTCGGGCAATCAGTGCGATGTTCGGGATGGCAAGTGCCAGCATCGGGAGGATCATGTGCCGCAATCCGTCTGCGGTCAGAAAGCTCCATTCGCTCCCTGCAAAACTTGCCATCGCCCCTCTGCCACCCGACGGGAACCAGCCGGTCAGGACCGCACCCGTCAGGATCAACATCATGCTGAGCCAGAAAGAGGGAACGCTGAGAGCAAAAACGCTGCCGTTCAGGACTATCCGGTCGAACGCCGTTCCCTTTCTTCTGCCGGCAACGAGGCCAAGTCCGACACCGGTGACGGCCGACAGAAGCATCGCCGCGCAGGCGAGCTCGAGCGTTGCCGGCAGTTTGCCAAGAACCAGGTCAAATGCGGGTTGATGGTAGATATAGGAGGTACCGAAGTTGCCGCTGACGACGTTCTTCAGGAACAATCCATATTGTTGCCAGATCGGCAGGTCGAGCCCGAGCGCAACTGTCGCACGCCTGATGTCTTCGGGTGTGGCAGTTTCGATGTTGACCACATTGAAGACGGGATTGCCGACGCTGTGGGTGCCGATGAAGCCGATCAGCGACATGGCGAGGAGTAGAAGCAAGGTCTGCGAGACCCTTGCCGACAAGGCGGAGATTAGACCCATCACCTTACTCCGTCGCTGCGGTGGTCTGCATGGCCGTTGTCCAGCCGCGCGGATGCATCACGAATGATCCAACTTTCGGGCCGTAGCCGACGATATGATGGAAGTGATAGAGCGGGATGATCGGCTGGTCTTTGAGAGCAAGCTCCGTTGCCTCTGCAAGCGCAAAATTCCGCGCCTCGCCTTCTTCGAGGCCCTCTGCCTTTGCAAGAAGTGCGTCAAAGGCTGGATTGCGATAATGCCCGAAGTTCAGCGCTCCGGTGCCGCGCTCCTTATCCGGAGAGGCCAGCAGTGCTTGCAGGATGACGTCCACGGATTCGCCAGAGGTCCCGCCATACCAGGCGGCGTATTCGCCGGCGGCGCGTTTGGTGTTGAATACCGAAAACGGGGATGCCTGGGGCTGGACAGACACGCCGATCCGTGCCCAGCTCTGTGCCACAGCCTGAAGACTGTCGCTGTCTCCGGGGTAACGGCCGGCAGGGCCAGCAAGCACCAGGTTGAAACCGTCAGGATAGCCGGCATTTGAAAGCAGTGCCTTGGCAGCGTCATAGTCGGGTGCTTCTGCCTTCAGGTTTGGGGAGGTTCCGGGCAATCCTTCGGGGAACAGCTGTGACGCTGCGGTTCCGTAGCCGGAGAGGATTTTTTCTGCGATTACATTGCGATCCGTGGCAAGCGCCAGGGCCTTTCTCTCCCTCGCGTGGCGAAACGGGTTTGGAATTGGGGTGCCGGATTTGTCGGTGACGCCGGACACCTTCTCCTTCTCGACGTCGAACTGCAGAAAATTGATGCGAGCCGCACTGATGCTGGCGATACTGGCGCCGCGCTGTTTCAGGGAGCTCACGTCCCTTGCCGGGATCGAGTCAGCCACGTCCACATCACCGGCAGACAAAGCCGCGACACGGGCCGCAGGACTTTCCATGACCCTGAAGTTGACCGTGGGCCATGCGGGACGACCGCCCCAGTAGTCATCGTTTCGTGTCAGTCGCAGGGTCTCGCCCGAACTCCAGCCCTCCAGCTTGTAAGGGCCCGTGCCGACTGAAGCCCGCCCGGAGTTGAGTTCCTCCGTTGTTTGAAACCCGTCCCCCGGCTTGTGCATGATGAAGACGGAAGACATCAGCAAAGGGAAATTAGGGACTGGCCGATCCGTTTCGAAGGTGACCGTCAACGGATTCGATGCCGTAACGGACCTGATATCTGTCACGTAGGAACGGTATCCGCCGCTGGGTGACTGTAGGAAATTCTTGATACGCTCGATGGAATAGACGACATCCTCTGCCGTAAACGGCGATCCGTCGTGAAATTTGACGCCATCACGCAGCTTGAACTCCCAGCGGTTGCCGGAGATCATCGACCATGAAACCGCGAGGCCGGGCTTGAGAGAGAGCTTTTCGTCCTGGTAAACCAGCCGCTCGTAAATATTCGACAGCAGCGAAGTGTTTTCGTTGAGGTTCGCATAATGCGGATCGAGCGTCATCAACTTGTAAGATGTCGCGATCCTTAAGTCCGACTGGGTCTGGGCGCCGACTGGCGTTGAGGGCTGGGTGAGAAGCACGATTGAGAGAATGCCCGCCGCAATAGCGATTGGTCGTAATGTTTTGGTGAAATTGGTCATCGAGTTCCCTTTTGTCGTTGAAATTTGGACGGCCGAGCCCCTTGCTGCGGCGAGGCAGCAACTCGGTTCAGCAGTCAGTTGCTTGAATCGGTAATGCGACGGGTGCGCTGGAGCTCCGCCGGATAAATGAAACAGTGCTCGAATTTAGAGGGCCACAGCCTTCCTGTTTTGATCCCCCGCCCTAGTTGGTTGGGCCGGCGCGGTCATCGGGCCAACGCGCGGGCAGTAGGCAGGAAAAAAGACCTAGGAGTTGAGTTGAAATCTGTCCTCGCGAAATTAGGCGTAGTTCTGCTATTGTCGGAATCAACCATGATCCGAGCTCCCTAACAGCATGATTGTGGTTAGGCCGCATCATGCGCTCGTGCGCGAGATGCAGTCAAGTGAAACTAAAAGTGCCACATGAACTAAAAAAGTTCAACCCGAAATCGTGGATTTATGAAGAAAATAACAGGTGCTCAGATTCGAGCCGCAAGGGCCCTAAAGCGATGGACGGCTGAAGAGTTGGCCAGTCATGCCTCTGTTGGATTATCGACGATAAGAAGAGCTGAAGCTGACAATGGAGTACCATCCATCACCGCGGCAAACTTGAAGCTAATACATCTCGCTTTTGAAGATGCTGGAATCGAATTCATCGAAGAAAATGGCGGTGGGGTTGGTGTTCGCTTCAAGAACCCGCGTTAATCGAACGATCTTTTTCGCGACGAAGCGCCTCTCAATTTTCTGTCGGAAGCGGCGTTTTGGAATCTCTGCCAAGATGGGTTTATCAGTGAGCGCTCCTGCAAATCACACACCGTAGTGGCGCAAATCTAGGCAGACTCTCGTGATTGGCAACTCGGGGAGATTGAAGTGATTGCAGATGGCCGAAAACCTAGTGATATGAAAAACCCACAGGAAGATAGCGCAGCGATCCGTTTGCTGGGGATGGAAATACCGGACGTTACGCTGAAAGCGACCGATGGCACGACTGTTGACCTCAAAGGACCGGGTCTATCCGTAATCTATGCGTACCCACGCACTAGTCCACCAGACGGCAGCGCATTTGAGGGATGGGACGAAATACCCGGAGCTAGAGGATGCACGCCTCAGTCTTGTGCGTTTCGCGACCATTTCTCTGAGTTGAGAAGACTAGGGGTGAGTCGTCTTTTCGGGCTTTCGACTCAGACCACTGAATATCAAAAAGAGGCCGCAGAACGGCTTCATCTGCCCTTTCCATTGCTTTCTGACAATTCGCTTTCGCTGGCCAACGCTCTTGACTTACCCACTTTTGAAGCCGGCGGGTTCACCTTGCTCAAGAGGCTGACAATGATAATCGAAGACGGTACTATCAAGCATGTTTTCTATCCGGTTTATCTGCCCGATGAGAATGCCGACGCGGTGATTGCTTGGCTGGCAGCAGACTATCGCTCATGATTGTACGGAGTACCGACAACGGTCGAGACGCACGCTGCTTCTGTGGTTCCCGCACAAATCCATCGGCTTCGGGCACTTTAGCCCACGTGCTTAGGTGCCTTTGGAAAGACAGTTATGGGGCCGGGAGGAGACTGTCTGAATTTGGGGTGTCAAAACACTAAAGCCGACATCAGTAGATCTGGTGCCGTTGGCCAAGTTCGGCCCGAAGCGGACGTGCTAGACGCTCTTTAGAGCGGCCAAGTCACCATTGCTCAAGGATGTCAAATTGGTTTCGATCTTCTCGATCGACCAATCCCACCAGGCGATATCAAGAAGGTCGTTTATCACCTCGGCGGAATAACGCATTCTAATGATGCTGGCTGGATTGCCGCCAACCACCGCGTAAGGTGGGACATCGCGCGCGACCACTGAGGCTGCGGCCACGATTGCGCCCGCACCAATGTGCACGCCCGGCATAATTGCCGCGTCGTGGCCGATCCAAACGTCATGGCCAACAACAGTGTCTCGAACAGGAAGGTCCTTGTAACCGAATGTCTCGGGCTTGAAGATTCGAAATGGATATGTCGTGAAACCAGCCATCGGATGATTGGCCGAACTGGTTATGAAATAGCTGCCCCGAGCGATCTGCACAAATTTGCCAATGACCAGACGCTCGCGACACGCGTGACCGAGATAGGGTGCCAGTATCTGGGCCGTTTCTTCCAATGTTCCGGAATGCGTGAAATAGCTGAAGTTGCCGACGTCGATACGTGGATGGTCGATGACGTTCTTCAGGTAAACCGTGTCCGAATGGACCCGGCCGTCAGGCAGAGTGATTGGATGGATTGCGTCCGCATCGAGGAGCGGCATGGAGATCCTTTTCGACTGGCTGATTGCCGGGCAACGGCGAGATATCCCCACGTTGACAAGCTTGATTGATCTGAGCTGATCGACGATATTGCTGCCAAGCCGTCAAGTACAGCTTGCCGCCCTTATCACTTCCATGAATAGTTTTCATGAGAGGTTTCCGAACGAGCGAAAAACGTCACCGGCGCGAAGAGGAAGACGCCTTTTGGAGCGAAGCTGCATATCAGCTTCCGACCTTAAAAGCGGTCGCCCAGGGGAGTAATCGAAAAAATGCGGAAAGTGGTCTTAGCCAAGCGTTGCTAACCTGGGGCGGCCTCAGAGCTTTTCAACTCGGCTCGGAGATTTGGATCTACAACTCCGTCTGGTTGTCGTAAGCGCGCCGGCGCGCTCTGATGGTGTCCAGATTGTCGTGGACCCAGAAGTTAAATCCCTCAAGGGCGTGCAAAGCTCCATGGGCGATCTCTGTCAGCTGGTACTCGACACGCGGCGGCACCTCGGGAAAATAGTGACGCACAACAAATCCCTCGCGCTCGAGATTACGCAGCGTGAGCGTCAGCATGCGCTGTGTGATCTCACCGACATCTTTTCTCAATGTCGAAAAGCGGAGCCGATGATCTTCCGCGAGAGAAAGACGCCAAATAACCGGCATAGTCCATTTGTCACTCAGCAGGCTGCAGACCCCGTTTGCCGGAATGGGTCTGAAGTGTCTGTCGTTTTCTGATCTGCGCGATGGGCCGGCATCGATCTGTTTTTCCAAGGGTATCATCCTTGTGCCTGATGCTGAAAAATGTGCCGTCTTCCGGCAGAATTACATTCGTATATATAGACGGTCCTTGTTTAACGCGAGGGTTTCAAGTGACCAATAGCAAGCACCCCATTCTGGTTTTCGGCGCCACGGGAAGGCAGGGAGGATCTGTCGCCAAAGCCCTGTTGAAGGTGGGATGGCCAGTTCGCGCACTCGTTCTGGATTCCACCAAAACTGCATCGCTGCAATTGCGGAATGCAGGCGTCGAGCTTGTGCAGGGTTCATTTGAAGACACCAAAGTAATCCGCACAGCGATGAAAGACGCTTACGGTGTTTTTAGCGTACTACCAGGGAACCTGGCTGCCGAAGACGAAGTCCGTCATGGTATATCGATTGCGAATATCGCTGCCGAAACCGGCATCAACCATTTTGTTTATTCCTCAGGCGCCAGCGTGGGGAATGAACTGACTGGCGTTCCGCGTTTCGACGCCAAGCCTCGTATCGAAGCCCATATTCGACAGCTCGACATGACTACGACCATCATACGGCCGATGATTTTCATGGAAATGCTGGTGAGGCCTGGCTTCGGTCTGGATGAGGGCCGGCTGGTGTCCTTGATCCGATCCGACCATTTCATTCAGCTTACTGCCGTGGAAGACATCGGCAGGTTTGTTGCAGCCGTGCTTGCCGACAAGTCCCGCTTTGGCGGCGCAACACTTAAGATCGCCAGCGATCGACTGACCGGCCCCGAGCTTGAGGCCGCCTTCAGCGAAGCAGCCGGTCGCCCGATCACCTATGAACGGTTTCCGGACGATGTTTTGGCTGTAAACGCTGATCTCGCCCATATGGCAAAGAGCCTGGAAGACGGGCCGCTTGCCGAGCAGGTCGATCTGAAACTTATGCGCGAAATCAACCCCGACCTGCTGACTTTTGCGTCTTGGCTTGCTGGCGATGGGCGCAGGTCTCTGGATGCAGCCTTGTCAGCATCAGTCTCGTGATACTACGCCGGCTTCAATAATACCAACCGGGAGGGACGTCACGAGGACAGGCTTGCCAGGCCTTTCGACCTCATTGCCATCGTTAGCTTCCCGTAGCCGGGTGCCTTAGAGCTGATATGACAAACAAGGTTACGCCGATTAAGTCAGCCTGTTTGAAGATACGACGGCGCCACAAGTACCAGGAATGCGGCGGCCTCGAGATCGCATTGAACGCGCTGGGCTTGGTCGGGGCACAAGCAGGATCTTGCCGCGCAGTCCGCCTTTTGCGATCACGTCATACTCCCTGTTTACGCTGGACACGGATACCCGACCTTGCTCAGATCGGGTACATCGTTTGGACTTAACCCTAGACCTGCCGCAAGCCGCCGTCGACGCACAATTCAGCACCAGCAATGTAGCTCGCGTCATCGCTCAATAAGAACAACGCGGCCGCAGCCACTTCGGAAGGCCGCGCCATCCGTCCCATCGGGATCGGGGCGACAATGGCCGCGCGCATGTCTGGCTGAACCGCAGCCATCATCTCCGTATCCGTAGGGCCGGGTGCAACGACGTTGACGCGGATGCCGATAGGTGCGAGCTCTGCCGTCCAGGTTCGGGCATAGGAACGCACGGCTGCCTTGGTAGCAGCATAGGTGCCGTAGGAAGCGAAGCCGCCGCTATCGGCAATGGATCCGATAAGGACGACCGACCCGCCTTCCGTCATTGCCGTCAGAGCCGCCTGGAGGCCGAAGACCATCCCGCGGACGTTGACGTTGAAGTGGCGGTCGAAGTGTTCAGGCGTTATCTCGTTGATTTGCGCAGGCTCGGAAAGACCTGCATTCAAAACGAGCGCGTCGATACGACCATGTGCCTTTCGCACTTTTTCGACAGTCTCCGCCATATCTTCGGGGATCGCGGCATCGGCGGCAATGCCGACCGTGCCGTGACCGATAGCCGTTGCCGCCTTTTCGGCATCTTCGCTTCGGCGACTAGTGATGACGACCTTCGCCCCTTCGGCTGAAAGCCGCTCTGCAATTGCCAAGCCGATACCCTTGGCGCCCCCGACAATCAGGGCAACCTTGTTACTCATTCGAGCCATCGTAAATCCTTTCAATTGGTGGTCTCGTCATGATATACCTTAGATATCTGATATCAATTACGCACCTGAAGTAGCCTAAATATGGACGAGTATACTGACCTTGAAGCACTCTCTCAGTGCGCCCTTAACGACATGGCGCGGGTTCGCCCCGTGCTCGACAAGATCGCGGACAAATGGACAATCCTGATCCTGACGGTGATCTGTCCCAAGCCTTCGCGCTTCAACGAGATCAAGCGGCGCCTCGACGGGATCACGCACAAGGCTTTGGCTGATGCTTTGAAGAGGCTTGAGCGGAACGGTCTTGTAACGAGGACCGTCCTGCCAACGCAGCCGGTGGGCGTGGAATATGCCATCACGCCGCTGGGCCATTCGCTGCGGGAGCCATTTGAAGCACTGTGTTCATGGGCAGCGGCCAACGCCGACAAGGTCGAGGCGGCTACGCTACGCTATGACAACAGGGGGAGCCGGTGACTTCCTTTTGGTTATTGACCAACGGATAAACGCTCTTGAACTTTTCAGGAAAATTCCAGCCAGCCCTCAGGACTCTATAGGTCCGCGTCAGTATGATTGCAAATCGATGGTCATAATCGCCCGGCTAATCAATATCGACTGGCGAACTTTTCGATCAGGGGGCTCACATGCCTGCAATCCTGGTCCTGACTCTTTTTCATGTCCTGATGAATGTTGTTGCAATCGTCGCAGGAGCGGGACCCATCCGCCGGCTGATCGCAAACGGTGACGATCGTAGTCTTGTGCAGTGGTTCCCGACGACAATTGCCGTGGCGGCTTGTGACCGGCTTTCTGTTTTCCTTCAATGGTGTAACGCCGGCGATCAATGTCGGCACCCTGTGCAGGATCCTGGTGTCGCTCTATCGCGCTCTACCGGGGAAGATTGGCGGGCTTCTGGCGGCCTGTCTATGTGGCGGTGTCACGCTCTTGATGTTCTTCAACACGCTGGTGCTGATCATCCAGTCGTTCCAGAAGATCGGGCCTTTGCACGCCCTGGCACCGCTCGGCAACAAGCCCGCGATCCCCGCCTGTCAGGTCGTCCTTCTGCTCGCCTCTCTGGCTGCTGGCATTTTTGCAGTGCTGAGGTTCCGACCGTCCTTGTCGGTCCCCGGCGCTTCCATACGGTTTTCTGATGGTTTTGCGTTCTTGCCAAACGGCGGACGATCGTCTTTGTCCGCCGTTTGGCTGGTCGATTCAAGTCCGGGTAATCGATGTGCCGCCATCCACCAGGGATGCAGTGCCGGTGACGAAGCTCGCGTCATCGGACGCAAGATAGAGGACCGATTTCGCGATTTCCTCGGCCGTGGCAACACGCTTCAGCGCATGCAGCGCGGTGATGAAGGCCTGCTTTTCGGGCGTGTCATTCATTTCTCGGTACATATCCGTGTCGACCGCACCGGGCAGGATGGAATTGACGCGGATGTTCTTCGAACCGAATTCGGCAGCCAGCGCCTGTGTCAAGCCAATCAGTCCAGACTTGCTGGCGGAATAGGCTGCGACACCGGGAAAAGAATAGCTGTAGCCGACAAAGGTCGAGGTGAAGATCATCGAGCCCGCGCCGTTCTTTTCCATCGCGGCCGCCTGATGCTTGGCGGCGAGAAACGACGCCGTCAGGTTGATCGCCAGCGCATCGGCAAACCCACGTTCCGAAACACCCGTCGTCGGCCCCGCCTCACCCAGCGTGCCGGCATTGTTGAAGGCGATGTCAAGCTTGCCGTATCGCTCCAGCGCTGTCGCCACCAGTCGCTGATGATAATCTTCCGCCCGGACATCGCCGGCGACCGCAATCGCCTGCCCGCCTGCCGCCTCGATTTCGGTGACGAGGCTATCGAGTTCCGCCTGTCGACGGGCACCCACGATGACCTTCGCACCTTCTGCGGCAAAGAGTTTTGCGGTTGCCCTGCCAATGCCCGAACTTGCGCCGGTCACGATGGCAACCTTGTTGTTGAGCCGTGTCATATTCTGATCTCCATTCGAGAGCAGCACCCTGCCGCTCCTTTCGATGGACTGAAGATGGCACCTTGCTATTGTTCGGACTAGTCGGCAGATATTGGAACTGAAATCCGGAGATACCGAACGATGCTGATGCGAACCGAGGGAATAGTGACCTTTGTTGCGGTGGTCGAAAGTGGCTCCATAAGTGAAGCCGCGAGGCGGTTGAGGTTATCCAAATCCGTGGTCAGCGAGCGCCTTGCCGAACTCGAAAAAACGCTGGGCGCGCTGCTTTTGCAGAGGACCACAAGAAAGCTCACACTGACCGAAAGCGGGCAAGCTTTTCTCGAACGTGCACGCCGTATTGCCGAGGAAATGGAAACAGCGGCAGAAGAGATTGCGGAGCAGCGTGGGGAGATTGTCGGGCCCTTGCGCATAGCAGCCCCGGTCACCTTTGGCCGCATGCATCTTGGTCCCGCTCTCTATCCCTTCCTGGCTGCGCACCCCAAGCTGGAGCTCACCCTGGATATCGATGATCGAAAAGTAGACCCTGCCGCAGACGGTTACGATGCCATCATCCGCCATGGCCCTATATCAGAGTCACGCCTGATCGCCTGGAAGCTGGCGCCCAGCCGGCGGATGTTGACGGCCTCGGCCGATTACCTCACGCGTTTCGGTACGCCTCGCACGCTGCAGGATCTCGAGCAGCATAAGGGCATTTTCTATACGAACCGCGGGATCGCCGATTGGCGATTCCAAACCTCGATCGGGAACGTCATCGTTCGGGCAAAGCTCGGCCTTGCGATCAACAACGGCGACATGATGCGCGATGCGGCGATAGCGGGCCTCGGTCTGGCGCTCTTGCCGGCATTCATCGCCGGTCCCGCCATTCGTGACGGTCTGCTGCAGGAAGTGCAGGTCGATCACAAGCCGGAACCGGAATTCATATTCATGGCCCACCCGCAGGGGCGCAAGCCGCCTGCGAAGCTGCGCGCCATGGCCGATCATCTGAAAACCGTGTTTGGCAATACGCCTTATTGGGATCCTGAGGCAACCGACTAGAGCAAAGGATACTTCCATGGATCAACTACTCGCCATCAGAACCTCCACCTCAGCAAGTTTACTGCCGGCATGGCTGACTGATGACATGGCGATCGGGCGAACCGGCAATTGGCCGGCTATGGAGCGCAGCACCTCGTCATAACGCGCTCCGAGGCATCGACCTTGTTGACGAAAAAGATGAAGGGAACGGCAAACCGCTGCAAAGCCCGCACTAGCACCCGCGTCTGCACGCCCTCGACCGCAGAAACGACAACGACGGCGGCGTCGAGAAGTCCGAGCACCCGCTCTACCTCGGCGATAAAATCGGGGTGGCCGGGCGTATCGATGAGGTTGACCACGGTTTCGCCGATGGTGAAGGAGACCACGGCCGCCTGGATTGTGATACCACGCTGCCGTTCCAGCTCGTGGCTGTCGGTTTGGGTGTTGCCGCTATCGACACTGCCGAGCTTGTCAATGACGCCGGCATCAAACAGCAGTCGTTCGGTTAGGCTAGTCTTGCCTGCATCCACATGGGCCAGGATGCCCAGATTCAAAGTGCGCATGAACCCTCTGGCCGCCAAGTCCACGATGAACTATTAGAAATCAGACGACCTGATGGGCCCGCAGGCTCATGGACACTGGTGGACGAGCGCGTCTGCAACTTCGGACGGCTTGCGTTAGCCGCCTGCGCGCTCGCAACGGAAAGAAGAGGCGGTTGTTCCCCGTCACCCGGCGCCGCCTGCTCTCGCTGTCTATCCTCCGTAACGAAAGGTCTACCAGTCAGAACAGTGAGAAGATCATCATGCCGGCGAAGGCTATGAGCAGTATGATGTAAAACGGGCGAAAGAGATAGAATCGCTGCCAATTCGTGAGGCCTAGAGCATTGATATGAACACGCTCATCAAGCTTCAGATTGTCCGCGCCGCTGTCGACGGAAAAGTCACCGCCGTTACTCTTATAAAATCGGTATTCCCTGACCTGCGCGATAATTTGGTGAGCCGCCAGAAGACTGACCGCCAAAAACGCTGCGGAAAAAAGCAAGATTTCTAATAATAGCATAACTCGAAAGCGCCTCTTTAATTCCCAGGGCATGGATAAATAGCAGCCAGCCTCTCAATCACCAATGTCGATGCGCTCCCTTTGAGACGCTCCGGCGTGACGCTTCGAAGATGCGTGTATATGCGGTCTGTAAGCTCATGGGGGAGAACCGATCCGGCGCCACACCACCCCGTCCCGCTGATAGCATCAGCCACCCCGGCTATATAAGCACTACCGTGAACGCGCGACTTGACACGATCAGCCTCGCTTTGCAGCGCGCCATCATCGGACTTTCCTTCGAGCGCCTCGATCAGTTCAGTCCCGCTAATTATCCAGTCGCGGCCCACATTGTTCCCGGTTTCTGCTGATGCAACATTGATAGCCAAACCTGTCCACAGTATCGCGGCAGGAAACGTTGCCCGGAATTGGTAAGCTGCTGTCATCTTCCTCTCCGTTGATCAGGCTGCCACCGGCGCTTTCCATGGCAGGCGGCTATTCGTCGTAACTGACCCAATGCACGCTGGAACGGGTAACATCAGATCGTGTATCGCTCATAGGCCTCGAGCAAGAATTGCCTGCCTTTCTCGGTCAGGCGCGACGCGTCAACGAATGCGGAAAACGAGCCGGCCTCATCTCGCATATTGCCAAGTTGGGCGATCACCTCGTTGCTCCCAAACACGACGTGAAAACGCTCACCAGCGGGTAGCCAAACAAAAAGCGGGCCTGGGGAGAACTCCAGAATGACGTCTTCATGGAAAACCTGAAAAAGACAGTCCCATGCGCGAACCGGATCGGTACAGGTCGTTCTCTCTGCCTGCTTGCCGAACTCGGCATGAAAGATAGTGACGGATCCGCCGGGAGTTCCAGCAATCGCTACCAAGGCAAGGAACCCTGCCCTGTCGAGAACATCAGGCAATACCCGAGCTCTGAAGCCATGCGCCTGAAGGAATGCAGGGCGCAGAAGCCGCTTTTCATCAAGCGCGTCATCAAAAAGCAGAGCCACTATTTTTCCTCTCCTGTCCGCTTCTCTGCAGTAATGGTGAGCCAAACAACCGAGACCACTTCGAGGCGCCGCTGATGGCGATGCCACTTCATCCCTTTTTTGCTGTCTTGTACGACGGCTTCGATCGCGCTTCGGGACAGCGATAAAACACGTCCGGCAGCGAAGCGCTGAATCGAGAGAGCATCCTTGTCTTCCTGCCTGAAGGCCCCATCAAAGGTCGAGGCGAATATCCGCGCCCACCCCGCATCATAGCGATCGCCTTCGACATGAATAACGCTGATCGATGGCCAGGTCACCGGATTCTGGGTTTCAGGATCGTGGACCTCGGCGCTGCCGATCCGAATCTGCCGTGTCCTGAGAGGTGTTGCGTTGTCCGAGGACACGCGCTTGAGCTTGAGACTATACGTGCTGCTCTGCGGATAGACAAAGTCGACGATGGATGCAGGAGACGATACACGTAGGTTGAATTCTTTCCTGCCATTGTCGCCGCCGCCCGCCTCTATGGCGCGCCACTCGTCATCGGGGAACGGACGCCCGGAAACGATGATCGCCCCTCCGTCTTTACCCAGCGGCTGGTCAACCGATATGATGACCCGTGTCGACAATCCGGACGCCTTCGACGCCGTCGGCGTGTCGTTCTTCCAGGTTAACATTGCCATCGCTACAATCCCGGATGGAATCAACAATGCGACCGAGAGGGCGATTAGAATACCGCGCGCTAGTTTTCGAACCATGATCGTTGCTTCTTATGCTCGCGAAGACGCCATGTCACTATTTTCCACCAGAAGGCAGATCGGCGGGATCGAAGCCTGGCCGGCCGGTATCCTTCGCGTCAACCCGCACGAAGCCGGCAGCCTTGAGATCGAGGCCGTCAACGAAGGCCTCGATGAAGCGGACCGGGTTGTCCGGCCCCACGTAATCGCCAACCGCTTCCGGCAGAAGCAGCAATTGGGAGTGGTCTGTTCCAGAAAGATGCGCCATGGCAAATTTACCATCAATCGCTATCTTCAGGAAACCACGAGGAATTTTCAGACCGAGGAACCGCATGGGACATTTTAAGCTGGTTTATCTGAATTATCCGCTCGACCTTCCAGTCGAAGAGCCACGCATCACCTTGCGAGCCTCAAGTGGATCCTGGCCTGGTCAGGAGCTGGAGGACTACGTCGTGCTGGATTTAGAAGTGAAATCTCCGAAATTCTTCTTCGATCCCAACAATGACCCCGAGGATGACGTCTCCCAGTGGTTGAACCCGGGTCTGGATACACAGTGGCTCAAAATACCGTGGAAGCGCTTCGAAAACCGGGACTATCGCAGCCTCCAGGAAATCCGCGTCGACTTCCAGGGCGAAGGAACTCCAAACGCCTTGACGAGTGAGGATTGGTGGGAAGCCCCAGGCCTTATCACCACCTACAGCGATGAGTTTTTTGCTCGTGCGGAAATTTCCATTCGTCACGACGGTGGTGGCATGTTTTCGGCTCAGCTTTCAGGCACCACCCAGTTAGACACCCCCTTTGACATAGCCTTCAGTGCTCCCTTGACCGTCAAGCTGGTCGGATATCGCAACTCATCGAGCAAAGATGATCTTTTAGCCTGGTTCGACCGCTTTCTTAGAAAAGACGACTTCATTTTCACGCCGCAGCAGCGAGGAGAAGACCTCTATCTCAATGGTGCGGTCAAGTGACAGACGCGCCAATCGCACTGAATGCTTCGAGAATGATCGTCGCAGATCCATAGATCATGTGAAGATCGCAGCGGGATTATCAGGTACCCCAGCGTTTTGAGACAGTCTGCCTGATTTTTGCTACAATAAAGCATTCGCTTGCCATCCTCCGACCGCTTGACTGTCACGCCCCATGGTCGACCGCTAAAACTTCCCTCGACATAGCTGTTCGGCAATTTGGCAAGCGAATCTTCGAACGCGGCGGACTTCATCAAGGCCCGCGGCCATATGTGCGCCGCAGATCGAGGCCAGACACATGGCTGCACCCTACCGCACCGAAACTTACTTTTTCCACTTGCAAAAACGGGGCCGTCCACACATGGCTCACTTCTCGGTGGAAAGATGGAGTGAACCCCTCGGGCTGGACCAGCGATGCGCTTGAAACTAAGCCGCCTGCTGGGCAAGTTGGGTTTCAAATTCTGCTGGCGAGAGATAGCCAGGAGCTGAGTGCAGCCGCTTGGCATTGTAAATCTGCTCGATGAACCTGGGCAAGTGTTCGGCCACGTCAGCGAATGTCTCGTAACCGGCGGGATAGATATCCTCCACTTTAAGCGTCTTCATGAAGCTCTCGGCCTGAGCATTGTGATAGGGGTTTCCGACCGCACTCATGGAGCCCCGTAGACCAGCGGCATTGAGTGCGCGGCGATAGCTCTCGCTTGCGTATTGGGCAGATTCAACCGGTCGCCGCAACACCTTCGATCATATCCGATTTAAGCAGGCCGTCGAGCGCTTCTGCCGGCGTGCGATAACCCAGCGTCTTGCGAGGCCTGCTGTTGAGAGCATGCGCCACGGCGCTGAGTTCATCGGCTCCGTGCTGGCTCAGATCTGTGCCCTTAGGGAAGTATTGGCGTAGCAAACCGTTGGTGTTTTCGTTGCTCCCGCGCTGCCACGGGCTTTGAGGGTCACAGAAGTAGATATCCAGGCCAGTGTCGATCCGAAGCTGTGCGTGCTGAGACATTTCTGTACCTTGGTCCCAGGTCAGGGATCGGCGTAGATGCACCGGTAGTTCCATTATGCTCTCAGCGATAGCATCACGAACTGCTTCCGCGCCGTGTCCAGCGAGTGCAGGACCATTCTTTACGGATTTGTCGATCCCGTGACGTTCCATGCGTGGCAGGTGCAAGAGCATTGTGAACCGTGTTGTGCGTTCAACCAGTGTGCCGATCGCGGAGCTGCCAAGACCGAGTATGAGATCGCCTTCCCAGTGACCAGGCACCGCTCGGTCGCCGATCTCCGCGGGACGGTCGCTGATCATCAGTGCATCACCAAGAAAGGATTTACCACGGCAACGAGCCCGCTCGCGAGGCAACCTCAGCGCTCGCCCGAAACGCAAACAGGCCGATAGTTCACGCTTCAAAGCGCCCCGGCCTTGAATGTACAGCGCCTGATAGATGGCTTCGTGGCTGATGCGCATGGTTGCGTCCTCGGGGAAGTCCAATCTCAGGCGCCGCGCAATCTGTTCCGGACTCCAGGCTTTCGACCAGCGTCGGCTTTGCCGATGAACGGCCCGTCGTCCTTTCCATACCACTGCCGGGCCATCAAAGGCGATGCCGTCGGGTGTGGCAATAAGACCGGCGAGCCGGTCCTGTACGTAGTCGCGAAGGGCAACATTGGCTGCCAGTTTCGCCACCTTCGGTCGTCGCGCAGCTCGATCTGCATGCCACTGCGCAGTAATCGCACGATAGTCGAAGTCGCCGCCGCGTGTCGCTGAATTGCGCCTGATCTCGCGCGAGATTGTGCTCGGTGCTCGTCCCAGCTTACTTGCGATGGCACGGATTCCAGCACCTCGAGCGCATTCCAAAGCAATTTCCTCTTGCTCTCGGAACGTCAGGTTGCGGTTTTTGAGTGGCACTGCCGAAGGCGATAAATGTGTGGGAGGCATGCCGCCAGAACTCCGAAACCATCGGTTCCCAACGGGGGCAGAGACACCGGCTTCCACAGCAGCATCCTCGCTGGACAAGCCAGCCGCTATTTCTCGCCAGAACCGACACAGGCTCTCACGCTGCCATACAGGTGGCCGACCTGGCGAGGATAATTTTTGCCGCGTTGACCGCTCCGATTTCCGTCTTCCCGTCACAATAAACACCTCCCATGTTTGGGGTGTTGCGGCGACCGGTTGAATCTGCCTTGGCATCCGCGGTCGGTGTGATGAATGCAGCCAGGAGGAGGTTTTCTGTTATCAATGGCCGAATGCAACGCTGCCAATGCCAGCGGTGTATCCAGGCGTCTCGACAGCGCGTAACCCACAACCTTGCGACTGCAGGCGTCGAGAATGACAGCAAGGTAGCAGAAGCCAACGGTGATGCGGATATACGTGAAGTATCGGGCCGCACCGGGATCACATTGCGATAAAGGTTCGGGTAGATCGGTGAATCGTGGTTGCTGTCGGTCGTGCGAACATACCACTTGCGGGGCTTGATCCCGAGGCCATTGGCCCGCATGACGCGGGCGACACGCTTGTGATTGACGAGGTGGCCTCTTCGCTGAAGCTCGTGTGTTACGCGTCGGTATCCATAGCAAGGCAGCTCGTCCTGGATGTCCTCTATGATTGCAATGAGCTCGCTGTCGCCGAGATTTAAAGCTTTTGCCGTTGATCGGTAATAGTAAGTGCTCCTCGGGAGATCGATCATTTTGCACCCCCGTCTGACAGAGCAGGCCGGGGACCGGTGATGATGGAGGAGCTCCCGCTGTCGCCGGCGATCAACTGGCGCGGTGTTTTTTTAACTAGGTCCAGCTCCATGGTGAGCTGGCCGAGCTTGCGTTCAAGCGCCGCAATGTGGGCCTCGTACTCGGCAATGACGCTGGCCTCAGCCTCCTCATCGTTCAGATCGCCGCGATCGAACTGCGTCAGCCATAGCTGTATGAGGTTTGCCGAAACGCCGTATGTCCGCTGTGCGTCGCGCCGTCTGATGACGCCGTTTCGGATATCCTGGCAAAGCTGCAACTTGAACGGCGTCGAATGCCGGCGATATGGACCTCGGGACTTCATGAGCCTTCTCCGATTGAGGCCCGCAGAGTGTATCAGTTTTTAAGTGTCCCGTGGTCCAGCCCGAGGGCTTCACTCCATAACCGGCTCACTTCTGCGCGGAAACCACACCTTTCTGCTTATGCCGACTGTCCGGTCGAAATGGGGGGCAGTTCAGGTTAGATTTCCTACTGCTTCTCGAACTCTACAGGGAACAGCATCTGGTTCCTGACGCGTTTGCATTACGGGTTGTAGAACATTGCGAGGTAGCAGAACACGTCCTGGCGAGCTTCATCGCGTGAACGGTAGACCCTAATCAGGCGCAACCACGAGTTGATACCTTAACGCGGCTTTCTGAAGAAGGCGGGATAAATTCCGAGGCGCTGCAACCGCGCGTAAAGGCTTCGGCGGGGAAGCTTAAGCGCCTCGGCGACGGCCGTTGCGTCACCGTCATGGCTTTGGAGTGCCTGGGTCAGAACGCTTGTCTCGAAAGCATCCATCTGCTCGACCAGACCCAATCTCGTCGACACCTGGCGGTGCGGTGAGGCAAGACCAAGCGCGACCTGCGTTGCATAGTTGCGCAATTCGCGGATATTGCCCGGCCATTCATTGCTCAGGAGGAACGTTTCGATCTCCGCATCGATCTGCGGACTGGAGAGCCCATGACGACGCGCTGCATCCTCTAAAAACACATGGAACAGTATGGCAATGTCCCCCTGCCTTTGACGCAGTGGCGGCACACCAAGGCGCACGGTCTCGAGGTGATAAAGCAGATCCTTGCGCAAGCCTGCTCTTTCATCGTCACCGGCAAAGTGTCTCCTCGTCAAGGGGGTAATGATCCTGACATCGACGGGGGTCACCCCGCCGCTTGGATTGGGCATTTCCCGGCTTTCCACCACGCCTAGCATCCGCCCCTGCATCAGAGAAGACATGGTTTCTGCCCCATCCAGAAACAGCGTCCCACGCTGGGCGTCGGCAATCAGCCCACGACGAAGGCGCGTGCCGAACAGTGTCTCGTCAACCGTCGCATCCGGAATTGAAGCGCAATCGACGCGGATGAATGGGCGCGCGCGGCGCGGGCTTCCCTGGTGCAACAGCCTGGCAATCAACTCTTTTCCCGTCCCGGTCTCCCCTTCGATAAGCACATTGACGTCCGTCGGGGCGACCCGTTCAATCAAGTCCCGCAACTGCACCATAGCGGGCGTCTGGCCGAGCAGCGGCGATGTCAGTTCCGCCTCGAGGGCCGCCTGGCGCAGCCGCCGATTGTCGACGACCAGACGGCGGGTTTCCAGCGCGCGTCGGACGGAGGCGATCAGATGGTCCGTCATGAACGGCTTTGCCACGAAATCGAAGGCGCCCCGCTTCAAGGCGGCAACTGCCATGGCGATATCGCCATGCCCTGTCATGAGGATGACCGGCAATTCGCGATCGCGGGCAAGGATTGTATCGAACAGGTCATTGCCATCGAGGCGCGGCATGCGAAGATCGGTGACGACTACACCGGGCAGCGTGGTGGAGAGGCTGGCAAGCGCCGATTTGCCATCGTCATGCACCTCCACCTCCAAGCCGGCGATGGCGAAGCTGTCCGCCAACGCTGCACGAAAGGCGAGATTGTCTTCGACGAGCAGGATCTTCTCTAATGCATTCTGCGTCATGCCGCCCTCATTGTAACGGCAAAGGCCGCGCCCCCAAGCGCCGACGCCGTGATGGTGAGAGCGCCGCCAAGATCGCTCATGATATCCTGGGCAATGCCAAGACCAAGCCCGAGGCCATTTGGCTTGCCGGTCACGAAGGGCTGAAAGACTTGCTTGCCGAGCTGCGGATCGATACCCGGGCCGTTATCGGCAACCGTCAGGCAAATCATGTCGTCGTGATGCTCCACCGTTATCGCAATCTCCGGATCGACGTGTCCCTCCAGCGCGTCCACGGCATTCTGCAACAGATTGACCAGAACCTGTTCGAGCGGCACACGCTTGCCAAGCACACCTGGTTGACCACTTGGCGGCAGGGTCAGGCGAATGCCTGCCTTCCGGATCCGGTCTTCCATCAACAGCATCGCGCCCGCGATAATACCATCCAAGAGTTCTTCACCGATTTGCCCCTCTCCCTTGCGGGAGAAACCCCGCATTTCCTGCGTCAGCGTGCCGATCCGCTCCGTCATCGCGATCATCGTGCAGAGACTGTCGCGAACTCGCTCGCTGCGACTGGCCGCAAGATGGTGGAGCGCATTTTCCGAAAGGGTGCGGATGGTAGCAACCGGCTGATTGATCTCATGCATGAGGCCAGCGGTAATGGAGCCGACAGAGGCGAGCCGATTGGCCTGTGCCAACTCCTCCCGCGCTTCCCGGTAACGCTGATCGGCAATCGCCCGATATCCAATTTCTTCACGCAACTGCGCCGTTCGTTGAGCAACCGCCGCCTCGAGGCTGCGCCGCTCTGCAGCGCGCCGTGCCGTGCGATTGGCCTGCCACCAGACACCTGAACCGGTGAGAAGCAGAAGCGGGAGGATGGCAAGCGCGGCAAGCGTGGCCCGCCGGTCGGCAGCGATACGCGCCGGTCGCGTGTCGAGAAGATGCAGGATGCGAAGATCCGTTCCGGCAATGGGAAGTGCGGCATAAATCATCTCCGCGCCCTGCGCCGTCTCGATCCGATCCGGTCCCGCAAAACGATAGTGGCCGGGCTCAAGCTTTGCGTCGCCATACTGACCGATCGCATCGATCCGCTGACGAACGGCGGTGGGCAAAGGACCAAGGGTTGTGAGAATCTGGTCCTTGTCGGGTGCCGCCAGAATGATGCCGTTGGCATCAACGATCAGCGTGCGCCCCGGATCGTCGGCCCAGATGGCGGAAAGCGCGCCGAACTCATACTTGACGACGACGACGCCGGACGCGGCATCGCTTTGGCCGACGCGCCGCGCCAGAAATAGGCCTGCTTGGCGGGTCAGCAAGCCCGCGCCATAATACTCCGCTTTTGCGTCCAGCATTGCGCCGGTGAAATATGGACGGAAGCCGAAATCCTGCCCGACGAAGCTCCTGTCGTCGCGGGCATTGGAAGCGGCCACGGCAATGCCATCGCGATTGATCAGATAGATATAGGAGGCTCCGGTCTCTCGCACGAGAGAACCGAATTTCTCGCTGAGCCGCGCTGCCGTCTGCGGATTCTTGGTCGATAGAACATCGACGAGATCGCCATATTCGCCCAGAACGATCGGCATCAGCCGAAAACGGGCAAGCTCGCTGTCGATCAACAGGCTGTGCTGGCGCACCAGCAGCTCAGCCTCCTCCGCCAGCTGCTCCGACGCTTGCCGACGCGACCAAAGGGACGCTCCGCTCCAGACAAGAGCAATAACGACGAGGACGAGCAGCACCAGCACTAGGATTTGTAGGCGGGATTTCAGAGACATCTGTGCAGGATATTGCACAATCCGTCGAAACGCCATGCAAAAATATGCACAGATTTTTGCCTCATGCCTTCAAAAATTTCAATTAGATCCATTAGAATCAGGCACTTGATTGAGATTCAGCGAACCCTTCACATGATGACCCACCGTCCCGCAGATTGGATGAAGAGGACGCGCCGTCGGGAGGATGGCCTAACAGCTTTAAAACCAACGGCCATGTGCTGATCAGCAAGGACGCTTTCTGCGGCGCGCTCGCTGGTCACTCGGAGGGGACCCTCCAGCTCAAGCCGCGCGTCATGATCTTGGCCCAGCCTGGAAGAAGGCACCGGGCGTCTTTGTAGAACTTGACCAAGGGAGGGTCTGAGTGTGTTGATCGAGACTGGAAATATTGTCACGCAGGGAGCAGCAAATCAGGCTGCCGCGCAGTCACCAGACCGCAAGCAGCGCCTGAAATCGATTATCGGCGGCTCGACGGGCAATCTCGTCGAATGGTTCGACTGGTACGTCTATGCCGCGTTTGCGCTCTACTTCGCACCGCACTTCTTTCCTGCAGGCGATCAGACCGCACAGCTCCTGAATTCCGCTGCCGTCTTCGCCGTCGGCTTCGTGATGCGCCCAGTCGGCGCATGGATCATGGGTCTTTATGCCGACCGCCATGGCCGCAAGTCCGGACTGGCGCTTTCAGTGACCCTCATGTGCCTTGGTTCACTGATCATTGCCCTGACACCGGATTACCAGACAATCGGCGTTGCCGCGCCGACGCTTCTCGTCATCGCCCGCTTGCTGCAGGGTCTCTCCGTCGGCGGCGAATATGGCGCCTCTGCCACCTATCTTTCCGAAATGGCGGGCAAGGAACGCCGCGGCTTTTTCTCCTCCTTCCAGTACGTGACCCTTATCTCGGGCCAGCTTCTGGCGATTGCCGTCCTCATCATTCTGCAGAACGTCATGACCCCGGAAGATCTCAATGCCTGGGGCTGGCGCATTCCGTTCTTCGTTGGCGCGGCACTGGCCGTCGTCGTCTTCTGGCTGCGTCGCGGTCTTGCTGAAACCGAAAGCTTCAAGAACGCCAAGGCTGAGGGCACGCCGAAGTCTGGCTTCTGGCAGCTCCTGACCAAGCATCCGAAAGAGACCGCACTTGTCATGCTCCTGACCGCAGGCGGCACCCTGGCCTTCTACGCCTACTCGATCTACATGCAGAAATTTCTGGTCAACACCTCCGGCTTCTCCCGTGAGGTTGCCAGCGAGATCAACGCCGTCACGCTCTTCATTTTCATGCTGCTACAACCACTTGCGGGCGGACTTTCCGACAAGATCGGCCGCAAGCCGCTGATGGTGACATTCGGTGTATTGGGCGTGCTCTTCACCTACCCGATCTTCTCGGCTCTGGAGCATGCCAAGGATCCGCTGACGGCCGGATTGCTGGTCATGGCCGCACTGGTAATCGTGACGGGTTATACCTCGATCAACGCGGTGGTCAAAGCAGAGCTCTTCCCTGCCCATATCCGCGCACTCGGCGTTGCTCTTCCCTATGCGCTCGCCAACACGCTCTTCGGCGGCACAGCGGAGTTCGTTGCACTGCGTTTCAAGAGCGCCGGCTGGGAACAGGGCTTTTACTGGTACGTCACCGCCATGATCGGCGTTTCTCTCATCGTCTATCTGTTCATGCGTGATACCAGCAAGCGGAGTGAAATCATCGAAGACTAAGGTCGAGGGGGGGCAAGCCCCCCTCAACTCACCTCCGAAGCCTCGTTTGCCATCCGCATTCAGCTGCCGAATGCCCCTACGGGTATCCGGTCGTTACTTCAGAAGACCGGGCCGTAGGAGCCGGTCTTCTGCGCGAGAACGGAGCTTAGTGCGCCGCTTCTTCAATGAGCGCTGCGACCACCGCTGGCTTCGAGACCATCACCACGTGCGAGGCACCTTTTACGACGACTGTGTGCTTTGAGCCTGCCCGTTCAGCCATGAACGCGAGTGCCTGAGCCGGTATGTTCTTGTCGCCGTCACCATAGACGAAGTAGGAAGGCAGCGCCTTCCAGGCCGGCTTGCCTGACTTTTCCGTCAGTGCCGCCTCGGTGATGGGACGCTGCCCGGCCGCCATCAGCGCAGCGTCATCCACACCGACGTCGTGAGCAAACTGATCGTGGAACTTCTCCTGATCGATGGAGAGGTCGGTCCCGCCGTCCGCCAGCTTGACAGGTGCAGCGAGTGCCTGGCCGAGCGTCCCGCCCGGGAACTTTCCGGCAAGATCAGCAGCCGCCTCTCCCTCATCCGGCGCAAACGCCGCCACATACACCAACGACTTAACATTCTCCCTGCCATTAGCGGCGGTGGTGATCACCTGGCCGCCATAGGAATGGCCGACGAGAACGACAGGTCCGCCGATGCTCGCAACGACGTCGGAGATATAGGCGGCGTCGGATGAGACGCTGCGCAATGGATTAGCGGCGGCAACGACACGGTAGCCATCCTTCTGCAGGATCCGGGTCACGCCGTTCCAACTCGAGGAGTCGGCAAAGGCTCCGTGAACGAGAACGACGGTGGGCTTTGCAGGCTGGGCAACGGCATTACTCGACAGCAGTGCGCCGGCAACGGCAAGACTGGCAACAAACTTGGACATGGTAGTTCCTTCTTTCGGTTCACATGGTGGAGAAAAATGCGCAGACTGCGACAAATGAAGCAACGGATGTTCAGCTGCGGATAAAGGCGAGCACGTCGGCGTTGAAACGATCAGCCTCAGTCTCTGCCAGCCCGTGGGAGCCGCCCGAATAGATCTTCAGCGTGGCATCGGCCACGAGGTCCGCAGCCCGATGGGCAGAGGCATCGATCGGAACGATCTGGTCGTCATCGCCATGGATAATCAGCGTCGGGCGGTCGATGCTCTTCAGATCCCGGGTGTAATCGACCTCAGAGAACTCGCGGATGCAATCGTACTGGCCCTTGATGCCGCCTTGAAGTCCGATACGGCGGAAATTTTCCCGCATGCCGTCATTGCTCGCGACACCTTCCCGGTTAAAGCCGTAGAAGGGCACTGTCAGATCGAAGAAAAACTGCGAACGGTTCTTCGCGGTGTTTTCGCGGATGCTGTCGAATACCTCCATCGGCGTACCGTTCGGGTTGTCAACGGTCTTCAGCATCAGCGGCGGCACCGCACCCACCAGAACCACCTTGGCAACACGAGCCGTGCCATGACGGCCGATATAATGCGAGACCTCGCCGCCACCGGTTGAATGACCAACCAGGATCAGGTCCGACAGGTCGAGTGCATTGATCAGTTCAGCAAGATCGTCGGCATACTGGTCCATATTGTTGCCGTCGAAAGTCTGATCCGAGCGGCCATGGCTGCGGCGATCGTGGGCGATGACGCGGAAGCCGTTCTGGCTGAAGAACAGCATCTGCTGGTCCCAGGCGTCGGACGACAGCGGCCAGCCATGGGCAAAGAGGATCGGCTGCCCTGCACCCCAGTCCTTGTAGAAGAGGCGGGTACCGTCGGTGGTGGTGAAACTGGACATGCTGTACTCCTGTCATTTAATAAAACGCGCACAATCAATTTGTGTGCGATCTATATGCTCGCAGCGTTGTACCCTGTCAAGCGCTTGCAATTAAATCGCGCACAAACTATTTAAAGGGAAAGGAGCCCGTTATGACAAACGTCCCATCTGACACAGAAACCAGTCTAACCGACGTGAGCGGCATGCTGTGCTTTTCTCTCTATTCGGCAGGCCACGCATTCACACAGCTCTACAGGCCGCTGCTCGACAAAATCGCCCTGACCTATCCGCAGTATCTGGTCATGGTGACGCTCTGGCATCGCGACGGCCAGTCCGTAAAGGAACTGGGCAAGACACTGTTTTTGGATTCCAGTCCCCCCACGCCGCTCCTCAAGCGGCTGGAGGCGGCCGAGTTGATCACTAGGACCCGGAACCGCAGTGATGAACGGGAGGTGCTCATCCACCTGACGGAGAAAGGCGGCGCGCTCAGATCCCACGCCGCCGATATTATGCGCTGTATCGAAGAAGCCGTTGGAATGGATGCCGAAGCCTTGCGAGCAATCAAGCAATCAGTCGACACTATACGGGACAAAATTAAGCGGTAACGCCTGCTTGGCCAAGTGAGGTCACTCTGTCTAGCCAAGAAGCATTCACTTGTCTCGACCGCGTTACCTCACCTGAAAAGTCTTCGGGGCGTAGCGGTCGAACCCGGCAGCATCAGCCGTGGTGCTCGCGATGTTTCCGTAGCCGCTACGCAATCTCACACGAAAGTGGCAGCACAATCGGAGCGGCCAGTGCCAATAATCAGGCCGCAACCACGGTGCGGGCATCATAGTCGGCGGTCCATTGCAGCGATGGTCGCTCGCCGCAGCGCTCAATCCAGGCCTTGACCACGTCGCTCTCCGGCGTCGCTGCAGGGTACCAGGCAAAGGGTGAATGCAGCAGCAGATCGACAGCTGTGTATCGCTCTCCCATCAGGTAAGGGTTATCCTTGAGCGCGGTTTCGAGGCGTGCCGCAAGCTCCGCCGGGCTGCGGAAGGTGAAATCCACAAAAGGATGCGAAATCCCGGCGGCCTGCATGATCAGCACAGGTTCGACCACACCGGCATACCAGGCGAGCCAGCTGAGATACCTGCCGCGCTGCGGATCGCCGGCAACAGGCGCCATCTTCTTTTCCGGGAAGAGATCCGTCAGGTTAGGTTGACAACGACCCACGTTCGGACTGCCCTCCGAAGACGCCGATTAAGTCCGAGCGGCCGCACTAATACGCAATGCTGCCACTGCGAGTGGGGCATGGATCCAAGCAAAATGCCCTTCCGCGTCTTCGCCTTGATAGGTATCGAACCTACGACCCGCAATTAACAGCGCTTCGAGCTCTCAATCAGGGGAAAGCCTACTCCACCGCGCTATAGTCTATCTCCGATTGGTGTACTCAGAGCGGGAACCCACTAGACCAGGCTATCCCCTAGTCTAATTTTCCGGACCCGGCGAACCCCTTATCTCCTGCGTGAAATCGACCGACAGTTTCAGTGGTCGCTTTTGCACATCACAAACAGGAGGGTCCCTTGAGACTTTACTACTATCCAGGCGCATGCAGCCTTTCGGATCATATCGCTCTCAGAGAAGCAGGTGCCGATTTCGAGATCGAACGTGTCGACTTGCAGACAAAAATCACTTCCTCCGGTGACGATTTCACGAAGATCAACCCGAAAGGATATGTGCCAGCACTCGTCTTGGACAACGGCGATATTATCAGCGAAAACGTAGCGATACTGGACTGGATAGCGTCGATCTACCCCGAGCTCGGCGTCGAGGGCAATCTCGGTCGCACACGCCTGCTCGAAGTGCTGGCGTTCATCTCTTCGGAGCTGCATCAGGGGTTTGAGTCTCTCTGGTCTCATCGAAGCGCAGACGAGATCGCTCGTGCCAAAGCTGCCCTGATCCCCCGATTTGTGTTTTTGTCGAAAAGCTTCAAGGGAGTGTTTCTTTTCGGCGAGAAGCCCACCGTTGCGGACTTCTACTTTTTCGTGATGTTATTGTGGGCAGAGCGCTATTCGCTGGGCTTGGAACCGCATCTCGTCGACTATCGCGAAAGGTTGAAATCGCGCTTGAACACCAGCGTGGCGATGAAGGCAGAAGGCCTAATCTAATAACATTTCGGCTGACGCGAACCTCGCCAATGTAGCGCCAGGCGCGCGTTAGCTGTATTTCCGCGTCATCTTACTCCTGCATCGATATCCAATGCCAGGACTGCAGCCAAAGCCTAAGGCTGGCGCCGGCTGAACTATTAGGCCGCAAGATTTTTGGCCGCAGGAGTGGGCCGAACTCTCGAGGCATACTTATCGCCGCTTGCCGATCAGGTTTCGCTCTTGCTAAGTCCAACAGTACAGGTCCGTTCGAGTCCGCCGACGTTTAGGCATTATGTGAACGTGACATCGTCGGGGCTACGATTGAGCCCCGCCAGAAATAGCAAGTTCGCCATATTTGTTCGCGACCTTAGCCAGCTGCAGGTTCCGTTAGTTCTCCCGATCGGCTGACATCTTTGTCCGCTGACGAAGATCCTGTTCGGCTGTACCCCGTCCTCCACATTGAGCGCGGGTCAATGCGCTACAGTTCGACCAGTTTTCGCCGCCTCCCCAAAGCGTCCCTTATGTCGCCTATGTTCGAACTGGATACAGCTTTCGTCGTATGTGCTGATACTCACGTAGAGCTCAAACGCTGTCCCGCGAAGGTTAGAAAGATAGCGGCTGGCAACATTGACTATCACCTTGCCGCCGAGCCCATCACTCTTTAACGGAGCAAACAATGAATTTGGAATTGACCGGAAATATTAAATCCTCGCGGGACGAACTGGTACCGTCTCGCTATGTCATCAACATCGGCGACATTGAAGTGATCATCATAAGTGATGGCATTTTGACACCCCCTGCTGAGTCAATGGCAACCAATGCTGATCCAGGATCACGCAATGCCTGGCTTGATGAGCGCTTCCTCGATCACGAAGCTTTCGATTGGGCGTTGAACGCTGTAGTTGTTCGCAGCGGCCATCAAACGATACTAATCGACAGTGGTTTAGGAGAAGAGTACCCGAACTTTCCTCGTGCCGGCCAGTTCGCGACGCGGCTCGAAGCCGCGGGCGTTGGTCTCGGCTCGGTAACAGACGTTGTGTTGACCCACATGCATTTCGATCATGTGGGAGGGCTTCTCGTACGGGGCGTAAAGGACCGTCTACCAAGTAGCGTTCGTGTTCATCTCTCTGCAGCGGAGGCTGCGTTTTGGGACGCCCCGGATTTTTCGCGCACAGCGATGCCTCCGGATCTTGCAGAACTCGCTCGTGGTGCCTCGAAAGAATTCCTCTCCGTCTATGCAGATAACCTTATGACATTCGAGCAAGAGGTTGAGATTGCACCAGGCGTGACCGTTTCGAAGACGGGAGGCCACACGCCTGGTCACAGTGTGGTTCGCATCTCTTCCAAAGGCGAAAGACTGATGTTTGGCGGGGATGCATTGTTTCCCGTATCTTTCGATCATCCTGAGTGGCACAATGGTTTCGAGCACGACCCGGAGGAGGCTACGAACGTTCGACTTCGGCTCATGGAAGAACTGGCCGGAACGGGTTCTTGGCTTGTCTCTACACACTTACCGTTTCCGTCGCTGGGACGAGTGGCGCCATCTGAGAAGCTGTACCGTTGGGTGCCTGCGCCCTGGGACTACTAACGAAAATAGACACTGACCTCTTTGCCGCCTTGGGCTATCCAGGGCGGCGTTTCTTTTTTAAAGGCGAGCCATAAGGGCGCTACAGGATTTCAAGATCCTTTTTGCTCAACCTGTTTCCGGTGTTGTGGCCTTTCCCGCACGAGCAATTGTACCTAACGCGGGTAAAGCAAGGTGAGGCTAATTATCGATCGCTGCCGAAGTGCCGAGAGATAGCCTCATCAGCTGCCGCTCGCTCTTTGCACGTATTCTGAAACTGGCAATCACACGATACTTACAGCAACCCCACAAGGTCTCGCCCTGATCGATTTGAGTAGAACTATTCCCGTTAATGGCTCACAACGGAGATAAATATGATTGAGAGCTTTTCCTCGACTCGCCCCTTTATCAATAACCGCCTCCCCGCGCCGGCGAAGCCGTTCCGCCGTGATTTTTTGGTTGCCGGTCTCTCTGCGCCAATTCTTGCGGCAGCGCCGTTGAGCGTTTCTGCAAAAACAAACGAGAAGAGGGGTTCGAGCACCAACAGTGCGAACGAACACAAGAATTACGTGATCACTGCCGATGGCGTTATGATCTTCTACAAGGACTGGGGGCCAAAGGATGCTCAGGCGATCGTCTTTCACCACGGGTGGCCACTTTCATCGGACGACTGGGATGCTCAGATGTTGTTCTTCCTCGGCAAAGGTTATCGCGTAATTGCGCATGACCGCCGTGGCCATGGGCGGTCAGGCCAACCCAGCAACGGCCACGACATGGAGCACTACGCAGCAGACTTCGCCGCCGTCGCCAAACATCTGGATCTACGAAACGCGATCCACATAGGTCACTCCACAGGCGGAGGCGAGGCCACCCACTACGTCGCCAGACATGGTCAACCCCATGGTCGTGTCGCGAAGCTGGCCCTTATCGGTGCTGTACCTCCGATCATGGTCAAGACGGTGAATAACCCTGGCGGGCTCCCGATTGAGGCTTTTGATGATCTTCGTGCCCAGCTTGCCGCCAACCGATCCCAGTTCTATTTCGATCTGCCGAGCGGCCCATTCTATGGTTTCAATCGGGATGGCGTTAAACCGATCGATGCGATCATTCATAACTGGTGGCGGCAGGCTATGATGGGCGCTGCCAATGCACACTATCTCGGCATCAAGGCGTTTTCAGAAACTGATTTCACGGACGATCTGCAAACGATCACCGTGCCGACACTTGTCTTACATGGTGACGACGACCAGATCGTTCCGATTGCCAATTCTGCGCCGCTCTCCGCCAAGCTTCTCAAGCACTCGACACTCAAGACCTACGCAAGCCTGCCGCACGGGATGTGCACGACGCACGCTGCCGTAATCAACGAAGACCTGCTTGCTTTCGTTAGAAGCTGAGCAGCGCCGGGAGGCGGCTCATGACCTGTGCCGCCTTCTCTACTCTCATTGCCTTAATCCTATGAAAAAGGTCAGGTCTCATAGCGATGTAAGATAACCGATCTGCCATTCGGTTTGAGCGCCTTCTCTATTGGCCAAGACGCTATACGAATTCGTGCAGGCGGCACGAACAATAGCTTAGATGATGTATTCCAACGACTGATACCTTCTGCACGGCCTGTTGCATATCGTCCTTCCACGTCTCCAACAAAGAGCCGAAGGAAGGATGCACTCGTGGCTCACACGACGACCAAGAAATACACGTCCGATATTGAAAAGTGCGTCCTTGAAGAGGACGCAATGGACGCTTCCGATCAACCAGCGCCGCCAGTTCAGGCCGACGTCGAAATGGAACGCGTCCTGCGAACCTCGCCGTTAACATTCTTTAGCGTGCACGATCCTTTCGAAACCCGGCTTGCCCGCTGGAAACATCAACCGTTCCATGACATCGTGAAACCGATGTCCGACCATGTGGTGATGACCTATCTCGGAGCGATGCAGCGTCTCGAGCGCATATCCGGGCGGGACCGCCACTCGTCCGTGGGGCGCCGGGGCTCAATTACATTTATCCCAGCCGGATCCAGCTCCCGCTGGGACATACATGGCCCAATGGATATCGTGCAGGCTTACATGGCGCCCGAACTGCTCGAGCAGATCGCCAAGGAATGCCCTGGCCCCACGACCTCGCTGGTGGAAAGTACGGCGCGACCCGACAGCCTACTGGCAACGCTTCTCGAAAAGTCGATTGAGCCTTCAGTTGAACCGGCATATCTGGAAAATCTATATCGTCAGCAGCTTACGACGTTGATCGCAATTCATGTCGTCAAAGCCCACCGAGATATCGCTGAGGCGTTCAGTAACACCTCGGGCGGGCTTTCTCCCTATGTCCTGCGGATGAGCCTCGAGCGCCTCTCCTCGGACGATGACAGAGACATCTCGCTTGGAGCGCTCGCAGACGGAGTAAACCTCTCGCGTTTTCATTTCTGCAGGGCTTTCAAGAAAAGTACGGGCGTCAGCCCACATGAATGGCTACGTCAACGGCGGATGGAGCGCGCGATGGCGATGCTTCGCGATCCTCGTTTACAAGTGACCGAGATTGCAGAGCGGCAGGGTTACGCGACGCTGACAGCTTTCAGCGTCGCATTCAAACGTCATACAGGTCTGACACCGAGCGAATGGCGAAGGGCTGCCCTGTGACACCGTCTGATCGATCTCATACCAGCGTCATGCCGCCGTCAACGTGAAGTTCGATCCCGTTGACGAAACTGCCAGCATCAGATGCAAGAAACAGCGCCGCGCGCGCAAGCTCCTCTGGCCGACCCATGCGCCCGGCGGGGATAAGCGACGCCATATGCTGCTCGAAATCCGGGAGCTGCTCTTCAGAAACGCCGAGCTTGCCCAAAATTGCGGTCTCAACAGGTCCTGGGCTCAATATGTTGACCCTGATTTTCCGTGGTTTCAGCTCGATTGCCCAATTTCGAGCGAAGGCAGAAACGGCTGCCTTGGATCCGGCATAGACCGTATGATCAGGCAGTACCTTTGTTGCGGCGAGCGAGCTTGTGACGATGATATTGCCGCCATCCCTGATCAACGGCGCCATCGCCTGCACTCCGAAGAAGACACCCCGCGTGTTGATGGCGAAGTGCTGGTCATATTCTTCCGGCGTCACCTTGCTGGAGGCCGTGAGATTGATGACGCCGGCATTGGCCATGTAAACATCAAACTTGCCGAATTTCTCGGCAATCATTTCGGCCAGTTTCTGGTGATGCTCCAGATCGGCGGTATCACCTACGAAACCCACAGCTCCCCGACCAATTTCGTTGACTGCCCGGGCGACTATATCCGCCCGCCGGCCGGTGATGATGACTTGCGCGCCTTCATCGGCAAAGAGTTGAGCAGTGGCTTTGCCGATCCCGCTGTTGCCGCCGGTTATGACGGCAATTTTGTTCTTGAGATGCTGCATTGTTCTGTTTCCATTGAAAATGAACAGAATCCGATGCCGATGCGCTCTTATGCAAGGGCTTGGATTCTTCTTGTGAAAACCTGTGCCATCGAACGGTGCGATCGACTGGCAATCGGTAAGGTCGCCACAGACATCGCACGTCTGCCGGGCAAAAATCGAATGCTCGTTAAGCGCCTGACCAAATAGGAAGTGCCGTAAGCGATGAGGTCTTCGACCAATCGCATACGGCACCAAACTTTAAGTGCTTATTCGATCAGTAATCCCAGAAGACGGGGACCCAGCGGAAGGCTTCGCCGTCTGTCGCCACCCGCCCTACCGATGGGAAAGGCAAATGCGTCGCAACCAGCTGTTCGCCGGTGTCGGCCAGTTCCCTCAGAAGCTTCAACCGGACCCGAGCGGCCTCCTCCGGGTCGTGCTCGAAGCCATTGTACCAGTCGGGATGATCAAAACCGACCGCGAAGATCGCATCGCCAGCGAATGTCAGCCGGTCGCCGCCCGATGAAAGACGCACGACACTGTGCCCTGGCGTGTGTCCGCCTGTACGGTGAATGACGATCCCCGGTGCGACTTCATACTCATCTTCGAACGTGTTGATGAGGTCTCGATATTCTGCAGCGAATTTCTTGGCTGCGGCGCGGAGTGCGTCAGGAAACCCCTGCGGCATATTCACATGCGTGAAGTCCGGGTTTTCCCAGAAGTTGAGTTCGGCGGCCGCAACGTGAATTCGAAGATCGGAACGCAGCCGTTTCTTGACACCTTCGACGAGGAGCCCGCCGACATGATCCATATGCATATGAGTGATGATGATGTCGGTGACCGATCCGAGATCGACACCGGCCGCTTCGAGCCGCCTGACCACCTGTCCGGCCCTCGGCAGGTTCAGATCCGGGTCAAGTCCAAGACCGACGTCGACGAGTATCGTCCGCTCGCCGTGGCGGACGAGAACGACGTTCAACGACCAGTCGAACGCGTCCTGGGGCAAGAACATTTCGCCAAGCCAGGCCGCACGCTCGGACGCTTGCGCATTGTGCCCTAGCATCTTTGTAGGTAGCGGGAGAACACCGTCGCTGATGACCAGCACTTCGATCTCACCGATCTGAACGGCGTAACGCGACGGAACGAGTTCTTCCGTTCTAACTTGATCGGCGCGTAAAGCATTAACTGCGCTCATGCTTGTCTCCTTTTGATCTAGAATACGTGGAATTGTCACAGCGCTTCGTCGTGAAAAGCACCCGTATTGCGATGTCAGAGCATCGGGATGACGAGACTGCGCTTCGGATTGTAGGTTGCTGCCCGCCGGCGGTCGATTGGGCGCTCTACGAGGGCGGCCTAGCCATAGGGCTATAGCGAGTATGTTTTCAGCTTAGACGATCACCGTTAATACCAGTGCGCGGTGAGCTGTGGCTCTCTCGCCAGGATTTAGTGATGCGTTGCCAGCGTTCTTCGGATCGACTCCAGCAAGGCGTGGCCATCGAATGGCTTTCGCAAGATCTTCTCAGTGCGGGATGATTTTCGATCCGACTTCTCGTGCCTGCCGCTTATTAGAAATATGGAAATGTGAGGATGTTTTTCCTCGACACAGGCCTGCAATTCGAAACCGTCCATATCCGGCATCCCGATATCGGTAATCAGAACGTCGACCTCGCTAAGACCAACAGCCAGAAACGCAGCGCCAGACGAGAAGGTTCGTGGGGTAAACCCGGCTGATTCCAGGAGCTCTTGGAGAGACTCAAGCACTTGTGGATCATCATCGACAACTGCAATCACTGCCGCGCGTTGGTTCATATTCTCCTCCATAGACCGCGGCATGCCCCGTATTCGCTATCGACCGGTCTGCTATCCAATTGAAACTCTTTGCGATGCAAGGTTCGGGACGAACAATAAGAACGCACTGAACGCTTGCAGTTAACCGATGGGATCCAGTGCGGCTCGCAAGGTAAAAATGAAGATCGCGCCCTGAGGTTCATTTTTTTCAGACCACAATTGGCCGCCGTGCGCTTCGACGATCGAACGAGAGATCGAAAGACCCATCCCCATTCCCTGGTCCTTCGTCGTGAAGAAAGGTTCGAAGATCTTGGTTGGAAATTGAACGCCTCGACCGCAATCGCTAACTGACACTCGAACCACATCTTCCATTCGGTGAACCTTCACCGTCACTGTTCTTCTATTCGGAACGGATGTCATTGCATCCATCGCATTGCGAACGAGGTTCATGACGACTTGCTGGATTTGGACGCGGTCGAAGGGCGCAAGTATCAGGCCCACTTCCAGATCGAGCTCAATACGTATCCCGCGCCGCGACGCTTCGGAGGCCAAAAGATCTCGAATTTCAAAGATAATCTTGTCGATGGAGGTGCTGTCTCGCGTATCTCTATCCTGCTTGAACAGAGCACGGATACGGGCGACCACATCGGCAGCCGAGTTGGCGCTGTGAATGATGCGATCAACCGTTTTTTTTGCTCTCTCGATGTTCGGTGGGTCCATCGTCATCCAGCGCTGGCAGGCATTCGAATAGTTCATCACTGCAGCCAGTGGCTGATTGACCTCATGCGCGATAGACGCAGACAGTTCCGCAAGACTTGCAGCCTGGCTGGCGCGCGCCAAGCTGTCTTGCGCCATGCGGAGATTTTCCTGGGCCCAAACCTCTCCATCGATGTCGAGGCAAATCACATTCCACTGGACGATGTCTCCCGCATCATTCCGCATCGGAGCTGCTCGGGTCTCTACCCAACGATATTCTCCGTCATGCCGCCGCAACCGATGTCGCCGGGCATATGGCTCGCCCGTCATCAGGCAATGATGATATTGTTCTTTGACGCCAGCTACATCGTCGGGATGCACACCTGAATCGAGAGTTCCATCGAGCCGGGTTTTCCCGCTGCCATCCAGCGCATCGAGATTGTAGCCCAAGAACTCTCGAAGCTGCTGGCTGCGATAGAGCGGCTCTCCGTCCGGCCCTGCACAGTCGATCATCGCCGGCAATGTTTCCACCAACTGCCATAGGAAGCGTTCTCGCTCGCGTAATGCCTCCTGGGCCTTCATCTCCTCCTCAATATCGATCGACGCAATATACCATTGAACGATTGTGTCATCTTTTCCTCTCAACGGCTGCGCCCGCGCCTCGATCCAGCGGTAGCTTCCATCCGTCAATATCCGGCGAAACCGGTTGATGAACGGCTCACCAGTTACAAACCCGTGTTTGGCCCGGGCAAACATGACAGGAAAGTCGTCTGGATGGACTACTTCCAGGGCCAAAGCATCAAAGTCTTTGACGTGTGGAGACGGCGTCCCAGCCTGATTCAAATACCGTTGGCTCGCATAGGTCATTTGACCAGAAGGCGAGAAGCTCAATACGTTGAACGGGACAGCCTCCAGCATTTGCTCCAGCTGTTGCTTGCTTTGGTGAAGCGCCGTATCCGATCGAACCTGATCTTCGATGTCCTGGGATAGCCCGTACCATTGGATAATCTTGCCGTCGTCGCCGCGAAGCGCTTCTGCCCGTCCAGCGACCCACCGATAAATGCCATCCTTCCCGCGCAGGCGGTATTTTAAGGAGAATGGGTTGCCAGTTTCAAAAGACTGCTGAAGAGCCGCGGCGAAAGCTTCCGCGTCTTCAGGGTGGACCAAGGCTTCGATAAATGCAGAAAGCCCCTGTTTCTCCGAGGTGTCATAGTCACCGACGTCCAGTCCGAAGAAATCGACGACCCGTTGGCTGAAGAATACCGGATCACCTTCCGCGCTTAGTCGCCACAAGTAACTCGGCACCATGTTGACAAGTTGCGAGAACTCCCGCTCCCGGTTCCGAAACGTCTCGACGCTGTCTTCAAACGCACGTAAAGCGAGCTGATGCTCTCTTGAAACCGCGGCGACGACGAGTGCCGAAAAGGCTGAGATCGCCAGGAAGAGCTGGAGCATGACCTGCCGATGCTTCTCCGTAAGTTGATCGTCGATGACCTGGTCGCTGCTCGATACGGTGAATAGAACGGTGAACACCGCGAGTATGGCGAGTGCCGCGGCAGCGCCTTTGAATTCAAAGCGGACAGCAGCCCAGAGCAAGGGCGGCATGATGATGTAGGCGAACGGAAGATAGCCGCTCAGTGTCAATGCGGCGAGACCGAGAAGAACGAGGCACAGCGCACCAGCTTCAATTAGACGTTGGATCGAGATCCGGTTCGCATCTCGCCAGCTCTGAAAAACCACCAGCGCAAGCGGAGCAACAATCAGCACTCCGGTCGCGTCTCCAATCCACCAAAGCGGCCAAGCCGTAGTAAAAGATTGCGACTGAATGTCGAACCATGCAAGTGCTACGCTTCCAACCGTCGCGCTGATGATCGGCGCCAGCCCTCCTCCGAAAACGATGAGGGTCACGACCTCCTTCAAGGTCTCGAACCGGTGGCTCTGCCCGGCGACGCGATGCACAATCCAGGCCCCGATCATCGCCGCCAGCGCGTTGCCTATATACATCACAGCTGCAGCGACAAACGGGCTATGAAACCACAAAGCGTTCGCAGCGAGTTCGGCGCCCGCGCCCGATACAATCCACCACGGCCACGTACCTTTCCCCGCAAAGAGAAGTGTTGCGATAAAGAGGCCGCCGGGGGGCCATACTGAGATGCCCGTGCTTGGCACGACCGCAAGCAGCTGAGCAAACCCACAGCCAAGGAGATAGGCAAAAAAGAATAATCCTAGATACCGTGCATCGGGTAATCGAGAAAGCAAAAGCTTTATTGGCTCGATCACCCGCCGAGACAACGTACCGTCATTTAAGCGCCCACCAATATCCAAGACCAACGCTCCCCTTCAGCCAGAACATCATGGTCCAGTGACAATCGGACTTGATCAGTGTTCAACGGCTAGAGGGAAATGATAGCTTGAAAAAATCGATGGCGAACCTGTTCCGAAGGCTAGGTTTTGATTAGTTGGTGAAGATTGTACGGATCGATCTCAGAATAGCGTGGGGCGTATGATCATCTTTCGCATCTGCATGAGCGACGCGCCGGGCTTCTTCCTCATGCATCGCCAGCCTTGCAGTAATCTCGTTGGCCAGTTCAGGCCTGCTTCTGAACAGATCTGAGAGATCAGCGCGGCTAATTTCCCATATTTTCACGGCGGATATAGCCGTGAGGCTGCAGTCATTGAGTGATGATGACAAGCTCGCGTCGCCATAGAAATCACCTGGTGAAAGGCGTCTTTGCTCCAATCCATGCTGCGTCACGGCGACTACACCGTAATCAATCACGAAAAATGAGGAAGGTTGCTTGCCTTGGGGCATTATCGAGGCCCCCTGTGCAAAGACCCGCGATCTGACAGAACGGGCAAGCAGATCCTTGTCTGCTCTGGCGAGTGTTGCGAATATTGTATTTTGGTCGATGAGCTCGATGAACCGCTCGTCGGCGGGCTGGTGGAAATCCGCTCCGCTTGTTGCATCCGCGAAAAGCACAGAGGATGCGGACGGTGCGAGTTGCAGGCCAGCCGCTCTGCAATGGCGATGAAGCAGATCGATGATTTCGTTTCGAGCTTTTGCCATCCGCATTGGATCCTTAACACGTGCATAGATGTCCGCGTCGACGGCATTGGCATCGATACTTTTGAGGGCGACCATCGGCGCCGGATCTTTGATAATCAAGTTGCAGCCGGCCAGAGCAGTGTTAAGTACAGCCTCGATCGCCGAGGGTGTTCTTGTCGGCTTGATCCTCACATTCAATTGCAGAAGATGCGTCTCTGTCGGGCGGCTGACGTTAGTGAGGCCGAGCTTGGCCAATGCACTATTCGGCAAAACGACGACATTATTGGCTATCGTCAATATTTGTGTCGAGCGCCACGTGCTGGCGACCACTCGCCCCTCCATGCCGTCGTTAAGGCGTATCCAGTCTCCGAGTGCAAATGTGCGACCAAGCGTTAGAGCGATGCCGGAGAAAACGTCGCCCAAGGTATTTTGCAGAGCAAGCCCGAGCGCGATGGCAATTACACCGGAGGTCGCGATCAAGGTTCCAACCGGCAACCGAAACACGAATGCGAGAGCCGATAGCGTGACGCATAAATAGACGCCGCCGACAACAATGTCTTGGAGAAGCCGCGCTTCACGCGGCCGGCCTTCGAGCACGAGATAAATGCGCACAAATCCGATGACGGCCCAGGAGAGGTGCAACCACCATAGCATCTGCCCAAGAATGACGAAAAACGTATGCTCATCACCCGATTGAAAACCACCTGATTGACCAAGCGGGATCCGCCCGAAAACAAGGACCGATGTCATGGCGCCGAAAAATACGATTTGCACGACGAGCCGCAGGTTCGAGCGGGCCGGACCAATAAGCTTCCAGACGATCATTCCGGCAATGCCGAGAATGATAAGCCATGCAACAGGATCGCTGGCCAGATCACCATATTGAACTTGTGGCATATCGATTTTCCCCGAATTTGTAGTGGATTGCTGAGTGGGTGATGTGCTTGTTTGAGATCCGGGGCGCTGCACTGGCAATGGAGCCGTCAGTAGCCGATCCCGGCGATATAGTTCTCCATCATTTGTTCCTGCAGTTGCTCTTGTTCGTAGAGCACCTTCAAAGCATCCCGCATATCGAGCACTCCAAGAGGTCTGCCCTCGGCGCCGAGAACCGGCATGTTCTGTAGGCGATTGCTGATCATGATTTGCCAAGCCGATTGCAGATCATCCGCCGGTTGACAGGCAATGATCTTGGGACTCATGAGCTCTTCGACCGAGTTCGACCGTCCGTGATCGGCAATATGACGGATGAGATCGGATTTGCTGAGCACACCCTTTGCTCTGCCATCGGGTGAGCAGATAATGGCGAGCCCGATTCCGGGATTGGACAGTGTCGCAGCGGCGGTCTGCACCGTGGCCGCTACATCTATAATCATCAAGCGAGCCGAGATCATGGGGTAGAGTTTTTCGATGCGCATCGCATTCTCCTGACGAGACCGCGCCGCTGCCGGATCCGTCTTCTATCGCGAAATGTCAACCGGAGTGGCGCGGCGGCAGCGCCACTCCGGTATGCCGGCGATCGTCCTGCTCAATGCGGGACAATCGCCGACCAAGTCCGCGGGCTACGCCGCGCGGACGGATTGTTGGCAAACTTACTTCTCGTAGTTCGTGAGATTGGTTTCGGACGTATCGACCACGAAGACCGCCAGAAGACGCGCACGTTCGGTCTTGCTTGCGTTTTCGCTAACCGCGTGGTGATCGCCCGGGTATTCAGAAAAGTTCTCGCCCGCATGGTAGACTGTGACAGGCCCGCCGTTGACCTGGCTGGTGATCGCACCTTCCAGGACAGTCGCATAGATGAAAGCTGAGTCCGGATGGGTGTGTGCTGGAGAGGAGCCACCGGGTGCATATTCGACGAGCACACCCTTCAAGCTTTTTCCCGGAACATTCGGAAGCGGTTGGTCATATACGACCTTCACATCCTCGCCTATGGCGTCATGGGCCGAAACAGATGCGGCCAACGACAGCACACAGGCACTCGCGCAGATGAGCAATTTCAACATCGTCAGTTTCCTTATTCGTGAGCAGTCCGCCTGGACGATTTCGCTGCCAAGCGGACCTGAGATAGAGCCACTTACTTCTGTTGTGCCGAGTTAGCTTTCAGCCAGTCCTCGAACCTGATATCGCCGATGTGAGCACCGGCATCCGGTACCAGCGTCCGGTCGTCGATCTCGACTTCGAAGTAGCGGGCCTTTGGATCAGCCGTGACAGTGCGTGGATCGTTTGTCGCCTTCAGATACCGAGCGATGAACTCGTTCATCGGTCCCCGATCCGGGCCGGCGATCTCGGTGATTGCGTTCGTTGGTTCGGCGACCGCAACCTTTGCCATCGCGTCGGCTACGTTGTCGGCCGCGATGGGCTGGAATGCGCCCGTCGGTGCCCGAACGATCGGGCCCTCGGTTGCAGACTGTGCGATCGCACCGACAAACTCGAAAAACTGGGTCGCATGGACGATCGTGAAGGGGATGCCGGATTTCTGGATATGCTCTTCCTGGAGCAGCTTTGCGCGAAAATATCCCATTGCCTGCATGCGGTCGGTGCCGACAACCGACAATGCAACATGATGGCGAACCCCGGCCTTCTTTTCCGCCGCAAAGAGATTGCGCCCTGCCGCTTCGAAGAACTCCATTGCTGCCTTTTCCTCGAACGAGGGAGAGTTTGCCAGATCAATGACGACCTCTGCTCCGGCAAGGGCTTCATCCAAGCCCTCTCCGGTGACAGTGTTTACGCCGGAATTCGGCGACGCGGCGAGGACGTCGTGTCCCAGCTTGGAAAGTCTTGCGACGGTCTTAGAGCCGATAAGCCCTGTGCCTCCTATGACGACGATTTTCATGTAAGATCTCCTTGTTTGAGTTGTGTGATTGATATTCAGTTGGAGCCGTGGACAGGCGTGGCCTCTTGGCTATCGCGCACTGCTTGCTCGATGAGCGAGACCACTTCCTTCGGCCTCGACACGATCAGGGCGTGCGAAGCCCCGTCGAGTACGACAGTTTTCCGTGCATGGGCGCGTTTCGCCATGAAGCTCATGACCGCTGGCGGAATGCAGAGGTCGCGCGCACCGTAGATCGCGTAGGATGGGAGTGACTTCCAGGATGCTCTCTTCGTTGGCTCCGCCAGTGCGGCTTCGGAAACCGGTCGCTGCGTGAACGCCATCTGCTCGGATATCGTCTGCGGAACGTCTGCCGCAAATTGATCGTGGAACAGGTCGGGCCGGATGTAGAGATCGCGGTTCCCATCTGGCAATGCAACGGTGTTCAGCGTCCTTGGCAGCGTACTACCTGGAAATTTCGCAGAAAGGCTGGTGCTCGACTCTCCTACATCGGGTGCGAAGGCTGCGACGTAGACGAGTGCCTTGACGTTAGGGCTGTCGTTCGCAGCCTCGGTGATGACTGGCCCTCCATAGGAATGACCGACGAGAATGACCGGACCGGGTACCGAACGCAGATAACTTGCGACAGCTGCACCATCGTTGGCGACGCCACGCAGCGGGTTGGCTGCAGCAACGGTTTTGTACCCGTCTCTTTTCAGCTCATCGATAACGCGGTTCCAGCTCGACGATTCTGCGAATGCGCCGTGTACGAGCACGATCGTCGGCTTGAGCGTAGCATCCCCGGCAAAACCGAAGGTGCACGCCGCAGCACTCATTACACTGCTGAGAAAAAGAGTTTTGATCGCGTTCCGCATCTGGTTCTCCCATCGAACGTTTTCGCTGATGGAAGATTGCGCGATAATGCTCCTTCGGCATATCGAGCCTTGGACGAGGTCATATAGTCCCAAAGGCGAGGTCGCGCACCCTGGTGAGTAAGGCTTCGCGACACGTCAGGGAGGCTTACACGGTCGGCAGCTATAGAAGGATTTCTGCTACAATAAACTGAGACAATAGCCAGCGCGCTAGCTGAAGGTCTTCGTCAGACGGCAAGGTTTGAGACGCCAGATCTTGGGATCCCGCTTGCTTGGGCCGACCCGATGTCAATCGGCAACCGACCTGATGTGATCAGGAAAAAACTAGGAAGATAATGGCATTGACGAGGCGTCACGTAACGAGGACGGCAAGGCGTCCCAGACTCGGATGAGTTCCCCCACAGAAATGGTCTGCATCTTCCTCATGACGTTGCTACGGTGGAGCTTGACGGTAGCCTCGCTGATGCCCAGATCAAAAGCAATCTGCTTGTTGAGCCGACCAAGCGCGACTTCATAGAGGATCTGCTTTTCACGTGGCGTCAAGGTCGCAAATCGC
This sequence comes from Agrobacterium tumefaciens str. B6, assembly GCF_001541315.1. Classification (GTDB taxonomy): domain Bacteria; phylum Pseudomonadota; class Alphaproteobacteria; order Rhizobiales; family Rhizobiaceae; genus Agrobacterium; species Agrobacterium radiobacter. The sequence goes on along the minus strand of NZ_LMVK01000008.1, from coordinate 83,510 downwards.
GATGTGTGCTCATGCGTATTTTCCGCAAGCTTGCGTTGCTCGACATCTCGTTTAATTCCAGCAACCACAGCATCGAGCAAGGTCTGATCCCGCACGGGTTTGGTCAGAAAATCGACTGCACCCGCTTTCATGGCCTGCACTGACATGGGAATGTCACCATACCCGGTGAGGAACACTATCGGTTTGGTTTTACCCTGCTCGCAAAGCTGGTGCTGGAGGTCAAGGCCGCTTGATCCCGGCATTCGTACATCCAGAACCAGGCAGCCTGGCCGGTCAGGAAGTGCCGCGGTCAGAAGCTCACGTGGCGATTAAAAGCAAATCACGTCCAGACCGACGGATTCAATCAATTCTTGCAACGAATTCCGAACGTCCGCATCGTCATCGACAACGATTACCAGCGGGCTATCGGCGATAAGCGCCGCCGCCGTCATTGCCCGGCCCTCCGCCAGGATTTCATCGCTTTCTTGTCATCATCAGAAACTGGACCATCACTCATGACCCTTCTCCAAAAATCCATAGTCAGAATGCCATTTCGTTAGAGGTGGATTGCTTTCGCTTGCAGCACTTCCATTGGCGCGGAACGCTAATTCAAGGTCGATCCGCCGGGGCCTTTTGAAACGGCTCTGCTCTCGATCCACCGATCGATGTCCTCGTAGAATTCTGCAGGCGCCTTACGGCCAAATTCCTCGGCAATATCGGCCAAAGACTGAGTTGCCAAAGCCTCGCGCATCGCCTTCTCTGCACGCAACATCACGGCATGGATCGCACAAACGCCTTTTGTTGCCCAAGGCGGAGGCTTCCCGTCAAAGGCCGCACAGCGACCGCGAATCTCCTGACAGTCGAAGAGTGGTTTTTTTCCCTCGATCGCATCCACCACCTCCAGCACACTGATCTGATCAGGCGATCTAGCTAGCCGGTACCCCCCCTTCACCCCCTCAAATGCGGCAACGATGCCGGCACGTTCAAGCTTCGGGAAGATTTTCGCCAGAAAGCTGGGAGAAATTCCTTGTAAGTCAGCGAGATCCCGGCTGCTGAGAGGCTTGCCTGGGGATCCCATCAGCCACATCAGACAATGCAGACCGTATTCAACTCCAACCGTCATATGAGCCATAACGCGGACTATATTTGTCCGCGTTCACTTTGGCAAGGGTCAAGTTGCCGTCTCACTTTTGGCTATCTTCAATCTCGGTTTGAAATCATGTGATCCCGTAAGCTGGGAGGGTCATTGTAATTCGTGTGCCGACACCGGGCTCGCTTTCAAGCTGGATGTCGCCATCGGCCGCCTGCACGAACGTCTTAACGGCGGACAGCCCATAGCCGCCTTCGCGCGATGACCGTGTTGTGAACAATGGTGTGAAAGCCCGCTCGAGCGTTTCCCGTGTCATACCAGACCATCATCGGCGACCACGATTTCAACGCCAGCGACGCCAGCCGCAACAAGCGCCCGTGCAGCGAGCAGTATCGTGCCGCCGTCCGGCATCGCATCACGCGCATTGACGATTAGGTTCAAAAGCACCGTCTGGAAACCAATCACATTGCATGCCAGGCGAGGCAGGTTTGGCTCTGCCTGAACCTCGAGATGAATTTCTGGCTCCCAGATTTTTTCGAGCAAGGCTTTCAAATCGAACAAGCAAGTTCCGACACAAACACTATCGACCGGCGTATAGCCACCGCGAGCGGAACGGAGAGACTGGCGAACGAGGCCGCCGGCACGCTCCAGCGACGCCTGAGCGCTCAAAATGATCTGCGAGGCCTGCTTATCGCGAGAAATGCAGCGAGTACGCGACAAAATATTGATGGCGGATGTCGCGACCTGAATAAGATTGCCGAGATCGTGGATGACAGCTGCTAAAGGCTCGGGAACAGCGTCTGATTCATACGCGGCATTTATCGAAAGCGTCGGCCGAGGCTCTGCAGGCAAGACTGGCTCTGATTGCAGCATTTTGTCCTCCGGATCTACTGTGATGGCTCGTTCCATACGGAACTGCCCCAAAGCCTAGAGGAGAAGACGCTTTGTCTCGACCTCGCAATCGACCCAAGCAGACCATACGGAAGGCTAGGTTCCCTACCGTTTTCGATGTTGCCCAGCGCGAATGCTAGCGATTGGCTCAAACACAGAGAGGACCTACCGGCAGGGGCTATCGTGCCTAGCAATTTGGCGAGGTGGCGCACTCCTTAGGAGGATGAGGACCTACGCCCGTCCAGATGGGCGATGACGTCAAAGCAATGCATCATCCTGAACCAACCAATCGCCATATCCGACGGCGCACCCTCGTGAGTTCCATATGAAATGGCTGCTAACACTCATTGTTATACTTTGCTCGAACCCCATCGCTGCGGCCACGGTGAGCATTTCCAGACTCGATGACGAGCGGGCAAGTAAGTTTCAGCAGCCGGCGATCCCTACAGCTTCGACATCAAATCTCTTCTCTCAAGCCGCTCCCGCACCGGACCAAGATGCAGCTGTCGGTATCGTAAGCTGGGAGAAGCGTACGCGGGCGAGGATACATGCGGTTCTTTCAGCCATTAGCCTCATTCCGCACGAGGCGCGCCGCGCGTTAGAAATCCTTGTAAGTGACGTGACGGAAAATGGCTCGTTGCCAGTTTCCGCTGCCTTTGCCTTGCTGGTTGCCGCAGGCGCTGCGGCGGAGCGATCAATACGTCGGAACCGGTTGAATCACTGGGATGGACTGGAGCAATACCTCCCATCACTTGTCCTCTCGGTGCTCATCGCACCACTCTATTTTACTGTGAATCTTCCGCCCTCTGTCCGTCTCATTGCTGGCTCATATCTCCTTTTATTCGTGGCCTACCGCTTTGCTTCAGCCTTGGTTGACCACGTAGCGCCTTATGCCGTTCGCCGGAAACTCAAGACCGTGATCGGCTTGTCGCTGTTTACCGCCGCCACAATTATGGTAGGCGACGTGCTGCTTATCGATCCGGACGTAGTCACAGCGATCGAGGTCCTGGCTTCCTGTGTGATATTGATGCTCGTCATGAGGTTGACCTGGACCACGGCAGGTCGCGATGCGGCAGTGAACACGGCGCTATCACTCTATTTCGTGGGCGCTTGGCTCCTTTGGTGTTTGGATGCGCGCGCGTTTTTCTGGTTGAGCGTATATCCAGCGCTTCTTCCACCAATCCTGCGCTCCATTACGCGTGTCGTGCAGGACGTCGCCTCTAGAAAGCTTCATATTCCGGCGAACAGCCGAACGATCTTGCTTGCGCGCGGAGGCAGGGCATTCGTTCTGGCGTTGGCTCTTGCATGGCTCGCGTATGTTTGGGAGACCGACATCAATTTCCCGGGTCAGAATATCCCGCTAGTTCATCAAGCCCTTTACGGCCTCCTGCGCGGAGCGCTCGTGCTTCTCGTCGCTGACGTTGCCTGGCACCTCGCGAAGGCCGCCATAGATCGAATGCTCGCTCAGCAAAGCCTGCCTTCGGCTGAACCGAACGAAAATGGTGACGTTGAGCATTCCACGCGTCTGCAAACGTTACTCCCGATCCTACGAAACGTGCTCGCGGTCGCTATTCTTCTCGTTTCGGGCCTGACGATCCTCGGGCAGATCGGTGTCGATATCGGGCCGCTTGTCGCAGGAGCGGGTATTATCGGAGTGGCAATAGGCTTTGGATCACAAGCGCTGGTACGCGACATTATAAGTGGCTTTTTCTATCTGTTCGACGATGCTTTCCGGGTCGGCGAATACATACAGGCGAAGAATTATCGAGGGACCGTCGAGGGTTTCAGCCTCCGCTCTGTCAAGCTAAGGCATCATCGAGGTCCGATTTTCACGGTTCCCTTTGGAGAGTTGGGTGCCGTGGAGAACATGAGCCGCGACTGGTCCAAGACCAAAATACTGGTCACCGTTCCTTATGACACGGATCTCGAAAAAGTTCGAAAGATCGGAAAGGCTATTGGCCAGGCGTTGCTCGCGGATCCTGAATTAGCCCGTTTCTTCATCGAGCCGTTGAAGCTAAAGGGTGTCGAAGATTTCGCCGAGTATGGAATCGTGATCAGTTTCGCAATGATCACGGTGCCAACCGCCCAACAGAGCTTCATCAAACGCACGGCCTACGCATCGCTTCGGAAAGCCTTCCAGGAGAATGGGGTGACTTTTGCCCAGCCGATAGTCAACATCGGCGGCAAGGATTCCCCCGAGGTCATAGCTGCGAACTGGGAACACCAGCGAGGGAAAGCATCAGGTTAAGCGAACGGGTGTAGTTGTCGACTGCTTAAGTAGAGCGCGTTTTCGCCTTGATGGGAGTCGAACCTAAGACCCGTAATCGCGGCATTATTAATTGATGTTTGTATATGATTTCGTTGGATACAACCGGTGTTGCGCCTCTTACGGCCGGACGTGTTGAACCTGACCATCACACACATGACTGTCTCGTAGGGCGCGCCAATCAATCGAAGATTTGCCTAGAGACCGTGACATAGGCTTGGCCGGAATAATCGGCGCCTGTGGCGGGCGTTAGCCTTCCGAAATAACCTCGATGTAGGGTCTGAGCTCAAGGGCGTCATGGGAGTTGATGGCTGGAAGCGCAGCCAAGAGAACGCCGCGGATGCGCGGCCACCCCTCCTGTGGGCTATCGATAGCCGCTCGGAGCCCCGGCACGGAATAGCGCGGCGCGACCAAAAAAGCCGGCGTATCGCAGATGTTGTTCCACGCCGCGGTAACCAGTTGCGACAGAGGTCGGGCAACGATTGCCCCAAGCGGCGGCCGGTTTAGATCGTACGCGATCATCGCATGTGCAGCAAGGAGCTCGGCCGCAGTGCGACCGCGCGCAAGCGTCGACAGCGCGGCGAGAGTTCGTCTTTCCCATGTCGGTTGCCCTCTACCAAATTCAGGCCAGGGATCATTCGACCCAAGGAACCACGTCCGGCCACATGATATAAAATCCCGGAGGTCGTCATAAGATTGGTCGATCGGAAGGGGCGCGAGCCATTTCTCGAACGGGAGCACCAGGGGCCCGCCTCTCGCCATCTCCGCGATGATGACTGCAAGGATTCGGCATCGGACAAACACCGCGTACGCCTCGGAGAGTGCCGGTAAAGGAGGGTCCGCTTCGAGCACCTGATAATGGTCTTCGCCCGCTTCCCTCAGGGCGAGTAACCTTTCGAAGTAAGCGGCTTCGCGTAGACAGTCCGGCATGACCTCATCAAGGTCGCCCGTCAAGACAGGGAGCCTTGTGAAGGTCTCCCAATGTGTTCCCTGAAGTCCAACGTTCCGGCTCGACCTCAGGCGCTTTGCCACTTGAAGAATAGTCGCTTGATCGGCGTTTGGCGCCAGCATCTGCAAATCGAGAAGCTGTCTAACGAGGAACTCACTGGGTATCGGTCTATCGTGTTTCCACGCGAACTGCTCGCCAGAGCTTGCCCGCCCGACCAGTGAGGTGAGGTGATCGGTACCTTGGGAAGGAGCCGCCATGAACAGCTGGATACGCACCATAGCGGCATAGCCATACTGCCTCGCTGACAGAAGGGTTTCATCGAGCGATCTCTCTCCTCCCGCAGTGGCCACCTCGACTGCCTCTGAAAAGGCTGCTACGGCGCCTGGCAGATCGTCGGCCAGAAAAAGCGCCAGGCCATAATCGAAGCCGAACCCAACGGCTCGGGCAATGGCCTCTTCCGGCATCAGTGAGATGAGACCGGCGCGAAAGCGCTCTGCGCAAAGCTCCCAACTTTGCGCTCGCGCCGCGGCCAGCGCAGCTCCGCGGAAAATGTCGGCCCTGAACAGTATGGATGCATCGAGGTCGCGTACAACGGCTGCATAAACGTCAAGGGACCGATCTGTTTCCTGCTGCCGGTAGAGGCATTTTCCTTTAGCGGCCAAAAGCCGGACCGGGCGAACGATCTGCTCTTCGTAGAGCTCTGCCAATTCGACTGCAGATGCCGGGTCGCCTTCATTCTCGTCCAAAACTCGCACGAGAACGGACGCAGCTGCATCGGCAAGACCGGGCAAGCCAGCGGATTGAGCGACCGCAATTGTCCGGGTGAGAACACGGCGAAAGCCTGACCAGTCGGGGCCGGGTTTGCCGAATTCTCTGAGCCATAAGCGTTCTAGCGTCATTGTCGCCGCGTCAAGTGGCCCCTCGCCTCCCGGCAGGATGAACCTCTGATCGTTTGGATCCAGTTCTTCTGCAATCGTCAGCAACTGCTCGAAGGCATCGGGATCAGCGATCGAGTGCAGCATTGTCAGGGCAAAGATCGGCGCGAGGTCGGGGAATTTGACGTGTTCAGCACCGTTGTGCTGTTGCAGCTTATTGAGATTTTGGCTCATCCTGGTTGCGGCGCGCCTGAACCTCAGACCTATATCCACAAGAGCTGCCACTTCATGGGTCATGCCGTCGAGCCGAATCAGCTGCCACAGGAAGAGAAATTCGAAAAAGCCGGTCGCGAGATCCTCCGGGGCCGCTTCCGAAAATTCCTTGAATGCACGGTCGATGATCTTCGGAAGTTCTTGCGTCTGTGCCTGGGCCGCAATCCGCAACTGAAGGATTCGGAAAACTGCCTTGTCGAGTGGCGCATCGAACGGATTGGGGTGTTCTTCGTCGACGCCAAGACTGGCAAGGAAACCCGCTGTCACGCCGATCTCGTCCCAGACATCCTCAGAGGCCTCGAGCAGGCTCGGCAGCAATTGCACCAGCGGGCCTGTTCGCTTGCCGAGAATTGCGTGCATCAAGAGCGTCGAGACGTCGCCTGCCGCCAGCGACGGATCTGCCAGCCAGGCCCACGCGATATTGACGTTCATTTCGCGAGCCCAGGCTTGTGGCCGGGTCTCTGAAGCAAGCCCACGCAGAAGCGGCGACACGCGCAAATCGGACGTGTCAGTTACTTCCAGCCAAGGTCCCGTCAGCCTATCGATGACATGACCGGGCTCGAACAGCCCGGGCTCTGCCGCACCAACAGCCAGGAGCCGGCGGCGTGATATACGCCCGATAACGAGGCTCGCCCGGCATAACAGCTCCCGTTCGCCTTCGGGGAGTGTCGCCACCAAGCGCCGCGCTTCGTTCCGGACGTCCTTGATTTCCGCTGTTTGCGACACGAACTCTCCAAGGCTGGGTTTTGGCCACCCCTGCTGCTGGAGAGCCGCCAGACGCGCGTCGACGAGTTGCGGATGGCCGCTCGTCGAGGCTGATACAATCTTGGACCAGTTCTCGACGTCGGTATCAGGGCATCCCGCGGCGGCTGTAAACTCTGCAATTTCGGCCAAAGCAAACGCTGGCGCAATGAACGTCCGGTCTGCGGTGATGTCGATGGCATGTGCGAGACGAGGTGAAAGAGGCTGTGGACCGGTGATCAGCAGCGCGCCGCCACGTGCGGAAAGCATCTCATGGAGGTGCTGCAGCGCTGGTATCAGGACGCGTCCATCCTCACCAGGATCGAGATCATCAAGGACGATTGTCATCGCGTCCGCGTTTGATGCGAGGAAGGCCGTGGCCGCCTGGATCTTCGAGATGATCGCCTGTCCTCTGACGTCGCGCAGATCCAACCAGCCAACCTTCGTAAGATCGATCATGACTGACCGCGCGAGATATGTTTTCCCCATACCGGTCGATCCATGGAGATAGGTTGCACCGAGCCGCAATGCCCGGCGCAGGTTCTCTTCCAAGACGGGGCGCGAGTAATGTCGGCGCGGCGGCCGTGGTGGCCTTCCCACCGAAGGTGGTGGAGAAACAATCGGCGTGGCACCGGATGGCATGCCTGCTACCTGCTTTAACAATCCCATCAGCAGAGCGCTCGTAACATGGGTTGTGCCAGCTTCCCGCACGATCCGGATGAGATCGCCACGCCGCAGCGGTGCCCTATCGTTATCGCTGACGTTTTTCCAGGCCTCCAGGTGAAGCTTTGGCAAGGCGTTGATCGCCGAGGCTGCATCGATATCTAGAAGCTCGCCGAGTTCGACGAGACGCGCTTCGATCTTCCGAACAAGACCCGGTGAGCGAGCCTGTCCAGTCACCCACTCAATCGGCAGGACCACGCTTTTGACGAAGTCCTCAACGGAGGCTGATGACAAGAAGGTGCGCAACGCCGCGGGAAGGGACTCGCAGCCAACAAGATAGGATTGGATCAGTGCCGCTCCTGACAATGCTTCCGTGGAAGTCGGCGCATGGCGGATGGCCTGCCATGCTTCAATTCCAGCTGCGTCGAGGTCAGCAAGAGCATCGCTCCGTTCTTGCCCGATATCAGACGTCGTGAGATAGCGAAACCGGATGAGCGTATCAGGATTGCGCTGGCAATGCTGCCAGAAATTGCCGATGGCCGCGAGAACGGCTGCGGTGCGCAGCGTGATGTTGCCGGATCCCGCGGTATCCTTGACCTGCTCGACCAGTGCTCCTTCCGGACCAATGCGGTCGAGGTCCTCGGCGCCCTCCAGCATAAGAATTTCACCGGACGGCAAGTCAAGCCAGGCATCGATGCTGCGCAAGATCTGAAACGAGAAGCCCCGCATCGAATCCACTGCCTCACGCGTGGCGTCATTGTCTAAAGGGCGTGGGTCCGAATGCGTCATTTTTTCAAATTACTGTGAAGTTGGCAGAGCGCGCAACCACCTTCTGGCACACCACGCAATGCAGACCGACGGAAAGCGTCTTCCGCCGGCTCCCGCGCTCACTCACCCGCAGGTTTAGCTGACATGAAATCGTTGTAAGACGGTACATATTCGCGGCTCGACAGAATATGGAATCCTCATCGAGGGCGGTGCGTTCACCCTTTTGATTGCGGCGTTCGGCGGCTGGAGGAGTTAGAGCGTGCCTGTGCGCGGCGAACGCAACTCTGACCACCGGATCGCTCGAAGAGCAACTCCTTGCAGCCATGGTCTGGTTGCGACCACGATCTTTTCCGTCGCGGGCCTGATGGTTGGACAGAACCGGATGCCGAAAAGCTTGATCCATGGCGTCCTTATCGCCTTCACCACGGTCCATCGCTCCGTCGGAGCGGTGGATCTTTTGCGACTAGACGACTGAGCTGCGTATTATCCAGCCCTGTGCAATTCCTGCGTGCTAGGGGCAAGTCATGATAAACGACTGAGGTGGCAAAATGGCGGGAAAATCGGACGCAGATTTTGAGAAGGATCGACTTCGACAATCGGAACGAACATATGCAGTACTGTTCTCACTGAGTTTTGCGATCGTTGCACAGGGTGCTGCGACCAAGATCACTACCGCAACGATCGCCGGCGACTTCTCACTCCAGGCATTACTTCTGAACGCCGAAATGACAGCCTCCTTCCTGATCACAGCCGGCCTATTCTACTACCAGGGCGATCGATTTCTGGACATCATGTTCGCCAGAGAGCCACTCGGGGTCGTCACCCCATTCAACTTTGGTTTGAACTACGCAATTAACGTCTGCCAAATGATCCCGTTCTATTTAATGGCTCATGGCTTGAGCTTCGAAAATACGTCCACTGTTGGGTTCACATGGTACTTCGTCGCCTATACCTTTCTGATCGTCCTCGGACTGATGCTGCTTTTTATACGGCGCTTTGCCAATTTCATGAAGCGTCACAAAGAGCCCCGCCCAATTGCCACGCTCGGTGCCTTCTGGGTCTTCATGAACAGTCTTCTGCTCCTAGTTGTCATCGTTCTGTGGATGGCATGGCGGTCGTGGGGTCACGTCGCTTGCCCAACCAACGGCGCTACGACAGGAAGTACTGTCTTCCTCGTGACATTCGGGATCATGGTTTTGCTCCGAGACATCCTCGATTTTTCGACTGCATGGCGGGTTGTTTACCCGACGCCGCGCTATACAAGGTTCGGTCGAGTGATGGCTTGGTTCAGTACTGTCCAGGCTCAGGATAAGGCTTGGCGCGTAGGGTTCATCATCTTCGTCGCGATCATCTTCATGATCCTGAGCTCAGGTCTTTGGAACCTGTTTGATCTTCGTGCCGTATGCAAACTCTGACCCCGCAGAATTGTTTTGTGCGCCGCCGTTTGCAGCTGCCGGCACGAATATCGTCTCATTGATAATAAGATGTGCAAAAGGCAGGTCAGTTGAATAACTTAGACTCGACTGTCGTTAAACTTGCTTACACTATCGCCGGATAATCTTGCCGAATGCAATCGGGATTTGGACATGGACGGACTGGTATCGGGTGAAGAACTGAGGTCTGTGGCTGCCAGACGAGCGACTACTGTCGACGAAAAGGTTGTCTCAGCCTCGAACAGCGATGCGCTTGCGATGAAGATCCTGGCAGAGGAGGCCGATGGGTGGACGGTCAGCAAGCGGAACATGCGGTCCGTTCGCATGGCCCGGCCAAAGCCTGCTGATCGCCAACTTGAGGACGATGTCTGGTCGCTCCTTTACCGGATGGGGTTCAATACGCTAAACGCTGATCGGAATTTTCGCCTACCCATAGACGAACGCGCGCCATCCCGGCAAATCGACATCTTCGCGAAGGATAACGAGACCGTTTTCATCGTCGAATGCACGCATGCCCGCGATACCGCTCCCAAATCCGTCAAAGCCTTGATCGACAAGATCGGCGCCATTCGGGAGAACGTGATCAAAATCGTCCACTCCCATTTCGGTAAGGAACCTCGCCTGAAGGTGAAATTCGCGATTGCGACACGCAATATTGACCTGCGAAGTGCCGATCGGCAACGTGCCGAAGAAGCCAAGATCGCCCTCATTACCGAAAGCGACCTCGATTACTTCAGAAAATTGACCGACATTTTGAAGACGGCGGCTAGATATCAATTTCTCGGCCGATACCTTGAGGGCGAAAAAGTCGAGGGACTGCGGACCGAGGTGCCTGCCACCAAGGGCAAAGTCGGCCAGACCACATTCTATAATTTCCTGATATCGCCCCACGACCTTCTGCGGCTCGCTTATATCAGCCATATGTCGAAGAGCTCGAATGCCGATCTGTCGACCTATCAGCGAATGGTGAAACCCACCAGATTGAAGTCGATCGGGCAATATCTTGACGCCGGCGGCACCTTCCCGACCAACATTGTGGTGAACATAAAACATGAAGGTCTGCGATTTGATATCACGCAGTCATTCGGCGACACCGCCACCGGAATTTTGACCCTGCCCGGCCAATATGGTTCGGCTTGGGTGATCGACGGCCAGCACCGTCTTTACGGCTATGCTTATGCTAGCCGGGTTAAAGAGCGCGACAATTCGGTTGTTTCCGTGCTTGCCTACGAAAACATGGCCATTCGCGACGAAATCCAGATGTTCGTCGATATCAACACGCAGCAAGTGAAGGTGTCACGCAATCTCGTCAACGAGATCGTCTCGAGTCTCGATATCAATCACAGTGATCCACGCAAGCGGCTCGAGGCTATGTGTGCGCGCATAACCTTGAGACTGGACAGTGACAAGCACTCTCCTGTCAAAGATCGGATTTTGACCGTCGCCCAAGAAAAGAACAACGTCCGCTGTCTGACGCTGACTTCACTTGCCGACGGCATTGCCGAAAATAATCTGATCGGCAATGTGACCAAGTCCGGCAAGGAATATGTCCTGCAGCCGGGACCCTTGTCGGAACTATCATCTTCGCCGCAGCTAACGCTGGACAAGGCTGCAGAGACGCTTGCAGCCTATCTACGTGAGTTCGCGCAAGGAGTGCCTGAACACTGGGCACTCGGCGACGCCAAGGGCGGATATCTCTGCACCAATCTCGGGATCCGGGCGCTGTTGACGCTGTTTCGCAAGTTGATCCAGTTTTCGGAACGAGATGGCACGCGGGTCGTCGCTCTGGACGCGGAAGACATCGTCGAGCGCATTCGGGCATTGATTGCACCGGTCATCCGATACTTCCGCACAGCAGATCAAGCTGACGTCGCCCGTTTCAGAAACCGCGGCAGCTCGCTGCTGAGCGTCAGCCAGAACTGTCTGCAGCTCATGGCCATCATTTATGAGGCCGTTCCCTCGTTCGATATCAAGGAGGTCAAGGATTATCTCGACAGCCAGGACGCCGAGGGTACCAAGCGCGCCAAGGACATGATCGACGACATTAACCGGATCCTCTTCGACGATGTCCTGTCAACGCTGAAACAGAAGTACGGCGAGGTGCGTGACGCCTGGTGGATGCAAGGCGTCCCCAAGCCGGTCCGCAACGATTGCGACCGGAACTTTAACGAAAATAATGGTGAGCACGAACGCTGGCGTTACCTGTTCCTGATCAACTATGCAGATATCGTGCTTTACGGCGATAATTGGGAACTTTTCAAAGATCACTACAACTTTTATGGCAAGGGACCGAAGGCCTCGCTCGTCCGATGGATCAGCAAGATCAACAAGGCGCGCACCGTTACGCATCATGCCGAAAAAGGCCCTCTTTCAAGAGACCAGGTCGAATATGTGGAGCGGGTTTACGAGCTCGTGAAGCGCCACATCAAGGACCGTGTACCCGTCGATCCCAAGGAGCGCGTGCTGATCGAGTTGGAAACAGTTCCAACCGCAGCTTAAAGGCGAATAACGCATTGACTTGCGGTATAGCACTGCTAAATCTGCACTGTTACAATGCAGATTCGCGAGGGTACGGTGTCAAATACTGTTATCAAATGCCTCACAGGACAGTCTGCCGACCGCCCCGTTCTGATCGGGTTTGCCCCCGCCGACCTGCTGTTGCGCCACAGCTTCGCCGACGTCTTCTTCGAAGATACCGGAAACGGCTACCAGCGGCCGTTCAATTCCTCCCATAGTCAGGACTTTCGCCGCTATATCAGCCAGCCAGGCTCGACAACCATTCCGCTGACACTTAATTTACGATCGCAACCAGACAAGGTCTGGTGGCTTTCGGAAAAAGACGGGACATGTGAACTTGTTATTTCGGCAACCGCCGGCAAAATCATGGCGCAGGTCGACTGCCAGCATCGCCTCGGTCACCTCGTCAATTCATCCGTCATCTTGCCGTTCATGTGCTTTCTTGGCCTATCCGTTCGGGAAGAGATGGAGATTTTCAACGTCATCAATAGCAAGGCGAAAGGCCTGAGCCGAAGCCTGCTCGACTATCACGACGCTCAATTTGCTAATGACCTCGCAAACGACCGCCCAGAGCTTTTTATTGCCCTGTTCCTGAATGCAGAAGAGGCGTCTCCCTGGTTCAAACGGATGAACCTCGGAGGCACCGCAACGACGGGCCTCAAACGGATCGCCTCCCTGCGGCTCATGCAGCAGGCGATTTTTGATTTCATGAAGTTTTCAGGTGTTCGGTCGGCGCTATCCACCCAGGAAATTGCCAGGATCGTTCTGGACTTCTGGATTGCCGTCAAAGAAACACTGCCCGCAGAATGGGCCGAGCCGCGTCGGCATCTTCTGACAAAGGGCGTAGGTGTGTACGCGCTCATGCGAATTGCAGCGGACCTCGTCAACGAAGCTCGCGACAGTGGCTACACCTGCGATAGACGATATTTCGCGGCGGCGCTTTGCGACTTCGTCTGCGATATTGATTGGACAACAACTGGTGCACTGCAAGGTTTTGGCGGGCATGCTGGCGTAAAGGCGGCTTGCGAATATATCCGGGACGTCAGGCGCCGGGCGCGGTTTAAGGTGATTAATGGCCAATAAGAATATTCTTTTGATCGAGCCTGGTTACAAGAACAAATATCCGCCGTTGGGGCTCATGAAGATTGCCCAGTATCACGGACCGCGAGGAAAGCGTGACCGGGTCCGTTTCATCAAAGGTGAGGATCGCTCCGTTCTCAACGAGGCCTGGGATCGGATCTATGTGACGACGCTGTTCTCCTTCGAATACCCGAAGATTTCGCAGACGATCGATTTCGCCATTGAAGTCGCCAACGGACAGGCCGACAAGGTCTTCGTCGGCGGCATCGCAGCATCCTTGATGCATGAACGATTTCTCGACGAAAAGCGGTGGCACGGCATTCGCTTCATCAAGGGCCTTCTTTCGGAAGCGCCGGCTGTTTCCCTCCAGCTCGACGAGTTCTCAGAAGAACTTTACGCGAGCGACACGACGGGCCAGCCGATTGAAGATCTGGTGCCCGACTACGACATCCTGTCCCAGATCGACTACAAATACCCCGTCCGCGACGCGTATTTCGCTTATACTTCACGCGGCTGCATCCGCAAATGCCACTTCTGCGGCGTGCCCAAACTCGAGGGAATGCAGCGCGACACTGAATCTCTCACGGATCTTGTCCGGGCCATCGAAGAGCATTATGGCCCGAAAAAAGATCTCATCCTGATGGACAACAACGTTGTAGCCTCGCCACGTTTCAAGGAGATCATTGCCGAAATCCGTGATCTTGGGTTCGTGCCCGGCGCCAAACTGTTGAGGCCGGGCTCGAAGGTTGCAGTACAACGCCGCGTCGACTTCAACCAAGGGGTAGACGCTCGCATCCTGTGCAAAGACCCAATGTATCTGCGGGAACTCGCAACGATTTCCCTTAAGCCTCTTCGTATTGCTTTTGACCATCTGGGTGTCAAAAAGCCGTATGAACAGGCAGTCCGATACGCCAAGGAGTTCGGACTGACCGAACTGTCGAATTACATGCTCTACAATTTCCATGACGGGCCGGAAGATCTCTTTGAGCGCATGCGACTTAACGTATCCTTGAACGAGGAGCTTGGCGTGCGCATCTGGTCCTTCCCGATGCGCTACCAGCCGACCAACCGGCCCGACCGGGGCCATATCGGTGAAAAATGGTCGCGCTATCAGCTTCGCTCGATGCAGATCATCCTGCAAGCAACCCATGGCATCGTCAGCGGTGCACCGGATTTCTTCAAGCATGCATTCGGCGATACATTTGACGATTACGCCCGCATTTTGATGTTGCCGCACGACTTCATCTTCAATCGCTCATGGTATGAGCGATTTGACCCCGATCAAAAGCTCTATGAGTTCAAGGCAGAATTCGCTAGCCTCGACAGTTTTGAGCGGGCGGAACTGCTTGAGCTTCTGTCGTCGCGCGACCCGCGCGAATTCGTCCTCCTCAGCAATTATGCAACCCATGACAAGGTCCGGCGGATCCTGCGGTTTTATGTTCCTGCATCAAAGAACGAACTGACGTCTATCTGGGCGAAACAAAAAGAGCTGATTCGGCTGGAATCGATCTCGGATCTCGGGCTTGCCGAGGACGAGCGTGTCGAAGATGCCGGCCTCGACTATGAAGAACCGGAAATCGAGGCACATGACATGCCGCGCCAGGCAAAGCAGAGGGTGGTCGCATGAGTTTGGATACCGTTTCGCGCGCCAACCGTGCCGCGCTTTCTGCCGCGAAAGCATTGGGTGACATTGAGCCGCTCGATGAAATCATCATCGGCAGGGACGTTCTGGAGCTCGTCTCTAGCGCTATGTATATTGACCCGATGACGGTCTACCGGGAATATATTCAAAATGCCGCCGACGCGGTCGACGAGGCGCGCCGTCAGAAACTGATTGCCGCCGACGCAGCCGGCCAAGTGGAAATCACTGTCGATGCCGCGTCACGCTCCGTCCGCATCCGGGACAACGGAAGCGGCATCTCAAACAGTCAATTTGCCCGACGGATGGCGGCGTTGGGTGGAAGCGGGAAACGGGGCACCACCGCACGCGGATTTCGCGGCGTTGGCCGTCTGGCCGGCCTCGGTTACGCTCAGGAATTGATCTTCCGTTCGAAGACGGCAGACGACGCAATGGTTGCCGAACTGATCTGGGATTGCCGCAAACTGAAGGCGGCTCTCAGGGAGGACGAGGGCGACCTCCAAAGCCTGATCCGTAATGTCACCACCTTGCGCAAAAAACCGATCGGCGATTACCCCGCCCGGTTTTTTGAGGTTGAGCTCCGTGGAATCTTGCGGATTCGCAGTGATAAACTCATGAGCCCCGCCGCAATCGAGGATTATCTCGGTCAAGTGGCGCCTGTCCCATTCGCGCCGGAATTCCGGTTTGGTGAGAATATCCGATCAGCTCTCGCTCCCTTCGTTGCCCTTGGGGAACTCAACATCACCATCGACGGGTCAGAGCGTCCGGTCTACCGGCCGCATCGTGACGTTATCGTCAAGGAAGGCACCAAGCCGATTGCCTTTGATGACGTTTCCATCACGACAATCCCCAGCATGGACGGCGAGCCTGCGGCTATCGTTTGGATATTGCATCATCAATACGACGGCGCCCTTTCCAACAGCGCCGGCGTCAAAGGTCTAAGGCTGCGTTCCGGCAATATTCAGGTCGGCGAGCACAATCTTCTCGAAGACCTGTTTCCCGAACCACGATTCAACGCCTGGACTGTTGGCGAAATCCACGTGATCGACCGAAAGATCACCCCGAATGGCAGGCGCGACCATTTCGAGCAGAACGCTCACTACAACAATCTCACCAATCATATCACTCCGCTGGCGCGCGAAATCGCCCATATCTGCAGGACAAGCTCGATCCGGCGCAATTCGCTTCGCGAGGTCGAACTTCAGCAGCAGAACATCGAGCAAACAATCGACGTTCTGGCCCAGGGGGCAATTGGCGAGAGCGAGCGAACACGGCGACAGGCCGTAGTTGAAGACGGGTTCCAGCGTATCGCTCGAGCTTTGCGAAATCCGACGCTGAAAGCCGATGACGTCGAAGACAGAACGGTAGCAGTGGACAAACTGCGAGAGCGGTTCGAGACGGCCAAACATGAGACCGCCCCACCGGCGGTGATCAAAGGCCTGTCGCAACCTGAACAGGACGCGTTCAAGAGGTTTTGCGACCTTGTTTACGAGTGCTCGCCCAATGCGTCAGCAGCAAGGGCCCTGCTGGACAAGATCCTCGCTAAGCTGGCCTGACGGGGTCAGGTCAAGATGGGTGACTGGAAATCGGATCGGGAGTGAACCGTCGCTCCCGTGCTACACGTTCAACAGCCAACCCAGTCACCATCGACGTGTTCCAACCAAAAAGGCGTACTGGCGTCGATCGCCAAGCACAATCCACAGGCGAATCTTCCGGAAGGAATGATCGGCTTGTCTTTATGCGCAAGCTCTGAAATTCTGGCGATGCTGCGGCATCCACGAGCGGCATCATCACTAGCCCGAACGTGGGCTTAGCGCAGGTATCTACATGATTTTTCCCGACGTAGCGCCGCTCCGGGCTGATAGCCAAAGGCTTGTCACGGACGCGTTGCGCTCGCGCTCCATGCGTCTCTATGTCGACGCCAGTGTACTTATACACTGCTATGAGATCAGCCGCAGCGCTTGCGAAGAGTTGCTGACCGCGCTGGACAGTTTCGGCGATTCGGTAAAGGTGCCGGTCTGGTCAGCGAAGGAGACATGGGATCACACCCGCGCCTTGCCAAGCCGCCGCCCCCTCTCCCGCACAGTCAGCGGCTTGAACAAGAGGCTTCAGGAATTCCGCAGCGAGAGCCTTCGATATGTCGACGAACGCACCTTCGACGATATGAGCCTCGAACAGTATACGATGGAGGTTGACGACGCAGTCAGCAGTCTGGAGCGGCTGGCCCGGCGCGCTGAGAACATCGAACCCGGCCACGACGATGCCAACGCGCGCTTGCTACCCTTCATTGCGGCGCATGGGCTCAGTTCCGACCTTGCCGCAATATACGATGAGGTGCAGCGGACAGGTGAAATGCGATTTTCGCACGAGGTCCCGCCCGGATTTGCCGACGGCGGTCAAAAAAGCGGCCCAGGCGCCGAAGCGGACAGTGAAGACCTCCCCAGCCAGCTCAAGGGAAAAAAGAAAAACCGCTACGGCGACCTGATCATGTGGCTTGAAGCGTTAGCGGATGTGAAGGCGACCAACAGCGAACATCTGATCATCCTCACCCGCGACAATTCCAAGCGAGATTGGGTCTACAAGCCGGAACGCGTCGTCGGTGACGATGGTCGACTGCAACAGAATGCCGGACTCATTACCTTGCCCCTTCCCTTGCTTGTCGAGGAGGCGAAACAACGCTGTCCCGGCGTCTCGTCGGTCCATGTCATTTCGCTTGAAATGTTTGTCACCGTCTTGCGTTCCGGATTTACGGCTCGTGTCGGAAACCTTGCCCGCGCGCTCCAGGCAAGTGCCCGGCCAAGTCGGTCGACAGCGCCACGCGGTGATCGGTCCACTGACAGACATCCGGCCCCGTTCCCATCGACCGACATCTCCTTCAGTTCTCACGACATGATGTATGAACCGCCAACAGATGAAGCGCAGTCGCCAATCTGGCAGCATATCGAGGGATTACGTGCAGAGGGTTGGACCGCTCAGAACGATGCCTCGTCAGAGCTTTCCGATCTAATTCCTTCCGCAACGGCGGTGGAACTGAAGCAAATTGGCCGAGGGGTTGTCGCCGCGTCCAGTGAGGACGCCGTCGGACCGATTGAACTTGCGCATTTTGTCCTGCAATCAGAAGAGATTGAGCCTGCAGTCAAAGCCAATTTCCTGGTCGGCATGCTGGCCGAAACCTATTTTGATGAGAATGGCGAGCCGAAAAAACCTGCGTCCCACCCCGACATCGTGGATGCGCTTTTCGCTTCGGCGGCCGTTCCCGAGACGCGTCGGGCGTTCGAGGTCACAGTCGATGAGCCGCTCGGACCCATCCGGCGGCTGTATCTGGCATTGCCGGGAGAGCCCGAACGGGAAATCAATCTTCAGGTGCAGTTGGCGGGCCAAGTCCTGCGGGGCCTGCAGGCCAACGATGTGGATCTGCTAGAGCCTGACGTCCCAGAAAACCGAAGAATAGCCGTCGGTGGGGGAGCCGTAGAGATGCCGCTGAGCGAACTGGTCGCCGCCATCGCCCGCGAGTTTGTTGTTCCCGTCCGCATGTTACGTGTCGAAGGACCCACGAATTTTCAGATTACAATTCCCGAGAGAACCGGATACGTCTCCTGGGGACCAACAACGGCCGAGCAGCTCAGATGACCCAGGAAGTTACCAACCCAATCATTGCAGACGATGTCCGCGTAGGGTCGTTCTCGCTCGAGACACTGACGACCGGAATGTACGAGCATCCCTTCCACTGCATTCGTGAATATGTCCAGAACTCCTATGACGCAATCCGCGCGGCACGGGCCAAGGGAATTTACCCCGAGGATAGTGGCCTCGTGACGATTGCCATCAGTGGCTCTGCGGCCCGTCCGTCATTGTCGGTGAAAGACAATGGCGAAGGCATTTCCGCGGACGAGGCCGTTCGAACCTTGGTGTCCATCGGCGCCAGCAAAAAGCGGTCAACGCTCAATGCCGGTTTCCGCGGTATCGGCCGTCTGGCCGGCATTGCCTATTGTACCACGCTGAGGTTCACGACCAAGTGGAAGGGCGAGCCCGAAGCCACCATCGTGGAATTCGACTGTGGTCGCATGCGCGGCTATATGCGCCCCGGAGCCGAGACTATCGACGTCCGGGAGGTGATCCGGTTGTGCGTCAAAACCGGCAGCGCGACGGCCAAAGTTGAAGACCATTTCACGGAGGTCGAGATGATCGGCCTGATGGGAAATGGGCTCGAATTCGCCGTCATCGAGACCCTCGTACCCTATCTGCGTCAGGTATGCCCGACTGACTACAGCGACCGCTTTTCCCAGGCTCCCCGCATCCGGGCATTTTCCCAGAGCGTGGGCCACCCACTTGGCGCCGTCGAGGTGGAAACCAGGTTCAAACGGGAGCGAACACAGATCCTGAAGGCTTATGATGACGCCTCCCCGACCGCCGATCAGCGTCGCTCCTCGGTCATATCGGATATCGAGCTTATCACCGCGCCGGAACTGGGTTGGCACGGCTGGATCGGCAAGTCAAACTTCAAGGGGGAAATCACCGACGATATGGTCGCTGGCATCCGCTTTCGCGTCAAGAACATCCAGGTCGGCGGTTCCGAACTGATCGAGGAGCTCGGAGCAGAACTGACAACCGGCGGCACTGAAGGACGTCTGCAACGCTGGGCGGTTGGAGAGATTTTTATCACCAATCCAGCCGTAGTGCCTAATGCACGGCGCGACGGCTTTGAGGATGGGCCGGCCTGGCGGGACATCCGAAAAGACATCAAAACAAGAGTTGCACGGCGGGTCGTGACCCTGGTTCGAGCCGCATCCAATAGCCGCAAGACCCTCAAGACAATCGCAGCTGAGGCAAGCTCGCTCGCTAGGACCGTCGAGCAGAGGGATATGATCGACCAAGCTGATTACGACAAGCTTGTCGCCGCAATCGATCGGCTTCTCAGCCGTCTGAAGCCTGACAAGCTTACCGGCGGAGATCCCAACGAGGTCGGCGAACAGATATCTAAGCTGAAAGCACTGAAAGACCGCCTGTCGGAGCTACGCAGTCGTCCGCCAAAGACGAGCCAGCCAAGTGCGACCTCAACCGACACTAAATCTGAACCGGCGTCCCAAACCGAGACTGATGACGAGGATATCGGCGATGAGGAACCAGTCAACGCCGCCGACGACGATGAAGACGACGCCATCGCAGAAATTCCCTGGACCGATCAGCAGCTTTTAGACGCGCTCTACCGTGTCATCATACAGGAACATGGAACACCCGAAGCTGAAAGACTACTGAGTCTCGCCCGGCGAGCACTTGAAGAGGACGTCTAGCAAGTCAGCTGGCGGACCAGATAGTTGTGCTTGACGTGCCCCATTGGCTCAACATCGGGCGCATTATCCGACGGTTCATTAGGCGTCGGCTTTCCCACTGCGCCGGATCAGCGGTGGAAGCTCATCGGCCTGAGCCAACTGGCTCTCGATCCGGGCCCTCGCTTCCTCTCCCGATATCGTCCGCATGATGCTTAGTGTCCTTGCAGGAACCGCCCCTTTGTCGAGGCCCAGGTCTTTGCCTTGCGAGCGATGGATGTTCGGCTGCCATTTGAAGTTTCACTATGGTCGTGCCACCAATATTCAAATGCATTTGGGCACACTTCGACATGAATTCTTCAATCATCCTCGGCAACAATTTGCCACCCCTCCCTGAAGAATTACTCGTCGCTAGAGATCGCGGTGAGGTATTGTTTATCGTAGGAGCTGGCGCATCATGCCCGCCCCCATCCTCATTGCCTGACTTTGGAGGCCTTGTTGCCGACATTTATGCCGAGGTAGACGCGGCGATGAAGGGGCCTCTGAGCGAACTTCGAAAGCCAAAACCCTTGGAATGGGACAAGATAGCCGGCATTCTGACCCACCAGCAGTGGACTGAGCTCAAGTTTTTTGCCCAACATGAGTATGACGTTGTCCTAGGAATGCTGGAGCGCCGGATCGCCGGCGACCCGAGTAAGATGAGCACATTGCGGCGCGCAGCTCACAAGGTCCTTGAGCGGACAGTCGAACCCAATCCCTTGCACTCGGCTCTCGTGCGACTTGGCCAGCGTTTTGGCCAAACGTTGCTGGTAACAACGAATTTCGACCGCCTTCTCTGCATTGCGGCAAAGAAGGGCAAGTATTCCAGCGACGCTTTCGCCTTTGGTGAAATTCCTAATCCCAGCCGTAGCACGGAGTTCGCGGGCATCCTGCACATTCATGGAATGCTGCCGCTCAAGTCTGAGCGGGGCTCTGCCCTGATCCTTACCGACCAGGACTTTGGAGAAAGTCTTAATCTTTGCTGCGATATCATCCGGCGGGATGCCGAACTCCGCGCACAGAGTGGGTTCGCGACTGAAACGCTGGGTTTGCCGGACGCATTGTCGTAACCAGACGGAATGCTGTCTGTGACCTCATTCACATAATTCCCCACGCCCGAAACCTCCCCCTCCCCGTCATCTCTCTGAGCCCGAGCTCCAAAACGATCCGCCGAGCCGCCTGCGGCGTCACCGCCAGTGTCTTGGCCACCATCCCGGCCGACACCAATGGCTTCGCCATCACCAGCTCGACCAGCTCCGGCAGTTTTGACGACGTCCGGCGTCCGTCCAACTTTCGCTCGAACAGGGTGCGCGCCAGCGCCAGCCGGTCATGCTCTTTCATGCCGATCTCGGCGGCCGCCAAAATACCGTGGGCGACGGCGAGCAGCCGGGTCTCCCGGTCGCGATGCCGGCGGCGATCGACCGGAATGGTTTTGAGGCGGACATTGACCGCCGCCAGATGACCACCTGTGGTGATGCCGGCTTCCCGCAATATTGAAGCGGCAAACAACCGGCCGAGCCAGGGGGCGTGCTGAAGCACGGACAGCTCGTTCCAGGCATCGAGGGCGACGATTGCTTGCAGCACTGCCGGTAGGTTTTCGGCCCTGCGCAACACATCCCGCCACTCGTCGAGCCGGGCATCCTCGTCCCATTCGAGATCGTAAATCATTGGGTCTTTGTCTTGAACGCTGCCACGGCCGGGTCGCGTGGCATTCTCGATCGCCGCCTCTGATCGAGCCAGCACCGCATCGATAGCCGCATAGTCGACACCGAGCAGATCTTTGGCGTCATCCCCATCATCCCCCTCCCCTTCTGCACCCACCGCGACGGCGGGCCGAGTGACGCCGGCCTGCTCTACCGTGTTAGCGCCGATCGGAATGATGTCCGACGTCTGCCGCAGGGTTCGGATGCCCTCGGCAGACATCGCCCACGATGGCAATTGCCCAGCAATCCGCCGGCGGGTCCTCAAAACGTCGCGAGCGATGGTCAGTTCGTGGGTGGGGGTGCGGATATCGCGGGTCGCGTCATGCAGGACGAGGTCCTCGAGATGGACGAGTTCGCCATCGATCCACAGCGACGCACAGGCATCGGCGAAATTCTGGCGCTCCAGGAAGCCCGCGCCTTCGGGCGAACGAGCGATGCGCTCATCGAGACGCGTCAAGGCGACACCGGCGTCGAAAGCCGGTCGCATGAGGGCGCTCATGCTGATTTTGGAAAGATCGTAAGCCATTGAAATCATGGTAAATGATTTCCTAAAGAAACTCTAGTTCAATCTTATGGTTCCTCACATGGTACGGTTACGAGTTGGATTATTAACTATCGATAAGTACCCCTTATCGATAGTAGTTGATTTCGCGGCGCAAATCGAGGAAAATCGGGGCAAATCACGGTCCCAGCGGCCGCCGAACCCCGCGATTCTGGAGTCCCTCGTGACCAAAGCGAAGACATCACAGACTTCGGTCGAGCGACGCGCCGAAGAGCTCGATACCATCGCCTCCGTCTTGCCACTGGAACGCCGCGACGAACTCGCCGAGCTGTTGACCGATCAGGACGTCGAGACGCTGCGCCATCTCGTCAACCAGGGCATGGGCGACAATACGCTCAGGGCGCTGACCTCCGATCTCACCTACCTTGAAGCCTGGGGCCTGGCGACAACCGGAAAATCCCTGCCCTGGCCGGCGCCCGAGGCGCTGCTCCTCAAATTTGTCGCCCATCATCTCTGGGATCCGGAAAAGCGCGCAACAGATCCCAACCACGGCATGCCAGCCGAGGTAGATAACAACCTTCGACAACAGGGGTTTCTCAAAGCCGTCGGCCCGCACGCGCCGGATACGGTCCGCCGGCGGCTGGCCAGCTGGTCGTCCCTGACGAAATGGCGTGGACTTTCTGGCGCCTTCTCCTCCCCTTCCCTCAAATCGGCCATTCGGCTCGCCGTGCGTGCCGTGCCCCGGACGCGTCGCCGCAAGAGCGCCAAGGCGGTCACAGGCGACGTGCTGGCAAAGCTGCTTGCCAGTTGCAGCGGCGACAGCCTGCGCGATGTCAGGGACCGCGCGATCCTCATGGTCGCCTTTGCCTCCGGCGGCCGGAGGCGGAGCGAAGTCGCAGGCCTTCGCCTGGAACAATTGACTGTGGAAGTTCCGATCGAGGTGGCCGATGGCCCTCCCCTCCCCTCTCTTGCCATCCATCTTGGCCGTACCAAAACGACGACCGGCGAAGAGGACGACGTCGTCTATCTCACCGGCCGACCTGTCGAAGCGTTGAATACCTGGTTGGCGGCCGCGAAGATCGACAAGGGCAGCGTCTTCAGGGGGATCGGAAGATGGGGAACGGTGTCGAAGCGGCCTCTCGATCCGCAGTCGGTCAATGCGATCGTCAAGCAGCGGGCGGAGATGGCGGGGTTGGATCCGGCGGAGTTTTCCGCGCACGGGTTGCGGTCCGGCTATCTAACAGAGGCTGCCAATCGTGGTATCCCACTGCCCGAAGCTATGGAGCAGTCAAAGCATCGGTCTGTTCAGCAGGCATCGAGTTACTACAATAATGCGACACGGCGTAGCGGTCGGGCAACGCGGCTCCTTACATAGATAAAATTTTTCCTTGCAATTCCGGAACAGTACTCCATAAATGCAAGGATGATTAAGCTGACTCCTCCAGGCGAAAAGCCTTGGGCGATAGAGATCAAGCGAAGCCTTACGCCTAAACTCGAAAAAGGGCTTTATCTTGCCTGCGAGGATTTGCAGCCGCAAGGGCGGGTCGTTATCTACCCCGGTCAAGAGGCCTTCCCTCTTCCAAACGGTGTGACGGTAATGTCCCTGTCTGCCGCCAGTCGCCTATTGCTTGACCTATAGCCAAATTCTCATTGATGGGGATAGCCTGCGGGCCAGCGTAACTCCTCGACACCATTTTTCCCTAAACGTCCGATAATCTTGCATTATCGGACGTCTTTGTCATTATAGAGGAATGGCCCAAATCATCGAGCAAAACACCGAAATTCATGTCGAGGAGACCTCAGCGCCCTCTCTCAGCCCGGGGCTTGGGCACGGTGTTTCCGCGCCGGAGGTGCGCGCGACGGCCACCTCCCCTCTCTTCTCGGCGAGGACGAGACACCGGCTCATCTCGCCACCCTTGCCGATCGTGCCAGGGGCTACGTCGCAGCGGCCAGTTCCGCTAATACACGCAAAGCTTACGCCACCGATCCGTCCAGCAAGCATCCAGCTATTATAACAGTGCTACCCGCAGAAGCGGGCGAGCGGCCCGACTGTTGTAGATCGGGTCTCACTGTCAGAATTGCCAGGGCGACATCAATTCGAGCCCTGTTGTCTCGAAATCTTTGAGGTTTCGGGCCGCCAACCGGCCGCCATTGATCCGCGCTATCGCCGCGATCATGCCGTCCGGAGCCGACATCCCCCTCCCCTGCCGCGCAGCGTCTCCCATGATATCGCCATAGGCCAATGCTGCTTCTTCCGTGAAGGCAAACATCCTGTCGGAGAACCGGCGACGCCAGCACACAAGTCCTTCTTCCAGGCGATCGGCGCGCTGATCCGGCCTGATCTTTTGAATACCAAAAGCGATCTCAGCAACGGCGACCGTCGGCAATGCCAATTCGGCGTCGTGTCGAACCAGCCATGCTATGACCGAAGAATCGGGAGCTCTCTTCAAAGTCTCCGACATCGCATTCGTGTCGAGAAAATCAAAGCTCGACGCCTTTGTGAGTGCGTCTGTTTTCATCGATGATACTGTCGAAATCGATATCCGTACCCGACTGCGATGAAAGACGACTATAGAATTTCGCAGCGGGTTCACGTCCTGCCTCACGAGCCTCATAGGTTTCGAGCGCGCGCTCGACGATATCGGCAATCGTGCGATTTTCTCGGCGAGCAAGCTTATGGGCAAGGTCGCGCGCTTTGGAACTGCGGACAGATAGTTGCGGTGTTACCATTGAGTGCTCCTTTCTCTGGATCCACAGTAACTTAAATTGAAGTAGCATGAAGATGGCAGATACCATCTTGATGGCTATGCAGTATTTCTGATTTGGCGCCCTGTGGTTTGGTCATCATGCATGTTCGTTCCGCGTGGAGGCCAACACATCCCCTCCCCGAACATCATACTTTAAGCAATTTCCGCCATAGACGGCCATCAGAGCGCATTTCAATCTGTTCGTAGCCGGTGTCGTTCGACGCCACGTTTCGCGTCTGACAGGGCCGCATTCAGGTCAGAAAACACACTTGCAACTGTTCATTTTCCCGCGCATTCCTTATCTGTACAAAGCACCTGAAAACGCGTGAGAAAACCATGGTAAAACGGCCAGCGAAAACCCTTCGTCAGCACCCAAACGGCTTACCGGCTATGCACGCGTCTCGACCGAAGATCAGGTCCAGGATGCGCAGATGGACAAATTGCGCGCCGCTGGCTGTGAGCGGATTTTTCAGGAGCACGGATCCGGCGCGTCACGTGCCCGGCCGGTTCTGACGAGACTGTTCGGCGAACTCGCCACCGGCGACGTGCTTGTCGTTGTCTGCCTTAATCGCCTCGCCCGTTGGGTCAACCATCTGTTGCAGGTGATCGAGGACCTGGAAGAACGCGGCGTCCATTTCAGGTCCATCCGCGATCCCATCGACACGTCGACGCCACCTGGAATGTTTTCGCTTCAAGTCCTCGGAGCCGTCGCACAGCTCGAACGCGCGCCGATGGCGGAGCGAACCTGAGCCGCCATCAAAGTAGCAAAGGCTCGTGGGAAGTTACCAGGCAATCTTGGTCTTCGCGAACGATGTCCGGAAGCAATCAAGGCGGTCTCAAAGGCTCGGGAGAAACTCTATCTCGACGAGCTGATCTCGTCTGCCCAGACCTGGCTGCCAACCGTGCGGCAACTTCGTCCGAAACACAGCTGGGACAATGTCGCGCGGGCCCTTAATCGCCGCGTCCATGACTGGACAGTGGAGAGGCTTCGCCGCGCCGTGCATCGTATGGTCCGCGAGAACCTGGCCGAACCGGACCTCTTGGCTCGCCCGCCTCGGTGAGTACCCGAAGATAACCTGATGAAGCTCGTCGCGGCGATTGCTATCGCTGATCCCAGCCTTTCGTTGCGCGATATTGCCGGCCAGGTGGATCAAATTGGGGAGCGGCCCGCGCGCGGTGGACGCAAATGGCGACCGTCGTCAGTCCGCCACCCGCTGGATGAAGCGCAACGGCTCGGCCTTATCCGCCACTGAGCACGAATATGCAGAGGTCGTCGTTTTACGCGACCTGTTCGCAGGGTCGCTCCAAGGCGTAGCCCGCTCCTTCCCTTCTCGGCATCATCGGTCGCCTCCATCGTCGCGATGGGCAGGTCGGCGTGACGGACCTCAAAAAGGTACCAGGCAGCCGGAGCAAATCAGCTCGGCCAATCCATCCTGATATTCGAACCGGAAGTCGTATCGCGTGAAACATTTCATGCAGGAGAAGCGCAGGCAAACTCGGTGGGTGGGGCAAGCCACGGTCTCGGAGTGCGACCAGCGTCTGCGAACGTATTGATCGCGGCCGCTTTGCCAATCGCCCTCCAGGCAGACGGGACAAATGCCGCGCCATCTGGACTGCCCGACATTGCCAAGTGGGGTGGCGCGCCGGGAAAGTGCAAGCGCCTCGACCACGGCAGGTCGGATTCTACAAGCGCGGCCACATGTATGTCATCGTTACCTTGAATAAGTCCCTTCAGTCGACGGCATGTTCGTTTCTTGATACCAGTGGGTGCGGTCTTCACTGCCTGGCTTGGAAGGCACCTCTGGAAAACCTTGTCAGCTGACAAGGTTTTCAAAGCACTGAGCCCGCCCTTGTTAGCCCCCGAAGCCAACGGAGTTGCGCCGAGAGAACCCGGGCGAACTAGGAATCAATTGGCACACCGCACCAAAAACCTTGTCAGCTGACAAGGTTTGCAAAAGTGAAACATTCGCTTGGAACGCAGCTCAGGTGGAGCAGAGATGCCGAAGAGATCAATATCGCCTTGCGAGAAACACCGCTTGGCATAGCTCGGCCACAAAAGAGAGCCGACATACTTTCGCAGGGACAGGGGAGGGAAGGCGGGCAGGGAGGGGCCACTGACCGGCATGATAGTACGCTGCCAAAGGAGCCACTTCCCAAGTGCCGGCATGTCTACAATGTGGACGAACAACGGGCTCAATTTTGGCGCTCCACCAAGGCGAATCTCTCCGGTCGAGCGCGAACCAGAACGGCGGTATCAGCCGCGGTAAACCAAGGCGGCACATCCACTTGCGAGAAGGTGTGAGCTGCTCGCGAAACGTATCCGCTGCAATGACCCACCTATACGCAACCCCATTACGGCATAAGCGCCAGCCCCCCGGTATTGTCATAAAAACCGTTGCGGGATGACGAGGTTCGCCGCGACCGTGGAACTCTTCAAACTCGCCCGGTGTCATTTTATTCGCCGTAAACGGGAAATGCGCCGGGAACGTCCGAAACGCCAGTTCTTTAACAACGCGCAACTGCAAGATAGGTGGAAGTGACTTACCCATCAGTGATACCACCGCGTGGTCAATACCGGAGAAGGGGAGGGGCGTGCAACGGTATGCCTCTCTCGTGAGGCCTACAGAAGCTTTCAACACGCCGCCAGGATACATTTGTCTGCACGGTGCATCAAAAGATTACTATTTCGTCTGCGGTGACGAGGAGATCGAATCCGTTTCCAAACCGGCTGCCCCTGGTGGCTGGTGCGTCTTCGACAGTATCGCCCCAAAAAGGCCGCACGTTCGTCCTGCGATGATTGAGTACGGCGCGGCCATGCCAGAAACGGAAGCAACGTGGAAATCCACGGGACAGGGGCGACGGTTAATGTCAAATGGCTTGCGTGGAAGCGCGTTCAACGACCTCGGTTTTTAGAACCACCTTGCGGGCGGCCCGATCTTCGCCATTTAATCGCTCAACTAGGAGCTTGGCCGCCGTCGCTCCCAGTTCGTAGACGGGTTGCCGCACGACAGTAACCGGGGGGGTGGTTACAGACGTCCAGTCCGCGTCGTGGAACGACACCAGAGATAGATCACCCGGAATATTTAATCCCAATTCACGATGTGCCCTGAACACTTCAAGACCGATTATACTGTCCGATGCAATGATCGCCGTCGGACGGTCTCCCGACTGGAGCATTTCGATAACGATCCGGTGCGTGCGTTCCGGCGTAACGGCCCCAACCTTCACCCAGTCCTCCATACCGATAAGGCCAGCCTCACGGCAGACACCAAGATACCCTTCGATGCGGCGCCGCACGGAACCGGTGCTGATGTCCCGCGGCGTATGGAAGCGATGATCCGGTGTGTCGCAGGCGGTAAGATAGGCGATGCGGCGGTGGCCAAGTGTGATCAACTGGCGGGTAATAGTCTCCGCCGCATTCTGGTCGTCGGCGATGACAGTGTCTACGTCCAACGCCTCGCCGCAACGGTCGAGTAACGCGAGTGGCAAGCCGGACCGGATGGCTTCCCTGAGGTGATCGACATCATTCTCCTTGGCGGGGGAGACAATCAGGCCATCGACGCGTTTGGCAAGCAATGTACGGATCGCGGCCTTCTCCGCTGTCGCGTCCTCGCCCGAATTGATGAGAATGACGGTAAAGCCTGCCTGCCGCGCGATATCCGTGATGCCGCGTACGGCGAGGCTGAAGAAGGGGTTCTCGATATCCCCCACTACAACGCCGATCGTGCCGGAACGGCCCGTGGTCATGCTGCGGGCAAGCTCGTTGGGGCGATAGTCGAGGTAATCAGCGGCGGCGGTGACGGCCTCGCGCACCCGGTCGCTGACAGTTCCGTAGCCGCCAAGTACGCGCGCAGCCGTTGCCTTCGAGACGCCGGCCCTGCGCGCGACGTCAGCCACGGTGACGGAAGGAGTTTTAGATAGGCTCTTGTCCATAAACGGTAGCCTTACAAGAGAACTTGACGACTGGCAAATGCGAAGATAACAATTGCCAATAATCAAAGAGACCGGTCTCTTTCTTATTGAGACCGGTCTCAAATATTTAAAAGACTTCCGACATGCGAACTGCATGGGCCGGGCGGGTGAGGTTATGCCGCCGTCCGGATGGGACCCGTGCGCCTTGAATACATCGCAGACAACGACACCAGAGGAGACGAAACCAATGCGATTTACCGAAGCCTTCACTTCCCCCTTTGCCAAAATCCGTGCCACCGCCATCGCGGTCACGCTCGGTGTCCTTGCAGGCGCGGCGACGCCGGCGCTTGCCGACAATCCGCTTGGCCTCATCGATCCCGCCACCATCAGTGTCGGCACGATGGGCGATGCCAAGCCCTATGCCTTCACCACCGCCGACGGTAACTTTACCGGCTTCGACATCGAGCTTCTCCTCAATGTCGCTGGACGCCTTGGCTTCAAGAAGGAGCAGGTGGTCTTCACCGGCCAGGAATTCTCGGCCCTGATGCCCTCGGTCGCCAACGGCCGCTTCGATGTTGCAGCCGCCGCAATCGGCACGACGGCCAAGCGCAAGGAGACCGTTGATTTCTCCGATGGTTATCTCGCAGGTTTCCTGAGCGTCCTTACTTCGGAGGCCGGCATCACCGATGCAGCGGGCCTCAAGGGCAAGCGTCTCGGTGTCGTGCAGGGCACGCTGCAGGAAATCTATGCCGAAAAGAACTTTGCCGGCACCGATCTCGTGAAGTTCCCGGACAACAACTCTGCCGTTTCCGCCCTCAACAACGGCACGGTCGATGCCCATTTCCTCGATTTCGAGGCGGCAAAGGACTATTCCGCCCGTTACCCGGCGCTGAAGGTGGCGGTCAACATTCCGAGCTTCGATGCACCGGCCGGCTTCGTCATCCGCAAGGGTAACGATGCGTTGCGCGAGGCGCTCAACAAGGGCCTGAAAGAGGCCATGCAGGACGGCACCTGGAAAAAGCTGCACGAAAAATGGTTCCCCGGCACGCCGATGCCGCAGGCATATCTTCCCAAGCAGTGATGCCGCCTTCCGGTCCGGCCTTGACCGGTCGGACCGGCCTTTCTTTCAAGGGATATCCTGATGAACTGGCTTGAAAACCTGCGCCGCAGCTTCCTCGACTGGAACGCCATGGCCGAAGTGCTGCCGACCATGATCACGGTTGGCCTGAAGAATACGCTGATCCTGGCTGCGACCTCGACGGTGCTTGGCGTCGCCATCGGCATGATGCTCGCCATCATGGGCATTTCCCGCTCGCCCTGGCTGCGCATCCCCGCCCGCCTTTATACCGATATTTTCCGTGGCCTGCCGGCCATCGTTACAATCCTCCTGATCGGTCAGGGCTTTGCCCGCATCGGCCGCGAACTCTTTGGCCCGTCGCCTTATCCACTCGGCATTATGGCACTCAGCCTGATTGCCGGCGCCTATATTGGCGAAATTTTCCGCTCTGGTATCCAGAGCGTCGACCGTGGCCAGATGGAGGCCTGCCGGGCACTATCGATGAGCTACGGCCAGGGCATGCGCCTTATCGTCGTGCCGCAGGGCGTGCGCCGCGTGCTGCCGGCCCTCGTCAACCAGTTCATCGGCAACGTCAAGGATTCGAGCCTTGTCTATTTCCTTGGGCTTCTGGCCTCCGAGCGTGAAATCTTTCGCGTAGGGCAGGACCAGGCGGTGGTGACAGGCAATCTTTCACCGCTGCTGCTGGCAGGCGTATTTTATCTCATCGTCACCGTACCGCTCACCCATGTCGTCAATGCGATCGACAATCGCCTGCGGATTGGCAAGCAGCGCCCTTCGACCATCACCAGTGGGTTGGAGGAGGTTAGTGAACTCGACAGTGCAGCCCGCGCCACCGGTGTCTCTTTCAAGGGCGGCAGCCTCGATGTGCGCCGTCTCGGCATGGCCTATGGTGATCTCGACGTGCTGAAGGGTGTCGACCTTTCGGTAAAACCGGGCAGCGTCACCTGCATCATCGGCCCGTCAGGTTCCGGCAAATCGACCCTGTTGCGTGGGCTCAACCGTCTGGTCGAGCCGAAGAGCGGCGATATTCTCATCGATGGTGAAAGCATTCTCGCCATGAAGCCGGAAACGCTGCGACGCCGCGTCGGCATGGTCTTCCAGCATTTCAACCTCTTTCCGGATCACACGGCGCTGGAAAACGTCATGCTGTCACTGACGAAGATCAAGGGGCTGCCGGCAGCCGAGGCCGAGCGCATTGCCAAGGCAAGGCTTGCCGATGTTGGTCTTGCGAGCCGCCAGCATCACCGTCCCGGCGGTCTTTCCGGCGGGCAGCAGCAGCGCGTCGCCATTGCCCGTGCGCTCGCGATGGAACCGGAAGTCATCCTCTTCGATGAGGTGACGAGTGCGCTTGATCCGGAGCTGGTCAAGGGCGTGCTCAACTTGATGGCAGAACTCGGCACGCGCGGCATGACCATGGTCGTCGTCACGCATGAAATGGGCTTCGCCCGCCGGGTCGCCGATCAGGTTGTCTTCATGGACGAGGGGCGCGTGGTGGAAGCCGGCACGCCGGAGGCGATATTCGACAATCCGCAGAGCCCGCGTCTTCAGCGCTTCCTTGCGGAAGTGCTCTGAGCGTCGGGAGGAGAAAAGATGACAAGAACGATACGATGGGGCGTGCTCGGTTGCGCGGGCATCGCCGCCAAGGCGGTCATTCCCGCCATCCAGTCCAGCCGCCTGGGACACGTTGCGGCGATCGCCTCGCGCGATGCCGCCAAGGCGAAGGAAATGGCGGCCCGCTTCGGCATCGCCAAATCCTATGGCAGCTACGAGGATCTGCTCGCCGATCCGGAAATAGACGCAATCTACAACCCGTTGCCCAATCACCTGCATGTTCCCCTGACGATCAAGGCGCTGGCGCAGGGCAAACCCGTGCTCTGCGAGAAGCCAATCGCGCTTGATGCCGCGCAGGCGATGGAACTGGCGGTCGCACAAAAGGCAGCGGGCCTGCCGGTCGCAGAAGCCTTCATGGTGCGCCACCATCCGCAATGGAAGAAGACGCGCGCGATGATCGCCGAGGGGCGCCTCGGCGAGGTCAGAGCCATCCAGACGATCTTTTCCTATTATCTCGACGACCCCGGAAATGTGCGCAATCAGGTGGATATTGGCGGCGGCGGTCTGTTCGACGTTGGTTGTTATGCCATCAACACGGCGCGCTTCCTGTTCGACGCGGAACCGGTGCGGGCGATCGCGCTCATGGAGCGCGATCCCGTCTTCGGCACGGACCGGCTGACGAGCGGGCTGCTGGCGTTTCCAGAGGGAAGGCAGCTTGCCTTTACCTGTTCCACGCAACTGTCTCTCACGCAGAAGGTCACAGTGCTTGGAACGCGCGGGCGTCTGGAAATCCCCATTCCCTTCAATGCGCCGGCCGATGAGCCGACTGTCCTTATCTTCGACGATGGCCGCGATCTGGCCGGCGGCGGGCGCGAGGAAATTACGATCGGGCCGGTCGATCAGTATCGCGAACAGGTCGATGCATTTGCCGAGGCCGTTCTCCCCGGCAAGCCACTCGAGACGGGGCTTGGCGACGCGATCGCGAACATGAAGGCGATCGACGCACTTTTCCGCTCCACGACCAGCGGCCACTGGGAAGAGCCCTGATCGCTTCACCCCATCCGTATGACAATTGATTGAAAGCCAACCCCATGACCGACAACACCATCTCTTCGGCCGTCATCATCGGTGCCGGTATCTTCGGCGTTTCCACCGGCGTGCAGCTTGCGCGGCGCGGCATCCAGGTCACGATCCTCAATGACGGCCCGCCGGCCAACGGTGCCTCCGGCCGCTCGCTCTCCTGGCTGAACTCGGCGCGCATGCGCTCTGAACCCTATCATCGGCTGCGTATGGCCGGCATCGACCGTTATCGCACACTCGCGGCGCAGAACCCTGATGCGGAATGGCTGCGCTTCGATGGCGGACTGACCTGGGATGCGGATGACGAGCGCAACGAGATCGACGCGGCCTATCGCCACGAGGTTTCGCTCGCCTATGACGCGCAGCGACTTTCCTCAGCCGAAGTCGCCCGTGTCGCGCCCGGTCTCGATGCGGGCGCAATCACCCCGCAGGGTGCTATTTTCAATGCCGGGGAGGGCTGGGTCGACCTGCCGACACTGATCGGTGTGCTTCTCAAGGAGTTTTCCGGGCTCGGGGGTGTTCTGGTGACGGACCAGGGGGCTGCACGGGTCGTGATCGAGGGTGGTCGTGCCGTTGGCGCCGAAACCGCAAAAGGTTACCTCCATCAGGCAGATGCTGTCGTGCTCGCCACCGGGCCGGCCGTGCCAAAAATGGCTGCGGAAAGCGGGCAGACCATCGGGGACGGGACCCCGATCGCCCTTCTCGTGCAGACCAAGCCGCTCGCCCATCCCCTGCGCGCTGTCCTCAATACACCGCGTGTCGCTGTTCGCCCCGCGCCTGGCGGCACCTTCTCGCTGGATGCGGACTGGGCGGCAGAGGAGGGGGTGACAGTACGCGCAGACGGCACCTACGAGATTGATGACAGCATTGTTGCCGAGCTTCTGGTGGAGGCTGCCAAGGTGTTGGAAGGCAATCCGCAACTCGAAGTCGCTTCGATAGGTGTTGGCGGGAAACCGATCCCGGGCGACGGCGAACCTGTGATTGGAGCCATCAAGGACATTCCCGGCTATTACGTGGCCTTCAGCCACAGCGGCGCAACGCTTGGTCTTATCACTGGTGAGTTGCTGGCGTATGAGATCGCAACGGGAGCGGAACATCCGATGTTGGCGACCTTCCGTCCTGAGCGTTTCGCGGGGTAAAACCATTTTAGGAAGATTTCCGGAGGACGAGCCTGCCGAACTAATGGCAGGCTTATTTTGCGGCACGCACCAATTATCGACCGGACGTGGATTGATCTTGTCCCATTCACCAGTTCGGTGGAGTGAACGGGACGGGTCAATGAAGGGCAGGGCGGGTGGTGATAACAGGCATGGCCGTCTTCCTGACGTGAGCAGTTAAACGCCTCACCACCTTGACTACGGCTCCGAAGTCCCAGGCTGCGGCCGTCATAACGATATCACCTCTCCAAGCCAACCATCATCCCGTGGCTTTCACCTGGTGACCGCCAGCTCGCAACAGCGCCATAAGTACCGGACCAAGTGAAAATTCACCGCGCTTTGCCTTGTTCGTCAAATCCCTGAGATATCCGCCCGGTGAATTGATGTGGCCACCACGTTCCAGAATGCAGGCGATGGTTACCGCAGCATTCTCTGGGCCCATTATCTCACAGGCCTCCTGATATGCCGAGGGACTAACCCCAAGCATTGACCTGACAACCACGGCGGCGGTCATGAGTTCGCGCCAACTCCCGATTTGGCCCTCAGGCCCATAGTTCGAAATCTCCGGGCAGGCTCGCAACACAAGGCCAATAGGAAAAGCCTTGATCGGCACATGTCCCGTCTGCTTGTTCTCGCTCGGCTTCGCTCCCTGCTCTTTTCGAGAGCTAGGTTCAAGTTCATTAGGGGGATTGGTATTTGAATTCTGTATGTGACGCTCAATTTGAGCATCATTGGTGATCATTTTTGAAGAAAAATCGTCAGAATTCAGGAGTTTGAGGATATCCTCTCGCAAACTGTCCATCTCGGCACCCAGATCGCCAAGTTCATTCAGTGTTGGATTGCGCGGAATTTGCCCGACGAGCATAAGATAGCGCTCTTCAAGCCCGCCCCAATCGCCTGAGGCTCCCTCTTCAACGCCAGCGGTGATCAGCTTTCGGATATCGCGCCGGTAGATCGTCAGGCTTTCCTTTGCTCTTCTGAAGGCAATTCGATCAGCGGCAACCTGCTGGGCCAGACATGCGAGTTCCTCGGCACGCATAAGAAGCGGCGATATGTCGAATCCGAAGGCGTGTTCGATTGATCCCTCGTCATCCTTTCGAGCGTAGCGCTTGCCGTTCGCACTATCCTTTCGGATGATTAAGCCGGCCTCAACGAGAAGAGCAAGATGCCGACGCAAAGTGGCACCTGCGATGCCATGCGCGCGAATTGACAGCTGAATGTTCGACGGAAAGACGATGAGTTGCGCGTCCTGGCGCAGTTCATTCTCGGGATAGAAGCTGAGGAGAGCGTCGAGCACCGCAAGGCTACGATCCTGCAGACCGAGCATTTCTCTTGCCTCCGATGCATCGCGAAAGACTTTCCATTTGTCTGCCGACTTGCCTTCCTCGATCTTGGTCGTGGCAATCTGCCGCTTCACAAGCGCAAGGGTCACCGGCCGCCGCCCAAAGGGCGTCGTCACTTGTCCACCTTCCATGTCCTCACCTTTCAAAAAGGCAAAAGATCCACGCTCACCAAAACGATGCCAAAGACTCTTGACTAGGATTCATGGAAATGCGATTCTCAAGTTCTCACACAACGAGAAGGGCTTCCATGACGGCAACGTTTCGGGGGCCTTTTTCTTTTGCGCACTTTCCTTCCGTAAAAATTATTTCGAAGCCTGCTAGTCAGCTTCGATTTAAGTCCTGGATCCCTCGCGTGCGAACCGCTCCACCAGCGTGGGCAGTTCGGCCTCGATAAAATCGAGGAATTCTGCTCCGGCCGGCGTCTCCGCCGAAATGCGAATGTCCTTGGGCGTCCGCATGAAACTGCCAAGCGGCTCGCCCGCGGCACCGGCAATTTTCTTGCCGTCCTTCCGGGGCTCTGCTGCAGGTTTCAGGGCATTGAAGGCAGCCAGAAACTTCTGGTCTGACCCCAGCCGCTTCTCTGCGGCGGCTGACAGCACTCTACGCAGTTCTTCATGCAGATCAGCCCGTTCAGGAAACACCTTCGCGAATTCTACCCATCTCGGACGGCCGACCTTGGCAGCCCGACCGATCGCCTCGATGATATCGAGGGGAACGGAGCGATAAACCGCCCGCATTCGCGCAAGCTCCGGATCATCGATCGACAATGCCGCCTTGATATCGCGAGGCTTCACGTCGGCGTCATCCATACGACGGGCGAACAGGGCACGCTCGACCCAGCTCAGATCCTGACGATCGGCATTTTCGATACCCTGCGCGATGACAAGCTCGATATCGGAAATCTCGACTTCGATCGCCCTGACCGGAATTCCGAGATCTTTGGCTGCCTGTAGTCGGCGATGGCCGTAGATCACCTGATAGCGATCCGGTGAGGATGGTGACTTGCGGACCTGAATGGGAACTTTCTGACCTTCGGACCGAATGGAGTTCCTGAAAGTCTCGAAGTCCGATGCATCGTCGTCCGGAAGACGATCAGGAAAGGGAGAGGGATCGACCATTAACGGATCGAGTTCCCGGATCGCACCACCACCCGATTCAACGAGCGCCTTCAGCCGGTCGCGTTCCGATTTGATGTCATCGATTGCCCGATGTGCCGCACCGATGACGCCAGCGCCAACACGTGCGGGTGATGATGATTGTTGCGGGGCGGCAGAACTGTCCGTCGACAGCCGGTTTTCGAGCTCCGCCGACAGCAGTCCGAAATTTGCAACGATGGATTTACGCGACGACTTGCTGGTCATGTGCGTCCCCAACTGATGTTGATAAGTTTCAATATCGCCTCGTTGACGGCGTCCACCGCCTCGCGTGCGCGTTTGTGCGTATCACGGCCGATCTGGCCCATCTCAAGTTCGTAAATGGACCGTTTGGCAAGTCCCGCTGCCTCAACCGCCGTGCTTTCAATCAGCGTGGGTAAAAGCACATCAGTTCCGAACAGATGGCGCATCATAGCCACCACCTGCGACTGCGGCGCATCGTTCGGATCGTGGCGGGTGACAAGATACCGGATGAAATCCTGATCGAGCTGTGCTCCATTCTCGTTCAGCACGCTGATCAAATCGCCCATCATCAACAGGAACTGGCTCATGGAAGCCACGTCAAGCATCGCCGGATGTACCGTGATAATCATGCTGGTCGCAGCATAAATTGCACTGAGCGTCAGAAACCCCAGTGACGGAGGTGTATCGAGGATAACGACATCGTAATCCTGATCGACCTCCGCAAGTGCGAGCTTCAGTCGCTCAAAGAAGATTGCCCCGGAGCCTGATTTTTGGGCCAGCACACGCGGTGTCTCGTGCTCGTACTCCATGACTTCGAGATTGCCGGGAATCAGGTCGATACCATCGAAGTACGTCTTGCGAATGATATCGCGGATCGGGCGACGCTCGGCGTCGTCATAACGAAGAGCCGCGTAGATAGTCTCGTTGGCGCCGACATCGAATTCGGGCTGCGCACCGAAGAGAGCAGAAAGCGATGCCTGCGGGTCAAGGTCAAGTGCAAGAACGCGATACCCCTGTAATGCGAGATAATGTGCAAGATGAACGCAGGTCGTGGTCTTCGCGCTGCCGCCCTTGAAGTTGGCGATCGCGACGACCTGAAGATGTTCACCCTCGCGTCTGCGCGGCAAAAATCTCAGCGCCTCTGAAGGCTTCTGGCTGGCAAAGAATTCGCGCAACTCGTTTATCTGGGCAAGCGTATAGACGCGATGATTATTCTCCAGCCGACCTGGAATCGGACCGCGTCCTTCGCTCGACATGAGCTTCAGGGTGGAATCGGGTATGGATGTCAGCTTGGAGACTTCGTTCGTAAGGAAGGGCCTCAAGCTCTTCTCCGACTTCGGAGGATACATGCGGGTGCGAAGCTGCTGCAATTGCTGTGACAGAAGGCCTGCGTGACGCATGATCTTTCCACCCGCGTCCTCCTTCTGACCGATCGTTGCTTCTACGGTTTTCGCTATCGCCATATCGCCCCCTTGGCGGGCAGCCTTCGGTTTGCCGACCATTGCCCGCCAAAGATACAACACGATTCTCGCCTTACGTCCAGCCGTTTAGGGTTAACAAAGTCTTAACAGACCAATCTCCACGGAACGGCGCGATTGAACGGAACTTGATATTTAGTTTTATTTTTCAAATACCTAATGATATTTCCCCAGCGCCGTGACCCCACTTTGTTCTAGGGTCAATCGCACAGGGCAAAGCTTTTAGGAAGCACGCTCAGCGCGACATAGAGAGTTTGAAAACGCGCGACTCATCAAAATGCGAATTTGTAGGATTCATCAACTGCCGCCCGGTTCTGAGATGTGCTGATTTCCCGCTAACATCAAGAACGGGGAATTTCATGTATATTACGGCGGTTGCGACACCTCGGAATAAGGCCGAAAGAAAGCTGCTATCGAAGCAGCACAAGCTCAGAGCGGAAGTCTTTTCAGGGCGCCTGGGATGGGAAGTCGACGTCCGTGGCGGGCATGAAAGAGATCATTTCGACGACCTCCGGCCGACATACATTCTTGCCGTCACAGACAACGACCGTGTGATCGGTTGCGCGCGCCTGCTTCCGGCAGCCGGCCCTACAATGATTGCCAACGTCTTCTCATCGCTTCTTCCAGAGGGAGAGCTCCGCTCCCACGACGCAATGATCGAGAGTTCGCGTTTCTGCGTCGATACCTCCGTGGAGGCGGGAGCACGACCGCAGTAGCGGGCACCCTTTCAGCAGACCCTGCCATCTTCGCGAGGCTTCGGCCCAAAAACTATCAGTCGATGATTGCCTGCACCCATTGCCAACCTGCCTAAGGAGCAGACTGTGACCCAGCTCCCTTCCCACTCAAGGCTCGTCAGAAAACTCCAGGAGGCGCTCGGCGATCGGCTTTGCTCCGCACTTGATGACAGCGCAGTCGCCGAAATTATGCTCAATCCAGACGGCAGGCTCTTCATTGAAAATGTCGGTCAAGGCATCACGGCGGTCGGGGAAATGTCAGCGGCTGCGGCTGAAATGGTGATCGGCACTATCGCTCACGCGCTTCGGTCGGAAGTCGATACAGACCAACCAATCATTTCCGGAGAGTTACCGATTGGCGGCCATCGATTTGAGGGCCTGCTTCCTCCTGTCGTATCAAGACCGGCCTTTTCGATCCGCCGCCGGGCATCACGCCTCATACCACTCGAAGAATACGTGCGTACTGGCGTCATGAACGCGGCTCAGGTCGGCAAGATCCGGAGCGCGATCAGCTCACGCCTGAACATCGTCATATCCGGCGGAACGGGCTCGGGAAAGACGACGCTTGCCAACGCGGTCATCGGTGAAATCGTCAACAGCGCCCCGGATGATCGACTGGTTATCCTTGAAGATACCGCCGAAATCCAGTGTCTCGGCAACAACGTTGTTTTCCTCCACACAAGTGACACGGTCGATATGGGCCGCTTGTTAAAAAGCACGATGCGGCTGCGGCCGGATCGTATCATCGTCGGGGAGGTCCGTGACGGAGCCGCTTTAACTCTGCTTAAGGCATGGAACACGGGCCATCCTGGCGGTGTAGCGACAGTTCACGCCAATACCGCAACCTCTGCCCTGAGACGTTTTGAGCAATTAACCGCAGAAGTCAGTCAACAGCCGATGCATGACGTGATTGGTGACGCTGTCGATCTCATCGTGTCGATCGAGCGAACGTCACGTGGTCGCCGGGTTCGAGACGTGATCAATGTCGAGCGTTTTGCCAACGGCGACTACGAAATCCAGTCTGATCAACCCACCGAAGAACAGGAGGCACGCAATGTGGCGTAAAAACACCCTCATCACCGCCCCGATCCTCCTTACCCTGGTCACACCAGCATTTGCCAGTTCCGGTGGCAGCCTGCCATGGGAAGGACCGCTCGAGCAGATACAGGAATCGATCACCGGCCCCGTTGCCGGCTACATTGCCCTTGCTGCGGTCGCAATCGCCGGCGGCATGCTGATCTTCGGCGGCGAACTCAACGATTTTGCGCGTCGCCTTGTGTATGTCGTGCTGGTCGCCGGCATTCTGCTTGGCGCCACGACGATCGTCGGTCTCTTCGGTGCAACGGGTGCATCGATCGGAGAGCCGCAAGAACTGATTTCCACTCTTAAGTACCTGAAGCCGGGGGAGAGAGGAAATGGTTGACAATATGTCAGGGCTGCACCGCAACCGGATCCACCGGGCGCTATCACGCCCGAACCTTCTCATGGGGGCTGACCGGGAACTGGTTCTCATCACCGGGCTCGCGGCAACTATACTGATATTCGTCGTTCTGACGATCTATTCGGCCCTCTTTGGTGCTGCCATCTGGATTGTTGTGATCGGCGTCCTGCGCATGATGGCAAAGGCCGATCCGCTTATGCGCCAGGTCTATGTGCGCCACCTTTCCTACAGGCCCTATTACAGGCCGACCACGTCACCGTGGCGAAAGTATTGAGGCGGCGGCGATGGCAGCACTCAAACGTTTCCGAAACACCGGTCCATCCTTCGCGGACCTCGTTCCCTATGCTGGCCTGGTGGACAACGGCGTCCTTCTGCTCAAGGACGGAAGCCTGATGGCGGGGTGGTATTTTGCCGGCCCGGACTCCGAAAGCGCGACCGATGTCGAGCGCAACGAACTCTCGCGACAGATCAACGCGATCCTGTCGCGGCTTGGCAGCGGCTGGATGATCCAGGTCGAGGCAATCAGGATTCCGGTGATCGAATATCCGTCCGAGGATCGTTGCTCTTTCCCTGATCCGGTCACACGAGCGATAGATGCCGAGAGACGCGCGCACTTCGAACGCGAACAAGGGCATTTTGAGAGCAAGCATGCACTTGTCATGACGTACC
Source organism: Agrobacterium tumefaciens str. B6 (assembly GCF_001541315.1). Taxonomy (GTDB): domain Bacteria; phylum Pseudomonadota; class Alphaproteobacteria; order Rhizobiales; family Rhizobiaceae; genus Agrobacterium; species Agrobacterium radiobacter. The sequence continues at coordinate 42,527 of NZ_LMVK01000008.1, read as the reverse complement.
GGCCTCCCGAAGCCAGGAAGACGGCGCTCAGCAGGTATATTTATTCCGACGAGGAAAGCCGGAAGAAGTCTTATGCGGAAACCGTGCTTTTGCTGTTCAAGAATTCAGTCCGGGAGATCGAGCAATATCTCGCAAACACCATCTCGATCTTGCGGATGGAAACACGTGAAGTCGCCGAACGGGGCGGGGAACGCACGGCTCGTTATGACGAGCTTCTGCAATTTGTTCGTTTCTGCATCACTGGCGAAAACCATCCGATCCGGCTTCCCGCCGTGCCGATGTATCTGGACTGGATCGCCACGGCTGAACTCGAACACGGGCTGACACCGAAAATCGAAAGCCGGTTCCTCGGTGTCGTGGCGATCGATGGTCTGCCTGCCGAGAGCTGGCCGGGTATTTTGAACAACCTCGACCTGATGCCATTGACCTACCGATGGTCTTCCCGCTTCATCTTCATGGATGCCGAGGAGGCACGACAGAAGCTGGAGCGAACCCGCAAGAAGTGGCAGCAGAAGGTGCGGCCGTTCTTTGACCAGTTGTTCCAGACGCAGAGCCGATCCATCGACCAGGACGCCATGACCATGGTCGCGGAAACTGAAGATGCAATCGCACAGGCGTCGTCGCAAATGGTTGCCTATGGCTACTACACACCGGCCATTATCCTCTTTGATGAGGATCGCGAGGCATTACGGGAAAAGGCCGAGACAATCCGCAGGCTCATTCAGGCGGAGGGTTTTGGCGCCAGGATCGAGACATTGAACGCCACGGACGCGTTTCTCGGAACTCTTCCAGGCAATTGGTACGCCAATATCCGCGAACCGTTGATCAACACGAACAATCTGGCCGATCTCATCCCGCTCAACTCGGTCTGGTCGGGCAATCCGGTCGCCCCTTGCCCGTTCTATCCCGCAAATTCTCCGCCCCTGATGCAGGTCGCCAGCGGCTCCAGTCCCTTCCGTTTGAACCTTCATGTCGAAGACGTTGGGCATACGCTGATTTTCGGACCGACCGGTTCAGGTAAATCCACGCTTCTGGCGCTGATCGCGGCACAGTTCAGGCGCTACGAGTTCGCCCAGATCTTTGCATTCGACAAAGGCAACTCTCTTCTGCCCCTGACACTGGCCGCTGGCGGCGACCACTACGAGATCGGTGGCGATCAAGGGGAGGAGGGGAGGGCGTTATCGTTTTGTCCGCTGTTTGATCTTTCAACCGAAGGAGATCGCGCATGGGCAAGCGAGTGGATCGAAATGCTTGTCGCGCTGCAGGGTGTGACGATCACGCCCGACCACCGCAACGCAATCTCACGGCAAGTTGGCTTGATGGCGACAGCACCTGGCCGATCACTCTCGGACTTCGTCAGCGGCGTCCAGATGCGTGAGATCAAGGAGGCGCTCCACCACTACACCGTCGATGGGCCTATGGGTCATCTGCTCGACGCTGAAGCGGACGGCCTGACCCTCGGAACATTCCAGTGCTTCGAGATCGAGCATCTGATGAATCTTGGAGAACGAAATCTCGTGCCGGTCCTGACCTATCTGTTTCGCCGGATCGAGAAGCGGCTGGATGGTTCACCCAGCCTTATCCTTCTGGATGAGGCCTGGCTGATGCTGGGTCATCCGGTTTTCCGAGCCAAGATTCGTGAATGGCTCAAGGTCCTGCGCAAGGCCAATTGCGCCGTCGTGCTGGCGACCCAGTCAATATCCGACGCGGAGCGTTCCGGCATCATCGACGTGCTTAAGGAATCCTGCCCGACAAAAATCTGCTTGCCGAATGGCGCTGCTCGCGAGCCGGGCGCTCGGGAGTTCTACGAGCGGATCGGCTTCAACGAACGCCAGATCGAGATCGTGTCGAGCGCCATCCCGAAACGCGACTATTACGTCGCGACGCCCGATGGCCGACGGTTATTCGACATGTCGCTCGGACCCGTCGCGCTCAGCTTCGTGGGCGTCTCCGGAAAAGAGGACCTGAAGCGCATTCGCACACTGAAGGCAGCGCATAGTGAAAGCTGGCCGATCAAATGGCTTGAAATGAGAGGAGTCCACGATGCCGTATCGCTATCCGGCTTCATGTAGACTGTTCGCCAGCCTGGTGACCGGCGCCCTGGTTTTCGGAGCAACACCCACTGCCCGGGCTGGCTCGGCGACGGGAGCCGCCACGGAATGGACCCAGCTCGCAAACAATGCGCAGCTTATCGACCTCCTGAAGAGTTCCGGTATTCAGGTCGACAATCAGATCACCCAGATAAGTCAGTTGGCGGAGCAGATCCAGAACCAGCTGAGGATCTACGAAAACATGATCCAGAACACGGCCCGGCTTCCCGATCACATATGGGGGCAGGTCAAAAATGACCTCAACCGCCTCCGGGATGTCGTCGATCAGGGCCAAAGCATTTCTTTCTCGATGGGTAATGCTGACGACGTTCTCCAGCAACGGTTCAAAAGCTATGCTGACCTTGAGGCGAACTTGCCAAATGCGAAAAGCTTCTCCTCAAGCTATCAGAGTTGGTCGGATACGAACCGCGACACGATCGCCAGCACGCTGAAAGCCGCGAGCCTGACGGCGGATCAGTTTGACAGCGAAGAAGGCACGATGAACTCACTGCGCGGGATGTCGGAAACGGCAGACGGGCAGATGAAGGCGCTTCAGGTCGGCCACCAGATAGCTGCCCAGCAAATTGCCCAGATACAAAAGCTCCGCGGCCTGGTTTCGCAACAAATGACGATGATGGGCACCTGGCTTCAGTCGGAACAAACCGACAAGGACCTGGCGCAGAAGCGGCGGGAGGAGTTTTTCAGATCAACCGCGCCCCCAACATCCGGTGGCGAAAAAATGAAGATCGAGTGGTGAGCCGATGACACCGGATCTTAATAGAACAAGGCTTCTGGCAATTACCGCGGGAATTTTCGTGATGTCGATTGGACCCACCCTCGCGCAGGACGGCTCCGTCCTCTCTGCATTGCAGGCAGAAATGACCGCGGCCGCAAAAGGGTGGGAAAGCACCGTGATGAATGCAGCGAGATCCCTATTCTGGATTCTCGCGACCATTGAAATCGCAATCGCCGCAGTGTGGCTTGCCCTGCAGGCGGCATCTCTCGACAGCTGGTTCGCCGAACTCGTCCGGCGTATCATCTTCGTGGGTTTCTTTGCCTTCGTCCTGGCTGAGGGGCCGACCTTCGCGAAGGCGGTCGTAGACAGTTTGTTCCAGATCGGCGCTGGCAGCGGAACCGCTTCACCCGCAGACATCTTCAATGCCGGTCTCACCGTCGCAACGAAAATGTCGGAGAAGGTCCAGTTTGGCCTGTTCGAAGACAACGCGCTGGCAATATCAGCAGCTTTCGCGATGGTTGTCACAGTTATCGCATTCTCACTGGTCGCGGCAATTTTTGTCTCCGTCATGGTCGAGATGTACCTAGGCCTGCTTGCTGGAATGATTATGCTGGGACTTGGCGGATCGTCCTTCACCAAGGACTTTGCGGTTCGATACCTGGTCTATGCCTTTTCGGTTGGCATGAAGCTCATGGCCCTGGTGATGATTTCCCGCATAGGCTCGGAAGTACTTATCGGTCTGTCGAACCGCCCCGATGTCGGCGATCAATTCCAGACTGCCCTTGCAGTCGCAGGGATAGCCGTCGTCGTCTTCATCATCGCTATGTATGTTCCAGGCATCATCCAGGGCGTTGTTCAGGGGGCATCGGTCACCGGTGGAATGGAGACTATTCGCCATGGCGGGCAGGCTGCATCGTTTACAGCCGGGGCAGCCATGCTTGCTGCTGGCGCCGCCAGGGCAGGGGGTGCTGCGGCACAGTCAGCACGCTCGGCAGGATCATCGACAGGGGGCGCCGCGCTGCGCGGTATTGGAACGGCAATCGGATCAGGCGCAAGGGCGGCGGGATCTGCCGCGAAGGAAAAGGCGATCGGATCCCCAGGCGCCTATGCAGGGTCTCTTCTTGGTCTCGCCAACGCAAAGCTCGACGGCGGCCAAGGCGGCAAGCCGACACCTTCGGAACGCAAAGACCAATCATAAATCGAGAAGGAAATCCGAATGGCCGTGAATCGTGCCGGTGAAAATCCATATCTTGCCGCGCGACAGGAATGGACGGAGAGATATGGATCCTATGTCCAGGCCGCACGGGCATGGCGGATTGTCGGCATCATCAGCCTGACCATTGCGATGATCAGTTTCAGTTATGCCATGTATCTGAGTACGCAGGTGAAACTCGTTCCCTACATTGTCGAGGTGGACAAGCTGGGAACCTCGGTTACCGCAGGTTTTCCGCAACAGATCGAGTATGCGGACGCGAGGGTGGTCCGGGCAACGCTTGGCAGCTTCGTGGCAAGCTTCCGATCGATCACGCCCGATGCGGTCGTTCAAAAGCAGTATATCGATCGGACCTACGCACTGCTGCGCGCTCCGGATCCATCAACGCAGAAGATCAATGCCTGGTTCAGGGGAAACTCACCCTTCGAGCGGGCGAAGATGTCGACGGTCGCCATCGAGGTCAACAACATCGTGGCGCTCTCCAACCAGACCTATCAGATCGACTGGACAGAATATGAGCGCGATCGCAAGGGCAAGGAAACCGGCACACGCCGGTTCCGCGGCATCGCAACGGTCGCGCTGACGGCTCCACAGGACGAGGCGATCATTCGCTTCAATCCGATCGGTCTCTATATCCAGGATTTCGACTGGACCGCACAGCTTTGAGAGCAGGGGAAAACAAGATGCACAGAACCGGGTTGATCGCGGCCGCCGGCTGCGTGGCTGGAATCGTCCTCACGCACAGCGCGATTGCACAGAGCATGACCTCGAAGGAACTCAAGGGGACCGGCATCTCGCAAAAATGGCGAGGCGCCGCTGGGCTGGTTACGACAGGGCCGGACGGCAAAGTCATCTTTCTGTTCGGTGAGACGCAGCCTTCCGTGGTGTGCTCACCCCTTCAGGTCTGCGATATCGAACTGCAGGGTGGCGAGGTCGTCAGAGATGTGCTTGTAGGCGACACAGTCCGGTGGAAGGTGGAGCCGGCGACATCTGGCGCCGCCGGCGGACAGGCTATCCACCTTATTGTCAAACCATCAGAACCCGGCCTCGTCACCTCGATGATCGTGACGACTTCGCGGCGAACCTACCATATCCAGCTGAAGTCTCACCCAAGCCAGTACATGGCCCGTATCGGTTTCGAGTATCCGGAAGAGACATCGACGAAGCTTGCCGATATCAACGCGAGGCTTGAGGCGGGAGGTGTCGCGGGAACGGCAGCCGACAGGCTGAACTTCTCCTACTCTGTGAGCGGAAGCGCGTCCTGGAAGCCGAAGCGTGTCTATTCCGATGGAATGAAGACCTACATTCAGTTCCCGAAGGCGATATCCGGACAGGATGCGCCAGTTCTCTTCGTCGTGAGCGGAGGCCAGAACCGTATCGTCAACTATCGGATGAAGAATGACATGATGATCGTCGACTATGCGGTCGACAAAGCGACCCTTGTGTCAGGCGTTGGCTGGCGCCAGCAAAAGATTACCATCCGGCGGAAAGCGTGAACCATGCGGATGCTTTTCACCTTCATCCCGATCGCCATGCTTTCCGGTTGCCAAAGCACGGATGGCGCACTGTCTACGACCTCCATGGCCACCAGCGTGGCAGGGCCCGCCGCATCCACGATTGCCGGTGACATGACAAGCCGCCTTGCAGAGCAGATCGGTCCGGCCGGAACAAGGTCGATCAAGATGCAGAAGGATGCGACAGAGTATGCGAGCGCGCTCGAGGCGGCGTTTAAAGGCTGGGGCTATACCGTCATCACGGATGAGAAGGAGGCAAAAAATCAGAAGCCTGTCGAGATTTCCTATTCGCTGCATAGCTTCGACGGCCAACTCCTTGCCTATCTCGCAACACCCTCTATCGCACTCGGCCGCGCCTATAATGTCACCGGCGCAGGCGCAACGGCTTCCAGCCCATTGTCCGTCATGCAGCGAAACTGAAAAGGTGTAGCAATGGTTCAGTCACTGCAACTTGGAACTTCCGCGGGTTCGGATGGCCAACAGGGGATGCGTCGGCTCAATCGCATGCCGATTGTAGTCTCCATCATGATCGTCATCCTGTTCCTGGGCGTCGTCGTCGTCGGCCTCTCCTGGCGCGGACTTTCGTTCAGCCGGGACAATGATCCAGGCAGCGCATCAAGCCCGCCGGCGACGAATTTCGGTGATCAGCTTAAACGTGGCGTAACCGACGGCATTATCGGAGAGCCGGAAAATCAGGAAGTTTTTCAACCGACGCCCGCCGCCCCCCAAAAGGAGGAAAGGCGAAATCCCGTCATCGAACGCAGAGAAGTGCGCGAGGAAGCACGCTCCCGGCTCGAGCCGGAGGAAGAATGGAGGGCACGCCTGAAAAGAGAACAGGAAGAGCAATATATCCGCGAAGCACAACGGCAGCGGATGGCACGCGTGCAGGCACGGGCGACGGCCCTGGATTCCCCTCTGAAAGTGGATGTCGCCACAACATCGCCAAACACCAGAACTTCCGACAGGGAAGGCCCGGCCAGCACAACGGCAACCAGCGGGTCCGACCTCTACGCCGCGGCGATGGGGTCGGGGCTGCTTGGGCAGAATGGCGACCCGAATGGCCAAACGAAGAAAGAGGGGTTTTTCAATCAGGACATCAAGGATCCGGGATATTTGCCAAACCGGGTCATACCGCAAATGTCGCCCTACGAATTGAAGCGCGGCTCCGTCATTCCTGCCACACTCATAACCGGCCTAAATTCCGATCTTCCCGGGCGAATATCGGCGCAGGTTAGTCGAAATGTCTATGACAGCGCCACTGGATATCGCCTCCTGATCCCCCAGGGCGCCAAACTGTTTGGTCGCTACGATTCAAAGCTATCGTTCGGTCAGGATCGACTTTTGGTTATATGGACAGATCTTGTCTTTCCTGACGGATCGACCTTGCAGATCGGCGGCATGGCTGGAACTGATGCGGAAGGATACGGCGGCTTCAACGACAAGGTCGACCGTCACCTGTTGCGGACATTCGGCTCGGCCGCCCTTGTCGCGCTCATCGGCGCGGGCATCGACTTGTCTCTCCCTCAGAGCTCGACGCTTGCCACGCAGGACACTGCGTCCGATGCAGCGCGGCGAAACTTCGCCGAGAGCTTTGGGCGCGTTGCCGAGCAGAGCATCTCCAGAAACCTCGACGTCCAACCGACGATCCGGATTCGGCCAGGCTACACGTTCAATGTGCTGGTTGATCAAGATATCGTGTTTCCGTCGGCATATCGGCAAAGATAAACGGGCCATGAACAATAGCCGCTTTCTCGAGGTTGAGCAGACGTGTAACATTCAATCAGGCCTGAAGTACTATTTCGAGCACCAAGTCGGCGCATACGCAGATCCATCTCGGCAAAGAGCGGTGATAGTCGACCAATACACTGCGCACGATCGTGTTCGTACGTCCCCGCCCCAAGTGGTCTGAACACTGCGCGCATAGCAGGCCAATTCAACTCTCATCCCGCGCCACAGTTTCGCCGCCTGTGGGGTAAGAAGACAGGAGTAGCTCGTGAACGAAAGTCTCCGCCCACTTATTGACATGCTGGAAGCCGCGCCTGACGAACACATGGTCAAAAACGCGGTCAAAATGTTTGCGAAATCCCTCGGCTTCGACCGCTTCGCTTATCTGCAGACGGAAGGTCTGGAGGTCAGAACGTTCAACTCCTATCCGGAGGTCTGGCAAGACACTTATCTCGCCGGCGGCTACGCCCGTATAGACCCCGTCGTCACTGAGGCGAAACGACGCCGGGAACCCTTTATATGGAGTGCCGAAGACTGGCCAGCGAGTGGCTCATCCCCGCTGCGACGGTTTCGTGATGAGGCGATCGATCATAAAATCCGTTGCGGCGTAACCATTCCTGTCGAGGGAAGTTTCGGCTCGATGATGATGCTGACCCTGGCATCGTCAAGAAGAAGAGCGGATTCGACGGAGTTGTTCGACTCCCAAAGCGCAATTCGGGCTGTTCTGGCTGTTCACTACAGTCTGAAGATCGTAGCGGGCAAAACTATTGTCGCGCCACGGCGAATGCTGTCACCGCGGGAGCACATGTGCGTGGTGTGGGCCATGAAGGGAAGAAACACGCCCGAAACGGCTATGTTGACGGGGATAAATGCCCGGACAGTTCAGCACTATCTGGACACAGCACGCGAAAAGCTCAACGCCAGAACGGTGACTCAACTAATCGGAAATGCCAAAGATCGCGGGCTGATCTGAAACCTGCCGATCAATCTTCCTCAGCCACTGTCGGGACGAAACCCAACGTGTCGATTATATCCGAGAGTTTCTCCTGTTGTGCCTCGGATTTTCGCTGCCGGGACAGATATTCGTCTTGCAAGGACTGCGTAACGCAGGCTGGCACTGACGGATCCTCGCTCGCGCGTGTCCATTCTTCGTACATAATCTGATCAGCTGCGAGCAACGCCCGATGCTCCCTGATTGCCGATATCGCCAGTTGTTCCAGTTGGGACCGGTCCATCGACTGGTAGCTCAGCGCGCTTTTTTCACACATTTCACCGTCCCTCCCGTTCTCCCGCAGCGTATATAACAGAGACATGTGACAAATCAGACTGGTAAATTCATCTATTCGGCGCGTATTCACCCCGTCGAAGCGCCGCCTGAACACAGATTCCAAAACCGGTAATGCAACAGATATCATGCAGGACGTCGAATCGGAACTATCGTTCCTAGAACCATAGTTCCGATTAAGGTTCCGCTAATGTCATGGACCTCAAGGAGACCATGGCGATCAATCTGCGTAGGATTCGCCATGATCGGCAAATGACGCAGGAAGAACTCGCGGACCTTTCCGGGATAAGCGCCCGTTATGTCGGTGCGATAGAACGGGCTGACAAATCCGCAAGTGTTACGGTTCTGGGCAAGATTTCGGATGCGCTCGGTATCGAGCCGGGTGACTTGTTGCGCGCGACACGCAAGGGATGATCGCTTTCACTCGTAACTCCGTCCAGGACAGGTACCCTTCGCTTCCCGACCTCCGTTCAGAGCATTGACGAAACGACTCCGGCTTCTGCCAGGATTTGACCTGACAGGTCTTTCGCAGACAGAATGATGTCTGCAATCCTTTCGAAGTCCGGCAAGTTCGGAGTGACTCCGTTCGATCAAAAGCCCGATCGATAACATTGCCCCTGGCGGCAGCAAGGCTCTCCGGTACGCACGTTGTCGAATTCCGCAAATTGCACGACCGGCACGTTTCGGCATTTACTGCCTTTTTCATCGAAGCGGAGGGCGCGCCGCGATCCAACGGCAACTCGCGCCACCCGGAAATCATCGGCAATGGCTGAAACTCAGATGTCCAAGCTCTCGTTATCCATTGCCACGCTGCTTGGGGCCGATAGCAGGCGCGATATTGAAAGCGCAATCAGAACAATCCGGGACCTGTACGGATTTGCTCATATGACATTCCTGTCCGTTGGAATTTCAGCCGGGGAACGAGCTCAATGGGCATTCTGCACGACATATCCGGGTGAGTGGACGTCGCGTTATCTCGAGAGAAACTACTTCAGGATCGACCCCGTTGTCGCGATTTACAGAACCGGATTTCAGCCGGTCGACTGGGCGTCGCTCGCAGAATTTTCCGACGGAGCACATGAGCTGTTCCACGAGGCTCTCGAGGTGGGGATCGGCCGTAACGGTGTCACAATGCCGATACGAGGTCCCTCAGGAGAGCGTAGCCTTTTCTCAGTGACATCAAACCTCTCTGTGGAGAACTGGATAGAACTTCGGAGGTCGACCAAACACGATCTGATGCTTCTGTCACACTACATGCACGAGAGATTTATGGCGGTCACCGGGACGCGTAGCCATTACTTCCGGGCTCTCTCCCGACGGGAACGGGAATGTCTCCAGCTCCTTGCGGGAGGTGTCGTACCAAAGAGAATCGCCCACCGTCTGCACCTGTCCGAGAGCGCGGGTCGGCTCTACCTTGCTTCGGCGAAACGAAAGCTGGACGCAACCCCAATTTATCAGGCGATTGCTCGAGCAAGCATCCTTGAGCTGATCGAGGTTTGAACATAGCTGTCCGTTTTTTTCACACTGCCTGTGACTTCGCCAATGAGGCAGACGCGTGATGCGGTCTTCAACGACGCGTCGGGACGACCAATCGTGTGCTCCGGCAGTTCGTCAATCTGGTGAAACTGGCAGATTGTTCGTTCGTCATTCTCCACGGCATTTTCGCTGAACAACGACTGTGGGTCTTGACCGCGGCGACACCAGTTGCCGCGTCCGGCCAAGCGGTAGCGCATGTCATTTGGCAACAGGGAGGACAGGCAGCGATGGATGACAGGGTAAGCGACGGGGGGCGACGGGCCCCTCGACTGAACGAATTTCCCGACTTCTTCGAAAGGACGGCGAGCGGTCTGGAGGGTGCGCCTGTTTATGGTGCGCCCGCCGCTGAATACGATCTCCTGCAATTTGATCTCGATTGCCTCATCTATGCAGACACCCACCGGCGGCTTTGGGGAAAGTTCGAGCAGCATTACTTTGCGAGCATTCCTTTCCGGCTGGAGGAGGAGTGCCGTCTCGCGGCTGCGGCGTTCCGGTTTTGCCTGAGGGCCTGGGCACGAGAAAACCGGGCGGCCACCTTGTACACCCTGGGCGCTGGCGCGGGCAGTCTTTCGCGTTCCCTGGCGAAACTCGGCGACGGACGCATCAAGACTCTCAGTTGCAGTCCAACGGTCGCAAACCGCGTATGCTTCTACGAGAAGCGCGGCAGCGAGCACGCGAACTTCTTCGACGGCGCATTCTTCGAGCTTAACGAGGAGCGTTACTCAACCGATCAGGATCTTGAGCCCTTTCGCCACGGGTTCGACGTGCTCCTGGAAGATACCACGTTCCAGATGTATGGGACCGACCGTGACAGGCAGACGGGATTTGTCGCTCGCTCGGTAAGGTCGACCGGCGTGCTGGTACAGGTCCAGAAACTTCTTCATCCAGATCCGTTGGTCTACGCAGAGCGTGAGCGCCAGAAGGACGAGATGTTCAAATCGCGTTTTTTTTCACCTGCCCAGATCGCGGGGAAAAGACGTGAGGTCCTCAATACCATGGTCGATTTCCAGGTAGATATGGCAACGACCAGGGCAGCCCTTCAGCAGTGTTTTCGCTATAGCGTGGTGACCTGGAACAGCGGCAATTTCTATACGATCATTTCATCGAATTGCCGGCACTCAATGATCGATTTCGTCTCATCTCTGGTGAAACCAGCCATACCTAACGACTTCTGTCATGAGACTTTGCCACAGATCATAGTTGACGATGACAGAGAACCACTTTCCGACAATTGGCAGTGGCGCCCCTCTCAAGCGACACCACCTATCGAGACGAGGCCGCCACGGTCCTGCGGGGGATGAACTTATGGCTGATAACCATGAAGAACCCGGAAAATCTCGTGTTTCTCCCGGGCAGATCAGACAAGCCCTGACGCATTTGTTTCCGGAACTCGGAACGTTCTGGCCGCGTCCACTCTCCGACTACGCCCATGCGGTCTACGATCGTGTTGATTGAGGAAACTGCTCCGTCCGCAACGACGCGATGGGCCGGTTGCAGACGCTCGTCAGCAACGTGGCCCTGCGATCGGGAGCAAGCGAGGACCAGGCGCTTGATGCTGCCAGACAGATATCCGAGTTGCCGGTCATGCAAAGTGGACCACACTGTTTTCTGATGGTTGACCCGGAGGCTTTTTACACACACCTGTTCAGCGCGCTTGGGTTAAGTTCCCATAGACGCCGGTGGCACATGTACTTCGGCTGTTCGACCGTGAAGTTTATCGAAAGGCCTGGCAAGGGGCCCGGCTGGTTTGACGACGGCGGTCATCTCGTCAACGTCTTCGGTCTGTCGAGAAGGCGCATGGGCTCGACCAGTCTTTGTGGTCGCAACGGGCCTTACGAATTCAAGCTCGACGCCGACATTCCGTCTGCTGTAAGTCCCACCGCTCAATGGCTCAAAACCCACTTGCCTGAAACGGTGTTTCCGACGGCAAGCGATGCGATCGTCGCTGCCAACCAGACACTCTGGAAGCAGTTCTTCCCGCTTTCGCTACAACTGCTCCAGTTCAATGACACCGACATTGGAGAACTCGTTGCCGATCATTTCGAAGATCCGGATTCGTGGCTCTCCAGACGCTTCACGGGCGATAATCTGGTCGCGGAGAAAATCCTTTGCGCAATAGATGATCTGAACGGTGGTCTCTGGGCCGCTTGGGTAAGGCGAACGACTGACTTTTTCTGGGGTCTTGCGGACGGACGGATCGTTCCCCTTCGGCTGGACAAGGGTGTGCTTACAGGTTCAATCACTTCCGGCATCAGTATCCCGTTCACTCCTCAGAATCTTGCTCTTTCGCTGCGCCAACACCGGCTGATCCCGAACTTGCTCATGATGGCGCTCGTGACATCAATCCTTCCGGGTGTGCGGCTGCTCGGAGGCAGCCGGCAGACCGTGTATCATCCGCTCATGCGTTATCTCGTCGCGACCGCTCTTGACGTCGAGCATGATCGCGCCCTTCTGGCCGCTATACGCAATGACAGGCGTGCCGGCATGTGGGGTCATCGCGTTTTGCGTCCTGCAAATGCCTTTCCATTGCTGGAAACAGAGAAGACAGGACATGGCCTCGCCGTTGCGGCGGCATACGGTGAACAATCGCTCGAAACATCGGCAGGCGATCTTTCTTTCTTCACAACCGATCCGATCTGGCCGGCGATGTGCGGACATATCACAAGCGGAAAAATCACCGCCGCGTCGACGGAATGGCAATGGGCCTAGCAGAGGCACAAACCGAGGCACCACCATGACACAAGCGAAATGGCAAATCCGAGAGGTTTCAGTGGCGGAAATGGACGCGTTTCGCCAGATTCGTCTTGAGGCGCTGCGATGCGAGCCGCAGGCTTTTGCAAGTATTTACGGAGACTGGCTGAAACTCCCGGACGCGGAATGGGAGGCCCGGATGAACATTCCTATTTTCGTCGCCTTTGTGCAGGACCAGCCAGTCGCGCTGATGGCCCTGAAACGACTTGAGCCGCCGAAAATGATGCATCGGGCGACGCTCATGATGGCCTACGTGAACAAGAGCTTTCGCGGTTCCGGTCTTGCCGGCGAATTACTGGATGCGGTCATACACCATGCGCAGAGCAAAAGAATTGCACAAATCGAGCTCGGGGTGCGTGCCGACCGTAAGCAAGCGATTCGGTTTTACAAAAATGCCGGTTTCGCCGAAATCGGGAAAATCCCTCAAGGCCACGAGGACGCCGGCGGCGCATTTGACGAGATCCTCATGGCCAGACGACTGCTGTTGATCAGCACAGTTGGAAGCTCATCCGTCTTCGTGGTTTGCAAGGCGCAGACTGGCGGCGCTTGTCAAACGCGGCCTATAGCCAAAAAGTGATTGGCGGAATACAAAGGCCAAGAACTGGATTTTGCCGAAAAATGGATGACAGAGGCCTTTCCCTGGAGCGAATGCGGACCTTTGTCCGTGTGGCCGAGCGCGGCAGCCTGTCGGCCACGGCCAGGGATCTTGATATCGGGCAGTCGACGGTAACCCGGCATATCAACGAGCTCGAAGAGGCTGTTGGCGTTCCTCTTCTTGGACGAACCACGCGTCGGGTCACTCTGACCGAGGAGGGCAGCCGCTATTATACGAACTGCGTCCAGATTTTACGGCTGGTAGAGCAGGCGACGGACGAAGCGAGAGACGCTCGTCGGGTCCCCGCCGGCGCTGTTCGCCTCTCCTGCACCGCAGCACTAGGCGTCATGCATGTCACGCAGATGGTCTTCGAGTTCCAGGACAAGCATCCTGACATCCGCATAGAACTCAATCTCACGGATGAACGAATTGATCTTGCCCGCAAGGGTGTCGACATCGCGCTTCGGCTGGGGCCGATCATTGATGGGGCAATGAAGCTTTTCCCGATCGGCGCAAGTCACCGAAGACTTGTGGGCTCACCTGATTACTTCACTCGCCACGGACGCCCTGCACGTCCCGCCGAATTCTCACAGCACAACTACGTGATGATGTCCAACGTCGCGGGAAGCAACCAGCTTTTTCTGACTGCTTCGGATGGAGTACGCATGATGGTGGCGGCGAGTGGCACCCTGGTTGTCGACCATGGGCTCGCCGCCCGAGCTGCTCTCGCTGCCGGCCGAGGCCTTGGTCCGGCGCACCTCTGGCTCGTCCAGGATCTATTGGATGCCGGCAAGCTCGAAACCGTGCTCGACGCCTACGATCTCGACCCTGTCCCTGTCAGTCTTCTCGTTGTTCCCGAAAGGGCCGGCATTGCCCGCGTGCGACTGCTGACGGACTTTCTCGTTGAAGAGATCCGGAAGCTTCCGGGAATTAGGCCATACCGGCCACGGTACAACCAAACCTAGATACCGAAAGATTGCCGGTCTCCCCGCCATCCCGTCGTCCGCAGGAATTGTTCCCAGTTCAATGTCTCCGGATTCAACTTGCGGCTCCAATCGAGATCGCGTTCCTTTGCATAATATCCGTATTCGACAGCGTATTCGACCATACCCAGGAGCTCGTCCACCAGGAGTTCGTTGTCGGCAAAATCCGGAAAATTTTGCAACAGGCCATCGCGTGTGAAGGCATTGCGATACTCGGCCCTGATCCCCGTCACCCGCTGGAAGGTGTCCACGATCTCCCGCGGGGAGATCAGGTCACCGACGATCGGGAGTGTCTTGCCGTCATAGAGCACGGGGTTGGAGAAAATCTCCAGCACAACAGGACCCGTCGCCGTCAACGGGTCGACGAAAGGTGCGCGGAAATCTTCCGGAAGGTAGATGGGCAGGAGAAGCGTATCGCCCTCATAACGAGGAACGTAATATTCCAGGAGGTTCGTATAGAAGAAGGCGAGCATGACGAAGGAACGGGAAATAGGTAGCCCGCGAATGTAATCGGCAACCTCGGCCTTGTCCGTGAAATGCGGCGCATATTTCGCACCGCCTGAAATCCTGTCGACGTTCTCGAGCGTGCTGAACACGATATGCTGCACGCCTGCCGCCACCGCAGCGTCTGCGAGCTGCCGGCCGAGCGGTGCTTCGCTTGTGTCGGGTGGTGTGATGGGAGGCGTCATCAGGAAAGCGCCGGCCGCGCCTTCGAAAGCGACGACAAGCTCTTTCGTCCGGCCGGCAGGAACCCCGATGACCTCCGCCCCCATATCCCTGAGCGCAACGGCTGCAGGAGATCCATCATTCCGGGTCAATGCACGAACCCGGAAGCGCTTGCTTCGAAGCAGGGTCGCCGCAACGCTCCGGCCCTGCTTGCTCGTCGCTCCGACAATTACGATTATCGGTTTGTCATCATTCATCACGGCTATCTCCAACCCTGTCTCTCGGCCTGCGCGATGTCATCAAGGCGAGAGCAGATTGCTGCTCCCCTCTCATCGTGCTGATGCCAGAAGAGGTAGGTTATGGCGGCCGGCAGCACTATCCTCTGCGGCCGGATTTCATTTTGCCGTTTTATGGATAGGTTTCATTTGATCAAACATCCTGTCATCCTGCTCAAGACATCCAGGGAATTCGAGCGCGCCAGATACCGGACGAAAAGGCGGCGATGAGCTCCTGGAGCAATCCCCGATCACCCAAAAGCGCAACAGGCGAGATGGCATTTTCAAAGCTGTTGGCCTTGCTCTCCCGCAATAAAATGTATTGCCATCATTGATATAGCCTTCAGCTTCTGGTCTGCGTCCGAGCCCCCAAATGCTTGATCAAGCGTGTCTACGGCGTCTTGGAAGCGGTCCAGTTCGCGGTCAAAAACATCCGCCTGCGTGGCCTCGCCATAATGCAGATCGGCGAACTCCTGGGCCGCCACCGCAAGAATGAAATAACCAGCAGCCCGCTCGGGATCCGCCAGCGCGGCCTTCCGGGCCACGGTTGCGGCGCTGTGATAAGCCCGAGAGCCGTTGCCTTTTTCCCGGATGATATCGGTAATCATTTTAAACATGGGATTCTTCGCCTTTTCTCTTTCCCGAGGGGAGAGCTCCCTCGAAGGTAATGCAATCGGGTTGATCAGAAGCTGATAGAGAATGTCCGTCGCGACGTCGAAATCCTCGATTGCCATCGCTTCTTGCGGATTATGTGATCCGTTGCGATTGCGGATAAAGATCATACCGGATGGAATTCCCGCTTCCGAGAACACCGCCGCATCATGGCCGCCACCTGATGCAAGCAGGCAAACGGGTGAACCTGTCGCCCTGGTGGCCTCCCCCAGGTGAGCGATGAGTTTCTCATCGCAGACCGCCGGACTCGTCCATAAAGCTTCACCGGTATCGAAACGAACCGCGCGCTCGCGCTCGATACGAGCGATCTGGGCAAGAACAAACGAATGCATACTGTCAAGCATCTCGCTATCCTGGCTGCGAATATCCAGACTGAACTCTATAAAATCGGGGATCCGGGTCAGTGCATGTTTCTGTTGATCTGTTGAAACCATACCACTGGTTATGACGAGATCACGGCCGGCGGCAACAAATTCATGCCATGCGGCATCAAGAACGTTGAGAAGTTCCGCCATGGCGAGCACCGGATCGTGTCTGTAGGCGAGGGGAACCGCCCCGGAATGACCTGCCTCGCCGTAACAAGCGATTTTTCTGTAACGAAAATTGCCGCGTATACCCGACACGATCCCTGTCGGCAGATTGCGTTCGACCAAAACAGGCCCCTGCTCGATGTGGACCTCGAGATAGGCGCTCACACGTTTCGCGTCGATAATCGGTCTGCCGGCGCAAATCGGCTCCATGTCGATACCCAGGGCTTCCATATGGTTGGACAGCGTGCGTCCGTCACCTCGATGTCTTGCGGCAAGTTCCTCCGGTGAAAGAACGCCAAGAAGGGCTTTGGACCCCACGTAGCAGGGACCAAACCATGCGCTTTCCTCGCCGCGCATGGCAATGACCTTTACCGGCTGGGAGAAACTGTTGCCCTCCCGCTTGGCGCGAACCAGGCACATGATACCTGACAGAACCCCGGCCAGTCCGTCGAAATTCCCTCCGCGAGGAACGCTGTCGACATGTGAACCACACAACACAAAGCGATCGGCCGTCTGATGTTCGGGTAGCGAGAATACGACGTTGCGGCCCTCATCCCACACAGCGGCCAGCCCTTCAGCACGGGCAAAATCCATCAGGAACTGCAGCGTACCGGTTTCGATATCGGAGAACGCGGGTCGACTGACGCCTTCGAGATCGGCTGATTGCATGGCGACCTGCCTGAACAGATGGACAGCCGTGCCGGACAGGTCGTTGATTTCGCCCATGTTCGCAAGGGTTGCAGGCATCAGATATACTCCGCAAGAGCGATCGTTTCTCTGGCAAGTTTTGCAGTGCCGATCAATGCATCCACACTGGCGAGGCCGCGGGCAATGAGCGCAGCTTCGAGCTCGCGAACAAGACGCGGCATGGTATTGGGGCTGATAAAAGTGGCGGTGCCCACCTGAACGGCACGTGCGCCGGCCATCAGGTATTCGATGACGTCGTCAACCGTAGAGATACCCCCGCAACCGATTACAGGGATGGAAACCGCGTTAGCGCATTGATATGTCATGCGCAGCGTGATTGGTTTTATGGCCGGGCCGGACAGGCCGCCCATAACATTGCCAAGCCGGATCTCGCCGGTGCGGCTGTCAATGGCCATCGCGAGCATGGTATTGGCCGCGACGAGTGCATCGGCACCTGCCGCTTCGGCTGCCTGAGCCACTTCCACCACTTCACCTGTATTAGGCGACAGCTTTGCCCAGAGCGGCAGATCGGTTGCGTCACGAATTTTCCGAATCACGTTTTCGGTCGAACCGGGGCGCATGGCGAAGGCCTTGCCATGATCTTCAATATTGGGACAGGAAATGTTGATCTCGATCGCGTCGACACCTGGAATGCTGATCTCCTCGGCGAACCGGGCAAAATCGTCTGCCGTTCCCGAAGATATGCTGACGACAAGAGGCGCCTCATACTGCGAGTAGAAAGGAATTGTGTTCCTGACAAACCAGCCTGCCCCCTTGCTTGGTATCCCGATCGAGTTCAGCATTGCACCACTGATCTCACAAACGCGTGGCACAGGGTTGCCTGAACGTCTTTCACGGGTGATGGTCTTGGTCACATGCGCACCAATGCAGTCCAGGTCGAAAACATCTGCCAATTCTTCGGAAAATGTGCCGGACGCCGGCATGATCGGGTTTTTTAGCGAGAGAGTTCCGATCCGCGTGGAAATATCTGTCATCACAGCACCTCATCGAGGTCAAAGACAGGGCCTTCACGGCAGACCCTGAGATTGACTGCCTCTGCCGAACGCTTGAAGGGTCTTACACAGGCCTGGCACATGCCAATGCCGCACGCCATATGCTGCTCCAGTGCAACCTGCCCCCCGATACCATGTCTGGTAGCGATGTCCTGCAACATGCGCATCAGGCGGGCCGACCCGCAGGTGAAGAGCGAATCGACCTGGTGGCTTTTGACCAGCTTGTCGATTAGCGGTGTCAGGCTCTCCACACCGGAATTGCTTTCCAGATCGGTAACGGTGATGACTTCCGCGCCATAGGCGTGAAACAGGTCTGTGGACATAAGAAGCTCGGGAGAGCGAGCGCTGCAAATAGCGGTCAGTCGCCGCCCCGTGTACGCACATTCCATGGCAAGCGGTGCAAGCGTCGCCAGCCCTACACCCCGCGCCAGAAGAAGAGGCCGTTGCCATTCAGCCTTTAATTCGAAACCCTGGCCAATCGGGCCGACGATATCGAGCGTGTCGCCTGCCTTCAGTTCAGACAGCGCACGGGTACCTGCACCAGCCACCTTGTAGAGGAAGGCTAGCTCTCCTTCTTCCAGGTCATAAGAGTAGATGCTCATCGGTCGACGGAAAAATGGCTGGAATTGATCCGTCTGCGGGCAAAGAATGTGAAAGAACTGGCCCGGCCGGCAATCGAGCACTGAATCGGGGGCCGAGAGGACAATCAGGCGGTACTGACCGTTTACCGGTTCGTGTCGTTTTATGATCGTCTCAACCTCATGAATGGATCGATGAGGTGGAAGGGGAGCAGAAGCTGGAAAGGCACAAAGACTGGCTGACATGTGTGAATCCGGGAAAAGACGGGCGGCCCTCCAGCGGCTAAGTCCGCTGTTGAGGCAAGCATCGACAGAGAGGAAAGTACGCAGACGGAACGGCATCGCGCGACCGAAACTCAGATCAGCGTCGAGCGATAAGGCGATAAAGTGTCATGGGCACTCCTGCGTTCAAAAACAGAACATATGTCCTCAACGCCCGAACAGTCAATACAATTCTCAAAATTGAGATTTATCGCATTAATAATCAGACAAAGGTGCGCCTCCAGGCGACTTCAGTGCAAATCCACCGAGAGTGAAGTGCTGTCTGGCCTGTCGGCACCGAAATCATTTTGGCCAAAATCATGACATTGATACACGTCTCATCTTTGAGAACATCGCTTGCTTTGTGAAACTTTTTGTGAAACCTTTCCATTTGCGCGAGGAAAACTGACAGACAGGGCCGTCGGGGCGACGCCGGTTTCTTGTTTCGGGATACGGAGATTCAGGGTGACGCAATCCGGGCCGATGATCGATATCGCAGGCATTCACAAGACGTTTGTCGCTGACCACGGGACGGTGACTGCGCTGGAGCCGCTAACCATTGACATCAGGCCAGGCGAATTCATCTCGATCGTTGGGCCTTCAGGCTGCGGGAAATCGACGCTCCTCCGCCTGATTTCCGGTCTTGACCACCCAAGCGGCGGCACCATGAGGCTCGACACTGCCGGCCATAAGCGCCCGGTAGGCTTCGTTTTTCAGGAACCGGTTCTTCTTCCCTGGAAAACGACCCTCGAAAACGTCCGGTTTCCCCTCGACACTGCAGGCGTTTCGCGCGCTGCGGCGGACAGGATTGCACGCGATCTGATCAAAATGGTGGGCCTTTCCGGCTTCGAGGGCGCTTTGCCCCGCGAGCTATCGGGTGGAATGCGTCAGCGCGCGGCAATCGCCCGTTCGCTATCGGATGATCCGCCGATCCTGTTGATGGACGAGCCGTTCTCCGCGGTCGATCTGCTGACACGAGACACGCTGAACGACGAACTGCTGCGGATCTGGCAGGCGACCGGAAAAACAATCCTGCTGGTTACCCACAGCGTCGAAGAAGCCGTCTATCTCGCTGACCGGGTAATGGTGATGACCGCGCGCCCGGGCAAGCTGAAATTTATCCATGAGGTCGATCTCGCGCGACCGCGCGGCGAAGAAACGAAACTCGACCCCGCCTACCACTCACTCGTCGCCCGGCTCCGCCGCGATTTGCGTACGCCTGGCGAAACCCGTGACGGAGAGCCGCATTAATGGCCAGGCACGTCACCGCCTGCATTGACTATGTCCTGTCACTGGCAGCGCTGCTTGCACTCTGGTGGCTTGCTACTGGTCCGATGGCAATGCCTGCCTATCTTCTGCCCTCTCCGGCGCGCACCTGGGGTGCACTGGTCGCCATTGCGATCAACGGTGATCTCTTGCTGCATCTCGGCTTCACCGTCCAGAACATCGTACTCGGGCTCTTCCTGGGCCTGATCGCCGGTATCGCCCTGGCCTACGCGATGACACGTTTTCCGAAACTTGCGGTCTGGCTGGACGGCCCGCTCGTTATCCTTCAGACAGCACCTAAAATTGCGCTCGCGCCCCTCTTCATCGTGTGGTTCGGCTTTGGGGTTCTGTCCAAAATCATCCTTATTTTCTCGCTTGTGTTTTTCCCGGTCTTTATTGGCGCTCTGTCAGGGTTCCGCACGCTCGATCCAAAAATGAGGGACCTTGCGACACTTCTGGGTCTCGGCAAAATCCAGCGGTTTGTGCAGATCGAATTTCCGTCGGCCCTGCCGGAGATTTTCGTCGGCCTGAAGATCGGCGCGGTACAGGCGCTGGTCGGTGCGGTGCTGGCCGAGTGGATGTCGGGAAAGCTCGGACTTGGATACCTGATGACCTATGCCGCCGCTACCTACAAGACGCCGCTGCTCTTTGCTGCCGTTCTGCTGACCGTCGCACTCGGTCTTGTGATGC
Organism: Agrobacterium tumefaciens str. B6; assembly: GCF_001541315.1. Classification (GTDB taxonomy): domain Bacteria; phylum Pseudomonadota; class Alphaproteobacteria; order Rhizobiales; family Rhizobiaceae; genus Agrobacterium; species Agrobacterium radiobacter. The sequence goes on along the minus strand of NZ_LMVK01000008.1, from coordinate 21,461 downwards.
ATGTCGTCTTGTCCTCGCTGGAAAACCGGCTTCTCTCGTGGAAGGGGACAAGGAAATGACAAGCGCCGCCTTTCCCTGGAACAACGGCAGGCCACCGCATCTGCCTTGTGGACCCGGCGACATTGCAGAGAATGTTCTGACACCTGGCGATCCGGACCGTGTCCGCTTACTCGCCGACATGATGGAGGACGTCACCGATTTCGGTCGCAAGCGCGAGTTTGCCGTCATAACAGGCACGTACGAAGGCCGGAGACTGACCATATGCTCCACCGGCATTGGCGGCCCCTCGACTGAAATCGCACTGGTGGAACTTGCCATGCTCGGCGCCAGAAAGGTCGTGCGTATCGGAGGCATGTCGGCGCTGGTGGCGCAACATGTGCCCGGCTCTTTCATTGCCGTAGACCGGGCGATCGGCGATACAGGCTCCGCGCGCACGTACCGTATGGCGGGCGGCGAGGCCAAGGCGTCGTCGCGTCTCGTCACTGGCCTGGTCGATGCTGCCTGCGAACTTGGCATCACCTGTCGCACTGGCACGGTTGCGTCGACTGACAGCTATTATCTGGGCCAGGACCGCCGTTACCGGCCTGTCGACGACGGTCGGGACGTGTGTGGAAATTTCGTCGGCCACTTCCAGGATCTGGGTGCGATTGGCGTCGAAATGGAAAGCGAGATCCTTTTGACGGTCGGAAGTGCAATCGGACTCGAAACCGGTTGCCTCCTCGGAATTCACGGAAATCGCGCCACAGATGAATGGCTCGACGATTACGAGCCTACCCAGCGAAATCTTCTGCGCATAGCAGGGCGCGCTTTCTCCAGACCGTAAACAACCGAGGGTCAAACGATGTTCAAAATTTCCAGCACGGCCGCGGCCGGTCTTATTGCTGTTTTTATTTCTCCACTTGTTGCCATGACGGCGAGCGCTGCCGACAAGGTGATCCTGCAGATCGACGGTGCTGCCGCACCGTTTTACGCCCCCCTTTACGCGGGCGTCGAGAACGGAATTTTCGAAAAGAACGGCATCAAGGTGGAATTCATTTACGCCGCTGCGGCTGACATTCTCACCAACATTGCTGCCGGGAATGTCGATTTTGGCTTTCCGAACGGTGATGCGGTCGTTGCCGCTGCGGCTAACGGTCTGCCGGTCAAGGTGATCCACACCACTTATCAGCGTGGTATCGGCGCGCTGTTGGCGAAGGAAGAAAGCGGTATCAGATCTTACAGGGACCTGAAAGGCAAGAGGGTTGCCGTGACCAGCCTTGCCAGCCCGAACTACCTCCAGCTTCAGGTTGGCTTGCAACGCGCCGGTCTGACACTTGACGACGTCGAAGTCGAAGTCGTGGCGACAGGGGCGATCATCCAGTCGCTACAGGCTGATCAGGTCGATGCCATAGTCTTTTCTGAACTGCGCAAATACAATCTGGAGGCCGACGGCACCAAGGTCAGCATGATACTGTCCAACGACTTCCTGCCCTCCTTCGGCAACGTGGTGGTTACGAGCGACAGGAAACTTTCGGAAAACGCCGATCTTGCCAGGCGCTTTACCACCGCAATCACCCAGTCGTACCAATGGGTAATAGACGGCCATGTGTCTGAGGCAATTGATATCGCGCTTGAAAAATACGCCCCAACCTGGCCCAGGGAACAAAAGCCCATTTTGACCACAGCGTTTGAACAGACTTTCGTGCCCTCCGTCTGGCAGAGCACCCTTACGAGAGAAAAGGGTCTTGGCGCGGCTGACATGGCGGGCTGGCAGAAGAATGCCGACATCCTGGCGCAATACAAGGTGATCGACAGCCCCCCCAAAGCCGCCAATTTCGTCATCGACCCCTATACGATCGGTCAATAAGAATGCTTCTACGTGGCGTGGCGGGTCTGACCGCAACTTTCTTCCTTTGGACAGCGATCATCTATCTCTTCGACGTGCCGGCGTTTCTTTTGCCCGAGCCTGTGGACGTGTTCCACAGATTTGGTTTCCTGTACAAAAACGCCAGCCTCGGGCGGCATATATGGGTGACATTGTCTGAAATTATCGCGGGGTTCACGCTCGGCACGCTTGCCGGCGTCTGTGCCGGCGCAGTCTTTGTCCGACTGCCCCGGCTCGAGCGTCTTGCCACGCCACTCGTTCTGCTCCTGCAGACAGCGCCAAAAATCGCGATCGCACCGCTTTTACTTCTGTGGCTGGGCATCGGGCCGGCACCGAAGATCGTTCTGATTGCGATCGTCACGTTCTTTCCGGTCATGTCCGGCATGATGACCGGCCTGCGCTACGGCGAAAGCAGCTTTCGCGACCTCGCAACGGTGCTCAGGTTAAGTCCGTGGCAGCGGTTCCGCCACATTGAATTGCCAACTGCATTACCGTCGGCCCTCGCAGGCATGGCAGTCGCCACAACGCTTGCAATGACGGCAGCTGTCATCGGCGAATTGATTGGCGCAAATGAAGGGATCGGCCATCTTCTGTCATCCGGTCAGGAAAACAGTGACACACCCGTTGTAATCGGTATGGTCATCCTTCTGTCCCTGATTGGCTGGGCCTTTTATGAGACAGTCGAATTGATCAGACGCCGCCTGGTTGGCAGGTTTCAATCATCCTGAGGAACAGATTGTTCCGCCATCTTCCGTCGCCTGTCAATGAATGCCCGGATGTAACCGGGGTCCGCGAAATGACGCCATTGTTGACGTATATGCGCGTGTGGACATTCAATTGAAAGCGGATAGGACGATCCTGCTGGCATCACCACACACGGTCCTCCGCTCGGGTCTCTCGCATCCACATCAATCCCGCCATTCCCGGAGTCATACAGAAGCCGCCTGGAACAGCAGCCTGGCGATGTGGCCAACCCACTGCACCGCTGGAACCCGATGGCGACGACGTTTCTACAGGCTCCTGGACCTTAATGCTGATCGCACACTGATGTAGCAACCCGCGTGTTGGCTTGTTGCTATAACGCCTTTTTCTGATCGCCGCCGTTCATGGGACCTTGTTGCCAGTTATACGTCCTGGACGAGGAATTCCCGCACCGAACGTGTGCCGGCATTGAAAAGCAGCCGGCGGAATTCAAACTCCAGGATCGTCTGAGGATCGTGGAAGGGTTCTCGCATGAATTCCTCCTGCGTCAGGCGCAGGGCTTCCTCAGCTGAGTAGAAGATATCGCTGCTGGCGTTTAGCAGTGCAGTATTCGCCTCATAGATTCTGGTCATCAGTTCACAGGCTGCCAGCACCGCTGCCTTTCTGTCGGGCATTGTGCTGCCGGCGGAACCGTACCAGGCAATAACTTCCTGACCCAACGGACGCAACGGTTCCGGCAGGCGCTTCAGGTTTTGCATAACCCATTTGGGCTTGGCGTTGGTACTCCCCGCGAGATGGCAAAGTCCGGCCGCCTGATCCATCAAAAACATGGTACAGACAAGGAGGCTGGTATCGAAGTCGCCGGAGCCCCAAGTCCCCATCAGATCTTTGAATTCGGGGTAGCCACCGGTCCGATTACGGTATTGGACGAAGGAGAGTTTCTCCCAAAAGTCCGAAGGAAACAGTTGCCCGAATTCGCTGCTGCCCGTGACTGTGACGCCTACCTGCATCTTGTGTAGCGCATCTTCCGACGAAAGTGGAAGCTTTTTGCGCAAGGTCTTCGTTCCACGACGTGCCAGTTGGTACAGTGACAGAACATCGTCCTTCATCGCCTCGACCTCGGCGCGAGTATAATATTCGACGTCAAAAGCCATGCCATCTTCACGAATATAGTCAACGAAAGTGCGCAGTCCGCCATTCTGTTCAATGAAGAAGCTGTGGTCGCCCGTGTGCCGGACCGGCGGAAGCGCGTCGCATATGACGTAGACGTCGATGTCAGAGTGCTTGTTCCCGATACCCTCCACAAGGGTCCCTGATAAAATGACGATATCGCCATCAGCTGGCCGACAGCGATCCAGTATTTCATCGCGATCTATGCGCAGGTGACCGTCCAGGAAGGAAAATGTCGATGGCGAGGCTGGCATAAGATTCATTTGGCACCTGCTTGGTCTACGAACACGACTAATGTATCATTATTTATACGTTTCTCATTGTCAATAGAGCCTTAGCACCCAAAAATTCGGGTGCGAGCGACGTGGGCGCATCACAAGAAGCCGGACAAAGCAGAAATTTTAGCCATTTTTCTCAAATAATCACCAAAACCAACGCGGATTGGGCGCATCCTTCGCCTTGGTATTGCAACACCTCAAAATTGATGTTGCGCGAACAATTTCTGTAAGATATCAATTTTGAGATTTTTCCACAATATGAGGAACCATGTGTCTCTAATTTCCCGCTATTTTACAGCGATAACGCTTGCTGGAATAACCCGGGGCCTATGGGTGGTTACCCTTGGGTGGTCATCGGCGCAGGTCGGGGGGTCGGTTGCGCTCGTGGGCATCGCATTTCTGGTTGGTCATCTCATGAACGTAGTACTGGCGCCGAGCGTGGGGGCCCTGATCGACCGGCGGAGTCGAAAACGACTGGCAATATTTGGACAGACGTTGTTCGGGTGCGCCATGGCAACGCCGTCGTTTGCACATTTACTGGGTTATGAGCCACGCTATGCGATGATCCTTCTCATAGCCGCCTGCATTGCCGCAGCGGGGCTCCTTCAGGGCGGAGCGCTCGACGCTATACAAAAGTCCATCGTCGGCACGGGCGACATCAAGCGAACCAACGCTATCGCCAACGGCCTGCGGCAGGGATCAATGATTGCGGGAGCAGGCCTTGGGGGTGGCGCTCTGATGTTGCTGCCGGTTCATGCGGGCTTCATCATTGGCTCCGCTCTTTGCGCTCTCGTCGTAGCCTGCCTGCTCGGTCTGCCGGACGCACGCCCACCGGCGAGTGCCCGGAAGGGCTATGTGGCGCAGATACGGGAAGGCTATCGGTTTTTCGTGCGCGAGCCAGAACTTGGCCGACTGGCTCTGCTGATCGGACTGAGCACCTCTATCGGTCAGTTGTCGAATGTAATGCTACCGCTCCTGGTGCAACACGAACTTGACGGCGGCAGCGAGCTATATGGGCTGATAGACGCACTTTGGTCGGTCGGCGGCATCGCGGCTGCGGCTTGTGTCGCGCGTTCGCTGAAAAGGACCAGTCTGGGCGGTTTCGAGTATCTTTCCATTGTCGCCCTGGGACTTTTTACCGCCACCATATCGTTTTCACTGAACTCCATTTCGGTCGCGGGTTTGTATCTTCTGATGGGCTTTGCGTTCTCGTTCTCGAAGATCCTGTGTGACGGCCGAATGATCGAGCTGGCTGATATGGAATCGATCGGCAGGGTCCGCACACATACCCAAGCGGTCACCAGCGCCTTCGGACTGATAGTGTTTTCAATGCCGGCACTGACGGGGGTGGAAAGCGTGCACACCCATTATGTCTCCTGGGGCCTGGGTGTCGCCGTGATTGCAGCAGCAATTTATCTCACGACCACCTTCACCCGCCCCGGCGGCGCTGCCCTTGGGCAGGCAACCACAGAAAGAGACCCACATGACTGAAACTCGTTCCTTCACCTGGGCGCAAACAGGCTGGCCTGGAAGGTTAATCACAGTCGAGGGCTTCGACGGAGCCGGCAAAACAACCCAGATCGAACTCCTGCAAAGGCGGTTCGTTGAACTCGGCCATGATGTCGTCCTGACACGCCAGCCGTCTGACTGGTATCGCCAGAGCGAACTGGTCCAGCAATTCCTGAACAATGGCGGCACGCCCGAAACCGTACGTGCACTCGCTTTGTTTGCGGCAGCCGACAGGATTCAGCACTGCAGCAACGTCATATTGCCTGCACTTGCCCGTGGGCAGACCGTCATAAGCGACCGCTATGTATTCTCTTCTGTCGCCTTCTTTTGGAGCAGGGGGATCGACCCCGGGTTCATTCTTGCGATCAATCAGGGGATTCCCCGGCCGGATTGTGCGATCTATCTCGACGTCAAGGCGGAGATTGTAAGGGAACGGCTGCTGGCCCGAGATGGCGAAAAGCTGAAGCTCGAAGAAAACTCAATCGAAACCATCAACCGGGTTATGGAAAACTTCAGGAGCCTGGCACCTGAGCTGAACATCGTGGCGGCACAAGCAGAAAGGGAAGAGGTGTTTCGTCAGGTATGGCAGCTGGCGGCACCCGCTTCCGGCCTGACGACAAGACGAAAGATGCCTGCCGAAGCTGCCGGACCGCGCCTTTGAAGCGCTTCCCGTAAAACGGCATCTTCATTCCCGCGCTCGCCTGCCAGAACCGAGGCGTCCGGCCCCGGTTTCTCCTGAACCGACGGTATCGGACGAGCAGCGACCTCATCTGGAGAAACGGCAGAAAGCCGACAAGGTGTGACCTCCAGGCCTTCGCATCCCGGTCGCTCCTTGCCGGCCCGGGTTTCTGTCCCGTCGTCGTCTGAACCCGGGACAGTACAACTCTCAATCATCAAAAATCCCGACAATTGCCAGGCCGTGAATGCCTCGCCTGCACCGCAAGCCTTAAAAGCTCTTCTCAGAGACCGGAAACGGGTATCACTTCCGGCGGCATGATTGAATCGGGGCTTGCCATTTCGTGGGTGATCAGGCGGCCCAGTCTTTTGATGCCTTCCCGCGCACGCTCCCGTGGGCAGGAGGTGAAGCAAAGGCGAAGCGTATTTCGGCCCGAACCATCGGGATGGAAGGGACGCCCAGGAACAAAAGCAACGCCTTCGAGGGTAATCGCCTTTGCAAGCAGAGCATTGGCATCGAGACCGTCCGGAAGCGTCAGCCAGACGAACATGCCGCCTTCAGGTTTCTGCCAGTTGACATTTTCAGGCATGTATTGCTCGAGCGCACTGATCAGATTGTCGCGCCTTAGCCGGTAGGCATTCCGCGAGGCAAGCACACACTCGTCAAACATTTCAGCGGCAACGCGGTGCATTACCATCTGGTTGATGGTCGAACTGTTGAGGTCGCTTGACTGCTTCAACAACACCAGCTTCTGGATGAGGGGGCTCGCAGCACAGATCCAGCCGATCCGCATGCCGGGTGTCATTGTCTTTGAGAAACTGCCGCAATAGACGACAAGAGAGTTTTCGATCGAGCCACATTCCTCGATATCGAGCTGCATCATTGAAGGAAGCGCGCTTCCTTCGTATCGCAATGCGCTGTAGGCTGCATCCTCGATCAGCGGAATGTCATTATCGCGTGCAAGGGCAAGCAGCCGCCGCCGCGCACATGTTTCCATCGTTTCACCGGTCGGGTTCGAGAAGTCAGGATTGGCGTAGATGAGCTTCAAGGAGCTGGCGTCATAGACGCATGGGCCAGGGGACCCTGCAGATTCCCCTTTCGCTTCGAAAAAGCGATAGTGGGGTTCGTAAGCGTCGAAGATTTGCAGTGCACCGAGGTAGCTCGGCTTTGAGATCGCAACGGAGCTGCCTTTTTCGAGAAAGAGACGGGAAAGAAACTCGATGGCCTGCTGGGCGCCGGATGTAATCAGGATGTTGTCTGAACTGCAGATGACGCCCTGTCGGTGCATGAAGCCGGCGATCCAGCGTCGCAGCGGCAGATAACCTTCACTTGCGCAATATTGGAGGGAGACCTCCGGGCAGTCCCGAAGGTATTTCTGATAGCCGTCAAGAAACCGGGAAGAGGCAAAAAGATCAGCGTCGGGAAATCCACCCGCGAAGGAGATGACATCAGGTTTTCCCAGCAAGGCAAACAGATCCCGGATCTCCGACGCATGCATGTTCCTGGCTCTGCCCGCAAACCGCTTTTCCCAGGGTTGAGTGTGACGGGACATCGATTTTTCGTTCGTCATGAATTTCTCCCGGTTCAGGATGCGCTGGCCACGGGTACTGCGGTCACGTGACGGACAACTGCATGAATGACGTCCTCGCAGGACGACTGCTTGCGCACGATCCCGCAAAACGGCGAATGGACTTCACTATAGGAAGGAACATCCGGTCTGGAGGGGCGCGTATTGATCAGACACCGGACGAATTGGTCACCAAAGGTCTGCCTGACCGAGCCGCACTGGAGGTTTGCGCCATAAGGGAACAGAAACCACCCAAACATGTCTTCGACGCCCCTGCCGCGAATAATGTTTGCAGTTTCACCAAGCGCGCAACGCAGATCCGCATGGTGAAGATTGACTCCGGTCTTCAACTCGAAGGCTTCGGCGATATAGGCGCCACCAATGCGCCCTGCGAATTCCAGAAAATGTGGCTGACCATTGCCGTCGACAATCATTTCAAGGTGAAATCCTCCGTCGGAATAGTTGAGCAGACGGGACAGCTCTATTACAGCCGTGCTCGCCCATTCAGGATTTTCGACTTGCGTTGAGCCAAGAGCTGAGCCAGCCGCGTAGGAAAAACACGTGTTGACGTATTTAGACGTTTGCAGGATATCCAGCTCTCCTCCTTGCAAAAGCCCATCGAGATGAAGGATGTCGCCCGGGATATATTCCTCGACGAGCCAGTCCGCCTCACGAAGGGGCTGAACGCGGGCATCAAGTTCTTTTCGTGAGCCGATCCAGATACCGTTGCTGGCTGCGTCAAGTCGCGGTTTGAGTACCAGCTTCTGATCGAGCGGTATCTGTCCACTCATGCGCTTGTATTTCGCAAGCGACCAGAACGCGGGCTGCCTGATGGTCGACCCGCAGACTGACATTCGCATTGTCAGTTTGTCGCGGATCGGGAGCACTTTTGCAACCGTGTCACCGGCAATATTGAACCGTTCACGGATTTGGGCGGCAAGAATGAGGTCGCGCTCGCCCCGGGCAATCAGGCAGTCGCAACTCGCGCATGCCTCCTCAACCGGCGACGGCAGAGAATCCGGATGAAGGTCGGATAGTTTGGCGGCGATGATTTTTGCTCGCGCATGCATCGGCCCGTCGAGGAACTGACCGATGTAGGTCACCTCATGGATATCATGGTCGATTACCTGATCGTACCGGATGCGCTCCGGATCAACCCGGTTGAGTATTACAATTTTGGCCAATTCCCGCTCCTGTTCTCTGCTCAAACACCGATCCAATTGCTTTTGAACGCCGCTTCAAAGTGGCTGCTCTCAGGTCTCCCGAATCCACGGAACAGGAATGGCGAAAGAGCCACGTTTCCTCCACGCCGTCGCACAACGGCGAACCCTGATCGTGAATTTTATGACATTAGTACATTTATTGAGACGCGCAAGATACTAAATTCCACGCGAACAGCACCAAAAACAAGGGTAATCGAAAAATAAAAGTTTCAATAATATATATATTTAACATTCACTTAGGTGGATAATTCGCTAGGGAAACACCGGGCGAGAAATTAAAAACGACAATTTTTAGCTTGAGTTTGATATGAAAATAATCTCATTATTAAGACGAAATGACGACAAAGGGTATTCATGTCATCCACCAGCTTTTCCGCGCGCTTTATGCAGACCGCCAAAAATGTGTCGCCACTCTGCGTCGGCTTCGACCCGTCAACCACGGTCCTTCAATCCTGGGGGCTTACGCCCGACGCAAAAGGCGCAGCGCAGCTCTGTCGCGTCCTTCTTGATGCACTTGACGGGTTGGCTGGTATCGTGAAGCCCCAGGTCGCGTTCTTCGAATCCTTTGGCCCCGAAGGCATGCAAGTGCTTTCTCGTTTCATACGCGACGCGAAGTCGCGGGACCTGCTGGTTATCGCTGATGCGAAGCGCGGAGACATCGGTTCGAGCATGGAAGCCTATGCGAGAGCCTGGCTTGGGCCCGAAAGCGCCTTCGGTGCCGACGCGGTCACCGCCAGCCCGTATCTGGGAACCTCGGCGCTATCGCCGCTATACCGGCAGGCGGCTTCGACGAAGACGGCCGTGTTTGTGGTGGTCCGTTCGTCCAATCCAGAAGGTACATCCATTCAAGCCGCCTTGACGCAGGGGCGCAGTGTTGCTCATGACGTCGCGACGTCGGTCACGGCCTGGAACGACGCACTGGAAAATGAGGCCACTATCGGGCCAGTTGGCGCAGTCGTCGGCGCCACGGGCGGAGCCGAAACTGCGACACTTCTGGATGCGCTGCCCCGATCCCTTTTCCTGTCCCCGGGTATTGGTGCCCAGGGAGCAACGATGCAGGACGCACATAAAATGTTCGGGTCGAGTGCATCACGGGTAATTCCTACGGTGTCCCGGTCAATTCTTTCAGCAGGGCCCGACCGGGATCGACTTCGCGAGACAATCGCCGACTTCGCCCGTTCAGCTCGCTTCCTGCAGGAGCAGGGGCGCTGATGCCCACACTTTTATCCTTCCCGGAACCCGCGGACATTGCCGAACTCGTTGTGGCCTGCTCACGGCGCGACATGAGTATAACCAATTTTGCAGTTGAAGGACTTGTTCTGAACGACGAAGGGCAAGCGGTTCTTATCAAGAGGGGACCGATGTGCCGCGACAATATTGGCCTCCTCGAAGGGATTGGGGGGCAATGCAACAACGCAGAGCGATTTCGCGACGCGTTGCATCGGGAAATCGAGGAAGAAGTTGGAACAGCGGCCGTAATTGAAATCGATCGATTTTCTCACGTGCGCCTCCAGCATGAACGGGAAGGAGCGCCGGGAACTGCCGCGAACTGGATTGTCGTCTCCTATATCTGCCGGTGGCGCTCCGGGCTCCTGACAGTTACCGAACCGACAAAGAATAGCGGCTTCCATCTGGTTGATCCGCGCGCATTCAGCGCCGCGGATCTCGCGCCTTCGGCAAGATTTTCGCTGGACATTTACCGCGCGTCCACCAGGCAAGCTTCGCCTGATGACGCAACAGGAGATCTACTCACATTGAGGGAGTGACATGGTAAGGCTTGCAACATCGGGTGTTTGTCAATTTTTTCTGTCAAACGGGGAGGAGATCCTCTTTAGGGAGGGTAGTGGTGCGCTTGTCACAGACACCAAGGGCCGCAATTATTACGACTTTATCCTGGGTTTTGGGCCGGTAGTGCTGGGCCATGCGCGAGCTGATTTTACAAGTGTTCTCCAGCAGAAGGTCGCTGGCGCAATACACTTCCCGGGTTATGCCGAGCAACACGTCGATTTTCTTGAAACCTTTCTGCCTGACGCCTATCAAAACCACAGCGTCGGCTATTTCAAGCACTCCTCTGACGCCATGACCGCAGCCGCGAGGCTGGCGTGCAAGCAGACCGGCCGTAAAGGTCTGATCCGCTGCGGCTATATAGGCTGGCACGACGCACAGATCGGCAACAGTCCACGATGGCACGAGCGGCTTTCATCACCCCACCGAAGTGAAATCCGCCCCAATTCTTTCACTCGCGGGATGAGCGAGAGCGAACCCGTGGTCAACTGGATTGACCTGCAGATTGACAGCCTGCGGCAGATTCTTGACGATACGCCCGATACCTATGCTGCGCTGTTATTTGACGCCTACCAGTTGTCATTGATGTCGCCGGCACATCTCTCCGAGGCGATTGCCCTCTGCCGCGAACGTGGCGTTCAAGTCGTGGCGGACGAAACAAAAACCGCAGGACGGGTCTCACCCATGGGAGCGCTCGCCGCAGTGGGTCTTGACGCGGATTACGTCGTGCTTGGCAAGGCAATCGGAAACGGTGCACCGATCTCCTTGCTCGTCGGCCCGCCATCCATGTCCATCGATTACCTCGAAGCCAAGATCAGCGGTACCTATTGCAAGGAGCTTCTGGGCGTCTTCGCCGCCTCGGCGACGCATCAACTCATGAGCACGCTGCACGGGTATTCGACGTTTAAAGAAATTTCCGAGCGCTTCGTCGATGTATTCTCCAGCGCTGCGGCAGACGTTGGCCTTGGCGATCAGATCAATATCGAACTGATACTCGGGGGATCGCTCTTTGAATTACGCTTCAGCGAAGGCGTAGAAAACAATCTCGGCCTGCGGGCGAAGATACCACGCATCTTTGCCGATCACGGCATATTGCTCCTTCAGGGGCACCCATCCTTCTTCTGTCTTTCTCACGCGGAGATTGACTGGTCCGACCTGTCCGCACGTATCGAGCGGGCTCTGAGGGCGTCTTTGCCACTATTCGCCTGATCCATGAACTGCTTGCAGACCGCCAGTCGGTCATCTGCCTCGTAGGAGTTGCGAATGCCTTTGCCAGACCACATCCATTTTCTCAATCAGGGCGATGAGCCGGGCGACCGGGTGTTCATCAATATCACGACACGCGGCTGCGGTAGCGGTTGTTCCTATTGCTACATCATCTCGCCAGCGGGATCCCAGGTGTTCATCGAAGATGCTGCACTTTCAGACAGCGCCGAAGCCTTGCTTCAGTCCCCTTACTTCCGGCCAGGCCGCAATGGTACGATCGTCTCGCTCTGCCCGGATTCCGAACCGTTCAAGAACGAACGATCGACAGAGAAGGTCCTTTGTGTACTGCGCGCTGTGCTCTCGCTTGGCAATCCGGTACAGATCCCGACGAAGGAAATGGTTCCGGAGGCCGCGCTGGAGGTGATCAGCACCCATGCCTACCCTAATCAGGTCGTGCTCTTCACCTCTTTCTCGTCACTCGCCAAGGCCGACAAAATCGAGCCAAGAGCTGCGCCTGTCACCGATCGAATTCGCAATTTCGCCCTGGCGCGCAAACACGGTGTGTTCGTGTGCATGTATCTGAAGCCATTCCTGCCTGCCACGCTGAAGGATCTGGATCATGTCCTCCGGATTCTGGAAGCCGAACGACCCGATGCGATCTGTGTCGGGATGCTCTACACAACGACGCAGCAGCAGGATTCCGCCTATACTCATCCTGTGCACGCCAGTCTCACCGCGCGCCCGCTGGACGACGATTTCAATACCTTTGTCGCCGCCGTAAAGGCACAGGGCCTCGTGCCGCTTTTCCATTCATCCGTGTGTGTCACCGCCTGGGCGCTGGATCGCATCCCTATGCCGCACATATGGAGGGAATATCCGGCGCTGTGCGTCAACTGCCGCAACTGTGAGCGTGATCTCCAGGAGCGTTTTTCACAGTCAGCTGTTCCCTCCTTCACCTTTCCGCAGCCGGTGTATCATGTCAGTTTACCTTAACAACGCCACCACAGGATATCCAAAAGCCATCTCTGCGGTACAGGCCTATTCCGCGGCACTGCAATCGATACCGTCGGACGTGCGTCACAGCGCTGAGCCGCAAATCGAGCTGGTACGGGCGCGCATCGCCTCGCTGTTAGGTGTGGACCATACGCATCTTTTTTTCCTCTCGGATGCGACGCTGGCGCTTAATGCTGTGATCCGGGGATATGTCGGTCCGGGAGACCATTGTGTCACCGACAACCGGTCGCACAATGCGGTTCTGAGGACACTCAACGGAATGCCGGGTCTCAGTTGGCAGGTTGCCCGGATTCATGATCTTCACGAGGAACCCGACTTTTTCTTCCTCGACGTCATTGACGAGCCAAAACTGGTCTGCCTGACCCACACCAGTAATGTCACCGGTTCTGTCTATGATGTGACGACGCTCATCAAACGCATCCGTTCGCGATTTCCGAAAGCGGCGGTGCTGGTGGATGCGTCACAATCGGTCGGCTTTTGCCCCATTGACGATCTGGATGACGCGGACTTCATCGTATTTCCGGCTCACAAGCATCTGCATTCAATGCCTGGTGCGGCCGTGCTTGTAGCACGCCGCAGGCTTGTTCCGTTTATTCTTGGCGGTACCGGCAGCAACTCCGCTGAACTCGCGCTCGGCGATACTGGCGGGAATTTCTTGGAGGTGGGCACACCGAATTTACCGGCGATACTTGCACTGGGCGCAGCACTTGAAGAGCAGAATGAGGGGGCTCACGACATTCGTCGCCGGATCGAAAACCTCACCGAGATGCTGTGGAGTGGACTTCTGTCGGTTCCCGGGATCGAGCCTCTTGGACGGCGGCCCTATCAGAGGCGTTCAGGCGTCGTCGCCTGCAAGCTGCCGGGTTCACCGGAAGCTGACTGGATCCCCTTTCTGCGCAGCCAGGACATAATCGCCAGGGGAGGGCTCCACTGTGCCCCGACAATTCACGAAGAACTAGGATTGGGAAACATCGGCACCCTGCGCTTCAGCATCAGCCGGTTCACTCGTGAAGACGAGATCCGTAGCGCTGTAGAGGCCGTCCAGGTATTTGCAGACTTTGTCGCAGGGGAGACGATTCGGCCATGACGCTATATCGATCCGATCGCCTTGTCATCGAAGAGCCACGCCCCTGCGCGGAGGAGCCCGACCGTATCCACCTCGTAGGCCATCTAAGGTCGACGACACTCGACGAGATCGCCGCCCTCCTGCTTGAAGATCGCTGGCGAACCTTGCGACTGAGGCAGCCCGCCGCGCTGGTTGCGCACGGCCCGGACGGAGAACTGCTGACGCTGAACGCGGAATGCGAATTCTCCCTATCCCGGCTGATCGACGCGCAATCCGGCCTTGCTTTTTTTCACGATCTGATCACGAGAATGGAGTTGCAATAATGAGCAAGTTTCTTGGCGTAAAACGCACCGGTCTTATATTTGCGGCGGATCTGCCCTCTTTTGACGAGAATGCCCGCGTACTCGACGTCATCAGTGAATATGTCGACGTTATCAAGGTCTGTAACCCTCTGGTAATGCGTGAGGGCGCTGCAACGATCGGCAAACTGGCGGACCGTTACGGGAAGCCCGTCTTTGCTGACCTCAAGGTCGCTGACGTTCCGCATACGAGTGCGCAGATTGTAAAAATCGTGGCGGACAATGGCGGTTCAGCCGTAATGGTGCATGGCTTTGTCGGCCCTGACGGGATTTCGGAATGCATGGAGGCCGCCGGCGATAAGGTGGGTATCATTGTCCAGCTGGAACTGACGAATCCGGGTGGGAAACTATTTACTGCTCCAATTGCCAACGACATGGCCCGTCTTGCTGCTGACATGGGGGTTTACGGCACCCAGGCACCTGGCAACAGACCCAACAGGATCGCAGAAATCAGAGACATTATCGGTCCTGACGCGGTCATCGTTTGCTGCGGCGTCGGAGCCCAGGGCGGCAAGCACAACGAGGTTATGCAAGCCGGAGGCACCTATTCCATCGTCGGGCGCGCGATTTATAACGCCGAGGATCCCGTCCAGGCAGCCGCGGCTGTGCTGAACTGACCCCGGGGGCCGTCTCAATTTGTGGACGGCCTCTCCCTTGACTGGGCACCCCAGCAGTTGCGGAACCTGCTCCACAGACCATCAGCCGTCGGAGAAGCACTCCTATATATCTTCTTCAACAAATTCCCGTGTTGCAAGACGCAGGAAACTGCGCGGTTCTGACGTCATCGAAAACCCCAACGTTTTACTCGACCCTACTGGTCGTCATCCACACCGTATTTCGCTATCAGACTATCAATGAAGTCCGCAGCTTCGGTCGCTTTCAGTGCCTGCTCCCACATCTGACGTGAGATATCCTCATGCAGTCGTACTCCATCCTGGGAGCTGGTTATCAGACCGACGCCGACGCGAATATTTGGCTGCTCTCCCAAACGGAACGGACTGATGGCCAGCACCGAGTGATCGGCCTGACGAAAAATCTGGAAGCTTGTGGAAGGGACCGATTGCGGAAGGATACCCAGTTGGACACCCAGTGGTTGCTTTCGAAACAGGCTGCTTATGTGGCGTACTTCCCGGCATGCCATGACACGGCGACGCCTCTGAACGTCTTCCGGCAAATCCTGGCGACCAACCAGACCATGGAGGAGAAAACGCTCGAGATCTGAAGAGGCAATCAGGCTTACGAGCAAGGGCCGGCGCAATCGGTAGTTTTTCTTCCGTCCCTTTAACGTATCGATCAACCGGCGGATCGCATCTTCGGTTGCGTCATCCATGGGAGCTGTATCGAGAAAGACCTCCTGAAGCATCTCGTCGTACACTTCGGATGTCAGGAGATAAGAGATCGGACCAAAGAAACCAATGATCTGCTCGCTTTTCTCCTCGAGCTGACGCATGCGTTCAAAGAAGGAGCCAGCGGTGTCAATGTATTCAATGTCAACGCCAAGGAGGCTCTGGATAGAAACACCCAGAACCTTGGTAATGCTGATGAGGAGCTCGATCTTGAGAATCTCCCCTTTTTCCGCGCGATAAAGGGCGGCACGAGAAATGCCAAGACGTTTCGCCATTTCCTCCGGGGAAAGACCGTGACCGATACGATAGGCCTGCAATCGCGCACCAATCTCGTCGATCCGAATTACATCGTCATATGCAGTTTCGTCAGTCATCCTGATGCCGCCGCCAACTTTCAAAGACTAATACATGAGCGATACCGTTCGCATACCAGAAGGATCGGAGCAACATGCCACAATGCCTGCACGGTATTTATACAAATCTAAACTTCTAGACCCCCGGGCAAAATACCGTGAAGCGATCATCCGATGCGACGACCGTGGAGCCTGTCAGTTATGGGCAGGCGGGAATTACGCCGCGAAAAATCAATATCTTCCTGACAACGCCGCATGGGCGGCGTCAGTCACGTTCACCCTGCCGCATTCTGCGGCAGGGCCTCGAATTTACATGGGTTGCTGCCCGCTCAATCGTCAGGAAAGCTCACGTCCGCGCCGTTCCGGGATCAGGAACCACATGGCTACCATGTCGAGAATGTATAGCGTCGCCAACAGCGCAATCGCCAGTTCAAACCCGTAGAACGACGCAATAGTGCCAACCACGACGGGGCCAAATCCACCAACGCCGCGTCCGACATTAAAGAGGACGTTTTGTGCGGTAGCGCGGGCCGGGGTCGGAAAAAGCTCGCTGATAAGGGCACCGTAACCGCCAAGCATTCCGTTGACGAAGAATCCCATAACTGCGCCTGCCACCAGCAATTCATATGGGTCCGTCAGTTGCGAGTAGATCACGACCATAACCGCGGCCATGAACATGTACCCGAAGAAGGCAGGACGACGACCGATCCGGTCTGCAATGTGACCAAACATGAAAATGCCCAATGCCATCCCCGCAATCGTTACGGTCGTCCAGATCGCCGATTGTGTCAGCGCAAAGCCAAACCGAGTAGCAAGGTAGTTCGGGAGCCAGATCATCACGCCGTAATAGCCGAAATTCTGAACCGAGCAGAGAATAGCCATCCCGATACTGAGTTTTGTAGTGTCCCAGTCTTCCACCAGGAGTCGCAGCGAGGATTTCGTAGATTTTCTGGCTTTGTTTGCGACAAAAACCTCGGGCTCGTGCAGGGAGTTCCGGATGAAGTAGGCGACGACAGCCGGGAAAATCCCGATCGCGAACATTCCTCGCCACCCGATCACAGGCAAGAGCATTGGTGTCACAATCGCCGCTGCCAGGACACCGAGTTGCCACCCCAGGCCAACATAGGATGACGCCCTGGCGCGCTTGTTTGCTGGCCAGGCCTCGGCCACCAGAGCCATCCCGATGCCGAACTCACCGCCAAGGCCGAGGCCGGCCATCGTACGGTAGAAAAGAAGGTCCCAATAGCCCTGTGCAAGGGCACAAAGTCCGGTGAAAACGGCAAAAAGCACGATCGTCCAGGTCAGAACCTTAACGCGCCCCAGTCTGTCGGACAGCATGCCGAACAGAACGCCCCCGATAACGGCACCGATAAGCGTCGCGGTGACGAGCGATGCCGCCTGCCCCTGGCTCAGGGAGAGGTCGCTCGAAATTGCTTTCAACATAAAACCGAGGATCAGCAGATCGAACCCGTCCATCGCATAACCGATGGCGGCGCCCAGCATCGCCTTCTTTGCCTTTCCATCTACTTCACTCGGGCTCGATGAGGTCACTTCCTCACGATACGCGGTGTCCATGGTCATTTTGTTCCCCTTTTTGACCTAACGACGAAAAGAAGAATAGACCACACCACTGTCTCAATCGTCAACATTAATCTCAGTATTTAGACATTCACTTAAAAACGCCTCCGGCCGAGACACGCATGACCGATCTTCAATGTCGCACGAGGCACCAATGTGCCCCCTGGATGTCCAGGCAAGGGCACAGAATTCCGGTTCGGATCAAAGGCTGTAGCATAAACTCGGGATACCCAATGAGTCCGATCCTGACCAGATCGCCCCTTCGCACGGCGGGATGGACGATGCAGGTTATGTCCAGCGCCCCTTCGGCTCGATAAAGTCCCGAAGCCCTGAAAACGGGGTAGCAACCCTGTTCACTCCATTCGCCAACGCTTCAGCTCGGCAAGTGTAAAGCGCGGCGTTATATGCTGGGGGCAGTTCCAGTCGAATGCCTCCACGGCGATGAGCACAAGACGTTCCACACGAGCGGGATAGTCGGGCAGGGTCAGCCTCTCTGCCAGCAACGGATCATCTCCTGCGTCGATGATCCGCATGCGGGCAAAGATTTTCAGGCGTTGCCGGTGCGCGTAGTCCATCAGGAACAGTGAGACGCGGTCACTCGCTGTTACATTGCCTGTCGTGATGTATTGCCGGTTACCGCGAAAATCCGCAAAACCCAGCAGCGTCGGGTCGAGAACGGTGAGGAAACCGGCCGGCCCGCCCCGATACTGGACGTAAGGCCAGCCCGTTTCCGAAACGCTGGCGAGATAAAAACCCTCACGCTCTTGAATGAAGGCTGTTTCTGCGGGACCGAGGCGCTGGCTCCGGGTCGTTTCATCGGCGCCACTACGCGCGGCAATCCGCGCCCATTGCTCCGCACTTCCATACTTATCCTGTGCGGCCGCGACGGAAGGAGTCGCGGCAATATCGAGATATTTGCTCATTTTCCATCTGCCTTTCCAGACGGCCGAAACCGGCCTCAGTCTTGCAAAGCCCAGTCCGCGACCTGCCAGCGGATTTGTCCCCGATCGACAACGACGTGACCCAATCCCGGGAACGGCATGTGCGTCGCGGCTATGAGCGTGCCTTCCGAAGCGGCGCGAGGAAAGAAGCGATCGCGCATCGCCTTGGCCGCTGCCCGGTCCTGTTCGAACAGAAAGAACACGTCGGTCGCTCCCGGATGTACGACCGGGAAGATCATGTCTGAAACCATGACGAGGCTCTTTCCCTCATCTTCCACCCGAACGCCGATGTGACCGGGTGTGTGGCCGGTCAGGTCGACAATCGAGACGCCACGCATAATTTCGCGCTCTCCGTCGATCGCCTGGAGTCCGGGGTAGAGACGCACGACCTCTTCTGCCATCTGAAAGCTGGTCTGGAGATAATCAGGCGCGCCGCTACGCTTGGCCGGGTCGGTCCAATGCTTGACGTCACGCCGGTCGATATAAACCTCCGCGTTCGGGTAGTTGTTCCTGCCGCCGGCGATCAGCCCGCCCATGTGGTCCTGGTGCATGTGGGTCACGATCACCGCATCAATCTGATCAAGCCGCAGACCAAGCCTGGCGAGGGCTTGCGGCAGGTTGCCGGTTTGCCCGATCGAGCCCGCTGCACCGGCATCAATCAGGATGCGGCGTTGGCCATCATCGACAAGATACTGATTAAACAGAAACCGCACTCCGCTTGGCCTGGCGATGAACTGGGCGGCAGCCGCCTGTTCTACCTGGGCCGGGTCACGCCCGGGAAAAAAGTTGTAGGGCATATCCGCATAACCATCCGTCAGCGCCGTCACCGTAAAGCGGCCGATGCGGATTTGCGCCAGCGGCGTTACGCTGGCCAGCGTCGCGACCGGTTCCGGTGTTGCGGCGACGGCCTGCGCGCTATGGATCAGTCCTCCCCCGAGGAGACCAAAAGGAAGCGCGCTGGCAAAGGCACGACGCGAAAGATTGGGCATGATGTCTTTCTCCTTAATGTGGCAACGAGGGAAGGTCCCCGACATCATGAAAGCTAGGATATCCAAAACCGATACGGTATCCTCCGATTTCAGGAGATTACCTCTCAATTTATGGAAGGATAGAATGGACCGGTTCGAAGCGATGTCAGTACTGCTTGCGGTGGTCGATGCCGGCAGCCTCTCGGCTGGTGCACGGCGATTGCAGGCGCCGCTCGCCACGGTCAGCCGCAAGGTCGCCGACCTCGAAAAACACCTTGGCGCACGTCTGGTGCTGCGTACCCGCCGCGGCCTGACCTTGACGGATGAAGGACGAAATTACGTCGCCGCGTCACGGCGTATCCTGGGGGAACTGGACGCGGCAGAGCGGCAGGCCAGCGGCGATTACGGCGCGCTGCGCGGAGGGCTCCATATGACCGCGCCGATTGCTTTCGGGGAGCGCCACGTTCTGCCTATAGTGCTGGAATTCCTGAAGGAGCAACCCGAAATCGACATGCGACTGACGCTGACGGACCGCCAGATAAGTCTGGCGGACGAACCCGTTGACGTCGCGCTGCGCATCGGTCATCTGGCCGACAGCGCGCTGATCGCAACACGTGTTGGTACAGTCCGCCGGGTCGTCTGCGCCAGCCCGGACTATATCACCCGGCGAGGAGTTCCGCTTGACCCGGACGACCTCACCCGGCACGACGGTATAAGTTTCCAGGGCTTCGCGACTGCGCCCGAAGTGCGTTACCGCCGCGACGGGGCCACCTTCAACGTCGAACCCCGCCCCAGGCTTGCGGTCAACACGACAGAGGCCGCAATTCAGGCAGCTGTGTCTGGCATTGGCATCATCCGGGTGCTCTCCTACCAGGTTGCCGATCAGCTACGTTCCGGCGCCCTGCAGGAAATTCTGACCGAGTTCGCACCTGAACCGCTGCCCGTTAATGTCATTCATGGGCCGGCCGACCCCTTATCGATGAAAGTGCGACGCTTTCTGGACTGGATCACGCCCCGCCTGCGCGAGCAAATGGCCCATTAAGTTCCCATCCGGACCCACCGCCGATTTGCTTCATTTCATGAAACCAACCGAGCGCGAGGCTGCCTGCCTCATGTCGTCGGAGGCGTCCGCGCGGTCAGTTTATTTCCATCAGGATCGCGAAGATATGCGACGAACGCCCCGTTCGGCCGCGCCGTCGGTGGGCTCTCGATTGCCACGCCGCCATGCGCGACGCCGGCGGCATGCCAGGCCAAAACATGATCGGGGGTTGCGGCCGCAATACCGATCGTTCCGCCGTTGGCAGCAGTCGCCGGCTTGCCGTCGATCGGTTTCGTTATCATGAGCCGCCCACCCTCATGGGCGTAGATCAGTCGGCCTCTCGCGTCTATCGCGCCGGGCTTGCCGCCCAGAGCGGTGAAGACGGCATCGTAGAATTTTCTGGCCCGCTCCAGGTCGTTGCTGCCGATCATGACGTGGGTGAACATGCTTTATCTCCTCTCAGGTGTCGCTGTATTTTCTGACGTCCAGCGGTCGAAATTTCCCAGATATCGGGCAGGCGATGTGCCAAGCGCTTTCTTGAACATGGTTATGAACGCAGACACGGATTGATATCCAAGATCCCCCGAAACCTGCTGCACCGTCGCCCCCGCTGCAAGGCTTCGAATTGCGACAATCACCTGCAATTGCTGTCGCCAGCGGCCGAAGGTCAGGCCCGTCTCGTTGTGAACAGTAAGCGGCAAGCTGAGACCGTTCAGCGCGTGTAATTCCACGGCATGAGTGCATCGAGATCGCTGCTGGGCCAACCATTGGCTATGCGCTCGAGTGTCTGGGTGAGCCAGGCCTGCGGAACGACATT
>NZ_LMVK01000007.1 GCF_001541315.1 Agrobacterium tumefaciens str. B6 | reverse complement strand
CTGCCTTGGTGGTCGTCAGCCGGATGGTCCAGAAGGATTCGTTCCAGGCGAGGATGACGTTCAGGAGCAGCGTCGAGGCGATGCCCGGAACCGCCATGGGGGTCAGTACATGCACGATCTCGTTCCAGAGCGAGGCACCATCCATGCGCGCGGCTTCAAGAATCTCACCGGGGATTTCGCGGAAGTAGGTGTAAAGCATCCACACCACGATCGGCAGGTTGATGAAGGTGAGCATGACGGTCAGCCCAATGCGGGTATCGAGCAGGCCGGCATTGCGGAAGATCAGGTAGATCGGCACCAGCACGGCAACCGCCGGCATCATCTTGGTGGAAAGCATCCACATCAGGATGTCCTTGGTGCGCTTGGTCGGCGAAAACGCCATCGCCCAGGCGGCGGGAATGGCGATGATGAGCGCGATGATCGTCGAGCCGAGCGACAGCACGACCGAGTTCATGAACGGCTTGAAGTAATCGCGCTGGGTCTGCACGGTGATGTAGTTTTCGAGCGTGCCCGAGGGAATGAGGCTGAAGCCTGCTATCGCCTCCGGCTCGGTCTTGATCGAGGTGAGGAAGGCATAAAGGATCGGGAAGAACAGCAGGAGCGCCACGGCCCATGCCGCGATGGTGAAGCCGATCTTCGCGCGTGTCGTTGTCTTGCGGGCCATGATCGCTTCTCCTTAACGGTCGAGGTTCTTGCCGACGGCGCGCATCAGGAAGATGGCGACGATATTGGCGAGCACGACGGCGATGATGCCACCGGCCGATGCGCCGCCGACGTCGTAACCCAGAAGCGCCGTGCGATAGATGAGGAAGGCAAGGTTGGTGGAGGCATAACCCGGGCCGCCATTGGTGGTGACGAGGATTTCCGCGTAAACGCCGAGCAGGAAGATCGTCTGGATGAGGATGACGACCGTGATGGCGCGGGCCAGGTGCGGCAGCGTCAGGTAAACGAAGCGGTTGATGAAGTTGGCGCCATCCATCTCGGCCGCTTCCTTCTGCTCGCCGTCGAGCGATTGCAGGGCGGTCAAGAGGATCAGCGTTGCAAAGGGCAACCATTGCCAGGCGACGATGATGATGATGGAGAGCAGCGGAAACTGCGCGAACCAGTCGACCGGCTGCAGGCCGAAGAAGCGCGACAGATCGGCAAGCACGCCGTAACCGGGATGCATGATCATGTTCTTCCACACCAGCGCCGCGACAGGCGGCATGACGAAGAAGGGCGAGATGATCATGATGCGCACGATGCCCTGGCCGAAGATGTCATTATCAAGCAGGAGCGCAATCGCAATACCGCCGATGACGGTGATCAGAAGCACGCCGCCGACGATGGCAAGCGTGTTGAAGATCGACTGGAAGAAGGCCGGATCGGTATAGAAATACTGGTAATTGAACAGGCCCGCGAAGCTGACATTGGCAGGGTTCAGGAGATTGTAGTTCTGGAACGAGAACCACAGGGTCATCGCCAGAGGCACGATCATCCACACCAGCAAAAGCAGCACCGAAGGCGCCAGCATAACCCGCGCCAGACCGCTCGTGTTTCGTGTTGCCATTGGTAGTCCCCTCCATGACCGATACCCGCAACGTCTCCGCCGGGGCATCCGAATTTAACTTGACGATTGTCTTAGCAGCGACCTTCGCCCGTCGCCGCATGGTAGGTTGCTAGCACCTGATCCACCGCGGCGATCAGAACCTCCTCCATATCCTTGCCTGCAACCGTTGCGAGCGGCAGCTCGCCGAGGTATTGGCGCAGCAGGGTTTCGGGAATTGTCTTCCCGTCAAGCGCCTCATGCAAGGCGGAAACGGCTGCGAGCGCCTCGGGCCTTGTCCAGTAATAGCGAATGCGGTCGCTGTAGCTGTAGTGACGCTGCAATCTGAGCGTGATGTCATCACCATGGTAATGACCCTGCCAGTCGCCGGGCGCGCCGAGCATCAGCTGTTCCATGGTCCGCGCCAGCGGCCGGTCGCCATAGTCGCCGACCATCTCGGATGCGATCATATCGAGAGCGTAGAGTGCTTCGCGGTAAGCGAAGGTCAGCCCCGGACCGACTTTCAGGATCGGATATCCATCGCGCACTAGGGCGCCAAGCGCTGCTCTCGTTTGATAATCCGTCGAGTGTGCCTCAAAGACCAGTTGCGGTTCGCCGTCCAGTACGGCGCTGAGCGCCGTGGCCGCATCCGGATTGTAAGCGACGACATTGTCGCTGCCGAATTCCACGCCGGGCTGCACGACAAAGGCGATGACCCGTTCGAACGCATCGGAAAGACCGTGCTGCGCGAATATCTCACGGTGCAGGTCAATGGTCGTGCGCGCCGCCTGCGGCTCGGTGGGCGCCACCGTGTCGAGCACGTGATCGGCGCCGCCCGGCACCGGCACTTCGGTGCCGAGAATGTAAAGCGGTTTTGGCAGGCGCGCCTCGGCGGCTGCCTTTTCGGCGACAGCCGCGAGTTTTGCCGCGCGATTGGCAATGGTCACGTCATCCAGTGCGGCCGGCTCACCGGCGCAGCCCATCGACGCATCCAGATGAATCTTGCGAAAACCGGCTGTGACATAGGCTTCGACCATGGTGGCTGCTTTTGTCAGCGCGTCTTCGGCTTTCTCCTTGCGCCAGGGATTGGGACCGAGATGATCGCCGCCGAAAATCAGGAGCTCGCCGGGCAGTCCTTCTTCCTGCGCAATGCTGTTGACGAAGGTAACGAAGTCGCGCGGCGTCATGCCGGTATAACCGCCGAGATGATTGACCTGGTTGCAGGTGGCCTCGATCAGCACGGCTGTTTGACCGGCAGCGGCGCGGCGGATTGCGGCGCGCAGGACAACGGGGTGGGCAGAGCAGACCGAAGTGATACCTGCCGGCTTGCCGGCACGGCGCGCGGCGGCGAGATTTTCCAGAATGGCGGTCATAGGACTTCCTCCGACAATAGCGCGGTCATGAAGGCGTCAAGTTCGGCAAGGCTGGCAGCGCCTTCCATGGGGCCGCGCTTTATGACGTTGTGCGCGCCTGATGCATTGGCATAGGTGAGCGCTCTTTCGGGATGCATGCCGAGGCGGCGGCAGGTGAGGTAAGTTGCGCCGAAACAGTCGCCGGCGCCGGTCGGATCGATTTCGGAGACCGTCAGTCCGGGGGCGTCGATGCGGCCATAGGCGCGGCTGAAGTGGCTGGCGCCTTGCGCGCCGCGCTTCAGCACGATCTCGCCGATACCGGAGGCGAGGAGCTTTTCTATCGCTGCGTCCTCGTTATCCAGACCGGAGGCAGCTTGAAGTTCTTCGCCGGAAGGCAGCAGAAGGTCGGTGACATCAAGGAGATCGTCGATCAGCTTGCGGCCCTCGTTACCCTGCACCAGTTCCTTGCGGATGTTCGGATCGAAAGACACCGAGCCGCCGCGCGCCTTGACGCTTTTGATCGCCTCCAGAATGGTCTCGCCGATACCGGCAATCGCAAACGCCGATCCCATGACGTGCACATGGCCCGCCTGTTCGATGAGAGCCTGCGCCTTATCAGTCATGTGCGTTTCGCGCGCTGCCGAATGGGCGATGTTGAAAACGAAATCCCGTGCGCCGTTTTCCCTGTAGCGGACAAAAGCGCTGCCGGTCGGCCGGTCCGCAATGGTGGCGATGGCCGATATGTCCACGCCGTCACGGCGCAGCCGCTCGATGTTGAGGCGGCCGAAATCGTCATCGCCAACCGCCGCGATAATGCCGGCGCTGCCGCCGCAACGCGCGACCTGATCGATGAAAATGGCGGGCGCGCCGCTTGGAAAGGGGCCGATCAGCGTTTGCGGCTCGAGAAAGCCGCCGCCCACTGTCGTCGCCATGATTTCCACGAGGATTTCACCCGCCGTAATGGTCGGGCCTTTCGCGTGCGGCGCCAGTGCGGATACCTGCCTCATCGTCTCCTCCATATGCATTCGGCTCCCACCTTTCCGGTGGGTGCAAACCCCCGACGTCCCGGCTCTGCTATTTTCCGGATATCAGTTAAAATTTACGCGCGTCAAGATATTTTTTGATGATATTTTTGTTGCGATGCCGCAAGTAAAGCGGATCATGAAATTATTTTTGATGACATTATCGACTTTAAAACAGCAAGTTATAGCAGTATATCCAAGAGTGCTCACGTCACAGTCTATTTTTGGATGTTGACAAATGACGAGATTGTGCGAGATAAAAATTTACGCATGTATTGTTATGCGTGGACATCCGTAAAGGAGGAGCGGGTCTCATGAGCAAATTCATTGGAATTCTGTCGTCGTCTGTGGTTGGAGCGGGCCTTTTGGCCGGACTTGCGCAGGCGGAAGAAATCAACATCGCCACCGTCAACAATGGCGACATGATCATCATGCAGAAGCTTTCCAGCGCCTGGGAGAAGGAAACAGGAAACAAGATCAACTGGATCGTGCTGGAAGAGAATGTTCTGCGCGAACGCGTCACCACCGATATCGCCACCAATGGCGGCCAGTTCGACATCATGACCATCGGCGGTTACGAAGCGCCGATCTGGGGCAAGCAGGGCTGGCTGGCGCCGGTTGATGATCTCGGCGACGATTACGATTACGCCGATCTGCTCGATCCGATCAAGAAAGGCCTGACGGTGGACGGCAAGCTTTACGCGGTGCCGTTCTACACCGAAAGCTCGTTTACGCTTTACCGCAAGGACCTGTTCGACGCCGCCGGCCTGAAGATGCCTGACAATCCGACCTACGACCAGATCAAGGATTTTGCCGCCAAGCTGACCGACAAGTCGAAGCAGCAATATGGCATCTGCCTGCGCGGCAAGCCGGGCTGGGGCGAGAACATGGCTTTCCTCGGGACCATGATCAACACCTATGGCGGACGCTGGTTCGATATGGACTGGAAGCCGCAGCTGACGAGCGAGCCGTGGAAAAAGGCGATCTCGGATTACCTCGCGCTGATGACCTCTTACGGCCCGCCCGGTGCGGCAGCCAACGGCTTCAACGAGAACCAGACGCTGTTTTCATCCGGCCGCTGCGCCATGTGGATCGACGCCACCTCGGCGGCAGGCCGGGTCTATGATCCCAAACAGAGCCAGGTCGCCGACAAGACCGCCTTCACGCGGGCTCCGGTCGAGGCGACGCCGAACGGGTCGAGCTGGTCTTGGTCGTGGAACCTTGCAATTCCGAACAGCACGAAGAAGCTCGAAACCGCCAAGTCCTTCGTCAAATGGGCGACCTCGAAGTCCTATGTGAAGACGGTCGGTGAAAGCGAAGGCTGGGTTGCCGTGCCGCCGGGCACGCGCAAATCCACCTATGAGCTGCCGGAATACAAGAAGGCGGCACCCTTTGCGGATACGGTGCTGAAGGCCATCATGTCGGCCGATCCGTCGAAACCAACCAAGGATCCGGTTCCCTATACCGGCGTGCAGTTCGTCGCCATACCGGAATTCCAGTCGATCGGTACGGTTGTCGGCCAGCAGATCGCGGCAGCCCTTTCCGGCCAGCAGACCGTCGATGCGGCGCTTGAGGGCGCACAGAAACAGGTCGAGCGTGACATGACCCGCGCGGGCTACATCAAGTAGCCGCGTCCTCCCGGCGTGCCGCCCGTTCGTCACTTTGGCGGCGGGCGGCATGGGTGGCCCCACACCCGCCGCCCTCATTCCTGTGCTTGTCACAGGAAACCAGCCAGCCCGAGTCCTTGGGCTGAAAGAACTCTCTCAGCCGCGTGAAAGCCACGTCGACTGGATTCCTGTGACAAGCACAGGAATGAGGGGGTGAGAAAATTGCATCTAACAACAAGCGAGCATGGCCGAGTTGTCCGCCATGCATCACGGAGATCGACATGAGATTGAACAACAAGGTCGCGCTAATTACAGGCGCCGCCCGCGGTATCGGCCTTGGTTTTGCGCAGGCTTTTGCAGATGAGGGTGCAAAGGTCATCATCGCTGACATCGATATCGCCCGTGCGACGGCGTCTGCCGCCGCCATCGGCCCTTCTGCCAAGGCCGTAAAGCTGGATGTGACTGACCTTGGTCAGATCGATGCGGTGGTGAAGGCGGTGGATGAGGAATTCGGCGGCATCGATATCCTTGTCAACAATGCCGCTATCTTCGATATGGCGCCGATCAACGGTATTACCGAAGAGAGCTATGAGCGGGTTTTCGACATCAATCTCAAGGGACCGCTTTTCATGATGAAGGCCGTCTCCAATGTCATGATTGCCCGTGCACGCGGCGGCAAGATCATCAATATGGCGAGCCAGGCCGGCCGTCGCGGTGAGGCGCTCGTCACGCTTTATTGCGCTTCCAAGGCCGCGATCATTTCCGCCACGCAGTCGGCGGCGCTGGCGCTCGTCAAGCACGGCATCAATGTCAACGCCATCGCGCCCGGTGTCGTGGATGGTGAGCACTGGGAAGTGGTGGATGCGCATTTCGCCAAATGGGAAGGCCTGAAGCCGGGGGAGAAGAAGGCGGCGGTAGCTAAATCCGTGCCGATCGGCCGTTTCGCCACGCCCGATGACATCAAGGGGCTGGCGGTTTTCCTCGCCTCTTCCGACAGCGATTATATTCTCGCCCAGACATACAATGTCGATGGCGGCAACTGGATGAGCTGAAAAGCCGGAGATGACCATGCATGCCATTCAATTCGTCGAGAAGGGACGCGCCGTGCTGGCGGAGGTTCCGGTCGCGGATCTACCGCCGGGCCACGCCCTCGTGCGGGTCAAGGCTTCGGGGCTTTGCCACACCGATATCGATGTACTCCATGCACGTTATGGCGACGGTGCCTTTCCCGTCATCCCGGGCCATGAATATGCCGGTGAAGTTGCGGCCGTGGCCGCTGATGTGACTTGCATCAAGGTTGGTGAACGGGTGGTGGTCGATCCCAATCTGCCCTGTGGCGTCTGCGCGAGTTGCAGGAAGGGGCTTACCAACCTCTGCAGCACACTGAAGGCCTATGGCGTCTCCCATAATGGCGGCTTTGCGGAATTCAGCGTGGTGCATGCCGATCACCTGCACCGCATCGGTTCCATGCCCTATCATGTCGCGGCATTGGCAGAACCGCTCGCCTGCGTCGTCAATGGCATGCAGAGCGCGGGCATCGGCGAAAGTGGTATCGTACCGGAAAACGCGCTGGTTTTTGGTGCCGGCCCTATCGGCCTGCTGCTTGCCTTGTCGCTGAAATCGCGCGGCATCAGGACGGTGACGATTGCCGACATCAATGAAAGCAGGCTGGCCTTCGCCGAAGATCTCGGGCTTGAGGTGGCGGTTTCCGGCTCGGAAGCGCTCCTGCGGCAACAGAAATCGTTCGATTTCGTGGCCGATGCGACCGGCATCGCCGCTGTTGCGGAAGCGATGATCCCGCTGGTTGCCGATGGCGGTACGGCGCTGTTCTTCGGCGTCTGCGCGCCGGATGCCCGCATTGCTGTCTCTCCCTTCGAAATCTTCAGGCGTCAGCTGAAGCTTGTCGGTTCACATTCGCTGAACCGTAACATTCCGCAGGCGTTAGCTATTCTGGAAACGGATGGCGATGTCATGGCGCGGCTGGTGTCGCACCGGCTGCCGCTTTCGGAGATGCTGCCGTTCTTTACGAAAAAGCCGTCCGATCCGGCTACAATGAAAGTGCAATTTGCGGCCGAATGATCTTTTGGCCGTTGATAACCACATTCGACCGGCTTTTCGTGCGAAGGCCGGTCGATATAGAATACCACATGTAATATTTCATGGGGGCAAGCACTTTGGCCAAATCTATCAGGACGATGGAAGAGTTTTCGGAATTCGTCGGCCTTTCCCGCCCGACCGTTTCGAAATACTTCAATGATCCGGCCTCGGTCCGCAAGAAGACCCGGGATGCCATCGAGGACGCGCTGAAGAAATCGGGCTTCAGGCCCAATATCTTTGCCGTGAACCTCAACCGCCGCCGTTCCAATATCATCGGCATCATCATTCCCAACTCAACCGACCCGTTCTACATGGCGCTGACGAGCCGTATCGAACTCATCGCCAACGAGGCGGGGTTCCTTGCCTTCGTGCTGTCGTCCGACGGCAAGGCGGAGATTGAAGACCGCGCCATCCGCACCTTCAAGTCGATGAATGTCGCGGGCGCCAT
The DNA here is from genome assembly GCF_001541315.1 of Agrobacterium tumefaciens str. B6. Classification (GTDB taxonomy): domain Bacteria; phylum Pseudomonadota; class Alphaproteobacteria; order Rhizobiales; family Rhizobiaceae; genus Agrobacterium; species Agrobacterium radiobacter. Next base: position 128,160 of record NZ_LMVK01000007.1, on the reverse strand, counting down.
CATCGCCCCGCTCGGTGTCAAATCCCACCGCGCCACGCTGGAGCAGCTCGCGGCCAGTATTCCGATCGTTTATGTGGATTCGCCTCTCGATGAGACCTCGGCCTTTGTCGGCACCGACAACCGCCAGAGTGTCGGGCTGATGGTGGATTATCTCTGCCGTTCGGGCGAGCCGCCCTGTTTCTTCGACATGCCGCAGGTCAACACCAATGCTGCGACGCGCCGCACGGCTTACGTGGAGGCCATGCAGCGTCTCGGTTTCGAGCCGCATGTGATCGATGTCCCTGATATCGTCACCTGGGATTTTGAACGTTTCGCCTTTGATGAAGCCTCCCGGCTGCTTGATGGGGCAGGGCTTTTGCCATCGCGCACCATTCTGTGCGCCAACGACCGTATCGCCTTCGGCGTCATCGCCGCCGCCTTCCAGAAAGGGATCAAGGTTGGTCACGGTGCGGATTACGATCTCCGGGTCGCCGGCCATGATGATCATCCGCTGTCGCGTTACGCCTGCCCGCCGATTACCACGGTGGCGCAGAACTATAACGAGATCGGCAGGCTCTCGATCGAGCTTCTGTTGCAGAAGCTGGATGAAGAGGCGGATGACGCAACCCGGATGCGCGAGCGCATTCTCCTCAGCGCCGATCTGATGTTGCGTAAATCGGCCTGACGGTTTTTGGCGCAGAGTGCGGTCTTCGCTTAACGGATCACGGCGATCACCTGAGTATCACAGGTGACCGCCGTGATGAAAAGCGTTGAACGCAAGGCTTTTAGCGGTGGCTTGGCAGCTTCGGCAGGAACACCGTCAAAAGGCCGAGCAGCGGCATGTAGGAGCAGATGCGATAGACGAATTCAATGCCTTCCTTGTCCGCATAGACGCCTAGAACCGCCGCCCCGATACCGCCGAAACCGAAGGCGAAACCGAAGAACATGCCGGCGATGAGGCCGACGCGACCCGGCACCAGTTCCTGTGCGAACACCACGATGGCCGAGAAGGCCGACGAGAAGACGAAGCCGATCACGACGACCAGAACCGCCGTCCAGAACAGGTTGGCATAGGGCAGCATCAGCGCGAAGGGAATGACGCCGAGGATCGAGAACCAGATGACCACGCGGGAGCCGAAACGGTCACCGATCGGGCCGCCGAAGAACACGCCGAGCGCCGAAGCCCCGAGGAAGAGGAACAGCAGAACCTGCGCGTCCTGCACGCCAAGACCGAACCGGTCGATCGTGTAGAAGGTGAAGTAGCTGGACAGGCTGGCGAGATAGGCGTTCTTGGTTGCGGTCAGGACCACCAGAACGAGAAGCGTCATCATAACCGTGCCGCGTGCCAGCGGCAGGGCGCGGCTGACAGGGGCCTTGCCGACGGTGGCGCGGCGATGGCGGGTATACCAGACGCCGACCCAGGAAAGCACGCCAAAACCGACGAGCGCAATCAGCGAGAACCAGCTGAGGCTCGACTGGCCGAGCGGTATGACGATGAAAGCGGCGAGCAGCGGGCCGATGGCCGTTCCGGTATTGCCGCCGACCTGGAAGAAGGACTGTGCAAGGCCGTGACGGCCGCCGGATGCCAGGCGCGCAACACGCGAGGCTTCCGGATGGAAGATCGCCGAACCGATGCCGATGAGGCAGGCACCGATCACCAGAACCTCGAAACTGTGGGCGAAGGCGAGCGTGATGAGGCCGGCGCAGGTGGACAGCATGGCGACGGGCAGGGAGAAGGGCATGGGCCAGCGATCGGTCACCATGCCGACGACCGGCTGCAACAGCGATGCGGTGACCTGAAAGGCGAAGGTCAGCAGCCCGATCTGCATGAAGTCGAGCGCGTAATTGGCCTTCAGCAGCGGGTAAAGCGACGTCAGCAGCGATTGCATGATGTCGTTGAGCATATGGCAGAAGCTCGCGGCAGCGATGATTGAAAACGCCGTGCGTTGCGGGTTGAACCCGGCGCTGGTGACGGTGGCCATGATGTATCCTCTCCAGATTCCCGATGGAAGGGCGGGAAACGTGTCTTTATTTCTTCCCGCTTTTATTCATATTGTTTCTGGCCTGCATTTGTGTTCTGGACGAGTTTCTTTGTGAGTGGGCCAAATGGCAAAAATCAAATCGCGGCCGCCTGCAGGGCTGACGCAGGACGAGCATGAACGCAGTCTGAAATTGATCGACGGCACCAATGAACCGGTGCTGGCGCTTTGCCGCGTCTATCCCACGGGGCACCGAACCCCGCCCCACAGCCACAGCCGGGTACAGATCTGGTGTGCACGTCAGGGTGTGGTGCTGGTCAGCACCGCCGATGGGCGCTGGATGATACCGCCCGGTCACGGGCTCCTCATTCCTGCCGGGCTGCAGCACGAGGCCGAGACCATTTCCACGGTGGAGATGCACTCGATTTACGTTCATCCCGATCTCTTCCATGCCGGCGCGCCGCGGGTGGTGGAAATAACCGATCTCGCCTCCAGCCTGATTTCGGAACTGCTGGCTGAGGAACACCAGCCGTCGGCATTTCATCGGCAGGGCCTCGTGCGCGCGCTTTTGCTGGACGAGGTCAACCGCCTGCCGGAAAGGCCGCTCGGATTGCCTTTTCCCGATAATCAGCGTCTGGCTGCGCTCTGCCGCGATTTCCTCAAGAAGCCCGTAGCACGGGTGGAGATCGACGACTGGGCGGCAGCCATGGGAATCAGCCGCCGCTCTTTCACGCGCCTGTTCCGCCGGGAACTCGGGGTGAGTTTCGTCACCTGGCGCCAGCAGGCCTGCATTTTCGCTTCACTGCCGAGGCTGGCGGCCGGCGAGGCGGTGACCAATGTGGCGTTGGATGCCGGTTATGAAAACATTCCCGCCTTCACCACCATGTTCCGGCGGATGCTCGGCAGTTCGCCCCGGGCTTATCGGCAGGCGGCGCGGCAGCGCGGCGGAGCTTTTCCGAAACCGGAAGAAATTGGGGACTAGGCTTCACGCTCCTCCTCATCCCTGTGATTGTCACAGGGATCCAGCCCGCCAAAGTCTTGAGCTGAAAAGAGTCCTCTCGCCGCGTAGACGCGCGTCGACTGGATTCCGGTGACAAGCACAGGAATGAGGGAGGTGCCCTAAGCCGCCGTCGCCCGCATGTCGCGGCGGAAATCGGAAGGTGACATGCCGGCGATCTGGCGAAATGCCTTGTTGAAGGCGCTGACGGAGCCGAAGCCGCTTTCCATGGCGATCTGCAGAATATTGTCCTTGCCGGTCATCAGCATTGCCTGTGCACGCGAAAGGCGTAGCAGGGTCAGATATTTGATCAGCGTCATGCCTGTGGACTTGCGGAACAGGTTCATCGCATATTTCGGATGCAATGATGCGGCGCGGGCAATATCGGTCGCGTCGATATCGTCGAGGAAATTGGCGGCGATGAAATCGCACATGCGCACCACGCCGATGGATGGCGCCATGCCTTCCTCATCCTCTCTGTGTTTTGCATCGGCGGCGGACGATACGACGGAATAGGGTTCGAGAAACATCCGTTCCACCCGCAGCAGCAATTCCTCCACCGCATGTTGCGCTCTGGCCGGATCGCCTGAGGCGACATAGCGGAACCAGCGGCCGAAATTCTCCTTATCCGCCAGGTCAGTTTCGGCGCTGACCATTGTGGCGCCACCCATCAACTGGCTGGAGACGGCGGCAGGCAGGCGCATTCGGAAGAAATGCACGAGCGGCAGATGCGCGCCCGCATAAAAGGAATCGTCGGAGGAGCGGTCCATCTGGTGCGGCTGGCCACCCCAGAAAATGCACATCTGGCCGGCCTCGAGCGAGAGTTCATGATCGCCCATGCGGTAATGCACCGATCCCGACATCACATAATTCACCTCCACCTGCGCGTGCCAGTGGGGGCGGAGCATGATGGGCGGGTGATTATGAAAGAGCTGAAGCGTTGTCGGCATGCCTTCGATGCTGCTCGCACCCGGCTGGTAGAAGGCTCTTTCGGCAATCTTACTTTCCGCCAAATCGGTGTTCCCTTTTTACGAGACAGATTTCCTGCCGCCGCTAATGTGCCCATGTTCGCTTAAGAACGGCAATTGAAAAAGGGAGGTTTTCAATGTGCTTGAAATTTCTAGGCGCGTCTACCGCTATGCTGCTTCTTGCAGCCCCGGCTTTCGCGCAAACCGAGACCGTCACCATCTGGAGCTGGAATGTCGCGGCTTCCGCGCTGAAATCCACGGTGGAAGGTTTCAATAAACAGAATCCGGATATCAAGATCGTCGTTGAAGACCTTGGAAACAATCAGGTTTTTGACAAGACGCTTGCCGCCTGCGCAGCCGGTGGTGATGGTCTTCCGGACATTGTCACCATAGAGAATTTCGAGGCGGAGCTGTTCTGGAGCCGCTTCCCCGATTGTTTCGCCAATCTGACCGAGCTTGGCTACACGCCTGAGAAACAGGCGCTTTTCCCTGATTTCAAGCGCACGGAACTAGAGGTTGACGGCGTCGCCTATGCGGTTCCGTGGGACTCGGGTCCGGTGGCGGTGTTCTATCGCCGGGACTTCTATGAAAAGGCGGGTGTAGATCCCGCCACCATCAAAAGCTGGGATGATTTCATCGCTGCGGGCAAAAAGGTCATGGCTGCCAATCCCGGCACGGTGATGGCGCAAGCCGATTTCAACGGCGACAGCGAATGGTTCCGCATGATCGCCAATGAACAGGGATGCGGTTACTTTTCGACCGATGGCCAGAGCATCACCATCAACAAGCCCGCCTGTGTCGCGACCCTTGAAAAGGTCAAGGAGATGAAAGACGCCGGCATCATCACGGCCGCGATCTGGGATGAAAAGATCCAGGCCAATACGGCAGGAAAGGCCGCAAGCCAGATGTATGGCGCCTGGTATGAAGGCACGGTGCGTTCCGGCTCTCCTGATCTTTCCGGCAAATGGGGCGTCTATCTGATGCCGAGCCTGACGCCGGATGGCCCGCATGCGGCCAATCTCGGCGGTTCGTCACTCGCAATCAGCTCGACATCCCAGCACAAGGAGGCCGCGTGGAAATATATCGATTACGCGCTGACCACCAATGAAGGGCAGGTGACGATGTTGAAATCCTTCGGCCTCGTTCCCTCGCTGCTGTCAGCCATTGACGATCCTTTCGTCAAGGAAAAGCAGGCCTATTGGGGCGGGCAGGCTGTGTGGGCCGATATTCTCGCCTCCCTGCCGAAGATTGTGCCAAGCCGCGGCACGGCGTTCCAGTCGGATGCCGATGCGATCTACAAGGCGACTCAGACGAAGTACTTTGCGGGCGGGTACCCCGATGCGAAGGCCGCGCTGGATGATGCGGCCAAGCAGATCGAAACGGCAACAGGTTTGCCGGCCGCGGAGTAAACAGTCGGTAGCTGATGGACCGAGCGGGTGCCGCGCGTTTCTTCTCCCCGAGGGGGAGAAGTCCGCGGCAGCGGGATGAGGGGCGAGGCCAGCGATAGACCGCGAGCTAGCCCCCTCATCCGGCCCTTCGGGCCACCTCCTCCCCCACGGGGAGAAGAAACGCGCGGTACCGCCTTGCCATGGCCTCGCCCTCAAAACGGGGGCAGCCTCTCCCAAGCTTTTCCATTTATCCGGCCAAACCGCCGGCATCTGGAGGTCGTCATGCCGTCAAGGAACAGGATCGCTTATGCGTTCCTTGCGCCCTATCTCCTGATTTTCGCCACCTTCTGGGTTTGGCCGATCATCAGCTCGTTCATGCTGTCGTTCCAGAACACACGCATCAATCCGTGGCGCTTCGCACCCTCCATGAACTGGGGGCGGCTCGTCTCCGACCCGGCTTTTTATAACGCGCTCTACAATACGCTGATCATTCTGGTCATTCAGGTGCCCGTCATGATCGCGCTTGCCACCGTCATGGCGGTGCTCTTGAATTCACCGCTCTTAAAGGCGCGGCCACTCTACCGTTTTGCCTTTTTCGCGCCTGTTGTTGTCGGCGAGGTTGCCTATGCAGCTGTTTTCCGGCTGATGTTCAGCGCCGATTTCGGCATCATCAACAAGCTCATCACCTTCGTCGGCCTTTCGCCCATTTCGTGGTTCGACAATGCCAATGCGGCCATGGCGCTCGTCATCATCGCGGTTACCTGGCGCTGGGCGGGGTATAACGCCATCATCATTCTGGCCGGGCTGCAATCCATCCCGGGTGATGTCTATGAGGCGGCGACGCTGGACAAGGTGAGCAAACGGCAGCAGTTCTTCTACATAACCCTGCCGCTCCTCAAGCCCATCATCCTCTTCTGCGTCGTCCTGTCGGTCATCGGCACCATGCAGCTTTTCGCCGAACCCTTCCTCATCACCAACAGGGGCGGGCCGGGCGGCGGCACGGAGACGCTGGGGCTGTTCCTTTACCGGCAGGGCTTCACCTCGCTCAATTTCGGTTATGCCTCGGCCATTGCCTACACCATGGCGGCGCTCGCCATCGCCATTTCGCTGCTCAATCTATGGGTCGGGAGGGAGCCGAAATGAGATCGAAATCGAGATCGCTTTTCTGGCAGAAGATCGCGCTGCATGCGGCGCTGACGCCGCTCGCCATCATCTGGCTGTTTCCGCTGTGGATGATGTTCGTGTTCTCGACGATGCCGGATTACGGCATTTTCAGCCCGGACATTGTGCTGGTGCCGTCCACCAACTTCATCGATAATTTCGAGAACCTTCAGGCGGATACGAATTTCCTGCGGGCCATGTTCATCTCGATCACCGTCGCTGTCATCTACACTGTCCTTTCGGTGTTCCTGACCTCGATGGCGGGCTGGGCGCTGGCGCGGTACCGCTTTGCGGGACGCGGGGTGGTGATCGCCATCATTCTCGGCACCATCACCCTGCCTTTTGCGGTCGTCGTCATTCCGCAGTTCATCATGGTGGCGCGCGAATTCAAGCTCGCCAATACCTGGGTGGCGCTGATCGTGCCGCCGCTGTTCAACTCGCTCGGCGTGCTGTTCATGCGGCAATCCTTCTCGATGATGCCGACGGAACTCTTCGATGCGGCACGGGTGGAGGGCGTCAAGGAGTGGCAGATATTTCTGCGCATCGCCCTGCCGCTGGCGCGGCCCACCATGGCGGCGCTGTCGATCATCCTCTTTCTGGCCTCGTGGAACAACTACCTCTGGCCGCTTCTCATCAATTCCCGCCCAGGAATGATGACCGCACCCGTGGCGCTTGGCACCCTCATCGGGCTCACCAAAGTGTCATGGGGCGGCATCATGGCCGGCGCAGTGCTGCTCACCGCACCCATCCTCGTGGTTTTCGTGGCCTTGCAGCGTCACTTCATCGCCGGCATTTCCGCCGGGGCAGTCAAGTAAGGGGAGGCCGCATGGCGGAACTTTCGCTCAAGAACGTGGTCAAGCGTTACGGCGCGCTCGAAGTCATCCACGGTGCCGATCTGGATATTGCCGACGGCGAATTCGTCGTCTTCGTTGGCCCCTCCGGATGCGGCAAATCCACGCTGCTGCGCATGATTGCCGGGCTGGAAGACATATCTGATGGTGATGTCAGCATCGGCGGCAGGACGGTCAATGATGCCGATCCGGCGGATCGCGGCATCGCCATGGTGTTCCAGTCCTATGCGCTTTATCCGCATATGACGGTTGCCGAAAACCTGTCCTTCGGCCTTCGAATGAATGGCAATCCCAAGGCCGATACGCAAAAGCGGGTCAACCGCGCCGCCGAAATCCTACAGATCAACGAGTTGATGGAGCGCCGGCCGAAGCAACTTTCCGGCGGCCAGAGGCAGCGTGTCGCCATCGGCCGCGCCATCGTGCGTGAACCGCAGGTTTTCCTGTTCGACGAGCCGCTCTCCAACCTCGATGCGGAGCTGCGGGTGCAGATGCGCGTCGAGATATCGCGGCTGCACAAGCAGCTGGGGACAACGATGATCTATGTGACCCATGACCAGACCGAGGCGATGACGCTGGCCGACAAGATCGTCGTGCTGCGCGCGGGCAATATCGAACAGGTCGGCGCGCCGCTCGATCTTTACGATGATCCCGCCAACCGTTTCGTTGCCGGTTTCGTCGGTTCGCCGAAGATGAATTTTCTCGACGCCACCATCATCTGCAGCGGCGCGGAGAGCGTGACGCTCTCGCTCGACAGCGATCCTGCGGTGCGGCTGACCCTGCCGACAAAGGCCCGCTTGAACGACGGAGCCCGTGTTTCGCTCGGCATCCGGCCCGAACATTTTTCCGATGCGGGGCAGGGCGATGCCGATCTCACCGTGCATGTCGATGTCGCCGAACATCTCGGCAATACCAGCTACGTTTATGCCCGTACCGAAGGCGGCGAGCAGCTCATCATCGAGAGGCCGGAATCGCGCGACGTCGGCAATCGCGACCGGCTGACGGTCGGTCTTTCCGCCCGCCGGGCCTTCCTTTTCGACAGCAAGGGCGAACGCCTGCGCTGAACCTTTTCCCAAGCACCTACATAAGACGAGGATTTCATGACGACCGAACAACCGATCCGCTGGGGCATCATCGGCCCGGGTACTATCGCGAAAACATTCGCTGACGGCATCGCCCATTCCCGTACCGGCAGGTTAGAGGCCATCGCCACCCGCAATCCGGACAAGCCCGGCCTGGCCGAGGCCTTTGCCGGTGCGCGCATCATTCATGGGTACGATGCGCTGCTTTCCGATCCCGATATCGATGCCGTCTATATCGCCACACCCCATACCGGCCATGCCGAATGGGCGATCAAGGCCATCCGCGCCGGCAAGAATGTATTGGTGGAGAAACCGATTGCGCTTTCCGCCTACGATGCCGACGCCATTTTCCACGAGGCGAGAAAGGCAGGCGTCTTTGCCGGCGAGGCCTATATGTATCGCCTGCACCCGCAGACGGCGAAATTGCTCGAACTGGTCAAGAGCCGCGCGGTTGGCGATATCCGCATCATCCGTTCCAGCTTCGGTTTCAACATGGGTTCGTTCCGGGCCGATCACCGGCTCTTCGCCAATGAGATGGCGGGCGGCGGCATTCTCGATGTCGGCGGCTATCCGGTCTCGATGGTGCGGCTGATTGCCGGCGCGGTGGATGGCAAACCCTTTGCCGAGCCGGAAAAGGTGGCGGGCGCTGCCCATCTCGGCCAGTCGGGTGTCGACGAATGGGCCTCGGCCGTGCTGAAATTTTCCAATGGCATCGTCGCCGAAGTGTCCTGCTCCATTATGGCGGGGCAGGACAATGTGCTGCGTATCATCGGCTCGGAAGGGCGGATCGAGGTCAAGGACTTCTGGTATGCCGCGGGCCACAAGGGCGGCACCGGCCGGATTGATATCTTCAGGGGCGACAAGGTGGAAACCATCGAACTGCCGGAGGATCGCTGGCTCTATTCGTTTGAGGTCGATGCAGCGGGCGAGGCGATCCGCCAGGGCAAAAAGGAATTCGATGCACCGGGCATGGGCTGGGCCGACAGCCTCGGCAATCTGCGTGTCATGGATCAATGGCGCGCCTCGGTCGGCCTTGAATACAGCGTCGAAAAGGCAACCTCGCGCGTTGCCAACATTACCGGCGGCAAGGTCGTGGCTGGAAACGCGGTTCCGAAGCGGCAGGTGCCGGGCCTTGCCAAGCCCGCTTCCGTGGTCGCGCTCGGTTTCGAATTTTTCCCCAATTTTGCTTCTGCATCGCTGACGCTCGATGCTTTTTACGAGGCGGGCGGCAATCTGTTCGATACGGCCTATGTCTATGGCGCCGGCAGGACCGAGGCGATTTTCGGTGACTGGCACACCAGCCGCAATGTGCCGCGCGAGGAGATCGTGCTGATCGGCAAGGGTGCGCATTCGCCGCTCTGCTATCCTGATATGATCGCCAAGCAACTCGACCAGTCGCTGGAACGTCTGAAGACGGATTATGTCGATGCCTATTTCATGCATCGCGATAATCTGGATATTCCGGTCGGTGAGTTCGTCGATGCCATGGATGCCGAGGTTCGGCGCGGCCGCATTCGCGGCATTTTCGGTGGTTCGAACTGGACGCGCGAGCGCATGGACGAGGCGGCCGCCTATGCTCAGAAGAACGGCAAACAGGCCCCGGGCGCGCTTTCAAACAATTTCTCGCTCGCCGAAATGCTCGATCCGATCTGGGCGGGATGCGTGGCGGCATCGGATGACGAGTGGAAGGAATGGCTGAAATCCCGCCAGATCCCCAATTTTGCCTGGTCCAGCCAGGGGCGCGGTTTCTTCACCGACCGGGCAGGGCGCGACAAGCAGGATGATGAGGAAATCGTCCGCGTCTGGTATTCCGACCGCAATTTCGTCCGCCGCGACAGGGCGATCGAGCTTGCGCAGAAACTTGGGCGGCACCCGATCCATATCGCGCTCGCTTATGTCATCGCCCAGCCTTTCCCGGTCATCCCGCTGATCGGACCGCGCACCATCGCTGAACTGGAGGACAGTCTTTCGGCGCTGGATATCAAGCTGACGGCCGAGCAGGTGAAGTGGCTGGAGGCCTGAAAGACAATGAGGCGGCGGATTTTGTCCGCCGCCTCATTGGGATAGGACAAGGCTCCTCCGCGTGCGGAAATCTTCCACCTTCATTCCTCTCCCGGCGACTGCTAAAGCGTAGGTTCATAAACCGTGCGGCCTAGCACCGCGCGCAAACGATCTACCGGGGTCCCCATGAGCGATATCGACCGAATCCGTGCGCAACAATTGATGCAGGAGGCTGATATCGACGCGCTGGTGTTGTTCCAGCCGGAAGCTTTCCGCTATACGGTCGGCGCTGCCGCCGGTGTCGCGACGATGTGGGGCAGGGCGGGCTCAGTGATTGCGCTGGTGCCGGCCGATGCTGGTGCAGGGCTTGCTGCTGCCGTCAGCGATCATGCCGCCCCGCTCGTCAGAAAGGCCGCGCCGGACATCGATCTGCGCTGCCATCGCATCTGGATCGATAGGGTCGATCTGTCCGGTACTGAGGCCATCGGGCAGGTGGACGATGCCTATCGCCGCCATAATGCCGGCGGCCCGAGGCCGGAGACATTCGATCGCACGGCCTGTTTCGGTCTGTTGGCTGACCTGCTGCAGGAGCGTGGACTATCGGGCGCGCGCATCGGCGCCGATCTCGAATTCATGCCCGCTGCCGATTTTCTGGCGCTGCGTCAGGCGCTTCCAGATGTGAACTGGATCGACGGTTCGGCGGTGTTGCGCCGCCTGCGCGCGGTGAAATCCGAACGCGAGATCGGGCTTCTGCGGCGCGCGGCAGCGGCGGCTGAGGCCGGGCTGGTCGCAATGGCAGCGGCCGTGAGGCCCGGAGCAGCGCTCGGCGGACTTTCTGCCGCCTGGAAGGCCGGCGTGCAGGCGCATGCCATGAAATCCGGTTTTTCACTGAGCGGGCATTGGGATTACATATCCGTGGGGCCTGCCTTGTCGGATATGGCGGCGGTTGTGACGCCGGGTGCGCTGATCAAGGCAGATGTCGGTACGCTGGTCGACGGTTATTCGTCGGATGGTGCAAGAACCTTTTCATGGGGACCGGTCTCGCCTTTGGCGTCCGATATCTTCAAGGCGCTGGAAGCAGCCTTCGCCTGCGGGCTGGAAGCGCTTCGCCCCGGCAACAGCTTCGGTGCGGTGCACGCCGCGATGCTCGCCTCGATGCGTAAGGATGGTTTCAGCGAATATTATCGCGGCCATTTCGGCCATTCCGTCGGCGGTGGTGTGGGCATCGAGGAATGGCCGTTCTTTTCCCATGACAATGCCGAAATCATTCTTCCGGACATGGTGGTCGCGCTTGAAGCGCCCTTTTATGGCGAAGGGTTGGGTGCGTTGATGATCGAGGACCAGTTTCTTGTTACATCATCTGGAGTGGAGTGCATGAACAGCCTGCCACGCACCCTGCGGGATTTGTCACTGGAGTGACGACCTGCCGCCGCGCTCTACCTCAGAGGAAATCGTCGCGGCGCGGGGTGAAGCAGTCGATCAGCTCGCCCTCTTCCAGGCACAGGCAACCATGCTCGATATGGCCGGGCACAATAAGGCTGTCGCCCTTCTGCAGGTCATAGGCTTCACCATCGCGGTAAAAACGGAAACTGCCGCTGGCGACATAGGTGGATTGCACATGCGGATGGCTGTGCAGCTTTCCTTCGGCACCGGTCTTGAAGCGGAAGGAAACCACCATCAGCTCCGGCGCTTCGGAAAGCACGGTGCGTTCGACACCATCGTCGGGTGAAACGGTGGGGAATGTCGGTAGCTGCTGCATGTCGTTCTCCTCAATCATGTAATGCGGTTTAGGCAGTTTCAGCGTGGTGCGCGCAGCATGGCGCGATACCGCGTCTGGCTGCTTTTCAGGTGGTTGCGCATGGCGCTTCGCGCCGCATCCTCGTTGCCGTCCTGTATGGCGATCAGGATCGCTTCGTGTTCGCCGACGAGACGGCTGAGATCGGCAGGTGAAAGCACGGTTTCCGAGCCGTTTTCGGCCACGGCGCGGCGTGGAATGACGGTCGGCCCCAGCACCTGCAGGAACTCGCTGAAGCGGGGATTGTTGGTCGCCTCGGCCACGGCGAGATGAAAGGCGAAATCGGCTTCGGCCGTCGGGCTGCCCTTGGCGGCGCTGGCACGGAAGGCATCGAAGGCCTCGATGATCTTTTCTTCCTGCGCCGGCGAACGGCGAATGGCGGCAAGGCCGGCGGCATCGCCTTCCACGGCCGTACGTAGCTCCAGCATCTCGATCAGCGAGGAGACGCGTGCGAGATCGACATTGTGGAAGGGCCGCCGCTCCGCAGGTGCGGGCTCCAGCACGAAGACGCCGGCGCCCTGACGGGGTTCGACCAGACCGTCGGATCGCAGCGAAGCGATAGCCTCGCGCACCACCGTGCGGCTGACGCCGAATTCCTGCGTCATCTGCGCTTCGGAGGGCAGGCGGTCGCCCGTCTTGTAACGGCCCTTGGCGATCTGGCTGCGGAGTTCCTCGGAAACCTTCACCACAAGCGTTCTGCCCTGTGGAGCGCCCGGTTCGGAGGTTGTCGCTTTTGTCATCTTGGTCGCCGTTCTAAAAAATGTCGGTTGCGTGCACCGGTCCTCGATACGTCATTCGCTGCCCGGCTTGCAATCCCGCCGCTTGCGCCGGGAATGTTTCATGCGGCATCTCAGCTTTCCCTGAAGATCGGATTGTCGACGAACACGCCACCCTGAAACCGCACCAGCGCATCCTCAGGGGCAGGCTTCGGCGTTGTCGCTGATATATGCTGCCGGAAGGTCTCGGCATTGTCCTTCGGTTTCCAGCCGAGATAACCGAGATGCGAATTGTCCCACCAGCCGGCATCATTGGCCGATGCGCCCCAGACGACCGGGCAGCCGAGCACCGGTGCGCGAAACACCGCTTCGATCAGCGACACAAAATCATCGTATGAGAACCATGTGGAAAGCATGCGGTAATTGGTGGGTTCCGGTGTGCAGGAGCCGATGCGCACCAGCGCCGTCTCCTGCCCGAACTTCTCGAAATACATGCGGGCAAGGCTTTCGCCGAAACATTTGGAAACGCCGTAAAGCCCGTCCGGCCGGACGGGCACGTCGGGACCGAGCCTCTCGGTCTGGGAATAATAGCCAATTGTATGGTTTGAGCTGGCAAAGACGATGCGCGGCCGGCCATGGGCGCGGGCGGCCTCGTAGAGATTATAAAGCCCGATGATATTGCCCTGAAGGATTTGTTCGAAGGGCTTCTCCACCGATATGCCGCCCAGATGAACAATGCCGTCGCAACCGGCGACCATGGCATCCACGGCATTCGCATCCGCAAGGTCGCATTGCACGCATTCCTCGTTCGGCCCCGCCGGGTCGAGCGGGGCGAGATCGGCAAGACGCAATATCTCGGCCATCGGTGCAAGGCGTTCACGCATCACGCGGCCAAGCTGGCCCGCCGCACCGGTAACAAGAAGCCGTTTCATTGCAATTCTCCCAAGCCTGTTCCACGTCCGCAGCCTGGTCGAGATATGCCGGCACCTCTTGACCTTGTCATACAGATCGTACAAAAAGCGGATAACATATATTATGTGCCATACGCAACAATCATGAAGGATGAGTTTGATGCTGACCGTCGAAACAAGGCAGGCCGTGAACCCGGAATATGCAAAAACGCTGGATACCGAAGGGCTCCGCCGGCATTTCCTCGCCAACGACATGTTCCGTTCCGGTGAAATCAGGCTGATCTATACCCATTATGACCGTTTCGTCATGGGCGGCGCGGTGCCAAATGGTGCGCCGCTGACGCTGGACAAGGTGGAAGAAACCAAGACGCCGTCCTTCCTCGACCGGCGTGAAATGGGCATCGTCAATATCGGCGAGGCGGGCACCGTCAGCGCCGGCGGCGAGACCTACACGCTCAATCGCGGTGACGTGCTTTATCTCGGTGCGGGCAGCGGCGCGGTAACGTTTGATGGTGCCGGCCGATTCTACATCACGTCTTGCCCGGCGCATCGCAGCCTGCCGGCAAAGCTCGTCAGCCTTGCCGACAGCAAGGAGGTCAAGCTCGGCGCGACCGAAACCTCCAACAAGCGCACCATCAACCAGTTCATCCATCCGCTGGTCATGGAAAGCTGCCAGCTGGTGCTGGGTTATACGATGCTTGAGGACGGCTCCGTCTGGAACACCATTCCCTCGCATATTCATGACCGCCGCATGGAAGCCTATCTCTATTTCGGCATGGATGAAAAGTCGCGCGTCCTGCATCTGATGGGCGAGCCGCAGGAGACCCGCCATCTGTTCATTTCGAACGAAGAAGGCGCGATTTCGCCGCCCTGGTCCATCCATTCCGGTGCCGGCATCGGTTCTTACACCTTCATCTGGGCCATGGCGGGCGACAATGTCGACTATACCGACATGGACTTCATCCAGCCGGGGGATCTGAAATGAGAAATCCCTTTTCGCTTCAGGGGCGTAAGGCGCTCGTGACAGGCGCGAATACCGGTCTTGGTCAGGCGATTGCGGTGGGGCTCGCCGCAGCCGGTGCGGAGGTGGTCTGCGCCGCGCGCCGCGCACCGGATGAAACGCTTGATATCATCGCGAAGGATGGCGGCAAGGCGAGCGCCCTGTCGATCGATTTCGCCGATCCGCTGGCGGCGAAGGACAGTTTTGTCGATGCCGGCTTCGATATTCTCGTCAACAATGCCGGCATCATCCGCCGTGCCGATTCAGTCGAGTTTTCCGAACTCGACTGGGACGAGGTTATGGATGTCAATCTCAAGGCGCTGTTTTTTACCACGCAGGCCTTTGCGAAAGAGTTGTTGGCAAAAGGTCGGCCCGGCAAGGTGGTCAATATCGCCTCGCTCCTGTCGTTTCAGGGCGGCATTCGCGTCCCGTCCTACACGGCGGCGAAACATGGCGTCGCCGGTCTTACCAAGCTTCTGGCGAATGAGTGGGCTGCGAAGGGCATCAATGTGAATGCCATCGCGCCCGGTTACATCGAAACCAACAATACCGAGGCGCTGCGCGCTGATGCCGCCCGCAACAAGGCCATTCTCGAGCGTATTCCGGCGGGGCGGTGGGGCCATTCCGAAGATATCGCCGGCGCAGCGGTCTTTCTGGCTTCGCCGGCGGCGGATTATGTGCATGGCGCCATTCTCAATGTCGATGGCGGCTGGCTGGCGCGTTGATCTGTGACAGATTTTCGAAATTCATCATACAAGATGTATGATGAGTTGTTGACAAAGATGCGGCAAGCGGCTTAGGTGGCTTTCAGTCAGTGAACTTGCAGAGGAATTTCGATGATGAACCCTGAACAAATCAAGACGGCGCTTGGCTCCGGTCTGTTGTCTTTCCCGGTCACCCATTTCGATGCCGAGGGTCGTTTTGCGGCCGATAGCTACAGGGCGCATGTCGAATGGCTCGCCGGATACAAGGCGCCGGTGCTGTTTGCCGCCGGCGGCACGGGTGAGTTCTTTTCGCTGAAGCCGGATGAGATCCCCACCATCGTCTCCGCCGCCAAGGAAGTTGCCGGCGAAACCGCCATTGTTTCCGGCTGCGGTTACGGCACCGAGATCGCCGTTGATATTGCCCGCTCTGTCGAAAAGGTCGGTGCTGACGGTATCCTGCTTCTGCCGCATTACCTCATCGATGCGCCGCAGGAAGGGCTATACGCCCATATCAAGAAGGTGTGTCAGTCGGTCGGCATCGGCGTCATGGTCTATAACCGTGACAATTCCGTGCTGCAGGCCGATACGCTGGCGCGTCTCTGCGACGAATGCCCGAACCTCGTCGGTTTCAAGGACGGCACCGGCGATATCGGCCTTGTGCGCCAGATCACCGCCAAGATGGGTGACCGCCTGATGTATCTCGGCGGCATGCCGACGGCGGAACTGTTTGCCGAAGCCTATCTCGGCGCCGGCTTCACCACCTATTCCTCGGCGGTCTTCAACTTCGTGCCGGGCCTTGCCAATGAGTTCTATGCGGCGCTGCGTGCCGGTGAGCGCGCCACCTGCGAGCGCATCCTGACGGAGTTCTTCTATCCGTTCATGGCGATCCGCAACCGCGCCAAGGGTTACGCCGTCTCCGCCGTCAAGGCCGGCGTGCGCCTGCAGGGCTTCAACGCCGGTCCGGTGCGTGCGCCGCTGAAGGATCTGACGAATGAGGAAATCGGCATGCTCGATGCCCTGATCGGCACGCATAAGCGCAAACCCTAATCGAGACACGACGGGAGGCGAGCCATGAAAATCACGGCGGTGCGTACGCATCTGCTCGAGCACCGGCTGGACACGCCGTTTGAAAGCGCATCCATGCGCTTTGATCGACGCGCCCATATTCTGGTTGAGATCGAATGTGACGACGGGACCGTCGGCTGGGGTGAATGCCTCGGCCCGGCACGGCCGAATGCCGCCGTGGTTCAGGCTTATGCGGGCTGGCTTATCGGCCAGGACCCGCGCCAGACCGAAAAAATCTGGGCCATGCTTTATAATGCCCTGCGCGATCAGGGCCAGCGTGGCCTGAGCCTCACCGCATTGTCCGGCATCGACATTGCGCTCTGGGACATCAAGGGCAAGCACTACGGTGCTTCCATCTCGATGCTGCTCGGCGGGCGCTGGCGTGAAAGCGTGCGCGCCTATGCGACCGGCAGTTTCAAGCGCGATGGCGTTGACCGCGTCTCCGACAATGCCTTGGAGATGGCGGAACGCCGGGCAGAGGGTTTTCACGCCTGCAAGATTAAGATCGGTTTCGGTATCGAGGAAGACCTCAGAGTCATCGCTGCGGTGCGGGAGGCCATCGGGCCGGATATGCGGCTGATGATCGACGCCAATCACGGTTATACCGTCACCGAAGCCATCACGCTCGGCAATCGCGCTGCCGATTATGGTATCGACTGGTTTGAGGAACCGGTGGTTCCCGAACAGCTTGATGCCTATGCCCGGGTGCGGGCAGGTCAGCCAATCCCGGTTGCGGGCGGCGAGACCTGGCATGGGCGTTATGGCATGTGGCAGGCGCTTTCCGCTGGTGCTGTGGATATTCTCCAGCCCGATCTATGCGGCTGCGGCGGCTTTTCCGAAACCCAGAAGATTGCGACGCTTGCCACGCTGCACGGCGTGCGCATCGTGCCGCATGTCTGGGGGACCGGCGTGCAGATCGCCGCCGCCCTGCAATTCATGGCGGCGATGACGCCAGATCCGGTGCGCGTCAATCCGATAGAGCCGATCATGGAGTTCGACCGCACCTATAATCCCTTCCGCCAGGCCGTGCTGAGCAAGCCGATCGAGGCGGTAAACGGCACTGTCGCCATCCCCGATGGTCCGGGCCTTGGAATTGAGATCAACCGCGACGCATTGCTTGAATTCAGGATGCCAGACCCGTGAGCGAACCCGTCAGAAAACTGAGCGGCACAGCGCCTCGGCCCGCCTTCCCGAAAGGGGCCGTCGACACGCAGATGCATATGTATCTGCCCGGTTATCCGGCCTTGCCGGGCGGGCCGGGCCTGCCGCCGGGCGCCCTGCCGGGACCGGAGGACTATCGCAAGCTCATGCAATGGCTCGGCATCGATCGGGTCATCATCACTCAGGGAAACGCCCATCAGCGCGATAATGGCAACACGCTCGCCTGTGTTGCTGAGATGGGCGAAGCGGCCCGCGCCGTGGTCATTATCGATGCGAGTACGACCGAGAAGGACATGGAAAAGCTTGCCGCCGCCGGTGCCGTTGGCGCGCGCATCATGGATCTGCCTGGCGGTGCGGTGAACCTTTCCGAGCTTGAGGCGGTGGATGAGAGGGCGCACGCGGCTGACTGGATGGTGGCGGTGCAATTCGACGGCAATGGTCTTCTCGACCACCTGCCACGTCTTCAGAAAATCCGCTCACGCTGGGTGTTCGATCACCACGGCAAGTTCTTCAAGGGCATCAAAACGGACGGTCCGGAAATGACTGTTCTTCTGAAGCTGATGGATCGCGGCAATCTCTGGTTCAAGTTCGCCGGCGTCTATGAAAGTTCGCGGGAGAAGTGGCCCTATGAGGATGTCGCCGCCTTTTCGCGGGTGATCGCCGCCCATGCGCCGGAGCGCATCGTCTGGGGCACCAACTGGCCGCATAATTCGGTGCGCGAAACGGCTGCCTATCCGGACGATGCCCGCCTTGCCGAACTGACGCTCGGCTGGCTGCCGGATGAGGCGGCCCGTCATCGTGCATTGGTGGAAAATCCGGAAGCGCTGTTCAAGCTGCCGCCATTCAAGGCGGCATAGGTCAATTCGGGATGGGAGGGGAAGGGAGGTCCCATCATCCTTTTTAAATGAGAGGTCTTTGCATGCCGGCCCGGATGGGCGTGAAAAAATCGGTCCGATAGCCTTGGAGGGGCTGGGCCGTTTCAACAATGGAGGAGGAAAGCATGAAAAAGATTGCAAGCATGATGTGCGTCGCGATGGGGATCGCGCTATCAGGTGTGGCCGCCGGCGCGCAGGAGATAACCCTGCGCTCCGCCGATATCCACCCGGATGGTTATCCAACCGTCGAAGCCGTGAAATACATGGGCGAGCTGCTGGCCGAGCGAAGCAATGGCCGCATCAAGATCCAGGTCATGAACAATTCCGTTCTCGGCGGCGAGAAAGACACCATTGAGCAGACCCGTTTCGGCGTCATTGACATGAACCGCGTCAACGCCGCCCCCTTCAACAATCTGGTCAAGGAAACCACCGTTCTCGGTCTGCCGTTCCTGTTCCGCTCGACCGAGCACATGCACAATACGGTGGACGGCCCGATCGGCGATGAGGTTCTGGCAGCCTTCGAACCACACGGCCTTGTCGGCCTTGCCTTTTACGATTCCGGTGCGCGTTCCTTCTACACCACCAAAAAGCCCGTCGAAAAACTGGCGGACCTGAAGGGCCTGAAAATTCGCGTGCAGCAGTCCGATCTGTGGATTTCGATGATGCAGGCCTTTGGCGCCAACCCAACGCCGATGCCGATGGGTGAGGTCTATTCCTCACTTGAAACCGGCGTCGTTGACGGCGCCGAAAACAACTGGCCGTCTTACGAATCCGCCCGCCACTATGAAGTGGCGAAAAACTACTCGCTGACGGAGCATTCCCTCAATCCGGAAATTCTCGTCATTTCCAAGATTTCCTATGACAAGCTCTCGCCGGAAGACCAGAAGCTGCTGCGCCAGGCCGCCAAGGATTCCGTTGCCAAGATGCGCGAACTCTGGAGCGCCCGCGAAAAGGCGTCGGAAGAAAAAGTCCGCGCCGGCGGCGCCAACGTCATCAAGGTCAACAAAGAGGAATTCGCTGCGGCGATGGGTCCGGTCTACGACAAATTCGTCACCGATCCGAAGATGAAAGACCTTCTGGAACGGGTGAAAGCGGTCAAGTAACGCGCGGAAAACCGGCCCTGGACACAGGGCCGGTTTTCTTTTGTCGCCGTGGATGCGGAGGAACAGACAATGCGAAATTTCATGCGGGCAATCCGCCCCTTTCTCGGCGCGCTCAGCCACGCGTCGCTTTATATTGCCAGTATCGGTATGATCGCCATGACGCTCATCGTCGGGTGGCAGGTCTTTGCCCGTTACATCCTGAATGATTCACCCAGCTGGTCGGAGCCGCTGTCGCTGCATCTCATGTCATGGTTCATCATGCTGGGGGCAGCCGTCGGCGTGCGCGAAAGCGTGCATCTTGGGCTTGATATTCTGCGCTACATGATGTCGCCACGCGTGCAGAAAGTCATGGACTTGACCAGCCTTGCGCTCATCTTCTTCTTCGGCGTCGGTATGGCCTGGTATGGCGCCTCGCTTTCCATGGGCACGTGGTCGGCGACGATCCCGGTTCTCGGCTGGCCCGGCGGCACGGACTTCTTCCCGCTGATCGGCGGCGGTTTCCTCATTGCGCTGTTTTCCGCCGAACGATTCATCGATCTTATCATCGGCGAGGAAATCGCGGCTGACGTGATCGTGCAGGAGGCTGCGTAAAATGGCTTACACCATTCTCTTCGGCGTCTTCACCCTGCTGATGCTGATCGGCACGCCGATCGCGTTCTGCCTCGGCATCGCTTCCTTCGCCACGGTTCTTTATCTCGGCCTGCCACCCGTCGTTGTGTTCCAGCAGATGAATTCCGGCATGAATGTCTTTGCGATGATGGCGATCCCGTTCTTCATCTTCGCCGGAGACCTCATGGTGCGCGGCGGCATCGCCCATCGCCTCATCCGTTTTGCCGCCGGTCTCGTCGGGCACCTGCGCGGCGGCCTCGGTCAGGTCAATATCGTGGCCTCGACGTTGTTCGGCGGCATTTCCGGTTCGGCCGTCGCCGATGCCTCGGCTGTCGGCGGGCTGATGATCCCGCAAATGGCCAAACGCGGTTATGACAGGGATTATGCCGTCAATATCACCGTCAATGCCGCCATCATCGCGCTGATGATCCCGCCCTCGCATAACATGATCCTCTATTCGATTGCAGCGGGCGGCAATGTCTCGGTCGCCGATCTTTTCACCGCCGGCATCATTCCGGGCCTGCTTTTGGCCGCGGCGCTGATGGTGACGGCCTATATCGTCGCCCGCCGCAAGGGTTATCCATCCGAACCGTTTCCTGGCTTTTCGAAGCTGATGTATTATCTGCTGGCGTCGTTCCCCGGCATTCTGCTGATCGGCATCATCTTCGGCGGTGTGCGCTCGGGCATTTTCACCGCCACGGAAAGTTCCTGCATCGCCGTGCTCTATGCCTTCCTCGTAGCCATGCTGGTTTACCGCGAGCTGGACTGGAACGGTTTCGTGGAAGCGGTGATGGGTGCCGTCCGCACCACGGCCATGGTGTTGCTCGTCATCGGCACGGCGGCGTCCTTCGGTTGGCTGATGGCCTTCCTGCAGGTGCAGACGCTGATGATCGCCGCAATCAGCGCGATTTCGGACAATCCAATCATCGTGCTGCTGGTCATCAACGTCATCCTGCTGCTGCTCGGCACCTTCATGGACATGGCGCCCATGGTCATCATCTCCACGCCGGTGCTTTTGCCTGTCGTGAAGGCCTTCGGCATCGACCCCGTGCATTTCGGCGTCGTGATGATCCTGAATGCCGGCATCGGCCTCAACACGCCGCCGGTCGGAACGGTGCTCTTCGTCGGCTGCGCGGTGGGCGGCATATCGATACGGGAGGCGATGCGGACGATCTGGCCGTTCTTCGGCGCCAGCATCGCCGTGCTGCTCGCCGTCACCTATATTCCGTCGCTTTCCCTGTGGTTGCCGTCACTGTTCCGGTAACTCCGGAGGTTCCAAACAAGGAGGCCCCGCTATGCCGGGGCCTTTTCCATTTCGGCGGCAAGCAGCCTCTGTTGTTCATGCTCGTCAAACGCCATCAGATTGCCATGCCGGCTGCGGCGTATCCGGTTCATATGCTCGCGCGGACTTAGTCCCAGTGTGCGCTTGAACATGCGTGAGAAATAATAGGGGTCGCCATACCCCACCTCGGCGGCGGCCGCCGAGACTGAAAGCCCTGCCTCGAGAAAATGCATGGCGCGTTCCATGCGCTTGAATTCCTGATATTTCCGCGGCGTTCGACCCACCCGTTTCTGGAATTCGCGCAGGAAATAATCGCGATTATAGGGCGCTGCGTCTGTCGCCCGACCGGCAATGTCAGGGTCCAGCGGATTGGCCGAAATCATGGTGATCGCCTTCATCACCGCAAGGTCTAGGCCTTCCGTGCCTTCCGGTTGGAAACTCGGGCGGTCAACCCAGCCGAGGAAGGCGTCGTCGATGAAGGCGATCAGAAGCACCATGAAAAGATGGTGCTGGCCCAGTGTCACGGAGGAGGGCGGGGCGCTCTGCCGGTAGTGACGCACGAGCGGCTCCAAAAGCGGCCAGCGGCTCAGCCGTAGTTTCGGCTTCAGGTCCATCTGCGCGATCAGGTTGTGGCGGCCATAAATATCGAGCGTGAAATGCTGCGCCACGCCGCGATAGGTCATGGCCTGCTCGTTCCAGCCGACAAAGCGCTGCCCCTTCAAAATCAGCATCGCATCACCGGGCTCCAGCACCCTTGATTCGCCATCGATGAGATAATGCCCTCGCCCTTCCAGGCAGATGATGAGGTCGTCCACCTGGTTGGATTTGTCGATCTGCCAGGTGCGCGAATGTTCCATCTTGATCGTCGCGCGCGTCAGGTTGAGGTTCAGCGCCGCAGGTGGAACGGACGACAGAATACCACCTTCGATTTCGTCCATCTTTTTCCTCATCTTTGTTAATTCACCTTGGCGCGGAAATTTGGTTTTGTCATCGGATAAATCGCTTTTACGCGCCGTATCAATGAGGGAGGAGATCGGTCGCGGCAAGAAGTTGCGCCATCATGCGCCCGCCGCCGGCCGTTCCGGGAGATTCACTTGTACGAAATTGTATTCTGTCATTCGCGTTCCATCGGCGCGCGGGGAGGAGCATCATGAAATCTCAGCGCTTCCTTGGGCTGGGATATCTGACGCCTTACATCATCGGGCTGCTGGTCTTCACGGCAATCCCGTTTCTCGGTTCGCTCTATCTCAGCTTCACCCGTTACGACCTGATGAGCGATCCCAGCTGGGCTGGACTTGCCAATTACGAGCGGCTCTTCACCCGTGACCGCACCTTCATGAAATCGCTGAACGTTACCCTGTTCTACGTGTTTCTGACGGTGCCGCTGAAGCTTGCCTTCGCGCTGTTCATTGCGGCTATACTCAATTATAAGCTGCAATTCATCAACTTCTTCCGCACGGCCTTTTACGTGCCGTCCATCCTCGGTGGCTCCATCGCGATTGCGGTTCTGTGGCGCTACATCTTTGCAAGCGAGGGGCTCGCCAATATGGCGCTGGCGGCCGTCGGCCTGTCGCCGGTCGATTGGTTCGGTGATCCCGGCAACGCGCTTTTCACCATTACGCTGCTGCGCTGCTGGCAGTTCGGTTCGGCGATGGTGATCTTTCTCGCCGCCCTGCAATCCATCGACAAGTCGCTTTACGAGGCGGCCGCCATCGATGGCGCGGGCAAGGTCAGGACCTTCTTCTTCATCACGCTGCCGCTTTTGACACCCGTGATCTTCTTCAACCTCATCATGCAGATGGTGCAGGCGTTCCAGGAGTTCAACGGACCTTACATCATCACCCAGGGCGGGCCGCTGAAGTCCACTTACCTCCTGCCACTTTATATCTACGACGAGGCCTTCAAGAAGTTCAACATGGGCTACGCCTCCGCCATCGCCTGGGTGCTTTTCACCATCATCACCGTGCTGACCCTCGTGGCCTTCTGGTCCTCGAAGAAGTGGGTCTATTACGCCGGCGACAAGCGGAATTGATGCCATGACCGATATCGCAATCCTAAACGACATGCAGGCGGCCCGCCGGGCACGGCTCAGGCTGCTCTCCACCTCCGTCCGCTACGTGCTGCTGTTCGCCGTCGGCCTCGTCATGCTTTACCCGTTGATCTGGCTGGTGGGCGCAAGCTTCAAGACCAATTCGGAAATCTTCTCCGGCGCCGGTTTCATCCCGGAAAACCCGACGCTGGACGGCTATATCCGCGGCTGGGAAACCTCGACGCCCTATACGTTCGGCCGGTTCTTCTGGAATTCCTTCCTGATCATCCTGCCGAAGGTCATCGGCACGGCGATTTCCTGCACCATGGCGGCCTATGCCTTTGCCCGCTTCGATTTTCCGTTGAAGAAAATCCTGTTCGGGTCGGTCATCGCCATCCTGCTCCTGCCGAATGTCGTCACCCGCATTCCGCAATATATCCTCTTTCGTGATCTCGGCTGGCTGGATAGCTTCCTGCCGCTCTGGGTTCCCTCGGCGTTCGCCGGTGATGCGTTCTTCGTCTTCATGCTGGTGCAGTTCCTGCGCTCGCTGCCATCGGACATGGAAGAAGCCGCCCGGGTGGATGGCGCCAACAGCCTGCAGACGCTCGTTTATATCGTCGTGCCGATGCTGGCGCCGGCGCTGATCTCGGTTTGCCTGTTCCAGTTCATGTGGACGATGAACGATTTCCTTGGGCCGCTGATCTACCTGTCCTCGGTCGACAAATATCCGGTGAGCCTCGCGCTCAAACTCTCCATCGACACCACCGAAGCCTTTGAATGGAACCGCATCCTGGCGATGTCGGTGCTGACGATCGCGCCTGCGCTGATCGTGTTCTTTGCGGCGCAACGGTATTTCATTGAAGGGATCTCGTCTGGCGGGGTCAAGGGCTGAAAATGGCAAGCGTTCAACTTAAAAATCTCGAAAAAATCTACGGCGGCAGCTTCAAGGCCGTGCATGGTATCAATCTCGACGTCGAGGATGGCGAGTTCATGGTGTTCGTCGGCCCTTCCGGCTGCGCCAAATCCACGACGCTGCGTATGGTGGCGGGGCTGGAAGAAATCACCGGCGGTGAAATCCTGATCGGTGACCAGCGCGTCAACGACCTGCCGCCCGGCAAGCGCTCCATAGCCATGGTATTCCAGAACTATGCGCTTTATCCGCATATGAAGGTGCGCGGCAATCTGGCTTTTGGCCTGAAGATCGCCGGTGTCGCAAAACCCGAGATCGAAAAGGCGATCGAGAATGTCGCGCGCATTCTCGAAATCGAGCCGCTGCTTGACCGTCTCCCGAAGCAGCTTTCCGGCGGACAGGCGCAGCGTGTGGCGCTGGGTCGCGCGCTCATCAAGAAGCCTGGCGTGTTCCTGTTCGACGAGCCGCTGTCCAATCTCGATGCCAAGCTGCGCGCCTCCATGCGGGTACGCATCACCGATCTGCACCGCCAGCTGAAGGCGGAAGGCCTGTCCTCGACGGTCATTTACGTCACCCATGACCAGACCGAAGCCATGACCATGGGCGACCGCATCTGCGTGATGCAGGCCGGCCGCATCATGCAGGTCGCGACGCCGAAGGAGCTCTACAACCATCCCGCCAATCTGTTCGTGGCCGGTTTTATCGGTATGCCGGAAATGAACCTCGTGGATGTGGCCATCGACGGTGCGGAATTCGTCATTGGCGGGCAGCGCCTGCCGATCGGCGAACATCTTGAAAGGCGTCTTTCAGCAAAGCCGGTAGATGCCGTCATCGGCATCCGCCCGCAGCATCTTTCACTGGCGGAGGCCACCGATGGCCCGGCGCTGCAGGCGAAACTCACCAATGCGGAATTCATGGGCCACGAGGTCTATCTGCATGCCGATCTCGGCGGCCAGAAGCTGGTGAGCGTGGTCGGTGCGACGGAGTTCGAAGCGCTCGGGCGCGACGGCATCCTGCGGCTCAAACCGGACCCGGAGAAGCTGCATATTTTCGACAAGGCCGATGGCCGCAACGTCTCCCTGTGAGGAGGGGACGGGTGTGCCTGATTTTTCGAGGAGGAGAAGAACAATGAAGACGACGACAAGAATGATGGCGATGTTCGCCGGTGCCGCTTATGCCGCCATGGCGGCGGCCCCCGCTGCGGGTGCTGCGGAACTGCGCATGTCGTGGTGGGGCGGTGAAAGCCGTCATGTCGCCACCCAGAAGGCCATTGCCGCCTGCGGCGAGAAATACGGCCACACCGTGAAGGGCGAATTCACCGGCTTCGACGGTTATCTGGAAAAGCTCACCACGCAGATGGCCGGCAAGACGGAAGCCGATATCGTTCAGGTCAACTGGCCGTGGCTGCCGCTGTTTTCCAAGAACGGCGAAGGTTTTGCCGATCTGCGCCAGCTGAAACCGCTCGATCTTTCGCAATGGGCCGAGAGCGATCTGGAGGCAGGATCGATGAACGGCGTGCTGCAGGGGCTTTCCGTCTCCACCACCGGCCGCGTCTTCTTCTTTAACGCCACCACCTTCGAGAAGGCGGGCGTGGAAATTCCGAAGACCTGGGATGAGTTCTTCGCGGCAACCAAGACCATCAAGGAAAAGCTCGGCAAGGACTATTACACCTTCAATGCCGTGAAAGAGACCGCCCAGCTGCTCGTAACGCTGGCCATCGTGCAGAAGACGGGCAAGGATCTGGTCGACCCCAAGACCAACCGCGTGGCCTGGACGCCGCAGGAACTGGCAGAGGGCATCTCCTTCGTCGGCAAGCTGGTCGAAACCGGCTCCATCCGCTCCCAGAAAGAGGAGGCGGCCGATGGCAACGTCAATCTCTATGAAAAACCGTCCTGGTCCGAAGGCCGCATCGCCGGCTCCTATGAATGGGACTCGACCTATTCGAAATATGCCGATCCCCTGAAGGAGGGACAGGTTCTGAAACCGGTGCCGATGCTGAAGCTTGCCGATGCCGTGACGGAAGGCGTTTATCGCAAGCCCTCCATGGTATTTTCGATCTCGAAAAACTCCAAAAATCCGGAAGCGGCTGCTCAGATTCTGAACTGCCTGCTTAACGAGCCGGAGGGCGTCGACGCGCTTGGCACCTCGCGCGGTCTGCCGGCGTCGAAGGCTGCGGCGGCGCGTCTGGGTGACAAGGGCGAGCCGGAAGTGCGCGCCGCCAATGCCATCGTCATGGCGGCATCGGGACCGGTGGTTTCCCCCTTCAACGAACATCCGGAAATCCGCTCGGGCTTTATCGATACGCTTGAAGAATATGCCTATGGCCAGCTGACGGCGGAAGAGGCGGCCGAGCAGATCATCGATACGACCAACGATGTTCTTGCCAAGTTCGATTGATGACAATGGCCCGCCGCCTCTGGTGGCGGGCCCTCTATCCGGCTGCCGGATGATATGAAGCCTGTCCGCCAAGGGTTTGGCCGGCCATGCACGAAAGACGAGAAGAGAGCATGAACGAACCCCTTATCATCGCGTCTTCGGCGCGAACGGCAGCGCTTTGCCTTGCTGCGCCCGGCGCTCGATATTTCCTTCCGTCCAGAACGGAATGGCGTCTGATGTCGGAGGATGGCGACGAACGGAGCGGCGAAACCGCGACCGTCGTGACGCTGCTGCATGATCTATCCCCGGATACGCGCTATATCTTTAAAGCGGAAGGGTTCGGAAGGCTGGAGTTCAGAACTTCTCCCTGTGCCGGGCTTGTGGAGGCTGCGGCATTTCCCCTGACGCCGGATGTCGCGCTCGATGATGAAGAGGGTGCGCGCGCCAATGCGCAGGTGCTGGAAAGGGCGATTGCCGCCGTGCCGCAGGGCGGCGCGTTGCGGCTTGCAGCCGGTGTCTGGACCGCCTTTCCCGTGCGCCTCAAAAGCAACATGACCTTTCACCTTGCGCAGGGAGCCGTGCTGCGCGCGCCCTCCACCCGCAAGGGTTGGCAGATATTGTCCGCACGCGATGAGGCCGGCCGCATGCTGGGCAGCTGGGAAGGATTGCCGGATGCCTGTTTTGCCGCGCCGGTTCATGCCATCGGGGCAGATAAACTCGTCATCGAGGGTAGGGGCATTCTCGATGGCTCCGGCGACGCGGGCGACTGGTGGAGCTGGCCGAAAGAAACCCGCGGTGGCGCGCGCCGGCCGCGCGGCCTTCACCTCGTCTCCTGCCGGAAGACAAACCTGCTCGGTTTCACCATCCGAAACGCCGCCTCCTGGACGATCCATCCGCAAGGCTGCGAAGACTTGATCGCCGCCGGTCTCAGCATCGCCGCGCCGCATGACAGTCCGAACACCGATGGTTTCAATCCAGAAAGCTGCCGCAACGTCACGATATCAGGCGTGCGCTTTTCCGTCGGCGATGATTGCATCGCGGTGAAGGCGGGAAAGCGAGGCCCTGACGGCGAGGACGATCATCTCGCTGAAACACGCGGCGTGCGTGTAGGTCATTGCCTGATGGAGCGCGGCCATGGCGGCCTGGTGATCGGTTCGGAAATGTCCGGCGGTGTGCATGACGTGGCGGTTGAGGATTGCGACATGATCGGCACGGATCGCGGCCTGCGCCTCAAGACACGGCGCGGGCGGGGCGGCGCCGTCAGCAGCATCGCCATGCGCCGGGTGTTGCTGGATGGCGTGAAGACCGCGCTTTCCGCCAATGCCCACTACCATTGCGACGCCGATGGACATGACGAACAGGTGCAGTCGCGAAACCCTGCGCCGGTCGATGGCGGTACTCCCTTTATCGACGGCATTACCGTGGAGGACGTCGAAATCCGCAATCTCTCCCATGCTGCCGGCGCGTTTCTCGGTCTTCCCGAAGCGCCCATCCGCAATGTCGCCATCCGCAATCTCACCATCGTCTCGCGCGATCCGTCGGCCATCGCAACGCCGCCGATCATGGCCGACCGGGTGCGCCCCATGCGCCATGAGGCGATTGTTTTCGAACAGGCGCATATAGTCTGCGATAATCCCGCCCTGCTGAGCGACGCTTCCGTTTCCATTGTGTCAGATTCCGATTGAGAGAATCCATGAAAGCCACTGAATATTTTGATCAATTCTCTAACCGTTATCAGCACTACAAGGGCGGAAGCTGGTGTTATGAGGATGGATGTGTCTATCGCGGCTTGCAGCAGCTGTTTGGGGCGACCGGAGAGGCGCGCTGGAATGACCATCTGCACCGTCTGGCCGATGCACAGATAGCGGCTGACGGAGCGCTCGCCGGTTACGATCCGCAGGAATACAATATCGACCACGTCCTCGCCGGCCGCGTTCTCTTTCCCCTGGCGACGGAAACGGGCGATCCGCGTTACCTCGCCGCGGCGGAACATCTGGCGGGACAACTCCACGACCATCCGCGCATTGCCGCCGGGAATTACTGGCACAAGAAGCGTTATCCGCACCAGGTCTGGCTGGACGGGCTTTATATGGGACTTCCTTTCCAGATCGAATATGCGCAGGCGACGGGCCGAACAGAGCTGATCGACGATGCGCTGCGGCAGTTTTCAGCGGCGCTCGCGGCCACGGCGGATAGTGGCGGGCTTTATGCCCATGGTTACGACGACAGCCGCAGCCAGCGTTGGGCCGATCCTCAGAGCGGCAAGTCTCCCGCCATATGGGCGCGTGCGGTTGGCTGGCTCGCCATGGCGCTGGTGGACGCACTGACCATCCTGCCCGAGGATGGCGCGACGGCGGAGCTTCGGGAGAGCACACGACGTCTTCTGGCGGGCATCATCGCACGGCAGACTAAGACGGGCCTCTGGATGCAGGTTCTCGACAATCCGGGCCTTGCGGGCAATTATGAGGAAACATCCGCCTCGGCCATGTTTGCCTATGCCTTGCTGCACGCAGTGCGGCTGAAGCTTGTGCAGGGCGAAGAGGCGACTGCTGCCGTTTCGGCGGGCCGCCGCGCGCTTGAGACGCTTCTGGAAACGCGGCTGAAAGCCGATGAAGAGGGCGTGATGCGCCTCACCGGCATCGTGCATGTCGCGGGCCTTGGCGGCTTCGAGGGCAATTATCGCGATGGAACGCCGGAATATTATCTGACCGAACCGGTGGTGTCCGACGATGCTAAGGGTGTCGGGCCGTTGATGATGGCCTATGCCGAAAGCCTGCTTCTGGCCAAGCCGCAGGCTGTTTCAGCGGCGTCATCTGCGGGGTAAATTCCCCGTCGGTCACGCCTTGTTTTTTTCGATGAAACGGATGGCGTCGCCGACGGTCAGGATCGTGCTTGCGGCGGAATCTGGAATTTCCACTCCGAATTCCTCCTCGATTTCCATGACGATCTGAACCGTCTCCAAGGAATCCGCACCGAGATCGTCAGCAAAATTGGCATCGTCCACCACATTGGCGGGGTCGGCGCCAAGCTGGTCCACGATGATTTTTCTGATACGTTCTGCAATGGTGGACATGGTGAGACTCCGAAAAAGTTGCTTGCCGCCGAACCCGCCCGATCTGAATTTGCGCCGAAGATATCCAAGCGAAATCAAGCTGAATTCAAAAGGACAGGCCGCAGAGTCAAAGGGTCAAAAGATCGATGACATCCGGA
This sequence comes from Agrobacterium tumefaciens str. B6, assembly GCF_001541315.1. Taxonomy (GTDB): domain Bacteria; phylum Pseudomonadota; class Alphaproteobacteria; order Rhizobiales; family Rhizobiaceae; genus Agrobacterium; species Agrobacterium radiobacter. Next base: position 98,011 of record NZ_LMVK01000007.1, on the reverse strand, counting down.
CGTAGCACGCCTTTCGCAGCCGCGAAAGGGTGTCGATCACCCTTTAGTACCCTATAATAATACGGGATGTTTGCCACGTTAACCAGTTTGTGACTGGCAGCGGCAAACCACTACGCGCTAAAGCTCGTTGCTTGTGAACTTTTAAATCCGCCAGCCACACCGAGCCTCACGCCATGGTCCAGTCGTCCCCGGAACGCTTCCTATTGCTCGACGGCATAAGGGGAGTGGCTGCCCTTTTCATCGTCCACCGCCATGCCGAGGATCTGTTCGGAAAAAGCACGGCTTCGAGCTATCTCGCCGTGGATTTGTTCTTTGCGCTCAGCGGCTTCGTGTTGGCGCATGCCTATAGCCGGAAGCTGAGCGAAGGGGCGATTACACCGGGCTTTTTTTTGAAGGCGCGCTTTGCGCGTCTTTACCCTCTTTATGCGCTGGCGCTGGCGTTGATGGCGGCTTATTTCATCTGCCTCTACGTGCTGGGCGTGCCGACGCCGATCGACGATTTGCATCGTCTTGTCGATCCCGGCGAGCTCGCTTTTGCCCTTTTCACGGGGCTGCTGTTTTTGCCGGCGCCCTTCACGCTGACCCTGAACGGCGCGTTGTTTCTCGTCAGCCCTGCATGGTCGCTTTTCAACGAACTTGTGGTGAATGCGTTTTATGCCCGCTGGGGTGTTCGGGCCACGACGAGACAGACCGCTGTGGTGCTCACCGTCAGCGCGCTTGTGCTGATGGTGGCGGCCGCCGAGTTCGGCCGTTTGCATGCGGGGTTTCGCTGGCACGAAATGTATGCGGGCATGGGCCGGGTGTTCTTCTCGTTTTTTGCCGGCGTGCTGATTTACCGTTTCCGCAATCGCGTACCGCAGTTGAAACCCTTTCAGGCGGCGCTTTGCCTTTTGCTGGTCTGTTTCATTCTGGCTGTGCCCATGTCGCGGGAGCTTCGGCCGTTCTTCGATCTTGCGGTTGTCCTGTTTGTCTGGCCGCTGCTGCTATTCGTGGCCAGCAAGACGGTTCCGGGGCGCGGGGTGGGAATGGTGTCGGTGTTTCTCGGCACGGCGTCCTATGCGGTCTATGTGCTGCATATTCCGCTTCTGGCCTGGACGGAGTTTCTGATCCCGGTGTGGCACAGGGAAAATCTCGCTTTGCCGGCGGGCATTGTTTTTCTCATCGCCACGACGTGCCTGTCATGGTGGCTGACGGTTTATTATGACCAGCCCGTTCAGAAATGGCTGAAGAACCGGTTGAGAAATCGGAGTGAAACCCGCCAGCCGGTATGATCCTGTCTTGCGGCTGCGAACCTCAATAATGGGCGAAAATCGGGGCTGTCAGCACGAAAGCTGCGACGAGGCTGATGATCGTCAGTTTCGCCGCTCGCATGCGGCGCATTTTGCGGCCGCTCCAGTCATACGTCATACTCACCTCCACGCAGACGCAAAACTTACCGGCATGGGGACAGTCGGGACCCGGCGCAGGCCGGTCATGGTCCCGCAACTCACCTGATGCACATTCCATACTCAAGCTTCCCGGATGCGCCTGATCGCGCGCGGGACGCTCAATTTCAGTGTTGCCTGATATACGGCTTTTGCCAAGCCGTTATTTTCATCGGTGATTTTGAAGGCCGCTTCGCGTGGTTGCCACGAAAAGGGCGGCAACAGCATCACCGGTAAAGAGGCGGCAGACCCTGAATGGCATAACGCGGCAGCGGTCTCCACGGTCTTACGCGTTCATGTTTGTGAACGCCGAACAGAAACAGCATTTCCTCCGAGATATCGGCGGGGTCGGTCAAGCCATCCTGAAAGAGCTGGATCACCTTGCGGGCGGCATTGTTGTAGAGAACGATTTCTTCATCCATGGTGTGGCGATCATAACCGAGACCTTCCAGCACGGACTGGAGCATTTTGAGGTCCTGCGATGTGATGATGCAATTTTCATATGCGGAAGACATGGCGTCCTCCTTTCTTGTGAGGTTCACAAAAGCCGGAGCGTCGCGCTGCCATCCGGAGATGGTGCGAGGACGCTTCAACGCCTTGAGACGCGGGCAGCGCCAGGGAAACCGTTGCCGGCCCGTGGCGTCATGCATGTCGCGTGAATTCCGAATCGCTTCCCTGGTGGTCAGCAGGCGGGACAGGGCTGGAAATGCAGCAGGCCTGACGGTGGCAACGCCCTTTAATTACCGATGAAGAAGCGTGCGCCGTTTATGGGGAATAGGCAAGTTAATTCCGTTACCGCAGGGAATATGCAGCATTCGCTGCCGCAGGCAACAAAAAAGGCCGGGGCAATATTGCACCGACCTTCCTCATATCGCTCTCAACACCAGTGCCAGTACATCCGTGGTCAAAAGTCTGAAGCGACTAAAACAACTGCGAACATCGATTTCATTCGCGCTCACCAGCAGTTGCCATGAGAGCTATTTAAACTGGCAATGTGGCCAAAACAAGTCCGGCGCCTATCGCGATGTTTTTATTCGTCGTGGCTTGCCGGCTGCGCGTCGCACTACTTCTTTTTGCCGTCCGCTGTCGTGGCATTTGCGAACTTGACCTGCGAACCGGCTGGCGGCGCTGCAGCCACTTTCGCCGTCTTGTCCTTCTTCGGTTTTCGGACTTCCTTGTTACTGCGCAATTGACCCTTGGCCATGGTGTCCTCCTCCTGTTGGATTGATGGGGCCTTGAGCGGGTATGAGATAATCCGTTCAAGACCCGTTCGATCGTCGATGCTGGAAATCCCGTCCGGCTATTTCTTGCCGGATCGTTTTTTTGCGGAAACGGGCGTGTCGGTTATGATCGTCGCTTCCTGGGCTTCGCGAAGCTGGCGAAGGCGTTCCGTTTTGCGGGCGCGCTGAGCGGCCTCGGCGTTTATGATCTGCTTTGCGGCGCTATCCGTCAGTGACGCCTTGTCCTGCGCGGATAGTTTGCCGGGTTTGAAAAAAGCTTCTTTTGTCGCAGCCATGGCATTCTCCTTTACGGAAGAGCAGTATCGAACGGCTAGCGGGGGCGGGCAACCTTTTTGGGGGCGGGCAACAGCCCTTCGCGCTGCATTTTTTTCTTCGCCAGCTTGCGGTGGCGGCGCACGGCCTCTGCTTCTTCGCGGACGCGCTTTTCCGAGGGCTTTTCATAGGACTGCCGGGCCCGCATCTCGCGGAAAATGCCCTCACGCTGCATTCTCTTTTTCAGAACGCGAAGGGCCTGCTCTATATTATTGTCTCGAACGAGTACCTGCACGAATATCTCCTTTATGCAGCCGCAGCTGCTATTTTCTGATTTTAATCCTGTCCGGATTGATCCAGCTCGATCCCGTTTCGCGCGCCGATGGGCTTTCGCTGTTGCGCGACGGCGATGGCGCCGAGGTGGGCGCACTTATTTCATCGAGTGCGATGTTGCGCTCGAAATTTTCATGCTGGAAACGCACCCTGTAGCGTACAGTTCCCTGCGCTTCGGGCAGGATCGATACGACCCTGCCAGGACCGTCGGGCTGGTTGTTGCCCAGCACGCCTGGCTTCAAGAATATGGCATCGCCGCATCGGTAGGGATTTTTACGCATGAGGACCTCCATGGCCCAAAAACAAAAGGCCGGGCTTTGACCCGACCTCTCACAATCACTTAAACCTGCAGCCAGTACATCCGTGGTCTGCGGGGTCAAATGACGAATATCAAGCTGCCTGAAGGTTGTCAGCCGAGCTCTTGCCGGACCGACGGTCCTGGACGATCTCGTAGCTGATCTTCTGGCCGTCGTTCAGCGAACGCATGCCAGCGCGCTCAACAGCGGAAATGTGAACGAAAACGTCCGTGCCGCCGTTGTCAGGCTGAATGAAGCCGAAGCCCTTGGTGGCGTTGAACCACTTTACAGTACCAGTGTTCATAACGATTTCCTTTCGTAGAATCGTTGTGGTTCCCGCGATACCTTGCGGGATAAGATCGATTATTTGAGAGGAAATCCGACGGGGAACAGTCTGTTCCAGAACGACGTCACAAGCAATGGTCGATATCCAAAATATAGGCTCAATTTTTGATTTTGCAATGGGCGGAGAACAAAAAAGCACCGGCGAGCCACTGCCCAGCGGGTAAGTATCTGGTTCAGGACACTATTTCCCGATCGCCGCAGAGTCCTTCGGGCTTGGCGCGGCCCTCCGTCCCGTGCGCATCAACCCGCGCCGGGAGACACGTCTTTCTCACCGTCATCCGGCAGGCTGCCCGCGCCCGGCGTCTTGTCATAGTCGGTGAGGGAGGGTTTGGCATGCGGGCCGGCGGGGGGAATGTCGTTCGGGCTGGAAGGCCCTTTTTCAACGGTTTTCGATTTCTTTTTCTTCGTCATATTGCGTCCTCCTTGCAGGGAAAACGCCGGAGAAAAGGTACTGGTTCCGCCTCCACGCCGCGCGGGCGCGTTTTTCCGCCATCAGCGGCGGGAACGCGGGTTTTTCTCTTCCCGGTTCATATCTCGCCCCACCCATTTGAAGAATACGACGAGGCTGACGCCGATGATGATGAGCGGAACGAAGGATTCAAAACTGGACATGACTCACTCTTTCTTCCCCCGGCGATCATTTTATCGGCAGGGAAGAAGCGCGTAATCTGCGGAATATCGTCCGTTCTTTTTTGGTAATTGCCGTCTGCGGCCCATCTGTCGACGAGGCCGCAGGCTGTCGCGGCTAAACTGGCAGCGATTTCACCGCCGCTGTGCCGCCCTCACGGGCGCTTTTCAGCGCGGCCACGCCTGTCAGAACGGACATCGCGCCGGCGCGTGAACCCGCCCGCTGCCGCAGCCGGTCGTTCGAGCCCGGCTTGAAGATCATGTCTCGCATGCGGTTGTCGCCGCCATAGTGGCCGCCTGGCTCATGCGGCACCCATATGCGTTCAACACCGCCGCCGAAGCTTTTCACCAGCAGGATTTCGTCGGCCGGCGGCTCCGTCCAGGGCTGCTTTTCATATTGGCGCATTTCGATACGGCCTTTATGGCCGTTGAAGGCAATATGGTGGCCCTCGATCGGCATATAGGTGTTGAGCGAATAGGAGACCTGCACGCCGCTGGCATAGCGGATCGAGGCGCTCATGGTGTCGGGAATGTCGATTTCCTCGCGGAAGACGCAGGCATCGCGCATATAGCCGTCCACCGCCGAAGGGTCCTCATAGAGTGCATCGAGGAAAGGATCGGCGCTGAGGTCCATGAAATAATCGCACTCGTTTTTGTGTGGACAGGTGCGACAGCGTGTTCCCCGGAACGGGCCGTTCTTGCCATAATGCAGCAACTGTCCGAACCCCTTTACCTCCACGGGATCGGAATCGAGATACCAGTTCAGAAGATCGAAATGGTGCGTGGCCTTGTGCACGAACAGGCTACCGGAATGTTCGGTGAAGGCGTGCCAGCGGCGGAAATAATCCGCGCCGTGCTGGTTATCGAGATACCAGTGAAAATCGACCGAGGTGACGGTGCCGATTGCACCCTCATCGATCAGCTCCTTGATGCGTGCGGCGGTGGGAGAAAAACGATAGTTGAAGGAGACATCCACACGGCGGCCGCTTTTCGCCTCCGCGGCGCGAATACGGTCAATCTTTTCCGGGGTGGTGGTCATGGGCTTTTCGCTGATGACATCGGCCCCGCCTTCCAGCGCGCGGATGATGATGTCGTCGTGAGTATCGTCAGGCGTGCAGACGATGACGAGTTCCGGGCGCTGCTCCTCCATCATCCGGTCGAAATCGTCGTAAAGCGGCGCGCTCGATCCCATCATGGTGCGGGCGCGTTCGGCGCGCATCAGGTTCAGGTCGCAAATGCCGACCAGTTCGACATAGTCGCTCCAGCCGGCCAGCAATTCGCGGCCCCACATGGTGGTGCCGCGATTGCCGGTGCCGACCAGCGCATAGCGTTTGCGTCTCACCTTTTCAGGCATTGTCTCTCTCCCGGATAATCAACAAACAGTCTTGAAACGCTCGACCACAGTGGCGAGGACCTCGTCCACCGGCCGCGCCTGCCAGCGATGCGAAAAGATTTCCACTTCCTGCGGGCCGTGGAAGCCGGCTGCCTCGATCATGGCGCGAAATGCCTTAAGGTCAATCACGCCGTCGCCCATCATGCCGCGATCATTGAGCGGATCGGTGGTAGGCACCAGCCAGTCGCAGATGTGATGCGCCAGAATTTGCCCGTTCCTTCCCGCACGCGCCACTTGCTCCTCCAGTTCAGGGTCCCACCAGACGTGGTAGACATCGATCGCAACGCCTGTTCCCGACCCTAACCTGTCGCAGAGATCGAGCGACTGTTTCAGCGTGTTGAAGCAGGCGCGGTCAGCGGCATAGAAGGGATGCAGCGGTTCGATGGCGAGCGGGACGCCGGCGGCGCGGGCATAGGGGAGCAGTTCGGCCATGCCGTCCTCCACCATCTGCCGCGCACCTTTCAGATCGCGCGAGCCGGCGGGCAGGCCGCCCACGACAAGCACAAGGCAATCGGCTTTCATTGCGGCGGCTTCATCGACGGCGCGTTTATTGTCTTCGATGGCGAGGCGACGACCCTCGGCGTCGGGGGCGGGGAAGAAGCCGCCACGGCAATGGCCGCTGAGACGCAGCCCGTTCCGTTCGACGATGCGGGCGGCTTCGGCAAGCCCGACACCGTGCACCTGCTCGCGCCAGGGCGAGATGGCGGTGATGCCGTGCGCAAGGCAGGCATCGACAATAGCGCCGAAATCGCCACCCTGCCGCACGGTGGCGAAATTGATGGAAAGGCCTTCAAGGCTCATGTCGGTATCTCCCCTCATTCTGTTTCAGCTGATACCCCGGACGGCGAGAAACGCCTTCATGCGCTGCGTCGCCAGATCCGGCTCTGCAAGCACATTGGCTTTGTCCGCCAGCCGGAAAAGCTCGGCGAAATGCTGCGTGGAGCGGGTGCTTTCCTGGCCGCCAACCATGGTGAAATGGTCCTGTAACCCGTTGAGGTAGGCGAGAAACACTACACCGGTCTTGTAGAAGCGGGTCGGGGCCTTGAAGATATGGCGCGAAAGCGCCACCGTCGGCTCCAGAATGTCGAAGAATTCATTGTCCGCGCCACGCTTCAGGCTGGCCAGCGCCCTGGAGGCGGCCGGCGCAATGGCGTCGAAAATGCCGAGCAGCGCATCCGAATGGCCCTGTTCGTCGCCGGCGATCAGTTCGGCATAGTTGAAATCGTCGCCGGTATACATGCGCACGCCAGCCGGCAGGCGACGACGCATGACGATTTCCTTTTCCTTGGAAAGAAGCGAAATCTTGATGCCGTCGATCTTGTCGGCATTCTCCTCGATCATGGCAAGGCAGGTTTCCATGGCCGTCATATGGTCGCCCGAACCCCAATAGCCCTCCAGCGCCGGGTCGAACATTTCGCCCAGCCAGTGGATCACCACTTTTCCTTCCACACGGGAGAGAACCCTGGCATAAGCCCTCAGATAATCATCCGGCGAGCGGGCGGCAGCGGCCAGCGCGCGGCTGGCCATCAGGATCACGCGTCCACCTTCTCCCTGAACAAAATCAAGCTGTTCAAGGTAAGAGTCGACAATCTTGTTGAGGTCGTAACCACTGCCATTGAGATGGTCGGTGCCCACCCCGCAGGCAATCAGCGCATCCTTGCGGCTGGCGGCTTCCTTCAGCGAACGGGAGATGAGTTCCTGCGCCTGCGGCCACGCCAGCCCCATGCCGCGCTGCGCCGTATCCATCGCCTCGGCGACACCGAGGCCGAGGTCCCACAGGCGGTGACGGAAGCGCAGCGTGGCGTCCCAGTCGATGGCGGGCGTGAGCCACGGATCATTATCGGCAAGCGGATCGGCCACCACATGGGCGGCTGCGAAAGCGACGCGGTTGAAATCCGCAGCACTTCGTTTTTCAACGGCGACCGGCGTGCCTGAGAGTTTGTAGACCTCGATGCTGCGGTCGTCTTTCGGAAGCTTGAGCTCGCTCACATCAGCCTCCTCAGGAAAGGGCGGGAACGTCGAGCCAGCGGCGTTCCTTCCACGATCTCAGCCCAAGTTCGGCAAGCTGCACGCCCTTCACGCCTTCCATGAGGCCATAGGGCCAAGGATCATTGTCGACGAGGTGGCGCACGAACATTTCCCACTGCGCCTTGAAGCCGTTGTCATAGACGACATTGTCCGGCACCTCCTGCCAGGTCTTGTAGAAATCGATGGTCTGAGGCTGGTCCGGGTTCCACACCGGCTTCGGCGTATTGGTGCGGTGCTGGGTAAAGCATTTGGTCAGGCCCGCCACCGCCGAACCATGGGTGCCGTCCACCTGGAAGGTGACGAGGTCGTCGCGGCGCACCCGCACCGCCCATGAGGAGTTGATATGGGCAATGGCGCCGCCTTCCAACTCGAAGGTCGCATAAGCGGCGTCGTCAGCATCCGCTACATAAGCGCGGCCCTGCTCATCGAAACGTTCCGGAATATGGGTGGCGCCGAGGCAGCTTACGGATTTCACCGGTCCGAACAGATTGTCGAGCACATAACGCCAGTGGCACAGCATATCGAGAATGATGCCGCCGCCATCTTTCAGGCGGTAATTCCAGGAGGGCCGCTGCGCCGGTTGCCAGTCGCCTTCAAAAACCCAGTAGCCGAATTCGCCGCGCACGGAGAGGATTTTGCCGAAAAAGCCGCTGTCGCGCAGCATGGCGAGCTTGCGCAGGCCCGGCAGGAACAGCTTGTCCTGCACCACGCCATGTTTGATGCCGGCGCTTTCGGCGAGCCGGGCGATGGCCAATGCCTCTTCCATCGTGTCAGAAATGGGTTTTTCGCAATAGACGTTCTTGCCGGCCTTGATGGCTTTCTCCAGCAGGCTGCCGCGCATCTGCGTCGTGCCGGCATCGAAGAACAGTGTGTCATCGGGGTTTGCGAGGGCAGCGTCGATGTCGGTCGTCCAGCGCGCGACATTGTGCTTTTTGGCGATTTCCTCGATCTTCGCGCCATTGCGGCCGACCAGAATGGGGTCGAGCATGACCCTTTCACCGTTCTTCAAAAGCACACCGCCCTGATCTCGAATGGCGAGAACGGAGCGCACGAGATGCTGGTTGTAACCCATGCGGCCGGTGATGCCGTGCATGATGACGCCGATACGTTTCATGAATTTCCTCCCAAGGCGGCCTTTTCCCGAAAGCCGCTTCTGTCAAACATGGAAATTTGTAACCATTTGGTTATTTGTGGTCGTGAAGGATGCGATCTGTCAAGGTGTTTTCGACAGGAAAAATTCGTCTTGTGCGAACTGTCGCGTTTACGTATCGCCACCGCGCCGCAAAAGAAAACGACGCGCTTCGCGGATGCGAATGGCGCGTCGTCGCTGTTGTTAAAGAGGAATTCGGTTCGGCCGGCTCAGACCGGCCGCACTGCAGCAAGCAGGGTATCGACGATGTGCTGGCCCCAGCGTTCCAGCTCGGCCGGATCGGTGAGGTCGCGCTGGAAGATCGTCGACAGCGTGAACCGGTTCGAAAGATAAAAAGCGCCGAGCGAAGCGATGGTCAGATAGACGTCGATCGGATCGAGGCCATCACGAAATTCGCCCGCGTCGCTACCGCGCCGCAGCACGTCCTCGAGTTCTGAAATAAAATTCGAATGCATCGCCGCAATCGTCGGAGATTGCCTGAGATATCGGGCTTTATTGAGGTTTTCCGTGGCGAGGATACTCAGGAATTCGGGATGGTCGAGGAAGTAGTGCCAGGTGAAAAGCGCAAGCTCGCGCAAGCCCTCCGACGGGGCCTTGCGGGTCAGGTCAAGCCGTCTTTCGGTGTGGCGGATATGGCGATGGGCATCCTCCAGAACGGCGAGATAAAGCGCATCCTTGTCGCCGAAATAATGGTAGATCATCCGCTTGTTGGTGCCGGCGCGCCGGGCGACGACATCGATTCGAGCCCCCGCCAGCCCCTTGGCGGCCACCTCGCGACGGGCGGCTTCGAGAATGGCGGCGCGCGTTCTTTCCGGGTTTCGCACCTGTGTCGTCGCGCGTTTGCGCTTGGGCGACGGTGTATTCTCCATGGCCGGATCGGGGGCCGGATCGGACGGCTGGTTTTTTGTCGTTTCTTCCATTTCAGCACCCGCTTGACAATGTTTGCGATCAGTGTTCCCATGTAACCAATTAGTTATAAAACGGCAAGTGTCGTTTACGTTCATCATCAATTGGCAGTCAATAGGGAGGAGTTGCCAATGCCCATGATGCTTCACAGGAGAGGCGTGCTTTCAGCAGGGCTTGCGGCCCTGTCGCTTGCAACATTGGGAGGGGGTTCGGCGCAGGCTCAGGCCGCGCGCCTTCGCATGTTGTGGTGGGGTTCGCAGGAGCGCGCCGATCGCACCAACAAGGCGATAGCAGCTTATAAGCAGGTCAAGCCGGATCTCGACATTGCCGGTGAATTCGCGGGCTGGAGCGATTACTGGCCGCGCCTTGCAACGCAGGTTGCCGGCCGCAATGCGCCTGACCTGATCCAGATGGATTATCGCTACATCTTCGAATATGGCCGCCGCGGCGCGCTGGCGCCGCTGGATGACTATATCGGCAAGGGCCTGAAGATCGAAGATTTCGGCAAGATGAACATCGATTCCGGCCGGGTCGATGGCAAGCTCTACGGCATCAATCTCGGTGTCAATTCCAGCGCTGTCTTCTTCGATAAGGCAGCCTGGGAGAAATCAGGCGCAACGCCGCCAGCGATCGGCCAGACCTGGGAAGAGTTTGCCGAAAACGCCGCCAAGCTCAGCAAGAACAAGCCGAAGCCCGGTTATTACGCGACGGCCGACGCCAGCGGCGTGGAGCCGAGCTTTGAAAACTGGCTGCGCCAGAACGGCAAGTCGCTCTACACGCAGGATGGCGGCATTGGCTTTGATCCGACCGATGCGACCAAGTGGTTCACCCTGTGGGCGGATCTGCGCAAGAGCGGCGCCTGTGTGCCCGCCGATGTGCAGGCGCTTGACCAGCTCAACATCGAAACGAACCCGCTGACGACGGGCAAGGCGGCAACCGCATTTGCCCATTCCAACCAGTTTGTCGGTTATCAGAAGCTCAACAAGTCCAAGCTTGCCATAAGCTCCTATCCGAAGAGCACGAAGGATGGCCCTTCCGGCCATTACCTGAAACCTTCCATGCTCATCAGTGTCGCCAATGGCAGCCCCGGCATTGAGCAGGCTGTCGGCTTCATTAATTTCCTCGTTGCGGAACCGCAGGGTATCGACATTCTCGGCGTCGAGCGCGGCGTTCCGGCATCGGAATCCATGCGCAACCAGCTGAGCAGCAAGCTCGACGAGGTCAGCAAGATCATGGTGGACTATATCGCCGAGATTACCCCCGGCGTCGGCGATCTGCCGCCGGCACCGCCTCCGGGCGCGGGCGAATTCGCCTTTGTCCTCAAACGCACGGCGGAGGAAGTCGGTTTCGGCAAGATCACGCCGGAAGAGGGCGGTGACCGCCTCGTCAAGGAATCCGAAACCGTTATCAAACGGAAGTGATGGTTTATGGCCTTTCGATCTGAAACTCTTGTAGAGGAGAGCCGTGGCGCGGCTCTCCCGAAACGGGGCGGTGTGAAGCGGATTTTCGACCGCAACGTTCACGCCTATCTGTTTCTCCTGCCCTGGCTGATTGGCTTCTTTGGCCTCACCCTCGGCCCCGCGCTCGCGTCGCTTTATCTGTCTTTCACCAATTACGACCTGTTGCAGTCGCCGGACTGGGTGGGGGCGGCCAATTATGTGCGCATCGCTACCGCCGACCCCAAATTCGCCGCCGCCATGCAGGTCACCTTTACCTATGTGCTGCTGTCGGTGCCGCTGAAGCTGATCTTCGCGCTTCTGGTGGCGCTCGCCTTCAATCGCGGCATCAAGGGCCTGACGCTTTATCGGGCGATCTTCTATCTGCCGTCGCTGCTCGGTTCCAGCGTCGCTATTGCCGTGCTCTGGCGCCAGCTTTTCGCCTCTGACGGTCTCGTCAACATGATCCTGTGGCAGGCTTTCGGTTATGAAGGGCCGAGCTGGATTTCCAATCCGGATTACTCGATCTACACGCTGGTCATCCTGTCCGTCTGGCAGTTCGGTTCTCCGATGATCATCTTCCTCGCGGGTCTGAGACAAATCCCGCAGGATATGTACGAGGCCGCCGAAATCGACGGTGCGAGCAAGGTGCGGCAATTCTTCCGCATTACGCTGCCGCTTTTGACGCCTGTCATCTTCTTTAACGCGGTCATCCAGACGATCGACGCCTTCAAGGCCTTCACCCCCGCCTTCATCATTTCCGAAGGCACCGGCGGGCCGATCAACTCGACGCTGTTTTATACGCTTTATCTCTACCAGGAAGCCTTCGGTTTCTTCCGCATGGGTTATGCCTCGGCGCTTGCCTGGATTTTGGTGATCATCATCTCGCTGTTCACGGCCTTCTCGTTCCTCAGCGCGAAATACTGGGTGCACTACGATGACTGATGCTGTTACCGCCCCCCGGCCGGGACAAGGCCCGCAACGTTCACCGCTGAAATCGGTGATGCTCCACACGGCTCTGATCATCGCGTCCTTCGCGATGCTCTATCCGATCCTGTGGATGATATCAGGTTCCTTCCGGCCGCAGGACGAGCTGTTCGGCTCTTCCTCGCTCATCCCCTCGGCGGTCGATTTCGGCGGTTATATTCGCGGCTGGACGGGGCTGCAGGTGAGCTTCGGGCAGTTCTTCTGGAACTCCTTCTTCATATCGATACTCGCCACCATCGGTAATGTCGTCGGCTGCTCGCTTGCCGCCTTCGCTTTCGCCCGCCTCCGCTTCGGCGGGCGCAATTTCTGGTTCGCGCTTATGCTCGGCACGCTTATGCTGCCCTATCACGTCGTGCTCATCCCGCAATATATCCTGTTTCTGGAAATGGGCTGGGTGAACACCTCGCTGCCGCTGATCGTGCCGAAATATCTGGCGACGGATGCCTTCTTCATTTTCCTGATGGTGCAGTTCTTCCGTGGCATCCCGCGTGAGCTGGATGAGGCGGCTGTCATGGACGGTTGCTCACCCTTCCGCATCTACTGGAAGATCATGCTGCCTTTGTCGCTGCCGGTGCTGGCCACCGCCGCCATCTTTTCCTTCATCTGGACCTGGGACGATTTCTTCGGGCCGCTGATCTATCTGAACGACATCAATACCTACACCGTGCAGCTCGGTCTCCGATCCTTCGTGGATTCCACCGGCAGCTCGGATTGGACCTCGCTTTTCGCCATGTCCAACCTGTCACTGGTGCCGGTCTTCCTGTTCTTCCTGTTCTTCCAGAGGCTGCTCATCGAAGGCATCGCCACCACGGGCATGAAACGCTGAACGGAACCGAGATCGGGAACGCATTTTAAGACAATCAACACTGTCGCTGCCGCCCTGAATGCGGCGCGGCAGTCGGGAGAAACAGCATGGCAAGCAGCATTACTCTGGAAAAAATCGTCAAGCGGTTCGGCGCCTTTCCGGTCGTTCACGGCATCGACCTCAAGATCGAGCCGGGTGAGTTCACCGTCTTCGTCGGCCCCTCGGGCTGCGGCAAGTCCACGCTTCTGCGCATGATCGCCGGTCTGGAGGAAATCTCGGAAGGTGATCTTCGTATCGACGGCGAAAGGGTCAACGAAACAGCCGCCTCCAAGCGCGGCATCGCCATGGTCTTCCAGTCCTATGCGCTCTATCCGCATATGAGCGTCTACAAGAACCTCGCCTTCGGTCTCGAAACGGCAGGCTACAAGAAACCGGAAGTCGAAGCGCGGGTGCAGAAGGCCGCCGATATCCTGCAGATCGGCCCGCTGTTGCAGCGCAAGCCGAAGGCACTTTCGGGCGGTCAGCGCCAGCGTGTGGCCATCGGCCGCGCCATCGTGCGCGAGCCGAAAATCTTCCTCTTCGACGAGCCTTTGTCCAACCTCGATGCCGAACTGCGCGTGCAGATGCGCGTCGAAATCGCCAAGCTGCACCAGACGCTGGGCAGTACCATGATCTATGTGACGCATGACCAGGTGGAGGCCATGACCATGGCCGACAAGATCGTGGTGCTGCGTGACGGCCGCATCATGCAGGTGGGCCGCCCGCTCGATCTCTACAACAATCCGGCCAACCAGTTCGTGGCAGGCTTCATCGGTTCGCCGAAAATGAATTTCCTCTCCGCAAAAGTGGCTGCAGGGGACAGTTCCAACCGCACCATCGAGGTGGCCGGCCAGCGCATCGTGCTGGAAAAGCCCGTCGCGGCTGCGCAGGGCGAGCCGCTCACCTTCGGCGTGCGTCCCGAACATGTGAACCCGCAGGCGCAATCCTCGCTCGGCGAAGCTTCTATCCAGCTCGTGGAACATCTCGGCGGCTCGACGGTGGTTTACACCAACACCCCCGACGGCCAGCCCGCCACTGTGCTGCTGGACGGCCAGCGCCAAATCCGCATCGGCGAGACAATTCCCTTTGCCTTTGATCTTTCGAAGACGCATCTGTTCGGGGCGGATGGGCGGCGGATATAGCCCGTTGCCCGTCGTGGTTTTGGTAACCGGGCGACGTGCTCTTAGGCGGCGTGTTTGGGGCGTCCGGGACGGCGTGGCCGGAAATGCGCATGCATCAGAAGCGGGTCACGTTGGGTGACCCGCAGCAGCATCTTTACCGCGTGGCTTACAGGCGTGCCTGCACGATAGTTGTTCCACGTCCGTAAAGTGACGCCGAGAAAATCCGCCGCCTCATTATTGGAAAGGCCGATTTCCTCCTGCCATTTGCGCAAATCCTCCACATCGAAGTCCCGCTGGTCCTCTGCGATCTGGTAGAGGTGATAGGCATCGATCGCCAAGTCGTCTCCGTCCCATTCCACACTCGCACCATAGTCGGCGACTGTCGCGGTCTTCCAGATATCTGCCGAATAGAGTGGATTGAGCAACTCTCCTCCGGTCGCTATCCATCCGGTCAGATCGGCGGTTGATCGGCTTCCATCGGCCCAGTCGATGGTAAGCGTTCCAGGTGGATTGGGCAGAATGGCTTTGATGCGTGGTGTCATGACTTTGTTCCCTTTCCTACAATGGGAAAGCGCGGGTTCGTCCGATTCCATTCATCGACAATCAGGTTCCCATTGGCTCTCGCCCATGCCAAAGCTTCGGCTTCAGACCTGCGAGATAGCTTGCCGCGCAGGATTTCCAGAGTTTCGATGTCGACAAGAGCATCAGCATCCGGTGTTATGATGTGAAAGTGCGGCGGCAAATGATCGTTCGCATAGATGCGTATGATGATGTTCCCGATTTGAATTAATTTGCCCATGCAGCCCCCACGGCATCAATAAAACATAATGCATAAATTTCACTATGTGAAGGGCGGGAGTGGAGCATATTCTGGCCAGGCAGAAGGCGGGCTCTATGTTCTATAAAGAATGTCTCTGAGAATCATGGCATCTTCTGCGAACTGATCGATATCGTCACCTTTGACAAATTCCAGCATTGCGAAAGCCGGTTTTGTCCAAGCGCTTTCCGGCAGCGCATCAATGCAGGCCCGCCAGTAGTCCGTGCGCTCGGCAAGCGGCAGGCGGCTGGCGTCGGCAAGCCAGGCGAAGACGTGAAGATGGCAGATGCGCGAGCCAAGTGCGGATATTTCCGCAAGTGCATCGTCCAGCGGCAGGCCGGGTGCGGGTTGCCAGTAGAAGAAAAGGTTGGGTGCGGCCAGATCCTGCGCCAGTTGCAGGGCCGAGGGCAGGGTGTCGGTCAGCGAATTGGGGTGATATTCGAGGCCGATCGTCATGCCATAGTCTTCCGCCCGGCGGGCGATTGACGCCAGCGCCTCAGTTGCCGCGCGGCGCTCCGAGGGCGAATAATCCGCTGAGGGGCGTTTGCGCTGGCCCGGCCAGATGCGGATATGGCCGGCGCCGAGCGCCTTTGCTGTTTCCAGCACGGCGGTCATGTCCTCGGGCGAAAAATCGGGTGCGAAAATGTAGGAGCCGTAGGAAGAGACGACGAGGCCCGCTTTCGCCGTCCGCGCCGCCACATCCCTTGCATTGGCAAGGTCGCCTGACGGCACATGGATATCCGCGCCCCATTCGATTGCCCTGATGCCATTTGCGGCGGCAAGGTCGATGACGGCCTGCACCGACAGGGAGCGGAAGGTGACGGAGCAGAGGCCCGGCTCAAACATTCTCATGCGATCAGTTCCAGATGTTCCGGCCGCACCTGCTGTTGCAATGGCGCTGCGCGGCAGAAGCGTTCGATTTCGGCAATCGCCATGTCGCCGAGCCTTGCACGTTCAAGGCCGGTGGCACCGGCGATATGCGGCGTCAGAAAGACGTTCGGCAGGCTGTAGAAGGGTGACCCGGGTGGCGGCACTTCCGGGTCGGTCACGTCGATGACAGCTTCGATGCGTCCGGTTTTCAGTTCGGCCAGAAGCGCGTCTTCATCCACCAGCGCGCCGCGCGCCGTATTGATCAGGGTTGCGCCGTTCTTCATGCGGGCAAGCGCGTCCGCGCCGATCATGTGCCGTGTCTGCGGCAGGGAGGGTGCATGCAGGGAAATGACATCGCTCACCGCCATCAGTTCCTCGAGCGAGACAAGACGCACACCGAGCTTTTGCGCCTCCGCAACGCTCAGGAGCGGATCGAAAAGGATGAGGTTGAGATCGAACGGTTGCAACAGATTGATGACGCGGCGTCCGATCCGCGATGCGCCGACGACGCCGACCGTCAGGCCGAGATTGCCGATGGCCTGCGCCTGCAATCGCTCGACAGGTGCGCGGTCGCGATGCTCCAGATAAAGACGTCGGAAGCCGAAAGTGCGCTTGCCGGCCAGCAGGATCATTGCCAGCGAAAATTCGGCGACCGGCTGCGCATTCGCCTCCGCCGCGCTGCACACGGTAATGCCGCGATCGAACACCGCTTGCGACAGGAAATATTTGACCGTGCCGGCGGCATGGGAAATCAGCCTGAGACGCGGCATCAGCGCCAGTTCCCGCGCGCCGATATCCGGACAGCCCCAGCCGGTTAAAAGAATATCCGTCCGCGCCAGCTGCTCCTTTACTGAAGCGGCGTGGAAATCGCAGATTCGCCCTGTGTCGAGAATCTCGACGCTCTGTGACAGCCTTTCGAACGCCTGCGGTGTCAGCACATGCTGGGTTCGCTCCGGGTCCATGGCGAGGCTGAGACGCGGAAGCGGGCTCGTCATTGCGGCTCTCCCGTGGCCGCCATGCTGCTGACCGGAACACCCTGTTCCGCAAACAGGCGGTCGAGCGCCCCCATATCCGGAAGTGCCGGAACCATCGCCAACGCTTTTTCGCTTTCTGGCCCGGCCACCCCGGCAAAGACCGCGCAGGCAAGCAGGGTTTCGCCCGCCGGAATCTCGCCCCGCAATTGCGGCACCGTGGTCTTGGCGTTGATGAGATTTGTGTTGGGCAGCGCCTTCAGCGCCACGCCGTGACGGGTCATGCTGGAGCCGATATCGATGATGGCGGATATGTCGGTGCCGCAATCGGCTGTCGCCCGGCCGGTCTCTTCGCTCACGACGTCGCGGTCGCCGTCGTTACGGTTGATGGCGAAGCCGCCTTCGGTCGCCGAAAGGGGGCGGGTCGACGTGATCCGGTGCAGCCTGATATGCCAGTCACCGGCCGCAACCAGCGTGGTTTCAACGTCGACATCGGGGAACGGCTTCCATGTCGCCCGCAGGCTTTCTTCCGCCAGCAGAACCTTTTCGTTGGTCTCGCGCACGCGGTAATGCAGGCCGTCTTCCGAAAAGGCCAGCATATTGTCGAAACCATTGGTGCGGAAGCCGCGCTCATCCATTTCGACGCCAAAACCATAACGGGAGGAATAGGCGAATTTGGCATATTTTTCCGGCCCGCCGCGCATGGAAAGGTTTTCCTGACCACTGGAAAGCGCCGTGACATTGCCGGCGGCCCGCATCATCACCATGCCGGGATGAGCGAGCGACTTTGGTTTTGCGGATGTTTCAGGCTGCTTTTCCTCCGCCAGCCAGAAGGGATGGCTTTCCGGCAGGGCCAGCGGCAGAAAGGCCTTGAAGGCCCAATAGGGCGAGCCCGCCGAATTATAGCTTTCGGACATGGTGAGCTGCGGATAGGCGTAACCGATGGAGAGCACGCCGTCGCGGTCGGCAATCGGCTTTTTCGCCCACCAGCGCAGATGCTGCAGATAAAGCCCCTTGATCTCGCCCCAGGGCAGCGTCTCCTCATCGGCAAAGGCCAGACCTGCCCAGAAGCCGCCGCAGGCGAAACGATAGGTCATGGAGCGCCCGAAGGCGAGTGTGCCGCCATCCTCATCGAACCAGCTGGCGAAATCGCCAGCGAAGAGGCGAGCGCGCTCGCGGTAGCGTTCGGCATAGGCATCATCAGGCTTGCTGAGCTTCGCGTAGATCAGGCCGTAAAAATGCATGGCGAAGGCGATGTAGTGATCGATGCGGCGGTAGTTGCCATCGCGATACCAGCCGTCAGCGATATAAAACTCGTCCAGTTCCTTCTGGAATGTCTCGGTCAGGCTGCGGTCGAAATCGATGCCGAGATGATCAAGGGCCATATCGACCATCACCCGGAAAAACTTCCAGTTATTATCGGCGTAATTGCGTTCGCGCGCCGTCAGCAGATAACGGCGCACATTGTCTTTCTGCACCTCGGACAGCGGTTCCCACAGGTGTTGAGGCGCAAGCCGCAGCGCAAACCCGATTGCGGCAAGCTCCACCAACCGCTGGTCCTTCTGGCGCACGTCACCCCAATATTCGGGATGGGAGGGATCGGTGCCGTTGGCTATTCCCTGCGCCAGAAGCGGCCAATGGTCGAAATGATCGCCGCTGAGCGCAAGCGGGGCGATGCCCCAGAGCGGCCGGGCGAAACCTTCCAGATCCGCCGCCGCCCGGTCGAAATGCGCGGCGGCCCCGCTGAGCGTCACTCTCGCGCCGCCCGGCGAAAAATAGGCAAGAAGCGGCGCGAAACTGTCATCCAGCGCCCGCCGGACATCGGCGCGGCTTTTGAGCGGATTGCCATGCAGCGGATTAAAGCTGGCCATATTGAGCCTGGTCATGGTGTCATGCATCGCGTGTCGCCTTTCCCGTCTTTTTCGCCTTGCCGGCCGTCTGTCCTTCCACCAGCTGCACGCCAAGCTGCACCTGGCGGGCATTGGCGGAAGGTTCCGTCAGCCGGCGGCGCATCAGTTCCACCGCCTCACGGGCGATTTCGCGACGATCGACCCGGATTGTGCTGAGACGGGGCGTGGAGAGTTCGGCAAAGGGCAGGTCGTCGAAGCCGATGATGGAAAGATCATCCGGCACGCCGAGCCCAAGCTCCTGCGCCGCCCCAAGCGCACCCAGCGCAATCGCGTCATTCATGCAGAAAATGCCGGTGAGTTCAGGGTTTTTGGCCAATAGCTGACGAACCGCATCGCCTGCCTGTCCGAAACCGCTATCCGCCGTCGAAAGCAGAAATTCCTCATAGGTCGCGCCCTCTTCCTCGAGGATCGTATGGCGAAAGCCGCGCATACGCTCCCTTATGGTGTGGCGATGATGCGGGCCGATATACGCGACCTTGTGGTGGCCGAGTTCCAGAAGCCGCCGCGCCGCCAGCGCGCCGCCGTAAAAATTGGAAGGCGAGACGCAATCCAGCATCATCGAGGGATCGGCGCTATTGACCAGAACCGGTTGCAGCACACCCTGCGTGATGCGGTGGATGATTTCATCCTCGGGGTCGAGACCGATGGCGAGAAGACCGTCCACCTCGCAGACCCGCTGGGTCAGGGCGTCGTCGATCTGCTTCTGATGCAGAAGCCTGATATCAAGTTCGAAGCCATCCGTCTGGGCAAGGCTGCGCAGCATGTCGAAAATATCGTGATAAAAAGCGCCGATATCGCCGGTCGCCCTTTCGGCGGACATGAGCGCAAGGATTTTCTTGCCCTCCAGCGGCACGCCCCCGGTCTGGGTCGTGACCGGCCGCAATGGATAACCAAGCTCCGCCGCCACCCCCAGAACCTTGGTCTGGATGGATGCGCTGATACCCTTTTCCCCTGCGAGAACCCGCGAAACGGTGCTGATGGAAACGCCGGCGCGCTGGGCGATATCCGACTGGCGCGGGCGGCTGATGTCGGGCGTATCGTTCATATCGTCTCCTGCGCTTGCAAAAAAATCTAATATGATGCAAATATTGCAAACCAAGAAAATTTGCAAGAATTTAAGTGTTCAGTGAAAAATTTGCAAAACGCGGGAGGAGCAGATGCAAACTATCGACAGACGTGGATTTTTGGTGACGGCGGCGCTGGCCGGTCTCGGCGTGGCGGCGGGCGGTTTTCGCGCGGCCGCGGCCGAAACCCGGCTTCGCTGCGTATGGTGGGGATCTGCCGACCGCAGCAAGCGCACCAACGACGTGATCGCCCTTTACCAGAAGGCGAACCCGCAGACGGAGATCAGCGGTGAGATGATCGCCGGTTCCGATTACTGGACCAAGCTCGCGACATCGATGGCGGGACGGAACGTCGCCGACATCTTCCAGCTAGAACCTTCCACCATTGCCGATTATTCCGGCCGTGGCGCCTGCATGGAGCTGGACCAGTTCGTCGGCAAGTCGCTTGATCTTTCCACCTTCGGCAAAAGCGAAGTCGATCTCTGCCGTATCGATGGCAAGCTTTACGGCGTCGGCCTCGGGCTGAATTCCTTCTGCATGATGTATGACGCCGATACGCTGAAGGAAGCCGGCGTTTCCGTGCCGCAGGACCAGATCACCTGGAAGGCGCTGGCGGAACTGGCGCGCGATTTCAAGAAGAACGGCCCGGCAAAACGGAACTATTGGGCGGTGCCTTATGGTGCGCGTTATCACTATGTTTTCGATGTCTGGCTGCGCCAGCGCGGCAAGCTTCTGTTTCAGGACGGCACCATCGGCTTCAACAAGGAAGATGCGAAGGAATGGTTCGCCTATTGGGAGGACCTGCGCGAGAACAAGCTCTGCGTTTCCGCCGATATCCAGACGCGTGACGACAATACCATCGAATCCAACGCCCTGACGCTTGGCAATTCGGCCATTGGTTTTGCCTATTCCAACCAGCTGGTCGGTTATCAGAAGCTCAATAAACAGACGCTGTCCATCGGTATGCTGCCGGGTGAGGGGGCGGGCAAGCCGACCGGGCACTATTACCGGCCGGGCCTTATCTGGTCCATTTCGTCCACCTCGACCAATGCGGAGGCGGCGGCGAAATTCCTCAACTTCTTCGTCAATGATCTCGGGGCGGGCAAGGTGCTCGGCGTCGAGCGTGGCGTGCCGCCGGCCAAGGTCGTGCGGGAAGCATTGTTGCCGAGCCTCAACGAGACCGAGCGCAAGACGGTGGATTATATCGAAAGCCTGTCGGGCAAGCTCGATTCCTATCCGGAACCCGCCCCGATCGGCGCCAACGAGTTTGACCGTGGCGTGATGCGTCCCATCGCCGATTCGCTCGCCTTCGGCCGCGCCAGCGTGGACGAAGCGGCGCAAAACCTCGTCGACACCGGCACGCGGACCCTGCGCAAGCGCGGCTGACGACGAAACGGGCGCCGCCACACGGAATCGAAGCCGTGTGGCGGTGCTTTTTATGGCATGCCTAGGGTGAATGGCGCTTCACACCTTTGAAAATTGTTTGTCAGACAAACAGTGCTGGACAAGTGCATGGCATTTAAGCCAGAAATTCTGATCTGGATCGATAAATCTGAAGATTAGAATATGGCGCCCAATTTCCTTCTCGTTGATGCTGAAAAAGAGTTCGATGTCCTGAAAGCGGCGGCGTCGCTGATCCGCGTGCAGATATTGAAGCTGCTGCACGAGGCGAGCGGCCTCAATGTCAACGAAATTGCGCAGAGGTTGGATTTGCCGCAGTCCACAGTTTCCGCCGGCGTTGCCGTTCTCGAGGAGGCGGGGCTGCTGCGAACCGAGACGCGCAAGGCGCGCAAGGGCAATCAGAAAATCTGCTTCGCCACCTGTGACGAACTCATCGTTTCCTTCCGCAAACCCGAGGCGCCGGCAGCATCAAATTACATCGCGGTCGCCATGCCGCTCGGCCTTTATACCCAGAGTTCGGTCACCGCGCCCTGCGGTATCTGCTCGCCGGAGGGCATTATCGGCCTTCTTGATGTGCCCGATACTTTCATGGATCCAGACCGGATGAAGACGGCGCTGTTGTGGCTGACATCGGGCTTCGTGGAGTATCAATTCCCCAACAATGCCAAGATTCAGGGGCGGAGCGTCGAGGAAATAGAGTTTTCGATGGAAGTCAGTTCCGAGGTGCCGGGAACGCACAGCGACTGGCCGTCCGATATCACGCTGTCCGTCAACGGCAGGGAAATCGGTGTCTGGACATCGCCCGGGGACTTCGGCGACAAGCGGGGCGTGTTTACGCCTGACTGGTGGAAGCTTTCCGGTTCCCAATACGGCATGCTCAAGACCTGGCGCATCACCGCGCAGGGAACCTATGTCGACGGAACCCGGATTTCGGATGTGACGCTCGCAGATATTGATCTCGCCAGCCACCGCTCCATCCGGTTGCGCATCGAGGTCAAGGCCGATGCAAAACATCCGGGCGGGCTGAATATCTTTGGCCGCGGCTTCGGAAATTACGATCAGGACATCGTCCTGCGCCTGCGCACCGCTGACTGATCCAGCCAATTTTCAAAAGTATGATTTTCGCGGTTGACAGGCGCGGATTCCCTCGGCAACTATATTATCAAATATGGTTCATATCATATTTTAAGATATAAATGCGCAGGGAGGAGAGCCTATGAAAGCGCGGGTTTCAGTCCACCGGGACTTCCGGATTGGGCGTATCGACGATCGTCTGTATTCCGCCTTCATCGAGCATATGGGGCGTGCGATCTATGGCGGGATTTATGAGCCCGGCCATCCGCAGGCGGACGCGAACGGCTTCCGCAAGGACGTCCTGAAATTTGTTCAGGACCTGAAAATTCCGGCCATCCGTTATCCCGGCGGCAACTTCGTTTCGGCCTATCGCTGGGAAGACGGCATCGGGCCGCGCGACCAGCGCCCCATCCGCCTCGACCTCGCATGGCGCTCCAAGGAAAGCAACCAGATCGGCATCAACGAGTTCGCCGACTGGGCGCAGATGGCTGGTATCGAGATGATGCTCGCCGTCAATCTTGGTTCTCGTGGTCTGGATGACGCCCGTAATTTCCTTGAATATGTGAATTTTCCGGGCGGCACCGCGCTTAGCGATCTGCGCCGCAGCCACGGCACGGAAAAACCCCACGACGTGAAAATGTGGTGCCTCGGCAACGAGATGGACGGCCCCTGGCAGATCGGCCACAAGACCGCGGTGGAATATGGCCGCCTGGCGAACGAAACCGCCAAGGCTTTCAAGGGCTTCGATCCGACGATTGAAGCAATCGTCTGCGGCAGTTCCAATGACGGCATGCCGACCTATCCCGAATGGGAACGCGAGGTGCTGGAGGAATGCTACGAGAATGTCGATCACATCTCGCTGCACAAATATTTCGGCAATAACAGCCGCGACACGCTGAATTATTTCGGCAAGATCGAGGAAACCGGGCGTTACATCCAGACCATCGCCGGTGTCATCGATTATGTGAAGGCGAAGAAGCGCGCCAAGAACGATGTTTCCATCTGCTTCGATGAATGGAACGTCTGGTATCACATCCGCGAAGAAGACGGCAAACGCATCAAGAGCTGGGACTGGCCGGAAGCGCCGGCACTTCTGGAAGAGACATACAACTTCGAAGATGCGCTTTTTGTCGCTGGTCTGCTCAACGAGTTCATCCGCCGTTCGGACCGCGTGCGCATCGCCTGCATCGCCCAGCTCGTCAACGTCATCGCCCCCATCCGCGCGGAAAAGAACGGGCCGGCCTGGCGTCAGACGATCTATTATCCCTATCAGTTCGCCTCGCTTTATGGCCGTGGCGTTGCGCTGAACGTTGCGGTCGATTGCCCGACTTATGATTGCAACGCGGCCGATGACGTCAAATATCTCGATGTCGCCGGTGTCTATGACGAGGCGGAAGGCATTGTGACGCTGTTCGTGCTCAATCGTCATCTGACCGAGGCGGCAGAGATCAATGTCAGCCTCACCGGGTTCTCCTCGGCGACGCTCGATCTGCATCTGGCCATGGCGGGCTATGACCTGCGTGTCGGCAACGGTCCGGATCAGCCGGATCGTGTCGTGCCGGTGCCCGGCAGCGGCGTCGGCGTTGAGGACGGGGCGCTGAAGGGTTCCCTGCCGGCGCTGTCATACCATGTGCTGCGGCTGAAGGTTCAGTGAGGCGGCCATGGGTGTCCGTCTCAACAATATCGCCAAGTCCTTCGGCTCCTTCGCTGCGATCCGGGATGTCTCGATGGAAATCCCGACCGGTAGCTTTGCGGTTTTCGTCGGGCCTTCCGGCTGCGGAAAATCCACGCTGCTGCGCATGATCGCTGGTCTTGAGGAGACCAGCGGCGGGCATATCGCCATCGACGACCGCGATGTCACGGCCGTCGAACCGGCCGATCGCGGTGTCGCGATGGTGTTCCAGAACTATGCGCTTTATCCGCATCTCAGCGTGTTCGAGAACATGGCCTTCAGCCTGCGTCTCGCGCGCCGCCCGAAAGCGGAGGTGAATGAGAGGGTGGGCGAGGCTGCCCGCATCCTGCAGCTCGAAGACCATCTGCATAAAAAGCCTTCGCAGCTTTCCGGCGGCCAGCGGCAGCGTGTGGCGATAGGCCGCGCGATCGTGCGGCAGCCGAAGGTCTTCCTCTTCGATGAGCCGCTGTCGAACCTCGATGCGGAACTGCGTGTCCAGATGCGTCTGGAGCTGACCCGGCTTCATCGCAAGCTCGGCGCCACGATGATCTATGTCACGCATGACCAGGTGGAAGCCATGACGCTTGCGGACAAGATCTTCGTGCTGAAGGGCGGTGTGGTGCAGCAGGCCGGTGCACCGCTTACCCTTTATGACGATCCGGATAACCGTTTCGTGGCGGGTTTCATCGGCTCGCCGGCGATGAACTTCCTGCATGCGGAAATTGTCGAGCAGGCAAACGGCGTGGTGACGCTTTCGCTCGATGGCGGCCAGAGACATCTCGAAGCGCGGCTTTCGCAGCCTGTTTCCGCCGGCCAGCGGGTCGAAATAGGCGTTCGGCCCGAACATCTGATGATTTCGCAGGACGGCGCCCTGCCTGTCAATGTCGAGGTGGCGGAGGAGCTGGGAGATGTCTCCTACCTCTATACCCGCGCGTCGTCAGGCAAGGAAATCATCGTGCAGCGGCAGGGTTCGCGCGAAAGTCTGGACGGCCGGTCCGTGTCGCTGAGCGCCTCGCCCGACCATATTCTGGTTTTCGACACGGATGGCAAAAGGTTGCGATAGGCGCGAGGAGGCGTCTTTCGATGCAGCAGACCGCCTCTTCAAGGGGTGTTTCCACATAAACGGGAGGAGTGAACGATGCGATTGATCAAGACATTGCTTGTTGGCACGGTTCTGGGTTTGACCGCCCTGCCGGCGCTGGCCAAACAGGATATCGTCTGGTGGGACTTTCTGTCCGGCGGTGACGGCGTGCGCATGAAGGCGCTGATCGATGCCTTCAACAAGGAGCACCCGGATATCCAGGTCAAGGGGACGACGCTGGAATGGGGCGTTCCCTTCTATACCAAGGTGCGGACCGCCTCTGCCGTCGGGGAGGGGCCTGATGTCATGACCTACCACCTGTCGCGTGCGCCGCTCGCCCTGCAGGAAAAGGTGCTGAGCGAGATTACCGACAAGGATCTTGAGGAGGCCGGACTAAAGAAAGACGATTTCTTCAGCGCACCGCTTGAAGCGGCCACCCATGACGGCAAGCTTTATGCCGTGCCGTTCGATATTCACGCGCTTGTTCTTTATTACAATGCCGATCTCCTGAAAGGCTCGCCCTACCTCGATGCCGAAGGCAAGTTGACCGGCATCCAGACGATGGATGATTTCGAAAAGGCGCTGGCCTGGGCGAAGGAAAAGGGTGTCCAAACGCCGGTCACCTATCAGTCCGGCGGCGAAGCCGGTGTCTGGCGCGTCTTTTACACTTTGTTCTCGCAACAGGGTGGCGAACTCGTCACCAATGGTGAGGTTCTGGCCGGCGACAATGCCGAAAAGGCCGCCAAGGCAATCGACACCATGTCGAAATGGCGCGAAAACGGCTGGGCGCCGGAACAGGCTGAGTATCCTGCCTCCGTCGCGCTCTTCTCCGCCGGAAAATCCGCCTTCCAGCTGAACGGTGTCTGGGAAGTGCCGACCTACAAGGACCTGGAGAAAAACGGCAACCTGGGCTTCAAGTGGAGCGCGGTCGAGGTTCCGCCCTTCATGGGCAAACGCGCCACCTGGGCGGATTCGCACGCTTTCGCCATCCCCAATCAGGGCGACAAGACCGTTTCCGGCGAGAAGCGCGCCGCCGTGATGAAGGTGATCGGCTGGATGGAAAAACACGCCATCAGCTGGGCCGATGCCGGCCATATTCCGGCCTATAAATCGATCACCGAAAGCAGCGAATACAAGGCGATGCAGCCGAACGCCACCTATGCATCGCTGGCGGAAGCGGCGGTGTTCGATCCGAAGACGACGATCACCGGTGGCGCTTCGCCCGCCTATGATGCGGCTCTCAACGTCATCGCCCCGGCCATTCAGGGCTTCATGAGCGGCACGGATGCGGTGGAGCAGATCAGGGAAGAGCTGCAAAGCAAGCTGAAGTAACAGGAAACCTGCCCTCCGGTTTCTGGCCGGAGGGCAGCACGCAATGCAAGGTTCCGGAGACATTCCATGGCTATGATTGAAAACCGGCGCAAGAAATCGCTGATCGCGCTGTCGATGGTGACGCCGTTCATCGTGGTCTTCGTCACCTTCTTCCTTTACCCGCTGATCGAGATGGTCCGCATCAGTTTCACCGATGCGCCGCTGATCGGCGATGGTGACTGGGTGGGGTTCGCGAATTACGCAAAGCTGCTGAGCGACCGTCTCTTCGTCACGTCGCTGAAAAACAACGGCTATTTCGTGCTTCTGACCGTCGTGCCGACGACCGTCATCGCCCTGATGATCGCTCTCGCCGTCAGCCGCCTTTCGGGCGTGAAGCAGACGATCGCCATGAGCCTGTTTTTCCTGCCCTATGTGCTGCCGGTTTCGGTCGTCACGGAAATCTGGGCGTGGATGCTCGATCTTCAGTTCGGCATTCTCCAGCCGGTGATTTCGCTGATTGCCGGAAAACCGGTCGCGGTTTTCAAGAACCCCTACTGGGTCATGCCGATGGTCGCCGTCGTCACCATCTGGTGGACGAACGGTTTCAACGTGCTGCTGTTCATCGCCGGTCTGCGCAATATTCCGGCGGAGCTTTACGAGGCTGCATCACTTGACGGTGCAACGACGTGGCAACGCTTCTGGCGGGTGACTTGGCCGCTTCTCTGGCCCGTCACCGCGCTCATTCTCACACTGCAACTGATCCTGCAGCTGAAGATATTCGACCAGATCTATCTCCTGAGCGGCGGCGGACCCTTCAATTCCAGCTTCGTGCTGCTGCTCAAGGTATATCGCGAAGCGTTCCAGCTGAACAATGGCGGTTACGCCTCCGCCGTCGCCACCGTGCTCTTCCTGCTGATCGTCACCGTTTCCATTCTCCAGTTCCAGTTGCTGCGCATCCGGAGGAACTCATGAGCTTCACGAAAAGACTAGAAAACGTCGTTCTGACCCTGCTGACATTCTCAGTGGCGCTCGTGTGGATCTTTCCGCTCTACTGGGGTTTCGTGACGTCGCTGCGTTCGGACAATAATGTTGCCGGTAACATGTCGCTGTTGCCCGATGAGTTTCAGCTTGGGGCTTATGTGAACGCCCTCTTCAACACGCGGCTGTTGACCTGGTATGTGAATTCCATCGGCACCGCCGCAATCGTCACTGTCTCCGTGCTGCTGATTTCGATGCTGTGCGCCTATGCCCTGTCGCAGATCCGCTTTCCGGGACGGCGTCTGCTTTATGGCATCGTGCTTGCGAGTTTCATGGTGCCGGCGCAGACACTCGTCGTCACCCAGTTCATCCTGATGAAGAACCTCAACCTCATCAACACCTGGGCGGGCATCATCCTGCCGCAGCTCATCACGCCCATCGTCATCATCGTTTACAAGCAGTTCTTCGACAGCGTGCCGAAGGAGATGCGCGAAGCGGTGGTTCTGGATGGCGGCGGCGAATATACCATCCTGTTCAAGGTCTATCTGCCGCTGAACTGGGGGATCACCACCGCCATGGCGATCGTGACCTTCATTACGGTGTGGAACGCCTTCTTCTGGCCCTTCCTGGTCGTCACCTCTGAAAACATGATGACGATCCCCGTCGGCATTACCCAGGTCAACGACACTTTCGGCATTGTTTATGCGCGCCTGATGGCCATCGCCATGCTGGCGGCCCTGCCGGTCATCATCGCCTATGTCATCTTCCAGCGGCGCGTGACGGAAGCGATCATGATCTCCTCCGGCGTGAAAGGGTGAGGCCGGCGCTGCTCAGATGACGTGGGCATTGTGTAGGGCGGTCAGCACCTCGTTCTTGAGGTGTGCGAGCTCAGGAGAACGCCGATCGCGCGGGCGCGGGACGTCCACCTCTATCCGCTGCTGGATACGGCCATCATGGGCGCCCATCATGTAGATCCGGTCGCCGAGATAGAGCGCCTCGTCGATATCGTGGGTGACGAGCAGGAAGGAAATGCCGCGCTGTTCGACGAGTTTCAGCACAAGGTCCTGCAACTTCATCCGCGTGAAAGCATCGACCGCACTAAAGGGTTCATCGAGCAGCAGGATGCGCGGCTCGGTATAGAGCGCTCTTGCGATCGCCACACGTTGCGCCATGCCGCCCGAAAGGGCCTTCGGCAGCGCGCCGCCATGGCCGCTCAAACCGACATCGTCAATCAGCCCCTTCACGCGCTCAACATCATATTTCCTGCCGGCCGCATAACCGATGTTTTCGGCAACCGTCAGCCACGGCATCAGGCGGGGCTCCTGGAAGACAAAGGCGATGGGCGGTGAGTCCGATGCCTTCTCCTCGTCTTGCTGAACTCTGACAGCGCCTGAAAAACGCCGGTCGAGGCCGGCGGCGATGCGCAGCAGCGTGCTCTTTCCGCAACCGCTGGGGCCAAGGAGAACCGCCGCTTCGCCGTCACCCAGCGTGAGCTGGATATCCTGAAGGATCACCGTGTCGCCGAAAGCCTTTTCGCGCACATCGACATTGAGCAAACTCATCGCAGGCGTCCTTCCTGCTGAAGGGGATAGCTGTCGCGCCAGCGCAGGCAGCGGTCTTCGACAATCTTGAAGATGCTGTCGGAAATCTTGCCCAGCACCGCAAGGCAGATGATGGCGATCATGACGAGATCAGGCCGGGAAAGCTCCCGACCGTCGGACAGCATGTAGCCGATACCTTCGGACGCGGCCAGAAGCTCGGCCGCAACGACACTCAGCCAGGCAAGAGACAGCCCGTAACGCAGGCCCGTGAAGAGATGCGGCAGGGAGGCGGGAATGAAAATCCGCCACACCAGCACGGGCAGCGGCTGGCGATACATCTCGCCAACCTCCACCAGCTTGCGGTCGACATTTCGGATACCGGAAAAAAGATTGAGGTAGACGGGAAAAAACGCGCTTTTGGCGATCAGCACGATTTTCGAGGTCTCGCCGATGCCGAACCAGATCATCAGCAGCGGCACCCATGCAAGGCTTGGGACCGCCCGCAGCGCCTGAAATGTCGGCTCGAGATAACGCTCGGCGGCAATCACCAGACCAACGAGCGAACCGACGACGATGGCGAGCAGGGAGCCGATGACGAAGCCGACGAAGACGCGCGCGGTACTGGCCGCAACATTCGTCCACAGGGGACCTTCCGCAAGCCGCAGGAAGGTGTCGTAAAGTTCGGAGGGCGGCGGCAGCACATAAGGGCTGACCCAGCCGAGGCGAACGAAAAGCTCGAGCAGCAGCAGCGACCCGACGGGCACGATTGCGCCGCGCAGATCAAAGCGGCCAAGGAAATTCCCCACCCTTTGCGCAAGTGGCAACCGGGAAGGGAATTGTTTCGCGGTCTGTTTCACGCGCTGGAATTCGCGCGGATGGGAATTCATGCGCCAAGTGCCTTTTTCGCCGGTGCCGGATCGATCAGCGATGACAGGACAGTGTCGACATTGACGCCCGGGCGCAGGACGTCGTCGCCCAAGAGCGGCGTGACGATGCGGATCGAGTTCAGCAATTCCTCACCGGGAACGGGATCCTTCCAGTCGCGCTTCTCGATCGTCAGCTTGGTGATCTTGGGATCGTTGCCGGTGACCTGTGTGACGAAATCGATGAATTCGCCCTTGTTTTCACGGATCCATTTCTGCGTCTGCACCCAGACGCCAAGAAGCCTGTCGACCGCTTTCGGGTGCTTCGCCAGAAACTCCTCGGAAACGCTGAAGACGCTGCCGTCGCGCCAGCTGCGTTCATCGAAAATCGCCCGGTCGCCCGCAAGCTCGGCCTGGGAGGTATGCGGATCGATGCCGACCCAGGCATCGACCTGACCCTGCTGAAGCGCGTTGAAACCTTCCGGATGCTGCAGGTTCACGACCTTGAGGTCATCGATGGACAGCTTGTTCTGGTCTAGCGCGCGGACGAGGGTGAAATAGGGCGCGGTGCCCTTGGTCACCGCAATGGTCTTGCCCTTGAGATCGGCGACGGTCTTGACCGGCGAGTCCGGGCGCACCTGGATGATGGAGGAACCGCCCCAGCTCGCCACATAGATCACCTTCAGCGGCACGCCGTTGGCGCGGGCGAGAAAGGCTGATAGTGCGGCCGAGCCGGCAAAATCCGTCGAGCCGACTTTCAGGAATTCGAGCGAATTGTTGCTGCCGCGGGATTGCACCCAGGTGATCTTGGTGCCGACATCCTTGAAAGCCTCCTCAAGCCAGCCCTTGTTCTTTATCAGCAGCGTGTGGGAGGAGTAAAACCCCCAGTCCAGCTTCAGCTCCGCAGGAAATTCCGGCGAACTCTGGGCCAGGGCATTGCCCGTGACAAGTGGTGCTGCGAGCGCGCCGGCAATACCGAATTTGAGGATCTGGCGGCGGGAATGTTCGGCCTTCATATTAATTCACCTAATTTATGTAATTTGTGTACTTAAAGGGTATGGGCGGGTGTTTTTAAGGTCAATCCGCCGTTCTGGAACCCCATGCCAAACTTTGCGAGCGGCGTGGAAAATCTCCCTACCGCGAGTGCGATTGGCGCGATGGCGCGTTATTCAGGAAAAAAACGATTGGCCGGCCGTTGCAGGCCAAGATGGTCGCGCAATGTCGGCCCCTCATAGTCCTTGCGGAACAGCCCGCGCCTTTGCAACTCCGGCACCACCTGCGTCGTGAAGTCGTCAAGGCCGGCTGGCAGGAAGGGGAAGGTGACATTGAAACCGTCCGAGCCTTCCTCATGGAGCCATTGCTCCATTTCGTCGGCGATGGTCTTTGGCGTGCCGACAAAGGCAAGACCCGCATAGCCGCCCAGCCGTTGGGCGAGCTGGCGCACCGTCAGGGCTTCGCTTCGGGCAAGCTCGATGACCCTTTCGCGGCTGGATTTGCTGGCATTGGTCTCGGGAATATCAGGCAGGGGGCTATCGGGATCGAAACCGGAAACATCGTGGCCCAGCGCAATGGAAAGCGAGGCGATTGCGCTGTCATAATGGACAAGGCTGTCGAGCCTGGCGCGTTTGGCCTTTGCCTCTTCCACACTGTCACCCACGAGAACGAAAGCGCCGGGCAGGATGACGATTCCGTCGCGGGAACGACCCGCCGCGACGGTCCTGTCCTTGACGTCCTTATAGAAGGCCTTTCCTGCCGCAAGCGTGGGTGTTGCGGCAAAAACGACTTCCGCGGTTTCGGCGGCAAGCTGGCGCCCCGGCTCGGAAGCCCCTGCCTGAACGATAACGGGCCAACCCTGCACCGGGCGCGCGATGTTGAGCGGTCCGCGCACGGAAAATTCGGGGCCCTTGTGGTCCAGCACATGCATCTTATCGGGATCGAAGAACAGCCCGCTATCGACATCCCGGATAAAGGCGTCGTCCGAAAAGGAATCCCAGAGGCCGGTGACGACATCGTAAAATTCCCGCGCACGGCCATAGCGCTCCGCATGGTCAGGCTGTTCCTCGCGGCCGAAGTTCCGGGCTGCGTCGGGATTTGACGTGGTGACGATGTTCCAGCCGGCGCGGCCATTGCTGAGGTGATCGAGCGAGGCGAAACGCCGGGCCACATGGTATGGCTCATCGAATGTGGTGGAGGCGGTGGCGACCAGTCCGATGCGGGAGGTGACGGCGGCGAGCGCCGAAAGCAGGGTGAAGGGCTCAAAGGAGGTGACGGTATGGCTGCGGCGCAATGCCTCCGTGGGCATGTTCAGCACCGCCAGATGATCGGCCATGAAGAATGCATCGAATTTCGCGGCCTCGAGCTGCTGTGCGAAGCGCGCGAGATGGGCGAAATTGAAATTCGCATCCGGGAAGGCGCCCGGATAACGCCATGCACCCGTGTGGAGACTGACGGGCCGCATGAAGGCGCCGAGATGCAGTTTGCGATCATTTGCCATGGGCTTCGCTTTCGTTGATGTTTTCGGCTCGCGCGGCGCGTTGCTGATGGCTTTAACTGCAGGCAGGCCTTTGCTTGTCGCGACGATATCCCTGCCGGACGATCGACGCGGCGAAGACTATTCCGATTATGATTTCCGAACCGAAAGATTTTTGCTGAAATTCTGCATTTGGCGGTGATCCCGTGGCGGCAGCCGCTCGGTCATCTTCGAAGTGTAACAGCGGAGTGGCCGCACTAAGATGGGTGGCGGCAAGCATTCCTCTGGCATGCAGATTATAATTAATATATAGAAATCAAAATATTGATTGAATTTCCTGATGTAATATCTCTGGTGTAATCAGTCGCAAGGCATCAAGATTGCATCTCTGCAGGAGCCGGTGCGGACGGACCATATCCGAAGCCGCACCGGAGGCATCTTGCGCGGTGCTTAAACCGCCAGCAGTTTCTCGTTGCCGATACGGGTGGTTTCGATGGCGCCCTCCGTTTCGATACGCTTGCCCGTGGCGGGATCGAAGAAGGGGAGGTGGGCGGTGGGGAGGTCCAGGTGGGCGCGCTGGCCGGGGTTTACCGAGAGGTCTTCACCGATGGCGGCGGAGAAGGTCTCGCCGGCGATATTGGCATGGACGATGCGGCCCGAGCCCAGTTCTTCGACGAAATCCACTATAGCCGGTACGCCCGCGCCTTCCGTGCTGACCACGCATTGTTCCGGGCGGATGCCCACTGTCACGTCGCGGCCGCGCAGTTCCAGTGCGGTTTCGGGGAAGAGTTTCACCGGTGTGCCATCCAGCATCACGGCGGGGGATTCCACCTCCACCCTTGTGGCGAACAGGTTCATGGCAGGCGAGCCGATGAAGGACGCCACGAAGGTGCTGGCTGGGCGATGATAGATATCCAGCGGATGGCCGACCTGCTCGACATTGCCCTTGTTCATCACCACCAGCCGGTCGGCCAGCGTCATGGCTTCCACCTGATCATGGGTGACGAAGATCGATGTGGCGGAGAGACGCTGGTGCAGCTTGCGGGTTTCCGCGCGCATGGTCACACGGAGCTTGGCGTCGAGGTTGGAGAGCGGCTCATCGAAAAGAAACACCGCAGGTTCGCGGATGATGGCGCGGGCCATGGCGACGCGCTGGCGCTGGCCGCCGGAAAGGGCGGCCGGTTTGCGCTCCAGATAATCGGAGAGGCCGACGATCTTTGCGGTTTCCTCGATGCGGCGCTGGCGTTCGGCCTTGGGAACACCGGCGACCTTCAGCGCATAGCCGATATTGCCGGCCACCGACATATGCGGATAAAGCGCGTAATTCTGGAACACCATGGCGCAGCCGCGTTCACGCGGCTCCAGCGTGTTGACCACGCGCCCGCCAATGGCGATTTCGCCCGAGGTGATGTCCTCCAGACCGGCGATCATGCGCAGCAGCGTGGATTTGCCGCAGCCGGAGGGGCCGAGGATGACGACGAATTCGCCGGAGTCGAAAGAGAGGTCCACCCCGTGCAGGGTGGGCGTCTTGCCGTAGGATTTGCGGACCTGACGAATATCGATCTGAGCCATGATAGAAAACCTTGTTGTTGAGAGCCGCGCTGTTACTTGTCGGACGAGACTAGACCGCGGACGAACCAGCGTTGCAGGAAGGCCACGACGAGAAGCGGCGGCAGAATGATGATGAGGGAGCCAGCCAGCGTGACGTTCCAGTCCGGCGTGCCGTCATCGGCGGGCAAAAGCGCGCGGAGCGACATCATCACCGTCTTGTAGGAAGGGTCCGTGACCATCAGGAGCGGCCAGAGATACTGGTTCCAGGCATAAACGAACATGATGGTGGTGAGCGCAAGCATGTTGGTGCGCGACAGCGGCAGCAGCATGTCCACGAAGAAGCGCGCTGCGCCCGAACCGTCCATGCGCGCGGCCTCCGCCAGCTCGTCCGGTATCGTCATGAAGAACTGCCGATAGAGAAAGGTGCCGGTTGCGGTGGCGATCAGTGGCAAAGTAAGGCCGGCATA
The DNA here is from genome assembly GCF_001541315.1 of Agrobacterium tumefaciens str. B6. Taxonomy (GTDB): domain Bacteria; phylum Pseudomonadota; class Alphaproteobacteria; order Rhizobiales; family Rhizobiaceae; genus Agrobacterium; species Agrobacterium radiobacter. Next base: position 63,587 of record NZ_LMVK01000007.1, on the reverse strand, counting down.
GGAGTTGAGGAGGTTCCATTCCAGCGTGACCTCGATGCCGAACAGGCCGAGAATCGAGCGGAACGGCTGGAAAAGATCGGCGGCGACCGAATAGGTCGGCACCACGCGCACTTCGAGCGGCAGCATCAGGGTGATAAACACCGTCCAGAAGAACAGGTGTTTGAGCGGCGAGCGGAAGAACACGATGGCAAAGGCGGTGAAGGCCGAAAGGGCGACCTTTCCGATGGTGACCAGCGTCGCCATGATGATGCTGTTGAAGAGGGCGTTGCCGAGATTGGCGCGTTGCCAGGCAGCCTGCGCATTGGTGAAGAATTCGCCCTGCGGCATGAAGCTGAAGGGGACGCTGTTGACCTGCTGGACCGTCTGGCTGGCGCCGGAAATAACGACGATGAAGGGGCCGATAAGCAGGAGGAGGCCGGCCGCCATGATCGCATAGGTCAGGGCGTCGGCGTAAGGGGTGCGCTGGATCATGGCCGTCTCACTTGTAATGGACTTGCCGCTCGACAAAGCGGAACTGGATGAAGGTGAAGACCATGATGAGGCCGATGAGGACGAGGCTCTGCGCCGAGGCGCCGGAATAGTTCAGCCCCTCGAAGGCTTCGCTGACGATGCGGTAGACCATCACTTCGGTAGCATGGTTGGGGCCGCCCTCGGTGGTGGAGGCAACGATGCCGAACGTATCGGCGCCGACGAAACCCTCGGTCATCATGATGACGGTCAGGAAGAACAGGGTTGGCGCGAGCAGCGGCACCTGAATGTCGATGGCGCGGCGAATGGGCCCGGAGCCGTCCATGGCGGCGGCCTCCGTCAGCGAACGCGGCACGGATTGCAGGCCGGCGAACAGGAAGATGAAGGTGTAACCCGCCCATTTCCAGATGAAGATGACGATGACGAGGATGAGCGCGTGTTCGCCGTATTTGGCCGGGTTCCAGATATCCGGCCACCAGGAATTCAGCGATGCGGCGAGACCGCGTTCCGGCGACAGGATGAAGCGGAAGGCCATGCCGGCGGCGGGACCGGCAATCGCATAGGGCAGGATATAAAGCACCCGGAAAAAGCCGGAGCCAGGAAGCTGGCGGTCGACCGCAAGGGCGAGCACGAGGCCGATGAGGATCGCGAAAAACGGACCGGCGATCGCGAAGATCAGGCTCGTTAGGATCGATTGCCAATAAAGCGGATCACCGAAGGTTTCCACGAAATTGGCCAGGCCCACAAATTCCGCCTGGCCGCCGAAGGGCGGTTCCAGGGTGAATGCCCAGTTCAGCACCGCCGCAACCGGCCAATAGAAGAACAGAAGGATGAGCAGGAACTGCGGCAGGGCGAAGAGCACAGGCAGCCACGTGCTTTTGAAGACGGTACGCTTTTCCATTGGAGTCCGGCAATGTTCGAGATTTCGGCGGGCCTGCCCGGAGATTGTCCGGACAGGCTTCTGGCAGCGATGAAAGAGCGCTTAGTTCAGCTTGGCGCCTTCATAGGTCTTTTCGAAGCGGCGCAGACCGGTGTTGGAGCGCTCGACGGCCTTGTCGAGTTCAGCCTGGATATCGGCGTTCTGCATGAAGATGGCTTCGAGCGAAGTGGCGACTTCCTTGCGGATCTGCGTGAAACCGCCGAGGCGGATACCGCGGGTATATTCGGAAGGCGGGGTGAAGGTCAGGCTCTCGATCGCCTTTTCGCGGCCCTTGTAGGGAGCCTTGTCGTAGAAACCATTGGCCTTCATGGCGTCGAAGCCGGTCTTGGTAACCGGGATGTAGCCGGTAACGGTCGACCACCACTCAACCATATCAGGCTGGGCGATGAAGTTGAGGAATGCGGCTGCACCCTTGTATTCGGCGTCCGGACGACCGGCCATGACCCACAGCGAAGCGCCGCCGACCAGCGAGTTGTGACGCTCCGCGCCCTTCCAGATCGGCAGCATGGCGACGTCCCACTTTGCGCCTTCAGGCATGGCCTTGCCGACGGTGCCGTGGCTGGCGATTGAGGACATGAACATCTGGCAGGTCTGCGAGGTGAAGGCGGGCAGGATGTCCATGCCGAGCTGCTTGGTCTTGACGACGAACAGCTTCTCGTCCTGCATCTTCTTGAAGAATTTGACCTGATCGACGAACTTGGTCTTGTTGATCGTCAGTTCGGCGTCGAGACCCTGATAGCCATTGCCCTTGGTGGCGATCGGCTGGTTGTGGATGGCGGAGAACTGCTCCATCAGCATCCAGGTGTCGAAGTTGAAGGCGAGCGGGCATTCGAAACCGGCGGACTTCAGCTTCTTGGAAGCTTCTTCAACCTGCTCCCAGGTGTCGGGCTTGAAGGTGATGCCGGCTTTTTCGAAAGCGTCGACATTGTAATAGAAGACAGCCGTGGAGGAATTGTAAGGGAACGAGTTCAACTCACCGGCGGCCGTGGCGTAATAATTGGCGATGCCGGGGAAATAATTGTTCCAGTCGATCTTGTAGCCATTGTCGGCCATCAGCTTCTTGGCGGGGACGAAAGCCTTGGACAGCATCATGTCCAGCGTACCGGCGTCATAAATCTGGGTGATGGCGGGCTGCTTCTTGGCGCGGTAGGCCGCAATCGTGTTCTGCAGGGTGGATTCGTAATCGTTCTGCGAGGTGCAGACGATCTCGAACTGGGCCTGGGAATCGTTGAACTTCTTGCAGGTCTCCTGCACGCGGTCACCAAGATCGCCGGAAAGGCCGTACCAGAATTCGAACTTGGTCTTTTCTGCCTGGGCGGCCGTGGCGCCGAAGGCGGCGGCGATGGCGACGCCGGCCACGAAGGAAGTCAGAGCGGAAGATTTCATGAGTTAGCCCCGTTGATGGAATGATGGCCTGCTCGGCAAGGACCTCATGTCCCCGGCACGTAGCCACGGGCTCTGCTAACAGCCGTCTTTGACGGATCGCTTACATTTTGTTGAACATTTTATGATGACTGGCCGCGCAGCCAAATCTGCGCGGCGGAAAAGCCGGAAAACCTTTATTTATCCTTATTTATCAAGCGGTTTACGTTTTTGGCCCGTTTCACTACTTGCTGCTGAACATCTCTCGCAAGTCAACCTCGGCGTGCGGCTTCGATGGTAGCAACGTCGATTTTCTTCATATCCATCATCGCGTCGAAGGCGCGCTTGGCTTCCGCGCCGCCGGCGGCCATGGCGTCCATCAGCACACGCGGCGTGATCTGCCAGGAGACGCCCCATCTGTCCTTGCACCAGCCGCAGGCGCTTTCTTCACCGCCATTGCCGACGATGGCGTTCCAGTAGCGGTCCGTCTCTTCCTGGTCTTCGGTCGATATCTGGAACGAAAAAGCTTCGCTTTGTTTGAAGGCCGGTCCGCCATTGAGGCCGATGCAGGATACGCCTGCAACGGTGAACTGCACCGTCAGCACGTCTCCCTTCTTGCCGGACGGATAATCGCTCGGCGCATGGTGGACGGCGGTTACCGCGCTGTCTGGAAAGGTCTCGGCATAAAATCTGGCGGCTGCCTCCGCATCCTTGTCGTACCAGATACAGATCGTGTTCTTTTCCACGTGCATAATCCTCCCTAGTTGAAATCGTCCCCCTGTCGCCGGTCAACTTGCTTGCCTATTGCCGGCTCCCCATCAGGCATAAAATGCAGCCGCGGCGCAAACGTTCCGAAAACGCTGCGTCGACCACCGTTAAGCCAGCGCCAATAGGGCGGTCAGCCAATAAAATCCGCCGACATAGGCCCACACCGCAAACACGACCATCAAATCAGCCATGTTTTCCCAATGCATTGTCGAGCCTTGCGATCTAGACGGAAAGCAAGCTACCGACCCGGAGCCAAAGTAACGATAGAACTGTTACACCGTCGTGACTTCAACCACGGGAACACGCCTGAAATTTTTAAAGGAAAACCGGAGAATGGACATTTTTATGGGCCATTTAAATACATATGACAAAAATCAATATTGCCCTTAAATGTAATTTAATAATGTAATCGTAATATTCGTGAATAATTTTGGATGGAAACATTCTATTTTAATCGGAGGATTGTGCGTGAGTATTCTTGATCGTGGTGCCAATGCTTTTGCGGTTCTCGCCGCGCTTTCCAAATCCCAGGCCATTATAGAATTCGACCTTTCGGGAAAGATTCTTACCGCCAATGAGAATTTTTGTCGGGCGCTCGGTTATGAGCTTTCGGAAATCGTCGGCAGGCACCACAGCATGTTCGTGGAGCCCTCCGTCGTGTCTTCGCAGGATTACAAGGCCTTCTGGTCCAAGCTTTCGGCCGGCCAGTTCGATCAGCGGCAATATAAGCGCATCGGCAAGGGCGGCCGCGAAGTCTGGATCGAGGCATCCTACAATCCGGTGTTTCGTCGCGGCAAGTCGGTGAAAGTGGTCAAGATCGCCACCGATATCACCGATCGCAAGCTGAAGGCGGCGGAAGATGCGGGCAAGATCGACGCCCTGTCACGGGCGCAGGCCATCATCGAATTCTCGCCTGATGGAGAGGTGCTGACCGCCAACGAGAATTTTCTGGCGGCGCTGGGGTATTCGCTGGCGGAAGTGCAGGGCAGGCATCATTCCATGTTCTGCGAACCGGCCTATACGCAGTCGCCGCAATATAAGCAGTTCTGGGAAAGGCTGGCCGGCGGCGATCTCGTTGCGGACGAGTTCATGCGGCTTGGCAAGGGCGGCCGCAAGGTCTTCATTCAGGCGTCCTATAACCCGATCTTCGATCTCAGCGGCAAGGTGTTCAAGGTCGTCAAATTCGCGACCGATGTGACCGGCCGCGTCGAAAATGTCGAAAAACTTGCGCAATGCCTCACCGATCTGGCCGAGGGCGATCTTGCCCAGAGCATCGACAAGCCTTTCATCCCTTCGCTTGAAAGATTGCGCACGGATTTCAACGCTGCTTCGGAAAAGCTCAAGAGGGCAATGACGCTGGTGTCTGAAAATGCCGGCGCGATTTCTTCCGGCTCCAACGAGATCAGGTCCGCTGCCGATGATCTCGCTCGCCGTACGGAGCAGCAGGCCGCTTCCATCGAGGAAACGGCAGCCGCGCTGGAAGAAATTACCACTGCCGTCAACGATTCAAGCCGCCGCGCGGAAGAGGCGGGCAAGATTGTCGCCCGCGCCCGTGATCATGCGGAACATTCGGGCCAGGTGGTGCGCGATGCGATCGGCGCCATGGACCAGATCGAAAAATCATCGCGTGAGATCTCCAACATTATCGGCGTGATCGATGAGATCGCGTTCCAGACCAATCTTCTGGCGCTGAATGCCGGCGTGGAAGCCGCCCGTGCGGGTGAGGCTGGCAAGGGTTTTGCCGTGGTTGCGCAGGAGGTTCGCGAACTCGCGCAACGCTCCGCAACGGCGGCCAAGGAAATCAAGAGCCTGATCAATGCCTCCGGCACGCAGGTGGAAAACGGCGTCGGTCTTGTCACCAGGGCTGGCTCGGCGCTGCAGGAAATCGCCGAGCAGGTGCGGGACATCAACACCAATGTCGTGGCGATTGTCGATGCAGCGCGCGAACAGTCCACGGCGCTTGCGGAAATCAATCAGGCGGTCAACACCGTCGATCAGGGCACCCAGCAGAATGCCGCCATGGTGGAGGAGCAGACCGCCGCAAGCCACAGCCTTGCGCGGGAAGCGACCGCGCTGTTCGAGCTTCTCGGGCAATTCCGGTTCGATGACGCGACACGATACACAGCCTCGCCGCGGGGGGGCTTCGAGCAGCAACCCGTGCCGGCGAGCCCGCGTCGTGGCGCATCTCGCCCGCTTGCGGCGCGCGGTTCAGCTGCGGTTGCTGTCAATCATGAGGAATGGCAGGACTTTTAGAGTCGGGCTGCAGTCGCCCTGAGCCCGGTGGTAAAGTGCGCATCCTCTCGACGTCATCCCCGGCCTCGTGCCGAGGATGACGTTTAATAAAATCAGGAGGTTGCAGATCCTCGGGACAAGCCCGAGGATGACGTCGGCGTGATTGGCTTGGCTCATCGTCCCTTCTGACGATACGGGATGACAAGCCCGCAAGCTGGGCATATCTTCCTGATTGGCAGATAACGGGCATTGTGTTTGGAGCTTTCGGGGACGCGCGCTTGGCAGGGATATCGATAAGCCGCTTGGCTCTTGTCATCTGTCTGCTGGCCGCAGCCTCTGGCGCGGCGCAAGCGGAAGAGCCCGCCAAGGGAAAGACCTCCTGCGCCTACACCCATGATATCGCGCCGGAATTATGCATCAATGCCGGCAGTTACAATAATGATCTTTGCCACGCCATGGAGGTTCTGGCCGCCCGCCATGCCGTTCCGCCTGATTATTTCGCACGGCTGATCTGGCGGGAAAGCCTGTTCCGGGCGAGTGCGGTCAGCCCGAAGGGGGCGGAAGGCATCGCCCAGTTCATGCCGGGAACGGCGCGGCTTCGCGGTCTTGACGACAGTTTCAACATCATCGCCGCCCTTGAGGCATCTTCCCGTTATCTCTCCGAATTGAATGTGCAGTTCGGCAATTTCGGCCTTGCCGCCGCAGCTTATAATGCGGGCGAGGCGGGCTTGCGGAACTTCATCGCCAACGGCCGCCTGCCGACCGAGACCCGGGATTATGTGTTTGCGATCACCGGTTATCCGGTGGAGACCTGGAAGGACAACCCGCCGGAAAAGGCGGCGCCGGCACTGGATGACAGCCGCCCTTTCCTCGATGCTTGCGTGCGCCTCGCCGACACCCGCACCATGAACGATCCCGTCCTCATTGCATCAGCCGACTGGGCGCCCTGGGGCGTGCAGCTTGCGGCGCATTATAACCCTGCTGTAGCGAACCGGCTGTTCACCCGGGCGATCCTGCAGCTTTCGGAACCGCTGAATGCCGAACGGGCTCTGATCGTGCGGCAGAGGGGTGGAAACTTCGGGTCGCGGCCGCGTTATGCCGCCCGCATCGGCCGCGAAACCAGAGCCGAAGCCAACACCCTTTGTGGCGATATCCGGCGGGCGGGTGTTCCCTGCACCGTGTTTCGCAACCGGTAAAAACGGCCGCGTCGGACCGATAAGTCTTCCTCCCGCGACAAGGCTGATCATAACAAGTTGATCGGCTTGAAGGCCTTCCCATCTTTCAGGGGGGAATGATCGTGCATAGATTTGCCGCGAATGCTGGCCGACAGGGGTCGGCTGCATGTGGGGAATGATCTGGAAATGAAATGGTTTGAAACCGGATGTCTGGCGGCCGTTCTGGTCGTCGTTGCAGCGTGCACCAGCACCGACGAGAAGCAGGTCTCCCGCACGGTCGCAAGTTTCGTGGGGCAACCGCGTGACGCCGCAATCGCCCGGCTTGGCCGCCCGAACAAGGTTATCATCGAAAACGGCGAAACCGAGTCCTATTGGCTGAAGGTCGATGTGGAGACCTATGCCGGCCTCAGCAATAGGCGCGAAGTCAAGACCGTGGACGGGCAGGCGAGGGTCTCGGAAACCGAAGGCATGAAGATCAAGGAACATCGTCGCGACTGCATCATCAAGATCACCGCGAATGCCGCCTCAACCATCAAGACGAGTGAGATCATCGGCAATCCCGCCAACTGCGAGACGCTTCTCAATCGTCCAGCCTCCTGAGAAGGTCCGTCGCAGCCGCTCCGGTTCCCGAGTGCCTCAGAGCTCCATCTTGATGGTCAGCATATATTCGGTGCCCTTTGCCCGGTCGCGCGTGCGGGATACTTCAAGTGTGACCTTGTCCAGTTTGTGCCCGAGGCTTTCCTTGATCGTTCCGCCCGGCGTGTCTTCGCGCCGGAACGAGGTGTTGCCGTAACCGACGCCCATTTTGCGGGTAATGGCGTTTTCCGTGTAGGTTCTTCCGAACATGGCGGAAGCCTGACCGCTGCGCACCGTCGTTTCGAAGCCGCGGGAATCGATGTCGCGATAGGCCGAGGCGGCAATCGAATTGTCCGAACTGCTGTAGCTGCCGCCAGCACTTATTCTGGCGAGGCGATGACCGTCATGTTCGAGAGAAAAATTGCCGTCGGCCGAAGGTCCGAAACGCCCGCCGTTCATGGCGTCCTTATAGGTGAAGCGGAAGCGGCCGCTGCGCGCATCCACCTGATAATTATAGGAGGCGTCGCCGCTGCGGATCTGGATGCCGGGCGCCGGCTCGCTGCCGAGGATCGGCGAAACCTTGTCCGCGAACTGGAACAGGGGTTTGGTGACCTGATCGAACTCCGACTTCGACAATTCCAGCGGCTTGCCATCGGGGTCGAATTTCCCAACCGCCAGGCAGGGGCGCTGGTTGATGATGCTCTTCAGGGCAAAGACTGTGCAATTGTCGCTGGTCGTGCCGGCAATCGCGGCGTGGACGGAATTGCGCAGTGTGTAGCTGCCGCAGCAGGAGAAGGCTTCATTGTCCAGACTCGCATCGCGCGTATAGCCCGTAAAAACAATGCCGCTCGCCCCGTTGGTCAGGCCGACATTGGCAAAGTGCGGGCCGCTTTGTAGCGGAAAGAGCTTCAACTGGCCCTGGTCGGCAAGCGTTTTCGGGTTGGAAGGTGATGGAAGCGGCATTCTTCTTCTCTCCTGAAACACGGGAACGGTGTGTTTTTTTACCATCGTAAATTGAAGCCGCAACCCTTAACTGTACCCCGTGATATATCCCGTTCCTGTGGATGAGAGTGACCGCTGTTGTTACTGTGAGCCTGTGCGCATATGTTGGAGTACTTAATCTTGATTTGCGGGCAAGGCGGACAGGCGCATAATGACCTCCCAGTTGGATTTTTTCGCTCCCGCGTCAGCGCGGCTTCCTCAGGCTGAAAGAGGGCGAAAAGCGGGTGGTCGCGAAACGACCCAAAAGACCGCTACGGACGATGAGACCCTTGCCGGATACCTTGAATCCACCGGCAATTATCGTGTCCTGCGCCGGCTGCAGCCGCGCGCGGTCGTTGATCGGCCAAGGCCGGAATTTCCCCGCCAGGGCGTCATCCTCGATACGGAAACGACGGGCCTCGACCATCGCACGGACGAGATCATCGAAATCGGCGTCATCACCTTCACATTCGACGATAACGGTGCGATCGGCGATGTCACCGGCATCTATGGCGGGTTGCGGCAGCCTGCTATTGCCATTCCCGAAGAGATCCCCCGCCTGACGGGGATTACCGACGAGATGGTCGCGGGACAGTCGATCGACATGGCGCGGCTGACTTCCCTCATTGCCGATGCCGATTTGATCGTCGCTCACAATGCGAGTTTCGACCGCCCCTTTTGCGAGGCGTTTTCACCGATTTTCCGTGACAAGGCATGGGCCTGTTCCGTTTCGGAAATAGACTGGCGGGTGCGTGGTTTTGAGGGCAACAAGCTTGGCTATCTGATCGGACAGTCAGGCTATTTCCACGACGGCCATCGCGCGGTGGACGATTGTTTCGCCCTGCTGGAAGTGCTGGAGCAGACGCGCCCCGGCCAAAGCAGCGCGCCCTTTGCCGAACTCCGTGAGGCGAGCCAGCGGTCAAGGGTGCGCCTCTACGCGGAAAACAGCCCCTTCGACATGAAGGATCATCTGAAAAAGCGGGGTTATCGCTGGTCCGACGGTTCCGATGGCCGGCCAAAATCCTGGTGGGTGGAACTGCCTGAAGAAAAGCTCGATGAGGAACTGCATTTCCTGCGGACCGAAATCTACCGCTGGGATGCCGACCCGACAGTCAAATATCTCACCGCTTTCGACAGGTTCAAGGCCGGCTGAAACGCGAGATATTTCGGGCTTCAGATTGCATACAATTTCTGCAATGAATCGAAAACAATCGATGTAAAATTGAGCAGGTCCGCACACGGGTTTCGGGTGCGCAGAAAAATATCATTTTACATCAATGGCTAAGCCGATTGGCACGCCTCCTGCATGACAAAGACGTCGCAGGAGAGTGTTTATGAGCAAAGCCGCAGCAATCGACATCGCTTCCGTATCCAAGATTTACGGCAACACCACCGCCGTGCATGCGATAAGCCTCAAGATACCGGCCGGGAGCTATTGCTGCCTGCTCGGCCCGTCGGGCTGCGGCAAGACCTCGACGCTCAGGATGATCGCCGGTCACGAGAGCATCTCCAGCGGTGATATCAGGCTCGGCAATACGGTGGTGACCGATCTGCCGCCCGCCAGACGCGGCACGGCGATGATGTTCCAGTCCTACGCGCTGTTTCCACATCTCGATCTCGTCGACAATGTCGCCTTCAGCCTCAAGATGAAGGGTGTGGACAAGGAAGCTCGCCGGGCGAAGGCGCTTGAGATGCTGCAGCTGATGCAGCTTGAGCCCTATGCCAACAGGCGTCCGGCCCAGCTTTCCGGTGGGCAGCAGCAGCGCGTGGCGCTGGCGCGTGCGCTCATCACCGATCCCGAGGCGCTGCTGCTGGACGAGCCGCTTTCGGCGCTTGATCCTTTCCTTAAGATCCGCATGCGCGCCGAGCTGAAGAAGCTGCAGACCTCGCTCGGCATCACCTTCGTCCACGTCACCCATAGCCAGGAAGAGGCCATGGCGCTGGCCGATATCATCGTCGTCATGAATGACGGCCGTATCGAACAGTCAGCCACCCCGCGCGAGGTGTTCGAGCGTCCCGCCACCGCCTTCGTTGCCCGTTTCATGGGCGACCACAACGTTATTTCCGGGCGTTATCGGGAAAAATCGGATGATCTCGTCACGCTCGATGTGGCGGGCGGCGGCGCTTTCACACCAAGCGGGGGCGCCCCCGGCGACGGCGCCGGCGCCATCGCCGGGCGCACCGACCGCGTCCGCGTCGGTGAAGCAGACCAGCCGGGGCTCGGTTTCACCGGCATCGTCTCGAATGTCGAATATCGCGGCGCGAGCGTGAAAATCGCCGTGACCGGCGCGGGCATCGAGGATTTCAACGTCATCCTCAGCGATGCCGCCTTCTTCGAAAATCCGGTCAGGACCGGTGACGCCATACCGCTTTCATGGAATGCGGCCGATGCCATCGTGCTCGGCCGGGTAGAGAAGGGACCCCAAAAATAACCAGAGGAGAACTTTGAAATGACAGATACTACCAACAGCAAAATGGGCCTGTCCCGCCGCGGCCTCCTGAAGGCGGGCGCTGCCGCCACGGGCGCCGCGATCGGCTCCGGCCTCATCACCGGCTTCCCGACCATCTGGGCGCAGAACCCCATCACCATCCGCCAGTTCGGCACGGGTGTGTCGAACCTCAACGCCATTGCCGAAAAGTGCAAGGCCGATCTCGGCATCACGCTCGAGATGACGGCGACGGATTCGGATGCGGCCGCCCAGCGCGCCGTCACCCAGCCGAACTCCTACGATATCGCCGATATCGAATACTGGATCCTGAAGAAGGTCTATCCCGCCGGCGTCATCCAGCCGATGGAAATCAAGAAGCTCAAATATTACGACAAGATCGTGCCGCTGTTCAAAAACGGCAAGCTGAAGCCGGACAGCGTCGTGGCGCAGGGCACGGCCCCGCACACGGTCGGTTTCGTCGAAAAGCCCGGCGACAAGAAGTTCGCCAAGGGTGAGACCGATTATTTCACCATGGTCCCGACCATCTACAATGCCGACACCCTCGGCATCCGCCCCGATCTCGTCGGCCGCGATATCACCAGCTGGGCCGATATCATGGACCCCAAGTTCAAGGGCAAGGCCTCGATCCTCAACATCCCCTCCATCGGCATCATGGATGCGGCCATGATCATGGAAGCCATGGGCAACATCAAATATGCCGACAAGGGCAACATGACCAAGGAGGAGATCGACAAGACCATCGACTTCCTCATCAAGGCCAAGAAGGACGGCCAGTTCCGTGCCTTCTGGAAGAGCTTCGATGAAAGCGTCAACCTCATGGCCTCGGGTGAAGTCATCATCCAGTCCATGTGGTCACCCGCCGTCGCGGCGGTCCGCTCGAAGGGGATCGCCTGCAAATACCAGCCGCTGAAGGAAGGTTATCGCTCCTGGGGTGGTGGCCTCGGTCTCGCCAAGCATCTATCCGGCGCGAAACTCGATGCGGCCTATGAATATATCAACTGGTACACCTCCGGCTGGGTCGGCGCTTACCTCAACCGCCAGGGCTATTATTCCGCCGCCATGGAAACGGCCAAGGAGCACATGTCCGCCGACGAGTGGGGTTACTGGGTCGAAGGCAAGCCGGCGCAGGGCGACATCATCGCGCCCGACGGCAAGGTCATGGAAAAGGCCGGCGCGGTGCGCGATGGCGGCTCTTTCGAGGAGCGCATGGGCAAGGTCGCGTGCTGGAACTCCGTCATGGACGAAGACCGCTACATGGTCCGCCGCTGGAACGAATTCATCGCGGCCTGATGTTTTTCAGGGACGAAGCCGGCGGCGAAGGTCGCCGGTTTTGAGAACGACAGAGCGTTCAAACCTCTCCGCCGTCATCCTCGGGCTTGACCCGAGGATCCATGGTCACGCCGGGTTGTGGATCCTCGGGTCAAGCCCGAGGATGACGGGAGAGTGGAGGGAGCCTCGTAAATATTCTCATCGGCGGTCAATGCCGGTGTTTCTCCAAATTCAGCGAAAGGCACAACCATGGTGACGGTCAGGCTCATCGGCGTCAGCGACAAAAAGGACAGGCCGCCCCGCAGCTTCGCGCTGCCGCAAAAGCTTGTGTCCTATGTGCAGGCCGCCCCGCTTCTGCTGATCCTCGGCTTTTTCTTGGCTTTGCCGATCCTCATGATCGCCGTCGTCAGTTTCTGGGATTACGATTTCGCCCAGATGTATCCCGACTTCGTGACCTTCAATTATCTGGAAACGCTCGGCTCGTGGGTCACCTGGCAGACCTATCTCAACACCCTGAAATATGCCGCCGTGGTCTGGGCCATCACGCTGTTCTGCGGTTTCTGGGTGGCCTATTTCCTCGCTTTCCATATCCGCACCACCACGATGCAGATGGTGCTGTTCCTGGTCTGCACCGTGCCCTTCCTGACGTCGAACATCATTCGCATGATTTCCTGGATCCCGGTTCTGGGACGAAACGGTCTCGTCAACAGCGCGCTGGTGGGCACCGGCATCATTCCCGAGCCGATCGAATGGCTGCTTTATTCTGACTTCGCCGTGGTGCTCGCCATGGTGCATCTCTATACGCTGTTCATGGTCACACCGATCTTCAACACGCTGATGCGCATCGACAAATCGCTGATCGAAGCGGCGCGTGATGCCGGCGCGACGGGCTGGCAGACGCTCAGCAACGTCATTATCCCCCTTGCCAAGCCCGGCATGGCCATCGGCAGCATCTTCGTCGTCACGCTGGTCATGGCCGATTTCTCCACGGTTCAGGTCATGTCCGGCGGCCAGAGCGCGTCGGTGGCGCTGATGATGAAGAACCAGATGTCGCTGCTGCAATATCCTGCCGCCGCCGCCAATGCCGTCATCCTGCTCATCCTCGTTCTTCTGATGGTCGCGGGCATCCTGCGCATCGTCGATATCCGCAAGGAGCTATAGTCCCATGCATCAGGAAAAACGCGGCCGCGAATTCTATATCCTCGCCTTCTTTTTCGCCCTCTTCGTGCTGTTTCTTTACGGCCCGCTGTCGGCCATCCTCATCCTCGCCTTTCAGGGGCCGAATGGCGGCCTGACCTTCCCGCTGAACGGCGTTTCGCTGCACTGGTTCGGCAATCTCTTCGAACAGCAGGCGGTCGGCGATTTCGGCGGCTCCTTCCGCCGCTCCTTCGGCCTCGGGCTGATGGTCATGGCCGTCACGGTGCTCGTGTCGCTGCTGGCGGGCCTTGCCTTCCGGCGCAGGTTCATCGGCGCGACGCCGCTATTCTACCTGTCGGTCGCCAGCCTTGTGGTGCCATCGATCATCATTTCGCTCGGAATTGGTGTTCTTTTCCAGCAGCTTGGACTGGAACCCTCATGGTATACATCAGCTTTCGGGGCGCATCTCACCTGGACGCTGCCCTTCGGCGTACTCATCATGCTCGCCGTCTTCAACCGCTTTTCGCCGTCCTATGAAGAAGCCGCCCGCGATCTCGGCGCGTCTTCCTGGCAGACCTTCGCCCATGTGGTGCTGCCGATGATAGCGCCGAGCCTGATCGGCGTCGGCCTGTTCGGCTTCACGCTTTCTTATGACGAATTCGCCCGTACATTGATGACGTCAGGCACCTACAACACGCTGCCGCTGGAAATCTACGGCATGACCACCAATGTCACGACGCCGGTGCTTTATGCGCTCGGTGCTGTTACAACCCTGTTTTCCTTCCTGGTGATTGCGGCCACGCTTGGCCTGATCGTTACGCTCAATCGCCGCCATTCACGCGGATAAAGAAACGTAAAATGCGCATTCTCGTCATCAATCCCAATACCACGCAATCCATGACCGCGACCATCGCCGACGCCGCGAGGCGGATAGCCGGCCGCGATACGGAAATACTGGCCGTCACCTCGTCCATGGGCCCCGTCTCCATCGAAGGTTATTACGACGAGGTTTTCGCCGTGCCCGGCCTCCTGCTGGAGCTTGCAAAGGCCCCGGCGCTGGGAGCCGACGCGGCGGTCATCGCCTGTTTCGACGATACCGGGCTCGATGCGGCCCGCGCGCTCGCCGATATTCCCGTTATCGGCATCTGCGAGGCGGCGGTCTCCGCCACCGCCTTCATCGCGCAGAAATTCACCATCGTCACAACGATGGAACGCTCACGGCTGCCTCTGGAACATCTCGTCCACCGTTACGGCATGTCCGCCCGCTGCAACGTGCGCGCTGCCGATATTCCTGTCCTGTCGCTGGAAGATCCCGGCTCGAACGCCCGCGAAAGGCTGCGGGAGGAAATCTCGCTGGCGCTGAAAGAGGACAGGGCGGAGGCGATCGTGCTGGGTTGCGCCGGCATGGCCGACCTTGCCGCCGAACTGCGCGATGAATTCGGTGTACCGGTTGTCGATGGCGTCGCGGCGGCCGTCAAACAGGCGGAATCGCTGGTGTCCATGGGGCTGTCAACCGCAAAGCGCGGCGCTTATGCCACGCCACTTGTCAAACCGTATCACGGATTGCTGGAGGTATTCCGGCCAGACAGGCTCTCCGGAGTATCGTGAGGTTGAGATCGTGAGGTTTTCACTATCTCCGACCACAAAATGACGAATGCCAGCTGATAGGCCAGATCGCGCTGGACGTTGTGCAATGTCAGATCGCTCAGAACTATTCTTGATCCATTTCTCTTCAGCATGTTCAGCCGCTCGGCTCTGGCAAGCATGGCCGTGACGTGAGCGCGGCTGATCCCATAGGCCCGTGCCGCCGCCTTGCGGGAGAACGCGCAACCCGTCGCATCGCAAGCGCCTGTTTTCGCGGCCGACAGCAAGTCCAACAGGATGGGGAAACCGGGCGCATGCCCAAGGAACATCCGCATCTCCTCCGAAAGAAAAAACAAGTCCTGCGCGTGCCGCAGTGACCAGCTCACACCGTCGATAACGGCGTCTGTTCCGATAGCCTCTTCGCCTGATGCCTCCATTGCCGGGGAGATTTCCCATGGCGAAGCCGCGGTGAGATAGGCCGTGGCGAGCGTCTCGATTGCCGCAATGAGCCAGCCATTCAGGCTCCACGGCCGCTCGCGATTATCGCCGCCTGGCGGGTGCCGCTGCGCCGTATCTTCCAGTTCCAGCCAGTCGATCAATGCGCGTGTCCTGCGGCTGGATGCCCAGCCGCGTGGAACGACGACCGCCTGAACCGCCGCCAGCGTAAA
This sequence comes from Agrobacterium tumefaciens str. B6, assembly GCF_001541315.1. Classification (GTDB taxonomy): domain Bacteria; phylum Pseudomonadota; class Alphaproteobacteria; order Rhizobiales; family Rhizobiaceae; genus Agrobacterium; species Agrobacterium radiobacter. Next base: position 47,977 of record NZ_LMVK01000007.1, on the reverse strand, counting down.
TTGCCCGCCATGAGCAGATCCGAGGCCGACGGCGCACATGACGGTGGCGAAAGCGCCGAAGTCTCCGAACGCGCGGACGAGGCGCTGCTCCTGTTTGAAGACGGCCGATATGCGGGTGCAAAGATGGGTGACAGCATCACCAAAGGCGTCATCGTTCAGGATGCGGTTCGCAAGTAAGCCCAGCCTCTCTCGAAGCACGTCCGGCTGAGGCCGGACGAAGTCCCTTTTGGGGTGCGTCTTTGAAACTGGAGCGCCTGCTTTTCCGGATACCTTTCTCCCGTGGTTTTTTGCTCTTCGCTACTTTATGGCGAATTCGAAAACGTGAGTTCTGCTCGCTGACGACGGCTGCTTGGGGCAGGCGTGACAGCCGAAAGGTTCCGCTCCGGAAGATGCGTGCATTTTGTTGCACTCCCCCGGGGCTCTGTTGCGCGGTATTAAAAAATACTCTCATAAATTGAATGTTAAGGGGCGCGTTAAAATGTGTTCCCTTTTGAGACGGTTTGCGAGGGTGACGCTGACAATAAAGTTATCTACTGTTTTTATTGCATAATTTAATGAAGCCATGGATGCGAAATCTTTCGTCCATTTGCCATGAATACAATCTTTGATGGTTGCTTTTTAGGCATTGACGACATCGCGAAAGATGCATCCGAAACCACATGACACCCGAATGTTACTGCCATGTCTCGGGCGCGGTCGGCAGCGATGCCGGGCGGCGCGTAGAGCCCGTCATGCCTTTTATTCATCCCCGATTCTTCAGAGGAGGTTGAAATGATTCAACTTAAACATGTTGTTTTTGTTGGCCTTGCGGCCATCGCGATGCAATTCGATATCCCGTCCATGGGCCAGCCGGCCCTTGCGAACGCGGCAACCCTCACCGCCGAGCAGACGGCGGCTTTCCAGTCGAAACTGGAGCAGGCGGAAGCGAGCCGCGAGCTGCTCGGCCGCCGATCCGTGTGCCTGATGGAACATCTGACGGCGCAACAGCAGCTCAGCGCCGACCGCGAGAAGGCGCTGGGGCAGGCCATGTACCTGCAGATCGAGCTGGAGCGGCAGGTGGTGCAGTCCGAAACCAGCGTGAAGGGCTATGAGGAGCTGGTTCAGTCCGAGAGCGAGAACGTCAGGGCGCGTCAGGCCACCTTCGAAAAAGCCCGGAAGGAAATGGACGAGCAGGCCAAGCGAGTAAAAATATGCAGCGGCGTCCTCTTCTTCCTGCCGGGAATTTGCCAGGCGGGTGACGCGGCGGTCAAGGCGCTGGGCTGGATGAATGATGCGGAGAGGGAATACCGCACCGCGCAGCCGCGTCTGGACAATGCCCGGGCGGCTCTTGAAGGCGTTCGCAACCAGCTCGAAAACAATCGCCGCCAGCTTGCGGCGGCACAGCAGAGCCACGCGGAGAACGAGAAAGCGGTGAAAACTCTGGAGGAGCAGATCACCAAGCTCAAAGCGACGATCTCCACCATCAACGTCAAGGTTCAGGACTTCAACATTCAGGTCGGCAACTTCACCAGCGCTCTGAAGGAAGCGAGCGAGGTCAATCCTGACGACGCGAAAATACGTCAGGTTACGCGGCTCTCCACCGAGATCGACGGCCTGACCAAAGACGTGCCGCAGTTCATTTCCTCCACCGAGGCCGGACTGCCGGACGACGCGAAGAAGCAGTGCGGATCGTGAACGATCAATCCCATGACTCTCCGTAACCACCCATCAACAGGAGCATGAAAATGAACAATGTCGTGACTTTCGAAAGCCGGACCGCCCAGATCAACAGCGCAATCGACGCCGGCGTCGATGCGATCGTTTCGCAACCGAATTTCAGCCTTCCCAAGTCGGATACGGCGCTTGTCCGGTCCTATGTCGATAAGATCCAGGGAACCTATGATGTCGAGCGCGCCAAGCGCGACACCGACAATGCGATTGATCTGCTTTACATCGCCTACAACACAACACCGCAGGAAAACGGCGATATTCGCGTCCGCATCAGCGCTATCATGAACAGGCTGATCACGTCGCAGCAGAAAAGCGAAATAGTCATGAAGAATGCGATGGAGGCGGCGACCCGCATCGGTCTGTCTATCGCCGATCTTTTCCCGGACTGGCTCGATGTCAGGGAAGAAAACGATCAGGCCGAAATAAAGGCATTCGTCTCCAACGATCTGATAAAGCTCGCAACGGGCATCCGGGATAGGGCGCTCAGCGTTCGAGACGAGCTTCTTGCCCTTGCTGCGACCTATGACGCCATCATCAGGGACACGGCCCAAACCACGGATATGAGCGAAACAGCCTTGAGCAAACGCCTCGCCGATAAAGCGGTGATGGAACGGGAAATCCGGGAGGCTGACGCACGACGGGAACAGCTTGAATCGCTTGTCAACGATCTCAAGGAACAGGTTGCGGCATTCGAAAAGAAGGCTCGGGAATATGAGCAGCGGGCCAATACGGCCGAGCAGCGTGCTTTTGTCATGTCGATCGTCCGGGTCGGCGCGCAGATGATTTCAAGCGCGATTCCCGCCATTGCCATGGTGGCAGGCGGTCCCGCCTCCATGCTGGCCTCGTCGGTTGGCGGCGCACTTTCAGGACAATCCAAGGCCGGACAGGATACGGACGGGCAGGGGCAGGGCGGCGGCTCCCGCACCCCGTCAGGCGGCGGAAGCAAGGCCGATGCGGCCGCCAAGCAGAGCGAGCTTTCCGAAAAGAAAGCCGAGCTTCGCAAGAGCGAGGAAAAACGCGACGCTCTGAAGGGAGATGTCAAGTCGCTCGAGGACGCCAAGGCAAAGCTTGCGGACGACGCGGAAAGCGCCGACCCCAAATCGAGCAAGGCCATCGAGCTTGCCGAACTCGATAAACGTCTGGCTGCACGCGCCGCGGAACTCAAGGCGCAGGAAGAAAAGATCGCCGCTCAGCAAACGGTTATTTCCAGCCTGCAGGCCTCGCTCGATGCTTTGGACAAGGGGCTGGGCAAGCTTTCCGAAGAGCAGCAGCAGCAGGCGGCCAGCCTGCGCGAAATCCAGATGCAGATGATCGACAAGGCGGAGGCCTATGAGAAGGAGCGCCGTACCCAGGCGGCCGAGCTCATCAGGATCAACGCCCTCCTGAAGGGAAAGCAGGCAGAGGATGACAAGATCAAGCTTGCGGTACAATCGCTCAATGTCAGCATTTCGGCGCTGAAACGCATGAAGGAAATCGTTGAAGAAATAGCCTTCTTCTTCAAGGGCTTCGCCGATTTCATGCAAGCGGTTGCAGATGATGCCCAGCATCAGATCACCGGCATTGAAAATGTCGCCGGGCAGGAGACGCTGCGAAAGAACCGCTTCGCGCAGCTCATCCGTTCTGTCGACGAGTTCTTCGTCAGGCAAACCGCCCAGTGGCACGCGGTGGTGATCGTCTCCGACCGCTTCAACCGCAGCTTTGCCGAAGGATGGTCGAAGCTGAACAAGTTGCAGGGCGGATATATCGACAGTGCCAATCTGCCGGCCTATCTGGCAGGTGTCGCGGAGAAGCTCTCGGCCATCGTCGCCGAACGCGAGGCCGCTGCGGACGCAAAAATCGCGTCGCTGCAGGCCTATCGTCAGGATCTGAGCAAGACCGCCTGATCCCCTGAGACCCTGCCGTTCCCTTTCCGGCCCGGCAGGAAGCGCATCCATGGTCTCAGCCGGAATCGTCCCCCTTGGCATGGATCATGGGCATGTCCTGCCGGCGCATATGCCGGCAGGACGGCCGCCGGAACTTCGACATTCACCAAATCAACGACGGGCACCGGGCCGCCATCGAAGCGCCCCATGCCGCGTCATTTTCAGAAAGGAGAAGACCATGCCGACAGTCAATAACCCTCCCGTTTTGGTGCCTCAGGACACCGCCGCCTGGTGCTTTGCCGCCGTCGAGCAGATGGTGCGGGCCTATCGCGGGCTTCCTGCGGCCACGCAATACGACATTGCGAGACGCAATACCGCAGCGCTCGCGACCGTCGATCCGCAGGTTCAGGAACGCTGGGAGCTTGCGCAGGTTCTGGATCAATCCGCCGGCATCCTTGAACTGGGTGGGGCAAATCCGAACAGCAATATCGTCAAGCTGGTGTCCAGCCAGTGGAACGCCTTCGATCACACCACGACCGGCGGCCATTTCGTCAACGGTCTGACGGCCGATATCGTCAGGAGCGAGATCGATAACAACCGCGTCTTCGTGATCGGAACCGAATACCACTATTACCTCGTCTACGGCTACACCGTGAACGGCAAGGATCTCGAACTGCATATTCTCGACCCATGGCCGGCCGGGAGGGGCGGCGCCAGAACGCGCCTCGGCCTGCAGGAGTTTTTGGGCATGCCGGCCCGCGTCGCCATCACCTTCGGTTAGGCCGGCAAGCCGAACACTAACCGCATTCCCATCGATTGCCGGAGATATCCCGGCACCCAATCAACACAGAATCCCACCATGCGATCCCGCACGTCAACGTCCGGAAACAGGTGGCTCATGTCCAAAAAAAGGAGACAAACATGCCAATTCTCAGCAATTTCGTGGTCAAGCATATCCGGCCCTTTGGTGAAGCGGGCTATGATGCTTTCGGCAATGCGCAGACCATCGAATTCCTGTCGAGCCTCGGGCTCAGCACGGGGGATATCACCAATATCTTCGCGGCATGGCGTCTGGCGGCCCTCGCCGATCCCGTCGGCGAGAGCAATCTTCTCGTTGCAGCGGCAAATGCGCTGGCGCAGGCGCGATGGGAAAACCTCTATGAGACCCAGATGAGCACGGTGCTGTTCCTCGATGATGTCCAGCTTGAATCCCTCAGCCATATCGAGCCCGGTCCGAACCGCAACTTTTCGTGGCGGTCGCCGACCCCCATCGCCGCCGCGGTGACCATTCACAACGGCAGCAACAGGCATCACATCATCTGGGAGGCAACGGGTTTTTCCGGCGGTACGGATGAAAATGGCTGGATTTCGCACTTCTCCGATTTATTGCCGACCGAGCGATAGGCCCTTCGTCGGATAATCGCCAGACGACGCTGGAAAGTTCTCGCAACTTTCCGGCGTCCCTGCCGCCAGCCCCTTCATATCCCTGTCATAATGGTGTCTGATACCGAAACCGTCTTGAGGCCGATATGTGTTGACGAATAGCCGTTGCACGCAGGGAGTTCTTTCGTGAAATCGTCAACACGAACCATAGAGACCGAAGTGCGCAGCCAGAGACACGGCACGCCCGGCGAGGTTTTTGCGGCCTTCCTGAAGCTCGGCGTCACCTCTTTCGGCGGCCCCATCGCCCATCTCGGTTATTTTCGCGATGAGCTGGTCGTGCGGCGCAAATGGATCGATGAGGCCGGTTACGCCGATCTTGTGGCGCTGTGCCAGTTTCTGCCCGGCCCGGCCTCCAGCCAGGTGGGGTTTGCGCTGGGGCTGCTGCGCGCAGGTCCGCTCGGCGCGCTGGCGGCCTGGACGGCATTCACATTACCATCCGCCATTCTCCTCCTTCTCTTCGCCATGGTCGCCGCCTCCATCGATGGGCCGGTCGGCACCGGCCTCCTGCATGGGCTGAAAATCGTCGCCGTCGCCGTCGTCGCGCAGGCGGTCTGGGGCATGGCGAAAAGCCTCGCGCCGGATCGTGAACGCGCCAGCATCGCGCTGGCCGGCATCGTCTGCGTGGTGTTTCTCGCCGGCGCCTTCGGGCAGGTTCTGGCGCTTGCCATTGGCGCCGTTGCCGGGCTTGTCTTCTGTCGTTCGGATGCCGCGGGGCAGGCCACCCATCTCGCCTTCCGGGTGCCCAAAAGCGTCGGATACGTAGCGCTTGCCGCCTTCGCCCTGCTTCTCGCCCTCCTGCCGCTGCTTGCGGCGGCGGCAGCTTCACAGGGCCTCTCCTTGTTCGACGCCTTTTATCGCGCAGGCGCGCTCGTCTTCGGCGGCGGCCATGTGGTGCTCCCGCTGCTGCAATCCGAAGTCGTCGCCACAGGCTGGGTTACGGAAGATGCCTTTATCGCGGGTTATGGCGCAACCCAGGCCGTGCCCGGCCCGCTCTTCACCTTCGCCGCCTATCTCGGTGCGGTGGTGGGGCCGCAGCCCAACGGTGTTGCGGGCGCGGCGATCGCCCTTGTTGCGATCTTCCTTCCCGGCATGCTGCTGCTCGTCGGCGCGCTGCCCTTCTGGGAAGGGTTCCGCAAGCACCTTCTGGCGCAGGCTGCCATGCGTGGCGCAAATGCCGCCGTCGTCGGCATTCTCGGCGCAGCGCTTTATGATCCGGTCTGGACAAGCGCCATCTTCACCCCGAAGGATTTCGCCCTGGCGCTGACAGGCTTCATCCTGTTGACGATCTGGAAAACGCCGCCATGGGCCGTGGTGGTCCTCTGCGCGGCCGGCGGCGTTCTACTTGCCTTGATATAGTCGTCATACTGCGGTGCCCATGGTCTCGAACATCCAGTCGGAGAAGGCCTGCATGGCGGGTGTGGGCGGTTTCGATTGCAGCCGGGTCAGCCAATAGCTTCCGAGCGAAATGGTAACCGGAAAAGGCTGGATGATTGCACCGGAGGTGAGATGCCGCGAAAACATCGATGGCGGCGCCAGCGCCACGCCGAGCCCCTGCAGGGCGGCTTCCATCATGCCCAGAGACGTGTCGAAAACAATGCCTGCATTCACCTGTGCTGCAGGCGTTACGCCGGCGGCCGCAAACCAGTTGCTCCATTCATCGGCCCTGTAGCTGCGCAGCAGCGTCGCTTCCATCAGATCGGCGGGCGTTTTCAGCGTCTCCCCCAGTTTCGGGGTGCAGAGGGGGGAAAGAGGCGCCTCGAATAGTCGAAAGGCATCCGTGCCGTGCCAGGAGCCCTGGCCGAAACGGATGGCGAAATCCAGCCCTTCCGCCGCCATATCGACGCGGTTGTTATTGGTGGAAACCCGCACATCGATGAAGGGATGCTGCTTTTGAAACGCCTGCAGCCGTGGCAGCAGCCAGCTCACGGCAAAGGTTCCCACGACACCCAGAAACAGCAGCTCGCGCACCTGTCCGGCCTCGATCCGGTCGAGCGTCGTCGCCATCTGGTCGAAGGAGCTGGTCACCGTCGGCAGCAGGGCCTCACCTTCGGCGGTAATTTTCAGCCCGCGTGGAAGCCGCTGAAACAGCGCAACCCCCAGCCGCTTTTCCAGCCCCTTCACCTGCTGGCTCACGGCCGCCTGCGTCACGCACAGTTCGATGGCCGCGCGGGTGAAGCTCAGGTGCCGGGCGGATGCTTCAAAGGCCCGCAAGCCGTTCAGGGGAAGAAATTGCCGAACCATTCAAGACCTAGATTTTCTTGTGTCTCTTCCGAGATATCATGATTTGTTCGTGCAATGTAGGGCGGTTAAACGTTTTTCGCTGGGGATGGCGAACAAGCCGAAAATCCACTCAAGGTTTTGGAGAATGCGAAAGATGAAACTTAATCGCAGACATATCGCACTGGCTGCGTTGCTCTCGACGAGCCTGTTCACGGAGGCCTTTGCCGCCGATGAAACGAGGCTGAAAGCGATAACGGATGCCGCGATCAAGCCGGTCATGGAGAAGAACGGCATCCCCGGTCTTGCCGTTGGTATCAGCGTTGATGGTCAGAGCCACATCTTCACCTATGGCGTCATGTCCAAAAGCACGAATGAGCCCGTGACCCCGCAGACGCTGTTCGAACTCGGCTCCATCTCCAAGACATTCACCGTCACGCTCAGCACCTATGCCGAGATAAACGGCCAGCTCTCGCTTTCCGGCAAGGTCGAAGATTATCTTCCTTCCATGAAGGGCAAGCCTTTCGGCGATGTCACGCTGATGCATCTCGGCACCCACACTGCCGGCGGCTTTCCGATTCAGGTGCCCGACAACATCAAGACGGAACAGCAGTTGCTGGCCTATCTCAAGGCCTGGAAACCCTCCTACAAGCCCGGAACGCACCGAAGCTACGCCAATCCCAGCATCGGAATGCTGGGATACATCACCGCAAAAGCCATGGGGCAGAGCTTTGATGGCGCCATGCAGGACACGCTGTTCCCCGCGCTTGGCCTGAAGAACACCTTCACCGTGGTGCCCAAGGCAAAGATGGGTGACTACGCGCAGGGTTATAAACGAACCGGCGAACCAGCCCGCATGACGCCCGCCATTCTTTCATCCGAGGCCTACGGCGTCAGATCGACAGCGCAGGACATGATCCGCTTCGTCAACGCCAATATGGGCCTTGAAAAGCTGGACGGAAAAATCCAGCAGGCGCTCACCAACACCCATACGGGATATTTCAGCGTCGACGCCATGACGCAGGATATGGTCTGGGAGCAATATGCCCATCCAACGCCGCTTAAGACGCTGCGAGAGCTGAATTCCGGTGCGTTGCTCAAGACCGTTCCGGCTTCTGAAATCTCTCCGCCGATGAAGCCGCGTCAGGATGTCTTCATCAACAAGACCGGCTCCACCAATGGTTTCGGCGCCTATGTGGCGTTCATCCCCAGACAGAAATTGGGCATCGTCATTCTGGCCAATAAAAACTATCCCAACGAGGAACGTGTCTCCGCGGCCTATGAGATCCTGACGGCGCTTGAAAAGGCGGAATAGGAAGCGGCATTTCGGTGCTCCTCATTGCGACGCGGGAACTCGTTACCCTCGCGCCATTCGCACCGGTCACCCCGGAGGCGGGTGGTGCCCGCGCCGTCATCAGGCCATCACGCTTCGGTTCTAAGGGTGGACGATGCACTCTCGTTACGTCCTCCTTCTCATTGCTCTTACCCAGATAACCGGCTGGGGTGCGGTTGGCATCCTGCCCGTCCTGGCCGGCCCGGTCGCGACAGAATTTGCGACCTCCCTGCCATCGGTTTTCGTGGGAACCTCTGTCATGTTCGCGGCAATGGGGCTTGCCGCGCCTTGGGTGGGTCGCGCGTTCCGGCGGTTCGGTACGCGGCGTGTCATGGCGACCGGTGCCGGCATCATGGGATTGGGCCTGTTCCTGCTCGCCCTGTCTGTGAACCTCGCCATGTTCTGGATGAGCTGGGCGTTGACGGGACTTGCCGGCGCGATGTTCCTCACAACGTCTGCTTATGCCTATATTGCCGAATATGCAGCGGACAGGGCGCGCAGCCTGATTGGAACGCTGATGCTGGTGACCGGACTGGCCGGCAGTATCTTCTGGCCGATCACCACGTTCCTCGATCACGGGCTGGGATGGCGCGGCGCTGTCTCCATTTACGCCGGCATCATGCTCATGGTTGTCTGCCCGCTGGTGTTTTTTGGCCTGCCGGTCACCGATGGAGCGGCTCAGCCCACGGCGAGACCGGGCAGCGAGAGAAGAGGGCGGGTTTTTATCTTTCTGGTCACCGCCATCGCCTTGAACAGCTTTGTCACCTTCGGCGTCGATGCTCTTGGCATACAGCTTTTGCAGGCGATGGGAATGGAGCTTGCCGGCGCCGTTGCGGTCGCCTCCCTGCTCGGTGTTTTCAAGGTTGGAGGGCGCGTCATTGACCTTGCGGGTGGACAGAAATGGGATGGGCTGTCCACGGCGGTCATATCGGGGGTGATGATCCCCATGGGCCTCACCGCAATCTGGCTCGGAGGGGCGGGATTTCTGTCTGTGGGCGGTTATCTTGCGTTGTTCGGTATCGGCAGTGGCGCCTTTGCCGTCGCGCGGGCGACCATGCCGCTGGTGTTTTTCGAAAAGTCTGATTACGCGGCTGCAATGGCCACCATCGCCCTGCCGATGAACCTGATCAACGCCCTGGCTCCGCCGGTGCTGGCGGCGTTGATGGGCAGTATCGGCCCACACGCGGTGTTTGCCGTGCTCGGTATCATGAGCACAGCGGCATTGGCGGTCCTGCTGCGGTTGAACGGTATGAGGGCGAAGCCAGCCCCGGCTGAATAATCATTTGGGATGGTATCGCGAATGTCGCGTTGCGGTCCCCAAAGGAAACCTCGGGTCAAAACGACGGGATGCTATGGCACGAGGAAAGCCAGGGCAGGCAAGGTGGCGCGGCTTCAACCTTCACGACTACACTTCGCCGCCAATCCGCCTCAAAAATGTATCCCGGTGGAAACAATCCATTCCCGATGACAGCGACATCTAATCGCGCTAACGGAGAAAAGATGCGCCGGCTGCCGATTCGATCTCGGTTACACGCGCAAATCATAAAAGCAAATCTCTGCGCGGCTACGAACTGAAACGGGAAAGCCCGGGAAGCGCGTGCCGGCTGTTTCCTGGGGGGACGACATGAGCGATACCGGTGGTTATTTTCCGCGCTGGCGACTGAAAACCGAAGGGCGCATCCTGCCCGATGAGCGGCTGCCTGCGGGACAGACAGCGGTGCTCGGTCTTCAGCATGTCGTGGCGATGTTCGGTTCCACGGTTCTTGCGCCGCTGATCATGGGGTTCGATCCGAATGTCTCGATCCTGTTTTCGGGTATCTCGACGCTCATTTTCTTCATTGCCGTCGGCGGTCGTGTGCCGAGCTATCTCGGCTCCTCCTTTGCCTTCATCGGGCCCGTGCTTGTGGCAACGGGTGCAGCCGCGGGTGCGGCAAGTCCTGATATCGCGCTGGCACTCGGCGGAATCATCGCCGCCGGTGTGCTTTATGCGCTGATCGGCGTCATCGTCATGATCGCTGGCCATAACTGGATCGAAAAGTTGATGCCGCCGGTTCTGACCGGCGCGATCGTTGCAGCAATCGGTCTCGTTCTCGCCCCCATTGCGATCGCAAGCGCTTCCGGCTCCGGCCCCGGCAATCCCGATGGCGACCAGCTGTCGCGCTGGATTGCGATCCTGACTGTCACATCGGTCGGTGCGATTGCTGTCTATGCCCCCGGCATGGCGCGCCGTTTGCCCATTCTTCTCGGCGGCGCGATTGCCTATCTCGCTTATCTCGTGCTCGCCAACGGCTTCGGCTTTGGCAAGTCTGTCGACTTCTCGGGCGTGGCGGCTGCACCGTGGTTCGGATTGCCGACATTCACCGCACCGGTGTTTTCAGGATCCGCGATTGCCCTGATCGCGCCGGTCGTCGTCATTCTGGTGGCGGAAAATCTCGGACATATCAAGGCGATAGGCGCGATGACCGGGCAGAACCTTGATCGTTATCTCGGCCGCGCCTTTATCGGCGACGGCATTGCGACGATGTTTTCAGGCGCCTTCGGCGGAACCGGCATGACGACCTATGCCGAAAACATGGGCGTCATGGCGATAACCCGCATTTTCTCGACGCTCGTCTTCATCGTGGCTGCTCTGGTCGCCATCATTCTCGGCTTCTCGCCGAAATTCGGTGCGCTCATTCAGACTATACCGGGGCCGGTCATCGGCGGCCTTTCTGTCGTGGTCTTCGGTCTCATCGCTGCGACCGCCGGACGGATCTGGGTTGAAAACAAGGTCGATTTTTCCGAACCCCGCAACCTCATCACCGTGGGTATTGCGCTGGTATTGGGCGCGGGCAACTTCAAGCTTAATGTCGCCGGCTTCACGCTTGATGGTATCGGCACGGCAACAATTGGGGCGATTGCCTTTTACCACCTGCTGGGCCTTGGCAGGCCGGCGTCGGGCAAGTGATGCCTGCCGCCTGAACATCCACCATATCGAGAGGCAGCATCGGTTTTCCGATGCTGCCGGGATTTATCGGTCAAGCCCCGTCATAACATGCGCGGAAGCACATCGGTCGGGCCGCGTCTGTCCATGAGCCTGTGTTTGAGAGCACCCAACACGTGAAGGCCGATCAGAACCAGAATTGCGTAAGCGCCGTATCGATGCAGCGTTTGGAAAACCACGAAGGCGCTGTCGTTTTTGGGGAGCAGCTCCGGCAGATGTGAAATCACGAAAAACGGTACCCCGTCGCTCTGGGAAAAACTGCTGGACAGCGAATATCCGAGCAGCGGCACAAGGAAAGTCAACAGGATCAGGAGCTTGTGTACCGCATGGGAGAGAATTCTCTCCCATGGCGCCAGACCCGATGGCGCTGAAGGCATGATCTGCCTGTAGCGCCAGCGAAGCGCCAGATGAACGAGGGCAAGCAGCCAGACCAGAACGCCGAACTGTTTATGGTTGGGATAAAAGATCGAGGCGGTGGCCATGTCGCTTTCCGGCAATCGCGTCATGTACCAGCCGGATGCGATAAGCCCGATGATGAGCGCCGCCCTTACCCAATGCAGACAGCGTATCGGCAGGGGATATTTTACGGCTCGGCTCTCATTGATGATGTGTGACATCGCAATATCTCCTTGATCGAGGTCCATTCGGCCCGATTGATTTTGGCGAATGATGAAAAGACGGGCTCAGTGGCCCGCCTTCACATTTTTCAGGGCAAAGAAGACCGCTGCCGAAAGCAGACCGATCAAGGTTCCCGCCGCGGTCAGCAGAACCGCATGCGCCTGTGAAAAGGCGCTCTTGCCGGCGGTTACCAGAGCTGCCGCGAGGTCTTGCGGCAATTTTCCCGCCAACACGTAGGTATCGCCGATCGAGTGGCTTGCCGCGTCGGCCAGTTGTGGCGGAATGCCGGCCGGCAGCACCAGCGCCCCCATGTAGATCGCCGATAGCGCCACGCCAAAGAAAGTGATGCCGAGGCCCGCGCCGAGTTCGTAACCCGTTGCCTCCAGGGAGCCGGCAGCGCCCGCCTTTTCAGCCTCAACTGCGCCCATGATGGCAATCGACGAGGCGGTCAGGCCGATGCTGAGGGATAGGCCGAGCAATGTCAGGCATGCCGGCACGGCGAGGCCCGGATCATGGAAATCGGACTGCGCCAGCGTCACAAGGCAGGCGGCTGCAACAAGAAGCGAGGCGCTCGCAACCGCCCGAAGGCCGAGACGGTTCGACAGGAAGCCGGCAACCGGGCCGCCAACGGCCGCCGCGACCATGATGGGCAGCATGAAGAGGCCGGCCTGCAGCGGCGACTTGCCGAGGACGAACTGCAGCTCCTGCGCAAGCGTAAGCTCGACGCCCGCAAGCGCTCCGGCGGTGACGACGGCCATGCCGACACCCGTGACGATGGCCGGGCGGGAAAAGAGCGTCACGTCAAGCATGGGTTCTGCGACGGAGAGCTGGTTGCGAACGAAGATTGCAAGGGCAGTCGCGCCGATCAGAAGGGCCAGTCCGACGATTGCGAACGGCTCTTTACCGCTGAAACCGGTTTTGGCGGCAAAGACCAGTCCGATGATCCCCACGATCAAAAGCAGGGCCTGGCTTATCTGCCATTTGCCCGGAGAGAGGATTTCCTTTTCCGGGAGGATGAAGGCGATGATCGGCATGATCACAAGCACCACGGGAACATTGATGAGGAAGACCGATCCCCACCAGAAATGCTCGAGAAGGGCGCCGCCCACCAGCGGGCCGACCGCCGCACCCGCTGCGCCGACCGTTCCCCAAAGGCCGAGCGCCATGGCGCGCTCGCCCGGATCTTCGAATGTGCGCCTGATGATGCCGAGCACGCAGGGCATGATCATCGACGCGCCAAATGCAAGCAGGATGCGTCCGGCGATCAACATCGACGGCGTAAGCGAAAACGCCGCCACGACGGAGGCGAGGCCAAAAACGAACAGGCCCGTCAGCAGCATTTTCCTGTGGCCGATCCTGTCGGCGAGGGTGCCCATCGGCACCAGCAAACCGGCCATGAGCAGCGAATAGATATCGATGATCCACAGGACCTGTGTGGTCGATGCCTGCAGCGCAAGCGTCAGCGACGGCACGGCGATATGCAGGATCGTCATGTCGAGAACGACAGGCAGAAATGCCAGCATGACCGCAATGAGAATGATCCACCGGTGCGCATGAAGCGGCGAGGGCGGGGGGACGTGGTTCGGGTCGAAAGACACCGTCATTGTTTTCACCATCAAAATGCCAGATCGCGGCAGTGAGACGTCGCTGTTGCGGCGGCGACTACTTCCGCAGCCTGAACGCTACCGGCTGCGCTTTGTGGTTTCATGGAGGAAGTGTGGAGAATGTGTGGAGATGGGTGGCAACCGGCAGCGGGCGCTGGTTGCGGTCAGGACACTGGCTGACCGAGCGAAATTTCGAACATGGCGCCGCCTTTTTCAGATGGCGCATAACGTATCTTGCCGCCGTGAGCCTCCACGATTGCGCGAACGACGGAAAGGCCGAGCCCGTTGCCGCTCTCTTCCGTCAAGCCGGTCTGGCTACCCCTTCGAAACGGTTCGAAGGCGCAAGGAGCGATATCACCGTCAAGCCCGGGCCCTTCGTCCGTGACCCGCAAGACCGTGACACGGTTTTCAACGCCAAGGCTTATGTCGATCGCGCCGCCCAGGGCGTAACGGCGCGCATTGGTGATGAGCGCAAGGAGGGCCTGTCGAATGCGCATGGTATCGGCCCGCACCACCATATCGGAGAGGTGAAGCCGAAGCTCGAAACCTTCCTGCCTCAATTCCTGTTCCAGCACGGCGGCAAGCTGCTCTATTTCTTCCTTCAGCCGCACGGGTTCGATACGCAGCTCGAGATGGCCGCTATCGGCAAGTGTGACGGTGCGCAGATCCTCGACAAGCCGGGCAAGGGAATCCACCTGCAGCACGAGACCCTGAAGCGACGTCTCATCCGGTTCGAACACACCGTCGATCATGCCGCGCAGTTGACCTTTGAGGATAGTGAGCGGCGTGCGCAACTCGTGGGCAATGGTTGCATTCCAGAGCTTCATATCCGCCGCCATATCCTCCAGACGCTGGGCCATGGCGTTGAAGTCCTCGACGAGATGGGCTGTCTCTCCCAAAGAATGATCACCCGGCAGGGCGCGCGCCGAAAGATCGCCGTCCTTGATGCGTCTCGCGCTGTGGGCGAGGGATTCGAGCGGCTGCAGAATGCGCCGGGTCAAGCGGACGGAGGCGATGGCGGCAACGATGAGGGCGATGAAGATCAGGGCGGAGAGGATGATGAAATCAACGCCCGTCAGCCAGTTGTCCTCGCTTTCAGACCAGGGATAAAAATAGAAGATGATGCTGAAGGCGATGTAGGTGCCGAAAAAGACCACCAGGCCGGCAATCACCGTCATTGATGACATGGCCAGCAATATTTGGCGGCTGAGGCCTTTTTTCAGCATCATGGCTCGACCGCCAGACGATAACCGACACCTCGAATGCTGGCCAGCATGCCTTCGCCACCGGCCTGCTCGAGTTTCTTGCGCAGTTTGCTCAAGTGGCTGTCTATCGTGCGGTCCAGCGCATCCGAACCGGGCAGGCAGGCATCGACCAGCTCGCCGCGTGTAAAGGCCTTGGTCGGCGTGCGCGCAAGATGCGCCAGCAGCCTGAATTCGGTCAATGTCAGCGACAGGCGAATGGTGGCATCGTCTTTTTCGATCTTTGCCTCGTAGCTGTCGAGATCGATGGTCAGGTTGCCGACCCGAACGACGGCGCCCGCCTGCCTGAGCCCCGCGCGCCGCAGCACCGCCTTTGCCCGTGCGACAACTTCGATGGGATTGAACGGCTTGACGATGTAGTCATCCGCCCCGATGCGCAGCCCCTGAAGACGATCAACATCCTTGTCCAGTGCTGTGACCATGATGACGGGCGTATGGCCGCGCCTTTGTATCTCCGCCAGAACCTCCCAGCCATCCAGCCGCGGCATGGAGACATCCGCCAGCACGATATCTGGTTTCAGGGCGCGATGAAGTTCCAGCGCCACCTTGCCGTCACGGGCATGCACGGTGCGGAAACCTTCGCGGGTAAAATAGGCTTCGAGAATGCCGGCGATCTTCATGTCGTCTTCAGCGATCAAAACTAGTTCTGCCATCGTCTTCAAACTCCTTGATACATCCATGCCACCGAACGGCCACGCCGTCGAGTATTGGGTGCCGGCCTCCACAAAGCCGCAACAAAACCTCCACAAAGCGCAAATGCACAGAGCCTAGATAGCCGCCATCGAGCTCGTTGTTTAAAATGGATGGTGGATACTCATGCGACGCGGATCATACTTCTGGAAACTTGGCGCGCTGTGCCTGCCGATCTTTCTTCTCTGTGCCTGCAGCGATAACGGAACGGGTGCCGGTGGTGCCGCCGAAACGACGCCGCCCGCACGCGTCAGCGTCATGACCGTTCAGCCGGAACCCGTGACGGTCTACGACGAACTGCCCGGCAGGGTGTCGGCCTACCGCACGGCGGAGATCCGGGCGCAGGTGAGTGGCATCATCCAGAAGAAGCTCTTCACGGAAGGTGCCTTCGTGGAAGCCGGCACACCGCTTTTCCAGATCGATCCCGCACCTTTTTCAGCCGATGTAGACGCTGCAACCGCCGTGCTGGCGCGGGCGGAGGCGGAACTTCTGAACGCACAGGTTAAATACGAGCGCGCCAGATCGCTGTCTTCGCGCGAGATCACCAGTGCGGAATCCTTCAATAACGCCACCGCCGCCCTTGCGCAGGCGAAGGCGAATGTCGCGGAAGCGGGCGCCATTCTCGCCCGGCGAAAGCTGGAGCTTTCCTATGCGACGCTGCGCAGCCCGATCAGTGGGGTCATTGGCCAGTCCTTCATGAGCGAAGGCGGACTTGCCTCATCCTCGGCAACTGCACCATTGGCGGTCATTCAGCAGATCGATCTGGTCTATGTGGATGTTCGCCAGTCCGCGATGAGCCCGGAGGCCCTGCGTGACACGGCTTCCGGGGCAGGGACCGAAAATCCGGACGAGCTTCCGGTGAAGATCATCACCATCGCCGGCAAGCCGTTCGGCCACGATGGAAAGGTCCTGTTCTCCGACATCTCCGTCGACAGCGCCACGGGCAGCCTCGGCATTCGCATCCTCGTTCCAAACCCGGAGGAACAGCTGCTTCCGGGCATGTATATCCGCGCGATGGTTCCGCGCGCCATATACGGCGCTGCGATCCGCGTGCCGCAGGAAGCAATCATCCGCGATCCGGCCGGACGGCCGCAGATCGTTGTTGTCGGCGCAGACAAGACCGGTGCGCGCCGCGCGGTGGAACTGGGGCCGCTGGCCGACGGTCGATACGTCGTCACGGGAGGCCTTGCCGCCGGAGAAACCATCGTCGTTCTGGGGCAGGATCGCGTCCAGGGCGGACAGCCGCTTGAAACGTCGCCCTTTTCCCCTGCCGCCCCAGAGACCCGAACCTAAGGAGCGGACAGATCATGCCGCAGTTTTTCATCAACAGGCCTGTTTTCGCCTGGGTCATCGCCATTCTGATCGTGATCGCGGGGGTGATGTCCATCCCGCAACTGCCCGTCTCACGGTTTCCCGTCATCGCTCCGCCCAGCGTTTCGATCTACGCCACCTATACCGGCGCCACGCCGCAGACGATCAATGACAGCGTGACGAGCCTGATCGAACGCGAACTTTCGAGCGCGAAAAACATCCTCTATTTCGATTCATCCGCCGACTCCTCGGGTTCGGCCACCATTACCGTCACCTTCAAGCCGGGCACCAATCCCGAGCTTGCGCAGGTGGATGTTCAAAACCGGCTGAAGGCCGTGGAACCGCGCCTGCCGGAACAGGTCCGCCGCGCCGGACTGACGGTGGAATCGGCATCGTCAGGATTTCTGATGATCGTTTCGCTGAAATCGAGGGACGGCTCGCTCGACGCTCTCGCTCTCGATGATTATCTCGTCCGCAACATTGCGCCGGAACTGAAACGTGTCGGCGGTGTCGGTCGCGTGCAATCCTTCGGGTCCGAAGCGGCGATGCGTATCTGGCTCGATCCCGTCCGCCTTGTGGCCCATTCCATCTCGATGGCCGAGGCGACACAGGCCATACAGTCGCAGAATATTCAGGTCGCCCCCGGCCGTCTGGGTGAAACGCCAACCGTGCCGGGCCAGAAGGTCAGCGTGCCGCTCAGCGTAAGCGGTCAATTGCAGACGCCCGATGAATTCGCGCAGATCATTCTGCGTTCTAACCCGGATGGCTCCAGGCTGACACTGGGAGACGTAGCGACAATCGAAGTCGGATCACAGACATCGAGCTTCTCCATCCTCGATGGCGGCAAACCTGCGACGGCCGCTGCCATTCAGATGACGCCCGGCGCCAATGCGGTGAGCACCTCCACCGGTGTGAGGGAGCGTCTGGCGGAGCTTTCCACGACCATGCCGGAGGGAATGGAATTCGCCATCTCCTATGATACGGCACCCTTCGTGAAGGTTTCGATAGAGAAGGTAGTCCAGACGCTCGCCGAGGCCATGGTCCTGGTTTTCCTGATCATGCTGCTGTTTCTCCAGAACCTGCGTTACACGCTTATTCCCGCCATCGTTGCGCCGATCGCGCTTCTCGGCACATTCGCGGTCATGCTGGCGATCGGCTATTCGATCAACGCTCTCACCATGTTCGGCATGGTTCTGGCAATCGGCATCATTGTCGATGACGCCATCGTGGTCGTTGAAAATGTCGAGCGCCTGATGGCTCAGGAGGGCCTGTCGCCGCTTGAAGCGACGCGCAAGGCGATGACGGAAATATCCGGCGCGGTCATCGGCATCACGCTGGTCCTGACCGCCGTCTTCCTGCCGATGGGCATGGCCTCCGGTTCGGTTGGAGCGATCTACCGGCAATTTACCGTCTCGATGGCCGTATCGATCCTGTTCTCGGCATTTCTGGCCCTCAGCCTCACGCCCGCTCTGTGCGCGACCCTGCTGAAGCCGGTCGGTCACGATCACCATCAGAAGAAAGGTTTCTTCGGCTGGTTCAACCGCGCCTTTGAGCGCCTGACCGCGCGTTATGCCGGCTGGGTCGCCATCCTTGTGCGCAAGACCGGGCGTACCATGGTGGTTTACCTCGCTATCATCGGCGCGGTTGCCTATGGATATGGCACGCTCTCGACGGCCTTTGTGCCGGATGAGGACCAGGGTTCCTTCATGACATCCTTCACCCTGCCGGCGGAGGTCACGGCCGAGCGCACCCGCGTCGTCGTCGACCTCTTCGAAAATCACGTCAAGACCCGGCCTGACATCGCCAATAATCTGACGGTGATGGGTTTTGGTTTCTCGGGCTCAGGCCCGAACACGGCGATGTCCTTCACCACGCTCAAGGAATGGGGCGAGCGCAAGACAGGCGTGGACGACGAAGTCGGCGCTGCGACGAGCGCGATGGCGGCCGCCGACGAGGGGCAGATATTCAGCCTCAAGCCGCCCGCAATAGATGAGCTCGGCACGACATCGGGCTTTGCGTTGCGGCTGCAGGACCGCGCCAACCACGGGGCGAATGCGCTCGGCGAGGCTGCGGCCCAACTGACCCGGCTTGCGGCGGAGAGCAAGCTCGTGACCGATGTCCGCATCGATGGTCTTCCCAGCGGCCCGAGCGTCACCGTGAACGTGGACCGGCAGAAAGCGAGCGCGCTCGGCGTGTCCTACTCGACCATCGCCGATACGCTCGGCGGGGCCATTGGTTCGACCTATGTCAATGATTTCCCGCGCGATGGACGCCTGCAGCAGGGGATCGTGCAGGCCAGGGCCGCAAGCCGCATGCAGGTGGATGACGTGCTCAACCTCCACGTCCGCAACGATGCCGACAAGATGGTTCGCCTTTCGGAAATCGTCACGCCGCAATGGTCGACAATGCCGCTGCAGTTCACCCGCTATAACGGCTATCCCTCGACCAGCATTTCCGGCTCCGCCGCATTGGGCGTATCCAGCGGTAAGGCGATGGAAGAAATGGAACGGCTCGCAGCCAAATTGCCCAAGGGCTTTGCGGTTGAGTGGACCGGTCAATCGCTGCAGGAACGCCAGTCCGGTGCGCAGGCGCCCATGCTGATGGCGTTTTCGTTCCTCATCGTTTTCCTTGTTCTTGCAGCACTTTACGAAAGCTGGACTGTGCCGCTTTCCGTCATGCTTGTCGTGCCGCTCGGCATTATCGGCGCTGTCATTGCGGTGCATCTGCGCGGGCTGGAGAACGACGTGTTCTTCAAGGTCGGCCTGATCACGCTCATCGGGCTTTCGGCAAAAAATGCCGTGCTGATCGTGGAATTTGCCCGAAAACGCCAGCAGGAGGGGCAGACGCTTACTGATGCCGTCATTGCGGCATCACGCCTGCGCCTGCGGCCGATCGTGATGACATCGCTCGCGTTCACGCTCGGCATCGTGCCGCTTGTCATCGCCAAGGGCGCGAGTTCGGAGACGCAGAACGCCATCGGCACCGGCCTTTTCGGCGGCATGATTTCGGCGACCGTGCTGGCGGTGCTCTTCGTTCCCGTCTTTAACGTTGTCGGGGCCCGTCTGCGCCGCAACTGGTGCTGGAGGCGGGCGTCCGCCTCAGCGGGCGCCTGCCCCCAGATTAGTAGGCCATGGCTCTGAGGTCCTCGAGCAGGTTCGGCCCTTTCGGCGCCCAGCCGAGCTTCTTCCGTGTCAGGGCGCTGGAGGCCCTGAGATCCATCGAAGCGAACAGGGCAAACCAGCCGAAATGGCCGGCGGCCTCATCTTTGCCTATGGAAACGAGTGGCAGCCCCAGCCCCTCGGCAACGGTCCCGGCAATATCGCGCACGACAACGCCTTCTTCCGCCACGGCATTATATCGAGCACCCCGTTCACCCCGAACGAGCGCCATCACGTATAGCTTTGCCACATCGTCCACATGACCAGCCGACCAGCGATTGCCGCCGTCTTCGACATAAGCGACGACGCCTTTGTCGCGCGACATCTCGATATAGGGCGAGATGAGACCCTGCTTCACCGTGTCATGCACCTGCGGAAGCCTGATGACGCCGAGATTGACGCCCGCCTGCAATAGCTCCTGGCCCGCCAGTTCGGAGGCGATGCGCGGGTTGAAATGATGCGTGTCGAACACATTCTCCCGTGCAGGTTCGCCATTGCCGGGATCACCCATGCCGACCCCTGAGGTGATGAGCATCGGCCGTTCGGAGCCAGCCAATACAGAGCCCAGCGCCGCGATCACCCGGCGATCCTTTTCGCAATTGGCGGCAAAATTCGCAAAATCATGATCGAAAGCCGTATGGATGACGGCATCGGCAGTTTCCGCACCCGCGGCAAGCCCTGCCGCATCTTCCAGCGTGGCAATATGGGCGGAAGCGCCTGCGGCCTGCAACGCTCTTGCGCCGGCCTCCGAGCGGGTGAGACCGGTCACCTCATGGCCACTCGCCAGCAGTTCGCGAAGAATCCGGGAGCCGATGAACCCGGTGGCACCTGTCAGAAAAACACGCATATAAATCTCCCGCGTTGACGGGAGAGGTGATCTCATGAAGAATTGTCCTGTTAAAGTAGTGACCTTATCATGGTATAATTCTCAACAGGCTGCGGCGAGGAAAGGCAATGACGGACAATGCACTCAGCACCTTCCTGCGCGATCGTCGCCTGCGGCTTGATCCCGCAACCTTCGGTTTTCCCATCGGCCGCCGCCGCACACCGGGCCTGCGCCGGGAAGAGGTTGCCCAGCGCGCCAACATAAGTCCGACCTGGTATACCTGGCTGGAACAGGGTCGTGGCGGTTCGCCCTCGGCGGATGTGCTGGATCGCATCGCCAAGGGATTGATGCTGACCGATCCCGAGCGCGATCACCTGCATATACTGGCCTTCGGACATCCGCCCGAGCAGCGTTACCGTCGGCCCAAGACCATAACGCCCCGGCTACAGGGCGTGCTAGACGCCTTGCCCTTCAGCCCCGCCATCATCAGGACGGCGACATGGGATGTTCTGGCATGGAACCGGGCCGCCGCCCTCATCCTGACGGATTACAGCAAACTGGCGAGGGAGAACCGCAACATTCTGCGTCTGATCTTCTCCGATGAACGGGTGCGCACCGCCCAGGAGGACTGGCGCAATGTCGCCCGTTATGTCGTCGGCGCGTTCCGGGCGGATGCTGCGCGCGCCGGTGCTGGGGCCGGCATCCAGCAACTGGTCGATGAGCTCTCTGCTGCCAGCCCCGAATTCAAGGCCATGTGGGATGACAATGAGGTCACAAGCATGCATGAGGGCCTCAAGCGCCTCCACCACCCGGTTCTCGGAACGATCGAACTGGAGTTTTCAAGCTTTGCGGTGGAGGGACGCTCGGATCTCAACATGATGGTCTATAATCCCGCCAATCCCGAAATGACCGAACGGTTTCGCTCGCTGATCTCAAAATCCGCTTGATCCCATCACGCCGTCCTATCCACAATCGGGGCGCTCCAGTTCCAGAACCGAGACGCCCAGCCAGCGAACGATACTCTCTTCAAGTTCCGCCTCGTCGGGGGTGGCGTCACAGGCCCATGCGACAATGCCATCGGGGCGTACCAGCAAGGCACTCAGTCCCATTCGATCTTCGGCATCCACCGCAACGTAGTCTAGCCGATCAGACCAGCGTTCCGCGACATTGCCGAGCATTGGGCGCGCATCGAAATCGAGTAGCACCGCATGGCAGCTCCGCAGGTGCTCATTCAGTCTTGTGCCGTCAAGGAGCGCGAAATCCGGCGCGCTGCGGCCGACAAGGGCTTGGGGAGAGCCAAGATCGTAGCGGATACCGATGCCCCAGACGCGCTCGGCGAAATAGGTTGCGCCATCGCGCGTGGCGGCGAGATCGCGGATGATGCCTTCCAGCGCCCGCGAGCTTCGGCTGGGCCGCATCAGCGCCACCTGCGCACGCGACCAGTCCAGAACCTGCGAGGCTATGGGTTGGCGCTCGCTGGCATAGCTGTCGAGCAGGTCCGGCGATGCGTCGCCGCGGATGACCGCAGCGAGTTTCCAGCCAAGGTTCATCGCGTCACCAAGGCCGAGATTGAGCCCCTGGCCGCCCAGCGGCGAGTGAATGTGGGCGGCATCGCCCGCCAGCAGCACGCGCTTGCGGCGATACTCCGCCGCCATGAAGGCGCGGTCGGTCCATGTCGTGGCCAGATCAAGCCTTGTTACCGAAACATCCGTGCCCGAGACCCTGCGCAGCACGGCTTCGACATGCTCGCGCGTGATTGGTGCGGAACGATGAAAGGCGCCACCGTCGAAATCGGCCATGGCGATCGTACCTGTTGGCGTGAACATGTACATGCCAGCAGCGGTATAGTGGCGGCCGGGCTTCAGCGCCCCGGCATCGGCCAGTTCGACCTGCGCGGAATAGCCGGTGAATTCGGGTTCAGTGCCGGCAAAAGCGATCCCTGCCACCTTACGCACTATGCTGCGAGCGCCATCGGCGCCGACAAGCCAGCGGCCCCGAAACACCGCGCCGCCCGCCTGAACGGCGATATCCTCCTCGGATTGCTTGAAGCCTTCCACGGCAAACCCACGCCGTATCTCGACGCCCAGAGCCTCGGCCCGCGCCGCCAGAACGGTCTCTATACTCGCCATATCGGTGGCAAGGCTGCTGGCCGAACCGGCAAGGCGATAAGGCCAGCGTTGCGCGTCGATCTGGTCGTGAAAAAACTGGATGCCCGCGAAATGCCCGGCGGGCCGCCGCTGCCCTTTCATCCAGTGCGCCGTCCCAGGCGTATCACGGCCGGCCTCCCGCTCTTTGATCGCCTCGAGCAGACCGCGTCGATCAAGGCTTTCGATCGTCGGCACCGTCAGGCCGCGCAGGCCGAAGGGAGGCCGTTTCAGGGGTGAATCCGGATATGGCGATGCTTCGAGAACCAGCACCGAGCAACCGGCCTGCCTTAACTCGCAGGCGAGAAACAGGCCGACCGGGCCAGCGCCGGCGATCAGGACGTCATGAAAACAAATAGAGGGTATATGCACGGTCGGGCTCCTTAAAGTCGATATTCGACCGGAGCGTTTCTCCAACCCGAGACCCACACGGACGAACAGATGGATGCACAATGCATCCTTCGTTCGTCGCGGGGATCTCCGACCAGAGGCCAAAGACCAGAGCTTCCGTTACCAGAAGGACTTGGGCTTACCAAACCAAGTCTGCCTTTTCCGACGGGGCCAAAATAGCGCAATGACTGGCGGTATGCAACGGATGCCGTTTTCGAGGCCAGTGAGGGCCATGCCAACGGTTTGAAGGTATCCACCCGACGCCGCAGCTGCGGTAGGTTCTCTCCACATGCGGATTGAATGCGTTATCTGTAAGCGCAATAGAGGACTGTTGGGGAAAGGCTGAGTGATTGAACAAGCGCGCTGACGACTTCGGTATCGATCACTTCGCCTGAAATAACGATCTCGATGGTAATCGTCTGATCAAGCGAGTTACTGCGCCGTGCAAGCGATTTGACCGATAGCTGGTGATCTCCGATCTGTGCCATCAGGCGCGCCCGGACCTCGGCTTCGTTTTCGGCGGCCGTGCGAACCTCGATCGTATGTTGTTGTGTGGTGATTGGACCATGCGGAACGACCCTTGCAACCAGCCGGACCAATTTGGGAGACGTTATATTGATCAGCAAGATCAGGAGCGTGGCTTCGGCCGCTTCGAACAGTTCTCCGTAGCCGGCCAAAACGCCGATCGCTCCGGTCGCCCAGACAGTTGCTGACGTGCTGAGCCCACGGATGTTATGGCCGTCGCGCATGATCAAGCCGGCGCCAAGAAAACCTATTCCCGTGACGACCTGGCCACCCATTCTGATGTCTTCGTTGACGTTGAGTATTGCAGGCAGCGCGCAATAGGCTGCGGCGCCAAAGGCGACAAGCGCATGCGTTGTCAGCCCGGTCATGCCTTGTCGCCATTGTCGCTCGAGGCCGATTATCGTTCCGAATACAACGGCCGCAATCAAGCGAACCGAGATGGACAACGTGTCATGGAGCCAAGGGATGAGGTCATTGATCAAGTGCGCCACCCGCCGATTTTTACACGCGTTACAAGTCTAAACTCCAGATTTTCCGAATGTGTCCAGCATAGAAACACTTATGAAACTGATGAAGTCGACCCCAAGATTTCATGAATTATATTGGGTGCTGCAGCATTCTTGCAGTGCCGATCATAGTTGAGGCACAGTGTCTGCAAAGCATGCAGGAAGTTGGAAGTCCGGCGCACTTGCGGGGAGATGGGGCATGTTGACACTTCTGCTAAGCCTTCGATACGTCATGGCCCTTGCGTCTGTCGGCGTGATTGCAGCCTCGTCGCTTATGTTCTGGGAAGGTTTGTCGGCCATCGGCAAAGCCTTCGTCCAGGTTCGGACGAACCCCGATCAGGTAATTGTCGCAGCGGTGTTGCAGGGCGTCGACAAATTGCTCTTCGCTGTTGTTCTCGTGATTTTCGGCTGTGCAATCACGGTCGGTTTCGTTGTCAGTTCAACCGCGAACTGGAGAGCGCAACTCCCTCGCTGGATGCTGATAGAAGGCGTCGCCGAACTCAAGAATCTCTTCTTTCAGATGATCATTCTTTATCTCGTCGTGCACTTCGTGACGCTGGTCGCGGAATTGGAGGAGATGCCCGATTGGAATGCACTGGTGTTGCCGGTTTCCATCCTTCTCCTCGCGGCTGCCATGAAGATCATCGCGACGACACACGGTTCGTCGCGCCATGTTGCGGAGACCAGCGACGTCAACCCTTCTTCTGCGGGAGACGACTAACTCACTACTTCTTGTAGTTGTGTCATATTTTTTTTGCGTTACAGCTAGTATCCGGTAGATGAAATTGTGAGTGGATGCAGTTCTAAGTACCTGCATTCTTTGGTTTTAAACGTGCATCTGCGGCTTACCGCAATAACTCTGTAGCCAAGATCGATAGTCGGCAGTTGTCTGTCAGCTAAAGATGGAGTGTGAGTTGAATGCGCCAATGTAACTTCATCACTATCCCAAGATTGAGATGGCTGTGTGCAGCCCTGTTATTCTCGGCGGTTTCTTTCGATCTCAACGCGCAGCCACTTCAGAGCGTAGAGGTTGTTCCAGTACTATTGATGAATGTCTCTCCGAAATACGAATTCGTTGGCCGGGTAGAGGCGGCGAATTCGGTGGATATCCTCGCGAGGGTGCCGGGATTTATCCAGCAACGAACGTTTCAGGAAGGGCAGATGGTCACTATTGGCCAGCCCTTGTATGTAATCGAGCAGGACGGCTATCAGCTGGCGCTGGACGATGCGCAGGCTACGCGTGACGCCGCGCAATCCAGCCTCGTGAACGCCGAACAAAGCCTCAGCCGGAACCTTTCACTCGCCAGAGGCAGCGTTTCCCAGGCGGTTCTCGAGCAAAGTCAGGCCGCACGCGATTCCGCAGCCGCCAGTCTTCGTTCTGCCGATGTGAAGGTCAGCCAAGCCAGGCTGAACCTCAGCTACACAAAAATTTCCTCGCCGATCCAGGGGAGGATAGGTGTCTCGCACGTTTCCGTTGGCGGCTTTGTGGCCAACGCCACGACTGTGCTTGCTCGCGTGGTCCAGATGGATCCAATTCGGGTGGTTTTTTCGATAAGTGATCGCTCTATCCTCGACCTGCGCGCCGCCGCCGGCGGAGTTTCCAAGGAAGAGCTTGCGAGGCACTTCAAGACCAGCCTGCGTTTGTCCAATGGCCAGATTTACATTCAGACGGGCGAGATCGAGTTCCTCGACAATCAGGTTGATATGCAGACCGGGACGCTGGCCGTACGGGCGTTGTTTGCCAACCCGGATGCTTTGCTCGTGCCCAACCAGTTCGTGACTGTTGTCGTGACTGAGGGAGCGCCCGTGATGAAACCGGTGGTTCCGCAGGAGGTCGTACAGCAGGATCAAGAGGGGAAATATGTGCTCGTCGCCGGTGCAGGCGATCGTGCAGAATTGCGCCGCATCAAGGCTGATAACGAAATATCCGGCAACTGGATCGTGGAGGAAGGTCTCGCCGGTGGCGAGCGGCTTATTACGGGAAACCTCCAGAGTGTTGCCGAGGGTATGCCGCTCAAAGTGATGCCCGGGGATACCGGCGGCGCGGGAACGAAACCATGATAGGCCCCGGAAGCTTCATCCGGCTTCCCCGCTTTGCGATGGTTATCGCGATCGTCATGGTGATTGCCGGCGCCCTTGCGATGACGCAGATCCCGGTCACGCAATTTCCACCGATCACACCTCCCGAAATACAGGTTTCTGCGAGTTATCCCGGCGCCAACGCCAATGTCATGGCGGAAAGCGTGGGGGCTCTGATCGAGGAGCAGGTGAATGGTGTTGAAGGTATGCTCTACATGTCTTCATCCAGCACCAACAACGGCACCTATTCGCTCACCGTTACATTTGCCGTCGGGACGGATCCCGAAATTGCGCAGATCAACGTGCAAAACAGGGTGGCGACGGCGACGCCGCGTTTGCCGGCGGTGGTTTCGCAAACCGGCGTCACGGTCAGAAGCCGGTCCTCAAGCATGTTGATGGGGGTCGCGATCTATTCGCCGAAGGGCACCAAGGATGCGCTCTTTGTCAGCAATTATGCCTCGATCAACATCAGGGATGCGTTGGCCCGCATTTCGGGTGTTGGAGACGCCGGCGTCTTTGGCCCCGCCTACAGCATGCGAATCTGGATGAACCCCGATCGCATGGAGGCGCTGGGTGTTACCGCGGCTGATCTTGGCGCTGCAATCCAAGCCCAGAACGCCCAGGCGTCCGCTGGCCAGATTGGCTCGCCGCCGATCTCGGACGGACAACAATTGCAGCTCACCATACTTGCAAAGGGCAGGCTGAGCGATCCCTCGGAATTCGGCAACATCGTTGTCCGCACCAACAGCGACGGGGCGATCGTGAGATTGCGTGATGTGGCGAGGGTCGAGCTTGGGGCTCAGTCCTATGACACCGTGTCGACCTTCAACGGAAGGCCGAGCGCGACGATTGTTCTTTATCAATCGGCCGATGCAAATGCCTTGTCGGTATCTCAGGCCGCGAGAGCCGAACTGGAGCGTTTGCAGCAGCAGTTCCCTGAAGACATCGCTTATACCTTAGTCTTCGACACAACGAGCTTTCTCAACGCGACGATCCAGGAAATCATCATAACCCTCGCCATAACATTCGTTCTGGTGGTCGCGGTTGTCTATGTCTTCCTGCAGGATTGGCGGGCCACAATCCTCCCGACACTCACGATTCCGGTTTCGTTGATCGGCGCTTTTACCGTTCTTTATTTCATTGGCTACTCTGCAAACACGATCACATTGTTCGCAATGGTTCTGGCGATCAGCCTTGTCGTGGATGACGCGATCATCGTGGCGGAAAATGCGCAGCGCGTCATGCAGGAAGAAGGGCTGTCGATTACCGATGCGACGCTCAGGACAATGGAACAGGTTACGGGCCCGATCATCGCAACGACGCTTGTGCTTGCGGCATTGTTTGTTCCCGTATCCTTTCTGCCGGGAATAACCGGACAGCTCTATCGGCAGTTTGCAGTCACGATATTGGTGACGATCAGCTTTTCGACGATCAATGCCCTCACTCTCAGCCCGGCGCTATGTGCCATGCTGCTGAAGCCGCCGCCGGCGAAACGGGCGAAGGTCTTTGAAAGGTTCAATTCTTCATTGGGCTGGATCAGGGATTTCTACATCCGGATGCTCCTTGCGCTGTCGACGCGTTTTGTCGTGTCGATCCTGGTCATCCTTGGGATTTTCGCCGGGACCTATGCACTGGTGCGTGTGCTGCCGACGGGTTTCATCCCTTCGGAGGATCAGGGCTATCTTTTCACAAATGTCCAGCTCCCGAATGCCGCAGCGATCGGGCGGACGGAACAGGCCGTGGCGCAGGTCCAGACAATTCTGCGCAACACGCCCGGCGTTGAAAACGTCATCGGTATTTCAGGCATGAGCCTCATGGGAGGGGGCGGGTCGAACGCCGGCATGGTGATTGCTGCCTTGAAGCCGTGGAGCGAGCGTGGCCCGGACGAAAGCGCCGATGCTATCCTGCGGAAACTCAGAGGCGATTTCACGGTATTTTCCAACGCCTCCGTCGTTGCTTTCAATCCACCCGCGATACCTGGACTGGGCACCACGGGCGGTTTCGATTTCCGGCTGCAGGCGCGCGATGGGCAGCAGCCGGACGAGCTTGGTCAGGTTATGCGCGGCCTCATAGGCAAAGCAAATCAGAGCCCCGATCTTGCTGGGGTGTTCAGCACATTCTCGGCGGATTCGCCGCAATTATTCATGGATATCGACCGAAACCGGGCGGAACTATATGGCGTATCGCCGGCGGCCATTTTCAGCGCCGCGCAGGCGCAGCTTGGTTCTGCCTATATCGATGATTTCAATCTTTCCTCCCGCGTCTTTCAGGTGCGGTTGCAAAACGACGGTCAATTCCGCTCTCGTGTCGAGGACATCCAGCGTCTCAGAGTGCGGTCTTCAAACGGTGCGCTCGTGCCAATACAGGCCGTGGCGTCTGTTTCCACGATATACGGCCCAAGCTCCATCAACCGGTACAATCTTTTTCCCGCTGCCGCGATCAACGGCCAGCCGGGTCCGGGCGTGAGCACGGGAGAAGCGCTTGTCGCGATGGAGAATGTCGCCGCTGAGGCGCTTCCTGCGGGATTTGGTTTCGAATGGACCGGGCTGGCGTTGCAGGAACGGCAGGCTGGCGCGCAAACCGCCGTGCTGCTCATCATGGGCGTTGTCTTCACCTACCTGTTCCTCGTCGCCCAGTATGAGAGCTGGTCGGTGCCGTTAGCCGTCATATTTTCCGTAGTTGCTGCTGCGGCCGGCGCGCTGTGCAGCCTCCTGATTGCGGGTCTGGATCTGAATGTCTACGCACAGATCGGACTGGTTCTCCTGATAGGGCTTGCGGCCAAGAATGCAATTCTGATTGTCGAATTTGCCAAGGACCGGCGGGAGGCGGGCCTCGAGATTACCGAGGCTGCACGGTTGGCCACATTCCAGCGTTTCCGGCCCGTCTTCATGACGGCGATGGCGTCCGTTCTCGGCGTGCTTCCACTGGTTTTTGCGACGGGAGCCGGAGCGGCAAGCCGACAGGCGATCGGCGTCTCGATCTTCGGCGGCCTGCTGGTCGGCACTTTGGTCGGCATTCTGATCATTCCACTTCTATACGTCCTTGTTCAGACCACGCGGGAAAGGATCAAGTCGTCCTGGTTTGGCAGGCACGCGCAACCCCGGCAACCGATGGCAGGCGAGGGGGAATGAACCATGTCCGGAAAAGATGACGCAAAGCTGTCGCTGGTAACGTTGACGGGCATGGTCGTCGGCTCCATGGTCGGCGCCGGGATATTTTCGCTGCCGCAGGCATTCGGAAAGGCGACCGGACCGTTTGGCGCGATTATCGCCTGGACCATCGCCGGAATTGGCATGCTCATGGTGGCGTTCGTTTTCCAAGCCCTGGCGCAGCGGCGTCCGGACCTGGATGCCGGCATCTTCATGTATGCGAAGGAAGGCTTTGGAGACTATCTCGGCTTTCTCTCGGCGCTTGGTTACTGGGCAGCGGCTCTTCTCGGAAACGTGACTTATTTCATTCTGGTGAAATCGACGCTCGGTCTGTTTTTCCCAGCCTTTGGTGATGGCAACACGTTGATTGCGGTTGCGACATCGTCCGTATTGCTGTGGGTGTTTCACAGTCTGATCCTGAGAGGTATCCGGCAGGCGGCGGCGCTCAATACCGTGGTGACAATAGCCAAGCTCCTGCCGATCTTCGCGTTTCTCCTGCTGGTCCTGATGGCCTTCGATTGGGAGACTTTTCGTGAAAATTTCTGGGGCGCCAGCGAAGCCGGATTAGGGCCGCTTGCCAGCCAGGTCAGAAATACGATGCTGGTCACCGTTTTCGTATTTGTCGGGATAGAGGGCGCGAGCGTTTATTCGAGATACGCGCGAAAGCGCGCCGATGTTGGAACCGCCACGGTCACCGGCTTTCTGTTCGTTCTTGCTCTGATGCTGGCCGTCACACTGCTCTCATATGGGATCATGCCCAAGGAAGAGTTGGCACAGTTGCGCAACCCGTCAATGGCAGGGGTGCTGGCAGCGGCCACGGGACCTTGGGGAGCGGTCTTCGTCAGTATCGGCCTGGTCATATCTGTCGCCGGCGCTTATATCGCCTGGGTGCTTCTGGCGGCGGAAATCCTCTATTCCGCGGCGACAAACAAGACCATGCCAAAGTTTCTCGCCAGGGAAAACAGGTCTGGCGTTCCGGCCAATGCGCTCTGGCTGACGAACATTATTGTCCAGCTGTTTCTGATCGTATCGATGTTTTCGAACTATGCGTTCATGCTCGCTGTCGCAATGACAAGCTCCATGATCCTTGTGCCGTACCTGCTTGTTGCGGCATTCGGCGTGAAAACGAACTTGCAGCGCAATGGCGCACTGATCAAAGGCAAGCTCAATCGGACTGAAACGATACAGTCACTTATCGCACTGATCTACACCGCCGGACTTATCTATGCGGCCGGAGTGAAGTATCTCCTTCTTACAACCTTGATATATGCTCCAGGTACTTTGCTTTTCTTCATGGCTAGAACTGAGCAAAGTATGAATATATTTAACCGTCTGGAGTGGATTGTCTTTACAATTCTGGGCGCCGGATTTTGTATGGTCATTTTCAGTATTATGAACGGTTATTTGGTTATTTAATTTTTGCGATTGGCGTAGAGGTGTTTGCTCGCTTTTGTGGGCTTTATGCTGAATTTATACTTTAATGGGAGAGGTATGTTTATGGCAACGTCGCAACAGAAACTCACGTTATTCTCGCTGACGGCAATGGTCGTCGGCTCCATGGTGGGGGCGGGTATTTTCAACCTTCCGGGCCGCTTCGGATCTGCTACGGGGCCTTTTGGCGCGATCATCGCCTGGGTTATCGCGGGGACGGGCATGTATATGCTCGCGCGCGTCTTCCAGGCTCTCGCGGAGAAGAAGCCGGATATAGATTCAGGTGTTTTCGCCTACGCCAAGGAAGGTTTTGGAAACTACATGGGTTTCCTTTCCGCCTTCGGCTATTGGCTCGGCAGTTGCCTTGGTAACGTTTTTTACTGGGTTCTGATCGGCTCGACTCTCGGTCGCTTTTTTCCCTCTGTCTTCGGAGATGGAAGCAGCGCGACGGCAATCATCGTATCGCTCGTCGGCATATGGGCGTTTCATTTCATGATTTTGCGCGGCGTGGAGCAGGCGGCTTTCGTCAATACGATCGTCACGATTGCCAAGATCGTTCCGATCCTGGTCTTCATCGTGGCGTTGATCATATTCTTCAAGTACACGCAGTTTTCCGAGAACTTTTTCGGTGGCGCCGATATGCCCGTGAAGTCGCTTGTCTCACAAGTGCGGGATACGATGCTCATCACCGTTTTCGTGTTCCTCGGCATCGAAGGGGCAAGCGTCTATTCCCGCTTCGCCCAGAAGCGATCTGACGTCGGCTCTGCCACGATTCTCGGCTTCGTCGGTGTGACAGGCCTCATGGTCGCTGTAACGTTGCTGCCCTACGCGGTCTTGCCCCAATCGGCCATTGCAGCGGTTCAACAGCCATCCATAGCCAGCGTTCTCGAAGCGGTCGTTGGGCATTGGGGTGCTGTGTTCATATCCATCGGCGTCCTGATTTCCGTTCTCGGCGCATATCTGGCCTGGTCTCTCATTTGCGCTGAAGTGCTTTTTGCCGCAGCCAAGTCGCAGGACATGCCGAAAATATTTGCGGAGCAGAATGGCAACAGGGTGCCCGCAAATGCGCTCTGGCTGACCAATATCGTTGTCTCGCTTTTCGTCATTTCGACCTACTGGTCGCGGGATGCATTCAACTTCATGCTGGACATGACGAGCGTGACGGCGCTCTTGCCCTATCTTCTCGTTGCTGGTTACGGCGTGCTGGTCGCCCGCCGGGGTGAGGGTTATGAGACCACGCCGGAACAACGGGGGCGCGATCAATTCTTCGCCTGGGTTGCGGTGGTCTACACGCTCTTCATGTTTGCCGCCGCCGGTTTGAAATATGTCCTGCTTGTCGCAGTGCTGTTCGTGCCGGGCACCATTCTCTACTTCTGGGCACGGCGCGAACAGAAACTCACATTGTTCACACCGGCCGAACTCATCGTGTTCGCAGTGACGATTATCGGAGGCCTGGTTGGGGCCTACGGATTGCTTACAGGTATCATCACACCCTAAACTGAGAGGCGAAGGTCATGACACAAACGACACCTTTTGGCGTTCATTCCGAAGTTGGGCAACTGCGCAAGGTCATGGTCTGCGCACCCGGGCGAGCGCACCAGCGGCTGACACCAAGCAATTGTGACGCGCTTCTCTTTGACGATGTCCTGTGGGTGGAAAACGCCAAGCGCGATCATTTCGACTTCATGACGAAAATGCGGGATCGCGGAATCGAGGTCTTGGAGATGCACAATCTCCTGGCGCAAACCGTGGCCATACCAGAAGCCAGGACCTGGATTCTCGATCAACAGGTCGTGCCCAACCAGATCGGGCTGGGTCTTCTCAATGAGGTCAGGTCCTATCTCGAAGGACTGGGAGATCGGGAACTCGCCGAAACGCTGATCGGCGGATTGTCGACCTTTGAGTTTCCGGACAGTGTCGGGGGAGAGCAGCTCGCTCTGATACGCGATGCTGCGGGGGTCAACGAATATCTCCTGCCACCTTTGCCGAATACCCTCTACACACGGGACACGACATGCTGGATCTACGGCGGCGTGACCCTCAACTCGCTTTATTGGCCGGCGCGTCATGAGGAAACGATCCTCACCACGGCTATCTACAAGTTTCATCCGGACTTTGCGGGTAAGGTCAATGTCTGGTGGGGCGATCCGACCAAGGACTGGGGCCTTGCCACGCTGGAAGGCGGTGACGTGATGCCGATCGGCAAAGGCAATGTCCTGATCGGCATGAGCGAACGTACGTCCCGCCAGGCCATCAGCCAGGTCGCGGCCGCCTTGTTCGAAAAGGGAGCGGCGGAACGTGTGATTGTCGCCGCCATGCCCAAGCTGCGCGCAGCCATGCACCTTGATACGGTCTTCACTTTCGCCGACCGTGATTGCGTCCTGCTTTATCCGGATATCGTCAACGGTATTGAGGCCTTTTCTTTCCGCCCGGACGGCAATGGAGGGGTCGAGCTGCACAAGGACAAGGGCAGCTTTGTTGAGACTGTCAGGGATTCCCTCGGCCTGAAAAAGATGCGCGTCGTGGAGACCGGCGGCAACGACTATATGCGCGAGCGAACCCAATGGGACAGCGGCGCGAACCTCGTATGTGCTTCACCGGGCGTCGTCTATGCCTATGACCGAAACACCTACACCAATACCTTGCTTCGCAAGGAGGGCATCGAGGTCATTACGATCACGGGCGCCGAGCTTGGGCGCGGTCGTGGCGGCGGCCATTGCATGACGTGCCCGATTGTCCGCGATGCCGTTGACTATTGAAGCATTTCACGAAACCGCTGGGAGCGCGCACCTGACACGCGCGCTTCCTGTCTTGCCGTAATGGGATGCCGTCATCCAGGCAGCCCCTGTTGAGGAGACGACGCCTCATGCAAAGTTTCGGACGGAAATATAGCCATCTGCTCCACGGTTCCGGCTGCGGCTGCTTCAATCCTTCGCTGCAGACCGTCTCGCGTCGCCTGGAATCCCTGTCGAGACGGGGATTCCTGGCGGGTCTCGCAGCTGCCGCGCTTTCGACCGGGATGCCGAAGTCCTCCACTGCCCAGGAAGCCCAGTCAAAAACCGTATTCCGCGAGGTGCGTCTTTTCGACGGTAAATCAGGCACGGTGCAAACGGGTGTGCAGGTTCTTGTAGAAAACGGGAAAATCATCGCTGTTGACCCGGCCAACAATCCGGTACCTGCAGACGCGACTGTCATAAATTGCCGCAATGGTGTTCTGCTGCCGGGTTTGATCGATGCTCACTGGCATACGATTTTTGCGGCGGTTCCCCTTAATATCCTCTTGGCTGGAGACCCCGGTATCATTTTTGCGGCCTCGACTGCCGAAGCCGAGCGGACGCTCATGCGCGGCTTCACAACGGTGCGCGATCTTGGAGGACCTGTATTTTCATTCAAGCAGGCCGTGGACGCAGGGATGATACCCGGGCCACGCATATTCCCGTGCGGGGCGATGATAACGACGTCAGGTGGTCACGGCGATTTACGTTTGCCGACGGAAATCCCAAGGGATGGAGGGCGGCTAAGCTCAAGCGAGCTGATGGGGGCATCGGCAATTGTCGACGACATAGGCG
This sequence comes from Agrobacterium tumefaciens str. B6, assembly GCF_001541315.1. GTDB lineage: Bacteria > Pseudomonadota > Alphaproteobacteria > Rhizobiales > Rhizobiaceae > Agrobacterium > Agrobacterium radiobacter. The sequence goes on along the minus strand of NZ_LMVK01000007.1, from coordinate 13,167 downwards.
AGATGAGATTGCGTATTCGGGAGCAATTGCTCCAGGGAGCATCGCAGATCAAGATCGTCGGAAGCGGGGGTGTGTCGTCTCCGCGAAGTCCGCTCGACATGACGACATTCAGCGAGGAAGAGCTGAGGGCAGCCGTCGAGGTGGCGCGGGACTGGAACACCTATGTTACGACCCACGCCTATACGCCTCGCGCGGTGCAACGGGCGCTGGCAGCGGGTGTCGCCTGTATCGAGCACGCCCATCTGATCGATGAGGAAACGGCGAGAATGATCGCCGACAAGGGAGCATGGCTCAGCATGCAGCCCTTCCTGACGATGGAGGACGCGGCATCGCAGAGTGGACCGGGTCTGGAGCGTATCCAGCAACTATTCGCCGGCACGCCCAGAATCTATGAGTTTGCCCGGAAGTACGGGATCAAGACGGCCTGGGGGTCGGATGTTCTGTTTTCGCCACAACTCGGTCCGCGTCAGAATTTCATGCTCACGCATCTGCGTCACTGGTACACAAGTGCAGAAATCCTGCAGATGGCGACATCAGGCAATGCGGAATTGCTGGCACTTTCCAGTTTCCGCAATCCCTATCCCGGCAAGCTCGGTGTGATCGAAGCCGATGCACTGGCAGATCTTATCGTCGTTGACGGGAATCCGCTCGATGACATCAGCATCATGGAAAATCCTCAGAAATACCTTTCCGTCATCATGAAGGATGGCCGCATCCATAAAAACATTCTTTGAAATCAATCCATCCGGGCTCTACGGCGGCCGCCGAAGGCCAGCTTTAGCGCTTTAGGCCACGAGACAAGCGAGCACGCCCGATTTGGCAGCTGTCAGGAGCGGAAAATGCCGGAAGCACCTCGCAGACCGATGACAGGCATGCTCGTTTCCGGCATTCTCGTTTTGGCTTTCCTGTTCGCAGCGCAAGCGGTTTTTGCGCCCTTATTTTTCGCTCTCTTCATCATCGCCATCGTGTGGCCTTGCCAGCTTGCCTTGCAGACAAGGCTTCCGCGTCTTCTGGCGCTGCTGATCACGTTGATCATCACGATCGGCTTCATCGTCGCGATCGGTTCCTCGCTCGCCTGGGGATTGGGCAGGCTGGGCCAGTGGCTGTTCATGAATGCCGACCGCCTGCAAGCCACTTATTCGGCTGTCGTGGATTGGCTGGAACAGCATGGCATAGCGATAGCCGGGCCGATCGGGGACTGGTTCGATGTCACCAGACTGCTGTCGGTTCTGCAGAGCACGGCGGGGCGCCTGAACAGCTTCGGCGGGTTTACGCTGCTGGTGCTGATCTTCGTCATGCTGGGGCTTCTGGAGGTCGAGGATTTCGCCGTTCGCTTGGGGCTGCCGGCTGCGCAGCCTCACGGCCAGATCATCCTTGCAGCGAGCCGCATCATTGCAATGAAATTTCGCCGTTTCATGCTTGTGCGTACCTTCGCCAGCATTCTCACGGGATTGCTCGTATGGCTCCTGTCCATCGGTGCGGGATTGGAACTGGCTGCGGCCTGGGGCGTCATCGCATTTGCCTTCAACTACATTCCGTTTCTGGGGCCATTGGTGGCGACGACCCTGCCGACCCTCTTCGCCATTGCCCAGTTTGATACCTGGCAGCCAGCACTGCTTATCTTTGTGAGCCTCAACCTCATACAGTTCGTTATCGGCAGTTACCTCGAACCGAGGCTGGCGGGTGCATCGCTGGCCATATCGCCTTTTGCGGTCATCTTTTCGGTGTTCTTCTGGAGTTTCATGTGGGGGCTGGCCGGAGCCTTCATAGGGGTTCCGATATTGATCACATTCATCGTCTTCTGTTCGATGGTCGCCTCCACGACGTGGCTCGCCACCGTCCTTTCAGACAGCGAAACTGCAAATTCAGATGGGTAGGAGCGGCGAGATGCGTATACTCAACACGATTACATTGCTTCTTATCGTCATCGGCGGGCTTGACTGGCTTCTTATCGGCCTGTTCCAGTTCGATCCCATAGGGCTTTTGTTAGGAGGCCCGGGCGCCATCCTTGCGCGTATCATCTATACGTTGATCGGGGTTTCCGCTCTCTGGCAACTCCTTCCCCTCTTCGGTGCGGTGGCTCGTCGCGACGCTGAAGCCAAGATAAAGCGTAGCAATGTCCATCGGCCATAGAGGATGCAATCTGCTCCGGGGGCACCATTTTTGGCGGAGCAGAATGTCGTTGTGAAAGCGCAGGACGACCTGATCCTTCGCGGCTATAGCCTGATCTCGTCCTATGACCGATGGCGTTGAAACCGCCCGGCCACCCAGATATATCGGCTTCGCCGGATATTCCATACCCATCGTCCCTCAATCCACCGATAGCCCTTTCGTGGAGGAGGAGTGTGTTCTTTCCGTTTCGGCGGCGGCGGCGGGCGTCTGCCCACGGGAGCACGAGGCCCCACCGTTTCCGAGGATGCTGCCCCTGGTACCAGTATCAAGGCTCCAATGAGCTGAAGAAACAATCTGCGATGTCTTTCCATTTCACTCACCTCTCGCGTTATTACATTGAACCGGCGGATCGACGTGGCAATGCCGGATGGTTGTCTTCGTCCAGCAATTCGGCGGCCTCCCTGAGAATACGTTCATCCTCGGAGTTGGCCGGCGAGACGGAAAGCGTGCCCGTTCCCACCGTTCCCGCCGTCAGGGCCCTCAAGGGAATCCGGGGCAGCATGGTCGCCAGCGTGACGAATCTGTCGTGTCTGATCCTCGTCGGCGCCCTCAAATCGCTAATATCGATGATCTGGAGATTGCGTTCTTCGGCCAATGCGATGGTGCGGGGATCGTCGATATCGAGCGCCCCGGCTTTGGCCGATGCACCTGAGAGCCATCGTGATGTCGCGAGAGCGAGATCGTCCTTTGTGGACAGTACGATGATCGGTTTTTTCAGGTTGCCGACGACTTTCAGTTGCTTCCGGAAGATATCGATGTCGATATCAGGCGCGGCAAGTATCACCTGGTCGATCTGGCCAAGGGAAAGACTTTTCGACTGAAGGCGCAATTGCCGCAATGTCTCGACGGTCAGCCAACTGCCCATGCTATGTGCCAGAATTTTCGTCTCGACTTTTCTGGTGCCGAGATCATCAAGGGTTTGCACGAGTTCGTCACGGGAGAAATTGCTGGAATCCCTGTCGGCGAGATAGCTCGAGAAATTTCCCCGAGACGGCCACGCAAACAATATCGGTGTGCTCCTGGCGTCAGCATCGGCCGATATCTGGACGAGCCGGAACAGGCTTTCCTGAAAATTGTTGTTGTAACCGTGCACGAAGACCAAAGCCGAGCGCCCGGCTGCAGCCATATCGATGAATTTCTCGTGAGAGATAACTTTGCTTTCGATGACCGCAAAGGAAGACGCGGCATTTGGTGTTCCGCGTGGCCATTCGATCGTCCCCGGTCTGTGTCCCGGTGGAACCGAAACGACCATGCGGAGATAGGTCGGATATTGGGCTCTTTCGCTGGAGAAGCCGTTATTGCCCAATTTATCCGGTTCGCGCGTTGTCACGACCAGAATTGTCTGCTGTGTCGCGCCCCTTGCCGGCTGCACGACCTGCAAACTCGCCTGGCCTGGCCGCGCGCACGAGGCCAGGAAAAGACATACAGAAACACTCAGCAAAAGGCATAACGCCTTAAGGGTGGATACCCCGAAACACCTTGGTTTCTCCAACATGGCGAGATTAAAACATACCCCGAGGATATTGGTAAATAGGGATAATATCACGCTGCCAGGTGATGATCATCGGACGAGTTCTTGCAGCGCTTGCCGAGGGAGATGCCAAGCGCCACAACGATCGTCAGAGCCGCAGGCCGGATGCCAGGAGGTGGATAAACTGTCGAGCCCGATGCGCCGCCATGCGCTATGGCGTCGGCATTGGCCGGGATGGATTTGCGTGGCAGGGGCGGGGTAACATCCATTGGCGTCAGCCATGGCCGAGATGGAAGCCTTTGCGAACTCAAGGGACAGACCCTGCAAAAGAATGGGAATGCATTCCGCTATCTTGCCGGCACGCGGCCAATGCCCGCCGCTTCGATTAAAGGAGGTTCGGGATCGGGCACGACTGATAATGTGTGTTTGAGACATTTGAGCGCGAAACAGGATCGGGAGTGGCGCACACCCTCTATCTTATAGAGTTTCCGCCTCAGAAACTGCTCGTAGCCTGCGGTTCCCGCCACTGCCACCTTGATGAGATAATCATATTCACCTGTTGTCAGATAGGCTTCCAACACCTCCGGAAGAGCGGCCATCGCTTCCCCGAAACGCTCCAGAACCTCGTCGTCGTGGCGCTCCAGCATCACCTCGATGATGACGGTTTCGGTCAGTCCGAGCTTGGCTTGATCGAGAATGGCGGTGTAGCCGCGAATGACCCCTTCGTCTTCCAGCCGCTTGACGCGCTGCCAGCAGGGGCTGGGCGAGAGCCCCACCTTTTCCGAAAGCTCCGAATTGCTCAACCTGCCGTTCTCCAGGAGGGTGCGCAATATTTTGCGGTCAATTCTGTCTAGCGGCTTCGTCATGCCGGCCTCCCCAAAATACGTTGCAAAAAAATCTGCCGTCGCGGCGGCAGCCTGCGAAAGAAGTGTTTTCCGACGCGCCGTTTGGTGGTGTCATTCGAAAGCACCTTCGGCTGATTTTTGAGTACCGTACTGCAAGGTACAGGCAGCAGGGAGGAGCAGGCGTGGCACCAATAGAACAGCAGCATTTTCCAAGGCCGAGAACGCTCATCCATCCCGGCATTTCCGCGCCGGTGCGCATCAACAGCCTTCGCTCGCCATCTGCGCGCCATGTGCGGCTGTTCGTCGCGCCGGGGCGTAGCCTTTACGATGGCATCGTGCGGCCGCTTTTCGAAAACGGCATTGAGAATGCCTCGCTCACCATTCTCGGCGGTTATTTTGACATATTGTCCTATTGCGTGGCCCCGCCCGACCCTTCCGGCAGAGCGGTCATTGCCTATACGAAGCCCATCGACGCCGGTGCTGCCTGGCTTGTCTTCGGCAATGCCACGCTGGGGCGCAGCATGAAGGGAGAGCCGATCGTCCATTGCCATGCCGCCATGCGCACCGCAGCGGGTGTGGTCAAAGGCGGCCATTTGCTGACTGAATCCTGTATTGTCGGCGAAGGCGGTGTTTCCGCCTTGGTGACCTCACTCGACAGTTTCGTGCTGCAACAGTCCTTCGACCCTGAAACCAATATTCCCCTTCTTCAACCAAGGAACCGTACGGAGCGCGCCGATGAACACGCATAACACTGTCGAAATCGGATCCATGGGGCGTGTGGCCTATGCCCGCATCGCACCCAATGAAGACCTTGTTCTCGGTGTCGAAAAACTGTGCCTTGCCGAAGGTTTCAGAAATGCCTTTGTGCGCGGCGCGCTGGGCAGTCTGGTCGATGCCTGTCTCGGCACCCGCAGCGGCGCGTTCTTGCAAATACACGGTCCCGCCGTGGAAATCGTCTCCATTGCCGGCGAAGTGCGTGCCCAGCCGGACGGCTCGCTGCGCGCCTCGCTGACCGGTGTCGTCGCCGATACCGAAGGTTCGGTTTATGGCGGTCCCTTCATCGCCGGAGCTAACCCGGTTTGCATGACTTTTGAAGTGACGCTGGAAGAGTGGTTGCCTGCGGAAAAGCCGCAGGCGGCGTGAGTTGTCGTCAGGCGGGCCGGTGAGTTGCTCAGCGCAACTCATGCGGCGTGCCTCTGTCTTTCGGTCAGAAGTAGCTCGAAAGTAACGCAGACCGGGTTCTTGCCGCGCACCAGCCGCCCGCCGCTGATATGTGTGGTGAGGTCCACCATCGCAATATCCAGCATTGCCTGTCGGTCTCCCGACGCGGCCGGGCCGATACGGCCCTTGTTTATGAGGATTTCGCTCGCGTAGGCGTTGAGGCTTGTTCCGTCTTCATAATCCGCACCGACCAGGCTGCCAATTCCATTGACTTCGACTTCTCGCAGGCCAAACTGGGTAGAGACCTCTTCGAGTGCCGTGCATATATCGGTATTGGGGCGCACTGTGCATAAAAGTGCCCGAAGACCCGAACCCTTCTGGCGGCGCTGCTGCCCGATGGGTGTAAAAAGTGGGAAATTGGTTTCCTCATCCTTTTGCACATCGAGGATCGCTCCATCCAGCGCCAGAGCCTCAAGCTTTGTTTCTACAGCAAATTCGGTCTCGAAAGGCAGCAGATGCCCCATGGAGACTACGCCGTCGGCACTCTTCCATGAACCATGGCAATGCAGAAACGGCGCGCTATCACGCCGGCCCATATGCAGGCCGGCATCGATGATTGTGCCACCCGGCATGGAAAAGGTTTCGCTATACCATGCGGCATGTGCGTCATCCGGTGCGGCTGCCGGCATGACATAATGCAACCGTTTCATCGGTACGTTCTTCAGTCTGACGTAACCACCTTCGAACCCCAACTCCGCAAAGGCATCGGCAATCGCTTCATTGGCGCTTACGCCGGACCGGACCGTCAGCGTAACGGGATAGGCATGGCAGCCGACGGCGCGAAAGCGTTCAGGCGTTATCGGTCCGGGATGGACGATGTGGCGGGGAAGCTCTTGCGTGCCTGTCTCCGTCATACCGCAAGCCCCGCGGTAATGAAGCCCCCATCCACGGCGAGTACCTGTCCGTTGATGTAGCTTGCGTCATCCGACACGAGGAAAGCAACGGCAGAGGCGATCTCGTCCGTCCTGCCATAGCGATGCATCGGAACGCGGCTATGCCATTGGTCGCGAACATTTTCAGTATGAACCGCCTGGGTGAGGGGGGTATCGACCGGACCGGGAGCAATTGCATTGACACGAATGCCCGATTGCCCCAGCTCGTTTGCCATTACCATCGTCAGAAGATTGACGCCGCCTTTCGAAGCGCCATAGGCGCTGCGGCCACGATTTCCACACATGCCGGAAACAGAGCTGATATTCACGATCGAGCCGGCAATATCGCGCTCCAGCCAGTAACGTGCGGCAGTGCGCGCTACCGCGAAGCTGCCGACTAGATTGACATCAACGATACGGCGAAATTCTTCGACGCTTGTGTCGACGGACAGCTTGTCGATACCGATGCCGGCGCTGTTGACGACGGCGACCAGATCAACCGCATGATCGGCACCGTTAGCCGTCAGGGCGGCGAAAGCCATCTCTATCGATGCCTCGTCCGCAACATTGCAGACGATGCCGCGCGAGAGATCGATACCGAGCTTTTCGCAGGCTATATCCAGCGCCTCGCGCTTGAGATCCAGCAACCATGGCTGCCAGCCGCGCGCCATCAGGAGCTGCGCAGTGGAAAAGCCGATGCCGGATGCACCGCCGGTGATCGCGACAGCCCCTTTTGTCTCTGTCTTTTCTTGTGTCATGCCGTCTCCTCCCGATTGAATGTTACGCCTGTCAGCCTGTCCGCTTTTCTTCGAAAGTCGGCATCTGACCGCGTTTCTCCAGTTCCTCGCGGATCATTTTCTTGGTGATCTTGCCGTAGGCGGATTTCGGCATGGCATCCCAGAACACCACTGATTTCGGCAGCTTGTAGCGGGCCATCTTGCCTTCCAGATAGGCCTTAAGATCGATGGCGGCGATATCCGCGCCCTCGCGGGCCACGCAAACGGCCACACCGACCTCGCCCCACACGGCGTCCGGCACACCCAGAACCGCAGTCTCGCTGATGTCAGGATGCATGAGGATTTTTTCCTCGATTTCACGCGGATAGATGTTAGAGCCGCCGGAAATATACATGTCGGAGGCGCGCCCGGTGATGTAGAGGAAGCCGTTCTCATCGCGATGACCAAGGTCGCCCGTGCGGAACCAGCCATTGCGGAAGGCTTTGGCATTGGCCTCGGGATTATCGTAGTAGCCGGCGAAAACGGCGGGACCGATTACACAAATTTCGCCGGTTTCGCCTGCGCCAACCTCCTCGCCAGCATCGTTCTGGATCTGCACTTCCATGCCGGTGCGGTCGAAGCCGCAGGTGCCGATTCGCGTTTCCGGACCGTCCTCGGCGTTATGAAACGAAGGCGGCAGCACGGTGATGTTACCGGTGACTTCACCCAGGCCGAAATATTGCACCAGCACCGGGCCGAGCTTTGCAAGCGCCCGTTTCTGGTCCGCGCGATACATCGGCGCGCCGGCATAGATGACATAGCGCAGTGAGGAGTGATCGAAACGATCCACAGAGGGGTCTTCGACGAGCATTTTAAGGATGGTCGGTACAGTGAAGGCGTTGGTGATGCGCCATTTTTCGATCAGCGCCCAGACGGCGGGCACATCGAGCTTTTCCGCCGCCGGCAGGACGGTTTTCGCGCCATGCGCCACCTGCACCAGCTGGTGAATGCCCGCACCGTGTGAAAGCGGGGCAACGACGATGGAGGCGTCGTCCGGTCCGGTGCCGGGCATCAGATCGCAGAGATGGTTGGTGATGACGAACGCCATCTGGCCATGGGTAAGCACTGCAGCCTTGGGCCGGCCGGTGGTGCCCGAGGTGAAGAAGAACCAACACGGGTCATCCCGATCCACTGCCTGGCTTTTGACTTTGTGCCCCATATGACGGGCCACGATGGCATCGTAATCCTCACCGAACTCAGCCGTACCGATGGCGATGCTGAAATCGATAGTGCTTGCCTCATGGCTGGCTTTTGCATGATCGGGAAAAGCACTGGCGCAAATCATGCCGCGTGCGCCGCTGGCCTTCGCCAGATAGGCAACTTCATCGGGCGATTGACGGTAATTGGTCGGCACCCACACCGCACCCACGCGGAAGCATGCGAACATGGATTCGAACATCTGGTTGTTGTTGGAGGACTGCACCAGAATGCGGTCCCCCTTTCTGACGCCGAATTCAGTCTCCAGCGCATGGGCCATGGCGTCGACGCGGGCTTCCATTTGAGCCCAGCTCCAAGTCTTTTCACCCCAGACGAAACCGATATGGTCCGGGTTGCGGCGTGCCGCCTGCGTCAGGAAATGCGAGAGGTTCATAACCCGCGTGGTGGAGGGCGCAACCCCGCCCGCGGGATGCTGCACGGCACTTTGCATCGTCATTTCACACGCTCCATGATCGAGACGTAATTGGCAACCGCCGTGCCACCCATGTTGAACACGCCAGCCAGGGAGGCATTGGGAATTTGCATGTCGCCTGCCTCGCCCATCAATTGCATCGCCGCCATGACATGCATGGAAACGCCGGTCGCCCCGACGGGATGACCTTTCGACTTCAATCCACCCGATGGGTTGATTGGCAGGCGTCCGGTCTTCAGCGCCGTTCCATCCTGGACAACGCGATATCCTTCACCGGGCTTCGCAAGCCCCATGGCCTCATATTCGATAAGTTCGGCAATGGTGAAGCAGTCGTGCGTTTCAACGAAAGAGAGGTCGTCGAGCGTTGCGCCGGCAAGTTCCAGCGAACCGGCCCAGGCGCGGCGCGCGCCTTCGAAGGCCAACGGATCGCGACGGCTCAATGCCATGATGTCGTTGACATGCTTGCGGCCCCGGAAACCGATGGCTCGGTTGAGTGTGGCTGCCGTTTCCTCGTCGGCCAAAATGATCGCGGCAGCGCCATCAGAAATCAGCGAGCAGTCGGTGCGGCGCAGCGGGCCTGCGACGTAGGGGTTCTTGTCCGAAACCGTATTGCAGAAATCGAAGCCGAAGTCCTTGCGCATATGGGCATAGGGATTGACCGCGCCATTGGCGTGGTTCTTTGCGGCAATCATCGCCAGCTCTTCCGAGCGGTCGCCATAACGTTGAAAATATGCCTGGGCGATGCGGCCGAACTGACCAGCAAACCCGCCGGGAATATTGGCCTCCTCCGCACGGTAACAGGCGGAGAGCAGGATTTCGCCCACCTCTGCGGTCGGCAGCGCCGTCATTTTTTCGGCGCCGACAACGAGTGCGATGCGGCGGCGCCCGGCTTCGATGAAATCCATGGCGCTATAGAGGGCGGCCGATCCTGTTGAGCAGGCATTTTCGAAACGCACTGCCGGCGTATAGGCGAGGCGCTCATCGCCCATCGCCACCAGGGCGCCCTGAAAATCCTGTTTCGAGAAGCCATTGTTCATCACGCCGACGAAAATGCCGTCGATATCGCTGACATCGACGCCCGCATGGTCTATGGCCGGCGCCACGACCGAAGCCATCAGTTGCTCGGTATTTTCAAGGGCCGACTTGCCGAAAGGCGAATGCGCCCAGCCGACGATCTGCGCTTTGCTCATTTGCTCGTTCTCCTCGTTTGCCGTTTCGTGTCGCCTTCACCGCGCGTGCGGGCGCGGCTGGCCATCATTTCTGCAATGCGTGTCTCGATGCGGGTTACTTCCTCGCGCAGCAGCGCTGCCAGTTCCGGCTGGCGCTCCGGCCGCATGCGGCTGTCCACAGCGGCAATGCTCAGCGCTCCCGCCACAGCGCCATCAGGCGCGCGGATGGCAACGCCAATACCCCAGGAATTAGAAAGGATCAGGCCGGGGTTGAGCGAATAGCCATTGGCTCTCGTCAACTCGACATCACGGCGCAGGCCCTCAAGCGTTATGCCGGGATAATTAGCGGCAATCAGCCCGCTATTGGCCGCAATGATACTTTCCACCTCGGCGTCTGGCAGCGCCGCCAGCATGGCGAGCGAACCCGCACCAATACCCAAGGGGTGTTCGAAACCGGCCTGAAGTGCATGGGTGCGCACCGGCCAGGTGCCTTCTTCGCGGTAAAGGCACAGGGCAAATGTATCTCGGCGCACGGAAAGGAAGCTCGAATCCTCCGAGCGGCGGGAAATGCGCGTCAGGCCGTCCTGCGCCATTTGAAGAAGGCCAAACCGGCGCGATGACAGGCTGCCCAGCACATAGGTTTCTTCGCCGAGGTAATAACGCCGCGTTTCCTCATCCTGCTCCACAAGGCCGGCGCGGATCAGAGCCAGCAGCAGGCGGCGGGCCGTGGGCTTGTTCAGTCCGCTTTCTGTCACGATGACCGAAAGCGCCACGCCGCGTTCCGCGTGCCTCCCGACCATGGAGAGCAGCGCCAGAGCCCGGTCCACCGCACGCGCGCCCGTCAGATCTTTTTCTACCGGGATCGTTGTTGTTGTTGCCATCTCAGGAAAACGCCCCCACCGCACAGCTTTGCCCGCCATCGACCGGCAAACAGACGCCGGTGATGAACTTAGCCTCATCAGATGCGAGAAAAACGGCGGCGCGGGCAATATCGAAGGCATCGCCCATGCGGCCCACCGGGACAGCCGCATTGCGCGCCGCCACCATCTCCTCGACAGACGCATATTGATTGCTGATCTGCTTGTAGATCAGTGGGGTGTCGATCATTCCCGGAAGAATGCAATTGGCGCGAATGCCCTGCCGGGCATATTGCATGGCCAGCGCCACAGTCGCCTGATTTACAGCTGCCTTCATGGCGTAATAGGCAAAATAGGGATAGCCGGTCCAGCGAATGGAGGCGAGCGACGAGATATTGATAATGGCCCCGCCGCCCTGCGCCAACATCACCGGCAACACAGCCTTGGAGGTGCGATAAACGGAGCCGATATTGAGATCGACCGAGGCGCGAAAGCTTTCCTCATCCAGCTCAATCGGCCCGCCCATATGGGTCACGCCGACATTATTGTGCAGAATATCGATGCCACCAAAGGCCTCGCAGGTGTGGGCAACGGTGGCCGATACGGACTGTAGTTCAGTGACATCGGCGGCAACCGCAATCGCCTCCAAGCCTTCGCCGCGAATGATCTCAGCCGTCTCTTCGGCTGCGTCAGCGGAGAGGTCGACACAGGCTACGCGCGCGCCTTCGCGGGCAAATTGCACGGCCGCAGCCTTGCCGTTGCCAAAACCCGGCCCCGATGATCCTGCGCCAAACACAAGCGCGCGTTTTCCCGTCAGGCGACCTGTCAAAGCAGTCTCCATTCCAATCGTCAGACATATTCGGGTTGGCCCCGCTACGGGCGGGGCCAGTTACTCAACGGGCCGGTCAGGTCAGGCTTGCACCAACGGCCTTTTCAAGAATGGCCCAGGCTTCATCGCCGTATTTGCCTTTCCACTCGGAATAGAAGCCTGCCTCTTTCAGCGCGGCGCGGAAGAGTGTCGCATCCGTGTCGTTGAAGGTCATGCCCTTGGAAATCAGATCTTCCTTGACCGAGGCATTGAGCTTCGCCACATCGGCGCGTTCATCCTTGCCCGACTGGTTGAGGTTTTTGGCGACGATGGCGCGCAGGTCATCCGGCAAACGCTCCCAGGCGCGCTTGTTGGCCAGGAACCAGAACCCGTCCCACATGTGATTGGTGACCGAGCAGAATTTCTGCACTTCGAACAGCTTTGCGGTAGAAATGATCGCCAGCGGATTTTCCTGGCCATCGACCACACCGGTCTGCAGCGCGGTATAGACCTCGGCGAAATTGATCGAGGCAGGGGCCGACTTGAATGCCTTGAACATAGAGGTCCAGAGCGGGCTCACTGGCACGCGGATCTTGAAGCTTTCGAGATCGGCAGGCGTGGCGATGGGCTTGGAAGCGCTGGTGATCTGGCGGAAGCCGTTATCCCAGATGGTGTCCATGGCAACGAGATTCTGCTTGGCAATTTCGCCACGGACATATTTACCGAGATCGCCATCCATGGCCGCCCATACGGACTCGTAGTTCGGGAAGGCGAAACCGATGCCGCTGATGGAGGCGTTCGGTACCAGCGTCGACAGGATCAGCGGCGAAAGCGTGAAGAATTCTACGCCTCCAGAGCGCACCTGACTCAAAACGTCTGTGTCGGCACCCAGCTGGCTGCTGGGGAAGATGCTGATATTGACCTGCCCATCGGTCTCTTTGGCGATACGCTCGGCGGCCTCCTTGGCGCGAATGTTCATCGGGTGCGCCGCAGGCAGATTATTGGCATATTTATAATTGTATTGGGCAGCGCGGGCGCGCGACACGAAGGCGGTGGCCAGTACGGCGGAACCGGCGCCGGCGAGTATGGTACGTCTGTTGATATTCATTGCTTTCTCCTCCCAAAATAAAGCAGGTATCATTCATCGGCGTGGCGGGGGGGCCCCCCACGGTCTTAGAGCAGAATGGTCGAAAAGCCGGGGGGGGGGGGGGCCCCCGCAAGGCCGCGACCCCGGGCCCGGGGGAGAGGCCGGGCGGGGGCCCGGGCTTCTTCCGGCCGGCGGGTGCGGGCGCTCGAGCGGGCGTTGGACGCGCCGCCGCTGGGGGCGCGCAGACGCGCCGAGGTTC
>NZ_LMVK01000006.1 GCF_001541315.1 Agrobacterium tumefaciens str. B6 | reverse complement strand
GGGTGGCGGGGGGGGGACAACGACGGTGTCGAGCGCCAGCACCGTGTTTTCCTGCAGCAGGACGGGAAGGTCGAGGCCCGACACGGGCTTGAAATAATGCTCCACGAAGGCCGGAGAACTGGTGATCAGCAGTTTCGCGTCGCGGGCGAAATAACGCTGGGCGGCGTTCAGCATCTGCCCGGGCTTGCCCTTGTTGAGAAGCAGGCGGTGAATGTCGAGACATTCATAAACCAGTGCCGGCTGCCCGGCATAGATCGACATGGCCCGCTTTGCCAAAGCCAGCATTTCCAGGTTTCTGGCAAGAATGACATCGGGCGCGGGGATGTCGTTCAGGGTCTTGCCCAGCGAGAGGCTGGCTTTCGCCACCGCCGCCATACGCTGCAGAAACTGCCCGTCGGCGGTTTCCCCGAGCACAACGGGCACGACGCCTTCAATCTCCGCCAGCCGGTTCTGCCCGCGCCGGAAACCGGCCAGCGTGACCCGTGCCCCGCCCGCAAGCAAGGTCAGCACCCGCCGACGAATGGCGGGGTCCGACAGATCATGCGCGAGATAAAGAACATGGGTCATGCAGGGTTCCGGTTGGTTTCATGCGTCAGAGACGCCGCAGCTTAGGTTTTGGTGCAAAAAATCGGAGCGGTTCAAAAATGCGGTCAGTTAAGGGCGCAGGCGATGGACTCGGGAAACTGGCATTTGTCACCGAGCGCCGTGAAGGCAAACCGGTCAACGATCATTTGTGATGGTCCCGCATAGGAGAACCGGCCCATCCAGTCCTTCAGCGTGTCGGTACCCCACAGGCTGAAGAAAATCTTCTGGGCGTTCTGGGGGATTTTCGTCTCGTCCGTCACTTCATGGACGAGCTTGCCGTTGACGTAATAACGCAGGCGCTGCGGCTCCCAGACGAAGGCGTAGTCGTTGAAGCCGGCATCGGCGCCGCCTTCCACAGGCACCAGCTTCTCATTACCGCCTTTGGCGGAAATATACTGGTTCAGCTGCACCTTGCCCGTGTTCTTGCCGAGAACCTCGAAGTCGATTTCATCGTGCGGCTTCTTGTCGGTCGGGCCGATATAGGTGAAGAAGGCGGAGTTCAGGCCGGAGCCGGTGGCGGCCTTCATCCGTGTTTCATAGGTGCCGTAGCGATAACGCCCCTTGGTCTGGATTTCACCGCAGGCGAAGTTGCGATCACCGGCCTTGGCTTCCTCGAAACCGAGCGTGAGCTGGCCGTTTTCCACCGTTGCCAGCTTCTTCGACCAGGTGCAGTTCTGATGCGCGCCGTTGTTCCAGCCGTCGGAAACGTACCAGAAAGATCGGTCCATGGAATCGAAGTTCTCGATGAAGGACGTGCCGTTGCCTTCCTGCGCGTGGATCGGCGTTGCAAAAGCTGCGGCCGAAAGAGCCGTGGCAAGAAGAATGCGTGTCTGAACGCGGGTGACAAATGTTGTCATTGGTTCACCTCTGTCGTTGCGAATAAAGTGTTTCGGATGTGGGCGGGCCGATCATGGAGGCCCGTTTGGTCGCAAAATCGGTCATCGTCTTGCGTTTGCCGTTACGGCTTCCGGTGAGCACGGAATAGACGGCGGGTAGATATTTCCGCGTCTGCGCGTTGCTGATGATCAGAATGACAAAGGCGGACAGTGTCGCGGTGATATAGAAGGCGGGATAGAAGTCCGGCCCGCCCTTGTTCCAGACCATCCACATGATGACGAGCAGGGGATAATGGGCGCAGAATATCCAGAAGCTCAGGCTGCCGGTTTCGGCAAGCCGCTGGCCAAGCCGGCTGCGGATCAGCAGCGCGGAGGATGCCCAGAAGCCGAGCGCGCCGAAGACAGCAAGCAGATTGCGCGACATGTTGAGCCAGAAGGTGAATTCCGGGCCGGTGAAATAAAGTCCCGTCGCCAGCATGGCCGAGGCGACAAAGGTCAGCGCCATGATCGGCACGGCGTAGGGGTCGAGCGCCTTGACGTCGATACAGTGGAGGGCAAGCGCGATGCCGAGCGAGAAGCTGAAGAGAATGGATTTCTTCTGGACGATGAAGATCGTCAGGTCAGGCATGGCGGTGATGAAGAGCAGGATGGCGAGGGTCGGCAGGGCGAAGCGGCGCATCAGAAAGGCGAGCACCGGCGACAGCAGAATGCAGACGAACAGGTCGCGCAGGAAATAAAGCGGCACATTTACCGGCAGCTCTTCGAGCGCGGTTCCATGGCTGATGATTTCACGCGGGCTGGCATTCCACAGATCGGGGAAATACCCGATGCCGACATCAAAGAGCTGGATCAGCAATACGGCCGCAAACAGCGCGCCATTCCACAGAAGGAAAGGCAGCAGCACGGTTTTCGACTTGGAGCGGATCGTCGCCGGATAATCGAACCCGCTCATGCCGCGGCGAAACAGCAGATAGCCGGAAATGGCGCTGAGACAGGGAACGCCGATGCGAAACAGCGCATCGCCCAGAAAAACCCGCAGCCAGTCGAAGAAGCCGTAAAGGCCAAGAAACGGGCTGGTCTCGGCATCGTGCGGCACATGGACGAACACGATTCCTGATATCAGCAATATGCGCATCAAGTTGATACGGGAGGATAGGTTCTGATCGACAGTCACATCAGTCACCCCTATTGGGCGGCGTCCACCCACGCCGCGTTGCAACCAGAGCGAACGTAAGCCCGCACTGGAAAGTCTGGTTTCGACTTTGGGATAAAATGTGGCGACGCGGGAAAAACACAAGATTAGATTTTGCGGGTGAATGTCTGGCGTCAGCGCCATTTCTTCGCTGAATAGAAGTCAAATAATTGAAATAACTGCAATTTTTACAAACTCACACATCGTTAAAAATCGCTGAAGCGTGTGAATTTGTCATTTGTCGTGATGTTGCGCTGCAAAAAGACGGGTGACTTTACCTCGCCGCGGTGAATGAAAACCTCGCGGCGAGGGCGCTTAACGGCGGAAATGAGGCGCATTTTTCCGCTATATTTCTAACCTTGGGTTGCAGTGTCCCGCATACGCCGCGATTTGACCATGCCTAAGATTTTCCCAAGCAGCGCGCGTTCGGTGAGCAGGATCAGCACCCCGTAGATGACGCCGCCCACGGCTGCGCCGATGAGAACCTGAAGGGTGGCACTGGGAATGCGCTCAGCCAGAACGTGAAGCAGATAACGCACCGCAACGGCCATCACGAGTGCCGCGATCATCGGCCTGCTGCTGACATAAAGGCCGCGGAAGAACGGTGTGTCGCTCGCCTTGAACACCGCCCAGGAATAGGCGACCAGCGTTACCGCATTGACGATGCAGAGCCAGACCATGGCGTCGATCAGCGTGCCGTAAAGTGCTGCGAGCCACACTGCCACCGTGGTGACGATGGCGCGGATCGTCGCCGACCAGAACAATACGCGGCCGTAACCTGCACCCTTCAGGTAGGGGATGAAAGTGCTGCATGGTGTCAGAATGGCCTTCGATAGCGCCAGCAGGCCGAGAACCGGCCAGGCATAGGCCCAGTTCTGCCCGAAGATGACAAGCATGGCGGGCTCGGCCACGGCCCAGAGGCCGAACATCATCGGCGCCAAGAGCACGGTCAGAACCTGCGTGCTGAACATCAGTGCATCACGACGGCGCTGCGGATCGTCCATCATGCGGCTGAAGGCGGGAAACAGAACGCCCATGACGGCGGACAGAACCACCTGATTGGGAATGCTGGCGAAACGATTGGAGGCGGAATAGGCGCCGGCATCCGCCAGACCCAGGTGTCGGGCAATGACCACCATCGGTGACTGGAAGGTGACGAAATTGGCGATTTCCGATCCCATCAGCCCCGAACTGAAGCCGAGAAGCGGCACGAGACGGCGCGGTTTCATGACGAAACGCGGGCAATAGCGCGAAACGGCATACAGCCCGACAAGCCGGATGAGGGCGGCGGCGAAAAGCTGGATGATGAGCGCCCAGACGCCGAAGCCGAGAAGGGCGAGCACCACGGCGACAACCGCGGCGATGCTTTCCGACGCCATGCTCCAAAGCGCGTCCTTGCTGAAATTCATGCGCCGGGCGAGCAGCGAATAGGCAACATCGCCAGCAAGCTGCAGCGGAATGAGGAAGGCCATGATGCGCAGCAGATAGGCGCTTTCCACTGCACCCAGCAGCCCGCCGAAAAACTCCGCCCAGATGTAGAGGACGGCAGCCATGGTGCAGGAGATCGCCAGATTGGCCCAGAAGACGGTATGGATCGTTTCCATATCCTCTTCCTTTTCGACGATGAGGGCAGAGGTGAGCCCCGCGCCGGCGATCATGGTCAGAAACTGTACAACCGTTAGTCCTACCGCCACCACCCCGAATTCCTCTGGGGAAAGCAACCGTGCAAGAATGGGGACCGTGACAAATTTAAGCCCGAATGTCCCTGTTTTTGATAAAACGCTCCAGCCGACATTCGTGGTGATGGTCTTTACATTTGGCGCTGGGGGCATACAAGCATCCTGTTTCTGGAGGCCGGCGGGAGGAAGCCGGTTGGGAGTTGCCGATACCATCGGGGCCGCTTTTAGGATCGGGCCCGACACTTCTTGATCAACGCAAGGGGCGAAACAATGGCAAGATTTACTGTCGTCATTCCCTACTACCAAAAGCAGCACGGTATCTTGGGACGTGCACTCGCATCGGTTTTTGCGCAAACTTACCAGGACTTCGATCTTGTCATCGTCGATGACGAATCGCCATACCCGATCGATCAGGAACTTGCGGAAATTTCGCAGGAACAGAAAGACCGGATTATCGTCATTAAACAGTCCAACGGCGGACCGGGCGGCGCCCGCAATACCGGTCTGGACAATGTCCCTGATGGCACCGACTATGTCGCCTTTCTGGATTCCGACGATATCTGGACACCCGATCATCTGCGCAATGCCGCCTTCGCGCTTCAGACCTATGGCGGCGAGTGCTACTGGGCCTCAATGCAGGCAAGTGATGAATTTTATTATCATTTCGCCATTTCCGAGCTGGAAAAAAATGAGGGTGCGGCAAGGCTTTCCGAGAAGCCGCTGGTGATCGAACTGCCGGATCTGGCAAGTGTCATGCTGCGCAACTGGAGCTTCCTGCATCTCTCCTGCATGGTGATCGGCCGTCCTCTTTTCGAGAAGATCCGCTTCGACCCGGCGCTGCGTCTGGCGGCGGAAGACGTGCTGTTTTTCTGTGATTCCATCCTCGCATCGAAGCGGACGCTTCTGTGTGACGATGCCGGCGCGATGCGTGGCATGGGCGTCAATATCTTCCACAGCATCGACAATACCTCTCCGGAATTCCTGCGCCAGCAGTTCAATACCTGGGTGGCGCTCGATACGCTGGAGGGCCGTTTTTCACGCCGGCCGGACGATGTCGCCTCCATCGCTTCCTATAAAAACACGGCGCGCAAACAGGCGCTGTGGAGTCAGGCGGGCAATCTGAAACGGCGCAAGGCGCCCGAATTCGGACTGCTTCTGAAATGGGCGATGCGCGATCCCGCACTGCTGCGTGCTGCTTTCGAACTCGGTGCCGGAAAAATCGTCCGCTCGAGATGAGCGAATTCTCGCCCACAAGAATTTATATGTTTTTCACCCAGGAGTGACCTCATGAAACCTTACCACTGGGAATCTCATCACGGCAATTTCGGTGACGATCTCAACCTGTGGCTGTGGGACTTTCTGCTTCCGGGCCTGCGCGATGTGCATGACGATGTCATGCTGGTCGGCGTCGGCACCGTGCTGAACGATGTTCTTTTGCCCGCAAAGCAGCGCAAGCTGGTGATCGGCAGCGGCTATGGTTATGGCGCAGTGCCGGATACCAGCACCGAGTTCTGGGATATTCGCTGTGTGCGCGGCGACAAAACCGCCGCCAAGCTCGGGCTCGCCCCTGAAAAGGGCATTGTCGACCCGGCTGTCATGGTCACCGAGATGCCTGACTTCAAAGGCCTGCCGAAGCTCTACAAGAAGACCTTCGTTCCCCATTGGGAATCGGCGGAATTCGGCATGTGGGAAACGGTCTGCGAACCGGCGGGGCTCACCTATCTCGACCCGCGCGGCGAGGCGAAAGCGGTCATCCGCGCCATCGCCCAGTCGGAATTCATCGTCGCCGAATCCATGCATGGCGCAATCCTTGCCGATGCCTTCCGCGTGCCGTGGGTCGCGGTCAGCACGTCGCCGTCGATCAACAGCTTCAAATGGAGCGACTGGGCCGGCAGCGTGGGTGTCGAATATCAGCCGCGCTACGTGCCGGTTTCAACCCGCGCCGAGGCGGCGAAAAAGGGCTCGCGCTTCTGGGGCATGAGTTTCCCGCCACCGCCAGGCCCGGTCATTGCCGAGACCGGTTCCGTCTCGGCGCATGGGAACCCGACACATGAGGGCGATGTGCTGGTGCGGCCGCAGGAAAACCAGTCCCGATCGCTGCGCAAACTGGCCAAGCAGGTGCTGGCCGCGCCTTCCACGCTGGCGCTCTGGCAGGCAAGCCGTGCGGAGCCGCGTCTCAGCCCGGATGGCCGGCTGGAGGAGCGCAAGGAGCGTTTCGCCGCCGTTCTGGAAACGGTGAAGCGGGACTATCTCTGAGGGTCTAAGATAGTCGGCGGCGGTGCTTCCGCTCGCGCCACGGATAAAGTGCAGCGGCACCTATGCGTTTGGCAAAGCGGAGCATCCGCAGGCGGTCACCCCGGGCTTGATCCGGGGTCCAGCGCGATCAAGTCATTGATCGCGAAAGACTCTTTCACGGCGCAGGTGTACCGTGGCTGGATGCCGGATCAAGTCCGGCATGACGGAGGAGGGAACGGCGGACTTGTCGTCGTTCTTGCGGCAGTGGGTTCTACCCTCCCGAAACCGGCGTGCCATCCAGCAGATAACGAACATCCCGCACCGGCGGCGGTTTGCGGAAGCGCGCGGTCTTGTCGGTCCAGATGCCGCGCGTGATGGCGGGCAGGGCGGGCAGCCGCGTCAGGGCGTGGCTCAGCGCACCGCCCATGCCCTTCTGCTTTTTCGCATCGAGAAAATGACGGAGCTCGAATTTGGCGCGGATATGTTTTTCATGTTCGCGCAGGATCGCCGTTTCCTCTGCCGAGAGCCGGCAACCGGCGAGAATGGCCTTGTCCGCCTCATATAGGCGGCGAAGATCTTCGGTGCGGTGACGGCCGCTCAGCGAGTTGCCGCGCACGATCGCGCCGTAACCGCAATGGCGGATGACCTTGTAACGTGCACCGGCGGCAAGCGCCCGCACGTAAAGTTCGTAGTCCTCGCCAAGCCGCAGACCGTCATCGTAACGCAATGCATGTTTGTCGAGAAAAGCGCGGCGTATCACCGGTTTCAGAAAGCCGGTCTCCCCGCGCTCCACACCGGGCCTGGAAATATTACCTTCCACAAATTCCGTGAGCGACAGAAACCGCGCCTGCGGTTCGAAACGGACCGGCTGCATGGAGGATGCGCCGGGGACCGATTGCTGGATGAAGGCAATATTGTCGGCCACGAGATCCCAGTCGTCATCGGCCAGCATGGCGGCGAAACGCCCCCGGAAAAAGAAGTCGTCCGCATCGAGAATGCTGATCAACGGCGCGGATGAAATCGAGATGGCGTGGTTGCGCGCGGCCGAAGGGCCGCGATTGACATCGAATCGTACGACCCGCAGACGGCCCGTGCCATCATCCGCCGCATGCGCCACATCGCTCGTCGTATCGGCGGAACCGTCGTCGATAACCACGACTTCCCCGACCTCCGGCTCCACAAGGGCGGAGCGGATGGCTATATCGATCGTTTCGGATGCATTTTTCGCAGCGATGATGACGCAAATGGGCTGTGAACCGCTCACCATGTGTTGTCCTTCTGCTTTGACCAACCGTCAGGATTTGGCCAGCAGAAAGTGTCAGGCGTGTGGATGCAAGCGATTTTTTTGCGGCGCAATAAAAGAAGCTGCGTAAAAACTCACATATCGGTCAGTTTGGCGCCATGCGGCGGCGGGCTTTTTACGGCGTCCGCCTGTATTGCCTCAGCGCCACGGTCCCCCGCGAAGGTTTCCCGCATGCGCCGTTTTTCCCGGGCGACCAGAACGAGAATCCCAATAAAATAACCGACTTGCAGAATGACCGCACAGATGAGGGTCTGGATGAATGCCGTATAGAAGGAGCCGTGGATGAAATATGTCGCAACCGCAAAGGCAAGCAATGCACCGATCATGCTGAAAAAAACACGAGGTGCATACATGGTGCTCTCCTCCCGAGAACGATTTCTCCATTTTTGACTGCGCTGCGGCATTTTTTTTCTTTGCAAGAAATATACGATGAGACCGGTGCTGTTTCAACACACATATACTTCTTCTAACGGTTGCGGCATGAAATTTCGGTAATCTTGATTGGTAAATTCCTCGGTAATTGCTGACTTCCCCCGATCGGGGCTGCCTTACCATGCGATTCCATGCTTTTGAGAGACATAAAAGCCTTCTCTTGCGGCCATTGCTCGCTGTCTTACATCCTCTGCAGACTTCGTTAACCATCTCGCCTTTAAAAAGTCGGTATTGATTCCTCAGCAAGAGCAAGGTGCCCGCGTGACAACGAGTTCAGAAGTAATCGCCTTTCCGGCAAAGAACCGTATTGCCGACGTTAAACGATGTGCAACCATGCTCGACCGGCTACATGGTGTGGAGGCGAATGATTTCTGGCGCAGGGAGTGCCGTGAACTGGCCGCCTATCTGACGGAACTCGGTTATGAGGACGCCGCTATGCGGCGTGAAGTCATGGAGTTTCAAAATGCGGTGCAGGCGGAATTGTGGGCGGGTGACGCCACACCCGAGGCACGCCGAGACAGCCATTGAAGCCTCAGGGTTTTCCATAAAAAAAGCCGGCGGGTGACAGACCCGCCGGCTTTTTTGTTCGTGTCCGTTTGATCAGGAGGCGCCGGCGCCGCGTGTGCGGGCAACACCGTCAAGTGCAGGCTTGTATTTCGGGTCGAGCCGGGCCGCATGCCCATAGGACTTGGCGGCCTTGGCCATCTCGCCGCGCCGCTCATAGACGAGCGCCTGGTTGGCCCAGGATTCTGCCACATTACCGTCAAGCGAAATGGCGTGGTTGAAATCCGCGAAGGCGTTTTCGTCGTCATTGAGTGCGACGTAAGAAAGGCCGCGGCCGTTATAGGGCTCCGGCGATGTCGACGACAGCGAGATCGCCTTGGAGAAGTCTTCGATGGCCTGGGCATGCTGGTTGCGCAGCTGGTAGATCAGGCCGCGATTGTGCCAGGCGCGTCCGTCGGTGGTTTCAAGCTCGATGGCGCGGGAGAAATCGTTGAAAGCCTCGTTCACGCGTCCGGACTGGCGGTAAAGATTGCCACGGCCGATCAGCGCCACGTCATAGCTCGGATTGATCTGCAGGGCGGCGTTGTAGTCCTGCAAGGCCTGCTGCTGCTGTCCGCTATTGCGGTAAACCAGCGCGCGGTTGGCATAGGCCTGGTAAAAGCGCGGGTTGAGCTGCAGCGCCTTGTTGAAATCTTCGATGGCGCGGCGCGAATCACCGGCGCGGCCGTAAGCCGAACCACGGACGTTATAGCCTTCGGGATCCTGCGGATTGGCGTTGATGACCGAGGTAAGCGAGGCGATATTTTCCTGCGAACCCTGGGCGCGGTCGATCCTGAACACATCTTCCGTCTGGTTGGAAGTCGCGCAGCCGGAAAGACCGGCAAGGACGGTACAGACGACCAGAGAAGCGCGGAACCCTCTGTTGTTTTTCAATGGCACCCGGCGCGTGGAGGCATCGGAGTTTTTCACAACACAGGCGTCGACAGCGATCATTCGGTGTGGGTTCCCTCGCAGGCCGGTCTCACGATCGTTCTCAAGAACATTCTCCGGCCACAAACACAAAGAGCGGCGGCGAATTGATCGCCCCCGCCCAACAAGCATTCAAAAACGTCCAAAAGACGGCCTATTAACGGCCTGCGCGGGGGCCTGCAACCAGACCTTCGCGCTGTGCACGCTTGCGTGCCAGCTTGCGAACGCGGCGAACGGCTTCAGCCTTTTCGCGGGCGCGCTTCTGGGAGGGCTTTTCGTAATAATCGCGCATTTTCATTTCACGGAAAATGCCTTCGCGCTGCATCTTTTTCTTCAGGGCGCGGAGCGCCTGATCAACGTTATTGTCGCGGACTAGTACCTGCACGTTAAACCCGTTCCTTTAGTTTGGTTATCTTGCTGTGTGAATAAAGGCATTCACACGCAAACAAAAAATGGTTCGTCCGGCTGTCGAGCTGGGCGATTGGTGACGTGCAATAACAGATCATTTGCGGCAAGTCCAGCCGCTAGCGCATAATCAACCAGCAAAATGCGGCCTGCCCGGAATTCCGCCTGCGATGTCGAAACAAAATCATTGCGACGTCGCAAAATGAATATTGCCTCCCATCCCGATTTGCCATGTGTATGATACGGGCCGGAACTATGTTTACGGCCTCTGGCCGGTTCTTGAGGAGCAGACTGCGAATGCGCAAATATTCCGTTTTTGCCGTGGCGCGTGAGGCGTTGCGGGGTCATAAAGGGTGGGATGCGCAATGGGCTTCACCCGAGCCGCGCAAGGATTATGATGTCATCATCATCGGCGGCGGCGGGCATGGGCTCGGAGCGGCCTATTACCTTGCCAAGGAACACGGCATTACCAATGTCGCAGTTCTGGAAAAAGGCTGGCTCGGCGGCGGCAATACCGGCCGCAACACCACCATCATCCGCTCCAATTATCTCTATGAAGAGAGCATGGATATTTACGAGCATTCCCTGAAACTGTGGGAAGGCTTGAGCCAGGATCTCAATTACAACGTCATGTATTCGGCGCGTGGCGTGATGATGCTGTCGCACAATATCCATGATCGGCAGTCCTTCAGCCGCCATATCAATGCCAACCGTCTTTATGGCATCGACAATGAATGGCTGACGCCGGAGCAGGCGAAAGCCTATTGCCCGCCCCTCGATATATCAGGCAATGCGCGTTACCCAATCAATGGTGCAGCCCTTCAGCGCCGCGGCGGCACGGCCCGCCACGATGCGGTAGCCTGGGGTTATGCGCGCGCGGCTTCAGACCGCGGCGTGCACATCATCCAGAATTGTGAGGTCACGGGCATTCGCCGCGGGCCTGATGGCGCGGTGACGGGCGTGGAGACCAATCGCGGTTTCATTGGCGCGAAAAAAATCGGCGTTTCCGCCGCCGGTCATTCCTCGGTCATCATGAAGATGGCTGACGTGCGTGTTCCTCTGCATTCCAACCCGCTGCAGGCGCTGGTGTCGGAACCGCTGAAGCCGATCTTCCCCTGTGTCGTCATGTCCAACACGGTGCATGCCTATATTTCGCAGTCCGACAAGGGCGAGCTGGTTATCGGCGCTGGCACGGACCAATATAACTCCTATTCGCAGACCGGCGGCCTGCAGATCATCACCCACACGCTCGACGCCATCTGCGAGCTGTTCCCGATCTTCCGCCGCGTCAAGATGATGCGGCAATGGGGCGGGATCACCGACAACACGCCTGATCGTTCCGCTATCCAGAGCGTGACGCCGGTGCAGAACCTCTTCGTCAATTGCGGCTGGGGCACGGGCGGTTTCAAGGCGACGCCGGGTTCGGCCAATCTCTTCGCGCATCTCATCGCCCGTGGCGAACCGCATCGCCTGGCGGCCGGTTTGACGCTTGACCGCTTCCGCACCGGCCGTCTTATCGACGAGGCTGCCGCTGCCGCGGTGGCGCATTGATGCTGGCGGCGGCGGCTATGCTTGCGCTCAATATATCTGGCGCGGCTGCAGCTGTGCCCGCCGGCAGCGTCATTCCCGAGGCTAAGGATTTCCGCAGCCAGAAGATTGCGAAAATGCAGGGTGAGAAAGACTGGCCCTTCGTGGCGGAAAAAGGCCTGCTTCTCTGCGCGCCGAGCCTTACGACGAAGATGGTTTATTTCGTCGGCGAGCAGGACGACGGTAAGCAGGACTACCCCTTCGCGATCGACACCGACATGATGGCGGTTGCCATCGTCAATATGGGCCGGGCCTCGGCGCTGAGGCCATTCGATAATTTCGAGCAACTTTTAAAGCGGCTTTCTCCGTTCGTTTCGATGGGCAGACGGCTGTGTGACCAACCCGCCGGAACAGCGCTTCCGGAAAATTCTCTCTAGGTGGAGCGACGATGCTTCTGATCCATTGCCCCTATTGCGGGGAAGACCGTTCCGAACTGGAATTCCGCTGGGCGGGCGAAGCCCATATTGCCCGGCCGGAAAACATCGCCGATATTTCCGACGAGGCCTTCGCGGAGTATTTCTTCATCCGCGACAATGACAAGGGCCTCGTTTTCGAGCGCTGGCGTCACATTCACGGCTGCGGCCGCTTCTTCAACGCCGCCCGCGATTCGGTGAGCGACAAATTCCTGATGACCTACAAGGCGGGTGAACCTAAACCCGATGCTGAAACGGTCCTTTCCGCAGAAAAGGGAGCCGGGAAATGAGCGGCGATTATCGTATCAAGGGCGCTGGCCGTCTGACCCCCGCCAGAACCGCACGCTTCACCTTCGACGGCAAGATCTATCCGGCGCTGGAGGGCGACACGGTCGCGTCAGCGCTTCTGGCAAATGGCGTGCATCTGATCGGCCGCTCGTTCAAATATCACCGGCCGCGTGGTTTCCTTTCCGCCGGACCGGAAGAGCCGAATGCGCTGATCGATGTCTCACGCGACAGCCTGCGCAAGCAGCCCAATGTTCGCGCCACGGTGCAGGAGGTTTTCGACGGCGCCATCATCGCCTCGCAGAACCGTTTCCCGTCGCTGTCCTTCGATCTGAACGCCATCAACGACGTTCTGTCTCCGATGTTCGCGGCCGGTTTTTATTATAAGACCTTCATGTGGCCGAAGGCCGCCTGGCACAAGATTTACGAACCGCTGATCCGCCGCGCCGCCGGTCTCGGCAAGGCGCCGAGCGAACCGGATGCGGATCACTATTCCGGCCGTTATGCCCATTGCGACGTGCTCGTCGCCGGCGCCGGCGTTGCCGGCCTGACGGCGGCGCTTGCTGCTGCAAAGACCGGCGCCAGCGTCATTCTGGTGGACGAGAATGCCGAAGTCGGCGGTGTGCTGCGCTTCGATACCGGTGCGGTCATCGATGGTCTGCCCGGTTATGAATGGGCGCAGAAGGTTTTCGCCGAACTGAAAGCCCTGCCCAATGTGCGGGTTTTGACGCGCACCACCGCCTTTGGTTATTACAACCACAATTTCGTGGCGCTGGCCGAGCGCGTGACCGACCATCTCGCCACGCCCGCCAGACACCAGCCGCGTGAGCGGCTGTGGCAAGTGCGTGCGAAGAAGATCGTGCTCGCGGCGGGCGCAATCGAGGGCCACATGGTCTTCGCTAACAATGACCGCCCGGGCATCATGCTGGCTGCGGCCGCCCGCACCTACCTCAACCATTATGGTGTGGCCGTCGGCCATAATGTCGGGGTCTACACCGCCCATGATTCGGCCTATGAGACGGCCTTCGATCTCAAGAAGGCGGGGGTGAAGATCGCCGCCATCGTCGATTGCCGCGAGAACCCGGATCAGCGCCTGCTGGACGAAGCACGGGCGCTCGGCATTGAAGTGCTGGCGGGTCACAGTGTTTACAACACCGCCGGCCGCCTGCGCGTCTCCTCGATGACTGTTGGCCGCAATGGCGGCTCCAACAAGCGCAAGATCGCCATCGATGCGCTTGTCGTTTCCGCTGGCTGGACACCCTCGGTGCATCTCTTCTCGCAATCGCGCGGCAAGCTGAAGTTTGACGCGGCTAACCAGCGTTTCCTGCCGGATATCCATGTGCAGAACTGCGTTTCCATCGGCGCCTGCAACGGCACGGATGATCTTTCCGCAATCATTGCCGAAGCGGCAGCTGCCGGTGGCGGTTCGGTGGCGTTTTCCGGCGAGAATACGCGCGCCTGGACGGGCGGCATGATCGGTGCCGCCGAAGGCGCGGGTGAGGGCACCGGCGTCAAGGCCTTCATCGATTTCCAGCACGATGTCTGCGCCAAGGATATTCGCCTTGCCGTGCGCGAAGGCATGCATTCGGTCGAGCATATCAAGCGCTTCACCACCAACGGCATGGCGTCGGATCAGGGCAAGATGTCCAACATGCATGGTCTCGCCATCGCATCGGAGGCACTTGGGCGGGATTTGCCCAAGGTTGGTCTCACCACCTTCCGCCAGCCCTATACGCCGGTCACCTTCGGCACGCTCATCAACCATTCGCGCGGCGCGCTGTTTGACCCCACCCGCAAGACGCCGATGCACGAGGAAGAGCTTGCGGCCGGCGCGGTGTTCGAGGATGTCGGCAACTGGAAACGCGCCTGGTTCTTCCCGCGGGCGGGCGAGGACATGCATGAGGCGATCAACCGCGAATGCAAGACGGTGCGTGAGAGCGTCGGGGTGTTCGATGCCTCCACGCTCGGCAAGATCGAGGTGGTCGGCCCGGATGCGGCGAAGTTCCTGAACCTCATCTACACCAATGCCTGGGATACTCTGAAACCCGGCCGCTGCCGTTATGGCATCATGACCCGTGAAGACGGTTTCGTTTACGATGACGGTGTTGTCGGCCGTCTTGCCGAAGACCGGTTCCATGTGACGACGACGACGGGCGGCGCCCCCCGCGTTCTCCAGCACATGGAAGATTATCTCCAGACCGAATTCCCCGATCTCAACGTCTGGCTCACCTCGGCAACCGAACAGTGGGCTGTCATTGCCGTGCAGGGGCCGAAGGCGCGGGAAGTCATCGCGCCCTTCGTCGAGGGTATCGATCTGTCGCCGGAAGCCTTCCCGCATATGGCGGTAGCCGAAGGCAAGTTCTGCGGCGTGCCGACGCGGCTTTTCCGCGTCTCCTTCACCGGCGAACTCGGCTTCGAAATCAATGTGCCGGCCGATTATGGCGCCGCCGTCTGGAGTGCGATCCGCGACAGGGCGGAAGCCGTCGGCGGCTGCCTTTATGGCACCGAAACCATGCATATCCTGCGTGCCGAGAAGGGTTACATCATCGTAGGGCAGGATACGGACGGAACGGTGACACCTGACGATGCCGGGCTTGCCTGGGCCGTTTCGAAAAAGAAGACGGATTTCGTCGGTATCCGCGGGCTGAAACGCCCCGATCTCACGCGCTCCGGCCGCAAGCAGCTTGTGGGCCTGAAGACGAAGGACCGGCTGACCGTTCCGGACGAGGGCGGCCAGATCGTCGTTGATCCGAACCAGCCGAAACCGATGACCATGCTCGGCCATGTTACCTCCGCCTACTGGTCGGAAAATCTTGGCCATTCCATCGCTTTTGCGCTGGTGGCGGATGGCAGGGCGCGCATGGGCGAAACGCTCTATATTCCACTTGCCGATAAAACCATTGCCGTCGAAGTGACCGACATGGTCTTCCTCGACAAGGAAGGAGCCCGTCTCAATGGCTGACATGCTGCACGCAAAACGCAAATCCGTGCTTGAGGATTTTCACGGCGGCTCGCCCTTCGTATCGCTGAAGCCTGCGGCTTCCGCCTCGCGGCTGTCGCTACGCGCACGGGAAAGCGCTGTACCGGCGCTGTCCGAAGCGCTCGGTCTTGCGCTGCCCACCAGCCCGAAGAGCTCCGTCACGTCGGGCCTGCGTTCCGCCCTGTGGATTGGGCCGGATGAATGGCTGGTGATCGATCAGGGCGAAAGCGACCTGATGGCAGCGCTCGCCAATGTTGCGGGCCTGTTTTCGGCAACCGATGTTTCCCACCGCAACACGGCCGTCATCGTCTCCGGCGCTGGCGCGGAAGCAGCGCTCAATGCCGGCTGCCCGCAGGACCTTTCTCACGCAAAATTCCCTGTCGGCGCTTGCTCACGCACCGTCTTCGGCAAGGCGGAAGTGGTGCTGCTGCGCACCGCGGACGATACGTTCCGGGTGGAATGCTGGCGCTCCTTTGCCGAATATGTCGGCGGGCTGCTGCAGGAGGCGGCGGCGGACGTGGCGGTTTAGACTCTTCAAGCGCTTTAAAAAGAGAGCGGCTTATATCTGTCTGAAGACATGGAGTTTTTAAAGCCAAAGTCAGGCAGGGTGTTTAATTTAGAGGGTTTGGACATATGCAACGCCGGCTTCCAGTGCATCTTTGAACTTTAGGCGTTGACGATAACTGGCAAGAAAACCGGCTTTTACGGCATTTCCGCGCTCGTCCGGCGTGCCGTGGTGCCCGGGATTATCAACTGCGTGATCTCCCACGCTGAATTGTGCCTGGGCGATAACCGCTGCCGGGAAATTTGCGTTATCTAGCTTGCGGTTGCCCGCAAAATATCCCGCTAGATAGTCCGCATGTAGCTCTATTCTTTTTACGGTCGGCTGCCCGCGCAATCGGTCGTCTATTCCATATTTATATTGTGCGATATGCCCAAACTCATGAGCGCATACGGCTGCGATGTAAGCGGCGGGATAGGCTGGCTGATTGAGAAATTCCTGTAGAAAACATAGGCCAAAAAGAACCGTACCGTCCGAGCGCCCCATATAGTTGGCCGAACTGGCATAGGCATTTTTCCCCTTCGCGTCGTCGAGATAAGTGAAGCCGGGCAGGACATCGAAAAGATTACTGAGATAGTTCAGGGTCTGCGCCAGCGCGTAGTCAAAGTCTTTATCTCCAGACGTGGCGATTGGAGCCTGGCCGTCGACGTAGGAGAACTCCATCGTTTTGTTATCCGTTTCGGATGCAATCTCCGAGGCGGTTAGCGTGCATCCGTTATATGTCTGGCATCGGCATATCCCGGGTAG
Organism: Agrobacterium tumefaciens str. B6; assembly: GCF_001541315.1. Classification (GTDB taxonomy): domain Bacteria; phylum Pseudomonadota; class Alphaproteobacteria; order Rhizobiales; family Rhizobiaceae; genus Agrobacterium; species Agrobacterium radiobacter. The sequence continues at coordinate 120,303 of NZ_LMVK01000006.1, read as the reverse complement.
TGCGAGGCTTGCGCCGCATCCGACAATAAGACTGCGTCTCGTAATCATGGCGTTCACCTCAGGGGCAAAGTTCGGGAAATTTTTGACAGGCCTGATTATCCGAAGGTGGTTTTGGCACCGGATTCGGTGTGGGATTCGGGTTGGGATTGGGATTTGGCGTCGGATTCGGATTCGGAGTCGGGTTTGGATTTGGGTTTCCACCAGGCACCGAATTGAACTGAAAATTCTCAAATCTCTGCGTCATTTGAGAAAATGCAAGCTGCCAATCCGCATATCCATTCTGATGAACGGTCCGGCAAGTCAAAAAACTGCCCAACGGAAGTACATTTTCCCCGCCTATCATAACGTTATGAACAGGTCCAAGTTGTACTAGGGGTAGATAGCGACCTGTTCCACCAGTTTGTTGAAAAATTGCAAATAGTGCATGCTGCCCAAATGCAGATTGCAGTTGTGGCCCTCCCATCTGCAGTAAGGTGGCAATGTTTGCGCACGCATTCATGGCGGCTTGCGATCCCATTTGTTGCTGGGCGAGCGCCGGGGTCGAAATTAACGTCCAAAACATAAGAATATTTATGATTTTTGGGGTTTTGATACGCAATTAGAATCCCCCTCTAGATAAGGTCTCAAGAAGAGGAGCATGGTTGTATTCATTTTACAAGTACTAGTTGGATTTTGGGCAATCTCTTCGTCTAAATTTTTTGCCCTTATTTCCAGCCCCGCCATTGCACCCATCGCCCATGGAAATCGGCGCGGCCAATTTCCTGCTTCTCGCCGGTCGGCCAGATTTGCAGGGTAATGGCGGCACTGCCGGACGTCGTATCCGCCTCCATTTGCAGGCGGGCAAGCGGGGCCTCCAGCGTGGCACGGGTTCCGGCCTCGGCGATCAGTGCCTCGCCTGCCTGTTTCAAGGGATCGGGCAGATATTGCCAGGCGACGGTATGATAGACGACGTGGGCAGTACCCGGATATTGCCTGGCAAGGCGGCGTTTCAGCCAGTCTACGGCGTCGGCCTTTTCGACCTGCAGGCCGTTCTCCACCGCGATCCGCAACGCGGCGGCGATGCGCTCCAGACGGTCGGTCTGGTCGGCCCAGACATAGGACATCAGGCGCAGACGATCCTCGGCCGATGACGGATCGAGCGGGTTGAGATCGCAGCCGGCGCGCTCGATAACCTCGATCCGCCCATGGGGTGGGGTATTGCCGCGCCATTCTGGTGACAGGATAACATCGGATTGTTCGCCCCAGGTGAGTTTGCCGAGGTGATATTGGTAACGGTCGAATTGCAGGTTGAGGCCGGCGCTGGCTCCCACTTCGGAAAGCACCAGCGGTTTGCCGGTCAATTCCGCAATCGAAAGAAAGCCCGGCAGCAGCACGGCGGAACGGCGAACCTCGTTGGTCTGCGGTGGTGATTTCAACCTTTCAAGGATGAAGGCGGAATGAAAACGTAGGGCGCTGGCGCAAGCCTGCCAGAGAGCCTCCTCGTCTTCCGGCGGGATATCGACAAGCGGCGCGATCTTTTCCTTGATGGCAAGCGCATGCAGGGCGCCCGCCAACCGCAGGGGAACGGAATCGCCTGAGGGGCCGACATCGCCGGGCCAGGATAAAATCCGCTCGCCCACCTCCGTCTGGCGGTCGAGCCTTGCTGCCACCGCGCGGCATAGCCGTGCGGTAAAGGGCGAGCCAAGGCTGTTGCAGGCTCTTGCCTGCACGAGAAACGCATTCCTTACGGCGTCGTCATGCATGCGCTCTCTCCCTTGCGGTGGTTTCAGGCGTCTTGCGGCCTGTCCTCCGGGTTGAACTGGCTGATGGTGGTCCAGCGTGCGGTAAGCGCCGGTTTTTTCTCGTTTTCGATTTCCACCGTCACGTCATAAGTCGTCATCAGCATGGCGGCCCCGCGAAAACGCGCTTCCGCCAGCGTGAACCGGCCACGCACCCGCGCGCCGCTTTTGACCGGCGTGACGAAACGGATGGCATCGAAGCCGTAATTGATGCCCATGGTCTGTTCGCGAATGCGGGGCAGGGCATCGTAATTCAGGGCCGAAAGCAGGGAGAGCGTCAGGAAGCCATGGGCAATGGTGCCGCCGAAGGGGCTTTCCGCTTTGGCGCGTTCCGGGTCGGTGTGGATGAACTGTTCGTCCAGCGTCGCTTTTGCGAAGGCATCAATCATCGTCTGGTCAACGGTGATCCAGTTGGAAACGCCCATTTCCGCGCCGACGCGATCCTTCATTTCCGCCAGCGCAATTTCTTTTGTCATGTTACCTCGTCCGCATTGTTTCCCGCGACTTATACGGCTCGTGACGCGAAGGGATCAACTGCGCAGATAAAACACCACCGAACGGGCGGGCAGGAAGGCGGGATTGCCGAAATCCGTACCTATGGCGCGCCAGCCATCACCCGGCAGGGTGAAGGGAACGATCTCGCGGCCGCGATTGATAAGAACGGCAAGCTCGGTATCCTCGCCGGTCTCCCGGTCCGGGGTGGAAAGCAGCATGGCGAAGGCCTGCGCATCCGGTCTTTCCCAATCTGCTGTCGTCATCGGTTCTCCGGCGGGGGCAAGCCATGTCACATCGTCCCTGCCGGAAAAGAAGCCCGTCTCAGAAAACACGCCGAAACGTTTGCGCAATGCGGCAAGAAAGGCCGTGTGGTCGATCAGTTCGGGGACAAGCGATGACCAGTCGACCCAGTTGATCTCATTGTCCTGGCAATAGGCATTGTTGTTGCCCTGCTGGCTGCGGCCGCCCTCGTCGCCCGCCGTCAGCATCAAGGCGCCGCGGCTGACGAAAAGCGTGGAAAGCAGCGCTTTCACATCCGCAAGCCGGGCGGCGACAATGGCGGGGTCCTCGGTCAGGCCCTCAAAACCGTTGTTCCAGGAATGGTTGTCATTGTGGCCGTCGCGATTGCTCTCGCCGTTCCTTTCATTGTGCTTGCGTTCATGGCTGACTAGATCGAACAGGGTAAAACCGTCATGGGCGGCAAGGAAATTGACGCTGCGGCTTTTCGAGCGGCCATGGCGGGAAAAGATCGGCGATGAGCCGGATAGCGCATTGGCCAGCGCCCCGGTCGTGTCGGCATCACCACGCCAGAAACGGCGCATGTCGTCGCGGGCGCGATCGTTCCACTCGAGGAAGCTTTCAGGGAAATTGCCGAGCTGATATCCGCCGGGACCGATATCCCAGGGTTCGGCGATCAATATCCGGTCGTAAAGCGCCGGGTCCGAATGCATGGCGGCCAGCGTCTCGCTCGCCATGTCGAAGCCGGCGGTCGTTCTCCCGAGCACGGGCGCGAGATCGAAACGGAAGCCGTCCACACCGGCATTCAGAACAAAATGCCTGAGGGAATCGACGATGAGCTGGCGAATATAGGGATGGTCGCAGGCAACCGTGTTGCCGGTGCCGGTATCGTTGACCAGCACGCCCGGTTTTCCCTGTGGGTGGCGGAAGGCGGTGAGATTGTCGAGCCCGCGCAACGACAGGATCGAGCCCTCGATATCGCTTTCACCCGTATGGTTGAAGACGAGATCGAGAATGACGCTGATGCCTTCCGCATGCAGCGCCGCAACCGTATCTCGCAATTCCCGCACGCCGCCGGGGCAGAGGCGCGGATCGAGCGCCATGAAGCCGACGGGATTATAACCCCAGGCATTGGAAAGGCCGAGAGGCGGCAGGTGGCGCTCGTCGATCCAAGCGGTGATCGGCATCAATTCCACCGCATCGACGCCGATTTTTTTCAGGTGTGCGAGAATGGCGGGATGGGCAAGTGCTGCGACGGTGCCTCTGATGTCTTTCGGCACCTCGGGATGCAACTGCGTGAAGGATTTGACGGCAAGCTCATAAATCAGCCCGCCTTCGGCAAAAAGCGGCTGATGGCGCTTGACCGGCTCATATTGGGAAAGGACCGCCTTCGGCATGATCTCGCCGGTCTCCGCGCCAAAGGCGTAAAGCGCTGGATCGTGTCGGAAGGGGCGGTCGATCTCCGTGGCATAGGGATCGAGCAGCAGCTTTGCGGGATCGAACCAGAGGCCGTGTTCAGGAGCGTAAATGCCGTGAGCGCGAAAGCCGTATCGCGTGCCGAGGCCGACGTCGGCGACGATCAATCTGTGAATATCGTCTTCGCCGCGCACCATCGGCAGGCGCGCCGTTTCTTTTTCGCCGATTTTATCGAAAAGGCAGAGATCGATCTGGGAGGCATGCCGGGAATAGACCGTGAATTCCGTTCCGTTTTCCGTCTGGATTGCGCCTTTGGGGAAAACGGAAGTTGTCTGCATGATCAGTCTCTCCGGGGATGGTGTTTCTCTCCCAGAACGGAAAAGGGAGGCAAGGCCGAATGAGGGACGCTTTCAGTGCGTCCCTCATGAGCGGGCGACAAGCCCTTACGTAATAACGCTCGGCGCGTTGCGGCCGGTATGGGCCCTGATGCCGGCGATCGTATCGGCAACGGCAATCAGGTCGGAAAGCGCTTCCTGCGTTTCGATGCCATGACGGGCCGCATCCGCCTCGTAACGCTCGACATAAAGGCGAAGCGTCGCGCCCGCAGTACCGGTGCCGGAAAGGCGCAGCACGATGCGCGAACCGCCTTCGAAGAGGATGCGGATGCCCTGATTTTTGCTGACGGACTGATCGACCGGATCGTGATAGGCAAAATCATCCGCCGCCGCGACCTTCAGATTGCTGTAGCTGGTGCCGGGAAGCGTTGCGAGTTTTTCGCGCAGGGTGGCGACCAGCGTGTTCGCCGCATCCGAATCCACTTCCTCATAATCGTGGCGGGAATAATAGTTGCGGCCATATTCGGCCCAGTGCCTGGTGACGATGTCTTTCACGCTTTCCTTGCGCGCGGCGACGATGTTCAGCCAGTAGAGCACAGCCCAGAGGCCATCCTTTTCGCGCACATGGTTGGAGCCGGTGCCAAAGCTTTCTTCGCCGCAGATCGTTACCTTGCCGGCGTCCATGAGGTTGCCGAAGAATTTCCAGCCGGTCGGCGTCTCATACATGCCAAGGCCGAGCTTTTCGGCGACACGGTCGGCTGCCGCACTTGTCGGCATGGACCGGGCGATACCGGAAATGCCAGCGGCATAACCGGGGGCGAGTTTGGCATTGGCGGCGATGATGGCCAGACTGTCGGATGGGGTGACAAACATGCCCTTGCCGACGACCATGTTGCGGTCGCCATCGCCATCGGAAGCGGCGCCGAAATCGGGGCCTTCCGGGCTCATGACGTCGTCATAAAGCTCCTTGGCGTGGACAAGGTTCGGGTCGGGATGATGGCCGCCGAAATCCGGCAGCGGTGTGGCGTTGCGGACGGAACCCTTCGGTGCACCGAGGCGCTTTTCGATGATTTCCACGGCATAAGGGCCAGTAACGGCACTCATGGAATCAACCACGACCTTGAAGCCGCCGGCGATAAGCGTGCGGATGGCGTCGAAATCGAACAGCTCTTCCATCAGGGCGGCGTAGTCGGCAACCGGATCGATCACCTCGACCGTCAGCTCGTCCACCTTGAAGCTGCCGATCTTGTCTAGATCGATATCGGCGGCATCCGAGATTTTGTAGCTGTCGATGACTTTCGAGCGGGCATAGATAGCGTCCGTGATCTTCTCGGGTGCGGGACCACCATTACCGATATTGTATTTGATGCCGAAATCTTCGGTCGGACCGCCGGGATTATGGCTGGCGGAAAGCACGATGCCGCCGAAGGCCTTGTATTTGCGGATGACGTTGGAGGCGGCGGGTGTGGAGAGAATGCCGCCCTGACCGACCAGAACCTTGCCGAAACCGGCAGCGGCGGCCATCTTGATCGCCTTCTGGATGACTTCGCGGTTGTAATAACGGCCGTCGCCACCAATCACCAGCGTCTGGCCCTCAAAGCCTTCGAGCGCGTCGAAGATCGACTGGATGAAGTTCTCCGCGTAATTTTCCTGGGCGAAGACCGGCACCTTCTTACGCAGGCCGGATGTGCCCGGCTTCTGGTCCTGATAGGGCGTCGTCTTGATGGTCTTGATCATTGTTTCAATGGCCTTTCGAAATAAGCTGGCTGTAAAGCGCGGCGTAGAGACCGGCGCTCTTTTCCCAGGAAACATCGGATTTCATTCCGAGTTTCTGCATTTGTGTCCACAGTTTCGGGTCGTGATAATAACGGACGGTCCGGCGGATCGCCTGTTTCAGACCATCAAGCGTGACGGGTGAAAATTGCACGCCTGTCGCCGATTTATTGGCGATGGCGGCATGGTTGGCGTCGATCACCGTATCGGCAAGGCCGCCGGTGCGGGCGACGACCGGAATGCAGCCATAACGCAGCGCGTAAAGCTGGGTGAGGCCGCAGGGTTCGAAACGCGAGGGAATGATGATCGCGTCGCAGCCCGCCTGCATGAGATGCGACAGGGGTTCGTTGTAACCGATGGCAACGCCGACGCGGCCATGGTGCCGGGATGCCGCCGCCAGAAGCGCGCCTTCCAGCGCCACATCGCCCGCGCCAAGCACCACGAGACGGCCGCCGAGCGAAACGATCTCATCCACGGCTTCCGCCATGAGGTCGATGCCCTTCTGCCAGGTGAGGCGGGAGATGACGCAGAACAGCGGGCTGTCATCATCATCGATGCGGAAATGTTCGGCGACCGCCTTCTTGTTCAGCGCGCGGTTCTTGAGATTGGCGGCCGAATAATTGTCGTGGATCAGATGGTCCGTTGCCGGGTTCCAGACATCGGCATCGATGCCGTTGACGATGCCGTGCAGCACATGGGCGCGGCTGCCGATGACGCCGTGCAGGCCCATGCCGAATTGCGGGGTGAGGATCTCCTCGGCATAGGACGGGCTGACGGTGCTGAGCGCCGTTGCCGTCTGCAGGCCGCCCTTCAGGAAGCTCACATCATTATAATATTCGATGCCTTCCATGCCGAAGGAATGCGGTGGCAGCGCCAGTTTGCTGAAGATATTGGCGCCGAACTGGCCCTGAAAGGCGATGTTGTGGATGGTGAGAAGGCTCGGAATCTCAGGCGTTTCGGCATAACGCATATAGACCGGCGCCATGGCGGCCTGCCAGTCATGGGCATGCACGATATCCGGCCGCCAGCCGGGAAGCGCGCCGGCGGCAATACGGGCTGCCGCGAGCGACAGTGCCGCGAAGCGCTTCCAATTGTCTGGATAGTCCTTGCCGGTCTGGTCGAGATAGGGGCCGCCGGAGCGCTCGTAATAGGCGGGCGCATCGAGAATGAGGAGATCGAGCCCCTCATGCCGTACTTCGAGCACATCGGCTTTTTCGCCGAGCAGATCGGTAAATTCCAGACATTTGACGGGGTCCGTCACGGCGGCTTTCACCGCCGGATATCCGGGTATCAATGTCCGCGTCCTGACGCCAAGGGCCTCGAGCGCGATGGGGAGCGCGCCGGCAACGTCGGCGAGCCCTCCGGTCTTGATCAGGGGATAGACTTCGGATGAAACCGAAAGGACATTCATGGGCTCTACAGGTCCAGCTTGTCGATCATCGATTGGGTGATAAGGCAAATGCCGTTTTCAGTGCGGCGGAAACGTTTGGCATCCAGTTCTGGGTCTTCTCCTACAATCAGTCCTTCCGGAATGACCACTCCATGGTCGATGACGACATTGCTGAGCTGGGCATGACGCCCGATCTTCACACTCGGCAGTACTACGGCATTCTCAAGGCGGGAGTATGAATTGGCGCGCACGCCGGTAAACAGGAGGCTGCGGGTGAGGGCCGCACCGGAAATGATGCAGTCCCCGGAAACAACCGAAGACACGGCCGAACCGCGGCGGTTCTCATCATCATGCACGAATTTCGCCGGCGGGGTGATTTCCGCATAGGTCCAGATCGGCCAGGACTTGTCGTAGATATCGAGGTCAGGCACCACATCCGTGAGATCGATATTGGCCTGCCAGTAGGCATCGATGGTGCCCACGTCGCGCCAGTAAGGACCATGCTCGAAATCCGAGCGGACGCAGGAATCGGCGAAGCGGTGGGCGACGGCTTTGCCGTGCTTTACGATATAGGGAATGATGTCCTTGCCGAAGTCGCGGCTGGAGGTCGGATCGGCGGCGTCGCGGCGCAGCGCTTCCATCAGGAATTTCGTGTGGAAGACATAAATGCCCATGGAGGCAAGCGCGAAGCCTTCATTGCCGGGAATGCCTGGTGGATCGGCCGGCTTTTCGATGAAATCGATGATCTCGTCTTTTTCATTCACATGCATCACGCCGAAACCGGTCGCATCCATGCGCGGCACTTCAAGGCAGCCGATCGTCACGTCGGCGCCGGAATCGACATGCTGCTGCAGCATGTATTCGTAGTCCATCTTATAGATATGGTCGCCGGCGAGGATGACCATATATTCCGGCGCATAGGGCTCGATGATGTCGATATTCTGGTAAACCGCGTCGGCGGTGCCTTCATACCATTGCGTTTCGGAAACGCGCTGGGAGGCGGGAAGAATGTCGAAGCTCTCGTTCCGTTCAGGGCGGAAGAAGTCCCAGCCGCGCTGCAGGTGGCGAATGAGGGAGTGCGCCTTGTATTGCGTGGCGACGCCGATGCGGCGAATGCCGGAATTGAGCGCGTTGGAAAGCGCAAAATCGATGATACGCGCTTTGCCGCCGAAATAGACGGCGGGTTTTGCCCGGCGGTCCGTCAGCTCCTTCAGGCGGCTGCCTCTGCCGCCTGCGAGGACATAGGCCATTGCATCACGCGCCAAAGGCTGAACTCTTTTTTCCGACATGGTGTCCTCCCTCTCTGTCTGTCAGTTTTCCGGTTCGAGCATGATCGTGGCAAGCGGCGGCAGGACGAGCATCGCCCCGATATCGCCGCCGGCATCGACCGCCTGAACGCGTCCGCCATTTCCCTTGCCGCTGCCGCCATAAATTTCGGCATCGGTGTTGAGAATCTCCCGCCACCGCCCCGCCAGAGGCAGCGGCACATAATAATTTTCCCGATAGACCGGGGTGAGGTTGCAGATGACCGCCACCGGCTTTTCGCCGGGCGCCGTGCGCAGCCAGGCGAAGACGGAATTCTCGTGATCATCGACCACAAGCCAGCGGAAGCCGTCAGGTTCGCAGTCACGGGCGTGCAGGGCAGCTTTGGATCGATAGGTGAGGTTGAGATCGCGCACGAGGCGGCGCATGCCCTCATGCATCGGATATTGGCGCAGGTTCCAGTCGAGCGACCCCTTTTCGCTCCATTCGCTCCACTGTGCGAACTCCTGCCCCATGAACAGCAGCTTCTTGCCGGGATAACCCCACATGAAGCCGTAATAGGAGCGGAGATTGGCGAATTTCTGCCAGTCATCGCCGGACATCTTGGCGATCAGCGATCCCTTGCCGTGCACCACCTCGTCGTGGGAAAGCGGAAGCACGAAATTCTCGGTGAAGGCGTAAAGCAGGCCGAAGGTCAGTTCCTGATGGTGGAACTTGCGATGCACCGGCTCACGCGCGAAATAACTCAGCGTGTCGTGCATGAAGCCCATGTTCCATTTGAAGCCGAAACCGAGACCGCCCTCGTGGACGGGCTGGGACACTTTCGGCCACGAGGTGGATTCCTCCGCGATCGTCATGACGCCGGGATGGGTGCCGTAGACGAGCGAATTCATCTTCTGCAGGAAGCGGACGGATTCGAGATTTTCGCGTCCGCCATATTCATTGGGAATCCACTCGCCTTCCTTGCGGGAATAATCGAGATAGAGCATCGAGGCGACCGCATCGACGCGCAGGCCGTCGAGATGGAATTTCTCGGCCCAATAAAGCGCGTTGTTGATGAGGTAGGACATGACCTCGATACGGCCGAAATTGTAGATCGCCGTGTTCCAGTCGGGGTGAAAACCCTGACGCGGATCGGCGTGCTCGTAAAGCGCGGTGCCGTCGAACCAGCGCAACCCGTGCTCATCGGTCGGAAAATGCGCCGGAACCCAGTCGAGAAGAACGCCGATACCGACCTTGTGCGCGCCGTTGACGAAGCGGGCAAAGCCCTCGGGATCGCCGAAACGGGCGGATGGCGCATAAAGGCCGGTCGTCTGGTAACCCCAGGAGGGATCATAGGGATGTTCGGTGATGGGCAGGAATTCGATATGGGTGAAGCCCATATCCGTACAATAGGGAATGAGCTGGGCGGCGAGTTCATCCCAGCTGAGGAAGGTGCCGTCCTCGCGGCGCTGCCAGGAGCCGGCATGCACCTCATAGATGCTGATCGGTTGGCGGCGCTGGTCCACCTGCGCCCAATGTTCCCGGTGGGCCTGATCTTCCCATTTCTGCGTCAGTTCCGGCGCGGTGACGGAAGCGTTCTTCGGCCGCAATTCGGCGCGGCGGGCATAGGGATCGGCCTTTAGGGGGAGAAGCTCGCCATTGGCGCCGAGGACTTCGAACTTGTAGGCGCAGCCGGCATAGACGTCAGGCGCGAAGATTTCCCAGATGCCGGTATCCTTGCGGAAGCGCATCACATGCCGGCGGCCATCCCAATTGTTGAAATCGCCGACGACGGAAACACGCCGCGCATTGGGCGCCCACACGGCGAAGTGAAAACCTTCGACGCCTTCGAGTTTCAGCGGATGCGCGCCCATCCTGTCGAAGAGCCTGAGATGCGATCCTTCACGGACGAAATAATCGTCCATGGGGCCGAGAACAGGGCCGAAGCTGTAGGGGTCGGTCACCGCCCATTCGGCATCGTCGCGGCTGGCGCGGTACCGCACCGGCTGGCGCTTTGAAAGATCGATCCGGCCTTCGAAAAAACCATCAGGATCAAGCCGCTTCAATTCACCTACGAAATTTCCATCCAGCGTGAGGACGGAAACCTCCTCGGCGCCCGGAATGAAACAGCGGGCGGAAAACCCTTCCGGCGTCTCGTGAACGCCGAGAAGGGCAAAGGGATTGGAATGCAAACCGCTCTTGATCGCCTCGATTTCAGCCTTCGTGATTTCGCCAGTCTTTTTCTCTTCGGCCGAATTGAGCGGTTTTTTCATCAGGCTCTCCAGATCTCGGTGGCATATTGGCGGATCGTCCTGTCGGACGAGAACCAGCCCATACGCGCCGTGTTGCGCACTGCTTTGGTGTTCCAGCTATCCTGATCGCTCCAGATCGCGTCCACCTTGCGCTGTGCGTCGGCATAGGCGTCGAAATCGGCGGCGACCATGAACCAGTCGCTGTTGTATATGCCGTCGATGAGGGCGGAAAACCGCGAACGATCATCCGGTGAAAACACACCCGACGCGATGGACGACAGAGCCTGCGACAATTCCGCAGACCCTTCGATGATGGCACGCGGATTGTGGCCCTCGGCGCGAGCTCTGGCCACTTCTTCCGCCGTCATGCCGAAGATGACGATGTTCTCAGCGCCGACATGTTCGAGCATTTCCACATTCGCGCCATCGAGCGTGCCGATGGTCAGCGCACCGTTCAGCGCGAATTTCATGTTGCCGGTGCCGGAGGCTTCCATGCCGGCCGTCGAAATCTGTTCCGAAAGATCGGCGGCGGGAACCATGATTTCGGCAAGTGAGACGTTATAGTTCGGAACAAACACCACTTTGAGAAGCCCGCGCACGGCCGGATCGTTGTTGATGACCCGGGCAATATCGTTGGCAAGCTTGATGATCAGCTTCGCGTTGTGATAACTCGGCGCCGCCTTGCCTGCGAAGAACTTAACGCGCGGCACCCAATCCAGTTCCGGGTGGGAACGGATCTGGTCGTAAAGGGCGACAGTCTCAACAAGGTTCAGAAGCTGGCGCTTATATTCGTGGATGCGCTTGATCTGGATGTCGAACATGGCCGAGGGATCGACGCGGATGCCCATGCGCTGCGCCACCGTATTGGCAAGCCGCACCTTGTTCAGACGCTTCACCTCGGCGAATTTCTCGCGGAAACCGGCATCGTCGGCGAAACGGTCGAGTGCCGTCAGCTTTTCCGCATCATCGAGGAAATCGTCGCCGATCGCTTCCCTGATCAATCCGGTCAGACCGGGGTTGCACTGCATCAGCCAGCGGCGCGGCGTAATGCCGTTGGTCTTGTTGTTGATACGATCAGGATAGAGGCTGTGCAGGTCGGCAAAGACCGTTTCCTTCATCAGCTCGGTATGAAGGGCGGAAACGCCGTTGATGGAATGCGAGCCGATGAAGGCGAGGTTGCCCATGCGCACACGGCGCTCGCCGCCTTCATCGATGAGAGAGATGGAGCGGATCTGCTGATCCGCCATCTTCTTTTCCTTGCGGGCGAAGAGCAGCGTATTGGCGTTGATGGCGTAAACGATCTGCATGTGCCGGGGCAAAAGGCGCTCGAGCAGCGGCACCGGCCAGCTTTCCAGCGCGTCCGGCAGAAGCGTGTGGTTGGTGTAGGAGAAGGTGCCCTGTGTGATCTTCCAGGCTTCGTCGAATTCAAGGCCATGGACATCGCAGAGAAGGCGCATCATTTCGCAGATGGAAATGGCCGGATGCGTGTCGTTAAGCTGGATCGAAACCTTGTCGGGCAGCGAGGTGAAATCCGGGTACTGCTGCAGATGGCGGCGCAGAATGTCCTGCAGCGAAGCGGAGGAGAAGAAGAACTCCTGCCGCAGGCGCAGTTCCTGACCGGCCGGCGTCGCATCGGCGGGGTAGAGAACCCGCGTCAGGCTTTCCGCCTTGTTGCTTTCGCGCAATGCGCCGATATGGTCGCCGGCATTGAAGGCGGCCAGAAGAATGGGATCTATCGGCTGCGCCGACCACAGGCGAAGCGTGTTGACGCGGGTGCCGCGCCAGCCGACGACCGGCGTGTCGTAAGCCATGGCGATGACGCGTTCGGCCGGTTTCCAGACGAAGCGCTGCGGATCTTCATAACCGCCGATCGTCTCCACCGATCCGCCGACGCCGCTTTCATAGGAGCTTTCGCGGCGCTCGAATTCCCAGGGGTTGCCATGCGCCAGCCAGGTTTCCGGCAGTTCCACCTGCCATCCATCCGCCATCTGCTGGCGGAAGAGGCCGTGCACGTAACGGATGCCATAGCCATAGGCGGGAATATCGACGGTCGCCATGGATTCCATGAAACAGGCGGCGAGACGGCCAAGGCCGCCATTGCCAAGGGCTGCATCCGGCTCCAGACCGGCGATGACGTCAAGATCGACGCCGAGCGAGGACAGCGCATCGCGGATTTCGTGCATCAGGCCGATATTGGAGATGGCGTCGCGCATCAGGCGACCGATCAGGAATTCGAGCGACAGGTAATAAACGCGCTTGGAATTGTTGTGATAGGCCTTGCGGGTGGATTCCATCCATTTGTCGATGATGCGGTCGCGCACGACGAGGATGGTTGCGGTCAGCCAGTCGTGCGGCTTGGCAACCTTGACGTCCTTACCGATGCGGTAGGTGAGGCGTTCGATGATTTCCGACGCCATGATTTCCGGGTTGGAACTGCGCGGGGCGGGGCGGGGAAGATCGGCGGCGTTTAGATTATTGATCATTGGTCGGTCAGCACCTTGGTGGGAGGAGAGGGTCTGATGAGGTCGATCCGTGTTGCCTTTGCTGATGCCAGTTTATGCATCGATATGGAGGTGTGGCAACAGCATTTTTTGCGGAAAGTTGAACGGCTTAGGTTTATGAAAAATAAGAATTTTTCTTCCGCGTCCCAAGGATCGCCGAAGGCATTGCCGGCCCTTTATCCGCCGTTCCTGAAGAGGTTTGCGTGGTGGTCGCGATGCCGGGCATCGTTCAAAAAAGGGAGAGAGGCTGCAACACTTTTAAATGGTTCACCGGTCCTGAAATCTGTTTCGCTCTATTATCTTTACACACCAGACCGAAAACCGCGCATATGTTTCGGTCCGATGCTCTAAATCACACACTAGCCTTCGCGGCCGCAAAAATTCAATGAAAATAAATGGGTCGCCGCCACAGCCATGTTTGTCTCGCGTGGCGGCGGTGTGAAAACGGAGTAACACCGTCGTCGAAGACGATGTTTACGGCAGGAAAAAAGGCTCTGTCGTCATTTCCCCGGCGCGGATCGTCACGCGGGTATTCGGCGGAACGGCGCACCAGGGAGTGCAATCGAAGGAAAAGGGCTCCGAACTCAACGCGATGCCTTCTTCCAGACCGCGCCAGTAGAGCGTCGGCGGCTTGTCATCGCTCGACCAGCGGAAGGCGTGCAGGCAATCGCCGTCCATCAGCACGGCGCTGAAGCGCAGTGCGGAGGAAACGCCCGCCGCGACCATCTTTTCCTGACAGAGACGAAGGGCGGTGGAAATTGCGCGCACGGGATCGGCATCAAGGCCAAGGCCGGCGGCGATGAGGAATATTGCTTCGCTGTCGCCGGTGCCGCGTCGGGATGCATAGATATCATCGGGGATAAGGGAGTCGATGTCGCGCCTGATCTGCTCGTAGCCGCCGATCTGGCCGTTATGCATGAAGAGATATTGGCCATGGGCAAAGGGGTGGCAATTGGCGCGGGATACTTCGCCTGAGGTGGCGGAGCGGACATGGGCCATGAACATGCCCGAGCGAAGCTGGTGGCAGAGTGCAGCGAGATTGGCATCCGACCAGGCTGGCCTGGTATCACGAAAGACGCCGGGCGTTCCGCGTTCGCCATACCAGCCAAGGCCGCAACCATCGCCATTGACGACGGTTTTCGCTTCCCTTGCGGCCATGGACTGGCTGACCAGTGATGCTTCCGGCTCGATCAGCAGGCTGTCGAGCCAGACGGGTTTACCGGAATAGGCAAAGAGGCGGCACATTCATGCGGCTCTGTCGAAAGCCTTGTTTCCGAGCGCGAAGCCGACGGCGGCCTTCGCGTGAATGGCGGTCGAATCGTAACCGGGCAGCGGCAGGGCGTCGGGGTCGATCAGCAGCGAAATTTCGGTGCAGCCGAGAATGACGGAATCGACGCCGAGTGCGCGAGCCTTGTCGATGACCGCGAGATAGCGTTCACGCGAGCAGGACTTGATCTCGCCCTGGCAGAGTTCGCCGAAGATGATGTCGTGGATCGCAGCCCTGTCTTCCGCATCGGGCACGACCACGTCGACGCCGTGGCGGCGCATGCGGTCGGTGTAGAAGCCGTGCTCCATCGTGTAGCGGGTGGCGAGCAGAAGCGGCTTGCGGCGTCCATCCGCCTTCAGGGCTGCTGCGGTTTCATCGATGATGTCGATCAGCGCCACGCCGGACATTTTCGCTACGGTGTCAGCGACAAGATGCATGGTGTTGGTGCAGATCAGCACGCAATCGGCGCCCGCATTGGCAAGGCGTGCACCGGCAGCGCCCAGAAGTGCGCCTGCCTCATCCCAGCGATCGGCTTTCTGAAGGGCGACGACCTCGGAAAAATCGAGCGAATGCATGACGATATCGGCCGAGACCAGGCCGCCGCGGCTGTCGCGCACGGCCTCATTGATCATGCGGTAATAGGTTGCGGTAGATTCCCAGCTCATGCCGCCGATCAGGCCGATCCGTTTCATAAGAGTTCCCTTATCAAGTTTGATTGAAGACAAGAATGCCACCACCGAAACGAAAACGGCATGCGTTTTTTAGAGGATTGCGCGGCAAGTATGCAAATGTAACGCGCCATATTAGATAATATCGCAAATTTCTTGCGCTGTTGCGTTAACCGGTGCATTCTTAACGGATGATTGACGACCGTGACCGCCGAATCCTTGCGATTCTCCAGGAGAATGCCGAGACCCCACTCGCGGATATCGCAGAGGAGGTTTCCCTGTCGCTATCGGCCTGTTCGCGCCGCATCACGCGGCTGCGAACGGAAGGTTATGTGACGGGCACGATGGCGCTGCTGGACCGACGGAAGATCAACCTGCCGACCACGGTTTTTCTGCTGGTGAGAACGGGCCTGCATGCGGAGGACTGGCTGGACCGGTTCCATGCCGCCGTCAGCACCATACCTGAGATCGTCGAGGTTCACCGGCTGACCGGCAATTTCGACTATATTCTGAAGCTGGTGCTGCCGAATGTCGAATATTACGACACGGTCTATAAACAGATCCTGCGCCGCGTGCAGCTTTACGACATGTCCGCCTATATCTCCATGGAGACGGTTAAGCTGTCGTCTTCGCTGCCGACGACGCATATCTGAGGGCTTATCGAGCCTTATCAGCGCGCCGCCTTGAAACGGACGCCAAAGCGGAAGCCTCTAGTCTCGCCGGGTTGCAGGGTAATCGCATCCGCGAGTTCCTGGTGGTTGAAGGCGTTGGTTGGTGTTTCCACGGGTTCAAGCGCGATGGAGTGCCGCCTGTCGCGGGCGAGCGTATCGCCGGTGAAGACATGCATGTGCCCACGCTCCTGCCATACCGTCAGGCTCGAACCATCGTGCCGGTTTTCGAGCCTCGTCTCGTAAAGCCCGTTTTCGGATGCGACCAGATCGGTGAAGCAGACATCGAGTACATGGCCGGCCAGCGGCGCATAGAGAAAGCGGGTGTCGTCCCGTTTGACTATCCCGCCCTGTGGGTCGCGAAGGGGGATCAGGTCCTCGTCTGTTTCAATCGCCGTTCGCGAGGGCAGCGTGAGAAGAAGGTCGTCGATAGACGTTGTGCCGGGCAGGCGGAAATAGGGATGCCAGCCGGCGGCGAAAGGCAGGGGCCGGTCGTCGCGATTGATGCCGCGTATGTCGATGGTGACCTCATGGCCGGCGAAGCGATATTCCACCTCGATGGTGAGACGGTAGGGATAACCCTTGAAATCCGCAGGCAATATTTCAGTGCGGAAGATAAGGATGCGAGCGCCATTTTCCTCAAGAGATTGCGCGAGGGCGAAGGGCAGGGCTCTGGCAAATCCATGGAAGACGAGGGCTTCGTGGGCAAGCACCGGTTCAATGCGGTGCGCCTGCCCGCCAAAACTGAACTGGCCATCCGGGATGCGATTGGTGAAGGGTGCGAGAATGCCGTTTCTCACGCCGTTTTGCGATTGCAGTTCGGCGGGCGTCGAATATCCGTCGACAAGATCTTCGCCTTCTCCGCCATCGGCAGAGATCGGCCGCCAGCTCAGAAGCGTCGCGCCCTCAAAAGCGATTTCGGCAATGAAACCGTTTCCGGAAACGGTCAGACCGGCAATCCCCGTGCCTGTCGTGGAGGTAGTCATCGGGAAATTGTCCTTTGCATGCATGCGTCTGCGATGATCGGGGCAATTGCCATGCCGATTCGCCCGATCATCTTCGCTGAAGGACAATTTCGCAATGGCTCGTGGGGGCTGTATCAACAGGCTCCTGCCATTTCATGCCCATCGGGCAATCAGTCTGGAAAGGTGCGTTTCGCGCCGCTGAAAAACTCCATCAGTGCGGCCTGATCCTCTCCACCCAGCCCTGCCGCCGTCAGCATGCGGTGCACTTCGGCGCAAAGTGCCGTCAGCGGCATGGCCGTGTTGGTGCGCCGGGCGAGATCCTGCGCGCCGTTGAGGTCTTTCACCATATTGTCGATACGGCCGGTGCGGCGGTAATCCTTTGCCACGTAACGCGGCATATATTCCTGCAGGATGGCGCTATCGGCGCGGCCGCCCTTCAGCGCCTGCGGGATTTTGGCGGCATTGACGCCGGCATCCAGCGCAAGCTGTGTTGCTTCCGCCACCGCAAGGAAATTCAGCCCGCAGAGAACCTGATTGATGAGTTTCGTCGTCTGTCCCGCGCCGCAGGGTCCCATGTGGGTATAGTTGCTGGCCACATGCCGCAGCACGCGATGCGCATCGGCCACATCCTTTTCGCTGCCGCCGGCCATCAGCGTCAACTGGCCGACAAGCGCCTTGGGCGCACCGCCCGAAAGCGGGCTGTCCACCCAGCGCAGGCCCTTTTCCGCAGCATCGGCCGCTAGCTCCTTGGTCGCCTCCGGATCGATGGAGGACATGTCGATGATGAGTGTGCCGGGCTTTGCCCCCGCCGCCACGCCATCCTTGCCGAAGACGGCGATGCGAACGATTTTCGGGGAATTGAGGCTGAGGATCACCACATCGGAAACTGAAGCCGCTTCCGCCGCCGTGCCGGCGCTCTGCGCGCCGAGGCTCGTCAACGCCGCCACCTTTTCCGCATCCAGATCGAAAACCGTCAGCTGATTGCCGGTCTCGATGAGCCGTGTGCCGATCGCGCCGCCCATGGCGCCGGCGCCGATCAGCGCGACTTTGTTCTTCTCGGTCATGGTGTTCACGGCCTCCTCCCAAAGTGTCGTGGTGTCATCGGTTCAAAACCGGATGGCGGCCGCAGCCGGCCATCCGGTTTTGGTGTTTGTTAAAGCGAAGCGGTGATGCCGCCGTCGACGTAGAGAATATGTCCGTTCACGAAGGACGAGGCATCGGATGACAGGAAGATGCAGGCGCCGACAAGCTCTTCGACCTTGCCCCAGCGACCGGCCGGCGTGCGCTTTTCAAGCCATGCCGAAAAGGTGGGATCGGCAACCAGAGCCGCATTGAGCGGCGTATCGAAATAGCCGGGCGCAATGGCGTTGCATTGCAGGCCGTATTTGGCCCAGTCCGTCGCCATGCCTTTCGTCAGATTGCCGACGGCGCCCTTGGTGGCGGTGTAGGGCGCGATGCCGGGGCGGGCAAGGGCGGTCTGAACGCTGGCGATGTTGATGATCTTGCCACGGCCACGGCTGATCATATGGCGCGCGGCAGCCTGTCCGGCGTGGAACACCGAGGCGATGTTGGTCTGCAGCAGGCGCTCGAAGGCATCCGCCGGAAAATCCTCAAGCGGCGTGCGGTGCTGCATGCCGGCATTGTTGACGAGAATATCGATCGCGCCGACATCCGCTTCGAAACGGTCGATGGCTTCGCGCACCGCGCCATGATCGGTGGCGTCGAAGGCAAGTGTTTTCGCACCCTTGAGGCCAGCGGCGGCGGCCTTCAGCTTCGCTTCATCGCGCCCGTTCAGCACCACTTCCGCTCCGGCTTCCGCCAGCCCCTGCGCCAGCGCGAAGCCGATGCCCTGGGACGAACCCGTGATCAGGGCGCGGCGGCCGGAAAGATCGAACAAATTAAGGCCCACTGTTTCCTCCAGTCTCTCGACATTGCATTCATACCGGTTTATGTTATCGATAACATTCATCCCTTTCAGACGTGGATGTCAAGGCTTAAACGCCCGGTTTCGGTACGGATCGGGCGGGCGGGGAGGCTGCACGGCGTGCAAATGCACGGCAGGCGGCGGTGACAGGGATGCGGATTATTTGTCGTGCTGCTCAGGCGCGATGTCGAACGGGAGATATTTATGAGAGCGATTGTTGCCCATGGGGCCAAGGATGTGCGCATCGAGGAACGGCCCGAGGAAGCGCCGGGAGCGGGAGAAGTACGGCTTCGTCTGGTCCGGGGCGGAATTTGCGGCAGCGATCTGCATTATTACAATCACGGAGGCTTCGGCGCGGTGCGGCTTCGTGAGCCGATGGTGCTGGGCCATGAGGTCTCGGCCGTCATCGAAGAACTGGGCGAGGGCGTCGAAGGGCTGAAGGTCGGCGGTCTGGTCGCCGTTTCGCCGTCCCGTCCCTGCAGAACCTGCCGCTTCTGCCAGGAAGGACTGCACAACCAGTGCCTCAACATGCGCTTTTATGGCAGCGCCATGCCTTTCCCGCATATTCAGGGTGCTTTCCGTGAGGTTCTGGTGGCGGACGCCCTGCAATGCGTGCCGGCCGATGGCCTGAGCGCCGGCGAGGCCGCCATGGCCGAGCCGCTCGCGGTGACGCTGCATGCCACCCGCCGCGCCGGTGATTTGCTGGGAAAACGTGTGCTTGTCACGGGTTGTGGCCCGATCGGCATCCTCTCCATTCTGGCCGCGCGCCGTGCCGGCGCGGCTGAAATCGTCGCCACCGATCTTTCCGATTTCACGCTCGCCAAGGCGCGTGAGGCGGGTGCGGACCGTGTCATCAACAGCAAGGATGAACCCGACGCGCTTGCCGCTTATGGTGCGAACAAGGGAACTTTCGATGTTCTCTATGAATGCTCGGGTGCGGCGGTGGCGCTTGCCGGTGGTATTACGGCGCTTCGTCCGCGCGGCATCATCGTCCAGCTCGGTCTTGGCGGCGATATGAACCTGCCGATGATGGCGATCGCCGCCAAGGAACTGGATCTGCGCGGTTCTTTCCGCTTCCATGAGGAATTCGCCACTGGTGTGGAATTGATGCGCAAGGGCCTGATCGACGTCAAGCCGTTCATCACCCAGACCGTCGATCTCGACGACGCCATCTCGGCCTTCGAATTCGCCTCCGACCGCAGTCGCGCCATGAAGGTGCAGATCGCTTTTTCGTAAGCGCTTTTGCCGCACGGGGAATGTGCGGACGTTTCGATCGGCGGCGGATCTTTCCGCCGCCGATTTTTTATGGGTGGATTTTTGCCTGCGGCGGCCTGCAGCTATGTTATCGATATCATCAGCTGCTTTGGAGTGCGTTATTCCAGCTCAAGGCCGGAATG
This sequence comes from Agrobacterium tumefaciens str. B6, assembly GCF_001541315.1. GTDB lineage: Bacteria > Pseudomonadota > Alphaproteobacteria > Rhizobiales > Rhizobiaceae > Agrobacterium > Agrobacterium radiobacter. The sequence continues at coordinate 99,992 of NZ_LMVK01000006.1, read as the reverse complement.
ACGGAGAGAGGGTGACGAACCCGAGCAAACGCCCAGCCTGTCATAAAGCCCCAACACGACTGCCGCATATTTTGCCCTGGCTGCACCCACGAGCATCTTCACCGATGTCGTCTCTGCCCATTTGCACATTTTGACGCAGGTCAAAAAGGTGATTTGCCGCCTGTCTTTTTTTGCGTTATCGAAATTTCAGAAATTACTGAAAATTCAGGAAACAAAGAAATGCCAACCAATCTCTCCCCGCTCGTTCAGTCCTTCGTGCTGCATTTCGGTGAGATGGGCAGCCGCTGGGGCATTAACCGCACCGTTGGCCAAGTCTATGCTTTGCTTTACATTTCGCCGCAGCCGTTGTGTGCGGACGATATTGTGGAGGCGCTTGGCATTTCCCGTTCCAACGTGTCGATGAGCCTGAAGGAGCTGCAGGCGTGGAACCTTGCAATTCTCAAGCATTTTCCCGGCGACCGGCGCGATTTTTTCACGACGCCTGACGATGTCTGGCAAATTCTCCGCACCCTTGCCGAGGAGCGCAAGAAACGCGAGATCGATCCGACGCTCAGCGTGCTGCGTGAAATTCTGATGGAGACGCCGGAAAACGAAGATGAGCGGCATGCGCAAAAGCGCATCGACGAGATGAAGACGCTGATCGAGCAGCTCACCGGCTGGTATGACGATGTGAAGCGGCTGGAGACGGAAAGGCTGGCGTCGCTTCTCGCGCTCGGTTCGAAGGTCACGAAGCTGCTGGAGGCCAAGGACAAGATCGTCTCCCTTGCCAGACCCCGTGGCGCGAAGAAGGACGGGTGAGGAGAGCGGCCGTGAGCATGTCAGTGGAAATCCGCCATGGGGCCGATGGTGACGGGGCAGTCTGTCCCGCGCCGGCTGCAGTCTCGCCCGAGGCGATGCGTCGGCGCAAAGCGAACCGCAGAACCTCTCGCGACAAAGCCGATGGGCGGGCGAAAATGACACGCGCGCCGGTGGTGGGGAGATCCGTTGCCCTGCTGCATGTGCTGGCGGCTTTACTGTGGCTGCCGCAGGCGGCTTTGCTTGCCTTTTCCGTCGGAAGAATTGCCGATGGCGCGCCGATGATGGCGATCGTGCCGGCCGCCGCTGCGGTTCTCATCCTCGGCCTCGTCAAGGCGTGGCTGGAAAAGATGGCGGCGCGGCTGTCGTTTCGTGCCGCCCGCGCGGTGCTGTCGCAACGGCGGCTGGAAGCGCTGCAGGCTGTGGCGAAGGTTTCCCCGCTCGATCTGTCGCGCACCGCCTCGGGTGAGGCGGCGGGCGTCGTGGCTGAGGCGGCGGAAGCGCTGGTGCCCTATCTTTCCCGTTTCCAGCCGGCGCGGATGAAGGCCACCATCATTCCCCTGGTTTTCGTGCTGGCGATCCTGCCATTTACCTGGATCGCGGCGCTGGTGCTGCTGCTCGCCATGCCAACCATCCCGCTTTTCATGGCGCTCATCGGCTGGCAGGCGAAGGCCGCCAGTGAAAAGCAGCTTGCCGAGACGGGCAATATGAATGCCTTCCTGCTTGATCGCCTGCGCGGGCTGGAAACGATCCGCACGCTCGAAGCCGTCGATCTGACGGCGGAGCGTCTCAGCGCCGATGCGCAGAACCTCAAGAAGCGGACGATGGCGGTGCTCAGGATCGCCTTTCTCTCCTCTGCGGTGCTGGAGCTTTTCGCAGCGCTCGGCGTTGCCATGACCGCCGTCTATATCGGTTTTCATCTGCTCGGTTTTCTGGATTTCGGCGCCTGGGGCCACAAGCTGACGCTAGCCGAAGGTCTCTTCATCCTGCTTCTGGCGCCGGCCTTTTTCGAGCCGCTGCGGGAACTCTCCGCCGTCTGGCACGACCGCGCGGCCGGCGAAGCGGCGCTTGATGCGCTCGGCAAACTGACGGCTGGTGGTGCGGCCATCGCGGGAGAGGGTGCGGATGTGGCGTCTGTCCCATCCCCGACGCCCGGCCTCTTGGAGATCGACAATCTTTCCTTTGCTTATCCGAACGCCCGGTCTGTCATCCAAAATCTCAACCTGACGGTTCAACAGGGTGAGCGAGTTGCGATTCTCGGGCCTTCCGGTTGTGGCAAATCCACTGTACTCTCCTTGATTGCCGGGTTGGCCGAGGCTGGAGAGGGTTCGATCAGGATCGGCGGCGTAAAGCTCGACAATGCGACGGCCGATGGGCTGCGCAGGACGATCGGCTGGGTCAGCCAGAAGCCGTTCTTTTTTGCCGGTTCGCTGAAGGCGAATATTCGTTTCGGTCGTTCCGGTGTCAGTGATGGCATGGTGGAAGAGACGCTGCGCCGCACAGGGCTCGATGAATTGACGCATGCACGCCGGCATCTGCAGATCGGTGATGGCGGATATGGCATTTCAGGCGGGGAGGCGGTGCGGCTTGCCATTGCGCGCGCTTTCGCAGACCCCGCCACGCAGCTTGTTCTGGCCGATGAGCCGACAGCCCATCTCGACCGGGAAACGGCTGCTCTCGTCACGGATAACCTGCTGCAACTGGCAAATGGCAGGACATTGATCGTCGCGACCCATGATCCGGTGCTTGCGGCGCGCATGGACAGGATCGTGGATATGACGGCGATCCATTCGAGGGGGCAGCCATGATCGCGCGTTTTGCGATATTGAGACCCGTTATCGCCCTGTTCTGGTCGGCGCGGCGCGGCATGCTGCTGGCGGGCGCGGGTCTGGCGGTAACGACGGTGCTGGCGGGCATTGGCCTTCTCGGCGTTTCCGGTTGGTTTATCACCGCAACGGCGATTGCCGGTCTTCTGCCCGCAACGGCCTATGCCTTCGATGCCTTTGCCCCTTCGGCCGCCATTCGTCTTCTGGCGCTGGCGCGCACCGCCGCCCGCTATGGCGAGCGCATGACCACCCATGAAGCCACGCTTTCCGTGCTTGCAGCCCTTCGGGAAAAGCTGTTTCGCGGTTTTGCCGCGCCGCAGGCCGCGAAATCCCTGGAGGCAAGGCCTGCCCGCCTGCTGAACCGGCTGACAGCGGATATCGACGCGCTGGATTCGCTTTATCTGCGCGTGCTGGTTCCCGCTGCCGTGGCGATCCTCGCAGCGATCGCAACAGGCTTCGGGCTTGGTTTTCTCCATCCGATGGCCGGCATTCTGGCGGCAGCTTTCCTGATCGTGGCGGGGCTTGGAATTTCGGCGCGCTCCGCCTTGCGGGCGGAAACATTCTCGCGCCGCCGGGCAATCGGGCTTGAAGCGCTTCGGGCCCGCACGGCCGACCTCGTGAGCGGACAGACGGAGCTCTTGACCACCGGCCGCCTTTCCGCGCAGGTCGCGGCGGTGAAACGGGCGGATGATTACCTCTCTGCCTGCGACGATAACCTGAACCGTATAGAGACCAATGCCGGTTTTTCCTTCGGAGTTGTAGCGGCCGTTCTTTTGAGCGCAGCCCTTCTCGGCATGGCCTGGCTTGCGGAACAGGGGGCGGTGAGCGCGCCTGCTGCGGCGCTCGGGCTGCTCGTCTGTTTTGCTGCGCTGGAGCCTTTCACGGCGCTGCGTCGTGGGGCGATGGAACTTGGGCGTACGCTATTCTCCGCACGGCGCATCGCGCCGCGTCTCTCGGCAACGGTTGAGGGTCGCTGTCCCGTCTTGCCGGTCAGCGGGATGGCGGCAAAACTCGAAGATGTGCGTCTGGAGCGGGAGGGGAACGACAATCCGGTCCTGACGAATATCAACCTTGCAATCGCTGCGGGGGAGAGGTTTGCGATCGTCGGCCCGAGCGGCGCGGGCAAGACGAGCCTCATCCAGCTTCTGGCGGGTGAATTGCGGCCGGCTGCGGGCACGGTCAGCGCGCTGCCGTCCACTCTCATGACGCAACGCAGCCAGCTTTTCCGCGACAGCATCGCCGACAATCTGCGGCTGGCGAAACCCGCCGCAACCGCGGATGAATTGTGGGATGCGCTGACGGCGGCAGGCCTGGCCGAACACGTCAAATCCCTGGCCGCCGGGCTGGAGACAAGGCTTGGCGAGGCGGGCCAGGGGCTTTCCGGCGGCCAGTCGCGCCGGCTGGCGCTCGCCCGTTTCCTGCTCGCCGACCGGCCGCTCTGGCTTCTCGACGAGGTGACGGAGGGGCTCGACGGCGAGACTGCCCGCGACGTCCTCACCCGGCTGTTTGCCAGGGCGCAGGGAAAGACTGTCGTGATGATCACCCATAATCGCCGCGAGGCGGAATTTGCCGAGCGCATCATCGTGCTGAAAGAGGGGCGTCAATTTGATGAATGTCAAAGCGGCGCCCCGGAATACGGCGTAGTGCTGAAGACACTGCGCCCGGACTGAGATTTTTTGAGAGCCGGCGTCGTCTTTGAAATGGAAGGCCGGCCTTCCGGAAAAGGTGGGTAAGACTATGGAACTCGACATAGTGGCGCTGTCGCGCCTGCAATTTGCGGTGACGGCTTTGTATCACTTTCTGTTCGTTCCCCTGACGATCGGACTGTCGGTGGTGATCGCCATCATGGAAACGGTCTATGTCATGACCGGCCGCACGATCTGGCGGCAGATGACGAAATTCTGGGGCACGTTGTTCGGCATCAACTTCGTGCTTGGCGTTTCCACCGGCATCGTCATGGAATTCCAGTTCGGCATGAACTGGAGCTACTACAGCCACTATGTCGGCGATATTTTCGGTGCGCCGCTGGCGATCGAGGGCATGATGGCCTTCTTCCTGGAAGCCACCTTCGTCGGGCTGTTCTTTTTCGGCTGGGATAAATTGTCGAAACTCGGCCATCTCGTCGCGACATGGTGCGTGGCGCTCGGCTCGAATTTTTCGGCGCTATGGATATTGATCGCCAATGGCTGGATGCAGAACCCCACGGGCTCTGCCTTCAATCCCCAGACCATGCGCATGGAAGTGACTGACTTCTTCGAGGTCCTGTTCAACCCGGTGGCGCAGGCGAAGTTCGTTCACACGGTTTCCGCCGGTTACGTGACGGCCTCCATCTTCGTGCTCGGTGTTTCGGCCTGGTATGTGCTGAAAGGCCGCCATGTCGATTTGGCCAAGCGTTCGATGACGGTCGCCGCTTCCTTCGGTCTCGCATCGGCGCTGTCGGTCGTCGTGCTGGGTGATGAAAGCGGTTATCTCTCGACCGAACACCAGAAGATGAAACTCGCTTCCATCGAGGCCATGTGGGAAACGGAGCCCGCCCCGGCACCCTTCACGGTCATCGGTTTTCCCGATCAGGAAGCGCGCGAGACGCATTTTGCCGTGAAGATCCCGTGGGTGATGGGTCTTATCGGCACCCGCTCGCTCGATACGCAAATTCCGGGCATCAACGATCTGGTGGAGCAGGCCAAGACCCGCATCCGCGACGGCATCAAGGCCTATGACGCGCTGACGCAGATACGCGCCACCGGCAAAGGCGCGCAACTGCCCGAAGAGGTGCGCGGCACCTTTGCGGAACTCGGCCACGAGCTTGGTTATGCCCTGCTGCTGAAACGATATGTCGATGATCCGCGCCAGGCGAGCGAAGAGCAGATTGCGAAAGCTGCGGCGGATACCATTCCGCATGTGCCGACACTGTTCTGGGCGTTCCGCATCATGGTCGGCCTTGGCATGTTCTTCATCCTTCTGACGGCGACGTTCTTTTATCTTTCGGCCCGCCGCCGGCTGGATCACTATCCGTTGCTGCTGAAAGTGGCGGTCTTCGCCATTCCGCTGCCGTGGATCGCGGCGGAGATGGGCTGGGTCGTGGCCGAATTCGGCCGCCAGCCATGGATCATCGAGGGCGTGTTGCCAACAGCGGCGGCCGTCTCCAGCCTCAGCGCCTCCACGGTACTCATCACGCTCCTGTGTTTCATCGCCATCTACACGGTGCTGTTCATCATCGAGATGGGGCTGATGCTGAAGGCGATCCGCAAGGGGCCTGATCCGGACCGTGAGCCGGAAGCGCCGCTCGTTCCTGAAAAACTCGTCGCTGCGGAGTAAACGATCATGATATTGCACCAACTCATCGACTACGAAATCCTCCGCGTTATCTGGTGGCTGCTGCTCGGCGTGGTGCTGATCGGTTTTGCCGTTACCGGTGGCTTCGATCTCGGCACCGGCGCGCTGCTGCCCTTCGTTGCGAAAACGGATATCGAGCGGCGTGTCGTCATCAATTCCATCGGCCCGGTCTGGGAAGGCAATCAGGTCTGGCTCATCCTTGGCGGCGGCGCGATTTTCGCCGCCTGGCCGCCGCTTTATGCGGTGTCGTTTTCAGGTTTTTACCTGGCGATGTTCGCCACCCTGTTTGCGCTGATCCTGCGGCCGGTCGGTTTCAAATATCGCTCCAAGCGTGAAAGCACCGCATGGCGCACCGGCTGGGACTGGGCGCTCTTTATCGGCGGCTTCGTTCCCGCGCTGATCTTCGGCGTGGCGATCGGCAATGTGCTGCAGGGCGTTCCCTTCCACCTGAATGACGACCTCAGGATTTTCTACGACGGCACGACGCTGTTCGAACTTCTGAACCCCTACGCCATCCTCTGCGGCCTCGTATCCGTCGCCATGCTCATCATGCATGGTGCGGCATGGCTGGTGCTGAAGACGGATGGTCCGGTGGCGGCCCGCGCCCGCGCTTTTGGCAGCATCGCGGCCCTTGCCACGTCAGTTCTGTTTGCGCTCGGCGGCGTCTTTCTGTGGCTCGGTATCGATGGATATCGCTTCACCTCTGACATCGTGACCGATGGTCCGTCCAATCCGCTGTCGAAGACGGTCGAGGTCGCAAGCGGCGTCTGGTTTTCCAACTATGCGGCGCATCCATGGATGATGCTGGCGCCGGCGCTCGGTCTTGTCTTCCCGCTCGTGGCCTTCATCTTGTTCAGGGCCCGCAAGGAGGTGCTGGCGCTGCTTTCCAGCTCGCTCGCCATTTTCGGCATCATCTCAACGGTAGGGCTAGCGATGTTTCCCTTCATCCTGCCGTCCTCGGTTGATCCGAAATCGAGCCTGACGGTATGGGATGCATCGTCCAGCCATATGACGCTGTTCATCATGCTGGTCGTCGCCCTCATCTTCATCCCGATCATCGTCGCCTATACATCATGGGTCTATCGCGTGCTGTGGGGCAAGGTGGACGAAAAGGCGATCCGCGACGACAGCGGTCACGCTTATTGATCAAGAAAGAAGGAGATCGAACATGTGGTATTTCGCCTGGCTGCTCGGCCTGCCTCTCGCCGCCATCTTCGCCGTCATGAACGCGATGTGGTATGAGCTGATGGAAGAAAACGCGAAAAAGGCCGAAGCGAAGCTGGATAAATAAAGCTTTGGCGAAAACCTCTCCTCCGTCATGCCGGACTAGATCCGGCATCCAGCCACGGCGCGTCTGCGCCATGAGAAGAGTCTTTTTGCGATCAAGGACTTGATCGCGCTGGACCCCGGATCTGGTCCGGGGTGACGGAATGCGGATGATGCAACTCTGCCAAATATACAAGGGCGGCATCCGGTTAGGATGCCGCCCTTTTGTTACAACAGCCGTGCCTGCGATGCGCGGCTTCAGTGGATCGCGATGCCGCGCTTGTCCGCTTCTTCCTTGATGATGTCTTCGACGATGACTCTGTTGAGATTTGGATTTCCCAGAAGATAGTCGTCGGCGATCTCGAAGATCGACTTCGGATGCTCGGTCCTGTGCAGGGTGTCGAGGTCCTGGCCGATCTGCTCTCGAAGGCTGGAATAGTCGTCCATCGCGGCTCTCCCGTTTATCGGTTCAATCCAGAAGGTCGGCCGGAACCTTGCCGCCGTTCTCGGACAGTTTCTTGATGACGGCCTTGTGCAGCCAGATGTTCATGGTCGCCGAATCCGAGGTGTCGCCGGTATAACCGAGCTCGCCGGCGAGTTCCTTTCTGGCCGTCAGGCTGCTGTCGAGGTCGAGAGCCTTGAGAAGATCGACGATGGAGCGTTTCCAGTCGAGCTTCTGGCCGTTCTTCTTGACAGCCGCATCTAGAATCGAAGCGACGTCGACATTGCCGGCGGGGGCCGGGGCCGCCGCTGTCGGGGCGGGCGCGGCCGGGCTTGCTGCAGTCGGGCTGGCGGTGGTCGACGGTGTTCCGGCCGGAGCCGAAGTCTGCGGCGCGGCCTCGGCCTTGCCGAAAATAGCGTTCTTGATCTTGTCGAAAAAGCTCATGGTGTCCTCCCCTTAGCGGCGAAATGCCCGCCCGATGGCGATGAGAATGCAGGCGCCGATGAAACCGGCGATGAGATAACCAATCCAGCCTCCGAGCGAAATGCCCACGAGCCCCAGAAGGAAATTGGCGACGATGGCGCCGATAATGCCGAGAATAATGTTCATGAAAACACCCATATTGCTTTTCATGAACTGTTCCGCGAGCCATCCGGCTACGCCACCGATGATGATTGCTGCAATCCAGCCAACTTGTGCGTCTTCCATAACAGGCCTTTCCTTTCTAAAGAGGTCAGAAGGCACTGGACCCGCATTTTTTGCGCACGTCCCCCCGCCTTGAATTGACCCCAGGCGGGATACTAACGATGACGCAGAACTTTTGTTCCGTGCGGCGTGCACGCTATCGCAAACTCAACCCTGGCTCTCAAAATCCAACCCGATATCGAGAACCGGTGCGCTATGGGTCAGCCAGCCGACGGAAATGAGGTCGATGCCGGTTGCGGCGATGGCCGCGGCCGTTTGCGGATTGATGCGGCCGGACGCTTCGGTAATGGCGCGACCGGCGACGATCCCTACGGCCTCGCGCAGCTGTTCGGGGGCCATATTGTCGAGGAGAACCGCATCGACGCCCTCGTCCATGACGTCACGCAGCTGCGCAAGCGTATCGACTTCCACCTCGATCTTGACGAGATGCCCCACGCCCTGCCGGGCGTGGCGGATGGCGTCGCGCACGCCGCCGGCCACGGCGATATGGTTGTCCTTGATGAGAACAGCGTCATAGAGCGCAAAACGATGGTTCATGCCGCCGCCGGCGCGCACGGCATATTTTTCCAGTGCTCTCAGCCCCGGCGTCGTCTTGCGGGTGCAGGCGACCGAGGCTTTGCTGCCGGCAATGGCGGCAACGATTTTTGCGGTGACGGAGGCGATGCCCGACAGGTGGCCAAGGAAATTCAGCGCCGTGCGCTCCGCCGTCAGAAGGCCGCGCGAGGGGCCTTCGATCGTCGCGATGATATCGCCGGGGGCCACGCTTGCCCCATCCTGCACATGCCGTTTCATCACGATGGCCGGGTCTACCAGCTGGAAAGCAAGGTCCGCCGCATCGAGACCGGCAATAACGCCCGGTTCGCGCGCAGCCATGACGACGACCGAGCGATGATCGGCGGGAATGACGGCGGCGGAGGTGATATCGCCCGCCAGCCCGAGGTCTTCCAAGAGGGCGTTGCGCACGAGCGGTTCGATGATGAGGCGTGGCAGGGGAGAAAGGATCATGTCAGGCGCTCCGCGCAAGGCTGGCCGAAGAATGGCTGGAAGAGGAAAATTCGTGGGCGATGGTAATCACGTCGCTAAGGCTCAGCCTGCGCCTTGTCGCGGCTGCGTCCTTTTCAGGAAAATCGTCGCGGAAATGCGCGCCGCGCGATTCCGTGCGTTGCGCCGCGAAGACGGCGACGGCCAGCGCAACAAGGGCGGGATCGGATGCCGGGCCGTTCCGCTCAGTCAATGGCAGAAGATCACGGATCGCGCCCGTCAGTCCTTCCGCATGTCGCACGATACCGAGATGGCGGGAAACGATGGGCCGGACGGGAGAGAGGTCGACTGCCGGGAAGTCAGGCACGGGGAGGGGTGCGATATCGGCTGGCTGTTTTCCTGCATAAGTGCGCTTGCCGGCAATGTCTTCCGCTGCGCGCATGCCCATCGCGGCCGCTTCCAGCAGGGAATTGCTGGCAAGCCTGTTTGCGCCATGCAGCCCCGTGCAGGCGGTTTCGCCGGCAACCCAAAGGCCCGGCAACGAGCTTCGGCCTCTGCCATCGGTGGCGACGCCGCCCATATGGTAATGCACCGCCGGGCGGACCGGCACGAGTTCGCGGGCGGGGTCTATCCCTGCCTCGCGGCAGAGCAGGTCGATCGACGGGAAACGGGCGGAAAAGCCCGAACCGAGCGCCTTGCGGGCATCGAGAAAGACCCTGCCGCCGCGCAGCATTTCGCGGTCGATGGCGCGGGCGACAATATCGCGCGAGGCGAGTTCCGCACCCGGAACATCAGCCATGAAACGTTCGCCGTTTTCATTAAGAAGAAGCGCGCCTTCGCCCCGCACCGCCTCGCTCACCAGCGCCAGCGGCCGCCGGGGCGAGGAAAGCGCCGTTGGGTGAAACTGGACGAATTCCATGTCGGAGAGGGTGGCGCCGGCGCGGGCGGCGAGCATGATGCCCTGCCCGAAATTGCCGGATGGATTGGTCGTCGCCTCATAGAGCCCGCCGAGGCCGCCTGTGGCGAGAACGACCTGTGTGGCCGGCAAAGTGAAGCAGCCTTTGGGGCCGATGCAGGCTAGACCAGCGATAACGCCGTCTTCCGTCAGCAGGCGGCGCACTTCCGTGCCTTCCAGAACGGTGACAGAGGGCGTGCGTAGAACGGCGGCGGCGAGAGCCCTGACGATCGCCGCGCCCGAACCGCCGCCTTCGGCATGCAGGAGGCGCCTTCTGCCAGGGGCGGCCTCCAGCCCGAAGCCGAGCCTGCCCGCGGCATCCCGGTCAAAGCGCCCCCCCGCCTGCTCCAGTGCCTCAATGACGGCGGGGGCGGCGGAAACGATCTCTGCGGCCATTTCAGCATCGCAGAGGCCGTCACCCGCGGCGAGCGTATCGGCAAGGTGGAGGGCTGCACTATCGTCGGGGCCGAGGCTTGCCGCAATACCGCCCTGCGCCCAGGCGCTGGACGTCTCGCCGCCGAGAACGCCGCGTGTGATAAGCAGCACAGGCTGCGGCGCAAGCGTCAGCGCCGCCATCAGGCCGGCAATGCCGCTGCCGACAATGACCGTCCAGCCCGCATGCGACGAGAGGCGCTCGCTCATATTTCCAGCATCCTTTCCACGGCGCGGCGGGCGGCGACGGCGATGGCCGGATCGACCGTCACTTCGTGGCGGTTTTCCTCAAGGGCTGTGCGGATGTTGCCAAGCGTGATGCGCTTCATATGCGGGCAGAGATTGCAGGGACGGATGAATTCGACATCCGGGTGATGTACGGCGACATTGTCGCTCATCGAGCATTCCGTCAGAAGCACCACGCGGGCGGGGCGCTCGCGCCCGACATAGTCAGACATGACGGCGGTGGAGCCGGAAAAATCTGCAGCCTCCACGACATCGGGCGGACATTCCGGATGCGCCAGCACGGTGACGCCGGGATGGCTCTCCCTGAGTTCTCTGATGTCATCGGCGGTGAAAAGCTCATGCACCTCGCAATGGCCACGCCAGGCGATCAGCTCGACATTGGTTTCCTTCGCCACGTTCTTCGCCAGATATTCATCCGGCAGCATCAGCACGCGCGGCACGCCGAGCGATTCCACCACCTGGCGGGCATTGCCTGACGTGCAGCAGATGTCGGAGGCCGCCTTCACCGCAGCGGACGTGTTCACATAGGTGACAACCGGAACGCCGGGATAGGCCTTGCGCAGAAGGGCAATGTCCTCGGGCGTGATGGAATCCGCCAGCGAGCAGCCCGCGCCCATATCCGGAATGAGGACGGTTTTTTGCGGATTGAGCAACTTTGCCGTCTCGGCCATGAAATGCACGCCGGCGAGAACGATCACATCCGCCTCCACCTCCATCGCCTTGCGGGCAAGGGCAAGGCTGTCGCCGACGATGTCGGCGACGCCATGGAAGATTTCCGGTGTCTGGTAATTATGGGCGAGGATGACCGCGTTACGTTTGCGCTTCAACTCGAGGATCGCATCCACATCGTCCTGAAAGCCCATCCATTCGGCCTTGGGAATCACCCGGGCGACGCGATCATAGAGGCTTGCGGCGGATATCTGTTCGTTCACGGCACTCTCCCATTTATACTCTGTTTGAGTATATCCAGGGCAAAGAGATATTCTCATTGTGAGCATATGTCAATTGCGGGAGAGGGGCAGTTTTGTACCCGAGAGGGCGCGCTCATCGAGAACGGTCTGGCGGAAGCGGAAAAGCTTTGCCGGGCGGCCGCCGGTTTCGGTCGCCATGTCGCCGGTTTCTTCCACCAGCTGCTGCTGTTCAATCAGCCGGCGGAAATTCTGCTTGTGCAGCGTCAGTCCGGCCAGCGCCTCGATGGCGCGCTGCAGCTGCAGGAGCGTGAAGGCATCGGGCATCAGTTCGAAAACCACCGGCCGGTATTTGATCTTGGCTCTCAATCGCGCAATGCCGGTGGCGAGAATGCGGCGGTGATCGGCGAACATGGGCCTGCCGAAATTGACCCGCGGATCGCCCTGCGCTTCCTCGACCAGCCCGGCTTCATACAGCAGCTCGTAACGCTGCAGGGTCAGTTCCTCGTTCCAGCCGCCGCCATCGAGACCGAAGGTGAAATCCGCCCGCAAATGGCGCTGGCTTTTGCAGTTGGGATCGGAATCCGCCCATGCGCGCAGATTGTCGATAATGGTGTCCAAAACCCCAGGGCGGCCCTGGCGATGGTCTTCCCATGGGAAATATTCGTACCAGCCGTGCCACAGGGCGCGTTTGCCGCCTGATGCTTCCTGCTCGCGAACCAGCCCGAGATAACCGATGGAGATGGTTCTTCCGCCTAAAATGTCGTTGTTACGGTCGCGATCGGCGAAGGTGTAGAGTTGTTCGAGATAACCGACGGGGTGGTGGGTCTGTTCGTGGATCCATTCCCGCAACCCGCTCTGGAGCGTTCTGTGCCCGAATTCGAACGGCCCCGACGGAAGTGCTGCGCCTTCGCGAACGGTCATGACCCGCGGCTCATCCGTGGTGATGGCGGTGACGACGGCGATGAGTTCGGCATGGGCAAGCCCGATGGTCACGGCGGCTCCTCTGGTCGTTGGCTCTAGGGTCAACCTTCTTTGGCACAGGAAGGTTGGTTCGCCAACATGGCGGCCGAAATGGGCTGTCGATAATCCGCCGCCCACAAAACCGCGTCTCATCAGACAAAAGGATGAATTCTTGTGGTTAGCCGTCTATCGTCTGGTATGTTACAGACCCGCACAAGCATTTCAGACGGTAGAAGGCCGATGTTGGAGAACATATCGCTCGAAGAGACACTTGTGGGTTATTATACCTGGAACATCGGGCAGAACCTGATCTATCTCGATGCCGTGGCGGCCCGCCTGCGCGAATTCTCGCCGGAAAAAGCCGCCTGCGGCATTCCGGTCGAAGATTTCATCGCGCAGATCGAAAGCGGCTCGCGCGCACGCGTCGCCAAGGCGGTTTATAATTCGCTGACAAATGGCGTGTTCTATGATCAGGAATATCGCATTCAGCTCAAATCCGGCGGTTTCCGCTGGTTGCGGACAACCGGACGGGTGATCCTGGATAGCGACCAGCTCCCGATCATGGCCATGGGCACCGTGCGGGATGTCAGTGCGTGCAAGGTTTTATTGATGTGATATGCGGCCGGTCACTTTCGTAAAGACGGCCGATTTATTTTATGTCGTTCATTGTTTTGATGTTGCGGTGACATGGTCAGGCAGATCGCAATTTTGCTGTTTCAGATCGTCCTTGCCATAGGCCTCGGCATAGCCGGCATCCGCATCGCCTCGCTCGTCAATGGCGAGGCGACCTCCGCACCGGCGAGCCTTGCCGCCAATACGGAACTGCTGTGGACCACCTCGCCGGTGCGGGTCGATCCCCGTAGCCAAAATTACGAGCGCATTCCGACGCCGCCAGATCTCTATCCGATAAAAATGCATGCGGACCAGCGCCTGCGTGTGATTTCCAGCAACCGCTTTACCTTCAAGGGCCAGGAATTCCGCCTCGCCGGCGTGGAGGAGGTCGAACGCAACCGCGTCTGCACCGGCCCCGACGGCCGCCGTTACGCCTGCGGCCTCAACGCCTTCAAGGCGCTGGAGAACCGGCTGCGCGGCAGATATCTCGAATGTCGGGTGGTGGAGGAGGTGAGTGCGCCGGGTTCCCTGGAGTGCCGTATCAACGGGCAGGATGTGCGGGCGCTGCTGCAATAGGCGATGACGTCAAATGGCCTAAAAGATGAATAGGACCGGTTGGCCGAAAGCAGAATTTATTGTCTGAGAAGATTTGGTGGAGCTAAGCGGGATCGAACCGCTGACCTCTTGCATGCCATGCAAGCGCTCTCCCAGCTGAGCTATAGCCCCATAAGGGTTCCGGCATTTCTTCCGGTTCCGGGAACCGAAGCGGTTGTTGTTCCGTTCGGTGGCGGCTTACTACTGCGGCTTTCCGACGAGTGCAAGCATAAAAAACGGCCCGGCGTCATTTTTTTGTCGTCGGGCCGAATTATCGAGTAAAATCAAGCTTCTTCGTCGTCGCCCGATACGCCGATGATGCCGGACATGTCGTCGTCGTCATCTTCGTCGTCGGTTTCGAGGAAGGTGTCGTCATCGTCGTCGATTTCGACGTCATCGTCGTCACCCAGATCAGGGATTTCGTCGCCGCTGTTGTCGCCATCGGCATCTTCCAGCGAGACGAGTTCGACTTCCGTGTTTTCGGTATCGACTTCCGCCACTTCCTCTTCTTCAGCCTGCTCCATCTTGGCCTGGGCGGTGCTTTCCTCGAAGAAGGACAGCGGCCAGGACTTGCCGGTGTAGGGAGAAACGACCGGATCGCGGTTCAGATCGTAGAACTTCTTGCCGGTATCGGGGTCTGTGCGCTTGGTACCAAGTTCCGCTTTTGCCACTGTCTAAGCCTCAAATTGTCGGATGAGTTTCGGTGTGTACGCCGTAAAACCGGCATAGACGGTAAAATTTATAGCCGGTCCCCTTAATCGTTGCGCTCTTTCGTGTCAAAGACAAACTTCGGGTGCCGCCTGCCTCGGCGCAACCCCTATGCGGGGATGCTGATATAAATAGGGAGGCATGACACACTCTATTATATCAATGACGGATGCACAGGCGGAAAGCTTCATGACCTTCACGATCGCCATAGACGGGCCGGCCGCGGCGGGCAAAGGAACCCTATCACGCAGGATCGCCGAGACCTATGGTTTCCACCATCTCGATACCGGGCTGACCTACAGGGCGACCGCCAAGGCGCTTCTCGATGCCGGCCTGCCGCTCAATGACGAGGCCGTGGCCGAGAAGATGGCGCTGGAAGTCGATCTTGCGGGGCTCGATCGCGCCGTTCTTTCCCGGCACGATATTGGTGAGGCGGCGTCCAAAATAGCGGTGATGACGCCGGTGAGACGCGCGCTCGTCAAGGCGCAGCAGCGTTTTGCCTTGAAGGAGCCGGGCACGGTGCTTGACGGACGCGACATCGGCACGGTGGTGTGCCCGCAGGCGCCGGTGAAACTTTACGTCACGGCCTCTGCCGACGTGCGGGCGCGACGCCGTTACGACGAAATTCTGGCCAATGGCGGCAGCGGCGATTATGATGCCATCTTCACTGAGGTGAAAAAACGCGACGAGCGCGACATGGGCCGCGCCGACAGCCCGTTGAAGCCGGCTGAAGACGCGCACTTGCTAGATACGTCGGAAATGAGTATAGAGGCGGCGTTTCAGGCCGCGCGGACGATCATCGACGCCGCCCTGGAGAAACAGGTTTCTCGCGGAACCGCTTGAATTCGGTCCGCGTTTAGTCCGGAATTGCCCGAAGTCATGTCCTTGCGCCGGAAAGCCTTTTGAAAAGGCGGGCATGGGGTCGGGTATCAACAACACTAGCCCACCGGCGCTTTTGTATTCGCCATAGCGCGGATGCAATCAGGAGATTTCATGTCAGTATCTACCCCCACGCGCGAAGATTTCGCAGCGCTTCTCGAAGAATCCTTTGCCTCTAACGATCTTGCCGAAGGCTATGTTGCCAAGGGCATCGTAACGGCAATCGAGAAGGACGTTGCCATCGTCGACGTCGGCCTCAAGGTTGAAGGCCGCGTACCGTTGAAGGAATTCGGCGCGAAGTCCAAGGACGGCACGCTGAAGGTCGGCGACGAAGTCGAAGTTTACGTCGAGCGCATCGAAAACGCTCTCGGCGAAGCCGTTCTGTCGCGCGAGAAGGCTCGCCGCGAAGAAAGCTGGGTCAAGCTCGAAGCCAAGTTCGAAGCCGGCGAGCGCGTCGAAGGCGTTATCTTCAACCAGGTCAAGGGTGGTTTCACCGTCGATCTGGACGGCGCTGTTGCCTTCCTTCCGCGTTCGCAGGTCGACATCCGTCCGATCCGCGACGTTACCCCGCTGATGCACAACCCGCAGCCCTTCGAAATCCTCAAGATGGACAAGCGCCGCGGCAACATCGTTGTTTCGCGCCGTACGGTTCTCGAAGAGTCTCGCGCCGAGCAGCGTTCTGAAATCGTTCAGAACCTCGAAGAAGGCCAGGTTGTTGACGGCGTCGTCAAGAACATCACCGATTACGGTGCGTTCGTTGACCTCGGCGGCATCGACGGCCTGCTGCACGTCACCGACATGGCATGGCGCCGCGTCAACCATCCTTCGGAAATCCTCAACATTGGCCAGCAGGTCAAGGTTCAGATCATCCGCATCAACCAGGAAACCCATCGTATCTCGCTCGGCATGAAGCAGCTCGAGTCCGATCCGTGGGATGGCATCTCCGCCAAGTACCCGGTTGGCAAGAAGATCTCCGGTACGGTCACGAACATCACCGACTACGGTGCATTCGTCGAGCTGGAGCCGGGCATCGAAGGCCTGATCCACATTTCCGAAATGTCCTGGACCAAGAAGAACGTACATCCCGGCAAGATCCTGTCCACAAGCCAGGAAGTCGACGTTGTCGTTCTCGAAGTCGATCCGTCCAAGCGCCGTATCTCGCTCGGCCTCAAGCAGACGCTGGAAAACCCGTGGCAGGCATTTGCCTTCAGCCATCCGGCCGGCACTGAAGTTGAAGGCGAAGTCAAGAACAAGACCGAATTCGGCCTGTTCATTGGCCTCGAAGGCGATGTTGACGGCATGGTTCACCTGTCGGATCTCGACTGGAACCGTCCGGGCGAACAGGTCATCGAAGAGTTCAACAAGGGTGACGTGGTCAAGGCCGTCGTTCTCGATGTTGACGTCGAGAAGGAACGCATCTCGCTCGGCATCAAGCAGCTCGGCAAGGATGCTGTCGGCGAAGCCGCTTCTTCCGGCGACCTGCGCAAGAACGCAGTCGTTTCCGCTGAAGTCATCGGCGTCAACGATGGCGGCATCGAAGTGAAGCTCGTCAACCACGAAGACCTCACCTCGTTCATCCGTCGCGCTGACCTTTCCCGTGACCGTGACGAGCAGCGCCCTGAGCGCTTCTCCGTTGGCCAGGTTGTCGACGCCCGCGTCGTCAACTTCTCGAAGAAGGACCGCAAGGTCATGCTTTCGATCAAGGCTCTGGAAATTGCTGAAGAGAAGGAAGCCGTCGCACAGTTCGGTTCTTCCGACTCGGGCGCTTCGCTCGGCGACATCCTCGGCGCGGCTCTGAAGAACCGCGGCGAATAATCGCCAAGATCTTTGAAATGAAGACCCCGCCGGAATTTTCCGGCGGGTTTTTTGTTGCTTTCAGGTTGCGCCGGCGGGCGGGCAGCGGCGCTCTTCTCAGAGCATGCCGCTCATCTTGAGATAATAATTTTCCGCGCTGTCGTCGGAAGCCGCCGCAGGCGTGCTTTCCCGCTCGTCGGTCGTGTCATTGGCAGCAATGCGTTCTTCCGTATCGTCCTGACGATCGGAGTTTTCAGCGCCGGCCTCGGCCTCACCTTCCCCCTCATCCTCGGAAAAGGGACCGCCTCCGCGCGGCGGGGTCTCCGATTCATAGTCCTCATCCGCCGGCGGATAGGCAACGAGCGGCAGCGGCGTGCCGTCTTTTACCAGAGCGGCTGCGATCAATGATTGCGAGGCCGATTGCTCCAGCATCGCCATTCTCGCTTCCGGGTCCAGCGTGGCCCGTGGCTGCAGCTGGGTTTCGGGACGATGGGTCGCCGTTTCCGTTTCTTCGCCGGAGGGGCGGGCGGCGGCCGTTGCGAGGGCGGGTTTTTCCAAGGCCTGATCGTCAGAGGGCTGCTGCGCGCCACTTTGCGGCGCGGGCAGAGGCTGCTGTGTGCCGGCTGCCTTGGCAGGAAGTTTGCCAGCCGTGGCGGCAAGCAGCAGGGTGTTCATGGTCTCGGCGTCGTCCGCGAGCGGACCGGACGGTGGGTTAAAGCCCGTGCGGGGCTCTTTCTGCTCCGCCTTCGTTATCTCTCGATGCGGCAGGGCAGGGCGCGTTTCACCGGTTTCGGCGCGAGGCGGGTTTGCCGGGCGGGTTTCGGCCGGCACTTCCTTTGTCACGGTGCCGGTCTGTGGCAGAAGCGGACGTGCCGTGTTTTCGGCTCTTCCATCCGGCTTTGCGGCATTGCTTGGCGTATCATGTGTGTCGGCAGGCGGGGTGGAAAGCGTGGGCCGAGGGTCCAGCTGCGCGGTTAGCGCCGCCACCGTGGCTTTCACCGCTGCGCCACTGAGGGCGAGCGGGCCGATCAGCAGAGGCAGAAGCCGGCTGGCGGTCGAGGAATTTGCCGCCTGTGCGGTCACGGCCGGAGAGGGGCGACCTTCGGCATTCTGGCTCGGCGCGTTCTGTTGTTTCGGCGGGGCCGATTGCAGGGGGGTGGGATTGGAGGAATTGTTTTGCTGATAGGAAGAGACCACCGCCTTTGCTGCCAGATCCGCTCCCTTGTAACGGGAGAGCTCGATCAGCAGCGCGAGGCGGGCAGCATCCGGCCCGGTCGGCTGTTTCAGGATTTCGGCGAGCATTGAAAGTGTCAGGCCCTGCAGGGCTTTGCCGACCTGTTGTTCAAGCGCCAGACGTTGTGGCGCCGGCAGGGGGCGGAGCGCCTCTGTCAGTCGCGTCACATAGGTCTGGATCGCTTCGCCATCCCGCCGCGGTAGGTTCATCAGCTTGCCGAGCGCTTCCGCCAGAACGGCGGTGCTGCGGGAGAGCTGAAATTCGCTGGTGAGGGAGGCGATTGCCGCCCGGGCAAAAAGGCTGCCGCTATTTTCAGGGACGGGATTGCTCGGTTGCGGCGGTGTGGTCTCTTTCACCTGCCCGCGCGGCATCAGCGGGACCGTGGTTCCATAGGCGGCATCGGTTGCCGCAATTTTCGGTACAGGCGGTAACATGCTGCGCTCCGTTTCTATCGGTGACCGCCGCTGGCTGCGAAAGGGCCAATCCCCATTGGCTCTCTGGTCCGCATCTGGCTTAAATGTTGAAAAATCGCCGCGCCGGTGATGGACAGGTGTCATCTCGCCCGCTCATGCGGGAGCGCCGTATACGCCTGTGGCCGCAAATGTCGGTTGCAGCGCATACAGAATCATCTGGTTCAATCTTGGCTTGCAGATATTAAGATTTGGCTAACCAAAGAATTGCCTGTGCGGGCGCAATCAGGGTGAGACGCCGATGAACATGCGGTAAAGGCCGTTATCGTCGGAATTGACAGAGGAAATATGATCGGGGTCGCTGGTTGCGGCCTCAAAAGCCTCCGGTGGCATCGCATCCAGCCAGCTTGCCTTGGGAAGGCTTCGCTCTGGCTGCATTTCAATGGGGGCGATGGGATTGTCCTCTTCGCCGGCTGCGGTGAAGGCCCCGTCATCGGGAACAAGCGGCGGGGCGGCCATGGACAGCAGGGCCTGCGCCGCATTGGGCTCATTGTCGTAAACGACGCTGCCGGATAGGCCGGAAATATCGGTCATGTCTGAACTCACATCATGTTTCGCTCAAGTGACTTTCGGAAGCGGCAATCATGCCGCCTTTTTCTTCAGCAGTTCATAAAGGCCATTGTCATCGATCGAAACCGGCAGAATGGCATTGCGGGTCTCTTCGACAAGTGTCTGCGCATCGAGCAGTTTTTCGGCGTCGTCTTCCGCATCGGCCGGATTGGTGGCTGCGTCTGTCTCGGCAGGTTCATCTTCGTTCTTCGCCGGCTCGGCTTCATCAGCAGGCGCAGCCGCAAGCACGGAGATCAGGGCGGTTTCCGATGATATGTCGGCTGACGCCTGCGGATCGGCGTCTACCGTCTTTTCCTCGCCGGAAGCATCGATATGCTCCTTCACGACGTCCTGGAGTTCCTGCACGTCTTCAAGCTTGCCCTGCGCATCGAGGGCCTGGATATCCTCTTCCCGCTCCGCCTTCACTTCCGCATCGTTGATTTCGCCAATGCGCTCTTTACCGCGTTCGGCCTGCAACTCTTCCTTGGTTTTGGGATCGGCGACATCTTCGAGACGCTGAATGACTTTCAGGGTCTCCCGCGTCATGAAGCGTGTGCCCTGCGCCTGCGTGTCCAGCGCACCTTTCACGGCGCGCGCCTCGTCGCCATAGGGGTTGGCGATGGCGGCGATCATCTGTCTGGCGGAGATGCCGAGTTGCTTGAGGCCGGTGGTTTCTTCCAGTTCACTGACATTTTTCGGCAAAGTCGCGCGCATCGCCATGATGGCTTTCGACATCTCATCGCCGAAATTATCTTCGTTGCCCGTCAGGCCGGCGCCCTTGGCGATGCGGGCGGCGAGGGCGGCCATGGGATCGGTCTTGGTGGTGGCGCCATTATTCAGCACCTCGACGACCTGTCCCTCCGAAACACCGAAAGATGTCAGGGAAATTTTCGTGGCTTTTCTCTGCGCATCGGTTTTTTCGAAACTGTCCGTCAGCGTCAGGGCATCCTGAAGTCTTTTGGCGAAGGAGAAGCTAGACTCGTCGGCTTCCTGTGTGATGCCGAGGGCGGAGGAAAAGCGGGAAACAAGTGAGGCGAAAGCATCGGCGTCCGGCTTCATGATGCCGAACAGATAGGCGCTTATCTTTTCATTGGCGGCGCGATGGCTTTCGTCCGGCTGCGGGTTGGTCTTGACCGCATCGTCCTTTTGGGTGCCGTTCGCCTTTTCCTGCTCTTCGCGCTGGCGGTCCTCGATGGCTTCCACCATCGAGCGCATGAGGTCGCTGACTGCAATGCCCGCCGTCTGCTGTAGCGGAGTGATCATCTTCAAAGTTCCCGGCCGCCCAAAGTTGCGGCCGAGAATAGGCAGTTCTGGTAAATCAGTGCTTAAACGAAGCGGCTGAAGGCTCAGCTATGGGCGAAAATATCGGTTTCTTCCCAGCCGAGGAGATCGAGTTTCGCGCGGGTCGGCAGAAAGGCGAAACAGGCGTCGGCATGGTCGAGGCGGCCGTCGCGGATGAGGCGGGCTGTCAGCTTGTCACGCAGTGCGTGCAGATAGAGCACGTCGGAGGCGGCATATTCGAGCTGGGCGGGCGACAGGGGCTGGGCCGCCCAGTCGGAGGATTGCTGCGCCTTGGAGATGTCGACTTCCAGCATTTCCTTCAGATTGTCCTTAAGGCCATGCCGGTCCGTGTAGGTACGGGTCAGCCGCGAGGCGATCTTGGTGCAGAAGACCGGTGTGGTCGTCACGCCGAAGGTATGGAACAGAACGGCGATATCGAAACGGCCGTAGTGAAAAATCTTCTGGTGGGCGGGATCGGCCAGCATGCGGACGAGGTTCGGGGCCTGCGTCTGGCCGGCGGCGATGCGGATGACGTCAGCCGTGCCATCGCCCGGCGAAAGCTGGACGACGCAGAGACGGTCGCGGCGCGGCACCAGCCCCAGCGTTTCCGTGTCGATGGCGATAGCACCGGTGTAGCGGGCTGCATCTTCGGCGGAAATATCGCCTTCGTGATAGCGGATGGTGGCTGCCATGTCTTGCTCCGGAAATTTCCTGTTTATGGCACCGGCTATAACGGAAAGAGCGTCTGGACGATACCGTTTTATGGGTCGTTTCCGTCCTCCTTCGGCTTGCCTTTGCGAAACAGCCCGGGTTAGGTTCGGAACATCCTTTCCTGACAGATCGCATGAATTCCCGATGACAAAGAAAATCTATCTCGCCGGCCCGGAAGTCTTCCTCCCGAATGCGCGTGAAATGCTCGACCTCAAGGCCTCGCTGGCGCGGGAAGCCGGTTTCATACCGCTTTCGCCGGGTGATCTGCAGATTCCGCCGGCGGACACCAGGATCGGCCACGGTTGCAACATCAATGCCGTCGATGAGCAGATGATGCTGGAAGCGGACGCGATCATTGCTAATCTCACGCCGTTCCGCGGCATCGCCGCCGATACGGGAACGAGCTACGAGCTGGGCTTCATGTGCGCGCTGGGCAAGCCGGTTTTCGCCTATACCAATGTCGCGGCCAATCATTTCACCCGTATCAAGGCGCATTATGGCGGCGTTGCCACCCTGGATGAAACGGGCCGCTATCGCGGACCGGACGGGCTGTCGATTGAGAATTTCGACATGGTCGACAATCTGATGCTGCATGGCGGGATTTTGCGGCGCGGCGGGATCATCATCGTCGGCGACGCGCCCGAAGAGGCCCTGTATACGGATCTGGACGCCTATAGACGCTGCCTCACGGCGGCGGCTGAAAAATTATTGACACCGATTGACCCCGAACGAACTGATATAGTGGAGGCATCATCATGAGCGGAACCATCCTCATCACCGGCGCGACATCCGGTTTCGGACAGGCCACGGCGCAGCGCTTCGTCAAGGAAGGCTGGAAGGTCATCGGCACGGGCCGGCGGGCGGAACGGCTGGAGGCGCTTTCGGCTGAACTCGGTTCCGCCTTTCATGGCGTCGCCTTCGATATCACCGACGAGGAGGCGACAAAAAAGGCGCTGGCCGGCTTGCCTGATGGATTCAGGGATATCGACATTCTCGTCAACAATGCCGGCCTTGCACTCGGCACGGCGCCCGCGCCGCAGGTGCCGTTGAAAGACTGGCAGACCATGGTGGACACCAACATCACTGGTCTCCTGAACGTCACCCACCATCTGCTGCCGACGCTGATCGAGCGCAAGGGTATTGTTATCAACCTTTCGTCTGTTGCTGCGCACTACCCCTATCTGGGCGGCAATGTGTATGGCGGTACCAAAGCGTTCCTGCGGCAATTCTCGCTCGGCCTGCGTTCCGACCTGCATGGCAAGGGCGTCAGGGTAACCTCGATCGAACCGGGCATGTGCGAAACGGAATTCACGCTGGTGCGCACCGGCGGCAATCAGGAAGCCTCGGATAATCTCTACAAGGGCGTCAATCCGATCACGGCAGACGATATTGCCAACACCATCCACTGGGTCGCCTCGCAGCCCAAACATATCAACATCAACAGCCTCGAACTGATGCCGGTCAACCAGTCCTTTGCCGGTTTCCAGGTCTATCGGGAAAGCTGATTTTCTCACGATTTTGGGGAGTGCTGAAAAACCGGGCAGGAATTCTTGAGCTATGCAGAAATGCAATGCTGCATTGCGAGACTTGCTCTGTTAAAAATCGCCGATACCGCTATATTCAAATCATCGAAGCGACGCACTCCTCCTCCCAGTGTCGCTCGATGTGGATCGGTGGTACTCCTCCTCCCAATCACCGATCAAGTTTGAAGCCTGCCGCACCTCCTCCCGCGGCAGGCTTTTTCCTTTTCTGGGCGTCTTTTCTTGAGCGCCTCTCGCTGTCGTCCTCTGGTGTGCCCGCTCTGCGTTGAAGGCTGGCCGCAAACTCCCCGTGAATTTCCGGGGGATTTTGATTTTTTGCGTCAAGGCAATGAGGGCTTAAATCGGGCGCGCGTCGATCACATTTTCGTTATGTCTAGATGAATTTGCACAGTTTTGTGGTGGCGTGCCCCGCCGGGCCATTGCCTAGCCCTCGGCCTGTGTTTAAGCATGGGCAAAAGAACGCTTGGGAGGTTGCCGGCACGCCTGTGTCTGCGGCCCGAAAGCGGCGGGGAGAGAATGGCAGACTTTCAAGAGGCGCTGAAGCGGTTTCAGCCGATCGCGGTTTCATCGATCGCTGAAGACGAGTTCAGATTGCGGCTACGCGGCCTGCAAGCGCGGATGATCCAGCAAAATGTGAAGGCGGTCTGGCTCGATGCATCGTCGTCGCTGACCTATTATACCGGTCTGTCGCTTGGCCTTTCCGAGCGCATTCACGGCGCTCTCGTTCCTGCCGAGGGCGCACCGGTCTATGTCAGCCCGACCTTCGAGGAGCCAAAGCTTCAGACGCTCATCCGCATTCCGGGTGAGGTCGCCGTCTGGGAAGAGGATGAAAGTCCCTTCGACCTGATGGCAAGACGTATCGGCGCACTTTCCTGTCCCGGTCATTTTGTCGCCATCGATCCCGCAACACCCTTTGTTTTCGCATCTGCCCTGATGCAGCGTCTCGAAGGGCGGATCATTTCCGCCCAGCCGATGATCGTTGCCCAGCGGCAGGTCAAATCCGCGACCGAAATCGCCCTCATCCAGACCGCGATGGACGCCAGCTACGGCGTGCAGAAAGCCGTGTTAGAAGGCCTGCGTCCCGGCATTTCCACCACCGAAGTGGCCGATTTCGTCAACGCCGCCCACATTGCGCTGGGCCTGAAGCCGCTTTTCGTGGCGGTGCAGTTCGGCGAGGCGACGGCCTATCCGCATGGCGTGCCCTATGCGCAGACGCTGAACGAAGGTGACATGGTGCTGGTCGATCTCGGCGGCATTCTTCATGGCTATCGTTCCGATATCACCCGCACCTATGTCTTCGGCAAGCCGACGGAACGGCAGCGTTTTCTCTGGAACGCCGAGCGCGATGCCCAGGCTGCTGCCTTTGCGGCTGCGAGCCTTGGCGCTGTCTGCTCGGATGTGGACAAGGCGGCGCGCGACAGCCTGATAGCGGCTGGTTTTGGGCCGGATTATCAGGTTCCCGGCCTGCCGCACCGCACCGGTCACGGGCTTGGGCTGGATATTCACGAAGAACCCTATATCGTTGCAGGAAATGCCACGGCGCTTGAGCCGGGCATGTGTTTTTCCATCGAGCCGATGCTGTGCGTTTATGGCGAATGCGGCGTCCGTCTCGAGGATATTGCTTATATGACGGAGGCGGGGCCGCGCTGGTTCTGTCCACCGGAGACGAACCTCGACCGGCTGTTTCAGCCGGTCGCCGGGTAATTGGTCGGGAGGCAAAAGACCGAACGGCGACACGGGTCTCCGCGTCGCCGCTGACCAGAAGAGGTAGGCCCGCAGGGGCCGCAGGAACTCAGAAAAAGAGGGAAAGGACCACCAGATGAAAACGCTGACCCGCAGTTTGCTTATCGCCTCTGCGCTTGCGATGGCTTCCGCCATGCCAGCCATGGCGAAGACCTTCGTTTATTGCTCCGAGGCATCGCCGGAAGGCTTCGATCCGTCGCCCTACACCGCAGGCGGCACCTTCGACGCTTCCGCGCATCCGGTCTACAACCGTCTGACCGAGTTCAAGAAGGGCACGACCGAAGTCGAGCCCGGTCTCGCTGAAAAATGGGATGTTTCGAGCGATGGCCTCGAATACACGTTCCACCTGCGCAAGGGTGTGAAGTGGCACTCCAACGAGAAGTTCCCCCCGAGCCGCGATTTCAACGCCGATGACGTGATCTTCAGCTACAACCGCCAGGGCGACGCGAAGAACCCGTGGAACCAGTATATCGCAGGCATCACCTACGAATATTACAACTCCATGGAAATGCCGTCGCTGATCAAGGAAATCGTCAAGGTCGACGATTACACCGTCAAGTTCGTGCTGACCCGTCCGGAAGCGCCTTTCCTCGCCAATATCGCGATGCCTTTCGCTTCGATCGTGTCGAAGGAATATGCCGATACGCTTGATAAGGCGGGCACCAAGGAAGACTTCAACAACCTGCCGATCGGCACCGGTCCGTTCAAGTTCGTCGCCTATCAAAAGGATGCGGTCATCCGCTACCAGAAGAACGCCGACTACTGGGGTGACGCGCCGAAGATTGACGATCTGATCTTCGCGATCACGCCTGATGCCGCCGTTCGCCTGCAGAAGCTGAAGGCTGGCGAATGCCACCTGATGCCTTATCCGGCTCCTGCTGATCTGGCCACCATCCGCGCCGACAAGAACCTCAAGCTCGACGAGCAGCCCGGTCTGAACGTCGCCTATTTCGCCTACAACACGACCGTTGCGCCTTTCGACAAGCCGGAAGTCCGCAAGGCGCTGAACATGGCGATGAACAAGCAGGCGATCATCGACGCCGTGTTCCAGGGCGCCGGCACGGTTGCCAAGAACCCGATCCCGCCGACAATGTGGTCCTACAACGACAGCATCAAGGACGATCCTTACGATCCGGAAGCAGCCAAGAAGGCTCTCGAAGCCGCTGGCGTCAAGGATCTGACGATGAAGATCTGGGCGATGCCGGTTCAGCGTCCCTACATGCCGAACGCCCGCCGCACCGCCGAGCTGATCCAGTCGGATTTCGCGAAGGTTGGCGTCAAGGCCGAGATCGTCTCCTTCGAATGGGGTGAATACCTCAAGAAGTCGACTGAAGTGAACCGCGACGGTTCCGTCATCCTCGGCTGGACCGGCGACAACGGTGACCCTGACAACTTCATGGGCGTTCTGCTCTCCTGCGCTGCAACCGGCGAAGGCGGTGCAAACCGTGCCCAGTGGTGCAACAAGGAGTTCTCCGAACTGCTGTCCAAGGCAAAGCAGACCACTGACGTTGCCGAACGCACCAAGCTTTATGAGCAGGCGCAGGTGATCTTCAAGGAACAGGCTCCGTGGGCGACGCTTGCGCACTCCACGCAGTTCGTTCCGATGTCCGCCAAGGTTTCCGGCTTCACCATGAGCCCGCTTGGTGACTTCACCTTCGAAAACGTCGACATCGCGGAATAATCCCAAACAACGGACGCGCGGAAGGACCCTGTTCTTCCGCGCGTCTTTTCAGGAAAAAACCATGATCCGGTTCATTCTCGGCAAACTCCTCTACCTCGTTCCGACATTTCTCGGGATTACCTTCGTCGCCTTCGCCTTCGTGCGCGTCCTGCCGGGCGATCCCGTGCTGTTGATGGCGGGCGAGCGTGGCATTTCGCCTGAGCGGCATGCGCAGCTTGCCGAACAGCTCGGCTTCAGCCAGCCCGTCTGGCAGCAATATCTTCATTTCCTCGGACGGCTGCTTCAGGGCGATCTCGGCAATTCGCTGGTCACCAAGAAGCCGGTTCTCACCGAGTTCCTGTCGCTCTTCCCCGCGACGGTCGAGCTTGGTCTCGTCGCAATCATCATCGCAACATTGATCGGCGTGCCGGTCGGCGTCATTGCCGCCATCCGTCGTGGTTCCTGGTTCGACCAGATTTCCATGACCACCGCGCTCGTCGGCTTCTCCATGCCGATCTTCTGGTGGGGCCTGCTGCTGATCATCATGTTCTCCGGCATCCTGCAATGGACGCCGGTGTCGGGCCGCATTTCGCTGATGTATTTCTTCCCCTCCGTTACCGGTTTCATGCTGATCGACAGCCTGATTTCGGGGCAGAAGGGCGCCTTCCTGTCGGCCTTTTCGCATCTCATCCTGCCGTCGGTCGTGCTTGCCACCATTCCGCTGGCGGTGATTGCCCGCCAGACGCGCTCGGCCATGCTGGAAGTCATGGGCGAGGACTATGTGCGGACCGCACGCGCCAAGGGCATGTCGCCCGCCCGCGTTGTCGGCGTCCATGCGCTTCGCAACGCCATGATCCCGGTCATCACCACCATCGGCCTCCAGATCGGCGTGCTGATGGCTGGCGCCATCCTGACCGAAACCATCTTTTCCTGGCCGGGCATCGGCAAGTGGATGATCGATTCCATCTCGCGCCGCGACTATCCGGTCGTGCAGAGCGGCCTGCTTCTGATCGCGGGTCTGGTAATGGTCGTCAACCTGCTTGTCGATCTGACCTATGGCCTCATCAATCCGAGGATCCGTCACAAATGACCGATGTGATCACCACCCCCGGCGTCCGCCTTTCGGACGCCGCCATCCGCCGCCGGATGATCGCCGATTTCTGGTTCTACTTCCGTCAGAACCGCGGCGCCGTCATCGGCCTTGCCGTCTTCATTCTCCTCGTCCTCATCGCGGTCTTTGCGCCCCTGATCGCGCCGCATGATCCGACCCAGCAATATCGCGATGCGCTGCTCGTCCCGCCGGTCTGGCAGGAAGGCGGTCGTGCCGGCTTCTTCTTCGGCACCGATGCGGTCGGGCGCGACATGCTGTCCCGCCTGATCTATGGCGCACAATATTCGCTGTTCATCGGCGTCGTTGTCGTCTCCATCGCCCTTGTCGGCGGCATCGTTATCGGTCTCGTCGCCGGCTTTTTCGGTGGCTGGGTCGATACCGTCATCATGCGCGTCATGGACGTCATTCTGGCGTTTCCGTCACTGCTTCTGGCGCTGGTCCTGGTCGCGGTCCTCGGGCCGGGGCTCACCAATGCGATGATTGCCATTGCCATCGTCTACCAGCCGCATTTCGCCCGCCTGACGCGTGCTGCCGTCATGAGCGAACTCCGGCGCGAATATGTCACCGCCGCCCGCGTGGCCGGCGCCGGCAATTTACGGCTGATGTTCAAGACCATCCTGCCGAACTGCCTTGCGCCGCTGATCGTTCAGGCAACGCTCTCCTTCTCGTCTGCGGTTCTCGATGCCGCAGCCCTCGGCTTCCTCGGCATGGGTGCACAGCCGCCCGCTTCCGAATGGGGCACGATGCTGGCGGAAGCGCGTGAATTCATCCTGCGCGCCTGGTGGGTTGTCACCCTTCCGGGCCTGACGATCCTGATCTCGGTGCTCGCCATCAACCTCATGGGTGACGGCCTGCGCGATGCGCTCGATCCCAAACTGAAGCGGAGCTGAGCAATGAGCCTGCTGAAAATCAAGAACCTCACCGTCAAATTCGCCACCGCCACCGGCGCCTTCACGGCCGTCGACGGCATCGATGTCTCCGTCGACAAGCACGAAGTGCTGGCGATCGTCGGCGAATCCGGTTCCGGCAAGTCGGTTTCGATGCTCGCCGTCATGGGGCTTCTGCCCGATACGGCGACGATCACCGCCGATGAGATGACCTTTGACGGCATCAACCTGCTCGCCATGTCGCCGCAGGAGCGCCGCAAGCTGATCGGCCGCGAGATCACCATGATCTTCCAGGAGCCGGTCGCCTCGCTCAACCCGTCATTTACGGTCGGTTTCCAGATCGAGGAGGTTCTGCGCCTCAATCTCGGCATGAGCGGCGCTGCCGCGCGTGCCCGGGCTCTGGAACTGTTTCGTGCCGTGGGTATTCCCGAGCCGGAAACCAAGCTCAAGGCTTATCCGCACCAGATGTCGGGGGGCCAGTGCCAGCGCGTGATGATAGCGATTGCGATCGCCTCCAAGCCGCGCCTGCTGATCGCCGACGAGCCGACCACCGCGCTCGACGTGACGATCCAGAAGCAGATCCTCGATCTCCTGATGAATCTGCAGACGGAATATGGCATGGCGCTGATCCTCATCACCCACGACATGGGCGTCGTGGCGGAAACCGCGGATCGCGTCGTCGTGCAATATAAGGGCCGCAAGATGGAGGAGGCGGATGTCTTAAGCCTGTTCGAGGCCCCGCAGCATCCCTATACCAAGGCACTGCTTTCGGCCCTGCCGGAAAATGCCACCGGCGACCGTCTGCCCACGGTTTCCGATTTCTTCGGCAAGGAGGGCGTTCAATGAGTATCGTTGTCGAAGGCAAGGGCATTACCCGCCATTATCACGTTCCCGGCGGCATCTTTGGCGGCGCCAAGACGGTTCAGGCCCTCAAAGGCATCGATTTTGCCGTCGAGCGCGGCAAGACGCTCGCCATCGTCGGTGAGTCCGGTTCGGGCAAGTCGACGCTTGCCCGCATCATCGCGCTGATCGACCCGGCATCCGGCGGTGAACTCAAGATCGAAGGCAAGCCGGTCGATATCGCCAAGCGCCGCCCCGATACGGTCATGCGCTCCAAGGTGCAGATGGTGTTCCAGAACCCCTATGGCAGCCTCAACCCGCGCCAGAAAGTGGGTGATGTGCTGATGGAGCCGCTGCTCATCAACACGAAAATGCCGGCTTCCGAGCGCCGCGAGCGCGCCGAAGCCATGCTGGTGAAGGTTGGCCTCGGTCCTGAGCATTTCAACCGCTATCCGCACATGTTCTCGGGCGGCCAGCGCCAGCGTATCGCCATCGCGCGCGCACTGATGCTGAACCCGGCGCTGCTGGTGCTGGATGAACCGGTCTCCGCGCTCGATCTTTCGGTGCAGGCGCAGGTGCTGAACCTGCTCCGAGATCTGCAGGAAGAATTCGAACTGACCTATGTTTTTGTCAGCCACGATCTTTCTGTGGTGCGCTACATCGCCGATGACGTGCTGGTCATTTCCAAGGGCGAGGCAGTGGAGCAGGGCACGCGCGAGGAACTTTTCGCCAACCCGAAGCACCCCTATACGCGCCAGCTTTTTGCCGCGACACCGATCACGGATGCCGACGCCATCCGCGCCCGCGTGGAGCGCCGCAAGGCGGCACGGCAGGCCGCGACGGCTTAAACGCGAGACGCCAAAGTTGAGAACAGGCCGGATTTCCGGCCTGTTCGTCTTTCAGGACTTCAAAAATATGCCGATGGCGGCGAGTGCGCCAAGTTCCCTGATGTTGCGATAGGCGGCTTTCAGGTTCGAGACGAAGGTTTCATTGCCGGGCAGATCATCGCCGAACGTGCGTTTGAACGCGAGAAAGCGGTCGATAACATCGTCCGGTGCCATTGCCAGCTGATCCGGCGCATCCCACTCCCTGAAGGCCGGATCGAGAATCGTGATCGGCTCTCCCTTTTCGTTCCTGTCCGCGCATGACCTGATCCAGAGGGCCACGGCAAAAATGACAGCGCCGCTTCCGGAGTTTTCCTCCAGCAATTCGCGTAAGGGCGCAAGAATACGCAGCGGCACCTTCTGCGAAGCATCGGAGGCGATCTGCATGGTCTTGTGCTGCAGAGAGGGATTGGCGAAACGTTCCCGCAGGCCGGCTGCGAATTCCGCACCATCGACGACAGGGTCCAGCGTCCGGCCGACCTCGCGCCAATAGGCGTCGATGAAATCGCGCACGGTCTTTTCACCCCAGGCATCGGCCACCGTCGCAAGGCTGGCAATCTGGCCGATGGCGGCTATGGCGCTGTGGGAACCGTTCAGCATTCTGAGCTTCATATGCTCATACGGTTCGACATTGCCGACAAATTCCACGCCCGATTTCTCGAGCGCCGGCCTTCCATGCGGAAAGCGGTCTTCGATGACGAAACGGAAATAGGGTTCGGCAACGACCGGCCAGGCATCACGCAGGCCGAGTGCAACCGAAATCGCATCCCGGTCCGCATCCGTGGTGGCGGGTACGATCCGGTCCACCATCGAGCAGGGGCAGGCAATATTGGCTTCGATGAAGGAGGCCAGTTCCTTATCCGCAAGGCTGGCGAATTCCAGCAGCAGCTTTTGCAGCACATGGCCGTTGGCGGGCAGGTTGTCGCAGGACAGCAGCGTCAGGGGCCGAGAACGCTCTTTGCGCCTGCGCCGCGTGGCCGCAAGGATGAAGCCGAAGATGGAACGTGGCCTGTCCGGGTTTTCGAGATCATGGACGATATCAGGGTGTTCGCGCAGCAGGCTGCGGGAGGCGAGATTGGTCAGGTAACCCTTCTCCGTCACGGTCAGGGTGACGATGAGAACGCGCGGATCGGCCATCCGCTCCACCAGCCGTTCGGGCTCTTCCGGGGCGACGATGGTTTCCAGAATGGAGCCGATGATGCGCAGGCGCTCGCTTTGGCCGTCTCGCAGGCAAAAGGTGTAGAGATTGTCCTGCGGTTCGATGGCGTCGCGTGTGTCCGGACTGCGCAGCGATGCGGCGACGATGCCCCATTGCGTCTCACCGCGGTTGAGGCAATCATCGATGAAAACCGCCTGATGCGCCCGGTGAAAGGCGCCGACGCCGAGATGCACGATGCCGGGCGTGATCTTCTCGCGCTCATAGGCGGGTGTTGCAACTGTTTGCTGTAGGTGGGGCAGGGTTGCAGCGGAAAGCCGGTCTGTCATCGACGCGAAATCCCCGTGCGGAGCGAGATGGTCGCGGCTCGCGCCGATGGAGTTGCGACGCTCGGGTTTTCGCGCATGTCAGTTCCTCCCCTTGTCTTTTGAATGGATCAGACGCCGGCCTCTTTGAGCAGCCGGACCTGGCGCAGCGTGTTCTGCCGGCTGCGCTCGAGATGCCGCCACAGGGCATCGATGATCTGGACCTTGCTGCCGGCGGCAATGGCGTCGGCGATATTCTGGTGTTCCTCGACCGAGCGGGCGTAATCGCCGAGGATCGAGACGAAAACCGTGTGGGTCTGGTCGAGAATGCGCCCATGCGAGCCGGAAATGACGGGAATGCGCGCCGCCGAAACAAGAGTCGTATGGAAGCTGCGATCGTAAAAAAGCGCTTTCGACAATTCGTTCAGCGTCGAGCCCTTGGCGAATTCACGATGTTTCGCCAGGCTTTCCAGAAGTTCCGCGTGCAGCGCTCCATCCAGTTGGCCGGCGTCGAAAGCCACTTCCACCGCGCCTTTTTCGAGCAGCATTCTGGCGGCGTAAAGTTCTTCCACATCCTCCACCGTGAAATCGCGCACCACCACGCCGCGCCGGGAGGAATTGACCACCAGCCCGTCAGCTTCGAGTTTCAGGCAGGCTTCTTTCACCGGCGTGGGGCTGATGCCGAGATCGGCGGCAAGCTCATTGGGCAACAGGCGTTCGCCGCCGCGCAATCTGCCGCTGACGATGCGTGCGCGCAGTTCCTGATGCGCCTGTTCGGCGAGCGTGATTTTGACCAGCGTGTTCATGGCTGCATCATTGCCCAGCTTCGCGGGACAGGCAATGGCTGAATATTAAAAATAAAAAATTTTTTATTTTACAAAAGCCGATTTTCCTTTAGCTCTATCTGCCAGCGGAAGCGGGCTGCTGGAGGAGGGTGGCCTGCAAATTCCCGAAAGCCATCCGCGCGATCTCTGATCGCGGGGCGGTGGCGTCTGTTCCTCCCCGGAAGCAATCAGCATCGAGGAATGACCGATCATGAAAATTACCGCCGTCGAACCTTTCATCCTGCACCTGCCGCTGACCTCGGAGTCCATTTCCGATTCCACCCACAGCATCACCCATTGGGGCGTCGTCGGCGCGAAGATCACCACCAGTGACGGCCTTGAGGGCTATGGTTTCACCGGCACCCATGCGCATCTGCCGTCCGACAGGCTGATCACATCCTGCATCAGCGATTGTTATGCGCCCTTGCTGGTGGGAGAGGATGCGTCGGACCATTCAAGGCTGTGGACGAAACTTGCCCGTTATCCCTCGCTGCAGTGGGTTGGCCGCGCCGGCATCACCCATCTGGCGCTGGCCGCGATCGACGTGGCGCTCTGGGACCTGAAGGCGAAAAAGGCGGGCGTGCCGCTCTGGCAATATCTCGGCGGCGCGCGCACGGCGGCGGTGGAAGCTTACAATACCGATATAGGCTGGCTTTCCTTCACGCTGGAGGATTTGCTGGCGGGCAGCACGAGGGCGGTGGAGGAGGACGGCTTCACCCGCCTGAAGATCAAGGTCGGGCATGATGATCCGACTATCGATATCGCCCGCCTTGCCGCCGTCCGCAAGCGTGTCGGTCCGTCCATTCGCATCGCCATTGACGGCAACGGCAAATGGGATTTGCCGACCTGCCAGCGTTTCTGCGCGGCGGCGAAGGATCTGAATATCTACTGGTTCGAGGAGCCGTTGTGGTATGACGATGTGACGAGCCACGCGCGGCTGGCGCGCAATACGTCCATTCCGATTGCGCTCGGCGAACAGCTCTACACGGTGGATGCGTTCCGCTCATTCATCGATGCCGGCGCGGTGGCCTATGTCCAGCCGGATGTGACCCGGCTCGGCGGCATAACCGAATATATCCAGGTTGCCGATCTCGCGCTCGCCCATCGCCTGCCGGTGGTGCCGCATGCCGGCGAAATGAGCCAGGTGCATGTGCATCTGAGCTACTGGCACCCGGCATCGACGATTCTCGAATATATTCCGTGGATCAAAGATCATTTCGAAGAACCGATCCATGTCCGTGACGGTGTTTACAAGCGCCCGGAACACCCCGGCGCCAGCACCACGCCTCTGGCTGAAAGCTTTGCCCGCTATGGCAAATCGGTAAAATGAGCAGCGGTATACAGCCCGGATTTTAAGGGAGGGAAAGCCCGTCCTCCGTCATGCCGGACTAGATCCGGCATCCAGCCACGGCGCGTCTGCGCCATGAAAAGAGTCTTTCGCGATCAAAGACTTGATCGCGCTGGACCCCGGATCAAGTCCGGGGTGACGGAGTGTGGATGATGCAATTTTTCCAAATTTAGCGCCAGCCGAGTGCCGGTGCTACCTGCTTGAGGATCGTCTCGATCACATGGGCGTTGTAGTCGACGCCCAGCTGGTTCGGCACGGTCAGGAGCAGCGTGTCGGCTTCGGCGATGGCTTCGTCGGCCTTCAGCTGTTCAATCAGCTGCTCCGGCTCGGCGGCATAGCTGCGCCCGAAGATCGCACGTGTCTTGTCGTCGATGTAGCCGATCTTGTCATCACCTTCGTTGCCGTAACCGAAATACGACCGGTCGCGATCGTTGACGAGGGCGAAGATGCTGCGGCTGACCGATACACGGGGCTCGCGGGCATGACCGGCTTCCTTCCAGGCTTCCCGGAAGGTGCGGATCTGCTGCGCCTGCTGGACATGGAAAGGCTCGCCCGTTTCGTCCGTCTTCAGGGTGGAGCTTTGCAGGTTCATGCCAAGCTTTGCCGCCCACACCGCCGTTGCATTGGAACTCGAACCCCACCAGATGCGCTCGCGCAGCCCTTCGGAATGCGGCTCCAGCCGCAGCAAGCCGGGCGGGTTCGGGAACATCGGGCGCGGGTTCGGCTCAGCAAAACCTTCGCCCTTCAGAAGCTCGAGGAAGACTTCGGTGTGCTGGCGCGCCATGTCTTCTTCGCTCTGGCCTTCGGCCGGACGGTAACCGAAATAACGCCAGCCATCGATCACCTGCTCCGGCGAGCCGCGGCTGATGCCGAGCTGCAGGCGGCCGCCGGCGATGAGGTCGGCCGAACCGGCATCCTCGGCCATGTAGAACGGGTTTTCATAACGCATGTCGATGACGCCGGTGCCGATTTCGATCTTTTTCGTGCGGGCGCCGACGGCAGCCAGAAGCGGGAAGGGCGAGGCAAGCTGGCGGGCGAAATGATGCACGCGGAAATAGGCGCCGTCGGCTCCCAATTCTTCCGCTGCGACGGCGAGGTCGATCGATTGCAGCAGCGTGTCCGCAGCCGAGCGGGTCTGCGACTGGGGCGACGGCGTCCAGTGGCCGAAGGAGAGGAATCCGATCTTTTTCATGATGACCTTCCAGATGTCGGAGGATGCCGGTCGTCACAAACCGGCTTCGTTGTTGTCAGTCATATAGGCAGGGACGCGCATCCTCCAACCGGCCACCCGTAAACACGGTGTCGCCGAAATGTGAACGATGACCGCGTCAGGCGATTGTTCTGCGGTCCAGGATGAAGAGATTTTCATGCGCGCGCGCCGTCGTGAGGATGAAATCCATCAGAGAGCGTACCCGCGGCACATTGGCGAGATCGTGGTGGCTGGTCAGCCAGTAGCCGCGCCGCAGTTCCACCTCACCGGCAAGCACCATCTGCAGGTCTGGAAAACGTGCCGCGATGAAATTCGGCAGGATGCACAGGCCCCTGCCGCTCAGCGTTGCCGTCAGCTGCGCGAAAATGCTTGAGGACTGAAAGCCCGGACGCAGGCCGGGCATCACGTCGCGCATATAATCGAGGCCCGGTGAGAAGATCAGGTCCTGCACGTAGCCGATAAAGAAATGATCGGGCAAATCCTCGCGCCGGGTGATTTTCGGGTGGCTGGCGAGATAGGAGCGCGAGGCATAGATATGCAGCGTGTAATCGATGATCTGTTCGTTGATGTAGGGACCGGCTTTCGGCGGGTCGAGCGTGACCGCCACATCCGCCTCCTTCCTCGACAGCGCCATGATCTGCTGGATCGTCACCATCTCCACCATGATGTGAGGATGGGTGATGGCGAAGTCTTTCAGCCTTTCCACGAAGAAAAAATTGGAAAAACCCTCGGGCGCACTGAGCCGCACCACGCCGCGCAGCAGGCTGCCGCTTTCGGAAATATCCGATTGCAATCTTTCCGCTTCCGCCTCGATGCGCTCGACGGTATCGACCAGCCGCCGCCCGACCGTGGTAAGCTCGTAACCACGCGGGTTTCTCTCGAACAGCTTGGTTTTAAGCGAGAATTCCAGCCGGTCGATGTGGCGGGAGACGGGGGCGGGGCTGGGGCGCAGGCTTCTCGCCGCCGAGGAGAGCTGTCCGGTGCGGGCCACGGCCAGAAAATATTGCAGGTCGTCCCAGGTGAAAGGGGTGGCCATATTTGTCTCCCATCAAGAGTTCTGTTCAAAAATGAACAGTTCCTGTTCGCAATTTGATGATGCCCAGCTCTTGTGTCAACGACCGAATTCGAGAAGTCTAGGCTCAGGATGCATCGCTTTGAGGAGGGCGGTGTGACCGTTCAGGTGCAATGGCATGGAAACCCCCCAAGTGGTTTCGTTCACCATTGCACAGACCCATCTGAGGCTCGCAATCATCTCTGGGAGGAGAAGTCATGCGCAAGAGTATCCTTTTATCCACGGCCATGGCACTGGCCGCGGGCACCGCCGCTTATGCCGCCGAGATTTCAGACGGCAAGGTCAAGATCGGCATCCTGAACGACCAGTCGGGTGTCTACGCCAATTTCGGCGGCAAGTACTCTTATGAAGCCGCGAAGATGGCGGTTGAGGATTTCGGCGGCAAGGTGCTGAATGCGCCGGTTGAGGTGGTGACCGCCGACCACCAGAACAAGGCGGATGTGGCCTCCAATATCGCCCGCCAATGGTACGATACCGAACAGGTCGATTCGATCATGGAACTGACCTCGTCGTCGGTCGGCCTTGCCGTGCAGGCGCTCTCCAAGGACAAGAAGAAGATCACCGTCAACACCGGGGCGGCAACCACCGAACTGACCGGCAAGCAGTGCAGCCCCTATGGTTTCCATTGGGCCTATGACACCTATTCGCTGGCGGTCGGCACCGGCGGCGCGCTGGTGAAGCAGGGCGGCGACAGCTGGTTCTTCCTGACCGCAGACTATGCCTTCGGTTATTCGCTGGAAGAAAATACCGCCAATTTCGTCAAGGCCAATGGCGGCAAGGTGCTGGGCTCCGTGCGCCATCCGCTTGCCACGACGGATTATTCCTCCTTCCTGCTGCAGGCGCAGTCCTCGGGCGCGAAGGTCATCGGTCTTGCCAATGCCGGTCTCGATACCTCCAACGCCATCAAGCAGGCGGCCGAATTCGGCATCGTCGCCGGCGGCCAGCGGCTTGCGGCCCTTCTCTTCACGCTCGCCGAAGTCCACGGCCTCGGTCTTGAAGCAGCCCAGGGCCTGACGCTGACGGAAGGGTTCTATTGGGACCGCGATGATGAATCGCGCAAATTCGGCGAACGCTTCAAGGAACGCACCGGCGCCATGCCGAACATGGTGCATGCCGGCACCTATTCCGCCGTGCTGCATTACCTGAAAGCCATCGAAAAGGCCGGCACCGACGATGCTGATGCCGTCGCCAAGGCCATGAAGGAAATGCCCGTCAACGACGTCTTCTCGAAGGATGGCCATGTGGCCGCCAATGGCCGCATGATCCACGACATGTATCTCATGGAAGTGAAGAAGCCGGACGAGAGCAAGCAGCCGTGGGATTATTACAAGGTGCTCGCCACCATTCCCGGCAAGGAAGCCTTCATGGACCCCGCAAAAAGCGGTTGCCCGCTGGTAACGCAATAAAAGACTGACGCAATAAAGGGGAAAGTTTCATGACGATCGCTCCCGCCCCCGCCGGGCAGGCCGAACCTCGCGTCGTTCTTTCGGCGCGTGGTCTCACCAAGACCTTCGGTGCATTCGCAGCCGTGAAAAACGTCGATCTCGACGTGCATCACGCCCGCGTTCATGCGCTGATCGGCCCGAACGGCGCCGGCAAGACTACGGTCTTCAATTTGTTGACCAAGTTTCTCCAGCCGACGGGCGGGGCGATCACCTTCATGGGAACGGACATAACAAGGACGCCGCCGGACAAGGTGGCGCGTCTCGGCCTCGTCAGGTCCTTCCAGATATCGGCGGTGTTTCCGCATCTGACGGTTCTGGAGAATGTACGGGTGGCGTTGCAAAGGCCCAACAACCTTTCAACGCAATTCTGGTTACCCCTGTCGTCGCTCGACAGGCTCAATGCGCGCGCCGAGGAGCTGATCGCAACGGTTGGTCTGACGCGGGAAAAACATGCGCTTGCGGCCGATCTTTCTTACGGCTGCAAGCGCGTTCTCGAAATCGCCACCACGCTGGCGCTCGACCCGAAGGTGCTGCTGCTTGATGAGCCGATGGCCGGTATGGGCGGGGAAGATGTCTCGCATGTCGCCGAGCTCATCCGCGAGGTGGCCAAAACCCGTGCGGTGCTGATGGTCGAACACAATCTGAAGGTCGTGGCCGATATCTGCCACCACGTCACGGTGCTGCAGCGGGGGGAAATTCTGGCGGAAGGCGATTATGCCGCCGTTTCCGCCGATCCGCGCGTGCGCACGGCTTACATGGGCACGGAGGAGGCTTGATATGGCGGCAATGCTCGAAGTCTCCAACCTGAAATCCTGGTACGGCGAAAGCCAGGCCCTGCACGGTGTCGATCTAACGGTCGGCGAAGGCGAAACCATCACCATTCTCGGGCGCAACGGCGTGGGCAAGACCACGACGCTGCGCACCATCATGGGCATCATCCGCAACCGCAAGGGCGTCATCAAGCTCGGCGGCAAGGATCTGATGCCGGTGCCGCTGCATCGCACGGCGAAATACGGTCTTGGTTTTGTGCCGGAAGAGCGCGGCATCTTCGCGACGCTGAGCGTCGAGGAAAATCTGAAGCTACCGCCCGTCGTCGCATCCGGTGGCATGACGCTCGATGAAATCTACGAGCTGTTTCCCAATCTTTACGAACGCCGCACCAGCCCCGGCACCAAGCTTTCCGGCGGCGAGCAGCAGATGCTGGCCATGGCGCGCATCCTGCGCACCGGTGTAAAGGTGCTGCTGCTTGACGAACCGACCGAGGGACTTGCCCCCGTCATCGTGCAGCGCATCGGCGAGGTGCTGCAGAAACTGAAGAGCCGCGGCATGACCGTGGTTCTGGTCGAACAGAATTTCCGTTTTGCGAGCCGCATCGCTGACCGTTTCTACCTGATGGATCACGGCCAGATGGTCAGCAATTTTCCGGTCGGCGAGCTTTCCGGCCGCATGGGCGAGCTCAACAAGGTGCTGGGGGTTTAACCATGACAATGATCTTCGGCGTTCCAATTCAGGCACTGCTCGGGCAATTGCTGGTGGGCCTCATCAATGGGTCCTTTTATGCGCTGCTGTCGCTCGGCCTTGCCGTCATTTTCGGCCTGCTGCGCGTCATCAATTTTGCCCATGGCGCGCAATATATGCTCGGCGCTTTCGTGGCCTTTCTCGGCCTTCAGTATTTCGGCATCACTTTCTGGGTGGCGCTCATCGTCACGCCGCTTGTCGTCGCACTTTTCGGCGCGATCATCGAACGCTTCCTGCTGTCGCGGCTTTATGATCTCGATCCGCTTTACGGGCTGCTTTTCACCTTCGGCCTGGCGCTGGTGGTGGAAGGCACGTTCCGCTGGCTTTATGGCGCGGCGGGCCCGCCCTATTCGGGTCCCCGCGAGCTTGCCGGCGGCACCAATCTCGGCTTCATGTTCCTGCCGAATTACCGCGCTTTCGTCGTCGTGATTTCACTCATCGTCTGCATTGCCCCCCGGGCTTTGATCGAAAAGACGCGTCTTGGCTCCTATCTGCGCGCTGCCACCGAAAACCCGACGCTGGTGCAGGCTTTCGGCATCAATGTGCCCGTTCTCCTGACGCTGACCTACGCGCTGGGTGCGGGCCTTGCCGGGTTCACCGGGGTTCTCGCCGCGCCCATCTATCAGGTCTCGCCGTTGATGGGCACGAACCTCATCATCGTCGTCTTCGCGGTGGTCGTGGTCGGCGGCATGGGGTCGATCATGGGCGCCATCGTCACCGGTTACATGCTGGGCGTCGCAGAGGGCCTCACCAAGGTGTTCTACCCGGAAGCCTCCAATATCGTCATCTTCGTCATCATGGCCTTTGTGCTGCTCATCCGCCCCGCCGGACTTTTCGGAAAGGACGCCTGATATGTCCAAAGCCACCCATAGCCCCACTGCCGGCACGCTGCCGCAGACGGAAGTTTCCGCGACCGCCGGAACCATCAAGACCGTTCTCATACTGGCGGGTCTTGCCGTGTTGATCGCCGCGCCGATGTTCGTTTACCCGATCTTTCTGATGAAGCTTCTGTGCTTTGCGCTGTTCGCCTGCGCCTTCAACCTGCTGATCGGTTATACGGGGCTGTTGTCCTTCGGCCATGCGGCGTTTTTCGGCGGCGCCGCCTATTTCACCGCCTATTCGGTGAAGGAATGGGGCGTTACGCCGGAGATCGGCCTTGTCATCGGCATGGCGGGCGCGGCCCTTCTCGGCCTCGTCATCGGCTTTTTCGCCATTCGCCGTCAGGGCATCTATTTCGCCATGATTACGCTCGCGCTATCGCAGATGTTTTATTTCTTCTGCCTTCAGGCGCCGTTTACCCATGGCGAGGACGGCTTGCAGGGCGTGCCGCGCGGCCATCTTTTCGGCCTTCTCGATCTCAATGCGCCGCTCAATATTTATTACACGGTGCTGGCCGCCTTTGTCCTGGCACTTCTGGTCATCTGGCGTTTCGTCAACTCGCCCTTCGGCATGATCCTGAAGTCGATCCGTGAAAACGAGCAGCGCGCCATTTCGCTGGGTTACAGCGTGCAGCGTTACAAGCTCGGTGCTTTCGTCATGTCGGCGGCGCTGGCCGGTCTTGCGGGCGGTCTGAAGGCGCTGGTCTTCCAGTTCGCGACGCTGACCGACGTCACCTGGCAGATGTCGGGCGAGGTGATCCTGATGACGCTGCTCGGCGGCATCGGCACCATGATCGGCCCTATCTTCGGCGCGGGTCTCGTTGTCACCCTGCAGAACTATCTCGCGACATCGGATTTCCCGGTCACCATCATCACCGGCCTCGTCTTCATGGCCTGCGTTCTGGTGTTCCGGCGTGGTTTGATCGGCGAATTTTATGCGTCGTGGCTCGGGAGAAAACTCGGCTTCCAGCACCGCGGCTAGAGATTTTTGAAAACACTTGAAAGGCTTCCCCCGCGTCCGGGACGGTGCGGCAAGGGCGGCGCATGGAGAAAAGCATGGGCGAATATGACTATATCGTCATCGGAGCGGGGAGTGCCGGATGTGTCCTCGCCAACCGCCTTTCGAAAGATCCGAACAACCGCGTGCTGCTGCTGGAGGCTGGCGGCAACGACAACTACCACTGGATCCATATTCCGGTCGGTTATCTCTATTGCATCAACAATCCGCGCACCGACTGGTGTTTCAAGACGGCGGAAGAGCCGGGGCTTAACGGCCGTTCGTTGATCTATCCGCGCGGCAAGGTGCTGGGCGGCTGCTCCTCCATCAACGGCATGATCTATATGCGCGGGCAGGCGCGGGACTATGATCTCTGGCGGCAGCTCGGTTGCGAGGGCTGGGGGTGGAACGACATCCTGCCCTATTTCCTGAAATCGGAAGATTTTTATCGCGGCAAAAGCGACCTGCACTCTGCCGGCGGTGAATGGCGCGTGGAGAAGGCGCGCGTGCGCTGGGATGTGCTTGACGCCTTCCAGAAGGCGGCAGGAGAAGCCGGCATTCCCGCGACCGATGATTTCAACCGGGGCGACAATGAGGGCGCCGGTTATTTCGATGTGAACCAGCGGGCCGGCTGGCGCTGGAACACGGCGAAAGCCTTCCTGAAGCCGGCGCTTGGCCGCAAGAACCTGACGGTTCTGACCAAGGCGCATGTCAAGCGGCTCATCATCGAAGAAGGCCGGGTGACGGGCGTGGAGTTCCTCCATGACGGCGTCTTGAAAAAGATGCGCGCCCGGCGCGAGACGGTGCTGTCCGCCGGTGCGATCGGCTCGCCGCATATTCTGGAGCTCTCCGGTGTCGGTCGTGGCGATGTGTTGCAGGCTGCCGGTATCGATACGGTGGCGGAGGTTCAGGGTGTAGGAGAAAACCTGCAGGACCATCTGCAACTGCGCATGGTCTACAAGGTTTCCGGTGTTCTGACGTTGAATGAAAGGGCGTCCACCCTGTTCGGCAAGGCGCGGATCGGTCTCGAATATGCGCTCACCCGCTCCGGGCCGATGTCGATGGCGCCGAGCCAGCTCGGCGTCTTCACCCGCTCCTCGCCGGAAAAGGAAACCGCCGATCTGGAATATCATGTCCAGCCGGTTTCGCTCGACAAGTTTGGTGATCCGGTTCACACTTTTCCGGCCATTACCGCAAGTGTCTGCAATCTGCGGCCGGAAAGCCGCGGCTCAGTGCATGTGAAAGGACCGGATTTCGCCATGCAGCCGGAAATCCGCCCGAACTATCTTTCCACCGAAGGCGACCGTCAGGTGGCGATCGACGCCATGCGGCTGACGCGCCGCATCGTCGCCCAGCCGGCCTTCGCACGCTTCAAGCCGGCGGAATACCGGCCCGGCCCCTCCTTTGAAAATGACAATGATCTCGCCAAAGCGGCGGGCGATATCGGCACCACTATCTTCCACCCCGTGGGCACGCTGCGCATGGGGTCGGATATGGAAAGCGTTGTCGATGCGCGGCTGAAGTTCCGGCGGCTTGCCGGGCTGCGCGTTGCCGACGCCTCCGTCATGCCGCGCATCACATCCGGAAATACCAATTCGCCGACGATCATGATTGCCGAAAAGGCCGCCGACATGATCCTTGCGGATAATCGCTGAAAGGAGCGCACCGATGAAGACCGTCGCTTTTCTCGGGCTGGGACATATGGGCCTGCCGATGGCCGCCAATCTCGTCAAGGCGGGTTATGCCGTCAGGGGTTACGATCTTGCCGACGCCTGCCGCGCGGCGGCGAAAGAGGCGGGCATTCCCGTTGCCGCGGATTCCGCCGAGGCCATCGAAGCGGCTGAGGTGATCATCACCATGCTGCCGAAGGGCGAACATGTCGTTTCCGCCTATGGCGATCTGGTTAAAAAGATCTCTGCCGGCACGCTGCTCATCGATTGCTCGACGGTGGATATGGAAAGCGCGCTGAAGGCGCATGAACTGGCCGCTTCCGCCGGTTGCCCCTCGGTCGATGCGCCCGTTTCCGGCGGAACGGGCGGGGCTGCGGCGGGCACCCTGACTTTCATGTGCGGCGGCGAAGCGGAGGCCTTCTCTGCGGCAAAACCGGTGCTGGAAGCGATGGGCAAGAAGATCGTGCATTGCGGCAAGGGCGGCAACGGCCAGGCTGCCAAGATCTGCAACAACATGATCCTCGGCATTTCCATGATCGCCGTTTCCGAAGCCTTCGTGCTGGGCGAAAAACTCGGCCTTTCGCATCAGGCGCTGTTCGATGTCGCCTCCACCTCTTCGGGGCAATGCTGGTCGCTCACCACCTATTGCCCGGTGCCGGGACCGGTGCCGACATCACCCGCCAACAAGGATTACCAGCCCGGATTTGCGGCGGCCTTGATGCTCAAGGATCTGAAGCTTTCGCAGGAGGCTGCGAACGGTGCCGGGGCCACCACCCCGCTCGGCGCAGCTGCGGCGGCGCTTTATGAGAATTTCGTTGATGACGGGAGCGGCGGGCGCGATTTTTCCGCCATCGTCGAAATGCTGCGCGGGGGCAAAGCATGACGGACGTCGCGCCATCCGACATTTTATGGGCGCCGCCCGAAAAGAGGGTGAAGTACTCGGCTCTGTTTTCATTCGCGGCCAGAACTGCAGAGCTGCACAAGCAGGCGGCTGATGACTACGCCGGCCTGCTGCATTGGTCGATCGACGCGCCGAACGAATTTTACGATGCGCTTTGGGACGAACTCGGCATTATCGGAACCCGCAGCGAGATGGCATTCAAACCCGGCAAGACTATACGAGACGCTGAGTTCTATCCGGGCGCAAGGCTCAATTACGCCGAAAATCTGCTGCGCGATGCCGACGATCGGCTGGCCATCATTGCCCATCGCGACGATGGCACGCGCCGCGAGATCAGCCGCAGACAGCTTTACGACGAAGTGTCCCTGATGGTGCAGGCGCTCGTTGATGCGGGCGTGAAGGAAGGCGACCGCGTCGGCGCCATCGTCACCCATGATATCGAGGCGATCGTCAGCTATCTGGCTGTCAGCGCCATTGGAGCCATCTGGTCTTCCTGCTCGCCGGATTTCGGCCCGGCCGGCGCTTCCGACCGCCTGTCGCAGATCGACCCGAAAATCCTCATCGCCGTGTCGGAATATGGTTATGCCGGCAAACGCATCGATGTCGGCCCGACCATCCGTGCGGTGGCGGAAAGTGCGGCTCCTGAAAAGATCGTGCTGATCGGCGATGCCGTTCCCGAAAGCCTCGCCGATCTCGACTGTGTGACGCTCAAGGATTTCGTCGCGCCTTATGCGGCGGGGCAGATTGCCTTCAATCGTCTGCCCGTCAAGGCGCCGCTGGCGATCCTTTATTCCTCGGGCACAACAGGCAAGCCGAAATGCATCACCCATTCCGGCGGCGGCCTGCTTCTTCAGCATATGAAGGAGCTGAAACTGCAATGCGATATTCAGGAGCGCGAGCGCTTCTTCTATTTCACCACCTGCGGCTGGATGATGTGGAACTGGCAGGTCTCCGGTCTGGCGCTCGGCGCAACGCTTGTCACCTATGACGGCAATCCCGGTTATCCAACATCCGCGCGGCTGATTGATCTCATCGACGCCGAACGGATCGCCACTTTCGGCACATCGGCGAAGTTTATCGATGCCTGCCTGAAGGCCGGGTTGAAGCCGCGCGAAAGCCATGACCTTTCGTCGCTCAGAACGATCCTTTCCACCGGCTCGCCGCTCATCCCGCAATCCTTCGATTACATCTATCGCGACTGGAAGGCTGACGTGCATCTCGCCTCCATTTCCGGCGGTACTGATATCTGC
Source organism: Agrobacterium tumefaciens str. B6 (assembly GCF_001541315.1). Taxonomy (GTDB): domain Bacteria; phylum Pseudomonadota; class Alphaproteobacteria; order Rhizobiales; family Rhizobiaceae; genus Agrobacterium; species Agrobacterium radiobacter. The sequence goes on along the minus strand of NZ_LMVK01000006.1, from coordinate 55,068 downwards.
GCGTGTTTCCTCGGCGGCAATCCGCTGCAGCCCGTGCATCGCGGCGAATTGCAGGGTGCGATGCTCGGCATGGATATCGACACGCTGGATGATGAGGGCCGTTCCGTTCGCGGCGTTGCCGGTGAACTCGTCTGCCGCAATGCGCATCTGTCCATGCCGGTGAAGTTCTGGGGTGACGAGGACGGTTCGCGGTATCAGGCCGCCTATTTCGACCGCTTTCCCGGCATCTGGGCGCATGGCGATTTTGCCGAAATGCGCCCTTCAGGCGGATATGTCATCCATGGGCGTTCAGACACGACCCTCAATCCCGGCGGGGTCCGCATCGGGACTGCGGAAATCTACCGGCAAGTGGAAACCGTGCCTGAAGTGGAGGAGGCGATTGCCGTCGGGCAGGATATCGACGGTGACCAGAGGGTCATCCTCTTCCTGCGCATGAAGGGCGGCGCGACCCTGACGGAAGAGCTGGAAAAAACCATCCGCAGCCGCATCCGTTCGGGCGCCACGCCGCGGCATGTCCCGGCAAAAATCATTGCCGTCAGCGCCATTCCCCGCACCCGTTCGGGCAAGATTTCCGAAATCGCGGTTCGCGATACCATCCATGGCCGGCCGGTGAAGAATGCCGATGCGCTTGCCAATCCTGAAGCGCTCGAACTTTTCCGCAACCTGCCGCAGCTGAAGGACTAGGCCGATGGAGGATCAACCGAAAACCGTGCTCGTCACGGGTTCCACCAGCGGCATCGGGCTCGCCATCGCCAGGCGTTTCGCCGAAGCGGGATATCTGGTCGCGGTGCATGGCATAGAGACGACGGAGGAGGCGACGCAGGCCCTGGAGATGGTGGCGCAGGTGGCGCGGCACAGGCCGGTCTATTTTTCCGCCAATCTCGCCAACTATGATGAAAGCGCGCATCTGCCGGAAACCGTCATCGCCGAATTTGGTCATATCGACGTCCTCGTCAACAATGCCGGCATCCAGAAAGTCGCGCCGATCGACGAGTTCGATTTCGCCGATTTCTCCCGCATCGTCGCCATCTCTCTCGACAGCGCGTTTCACACCATCCATGCGGCGCTGCCCGGCATGAAGGAAAGGGGCTGGGGCCGCATCGTCAACATCGCCTCCGCCCATGGCCTGCGCGCGTCACCCTTCAAGGGGCCTTATGTGGCGACCAAACATGCGGTGGTGGGCCTGACGAAAAGCGTGGCGCTGGAAGTCGCCGAACTCGGCATTACCTGCAACGCCATCTGCCCAGGTTATGTCTGGACGCCGCTTGTCGCCGCCCAGGTCGCCGATCAGGCGCGCGTGCACGGCATGAGCGAGGAGGAAGTGGTGAAGAAGGTGATGCTTGCGCCGCAGCCGACCAGACGGTTTGTGCAACCGGAAGAAGTGGCGGAAATGGCGCTTTATCTCGCTGGTGATATGGCGCGCTCCATCACCGGCACCACCATTTCCATCGATGGCGGCTGGACGGCGAAATAAATTTCGCACATGCGCTTGAAGCGAACGATCGCGCCGGTTTCCGGTATTGTTAGGCGATTTCAATCCTGTATAGTTTTCGTGGACGGCGGGGTCAGCGCCGTGTTCACGGAAAAGCGGCATGATGAACACAGGGTCTTTTGAAGCGCCGCTGGCGCGTTCGCGCTTCGATACGCGCCAAGTGCCGAAACGCGACGCCATGGCGTTGTGGCGGGATTCGATCAACGTGCTTTTTGATGCTCGCCTGCGCCGCTCGCAGGATGATGGTTTTTTCGCCAGCGTGGACGCCGCTTTCATCGGCAATGTCGCGCTCGGCCGCACCCAGTCCTCGGCGCAGGATTTCGACCGTTCGCGCCACAAGCTTGCCCGCGACGGCATGGATGGTTTTCTCCTGCAATTTTACGCCAGCGGGAAGAGCATGTCGCGGCGCGGTTCGGGCGAGACCGCTGGTCCGGGCGACCTCTATCTCATCGATATGGCGCAGCCGCTGGCCACCGCCACCTCGGATCACGATCATCTCAGCCTCGTCGTGCCGCGCCGGCTGCTGGAAGGCAGGCTTGCCGGTTCCGGCAATCATCATGAACGCGTGCTGCCGGCCGGCTTGCCGCTGGTATCGCTGCTGCGCGAAACGATGACGAGCATCTATCGCCATTTCGACGTCATGAATGCCAGCGAGGGCGCAGCCACGGTCTCGCCGCTTCTGGAACTGGCTGCGGCCGCCATCAACAATCATGTCCGGGAAGACAATGCGCAGGGCGTGCAGCGGGCGCTCAGGGCATCCATCCGCCGTTATATCGACAGTCACCTTCTCGATCCGGCCCTGTCGGTGGAAAAGGTCATGGGCGAATTCGGCGTGTCGCGACGCACCGTCTACCGGCTCTTCGAGCCGCTTGGCGGGTTTTCGGCCTGCATCACCCATCGGCGTCTCGAACGCGCGATGGATTTCCTGCGGGCGCCGCAATCGGCGCATATGACGATTGCCGAGGTTGCCGCGTCCTATGGTTTCACCAATCCGGAAAATTTCAGCCGCGTCTTCAAGAAGACTTTCGGCCTTTCGCCGCGTCAAATGCGGCATTTCGCTTCGGAAAACCGCGACCTCACGTCGGATATTCTGAAGCCGGATAGCGCGGAATGGACACGCTGGATCCTGCAGCTCGGCCGCTGATGACGATTGGCCGCGCGCCGTTCTGACACTTTATGACGGTTTGTTGGCACAATCCGACCATTCGCTGCGGCTGCGGCGCGATGGGGATGCGCATGTCTTCCAGACGTGCCAAACAGGGCGCGTTATTTTTATCAATATATTGCCTGACAATCATGATGCTGAGAATCCTCGCTTTTCTGGACCTGTGTCGCCAATGGCGCCGTGCGGTAAAACAACACCTATCCTTTTCCGGCGCCACATTTCACAGGTCGCCATCGCCCCTGCCATCGGCGAATTCAGACAGCCCCGCAGACGATCCGTCGGAAACGGACGACGGCGAAGCACGCCTGCCGGTTTCCTGGCTCGGCCTTGGACAAAGCTTCAGCGCGCTGGATGCGGAAGACTGTGACAGGGCGCGTTTGCCGGCCGAGTGCGGTTAACGTCGTTCTCCGGCGATCTGGAACAAAACCCTGACCCCAAGGATTAGATCAACAGGGTTACAGGGAGTGAAAGACATGGCCAGAGAAAATGCCAGCTATCTCGACAGTCGGGATACTCCGAAAAGCGAAACGGCAACGCGTGCGCGGCAGGGATCGCGCGGACGTCCCGTCCTTGTCATTCTGATCGTCAGCGTGCTTCTTGCATTGGTGGTCTGGGGTGTCGTCGAATATTCCGTTTTCGAACCCGACCAAAACCTGCCGCAGAACCCGCAGACCGAGACTGCGCCCGTGCCGCAGCAGCCGTCCGGATCGGGAAGCTTCGACAACAATCCCGCGAATGGCCGCGCGCAACCACCGTCATCGACAGAGACAAACCCCTCGCCACAGGATTCGACAGGGGCGCCGCAAAACCCGTGACCACCCTAGCGTGAAGTTTTTTCGCGATGATGATAATTTCCATGGAACCAGATTGCGCCCGATTTCATTTCACGCAAAGTGACAGGAATCGGGGGTTTCATTCATGGCAGTCACCGTCACTGCAGTTGTTCTTACGCTGATCGGTCTTGGGCTGTTCGGTTTCGGCTCTCAGCTCGTCATGCTGGGCGGGAGCTTTTATTACGTGCTTTCCGGACTGGCCTTCCTGTTGACGGCCGTTCTGCTGTTCAAGCGCAATCGCGCAGCCCTTCACGTCTATGCCGTCTTCATTGTCGCCACGCTCGCCTGGGCTATCTGGGAAGTTGGCTTCGACTGGTGGCAGCTTGGCCCGCGCGGTGGCATCGTCATTCTCATCGGGCTGTGGCTTCTGGTTCCATGGGTCCGGAAGCCGCTCGGTTTTGCGAGCCCCACCGGGCTTCGCTATGGGCCGAACGCCTGGCCGCTTGCGCTATCCGTGCTCGCCTCCATCGTCGTGGCCGGATATTCCATGGCGCAGGATCCACACGACACGGCAGGTTCCCTGCCGCAGGAAACCGCCTCGGCGACGCCCGCCTATGGCGGCAATGTGCCTGACGGTGACTGGCATCAATATGGCCGCACGCCCTATGGACAGCGTTATTCGCCGCTGACCCAGGTCAATGTCGAGAATGTCTCGCAGCTCAAGGAAGCCTGGCGTTACCAGACTGGCGATGTGAAGCTGCCTGATGATGTGGGGGAAACCACCTATCAGGTGACGCCACTCAAGATCGGCAATACGCTTTATATCTGCACGCCGCATAATTGGGCGATTGCCATCGATGCCGCCACCGGCAAGGAAAAGTGGAAATATGCCCCGAATGTCGGTCTTAATCCGGACCGCCAGCACCAGACCTGCCGCGGCGTGTCCTATTATGCCGAGCCCAATGCCGCTGAAGGCACGGCCTGCGCCCAACGCGTCTACCTGCCGACCTCGGATGCGCGGCTGATCGCGCTTGATGCGGCCACCGGTCAGGTCTGCACTTCCTTTGCCGATCAGGGTGTGCTGCATCTTGAGCAGGGCATGAAATACAATCCTGCCGGCTATTATTATTCGACCTCGCCGCCGGTCATCGCGGCGGGCAAGATCATCATCGGCGGCGCGGTGAACGACAACTATTCCACGCAGGAACAGTCCGGTGTCATCCGCGCTTTCGATGTGAATAGCGGTGCGCTCGTCTGGAACTGGGATTCCGGCGATCCGGCGAAAACCGAACCGATTGCGGCGGGTGAGACCTACACCACCAATTCGCCCAACAGCTGGTCGGTCTTCAGTTATGATGAAGGCCTCGGTCTCGTTTATATCCCGCTCGGCAATCAGGTGCCGGATCAGCTCGGCATGGGCCGCAGCGAGAATGTGGAGAAATATTCTTCCTCCATCGTCGCGCTCGATATTAACACCGGCAAGGATCGCTGGGTGCGCCAGACGGTTCATCACGATCTCTGGGACATGGACGTGCCGGCCCAGCCAGTGCTGCTCGACATCACCAAGGACGGTCAGACCATCCCGGCTCTCGTCGGCCCGACCAAGCAGGGCGATATCTACGTTCTCGACCGGCGCACCGGCGAGCCGCTTCTGCCGATCACGGAGGAGCCGGCGCCGGGCGGTGCGATCCCTGAGGACTTCACCTCACCGACGCAGCCGACGACGGCCTTGTCGTTCAAGCCGGAGCCATTGCAGGAAAAGGACATGTGGGGCGTCTCCATGTTCGACCAGCTCGCCTGCCGCATCCGCTTTCATCAGCTGAACTACAAGGGCCGCTATACGCCGCCGTCACTGACCGGCTCGATCATCTATCCCGGCAATTTCGGCACCTTCAACTGGGGCAGCGTCGCGGTCGACCCCGAACGCCAGGTCATGTTCGGCATGCCGACCTATCTCGCCTTCACCTCGCAGCTCGTGCCGCGCGCCGACATTCCGCCGAAGGGGCAGGACGAAAAGGGTAGCGAACAGGGCCTGAACCGCAATGACGGCGCACCCTACGGCGTGTTCATGGGTCCGTTCCTCGGTCCGCTGAAAATCCCTTGCCAGGCCCCGCCATGGGGTTATGTCACGGGTGCCGACCTGCGCACCGGCGATATCGCCTACAAGCACAAGAACGGCACGGTCTATGACATGACGCCGCTGCCGCTGCCCTTCAAGGTGGGTGTGCCTGGTATTGGCGGGCCGATGATCACCAAGGGCGGCGTGGCCTTCCTCGGTGCTGCCGTCGACAACTATCTGCGCGCCTATGACCTCACCACCGGCAAGCAGCTATGGGAAGCGCGCCTGCCGGCCGGCGGCCAGGCAACGCCCATGACCTATGCGCTGGAGGGCGGCAAGCAATATGTGGTGATGGTTGCAGGTGGTCACGGTTCCGTCGGAACCAAGCCGGGCGATTATGTGATCGCCTATACCCTGCCGTAATCTCTGCAGTCTTCAAGACACATAAAAAACCGGAATGGGTGACCATTCCGGTTTTTGTTGTTGAGGGGTATTACGCGGCCTTTTTCTGGGCGGCGGCGTTGACCGAAGTCTCGGCGAGCGCGGTCAGCGCATCGTCGGTCTTTGCCTCTTCCTTGAGCGTGGCATCCAGCAGCGAAACCGCCTTGGTGTGGCCCAGCTTTTCCGCCCAGGCCTTAAGCGTGCCGTAGCGGGCGATCTCATAGTGTTCGACCGCCTGTGCCGACGAAACGAGACCGGCATCAAGCGCGGGTGTGCCTTTGAAGTCCTCCATGATCTCCTCGCCCTCGGCGATAATGCCCTGGATGGCTTCGCAGGTCTTGCCCTGTGCGCGCTTGCCAATGATCTCGAATACTTCCTGCAGGCGTTCGACGTGGCCCTGGGTTTCTTCCTTGTGCTTTTCAAAAGCCTGTTTCAGCTTCGGATCTGTCGCCGCCCGTGCCATTTTCGGCAGGGCCTTCAGGATCTGCCTTTCGGCGTAGTAGATATCCTTCAGCGTGTCGTAAAACAGGTCGTCGAGTTTCTTCTCGGCCATTGGTCCTTCTCCCATGTGTAAAAATGCATGATGTGCGCCCATGCGCACGGGAGACAAACCCTTTGCTGCTGCCATGGTTCCGGCTCGGTTGCGCGCAACGTTTATATTGCTGCGCGGAACCAACGCAGCCTTTCCGAACTTAGTGGGAATAAATGTCGGGAGGAGACATGACGTGCCCCAGAGCCTTGCAGAAGAATTTTCCATGAATATTTCCATCCCCTTCGAGGTGCTGCTGGTGCGCGTGTTCGGCGCGGTCATCCTGTGCGGCCTGATCGGTCTGGAGCGGGAGTTTCACAAGAACACGGCCGGTTTGCGCACCAACATGCTCATCGGCCTTGCTGCCGTCACCTTCTGCATCATCACCATTCATATGATGGAGACGATGGCGGAAGGTCATGAGGCCGCGCGGCTCGATCCTATCCGTCTGGTGGAAGCCGTGACGGCGGGCATCGCCTTTCTCGCAGCGGGTGTGGTCGTTTATACGAGAGGGGATGTCAAAGGCCTAACGACGGGCGCCAGCATGTGGCTTTCGGCGGCAATCGGCCTCTCGGCAGGTCTCGGCATGTGGCCGCTTGCCCTTGTCGCCGCAGGCGCCGGTATCGTTGTCCTTTGGACGCTCCGGCGCTTGCCGGTGGCCACCGGTATCAAGGAGGATTGACGGGCATCAGCCGAAACGGAAGAGATCGGCGTCCGGGTCCTTGCCGCCATTAACGGCGGCCGCCACGATTTCGGCGGCGATCTGGCTGAAGGTGAGGCCATTACCGCCGAAACCCATCACGGCATAGACGTTTTTCATGCCGGGCACCGCGCCGATCAGCGGCAGGCCGGTGGTGGTGGTGCCGAAGGCCGCCGCCCAGCGATAGTCCGGCTCTCCCATATCGACGCCAAGAAGCCTTTCGATCTTGCAGCTGATCGTCTTCGCCTTCGCGGAAAGCTTGCGCTCCGACAGATAGGCGGTGGGGTTTTCCTCGTCCTCGCCTCCGGCGATCATCCTCCCCTCGCGGTCGGTGCGCAGGTAAAGATAGGGATCGGACGCTTCCCAGAGGATATGGTTCTCCAGCCAGCCGGGTAGATCGAGCCGCTTTTTGCTCGCCAGAGCCCAGGTGGAAATGATCTGGTGTTTCGGGCTCTCCAGCATTTTCAGGAATTCATAGCCGGTGCAGAAAACGACATTGCGTGCGGAAAGGATCTTGCCGCCGGCGGTGGCGAGGACAACTTTGTTGCCGAGGTTTCTGAGATCGGTGATCTCAAGCTGGGAGACGATTTCGGCGCCTGCGCCGGCCGTATGGCGCAAAAGGCCGGCCGTCAGCTGTGCGGGATTGGCTGAGGCCGAGATATCGCTGAGGATGGCGGCGGTCCGGTCCAGCCCATATTGCTCTCGCAGTTCTGCAGCGGAGAGGAAGCGGGCTTCGATGCCAGCTTCTTTGCGCGCGGCCGCTTCGGCTTTCAACGCGCGCGATCCCATTTCGTCTCCGGCGAGATAAAGCGCCTGCTTGCGCTTCATGCTGCAGGAGATGCCAAGCGAGGAGACGATTTCCTCCAGACGCAGGACGGCGCGTGCGGAACGCTGCCATGCCCTGTCGGCTGCGGGCCTGCCGATCATCTTTCTGAGTTCCGTCAGCGGCGTGTCGATCTCGTGCTGTATCATCGCGGTGCTTGCCACGCTGCTGCCCATGACCGGTTCGCGCCGGTCGATGATGAGCATGGATTGACCCGGCCTTTGCAGGGCGTGGGATACGAGTGCGCCGCTGATGCCGGCGCCGACGACGATCGTGTCGTAATGGTCGGAGGCGGGTGTGTGCCCGCTGCGGATGCCGATGCGCGGGCTATCGGCCCAGACCGGTTTTGAATCCCTGAGATCGCGTTCTTTCGTCAGTTCCGGTGTCGTCATGAAGATGTCCTGAATGGGTCAAGGCTCGGTATAACCGGCGACAGTGAGGGTGAGCGTTCCGCTGCGGGGATCGCTGCGGAAAAAAAGCGTGCCGCTGTCCTTCGATTCCGAGGCGACATAATCGAAGGTCACATCGGCGTTTTCCGGCGCGGCGTCATTCCGCTGCAGGTCGCCGCGCACCTGCACCTGCGCTGCGGTGGTCATGGAGAGGTTGCGGATGTCGAATTTCACCCGATATTGCCCGGGCTGCCCCTCCACGCTGGTGACGGCGATGTCGAAGCGGGCATCCTCGGGTACATAGCGATAGATGTCATAGGCGATCCAGCCGAGCATCGCGGCGACGAGCAAGGTGCAGATGGTTCCCGTCACCCATTCGATCCAATGCGGATCGGCGCTTTCCGTCTGTTTTCCGTTTTTCGATATCGTCATCTTGTCCTCACAGGATCAGCCGGGCCGACGCCGCGCCGATCGAGGCTGGAACACCGAGAATGACGGCGGCATTCATGATCTGCGACAGCGAGGTGTGGTCGAGGCGCTCGAAGGTCCAGAGCGTATAGATGCTGATGGCGATGGCGATGACGTAGCCGGGCAGGGTGAAGCGGATGAAGGATTGCCACCATTGCTGTCCTTCATGCAGCTGATGCGAGCCCTTGAAGTGAAGCGCATAGACAAAGCCATGCATGATGGCGATCGACAGCAGACAAAGGGCCAGAACGTGATAGGGCGTCACCTTGTAGGCGATCAGGATCATTTCCTCCGTCGGGGCGACATTGAGGTTGAGGAAGAGCGCGCCCACCACCATCATGAAAAGCTCGTGCAGATAACCTGTCTCGCCGGAATACTCGCCTTCCTCTTCGTCCTCTGCGTCGGAATGCTGGCCGAGCTGGCTGCGGCCGAGCAGCGCGCCGATGCTGGCGGGAACGGATTGCAGCGCGACCTTGGCGACGATATTGGAGGCGGTGAGCTGGTCGTTCAGAACGCCGAACAGCAGGAGCACGCCCGCGCTGACAGCGATGCCCAGCCCATAGGCGGTTATCGCGTCGCGCAGGGCCTGGCTCCAGGAATTGATATTCTCAAAACCGATGCGGCGGGCAAGAAGAAGAAGCAGCGGCAGGTTGAGGATGCAGAGCAGCAGAAGCCGCCATGAGTTGACGTAAAGACCGAGGAACCACATTTCCATGGTCATCAGCATGGGCAGGGCAAACAGCAATGCACCCGCTGTGCCGCGCGCAAGGCCGATCAGGAACTGCCTGACCTCGTCATCTTCCCCATGTTTTTGATTGACCGTAACCGCCATGCCGTCCCCTTGTGCGGAGGATAACGCAATGGCGTTTTTCCGGTTCCGTTGGGTTTATTTCGCAGGGTCAATAAGGGCGATGCCGAATTCCCTGTTATAGCTGCGCCGCAATTCTGCGGGCGTTTCGCGAATGACGACTTCCAGAGTGGGACGAACCACGCCCTTCAGAAAATGGCCGCCTTTTGTGGACCCGTCGGCAAAACCCAGAACCACATGCAGGTGCGGATTGGGCGTGTCGTTCTCGTCAAGCGTAATGTCGCCAAGCAGGCTCAGGACCTCGCTCTGTTCGGTGACCGGTATTTCCTTGTAGTCCTGCGTGGACAGATCAAAAAAGGCGAGCGTTGCCGTGGCGAAGGCGCCGATCGCGGTGACAGAGGCGGCGTTGATGTTCTCGGCCCTGGCAAAACGCCTGATGGCCTCGAAGGCTTCTTCCTCGGGATCGATGACGAGGATGAAGGTGCGCTCCGCGCCGCTTGCCAGCAATCTGCTTTTCATATTCTTCCTCCAAAATAAAAGTGCCGCCGGAAACCGGCGGCACGGGAATGTCGTTCGTGTCTTAAGCGGCGCGACGTTCGTGACGGCCTTCCTCAATCTCTTCCACGATCTTGGCGACGAAGGCATCGAGATCGTCAGGGCTGCGGGAGGTGATGATACCCTTGTCCGTTACCACCTTTTCATCCTTCCAGTTGGCGCCGGCATTCTTGAGGTCGGTCTTGATCGACCAATAGGAAGTGGCGTCGCGGCCGCGCAGGGCGTCCGCTTCGACAAGCAGCCACGGCGCATGGCAGATGGCGGCAACCACCTTGCCCGATTTGACGAAATCGCGAACCACCCGTATCGCATCCTCGTCATGGCGCAGAATATCCGGGTTGATCTGGCCACCGGGAAGAACCAGTGCGTCAAAATCTTCGGTTTTTACGGTCTTGGCCGAGAGATCGACGGTGATGCTGTCGCCCCAGTTCTTCTTATCCCAGCTCTTGATTTCGCCCTCCTTGATGGAGGCGATCTTCACGTCCGCACCCTTGGCCTTCAACTGGTCATACGGCACCCGCAGCTCGGAACGTTCGTATCCGTCCGTTGCGAGAATGAGGATTTTTGCGGCGTTGATGGCAGTCATATCTGTCTCCTTCTGGGTTCAGTCGTCCTTGTCGGAATTCATGGAGGGGAGGAAGAATTCCACGTCCTTGAGGCGCTTCTCATCGAGATTTTCGATGTTGGTTTGCCAAAATCGCTCGGCTTCCGCCGGTTCGGCTTTCCATTGGCGCACGAAGGTCTTGTTGTCGTCGATCATGACCTTGCGGGTGCCGCCGAGCCGCAGATATTCTTCCGCAAGTTTGCGTGTTTCGGTCTTTTCCATGTCGCAGCTCCTTGTGCGTGGAAAACGGGAACGGAGGGGCGCCGGATGGGTAAGAAGCTCGGCTGCCATTTCGTTGGCCACCGGGAGAAAACGGAAAAATCCCGGTGTTCTTCGGCACCATCGTGTCCGTTTGACACGGCGGCCCTCCTGCTGGAACAACGTGAGCTTTAAAGGATGGTTCCGCAGTTTTTTCGGGCGGCATCATTGCCAGGCACAAATGAATAGTGCGCAATTTTTTACCGGAACAAACGGACATGTCGTGTTGTTTTATCCCCGATGCAGGGAGGCAGCATGGCAGCCACACAGAGTGACGGCGAATACCGGGGTAACAACGAAAACAGGGGCTTCTGGTCGGTCGATTTCGGCAATTCGCCCGTTATCGGCACGGCCATCCATGACGGTCATTTCATCCGCATGGATATAGCCGATCTGATGGCTCTTTCGCCGGAAAAGCGGCTGAGAGAGGAGGATCCCTTTACCGGCGAGATGGTCGCCGGATTGACGAACCGGATCGTCGTTCACCATTCCCGTTTTGAAGTCGATCTCAATCGCGCCACCGATGAGGCGATCTATCTGAAGCCGGAACAATCCTGGGGGCTGGAGGTCTGGAACCAGACGCTGCCGGAACAGGCCAGCCGGCAATCGCTCGATTTCCACGCTGATTATTACGCGATGCTTGAAACCGTTCTCTCAACGCTCGAGCGACGGCATGGTGCTTTCGTGGTGCTGGATGTGCACAGTTACAATCATCGCCGCCAGGGCGCCGACGCACCGGCGACGGCGCAGGCGGAAGCACCCGATATCAACATCGGCACCTTTTCCATGGATCGTAGCCGCTGGGGTGATGTCGTCAGCGCGGTCGGTCATCATTTTGCGTCTGCGACCATCGGCGGACGCCGTCTCGATGTTCGCGAGAATGTGGCGTTTCAGGGCAAGGGCGAGCAGACGCGCTTCATCCACGAGCGTTTCGCCGAAAATGGCTGCGCCATCGCAATCGAGTTCAAGAAATTCTTCATGGACGAGTGGACGGGAAAGCCGGATGCGCGCGTGGTGGCGGATATTCGCGAAGCGATCGCAACGCTCCAGCCGGTTCTTGAAGAATGTCTGAGGGCGCGGCGATGAACCTCTCATCCGTCTGCAGCGCGCCTTCCCCCATCGCCGATCTGGTCGACGACGTCGTGTCATGCCTGGAAGCCGGCAAGGCCATCCGCCGCGATGTCGGAAAAGACGGCCGTTTGCACATCGACCGGCCGCTGCCGTTCCTCTGTCTGCATCTGACGGGCGGCACGAAAGATGTCGCCGCGCGCGACATCGCCGCCGCCCATGCCTCCTATCTCATCGCTTCGAACATTCAGGAGGCCGCGCCGCTGATCGAGGCGGTCGGCGCGGTGATGCGCGAGCGTTTCGGCGCCTTTATTGTTCTCGATATTGGCGAGCTTGAACACGACATCCTGCTCGCCGACGACTCTCCCTTCCTGCCGCATTATGAGGTTTCGGTCTCCGCGACGTCAGAACCGGAAACCCAGAAAGCGCGTCGGGTCTTCATCAAGGCGGTCTGTGATGCCGAAGTGCGCTTTCGCACGCCGCGCATCACCCGGCCGGAGCCGGAAGCTGACCCGGTCCTGCGGTTTCAGAATGCCGGACTGGATTTTCCCTGCATCAGCGTGCGCTTCGCGCCGATCTATCGCCAGCCGGAATCCGGTGCGGATTATCCCGGTCTGCGCGAGACGATGATTGCCGATCTCTTCGATGCCGGTCTGCAGGCCTTTTCGTCCTTTTCCTCAGGCATGGATGCGCTGAAGGTCACCAGTCACCGGGCGCTTGGCCGCAAGGCCTTTGTCGATGCGGTCAAACGTGCCGACCGGTCGATCGACGAGATTGTCTCCTCCTTCGATTTTCTTCTCTCCGTCACGCCCATCAATGCGCGCCGGGCGTTCGAGGAATTTCGCGATGGCAGCTTCCAGTACGCGCCGCGCCTGCTTTACCGGCCGCTGGGCGTGGATGTGGAGGAGCAGAAGCGCAAGCTCTATTCCGTCGTCTTCGACCATCTTGAAGACCCGGTGCTCTATCATCTCTACCGGGAGAAACAGCGGGAGATCGATCTGCAGCTGACGATGCTGGCGAGCCTGCATCATCGCACCTTCACCGATTTTTCACGCGCCCTCTATGGTGCCGTCGAACCCGCTCTTCTGACGCTGGCGCTTCGCGTGCTTGAGGATTGCCCGCACAGGCAAGAAAGCGGCGAAATCGCCATGGTGGATTGTTACGTGGTCGCCAGGAAGTCGCGCGAAATGGTCGAGACCTATCTGGGCGAGGAGCCGGAATTCAAGGCCCGCGTCGAAATCCGTGATGACCTGCCACCCGGCCTGATGGTGACGGGCGAGAAGCTCTTGATCTCCCGCCATACTGTCATGGAACAGCGCCGTGTCGAGGCGCTCCTGTCGCATGAGATCGGTGTGCATCTTCTTACCTATTTCAACGGCTCGTTTCAGGGGCTGCGGCTCTTCCGCACCGGCCTTTCCGGTTATGAGGGCGTGCAGGAAGGGCTGGCGGTGCTGGCGGAACATCTGGCCGGCGGCATGACGCGCGAGCGCCTGCGGCTGATCGCCGGCCGCGTCGTCGGCTGCGCCGCCATGCTGGATGGTGCGTCTTTCGTGGACACTTTCCGCATCATGACCCGCGAACACGGTTTCGACGAGGCCGCGGCCTTCAACATGGTGCTGCGCATCTATCGCGGCGGGGGTCTCTCCAAGGATGCGATTTATCTGCGCGGGTTGGCCGAGGTGATGGACCATCTGCGCAGGGGCGGCGCGCTCGATCCGTTCTGGATGGGCAAGATCGCCGCCGCCCATTTTCCTGTCATGCAGGAGCTCGCCCTGCGCGGCCTGCTTCGTCCGCCGGGTGTCCGACCCGCATTTCTGCTGCCCGCCAAGGCCAATGAGCGGCTGGAAAAAATACGGGCGGGATTATCCATTGCCGAACTGGCGACTTTATAGGAGGGGCTTCATGCGTATCGCATTTTTCGTCAATTCCATCGAAACCGAGGGGCCGAACTACGCGACCGGCCTGCTTGCCATGGCGGCACTCAATCGCGGCCATGAGGTGGTCTATCTGACACCAGGGGATTTTACCCTGCGCGCGGATGACAGCCTGACCATCCATGCCACCGTATTGCCGAAGACAAAATACAAGAAATCGGAAGGCTTCCATGCCGCCCTTCAGGACAAGGCGCTGGAGCGGCGCACCATGGATGTGGAGGAAATCGATGCGCTGATGCTGCGCAACGACCCCTCGCTCGACCAGACAACGCGACCGTGGGCGGTGCATGCCGGCATCCTGTTCGGGCGGCTTGCAGAACAGCGCGGCGTCGTGGTGCTGAATGATCCAGAAGGCTTGGCGCTGGCGCAAAACAAGCTCTATTTCCAGAGCTTTCCTGAAATCGTCCGCCCCACCACGATCATCTCGCGCAATGTCGATGAAATACGCGCCTTTGCCGATGGCCACCCCAAGGGCGTCATCGTCAAGCCGCTGCAGGGTTCCGGCGGTAAGAACGTCTTCAAGATCGGCTCCAGCAAGGAGGCCAATCTCAACCAGATTTTCGAAGCGGTCAGCCTTGAGGGTTATCTGATCGCGCAGGCCTATCTGCCGGCTGCGAAGGATGGTGATATCCGCTTCTTCATGATGAATGGCCGACCGTTGATGCGTGACGGCAAATATGCCGCCCTTCGCCGCGTACCGGCCAAGGGCGACCTGCGCTCCAACATCCATGCCAAAGGCACCGCCGAGGCGGTGAAGGTGACGGATGAAATCGTGGCGCTTGCCGAGATGGTGCGGCCGAAGCTCGTGGAGGACGGTATGTTCCTCGTCGGGCTCGACATTGTCGGTGACAAGATACTGGAAGTAAACGTGTTTTCGCCGGGCGGCCTTTCCAATATCCGCGATCTCACCGAGATGGATTTCAGCGACACGATCATCGAGGCCGTGGAAACCAAGATCAGCATGCAG
This sequence comes from Agrobacterium tumefaciens str. B6, assembly GCF_001541315.1. GTDB lineage: Bacteria > Pseudomonadota > Alphaproteobacteria > Rhizobiales > Rhizobiaceae > Agrobacterium > Agrobacterium radiobacter. The sequence goes on along the minus strand of NZ_LMVK01000006.1, from coordinate 40,035 downwards.
AGCGCGTCCGGCGGCACCATCTCCAACCGCCTGCTGGCGACGCTGTGAGCTTATTCCCGTAATTCGGCCGGGTGCATCTCGCGATACCAGGCGACGAGGGCCTTGATGCCCTCCTCGACCGGGGTTTGCGGCACGTAGCCGGTCAGGGCTCTCAAAAGATCGGGCGAGGCGAAGGTGCGGGGCACATCGCCCTGCTGCATCGGCAGCATGTTGCGGATAGCCGGCCTGCCGACCGCCTTTTCCACCGTTTCGACAAAGCGCATCAGCTCCACCGGCTGGCCGCCGCCGATATTGACGATGCGGAACGGCGCATGGTGCGAGAGCGTGTCGGTGACACCTTCCTGCGTGACCCGGTTTTCCTCGGAAGGGATGACCGCGCTCAGCCGGACGATGCCTTCCACGAGGTCATCGATATAGGTGAAATCGCGGCTCATATTGCCTTGCCCGTAAATATCGATCGCTCTGCCGTTGGAGACGGCGTCGACGAATTTGATCGGCGCCATGTCCGGCCGTCCCCACGGGCCATAGACCGTGAAGAAACGGAAGGCGGTGGTGGGCAGCTTGTGCAGATGGGCATAGCTGTGCGCCATCAGTTCCATCGATTTTTTGGTGGCCGCGTAAAGCGTCATCGGTTCGTCGGCCTTGTCGCTTTCCGCGAAGGGGATTTTCTCGTTGGCGCCGTAGATGGAGGAGGTCGATGCCAGCATCAGGTGCTTGACATCAAGGCTTCTGGCGAGCTCCAGCATGTTGAACGAGCCGATGAGATTGGAATCGATATAGGCGCGCGGATTTTCAAGGCTGTAACGGACACCCGCCTGGGCGGCGAGATGGATGATGATTTCCGGTTCCGCTGCCTCCGCGGCTCGTTTCAGCGCATCCGTATCTTCCAGCATGCCGATCTCGGCCCGGAAGCCGTTGGAGCGGGAAAGAATGGCGTGGCGTTTTTCCTTGAGGCTGACATCGTAATATTTCGTCATGCCATCGAAGCCGGTCACGAAATGGCCGGCGTCCAGCAGCCGTTTCGCAACGTAAAAGCCGATGAAGCCAGCCGTACCGGTAACCAGATAACGCATGATGATTATATCCCGAATCCGTTGGTGCGTTTTCGGTCTGACCGAAGCGCAGAAAACCTTTTAATGAAATTGAAAAAACGAAACCTCTACGCGCCTTCGTGCGGACGACCGACTGCGGCATAGATGAAGCCATGCGCGGCGACTTCATCCGTGCGGTAGATATTGCGCAGGTCCACCAGAACAGGGCTTTTCATGATCGCCTTCAGGCGCGGCAGGTCGAGTGCGCGGAACTGGTTCCATTCCGTCACGATCACCACGGCGTCGGCGTCTTCCGCTGCCTCGTAGGGGCCGTCCGCATAGTCGATGTCTTCCATCAGGTGGCGGGCATTCGCCATGCCTTCCGGATCGTAACCGACCACTTTCGCACCGCCGTCCTGCAGGGTCTGGATGATGGCGATTGCCGGGCTGTCGCGCATGTCGTCGGTATTCGGCTTGAAGGTGAGGCCAAGCACGGCGATCTTCTTGCCGCGCACATCACCGCCCATCGCGTTGATGACCTTGCGGCCCATGGCGCGCTTGCGGTTGTCGTTGATGGCGATGGTGGTCTCGATCAGCCGCACCGGGGCGTCATAATCCTGCGCGGTCTTGGCGAGCGCCAGCGTGTCCTTCGGGAAACAGGAGCCGCCATAACCGGGGCCGGCATGCAGGAATTTCGGGCCGATGCGGCCATCGAGACCGATGCCGCGCGAGACGTCCTGCACATTGGCGCCGACCTTTTCGCACAGATCAGCCATCTCGTTGATGAAGGTGATCTTCATCGCCAGAAAGGCGTTGGCGGCATATTTGATGAGTTCGGACGCACGTCTGGTGGTGAAGAGCAGCGGCGACTGGTTGAGATAAAGCGGGCGGTAAACCTCGGTCATGACGGGGCGGGCGCGCTCATCCGAAAGGCCGACGACGATGCGGTCCGGCCGCTTGAAATCCTCAATGGCGGCACCTTCGCGCAGGAATTCCGGGTTGGAGACCACGGCGAAATCGGCCGAGGGGTTTTCCTCGTGGATGATGCGTTCCACCTCGTCACCGGTGCCGACGGGAACAGTGGATTTGGTGACGATGACGGTGAAGCCGTCGAGTGCATGGGCGATCTCTTTCGCCGCCGCATAGACATAACCGAGATCGGCATGGCCATCGCCGCGCCGCGAGGGGGTGCCGACCGCGATGAAGACGACCTCGGCATTGGCGACCGCAGCGGAAAGATCCGTCGTGAAGCTCAATCGGCCAGCCTTGGCGTTGTTGGCGACGATGACATCGAGACCCGGCTCGAAGATCGGGATATGGCCGTTTTTCAGGGCTTCGATCTTCTCCGGCATCTTGTCGACGCAGACCACGTCATGGCCGAAATCTGCAAAACACGCGCCGGACACGAGGCCGACATAACCCGAACCGATCATCACAATCCGCATTCTTTTTCCTTTCGGTTAGCGAGGTCATGTTAACGCAGCGACACCGGCCGGGGAAATCGGCGGGTGAAAAATACCATGACATACTTAGCCGCCTTCATGCCCGTCGCCAAGCGCCACGATCAACACCGGCTAACCTCTTTCCATGACGGTGATGTGATGGCTGTGGCGGGACAAATTTGCCGCACCTTGCAGCCGATTGCATTGATGCGGTGAGATCGCGCATTTTTGCCTGTTTTGCGGCTTGCACTCATAGGTAGCCGGGTCTAGCCATAGGGTGAGGATCAAATCTGCCAGACTGTCTGTCCCTTAAAGGGGCGTCCGGGTCGCGTTCCACGCGGCCGGGGGAAGCTTTGCCTTGCGGTCGGTGTTCGGGGACGTTCAAATGCAAAAGGGTTTTCTGCTCGGCCTGTTCGCTTATGCGACCTTTTCCTTGGGCGATGCCACCATCAAGTCGCTTGGATCGCAGATCAGCGTTTTCGAAATCGGCTTCTTCAGCATCCTCTTTTCCGGCATCTTCATCTTCTTCAGCAAGCCGCGCGAGGAAAGATGGCGTGAATTCTGGCGCATGAGCCGGCCCTTCGCCGTGCACGGCCGCGCCATTTCCGGCCTCTTCGCCGGTATTTTAGGCATCTATGCCTTCACCACCATTCCGCTGGCGGAAGCCTATGCGCTGATCTTCCTGTCGCCGCTCTTCGTGACCGTGCTTTCCGCCGTCGTGCTGAAGGGGAATATCGGCCCGTGGCGCTGGGCGGCGGTTCTGGCCGGCATCGTCGGCGTCATTCTGGTTGTGCGGCCGGGCTTCAAGACGCTGGAACTCGGGCATATCGCCGCCATCGGTGTCGCCTTCCTGGCGGCGATGACCATCGTTTTGCTCCGCTCGCTTGCGGGCAAGGAAAAGCGCACTTCGATCATGGGCGTGCTGCTGATCTATGGCCTCACCTTCAACGGTATTGCCTCCATCCCCGATTTTGTCATGCCCACCCTGCACCAGCTTCTGGCCTTCGCCTTCATCGGACTTTGTACGGCGACGGGGCAGATCACGCTTCTGGTCGCAATCCGCATCGCGCCGGCGAGCCAGATCGCGCCGTCGCATTATTCGCAAATCCTCTGGGCCGTGGCGATCGGCATGGCCTTCTTCCACGAATATCCTGACGCCATGGCGGTGCTGGGATTGAGCGTCATCGCCGCATCGGGTCTGCTGACGATGATCCGCGAAAAGGTAAGGCTCGGCACCGTGCGCTGGAACCCGTTTTTCCGCAATCGCCTTTGAGCCCATTCGCCGATCGGAAACAGTGCGTCAACCGAAGCGCGGCTTGTGAAGCGGCGGCGACCCGGCCCATAAGGCTTTCATCTTTAGATGAACGGGGAGCCGCAAATGCTCGTGGATGGAAAATGGACCGCCGACTGGCATCCGGTGCAGGCGACAGACAAGAAAGGCGGCTTTGTCCGCCAGACCTCCGGCTTCCGCAACTGGGTGACACCTGACGGTTCGGCGGGGCCGACGGGTGAGGGCGGTTTTGCGGCCGAGGCCGGCCGCTATCATCTTTACGTCGCGCTGATCTGCCCCTGGGCATCGCGCACGCTGATTGGCCGAAAGCTGAAGAAGCTGGAAGAGGCGATTTCGGTCTCCGTTGTCGAGCCCGCCCTTTCCGACGAGGGCTGGAAATTCGGCGACTATCCGGGTTCGGATCGCGACACGCTCAACGGCTTCACCTATATGCACGAAGTCTATACCAGCGCGGATCCGCACTATACCGGTCGCGCCACTGTGCCGGTTCTGTGGGATAAAAAGACGAAGACGATCGTCAACAACGAATCCGCCGATATTCTGCGCATGCTGAATTCCGGTTTCGGCGCTCTGGCCGACAATGGCGTGGACCTGTATCCGGAAGCGCTGCGCGATGAGATCGATGCTCTCAACGACCACATCTATCCGCGGCTCAACAACGGCGTTTACAGAACCGGTTTTGCCACCACGCAGGTCGCTTATGAAGAAGCCTTCGCCGACGTGTTCGCGACGCTTCAGGAGCTTGAAAGCCGCCTCGTCTCAGGCGGGCCTTTCCTTTTCGGCGATCTCCTGACCGAAACGGATGTCCGGCTTTTTGTGACGCTGGTGCGTTTCGATGCCGCCTATTACGGCCTGTTCAAATGCAATCTCCGCCGCATCGCCGATTATCCCGCCCTGCAGGCCTATATGATGCGGGTGCTGAACGTTCCGGGCGTGCGTGACACGGTCAATATCGACCATATCAAGCGCGGTTATTATTCCATCAAGGCGCTCAACCCGACCCACATCGTGCCTGTCGGTCCTGATCTTCCGGGGCTGGATGACGTTTCCCTGTGAGGTGAACGGATAACGGACTAGACCGGCTTGCCGACCTGATCGAGCAGCCAGGCCTGAAAGGCGCGGGCCAGCGCATTGTCCTGCCGTCCTTCCGGCAGGGCGACGTAGTAGCTCTTGTCGGTCTGCAGGGGGATGTCGAAGACTATTTCGAGGCGGCCGGAGGCGATCTCCGCCTCGATGAGATATTTCGGCAGAAGGGCAAAACCGATGCCGCTCGCCGCAGCCTCGATGATCATCGAGAACTGGTCGAAACGGCTGCCCTGATAGGCATTCTCCGCCGTCACCCCGTTCATCTCCAGCCATTCCGTCCATAGTTTCGGCCGCGTCGTCACATGCAGGAGCGGTTGCCCGGTCAGGTCCTGCGGCTGGCTCACGCCGGCGCGGTGCAGCAGGGCGGGGCTCGCGACCGGCACGATCACCTCATTGCATAAAAATGTGCAGGTGCCATGCGCCCAGACCGGCTGGCCATAATGAATGGCGAGATCGAACCCTTCCTCGTCGAAATCGAAGGGGTGCGATCGTGAGCCGATCGTGATCGTCATGTCCGGATTGGTCTCGATGAAGCGGGAGAGGCGCGGCATCAGCCAGCGGCTGCCGAATGTCGGCAGTGTCGCGACCGAAAGCGATGCCTGCGATGTTCCTGCCGAAACCGCGCGCACCATCAGCTGCTCGGATTGCTGCAGGAGGCGCCGCACATCGGGCAGGAATTTGCGCCCCGCCTCTGAAAGCACGACCCGCCTGCGGATGCGCTCGAACAGCTGCATTCCCGTCTGCGCTTCGAGTTCGCCGATCTGCCGGCTCACCGCGCTCTGCGTGAGGTTGAGTTCTTCCGCAGCACGCGTAAAATTGCCGTGCCGTGCCGCGCATTCGAACGCCTGCAGGGTAACGATGTCAGGGACCAGTCTTCTGCGCGGATCCATTCCATTCTCGCATCAACTTACCCGCTTTCCTCATTGGAAAAGGGTCATTATGGCCATATATGATTACGGGAAAGAATGGAACGGTGCAAAACGCCAGTTTCAAAGAACGAATGACAAATTCGGGGAAAGACGAGTGACGGGAGTTGAAAGCGCCGTATCAAAACGGCCTTTCCTCCCCTTTCAGCCAAAAGGACGATGGACATGGATGCGACCACGAAGCTCGACGTGAAACAGGAAGCCGCGGCCCTGCTCGACAGGATGGGCGTTGCCCGCGATCTCTATACCGGCGGCGATATGGCCTCCTTCAGCCCGGTGACCGGTGAACAGGTCGCGAGCCTCAAGACCATTTCGGTCGAAGGTGTCGCCGCCGTGGTCGACAGGGCCGATGCCGCCTTCAAGGTATGGCGCAATGTACCGGCGCCCCGCCGTGGCGAACTGATCCGGCTGCTCGGCGAAGAGCTGCGCGCCTTCAAGGCCGATCTCGGACGTCTCGTCTCGCTGGAAGCAGGCAAGGTTCCCTCCGAGGGCCTCGGCGAGGTGCAGGAAATGATCGATATCTGCGATTTCGCAGTCGGCCTTTCCCGCCAGCTTTATGGTCTCACCATCGCCACCGAACGCCCCGGCCACCGGATGATGGAAACCTGGCATCCGCTCGGCGTCGTCGGCGTTATCTCCGCCTTCAACTTCCCGGTCGCGGTGTGGTCGTGGAATGCGGCACTCGCCATCGTCTGCGGCAACTCGGTTGTCTGGAAGCCTTCGGAAAAGACGCCGCTTACGGCGCTGGCGGTTCAGGGCATCTTCGAGCGTGCCGCCGCCCGTTTCGGCGATGCGCCGGAAGGCCTGTCCCAGCTGCTGATCGGCGACCGCGCCGTGGGTGAGGCATTGGTGGACAATCCCAAGGTGCCGCTCGTCTCGGCCACCGGCTCCACCCGCATGGGCCGCGATGTCGGCCCGCGTCTGGCGAAACGCTTCGCCCGCGCCATTCTGGAGCTTGGCGGCAACAATGCCGGTATCGTCTGCCCGTCCGCCGATCTCGACATGGCGCTGCGCGCCATCGCCTTCGGCGCCATGGGCACGGCCGGCCAGCGTTGCACCACGCTTCGCCGTCTCTTCGTGCATGACAGCGTTTACGACCAGCTCGTGCCGCGCCTGAAAAAGGCCTATGCCTCCGTTTCCGTCGGCAACCCGCTGGAAACATCGGCGCTCGTCGGCCCGCTGGTCGACAAGGCGGCTTTCGACGGCATGCAGAAGGCGCTCGAAGCGGCGAAAGTCCATGATGGCGTGGTGAATGGCGGCGGCCGTGTGGATACGGGTGCGCCGGATGCCTATTACGTCAAGCCGGCGCTTGTCGAAATGCCGAAGCAGGCGGGACCGGTACTGGAAGAGACCTTCGCGCCGATCCTCTACGTCATGAAATACAGCGATCTCGATCAGGCGATAGACGACCATAACGCCGTCGCTGCTGGTCTTTCCTCATCGATCTTCACCCGCGACATGCAGGAATCGGAACGGTTCCTGTCGTCGGAAGGCTCCGATTGCGGCATTGCCAACGTCAATATCGGCACCTCGGGTGCGGAAATCGGCGGCGCCTTCGGCGGTGAGAAGGAAACCGGCGGCGGCCGTGAATCCGGTTCGGATGCGTGGAAGGCCTATATGCGCCGCGCCACCAACACCATCAACTACTCCAAGGCGCTGCCGCTGGCGCAGGGCGTTTCCTTCGATATCGAATAATCGCCTCGGCGATAGAAAAATTGATCCATCGTGCCGGCGCGGCGTCATCCGCGCCGGCATTTCTATTTGATGGGTCAGACGAGGGTGCCCGAGACGATTTGCGGAAAAGACGCATTTGCGCGGAATTTTATTCCCGCAATATCGCTCATATTGAATTATCGTCTCTCTATCGTTTTACTGGAAAACCCTAGCATTGCTCCATATCGTGAACCGGCCAGAGGGGCTGGTGACAAGGAGATGAAATGCCAGCCATCACCCGCCGTGCGCTTTCCGCCAGCCTTTTTGTTGCCGCCGCATTCTCCGTCCTGCCGCTGCAGGCGCAGGCGGCGGAAGAGCTGAAGATCGGTTATCAGAAAACCGGCCTGCCGGTTATCGCCCGGCAGCAGGGCGTCATTGAAAAGGCGCTCGAGGCCAAGGGCGTGAAGGTTTCCTGGGTCGAATTCACCGCAGGCCCGCCGCTGGTGGAGGCTTTGAATGTCGGCTCCATCAATGTTGGCTGGACCGGCGATGCGCCGCCGATCTTCGGGCAGGCGGCGGGTTCGGCCATCGTTTATGTCGCGGCTCTTCCCTCTAACGGCAAGGGCGAGGCGATCTTCACCAAGCCCGAAAGCGGCATCAAGTCGGTCGCCGATTTGAAGGGCAGGAAGGTCGGCGTCGGCAAAGGCACCAGCGCCCACAATCTGCTGGTCGCGGCGCTGGAGAAGAACGGCCTGAAGTTCAGCGATATCGAGGTGGTTTATCTCAGCCCCGCCGATGCCGCGGCCGCTTTCGCCAGCGACAAGATCGAGGCCTGGGCCGTCTGGGATCCGTTCTACGCGATCGCAGAAACCCGCTACAAGCCGGTGACGCTTGCCCGCACCAGCGATGTGCTTGCGGTCAGCACCTATTTCCTCGCCAATCGTGATTATGCGAAATCCCATGCGGACACCATCAACACCACCATTGATGCGCTGGGCGAGGCGGCGAAATGGTCCGCCGCCAATCGCGACAAGGTTGCTGCCGCCCTGCATGAGGTGACGGGCGTTCCGCTGGAGGCGCAGACGCTGGCCGCGAACCGCTCGGAATTCGGCATTACAAAGATCGACGACAAGATCGTCGCCAGCCAGCAGGAAACCGCCGACCGCTTTTATCGTCTCGGCCTGATCCCGAAACAGATCAGCATCAAGGATGCCGTCTGGTCGGGCGCGACGAACTGAGCCGGAGGAAACGCCGTGAGCACCGGAAAGCGTATCGAGATTGGCGGAATCACAGGCTGGCTGCTCCCCGCACTCATTCTTGCAGGGTGGGAGGCGGCGGCGCGCGCCGGTCTGATTTCCGCCAATGTGCTTCCGGCCCCTTCCGCTGTCGCGGAAGCCTTCTGGCGGCTTTTGCTCTCGGGTGAGCTTGCCGCCAATATTGGCGTCAGTTCCGCCCGCGCACTCGCCGGTTTCGCCATCGGCGGTTCCATAGGCTTCATCTTCGGGCTGGCGAATGGCCTGTCCAGATTTTCCCGCAGCTTCACCGATACGACGCTGCAGATGATCCGCAACATTCCGCATCTGGCGCTCATTCCGCTCGTCATCCTGTGGTTCGGCATCGATGAGGAGGCGAAGCTCTTTCTCGTTGCGCTGGGAGTGTTTTTCCCGATCTACATCAACACGCTTCTCGGCATTCAGGGTGTCGATCCGCAACTGGTGGAGATGGGCCGCACTTATGGCATGTCGCCCTTCACGCTGTTTCGCCGGGTCATTCTGCCCGGCGCACTGCCCGCCATCTTCACCGGCCTGCGTTACGCGCTCGGCATCATGTGGCTGACGCTGATCGTGGCCGAAACCATCTCTTCCTCCTCCGGCCTCGGCTACATGGCCATGCAGGCGCGCGAGTTCCTGCTGATCGATGTCGTCGTGCTGTCGATCCTCATCTATGCGCTTCTCGGCAAGCTGGCCGACAGTTTCGCCCGCTTCCTCGAAAGCATCTTCCTGCAATGGCATCCAGCCTTCAAGAGAGTCTGAGGTAACCCATGTCGACCGGTAATGTGACGACGCTGAGACGCCCCGATGCCCGGCCACCCATTCCGCCTGAAACGGAGGCGAAGACCGAACACCGCACGAAATCGACTGAAGGCAAGGTCGCCTTCAGCTTCCGCAACGTCACGAAGAGCTTTGGTGACAAGCCGGTTCTGCGCGGCATCGATCTCGATGTGCGGGAAGGCGAATTTCTGGCCGTCATCGGTAAAAGCGGCTGCGGCAAGAGCACGCTCCTGCGTATTCTGGCCGGCCTTGACACGCCGACGACCGGAACCGTCTCGAAAGACCCATCGAGCCGCACCCGCATGATGTTTCAGGAGCCGCGTCTTCTGCCGTGGGAGCGTATCGCGAATAACGTGTCCGTGGGGCTGACCGGCATCGCCAAAGGCGAGGCGGCAAAGGAGCAGGCCCTAGCCATTCTCGATGAGGTGGGCCTGAAAGACCGGGCGGGCGAATGGCCCTATGTGCTCTCCGGCGGCCAGAAGCAGCGTGTGGCGCTGGTGCGCGCGCTTGTCGCCCATCCGCAGATCCTGGCGCTGGATGAGCCGCTCGGCGCGCTCGATGCACTTACCCGCATCGAAATGCAGCTTCTGCTGGAGCGCATCTGGCGCAAGCAGAAATTCACCGCTGTCCTCGTCACCCATGACGTTTCGGAGGCTGTCGCGCTCGCGGATCGTATCGTCGTCATCGATGAGGGGCGCATCGCGCTCGATCTCGATGTGAAACTGCCGCGCCCGCGCCGCCACGGCACGGCGGAATTTGCGAGACTGGAAGAGCAGGTTCTGAACCAGCTCTTCGGCCGTGGTGAGACCAACGGATGAAGGATGAACCGGCAGGGCCGAAGGCCCCGCCGGACAATATCATCAGCCAATGCTCATCAGGCTGGCATTGCCGCCGGCGGCTGTGGTGTTGACGCTGACGGAGACTTCTTCGACCAGCCAGTCGAGATTATAGGGCTGGCTTTCACTGGTAAGCGCTTCCGTTGTTGCGGCCTGAACGAGAACCAGCGGGCCGGGCAGGGCGGCGATCTTTTTGTTGACCGCCACGATACGCGCCGCATCACCCTCGACCAGTGCGCCGGCGAAGGGACCGGACTTTGCCCAGTCATCCGCCCAGACAATCCGTGAGGTCACGGTTGCGGGCAGTCCGTAAATGGATTTTTCCAGTCCCGACGCATTGTCGATGACAACCGAGTTACCCGTGGAAAGCGCCGCGGCAAGCTGGCGGTAAAGCCCCTGTTCAGTGGCCGGCACCAGCAGGATTTTGCCGCGTGGATGCAGCGCATAGACGTTGCGTTCGCCGACAGGACCCGCCAGCTCGGTTTCGAAGCCAAGGCCGGAAAGTGCTGCCGCCTGTCGTGCGGCTTCGGCCGCGACGGTTTCGCCGTTTTCGTCCAGCCAGCGGGCGAGATCGACGGCTGCTTGATCCTGCTGGCTCGCAACGCGGTCTATCTTTGGCGCTTCCTGCGTCATGCGGCCGAGATAGAGCGGGCCGCCGGCTTTGGGGCCGGTGCCGGAAAGGCCGCGTCCGCCAAAGGGCTGTACGCCGACCACCGCGCCGATGATGTTGCGGTTCACATAAAGATTGCCGGCCGCGACCCGCGACAGGACGTGCTGGATCGTATCGTCAAGACGTGTATGCAGGCCGAAGGTCAGGCCATAGCCGGTGGCGTTGATCTCGTCGATCAGCCGGTCGAGATTGTCGCGCTTGAAGCGGATGACATGCAGCACCGGCCCGAAGACTTCGCGCTTCAGATCGGCGAGCGACTTCATCTCGATGATGGTCGGCGGCACGAAGGTGCCCTTGCCGGTTTCGCCAGCAAGCTCGATCTGTTCGATCCGGTGGCCGAGCCCGCGCATGCCCTCGATGTGCTTTTCGATGATGCCCTTCGCCCCGGCGGTGATGACAGGGCCGACATCGACGGAAAGCCGGTCGGTACGGCCGATGCGCAGCTCATGCAGCGCGCCTTTCAGCATGGTCAGCGTGCGGTCCGCCACATCTTCCTGCAGGCAGAGAATGCGCAGCGCCGAGCAGCGCTGGCCGGCGCTGTCGAAGGCGGAGGCGATAACGTCGGCGACGACCTGTTCCGCAAGTGCGGAGGAATCGACGATCATGGCATTCTGGCCGCCGGTTTCGGCAATCAGCGGGACCGGCTGGCCATTGGCCAGAACCCGGCCGGCAAGCTGGCCCTGAATGAGCCGCGCCACTTCCGTCGAGCCCGTAAACATCACACCGGCTGTAAGGGGTGAACCGACAAGTGCGGCTCCCGTCTTGCCGTCGCCCGGCAGAAGCTGCACGGCGTCCTGCGGAACGCCGGCCTCATGCAGCAGACGCACGCCCTGAGCCGCGATCAGCGGCGTTTCTTCGGCAGGCTTCGCCAGAACCGGATTGCCGGCAACCAGCGCCGCCGTGACCTGACCGATGAAGATGGCGAGCGGGAAATTCCAGGGGCTGATACAGACGACCGGACCGAGCGGCATCTCGCCGGTCTTGAAGTTCCTGCGGGCTTCCGCCGCATAATAACGCAGGAAGTCGATGGCCTCGCGCACTTCGGCAATGGCGTTCGGCATGGATTTTCCCGCCTCGCGCATGATGAGGCCGAGCAGGGCGGGCATTTCGGCCTGCATGGCGTCGGCGGCACGCTCCAGGCAGGCGGCGCGTTCTTCCACCGGGGTGGAAGGCCAGTTCGAGGCTGCTGCCCGCTGCATGGCGGTTTCGACATCGGCTTGCGTCGGTTCTGTCACATGGCCGACAATATCATTGTGGTCGCCGGGATTGAGAACCGGGCGCGTGTTGCCACCTGCCTGTGGCGCTGTGGCTTTCCATTCGGTCGCAGCACCTGCTTTCAGGGTATTGTCCAGTGCAGAGAGCGTCGTTTCACTGGAAAGATCGAGGCCGGCGGAGTTTTTACGTTCCGGGCCGAACAGGTCGGCGGGCGCGGCGATGCGGTCATGCCGTGCGCCGGGAACGGCATAGGCCTTGACCACCGCGACCGGGTCTTCCAGCAGGGAGTCCACTGGTACAGCGGGATCGGCAATGCGGTTGACGAAGGAAGAGTTTGCGCCGTTTTCCAGCAGGCGGCGGACGAGATAGGCCAGCAGCGTCTCATGGGTGCCGACGGGGGCATAAAAACGGCAGGGCCGGTCGAGCTTCTTCCTGCCGACGACTTCGGTGTAAAGCGGTTCGCCCATGCCATGCAGGCACTGGAACTCATAGTCGCCGAGTTTGAAGTCAGGACCGGCGAGATGGTAGATCGTCGCCATGGACTGCGCGTTGTGGGTCGCAAATTGCGGGAACACGAGATCGTGCGCGGCGAGCAGCTTGCGGGCGCAGGCGATGTAGGAGACGTCAGTGTGGACCTTGCGGGTGAAGACCGGGAAATCTTCCAGCCCTTCCACCTGCGCGCGCTTGATTTCCGCGTCCCAGTAAGCGCCCTTGACGAGGCGCACCATGATGCGGCGTCCCGAACGGCGGGCGGGATCAATGATGTAATCCAGAACGAAGGGGCAGCGGCGGCCATAGGCCTGCACGACGAAACCGAGGCCGTTCCAGCCGGCGAGGTCCTTGTCGAGCGCCAGTTCCTCCAGAAGGTCAAGCGACAGTTCCAGCCGGTCGGCTTCTTCGGCATCGATATTGAGGCCGATATCGTATTTTTTGCTCAGCAGCATCAGCGATTTGACGCGCGGCAAAAGCTCCGCCATCACCCGCTCGGCCTGGGCGCGGGCGTAACGCGGATGCAGCGCCGAAAGCTTGATCGAAATGCCTGGCCCGCCATAGATGCCGCGGCCGGCAGACGCCTTGCCGATGGCGTGGATGGCGTTTTCGTAATCCTTGTTATAACGCTCCGCATCCTTTGCAGTGGTCGCGGCTTCGCCCAGCATGTCGTAGGAATATTGGAAGCCCTGTTCTTCCAGCGGCTTCGACCGCTTGATGGCCTCGCCGATCGTCTCCCCGGTCACGAACTGCTCGCCCATCATGCGCATGGCCATGTCGACGCCACGGCGGATGACGGGTTCGCCGGCCCGGGCGATCAGCTTGGTGAGCGCCGCCGAAAGGCCGCTGTCATTGACCGTCGAGGTCAGCTTGCCGGTGATGACGAGGCCCCAGGTGGCGGCATTGACGAAAAGCGAGCGCCCGCCGCCAATATGGGACTTCCAGTCACCGCGCGCGATCTTGTCGCGGATCAGCGCGTCGCGGGTGGCGGTGTCGGGGATGCGCAGCAGCGCTTCGGCAAGGCACATCAGCGCCACGCCCTCATGGCTGGAAAGCGAATATTCCTGCACAAGCCCCTCGACGCCGGTGCCCTTGGTCTTGGCACGCAATGCCTCGATCAGTTTTCGGGCAGTGTCGCGAATGGCTTTCGCCTCTTCAGTCGTCACCGTTGCCGCGTCGATGAGCGGCGTCAGGCATTCTTCTTCGGGGCGGCGATAGGCGGCGGTGATTGCCTTGCGTAGCAGGCTCTGCTCGCGCACCGGCGGTGCAAAATTCTGGAAGATACCGTTCGCCATTACACCGGCGTTGCTTGCACCATCGGCCATTCTGAAAATCCTGAAAAAGCTGTTGAAGACAGACCGTCGGCGGCAGCGTGTCCTCCGCCCGCCGCTTGTAATCCTGTCGCAGACAATATCATCATCGCAGAAATTGCTATGGCCCTATTTTCAGGATAAAACAGGCAATATGAACTTTTATTTTTCAGATTTGGCGTGAAATCACATGGCAAACAGTCAGAAAACAGACGGTCTGGACCACTTCGATCTCAAGATTCTCGAGGCGCTAAGCGAGGATGGGCGCATGTCCGTTCTGCAATTGTCGAAAAGGGTAGGCCTTTCCAAGACGCCCTGCCAGACGCGGCTGAAGCGGCTGGTGGATGAGGGCTATATTCTCGGCTTCCGCGCCATGCTCAACCCGGAGAAGCTCGGCGTCGATCACATCGCTTTCGCCGAGGTGAAACTCTCCGATACGCGGGAAAAGGCGCTGGAGGAGTTCAACACGGCGGTGCGCAAGATCAAGGAAGTGGAGGAGTGCCACATGATCGCCGGCGCCTTTGATTATCTTCTGAAGGTGCGCACCAGCGATATCCGCAAATACCGAAGGGTGCTCGGTGAGAAGATCTCCAGCCTGCCATCCGTCTCCAACACCTCGACATTCGTGGTCATGCAATCGGTGAAGGAAACCGGCATCTGAAAAGCGGACATAAAAAAACGGGCAGGCGCCTGCCTGCCCGTTTTTGCCGTTCAGTTTCCTCAGCGCGCCGTGGCGGCGGCGGTGACCGCGCTCATCTGCGCGTCCGGACCAAACTCGTTTTCGTTTTCGATGCCCAGCAATTCCTGCAGGCGCAGTCTTGCACGGCTGACACGGCTCTTGATCGTACCGACCGGGCAGCCGCAGATTTCGGCGGCTTCCTCATAGGCAAAACCCGAGGCGCCGATCAGCAGGATGGCTTCACGCTGGTCATCCGGCAACTTTGCGAGTGCTGCCCGGAAATCCTGAAGATCCACCGAACCATGCTGTTCGGGCGGGACTGACAGGCGCGAGGTATAGACCCCGTCCGTATCCTGCACCTCACGGCCGGATTTGCGGATCTGGCTATAGAACTCGTTGCGCAGGATCGTCACCAGCCATGCGCGCATGTTGGTGCCCGGCTGGTAGCTGTCCTGTTTGGCCCAGGCCTTCATGATCGTGTCCTGCACGAGGTCGTCAGCACGATCCCTCGAGCGGATGAGCGATATAGCGAATGCCCGCAGGTTTGGCAGCGCCGCCAGCATTTCCCGCTTGAAATTGTATTCTGTCTGCTCTGGCTCTTTCGCCATCATTCCTCCGAAGCCTTGGCTTTGGCTTTATTTTCGGCTTCATCGAGTTTCTCGAGAAGATCGAGGAATTTGTCAGGGATGCCCTCTTCCTGAACGGCATCGTAGAGCTCCCTGAGCTTACGGGAAATCACCGCCCGCCCGGAGTGCGGGACCTGGGGGGCGGCTGGATTGTCCGGAGATTCTTGGTCCGATTGAAATATGTTCATAACGTCCGGTATTCCTTTTGTGTCGTGGCAAATAATGCGCGGTAAAAAAAATAGTTCCGGCGATCCGGAACTATTTTTGCGATGCGCACGTTGCTATCGTGGGTTTGCGCTGCAGACCGCATGAAAGGGGAGAATTCCATGTCAGTTTCTACACGCATCGCACCGCACCTGCCATATCTGCGCAGGTTCGCGCGTGCCGTTTGCGGCTCACAATCAACGGGCGATGCCTATGTTGCGGCAACACTCGAAGCTCTGATCGCCGATATCAGCATTTTTCCGCAGACAAGCGGCGATCGCGTTTCGCTCTATCAATTGTTCGTATCGATCTTTAGTTCCGTCACGATCAATATTAAGACCGATGAAAACCTGTCTGGATGGGAAAAACGCGCCTCGGCCAACCTCTCCGCCGTGCCGGCGCTGGCCCGTCAGGCTTTCCTTTTGACGACTGTTGAAGAATTCACGCCATCGGAAACCGCAGAGGTTCTGAAGGTCTCCGAAGATCAGGTCGGCAAGCTGATCGATGAGGCGGCGTCTGAAATCGCCCGGCAGGTGGCGACCGATATCATGATCATCGAGGACGAGCCTCTGATCGCCATGGATATCGAACAGATGGTCACCGATCTCGGCCACCGTGTCACGGGCATTGCCCGCACCCACACGGAAGCGCTCGAGCTCTTCCATCGCACCCAGCCGAAGATGATCCTCGCCGATATCCAGCTCGCCGATGGCAGCTCCGGTCTCGATGCGATGAAGGACATCCTGCAGATGACCACCCTCCCGGTGATCTTCATCACGGCTTTCCCTGAGCGTCTTCTGACGGGCGAGCGGCCGGAGCCGACCTTCCTTGTGACGAAGCCGTTTAATCCGGACATGGTGAAAGCGCTTATCAGCCAAGCCCTGTTTTTCAACGAAAGCTCACGCGTCGCGGCGTGAATTTTGCCGAAACCGCGGACTGACCGGGAACCAGTCTGGTGCCCGGGCGTTGGCGGTTACGGTCGTGGGGATGCCCCGCGGCTTTCTGCAAGGAGATGAATTTGCATCGGCTGGCATGGCATAACGCGGAGAGGAACGAAAGCGAACTTCACGACTCGCTCGTCCTCGCCTTGCTCGATTCGGGTGAGACAGTCATGCTGCAGGACTGGAACCGCGACTATATATTCGTGGCCAATCTGCCGGATGTCTGGAAACTTCCGGCAGATTCCCACCCGACAGATGAAAATCTGTTTGGCAACGATCTCTCAGCGCGGCTTGCCGAACTCAAGAAGGACATGCACACGGCGGGCAGCCGCGGCATGCTGGAAGTCAATGCCGGCAATGATCGCGTCTTCCAGTTTCAAGTCCATTCCACCTTCAACCAAACGGACCAGGTGGTGATGAAAACCACCATTCGCGAAGTGACGGCGGAAAGGCGGCGCGAGCAGCTTCTGCGCTCGCTGTTGCGCGAAGTCAGCCACCGCTCCAAGAACCTGCTGGCGATCATCCAGAGCCTTGCCGGCCAGACGGCCCGCTTCAGCCTCACCAAGGATGATTTCCTGCGCAAGTTCCGGGGGCGGCTGCACGCTCTTGCCCAAAGTCAGGATCTCATCACGGATTCGGACTGGCGGGGTGCGCGTATATTCGAGCTGCTGCGCCAGCAATTTGATCTTTACGTGCCGGAATATCCGAACCTCATCCATATGGAAGGGGAGAACCTTCTCCTCAACCCGAATGGTGCGCTCTATATCGGACTTGCCTTCCATGAGCTGGTTGTCAACACCGTCAGCCATAGCGGCAATCTTGCCTACCACCCGCCCATAACCCTGCAATGTCGCCAGGAGGGTGATTTTTATGTCGTCGAATGGAATGAGCCGATGATGCCGTCGAAAGAGCCGGCGGAGGCCCGGCGCGGCAGCTTCGGCAGTGTCGTGCTGGAAAAGGTGGTTCCGTCTGCATTGGGGGGAAGCGCCGAGTATCAGCTGACGCCAGAACGGATCGTCTACCGGCTGAGATTTCCCTCCGGCGACAGCGCGGACACCTGAAATCCGTCTGTTCCTTGCAGAGCCGGGTCTAACTTCCATTTTGTGAAGATAAAAAACAAAAAGCACGGCCCATGAAAGAGCCGTGCTATTTTTATGACAGGTTTTCAGGGGTGAAACCTGTTTATTTTCAGCCAAGCTTCAGGCGGGGACGGGGGAATTGCTTGGCCTGCAGTAAAAACACGCATGGCCGGATTCGGTTCCCGAAAAATGCGTTTTTTTAACATTACGCAAGATATCAGCCATTTTTCGCTGCTTTTTTCTATCCGTATGGCGGAGACGGTCCGCCAGCGGACAGCCTCAGTGCGTGCCTGTCTGTTCCGATCGTTTTGGCGTGAAATAACGGATCGGCGCTTCCAGAGACCACTCGAAGCCGGATTCGCGATATTCCGTCACCACCTGCCCGCCGAAGGCGCCTTCCGCGTGCCTTTTGATGACCGTGGTGCCGAAGCCCTTGCGGCTTGGCTCTCGCGCCGGTGGTCCGCCCGTTTCGGTCCAGACGAGATGGATCATCTGCCGCCCGTCCTTTTCAAGCGACTGCCAGCGAACCGTGATTTTTCCTGATGGAACCGACAATGAGCCATATTTGATGGAATTCGTTGTCAGCTCATGGATCACCAGGCCGAAATTCTGCGCCGCTTCCGGAGAGAGCATGAAATCATCTCCCACCAGCATGATGCGCTGCGCCACGGTGCCGAAAACATCGAGGTGGGTCTCGATCAGCTTGCGGATAGGCAGGCCCTGCCATTGAACCTCCGCCAATGCCCGGATCGACATTCCAAGACCGCGCAGGCGGTGATCCACCTCTTTCTGGAATTCCGGAATGCTTTTATTCTCGCGCCCCAATTGCCGTATCATCGCCTGAACCAGCGTCAGAATGTTCTTGGAGCGGTGCACCAGTTCGTGCAGCAGCAATTGCAGCCGCTCTTCCGACTGGCTTCTGTCGAAAGACGCGTTGGAGAGTGCGATGGCGACCTGGTTCGCTTCCTTTATCTTGGTATCGACAGGGGCGACGATTTCGCCTTCGCCGATGCGCTCGGCCATCAGGGTCAGGTCACGAATGGAGCTGCGCAATTGCCGGCCGACCAGATAGGCGCCACCAATGGCGATCAGCACCAGCACAAGGCTGCCGATCATCATCTGTCGCCATGTATCCACCAGCACCGCCTGGCTCGCCGCAAGCGGCCCCCACATCACGGTCCTCCATTGCCAGCCCGGCAATTGGGCATAGGCATAGAGATTACCTTTGCCATCAAAAAAATTGCCGCTAAAGGCCTGCATTTCCGAGAGTACGTCAGGGTTGACGAAGGGTTTGCCCACTTCCGCCTCATCCTGCGCGCTGGAAACGACGACGCGATTGGTCCCGTCGATAATGGCGACCGCCCAGTTGCGCGGCAGGTTTTCCGTGGGGATCAGCCGGCTGAGGTCGCTGGCATTCTGCGTCAGGATCAGGGCATCCCCGGCCGAATCCAGTTCCGGGCCAAGCGGCAAGGTAACGTTGAACACCCATTCCTTGCTGGTCGAGCCGAAAAACATGTCCGAGACGGTGATGCGACGGGAGTCGACCGCCCTGGCCAGATTGGCTTCCTCCGGCACCTTGCCGAGTGGCTGGCCATAGGGCACCCGGGTGTTGAGACGCTGCTGGCCGTCTTTGGTGGCGAGAATGGCGTAGAGGCCCTCCCGCTTCAGGCTGTCTGCGACGCGTCCCTGAAATGCGGCAAGGTTGCCGTTCTCGAGTTCCGGAAATTGCGACAGGAGATTGAGCGAGGTGGCGATTTCCTGCAGGCGGCGGTCGATGTTGCGGGAGACCACCCGCACATCCTCGATGGTTTCCCGCTGCAGGTCGTCGCGTTTTTCCGCCTCGAGGCGGAGCATCAGATAGCCGCCGAAAAGAATGAGCGGGAGCGTGATGACAGTCGCCATCACCACCAGATAGGTGCCGATGGAGGCGGTAGGGAAAAAATTCGCACTGCGCCGACGCAAAGCCGAGATCATGTCTTTCAGTCTGTCGCCGGGTCGAGGCATACAAAAAACTCCGGCAGTTATGGCATTGTTACGACACGGATAATACCGTGCCATCCCCCTTTAGCAATGCCTGATTTTTACCTTCGGTTGTTGCGGCAGGCCGCAATTGCGTCGGTGTGATTGAAAAAATCGGAACTATTTCAACGACCAACCCGTTTGCCAGACGAACCGGCCGAAAAGCGGACATGAAATTCATCCCCGCCGGCCAGTTGAGAACGATGAAAGGAAGGTACGAAATGGCTAAGAAACTTACGATACTCGTCACCGCCGCCCTGATGGGCACGACGGCTTTCGCGCCGCTGGCCATCGCTCAGGGCACCACCCAGCCTGCGCCGGCAAATCCGAGCGCGCAGACGGAGCCGGCAACCCCTGCCACCCCCATGACGCCTGCAGCTCCCGCGGCCAATGACAGCGCGGCTGCAACGACGGGCGGCGCCTATCTGACCGAACAGGGCGAAACGCAGGTCAGTGCCAACGACTATATCGGCAAGTCGGTCTATACAGCGGCCGATGAAAGCATCGGTAACGTCACCAACCTGATCATGGAAGAAGATGGTGGTCTCGTTGCGGCTGTGATTGGCGTCGGCGGCTTCCTGGGCATCGGCGCAAAGGACGTTGCCGTTCCCATGGACAAGGTAACGATGACACGTAATGCGCAGGACGGCACGATCCGCCTGACGACGACGGAAACGGCGGAAACGCTGAAGGCCGCTCCCGAATTCAAGACGCTGGAACAGAAGGCCAGCGAAAAGAATGCGGCAGTGCCGGCGGCTCCCGACAGCACGACGACGTCCGCCACCAAGCCCTAATTCCCATACCTGGGAGGCAGGAGCGGGACCGGCTTTCATCAGCCGTCCCGCGGGAGGCACCGGCCAGAAGGCCGGTGTCTTTTTTGTATCTGGTCGCTGATTGCTCACTCCCCGGCGTTGCGGGAGGAATGCCACGCCCAGGCGGATTTGATGATGTCGGCCAGGGAATAACGCGGCTCCCAGCCCAGAACCTCTTTCGCCTTGTCATTATTGGCGACAAGCGTCGTGGAATCGCCGTCGCGGCGTCCGGTATATTCAACGGGGAAGGGGCGGCCGGAGACTTCCGAAATCGCCGCCAGCAGTTCCTTCACCGTGGTGCCGGTGCCGGTGCCGAGGTTGAGTTCGACGGTTTCTCCGCCGGCAAGCAGATAATCCACCGCCCGCACATGCGCATCGGCGAGATCGAGAATGTGGATATAGTCGCGCACGCAGGTGCCATCGCGCGTGTCGTAATCCGTGCCGAACACCTTGAAGCCCTGACGCCGGCCGAGCGCCGCCTCGATGGCCAGCGGGATCGCGTGGGTTTCCGGCTTGTGCCATTCGCCGATGCGGCCTTCGAAATCCGCGCCCGCGGCATTGAAGTAGCGCAGCATGACGGAGCGCAGCCCCTTATAGGTGCTGTAATCCTTCAGCGCCTGCTCCACTACCCATTTGGTGCGGCCATAGGGGTTGATCGGCGCCTGCCGGTGCGTCTCGTCGATCGGCACCTGTTCCGGCAAACCATACGTGGCGCAGGTGGAGGAGAAAACGAATGACGTGACGCCGGCATCAATGGCGGCGGAGAGCAGGTTGAGCGAGCCGATGACATTGTTGTCGTAGAAAGCCACGGGTTGCTTGACCGATTCACCGACTTCGATCAGTGCGGCGAAGTGGAGAACGGCTTCCGGCCGGTGTTTGGCGAAGACCTCGTCCAGCCGCGCCCGGTCGCGAATATCGCCCTGTTCGAAGGGTCCCCAGCGGACGAATTCCTCATGGCCGTTGGACAGATTGTCGAAAACGACAGGTTCATATCCTCGCTCAGACAGGAGAAGGCAGGTGTGCGAACCGATATAGCCGGCACCGCCGACGACAAGGACTTTCTTCTTCATCAATTGCCTTTCAGAAAATTACGGACGCGCCGAGACTCTATGTCACTTTGTTCAAATAAGGGCGGCGTGGCGCAGGATGCCATCAACCAGTCTATCCTTCGCGGGTAACATAAAAAAAACCGCGCATCCATCGTCTGGATGCGCGGTTTGCCTTGCCGTGTCGCCAAGAAATTACTTGGACTTTTTCGTATTGACCCTGGTGGCCAGAAAACCGGCCGCGACAGCCACGGCGAGCGTTGCATAGGGACGCGCCTGGATCGCCAGTGTCAGCAGCGATTGCAGGGCCAGCGGCGCTGCGGCAAGCGGCGCTGCCGTCAAAGGTGCGACAGCAGGTCGTGCGGCATAGACTCTCGGGCGTTTGACGATCGCCAGCGCCACCAGCATGATGACGCCGAGCAGGAATGCCGTGCCGGCGACGACGAGCGCTGCGGGGCCTGCACCCACATGCCGGGCAAGATAGATGGACCCCGCCACCACGGCGGCGATGAAGGCGATCAGAAAGAATATCCCGGTCAGAACCGACAGGATTATGGTCGCGCGCAATCGCCTTGTGACGACGCGCCCTTCGCGCTGGGTCTCCCCCAGATAGACCAGCAATGCCTCAAGCATGAGCGCGGCCTTATCGACGCGTCAGAAGGGCGAGCACGAAACCGACGCCGACGGCGATGCCGAGCGATTGCAGCGGGTTCTTCTGGACGTGGTCGGTCAGATTGTCATTCAGCGTGGAGATTTCGCTGCGGACGCTGTCGGCCATTTCGCCGGACGCGGTCAGCGCGTCATCGGCCACACGGGCTGCCTGCGCCTTTAGCTCGTGCGATGCTCCGACGCCGAGCGCCTTCACGCTCTTGGCAAGATTTGCCAGATCTTCGCGAAGCTGGGTGAGCTGCGCCGCCACATCGGCTGCATCACCGTTTTCGAGGGATTGCTGGATCTTGTCATTCACGTTGCTACGCACGCTTGCCATAGGTGAAGTCCTTCCTGAACATCGTTGATGGGAATGGCGGTATGTTACAGATTGCCGCCGCTCACGAACCTTCGTTACGGCGGCCGAAAAACCCGCCTGTCCGTCATTAAAACGCGCCCATGCCGGCTTGGTTCCGCAAGGGAAGGGGTTTTCTTCACAGGCATTTCGGCTCGGGGGCTATTTTCCGGGAATTCGGTGCCGGACATTTGTTTTCCTGTCACAAGCATCATATAAGGCCCATCATCGAGACGTACCTTGACTTCAATCAATATGTGAAACGACATGCTCCAGACGCCCTATTACCTTATCGACAAGACAAAACTTCTTCGCAACATGGAGAAGATTGCCTATGTGCGGGAAAAATCCGGCGCCAAGGCGCTGCTGGCGCTGAAGTGCTTCGCCACATGGTCGGTGTTCGATTTCATGTCGCAATATATGGATGGCACCACCTCGTCATCGCTTTATGAGGTGCGTCTCGGCCGCGAGAAATTCGGCGGCGAGACCCATGCCTATTCCGTCGCCTATGCCGATTATGAAATCGACGAGGTGATTGCGAATGCCGACAAGATCATCTTCAATTCGATCGGTCAGCTCGAGCGTTTCGCGGACAAGGCTTCCGGCATCACGCGCGGTCTGCGTCTGAATCCGCAGGTCAGCTCCTCGAGCTTTGATCTTGCCGATCCCGCGCGCCCCTTCAGCCGCCTCGGCGAATGGGATGTCGCCAAGGTCGACAAGGTCATGGATCGCATTTCCGGCTTCATGATCCACAATAATTGCGAAAACGGTGATTTCTCGCTGTTCGACCGCATGTTGACGCAGATCGAGGAAAAATTCGGATCGCTGCTGTCGCGCGCCGAATGGGTGAGCCTCGGCGGCGGCATTCATTTCACCGGCGACAATTATCCGCTCGACCAGTTCTGCGACCGTCTGCGCGCCTTCTCGGAAAAATACGGCGTGCAGGTCTATCTGGAGCCGGGCGAAGCCTCGATCACCAGGAGCACGACGCTCGAAGTGACGGTTCTCGACACGCTGTTCAACGGCAAGAACCTCGCCATCGTCGACAGCTCGATTGAAGCGCATATGCTCGATCTGCTGATCTACCGCGAAACCGCCAAGGTGTCGCCGAATGAGGGCGAACATCCCTATATGGTCTGCGGCAAGTCCTGCCTCGCCGGCGATATTTTCGGCGACTTCCGTTTCGACAAGGAGCTGAAGGTCGGTGACCGCATCTCCTTCCAGGATGCGGCCGGTTACACGATGGTCAAGAAGAACTGGTTCAACGGCGTGAAGATGCCGGCGATCGCCATCAAGGAACTGGACGGCACCGTGCGCGCCGTTCGTGAATTCGACTTTGCCGATTTCGAGCAAAGCCTGTCTTAAACCCTGTTTCAACATCCAACGAAGCTTATCCCTGCGGGGAAAAGGAGGCATCACCTGAAATGAAGAAGAACGTTCTGATCATCGGCGCCGGTGGCGTAGCACAGGTCGTGGCGCATAAGTGCGCCCAGAACAGCGATGTATTGGGAGACATTCATATTGCGTCACGGACCTTGGGAAAGTGCCGCAAGATTGTCGAGTCCGTACGCGAAAAGAAGAGCCTCAAGACTGATGTGAAACTTGAGGCCCATGCGCTTGACGCGATGGATATCGAGGCGACGAAAGCCTTGATCAAAAAAACCGGCGTGGAAATCGTCATCAATGTCGGTTCGGCTTTCGTCAACATGTCCGTTCTTCGTGCCTGCATGGACACGGGTGTTGCCTATATGGATACGGCGATCCACGAGGATCCGACCAAGATTTGCGAAGCGCCGCCGTGGTACGGAAACTACGAGTGGAAGCGCGCGGAAGAGTGCAAGGAAAAGGGCATTACCGCCATTCTCGGCGTCGGCTTCGACCCGGGTGTGGTGAACGCCTATGCGCGTCTCGCCAAGGATGACTATTTCGACAAGGTCACCTCGGTCGATATCGTCGATATCAATGCCGGCAGCCACGGCCGCTGGTTCTCCACCAACTTCGATCCGGAAATCAACTTCCGCGAATTCACCGGCGTCGTTTATTCCTGGCAGAAGGGTGAGTGGCAGACGAACCAGATGTTCGAAGTCGGCCAGGAATTCGACTTGCCTGTCGTCGGCAAGCAGAAGGCCTACATGACCGGCCATGACGAAGTGCATTCGCTGTCCAAGAACATGGACGGCGCGGATGTGCGCTTCTGGATGGGTTTCGGCGATCACTACATCAATGTCTTCACCGTGCTGAAGAACCTCGGCCTCCTGTCGGAGAAGCCGGTCAAGACGGCTGAAGGCCTTGAAGTCGTGCCGCTCAAGGTGGTGAAGGCCGTGCTGCCCGATCCGTCTTCTCTGGCGCCCGATTATGTCGGCAAGACCTGCATTGGCGATATCGTCAAGGGTATCAAGGACGGCAAGGAACGCGAAGTCTTCATCTATAACGTGGCTGACCACAAGGAAGCCTATGAGGAAGTCGGCTCGCAGGGCATTTCCTACACCGCCGGCGTTCCCCCGGTCGCCGCCGCCATGCTGATTGCGACAGGCGAATGGGACGTGAAGCAGATGGCGAACGTTGAAGAACTGCCGCCGAAGCCGTTCCTGAACATTCTGAACAAGATCGGTCTTCCGAACCGCATCAAGGACGAAAACGGCGACCGCGCGCTGGAGTTCTGATTGCAGGCGTTTTGATTGAGGGAAATAGAAAAAGCCCCGCGAAAGCGGGGCTTTTTTGTTGGAGGCGACCCAAATAGTTTGGCGAATTCGTAGCACCCCACCGTCACCCCGGATTTAGTCCGGGGTCCAGCGCGATCAAGTCCTTGATCGCGGGAGAGTCTTCTCACGGCGCGAAGCGCCGTGGCTGGATGCCGGCTCAAGGCCGGCATGACGGCAGAAACCTTGCCGCCGGCCTCAGGCCCCGAATGAACGGGATCCGAAATTTCCGAGGCTTGCGAAGGGTCGACCTCAGCCCTTTGTCGGCTTCGGTCCACGCTTTTCGAAGGGCCTGTCCTTCTTGCCCTCGTATTTCGGCTTGTCGCCGAAGGGCTTTTTCTTTTTCCAGGGCTTGTCGTCAGTCTTGCGGTCGTCGCGGGGAGCGGCCGCATTGTCCGATTTGCTGAACTTGCGCTGGGCCTTGGCCGGACGCGTATCTTCGCGGAAGCCGCCGGTTATTTCCGGCTTGCCTTCCAGCGCCTTCAGACGGATGCCCTTTTCGAGCATCATGTCCTTGCCGATGGCGGAGGTGAAACGGTCGACGGCATCGGCCGCCAGTTCCACGAAGGTCTCCGTCTGCTGCATGCGGATCGCGCCGATATCCTGGCGGGGGATCTTGCCGAAGCGGCAGAGCATGGGGATGAGCCAGCGCGGCTCGGCGCTCTGCTTGCGGCCGACGGACAGCGAAAACCACGCGCTGTCGGCGAAATCGGAGCGTTCGCGGCGCGGGGCATCGTTTTCGACCGTCTCGAAACTGTCGCGGCGCGGCTTGCGGCTGTTGTCCAGCGAGACTTCCGTGATGTCTTCAGGTGCAGACCGTCCGGCGTGGTAAAGACGCACGAAAGCGGCGGCGACCTTTTCCGCGCCATGCTGTTCCAGGAGCTTGGTGACGAAATCGCGTTCGTCGTCGGCTACAGCCTCGGTCAGCGAAGGATCGGCCAGAAGCCGGGCGCCGTCGCGCTCGACGATCTCTTCGGCGGAAGGCGGACGAACCCATGCTGGGCTGACCTTGGCGCCCTCAAGCAGGCGTTCTGCCTTGCGGCGCTGGTTGACCGGCACCACGATGGCGCTGACGCCCTTCTGGCCGGCGCGGCCGGTACGGCCGGAGCGGTGCAGAAGCGTTTCGGAATTGGTCGGAAGGTCGGCGTGTATGACGAGTTCGAGACCCGGCAGGTCGATGCCGCGCGCGGCAACGTCGGTCGCAACGCAGACGCGGGCGCGGCCATCGCGCATGGCCTGCAGCGCATGGGTGCGCTCGTTCTGGGTCAATTCGCCTGACAGCGCCACGACGGCAAAGCCGCGATTATTCAGTCGCGCTGTCAGATGGTTGACGGCCGCACGGGTGGAGCAGAAAACGATGGCGTTGCGGGCTTCATAGAAGCGCAGCGCATTGATGATGGCGTTTTCGCGGTCTGCCGGGGACACCAGCATGGCGCGATATTCGATATCCACATGCTGCTTCTGTTCGGAAGCAGTGGCGATGCGCACGGCATTCTTCTGGTAGCTTTCGGCAAGCTTGGCGATGCTGCGCGGCACGGTGGCCGAGAACATCAACGTGCGGCGATCGTCGGGCGATTCTTCCAGAATGAATTCCAGATCTTCGCGGAAACCGAGGTCGAGCATCTCGTCGGCTTCGTCAAGCACAACCGCACGGATGGAGGACAGATCAAGTGCATTGCGCTTGATGTGGTCGCAGAGACGACCGGGCGTGCCGACGACGATGTGCGCGCCGCGCTCCAGCGCCCGCCGCTCATTGCGGATGTCCATGCCGCCAACGCAGGAGGCAATGGAAACACCGGCAAACTCATAAAGCCATTCCAGTTCGCGCTTGACCTGCATGGCCAGTTCGCGGGTTGGCGCAATGGCAAGCGCCAGCGGCGCGGAAGCCTGTCCGAAGCGGTTGTCGTCGCGCAGCAGCGTGGTCGCAAGCGCGATGCCGAAGGCGACCGTCTTGCCGGAACCGGTCTGCGCGGAAACCAGCGCGTCCTTGTCGGCGAGTTCCGGCGCAAGCATGGCCTGCTGCACGGGGGTCAAATCTTTGTAGCCGCGTTTTTCCAACGCCTGCGCGATCGCCGGGGCGATACCCTGGGTGTCTGTCATCTACCGTCTTTCGGATATGAAGCTGCCCGCATCCGCCCGAAACCAATAGGTCCTAAAGTCTCCGGGGCAGCCGATACAGGCCATTTCGGCCATCTGGCCGGTTGCATTGCCGCGCTCATACTGCGAATGGGCCCGTTTGTACAGTGCACTGCGGTACGCTCTTTTGCGTGTGCTTTATCCCGCCGGCGCTTCCTTGCGCCATTGTTCCATGCTCAGGCTCCCGAAAAAGGCGTACCGCATGGTTCATAAACGGCATTGCGTGCCCCCCGCCTTTTCGCTAAGAGACCCGCAACTTGAGGCTCTTTGTCAGGAAGGGCCGACTGGGTTTGTTCTTGTCCGTCCGTTTCCAGAGGGAGCCGGCGGGAAAATGGGATGGTACTGGTCAAGGCTATGGCTCGCATTGTCATGAAATTCGGCGGCACGTCCGTCGCGAACCTCGAACGCATTCACAATGTCGCACGGCATGTGAAACGCGAAGTGGATGCCGGCCATGAAGTGGCCGTGGTCGTTTCCGCCATGTCCGGCAAAACCAATGAGCTGGTGGACTGGGTGCAGAACGCCGCGAAGGTTGCCGGCGCCAACGCCGCTTCGTTCTTCGACGCGCGCGAATATGACGCGGTTGTCGCATCAGGCGAACAGGTGACATCGGGTCTTCTGGCGATCACGCTGCAATCCATGGGCATCAATGCGCGCTCCTGGCAGGGCTGGCAGATTCCGATCCGCACCGACAATGCGCATGGCGCCGCCCGCATTCTCGAGATCGACGGTTCGGATATCGTCCACCGCATGGGCGAAGGCCAGGTTGCCGTCGTTGCCGGCTTCCAGGGTATCGGTCCTGACAACCGCATCGCGACGCTCGGTCGCGGCGGCTCGGATACGTCCGCTGTCGCCATCGCTGCCGCCGTCAAGGCGGATCGCTGCGACATCTACACTGACGTCGATGGCGTCTACACCACCGATCCGCGCATCGAGCCCAAGGCTCGCCGCATGAAGAAGATCGCCTTCGAGGAAATGCTCGAAATGGCGTCTCTCGGCGCGAAGGTTCTGCAGGTTCGCTCGGTCGAGCTTGCCATGGTACACAAGGTGCGCACCTTCGTTCGCTCCAGTTTCGAGGATCCCGATGCGCCGGGCATGGGCGACCTCATCAACCCGCCCGGTACTTTGATTTGTGACGAGGATGAAATCGTGGAACAGGAAGTCGTAACCGGCATCGCCTATGCCAAGGATGAAGCACAGATCTCGCTGCGCCGCGTGGCCGACCGTCCGGGCGTCTCCGCCGCGATCTTCGGGCCGCTCGCGGAAGCGCATATCAATGTCGACATGATCGTGCAGAACATCTCCGAAGATGGTTCGCGCACCGACATGACCTTCACCGTTCCCTCGGGCGATGTTGCCAAGGCTCTGAAGGTTCTGGATGACAACAAGGCCCAGATCGGCTTCGACGTCGCGCAGAACGAAACGGGTCTCGCCAAGGTTTCGGTGATCGGTATCGGCATGCGCAGCCATGCGGGCGTTGCGGCCAGCGCGTTCAAGGCGCTTGCCGAGAAGAATATCAACATCAAGGCCATCACCACGTCCGAGATCAAGATTTCGATCCTGATCGACGGCGCCTATGCCGAACTTGCGGTCCGCACTTTGCATTCCGCCTACGGCCTCGATAAGGCTTGAAGCCGAGACATCGGTTCCCGATGCTCCGATTCTTCGGAGTTGCGTTCTTCCGATGTGGCGTTTCATGAAAGCGTGTCCCTTGCGGGACGCGCTTCTCGCGCTATAAATTTTTAAATGACGTTTTGATTCTCGAATATTATGACATTCGGATCGGAAGCGTCGGGGAGCAAACGCGATGAGAGACCTTTCCGCAGGTCCGCGCGTCCTGCTCAAGCGGCTGCGCGAAATGATGGCGGAGCACCTTGAACCGCAGGACCGTCTGGACCAGATCGTCCGTCAGATTGCCAGCAACATGGTGGCGGAGGTTTGCTCGGTCTACGTGCTGCGCTCCGACAGCGTGCTGGAACTTTACGCCACCGAAGGTCTCAACAAGGATGCCGTGCATCTCGCACAGCTGAAAATGGGGCAGGGTCTTGTCGGCACGATTGCCGCTTCGGCCCAGCCGCTCAATCTTTCCGATGCGCAGGCGCATCCGGCTTTCCGCTATCTTCCTGAAACCGGTGAGGAAATTTATCATTCCTTCCTCGGCGTGCCGATTTTGCGCTCCGGTCGCACTCTTGGCGTTCTTGTGGTCCAGAACAAGGCCAGCCGAACATACCGGGAGGATGAAATTGAAGCGCTCGAGACAACCGCGATGCTTATCGCTGAAATAGTGGCGAGCGGCGAGTTGAAAAAGATCACCCGCCCCGGTGTGGAGCTTGATCTGACGCGTGCCGTTTCCATCGATGGCGACGCCTATGGCGAAGGCATCGGTCTTGGTCACGTCGTGCTGCATGATCCCCGCATTGTCGTCACCAATCTCCTCAATGAAGATGCGGATACGGAAATCCGGCGTCTTGCCGATGCCATTGGGTCGCTACGCCTGTCGATCGACGACATGTTGCAGCGCCGTGACGTGCCGACCGAGGGAGAACATCGCGAAGTTCTCGAGACCTATCGCATGTTTGCCCACGATCAGGGCTGGGTACGCCGCATGGAAGAGGCGATCCGCAACGGCCTGACGGCGGAAGCGGCTGTCGAAAAGGTGCAGAGCGACACCAAGGCGCGCATGATGCGCCTGACCGATCCTTACCTGCGCGAACGCATGCATGATTTCGACGATCTCGCCAACCGGCTGCTGCGCCAGCTCATCGGTTTCGGCGGGCGTGGTCCCGAGCAGGATTTCCCGCTCGACGCCATCGTTCTGGCCCGCGCCATGGGTGCCGCCGAACTCTTGGATTATCCGCGCGAAAAACTGCGCGGTCTTGTGCTCGAAGACGGCGCGGTGACGAGCCATGTCGTCATCGTGGCGCGTGCCATGGGCATTCCGATCATCGGGCAGGCGACGGGCATCGTCGCACTTGCTGAAAATAACGATCCCATCATCATCGATGGTGATGACGGTCAGGTGCATCTGCGTCCGATGTCGGATCTGCAGCGCGCCTATGAGGAAAAAGTTCGCCTGCGTGCCAAGCGGCAGGAGCAGTTCCGCGCGCTTCGTAATGTCGAGCCGATCACCAAGGATGGCCAGAAGGTCAACTTGAAAATGAATGCAGGCCTTCTCGTGGACCTGCCGCAGCTGGAGGAATCCGGCGCTGACGGCATCGGCCTTTTCCGCACCGAGCTGCAATTCATGATTGCCTCCAACATGCCGAAGGGCGAGGAGCAGGAGGCTTTCTACCGGTCCGTTCTGCGGCAGGCGAAGGGAAAAAGCGTCACCTTCCGCACGCTGGATATCGGCGGCGACAAGGTTGTGTCCTATATGCGCGGCCAGGAAGAGGAAAACCCGGCGCTTGGCTGGCGGGCGATCCGCCTGTCGCTCGACCGTCCGGGCCTGATGCGCACGCAGATGCGCGCGCTGCTGCGCGCCGCCTCCGGTGCTGAATTGCGCATGATGCTGCCGATGGTGACGGAAGTGTCCGAAATCCGCGCCGCGCGCGACCTTCTCCAGAAGGAAGTGCAGCATCTCTCGAAATTCAGCCACGCGCTGCCGAAAAAGCTGCAATTCGGCGCGATGCTGGAAGTGCCTTCGCTGATGTGGCAGCTCGATGAGCTGATGCAGGAGGTGGATTTCGTCTCCGTCGGCTCGAATGACCTGTTCCAGTTCTCGATGGCGGTCGATCGCGGCAATGCTCGTGTTTCGGATCGTTTCGATAATTTGGGCAAGCCGTTCCTGCGCATTCTGCGCGATATCGTGCGCGCCGGCGAAAGGCACCACACTTCGGTGACGCTGTGCGGTGAAATGGCGAGCAAGCCGCTGTCGGCCATGGCTTTGATTGGTCTCGGTTTTCGTTCGGTTTCGATGTCGCCGACGGCGATCGGCCCCGTGAAGGCCATGCTGCTCGGGCTTGATGCCGCGCGCCTTGCCGATGAGCTGAACGCGGCGCTGGACGACCATAATTCGCTGGAAAGTGCGCGCGAGGTGTTGTTACGCTTTGCGGCGACGCATTCCATTCCCATTTAAAAAGACCTGTTTCAATATTGGAGTGACTGGTGGCGAAGCTTCCCGTCGAAAAAATGCGCGAGTTGGAAAGACGTTTCGGCGAGATCGAAGCGCGTATGTCGGCCGGGCCTGCAGCGGATGTTTATGTGAAGCTGGCTTCGGAATATTCCGAACTCGAGCCGGTGGTGAAGAAGATCCGCGAATACGAGAAGGCGGTCTCCGAAGCGGCCGATCTCGAGGCGTTGCTTGCTGACAAGACGACCGACAGGGATATGCGCGACCTGGCGGAAATGGAGCTGCCGGAAATCGAGACCCGCATCGGCGAGCTTGAAAAGGACATGCAGGTCCTGTTGCTGCCGAAGGATGCGGCGGACGAAAAAAGCGCGATCCTTGAAATCCGCGCCGGCACCGGCGGCTCCGAGGCGGCACTTTTTGCCGGTGATCTCTTCCGCATGTATGAGCGTTTTGCATCGACCAAGGGGTGGAAAGTCGA
Source organism: Agrobacterium tumefaciens str. B6 (assembly GCF_001541315.1). GTDB lineage: Bacteria > Pseudomonadota > Alphaproteobacteria > Rhizobiales > Rhizobiaceae > Agrobacterium > Agrobacterium radiobacter. The sequence continues at coordinate 8,244 of NZ_LMVK01000006.1, read as the reverse complement.
AGTGCTTTCCGCCAGCGAGGGTGAAGCGGGCGGTTACAAAGAAATCATCGCCACGATCAGCGGGCGAGGGGTATTTTCCAAGCTGAAGTTCGAATCCGGCGTACACCGGGTGCAGCGCGTGCCGGAAACGGAAGCGAGCGGCCGCATCCACACCTCGGCCGCCACGGTTGCCGTGCTGCCGGAAGCGGAAGACATCGACGTCGAAATTCGCCCGGAAGACATTCGCATCGATACGATGCGTGCTTCCGGTGCGGGCGGCCAGCACGTCAACACCACCGACTCGGCCGTTCGTATCACCCATCTTCCGACAGGTCTGATCGTCACCAGTTCGGAGAAATCCCAGCATCAGAACCGCGCCAAGGCCATGCAGGTTCTGCGCTCGCGGCTTTACGATATCGAACGCCAGAAAGTGGAGAGCGAACGTTCGGCGGACCGCAAGAGCCAGGTGGGTTCCGGCGACCGCTCCGAGCGCATTCGCACCTATAATTTCCCGCAGGGTCGTGTCACCGATCACCGCATCAACCTCACGCTCTACAAGCTCGACCGGATGATCGAGGGCGAAATCGATGAACTCGTGGATGCGCTGATCGCCGATTATCAGGCCGGTCAGCTTGCCCAGCTCGGCGAGCAGCTTTGAGCACGGCGGCCGAAGCGAGCGTTGCGAGCGCGCTTGCCGCCGCCCGCAAAAGGCTGCAGGCGGCAGGGATCGATGATCCGCTTCTCGATGCACGGCTCCTGATTGCGGAGGTCATCGATTTTTCATTGACCGATTTCGTGATGAAGCCTGATCGTGTCGTTACGCCGGAAGAACGCGCCCGTATCGCCACCATGATCGACAGGCGGGCGAATGGCGAACCCGTTCACCGCATTCTCGGCCACCGGGAATTTCATGGCCTCGATCTTCTTCTGTCAAAGGAGACGCTCGAGCCCCGGCCGGATACGGAAGTTCTGGTCGACACGCTGTTGCCGGAGCTGAAAAAAGCCATCTCCGCCAAGGGCAGCGCCCGCATTCTCGACATGGGCACCGGCACGGGCGCGATCTGTCTGGCGCTGTTGAAAGAATGCCCCGATGCCACCGGCATCGGCAGCGATATTTCCGCCGATGCGCTGGAAACGGCGGCCAGGAATGCGGCCCGAAATGATCTTGGCGCGCGCTTTGAGACCATACGCAGCGACTGGTTTGAAAAAATCTCTGGCAGCTTTGACATAATTGTGTCGAATCCGCCTTATATAAGGACTGATATCGTCGCAACGCTTGACCAAGAGGTTCGTAACCACGATCCGATGACGGCGCTGGACGGAGGTCAGGACGGCCTTGCACCGTACCGCCTCATCGCTGCCGATGCAGGCCGCTTTCTTGTGGAAAACGGGATTGTCGGTGTGGAGATCGGTTTCGATCAAAGGCTTGATGTTTCCGCTATATTTGCTTCCCACGGCTTCTCTCTTCTGGACGCCGTGAAGGATTATGGCGGTAACGACAGAGTTTTGACCTTCCGGAGATAGTTGTTCGCGATATGTCTGCGGATTTTTTGCACAGCAAAAGAAAAGGCTTGGATTTCCGCATGAAGCGGGATAGTTTGCGGCCACATGCCGGGTGGCTGAGGACGAACACAGATTCGTCAGGGTATGGGTCAGTCCCGAAGCGGGTTCTTTTGAGAGCCCTGAAAGGCTGGGCGTTTCCGGCATGTGAATCAGTAAACTTTGTTCGCAGGCGGCTCGGTGCAGCATTTGCGCAGCCGGTCGTCATACGCGAGGTCTTGTCCCGGGGTTATCTTCGGCAAGGCGCGTGATGGAGCAATTTCAGGAAAAATTTCCAGCGGTTTTCCGCCCGGAATTGCATGAAAACAACCAGATTGTCAGCAAAACAGAATTCAGGTGAGCAATTGATGAGGCCAGGACAGCAAAACAAGCGCGGCCGGGGGCGTGGAAGCAACAACAATAACAATGGTGGCGGTAACAACAACAACTTCAACCGCAAGGGCGGCAACCCGCTCACCAGGACTTATGACAGCTCCGGCCCCGATGTTAAAATCCGTGGCACAGCCCAGCATATAGCGGAAAAATACGCGGCTCTGGCGCGCGACGCGCAGAGTTCCGGCGACCGCGTGATCGCTGAGAACTATCTGCAGCACGCTGAACATTATAACCGCATCATCGCTTCGGCTCAGGCCCAGATGCAGGAACGCTTCCAGCGCGACGATCGCGGCGAATATAGCGGTGCCGATGGCGACGATATGGATGTGAATGACGGCGATGAAGGCGGCGTTGCACCGCAGCAGCAGGCCGAACAGGTCGAGCGCGCGCAGCAGCCCGAACGCCAGGAGCGTACTGAGCGGAACGAACCGCGCCAGGAGCGTCGTGAGCGTCCGGACCGCCGCGAGCGGCAGGAACGTCAGCCACGCCAGCCGCAGGTGGCCGCCGAACAGCAGCCGCCGGTTTACGACGCCAGCCAGGCGCCGCAGCCGGTCATCGAAGGCACTCCCATGGAAGTGGCCGTTGAGGAAGAGCAGCAGCAGGCGGAAGCTCCGGCGGCTGAACGTGCACCGAAGACACGCCGTGCAACAGGGCCGCGCCCGCGCCGCCCGCGCCGCACCGCCGCTGCGGAAGGCGCCGAAGGCGAAGATGCGCCGGCCGGTGACGACGCTGCACCTGCCACGCTTGAGAACGCTGCCGAATAAGCAGCTTCTGCAAACCACTCTGCGATCGAAAAACTCCGGCTTGCCGGAGTTTTTTGTTTTTTGCGATTGGCTATGAACATTCCGCTGGCCGTCAGCGTGGATTTCACGCGGCGAATTGACGCCTGTCGGTTCGTATGAAAATTTCCCGGATGGTGGATTTTCTCCCCTTTAAACCGATGAAAATGCCTCCCATATTCGTGCAGGAAGGACGGAAGCCGCATTCGCCGGCAACCGACCTTCAAGAGGCGGCGATCGTGAAATCCTTTGAACACGGCTGTCGTAGCGGGGCTTGCCTTTTGAGGGAGCCTCAACCCTAACACCCGGAGCCGTGCCGAAAGCGGGCGGGCCGGTCTATGGAGGTTCGACTATGAATATTGAAAAATACTCCGAGCGCGTTCGTGGTTTTCTGCAATCGGCGCAGACCTTTGCGCTTGCCGAAAACCATCAGCAGTTTTCGCCCGAACACGTTCTGAAGGTTCTGCTCGATGACGAGCAGGGCATGGCGGCATCGCTGATCGAGCGCGCCGGCGGCAGCGCCAAGGAAGGGCGTCTTGCCAATGATGCGGCACTTGCGAAATTGCCCAAGGTTTCCGGTGGAAATGGTGGCCTTTCGCTCACCGCGCCGCTCGCCAAAGTGTTCTCGACCGCGGAAGATATTGCCAAGAAGGCCGGGGACAGTTTTGTCACCGTCGAGCGTCTTCTGCAGGCGCTTGCCATTGAAAGCTCCGCTTCCACCTCGGCTTCCCTGAAGAAGGCGGGTGCAACGGCGCAGGCGCTCAATCAGGTCATCAACGACATCCGCAAGGGCCGCACGGCTGACAGCGCCAACGCCGAACAGGGCTTTGACGCGCTGAAGAAGTTCGCGCGCGATCTGACGGAGGAAGCCCGCGAAGGCAAGCTCGATCCGGTGATCGGTCGCGACGACGAAATTCGCCGCACTATTCAGGTCCTGTCGCGCCGTACCAAGAATAATCCCGTGCTGATCGGTGAACCCGGTGTCGGTAAAACGGCGATTGCCGAAGGTCTTGCGCTGCGCATCGTCAATGGCGATGTGCCCGAAAGCCTGAAGGACAAGAAGCTGATGGCGCTCGATATGGGCGCGCTGATTGCCGGTGCGAAATATCGCGGTGAGTTTGAAGAGCGTCTGAAGGCTGTGCTGAACGAGGTGCAGGCCGAAAACGGCGGCATCATCCTGTTCATCGACGAGATGCACACGCTGGTCGGCGCCGGCAAGGCCGATGGCGCGATGGATGCGTCCAACCTCTTGAAGCCCGCGCTTGCCCGTGGCGAGTTGCACTGCGTCGGCGCCACCACGCTCGATGAATATCGCAAGCATGTGGAAAAGGATCCGGCCCTTGCCCGCCGTTTCCAGCCTGTGCTGGTGGATGAGCCGACCGTTGAGGACACGATCTCGATCCTGCGCGGGTTGAAGGAAAAATACGAACAGCACCACAAGGTTCGTATCTCGGATTCCGCCCTTGTTGCAGCTGCGACGCTTTCCAACCGCTACATCACCGACCGGTTCCTGCCCGACAAGGCAATCGATCTGATGGACGAGGCCGCTTCGCGTCTTCGCATGCAGGTGGATTCCAAGCCGGAAGAACTGGACGAGTTGGATCGCCGCATCATTCAGCTGAAGATCGAACGCGAAGCCTTGAAGCAGGAGACGGACCAGTCCTCCGCCGACCGCCTCAAGAAGCTCGAGGACGAGTTGGCCGATACGGAAGAAAAGGCAGATGCGCTGACGGCCCGCTGGCAGGCGGAAAAGCAGAAGCTCGGCCACGCCGCAGACTTGAAGAAGCGGCTGGACGAAGCCCGCAACGAACTGGCAATTGCCCAGCGCAACGGCCAGTTCCAGCGCGCTGGCGAGCTGACCTATGGCATCATTCCCGGCCTCGAAAAGGAACTGGCTGCGGCGGAAGCCCGCGACAGCAGCGGTGTCGGTTCGATGGTTCAGGAAGTTGTCACGGCCGATAACATCGCCCATGTCGTTTCCCGCTGGACGGGCATTCCGGTCGACAAGATGCTGGAAGGCCAGCGCGAAAAGCTGCTGCGCATGGAAGACGAGCTTGCCAAGTCCGTTGTCGGGCAGGGCGAGGCTGTTCAGGCGGTGTCCAAGGCGGTTCGCCGTTCGCGCGCCGGCCTGCAGGATCCCAACCGGCCGATCGGTTCGTTCATCTTCCTCGGCCCGACGGGCGTGGGCAAGACCGAGCTGACCAAGTCCTTGGCCCGCTTCCTGTTCGACGACGAAACCGCGATGGTTCGTCTCGACATGTCGGAATATATGGAGAAACACTCCGTTGCCCGGCTGATCGGCGCACCTCCCGGCTATGTCGGTTATGAAGAGGGCGGTGCCCTGACGGAAGCGGTTCGCCGCCGGCCCTATCAGGTCGTGCTGTTCGACGAGATTGAAAAAGCGCATCCTGACGTCTTTAACGTCCTGCTGCAGGTGCTGGATGATGGCCGTCTGACGGACGGCCAGGGCCGCACCGTCGATTTCAAGAACACCATCATCATCATGACCTCGAACCTCGGCTCGGAATTCATGACGCAGATGGGCGACAATGACGATGTGGATTCGGTTCGTGATCTGGTGATGGAGCGGGTCCGGTCGCATTTCCGGCCGGAATTCCTCAACCGTATCGACGATATCATCCTCTTCCACCGCCTGCGGCGCGATGAGATGGGTGCAATTGTCGAAATCCAGCTGAAGCGTCTCATCTCGCTGCTCGGCGATCGCAAGATTTCGCTCGAACTGGATGAGGATGCCCGCAGCTGGCTTGCCAACAAGGGTTACGATCCGGCTTACGGCGCGCGTCCGCTGAAGCGGGTGATCCAGAAGGCGGTTCAGGACAGGCTTGCCGAAATGATCCTCGGCGGCGAAGTTCCTGACGGTTCGCGGGTCAAGGTGACCTCGGGCACCGACCGGCTGCTGTTCAAGGTCAAGCCCGCAAAGGGCGAGGCCGAAGCCGAAACGGCCGATGCGGCATAAGCCGATGCGGCATAAAACGAAAGGGCTCCGGAAACGGAGCCCTTTTCATTTGGCAGCTTTTCGGGCGGTAAAGGTCCGGCGAATTAGCGGCTCGCCACCTGATTGGGCTTTTCGTCAATATTCAGCAGATTGTCGATACGTTTTCTCTCATCGGAGAACCGCGCGAGCGCATCGCCGGAAAGCGACTTGCCACCCGGCAGGCGCACCTTCATCGCGTCCACCTTGGTGCCGTTGACGATCAGCTCGTAATGCAGATGCGCGCCGGTCGAAAGGCCGGTCGATCCCACATAACCGATGACCTGGCCCTGCCGGACCTTGGAGCCCTCGGTGACACCCTTGGCGATGGCGCTCTGGTGGTTATAGGAAGAGACGTAGCCATTGGCATGGCGGATCAGGGTCTGGTTACCGTAACCCGAGGCCCATCCGGCCTTCTCGACGGTGCCGTTGCCCGTCGCGATAATCGGCGTACCGCGGGCGGCGGCCCAGTCGGTGCCGGTATGCATGCGGCTGAACTTCAAAACCGGGTGGCGGCGCATGCCGAAACCTGAGGTCATGCGGCCGTTAGGAACGGGGTTGCGCAACAGGAACTGCCGGATGCTTTTGCCGTTCTCGTCGAAATAATCGATGCTGTTATCGTCGGGATTCTGGAACCGGTAAAAACGTGTCTCGTTGTCGCCGAACTTGGCGTTGACGTAGAGCAGTTCCGACTTGTCCGTCGCCTTGCCATCCGCGTCTTCCACGGAGAAGAAGGCTTCCAGCGTATCCGCCGGCTTGAGCTGCGCCTGAAAATCGACGCTGCTGGCCAGAAGCTTGATGAGTTGGGAAACCATGCTCTGGTTCATGCCGTAAGCCAGGGCCGCACGGTAGACACCGTCATAAACGCTCGGCAGATCGCGACCGGCGGCAGGTGCCGGGGTGCTGTCGAAGGCGGTCGCCACCGCGTCGAGCTTCGGCGGTTCGCTGGCCTTGATGAAACGCTTGCGGTCATCAATGGCCATGGTGACCATGTGGCGGCCCTTGCGGTAAAGGCTCACGCGCACGATGTCGCTCTTGTCGTCTTCCTGAATAATGCCGACGCGCAGCACGTCGCCGCTTTCGACATTGTTCGACTGGAGTTGCGGCGACAGCAGGCTTGCGATTTCCGACGACTGTGCCTTCGAATAGCCGGCGCCAAAGAGGGCGGCTTCGATGGTCTCGGTCTGGCGGGCAGGGATCACGTCGTCGGCATATTCCTTGACGGGCACCGAGGCTGACTGCGGGGTCGAAACCGACATGTTCTGTTCAACGACGCGGGCCGCGAGGCCGGCGGTGATATCGACATCGCCTTCATCATTATCGAAACGGCGGGGGTCGATGTAATAGAGCGCGGTAAGCTGTTCGTTGCCATCCGTCAGGATCGAGCCGTTCGAACGTACCGCCTCCTCAACCTCGTCGAAACTCAGGGAGCCGGCGAAGGGATATTTGGAGTGCTGAACGGGAAAGGCGACTGTCTTCAGGCTGACTTCGGATTCCACCTCGGAGCCGTAGATCGTTCCAGTCCGGCTTGGTGCGGGCGCCGATGCGTCCTTGTCCTCGTTGCTCGCGAAAATATTCAGGGGATCGAAGGCGGGATAGTCGTCCTGCTTGGCGTAATTTGCCGCCAGCGGGATCTTGACGTGGGAGAAGGGGACCTTGCGGACCACTTCCTTGTCGCCTTCATTGATAACGGTGGAGACTTCCATGATCGACCGGTCGGATGGCCGGGCCGCGATATTCGGTGCGACGAGGCGTGTGCCCCGACGGGCGGCTTCCGTAGCGTTGTTGCCCATATCCGCCTTGGCGAAGGCTTCGGCGGGAATGGCAAGCTGCTGGCGGCCGTCGAGAGCGGCAAACAGCGCCACGCCCATCAATATGGAAGAGGTAATGCCGGTCAGGAACGTGCCGGAAAGCCATCTGAGCGAAATTTCGCGGCGATCGGGTGCACGGCGTCCTTCCGCCAGAATTGGCGGTTCTGTGCCTAGCGACCGGATCACATTGCGATCCGCAGTCATACCAGCTGTGCCCCGTCGGTCATGCGTTCTCCAGAAACTTCAGGCGAAGGTGTGCAACTTTCAAAGCTGTGAGTCAAATCGGTCGACGCACCGGCGGACATGCCGCAACAGCCCATATAAGGACACGCGCGGGCATGTCTCGTATTAACGCTTCGTTGGCAAAGCAATTAGCGAGGAAGGGGGCTAAAAGAAGGCGCGAGACCCGCCTTGCCGCCCGTTGGGCTGTTCTCCTGTGCAAAACCACAGGCACGGCGGGGCGGTTTTAAGCCGATCGGCTGGTGAAAACGAAATTCCCTTTTAAAATCAGGGATCTGTCACATTTCTTGATTTTTTTGATATTGCTGTGTTGACTTGTTTGGTGGGGTGGATTTATAAGTCCGCTCACTGAACGAGGGCGGCGGCGCTGCTGGCGACGACGACTTTCGTTCTAAAGAAATCAAGCGGATGGGCTGATAGCTTGTTTGTTTCCCGGGGTTTAGGCTTTGGGGGAATGATTTTGTGACTGTTTGATACGGTCTGTTTTTTGACAATTGAATATGAGAAG
>NZ_LMVK01000005.1 GCF_001541315.1 Agrobacterium tumefaciens str. B6 | reverse complement strand
TATGGGGCTCTGAACGTGCGGATGTCCATCTTGGCCATGGGAGTTACCCATGAGACCGTATACGTTGACGCAGACTGATCAGAACACCGTATAATCCTCTTGCAGACGGGCGGGCCATACGTTTTTTATGGCGTTGTTCCGCTCGATCCAACATTCAACCGTATGGTTGACTTTCTGGATCGGCAGTCTATATTCAACAACATGGTTGAATTATCTGCTTCACATCTCGACACCGTCTTTCATGCTCTTGGCGATGCCACGCGACGCACGATGCTGCGTGATCTGTCCCGCGGCGAGCGCACGGTAAGCCAGCTGGCCCAGCCGTTCGACATATCGCTCGCTGCGGCTTCAAAGCACATCAAGGCGCTGGAAAATGCCGGGCTCATCCGCCGTGAGGTGAGGGGGCGCACCCATGTCTGCCGCCTTTCGCCGGAACGGTTGGCGGAAGCGCATGAATGGCTGGATTTCTACCGGCAGTTCTGGGGCAGTCGCCTCGATATTCTTGAGCAGATGCTCAGGGAGGATGATCAGGGAAAAATCCCTGCAGATGGAGGAAATGACAATGGCTGATATTGCAATGCCTGACGCCTATGGCCGTCTCGTCGAGCCGACGACCCTGAAGATCGAACGGCTGCTGCCGGGACCGATCGACCGGGTCTGGGCCTATCTGACACAAAGTGAACTTCGCCGCCGCTGGCTGGCGTCCGGTGAAATGCGGCTTGCGCCGGATGCGCCGTTCGAACTGGTGTGGCGCAACGATGAGCTTTCCGATCCGCCGGGCCGGCGCCCGGAAGGCTTTTCCGAAGAAGACCGTATGGCCTCCCGCATCATTACCGTGGTTCCACCGCACCGTCTCGTCTTTAGTTGGGGCGAAGGTGGCGAGGTCTCGATCGAACTTCAGGCTCTTGGCAAGGATGTGCTGCTGACGCTGGTTCATCGCCGGCTTGCCGACAGGAGGACGAGGCTTGACGTCAGCGCTGGCTGGCATGTGCATCTCGACATTCTCGCCGCCCGTCTTCAGGAGAAGGAGCCGGGGCCGTTCTGGGATACATGGCTGGGACTGAAAGAAGAATATGAGCGGCGTATACCGTAACGGAGCGGTGCTTTTTGGACACAACGGCGCGGCTTTCCGCGCCGTTTTTTTCAAGTGCGGCCTGCCGTGGCGGTGGCACAATTGCTTTGCTCACATTCCGATTCAACTGCCTGATCGACAGATTCCGGACAGTCTCTTAACGTACTGTTATATCAAAGCATTTCCAGCGCGGTTCTGCGCGTCGGTGGCGGGAAGGCGGCATCGAGCGCCGCCCAGTCTTCATCGGTTATTTCAAGATCCGTCGCACCGCGGTTTTCCTCGACCCGCGCGATGCTGGCGGATTTCGGAATGGCGATGACGCCGTCCCTTTCCAGCAGAAAGGCGAGCGCCAGCTGGGCCGGGGTTGCCTGATAGGCCTTGGCGATGCGGATGAGTTCATGGTTCTTCAAAATGCGGCCCTGTTCGATCGGGGAATAGGCCATCAGCGGCACGCCATGCTCCTGGCACCACGGCAGCAGTGAAAACTCCGGCCCGCGTCGGGACAGGTTGTATAGCACCTGATTGGCGGCGCAGTTCTTGCCGTCAGGAACCGCGAAAAGCTCCTCCATGTCGTCGCTGTCGAAATTGGAGACGCCCCAGTCGCCGATCTTGCCGTCGCGCTTCAGCCTTTCGAAAGCCGCCACGGTTTCTGCAAGCGGGTGCTCGCCACGCCAGTGCAGCAAATAGAGGTCGATATGGTCGGTGCCGAGCCTTGCAAGGCTGCGCTCGCAGGCCTCCGCCGTGCCTCTTTCGCTGGCGTTCCAGGGATAGACCTTGCTGACCAGAAACACGTCCTGTCGACGGCCGGCGATGGCCGCGCCGACCACCTCTTCCGATCTGCCGTCCGCATACATTTCCGCCGTGTCGACCAGCGTCATGCCGAGATCGATCGCCTTGCGGATGCTTTCGACCTCCTGCGGCGCGGATGATCGCGTCTCCCCCATGTTCCAGGTGCCGAGGCCAAGGGCCGGAACCTCTTTTCCTGATGGCAGGGTGACGGAAGGAATGTCGTCATACATGGGTTCGCTCCAGCGATTGGTGATTGGACAATAGCCCTTTGTTCCGACTTCTCAAACCCGGCATGGAAAGTATTGATCCATCAAAAAAATTGACCGCGCCCATCGATCCGGCGGGGTGGCTTGATGATGGTCCGACGGATAGGGTTTCTGCTCAAGGAGAAATCATGACTGCCGAAACCTTTGTCGCGCTGGTGCTGTTTGCCTTCACCACCTCCATCACGCCAGGCCCGAACAATATGATGCTGTTTGCGTCAGGGGTGAACTTCGGTTTCCGCCGTACCATCCCGCACATGCTGGGCATCGGCGCGGGGTTCCTGTCGCTGCTGATCGGGGTCGGCTTCGGTCTCGGCGCATTGCTGCATTCGGTGCCCGTTCTTTACACCGGCCTGAAATTCGCAGGTGGTCTATATCTCGTCTGGATTGCATGGAAGATCGGTACTTCCCGCAGCCTTAGCGAAGGTTCTGCCGCGTCGGCGCCGATGAGTTTCATTGCAGCCGCCGCCTTTCAGTGGGTCAATCCCAAGGCCTGGGTGATGGCGGTGACGGCGATGGCGACCTATACGGATGAGCGGCAATATTTCTTCACCGTCCTTGTCGTCGGCGTGGCCTTCGCCGCGGTCAATCTTCCCAGCGTTTCGACCTGGGCCGGCTTCGGCTCCGCCTTGCGCGACTGGCTCGCTGTGCCGGTCCGGCTCAAATGGTTCAATATCACCATGGCCGTGCTTCTCGTCATCAGCCTCTGGCCGATGTTGAAATAACAGCCCTCACGTCGGAAACTGCCGGTAACATTCCTCGGCGATCGCCTGCACCTCGTCGCGCGTCAGTTCGGCGGACACGGCGTAACCCAGTTCGTTGTCGATCCAGTAGAAGGTCTCGATACCGTCGGCGCTGGCCATGCGGAAGCTGGTGGTGCGGTTTTCCTCGTTGTGGCCGATCAGCACCGTCACCCTGCGGCCGGTCTTGTCCTGATACATCAGCATCGCGCCCGGCTTGCCGCTGACGGGGATAAGACGCCCGCCGACGAGGTCATATCCGATCTTCGAGAGATCGGGGATGGTGAAGGGGTAGCCGAGCCGCTTGCCGAGCCATGTCGCGAGATGCTGCTGCTCTCCGGCGCCGACTTCAACGGGATGGCGCACCTCGCTCGCATAGATGAGATAGGCGGATTTCGCCTGTGCCGGAATATCCGTCGTCAGCGACGCCAGAGTCACGTCCTGCGGCGTGGAAAAAGACGGCGGCAGAAGCCTGCCGGCCGCAGCACCCGCCACGAAGATCAAAAGCGCGGCCGCTGTTTGCAGGAGAACCGGTTTTGCCCGCCATGCGCGCTCCCTCTTTTGCGGGCTGAGCATCGATGCGTCATGCGGATGTGCAGCGGCATAGGAGGCGAAGGCATTGCGCAGAATATCGGCCTGTTTTCTCCATTCCTCCACGCGGGCCTGCTCTTCCGGCCTTTCCGCCAGCCAGGCCTCGACAGCCGCGCGGTCGTCGTCGGAAAGAAGTCCGTCGACATAGGCGTGCAGGTCGTCTTCGGTTATGGCGTCGGGCCGTTTCATCGTGGTCTCCGCAGGGGTATGATATTATCCGCCGCCAGGTGCTGGCGAAGGGTTTCGCGGGCGCGGGACAGTCTGGACATGACGGTGCCGAGCGGGATCGATAGTGTCTCGGCCGCCTCCTGATAGCTGTAGCCCTCCACCGTCACCAGCATCAGCACCGCGCGCATGTCGGACGAAAGAAGGGCGAGCGCGCCGTGCAGGCGGTCATTCTCCAGCGTGTCGGAGAGCGTCTCCGCGCCGGCGATGGTCTCATGGCCGTCGAGGCTTTCGGACGGGTGACGTTTCTCGGCGCGGTGGCGGTTACGATAAAGATTCGTCATTATCGTGTAAGCCCATGTTTTTAAACCTGTTCCGCGCCATTGCCTTTGATTGGCCAGCGCCTTTTCCACGCAGTCCTGCAAGAGGTCCTCGCCATCGGCGTCAGAACGGGAAAGGCTGCGGGAATAACGGCGCAGCATGGGTATCAGCGCCAGCATCTCCGTTTCGAAGCTGCCGGCTGCGGGGGAATGGTTCCCCCGCTTTTCGCCATTCATGCCATCAGGGTTTTGCGGCATCCCATACACCGTTCACACCATCACCGGTGGCATCGCCCTTCTTGGTATCCTTGACCCAGTAATAAAGCGGCATGCCATCCTTTGCCCACTGCATCTTGCCATCCTTGCGCTTCACGAGGGAATAGGCGCCCTCGGCCTTGTCGCTGGCGGCTGCGAAAAACGGCGGCCAGTTTACCGCGCATTTGTCATAACAATTGGATACGCCCTTCTTGTCGTTCTTGAAAGTGTAGAGCGTCATGCCTTTTTCGCCCGCCAGCACGTCGCCTTTGGCGGTCTTGACCGTTTCGACCGCAGGGGCGGCATAGGCCGTTCCGGCAAAAGCCAGAACGAGGGCGGGAACGATAAAGCGGATCTTCATGGACATATCCTCCTTGGTTCGGGCGGCCTCTGCCGCCAGCACATCAAGAGACACCGCAACCTGACGAATTATTCCCTGTCTCGACGCATTTTTTAAACTTATCCATTGAGCTAAGTTTCTTGATGTGATAGTTAGCCTTATGGAAAACTATTCAGATGCACTCAACGATATCTTCCAGTCTCTTGCCGATCCGACCCGCAGGGCGGTGATCCTGAGGCTGGGCGGCGGGGAGGCGAGCATCGGAACGCTGGCCGAACCCTTCGACATGGCCCTGCCATCCTTCATGAAACATATCCGCCAACTGGAAGAGGCGGGGCTGATCGTGACGCGCAAGCAGGGGCGTGTCCGGTTCTGCTCCCTGGAGAAGCAGCGGTTTTCCATGCTCGATGGCTGGCTTTCGCAACAGCGCGCCATCTGGGAAGGCCGCACCGACCGGCTCGAACAGTTTGTCATGGCACAACAGGACAGGATGTCCAGCAAAGGGGAGAATGACCGATGACCGACACTTTCAATCCCGATCTCGACCTGAAGATTTCACGCATCATAAGGGCGCCGCGCCGGCTCGTCTGGAATGCCTGGACGGACAGGACCAGTCTTGAACAGTGGTGGGTTCCGCATCCCGGCCAATGCCGTGTCGATAAAATGGAGCTTCATCCCGGCGGTGCCTTCGAAACGCGGTATAGCGAGGATGGCGCGGCCTTCGGTCCGCATGTCAAAGGATGTTTTCTGGCGGTGGATCATGAGGAGCGTCTGGTTTTCACCGATGCGCTGACCGCGGGTTTTCGCCCCTCCGCCCAGCCGTTCCTCACGGCCGTGATGACGTTTCGCGATCATCCCGAAGGCATGGAATATGTGGCTTACGCCATGCACAACAATCTTGAGGATCGCAACAGGCACGCGGAGATGGGGTTCTTCGATGGCTGGAATACGGTTGCGGAGCAATTGGCGGCGCTCGTTGAGAAGCAGGCGGCCCATTGAGGCCGTCATTCTCGTCAGGCGATTCATCTTTCGTTCTTTTTCTGTTGCGCACCACGCTCGAATCCTGCGATGAGGGCGCATGTTATTTTCACCGCAACAGGACGAAGCGCTCAAGGCTGTTTCCCGCTGGCTGAAGGAAGGCCGCACACCGGTTTTCCGGCTGTTCGGTTATGCCGGAACGGGCAAGACGACGCTTGCCAAGCATTTCGCGGAAAATGTCGATGGCGAGGTGCTGTTTGCGGCCTTCACCGGTAAGGCGGCGCAGGTGCTGCGTTCGCGTGGTGCAACCAATGCCCGCACCATCCATTCGCTGATCTACCGCCCGCGCGGTGAAGAAACTGTCGAAGACGAGGAAACCGGCAAGACCTCGATTGCGCCGATGTTCTCCATCAACCGCCAGAGCCCGCTCGCCAAGGCGGCGCTCATCATCATCGATGAATGTTCGATGGTGGACGAGCAGCTCGGCAAGGACCTGATGAGCTTCGGCACGCCGATCCTCGTGCTCGGCGATCCCGGCCAGCTGCCGCCGGTTTCGGGCGGCGGCTTCTTTACCGAGCAGGAGCCGGATTATCTGCTCTCGGAGATTCATCGGCAGGCCAAGGACAATCCGATCATCCATCTTGCCATGGATGTGCGGGAAGGCCGGGAAATCATGCGCGGCGATTATGGTTCCGCGCAGGTGATTTCCAAGTCGGAGGTGACGCAGTCGCTGGTGCTCGATGCCGATCAGGTACTCGTCGGCACCAACCGTACCCGCCGTCGCTATAATCAGCGGCTTCGCGAGCTGAAGGGTTTTACCGCCGATTACCCGCAATCCGGCGACAAGCTGGTCTGCCTCCGGAATGATCCCGCCAAGGGCCTGCTGAACGGCTCGCTCTGGCAGGTGATGAGTTCTTCGCGCGAAACGGTGAAGCCCGGCATCAACCTGATGATCCGGCCCGAAGACGACGATATGGATCGCGGTGCGGCCAAGATCAAATTGCTGAAGGCGGCCTTCGAGGATGTGGAGACGGAAATTCCGTGGTCCACGCGCAAGCGTTATGACGAGTTCGATTTCGGCTATGCGCTGACCGTGCACAAGGCGCAGGGTTCGCAGTGGAATAACGTGGTTCTCTTCGACGAGAGCTATGCCTTCCGGGACTCGCGCGAGAGGTGGCTCTACACCGCCATCACCCGTGCGGCAGAGACCCTGACAATCGTTCGCTGATCGTGATCAGGCGCGGATGACGCCGAGAAGAACCGCCTTGGCGACCGCCTGAAAACGGTTGCTGGCATTGAACTTGCCGATGATCTTTGCCTCGAGAACATTGAGATCGGTGCCCGAAAGACCAAGGGCGCGGGCGAGGCGCACCGGCGCATAACCCTCCGCCATCAGTTCCAGACATTTTCGCTCGGTGTCGGTAAGGGCGATGTCCTTTGCCGGCGCCCGTTCCGCGCCATCCATGCCGTCCGCTTCCGCGTCGGCGACCAGCAACTCCTCGATCTGCTGGGCCTGGCGCTGAAGGGTGGAAAGCTCGGCCGTCAATTCCCGCTTCCGCTGCCGCAGCGCGGCGTGGAATATGTCGTCCGCCTCGCCCTGCGAGAGCGAACGGACGAATTTTTCCATGATCTCGGTAATGGCGGCGACGGAAATACCCACTTCGCGGCAGACGTTGATGACCGCCATGCGCTGGACGTTGCGGTGGGTATAGACCCGCATCTGGCCGACGCGTCTGGAGGTCAGCAGCGCCTTTTCCTCGTAGAAATGCAGCGTCCGGTGAGTTACCCCGAAGATATTGGCCATGTCGGCGATGGGGACGGGTTCTGCGGGCAGGGAGGAGGGCAGGCTTACATCCGGTAGAAAGCTGCTGATCCTTAGATTGGGTTTGTCCTCATCGCCGTGACTTTCGAACGGCATCCGGCCATCCTGCATTGTCTCCCCCTTCGCGCTCTTTGACAGTGTGCCTGCCTTTTTAAAGGTGTCCGTTGCTTGTTCCCCCAAGACGGACATATTTTCCGATCAAGACCTCATGCCAAACGCTACATCAGAACCGTAACGTGTATTGCCTATTTTCGTTCCCGCAATAATAAAAAATTTGCCGGCCTCCTTGCGATTGGCCTCAACCTGCGTGAAACAGGATGTCAATTCCGAACCGGAGCCCGATGCCATGCCCGCAAAACTTTCTGTCAATCTGAACGCAATTGCCATGTTACGCAACCGTCGCGATCTTCCGTGGCCGGATGTCGCGCATTTCGGGCATATTGCATTGGAGACGGGGGCAAGCGGGCTGACTGTACACCCGCGGCCGGACCAGCGCCATATCCGCTTTTCCGATCTGCCGGTGCTGCGTGCGCTGATCGACGATCGTTTCCCCGCCGCGGAATTCAACATCGAAGGTTATCCGACCGAGGATTTCCTTGTCCTTTGCGAGAAAACGCAGCCGGAACAGGTGACGCTGGTGCCTGATGACCCGTCGCAGGCGACGTCCGACCACGGCTGGGATTTCCGCAAGCATGGCGTTTTCCTGAAGGAAGTGGTGGGACGCCTGAAGGCTGGCGGCATGCGCGTCTCGCTTTTTGCCGATGGCGATGGCGAGCGCGAGCCGGTGGAGCGGGCGGCCGAAACGGGGGCGGCGCGTATCGAACTCTACACCGGCCCCTATGGCGGCTGCTTTGACGATCCGCAAAAGGGCGACGCGCTTCTTGAAAAGCTCGGACAGACGGCGGACCATGCTGCGGCGCTCGGGCTTGCCGTCAATGCCGGCCATGACCTGACCGTCGAAAACCTGCCAAAGCTGATGAAACGTATCCCTTATCTGGCCGAGGTTTCCATCGGTCACGGGCTGACGGCGGATGCGCTGGAATATGGCATGGCTGAAACAGTCCGGCGTTTTTGCCGTGCCTGCGGTCAGGCTATTTCATAACCGAAGTCAATTTTTTTGCCTATAGTTAGCTGGCGCATGCTCCGTGCGCGAGCTTTTGAAGGCAGAGACATATGCAAGAACATCATGTTGTCGTCGTGGGTGGAGGCTTCGGCGGTTTGCAACTGGTACACGGGCTGGAGGGGGCCCCTGTCCGTATTACATTGATAGATCGTCGTAATCATCACCTGTTCCAGCCATTGCTTTATCAGGTTGCGACGACGGCTCTCGCGACATCCGAAATCGCCTGGCCGATCCGCCATCTCTACCGCGACCGCAAGGAGGTCACGACCCTGCTTGCGGAGGTGAATGGCATAGATCGGGCCGCGCGGACCGTGCATTTGAGTTCGGGTCAGGTGATCGGCTTCGATACGCTGGTGCTGGCCACCGGCGCGCGCCACGCCTATTTTGGCCGTGACGAGTGGGAGCGCTCCGCCCCCGGCCTCAAGACGCTTGAAGATGCAACGACAATCCGCCGCCGCCTGCTGCTGGCCTTCGAACGGGCCGAACTGGCGACCAGTGAAGAGGAGCGGCAGGCGCTGCTGACCTTCGTCATCATCGGGGCGGGCCCGACGGGCGTGGAAATGGCAGGCATGATCGCCGAGCTGGCCCACAAGGCGCTGCCGCCGGAATTCCGCAATGTGGATACCCGAAAGACCCGGGTGTTGCTCGTAGAGGCCGGCCCTCGCGTCCTGCCGGTCTTTACGGAAGATCTTTCAGCCTATGCCAAAGAGGCGCTCGAAAAGCTCGGCGTCGAGGTTCTGCTCGGAACACCCGTGACGGCCTGCAGCGACGAGGGTGTGACGGTGGGCGAGACCTATTATCCCTGCCGCACCGTTGTCTGGGCCGCCGGCGTGCAGGCATCGCCCGCTGCGAAGTGGCTCAATGCCGCCGCCGACCGGGCGGGACGCGCCATTGTTGGGCCTCATCTCAATCTGGAAGATGATGCTGACATCTTCGTCATCGGTGATACGGCCGCCGTCAATCAGGAGAACGGCAAGCCGGTGCCGGGCATTGCGCCTGCGGCAAAACAACAGGGCGCTTATGTGGCAAAGGTCATCAAGGCGCGGCTTGACGGCAAGCCATTGCCTGCACCCTTCCGCTACAGCCATCAGGGCAATCTGGCGACCATCGGCAAACGCGCGGCGGTGATCGATTTCGGTCGGTTCAAGCTCAAGGGCGTGCTCGCGTGGTGGATCTGGGGGCTTGCCCACATCTACTTCCTGATCGGAACGCGTTCGCGGCTGGCGGTGGCATGGAGCTGGCTGTGGATCTATTTAAGCGGCCAGCACAGTGCGCGGCTGATTACCCAGAAAGAGACGCTGAAGGATGAGGCGTGAGGGGCCAGCGGATAAAAGGAAAGGGCGGGAAGCATGGCTTCCCGCCCTTGTGTTTATGGTAGGCGCGCCAAATCACTCCTCCGTCATGCCGGACTTGATCCGGCATCCAGCCGACGCGCGTCCGCGCGGCGAGAAGAGTCTTTTCAGCCCAAGGACTTGGGCTGGCTGGACCCCGGATCTTGTCCGGGGTGACGGCGTGCGGATGTGGCGCGTTTATCCCAATCCAACGATCAAGCGTCGAGCGATGCCATGTCGATGACGAAGCGATAACGCACGTCGCTCTTCAGCACGCGCTCATAGGCTTCGTTGACATCCTGGATGTTGATCGTCTCGATTTCCGAGACGATGTCATGCTCGCCGCAGAAATCCAGCATTTCCTGGGTTTCCTTGATCGAGCCGATCATCGAGCCGGAGAGGTTCTTCGCACCGATGATGAGCGAGAAGGCGTGGACCGGGATCGCATGTTCCGGTGCACCGACCACGACCATGCTGCCCTTGGGCTTCAGGAGGCCGAGATAGGCGTTCCAGTCGATGGCGACGCCAGCCGTGCAGATGATCAGGTCGAAGGTGCCGGCCAGCTTCTCGAAGGTCGAGGCGTCGCTGGTGGCGTAATAGTCCTTCGCGCCGAGCTTCAGGCCGTCTTCCTTCTTCGACAGTGTCTGGGAAAGAACGGTGACATCCGCGCCCATGGCCGCACCGAGCTTGACGCCCATGTGGCCAAGGCCGCCCATGCCGACAATCGCGACCTTCTGGCCGGGACCGGCGTTCCAGCGGCGCAGCGGCGAATAAAGCGTGATGCCGGCGCAGAGAAGCGGTGCGGAAGCATCGAGCGGCAGGTTGTCCGGGATCGACAGGACATAACCTTCCTTGACGACGATCGAGTCGGAATAACCGCCATGGGTGGCTGTCTTCGTGAAGGGATCGACGTCGTTATAGGTCTGGACGAGGCCGGGCATGTAGTGTTCGTTGTCGAGATCGCGGGTGGCGCAGCCGACGCAGGAATCGACGAAGCAGCCGACGCCGACGTGGTCGCCGACCTTGAACTTCGTGACCTTGGAGCCGACGGCTTTCACGACACCGGCAATCTCATGGCCGGGAACGATCGGATAGACGGCGTTCTTCCACTCGTTGCGGACGGTGTGGATGTCCGAGTGGCAGATGCCGGCATATTTGATGTCGATGACGACGTCGTCATCGTTCGGCTCGCGGCGTTCGAAGGTGAACGGGGTAAGCGGCTTTGACGCGTCGGTCGCAGCGTAACCTCTTGCTATAGCCATCTGAATATCCTTTCGGGGGTGGGGAAGTGACGGCGGAATATGCGACGGAAGCTTGGGAAGGCGTTAGAGCGATCCTCCAGCCTTTTTGCACGATCCTGCAAAAATATGCGGGCGTGCTCTTTGCGCGGGCCGGGAGGCTTTCTAGATAAATGACATCCGCTGCATTTCCTCCTTCAGTTAAGGGAATTCCCCTATGTCCTTGCCGTTTAATCTCTATCAGGAGATCGCCTCCATCGCCGCGCGATATGCCACAAGCGACGGCGAGGTGCAGACGGCGATCGAATCTCTCGGCATCAGCCGACGCACGACGCCCAGCGCGCCGTGCCACGGCAGCTACCGCCCCTGTTTCGCACTGGTGATCCAGGGATCGAAAAGCGTCCAGCTGGGAACGGACACCATCAATTACGGTGCGGGCGACTATCTCCTGACATCGCTTGACCTGCCGGTTGCCTGGCGCGTGGTGGAGGCGAGCAAGGAGGTTCCGCATTTTTGCATCGCGCTTGCGATCGATAGTGAAAAGCTGCTCGATCTCATGCGGCGCGTGCCTATCGACCCGCCTGCGGAGCCGGCGAACGCGCAGCGCGGCATCGTCGTCAATGCCGCCACGCCGGAGCTGCTCGATGCGGCCATCCGGCTGATGCGCCTGCTCGACCGCCCGGTGGACATTGCGGCAATGGCGCCGCTGATCGAGCAGGAAATCCTCTACCGCATCCTGACCGGACCGGCGGGGGGGCAGCTGATGAACAACATCGCGGCCGGCCGCCCCCGCCACCGGGTCGCCCGCGCCATTGCCTGGCTGCGCGAGAAATTCGCGCGCCCGCAGCGCGTCGAGGGTCTTGCGGGGCATATCGGCATGAGCGTGTCCTCCTTCCATCATCATTTCAAAACGATCACGGCCATGACGCCGGTTCAGTACCAGAAGCAATTGCGCCTGCATGAGGCGCGCCGGCTGATGCTGCTGGAGCGGCTGGATGCGGGCACTGCCGGACATCGCGTCGGTTACCAGAGCCCTTCGCAGTTCAGCCGTGAATATAGTCGCTTTTACGGGTTGTCGCCGTCGCGGGATATCGATGCCTCGCGTGAGATCAGCGTGGCTGGGTAGGTTGGGAGGTTCTGCGTCGGTTAGTGGATTGATGGTGGGTGTGGCTATACCCCCCTCTGCCCTGCCGGGCATCTCCCCCTCAAGGGGGGAGATCGACTCGTGGTTGGGTCTCGCCCATCTCAACGTTTGCGAATGGAGCGCTGGTAGGGCCTCCTGCCGATCTCCCCCCTTGAGGGGGAGATGCCCGGCAGGGCAGAGGGGGGTATAGCCACACCCGTCATCGATCCGCCATCAACACAAAACTTCCTGGTAAAGCTCCCAGGCCGGCATTCACGCTTCACCGCACCGCGTCAATTCTCATTCTCCCCGAAGAATCCGCTTGACCCCAACGCTGCCTCCGCTTAAATGGCGCTCGAACCGTACCGTACGGTACATTAATCGAGCCCCTGGAGTGGAAAAGACTTGGCTTCCGACCCGATCACAGCGCAGGAATTTTCGCCGCGCCAGAACGCCGTTCTGGATCAGGCATTGCGTCTATTGGTCGAAGGCGGCGAGAAAGCGCTCACCACATCCGGGCTGGCGCGTGCGGCCAACTGTTCCAAGGAAAGCCTCTACAAGTGGTTCGGTGATCGTGATGGCCTGCTGGCGGCGATGATCACCTTCCAGCAGAGCAAGGTTCGCACCTTCGAGAAGGCGGGCGACCGCGTGTCTGCGCCGCAGCTTGCCGATCACCTCGAGGTTTTCGCGCATGATCTGCTTGATGTGCTGGCGGGCGACGTGTCGCTGGCGCTCAACCGTCTGGCGATAGGGCAGGCGAGCCGTGACGGTTCGAAGCTCGGCGATCTGCTGCTGGAACGCGGCCGTCGCCAGATCGACCGCCGCGCCCGCGGGCTGATCGAGGCGGGGCGCCGGTCGGGGTACCTGCGTTTCGATGATGCCGAGGAGGCATATCGCAGTTTTTACGGTCTCATCGTTTCGGGTCTGCATGTGCGCATGCTGCTGGGCGAGGCGCCGGACAAGGATTTTTCCGCCCGGGCGAAGAAGGCGGTCGTCGCCTTTCTGACCCTCTACGGCACGGAAAAGGTACATTCGGAACTCAGCGGCAAACCCGCCTGAGATTCCGGTTCAGACAACTGAGAGACAAGCATTAGGGAAGGACCATAAAATGCGCGTTTATTATGATCGTGATGCCGATCTCAATCTCATCAAGTCCAAGAATGTCGTCATCGTCGGTTACGGCTCCCAGGGCCGCGCCCATGCGCTGAACCTCAAGGATTCCGGCGCCAAGAACGTCGTCATCGCTCTGAAGGCCGGTTCGCCGACCGTCAAGAAGGCCGAAGCCGACGGCTTCAAGGTCATGACCGTTGCCGAAGCCGCCAAGTGGGGCGACCTCCTGATGATGGCAACGCCGGACGAACTCCAGGCTGACATCTACAACGCCGACATCGCCGGCAACATCCGTGATGGCGCAGCGATCGCTTTCGCACACGGCCTCAACGTTCACTTCGGCCTCATCGAGCCGAAGGCATCGCTCGACGTCGTCATGATCGCACCGAAGGGCCCCGGCCACACGGTTCGCGGCGAATACCAGAAGGGCGGCGGCGTTCCCTGCCTCGTTGCCGTTCACCAGAACGCTTCGGGCAATGCGCTTGAACTCGCTCTCTCCTACGCCTGCGGCGTTGGCGGCGGCCGTTCGGGCATCATCGAAACCAACTTCAAGGAAGAGTGCGAAACCGACCTCTTCGGCGAACAGGTCGTTCTCTGCGGCGGTCTCGTCGAACTCATCCGCGCTGGTTTCGAAACCCTGGTCGAAGCCGGTTACGCACCGGAAATGGCCTATTTCGAGTGCCTGCACGAAGTGAAGCTGATCGTTGACCTGATCTATGAAGGCGGCATCGCCAACATGAATTACTCGATCTCCAACACGGCCGAGTGGGGCGAATACGTCACCGGTCCGCGCATCATCACTGCCGACACCAAGGCTGAAATGAAGCGCGTTCTGCACGACATCCAGACCGGCAAGTTCACCTCCGAGTGGATGCAGGAATGGAAGGCTGGCGGCGCACGCTTCAAGGGCATTCGTCGCAACAACGACGCCCACCAGATCGAAGAAGTCGGCGCAAAGCTGCGCGGCATGATGCCCTGGATCGGCAAGAACAAGCTGGTCGACAAGGCTGTCAACTAAGCTTCATTGCTGGTGGAAGATTGGAAGGCCGGGGCGAAAGCTCCGGCCTTTTCTGTATTGTCCGGCTGAGAGGGCTCCCGGTCACACGATCGCGTCGTCTTCCTCGATAACCACCGAAACCGGGAAGTGATCGGAAAATCCGCCGAGATTGACGTTTTTGACCGCATCGCCTTTCGAAAGACCGAAGCGGATCGGTCCCTCGTTCTTGCTATGGCTGACCATGGCGGCAATCGCTTCGATTTTCGCGGTTTCCTCGTGCACCTTGAAGCCGCTGCTGCCGCTCAGAAGTGATCGGGAGACGAGGATCTGATCGAAGATATTGGCATCTCCGTTAAAATAGAGCGTGCCGTAGATCGTTCTTGCCGTGCCGACGGAATCCACCACCGGCTGGCGCAGATAATTCCAGGTGAGATTGTAGAACATGGCCGATTGCGAGCTTTCGACATCGTCGCGCTCGCGGGTGGAATTGGCGTGATAGCGCAGCGATGCATCGGAAGGGTCGTCGTTGAAATCGCCGAAAGCGATGACGGCGATGTCGTTGCCTTTCTCTTCCCTGATCCGCTGGTGCCAGTAACCCAGCGTTTCACCGGCGGTCATGCGAAAACCGGCGCTTTCCACCGCGCCGCCCGAGCGCGGCGGCCAGTGATTGGAGAGCGCGATAAGCTGGCGGCCGCCCTTGGTGATGAAGGTGCATTGGGTAATGTCGCGTGTGCCGGTGCGGCGCATCACGAAATGGCTGAAAATCTCGTTTTCGTTGATCAGCAGCTTTTTGCTGTCGTAGATGAAGGCGGTGTCGATGCCGCGCTGGTCCTTGCTGGAATCGGCGTGCACGACGCGATAGGCGCGGGCGGGCATGAGGTCGTTCAGATGTTCCGCCAGCGTCTCCAGCACGAAACGGTTCTCGACTTCGCACACACCGAGCAGATCCGGTCCCGCACCGCCGATCTGACTTATGATCAGACCGAGCTGCCTGACCTTGGTCCTGAACAGGTCCTCTGTCCAGCCTTTCAGATCGTTCTTCAGCCGCTCGGCAATCCACGGCTCGCGCGCCGGATAGCCCTCCGGCGCAAACAGGTTTTCGACATTCCAGAACGCCAGGACATATTGGGTCATGATCCGCACACCTCCGGTTGGTTTTTCAAGCCTAGTGGAAGTTTTTGCCACAACAACTTGAAATTGTCATGAAGGCTGGCGGCTGGCGAAATTCCCCGTTCCCGGCCTTATTCGCCCGGCGGGATGACACCCTTGGTCAAAATGAAGCAGCCATAAAAGCGTGTCTCACCCGTGGTGATGACGCAATAGGCTTTTTTTGCCTGTTCGTAGAAGGCAAAGCGTTCAATGCCGTACATGGGGGCGGATTTTCCTTCCGCCGCGTCGATTTCTTTCTGCACCTCGGCCTGCACCGGCTCCAGCTGATCGGGCGCGCCCATCACTTCCATGCGGCCGACCGAGGGCTGCAGCGGCGTGTCGAGCGGCAGGACGGACAGGATGGCTTTCATGGCGCGGGCTGCAGAGACATTGTCGATATGCAGCACCTTGCCGACAGTCGTCTGGCGGGCAACCGAATCGGAAGGGAAGTTGGTGTCGGAGATCACCAGCGTATCGCCGTGACCCATGGCGCGCAGCGCGTGCAGAACGTCGGCGTTCAGCGCCGGGTCGATATTTTTCAGCATGTCGTCAAACTCCCATGATGCTTTCGCCGCGTTGCGGCGCGCGCGCAATCCAGCCGGAAAACCATGTCGCGTCAATCGCAAAGGTGTGATTGTGAAGCTTTGCGCAAGGGTGTATTTGGCTTTGTCCGCAAAATCGGGCCTCAGGAGGGGTCGGTTGCGGGCAATGTGCAGGGAGGCAGAAATAATTCGAAAAACTGATAAGTCAGTATTGCTGACGTATCGACATTTCTGTAAAGATGCACGCATAAAAACGACACAAGAGGAAACGTACCCATGCTTGATTGGGAACAAATTTTCGCCACGCGCTCTTCGCGCATGAAAGCGTCTGAAATCCGCGAGCTGCTGAAGCTGCTCGAGCAGCCCGATATCATCTCCTTTGCCGGCGGCATTCCGGACCCGGCTCTTTTCCCCGCAGAGGAATTCCAGCAGGCTTACGCGGAAATTTTTTCCGGCGCGCAGGTCAATGCAGCGCTGCAATATTCTGTGAGTGAAGGCTACAAGCCGCTGCGCGAGTGGCTGGCGGGCGAGATGGCCGAGATCGGCATCGAATGCACTGCCGATAACGTCTTCATCGTTTCCGGTTCGCAGCAGGGTCTCGATTATCTCGGTAAGCTGTTCCTGTCGCCCAAGGATACGGCGCTGGTGACCTGGCCGACCTATCTCGGCGCCCTTTCCGCCTTCAACGCCTATGAGCCGAATTACGACCAGCTGAACCCCGGCGGCAACCGCACGCCCGAGGCATACCGCGAAACCGCGGCCAAGCTCGGCGGCGCGGTGAAGTTCGCTTATCTCTCGGCCGATTTCTCCAATCCGACCGGGGAAACCGTCGATCTGGTCGACCGCGAAAAGGTTCTGGCGCTGGCCGACGAGCTTGATATCGCCGTCATCGAAGACGCCGCTTACCAGTCGCTGCGTTACGATGGCGAGGCTGTTCCGCCGATCATGGCGCTCGATATCGCCCGCTCGGGCGGCATCGAGAATACCCGCACCATCTATTGCGGCAGTTTCTCCAAGACGCTCGCACCCGGCCTTCGCGTCGGCTACATCGTCGCGTCTGCGCCTGTTATCCGCAAGCTGGTGCTGATGAAGCAGGCCGCCGACCTGCATTCCTCGACAATCAACCAGATCGCCATCGAACGGGTCGCCTCGCGCGGCTTCGACAAACAGGTTGCCAAGATCAAGGCTGCTTACAGCGCGCGACGTGATGCGATGCTGGCCGCACTCGACAAATATATGCCGAAGGGCACGCGCTGGACCAAGCCCGAGGGTGGCATGTTCATCTGGGTTACCTTGCCGGAAGGCATGGATGGCGCCGCACTTCTGGCGAAGTCCATCGCCACGGAAAAGGTCGCCTTCGTTCCTGGCCGCGCTTTCTTCGCGGATGGTTCCGGCACGAATACGCTGCGTATCAGCTTCTCCTGCGCCAATGAGGCGATGATCGAGGAAGGCATGAAGCGGCTTGGGCGGTTGATCGCGACCGCGCAGGCAACTACGGGCGAGGTGGTTCCGGCGATTTGAGTGACTTTCCGGCAGTTACAGAGGTTGCGGCTTCACCCCCCTCTGCCCTGCCGGGCATCTCCCCCTCAAGGGGGGAGATCGGCAAGACGCTCTCCTGCCACTTCATTCTAAAGCGTTGAGATAGGCGAAACCTTGCCGCAAATCGATCTCCCCCCTTGAGGGGGAGATGCCCGGCAGGGCAGAGGGGGGTAAGCCGCAAGCGCCAAGGAGCATTGTTACTCTCAATCCCGACGAACCCTAGGGATTACACCTCTAAAATCCTGCCTGTCACATACATGTTATGCAATCATGTTTTAGCGGTCCCACCGAACAACAGGGACTGGATCCATGAAAACGCTGCTCTCCGCTTTCACCGCCATCGTATCGCTCGGCTTCATCGCCACAGCCGCCAATGCCGCCGATCTGGTGCTTTATACCAGCCAGCCGAACGAGGACGCGCAGGCGACCGTTGATGGTTTCAAGGCCGCCAATCCGGGTCTCGAAGTTGAATGGGTGCGTGACGGGACGCCGAAGATCATGGCCAAGCTGATGGCCGAGATCAATGCCGGCAATCCGGTTGCCGACGTGCTGCTGATCGCCGACACGGTAACGCTGGAGCGCATGAAGCAGGCCGGCCAGCTTCTGGCTCACAAGTCTCCTGAAGCCAAGAATATCGATGCCTCGCTCTATGATGCGGATGGCTTCTATTATTCCACCAAGCTCATCACGACAGGCATCATGTATAATACCGCTGCCGCGATGAAGCCGACCAGCTGGAAGGATCTGGCGAAGGCGGAAGCCAAGGGTCTCGTGACGATGCCGAGCCCGCTGACCTCGGGTGCCGCGCTGATCCATGCGCAGACGATCGCCGCCGTTAAGGACCTCGGCTGGGATTATTACAAGCAGCTGAAGGCCAATGAAGCCATTGCCGGCGGCGGCAACGGCGCGGTCCTGAAGTCCGTCGCATCGGGCGAGAAGGCCTATGGCGTGGTTGTCGACTACATGCCGATCCGCGAAAAGGCCAAGGGCGCGCCGGTCGAGTTCGTCTTCCCGGAAGAAGGCGTTTCTGCTGTCACCGAGCCGGTCGCGATCATCAAGGGCACCAAGCACGAGGAAGCGGCGAAGAAGTTCGTTGACTACGTGCTTTCCGAAAAGGGCCAGCAGGGCTTCGTCAAGCTCGGTTACATTCCCGCGCGCGCCGACGCCGGCATGCCGGAAGGTTTCCCGGCCCGCGACAAGCTCAAGGTTCTGCCGCTCAACGCCGCCGATGCGTTGAAGAACTCCGAACAGGACCTGAAGACCTTCTCCGATATCTTCGGCTCCAAGGGCTGATAAAGCGGAATGACCCGTTCCAATGCCTATGGAAGCAGCCAGCCGCGCTGGCTGTTTCCTTTTGTGGTCAGCGTTGTTTTTGCGCTCAGCGCCCTGCCGCTCGGGCGGCTCGCCTATACCGGCATCATTTCGTCACTCAATGGTGACATATGGCGACTTCTGGCCGATCCGGCCCTGTGGGATGCGGCGCTGAACACGCTTTCCACCTCGTTTTTCGGCATGCTGATTTCGCTTGGCATCGGCGGCGCCTTTGCGCTTTCGCTGACGCTCTGCGACATACGCGGCAAGTCGATCTTGAGCTTCCTGTTCATGCTGCCGATGATGATCCCGCCGCAGGTGACGGCGCTGTCGTGGATCGGCATGACCGGCCCGTCAAGCACGCTGTTGAAGGCCATCGGCCTTGCGCCGGCAATGGGTTCGCCGCAGCCGCTTTATTCCACTGCCGGCATCGCGCTGTTGCTCGGCGTGCAGCATGCGCCGCTCGTCTATCTGTCGCTGCGCGCGGGCCTGCTGGTCTTGCCACAGGATGGTATCGAGGCCGCCAAGCTTTCGGGTGCTTCACCGCGCCGTGTGTTGTTCGATATCATCCTGCCGCTTTCGACACCGGGATTGATCGCCGGGGCGGCAATCTCATTCGTGTCCAATGTCGGCAATTTCGGCATTCCGGCGATCCTCGGCATTCCCGCCTCGATCTTTACCCTGCCGACGCTGATCTACAGCCGTTTCGCCAGTTTCGGCACCAGCACCTTCGGCGATATCGCCATTCTCTCCACCATGATCGCCATCATTTCCGTGGCCGGGCTTGCTTTGCAGGAACGGGCGATGAAGGGCAGGGACTATCGCATCATCGGCCTTTCCGGCAAGGCGGCGACTTTTGGGCTGGCGCGGTGGCGGGTGCCGGCGGAGCTTGCCCTGTGGCTCGTGTTGTTCTTCATGCTGGGGGCGCCGCTTGCGGCACTGGTGGCAAGTTCGCTCGCGCCCGCCTATGGCGTGCCGCTCAGCCTCAAGACCGCGACACTGCATGCCTATGAGGAACTGCTTTACCGGCAGAGCGTGACCCGCACGGCCTTCCGTAATTCGCTGTTTCTGGCGACTGCCACATCACTTTGCTTGCTGGCGGTGACGGTGCTGACGGCCTACTTCCTCGTGCGCGGCAAGAGCAGCTTCATGTTCCTGCTCTCGGCGCTGGTGGATATTCCCTATGCGCTTCCGGGCGTGGTTATTTCCGTTTCCTTCGTGCTGCTTTTCGCGGCCCCGATCCCGCTCCTCGGCGTGACGCTCTACGGCACGATCTGGATCATCCTGCTCGCCTATTTCTCCTCCTTCTTTGCGGTCAGCCTGAAACCGATGGTCAGCGCCTTCCTGCAATTCGATCCATCGCTGGAAGAGGCGGCGCGGCTGTCCGGCGCGGGTTTCTGGCGGCGGCTCAAGGATATAATCCTGCCGCTGGTCGGGCCGGCGGCAGGCGCTTCCGTCATTCTCGTTTTCCTGATCGCCTGCAATGAACTGACGGTCTCGGCGCTGCTGTGGTCGGCTGGCACGCAGACGCTCGGCGTCCTCATCTACAACCTCGATGACAGCGGCAGCTTCGATCTCGCCTCGGCGCTTTCGGTGCTCGTTGTCATCATGGTGATTTTTCTCATGCTGCTGCTCGAAATTCTGGGGCGCTATCTGCCGAAAGGAGTCGTCCCGTGGCGAAACTGATCCTCAACCGCCTGTCGAAAAGTTTTGGTGCGGGATCGAAGCCAGCCGTTGACGATGTGTCGCTGACGGTGCGTGATGGCGGTTTCCTGGCGCTGCTCGGACCTTCCGGTTGCGGCAAGACGACGGTGCTGCGCATGATCGCCGGGTTCGAACAGCCGACTGATGGTTCCGTCCTGCTCGGCGAGAGGGTGCTGGCCGATGCCGGCAGCATGGTGCCGTCGGAGCGGCGCAACATGGCGATGGTGTTCCAGTCCTATGCGCTGTGGCCGCATATGTCGGTCGCCGACAATGCCGGTTATCCCTTGAAGGTGCGCGGCATTTCGGGGGAGAAATATCGCGAGAAGGTGCGACAGGCGCTGACCGCCGTTCGCCTCGAAAGCTTTGCCGATCGCCGTCCCGCCGAATTGTCGGGTGGGCAGCGGCAGCGTGTGGCGCTCGCCCGCTGCCTCGTCACCGAGCCCGATGTGGTGCTGCTTGACGAACCGCTCGCCAATCTCGACCGCCATCTGCGGCAGGAGATGGAGGAGACTTTCCGCGAGTTTCACGCACGCTCCGGCGCGACGATGATCTATGTTACCCACGACCAGGCCGAAGCCATGGCGCTCGCAACTGATGTCGCGGTTATGTCGCATGGCAAGCTGCTGCAGGTCGCGCCGCCGGCGGAGCTTTATGCGCGGCCGGAGGGCAGGCTTGTCGGTTCTCTGGTGGGGCAGGGGGCGATCCTGACGGTGCCCTTGCGGGAAGGCGCTTCGCGGGATCTCGACTGGCCGGGGCTTCGTGCGGCGATGGAGAGCGGAGCAGCATCGCAGATGGATATTCTGGTGCGGCCGCAGGATGTGGTGCGGGATTCTGAGGGGATTACCTGCACCGTCACCTCGGTTCTTTACGAGGGCGAGCGTTATGCCCTGCGTCTCGATCTGCCGGACGGGCAGGCGATCAGGGCCTATTCACGGGAAGCGGTTGCGATCGGTGATCGGTTGCCGGTCGCCATTCGTGCAGCGTGGCGGCTTTAGCCTGAAAATGACGTCTCCTCATCCCTGTGCTTGTCACAGGGATCCAGCCAGCCCAAGTCTTTGGGCTGAAAGGACTCTCCCCGCCGCGCGGACGCGCATCGGCCGGATTCCTGTGACAAGCACAGGGATGAGGATGGATGATGTACTGGCGCACGGAGTCCTGACGGCACCTCTGTGGGCCAATCTGGTCAAACGCGATGTGTTTCAGGCTACTGGCGATGCGGTGCGACACCGGCTAAGGTTTCCCCGCAGCAATAGGATTGATTCATGTCGCTTCGACTTGCCACCTTCAATATCGAAAATCTCCTCACCCGTTTCGATTTCACCGGCTTTCGCAACCAGACGCGGCGCGACAGGGCGATCCAGCTTTTCGATATCAGGGATGAGGCAACCTATCAGGCGCTGGAAAGCGCGCGGATGGTCTCGTCCACCGACGATACGCGGCAGCTTTCGGCGCTCGCCATCGCCGATGCGGATGCCGACATTCTCTGTCTGCAGGAAGTCGACAACATGGCTGCGCTGCAGGCCTTCGAATATGGCTATCTCTACCGCATGGTCGGTAATGGCTACCTGCAGAAATATCTGGTCGAGGGTAATGATAGTCGCGGTATCGATGTCGCCGTCGTCATGCGCGAGGAAACGCGGGACGGCGACAAGATCGAGGTGGTCGACATCAAGAGCCATGCGGCGCTGACCTATCGCAATCTCGATCTTTTCAATCCTGCGCTGGCCGCGACCAACCAGATCGACGACAAGATTTTCAAACGGGATTGTCTGGAAATCGATTTGAGGATCGGCGGCAAACCGTTGACGCTCTACGTCACGCATTTCAAATCCATGACCAATTCCCGCGATCCGGTCGATGCGCGGCTTGCCACCATGCCTATCCGCGAGGCGGAGGCCATGGCCGTTCGCCGCATCATTGAAAACCGTTGGGGTGTCGGCAATAGCCGCAACAAGAACTTCGCGATCTGCGGTGATATGAACGACTATCAGGAGCGTATTGCGATTTCCGGCGACCGGCGCAGCGGCTACAGCTTTGCGCCGATCGAGGAGGAGCGCAGCGCGCTTGATGTTTTTACGGCCGATGATTTCGTGGTCAATCCGATGATGCGCCGTGACGTCATGGACCGCTGGACGCTTTATCATTCCCGCGGTCCTCAGGAGCAGCATCTGTGCCAGCTCGACTATATCTGGCTTTCGCCGCGTCTGGCGGAGACGAACGCCACGCATGTGCCCGAAATCATTCGCAATGGACAGCCTTTCCGGACGGTATTCCCGCCGGGGCAGGAGGTCGAACGTTATCCGCGCACCGGTTGGGATCGTCCGAAGGCTTCCGATCATTGCCCCGTGGTCATGACGCTGGATCTGATCTAGGCGAGGCGAAACCTGCCGCCGGCAATGTCGCTCAGCCGTTCGCGACCTTGGGGAAATAGGTTGCCCAGACCCGGTTGCGGCCCGCGCGCTTGGCCTCGTAAAGCCGGTCGTCGGCAATGGCGATCAACTCGTCCCAGCTGTTGATCGCACGTGCTTCCTGCCAGACCACGCCGAAACTGGCCGTCGGGGCCAGGCCGCTCTGCTCATCGATGTTCTGGGCCTCGATCGGGCGGCGAGGGGGGTGGGGGGGGGCCGCCGCGGTGGCGGGGCTGACCTCCTGCCGCCCACCGACGAATTCCTCACCGCCATATCGGGCAAGAATGTCGTCCTTGCGCAATGCGCCCTTCAAAAGGCCCGCCGTTTTCTGCAGCGCGAGGGCGCCCCTGGCGTGGCCGTATCGGTCGTTGATCGACTTGAAGTGGTCGATATCGACAATCATCACGCCCAGCGCCGGACATTGCTCGTTGCCGCTGAGGATGGTGCGAACGGCCTTTTCCAGTGCGCGGCGATTGAAGACGCCCGTCAGGGCGTCGGTTTCGGAGAGCTTGCGCAGCTGCTCGGCCAGCGCTCGCTGCTGGTCCTCCATTTCTCCTTTCTGGCGAAGCTGTTCGCGCAGGAAATCAAGTTCCTGGAACATCTTCTTCACTTCCGGAGCGACGCCATCCTTATAGTGTGCCTCGGAAAGATCGCCTGCCGCTATCGCGGCGATCTGCGTCCGGACGGACTGCATGGGCTGGAACAGCGCTGTCTTGTAGACCGATGTGAGGCGAAGCAGGACCAGAACCGCAATGAAGGCGATTAACAGAGACGCTGCGCCATAGATGAGCGCTTCCTGCTTCTTCTTTTCGATTCTCGCCCGGGTTTCGGCAAGAATGAGGTCACGCAGCTTGTCCGACGACCGCATGCCCTGAATGTAGCTTTCGGAAAACTCACGCACGCTTGGGCGCGCAGATGGCACGACGATGGCAATCGTATTCTGCGCATAGCGAAGCGCCTGACCGAAATAATAGGCCTCAAACTCACGAAATGCGGTGTCCAGACGCGGGGTCGAGAGATAGGCGGCGGTATAGTTCCACAATGATGACTTCACCAGCATCAGGCTTTGCATCTCGGTGTCGAACTTTGCGCGATAGCTTAACCTGTCCTGCCGGTTTGCCTGCATGCTCATGATGACATAGGAACCGAGGCGGCCGATCCTGTCGCGCATCACGCCGGCCGTGCCGGTCATGGCGATGTCGATCGCCACATCAGGCGTCTTTGTTATGATGGCGCGTGCAGCCCTGCCGCGAAGCAGGTTGACACTGTCCGCCGCCTTGAACATCGACTGAATGGCGTTGGCCATGGCGCTGTAGCTGCGTGCTTCAGGCGAAAGGGCAGCAACGTCGTCCACCGCCTCTCGCGAATCCGCCAGCTTCTGGCGGGTTTCGGCAAGCGATTTCGCCAAGCCGGGTTGCGCTTTAATTTCCTCGGCGAAGGAGGTCTCGACCTGGGATAACTTGTCGTCCGTCGCCTTGCGCGCCGCGGCGAGGGCTTCGACCAGGCTTGCGTCCACGGCAGACGACGCCATCAGATTGTTGGCAGGACCGCGCTCTGCCGAAACCAGCCAGGCGGACTGGAGCGCGGTTTCAAAGCGGCCAAGCTGCTGCGCATTCGTCCGGTAACGCAGATAGTTGGAGACGCTGGGCAGCGCGGCAAGGGTAGCCAGCAGGATGGAGCTTACGGCAATGATGATCGTGCCTGTCAGCTGGATTTTCTGTATGCTCGCGCGCATCTGATGCGTTATTCTCGCTGGAATGGTTATGGTTCATGGTCATTCTATCTCCGCCGCGTAAATACTTCGCTTATTTTATGGGCCTTCTGCTTTAATAGTGATCATGCGGACAAGCGGGCCGTCGCGGTGTGGAAAAGCAACCGACTGACGGCCTGCCGACAGTTTTTGCTTTACACCAAGTCAGAATCTGATAGTTGGCAAGGCACTGGCTTGCCCTTGTAGCTCAGTTGGTAGAGCACCTGATTTGTAATCAGGGGGTCACGAGTTCGAACCTTGTCGGGGGCACCATCTAATTCACTGAAAACGCTGCGTTATTCTCGAAAGAGAGACGCAGCGTTTTTGTTTTTAGGGCCACCCTGGGGCCACCGCGATTTTTCTGGCAGTTGTTAACAGCTTTGTTTGATTTCGCGCTTTCGGTGTAGTGTCATCACTTTGTTGGCTCCGCCACATCGGCGCTCCTCTGAATATACCGTACGCTTTATGGGGGGCGGGAGAGAGTAATGGTTGAAACCATCGAGCAGCGAAGCAGGACGATGTCCCGTATTCGCTCCAAAGACACAAAGCCAGAAATGCTTATTCGCCGGCTCGTCCATTCTCTCGGCTACAGATATAGGCTACATCGTAAGGACCTCCCTGGGAAACCCGACCTGACCTTTGGACCACGTCGAAAGATCATAGAAGTACGAGGCTGTTATTGGCACGCCCATCTTCGGTATGATCCAAGCTGTTGGGAGGCTAGATCAGAAGCCAAATCGAACACCGGATACTGGGGTCCCAAGATGGATCGGAATGTGGCTCGCGATCAGAGGAACCTGGAACTCCTTGAAGGTGCCGGCTGGGCGGTGCTGGTCGTTTGGGAATGCGAGCTACGGAACATGGACGCAGTTCGTGACCGGATAGAACACTTCCTTGAGGTTAGTAAATCTGTGGATTCTGGCTCCGTTCACGCGGTTAAGCCTGGGGAAACCTAGTAGGACTAGATTACCATCTGAACCGTTGCGTCGACCTCAACGGCGTGCTAAATCGGCAATGTTCCTATTTTGTTCTATCGGAGGCACCCTATGTCTTTCACCTCGCTTGAAATGTGCGCCGGGGCCGGCGGTCAAGCGCGAGGCCTGGAACTCGCAGGATTCGACCATGCTGGCGTGGTGGAAATTGATCACCATTGCTGTGAAACTTTGCGATTAAACCGCAAGGAATGGACAGTCCATGAGGAGGACTTGACCCAATTCGACGGACGCCAATATCACGGGATAGACCTACTCGCTGGCGGCTTGCCATGCCCTCCATTCTCTATCGCGGGAAAACAACTCGGCGACAAAGATGAACGCAATCTGTTCCCCGCGGCGATCCGTCTCGTTGATGAAACTCGACCCAAGGCAATCATGATTGAGAACGTCCGGGGATTCCTGAGCGCCGTGTTCGAAGACTACCGCGGTTTTATCAAGGGCGAACTCAAGAAGCTTGGCTATGATGCTCACTGGCGTCTTTTCAACGCATCTGACTATGGGGTTCCGCAGTTACGTCCGCGCGTCATCATCGTTGCGCTGCGCGATGACATTAAGGATCAATTCGAATGGCCGGCTCCTTTCCGATTCGATGCACCGACGGTTGGCGAGACTCTTATCGACCTTATGTCGGCCAACGGCTGGAAAGGCGCAAAGGCTTGGGCCAAGCGCGCCAACGACGTCGCCCCGACGCTCGTCGGCGGTTCGAAGAAGCACGGCGGGCCAGACCTCGGGCCAACTCGAGCAAAAGCGGCGTGGGCCACACTCGGCGTCAACGGAAAGTCCATAGCGGAAGAGGCTCCCGAGCGTGACTTCGTCGGAATGCCTCGCCTGACGGTTCGTATGGCAGCCCGCATTCAAGGTTTTGACGACCAATGGCTAATCTACGGTAAGAAAACGGCTGCATATCGCCAGGTCGGCAATGCTTTTCCGCCTCCGGTTGCCAAAGCCGTTGCCTCCAAAATTCGTGAAGCTATTGAGACAAGGGCGAGCCGTCCGGTTTCCGCACTCGCAGGTTGACGCCTTAACTATCCGCTAACCATGTCCGGCGATCATCGCCGGCATGTCGCAAGCTCCACTCGATTCGTCACATCAGGATTTCATCCCCGTCTCAACACTGATCGCAGGCATCCTCCGTCATGCGGGTGGATTTGATGCCTTCTCGGTGAATGTGCCATCTCTTCTCCGTCAGGCATTTGACGAAGTCATCGACGCTCCCCGCACAAGCCGTTTTACGCTCGGCGAAACGGAGAAGACCGAAAAGACATATGTCGGCACCAAGGTTGAAATCCTGATCAGGAATTACCTTGGTGTGCCAAAAGGCTCGGTTCTCGACATGCTGATCGACGGCACCGAGATTGACATCAAGAATACGACAGGACGTGATTGGATGCTTCCGCGGGAGGTGCTCGGAAGGCCGGCTCTTCTTGTCAGATCATCGGAGAAGACCGCCCTGTGCGACATCGGCGTGGTAATCTGCCGGCCTGAGTATTTGCGCCTCAGCACCAATCAGGACGGGAAAGGCCAACTGTCGGCGGCGCAGCATGTGAATATATGGTGGATACTGCGCCAACACCCGTATCCGCCGAATTTCTGGGAAGTGTTGTCCGTCGCGGACCGCAACGAGATCATGACCTCAAAAGGCGGTACCAACCGTATCGCGGCCTTGTTCGAGAAAGTCCAAGGGAAGCCAATCTCACGTCAGCAGGTCAGCGCCCTGGCGCAGCAACACGACTATATGAAACGTATCCGTCGAAACGGTGGCGCGAGAGACGTCCTTGCACCGAAGGGTATCGCATTGCTTTGGGGTCAGCGCGACCGGGCGTTGATCGATCAACTCGGCCTCGGCCCTGTTACCGCCGACGAGTTCATTTCATTTCGACCCGCGAGTACGGCAGAGATCGCTCTTCTGCGAGACGCCGGGCACATAGATTGAGTATTCACAGAGCATTAGCACCCTGTAACCCCTTGATCGGTGCACCAGATCGCCCCAGCATTATTGATAAGAGCTACGGGAAACGGACCAGGATCGGGTGAGCGACAACCAGGAAGAATTCGAAGCGCTGCGCAAGGCGGCATATTCTTTCGTGAATAAGCACGGGAAGGATGTCGGCCGTCTGCACGTCTTCTGCGAAGACTTCATGCGCAATTGGCGTGAAACCCACGGCCCGAGGGGCCACGATGATTGCAGACTTATCAACGATGTCGTCCGCTGGACGATGAACAGGTACAATATCCCTCGTTACAGGCCCAAGCGCAGCCGTGAACAACGGGCCAGGGACTTCCTCGCAACCCCCGTAGTCTTTCAACTCTCCGGGGAGGATTTCGGAAGGGCGTCCGTCCGCAACACTGCCCGGATCACCGAGCAGTCGAAAAGCACAGTTGCCAGGCATCTGGCAAGGCAGGGTATCGCCCCACGGCGGGATGCCAAAATCCGCAAGCTGCCGAAGACAGCGCAGCAGCTTGTCCGCACCCTCGATGCGACATTTGACACAAAAGCTGAAGGCATCCTTCAGTTGAGCAGACTGGGAGCAACTCTGTGGGATGACGGTGAGCCTCGTCATGTTCCAGTCACGACACAGGCCTCACGGAAGAAGAAACTTGCCACGCTGCTGTCGAAAATTTCGAAAGCGGGCGTCGGGTATAGCATCATCACCATTGGGGATGTCTGTGGCATTCGTCGGGGGCGTCGCTTTCCTTCATTGTCCGAAGCAAACACCTGGATCGCGGAGGCGCAGCGCCTGGGACGCTATCCCGCCATTCTGCGCCCCAAATCTGTAGCCGTGGCCGAACAGAACTACTTCTGGGCCGACCCAGTTGTGGTAGACGTCATGTCGATAATAGACATGAGCGTGTCCGGCCATTTCTATCCTCTGGACAAGCTGAACGCGATTTTCCGTTTGGAGCGCCTGCTGCTGGACATGACGCCCGTCCTGCCATGGATCGAACGGGCCTATCATTCGTATGCTGGCGACGACATGGCGCAAAATCTCTACGACCTTGCGGACAAAATCAACGATCCTGGAGTCAAGAAGGCGACCAGACGCCTTGCAAAAATCCTGCATGACCTGAAAGCGTTCGCGGGTGGATACCCGACTTGTTACGATGCGTTCCAGATGGTTGATTTCGTCCTTGGCTTTATGGACAAGACGGCCGAGACCGCTCCCGAAAGCTTTGCAAGGCTCGCCTATATCCGGGATTGGTTCGAAACCGGCGGTGACGATTACCTCGACGTCCGGGATCATCTGGCACGGATGCTGGAGTTAGAGAAGGCCGGCGAATGGCAGGCTCCTGATCCCGCAACGCTGGCACCATACCTCCCTGTCACGGCAAGTACCGAGGCCGAGGAGGAAAACGAAACGATTTTTGACATTGCTATGTAATATCAATTGGATAACAGGAAGTGTCCCGTTTTTCTTATATAGTAAGGGATTATTCTTATAGAGGCGGGGGAAGATGAATACCTTCAGACCAGATGTTGTCGGCACACAGGCTGCCAACATCCTCATACTCGTAGAGCAATCTACGGCACTCAACGTCGATCATTCAACCGATCAACCGCTTGAGCGTGCGGGGATGGACCTTGTAACGCCGGGCGACGTCGGCGAGACTTTCACCACCCTGTCCCAGCGCCGTGACTGCCTCGGCGCATTGCTCCTCCGTCATTGAGCGGCGGCGTCCAAGGTTTTGTCCGCGCTGGCGTGCGGCCGCCATCCCGGCAACCGTCCGTTCGCTGATCATCGAGCGCTCGAACTCGGCCATGGCGGCGATGACATGAAAGATCATTCGTCCGCCGGCCGAGTTGGTGTCGATGTTTTCCGTTACCGAACGGAATTCCACCCCACGCGCCTGAAGCTTGGTGATGACGTCGATCAGATGGCGTATCGACCGCCCGAGGCGATCCAGCCGCCATACTACCAGCGTATCGCCTTTGCGCAGGGTCCTGAGGACCGCATTCAGGCCGCGTCGCTTCTCGACAGCGCCGGAGACGCCATGATCCTCGAACACACGTCCGCACCCCGCCGAACGCAATGCGTTCACCTGGAGGTCGAGATTCTGGTCGTTCGTCGATACCCGTGCATATCCTATCATTGCCATGCTGTCCGAAACCCTGTGCCGGCCGCCCCGTAGCACCGCCACCTTGACAAAAAGGAACCCTTTCGTGGGGTGGGCATGCGGTCGTGCGACCCTTTTCGATTTGGAAATCGTGGCAAGGGCTTATGCAAGGAACAAAGCCTGTCCGACAGTGATGACAAAAGGGTTCGTTTCCATACCAGATGCGGCAGCCTCTCAGTTTCGATCGATGCGCGGCGCGGCTCATTGATGCGTGGATCAGCACCGGGGCCGATACCGACGGCGCGGATATCATCTGCGGCGGCGTACTGGATTACCTCGCCCCCGATATGATCCTCACCGTGACCAGGACAACGACGACCGACCCGCTCGACTGGGCGTTTTCGCTCATTCGCGGCTACGAGATTCCGTCTGGTCTCGCCGGCATCCTGCCAGTCGAGACGAACCTGCCGTTTCGTCATCTATCGGATCGAAAGTTCACGGTCGACACCATTGTTGCGGGCAGGCAGCAGGCGATCGCGCAGGCGCGCCCGGAGATCGACAGTGTAGACGCCTGTCTTTCCAATGTCAGGATGTTCGGGGATCGCATCATCCTTCCATCGAGACATGCCGACCGGCACGGCGCGTGGTGTGTTTCACTGGTCCGCATCCGCTGCCTGCTGCCCGTGACGAAACCGACGCGCGAACCCGACGTCGCAGAGCTCGCGATCCTTCAGTTATTACAGGAAGGATATACCGCAAGCGACATCGGTGTTCGGATCGGCCTCTCGGCGCGCACCGTCGAGCACAAGCTCGAGAAACTCAAGGTAGCGTTCGGAGCACGTAGCGTGGCGCATCTCGCCACACTGTCAATCGCATCGGCCATCAGGCCGAAATGATCCTTTAGAGCTTCGGTACGGCGGCCCGGTTCTGGCGGTCGCTTTCCATCTTCTCGTTCGCTGCCTTCTGCAATGCTGCCCTCTCCGCTGCAATCGTGGATATCGCCAGATCATGGTCGAGGATCGAAATCGACAGTTCTGTGACGAGGCGGTCACGGCCAGCTTCGATCGATGCGAATATGTAGGTGCCGCAGTCGGGGGAATATTTCAGGCTGCGATAATCGGGGGCGCAGGTCGAGGACGATTGGTCCAATGCCGTGTTCTTCGATACCCAGTACAGTTTTTCACCGCCATCCTCTGTTTTCGACGGTTCACCATAACGGGCGACCAGCGCCTTTCTCATTTCCTCGACGTCAGGCCCCTTGCCATCATCGTAACGCACGGACCTCGCAAGCCCGACAGCCTGTGTTCCCGTGGCCGGCCCGCCCCCATACAACGTCCAGGTTTCTCCGATGAAGCCGTTATCGGCCTTCAGCTTCTCAATGCCCTTGCTTGTGGTTCCCGACGTCGTCAGTTGCAGGTATGTGAAGAACTGCTTCCCGTCCGATCCCTGTGCCTGGTCCGCCATCCGAGTCTTGGCATTCGGGATGCGTTCGTTCACCCACTTCCTGGCATTCTCGAACGGCATTCCTACTTTCAGGTCGAGGATCGACGTATCCAGTGTTCCAGCATGCACAGGCGATGCGATCACGATGGCGGACAACAGCGTAATTCTCAAAATCGTCTTCATGGTCTCAGTCTCCAAACATCACGTATTTTTTGTTCAACGCCACACCACACGCCTTCTTGGGTATGCCGAACACCTCGACACCCTCGCGGTACCGACCGATCAGCACCTCGGGCGCACCCTTGAATTCCCCGGATATGCCAAGCACCGCCGAGCGGCTGAAGCGCCCTTCAAGCTTGCATTTGACGTCATTGAAATCGATGCGGTTCGCCACGACGAGCTTGACGCCGACCTTGTCGCCGCCGCTGTCGTCGATCTCGATGATGCACTGCACCTTGTTGCCGCAATCCCCGGCATACTCTCCGGGCCAGATACTTTCCTCGGCATGCGCCGCGAACGACAGCAGCGCCGCAATCGCGCACATCAATAGTGATTTCATGTCTTACCCCTTTTCTCAATCAAGCGGGGTCAGATGTGCCCGATGGCGATTAAAGGTTGCGTAAGATATCCGGTTAGGGAAACCGCTATTTCCGAAGGTATATTTACCCCAGTACCATCACCTGAAACGGTATGCCGATCCGCGGGCAGTTGGTCCCGGTTCAAAGTCGCGACAGGCGCTTCCAGTCGGCAGGCGAAGTAAAGCTTGGTTCACGCTCACTCCATGGCTTGTCTATCAATGCTCCCGAAAGCGGAAATATGGACAACGCCAGTATCTCTGCTAGCTAATACTCGCTGAAAGTGTGTAGAGTCCGAGTCGAACAATAACGCGGTGGTTGAGGAAAAATTGGCGATGGAGTCCGTTCATAATCCGGATCGGTTCATGGCGGACCTCCGTCAAGTGCTATCCCAAGGTCGTAAACGTATCGGCTTGCTTGTTGGCGCGGGAGCGCCACTCTCGGTTCGGATCGATCAGAACGGTAACTTGGACCCGAACGGAACTCCACTCATTCCCGGGGTGGATGCTTTGACTGACGCAGTGCTCAAGGACTTCGTTGGAGACGAGAAAGCTGCCGTTGACGCAATTCGTGCTTCACTCCCACAAAACGGGAATATCGAGAATATCCTCTCCAAGATCAGGTTGATGCAGACGGCTTTGGGAGACGTCAAGGCCAACGGACTCGACGGGGACGGATACAAAGCGCTTGGAGAGAAAATCTGCGAAGGGATCGGCAAAATCGTCGGTGCGAAGCTACCGAACGCCCGGAGTGCGTTTCATGAGTTAGTTGCCTGGATTGCTGGGGCGCAGAGACCTCATTCCGTGGAACTGTTCACGACGAACTACGACCTTCTTTTTGAAACCGCGTTGGAGGCAGCCAAGGTGCCATATTTTGATGGTTTCAGCGGAGGTCATGCGCCCTTTTTCGATCCTGTGACCGTTGCAGGAGACGATCTTCCTGCGAGATGGGTTCGGCTCTGGAAAATGCATGGTTCTCTCGGCTGGATGGTCGAGAATGGGCGCGTAGTCCGAACAGGTAGCTATGACAGTACCGAACTTATCTATCCTGATCATTTGAAATACGATTTGACCCAGAAGCAACCATACGCAGCTCTGTTCGAGCGGCTGAAGCGGTTTCTCATGACGCCCGATACGCTCCTTCTCACGACAGGTTTTTCCTTCAGGGACGCGCATATATGCGCTGTCATCGATGAGGCACTCGCGGTTAACGCGAACACGTCGGTATTCGCCTTCCAATTCCTTGACCTGAATTCGGAACAACCCGCGTGTAAACTGGCTTATGACCGGCCTAACGTGTCCGTATACGCTTCGGATGGAGCCGTTATAAACGGGGTTGCAGGAAAGTGGAGGCTAGGCGATCCTCCAAAGAATTGGAGTGAGATCAGAAGCAGCTTCTGGGGTCAGCGCTGGGGGCAGGGCGATCCTGTATTCTTGCTCGGTGATTTCGCTACATTCTGCAGATTTCTGGCTATCTCATATTCGGCGGATGTCGCGACGCCGGCCGCCCCAGTGACATAGGTGCAAATAACGTGGCAACTTTAACCGACCCCACTTATCTTGGCAAAGTGACGGCCGTCTCCGGTGCCTCTATTACCGTAAGGCTCTCCGAGTCTTTGGCCTCGGGTACTGCTATAATCGCGGGGCACGCTTACCGGGTTGGACAAGTGGGCAGCTTCGTCCGAATCCCACAAGGCTATCAGGACCTTTTCGGGATTGTCTCGGAGGTCGGTGCCTCGGCAGCGCCCGTCAGTCTCGCCTCCGACGATGTCGACTCAGGACGCTGGATGCGGATCGAACTCGCAGGAGAGGCTATCGGATCGCACTTTGAACGAGGCCTTAGCCAGCATCCAAACGTGAATGATACCGTCCATATAGTGACGGAGGGCGATCTCCGCCGAATTTACGGCGGAGAAGAGGAGAACCAGGTTGCGGTTGGAACGCTTTCGAGCGCCGAGAATATCGTTGTGCGACTGTCGCTAGACGCCCTAGTGACCCGCCATTCCGCCATTCTCGGTTCGACAGGCTCTGGAAAATCCACGACGGTGGCGAGTATTCTGCGGTCGATTGTTGGTCGCGATGGCTCCGAGGGATCGCCGGGGGCACGCATTCTCTTGTTGGATATTCACGGTGAATATGCGGCTGCTCTGGGGGATGTCGCGAAGGTGTTCAGCGCCACGCCACAATCGGGTGAGCGTCCGCTGTATGTCCCATATTGGGCATTGGAAACAGGAGAACTCTTAGAATTTCTAGCAGGAAGCCTCAATGACAACCAGCTCATTGCTTTCACCGACAAGATACAGGAGCTCAAAACTCAACGTATTGAGGCTGAGGCACTTCCAGGCCTGCCGGCCCAATCTTTGACCGTTGACAGTCCTGTACCCTTTTCGTTGAAAAAGCTTTGGTATGATCTCGTGGACTTTGAGACGAAGACATTCGTCGGTGTGAACAGAGACCAGCCCGCCGTCGAGGATGAGGGGGATGCGGCGACCTTAGCCCCTCCTAAATATCAGCCCCATGGTTTAGGCTCAACTGGCCCTTTTACGAATACCGCGGCTAGAGGTATTCG
Organism: Agrobacterium tumefaciens str. B6; assembly: GCF_001541315.1. Classification (GTDB taxonomy): domain Bacteria; phylum Pseudomonadota; class Alphaproteobacteria; order Rhizobiales; family Rhizobiaceae; genus Agrobacterium; species Agrobacterium radiobacter. The sequence goes on along the minus strand of NZ_LMVK01000005.1, from coordinate 108,234 downwards.
GCGACAATTGAATTTGCTACGCTCTAGGCTATTGGACCGCCGCTTTGACTTCCTTCTCCACCCGGGGCCTTGGGAACCGGACCTTGGAGGTTTCTCCGCGCAAGACTTGGACGTCTTGCTTGAGGACTGGCTGGGCCACGAAAAGCCAATTACAATTCTCGATCTCTCAGGCGTCCCAAGCATAGTTCTGGTGCGGCTAATAGGGTCCATTCTAAGGATCGTCTATGAAGCGCTTTTCTGGAGCCGAGAAAAGACGGAAGGCGGCGTTTTACGGCCATTGCTCGTCGTAATGGAGGAGGCTCATCGTTACGTTTCGTCAGACAGCGGGGACGCGGCGGCTGACGTCGTCAAGCGCATTGCAAAGGAAGGGCGCAAATACGGTGTCGGCGCTATGGTGGTGTCGCAGCGGCCGGCGGAGATAGATGAGACAATCCTATCCCAATGCGGCACTCTAATAGCCCTCAGGCTGTCGAACCCGTCGGATCGCGGTCGCGTCCGAGGCGCATTGCCTGACAACCTTTCGGGCCTGACAGACCTGCTGCCTGTTTTGCGTACAGGTGAAGCAATTATAACCGGGGAAGCGGCCCGCTTGCCCGTCAGGACGCGGATATTTCTGCCGTCTGTTGATCAAATGCCACAGAGTTCCGATCCGAGAGTCACTCAGGCGTGGAAATCTAAACGTACGGCCGAGGGCTATGATCGCGTAGTTGCTTCATGGAGAGCCCAGCGCACCACGGCTGTCGTCAATGACCTCAACATCGAACGAACCTCCATTGAAGACCACGACGAGGGTAAGGACAATGATGCGTGAACATGTTGGATCAACAAATTTGGTATCCATTGGTTATGATGAAGCGACAGAAACCCTCGAAGTGGAGTTCACTAGCGGGACTGTGTATCAGTACTACAATGTTTCCATTGCTCTCTACGAGCAACTAATGAGCGCCCCTTCGAAGGGACAATTTTTGAACACCTATATTAAGAATGCTTATCCGTATTCACGAGTGTGAGTGAAAGTTGAAAACCTGGTCAGTATTCTCTTCCAACCCATACTACGTGCAGACGTATGGCCTGCCGAGCAAGCAAAAAAGGATAATTTGTTGTAGTAGCAATGACGGATTCTTCATGTTGAATTTCCGTTTCGGCACAGATGACCGCACTTAGCGCTCTCCAGCCCGAAAAAAGTTTCTCTTAAAGGTGGTAGCCCTGCCTGCGTCAAACTGATGGCGGTTAAACCTTCTCATGTGGGAAGATAAAAAGGGCATGAAGCCGACTGGCACATCTATGATGAGTCTCTCGCGGTGGCCCTTTTGATCGTTCTTGGCATGTACGAATTCCCGCGCCATCTACGTCACCGGGGACCGCTATGCTTGGAGCTCTGGTGCGCTCTTCTTCGTTGTAGACGCGCTTCCCGCGCCCCAATGGTCCACGGGACCATTTTGTAGTCAAACGCGTTCTACGGGCGCGTATAGAGCCTCGTACAACACGTTTGTACCTTCGGATGGGCCAAGATACCCCTGAATCCATTTCCTCACCCTCACCAGCAAGCCTACCGACATGCTCACTATGTCAACGGCGGTGCCGTCCGCCGCGTTGCTTCGGCCCTTCGGGTGACCGCCGTTGCGCGTGCCGGTCGGATTGGAGGCATCGGGACGGGGAGCATCACAAGACCGCGCTGTGCGCGGGTTCGACCGGCCTCCGGCAGGATCGAACAGGGAGCATGGCTTTCGAGAAGGAACCCTTAAAATTCGACCGATCCCGTTAACTACGCCTCCGGCACAACTCAACCATGCCGCGTTATTCCCTGGGCTCGATTCCCACGAAATGATATAAATAGGCCAATGAAAACAGCCGCTTTCGAGGTTTAAAATGGCCGTAAAGACCACACTCATTCCGGGTCTGACCTTCAATCTTATGATCGAGGAGGTTAACGAGCGGGCACCGTGCGGCAGCCTCCTTTGCTACGTGGCATCCATCTACAGGGTCGAGAAAGCGACGTCCGTACGCCGCCTTATCGGGAAGTCCCGTCTGCCCGGAGCTGCCGACGACATGAAACAGGAAATCCAGCGCAATGGTATCCAGGCGTTTCGACGCTTTTCGCGCACTTGAAACCCACATTCCCACATGAAGGAAAAACGACATGCTTGTTTTACGAGTCCTCTGGCTGCCGATCGCCATGGCAGCCTTTGCAATCCTGCACACAGCCGCCATCAAAGCACCGGAAGTGATGGAGGCGGGCAGCCTCGCTTTTTGGATCGTGTTACCGTTGCTGATCGTTGGTAAGCTCATCAGGAGGCACGTATGACGGCAATCGCGATAGACTGGTACAATGCCGAACACGAGTACGCGGTTTATGACGCCGCCGAGGTCGATCACCCTTCATATCCGTACCCGCTGTGTGCCTGGATGGAAGAGCTCCAGAAGTGCCCCGATGCCCGATGGGTTTATTCCGTCGACATTCCAGACATTCAGTCACGGGATGAGAATGGATTTCCGAAACGCCTCCGCTCCCTTGCAAATGGTATTGTCCATACCCGGGAGGAAGCTGTAGCAGCTGTCGAGGAAGCTATCCGTCGCATCGTCAGCGGCCCTGTTCTGGTGTCGTAAAAAACTTCGCCGTCGGCACATTTTCCATCTTGCACAGCGATTCGAATGGACGAACACTGTGTATGTGGACAGTCACAAACGCACTTCTCCACCCATATGTACTCCTGAAAATGGAAACAAAATCAACGAACAACGTGGCTTTGCGCGGCGGAAAAGCTTTGCCCGAAGGCCAACGAAAAGGGAATGCAATGAACAAGGCCAGACGGAAAAGTCTTCGGAAACTGCTGGATCAAATTCGGCCGATCGAAGCTGTTATCGAAGAACTGAAATACGACATCGAGGTGCTGAGGGACGAAGAGGACGAATACCTCGCTGCGATGCCGTCCAGCATCGGCGAAAGTGCACGAGGTGAGGCGGCTAATGCGGCGATCGGAGCCTTGGAGGACGCAATCGGTCTCCTTGAGGCAATCCAATCGGATGTCGTTGAGGCAGTAGAGAAAGTCGAGGAGGCAATGGCGTGACCAAAAGACTGAAGAATGGACATCCGCGAGAGCGGCTAAGCGTGGACCTTCCTACCGGAACGCTGACAGCGTTGAAGGTTCACGCCGCGCAACGCGAAATGACGATCCGGGAGATTGTCACTACCCTCGTTCAAAAAGCCATCCAACAAGGAAAACATGCATGAACACGAAATTCAAATTCGACGACTTCGGCTTCGACGGAAAACTGGCGATTGTCGATTCAGCAGGCAACTTCGAATGGGTCGAGCCCATCATTGAGAACATCCCAAGCGAAAGCTGCGTTCGGTTCGATCTCGTTGGAAGCGATGGCCAAGGCAATGAGGATGCCCGTCGCGTACTGCGCCAGCATCTTGGAAGCTACGCGATAGAGTTTGAATGTGACTTTAGCGACATGGAGGACGTAATCCGGGCTGGGGAGAAGGCCGAGGCGGCACGTGACCGTTTTCTGGCAGCGGCATTCGGGTCTGCGGGAGCGCAATCCGTAGAGACAGAGGTCTGAGGAAGGTGGACGATATGGATGTGCTCCTCCTTTTTCTCGGTTTGGCTATCATTGGCGACAACAGTCTCTGTTCGCGCTGGCAAAATAGAGTCTTCAACTTCTTGGGTGCCGCCATGATTGTTTACGGCGCGGCAAATTCGCTTGCGACTGCTTACGTTCGCCTTTCAACATGAGAGCACGTGAAAAATCATGACCAAATTCTCCGATATATCAGTCGAAAAATTCCCCATGAACCACGACACATATTGTCGTCTTCGCAATGAGGTCGGTTCTATAGCAGCCCGCTTTTCCGACCTCGGAACACCAAGCGGGACAGCGGTCGCGAAAAAGATGGAGAGAGTCCACGCGGCTCTTGGCGATGCATGGGAACTGATCAGCGAAATCGGGCACCACGAAGAGAGGCATTAAATGGCGGGCACCTTGCCCGTATCAGCATCATGTAGAATTGGGTGATGGGTGTTTAATTTCGACATCCAAAAATTTACACCTTCGCTAAACCTTTAACGGTTTTTTCGGACTTCCATTAACGCGCCACCGCTACACAGCGGGTGAACCGGGCGTCGGGAAAGGAAGATCGAATGAAGGTTGTTGAACTTTTCTGTGGTGCGGGCGGTATGTCGCTTGGTCTCAAGCGCGCTGGCTTTGATGTCGTCGCTGCTTATGACAGCATGCCGGACGCGGTCGAGACCTACCGCACGAACATTGGCGACCACGTTCATCAGCGTGACCTGTCCGATCTTCTCAGCATTATCCCGGATATCGTGGACCTGAAACCCGACCTCATCGCGGGTGGCCCTCCATGTCAGGACTTCTCCGTGGCCGGCAAGCGTGCCGAGGGCAAGAACGCCCGACTGACCCTGGCGTATGCGATCACCATCGCGGCGGTGCGCCCTGAGTGGTTCATCATGGAAAACGTCGTCCAAGCCGCACGCTCCCAATCGTGGGCCGAGGCACGAGCCATGCTCAAGAAAGCTGGCTACGGCATCTCAGAGTGCCGGGTCGATTTTTCCTACTACAATACGCCAGAGGCGCGACGTCGTCTGATCGTCGTGGGACGTCTCGGCGAACGTGATGGGTTCATTGAAGGCGCAATCGCGGATGCCGCCACCGACGTACCGAAATCCGTGCGGCGGGAATTCACCAAAGCGATGGGCGAAATGCCGACTGCGGAGAACCAGTGGCGACCGGAATACAATCTCGATATCGTTGTGAAAGGACACATCTACACGCGGCCGCTTCGCGCCGGCCGTGCCGTCCGTAGCGTTGATGAGCCCTACGCGACTATTACCAGAACGTCAGGCGAACCGCCGTCGGCAGCGCTGAAGGCAAAGTACGAGGCACACCCGAACGACAGTGCTCCGCTGGAAGACGCAGCTGTTGGCCACCAGAAATTCCTGTCCCGTATCCAGGGGTTTCCCGAGGGCTGGAAATGGTGTTCGAAAAACAAGCGCCGCATCATGGTGATGATCGCCAACGCCGTCCCGCCAACGGCTGCCGAAATCATCGGAAAGGTCATCCTCGACCGTCAAACGGGAAAGATTTCTCCGAAGACCGAGGAACGCTTCATGCAGTGGCTTGTTCGTGGCAACCAGCGCTCACGCGCAACCGCACGCAACATCAAGTCGAGCCTTGGGCGCGCCCGCTATATGCTTTTGGGCCGCACCTTCGAGAATGAAGCCTTGGAGATCGCGGCCTTGGAAAGCGCGTCAGGCTTCGAAGCCCTGTCCAACGGCACCAAATCCGAGCTTCGTCAGGCATTGCGCCATTACCGCGCCTTTGAAAACGCCCGCAACGGTAATAACCCGGAACCCGTGCAGGGTGGAGTTGAGCGCCGCCGTCCGCGCCCGATCGATCTCAAGGAGTTGATGCAGGGCGTCACTTCAAGTTGGCACCAGTCGGAACAGGGCGATGCACCCGATGACGTCATGGATTTTCACATGACGCGTTAAGGGGGATGAAGTTTGACCGACGATCCCAAAAAAGGGCGGCATTTCTGCCGCCCTTTCCAAATCCGCATGCAAGGCGGTCAACGGTAGTCTCGTCAGTTTAAATTCCGATAACACCACATATTTCAGAGCCGCCTTCGGCGGTCGAAATGATCCCTCGCAGGGAACGATACCGGACATTTCAAGTCAAAGACCTGATCTCTCCTAATCCCTCATGGGGAAAGATAATAACCGAAGTTCCTTGCGTCCCTTCGATGATTTAAGGATGCCGGGGCCACGTCGGCGCGTCGACAGGAAAATGCGATTACCGCGTTAAAAACAGTAAGTTGTAAGATGTATTTTAAAACTTACTCTGCGACGCCTTTAATGGCGAAAGAGAGGATGCCCGTCGCCGTCTGCCCCGTTCCGGCATCAGTCACCCGCACGGCGAGTTCATCCTCGCCTTCTACGGGGACCCCTGAAAATTGGTGGGTCTTCGGATTGAAGGCCATCCAGTCCGGCGTTGCCGTCGGCACGATCTGGACAGCCCCCGTCGACCTCGTGACGACGACACCCACAGTCAGCGGCTGACCCGCCTTCAGGCGTTCGGTCGGCGAGGTGTCGGGACTGGTGAACTCCACGCGCAGTGCGTCGGCAGGCGGCTGCAAGAGTGATCCGGCGTTAGCCGATAAGGTCGCCAAGGCGAGGAAAATGGTGGTCAGGATCGTTTTCATGGGTCCTCCTCAGTAGACGACAACTTTGTGCCAGGTCATGCGGGCCGGCTCAACGTAATCAGACCCCCGCGACGGACAGGCTTCTGTTTTGAGGGCGACGTCATATGTTCCTCGGCCTGGGTTGCCGTAGAGGTTCCCGCCATTTGGACCAGCGCGTCGAAACGCGAAGCCTGCCGGGTAATCTACGGACCAACGGCCCGCGCAATCCGGGTGCATGTAGACGGACATGGCAATGTCGACTTGCGGGACACCGTAAGCCGCCCGTGCCGAGGCGGGAAACCGGAAGGTTTCAGCACTGGCGTTTCCCGTGGAGATTGCCGCAAGGATAACGGCGATTATTACGCCCCTCATCGCACCACTCCTCTGCGAGACAGGACATCAAGCGCCACAACAAGGAGCGCCGGCACGGCGCAAAATGCGGTCAGCGTGATGACCGTGGCCGACAGGTGCGGCAGCCCCGACAAGCCGCAGGCCAGTGCCAAACCAAATCCAGAAGCCGTCCAGACCATGAGTTTCTTCATTTCGGTTTTCCTCCCTTTTTCGAAAGCCCTGGAAGAATAGTCTTGGGCATCATCCCGCGTCCGGCAACTGCGATCATTCCGCCGAACGCACCGGAAACGAGCCCGGATTCGCCGTAGGACGTGCTTTGACCGGACCAGGCCAGAACTCGGTCAGGAAGAGCCCATATCTGCCCGTAGGTCTTGAGAACGACGTACCAGATCATGTACGTCTGCCCGAAGGTCATCACGATGTAACCGGGAAGGCCGACAATGTGCCCGCCCGATTGCGCGAGGAAAGCGGTTGCCCACAGACGGTCCAGCATTCCGAGGACAGGATTAAAAACCCCATAGGCAGCGAACACCGCGAGCATTGCCAATGCCGGCCGCAGGAAGATATTGACGAGAAACAGAAGACCGAGCTTGACGCTGTCTCCCGCGAAATCATCGTTGCCGTCGAGTTTTAGCCAGCGAAGGCACCAGATCGTCAGGGCAACCATCGCCTCCATCACGGAAACGAGCAGGGCCACGCCGGACACCAGCATGAAAACATGCGGCATAATGGGGATCACGTAGGCCCTGAGCGCACCCATGATCCACACAGGAATGATGGCGAACCTCGACCAGTCGAGGAAGTAGTCAATTGCCGCCGCTCCGAAGAACTCAGCGACCTTGTTCCCTGCAACGCCCGCGATCACACCACCCGCGGCGATGGCGGCGGAGACACCCGCCATCATCGCATGACCCGACGAAACCAGAATGCCCATCTCATCACGAGGCTGCCCATCATCAGCGGACGTCGCGGCCCATTCGATGATCGAGCGCGATATCGGCGCGATGATTTTCGTGGCGGGGTCAGCAGTCTCGTCGCCGGCTGCCGCGAAATCGTTGGCGCTCAACGCCTGCCGTTCCGCTTCGCCCGACACCTGCAAGCGAAGCACGTCGAACGCTTTCTGGATCGCTTCACCGAAGTCGCCATCAATACGGGGCGGTGTATCCTCGGGCCGTTCGTTCGTCATCGCCGTCGTGATTTCAGAAACCTGCGCCAGAGTGCTCCAGTACATGCCCGTGGTCAGGAACCCCTGTTCACGGGCATCCCTTACAAGAGCGTCACGGGAGGCGGTCGCGACGGTCTTTGCCTCTTCCTTTGCGGCTGCCGTCATCGCACGATCATAGGCGGCTCCCATTGAGCGGATGCGCTGGACGAGATCGGGCGATAGCACATTGGATGTCACCGCCTTCGCCGCAGCACCAGCGGACGATAGCCCGGAGGTTTCGGCGGCAAGCTGGGCATATCTGCCGGACTCCGCGCGGAACGCGTTTACGAACATCTTTATAGCTTCTCGCCTTGCGTTCGAGAATGTGGCGCGATCATCAAGCGCACTGACGGAAAACTGGCCACAGGTGGGACCGTAAGCCCAGGTGATCCGCTTTTCGTACCCCAGGATGCCGAGACCGGATACATTTCCCTCGGGATCGGACAGTCGCGCATTCCAACCCCAAAGATTGCCCGCCTGGTTGTAGACCGCCGCACACACTTCGTGCCGCAGCACCATCATCGCGATGCTAGACCCGTTCGAGGAGGCGGGCGTAATGGTGACGCCCTCCTTCACGACGGTAGTTATGGCCGTATTCGACAAGGCATTGCCGAGATTGATGCCAGGACGGGCAACGAAATCCCGAAGGAGGTAATGAACACTGGAAAAGCCAGTCTGCGGCGTCGGTAAGAGTAGCCCGAGCCCCACGACTACCCGCAATGGCGTCCATATGGTATGCCATCGTTCGCCGAGCGCCTGTCCGGTGCGGGCCGAGGCAACGATGCCCTGAAGAGCTTGGTAGGCAAAAAAGAGTCCGCCAAGGAAAAACAGGACCGAGTTGAAGACCTGGAGGACGCGGCCGTACATCGTCGTCGCCTCACTCGGCAGCACCGCGTTGACAATCTGCCATGCGATATCGGTGGCCGGCGGTTCAGCCAACAGATCAATCATTTCGGGCCTCCCGACATTGTTTGACCCGATGTGTGGTTCGTCCCGTCCGGACCGTCAGGCGTGACCTCATCTCTCGCGTCGGCATCCGAGGCGGGTTTGTCGAGGCCGAGCGCCTTCTTTTCGGCTTCAGTCAGGATAACCGCGACGATCGGCAGCTTCAGCCGTGATGAGGGTTTCGCCACCGTTCCAGCCGATCCGGTTTTCCCCGCGCTACCCTTCTTGTCTCCACCGCTCCCCGACGCAGAGTCTGTATCCGCCGAACCAGGCATGACTTCGAAATCGGCCACACTCTTTGGTTTTGACGGCTTGTCGAGGATCGACTGACCTATCGCAGCCAGTTCAGGGAGCGCGTGCCAGATTGCCGCCAGCCATGGCCGGCGACATGGCTGCATGTCGCTATCTCGAAGAGTATCAGCATGCACCTGGACACGATCCCGAAGCGTCCGCCATCCGACGCTATCGCCCGACGACGCCAGCTTTTCGAGGTACGCCAGAAGGGCTGGAGATTCTGCCTCCAGAAACGTCTGTTGATGGTAGGTCGGGCGATGCCGTGTGTTCTGGCACTGCCGCACGATGTTGACGGCAACACCATGCGCCCAATCTAGGTGTGCCATGCCAATGTCGTGCAGGATCGCGCGGGCATTTGTCCAGGAAATCTCTTCGCCTGTTGTCATCATGGTGCTGGCGCTCCCGGTGTCGGTGCTGGTTCCTCCAGCGCGGCGGCAAGCGCCTGCGACAACGCCCGGATTTCCTGCTGCGCGGCCACAAGCCGTTCCCGCTGTTGACGGAAAGCGTGACGTTGCTCGGCAGCCTGCTTCTCGGCATTACGCTGGGAGGTTTTTGCTTTCGCGGTCTCCGTTTGCGCTTTTTCCACCGCAGCCTTTGCGGCTGCAAGATCGCGGGCAAACTCCTTGCGGATTTGGTCGCGGATTCGGGAGTCCTGAATACCGTCCACGACGGCACGGACAGCGCCGCCGATCCCGGTCAGACGCTCAGTGGATGCCCTGATCTGTGCCAATTCTGCCTTGGCGGCGGTCGCCTCCGCCTTGGTGCGATTGATGTAGTCTTGCCCCTGCCGTTTCACGGCTTCCGCCCAGTCAAGGGCATTCTGGAGCGCCCGTGCTTGGGCTTGCTCGGCTTTCCACTCTTCCCTTGTAAGACGGCGGCGTGCGGGGCCTAGACGCGTCAGTCCACATGGGACGGCGACGGTTTCGTGGTATGAATCCTGCCAGTCCCGCATTGCGGCCTTGTAAGCGACGTCCGCGCGCTTGTTGAGCGCCTTGCCATCCTCGCCGTCTCGTCTGCCGCCCGCCTTCACTGCCTTTTTGGCAACAGCGCCGGGATGATAGATGCCCGCCCGCATCTGTGGATCATTCGTCGGCAGCACGTAGGCATGCACATGCCATTGCTTTTCGTCGGTGTGGCGGAGGACCGATTTCAATGCGGGACCATATTGCTTCCGCAACCATGCAATCGTCCTCCGCTCCCAGTCCCGTACTTCCGCCGCCTTTGTTGGATCGGCGCGGACTTCCTCGACGGTATAAGGATGCGAGGCGACGACCGTGTGCAGGGTCTTCTGTTTGGAATCGAGTTTCCGAAGCTTGCCCCGCGCACCAGGCGTCATTGCCGCCGCCGCTGCCGTATCGTGCATCTGGCGGACTTCATCGATGCCGAGGCCGTAAATCACCGTCGGGTGTTTGGGATCGGTGACGTGGACGGACGCGATGGGTTTGCGGGACGCTTCGTCGAAGATAAAATCCGTAGACCTGCCCTTGGCGTCGGGTTTACGCGACCACGATTCGAGGTGGACGAACTGGTACGCCATGATCGCACGTCACTTGAGACGAGGTATGATCGTGCAATAAGAAAACTCGCCGTCACGCTCCCGGAGAAAAAAACGCGGATCGTGAGCCTTCTCCTCCATAGCCGCCAGCCACTCGGCGCGGGGCATTCCCTCTGGGATAATGTATGTGAACGGTCGATCGCGAGATACGCTGAAAACACCAGCGACGGTATCCAGAAAAGCGCCCGTTTGCATTTCCGCTAGTTTCGGTGACGCGGCCCCTGAATGTTCGGTAAAACCATAAGATCGCAACTGCGCGAAAAACTCTGTCGGCTTGCGGATGACAGTGGGGGATGCCAGATCGCCGTCTGCAAGGCGAACGAGGGTGAAGTAAAGAGGAGGACGCGGCATCTTAGGTACTCAAAGGAATAACCCGAGAGTGCCCCTGAACTTCGCCGGCGGAAAGCCAAAAAGTACAACTGTAGTGACCGACTACAGTCATTCGCAAGCTCATGACATCGGCTCTCCGAGGGCCGGACGGCTTAAATCTAGTATGACTTCGATAACGATCGGGCAGGTCAACGGCATTAAAAATTCCTGTTAGCGACCACAGCCCCTGATTGTTATCGATTTTTTATCGCGACTATGATGAAGAAGACACCACCATTATTTCTAACCCTTTCTTAGATAGACAGCGACATGGCTACACCAGGCGTACATCCCAATTTTGATTTCGACACTTATAGCGGGGAAGAGCAGCACATTATCAAGCGCTTCGCTACTGAATGGTTTGTCACCACACCCATAAAACCGCTGCATCTGTCTGAAACGAGCACATATCGCGCCTTTCTAGGCAAACCTTGCGACCCATCCGCTAAAATGTTCAATTTAGAGCGGGAAATAATTGCAGTGTTTAGCAATTACGATGAATTCGAGGTGCGCACCATCGATGCGTTCGAGGCAGCAGCGAGCCGGTTTAATCAGCTCAGAACTGACCCCATCTGCCGCGTTCTCATCAGCAGGGACCGTAAAATCGTCGAGAGAATTACCGACGTCCTAAAGAACGACCCAGAGCTTCCCGTAATTGTTCCATTTACTTATGACGAACTTATCAATGACAGAGACCCGTCACTTATATTAAATAGATTTCGGCACCACTTTTTCTCTCGCGACCTCTTCGCATTCGAGAGTCCGCTCAAGCGTGACACATACTTTTTTGGTCGATCAGACCTAATAAACAACATATTGTCGCGCCACCGCTCGAACGAAAACTCTGCACTATTCGGATTGCGGAGAAGCGGAAAAACTTCAATCGTTTTTGGGTTGGAACGTGCGAGCAAAATAAACGGGGTGTCATTCGTTCCGGTCGACTGCCAAAGCCCATCAGTGCATCAACGTAGATGGCATGAACTTCTCCCGTACATATTGCAACAAACCCTAACCAAGTATGGATTAAAGAAAAACCTCGTAGAAGTAGATAAGTATACCGCGACAAATGCGGCGGATCAGTTTTTCTATGACGTAAAATCGATATACTCGGCACTAAAGAGAAGCCCAATTCTCATCGCATTCGATGAAATAGAACGAATCTCACCAAAAACAGGGTCGTCTTCGCATTGGGCCAATGGAACCGATTTCATACTTTTTTGGCAAGCAATAAGGTCTGCGTTCCAACGCCACACAGGGGTTTTCTCATTCGTATTGATTGGGACAAATCCGCAGTCTATCGAGACTCCATTCATACAAGGTCATGACAATCCAATATTTAACAGCGTTCCAGTAGAATATATTCCTAGCTTTGATTTCCAACAAACATCAGAAATGGTCAGAAAACTCGGTCTCTATATGGGTCTGAAATTTGATGACCTTGTTTATTCCCGGCTTCACGATGATCTTGGGGGACATCCGTACCTAGTTAGGCACGTATGCTCGATAATAAATAAAAATACACCAACAAATCGGCCTCACAACGTAGATAAATCTTTGTATGTAAAATCAAAGTCAGAGTTCGACGTAAATTATGCGAATTATACGGATATGATACTCGATGTTATCGTTAGAGACTTTCCAGACGAATACATTATGCTAACCGCTCTAGCGAATAACGACCTTGAGCTATTTAACTCATTCGCGAGTGATATAACACTGACAAGCCACTTGATCGGCTACGGCCTGATTGCAAAAGGTGCTGATGGTTATTACTTCCGAATTGAGTCAGTACGCGAGCATCTCCAAAAGAAGTCTAAATTCACGAGACCAGTAAAAACCAACCAAGAACGACAAGTCGAAGTCGCGGCCCGGAGATCGCTGATCGAGCCAGCCATGCGACGGGTAATTCTCGCGATTTTCATGGCCAACTTTGGAGCCAAAGCCCAGAAAGAAGCAACTGCAATTGTGACTGGCGTAAGCTTGAAGAGACTTACAGAGCGCGGCTTCTCGGCTGCCCTACAACCTAACTCCATCGACCTCAATTTGAGCGACCTATCAAAAATAATTTTAGCCAAATGGCCCCTGTTCGAAAAAATGTTCACCATCGGTAAGAACGATTTTGAATTCTATATGGAAGCAATTCGAAAAGTTCGAACTGAAGAGGCGCATTCGGGCTCTATCACTGTAGAGCAGTTTGAACAGGCGCGGCTAGCATTCGCGAAAATCGAAGACGATTTGCGAACCACAGGCTTCCTAGCATCCTAACTGGCTTGACTTGTAGACCCTTTAGTTGAACCGAGCATCCCGCTGATGCTCGGCACTTCGAGCTCGCCGGCGTATGAATCTGCCTCATGTGGCCTGTTTTTCCGGGGCCTTGAAGATCGCTTGTAGCTCGGTGTGCGTAGGCGAAAGACGGTCATCCCACCGACTTTCGAGTCTGATGTTCAGCCCGTTGAATGGGTTCCGTACAACTATTGATTAGGATAGGGATGAAGTAATTTAGTATCTTCGAATGCGCTTGGCGCTTTGGCATTACGTTCAGAAGAGCTTTCATATGCCAAGAATTGTATTCGCCGATGTCGAAGTATAATGTGCGGTTGTCCTTGGCGATGTCTCTTCGAATGGAGACTCGTGCTATAGCCTAATCGGGTTCGGTGTACTCCCCAAAGACGCCGAACTCCTGGAAATCGTCTTCCGTTTGTTCCTGCATTTGGAGCCATTTTTCACGAGTTAACGGCACCTCGGGTTCATCCAGTTCGAACCAGCGATCATCCGGGCGCTTGGCTTCTCCGTACGCTCCGAGGATCATGTCTTGCCAGAGCTGAAGCATCTTCAGTTTCAGGGATGAATCGGTGTCCAGATCATAGAATTTCTGGATGACGCTGATCTTGCCTTCGCCCTTATGCGTGACCTTTGCAACCTCGCTTACGATATCGTCATACGGGAATCCGAGTTTGCGGCCCTTCTTTCCGACGTGGCTGACGAACGCTCGCCGCAAGTCGTGACTGGCGAAGGCGGTTCCTTCTAAGGGTCCCCCAGGCTTTCGCGCAGCCTGAAAAATGTCATTGATAAGCTTGTTCGATATATGTCCGTTACCAGGTATGTGGGCGTAGCGCTTCTTCAATTGCGGGAAGAGGAAGTTATTAGCGTCTTTATCGGGGGATCGCTCCCGGTATCGCATCAAAGCGGTATGTCCTGCCCATGCCGCCCAAGACGGCAGGGGGAGCGGACGATAGAGCTTATTCTTGTCTGGTCCCAAATACCAAACGTAATCGAACAACACGGAGCCGTACGTCCTTGCCATCTGATTATGAAACGTCGTCGTGACGGTTTCTATTCGTTGCCCCGTCAATGCTTGAAGCGTGACAGCTCGTTTTGCTTCGTGAGAAAACTCTTTGTCTTCCAACCAGAAGAGGAAATCGTGTAGCTGTTTAAGAGACATATACGGACGGTCGAAAATATCGTCTGCGTTCACAATATCGCGCTTCTTCAAATCCGGTTGGTCGACGGCCGGCAGTCCGATGGTTGGATTCATTTTCAACCCGGTAACGCGTCGCGGGTCCATTGCGAACTTGAAGGCTGCCTTGAGCCCGTTTTCCGTTTGCTCAGCCGCTCGCACATTGTCCTTGGGAATGCCGTTGACCATCCCGCCGCGCTCGAGAATGTTCTGCCGAACGGTCAGGATATCGAGTTGTGTGAGATTCGCGATCGGCTTGCCTGCGATGTGTTTGAAATCGGAGGTCAGTTTACTGTTTTTCGCAGCTCCAAGCGCTGAGCGATAAGTCGCATACATTGCATCGCTCTTGTATATCTTCGCCCACGCGAGATATTCGTCCCGAAGAACCTCCCACGTCCACGCGCCGTCGATTTTCACGGCCGCAACATTCTCCGCAGCTTCGACGGATGGTGTAGTGGTAGGCTGCGATAAAAGAGCGGAAACCATGATTTTAATGTCATTGTTTTTCCGACCAGCTTTCCAGCTCGCCTTTATCTTCGCGGCTATTTCCCGAACGAGGGGCATCTGATCGACTCTGAACCCGTCCAGCGGCGCGAAGGAAATCTTGTTGTTCTTGGTCATGACCCACCAATGGGCACTTCCGTTTTTCACTTGGATGCATAAGCCGGCGACGTCGCTGTCTCGGAACACGGCTGCGGTGCGAGACTGCGCGGCAGACCGCGCCCTATCAATGGTTTTCTTATCTATGTATTCGGCCACCTAGACCTCCTGATATTTTAGGGCCACCAACTCTGATTGGGGCCACCCTGGGGCCACCGGGTTTCTTGTGCAAGAGTGGGACAGGTAGCCTCGGAGGTCCTCTCAATTGGTTTGACAAACCGATAAAATGTTAACATTTCTGAGGCGTTTCAATGCGATGGCGTTTATTTTTGATTTTCAAATCATTGCTCGAGAAAGCTGTATTTTACATTTTGGTTGATTTGTAATCAGGGGGTCACGAGTTCGAACCTTGTCGGGGGCACCAGTTTTCTCATTGTTTATCAATGTTTTATCTTGTCGTTCAAAATCATCCATTTTGCTGCGCGGCGCATTTTACATTCCGTCGCCAGCGCGTTTCCTTGCGCCATGATGACGTGAAGCCGCTTGGCGTTCAGTTCTGTCCGAATGAATTCACCAAGACGCCCCAAGCAAGAAAGACAAGAATTTCGAGCGGGGCGCGGGCACGGTTTTCGCCAGGGAAAGCAAGTTTTTCGATTGGCGGGCGCGGCGGATACGACAGCCGCAGATGAAGCGGAGCGGCGGGGCTGCGTCAAAAAGACCGCGCATATGAAGTTGTTGCAGCAGCAGTTTTGAGGTAGCGCTCCTCACGACAGATAGTGTCAAGTAACAGCCTGGAAATATGCAAATGATGGATTGGGATTGGGTAGACTGGTTCCCTATAGTCGTCTTTCCGCTCAAGATTCTCGTGTTAGGCACGGGCATGTTCTTCGCCATTAAGTGGCACCACGATCAAGCGAAGAACGAAAAGAAAAACGGCGGATCGTAAGCGCCCGCCGAATATGTCCTTGGCGCCTCGGATTGGTCGGTCGATCCCAGTGATGCGGCAACAATTCGCCCAACAGGGCGACGGGATTGCCGCTTAGTCTGGGGCGCGAGACAGACCCCTTTATTGCCTGGTCTTTCAGGATGATTGTAAAGCCTGCGGGTTTAAGCATATTGTTCAGCGATAAGTTGAGCAACAGCGGGCGCTTCCAATGGATGCATACGGTCATTTGCGGATATTGGTTAGCCTCATCCTCGGCCTTGCAATCACCAGAGTGTTGTCTGGTCTTTCCAGAAGGCTGCAGGAGCCGCAAAAAACCGATCGCATGCACGCGCAGATCGTCTGGTCGATTGTCCTGCTTCTTGGAGCGGTCCACTTCTGGTGGTGGGAGTTTGCCCTGCGGCTCATCCATAACTGGAATTTCTGGATTTACATCTTCGTTCTCGTTTACACGTCGCTCTTCTTTTTGATGTCGACGCTGCTTTATCCCGATCACATTCAGGAGTTGTCCGAGCGGGAAAGTTTTTTCGTGCGCAGGCGGCATGCGTTTTTTGCCTTGTTTGCCGCGTCGTTCGTCTTCGATCTGATGGACACCTACATCAAGGGGAGGGAACACTTTGAACAGCTCGGGCCATGGTATCTGGCAAGGATAGTCGGCGGCCTGCTGATTGCTGTTGTGGCAATGAGAACCGATAGCAGCCGCAAAATTATGTGGCTCGGTGTTGTCTGGCTCTTCGTTAACGCGCTCTGGATAACGGCGATCTACAGCGATCTGTTTTAGTTCTTCCAGCGGCAAAGCAACCAGAATCGCAATTATGGCCCGTCGCTGAGAGTGGAACGCGAGCGGGCAGAAGCGCACAAAGCGGGGTGGCGGTTTTAAAAATCCCTATGGCTTTACGTGATAAAGCTTGTGCACGATCGACCAGTTGCCGTCGCGTTCCAGCAGGGACAAATATTCATAAAAATCCATGCCGTCGAAACGGGTCGTCAGCTTCACCGAGGCGCTGTCGCCCTCCTTGTCGATACCCATGATTTCGAAAGCGGGATCATGATCGGGGAGGCCACGTTCGCTTTTGCGCATGTGGTCAACAAAGTCCTCCAGGGATAACCATTCGATTTCGCCTTCGAAGGTTCCGACGATGCTGGCGCGCGGGTCGAAAACGTCACGCATCAGGCTTTCATCCGCATAGGCCATGGCATGGATGTAGTCCGTGACGGTCTGGGTAATGGTTTGCGGCATCGGATCGTCCTCCCTCAGGATCCAAAAGCCAAGCTTACACCCGTTGGCGAGGTTCCACCATAACCTCCTGAAAACGCGCCGGTAACGCTTTTCTTCAGGATGGTTTTGGGCCGGCTGCGGCAAATGCGGTGCTGCAGGGGCGGCATGTTTTGCCGCCGCTTTCCACAATTTTGTCCTGCCCGTCATTATAGTCGCCTTGGGTCCGACAAAATTCGGCCTCAAGGGCTTTCCGCCGGTCGTCCTGCCGCCTGCGGCAAGGCTTTTGTGTGGGCTTTGCCGGTTTAACCGCCGGGGCGGGGTGCCGTGCCGGGCGGATTTGGCCTATGATCCACTCGCAGGCCTTATGAGGGTGGCATCAGGTGTGCGGGTAACAGTTTGCGTTTGAAGGTGTTTTTGTGATTGATCCCTATGTTTTGCTTGGCGTGGAGCGCGATGCCGACGAGGCGGCGATCAAATCGGCTTACCGCAAGGTGGCCAAGGCCGCCCATCCCGACAGCGGTGGCGATGCCGAGCAGTTCGCGCGCCTGCAAACCGCCTATGAGCTTCTGAAGGATCCGGTGCGCCGCAAGGTGTTCGACGATACCGGCTATGATCCGCAGCTTGCCGACGCCAAGGACCTGAAGGGCCTGCTGATGCTGGAAACGCTGGTCAATGAGTTCATTCTGGACGAACGCGAGCCCGGCAGTTTCGACCCCGTGGCCGCCATGCGCCGCAAGCTGACCGATGATATTCTGAAAAGCCGTTTCCATATTCTCGAACTGGAACGGCACCGCACCCGGGTTCGCAAACATATGGACCGTCTTGGCCGCAAGCCGGAAACCGATGTGCTGAGTTCCATGCTGCGCGCCCGCAGCCAGTCCATCGCTGAAGCGATCCGCAACGCCGAAGCTCAGATCGAGGCGATCGAACAGGCCTATACGATGCTCGAGGGCTATTCCTACGAGCTGGAAAGCGTGATGCTGGCCGAGCCCTTGCTGAAAAGCGAGGCGGCGGAGTAAGCGCCCGTCACGGACCGTTGACGAGGGCGAGAATGAGCTGGTGCACCCGTCCGCCCGGGGAAAGCTCGTCGCGGTCGAAATCGCGGCCGCGCTGGCGCTGTTCGTTGGAAAGCTCGCCCAGCCGCTGCTGCAGCACG
This sequence comes from Agrobacterium tumefaciens str. B6, assembly GCF_001541315.1. Classification (GTDB taxonomy): domain Bacteria; phylum Pseudomonadota; class Alphaproteobacteria; order Rhizobiales; family Rhizobiaceae; genus Agrobacterium; species Agrobacterium radiobacter. The sequence goes on along the minus strand of NZ_LMVK01000005.1, from coordinate 89,936 downwards.
ACGCGTACCTTCTGGCATTTGGGATCGTTTTCCGCCCTCAGGCCGGTGCTGAAGGCCTCGATCTTTTTCACCATGTCGAGGATGTGTTCGCCATGGACGCGCTCATGGGTTTCCACGCCGGAAATGAAGGTCTTCCAGCTGGCGGCGACGGCGGGCGGCAGATTGGCCGGCGCTTTCGGCCAGGTATAGATGATGGTGAGATTGGGCCTTGCTGTGGCGAGAATACAGGCACCATCCGGCTGCGGGCGGTAATCGCGCCGCCATGTCAGCTTGAAGGTGGTGTGGGCAATGGCCTGCACGCCGGCAGTGGGGCCGCGCTCGCCGATCGACTGGTAAAGCGCACCACCCGAATTACCGCTGATGGCATAGGTCTTTATCTGCTCGGCGGGTTTCCAGCCGGCGGACTGCGCTGACAGCGGAAGGGCGCTCAGCAACAGGGCGGCGCTGACGGAAAGGGGAAAAAGACTATGGGCGGGCACGCATCGATCCTTGGTGGTTTGCGCGCCGAAGATAGGCGAGGGGCAGGCGGTCAGGCAAGGGGATGTGGGCGAGGATCGCCGGCTCCTGCGCGGAATAATCCACACGAAAACCCCCGCGCCTCGGCGCGGGGGAGACAAGTGTACGACTGCAGGGGTAATCAGTCGTCCAGCTTGTCGTAATCGAGCTTGGGTGCGTTCTGCAGTGCGTCCTTGGTGGTGTCGACATAGGCCTTCCAGGTGCCGTTGTCGTTGTGGACGGCGACGGAAGCGGGATCGAGAACCACATAGCTCTTGTCGATGCCAAGGAAGCCGCCGACGCTGGCGACAAGGCCGATCACCGACTTGCCGTCGCCGATGACGACATCTTCGATTTCGCCGATGTTTTCGTTCTGGGCGTTATAGATGTCCATGCCGTCAAGCTGGGAGGCGGTGAGATCGGTCTTCTGGACATTGACGAACTTCAGCGGGCCGCTGGCCTTGGTGCCCATGGTGATGCCCGGGCCGGACAAAGTGGCATCCGCACCGGCAGCAGGAGCCGTGGTTGCCGTCTGGGCAAAAGCCACGGAAGAGGAGAGCGCTGCTGCGGCAGCGAGAGCGATGACATTGATTTTCATGATGTTTCTTCCCTTTGTATGCTGAACGTTGCGTTCGGGGAAGAAACGGTGAAGGGCGAATTTGGTTCCGCATGGGAGCGCAGGAAATTTTGGTCTATGCTGAAAACCGGAACAGATGTGCAGCAGGCCGGGAGCGGCGGCGCGGCGAAATCGGGAGGGTATCATGGCAAAAACTGTGACGGAGAAAGCTGCGGAAGAGGCTGCGGCGTCCGAGATCATCGACCGGAAAATTGCGGAGCTGGGCGACTGGCGCGGCGAGACGCTTGCGCATATCCGGGCGGTGATCAGGACGGCCGATCCCGAGGTTATCGAAGAGGTGAAATGGCGCGGCGTGCCGGTCTGGTCGCATGCCGGTATTCTCTGCACGGGTGAAACCTACAAAAGCGCGGTGAAGATGACATTTGCCAAGGGCGCGTCGCTGGAGGACCCGGCGGGGCTGTTCAATTCCAGCCTGGAGGGAAACACGCGGCGCGCGATCGATTTTCACGAGGGGGATGTCGTGGATGACCAGGCGCTAGCGGCGCTGATACAGGCTGCGGTGGCGTTGAATGTGGCAGCGACGAGCGGGAAGAAACGAGCCGGAAAGTGATGAAACCGGTGGTGGGGAGGGCGATGCCTCAGTCCCGGGCTACGTCCGCGGCCTTGTCCCACTCCCCATCGATGAACTTCAGCGCGTCGATGATCGAGACCTTCCACACCGACCAGACGTGATCGCCATCGGTCACGCGCAATTCAGATTTGCGCTTGTCGGCCTGTAGCGTCTCATGCAGGGCGATGGCGCCGCGCCAGAGGAAGAAGCCGTCATCGTCTCCAACGGTCAGATAGGTGGCGGGCAGATCCTGGCTTTCGGCGACATGCTGCGCCACGAGGGTGAAGACGTTCTTTTCGTTGAAGAGCCTTGCATCGAAAGGCGTGCCGAAGGCGCCGGAGAAATGGTCGCCGGTTGAGGGCAGCACGATGCCGCTTGTAACGGTGGCGCGGTCAACCCGGTGAAAGAAAGCACTGTCCTGAATGAGCTTGAGTTCGGCAGGTGTCTTGTCGAGATCGGCGGCAGGGACATTCTGCCAGATGGCGCCCGACAGGCTGGCGACGGCGCCATAGAGGTCCTCGTGGCCATAGGCGAGATGAAGGGCGCCGAAGCCGCCCATGGAGAGGCCGGCAATGGCGCGGCCTTCCCGATCTTTCCGCACCGGCAGTGTTTTTTCGATCTGGTGGCGCAGATCGCTGGTCAGGGCGGTTTCGTAATCGCCGGGACCGCCCACGGCGGTGGAATCCACATACCAGCTGTTCTTGACACCAGGCATGACGACGACAAGCGGGCGTATGGCGCCGGCCTCGATGAGCGTATCGAGCGTCTTTTCGATATTGCCGAGATCGCGCCAGCTATTCTGGTCACCATCATGGCCGTGCAGGAGGTAGAGCACCGGCCAGCCGTTTTCCGGTGGAGCGCCATCCGGGCGGTAGATGTTGACGGGAAGCGGCGCGTTGAGGGCCGCGCTGTGGAAGGTGGCATCCTCGATCTGGCCGGCAAAGCTCGGGGCGCAGGAGAGGAAAAGGTATGAGAGCGCCAGATTTCTGAGATGCATGCCGTGTCTCCATACTGCTTGCCATTCCATAAGGGCGGTCAACGTTCAAGGGAACCGTGAGTTCCGGAAGACGTAACGCTGCTGCAATGTCATTCCCTCACATCTGCGGACCGGTATGACGGTCTCAGGTCCGGGAAGGATTGTTCCCGCCAAGGCCATTGCGCACATTTGATAATTTTGGATTTAAAACATGGTGACATTGATATTATCGCGTTTCACACGCTCGCTTATTTTACTTTTTCTCCTTACCGGCTGCATGACCACGCCCATCTCGAGTATTCCCAAGCTGATGCGGCTCGACTTTCTGACGATGAATTTCGAGCATGTGCGTGTAGGGCTGCAGCTTCCTGCCCATCTGTCATTGGGTTCCGGTGATGCGGTGATGATTATTCGCAGCGTTACAGACGGCGTAAAGGGCGAGACTGTCGAGACGTTTGCGTTGATCGAGGATAAGGACGCCGCCGCCCGCGTGCAGTTCCACGCGGAAAAGCGGGCGGGAACCGCCACAAGCGTGTGGAGAATAAAGCCTGAGGAGGTTTCAAGGCTTGCAACATTGCAGGAGAAGGTGCGCCTTTCCCGCATCGAGGGGCCGCGCATCAGGGGGAGTACGGAGATCGAGATATTGCGCGCCTGTGTCACAGGCGTTCTCCCGACCGGCCCGGTCTATTTCTCGACTTACATCAAGCCTGCGGAAAATGAAGACTACATTGCCATGACCGTGGATGCGGATCTGATGAAAGTGTTTGGTGCGGGCCAGGTCGCGGCGCGGATCAGACAGTGCGAAAGCTGATCGCCGTTGCCGGGGCGCGCGAGTGCTCCGGCCATATTTTCGCGATACATAAGCATGGCGCTGAATAACGCCTGGGGCGCGTTAGCGTCCCGGCCGACCCGTCTTGCCCTTCGTCCGGCTTTTGCGCTTCTGCTCGCCGGCGTCTTCATAGGACCCCGCGCCGATCTTGCCACGCACCAGTGGTCGCGGATCATCGGTAGCACGCTCCGGCTGGCCTTCCATGAGCGGTGAGAAGCGTTTGCCGGATTCGGTCTCGGGCTTGTCTGGTACTGCGCTGCGCACGGGCTTTTCGGTTCTGCCCACGGTCATCTCGTCCAGCGTGTTCCTGCGGAACAGCGGTTTTTCCGCATCTGAGCCGGGGCCCATTTCATCCAGTGAGGGTTTGGTGAAAAGGGATTTGCCGCTTTCGTTCGGCGCGGCGCCCGCCTCCGTCCTGCCGGATGTCTCCCCCTCAGGTGGGGAGATCGACAAGTGGCTGCGCCTGTTGTTTTTTCCACCGCCTTCGATGGCGCGGGCCTCTTCCTTCGCCATCGGGTCGTCCATGGTGGCGAGTTCGGCGGCCTTGAGACGTTTGATTTCGTCGCGCAGGCGGGCGGCCTTTTCGAAGTCGAGATCGGCCGCGGCGTCGCGCATGGATTTTTCCAGCGCGTTGAGATGGGACTGGAGATTGTTGCCGACCAGATGGCCGCCATCGGCGAAGCCTTTGCCGGAAGCACCTGATATATCGGCCCTTACGTGATCGCGCTCATAAACTGAATCAAGAATATCCGAGATCTTCGCCTTGACCGATTCCGGCGTGATGCCGTGCTCGGCGTTATAGGCCATCTGCTTCTCGCGGCGGCGGGAGGTTTCCTCCATCGCCCGCTTCATCGAGCCGGTGATGTTGTCGGCATAAAGAATGACCTTACCGTCGACGTTACGGGCGGCGCGGCCGATGGTTTGAATCAGTGAGGTTTCGGAGCGCAGGAAGCCTTCCTTGTCGGCATCGAGGATCGCCACGAAACCGCATTCGGGAATATCGAGACCTTCGCGCAACAGGTTGATACCAACAAGCACGTCGAAAGCGCCGAGGCGCAGGTCGCGGATGATCTCGATGCGCTCCAGCGTGTCGATATCCGAGTGCATGTAACGCACGCGAACGCCCTGTTCGTGCAGATATTCGGTCAGGTCCTCGGCCATGCGCTTCGTCAGCACGGTGCAGAGGGTGCGATAGCCTTTGGCGGCTGTCTCGCGGATTTCACCGAGAACATCGTCCACCTGGCTACGGGCGGAACGAACCTCCACCGGCGGATCGATAAGGCCGGTCGGGCGGATGACCTGTTCGGCAAAGACGCCGCCGGCCTGTTCCATCTCCCATGAGCCGGGGGTAGCCGAAACCGCGACCGTCAGCGGCCGCATGGCATCCCATTCCTCGAAGCGCAGCGGACGATTGTCCATGCAGGAGGGCAGGCGGAAGCCGTATTCGGCCAGCGTCGCCTTACGCCTGAAGTCGCCGCGATACATGCCGCCGATCTGGCTGACGGAGACGTGGCTTTCGTCGATGAACAGCAGCGCGTTATCAGGGATATATTCGAACAGCGTCGGCGGCGGCTCGCCGGGATTACGGCCGGTGAGATAACGCGAATAGTTCTCGATGCCGGCGCAGGAGCCGGTCGCCTCCAGCATTTCCACATCATAGCGGGTGCGCTGCTCAAGCCGCTGGGCCTCCAGCAGACGTCCGGCCTTTTCCAGTTCGGCGAGGCGGACCTTCAGCTCTTCCTTGATCGACTTGATCGCGCCGTTCAGCGTCGGGCGCGGGGTGACATAGTGCGAATTGGCGTAGATCTTGACGGATTGCAGGTCGCCGGTCTTCTGGCCGGTCAGCGGGTCGAATTCGGTGATGGAATCGATCTCGTCGCCGAACATCGAGATGCGCCAGGCGGCATCCTCAAGGTGGGCGGGGAAAATTTCGATGGTGTCACCGCGCACGCGGAACGAACCGCGCTGGAAATCCATGTCGCGGCGTTTGTATTGCTGGGCCACGAGGTCGGCCAGAAGCTGGCGCTGGTCCAGCCGGTCGCCGACCTGCATCTGGAAGGTCATGGCGGTGTAGGTCTCCACCGAACCGATACCGTAGATGCAGGAAACCGAGGCGACGATGATGCAGTCGTCGCGCTCCAGCAGTGAGCGAGTGGCGGAGTGGCGCATCCGGTCGATCTGCTCGTTGATCGAGGATTCTTTCTCGATGAAGGTGTCGGAGCGCGGCACATAGGCTTCCGGCTGGTAATAATCGTAGTAGGAGACGAAATATTCCACCGCATTGTCGGGGAAGAAGTTCTTGAACTCCGAATAGAGCTGCGCGGCCAGCGTCTTGTTGGGGGCGAGGATGACAGCCGGGCGCTGCGTCGCCTCGATCACCTTGGCCATGGTGAAGGTCTTGCCAGAGCCGGTGACGCCGAGCAGGACCTGGCTGCGCTCGCCGGAATTGATGCCTTCCACGAGGTCGTTGATGGCCGTCGGCTGGTCGCCTGCGGGCTGATAGTCCGAGGCCATGCGGATGGTAACGCCGCCTTCGGACTTCGGCGGCCGGGCCGGGCGGTGCGGCGTCCACAGCTTGCCGTCCTTGAACAACGGATTGCCGCTCTCGATCAGCTTCGACAGCGCGTCCACCGTTGCGGTGACGGCGCCCGGCGCGAGGTTGGCGGCATCCTCCAGCGATACGTCCATACCGGCGACCGGATTGAGGCCGGCGGCGGCGCGGGTTTTCGGATCGCTCGATGCGCCGATGGAAACACCGCGCGCGGTCTTGGAGGCCGTGGTGTTCTTGGCCGTCTTCGAGGCGGCCTTCTCCGCGTCCTTGCGTGCTTCGATCTCGATCTTCTTGCGGTGCTTGCCCGCCTTTGAGGCGATTTCGCGCTGGGTTTCCACGGAGGATGCCTCCGCTTCCGCCTCAAGCTGCTTCACCCAATCGGAGACGCTGCCGCTGAGCGGCGCACCTTCGAATGACGATTGCGGAGCTTCCTCGAAGCCCGAGGGCGAGGAGGTGGAGTTTTTCGGTGATCTGGCCATGGGCGAAATATGGAGGGAGTCACGCACAAAGTGAAGGGGATACAGCGAAAAAATGAGTACAAAAAGGAAACGAAGCGTGCGGAACAAAATTCGGCCGGATGCGTTGCGTAGCGGCTGAAAACAGCTTTGCTAAAATCTGCAGAAAATCGATTCCGGTTTTCGGGCGGATGCGCTAGAGCAAATCCATACGGGCAGAATGACGTTTACCTTCAGACTGCTTTTTATACTGCATTTCATGACATCCCTCCCTTTTTCCAGGACCCATCATGCCGTTCTCAATCAGCCCTGCCCACATCTGGCCTGTCCTGATGCTTATCGCCTCCAATATTTTCATGACCTTCGCCTGGTACGGCCATCTCAAGCACAAGGGCAGCGCGCTCTTCCTGGCTATTGTCGCCAGCTGGGGTATCGCGTTCTTCGAATATGTGCTGGCCGTTCCCGCGAACCGCATAGGTTCGGAGGTCTATTCCACCGCGCAGCTCAAGACCATTCAGGAAGTCATCACGCTCGCGGTCTTCGCGCTGTTTTCGATCTTCTGGCTGAAGGAAAGCATCACCATCAATCACGTGATCGGTTTTGCGCTGATCGCCTTCGGCGCTTCCTTCATTTTCCGCTCCTGAAGACAAACGAAAGAGACTGGCGCTTTACCGGCGGAACCAATCGCAACGGATATGAGGTGATGTATCGATGAAAATACGCCCTGCAAGAGTTGACGACGCGACGGGAATGGCGGCGGTCCAGAACGAGATATTCTCGGCCGGCCTCCGAAAAGCGCCGACGGATATTACGGCGGTGCTGGAGAATTATATCCAGCACACCGATCGTATCGAATGTTCGGTCGCCGAGGACGATGACGGGCGCATTATGGGGTTCCAGTCGCTGCGTTATGCGCGGGCGGACAATCCCTATGGCGTGGCGGAAGGCTGGGGCATCATCGGCACCCATGTCAGCCCGCAGGCGGCGCGAAGAGGAGTAGGATCCGCCCTCTTCGCGGCAACGCGAAGGGCAGCAGAGGCGCGGGGCCTCAAGAATATCGATGCCAGCATCGGCGCGGACAACATGCTCGGGCAGGGTTATTACGACGCCATGGGCTTCACGACCTATCGCCAGCCGGAAGGGCTGGTCTGCAAGGTCTACCGGCTGGGCTAGGGCACGTCCGGTTTAAACGGAAGCGTCGGACGTGCTCCATCTCTTTGTTTATCGCATTATCCGGACGTAAAACCGCTACGCACTTTTACTGGAAATGCTCTGGGTGCCTGCTTCCTGTCAGCTGCGATTGTCGTTTTGGGAATATTGCAGCCGCGCCTTGCAGATACGGACGTGGTTCTCATCGGCCCATTGCACCAGCAATTGCATCGGCACCAGAAACGAACGGCCGAGATTGGTCAGTTCGTATTCCACGCGCGGCGGTACCTGCGCATAAAGCGTGCGGCGAATGAAACCGTCTTCCTCAAGCCGCTTCAACGTACGCGACAACATCTGCTTGGAAATATCGTCGATCTTGCGGTTCAATTCGTTGAAACGCAGCACGCCGCCCTGAAGCGCTTCCAGAACCAGCAGGCTCCATTGATCGCCGATACGATCCAGCACGTCGCGTATGGGGCAGGGCTGGTCGAAGACGAAGATTTCTTTGGTTTGCATATCCGGCATTTTGCCTCGCCCTTTCCATTTTCTTACCCCTTCAGGTCATCGCCGTGTGACCTGATCAGCGGCGGCTGACTTCTTGCGGCCGGGGTTGCGATATCATAGCTTTCATTAGCGGTCTATTATTTAGACCAATAACGATACCGACAAAGGAAGAAGTCATGGCTAAAATCGCGCTCATCGGAGCCTCCGGCAATGCCGGATCCCGTATTCTGAAGGAGCTTTCCGACCGGGGCCACAAGGTGACGGCGATCGCCCGCAGCCCTGAAAAGATCGCCAGCCTGCCGAACGTGGTGGCAAAACAGGGCGATGTTTTCGATCGGGCAGGGCTTTCGGAGCTGCTTAAAGGTCACGATGCCGTGATCAGCGCGGTGCACTTCACCGCCAGCGATCCCGTGACGCTGATCGAGGCCGTGCGCGCCTCCGGCGTTCCCCGTTATCTCGTGGTGGGTGGTGCCGGCAGCCTTGAAATAGCACCGGGCCAGCGTGTGGTTGACCTGCCGGATTTCCCGGCCGCCTACAAGGCCGAAGCGACCAAGGGCGCGGAGTTTCTGGACCGCCTGAGAGGGGAAAAGCAGCTCGACTGGACCTTCCTGTCGCCATCCGCCGAATTCGTGCCGGGGGAAAGAACCGGCAAATTCCGTATCGGCAAAGATGAGCTTCTCAGCAATGCCGAAGGCAGCCGCATTTCCTTTGAGGACTACGCCATTGCGCTTGTCGATGAAATCGAGAAGCCGCAGCATTCCCGCCAGCGTTTCACCGTCGGTTATTGAGAGGTATCACCCATGAATTTCGTGACACGTCGTCTTGCCATCGCCGCTCTCGCTCTTGCGCCTGCATTGATGGCCGCTCCGGTCCTGGCCGAAACCGCCAAGCGGGATCTCGCCCAGGAAGAGGCCAACCGCAAGCTGGTGATCGAGTTTTACGATACCGTTTTCAATAAGCATGAAGTGGAGAAGGGGGCTGCCGTCATTGTCGACAGCTATAAGCAGCACAACCCCATGGTGCCGGATGGCAAGAAGCCGTTCGTGGATTATTTCACCGGTCACTTCAAGGAAAACCCGCAGTCGAAGGCGCGCATCGTGCGCAGCGCCACGGATGGCGATCTCGTCTATCTGCATATTCATTCGACCGAAAAAGACGGCGATCGCGGTACGGCCATCGTCGATATCTTCCGCGTCACCGACGGCAAGATCACCGAGCACTGGGATGTGATCCAGCCCGTTCCGGAAACGGCGGCGAACAATAATACGATGTTCTGAGGGCAGCCCCTCGACGCCTCACCGATGACAAGGGAACAGCCGGGATTTTCGCCCGGCTGTTTCCATTTTCAGATTACGCGCCGTTTCTGACGGGACTGTATGATCAGGTCCAGCACGCGCATGACCAGCAGGCTCGCGCCCACCAACGGGAAAATGACGCCGCCGATGGCGAGCATGACGAGCAGGCCGCGAAGCACGCGTTTTTCCTGCGGCAGGGGCGGCACTCCGAGCGACCCTTTCGGACGGCGTTTCCACCACATGACGCCGGCGGACACGGCAAGCAGCACAATGCCGATACAGGCCGCCAGAAGCACGATCTGGTTGGCGAGGCCATATTGCTGTCCCAGATGTACATTGATGCCCCATTCCAGCGCCTTGCCAAGCGGGCCGTAATCGGCGTAGCTCATGTCGATCAGCGGCTCTCCGCTATATTGATCAAGGTGCACAACGCGCTGTTGACCGAGATCATCGGGATAGACCGAGCCGCTATAGACGCCGGTCGGTTTTCCCGGCAGGGCGACGGCATAACCGGCGGCAAGGCCGAGTGCATCGAAACGTGCGATCGCCTCGTCGATTCCGATCGGCTGGCCTTCGGAGGTGGTGGTGGATTCCGGTATTTTTGCCTGCTCCAGCGACCAGCTTGTCTTCGCCACATGATCGAGATGGTCTCCGGACATCGGAACATCGGTGCGGATGCCCGCCGGGTACCCGAAGTTGCTGCCATTCGCCCATTCATTGACCTTCGCGCCCCATACGCCCGACCAGGGCATGCCGGTGACCGCAAGAAAGACGATGAAAAAGCCGACGAAAATGCCGGTGACGGCATGGGTATCGCGCCAGAAGACCCGTTTTTTCGGCGTGCCGCGCACGGTGACGACTCCACCCGTCTGCTTTCGCGGCCACCAGAGATAGATGCCGGTGGCGACAAGAAGGATGGACCAGCCGGCCGCGATCTCGATCAGATAGCGGGCATAGGCGCCGAAATATTTCAGGCTGTGGAGATAACGGATCGTCCACATGACGGTGCCGCGATCCGGTAGGGAACCGGCCACCTCAGCGGTGTAGGGGTTTACGTAGACGGCCTGCTTTCCAACCGCGGTACTGACGGTGATTTCCGTCGAAGCACCCGGATCGGCCGGTGTCGTATATTTGACGGCGGTGCCGGGAACGGCCGCGAGCGCTGCGGCCACGATCTCGGAAGGCAGGGCTTTTGGCGCGTTTTGCGCTACCTCGATGCGCTTAAGGTCCGAATGGATAAAATTGTCGAACTCGTCCCGGAAGAGATAAAGCGCGCCGGTGACGGCGAGCGATATCATGAAGGGCAGGACGAGGAGACCGGCATAAAAATGCCAACGCCACACGGCGCGGTAAAGATTTGCGGACGAGGAATGCGCAGGCGCACGCTCGCCCTCGAAAGAGGTCGTAACGGACATGGATGTCTCCGCAAGAGAATGGATTTTCCGGCAGGCCGGACAGTGTTCTAGCGCTGCGGAGCGAAGGGCGGCGCGCGTGGGCGCGATTCCAGATTGGGCGGCGATGGCGACAGCACCGCGTCGAAATTCAAAAAGGCGACTTCGACCGCCGGGAGAATATTGTCCGCGCCTTCGACGGGAATAACCGGAAGAGCGGCGGCCGTGGCCGAGGCCAGACGGCAGAGCGTGCCGCAACAGTCATCGGCGATCTTGCCCGCCGGGTCGTGTTTGTCCGAGCCGCCTTCAGGCATATGGCTGGAACAGATGATCTCATCCGCCGCCAGCGCGGCCATCGCCATATTGCCGCTGGTCAGGCCATTGGCGAGACCCTGCAAAAGGAAAAGCAGAACCGCCAGCATGGCGATGGCGCCAGCCGAACTTCTATCCTGCATGATCCTGCGAATGAATCCCATGGGATCGGAATGTCATATTTGCGGCGAGATGTCACCGCGACACAATGACGGCAGGGGAGAGACAACAGGGATCGCATCGGTGAGGAATGATCCTGACAATGCGCGAGATGTCTATGCTGCCTGCTGTATATGGCGTTTGAGCTGAGAGCGGCACTGGAGCCCAGTGCCGCAACGCGATTATTCCGCTGCGGGAATGGGCGTGGGTTGTCCGTTTTCGTCCATTGCCACCATGATGAAAGTTCCGGCGGTGACTTTCTCCAGCTTGTCATAACGCGACCGCTGCGCCCAGGCTTCCACCGTGAGCGTGATGGACGTGCGGCCAACGCGGGCGATATCGGTATAGATGGACAGCGTGTCGCCGATCTTCACCGGCAGTTCGAAGGCCATTTCCTTGACCGCTGCCGTGACCACACGACAGCGGGAGCGTTCCGCGGCGCGGATGCCGCTCGCCAAGTCCATCTGTGACATGACCCAGCCGCCGAAAATATCACCGGCCGGATTGGCGTCGGCCGGCATGGCGAGCGTTCTGAGAGTCAGCTCGCCGGTCGGTTTGATGGTTGGGTTGGTCATGTTGAGATTTGCTCCATGCGAATGACAAAGGCGCAGCATGCGTTGCGCTTTGCGATTTCGCAAGGAAGGGCAAGCGTCAGGATGACGCTTTGCCCAGAAATTGCTGCGTTGCATAAAGGGCGATGGCCGCCGCATTCGAAACATTGAGCGATTTGATCTCGCCCGGCATGTCGAGACGGGCGAGCGCCGAGACGGTTTCGCGCGTCTTCTGGCGCAGGCCCTTGCCTTCGGCGCCCAGCACCAGTGCGATTTTTTCACCGCTAAAGGTCTGTTCGATGGGGGCGGGGCCTTCCGAATCCAGACCGACGGAGAAGAAGCCGAGCTTGTGCAGCTCGCCCAGCGCATCGGCCAGATTGGTGATCTGGATATAGGGAATGAGTTCCAGTGCACCGGAAGCCGATTTCGCCAGCACGCCTGACTCGGTTGGGCTGTGGCGCATGGTGGTGATGACGGCGCCGGCGTTGAAGGCGACCGCCGAGCGCATGATGGCGCCGACATTGTGCGGATCGGTGACCTGATCGAGCACGAGGATGAGCGGGCTGTCCTTCAGCGCGCCGAGCCGCTTGACCGGCAGCGGCCTGGTTTCCAGCATCACACCCTGATGGATGGCATCGGGGCCGAGAACCTTGTCGATATCCTGCGGCGAAACCATCTCGACCGGGAAGGGCTGGGCATCCGCCTCGCCGATATCCAGCCGCGCAAAGGCGTTCTGGGTGACGGATAGCTTGATGAGTTGCCGTTCGGGATTGGTAAGCGCCGCGCGCACGGTATGCAGGCCGTAAAGATGCACCTGATCGGGCGCGAGCTGCGGCGGCTTCCAGTCATCGGCACCGCGGTTCCGGCGCTTCGGCTGCTGCGGGGTCGGAATTTCGCCCCGCTCGCGTTTGGCGTCGCGCACGGCACGGCGCAGGGTGGCATAGTGCGTGTCGCGGGTGGATTTGTTGTTGGGATCGTCTTTGCTCATGGCGCCTTATATCTCTGCAAAGAGGCGCGCACCAGCCCCCGCGATAATCCACAGGGCTGCAAACAGGTTTGAATTTTTTCCCGAAAATTCGTGAAAGGGCGTGTTGACAGAAACGAACGAGGCCGTCATATACGCGCCACAGACGACGCAACGGCGCTTCGCCGCAGCGAAATCTGAAGAGCTTGGTTGCTCGATCCTAGCAGAAAGCTGGAGGGATGCCCGAGTGGTTAAAGGGGACGGACTGTAAATCCGTTGGCTACGCCTACGTTGGTTCAAATCCAACTCCCTCCACCATTCTGCACGGATCGAAATCACCACCGCGGGTATAGCTCAATGGTAGAGCAGCAGCCTTCCAAGCTGAATACGCGGGTTCGATTCCCGCTACCCGCTCCAGTGACTTTTCCAAAAAGATCATTGACGTCCAACAAGCGCCGATTTTGCTGCGCCAGCGCCCGGATTTCTTATCGCGTGATTGTTTCAATCTATGGCCGCGTGAACGTCCTACGTTTGCGTAACCGGAAATCCGGTGGAAATCATTCGGCAATTTTGCGAAAACGAGCGTTTACATCCCCGCAATAATCAATAGGTTGGCCGCATCTTTTGAGCAGGTCGAACGTTCTCGCAAAAAGAGCGGCTGGAGAAAGTTATGAGTTCAAATACGCCGAAACTGGATAGTTGCGGCGCAGAGCCCATCCACATTCCCGGTGCTATTCAGGAACATGGAGCCCTTTTGGTTCTGTCCGCGCGGGAACTCTCCGTTGTGCAGGCGAGCGATAATCTTGCCGATTATATTGATGCGGCCTTACCAATCGGTGCCGTCGTCACCGAAACAATCTTGCCGTTCATCTCTGAACTTTCCGCCTGGTATTCCGGCGAAGAGAGCAATTTCCGATATGCATGGGCTGAAAAGAAACTCGTTGTTTCGGCGCATCGATCCGGGACTTTGGTTATTCTCGAGGTCGAAAAGGCAAGAGAGGGCGAGTCGGCTGAAAAGCTGATGGGCGAACTTACGAATCTGGCGCAATATCTGAACAGCGCGCCGTCGCTGGAGGACGCGCTTTTTCGGACGGCGCAATTGGTGTCTTTGATCAGCGGTTATGATCGTACGCTGATCTATGACTTCGGACTGGACTGGAGCGGTCATGTCGTGGCGGAAGCCGGAAGCGGGACTTTGCCGTCTTATCTCGGACTTCGCTTTCCGGCGGGCGATATCCCGCCGCAGGCGCGGCAGCTCTACACCATCAATCGCCTGCGAATGATTCCCTATGTCGATTATAAGCCCGTCCCGATCAGGCCGCCGGTGAATGCGGAAACGGGAGCAGTGCTCGATATGAGCTTTTCTCAGCTTCGCAGTGTGTCGCCGGTTCATCTCGAATATATGCGCAATATGGGTACGGCCGCTTCGATGTCGGTGTCGATCCTCGTCAATGGCGCTCTCTGGGGCTTGATTGCCTGCCACCACGCTACACCCCATTCGGTATCCCTTGCCGTCCGTGAAGCCTGCGATTTTGCCGCGCAGCTCCTGTCGATGCGGATCGCCATGGAGCAGAGTTCCCAGGATGCATCCCGCCGGGTGGAGCTTGGCCACATTCAGGCGCGCCTGCTGAAGGGGATGGCTGCTGCCGAAAAATGGGTTGATGGACTGCTTGCGGGTGACGATGAAAAAAACGACCTGCTGAAACAGGTGGGAGCGGACGGCGCGGCACTCGTCCTCGGCGACGACTATGAGCTGGTCGGCAGGACGCCGTCACGGCAGCAGGTTGAAGAGCTTGTCCTATGGCTCGGTGAGCAGGACGTTGCCGATGTTTTTGCAACCGACAACCTATCCGGCGATTACGCCGCCGCTGAGGCCTATGCCGCCACCGCAAGCGGAATTATTGCGATGCGGGTTTCGGAGTTGCACGGCAGCTGGCTTATCTGGTTTCGGCCGGAAGTCATAAAAACGGTACGCTGGGGCGGTGATCCGCACAAGACGGTGCAGGAGAGCGGGCGCATTCATCCCCGCAAGTCTTTTGAAATCTGGAAGGAGCAATTGCGCAACACGTCATCTCCCTGGTCGGAGCCCGAGCTTGCGGCAGCGAGGGAGCTTCGCAGTGCGATCATCGGCATTGTCCTGCGCAAGGCCGAGGAGATGGCAGATCTGACGCGGGAATTGCAGCGGACCAATAAAGAGTTGGAGGCCTTTTCCTATTCCGTTTCGCACGACCTGCGTGCCCCGTTCCGTCATATCGTCGGGTTTGCGCAGTTGTTGCGGGAGCGCAGCAATGCCCTGGACGAGAAATCCTCGCATTATCTGCAGATGATATCAGAGGCGGCGCTGGGCGCCGGCAGGCTGGTGGATGATCTCCTGAATTTCTCACAGCTTGGTCGCACGCAACTGTCCCTGAAACCGGTGGATATGCAGAAGGTGGTGAGCGAAGTTCGTCGCTCTCTCGGGCACGCCGTTGCCGATCGCGAGATCGAGTGGCGCATCGGCGAGTTGCCGGTGATATTCGGGGATGCGACCCTGCTGCGGCAGGTCTGGTACAATCTCATCGAAAATGCCATCAAATATTCGTCCCGGGAGCCGGTCTCGATCATCACTATTTCTGCGGTCGAAACCGAGGACGACGTCACTTACTCGGTCGAAGATAATGGTGTTGGCTTCGATATGGCCTATTACAGCAAGCTTTTTGGTGTGTTCCAGAGATTGCAGCGGGTAGAGGATTTCGAGGGAACGGGCATTGGACTTGCGCTGGTCCGACGAATTGTCGAACGCCATCACGGTTTGGTCGGTGCCGAGGGAACTGTCGGTGAGGGAGCCACGTTCTTCTTCACATTGCCGGTTACGAAAGTTGAAGAGGAAAAAATTGCCTGAACTCAGACCCATTCTGCTGGTGGAAGATAATCCACGCGATCTGGAACTAACGCTGACCGCTCTTGAGAAATGCCAGCTGGCGAATGAGGTGGTGGTGGCACGCGACGGTACGGAAGCACTCGACTATCTGACTGTAACCGGTAGCTATCATAACCGCCCGGGCGGTGATCCGGCCGTGGTTCTTCTTGATCTCAAACTCCCGAAAGTGGACGGGCTTGAGGTTTTGCAGACGGTCAAGGGCAGCGATCACTTGCGGCATATTCCAGTCGTCATGCTGACGTCGTCGCGAGAAGAACAGGATCTCGTCAGGAGTTACGAACTCGGCGTGAACGCATTTGTCGTCAAGCCTGTGGAATTCAACCAGTTCTTCAAGGCTATACAGGATCTTGGCGTCTTCTGGGCTCTCCTGAACGAACCGCCGCCGGGTGCACATCGCAATGGCGGATGAGACTGTGTCGCGAATGGAGGCAAGCAGACTTCTTCTCCTCGAAGACAGTTCGGTGGATGCCGAACTGATCGAAGAACAGCTTTCACGTCTTTCGACGCCGCCTGCGGTAACGAGGGCCGTTGGCAAGGCATCGTTCATCGAGGCGTTGGAAAAACAGCAGTTCGATATCATTCTCGCGGATTTCTCTTTGCCGGACTTCGATGGCATGTCGGCGCTCGATGTCGTTATGGCGACAAGACCCGATACGCCGTTCATTTTCGTGTCCGGTGTTTTAGGTGAGGATGCGGCCATCGATGCATTCCGGCGCGGCGCGACGGACTACGTCCTCAAGCAACGGCTTGTGAGACTGCCATCCGCTGTGGAGCGCGCCCTGGCGGAAGCTCGGGAGAAACAGGAGCGAAAACGGGCGGAGCTGCACAAGGAGCTGCTCGTCCGCGAGCTAAGCCATCGTGTCAAGAATACGATGGCGATGGTCATATCGATCATCCGCAGAACGGCGAAAGGCAGCACCTCGATCGAGGATTATCAGGAACGGCTGGTGGCGCGCGTAAGCGCTCTGGCCGAAAGCCACGCCCTGCTTTTTCAGAGCAATTGGGGTGAGACGGATTTGAGAGATGTCGTGAAGCGCGCGATCGAGCCGCATAATACCTTCACGAGCAGGGTCGAACTCGACGGTCCGGATGGCGTTCATGTATCGCCAAAATCCGCTCTGGCGCTGGGAATGATCCTGCACGAGCTGGTGACTAACGCGCAGAAATACGGTTCCCTTTCCGGTGCGAACGGAAAGGTTGACGTTGTCTGGAAAAAGCTTCGTGACGGAGACGGACGCGACCGTATCAATCTGCGGTGGCGGGAAAGCGGAGGCCCGCCGGTCTCAATGCCGGAAGACACGGGCTTTGGAACCACCCTTGTAACAAGGGGCGCGCAATACGAATTGCAAGCGGAAAGTGAAATTCGCTACGACCGCGACGGCCTGCAATATCAGGTCATCTTTCCCCTGGACTAAGTCGCCACATGAAAAGAAGCGGCTTGGGGCACCGGACCGAGATTAGCCCCGCCCTAGTTGGTCAGTGAAAACTCATTTGCCAGAACATGCGAGAGATTGTCGAAATCGCAGGGTTTGGAGACGACGGTAAGCCCGTCCAGCTGCGCACGCACTCCGGGTATTTCCGCATATCCGCTGCATATGACGAAAGGGATATTTGCCGCCTTGAGCTCCTCGATGACCGGGAAGGACAATTCGCCTCTCAGATTGAGGTCAATGACTGCGCCGTCCAGATCAGTGGCGTTTATTTTTTCCAAGGCCGCGCCAATGTGCGAAACGGGCCCGACGACGTTGACCCCCAGATCGGAAAGAAAATCCTCCATATCCATCGCCAGAAGCGCGTCGTCCTCCAATACGAGGATTTGTTTTCCCTGGAAATTATAGCTCATCGTTATCGCATTCTCGTCAGTTCGGCTCAGTCGGGCACTGCCAATCAACATTGCAAAACCCCTAAGTCCCAAACTGGTTCCTTCCATAAATAAAAAGAAAACAGTCGCCTCTGATGTCGTCGTATTCTAGTTTGCAACTTTAATTCGTGCCTACCGGGAATGTATTTCTGTGATTGGTTTTTCACCGTTTGCCCAACGAAGCCTTTTGATGCTTGCCGTGGGTGTTGCGATTTTGATTGGCATGGTCTCCATGTCGCTGTGGCTGGTGCAGGTGAATAACCGCTATTCCCAGGAAACAGCGGAACTCCGACGTTTTCGTGCCGCTGTTTTGGATGTGCTGACGACGATGCAGGACATCGAAACCGGCCAGCGGGGATATCTGCTGACCAATAATCGCGATTATCTCGTGCCTTACGAAGAAGCCCTGCGTGGCTTGCCCCAACGCCAGTCAAGACTTTTCGATCTTCTGACGGAAGACGAGCAATACAAGCAGTTTCTTTCGGGTTTGAGGCAGACAATCGACGCGAAGCTGGCTGAAACCCGTGAGACCATCGATTTGCAGCGTTCGGGCCGAATAACGGAGGCGGTTGAGGTCGTCCGTAATAATGACGGCAAACGCTTCATGAACGAGATCAGGAGTATTCTGTCGGACCTGCAATCGGACACAGATGATCGCCTGCGCATCATCGTTGCGGATCAACTCGGGGCTGCCAATAAGCTGCGCTGGGTAACGGTCGGCGGTGCGCTCGCTATCCTCATTGTGGTCGGTGGTTCGATCTTCCTTGTCTTCACCTATATCCGTGCCCTGAACAGGTCGCGGGAGGATGTCGATGAACTCAATCGTCATCTTGAAGAACGTGTCGAGGAAAGAACGCGGGATCTTCGCCGCGCCAATCAGGAAATTCAGCGCTTCGCATATATCGTGACGCATGACCTGCGCGCGCCGCTCGTCAATATCATGGGCTTCCTATCCGAATTCGATACTTCGCTGAAGCCGGTAACGAGTTATGTTCTCGCAGATGGCAAGTCTCTCCCGGAGGACGTTATTCGTGAGGCGCGGCTGGCGGTTGAAGAGGATATTCCAGAGGCTATCGGCTTCATCCGCTCGTCCACCCGCAAAATGGATCAGCTGATCAACGCCATCCTGAAAATATCCCGCGACGGCCAGCGAAAGCTGCAGCCGGAGAAAGTCGACATAGAAACGTTGCTCTCGTCACTGTCTGAGACGGTACGCCACCAGATCAACGCCAATGGCGGCGAGATCGAAGTCGACACGCCGAAGCTGACGATCGTGACCGACCGGATATCTCTCGATCAGATACTCGGAAATCTCTTCGATAACGCGGTGAAATACCAGATGCCTGGCCGCCCGCTGAGACTGACGGCCCGGGCCTATCCGGCTGGACGTGGAGCTATTTGTATCGAAGTCGCCGACAACGGGCGCGGTATTGGCGAACAGGACCTCGAACGGGTTTTTGAGCTCTTTCGGCGGGCGGGCAATCAGGATCAGCCGGGAGAGGGCATTGGTCTTGCGCATGTTCGTTCGCTAATCAGAAATTTAGGGGGTGACATTAAAGTCGAGTCTAAACTTGGCGAAGGCAGCACGTTTATCCTGCTGATGCCGAGTGACCTCAGACGCGTGACGAAGGAAAGCGACAAATGAAAGCGACCGGTCAGGAAGTAACGATCGTGATGATCGAAGACGACGAAGGCCATGCTCGGCTGATCGAGAAAAACGTGCGGCGCGCCGGCGTGAACAACGAGATCGTGCCTTTTACGCTCGGCGCCAAGGCGCTGGACTTTATATTAGGCGAAAGTCGGGATGGGCTTGTCAGCAAGGACCGTTATCTTCTCGTCTTGCTCGATCTCAATCTCCCCGACATGTCGGGCATCAATATTCTCGAGCAGATCAAGAGCAATGAATATACACGCCGTTTGCCCGTGGTGGTTTTGACAACGACCGACGACGAGACTGAAATTCAGAAATGCTATGATCTTGGCGCGAATGTTTATATAACCAAGCCGGTCGATTATGAGGGCTTTGCCAATGCCATCAAAAATCTCGGCCTGTTCTTTTCCGTAATTCAGATACCTTGAAGGCATGATGGCTTTGCGCGTTTTGTATGTCGATGACGACCCGGCTCTGGCGCGGCTTTCCAGCCGCGTTCTCGGTCGTCACGGTATGGAGGTGGTTCATGCCACCTCCGTAGCTTCCGGCCTCGAGCTTTTTCAAAACGGGCAGTTCGATGTTGTCGTTCTCGATCACTATTTCCAGACCGCGACGGGCATGGAATTTCTTGCCGCGATCCAGACGATACCGGCAAGGGCGCCAGTTCTCTATGTGACGGGGTCCAACGAGGCCCAAATCGCCATAGACGCGCTCAAGGCGGGTGCTGCCGACTACGTCATCAAGAATGTCGGGGACGACTTCTTTCCGCTTCTGCTTACAGCCATCGAGCAGGCATTGGAAAACCATCGCCTGCGCCAAACGAAGGAAGAGGCCGATCGTTTGCTGGTAAAGGCCAAAGAGCACGCGGAAATGATGGTGAAGGAGATGAACCATCGTGTCGCGAACAGCCTGTCGCTGGTGTCGGCGATGATCCGTCTGCAAATAAACACCCTGAAATCGCAGGAAGCGGAAACCGCGTTATTGGAAACGCAAAGCAGGATTTCGGCCATCGCCGGCGTGCACCGTAGCCTCTATAATACCGCCAATGTCGGATTGGTCTCCCTGAGTTCCTATCTGACCTCCATCATCGGCGACCTGTTCCAGGCGGTGCCCGGCTCTTCTTCCGTCACGGTCGAGACTTCGCTTTGCGAAATCGATCTCAAGGCTGATCATGCCGTGGCGCTTGGTGTCATCATTACCGAGCTTCTGACCAATGCGCTGAAATATGCCTATCCTGACCAGACCGGTACGGTTCGCGTCAAACTCTCCGAGGATAGTGGGCAGTTTGTTCTGCTGGTGGAAGATGACGGCGTCGGCGTGTCGTCGGATTCGACTCCGCGTGGCACAGGCCTCGGTACCAAGCTGATCATGGCGATGGCGCAGAATATCGGTGCACGTGTCGAGCAGACCCATACACATCCCGAGCTGAGGCAGGGAACGCGTTTTACTATGACATGGCATGAGAAGCGGTAAGGATTGATTTTCCGCTCTCACCAGCGCCAGTAATGAGAGCCGCGCAGAAGCTTCGCTCAGGCGATGCTAAAACCGGTTTGAAACCTCACAGATGCCGCGCGGTGCCGACAGCGATGACTGGGCCGGTTGCCTGACCGGTCGGAGAGCCTCCGAAGGGTTCCACGCTGATTGCGAAGGTCGTGCCATCCGTTATGGTGCCGCGCATGTCGGCGGGAATGATGAGGTCGCCGTTCGTGCCCGGCTGGAAAACGCCAAGCGAGCGGGTCTTGCCGCCATCCATGACGAGCCACAATTCCAATGATTTTTCGTCCGTCTTGCCGGTTGCGACCGGTACGATACGCATCCGGCCCGATTCCGCATCGTAGGACGCGAGGAGATTGACCTGACTGTCGGTTGTCGCAAGCTCGGCCACAAGCGGGGTGGTATCCGGCCGTTGGTCGGGGAACGCAGCATAGACGACGGCAGCGACGGCGGTTGCGCTGGTGGCGACTGATATCCAGCGCCAGAAAGGCGCGGAGTTCCAGAGACTGCCATTGGTATTGACAGCCCTGCTGCCAAACAGGCGCTCTTCGATGCGGGCAAGGACAGTCGGGCTCGGTGTCTGTTCCTGATACTCGGCGTTGAAGTCGGAAAACTCCGTTTCCCAGCGCTGCACGAGTTGCGCGAAGGCTTCCTCGTCCTGGATGCGCCTTTCCACCTCGCGGCGCTTTTCGAGCGGCAGAACGCCCAGCACATATTCGCCGGCGAGGATTTCGTCGCGCGTGTGCATTCCGCCACTCTGGTCGCCCGTTGTCATCGCTGCATGCACTCTCTGAGTTTGAGAAGACTGCGCCGGAGCCAGGTTCTGACCGTATTCAGAGGCACGCGCAATTCGTCGGCGAGTTCAAGATAACTCAAACCTTCGACATAGGCACGACGTACCGCCTGTGCGTGCACAGTCTCAAGTTCCCGCATGCAGTCATCGATCCTGCGGCCTTCATCCACCAGAACGACCTGCTGCTCGGGATCGCGGATGCTCTCATCAACGAGATCATAGGCCTCGTCAATGTCATCGCTTGCGGGTTTACGCGCACGGATGGTGTCTATCGCGTGGTTGCGGGCGATGGTGGCAAGCCATGTCGCCGGTTTGCCGGCGCTTACGGCAAATGTTCGGGCGCGCTGCCAGACCTTGATATAGATTTCCTGCAGCGCCTCTTCGGCTTCCATTTTGTCCCGCAGGATTTTTAGGCAGATCGCAAAAAGCTTCGGGCTTGTTGCCTGGTAAAGCGAGACGAATGCTGAACGATCACCCATGCCGACGCGGTTGATAAGCGTTGCGATCTCTTTGCCCTGCATTCGAACCTTCCTTGCTGTCCTTCCTTTATAGGGTCGTCTTTCGGAAGAAGACAAGAGATGCTTGGGGCGTTCGCTACATGCACTCCCTTTGAGCATCGGGCGCAAGCCGCAGGTTATGACAAGTGTCATGACAGACCCGGCGAGTTTTCAAGCGGGCCGATGAGGCGGACCGTGACGAGATAACCGATGATGGCCGCTGCCGCGGAGACGAAGGTTCCCCACAGTAGATCGGCAACAGTCAGGGTGGTGGACCAGTTCTTCAGCGTGGCCTGATTGGTCAGATCATAGGTGGCATAGGCCATGAAGCCCACCGCTGCGCCATAAAGCAGAGCCGTGGTCCATTCGCCCGAAATCAGAGCCGGACGAACGGCGAGAAAAGTGAGGCCGGCGGCGTAGATGAGATAAAAGACGATTGCCGGAGCAAGGCGGAAATTTTCCGCCAGAAGATCGCCGATGGCTGGCCGGTAAAGACGCGACGCCATGGTGCTCAGCCAGATGAAATCGATCACCAGAAATGCGATGAGGGTGAAGGAATAAGCGGCAAGGTATGTCTTCATCGGTGTTTCCTTTGCCTTTGATCAGGCGACGTTTTTTTCGGGATGACGAGAATAAAGAGAAGCGATTTGAGTATGCGCTAGTCGATCCTGGTCCAGCTTATGCCCTTGCACAGCAGGCCGGCGACGATGCAGCCTTTCGTGGTCATGTTATTGCCCGCGACCGTCACCGTTATCTTGTAGGATTTTTCCCGTTGCGGGTCGAAGGCGGTGCCGGAATAGCTGCCCGCCTCGCTCTGCTTGATGTCCATGATCAGGCGATCACCGGTCTTTTCTTTTGCGGTGCCAGGTTTGATCCATGTATTCGTGGCGCATATTTTCTCGCCGCAGGGCGCGATCAGCAC
Organism: Agrobacterium tumefaciens str. B6; assembly: GCF_001541315.1. Taxonomy (GTDB): domain Bacteria; phylum Pseudomonadota; class Alphaproteobacteria; order Rhizobiales; family Rhizobiaceae; genus Agrobacterium; species Agrobacterium radiobacter. Next base: position 66,980 of record NZ_LMVK01000005.1, on the reverse strand, counting down.
TTTCGCCTTGCCGTCGCCGCGCGCCCAGTTTCCGTCAATCTCGCCTGCTGCCGCACCGAGGCCCACCAGCGTCGGGAAGAGGGCGGGTACAATTGCCAATCTGCTGATTTTCATTGTCTTTCTCCGCTTGTTCGCCCCGCCTCATCCGTGTTCTATCGTGTATAGGCCGACATTTATGGTTCCCTCGGCAAAACCCGCTTCGCAGTAGCAGAGGTAATAGTCCCACAGCCGCCGGAAGCGCTCATCGAAGCCAAGCAGGGAAATCGTTTGCCATCGGGCGTGAAAACGCTGGCGCCATTCCGACAGTGTGAGCGCATAGGACTGGCCGAAAAGCTCCGTCTCCGTGAGTTTCAGGCCGGTTTGTCCCATGGCTTTTTCAAGCGCTGAATCGGAGGGCAGAAAACCGCCCGGGAAGATGTATTTCTGAATGAAATCGGCCTTGCGCCGATAGGTGTCAAAGCGGCTTTCTTCAATGGAGATAATTTGCAGCACCGCACGGCCGCCGGGTTTCAGGCAGCGTTTCAGCGTTTCGAAATAGCTTGGCCAATAGGCTTCGCCGACAGCTTCAAACATTTCCACCGAGACGATATTGTCGAATTGACCCTGCACGTCGCGGTAATCCTGCAGCCTGAGATCGATCCGGCCCGCGTTGTTTTCTTTCTCCGCCGCATTTTCTGCCCAGCGCAACTGGGAGGGGGAAAGGGTGATGCCGGTCACGTTTGTATTGTGCTGCGTGGCGAGATGGATGGCGAGTGCACCCCAGCCGCAGCCGATTTCGAGTACGTTGTTATTTCCGGTCAGCTGTAGCTTCTCCGCAATGCGCTCGAGTTTCTTGCGTTGCGCGGCCTCAAGGCTGGTGGTGGTTTCGTCGAAAATCGCCGAGGAATAGAGCATCGTGGGATCGAGCCACTGCCGGTAGAACTCGTTGCCAAGATCGTAATGCGCCTCGATATTGCGGCGGCTGCCGCGTCTGGTGTTGGCATTCAGCCCGTGTGCAAGCCGGTTGATGAGACGCATGGGCAGGCTGCCGCGCATCGACCTTGCAAATGCCTCGCGATTTTGAGCGGCGAAACGGATGAGCGCTGTCAGGTCAGGCGTAGACCAGTCATTTTCGATGAAACCTTCCGCAAAGCCGATATCGCCGTTGACGAGCAGCCTGCGGATGGCCCGCCAGTTATGCAGCACGAGAATGGCTTCGCTACCTTCCGAATCGCCCGATTTTTCGATGTTTCCACCGCCAGGAAGGGTTACGCGCAGTCGGCCGCGCTCGATATTGTTCAGCAGCCGGCTGATGAGCCATGTGCCCATGCCGGCACGACCGTTGAGGCGAGTGCCCTGCGTCGATAATTCAGAGAGATTTTCAAACGGGGTCATGAATTCTGGCCTCGATTTGCGACGATGATGGATGAACGAATGAGACGGGTTCGGCGGGCGGCGGCGGACGTTTTTTGAGCCGCACGCCTTTCAGCCAGATTTTAAGGGCTTCCCAGTGAATGCCGAGAACGACCTTGAGCGTCAGGAACGGGATGGTGACGAAGGCTTTGAGCAGAGCGCGATCGGTCAGCTCGACGCGCCGGGCAAGATGACGGGCCGTCAGGACCACGCCGTCATCGTCGAAAGTTTCGATGACGATCTTCAACCTGTCACCTGGCGGAATGACGCGGAAAACATAACGTAGGTCCATGTCCATGAAGGGCGAGACATAGAAAGCCTTGTCGCATCGCTGGACGATCTCGGTCTCTTTGCCGGCCTCCACCGGGATCAGATAGGAATGCCGTTGCCCGAAGGTGTTATCCACCTCCCAGAGGATGGCTTTCAGCGACGTGTCGCGCCCATAGCAGAAGAACACGCTCAGAGGGTTGAAAGCCCAGCCGAGCAGGCGCGGCATGGTGAGAAGGCGAATAGGCCCTCCATCCACGGCGATACCCGCCGCCGTCATCGCTGTCTCTATCTGCCGGCGCAGGCCAATCGCGCTGCCGTCGCCACGGTCCCTGCGATGAAAAGAGAAGAGGTTGAACCGGTCCACGGAAAAAAACCGCAATTTCCGGTCGAGCGTCTCAAGTTCATCGAGATCGAGAAGCAGCGAATAAATCCGGTAGGCCAGTTTGTGGATTTTCGGCTTGAAGCGCGCATGGGTCACATTGCCCGGGAAAAGCGCTGACGTGAAGGGAGGCGTCATGCTGTCGCCTCCATGAGTTTCGTGTCCGTCGCAATGGTTTTCAAATCCAGGCGAATGATCCGGCCGCTATCGTCGGCAACCTTCCATGGCCGTGTCACCCCGCCTAAATCTTCGGCAACCGCAAGCCCGGCCTGAAGTCCGTCCTCGTGAAAACCCGATCCGAAATAAGCGCCGCAGAACCAGGTGTTTCGCAGGCCCTGCAAAGCCCAAAGCTCCTGACGCATCTGCTCTGTGCCGGCGTCGAAAACGGGATGGTGATAGGTTTCCTCGGCGATGATCTTTCCTTGATCCGGTTCCCGGACCGGGTTCAGCGTTACGAAAGTGTCCGGGGTTTCTCCCAGCGGCTGAAGCCTGTTCATCCAGTATGTGATGCTTGGCTGGCCCGCCTTAATGCGCGTATCGGCAACATAGTTCCAGCTTGACCAGGCAGCGCGGCGACGGGGCATGAAACTGCTGTCGGTGTGAAGCACGGCGCGGTTTTTCGTATAGCCAAAGGCGCCGAGGATGCGCTGTTCAGCGGGCGAGGCGTCCGTGAGCATATCCAGCGCCTGATCTGCATGGGTTGCCATCACCACGTCATCGAAGCGAGCAGTTTTCCCGTCCGCTGTGGTGAGTTCGACGCCGCGCGGAAGGCGGCGAATGCGTGTCACCGGTGTCGAGAGGCGAATTCGATCCGCAAATGGCGCCGTGATGCGTTTTACATATTCGCGCGAGCCACCGACAACGGTGCGCCAGACCGGTCGATCGCGCAGCAACAGCAGGCCGTGATTGCGGCAGAATTTGATAAAATGCGCAGCCGGGTAACGGCCGACCTCCATGGCCGGCGTGGACCATATGGCTGCCGCCATGGGGTAAAGATGATCGTCGCGGAACGCCGATCCGTACCGGTTGTGCGTGAGATATTCGTCGAGCGATGTATTGCCCATCAAATGCAGGTCGCGAGGGGCATTGCGGTAAAACCGAAGGAGGTCCGCAACCATCGCCCAGAAACGTGGTCTGAGCACATTTCTCTTCTGTGCCAGCAGGCCAAGACCGGTTCCACCGGAATATTCAAAGTCGCCATTGTCGAGGGAAACGGCAAAAGACATGTTCGACGCTGCGGTCTGTACGTCAAGCGTTCGAAAAAGCGCGGTGAGATTGGGATAGGTCCACTCGTTATAGACAATGAACCCGGTATCGACATGAGCCGGTCCTTTATCCGTATCGAATGTCACCGTGTTGCTGTGGCCGCCGACGCGATCAGCCGCCTCAAAGACCGTGACATCGTGCCGTTTCGACAAAAGCCACGCTGCCGACAGGCCGGAAATTCCTGTTCCCACAATTGCGATGCGGTACCGGCTATCTTTTTGTCTCGTTTCCGTGTCGGTCATCTATCCTCGCCATCGCATTACAGAAATTTGCCTTGGGACAGCGCAGATACGAGGGAGGGGGCGGATAAGTTTCAGCGGCTGGTGTTTTTTTGGAATCTTTTCCGAAACCTGAAACTCTTTTGCCGGTTCGGTCGTATTTGCCATCACGAAACCCGGTCTCCATCTGTTCAAACCGTGAGTGAAGTAGTGATGTTGTCTGTGATCCTGGCGCTTGCCATTCTCATGTCGCTTCTGATGGCAGGCGCGTGGGCGCTGCAAAGAGCAACCGGTTCGAGCGGCTGGATCGACACCGTCTGGTCGGCGAGTGTCGGGTTTGGCGGAGTTTTAGCAGTTTTATTCGCGGAAGGAGAAGGCTGGCGGCGCGCGGTCGTATTTTCCCTTGTCGTCGTCTGGTCGTTGCGACTTGCCGGGCATATAGGCATGCGCACGCAGGGCGGCGGAGAAGATCCCCGTTATGCAAAGCTCATCAAGCAATGGGGCAGCGCAGCCCCTCTCAGACTTTTCATCTTCCTCCAGATACAGGCCATTGCCGCTTTCGTGCTCGTTCTTGCGGTTTATCTCGCTTCCGGCAACGGCCAGGGTTTTCCGCGTCTCATCGATATTTTCGCCACGGCGGTCGCTTTTGCCGCACTGGCCGGTGAAGCGCTCTCGGATGCCCAGCTTTCAAAATTCAGGAAAACGCCGGAAGCAAAAACCGGCGTCTGTGAAACCGGCCTTTGGCGTTATTCCCGCCATCCCAATTATTTCTTCGAATGGCTTTTCTGGTGCAGTTTCCCGCTGCTCGCCGTTCAGGAGCAGGTCTTGTCCTGGGCGTCGCTTGCTGCACCCATCATGATGTATTGGCTGCTCGTCCACGTCTCCGGCATTCCGCCGCTTGAAGAGCACATGCTGAAATCGCGCGGAGAGAGGTTCCGCGTCCTGCAACGCCGCGTCAACGCCTTCTTTCCGGGCCCGCGCAAGAACGAGGAAACGCCATGAATATGCTCGCCTTCGCCATCAATGCCGCAGAACGCGCACCGCTCACTGACGCGGTCACACTGGCCGGTATAGATATGCTCTGCGTGCGAACGAAACGGCGGCTTGCAAATATTCCCGATGATGCCGAATTGGCCTTTGCGAAGGATATGGCGACGTTTCCCATAGCCAGCCACACCGACGAGGCGAACAGACAACATTACGAAGTCCCAGCGGAGTTTTTCTCGCTGGTTCTCGGAGCGCAGCGCAAATATTCCTGCTGTTATTATCCCGACGCCACGACGACGCTGGATGAAGCCGAGACCGTGGCGCTTTCCGAGACAGTGGCCCATGCCGGGCTGCGTGATGGCATGGATATTCTGGAACTCGGCTGCGGTTGGGGTTCGCTTTCCCTGTATATGGCGGGCCGATTTCCCAATGCGCGGATCACATCCGTTTCGAACTCAGCATCGCAGCGTGACTACATAATCGGCTGCGCCCGGGAGCGCGGCTTCTCCAACCTTTCGGTGGTAACCGCCGACATGAATGATTTCACGACAGGCAATCGTTTCGATCGTGTCGTGTCGGTGGAGATGTTCGAGCACATGTCGAACTGGCAGATGTTATTCGAGCGGGTTCGTTCCTGGCTGCAGCCGGAAGGCAGGTTCTTCCTGCACGTCTTCAACCACCGTGACCGATCCTACCGTTTTGACCACAATAATCCGGCAGACTGGATCGCCCGGCACTTCTTCACCGGCGGTATCATGCCTGCCTTCGATCTTCCCCATCGTTTTGGGAAGATTTTCACTGTAGAACAGGACTGGCGATGGTCCGGTCTACATTATCGACGGACAGCTCTTGATTGGCTGGCGAATTTTGACCGGGAGATTGACCGTGTCCGGCCGATCCTGAAGCGCGTTTACGGAAACGACGCGAGACTGTGGGAACGCCGCTGGCGACTTTTCTTCCTCGCAACCGCCGGGCTGTTCGGGCATCAGGGTGGGGAGGTCTGGGGTGTCGGACATTACCTTCTGATGCCCAGTTAAGTTCGAAACACTAAAAAAAAGGCGCTGTGTTCGCCCTTGAAAATTGAAGACAACCGTTAAACGTTGATTTTGCGCCGTTTTGCCTTGTCTGCTCTCCATTGCAGGCATGTTCACCCGCAATCATTTTCGCTGCTTCGACTTGCCGATGATCGGCATGATCGTGCGAACGTTTCATTTCACGCCATGTTCAGGGCGCGCACCAGCTATTCTTTACAATTGAGGTCAAGGGCCGGTCATGGTTCCATGCCGGACGCGTAGCTGATTCCTCCCCGTCGATGCCAAACCGCGATCCGAGAGGCCCATGTCGATTTCAGATACGATTTTTCGCCCTTTCGAGACGCTGATACGGCCGCTCGACATTCCCTTCCGGCCGCTGCCGTCGAAAGGCCCCGTCGCGGTGCTGTTGCATTTCATTGAGATGTTTCGCGGCGTCCTCATTGCTCTTGCCCTGTCGTCCATGGCGGTGGAAGCCATCAACCTGTCGATCATCTGGGGATTGTCCGTTATCGTTGATGGCGTGACGGCGCAGGGGGCGGAGGCTTTTCTGCGCGATGAATGGCCGCTGCTTACCGTCCTTGGGTTGTTGATCTTTCCCGCCATGCCGGTGGCTTCGTTTCTTCTCAATACGCTCAATTCGCACACGCTCGGCATCGCCATGCCGGTGGCCATCCAGTGGCAGGGCCACAAGGCCGTGGAGCGGCAGGATCTGGCATTTTTCCATGAGCTCTACGCCGGACAGGTCGCCTCGCGTCTTTCGCAGGTCTCGTCAGCCGTTCAGCAGCAGATCATCAACGCATTCCAGATCGGACCGCGTTTTCTGCTGCAGATGATCGGCTCTCTTGCGCTTCTTGCCGCCTTGTCCTGGCAGCTGGCGCTGCCGGTGTTCATCTGGATCGTGCTGAATGTGGTTCTCGCCGTCAAACTGGCTCCCGTCTTCACGGAACGGTCACGCCGGTCGGCGAAACAAAAGAGCCTTGTCTCGGGCGCGATTACCGATCTCTACAGCAACATGCAGATGATCAAGCAATTCGCTGCCGAAGACAGCGAGGCGGGCGCAATCCGCCGCATTCTGAACAAGGCGGTGCAGACGCAGCACAGGGAGCAGCGTGTCTACCGCGCGTCCGAGCTGGTCGTGGTTGCGCTCAACATGGCGTTGTGGCTGGCGATCCTGTCTGTGGGGTTTTCCGGTCTGGTGAAGGGCTTCATCACGGTCGGAGAATTCGTCGGCGCGGTCTATATATTGCAGCGGCTGTCAGGGCACACATTCACCTTCCTGCAGATGGGCCAGCAGATATTCCAGGCGATCGGCACCATCAAGGACGCCATGCCTGTCATGACGACGCCGCCGACCATTACCGACAGGGCCGGCGCGGCTGAACTGAATGTCGCGCGTGGAGACATTGATTTCGACCACATCCGCTTTGCCTACAAGTCCGGCAGACCGGTGATCGATGATCTGTCGCTTAAGGTCCGCGCGGGAGAGAGGGTCGGCCTTGTGGGTCTGTCAGGTGCGGGAAAAACGACGCTGGTCAATCTGCTCCTGCGGTTTTACGACATTCAGGATGGCGCCATCCGCATCGACGGTCAGGATATTCGCGAGGTCACGCAGATGAGCCTGCGCCGCAATATCGGGGTGATTGCCCAGGATGTGGCGCTGCTGCACCGGTCGGTTGGCGACAATATCCGCTACGGGCGACCAGAGGCGACGCGGGAGGAGGTGGAGCAGGTGGCGAAAGTGGCGAAGGCCGATGCCTTCATCGCCGATCTCGCCGATAGTGAGGGGCGAAAAGGATATCTGGCTTTTGTCGGAGACCGTGGCATCAAGCTTTCCGGCGGGCAGCGGCAGCGGGTCGCCATTGCGCGCGTGCTGTTGAAAGACGCGCCTATCCTGATCCTCGATGAAGCCACCTCCGCCCTTGATAGCGAGTCCGAAGCCGCCATTCAGGACAAGCTCAATCTGGTGATGGAGGGCAAGACGGTGATCGCCATCGCGCACCGCCTGTCGACCATTGCACGAATGGACCGGATCATCGTGCTGGATCATGGCCGGATTATCGAAGAGGGCAGGCCGGAGGAACTGGTTGAGCAGGGCGGGCTGTTTGCGCGCCTTTGGAAACGCCAGATCGGCGGGTTCATACCGGAAGACGAGTGATCAGGTGAAATCTGCGGCTGCAAGCCCCTGGGATGGCCGCATTGGGCGACGCCGATGGCGACAAGCCGGCTGGCGTGGCGTGCCTTCAGATTGCATCGAGCGCTGATTGAACCCGCAGTTTCTCCGCATCCAGTTCGCTCAGCCTTGCCATATGCGCCGTGATTTCATCAAAGATCGAGGTGCGATCCGTTTGCGACAGGCGCTCCACGCGACGCAGGGCTGTAATGACCTCGATCAGGTCTAGTCGCTCCTGCTCAAGCTTTTCCAGATTCCACAACATCGCATTTTCCCCGTTGGCACGCGGCTCAAACGGCCAGTTGGGGGAATGGTTCAAATCGGTAGAATTTAAGGTAAATTTTATCTTGTCGGAAACGGCGCGGCCTGGGCCGCAGCCGAATCAATAGGGCGAGAGACATTGCATCCGTGTGCCGCCAGCCGCCATATAGCTGTTGTCGGTGGGATGGTAGGATGTGTAACGCGTCGCACACCATTTTACATGGTTGATCTCGGCCTGCGACAGGGCGTAACCGTTGGGCGTGGCGTCTTCGCCTTTTCCTGCCGCAAAGGCTGAGGCAGGATAACCCCGCTGGTCTGAGGTCTGCGCCTGTTGCTGTGTCTCATAGGCCGGCTGTATGAGGCTGAAAGCATGGGCTGGCACGACAAAAGCGGCAGATATTGCGACGCCAAGAGCGAGCGCGGAGATAGTCTTCGGCATCCTCAACATCGATAAATCCTCGTTATTCGTTCGGTATGCTAACGAAAACTTAGGAAATTCGTTCCGGTGAAGGATTGACTTCACACGAACACGTGATTCTTGAGGCTGGGTGCTGCGGGTGCACCGGTTCCTGCGACGGGCGTTGAAAATGACGGCGCTTTGCCGGCTTGACGACGAATATGGTGCGCCCGGTGAGCAAGTGCCGTGCCCGTTGATCTGAGTTTCCGTCCTTACCGCACTGCTCGTTGACAAGCGGAAAATCCGGTCAGATAGTCGGCCGGCAATCATGCACACGGGAGTCTTCAATGTTTAACAGGGTTGTCATTCTCTCATCCTTTGCGCTGCTGGCATCGGCGGCGTTCGTCTCCCCCGCAGCCGCACTCACCATGAAAGAGTGCAGCGTGAAATATCAGGCGGCGAAAGCCGACGGGTCCGCCAAGGACGTCAAGTGGAACGACTATCGCGCCAAGTTCTGCGGCAGCGAGGCGGCCGCTGAGGATGCGGCCGACGACAAGCAGGTCGCGGCCACCACCGAAAAAGAACCCGAAAAAGCGACGATAAAAGCCCCGAAGGGCGTCGCTTTCCCGAGCGCTGTCGATAAGAAATATTCAAGCGAGACGCCCGGCAAGGCCCGCCTGAAAACCTGCGTCGACTCCTACCACAAGAACAAGAGTGACGGCACGCTCGGCGATCTGAAATGGATCCAGAAGGGCGGCGGTTACTGGAGCCTGTGCAACACCGCCCTGAAGAGCTGAGGCAGGCGGCGGGTCAATGACCGCTGCTCCGCTATTGGCGCGTTATCCGAGATAGATTCGGATAACGCGTGTGGTCTCGGTTGCGATCGACTGTCCCGCATCGTCTTTGCCTGCGCCTCCTCGCCCATGGCCCTTTGCTGCCGTCGCCGGCATGTGAGGATATGACGTCCCATCCGCGATCAGAACCTGTTCGCGGATGGACCTGTTTCTCGATGTGGTGAAACTCCCTAGACGGGCAACCACGTTTTAGGACGGGTAAAAACTGCGAATGGCTTGAGATTCAATCTCTTGATAGAACGAATTGACCCTGCGGCTTGATCCGCATCCAGCAATTCAACGGTTACGGCTGTCTGATGACGGCTCGCCGGCAATGTGGGCGGATGACCAGACGATTTCGAAACTATCTCACGGTGCTGGCCATATCGCTGCTGATGTGGACGGTGATCCTTGGCGTCGTTTATTGGCTGTTTCGATAGGTTTCGCCGCAGTTTGCCGGCCCGAATGAAGGTACCGCATGGCCTGTGCGGCGATAGATCTGCCGCATGTTTGCAAGGTCGGTTTTCCTGAAAATTTGATAGGCGCGAGGCGGCGGCCCCATTTCGGCTTTGCTGGCATGACCTTATGATCCGGTCACATCAGGAAAGGATCATCATGAATAAAACCGTTGCCGCGATATCTGTTGCAGCTTTCTCCGTATCGCTCGCTACCGGCGCCATGGCTGAAGACCTGGTGATTCCGCTTCCGAAGGACACGACGGTCGAAAAGGTGGAGACCGTCTATCAATGCGTCGCCGACAAGGTGGAGGCCGTCTATTTTAATGCGGGCGAGGTCAGCCTCGTGCGACTGGGGCTGAAGGATGGCGTGACGGTCGCCGCAAATGTCATTTCGGCCTCGGGCGCCAAATATCAGGGCGGTATTTATGTCTGGTGGTCGAAGGGTGACGAGGCGGATCTTTACGATCTGATGGCGGACCCGGAGATGAAAAAGCCGGTTCATTGCGTGGACGTGAAGAAATCCTGAGCGCTGGACTTTCCCTCAAAGGAGCGGCGGCAGGGCGGTTCCTGAAAACCTTGCCATGCCGCCGGTCAGCGTGGGAGTGCGCGCGCGGCGCGTTCAGCCAAGAACGAGCGACGCAAGAAGCGCCAGCAGGATAAGAGAGCTGGCGACAACACCGAGCCTCACCCTGCGAAGGCGGCGGGTACGACCGCCGCTCCAGTCATAAGCCATTGGCAGCTTTACCTTTCTTTTTATTATTATGACTTATTGACTAGCTCCGTAGGCTTGCCTGTGGCTGACCTCAATTGTCAGAATCCACCGGCGAGAATTCACGATTTCCCTGTCTTCTCCTGATGTTGCAGCAAGTGCGGCGATTGATTCTTCCTGTTCTGCAACGGCGAAACCAGGTGAGAGATTTGACGGTCGCAGGTCACGAAAAAGGCCCGGAAACTGGCGTTTCCGGGCCTTGTGCAAAAGCGTTTCTACTGGCGGTGTCAGCCGAGATAGGCCTGGATATAAGGCAGAACCTCGAGCGTGCCGTGGTAGAGCATGTTGAGCGCCACATAGATGATGACCATGAGGCCGAGGTAGGAAATCCAGCGATAGCGGTGCAGGAGCTTGGCGACGAAGTTGGCGGCGAGGCCCATCAGCGCGATCGACACGACGAGGCCGATGATCAGCACCGTCACGTGTTCCTGCGCAGCGCCGGCGACGGCAAGGACGTTGTCCAGCGACATGGAGACGTCGGCGATGACGATCTGGGTCGCGGCCTGGAAGAAGGTCTTGTGACCCTTGGTCAGGTCGGCCTCTTCGTCGGTCACCTCGTCTTCGATGGAACCTGCGGCGTCACGCAGTTCCGTCCACATCTTCCAGCACACCCAGGCGAGCAGCAGTCCGCCGAACAATTGCAGGCCGACAATGGCAAGAAGCTGGACGGTGACGGCGGCAAAGCCGATGCGAAGGACCGTGGCGGCGATGATGCCGACCAGGATCGCCTTGCGGCGAAGATGAGCAGGCAGACCGGCGGCGGCAAGGCCGATGACGATGGCGTTGTCGCCCGCCAGAACGAGGTCGATTGCAATGACCTGCAAAAATGCCGTGAAACCGGCAGCTGTGAAGATTTCCATGGGATAGTCCTGAAACGGATAGAGATGTCGCGAGGGAAAAGCGACGGATCGAGATATGGCATGGGATGGCGCGCGCGCCGGATTCCAATCGCCCGTCTCCCCGCGGCGATGGAATGCACTTAAGCCATCATGCCGGTGCAGGTAAAGAAGTTGTGATAGAAATATCTTGTTTAGTGATTAGCTAGGCTGACGGAGGGGGGCTCCCGGCCGACGTCTGCCTCACCCTCGCGAGGGTTTAAATGTCGCAAACCAGACACCATATACAGGCCTCAAGGCACGCTTAAGGCGCGCGCGAAGACGCTTTCATAATTAAGTCTTGCGCATTCGCTTACAAAGCCTTAAACGGCGACACCAAACCGGTGCGCCGGGGAAACTACTTCACGTTCACAGGAAGCAATTCACATGGCAAAGAGCAAGTTCGAGCGCAATAAGCCGCACGTCAACATTGGCACGATCGGTCACGTTGACCATGGCAAGACGTCGCTGACGGCAGCAATCACGAAGTTCTTCGGCGAGTTCAAGGCGTATGACCAGATCGACGCGGCTCCGGAAGAAAAGGCTCGTGGTATCACGATCTCGACGGCACACGTTGAATACGAGACGCCTGCCCGTCACTACGCGCACGTCGACTGCCCCGGCCACGCCGACTACGTGAAGAACATGATCACCGGTGCTGCCCAGATGGACGGCGCGATCCTGGTTTGCTCTGCAGCTGACGGCCCGATGCCGCAGACCCGCGAGCACATCCTGCTCGCTCGCCAGGTTGGCGTTCCGGCGATCGTCGTATTCCTCAACAAGGTCGACCAGGTTGACGACGCCGAGCTTCTCGAGCTCGTTGAACTGGAAGTTCGCGAACTTCTGTCGTCCTACGACTTCCCGGGCGACGATATCCCGATCATCAAGGGTTCGGCGCTTGCTGCTCTTGAAGATTCTGACAAGAAGATCGGTGAAGACGCGATCCGCGAGCTGATGGCTGCTGTTGACGCCTACATCCCGACGCCTGAGCGTCCGATCGACCAGCCGTTCCTGATGCCGATCGAAGACGTGTTCTCGATCTCTGGCCGTGGTACGGTTGTGACGGGTCGCGTTGAGCGCGGTATCGTCAAGGTTGGTGAAGAAGTCGAAATCGTCGGCATCCGTCCGACTTCGAAGACGACTGTTACCGGCGTTGAAATGTTCCGCAAGCTGCTCGACCAGGGCCAGGCTGGCGACAACATCGGTGCACTGGTTCGCGGTGTTACCCGTGACGGCGTTGAGCGTGGTCAGATCCTGTGCAAGCCGGGTTCGGTCAAGCCGCACAAGAAGTTCATGGCAGAAGCCTACATCCTGACGAAGGAAGAAGGCGGCCGTCATACGCCGTTCTTCACGAACTACCGTCCGCAGTTCTACTTCCGTACGACTGACGTGACCGGCATCGTGTCGCTTCCGGAAGGCACGGAAATGGTTATGCCTGGCGACAACGTCACCGTTGAAGTCGAGCTGATCGTTCCGATCGCGATGGAAGAAAAGCTGCGCTTCGCTATCCGCGAAGGCGGCCGTACCGTCGGCGCCGGCATCGTGGCTTCGATCGTCGAGTAATCTTCGGGCCTGAAAAGGCTTGACGGAAACCCCGCTGGAGACAGCGGGGTTTTTTGTTTTGTATTGCGCGTTAGGGGGAGGGTGGCTTTCGCTTCCCTGTCCGGGCTGCTACTTCGTTGCCGGGGAGATGATGAGGAGTATCATGAAGAAGCGCGTTCTATTTACCGGTGGTTCCGGCAAGGCCGGCAGGCATGTGATCCCGTGGCTTATCGACAAGGGTTATGAGGTCCACAACATCGATCTCGTTCCGCTCGACAGGCCGGGCGTCACCAATCTCATTGTCGACATCACCGACAGCGGGCAGGTCTTTAATGCCCTGTCCATGCACAGGAACTTTGCAGAGCTCGAAAGCGGGAAGGGTGTTTTGCCCTATGATGCGGTGATCCACTTCGCCGCGGTTCCGCGCATTCTGATAAAGCCCGACAACGAGACGTTCCGCATCAATACAATGGGAACCTACAACGTCATCGAGGCTGCGGTGAAGCTTGGTATCCGCAAGATCGTCATCGCATCGAGCGAGACCACCTACGGGGTCTGTTTTGCCGAGGGCGAGAAGGATTTCCACCATTTCCCGCTTGAGGAAGACTATGATGTCGATCCGATGGATTCCTACGGGCTGTCGAAGGTGGTGAACGAAAAGACGGCACGGGCATTTGCCGAGCGAAGCGGATGCGACATTTACGCGCTGCGAATCGGCAATGTCATCGAGCCGCATGAATATGAGAAGTTTCCCGGCTTCTTCGCCCGTCCGGAAACGCGCAAACGCAATGCCTGGGGTTACATCGATGCGCGCGATCTTGGCCAGATCTGCCATCTGTGCATCGAAAAGGACGGCCTCGGTTATCAGGTCTTCAACGCCGTCAATGATACAGCGACAGCGACGGTCCCCACGCGCGAGCTTGCGCAGACTTATTTCCCTGACGTGCAATTCCGCCGCGAGATCGGGGATCATGAGGGGTTGATCTCCAACCGCAAGATTCGCGAGGTCCTGGGCTTCAGCGAAGAACATGACTGGCGGAAATACGTTAAAACCTGAGAGGCGCAGGATTTTCGGGGGCGGAGTGGAAAAAACAAAAAACACACTTGCCATTCCTTTCCCTGCACCTTAAAGGAGCGCATACCGAATTGGCCAAGCGATTTCGCGGCCGATTCAGGTGCTGAAGGGGTATAGCTCAGTTGGTAGAGCGGCGGTCTCCAAAACCGCAGGTCGGGGGTTCGAGCCCCTCTGCCCCTGCCACTTTCCATTCGCAAGCGCGGTTTTCGCTGCATGGCAGATGGGGCCGGATTTCCGGCGAATTTCGCCGAATGTCGATTTCCTCTTGTTAAAAGTGGAATCGGTGTTTATGTAAGGTCAAAACAGACACGCGGTGCGTGGGGCTGATTAGTTCGGCTTTACGCGCCGTAATTGCGTGGGCAGTCAATGGCATCCAAAACCAATCCGTTTACGTTTCTGCAGCAGGTTCGCGCCGAAGCGTCAAAAATCACTTGGCCGTCGCGCCGCGAGACCATGATTTCGACGGCTATGGTGCTGGTGATGGTCATTTTTGCGGCTCTGTTCTTCTTTGCTGCTGACCAGCTCATCGGCTGGGTGCTTAGCCTCGTGCTGAACGTCGGCCGGTAACGGATTGAACGGAGAATAAAAAATGGCAGCGCGCTGGTATATCGTTCACGCATATTCGAATTTCGAAAAGAAGGTCGCTGAGTCGATCGAAGAGAAGGCCCGTCAGAAGGGTCTTTCTCATCTGTTCGAGAAAATCCTCGTGCCGACCGAAAAGGTTGTCGAGGTGCGTCGTGGCCGTAAGGTCGACAGCGAGCGCAAGTTCTTTCCAGGTTACGTGCTGGTGCGCGCCAACCTGACGGATGAGGCCTATCACCTCATCAAGAACACGCCGAAGGTTACCGGTTTCCTCGGTTCGGACAGCAAGCCTGTTCCGATTCCCGATTATGAAGCCGAGCGTATCCTCGGTCAGGTTCAGGAAGGTGTCGAGCGTCCGAAGTCTTCGGTTTCGTTCGAGATCGGCGAGCAGGTTCGCGTTTCCGACGGTCCGTTCGCGTCGTTCAACGGCGTTGTTCAGGATGTCGACGAAGAGCGTTCGCGCCTGAAGGTGGAAGTTTCGATTTTCGGCCGCGCTACGCCGGTCGAGCTGGAATACAATCAGGTCGAGAAGGTCTGATTGGCGGGGCAAGACCCCAAGCGCGTGGAAGGCAAACTGGCTCTTTAAGCCGGAGCAGGGCGCCGCACCACGCAACCGCAGCCGCCGGAGCGATCCGGCTTAAGAGAAGCCGGGTAACCGGTTTGAATTGAAAGGCAGAGAGATATGGCTAAGAAAGTTGCAGGCCAGCTCAAGTTGCAGGTAAAGGCCGGGGCGGCCAATCCGTCCCCGCCGATCGGTCCGGCACTTGGTCAGCGTGGCATTAACATCATGGAATTCTGCAAGGCGTTCAATGCCGCCACGCAGGAAATGGAAAAGGGTATGCCGATTCCGGTCGTCATCACCTATTACCAGGACAAGTCCTTCACCTTCG
This sequence comes from Agrobacterium tumefaciens str. B6, assembly GCF_001541315.1. Lineage (GTDB taxonomy): Bacteria > Pseudomonadota > Alphaproteobacteria > Rhizobiales > Rhizobiaceae > Agrobacterium > Agrobacterium radiobacter. The sequence goes on along the minus strand of NZ_LMVK01000005.1, from coordinate 51,582 downwards.
TCATGAAGCAGCCGCCGATGACGTATTGGCTGAAGAAGGAAGCCAAGATCACCTCCGGTTCCAAGACGCCTGGCAAGGGCGCCAAGATCGGCTCCATCACCAAGGCTCAGGTCAAGACGATCGCAGAAGCCAAGATGAAGGATCTGAACGCAGCCGACATCGAAGGCGCAATGGCAATGGTTGAGGGCTCCGCCCGCGCCATGGGCCTGGAAGTGGTAGGTTGATCATGGCCAAGGTAGCAAAGCGCATTCAGAAGATCCGCGAAGGTGTGGATCCCAACAAGCTTTACGTTCTCACCGACGCCATTTCGATGGTCAAGGAACGTGCTGTCGCCAAGTTCGATGAAACCGTTGAAGTTTCGATGAACCTCGGCGTTGACCCGCGCCACGCGGACCAGATGGTTCGTGGCGTTGTCAACCTGCCGAACGGCACGGGCCGTGACGTTCGCGTCGCCGTCTTCGCACGTGGCGCCAAGGCTGATGAAGCCACGGCTGCTGGCGCTGACGTTGTTGGTGCAGAAGAACTGGTTGAAATCGTTCAGGGCGGCAAGATCGACTTCGATCGTTGCATCGCGACCCCGGACATGATGCCGCTCGTCGGCCGTCTCGGCAAGGTACTCGGCCCGCGTGGCATGATGCCGAACCCGAAGGTCGGTACGGTGACCATGGATGTTGCCGGCGCCGTCAAGGCGTCCAAGGGCGGCGCTGTCGAGTTCCGCGTCGAAAAGGCCGGTATCGTACACGCTGGCGTTGGCAAGGCTTCGTTCGACGCCAAGGCTCTTGAGGAAAACATCAAGGCTTTCGCCGATGCCGTCATCAAGGCAAAGCCGGCTGGCGCCAAGGGCAACTACGTCAAGCGCGTCGCCATTTCCTCGACCATGGGTCCGGGCGTCAAGATCGACCCTTCGTCGGTTACGGCTTAATCAATTCTCGCGCTTCCCAAGGGAAGTGTGAATAAAAGAATTTCCGGCTCCCAGGAGCCGGAGATTTCCGGGGAAACCCGGAACTCCTGTCCGAGATTGCGGGTGGCCATTTCCTTCGGGGCCTGGCCTTAATCATTCAACCTGCATGAGACGGGTGAGGCTGGATTTGAGGTATCTGCTGATGCCTGACTGTCCGGTTCGAACCTGGTGTGCCTGTGCCTGAAGCCGTTTGCGGCGACAGAGCGGGGGACAGGATCCTCGAGCGTCGCTCGGGATCTTTGTAAAAAGGTCCCTTGGGGCAAAGGCAAACCCGACGGGTTCACAATCATGTGGTCCCGTCTACTGGAGACAGACAGTGGAAAGAGCGGAAAAACGCGAATTCGTCACGGAGCTGAACGAAGTCTTCAAGGCTTCCGGTTCGGTTGTCGTGGCCCACTATGCTGGTGTCACCGTTGCGCAGATGAACGACTTCCGTTCGAAGATGCGCGCTGCCGGAGGCACCGTCAAGGTCGCGAAGAACCGCCTGGCCAAGATCGCTCTTCAGGGCACGGAGTCGGAAGGGATGACAAATCTCTTCAAGGGCCAGACGCTGATTGCATACAGCGTCGACCCGATGATCGCTCCGAAAGTCGTCATGGATTTCGCAAAGACCAACGACAAGGTCGTTGTTCTCGGTGGTTCCATGGGTGCAACCACGCTCAACGCCGAAGCAGTCAAGTCGCTTGCGACCCTGCCTTCGCTGGACGAGCTGCGCGCAAAGCTGCTGGGCCTTCTCAATGCCCCGGCAACTCGCGTCGCTACGGTTGTCGCCGCACCTGCAAGCCAGCTGGCACGGGTGTTCTCGGCTTACGCCAAGAAGGACGAAGCCGCTTAAGGCGGTTTTTCGCTGTAAATATTCAAACTGGTTCGAACTGAACAAAAGGAACTATCAAAATGGCTGATCTCGCAAAGATCGTAGAAGACCTCTCCACCCTGACCGTTCTGGAAGCTGCAGAACTGTCGAAGCTTCTCGAAGAAAAGTGGGGCGTTTCCGCTGCTGCTCCGGTAGCTGTTGCTGCTGCTGGCGGTGCTGGCGTTGCTGCTGCTGTTGAAGAAGAAAAGACTGAATTCGACGTGATCCTGGTTGACGCTGGCGCCAACAAGATCAACGTCATCAAGGAAGTCCGCGCTATCACGGGCCTCGGCCTGAAGGAAGCCAAGGACCTCGTTGAAGGCGCTCCGAAGGCTGTCAAGGAAGCTGTTTCCAAGGCTGAAGCTGCTGATCTCAAGAAGAAGCTTGAAGAAGCCGGCGCTAAGGTCGACGTTAAGTAATCTTGCGATTGCTGGCGGGAAGGGGCTCCATGCCCCTTTCCGTCGTCATCGTTTTTAAAACTCATTACCCAAAAGCCGCGTGAAAATGGCTTTTGGGTAATGGGTTCTTCAAGAGAATGGTTCCGAACCGGCTCATCTAGGCAATCCGGCCTGATCGATCCGGGATGTGGAACGAGATTGATGACACCCATTGCTTGACGGGATCGACTGGCCATCGGTTCCCGTCCGTTGCAGGCCCGGATGCAATTTTTAAAGGAGCGACGATGGCTCAGACCCTTTCGTTTAACGGTCGCAGGCGCGTACGCAAGTTTTTCGGCAAAATTCCAGAAGTAGCGGAAATGCCGAACCTCATCGAGGTTCAGAAGGCTTCGTACGACCAGTTTCTCATGGTTGACGAGCCCAAGGGTGGCCGTCCCGACGAGGGATTGAATGCCGTATTCAAGTCCGTATTCCCGATCACCGATTTTTCCGGCGCCTCCATGCTCGAATTCGTGTCCTACGAATTCGAAGCGCCGAAGTTCGACGTAGAGGAATGCCGTCAGCGCGATCTGACCTATGCAGCGCCGCTGAAGGTGACGCTGCGCCTCATCGTGTTCGATATCGATGAAGATACGGGCGCGAAGTCCATCAAGGACATCAAGGAACAGTCCGTCTACATGGGCGACATGCCGCTCATGACCAATAACGGTACGTTCATCGTCAACGGCACCGAGCGCGTCATCGTTTCGCAGATGCACCGTTCGCCGGGCGTGTTCTTCGATCACGACAAGGGCAAGAGCCATTCTTCCGGCAAGCTGCTTTTCGCTGCCCGCGTTATCCCGTATCGCGGTTCCTGGCTCGACATCGAATTCGACGCCAAGGACATCGTCTATGCGCGTATCGACCGTCGCCGCAAGCTGCCCGTGACCTCGCTCCTGATGGCGCTCGGCATGGACGGCGAAGAAATCCTGTCGACCTTCTATACCAAGGCTACCTACGAGCGCGCCGGTGACGGCTGGCGTATCCCGTTCCAGCCTGACGCGCTGAAGAATGCCAAGGTCATCACCGACATGATCGACGCCGACACCGGCGAAGTTGTTGTCGAGGGTGGCAAGAAGCTGACCCCGCGCCTTATCCGCCAGCTCGTCGACAAGGGCCTGAAGGCGCTTAAGGCGACTGACGAAGACCTCTACGGAAACTTCCTGGCCGAAGACATCGTCAACTACGAGACGGGTGAAATCTATCTCGAAGCTGGCGACGAAATCGACGAGAAGACGCTTGGCCTGATCCTTCAGTCCGGCTTCGACGAGATTCCGGTTCTCAACATCGACCACGTCAATGTTGGCGCCTACATCCGTAACACGCTCTCCGTTGACAAGAACCAGAACCGCCAGGAAGCGCTGTTCGACATCTACCGCGTCATGCGTCCGGGCGAACCGCCGACCATGGACTCCGCGGAAGCGATGTTCAACTCGCTGTTCTTCGATGCAGAGCGTTACGATCTCTCGGCTGTTGGCCGCGTGAAGATGAACATGCGTCTCGACCTCGATGCGGAAGACACCGTGCGCACGCTGCGCAAGGAAGACATCCTCGCCGTCGTCAAGATGCTGGTCGAACTGCGCGACGGCAAGGGCGAAATCGACGACATCGACAACCTCGGCAACCGCCGTGTGCGTTCGGTCGGCGAGCTGATGGAAAACCAGTACCGCCTCGGGCTTCTGCGCATGGAACGTGCGATCAAGGAACGTATGTCCTCGATCGAAATCGACACCGTGATGCCGCAGGACCTGATCAATGCGAAGCCGGCAGCTGCCGCCGTTCGCGAATTCTTCGGTTCCTCGCAGCTGTCGCAGTTCATGGACCAGGTGAACCCGCTTTCGGAAATCACCCACAAGCGCCGTCTTTCGGCTCTTGGACCGGGTGGTCTGACCCGTGAGCGCGCCGGCTTCGAAGTCCGCGACGTTCACCCGACCCACTACGGCCGTATTTGCCCGATCGAAACGCCGGAAGGCCCGAACATCGGTCTGATCAACTCGCTTGCCACCTTTGCCCGCGTCAACAAGTACGGCTTCATCGAAAGCCCGTACCGCAAGATCATCGACGGCAAGGTGACGACCGACGTTATCTACCTCTCCGCCATGGAAGAGGCCAAGTACTACGTCGCACAGGCCAATGCCGAACTCGATGGCGAAGGCGCCTTCACTGAAGAGTTCGTCGTCTGCCGTCACTCGGGCGAAGTTATGCTCGCACCGCGCGACAACATCAACCTGATGGACGTTTCGCCGAAGCAGCTCGTTTCGGTCGCGGCGGCTCTCATTCCGTTCCTGGAAAACGACGACGCCAACCGCGCTCTCATGGGCTCGAACATGCAGCGTCAGGCCGTTCCGCTTCTGCGGGCGGAAGCGCCGTTCGTCGGCACAGGCATGGAACCGATCGTTGCCCGTGACTCCGGCGCTGCCATCGCGGCTCGCCGCGGCGGTGTCGTCGACCAGGTGGATGCGACCCGTATCGTTATCCGCGCTACGGAAGAACTCGATGCCGGCAAGTCGGGCGTCGATATCTACCGTCTGCAGAAGTTCCAGCGTTCGAACCAGAACACCTGCGTCAACCAGCGTCCGCTGGTCTCCGTCGGCGATGTTATCTCCAAGAGCGACATCATCGCGGACGGCCCGTCGACCGACCTCGGCGATCTGGCACTTGGCCGCAACGCGCTCGTCGCGTTCATGCCCTGGAACGGCTACAACTACGAAGACTCGATCCTGATGTCGGAACGTATCGTTTCCGACGACGTGTTCACCTCCATCCACATCGAAGAATTCGAAGTGATGGCGCGTGATACGAAGCTTGGTCCGGAAGAAATCACGCGCGACATTCCGAACGTTTCGGAAGAAGCGCTGAAGAACCTCGACGAAGCCGGTATCGTTTACATCGGTGCGGAAGTTCAGCCGGGCGACATCCTCGTCGGCAAGATCACGCCGAAGGGCGAAAGCCCGATGACGCCGGAAGAAAAGCTTCTGCGCGCCATCTTCGGTGAAAAGGCTTCCGACGTTCGCGACACCTCCATGCGCATGCCTCCGGGCACGTTTGGTACCGTTGTGGAAGTCCGCGTCTTCAACCGTCACGGTGTGGAGAAGGACGAGCGCGCGATGGCAATCGAGCGCGAAGAGATCGAACGTCTGGCGAAGGACCGCGACGACGAACAGGCAATTCTTGACCGTAACGTCTACGGCCGCCTGATCGACATGCTGCGTGGTCACGTTTCCATCGCCGGTCCGAAGGGCTTCAAGAAGGGCGTCGAGCTTTCCAACGCCGTCGTCTCCGAATATCCCCGCTCGCAGTGGTGGATGTTCGCGGTCGAGGACGAAAAGGCTCAGTCCGAACTGGAAGCGCTTCGCGGCCAGTACGACGAATCCAAGTCGCGCCTTGAACAGCGCTTCATGGACAAGGTCGAAAAGGTCCAGCGCGGCGATGAAATGCCTCCGGGCGTCATGAAGATGGTCAAGGTCTTTGTTGCTGTGAAGCGCAAGATCCAGCCGGGCGACAAGATGGCCGGCCGTCACGGTAACAAGGGCGTCGTCTCGCGTATCGTTCCGGTCGAAGACATGCCGTTCCTCGAAGATGGCACGCATGTCGACATCTGCTTGAACCCGCTCGGCGTGCCTTCGCGCATGAACGTCGGCCAGATCCTCGAAACCCACCTCGCATGGGCATGCGCTGGTATGGGCAAGAAGATCGGCGAGATGCTCGAAGAGTATCACAAGACGCTGGACATCAGCGAGCTTCGTACCGAGCTTACCGAAATCTATGCGAGTGAATCGCATGATGAGGTACAGCGCTTTGACGATGCGTCGCTGGTCAAGCTTGCCGAAGAAGCCAAGCGCGGTGTTTCCATCGCGACCCCGGTCTTCGACGGTGCGCATGAGCCAGACGTTGCCGCGATGCTGAAGAGGGCAGGTCTGCAAGAATCCGGTCAGTCCGTTCTTTATGACGGTCGTACCGGTGAGCAGTTCGACCGCCAGGTCACCGTCGGCTACATGTACATGATCAAGCTGAACCACCTTGTTGACGACAAGATCCACGCTCGCTCGATCGGTCCTTACTCGCTCGTTACCCAGCAGCCGCTGGGCGGCAAGGCGCAGTTCGGCGGACAGCGCTTCGGGGAAATGGAAGTCTGGGCACTGGAAGCATACGGCGCGGCTTACACGCTGCAGGAAATGCTCACCGTCAAGTCGGACGACGTGGCGGGCCGCACCAAGGTCTACGAGGCGATCGTCCGTGGTGACGATACGTTCGAGGCCGGCATTCCGGAGAGCTTCAACGTTCTCGTCAAGGAAATGCGGTCGCTCGGCCTTTCGGTCGAACTGGAGAACTCGAAGGTCGAGAACCAGTCCGAGGATCAGCTGCCCGACGCAGCGGAATAAAATTGAGAGAGGTGGGCGCCTTTTAGGCGCCTGCCGGTTCCTCCGGCAGCCTGCGGTTGCCGAGGGACACTTTCGCCGCATTGTGCGGTTAATCCGTATTTAAAGCTCTGGACGGTGACCCGGGAAGAAGCCGGTCCAGATGCAAACAGGGGCAGCAGCTAGCCTCTCAAGGAGACAAGGCATGAACCAAGAGGTCATGAATCTTTTCAATCCTCAGGTGCCTGCGCAGCATTTCGATTCCATCCGGATTTCGATCGCTTCGCCGGAAAAAATCCTGTCGTGGTCCTACGGCGAGATCAAGAAGCCGGAAACCATCAACTATCGTACGTTCAAGCCGGAACGCGACGGTCTTTTCTGCGCGCGCATTTTCGGACCGATCAAGGACTACGAGTGCCTGTGCGGCAAGTACAAGCGCATGAAGTACAAGGGCATCATCTGCGAAAAGTGCGGCGTCGAAGTGACGCTGTCGCGCGTTCGCCGTGAGCGCATGGGCCATATCGAGCTCGCAGCGCCCGTTGCCCATATCTGGTTCCTGAAGTCGCTTCCCTCGCGTATCTCGACCTTGCTCGACATGACGCTGAAGGATGTCGAACGCGTTCTCTATTTCGAGAACTACATCGTCACCGAACCGGGCCTCACCTCGATGAAGCAGAACCAGCTTCTGTCCGAGGAAGAGTACATGATTGCCGTTGACGAGTTCGGCGAAGACCAGTTCACCGCCATGATCGGCGCTGAAGCCATCTATGAGATGCTGGCTTCGATGAACCTCGAAAAGATCGCTGGCGACCTGCGTGCCGAACTTGCTGAGACCACGTCTGATCTCAAGCAGAAGAAGCTGATGAAGCGCCTGAAGATCGTCGAGAACTTCATGGAGTCGGGCAACCGTCCGGAATGGATGATCATGAAGGTCGTTCCGGTCATTCCGCCGGACCTGCGCCCGCTGGTTCCGCTGGATGGCGGCCGTTTTGCGACGTCCGACCTCAACGATCTCTATCGTCGCGTCATCAACCGTAACAACCGTCTGAAGCGCCTGATCGAGCTTCGTGCGCCTGGCATCATCATCCGCAACGAAAAGCGTATGTTGCAGGAATCCGTCGATGCGCTGTTCGACAACGGCCGTCGCGGCCGCGTCATCACGGGCGCCAACAAGCGTCCGCTGAAGTCGCTCTCCGACATGCTCAAGGGCAAGCAGGGCCGCTTCCGCCAGAACCTTCTCGGCAAGCGCGTCGACTATTCCGGTCGTTCGGTTATCGTGACCGGTCCGGAACTGAAGCTGCACCAGTGCGGCCTGCCGAAGAAGATGGCGCTCGAACTGTTCAAGCCGTTCATCTATGCCCGCCTCGACGCCAAGGGTTACTCCTCGACCGTCAAGCAGGCCAAGAAGCTGGTCGAAAAGGAAAAGCCTGAAGTTTGGGATATCCTCGACGAGGTCATCCGCGAACATCCGGTTCTCCTGAACCGCGCACCGACGCTGCACCGTCTGGGTATCCAGGCTTTCGAACCCATGCTGGTCGAAGGCAAGGCCATCCAGCTGCACCCGCTCGTCTGCACGGCCTTCAACGCCGACTTCGACGGTGACCAGATGGCTGTTCACGTTCCGCTTTCGCTGGAAGCCCAGCTGGAAGCGCGCGTGTTGATGATGTCGACCAACAACATCCTGCATCCGGCAAACGGCCACCCGATCATCGTTCCTTCGCAGGACATGGTTCTCGGCCTGTATTACCTGTCGATCATGAACCAGAACGAGCCGGGCGAAGGCATGGCCTTCTCGGATATCGGCGAACTGCATCACGCGCTTGAAAACAAGGTCGTGACGCTGCATGCCAAGATCCGTGGTCGCTTCAAGACCGTGGATGCCGACGGCAAGCCGGTTTCCAAGATCCATGAAACGACCCCTGGCCGTATGCTGATTGGCGAACTTCTGCCGAAGAACGTCAACGTGCCTTTCGACGTCTGCAACCAGGAAATGACCAAGAAGAACATCTCCAAGATGATCGACACGGTCTACCGTCATTGCGGCCAGAAAGACACGGTTATCTTCTGCGACCGCATCATGCAGCTCGGCTTTGCCCATGCCTGCCGCGCCGGCATTTCGTTCGGCAAGGACGACATGGTCATTCCGGACAGCAAGGTGAAGATCGTCGGTGACACCGAAGCTCTCGTGAAGGAATACGAACAGCAGTATAATGATGGTCTCATCACCCAGGGCGAAAAGTACAACAAGGTTGTCGACGCCTGGGGCAAGGCTACCGAAAAGGTCGCCGAAGAAATGATGGCACGCATCAAGGCTGTCGAGTTCGATCCGGAAACGGGCCGCCAGAAGCCGATGAACTCCATCTACATGATGTCCCACTCGGGCGCCCGTGGTTCTCCGAACCAGATGCGTCAGCTGGGCGGCATGCGCGGCCTGATGGCGAAGCCGTCGGGTGAAATCATCGAGACGCCGATCATCTCGAACTTCAAGGAAGGCCTGACCGTTAACGAGTACTTCAACTCGACCCACGGTGCCCGTAAGGGTCTGGCAGACACCGCCTTGAAGACGGCGAACTCGGGTTACCTTACCCGTCGTCTCGTCGACGTCGCGCAGGATTGCATCGTCAACTCCGTGGATTGCGGCACCGACAAGGGCCTCACCATGACCGCCATCGTCGATGCCGGTCAGGTTGTTGCCTCGCTTGGCGCACGTATCCTCGGCCGTACGGCTCTGGACGATATCGATCATCCGGTTTCCGGCGAGAACATCGTCAAGGCCGGCACGCTTATCGATGAGGCCGATGTGGCCGCCATCGAAAAGGCGGGCATCCAGTCCGTTCGCATCCGCTCTGCTTTGACCTGCGAAGTGCAGATCGGCGTCTGCGGCGTCTGCTACGGTCGTGACCTTGCACGCGGTACGCCTGTCAACATGGGCGAAGCCGTTGGCGTCATCGCCGCACAGTCGATCGGTGAACCGGGCACGCAGCTCACCATGCGTACCTTCCACCTTGGCGGTACGGCGAACGTGGTCGACCAGTCGTTCCTCGAAGCGTCGTATGAAGGCACGATCCAGATCAAGAACCGCAACATCCTGCGGAACTCGGAAGGCGTTCTCATCGCCATGGGTCGTAACATGTCCGTTACGATCCTTGATGAGCGCGGCGCGGAACGTTCCTCGCAGCGTGTCGCTTACGGTTCGAAGATCTTCGTGGATGATGGCGACAAGGTTAAGCGTGGCCAGCGTCTTGCAGAGTGGGACCCCTACACCCGTCCGATGATGACGGAAGTGGAAGGTACCGTTCACTTCGAAGACCTCGTCGACGGTCTCTCCGTTCTGGAAGCGACCGACGAATCCACCGGCATCACCAAGCGTCAGGTCATTGACTGGCGTTCGACGCCGCGCGGTTCGGACTTGAAGCCCGCGATCATCATCAAGGACGCTTCCGGCGCTGTGGCGAAGCTTAGCCGTGGTGGCGAAGCCCGCTTCCATCTGTCCGTGGACGCGATCCTGTCGGTCGAGCCGGGTTCCAAGGTCTCCCAGGGTGACGTGCTTGCACGTTCGCCGCTGGAAAGCGCCAAGACGAAGGACATCACCGGTGGTCTGCCGCGCGTTGCCGAACTGTTCGAAGCACGTCGTCCGAAGGATCACGCCATCATCGCCGAGATCGATGGTACGATCCGCCTCGGCCGCGACTACAAGAACAAGCGTCGCGTGATGATCGAGCCTGCGGAAGACGGCGTCGAGCCGGTCGAATACCTGATTCCGAAGGGCAAGCCCTTCCATCTTCAGGAAGGCGACTACATCGAGAAGGGCGAATACATTCTCGACGGCAACCCGGCGCCGCACGACATTCTGGCGATCAAGGGCGTGGAGGCTCTGGCTTCCTACCTCGTGAACGAAATCCAGGAAGTCTATCGACTCCAGGGCGTTGTGATCAACGACAAGCACATCGAGGTGATCGTTCGCCAGATGCTGCAGAAGGTTGAAATCACCGATGCTGGCGACAGCCAGTACATCGTTGGCGACAACGTCGATCGCATCGAGCTTGACGACAACAACGACCGCCTGATCGAAGAAGGCAAGAAGCCTGCCTATGGCGAGCCGGTTCTGCTCGGCATCACCAAGGCTTCGCTGCAGACGCCGTCCTTCATCTCGGCCGCATCCTTCCAGGAAACCACCAAGGTTCTCACGGAAGCTGCGATCGCCGGCAAGACGGACACGCTGCAGGGCCTCAAGGAAAACGTCATCGTCGGCCGTCTCATCCCGGCCGGTACCGGCGGCACCATGACGCAGATCCGCCGCATCGCCACCTCGCGCGACGACCTCATCCTCGAGGAACGCCGCAAGGGTACGGGTGCAGGCTCTGCGAACCAGATGCTGCAGGACATGACGGACCAGGCTCCGGCCGCCGAATAAGGTCAGACAGGGCAGGGGCTTTACGAAGCCCCGCCAAAGGTTCAATGGAAACGCCCGGAGCAATCCGGGCGTTTTTGTTTGTGTGGAAGCCACCGGCGAGTCAGCGCGATTTTACGATTTGTCTTTGAGATTATCTTCAGCCGCGCGGCGAGGGTCAGCTCTGTTCGCGGATGTTATAGCGGGTGAGAACGGAGAGCCGGCGAACGAGATCAGTTTGGCCGGTGCTGCCAGTCTTCGCATAGATCGACTTGGCGTTGCTGCGCACCGTTTCATGGGAAATCTGCAATTGCTTCGCCACGGCGGGAAGCGAGAGCCCCTTCATGATTTCCAGAGCCACGCGGGCCTCGCCCTTGGTGAGATCGTATAGCCCTTTTAACAGTGACGTTGCATCGGTGATGGTGCCCATGGGTTGCGATATCAGCACGATGGCGGAACCTTTCGGGGACAAATCCAGTGCGTTCCTGCGCAACGGTATGACGTGGAGGATGCAGGACCGATCTTCGCCGGTCGGGAGGGGGAAAGAGCCGACATTATCTCCGGCGAGCGCCTTATAGAGCAGCCGGTTTACTCTTTCGTCTGACACCACGATCCTGTCGCGGGCACGGGTGGAAATACATTTCCTGAGAGAGAGAAACATGTCGTTTGCGGAGAGGATACGCCCGCTCGCCTGTAGCACCGCCGCTGGCGCGCCTATGGCGTTCAGCCCGAGCGTCATGGCGTCGGCCTTCTGTCGCTGCAGCCGGGTTGCGAGGGTGAGGCTGCGGGCAATGTGTGGCCTCAGCCGGCCCAGCGCCGCCATGGTTTCCGGCCCGATGACGCCGCTATCGAGTTTGCGTTCGAAAAGCACTGTCATTTCCGGATGATCCGGTGGCGCAATCTGCGTTGCCGCGCCATATCCCAATCCGCGCGGCATCAGGAAGTCACGCACGATCGGCAATCCGGCCCATTCGTCATGGGTGAAGACGTCAAAATCCTGTACGAAGGAAAACTGTCCTTCGCGGATTGCGCGGGTTAGGCGATCGTTGCGCCTGTTCCAGCCGCCTTCCATGAAGGCCTGCATCACGTCCTGCAGATTGGGGGTAAAGAGCCATGCCTCTTCCTCACCCTTGCCCCAGGTAAGCGCACCGCCCCAGAAATCCAGGCGGTTACCGATTGTCTCTATGACCTCAGCCCAGCGATCAGGGAAAAGTGCCGCCTCGTAAATGTCATCGATAATGTCTGCTGAAGATATATTATCCAACCCGCCACCGGAATTTTGCGCCGGTACTATTGTAAGCTCATATTTTGGTATTGTTCAACGGATAAAGAAATAATACTATTGTATTAAAAGTATATAATCTATGAGTGACTTAATATATTGATAAGTTTGCCGAAGGGGTCGCGCACGAAAAGGCGGCGTACGCCCCATGCCTCGACGGCGGGGCCGTATTCGATGGGCAGCCCGGCCTTCAGGATTCTGGCGTGGACCTCCTCGAAATCATCAACCTCGATCGAAAGGTCCGGCACATCATTGCCGGAGCCGCCTTCACTTGCGAAGCTGACCTGTGCTCTTGCTTCGAGCGGGCTGGCATGGGTGACGATCCAGCCGTGATCCATGGCGACGGGCATGCCGAGAATATCGCAATAAAACGCCTTCGCCCGCGCTGGGTCGGGCGTTTCTATATTGGCGACGACCCGTCTTACCGCCATGGATTTGCGCCTCAGGCGAAACGGATGATGGCGACTTCGCCTTCGAGCGCGCCCTGATAGGCGGAAGCGTGCGGCTCTTCATCGGGAACTTCGGTCAGCATGCCGATCTGGTCGAGGTCCGCTTCGATGAAGCCTTCCTCGGAAAGCGCGTTCAGCGTTTCGCGCACGGCGGTATCGTCGTCCGGCGCCCGCAAAATGACGTGGATGTCGATGCCTTCGGAATTGTCGTGCTCATAGGCCTTGCCGATGACGATGAAGACCATCGGCTCTTCGCGTCCGTTGTCGTTGTCGGGGAGGGTGCTCATGACGCGGTTCCTTGATCATTCGTTGCTGTAATGGGGGCCGATGGAATCGGTTCCGCCCGTGGCGGCGCTGCTCCGGCTCGCCACAGGGAATCAATAGACGGATTTTATGAAAAGCCAAAGCGTGGAGGTCGAAATCGCAACCTTCTGCGCCGACTTATGTTAAAGCTGGCTGGAAATGGCCCGGACGCGGGCTTCGTGGCCGCGGGCGCGCGGGCAAAATGCGGATTCGCCCTTGACGAAAGCTGGCTAAAACAGTAGTACGCCCGCCATCGGAGCCTCTGTGGGTGCTGGCCGTTCGGAAAGCTTTTTCCCGAACATCATCTCAAACGGGTCTCCATTGCACGTAGAAGACACGAATGTTGCACGCAAGACGCCTCATCCGGTGTCCTCTGCTCTTGGTGGTCCATCCGTGAAACCGGATCGGGCCACGTTTTGCGCATGAGGATATATGCGTGCATCGTCGCCGGCAACGGCATAGCCGCCACCCGTGAGGGTGGCTTAAGTAGTTTTTGCAAGGGATGGTTATATGCCTACCGTAAACCAGCTGATCCGCAAGCCTCGCCAGGCACAGGTAAAGCGCAACAAGGTTCCTGCTCTTCAGGAAAACCCGCAGAAGCGTGGTGTTTGCACCCGCGTTTACACGACGACCCCGAAGAAGCCGAACTCGGCTCTGCGTAAGGTTGCCAAGATCCGCCTCACCAACGGCTTCGAAGTCATCGGTTACATTCCGGGCGAAGGTCACAACCTTCAGGAACACTCCGTGGTCATGATCCGCGGCGGCCGCGTAAAGGACTTGCCGGGTGTGCGTTACCACATCATCCGCGGTGTTCTCGATACCCAGGGCGTCAAGAACCGCAAGCAGCGCCGCTCCAAGTACGGTGCGAAGCGTCCGAAGTAATTCGGGTTTAACAAATTCCGGCGCTGCGCGAGGTTCTCCGCGTGGTAAAGCGTCAATAACATTGAGAGACAAAAAATATGTCCCGTCGCCATAGTGCAGAAAAGCGTGAGATCAACCCGGACCCGAAGTTCGGCGATCTGGTCGTCACCAAGTTCATGAACGCCATCATGCTTCACGGCAAGAAGTCGGTCGCAGAAAGCATCGTTTACGGCGCGTTCGACGTCGTTCAGGGCAAGACGAAGCAGGAGCCGCTCGGCGTGTTCCACTCCGCCCTCGACAACGTTGCTCCGCACGTTGAAGTGCGTTCGCGCCGCGTTGGTGGTGCCACCTATCAGGTTCCCGTCGACGTTCGTCCCGAGCGCCGTCAGGCTCTCGCTATTCGCTGGCTGATCACGGCTGCCCGCAAGCGCAACGAAACGACCATGGTCGATCGCCTTTCCGGCGAACTCATGGACGCTGCGAACAACCGCGGTTCTGCTGTCAAGAAGCGCGAAGACACGCACAAGATGGCCGACGCCAACCGCGCATTCTCGCATTACCGCTGGTAATCTTAACCGGTCGCATATCGAAAGGCAGTCCATTATGGCTCGCGAATATAAAATCGAAGACTACCGCAATTTCGGTATCATGGCGCATATCGACGCCGGCAAGACGACGACCACCGAGCGTATCCTTTATTACACCGGTAAGTCGCACAAGATCGGTGAAGTTCACGATGGCGCAGCCACGATGGACTGGATGGAACAGGAGCAGGAGCGTGGTATCACCATCACCTCCGCTGCCACCACGACCTTCTGGAAGGGTCGCGACGGCAAGATGCGCCGCTTCAACATCATCGACACCCCCGGCCACGTCGACTTCACCATTGAAGTTGAGCGTTCGCTGCGCGTTCTCGACGGCGCCATCGCGCTGCTCGACGCCAACGCCGGTGTTGAGCCGCAGACGGAAACCGTCTGGCGCCAGGCCGAGAAGTATCATGTTCCGCGTATGATCTTCTGTAACAAGATGGACAAGACCGGCGCTGACTTCTACCGCTCGGTAGAAATGATCAAGACCCGTCTCGGCGCCATCGCCGTTGTCATGCAGCTGCCGATAGGCGCTGAGACCGAGTTCAAGGGCGTTATCGACCTGATCGAGATGAACGCACTCATCTGGCGCGACGAATCGCTCGGCGCTCAGTGGGACGTCGTCGAAATTCCTGAAGACATGAAGGCCAAGGCTGACGAATATCGCGAAAAGCTGATCGAGACCGTTGTCGAGATCGACGAAGAAGCGATGGAAGACTACCTGAACGGCATCATGCCCGACAACGAAAAGATCCGTGCGCTCGTTCGCCGCGGCACCATCGACGTGAAGTTCCACCCGATGTTCTGCGGTACCGCGTTCAAGAACAAGGGCGTTCAGCCGCTTCTCGACGCTGTTGTCGACTACCTGCCTTCTCCGCTGGACATTCCGGCGATCAAGGGCATCGACTTCAAGACCGAAGCCGAAATCGAGCGTCATGCCGATGACAGCGAGCCGCTTTCCATGCTCGCGTTCAAGATCATGAACGACCCCTTCGTCGGTTCGCTGACCTTCGCCCGCATCTACTCCGGCAAGCTCGAAAAGGGCACGTCGGTCATCAACACGGTCAAGGACAAGCGCGAGCGCGTCGGCCGTATGCTGCAGATGCATTCCAACAGCCGTGAAGACATCGAAGAAGCCTTTGCCGGCGACATCGTTGCTCTGGCTGGCCTCAAGGAAACCACCACTGGCGATACGCTCTGCGATCCGCTGAAGCCGGTTATCCTCGAGCGCATGGAATTCCCCGAGCCGGTCATCCAGATCGCCATCGAGCCGAAGACCAAGGGCGACCAGGAAAAGATGGGCCTCGCGCTCAACCGCCTGGCTGCTGAAGATCCTTCGTTCCGCGTCAAGACGGATGAAGAATCCGGTCAGACGATCATCGCAGGCATGGGCGAACTTCACCTCGACATTCTCGTTGACCGTATGCGTCGCGAGTTCAAGGTTGAAGCTACCGTCGGCGCTCCGCAGGTTGCCTACCGCGAAACCATCACGCGTCAGCACGAAGAAGACTACACGCACAAGAAGCAGTCCGGTGGTACCGGTCAGTTCGCTCGCGTGAAGATCATCTTCGAACCGAACCCCGAAGGCGAAGACTTCAAGTTCGAATCGAAGATCGTCGGTGGTGCTGTTCCGAAGGAATACATCCCGGGCGTTCAGAAGGGTATCGAAAGCGTTCTGTCTTCCGGTCCGCTGGCTGGCTTCCCGATGCTCGGCGTCAAGGCGACGCTGGTCGACGGTGCATTCCACGATGTTGACTCGTCGGTTCTCGCCTTCGAAATCGCATCGCGTGCCTGCTTCCGTGAAGCAGCGAAGAAGGCTGGCGCACAGCTTCTCGAGCCGATGATGAAGGTCGAAGTCGTAACGCCGGAAGACTATGTCGGTGACGTTATCGGCGACCTGAACTCCCGTCGTGGTCAGATCCAGGGCCAGGAAAGCCGTGGTATCGCCGTCGTCATCAACGCGCATGTTCCGCTCGCGAACATGTTCAAGTACGTCGACAACCTGCGCTCCATGTCGCAGGGCCGTGCACAGTACTCGATGACGTTCGACCACTATTCGCCGGTTCCGTCGAACGTGGCGCAGGAAATCCAGGCAAAGTACTCCGGTCAGAAGTGATCGGGGTACGCCCCACCGAATTTTGAAGATTATTCCCGTCAAGGGACAAGAATGGAGAGCCACTAATGGCAAAGAGCAAGTTCGAGCGCAATAAGCCGCACGTCAACATTGGCACGATCGGTCACGTTGACCATGGCAAGACGTCGCTGACGGCAGCAATCACGAAGTTCTTCGGCGAGTTCAAGGCGTATGACCAGATCGACGCGGCTCCGGAAGAAAAGGCTCGTGGTATCACGATCTCGACGGCACACGTTGAATACGAGACGCCTGCCCGTCACTACGCGCACGTCGACTGCCCCGGCCACGCCGACTACGTGAAGAACATGATCACCGGTGCTGCCCAGATGGACGGCGCGATCCTGGTTTGCTCTGCAGCTGACGGCCCGATGCCGCAGACCCGCGAGCACATCCTGCTCGCTCGCCAGGTTGGCGTTCCGGCGATCGTCGTATTCCTCAACAAGGTCGACCAGGTTGACGACGCCGAGCTTCTCGAGCTCGTTGAACTGGAAGTTCGCGAACTTCTGTCGTCCTACGACTTCCCGGGCGACGATATCCCGATCATCAAGGGTTCGGCGCTTGCTGCTCTTGAAGATTCTGACAAGAAGATCGGTGAAGACGCGATCCGCGAGCTGATGGCTGCTGTTGACGCCTACATCCCGGCGCCTGAGCGTCCGATCGACCGGCCGTTCCTGATGCCGATCGAAGACGTGTTCTCGATCTCTGGCCGTGGTACGGTTGTGACGGGTCGCGTTGAGCGCGGTATCGTCAAGGTTGGTGAAGAAGTCGAAATCGTCGGCATCCGTCCGACTTCGAAGACGACTGTTACCGGCGTTGAAATGTTCCGCAAGCTGCTCGACCAGGGCCAGGCTGGCGACAACATCGGTGCACTGGTTCGCGGTGTTACCCGTGACGGCGTTGAGCGTGGTCAGATCCTGTGCAAGCCGGGTTCGGTCAAGCCGCACAAGAAGTTCATGGCAGAAGCCTACATCCTGACGAAGGAAGAAGGCGGCCGTCATACGCCGTTCTTCACGAACTACCGTCCGCAGTTCTACTTCCGTACGACTGACGTGACCGGCATCGTGTCGCTTCCGGAAGGCACGGAAATGGTTATGCCTGGCGACAACGTCACCGTTGAAGTCGAGCTGATCGTTCCGATCGCGATGGAAGAAAAGCTGCGCTTCGCTATCCGCGAAGGCGGCCGTACCGTCGGCGCCGGCATCGTGGCTTCGATCGTCGAGTAATTTCGACCATTGAAATTCTGACTGGCGGCGGTGTGAACAACACCGCCGCCGGCCTTTTAGTAAAAAGCCTGGCGGCGTTGCATTTTTAGTGCTTGAAAAATTCGGTGAAAGCGCGTAAACGCGCACTCACAATCACCGCTGGATTCGCAAGCGATTGCGGAGCGCGGTGTTTTTAGCAATACAGACTACCGAAATGATTGGGGTGTAACGCTCATCCCTCTCGATTTTTGAAAATCTGCGGCGCCACGATCAATAGAAGTTCATGTGTTTCCGCGTGCGGAAACGAATAACAAAGAACAAGGACAAGACGAATGAACGGCCAGAATATCCGTATTCGCCTCAAGGCGTTCGATCACCGGATCCTCGATGCCTCTACCCGTGAAATCGTGTCGACCGCAAAGCGCACCGGCGCCAGCGTTCGCGGCCCGGTTCCGCTCCCCACCCGCATCGAAAAGTTTACCGTCAACCGCTCTCCCCACGTTGATAAGAAGAGCCGTGAACAGTTCGAAATGCGGACGCACAAGCGTCTTCTCGATATCGTTGACCCCACCCCGCAGACTGTCGATGCTCTGATGAAGCTCGACCTCGCTGCCGGCGTTGACGTGGAAATCAAGCTCTAAGACCCGGCCCGACCCCATCCAGGGTGAGGGCTGAAGTAAAAGGCCGGACTTCACCTTTGGGTGAGGGCCAATAACAAGGAAGGTACGTGGAGAAATCCAACGACTTCCAAACCGGAGACCGGAAACATCGTGAGATGTCGAAGGGCACTCCTTAACAAAGGCCAGAGAGGGTTTTCCCTTCAAGGCTCGCAAGAGGATGAACCAATGCGTTCAGGTGTGATTGCACAGAAAGTGGGTATGACACGCGTCTATAACGACGCAGGTGAACATATCCCTGTAACAGTATTGCGACTGGATAACGTACAAGTCGTTGCCCAGCGCACGGAAGACAAGAATGGCTACACCGCAGTTCAGCTCGGTGCCGGCCAGTCCAAGGTCAAGAACACGACGAAGGCGCTTCGCGGTCATTTTGCCGCTGCCAACGTCGAGCCGAAAGCCAAGCTCGTCGAGTTCCGGGTTTCCCCCGAGAACCTGATCGACATCGGTGCAACACTGACCGCAAATCATTTTCAGTCCGGCCAGCTGGTCGACGTCACTGGAACCACGCTCGGTAAAGGTTTTGCCGGTGCTATGAAGCGTCACAACTTCGGTGGTGGCCGCGCTTCGCACGGTAACTCCGTATCGCACCGTGCACACGGTTCGACCGGTAACAACCAGGATCCGGGCCGCGTCTGGAAGGGCAAGCGCATGGCTGGTCATATGGGCCAGACGCGCGTTACGACCCAGAACCTCGAAGTCGTTTCGACCGATGAAGACCGTGGCCTCATCCTCGTGAAGGGTGCAGTTCCCGGCTCGAAGGGTTCCTGGATCATCGTCCGCGACGCCGTCAAGTCGGCTGCGAAGTAAGGGAGCCTTATCATGGAATTGAACGTCAAAACCCTCGAGGGAAAAGACGCCGGCAAGGTTTCTCTGTCGGATGAGATCTTCGGCCTCGACCCCCGCCAGGACATCCTGGCCCGTATGGTTCGCTGGCAGCTTGCAAAGAAGCAGCAGGGAACCCACAAGTCCAAGAACCGGTCGGAAGTTTCCCGCACCGGCGCGAAGATGTACAAGCAGAAGGGTACCGGCCGCGCTCGTCACCATTCGGCTCGCGCACCGCAGTTCCGCGGCGGCGGCAAGGCCCACGGCCCGGTCGTTCGCAGCCACGCACATGACCTTCCCAAGAAGGTTCGTGCGCTTGCTCTGCGTCACGCCCTGTCCGCAAAGCTGAAGGCTGAAGAACTGATCATCGTCGATCAGCTCGTCGCGTCCGAAGCAAAGACCAAGGCTCTGCTGGGCAGCTTCGCTTCGCTTGGCCTGACCAACGCTCTCGTTATCGGTGGCGCAGAACTTGATGGCAACTTCAAGCTCGCAGCTCAGAACATCCCGAATGTGGACGTTCTGCCGGTTCAGGGCATCAATGTTTACGACATCCTGCGTCGTGGCAAGCTCGTGCTTTCCAAGGCTGCTGTAGAGGCTCTGGAGGAGCGGTTCAAATGACGGATCTTCGCCACTACGATGTGATCGTATCTCCTTCGATCACGGAAAAGTCGACGCTGGTATCCGAACAGAACCAGGTCGTATTCAACGTCGCCAAAAGCGCTTCCAAGCCTGAAATCAAGGCTGCCGTGGAAGCTCTCTTCGGCGTCAAAGTCACGGCTGTGAACACGCTTATCCGCAAGGGTAAGACCCGTCGTTTCCGTGGGTTCGCCGGTAAGCTTAAGGACGTCAAGAAAGCCGTCGTTACGCTCGCCGAAGGTCAATCCATCGACGTGTCCACCGGACTCTAAAGGTTAGGCCCAAGCGGGCAAAGACCCAAAAGGGAACAAGAATATGGCATTGAAAAGTTTCAATCCGACCACGCCGAGCCAGCGTCAGCTGGTTATCGTGGACCGCGCTTCGCTCTACAAGGGCAAGCCGGTAAAGGCTCTCACCCAGGGCCTCAGCTCCAAGGGTGGCCGTAACAACCAGGGCCGGATCACCGTCCGTTTCCAGGGTGGCGGTCACAAGCGGACCTACCGTCTGGTTGACTTCAAGCGTCGCAAGTTCGACGTTGAAGGCACCGTTGAACGTTTGGAATACGACCCCAACCGCACCGCGTTCATCGCGCTGGTTACGTATACCGACGGCGAACAGGCTTACATTCTCGCGCCACAGCGTCTCGCTGCCGGTGACAAGGTGATCGCCTCCGACAAGGCAGTGGACGTGAAGCCCGGCAACACCATGCCGCTTCAGTACATTCCTGTTGGTTCGATCATCCACAACGTCGAGATGAAGCCGGGCAAGGGCGGTCAGATCGCTCGCTCCGCCGGTACGTATGTCCAGCTCGTCGGCCGCGATGCCGGTATGGCCATCCTGCGTCTCAACTCGGGCGAACAGCGTCTGGTGCACGGCTCCTGCCTCGCATCGATCGGCGCTGTTTCGAACTCGGATCACGGCAACATCAACGACGGTAAAGCCGGTCGTTCGCGTTGGCGTGGCAAGCGTCCGCACGTTCGCGGCGTCGTCATGAACCCGGTCGACCACCCGCACGGTGGTGGTGAAGGTCGCACGTCGGGTGGTCGCCACCCGGTTACTCCGTGGGGCAAGCCCACGAAGGGCAAGCGCACCCGTTCGAACAAGTCGACCGACAAGTTCATCATGCGCTCGCGCCATCAGCGTAAGAAGTAAGAGAGGTAGTCACTAATGGCTCGTTCAGTATGGAAAGGTCCGTTTGTTGACGGCTATCTTCTCACCAAGGCTGAGAAGGTGCGCGAGAGCGGACGTAACGAAGTAATCAAGATCTGGAGCCGTCGCTCCACGATCCTGCCGCAGTTCGTTGGTCTGACGTTCGGCGTCTACAACGGCAGCAAGCATGTGCCCGTCTCCGTCAACGAAGACATGGTCGGACACAAGTTCGGTGAATTCTCTCCGACCCGTACCTATTACGGTCACGGCGCGGACAAGAAGGCAAAGAGGAAGTAATCATGGCGAAGGCTAAGACCGAACGCCGGCTGAAGGACAATGAGGCTCAGGCCATTGCCCGTACGCTCCGCGTCAGCCCCCAGAAACTGAACCTGGTTGCCGCTCTTATCCGTGGCAAGAAGGTTGATCGCGCTCTCGCCGAGCTCGAATTCTCCCGCAAGCGCATTGCAGGCACCGTCAAGAAGACGCTCGAATCTGCAATTGCCAATGCGGAAAACAACCATGACCTCGACGTCGACGCTCTCGTCGTCGCCGAGGCCTATGTTGGCAAGTCCATCACCATGAAGCGTTTCCACGCCCGTGGCCGTGGTCGTGCTTCCCGCATTGAAAAGCCGTTCTCTCACCTCACGATCGTTGTTCGTGAAGTTGAGGAAAAAGGGGAGGCCGCATAATGGGTCAGAAAATCAATCCGATCGGCTTCCGCCTCGGCATCAACCGTACCTGGGACAGCCGCTGGTACGCTGACACCGCTGAATACGGCAAGCTTCTGCATGAAGACCTGAAGATCCGGGCTTACCTGATCAAGGAACTCAAGCAGGCCGGCATCGCCAAGGTCGTCATCGAGCGTCCGCACAAGAAGTGCCGCGTCACGATCCACTCGGCTCGTCCGGGTCTGATCATCGGCAAGAAGGGTGCAGACATCGAGAAGCTTCGCAAGAAGCTTTCCGAGATGACCAACTCCGAAACGCACCTCAACATCGTTGAAGTGCGCAAGCCGGAAATCGACGCGACGCTGGTTGCCCAGTCGATCGCTCAGCAGCTCGAGCGCCGCGTGGCTTTCCGCCGTGCGATGAAGCGTGCTGTTCAGTCCGCAATGCGTCTTGGCGCCGAAGGCATCAAGATCACCTGCGGCGGCCGTCTCGGTGGTGCAGAAATCGCTCGTACCGAATGGTACCGCGAAGGTCGCGTTCCGTTGCACACGCTGCGTGCGGACATTGACTACGGCACAGCCGAAGCTGAAACCGCATTCGGCATCTGCGGCATCAAGGTCTGGATCTTCAAGGGCGAAATCCTTGAGCACGATCCGATGGCTTCTGAGCGTCGCGGTCTCGAAGGCGACGCACAGGGCCCTGCAAGCCGTGAGCGTGGCGATCGTTCCGATCGTCGTCGCGAAAACGCTTGATTGACGCTGGCGAAAGATAAGCTCGGAGAAGTAAGAAAATGTTGCAGCCAAAGCGTACTAAGTACCGTAAGCAGTTCAAGGGACGCATCAAAGGCGTCGCCAAGGGCGGCTTTGACCTGGCATTCGGTGAATTCGGCTTGAAGTCGCAGGAACCGAACCGCGTGAATGCACGCGAGATCGAAGCGGCCCGCCGCGCGATCACGCGTTACATGAAGCGCGCAGGTCGTGTGTGGATCCGCGTATTCCCAGACGTTCCGGTTACGGCCAAGCCGACCGAAGTTCGTATGGGTAAGGGCAAGGGTTCGGTCGATTACTGGGCATGCAAGGTCAAGCCCGGTCGTATGATGTTCGAGATCGACGGTGTTACCGAGGAGATCGCCCGTGAGGCGCTTCGTCTCGGCGCTGCCAAGCTCTCGGTCAAGACGCGCTTCGTACAGCGCATCGCAGAGTAAGGAGCAAGGCACATGAAAGCCGATGAAGTTCGCGGCCTCAGCGCCGACCAGCTCAAGGACAAGCTCGCCGATCTGAAGAAGGAGCAGTTCAACCTGCGCTTCCAGAAGGTAACTGGTCAGCTGGAGAAGTCCTCGCGCATCAACGAAGTCCGCAAGGATATCGCCCGCGTTAAAACCATTGCCCGCCAGAAGGCGGCAGAAGCCAAGGCCTAAGGAAAAATAATATGCCGAAACGCATTCTGCAGGGCGTCGTTGTGTCCGACAAGAACGAGAAGACTGTCGTAGTTCGTGTTGAGCGTCGATTCGCTCACCCGCTGCTTCAGAAGACCGTTCGTCGTTCGAAGAAGTACAAGGCACACGACGAGAACAATCAGTATAAGGTCGGCGATGTCGTTTCCATCGAGGAATGCGCACCGATCTCCAAGGACAAGCGCTGGACGGTCGTATCCGCCCAGGCTTAATTTCATCAGAATCGCGCCAGGTCTCTTGAACTTGGCGCGAATTCCTGTATGAAGCACCGCAAGGACGCTCGTGAATCGAGCGTCTTTTGCTTTGATGCGCACGGAAGGTCCTTCGGGAAACCACCCTGTCACGACATTTCCGCGCAAGACGAAGATATATTCATAAGCTGGGGCAGGGGGCTCGCTCGGGAGAGTTTGCCCAACCGTTCCGGTAACAACAAGAAGGCGACCTGACATGATTCAGATGCAAACAAACCTCGACGTGGCGGATAATTCCGGCGCACGTCGTGTCATGTGCATCAAGGTGCTGGGCGGCTCGAAGCGCAAATATGCTTCTGTTGGCGACATTATTGTCGTTTCCATCAAGGAAGCTATTCCGCGCGGCCGCGTCAAGAAGGGCGACGTGATGAAGGCGGTTGTCGTTCGCACCGCCAAGGACATCCGCCGCGCTGACGGCAGCGTCATCCGTTTCGATAACAACGCAGCCGTTCTTATCGACAACAAGAAAGAGCCGATCGGCACCCGTATCTTCGGACCGGTTCCGCGTGAACTTCGCGCCAAGAACCACATGAAGATCATCTCGCTGGCTCCAGAAGTGCTGTAAGGAGCTATAGCGATGCAGAAAATTCGTAAAGGCGACAAGGTTGTCGTATTGACCGGTAAGGACAAGGGCCGTACCGGCGAAGTAATCCAGGTGATGCCGAAAGAAGACCGTGCCGTTGTGCGTGGCGTAAACATGGTGAAGCGTCACCAGCGCCAGACCCAGGCACAGGAAGCTGGCATCATCAACAAGGAAGCATCCTTGCACATCTCCAACATCGCCATCGTCGACAAGGATGGCAAGCCGACCCGCGTTGGCTTCTCTGTTGTGGATGGCAAGAAGGTCCGCGTGGCCAAGCGTTCGGGAGAAGTGATCGATGGCTGATAAGTACGAGCCGCGTCTCAAGGCGGAATACGTTTCCCGTATCCGTGGCGCCATGCAGGAGAAGTTCTCCTACGCCAACGTGATGATGATCCCGAAGCTTGAAAAGATCGTGATCAACATGGGTGTTGGCGAGGCAACTGCCGACTCCAAGAAGCCCACGATTGCTGCCGCCGATCTGGCTGCAATTGCTGGCCAGAAGCCGGTCGTTACCCGCGCTCGCAACTCGATCGCTGGTTTCAAGGTTCGCGAAGGCATGCCGATCGGTGCGAAGGTTACCCTTCGTGGCGCACGCATGTACGAATTCCTTGATCGTCTGGTCAACATCGCGCTGCCGCGCGTTCGCGACTTCCGGGGCCTGAACCCGAAGAGCTTTGACGGCCGTGGCAACTTCGCCATGGGCATCAAGGAACACATTGTGTTCCCTGAGATCAACTACGATAAGGTTGATCAGATGTGGGGCATGGACATCATCGTTTGCACGACGGCGACGTCGGACGACGAAGCTCGGGCTCTGCTGACAGAGTTCAACTTCCCGTTCCGTCACTAACCGTAACGACGAGCGTAGAAAAGGAACTCCGATATGGCGAAAACAAGCGCAGTTGAAAAGAACAAGCGCCGCCGCAAGTCGGTCGCCCAGCAGGCCGCCAAGCGCGCTGCACTGAAGGCGATCGTGATGAACCAGTCCCTTCCGATCGAAGACCGGTTCAAGGCCACTCTGAAGCTCGCTTCGCTGCCGCGTGACGGCTCGAAGACGCGTATCCGCAACCGCTGCGAAGTAACGGGCCGTCCGCGCGCGTTCTATCGCAAGCTCAAGATGTCGCGTATCGCGCTTCGTGAGCTGGGCAATTCCGGCAAGGTGCCGGGCATTGTCAAGTCGAGCTGGTAAGGAGACGGGCACATGACCATGACTGATCCTTTGGGTGATATGCTCACCCGCATCCGCAATGGTGCCGCTCGCCGCAAGTCTGCGGTAAGCACGCCTGCTTCCAGCCTCCGCGCACGCGTTCTCGACGTGCTGCAGGCTGAAGGCTACATTCGCGGTTATTCCAAGGTCGATTTCGAAAACGGCAAGTCCGAATTCACCATCGAGCTGAAGTACTACGAAGGCGCGTCCGTGATCCGTGAGATCGGCCGCGTTTCCAAGCCGGGCCGCCGGGTTTATGTCTCGGTAAAGTCCATTCCGCAGGTCGCGAACGGCCTCGGCATCACCATCCTTTCGACCCCGAAGGGCGTGATGGCCGATCACCAGGCTCGCGAACAGAACGTTGGTGGCGAGGTTCTTTGCTCGGTCTTCTAAGACCCGAGCAAGGATCTCCATAACGAACAGACAGGATTGAATAATGTCTCGTATCGGTAAAAAGCCCGTTCCGGTTCCCGCAGGTGTGACGGCCAATGTCGACGGCCAGAAGGTCACTGCGAAGGGCCCGAAGGGTGAACTGTTTTTCGTCGCTAACGACGACATTCAGCTGAAGCTCGAAGATAACGGCGTTTCCGTAACGCCGGCTAACGGCACCAAGGAAGCTCGTTCGAAGTGGGGCATGTCCCGCACGATGATCGAGAACATCTTCAAGGGTGTTAAGGACGGTTACGAGCGCAAGCTCGAAATCAACGGCGTCGGTTACCGTGCCGCCATGCAGGGCAAGAACCTGCAGCTGGCTCTCGGCTTTTCCCACGACGTGGTTTACGAGCCGCCGGTCGGCATCACCATTGCCGTTCCGAAGCCGACGGAAATCATCGTTTCCGGCATCAACAAGCAGCAGGTTGGCCAGGTAGCCGCGGAAATCCGCGAATACCGCGGTCCCGAGCCCTACAAGGGTAAGGGCGTGAAGTACGCTGAAGAGCGTATTGTCCGCAAAGAAGGCAAGAAGAAGTAAGGATCACGCGAAATGGCTAGCAGGAAAGAAGCACTTGCACGTCGCGCGAGCCGTGTGCGCCGCCAGATCAAGGCGGTTGCCAACGGCCGCCCGCGCCTGTCGGTTCATCGCTCGTCGAAGAACATCTACGCCCAGATCATCGATGACGTTGCTGGCAAGACGCTTGCGTCTGCCTCCACGCTCGAAGCAGATCTGCGCGGCTCGCTCAAGACTGGCGCCGACGTTGCAGCAGCAGCTGTCGTAGGCAAGCTGGTTGCCGAGCGTGGCGTCAAGGCTGGCGTCAAGGATGTCGTATTCGATCGTGGCGCGTTCATCTATCACGGCCGCATCAAGGCCCTGGCAGACGCTGCCCGCGAAAGCGGTCTGAACTTCTGATTTTTTTCCGCCCGGACAACGATCCGGGCGGAATTTCACCGGGCCATGCGGGTCTCTTTATCGAGGCCGGTGGTCTTTTCGTTTGCCGTTCCACCCGTAAAAGAAAAAGGACAAGGACAATGGCACAGGAAAAAAGAGGTTCTCGCGACGATCGCCAGAACCGTGAAGAGCGCGATAGCGAATTCGTCGACAAGCTGGTCGCGATCAACCGCGTTGCAAAGGTTGTTAAGGGTGGCCGTCGCTTCGGCTTCGCCGCTCTCGTCGTCGTTGGCGACCAGAAGGGCCGCGTTGGCTTCGGTCACGGCAAGGCTCGCGAAGTTCCGGAAGCCATCCGTAAGGCTACCGAGAGCGCAAAGCGCGATCTGATCTTCGTTCCGCTGCGCGATGGCCGCACTCTGCATCATGACGTCAATGGCCGTCACGGCGCTGGCAAGGTTCTGCTGCGTTCGGCCAAGGCCGGTACCGGTATCATCGCCGGTGGCCCGATGCGCGCTGTTTTTGAAACGCTGGGTGTTCACGACGTTGTTGCCAAGTCGACCGGTTCTTCGAACCCGTACAACATGGTTCGCGCAACGTTCGACGCTCTGAAGCATCAGGTTCATCCGAAGGACATCGCTGCACAGCGCGGTCTTAAGTATGCGACGCTTCAGGCTCGCCGTGCCGCGTCCGGCAACGCTTCCGAAGAATAAGGAGCTGGATCATGGCCAAGAAGACTACTGAAGCCAAGAAGACTGTTACGGTCGAACAGATCGGCAGCCCTATTCGCCGCCCGGCAATCCAGCGTCAGACGCTGGTCGGTCTGGGTCTCAACAAGATGCATCGTCAGCGCACCCTGGAAGATACTCCTGCGGTTCGCGGCATGATCCGTGCGGTCCAGCATCTCGTTCGCGTCGTTGACGAGAAGTGAGACGGAGTAACCTATCATGAAACTCAATGAAATCAGAGACAACGAAGGCTCCTCCAAGGACCGTATCCGCGTAGGTCGCGGTATCGGTTCTGGCAAGGGCAAGACCGGTGGTCGCGGTGTGAAGGGTCAGAAGGCTCGTTCGGGCGTCGCCATCAACGGTTTTGAAGGCGGTCAGATGCCAATCTACCGTCGTCTGCCGAAGCGCGGTTTCAACAACATCTTCGCTTCCGAATATGTTGTTGTATCGCTCGGCCGCATTCAGACCGCCATCGACGCCAAGAAGCTTGACGCTTCCGCAACGATCGATGCTGCAGCTCTCAAGGCTGCCGGCATCATCCGTCGCGCCAAGGACGGCGTTCGCATTCTCGCCGACGGCGAGCTGAAGGCAAAGGTCGCTTTCGAAGTTGCCGGCGCTTCCAAGCCTGCAATCGAAAAGATCGAAAAGGCCGGCGGCTCGATCAAGCTTCTCGCTGTTGCAGTAGAAGCTTCCGAGTAATATATACACTTCAGACGCCCGGGGCGCATAGTCGCTCCGGGCGTTTGCGCTCCCTGGCCTATGGTGCTTTCGATCTAAATCGATTTATAGAGCATCAGGGCAATCTCTTCGCGGTGTGCTTCCTTGGCCCCGCTTGCGGCAGAAAGTGCTGCAGGGAGAGCCTCACAGTTCTTGAACTTCCGTAGGGGAGGGGATAGGACATAAAAAACAGGGTGAGGCATGATGGCGGTCGAGAGCCGCATTTGTCCGAAGCCCGGTTTTGACCAGTATCTTTTAGACCTTTCCGCATCGGCCGGTTGCGCTGGCTGGCAAGGGTCATTCGGAGAAATTTATGGCTTCAGCAGCGGAACAACTGGCTTCGAACCTGAATTTTTCGACCTTCGCTAAGGCGGAGGATCTGAAAAAGCGTCTCTGGTTTACTCTTGCCGCACTTCTCGTCTACCGTCTCGGCACCCATATTCCGCTTCCGGGCCTGAACCCCGAAGCCTATGCGCAGGCCTTCCGTGGCCAGGCCAACGGTATTCTCGGTCTTTTCAACATGTTTGCGGGTGGCGCTGTCGAGCGCATGGCGATCTTCGCCCTCGGCATCATGCCTTACATCTCCGCTTCGATCATCGTGCAGCTCATGACGTCGGTCGTGCCGTCGCTCGAAGCGTTGAAGAAGGAAGGCGAAGCCGGCCGCAAGATCATCAACCAGTACACCCGCTACGGCACGGTGCTGCTCGGCACGCTGCAGGCCTATGGTATTGCGGTCGGCCTTGAAAGCGGCAACGGCCTTGTGGTCGATCCCGGCTGGTTCTTCCGCGTTTCCACCGTCATCACGCTGCTCGGCGGCACGATGTTCCTGATGTGGCTCGGTGAGCAGATCACTTCGCGTGGTATCGGCAACGGTATTTCGCTGATCATCTTCGCGGGTATTGCCGCAGGCCTGCCCAAGGCGCTCGCCGGCACGCTGGAACTCGGCCGCACCGGTGCGCTTTCGACCCCGCTCATCCTGATGGTTGTCGTGGTCGCCATCGGTGTCATCGCTCTTATCGTCTTCGTGGAGCGCGCCCAGCGCCGTCTGCTCATTCAATATCCGAAGCGACAGGTCGGCAACCGGATGTTCCAGGGCGATACTTCGCATCTGCCGCTGAAGCTCAACACGGCCGGCGTCATTCCCGCGATCTTCGCATCTTCGCTGCTGCTCCTGCCGGCAACGGCTGCTGGTTTTGCCGGCAACACCAACCTGCCGGCCTGGGCGACTTCGATCATCGCGTCGCTGCAGCACGGCCAGCCACTGTTCATGGCGCTCTATGGCCTGCTGATCGCGTTCTTCGCGTTTTTCTATACGGCGATCGTCTTCAATCCGAAGGACACCGCAGATAACCTCAAGAAGCATGGCGGCTTCATTCCGGGCATTCGTCCGGGCGAGCGCACCGCGGAGTACATTGATTACGTCCTGACCCGTATCACCGTGGTCGGCGCGATTTATCTGGTCTTCGTGTGTATCCTTCCTGAGACACTTATCGCACGCACGGGCATTCCATTAGCCCTTGGTGGTACTTCGCTTTTGATCGTTGTCAGTGTAACTCTGGATACGGTTGCGCAGATTCAGGGCCACCTGATCGCGCAGCAATATGAAGGGCTGATCAAGAAGTCGAAGTTGCGTGGAGGAAAGAGGGGACGATGAGACTGATATTTTTGGGTCCGCCGGGTGCGGGCAAGGGAACCCAGGCCAAGCGCCTGACTGATAAGTACGGGATCCCGCAGCTTTCCACCGGTGACATGCTTCGCGCTGCGGTCAGCGCGGGCACCGAAATCGGCAAACGCGCCAAGGCCGTCATGGACGCCGGCGGGCTTGTTTCCGACGATATCGTCAATCAGATCGTTTCCGAACGCATCGAAGCACCGGACTGTGCCAAGGGCTTTATTCTGGACGGCTATCCGCGCACCGTTCCGCAGGCCAAGGCGCTTGCAGACAACATGCGCAAGAAGAATCTGGTCCTAGATGCCGTTATCGAACTCAAGGTCGACGAAGAGGCGTTGATTCGCCGAATCGAAAACCGTGTGGCTGAAACCATTGCCGCCGGCGGCACGGTTCGCTCGGATGACAATCCGGAAGCGTTCCGCAAGCGCCTGACGGAATATCGCGAGAAGACCGCGCCGCTGTCTGCCTATTACAGCGAACAGGGCGAACTCGTAACGCTTGACGGTATGGCTGACGTCGATGCTGTCACCGAGGCCATCGAGCGCGTTCTCGAGAAAGCCTCCGCCTGATCATGGAGCGGATGGGCGAGGCTGTTGTGTTCTTGCCCATATCTCGCTTCCGCATGGCGACTGATCCTTTGGATCGCAAAAGAATCTTGGCGGAGCCGGTTGCTTTTTTGCGCTGATTCCGTTAAACACCGCGCCAACTCGCGACATCCCAAGCGACTGGCGCGGATTTCCCTGAGGGAAGGGAGATCCGGGTTCGGTCGTTTTGACTTGTCGCGGACATCAATTTTGAACTGGCGGTCTCGGCCGCTCGAATGGAATCACCACTTGCCGGATGGCAACTGGAACCAAGGAGAAAAGACGTGGCACGTATCGCTGGCGTCAACATCCCGACTGCAAAGCGCGTTGTTATTGCGCTGACCTACATTCACGGGATTGGTCCGAAATTCGCGCAGGAAATCATGGACAAGGTCGGTCTTCCGGCTGACAAGCGCGTTCATCAGCTGACGGATGCTGAAGTTCTTCAGATCCGCGAAGCCATCGACCGCGACTACCAGGTCGAAGGCGACCTGCGTCGCGACACGTCGATGAACATCAAGCGTTTGATGGACCTCGGTTGCTACCGCGGCCTGCGTCACCGTCGTGGCCTTCCGGTCCGCGGTCAGCGCACGCACACCAACGCCCGCACCCGTAAGGGTCCGGCGAAGGCTATCGCTGGTAAGAAGAAGTAATTTTCCGGTTCTCCGGAAAGGGGAGGCTGGTGCAGTCCGCGCCAGCCTTTCTGAGTTTGGCGTGAAGCTCGGAGACGGGTCGATCGCCGGTGTAGCCGCTGGTGTTACGGCGGTGAAGAGATCAATGAAAGGTATAAAATGGCCAAGGAAGCCGCACGCGTTCGCCGTCGCGAACGTAAAAATATCACGTCGGGCGTCGCGCACGTCAACTCGACCTTCAACAACACGATGATCACCATCACCGACGCACAGGGCAATGCTATTGCCTGGTCGTCTGCTGGTGCCAAGGGCTTCAAGGGTTCGCGTAAGTCGACCCCGTTCGCTGCCCAGATCGCTGCTGAAGATTGCGCGAAGAAGGCTCAGGAACACGGCATGAAGTCGCTTGAAGTTGAAGTTTGCGGTCCGGGTTCCGGTCGTGAATCGGCACTTCGCGCTCTGCAGGCTGCCGGTTTCATGATCACCTCCATTCGCGACGTGACGCCGATCCCGCACAACGGTTGCCGTCCGCGCAAGAAGCGCCGCGTCTGACGCGACCGTGGTTCGGAAATTCCGCCTTTCCCCAGGTCAGGCGGAATTTTCGTGTATCTGGCGTGTGCGCGTCGATTTCGATCGACGGACTTGCGCTCAAGAACCCACCGATGAACCACTGAATTAGGTTCCTCTCGGTGTTTTCATGCTCGGTCCGTCACGATTGGATGGTGGCGGCGAACGGAAGGTTTAAAGATGATTCAGAAGAACTGGCAGGAACTTATCAAGCCGAACAAGGTCGAGTTCACCTCGTCCAGCCGCACCAAGGCAACGCTCGTTGCCGAGCCGCTGGAACGTGGTTTCGGCCTCACCCTCGGCAACGCGCTGCGTCGCGTTCTGTTGTCTTCTCTGCGCGGCGCCGCTGTAACGGCCGTGCAGATCGACGGTGTCCTGCACGAATTCTCCTCCATCCCCGGCGTTCGGGAAGATGTGACGGATATCGTGCTCAACATCAAGGAAATCGCCATTAAGATGGATGGTGACGATTCCAAGCGCATGGTCGTGCGCAAGCAGGGTCCAGGTGCCGTAACAGCTGGTGATATCCAGACGGTTGGCGACATCGAGATCCTGAACCCCGACCACGTGATCTGCACGCTGGATGATGGCGCTGAAATCCGCATGGAATTCACCGTCAACAACGGCAAGGGTTACGTACCGGCTGAGCGCAACCGCGCGGAAGATGCCCCGATTGGCCTCATTCCGGTGGACAGCCTCTATTCTCCGGTCAAGAAAGTGTCCTACAAGGTGGAAAACACCCGTGAAGGCCAGGTTCTCGACTATGACAAGCTGATCATGACGATCGAGACCAACGGTTCGGTTTCCGGCGAAGACGCCGTTGCCTTCGCCGCTCGTATTCTTCAGGACCAGCTCGGCGTCTTCGTCAACTTCGACGAGCCGCAGAAGGAAGCAGAAGAAGAATCGGTTACCGAACTCGCGTTCAACCCGGCGCTTCTCAAGAAGGTCGACGAGCTGGAGCTGTCGGTTCGTTCGGCTAACTGCCTGAAGAACGACAACATCGTCTATATCGGCGACCTGATCCAGAAGACCGAAGCCGAAATGCTTCGCACGCCGAACTTTGGTCGCAAGTCGCTGAACGAAATCAAGGAAGTTCTCGCTTCCATGGGTCTGCACCTCGGTATGGAAGTACCGGCATGGCCGCCTGAGAACATCGAAGATCTCGCCAAGCGTTACGAAGACCAATACTAACAATCAAAAAGGCAGACCCTTTAAAGACTGCCTTTCCCCGTCAAACAGCAGGTAAGTCACCTGCATGTGCCAGGAAACGGCAGGTCCGGATAGGAAGCCTGCACTAAAGGAGAATAGCAATGCGCCACGGAAATTCAGGCCGCAAGCTCAATAGAACCGCCAGCCACCGCAAGGCAATGTTTGCCAACATGGCTGCTTCGCTCATCACCCATGAGCAGATCGTAACCACCCTTCCGAAGGCGAAGGAAATCCGTCCGATCGTCGAGCGTCTCGTGACCCTCGGCAAGCGCGGCGACCTGCACGCTCGTCGTCAGGCGATCTCGCAGATCAAGGATCAGGACGCCGTTCGCAAGCTGTTCGACGCGATCGCTTCGCGTTACGCAACCCGCAACGGCGGCTACCTGCGTATCATGAAGGCCGGCTTCCGCCAGGGCGACAACGCGGCTCTCGCCGTCGTTGAATTCGTCGAGCGCGACGTTGATGCCAAGGGCGCAGCCGACAAGGCTCGCGTTGCCGCAGAAGCTGCTGCCGCCGAAGCCGCATAAGTTCTGACGCCTTCAGGGCGTCGTGAGTTAAAAAGCCGGGTGAGAGATCACCCGGCTTTTTTGCGTTCAGATATCAACCGACAGAATGATTAAGGTTTGCGTCGCGGCGAAATGTTGGAGTGGGATAGTTAAATCCATACTTAGCGATGCAGCTACTCGTATCCGCCAACCATCATTAAACCCTCATCAGGCGCGATTAGGGTTGTCGAGTTTGTAAGCTGAACTTGAAAATAGCCGCCGTTGGCTGATGCTCGCTCAAAGAGCGTTTGCAGCTTCTTGTCTTCGATACAGTCCAAACTACTTACAAAATCAGCGACCCAGCGATCCATGGCGTAGTTCGCCCCCAGTACCGGCGCCTCAGCCCAAGGCGCGGATGTTGCTTTGTTTAGAGAAAGCAATCCGTTCCGACGGACCTCATCCATGAAAACGGAGTCGAGCTTGTAAATGGCGACAGCGCATTCAAACCATCTGGTATTGTAGTAGACCGTCTCACCAGCGGGGATGCCGTCCGGGATATCGCTGCGCAAACGATCAGGTGAATCTACACCACAACCGGCCAAAGCGATTATTAGGAATGCGAATATAGGGCCGCCAGTTCTATTGTTGGATTTCAGGCCCACGCGCTTAGTTGTAAAACTTGCGAGACTTGAAAATGCCTTGGAGTAATTCATCTTTCTCACTCCGGAATATGAATACGGGCCTTGATGTGTTTGAGGTGGGCGACGATGGTGAAGGTCATGATGACCAGCAGTGACCATGAACTCCATTTGCCGATATGCACGACGGACCAGGCACCGATCTGATCGGGATATTTCCAGATACCGAAGAAGGTGGAGATGTTTTCCGCCAGCCAGACAAAAAAGCCGATCAGGACGAAGGAGAGAAGCAGAGGCATCTTGCGGTCGCGATCATAGGGGCGGTAAACGACGGTGGCGCGGGAATAGAGGCCGATGGCGCAGGCGGCGATGTACCAGCGGTAATCGCCGATGAAGTGATGGGTGAAGAAGTTGGCGTAGATGGCGATACCGATCAGGGTCGCCATCCAGTAGGCGGGATAGTGGCGAATGCGCACATCCAGCAGCCGCCACGCCTGAATGATGTAGCTGCCGACGGCGGCATACATGAAACCGGAAAAGAGCGGTACGCCTAGCACTTTGGTGTAGGCGAAATCCGGATAAGACCATGACTGGATGGCGCTCGACGTCTTGAACACTTCCAGTGCGAAGCCGACGATATGGAACAGCAGGATGGCCTTGGCCTCGTCAAGCGTTTCGAGCCTGCTCCAGATCATGAAGAACTGGATGCCGAGCGCAATGATCAGCAGCACGTCATATCGGGGGATGCCGAACACGCCGCCATGCGGCACCACGAAGATGGAGACGAAGAACAAGCCCGCGAACATGCAGGCCCGTGCCTCCTTGATGCCGAAATACAGAAACTCGACGATAAAACGCCTGATGCCCTTGAGTTCGCCCCAGGGATAGGTATCGCAGAGCAGATTGTCCAAGACGGAGAGGCGGCTTGCGGCCGGGCTTGTTGTTGTGCTCATTTCCGTCCCCGATCTCAGTTAGTCACCTTTCATACGAAAACCCGAAGGAAGCCGTATGGGCCTGCAGCGCGTATCCCCATCTTATTTAGCCCGCATCCGGTTTCTGGCGGCGGCGATGGCGGTGATCGTTTGCGGCCTTTGCCTGCGGACCTTGGGTTACGATGTGGGACTGCCGTTCGTGGCGGTAAAATATGGCGGATCAGTGCTCTGGGGTGCGATGGTTTATCTGTTGCTGGCGACCGTCTTTCCCTACCGTTGGCGTGGCTATGAGGTCCATGCCGCCATTATTGCGGCTATCCTCGTGGAACTCGTCCGGCTTGTTCATTTCCCGGCGCTGGATGGGTTTCGCGCAACGACCTCCGGCGCTTTGCTGCTCGGCCGTGTTTTTTCGCTGTGGAATATGGTCTGTTATATCGCGGGAATTGGGGCCGCCGCCATTATGGCCGGACGGGTCTGGCGCGCTTTGCCCTCTTCATTGCCATGATCGATGGCCGCACCAGCCGGTATCCGAGCAACACCACCATCGTGCTGATATAAAACACCGGCTCCAGCGTGATTGATTTCCGCGCCAGCACAAAATGCAGCACGCCAACGATGAGCACGAGATAGACGAGTTTGTGCAGCGTGTTCCAGCTACTGCCGAGCTTGCGGATCGACCAGCGGTTGGAGGTGAGCGCAAGTGGAATGAGCATGGTAAGCCCTGCCATGCCGAGCATGATATAGGGCCGTTTCAGAATATCGCCGGCGATGGAGCTGATGATCAGGCCACGGTCCAGCACCAGATAGACGGTGAAATGTGCCAGCACGTAATAAAAGGCGATCAGCCCCAGCGCCCGGCGATAGGCGATGAGGTTGATGTTGAACAGGTCTCGCAGCGGCGTCACCAGAAGCCCGATGCAGAGGAAACGTAACGCCCAAATGCCGAGCAGGTGCTCGAAATCCTTGACCGGATTGAAGCCGAGGCCACCGGTTGCGGCGAGGTAGAAATACCAGACGCCCGGACAGAGGCCGATCGCATAAAGCGACCAGATAGCCGCCGGCTGGTAACGCTTCGGCAGCGACGGAAGCGAAAAGGCGAGGGCCATGATCAATAATTCGCTTTCAGGTCCATGCCGGTATAAAGGCCAGCCACCTCGTCATAACCGTTGAACATCAGGGTAGGGCGGTTCTGGGTGCCAAAAAAGCCGCCTTCGCCGATGCGCTGTTCCGTCGCCTGGCTCCAGCGCGGATGGTCCACATGCGGATTGACGTTGGAGTAGAAGCCATATTCGCGGGCGTTGGAGTTTTTCCACGTCGTTTCCGGCTGTTTCTCGGTCAGCGAAATCCGGACGATGGATTTGATGCCCTTGAAACCGTATTTCCACGGAACAACGAGGCGGATAGGTGCGCCGTTCTGGTTCGGCAGCGTTTCGCCGTATAGGCCGACGGCCAGAATGGTCAGCGGGTGGCGTGCCTCATCGAGGCGCAAACCCTCGACATAGGGCCAGGACAGAGGCTGGAACAGACCGCTCTGGCCGGGCATTTCATCCGGCCGCACCACGGTTTCGAAGGACACGTATTTGGCGCTGCCAAGCGGCTCCACCTTATCGAGAAGTGCCGCGAGGGGGAAACCGATCCATGGAATGACCATCGACCAGCCCTCGACACAACGCATGCGATAGGTACGCTCTTCGAGCTGATATTTCATCAGCTCTTCGATGCCGAATTCTTGCGGTTTGGAGACAAGGCCATCCACCTTCACGGTCCATGGGGTGGGCTTGAACTTGCCGGAATTTTCCTTAGGGTCGGATTTTCCGACGCCGAATTCGTAAAAATTATTGTAGCTGGTGACGGCGTCGAGCGGGGTGAGCTTTTCATCCAGCTTGTAGGCGCCTGGTTTCGCCGTAAGCGGAGCGGCAATTGCCTCGCGGCCGCCAAGCCCGATTGCTGCAAGTCCTGCCGCCGTACCGAGGAAGCCGCGTCGGGACAGGTAGATATTCTTCGGCGTGATTTCTGTAGCCGCGATCAGGGGCGGACGATAGGCGGGCATTTCAACCTCCACAAAAGCCGGGTGCATCGGCGATAAATCGATTATGATAGGCTATACGGCTGCTGCACAGATATGTTTCAGCGCGTCGTGCAAAAACAACGGCCGGGCGGCGGAAATCGCGCATTTGTGATAAGTGGTCGCGTGAATTGCTGCATCGGGAAGCGGCGTACCGTACCGAACCGTACTGTTTTGCCTGAAGGTGACAGTGACAGGGCTTGCGGTTTGCGCTAGAAAAACCGCAAAATAGGGCAGGAGCTATTTTTACCGCCTTTGCGGCAATGCGCTCTTCGCCATGAGATCGAGGAAAACACCATGCCAGCCTATCGCTCAAGAACGACAACCCACGGCCGCAACATGGCGGGCGCGCGCGGCCTTTGGCGCGCCACCGGCATGAAGGACAGCGATTTCGGCAAGCCGATCATCGCTGTCGTCAATTCCTTCACGCAGTTCGTGCCGGGCCATGTGCATCTGAAGGATCTTGGCCAGCTCGTTGCCCGTGAAATCGAGGCGGCAGGCGGCGTCGCCAAGGAATTCAACACCATCGCGGTTGATGACGGCATCGCCATGGGCCATGACGGCATGCTCTATTCGCTGCCGTCGCGCGAAATCATTGCGGATTCCGTGGAATATATGGTCAATGCCCATTGCGCCGATGCGATGGTGTGCATTTCCAACTGCGACAAGACCCCGCCCGGCATGCTGAATGCGGCGAGGCGTCTCAACATTCCCGCCGTTTTCGTTTCCGGCGGCCCCATGGAAGCGGGCAAGGTCGTTCTGCACGGCAAGACGGTCGCGCTTGATCTGGTCGACGCCATGGTTGCGGCAGCAGATGACAAGATTTCCGACGAGGACGTGAAGGTCATCGAGCGTTCGGCCTGCCCGACCTGCGGTTCCTGCTCCGGCATGTTCACCGCCAATTCGATGAACTGTCTGACCGAGGCTCTGGGTCTGTCATTGCCCGGCAACGGTTCGACGCTCGCCACCCATTCGGATCGCCGGCGGCTGTTTGTCGAAGCCGGTCACCTGATCGTTGATCTGGCGCGCCGTTATTACGAGCAGGACGACGAGACCGTTCTGCCGCGCACCATCGCCAACAAGGCGGCGTTCGAAAACGCCATGTCGCTGGATATCGCCATGGGCGGCTCCACCAATACGGTGCTGCATATTCTGGCGGCGGCGCATGAGGGCGGTGTCGATTTCGGCATGGAAGACATCGATCGTCTTTCCCGCAAGGTTCCCTGCCTTTCCAAGGTGGCGCCTGCCAAGCAGGACGTGCACATGGAAGACGTTCACCGTGCGGGTGGCATCATGCGTATTCTCGGTGAGCTGGAACGCGGCGGCCTCATCAACCGCGATACCTATACGGTGCACGAAGCGACGCTTGGCGATGCCATCGACCGCTGGGACATCACCCGCACCAATAGCGAGACGGTGCGTGAATTCTTCAAGGCTGCCCCCGGCGGCGTGCCGACACAGGTGGCTTTCAGCCAGTCCTCGCGTTGGGACGATCTGGATACAGATAGCGACAACGGCGTCATCCGCTCGGTCGAAAAGCCCTTCTCCAAGGATGGTGGTCTGGCCGTGCTTTACGGCAACATCGCGCTCGACGGCTGCATCGTGAAAACTGCGGGTGTTGACGAATCCATCCTGAAATTCACTGGCCCGGCGGTCGTTTACGAAAGCCAGGACGCAGCGGTGAAGGGCATTCTCGGCAACGAGGTCAAGGCGGGCGACGTCGTCGTCATCCGTTATGAAGGACCGAAGGGCGGCCCGGGCATGCAGGAAATGCTCTATCCGACCAGCTACCTGAAATCCAAGGGCCTCGGCAAAGCCTGCGCACTGATCACCGACGGTCGTTTCTCGGGCGGCACTTCTGGCCTCTCGATCGGTCACGCCTCGCCGGAAGCGGCGCAGGGCGGCGCAATCGGCCTCGTACGCCAGGGTGACCTGATCGAGATCGATATCCCGAACCGCACGATCAATCTCAGGGTAGCGGATTCGGAACTGGCTTCGCGCCGCGCCGAACAGGAAGAGCTGGGCTGGAAGCCGGAAGCACCGCGCAAGCGCAATGTCACGACGGCGCTGAAGGCCTATGCTGCCTTTGCGTCCAGTGCGGACAAGGGTGCCGTGCGGATTCTGCCGGAGTAATTTCCGGATCTGCGAGATGATAAAAAGCCGCCGTTGATTAACGGCGGCTTTTTTGTGCCGATCACTCTTTATCGAGCCGATAAGGTCGAAGCGGCACAACTTTTCTCCGTTGCCTGCAAAGGGCAGTTGCACGGCCGGTCGCAACAAAACCCAGCTTGTCCATCAGACGGTGCGACGCCCTGTTGTCAAATAGGGGATTGGCATGCAGGGTCTTGATGCCCATGTGCTGAAAGGCATAATCGATGACGAGGCGTCCGGCTTCTTCTCCGTAGCCCTTTCCCCAAACACGGCGATCAAGCCAAAGGCCGAATTCGCCTGAAAGGCCGATGAGACCGACCAGCCTGCCGTCATCCACCGCCCATACCGGGAGCCGGCGTTCAGCAATGCGCCTGATCAGACGCCGTGCATCATCGGGTTCGAAAGGGTAGGTCGTGCGCAGCAGATTGCGCAATATGAGCGGGTCGTTCGTCAGCCGGGCGAGCGGCGGCGAGTCCGTCATCTTAAAAGGTCGGAGGACAAGGCGTGATGATTTCAATTGCGGCATCGTTTCCCGTCTTTTGCATTTGTGGCAGGGCGATAGTCCTCAAGATCAGAAACTGATTCAAGCGCTTCGCATCTCGATTCCGGAATGCATGGCAACGCCTTGTTTTCATGAAGGTTCCGGTGGACTATCAAATTGCGGTATGGGAATGCGGTACTTGAAATATGGTCACATTGGAGTGATTGGCGGAGTTACCTCTTTTCATCGCCGTATGGCTTACTAGCTCAGTGACATGAAAAGACGAACCGCACTCGCCCTCATTGCGTCCCTGCCTTTTGCTGAACTTGCCCGCGCGCAAAGCTCCAGCAATGGCATCCGTTTCGATCCGTTGCTGAGGGAGGCGGACGCGCTTTCCAGCCTCAGGACGGTCCTAGTCAGCATTGACGGCGAGGAGGTCGCAAGCCGCGCCTATCATGGGGCCAGCGTGAATGGCTCCACCAATATCAAGTCGGCCTCGAAATCGATCATTTCGGCGCTGGTCGGCATGGCGATTGATCGCAAGATCATCGAGAGTGCAGACCAGCCGATTGCGACAGTTCTGCGCGGCGATTTTCCGCCAAGTCCCGATCCCCGGCTGGAACGGATCACCATCGGCAACCTGTTGTCCATGCAGTCAGGTCTGGAGCGCATGTCCGGGCCGAATTACGGCCGCTGGGTCGCCAGCCGCAACTGGGTTCGGATGGCGCTGGGTTCCGGTTTTGCCGGAGAACCGGGCGGCGGCATGCTTTATTCCACCGCCTCCACCCATCTGCTCTCGGCGATATTGACCAGGGCCTCCGGCCGCTCGACGCTTGCTCTGGCACGTGACTGGTTTCGTCCGCTCAAGGGATTTGCGATCGGCGGCTGGGAGCGTGATCCGCAGGGTGTCTATCTCGGCGGCAACCAGATGGC
This sequence comes from Agrobacterium tumefaciens str. B6, assembly GCF_001541315.1. Lineage (GTDB taxonomy): Bacteria > Pseudomonadota > Alphaproteobacteria > Rhizobiales > Rhizobiaceae > Agrobacterium > Agrobacterium radiobacter. Next base: position 11,204 of record NZ_LMVK01000005.1, on the reverse strand, counting down.
GATGACGGCGCGATCGTTGCTGGCCTTCGGCGAGCTTTACCGGCGTGGCGGGACGACACCGGAGGGCGAGCGACTGATTTCGCAAGGCTGGATCGACCAGTCCTGGCAGCAGCGCACAAATTCGGTCTTCAACGGCGACGGATATGGTTATTGCTGGTTCATCAAGGAAATGGCGGGCGAAACGGTCTATTACGCCTGGGGTTATGGCGGGCAGATGCTCTATATCGTTCCCGCAAGGCGGCTATCCGTCGTGATGACCTCTCGTGAGGATGCACCTTCCGCCAGAACCGGTTATCGCGATCAGTTGCATGGCCTCATGGAAGTCATCATCCGTGCGGTGTAAGGGCAGGCGATAATGGTCAGAGCGGCCTGTTGATGCTCTGGAACGCCTCTCCGAGACGTTTCATGCGCTCCTCATAGGCGGCTGTCAGGCAGGCAACGTCGGCTGAACACTCCTGACGTTTCTTCAGCCATTTGCTCTGTTCGTCGCGCAGCGTGTCGCGTGCACCCATGGCCATCAGCTGGGTGAGGATGTCGAAGGTGGTGGCCATCTTCACATCCTGATCGTTGAGGGCACGGTTGTCGCAGATCGCCTTTTCATCGGCCGCCAGATCGGTCTTTCCGCAATCGAAGCTTGCAGCAGCGGCCGGCGAAACGAGGGAGGGGGCGAGGAGCAGGCCGCAGGCGAGGAGGGGCTTTTTCAAATCCATGACGTGTCTCTTTGAGAAATGCTGTTGCGGATGAAACCGGAAAGGCGGCTCGCTGGTTCCATTTCGCTGTTGCCATGATTTGGGAAAAGGCGCGGCTTGGGAAAAGGCGCGGCTTGGGAAAAGGCGCGGCTTGGGAAAAGGATAGCCATCATCTTGCCGCTCTTTGCTTTACAGGCTTTGGCGTTATAACTCCATCATACTGATGACGATGAGGAATCACATGCGAAGCGTGTTGAAGTATCTGTCCACCGGCTTTCTTGCCGCGCTCATTCTCCTGCCCGGGGGCGCTGGCGCACAGGACAACAGGACCGTGCCCTCAAGCCACACGGAAATGCAGCTTTCCTTTGCGCCGCTGGTCAAGCGCACCGCAGGCGCTGTCGTGAATGTCTATGCCGAGCGTGTCGTGCAGCGGCGTCTGTCGCCCTTTGCCGGCGATCCTTTCTTCGAGCAGTTCTTCGGCCAGCAGATGCCGAACCGCACGGAAAAACAGTCGTCGCTCGGCTCCGGCGTGATCGTGACCGCCGGCGGCCTCGTGGTGACCAACAATCACGTCATCGACGGTGCTGACGACATCAAGGTGGCGCTGGCGGATGGGCGTGAGTTCTCCTCCAAGGTGCTGCTGAAAGATGACCGGGTCGATCTCGCCGTTCTGCAGATTGATGCGAAAGAGCAGTTCCCGGTGCTGTCGCTTGGCAATTCCGATGCGATTGAAGTTGGTGATCTGGTGCTTGCCATCGGCAACCCCTTCGGTGTCGGCCAGACGGTGACGAGCGGCATTGTCTCGGGTCTCGCCCGCAACCAGGTAACGCAGGGTGATTTCGGCTTCTTCATCCAGACCGACGCCTCCATCAACCCCGGCAATTCCGGCGGCGCGCTGATGAACATGGCGGGTGAGCTGATCGGCATCAATACGGCGATCTTCTCCAGGGGCGGCGGATCGAACGGTATCGGTTTCGCCACCCCCGCCAATCTCGTCCGGGTTTTCGTCGCTGCTGCTGAACGCGGTGACGCGAGCTTCGAGCGTCCCTATATCGGTGCCACCTTCGATCCCGTGACATCAGACGTTGCTGAAGCGCTTGGCCTGCACCGGGCCCGCGGCGCGCTTGTCGTCAGCGTCGTCAAGGGTGGACCGGCCGAAAAGGCGGGCATCGAGCCCGGCGAGGTCGTTACCGCCGTCAATGGCTTCGAGGTGGAGCATCCGGATGCGCTGGGATATCGCGTGACCACCGCCGGTATCGGCAAATCCGCCGAACTAACGGTGGTGGAAAAGGGCAAAGAGAAGAAAGTTACGATTGCGCTCGACACCGCGCCGGAAACCGCGCCGCGTGATGAGCGCCTGATCGAGGGCCGCAATCCCTTTGCCGGCGCGACAGTCGCCAATCTCTCGCCGAAGCTTGCCGATGAATTGCGGATGCCGTCGCAGGTGACGGGTGTTGTGATCACCGATGTGAAGCGCGGTTCGCCGGCCTATCGTGTCGGTTTCCAGCCGAAGGATGTGATCCTGTCGCTGAACGGTGCAGACATCGCCTCCACCGCTGCGGTCGAAAAGGCGCTGGATGACAATCCCGGCTTCTGGCGCGTGGAAATCCTGCGTGACGGGCAACGCATTCGGCAGTTCCTGCGATGAGCGACGATCTTTTCGCCCCGCAAGTGCCCGTGGAGGTCGCCAACCGGCGGCCTCTTGCCGATCGCCTGCGTCCGAAGACGCTGGCGGAGGTGACCGGGCAGCCGCATCTGACGGGCGAGGAGGGCGTTCTGCGCCGCATGATCGATAGCGGGTCGTTGGGATCGATGATCTTCTGGGGCCCGCCCGGCACCGGCAAGACCACCGTTGCGCGGCTGCTTTCCGGCGAGGCGGGGGTGGCCTTTGAGCAGATTTCGGCGATCTTTTCCGGTGGCGCCGATCTCAAGAAGGTTTTCGAGGCAGCGCGCACACGTCGGATGAATGGGCGGCAGACGCTGCTTTTCGTTGATGAAATTCATCGTTTCAACCGCGCCCAGCAGGACAGTTTCCTGCCGGTGATGGAAGACGGCACCATCATTCTGGTGGGCGCCACCACCGAAAACCCGTCCTTTGAGCTGAATGCCGCTCTGTTGTCACGGGCGCGCGTGTTGACGTTCGGCTCGCATGACGAAGAGAGCCTGAGCGAATTATTGAAACGCGCCGAGGAGGCGGAGGGCAAGCCCCTGCCGCTCACCGAGGAGGCGCGCGCAAGCCTCATCCGCATGGCCGACGGCGATGGCCGCGCCGTGCTGACGCTTGCCGAAGAGGTCTGGCGTGCGGCGCGCAAGGATGAGACCTTCGATACCGAGGGGCTGACCCGCATCGTGCAGCGCCGCGCCCCGGTTTACGACAAGAGCCAGGACGGCCACTATAATCTCATTTCCGCACTGCATAAGTCCGTGCGCGGTTCGGACCCGGATGCGGCGCTTTATTATCTCGCCCGCATGTTCGATGCCGGCGAAGACCCGCTCTATCTCGGGCGGCGGCTGGTGCGCATGGCGGTTGAGGATATCGGCCTTGCCGATCCGCAGGCGCTCGTCGTCTGCAATGCCGCCAAGGACGCCTATGATTATCTGGGCTCACCGGAAGGCGAGCTCGCATTGGCTCAGGCCTGCGTCTATCTCGCCACCGCGCCGAAATCGAACGCCGTCTATAACGCCTTCAAGTCGGCGATGCGGGCGGCCAAGGAAAACGGCTCGCTGGTGCCTCCGAAACATATTCTGAACGCGCCGACCAAGCTCATGAAGGGCGAAGGTTACGGCGATGGCTATCGCTACGACCATGACGAGCCGGATGCCTTTTCCGGGCAGGATTATTTCCCGGAGAAAATGGGGCGCACGACCTTTTACGATCCGCCGGACCGGGGTTTCGAAAGGGAAATCCGCAAGCGTCTGGACTGGTGGGCGAAGCTGCGCCGCGAGCGGGGATCGCGTTAGGTTTTTGCGCGGTTTGAGCCGAAACCGTATTGCGGTCGATCTTAAGAAAAAGATTCAGGCCGTTGGCAAAAAGAGTCGCAAAACCGCGGCAACTCACTGTTTTTAAAGAAGATCAGGATGCCTTGCGATGTGGTGCTGCCTGCGGCTGCGCGGGCAGCATCTTGACCGAGGATTCGGCGAGGCCGCTATGGCCTTCGGCGTCGATGACCAAATGCCAGTGTAACGTCTCTGGAATGGCGAGGCGGATCGGCGATTTTTTCGCGACGCCGCCGAGATATTTGAAGTCGAGCAATTCGGTAAAACGCTGGAAATTCGCCCCCGTCATCAGCCGGACATTGTTGACGGCCGACAGGGATACTTCAATGACCGTGCCGGCCCGAAGTTCCTTCAGGTCATAATGCGTATAGCGAAAATTGGGCCGTGCCATCGCGCGCCTCCCTGCAGTGTAATTTCGGTCAAGGAGGATAGGGGCGGCAGGGTTAACGCTGTCTTTAAATGCCGCCGGCCGGTTTGAAAATTCACGCTTTTTGTACCGGTTTGGAATGGCGGTGCGAATTAATGTGAGCATATAAGAATAATACCAACGTATAATATGTGTATTTAATAATAATAAATTTTTTGCCTTTAACATCGGCTGGTCGAAGTGCATCAGCGACGTTGAGGGGGAACATGAAAAACGTAACAATATCTATGCGCCTGTATGCGCTCGTCGCATTGTTTCTGGCAATACTGGCCGCGGCTCTCACATTCAGCCTGTTTGAAAGCTACCACGAAATGGAGCGCGAACGGAAAGCCGGGCTTGCGGCAATGAACGAAACCGCTGTTGCCATTCTCGATCAATATTACCGGCTGGAGCAGGGCGGAAGCCTGACGCGGGAGGCGGCGCAACAGCAGGCCAAGACGACCATTGCGGCAATGCGCTACGGCAATGGCAGCGGCTATTTCTGGATCAACGACATGCATCCGAAAATGGTGATGCATCCGATCAAGCCCGAGATGAACGGCACGGACCTTACCGCCAACAAGGACCCGAACGGCAAGGCGCTGTTCGTCGAGTTCGTGAACACGGTCAAGGCAGGCGGCAAGGGCTTTGTCGATTATTACTGGCCGAAGCCCGGTGCGCCGGAACCGGTCGAGAAATTCTCCCATGTCGCCGGTTTCGCCCCCTGGGGATGGATTGTCGGCACCGGTGTTTATGTTGACGATCTTGAAGCGGTGTTCTGGCGCGACGTCTATTTTAATGGCGGTCTTTGTGTCGTGGCCGGCCTTCTGGTTGTCGGCGTGGCCGCAGCCGTCGTGCGCAGCGTGACCCGGCCGATCGATCTCATCCGCCAGAGCATGCGGCGCATCGCCGATGGTGACGGCGCGGCGGATATCCAGTTCGCCGACCGTCGCAATGAAATCGGCGCGATTGCCAAGACGCTGCTGGTACTGCGCGACAGCGTCAATGAGCGCAGCGCGCTGCAGGCCCGCGAGGCCGACCAGCAACGGGCGCTGGAAGAAGCGCGGCACGGCAACGAGATGGTGCTTCGTTCCGCATCCGAGCGGCAGGCCCATGCCATGGAGCAACTGGGCAATGCGCTCGAAGCGCTTGCCAATGGCGATCTGACCGTTTCGCTTACCGATATCGGCACGGACTATGAAAAGCTGCGCATGGACTTCAACCGTGCCGTCGGCGCATTGCACGGTGCGATCGAGGCCATTGCCAGGACCGGCCATGTCGTCAATGACAGTGCCTCTGATATCAGCGGCGCGACCGGCAATCTTTCCCGCCGGACCGAACAGCAGGCGGCGGCGCTGGAGGAGACGGCAGCCGCTCTCGACGAAATCACCGCCACGGTGCGCACCGCTTCCGAGCGGGCCAACGAGGCCCGGCAGATGGTGCAGGACACGAAAACCAGCGCCGGCCGCTCGGGCGAGATCGTGCGTAATGCCGTCGACGCCATGGGCCGCATCGAGGACTCTTCCAAGCGCATCGGGCAGATCATCTCTGTTATCGACGAGATCGCTTTCCAGACCAATCTTCTGGCGCTGAATGCCGGTGTGGAAGCGGCGCGTGCGGGCGAGGCCGGGCGTGGTTTTGCCGTGGTGGCGCAGGAAGTTCGCGAACTGGCGCAACGTTCTGCCAATGCAGCCAAGGAGATCAAGACCCTCATCAACCGTTCGGCGGAGGAGGTCGGCGGCGGCGTCGCACTCGTGCGCTCGACAGGTGATGCGCTGGAGGAGATCTTGGCGCTGGTCAACCGTGTCGATGGCCATGTCAACTCCATCGCCACGGCCGCGCGCGAACAGGCGACCGGCCTGCAGGAGATCAACACCTCCGTCAACCACATGGACCAGATGACCCAGCAGAACGCCGCCATGGTGGAAGAAACGACGGCGGCCAGCCAGACGCTCGCCGAGGAAAGCCGCCAGCTGCGCTCGCTGCTGTCGCGTTTCGAACTTGGAAATGGGGTTGCGCGCGAGGTTTCACGGGCCGCGTGACATATGCGTTTTGGTAAAGTGGAGGGCGCGGCCATGGCTGCGCCCTTAGATGAATGAGAAGCTTTTCCAGCACTCGACGTCATCCTCGGGCTTGACCCGAGGATTCATTCCTCGTGCGGCTCTTGATCCTCGGGTCAAGCCCGAGGATGTCGGAGGAGAGGTTTCAGCGTTTCTGTTATGACCTTCGACGCGATTTCGATCGTGCCTTCTTCATTTGCAGCGTCACGCAACAACCAGGTTCGTTATTTCCCGTAACCAATAAGGTTTCGTTTACCTCATTTCTTTAAAATTTATCCTGTATTGCCGCGAATAGCGGCCGCTGAAGGTACAGGTTCTCGTATGGCGTATGTTTCCCTTCCGCGTCGTCTTGTGACGTTGCTGATGATTTCTACGGTCATGGTGTCGTGTTCGGCGGAGGGCCTCGTGCCACCGGCGGAAGTGGACGGCACCACGCGCGTCAGCGCTATCCGCTCCTCGCGGCAGCAGGGTTACAGCGCGCCGGCGGGTGCCGTGTATCAGGCGGAGCGGGTCGGGCAGGGCGGTGACTATCCCGCGGCCATTTCTCAGCCGATGCCGGAACCTTACGCCTCGCAGGATCCCCTGCTGCAATCGCCGCAGGGCGGGCAGGGTTATTCGACACTCGATTCCCAGCATCAGGCGCGCATGGCGGCCAGCGGCCATACCACTGTGCCGGCGCAGACCATGCAGAGCCAGACCATGCCCGCGCAGCAGATGACCGGCAACCAGATCGCTGAAGGCGAAGGCGGCGTGAACATGGATTCCATGCTGGGTGTGGAGCCGGTCCGCGGACTTGCCGAAGAACAGGATGCGGAGATTGCCGAGGGTGCTTCCGCGCAGCCGGTGGTGGATGGCATCGGCACGGATAATCCCATGGCCGTGCCTCCGGCCCGCCAGCCGCAACGGGCCAGCCAGTCGCGGCTCATCCCGCCGCCGCCGCTCGGCTCCTCCTCGCGCCGCCAGCCGGTGGAGGAAGTCGCCATGCTCATGCCTGATAATCCGATGGCGGGCGGTGGGCCGCAAAGCAACCGCTCGATGCCACCAGGCGTCATGCCATCTTCCGAAGTTGCCTGCCGCTCCGAACTGCGCCGCCTCGGCGTTGCTTTCCGGGACGTTGCGCGCATTGCCGATGGTCCGACCTGCGGTATCGATTATCCGATCGAACTCAGCGGTCTCGCCAGCGGCGTCGCCATCCGCCCGGCCGTGAAGCTCAATTGCCAGGTCACGCTTGCCTTTGCCAAATGGGTGAAGTTCGAACTCGTGCCATCCTCGCGCTTCCGTTATCTCTCCGGCGTTGGTCGCATCACGCCGATGGGCGGCTATTCCTGCCGCAAGATGAATTCGCGTTCCAGCAATCCCTGGTCGGAACATGCGCGCGGTAACGCCATCGACATCGGCACCATCACGCTGAAGAACGGCAAGGAAATCGACGTGCGCAGCAAGAGCTTCTTCGCCTTCCGCGAAAAGGCGCTGCTGAAGGCGGTGAGGTCCGACAGCTGCAAATATTTCTCGACCGTTCTCGGACCGGGCAGCGATCCCAACCACTGGAACCATTTTCACTTCGACCTGCGCACGCGCAAGTCAGGTTACAGGCATTGTGACTAGGAGACGCGAAAGGCGTGATTGGGCGGGGCGATAGTCGGGCGGCGTTTTAGACGCTCGCTATAATGCGTCATGTTTGCAACTTCCGTCATTCCGGCCTTGAACCGGAATCCAGCCAGCTGAAGTCCTTGAGCTGAAAGGAGCCTTGCCGTCGCGCCGACGCGCGTCGGCTGGATTCCGGCTCAAGGCCGGAATGACGGAAGTGTGGATTCACTTTCCGGAATTCCAACTCTTCTGTCACATTCCCACAAAAAAAGACCGGCCCGAAGGCCGGTTGAAGAAGACAGCCTTATCGGGGGGATATCGGCGTCTTTGCAAGGGCATGCAATGGGAAAACGATCCCATGGAGTGGTCCATCCGGCGCGGATATGCGGCAAAAGACATCGCGCCGTACTGACCTGCGGCCAACATGGCTTGCCGCGCTCTTCTGATACGCTATGAGGGTCACATGTTTGTGACAACGGCCTTCGGGAGCCTGCCTTTATGCCCCCTGTTTCAGAGCTGATGGTCTTTGCGGCGGCGCTTGCGGTAGCGGGTGTGGTCGCCGGTCTTCTGGCCGGCCTGTTCGGCATCGGCGGCGGCGCGGTGCTGGTGCCCGTCTTCTACCAGGTCTTCGGGCTTCTGGATGTGCCGGAGGCGGTGGGCATGCATCTCTCGCTCGGCACCTCGCTTGCCATCATCGTGCCCACCTCCATCCGTTCGTTTCTCACGCATCGTCAGAAAGGCGCTGTTGATATCGATCTGCTGAAGGGCTGGATCGTTGCCGTACCGCTCGGCACCATCCTCGCATCCGTGGTTGCCGCCTATGCCTCCAGCGTTGCACTGCGGCTGATCTTCGCTTTCATCGCGCTCGCGCTCGCCTTCCGGATGATCTTCAACCGGGCGAGCTGGCATCTCGGTTCCGACCTGCCGCAAAACCCGGGCCGCTTTCTTGTTGGCACCGGCATCGGGCTCTTTTCCGGCCTGATGGGCGTGGGCGGCGGGGTGATGAACAATACCTTCATGACGCTCTATGGACGCACGATCCATCAGGCGGTCGCCACCTCTTCCGGTGTCGGCGTGCTGATTTCGCTGCCGGGTCTTCTGGGCTACATCTGGGCCGGCTGGGGGCATTCGGGCTTGCCGCCGTTTTCCACCGGCTTCATCAACTGGATCGCCGTGGTGCTGCTGATCCCCATCACGCTTGTCGTTGCGCCCTATGGCGCTCGGCTCGCCCATGCGCTCAGCAAGAAGCAGCTGGAGCGGGCCTTTGGGGTGTTTCTGGTCTTCGTCGCAGCGCAGTTTTTCTATAGCGTCTACGGCTGATTTTCCGTCTCTGCCGAACGCAGTGTTCGGTCCGCTGGGGTGGCATTTGCAACCTCTGCGGTCTATATGGCGTTCATCTTACTCGGTTTTTCGAAAGAATTCGCCATGAATGCCATTGTTTCGATACGGAATCTGACAAAATCCTACGCAAACGGCTTTCAGGCGCTCAAAGGTGTCAGCCTCGATATCAGGGAGGGTGAAATCCTTGCCCTTCTCGGCCCGAACGGCGCCGGCAAGACGACGCTGATCTCGATTGTCTGCGGCCTCGTCAATCCGGGTGAAGGTTCGGTGCTTGTCGGCGGGCATGATGTGGTGAAGGATTTTCGCCAGACCCGCGCCCTGATCGGCCTCGTGCCGCAGGAACTGACGACCGACCAGTTCGAGACGGTGTGGAACACCGTCAGCTTCTCGCGCGGCCTGCACGGGCAGAAGAAGAACCCGGAACTGATCGAGCGCATCCTGAAATCCCTGTCGCTCTGGAACAAGAAGGACAACATGCTGCGCGAGCTTTCCGGCGGCATGAAGCGCCGTGTGCTGATCGCCAAGGCGCTGGCGCATGAGCCGAAGGTTCTGTTCCTCGACGAGCCAACCGCCGGCGTTGATGTGGCGCTCCGCCGCGACATGTGGAACGTCGTGTCCGAGCTGCGGGCCAAGGGTGTCACCATCATCCTCACCACGCATTACATCGAGGAGGCGGAAGAAATCGCCGACCGGGTGGGCGTCATCAATGGCGGCGAATTGCTGCTGGTGGAAGAAAAGACGGCGCTGATGAAGAAACTCGGCCGCAAGCAGCTTTTCCTAGAACTCGCCCAGCCGGTGGAGCAATTGCCCGAAAGCCTCGCGCCCTTCGGTCTGACGCTTTCTGAAGACGGTTGCACCGTCACCTATGAAATCGAGGATAATGGCGAGCAGGGCCGTATTGCCGATGTTCTGAGCGCCCTTTCCGCCGCCAACATCCATTTCAAGGATATTTCAACGCGACAGAGCTCGCTTGAGGATATCTTCGTTTCGCTGGTGGGAGGCCAGAAATGAATTTCGAAGCCATCAAGGCCATCTATCTGTTCGAAATGGCACGCACGCGGCGCACCCTGCTGCAGAGCGTGGTCTCGCCAGTCATCTCCACCTCGCTTTATTTCATCGTCTTCGGAACCGCGATCGGCTCGCGGATTCAGGAGGTTGGCGGGGTTTCCTACGGCGCGTTCATAACGCCCGGCCTCATCATGCTGACGCTGCTGACGCAATGTATCGGCAACGGCTCCTTCGGCATTTATTTTCCGAAATTCACCGGCACGGTCTATGAGATATTGTCCGCGCCCGTATCGATGACGGAAATTGTCGCCGGCTATGTCGGGGCGGCGGCGACCAAGGGCCTGATGATCGGGACGATCATCCTGATAACAGCCACCTTCTTCGTGGATATCACCATCGCTCATCCGTTCATGATGGTGCTGTTCTTCGTGCTGACGGCTGTCAGTTTCAGCCTGTTCGGCTTCATCATCGGCATATGGGCGACGAATTTCGAGCAGCTGAACCTCATCCCCATGCTGGTGGTGCCGCCTTTGACCTTCCTTGGCGGCAGCTTCTATTCCATCGACATGCTGCCGCCCTTCTGGCAGACGGTCAGCCACTTCAATCCGGTGCTTTATCTCATCAGCGGTTTCCGCTGGAGCTTCTATGAGATCGCCGACGTCAATCCGATCATCAGTCTGGCGATGATCACGCTGTTTCTGGCGCTCTGCCTCGGTGTTGTCAGCTGGATGTTCAAGACGGGGTATCGGTTGCGAAACTGATCGGAAAAGCTTTTTTTAAAATTTAACGCCCGGTTTGCACCGGGCGTTTTCGTATTCACAACAAGGAAGCGCAGATCAGGCGACCTGCTTCTGCACCACGTCCTCGACAACCTCGCCCTTGAGGTAAGAAACGAGATCCTTGATCGTCACAACGAGCAGGCCGTGGCGTTCGGCAAAGGCTTCGAGCTGGGGCAGGCGGGCCATGGTGCCGTCGTCATTGGCGACTTCGCAGATGGTGCCGCAGGGGAATTTCCCGGCTAGACGGCAAAGATCGACGGCCGCTTCGGTATGACCGGTGCGGCCGAGAACGCCTTGCGGGTTGGCGCGCAGCGGGAAGATATGGCCGGGGCGGGCG
>NZ_LMVK01000004.1 GCF_001541315.1 Agrobacterium tumefaciens str. B6 | reverse complement strand
TATGCCTTGTCCTCTTCCATCCGGACTATACCGTCGGCTCCGGCCTCTCACCGGATCTGCTGACCTTCCGGCTTTGGAGACCGGAAGCGCTCGCGGGCTCCGGGAAAAATCCCGATACCGCCGGTGGGGAATTGCACCCCGCCCTGAGAACAAGGCCAACATAAATTATCAAATGGGAAGGAATCAAGGGGCAATGGCCCGCCCATTGCCCCAATGTGCGAAAAGAATATCCCCGTTGCGGTCGCATTGGGGTATTTCCTTTCCGGGGCCAATGGCTCGGGAAAACCGCAGAATGAACCGCAAAGGGCAGGGGGTTACCGGTCGCGCAGCCGCAGTTCATCGGTCTGCATCTGCAGCGAACCGAGCGTCGACAGGAAGCTCATGCCGAGCAGGCTCTGGCCCAATTGGCCATCCTGGGCGACGAGGGCCGGGATGTTGCGCCGCACGATCGGGCCAATGCTGATTTCCGACAGGGTGACGGGAGCTGCCGCCGTGCGGCCATTCGCAGTCATGACCGGTACGGTATAGCGGAGGTTTGTGGTGTCGATGCCGATTGCGGCGGCATCTGCATTGGCGAGCACCACCGAGCTTGCGCCGGTATCGACCAGCATGTGGATCGTCTTGCCTTCGAGACCGACATTCGCCTCGAAATGGCCGCTCATCGATTTATGCAGCACGATTTCCTGCTCGCCGCCCGATGTGGTGACCACCACGGCGCGGCCGGGTATCAGGCCGCCCAGCAGTCGATCGCCGAAGGATTGCAGATCGTAGCGATAGAGATAAAGCGAGACGAGGCCGAGAATGATGACCAGCCAGACGGCGAGCTGGCGGATGACGGTGCCGAAACTGCCGCGGCTTCCGGCCAATATGCCGGCGGACAGGAGAGCGGCAATGGGCAGAAGATAGAGAACATGGGCGAATTGATCATTATCGATGCCGAGCGTTCGCCCACCGTCATGATTGATGAGCAACAGGCCAAGGCCGATGGCCAGCAGAAGGAGAACGATGGTCAGCCTGTTCATGCGGTATGCGTCTCCTTGGCGGTCTTGGGCAGGTTTGCCAGTCTTTGCGGCAGCAACCGCATGATCTCGCGGCGCTTCTCGTCGCTATACCCTGCCCAGCCGCCAATTTCATCCAGCATTCGCCCACAGCCGATGCAGAGGCTGCTGGTTTCATCGAGGCGACAGATGTGGATGCAGGGTGTTTCCATGATGATTTATATCAGGCCGTCATGCTGCAAGGGCAAGGGCGACAAGAATCACGATCTCCGTGATCTGCTGGCAGGCGCCGATGGTGTCGCCGGTATGGCCGCCGATCTTCCTGTCGCAGAGCCTGCCGAAAAGCATGGCCGCCAGAAAGGCTGCCGCCAGCACAAGGGCAATCGACAGGAGCGGCAGGGCGTGCAGCGTAAATAGTATGAAAAGCAGCAACCCGATCACAAGCGCGATGTTGCGCTCGCTTGTGCCCGGCTGACCGGCGCCGGCGGCGATGCCGGAGGTTTTGGCGGCGGGCAGGGACTGCCAGTGCCAAACCATCAGGGCGCGGCTCATGACAAGCACAGCGATCAGGGCGGCGGCGGCGGTTTTTGCCGGCAGCGTCTCAATGAGCGCGGCGAGTGCGGTGGCGCGGAGCGCAAAGGACAGGATCATGGCGATGGCGCCATAACTGCCGATGCGGCTGTCCTTCATGATCTCAAGCATTCGCGCCTTGTCCTTACCGCTGCCGAAACCGTCGGCCATGTCGGCCAGGCCGTCTTCGTGCAGCGCCCCTGTCACGAGCGCCGTCAAGCCGATGACAAGCCAGCCGGTGAGCTGGGGAGAGGCGTCGAAGGCCGCAAAAACCACAACGAGGAAAGCGGCGGGCAGGGCGATCAGCAGACCGGCGGCGGGAAAGGCGCGGGCAGTGCGGCGCATCGACACACTGTCGGCATCATCAAAAAAACGCGAGGGAACGGGCAGGCGGCTCAGAAAGGCGAGGGAATGCATGACATCTGTTATAAAATCCCCGGCCTTCATGCTCTCTCCGTTGCAGTTGCTGCATTTCCGGTTGTTCCGCGGCGCATCCGCGATTATGAGAGGCGCAACAAAGACCGATTTGCCGGAAAACACAAGTTCCGGACGCATGAGCCGATGCGACAGCCAACCCGACGACGAGAAAGACAGATATCATGAGCATGAGCGGATTGCCCTTCGACGATTTCCGCGCGCTGCTGCGCGAGCTTCCCGGCCCGGACACGCACGCGCTTGTGGCGGCCAAGGAGCGCAATGCGCAGCTGACCAAGCCTGCCGGTTCGCTCGGACGTCTCGAAGAAATCGCCATGTGGCTGGCTGCCTGGTCCGGCCGTTCTCCGGCCGTCACCCGTCCGCTGGTGGCGATCTTCGCCGGCAATCACGGTGTTACCCGGCACGGCGTTACGCCTTATCCGACATCCGTGACCCAGCAGATGGTGGAAAATTTCGCGGCAGGCGGTGCGGCGATCAACCAGATCTGTGTCGCCAATGATCTTGGCCTGAAAATCTTCGATCTGGCGCTCGATTACCCGACCGGCGACATTACCTGCGAACCTGCGCTCTCGGAGCGCGACTGCGCCGCGACCATGGCCTTCGGTATGGAGGCGATTGCCGGCGGCACCGATCTTCTCTGCGTCGGCGAAATGGGCATCGGCAACACCACCATTGCGGCGGCGATCAATCTCGCGCTTTATGGCGGCACGGCAGAAGAGTGGACCGGTCCGGGCACCGGCTCGGAAGGTGAGGTCATGGCCCGCAAGATCGCGGCGGTGAAAGCTGCCGTGGAATTCCACAAGGACCACCTGTCCGATCCGCTGGAAATCATGCGCCGTCTTGGCGGACGCGAGATCGCGGCGATTGCCGGCGCCATCCTCGCCGCCCGCGTGCAGCGTATTCCCGTGCTGATTGACGGTTATGTGGCGACGGCCGCTGCCGCTCTTCTCAAGGCCGCCAATCCTTCGGCGCTCGATCATTGCCTGATCGGCCATGTCTCGGGCGAGCCCGGCCATCTGGCCGCCATTGAAAAGCTCGGCAAGACGCCGCTGCTGGCGCTTGGCATGCGGCTTGGCGAAGGGACGGGGGCAGCACTTGCCGCCGGCATCGTCAAGGCCGCTGCCGCCTGCCATTCCGGCATGGCGACGTTCGAAGCGGCGGGTGTGGACACCCGCATCAGTTCCCGCACCGATCATTGAGGCTGAAGATGGACGTGACGCCGCAAAAGAAGCAACCGGAACCCGTCTTTCGCAAGGAAAAAGGCTGGCGGCATCTTTTGGCCGCCGCCCGCTATTCCGTGCAGGGGCTTGGCCGGCTGTGGCAGGAAGCAGCGTTCCGGCATGAGGTTCTTGCCTTCGGCGTCGGGCTCGCCCTGCTTCTGGTCGTGGGCGCGCCGTTTGCGCATCTTCTCGTCTTCACGGTGCTGATGCTGTTGCTGTTTTCAGTAGAGGCGCTGAATACCGCGATCGAAGAGCTGGTGGATCGCATTTCGCCGGAAATCTCCTCGGTCGGGCGGCATGCCAAGGACCTCGGTTCCTTTGCCGTCTTCTGCCTGTTGATGGCGAACGGATTTTTCGTGCTGTATTCGCTGGTGACGACGCTGTTCCTCTAAGCGGAGCGCCTCCGCTTTTTTGGCTAATGCTCAGGGTTTTCAGGCGAAGGACCGCCGGCGCGGCTGGATGGCGTGGGTTTCCTCCACGGCCGGCAGGCTCTGCAGCACGCGTTTTGCCGGCAGGATGGCTATGCCCTCGGTGCCCTCGCGCAGTTTCGATTTCAGGATGAACTGGCCGTCATGCTTGGCGAGAATGGCCTGAACGATGGGCAGGCCAAGACCGGTTCCCTGTTCGGCGCTCTTGATCGCGATCGAGCCCTGACCGAAGGCCGACAGCACCACGGGAATTTCATCTTCGGGTATGCCGGGGCCATTATCCCTGATCGACACATATTGGCCACCGCCCGCCGTCCAGCCGGCTTTCACAAGGATTTCACCGCCCTGCGGCGTGAATTTCACGGCATTTGAGAGAAGGTTGAGAATGACCTGGCGGATCGATTTTTCGTCAGCCCAGACCTGCGGCAGGCTGTTTTCGAACTTCTGGGAAATCCTGATATTCTTGGCGCGGGCGCGAAGCTGGATCATGCCGATGCAATCCTCGGCGATTTCCAGCATCGAGATGGATTCCTCATTGAGATCATAGCGACCGGCCTCGATGCGCGACAGGTCGAGGATTTCGTTGATGAGATCGAGCAGGTGCTGGCCGGAGCGGTGGATATCGCCGGAATATTCCTTGTAGAGCGGGTTGTTGAGCGGGCCGAGCACTTCTGACGCCATGACCTCGGAGAAGCCGAGAATGGCGTTGAGCGGGGTGCGCAGCTCATGCGACATGGAAGCGAGAAAACGTGATTTGGCCAGATTGGCCTCTTCGGCGCGGCGTCGCGCCTCATCCGAAACCGAGTTGGCGACTTCGAGCTCGGCGATAAGGTCGTCCTTTTCCGTCTGGGACGACAGGAGCTTGACGCTGGTCTGGTAGAGCCGGCTGGTGATGCGATGACAAAAGAGGATCGCCATGCCGAACATCAATGCAAGGCCGACATCGAATGGATCACGAGAGATGGCCGAGGTGACGCACAGCGCCGCCATAACCGGCAGGAATGTCATGAAAGTCGCCCGCCGCAGCATGAAATTGGCCATGGCGGTCAGCGAAAGCGCGATCAGCAGCGTTGCGCCCTTGAAGAAGAGAACAAGCGTCGGGTCGTTGCGCACCGGTTCGGCCAGTGCGAACATGGCCCATGCGCAGCCGATGAGGATCTGCATGCCGAGGAACAGATTTTTCCAGTGCTGGAGGTTTTCGGCGGTGATCTCCTGTTTCGCCGCTTTCTTGGCCAGCACCAGAGCGATGGCGTGGAAGCTGAGCGCAATCAGCGACCAGATGATCAGCCCGATGTCGCGGGTGATATAAAGACCGATGACGGAGGCGAGCACGATGAAAAGCGGCATGAACATCGCGCCCTGAAGGGTCTCGGCGATGTGCATGGTCAGCATTTCGCGTTCATAGGCTTCGGTTCCGCCAGCACCCTGTTGCAGGCGTTCACGCGTCGTCTTCACCGTGTCGAAAACCGCCTTGTTGCGGTGTTTTTTCGAGCGGTCGACGATGATCTTGTCGGTGGAAGTGCTGACGCTTTTACTCATTGTTACAACGCGGGTGACATGAACCCTTGCAGACTACGCGCAAAATCTTAAGAAGATGCTGCCGTTAAAGGATTTGTTTGCCATTTCTGACAAGGGTTTGTTGTTACATGAGACGAAATGGAGGCAAAAGCAGGCGTTTTTCGGCATTTCGCGATGGCGGGCTTTTTCTCGCCACGGTTTTTCTCGGTATTCTGATCGCGGCCAAGCTCGATCAGATCAACAGCGAAACCTATAGCGGCCGCTTCTTCGTGATCGATGGCGACACGCTGTCAAAGGGTGAGGAACGTTTCCGGCTGCTCGGTATCGATGCGCCGGAGCTTGCCCAGACATGTCTGCGCGGCAGCGAAAACTGGCCGTGCGGCGAGGAGGCGCGCCGTGTCCTGCAACGGCTGGCCCGGCCGGCGGATTTTTCCTGTTCCGGCAGTTCCAGAGACCGTTACGGGCGGCTGCTCGTCTATTGTTCCGCAGACGGCAGGGATGTCTCATCGGAAATGGTGTCGGCGGGTTTTGCGGTCGCATCAGGTTATTTCCAGTTCTCAAGCGAGCAGTCGGCGGCGCGCAGGGAGGCGCGCGGCATCTGGGCGGGAGAATTCGAGAAACCATCGCAATGGCGGCGGGAACACCGTGCCGCGGATCTGGAAACGCCGCCGGCGGGTTTCCTCACCATTATCCGCCATCTTCTGGGATGGGACCATGGTTGAGCTAGCGCTGGTGCGTGATGATGGGCTGGACGGGTTGCGCGGCGAAATCGCCCGCTGTCGTCTCTGTCGCGATATGCCGCTCAACGGAATGGCTGATCGCCTGCCGCACGAACCCCGGCCGGTGGTCGTCATGTCGACCAAGGCGCGTATCCTGATTGCCGGGCAGGCGCCGGGGCTTCGTGTGCACGAAACGGGGTTGCCCTTCAACGATGCCTCGGGTGACAGGCTGCGCCAGTGGCTGAACGTCGATCGGGAGACATTCTATGACCCGGATCGTTTCGCCATCGTGCCCATGGGCTTCTGTTTTCCCGGTTATGACGACAAAGGCAGCGACCTGCCGCCCCGGCGCGAATGTGCGCCGCACTGGCGCGAGCGGGTAATGGTGGCAATGCCGCAGGTGGAGCTGATCCTCGCCATCGGCCAATATGCACAGGCTTTTCACCTGGGTGAAAGGCGGCGCAAAACCATGACCGAAACGGTGCAAAACTGGCGCAGCTATCTCCATGCCAATTCCGGTCCCGGCATTTTTCCCCTGCCGCATCCGAGCTGGCGCAACACCGGCTGGCTAAAAAAGAACCCATGGTTCGCGGAGGAGCTGCTGCCGGTTCTGCGACAACATGTGGAAATGCGGCTTTAGTGAAACAATTTTCTGTTTTTCTGCGAAAATTAGTGTATTGAAAGGAAATTAATTCAGGAGGGTAGACGCATTGGATCGCCTAGACCGTAAGATTTTGCGCATTCTGCAAGAGGATTCCACGCTGGCCGTTGCCGATCTGGCGAAAAAGGTCGGCCTTTCCACGACGCCCTGTTGGCGGCGTATTCAGAAGATGGAAGAAGACGGCGTCATCCGCCGGCGCGTGGCGCTGCTCGATCCGGTCAAGGTCAACACCAAGGTCACGGTTTTCGTTTCCATCCGCACCGCTTCCCATTCCATCGAATGGCTGAAGCGCTTCTCCGAGGTGGTTTCCGAGTTTCCGGAAGTCGTCGAATTTTATCGCATGAGCGGTGACGTCGATTACCTGCTGCGGGTCGTCGTGCCTGACATTGCGGCCTATGACGCTTTCTACAAGCGCATGATCGCCAAGATCGAAATTCGCGACGTGTCCTCCGCGTTTGCGATGGAGCAGATCAAATATACGACCGAACTGCCGCTCGATTACATGCTGCTGGATAATCCGAAATCCGGCGAGGAGTGATCCGCCGCTGGCTGGGTTTTTGATCAATGCCCTTTCCGGCTGCCGGGGAGGGCATTTTTATTGGCGGGTTGCCTTTCCTGCCCTGCCAGGGGTTGATCCTGCCGGAAGGGCCATCCGATAGCGGCCGCCCGGCCACGACAATCTTATTCCGCCCATAACGGCAAATTCGCACATTCAATTCTCTCGGCGCTGTCTACGCGCAAACTGGGATTTTGATAAAATCTCTCGAATATCTACGCTTTTACTGTCGAAGGATGGAATAGCGAGGGATATCCATATGCTCACACGACGCGGAACATTGGGACTGATTGCAGGTGCGACCGGGGCGGCGTTTCTGCCGCATATCCGGCGGGCAAGCGCCGCAACCACCACATTGCGGATTGGCTGGCAGAAGAATGGCGTGATAGCGCTTGCGAAAAGCCAGGGCGCGCTCGAAGCGCTGCTGAAAGATCGCGGCATCGAGGTCAGGTGGTCGGAATTCTCCTCCGGACCGCCGCTTCTCGAAGCGCTTGGCGCAGGCGCGCTTGATATTGGCCCGACTGGCGATGTGCCGCCGCTTTTCGCACAGGCCGCCGGCGGCAATCTTCGTTATGTCGGCACCTACAAGGCGGCGGCCGGCGGATCGGCCATCCTCGTGCAGAAGGATTCACCGCTGAAGACGCTGGAAGACCTGAAAGGCAGGAAGGTCGCCTTCAAGCGCGGCTCCAGCGCCCATAATGTCACCGTCAAGGCGCTGCGAAAGGCGGGATTGACCTTGAACGACATTACCCCAGTCGATCTTGCGCCGCCGGATGCGGCCGCCGCCTTCCGCAGCGGCAGCATTGATGCCTGGTCGATCTGGGATCCTTATTTCGCCGTGGCGGAAAAAGAGCCGACGACGCGGGTTCTTTCGACCGCCGAGGGCATCGTCGATCCGTGGAGTTACTTCCTCGCCAATGGCGATTTCGTGGAGAGCAATCCCGATCTCGTGCCGCTGATCCTCAAGGAACTGGCGAATGTGGGTGCGAAGGCGCAGGCCAATATCGATGCAACGGCAAAATCGCTGGCGTCGATCACCGGCGTTCCCGAGGATGTCACCAAGGTCTCGCTGACACGGCCGGGAGCCGATCTCGGACGGGTCTCGCTGGTTCCGGATGAAGCCATTGCCTATCAGCAGGCACTTGCAGACGAATTCTATGATCTGAAGATCGTGCCGAAGAAACTCAAGGTGGCGGATATCGTCTGGCGTCCGAAGGCGAGTTGAGAGGGCGGGAAAGTTGAGCCTCTTCAACCCGCTGGCGGATGTTGCTGAGAGCTTGATTCAGGCAGGAGCCGTGTTCGCCATATATAGGGCGAGCGCGTGCCGCTTGTTTCTTCTCCCCGCCGGGGAGAAGAAAGGTGCCGAGATGTCGGGGGCATAAGCCTCCGATGTCGCATCAGCCCTTGAGCTTCGCAATCACCAGATGACCGGGCGTCGGATTGCCGTCCTGCATGCGCACGTTGATGTCGGTCACTTCGAGAACCTCGAAACCGGTCGCGGCCAGTCTTTCGCGGACATAAGTTTCCGCATGGGCGAAACGCTGGTGCGGGCCGACCATATAGGGGCGTCCGGCGAGCGTCGCTTCGGGCAGAGTTTCCGACGAGAAGATCAGCAGGCCGCCGGCATTGAGGTTTTCGGCAGCGCCGAAAAACAGTGGCTCCAGCGCGCCGAGATAGGGCAGCACGTCGGTTGCGGTAATGATGTCGAAGGGCTCGTCGTCATTATCCTCGAGAAAATCCTCTGCTTCGGCGACATAGAGCGTCTCGTAAAGGTCCTTCTCATGGGCGATCTCGACCATGTTTTCGGAAATATCAATGCCGGTGATATCGTCGGCCATATCGCGCAGCGCTTCGCCGGTGAGGCCGGTGCCGCAGCCGAGATCGAGCAGGCGCTTGAAGGGGCCGAGGTTGAGGGTCTGCAGCCGCTGGCGCACCATCATCGGCACGGCGTAACCGAGCTGCTCGACAAGAATATCCTCGAAGGCTTCGGCATGCTGGTCGAACAGGGTTTCGACATAGGCATCAGGTGCTTTCGATGGCTGTTCGCCCCGGCCCATGGCGGCGATGCGAACGGCCGCGCCGCCGTGATCGTCCGGATCGATGGCGAGAACTTCCTCATAGGCCTTCACCGCCGCATCCACATCGCCTGATTTTTCAAGCGCGAGTGCGCGGTTATAGGCCTCGGCAAGCGCCTCTTCGTCGATTTTCTGGTTCTTCGTCATCGTGCCTTATCCGTCAGCGTCTTCAGTTGAAGTTTGCTGTAAGCCGCATCGGAGGCGGGCGCAATGTTTATGTGGCGCGATGGCTCAGTGGAGGATGAACTCCCCTTTGAGCGCGCGCCATTCCTGCGCCGAGATCACCTGCCGGTGCACGTAGCGGACGGAGTGCAAAGGCCCGTCGAGCTTTTCCTGCCAGAATTTGAGGAAGCCGTGCATTTCGGGGAAATCAGGGGCCAGATCATAGTCCTGCCAGACATAGGTCTGGAGAACCAGCGGATGGTCCGGCAGGCGATAAAAAATCTGGGCGGTGGTGAGGCCGTAGCCTCTCAGCATCATTTCCATGTCCTTGTTCATGACGGCGGTTCCCGTTTCCATGATTGCCGATCACAGCATTGCCGCTGTATCGAATATGGGAACACGACATGGTTAATCCAAGCTTGCCAGGGACATGGATTGTCATAAAATAGTTATATTTTTCAAAATGTTAGCAGCCTTCCTTGATGAGTGCTGCCAACTTTTCCGCTTAGCGCTTGAGATGGCGCGTCAGGCGGGCCTCCAGCCATGCCCAGACATGTCTCAGCGTTTCGACGATCGTCAGGTAGAAGATCGCCGCCCAGAGATAGGCCTGATAATCGAAGGTGCGGGAAAAGGCGTAACGCGTCTGCCCCATCAGGTCGAAGACCGTGACGATGGAGACCACCGCCGAACCCTTGATCATCAGGATGATCTCGTTGCCATAGGGACGCAGCGCGACGATGAGCGCCTGCGGCAGGATGACCTTGCGGAAGGTGACGAGTTTCGACAGGCCGAGCGAGGCGGCCCCCTCGTGCTGGCCGCGCGGCACGCTGCGGATCGCGCCGCGCAGGATTTCGGCCTGATAGGCGGCGGTGTTGAGAGTGAGCGACAGGAGGCCGCAATACCAGGCCTCGCGGAAGAACCACCACAGGCCGACGGTCTCCAGCCCCTGGCGGAAGCTGCCGAGGCCGTAATAGATCAGGAAAAGCTGCGCCAGAAGCGGTGTGCTGCGAAAGACATAGACATAGGCATAGGCGAGTGCGCCGATGACGCGGTTTTCCGACATGCGGCCGAAGGCGATCGGCACGGAAAGAATGGCGCCGAGAATGATCGAGCTGCCGACCAGCGTGATGGTGGTGATGAGACCATCGATGTAACGCGGCCCGTAACGCCCGAATTTATCCCAGTCCCAGCCTTCGATCATGGCGAAGATCAGCCCGGCGGCGAGCAGCAGCCAGAGCGTGATGACGGCGATGCCGACGATGCGGGAAATATTGAGCGGCTTGTCCGCTACCGCCGGGGCAGGGCGCGCGGGAATGAGTTCCTGAACATGGCTCATCGGCTTACCTCCGACTTGCGCGACCAGCGATCGATGAAACCGATGCCGATGGACGAAAGCAGCGCGAGAATGAGATAGAGCAGGCAGGCGATGCTGTAAAAGAAGAAGGCTTCCTTGCTGACGCGGGCGGCGATGCCGGTCTGGCGGATGATATCGGCAAGGCCGATGATCGAGACGTAGGACGTGTCTTTCAGGAGGATGACCCAGAGATTGGTCATGCCGGGCAGGGCGATGCGGACGAGTTGCGGAATGATGATGAGCACCATGGTGCGGCCCCGCGAAAGACCAAGTGCGGCACCTGCCTCATATTGCCCCCTGGGTATGGCCTTGAAGGCGGAGAGCAACACTTCGGAAGCATAGGACGAGAACACCACCGACAGCGCCACCATGCCCGCCACGAAAGCGTTGATCTCGACCGGGCCGGTGATGCCGATATAACCGGCCACCGATTGCAGCAGCATCTGGATGCCGTAATAGACGATGAAGAGCGTCAGGAGTTCCGGCAGACCTCGGAAGATGGTGGTGTAGATACCGGTCGCCAGCCGCAGCGATTTTTCTTCCGATTGTGCAGCGAGCGCGATGAGAAAACCGATCAGCAGTCCGACGGGCAGGGTGGCAAGCGCCAGCGAGATCGTGACCTTGACGCCGAAAGCGATCTCATCGCCCCAGCCAGCATCGCCGCAGGCGACCAGGGTGCCGTTTCCGAAAAGCGAGAAGAGACCGACCGGCCCGCAGAAGGGATCGAGAAGTGTCGAGACATAGGTCCAGAACGCACCTATGGCGGAAAATGCTCCGCTCATGCCAGTTTTCCCCTGCGGTCTTAAGCCGCCGTGATTGTTATCGTGACGTTTTCAAACAAAAATGGCGGAAGGGCAAGCCTTCCGCCACGAGATTTCAACAGATCGAACAGGCTTACTCGCCGTAAACGTCGAAATCGAAGTATTTTTTGTTGATCTCCTGATACTTGCCGCTGGCGCGGATGCCGGCGATGGCGGCGGTGAACTTGTCGGCGAGCGCCGTGTCACCCTTGCGCACGGCAACGCCCGCGCCATTGCCGTTGATCTCGACGTCGACCTTGAGCGGCGTCAGGATCTTGCAGCAGGCGCCGGCATCCGTCTTCAGCCATTCCGAAAGCACGACGATGTCGTCGATGACGGCGTCGATGCGGCCATTGGCGATGTCGAGCTTATATTCGTCGGCGGTCGGATACATCTTCACGTCGGCATCCGGGAAATGCTTTTCGGCATAGTTGGAGTGGGTGGTGGAACCCTGCGCGCCGAGCGACTTGCCCTTGAGATCATCGAGGGACTTGATCGGCGAATCCTTCGGTACGGCGATAGCCGGCGGGGTGTTGTAATATTTCTTGGAGAAGTCGACCTTCTGGAGACGTTCCGGCGTGATCGACATGGACGCGATGATGGCGTCGAACTTCTTGGCCTGCAGGGCGGGGATGATGCCGTCCCAGTCATTGGTGACGAAGGTGCACTCGGCCTTCATTTGTTCGCACAGCGCCTTGGCGATGTCGATGTCGAAGCCGGTCAGCGTGCCGTCGGCTTCGAGATTGTTGAAGGGCGGATAGGCGCCTTCGGTGCCGATGACGATCTTGTCCTGCGCGAGGGCTGCGCCCGACAACAGCGAGATGGCGGCAATCGATACGGCTGCGAGCAGACGGGTGGAAATAGGCATTTCGATCCTCTCTTTTGGTCGTTCATCCGCAGTCTGTTGTTGTTTTCAGTGCGGACGCCATGGGCGCTGGGCGCGGCAGGACGGAGGATACCGCCTGTGGCCTTCAGCGCGGATGCAATTATTCATCCGGTTGGTCAAAAAATGCAACTGCAATATTAGCCATCGCGTTTGTGCCGCAGAGCCTCCACGAAAAGGCCTTGATCTGTTCATTTCCGGTACAGAACGCTTTGTTCATCATGGGAACCGAAGTGTGTGCCGGGCGTTGACCAGCGCCTGCACGCGCAGCCGGAATCACGATGTCGCAAGACTGGCGACCAATAATGGCAGATGAGGAAACACCGATGCTGAAGAAGAACACATTGCTGACGGGGGTGGTTTTCCCCCTCATGTCGCTGGCGATTGCGGTGGAGCCGGCCGCGGCCGGTTTTGCCGGTGCCGCGCGGGCGCAGGCGCTTCCCGGACAGGCGACGACCGGTCAGGTGATTCTGGCGCAGGCACAGCCGGAAGAGCCGAACCCGGAAGAAGAACTGCGCAAGCGGCGCAAGCAGGCCGAAGAGGCGCAGCCGCAGGCCGAGCCGCAACGCCAGGAGCGTGCACAGGAGCCGCCGCGTGAGCCGGAGCCCAAACGCGAAGCCGCGCCCGCCGAACCGCGCCCCGAGCCGCAGAGGGACCCCCAGCGTGAGCCGCAGCCCGACCCCCAGCGGGACCCGCAGCAGCAGCGCGGGGCCCGCCCGGAGCCCGTGCCGGCCGAACAGCCGCAGGAGCGCCCCCGCAACCCAGAACGCGCACAGGAGCCGCAGGGCGGGGGCGAACAGCGCCCGGCACGCCAGCGCGAGGCGGCACCCGAAGCCGCACCTGCCGAGGAGCAGCCGAAGGAACGTCCGCGCAAGCCCGAACGGGCCGAGCAGCCCGCAGGTGAGGGTGAGCAGCAGCGTCCCCGTAAGGAGCGCGCGAAAGAACCTGCAGCCGAACAGGAGCCCGCAGCACGCCCTGAAAATGCCGAGCAGCCGGCCAAGCCTCGCGAGCCGGCGCCTTCCAAAAAGCCGCAGGTAGAGGAAAAGGCCCCGGAACAGAAAGCCGAACCGGCTGAAAAAGCCGTTCCGGAGAAAAAGCCTGCCGCCCCGGAGCCGGCAGTGAAGGAAGCACCGGTTCCGACCGAAGCCCCGACGCCCGCACGTCCGCCGGCGCCCGAGGCCCAGCCCAATCCCGCACCGGGTCGTCAGCCTTCCGAACAGCCGCCGGTAGAGGGCCAGGGTAGAACTGAACCTGCAGCCCCGCTGCCAGGCGCGCCGACGCCTCCGCCGCCGAGCGGTACGACGACCGGACAGGCGCCGGCCGGCGAACCCGTGCCCAATCAGGTCGCTGTTCCGCAGACGGAAGCGCCGCCGATGACGAAGGAAGAGCTGGACAAGGCCAAGGCCATTGCCAAGGACCCGTCCAAGACCGCCGATACCGTCATTCTGCCGGTCGACAAGGGTGCCGCCGTTCTCGACAGCGACAAGGAAGTGGAACGCTCCGGCAACCGCCAGACCCGCGAGGAGCGCCGTCGTGAACGCGAGCAGGCCGGCGACGTGAAGGTTCCGACATCGGACGCCGAAGCGCAGCGCGCCGGCGCCGCCGAAGGCAAGGCTCCGCCACCGCCCGTCAAGATGGAGGCGATCACCTCCCAGCAGGGCGAACGTGTCGATCGTCGTCCGCAATATGAGCGGCCGGAAGGTGTGCGCGAATGGCAGCCGCGCGAAGGCCGCCCGCGCGATCGGGATCGTGACGGCGATGCGCCGATCATCCTGCAATTCGGCGACCGTGTCGTGGTGCGCGGCGATGATAACCAGCGCTTCATCCGCGATGGTGGTGAGCCCTACTACGAGCGCTTGGGCGGCGGCCGTGTCCGCGAAACCGTGGAGCGCCGCGATGGAACGCAGGTGGTTACGATCCGCAACCGTTATGGCGACGTGATCCAGCGCTCGCGCATCGACGATCGCGGCCGCGAATATGTGCTGTTCTATGCACCGGAGCTGATGGAAGATCCGGACCGTGATTATGTCTATCGCGATCCCGGCCTCGACCTGCCACCGATGCGCCTGCGCATTCCCGTGACCGATTACATCATCGACACGTCGAGCGATCCGGACCGCGATTATTATCGCTTCCTGGAACAGCCGCCCGTCGAACCGGTGGAGCGGGTCTATTCGCTGGATGAAGTGCGTTATTCGGCCCGTATCCGCGACAAGGTGCGCCGTATCGACCTCGATACGATTACCTTCGCCACAGGCAGCGCGGAAATTCCGATGGCGCAGGCACGCTCCCTGCGCAAGGTGGCTGATGCCATCAACAAGGCGCTCAACAGGAACCCGGGGGAAACCTTCCTGATCGAAGGCCATACCGATGCCGTCGGTTCGGATGAAAGCAACCTCGTTCTCTCGGACGAGCGCGCCGCTTCCGTCGCCAATGTGCTGACCGATGTTTACGGTATTCCGCCGGAAAACCTCGCGACTCAAGGCTATGGCGAGCGTTACCTGAAGGTTCAGACACTTGGCCCGGAACAGCAGAACCGCCGCGTCACCATCCGCCGCGTGACGCCGCTGGTGAAGCCGGTCGCCCAGAACTGATCAGGTTCAGGAACTGAAAAGAAAAAGGCCCGGAAAGCGCAAGCTTTCCGGGCCTTTTTTGTTGGTTGCGAGGCCTTCTGCTTTCACACCGTCATCCTCGCCCTTGAGGCGAGGATCCATTCCTGCGAGCGCATCGTGGATCCTCGGATCAAGCCTGAGGATGACTGAGAAGACGATTTTTTCTTCAGTTCAGCGCCACGGCGATCTCAGCAGCAAGCTGCGCATTGTTGCGCACCAGCGCAATATTGGTCTCCAGGCTGCGGCCATCTGTGAGGCGGAAAATATCGCCGAGCAGGTAGGGGGTGACTTCCTTGCCGGTGACTTCGTCGCGCTCGGCGTGCGAGATGGCGCGGTTGATGTAGATTTCCATCTCCTCGCGCGGAATTTCGTCTGCTTCCGGCACGGGATTGGCCACCAGCATGCCGCCGTCGATGCCCAGCTGTTCGCGGGTTGCCTGGAAATTGGCAATCGCCGCCGGGCTATTGAGCGAAAGCGGGCTCGACAGGCCGGAAGAGCGGGACCAGAAGGCCGGGAATTCTTCCGACCCGAAGGTGACGACAGGCACGCCGTTGGTTTCGAGAACCTCCAGCGTCTTCGGAATATCGAGAATGGCTTTCGCGCCGGCGCAGACGACGATCACGCCGGTCTTGGCAAGCTCGGTCAGATCGGCGGAGATGTCGAAGGTCTCTTCCGCGCCCTTGTGCACGCCGCCGATACCGCCTGTCGCAAAAACGCGGATGTCGGCGCGGGCGGCGGCGATCATGGTGGCTGCAACCGTGGTCGCGCCCGTGCGGCGCTCGGCGATGGCAAAGGCGATATCGGCGCGCGAGACCTTCATGGCGTCGGTTGTCTGGGCAAGCGCCTCAAGCTGGTCCTTCTCAAGACCGATATGCAGCGTGCCGTGAATGACGGCGATGGTGGCCGGAACCGCACCCTGATCGCGGATGATCTGTTCGACGCTTTCGGCCATCTCGATGTTGCCGGGATAGGGCATGCCATGGGTGATGATGGTCGATTCAAGCGCCACGATCGGCGCGCCGCGCTGCTTGGCTGCGGCGACTTCCTGAGAATAGACGATGGGCAGGAGCGGGGAGATGGGGCGGGTCATGGCATCTGTTCCAGTTTTCAAAAGCGGGTTCATGCCAGCATTTCAGCCTGGGGAACAAGCCCCAACATGGCTTCGACACTGTCTTTTGATAGTTCATGCGAGGTGGCGAAGGGGGACTGCACGGTGATGGCCGCCGCGGCCGCCCCCTGTCGCAAGGCCTCCGCAATCGTCTTTCCCTCGGCGATGGCGGCGAGATAACCAGAGGCCATGGCGTCGCCCGCACCGGTGACATCCTTCACCTCGCGGATGAGAGGCGGGTGGAGGATTGCTTTTTCCGTTCCATTGAAGGCAACGACTTCGCTTGCGCCGCGGGTAACGACGCCGCCGCAAAGCCCGGCCTTGCGCAGAATATCCGGCCAGTCGCGGACATTGGCCGCCGTCTCGCCGGTCAGCGCGCGGGCTTCCGCCTCGTTCATGAAGAGGATGTCGATATCGCCGAGCGCCGCTTTCAGCTTCACCGCCTTGGCGGGCGATATGGCAATGGCCGCCAGCGGTTTTTCGCAGGCGCGGGCAACGAGGCCGAGCGCCGTCAGCGTATCATCCGGCAGATTGGCGTCGCAAAGCAGAATATCGCTGGCGGTAATGGCTTCGCGCACGGCGCGTATCTTCAGGCGGCGCGGGGTGAAGAGCTTGTAGAGGTCCATATCCGCAAGCGCGATGACGAGGTTGCCGTCACGCTCCAGAATGGCGGTGTAGCTCGGCGTGCGGCGGTCGAGGAAGGTGAAGGGCGTGTCTTCAACGCCCGCCTGCTTCGCAGCCTCCGCCACCGCTTCGCCTGTCACGTCACCGCCGCGCGGAGCAATGATGCGGACCTGAAAACCGAGGCGGGAGAGATTGCGCGCGGCGTTGAAACCGCCGCCGCCGGCCTCTTCCATCCAGGAGCCGGGGTTGCTCGCGCCGGGCGCCGTCTCAGTCTCGATCATGCCGCGCCGGTCGATATGTGCGCCGCCCAGAACGAGTATTTTCTTCACGCTTGCGTTTCCCTCTTTGGCGGATGGAAAGACCGGACGATTCGGCCTAAACTGACGTCTTCCTGACCTCGCATCCGGTTTGCGGCGATGGGCCGGGCACGGAAAAACGAAAGCAGAACAAACTACTTATCGCTATTTGTTTTCAATATGCTGGCTCAGCCTTGCGAAATGAGAACAAATAGAGTACATACCGTTTCCATACTGCTTCATTGCCTGTGCGGCTTCAATAACCTAAAGGTGGTTCGGATGGCACAAAATTCTTTGCGTCTCGTAGAGGATAAATCGGTGGATAAAAGCAAGGCACTGGAAGCGGCGCTCTCCCAGATCGAACGGTCGTTCGGCAAGGGATCGATTATGAAGCTCGGTTCCAATGAAAATGTGGTTGAGGTGGAGACCGTTTCGACGGGTTCTCTCAGCCTGGATATCGCGCTCGGCATCGGCGGTTTGCCGAAGGGGCGCATCGTTGAAATTTATGGCCCGGAAAGCTCGGGTAAGACGACGCTGGCGCTGCAGACGATTGCGGAAGCCCAAAAGAAGGGCGGCATCTGCGCCTTCGTGGATGCCGAGCACGCGCTCGATCCGGTCTATGCCCGCAAGCTTGGCGTGGATTTGCAGGGCCTTCTGATCTCGCAGCCGGATACGGGCGAGCAGGCACTTGAGATCACCGATACGCTGGTGCGTTCCGGTGCGGTTGATGTCCTGGTGGTCGACTCCGTTGCGGCGCTGACGCCGCGGGCGGAAATCGAAGGCGAGATGGGTGACAGCCTGCCGGGTCTTCAGGCCCGCCTGATGAGCCAGGCGCTGCGCAAGCTGACCGCTTCGATCTCCAAGTCGAAATGCATGGTCATCTTCATCAACCAGATCCGCATGAAGATCGGCGTCATGTTCGGTTCGCCGGAAACGACGACAGGCGGTAACGCTCTCAAGTTCTATGCGTCCGTTCGCCTCGACATCCGCCGTATCGGCGCCGTCAAGGAGCGCGAAGAGGTTGTCGGCAACCAGACCCGCGTCAAGGTCGTCAAGAACAAGATGGCTCCGCCCTTCAAGCAGGTGGAATTCGACATCATGTATGGCGAGGGTGTTTCCAAGACCGGTGAGCTCGTCGACCTCGGCGTGAAGGCCGGTATCGTCGAAAAATCCGGTGCATGGTTCTCCTATAACAGTCAGCGTCTGGGGCAGGGGCGTGAAAACGCCAAGACCTTCCTGCGCGACAATCCGGAAACGGCAAATGAGATCGAACTGGCATTGCGCCAGAATGCCGGTCTGATCGCCGACCGCTTCCTGCAGAATGGCGGCCCGGACGCCGGTGAAGGCGACGACGGCAGCGACGAGGGCTGATGCATTTCGCGAAGGTCCTGATGTCGCCGTCCGGAGACTTCGTCGAACTGGTATAGATCAAAAGGGTCGTGCGATTTTTCTTCGCGCGGCCCTTTTTCTTTGCCTATATGTCTTGCTTCGCCTCCATGGCTGGACAGGGCAGGATGCGGACGATAAAAGCCAGTGATTTTGCAATATAGCCATCATTTCCGGTGGCGGTGATGGACTCCAGCTGTGAGCGGTGTGTGGGCATGAGCGGTGTGAATGAAATTCGGTCGACCTTTCTCGACTACTTCAAGAAGAACGGACATGAGATCGTGCCCTCCAGCCCGCTGGTGCCGCGCAACGATCCGACACTGATGTTCACCAATGCCGGCATGGTGCAGTTCAAGAACGTCTTCACCGGTCTTGAAAGCCGTCCTTATTCCACGGCCGCTTCGGCGCAGAAATGCGTGCGCGCCGGCGGCAAGCATAACGACCTCGACAATGTCGGTTATACCGCCCGCCACCACACCTTTTTCGAAATGCTCGGCAATTTCTCCTTCGGCGATTATTTCAAGGAAGAAGCGATCACCCATGCCTGGAACCTGATCACCAGGGAATTCGGCATCGACCGCAACCGTCTGCTGGTGACTGTCTATCACACCGACGACGAGGCCTTTAACCTCTGGAAGAAGATTGCCGGTTTCTCCGACGACCGTATCATCCGCATTGCGACCAGCGACAATTTCTGGGCAATGGGCGATACCGGTCCCTGCGGTCCCTGTTCGGAAATCTTCTATGACCACGGCGATCATATCTGGGGCGGCCCGCCCGGCTCGCCGCAAGAGGATGGCGACCGTTTCATCGAAATCTGGAACCTCGTCTTCATGCAATATGAGCAGCTGACGAAGGAAGAGCGCATCGACCTGCCGCGCCCGTCGATCGACACCGGCATGGGCCTTGAGCGTATTTCCGCGCTGCTACAGGGCAAGCACGACAATTACGATACGGATCTGTTCCGCGCGCTGATTGCTGCTTCCGTGGAAGCGACCGGTGTTCCGGCCGAAGGTGAAAAGCGCGCCAGCCACCGGGTCATCGCCGACCATCTGCGCTCTTCCGCTTTCCTGATCGCCGATGGCGTCCTGCCGTCCAATGAAGGCCGCGGTTATGTCCTGCGCCGCATCATGCGTCGCGCCATGCGCCATGCCGAGCTTCTCGGCGCGCGCGAGCCGCTGATCTACAAGCTGCTGCCGGCACTCGTGCAGCAGATGGGCCGCGCCTATCCGGAACTGGTTCGCGCCGAGGCGTTGATTTCCGAAACGCTGAAGCTGGAGGAAACCCGTTTCCGCAAGACCCTGGAACGCGGCCTGTCGCTTCTCTCCGACGCCACCTCGACCCTGCACAAGGGCGACATGCTGGACGGCGAAACGGCTTTCAAGCTTTACGACACCTATGGTTTCCCGCTCGATCTGACGCAGGATGCGCTGCGCGCGCGTGAGATCGGCGTCGATATTTCCGGCTTCACCGACGCCATGCAGCGCCAGAAGGCGGAAGCCCGCTCGCACTGGGCCGGCTCCGGCGACAAGGCGACCGAAACCGTCTGGTTCGAACTGAAGGAAAAGTTCGGCGCGACCGAATTCCTCGGTTACGATACTGAAACCGCCGAAGGCGTCATTCAGGCGATCGTCAAGGACGGCAAGTCGGTGGACAGTGCCGCCGAGGGCGAGACGGTGCAGATCGTCGTCAACCAGACGCCGTTTTATGGCGAGTCCGGTGGCCAGATGGGCGATACCGGCGTTATCTCCGGCGACAATGGCGCCTTTGCCGTTTCCGACACCCAGAAAAAGGGCGAAGGCCTGTTCGTGCATACCGGCACCGTTTCCAAGGGCGGATTGAAGCTCGACGAAGCCGTGCAGCTGACGGTCGATCATGACCGTCGTTCGCGTCTGCGCGCCAACCACTCCGCCACCCACCTGCTGCACGAGGCGCTGCGCGAGGTGCTCGGCACGCACGTCGCCCAGAAGGGTTCGCTGGTCGCGCCCGAGCGCCTGCGCTTCGACGTTTCGCATCCGAAGCCGATGTCGGCCGAGGAGCTGAAGGTGGTCGAGGAGATGGCGAACGAAATCGTCTTGCAGAACTCGCCTGTTGTCACCCGCCTGATGAGCGTCGACGACGCCATTGGCGAGGGTGCGATGGCGCTGTTCGGTGAAAAATATGGCGACGAGGTTCGTGTCGTGTCCATGGGCACCGGCCTGCACGGCGCGAAAGCCAACCGTCCCTATTCCGTCGAGCTTTGCGGCGGCACGCATGTGGCGGCAACAGGCCAGATCGGCCTCATCCGCATTCTCGGCGAAAGCGCTGTTGGTGCCGGCGTGCGCCGTCTCGAAGCCGTAACGGGGCAGGGCGCGCTTGCCTACCTCGCCGAGCAGGATGAGCGGGTGAAGGCGCTGGCCTCTTCCCTGAAGGTGCAGCCAGGCGACGTGCTGTCGCGTGTCGAGGGACTTCTCGACGAGCGCAAGAAGCTGGAGCGCGAGCTTGCGGATGCCCGCAAGAAACTCGCAATGGGCGGCGGTTCGTCGGATGCCGGTGCAAACGACGTCCAGCAGGTCGCGGGCGTCAATTTCCTGGCGAAATCCCTCTCCGGCATCGATGCCAAGGACCTCAAGGGCCTTGCCGATGAGGCCAAGGCCAATCTCGGCTCGGGCGTCGTGCTTTTGATTGCCGTTTCCGAAGATGGCAAGGCAAGCGCTGTTGCGGCCGTGACGGAAGATCTGACGGCCCGTTTCAGCGCCGTTGATATCGTCCGCACCGCGTCTGCCGCACTTGGCGGCAAGGGCGGCGGCGGTCGCCCTGATATGGCGCAGGCCGGCGGCCCGGATGGCGCCAAGGCGCAGGATGCCATCGAAGCGGTGGCGGCGGCCCTGGCGGCCTAGTGAGAGCAAATTCAAAAAGGGCGGGGTTTTACCCCCGCCCTTTTGATTCCGGTTCAAGCCTCCGGCGCAGAACAGCGGTTCCCGTCTTTCAGCCCGTCGCCTGCAAGTCCTTTGCCGCTTCCTCATCGAGCTGGGCGGCCCGCTTGAAGGCCGGGCGTTCGGTGAGATGGGCCATGTAATCGAGAAAGGCCGGGCGTTTTTCGATCGTGCCGAAATGCAGCCCCCAGCCGATATGGGCACCGACATAGACATCCGCTGCGGTAAAGAGATCACCGGCGATAAAGCGGTTTTCGCTGACGGCCCGTTCAAGCGTATTCATCACATCCGCATAGCTGCCGCAGCCGGCCATGCGCAGCTTCTCCTTCGGCACTTCGAAACCCATCGCCTTCATGCTTGCCGCCATTTCCAGCGGGCCTGCGGCAAAGAACATCCAGCGATAATAAAGCCCACGTGCCTTGGGTGTGGGCGCTAGGTTCGCGCCGGGAAAGGCATCGGCGAGATAGGCGCAGATCGCTGCCGCCTCGGTGACGATCGTATCTCCGTGTTTGATGGCGGGCACCTTCGCCATCGGATTTATCAGCCGGTAGGCGGGCGATTTCATCGAGGTCTCGAAACCCAGTATTTCCGTTCGGTATGGAACGCCCACTTCCTCGAGCATCCACCGCGCGATGCGTCCGCGCGACATAGGGTTGGTGTAGAAGATCAATTCACTCATGCTTTTGCCTCCCCAAGCAAAATCCTCGAAGCATCCCGGGAAAACCAATGCGGATTTCGCGCCTGCGCTTCGCTTTTTTTAAGTCCGCAGCATCCTTCGCGTGTTCCCTAAGACCGCGCCGATGCTCCGATGAACGTTTGACTGTGCCGGGCAAGTTATGTGCAAGTAGATGCTATTTAAGCTTTGTCTTATTGTTGTACTGGCCGCAGCACGCGGAATCGAAGTCTGCGCCTAGTACAACGGCTAATCAAGATACTGTGAACAAAAAAGAAACCAGACGTTTCAGCTCTACGGTACACACAAAAAACCCGGCGCTGAGGCCGGGTTTTGAAGTCGCTGGGAAAGCAGGCTTAAGCCGCCATCGCCTTCTTGAGGTTCTCGTCGATCTTGTCGAGGAAGGCGGTGGTGGAGAGCCAGGGCTGGTCCGGACCGATGAGGAGGGCCAGATCCTTGGTCATGAAGCCGCTTTCAACGGTGTCGACGCAGACGGTTTCGAGCGTCGTTGCGAACTTTGCGAGCTCGGCATTGTCGTCCAGCTTGGCGCGGTGGGCGAGGCCACGCGTCCAGGCGAAGATCGAGGCGATCGAGTTGGTCGAGGTTTCCTGACCCTTCTGGTGCTGGCGGTAGTGGCGCGTAACCGTGCCGTGCGCAGCTTCGGCTTCGACTGTGCGGCCGTCCGGCGACAGAAGAACCGAGGTCATCAGGCCGAGCGAGCCGAAGCCCTGCGCAACCGTGTCGGACTGCACGTCGCCGTCGTAGTTCTTGCAGGCCCAGATATAGCCGCCGGACCACTTCAGCGCGGAAGCGACCATGTCGTCGATCAGGCGGTGCTCATAGGTGATACCGGCTTCGTCGAACTGCGCCTTGAACTCGGTCTGGTAGACTTCTTCGAAGATATCCTTGAAGCGGCCGTCATAGGCCTTGAGGATGGTGTTCTTCGTGGAGAGGTAAACCGGCCACTTGCGCATCAGGCCATAATTCATGGAGGCGCGGGCGAATTCGCGGATGGATTCGTCGAGGTTGTACATGGCAAGAGCCACGCCAGCGCTCGGGGCATCGAAGACGTCCTTTTCGATGACCTGGCCGTCTTCACCGACGAACTTGATCGTCAGCTTGCCCTTGCCGGGGAACTTGAAATCGGTTGCCTTGTACTGGTCGCCGAAAGCGTGACGGCCGACAACGATCGGCTTGGTCCAGCCGGGAACGAGGCGCGGAACGTTCTTGCAGATGATCGGCTCGCGGAAGATGACGCCGCCCAGAATGTTGCGGATCGTGCCGTTAGGGCTCTTCCACATCTGCTTCAGGCCGAATTCCTCGACGCGGGCTTCATCCGGGGTGATCGTGGCGCACTTGATGCCGACGCCGTGCTTCTTGATGGCGTGCGCCGCATCGACCGTGACCTGGTCGTTGGTGGCGTCGCGGTTTTCAACCGAGAGGTCGTAATATTCGATGTCGAGATCGAGGTATGGCAGGATCAGCTTGTCCTTGATGAGCTGCCAGATGATACGGGTCATTTCGTCGCCGTCGAGATCGACGACCGGATTGGCTACCTTGATCTTTGCCATGAATTCCTCACCTTCGAAGCTGTGGCGTCTGATAACGCCGGTATTCGGAAAAATATCCGGTGCGGCTATAGCATTGCGAGCGTCTGAGGCAAAGCCATGGGGGGCGCTTTTTTGGCGCAGCGCAATAACGCTTTGCGCATTGCCAAACCATAATGCCGGAATACAGTCAGGCGAATCGCTTCGCCCGCCTTCGGGCCTATCCCGGGATCACATCATGCGGAATATTCTGCTTCTGACTGCCGCCGTCCTCTTTTCCCACAGCGCCCTTGCTGCCGGGCCCACCGATCCCGTCCAGAAGCTGATGGATATCACCGTCAAGAACTGGTCCGGCGATGCGGAGAACTGGAAATACATCTTTGATGAGGACATGCTGACCAGCCTGTTCAGCAAGGATTTCGTCGCACAATATCACGAAGCGTCCAAGAAGCCGGCCTACGAGGCAGAAAGCGGGGAGAAGGGTGATCCCTTCGGTTACGATGTCGTGACCAACTCCCAGGATGGCTGCCCGCTGCAGGAAGTTTCAGTGACGGCCGGTGCGGTGAAGGACGGCGTGACTGACGTGACGGCGAAATTCAAGCTCTGGGCCTGCATGGACGAGGCGGAGATGAAGGCGACGGTTGACGAAGTGCATTTCGACGTCGTCGAGGAGGATGGCCGGCCGGTCATCAGCGATATTCATCGCGTTGGCGACGAGGGCAGGGATTCGCTGCGCGAAGAGATGGCGACGATCATCAAGGGGGAGTGAAGAGGACGCTCACACCCCTCCGCCTTTGATTTTAGCGCCGATCTGTGCCAGTGAGGCGCGCTTTAGCGTATCGGTTCGAAAATCGACGCGCCGCTTCAGAAAACGGACAAAAGACGATGGCAGGCACAAACAGCGAGCTTGAACTTGTGGCGGAAGGCCCGGCGATCATTCTGGTCGAACCGCAGCTCGGCGAAAATATTGGTATGGTGGCGCGGGCGATGGCCAATTTCGGCCTCGCCGAATTGCGCCTGGTCAATCCGCGTGACGGCTGGCCGAGCGAGAAAGCGCGCGCTGCCGCTTCCAAGGCCGATCATGTCATCGATGCAACGAAGGTGTTCGAGACGCTGGAAGAGGCGATCAAGGACCTGAACTTCGTTTATGCCACGACCGCGCGCGAGCGTTACGGTTTCAAGCCGGTGCGTGCGCCCGTTACCGCTGCCGAGACGTTGCGTGCAAAGTTCAAGACGGGCGACAGAACCGGCATCCTGTTCGGGCGCGAGCGCTGGGGGTTGACCAACGAGGAAGTGGCGCTGGCCGACGAGATTGTGACCTTCCCGGTCAATCCCGCCTTTGCCTCGCTCAATATCGCTCAGGCCGTGCTTTTGATGTCCTATGAGTGGATGAAGTCAGGCATGGACGATCTGGGCG
This sequence comes from Agrobacterium tumefaciens str. B6, assembly GCF_001541315.1. Classification (GTDB taxonomy): domain Bacteria; phylum Pseudomonadota; class Alphaproteobacteria; order Rhizobiales; family Rhizobiaceae; genus Agrobacterium; species Agrobacterium radiobacter. The sequence goes on along the minus strand of NZ_LMVK01000004.1, from coordinate 121,521 downwards.
AGACGCTTTTCCAATCCGTCGAGCAGCGGCCCTCCACCAAGGAACAGGTTTTCGGCCTGTTCGAACATATCGAGGAAGCGCTGGACGCGCGTGGTTATTTCCATCCGCCCGAAAAAAAGCCGAAAATGGTCGACAATCTGCGCGCCGTGCTGTCGAGACGTGGTTTTTCCGAGCAGGAAATCAGTGTTTTCCGTGGCGTGATCAATTCGCTCGACCGTTTTCCCCGGCAATGGCCCAAGCAGGCAGGCCGGGCGGGAACGGCAGAGGGAATATTGGCGAAGGGAACCGGGGAGCATGCTGAAGACGAGTGAGGCGGCCGCCGATGTACTGAAACCGGTGCTGGTGTTCGATTCCGGCATTGGCGGGCTGACGGTTCTGCGCGAGGCGCGCGTGCTGATGCCTGAGCGCGGTTTCATCTATGTGGCCGACGATGCGGGTTTTCCCTATGGCGGCTGGGAGGAGGAGGCGCTGAAGGCGCGCATTCTCTCGCTCTTCGAAACGCTGCTGCAGGATTATAGCCCGGAAGTCTGCATCATCGCCTGCAACACGGCCTTCACGCTCGCGGGTGCCGATCTTCGCGCCCGCTTTCCGCAGATGACTTTTGTCGGCACCGTGCCCGCCATCAAACCGGCGGCGGAGCGCACCCGTTCGGGCCTGGTTTCCGTGCTGGCGACACCGGGCACCGTCAAGCGCGCTTATACGCGCGATCTCATCCAGTCCTTCGCCACCCAATGCCATGTCCGTCTCGTTGGCTCGGAAAATCTGGCACGCATGGCGGAAAGCTGGATCAGGGGCGAGCCGGTCTCGGACGAGGCGGTTCTGGCCGAAATAGAGCCCTGCTTCATCGACAGCGACGGCAAGCGCACAGACATCATCGTGCTTGCCTGTACCCATTATCCCTTCATGGCCAATGTGTTTCGCCGGTTGGCGCCCTGGCCGGTGGACTGGCTGGACCCGGCCGAGGCGATCGCAAGGCGCGCCCGCCATCTGGTGCCGCTGCCGCAGGATGCGGAGCATCCCGATGGTTTCGACTTCGCCGTCTTCACGTCAGGCAAGCCGGATTTTGCCACCCGGCGGCTGATGCAGGGATTTGGTCTCACCGTTTCGTTGACCTGAGTTTCGCTGCCCAGCCGCCTGTTGTATTTTTGCATCTGTTTTGCCCGTCTTTTGCAATTCGAGATTGCGGCCTCTTGTCGCGCCGGATTTCTTATGTAAGATGTTTCTCGTCTGTAACCGCTATGAATGGAGGCGTGGAATGACCAATGACATGAATATGCGCCTTAACGGCATGTCTGGCTTTTCCGGCATGGTCTTCGGTGGTTATGTGATGCGAGGCATCTCCCTCCGATAAGGCTTAAAGCCTGATTTCCCTGCCGTTAGGCATTTTCACTTCGTCCGACATGTGACTTGCGCGTCCGCGTGGCATGACTGCTGCGCCCGCCGTTTCGGCATGTCGTTTTCCATCGATAAAGGACCTGGCCGCTTTGCCGCGCCGGGATGGATTTCCCATGCAGAAAAATCAACCATTGGTAGCATATGCGCTGCCGGATGCGGTCGATCGCTTGTTCGTCACATTCGGCGTCTGGAAAACTCTCCAAGCGGTTCTCACAGCCGCGCTGGTGCCGCGTGCGCCGCCGACTGATCCTGCCGATCTGCCTGAGCGCCTTCTGGTCGATATCGGCCTTGACCCCTCGCGCGTAAAGCGACGGCGGGATTGGGAGGTTCCTCACTGGGCGCCCCGGTTTTGATGTGATGGCCTCTCCCGCGCAGACATGCGGGAGGGGCCGTATCGAACTTTGACCGCCGACGGCGGAGAAAATCCTCCACGGACGTTTTTCGGGTTGTTACGAGAGAGCTGCACGGTTTGTAAAATCCGGCTTGAAGCGAAACATTTTCCGTGGCTTGCTCAAGACTCGGGATAAAGGAGACTCATTATGCCACTGGAGAACTGGCTGGCCTTCGTGGCCGCATCCGCCATCATGCTTGCCATTCCGGGACCGACGATCCTGCTGGTAATTTCTTACGCACTCGGCCACGGCCGCAAGGCGAGCACCGCGACGGTAACGGGCGTGGCGCTTGGGGATTTCACCGCCATGACGGCCTCGATGCTGGGGCTCGGGGCGCTGCTTGCAACATCGGCGGCGCTTTTCACTGGTCTGAAATGGATCGGTGCGGCTTACCTCATCTATCTCGGCATCAAGCTGTGGCGTTCGCCGGTTGGCGGAGAAGGTGCCGAGGGGACAGGCGTGACGGGCCGTGAAAGGCCGCTCAAAATCTTCCTGCATGCCTATATCGTCACGGCGCTGAACCCCAAGAGCATCGTGTTTTTCGTGGCCTTCCTGCCGCAGTTTCTGGTGCCGACGCTGCCCTTCTGGCCGCAGGTGCTGATTTTCGAAGCGACATTCCTGGTGCTTGCCACCTGCAATGCGGCGCTTTATGGACTGCTGGCAAGTGCCGCCCGCAATACGATCCGCAAGCCGAAGGTCCAGCGCATCGTCAACCGCACGGGCGGCGGTCTCCTGATCGGCGCCGGTCTTATCACCTTTGGCTGGAAGCGGGCGGTTTCGGCGTAAAGCGCGTCTCGATCACCTGAAATTCGGACATAACAAAATGGCACTGCCGCATATACTTCTCGCCCTGATCACCGTGTTTTTGTGGGGCTTCAACTTTGTCGTCATCAAGGTGGGCGTCGCTGATATGCCGCCTTTGTTTCTGACGGGGGTGCGTTATCTCTTTGCGGCGGTGCCTTTGGTGTTTTTCCTGCCAAAACCCAATGTGCCGTGGCGGCATATGATCGTTTACGGCATGGCGATGGGTTTCGTGCAGTTCGGCCTGCTTTATCCGGCCATCAAGCTCGGCCTGCCGGCGGGGCTTGCTTCGCTGGTTATGCAGTCGCAGGCCTTCTTCACGCTGGCGCTTGCCGTGGTGTTCCTCGGCGAGCGGCCGCTGCCTTCACAGATCCTCGGCGCGATCATCGCTTTTGGCGGGCTGGCGGTCATCGGCGTGGAGCGCATGACGGCCGCAGCGCTGATACCGCTCCTGATGGGGGTCGGCTCGGCAATTGCCTGGGCCTGCGGCAACATCGTCAATCGCCGTATCGGCCAGGTGAACGCGGTTTCCTTCGTTGCATGGACGAGCCTTGTACCCGTTCTGCCGTTGATCCTGCTTTCGCTGGTGGTGGAAGGACCCGATGCGATCGCGGAAGGCCTGCTCAATGCGACGTCGACGATGGCTTTCGTGGTGATCTACATGGCCTATGGAGCGACCATTGTCGGCGCGGGCATCTGGAGTTACCTGCTTCTGCGTTATCCGGCCGGAACGGTAGCGCCGTTTTCGCTGCTGGTGCCGATTGTCGGTTTCATCAGCGCCTATCTCGCTTTTGCGGAGCATATCACCGTCTTCGAAGTGGTCGGCGCCGCATTGGTCATCATCGGCCTGATGCTGAATGTGTTCGGCAGGCGGCTTTCATTTTTGCGGGTCTCGTCCGGGGCCGCGTAGATGCGGCGTAATTGCCTGTGCATTATCGGCATGGGGCAGACGCAACAGGCGATTTTTTGGTAAAGAGCATGTTCGGCCGCCGCCAAGGGAATCGGCCGGATGACATGCAGCACGAGGAATGGAACATTGCAGGTCGGCATCGACATGGGAACCCTATCGGGCGGGCAACAGGCCAAGCTCGATATTGAAGAATTGCTTGCGACACGTTTGCTGGTGCAGGGCAATTCCGGTTCCGGCAAGTCGCATCTCCTGCGCCGGCTGCTGGAGCAATCGGCGCAATGGGTGCAGCAGGTCATCATCGATCCCGAGGGCGATTTCGTCACGCTTTCCGATAAATTCGGACACGTGGTGGTGGATGGCGAGCGCACGGAAGCCGAGCTTGCGGGCATCGCCAACCGCATTCGCCAGCACCGCGTCTCCTGCGTGCTGACGCTCGAAGGCCTTGATATCGAGCAGCAGATGCGTGCCGCAGCCGCTTTCCTCAACGGCATGTTCGATGCGGATCGCGAATATTGGTATCCGGTGCTGGTCGTGGTGGATGAGGCGCAGATGTTTGCACCCTCCGTCGGCGGTGAGGTGACCGAGGATGCGCGCAAGGCGTCGCTCGGCGCGATGACCAATCTGATGTGCCGCGGCCGTAAACGCGGGCTTGCCGGCGTCATCGCCACGCAGCGGCTTGCCAAGCTCGCCAAGAACGTGGCGGCGGAAGCCTCGAACTTCCTGATGGGCCGCACCTTCCTCGATATCGACATGGCGCGCGCCGCCGACCTGCTCGGCATGGACCGGCGACAGGCGGAAATGTTCCGCGATCTGCAGCGCGGCAATTTCGTGGCGCTTGGGCCTGCGCTATCGCGCCGCCCGCTGCCGATCGTTATCGGTGCCGTGGAAACCTCGGCGCGCTCGTCCTCGCCGAAGCTGATGCCGCTGCCGGATGCGCCCCAGGATGTGGAAGACCTGATCTTCACGCCTGATCCGGAAGAGTTCACGCGCGCTGTCGTGCGCCGTACGCCGCCAGCACCACGTCCGACGACCGATATTCTCGCCGAGCTCTCCCGTTCAACGCCCGCCGCCGTCGGTCCTTCGCCGGAGCCATCGCCGCGTGCAGGTCAGCCGGAGCTGACGCCGGAGGAGCGAGAGGAGAAGATCGCCGCTGTGCTGGTCGAAATTCTCGACGATCCGCAATCGGCCTATCGCACCGACGCCGTGCTTTATCAGGATTTTCTGGTGCGCGCCCGCATGCGCCGCATTCCCGGCACGCCGATGACGCTGGCGGATTTCCGCCGGCAGGTGGCGATTGCACGCTCAGGCGTGGATGCGACGATGGCGGCAAGCGAAGGCTGGCAGAAGGCGCTGGAGTTGTCGATGTCGGTTTCCGACGATCTGCAGGGGGTTTTCCTGCTGTTGGTCAAGGCGGCGCTGGGGGAGGAGCCTTGCCCGTCCGACGCCCGTATCGCCCGCGCCTATGGCACCCATTCCGCCCGCCGCGCGCGCCGTCTTCTCGGTTATTTCGAGGAGAAGGAGCTTGTGGTGGTACATGCCGATTTCTCCGGCAAGCGCATCGTGGCTTTCCCTGATCTCGATGCAAAAACCGCACCCGGCGATGCGGATGCGGCGGAGGATGATGCGAGGCTTGCGGCGGAGTGAGGTTGCGGCAGGTTTCCCTGCCGCTTGCCGTTGAAGGCCTTATTCTACGGCCTTTGCTTCCTTGCGGGTCGCGATCAGCGAACCGATGATGCCGGTTGCGAGGATGGCGACGGTGACGCCGAGCGAGACGGCGGGCGGGATCTTGGCGATGCCGAGCATGTCGGCGACGAAAATCTTGGAACCAACGAAAACCAGAACCGCAGCCAGCGCATATTTCAGATAGGCAAATCGGTGGATCAGGGCGGCAAGCGCGAAGTAAAGGGCGCGCAGGCCGAGGATCGCGAAGATGTTCGAGGTATAGACGATAAACGGATCGGTGGTGATCGCGAAGATCGCCGGGATCGAATCGACCGCGAAGATAAGGTCGGCGATTTCGACCATGATGAGCGCCAGGAAGAGCGGCGTCACGAAGGTCTTCAGCTTGCCGGTGGTCGCATCCGTCTCCTTGACGAAGAATTTTTCGCCATGCAGCTTTTCCGTTACCGGAAGGCGGCTGCGCAGGAATTTCAGGATGCGGTTATTGCCGATATCGGCCTCGTCATGGTCGGACGAGAACAGCATTTTGAGGCCGGTGAAGACGAGGAAGGCCGCAAAGAGATAAAGCACCCAGTGGAAGTTTTCGACAATGGCCGCGCCGCCGGCAATCATGATACCGCGCAGGATGATGACGCCGAGGATGCCCCAGAGCAGCACGCGGTGCTGATATTGGCGGGGAATGGCGAAATAGGAGAAGATCATGGCGATGATGAAGATATTGTCCATCGCCAGGCTTTTTTCGACCACGAAGCCGGTGACATATTCCATCGCCGACTGCTGGCCGGACTGGTACCAGATCCAGCCGCCAAAGGCCAAACCGATGGCGATATAGAAGCCTGACATCAGCAGGCTTTCACGGATGCCGATTTCCTTGGAGTTCTTGTGCAATACGCCAAGATCGAGCGCCAGGAGGCCAAGGACGAGAGAAATGAAGACCGCCCACATCCATGTGGGGGTACCGAGAAAATCGTTGAGGAGGAACTCCATCAGTCAACCTTTAGCCGGACGAGGTTGGCTTTGCGGATGGGGAACGTGCGTGAAGAATATGCGTGGGCCCCAACCTAAAGAAACTCGACATCACGTGTTGTCCGGTAACACGCCAGAGGGGCCCGAGTTCTGATCACGATGGAGAGATAGGAGAGCCTTCAGGCTTTTCAAGGGCCGGTTCGAGAAAAAAGCGGCGGGCTTTGTTTGACAAATTTGTAAAACGTGTTTAGAAGCCGCCTCAACGCCGGGCAGTGATGTCCGGTGTGTTTTGTTGACTGCCCTGCAGTTTAATAACTGACGTTCGGCGGTCAATATCACCGACATGTCCCGTGGTTTCTCCATTTGCATGTGAGAAGCCTGTCAGAGGCCCTGAAACGGGCTTCAGAGGAGGGCGTGTTTCCTTAAACCGGTTTGGCAACAGGCCGGCATAACCTTTTGAGAAGGAAATACGATGAGCAAGCGCGAATCGGCTAAGTACAAAATTGACCGCCGCATGGGCGAAAACATCTGGGGCCGTCCGAAGTCCCCGGTAAACCGCCGCGAATACGGCCCGGGCCAGCACGGCCAGCGCCGCAAGGGCAAGATGAGCGACTTCGGCACGCAGCTGCGCGCCAAGCAGAAGCTCAAGGGCTACTACGGCGAACTGCGCGAAAAGCAGTTCCGCGCCACCTACGACGAAGCAAACCGTCGCAAGGGCGATACCTCCGAGAACCTGATCGGCCTGCTCGAGTCGCGTCTGGACGCCATCGTCTACCGCGCCAAGTTCGTTCCGACCGTTTTCGCATCGCGTCAGTTCATCAACCATGGCCACGTCACGGTTAACGGCGTTCGCGTCAACATCGGTTCTTACCGTTGCAAGCCGGGCGACGTTATCGAAGTTCGTCAGAAGTCCAAGCAGCTGGTGACCGTTCTCGAAGCCGTTCAGCTCGCAGAACGCGACGTTCCTGATTACATCGAAGTCGATCACAACAAGATGGTTGCGACCTATGCTCGCATCCCGGCTCTGTCTGACGTTCCGTACCCGGTCGTCATGGAACCGCATCTGGTCGTCGAATTCTACTCGCGTTAATCGGCGCGTTTCAGTATTGAGAAAGCCGCCCCTCGGGGCGGCTTTTTTGTTTGCTGGGGAAGGCTTTGCATGCAGGACATTCAGGCGATCGTCGATTCCATTTACGACAGCATGGTGCCCAGGCTGGGTGAGGGGAAGGTCGCGGATTACATTCCCGAACTTGCCAAGGTCGATCCCAACCAGTTCGGCATCGCCATCACCACCGTCGACGGAACCACCTATACGGCCGGCAATGCGCTCACGCCGTTTTCGATCCAGAGCATCTCCAAGGTCTTCATGCTGACGCTGGCGCTCGGCAAGGCGGGGGAAACGGTGTGGAATCGGGTAGGGCGCGAACCGTCGGGGTCGTCCTTCAACTCCATCGTCCAGCTGGAGCACGAGCACGGCATTCCGCGCAATCCCTTCGTCAATGCCGGTGCCATCGTGGTGACGGATATCGTTCTTTCCGGCCACCAGCCGCGTGAGGCAATCGGCGAGCTTCTGCGTTTCGTGCGTTATCTCGCTGACGATGACACGATCAGCATCGACGACACGGTGGCGAAATCCGAGCAGGCGACGGGTTTTCGCAATTTCGCGCTCGCCAATTTCATGCGCTCCTTCGGCAATCTGCACCATCCCGTCGAATATACGCTGGGCGTCTATTTTCACCAATGCGCGCTGTCCATGACCTGCGCGCAGCTTTCGCGGGCCGGGCTATTTCTCGCCAATCGCGGCCGCAATCCGCTCACCGGCCACACGGTCGTTTCGGACCGGCGGGCGCGGCGCATCAACGCGCTGATGCTGACCTGCGGCCATTATGACGGATCGGGCGATTTCGCCTATCATGTCGGCCTGCCGGGCAAGAGCGGCGTCGGCGGCGGCATCATGGCGGTGGCGCCGGGCAAGGCGTCGATTGCGGTCTGGTCGCCGGGTCTCAACAAGGTCGGCAATTCGGCACTCGGGTCACAGGCGCTGGAAATGCTGGCGACGAAAACCGGCTGGTCCGTATTCGGGGCTTGATATTGCCGGCGGATGGGGGCATTGCCTGCACTAAGAACGGCAGTCGTGCCGGAGCGAGCTGATGATGAACATTCTCACCAAGATCGATGACATCGCCGACAGGGTCGGGGCAGATCAGGACCCGTCCGAAGAAAACGGCAGCTCGCATCCCCTGTTCGACAATGCACCGCGCTCAGTCTCGTTCAACAAGCTGCGCAAGCGGCTTCTGCGCAATGTCCGTCAGGCCTTTGAAGATTTCGGCATGCTGAAGGGCCAGAAGCGTTGGCTTGTCGGCCTTTCCGGCGGCAAGGACAGCTATGGTCTTCTGGCGCTGCTGCTTGATCTCAAATGGCGCGGTCTGCTGCCGGTAGAGCTGATCGCCTGCAATCTCGATCAGGGCCAGCCGAATTTCCCGAAGCATGTGCTGCCGGAATATCTGGCGAAGATCGGCGTTGCCCATCGCATCGAATATCGCGACACCTATTCGGTGGTGAAGGAGAAGGTGCCCTCGGGCGGGACTTATTGTTCCCTCTGTTCGCGGCTCCGGCGCGGCAATCTTTACCGCATCGCGCGGGAAGAGGGTTGCGACGCATTGCTGCTCGGCCATCACCGCGAGGATATTCTCGAAACCTTCTTCATGAACTTCTTCCATGGTGGTCGCCTTGCAGGCATGCCGGCAAAGCTGATGAATGACGAGGGTGACCTGATGGTGCTGCGCCCGCTCGCCTATTGCGCCGAAGATGATATGGCGAAATTCGCGGCGGCGATGGAATTCCCGATCATTCCCTGCGACCTCTGCGGTTCGCAGGACGGGCTTCAGCGCAATGCCATGAAGGAGATGCTGGCAGACATCGAAAGGCGTATGCCCGGCCGCAAGGACGTGATGCTGCGGGCGCTTGCCCACGTCAATCCGTCGCATCTGCTCGATCCGAAGCTTTTTGATTTCTCGGCGCTTTCTGTCACCGGGGCGTCACCTGAAGAGCGTAGGGAGGCCAACTCGCCCTTATGAAGAAGTGCCCCGCCCGATGACCCTTTCCGATAAAGATATCGACTTTCTCATTTCCACCGTTGCCGCTGCCGGCGCGAACGAAATTCTTCCCCGCTTCCGAAACCTGAGCGCCGGCGCTATCTCGGAAAAAACCTCCGCCGTCGATCTCGTTACCGAGGCGGATGTTCTCGCTGAAAAAGCAATAACAGCCGCTCTGCTGCAGCGGTTCCCGAAGGCCCATATAGTCGGCGAAGAGACCTATGAGGCGGACCAATCCGTCATTCCGGCGCTTGCCGATGCGCCGCTTGCTTTCGTGATCGATCCCATCGACGGCACTTTCAATTATGCTTCCGGTTTTCCCGCTTTCGGCACGCTGCTTGCGGTTACAGTCAAGGGCGAGACGGTGGCGGGTTTCATTCATGATCCTGTCATGGGTGACACCATCGTCGCCCTGAAAGGCGAGGGCGCGTTTCTCAACCGCAGGAACGGTTCGCAGGCGAAGCTCAAGGTCGCCGATCCCGTGCCATTGTCCGAAATGGTCGGCATTTTCTCCTGGGGCCACAGCCATCAGGATCGCCGTCCGGTGATCGCCGCCAATATGGCGAAGATAAAGATGGCGCTTTCAATCAATTGCTCGGCACATGAATACTGGCTCGCCTCGGCCGGCAAGCTGCATTTCATCGGCCATGAGAAGCTGATGCCGTGGGATCATCTCGCCGGCGTGCTTGTTCATCAGGAGGCGGGTGGTTATACGGCCCGTTTCGACAATACGCCCTATCGGCCGGGACAAACGGAGGGTGGCATCCTGTCCGCTCCCGACAAGGAAAGCTGGAAGATGCTGCGACGGGAAATCGTCGCTTTATAGTCGTTACGCTCAGAAAGAAGGATATCGCCCATGGCTCTCGAACTCGACATCGCCTCTCTTGCCAACGCGCTTCAGGAGGCGGCGGCAGTGGAAATCCTGCCGCGGTTCCGCAATCTGGGCGAGGGCGATGTGCGGATAAAGAGCGAGGCGATCGACCTTGTGACCGAGGCCGACGAGGCTGCGGAGCGGCTTATCCGCGCCCGTGTACAGGAAATCATGCCTGATGCGCTGTTCATCGGCGAAGAGGCGGTGGCGGCGGACGCCTCGCTGCTCGGCAAGCTTGCCGATGCCGATCTTGCCGTGGTGGTCGATCCGATCGACGGCACCTATAATTTCGCCTCCGGCCTGCCGCTTTTCGGCGTGATGATGAGCGTTATCTCGAAGGGCGAGACCGTTGCCGGTCTTATTTTCGATCCGATGGGCAATGACTGGGCGATTGCCGAAAAGGGCTCCGGTGCATGGCTTTGCGCCGCCGATGGCTCGCAGACGCAGATGTCGGTCGTGCCGGCGCCTGTATTGTCGCAGATGGTTGGCATCGCCAATACCGGCTATTTTGATGTGGAGACACGCCGCAAGATTCTCATGAACCTTGCCGATGTGCGGTTGTTCACCAGCTATCGCTGTGCTGCGCATGAATACCGCGTGTTCTGCGGCGGCCATATGCACTTCCTGATGTATAACAAGCTGATGCCCTGGGACCATCTGGCCGGCACGCTGCTGTCGCAGGAAGCGGGCGCTTATGCCGCCCGTCTCGACGGCTCTCCCTATCTGCCGCGCCATCTGGATGGCGGCCTGCTGCTTGCTCCTGATCAGGAGACGTGGGAATTGCTGCGCGAGAAGATTTTTACGGTTTGAGGGAAGCGTCGCTGTAACCAACAAAAAAAGGGCGTGGAACCGAGTTCCGCGCCCTTTTTGTTTGTGTGCCTGAACTTACCGTGTCGGTTTGTTATGCGCTTGGAACAGCACGCCCTTTTCGCCGATCAGCACGAAGACGAGGCCGATGATGGAGACGACGAAGAAGCCCGCCACCATGGGCAGCGCCGTACCGTCGAATGCCTGGCCGATGGCGGCGCCGATGAGAGAGCCGCCGACCGTTCCCATGAAGCCGATGACGGAGGAGGCCGTGCCGGCGACGTGGCCGAGCGGCTCCATGGCGAGCGAGTTGAAGTTCGAGCCGATCCAGCCGAACTGGAACATGGCGAGCGCGAAGAACACAATGAAGATCGCAAAGGGCATCGGTTCCGGGCCAAGCACCTGCACCACCAGCCAGATGAAGGTGATGGCGATGAAGCCCAGCAGGGATCCGTGCGACAGCTTGCGCATGCCGAACCGGCCGACAAGCCTTGCATTGATGAAGGACGAGAAGGCCATGAACAGCGCCACGCCCGCAAAGGCCGCTGCAAACCACGCACCCAGCCCATAAATGCCCTTATAGACCTGTTCGGCCGAATTGATGAAGCCGAACAGCGCACCGAAGATGAAGGTGCTGGAGAGCGTGTAACAAAGCGCGATGCGGTTGGTGAGCACGATCTTGAAACCGCCAAGGATAGAACGGGGGGGGAAGGGGCGGACTTCGTCCGGATGCAGGGTTTCCGGCAGGCGGAAATACATCCAGGCCGTCACGACGGAGGCAATTCCCGCCATGAAGGCGAAGATCAGATGCCAGTTACCGAAAAACAGCACGATCTGACCGGTGCCGGGTGCGATGACCGGAACGACCATGAACACCATCATGATCAGCGACATGACTTCCGCCATCTGGCGGCCGCCATAGATGTCACGCACGATCGAGATGGTAATGACGCGTGTCGCCGCCGAGCCGATGCCCTGAATGAAGCGCAGGATCAGCAGGCCGGAGAATGACGGTACGAAGACTACGGCGAGGGCTGAAACGATATAGATCGCAAGTCCGACGAGCATCGGCTTGCGGCGTCCGAAACGGTCCGAGATCGGACCGTATAGAAGCTGCGCGACGCCGAAGCCCAGAAGATAGGTGGAAATGACATATTGGCGGTGGTTTTCATTCACGACGCCAAGCGATGCGCCGATTTCCTGAAGACCCGGCAGCATGATGTCGATGGCAAGCGCGTTCAGTGCCATCAGCATCGCGGCAAGCGCGATGAATTCCGTGCGCCCCATCGAGCCTGCGCGCGAAGCGGTGGATTGTGAAAGTTCTGTCACAGGATTGCCCCAAAAAGAACGGCAAAGGCGTTGCATGAAGCAACGCCTGGCATACATTTCTGACAATCAGGGTGGGCCGGATGAACCGGCCGAAATCAGGCCGCGCCGCGGACGCTGATACCCTGTTCTTGGAAGTGGCTTTGCAGTTCGCCGGACTGGAACATCTCTCTTACGATGTCACAGCCGCCGACGAATTCGCCCTTGACGTAGAGCTGCGGGATGGTCGGCCAGTTGGAATAGTCCTTGATGCCCTGACGGATGTCGGCATCGGCAAGCACATTGACGCCCTTGTAGTCGACGCCGAGATAATCGAGGATCTGTACCACCTGTCCGGAAAAACCGCACTGCGGAAATTGCGGGGTGCCCTTCATGAAAAGAACGATGTCGTTGCTCTTCACTTCGCTGTCGATCATGTCGTTAATGCCGCTCATAGGCCTATTCCTTTCACATGCGGTTCAAGGCCGCTGCTTTCCGTTTGTTCCTAGATAACATGTCGCGGCGCGATTTCCACCCGGGAAGCGTAAAAAACTGCGGGTGTGGCATCATTGGAGAGGGATCGAAATTTCGCGTCCACGTCGCAGCGGGTCAGGTGTCGGGATAGACCAGAAGTATTTTGCCGATCGTCTTTCGCGGTCTGGAGACGAGCGGGACTAATATGCCTGTCTCGTCAGCGAAAAGATCGAGTTCTTTCTGGTTCTGGAGTGTCATCACTGAGCGGCCGGTCGCTAGCGAACAATCTCGTTCGCAATCCACCTGCATTTCACTCACCAGTCGGTCGTTTTGGTGGTCGATTTTGAGATCGACAATTAATTTAGGCTCTTCCTGTTTAAGCAGACGGCAGGTTTGACCAATTTTGCAAAGCGCAGTGCCGGCTATCGGATCAGCATCATGAAGCAGCACGGCGAAGCCGATTTTGATCTCTTTGTTACTTCTGTCGTCGGTGAAGCCCATGCGTGTTGCGGAAAGAAACAGGAGGGCGCAGGCGAAAAACAGGCAAAGCCGCTCGTTGCGGATCATCGATATCTCTGTCGGCTGCGCGCAGCGGCCGTGCGTCTTTTGCTCACCTGCTTCTTGGCTGGCTTGGGTTTGACGGCTGCGTTGATCGCGGCTTCCAGGACCGAGCCGACGATGCCGCCGGCAAGGGAACCGGCGCTTTTCGTCTGGCGGGCCCTTCGGGTCTTGCGGATACCGGTCTTGGTCAGCACTTCGGCCAGAGCGCCCTTGACGACGCCGTTGAGCAATTGATCGACGATGCCAGACAAATTTCCCTCGCCAATAAATAAATCATATTTCGGTCGCGATTTTTACTATACGTGCATCGCCCACTGTATCAAGCGATCCTTTCGGGTGCCTCCAGCCCGAAGGTTTATGCATGCCGACCGTCAAGTCACGCCTTGTTCTTTATTTCCCCGGTTTCGATCCGCTCGATGCGGCGGCCCATCATCTGCGTTACCAGCGGGCGGCGGCGCTTGCCGGCAAGACGTGGGATGTCGACTATGCGGTGGGACCGCTCACGAGCAGGCCGGGCGGCGAGACATTCACGGTTGAAGCTTCGGCCGGCGACTGGCGGACGCGCTCCGACATTTTCGTTTACGATCATAATGCGGTGATATCGCAATTGCGGGATGCGCCGGTCTGGCAGCAGATCTGGCTTGGTTTCAAAGCCGGCGCAGGCATCATCGCCGAGGGCGGTGCGGCGCGCTACTTCCGCCACGCCTGGCGTTTTGGCCTGTTCTTCATCTTCCCGTTCCTGCTGATGCTTGTCGGCGGTGCGCTTGCGGCGACTATTGCACTTTCGCCCTGGCTTTTCGCTTTGCCGCTCTGGCTCTTCGCGATCAGCCTTCCCGCTGCCGCCCTGTTTTTCGTGAAGGCGTTCCTGCCTTTCGCGGAGCGGTTTCATACCCTGCATCTTTATGCGGACTGGCGGTTTGCGCTCGCGGTCGGCCGCGATGAACCGATTGCCCGCGACTGGATCGAGGAGAGGGCAGCACTTGTTCTGACGGCGCTCGAACAGCCCTCGGACGAGGTTCTGGTCGTTTCGCACAGCATGGGCGCCAGTCTTGCGCTCGCCACTATCGGCCGCGTGCTGGAGCTTAAGCCGGATGTGCTCGATGGACGGAAGCTGTCTTTCGCGACGCTAGGCGGGGCGGCACTGCAATGTGCGTTCCTGTCGAGTGCGGACAGGCTTCGTGAGAGCGTCGGTGCGATTGCGCGTCACCCGGAGGTGACATGGTTCGACATCCAGTGCCTGACCGATCCGATCCACCTCTACCGCTCCAACACGGTTGCGCTGACCGGCCACAAGGATGCGCCGCAGCCGAAAATCGTACCGATCCGTTTCAAGCATTCGCTGTCATCGGAACGCTATAAAAAGAACAAGCGCAACTTCCTGCGCATGCACCGGCAATATGTTCTGGGGCCGGATCGCAAATCCGGTTACGATTTTACCCTGCTGACGGCGGGGCCTTTGCCGGCCGCATCCTTCGCCGATCTGGATTCGCAGAGCCCGCCCGTTTTGTAAGCGGCGTTCGTGCATTCTGCCCGATATGAAAAGGCCCGCGTGAGAGCATCACGCGGGCCTTTGATTTAATCCGCAGTCTTCACGCTCTGCCGCAGATCGGACAGAGACGTGCTGTTGCCGACACCGCTTTCACGGGCGCAATCATTCGGGAGCCGAAGTCTGCAGGGCAAGGGCATGCAGAACGCCGCCCATATTGCCCTTCAGCGCATCATAGACCATCTGGTGCTGCTGCACGCGGGTCTTGCCCTTGAATGCTTCCGCAACGACTTCCGCCGCGTAGTGATCGCCGTCACCGGCCAGATCGCGGATCGTGACCTTTGCCCCGGGAATTCCCGCCTTAATCATGTCTTCAATGTCGCCGGGTTTCATGGGCATGGTGTTTCTCCTTAATTCATTCTGCGGCGAGCAAAGTTTCGCCGTCCATGAATTGAGGGAACCACGATTCATAGGCCAAGTGCAATTCTTTAATCTCGACAGCCCGCGCCGTGCCCAGCTTTACGCTCGCACCGCCGGTAACGCCGATTGCGGGGCAGGAAACGCCCGCCGCCTTCGCCGCTGCCTGGACCTTGTCGAGATCTGTCTTCTTTACTGTCAGGACGTAACGACCCTGGTCTTCGCCATAGAAGGTGAGGACCGGATTGTGGCCTTCGACCGCATCGATCGTCGCGCCGATGCCGGAGGAAATTGCCATTTCGGCAACCGCAAGCGCCAGACCGCCCGAGGAGCAATCGTGAACCGCTGTCGCAAGGCCATCGGTGATGAGCGTGCGGACGAAATCGCCGTTTTTCTTCTCGGCTGCCAGATCGACGTGCGGTGCCGGGCCATCGATGCGGCCATGGATGTCGCGCATGTAAACCGACTGGGCGATGTGGGTGCCGAGACCGGCAGGCGCGCCGACCAAGAGCACCACTTCTTCAGCAGCGGCAAAGCGGATGCGCGCCATGCGGCCCCAATCCTTCAGCAAGCCAACGCCGCCGATGGTGGGGGTGGGCAGGATCGCCTGACCGTTGGTCTCGTTATAGAGCGAGACGTTGCCGGAAACGATCGGGAACTCCAGCACGCGGCAGGCTTCGCCGATGCCCTTGATGGCATGAACGAGCTGGCTCATGATCTCCGGCTTTTCGGGATTGCCGAAATTGAGGTTGTCGGTGGCCGCCAGCGGCAGGGCGCCGGTTGCGGTGATGTTGCGCCAGCATTCGGCAACGGCCTGCTTGCCGCCTTCGAAGGGGTCAGCCTCGACATAACGCGGCGTCACGTCGGAGGAGAAGGCAAGCGCCTTCTTGTCATGGCCTTCAACGCGAACCACGCCGGCATCGCCGCCCGGCAGCTGCAGGGAGTTGCCCTGGATCAGCGTATCGTACTGTTCGTACACCCAGCGGCGCGAGGAGTTGTTGGCCGAACCGACCAGCGAAACCAGCGCATCGGCAATATCGGCCGAAGGTACGTCGGTTTCCGAAAGCGGCGCCTGAACCTTGGCGGGCGTCCACGGGCGGTCATATTCCGGAGCCTGATCGCCGAGATCCTTGATCGGCAGGTTGGCGACTTCCTCGCCATTGTGCAGCACGCGGAAGCGCAGGTCGTCGGTGGTCTTGCCGACGATGGCGAAGTCCAGACCCCATTTAACGAAGATCGCCTTGGCGACCTCTTCCTTGGAGGGCTCGAGAACCATGAGCATGCGCTCCTGGCTTTCCGATAGCATCATTTCGTAGGCCGTCATGCGCTCTTCGCGCACCGGTACGGCGTTGAGATCAAGCTCAATGCCGAGGTCGCCCTTGGCGCCCATTTCGACAGCCGAGCAGGTGAGGCCAGCAGCACCCATGTCCTGAATGGCGATGACCGCGCCGGTCTTCATCAGTTCGAGGCAGGCTTCCAGCAGGCACTTTTCGGTGAAGGGGTCGCCGACCTGAACGGTCGGGCGCTTTTCTTCGATGGACTCGTCGAATTCGGCAGACGCCATGGTCGCGCCGCCGACACCGTCACGGCCGGTCTTTGCACCGAGATATACCACCGGCAGGCCGACGCCCTTGGCTTCCGAAAGGAAGATCGCATTGGACTTGGCAAGGCCAGCAGCAAAGGCGTTGACGAGGATGTTTCCGTTATAACGCGGATCGAATTCCACTTCGCCGCCGACGGTCGGCACGCCGAAGGAGTTGCCGTATCCGCCGACACCGGCGACGACGCCAGCCACGAGGTGGCGGGTCTTCGGATGGTCAGGCGCGCCGAAACGCAGCGCATTCATGGCGGCGATCGGGCGTGCGCCCATGGTGAAGACGTCACGCAGGATGCCGCCGACGCCGGTCGCCGCACCCTGATAGGGCTCGATATAGGACGGGTGGTTGTGGCTCTCCATCTTGAAGACGACGCAGTCGCCATCGTCGATGTCAACCACGCCGGCGTTTTCGCCGGGGCCCTGAATGACGCGCGGACCTGTTGTCGGCAGGGTCTTCAGCCACTTCTTGGAAGACTTGTAGGAGCAGTGCTCGTTCCACATGGCCGAGAAGATGCCAAGCTCGGTAAAGCTGGGCTCCCGTCCGATCAGGTCGAGGATACGCTGGTATTCGTCGGGCTTCAGCCCGTGGGATGCAACGAGTTCCGGGGTGATCTTGATGGAATTTGGAATCGACATAGGTCTCACGCGGTTCGAGCCGAGGAAAGTTTCCGGTTCTTTAGCGCAAGAGGCTCAATGGCGCGACAGGAAAATGCGCTGTTTTGCCGGTTAATTGGCGGTTTATGCCGTTATTCGCTGGCGGCGCACGGTCTGCGCGCCAACGCACATCGGGTCATGCCACGCTCTCATATCCGGCGGAGCCATTATCGAGCAGGTGGCGGAGGACGCCGAAGGCATGCGTCAGTTCCTCGCGGGTGGAGGGGCCTGAAAAGCTGATGCGGACGCGGTGGAAAACCTTGTCCGTCCGTCCGGCCTTGAACTCGTCCTCGTCGTCGATCAGCACGCCTTCCTTCATCGCCGCATTGCGGAAGGTGCCGGAAAGCCAGGGTTCGGGCAGTCTCAGCCACAGGAAGGCGATATCCGGCAGCGAATTGAAATCCAGTCCGGCAAAGGCCCGCCGGGCAATCGCTTCGCGTTGATTGATTTCTGCGATGCAGTCCTTGCGAATGTCATCGGCGTCGCCGCTATTGACGAGGCGCGCGTTCAACTCGGCCAGCATGAAGGGCAGGCCGCCCGTCAGCATCGAGTGGGAAATGCGGATACGAGAGGAATATTGCGCTGGACAGGCGACCCAGCCGCCGCGCACGCCGGCGGCGACGGATTTCGACAGGCCGCCGACCACGAAGGTGATATCGGGCGCAAATTCGGCGATCAGCGGGATCGCCTCGCGGGTCATCGCGCCGTAGAGATTGTCCTCGATGATCCACACGCCGTAACGGCGGGCAATATCGGCAATCGCGCGGCGGCGCTCTTCCGGCAGGGTGGCGCAGGTCGGGTTCTGGCCGGCCGACATCAGGAAGATCATCTTCGGATGCTGCTGGGCGCAGACGCGCTCGAAATCATCAGGGACAATGCCGTTCTCATCCGCTTCCACCAGCGTCACCCGCCGACCGGCAAGGGCGGCGCTGCGGCTGATGTGGGAATAGGTGACGGGTTCGAAGACGATACGGTCGCCCGGCGCGGTCATCGCCGTCACCACACTCATCACCGCCGCATGGGCGCCGAGCGTCGAGACGATGTTTTCCGGTTTCGGCGACCAGCCGTTCTGGGAAAGCCAGCGAACGCCCGCCATGCACCAGCTGTCGGGGAAGGAGCGGGCGTAATTGGTGATATCGTACGCATGCTCACGGGTGACGGCCTCGATGTGCCGGGCGATCAGCCCGCTCTGGCCGACATCCGGTGCCGCCGTCGTGTTCAGCCTGAATTCGGCGCTGCTGTCGATGGCGTGGCGTGTGCTGCCGAAGGCCGCCGCTGCCGGTTCCAGGGGCAATGAGGGGGCAGGGGTCTTGCGCTCATTGACATAGGTGCCGCGTCCGACCTCACCGCTGACGAGGCCACGTTCGTGGATGAGCGCATAGGCCCGGCTGATTGTACCGATTGTCACACCGAGATCGTAAGCAAGATTGCGCTGGGGCGGCAGTTTCGAGCCGGCCTGCAGGGTGCCGTCGGAAATCGCGCCTTCAATACTGTCGGCGAGGCGAAGATAAATCGGGCCGTCGCCCTCGGTGATGTCAGGAAGCCAATTTGTCATGGTGACAATTTATGCATTGTATCTGTCTGGAAGTCAATTGTATTTATTGTCTGCATTAATTGAGGATCAACGAACGGAGACAATAGGTGCAATATGCGCAAGATGGATCAATACCTTTCGACAGCGGATACACTCTATCCTGATGGCTACGAACGGGAACGCGTGTTCCGCGATGCCGGCGACATGGTCGCACCGGCGCCCTTTCCGGCCAAGATCGCCCACACGCTTATTGGTCGCCTGATTGCGGGCTTGTTCAATTGGCACCGGAAACGGCAGGGACGGCTCGCTTTGCGGGAATTGTCCGACGATCTTCTGGAGGATATCGGCGTTACGCGGGATGAGGCCCTCAACGAGGCCGCAAAATCGCGGCTTCTCTCCTGGCCCTCCCGGTCGCTTTGATTTTTTGTCGGAGAGCGGTGCCTTCTTTCCCCGGCACCATCAAGCCATTCGGCAGCCCGCCGCGCCACTCCCAACCGGCGCTGGCGGGTTTTTTTAATGGATTGCCGAGAGCCTCTTTGCCAA
The DNA here is from genome assembly GCF_001541315.1 of Agrobacterium tumefaciens str. B6. GTDB lineage: Bacteria > Pseudomonadota > Alphaproteobacteria > Rhizobiales > Rhizobiaceae > Agrobacterium > Agrobacterium radiobacter. The sequence goes on along the minus strand of NZ_LMVK01000004.1, from coordinate 102,033 downwards.
ATCGACAAGTACGTTACAGGGATTTCTTGCGCCGGCACATCCGTGTCCCTCATTCCTGTGCTTGTCACAGGAATCCAGCCGATGCGCGTCTGCGCGACGGAAGGACTCCTCTCAGCCCAAGGACTTGGGCTGGCTGGATCCCTGTGACAAGCACAGGGATGAGGATAGAAACGATGCATCCCAAGCTAAGAACTAACCGATGCGCCCGCCGCGGACCGTTTCCGCGCTTGTCGATCAGCAGCCCTTGCCGCCGTTCGCCCAGCGCTTGACGTCGGTTGCGATGCGGCCGGAAATGGCTTCGTTCATCACGGGTCCGAAAGCGTCGAGCTTTGCCGGATTGCCTTCGGCCTGAACCACCAGCATGGGGCGCGATTCCGGGCTGTTGCGCGGCACGAGCAGGATGCGCGGGCGGCCGGAGAAGGAGTTGAGTTCAGGGGCCAGACGATAGGCCTTGAAGGCCGCATCGCCCGACTTGAACCAGCAGGCATTCGCGCCAAGCGCGATCCGTTCCATGGTCGGCAGGGCCGCGCGGGAGACGGAGGCAGCCGGCTGCGGTTTCGGTTGGCAGGCGGCAAGTGCGGCGGCAGCGAGGATCAATCCGGCGGCTTTATGGGCATTGTGTCGAAGAAGACGGGGCATCAGGTCATCCAGAAGAAAAGCCGAAACAGCGCCGAAAGCCGGCATCAAAAAAGGCGGGCCTGAAGCCCGCCCGGTCTATCAGGCTGCGATGACGCCGAGCGCCGAAGCGAAGAGGCCGCGGCCGTCATTGCCGCCATGGGCGGCTTCGATGAGGTTTTCCGGATGCGGCATCATGCCGAGAACATTGCCCCTGGCGTTGATGACGCCGGCAATGTCGTTCAGCGAGCCGTTGGGGTTGGTCCCCTCGGCATAACGGAACACCACCTGGCCGTTGCCTTCCAGCGCCTTCAGCTCTTCGGCTTCGACGAAATAGTTGCCGTCATGATGGGCGACTGGGCAGCGCAGGATCTGGCCCTTGTCGTAAGCGCGTGTGAAATCGGTGTCGTTGTTGGCGACTTCGAGCTTCACTTCACGGCAGACGAATTTCAGCGAGGCGTTGCGCATCAGCGCACCGGGCAGCATGCCGGCTTCGACCAGAATCTGGAAGCCGTTGCAGACGCCGAGAACCTTGACGCCTTTTTCGGCCTTTTCGCGGATGGCCTGCATGACCGGCATGCGCGCGGCGATGGCGCCGCAACGCAGGTAGTCACCATAGGAGAAGCCGCCCGGAATGACGATGAGATCGACATCGGGAATATCCGTTTCCGTCTGCCAGATGGTGACGGGCGCGCTTCCGGAAATTTTCGTCAGCGCCGCGATCATGTCGCGGTCGCGGTTGAGGCCGGGAAGTTGGACGACAGCGGATTTCATGGACGGCGGCTCCTGCGGCTTCAGAGGATGGCGATAGCGTAGTTTTCGATGACCGTGTTGGCCAGGAGCTTTTCGCACATCGCCTTCAGGTCGGTCTCGGCCTTGGCCTTGTCGGCGCCTTCCAGCTCCAGATCGAAGACCTTGCCCTGACGGACATGGCCGACGCCACCGAAACCGAGGCTGCCGAGCGCGCCTTCGATTGCCTTGCCCTGCGGATCGAGAACGCCGTTCTTCAGCGTAACAGTCACCCGTGCCTTGATCACCTGATCTTCTCCTGATTTTACCTTGTTAGGCCAATATTACTTCACGAGGCCGATATTACTTTACCAGGACAGGACCGGTGCCGCGGATCGGTTCGTTTTCATTGATGATGCCGAGACGGCGCGCCACTTCGGAATAGGCTTCCACAAGTCCGCCCATATCGCGGCGGAACAGGTCCTTGTCCATCTTTTTCTGGGTCTCGATGTCCCACAGGCGGCAGCTGTCTGGCGAAATCTCATCGGCGAGGATGATGCGCATCATGTCGCCTTCAAAGAGCCGGCCGCATTCGATCTTGAAATCGACGAGCTGGATGCCGACGCCGAGGAACAGGCCGGACAGGAAGTCGTTGACGCGGATGGCGAGCGCCATGATGTCATCAAGCTCGGCGGGGTTGGCCCAGCCGAAAGCCGTGATGTGTTCTTCCGAGACCATCGGGTCTTCCAGCTCATCCGACTTGTAATAAAACTCGATGATCGAGCGCGGCAGCACCACGCCTTCCTCGATGCCGAGGCGCTTGGAGAGCGAGCCGGCGGCGACATTGCGCACGACGATCTCAAGCGGGATCATCTCCACTTCCTTGATCAGCTGCTCGCGCATGTTGAGGCGGCGGATGAAGTGGGTGGGAATGCCGATCTTGTTCAGATGCGTGAAGACATATTCGCAGATACGGTTGTTCAGCACACCCTTGCCGTCGATGACTTCATGCTTCTTCTTGTTGAAGGCGGTCGCATCGTCCTTGAAGAACTGGATAAGCGTGCCTGGCTCCGGACCTTCGTAGAGGATCTTGGCCTTGCCTTCGTAAATACGGCGGCGACGGTTCATAATTGCAGGTCTCTTGGTTGACGCCGATTCTGGTGGCGTTGCGTTTGGTCTTTGAAGCGGTCCCATAAAGGAAAAGAGTGCATTCTACAATGCGGCTCGCATATTTCCCTTCAATTCTTGTGACAGGCCGGAGAAACCGCGGCACCCGGAAAATGGGCTTCCGGGGCAGATCGAAGGGGAGGCGGCCCGCACGGCCGCCGCCGTCAGGGCTCGACAGCCTTCAGCCTGCTCAGGAACTGGGCGAACACCATGCCGCCTTCCGGCCACGGACCATGGCCGGACTCGCTGTTGATATGGCCGGACATGCCGGCGTCGATCAGCAACGAACCCCAGGCGGCGGCAATGTCATCGGCGTGTTCATAGGAGCCGAAAGGATCGTTCCGGCTGGCGATGGTGATCGTCGGGAAAGGCAGCGGATCGCGCGGGTAAGGCCCGAAGGTCATCAGGTGCTTGGGCCGGATATCGGGATTGGCGACATCGGGCGGCGCAACGAACAGCGCACCGGACACCTTCTTGCCGATTTCCGGCAGGGCGTGGATGACGGTCGGCACGCCAAGGGAATGGGCGACGAGGACGATGGGCTTGGTGGAGGCGTTGACCTCTTCCACCAGCCGGGCGACCCAATCTTCCTTCACGGGTTTGGCCCATTCGGCCTGCTCGACGCGACGGGCGGTGGAAAGCTTGCGCTCCCAGCGGCTCTGCCAGTGGTCGGGGCCGGAATTGGTATAACCGGGGACGATCAGGATATCTGCTTCTGAAACTTTCATGCGCCCATATCTGTGTTGTGATGCCGCCGCGATCAAGGTCGCGGCGACATTAACTTCAAGGTCTCTTACTCAGCTCAAGTCTCAGGCGTTGCCGAAGACGCGGGTGAAGATCGTGTCGACATGCTTGGTGTGGTAACCGAGGTCGAACTTTTCGCGGATGACCTCTTCGGGAAGTGCGGCGCGCACTTCCTCGTCGCCCAGCAGTTCCTCAAGGAAGTCGGCGCCCTGTTCCCACACCTTCATGGCGTTGCGCTGGACGAGACGATAGGCGTCCTCGCGGGAAACGCCTGCCTGCGTCAGCGCCAGCAGAACGCGCTGCGAATGCACGAGGCCGCGGAACTTGTTCATGTTCTTCAGCATGTTGTCCGGGTAGATCACCAGCTTTTCGATGACGCCGGCCAGACGGTTCAGCGCGAAGTCGAGCGTGACGGTCGTGTCGGGGCCGATGGCGCGCTCGACCGAGGAGTGGCTGATATCGCGCTCGTGCCATAGTGCAACGTTTTCCATTGCCGGAACGACGGACATGCGCACCAGCCGGGCAAGGCCGGTGAGGTTTTCGGTCAGAACCGGGTTGCGCTTGTGCGGCATGGCGGACGAACCCTTCTGGCCCGGCGAGAAGAACTCTTCCGCTTCCAGAACCTCGGTGCGCTGCATGTGGCGGATTTCGATGGCGACGTTTTCGATCGACGAGGCGATGACGCCGAGGGTCGCGAAGAACATGGCGTGGCGGTCACGCGGGATGACCTGCGTGGAGACCGGCTCGGGGATGAGGCCGAGCTTTTCGCAGACATGTTCTTCGACGCGCGGATCGATATTGGCGAAGGTGCCGACGGCGCCGGAGATCGCGCCCGTGGCGATTTCGGCGCGGGCATTGACGAGGCGCTCGCGGTTGCGGTGCATCTCGGCATAAAAGCGGGCAAAGGTCAGACCCATGGTGGTGGGCTCGGCATGGATGCCGTGGCTGCGGCCGATGCGCACCGTGTTCTTGTGTTCGAAGGCGCGGGTTTTCAGCGCTGCCAGAACCCGGTCCATATCGGCGAGCAGAAGATCGGCGGCGCGCACGAGCTGGATGTTGAGCGTGGTATCAAGCACGTCCGACGAGGTCATGCCCTGATGCACGAAACGGCTGTCGGGACCGACAAATTCGGCAAGATGGGTGAGGAAGGCGATGACGTCATGCTTGGTGACGGCTTCGATTTCATCGATGCGGGCGACGTCGAAGGTGGCGCTGCCGCCCTTTTCCCAGATGGTCTGGGCAGCCGACTTGGGGATGACGCCGAGTTCGGCCAGCGCGTCACAGGCATGTGCCTCGATCTCGAACCAGATGCGGAACTTTGTTTCCGGCGACCAGATGGCGACCATTTCCGGCCGGGAGTAACGAGGGATCATGGCAATGACTTTCTTTGTGGAGGAATTTTGCTGCCCGTTTAGCAAAGTGTTCCGGTAATCTCAATCTATCAAGCCACATGCCTATGTTGCTCGTTGCGCACGTCGGCAAAGGAATGCACCCGCAGGCAGGAGCGGAACGGCGGCAAAGGGTAGATATAATCCAAGACCCAGAACGCAGAACTGGTAAATCGCGCCGAGCGATGTGAAGAGTTGCTGGAAAAACCAGATGCGGGAGAATGCCGGCGCGTGCCATTGCGCATAGAAAATCCGGTACTCGAAAGCGAAGAACGCCGCCGCGATAGCCAGCGTGAAAAAAGCGATGGCAAGACAGGCCGCCGCGAAACGCAGCGGCAGGGCGGTGGACGGGGGGAGGAAGTGCAACGCGGCCATGGCTAGCATCCAGCCGAAAAGGCCGCCCACGAAGAAAAGCGTGATTATGTCGGTGGCGTGGTCGGTTTCCAGCCGGTTCCTGACATAGAGGCCGATGGCGGCGGCCGCGGCTGAGCAGAGGGCCCAGACAAACGCGCCGAGCAGCGTAAATAGCGCTGCCGAAGCCGTGTCCCGGAACCCCCGCCTGTCGCTTCCCATGAAAATCCCCCCAACGCCTTGCTGTGCCGTCTCCGGCCTGTCCGCATTCAGCGGTGGCGGGCTACGTCCGCCCGGCTTCCGCCGCCGCACGCAACTGAGCGACGGTCTTGCGGTAGTCGGCGACGCCATCGCCCTTGAAGACGGCCGAGCCGGCCACCAGCGCATTCGCACCGGCGGCAACGATTGCGCCCGCGGTTTCCGCCGTCACGCCGCCATCCACTTCCAGTTCGATCGGCCGGTCGCCGATCATTGCCTTTGCCGCGCGGATCTTGTCGAGCATGGCCGGAATGAACTTCTGCCCGCCGAAACCGGGATTGACGCTCATGATCAGGACGAGATCGACATCATCAAGCACGTTCTCGATAACCGAAAGCGGCGTGGCGGGGTTCAGCGTCACGCCGGCCTTCCTGCCGAGCCCGCGGATCGTCTGCAGCGAGCGGTGCAGGTGAGGCCCTGCTTCCGCGTGCACGGTGATGCTGTCACAGCCGGCCTTGGCGAAGGCTTCGAGATAGGGATCAACGGGTGCGATCATCAGATGGCAGTCGAAGAACGCCATGCTGTGCGGGCGCAGCGCCTTGATGACATCAGGGCCGAAGGAAATATTGGGGACGAAATGGCCATCCATCACATCGAGATGGATCCAGTCCGCGCCTGCTTCCGTGACATCGGCGACTTCCTGTCCGAGCTTGGCGAAATTGGCAGCCAGAATGGAAGGGGCTATGCGGATGGGCAGGGACATGGGGCAAACTCCTCTCGACGCGTTGCGTAAGCTGCCTTTAACATCAAGTATCCGGGTTTGAAACGGCTGGCCGCGCGGTTGCCGGCGGTTTTCAGCCGCGTTTCATCGAATTTCCGTTGCTGCCGCGTTGCCTATTGTCTTTCCGCCTTGTCCGCCGGTTCGAAACGCTGGCCGTTCCAGCGCTGCAGGCGATAGGGATTGTCGGAAAGGTCGTGTGACGGGTTGAAGCCGAGATCGCCGATGACGGTTTTGAAGACGGCGCCGCCAGCCAATATTTCCGGCCCGGGTTTCGACTGCGCCTGCACTGCCTCTGCAAGGGCGGCGGTGAGTTCGGCCGCGGCATAAGCGGGCAGGATATAGCCCTCAGGTTCGATGCCTGCGCCCCGCAATTCGCCGGCGATGGCTTGGGCGGAGGGTAGGGCGTCATAGGCCGGGCGCGTGACGGCCAGCACATTCGCGACCAGGGGAACCGGGTTGTTGGCGGCGTTCATGGCGTCGCCGCCCATGATGGTCAAGGGAAGGTTTTCGGATGCGGCATCCCGGGCGATGATCGCGACGTCGTTGCGCTCTGCGCCCACGAAGACATGGGAGATGCCGGTGCGCGCCAGCCGGCGCACCAGCGCTACCTGCTGTTCCTGGTTGGGCCGCATCGTATCGGTGAAGGTGGGTTTGAGGCCGTTTTCCTCGAGCGCCGAGCGGATGCGGTCCACCAGCTCGCGGCTATAGATCGTGCCGTCATCCACAAGTCCGATGGAGTGTCCCTTCCAGTCGCGCAGGATGACTTCGGCGATCCTGTCCGATTCGGCCCGGTCTGATGGGGCGAGGCGGAAGAGCGGCCAGCCGTATTTCAGCGCATCTTCCATCAGGATCGGCGCGCGGCTGGAAAGTGTGATCGCGGGAATGGCGGCCGCTTTCAATGGCGGCAGAACGCCCTGAAGCGTCTCCGTGCATAAAAACCCGATCGCGGCGCTGACCTTGGCCGCCACGAGGCCATCGGCAATCGCGCCGCCGCTGCCGTCTTCGCAGCTCTCGTGGATTTCCACGACATCAAGCCCGAGCTTGGCCGCCGCCGCCTTCGCCCCCTGCCGCATCTGCTGGCCCAGAAGCTCGTAAGGACCGTTCTGCGGGGCAACAATGCCAATCGATGCCGCGCTTGCTGAGCCCGCGAAGGCAAAACCGGCGATGATCGTTAGCAGGCGAAGTGAAAGCATGACGCGATAGAAATCCTGTTGTCCCGGCTTGATGTTTATCGGCAACAACCGGTTTTCCAAAGGAAAAATCGCTGCGGTTTCATCTTAATCGCATATCGCCAAGCGCAGGGCGGCGGTTTTGATCGGAAGTTGCCCGATTCGAGGGCGCGGAGCAGTCCAACAACTTTTGATTGTTTGCGTTCGGTGCAATTGCGCGCGACCGGTCTCACGGCGCGGCTGTTCTTGCGGTGAAGTTGTTCCTCCTTTGCGCCGACTGGACGAGGAGGTATTTCGTGTTCCTGCCGTGAGTTGCGTTACTTCATAAATCTATTACATGTGCCGCGTATAAGCACAGTTTAGAAAAGACTGAGCTAGGTTTATGCTTTTCAGAGTGCAGCACAAAAACATGCACATTTTATTATCAATTGCATAATTTATTGATATATATGACGAATATATAATCCTTCCAATTATTCACCGCTTTTACGCCATGTTTTTTTCGCATTTGCGAGAAGATTTGCTTGACGGAAAGTAAATGATTAGCTTAGATGTAACTGTTTCAGGGGACGACTGAAATTGGCTGTAACAGGCCTCGGAAAGTGTTCCGATTATAAGCACTGCCAGACTATATTACATTCTATATTCTATTTTTTTCATTACGTATAAACCGCTTCAGGCAACTGGGGCGGTTTTTTACATGAAGCTAATTTAAGCAATTTTAAATTGAATTCTGAAAGCCTGGCGCAAAGACGTTCTTTCATTTTTGTATTTCTGGAAAAGATATAGCGCGGAGAGGGTAAATCCAACTCCGGCGTATAGATCGTATGACTGTGTGAAATTGCCCGTCGAACGCCCTTGTTGCCTGCAGGCGGGGCCGGTTGGCCGCTTGTGCGGCCTTATTTCAGGGCGGCCAGGGCGTCCCTGGCAAAGGCGGAGATGGGTTCGGGAAGTTCACCCGGATCGAACCAGCCGATGGCGGAAAGTTTGTCTGGTTCGGTCAATGCCGGCTCACCCTGCGCGTCGCGGGTGACGAAGATCAGCGAAACCCAGTGGTGACGGTCTTGCGTATCGATAAATTCGCTATGACAGAGAAATTCGACGTCGCCGATCTCAAGGCCGGTTTCCTCTTCGGCCTCGCGGCGTGCTGCGGCGAGGGAAGTTTCAAGGTGATCGACCTTGCCGCCCGGAATGCTCCAGTATCCGGCTTCCGGCGCCTTCAGGCGCCGGCATAAAAGTACGCGCTCGTTACGCAATATGACAAGGCCGACACCAACGCCCGGAAAATCGAGGCCGGGCTTGATGGTTGATGTCATATTGTCCATTGCGCTGGTCAAGCCTTAGCGTTGGCCACGATCAGCATGAAGGCGGGAATGTCGTCGCCGAAACCAACCGGTGTCGGGCCATCGTCGTGGTCGCGATAATGGCGGCGGCGGTCGCGGTTGTCGTCATTGGCGTGCGGCTGGTTGCGGCTGTTGCGCTCGGAATTGCGCGGGGTCTTTTCCGGTCTGCGTTCTGCCTTCACCTTGTCTTCTCCGTGAGCCGCAATGTCCGTATCCACAGCGGACTGTGCATCCTGATTGATGTTTTCGACCGGCGATGCGGGTGCATCGCGACGGTTCCTGTCGCGACCTCTACCGCCACGTTCCTTGGGCCCCCGGCGGCTGGAATTGCTCTCGAAGCTTTCCATGGGCGCGGGGAGTGAGGACAGGTCACCGCTCAGCCACTCGATCTTCTCGGCGATCAGCTTTTCGATCGCGTCGAGATATTTCGCATCGCTCTTGGTGACGAGGGTGAAGGCCTTGCCCGAACGGCCCGCACGACCGGTACGGCCGATGCGGTGGACATAGTCTTCGGCATGAATGGGAACGTCGAAGTTGAAGACGTGGCTGACATCGGGAATATCCAGCCCGCGTGCCGCGACGTCGGAGGCGACCAGCAGCGACAGGTTTCCGTCGCGGAAGTTCTGCAGCATCGTGGTGCGCGAACGCTGGTCCATGTCGCCATGCAGCGCGCCCACGGAAAAGCCGTGGCGGTCGAGCGAGCGGAACAGATCGGCCACATCCTTCTTGCGGTTGCAGAAGATGATCGCGTTCTTGAGTTCGGCTTCCTCGGCACGGACGAGATCGCGCAGCACGGCGCGCTTCTCATAGTCCTTGTTGTGCGCGGCGACGATGCGCTGCGTCACGGTCTTTGCCGTGGAAGAAGGCTTGGCGACTTCGATACGGGTCGGGTTCTGAAGGAACCGGTCAGCCAGCTTCTGGATTTCCGGCGGCATGGTGGCCGAGAAGAACAGCGTCTGCCGGGTGAAGGGGATCATCTTGGCGATACGCTCGATATCGGGAATGAAGCCCATGTCGAGCATGCGGTCGGCTTCGTCGATGACGAGGATTTCCACGCCGGTCATCAGGAGCTTGCCGCGCTCGCAATGGTCGAGAAGGCGGCCGGGCGTGCAGATCAGCACATCGGCGCCGCGCTCCAGCTTGCGGTCCTGGTCTTCGAAGGAAACACCGCCGATGAGGAGGGCGACGTTCAGCTTGTGATTCTTGCCGTATTTCTCGAAGTTCTCCGCCACCTGTGCTGCAAGCTCACGGGTCGGCTCGAGGATCAGGGTGCGCGGCATTCTGGCGCGCGCACGGCCCTTTTCGAGCAGGGTGAGCATCGGCAGAACGAAGGACGCGGTTTTGCCCGTGCCGGTCTGTGCGATACCGCAGATATCACGCTTTTCCAGCGCCGGCGGAATGGCGCCAGCCTGAATGGGTGTCGGCGTCGTGTAGCCGGCATCTGCAATAGCGGAAAGAACTTTTTGGCTCAGGCCAAGATCAGAGAATGTTGTCAAAGGAAGAACTTTTTCCGTTCTGGTTCGGTAAGAACACCTGCGTGCCGCTGCGGCACTTGCAAAGACTTGGCGCGGGGATATGCCCAAATTGCCGGAAAGTCAAGGAAACAACGGGGAAAGCGCGCGAAACAGCGGGGTTCGGGCGGGGCTTCTCAGCCTTTGGTGCAGATTTCAGCGATTTATCGTAAAAAGCGCAAAAAAAGCATTAAAATCGTGCTGCTATTTTAAATAGGTTTTGAGTTCCGTTCCAGCGATCAGGAACCGCATGGGATCAACAGGCGTATCGTTGCGGCGCACCTCATAATGCACATGCGGACCGGTGGAGCGACCGGTGCTGCCGGCACGGCCAATGACGTCGCCTGCTTCGACCTTGTCGCCGGCTTTCACCAGAATGGCGGAGAGATGGCCGAATCGCGTCGAGACCCCCTGGCCGTGATCGATCTCGACCATATTGCCGTAGCCGCCTGAGTTTTCCGCCACCGTCACCTTGCCCGCGCCGGTGGATTTGACGTCAGCACCGGTCTCGGCGCGAAAATCGATGCCGGTATGCAGGGCCGGGCGGCCGAGAAACGGATCCATCCGGTTGCCGAATCGGCTTGTGATCGCCCGGCCGGGAGCAGGGTTGCCGAAGGGCAGGGCGGTTGCGGTTTCCTTGACGATGTCGAGCCTATTCAGGGCATTGTCGAGATTGGTAAGCGACAGGTTGAAGGGATCGCCTTCACCGCGCTCGGGATCGGCATAGGGACCGCCTATGTCGTTCGTGCCGCTTTCCTCGATTTTCAGGCCCGCCTGCCGGATGATGTCCTGCATCGCGTTCGCCTTGTCTTCGGCGTCGCTGGTCAGTCTGGCTATGCGCGATATCTGCTGGCGTTCGATATCCTTCAGCGACAGTGTCACCTTGGAGAACACCCGATCGGCCCGATCGGATGGCGTTTCGCCGGCTTCGGGTACATACGCGGCGCGTCTGTCTGATGTGGCGGGCTTTTCCGCCTGTGGCCTGCGTGGCGCCATCAGCTTTTCAATGGCCGAAAGGCCGCCGGAGAGGTCAGCGCGTTTTTCCGGCGCCATGGCGTTCGAAAGAGACGAGGGCGCGGCCGGGGAGGCGGCGATGCCGGAATTTTCGGCGCGCTCCAGCAATTCACTCATGCGGCCGTGCCGCGAGGTTAGCGCCGCCTGCTGTTCCAGCAGCTTTTCCACTTTCTTTTCAACAACCTGCTGATCGAGCAGCTGCCGGGAAGTGACACGGTCCACCTGTGCCCGGAGTGCCGCGATGCGGTCTTCATAGTCGTTCTGCATGCGGGTCTGGCGCGCCATGGTCGCGCCGATGAGGTCGTCACGCAAGATGAGATAGCTTGTGGCGCCGAGATAGCCGAGTGAAAACAGGCCGATCGTGCAGCCGGCAAGCGCCGCCATCCACGGCCGGATGGTCATGTGCCGCACCCTGTCGCCGCGCGCGAGAATGAGCACGTGCGGCTCACGCTTTTTGCCGAATACCCGGTTTTCCGCCGTATCAGTCACAATCTCTCTCCGGACTGGCCGATTTCTTAAGGGGAATCATAATTCGTTAAGGTTAACGAAGTTTTGCGGGAGGTGAGTTGCGGGTGTCAGCTATTGCTGACGGCGGTCAGCGAGCGGTAAAACGAAGGCGTAAGACCGGCCTCGGCTCGGGCAAGGTCGTTGAAGGGCGGTTTCAGCGGGCCGCGGAAATTGGCGCGCACCAGCTGCCTGAAAGTTGCGGCCGGGTCCTTCTTTTCACGCGCGCACAGGAACCGGAACCATTTCGCGCCGATGGCGACATGGCCCTTTTCATCATTATAGATGACGTCGAGAACGGCGGCGCTTTCGAGATCGCCGGTCTCGCGCATCCTGGCCTGCAGGGAAGGGGTGACGTCCAGTCCGCGCGCTTCCAGGATGAGCGGGACGACCGCCAGCCGTGCGGTGAGATCGTTGCGGGTGGAATGCGCTGCCTGCCAGAGCCCGTCATGGGCCGGCAGATCGCCATAGTCGGCGCCGAGGCTTCTCAGGCGGTCGCGCACCAGCCGGAAATGTTTTGCCTCTTCGAAGGCGACCTGCATCCAGCCATCGAAAAAGGAATGCGGCACGGGCTCGCTGGCATATCGGGCGACGATGTCGAGTGCGAGATCGACGGCGTTGAGTTCGATATGGGCGATGGCATGCAGCAGCGCGATCCGTCCCTTGACGCTGTGAAGCGAGCGGCGTTCCACGGCGGTTGGCGGCACGAGTTTCGGCTTCTCGGGCCTGCCTGGACGTTCGGGCAGCGGCGGGTCGAGCGGGGAGCGCAGCGACAGGCGGCGCGCAAACCAGCGCGTTGCCGTTTCCTGCGCGAGCGCGGTTTTTCTGTCGAGATCGGCGCTCACGATGGCATCCGTCGCGCCGCCTCGGAGCGAAATGATCTTGAATGGGGGCGTCACGACGGATTGGCCCCTCAGAGCTTCTTCACGGCCTCAAGAACGGCCTGCGCGTGACCCGCGACCTTCACCTTGTTCCAGACTTCCGCGATTTTTCCATCCGGCGCGATGAGGAAGGTGGTGCGTTCGACACCCATGTATTTTTTGCCATACATGCTTTTTTCCTTCCAGACGCCGTAGGCTTCCACCACCTTCTTCTCCTCATCGGCGGCCAGCATGACGGAGAGCGCGTGTTTTGCCGCGAATTTGTCGTGGCTTTTGACGCTGTCGGGCGAAATGCCGATGACGACGGCGTTGGCGGCCTCGAATTCGCCGCCCAGCGCGCTGAAGTCGATGGCTTCGGCGGTGCAGCCTGATGTGTCGTCCTTCGGGTAGAAATAGAGGATGACGGCCTTGCCTTGCAGTTTGGACAATGTCACCGTCCCTTCACCGTTACGGGGCAAAGTAAAATCGGGAGCGGTGCCGCCAATCGTCAAGTCTGTCATAATCTACCTTTCTTTCGCCGGGATGTTGAGTGAAAGTCGCCACATTCGATATATAGCGAAACCGCGCGTCGTCCAGATCACGATTGAGATTTGAGGTCGAAACGATCTTAAATCTCAATCGTGATCTGGGCTAAAGAATTAGAGCGGGATTCCAGACGGAAACCGCTTATACTTTTCGCCATCCGCTCCGGTGTTGCGGCGAAACAAAAGCTATTCAAGGGCAAACAAGGGCGTATGGCTGAAGTCAGGGGTGAAAAGGTCAAGTTCGGCAGGCGTGATATCATTGCGCTGCATGATCTTCCTTCGGCGCAGGCCGAAGATCCCATCATCGTTCATTGCCCCGCGCCGCGCTCCATGGTGCGAGCCTTCGTCAAGATTTTCGCGGCGCTTTTCGTGCTGGCCTTCCTCTCCATCGGCGGCATCATTCTTTCCGTCGAGACCGGATCGATCGATGCGACGCTTTCCAGCCAGGCGCAGCAGGCGCTGGAAAAGGCGCTCGGTCCACACTACAGCGCGCGGATCGGTTCTTCGGCGATCAGGTTTTCCACCGGGCTGCGCCTTGCGCTGGTGGCTGAGGACGTGGATATCGTTGAGAAGGAATCCGGCCAGCATCTGAGCCGGGCCCGAGCGATCGGCATGGCGCTCGATCCGCTTGCGCTTCTGACCGGCCGTGTCTCGGTGCAAAGCCTCGAAGCTGACGGGATGGAGCTCGATACCGCGCTTTTGCCCAAGGGTAACGGGTTCGATCTCACCAGCGTCAAGCTCGACGCCGTACCGCAGCAATTGCAGGATGCCTTCGGACAGCTCGACAAGCTCGCCCAGGCTTTCCTGAGCAGCGGAACCGAGGAGATCGATATCTCCAGCGTTTCGGTTCACCTGCCGCCCGGCGAGCTGGGCAAGCCGCGCACCATCGAAGTGCGCGAATTGTCGCTGACGCCGGATCAACAGGGCGGCTATTCGCTTGATGGCGAAACGCTGTTTAACGGTGAAATTGCCAGCGTGTCGCTCAAAACCTCCGGCGCGGGCGGCGTGATCAACGGCTTCGAGGCCCGCATCGACGGTTTCGATATCGGCCCGTTCCTGGAAAAATACGATCCCGACGGCAATCTTCATGAAGGTCTGAACGTCAAGACAGGCGTCAACATTGTCGCTCGGCGGGCCACGCAGGGGCAGGAGCCGCGCCTGGACGTTTCCCTCGGCATGGGCAACGGCACGCTTCGGATTGGCGGCGAAGCCCAGACCTTCACGGCAGGCACCGTCAATGCGCATTATGACTTTGCAAAAAGCACCCTCGTCATCGACAATTCGCGGCTGGAGCTCGGCCGGACTATTATTCCGGTCGCCGGTGAAATCAGCGATACGGAAGACGGCTTCGGTCTTTCGTTGCGGATCGACAATGGCGTTGCTTCGTCCGAAGCTTCGGGGGAGGCCCCTGTTCCTTTCAGCCTGAAGGCGGACGGGCATTTTACGGCGGCGACGAAACAGCTCGATGTTCCCGCGCTTTATGTCACGGGCCCGCTCGGAGACATGGCGGGATCGCTGAAAATCCGGTTCGGCCAGGGCTCGCCGGAAATCAGTTTCGGCGGACAGATTCCGAAGATGGAGGCCACGGCGGTCAAGCAGCTCTGGCCGTTCTGGATGGCGCACAAACCACGCGACTGGGTGGTATCCAATCTTTACGGCGGCACCGTAACCAATGGGTCAATCGCGATCTTCATCCCGCAGGGACGGATGTGCGGCCCCGGCTGCCCTCTGGTGCTGGGCGAAAGCGAAATGCAGATCCGCTTCGATATCGATGATACGCGTCTCAATACCACCGGCGACATTCCACCGTTGCGCGATGTCGATGCGCATTTTGACCTTGTCGGCGGCAAGATGGCCGTCGATATCAAGCAGGGCACCACCTATTTCCCGTCGAACCGCTCGCTCGCGCTGGAGAACAGCCGCTTTCTCATTTCCGCTGTTTACGACAAGCCGCTGCTCGGAAATCTCGAGTTGAACGTTTCAGGTTCGGCCGACGCCGTGGCCGAGCTTGCGACACTCAAACCCATCAATGCGCTCAAGGACACGCAGTTCAAACCGGAAGATTTCACCGGTGATGTCAAAGCCCACGCGAATCTCACCGTTGGCCTGCTTTCCAGCCACAACCCGCCGCCGCCGGTCTGGACGGCCGATCTCGACCTGAAAAACCTGTCGCTGACGAAGCCCTTCGCCGGCCACAAGGTGACCGCTCTCGATGGCTTCATGACGTTGGACGACCGCCAGCTCAAACTGGAGGGCAAGGGCCGCGTGGACGACGTGCCGATGGACATCGTGATGACGGAGCCGGTGCGCAAGAAGAGCGATATCGCGCCGACACTGTCGCTGAAGGCAACCCTCAATGAGACGCAGGTCGCCAAGCTCGCCCCTGAACTGTCCACGGTCCTCGGCGGCACGACGGCGATCGAAATCGACGGCGCTGACCCCAAACGCCAGGACATCCGGCTTGATCTGACCAAGGCGTCGATCATTCTGCCCGGGCTCGGCTGGAGCAAGGGTATCGGCTTTCCCGCCAATGCCACCTTGACCATGGAAGTGGCTGATGGGCGCACGACGATCAGCGACTTCTCACTCGATGGTGACGGTTTCGGCGCTGCCGGCGATATCGCCTTCAGCAAGAACGGGCTGATTTCCGCCGATCTCAGCCGCGTGCAACTCTCGCCCTCCGACAATTACGCCGTTTCGGTCGCCGCGTCGAAGAACGGCTATATCATCAATGCATCGGGCAAATCCGCCGATCTCAGGCCCTTCATTTCGAAGCTGCGCAGCCCCTCCAGCGGCAGCGACGGCGCATCCCGCTCGCAGCCCACACTTTCCGTCAAGGCGCAGTTCGACAAGGTTTACGGTTTCAACGACGAAATCCTCGGCAATGTCAGCGCCGATGTCAGCGTGCGGGACGGCAAGGTACGCTCGGTTGATTTCCGCGGTGTCACCGGCAACGGCCAGGCGGTCGTCGCCCAGACCACCAATCGCGGGGCGACGGGAACCGTAACGCTGACCAGCAGCGATGCGGGTTCGCTCGCCCGTTTTGCCAATATCTACAGCCGCATCCGCGGCGGCCTGCTCAATCTTGCGCTGACGACGTCCAATGGCAGCGACTGGAGTGGCTCGCTCGACCTGCGCAATTTTGCCGTCGTCAACGAAGCCAAGCTGCAGGACATCGTCGCCACACCGACGGGTGAGGACGGCAGGAGCCTCAACAATGCGGTGCGCCGCAATATCGATGTCAGTTCGGAAAAATTCCAGCGCGGTTTTGCCCGCCTCGTTTATGTCAACGGTTCGGTGGCGGTGGAAAACGGCGTCGTGCGCGGTGAACAGATCGGCGCGACATTCCAGGGGCTCTTGAAGGACCAGAGCGGCCGCATGGACATGACCGGCACCTTCATGCCTGCCTATGGTCTGAACCGGCTGTTCGGGGAACTGCCTTTCATCGGCATCTTCCTTGGCAATGGCCGCGACCGGGGTCTGCTCGGCATTACCTTCAAGCTGTCAGGCCAGACGGACCAGCCGAAGCTGACGATTAATCCGCTGTCGCTCATCGCGCCCGGCGTCTTCCGGCAGATCTTCGAGTTCCAATAAAAAGGGCCGCTTTCGCGGCCCTCAATAACAGCTTTGGTGCGGGCGTTACGCCGGGCGAACCAGCACGTGCTTCTTCTTGCCGACCGAGAGCTTGATGACGCCGTCGCCGGTCACTTCACCGGAACCAATGCTCTGACGCTCATCGGAAACGCCGATGTCGTTGATCTTCACCGCGCCGCCCTGAACATGGCGGCGGGCCTCGCCGTTCGAACCGGCGAGACCGGCGCGCACGATGAGCGAGAGAACGCCGACGCCGGCTTCGAGTTCGGATGCCGGAACCTCGATGGAGGGCAGGTTTTCAGCCAACGCGCCTTCCTCGAAAGTCTTGCGCGCCGTTTCCGCAGCTTCTTCCGCAGCGGCGCGGCCATGCAGGATCGCCGTTACTTCGGTCGCGAGGATTTTCTTCGCCTCGTTGATCTCCGATCCGCCAAGCGCCGCAATGCGGGCGATCTCATCCATCGGCAGCGTGGTGAAGAGCTTCGCGAAGCGAACGACATCCGCATCTTCCGTGTTGCGCCAGTACTGCCAGAAATCATAGACCGGCAGCAGATCCTTGTTCAGCCAAACGGCGCCCGATGCCGACTTGCCCATCTTCGCACCCGAGGAGGTGGTGAGGAGCGGCGAGGTCAGCGCGTAAAGCTGCGGTGTCCCCATGCGGTGACCGAGATCGATACCGTTGATGATGTTGCCCCACTGGTCGGAACCGCCCATCTGCAGGCGGCAACCGGTGCGCTGGTTCAGTTCCACGTAGTCGTAGGCCTGAAGGATCATGTAGTTGAATTCGAGGAAGGACAGCGACTGCTCGCGGTCGAGGCGCGTCTTCACGCTGTCGAAGGACAGCATGCGGTTGACCGAGAAGTGGCGGCCGACATCGCGCAGGAACTCGAGGTAATTGAGGCCGCGCAGCCAGTCGGCATTGTTGATCATCAGCGCCGGGTTTTCCGCGCGGTCATAATCGAGGTAGTTGGCGAAGACGTGCTTGAGCGAGGTGATGTTGTCCTCGATCATGTCGATCGTCATCAGCTTGCGGGCCTCTTCCTTGAAAGACGGATCGCCGACCATGCCGGTGCCGCCGCCCATCAGGGAAATCGGCTGATGGCCGGTCTTCTGCATCCAGTGCAGCATCATGATCTGGGTGAGGTGGCCGACATGCAAACTCGAGGCCGTCGGATCATAGCCGATATAGGCGGTCACGGTTTCCTTGGCGAACAGTTCGTCGAGACCCGACTCGTCGGAGATCTGGTGAATGAAGCCGCGCTCGTCGAGCGTGCGGAGGAAATCGGACTTGAACCTGGACATGACCTTTTTCTTTCTGGTTGGATATTTATCGTCATTGGCAGCCAATGAACGCCGGGGGCTTTACCATTGTTTTTTGAAAAGTGCACCCGTTTCGGCCATGAATAACGGCGATTCGTGTAAGCATGATTCGATATTGCAAAGGAGCGGCGCGTGGGCGAGGTCAAAACGGCGATCGGGCTGATGAGCGGAACATCGATGGACGGCATCGATATCGCCCTTCTGCGCACGGATGGCGAACGCGTGGTGCGGCCCGGGCCGAGCGGTTATTTCCCCTATGATGCCGGCCTGCGGGCCATCTGGCAGAAGGCGCTTGTGACAGCCAAATCCATTCGCGAACGGCGCGAGCGTCCCGGCGATCTTGGTGAGGCAGAGCGCAAGCTGACGCTTGCCCATGCCGCGGCGGTCAAATCCTTCCTCCACCGTCACCGGCTTGAAGCCGGCGATATCGATGTGATCGGTTTTCATGGCCAGACGGTGCTGCACCGCCCGGATGAGGCGCTGACCGTGCAGATCGGCGACGGCGCGCTTCTGGCTGAAGAAACCGGCATCGATGTGGTTTACGACATGCGGGCGAACGACATGGTACATGGCGGGCAGGGCGCGCCGCTCATTCCCGCCTATCACATGGCGCTCTCCGCCAATCTGCCGGCAGAGTTCGAAACGCCTGCCGTCTTCGTCAATATTGGTGGCATATCCAACCTTACCTATATCGGCGAAGGAGGGCGACTTGCCGCTTTCGACAGCGGTCCCGGCAACATGTTGATCGACCAGTGGATCGAGGCGCATACGGGGAAAGCCTTCGACAAGGGTGGCAGGACGGCGGCGGGCGGCAGTGTCGTTGCCTCGCTCGTCACCCGCTACATGGAAAGCCCGTTCTTCTCGGCCAATATCCGCCGCTCCCTTGATCGCAGCGATTTTGTGCCACCGCAAAAGGGCGAGGCCTCGTTTGCCGACGGCGCGCGCACGCTGTCGCATCTGACGGGCGCTGCAATCCTCAAATCGGCGAGCTATCTGCCGGAAGAAGCAAAAACCTATGTGGTCTGCGGTGGCGGGCGTCTCAACCCGGTGATTATGGAAGAATTCGCGAGCCTTGCCGCAAAGGGGGGCGCGCGGGTGATTGCGGCGGAAGAGGCGGGTTTCGATGGCGGGGCGATGGAGGCGGAGGCCTGGGCCTATCTGGCCGTGCGATCGCTTAAAGGCTTGCCGCTGACCTACCCCGGAACGACGGGTGTGAATGAGCCGGTGACGGGTGGGGTTTTGGTGAGGGCGTAATAGACGACGGCGGGTGTGGCTCACCCCCCTCTGCCCTGCCGGGCATCTCCCCCTCAAGGGGGGAGATCAGCCAGACGCCTGCTCTTTACCTAAGCTGCTACGTTCAAGGTGGCCGATAGGTCGCCACGATTCGATCTCCCCCCTTGAGGGGGAGATGCCCGGCAGGGCAGAGGGGGGTAAGCCAAGCCCGCCGTCGATCACTGTAGCTAGATCAAGACCTGCCCCGACGATGCGCGGCTTATCACCGAATACGCTTCGCTGCCGGTTCCGGCACCAGTTCACCATTCAGGCGACGGTCGAGGTAGTCCTCGCATTCGCCCATCAGCTCATCCACCTTGCCATTGAAGAAGTGGTTGGCGCCGGGAAGGGTGCGGTGGGTGATGAGGATGCCCTTCTGGGTCTTCAGCTTTTCCACCAGACCATTCACGTCCTTCTCAGGCGCGACCTTGTCGGAATCGCCGTTGATGATGAGGCCGGAAGACGGGCAGGGGGCGAGGAAGGAGAAGTCGTAGGTATTGGGCTGCGGTGCAATCGACATGAAGCCTTCGATTTCCGGACGGCGCATCAGAAGCTGCATGCCGATCCAGGCGCCGAAGGAATAACCGGCAACCCAGCAGCTTTTCGAATCGGGATGCAGGCTCTGCACCCAGTCGAGAGCGGAAGCGGCGTCGGAAAGCTCGCCCGCGCCGTGGTCGAATTCGCCCTGGCTGCGGCCAATGGAGCGGAAATTGAACCGGAGCGTGGTGAAGCCGCGCTTCTGGAAAAGATAGAACAGCTGATAGACGATCTGGTTGTTCATCGTGCCGCCGAACTGCGGATGCGGATGAAGGATGATCGCTATCGGCGCGCTCTTTTCCTTGGAGGGTTGATAACGGCCTTCGAGGCGACCCGCAGGGCCGTTAAAAATGACTTCGGGCATTGGTACTCCGGTCGTGTTTTTTCATTCTCCAACCGCATTCTTCCGATGAGAAGACTTGACGAACTGTGTCATCTTTTCTAGAACGCAGTTTAGAATAATTCGAAACTTTGCGTGTGCTTAAGCACTCGGTCGTGTCATAAGGCAAGCGCAACTGTAATTTCAAGAAAAATGCGTTTTGGCGCAATTAAGATTGAGCGAAACTATTCCGCGATGACGGGTTTGACGCGCACATATATGGACTGGAACGCCACGGCGCCGCTTTTGCCCGCCGTGCGGGAGGTTCTCGTCTCCGCGCTGGAGATTGCCGGCAACCCGTCCTCCGTGCACCGGGAAGGGCGTGCCGCCCGCGCGGCCGTTGAGGCTGCCCGTCGTGATGTGGCGGGGCTTTGCGGCGCACCGGCATCCCCCGTCACCCTTACCAGCGGGGCGACGGGAGAGGGCAATCTGGGGCTGACGCCGGATTTCAGGATGGGGCGCGCTCCCGTGCGCTATGGCCGTCTTTATGTCTCGGCCATCGAACATCCGGCTTTTCGTGAGGGCGGTCGGTTTGGCAAGGCTGACGTTACGGAAATTCCCGTTACGTCAGCGGGTGTCGTCGATCTTGCCGCACTCGAAGCGCTGTTGTCTTCGCATGACAAATCCGCCGGCTTGCCGATGGTCGCCTGCATGCTGGTCAATAACGAGACGGGCATTCTTCAGCCGGTGGCGGAAGCGGCGCGACTTGCGCATACGGCGGGTGGATTGATGATTGTCGATGCCGTGCAGGCAGCCGGCCGCATTTCGCTCGATATCAATAGGCTCGATGCGGATTTCCTCGTCCTCTCGTCCCACAAGCTTGGTGGCCCGAAGGGTGCGGGAGCTTTGATCTCGCGCGGCGAGGTGATGATGCCGAAGCCGCTGATCCATGGTGGCGGCCAGGAAAAGGGACACCGTTCGGGTACTGAAAATACCCTGTCGATCCTCGGTTTTGGTGCCGCGGCCGCTGTTGCCGCGAAAAATCTCGAGGCGGAAGCGACGCGTCTTGTCGCGTTGCGCGCAAGGCTGGAAGACGGCATGCGGGCAAATGCGCCTGACGTGATCATCCACGGCGAGGATGTCGGACGTGTCGGCAATACCACGTTTTTCACCTTGCCCGGTTTGAAGGCGGAGACGGGCCAGATCGCCTTCGATATAGAAGGCATCGCGCTCTCGGCCGGTTCGGCCTGCTCTTCCGGCAAGGTGGGGGAAAGCCATGTGCTGACGGCGATGGGGCGCGACCCCAAGCTCGGCGCACTGAGGATTTCCCTTGGCCACGCGACTGATGAGGCAGACATTGAACGCACGCTTGCGGCGTTTACGAAAATTGCCGGGCGGCGCAAGCTGGCCGGTCAGGCCGCGTAAAATGCGGCAAAGAATTGCGGAATAGCAATTTTCCGCTTGCCGGGATGTGTGAAAAGCGCCATCCCGCACTTACATGGGTATAAGCTCCGCCCGTTTATGCGGCACGGACGATTTGCCCGAAGATGGATAAGGCGGCTATCCGCCTTGATACGTTGACAAGCCACCGGACCTTGGCTCCGGCGAGATTGGAGAACGACATGGCAGCGGTTCAGGAAACGATCGATCAGGTTCGCCAGATCGATGTGGACCAGTATAAATACGGCTTCGAAACCGAAATTGAAGTCGACAAGGCCCCGAAGGGCCTTTCGGAAGAGGTGATCCGCTTCATCTCGGCCAAGAAGCAGGAGCCGGAATGGATGCTGGAATGGCGTCTTGAGGCTTACAAGCGCTGGCTGACGATGGAAGAGCCGACCTGGGCGCGCGTCAGCTACCCCAAGATCGACTTCAACGATCTCTATTATTATGCCGCACCGAAAAGCACGCCCGGCCCGAAGTCGCTGGACGAAGTCGATCCGGAGCTGCTGAAGGTTTACGAGAAGCTGGGTATCCCGCTGAAGGAACAGGAAATCCTGGCCGGCGTGGAAAACCGTCGTGTGGCCGTGGATGCCGTGTTCGACAGCGTCTCCGTTGTCACCACCTTCAAGGCGGAACTGGCAAAGGCCGGCGTGATCTTCATGTCGATCTCCGAAGCCGTGCGCGAATATCCTGATCTGGTGAAGAAATATCTCGGTTCGGTCGTGCCGCAGACGGACAATTTTTACGCAACGCTGAACTCGGCCGTCTTTACCGATGGTTCATTCGTGTTCGTGCCGAAGGGCGTGCGGTGCCCGATGGAGCTTTCCACCTATTTTCGCATCAACGAAAAGAACACCGGCCAGTTCGAGCGCACGCTGATCATCGCCGAAGAAGGCGCCTACGTCTCCTATCTGGAAGGCTGCACGGCACCTCAGCGCGACGAGAACCAGCTTCACGCCGCCGTGGTGGAACTGGTGGCACTCGACGATGCCGAAATCAAATATTCCACAGTCCAGAACTGGTATCCGGGCGACAAGGACGGCAAGGGCGGCATCTACAACTTCGTGACCAAGCGCGGCGATTGCCGTGGCAACCGTTCGAAGATTTCGTGGACGCAGGTTGAAACCGGTTCTGCCATCACCTGGAAATACCCGTCCTGCATTTTGCGCGGCGACGACAGCCGTGGCGAATTCTATTCGATTGCGGTTTCCAACGGCCATCAGCAGATCGACAGTGGCACCAAGATGATCCATCTCGGCAAGAACACGTCGAGCCGCATCATCGCCAAGGGCATTGCCGCCGGTTTCTCGGAAAACGTCTATCGCGGACAGGTCTCGGCTCACCGCAAGGCGACCAACACGCGCAACTTCACGCAGTGCGACTCGCTTCTGATCGGTGACAAGTGCGGCGCGCATACCGTGCCCTATATCGAGGCGAAGAACTCGTCTGCTCATTTCGAGCATGAGGCGACCACGTCGAAGATTTCCGAAGACCAGCTGTTCTATTGCCTGCAGCGCGGCATTCCCGAGGAGTCGGCCATCGCACTGATCGTCAACGGCTTCGTGAAGGATGTCATCCAGCAGCTGCCGATGGAGTTTGCGGTTGAAGCGCAGAAGCTGATCGGCATTTCGCTGGAAGGTTCGGTCGGCTGATCGTCATACGAATACGCACTTTGAGTGCGCGGTTTCGCGCACCTTCGCTCACACTATTCTTAGGATAAAACCATGCTTGAAATCATCGACCTGCACGCAAAGATCGCCGATACCGAAACCGAGATCATCAAGGGCCTCAACCTTAAGGTTGCTGCCGGTGAAGTTGCGGCCATCATGGGCCCGAACGGTTCCGGCAAGTCGACGCTGTCCTACATCCTGTCGGGCCGCGAAGACTATGAAGTCACCTCCGGTGACATCCTCTATAACGGCGAAAGCATTCTGGAACTGGATGCCGCCGAGCGCGCTGCCAAGGGTATTTTCCTGGCCTTCCAGTATCCGGTCGAAATTCCCGGTGTTGCCACCATGCAGTTCCTCAAGGTTGCTATGAACGAGCAGCGCAAGGCGCGCGGCGAGGCCGAGCTGACGACGCCGGACTTTATCCGTCGCGTCAAGGAAGCTGCCGGCGATCTGAAGATCGACATGGACATGCTGAAGCGTCCGCTGAACGTTGGTTTCTCCGGCGGTGAGAAGAAGCGCGCCGAAATCCTGCAGATGGCGCTGCTGGAGCCGAAGCTCTGCGTTCTCGACGAAACCGATAGCGGCCTCGACATCGACGCGCTGAAGATCGTGGCTGATGGCGTCAACGCGCTGAAGTCGCCGGATCGCGCCACTGTCGTCATCACCCACTACCAGCGCCTGCTCGATTACATCGTGCCTGATAGCGTTCACGTTCTTTACAAGGGCAAGATCATCCGTTCGGGCGACAAGGCCCTGGCGCTGGAGCTGGAAAACAATGGTTACGCCGACATCATCGGTGAAGCGGCCTAAGCCAGAGGCCAGGAGGTGATGTCCATGAACATTCAAACGACCAATCGGCTGACGCCAGCGGAAACCGCGCTGATCGACGCCTATACCGCCAAGTTCAGCGAATTGCCGGGCAATGGTGCGGTTGTCGCCGCCCGCGACGTGCTGTTCGCCGATCTGAAGGCCGGCGGTCTTCCGACCCGCCGCATCGAGGCGTGGCACTATACCGATCTCAAGAGCCTGTTGCGTGCCATTCCCGAGGACCAGCCCGCACCTGTTATCGACAAGCAGGCGTCTGTTGTCGCCGGCTCGTCCGTCGCCTACGTGCTGCATGGCAAGGCCAATGTCGGCAAGATCGAAGACATCAGCGTTTCCAGCTTTGCCGAGAGCCTGCTTGACGGCTCGGCCGCCACAGGCCTTGCGGAAGCCAGCAAGGACGACGTGATCGGCCGTATCAACGGCAGCTTCGTGCGCGACGGCCTGATGCTCGACATTCCCGCTGATGCCGAGATCGAAAAGCCGATCGAATTGCAGGCGATCCATGGCGCAGGTCAGGTTCACAGCCGCTTCCCGGTGCGCTTCGGCAAGGGTTCGAAGGCGACCGTCATCGAGCGTCACCTTTCGGTGACTTCGGATGCCGCCCTTGTTTCCTCCGTCACCGACATCGTTGTCGAAGACGGTGCGGAAGTGACCTGGATCATCCTGCAGCAACAGGGCGCGGCCGATATTCATCTTGGCCAGCTGCGCATGAAAATCGGTGCGGACGCCAAGATTCGTCTATTCGTCATCAATGCCGGCGGCAAGCTGGTGCGGCAGGAACTGCGCATCGACGTGGACGGCGAGGGTACTGACCTCATCGTTCGCGGCGTCAACCTGTTGGGCGGCGAAACCCATACCGACGTGACGATGGTTCTTGGCCACAACGTGCCGAACACGACCTCGACAGAAGTGTTCCGCAACGTGGTCTTCGACCGTGCAAAGGGCATTTTTCAGGGCATGATCCGGGTTGCCCCCGATGCCCAGAAGACCGATGCGAAGATGGCGTGCAATACGCTGCTGATGTCTGACGATGGCGAGTTCTCGGCAAAGCCGGAGCTTGAAATCTTCGCCGACGACGTTCAGTGCGGTCACGGTGCGACGGTTGCCGATATTGACGACAACCATCTCTATTATCTGATGGCGCGCGGCGTGCCGCGGGCAAAGGCGCGGGCGATGCTCGTCAACGCCTTCGTCGCTGAGATCGCCGAGGAACTGGAAGAAGAAAATCTGGTAGAGGCGCTGGAGACTATCATCTCCGGCTGGCTGGAACATCATGCCTGAGAGCGAACGCGCCGCATTGGCGGCCCCTTATGACGTTGAAGCCGTGCGGAAGGATTTCCCGATCCTGTCGCGCGAGGTCTATGGCAAGCCGCTGGTCTATCTCGACAACGGCGCGTCCGCTCAAAAACCGCAGGTGGTAATCGACGCCGTTTCTCATGCCTATTCCAATGAATATGCGAATGTGCATCGTGGCCTGCATTTCCTCTCCAATGCCGCAACCGACGCCTATGAGGCGGCGCGCGAAAAGGTGCGCCGTTTCCTGAATGCCGGTTCGGTGGACGAGATCGTCTTCACCAAATCCTCCACCGAGGCGATCAATACGGTTGCTTACGGTTACGGCATGCCAAAGATCGGCGAGGGCGATGAGATCGTCATCTCGATCATGGAACATCACTCCAACATCGTGCCGTGGCATTTCATTCGCGAGCGGCAGGGCGCGAAGCTCGTCTGGGTGCCTGTCGATGACGACGGCGCGTTCCATATCGAGGCTTTCGAAAAAAGCCTGACGGAGCGCACCAAGCTCGTTGCCATCACCCATATGTCGAATGCGCTGGGCACCATCGTGCCGGTCAAGGAAATCTGCCGCATCGCCCATGAGCGCGGCATTCCGGTGCTTGTCGATGGCTCTCAGGGCGCGGTTCACATGCCGGTCGACGTGCGCGATATCGATTGCGACTGGTACGTCATGACCGGCCACAAGCTTTACGGTCCCTCGGGCATCGGCGTGCTCTACGGCAAGGCTGACCGCCTGAGCGAGATGCGGCCGTTCCAGGGCGGCGGCGAGATGATCCTCGACGTGTCCGAAGACAATGTGACCTATAACGAGCCGCCGCATCGTTTCGAAGCGGGTACGCCGCCGATCGTGCAGGCCATCGGTCTCGGTTACGCGCTTGATTATATGGACAATCTCGGCCGTGCCGCGATTGCCGCGCATGAGGCAGATCTTGCGGCTTACGCCGCTGAGCGGCTGCGCGAGATCAATTCGCTGCGCATCATCGGCAATGCGCCTGACAAGGGCGGCATCTTCTCCTTCGAGCTCGAGGGCATCCATGCCCATGACGTCTCGATGGTGATCGACCGGCGCGGCGTTGCCGTGCGGGCCGGCACCCATTGCGCCATGCCGCTCTTGAAACGGTTCGGCGTCACCTCCACATGCCGGGCATCGTTCGGCCTTTACAATACCCGCGCCGAAGTAGACTCTCTTGTTGAGGCGCTGGAATATGCGCGCAAATTTTTCGCCTGATATCGGAATAAGAGATCAGGATTGAGGTTTAAGACCATGACTGCCGAAGCCACTGCAAAGACCCAGGATGCGACCGAAGCCCAGGAAAAGGTGTCCACCATTCCGCCGGATGAGCTGGCGCGCCTCAGCGACGACGTGATTGCGGCGCTGAAAACCGTCTACGACCCGGAAATTCCAGCCGATATTTTCGAACTCGGTCTCGTCTACAAGATCGACATCGAAGACGACCGGATGGTCAAGATCGTCATGACGCTGACGGCCCCGGGTTGCCCGGTGGCCGGTGAAATGCCGGGCTGGGTGGAAAATGCCGTGGGCGCCGTCGAGGGTGTTTCCGGTGTGACCGTCGAAATGACCTTCGATCCGCCTTGGACGCCGGACCGCATGTCGGAAGAAGCGCAGGTCGCCGTCGGCTGGTACTGACGTGATTTTGACAGGTGTCATCCCTTGATGACACTCTCAGGCGCTATTAGATTGAAATCCATAAGCATCGAGCCTTGAACTCGATTGTCGAAGGAGAATGGGCCCATGGGCTTTGCGATCATGACCATGACCGGGGCTGCCGCCTCGCGTGTTAAAGCAATCGTTGAAAATTCCGGCCCTGATGCCAAGGGCGTGCGCGTCGGCATCAAGAAGGGCGGCTGCGCGGGCATGGAATATACCATCGACCTCGTGACCGAAGCGGATGCGAAGGACGATCTGGTCGAATTCGAAGGCGCCAGGGTCTGGGTTCAGCCTTCTGCCGTGCTCTATCTGCTCGGCACGCAGATGGATTTCGAAGTGACCAAGATGCGCTCTGGCTTCACCTTCAACAATCCGAACCAGACATCCGCCTGCGGCTGTGGTGAATCGGTCGAGTTGAAGCCTGCCGATCTGGCAGCGCTGGCAAAGCAGCGCGAGGCAGAGGCCAGCGTCTGATTGGTTACGGCTATCTCTGCGATGGAGAGGCAGACCTTTCTTATGCACGCAGCGCTCCCACAAACGCGACGTCATCCCCGTCAAATCGCTTGAGACGTTTGTAGATCCTCGGGTCAAGCCCGAGGATGATGGATGAGAGGTTTGAGGTTCTTTTTCCGCAAACTGCGCCCGGCGTAAAAATCAGCTTTCGAAGGATCATGACTGCTGTTTGAGGGTTTCGATAAAATCCGCCAGCGGATGAATTGATGGCGTCGTCGTCAATAGAGGTTCGAGAGCCGCCGCGATCATCCCGCAATCCCCCGCGGAAAGTGGCCGAAGGCTTGAAGTGACCTTGTTATAGTCGGGCTTGCCGCGTGACGCGAGGGAACGATTGATCACAAACACTTCCGTCTGCCCGTCAGTTCGTTCCACGAAGAGAGCGAGCGAACCGCCGTCCGCGGCAGCGGCGCTGTCCGATACCGATTTGAACATCCAGACTCCATCCGATAAACTTGAGGGTGAGCCTATCCGATTGACGCCCTGAAGCAAGGTTATCGGATATTCCGCGAGGTTTGGCAGGAGGTGCGTGACCACCTGCCACCCATACTGAAAAGGTATTTCGGACAGCTGACAGGACTGATCGTGGGGAGGAAACCGGGATGGAAATCAATAGCGCCTCGATTGATATCTGGACCATAGGTCTGATCGTCGCCGGCGTCGTGGCTGGTCTGACGCTGATCGTCGGCATTATTTATCTTACATTTTACTGGGAGGAGAAGGCGCGCCTGCGAGCGCGGTCTGCGACATCCAAGGGTGACACGCAGAATGGCCTTCAGTTCGAGCGGACCGAGGGTGGAGAATGGCCGACGGTGCACGGTGACGGGGGAACGCATCATTGAACAGGCGGATTATTTGATGCGACCGGAGCCAGATATTATCGCAAACGCGAAAGCGGCGGTGAGAGAAGCATTCGCGGGTGTCACCCTGGGTGGTGGCGTCGGCCTTTCCGAGGCGCAGGCGCTTGACGATTATGCGAATAATGAGGTTCGCGCCGCGTGTCGTGCTGGCGACGAGAAGAATGACTGGGCCGCTATCCCCGTGGAGGACCTCAACAGACATTCCGGCAGCCCCGCCTTCCTTGATGCTGAAGGAATGCGATTTCATCTGCCCGCCTATATGACTGCTGATCTCGATGGCGACTACAGGCACGAATTCGCACCCTATTCGTGCGGGTGCCAGGAGAAATTTTCCTTACTGACTCTGCTGCAACGGAATGCCGTGGAAGCGTATCTCCGCGCTATCAGTGAGACGGAAAACCTGCCGCCCTATCAGGACGATATAGAGCGCGCGCTCGAAGAATGGGTGGATATGCGTGCTCCACGGTGAGCGATTAGAGCGGATCGGGTCAATCCCCAAGGAGGAGTTGCAGCTTGCCGTTTCTTCTCACACAAAGCCGGTTGCGGTTTGAACGCCGACTTTCACTCATGCCGCAACGCTTCTATCGGGCTCAGGCTTGCCGCCCGCCGTGCCGGGAAATACCCGAAAATCACCCCGATGGCCGCCGAAAAGGCGAAAGCGAGGAAGATGATCGAGGGGCTGGTGACAAAGGGCACGGTGAGATAGCTGACGACGGCATAAGCGAGGCCGAGGCCGGTAAGGATGCCGACGAGGCCACCGAAGGCCGACAGCATGACGGCTTCCACCAGAAACTGCGTCAGCACCTGTTTTTCCAGCGCGCCGATGGCAAGTCGAATGCCGATCTCGCGGGTGCGTTCCGTCACTGAGACCAGCATGATGTTCATGATGCCGATGCCGCCCACCAGAAGGCTGACGGCGGCGACCGCGCCCAGAAGCCCGGTCAGCAGCGTCGTCGTGCCGGTCATGGCGGAGGCAATCTGCGTCATGTCGTTGACGGTGAAATCATCCTCACGGCCGATGCCAATGCGGCGGCGCTCGCGCCGCAGGTTCTGCAGGTCGCTCTGCACCTTGGCGGTTGAAACGCCATCCTGCGCTGAAACCATGATCGAGGAAATGGTGGTAGTGCCGCCGATGCGCCGCTGGTGGATTTTAAGCGGCATGATGATCGTGTCGTCCTGGTCGTCACCGAGGCCGGACTGGCCTTTTCTGGCCAGCACACCGATGACGGGGCAGGAGATGTTGCTGACGCGGATCGTCTGCCCCACAGGGTTTTCTGCCCCAAAGAGTTCCTGACGCACCGTTTCGCCGATGATGCAGCCGATCTGGCCGCCGCGATCTTCGGCGGGCTGGAAGTCGCGGCCGAGCGCAATGGTCCAGTCCTGCGCGATCAGATAATCGTTGGTGGTGCCGATGACACTTGTCTGGTGGTTCTTGCCGCCGAAAATGACGGTTGCGGCGGAACTGCGGTTCTGCGGCGCAACGGCACGGATGCCTGATATCTGGTTGCGGATGGCCTCGACATCGCGGTCATCGAAGCGTTTGGCTTCGGTGCTGGCACGGCCGGGGCCGAACTGGCCGGGACGGACGAACAGCATGTTGGTGCCGAGCCGTGACAGTTCCGATTTCACCTGTTCCGTTGTGCCGTTGCCGATGGTGACCATGGCGATGACGGCGGCCACGCCGATGACGACACCAAGCACGGTGAGGAAGGAGCGCAGAAGGTTGCGGCTGATGGCGCGCAGCGCAAGACGCGACGTTTCAAAGAACATCCGATGTCTCCTTTTTGTCCGCGGCGCTATCGGAGGCGAGATGGCCGTCGACAAAGCGCAGGAGGCGTCCGGCGTGGGCGGCGATATCCTCTTCATGCGTGACCATGACGACGGTGATGCCCCTGTCACGATTGAGTGCGGTGATCAGTTCCATGATCTCGACACTGGTTTTCGTATCGAGATTGCCGGTCGGCTCGTCGGCAAGAAGGAGAGCAGGGCGGGTGACGATGGCGCGGGCAATGGCCACACGCTGCTGCTGACCGCCGGAAAGCTCCTGCGTGGTGTGGTCCTCGCGGCCCTTCAGTCCCACCTGCGCCAGCGCCTCCATGGCGCGCTCGCGCCGCTCCGAGGCCTTCATGCCGCGATAGATCAGCGGCAGCTCGACATTTTCCACCGCCGAGGTGCGCGAGAGAAGATTGAAACCCTGAAACACGAAACCCAGCATGTGCCGGCGCAGCAGCGTCAAATGTTCATTGTCGAAACTGCTGGTGGGCACGCCCTGGAAGAGATATTCGCCTGATGTCGGCACATCCAGACAGCCGATGATGTTCATCGAGGTGGATTTGCCCGATCCTGACGGCCCCATGATGGCGACGAACTCCTTCTCGCGAATGGAGAGGCTGACGCCATCGAGCGCGCGGATCGTCGCTTCGCCGCGGCCATATTGCTTGACGACATCGCGAAATTCGATGAGCGGCGGCTGTTGCATGCGCTTGTCCTCCGTCAGCCGGCGTTGCGGGCCGTTGCGTCGGTAATCACCTGGTCATCGGCCTTCAACTCGCCCGATTTTACCACGGTATGCTGGCCGTCGGTGGAACCGGTTTCAATGGAAACGGAGACCGGATTGTTGTTGCGCAACACCCAGACCGTTCTTTTGCCTGTCGCAGCCTGGCCGGCGTCGCGGTTCTGCGAGCGGCCCATGCGGGGCGGGCGGAACAGGCTCATCAACCCGCCGCCACGGGAGGCGGATTCGCGCGGCGGCGTATAACGAAGCGCGGAATTCGGCACCAGCAGCGTGTCCTTGATTTCCTCGACAATGATATTGGCGGTCGCCGTCATGCCGGGGCGCAGCAGCAGTTCCTCATTGTCGACAGTCAATATGCCCTTGTAGGTCACCACGTTAGACACGGTTTCGGACGCGAAGCGCACGGTCTCGATCTCGGCCGGGAAACTGCGGTCGGGATAGGCATCGACATTAAAATTGGCCTTCTGGCCGGTTTCGACCTTGCCGACATCGGCCTCATCCACTGAGACCTGCAATTCCATGTGGCGCAGATCACCGGCGATGGTGAAGAGAACAGGGGCGTTGAGCGAGGAGGCGACGGTGGCGCCGGGATCGACGCTGCGGGTGAGGATGACGCCATCGATGGGCGAGACGATCTTTGCCTTGCCGAGATTGACCTCGGCGAGCCTCAGATCCGCCTCCGCCGACAGCACCGTTGCCTCGTTGACCTGCAGCGTGGCGGCGGCGGCATCATGGGTGAACTGCGCCGCATCCAGATCCTGCTGGCTGGACACCCGGTTCTGCACCAGCGATCTCAGGCGCTCCATCGAGGTTTTTGCCGAGCCGAGATCGGCGCGAGCCTTCAGCACGTTGGCCTTGGCGGAGGCAAGCTTGGCGCGGGCGCTCTGCACGTCGGCCTCCAGCTTGTTGGTATCCAGTTCCGCCAACACGTCTCCGGCCTTGACCGGCGTATTATAGGTGACGTTGACCTTGCGCACCGTGCCGGACAGTTCGCTCGATATATCGACCTGATCCGTCGGCTGAACCGAGCCCGTGGAGGTGACGATGACCGAGAGATCGCCCTGACGCGCGGCCTCCGTGGTGTAGCTATAGGCGACGCCGGCTGCGCGTGACTGGTAATAATAACCAAGGCCCCCGCCAATCAGCACAATGGCTGCTGCGGCATAGAGATATCGGCGCGACTTTTTCTTGCGGCCGTTTCTGTTTGTTCCCAGAATCTCGCGCAGATCGGGCTGGCTGTTTTTTGTATCGCTGCCACTCGTATTGGCGTCATTCATTCTCATCACCCGCAAAATTCAAAATACCACAGAGGGTTGTTTCCGCTCTCCGGTTTGTCCGTCCATCTGTCGCCGTTGTATTCCTCTGATTGTGGGAAGTGACATAGCTTGCCCTGAGGGTGAAGTGAAAACTTGGTAATATTTATGATAGTTCTGGTCTGCTAGAGATAAATCCGGAAATATCGATGCCATAAACGCGGCTGAGCTTTCAGCGGCGACATTCAGGACGATGATGAAATGAACGACAATGTGGTGAAGTTCCGCAAACCGGTGCCGCCGAAGAAGCCACGCGAACCGCTCGGGCCGAAAGCCAGGAAGGCTTTGACGATTGCGGCTGTCATCGCGTTTTTTGTGGCGGTGTGGGTGTATTTCACACTGTTTGGGCAGGGGTAGGCGCGTCTTTCGAGAGTACATGGGCTGCAAACCTGCAGGCCCGGAAGCGCAGTCGCTTCTTGCATCTGGGCGCTTTGCGACAATCGATGCCACCAATTATCTTCCGTCATTGGAGAGAATAAAGCGGCGCAGCAGGGTGATTTAATATTGATCGATTCCACGGTATTGTTCAGCATAGCAGTAGCGCCATGGTCGGGGGGAGAAAATGGGGCGGGCGGTTTGGGCAATCGCAGTGGGAGTTTTGGTAAGTCTTGGCGCGTTTATGGTGCTTAGCCTGTTGGGCGTCGGAGTCGGCTGGTGGTTCTTAGACACAATCACCCCAACCGTATCCGGGGTAACCAAAAACACGAACACGGGCGAATGGGGTAGAATGCTCCTCTTGCCGTTGTCCATGACCGTAGGCATCGTCTGCGGAGCTCTCGTGTTTGACCCAGGCATGTCCAGCAAGACGGAGGCGATCGCGGTTTCGATCGTGTTTTTTCTTCTCGTATCAGTCTCGGGAATAAATTTCTGGACCAATGATAACCTGATAAATGTGAACGCCCAGTTGGTGATCGACGTTTTCTTGAGCGTTTCGGCACTGGCCGTCATCATCCTGCTTCTTCGGTGGGAACCAACACGTCCGACCACGCTGGCTGTGCAGAGAGTTGCGCTATTCCTGATAACTGTCTTTGGGTTCGTCTTGCCCCTATTTTACGGAACGAGCCTATTACTGCAGGGTATGGGCTTCGAAGGCGAGCTGAAAAAGATATCCGACTTTATCGGCTTCATTTCCGCCGCATTGGGACTGGTTGCGGCAGCTGCACCAAATCTGTTAGCGAAGCGTAGCTGATCCGCAACCTCGCGACAGTGCCACCACCCCTCATGAGGGACTGATTGCAAACCGAATGAGTGTAGAGGTGCCAGACTCTGAGTTTCGGAGCTCTTGAGACAATCCGGACGTATCTGACGTTGCAGAAAAAATGGCGACCCCTGCAGGACTCGAACCTGCGACCTACTGCTTAGAAGGCAGTTGCTCTATCCAGTTGAGCTAAGGGGCCGTCATGCCGGGCAGGGATTGCGCCGGCCTGAAGTCGTCGTGTTTCAGTGCGTCCAGGGCTGGGTGCGGTTGAAACGGAAATTGTCGGTGTAGGAAACCACCTTGCGGGTCGCTTCCTTCGGCTGGATGACGCGGTATTCGATGCCCTTGCGCTGGGCATAGGCTTCGGCCTGTTCCTGCGTCTCGAATGTCAGCTTGAGTTGCTGCTTCATGTCGGAACTGGAGGTGTAGCCCATGATCGGATCGATCTTACGCGGAACTTCGGCGTCGAATTCCAGAACCCAGACATTGGTCTTCGCCTTGCCGGATTGCATGGCGGTTTTTGCAGGGCGGTAAATCTTCGCAGACATGTCGAAACTGCTCCGGTTGGACAGTGGGGCACAACACCCCGAATTATTCATCACGTACCTGAATAGAATAACCAAATCGTGTCAGGAACGTTGAATTTGAAATGGACTGACTTCGGGTGAGAGTCAAGACGATTATCCCCTCGCAGCCCGATCGCACTCCGCCGTTTCGGCGTCATGTTTTGCCCATCGGGGTTGCG
This sequence comes from Agrobacterium tumefaciens str. B6, assembly GCF_001541315.1. Lineage (GTDB taxonomy): Bacteria > Pseudomonadota > Alphaproteobacteria > Rhizobiales > Rhizobiaceae > Agrobacterium > Agrobacterium radiobacter. The sequence goes on along the minus strand of NZ_LMVK01000004.1, from coordinate 68,034 downwards.
GTTGAACAAAGATGAATTTCCCTGTTGCGGACTGCGGGTGAACCGTGTATTCCCCAGCCATCGCCTCGGCGGAGTGTAGCGCAGTCTGGTAGCGCATCTGGTTTGGGACCAGAGGGTCGGGAGTTCGAATCTCTCCACTCCGACCAGCGACATGTGATTGATATCATTGTCGCTTTTGGCTTTATGTCTTTCACCTTTAAAATCCATTTGTGAGATCGTTGTGGGTGTTGGCGTAGGCCATCAAGCCTTTCCGCCATCTATCACCCGCACTTTCCCAGAAGCTTTTGTCTTCGGAGCGAACAGTTTTCGCTTCGTGTGCTTCTGGAGCTTGGCGATGATTTCCTCTGTCGCCCGCATCGGCTCCTCAAGATAATCCGGGTCGAATTTTTCGTACCAGTCGGTTGTCTTTGAACCTTCCCCAACAGAATGCCCCAGCCATTTGGACCGCTGCTCCTTGGAGACAGGGAATGACGCACGGCGCATGTTCGTCGCCATGAAGTGCCGCAGCGTGTAGCAAGTCATCTCTGGCATCCCCAGCCCGACGCTCACGACTTCGCCGTCCTCACCAATCTCCGGCTTACCCAACTTGTTCAGGCGCTTTTCTACCGTGTCCTGGTATTGCCGGATCGGCTTATCATCTCCCCAATGCTGAAACCACGCCTGCAGGTTTGTCGTCATCCGTATGACCGGCCGGCGCTTCTTCGTCTGGCGCCTCCCGACCGGGTTCAAATCCAGTGTGCCAAACTCGAAATTGGCCTGCTTGGAGATATCGAGATCAAAGATGGCTTCGTTTCGCGCGCAGGTGTTGAGCATGATCATCACGAATCGGAAGTCGTCCTCCTCCTCGATCGCGTCAATCCATTTACCAAGATCGGGGTATGTCGGGATGTATTCGCGAGGCTTGGACACCTCACCGCCAATATGCTCCGCAATTTCCTCCTGATTGCAAAATATGGCGATTGGCGCTTCGAGCATTTGCATCTCGACCTCTTCGCCGGCAATATTGATCAGTTGCGGGACGGCGGCATAGTTCACGGCGGCGCGAACCGATATCATGTAGGTCATGATGGATTTCGCGCTCAAGCCTCCATCCGAGGCCATGTGAGCCCATATTCGGCGCTGGTTAAGGCGTGTGAGGTCAGCTACCTTGGGCGGGCCCATAAACGAACGGAAGGCGGCGTAGACGAGCGCTGAAGCCCGCCTGACCGCCGCCATCTGTTTATATCCTTTTGGCTCTGCGTAGTTGTCCTGATAGTGCTTCAGGACATCGAAGAGGAAGACCTCTCTTGGGTCTCGGCTCGACGGGAGCGGGGCGCCGAGGAGGGCAATGAGTTCTTCTTTTGCGGACTCGAGATCGAGCGCAGCCAAAGCTTTTCTCTTAACGCGTCTGCTTCCGTCATCGTACCAGTATCGGTAGAAGCCGTTTCTTCCGGGCTCGGTGCCGATCCACTGGTCCTTGTATTCCCACAGGCCCTTAGGTCCTCTGTCTCTCCGCATGACAATTCCTTATTGAGCGCGTCATTCAGATCCTCACGAGGATAGATGATCTTGCCCTCTTTTCCTTTGAAGAAGCGGACTTTGCCGTCGCGTCTCCATCTGTTCAAGATTTGGGCGCTCAGAAACGGGAACGTCTCAAGCGCTTGGTCGTGGGCAATCATCTGTTCAAGTGCTGCTCTACGGAAGTCTTCAGACATTTTCGTCCTCCATATCCACAGGTCTGGGCGATCCCTCGCTCCTTTCAAGCGCCGCTCGGCATCCCTGCATGAGATGGTGGCGCGATTTCTTTTCCCATTCGGCAAGGTCAGTTTGATATTGCTCCTCGACCCAAAGGCGAACGGTTCCGCTTCTCGTGGCGATGGGAGCATGCGGTCGGTCGATGTTGTGGCGCTCCACATATTCATCGAATTTTCCGCTCTCCAGCCACTCTTCGGGAACCTTGGAGGCTTTCAGCGCAGCCTCTCTGCGGTCCATAGCGTCCATCTGTCGGGCGCGGACGCACAGGTCCAATCCTTCGGCAAGAAGCTCTCGGCAGGTATCGCAATCCATCAGCTATCCTCCGATTTCATGGATCGAATAGAGGCGGCAACGCTCTCAAACCTGTAGCGCCTCATGCTGTTGTGCAGCCATTCGTGAGATACGGCGGCGACGATATTCGCCGCATCGTCCAACGCCGCGTTCCTCGCCGCATCTGCACGTCTAATTTGAAGCCGACGGCTTTCATCGGCCGCCGCGATCATCCCGACAAGTTCAGCCTCGCGGTCCCTTGCCTCCGTCTCGCGTTTCTCTGCTTCGGATAGGAGTTGGCGGAGGCGGTCGTTATCCTCTTGCAGCGATGCAATATGCGCCATGGCATCGTCTGGCCACTTCGGTTTCATCATGGATGTGGCTCTAACCTCGTCGGCAACCTGGCTTTTCCAGCTTCGTGTCACGTCTCAGCCCTCCTGCTTTGCGGGCGCTGCGGCGCGGTCTAGGCGTTCAATCTCCGCGACGATTTGAGCAGCGGCTTGGATCAACGCGGCTTTATAACCGGATATGTTATGCTGATCGCGGAAACTTCTGGCGACGCTGATGCGTGCCGCTGCTCCCCACGATGAATCAATAATCTCATAGGTGTTGTGTGCATCGTCATGGGAAGCGTCATAGCCCTTCGCGATCTGCCTTTTCCGCTCTTCCGCTATTGAGGCCATTACACCAGACGCCATGTCCTGCACCTGTGCGGAGAGGGCGGCGTAGAGCGGTTCGGTAGTGATCCGGTACTCCGGCGAATAATCTGCACCGGGACGCCCAAAAGGATGTTTTGCGCTGGTGTTAACCTCAACATCTGTCTGCCCGAGTTCCATATGAAGCGTGTGGCGATATGCAACAGGAGGCTCCGCAGCGGACAGGGCGGCTTTCTGGTGCAGGTCGCGTATAACCAAAATCGCGGCGGCAATATCTTGGCCAACAGTCGTGTGCCCATATTCCGCCAAATGATCTTCTAAACTCTGGATGATGACCGGTTCTTCACTCTGCATGGTGTTCGCCTCCTGTGCTGGCGAGGGCGGGAGTCCTGCAAATCGCATCGTTGACGAGAAGAACGACCTGATACTCAGTATCGCCTTCTTGGTATCGATCAGCGATGAAGCTGCCGCATTTGAAGAGTGTTTCGCGCAGGCGAGTTTCCTCTTCCCTAAACATTGTGATCTGGGCTGACTGTCGTTCGACTTGGCCCCGGTACATGTCGCGGTTGCGTGCCGTGCGGTCCCGGTCCTGCCTCAGTTCCTCGTTCTCGCGCTGCAAGCTTTCGAGGGTGGAAAGGAGTTCCGGCAGCTTGTTGACGGCCAAGGCCATATAGCCGCCAAGCTTGTCCTGCTTGTCGCCGCATCCAATGACGGTGAAGAACGTACCGTCGTAATCGTCGTTGACTGGCGCGATGATCGAATTGTACTCGTCGCCGTCCGGTGTAAACTCCACCTTCAGCGGACCTATTTCTTCAATCGCCTTCTTGATCTCTTCCAATGCGGTCATGGCTTTCTCCTCGCGCCACATTCGTTGCATTCGAGGTATCGATCAGCTAGCGCCTCGTTGGCGCCTAAGCTCATAACGCCCCAGAAAACCCTAGAGATGATGCCTTCCCCGGTTTCGCCCAGCACATTGACGCGGATTTTCGAGTGATCCGTTTGTCAGTCGCATCGCCGGCAATATCTGGTGGTCATGGCGTATCCTCGCGATAGAACGTGACGGGCCGGTAGACGACGGCCTTCTTGGGCTTTTCGGATTTGGGGAAGCCGGGCGATTTGATCTTGGCCGCCGGCCGGATGACACCAGACGCCTTGTCGCGCTGTCGGTTCGACTTCGCGATCTGCTTCACGTCGTTGCGGGTTTTAAACTTGTGACACTGGACGCAAATCGCAAGGCAGTTTTCCAGGCTGTTATCTCCGCCCAGAGCATCCGGCACAGCGTGATCGTACTGGACGCCGAGGGATAGGCTGCAATTGCAACGCTGGCCTTCCTCGAAGCCGTAGCGGGTTCCTGCGGCCTCACAGCGAATGCCGGAACGCTGCAATGCTTCCTGCTTGGTCTTGCGGGTGAACTCGGTACGGCTCATGACGCCACCTGCAAGGCAACAGCCATCACGAAAAAGATTGCCGTTAAGCTGGCGACAAACCTGCCGTGAAACTTGCTGACTTGGCCGCGCTTATCCATTTCGGCCATCGTGCCAAACATCGCAGCGAAGCAGAGAGAAACGGCATACAGGGCGACTGAAATAGCAGTGATCATCACCTCTGCCCTCCCAGCGCGCGTGTCATCATGTCCCGCTTGCGGCGTTCCAGATCGCGGACACGTCCAGTCTTGCTGCGGGATTGCTTTGCCTGTCGGATCTCGGCGTCGATCTCGGTTTGCCAGTTGTATTCCCGAGCAAGCTTCTGTCTCGACTTCCAAGCGAGCCAGTGGTGGATGGCGCGGCGGATTAAGCGGTTCATGCTGCACCTGCCTTCGCCTCAAGGGTGCGGAAAAGTGCGATCAGCAAAGCTGTATTGATCCTGTTGCAAGGGTCCGAGCCGTGGAAAGAGTTTTCCACATCGTGGAGCGTGACGCGTGCGACCCCATAGAGATTAGTTATCTCAAGCTCCGAACCGGGTAGAATCTTCTCGATGAGAGCGATGGCTGCGTCTATGGAAGCGGTATACGGCACGGGATAGCGCGTCCATGTCTCCACGCCGCCATGGCTGTCTTCAAGCCATTCGCGCCCTCGCTGCGTCGAACGATATTTCGTCCCAACGATATGCTCTGCTATATCGCGATCAATTCCACGATCTGGCCCCGTTACCTTTTCAAGCCGCTCAATGAGATCTGCGTACTTCGTCAGGTCAGCCATCGACGCCTCCCAGATCAGAAGCCTTCCAGTCCAGAACCTCGGCGTGGAACTCGGCGGCCGACTCCAAGCTGACATTACCGAGCGCAATCGCCCGGATCGACTGGCTGATGGACTTCGCCTTGGCCTTTCCGGCTTCGGACAGAGTTTTCATCTCGCCCTCGGACCAGCCCTTCTCGACGTCCTTCCAGACCTCGGTCTTTGCCGTTGCTGCCATCGGCAGCATTTCAGCGGCAAACCGGATCAGGATATCGCGCTCTGGATCGGTAGAGGCCGGAGCGTCGGAGGGGGATTCCGCTCCGGCCTCATCTACTGGCGTATTGCCAGCGTTATCCGACGACGAGGCAGGGGTTTCATCGTCGGAATTGGTGTTGGGCAGTATCTCGCCCGTGAGAGCGTCAGAGCGCTCATCAGCGGCAGGTGATGCGGTGAACCCTTCGCGCTCGTCATTGGCTTGCTGTGTGGCGCTGTTTGACTGTGCGAGACGTGCGGATAGCGATGCTTTCGGCGTCACGTCGCGGGCGTTGTCAGGGCCTCGGAACTCTTCCACTTCGTCACGGTCATAGACGCCAAGGATGACTTCAGGTGTATGGCGTCGGCCCCACGAGCGGCCTGTATAATAGCAGTGCTGCTGATCCGGGTCGGATTTCCAGAGAGGGGAGTTCTTCGGAGTAATGTCCTTGAACTTTGGCGAGCGGACTTCCAATACTTTGCCGTCAAGCTTGCCGGATGCGATGCAGACCCTATCGCCACCTTCGCCTTCGAATGAGTATTCGAGACGGCCTTCGATCCCGGAGCGGGTATTGATCACAGCGATGATGAGCTGGGCTTCGTAAGCGATCGTGCCGTTGACTGAATAGGACTTCGAAGCCACTGCAAACGGGTTCATTTGCCAGTCAAGAGCTTGAAGCGAAACGGCCATGCAAGCCCCGGCATTGCCGCGCAGATGCTTCGGCAAGGCGATATCGGCACGGCACATGACCTCCGCAAACTTCACGACTTCACCCAGGTTCTGGGGAGCGATCTTGGCGCCATTCGATCCGGTGGACATGCCGACCTGATCCATCGGCAAACGTTCTGTGTTGGTTGCAAGCTGGTTCATTTCCAGTCCTCTTCTCGGATAGATTTTGCGCGCCATGCGCGGCGAATGCCGTCAAGTTCTTGGCTGCAGGCGTTCCACGCGTACCAAGGCGCTTTTTTCACGTCGCCCCAGAACTCGGCTACGAAGGTCCAGATCAGGACCGGAGGCGCGATGAGTATGATGACAAGACGAACCAACATTACGCGGCCTCCTGCTCATCTGACGGAGGAGGAACGTCGCCCTCGATGCCGTTCAGGAATCTGGTGATTTTGCTCTTGTGGTAAGGGAGCATCGTGATCTTGCGCTCGCCGCCTTGGAACGGCTCACGACCGGGCCAATGACCGTCATCAAGGCATTTGCGGATCGTGCGCAGCGCCCAGCGGATCATCGCCTCGCCGTGGTCAAGCTCGCTCGGTATTTCCTCGCCGCCGGGGAGAAGGATCGACTGATCGTTCATTTCGACGTGGGCGGTGTCTGGAATGTCGTCGTTCAGGACATAGACGAGCACGAAGGTTTCGAACGGGATTTTCAGGAGCCGGCAGACCATGCGCGTCATTGCCGCCTGCAGGTAATAGCCCGCGTCGAATATCTGGCGCTGCATGAAGTCTTCATCCAGACTGCCGATCGTTTTCAGGTCGGCAAAGACGCCATCGGCGTTAGGCATCGCGTCTGGGCGAACCTTGAGCCATATACCCGTCTCCGGGTCTTTCGCAGCCAGTGTGCGCTCTACGCGGCCATTGAGGATGCCCTGCTGCACAAGCGGGTAGGTGGAGGCGTCGGCGCGGATGCGCTTGATAGTTTCCATCTGCTTGTCGGTCAGGACCATCAGCCCTTCCTTCTTTTGCAGATCGAGATATTGCTTGCACCATGTGGCATTGCCGTTCCATGGCTTTTCCTTCCCGTCCTTGTCTGGATAGGTCGCCGGGCGAACGATAAAATTCTCTTCAAACACCTCATCGCCCAGAAGCAGGCAGTGCGCGGCCTTGCCAAAGATCAGCGCCTCAGTCGGGTCTTTCGGGTCAATTCGGTCTTTGTTCCAGTTCCACCGGCCCCAGAACTGCTTCGGGCTGCCGCCGTGGACCGGCAGAATTTCCTTGATGATCGACTTCGAAACAGCTGGGCCGTCGAACAGATCGCGGTCGTGGTGATAACGCTCGATCGGAACATTCCGGTATGCACCAGGCTGATAGATAACGCCGCCGTCATACTGCACTTCGCCCTTCACCGGCTTGACGCGCTTGAGTATCGCATCAATCGGGCTGGTGATGTGCTCAAACTGGTCTTTGTCGATTATCTTTTCCATGCGACATCGATCTCCTGATTTGCCTTCGCCATCTTCCGATCTGCGGGCATGCCGAAGTGCAGAAACGAGGCTGAAATGATCCCGAGGGTTAGAAGCCCTGTGATGAGGCGGTTCACGTCTCTGCGAAACTCTCTGGTCGACTGGTCGATCTGCTTTTCGCAATTGCGGAGCCGGATGATGATCTCGGTCGGGTCATCCGATTCTTGTGTGTTGGTGGTGGAGAAAGGGGGCATCACGCACCAGCCTTTCGGGCGGCGATCATGGCGTCGGCGACCTGATATGCCCATTCGCCTATTTTATCAGGGGAGTTCTCGTGTGCCGTGTACGGGTTTGCCAGTGCCTGACCGGCGAACCAGTCACGAAGGCTCATGCCGGGGTGATGAACTTCGGCAAAAGTCGGTGCGTCGTCGTCGGTTGGCCCGTAATCGGAAAGGTTCCCAACCTGCTCGGCTATGGCACCCGGAAAGGCCAATCCGCCATCATCGATTTTGCTACCTGCTGATGCGGCGGCTTCGAAAACTCTTGCAGCGGTTTCGACGTACCCCTTAAACCTAGACGGGTCAGGGCAGACGCCGCGACCATCAACCTCTTCTTGAGAGATGACGTCGCAGGCACGTTTGATAAGCGTTTCGCTGATTTTCATTGTTCCTGCCCTTTAATGCGCGGGTACTCGTTACACAGCCCGCTGGTGGGTTTAGTTGGTGGGGTGCGTGTGAGATTGAGATGCGCGGAGACGGTCATTCTCTGCGCAAGCCTCTAGATAGGACGATGTTAGATTCTCAATCCTGCTGACTGCGCTTCGTATCGTGTCTTGAAGCCCCATCATTCCGCTCTCAATAACGAACTTGGAGAGACGCCCATTAAGGTCAGCGACGATTGCCTTGGATGCATCTCGGCATAATTCTTCAGGCTCTGGAGGGAACGCCTGAGTATCATCATCGCTGTGGAGAGACACGCAAAGCGACTGCATAAGGCAGCCAGTTTGCTCTTGATATCGCTTGGCTTCCTTGCCGTCGTGATAGAGAATCCAACCGTCAGCAAAGTCTTTGCAGCGGTACGCGACAGGGCTAGAAAGTTGTCCGTTAAGGTAACGTAACGCCGCGTTCCATCCTTCCCGAGCCGCATTCGTTTCTGCATTCAGAAACAGGTAATGCAGTGGGTGGCAGCTCATATCGTGACGTTTTCCCTCCGCCCAAGATTCGAATGCTCTTTGCTCTTCGCTCATCTTACTCTCCCGTTGGGGTGTGAGGGGTGGAGAGGGAGGCGTCGACAGCGTTATAAGCAACCGTTTCGATGGCGTCGTCGTAACCCATGTCGTGGCATTCTTTAGCTGAAAGCGTAATGCCAACGCCGCGCTGCATTGCCCAAAGGATACGAACATACGGATTTGATGGTCGCGGCCCTTTGCCTTCCAAGCTTGCCTTGCTGTTGCTCATTCTTCCCATTCCTTGTTTGAAGCCTTGGATTGCGGGGCTATTCGGTGGCTTTGGAGGCATCGACAGCTACCGACAGAGGCCGGTGGAATTGGTCGATCAGCGATTTCAGGATGTCTTCGGCGTGTTCTGGAGATGCCCATTCCGCAAAACCAAGAACATCACGTATCTGCTGGCCCAATTCGATAAGTTGGGGGCCGGTCGAGGACTTTGCAGGACGCGTCCAAGCCGCATCAAAATCAGCCATTGCCCCCGCAGGGGTTGATCCCGTACCGACGACGCCAGTAGGCAAATCTCCGTAGATCGCCAGCCACGCATTGCCGTCCTGAATGAGCGCCGGACGCATAAGGACGTGCGGCAGCTGGCGCTTAATTTCAGCCTGAAAAGCTGCCTCTGCTGCGTTCCACTGACCGTTCAGAACGGCTTGCTCGCTTGCGTAGCTCACAGCGATGCTCCCTGAACACGAAGGCCCTGAACGGCATGAGAGAGCGTCGAAGCGGAAGGACGACGGGCGCTGTAGACGACCGGAGCCGGTTTCCCGTTCTCGGCCTCGACCAAGTCAAGGAACACGCTATCGACGCAGCCGTTCTTGCCCGTGACGTCGATATACTCGTCGCTGATGTAAGCGCCGTCACCGCCAAGCTCATAAGCAAGAGCCTCGAAGCTGGCGAAGCAGTCCACCATGAGAGCGCGATACGCTTCACGGTTCGTCTCTGCCGATGCCTGCTGCCTCATCGTGCCGGATGCTCGATCTGCTGCGGCTTTCAAGGCATTCAGGTGATCCTCGATTGAATGTGCCATTTGCTCATCCTCAGTGGTTGAGATCGAATTGGAGATCCGCCTAGAGACGGATGCCGAATGCGATCAGTCCCATTCGAAATAGACGTCGGTTTTGATGCAGAAACTTGGAGCATCGACATTCTTGAACCCGCGCCGCTCAAGCTCAGAAACAATCGAGTGGCGGAAGCTGTCATCGTGGTAGATGCGCAAATACGCGCCGTTGCCTTGTTTGTTATTGCGGACGGCATACGCGATCCGGTCATCAAGCTCGTCTTCATTGCCTTTGCGAGCGTCGTCGGCTGTGAACATTAGGCCAGCCCCATTTCCTGACGAGCACAGGCGGCCAGGAAGTGCGCTTGACGCTGGTATTCGCGGGCGTCTTCGACACGTTCCTTATGCTCTTCCCAAGGCATAGACCGGTCCAACATCTCCAAGCACAGAAGAGCGAAGTTCGCGGCCTCTTTCGCCTTGCGCTGAAGCAATTTGACTTTTTCGATGTTCATCGTCGTCATCTCCGGTTCTTGTGGTGGCAGCGAGATCGGCGGGGGCTTCTTCGTCGCTGCTGATGGAGAGAGTTATAGCGGTAAAAAAACCGATGCGCAATAGACGGCGGTAAAAAAACCGATTAAAGATACCGCATGCTGAAAACAAACGACGATGGCCAATCGGCCGCAGCCTTCTATGACAAGCGGCGAAAGTGGCTCGATTTCATCTGTGAGATGGACGCGCTATCGGATCGCGCCTTCCGCGTCGGCTACTGGCTGGCGAAGCGCATGAACGGCGACGACCAGTCTTGCTGGTACGGGGTCAAGGAAATCGCGAAACGGCTCTCCATGTCCGAGGACAAGGTTTTGCGGGCTGTCGCTGAGCTTGAAGGTGAGGGCGTCCTGATCGTGGTTAGGGAACACCGGAAGTCGAACGTCTATTACATCCGGCTGCCGTTCGAATAATCCATTGGGTCGCAAATCTGCGGGTCAATTGGGTCGCAAATCTGCGGGTCCAATCTATAAAGCTGAATTTCTAAAGGGTTATTTGTTTATAAGGTTCTTGCTCTGAGGGGAGTAATAGGAAGGGTGGAGAGAGGGAAATCTCTTCCATTTCCGGAGCAAAAAGAAACCCGCCGGAGCGGGTCTCAATTATTGGGCTGTCACGGCTTGTAAGGGGCCGGCGTCTCTCCGCTTCCCATCATCCGATCGTTCAGTCCGCGAATGATCGCATCCATTTTTGCATTCATATCCCGATTGCTCTCGGCCAAATTGTCGATCTTAGGCTGGAGACGATCAGAAGCGGTTTGCACAGCTCTTTCGGAGACCTGCTGAGCGTCCATTCCGATACCAAACATTTGTCCGCTCAAAGCGAAAAGAGCCAACACAACGGTAATCATCACGCCTGTAAAAGCTCCCATGGTGCCGATCATAGTGATTGTACTCGGCATATGCGAAAGATCAGTGCGCATTGCTTTGAGTTCGCCCATCATCTCAGCGAACTTGGCGTCTGTCCTTGCTTCAGCAGCAGCTATCTTTGCGTCGACAATATCCATGTTATCAAATGTGCCACCGCCACCCCCTTGTTGCAAGGGCGGAGATATCTGACCGGCATCCCCATGTAGATTGTGGATCTCAGCCGCCATTCTGTGGCCCCCCTAGCCCAAATAAGCCACCTAATTGGGGCTGTTGCATCCTCGCTCTTCTCTGCCACCACTGATCTATCGAGAACATGGAATAGAGGTCGATATGTCCGCAGTGAGTGCACAGTACACGAACGCATGGAATGTGGCGGCTCTGGCTCATGTTCACCAAGCCCTCAGAAGTGGAGGTGTACGAACTCGACCGCGGAATAAAACCTTCGTCTCCAACGTCAACATACGGCATTTTTGGGAGAGTGTTGCACTTCATGCAAACGTAAGTCAGCCCGGTATCCATCGCAAACTCATAGAAAACCTGGGGCGTTAGCCAAGGGTATGGATGGTTACTCACTGCTTGTTCACCTCGTCCTTTTTCATCCGCTCAATCTCCTCTGCGCCAAGCGCTGCCTCAAGTACCGCATCTACCTCCGGCAAGAAGCTCTCCCACATTGGCCGTCCATCGAACTTTGTGTTCTCTGGCACGTCACTGAGCCGGCACAGAGCGCGGGCGGCGCGTTCCCGGGGAGGCTGCGGGTTCTTCATGCCCGCGCTCCACGCCGAATCAAAAACGACTCGACTCTTGAATTAGAACCTGCTTTCTTACCGTGAACGAAATGAGAACAAACGGGAGAAAGAAGATGGCTCAGAAAGCGGTAAACCAGTTCATCGTAGTGCCGCCTGATGATCGCATGGAAGGCGTTGCCCAGAACAAGGAGCTGTTCACGGCTCACCTCAATGAAAGCTTTCCGGCATATGAGTTCCTGCTTCACAAGGAATCTCCGTTCGAGAGTGACGACTTCCAGATCATTCCGATTGCTGGCGTGGCCGGCGATGAAGCAAGCCCCGGTGAGATGAGAAAGATGCCAGAACGCTGGGTTCTGGATGACATCATGCAGGTTTGCCGAAGGTTTGACGTCTCGAATACCAAGCGCCGGCTCTCCTGATTATTTTCGCGCTATGTGGCCCACAATACGGCCGATGATGGTCAAGCGCTCAAGCTCGACCGTAAAGCGCTCAAGGTTCGGATTGTCAGAGATGATACGGACCTCTACCGGATCGCTGAAAGGCACGCGCTGAAGCCGCTTGATCTGCGGCTCGCTTTGACCGTCGCTGATTGCGTAAACCGTGTCTGTTGACATGGTGTTTTGCGACAAATCCACGAGCACTCGATCGCCTGGCATATAACTAGGCTGCATGGAGTCCCCGATAACCTCCATCACCAACGTATGATTTGGAGAGGCCTTTGCCTCGTTTCGGAGATACTGAAGGGGGATCAGCCATTCAGCGATGACCGGGTGACCACTCACTGAGCCGCCGCCAACCGGCAAATTTATCGTTTGGCCCACAACGCCGGATCCAGCACCAAGCTTTGTGTCCACCTCGGGAAGTGCGCCATCTACGGCCGGCACCCAATGCTCTCTGCTGTAGCTGGCGGAATCTGCATCATCAAAATTATCTTCCGCGTCGGGATCGAAAGAAGACACCAGTCTTGTACCATGTCGTGCGCCGCCGATACTCACCGCGCTACCGATCGCTTCTGCTATAGCCTGAAGAGTTCGGGTCGAGGCGCCGGGAGTTTTCCCAGCCGCAACAGCTCTCTTCCAGTTCCTGATCGTGTCAGGGCTTCCGGTGGCGCGGCGAGATAGTTGCGCAGGCTTCTCGCCAGTCGCAGCCTCATGTTCATCAATCATTCGCAGCACATCGAGCAAATCAAGCATTCGGTTAAATTACCGATAGGACGGATTTAAGCGAGCGGTAAAAAAACCGTTGACATGAGCGGTTAAATTACCGATGATGCTCGCATGCTGAACATCGAACACCTCATCAAAGTAGCTGAAGCTTACGGCAGCGCCTCTCAGGTCGAAGAAAAGACTGTGAGCAGCCGTGTCTTCCAAGACAGCAAAAAGCTCGGCGCTATTCGTGCCGGGTCGGACATCACAGTCGGACGCTACAACGCAGCCATCCTGTGGTTCGACGCTAACTGGCCGGAAGGTGCGGATTGGCCTCATGACGTTCCTAGGCCGCTTACGGCTGATCGCTTTGACGCAATGTTCGGGGCAGGGAGCGCAGCATGAACTGGAACCACGACATATCCGCCGCACCGCGCGGCAAGATGGTGCCTTACACCCGCAAGGGGAAAGATGGCCCGGTGCAGTCTGAGCAGTACCGCAAGGAATATATCCTGGCTGTCGATATGCATGGCGATGTCTACCAGTCCTACTGGATCCCACCGCGCTACACGCAGTCTGGCGGCCTTCTGGAAGGCAATCGCTGGTCTGGCTTCAATCCCGGCGTCGATCCGATCGCTTGGGCGCCGTGGCCGGAATACAAGTTTCAAGAACCCCAGCGCCAGCAGGGTACGGACGGCGGCGAAATCGCTGCAGTGAAGGTCAAAGACCGACTGGCGAACGCCGCTGGCGTTGAGCCGTCGCCGTCCGATCATTTGATTCTCGAAGATGTTGGAGGCGGCGCATGATGGACACATCACTCCAAGCCCCCAACCGATACATCCACGACCGCAGCGCGATAGACGCGATGCAGGCAGATTGGATTGCCAAGCACGGCGAGCCGCGCCGGTTTGATCGCGGCTTCTCCAGTGATTGGGGGTATCTGCAAAACCTGATGGCTGGCTACGGCTTCAAGCTGACCTATCACGGCCGGCGTTTCTACTCGATGCATGAAGCTGATTTCCGGGGTGTCGCCAAGCGCATTAGCCGCGACGAGCTCATGGAGCGTATCGACGCGGTTCTGGTCGAGAACGGCAAGCAGCCTTTCGGATGGAGGAAGGCATGAAGGCGTTACTCTCTGTCGCATTCGATCTTCTCGCTGCTGTCCTGATCGTCTCGGCAATCAACTTCATTTTCGAGGGGAAGATAGTCTGGCCGACAAAGGATCAGCTTGCCTTCTACCTATCGATTTTGGCCCTCGTGAAAATCCACGGGCTCAGGAGAGCAAGCGATGATCGCCTCTATGCACCCTGATCAGCAGCAACTCCTCATCTACGCATCGGTATTCTTCTCGGCATTCATCGTGTCGGCGGTCCTGGCGCACCTGGCATTCTCGGGGCGTAAGTGATGGCAGTGAAGAAACTGGCGCCACCGCCTTACCATCTAATTTCCAAGGTGAAGGATGATCGCGCATCAGAGGCTCTTGATGCCCTTTGCGTTGTCTATCCCGGCAGTCTTTCCGCAAAGCAGTTGATGAGGAGAGTTGACCCTAGTTGGCAGACTAATCGGGTCATCTCGTTCGCCTCTCTCTGCAATCAGTTCATCAAGATCAATCAGGTGCTCAAGGTCAAAGGCTGGCAGGCCGAACGGACCGATGGGACGCCTGATGCAAATTACTGGCTTTCGCCAATCGGCGGGTAGCTCCTTTCGTGTCCGCCTCTCTCTGATGGGTTCAACCTATCGAGGACGGCAACCGTGATCAGACAAACTTCGAACCACCACGAGACAATTAGGAAAATCGAAAACAGGGAAATGTCGATGAGTACCCTTGAAATGTTTTCTCCAGATATCGCGCGCGAGTACGGGCGCAAGATGCTTGAGATTGAGACCCGCGGTAACGGCGATCAGATGAATGCGCTCGAGCGTGTAGCTCGCGAAGTGGGCATGAAGCCCCGCGCTCTCCGTCGCCTGATCAACGGCGAAACCATGCCGACATTGACGGTTTTCGGGCGCCTTCGGGCTGGCTACCTCAATCTCTGCGAACGACGAATTAAACGCCTTCAGCACGATCTGGAGGTCGAGAAAGGGAGGTTCGGCAGTGATCCTTTTGCGGACATTGATGGAAGAATTTCGGCTCTGGCTGAGGAAGTGCGCAGAGCGAAGGAAGCAACGAAACGAGGATAGGAAAGGGAAGGGCGAATGACCGTAGGGCATAACAGCAAGCTTACAGAGGCGGAAAGCCAAGCCCTATGGGGCCACCACACCCGGCAGCGCGTGAAGCTCTATCACGAGCAGCAGGAGCTGAAGTCCAAGGAGCAGAAATACAAGGCGGACGCCAAGAACGATGGCGTCTCCGAAAAGGACCTGAAGGATTTCATCGAACTGACCTTCACGACCGACAAGCAGAAGAAGATTGACGAGTTCGCCCGCCGGAAGCGGATCATGATCAATTCAGGTCTGATCCCCGATGACAGGCAGGGCGATCTGCTGACAGACCGCGTCGGCAAGCTCGAGATGATTTACGCCGAAGGATTCCAGGCTGGCCTTGCCGCGCTGGACCGGGTGTCCAAACAGAACGGTGGCAGCGACGAGGATCGCGAATGGCTGCGCGGGTATGACGACGCACAGAAGGTCATGCTCGAAAACCTGCAGGCGGCGATGGAAAAGCGCAACGCCAACAAAAGCAAGGAGGAGCCGCCGGCGAACATCGATGGCGACGACCCTTTCACCCTCAAGCAAGACGACTGAGTTCCCCGGCCAGCAAAGCTCCTCCCAAGCGCTGGCCTAACTAACCCGGTGCGAGAACTGATCGAACGGAAATCGCACCGGGTTCTTTCTTCCACGAGGATGGCAATGAACCACATACCTCAGACCAGTCAGTTTTGTTGCCCGTCGTGCGGCGGCCATATTGGAACAGCCGCTCCACTGGAACAGGTTGTCGAAAACATCACCCAGCCGTCGCGCCGCATCATCATGGCGATGCTCGCAGAAAAGCCGGGTAAGGCCGTCTATCGGGACCGCATCATTGACCGGATTTATGGCGGGCGCGCCGATGGCGGACCAGACACCGCTGATCACGTCATAGCGGCAATCGTCAGCCAGTTGCGCCGGCAGATCGAGCCGTTCGGATGGACCATCACCAACTCCCGCGGTGGCGCTGGCAACTTGGCGCAGTGGCGGCTTATCCCGGTCGAGGTGACGCCATGAGCACCTATGCGCCTGGGAAAATAAATGGTCGCCTCAAGCTTATGGACTTCGACGGCATGCAGTGGAGCTGCGAATGCTCCTGTGGCCGAACCGCATTCTTTTGCGAAGAAGACCTTCCAAATGTCCGGTCCTGCGGCTGCATTATCATCCTTGCACTGGATCTCGCGACGAATAGCGGCTGGGCAGTTCGCTATAGCTGGCGATCACCGGCGGCAATTAAGTGCGGCGTGTTCAACGTCGGCACGAACGATAACGGCGATGATGTCTCTTGGGAGACTAAGTACGCTCTTACCAGCAATATGGTCTATCGGCTTATTCTGGAGCACAAGCCAGATTTCGTTGTCATCGAAGAGCCCGAGCACCGCGTCACTCAGTTCAGCCGGAAGAAGAAAAACCCGGTCACCGGTGCGATCGAGGAAAGCAGCACGATCAACCCGAACGCATTGCAGCTCACCGGAATATCTGGTGCCGCTATCGGCGTATGCATGAACATGAAGGTGCCGTGCGGCACGATCCCCTCTCGCTCCTGGCATTCGAAGTATCACGGGAAGGGCGTAAAGCCCGGACCGAACGAAGACTGGAAAGACGTCGCTATCCGGTCTTGCGAACAGGAGAACATTGAACTTCCAAACACCAAGAAAGACAAGAAGGACGCGGCAGAAGCCGTCTGCATCTCTGCTTGCTGGCACTGGTGCAACGTCCTCGACATCACATGGATGCGCAATCGCTTTGTGGCCCTTCGTACCGGCGCGGCAAAGGCGCTGGCGAGAAAGAAAGCTCAGGCGTCTGGCGATCTATTCGCGGGAGCGCCGGCATGACCTCACTTATCCCGAACAAACACATGCGCCTCTTCTGCAGCCTTAAGGAAGGCATTGCGAGCCTTAACCGGCTCCTCGCGCCCTTCCAGCACCGCAAGGCAAATCTTCTTCGCGCTGGTCAGCTTCTTGCCGCTATCCGTCGGCCACTGGTTCATCAGCGTCAGCGCGGCTTCGCTGGTGCTGTCTATCGTTCGGTACTGGCCAATCTTGCCGGTCTGGAATGTCACCGGCTTGTTCCATCGTTTCGGGTCCATAACGCGATACCTCCCGGTGGGATTCAACTGGAAAGCAATCGCATTGTTCCGGGAGGCGCAGCATGAATGCGCCATCAGCACGCGGCTTATTCCGCGCCACCGGCAAGAAGAGCAAGCCAGTTCCGGTCAAGCTTCTCGATGGCACCTACTCGAAGATCGATGCGCTGGAGCGTGAAGAGAATGAATTCTACCCGACGCCAATCGATCCCATCCGCGCAGTCATCCATGCCGAAATGGAACGCCTAAAGGATTTCCCAATCATTTGGGGCCCTGCCTGCGGAACAGGCGTTATAGGCAGCGAACTCCGAGCACATGGGATCGGGACCTATGACAGCGATCTGATCGACCGTGGCTGCGGGGCAGAGATCAAGGACTTCTACGATTTCAAGGAAGCTCCAGCACCGGCCATTCTCGAAAACCCACCGTTCGCTGAGTGTGGATGGGGTAATGGAAAGGCTCGCTGGCTGTATCACGCTCTGGAGACATTGGGCGTCGAGTACATGGGTCTGCTCATGAATTGGGGATTCCCCGGCGCAGGCGGACTAGCGCCTTTCTGGGCGAAATATCCGCCAGCTCGCGTCTATCTGATGCGCTGGAAGATCGATTTCACGGGGCAGGGCGCGCCGCCGATGCTCAACGGTTGGTTCATCTGGGACAAGAAACACGAAGGCGAAACGGTCTTGCGGATGCTCGACCGGAAAGATGCTCGTCAAGGGGAGTTGGAGCTATGAACGCCATGAACCAAGACTTCCCGCAGGACATGAGCATGCATGGCGGATACCAGAACGCTGCCAAAGTGATCCCGGAAAACCTCATCGCTGAGCAGCAGGTTCTAGGTGCCATAGTAATCAATAGCATGGCGCTGTCAGCCATTTTGAGCCGCGTTCCTTTGGCCCCAGAGCATTTCTTCGAGCCGCTTCATCAGCGGATATTCGAAGGGATGGCAAGTCTCCTCAATGAGAACCGCCCGATCTTGCCAGCAACATTGGAGCCTTACCTGCCTAAAGGCGAGAAAGTCGGCGGGTTGAGCGTGACTGAGTATGTCGCGCGGCTTGCATCTGAAGCGTGCTCTATCGTTCACGCGCCGTTCCTTGCCGAAGACATTATCAAGGCATTCGCAGCCCGAAACGCGATATCGTTCGCTCACCAAGTCGAGGAACTTGCGTTCAATAGCTGGGGTGAGCTGACCTTCATTGATGAGATCGAGAAGCTTTCTTCGAAGCTTGTAGACGCTGTTGAGCTCGCAAAGGCAAAGGAACGCCAGCGTCCCGGCGATGCCTACATGGACCGGTTCAAGGCATCATATCAGAATAATGGTGCCGTCGGCGTGGCCATCGGCCTGAAAGAGCTAAAGCGCGTCCTTAACGAGAGCGTGTTCGAAGCAGGAAATCTGTACGGGCTCCTCTCATCTTCTGGCGAAGGCAAGACCAGCCTAACGATCCAGATCATGCTCTATGCGCTCAAGCAAGGACACCCGGTCCTGTTCCTTTCCTATGACCAGTCACAGGCACAGTGCGTTGCCCAGATGATCGCTCAGGAGAAGGGGATAGATTCCAAGCAGCAGAAAGACCCAGAGCGCAGCATGAGCGAGAGCGAGCGGGACATGAGCGTCCAGTTCGCATCATGGCTGAACAGTCAGCCGATCGAGATCATCCGCTGCCAGCGCGAAAGCAATGTCAGGCTGCTCAGCTACGCGCGGCAGTTCGTGAAGCGCCACAGCAGCCGGGGGAAGACCCCGCTCATCGTCATCGACCACATCAAGAAAATCCCCCCGAGAGACTACCGTCTGTCGCCTGACAAGATCGCCAGCGAGATCAACGTCGAATGGAAGTCCTTCGCTGATGAAACGAAGTCCGCGGTGATCATGCTCAATCAGCGTAACGGAGAAATGAACAAGCGCACCAACCCGCGCCCGATCGGCAGGGACCTCTACGGCGGTGAGGGCGCCCGCGATGACTACGACACGATGATCTATCTTTACCGGCCAGCAAAGTACCGCAGGGAAATGATCGCGACGTGCAGCGACGACAAGCAGATGACCGCAATCAACCGTGTCTTCGCAGAGTTTGGCGATGAGGAAGCAATCGAGACGGTTGCCGAGATCGGCGCCATCAAGGTTCGCTTCGGTGATCCCTCAGTTCGTGAACGCCTGAAATTCGAGGGCCGATACACCCGCTACGTCAGCATGCGGACAGAAGAGGAGCGGCTGTTCTGATGACCCGCCCCATCCAATGGAACGGCTCAAGCACCAGATTTGGACCGGCATTTGACGACAGCCGCATGGCGAGGAGGTTGGTGTGATGGCCGCCTATTACAACGAGATCGACCCATACGCCGCCCAATGGCTTCGCAACCTCATAGCAAAGAACCTCATCGCGCCTGGCGATGTTGACGAAAGGAGCATCGTTGATGTCCAGCCGGATGACCTCAAGGGCTACACGCAGTGCCACTTCTTCACAGGAATTGGAGGGTGGCCACTCGCTCTTAGGATTGCCGGATGGAGCGACGATAGACCTGTTTGGACAGGTTCATGTCCCTGCCAGCCTTACTCGGTCGCCAGCGTTGCTCATGGCGGAGCGCAAGGCCAAGGCGATGAGCGGCATCTCTGGCCTGTTTGGGCAGGCCACATCCGAGAGCATCGCCCTCCAGTTATCTTTGGAGAGCAGGTTAAGAGCGCGATTGGCTGGGGATGGTGGGACGAGGTTTGCCGGGACATGGAAGCGCTGTCATACGCCTGCGCGGCGGCATCTATGCCAGCTAGTGCCGTTGAAGCCGATCATGAAAGAACGAGGCTATCTTGGGTTGCCGACGCCGGCGGCCCGCGATGGGAAGGACATCAGCCGATCGACAGCGTTTCTATCTCAGCGTCTCAGGCACTCCCCGTCATTGGCGACACATTCTCTAGAGTCCGGCGTGCCTTGGCAGGCGATTACGGCGATCTACTGCTTGGCGATGGGGTTTCCGTTGCTGTGGAACGAGATGCGACCAAGGGATACGGGAACGCAATTGTCCCGGAAATCCAAGCAGAATTCGTGATGGCTTACATGGAGATCGCGGCATGAACGAGTTTTCCGGTTATGCAGTCCAGCGCGGCGGCCAGTGGTGGGCAATGGTTAGATTTGCCCGCGATGCCAAGCCAAAACCGATCATGGGCGCCGGCGACAAGCCAGAAGGTTTCCCAGACGAGCTGGCAGCCACCAAGGCAGCGCTTCGTCATGTGCTCGCATATTTCAACGGGCATCTCGTCTGCTCTCGCGAGATCGAAGGCGCCTCCATCAAGCAGGTTCGTCGGGCCCAGGCAGAGCGCATTTTCAGCAAGGGCAAAGAGATCAGCGTGGAAAGGAGAGAAATGGCATGACCTACACATTTGCAATCGGTGACGTTCACGGCTGCCTTCGCCAACTCGATAAAATGCTGCTGGCCATTGAAAGCTATGTGGCCACAGGGACGGTTGTTTTCCTCGGGGATTACATCGATCGCGGTCCCGACAGCAAAGGTGTCATTGATCGTTTGATGGCCGGTCCGAAAGAGGGGTGGGGCTGGACAGCTCTTCGCGGAAACCACGAGGAAATGCTGCAGCTTGCCTACAGAGACTCCCGTCACCTTGGCTGGTGGCGTGGCAACGGAGGAACAGAGACCGAGATTTCCTACGGCGGTTCTGTCTCGCCTGCACACGCAATGTGGCTCGAAGACTTGCCCATAATCTACGTCGATCCACATCGGATATACGTACACGCGGGTCTGGATGAGGAATTGCCGCTAGATCAGCAGGATCAGGAAGTGTTGCTGTGGAAGCGCGTGCCACCTCACTATTCTGGCGCCTATCACGGAAAGCACCTTGTGCACGGTCACACGCCGGCGCGCACTAACCCCGAGACAATCGGCAACAGGACCAACGTCGATAGCGGATGTGTCTTCTGGGGAAAGCTCTCATGCGCAGTCTTTGATGATGACAAGGCCGGCGGCCCGGTCGAATTTATCGAGGTGAGGGCATGACCCACCACCGCTCCCTATACACCAAGGAACAGATAGCCGCTGCTGCATCCCTATGGCGAGACGGCTACACCATGTACGACATGGCCGAGAAGCTCGGAATGACATGGAGCGCGGTCAAGAACATGACCAGCACGCGCCGCGGAACATTCCCATACCGCAAGAGGAATACCAGACGCGCAGAACCGATCGTCAAGCAGGTGGGTGATGAACCGGTGCCAGCGCCTCTCAAGGCTGGCTGTGTGGTAAGAACCACATTCACCGGGGCCAAGGTCACTCTACCGCGTGTCGCGTTTATCGACGGCCCAGAGCCGGAAAGCGAGGCAGCATGAACCAAATGGTGACAACAAGCTATCAGGACATGAGCGGCGTCTGGCCTATGCCCAAGATTACCCGCACGACGAAGGCGGCTCGCCGGGCATCCAAATACATGCTGCTGCGTGTATCGAAGCTCACCACAAGCCACACTCTCATCGTCTCGTGGGAGAGCGAATACATGCCATACGCCGGCGGCTCTACGTCGCGGGAACGGCGCAGGTCAATGACCGAGATCGCCAAGCGCGTGCTTGAGAGATACCCAGACTTCACGCTGGCGGAGATCAAGGGCCCGAGGCGCAGCGATTATCTCATCAAGGCAAGGTTCGCCGTCATTGACGCAATCAGGAGGGAGAGGCCGGACCTCAGCTATCCCCAGATTGGCAGGTTCCTCGGCGGACGTGATCATTCGACCATTATGTCGGCTGTCAGAGCCATTGCCGAGCGCAAGGCTAAGAAGGAGTGGGACGATCTATGACCAACCACCCGAGGGCCGAAGCAATATTCGAGGAGTTCGGCGTTCGCATCGTGCCGGCGAATGTTGTCCCGGCCGTTGGGGAAACTCGGGCTGTGGCGACACTCGCCAGGATCATCAAACGGTATGGCGAGGATCACGCCCGGTTCGTCATCATGTCTCTGGCCGACTGCGCCAATAACCGGGCCAGCCTCGATGAAACAGCGCTGTGGGCAACGAGCGATATCGTTCTCGCATTCCGCAAAAACTACCCGCAAATCATGGAGAGTGATGTGTCCCGCTTCCTGAGCTTCTTTGACGGCATTCCCGTCGGTAAGCTACAATACTGGTGCTTCGGGCTAGACGGCATCACAAACAAGCGTGCGGCCCTTGTAGGCCTTATCTGGGAACGGGCTTGCCGCGTCTTTGGCGAAACCCAAGGTGAACTTTTCGATGGAAGGGTGAGGGCATGAGGAAAGAGCTACTCGGCAAAATCGTTGATGAGGTCTTTGACGGTGGGATCGAAGACGCCTCCATCATTGAGAAGATTTATGCCGTAATCGAACGGGAAGAGATCAGGCAGCTACGGCGCGAAAAGAATGCCCTCCAGAATGCCCGCCAGAATAACCTCCGCCAGATTGGAGAGCTTACGCTGGTACTAAAGCGAAACGGCTTGATGGATGAAGCGTCCAAAGCCATTCGCGATGCGGCCGAAACGGGGGAACTGCAATGAACGAAGGACAGATTATCGAGCTTTTCATTCGAGCCGCCGAGGTCGATCGCAAGCTACCCGATACCGCGCGACCGGCACAAGCCAAGGCCATCAACTACGGCTATATCCACGACACCGGCGATATCAACGGCTGGTCAGCCGAAGACAAGCACGCCAACAATTGGTCATGGCTCGACCCGAAGAAGCTGCGCAACACGACCAACGATATGGGTCTCTGGGAAGCCGCAATGGAGGTCATCAAGCTGGTGCCGAGCGAGAAGAACCGGCGCGCACTGTGGGCATGGGCCATATCCGAAGCAGGCGGTAAGGCATTCGCGAAGTGGTGTCGGAACGTCGAAGGTATCAGCCGACAGCTTGGCGATTACCGGAAAAATTCGGCGGTTAAATGCATTTTCTTAGCTTTCTCCCGCAAGCCATTGCAGCATAACGATTTTGGCGATGAAAGGGACTTGCAAAATCACCCCGAAATAGAGGATAAAAAGTCCAACATCGGAGTTTGGCGCGCAGATGACGCAAAGCCTTCTCTGGACTTCGACGCCGATCTTCGGGATTTCAGTTGGGCAGATGCGCAGAACGCCAGACGGCGGGAACGTGAAGCTCGAAAGCGCGAGGCGGCATAACATATACCTGGGGTCGCCAAATCCTCTAGGTGCCATCCCGTGGGGAGACGCCACTGCCAAGAGTAGTGTTGTAGCCGCAAGGTGGCCTTCGGGCCTTGTCCTCACGGGACAAATTCGCCCAATGGGCAACGATGCAAACAGCCGGTCACGCGGCCCCTTGCTGGACGGTTAACCAGCCAGCGAGGCTTATTCGCCCAACAGGGCAACGGAATGCGAGGCGGCGCTGAAAGCAGAAGCGCCCCATTGAAGGTAGGAGCCGAAATCGCGGAGCTGGCGTCAATGCGACGCACATCCGATCACGATTTACCCGGAGCCACGGTAGCGTGTGGCCCTCGCAGCAAATCAGGGAACTTTGGCAAGTAGCCAGCAGCCGTCTGATCAACGGTGTTCGATCCTCTAAAGGGATCGTGAGCTGAATGTCTCGGGCAGAACGAGCGGTTTCCACCAGATCGGGCGCTGAGCGCGGAATGCAGCCCTTAAGAGGGTAGGCCGTTCGATACGGCTAGGCTAATCCATCGGACGCGGTGGACCCGATACATTTCACCAGCCCCGCCCGTAACAAGGTGGGGCTTTCGCATATCCACACCAGAGAGGATTAAGCCATGAAGGTTCGTTTCTTTACATCTGTTCGGTTCGCTGGTGATTGGGAACTGAATTTCATCGGCAAGCGGCTTAATCTGCGCATTGGTCGTAGCCAGTTCGCCTTCTGGCGCGATTATCAGCCAATCTGGAACTTTGTCGCCGCCTAACCCCATTCACCCGCCCACATGGAGAGAGCGATGCGAGTGCTTGTCTGCGGTGGACGGAACTATAGTAACATCGCACAGGTCTTCTACGCGCTGGATATGCTGCAGCCTCAGGTAATTATTGAGGGTGGAGCATCTGGTGCCGATGCGCTCGATCGAAGGTACGCAGCCAAGCGTGGAGTTAGCCTGCAGACATTCCCGGCCGAGTGGGAGAAATACGGCAATGCTGCCGGTCCAATTCGAAATCGCAAGATGCTCAACGAAGGCAAGCCAGACATCGTCGTTGCCTTCCCCGGCGGTCGCGGCACGGCTGACATGGTTCGCAGAGCCGAAGTCGCTGGCATTCACATCAAGAAGATCACCCCATGACCACCTCCGAGCAAGAGCGGGAGAGAGACAATGGCTGAAATGATAATCGACGCCCCCAAGATCACTGTCGGCGTGAAGATCAGGTTCCCGCGCTTCTATGGCCTGAGGATGAAGGCGCTGCTCTGGGTGTTTCGTCTAGCGCAGTATGTCGCGCCTCCCGGTGTTCTGGTTGAGGTGCTGCCGATCAAGCCTGAGGGCGATATGGTTCGCTTCGAAGGCGACACCACAGAGGGCGGTAAGATCGTTCTTTGTGAATATCCCGAAGGCTACATACTTCGTCATCATGGCGAGGTTGTATGGCGTGAGTGGGATAGGAAGTAGCAGCCAATGCCGGTTCTGAAAAATGCACGGCACGAGACATTCGCGCAAGGGTTGGCAAGACATGGCTAAGCTGACCGATAGGCAAGAGGCATTCGTCGCTGAATACCTCATTGACCTGAACGCCACCCAGGCAGCGATACGCGCCGGGTACAGCGAGAAGACGGCGCAAGAACAAGGATCGCGACTGTTATCAAATGTTATGGTCGCAGAGGCAATTGCCGAAGGCGCCAGCAAACGCATCAGGAAAGCCGAAATAACGGCTCAGGACGTGCTTGAAGGGCTTTACCTTGAGGCTAACCGTACCGGTGAAGGATCGAGCCACGGGGCTCGTGTGTCGGCGTGGGGGCTGCTGGGCAAATACCACAAACTGTTCACTGACAAGATCGAGGCGGACATTTCCGGGGACATAACGGTGACCGATGCAAAGTCCAAGCTTCAACATATCGTCTCTCGCCTCGCTTCCGCCACTTCAACGTCAGGCGGTTCTGGCAAGTCTGAGTGAAAAGGAATGCCAAGACCTCATCCACGATTGGAGGTTCTTCGCTCGTCATAACCAGATCGCTCCTGAGGGCAACTGGCAAACGTGGCTGGTGTTGGCCGGCCGTGGGTTTGGAAAGACCCGAACCGGGGCTGAGTGGGTTCGGGAACAGGTGAAGATGGGGAAGGGGCGCATTGCCCTGATAGCCCCGACTGCATCTGACGCCCGCGACGTTATGGTGGAAGGCGAGAGTGGACTACTTGCAGTGTGCTGGGCCGGTGACAAGTCGGCAAACGGTGACATGCTCGGCCGGCCTTCCTACGAACCATCCAAGCGACGGGTAACATGGGCGAATGGAGCGGTAGCAACACTGTTCTCTGCCGAAGAGCCGGAACGCCTTCGTGGTCCGCAGCATGAGGCTATGTGGTGCGATGAGTTGGCCGCGTGGAAGTATCTGCGCGAGACATGGGATATGGCGATGTTCGGCCTGCGTCTGGGCAATGACCCACGCACCATAATTACCACGACGCCCAAGCCTCTGCCGCTGATCAAGGAAATCATTAAAGACCCGACGACGGTTGTTACGAAGGGGTCGACATTCGACAATTCGGGCAACCTGGCGCCGAAGTTCCTCAAGACGATCAAGGACAAGTACGAGGGCAGCCGACTTGGCCGCCAAGAGCTTGAGGCCGAGATCCTTGACGATCTACCTGGCGCGCTCTGGTCGCGGTCTGAGATAGACCAGCACCGCGTCACCACGGCTCCTGAGCTGCAGCGTGTCGTGGTTTCCATCGACCCATCTGGCACCAAAGGCGCGACTGATGACGGGGATAGCGTCGGCATTGTGGTGGCTGGTCTAGGCGTCGACGGCCGGGCTTATGTAATGGCCGATCGCACTTGCAAGCTCTCCCCGGCAGGGTGGGGCAAGCGCGCGGTGCAGGCCTACTACGAATTTGAAGCTGACAGGATCGTCGCAGAACGGAACTTCGGTGGCGCCATGGTGCAGCATGTGGTTTCGACCACTGACAGCAAGGTAGCCTACAAGGAAGTGACAGCCAGCCGCGGCAAAGTTGCCCGTGCTGAGCCAGTCGCTGCTCTCTACGAACAAGGTAAGGTCTCCCATGTGGGATCGCTGCCAGACCTCGAAGACCAGATGTGCCAGATCGCACCGGAAGGTTACGTCGGCGAAGGTTCGCCAGACCGTGCAGATGCGCTCGTATGGGCCATCACTGAGCTTATGCTTGGCGGTTATCACTACGGAATGTTGGATGTTGTCTAATGCTGTTTCTTGACCGCCTACAGAACTTCGTGAGCGGCCTTGGTACAGCCAAGGACAAACGCGTCGGGAATGCCTTTGTTTTTCAGCAGATCGACCCTGCCCAGCTTGTGGCCATGCACCGGTCTGACTGGATGGCCCGCAAGGTCGTAGACATCATCCCAGATGACATGACCCGTGAGTGGCGCGAGTGGAAGGCAGATGAGGCGATTGTTGAAGCGATCGAGAAGGTCGAGCGCGCGCCGCAGATCAACATCCAGGCAAAAGTGAATGAAGCTCTCCAGCTTGCTCGCCTTCGCGGCGGTTCGATCCTCGTTCTTGGTGTTGATGTCGGAAGCCCTGAAGATGAGCTTGTCGTTGAACGTGTCGGCAAGGATACGCTCAAATACGTGCATGTTCTTGGACGCGATCAGGTCAGCCACACCGATATCAATCGCGATATCACGTCCCCCTATTATGGCGAGCCCACCATGTGGGAGTTCACCGGCAAGAACGGGCAGATGGTGCGCATCCACCCGTCGAGGGTGATCAAGTTCATCGGCGCGCCTATCCTCGATAAGTCGGCGGCGCCTGATGAGATTTGGGGCGATAGCATTCTGCAGGTCGTCTACGACGCGCTCCAGAACGCCGCCTCATCTCAGGAACATACTGCATCTTTAATCCCAGAGGCGAAGACAGACGTTATCTACATTCCAAGTCTGTCGAAGTATCTGGAGAACGAGAAAACCACGCAGAAGCTCACTGAGCGTTTTACCTACGCCAACACCATGAAGAGCATGTTCAACATGCTGCTCTTGGAAGGTGACGGGAACGGCGCGGGTGAGAAGTGGGAACAGAAGACGATCAACTTCGGGCAGTTCCCAGAGCTGCTTCGCCAATACTTGCAGGTGGCGTCCGGTGCGGCCGATATTCCAATGGTCCGCTTCCTACAGGATGCGCCGTCTGGCCTTGGGTCTAATGGCGAGGTGACTCTGAAGAACTACTATGACCGGATCGGCGCAGACCAGCGCAACGACCTGTCGCCGGCTCTCTGGCGCTTTGACGAGATTGCGATCCGATCAGCAACCGGCAGCCGCGACCCAAAAATCTATTACGAGTGGGCGCCGCTCTACAGCCAGACCGAAAAGGAACGGGCAGAGGTGTTCAAGCTGAATGCTGAAGCCGCGCGCGCCATTGTTGGGTCTGGTACAGGCCAAGAGCTGATCACCCGCGAGGCTGTCTCAAAGTCTCTCATCTCTCGCATCGAGGAAGATGGAAACCTACCTGGCCTTGCCGCTGCTGTCGAAGAGTATGGCGACCTGGAAGAGAACGAGCCAACGGAAGAAGAGCTTGCCGCAGCAGCAGCCACGCAGGCAGCGAACACCAACAACGTGACCCGGATGCAGCAGGCGGCTAACGATGCCGCGCCACGGGCGCTGTATGTACGACGTGACGTACTGAACCGGGCAGACATCGTGAAGTGGGCAACCGCTCAAGGTTTCACAGACATCGTGCCTGACCTGCATGTTACGATTGCCTACTCCACTCAGCCGGTCGACTGGTTTGCTGTCGGCGAAAGCTGGTCGCCTAAGCTGGAAATCAGCGCGGGCGGTCCGCGTCAGATGGAGACGCTCGGGGATGGCGGGAAATACAAGGCTTTGCTGATCTCGGCTTCCGAGCTTGTGTGGCGTCATAAGGCGATCATTGAGGCTGGAGCCTCGTGGTCGGGGCCTGAATATCAACCGCATATCTCCATCCAGATTGGCGGCGACATCGATCTTTCGAAGGTTGAGCCATATCAGGGCAAGATCATCCTTGGGCCCGAGATATTCGAAGAACTAAAAGATGAATGAGGGGCAGACTGAAACTGCCCCTTTGGAATTGTCACTTAGCCCAGCAATCAATGAGCTTTTGGTCTGACACAAGTAGCTTTCTAAACGACATATCCGTGGCATCAACCACGATATAAGAATCGTTATTGCTCAGTATTGCACTCACGTAGGTCGCCATATCTTGACGCGTTTTGGTAGAGTTCACATACCAAACCGTTTCGAGTATGCGATAGGCGCAAGTTCCGAGTTTCTCGATGTGCTTGTCCATCTCAGCGTGCGTAGGCCTTTGACCGTTTAGGTCATACGAAATTATGTAGTTTGCCATTTCATTCTCCCTGTTGGCACAACAAGAAAACTCTAAATCAACCCAGAGTCGAGTCCGACTAAAGGACAATCAACATGCAATTCACCGACGCTGTAACGGTGTCCGGCACGCGTCGGACTGCCGACGGATATCTCATTGCCGAAGCCAAGTCGGTTCGCACCGGCATCCAGCTGTATTCGGGCGATGAGGTTGGCAAGCCAGAGATGCCGATTGTGCGGGTCTATCGCCCAGCCGAACAGGTCTTTGCCGACACCAGCCTGCAGAGCTTCACCCACGCACCGGTGACGATGAACCACCCTGACGAGGCGGTGACGGCTGAAAACTGGAAAGACCTCGCCATTGGTGAAGTCAGCACGGCTGCCAAGAAGGACGGCGAGTGGGTTCACCTGCCGCTGATCCTGAAGGACGCCAAGGCCATCGCAGAGGTTGAGGAAGGCAAGCGGGAGCTTTCCGCCGGCTACACCTGCGAACTGGTCTGGGGCGACGGCGTAACGCCAGACGGGCAGCAGTTCGACGCCACCCAGACCAACATCAAGATCAACCATCTCGCCGTGGTGACACGGGCCAGGGCTGGTTCTCAAGCTCGCATCGGTGACGGTGCGTCATGGGGCGCTGCCCCTTTCATCCCTGATCACAATCCAAAGAAGGAAACGATCATGACCCTGAAGACGGTTACCGTCGATGGCATCCCGGTTGAAGTAACCGATCAGGGTGCCGTGGTTATCGGCACGCTGCAGACGCGGCTCGCTGATGCCAATGCGAAGGCTGAGAAGGCCGAGGCAGCCCACACCGCAGCTCTTGCGGCAAAGGATGCTGAACTGGCGAAGAAGGACGCCGAACTCGACGCCATGAAGGCGAAGGTTCTCTCCGACGCCGATCTCGACAAGCGCGTGCAGGACCGTGCTGACCTCATTGCTGTGGCCTCGGTCATTGCCAAAGACGTCAAGACCACCGGCCTTTCTGACGCTGCCATTCGTAAAGCTGTTGTCGCCGCCAAGCTGGGCGATGCTGCGATTGCCGGCAAGGCCGACGCCTATATCGATGCCCGTTTCGACATCTTGGCTGAAGACGCCAAGAAGGAAGCTGGCGCCGATCCATTCGCTCGTGTCGTCTCTGACGGCCTGAAGTCGAACCTCAATGATGCCGGTCGCGAAAACAAGGCGTGGTCCGACGGCGTGTCCGATCTCAACGCCTGGCGCCACCAGAAGGAGGCCTGATCCATGCCTATCACTTTCAAGCAGTCCATTGACGCCTATGCACTTGGCCGTCGTGCCAACATGGAAGAGTGGAACACCATCACCCGCACCAAGGAAGGCTCTGGCACCCTTGGGTTTGGTGTCCCGGTCATGCCCGGAACTGGTGAGCACACCTGCATCGAGCTTGATGCCACCACGGGCCGCACGGTTCTCGGCATCACTGAGGCCTCGCAGGTTCTGCCGCACACCGGTGACAGCTATGCGCAGTACGACAACGTCGGCATCTGCGAAAGTGGTGTGATCGGCGTTCTTCTCGGTGCCAACGTCACGGCTCGTTCGCCGGCGCGGTGGAACACCGCCAACAAGACCTGGACCGGCGCGGCACAGTCCGCAACGGTCGTATCCATCCCCGGCGCAGAGTTCGAAGTCGCAGGCTCCAGCGGAGCAATCGGCCTCGTTCGCTACCGTCGTCCGGTTCCCTCTCTCTCTGTCTCGGGTTGATCGCTATGAACCAACGTATCGTTATCGACGCTCAGGCCCTGTCGTTCGTGCAGGGGCAGGCGTACAAAATCAACAGCACGGTTTACGAAGCGCGTTATCCCGATTGGGACTTCGGCCGGCTTGTTTTCGTGGATACCTCCGGCCCCGCGTGGTCTCCGGGTATTCTCACCTATCTGTCGGATCTTTCCGGCAAGGCAAACTGGCAGTCCGGCTACGCCAAGGATATCCCGCTGGCTGATGTCAATCAGGACATGCAGCTCAGCACGTTCCATCTGGCGGCGATCGGCTACCAGTACAACATCGAGGAGGTGAATACCGCCCTCAATGTGGTCGGCGGCACCCTCACCAACCGCCGCGCCCGTGCTGCTCGCTTGGCCTACACGAAGTTCATGTGGGACCTGACCATTCAGGGCTCCGCTGAAAAGGGCAAGAACGGCCTCATCAACCAGTCAGGCGTCACTCCCGTTGCAGCTACTGCCGATGGCACCGGCTCTGCCCGCCATTGGATTGCCAACGACGGCACGGTGACCAAGACAGCAGCTCAGATCCTGCGCGACATCAACCAGGCACTCACCGGCACCAATACGGCGACGAATGCTCTGGAATATGCCGACACGATCCTGCTGCCGGTCGAGGCTTACAACCTCATCGCGTCTACGCCGTTCAATGCGCTCGGCAACGACACGATCCTGACATGGCTGCTGCGCACCAACGTTTACACGCTGGCAACCGGCCGTCCGCTCACGATCCGCGCCGTTCCGTTCCTCCGCACCGCGTCCACGCAGACGGTAGTCGGCGGCGGTCGTATGGTGGCCTACAAGAACGACGAGAACTATGTGAAGCTCAACCTTCCGATGCCTCACCAGTTCCTGCCGGTCTATCCGGACGGCCCGCTCAACTTCCAGATCCCCGGCATCTTCCGTACCGGCGGCATCGAGTTGATGACCACGGCGACGTTCTACTATCTCGATGGCATTCTCCCGGCGCCGTGATAGCGCATGAGCCACGCCCGCCCGGTTATGCTGGGCGGGCATATCCAACACTCTGAGGTCAGCTATGCCCTACACACTCAAGAACCTGTCCGGCTTCCCGCTGGACGTGCCCACGCTGCACGGCCCGGTTATCCTGCCTTCCTATGGTGAGGTCATTGCTGAACTCGGCGCGTTCGATGCTGAAGTCATGCGCCAATCGCCCTATGTCGAAGTGACCGAAGGCGGCAAGGCGAAGGAGACGGAGCGCGCCAAGGAAACTGAAGACGACAAGCTATCGACGCTTCGGTCTGAGTATCAGGATCTATACGGCAAGCGCGCCTACCATGGCTGGTCTGCCGGAGAGCTTCAGGAAAAGATTGACGCCAATCTGGCGGAATAAGCCCTAACGGAGATCGACATGGCAACGAATCCCTTCAATCGAGGCTTGAACGTCGCCTCCGATCTTGTTCCGGTCACGCCGAACGACAGCACCGATCTTGCCGAACCAGGCCGTGCGATCCGTTGCCGCCCTGATGGTGCCGCCGGAACGCTCCGGTTCAGCAACAATGCTGGCGTGGTGCGCAACACCTACATCGACGCCGGAGAAACCATCCTTGTGGCTGTAACCCGCGTCCACGCCACCGGCACCACCGCGACGAACCTTGAGGTTCTGGTCTGATGGCTGGATACGGCACCAACGAGGCGTTCACGGCTTACACTGAAGCAGCAGGTTATGTCTTTCCGGAAGGAACGACTGAGCCGCAGAAAACAGCCGCCCGTCAGCGGGGTTCCCTGTTTATTGATCGCTACGAACCTCGGTTCAGTGGTTCACGCACTGGCGGATATGCTCAGGAGCGCGCTTGGCCGCGTACAGGGGCGTCTACCTACTACGGCGAGCCCATCCCCTCTGACGTCGTTCCTGTGGCTATAGAGAACGCTTCCTACGAGGCTGCATATCTCGAATTGACCAATCCCGGCAGTTTGTCTCCGGTAGTGACAGGGTCATCTACGGTGAAGCGTGAGAAGGTCGGCAGTCTCGAAGTGGAGTATGCCACATCGTCGTCAACCGATATCGCGGACATCGTTGCCATGGCCACGCCGGTGGTCACCGCTATTGAGGGCATGCTTTGGCTGTTCATGTGTCCCGTGCTCCCGGCAATCTTGGTGGTCTGAATGGCAACCTTCGACTATGCCCGCGCCCGCCAGACTGCCGAGAGATTGATCGCCAAGTTCGGCACGACCGGCGCCATCCGCCGCGCGGTGACATCCGGCCCCGATTACGACCCAGAGATCACCGAGACGGACTATCCGTGCACGCTGGTAACGCTGGAATATGACGACCGGGACATCGATGGAACTCTGGTTCTGTCCACCGACAAGAAGATTTACGTGAGCACTCAGGGCCTGCAGATCGCGCTCGAAAAGAGCGACAGGGTAATTGCCGACGGCAAAGCATATGCCATTGAGCGCCTGAAACCGCTTTCACCGGCCGGTATCGTGGTTTTCTGGGAAGTTCAAGGAAGGCGATAAGCATGCATCAAGAACGTGAATACGAAGACACAAATAGCTTGAAGGTTCTGGCTGTCGATGTTGCGACTACTCTAATGCCTCACCTTAAGGTGATAGCTTCCGACAATCTCAGTGTTGAGCTTGAGGTGTCGGAGTTCAAGATGGTGGGAAGCCTTTCGACCACCAGTTCAGTCAAGATCACCGTTTCAGCGACAGAGCAATAACCATTGAACCAAGCTGCTGTCACCGGCTGGTATTGTGGTTTATTACGAGGTTCAGGGCAGGCGATAGAGGCAGGGTGAAATGGCTGAAACGATGATTGAACGAGTGGCTAGGGCAATCTGTGTCGCCTCCGGGCTTGACCCGGACAGGCCATTCTCATCCTCAAACTACAGCAAGGAAACCGAGCCCCAGGAGTTCGCTTGGCATGAGTTCCTGCCTGAGGCTCGCGCGGCTATCAACGCGATGCGGGAACCCACCCGAGCCATGCATGAAGCCGGTCTGGAGACGACTGGCATGCCGAGCAACACCTTCCGCGACATGATCGACGCGGCCCTCAAGGAATAACCATTGAACGACAACGTGTCGCCATCGATCGCAGCCCGCATTCTCGTGCGCGGCGTGATCATCGGCTTCCTCATTGCATGCGCCGCAAGGCTGGGTTGGGCCGCTGGTGGCTGGATAATCGGGTGATTGATGGCACGCAAACCAACGGCCAAGCAGCAAATCCGAAAGCTGCTGGATGATCTTGAGCCGACGGTTCAGAAGGCCTTCTTCGACAGCATCGACAGCCTGAAATCGAACATTGAACTGAATCGTATTGTCGAGCGATTGGAGCAGCAGGACATCGACGGGGCCATGAGGGCCTTGAACATCGACCCCGCCGCCTACAGACCGCTACAGAAGGCCACGGAAGAGGTTTTTGAGAGCGGCGGCAACCAAGCCGCCAAGAAGGTGCCGAAAGCTCCTGAGGCAGCTACCACGACGTTTCGCTTCGACATCCGCCACCCCACGGCAGAGCAAGAGCTGCGGCAGTATAGCTCGACGCTCGTCACGCGGATCACCGAAGACCAGCGCCAGGCTATTCGTGACGCTCTCGCAGATGGGATTTCGCAGGGCAGGGCGCCCCGGCAGACGGCGCTGAATATCGTTGGCAGGCTCAGCAAGGTCACAGGACGCCGTGAGGGCGGGATTATTGGCCTGTCTGGGCCTCAGGCCGGATATGTCGAGAACATGCGCCAGCGGCTTCTCTCGGGCGATAAGGACGAACTTAAGAAGGTTCTGACCATGGAGCGCCGTGACAAGCGCTTCGACCGGACCATTCTAGACGCCATCAAGACCGGCAAGAAGCTGGATCAGGCAACGGTCGACCGGATGACTGGACGCTATGCCGACCGGTTGCTTCTGCTGCGCGGTGAGACAATCGCCCGCACCGAGACAATGACCGCCTTCAACAAGGGGCAGATGTCCTCGATGAGCCAAGCGATTGCAGAAGGACGGGTATCGGCGTCTGTGGTGGTGAAGATCTGGCATGCCTTCATGGATGAGCGGACACGCTTCACGCACCGACTGTTGAACAAGACGCGCGTTGCCTTCTATGACAAGTTCCAGACGGCGCGGGGCCGCTTCATGGCTCATCCCGGTGACCCGGAAGGCGGAGTAGAGGAATGCGCCTGCTGCCGGTGCTGGATGGAATTTGCAATCGACTTCCTGGCGGATCTGGACTGATGGCACGCGGCGTAACGGTCACCACTCGATCAGGCAGGGCATCATTCGGCCAAGCCCGCTTCGGTGCGCAGGTTGATGCATGGGTGCAGCAGACAGAAAAGCGGCTGAATGCCGTCTTCCGTCTCTCCACGCAAAAGGTCATCAGCTACATGCAGGAGAGTGTCCCGGTCAGGGATGGCTTCTTGCGCGCCTCTCTGGTGGTTCTGGTCAATCAGGATCCGCCGAAGGCAGACAAGACCGATGAAGACGGCATGGGGCCTTATACCGACGCATACATGAAGGTCGCCATTGCCGGCGCTGTTGCTGGTGATCGCATCGTCTCAGCCTACACGATGGTTTATGCCCGCAGGCTGGAGTACGGCTTCAATGGTACGGACTCTCTCGGACGGTCATACAATCAGGCGCCAAGGGGCTGGACGCGCGCTGCGGTGGCTCGATGGAACGAAGCAGTTCAGGAAGCGACCAAGGAAGCTATAGCGCGCTCGGGTCGATGATTGCCCCGTTGTTCGGGTCTCCGCGCTCGGCGGCTATGAGCAGGCATCCTTGCAGATTTACCAGCGCAGACAGAGCGGCGGCCATGGTGGCCGTGCCCAACGGCGTCAGACATGTGTTGTCTCCAAGCGCCTGTATCGCATCGTGCAGGCGGTCGTAGACGTCGTTATCGCTGAGCGGTGACTTTTCAGACATAGAGGTTGAATACATGGCGACGGGAACGGACGCAACAATCCTTGCTGCGCTGATCGAGCATCTTAAAACGCTCTCGTTCTCGCCCGCGCTTCAGATCGCGATGCCTGGTGTCGATTTCCCGGCTGCAGGGCAGACCAAGCCTGACAATTATCTCGCGGCGTTCTTTATGCCAAACCAGACGACCAACAGCGAGGTTGGGGCAGGGCAGGAACAGCACCGCGGCGTCTTTCAGGTCTCGGTGTTCTGGAAGAAGGGCGTCGGCCACATCAAGCCGCTTGAAGCCGCTGACAAGATCATCGCCCACTTCGCAAAGGGCACCACGATTTACGCCGACGGGCTCAAGATCATCATCGATCGCAAGCCCTACGCTGCGTCACCACTCCAAGAAACCGACCGCGTGCAAGTGCCGGTCAGCATTCGTTATCACGCCTTCGCATAGGAAAGGATATCCCCATGGCAGGCATCAAAACCACGCTGGCAGGCACGAAAGTGTCGATCAGCACCGCCCCGGTTACGCTCCCGCTCAATGCCGCTGCTTTCGGCGCGCTCACGTTCACCGAAATCAAGTCGGTTGGAAACCTGGGCGACTACGGCTCGGCGCCGAACATCGTCAACTACGACACGCTCGACACGGACGTTCGTTCCAAGGCCAAGGGCGTGGAAGACGCCGGCGAACTGTCGATCGAGGTCGCGCGCATCTTCGATGATCCCGGCCAGATCGCCATCCGCGCCGCTGCGCTGACCAAGTTCTATTATGCGGTCAAGGTCGAATACGCCGATGCGCCGTCCGAGGACTGGTCGAACACCATCATGTATGCGGCCGGTCCGGTAACGGGTCCGCAGCTTCTCGGCGGTGGCACGGATGATTTCGTGCGCGAGAGCTATACTGTGGCCTTCACGGATCAGCGCCCGCTCTTCATCGCCCCTGTCGAAACTCCGTAAGGTGACCAATGGACCTTCTGAAACTCGTACCGAACACCATCACCGTCGACCTTAAGCACCCCGGCACTGACGCGCCGCTGGGCGTGAAGGTCGAACTGCAGAGCCTCGAGAGCGACGAGGTGAAGACTGTTGAGCGCACCCTGAAAAACAAGGCCCTCAGGGGCGGCCGCAACAATGTCACTGCCGAGAGGATTGACGACAACACTGTCGCGATCCTGTCGGCTGCTATCGTCGGCTGGGAGTTCACCGGTGACGCCAATCTGGCCGGTGACAAGAAACCCGCCTGCAACGCCGCCAACAAGCGCAAGCTTCTCCAAGTGCCGGCGCTG
Source organism: Agrobacterium tumefaciens str. B6 (assembly GCF_001541315.1). GTDB lineage: Bacteria > Pseudomonadota > Alphaproteobacteria > Rhizobiales > Rhizobiaceae > Agrobacterium > Agrobacterium radiobacter. Next base: position 31,708 of record NZ_LMVK01000004.1, on the reverse strand, counting down.
GCGAAGCAGATCGATCTCGCTCTGGGGAATGAAGCCGCTTTTTTCGAGCAGTCGGCGACGAGCTAGTCGCCGCTGTCTCCCACATCGCAAAATGGGAGACGCCCGGATACGAGCTCAACGACGGGCCGAAAACGAAAGTCATCCTCACCCGTCGGGAGTTCAATGAGCGCTTCGATAAGGCAGACGAGAACCCGGAAGAACCAGAAATCCGCGAGGATATAGAGCATATCTGGGCTTGGTTCTGGCAATTGCATGCCAGACGTCAGCACGGCGCTAATGGGCCGCAGGCGATCAGCTATCCCGAGATCGACGCATGGTCTCGCATCACCGGTGAGCTGCTTCTGCGTGAGGAAGTAGGCATCCTGATCCGCATGGATGACGGATATCGGAATGCGCTGGCCGAAGAGATGGAAGTGCAGCGGAAGGCGAGGGCGGCCGGTTAGTTTGTGAACTCGCCTCTGTCGGCCTTCGCGGCCTGTTCGCGAGTGATGTATCCATTCGCCGCACAGTGATCCCGTAGCGCCTTTGATGGCGATCCTTCGCGCGTCAGAGTGGCGCGACAACCATTGATCATCGTTCTTTCTTGAGAAGCTGCCTCGGCGGCCTTTTTCTGCTGGTACTCACTCCAAGCGAAATACCCGCCGCCCGCGATAATCACGACGCAGGCAGTAGCAATCAGAAATTTCAACCAACCGTCCATTCTGGCTCCCTCTGAGGTTGCCGGAACCATACGCATTGAAACGCCGGAAGGTAAAGCCCTATGGATATCGCGCAGCTTGGCATTGAGGTCCAATCCGGCGGCGTGAAGAGCGCAACCAACGACCTGAAACAGTTCACGAATGCCTCTCGCGTTGCTGAACGTGCCGCTGCTGGCCTGTCTGATGCATCTGGCAAGTTTTCCACATCTGAGATCACGGCTATGGCCGCGGCTATGGGCTCGGTTGAGAAGACGTCGAACGCTGCGGCCAAGGCGCTTGCGGCTGCTTCTCTGGCCGCCCAGCGCGCTGGTTCCCTCGGCACTACGGGCGTCAGATCACTTGGACAGTCTGCGGGTGTTGCGCGGCAGCAGGTGCAAAACTTGGCTTTCCAGTTCCAGGACATCGCGACGATGATGGCGATGGGGCAGTCTCCTTTTATGCTCCTTGCTCAGCAGTTGCCACAGGTGACGATGTACGGCGGGCAGCTTACCGGCGTCATGGGCGCACTGAGGTCCACTCTCGCTGGGTTCATCAGCCCTCTTGGCCTTATCACTACGGGCTTCGTTCTGCTCGGCACGGCTGCTATCTCGTATTTCTCGGAATGGTTCTCGCGCGGGTCCGAGGCAAACATGACGCTCAAGGAGCAGAGCGCACTCATCCAGCAGGTCGCGAGCGATTGGGGCGATGCCGCGCCCCAGATGCGGGCCTATGCCGATGAGATGGAGCGCGCCGCCAAGGCGAAAGGCCTGATGGATGCGGCAAACGTCGCTTCCGCTGCGCAATACACCGCCGTCGAGCACGTGCTGGCCCGCATCAACGAAGAATATACGGCCGCAATCCGCAATCTCCGCGGTTATGGCGACGAGACCAACGGCGTTGTCAAAAACCTCACGTCTTCCTTTACGGACCTGCAGTCCAAGATCATGGAGGGCAACGCCACGTCGGAAGACCTGAAGCGCGCGCAAGACGCAGTCAACGTCGCTGTCGACCAGTACGGCACGCCTGCGGTCCTTCGATATGCGGCTGCGTTCGCTACGCTGGTGCCGCAAATCAACTCGGCAATCAATGCCGCCGCGAACTTCCGCAACGAAGCCTCCAGCCTTCCTGGGCTCGATCGCATGAATGACCCAAGGACATGGCGCAGCGCAGGTCGCACAGACCAGTTCGGCGCTGATGCAACGATCCAAGGAACGGCTTTCCCGCTCCCTGACAATGGACCTGTACCCGGAGGCCGCCCGACTGTGGAGTTGTCGGGGCTCCCGAAGGTCAAAGGATCCGGCGGCGCAAAGCAGAAGGCATATCAGACGGCCACAGCCTCGATCGCCGAACAGACCCGCGCCTTGCAGGCTCAGACAGCCGCACAGGCTACGTTGAACCCGCTGGTGAGCGATTACGGCTATGCCGTCGCAAAGGCGAAGGTCGAAACGGATCTGCTGCTGGCGGCCGAGAAGGACAAGAAGGCGATAACGCCTGAACTGACGGCCCAGATCAGTGCACAGGCGGAAAGCTACGCGCAGGCTGTTGTCGAGCAGAACAAGCTCACAGAGGCGACTAAAAAGGCCACGGAAGCGGTCAACTTCGTGAAGAACACGACGGCGGGCTTCATCAACGATCTGCGCGACGGGTTGAAGAACGGCGAATCCTTCTGGGAATCGTTCAGCAATGCGGCTCTGAACGTTCTGGATCGGATCACTGATAAACTGCTGAATGAGGTTCTCGACGCGGTTTTCAAGGTGTCGAATGCCGGTTCCTCGTCTGGGGGCGGTGGCTGGCTTTCTAGTCTGTTCGGCGGTCTATTCGGTGGAGGTGGCAAGGGGCTGAATTACTTCCCAGCTGCACCAACAGGAGCGATGTATGCAAGCGGCACAGCTTCGGCTCGGGCAGGATATGCGCTTGTTGGCGAAGAAGGCCCGGAAATCGTTAAGTTCGGCGGCGGCGAACAGGTAGTGCCTAATCATCGGCTTGGAACCGCTTTCTCTGGCGGCGCGGCGGCTGCAAACAGCAATATGCCGCAGTCTATGCATGTCACGGTTGGGGTTTCGGTCGATGAAAACGGGAACCTCCAAGCCTACGTCAAAGACGTGGCCCGTAGTGAGGCGGTCCACGTGTCAACAGCCGTCGTAAAGCAGAACAACAAGGCACAGCAGAACCTCTATCAGAACGGGCAGGCGCAGAATGGCTGATCCTATTTCGCTCCCTGCTGTCGGGTGGAGGGAATGCAACTTCGACCCGGTGCAGCCACGCAGCATCAACCGAATGGAAGGCCGAAGGACGGAATCTCAGTCGTTTGGCACTCCGTACTGGCGGGCAACCTATCAGGCCACTTGGCTGGACAAGGCCAAGTTCGGCCTGATGGATGCCTTCATGATGCAGGCGGGAGACGACGGGGAAACGTTCCTTGGTTACGATGTCTTCCGTCCACGGCCAATCGCAATGGACACAGGCTCTCCGCTCTCCGGCACCAAGGCGGGCGGGGGTGCCTTCAACGGTGACGCTTTCCTTCAGGCGATCACCGGAACCACGCAGTTGAACGTTGGCGGTCTGCCGGCGGCGTTCATCTTCTCCCCCGGCGATTATGTCGAACTGCGAATGTCGGTCCTCAAGCGGTCTCTGCACCGGGTGATTGCTCCGGCGACATCCGACGTGAACGGCTTTGTCACACTCAATGTCCGCCATCCAGTCGACAGAGATCATTTCACATCAAGCGCGACGGTTCATTTCGAAAAGCCGTCCTGCACGATGCAGATTGATCCAGACAGCTATTCCGGCGCCAAGTCGTGGGATAACCGCGAGCCCTCATTCCGCGCGACAGAGGTCTTCGTATCATGAGCAATACCCCAGAAAAGTTGGTCGTGTCGCAGTCTGCCTGCTATGTCGATGTCAGATACATCACGGCAAATTACGATCCGTTCGAGCATATTCGGCCAAGGGTCGAGGAAGAAATCGGGCAGATTAATTCGGTTATCCCTGAGGATACGCAGGACCCTGTTTTGGCGGAGCGTAGAGCATGCGCCATAAGAGCCCTGCACCAGATGTCCCCGCACTACATGTCGGTGTCGACGGCAATTGCCATCGCTGATGCTATAATGAGGCGGGGCCATGAGCCTTGATCCAGTCGTCGCAGCACAGATTGAAAAGGGGCGGATCGCCCGCCTCGACCTCATTCGCTTCGATCTCCCCGGCAAAACGGTAGGTTACCATCGCGGCGGCCGGTCCTACACCTATAATGGCCTCGTCTATCTGCCGAACCGGTTTCTGGACATCGGAAGCATGACGTCGGCGGTGGGAACGGCGGTCACGACGCGCACCATCACGTTCTCAAATATCCCGGTGACCGATCCAGAGGATGCAATCGCCAAGATCGAGGAGTTCGACTACCAGAACTCCCCGGTCATTATTGCCCATCTCTGCGGCGTGCCTAACAGCAACGAGGTCTTGGGCATCCTCGCATCGTCCATCTATGAGATCGACCAGGTGCGTTACAACAAGGGTGCCGTATCGGGGTCTGAGCGAACGCTGACGATGGAAATCGATCTGCAGCCGCCGGGGCGTTCGGCGCGCGGCTCCACGGGCGTCAAGCGCTCCATCGCAGAACAGCAATTCGACAATAGCCCCACAGACACCGGCCTCGAATATGTGGCCACGAATGCCACCATTCCCGAGGAATGGGGCCAGAGGCAAGGCTGACCACATGAACCGTTTCCGAATTGTCGAAGCTACGCTGAACGCGGAGCTGGCGAAGCCGTATGCCTATGGCTCTGCCGATTGCTTCTTCTTGGGCTGCGCGATGATTGACGCGCTCACGGGCGCTGAGACGGCCAAGAAGTATCTCGGCAGCTACAAGACCCTCGCAGGCGCCCAGAGAGCGCTCAGGAAGCGCAAGCACAAGTCTCTGGTAACATTCTTTGAAACCGAGCTTGAACAAGCTCCTAAGGGGGCCGGTGAGGCGCGGCTGGGCGATCTCGTCATTCTTCGCCTCGCTGATGGCGCCGAGCATGTCGGCATCTGCCTCGGAACACGCTTCGTCACGAAAACACCGGACGGCCGACAGGATTACGGCCTCGGGGAAGTCATCGCCGCCTTTCACATCGGATAATCGTCAATGATTTTTACCGCTATCGGGACGGCGATTGCCGGAGCGCTTTTTGCTGGCTCTACGCTTGCGGCAACGCTAATCGGCGGCGCGCTGGCTTTCGGCACCAGCCTTGCATTCAGCTACCTCAAGCGGCCCAAGAAGCGCACCTATACGGCTGTGCAGGGTGAGACGCAGTACGGCGGCGACATTGACGTTCAGGCGCTCTACGGCCACGGCAAGACTAAAGGCCAGCGCCTCTATTATGCCAAATGGGGGCAGGGCAATAAGTTCAACGGCGAAGTCTTTGCTCTCGCGAACGGTTGGTGCGATGGCCTCGAAAACTATTGCTTCGTCTATGGCGAACGCCGTGCGCTGATTCAGGTCGGGAACGTCGGCGGGGAGGCTGCGCACTATCACGTTGATGGCTTCAGCGACAAGATTTCGATCCGGTTCTACGATGGCCGTCCCGGTCAGCCTGTGGATGCTAAACTGGTCGCTGACACGGTGGTCGTCGGTAATGTCTGGAAAAGCACAAGCGTCAACGCCGGCCTTTGCTATGTAGTTGTCGAACGCCTCTATGACAGCGCGCTATTCGAGAAGGGCAAGCCCGATTTCGAATTCGTCATGCGTGGTCTGCGCGAGTATGACCCGCGCAAGGACTCCACGGTTGCCGGCGGCTCTGGCCCGCAGCGCATCAACGATCCGGCGACGTGGGTATTCACGCGCAACCCGGCTGTGCACCGCTTGAACTATCAGCTTGGTCTTCGGGCGCTGAACTCTGGCCGCACACTGATCGGTGAGGGCAAGTCGCTCGGTCAACTGGATCTGGCAACGTACTTCGTCGCCATGAACGTCTGCGACACCATCAAGGCCGGGAAGCCGACCTATGAATGCGGTATTTGGGTAACCGGAGCTGACGACCACACGGAAATCCTGAAGGAGTTCGAAGACGCGATGGCGGGCTATGGCCTGAATCGTCGCGGACTTTCTGGCGTGATTGCCGGCGCTCCTCAAATTCCGGTGCTGGAGATTACAAAGGACGATCTCGATATCGGTCGAGACAGCGAGTACCAGTTCAAGAAGTCGGCTTTCGAGCGGTATAACCATATCTCCGGCCAGTTCCTGTCCATTGAGGACCTGTGGAACCCGCAGAGCCTTAAGCCTGTCTATTCAAATGCCGACGTGGCCGCCGACGGTCGCAATCGGCAGACCAGCAACGATTTCCTTCAGGTCACTGACCCGGATATTGCGCAGTACCTCCTGACCATCCGCTATCGCCAGAACCGTATGGGTGGCACGGCAACCTTGCCTGTCAGCCTGCGGGTCGGCCTGAAGGTGCAGGAAGGTGAGTGGATCGTCTGGAATGGCCGCACATGGATGATTTCCGAGTGGCTGTGCGACGAGAGCTTCAACATTACGTTGCGGCTGTCCGAGACCAGCGCCGATATCTATGATGATGGTGATATTGACCCCGGCCCGGTAGTTATCCCGCCGACGCCGCCGATCAACCCTTCTATCCTGACGACCGTGCAAAACTTCACGGTTGCTACCGGCATGATTGAGGGAGCCGAAGGGTTCCAGACCCCTGTGTTGCGGTTCACCTGGGATCCGCCGCAAGACCCATCGATCATTGAAGTTATCTTTGAGTATCGGATCAGCGGCCAGACGACGGTTTACACCGATGTCTGCAAAGACCCGGAGGCCGGCACATATCAGACCTCCAAGGATGTGATCTCTGGCGTCTTCTACAACGCTCGGGCTACGATCCGCACGGTTCCTGACCGGTTCAAGACATACACGCCGTGGGTTACCTCCGCGAACATTACCGGCAACCAGACGGTTTTTGCCGAGGTTGATCTGTCCGGCGTGGAAGAAGCTCTTGGCTGGCTGCGGAACAGCACCAGAACCGCACAGGATGCCATAGACGGCCTGATAGCGGGCATGATGGAACTGGCGACGGTTGCCTATAAGGACACGCGAAATCTCGCCAGAGAGCTTTCTGTGGAGCTTGGCGCCGCGCGTGCTGAATATCGAGAAGATATCCAGCTTGCCGTCAATGAGACCATGGCCGTTGCTGGCAAAGTTGAAAGCCTGACGGCGGCGCTGGGCGGCAACACGGCGTCTATCAACATCGCATGGGCTGCTGTTGCAGCTCCTGTCGGTTACTCTGCCCGATATGGCATCACGGCTGCTGTCAACGATGAGAACTATCGTTCGGCATCATTCCTGATGGATGTGCCCTCGAACCCGGCCAATCCGACGCGCATCATCATGAAAGCCGGGCAGGTCGTCATGGTAAGCGACGACGATGCCACGATAAAGCGCCCGTTCGTCTTCCAGTCGGGTGTTCTCTATCTCGATGAGGTCAGGGTAAATATGCTTTCGGCTTTGTCGGGAGTTCTGGGCAACGTCGATATCTCGAATGCATACATCGGGACACTGACCGTCGGCACATCGAACATCGAGCCTGGCGCGATTACAAGAGTAGACGCCAATTCAAGAAATGACACAGGGACATTCGATGTCACCGTTAGTCACGGGTTCGGCTCACCAACTGTGCGCCTCGATATCGCAAGCAAGCTGATTTCTGGCGGAACAGTCAATGGCAAGTCACAAATTGTCACCCAGAACATCACGAACGGCGGCGAAGTGAGCAACTTCTGCATCTTCAACTCGACCGATGATGCCAGCGGATTCCGTTACGTTGGGAGCGACATCGTTCTCTACACCCCTGCGTTCGGTCAATCTTCCACGACGTTCAGAGTTACAGTTTCTGGCGGTCCATTCATTGGATCGGTAGACAGGACAACTTTGATCGCCTCCACCTTCAAGCGCTGAGGAAATCCCATGTCTACGGGCAATAAGATGCAGGTCGACGCTTCCGTCATCCTGCAAGAGGCGGAAGTGCGCGAAACGTTCCTAGTGAACCGCACGCTTCTTCTGTCCCAGCAGCTTCTTATGCAGAAGCAGGAGAACCAGATCCTTCTCGACAAGATCAACGGCCTTGAAGCCGATCTGCGCAAGGCGCGCGATGATGGAGAAGAATAATGGCTAACACCACATGGTACGGCGATGGTACGGCTACCGTCGCTGTCGGCTCTCGCACTGTGACCGGCACTGACACCGGCTGGCTGACGGAAGTTGCCGGCCTGACGCCGATCAAGGTCGGTGACAAGTACGGCATCCACGTTGGCCGCCCTATAGTCATTGAGCAGATCATCAGCGACACGGAACTGTTGCTTGCCGATGATTGGCCCGGTCCTGCGCAGACGGACGCGCCTTATAAGGTCGAACTGACGTCGCCAACGATTGCCGCAGTCGAGGCCATGCGCCGGCTGCTGGCCTCCCTTTCAAATGGCAACCTCGACAGCCTGTCTGAAATCACTGTTGGCACGGATGACATTCCGATTGGTATCGGGCCGGGTGTGTTTGGGACGATCAACAAGTTCACATTGAAGGATGGCGTCCAGTTTGACGTTGCCGTTCCGAATATGGCTGGCCGAGCGGCTTATAACGGCGCTGCGGCGGGCTTCCGCGTGCTTGTTGCAGATATTGGAGATGGGCGTTCGGCGCTCTACATCAAGAACTCTGCGACGTCTGGCGACTGGAGCGTTCCCTACTACATCACCGGTCCTGTCGGCCCTGCTGGCGTTAATCAGCGCGGCAACTACAGCGCGGGCACGGCCTATGCGATCCGCGATATCGTGCAGTACGGCGGCTCGACGTGGATTGCAAAGGTTGCGACTACTGGCAATGCGCCGCCGACGCTTCCGACGACCGAGAACACGCAGTGGCTACTCTTCGCTCGCTCTGGCACGGCTGGTGTTGTGGATCGTGGCGCATACAGCGCGGGGGCGGCCTATGCGACGAATGACATCGCCCTGGACAACGGCTCAACGTGGATTGCCATTCAACCGACAACCGGCAATGCGCCGCCTGTGCTGCCAGTAGAAAGCAATGCTTACTGGCGGCTATTGGCGCGCAAGGGCACGGACGGCACGGGTACGGGGGATGTCACTGGCGCGGCGTCCGCAGTAGACGGGCAGTTCGCTGTCGCCAACGGGACCACGGGAAAGAGTATCAAGTTTCTGACGCCAGCACAGGCAAGTCAGGCTCTGGGCGGATGGGAGCCAATCGGCCTGATCAATATGGCTGGTTTGACGACCGCGGTGATCACGAACCTATCAGCGTTTAGCCGCCTAAGGTGCACCTCGAGCTTTTCGGTTCCCAGCGGCACGTACCTGACTATTCAAGTGTCGACTGATAACGGCGTGACCTTCCTGAGTGCCGTGTCTGATTATGAGTTCACGCTTGATGATGCGATCTATAACGGGTCAACAACCACATCGTCAGTGTCAAGCGCTCAGTTCCCTGGCATATTCGTCGGTGACATCACATGCGCAGGAACCACCGAAATCTTCAATTTCAACAAGGCGAGACCGGCGCTTTCAATCGGCCAGTTCGTAAGTCGGTCGCCCACCTCGCGGGTCAACAGGACCATAGGCACAACGACTGCCGCATCGGTGGCGCGAAATGCGTTGCGGATACAGAGCTCCGTAGCAGCGGCGACTTACGGCGAGCTGTTCTTTGAGGGGGTGAGAGGATGAAGATATCTTTTCTGGACGCAGCAACCGGTGAAAGTGTTAGCCGCGATATGACGGCCGATGAAATAGCCGAGTTCGAAGAACAACTCCCGCAGTCACCCACCATCACCGAATACGAAAACGCCATTCAGAGCCTTGTCGACAGAACAGCGCGTGAGCGTCAGTTCCGCGATGGCGTGACGCTGGCATCCTACATCGGCTCAACAAAGCCTAAATGGGCTGCGGAGGCGCAGGCCTTCGTCGCGTGGCGCGATAATGTCTGGTTCTACGCCTACGGCGAATTGGCGAAGGTTCAGGCGGGCCAACGCCAGCAGCCGACCGTCGAGCAGTTCCTTGGCGAGATCTCGCCCATCGCTTGGCCGTTAGCGTAACCCGCCATCATCCCGTATGTCTGCGCTCAGTCAGCATTTCGATACAAAATGTGCGGACGTATCACGCGATTGTTGCCGCCAGATTCAGGCTGGCGCGGCTGTTCACTGCGCCACTCCCTACGATCCTCGCGCCTGTCTCTCGATTCTCTCCGATCGCGCCAATCGCGGCGGTCATAGTCGCGGCGGTACCGGTCTCCATAATAGCGGTCTCGATCGTATGAACGGTAGGAAACGCCCGACGAATAATAGCCGCCAGTACGGTACCCGCCATCTTCAACGCATCCACTAAGGATACCGACGGATACGAGCGCAATTGCTGCGGTCAGAAGCTTCATAATCTCATCTCCCATTGAGGCACTCAAACGTGTGTCGGTGCCTTCGGTTCCATGACTGGGAGAATGCGGCGGCAGGGATGAACCGGGGCTGAACATTTGCGTAGGAAATCAAATGCCAATCACCAAATATCCACTCTGGGAGGGCCTTCTCCTCGACCCAGGGACGGGCCGAGGAGATTGACTGGGATCTACTGGCGAAAGCCTTTCGGCTGTGGATCTTCGCTAGAACATCGAAGCAACATTACAATCTTTTGATGCGGCTGTCTTGTGGATTTTTCAAAGTAAAAAAGCCCCGGCATTACTGCCGAGGCTTCCATCACTGACAATGTCAGATCAGATTAGAACGAACGCTGCAGACGGATGAAGCCGTTCCACTCTTCGTCAACGTTGTCGACGTCGAGGTAGTTAGCTGCAACCTTCATGGAGAGGCCCTGCGTGATCTTGTAGTCAACCGTCAGGCCAGCCTGCCAAGCGTCGTCGTTGGTGAAGTCAGGACCACCAGCGTAGTAGTTGCCGAAGTACTGTGCACCGGGGGTGATGGTCAGCTTGTCGGTTGCCTTGATGGCGTATTCACCAGCAATCGCCCACTCAGATTCGGTGTAGTAAGCGTTCGGGCCGGAAGCCCATACGCCTGCCAGGCCGAGGGTGCCGGGGCCTACGTCAGCCGTTGCGATCAGGCGAACAGAGCCTTCTTCGCGGTCGGTGTCGTAGCCGCCGATGAGCTGCAGCGAAGCTGCGCCGAGCTTCGCGCCGAGACCGAGAGCAACACCAACGTTGTTGTCGGGCTCGTCCCAACCAACAGTGAGGCCTTCGAGTTCGTCAACCGAAACGCCTGCCCAGAAGGAACCAGCGTCGTAGGTGTAACGAATGGAGTTGAAGAGAGCGTTCGTGGAGAGAACGTCGGACTCGCCAGAGAGGCCATCATCCCACCAGCTGTAGAACTTACCGACCTTCAGGCCGCCGAGTTCGATGAAGGCCTGGTCAACGTGAACGCCAGACTGAGCGGCAGAGCCGTTGTCAGCGTTGCCGCGGAAGCCGATGAAGCCACGCAGAGCGCCGAGCTCGGTGTCGGTGCGGGTGTCAACTTCGAACTGAGCGCGCGTGAACGAATCCCAGTCGGAAGTGCCACGGCCAGAGTTGAATTCGTCACGGCCGATGTTCGTCTGGAAACGGATGTAACCGCCGAACTTCAGGCAGGTTTCGGTGCCGGGGATGTAGAAGAAGCCGGTGCCGAAAGCGTCGCAAACGCGAACGTATTCCAGGGGCTCAGGCTCAGCGGCGACGATAGCGTCGGCAGCCTGTGCGCCGGATACTGCTGCGAGAGCCGCAGCGGAGCCGATAAGAAGGCTCTTAATGTTCATGATTGACCTCCAGTCAAAATTTATTTCCACCAACGCAAAGTCCGAAACTGGTTGTCCCCGCCTCATTAGCCCTGCGCTGACTCGGTAAATGACAGAAAGTCTTCTGATACCGCAATCATGTTTCACTGTTTTTGTGTGCTAGGCGGGACATGAAGCGATCGTAGTGTGTCCAATAAGTAACAGAATCTCCTTCGCCCTGTTGGTAACGTTAAGAGACTGTTAGGAGATTGGCTTGCTCACCCCCGGGGCAGCGGTGGCAGTTTTCTAGGCATTGTGCTCCGACAAAAGCCAATTCGGCCTTTCGATTCTACTGTGAGTGAAACCGATACACCCTAATACGAGCGCAGGGTTCACCAGAACATTTCGACTGTTGTGATTATCCGCAACTGGCGACCCGTAGCGCAACTCGGCACTTTATGGCGGGATGCTAAATGAGGCTCGCACGGGAACCGGGGGGTATTGAGTGCGAGCCTCGGTGCTGTGTGCAAATCACTACACGGCGGCAGAGAATGCATAACCTCTGAAATAGTTCCATGAGGTGGAGGCCCGTCGCTCCTCGTAAGCGCCATGGCCTCCATACCGCAGCCTGTTTCAGGGGACATGCGGCGCATCCCTATGGCGACAGACAAGCTCGCCGTCAATCAACAATCATGGAGAACATCATGGCACGACGCATCAACGCGGCGGGGCTTTCACACATCATGCAGTGGGAAGGCAAACGGCTTGTCGCATATCAGGACGTGGCTGGCATCTGGACTATCGGCTATGGCCACACCACGGCGGCCGGCATTCCGCGTGTCCGAGAGGGTATGCGCATCAGCGACAAGGAAGCCGAAGACATCCTGAAAAACGACCTCCGAAAGTTCGAGGATCGCGTTAGCCGCTTGGTGAAAGTCCCGCTGACGGACAACCAGTTTGCGGTTCTTGTGTCGTTCGACTTCAATACTGGAGCGCTCCACAAGTCCACACTTCTGAAAAAGCTGAACGCAGGCGACTATGACGCCGTGCCGGCCGAACTCATGAAGTGGGTCAATGCTGGCGGCAAGCGCGTGCAGGGCCTTGTCAATCGCCGTGCTGCCGAAGCCGGACTGTGGGCAAAGGGCGAGTTCGTATCGAGCAACACCGTCGAGGCTAAGAAAGCCGTGCCGGTCAAAGATGTTGCCGTCATCGGCGGCACTGGCACCACGGGCGCGGTTGCGACTATAGGCCCAGCTATCCCGGATATTGTCGACGCGGTGTCCAGCCAGCGCGATGAACTGACGAGCGGGCAGTGGGCGCGCGTCATCGTCGCCGTCCTGATCCTCGGCCTCACGCTCTACGGTATCTGGCGCAAGGTGAAGTCATGATCTGGGCTCTCATTCCTAACTGGCTCAAAATCGCCGCTGGTGGGCTTCTCTGTGCCGTTGTGCTGGCCTCGGGCTCCTACTGGCTCGGCAAGCGCGAAGGTCGCTCACAGACCCAGATTGAGGCCGCCAAGGAAGCGCTCGATCGCATCAACGAATTGGAGAAGAACAATGCGTCTTTCCGCAGTCTTACGGATCGCGGCCGTTGCCTCGTGTTCATGCGCGATAGCGGCTTGCCAGACAGCGCCTGCGACTAACGGGGCAGGTTACAGCTTCGTCAAGTTCTCGGACCCGCAGGCGGCTCGGCTGGCTTCACAAGATGATACAGCCGGTCCAGCAATCAACTCGAATAACAGGCAATGCGCGGCTGACGCTGCGTGTCGCAAATGATGGCATTTTAGGGCAGGGGCAGGCTTACGGGATGGCGGAGAACACCAATATGCAGATAAGTCGCGCTCCTAAACTGGAATGGAACCTAAATACAATCATCAGCCTCTTCACCCTTGCAAGCATGATTGTGGGCGGCGTGGCTATCTGGGTCGACAAGAGCCGGGATATCGAGGAGTTGCAGGAGTGGCGGCAGGGCCATGAGCAGCTTCACAAAGACCGTCTGGTAGAGGTGAAAACCATCGAGGCTCGAGCGGATGAGCGTTTCAAGAGTATTGAGGCAGATGTCCGCAGGCTCTCTGCTAAGTCAGAAAACCTTGATTACCGAATGACCAGCAGTGAGCAGGCCGTAGGCAGTTTGGTGCAGACCACCAAGGATATCCAGCAAGCCGTGTCAGCACAGTCAGGTGACCTTCGGGAGATCAAGGTCATCGTTCAAAGGATGGAGAAAGGCCAGAGGCCCTGAACTTGTCGCGGTGTGGGTAATGCTCGGGGCACCACCAATGCGGTTTCTCAGCTTTCGACTGGCTAAAACCCCATCCGCCCCACTTGCGACACCCCGGATGCTCGCACCAGTGGTTCTCGTGAATGCCGTCTCCGGCCTTATTGGTCTGGTCACTCATACCCGTACCTCTCCTTAAGCTCGACCTTCCGGCGCTCCATCTCCGCTATCACCTCTGGGTTCTCGTATGGTCTGCTCATGTCGGTATGTGGCGGGCTTAGCTTCGAATCTCCCGGCCGCCCACATTGATCACAGACGAAGCGTCGGTTCAAATACCTCTCATTTGGATTGATCTTCGAAAGGTCAACGTCAACACGGCGCTCACACGGCGTGCAGTAGGCGGTTATCGAATAAGCGTTGATGTAGAGATACCCAAAGGTTCCAGTGCGCACGGGCTTTCCCTCCGGTGACAGAGTTTCGTTTTCCCTTGATGTCATGATGCGCGCCGCCCAGCGCTGGGTCTGATTATGGGACAGGCGGGGAGGGAGTCAATGTGGGAGCAGCGTGGGAGCAGTTTTATTTTGTTCTCCGGGTGTTCTCAAATGTTCCAAGCAGCCATTCCAGCTTTTCTGGGCTTTTTGAATTCCAGAGTGCGGTTTGGGACCAGAGGGTCGGGAGTTCGAATCTCTCCACTCCGACCATTTTAAAGCAAAACATCAGCTTTCCGGCGTAACCCTATCCTAAAGGTGACAATTTATTCTGCTGACGGACCGGCCAGTGTGCTCTCGGCCGTGCCGATCGTCATGACATTGCCACGCCAAGCGACCGCGCTGCCGATCCAGCTGCGGGCCCAGACGAGGGGCATGATCATATCCCTGCTGATCATGGCTGGCAGCGTGTAGAGCGAAACCGGCCAGCGGTTGAGGGCGGCAAGCACGAGTTCCGGTACGTACATGAGGGCGAGGACGGCAAAGGCGGTTGCGGTAAGGTTCACGTCCATCATGGCAGGGGCGGCGAGCGCGAAGAGAAGCGGGGGAAGCGTGCCGGTCAGGATTTCCGGTGCGAAATATTGCGGGAAGGTCACGCGTCGCAGCCGCGCCCAGCGGGTCTGGCGCGACCAGATTTCACCGGCATGGCGCTGGCCGAGCGGTTGCTCGAACGGGGCGGAGACCAGATGCACCCTGCGGCCGGCGCTTCTGACCAGCTTCGTCGAGGCGGCGTCTTCGGCGATTTCGGCGGCGAGTGCACGAATGCCGCCATTGTCCTCCAGGAACGGCTTGTTCCACAACATCGACTTGCCTTGCGCGAAACCCATGCCGATGGCTTCCGCCGCATATTGCCAGCGGCCCTGCGATCCGTTGAGGAAGGCGCATTCCACATGCGCCCAGAAACCCGCAGGCCGTGAACCGAGCGGCGGCGAGCAGACGAGCCCGCTGTCCTTCCGCCAGGCCGACATCATGGTGGCAATATAGGATTTCGGCATCAACACGTTCGAATCGGCGAGAATCACCCATTCATGCCGGGCGGCGCGCCAGCCCTTCACGCAATTGTTCAGCTTCGGATTGGCGCTGATGCGGTCGTCACCGATGAGCAATTGTGTGGAAACCGATGGAAAGGCGGCTTCAGCTTTGCGGACTTCCTCGATCACGGGATCGAATTCATCAGCGACGCAGAACAGCAGCTCGTAGTCGGTCCAGTTGAGCTGAAAGGCGCGCGATAGTGTCAGCGTCGTGAAGTTTTCCACGCCACGCAACGGCACCACAAGCGAGACAGGCGGTTTTTTCCGGACAAGATCGTTTTCCGCATCCCGTCTTGTCAGTCGCCAGCCGGCGAGAACGATGCCGAGAAGATTGAAGGCGAGGAGCAGGATTGCGCAAAGGGCAAAAACGGTTTCCATGCTGGCCAGTTCCACTCCCAAGCTTTCGGCGGTCCACCCGCCAATCGATTCCATGGAATTCGTCTCTGCCGATTATAACGTTTGCGTGACAGTTACATGTCATGATCGGACAGGCAGGGAGATCGAGCGGCGCATGAGAGGCGTCACGACGGCTGCGCTCAAAAGAAAAGCCCTCCGGATAGAAGGGCCCAATCGTCATGATGGTCGATGAATTTTAGTGGACGTTCAGGATATGGGCATGACTGCTTGCGACGAGAAACGATTCCCGTGCTTTCTCGATGTCGCATCTGCCGGCGATGGCATCGAGGCAGTTCCTGCGCGCTTCCTCATATTCCGGCCCATGTTCCTCGGGCCAGCGGTACATCAGCATATCAAGTGCCACCAGCGGGCTGTAGATTTCCACGGCCGCCGAAAGCGGCAGATGGATCGCCACCGGTTTCATCCACGCGGCGTGGTGACACGGCTCTGTTCTGTGAATCAGCATGTCATTTTCCTCCCTGTTTTACCTGGCTTGAAAGCCTCTCACACTCCCATGCGCGAAATGCCCGCCTCACGAAATGGTTCCCGATCACCTAAAATGTGATCGATCAGGGGGTTCCAATTTTCCAAGATGAATGGAAGATGAACAAATAGATGAACCGGAGATGAACAAAACCGCCGCTACGGCGTTGGTATGTTCATAAGAAGGAGAACACATATGTTTAATTTGTCAGGCATTCAGGAAAGCTTCTTCGGAGACCGCATGGCTGGCGTATGCGAGGCGATCACCTCGGCTCTGGCCTTCGAATCAGGGCTCGAAAAGTCGCGCATTTCCGCAAGTGTCGAAAATGATGTGATTTATCTGGAAGGTACGGCCGATTCGGTCGAGGCGATCGATATCGCCATCAATCTTGCCGCTTCCATTTCCAATTGCCGGATTCTGAGCCATATCGAGCCGGTTTACTGAATATTGTGCCAGCCGGGCGAAACCTCGTCCGGCTCATTCAGACGCAATAACGCGGCAATGTCATTTCCGGTTGCCGATTTGCGCGCTGCGGACCATATCGCCGGGCTTGATGCCAGAACGTTTCGCGGCGCCGCCATTCAGCTCAAGCACAAATTTTACGGGTCCGCGGGAGCTGATGATCGCTTCCGAATGCGGAACGGCGTTTTCGTGAATATGGGTGATTCGGCCATCGCTGCCGATGAACAGCATATCGAGCGGAATGAGGGTGTTGCGCATCCACATGGCGACAGCGCGCGCCTCACCGAAATCGAACAACATGCCGTTTTCAGACGGCATGGATTTACGGAACATCAGACCCTGCGCGCGCTGGGCGTCGTCCAGCGCCAGTTCGGCAACGAAGTCGTGCGTTTTCCCGGAAGCGGTTTCAATGGTGAGCGGCTCTGACGTGAAGGCCTGGCGTTCCTGAGTCTGCGCGGCACCGGCCAGCGTGAAAAAAAGAAGCGCCATAACGGCGCTTTTCACCATATGGCGCAGGGCGGACATCAATGCGACATCCCGATGGCAACCGGGTTGTCGGGATGGATTTCCGCCGCCATCAGGCCCTTGTCGCCATCGCCGAAGCGCACCAGAACCACCTGACCGGGACGAAGCTCCGTCAGGCCGAAACGGCGCAGCGTTTCCATATGCACGAAAATATCTTCCGTTCCTTCGCCACGCGTCAGGAAGCCGAAACCCTTGGTGCGGTTGAACCACTTGACGATGGCGCGCTCAAGCCCGCTCGACGGCGTCACCTGCACATGGGTGCGCACCGGGGGCAGCTGCGAGGGGTGAACGGCGGTCGACTGATCCATGGAGAGAATGCGGAAAGCCTGGAAACCGCGATCGCGCCGCTGGATGAGGGCGACGATGCGCGTGCCTTCGAGGATAGTCTGGTAACCGTCGCGGCGCAGGCAGGAGACGTGCAGCAGCACATCCTGCGTGCCGTTGTCAGGCACGATGAAGCCGAAACCCTTGGCGACATCGAACCACTTCACGACGCCGGTAATCTCGGTCAGGTCCACGGCATCGCCCGAAAGGTCCTCGACATCGACTATCGTTTTCGATGACATCCTATCAGCCATATCCTGCCAACCCCTCGATTACGCGCCATACACCGGTCAACTGATTCCTGTGCGCCAGATTAACATCTTGGTAACGGTTTCACGCAAGCCCTAGTTTTTGATTTACGCAGCTGCTTTTATGTCGCCGTCCTTGTCCGGGGCTTGCCATCACGCGTTTAACGGCTTCGGACCCGTGTAATGGAGAGGAATAAAATGCGGTATCTGCACACGATGGTTCGCGTCAAAGACCTTGGCGAATCACTTAAATTCTATGTCGACCTGCTCGGTCTTACGGAAATACGCCGAATCGAGAACGAAAAAGGCCGCTTCACTCTCGTGTTTCTTGCGGCGCGCGACGACATTGCTGCGGCGAAGGAAAACAAGGCGCCGTGCCTGGAGCTCACCTATAACTGGGACACCGAGGATTATACCGGCGGCCGCAATTTCGGCCATCTGGCATACGAGGTCGACAATATCTACGATTTCTGCGCCCGGCTGCAGGAGAACGGCATCGTCATCAACCGGCCGCCGCGCGACGGACATATGGCCTTCGTGCGTTCGCCTGACGGTATTTCCTTCGAAATTCTGCAGAAGGGCGAAAGCCTCGCACCAGCCGAACCGTGGATATCTATGCAGAATACCGGTTCCTGGTAGGGATTTTCCGGTGAGTAGCGGTGTTTTCGGGTGCTCTTGCCTTGTCCTGAGGGGATGAGGCATAGTCCGCGAATCGAAACGGCCAGTCCCGTTTTGGGGAAGCACACGATTCCGTTCCCGTGCTGCTGTTGGAAATGCAAGATACGGAGGCCAGCCATGAAAACTGTCGAAAGCGCGAAAAGACGCCTTGTCTGTCCGCGTCTTGTCATCGCGGTTTCGCTGCTTGGGCTTTCCGGATGTGTTTCGGCGGGGACCGACGACGAGATGGCCGCCGCTACCAAGAAGCCGGAAATTGCCGCCCAACAGAAGCCGCAAACAGCAGCCCCCGCCGCCGCCGGCCCGCAACCGGGACATTATGTGGCTCCCGCCGTGGCATCGGCGGCCGGCGCGGCTGCGCCTGCCCAGGCGCCGGGCGGCCCGGCGCAGGCTTATGGCGCCGCCGCCGATATTGGCGGATTGACGACGCAGCCCACGGCGATTTCCGCCGGGACGACAAGCATTTATTCCAATGGGGCGCCCGCCGGTGCTGCAGGTGCACCCGGCACGGCCGCCGCCACGGGCGCCCCCTCTCACAAAATCATTCCCGCGGTCAGCAGCGTCTATTCGGCGCCCATGCAGGCGGCGCAACCGCAGCCTCAGCCGGTATCAGCGCCGGTTCAGGTCCCGCCAGCCGGACAGGTGCCGGCGGAACAGCATAGCGAAAAACGTCAGCCGGTTCCTGTGCCCGCGCCGCAGTCCGCCTCGGAACAGCTCGCGGCTGTCGCGGCGCAGCCGGCCGTGGACGCTGCCAAGATGGTGGGCGAGGCGCAGGGAGGCGACGGTAAGGGCGTGACGCTTGCGGCATTTTTCGCCGGCGCGGCCAAGAAGCGCCTGCCCAAGATGATTGAAAGCGGCACGGCGGACAATACGCAGGTCGCATCATTGCCCGGAGCCGCGGACGGGACGATGGGCATTGCGCTTTCCGGCCGCTCTGTCATGTCCGACGAGTTTGATGATGCCCATCTCGATGAAGAGGATGACCAGCCGACAGGCCTGATGAAACTCGCCTCGCTCTCCGGCCTGAGCCGCGTCGCCCCGAACGGGCTTTTCCTGCAGACGGATCGCGTCGAAGTTGGCTGCTTCAAGCCGGAACTGGTGCGGATGATCAAGGATGTGGAGCGCCACTATAACAGCCCGGCGATCGTCACCTCGGGCTATCGTCCTCCAAAGGGCATAAGGCAGGGCTCCAAACACTATACCTGCGATGCCGCCGACATCCAGATCAAGGGCGTCTCCAAATGGGAGCTTGCGACCTATCTGCGTTCCCTGCCGGAGCGCGGCGGTGTGGGCACCTATTGCCATACCGAATCGGTCCATATGGACACGGGTGAGCCAAGAGACTGGAACTGGCGCTGCCGCCGTACCGCCCAGCGCAAATGATCTCTGGCCGGGTTTGTCGGAATATCAAACCCGATGCTTTCCGAGCCTGAAACTTTATGCCTGAGGACTGTTCCAAACGTTTTAGAGACGGTCCGGTCGTCCTGGGGGGGTGGTGTTTGAGCCGATAGCCCTGATTGTTGCTACGGCGGTGTGGGGGCCGGTTGCCTGATTGATGCGCGCAGCGGGTATTCTGAAACCAGGCTTGCCATGGATACAGCCTAAGACTGCAAACGCATCTTTTCCGCTCACATCAGAGTCCTGTCACTCGTGGTGATAACTCTTTGCAAAATATCAGAAAATGTAGATTTGAGGTGGTGAGAGCGCAGGGATTCGAACCCTGGACCTACTGATTAAAAGTCAGTGAGGTCTATCTATATGTAATTGTTTTTATTTTACTATTTTAAATGAAAATTTTAGTGTGCGTGGAAATGTGCGTGTGAGGATGCTAGGCGCGTCGCGTTTTTTGACTCTCGTTCACGGAAATGTGATGGCCGCTAGATAATGCAGATCAGCGGCATCTAGCGGTTTTTAGTCGAGACGGCAGCTTAAGTCTTCAACACCAGTTCGGCGTCACTCTCCAGATGCAGCAACTGATGCGGTTACTTCGGCGCTGTCGCAAATGCATGTGCTGTCCGGCTTTGGTTCCAAACGAGATTATCAATCACTTGTTTCTGGGCGATGCAATCTCCATTCACCGCTGCCAGTAACGTCTGAAGATCAAGGCTCCTTGCCAAAGGCGCGTTCGCACATGAGATCGCGAGGGAGTAGGGTATCTCTAGCATCGAAGCGACCTCACTGCGCTTCTCGCGATACATTGCGGCAGCAGCTCGATCCATAAGGTTGATTAAGACCGTGGCGTTCCATTCTCTGACTGTCTGAGTGGTTCCCCGCGCAGCACGTTCCAGCAAAGACCGTGCGAAATCAGGTTTTTCGTGAAGAGTCGCGGCCGATGACCATGCGAGCGCCGCCCTAAGTTTGACGGGCATACGCTCATCTTGAAGCCATTGTGACCGAACTCGCTCTTCAGAAGTCAGTATAGCATCTGCAACCATATTGACTATGGCATCTGCATCCTCTGAGCCGTACATCGAGCGGGATGCGACCGGCAGAAACAATTGCGCAGATGACAAAGCAAGACCCCGCAGTTCCCCAAGCACACCTGATGGGCTGGTGGACACGTGAAAAGCGAATTGAAGCATTAACGACCAGCGGGTGAGGCCATCTTGAAAGCGCTGACCGAATCTTGTCGCGGCAAAGGGCTGAAGGGTGTAAATGCGGACAGCTTTTTCCAGACGAGCAATCCGGATTGCCGCATCGCGTCCCATTTCACTGCCTTTAATTTTAGATAGTTCCACCTGTGAACATGCAGCCCAGTACGCAATGTCCTTACCTGCGCGAATTGTGTCGATGTTCTCGAAAAGAGCTTTCTCGGGTCGGCGTGTCCCTAGAATCTCATCGAAGACTGCGAGAGAAAATTCGAGGGCGGTGCGTCTCGATTCACCTTCGATATGCTCCATGGCGAACCGATGCCGGATTTCCGGTGTGTCGACGAACGACGGGTCAAATAGATTCCAGTGTTCTGTCGGTGTAGCGTCTAACCTAGCCGCTGTGCGCAACGCATCTTCCAGCTTTGCGACGACGGCATCGCGCTGCGTTTCAAAGGCCGGAACCTCTGATTCCAAACGTCTTATCTCGTCGGCTGCATAGCGCGCCCCGCCTGTCGCCTGTTCTGGCGCGTGCCGGAGAGTTTCCTGGCGCCGCCGAGCTTCGGCAGCGCGATCTTTTTGGCGATACCAAGCGTGCACGCACTCTTTGAGCGTCAATGCACTGACCTGTCTTCTGCCTTCATCTGGGACACTGCGTTCTACGAGAATTGCGTCTACTGACGATGCAGACCAACTTTCACCATCGTCACGCGCATTTTGAAGCCTGCCTAGCCCGAGACCGATGATAAATGGCACCCTGCTGTCCAAGGCTTTTAGGGCTATATCTTCTTCCCATATACAAGCTTCGCCCAAAGCAGCGACAACGGGAAGGAGCAATCCACGATCAGCAGATTCTTTTGTGAGCCATTGCAAGTGATCAGGTGCGCAACGCAGAAACAGTCGGGCGATAAAACCCAATCCGTAACCAGCGAAGATAATGGGCCTTGGTGGGTGGCGTGCCCAATCGTAGGCGTACTTTAGGTGGTTCCAGTCACTAACCGAAATGGATTGCGTTTCATAAATGAGCGAATCGTCGTGGCTGTCACCGGCGATTCTGCTTTGAGCAACTTCAAGCGCCTCAATTATTATCTTATGCCTCGCGGTTTTCGAAAACGAGTGGCCGAATAACATCCGGCCAACACCATGTTCAAATTCCGTCAGAGACAGATGGCATCTGGCCGTCAGTTCCCCGATTCCAATTAATATTCGCCCATGAGGCGGCCACTGTTGCGCGTGGATTCGCTTGCTGATTAGACTACCAAGCAATTCTCCATTGCACTTCCAGAGTTCGCCGTGAGGGGTTACCGGCAGTAGCCCTTGGAGACGCGCGGTTTTGAGAATGTTGCGAGCACATGTTTTATCGTCGGCATCGATCAACCAAGCTAAAGCGGCGAGGACACCGGCCACACGGAGCGGAGTG
Source organism: Agrobacterium tumefaciens str. B6 (assembly GCF_001541315.1). GTDB lineage: Bacteria > Pseudomonadota > Alphaproteobacteria > Rhizobiales > Rhizobiaceae > Agrobacterium > Agrobacterium radiobacter. The sequence continues at coordinate 9,451 of NZ_LMVK01000004.1, read as the reverse complement.
GGTTTAACTGTTCTCATGATGTGGCCATTGGAAAGTCACTTCAGGTTTCGTCGAACCTGAAATATCACGACCCTGTACAAGTCCAACAATGTAGTGTGCTGCATCCCGCGCTGCAGCAGGATCCAGTTTCGATATGCAAAACGGCCAATTGCCCGCCATGCGGTTCAGGCTATTGGATAGAAGGTATACTTCCTGTTCTCCCTCGTGGGGCGACAGTAAAAGATATCGATCATGAAAGGCTTGCTTTCCCCCGTCCGTCAGATTGACCACACGCAATGCGGTGATGGCGCTTTGCTCTGGGTGATGGCGAACCTCTTCGAGCATCTTTTGCAAGTCCGCAAGGAGGCCTTCTTTTGCTTGGTTTGTTTCCGGATCGATGGCGGACAAACTCATGACAACGGTCAGCTTTACGTCAAGGCTTTCGAGGCGGGCGATGACGCGCCGGAGCGTATCGACACCAAAAAATGGATCAACGATGACAGCGGAGCTTATCCGGCCTCCATCTAGCATCGTGTTCAAATGTCGGATAACCTCAATTTCGCTCGCGATCCCCCTCGGGAACCAACGATCCCCCGTGGAGACCGGCGCCAGTCGACGCACAAGACTTCTGGCTTTTGAGAAATGAGCGTCAAAAGCAACGCTACTTACGCCAACAAATGAGCGCGTGGTTGACCTCGGCGTGACCGTCTTTGCCTTTGCCAGTAAATTTTTTCCTACACCCTTTGCGGAGGCTGCTAGATTATCGTTGATGGAGTAAGTCTGTCCCATGGCGGAAAGATTAAAGCCGAACTTCAGCAGTAGGGGGCAGCCTTCTCTGAAGATAAGGCTGCCAGTCTTGTCGAAAACGCTGACGCGGTATTCATCGAAGGGCACAGCATCCACAGTTTGGCTGGTATGGCCGCTGAGTGTCAATAGTGCGGAGTATGCAGGTTCGCTATCGATCAACAACTCAACAAGGACGGCTATCGCACCGTCGATGCTGCCACGAGGTATGAGAGTGAAGCGGTTGGGATGAACCGTTAGGTCCGCACCCTGATCTCGCTCAACCTCGAAACCGACTGATGCAAATACTTCGGTTGCCTGAACGTCCCCAAAAACCAGAAAAGCGCCTAGACGGTCAGGGTGCTTTCTGAAGTCTTCCCCGAAAAGAGATTTCAGAGCTTCTATGGCGTTAAGCCATATTGCGTCCGCAAAATCGGGAAAATCCCCAGCAGTATATGTGATTGTCGGACTAGCTGACTTCCCAAATCCGTCGAGCAGTCTATGTCGCTGGCCAGTCATTAAGATGGTAGGGCCACTGTATGCAGAAAGATCAAGAGAAAACTTTGTTTCAAGCTTCAGCGCGATTTCTGAAGCAGCATCACGAGCTAATAAAGCTTGGATGATATGAAGCTTCGTGCCCCCTAACTCTATCTCGGAATGATGAAGTTCCGGCGGTAAAATCGCCCAAGGCTCCGCGTGGCAAACGAGGCACCCATGGATAAGTTGTCCGTTTTCGTTGGATGCTACGCAAAGCCAATACTGTGAACTTGAAGCCATATCACCGCTCATCTTTAATAGCTTTCAGCGCATTCCATTCTCATGATTATACATCCGCGATGCCTAGTGCTCTCCAAATTCAATTTGCTGGCCGCCGTAGGCAATACGAAGGACAACCACATTGTCGTCATCTACTATGAACGCCACGCTGACGCGATTTTCGAATCCAATAATCCGCAAACCATCACGAATATCGCTTCGAACGGTGCCACGCTCTGGGAATGTTTCGAAGGACGCAAGAAATCCCGTAATGCGGTCAACATAGCGTCGACCCACCTCTCGTGAGGCGGATTTCTCACTGATGAAGGCATAAATGCGCAGTAGGTCGCTTTCCGCCTCCGGACTAAGGCGAACAATATAATGCTTCACTACTATTTGCTCTCGGGATTGGCCATTTTGGCATTCAAACGCTTCATTACGTCGTCCAAGGGCGATGCGCTGGACGGATCAGCTTTATAAGCGTCGTATGCTTTCGCTACGTCGTCATTTAGCCAGCGCTCTACAGCAGCATCGCGCGCAGCGAGGGTGCGCAGGCCATCGCGAATGACTTCGCTTTCCGTTGCGTATTCGCCGGATGCCACCTTCGCCTTGACCATTTCGGCCATGTCGATAGGGAGGGTGATGCTAAGAGATTGGGTGGTGCGCATTGTCGTCACTTTCGTTTCCTCACCCTTATAGCACGCGACACGATTTAATCCTACACTTTTACTGACGACAGAATTACCGATCTGGAACACAAAAAGCCCAGACATGCCGTCCGGGCCTCTCGTTATGACGAAACGCTGCCTTTTATTCGGTGCGGTCTCGTCCACGCAGTAACAATGGAAGCCAGCCCTTGCCCGCAAGGTGCTTCTCAGTTTCCTGTACCGCCTCGGCTTTCGGGGCCTTTTCAACGGCCCGCACCAGTTGGGAAGCGCATCCCGCGTCCTCCAACACCTCGGCAATACCTGCCTTCGATAACCGGTTGAGGAATGTGGCATCGGCTGTCCAGTGATGGCGCATGTCGAGATCAACCGCCTCGGCAATCCGGTCGGCGTTCGCCAGCCGCCCTTTGCTCTGGTCATGTTTGACTTTGACACCGTTTAAATTTGCGGCGGCCACGAATGCCAGCAGTTCCAGCAGCGTGTCGGTGGGCTGATCGAGCAACCATGTCCACAGGTCGGCAGGCTGGCCGGGGAGGGTGTCGCCCCATGCCTCTTTCATCGTTTGCCATGCCGCAAGGGGACGTGCCTCCGCTGGCTCCTTGATGGATGGGGCAAGTTCGCGGCGCTGGCCGCTCACTTCCACGGCCGCCTCGACAGAGGTATAGCTCTCAAGGAAGATACGGCCTACCAATGGGTAAAGCAAAGCTGCGAGGGCAATGGCGGGCCGGTTCGCGAGTTCCACCCGCATCGCGGCGGTGCGGATGGCGGTCAGTTCCTCTACCAATGCGGCAGAATAGCCTGCATCCGGTTGCTGTGGTGCGGGCGAAGCGGCAACCATGCCGCCGTCACTCTCGTGTCCCGCGTCCTCGGTGTCGCCACGGCGAAGCTGTTCGAGCGCTGCCTTGTCCTCGGCCTTCACATAGCCCCGTCCGATCTGCATCGCGCCGAATTGGTCGATATACACAAGGCATCCTGCCAAGGCTTGCTCCTGCGGGTCGTAGGATTTGGTGACGTTCTGGATGACGGCGATGCGCTGTTCGATTTCGGCCAAACGTTGTTCCTCGGCTTCAATAGTGGGGTCGCCTTCGTCAAAGGCTTCAATCCCTGCCTGTATCTCATCGAAGCGTTCTCCGAGCGCCGAAAGCTCGGCCTGCTCGTCCTCGGTCAGTTCGCGGGTGTGCGGATAAATCCGCCCAAAACCGCCGCCATACATGACCGAGGCATCGAGGGAGGTCTGCACCCAACCCCACCCCTCGGCTTTGAGAGGCTCCACGGCCTGCTCAAGAACACCCATGGCAAGCTTGGTCAGTAACGGTTGGTCGGTCAGGAACGTGCTGCTGTCCGCGTTAAACAGGTCACGCAAAACGGTTCCCCCTGCCGCTTCGTAAACCTCCAACCCTACAAAGCGGGCAAGTCGGTCGGTGCTGCGCACATGCTCGCTGGTCAACATGGCATGGAGGGTACGCGGGTCACGGTTAAATGGGCTTTCAAACCACACCCTTTCCTGTTCGTCATGGCTATCGCTGATGGCGAGTGCCTTTGCCTGCTCGATACCCATCCCGTCCTCTCGCATCACCTCCAGCACCTTCGGGGAGAGGTTCGCCAGTTTCAACCGTTGGCGCACGGTGATGACGGATTGACCGAACCTCGCCGCAATGGTCTCGGCTGCCATGCCGTCTTCGGCCAGCTGGCGATATGAGAGAATCTCATCAACGATGTGCATGGCCTCACGCTGTACGTTTTCGGCCAGCGACAACTCGGTATCGCTTTCGGCATCGCGGACGTTGCACGGAATGTCGGCGTTTCCTGCCAAGCGGCCTTCTTTTGCCAGAAGGCGCAATGCGGCCAGTCGGCGCGAACCTGCCACGACCTCATATCTACCCTTCTTGCCCTTGCGCACGGTCAGGTTATGAATAAGCCCATGCGCTTCGATGCTGTCCGCCAGTTCCGATATGCCCACGACGGCATTGACGCGCCGGACGTTGGCCGCACTTGGCACCAGCCGGTTGAGGGCGATGGCTTCCACGGCATGCTGGATGGCCACGGTGGGTTCTGCCACGGTCAGGATGTTGATGGTATCTTGCTGCTGAACGGTCATGTTCATGGTCTTTGTCCTTTGGTTTGATTGACTTCGTAGGACAGGGAAATAGGACCCCGTCCTGCTTCCCGGGGCCGCGCGAGCGGTGGGGCTGGAAGGGGACAACAGGGATTCGCGGGGAACCGGCTGCACGGGAACGCAGTGGAGGAAGCTGGGCGGAAGACCTGTTTGGGGGAGAGAAGGGGCAACGCCCCTCGGCCCCCATAAAAGGCACATTGTGCCGTAGAGAACCTTATTTGTTGGCATGTCTCGGACCGGGTCGGATCGCTCCGAGTTGTGGGCGCTACGTTCACCTTCCCAGCCGCTCGACATCCCAGGGCCACGCGTGGCCGTTCCAGAGAACGGTTACCTAGGTGCCAGAAAACCTCCGGTTACAGGCGTGCGTTCACGCCACCATCCACCACAACCATATCCACACTGCCGTATCAGGCTCACAATAACCCAAAATCAATTCTGCCAAAGTCGTACTAGACTGGCGACAGGTGCAGATTTGCAGGTTGCCGTTTCAATCAGGGTCATTAACTTTCAGCGCGTGTCAGAAGGAGAGCCCCATGCGCAAAGACGAGATAGCTGATTTTGTAGACGAGATAATCGCGACCGGATGCCCGATATGTGCCATCGGCGATGACCTTTATGTTTTGGGGGAAATTGATGTAGCTGAGGAGCACATGGAACGTGTATCCGGTGAGGTGCACGAAATCAGTAAGCGATACGGAGAGCGGGATCACCTCCGAATGGAGATCGCCGCATATCTGCGCTCGATCGGCCGCTATTTTGAACTAGATGTGAGAACGATCAACTAAGGGACGTGGACCTCGCGCATGTAAGGGGACGGTTCCCGAAGCCCCTGCTATCCCGACAGCGCAGATCCTATGTCTGCACTGTGAACCGAACGTTCTGAACAAAAATTCGATTCTGCCGAAGTCGTGCAAAGGAAAAACATAATTATCAGCCGGACACGTTGCGCGCGCCGCGTAGCCAGCGAAGACGTGGCCGTGAAATGAAGAATATCGGAGAAATCAGCATAGCGCCGCGATGACGCGGGATTTCGGGAATTCTCGTCACGCTAAGCGCGGAAGGAGTGCAGCCGCAGGAGACTCAACAGCGTGGTCCGGAGGAGAGGCGGGACCGACTGCACCCGCGTGTGCGTTCCGTAACGGGTGGGGAGGGAGCGCGAGGGGCAGGGTTTCAGGGTGCCCCTCGTTCCTGTCACGCGCTGCTCGCTGCGGCACGGGACAGGCACGCTATGACGGAAGACGTCAATATGACGCCTTCCTATGCTCGCATTCGGTTGATCGGCCTAATATTCCTCAGCCAACATGATGGTAAGTACCCGCTTGGTGACAGCGGGGTTTTCAGGGGCTTCCGAACCGTATTGCAGGGTCGGGTCGTAATAGTCGATTTTCCAGAATACCTTATGCCCCTCAATGGTCACGGCGCCGAAATCATGTTCTCCGTGGGGATCGTTGTCCGGCGTGAAGGCATCGAAGCCTTGCACGGCCTCGGCAATACTGGATTGCGTGCTATCTGGCAGGTTTTGAATGCCGGAGGTCAGAAGCACCTTGCCTGTGAGCCAAGTGGTGCGGAAGACGTCATTCAGTTCACGGATACGGCGGGTTTGCGCGGTTGTCATGGGTTTGTCCCTTGTCTTGATTGAAATGGACAGGGAAACAGGCCCCGTCCTGCTTCCCGGGGCCGCGCGAGCGGTGGGGCTGGAAGGGGACAACAGGGATTCGCGGGGAACCGGCTGCACGGAACGCAGTGGAGGAAGCTGGGCGGAAAACCTGTTTGGGGGAGAGAAGGGGCAAAGCCCCTCGGCCCCCCCCACAAGAGGCACGTCGTGCCGTAAAGACCGTACTTGTTGGCCTGTCGTGGACAATGAAGAGAATCGGAGAAATCAGTATCGCGCCGCCACAGGCGGGATTTCGGGCATTCTCATCACGCTAAGGGCGGAAGGAGTGCAGACGCAGGAGCCTCAACGAAGTGGTCCGTGGGAGAGGCGGGAGCGACTTCACCCCCCCGTGCGTTCCGTATGAAGAGTGGGCAGCTACAACATGATTCATAACCGCGCATTTCTCTCGGTGGGCATTCCTTGCCGAAATCCGCCCAGCAATGAAGGTTCCTAGAAATGGGGCGCGCATAAGCCACAATTCCGATTATGCTTGAACTACCGGGATGAAGTGAACGACACGGGCCAACGGCGAACCTTTGCCCGTCGCTCTTCATGCATGCCGCCATTGCAAAACAGCACACCACACGCCTATGGTCACGAAAAAGGTGCTTAGGGTGATGGTGTGGGTAAGAAAGACGACGATTTAGGGTTTTGGGCAGGTTGGTTTGCTGCATTCGGCATAGTTGCTGTTTTTTTTATCTACACCGTGTTGCAAGCTCCGACAATGAGAGGCCTCGCGTGCGCTCCCGATGAGCAAAACTGCTACAGGGAATGGGTTTCGGCGCTTGGAGGGTGGACGGCTGTTGTGGTCGCAGTACCCACGATAATCTATCTTGCCCGACAAATACGGGACGCAGATAGGCACCACCGGAAAAGCGCGGCCCTTAATCTTAGACGCCTTCGTGCTCTCGCAGTCAACATCGAGCAAAACAGCAAGATGTCGTCCGGAATAGCATACACTTACATGGTGTTTTTCTCCGGATCTAAGGGCAATAGTGCCATAAGGCTCAACAAGCGCACCGACATTGTCAGGGTTCTTAACGGAGCTTTGGATTTGTTCGCAGATAGAAACTATGAAGCATTTGAAACGGAAATATATCTTCCTATGGACCACGCCACGTTTCTTCGCGCCCAACTGGAGAAGATTCGAACTGAGGTCGATGAAGCACCGGAAGTGCTCGATGGTGTCCATGCGCAGGAAATTGCCCAAAAGCTTCATGAGTTCCACGCTCTGGTTAAAAATTACATGGATGACATTGCACTCAACGCTGCGCGGTTTTTGCGCGACACGAGCGACTACGCTTCACTGCGAGACTGAAGCGCTCAGACCAGATCCTCCCCTTCGGGAGGTTCATGCAAGTTCAGCCTCAGCCGTAAACAGTGAAAAATATCGGAGAAATCAGCATACCGCCGCGATTGTGCGGGATTTCGGGCATTCTCGTCACGCTAAGGGCGGAACGAGTGCAGCCGCAGGAGCCTCAACAGTTTGGTCCGAAGGAGAGGCGGGACCGACTGCACCCGCCCGTGCGTTCCGTATGGGCGGAGCTTAGTACGAAGCCCCATATATCTGCATTCTCTAAAATTGCAGCGGTTGGGTTAGCCGAACCTACATGGCATCCCCTGTATTCGATACGGATAGGGGAGACAGCTTTCATGTCCAAGGTTGTTCGGTTGGAATCTCGACGCAAGGCGCAGCCGGTTTCAGAAGGCTCATTTGCCAAGTTGGTTGCCTTTAGCATGCTGGCGAGCTTTGTCGTCGGCGCGGGCGCGTCGTATTTCCTCATGGGTGAAAATGCCGTTCCTGCGCAAGCTTCCGTTCCGAAAGAGCGCAGTGTTTCAATTATTAGGGGAGACCAGCAAACGGCAACGGCGATCGCCACCTATAACTATTGCGCAGGGAGTGTCCGCGTTAACTGCGTCGTGGATGGCGATACCATCTGGAGCAATGGAGTCAAAATTCGTGTTGCCGACATTGACGCGCCCGAAATCGGCACGCCCCGCTGTGCATCTGAAAGGTCGCTGGGGGATCGCGCGACGAGGCGGTTGTTGGAGCTGGTCAATGCCGGTCCCTTTGAGATGCAGTCATGGCCGGGACGTGACGAAGACAAGTACGGGCGTAAACTCAGGGTACTCATCCGGGATGGTCGGTCTCTTGGCGACATTCTTGTGTCGGAAGGGCTGGCGCGGACGTGGATGGGACGACGGCAGCCGTGGTGCTAATCTATTGACTCAGATTCACCACACGGGCAGGATGTACTTGGCCTGACGCACAGGCCGGTGTGCCCATCTCGCGAAGCCTTGCAGTGCGTTTTATAGATCAAGACTGACACCGTTCCTTTGGACGGGTCCGGTCGGCAGTGGGCACCCGGTTGGATTCCGTTACAACAAGGAATGGATATCATGGCCATCGACACCCTCAATACGCTTAAGATTGCCGCCAAGAGGCTGGCACGGAAGCGTTCTATCAAACACATTAACGCCTTGGAAATCGTCGCAGTTGCCTTGGGACAACCCCATTGGTGCGGACTTGCTGAAGCCTATAAGCACGGCTGGAGGCCGACGCCCGCGCAGATGGACAAACTGCCGGATCTTCTTTCGGAATCCGCAGACCCAATTGACTTCAGCGTGTACGGTAACGCGCTTATTTTTACCCACTGGGTTCCTGAGGATGCAAAACCCATGGAGGCCGATGAGCTTCATGGCGAACTGGACGGCCACAGATTCTATTTGGCTGGGGATGAGTTCGAGGTTGCCTTCGGCTCGCAAGGCTGGGAGATCGTTCTTGACCAAGCGCCTTCGGCCAAACCGCAACTCAAACGTCTGGGCCGGCGCGTGAAATCCGTGGCTGCTCTTGACCCTGCCTTTATCGAGCGGGCCACCCGATTGCTGAAGATGCGTGCCGGCCGCATGTATGCGGCCGTCTCGGCCGACTGGCCACGCCGCTCAACCATGCCTGACCAAGTGGGCAGGGCGTCTCATCCCCTAGGTCGTGGATTATCGGCCGAGTGGCATTGCCTGCATTGTGACGCTGTACATGATGGGCACGCTATGGCCAAAAATCTTTGGCATTGCACCGCTTGCGGGGCATCACCGATAGACATGTTCCCAACACCATTCTGGAATGGCGTTGAACAGCCTGCTTAACTAGGCGGTAAACTCATAAATTCTCTTGGCGCATTGCGTTCCGCGTGATTCAAGGCTTCCGAATTAGGAGCTATGATGACACGCCGCCGCTACGAACTCACCGACCACGAGTGGTCAATCATTTCGTCCCTACTGCCGAACAAGCGTAAGCGGCAAGCTGAGACCGTTCAGCGCGTGTAATTCCACGGCATGAGTGCATCGAGATCGCTGCTGGGCCAACCATTGGCTATGCGCTCGAGTGTCTGGGTGAGCCAGGCCTGCGGATCGACATTGTTCATTTTCGCTGTTTGAAGGAGCGTGGCGATTGTTGCCCAGGTCCTTCCACCGCCATCGCTGCCGGCGAAGAGGCTATTC
>NZ_LMVK01000003.1 GCF_001541315.1 Agrobacterium tumefaciens str. B6 | reverse complement strand
GAATGATGTTGCGGCGGGAAAAAGGTTTTCTTTGCTTCCTTCCGCCCGGGGCGGGGAGGGGCTGGGCAACCCCATCGGGTGCGGCGGCGGCCCCGGTGTGGGTGCTGTTATTTACCCCGCTCTTTGCCGCCCAAATCACGGGAGGGGCCCGGGATGGGGGAGGTGGTGGCCGTCCGAAGACCCAAGCGCGGGGGGGGGGGAGCCCGCCCCCCGAAAACCCGCCGGCAAAGCCGAAAGGATCGCGGGTACGGGCATTGCCGCTGGCCGTGCCGGAACGCAGCGTGGAATGCAGCGGGCTGTCGCGGGCCGTCTTGTTGACGCCGACCGTCCAGGTGGGGCGATGACCGGTGATCGCTTCCTTCTGGTAACGGGCGATCTCGCTGTCGGAGAGGCCGGAAAAATAATTATAGCCCTTGTTGTATTCCTTCACGTGCTCAAAACAGAACAGGAAGAATTGCCCCTCGGCATTGCGGCCGACGGGTGCCCGGTGAATGCCCGGTTTATCGCATCCGTCCCACTGGCAGGTGGGGGCCTGAACCTCAGGTTCCCGCTCCCTTTTCCGGCGCGTGCGGATGCGATCGAAATATTTCGAATCCAGTTTCATGATGCCCTGATTATGGGGTGCGAAAAGCTGCACAACAAGAATTGACAAAGCGGAATGTTGCTGGCTTTTAGGTAGCCCCCTTCAAGACCAGCCAACGAGAATGGAGCCCGTCGCATGTCCCTGCGAGAACGCATAGAAACCAAGCTCCGGGAGAGCTTTTCACCCGAGCGCCTGAGGGTCGTCGATGAAAGCCAGATGCATGCGGGCCACCAGCCGGATATGACCGGCACAGGCGAGACGCATATGCGTGTTCAGATAGTGTCCGAAAGCTTTTCCGGCAAGTCTCGCGTCGAACGCCACCGGGCGATCAACGCACTTTTGAAGCCGGAACTCGACGCGGGGCTGCATGCGCTGGCGATCGAGGCGGCGGCGCCGGGGGAAGCGGTGCGGTTCTAGTTTTAACCACGCAACATTGCTTTCGTATTTCCGGGCTAAAAATCCAGTTGGTGCAAAGATTCTGCATTCCAAGAGAGAACCTTAACTCGACGGATTACCCAAATGTCGATAGCAGCCAGCCCTTCGCTCCGCATCGCCATCATCGGCAACAGCGGATCCGGCAAAAGCAGTCTCGCCGCAAAAGCCGGTTCGGCGCTGAAATTGCCCTTTTACGATCTCGACCGCCTTCACTGGGAAGAGGATGGCCGCAAACGGGACGAAGCGGAAGCCAGACTTCTGGTGGCCCGGCATGCCAATACCAGCGACTGGATCATCGAAGGGGTCTATGGCTGGCTGGTTGAAACGGCGCTGCCGCGCGCGAAGGTGCTGATATGGCTCGACCTCCCCTGGGCAGAATGCCGCGAGGGCCTGTTGCGGCGCGGAGCGCAGCACGGCGAGACCGAAAGCGATCAGGCGGCACTTCTGGCCTGGGCAGGAGATTATTGGACGCGGACGACGTCATCCTCCTTTGCGGGACATTTGCAGCTTTATGAAACCTTCGGCGGCGGCAAAATCCGCCTTCAAAGGCGTGCAGATGTGTCGACGATGCCGCTGCAAACGATAGGACGCCTTGCCAGCGAGACCGGCGCCTTTTGACCGCGTGGCGCCGGGGATAACTTAACCCGGATGCTTCTCCGACAGGAAGGACTGCACCTCGGACGCCGCAACATCGTCAGCCACGAAGGACTGACCAATACCGTGGGTGAGGATGAAGGTGAGCTTGCCGCCCTTGACCTTCTTGTCCTGCCCGATCGCCGTCATCAGCGTTTCGACCGGCGGCAGTTCACCGGGAATATCCTTCATCGTTGTCGGCAGGCCAACTGCCTTCAGATGCGCTTCGACGCGGGCCGCATCATCAGGGCTTGCGAGGTTCAGGCGTGCGGAGAACTGGTGCGCCAGCACCATGCCGATGGCGACGCCTTCGCCGTGAACCAGCCGCTTGCTGTCATAATTGGTCGCCGCTTCCAGCGCATGGCCGAAGGTGTGGCCGAGATTGAGAAGGGCGCGCACGCCGTTTTCTTTCTCGTCGGCCACCACCACATCGGCCTTGGCCTGGCAGCTGGTCGCAATCGCCTGGATGCGGGCGGGGCCGCCGGTGCGGATTTCATCCCAGTTCTTTTCCAGCCAGAAGAAGAAATCCGGCTTGTCGATCAGGCCATATTTGACGACTTCGGCGTAACCGGCGCGGAACTCCCGCGGACTCAGCGTATCGAGCACCGCCGTATCCGCCAGCACCAGATCGGGCTGGTGGAAAACGCCGACGAGGTTCTTGCCGTGGCGGGTGTTGATGCCGGTCTTGCCGCCGACGGAAGAATCGACCTGCGCCAGCAGCGAGGTCGGTATCTGCACGAAGCGCACACCGCGGCGCACGATGCCCGCCGCAAAACCGGCGAGATCGCCGATAACGCCGCCGCCGAGTGCGATCACCGCATCGTTACGCTCCACTCTTGCTGCCAGAACCGCATCGCAGACGGTGACCAGATGCTCGAAGCTCTTGGTCTTTTCGCCAGCCGGCAGGGTGAGCGAAACGGCCTCGATGCCATCAGTCTGCAGGCCATCCATCAGACCTTCAAGATAAAGCGGCGCGACATGTTCATCGGTGATGATCGCCGCGCGCCTGCCCTTCAGCCGCGCGGAAATTTCACCGCCCGCCCGGCCGATCAGGCCAGGCCCGATCAGAATGTCATAGGCGCGCTCGCCGAGCGGCACATGGACGAGACGTTCATCGGCGTGGTTTTCGGAAGGCGTCATGGTGTCAGTCTTTCTGTTCGATGCCGGCTATGGCGGTCAACACTTCGGTCACGATGATTTCCTTGCGGACATCACGGGATTCGATGGTCATGTCCGCTTCCGCATAAATCGGGTAGCGCTTCTCCATCAGCGCCGCCAGGGTGGCCTTGGGATTTTCGGTCTTGAGAAGCGGACGGTGGTCGCGCTTGTTGACCCTTTCCCACAACACCTCGAGATCGGCCTTCAGCCAAAATGAAATGCCGCCGCGCGTAATGTGCCGGCGGGTATTGTCGTTGATGAAGGCGCCGCCGCCGGTGGAGATGACCTTGGGGCCTCCGCGCAGCAGGCGCTTGATGACCCGCGTTTCCAGCGCCCGGAACTCCTCTTCGCCATAGGTGGCGAAAAGTTCCGATATCGTCATGCGCGATACGCGCTCGATTTCGACATCCGTATCAATGAACGGAACCTTGAGCTGCTGGGCGACCATGCGGCCCACCGCCGACTTTCCAGCCCCCATCAGCCCGACGAAGACGATGTTGCGCCGTCCGAGCTTTGCCCGCGCTTGCTCCCCGAGTGTGGCCGGGACGGATAAATTCGTTTCATTCATAAATTTGAAAGCCCGTTTGGCATGGATATCTGCAAATGTTTACGAAGCGTCAAGCCAAATTGCTGACTGAATTGCGGCGAATCACAATCATCGCCGCATGCGGCACGGGGCGGAGCGGCCATTTTGATCTTGTCGCCGCTTTCGCCGCACCGCATATAGATTTCGACCGCCACCCTTACGGAGCCGCCATGCCCACCCTCTTCCGCTTCACGATGATACTGGCGACCATCGCGGGGCTGATCTATGGCGGCATGGTGCTGCTCGTCATGGTCGTCAAGCCGCGCGCCCGCGAGGTGTCTGTGCGCACCCCCCCCGGGGGGCTGACCCCGCCGGCAACGGAGCCGGCAAGGCGCACCCCATGAGCGGTAAAGAAATGAGCGGGCGGGACGGCGCGCGGCTCGAAAGTTTTCTGGAAATGATGAGCGCCGAACGCGGTGCCGCCGCCAACACGCTTTCTTCTTATGAGCGCGACCTTTCCGATCTGCGCGAGTTTCTCGGCGGGCGCGGCCAGTCCCTGATGGAAGCCGCGACAGCCGACCTTTCCGCCTATCTGACCCATCTTTCCGCGCAAGGCTTTGCCGCCACCTCGCAGGCACGGCGGCTTTCCTCCATGCGGCAATTCTATCGGTTCCTTTATTCGGAAGGACTGCGCGTCGACGACCCGACCGGCATCATCGACGCGCCCAGGAAGGGCCTCACCCTGCCGAAAACGATGAGCGTCGCCGACGTGACGAAACTTCTCGGCATCGCCGCTGAGGAGGCCGCGGTAAGCGGTCCCGGCCAGCTTGCCCGCATCCGTATGCATCTGCTGCTCGAACTGCTCTATGCGACGGGCATGCGCGTCAGCGAACTCGTTTCCCTGCCGGTGAAAGTGCTGCGCCAGGAAGGTCGCTTCCTGATGATCCGCGGCAAGGGCAACAAGGACCGCATGGTCCTTCTGTCCCGCACAGCCATAGAGGCGATGGAAAAATACGACGCCGCCAGAAAATCGCTCGTCGCGGAGAAAAGCAAAACGCCCGCCCCACAGAAGAAGGCGGACAGTTCAGAAAACCCCTGGCTGTTTCCTTCGAACAGCAAGGAAGGGCATCTGCCGAGGCAGGTTTTCGCCCGCGACCTCAAGGACATTGCCATTCGCGCGGGCCTTAATCCCTCTGCGGTGTCGCCGCATGTCCTGCGTCACGCCTTTGCCAGCCACCTCCTGCAGAATGGTGCGGATCTGCGCGCGGTGCAGGAACTGCTCGGCCATTCCGACATTTCAACGACACAAATCTATACACATGTGCTGGAAGAACGCTTGCAAGAGCTGGTACAAACACATCACCCCCTTGCCAAACAGGGCAAAAACCTTGATTAGAGCGACCGGAACCGCCGGATAATCCGGTCAAACCTTGCGCAAAACGATCGGAAACGGATCTCATGCACAATTATCTCGACTTCGAAAAACCTATCTCGGACCTTGAGGGCAAGATCATCGAGCTGAAGAAGCTTGCCGATGAAGACGAGAGCATAGACACCTCGGAGGAGATCAACCGTCTGGAATCGCGCGTCAACGACGCGATGCAGGACATCTATTCCAAGCTGAACGCCTGGCAGAAAACGCAGGTCGCGCGTCATCCGCAGCGTCCGCATTTTGTCGATTATGCCAAAGCGCTGTTCACCGATTTCACGCCGCTCGCCGGTGACCGCAAATTTGCCGAAGACGCCGCCATCCAGGCGGGCCTTGCCCGATTCAACGGCCAGCCCGTCGCCATCATCGGCCAGGAAAAAGGCAACGACACCAAGAGCCGCCTGAAGCATAATTTTGGCAGCCCGCGCCCGGAAGGTTATCGCAAGGCGATCCGCGTGCTGGAACTGGCCGACCGTTTCTCGCTGCCGGTCATCACCCTCATCGATACGGCTGGCGCCTATCCCGGTGTTGGCGCGGAAGAGCGCGGCCAGGCCGAAGCCATCGCCCGTTCGACGGAAATGTGCCTCAACGTGAAGGTACCGATCGTCTCCGTCGTCATCGGCGAAGGCGGCTCGGGCGGCGCAATCGCGATCGCCACCGGCAACCGCGTCTACATGCTCGAGCATGCCATTTATTCGGTGATCTCGCCGGAAGGTGCCGCCTCCATTCTCTGGCGCGATTCGACCCGCGCCAAGGAAGCCGCGACCAATATGAAGATCACTTCAGAAGATCTGAAGTCGCTCGGCGTCATCGACGGGATCATTCCGGAGCCGATCGGCGGCGCGCATCGCGCCCCGGAAACCGTCATCAGTGCAACCGGTGACGTCATCGCCAAGGCTCTGGCCGATCTTTCCCAGCGTTCCGGCACACAGCTGCGCGCCGAACGCCGCCAGAAATTCCTGGATATCGGCCGGAACCTTTAAGCCCGGCCTTATTTTCCTTGAATATCGCCCCAACTCGGCCATAGTCCGGTCACATCAAAAGATGTATCGGCGGCCGCGGGGGCGGATCCGATTTGAGTTAAGAAGATGTAAACGGTTAATACCGTATTTAAAATACACACGGGACGGTGTAGAACTGCCGCCGCTTCGTGCCATCGTCTTTCGGATCAGATCATGCGTTTGACACATTTTGCACTTCTTGCCTGCACCGCGCTCGTTCTTGCCGGCTGCAACGATACGCTCGAAACCGTTGAGCGCGACGTCTCCCACGTCAAGAACAAGGTCGATTACCCGCTGTCTCCGTCCATTCTGGCCGAGATCGACAAAAGGGGCATGGACCGTACCTCACCGATCATGATCCGCATCTTCAAGGAAGAAGGTGCCTTAGAGATCTGGAAAGCCAGGCGCGACAACCGTTTCGAAAAGATCGCCGGCTACGAGATTTGCGCATGGTCCGGCAAACTCGGCCCCAAGGTGAAAGAGGGTGACCGGCAGGCGCCGGAAGGTTTCTACAACCTCACTCCCGCTCATCTGAACCCGAATTCGAAATATTATCTCGCCATCAATACCGGTTTCCCGAACCGTTACGATGCCGCCAATGGCCGCAACGGCACCAATCTGATGATCCATGGCGCCTGCTCGTCCTCTGGCTGCTATTCGATGACGGATGCACAGATTCTTGAAATCTACGGTTTCGCGCGCGACGCCTTCAAGGGCGGCCAGAAAACCGTGCAGCTGCAGGCCTTCCCCTTCCGCATGACGGCGGAAAACATGGCTCGCCATCGCCAGAGCGAGCATCTCCAATTCTGGAAGATGCTGAAGGTCGGCTACGACAATTTCGAAGTCACCAAGCGCCCGCCGGAAGTGAATGTCTGCGAGAAGAAATATGTCTTCAACCAGCAGACCGAAGGCGGCAGTTTCAATGCCGCCGCCCAGTGCCCGCCGATGAGCACGCCGCCGGCACTCGCAAGCGCGCTGTCGAGCTACGAAAAGACCTACGATCTCGCCTATGCAACGGCGATGAAGAAATATGACGGCATGGCCTGGTACGACCCGAGCGAGGCGGAGCGCAAGGCGCTGGTGGCCGAAAAGCGCAAGGGCCGCGAACCCGCCTATGCGCCGACCGGCTCGGCGCTGAAAGCTGGCAAGCTGATGAAGGAAACGGAATATGCCGCGCTGATGGAGAAGAAGGCGCAGCAGGTGACGTCGTCCTCACCGGCCACAACCGCAACCGCCTCGGCCCTGCGCGGCCCGCGTCCTTCGGCCGTCCAGCCCGCTGCCCCGCAATCGAACCCGGCCCCCGCGGCACCGACGATGGTTGCCTCAGCCACCCCGGCCGCAGCCGGTCAGACCGGAGCTGCCGCCCAGAGCATCCCCGTTCCGGCCATGAACCCGCTTGCCTATTCCGCCGCACCGGCACCGGAAGCGCCGGAAAAGAAGCCGTTCTGGAAGTTCTGGGCCAAGGAATGAGCGAAACGGCCGAGATCGCTTATGATTTGAGGGGGCTTAAATGCCCCCTTCCGGTTTTGAGAAGCCGCAAGAAACTCGCAACCCTGAAGAGGGGCGATGTTCTGACCGTCGAGACGACCGATCCGCTGGCGGTGATCGATATTACCCATATGTGTAATGAAGATGGGCATAGTCTGGTTGAGACCACTGCGCTGGATAAGGGGCATCGGTTTCGGATTGTGAAGGGTGGGGAAACCGACATTTGACGGTGTCGCCGGTGGCTCACCCCCCTCTGCCCTGCCGGGCATCTCCCCCTCAAGGGGGGAGATCAGCAAGATGCGTCGTCGCCAGTACATTCGCAACGGTTAAGATGGGCGAGACCTAGCCGCAAGTCGATCTTTCCCCCCTTGAGGGGGAGATGTCCGGCAGGACAGAGGGGGGATGAACCACACCCACCGACCTAGGCCATCACGGCGCGACCTAGAACCGCAACCCGGAAACCGCCAACGGATTATCCGTCATCGCCTGCCTGTCCGGCCGGTCAATGCCCGGTGCACTTGTAAAGGCGGCGAACAGGTCCTTTACGAAGGCTTCCGGCAAATCCTTCGTAATCAGCACCATGCGCGTACGCTGATCGGCCGGGTCCGGCCAGGCCGCGAGGCGCTCCGGCGTGTGGAAAATATTCTGCACCCCATGCAACACCAAAGGCCGGCCCGGATTATCCGACAGCTTGACGATCGCCTTCATGCGCAGGAGCTTTTCACCATGCGCCGAGCGCAGCAAATCCACGAACATGTCGATCGCCATCGGGCTGACCGGCTGGTCGTGGATGATCGAGAAGGACCGGATGGATGCGTCGTGCCGGTTCACATCGTGATGATGGTGATGGTCGTCGTGGTCGTCATGATGGTGGTGATGATCATGGTCGTGGTCGTGGTGGTGGTGATCGTCTGCCGCCTCTTCGCCCAGCCAGCGGCCGACATCGGCATTCTTGCTGCCGGCATCGTAAAGGCCGTTATCGAGAAGCTCCGCAGCGCTCCAGTCGGTTTTGTCACCATCCTCAATTGTCGCGCGCGGATTAAGAATCTGGAGGCGGGCTGTCAGCGCGGAAATCGTGGCGGCATCGGCAAGAGCGCGCTTGGTCATCACCAGACGGTCGGCCACGGCCGCCTGTTTCACCGCCTCCTGATGGTTATCCAGAGTGGAAAGGCCATTCACGGCATCCACCACCGTAATCATGCCGTTCAGCACGAAATTCTGTGCGATAACGGGGTTGCCCATGACCGACTGCATGACGGGGGCGGGATCGGCAAGGCCCGTGGTCTCGATCACCACCCGTTTTACCGGCTTCAGCTTACCTGTCTGGATACCATCCATCAGTTCCGCCAGCGTATCCACCAGCTCGCCACGTACCGTGCAGCAGAGGCAACCCTCCGCCAGTTCGATGATGCCCTCGCCGGCGCTTTCGACCAGCATGTGATCGATGCTGACATCGCCGAATTCATTGATGATGATCGCCGCATCGCTCATCGCGGGATCCTTGAGAAGCCGGTTGAGCAGCGTCGATTTTCCGGCGCCGAGAAATCCGGTGATGATGGAAACCGGGATGCGATCGCGAGACATGACTTGCCTGTATGTTGATGGCCGCTCCGGCAGGTCACTGGACGACGCGAAACCCGGAGCCGCATGGAGCTAAAAGAAATCGCCCGAGGCTGGAAGCCACGAGCGACATTGTAATATCATAACATCATTGGCCTGCGAATACACAAAGTGCATCGCCACCCCGGCACTGGCCCCTCAAGGCCACCACCGACGATCAGAATGTCGGGCGCGGGATCGGGATCGGCACGTTCGCGAGTTCACCCTTGCCAGCTCCCTTGGCGGCATTCACCGCCACCGTCTCGCTGCCCGGAATGAGACCGGCGAAGGAATATTCCGGCGGGCGGGTCATTTCCTGCACGTAGGGCGAATGGATGACCATGCGGCCAGCCTCGTCGCGGCTTTCGCTGCGTACCTTGGCGGCCTTCGGATTGCAGATCTCGGCGCTGACATCATTCACGTCGCCGGTATCGCCATAGGGCGCCAGCGAGGCAAGCGAAACACCCTGGCCGGAAGGCGCAGTCAGCCCCATCTGCAGCAGATCGGCCGACTGGTCGGTGCGCCCGGCAAGGCTGTCCGCGCCCAGCACGACCGTGATGACCGAGCGGCCATTGCGCACGGCTGACGATACCTGGTTGAAGCCGGAGGCACAGATGAAACCGGTCTTCATGCCATCAGCGCCATCGAAGCGGCCGACCAGCATGTTGAAGTTGGCGTAATTCTTCTTGCCGGTGCTGACGCCCTCCAGCGAGAAATAATGGGCATATTCCGGGAATTCCCGCTTGATGATCAGCGCCAGCAGCGCCAGATCCCGGGCGGTCGTATATTGTCCCTTGCCGGGCAGGCCATTGGCATTGATGTAACGGGTCGAGCTCATGCCCAGCCGCTGCGCCTGCGCATTCATCTGCGCCACGAAATTGTCGCTGGTGCCGCCGATGGTCTCGGCGATCGCCACGGCGATGTCATTGGCGGATTTGATGAGCAGCAGCTTCAAGGCGCTGTCCATCGTCAGCTTCTGGCCCGGCTTGAAATACATTTTCGAGGCCGGCTGGTCGGCGGCCTTCTTGCTCATCACCACTTCCGTCTGCGGGCTGATCTTGCCGGCCTTCATCTGCGAAAAGGCGATATAGGCGGTCATCAGCTTGGTCAGCGAAGCGGGATACCACTTGCGGAAGGCTTCCTGATGGGAAATCACCTTGCCGGTTTTGACATCGACCACCATTTTCGGATTGGCATTTGCCACGGGCGCCACGGCCACGAGGCCTGCGGTCATGATGGCAATAGCTGCGGAGAGCCGCCGGGCGGCGTTTGGCGATTTAAAAGTCTGTGGCAAGGCTAGTCCTCGAATTCCCGTCTTCGGTCGGGGAATGGCAATATTCACCATATATGTCCTAGCAATGGCAAAGTACATTGATTACGTCAATTACGCGGCGCACTATCCACCACGGAGGATAGGATTTTACGACACGCCGTACCGATGAACCCAGGAATGAACGAATGCCGATTTTGAACAGAGCCGCCGAACTCCAGCAGGAAGTCAGCGAATGGCGGCATCACCTGCATGAAAATCCCGAGATTTTGTATGATGTCGACAACACCGCAGCCTTCGTTGCGGAGAAGCTGAAATCTTTCGGCGTTGACGAAATCGTGACCGGTCTCGGTCGCACAGGTGTTGTCGGCGTCATCAGGGGCAATCTTCCGGGCAATCGCACCATCGGCTTTCGCGCGGATATGGACGCCCTCCCAATTCTGGAGGAAACCGGCAAGCCCTGGGCCTCCAAAACCACAGGCGCCATGCATGCCTGCGGCCATGATGGCCACACGGCCATGCTGCTTGGCGCGGCCAAATATCTCACCGAGACCCGCAACTTCGCCGGCTCCATCGCCGTCATCTTCCAGCCGGCGGAAGAAGGAGGTGCCGGCGCGCTTGCCATGGTCGAGGACGGCCTGATGGAGCGTTTCGGCATCAACGAGGTCTATGGCATGCACAACATGCCGGGCATTCCGCTCGGCGCCTTCGCCATCCGCAAGGGCGGTATCATGGCGGCACCCGACAAGTTCTCGATCACGGTCAAGGGCCGCGGCGGCCACGCGGCGCAGCCGCACCGCACCATCGATCCGATTACCATCGGCGCGCAGATCGTCGGCAACCTGCAGATGATCGCCTCCCGCAACGCCGATCCGATCCGTTCCGTCGTCGTCTCCGTCACCCGTTTTCACGCCGGTTCCAGCCACAACATCATCCCCAACGAGGCCTTGATCGCCGGCACGGTACGCAGCCTGGATGAAACGGTGCGCGATCTCGCGCAGGATCGCATCAAGCAGATGGCGGAAGGCATTGCCCTTGCCAACGGAGCGGAAGCGGAAGTCGTCTACGAGCGTTATTGCCCGGTGACCTTCAACCACGCCACCGAGACCGACCACGCCATCCTTGTTGCCCGCGATGTGGCGGGCGAACCGAATGTCGACCCCGATGTCGATCCTTCCATGGCGGGTGAAGATTTCTCCTTCATGCTGAAGGAAAGACCGGGCTGCTTCATCTTCATCGGCAACGGCGATTCGGCAGGCCTCCACAATGCCGGTTATGATTTCAACGATGACGCCATCGCCTACGGCATTTCCTATTGGGTGAAGCTCGCCGAACAGCGCCTGGCGAGCTGACTGCCGGCGGAAGTGAAGAAAGCCGAGGACGAGATCAACCGCGATAAAGAACGCGGTTGATCCGCAGGCATCGCCGGGTTAAAGAGCAATTCAGTGTCCACGTAGCTCAGCAGGATAGAGCACAGGATTCCTAAGACAAATTGGGGGTTGCGCCCGGAAACGACGCAATCGATCTGCTCAAAGTCGGGGAAAGCTTCGCTGGTCTTCCAGCATGCCAATCCCGAGCCAAGCTCCGGAGAAATCCGGTGAAGGTGTAGAGACTGGATGGGCAGCACCTAAAGGCCTCGATGGCCCATGGTGAAGGGACAGTCCAGACCACGAACGTCTTGCCCGGCAACGGCGGGACGGCGGCGAAAGCCGAAGCGGTATGAATCCTGGGGTCGGAGGTTCGAATCCTCTCGTGGACGCCATTTTTCCTGTAAAATATAGTAAAAACAACGATTTAGATTGAGCGCAGCCTCACCCGGCGCAGCCGCCGACCATTTGACAGGTCTCTACCTCGACCGAAGTATCGGCGACATCCTTCACGAACACGGAAAATTCAAAGCTTCAAAAGGGAACGTTGAAAGCCGGCAATTGCTTCCTATTTCCTATCAGTGATGATGAGGCGCCTGTCAGAATTGTTTGCGCTAGAGGAAGGAGATTTGATGATCGACGAATATGGTCCATATGTGCAGGTATCTACGCTTGGGGAACAGATGGCTGCCTGCTACCAGACGGATGCAAATCTCGTATTGGAGCCGCATCTGGCGCATTACATGGACGAGGTGGAGGTCAATATCGCCGCCGATAGTTTCAATCACGTTGGATTTCTGAACAGGATCAGAAGCCGGTTACAGATAACGCTGACGGCGACGACCAACCCGAGGCGCCGGGAGTTTCTGCAAGCCGTCGTAGCTTCGCTTCAGGAGCGGATCGACCGCCATTCATTCGATGTGGCGCAATAGGCAAGACGGCGAAAAAGAACTGACGAGACGCTCGCGGCTCTGTACGACACAAGCTCAGGGGCGACCCTTTGTTGAGTTGGACGTCCCTGCTATTCGACGAAAATCCTGACGCTCGAGGCACGGCCATCGGCGTCGATCACCGTGAGTGTGGAAAATCCCTGCCCTTCCGGTCGCCATTCGCTGTTGCGGCGATGGGACGCATCCGGCAAAGGCAAGCCATTGGCAAGCCAGCGGAAGGGTGCACGCCCGCCCTGCAGCTTGAGCCCCAGCGGCGAAATGCCTGACGGGCCGGAGAGCTCCACCCGCGCACCTTCCGGCGGGTAAACGATGCGCGGGGCGCTTTCCCGCCTCGATGCCGCAAGCAGGCCACTGGCCGTCGTGGTGAAACGCCGCTGGTTGGCGGGAAGGTCGCTCACGGCAATGCGCGCAACACCGGAGGGTGCGGCCGGCATCGGCGTCACCGCCACGCCGGATTTTGCGAAAGACTCGAACAGGATCGGCGCCGCCGTTGCGTATCCGGCAATGCCCGGCACCGCGCCATTGTCAGCACGGCCAACCCAGACGCCGATGACGTGCCGCCCGTCATATCCAACCGACCACGCGTCGCGATACCCATAACTGGTGCCGGTCTTGTAGGCGATGCCGCGCTGTTTCATGCCGAGCGGGGGCAGCCCGCCGGAAAGAATATCCGAGACATTCCAGATCGCGGCATCGGAGAATAACCGGTCGCCCTCCAGCCGTCCCGGGGCAGAGGGGACACCACCTCCAAGCCGCACAGGATCCCCACCGCCGGCAAGCCCGGCATAGAGCTGCACCAGATCGACCAGAGAAATGCCGGCACCACCAAGGGCGATGGCAAGCCCCGGCGCTTCGCTGGTGGGCAGCACGAGCCGGACACCCACCCGCCGGAACCGCACCATCAGCGCCGAGGGACTGACCGCATCGAGCAGCTTCACGGCCGGCACATTGAGCGACAGTTGCAGCGCTTGGCGGATGCTGACATCACCCTGGTAATGCATGTCGAAATTGCGCGGCCGGTAGCCGGAAAAATCAGCCGGGCGATCCTCGATGATGGTTTCCTGCCCAATGAGGCCATTTTCGAAGGCGAGGCCATAGATAAACGGCTTGAGGGTGGAGCCCGGCGAACGCACCGCCCGGCTCATCTCCACGAAACCGCGTCTTGCCGTATCGAGATAATCCGCCGAACCGACCTCCGCCAGAATATCGCCGGTCTGCACGTCGGCCATGACGATGGCGACGGAGACTTTGTCCTCAAGCTTTTCCGCCGCATGGCGGGCAACATCTTCCAGTTCCCGCTGAATCGGCAGCGTCAGCGTAGAGCGCACTTTGGCGGTATTCGGGAATTTCGCCCGTGCGGCAACGGCCATATGCGGCGCATAGGAGGGAAGATCGCGCCTGCTGGAAGGCACATCTGCAAGAGCCGCCCGCGCCGCCTCCCCGTCGCCCACCACGCGCTCGACGGCAAGCCGTTGCAATACGCGCTCCCGCGCCTGCTTCGCCGCCTCTGGAAAGCGATCCGGGCGGCGTTTTTCCGGCAATTGCGGCAGCGCCACCAGAAGAGCCGCCTCCGCCGTATCCAGCCGGCCCGGCTCCTTGCCGAACCAGGCAAGGCTTGCGGCCCTGACGCCTTCGAGATTGCCGCCATAGGGTGCGATATTCAGATAGAGATCGAGGATATCAGCTTTGCTGAGCCTTCTTTCGATCTGGAGAGCACGCACGGCCTGCAGCAATTTCGCCGAGAATGACCGGTCGGCGCGCGGCTCGATCAGCCGCGCCACCTGCATGGACAGCGTCGATGCGCCGGAAACGATCCGGCCGTTGCTGGCCAATTGCCACGCGGAGCGCAAAAGCGCTAAGGGATCGACCCCGTGATGATCGTAGAAACGCTGATCCTCATAAGCGACCAGCATACGCATGAACTGCGGATCGACCTCGGCCGCCGTGGTTTTGAGCCGCCAGCGGCCATCTGCTGTCGCAAAGGCCCGCAGCAGTTTGCCATCGCGATCCAGCACCTCGAAAGATCGCTGCCGTGCGGCCTCCAGGGGCGGCGGATAGGCCTTGTCCAGCGCATCGAGACCGAAGGCCGCGCCGCCCAGAAGCAACGCGGCCGTCACGATGCCAACGATGATTGCCTTTTTCCGGCTCATGGGGTTGCCGAGCGCACCTCCATGCGGCCGGTTGCCGTGCGGGCGGCAAATTGCGGCCGGTACATATCCTCAACCGAAGCTGCCGGATGATCATAGGTGCCGGGGGTAACAGCACGGACCACATAGGCGAGCGCAATTTCCGAACTGTCACCGGCAGAGCGGTCGAAGGCCGCCACGAAACGGTCGTAACGGAACTCGGTATGGGCCGCTTCCGTTTCCGGCAACCAGTCGAAATTCGACAGTTCCGCCGAATTGACCAGGCTGGGATTGTCGATTTCGAAGCCGGAGGGCAGCAGATCCGTCACCAGAATGCGCGACTGCCAGTTATTCTTCGGTACGATATTCAGCACCACAACATAACGCTCGTTCTGCGTGACCTCGCTCGGGTTCACCTCCTCGCCATCCATGGAATAATAGGTGCGGGTGATGGTGAAGCCTTCGCCGCCGGCAGCGAGCGGCTGGGCCGGGGGCGCCACGGTGGTGACAACAGCCGTGACCGGATCGGCCGAGGCATTGGCGATCTTCAAGGGAGCTGCCAGCAATTCATCGCCGCTCATCCGCTTGCCGAAACCGCCAGTCTGCAAATCACCATTCACATCGAGACGGATATCCTTGTCCTCGCCTTTGACAGCGCGGGCGGCAAGCAGCATCCATGCCTGTTCCTGGGTGCTGGTATAGGGCTTCTTTTCCCATTCCTTGGCCACGGCACCGGCAAGCTGCGGCACGACGGCCGGAACCGGACGGCTTTCGGCCGCAAGCGCCAGCGTCGCCGCACCATCGCGCAGGGCGGAACCATAATCCGCACGCGCGAGGCTGACATTGGTGGCGCGGCTTGCCATATCGAGCGAAGCGCCGAACACGGTCTTCGAACGGGCCTGATCGCCGTAAAGCGAAAGGGCGGCGGCAACCTGTGCCTTGGCAAGCGGCGTCGGGAAATCGGCGAGCGCCGTATCCGCGTAATATCTGAGATCGTTGATCGCCGCCTTGCGGTTGCGCGCCAGCACATAAAGCGAATAGGCGATCTCGTTGCCGCGATCCTTGACATTGCTGTCATAGGAAAGACCGTTCTGCAGGTTGTTCAGCGCCTGCACCATGGCCGCTTCGGGAACGTCATAATTCTGCTCGCGCGCCCTTGTCAGAAAGTCGCTGATATAGGCATCCAGCCACAGATCGCCATAACCAGGCGACCAGAGGCCGAAACTGCCCGAACTCGACTGGAAGGACAGCACACGGTAGATCGCTTCCTGCACCCGCTTGCGGGTATCAGGGTCCTCAGCCATGCCGCTGTCCTTCGTCAGTTCCGAGACATAAAGCAGCGGCAAAGCGCGGCTCGTCGTCTGCTCAGCGCAGCCATAAGGATATTTGTCCAGCATCATCACAAGCGCCGGAATATCGAAGGCGGGCGAGCGCGTGACGTTGACGGCGACCGAGGAGCCGAGCAGCATGCTGTCGGCCAGAAGATCACCATTGATCGTCAGGCTGCTGTTCGGCGCAATCTTGATTTCGCGCCGCGTCGTCACCGGCAGGACAGCCGGACGCACAGGAACGTTCAGAACCTGCTCCAGCGAAACACCCGCGGCATTGGAAACCTTGATGGTGATCGCACCATTGCCGGGCTGTTCACCTGTTAACGGAACCGTCAGCGAAGACTTGCCGCCTTTCTGCAGCGCCAATGTCTGCGACATCTCTCCCTGATCGACGGTCAAGGCCGTGTTGCTGGTCACATCCAGCCGGTAATCGCCGGCCTCGCCATCCGTATTGGCGATATCGAGTCGCAATTGCGAGACATCGCCGGGGGCGAGGAATTTCGGCGCGCTGGCCGTGACTACCACGGGATCGCGGATGATGGCATCGGAGACGGCATGTCCTACGCCTGTCTTCGTCCAGGCCACCGCCATGATGCGGGCCGTACCGTTGAACTGCGGAATATCGAAGCTCACCGTCGCCTTGCCGTTAGCGTCGAGTTCGACCGGACCGGCAAAGAAAGCTACCAGTTTTTCAGTGGGCGGGCTGCCCTGAAGGGCCGCACCGCCGCCGTCACCACCAGTACGCAGCCGACCGGTGGCGCCAAGCGAACCATCGATCAGGCGGCCATAGAGGTCGCGTATTTCCAGCCCCAGCCGGCGCTGGCCGAAATACCATTCATCGGGCTTTGGCGGTTCATAGCGGGTGAGGTTCAGGATGCCGACATCGACGGCCGCAACGATGGCATAGGCCTTTTCGCCGACGCCAGTGCCCGCAACCGTGATCGGAATTTCAAGCGGCTGGCGCGGCAGTGTTTTCTGCGGCGCGCCGAGGGTTACGGCAAGCTTGCGCTCAGCCGGATCGACGGCGAGCCATTTGATACCGATGGCGCGCATCGGCATGCGGCTTTCCTGCGCATCGCCGGGGCGGAACAGCGTGGCGGTGACGTAAGCGCCCGCACCCCATTCCTCGGTGACCGGAATGTCGATCTCGCCGCCATCATCACCGACCTCGGCATTCTGCACGGCAATCAGCTTTTCCGAACCTGATGTCACCATCAACTCACCGGCAAAACGCGAGGATACCTTGAGTTTGGCCGTATCGCCGATCTTGTAGCTCTGTTTGTCGAGGGCAATTTCCAGTGCATCCGGCGTTTCCGTCGAGCTTGCCTCGACGTAGAAGCCGGCATCGAATTCGACGCTGGAAACCGGTGCGCCGTTACCCGCGCCCTCCACTTCCAGCCGGTAGCGGCCCCAGGTGACGGGCACGGAAATCTCGCCGCCATTGGCATCGACGGACAAGGTGCCCGCTTCCTGCTGCTTGGTATATTCCACCGGCTCGTAACGCCAGGAATTGCCCTGACGATACCATTGATAGTTCCGCTCGACCTTGATGAGCTTCCAGTTGAGGCCGTTCATCGCCTGCCTGGCGCCATCGGCGCTGACGCCGATGATATGGAAACGGCCGACGGAATTCTGGGCGAGATCGCCCGAAAACTGCGGCTTGATCCCGATAACAGAGGCTTCCGCCTTGATAGGCAGCGTCAGCGAGCGCTCCACGGCGCGGCCACCGGCTTCGCGCATGCGCACAGTGATGTTGGCGGAAAGAAGTTGAGTGGTGGAGGGCAGATCGGTGAGGTCAACATTGAAACTCGCCTTGCCCTCTTCGTCCAGCACCGGCAGATCGGCAAGCGCGGTGCGGTTTTCCTCTTCGCTTTCCTCATCCGCCAGACCGAAGAAATAACCTTCGAAATCGGCGCTCGTGCGCGTCGGCTTGATCGCGACCTCGCCTTCAAGCGTCAGGCCGGCGGCGGGCGCGCCATAGAGATAACGGCCATCGACGTCGATTGCCGTTTCCGCGCCCGGATCGATCTGTTTCGCCTTGCTCGAGAGGTCGAATTCCGTGCGGTCAGGCACGAAATCATCGACGAGGAAGCTCTTTTCGCTGATCGCAGCCGTTTTCGGGTCGGTATGGATGCGCAACGTCCAGGTGCCGCGCATGGCATTTGCCTGCAGCGGCAGATCGACCGCATGACCGCCCAGCGCCTTGCCGTCGCTGACGAAGCGCCGGTCTTCGACGCCATCCGGACGCGAGAAGATGAAGGTGAGCGGCAGATCCTCGATTGCCTTGCCGTCGACATCGCGGGCAAGCGCTGCGGCGTGCACGGTCTCGCCGGCGCGGTAAATGCCGCGCTCGGTCCAGCTGAACACGTCGATCGCGCCGGGCGCTGCACGTCCCGTCACGCCGCGATCCGAGAGGTCGAAGCCTGCGCGGGTCATATCGAGGAAGACGTAGTCCTTGTCGCCGTTACGCGCGGTGAGGATGGCAGGCGCCTGCGCCGCCGTGCCGCGCATCAGGCCGGCGGAGAATACCGCGCGGCCGTCCGCATCGGTTTTCGCCGTGCCCAGCACCTCGTTATTCTTGGCGAGCAGCTGCAAATCCACGTCCGCAAGCGGCTTGGCGCTGCCAAGGGCTCGGACGAACACATTCAGCCCATCGGTTCCGGCATAGGTGGTGATGCCGGTATCGGAGACCAGGAACCATTGTGTGGCGCGTGAATCCCACGTTTCCGGCGCGGTGCCAGGCGGCACGGCGGTCAGCACATAGATGCCGGGCTTGCGCTCCGGCAAGGCCTCATCCACCGGGAAGCTCGTCACCACATCCTTATTGAGATCGGGCTGGATATCGATCGAGCCCTGCCAGACGAGTTCGCCGATCTCGTTTTCGATGCGGTCGGCATTGTAGCCGTCCATCTGCGTCAGAAACTGCGAGTTTGCGAGCAGCGAGGTGATGTTGCGGTCGCCAACGCGATAAAGCTTCAGGTCAGCCTTGTCGGCGTTAACAGAGACAATTGGAATGCCACGACGGGCAGTACCCGGCAGCACGAAATTCTCACCCGTGAAGCGCACGCTGGCGGCACGGTCACGCACGTAAATATCGAGATCGACCTGCTTTTCCAGCGGTTCTTCCACCGAGGAAGGCAGACCGGCGCGCAGCGAGATCTTGTAACGTTGGCCATGGGTGAGGCCTTCGACGCAAATCTCGCTGCCCTTCGCTTCGATGGCCTTGGGGGCTGCCCCATCCAGCGTGATGAAGGAGGAATAATCGACACCGTTCTTCACCAGCGGCTCGGAAAACTGCACACAGGCGCGCGGGCTGACACTATCCGTATCCACGGTATTATTGATGACGCGGAAACCCTGCCGCGTGCGCAGATCGGCATAGGCCGCCTTGGTCTGCGCATTGTCGGTAAGCGCAAGGCTCTCCTTATAGGCATTGAGTGCTGCGCGATAATTCTGGGTTCTTTCGAAAGCCTTCGCCAGCCGGTTCAGGGCCTCGGTGCGGGCGCTGACGGTGCGGCTCAGCTGGTAGGCATTGATGGCGGCGGAAGCGGCCTGCCCGGCAATCGAATAATTATCGGTGACCTGCGCCGCCTTTTCGGAAAGCTCCGCCCAGAGCGCGCCGTCGTCAGGCGTGATAGCAAGCGCCTGTTTATAGGTCACGACCGCATCGGGAATATTGCCCGCGGCTGCCTGCTGCCGCGCCGTCTGCACGAGGGCTTCCACGCCCTGTCCGCCTTCACCGTCATTCGCCGCAAGGCCGGATTTCAGCCGGCGCGCTTCCTGCTGCAGACTGTCAGTGACGAAGGACAGGCGTTGCGGCGCGCCGATATCGGTTTCCGCTACCACTTCCACGATCTTGCCGGCAACCGCGCCGGGGAAAGCGTTCAGCTGATTGAAATCCGATTTGAGGAAGCACCATTTCACCTTGGGATTGTAGGTGAAGGCCTTGCAGGCGGTATCGCCAACGCAAATCTCGCCGCATTGCTCCAGCGAGACATTCTGCTCGGTGCGAAGATCGAAGCCGAAATAATCGCCGTTTTGGGTGGTAACAACCTTGCGGGAGGGCTCCGCCGCCATGGCTGGCAGAAAAATGAGGGCGGCCGAGGCCGCAACCAACGAAATCCGGACGAGCGCGCGCAACGACATCAGTATTCTCCCCGCATCAGATATGTCGGGCGGGACTCTGGTCAAATCCACGCATGGTTGTCAACGCATCTTCGTCAATTCGCGACACGCAATGTGTGGAGGTGATAACCGGGGAGGTTAGTCTTCTATCTTGCGCGCTTCCGAAATCAGCATAATCGGCACGCCGTCGCGGATTGGATAAGCAAGTCTGGCGCTTTCAGAAATGAGCTCGTTGCGGGCGCGATCATAGGAAAGACGCCCCTTCGTCAAAGGACAGACCAAAAGCTCCAGCAGCTTGGGGTCGACACTGCTCATCCTGTCGTCCATGGCGGCGATCCTATTGCAGCACGTTGCCGCCCTCACCCGATCCTTGCGCAAGAACGATCTCGGTGATGGCGATCAATGTTTCGGCTCGCGTCTTCAGATCAGGCGCTTCCAGCAGCGCCTGTTTTTCGGCGGGTCCAAATGGAGACATCATGGAAAGCGAATTGACGAGAACACGGTTGCCGGCCCTTTCAACGCTTTCCCAGTCGGCTTCCAGCTGGTTGGCATCCAGAAACGAGCGGAATACCCGCAGCAGGTTTTCACGATCCACGGCCTCCTCGTCGTATTCGCCCGAGAGATCGGCGATGAAAGGCGCATGCCGGAAGCTGCGATAGGGCTCGCCCACCCCAACCTCTTCCAGCAGGCGGAAACGGCACACACCGGTGAGCGAGATGATGTAACGGCCATCACCTGTTTCGGAAAAGGAGGTGATGCGGCCGAGGCATCCGACTGCGCTCAGAGGTCCGCCCTCAAGGCCGGACTCAATGACATGAAGGGCCGGCTGCACCATGCCGATGAGCCGGTGGCCCGCCAGTGCCGTGTCGATCATGGCAAGATATCGCGGCTCGAAAATATTGAGCGGAAGATGGCCTTCCGGCAGCAGCAGGGCACCGGGAAGTGGAAAGACCGGCACGGTTTCCGGCAGGTCGTCGTTCTTTACATATCTCGCATTTCCGACGTGCATGGGATCAAGCCCCCTGTTCACTGCTGCCCGGCCGGCGGTTCAACCGCCCTGGCCGGGATATGCCCGCATTACGAAAACAGTATCGCCGAAAGCTTCCGGCGGCCGGCAACGGTTGCCGGATCCTTGAAGCCCCAGGCCTCGAAAAACTCCAGAAGCTGGCGGCGCGCGCCGTCATCGTCGAAGGTCCGGTCCTTGCGCATGATATAGAGCAGATGATCCGCCGCCTCGTCGCGTCGGCCCTGCGCGTTCAGCACCTTGGCAAGCTTCACCCGCACCTCGTGTTGATCGGGATCAAGTGCCAGCTCGCGCTCCAGCGCCACGGGGTCGCCGATCTTGCGGGCTTCCTCATATTGCGCGATCTTTTTCGAAACGAGTTGAATGCCCGCATCGTCATTGAGTTCCTGAGGCAGGGACGAGAGCAGCTCGCTGGCCCGCTCATATTGACCGGCCGCGATCATGCATTCGGCGATACCGGCAATCGCTGCGGGATTTTCCGGATCGGCCTGCATGACGGCGCCGAAAAGCTGCGCTGCGCCGTTAAAATCGCCATCTGCCAGAAGCTGCTTCGCGTCGGTCAGAACGGCCTCGATCTCAGCCTTGGGATC
The DNA here is from genome assembly GCF_001541315.1 of Agrobacterium tumefaciens str. B6. Lineage (GTDB taxonomy): Bacteria > Pseudomonadota > Alphaproteobacteria > Rhizobiales > Rhizobiaceae > Agrobacterium > Agrobacterium radiobacter. Next base: position 127,140 of record NZ_LMVK01000003.1, on the reverse strand, counting down.
GCCCGCGTCAGGTCCGGCAATCTTTTCGATGAACTGCTTGATCTGGCTTTCCGGAACGGCACCCATGAAGCCATCCACGGGCCGGCCGTCGGCAAAGGCGACGATTGCCGGAATCGACTGGATGCCGAGCTGGCCGGGAATGGACGGATGATCGTCAATGTTCAGCTTCACGAGCTTCACACGGCCATTCGCCTCGTTGATGACCTTCTCAAGCACCGGCGTCAGCTGCTTGCACGGGCCGCACCAGGGCGCCCAGAAGTCCACCAGAACCGGCTGGCGACGGGATTCTTCAAGAACATCCTTGGAGAAACCGGCCGTCGTCGTGTCCTTGATGTGGCCGGAGGCCGCACCGTTAAGCTCGCCATTGTGATGCGCGCTTGCGGTCATCTGCCCGCTATAGGAACCGCCGTAAGGATTATTGTCGCCGCTCATGCCGGTCTCCCGTAAACTTCTGTCATCTGTCTTATTTGAAGCAAAGATCGTATCTCACTCGCTGACTTTCAAGACAAGCGGCGCATGTCCCGTTGCCTCGAGAAAGCGAATGAGATCTTTGGACGCGATCGTTGTCGTCTGGTCGTTGGAAAGCGGATGGCCGTTCACCAACTCGTTTTCCAGGAGATCGCTGTCGAGCACGAAGGTGACCTGCCTGTCCGTGTCGTTGATGGCGCCGAACACCGTGACCGAACCCGGCACGACACCCAGATATTCCAGCATTTTTTCCGGCCGGCCGAAGGACACGCGGCTCGCCGCACCGATGGTCTTGTGAACGCTTTTCAGGTCCACGGCCGCGTTTTCCTCAACGGTCAGCACGAAATACTGATCCTTCTTGTCCTTTACAAAGAGGTTCTTTGTATGACCGCCGGGAATGAGGTCGCGCAGCGACTGGGATTCGGCGACGGTGAACACCGGCTCATGCTGCTTCGTGGTGTGGGAAATGCCAAGCCCGTCGAGAAACTCGAACAGTTCCTTTGCCGTCTTCTGGGAATTTTCCGCCATATCCTGCCGCCTGCCTCTGTCGATTCCGTTTTCCTTGTTTCCTGATTAAGGGGGCAACTGACGCTTGGCAACGCAGGAAAAAACAGTGAAATGAAAAATTCTCAATCATTTCCGCCGCTTGTCGCATTTCTCAAAGAAATTTTCGCGTTTTTGTCATTTCCCTGTTGCATTCCAGAATCGATTGAGCGATATAGCGCCCGTCGCCGCTTGGCGGCCCACGGTTCAGCGTACTACCCCGGACCGGTGGATTTGAGCGGGTGTAGCTCAGGGGTAGAGCACAACCTTGCCAAGGTTGGGGTCGAGGGTTCAAATCCCTTCGCCCGCTCCAAATTTCCCTAAAGATTGAATCCTCAGGAAAGCACCATTGTTTCCGCACACCGAATCGTTCCAGGCGATGCGGCCTGGAATACCTTGCCTTCGCAGCTGTCCCGTCGGCACGACGCTGCGGAAATTATCCTGCAAGCGGAACTTATGCTGAAGATGTCCGTTTCAGACGCGAGGCTCCTAACCTCAGTTCCCCTCTGATTGCCCGCCTTGAGCGGGCATCTTTTTTTGCCGCCGCCGCCACGCGCGAAAATATCAGCATCAACCCTGGAACGGCTCATAGCGCCGGACGTTCTCCTGCGTTGATAAACAGGGGAAGAGCCATGTCCGCATATTCGAGAAGAATTCTTTTGACTGCCGCATTCGCCGTCCTGTCGATACCAAACACCTCGCTTGCCGCAGACATGATCGTTTATGGCCGCGAACAGGTTTCACCGCACAAGACACATTACCAACCGCGGGCCGTTGAAAAAATGGGCTGCACCGAAAACCTGGTGTCCTATCGCTCCCCTTACCAACGGCGCACGGAACTGGTCACGCTTTGCCATCCACCAATAAACTGGAGAACAGGGCCCTCCACCGCAACAATATGGTCGCCTTGATCTTGCCATAATTCATTCAATGTGCTTTTGTGCAGCCGCCCTTGTGGGAGGGGGTAGAGGTTGAGACCCGCTGGCTGCATTTTTGCAGTAAGCGGGTTTCCCTTTTTTTGGGCGAAACTTACCGGCAAACACCAAATGATCCATCGTTTTTCCCGCTCGGAAAAGCAACGAAACACGGGCGCAGAACGACGCGGTTTGGATTTTTCATATGAAGGAAAGTGGTAGCGGGAGAGGGACTTGAACCCCCGACACGCGGATTATGATTCCGCTGCTCTAACCACCTGAGCTACCCCGCCACAGTGGAAACGTGACAGTCATGTGACCGACCGTTCCATCAGGATGAGCGGCTTATAAGGTGCCGCTCCCCAAAGTGTCAAGCGCAAGATGCGCAAAAAATTCGCTTTCCGCATTGCTGCGAAAAGCGAATGGTTTCAGGCGGCAACCGGCTTTTCCAGAAGCGCCTTGAGCGATGCCTCGGCATCCACTGAGCGTTCCGACCGTTCGATGAAACCGCCGCCGTAAACGCGGGCATCGGCCCCCGGTGCGGAATAAAGCACGCAGGCCTGGCCAGGAGCGACGCCGGCCTCACCGGTCATCAGATCCACATAGATGCCGTTTTCGTCTGCATGCAGCATCGCTTCGGTTGGCGGACGGGTGGAGCGCACCTTGGCGAAACAGGCAAAGCCCTGCCCTGCATCATTTACCAGCTCGCCATCGCCCAGCCAGTTCATGTCGCGCAGATAGACCCGGCGGGTTTCCAGCGCTTCGCGCGGGCCAACGATGACCCGGCGGCCCCGCGCATCGAGATGCACGACGTAGAGCGGCTCTCCGGTCGCGACGCCGATGCCCCGGCGTTGGCCGATGGTATAATGCACGATGCCGTCATGGCGGCCGAGCACGCGCCCGTCCAGATGGACGATATCGCCCGCCAATGCCGCATTCGGCTTCAGCTTGTTGATGATATCGGTGTATTTGCCCTGCGGCACGAAACAGATGTCCTGGCTGTCGGCCTTCTTGGCGACGACAAGCCCCATATCTTCCGCCAGCGCCCGCGTTTCGGCCTTGGAGAGGCCGCCGAGCGGGAAGCGCAGATAGTCGATCTGCTCCTGCGTCGTCGCAAACAGGAACCAGCTCTGGTCACGGTCGCTGTCGATAGGGCGATAGAGCGCGCGACGGCCCGGCTGTCCGGCAACGGGATTGGGGCGCGAGCGGATATAATGGCCGGTTGCCAGCGCATCCGCACCCAGTTCCTGCGCCGTGGCGAGCAGATCGGCGAATTTTACCGTCTGGTTGCAGGCCACGCAGGGGATCGGCGTCTCGCCCATCGCATAGGCTTCGGCAAAGGGGTTGATGACGGTTTCGCGGAACCGCGCTTCGTAATCCAGCACGTAGTGGGGAATGCCGAGCGTTTCGCAGACCCTGCGCGCATCGTCGATATCCTGCCCGGCGCAACAGGAGCCGGCGCGGTGCACGGCGGCACCGTGGTCGTAAAGCTGGAGGGTAATGCCGAGGACATCATAGCCCTCGCGCTTGAGGATACCGGCCACCACGGAAGAATCGACGCCACCGGACATGGCGACAACGATCCGGGTATCTTCCGGCCTCTTGTCAAAATCGAGCGTATTCACGTTTTTTCCCATCGTCAGTCATAACGGGGGTAAAGGCCCCGCCGCCTGTCGGTCATCCGCCGCGAGAAACCATGGCCATCAATCGGGCCGTCCTGTCTCGCCATCCTGCGGATTTAAGGGCTGCATATAGAAAGGAATGGCCGCGCACGCAAGTACGGGGCGGAAAACCGCCCCGCAAAGCAATCAGATTCGGTCCGCGACAGGCTGTTAAGCGCCGGCCGTCTTCTGGCCGCTGCTGCCGAACCACTTGTCGCGCTCCCGCCACAGGGCCGGCAAGGCCAGCAATCCGATGGCCGTGAAAGCGATCAGCGTCTTGTTCAGCTGCGACAGTTCCGCCGTGCGGCCGTCGAGATAATAGACGCCGTAGACGATCGCCACATGCCAGACATAGACCTGCAGCGAATGGCGACCGAGCAGTTGCAGGAACTTCAACGACAGCACCCAGATGACGCCCTCAGCAATGGAGCGCACAAGCGGACGGTGGTGGTGCGGACCGGCAATCACCAGCCAGGTCAGGCCAACGCCAACCGCCAGGAAGTTGATGAGGTAAACCGGGCCGAAATCGGCGCGGATTTCCATGGTGGAGAACTTGCCCATCATGAATTCCGGCATCAGGCCCCAGGCGGTGGCGATGCGCAGCGGCATGAAGAACAGGCAGATGACAAGCGCTGCCTTTGGAAGCCATGTGTGCTGCGGTGAGAAGATCGCCTTCCACGGAATGCGGTTCTGCGCCGTCATCGCGCCCATCACCAGCCCCGAATAGAAAACCAACTGCCAGCCGAGCAGGTTGAAGCTGACGCGGATACCCTGCTCGTCCGCACCCTTGACGAGTTCGTTGAGCGGCGTCGTCACGATCTGCTGAAGACCAAGCTGGCCCGCCATCCAGACCAGCAGGGAACCGGCCATGACATACGCCCACTTGCCGTCAAGGCAGAGCTTAACAAGGACCGGCGCAAACAGCATGTAGACGATATATTGCGGCAGAATATCCATGAAGGTCGGCTGGAAGAGGAATGTCGCAATCGCCGCCAGACGCAGCGGATCGTCGAACGTCGTCATACCCAGCCAGTTGTACCAGATATAGGGCGCATGCGGGATGACCATGCGGAAGAACAGCACGGCGATGACGAGACCCATCGCATAACGATAAAGCTCCATCGCCCGGTTCCAGATCATCTGTTTGCCGGCGTCATAGCCATATTTCATCATCTTGCGCGCATAGACCATGCCGATCAGCAGGCCGGACAGGAAGACGAAGCCCTGCGCGTCCTCGACAAAGGCAAACTGCCGGTGATTGATTTCCACCAGCCAGAAGCCGCCGGCAAACACCAGATGGTTGATCAGCATGAAGACGAGGAAGTAACCACGCATCCCGTCGATCAGGTCGAAGCGTTTCATCTCGATAGCTCTCCGTTCTCGCGGGCCGTGCATTGCCCGGCCACCCAGCCCGGCTTGCGGGAGGCGGGCCGGGAATTGGATTGTCAACGCTGTTTTGCGGCTGTGGTTCCCTTTCCAAAGCGGTTTAGAACCGGCGCGAAAAGTCACATTGACGTGTATGCTTTCTGGTTAGGATGCAGGGACTGAATGCCGGATGAATGAAAAAAGGCAATTCCGTGAAGCGGTCGAGCCATGCACCGGCGACATGCCACGACAAACAGGGCTCAAAGCCCTGCATAGCAGGGTGAAGCGGAAATTGCAGCCAATGATCGGCGGAGATATCACCCGTTAGATTTATCAATCGGTTTTTTGCCCTGCCGCGTCTGCCCAGGGCAAGGAGTATCCGGGACGAAATTTCAGGACGGTCGACGTCTTTGCGTCCTGATAAACAAAAGCCCGGAGGTTCGTGAACCTCCGGGCCATTTCGTTCGATAAAACTCGGGCTGTTGCCTCAGGCAGCGGCCTGAATGGCGGCGACCTGCCAGTTATCGTTGCCGGGGCGACGGACGAAGGTCCACATCTCGACCGCTTCGGACGGATGCTGTTCATCGCCTTCGACTACCTTGCCGGACGTGCGGTCACGCATCACGTCGATGGCGGAGTAACGCATCGCAACCGTTGCGTAATCCTGCCCTTCTTCGTGCCAGGCTTCGGCGACATCGCCCTGCAGCAGCGTCACGTCGCGCACGTCGTTTTTCACACCGCTGGTCGCGTTGTCGCTCAGTTCTTCCGCGAGATAGGACATGGCTTCCGGCGTCGTCAGCTTGCGCAGCGTGCCGTAATCCTCGGCCGCATAGGCAGCCTGCACATCTTCCAGCATTTTCTGGAAGGTTTCGAGGTCACCCTGCGTGATACCGATTTCATCGCCTTCCGAGATGGCATTGGCGTGGGGCACGGGCTTTGCCGTTGCCGCAGTAGCAGCCGCAGCACCACCCGCAGCACCGGCCAGAGCACCAATCTTCGGAATCTTGAACGAGGATGCGGAAGGACCCGCCTGCGAACCGCCATTATAGGAGGAACTTGAATGATCCGTGCGCTGCGAACCGCCGGCCGAGCCATAAGCGGGCTGACCCTGACGGCGCGATGCGAAGAAACGCATGGCGAGCATAACGAGGAGGCCGATCAGCGCCACCTGCAGCAGCATGCCGAAGAAACCGGCCATGCCACCAAAGCCACCGCCGAGAAGCATGCCGAACAGGCCGCCCATCAACAGGCCGCCCATCAAACCACCCATCATGCCGCCGAACAGGCCGCGATTTTGCTGCGGCGCCTGCGCACCGGGACGGGCCGGCTGAGCAGCGCTCGGTGCTGCCTGATTAGTATTGGGCGTCATGCTGCGGTTGATCGGCGCGGTCTGGCCGGGCGCCGTGCTGGTCGAAGGCGGAGCCGAATAGGTGCGCGTGCCGCGGCTGCCGAAACCACCGCTGGCGCGGCGTGCTTCTGCCATATCAACAGCTACGAAAGACACCGCGATACCAAGCGCGGCGACTGCGAACAAACCCTTGAAGCGCCGAAAGGCAGCAAACATCGTTATCTCCTGTTGGCCGCCCTCCCATGAGCGGCATCTCAGCAGGCGATATAGCAACTCATGATCATCATTTTTAGACCACTCGGCTTAAATTTTTTGTGATATGCAACCGGGGCGCGAGACCGGCGCGGATTGCCATAAAATGGGCAACTGGAGAAACAAAAACCGGCGCAGGGTTGCCCCTGCACCGGTCCTTATTGTCCCCTTGGGAGGAACGATAGATCAGTCGACGTTAAACGTCAGCGGCTTGACCTGGCGGATGGCCGGGTTGGCGCGCAGCTTGTCCAGCACCTCTTCGGAAACCGGGCCGTCAACATAGAGCAGCGCGATGGCGTCGCCGCCTTCCTTTTCACGGCCGAGCTGGAAGTTGGCGATGTTAACGCCAGCTTCGCCGAGCGTCGTGCCCATGAAGCCGATCATGCCGGGAACGTCGGTGTTGGTGATGTAGATCATGTGCGATCCGACATCCGCATCCATGTTGATGTTCTTGATCTGAATGAAGCGCGGCTTGCCATCCGAGAACACCGTGCCGGCAACCGAGCGTATCTGGTTTTCGGTCTTGACCGTCAGCTTGATGTAACCGTCGTAAACGCCGGTCTTATCGCGCTTGACTTCGGAGAGGATGATACCCTTTTCCTTGATCATGACGGGTGCGGAAACCATGTTCACGTCAGCCACCTGGCTGCGGATCAGGCCGGCCAGCAATGCACTGGTCAATGCCTTGGTGTTCATGTTGGCGGTTGCGCCGTCATAAAGGATTTCGATTTCCTTGGTGGCGCTTTCCTGCACCTGACCGACGAAGGAACCGAGAACATCCGCAAGACGAATGAAGGGCTTCAGGCGCGGCGCTTCCTCGGCCGTGATCGACGGCATGTTGATGGCGTTAGAAACCGCACCCTTGACCAGATAATCCGACATCTGCTCGGCAACCTGAAGGGCGACGTTTTCCTGCGCTTCCGTGGTTGATGCGCCGAGATGCGGCGTGCAGACGACGTTGGGCAGGCCGAAAAGCGGGCTTTCGGTGGCGGGCTCGACTTCGAAAACGTCAAAACCGGCGCCGGCGACATGGCCGGACTTGATGGCTTCGGCAAGAGCCGCTTCATCCACCAGACCGCCACGGGCGCAGTTGACGATACGCACGCCCTTCTTGGTCTTGGCAAGGTTTTCGGCATTGAGGATGCCGCGCGTCTTGTCGGTCATCGGCACATGCAGGGTGATGAAATCTGCCTGGGCCAGAAGTTCGTCCAGTTCAACCTTGGTCACGCCCATTTCCTGCGCACGCTCCGGCGACAGGAAGGGGTCATAGGCCAGAACATGCATCTTGAGACCAAGCGCACGCGAGCAGACGATGGAGCCGATATTGCCGGCGCCGATGACGCCGAGCGTCTTGCCGGTGATTTCGACACCCATGAATTTCGACTTTTCCCACTTGCCGGCCTGCGTAGAGCTGTCGGCGGCCGGAAGCTGGCGCGCAACGGCAAACATCAGCGCGATGGCATGTTCCGCAGTCGTGATGGAGTTGCCGAACGGTGTGTTCATGACGATGATACCGCGGCGCGAGGCGGCCGGAATATCGACATTGTCGACGCCGATGCCGGCGCGGCCGATGACCTTGAGGTTGGTTGCCGCCTCGATCAGCTTTTCGGTCGCCTTGGTGGCGGAACGAATGGCGAGACCATCGTAATTGCCGATGATTTCGGCAAGTTTGTCCTTGTCCTTGCCGAGCTTCGGCTGGAAATCGACTTCGACGCCACGATCACGGAAAATCTGGACGGCGGTTTCCGACAGTTCGTCGGATACGAGTACGCGAGGTGCCATGGTTCACGGGCTCCTTGAAAAGCGGTGCAGTTTTGAAAGCGGGGAATGTGCGGCCCTGCATCAGCGCAGGGCCGGTATCAAAATCAGGCGGCAGCCTTGGAAAGTGCTGCCTTCTGCGTCTGGTAAGCCCAGGCGAGCCAGGGCATGACGGCTTCCATATCGGCCGTCTCGATGGTCGCACCGGCCCAGATGCGCAGACCGGACGGTGCGTCACGGTAAGCGCCGATATCGAGGGCGACATTTTCCTTTTCGAGCAGGGCAACGACGCCCTTGGCGAAATCGGCCTGTGCGGCCGCATCCAGCGCCTGCACCTCGGGATCAACGATCTTCAGGCAGACGGAGGTGTTGGAGCGGGTTTCCGGCTTGACGGCCAGGTTGGCGATCCAGTTATTCTTCTCGATGAAGTCGTAGATGACCTTGGCATTGGCATCGGCACGGCCGATCAGCGCCTTAAGGCCACCGAGGTTCTTCGCCCACAGCAGCGCGTCGATGTAATCTTCCACGCAGAGCATGGACGGCGTGTTGATGGTTTCGCCGGTGAAGATGCCTTCGATCAGCTTACCGCCGGAGACCATGCGGAAGATTTTCGGCAGCGGCCATGCCGGCGCGTAGCTAAGGAGGCGCTCGACGGCGCGGGGCGAAAGAATGATGACGCCATGGCCGCCCTCGCCGCCCAGAACCTTCTGCCAGGAGAAGGTGACGACGTCGAGTTTCGTAAAGTCCATGTCCTGCGCGAAGGCCGCCGAGGTGGCGTCGCAGATGGTCAGGCCCTTACGGTCGGCAGGGATGAAGTCGGCATTGGGAACGCGAACGCCAGAGGTGGTGCCGTTCCAGGTGAAGACGACGTCACGGTCGAAATCGACTTCGGCGAGATTCGGCAGCAGACCGTAATCGGCCTCGAACTTGCGCACGTCCTTCAGCTTAAGCTGCTTGATGACGTCGGTAACCCAGCCAGCGCCGAAGCTTTCCCAAGCGAGCATGTCAACGCCGCGTTCGCCCAGCAGCGACCAGAGCGCCATTTCAACAGCGCCGGTGTCGGATGCGGGAACGATGCCGATGCGATAATCGGCAGGAACATCAAGAATTTCACGGGTGAGATCAATGGCCTGCTTCAGCTTGGCTTTGCCAACCTTGGCGCGATGCGAGCGACCGAGCGGTGCATCGGAGAGAGCATCTAGCGACCAACCGGGACGCTTCGAGCAGGGACCAGAGGAAAAATGCGTATTGCCCGGACGCACGTCCGGCTTCACTATATCTGTCATTTAACTACCCTTTCAGATAGGCGCCTCTCGTTAGGGAGAGGTGTCCTGACGCCGTTGCTATTCCTGTCGCCGATCCCAGTCAAGCGGAATATGTCGCTGCGCAGAAGAATTTTGGTCCATATGCGTCATGCGCGGTGTCCGATGCCGGTAAAACAAAACCGCCCGCACCCGGAGGATGCGGACGGTCTGAAAGTACCAGCGGTGCGTGACGTTTATTTATAAACGGCAGGCTGCAGCGGAATATCAGCGGGCGGCATGTATTGCGCAGTGTCGCAGCCATTGAAGACATAACGGCCGCCGACGCGCACTTCATGCGAATAGAGGCCCTTGTCACGGCCCGGACCGCCGCCATTCTCATAAGCGAACATATCGCCCTTGTTGATGTGGCGGAAACGGTAGCCGATATCGGCCTTCAGGTTACAGGTGACGTCAATGGACGCACCGGCCATCAGAGCGTAGGCAAAGCGCCACTTGCCCTTGCCGCCATGTTCGGTGGTCGGGTCGCAGTAGCCGGATCCGTCCGTTGCACAGGACGTGTTACGCAGCTTATCCCATTTCACATAGGATGCGCCGATACCGCCACCCACGTAAGGCGTGACGCGGCCATAAGTGCCAAGATCGACATAGGCATTTGCCATCAGCGTGTAGGCCCTCAGCGCACTCAGGTCCGTCGAGACGCAGTCAGCACCGTTGCCGCAATAGCCACGAGTAGAGCCACGGAAATCCGACTTGCCCATGTAGTCGAAGGTTAAGTCGCTACGGAAATAGTTGTTGAACTGATAACCGACGCCGGCGCCGATGATGTAGCTGTCCTTGATCTTCGCGGTTTCGAAATCCGCGAGATAGCCACCCGGGCCACCCTGATAATAATGGGCGCCGCGCAGCTTGTTGAAGGAATAACCGACATCGCCGCGCAGATACCAGCCGCTCGCCTGGGTGATCGCAACCTCGGGGGCTTCGACATAGGCCGGCGCGGGTTCGGCTTGATAAAGATCGGCAGCGATAGCGCTGGTACCGGTCAGCAGGACGGCCAGAAATCCGGCCAGGGCGTTTTTCATGACTTCCACTCCAGAAGAGGCACGTGCGTTTTCGGCAGCAGATGCCAGTGAACTGTTCAGTCATGGAGATTGACGTAAAATGGTTAAGTCCCGATTAACCACGATCATTCACTATATTTATTAGCAAATACGCAAAGAAAAAGCCGGCTGAGCAGCCGGCTTTGTTAGGACATTACTGACGCCTCGGCTCACGCGGCCGAGCGAGCATTGGCAATGACGCCGACGAGATCATTGACGATCTGCTCCACCTGCGCGCTGTCATCACCTTCCGCCATGACGCGGATCAGCGGCTCGGTGCCGGAGGGGCGGATGACGAGGCGGCCATTATTGGCCAATGCGCTTTCCGCATCCGCAATCGCCTGCTGCACAACAGGATTTTCCAGCGGCTTGCCGCCGGAGATACGCACGTTCTTCAAAAGCTGCGGCACCGGCTCAAACTTGCGGCAGACTTCGCTGACCGTGAGGCCGGAGCGCTTGACCTTGGCGAGAACCTGCAATGCCGCGACGAGGCCATCGCCCGTCGTGCCATAGTCCGACAGCACGATATGGCCGGACTGTTCACCGCCGACGTTGAAATTGTGGTTGCGCATGTGCTCGACGACATAACGGTCGCCCACCTTGGTGCGGGCAAGAGTGAGGCCCTTGTCGCCGAGGAAGCGTTCCAGCCCGAGATTGGACATGACAGTCGCGACGATGCCGCCGCCGCGCAGCGTGTTGTCGGCAGCCCAGCTATCAGCGATGACAGCCATCAGCTGGTCACCATCGACGATCTCGCCGCGCTCATCGACGATGATGACACGGTCCGCATCGCCGTCGAGAGCAATGCCGATATCAGCCCGTACTTCATGCACCTTCTTCTGCAGAGCTTCCGGATGGGTGGAGCCACATTCGAGATTGATGTTGATGCCGTTCGGCTCATTGCCGATCGTGACGACTTCCGCACCGAGTTCCCAGAGCGCAGCGGGTGCGACCTTGTAGGCAGCACCATTGGCGCAGTCGATCGCGATCCGAAGCCCGCTCAGCGTCACATCGCGCGGCAGGGTGCGTTTGACGAATTCGATATAACGATAGATGTCACCATCCACGCGCTTGGCGCGGCCGATCTCGCTCGGCTTGGCGAGCTGGGCGTAGATATCCTTGTCGAGAAGGTCCTCGATCTCCAGCTCCAGCTCGTCGGAGAGCTTGTATCCGTCAGGTCCGAAAAGCTTGATGCCGTTATCGGAGAAGGGATTGTGCGAAGCCGAGATCATCACGCCGATATCGGCGCGCAGCGACCGGGTCAGCATGGCAACGGCGGGCGTCGGGATGGGGCCGAGCAGGAAGACATCAAGGCCGGCGGCGGTGAAACCGGCAACCAGTGCGTTCTCCAGCATATAGCCGGAAAGCCGCGTATCCTTGCCAATGACAACGCGATGACGATGATGGCCACGGCGGAAGATCGTTCCAACGGCAATGCCCACACGCATCGCCAGATCAGGCGTCATGGGGAATACGTTCGATTGTCCGCGGATACCATCGGTTCCGAAATAACGGCGTGCCATTTGAACTCCAAATCTTTCGGGCATTCCGGCAAAAGCTGAAAACAGCCGGAAGCGTTTTTGGCTAGATGCCACAAACCACGATAAACAGCACGTAAATTACCGCAAAAATGGCTTATATCTTGTTACCAAAATGAAAAGGCCACCCGGAAACCCGGATGGCCTTTTACAATTTCTAACATGCGCGGACGATCAATGCGGCTGCGGCTCCATGCCGCCTTCGGCCTCACCGTCACCCTTCGCTTCGCTCGGGCCGTCCTTCTTGGCGCCGGCTTTCGGCACCGCCGAACCACGGCTGCCCGGAGAATCGTCACCCAGATCGCGCGCCGGCTTCTCACCCCTCAGCAGCGCCTTGATCTCGTCGCCCGTCAGGGTTTCGTATTCGAGAAGACCCTCGGCAATTGCGACAAAGCCATCGTGGTTATCCGTGAGGATACGCCGTGCCTCGGTATAGGCCTCGTCGATCAGACGTCGGACTTCGGTGTCGATCGTCTGCGCTGTCGCCTCGGAGACGTTCTTCGACTGAGAGACGGAATGGCCGAGGAAGACTTCCTGCTGGTTCTCACCATAGGCCACCTGGCCGAGAGCGTCGGAGAAGCCCCATTGCGTGACCATGGCGCGGGCAAGCTTGGTGGCCTGCTCGATATCCGAAGACGCGCCTGACGTGATGTTCTCCTTGCCGAAGGTCAATTCCTCGGCAACGCGGCCACCCATCATGATGACCAGGCGCGACACCATCCACTTGTAGCTCATGGAATAGCGGTCGCCTTCCGGCAGCTGCATAACCATACCCAGTGCACGGCCGCGCGGAATGATCGTCGCCTTGTGCAACGGATCGGCCACGGCAACCTTCAGCGCGGTGATGGCATGGCCGGCTTCGTGATAGGCCGTCAGCTTCTTTTCGGCCTCGGTCATGGCGGAGGAGCGGCGCTCCGCGCCCATCATGATCTTGTCCTTGGCGTCCTCGAATTCCTGCATGGTGACCACTCGCTTGTTGCGGCGGGCAGCCATCAGGGCGGCTTCGTTGACGAGGTTCATGAGGTCCGCACCGGAAAAACCGGGAGTGCCGCGGGCCAGAATCTTGAGATCGACATTCGGCGCCAGCGGCACGTTGCGGATATGCACCTTGAGGATGCGCTCGCGGCCGACGATATCAGGGTTCGGCACGACGACCTGACGGTCGAAACGGCCTGGACGCAGAAGTGCGGGGTCAAGAACATCAGGACGGTTGGTGGCAGCGATGAGGATGATGCCTTCATTCGCCTCGAAACCGTCCATCTCGACCAGCAGCTGGTTCAGTGTCTGCTCGCGCTCGTCGTTACCGCCGCCAAGACCGGCGCCGCGATGGCGGCCGACAGCGTCGATTTCGTCGATGAAGATGATGCAGGGTGCATTCTTCTTAGCCTGCTCGAACATGTCACGCACGCGGCTTGCGCCGACGCCGACGAACATTTCCACGAAGTCCGAACCGGAAATGGTGAAGAACGGCACATTGGCTTCGCCGGCGACGGAACGCGCCAGAAGCGTCTTACCGGTACCCGGAGGGCCAACAAGCAGCACGCCGCGCGGAATCTTGCCGCCGAGGCGCTGGAACTTCTGCGGGTCGCGCAGGAATTCCACGATTTCCTCGAGGTCCTGCTTGGCTTCGTCCACACCTGCGACGTCATCAAACGTCACGCGGCCATGCGCTTCCGTCAGAAGCTTGGCCTTGGACTTGCCAAAGCCCATCGCGCCACGGGAACCGCCCTGCATCTGCCGCATGAAGAACAGCCAGACGCCGAGAATGAGGAACATCGGCAGAAGCGTGCCGAGATAGCTCAGAAAACCGGAGGAACCATCGCTTTCGGGACGCGCCACGATGGTGACGTTCTTGCTCTGCAAGCGCTCCATCAGGCTGTCGTCGATGACGGGGGAATAGGTCTGAAAGGCCGTGCCGTTTTCGGTATAGGTTCCGAGAACCCGGTTACCGGTGACGGTCACGTCGCGAACTCGCCCGGAATCCACATCGCGAAGAAACTGGGAGTACGGGATTTCCCGCGAGCCCGTTTGCGTCGGCGAGGTCTGGAACATGCTGAACAGCGCGATCAGCAAGAGGGCGATCACGGCCCACAAGGCGAAATTTCTGAAATTTGGGTTCATCGAACTCCCCGAACTCACACGGGCATATCTGCTGCCCGCTATTATGTGCCCCTAACATAAGGACGACATCCGCCGTTGCCAAGGCAAAGCGCGTTATCTGATGCGTTTTGGTGTAAAAACTCTTCCATGGCAATTCACGAAAAAGAGGCCGGATTTAAACCGGTGGCTGTGGATAGGCCGTCCGTCCGAATAAATTGGCGATTGCATTTGCCAACTCAAGGTCGAAGCGCGGCAGGAAAAGATCGAAAGGTGCAAGCCTCGGCGTGATGGTGACGGCCTGCGGCATGGAAACCTCCCCTTCGGCCGCTGCGGCAATTTGCGGCAGACCCGCCATCGCCGGTTTTGTCACCCCTGATGGCACCGACGGAAAATGCACGGCCATTTCCACGGCACCACCAACCCTGCCCGCTTTGACAAGGATTGGAAAAGCCGATCCATTCTTCACAAGGAAACGATCGTCCCACAGCCCTTGCTGATGCGCGCCGACATGAAGCTCCGGCAGGTTTCGCTGCTCGCGCAACAAATAAAGGCCATCCCGCCGCCAATCGAGAAGAACACGGCCGACTGTCATTCGCCCGTTTTCACCCGTTTTGAGAAACCGCAAAACGCGCTCCATGCCGCTTGCGGCCGGAAAATATGCCCTTCCGCCAAGGATGGCGATCAGCGCCGCCAACCCGTGCCGGAACTCGGGAAGATCGGGATTGACGGCATCGTCGGCCAGTCTGGCGAGAGCAGCATGGAAAATCTGCGTGTGATCGCGCAGGAAAACGGCTGTTTTGTCGGAAAGCGCCCGTCTTTTGAAAGAGACCTCCGCATCGATCAACGCGGGGGAGACGGGAAGCGCCTGCCGAACACGCACCCGCTCATATCTGATATTTTCATTGCTCGGATCGTCAAGCCACCCGCGCTCGCGGGACGATACATAGTCACGGATCGCCTGCCTCTCACACATCAGGAACGGCCGCATGACCCAGTAGCGGCTATCGTATAAAACCGCGTCCGCCATGCCGGATAGACCGAGATTATTACTGCCGCCGTTGCGGGCGGCGCGCATCGCCACGGTTTCACGCTGGTCGCCGATTGTATGCCCCGTCACGACAAGATCGGCGCCAGTCTCAAGGGCGACCTCGGCAATCAGGCGGTAGCGGGCAAGTCGGGAGGCTTCGGAAAGGCCGGAGGCCGGTTTGGCACCATCCCACCGGCGGGTAACGTGGGGGATGCCAAGTTCGGCGCAGAGCATGGCGACCTTGCACGCCTCATCGGCGGATTCCGCTCTCAGCGCATGGTCGACCGTGACGGCGGAAAGCCGCAAACGGTCCTTACCCACTCCCGCCGTTGCCTCATGCAATGCCAGCAACAGGCCGGTGGAATCACTGCCGCCGGAGATTGCGACGAGGATATGGGCGGGGTTTTGTAGATTTCCGACAAAAAACTGTGCCGCCGCGAGCGGCGCAACTGTCTTTTCATTCGGAGTGCGGGCATCAACCGGCATGGAAATACCCGCCATGGCAGGGGAAAATCAGCAGCTCAGCCGTTTCTGTTCGCTGGCGACCTTGGTCAGCACGGTCTTCGAAGCATTGGGATAGCGCTTCGGCACCTCGCGCAGCGTGGCGCAGGCGGTTTCAGTATTGTCGAGAGCGGCAAGTGACATGCCGAGCTTCATCAGCATTTCCGGCGCTTTCGGAGACTTGCCATAGGCCTGATGGCCGTTCAGGAAGGTCTTGGCGGCCTCGTTGAACTTGCCCTGGGAATATTGCGCCTCGCCCAGCCAGAAGCTCGCATCGGCGGCCTTGGTGCCTTTGGGGTAACCCTGCAGATATTGCTGGAAACCCTGTTCCGCCAGCTTGTAGTCACCGGAAAGGACATGGCCGTAGGCGGCCTGATAGATGTCGCCTTCGCTGGTCAGCGCCGCCGTGTTGACAGGATCGGTCTTGCGGGCGCTGTTGCCGGTGGTCACACCGGGAAGGTTGCCGGAGGAATTACTGGCGCCGGAATTGAGCGTGCCGCCAATCGGCATTCCCTTGGAATCAAGCTCGATCGAGCCGAGCGTCGTCTCTCCCGGTGCGCCTGTCGGAGCACTGGAGGGAGCAGAGGGAGAAACGGAAGCGCCACCCTCGGGTGGCGTTTCGATGATCGTTGCAACGTCGTCGGTCGGCGGCGAGGCCGGATTGACCGGACTGGCTTCCGCCTTCTTTTTCGGTGCAGCGGTCGGGCTTGCACCCTTGCCGCCGGCATTGCCGCCTTCCAGTTCCTGGAAGCGGAACTCGTTGTCTTCCTGCGCCTTGCGGATCGTTTCCTGCATCTGCAGAAGCTGGAAGCTCATTTCTTCGATACGGCCATTGAGCTGCCGGATCTGTTCTTCAAGCTGCTGAACCCGATAGGCTTCATTGGCCTGAACCCGGACGACCGGGAGCTGCTGTTGAGAGTTGATCGTGCCGAAACTACCCCCCGCACCGAACAGCGGACCCGAAACGGCTGCGCCGCTCAAGCCGGTGCAGGCTGCAAGCCCCAGCATTCCCGCCACGACAAGTTTCTTCATCTCATTCGTCCTGCCTTAACTGATTTGCACCGGAATGGCGCAAGCCGGATTTTTTCCATATCAACCGAAAAAGCAACTTAACTTCGGCCAAACTATGAAAAAAACAAAAGGCGGCCCGAAGACCGCCTCCCATTCAAGATCACAATAACGTCAGGCAATCACATGCCCGCGCCACCGAGAACCGTCACGGCGCGGCGGTTCTGCGACCAGCAGGAAATGTCGTCGCAAACCGCGACCGGCTTTTCCTTGCCGTAGGAGATCGTCTTCATGCGGTTTGCCGGAACGCCCTGGGAAGCCAGGAAGTCGCGGGTTGCAGCCGCACGACGGGCGCCGAGCGCAAGGTTGTATTCACGCGTACCGCGTTCGTCGGCATGGCCTTCAACGGTGATGGCGTAGTTCGGATAACGGGCGAGCCACTGGGCCTGGCGCTGCAGGGTCTGCTGGGCGTCGGCGCGGATCGAGGTGGAGTCAGTGTCGAAGAAGATGCGGTCGCCGACATTGACCGTGAAGTCCTGCTGGGAGCCCGGCGTTGCGGAGCCCGCGCCACCAAGGCCGAGTTCACCGGCGCTGTTCGGCATGTTCTTCTTGTTCGCGCAGCCTGCGAGAGCAAGCGCGAGCGTCATGGCGATGACAGCCGGGTTACGGGCCAGTTTCTGCATGGGGCTGAGTGCCGAAGTGTGTGTACGGCTCATCGCCGGTCTCTCCTTAGGATTTCAATAACGTTTTCCGGACACTAACTGATCGCGGTTAATAGCCGGCAAACGCTTATGGTTAACAGAAAGGAAATGTCCCAGTTTTTTGCTCCCTCACAACACTTTGCGGCAAGAAAGAGGCGCACTTCCCCATGGTATCAGGTAAAACATGATGGCGCCGGTTCATGCCGGCGCCATCATGACAGTCATATCAGTCCAGAAGCGGCGACCATGCCGGATCCGAAGCGAAGGTCGGCGTCTTGATGAGCTGTTCGTTATAGCCCGTCAGGTCGATCGAATAGAGCTGCGGACCACCGGCACCGGCGTTCTGGCGGAAGAACATCAGCACGCGGCCGTTCGGCGCCCAGGTCGGGCCTTCATTGTGGAACCCGCTGGTCAGAATGCGCTCGCCCGAACCGTCGGTCTTCATCACGCCGATCGAGAACTTGCCGCCCGACTGCTTGGTGAAGGCGATCAGATCGCCGCGCGGGGACCAGACCGGCGTGGAATAGGAACCATCACCGAAGGAGACGCGCTGCTGGCCGGAACCATCGGCATTCATGACGTAGATCTGCTGGCGGCCGCCGCGGTCGCTTTCAAAGGCGACACGCTGACCATCAGGCGAATAGGACGGCGCCGTATCGATCGCCGACGTATTGGTCAGCCGCGTCGTGGTGCGCGAGCGCAGGTCCATGGTGTAGATATTGGCATTGCCATCCTGCTGCAGGCTCATGATGACCTTCTGGCCATCAGGAGAGAAGCGCGGCGAGAACGTCATGCCGGGGAAGTTGCCGACCACTTCGCGCTGTCCGGTTTCCAGCTGCAGCAGGTAAACGCGCGGCTGCTGGCCTTCGAAGGACATGTAGGTCACTTCCTGACGGTTCGGCGAAAAACGCGGCGTCAGAACGATGTCGTTCGAGTTGGTAAGATTACGGACGTTGAAGCCGTCCTGATCCATGATCGAGAGCTGGCGCTTGCGGGCGGTTTTCGGGCCGCTTTCGGAGACGAAAACGACGCGGGTGTCGAAGTAACCCTTTTCACCGGTGACACGCTCATAGATCGCGTCGGCGATGATGTGGGCGACACGGCGCCAGTTTTCCGGCTGGGTGAAGAACTGCTGGCCGGTCATCTGCTGGCCTGCGAAAGTATCCCACAGGCGGAACTCGGCGCGCAGACGGCCATCGCTTTCACGCGTGACACGGCCGGTCACGAGCGCCTGGGCGTTGATGACCTTCCAGTCCTCGAAACGCGGCTGCTGATCCGGATTGCTGATCTTTTCGATGAAGGCGTTCTTGTTGACCGGCGCGAAGAGACCGGAACGCTGCAGGTCGGCAGCGATGACCGCGGAAACCTGCGCACCGATACCATCGCTCGACATGAAGTCGGTGATGGCGATAGGCAGCGGCTCGACATTGCCCTTGTTGATGTTGATTTCCACCCGCGCAAAAGCCGGTGCGGAGAAAACCGACATGAGGGCCGCGACAGCGAGCACCAGCCGGATCGGCGAAAATATCTTCATGTTGCCAGGCCTTTCAGCATTCATAGCAATTCACTGGGATCGAAGTTCACGACGACTTCGTTCCATGCGTCATATTTATCGGCAGGAAGGTTCGTGAACGGAGCAGAACGCATGATGGCGCGATAGGCTCCGCCGGAAAGAGCGCGGCGCGTTCCTTCCGAACCGCCGGTTGCCTCGATCTCGGGCCGACCGATGATGGTTCCATCACGGTCAAGCTTCATGGTGACCCGGACGCGAACGTCCGAGGCATCCGCCATGCCGGGAATGATCTGCCAGTTTTTCTGGATTGCGCCGCGCAGCGCATCCATTTCCGTCTGGCTGAGTGTAGAGCCGCCGGTCGATTTCTTGCCGCCAAGGGCTGCCTGCTGGGTGGAGCGCTTGGCGCCGCCGCCGGAAGGCGCCTGCTTGTTCAAAAGCGCTGCAACATCGTCAGCGTTGAAATCGCTTTCCTTCGAAGAGGCGGATTTTGCAGTCTCCTGCTTTTTCTCGCCCGGCTTCTTGTCGGAAGGCTTATCGGTGGATTTCGCCTGATCGGGCTTGGTCTCGGCCGGTTTTTCCGCGGGCTTCTGCTCGGCGGGCTTGGTCTCGGCCTGCTTCGGCTCCTCCGGCTTTGGCGGCTCCGGGCGGGAATTCGGACGCGGCACGTTCTGCGGCACGGGAATTTCGGCCGGCTCCTGCGTTGCGGGCGGCGGCTCTTCGGCCTTGGTTTCCTGCGGCGGCGGTTCCGTCTTCGGCTGCGGCGCTATTTCAGGCTTGGTCTGCGGCAAGGCGGCCATTTCCTGCGGCTTGGGAGCCGAGGTTTCTTCCTTGACGATTTCCTTCACCTCGTTCGCCTTGGTATCGACGACCGGCTGCGGCTTCTCCTGCTTGGGCGGAGCTGCCGCGCTGATATTGTCGTTAGGCTTGGTGGTAGGCGTCGGGGGCGCGTCAAGATCGGCCGTGTTGTTGCCGACATTCTGGGCGTTCTCGATGATGTCAGGACGTGTGGTCGGAACAGGAGCGGACTTTTCGGCCTTCGGTGCCTTCTTGTCACCCTGCTGGATCTGGGTCAGTTCCTCGATCGGCACCAGCTCGACAGGCAGGGCCTCGGCCTGCGACACGTCAAGCGGTTCCGGCGAGCCCAGGGAAACGAGGGCGAAAGCCAGAAGCGACGCGTGCACGATCGCGGATGTGGTAAGGCTGCCCTTCATCGTTTTACGTCAATTGTCCTGTTTCTGCTGGGTCACGAGGCCGATATTCTTGAAGCCTGCCGCCTGGATACGCGCCATCACGTCGGCAACGACGCCATAGGCGGCAACGGAATCCGCACGCACGAAGATGCGTTCGTTATAACCAGTCGTGGCGATCGCCTGCAGCTTGTCGGCCACTTCGGCCGCCTGAATTTCCGTTTCCTGCAGATGGATCTGGCCATTGGCATTAACGGAAATGGTGATCGGCTGCGTGTCCGAGTTCAACGCATTGGCGGAGGTCTGCGGCAGGTCGATCGGCACGCCGACAGTCATCATCGGCGCCGCCACCATGAAGATGATGAGCAGCACGAGCATGACGTCGACCAGCGGCGTGACGTTGATCTCGCTGATCGCGCCGCCTTTGCGTCGTCCGCCGCGCCCACCCCGGCGTCCACCGGAACCGCCGCCGCTGCCACCTGCTGACATACCCATATCATCTACTCCATTTTGCCTTGCGGCAAATTACTGCACAGCATGCACATCGTGCGGCCGCTTACTGGGCGGCCTGCCGCGTCTGAAGTTTTTCATCGATCTGGCGCGACAGGATCGCGGAGAACTCGTCGGCAAAACCTTCCATGCGGGCGGAAAGCTTGTGCGCGTCGGCCGTGAACTTGTTGTAGGCGATAACTGCCGGAATAGCGGCAACAAGGCCGATGGCCGTTGCCAGAAGCGCTTCAGCGATACCCGGTGCCACGACCGCAAGGTTGGTGGACTTCGAACCGGCAATCGCCTGGAACGAGGTCATGATACCAACAACCGTACCGAAGAGACCGATGAAGGGACCAGCCGAACCGATGGTGGCGAGCGAACCAAGGCGCGCCTCGTATTGTTCGCCTTCACGCGCGATCGTCACATCCATCGCCCGGTCGATACGCATCTGCAGACCAATGGGCGAACGCGCGCCGCGCTCGAATGATTTCTTCCATTCCCGCATGGCGGAAACGAAAATTGCCGCAAGACCGCCATTCTGGCGTTCCGCCAGCGTGCGATAAAGCTCCTCGAGCGACTGGCCCGACCAGAAGACCTGTTCGAACTGGTCGAACTGGCGCTTTGCCTTGCCGAAGCTCACATATTTGTCGAAGACGATCGCCCACGTCCAGACCGAGGCGGCGATAAGTCCGATCATCACGAGCTTCACGATGAGGCCCGCCTGCATAAACAGCGCCCAGAGACTTACATCGTGCGTCGCCGCTGCCAAACCTGCCTGTTCCATAAATATCCAATCCCCGAATCCAAACGCCCGGTACGGGACCGGGCGATTCAAACGCGTGTTAACGCTCGAAGTCCTGCAGCCGCAGCCGCCAACCCCTTAGCCATACCCCGATACTTGCCAGTAAGCCTTACTTGCCAATAAATTTGGTGAAAGGAAGGCGTGCGCCGCACAAATGCCAGTTGCTAAAGTAAGACACCATTATGGTTAAAGGAGTGTTACAGCCGGGCCACGCCGGATGGATTTACTGGACGGAGCCGTCAATTACTTCAGGAATTTTTCAGCAACCGCCTCCGGAAGACGCCTCGGGCGGCCATTGGCGTTGATGACGGCGATGATGACCTTGGCGGCGACCAGCAGGGTTTCGCCCCGCCGGATTTCCTGATTGAGCACCATTTTCGCGCCGCCGGCCTTTTCGGTGATGGTCGTGATCGTCAAGACGTCATCCATCCGCGCCGGGCTTTTGAAATCGATCTCCATGCGATGCACGACGAAGACCAGCCCCTCCTCATCGGCGGTCAAAAGCGCGCTTTGTTCGCAGCCGAGGCAACGCAGGTAATCGGTGCGGCCGCGCTCGAGAAAATGCAGATAACGGGCGTGGTAAACGAGGCCGGAGAAATCCGTATCCTCATAATAGACCCGTTGCGTCAGGCGGTGGCCATGTTCGATCAGTTCACCCGAAAGCGAAACCACAAGCTCGCTCATACTATCTCCTTGAGAATTTCGGCAGCATCGGAACGACCTTCACGCACGATAAGATGCTCATGGCGCGGTGGCAGCGCCTCGATCCGCTCTGCGATGAAACGGGGTCTTAGATCGTGCTTCAGCAAAGCGGAAGATTGCGCAGGCAGCCAGCGGAACTTCACCTCGACGCCATCCAGCACCCGGTGCACGATATCGCTTTCATGGAACGGCAAAGGCTGGCGAAGTGAGATAAGATAATAAAATCCCAGCTCATGCGCGGCATAATCGTCATAGGCGAAAAAATTCTCCGCCGACCAAAGAAGGCGTTCGACGGCACAATCCCGGTCAAGCTCCTCGCCGATCTCGCGGATGATGGTTTGTTCGGAACTCTCGCCGATTTCCGCGCGTCCGCCGGGCAAAGCCCAATAACTGTCCTTCGGACCTCGCTGGACGAGAAGATGATCGTTCTGAAAAATAAGCGCCGCGACCCGCATGCTGAAAAGCTGCGGCTTGCGGTCCAGCCGGATCATGTGGCGTTCAGGCGCAGAAGTCATTTATCGTCCAGATCGCCGTCATGCCAGACAAGGTGTCTGGTGGTCTGCGGCAGGTGCTCTATTTCATCGGCGATGAAATAGGGCGGAATATCGAGTTCCGTCAATGCCTGCCGGGTTGCCGCGACCCAGCGGAACTCAAGCTCGTTATCGCCATCCTGAACACGGTGAATAATATCTCCTGGATGGAAGGCCAGCGTTTCCGGCAAATCCATCAGATAATAAAAGCCGAGTTCGTGCCAGTCCTTGCCCTCATAGTGGAAGAAATTCTCCACCGCCCAGAGAAGCCGCCCCACCTTGGCCTCGACGCCAAGCTCTTCCACCATTTCACGTTTCAGCGTTTCTTCGGAGCGCTCGCCCATTTCGGCGCGTCCGCCCGGAAAGGTCCAGAATTTTTCATGCGACGCGCGGTGCACCAGCACGTGGCCATCACGAAACGCCAGCCCCGCGATCCGCATCTGGAAGATACGTTTCGGCTTGAACTTCATGCGGATGCGGGTGTCCTGCTTTTGGGTATCGTGCGTCCGGCTATCTTTTGTCATTGTCTGGACCTGCGGGCTGGAAACATCAAATCGGTTTCCCCCCATCCTAGCGCATCCATCTCGTCTTTTCTCGCCTTTGCGTCATCTCCCACAATGAATTCATCCAGTTGCGGCGGCTTTACCCTGGTGCCTGATAACATCGCATGCGCCTGTCCACGATGATGCGTCTGGTGCTGGAAGAGATGGGACAGAACATCGTCGCAGCGATCCTGCTGGATACGCGCGCCGCGATGGACATTGACGGTTGCGGCGAGACCGTCTTCATCGAGCCCGTCGACAAATGCAATCAGCGCCTCATCAAGTTCCGTCTGGGCGCTTCGCACCGCCGGCATGGTGGCGAAGGGCTCCTCTTCGGCAAAGGCGGCCAGACCGAGCGTCCCGCCCTGGAGGGCATCGATATAGAAGCGGTCGACGGTGTAGATGTGATTGAGCGTCGCCCGTAGCGTGGGGAAGAAACTGACGCGGCGGGCAAGAAACGCCTCTTGCGAAAGCTGAAGACAGGCCTGATGCAGCCGAAAATTGGCCAGCCGGTTGTTGCGCGCGAGTTTGCGGAAGACCCGCAGCGGATCATAAGGCATCGGCATCCCTCCCTTGACGCCAGAGGACGGCGTCGTTCAATCGACGTGTTCCAGCTCCGATCTGCTTTTCAGAACCTTCGCACCGTCTTCCTGTTCGATCAGATAGGCAGGCTCCTGCCTGCTCGCTTTCCGTTTTATTCTGGAGCCGGCAATGGTGCGTTCGACATCGTCAGTGAAAGTCTCGACGATTTTACCTTCACCGGTGCCACTGCCCCAGTTCCACCGGACCTTGGTACCCTTTCGATATCCAGACATGACCATCTCCGTGCCAAAGACGATCAAAGCCGGCAAGCCGGGATTGTTCCCTCAATCATCCTCAAGCGTCAGACGGAACTGCGCCGCCTCGAGATCCTTGGGCGGCTGCATGCCCAGATGTTTCCAGGCTGTGCCCGTCAAAATGCGCCCGCGCGGTGTGCGCTGGATGAAACCCTGCTGGATCATATAGGGCTCGATGATATCCTCGATCGCATCGCGCGGCTCCGAGAGGCCGGCGGCGATGGTTTCGATGCCAACCGGGCCGCCGCCGAAATTGACGGCGATCATGGTGAGATAACGCATGTCGAGCTGGTCGAGACCCATTTTGTCGACCAGCAGCCGCGTCAAAGCCTCGTCGGCGATCTCGCGGGTAACGGCTTCCGCCCGCGCCACCTCGGCGAAATCACGCACGCGGCGCAACAGCCGCCCGGCGATGCGCGGCGTGCCACGCGCCCGCCTTGCCACCTCGCGCGCGCCCTCATCGGTCATATTCAGCCCCATCAGCCGTGCTCCGCGCCGGACGATCAGTTCCAGCTCGTCAACGGTGTAGAAAGCCAGCCGGACGGGAATGCCGAAACGATCACGCAGCGGCGTTGTCAAGAGGCCGAGGCGGGTGGTGGCGGCAACGAGGGTGAATTTGGAAAGATCGATCTTCACCGAGCGCGCCGCCGGCCCCTCGCCGATGATGAGATCGAGCTGGAAATCCTCCATGGCAGGATAAAGGATTTCTTCCACCGCCGGATTGAGGCGGTGGATTTCATCGATGAAGAGCACATCGCGTTCTTCCAGATTGGTGAGAAGTGCGGCGAGATCACCCGCCTTGGCGATGACAGGCCCCGAGGTGGATTTGAAATTGACGCCAAGTTCCTTGGCCATGATCTGCGCCAGCGTGGTCTTGCCGAGGCCGGGCGGGCCGACGAACAGCACATGATCCAGCGCCTCGCCGCGGTTCTTGGCGGCCTCGATGAACACCTTGAGATTGGCACGGGCCTCCGCCTGGCCGGTAAAATCATCCAGCGACTGCGGGCGCAGCGTGGTGTCGATATCCTCGCCACGCTTTTCCGGGGTAATCAGTCTCTCCGCATCGCTCATTCAGGGCATTCCATTGTTCTAACCGAATTCATCAGGTGGTCGCCGCCCCTATATCACGACTATCGCATCAACGCGCTTCACGAAATTCAGGATAACCGGGGCTCCACGTCCGCATGCCAGGCGTCCTTACCGCGAAAGCTCCTTCAGCCCGAGGCGGATAAGCTTGGCGCTGTCACCGCCCTCCCCGCCATTCTTCAGCGCGGCAGCAACCGCATTGGCGGCCTGGTCGCGCGAATAGCCGAGATTGGTGAGCGCGGAAACGGCATCCGCCACCGGCGCGGACGCAACGCCTTCACCAAGCTCCTGCTTGAGCCCGATCGAGGCGGAAGCCTCTCCCGCAAAGGCAGGCGCCTTGTTGCGAAGTTCGGTCACAAGACGCACCGCCACCTTCGGCCCAACGCCGGGCGCACGCGAAATCATCACCTTGTCCTGAAGCGCGATGGCATTGGCGAGTTCGGAGGGCGAAAGCGTGGAAAGGACGGCCAAGGCCACTTTCGAACCCACGCCCTGCACGCTCTGCAGCAGGTTGAACCATTCCCGCTCCAGTGCCGAAAGAAAACCGAAGAGCTTCAGCTGGTCTTCACGCACATAGGTTTCGATGAACAGCACCACCGCCTCCCCGACGGAGCCGATTTTCGACAGCGTGCGCGCCGAACAATAGGCGACGTAACAGACGCCGTGCACATCCACCAGCACATAGTCCGCGCCGATTTCCTCGATGCTGCCCTTCAGTTTTCCGATCATGATGCCGCCCGCTGCAATGAGACTTTAAATATTCAACCGGCCGCCAAAAGCCGCGCCATCCTGTCGCCGCCGCGATTATGCGCGTGGCAGATTGCGATGGCGAGAGCGTCCGCCGCATCGTTACCCTTGAATTCGGCCTTCGGCATCAGGATTTTCAGCATCATGTGAATTTGCTGCTTTTCGCCGTGCCCGACGCCGATGACGGCTTTTTTCACCGCATTCGGCGCATATTCAAACACCGGCAGTCCTGCCCGCGCCGGAACCAGCATGGCGATGCCGCGCGCCTGACCAAGTTTCAATGTTGCAACCGCATCCTTGTTCACGAAAGTCTGCTCCACCGCCGCCTCGTCGGGCTGGTAGCTGTGCACGACGTCAGCCAGCCCGTCATGCAGCTGGCACAGCCGGGAGGCGAGATCCATATCGCCATCCGAGGTCACGGTACCGGAGGCGACAAACCGCAGGCTGTTGCCAAGGGTGTCGATGACACCCCATCCGGTGCGCCGCAATCCGGGGTCAATGCCGATGATTCGAATCGTCTTTTGCATGAGGCACCTTATCTTTCCGGCTGCGACCCTGCCAGCGATAAGTGAACAAAACGACAACATTGATCAAATTTGCAGTGCAGCATTTACCTCTGCTTAAACCGCGTACCGCATTGTTCTCCACAAAATCAAAAAAGGGGAGCTGCGGACATGATGATCCGCAGCACAATATGTTCGCCATATCAGCCGTCCAATGGCGCCATCCATCCATGCATGGCGCGGGAACTGATCCGGCATTGAGGGCTGCATCGGCCATGCTGAACCGTTTTCATTCCATATCCACCAAAGTGCTCGCGATTTTCCTGGCGCTGATGGCGATCTCGACCGGGGCTCTGACACTTCTCGGCTATCAAAGCAGCAGCGGCGTTCTTGAGGAGCAGGCGTCGAGATCCATGGAGAGCATTCTGGTTTTCCGCGGCGACATGCTTCAGGAACGCCTTGAGCAGCTGAAAACGCAGGCGGATTCCATTGCCAAGATCGAATCCCTGCAGATGGCTGTTGTCTCCATGCGCAGCGGCTGGGCCACCGTGCAGAAAAACGCAGGCGACGCGAAGGCGGAACTGCAGCGCGTCTTCGTCAAGGAAAACCCCTTCGGCGAAAAGGAAAAGCTGATCAAGCCGGAAAGCCCCAGCGGCTTTTATTACTCCACCCATGAGAAGACCCAGACGGATATCGGCGCTTATATCAAGGGAACGCCGTTCAGCGATGTTCTCTTCATCGACCCCGCCGGTACGGTCTATTATTCCTATCTGAAGGGACCGGCCTTCGGGGAAACCGTCAAGGGCGGCGCCTGGGCGGAAAGCGGCCTTGGTACGGCCTTCGTGCGCGGCGCGGCGAACGCCGAAAAGGCGGTCAACGACGTGGCGCAGACCAGTTTCTCCGGCCTGCGCATCGATGCGGCCACGAAAGAGGCCGGTATTTATTTCGGCGTTCCGGTTGTCAAATTCGGCGCGTTCAAGGGCATCGTCCTCTTCCAGGTCAAGGAAGGCGTTTTCAGCCAGATCCTGACGAAAGGCATCGCGGCGGGCAGTTCGGAACAATCCGCGATCATATCAGCCGATGGCAAGGCTATCGGTGTTGAGGGCGAAAGGCTGGTCAGCCTTGATCCGGCCATCTACGATTTCCACGGAAAGGCCCTGAACGCGGCGGGCATGACCATCGCCAAGATCGACCGCGCGGATGGCGAAGCCAATGCCTATGCCCGTCCCTTCTCCTTCGCCGACGAAAAATATCTCGCGGTGGAAAGCATGCTGCGCAGCGAGTTGAACGCCGGCTCCATCTCGATTGCCGGCACGCTTGCCGTGATCGGCCTTTGCGTTCTGGCCGCCATGTGTGCAGCGACGGCCTTTTTCGCGCGGCGTCTCTTCGCCCCGCTGGAAAAGCTTGCCGGACTGACCGGCGAAGTGGCCGCAGGCCGTCTCGATGCGGAGATCGGCAATCAGGACCGAAAGGACGAGATCGGCCGCATGGCGCGTGCGCTCGGCAGTTTCCGTGAAAAACTTATCCTGCAGCGGGACATGGAAGAGACCGCATCACGCACACGGGAAGAAGCCGAAACAGCCCGGCGCGCGCATCTTGCGGAACGGGAGGCCGAGGCAGGCACCCTGCAAATGGTCGTGCAATCTCTGGATGAGGGGCTCGACCGGCTGGCGAATGGCAACCTCGCCTATCGTATCGAGACCGCTTTCCCCGACGATCTCGAAAGCCTGCGCCATAACTTCAACACGGCGCTTGCCCGGCTTAGCGAAACCATGCAGGCCATCGGCGGCAATTCCGCCGCCATTCGTGACGGTTCCGAGGAAATGCGGGTGGGAGCCGACCAGCTCGCCGAACGTACCGAACGGCAGGCAGCCTCCATCACCGAAACCGCAAGCGCCATCAAGGCGATCACCGAAGCTGTCCGCGACCAGATCGAACGCGCCGAACAGGCAACGCGGATCGCCCGCGACGCCAGCACGGAGGCAACGGCATCCAGCCGCGTCATGGAGCAGACAATCGCCGCCATGGAGGCGATCCAGACCTCATCACGCCAGATCAACCAGATCATCGGCGTCATCGACGAAATCGCCTTCCAGACCAACCTTCTGGCGCTGAATGCCGGCGTGGAGGCGGCGCGCGCAGGCGACGCAGGCAAGGGTTTTGCGGTCGTGGCCCAGGAAGTGCGCGAACTGGCGCAGCGCTCGGCCGCCGCCGCAAAGGAAATCACCAGCCTGCTAAAGCGCTCCACCGACGAGGTTTCCTCGGGCGTGGTGCTGGTGGAAAAGGCAGGTGCTTCGCTGACCGGTATCGGCAAACACGTGCAGACCATCAGCACGCGTATCGAAGAGATCATGGAGTCTACCCGCGAGGAGGCGCACACGCTTTCGGAAATCAACAGTACCGTCTCCAGCCTCGACACCATGACCCAGCAGAACGCCGCCATGGTGGAAGAGACGACGGCCGCCATTCACAATCTCGCTTCCGAAGCGGGTGAAATGGACGGCAGGCTCGGACAGTTCGTATTGGCTCCGGAGAACGAGGCCGCGGGGCATCGCGAGAACAGGCAATTCAGGCGGGTGGGCTGAGATAGGCCAGCCGGCGAAATACCGGGGCCTCTTCGGAGGCCCCAATTTTTTTGAACCATCCTTCAATTCTGCGCGACTTCACTGGTAAATCGGGACACGCGCCTTACATCCGCAGCAAAGATTTAAATTTCGCAGGAGCGTCGGATGATACCTTTTTCCATTCTCGACCTTTCGCCGATCGGCGAAGGCGAGAGCGTCAGTGAGGCGCTCGAAAATTCCCGCCGAATGGCGATCAAGGCCGAAGAACACGGCTATAACCGCATCTGGCTGGCGGAACACCACGGCATGCCCGGCATTGCCAGCGCGGCAACGTCGCTCGTCATCGCCCATGTGGGCGCGGCCACGAAACATATTCGCGTCGGTTCGGGCGGCATCATGTTGCCCAACCATTCCCCGCTCGTTATCGCCGAGCAGTTCGGCACGCTTGCAGCGCTCCTTCCCGGCCGCGTTGATCTCGGTCTAGGCCGCGCTCCGGGAACTGATATGCGCACAGCGCGAGCCCTGCGCCGCAATCTCGATGCCGGCGCGGAAAACTTCCCGCACGATATCGTCGAACTCCAGCGTTATCTTGGTCCGCCGCAGCCGGATCAAGCAATCCTTGCCGTACCGGGCATGAATTCCAACGTGCCGCTCTGGCTGCTCGGCTCCAGCACCTACAGCGCGCATCTCGCCGCAGCGCTTGGCCTGCCCTATTCCTTCGCTTCGCATTTCGCGCCCGATATGCTGATGGAAGCGATCCATATTTATCGCGAGCGGTTCCAGCCTTCTGAAGTGCTGGACAAGCCCTATGTGATGGTGGGTGTAATGGGTGTCGGCGCAGATACGGACGAGGAGGCGCAGCATCTCTTCACCTCGTCGCAGCAGCAATTTGTCAACCTGCGCCGCAATGTGCGCACGCAGTTTCCGAAGCCGGTGCACAGCATGGACGATTACTGGAACGAGATGGAGCGTTTCTCTGTCGAACACACGCTGCGTTTCGCCGCCGTCGGTTCGCCTGAGACGATCGAACGCCATCTCGATGGCTTCCTGGCGGAAACGCAGGCGGATGAGCTGATTGTTTCGATGCCGATCCATGACATCGAAAAGCGGCTGCGGTCGGTCGAGATTTTTGCCGATGTGCGAACCTCCATAAAGAAGGCCGCGTAAACAAAAGGCCCCGGAGCGGATCGCTGCCGGGGCTTTTTTGAAACATGAAACGTCAGGCGGAAAGCTTGGCGAGAATTTCTTCGGAAACCTCGAAGTTGGAATAGACGCTCTGCACGTCGTCATCGTCTTCGAGATTGTCGATGAGCTTCATCAGCGACTGCGCCTTTTCTTCATCCACCGGCACCGTATTCTGTGGCTTCCAGATGGCCTTGACGCTTTCGGCTTCGCCGAGCACGCCTTCCAGCGCCTTGGAAACCTCGTTCATCGCTTCGAAACCGCAGATGATGGTGTGGCCGTCTTCGGAAGATTCGACATCGTCAGCGCCCGCTTCGATGGCCGCTTCCATGACCTTGTCGGCGTCGCCCACTTCCGCCTTGTAGGTGATTTCGCCTACGCGGTCGAAGGAGAAGGAGACCGAGCCGGTTTCGCCGAGTGCGCCACCAGCCTTGGTGAAGATGGAGCGTACGTTTGAGGCGGTGCGGTTGCGGTTGTCGGTCAGGGCCTCGACGACGACGGCGACGCCACCCGGGCCGTAACCCTCGTAACGGACCTCATCGTAGTTTTCGCTGTCTGCACCGGAAGCTTTCTTGATGGCGCGCTCAATATTGTCCTTCGGCATGGACTGGGCCTTGGCGTTCTGGATCGCCAGACGCAGGCGCGCGTTCATGTTCGGGTCGGGCATGCCCGCCTTTGCCGCAACGGTGATTTCGCGCGCAAGCTTGGAAAACATTTTGGACCGTACGGAGTCCTGCTTGCCCTTGCGGTGCATGATGTTCTTGAACTGTGAATGACCAGCCATGGAAAACCTGATTGTCTTAATTTGGAGATTGCGGGCCTTATAAGTGCGATACGCCCGCCGTTCAACCCCGCAAGCGCTTTCTCTTGCCGCAACAACAGAAGGAACTGATTTATCCGCTCTTCGTTCTGATCATGAACGCGACGGAAGGGCACATGATTTCTCTCCATCGCAGCATCAGACCGGAAGGAGAAAACAAATGGTCAGCCTGACTGAAGCAAGAGAAGCCCCGGCCCGTCAGCTCTGGGACGAGATCAACTCCGTCCACGCCGGCATGCTCGGTCTTGAAGGCCTGCATAATCACATGCAGCCCATGGCGCCTCACGCTGATCCCAAGACCAACACGATCTGGTTCTTCTCCAAAAAAGACACCGATCTGGTGAAGTCGCTGAAATCCGGTTCCCGGGCGCATTTCTGCGTCGTGGGGAAGGACCATGACTACCATGCCTGCCTTTCAGGCATTCTTGAAGTGCGCGACGACAAAACCAAGATCGAGGAATATTGGAATTCCGTCACGGCCGCCTGGTATGAACATGGCAAGAGCGATCCACAGCTGACAATGCTGGCGTTGCATGTCGACGATGCCGATATCTGGGCTTCGACGGACAGCACGCTTAAATTCGGCTGGGAAATCGCCAAGGCGAACATGTCGGATGACAAGACGCCAGATGTCGGCGTTCGCCAGCATCTCAACTTTGCCTGATCAACATCTCCTACGGCCTTTCCTCGCCCACCGCCATGCTACATGCCTTTCGGCACGAGTATCTGCGGCTGGCGGGGAAGATTTCTCATCGAAACCCGGATCACCGGGTCGGTCGCATAGGCAATGCGAAAACTTTCGCCAAACATCGTCAGAAACTGCTCCAGCGGCGGGCCGGTACGGTGCATTGGCAGGATCAGCGCCGAGCGCAGGCGCTTGACCACCCGGCTCATGCTGTCAGCGCCCATGGTCAAGCCGCCATCCACCGGCACCATCAGCACATCCAGACGGCCGATCTCGGCATAATGCGTATCCGTCAACTCATGATGTAGATGGCCGAGATGACCGATGCACAGGCCCGCAACTTCGAAGATGAAGATGGAATTGCCATTTTCTTGAAAGGATTCGTAGTCGCCCCAGCGGTTGCGGATATCGGTTGCGACATTGCGAATATAGACATCGCCTACCAGAACCTTGTGTTCGGCCTTTTCTCCCGGCGTATCGCTCCAGCCATGCAGCACATATTGAATGGCAGGGTCCGGACTAAGGGTGAAGTGGGTCGAATGCGCCCGGTTCATTGTTACTACCGTCGGCATGACCGGCGGGCGATAGACGCCGTTATAGTCCGTGGCGATCGTTACCCCGCCTGGGCTTTCGATCAGATAGGTGGAATGGCCGATGAAGCTGATCTTCACCTCTTCCTTCGCCGCCGCCTGAGCCAGCTGAACACCCGGCGGACTGAAGCTCGCAAACATGACGCCGGGAATTTTGCTGGCGATCGCCTGGCATTGACTGACGGGCGGGCGGCTTTCCGTCTGGGAGAAGGCCGCTCCCGATGAGGCGATCAGCCCCGATATTGCAAGCATTAGCACGCGCAGCATCATGCCACTCCCTGAACTTGCGAAGGTTGGGAGGATGGGGCAGGTTTTGCGGAGCGTCCAGTTACAAGAGTGCAGGAAGGCCCACACTCTCGTCATTGTGAACGCTTCAGGGAGAGATTACGCCCAGAAGGAGGGCAGGGTTTCCGAGAGCCGGGGACCGATGCGCAGCGGCGCGATCTTTTCTGCAAGCCCGGTGCGGTCGGAGATTTCGACGCCGACGCCGCAGATCGTCGCAGGTCCGCTGGCAGCCTCGAAACGGCCCTTCGGCATTTTGGAAATGAAGCGGTTGATCGGCTCTTCCTTTTCCATTCCGAGCGAACTGTCATAATCGCCGCACATGCCGGCATCCGACATATAGGCCGTGCCGCCATTAAGGATCTGCGCATCCGCCGTCGGGACATGGGTGTGGGTGCCGACAACGAAGCTCGCGCGGCCATCCACAAAATGGCCGAAACACTGTTTTTCACTCGTCGCTTCCGCATGGAAATCGAAGATGATGGCGTCGGCCTGTTCCTTCAGCGGGCAGGCGGCAAGAATGTTTTCCGCAGACTTGAAGGGATCGTCCAGTTCCGGATGCATGAAGACCCGCCCCATGATGTTGGCGACCAATATGCGTGCGCCGTTGCGGGCATAAAAAAGGCCCGAACCCTTGCCCGGCGTACCGTCAGGATAATTGGCGGGCCGCAGGAACTGGTCGTGGCGCTCGCAGAAGGAAACCGCTTCCTTCTGGTCCCAGACATGGTTGCCGGTCGTGACAACATCGGCGCCGGCATTGATGGTCTCGAGATAGATATCTTCGGTGATGCCGAAGCCGCCGGCGGCGTTTTCACCGTTGACGATCACAAAATCGAGCTTCAGATCGGAAATCAGCCCCGGCAATCGTTCCCAGACAGCCGTTCGTCCGGTCTTGCCAACCATATCTCCGAGAAAAAGAAGCCTCATTCACCCGCCCCGATCTTGCGCATGTTTCTATATTTCGTCCCCTCTAGCGGGTAATCCATCTTTTAAAAAGTGCTAAAGCGCCTTTTGCCCACTATCGGAGATCGACAACGGAGCGGAAAACCAGCGCAGGCCACTTTCCGTCAGAATGGCGTGAAGCGACACATCATGCGGCTCCGCCGGTACGAATGGCACTTCCTGACAATCAAAGGCGACGCCGATGAGAACTGGCTGTTTGCCCCTCGCATGTAACCGCGCAATGGCGCGGTCGTAATGGCCCGCGCCATAACCGACCCGCTGCCCTCGCCCATCGAAGACCGAGAGAGGCACGAGCAGAATATCCGGATCGACAACCTCCGCATCCTCGCCCGGGCCAGTCGTGCCGAAGCCGGTTTTCACCAGCGGCGTATCCGCCTCGAAGCGACGGAAGACGATGGTTTCACGATCCAGCACAACGGGAAGAACGAGACGCCCGCCCCTTGTCCGCAATGCTTCCATCAGCGGCCGTGTATCGGCCTCGGAGCGGATAGGCATGAAGCCGGAAATCACGGTGCCACGCGCAAAGGCAATGTCGGAGGCGCCATGGGCCGTTATAGACTGGCTCTTCTGCTGCCGCTCCGTCGGCGTCAGCGCATCGCGCGCGACGAGCCTTTCGCCGCGCAGTCTCGCTTTTTCGGCAACGTCGCCGGACATCAGGCAGCCCGGCTCACGAGAACCTTGTCGATGCGGTGGCCGTCGAGGTCGATGACTTCAAAACGCCAGCCGTTGCGGGTCACATGTTCGCCCAGTTCCGGCAGGCGACGGAACTCGTCCAGAACCAGACCGGCAACGGTTTCGAACTCGGCATCCTCGTCGATCTTGAAGCCCATGCGATAAGCGAACTCATCGGCGGGCATCCAGCCGGCGACGAGGAACGAACCGTCCTCGCGCTCGACTATGGCCGGCTCCTCGTCATTATCTTCCTGGAAGGCGCCGGTGATGGCCTCCAGAACGTCGCCAGAGCTGACGATACCTTCGAAATGGCCATATTCGTCGTAGACCAGTACCATGTGTACGGTGGAGCGACGCAGCGACTGGATGACGTCCACAGCGCTCGTCAGATCCGACACGACAGGAACTTCGCGCAGAAGCTCGCGAATGTTGAGCTCCTTGCCGGAGGCCAGCGCATCGAAGGCATCCTTGGCGAAAAGCACGCCGAGAATTTCATCCGAAGCGCCGTTGCGTACCGGAAGGCGCGAACGCTGCGTCTGGCGAAGCTGCTCTCGGATTTCCTCGGCGCTGTCTTCGATATCGACCACTTCGACATCACGACGCGGCGTCATCAGGCCACGCGCATTGCGGTCGGCAAGGCGCATGACGCTGGTGATCATCGCCGATTCCTCGGTCTCGATCACGCCAGCGCTATGGGCTTCGGCCAGAACCGTGCGGATTTCATCATCGGTGACCGATGCGTTGGACTCGCCGCTGTGGCCGAGAAGGGCAAGAACCGTCTTGCCCGACTTGTCGAGCAGCCATACCAGCGGCGCGCCGACCTTGGACAGCAGCATCATGGTGGGTGCGACGCGGGCGGCGACCTTTTCGGGATCGCGCAGCGCAATCTGCTTGGGCACAAGTTCGCCGACGATCAGCGACAGATAGGTAATGGCGACGACCACCGAGCCGACGCCAAGCGCATCGGCGGCACGGTCGGGAACACCCTGTTCCAGAAGCCACGCCGTGAAGCGGGCACCGAGCGTGGCACCGGAAAAAGCGCCGGAAAGGACGCCGACCAGCGTGATGCCGATCTGCACTGTGGAAAGAAAGCGTCCGGGATTTTCGGAAAGGCCGAGCGCCATGGTGGCGCCCTTGCTGCCTTGCGCGGCAAGCACCTTGAGCCTCGCCGGTCTGGAGGAGACAACGGCAAGCTCGGACATGGCAAGCACACCGTTCAATACGGTGAGCAGGACCACGATCATAATTTCAGTAAACAAGTTTAGCTCTTTGGGCTGTTGAACGGCACGTCGCGGTTTTGGCCGCAGCGCCCTTTTTTAAAGGGCATGACAGACATACCAATCCGAATAATAGGGAATTGTTCCGCCATTGCAATGACGGCAATATAAAAAAGCCGCGTCCGGCAGTTATGAAAAATCACTGTCGAATATATCAAGGATATGGTGAAGCATCGGGGTTGATCCGAAACTTCAAGCGCGATCCACGGCGACCGATGGAGATTTACGATCCTGGGTGCCTACAAATGTAGGTGGGCGCCATGTGTCCAGCCCCACGGGACTGGCCAGGGACAGCTCCCTTTGGATCGAGTATGGCCCCAGGGATTGTGGTTCCTGTCGGGAAGCGCAGAACGCCTCTTAGATATAGGACGTATCCAACCAAACCACCAGAGGGCCACGAACGAATTTTGTTGCTGGAAAGCTTTGCCGGCGATCAATGCGCCGCAGGCTTTGGCCGCGCCAGGAGTTTTTCGGTAATACCGTTCAGACGGTCGGCCAGATCGCTGATGGCAACGGCAACCATCTCGTCCGATCTTGCCTTGTGTTCGGCCATACCGTCGCGGTTGCGAGAAAGGGACGCTATTTCCCCCTCCAGCTTTTCGATCTTGCGGTTGAGCTCGGAAAGTTCGTCCATCACCATGATGCCCGACATGACGGTCAAGCGCAGATCACCGATTTCGCCGAACTGGCTCTTTAGATGCCCCACATAACGGTCAAAACGGGTAGCGAGATCGGTCAGGTGCTCTTCCTGCCCTGCCTCGCAAGCCATGCGGTAGGCCTTGCCGTCGATCATAACAGTAACTTGCGCCATGAAACCGCTCCCTATCGATCCAGCACCGCGCGAATCGTCTCCATCGCCGTCACCAGACGGCGGGAAACCTCGCGGTTGACTTCTTCGAGACGATTGGCGCGAAACTCGGCCTGGTCCAGCTCGTGCGCGAGCCTTGCGCGATCGACATGGACCCGCTTGACCTCGTTATCGATTTCGCCCGTCTCCCTTTGCCGTTCGATACGCATATCGATGGCATTTTCGAGATTTGTGATGGCAGCGCTCAGCTCCGTCACCGCAGATTGTACGGTCTTCTCAGCCGACATCGTTTTTTCCAACTCGCAAGTAACCGGCCGAATCGTCCGGTTTCAGGCCTTTTCAACATCCAAGAGGTTATTACCCGATTTATCATCACGTCAATCAAACCAGTGCATTGAGGCGTTTTGCTCTGTGGATGAACGAGGAAACGGCGACACATATCGCACGATTTTTCTCGAGACACCCGTTTTGCTAAACGATTTTTATCCTTGAGAGAACCGCAATTGCCCGTGGATTTATTGACTTGCCTGCCTCACCTGCTATGGATCAACCCGCTTTTTGGATAGTTGCGTAAAACTATCTCCCTTCACCCGGAAACAGACGGAAAAGCCATGATTTCTCGCGACAAACACGACCGGATGGCCAATGCAATCCGCTTTCTTGCCATGGATGCAGTAGAGAAGGCCAACTCCGGCCATCCCGGCCTGCCGATGGGCGCAGCTGATGTCGCCACTGTTCTTTTCACCCGCTTTTTGAAGTTCGATCCCAAGAGCTCGTTGTGGCCGGATCGTGACCGCTTCGTGCTGTCTGCGGGCCATGGTTCGATGTTGCTTTACTCGCTGCTCTATTTGACGGGCTACGAGGACATGACGATCGACGAGATCAAGCGTTTCCGTCAGTTCGGCTCCAAGACCGCCGGCCATCCCGAATATGGCCACGCGACCGGCATCGAAACGACGACCGGCCCGCTCGGCCAGGGCATCGCCAACGCCGTTGGCATGGCAATTGCCGAACGCAAGCTGGAAGAAGAATTCGGCTCCGATCTGCAGAACCACTTCACCTATGTGCTGTGTGGTGACGGCTGCCTCATGGAAGGCATCAGCCATGAAGCCATCGCGCTTGCCGGCCACCTGAAGCTCAACAAGCTCGTTCTATTCTGGGATGACAACAACATCACCATCGACGGTGAAGTTGGCCTTTCCGACAGCACCGACCAGATCGCCCGCTTCCAGGCTGTTCACTGGAACACCATACGCGTCGACGGCCATGATCCGGATGCGATTGCCGCCGCGATCGAAGCTGCACATAAATCCGACCGCCCGACCTTCATCGCCTGCAAGACCGTGATCGGTTTTGGCGCACCAAACAAGCAGGGCACCCACAAGGTTCACGGCAACCCGCTTGGCGCCGAAGAAATCGCCGCCGCCCGCAAGAGCCTCAACTGGGAAGCCGAAGCTTTCGTCATTCCGGAAGACGTGCTGGATGCATGGCGTCTCGCCGGCCTGCGCTCCACCAAGACCCGTCAGGACTGGGAAGCCCGTCTCGAAGCCACCGAAGCCGGCAAGAAGGCCGAATTCAAGCGCCGCTTCGCCGGCGATCTGCCCGGCAACTTCGACAGCGCGATCGATGCCTTCAAGAAGAAGATCATCGAGAACAACCCGACTGTCGCCACCCGCAAGGCTTCTGAAGACTCGCTTGAAGTCATCAACGGCATCCTGCCGGAAATGGTCGGCGGCTCGGCTGACCTGACGCCGTCCAACAACACCAAGACCAGCCAGATGAAGTCCATCACCCCGACGGATTTCTCCGGCCGTTATCTGCATTACGGCATCCGCGAGCACGGCATGGCGGCCGCGATGAACGGCATCGCGCTCCATGGCGGTCTCATACCCTACGCCGGCGGCTTCCTGATCTTCTCGGACTATTGCCGTCCGTCGATCCGCCTTGCCGCGCTCATGGGCATCCGCGTCGTCCCCGTTCTGACGCATGATTCCATCGGCGTCGGCGAAGACGGCCCGACCCACCAGCCGGTGGAGCAGATTGCAGCGCTGCGCGCCATTCCGAACCTCCTCCTTTTCCGCCCGGCGGATGAAACCGAGACGGCGGAATGCTGGCAGCTGGCGCTTGAGCAGAAGCATCGTCCGTCTGCCCTGGCACTCACCCGCCAGAACCTTGCACCCTCGCGCAAGGAATATGAAGAGAAGAACCTTTCCGCTTACGGCGCTTACGAACTCGTATCCGCCAGCGACGCCAAGGTTTCGATCTTCGCATCCGGTTCGGAAGCCGAAGTGGCGCTCAAGGCCGCTGCAACGCTGAAGGACAACGGCGTTTCCGTCCGCGTCGTTTCCGTTCCCTGCTTCGAGCTCTTCAAGGAACAGCCGGAAACCTATCGCAACGCCATCATCGGCAAGGCTCCGGTCAAAATCGCGGTCGAAGCCGCCATTCGTCAGGGCTGGGACTATTTCATCGGTAACGATGGCGCTTTCGTCGGCATGCATTCCTTCGGAGCATCTGCCCCGGCGAAGGATCTCTTCAAGCACTTCGGCATCACGGCGGAAGCCGTCGTCGCCGCAGTCGAGGCAAAACTTGCGTGAGGGCTTCCCAAGCCCTCACATTTCCGCAAAGACCAAGCACATATCTTGTTCGGGAGACTGTAAATGACTGTAAAAGTTGCCATTAACGGCTTCGGCCGCATCGGCCGCAACGTCCTGCGCGCCATCGTCGAATCCGGCCGTACCGATATCGAAGTTGTTGCCATCAACGACCTCGGCCCGGTTGAAACCAACGCCCATCTGCTTCGCTACGATTCGATCCACGGCAAGTTCCCTGCCGACGTAAAGGTCGAAGGCGACACGATCATCGTTGGCGGCGGCAAGCCGATCAAGGTGACGGCCGTTCGCGATCCGGCAACGCTGCCGCACAAGGAACTCGGCGTCGATATCGCGCTCGAATGCACCGGCATCTTCACCGCCCGCGACAAGGCCGCTGCTCACCTGACGGCAGGCGCCAAGCGCGTTATCGTTTCCGCTCCGGCTGACGGCGCTGACCTCACCGTCGTCTTCGGCGTCAACGACGACCAGCTGACGAAGGACCATCTGGTCATTTCCAACGCATCCTGCACCACCAATTGCCTCGTGCCGGTCGTTAAGGTTCTCGATGACGTCGTTGGCATCGATCATGGCTTCATGACGACGATCCACTCCTACACCGGCGACCAGCCGACGCTGGACACCATGCACAAGGATCTGTACCGCGCCCGCGCCGCAGCCCTGTCCATGATCCCGACCTCGACGGGTGCAGCCAAGGCCGTTGGCCTCGTTCTGCCGCACCTCAAAGGCAAGCTGGACGGCACGTCGATCCGCGTTCCGACCCCGAACGTTTCGGTCGTCGACTTCAAGTTCATCGCCAAGCGCGACACGACGGTTGAGGAAATCAACGAAGCGATCAAGTCCGCCGCCAATGGCAAGCTGAAGGGCATCCTCGGCTACACCGAAGAGCCGCTGGTCTCCCGCGACTTCAACCACGACAGCCACTCCTCGATCTTCGCGATCGACCAGACCAAGGTCATGGAAGGCAAGTTCGTGCGCGTCCTGTCCTGGTACGACAACGAGTGGGGCTTCTCCAACCGCATGTCGGACACGGCCGTCGCATTCGCGAAGACCATCTAAGCGGAACTCAGTTCGATCAAAAAGCCGGCAGGAGCAATCCTGCCGGCTTTTTATTTGTAAAAATGCCGACGGGAACGAGGAAACCCGTCGGCATCGATCCGGAAGCAAGGCGGGGCGCTTCGGATCGAAACCATCGTTGGGCAAGAGGGGCCAACCCGCTGCCAGCGCCGGCGCGCAACCGTCACCTTCTGTTGTTGATGATGATTGGGTCCCGCGAGCCGGCATTGCTCCAGATCGTATCGAAAGTCTGCTGCCTCAACTCGCTTTGCTGCATGGAAAGCTTCATCATGCAGTCGGCAGCATCCCGCGAGCCTTCGGGGTAACCAAAGGAGCGGCAGCGCTCGCGTTGCGCGGCCATGTTTTCAGCCGTCTGTTCCGTGCTCGAGCAGCCCGAAACAATCGAGCCCGCCGCCAATACTATAATAAGTCCAGTAATATTTATCCGCTTCATCCGATCGCTCCGGTAATGTTGAAAAGCAATTCGGACGAGAGCAATAACGCAGCTGCATTGTCTCTATGTTACGTTGAGACGCCGGAAGATGAATTGTTTCTGCGGGGGTATCTGCCGCTCTCCTTGCCATCCATTTTTTCGCCCGCGAGCCGAAAAAATTCCCATTTCCTGCCTTTGTCTGGTCCACTTTGAGACGGACAAGAGACACAGGGATAACGGTCGTGCGCAATGCACTTCGGCCCTGCCGTATCATTCGATACACCCGCCTTGCGTCGCCTTTCAACGCCACCCGAAACAGCGCTGACAGACCGCAACCCGTGGCGCATTGACTGCAGACGCGCAGAGCATTCATTGCAGCGGTCAACGCGGTTTGAATGAGGCGGTGGACGTGGAATCATTTTATCTTCTGTTGCTGGTGGCAACTGTTCTCGTTCTCGTCGCAGCCTTTTCGAGCCTCATCGCCTTCCGCTTCGGCGCGCCCCTCCTGCTGCTTTTCCTTGTTATCGGCCTGGCGGCGGGGGTGGATGGCCTTGGCATCGAGTTCACCAATAATCCGCTCGCTTATATGCTCGGCTCGCTCGTGCTCGCCGTCATCCTTTTCGATTCCGGTTTCGGCACGTCGATACAATCCTTCCGGCTTTCGGCAGCACCTGCCGTGGCGCTCGCCACCGGCGGCGTCATCCTGACCTCCGTGTTCTTCGCGGGCGCAGCCGCCCTGCTGCTCGGGCTCTCGTGGCTGGAGGGGCTGCTGCTCGGCGCCATCGTCGCCTCCACGGATGCGGCGGCCGTCTTTTTCCTGCTGCGCATCGGCGGCATTCATATCCGCGATCAGGTCCGCTCGACGCTGGAGGTCGAGTCCGGCACCAACGATCCGATGGCAATCTTCCTCACCGTCGCGCTGGTCGAGATCATTGCCAAGGGTCAGGGGCTGGCCGGTATCGATAGCGGTTTCCTGCTGCTCTTCGTCGAAGAAATGGGCCTCGGCCTGATTTTCGGCCTGCTTGGCGGCGTCATGATCGCCACCGTCGTCAACCGTTTCGCCGCCGACCGCGGGCTGGCGCCGATATTCGTGCTGGCGCTGGCGCTGCTCGTCTTCTCTTTCCCTGGCACGCTTGGCGGCAGCGGTTTTCTGGCGGTCTATGTGGCGGGCATCGTTGCCGGCAACCGCAGGATTTTCGCCAAGGAAACCATCCGCCGCTTCCACGAAGGGCTGACCTGGCTTGCCCAGATCATCATGTTCCTGATGCTCGGCCTGCTCGCCACGCCGTCGCAATTTCCGGCAATCGCCATTCCCGCCGTCCTGCTTGCGCTGTTCCTGATTTTCGTCGCCCGCCCGCTCGCGGTGTGGCTGAGCCTCATGCCCTTCAACTATACCCAGCAGGAAACATCCTTCGTGGCGTGGGTGGGCCTGCGTGGCGCGGTCTCCATCCTGCTGGCCATCATGCCCATTCTCGGCGGGCTTGGTAATGCGCAGATCTATTTCAACGCCGCCTTCATCATCGTGCTGGTCTCGCTGCTTGTGCAGGGCTGGACCATCAAGCCTGTGGCAACAAGGCTCGGGCTGATCGTGCCGCCGCGCATGGGCGAGGTGGACAAGCTCGAGGTGGACCTTCCCGGCACCGCCAATCATGAACTGATTTCCTACCGGGTCGCCAAGGGTAGCGCCATCATGCAGGGCGAACGTATTCCCCGCTGGGCCATGCCCTCGCTGGTGGTGCGCGACGGCAAGTCGATCCGCTACCAATATGCCGGGCGGCTGCGTGAAAACGATCTCGTCTATCTCTTCATCGCACCCGGCTATTCCCGCCTGATCGACCGGCTGTTCGCCAGCGCCCTGCCGGTTGCCGATGACGACGCCGATTTCTTCGGCACCTTCGCGATCTCACCCGCCCGCCCGGCGAAGGAGCTGGACGCGGCCTATGGCCCCGGCCTGCTTTCGCCCGCCGAGCAGGCGATGAGCGTCGCGGAACTGATAGAGGCGCGCCTTGCCGGAAAGGCCGATTATGCCGACCGTGTGCGCCTCGGCTCCATCGTCCTGATCGTCCGCACACTGGACGAGCATGAGGAAATCACCGGCGTCGGAATCTCGCTCGAACCGGTGGAGCCGGCCACCAGCCTGCCGATCTTCATCAGCTTTTCGGAAATCCTCAACCGTGTGCGCGATTATCTGGCGCAGAAGCGTCAGCCGCGCGCCGCCGGCGTTGAAGAAAGCGCCCCCGCCCCGGCCAATACAGTGAGAGAAAATGAGGCCTGACCGGCTTGCGTCGTCAATCAGGCATAGTATGGTCCGTGCCGAACTCGCAACAAATCAGGATCGACCTATGCCCGCTTTCAGGACCCTCAACGACCTCAACGACATTGCCGGAAAGCGCGTTCTCGTCCGCGTTGATCTCAACGTGCCGGTCGCGGATGGCAAGGTGACGGACGCAACCCGTATCGAACGTGTTGCGCCGACCATTCTGGAATTGTCCTCAAAGGGCGCGAAAGTCATCCTGCTCGCACATTTCGGCCGCCCGAAGGGCGAACCGGTCGCCGACATGTCGCTTTCCCAGATCGTGCCCGCCGTCGAGGAAGTGCTGGATCACGCCGTTTCCTTCGCGACCGACTGCGTCGGTGCGCCTGCGGCGGATGCCGTCGCGAAACTGAACGACGGCGATATCCTGCTTCTGGAAAACACCCGCTTCCACAAGGGCGAAGAAAAGAACGATCCCGCCTTCGTCGAGGCTCTGGCGGCCAACGGCGATATCTATGTGAACGACGCTTTCTCCGCCGCCCACCGCGCCCACGCCTCCACCGAAGGTCTTGCGCGCCACCTGCCCGCCTATGCCGGCCGCACCATGCAGGCCGAGCTTGAGGCGCTGGAAAAGGGCCTCGGCCAGCCGGTCCGTCCGGTGGTCGCCATCGTCGGAGGCGCCAAGGTTTCGAGCAAGATCGATCTCCTGATGAACCTCGTCAAGAAGGTCGATGCCCTCGTCATCGGCGGCGGCATGGCCAACACCTTCCTTGCCGCCCGCGGCACAAATGTTGGCAAATCGCTCTGCGAGCATGATCTGGCCGAGACCGCAAAGCAGATCATGATCGAGGCGGCGACATCCGGCTGCGCCATCGTGCTGCCGGAAGACGGCGTGGTCGCCCGCGAGTTCAAGGCCGGTGCGGCCAATGAAACCGTCGACATCAACGCCATTCCCGCCGACGCCATGGTTCTCGATGTTGGCCCGAAATCGGTTGAAAGCATCAAGGCCTGGATTTCCCGCGCGGAAACGCTGGTCTGGAACGGTCCGCTCGGCGCTTTCGAAATCGAGCCTTTCGACGCAGCGACTGTGGCTGCCGCGAAACACGCAGCCGAATGCACGAAGGCCGGCAAGCTCGTCTCCGTCGCCGGCGGCGGTGATACCGTGGCGGCACTCAACCATGCCGGCGTTTCGGACGATTTCACCTATATCTCGACGGCCGGCGGCGCCTTCCTCGAATGGATGGAAGGCAAGGAACTGCCGGGCGTTGCCATCCTGACCGCCGCCAAGTAAACTTACCTTACTTGCCTGACACAAGGCCGGACAAGCCATGCTTGTCCGGCCTTGTCTTTTGGTAAGCGGCACCTTGAGGAAAAGTTTCAAACGATTGAAATGATTTCAATCGTTTCAATGAGTTAGCGTGCCATTTCCCTGCCCTGGAACTTCTGTTATCGGAAATTTATTGTGCCTTGGGAGAATAGCAAATGACCGAACGTCTCGAAGACATCGCCATCAAAATGGTTGCCGACGGCAAGGGCCTGCTCGCAGCCGACGAATCCACAGGAACGATCAAAAAGCGTTTCGACAGCATCAATCTGGAGTCCACCGAGACCGCCCGCCG
Organism: Agrobacterium tumefaciens str. B6; assembly: GCF_001541315.1. GTDB lineage: Bacteria > Pseudomonadota > Alphaproteobacteria > Rhizobiales > Rhizobiaceae > Agrobacterium > Agrobacterium radiobacter. The sequence goes on along the minus strand of NZ_LMVK01000003.1, from coordinate 82,840 downwards.
CGACTACCGCGAAATGCTGTTCCGCTCCGACGACGCCATGAAGAAATACATCTCCGGCGTCATCCTTTATGAAGAGACCCTGTTCCAGAAGGCCGCCGATGGCACGCCTTTCGTTGATATCATCAAGGCGGCCGGCAGCCTGCCCGGCATCAAGGTGGATATCGGCGCGAAGCCGATGGCTTTCCACCCGCACGAATTCATCACCGAAGGCCTCGACGGTCTTTACGAGCGCCTGCGCAAATATCATGACGCCGGTGCCCGCTTCGCCAAGTGGCGCGGCGTCATCACCATCGGTGAACAGCGTCCGAGCTGGGGTTCTATCAAGGCAAACTCCCAGTCGCTCGCCCGTTACGCCGCTCTCTGCCAGCAGGCGGATATCGTGCCGATCGTGGAACCCGAAGTGCTGATGGACGGCGAACCGGGCACGCATGACATCGACCGCTGTGCGGAAGTCACGCAATGGGTTCTCCAGACCGTTTTCGCGGATCTGTTCGACGCCCGCGTGAACCTCGAAGGCATGATCCTCAAACCGAACATGATCATCGACGGCAAGAATGCCCGCAAGGCTTCGGTCGAGGAAGTGGCGGAAAAGACCGTGAAGGTTCTGAAGGCGACCGTGCCGTCAGCCGTTCCGGGCATTGCCTTCCTTTCCGGCGGCCAGTCCTCCGAAGAGGCAACCGCGCATCTCTCCGCCATGAATGCCGGCTACGACCTGCCCTGGTCACTGACCTATTCCTACGGCCGCGCGCTTCAGGATACGGCCCTCAAGACCTGGGGCGGCAAGCAGGAAAATGTCGCCGCCGGCCAGCGCGCCTTCACGCACCGCGCCGCGATGAACAGCCTCGCCGCCAAGGGTAACTGGAAGCAGGAACTCGAAAAGGCAGCCTGAGGCCCTCACCGGCAGGCATTTAGTCAAACAAAAGCCGCCCTCTGGGGCGGCTTTTTCGTTACGGACGCAGAAGCAGCGTCGCCGACCAGATGACAAAGGCGGCAACCGCGATCTTCCAGCAATCGCCTCTTTTCTTCAGGCCCGGCAGACCGAGCGGCCGGATGATCTGGATCGCCATGGCCAGCAGTAAAAAAAGGCCGATCGCCTTCGTCATTTATTGAGCCTTTTCTTTATTTCTGCATCGTCACAGGCTGGACATTTTTACCGTTCACCAGAAGAGTGCAACTCATTCGGGTAACGCCCGTCTATGGCCTGTCCGACCGTCCGTCCGAACGCATGAGAGTGTTTTCATGAGCAGAAATCTTCTACCCGTATTCGCTCTTTTATCCAGCACTCTGTTTCTTTTTCTCGGCAACGGCCTTCAGGGTCTCATCCTGCCCGTTCGTGGTTCGGCGGAAGGTTACTCCAATGAAATTCTGGGCTTTCTGGGCACTTCGTGGGCGGCGGGCTTCGTCGTCGGCTGCTTTGTCGCGCCTGCCATCGTGCGCCGTGCGGGGCATGTGCGGGCATTCGGCTCCTTCGTAGCGCTGGTGTGCCTGACGGTGCTGATGACCGGCCTTATCATCGATGACACATCGTGGATCGCGCTGCGCGCGCTTACCGGCTTCTGCACGGCCGGCACCTCGATGATCATTGAGAGCTGGCTGAACGAGCGCGCCACCAATGAAAGCCGTGGCATGATCTTCTCGCTCTATATCGCCATCACGCTGCTCGGGGTCGTGGCGGGGCAGATGATCGTGCCGATGGGCGATATCAGCAATACGTCGCTGTTCATGATCTGCGGCATCATCTATTGCATCGCCATTCTGCCGGCCACGCTTTCGAAAGCGGCCAGTCCGCAGCCGTTACAGAAGGTGAAGCTGGATCTGCCGGCCCTTTACCGCAACTCGCCGGTCTCCTTCGTCGGCATCCTGATGATCGGCATTGCCAACGGCGCTTACGGCACGCTCGGCGCCGTCTTCGGCGCGCGCGCAGGTCTGGACCCGACCATGATCGCCATCATGGTTTCGGTCACGATTTTCGTCGGTGCGCTGGCGCAATTTCCGGCGGGAAGGCTTTCAGACCGGATAGACCGCCGTTACGTGCTGGCGGGACTTGCCGGGGTTGGCGCGGTCGCGGGCCTCGCTGTCGCGGTGGTACAACCGCATGACGTCTATGTGCTGATTTTCATGATCGCCATTTACGGCGCCGCCGCCAACGCGCTTTATCCCATCGCCGTGGCGCATGCCAACGACTTCGCCGCCTCGGAAGACTTCGTCAAGGTCTCGGGTGGCCTGCTTCTGCTTTACGGCATCGGCACCATCATCGGCCCGACGCTCGGCGGCGCGATCATGACCCATTTCGGCCCCTATGCGCTGTTTCTGGTGACGGCTGTGGCGCATCTGCTCATCACCGCCTATGCCATCATCAGAAGCCGCCAGCGCGCAGCACTTTCGACCGAGGAAAAAGACAATTTCTCGACCATGATGCCGACGACGCCCTCAACGCTCGTCACGCCGGAAAGTATTGCGCTTGATCCGCGCGCGCAGCAATATCCCGGGGACGATGGCGACTATGTGGAAAAAGGAGCAGGCATATGAGCCTCTTTGACGATGACCGTCCGCAAAAACCGGCAGCGCACGAGATCGGCGGCGATCTCAGCCTTCTTTCGGTGGACGAACTGAGCAGCCGTATCGATCTTCTGCAAGCCGAAATCACCCGGCTGGAAGAGGAGAGGACACGGAAATCCGCCGGCAGGCAGGCGGCGGAGAATCTCTTCCGGTCCTGACGCGCAGTTGAGAATAGACATGGGACTGCACTTCCAATGCCTAAAGCTGCGGCTCAGGCGGTATCTGGAAGTGAATATTCCGGGGCAGTCTTTCGTTTACCATTAACCAAAAATTAAGCTTTCTGAGAGATTACTATACATGTCCAGTTCTTCTGGACCTCAGGCATCTTCTCCATACGGCGAATTGGTCTGATTTTTCTCCCTGTTTTACCTTGAGAGCCGCTTTCGCGGCTCTTTTTTTGCCGCTTGCCGGATTCCGTAAAACTGTGGGTATTAACCCTTCTTTAATAATTGCCTTGCGCATTTCAGGTAAAGATACCATCCTGAAAACACTAAAGGCCGGAACAAAATATCCGGGTCGTCGTTGCCTGACAGTGTGGTGCGTGAGCAGGGATTTAAAGAAAATGTCGGAACAGGTTTTAAATACCATAAGCTTTGCGGGTCGCGCGGCTGCTTCCAACCAGTTCAAGACCCTCTATACCGAAGGCATGACCTTGGTTGAGGAAACGGCAAGTTATCTCGACGGTGCCGGCCGCGCCGCCTCCAAGGTGCTGCCGCGCATGGCCTCGGTACTTTATGCGGCGGAATCGATGCGCCTCACCACCCGCCTGATGCAGATGGCCTCCTGGCTGCTTCTGCAGCGCGCCGTCAACAATGGCGAAATGACGCGCGATCAGGTTCTGAGCGAAAAGAACAAGGTGCGGCTCGACAGCTTTAATGTCGACCGTAACGCGCCCGGCTGGAACGACCTGCCCGAATCCTTCCGCGACCTCATCGAGCGCTCGCTGCGTCTCCAGAACCGCATCGCCCTGCTCGACCGCGAAATCTATCGCCCGTCCGAAGCCGCCAAGGTGCCGGACAATGAAAACAGCGTGCAGGCGCAGCTCAATCTTCTGCGCACAGCTTTCTCGATCAACTGAGAAAAGACGACCTTATCCGGACAATTTGAAAAGCAGGCTGAAAAGCCTGCTTTTTTGTTTTGGTCGTTACACCCATATGCACGGCCGCGAAAAGCAGACAACAAAAAAGCCCGGAAAAACCGGGCTTTTTTATACAATCCGTCCGCAAGTGGATCAGAGGCCGAGGCCGCCGAAACGCTTGTTGAACTTGGAAACGCGACCACCGCGGTCCATAAGCTGCTGGTTGCCGCCCGTCCATGCCGGATGGGACTTGGGGTCGATTTCAAGGTTCATGACTGCGCCTTCCGAACCCCAGGTAGAGCGGGTTTCGTATTCGGTGCCATCGGTCATGACGACCTTGATCGTGTGATAAGCGGGATGGATATCAGCCTTCATGACAATCTTCCTGGTTAAGTGACGTGCGGTCCATTTGCCGCAATTGCGTCAACTGAGCCATTTCAATAAATGAAGCCATAGACCAGATGGGCTATGGCTTCCCAATTCGATGCGGAGCCTATACATGAAGGTCGCCCAGATAACAAGAGCCTGCTATCCCCTTGTGAAAGGAGATGGCCGCAGGGGCTGGAATTTTACCGCGCGCCGGAAATTCACCCGCAAAAGGCCCAAAAACGGCATTGAACAAGGAGCATAGAGGACGTGGCAGATATTGACGAGCAGAAAGCTGCGAAACAGAGAAGCCTGAAGCCGCTTCTTGGCCTCTTCCCCTATCTGAGCCGTTATCGCGGCCTGATGGCGGCAGCTCTTTTCGCGCTTGTGCTTTCCTCCGCCACGACATTGGCCCTGCCGCTTGCCGTTCGCCGCATCATCGACCACGGTTTCCAGACGCCGGATGGCGGCATGATCAACAGCTATTTCGCCGTGCTTCTGGCGATTGCCGTGCTCCTCGCGCTTGCCAGCGCCATGCGCTATTATTACGTCATGACCATTGGTGAAAGGGTCGTTGCCGATCTGCGCCGCGATGTCTTCGCCCATCTCACCACCCTGTCGCAGCAGTTTTTCGATAGCAATCGATCCGGCGAACTGACCTCGCGACTGACCGCCGATACGGTGCAGATCCGCTCGGCATTCGGGTCTTCCGCCTCCGTGGCTTTGCGCAACATCATCATGTGCTGTGGTGCCGTGGCGATGATGATCTATACCAGCCCCGGTCTTTCGGGCCTTGCGCTGCTTGCCATTCCCTTCATCGTTTTTCCGTTGATCGCCTTCGGGCGCTCGGTTCGCGCCCGCTCCCGCACCACGCAGGATACATTGGCCAATTCCGCCGCCTATGCTTCCGAGACGATTGCTGCGAGCCGCACCGTGCAGTCCTTTAACGCCGAGGTGCTGGCAAATGCCCGTTATGGCGCTTCCGTGGAAGCCGCCTATCAGGGCGCTCGGGCAGCGATCGGCGCACGCTCCATTCTCACCGCCGTCGCCATCGCGCTGGTCTTCGGCAGCGTCGTCGGCATTCTCTGGTATGGCGCGCAAAGCGTCCTGTCTGGCGGCATGACGGCAGGCACGCTCGGTCAGTTCGTGCTTTATTCGGTCATCGCGGCAAGCGGTCTCGGCCAGCTCTCGGAAGTCTGGGGTGAACTGGCGCAGGCGGGTGGTGCGGCCGAACGGCTTTCCGAACTGCTGAACGAGCGCTCGCCCGTCGCAGAACCCGCAACCCCTGTCGCCATGCCGCAGCCTCCGCGCGGCGAAGCCGAATTCGAAAATGTCGATTTTGTCTACCCGCTTGCGACAGGGCGGCCGATCGTCTCCGGCCTCTCCTTCAAGGTCAGAGCCGGCGAAACCGTCGCAATCGTCGGGCCTTCAGGTGCGGGCAAGAGCACGGTCTTTTCGCTGCTGATGCGCTTTTACGATCCGCAACAGGGCCGCATCACCGTCGATGGCACGGATATCCGCGACGTCACCCTCGCCGATCTGCGCGCGCGCCTGTCCATCGTTCCGCAGGATGTGGCGATATTCGCCTCCTCCATCCACGACAATATCGCCTTTGGCCGACCTGACGCGACACGCGAGGAGGTGCGCGCCGCCGCCATCGCCGCACAGGCCGACAGCTTCATCGAACGTCTCACCGATGGATACGATACCCAGGTGGGTGAACGCGGCGTGACGCTTTCCGGCGGCCAGCGCCAGCGCATCGCCATTGCCCGCGCCATCCTGCGCAATGCGCCGATCCTGCTGCTCGACGAAGCGACTTCGGCACTCGATGCGGAAAGCGAAACGCTGGTTCAAAAGGCGCTTGATGAGCTGATGAAAACCCGCACCACCATCGTCATCGCTCACCGTCTTGCCACCGTGCTGAAGGCCGACCGTATTCTGGTGATGGATGAAGGCCGCATCATTGAAGAAGGCACGCATCAGAGCCTCATCCGCCAGAACGGCCTTTATGCGCGGCTTGCCCGGCTGCAATTCCAGACCGGACCGGACGAATTGCGCGCCCAGGCTTAGTTCACGCGATCGGAGCGGAATTTCAGGCAAAACCGCTGGTGTTTCACCATTCCGCTCTCAACGGCTCACGCCAGCACGCTGCGTCCGGCAATGCGGCCCGAAAACAGGCAGCCGCCAAGGAATGTGCCCTCCAGCGCGTTGTAGCCATGCATGCCACCGCCACCGAAACCCGCCACTTCGCCGGCGGCATAAAGCCCCGGCACCGGCTCACCGGCAGCATCCAGCACCCGCGCTTCAAGATCGGTATGAAGGCCGCCAAGCGTCTTGCGCGTCAGCACATGCAGCCGCACGGCAATCAACGGTCCCATCGACGGGTCGAGCAGCCGGTGCGGTTTTGCCGTCCGCATCAGCCGGTCGCCAAGATAACGACGTGCGCCATGGATGGCCGTTACCTGGGCATCCTTACTGAAACCATTTTCGATTTCACGGTCGCGCGCTTCGATCTGCCGGCGGATATGGTCTATATGCAGCCGGTTATCGCCACTGATGGCGTTCATCGCCGCCACGAGTTCTTCCAGCGTATCTCGAACCGCGAAATCTTCGCCGCACTCCATGAAAGCACGCACTGGTCCCGGCGGCTCCTTGCCCAACCTTTTGAGCAGCAGCGGTATATCCTTGCCGGTCAGATCAGGATTCTGCTCCGAGCCTGAAAGCGCAAATTCCTTCTTGATGATCACCTTGGTCAGAATGAACCAGCTATGGCCGCTGCCGCGTTCGCCCAGCATTTTAAGCGTGCCGAGCGTATCGAAACCCGGCATGGCGGGGGCGGCGAGGCGGTTTCCATCCGCATCGCACCAGAAGGACGAGGGACCGGGCAGAATGCGGATCCCGTGACCCGGCCAGATCGGATCATGGTTTTTCACGCCCTCGGTATAATGCCACATGCGGTCACGATTGATGACGGCTCCGCCAGCCGTTTCCGTAATGGCGATCATGCGGCCATCCACATGCGCGGGAACACCGCAGACCATGCTTGCGGGAGGCTCGCCCAACCGTTCCACCGGCCAGTTGCGCCGCACCAGCTCCTGATTGCCGCCGATGCCGCCGGAACTGACGATGACCGTCGCAGCGGAGAAAGTAAAATCGCCCTGCTCTTCCCGGCTGCTCTCCTGCCCGCGTTGCACGGGGTCTGCTGCAAGAACAGCGCCTGAAATGCCGGTCACCCGGCCGTCGGCGACCTCCAGACGATCAACCCGGTGGCGAAAACGGAAGGTCAGCCGGCCGGTTGCCGCCATGGCCTTCGCCTTTTTAACGAAGGGTGCGAGTACGCCCGGACCCGTGCCCCACGTGACATGGAAACGCGGAACGGAATTGCCATGACCATGGGCGAGGCTGCCGCCGCGCTCGGCCCAGCCGACCACAGGAAACCAGCGCATGCCCATACGGTGCAGCCATTCGCGTTTTTCACCGGCAGCGAAATCGAGATAGGCCTCCGCCCAACGGCGCGGCCAATAATCCTCCGGACGGTCGAAACCCGCTGAGCCGAACCAGTCTTGCCTTGCAAGATCGATACTGTCTCGCACCCGCATCCGGCGCTGTTCGGGGCTATCGACGAAAAACAGACCGCCCAGCGACCAGAAGGCCTGGCCGCCAAGGTTCTGCTCGCCCTCCTGATCCACGACACAGACGCTGAAACCTCGCTCAGCAGCCTCGGTTGCCGCCACCAGCCCGGCAAGCCCAGCGCCGACAACGATCACATCATAGCGTTCCATCAGCCCCTCCCAGATATGACGGAATTACTTTTACGCGAACGTAAATTCAGAACTTATCGCAGGGGCCCCGAATGTGGGAGATAAAAATCTTGAGCGAGCTAGATTTTTTTTAGCGACCAGAGCTTTGTTTCTTTATTTTGCTCTACCACGCCCTCTGCCTCCATAATCGACAACAAAGTCCGTGAAATATGGCCTTCGTGCTCAACATGGCCCGTGTAGATTCCAAGCGCCCGACCGATTTCAGAATTCTTCATTCCGACGCTCTTAGCGTCCTTCAGTAGGAGATAAATGGCCGACTTCAACTGTGACATTGCCAGTTGAGCAACGGCGTAAGGCTCGTGTGGAAACGTCATGCATTCTCCATAAATGCTAGCGCTCGGTGAGCTTGAGTTCGATACGGCGATTCTGCTGCCGTGCTTCCGGGGTATCGCCTTCGGCAATCGGCTGATATTCGCCGAAACCAGCGGCGACCAGCCGGTTTGCCGGGACGCCCTTGGAAATCAGGAATTTCACCACAGAGGTGGCACGGGCCGAGGATAGTTCCCAATTGTCCCGGTAACGTCCGGAACCGGAAAGCTGGACATTATCCGTGTGGCCATCCACGCGCAGGACCCAGTTGATCTCCGCCGGAATTTCCTTGGCGAGATCGAGCAGCGCGACCGCCAGCTTCTCCATCTCCGTCTGTCCTTCCGGATTGAGTTCATTGCCGCCGGAAGGGAATAGCACTTCGGACTGGAAGACGAACCGGTCACCGACGATGCGGATATTTTCGCGGTCCGACAGGATTTCGCGCAGCCGCCCGAAGAAATCAGACCGATAGCGGTTCAGTTCCTGCACCCGCTGCGCCAGCGCGACATTGAGGCGACGGCCGAGATCGGCGATCTTGACCTGAGACGAGGTATCCTTGGCTTCCGAAGCCTGCAGGGCGGCTTCCACCGAAGCGATCTGCGCTCTCAGCGCCGCAATCTGCTGGTTCAGCAATTCGATCTGCGCGGAGGCGCGGGAATTGGCCTGCCGCTGGTCGTCCAGCTCGCCGGTCAGGCTGCCAATCCGGGCATTGGCGTTCGCATTGTTGCCCGATCCCGCATCGAGAAGCGCCTGCAGTCGGGAACGCTCGTTTTCTGAAGCTGCGAGCGTCGATTGCAGGCTTGCTAGCGCGTCCTCAATATCCTGCTTGTTGCCTTTTTCCATGGCCAGAAGTTCGGTCAGTTCGGCAATCTGGCTGTTGAGGCGCGTCAGCACTTCGTCCTTGCCGGTAATTTCGCGCGACAGTACGAATTGCGCCAGCACGAAGACCGTCAGCAAAAACATGATGGCCATCAGCAGCGTCGAAAGCGCATCGACGAAACCCGGCCAATAATCCACACCCCTGTCGCGGCGGCGGTTGCGCGCAAGCGCCATGGCTACTCGCTCCCGTTATCGTGCCGGGTGCGTCCGGATGATTTCGTGTCGCTATCGATCCGCGCCGACAGCCGGTCGAGCGTGCGGCGGAGTGATTTCGATTCCTCCTGCTGCGCCTCGATCCAGTCACGCAGCATCTGCTGTTCGCTGCGCATGTTCTTGACCAGACCCTGAATGCCCTCGGCAAGGCTGGTCATGGCCGCAAGCGAACGCTCGGTGCTGACCATGGCGCCCGGCTCAACGGCCTTGAACTCCCTCGGCCCTTCCGCCGAGGTGTCAGTTACCGATGACAGCCAGTTTTCGAGTTGGGTGTAAAAACGGTTCTGCGCGCGACCGGCCTGAAGATCGAGAAAACCGAGGATCAGCGAACCTGAAAGACCGAGCAGCGACGAGGAGAAGGCCGTTCCCATGCCCGCCAGCGGCGCGGTGAGACCGGCCTTGAGCGAGCTCAGAATATCGTTGCTGTCACCGGCGCTCGGATCGAGCGACTGGATGACATTGCTGATGGCGCCGATGGTGCCGATCAGGCCCCAGAAGGTGCCGAGCAGACCGAGAAACACCAGCAGGCCGACGAGATAACGCGAGGTATCACGCGATTCGTCGAGTCGTGTTGCGATGGAATCGAGGATGGTCCGCTGCGTGACCGTGGAAAGCCGGACTTCGCCGCGCTTGCCGATCAGCGTGCTCATCGGCGCAAGCAGTTTTGGCGCACGGCCGACCTTTTCGACGCTGCCGGCAGCACGAAAGGCATTGAACCAGCGGACTTCCGAGCGCAGGCTCATCGTCTGCGTAAACACCAGAATGATGCCGATGGCCAACACGCCGAGAATGAAGCCGTTGAGCCCCGGATTGGTCATGAAGGCGGTGTGCGCCTGCCGATAGAGAATGGCCGCCAGAAAGCCGACGAGGATCAGAAACAGAACCATCGTCCAGAGAAACGGTGTGGGGCTGGACAGCTTGTGGCTGTATTGCCGTGTGGTCACCGGTTTCTCGACGCCAAGATCGAGCAGCTCCGAATCCGCCATAACGTTCGCATTCCCTCTGGTCAGGTATCCAGCGGAAGCTATTTGAAAATTGCGACGATTTGAAGCGAAAAGCCGGTCTTTCGTCACAGGCGTTTTAGGAAAATGTGTGAGCACCCGGCAATGGAAAACAAAAACACCCGGCGAACATTCGCCGGGCGTCTAAAACTTGTAGAAAACGACAGGTTTTCCGCCGAAAACCGATCAGCGGCCCGGGATGGGACGGTTGGCGACCTCAACGAGCGCCTTGTGGATATATTCATTTCCGGCAGCAACGGTGCCGCTGCCGAAGATATCCGTGCCGCCCTTGATGTCGGATGCGAAGCCGCCGGCTTCACGAATCAGCACCAGACCGGCCGCCATATCCCATGGCGAAAGATCGGCTTCCCAGTAACCGTCGAGACGGCCCGCGGCGACATAAGCCAGATCGAGCGAAGCCGCGCCCATGCGACGGATGCCGGCAGCCTCACCCATGACATGGCGAAGCTCGACCAGGAACTTGCCGTGATTGCCGCGACCGAGATGCGGCACGCCGCAGCCGATGACGCAATCGGTCAGCGCCTTGCGCGCGGCAACACGGATGCGACGATCGTTGAGGAACGCGCCGCCGCCACGCTCGGCGGTGTAGAGTTCGTCGGTGGCCGGATTGAAGATCACACCGGCAACGACTTCACCGTTACGCTCCAGCGCGATGGAAACCGCAAAATGCGGAATGCCGTGCAGGAAGTTAGTGGTGCCATCAAGCGGATCCACGATCCAGCGATGCGCGCCATCGCTACCCTTTTCCTCGCCGCCTTCTTCACCCAGGAAGTCATAGGTCGGGCGGGCTTTCATCAATTCATCGCGCACGATCTTTTCGGCTTTCAGATCCGCCTGCGAGACGAAATCGCTCGGCCCCTTGACCGAAACCTGAAGGTTCTGCACTTCACCGAAGTCACGCGACAAAGACTTACCCGCCTTGATGGCGGCCTGAACCATGACATTGAGAAGGGCTGAACGGGCCATCGAATTTGTTTCCTGGAAAGCTTGCGAACCGCCCGGAAGTTCACCGGGCAGGCACGTCATTATTTTCTTGAATTGAAAGTTTGCGGTTCAAGACCACAAAACGCGCGGAAATTCAAGGCAAAAAGCCCATGCGGCCGCGCCAGCGTGGTTAGGCCCGTCTGCCATCACGTCGGGCGGAAACGATTTGCGGCCTCAATCGCCTTCTTCTGCTGCTCGTCGGTGATCCCGAGATAAAAGTCCTCGAGGGAGGGATCCTTCAGCCCCGCGCGACGGGAAAGCACATACCATTTGGCCGCTTCGACCGCATCGGGCCGGGTGCCAAGCGCCTGAATATAAAGATGCGCCACCTTGTTCTGCGCCACGACATTACCACGCTGTGCCGCACCGTATAGCCAGCGGAAGCCCTCATCCAGATTGCGCTCGCCGCCGAAACCATTCACCAGCCAGATGCCAAGATCGACCTGCGCGGTGTCGTAACCCGCCTTTGCGGCCCGCATCAGCCAGTCCCGCGCCTTGGCCTTCTTTTCGGCCGGCACGTCCTTCACCGACCAGTAAATCTGCGACACCGCATATTGCGCATCTGCAATGCCCTGGTCAGCGGATTTTTCGTAGAAAGGCAAAGCCATCAGCAGGCCCTTGGCGCCGGGATTTTCCGAAACCAGAATCTGGCCCCAGTTGAACTGAGCAGAGGCATTACCGCCTTCCGCGGCGCGGCGCATGAAATCGTCAGCTTTCGCCTTGTCGCGGGTGACGAATTTGCCTTCCATCAGGATCAGGGCGAATTTGAACATGGCAACGGGATCGCCACCCTCTGCAGCCTGCTGATACCAGAAAGCAGCGGTTTTTTCGTCACGGGCAATGCCCAGACCACGCGACATCATTTCCGCCACCAGCGTCTGGGCGGATGCGTCACCGTTCTGCGCACGGTTCAGCGCCTTGTCGAGCGCCTGCACATATTCACCGCGCTGGAAATGCCCATAGGCTTCGTCCACCCGGCCCTTGAATTCCTTTTCAGGCGGCAGGGCGGGCAGCTCCGCACCCATGCGCTGATAGACATTGACGCCTGCGGACGGCTGCAAGTCCTTCTGCTCTTCGGATTGCACCCTGCCCTGACGGGTCGGCTGAGCCTCATTTTCCAGCTGGCGGGAAAGCGCATTGCTTTCGCTCTGCGGCCCGGATTGAGCAAAAGCGACACCCGCCGGCGCGCCGAAAGCAAGCGTCAGCAGCGAAACGGAAAAGCAGAGGTGAACCGAGCGCATGATCATCGCCTGTATCAACCGCCAAACCGTGGCGCTTTTTCGTCAAGCAGGGCGTTGATTTCAGAAACCGCCTGGGCAGCGCCACCGGCATTGTCAAAGACGCCGCTGCGCATCGCCACGAACTCCACGCCGGTTTCAGCTACGGCAACAACCGAAGACACATCCGTGCCACCCATGACGATGGCCGGAATTTCGATCATCGACGCCCACCACTCACCGAGAGCCAGGTTTTTGGGGTGCGCCTCAGGCTTGATGTCGCCTTCCAGCTTTCCGAAAAACACATAATCCGGATTGGACTCGCCCTGCTCCAGAGCCTTGTGACGGTCATCCGCATTGCCGCCGCCGACGATCAGCTTCGGCGTGAACTTTTCCACGGCCTCGGCAAGCGCCTCGGCATTGCCAGCCACATGAAGGCCATCCGCCTTCACGCGACCGGCAACGCGGCTGTCTCCGGCAATGAGCGCCGCCGCACCGGCCTTTTGCACGACAGGCACGATCAATTCGGCGCGTTTCTGGAAAGCGGCGTCATCCAGACCATATTGCGGAATGATGACGGAAGCGACATCGCCGCCCCGCAATGCTTCTTCCACTTCTGTCGCCTGCTTTTGCGCGTCGTCCGATTCCGGAACGATCAGGACAAGGCGGCAACGATCTTCAACTAGGGTCATCGGTTCGTCCATTTCAGACAGAAGACGCTTGCCGCGCAATCTGCACTCGTTTTCATATGACAAATCCGATAAACCGGACCGGCGAAAGGATCAACTGTCCATCCATGCTGACCGATTTTCATTTTTATCTCGTCGCCATCCCCGCAGTCGTGCTCGTCGGCCTTTCCAAGGGCGGGCTGGGCGGCGCACTGGCCCTAATGGGCGTGCCGCTGATGGCGCTTGCCGTATCGCCTGTGCAGGCCGCCGCGATCTTTCTGCCGATCCTGATCGTGATGGATCTCGTGGCGCTTTGGGCCTGGCGGCACCACAACCACCGGGAAACGCTCCTCATCATGCTGCCCGGCGCAATCGCCGGCATCACGCTCGGCTGGGCGACCTCAAGCCTCATCTCCGCGGATGCCATGCGCCTCGTCGTCGCCTCGGTGACGATCCTGTTCGTGCTGCGTTATTTTCAGGAGAGTTTCAAAAGCCGTAAGGGACAGGAAATTCCGGCCAAACCGCAAAGACCGGCTGCTGCCACGCTCTGGTCCAGCCTTTCCGGTTATGCGAGCTTCGTTGCCCATGCGGGTGGACCGCCCTTTCAGATCTATGTTCTGCCGCTGAAGCTCGATCCAAAGACCTATACCGGCATGAGCGTGCGCTTCTTCGCCATCATGAATGCGATCAAGCTCATTCCCTATTTCGCGCTCGGCGCGCTTGATGCCACCAACCTCAAAACCTCGGCCAGCTTACTGCCGGTGGCGATGCTGGCGACGCTTGCCGGTGCAAGGGTGGTGAAATATCTGAAACCATCCGTGTTTTACCCGCTGATGTATTCCATGGCGCTGATTGCCGCGCTGAAACTGCTTTGGGACGGGTTGCCTTTCTAGGCTCAGGCAGCCACTAAAAGGCCCTGGCAGCACGCAGGTGCCGTCAGGGCCGAAAAGGAATCCGTCAGTCCTTCATTGAAGGCTGCGGTTTGGCATCAATTAGTGCCTTGTGGAGGCTTTAAGCCTCTGCAGTTCATCCTTCAGGCGCAGTTTACGGCGTTTGAGGTCGGCGATCTCTCTATCGTCAGAGGACGGGGAAGCAAGAATACTTTCGAGCTCCTCCTCCAGAGCACCGTGTTTCTTTTCGAGCGATGCAATATGAGCCTGAATGGTCATGCGGCACGTCCTTCCATTTTTAAGCCTACCTCCAGCTCTCCATCGCTGGAGTTTCAGGTTTGCGACGACAATGTGACACGGATCGTTGGTCTTGTCGAAGGCGAAATGAAGGCAATAAGTGGGCAATTTGGTCGCAAGGGATAACTTCCCGTTACCGCGATTTGATGATAGAGGCTCGTGAACGATCACAGACGCGCCGGAGCCGATCCGGCTAGCATAAAATGGGGATGACGAGATGCCCGATCAGGACCAGGCGGACATCAGGCTCACGCTGGCGCGGCTGCGCCAGGAGCATGAGGATTATGACGCGGCGATCAACGCGATGATCCAGACCAGCTGCGATGCGCTGAGAATACAGCGCATGAAAAAGAAGAAGCTGGCCGTCAAGGACAAGATGACCCAGCTCGAAGACCAGGTCATTCCCGATATCATCGCCTGAGCCGGAGAGATTACGTGACAGCAGAAACGCCCCCCGTCGCCATCATCATGGGCAGCCAGTCCGACTGGGAGACCATGAAGAACGCCGCCGATACGCTGGATGCGCTCGACATCGAATACGAAGCCCGCATCATTTCCGCCCACCGCACCCCGGACCGGCTTTATGACTTCGCCAATGGCGCGAAGGACGAAGGCTTCAAGGTCATTATCGCGGGCGCCGGCGGCGCTGCCCATCTGCCCGGCATGACGGCCTCAATGACGCCGCTTCCGGTGTTCGGCGTTCCGGTTCAGTCAAAGACCATGTCCGGTCAGGACAGCCTCTATTCCATCGTTCAGATGCCCGCCGGCATTCCCGTCGGCACGCTCGCCATCGGCAAGGCCGGCGCGATCAATGCGGCCCTTCTCGCCGCTGCGGTTCTGGCGCTGAGCGACGAGGACCTCGCTGACCGGCTTGATGCCTGGCGTGCGCGCCAGTCGGCAGCCGTCGCCGAATATCCCATGGACAGCGCCCAGTGACGACCGAAGGGATGGCAAAGACGACCAACCTGACCATCGGCATCATCGGCGGCGGGCAGCTCGGGCGCATGCTGGCGATGGCCGCTGCCCGTCTCAACCACCGAACCATCGTGCTGGAACCGCAGGCCGATTGCCCGGCTGCGCAGGTCTGCAACGACCAGATCGTCGGGGAATATGATGACGAAAAAGCGCTTGCGGACCTCGCAAACCGCTGCGAGGTCGTGACCTACGAATTTGAAAACGTGCCGGTCGCGGCCGCCGAAAAGCTCAGCCTCTCCGTTCCCGTCTATCCACCGGCGCAGGCGCTCAGCGCCTCGCAGGCCCGGTTGACTGAAAAACGCTTCCTCAATGGTGGCGGCATCCCGACCGCCGATTTTCGTGCAGTGGACAGCCAGGAAGAGCTGGAAACTGCTCTGGCCGCTTTCGGCGGCAAGGGCGTACTGAAGACCCGTCGCATGGGTTATGACGGCAAGGGCCAGCGTCTCTTCCGGGGCGGCGAAGACCTCGCGGGTGCCTTTGCAGCGCTCGGCGGCGCGCCGCTCATTCTCGAGAGCTTTGTCGCCTTCGAGCGGGAGATTTCGATCATCGCCGCCCGTTTCCAGGACGGTACTGTCACCTGTTATGATCCCGCCGAGAATGTCCATCTGAACGGCATTCTGCACACGTCCACTGTTCCGGCAGCGCTCTCCGGTGCCGCGAAGGCGGTTGCCGTGGAGTCAGCAGAGAAGCTTCTGGCCGCGCTCGAATATGTCGGCGTCATCGGCATCGAATTCTTCGTCCTGCCGGATGGTTCGCTGGTTGCCAATGAAATGGCGCCACGCGTTCACAATACCGGCCACTGGACGGAAGCGGCCTGCGTGATCTCGCAGTTTGAACAGCATATCCGGGCCGTGTCGGGCCTCGCCCCCGGCAGCACGGAGCGCCACTCCGATTGCGTCATGACCAACCTGATCGGCGACGACATCGACGATGTGCCGGCATGGCTGTCGAAAAAAGACTGTCTCGTGCATCTCTACGGCAAGACGGAAGCACGGCCGGGCCGCAAGATGGGCCATGTGACCGAGCTTCTGCACACAGGAAAAGCCTAGTCTTTTAAGGCAAAGGCACGGCCAAGTGTTGACAGGCAGGGCTCAAACGGGTATCTGCCTGCCAACCGAAAAGAGCGCGCCCCGTTGCGCGCTTTTGATTGTTTGAATAGCACGGCAAAATCCGTGCAAAACTGCGGACCAGTAAAATGAAGATCAAGAATTCGCTTAAAGCGCTTAAGGCCCGTCATCGCGATAACCGCCTGGTTCGCCGCAAGGGCCGCGTCTACATCATCAACAAGCAGAACCCGCGCTTCAAGGCTCGTCAGGGCTGATTGACTGCGGTTCGCGATGATTTCGCGGATCACTTTGTTGACAGTGCAGAAGTTTGCATTTGATATTGGGCGCAGCCGGGTTAAGCTTTAACCCATGCGCCCAAATCGTTTTTGCACGGCTATCATTCTCGCTCAGGGCTTCCTGTTTTCAAGCCTCCCGTTTCCGGGAATGGCTGCGATTGCCCATGCGGCGGACGGGCAGGCACCTGCTGTTGCGGAATCCGCGCCTTCACCCGCCAAAACCATTGACACTCTTTTTGCATCGCTGAAAAAAGAACGGAATGCGGTCAAGGCACGTAGCATTGCCAACCAGATCGCCTCCGAATGGAATGATTCCGGCAGCGCGACAATCAATCTCCTGATGCAATGGGCGGGCGAAGCCGCCGACGAAAAGCGCAACGCCGCCGCTTACGATTTTCTCGACCAGATTGTTTTGCTCGATCCTGACTATGTGCAGGCGCCGTATCGCCGCGCCATGGTCCATTTCGCCGATGGTGATACCCGCAAGGCGATGGCGGATATCAATCTGACGCTGGAAAGGGAGCCGCGCTATTTCCCGGCACTCGCAAGCCTTGCCAACATCCTCGAAGCCTCGGGCCGCGACGAGTTGGCGCTGAAGGCCTGGGAGCGTTATCTGGCGCTTTATCCTGCGGACAAGGACGCCCGCAAGGAAGCTGCCGACCTTTCGGAAAAGCTCGCCGGCACGCGCGGCTGAATTGGGCAGAGGCCCAAACAAAAATCGCCGCAGAAGCGGCGATTTTTCATTGAGACGTTCTCAACCGATCATTCCATACCGAGCGCGGCCATATAGGTCTGGAGAATCGTTTCTTCTTCGATGCGCTCATTGGCATCCTTCTTGCGCAGACGGATGATGGTGCGGATCGCCTTGGTGTCGTAACCACGACCCTTGGCCTCGCCCATGACATCCTTGATATCGCCCTGAATGGCGGCCTTTTCCTCTTCGAGGCGCTCAACGCGCTCGATGAACTGACGCAGTTCTGCGGCGGCGACGGTTTCGGTGGTGCTGGTATCGTCCATCATATCATCCTTTATTGGCGGCCCGCATGGGAGCCTTGTTCATCATTCCGGACGAAGCCTTCGCCGGCCGCTGCCAGCGGGCAGCAAAATTCAGGCCTGTGAACTGCCCACTGAAAGGCGTCCCGTCAAGTCGTTTCCGTCGATCAGAGGTTATTCCCTCGGCCGGTTCTGTTCAAAGGCGGCTTTCTGGGTATCACTCGCCTCCGCCTGATATTTCTCTTTCCAATCCTCATATGGCATGCCGTAGACGATTTCGCGGGATTCATCCTTGCTGAGCGGAACGCCAGCCTCTTCGGCCGCTTCCCGATACCAGTTGGAAAGGCAGTTGCGGCAAAAGCCCGCGAGATTCATCAGGTCGATATTCTGCACGTCGTGACGTTCACGAAGGTGCCTGACGAGGCGGCGGAAGGCGGCCGCTTCAAACTCGATCTGCCTGTTGTCGTTCTCTTTCGTCATGGCAAAACTCCAGGCTCAATAGGGACCGGTGCGGGAGGAGAACATCTGATATTCATG
Organism: Agrobacterium tumefaciens str. B6; assembly: GCF_001541315.1. GTDB lineage: Bacteria > Pseudomonadota > Alphaproteobacteria > Rhizobiales > Rhizobiaceae > Agrobacterium > Agrobacterium radiobacter. The sequence goes on along the minus strand of NZ_LMVK01000003.1, from coordinate 64,690 downwards.
CAAAACGGGATCGTCATTCATTGCGGCGAAAATGGGAGCGAGCCGATCCGACCATTCGGCGATCCCCTTCTCATCCGCGATCAGGTCCTGCCGAACCTCGAGAAGCGCATGCGGCAGGCCCTTCATCATGCAATGACGATACATGGTGTCGCCCTTCAGCGCCCCGTCATAGGGTTCGTTGTCACCCACAAGGATATCGCCGGTGGCACGCAGATGCGCCAGAAGCGGATCGACCGCGCGATGATCCGTGTCCCACAGAACCGCCGCATGCCATGGCCGCGGCGTTTCCTTCCAGAACGGCGTGTAGGAATGCAGCGACAGGACGAGCGGCGCTTCTTCCGAGGCCTCGGCCACGCCGGTCAGCACACGGTCCACGGCATTGTGATAGGGCCGGTGAAAAATCTCGATTCGCCTTTGCCATTCCTCGTCCGAAATCGGATGGTTACCGGGGATGATCGCCCCGTCCGAGATCTTCATGATGAGAGTGGGATCATCCTCGCCGCGATTCGGATCGATCAGGAGCCGCGAAAACCGCCCGAGCACCGCCGGTACGCCCAGGCGCGCGGCAAGCGAGCGCGTCAGCCCCTCTATACCGATATCAAATGCGATATGGCGATGAAAAGCGGTTTGCGGAAGGCCAAGTTTGCCGTAGTGTGCCGGCAGGAGGTTCATGGCATGGTCCGCCAGAAGAACCATGCCTTTGTCATATTCGCCTTCTATGATTTCATAGGGTATGAAGTCGTTCATCGATGATTTTCTGGGGCAGGATTGAGGAGAGAAGCTTGATGGCATGGCTTGAGGCCGGGCGCAAGTTACGGCGAAAGAACAGCCATCTACCTTATCGCACTCATGATCCCACGAACAATATAATCGATTAAACTCGCGTTGACTTTCTTGGGCGGCCACGCCAAGAAGTGTGTTCATTATAACCATGGAATCCGGATGGAAGCCGTGACTCAGTCATCTCTCGCTCTTCCTCGCCACTTCAGGCATATCGCCCGTCTTTTTTCCGCAGCGGCATTGTTTTTGACCCCGTTCATGATCGCGGCACCCGCGCATGCGGATTTTCGCGTGTGCAACAGCACGCAGAACCTCGTGGGGGTCGCAATCGGCTACCGGGCACAGGAGGGCTGGGTCAGCGAAGGCTGGTGGCAGGTCCCCTCTTCGACCTGCGCGACGCTGATCGAGGGCGAGCTGCAGTCACGTTATTATTATCTCTATGCCGAAGATGCCGCTCATGGCGGCCGCTGGACCGGTGACGTCAACATGTGCGTGGCGGAGAACGAGTTCAAGATCAACGGCGTGGACGATTGTTTTGCCCGCAGCTTCCAGAGAATGGGTTTCAAGGAATATGACACGGGCAGACAGGGCAGTTGGATGGTCCAGCTTTCCGATACGCCAGGCACACAGGGAAATCAAAACTGATGAAGCGTAACCGCAAAGTCAAAATTCTTGCAACTCTCGGCCCGGCCTCTTCCGAAGAGGCCATGATCGAGAAGCTGCATCTTGCTGGCGCTGATCTTTTCCGGATCAACATGAGCCATGCGAGCCACGACGTGATGCGGACGCTCATTCAGCGCATCCGCTCCGTCGAGAGCCGTACCGGTCGTCCCATCGGCATTCTGGCCGACCTGCAGGGTCCCAAGCTGCGCGTCGGAAAATTCGCCGAGACGAAGGTCGATCTGGTTCCGGGCCAGACCTTCACGCTTGATAACAACGACACCCCCGGCGACAACACCCGTGTTTTCCTGCCGCACCCTGAAATTCTTGAAGCGGTCAAGCCCGGCCACCGCCTGCTGATCGATGACGGCAAGCTCCATCTGCGCGCTGAAAAGAGCGACGGCAAGAGCATCGTCACGACAGTCATTTCCGGCACCCGCATTTCCGACCGTAAGGGCATCAGCCTGCCGGATACGCTGCTCGGCGTCGGCGTTCTGACCGACAAGGACCGCGTCGACCTTGATGCAGTCCTCGAAACCGGTGAAGTCGACTGGGTGGCGCTTTCCTTCGTCCAGCGTCCGGAAGACCTGGCCGAAGTGCGTAAGATCGCACGTGGCCGCGTCGGCCTGATGTCCAAGATCGAAAAGCCCCAGGCTGTCGAGCGTATCGAAGAAATCATCGAGCTTTCCGATGCATTGATGGTTGCCCGTGGCGATCTGGGTGTCGAAATGCCGCTGGAAGCCGTTCCCGGCATCCAGAAGCAGTTGACCCGCGCCTGCCGCCGCGCCGGCAAGCCGGTCGTGGTCGCCACACAGATGCTGGAATCGATGATCACCGCGCCTGTACCGACACGCGCCGAAGTCTCCGACGTCGCGACCGCCGTCTTCGAAGGCGCTGATGCCATCATGCTGTCGGCTGAATCCGCCTCCGGCGACTACCCGGTCGAAGCGGTTTCCACCATGGCCTCCATCGCCAGCACGGTGGAACAGGACCCCTATTATTCCAATATCATCTATGCGCAGCGCGCCCAGCCGGAACCGACAGGTGCCGACGCCATTTCGCTTGCCGCCCGCCAGATCGCCGAAACGCTGAAGCTTGCGGCGATCGTCACCTATACGTCCTCGGGCACGACCGGCCTGCGCGCCGCGCGCGAACGGCCGCAGGTTCCGATCATTGCGCTGTCGCCGATCATCCAGACCGCACGCCGCCTGTCGGTCGTCTGGGGCCTGCACTGCGTCGTCACCGGTGATGCCAGCGATCTCGACGACATGGTGAACCGCGCTTGTCGCATCGTGGTTTCCGAAGGCTTCGGCAAGCCGGGCGATCGCATCATCATCTCCGCAGGTGTGCCGCTCGGCACCCCCGGCGCGACCAATATGGTGCGCATTGCCTATATCGGCTCGGACGGCCAGAGCGGCGTCTGACGCCGCGCAATATACAGCATGAAAAACCCCGCCGTCGCCGGCGGGGTTTTTATTGGTCATCTGATAGAACTGGCTCAGTGCATCTTCACCGGCGTGCTGAAGCGGCTGGATTCGATGGCCACGGCCCCCGGCTTGAAGCTCGCCGAAGTGGCGGAAGCCGACATGTCGTTGCTGAGCATGCGGTTGGCGACAACACGCGGTGCCTTTACCGAGCGTCCGGTCGCGCCCTTGTTCTGGTTGAGCGCCCAGTCCGAAATAAGGTCCTGCGTGAGGCGTCCACCACCCACCATGGCCTGCTGGGAAACGGCGGCATCCTGCCTGCTTGGACGCGAACCCTTGGTCGGCATGCCGGCGCTGAGGCCGCCATTGATGGCGGGCTTCAGGTCAAAAGCATCACCGAAGCCAGCCTGCGGTTCGGCCTTGGCCGTTTCGGCGGGTGCGACGGTAACCTTGTGGTTGACGGCAGCCGGGAATGGGGCAGCTGTTGGCATGGCAGCCGACTGGACCTGCGACCGGGCAGCCTGACCGCTCTGTTCAAGAGCGGCAACCACCGTCGGCGAAAGCGTATCCTGCTGCGCCTCGGCGAGATCGTCTTCACCTTCCGGATCGGCATTTGCAGCCGCAAGCAGGGCTTCTGCCACGGCCGGACGGTTGGCGGGAACCGGAACTGAAGCAAGCTCGCCGGTCGCAGCCGGTGTCGCACCGTCGGCGGAAGCCGTCAGGATAGACCCTTCCGCATCACCCTTCATGCCACGCGGGCCGAGAAGTGTGGGCACGGGCACGGAAACCTCAGCGAGATCGGCAAATTGCTGGCGCTCGGTCGGAGCTGACGTCGGCGTCGGCGTGGTCGCTGCCTGCAGAGCATCCTGCGCAGCATTGCGGGCCGGAGAATAAAGGGCCGTCGCAAGGCCGGTATTGGCAGGCGGCTGGTTGCCGAATGCGGGACGAGCCGTCGGCAGCGGCGCATCATTCACGCCGGGAAGTGCCTGTGCCGAAGCGACTGCAATGGTGGGTTCAGGCTCGGGAGCTGCCTGCTGCGGAGCCGCCGGGCGAGCGACAGCCGGGCGTTCTGCGGGCTCCGGCGCTGCGATGCTATCGGGATCTTCATCCTCGTCGCCACCGCCAAAGAGGGCCTGCAACAGGGTCTTGCGCTTGCCGCCGCCGGAAGAGGCAGGGCCGGCACCGGCGCTGGAAGCAACCTGAACGGAGGAGGAGTTGACGCGCTTCTTGTAATCGGCGAGCGCCTGCTCATAACCGGGAAGCGGCTTGCCGTCGGACGGAAGGTGCAGCGTATTGCCGTTCGGGAAGATGCGGACGAGTTCCTGGCGGCTCATGCGCGGCCAGGCGCGAACGCCACCGACATCCATGTGCACGAAGGGAGATCCCGAGGTCGGATAGAAACCGACGCCGCCGATCTGCATCTGCATGCCGATTTCACGAAGGCGGGAAAGCTTCACGCCGGGGATATAAAAGTCCATGGCCTTGCCGAGCATATGCTGGCTTTTTTCGGCGACGCCTTTGGTGCGCGTCCGCAAGAGACCGTTGGTCTCCGGCGAGCGGAAGGCCGAAACGACGTTGATGTAATCGGTCGCGCCACTGCGGCGATAAACTTCCCAGACGAGATCGAAAAGGCGCGGATCCATGCGTGTCGGCTGGTTGCGACGCCAGTCGCGCAGGAATCGATTCAGCTCCTGCAGGCCCTTCTGGTCATATTTTCCATTGCGCTTGAAGGTGATGACCGCCTTCTCGCGTGTATGGATATAATACAGTTTGAGGCTGCGCGTCTCGGCGGCGGCTTCCGTCGCCGAAACACCTACGAAGGGCATTGCGGCGAGCATCAGGCAGGCAAAGGTGACAGCGCGCGCCGACAGCTTCGTGCATATATCCTTGATCAAGCCGCGCGCGATCCTGGTCGAAAGCGCGTTATTCCGATGCAGATATGGCAATTCGATCCCCGCCTGGAAGACAATTTCTGTCACATTGCCTCAAATGAACGTCAAATACGGTGACACGATGGCAAAATTGCCACACACATACAACCTTCCTCTACATAGTGAATCAGCCACTAACAAGAGGTTTATAGACGGTAAGCGGATATCCTTGCTCAGAAGTTAACGAATTTGCGATCTGCCTTCGAATACGCGGTCTCTGCCTTCAGGCTGCATCTCGAAGGGGATCGTCGGGATCAATGCCATAATCCTTCAGCTTGCGATAAAGCGTCGAGCGGCCGATGCCGAGCTTTCTGGCGACCTGGCTCATCTGCCCGCGATAGAAGCGCAAAGCGAAACGGATGAGTTCTTCCTCGATTTCTGCCAGTTTGCGGATATTGCCCGACTCATCCATGCTGGAGATCAGGTTTCCGCCCCGATAGATGGTGGTGGAAATATCCGACGGCTCCTCGATGACGGCATGGCTTTCGGCAGCCGTCGGCGGGGGCGGTGAATAGGCCGCTAGCTTCAGCGACGCCCCTGAAGGCGCACGGATGAGATCATCCGCATCATCGCCGGTCGAAAATTCCGGCAGCTGCAGCGCGATCTGCGGAAAATCGGAATCTGACAGTTCCTCGCCCTGCGACAACACCACGGCGCGGAAAACGGCATTTTCAAGCTGGCGGATATTGCCCGGCCAGTCATAGGCCGTCAGCAGTGCCAGCGCGCTGGCGTTGAGGCCGACGGGATTGGGCAGTTTCTGCTCCGCCGAAAAGCGCTCGGCGAAAACCCGCGCCAGATGGGGAATGTCTTCCTTGCGGCGACGCAGCGCCGGAATAGTGATCGGAAAGACGTTGAGGCGATAATAAAGGTCCTCGCGGAAGCGGCCTTCCTTCACCTCCTCGATGAGGTTCTTGTTGGTGGCGGAGATCAGCCGGACATTCACCTTCTGCACCCGTGCGGAGCCGACGGTTTCGATTTCGCCCTGCTGGACCGCGCGGAGCAGCTTTACCTGCACGTCGAGCGGCAGGTCGCCAATTTCATCGAGGAACAGCGTGCCGCCATCCGCCTCCATGAACTTGCCTACATGTTTTTCCGTAGCACCCGTGAAGGCTCCCTTCTCATGGCCGAAGAGAATGCTTTCCACCAGATTATGGGGAATGGCGCCGCAATTGACTGTTATGAAGGGCTTGTTCGCCCTGTCGCCGGCAGACTGGATGGCCCGGGCGACCATTTCCTTGCCCACGCCGGATTCACCTTCCAGCACCACGGGGATGCTGGACTGGGCGGCACGCTGCGCGAGCTCAATGACCCTCAGCATTGCGGGGCTTGCGGAAACGATATCGGTAAAATTCACTGCATTGCTCCGTCCGCGCCTTCCCGTGCGGGCTTTTGCCTCTCTCCTGTCAAGCTTGAGCGCATTGGAGATGGCGGCGCCGATCCTTTCCGGCGAGACCGGCTTCACAACGAAATCGAAGGCGCCGGCGCGCATGGCCTGCACGACGGTATCGATGCCGCCCTGCCCCGTCTGTACAATGACGGGAACGTCTGTGCCGAGTTCGCCGACGGCCTTCAGAAAGGTAAGCCCGTCCATTTCCGGCATCATCAGATCAAGGACGATGACATTGATCTCGCCACTATATTGCTTGAGCAGTTCCAGCCCCGCTCTGCCGTTTTCGGCAAGCAAGGCGAGATGCCCATAACGTTCCACCGCATTTTTGAGCAGGCGGCGCTGGACGGGATCATCGTCTATCACGAGAACATGCGCGGTCATTTTTAGCTCCGGTTTCCGGTTTATGGACCTGCTTCATGCGGTCCCTTATTCCGCACTCTGGCATGGGAGACTTGAACATCCAGTTTTGAGAATTGCTTGCATTTTATCCATTGCCGCGGGAAACAAGGTCCCCATATGCTTCGCACGCATAATCAGAAGGACACGTTGGATGACCCTCAACCGCGCTACCCCGCAACCCGTATTCTCCCTTGCCGAAACCTCCGGCCCGGCGCTTGGCGATCTGCCCGGCTGGAAGCTCTCGGATCTCTATCCGTCGGGGGATTCACCGGAATATAAGGGTGATCTCGAGAAGGCGGCATCGATGGCGGCGGCTTTCGAGGAGAAGTGGAAGGGAAAGCTCGAAGCCGCCGCGAAGGCCACGGGCGAAAAGGGCATCGGGGCCGCGCTGAAGGAATATGAAGCGCTGGACGATCTCATCGGCCGCATCGGCTCCTTTGCCGGGCTCACTTATTTTTCCGATACGTCGAACCCGGCAAACGGCAAGCTTTACGGCGACGCCCAGGCAAAGCTGACGGATATTTCCGCGCATCTCCTGTTTTTCACGCTTGAACTCAATCGCATCGACGACGCCACGATGGACGCCTGCATGGCCAATGATGCCGCGGCAGGCCATTACCGTCCCTGGCTGGTGGATTTGCGCAAGGACAAGCCGCACCAGCTCGACGACCAGCTGGAGCAGCTGTTCCTCGAAAAATCGATGACCAGCGCGGCGGCCTTCAACCGCCTGTTCGATGAGACGATGGCCGATCTGCGTTTCGATATAGACGGTGCGAGCCTTCCGCTGGAAGTGACGCTAAACATGCTGCAGGAGCCGGAGCCGGAAACCCGCAGGAAGGCGGCGGAAGCGCTGAGCACCACTTTCAAGGACAATCTGCGGGTCTTCACCCTCATCACCAACACGCTTGCCAAGGACAAGGATATTTCCGACCGCTGGCGCAAGTTCGAGGATATTGCCGATAGCCGCCATCTGGCGAACCGCGTCGAGCGGGAAGTGGTCGATGCCTTGGCGGCAGCGGTCAAAAAGGCCTATCCGCGCCTTTCGCACCGATATTACGCCATGAAGGCGAAATGGCTCGGCATGGAGCAGATGAATTATTGGGACCGCAATGCGCCGCTTCCCGATACGTCGAACACGATCATCCCCTGGGATGAGGCCAAGGATACCGTGCTTTCCGCCTATGGCAATTTTGCCCCCGAGATGGCCGATATTGCCCGCCGTTTCTTCGATGAAGAGTGGATCGACGCGCCGGCCCGTCCCGGCAAGGCGCCGGGCGCATTCGCGCATCCAACCGTACCCTCGGCTCATCCTTATGTGCTCGTCAACTATCTCGGCAAACCGCGCGACGTGATGACACTTGCTCATGAGCTTGGTCATGGCGTTCATCAGGTTCTGGCTGGCGAACAGGGCGCCCTGATGTGCGCCACGCCGCTGACGCTGGCCGAGACAGCCTCCGTTTTCGGGGAAATGTTGACCTTCCGCAAGCTGCTTGATGACACCAAGGATATCAGGGAACGCAAGGCCATGCTCGCCCGCAAGGTCGAGGATATGATCAATACGGTCGTGCGCCAGATCGCTTTCTACGAATTCGAGCGAAAGCTGCACACCGCCCGCAAACAGGGAGAGCTGACCTCCGAACAGATCGGCGAATTGTGGCTTTCCGTTCAGGCCGAGAGCCTGGGTCCGGCGATCCGGATTTCCGAGGACTATGAGACCTGGTGGACCTATATCCCCCATTTCATCCATTCGCCCTTCTACGTATATGCCTATGCCTTCGGCGATTGCCTGGTGAACTCGCTTTATGCGGTCTACCAGAAGGCCGAGACCGGCTTTCAGGAGAAATATTTCGAGCTTCTGAAGGCGGGCGGCACCAAGCACCATTCGGAGCTTCTCAAACCCTTCGGGCTCGATGCGACCGATCCCTCCTTCTGGGACAAGGGACTTTCGATGATCGAAGGACTGATCGACGAGTTGGAAGCGCTGGATAACAAACAGGCTTAATCTCTTCCGCCGGCAGGGCTATCCTATTTCGGACAAGCTTTGCCGGTTGATATTGCCGGCAGAAGACACCGGCAGACAATTCAGGCGACGAGCAAAGGCAATGAAACGCAAACCCGCCGATCTGACCTTGAGGGAAACCCTGCGCTGGGAGCCGCAGACCGGCTTTCAGCGCATCGACCAGCATATGCGCCGATTGTTGCGCTCCGCCGACGCGCTCGGTTTTCGCGCGCCGGTCAACGCAGTGCAGGTGCTGGAAAAGAAGGTGGGCGGTGAAAAGCCGCTCTGCGTCAGGCTGGTGATGAACTACAAGGGCGAACTCGATATCGACACGGCCGATTTCCAGCCCTTGCAGCAGGATGCGGTCTGGCGGGTTCGCATCGCCCGGCAGACCAGGCTCGATTCCTCCGACACCTTCTATCGCCACAAGTCCTCCCGCCGGGAGCCCTATGATGCCGCCCGAGCCGAATTTTCAGCCGGGGAGGCAGACGAGGTGCTGCTGCTCAACGAGCGTGGCGAATTGTGCGAGGGCTCATCGACCAGCATTTTCGTCGAAATGCCGGATGGGCAATTGCTGACGCCGCCGCTCGACAGCGGCATCCTGCCGGGTGTGCTGCGCGCCGATCTGATCCGCGAACGCAGGGCGCGCGGACAGGCGCTGAAACCGGAAGACATCGCCGGCCGGAAGCTGTTCGTCGGTAATTCGCTGCATGGGCTGATTGCGGCAGAGCTTGTTTAAACAGTCACCGCCAGAAGCCGGTCCCGTCCTCTCTCCTTGGCCGCATAAAGGGCCTGATCGGCGCGCAGGAAAACATCGTCGGCGCTTTCCGCCACCTGATAGGCGGTCATGCCCGCCGAGCAGCTATAGGAAAAATCCGGGAATTCGGAAAGAGGTCTGGAAAGGCGTACTTTCTGCAGCAGCCGCTCAACAATCTCCTGGCCTTCGGCAACCGAACTGCGCGGCAAAATCAGCATGAATTCCTCACCGCCGATCCTGCCGAAACAATCCACCCGCCGGATGACGGAGTGGGCGATGGTGACAAAATCGCGCAATACCGCATCACCACATTTGTGACCGAAACGATCGTTGATCTGCTTGAAAAAATCGATGTCGAGCGTGCAGAGGCAAAAGGGCGCCTCAAGCCCCTTGGTGACCTGCTCCACCTGCAGAGCGAGCTTGGCGAAGACGAAACGGCGGTTTGCTGTTCCCGTCAATTCATCCGTCTGCGAGGCGCGTACCGCCAGATCCCTGTCCTGCCGCAGGGTTCTATAACCCTGGCGCAGTTCAGTGACGTCGCTTGCGACGCACAGCATCCAACCATCCTGCTGCACCGTCTCGGTCATCCAGAACCAGCGGCCGTCATACAGGTCCATCTCAAAGGCGCGATAGGGCAGCTTGCCGCGCCGGGACTGCGCCGAGAGCAGCCATCCCTCGAAATCATTGTTGCGGATGACGACACCGGTGCGCAGCCGATGGTTCAGCCGCATGATATCCGCCCAGGTTGGCAAATCACCGGCGGCAAGCTGAAAGCTTTCCCGAAACGACGGATTGGCATGGCGCAACCGGTCCTCGGAATCGTAAAGGGCAATAAGGACGGGGGTGGCACTCTGAAGAGCTGCGACACGCTCTAAAAGATCATTCAACAGGCAACTCCCCTGCGATGGCGAAAAACTGCCCTGTCGTCATCCGGCCAAAGCCCCCACGCCTCTGGACGCACAAAACGAAAAGAAGAATTTAATTATAAACGCACTCTCTAAAATGCGAAGAGGCAGAAATGGTGGAAACAATGCGTTCGCCCGTCTCGCCGCCATTATCGTCATATGTCCGTCATCCACCTGCCCTTTATTGTGGCACGCTTTTATGATCTAGCTTACTTATTGGCTGAAAAAGGAAAATTGACGAATGACGGACGCAAACCACCCGATTTACGGCGATATTGACGGCCCCATCATCATGATCGGCTTCGGCTCCATCGGGCGCGGCACTCTTCCGTTGATCGAACGTCATTTCAATTTCGACAGGACCCGGCTCGTCGTCATCGACCCGCGCGAGGATATCGCCGCCTTTCTGGCCGAGAGAAACATCCGCCACGTCCAGAAACATCTGACCAAGGAGAACTATAAGGAAGTTCTCAAGCCGCTTCTCAAAGGCGTGCAGGGCCAGGGCTTCTGCGTCAATCTTTCGGTTGATGCCGCCTCCGTCGACCTGATGCGGATCTGTCGCAAGCACGGCATGCTTTACATCGACACCGTGGTGGAACCGTGGCCCGGTTTTTATTTCGATGCCGATGCCGACAATGCCGCCAGAACCAATTATTCGCTGCGCGAAACCATGCTGAAGGAAAGAGCGCGCAGGCCCGGCGGCACGACCGCGGTTTCCACCTGCGGCGCCAATCCCGGCATGGTGTCCTGGTTCGTGAAGCAGGCGCTCGTCAATCTCGCCAAGGATACCGGCCTCGACATCGAGGAACCGCAATCACATGACCGGGAAGGCTGGGCGAAGCTGATGAAGCAGCTTGGCGTCAAGGGCGTGCATGTGGCCGAGCGCGATACCCAACGGGCGAAAGAGCCGAAGCCTTTCGGGGCTTTCTGGAACACATGGTCCGTGGAAGGTTTTATCGCCGAAGGTTTCCAGCCCGCCGAACTCGGCTGGGGAACGCATGAAAACTGGATGCCGAAAAACGCGAAAAAGCAGAAAAAGGGAAGCAAGTCGGCGATCTATCTCGATCAGCCCGGCGCCAATACACGGGTGCGCACCTGGTGCCCGGGGCTCGGACCGCAATATGGGTTTCTCGTCACCCACAATGAGGCGATTTCGATTTCGGACTATTTCACCGTCCGCAACGATGACGGTGATGTGACCTATCGGCCCACCTGTCACTATGCCTATCACCCGTGCAACGACGCCATTCTGTCGCTGCATGAGCTGTTCGGCAATGGCGGCAACCCCCAGCCGATCCAGCATGTGCTCGGTGAAGACGAGCTTGTCGACGGCGCCGACGAGCTGGGTGTTCTGCTCTATGGTCATGACAAGAACGCCTATTGGTATGGTTCGCGTCTCACCCTGCAGGAGGCGCGCTCGCTCGCCCCCAGCCAGAATGCCACCGGATTGCAGGTCAGTTCCGCAGTATTGGCCGGCATGGTCTGGGCGATTGAAAATCCGCAGGCCGGCATCGTTGAAGCGGACGAGGTGGATTACCGCCGCTGCCTCGAGGTGCAACGCCCCTATCTCGGGCCCGTCGAAGGACATTATACTGACTGGACGCCGCTCGACGGTCGCCCGGGACTGTTCCCCGACAATATCGACACGTCCGATCCCTGGCAGTTCCGCAACATCCTTGTGCGCTGACGCGGCAGAGTCTCATATTTGCCACGCCGGGGCTTTCCTGAACGACGTCAGGAACCGGGGAGAGCGAACAACGTTGCCTTGAAATAAAGAACGCTTCACGGCATGGTCGAAGCACAGAAGGTTTCATCGAATCGCAGGAGAACAGGCTCATGAACTTCAAGACAAGCGCTGCTTTGCTTTCAGCCGCCATCGCGGTGTCTTCATGCGTCGCGCCGGGCCCCTCCCAGCAGACCTCGATGGCGCCTTCGCTTTCCCGCGGCCCGGCAGTCGACGGCCGCTGGATCGACCGCAACGGCATCGTATCCACGTTCCAGAACGGCGCTTTCTCCACGCGTTCGACAGACACCAACACGCTTCTGGCCTCCGGCACCTACGTGACGATTTCGCCGACGCTTTATGAAATCAACATGACGTCGTTGGTGCGCAACACGCAGTCACGCGTCAACTGCGCCCTGGTCTCCCCGTCACAATTGAACTGCACGACCGACACGAACAGCCAGTTCTCGCTGACGCGCCAGGGCTGATAATATCGCCTTTTCAATAGGATGACCTTCTGAAACGCACGCCTTCGGCGTGCGTTTTTCTTTATTGAGCACCTGTCATAATTTCGCTTGCGGCGGCTGCCGCTAAATGGAAACATCCGGTTTTCGAAAGACTGAGATGTTTTCGGATTAAAGAATGAGCGCGGTCGGAGAATGATCAGCCGGCCTGGACTTCCGCTTTGAACAGGAGAGGGACCATGAAGAAAATTTTGGGACTGGGCATGCTGAGCGTTTCGGTAATAACGCTTTCAGCTGGAGCGGCTCTGGCCGATTACGAGCTCAACATTCTTCACATCAACGATTTTCACTCCCGTATCGAATCGATCAACAAATTCGACTCGACCTGCTCGGCGGAAGAAGAAGGCAAGAACGAATGCTTCGGCGGCGCCGCGCGCCTGCTGACCGCAATCAACCAGACCCGTGACGCGCTGAAGGCGGAAGGGAAAAATGTCCTGCTGCTGAATGCCGGCGACAATTTCCAGGGATCGCTGTTCTACACCACCTATAAAGGCACGGTGGAAGCGGAAGTGCTGAACGCCATGAAGTTCGACGCCATGACCGTCGGCAATCATGAATTCGACGATAGCGAAGACGGCCTTGCCGGCTTCCTCGACAAGGTGCAGTTCCCGGTCGTAACCGCCAATGTGGTGGCCACTGCCGCCTCGAAAATCGGCGACCGCGTCAAGCCGTCCATCGTGCTCGAAGTCGGCGGACAGAAAATCGGCATCGTCGGCGCCGTTGCCAACGATACGGCGGAACTGGCAACACCCGGTCCCAATATCACCATCGCCGAAGATGTCGCAAAAATCAGCGAACAGGTGCAGAAGCTGAAGCAGGACGGCGTCAACAAGATCATCGCGCTGACGCATGTCGGATATCCGCGCGATCTCGAATTCATCGCCAAAATTCCTGATGTCGACGTCGTGGTTGGCGGCCATACCCATACGTTGCTGTCCAACACCGACCAGAAGGCCGAAGGCCCTTATCCGACCCTCGTCGACAATCCCGGCGGCTACAAGGTTCCGGTGGTGCAGGCCGGCCAGTACAGCAAATATCTCGGCGACCTCAAAGTGGTCTTCGACGACGGCGGCGTCGTGAAGGAAAGCAAGGGCGACCCGATCCTTATCGATTCCTCCTTCAAGCCCGATGAAGCCACGCTGAAGCGCATTGATGAGCTGAAGGCGCCGATCGAAGCGCTGAAATCCAAGGTCGTCGGCACTTCGGAAGGCCCGATCGAAGGCGACCGCAAGGTTTGCCGCGTGAAGGAATGCTCCATGGGCAATCTGGTGGCCGATGCGACGCTGGCCCGCGTCAAGGATCAGGGTGTCACCATCGCTTTTGCAAACAGCGGCGGCCTGCGTTCCTCCATCGATGGCGGCGATGTCTCGATGGGTGAAGTGCTGACGGTTCTGCCGTTCCAGAACACCGTTGCAACCTTCCAGCTCAAGGGCGAGGATATTCGCGTTGCGCTCGAAAACGGCGTCAGCCAGATCGATGACGTCGCGGGCCGCTTCATGCAGGTTTCCGGCATGAAATATTCCTTCGACCGTTCCAAGCCGGCCGGTAGCCGCATCGTTTCGGTCGACGTCAAGGAAGGCGATGCTTTCGTGCCTCTCGCCCCCGCCAAGACCTATATCGTCGCAGCCAATAACTACGTGCGCACCGGCGGTGATGGCTTCAAGGTCTTCGCGACCAAGGCGATCAATGCCTATGACTTCGGCCCTAACCTTGAAGAGGCAGTTGCGGCTTATATCACCGCCAACAGCCCCTATAAGCCCTATACCGACGGCCGCATCAGCGAAGTGACGCCTGCCGGTTATGTCGCTCCGGCAAAGCCTGCGGCACCGACACCAGCCGCAACCGCGCCTGCCCCGGCTGCTGCTCCAGCACCTGCGGCACCCGCGGCCACCGCACCCGCTGCACCCGCTACAACTGCGCCGGCATCCCCGGCACCTGCTGCGGCCGCTGCCGCCGTCAGCAAATACGTCGTCGAAAAGGGCGATTCGCTCTGGAAGATCGCAGCGGAGAAATATGGCGACGGCGCTCTCTGGCACAGAATTGCCAAGGCAAACACGCTGAAGCAGCCGAACCACATTGAAATCGGCGAGGAGCTGGAACTGCCGGCCCAATAAACCGGGCGGGAACGAACAGGGCAATTTGCCGCAGACACAGAGCCGGCCCCGGGACAGCGGGGCCGGCTTCTTATTTTCTATTTAAAAACAAAGCGCTACGGATGAAATTTTGCCAAGGGCGAGCCTGCGCCTCCCCTCACCCCGGAAATTGCCGCCGCCGATGGTTCAATCCTGAAGAATTTCGTCTAGAACACGATGAACAAAATGACGGCCAGAGCGTATAGCTCGGGCATTCCGGCCAAACCTCATCGGTTTGCGTTCGGGCAGATAAACAGAAGATGGAGCGTTTCCGGCCTTTATCTGCGGCGGGCCGCTCCTTATACAACCAGTCCGAGTTTCAGGGTATCATTCATGGCGACAGAACTATCCCCACTCCCCACAAACCATCCCCGCGTAACTTTTGGCAAGGTGGGCGTCCTGCTCGTCAATCTCGGCACACCTGACGGCACGGACTATTGGCCGATGCGCCGTTATCTGGCGGAGTTTCTGAGCGACAAGCGCGTGATCGAGTGGTCGCGCCTCTACTGGTATCCGATCCTTTATGGCATCGTCCTCAACAAGCGCCCGCAGAAGGTCGGCAAGGCCTATGAGGAAATCTGGAACCACGAGCGCAATGAAAGCTACCTGCGCACCTATACACGCAGCCAGGGCGAGTTGATGGCGGAAGCGTTGAAGGATCTGCCCAACGTCGTGGTCGACTGGGGCATGCGCTACGGCCAGCCCTCAATCGCCTCGAAGATCGACGCCCTGAAGGAACAGGGCTGCGAAAAAATCCTGCTTTTCCCGCTTTATCCGCAATATGCCGCATCGACCACTGCGACCGTGAACGACAAGGCTTTCGAGCATCTGATGAAGCTGCGCTGGCAGCCCGCCATCCGCACCGTGCCGCCCTATCATGACGATCCCGCCTATATCGAGGCGCTCGCGGCCTCCGTCAGAAATCATCTGGCCACGCTGGACTGGGAGCCGGAGATGTTGATCACCTCCTTCCACGGCATTCCGCAATCCTATTTCAAAAAGGGCGACCCCTATTATTGTCATTGCCAGAAAACCGCCCGCCTGCTGCGGCAAGCGCTGGGGCGGACCGAAAAGAACTTCATGATCACCTTCCAGTCGCGTTTCGGGCCGGAAGAATGGCTGCAGCCCTATACCGACAAAACAGTGGAAAAACTGGCTTCCGAGGGCGTGAAGCGCATCGCCGTCATGAATCCCGGCTTCGTTTCGGATTGTCTTGAAACACTGGAAGAAATTGCCGGTGAAGCCGGGGAGATATTCCTGCATAATGGCGGTGAGAAATTTACCCATATTCCGTGTCTCAACGACAGCGTCGAGGGCATGAATGTTCTCGAAACGGTTGTAAGACGGGAGTTGCAAGGCTGGGTGTAATCTTGCCATAAGGTTGTTGGGATAAATCCCCGATAGTTCTGATTTGGAGGGAAAGTGATGATTGCATTGGGCGGTTTCGACATCGTCGTCATAGCGGCGGTTGTTCTGGTTATTCTGGTGCTGTTTGCCGGCATCAAGACCGTGCCGCAGGGGCATCGTTACACGGTTGAACGGTTCGGGCGTTATACCCGCACGCTCGAACCGGGCCTGAACCTCATCGTGCCGTTCTTCGAGAAAATCGGCTCGAAAATGAATGTGATGGAGCAGGTGCTCCACATACCGACGCAGGAAGTCATTACCCGCGACAATGCGAGTGTTTCTGCCGATGCCGTCACCTTCTATCAGGTGCTGAACGCCGCACAGGCGGCTTACCAGATCGCCAATCTGGAAATGGCGATCGAAAACCTCACCATGACCAATATCCGCTCGGTGATGGGCTCGATGGACCTCGACGAGCTGCTGTCAAACCGCGACGCCATCAATGACCGCCTGCTGCGCGTGGTCGATGAGGCAGTAGGCCCCTGGGGCATCAAGGTCACCCGTATCGAAATCAAGGATATCGCGCCGCCGAAGGACCTCGTCGATTCCATGGCGCGGCAGATGAAGGCGGAGCGCGAAAAGCGCGCGCAGGTGCTGGAAGCAGAAGGCGCCCGCAACGCCCAGATCCTTCGCGCGGAAGGCGCCAAGCAATCCGCCATTCTGGAAGCGGAAGGCCAGCGCGAAGCGGCGTTCCGCGATGCCGAAGCACGCGAACGTCTGGCCGAGGCCGAAGCCAACGCCACCCGCATGGTGTCGGAAGCCATTGCCTCCGGCAACGTCCACGCCATCAACTATTTCGTCGCCCAGAAATACACCGAAGCGCTTGCCGAAATCGGCACGGCCAAGAATTCCAAGATCGTGCTGATGCCGATGGAAGCCTCAGCGCTGATCGGCTCCCTCGGTGGCATCGGCACGATTGCGCGGGAGGTATTCGGCGACAAGGGCGATGCACCGAGCGCGCCCGCCGCCCCCACGTCATCCCGCTCCGTGCCGCCGACCCGGCCCTCCGGCCAAAGCATCAATGTTACCATCCCGGGTAATCCCTTCGGTTCTTCATCGGAGAAGTGACGATGTTGCAACGGCTTGCCACTGAGCTGGGACCCTGGAGCTGGTGGATCGTCGGCTTCGTGCTGCTCGCCGCAGAACTCATCGCGCCCGGCGTCTTCCTGATCTGGATCGGCATTGCTGCGCTGGTCATCGGCGTCTTTTCGCTGTTCTTATGGGATGCCGCAATCTGGGCCTGGCAATTGCAGCTGGTGCTGTTTGCCGCGCTCTCCGTCGTCTTCGCCCTGCTCGGCCGTAAATATTTCGGCCGAAACCGCGGCGCAAGCGACGAGCCATTCCTTAATCAGCGGGAGGCAAGCCTTGTCGGCCGCACCGCGACCCTTCAGGAACCGATTGTCGAAGGGCGTGGCCGGATCAGGCTGGACGATACATGGTGGCCGGTAAACGGCGAAGACATGCCGGCCGGAACCCGCGTGAGGATCGCTTCTGCGCGCGGACGCACGCTGACAGTCGAGCCGATTGACCGATAGGTTTTCAGGATCGGCGGTAGCGTCAAGCCACGCCGATCCTCAAGAGATCGTGGAAATGCACCAACCCGATCGGTCGATTGTCGTCATCAATGACAATCAGCGCGCCGATGTGGAATTTTTCCAGCGTCGCCAGTGCGCTGGTTGCCAGCACCGATTTTTTGACGGTCTTCGGCGAGCGGGTCATGATGTCGTCGACCGTCATTTCGGCGAGGTTGCGCGACAGGTTGCGCGCCATGTCACCCTCGGTGACGATGCCGCACAGACGGCCATCCTCATCCAGAATGCCAACACAGCCGAAATGCTTGCGCGAGAGAACACCAACCGCTTCCGGCATGGCCGTTCCCTTATTGACCAGCGGCACGCGATCACCGGTATGCATGATATCGCTGACCAGTGTCAGGCTAGCCCCCAGCTTGCCGCCGGGATGAAACACCTTGAAATCGCCCGCTGTGAAATTGCGCGCCTCGAGAAGCGCAACGGCAAGGGCATCGCCCAGCGCCAGCTGCATCAATGTGGAGGTCGTCGGTGCAAGTCCGAGCGGGCAGGCTTCCTGCTCATTGGGAACCAGCAGCACAATATCTGAAGCCTGGGCCAGCGATGAATTTTCCGAGCAGGTGAGCGCGATCAGCGGAATGGAAAAACGGCGCGAATAATTGATGATGCTGCGCAATTCCGCGCTTTCGCCGCCTTTGGAGATCGCCAGCACCACGTCATCGCCGCCGATCATGCCGAGATCGCCATGGTTGGCTTCCGCCGCATGCACAAAAAAGGCAGGCGTGCCGGTGGAGGCGAAGGTGGCCGCAAGCTTCGCGCCTATGTGGCCGCTTTTACCGACCCCGGTGATGATGAGGCGGCCGTTCGACTGGCCGATGGTCTCGATCGCCTTGCAGAAGGGCTCGGAAAGACCGTTCTGGAGAGCGTCCTCAAGGGCGGCAAGGCCAGCCCGCTCCATCGAAATCGTCCGCACGGCGGATTCGATGGCATTGTCTTCGACCAGTTTGACGGCGCGCGTAATCATGGCCGACTGTTACTCTTTCAGCCGGAATAAGTCCACTCTTCAGCCGGCAAGCACCGAGTTTTAGTAGATGCCACCCGAAAATGTTCAGCGGTTTCGGTACGACGGCATGTCGTTAATGACGCCGGTCCGGTGGAGAAATCTCCTCGATCGTTCCCAGCCGCTTGAAAGGGATGTTTTCCTCATCGACCAGATATCGCCCGAGCGTCCTTACCCATGAGACCGAGCCGTCGCTACGGCGTACGGCATATTCCTGATTATAAAAACTCGCGGCCTTCAGGGTGATCAACGCCGTTTCGATCACACGGTTTCGATGATCCAGGTCCACTTTTTCGAGCATCTGAAAAATGCTGATGCCCTGCATCGCCTGTCTTAGTGGAATCCCGAAGAGATCAGCACATACTTCATCTAAATAGAAACGGTCATTGGTAATATCCCAACAATAAAAGCCAACCTGCTTGATGTTCAAAACGGGATTCATGAAACGACGCTGTCACACAAAATAAATTTAATACGGCTTGCTGAGCAATAGAAGATCAGCCCTGTTAGATCATAGGGCGATTCCGTGCCAAATTGAAACGTTTTAATCTTCTCATATTAGAATTTTTTTGCATTTATGACTATTTTTCTCCAGTCATCGGAGCGGACGAAATCGAGCCGTCGGTTTCGGTGATGGATGCCGCTGCTTTTCCGCCGCCCGCCATAACGCTGAAATCCCGGCGATCTTTATCAACTGTTAACCATAAAAAACCTATTGTTAAAGCGATGTTAAAACTTGCGTCGCCTGTCTGGTCCCTGGTTTCTTCATGTCATTTCATCGGCCTGTCACTCATCGGGTCCGAGGAGATGCCCTGGCGGGCCTTCGATCCGGCATCGGCCAAACTCGCCGGGTGAAAAGGAATGAATGTGAAGGGCACCGCCACACGTCTGCCGACGTCGCGGAAAGCAGCAACCCTGCTGCTCGCCTGTACGATTTTTTGCCCGCAGGGAAGTGCTTTCGCGCAGACTGCAACGACGGCCACGCCCGTATTACCGGGCGCCGCTTCTGCCGGAGACGGAAGAACCTCACCCCCGCTGGCGACGGGTGGAGGGGTGAGCACAGGCACGGTTCAGGCCACGGCTACGCCCGCACCACAACTCTGGCGTCCGTCCAACAATCCCGGTGACCCGATTTACGAACAGCAGGACGACGCGGGCCAACCCTATGCCGACGCCGAAAACCCCTATGAGCCGACGATGGACGGCGGCGAAAATCCACGGATAGCGACCCAGCCCGGACAGACGCCCGGCATCCGGCTCGGTACATTCCTGCTGCGGCCTTCGATCAGCCAGACGATCAATACGGAAAAACAAACGAATACCGGCGGCCCTTCCAGACGCAACTATCTGACGACGGGCATACGCGGCACGCTCACCAGCGACTGGTCCCGCCACGCTTTGACGGTGACAGGCGACGGTGCCTGGGAGAGAAACTTCGGCAGCGACAAGGATGGCGAAGAGCCCCGGGCAAGAATAGAGGCCGATCTGCGCCTTGATCTCGGCGAAGAAACGACAGCCAATCTCAAGGCCGGTTACGAATTCAGCCGTGAGGACACGACGGACCCCAACGCTCTGACTGGCGCTGCCGTACAGGGCGGCGAACACCGCTTCACCACGAGCGCGTCGATAGAGCGGGATTTCGGCAAGCTGCGCGGCCTGGCGGCGCTCGATCTCTCGCGCACGGTCTATACGGATGCAAAAGGCATAGACGGACGGCCGATCAGCCTCAGCGACCGCGACCAGAACGGTGCCAACCTGCGCGGACGCATCGGCTATGAATTGTCACCGGCGCTCATCCCCTTCCTCGAACTGAACGCTGGGACGACCAAATATGACAGGCGTCTCGACAATTCGGGCTATGCCCGTTCCTCCAATGCCTATGGGGCAAAGATCGGCGCGGAAGTCGATCTTGGCGAGAAGACACGCGGCGAGGCCGCCATCGGTTATCTGCGCAAGCAATATGATGACGATCGCCTCGCCTCGATCGCCGCATTGACACTGGATGGCGAACTCAACTGGTCACCCCAGCGCGGCACGAATGTCAATCTCGGCCTGCGCACAACGATAGAGGACTTTGCCGGCGGGCCGCAGGGTGGCTGGATTTCCTACAGGCTGGATGCCGGCCTGACCCACGAATTGCGCAGCAACCTTGTCGCCCGCCTGACGGGACAGATCGTGCACCGCACGTTCCCCTCTTCCGACACAGAAAATGCCGTGGAATATACCGCGGGCGCCGGCCTGACCTGGGGCCTCAACCGCTATCTCGACCTGACCGCGGACGTCAGCTACCAGTGGACGCCGGTTTATGACAGCAGCGAGTTGCGGGTCGGCGCAGGACTTGTCCTGAAGCGATAATGGCCACAAACGAAAATCCCGGCGCGAAGGCCGGGATTTCCTTATGTGCTCGGTCGATTATTTCAGACCGTCGATCAGAGCCTTGATCGGCTCTTCGATCGCAGGGCGAATATCGCCACGCTCGAGCGCGAATGCGACGTTGGCAAGAATGAAACCATCCTTGGCGCCGCAATCGAAGGTCTGGCCACGGAAATGATAGCCGGCGAACTGCTGCGACTTGGCAAGCGACAGCATGCCGTCCGTCAGCTGGATTTCATTGCCGGCGCCACGCTCCTGATTTTCGAGAATGTCGAAAATCTCGGGCTGAAGAATATAACGGCCGTTGATGTAAAAATTCGACGGCGCCGTACCCTTGGCAGGCTTTTCGACCATTTCAGTGATCTTGAAACCTTCGCCGACGGCGTCGCCCACACCGACGATGCCATATTTATGCGTCTGATCAGGGGCGCATTCCTGCACCGCGATGACATTGCCCTGGGTCTGGTCGTAAAGTTCGACCATGCCCTTAAGGCAGCTTTTCTGCGAATGCATGATCATGTCGGGCAAGAGCACGGCGAAAGGCTCGTCGCCGACGATATCACGTGCGCACCAGACCGCATGGCCAAGACCAAGCGGCACCTGCTGGCGCGTGAAACTTGCCGTGCCCGCCTTGGGCAGAAGGCCGGCCAGCAATGTCAGCTCGGCATTCTTGTTGCGCTCGCGCAGCATCTGTTCGAGTTCAAATTGAATATCAAAATAATCTTCAATCACAGCCTTGCCGCGGCCGGTGACAAATACAAAATGCTCAATGCCCGCTTCCGCCGCCTCATCAACGACGTATTGAATGACAGGCTTGTCGACGACGGTGAGCATTTCTTTCGGAACCGCCTTGGTGGCGGGCAGGAAACGCGTACCGAGACCTGCGACCGGAAATACAGCCTTCCGAATTTTCTTCTGTTCTACCACATATCCCTCCTGAGAGATAAAACTTGATCACAATCCCCGCACGCTGTTGTTATTTCAAAAATAACAACGTTTTGTAAAGGGTGACGCTACCATCTATTAATGGTAAAGAATTTGTTGACGTTCTTTTGTTATCCATGACGACGCCCGATGCGTTTTCGCAATCGAAATGACATTCGAGAGAACGAAAGACTGACGATGACAAAGATGATCCTTTCAGGTGTCCGCAAATTCGGCTGCATGATGGTTGCAGGTTTGGCAATCTCGCTGGCGCCCGTTTCTGCTCACGCAGATGCGGGGTTCAGACAGTGGATCAACCAGTTCTACGCAACAGCCGCGAAAGAAGGCATTAGCAAGGCGACCTATCAGAAGGCCTTTTCCGGTGTCAGCGAGCCGGACCCGGATGCGCTGCGCAAGGCCACCTTCCAGCCGGAATTCACCACGCAGATCTGGGATTATCTCGATTCCCGCGTCAATCCGTACACGGTGCGGATCGGCCGCGAAATGAAGATGAAGCACGCGACGACCCTCAACTGGATCGAGCGTAACTTCAATGTCGACAAGCACATCATTCTCGCCATCTGGTCGATGGAATCGAATTACGGCGCGGTTCTCGAAAAGCCGGAGCGGCTGCACAATATTCCGCAGGCGCTGGCAACGCTCGCCTACTCCGATCCCAAGCGCGCCAAATTCGCGCGCACGCAACTGATCGCCGCTTTGAAGATTCTTCAGGCGGGCGACGTGACACCGAAACAGCTGACGGGTTCCTGGGCGGGCGCGATGGGTCACACCCAGTTCATCCCCACCAGCTACCTGCTTTATGCCGTCGATGCGGATGGCAACGGCAAGCGCGATATCTGGCATTCCGTTCCCGACGCCCTGGCAACCGCTGCCAATCTTCTTTCCAAGAACGGCTGGGAGCCCGGCCGCACCTGGGGTTACGAAACCGCCGTTCCGCGTGGCGGCGCCCGTTATGAAGGGCAGACGAAGACCATTGCGGAATGGGCAAAGCTTGGCTTCACCCGTCCGAACGGCAAGAACTTTACCCGCGGTTCCGATCGCGCCATGCTGAAATTGCAGGGCGGCGCAAACGGCCCCGGTTTCCTGGTGATGAAGAACTTCTTCACCATCAAGAAATACAACGCTTCCGACAGCTATGCGCTGGCTGTCGGCCTGCTTGCGGATGAGATTGCCGGTTATGGCGGCATGCAACAGAAATGGCCGCGTCCCGACGGGACGCTGGATATTCGTGAAAAATTCGAACTCCAGACCCGCATGAAGGAACTCGGCTATTATGATGGCGAGGTTGACGGGAACTTCGGCTCCGGTTCGAAAGCCGCCATCAGCGCCATCCAGTCGCGCATGGGTATGGAAACCGACGGTCAGCCGTCGCAGCGGTTGCTGAGAGCCCTGCGCAATTGATAATGTGCCGGCGAATTCGGCGGCGTCATGGGCGCCGTCGATGCATCCGGAAAGGTTGATGTCATGAGTAGGAAACCTGCGGAAAAAAACGGAAGAACCGGCTGGCGTTTCTGCGCCGTCCTTCTTTCCGCTGTGCTTACACTGCCGCTCGTTCCTTCCGAAAGCTTCGCACAAGAGCAACGGCGCACCCTGTTTGAAATGCTCTTTGGCAAACCTGTGGGCCGCGATGGCGGATCCGGCCGTGAATACCAGCCCCGCAACCGCCGGGATTTTCCCTCTGCTCCGCGTGAACGATCGGTCACCCGCCCGCAACCCGCCAGAAAAGCGCCCTCGGTGGTGCAGATGCGGACCGCAAAACCGGAACCGGCAGCCAAGCTTGAAAATGCAAGGCGCATCCTGGTCATCGGCGATTTTCTCGCCGGCGGCATGGGGGAAGAGTTGGTCAATGCCTTTGCCAGCTCGCCGGCAATCACCGTCGATGTGCGTGCCAACGGCTCTTCCGGCCTCGTCCGCACCGATTATTATGACTGGTTCAAAAACCTGCCGCAATTCATCAGCGAGACCAATCCGGCCACCATCGTCATCATGATGGGATCGAATGATCGCCAGCAGATGCAGATCGGCGATATCAGGGAGAAATTCGGCACGGAGGCCTGGTTCAAGGAATATGAACGGCGGATCGACGAACTTTTGACCCTTGCCGGACGCCAGAAGGTGCCGCTGCTCTGGGTTGGCGTTCCGGCCTTCCAGTCGCCATCGCTTTCGGCCGATCTCGTCGGCTTCAACCGGCTTTATCGCAGCCATGTCGAAAAATATGGCGGAGAATTCGTGGGTGTCTGGGACGGTTTTGTCGGTGAGGGGGGAAAATTTGTCATAACCGGCTACGACATGAACGGCCAGCAGGCCCGTCTGCGTGAGGCAGATGGCATCGGCATGACACAGGCCGGCAAGCGCAAGCTTGCATTTTACGTCGAAAAATTCGTGCGCCGGCACCTTGATAGCGCCGGACCGGACCTCGTGAAACTGGACGGCAGCAATCTGCCGGCGCTCCCCTCCCTGCCCGCACTTGGCATCGATGCGGGGCAGGTGCGGACCCAGCCGATCAGCCTGACCGATCCCAATCTCGATGGCGGCGACAAGCTGCTTGGCGACGCCCCTTTGACCGCCGGACCGACACGCGTATCCGTTGTGGAATCGCCGCGCGAAAGGCTGAGCAAGCGCGGCGAGATGGCCGATGCACCGGCAGGCCGCATCGATGATTATCGTGTGGCGCCGGATACCACACAGGCCAAACAATAAGCACTTTCGCAGCGGCCTGACCGCCCCGCAGCGGGCGTAATGTTTAGGCAATCCGCGCATGACAGGGTAGGTACAGCTTTGCAGGAATGCGGGATTGGCCATCCACCACCCCCGGTCCCCCTTTTGCATGGCGATATTTATTTGACGGCGACGCCTCGCTCGTCCGTAGCGTCAGCGGCGCCGTCTTTTTTTGCCTTTCGCCCGCGCCCCTTCTTCCCGGAAGGTACGCCGGACAATGCCGAGATGAATTCATGCGCCTGCTGCTTGTTGAAGACGAACGCGAAATGGCAGCAGCCCTGTCCGCCGCGCTCCACCGGTTCGATATTATCGTGGATACCGTCGGCACGCTCGATCTTGCCCGTCACGCCATCATGGATGGTGTTCACGACCTCGTTGTGCTTGATCGGCAATTGCCTGACGGCGATGGCATCCAGCTGATTGAAGATTTGCGCCTCCTGCCCGTCACCCCGCCCGTCATCGTGCTGACGGCGCAGGGTTCACTTGCGGATCGGGTCAATGGCCTCAATCTCGGCGCGGACGATTATCTGGCCAAGCCATTCGCCGTCGAGGAATTGCTTGCCCGCATCCGGGCCCTGATGCGCCGGCCGGCGGGTGCGGTCACGATGACAGCAAAGCTCGGCAGGCTGGAATTCTGCTTCGAAACCCGTGAAGTCCGTATCATGGGTGAATTTCTCCCACTGACAAGACGGGAACTGCTGATCCTCGAAGCCCTGTTGCGGCGGCAGGGCAGAACGGTGCTGCGCTCATTGCTCGAGGACGCTGTCTATAATTTCGATGATGAGATCCAGTCCAATGCGCTCGATTCCCATATTTCCCGCTTGCGCCGCAAACTGGCAGCCGCAAATGCGGGTCTCGAAGTCCACGGCATTCGTGGCGTCGGTTATCTGCTGAGGGCGACCGCATGAAGCCGGCCAAAAGAAAATCCCTCAAACGTCGCCTCACCATTCAATTGCTGCTGTTCCAGATCGGCAGCCTTTTCTTCGTTACCGCGGCCATCATCACCTATATGTCGAGTGGCGGTGCGGGCAGCGCACTGCTCAGCCCTGAGGCAGCCCAGATAACCGCCAATGCGATCGTGCGGGATAAGGATAATCGGCTGGTTCTCAGGGAAACACCTGAGTTCATCGACCTGCGCAACGGCACCTCTGATTTCTGGTTTGTCGCCGTCAGCGAAAAAGGCGAGATCGTTCAGGGCGGGCAGGTGCCTGAGGCCTTCAGCAACATGGATCAACAGCTTAGCGACGTCAGGATCTCGGACGTACGCGACGCGGCGCTTTCCTATTCCTATCTTGCCGTGGTGCGCATCGCCGTCGTTCGTCGCGCCTCCGGGCCAGCGGGAGAATTCGTCATGATCGGCAAGGGCGGCCCGTTCAGCATGACTTTCCCCGTCCTGCTGTTCTCAAACATACTGATCATGCCGGTCCTCATTCTCATGTCCATTGTGACGATCGTCGCCATTCCCTGGCTCATCCGCAGGGAATTTCGCGCCCTTTCCGCCATTGCCCGGACAGCGGAAACCATAGATATCGACAGACGTGGATATCGATTGCCGGATGGCGATATTCCACGAGAGGTGCAACCGCTCGTGCATGCCGTCAACGGCGCGCTGAAACGGCTGGATGACGGCTACGAACGGCACAAGCGCTTCATTCTCGATGCCGCCCATGAATGGCGGACCCCCGTCGCCATTCTCCAGACCCGCGTTGAAACGCTGCTGGACGGCCCGGCCAGAAACAGAATTTTGGCGGATGCCAGCCGCATTGCCGTGCTGGCCGAACAATTGCTGGATCTACAACGTCTCGGCGGGCAGAAAGCGCCTCTGGTGCCGCTTGATCTTGTCGGCCTTTGCAGGTCGGTCGTCGCCGATATGGCCCCGCTCGCCATATCACAGGGATATGAGCTCTCCTTTGAGCCGGAGGAAGAGCCGATCCTCGCCCTTGCCGACGACGCCTCGTTGCAGCGCGCCCTGATGAACATCGTGCAGAATGCCATCGAACATGGCGGCAATCGCGGAACGATCACGATGCGGGTCGCGGCAAACCGGGTGATCGAGATAGCTGACGAAGGCAATGGCATTCCCGAAGAGGAACGGGAGCTGATTTTCGATGCCTTCCACCGCCTGCGGCCTAAAGATCGCGGCACCGGGCTCGGGCTCAACCTCGTGCAGGAGATCATCCGCTATCATGGCGGAGAGATTACCATCAGCGATGCTTCCACCGGTGGCGCCTGCTTCCGTATCACCCTTCCCTATTGCTGACGAAGAATCCCTCATTTTCGAAGACAAAAGAAAAGGCCTGTTGCAGACGCAAACAGGCCTTTTCCGTTCGTACTACCTTCGGTGCTTAGCGCGGAAGAACGGTCGCCCCCATCAGCGCCTCATCGATCGCACGCGCCGCCTGACGGCCTTCGCGGATCGCCCAGACCACCAGCGACTGGCCACGACGAACGTCGCCCGCCGCCCACAGCTTATCGACCGAGGTCTTGTAGTCCGTTTCGTTGGCGATCACGTTGGTGGAACCGCGACGATCGGTGTTGAGCGACAGCTTGCCGTCCATTTCCTTCAGCACGCTGTCCGTGAAAGGACCGGAGAAACCGATGGCGATGAAGGCGAGATCGGCCTTGATGATGAATTCCGTCCCGGCGATGGGCTTGCGACGATCATCCACCTGACAGCACTTTACGCCAGTCAGAACACCATCTTCGCCAACAAATTCAAGCGTGGCGACCTGGAACTCGCGAACGGCACCTTCGGCCTGCGAGGACGAGGTGCGCATCTTGGTTGCCCAGAAGGGCCAGACCGCGAGCTTGTCTTCCTTTTCCGGCGGCATCGGGCGGATGTCGAGCTGGGTGACTTTCACCGCACCCTGACGGAAAGCCGTGCCGACGCAGTCAGAGGCCGTATCACCACCGCCAACGACGACGACATGCTTGCCGCCGGCGAGGATCGGATCGGCCGGCCAGCCGATGCTGTCGATGTTTTCACGGCCGACGCGGCGGTTCTGCTGTACGAGGTAGGGCATAGCGTCGTAAACGCCATTAAAATCGGCGCCGCCGATGCCGG
Organism: Agrobacterium tumefaciens str. B6; assembly: GCF_001541315.1. Classification (GTDB taxonomy): domain Bacteria; phylum Pseudomonadota; class Alphaproteobacteria; order Rhizobiales; family Rhizobiaceae; genus Agrobacterium; species Agrobacterium radiobacter. Next base: position 36,970 of record NZ_LMVK01000003.1, on the reverse strand, counting down.
CCGGGCGCGGGGTTTCCGAACCGCCGCAATAAAGAACCGCATCGTGATCGGCCAGAAGCGCTTCAACCGTTACATCCACGCCGACATTAACGCCGCAATGGAAGGTGACGCCTTCGCCCTTGATCTGCTCGACACGACGATCGATGAAGTTCTTCTCCATCTTGAAATCCGGAATACCGTAACGCAGCAATCCGCCGGGCTTGGATTCACGCTCATAGACGTGAACCTCGTGACCGGCGCGGCCAAGCTGCTGCGCAGCGGCCATGCCCGAGGGACCGGAGCCGATGATGGCAACCCTCTTGCCGGTGTGGATCGTCGCCGGCTTCGGAACGATGAAGCCCAGCTCGTAAGCCTTGTCGGCAATCGCCTGCTCGACGGTCTTGATGGCGACCGGCGCATCCTCGAGGTTCAGCGTGCAGGCCTCCTCGCAGGGTGCGGGACAGACGCGGCCGGTGAATTCCGGGAAGTTGTTGGTGGAATGGAGGTTGCGGATCGCCTCTTCCCAGTTGTTGTTATAGACCAGATCGTTCCAGTCGGGGATCTGGTTGTGCACGGGACAGCCCGTCGGACCATGACAATAGGGAATGCCGCAATCCATGCAGCGTGCCGCCTGCTTCTGCACCTCGGCATCCGACATCGGAATGGTGAATTCGCGGAAATGGCGGATACGATCCGATGCGGGCTGATACTTGCCCACCTGCCGGTCGATTTCCAGAAAACCTGTTACCTTGCCCACGTATATGTCCTCACATCAAAGCGGAGCGCCGGTCGGGCCCCAGTACCAGGTGGCGAAACCAATAACCGCCCCCAATACGATGAATTCAAATCCGGTCTCGCCGCTCGTCCAGTAGATCGCCGTGGGAACGGCGACCGCGATCATCAGCGAGACCAGTTGGTGTAGTGTCCTCACGCGGCGGATTACTCCGCCGCCACGCCCATGCGCATGCGCTCCATTTCCTCAAGCGCACGACGGTATTCGACCGGCATGACCTTGCGGAACTTCGGACGGAACTCGCTCCAGCGGTCGAGTATATCCTTGGCGCGCGACGAGTTTGTGTAGTGGAAGTGATTGGAAATCAGCTGGTAGAGACGCTCCTCGTCGTGACGCGTCATGTCTTCGGAAACGTCAACACGTCCCTTGTGCATGAGGTCGCCGCCGTGATGGTGCAGCTTCTCCAGCATGTCGTCCTCTTCCGGAACCGGCTCCAGCTCGACCATGGCCATGTTACAGCGGGTGGCGAAATCGCCCTTCTCATCGAGAACGTAAGCCACACCACCGGACATGCCGGCCGCGAAGTTACGACCCGTTTCACCGAGAACGACCACGATGCCGCCCGTCATATATTCGCAACCATGATCGCCGACGCCTTCGACAACCGCGACGGCGCCGGAGTTGCGCACCGCAAAGCGCTCACCCGCAACACCGCGGAAATAGCACTCACCGGTGATCGCACCATAGAGAACGGTGTTGCCGACGATGATCGAGTTTTCCGCAACAATCCGGGTGTTTTCCGGCGGACGCACGATGATGCGGCCACCCGAAAGACCCTTGCCGACATAGTCGTTGCCGTCACCCACCAGATCGAAGGTGATGCCACGGGCCAGGAACGCACCGAAGGACTGGCCCGCCGTGCCGCGCAGCGTCACGTGGATCGTGTCGTCCTTCAGTCCCTTGTGGCCCCAGCGCTTGGCAAGCGCGCCTGATAGCATCGCACCAGCGGAACGGTCGACGTTCTTGATCGGCACTTCGAAAACGACAGGCTCGCGGTTTTCCAGCGAGGGCAGCGACTTCTCGATCAGCTTGCGATCGAGAATATCGTCGATCGGGTGCTTCTGGCGCTCGGTCCAGAAGGTCGCTTCCTTGGGAGCCTCGACCTTGTGGAAGATGCGGCTGAAATCCAGCCCCTTGGCCTTCCAGTGCGCGAGCATCTCATCCTTTTCGAGCAGTTCGGAAGCACCGATGATCTCGTCCAGCCTGGTAACACCAAGCGAGGCAAGGATTTCGCGCACTTCTTCGGCCACGAAGAAGAAGTAGTTGATGACGTGTTCCGGCGTACCCTTGAAGCGCTTGCGCAGAACCGGGTCCTGCGTGGCGACACCAACGGGGCAGGTGTTGAGGTGGCACTTGCGCATCATGATGCAGCCGGCCGCAATCAGCGGCGCGGTAGCAAAGCCGAATTCATCCGCACCGAGCAACGCGCCGATGATGACGTCACGGCCGGTCTTCAGACCGCCATCCACCTGCAGCGCAACACGCGAGCGAAGACCGTTCAGCACCAGGGTCTGCTGGGTTTCGGCAAGGCCGATTTCCCAGGGCGAACCCGCATGTTTGAGGGAGGTGAGCGGCGAAGCGCCCGTACCGCCATCAAAACCAGCAACGGTGATATGGTCGGCGCGTGCCTTGGCGACACCGGCCGCAACCGTGCCGACACCCACTTCCGATACCAGCTTCACCGAAACATCAGCTTCCGGATTGACGTTCTTCAGATCGTAGATCAGCTGCGCCAGATCTTCGATGGAATAGATGTCATGATGCGGCGGCGGCGAGATGAGGCCGACGCCCGGTGTGGAGTGACGGGTCTTGGCGACCGTCGCATCCACCTTGTGGCCGGGCAATTGTCCGCCCTCGCCGGGCTTCGCACCCTGCGCCACCTTGATCTGCAGCATGTCGGCATTGACCAGATATTCGGTCGTGACGCCAAAACGGCCGGATGCGATCTGCTTGATGGCCGAGCGTTCCGGGTTCGGCTGGCCGTTCAACAGCGGCATGTAACGGTCGGATTCTTCGCCGCCTTCGCCGGTGTTGGACTTGCCGCCGATGTGGTTCATGGCGATGGCAAGCGTCGTATGCGCCTCGCGGCTGATGGAGCCGAAGGACATGGCGCCGGTCGAGAAGCGCTTGACGATGTCAGCCGCCGGTTCGACGTCATCAATGGAAACCGGCTTGCGGCCGAGCGCTTCCGCAGACTTGACCTTGAACAGACCTCTGATGGTGTTCATGCGCAGCGCCGTCTCATTCACCATGCCGGCGAATTCGCGGTAGCGATCCTGGCTGTTGCCGCGCACGGCATGCTGCAGCGAGGCAACGGCATCCGGCGTCCAGGCGTGGCTTTCGCCGCGCATGCGATAGGCATATTCGCCGCCAATATCGAGCGTGTTGGCAAGGATCGGATCCTTGCCGAAGGCAGCCGTGTGGCGCGTTACGGTTTCTTCGGCGATTTCAGTCAGACCGACGCCCTCGATGGAGGTGGCGGTGCCGAAGAAATATTTCTCGACGAATTCCGAAGACAGGCCGATGGCGTCGAAGATCTGCGCGCCGCAATAGGACTGGTAGGTGGAAATGCCCATCTTGGACATGACCTTGAGGATGCCCTTACCAACTGCCTTGATGTAGCGATAAACGACTTCATCATCGGACACTTCCTTCGGGAATGCACCGTGCTTGTGCATGTCGAGAAGCGTATCGAAGGCGAGATAGGGGTTGATCGCCTCCGCGCCATAACCGGCGAGCAGACAGAAATGGTGGATTTCGCGCGGTTCACCGGTTTCCACGACGAGACCGACCGAGGTGCGCAGACCCTTGCGGATCAGGTGATGGTGCACGGCGGCCGTCGCCAGAAGCGCCGGGATCGCGATGCGGTCCGGGCCGAGTTGACGGTCGGAGAGAACGATGATGTTGTAGCCGCCGCGAACGGCGGATTCCGCCCGCTCGCACAGGCGGTCGAGCATTTCAGGCATGCCTTCCGCACCGCGCTCCACATCATAGGTGAAGTCGAGCGTCTTGGTGTCGAAACGGTCTTCCGTGTGGCCGATGGAGCGGATCTTTTCCAGATCGCCATTGGTCAGGATCGGCTGGCGAACTTCCAGACGCTTGGCGCGGGCCGCACCTTCGTGATCGAGAAGGTTCGGGCGCGGACCGATGAAGGAAACGAGGCTCATCACCAGCTCTTCGCGGATCGGATCGATCGGCGGATTGGTGACCTGCGCGAAGTTCTGCTTGAAATAGGTGTAAAGCAGCTTGGACTTGTCCGACATGGCCGAAATCGGCGTATCCGTGCCCATCGAGCCGATGGCTTCCTGGCCGGTCGTCGCCATCGGCGACATCAGGAGCTTCGTATCTTCGCTGGTGTAACCGAAGGCCTGCTGACGGTCGAGCAGTGACACGTCGCGACGCAGCGCACGCGGCTCCACGGGCTTCAGATCCTCAAGAATGAGCTGGGTGCGGTCGAGCCAGGTGCGGTAAGGATGCTTGGCGGCAAGCTCGTGCTTCACATCCTCGTCGGAAATGATAGAGCCCTTTTCCATGTCGATCAGCAGCATCTTGCCCGGCTGCAAACGCCACTTCTTGATGATGCGCTCCTCCGGCACCGGCAGCGTGCCGGCTTCCGACGCCATGATGACGCGGTCGTCATCGGTGACGAGATAACGCGCCGGGCGAAGCCCGTTACGGTCGAGCGTCGCGCCGATCTGCTTGCCATCGGTGAAGGCAACGGCGGCGGGGCCGTCCCACGGCTCCATCAGCGCGGCATGATATTCGTAAAACGCCTTGCGTTCCGCCGACATGGACAGGTTGCCCGACCAAGCTTCCGGAATCAGCATCATCACGGCATGCGCCATGGAGTAACCGCCGCGCACGAGGAATTCGAGCGCGTTGTCGAAGCAGGCGGTGTCCGACTGACCTTCATAGGAAATCGGCCAGAGCTTGGAGATGTCATCGCCGAACAGCACGGAGGAAACAGACGCCTGACGCGCCGCCATCCAGTTGACGTTGCCGCGCAGCGTGTTGATTTCACCGTTATGGGCGACCATGCGGTAGGGGTGCGCCAGCTTCCACGAAGGGAAGGTGTTGGTGGAGAAACGCTGATGCACCAGCGCAACCGCGGATTCGAAACGCGGGTCCGCCAGATCCTTGTAATAGGCGCCAACCTGATAGGCGAGGAACATGCCCTTGTAGACGATAGTCGAGGAGGAGAGCGACACGGGATAGAAATCCTGCGTTTCCTTGCCGCCGCCCTCATCATAGATGCGGTTGGAGAGAACCTTGCGGATCAGGAACAGCTTGCGCTCGAAATCAGCATTGGTGGCAGCGTCGCGCCCGGCACCAATGAAGACCTGAACATGGTGCGGTTCGGTCGCTGCGATATCCGGCGCCTTGGAGAGCGAGGAATTATCGACAGGCACATCACGGAAGCCAAGGAACTGCTGCTCCTCCTCACCGATGACGTCAACGATCACCTTCTTGTAGTGCTCGATGCGGGAAGGATCGCGCGGCATGAAGATGTGACCGACAGCATATTCGCCAGCCTTTGGCAACGTCACGCCCTGCCCGGCCATTTCCTCGCGGAAGAAACGATCGGGAATCTGCACTAGAATGCCCGCACCATCGCCCATCAGCGGGTCGGCACCGACGGCACCACGATGCGTCAGGTTTTCGAGAATGAACAGGCCGTCCTTGACGATCTGGTGCGACTTGACGCCCTTCATATGCGCAACAAAACCGACGCCGCAGGCGTCATGTTCATTGGAGGGATCGTAAAGACCCTGCTTTTCCGGCAGGCCGCCCGCGAAACGCGCTTTCGCAGAAACGGGTGCGGCCGCAGCCGCGGTGGGACAGTCAGTGGTCAGGGCGGCGGCTGCAATCTCTGCCTGCGGCTTGTTCATCATTTTTGTCCCTCCTGCAAAATTACTTGCATGGTTTCATGCGAAGATCCGGCTCGACACGAATTTTCGCTTCCCGCAAAATCCGTATTCAACCCGGCTCGATCAAATTTAGGACAGCAAAGCTGTCTCAATTCACGAGGATTTTGACAGAAACGGGCGAATTTTGCAAGGGTGCGAATCCAATTAGTGAAAGCCCCATTTTGCAGCGAAGTTTCGATACTGACCTATTGTGCGAAACTTTCTTGTCGCAAAGCAGCCCGACCCGTTGCTTTCATTACCGGATTTGCCAATCTCAATGTTCCGACCTAGAACTTTCCCGTTATCGCTTCGAACAGCCCGAACAGAACCTCAGCTATCGGAAAGCCTTCAGAGATGTTTTTTGCTTCAGACAATTGGGCTGGCGCCCATCCGGCCGTCAACGAACGGCTTTCGCGGGAATCCACACGCTTTGCCGCAGCTTATGGCACCAGCGAACTCGATCTCTCCATCGAAAAACGCTTCAACGAGATTTTCGAACGCGAAGTCGCGGTATTTTTCGTCGCGACCGGCACGGCGGCCAATTCGCTTTCGCTGGCCAGCATTGCCCGCGCTGGCGGCCTGACCTTCTGTCATTCCGAAGCGCATGTGATCGAGGACGAGTGCGGCGCGCCAGATTTCTTTTCCGGCATGCGCATGGTGGCAGTCGAGGGACCGAACGGCAAGATGCTGCCGGAAAACCTGATCGAACGCATTGCCCGTTATCCGCAGGATGCCGTGCACCACGGCCGCGCCGCGGCCATCACCATGACGCAGGCAACCGAAGCCGGCACCGTCTATACGCTCGATGAAATCGACGCCATCGCCAAAATCGCAAAAGACAACGGCCTGCCGCTACACATGGACGGCGCGCGTTTCGCCAATGCGCTTTCCGCACTCGGCACCACGCCCGCCGAAATGACGTGGAAACGCGGCGTCGACGTCCTGTCTTTCGGCGGCACGAAAAACGGCTGCTGGTGCGCGGAGGCAATCGTCTTCTTCGATCCCTCGCTCGCCCGGGACTTTTCCTTTCTGCGCAAACGCACCGCCCAGCTTTTTTCGAAATCACGCTTCATTGCCGCACAGTTCGAGGCCTATCTGCAGGACGACCTGTGGCTCGGTCTCGCCGGCCACGCCAATGCCATGGCCAACCGGCTCCGCGCCGGTTTCGCTTCGCTAAACAGCGCCCGCCTTGCCTGGCCGACCACGGCGAACGAGGTTTTCGCTATTCTGCCGAAGGCTGCCGCCGAAGCTGCTACGGCAAAGGGTGCGAAGTTCTATGATTGGCTGGAACCGCGCGACATGCCGCAAGAAGTCGGCAAGGACGAGATGCTGATCCGCATGGTCACCAGCTTCGCGACAACCGAGGCCGATGTGGACGACTTCCTGTCGATCTGCGCTGCCGTCTGAAATATCAGGGCGTCGCATCGCGACGCCCTCACACCTCCTGCAGCCGATAACCCACACCGGTTTCCGTCAGGATATAACGGGGCTGATCCGGAATTTTTTCGATCTTCTGGCGAAGCTGGCGCACATAAACCCGCAAATATTGCACGTCGGTCAGTTCGTCCCACACATGCTCCAGCAGGAAACGGTGGGTCAGAACCTTGCCGGCATGCTGCACGAGAACCCGCAGGATGTCATATTCCTTCGGCGAGAGCTTCACCTCCCGGTCCTCCACCCGGACGATGCGTCTGACCAGATCGACGGAGAGGTCGCCGGTCTGAAACACCGGCCTCTCCCCCTGGCTTTGCAGACGATGGCGCAGAGCAACACGGATGCGGGCGACGAGTTCGTTCATGCCGAAAGGCTTGGTGATATAGTCATCCGCCCCCAGTTCCAGCGCCTTGACGATACCCGCCTCATCCGTGCGGCTGGAGAGAATGATAACCGGCAGCGCCAGGCCCTCGCCGCGCCATTTCGCCAAGAGATCATGCCCCGACATGTCCGGCAGGCCGAGATCGAGAACGACGAGATCCGGCTTGTCCTCACTGACCAGCTCCATGGCGACCTTCGCATTCATCGCTTCGCTCACCGAATATCCCTGAGTCGACAGCCCCACGCGCAAAAGCTTGCGGATCGGCGGTTCGTCGTCGATGATCAGAATACGAACGGCGGAATTGGTCATTCCCGATCTCCTTCAGCGGCATAGCCGCTTGTCGCCGGCAATCGTGCCTTAATCATGATCTATTACAGGCGCATCGGCAGGAACCGGCAGACTGACGGTAAACTGCGCACCGGTGCGACCCGGCCTGTTTTCCGCGCGGATCGACCCGCCCATGGCCTCGATAAACCCCTTGCAGATGGACAGTCCGAGACCCGTTCCGGCCTGCACATGGTCCGCCTTGCGCACCCGGTAGAAACTGTCAAACACCCGCTCGGTATCATCGGGTGGAATACCCGGCCCCGCATCGGCTACAGACAGGAAGATATTCTTGCCATGTCGCCAGCCGCGAATCTCGATGGTCGTATGTTCGGGAGCGTATTTGGCGGCATTGTCGATGAGATTGAACAGGACCTGTTCGAAAAGCACGGGGTCGACCTTCAGCATCGGCAGGTCGGATGGAATATCCAGAACGATCTCATGCCTGACGACGATTTTTGCCGCGCGCGACAGCGCGGTTCCGACCATATCGCCCAGGAAATGCAGACCATAATTCGGCTCCATGGCGCCCGAACCGATCCGCGTCATATCGAGAAGATTGGAGATGAACCGGTTCAGCCGCTCGGATTCCTCGATGATCGTCGAAAGCAGTTCGCCGCGCGCATCCGGCGGGATGTCCTCGCCGAAATCCTTCAGTGTTCCGGCCGAACCCAGGATAGCCGCAAGCGGCGTCTTGAGGTCATGGGAAATGGATGTCAGCAGCGCGGTGCGCAGCCGGTCGGTTTCCGCAGCAAGCCTTGCCCGGTCGACGTCAGAGACGAGCTGAATCCGCTCGATGGCGAGTGCCGCCTGATCCGCCAATGCGTCAAACAGCCGTTGCTGCTCCGGCGTCAGAAGCGGGCCGAGCCGGTCATCGTCCAGCCCCACCACGCCGACGGCGCCACTGCCAGTGCGCAAGGGCAGATAAAGACGTTTGGCGCCGGGAAGCGTATCTGCGCCCCTGCCCGCAGCCTTGTTGTGTTCCCAGGCCCACTGGGCGGCGGCAATATCGGCGTCGACAAGCGTATCATCAGGCGGATATCCCGCCTTGACCGCTATCGTATTGTTTTCCGGCAGAAGCAGAACGATCCGAACCTTCAGCATCGAGGCCATCTGGAAAGCGGCTGCCCACAACACGTCGTCCAGCGTTCCTGTCACCGAAAGCTTCTTGGAGAACAGATACAAATCTTCCGTCGTTCGCGCCCTTGCCCGCGCGGAGGCCGCCTGCCGCTGCACCGCGACGGTGAGGTTGGAGGCGACGAGCGCCACGCCGAAATAAAACAAAAGAGCGACAAGGCTGTCCGGAGAACTGACCGTCAGCGTGTAACGGGGCTCCAGAAAGAAGAAGTTGAAGGCGCCCGCGCCAAGCAGCGAAGCATAAAGCGCCGGGCCCAAACCGCCGCGCACAGCGGCCGCCAGAACGGCCATCAGGAAAACAAGCGCGAGGTTCTGCACATCGAGCGTCTGATCGAGCACGATGCCGACCACGATCGCCAGCCCGACAAACAGGGTGCTGTTGAGATAGGACCGGAAGGACTGGCGTGACCGCGCCGGTGCGGGCTTTACGGCTTGACCCTGCTTTTCTTCCCTCTTGTCGCCGGAAATGACATGCACGCTGATATCGCCCGCGTGGTCGATCAGATCATGCGTCAGCGAACGCTGGAAAATTCGCTGCCACCAGGATTTTCGCGGGCGGCCGATGATGATGTGCGTGAAATTATTGGCATTGGCGTAGGAGATGATCTCACGGGTCAGGTCCAGTGCCGGCAGGGTCACCGTCTCGCCGCCAAGCTGCTGCGCGAGCCGCATGGTGCCCGCCAGCCGGTCTTTTTCCGCCTCCGACAATTGTTGCGAACGCGGCGTATCGAGATGCAGCGCCGTCCAGGGTGCACGCAGGCGATCCGCCTGTCGGCGGGCGTAACGCACCAGCCCCGGACCATTGCCGCCATGGTCGAGACAGACCAGAACCCTGTCTCCCGCCGCCCAGGGGCCGGAAATGGCATGGGACTGCATGTGGTTGAGCAATTGCTCATCCACCCGTTGGGCAGTGCGCCGGAGGGCAAGCTCTCGCAGGGCCGTCAGGTTACCGCGCGAAAAATAATTCTCGATGGCGCGCCGGGCGGTGCGGGGCAGGTACACCTTGCCATCCTGCAGGCGTTTGATCAGATCGTCAGGGGTAATATCGATGATTTCGACATCGTCGGCCCGGTCGATGATGCTGTCAGGCACCGTTTCACGAACACGGATGCGGGTGATCTGCGCAACGATGTCGTTCAGGCTTTCGACATGCTGGATATTCAGCGTCGTATAGACGTTGATGCCCCGCGCCAGAATCTCCTGAACATCCATGTAACGCTTGGGATGGCGGCTGCCGGTGGCATTGGTGTGAGCCAGTTCATCGACCAGAACCAGAGCGGGACGACGGGCCAGAATGGCATCGAGATCCATCTCCTCCAGCACCTGACCCCGATAATCGATGCGACGGCGGTGGATGATCTCGAAACCCTGCACCAGCGTTTCGGTTTCCCGGCGGCCATGGGTTTCAACGACGCCGATGACGGCATCCACACCATCCGCCAGCTTCGCCCGGCCGGACATCAGCATTTCATAGGTCTTGCCGACGCCGGGCGCTGCGCCCAGAAAAATCTTCAACCGGCCCCGCGCCTCGCGCCGGGCGTTTTCCAGCAGCGCATCGGGCGATGGTCGGCTCGGCATATCACGATTGTCGTCAGGCATTTAACCCACCAGTGGTCGAGGCTATGGCTTGCGAACAAGCCATAGCCATTTCAATTCATGAGCCGGCTGCGTCAAGGGCCATGTTGAGTGCCAGCACATTCACGACAGGCTCTCCCATGAAGCCGAGTTCCGGTCCTTCGACATGGCGCTCGATGATGCTACGCAGGGACGCCTCATCCATGCCCCTCGCCTTGGCCACGCGGGGAACCTGAAAATAGGCGGATTCAGGCGAAACATGTGGATCAAGGCCGCTGCCCGAAGCCGTTACCAGATCGGCGGGAACCTCGGCCTCCGGATTTTCGGCTTTTGCGGCCTCGTAATCCTGTTTCACCCGGTCGATGAGCTTGGCGCTCGTCGGCCCGAAATTGGAGCCGGAAGACGAAGCGGCATTATAACCATCGCCGGCAGCGGACGGCCTTCCGTGGAAATATTTCTCACCGGTGAAGGCCTGCCCTATCAATTGCGAACCCACCACGGCACCACCTTTTTCTACCAGGCTGCCATTTGCCTGAAAGGGGAAGATCGCCTGCGCGAGACCTGTCATGCCCAAGGGATAGGCAAGGCCGGTGATGGCGGTGGTGGCGAGGATGAGCACCAGTGCGGGACGAAGCTGTTTAAACATTGTCTTTACTCCTCAGGCGAGACCGAGCGCCGTAATAGCGAGGTCAATGGCCTTGATGCCGATGAAGGGAACGATGATGCCGCCGAGGCCATAGATGACCAGATTGCGCGACAGCAGCGCGCCGGCGCCAATCGGACGATATTTAACGCCCTTCAGCGACAGGGGGATCAGCGCGATGATGATGAGCGCGTTGAAGATGATGGCTGACAGGATGGCGCTCTGGGGTGTCGAAAGCCCCATCACGTTCAGAACGCCAAGCTGCGGATAGAGCGCCAGGAACATTGCCGGGATGATGGCGAAATATTTGGCGATGTCGTTGGCAATGGAGAACGTCGTCAGCGCACCGCGCGTCATCAGCAATTGCTTGCCGATTTCGACGATCTCTATGAGCTTGGTCGGATCGCTGTCGAGATCGACCATATTGCCGGCCTCGCGGGCCGCCACGGTGCCGGTGTTCATGGCAACGCCGACATCGGCCTGCGCCAGCGCGGGAGCATCATTGGTGCCGTCGCCGCACATGGCGACGAGCTTGCCCTTGGCCTGTTCCTCGCGGATAAGCTCCAGCTTGTTTTCCGGCGTCGCCTGGGCGAGGAAATCATCCACCCCTGCTTCCGCCGCTATTGCCGCGGCCGTCATGGGATTGTCGCCGGTGATCATCACCGTGCGGATGCCCATGCGGCGAAGCTCCGCAAAACGCTCGCGAATGCCACCCTTGACGATGTCCTTCAGCTGCACAACGCCGAGCAATTTTCCATCGCGCACAACGGCGAGCGGCGTGCCGCCGGTCTTGGCGATCTCTTCCGCAATTGCCCGGATGCCGCGCGTGGCGTCCGTTTCGGTTTTGACGGCAAGCGCCACATTGCCCTGTTGCGGAGCGCCGCCATCAACATAGGCAAGAACGGCATCGACTGCGCCCTTGCGAATGGAGGAACCTTCGAAATCGACACCGCTCATTCGGGTCTGGGCGGTGAAAGGTACGAAATTCGCATGGAGTTTCTGCATGTCACGGGCGCGGATGCCGTATTTTTCCTTGGCCAGAACCACGATCGAGCGGCCTTCCGGCGTTTCGTCGGCAAGGGAGGCAAGCTGCGCCGCATCGGCCAGTTCCTGCTCGGAAACGCCGGCAACGGGACGAAACTCGGTCGCCTGACGGTTGCCAAGGGTGATGGTGCCGGTCTTGTCGAGCAGCAGCGTATCCACATCGCCGGCCGCCTCGACGGCGCGGCCGGACATGGCCAGCACATTGAAACGCACTAGCCTGTCCATGCCGGCGATGCCGATGGCGGACAGAAGCGCACCGATGGTGGTCGGGATGAGCGTCACGAACAGTGCCACCAGCACGATAATCGGGATCGAACCTCCGGCATAGGCCGCGAAACTCGGAATGGTGGCTGTGGCCAGAACGAAGATCAGCGTCATGCCGGCCAGCAGGATATTGAGCGCGATCTCGTTCGGCGTCTTCTGGCGTTCAGCGCCTTCGACTAGCGAAATCATCCGGTCGAGAAAGGTGGAACCGGCAGCGGCAGTGATGCGAACCCTGATCCAGTCCGACAGCACCTGCGTGCCGCCGGTAACCGCCGAGCGGTCGCCACCGGATTCGCGGATGACGGGGGCGGATTCGCCAGTGATGGCCGCCTCGTTGACGGAGGCGACACCTTCGATGACCTCACCGTCGGAGGGGATGATATCGCCCGCCTCGACGAGAACGACATCGTTCACCTTCAGGCTGGTGCCCGCCACCATTTTATATTGGCTGCGGTCATCGCCGGTCAGCAGTTTCGCCTGGGTCTCCGTGCGGGTCCGGCGCAACGAATCCGCCTGCGCCTTGCCGCGCCCTTCGGCGACGGCTTCCGCGAAATTGGCGAACAACACGGTAAACCAGAGCCAGAGATTGATCTGGAAGGAAAAGCCGAGATTGGCGCCACCGGTGATGAGATCGCGGATGAACAGCACTGTCGTCAGCACCGACACTGTCGCCACCACGAACATGACCGGGTTGCGCGCCAATGTGCGCGGGTTGAGCTTTTTGAATGCGGCGGCAATGGCCGGCACGAGAATGCGAGAATCAAGGATGCTCGCTTGTTTGGACTGGCTCATGAAGAGGCTCCAGCGTTTGAAACGGGGCGACCGATAAGGGTCGATCAGCCCGTGATAACTTCGAGAGCGACGACGGCGGCGAACAGAGCCGCCATCATCGCAAGAATGAGATTGGAGGCGCACCAGCCGCCGGGCGTGGCGCTCCCCTTGCCGGGAGCGCCCTTGCGGGCGGAGACGATGCGGTTACTTCGAGACTTTTCGTCATTCATGGCATCACCTCAGAAGAGCTGGCCCGCCGCCATGACAAGATGTTCGGCAACGGGGCCGAGTGCGAGCGCTGGCAGGAAGGTGAGACCACCGACAATCAGGATCGTGCCGGCAAGCAGGCCGACGAAGAGCGGACCATCCGTCGGGAAGGTGCCGGCTGAGGCCGGAACGGTCTTCTTGGCGACCAGCGAACCGGCAATGGCGAGCGCCGGAATGATCACCAGAAAACGACCCATCAGCATGCCAAGGCCAAGCGTGATGTTGTACCAGGTGGTATTACCCGTCAGCCCGCCGAAAGCGGAGCCGTTATTGGCGGCGGCGGAGGTATAGGCATAGAGGATTTCGGAGAAGCCGTGCGGTCCCGCCGTACCGATCGACGCCACGGCCGAGGGAAGGACGGTGGCCGTTGCCGTGAAAGCCAGCATGGCGAGCGGCAGGCAGAGAATGGCCAGAACCGCCATTTTCATTTCCTTGGCCTCGATCTTCTTGCCGAGATATTCCGGCGTGCGTCCGACCATCAGACCCGCCACGAAGATGGCGATGACGATGAAGAGCAGGATGCCGTAAAAGCCCGCGCCGACACCGCCGACGATCACCTCACCCAACTGCATGTTGATGAGGGGAACAAGACCGCCCAGCGCCGTGAAGCTGCCATGCATGGCATTGACCGCGCCGCAGGACGCAGCTGTGGTGATGACCGCGAAGAGCGACGAGAGCGCCACGCCGAAACGGACTTCCTTGCCTTCCATATTGCCGCCAGCAAGGCCGAAGCTGTGCATCAGCGGATTTCCGGCCGCTTCCGCCCAATAGGTAACGGCGACGCCGGCGATGAACAGAACGCCCATGGCGGCGAGGATCGCCCAGCCCTGGCGCTGGTTGCCAACCATGCGGCCGAAAACATTGGTGAAGGCGGCGCCGATCGCGAAGATCGACACCATCTGGATCATGTTGGAAATGGCGTCGGGGTTTTCAAAGGGATGCGCGGAATTGGCGTTGAAGAAACCACCGCCATTGGTGCCCAGCATCTTGATCGCCAGCTGCGACGCCACGGGACCGACGGCAATCGTCTGCTGCACGCCTTCCAGCGTCTGCGCATTCACATAGGCGCCAAGGGTCTGCGGCACGCCGAGCCACACATAGATGAGGGTCAGCACGATGCAGAGGGGCAAAAGCACGTAGAGCGTTGAGCGGACCATATCCACCCAGAAATTGCCGATCGCCTTGCCGGAGGCGCGTGAAAAAGCGCGGATGAGGCCGATGGCGATTGCCATGCCTGTCGCCGCGGAAACGAAGTTCTGCACGGTGAGACCGGCCATCTGGGTCAGATAGGACAGCGTGCTTTCGCCGCCATAATTCTGCCAGTTGGTGTTGGTGACGAAGCTGACCGCCGTATTGAAGGAGAGTTCCGGCCCAACCGCCGCCATTCCCTGCGGATTATAAGGCAGCACGGCCTGAAAACGCATCAGGGCATAGAGCAGGGCAAAACCGAGGAGGTTGAAGAGAAGCATGGAGAAGGCATAGGTCGTCCAGTGCTGCTCCTCGCGCTCGCTTGTCCCGGCAAGGGCATAAAGGCCGCGCTCGACGGGTGCGAGAACCGGCGACAACAGGGTGCGTTCGCCATTAAAGACACGCGCCATATAGAAGCCGAGCGGCTTCACCAGCGCAAAAATGATCCCGCAGAAAAGCAGGACCTGAAACCATCCATTGAGGGTCATGGTATTGAACTTTCAATAGCCGTCGTTTCCCGATCAGAAACGTTCGGGGCGAATGAGAGCATAGGTGAGATAGGCGGCGATAAAGACCGTGACGGCGCCGCTCAAGATATAGTCGAATGTCATCGCAGCCTCCCGTCTAAAGCCGGTCGCAGGCGCGCGTATAGGCAAAGCAGAGGGCGAAAAACACCGTGGCTGCACCGATCAGAACAACATCCATCATCGATGGGACTCCTTTTTATTCGAGGAGCCGGACAGGAAGAAAAGCGCCGTCATGTGGGACGTCGCTTTTCAATCTTTCTGGCTGAGAAGGGAACACCATCCCTTCCCGCACAGAAGAATGCACCCGAACCGCATAAAGGTTCGAGACGGCCACAGAGGCAATAAAATAGGAATCCTATAGGAATTTCGACGCCCGCCGGTCGCGGACATCGCTGCCGCTACTTAAGAGAGCGGGCTGTCGCTGAAAGCGGACATGATGGTTTCCGCCGGACTTTTATCGGCCAGCAGCGCGGCCAGCAAAATGCGGGCCTGTCCCGGACGAAGCGTGGATGAATGTACGGCGCCCGCCGCGACAAGATCATGCCCCCCGCCGCCGCCGCCGTAACTTGCCACGAGCCGCCCTTCGGGCACGCGGCTGGAAACGATGACGGGAACGTTGCGTTCGGCGCAGCGCTTCACGGCTTCAGCGATACGCGGATTGGCGTTGCCGGAACCAAGCGCCGCAAGAACGATCCCTTTCGCTCCCGCCTGCAGGCTTGCATCAATATGGGTGGCATCACAGCCGGGATGAATGGCGACGATATCGACGCGCTGATCGGTTACCGGGGCGGAAAGCCGCAGCGTTGCAACAGCAGTCAGCGGCCTGGCCGAGCGGAAGGCGTCCGCCTCGTCCGCGCTCAGCTTGTAAAGTCCCCAGGCAGGCAGACAGCGGCCGCCGAAGGAGAGAAGCACGCCCTTCCCGGCATTCGCCTGATCGAGCG
This sequence comes from Agrobacterium tumefaciens str. B6, assembly GCF_001541315.1. Lineage (GTDB taxonomy): Bacteria > Pseudomonadota > Alphaproteobacteria > Rhizobiales > Rhizobiaceae > Agrobacterium > Agrobacterium radiobacter. The sequence continues at coordinate 20,794 of NZ_LMVK01000003.1, read as the reverse complement.
CTGTTTCTATGGCCCGGGCCAGATTGGCCGGCCCGTCCGCGTCCTTATGGTCTGCCGTAAACTGCGCGCCGGTGAAGACCACCGGCTTTGTGATGGCCTGCTGCAAATGCACGAGCAGCGAGGATTCTTCCATGGCGTCGGTGCCATGCAGAACCACGATGCCGGCAACGGCGGGATCATCAAGCTCTGCCCCCACCGCATCGCTGATGCGCTGCATGTCTGCCAATGTCAGGCTGGAGGAATCCTTCGCCATCAGATCGACCGGCTTCAGCCGGGCGCTGATTTGCGGAACCAGCGTCAGCAGGTCCTCACCCGAAAGGCTGGGCGTGCTGACGCCATCGGCGCTACGCCGGCTGGCGATGGTGCCGCCGGTGGCGATGACCGCCACCAGAGGCGTTGCGCCCTGCCCGCTCAATGCGACGCTCCTGCACCGGCACGCTCGGCCGCCAGACGGTGGATGCGCTCACGCAAGAGATACCAGCCAATGACGAGCGCCGGGATGATGACGAACAGCGAGGCGATGGTCCAGGAGCCGACGGGATAGTCGAAGGCCATCAGAACCAGCACGCCGAACAGGAAGATGAGCGTGAGAATGCCGGTGTAGGGCGCGCCGAACATGCGGAAATCCGGACGTGCAAGCTCGCCACGCCTGGAAAGCTGCCAGAGCTTCAGCTGGCAAAGCACGATGACCGCCCATGCGCAGATGATGCCGAGCGCCGACAGGTTGAGCGCGATTTCGAAAGCGGCGGAGGGAACGACCGCATTCAGGGCCACGCCGAGAACGGTGACGACGGCCGTGACCGCAATGCCGCCATAGGGCACGCCATTCTTGTTCATCTTCGCCAGCGCCGCCGGAGCAGAGCCGGAAACCGCCATGGAATGCAGGATGCGGCCGGTGGAATAAAGACCGGCATTGAGCGAGGACAGCACGGCGGTCAGAACGACGAGGTTCATGATCACATCGGCACCCTCAACGCCGATGGAACCGAAGAAGGTGACGAACGGGCTCTCGCCGGCCTTGTAAGCGGTGTAGGGCAGAAGCAGCGTGAACAGCAGTACCGAGCCGACATAAAACACGACGAGACGCAGGACCACGGCGCGGATGGCGCGCGGCATGACCTTGCGCGGGTCTTCAGTTTCGCCCGCCGCCGTGCCGATCAGCTCAATCGAGGCATAGGCGAACACCACGCCCTGTATGATGACGAAGGCTGGAAGAATGCCATTCGGGAAGAAGCCGCCATTATCCGTAATGAGGCTGAAGCCGGTAACGTGGCCTTCGATGGGTGTGCCGAAAATGACGAAATAGACGCCAACGACGAGGAAAATGGCAAGCGCGAGCACCTTGATCAGGCTGAACCAGAATTCCAGCTCGCCGAAGACCTTCACCGACAGCATGTTCATCGCCAGCACGACGACCAGTGCCGTCATCGCGAACACCCACTGATCGATACCCGCCAGCCACGGTACGTATTGCTTGAAGAAATTCATGTAGAGGGCGACGGCGGTCACATCGGCCACAGAGGTCATGGCCCAGTTCAGCCAATACATCCAGCCGGCCGCGAAGGCCATCTTCTCGCCGTAGAACTCGCGGGCGTAGGAGACGAAGGAACCGGAACTCGGGCGATGCATGATAAGCTCGCCTAGCGCGCGCAGCACCAGAAATGCAAAGAAACCGCAGAGCGCGTAAACGAAAACCAGCGCCGGACCGGCCTGCGCTAGACGCCCGCCCGCACCCAGAAAGAGGCCCGTGCCGATAGCGCCGCCGATGGCGATCATCTGGATCTGGCGCGGCTTCAAGGCCTTATGGTAACCGAGGTCCTCTTCGATGAAGACCTCACGTTCGGCGGGTGCCGTTTTTCCAGAATGCATGGATTTATCCTCCCGATAAAACGCTTGTAATCGGCAATAAGCCGGAAATCAAAGTGGAACTGGCGTCGTCCCCAAGGCTGGAAATATGGCCAGCGAATGCGCGCATGCTGTAAAGCTGCATGACAGATTTTTGCCCTCTTAATTGCAGAGACTGGCTTTCGTCAAGAGCCACCGGGCAATATTGACCTTCCCCCTCCTTGGGAATATGGTCATCAAATCTGTAAGACAGCTTTACAGATTTTGCAACGCTTAAAGCCAGTGGAGGACACAGTGAGCGTGACGCGCAGGGAGCATGATTTGCTCGGAACGAAGGAAATTCCCGCGGATGTCTATTGGGGCGTGCACACCGCGCGCGCTGTGGAAAACTTCAAGATCACCGGGGTGACCATTGGCCACAACCCCTATCTCGTCCGGGGACTGGCCTATGTGAAGGAGGCGGCGGCACGCGCAAATCACGAGCTCGGCCTGCTCGACACCGAACGAATGGAAGCCATCGCCGAGGCCTGCCGCGAAATCCGCGCCGGCGCGTTGCATGAGCAATTCGTGGTGGATGAAATTCAGGGCGGAGCCGGCACCTCCACCAACATGAATGCCAATGAGGTCATCGCCAACCGCGCGTTGGAACTGCTTGGCCACGAAAAAGGCGACTATGCCCGCCTTCACCCGAATGATCATGTCAATCTCAGCCAATCGACCAACGACGCCTATCCGACCGCAATCAATGTCGGACTGATCGAGGCGATCGACGATCTGGCGGCTTCCATGGGCGTTCTGAAGGACGCTTTCGACCGCAAGGCGCAGGAATTTGCCGGCTTCATCAAGATCGGACGCACGCAATTGCAGGATGCCGTGCCGATGACGCTCGGCCAGGAGTTCCGCACTTTCGTGGTGATGCTCGGCGAAGATCAGGCGCGCCTGATCGAATCCGCGGCATTGCTGCACGAGATCAATCTCGGCGCCACCGCCATCGGCACCGGGCTGAATGCACCGCGCGGTTATGCGGCGCTCGCCTGCCAGCATCTGGCGGAACTGACCGGACGACCGCTGGTAACGGCCGCCGACCTGATCGAGGCCACACAGGACCCCGGCGCCTTCGTGCATCTCTCCGGCGTGCTGAAGCGCGTCGCCGTGAAGCTGTCGAAAACCTGCAACGACCTTCGCCTGCTCTCTTCCGGCCCGCGCGCCGGGATCGGCGAAATCACCCTGCCCTCGGTTCAGGCGGGTTCCAGCATCATGCCGGGCAAGATCAACCCGGTCATTCCCGAAGTGGTCAACCAGGTGGCCTATGCGGTGATCGGCAACGACATCACCATCACCATGGCCGCCGAAGCCGGGCAGCTGCAGCTCAACGCCTTCGAGCCGATCATCGTGCGCGCGCTTTCACAGAGCATCAGCCAGCTCAGCGCCGCCTGCCGCACCTTGGCGGAACGCTGCGTCGACGGCATCGTGGCCAATCCGGCCATCATGGCGCAGCGCGTGGAAGAATCGATCGGTCTCGCCACCGCGCTCAACCCGCTGATCGGTTATTATGCGGCAACGGAAGTAGCCAAGGAAGCGCTTGCCAGCGGCCGCACGGTGCCACAGGTGGTTCTGGAGCGCGGTTATCTCACCGATGCGCAATTGCAGCAGGCGCTGAGCCCGCGACACCTTGCCAACCTGCCTGCCGTCACGGCTGGCGAAGCCGATCTTCGCCAATGATCGTCGTCACCACCTGCTTCACCTGCCCAAGGTGAAGCTCCATCGCCTCCCGCGCCTCTGGCGCTGAACCCCGCCGGATCGCCTCGACGATCCGGCGGTGCTCGAAATTCGACGCGACGCGGCGGCCGGCCATCAGGTTCACCATCTCGGATTGCTGGGATAGGGCTTCGCGCGCATCGGCCACCACCTTGGCGAACAGCCTGTTGGCCGAGGCTTCCGCAATGGCGCAATGAAACTGCCCATCCAGCAGCACCCAGGGATGCGGCCTTTCTTCGGCTTCCATCCGATCACAGAGGTCAAGCAAGACCTCCAGCTGGGCATCGGTCCGCCTCAACGCCGCCCAACCGGCTGCCGGCACCTCGATGAAGGGGCGGGCCTCGATCAGATCGCGGGCGGAATAGGCGCCGTAATTTAATTCGGAAGGTGGCGTCGGCGTCATCACATAGGTGCCGCTTCCAGTGCGGGTCTGCGTCAACCCCAGGGTCTGGAGCGAGCGCAGCGCCTCGCGAATGATCGGCCGGCTGACGCCATATCGCGCTGCCAGATGGGCTTCCGAAGGCAGCCGGATGCCGACCGCAAGCTGCCCCGAGGTGATGGCCGAACGGATATCATCGAACACCGCTTCTGCGGCATTCTTGCGATTGATCGGCTGCCCATCCGCAAGCCAATCCGACAACCCGCCCATCTTTAAACCCTCCGCACTCTCAATATGTCCGCAATATCAACGCAAAACCAGACAACCGTCCAAACGCAAAAGGACGGCCGCCGCTCTCGCAGCTAAGCCGACCTTCCTAACATTATCCTGACCGCGGGAACAACGACGGTGGATATTTTTGTTGGAGCGAGGGGACAACGACGCCGTACCCTCGCCCCGCACCGATGTCACGCCTTGATTTCTGTTCCCTCCGGCTTGTCATCCTCACGCGGAATGCGGAACCAAGCGACATAGAGCGCGGGGAGGAAAAGCAGCGTGAGCGCCGTACCCACCACGATGCCGCCCATCATCGCATAGGCCATCGGACCCCAGAATATCTCCCGGGAGATGGGGATGAGGGCAAGGGTGGCGGCCGCCGCCGTCAGCATGATCGGCCGCATGCGGTGCTCGGTCGCCTCGATGACGGCATGCCATGCCGAGACCCCTTCGCTTCTCAGATGCTCGATCTGCACCACCAGAATGACCGAGTTGCGGATCAGGATACCGATCAGCGCCAGCACGCCGAGAATGGCGACAAAGCCCATCGGCGCATTGGAGAAGAGCAGCGCCACCACGACGCCGATCAAGGCCGTCGGCGCAACGGCGAAGACCAGGAACAGCCGGCTGAAGCTTTGCAGCTGAACCATCAGGATCGTCGCCATCGCAAACAGCATCAATGGCACCACGGCAACGATCGGAGCCTGCGAATCCGCGCTGGATTCCACGGAGCCACCGACTTCCATCTTGTAACCGACGGGAAGCGTCTTCTCGAAAGCCTCGAGTTTCGGCTTCAGCTGCTCCACGATCGTGGCTGGCTGTGTTGGGCCGATAATCGCGGCCTTGACGGTGACTGTCGGGATCCTGTCACGACGCCAGATGGTCGGCTGCTCCAGTTCGTAGCGGAAATTGGCAATCGCCGAGAGCGGCACGGCCTTGCCGTTCGTCGCCGGCAATTGCAGGTTCTGCAACGTCTCGATGGACCCCCGCTCTGCCAGTTGCGCGCGCGCCACCACGTTGACGAGGTAAATATCGTCCCTGACCTGGGTCACGGTAGAACCCTCGACAATGCTGTTCATGGCATTGGCGATATCTTCCGAGGAGACGCCGAGCTGCCGGGCCTTGTCCTGGATGACATCGACCTTCACCACGCGCGTCGGCTCGTTCCAGTCCATCACGAGGTTCGAGAGCAGCTGATGTTCACCGACGATACCGGACAATTGCTGACCGAGTTCGCGGACCTTCTGGATATCAGGACCGCTCAGGCGATATTGGACCGGTTTCCCGACGGGAGGACCGATATCGAGCAATTTCACGAAGGCGTCGGTGCCGATGAATGTCCGGTCCAGATAATCCTGCAGCTCGGCACGCACCTTGTCGCGCACATCCAGCCCCTTGGTGACGATGACCGTCTGGCCGAAGGTGACGTCAGGTGTCTGCACGTCGAAGGACAGGATGAAACGCGGTGCGCCTTCGCCGACATAGGTCGTCCAATGGTCGATATCCGTATTTTTCGCCAGCATTTCCTGCTCGAACTGCGCCATCTGCCGGTTGGTTTCGGCAATCGAGCTGTTCTGCGGCAGGTTCCAGTCGACGATCAACTCCACACGGTCGGATGACGGGAAGAACTGCTGCTGCACGAGGCTCATGCCGCCGACGGAAAGGCCGAAGAGGGCAATGGTGAGGATGATCGTCACCCAGCGCCAGCGCAGCGCCCGCCCGAGGAGCCAGGAAAAGGCGGAGGCGAACCGGCCCTTCTTTTCATGGTGCGATTTCATCGTCTTCGGCAGGATCGTGACGCCGAGAAGCGGCGTGAACAGGACGGCGACGATCCACGATACGATGAGCGAAACGGCGATCACCACAAAAAGCGTGAAGGTGAATTCACCCGCCGCGGAGTTGTTGAGACCGACCGGAATGAAGCCTGCCACGGTGACCAGCGTGCCCGTCAGCATCGGGAAAGCGGTGGAGGTGTAAACATAGGTCGCCGCTTTTCTGAGATCGTCTCCGACCTCGAGCCGCGCGACCATCATCTCGACTGCAATCATCGCATCGTCGACGAGAAGCCCGAGCGCAATGATAAGGGCGCCGAGCGAGATACGTTGCAGCGAAATGCCTGTGTATTCCATGTAGACGAAGGTGATCGCCAGCACGAGCGGAATGGAAACGGCAACCACCATGCCGGCTCTGAGGCCAAGGCTGATGAAGCTTATGACGAGAACGATTGCAATCGCCTCGAACAGCGCCGAAGTGAAGCCGGAGACCGCTTCATCGACCACGGCCGGCTGATCGGATACACGATGCACATCGACACCAACAGGCAGATCCGCCACCACACGCTTCATCTGTGCATCCAGCGCCTCGCCGAAATGTAGCAGGTTCGCGCCGGTTTTCATGCCGATCGCAAGGCCGATAGCCGGCTGGCCGTTAAAACGGAACAGCGATGACGGCGGATCGACATAACCGCGCCTGATCGTCGCCACTTCCGTCAGCGGGAAGAACCGGTTGTTGACCCGCAGATTGATGGACCGCAGGCTGTCTTCAGAAGTGAACTGGCCGCTGACGCGCAGCGCCACACGCTCAGGCCCGGCATTAACGAAGCCGGATTGCGTGACGGCGTTCTGGGATTGCAGCGTCTTGATGATCGACTGTTGATCGATGCCGAGGGCTGCGATCTGCCGCGTGGAGAACTCCAGATAGATCGTCTCGTCCTGCGCGCCGATGACATCGACCTTGCCGATATTGTCGACGGTCAGCACCTTTGCACGGGCATCCTCCACCAGGTCGCGCAATTGCCGCTGGCTGAGACCATCGCTGGTGAAGGCGTAGATATTGCCATAGACATCGCCGAAACGGTCATTGAAGAAGGGGCCGACCACGCCGGAGGGAAACTCCCCCTTGATGTCGCCGATCATGTTGCGCACCCGCACCCAGGTCGGTTCGACATTGCGTGCCTTGGTTTCCGGCACCAGTTCCACGAAGATTGTGGTGCGGCCAGCCACCGTCTGGCTGCGCAGATGGTCGAGATTGTCGAGCTCCTCGAGCTTCTTTTCGATCCGGTCCGTCACCTGCCGGGCCACTTCCTCCGCGGAAGCACCGGGCCATTGCGCGCTGATCACCATCGTCTTGATGGTGAAGTTCGGATCTTCCTCACGGCCGAGGTTGAGATAGGAGAAAACGCCGGCGAGAACGAAGACCAGCATGAAGTACCAGACGAGCGAACGGTGTTCGAGCGCCCAGTCGGAGAGATTGAATTTCTTCACTGACGGACCTCCTGATCGATCCTGATGGCCTGTCCATCCTTGAGCTTGTGAACACCGGCGCTAGCGACGCGCTCGCCGGGCTTGACGCCGTCGGTGATACGCACGCTGCCGCCCTCAGTCGGCTCACCTTCTATCGTGACAGGGCGCAACGTCACCGTTGCCTTGTCGGCATTGACGATCCAGACACCCCACCCACTATCTGTTTTCAGCAGGGCTGATGCGGGAAGCATGATCTGCGGTTCGGATGCGGCAAGCACCGAGGCCGTGACGACGGAACCCAGCCTGAATGCCGGCGGCGCATCCTGCAGGCTGATCTTCGTGCGGCGCGTGCGCGTTGCCGTTTCGGCTTCCGGAGCGATCTCGCGCACCACGCCGGTGGTGCGGATTTTCGGGTCAAGCTGCAGGGCGATCTCGAAGGCGGAACCGATCTCGAGCCGCTGCGCCGCAAATTGCGGAACATCGACCACCACATCGCGCACTTCCGGCCGGGCAATCGTCACGACCGTTTGGCCGGCCGAAACAACCTGACCGATTTCGCCTGAGGTTGCCGTCACCACGCCGTCAAATTCCGCATGCAGCTGCGCATAACCCAGCTGCTCCTCGGCCTTGTCCAGATTGGCGCGGGCCTTGGCGACGGCGGCGTTGGCGGTGCGTGTTGCCTGTTCGGCTTCTTCCAGTGCGGCTTCCGTGCCGCTGCGGGCTTCAGCCAGCACGCGCTGACGCTGTTCCGTCGTGACCGCGTTGGCCAGCTGCGCTTCCGCATTGGAAAGATCGGATTGCGCACTCTTCACCGCAAGCTCGAGCGCCAGCGGATCGATCGACGCGACCACATCGCCTTTCTTGACCAGATCGGCCACATCGACATTGCGGGCGATGATCCGACCGAGAACACGAAAACCGAGATCGGTCTGAATACGCGATTCCACCGTGCCGGTCAGCCGCAGCGCATCGGCGGGCTTCTCTTCCACGACGACGGAAAGTACCGGACGCGGCGCCTCGGCGGCGGCTTCCTGCTTCTCCTCGCAGGAGGAGACCGCAATCGCCACAGCCACCAAAAACAAGCTTCTGTATATACTGGACATTATTGTGCCTGCCCCTTTTCATAGGCGACTTTTTCACCGGTGCGGAGAAATTTGGTCCCGACGGTGACGACGAGATCGCCGGGATTAAGTCCTTGCGCGATGACGAATTGACCGGTCTCGTAGTCAGCGACCTCGACGCGCCGCATGGCGATTTCCGAGGATTGCGGATCGACCACCCAGACGGCGGGAAAGCCGTCCTGCGACGTCATCGCCGACCAGGGAAGCTCAATCGCATCGACCTGCTTGAAGCGGAAATGGCCGGATACAGGCGCCCCGAGCGGCATGGTCAGATCACCGTTCAGACCCACCTTGACCCTGATCGTTCCATTGTCGGGGTCGATCGTCGGAGAAATCTCCCGCACCGGCGCCGCAACGCTGCGGGCGGGATCTGACAGGAGGCTGACATTGACGAGATTGTCGATGTCGCGCTCGAGAAACAGGGATTCATAGACATCGAAGACCGCATCGCGCGGTCCGTCATGCGCCAGCGTGAAGACAAGCTGGGCGGCCTGCGCCACCTGGCCGACTTCGACATTGCGCGCCGTGATCACGCCGTCCGCATCCGCCCTGAGTTCGGTGTAGGACAGGGCATCCCGTGCCGTGTCGAGCTGCGCCTGCGCCGATCTCACCGCGCCCTGCGTCGTCAGCAGGGTTTCCTGGGCCTTGTCGACTGCCGAACGCGAGGTCACCTGCGTCCTGAACAGGCTTTGCTGACGGTCGAACGTCAATTGCGCCTGCGTCTGCTGCGCTTCTGCGGATTGCAGGTTGGCGAGCGCAACATCGAGATCGGCCTTTTGCTCTTCAGGATCCATGCGGGCAAGCAATTGCCCGGTCTTGACCCGTGTACCCACATCCACCAGCCGCTCGGTGATCTTGCCGCTGACCCGGAAAGACAGGTCCGTCTGGACCCTTGCCCTCACTTCACCCGTTATGACGCTGCCGCGATCAACGGGCTTCTTTTCAGCCGCGACCACGCCGACGGTGCGCAGCGGCTTTTCCGCAGGCGGCTCTTCATTGCTGCAGGACGACAGGGCGAAAATGCCGCCAAGCGCCGCCGCGATAAGGATGGTTTTCATGGTGACCTCTTGATCTTCGCCTCATCCTATAATATTTGACTGACTGAATAGTCAATGAAATTCTTATGCCGCCGATCGGGGATCTGTCCGGAACATCAGGCCAACCTCCCGAATGATCATTCCACTTCGTCCGGCATATCCTTGCGGGCGCATTGGCAATGTTCCGGCATATTGAAGCATGCGCGCGCCTTCACAAAAATCCATTCCGGTTTTTGCGACGGTGCTATAGGCAAACCATCTCTCATTTCCGCCTATCGCGACGGACAGAAGGGCACGCGCCGAAAAAACAAAGGGATCCGGGGCCATGGCGAAAGCAAAACTGACACGTGCTGAACAGAAGATACAACGTCCGTTGCAAATTCTCGATGCCGCATTCGAGGAATTCACCAAAAGGGGATTTACCGCGACACGGGTAGAAGACATCGCGGAACGGGTGGGTGTGACGAAAGGGACGGTTTACGTCTATTTCGAAACCAAGGAGGCGCTCTTCGAGGCAATGGTCAAGCACGCCTCCCAGCCATTCCAGGAAGCGTTCAAGGCCTATGCGCATACATCCGACGACCCCGTCGAGGAGCTGCGCCTGTTACTGGAATTCATGTTCGACGCACTCGTCGACAACAAGAAAATGCGGGAACTGTTCCGCCTCATCCTTGCGGAAGGCGCAAAATTCCCCGATCTCATCGACCAGCATCATGACACGTTGATGGCGCCGGTCTTCGAGCGCATCAATACGATCCTCGAGGAAGGCGTGGCGAAAAAAAGGTTCAGGGCCAATCCCCCCGAACTCGCCAAGGTCGTGATGTCGCCCATGGTTGGAACATTGGTGTTTCGGCTGATTTTCAACGACCGGCGCATTTTAGACAGGCAGGCCGTTCTGAAGATTCATCTCGAACTGATCATGCGCGGGCTGCTGGCATAGGCATCACTGCACGCGGCCGCAGACCTCTATTCCTGACTTTCAAGCCGGTATCGGGAACCGGGATAGAGCAGCCGCACGGACGTGACGGCACGGCTCGACGACCAGGTTCTGCGGCGCACGAGAAGGCAGGGCTCGTTTCGGCTGATGGCCATCAGCTTGCATTCCCAGGGCTGTGGCGACGCCGCCTCGATGAACTGCTCGGTCCGGGAAATAGGTGCCGCCGCCGTCAGATAGGCATTCGGCGTGAGCGTATTGAAATCCTGCATCAGATAATCCGGAGCGATCTCCGCATTGACGAAGCGATCTTCGAGCTGGATCGGCACGTCATCTTCATGGTGCACGATGATGGAGTGGAAAACTTTCGCTCCCACGGCGATCTCGAGCGCCGTTGCGAGATCCGGACCGCAAACTTCCGTCTGGGCGAGGATCAGGCTTGGCCGATGGGTTGAACCGCGCTCCTTGATCTCGTCGGCGATGTTACGCACGCCCATCATGCCGGCGCTTCGCTTTTTAGGAGCGACGAAAGACCCGCGCCCCTGCACGCGAACAATCACCCCCTCGGTTGCCAGCTCCCGCAAGGCGCGGTTTGCCGTCATGCGGCTGACACCCAGCATGTCGACCATCTCGTTTTCTGAGGGTATCCTGTGGTTCGTCAACCACTCTCCGCTGGCGATCTTTTCCTTGATCTGTTCCTTCACCCGCTCATACAGCGGCAGGGAGGAGCGATCGCCCGAGACAGAAAACTCGCTTTCGATGACGGGCAGCATTAAAACTCCTAAAAATCGGGCGACTGCACAAAACGCAGCCAGAATCCGCGCAAGCACAAAATTATCACATCCTATCTTGCTTGTCTTTCGCAAATATGTGAAGTTACATATACAACTTGAGGGGAAAATAATGGCGAGCGAAGACTCGATCTCTGGCAGCCGCAAGTCTCCCGCCGACGGTCGGAGCGATATTCAAATGCCCGCTCAGCGCAAGGGCAGCAGCTGCCATGCCGGAGCTAAAGCTGTATTTGAAGGCTCGCTTGGGCAATATGCGCTGAAAGCTCATCCTTTTCAGAACCGGCCAGCCGCAGGCGCGTTCGACCCAAAGTCGCCGATACGCGCACCCCATGCGAATTTCCCAAAGTTGTATAGTGAACTTCCGGCACGCCGCTTCGAGGTGAACATCGAATTCCATATTGATTCGACGAGCGCCCGGCCGCCGATTTTGACGGGATATGAAATGCATCAATGACCACCGGGCTCAGGGGCAAACACCTGCCCAGGGCGCGCCCGGTTCACGCATGCCAGCAAATTGCCAATCATCAAACCAAAAGGGGAATGCAATGCTGAATTCAAAACTGAAAATCGCGCTGGCCACCACCGCGCTCATCATGGGAGCGTCCGCAGGCGCGGCCAAGGCGGAAGGCTATTGCAGCGCAGGAAAGACCATCACCTTCGCCGGCATCGACTGGGAAAGCGGCGCTTTCATCACCGAAGTCATGAAGGAAATCCTTTCCAAGGGCTATGATTGCAAGGTCGATTCCATTCCCGGCAACTCCGTGACGCTGGAACAGGCAACCGCCAATAATGACGTGCAGATCTTCGCTGAAGAATGGATCGGCCGCTCCGACGTCTGGAACAAGGCTGCGGAAGCAGGCCAGGTCACGTCAGTTGGCAAGACCTTCGTCGGCGCCGCCGAAGGCTGGTTCGTGCCGGAATATCTGATCAAGGGCGACCCCGCAAAAGGCATCGAAGCCAAAGCTCCGGACCTGAAGAGCGTCGACCAGCTTTCCGATCCGAAGATCGTCGAACTGTTCAAGGACCCGGAAGAGCCTACCAAGGGCCGCTTCCTCAATTGCCCGTCGGGCTGGACCTGCGAAGGCGTCAACACCGCCAAGCTGCAGGCATACAAGCTGGAAGCAAACTATGTGAACTTCCGCCCGGGCACCGGCACTGCGCTCGATGCCGCAATTGCCGCCGCCTATCTCCAGGGCGAGCCGATGCTGTTCTACTACTGGAGCCCCACGGCAATCATGGGCAAATACAAGCTCGTCCAGCTGCAGGAGCCGGCCTATAGCGACGCCTGCTGGAAGGAACTGACAAGCGCGGATGGAAAGCGCGACGCCGGTTGCGCCTTCCCCTCCGTCGAGGTGGCCTATGGCGTGAACAGCACCTTTGCCAAGGAAGCGCCTGAGATCATCGCTATCCTTGAAAAGGCAACCTTCCCGCTGACGGAAATCAACGCCAGCCTCGCCTACATGACCGACAAGCAGGTCGATGCGACAGCCGCCGCCAAGACCTTCCTTCAGACCAAGGCCGATATCTGGAGCAGCTGGGTTTCTGCGGACGCCAAGGCGCGTATCGAAGCCGCCGTCAAGTAAACATCGCAGGCGCGCCGGACTTCCGGCGCGCATTTTCCCGTCAGGACAGGGGCCGGCCTCCCGGAAATGGGGTCGGCAGGCGCGAGGACGACACCAATGTTTCCTGAAGTTTTCCATATTTCCATCCGCGGCCCGATCAATGAGATCGTGCGCTCGCTGGTGGTAAACTACGGCTACCTTTTCAAGGCGATCTCACAGACGATCCTGCAGGCGATCCTCTTCGTGGAATGGGCGCTGCGCGGTCTGCCGTGGTGGGTCATTTTTCTGGTCTTCCTGGTGCTCGCCTGGTTCGCGGCGAAAAAGATTTCGCTCGTCATCATGGTGGCGGTGATGCTTTTCATCGTCGGTGCGCTCGGTCTCTGGGACCTGACGATGCAGACGCTGGCGCTGATGCTGATTGCCAGCGTCATCTCCATCGTCATCGGCGTGCCAATGGGTATCCTGCTTGCCAAAAGCGAATGGGCCCGGCGTATCACCCTGCCGATCCTCGATGTCATGCAGACCATGCCGAGCTTCGTGTATCTCATCCCCGCCATCATGCTGTTCGGCCTCGGCAAAGTCCCGGCCGTACTTGCCACCATCGTCTATGCCGTGCCGCCGTTGATCCGCCTGACCGATCTCGGCATCCGGCAGGTGGACCGGGAAGTGGTGGAGGCGGCGACCGCCTTTGGCGGCAGCCCGAGACAGATCCTTTTCGGCGTCGAATTGCCGCTTGCCACACCCACGATCATGGCCGGTCTCAACCAGACGATCATGATGGCGCTTTCCATGGTCGTCGTCGCCTCGATGATCGGTGCGCGCGGTCTTGGCGAACAGGTGCTGAACGGCATCCAGACGCTTGATGTCGGTAAGGGCCTCGAAGCGGGTCTCGGCATCGTTATTCTCGCAATCGTGCTCGATCGTATCACCCAGGGTTTTGGCCGATCCAGCCGGAAGGAAATGGGCAATGACTGATATCCATATCCGTAACGTGTCCAAGATTTTCGGCGGCAACTGGAAGGCTGCGCTCGCCATGGCGCAGCAGGGCGCGGAAAAGAGCGAAATCCTGGCGAAGACGGGATGCAGCGTCGGCCTCGACAATGTCAGCCTCGATATAGCGGGCGGCCGCATTTTCGTGATCATGGGCCTCTCCGGCTCCGGCAAGTCGACGCTGGTGCGCCACATCAACCGTCTTATCGAGCCGACGAGCGGCGAGATTCTCGTCGGAGACGACAATGTTCTCGCCCTCAGGGCGAAGGAGCTGCGGGATTTCCGCAACCGGCGCGTCAGCATGGTGTTCCAGAATTTCGGCCTGATGCCGCACCGCACCGTCTTGCAGAACGTCGTTTATGGCCAGCGCGTGCGCGGGCTGACCAAGGCCGACGCACGGCCCATCGGCATGAAGTGGATCGAGACTGTCGGCCTTTCAGGCTACGAGGACAAGTTTCCCCACCAGCTTTCCGGCGGCATGAAACAGCGTGTGGGTCTCGCCCGCGCGCTGGCGGCCGATACCGATGTCATCCTGATGGACGAGGCCTTTTCAGCGCTCGACCCGCTGATCCGCGCCGACATGCAGGACCAGTTGCTCCAGCTCGAAAAGAACCTGCACAAGACCATCGTCTTCATCACCCACGATCTTGACGAGGCGCTCCGCATCGGTGCGCAGATCGCGATCCTGAAGGATGGAAAACTGGTACAGGTGGGAACGCCGGACCAGATCCTCAACAGCCCCGCAAACGACTATGTCGCCCGTTTCGTGGAGCGCCGCGCAGGTGCGGGGGAAGCCCAGCATGGCTGATACGATCACCATCGATCGTCCCCTTACCTGGCAAGAGATCGCCGCTGTCGCAAAGGGTGCGACGCTTTCCCTGTCGGATGCGGCGTGGCAGCGTATTGCCGATGCCCGCGCCATCGTTGATGCACTCGTCGAAAAACGCGTGCGCGGTTACGGCATCAACACGGGTGTCGGTGCGCTCTGCGATGTGATCGTGGATATTCCGCAACAGCAGGCCCTCTCCCGAAACATCCTGCTCAGCCATTCCTGCGGCGTCGGAGAACCGCTCGGGCGCGAAGAAACGCGCGCCATCATGGCTGCCCAGATCAACAACTTCGCGCATGGTTACTCCGGCGTGCAGGTCAAAACGGTTGAAGCGCTGCTGGCCCTGCTGAATGGCGATATTCTTCCCGTCATTCCCTCGAAGGGGTCGGTGGGTTACCTCACCCATGCCGCGGCCATAGGCCTCCTGCTGATCGGCGAGGGCGAGGCCCGCCACGGGAGCGAATTGATCAGCGGCAGACAAGGGCTGGAAAAGCTCGGCCTCGAACCCATGGTCCTGCAGGCAAAGGAAGGGCTGAGTCTCGTCAACGGCACACCCTGCGCCACCGGTCTCGCCAGCCTCGCACTTGCCCGCACCACTTCCCTTATCGACTGGGCCGATGCGGCAGCTGCTATGAGCTATGAAAATCTTGGCGCACAGGCGGACCCCTTCGCCGCAGAGCCGCTTGCGCTACGCGCCTCGCCCGGCATCCAGACCGTCGGCGCGAACCTGCGCCAACTCCTGGCCGGAAGCCCGCTTCTTGCCCGGTCGGCCGGATCGCGCACGCAGGATCCGCTCAGCCTGCGCGCCGTGCCGCAGGTGCACGGCGCCGTTCGGGATAGCGTCGCGCAGATCGCCGACGTCGTGAACCGCGAGCTTGCGAGCGTCACGGATAATCCTGTTGTCACCGGCACGCCGCAGGCGCCCGAGGTCCATTCCCAGGCCCATGCAGTTGGCGCGGCACTCGGGCTTGCCATGGATGGGCTGGCAACGGCCGCAGCCGAACTTGCCGCGATTTCCGAGCGCCGTATCGACCGGCTCGTCAACCCGCTTGTCAGCGGGCTGCCTGCCTTTCTGGCAGAAAGTGACGGTGTCTGTTCCGGTTTCATGATCATCCAGTACACGGCCGCAGCGCTTGCCGCAGAAAATCGCCGCCTTGCCGTTCCCGCCAGCCTCGATGGCGGCATCACCTCCGCTCTGCAGGAGGACATACTCACTCATGCCACCGCCGCTGCCGACAAGACACTTTCGATTATCGGCAATCTGGAAACCATTCTGGCGATCGAGATCATGAGCGCGGCGCAGGCTTACGACATGCAACCAGACAAAGCCGGCCGTGCACCCGGCACCGATACGCTCCACCAGCGTATCCGAACGACAGTGCCCTTTTACCGTGACGACCGGCCGCTCAACAACTTGGTGGCTGCTGCGCGGGAAATACTGCAGACCACGCATGCAGGGATACGCGCCGACGCGGGTTGACTGCTGCGGTAGAAATCTGGCTGAACAGGATGTGGAAGAGGTTACTCTCTGCCGGTCTTGTGGGCGATGAGAACGGTTTCCGCAATCGCGCTGGCGACGTGGTGCGGAGCCGCCTCGAGGCGACGCTCCGTCCAGTCATCATGCTGTGCGCTTTTGCCGAAAGCCCGTGGACGATTTTGCCCGGATGAGCCTCAAATTCCGGTGAGCATGCCGAGCTAGGTCCAGATGCTTTCGGGTGTCAGGATTTCGAAGGGCACAATCCGCTGTTCGACGGAGGACGAACCACCGTTTTCGATGCGCCGTAACATTACGTCGATCAACTGCTGCGGCATCCTGTCGAGGGGAAGCGGCAGCGATGCGGTGATCAGCCCTTCGTTGAGGCCCTTGCGCGTTTCCGGGCCGATATCGTTACAGATGATTTTTATGCCGCGCTGCCGCTCGACAGGCAGTTCTCGAAGTGCGCGCAGAACACCAGATATGCCGCCGCCATTGACATAAATCCCCCTGAGCCCGTGTTCGGCAGCAATCATGTCCCGAACGATGACATAGGCATTTTCCGGCTCCTCGTGGGTCAGCAGCGTTTCCGCGACCTGAAGTTCGGGGGTGTTCTCCCGCATATAGGAGCGAAAACTCGCATCAGAAACATCCTGACACTGGTAACGATTGCTGCCAATCAGCGGCACGACCGTTCCCTCGCCCTTCACCGTCTGGCTAAGGAACCACGCCGCCGTGCGGCCGCGTTTCCAGCTATCGGTCCCGACAAAGCCCGCCCGGCTCGCCGCGGACAGATCGGACACATAAGTCACCACGGGAACGCCCCTGCCCCGCAGTTCGTCGATCGCCTGGCTGACAAGCGGGTGGTCGGCCGTCACCACAGCGATTGCGCTGCAGGATTGCCCCATCTTCAGGAGATTGGCGGAGACGGCCTCCGGCGAAAGATCGTCCTCGAAAACAACGTCCGGCTCGATAATGCTATCCGGCCGCTGGCGTGCGGCGGCAATGATCCCTTCCGCCCAAAGCCGATAGAGCGGCCGGTGGGATTGCTGCATCAGAAAGCCGAGCCTGTGGTGAGGCATAGCCTCGCGACGACGGTCCTTGATGGTGCCGAGACCATAAAAACCGATTTCCTCCGCCGCCTTGAGAATCTGGTCGATCGTATCCTGTCGCACGGCGGTCGAACCGTGCAGCAGCCGGTTCACCGTGGAGATGCTGACGCCCGCGGCCTTCGCAAGATCGGTGATGGTCGGTCGGTTCATGGCGCCTCACAATCCTATCATTCCTGAATGACATATAATGATACGAAATGCAACATTAAATGAAATATAAATTCCATTCTTATGAAAATGAAAGATATAAATCATCCCATCATGAGAGCCCGTTGGGAGAATGGGCAGGGAGGAAACAATGGCATTTTTCAGGAAATTTCTGGTCGCGGGCGCTGCGTCGCTTGTGATGGCATCCGGTGCGTTTGCGGCCAATATCGCCGTTGTCGGCGGCAAGAATGACGATGCGTTCTGGAACCTCATCAAAAAAGGTGTCGACGACGCACGCCTCGTGGTCGAGGCGAATGGTGGCAAGGTCAACTATCTCCGCCTGCAAACCTACGACAACTTTGCACCCGATGTGGTGCAGCTGATCCAGACCGCCATCAGTCAGAAGGTCGACGGCCTCGTCATTCCGAACTGGGTTCCGGAAGGCGAGGACCCAGCGATCCGGGAAGCCATCAATGCCGGCATCAAGGTCATTCTCATGAATGCCGGGGGGCACGAGAAGGCCAGGGAACTTGGCGCGATCAATTATGTCGGCTCCGATGAATATCTGGCCGGTGTGGCCGGCGGCGAATATTTCGCCAGGCAGGGCAAAAAGAACGTTATCTGTGTCAACACCGTTCCTGGCGCCGCCAATCTCGAAGCACGATGCAAAGGGGTCCTTGACGGCATCACCAAGGCCGGCGGCACCGGCAAGCAGCTGCCGCTTCCCGCCACCAGCTTCGGCGATGCCACCGCCGTCGCCGAAGCGATCAAGGCCACGCTGCTTCAGGACGGCAAGATCGACGGCGTCCTTACCATTTCGGCAGGTGACGCGGATTCGGCCGCCATCGGCGTCATGCAGGCCGGCAAAACCGAAACCGCCCTGCTCGGCACTTTCGATCTCAACCAGTCCGGCCTCGACCGGATCAAGGACGGAACGCAGGGTTTCGCAATCGACCAGCAGCCCTACCTGCAATCGCTGCTGGCGGTGACGCTTCTGGCCTCGGCCATCGATTTCGGCACCGATCTGCCGACCGCCCCACTGCTGACCGGACCGAGCATCGTCGACAAATCCAACATCGAAGCCACGCTTGCCGGCGTCGCCAAGGGTGCGCGCTGAGCGGTGAGACACGCCCTGCCCCGACCCCCGCCGTACCGGGGATCGGGACCTGACGGGCAAAGGACACCGCCTCGAAACCTTTGACTAATAGTGGAGTGAACGACGTGAAAAATCTCTCGTTGGGCGACCTTTTGCGCCGTCCGGAATCGGGCGCCTTTCTCGGCCTTGTTTTTGTTCTTGCCTTCTTTGTTGTCTTCGGCAGCATCGAATTTCTGAAACCCGCCGGCGCCGCAAGCTGGCTGAATGTCGCTGCCAATCTTGGTATCGTCGCCATTCCCGTCGGGTTGCTGATGATTTCCGGCGAGCTGGATATTTCCATCGGCGCAATGATCCCGGCCGGCGCGCTGACGGTCGCCATTATCTCCGGTTATTACGGCATGCCGATCTGGCTCGGCATCATCGGCGCGCTTTGCCTTGGTGTACTTGTCGGGCTGATCAATGGCTTTCTGGTCATAAGAACCGTGGTGCCATCCTTGATCGTGACGCTCGGCACGCTCTTTGCCGTGCAGGGTCTGATCCTCGGTTTTTCGGTGCTGCTGACTGGAACGACCAGTGTGGCGCTAAGTCCGGCCCAATCCGGCCCAATCGCCAAATTCCTGTTCGGACAGTTCATCGGCGGCAGTTTTCAGGTCAGTATCATCTGGTGGCTGCTGCTGACGGCGATCTATGTCTTCTATGTCCATTATTCGCCCTTCGGAAACTGGATCTTCGCCATGGGCGGCGACCGCGTGAGCGCTCGCAACGCCGGCATTCCCACCGACAAGTTGACGGTGACGCTTTTCGTCCTTTCCTCTGTCAGCGCCTCCTTCGTCGGCGTCTGTCAGGCCATATTGTTCAATGTCGCCCAAGTCTCGGCGGGCATGACCTTCATCTTCAACTCCATCATCGCGGTCGTCGTGGGCGGGGTGTTGCTGACCGGCGGCTTCGGTTCGGTGATTGGCATTTTTCTCGGCACCATCACCTTCGCCATCGTCAATCAGGGCATTTATTTCACCGCCTTCGACCGCAACTGGTCAAGCCTCATCATCGGCGTCATGCTGCTCCTGGCCGTGCTCATGAACAACACTTTCCGTGTCATGGCGCTCACCTATTCGCCGAAGAAGAAGTGAGGACGGACGATGACGACACCCATTCTCGAACTTAAGAGTGTCAATAAATCCTTCGGCCCCATCGATGTTCTGCACGATATCTCGCTGAAGGTGCGGGCGGGCGAAGTGCTCTGCCTGCTGGGAGACAATGGCGCTGGAAAATCCACGCTGATCAAGACGCTGGCTGGCGTATACCAGCCCAGCTCAGGCGAATTGTTGATGGATGGAAAGCCGATCAATTTCGACGGGCCGCGCGACGCACAGCGCATGGGGATTTCCACTGTTCATCAGTTCGGCGGAACCTTTCCGTTGATGAGCATCGGCCGCTCCTTCTTCGTTGGCGCCGAACCGACCAAAGGTTTCTGGCCCTTCCGGATTTACGACCGCAAGAAAGCCAATGAAATCGCCGTCAAGGCCGTGCAGGAATTCGGTATCACCCGCATCGATGACGGCGACCGCCTGATCGGCGGGCTCTCCGGCGGCGAACGGCAATCGCTCGCCATCGCCCGCGCG
This sequence comes from Agrobacterium tumefaciens str. B6, assembly GCF_001541315.1. GTDB lineage: Bacteria > Pseudomonadota > Alphaproteobacteria > Rhizobiales > Rhizobiaceae > Agrobacterium > Agrobacterium radiobacter. The sequence goes on along the minus strand of NZ_LMVK01000003.1, from coordinate 579 downwards.
GTGCATTTTGGCGCACGTGTTCTCATCCTTGACGAGCCGACGGCAGCGCTGGGCGTGAAACAGGCGTCCCACGTTCTGCGCATCGTGCTGGAAGCACGCAAGCGGGGGGTCGCGGTGATCTTCATCACCCATCAGGTCACCCACGCAATCGCAGTCGGCGACCATTTCGCCGTGCTCATCCGTGGCGCGGTCGCCGCCAACTTCCGCAAGGGCGAGAAATCCCGCGAGGAAATCACTGATCTGATGGCCGGTGGTGAAGCGCTCGCCGATCTAAGCGCAGAGGTGGAAAATTACATGGCCGGTCATGACGACCATCCGCCGCCGCCATCCAATTGAAACATTGAGAAGGATCAAGACCGATGAAAATCGCCATCGACCCCCACATGCACCGTTTTAGCAGCCTCGAAGCCCTCCCGGCCAAAGTAAAGGAACTCGGCTTCGACTGGATCGAGCTCAGCCCGCGCGCCGATTTCCTCGAATGGTTCAAGGCGCCGCGCGTCTTTCCCGAGCGCATCCGGTCCTTCAAGAAGGCGCTGAAAGAGGCCGATGTCGGTATCGCCTCGCTGCTGCCGATGTATC
>NZ_LMVK01000002.1 GCF_001541315.1 Agrobacterium tumefaciens str. B6 | reverse complement strand
GGTGCCGATCTTCGAGCGCGAAGGCATCAACCTGCATGTCGAGCCGCATCCCGAGGACTGGTGCGAAACGCTGCAGCCGGCGCTCGACATCATCCGCACCGTCAATTCGAAGAATGTGAAGTTCCTCTATTGCGCGCCGCATACCTTCTATTTCGGCGACGACACCAAGGCGATGCTGCGGGAAGCCAAGGATGTGCTGGCGCATGTGCATGTTGGCGATACCTTCAACCACAAGGCCAGTTCCGGGCTTCGCTACATTCTCAACCCGCCCGGCACGCAGGCGCGAGTGCATCAGCATCTGAATATCGGCCAGGGCGAAGTGCCGTGGGACGACTTCTTCGGCACGCTCTCCGAAATCGGTTTCGACGGCATCATGACCTCCTGCGTCTTCGCCTGGGAGGACAGGGCGGATGAATCGAGCAAGTTCATGCGAGCCAAGATGCAGGACTATATCGACCTCTATTTCAAGAAATAACGCGGCATACCGGCGCTGATGACGAGGCAGGCCTTGCCTCAAGCGACAGACCATTCGGAACATCAAATTGAAAGGCGATTGACATGATCAACGGAGAAAGACTGATTTCACGCCCGCTGCGCTGGGCCATGGTGGGCGGCGGACGCACGGGACAGGTAGGTTACAAACACCGCACCGGCGCCCTGCGCGACGGCAACTACCAGCTCGTCGCGGGCGCCTTCGACCTCGATGCCGAAAGGGGCAGAGACTTCGGCGTCAATCTCGGCGTAGCGGCGGAACGCTGCTATGCGGATTACAAGGCGCTGATTGCCGGCGAGACTGCGCGTGAAGACGGTGTTGATGTCATCTCCATCGCCACCCCCAATTTCACCCACTACGAGATCACCAAGGCCTGCCTTGAAGCCGGGCTGCATGTCATCTGCGAAAAGCCGCTATTCTTCACCGTGACCGAATGCGACGAGGTCGCGCGGCTCGCCGAACAGAAGGGGCTGATTGTCGGCGTCACCTATGGCTTTACCGGCCATCCACTCGTCCACCAGATGGCGGCCATGGTCAAAAAGGGAATGCTGGGCGACATCCGTATCGTTGACCTGCAATATACCCACGGCTTCAATGCCGGTGACGATGTGGGCGCGGGCGAGGCCGTCAAATGGCGCACCAATCCCCGTACCGCCGGCCCGACCTTCGTGCTGGGCGATATCGGCACGCATCTTTATTATCTCTCGGAAGTCGTGCTGCCGCATATGAAGGTGGAACGGCTGCTCTGCGACCGTAAGGCCTTTATCCCCACCCGCGCCCCGCTGGAAGACCACGCCACCGTTCTGATGCACTATGACAATGGCGCACGCGGCCGCCTCTGGGTCTCCTCCGTCAATGCCGGCAATATGGGATCGCAGCGTTACCGCTTCGTTGGCTCCAAGGCCTCGCTTGAATGGTCTGATTCCCACCCCGACCAACTGATCTACGAGGTTCAGGGCGAACCCGGCCGCATCCTGCACCACGGCATGCCTTATCTGGAACAGGAAAGCCTCGCCATCGATCGTATGGGGGCGCTGCATACCGAAGGCCTCGGTGACAGCTGGTCGAACATCTACCTCTGGATCGCCCAGGCGATCGACGCAGCAAATCGCGGTGACAGGGCCTTTCTGAAAACCCACCATTATCCCGGCATCACGGCCGGCACCGAAGGCGTTCGCTGGCTGGAAAACTGCGTCCGCTCGGCCGATGCCGGCGCCGCCTGGGTCGACTTCGCATAACCAGTTCGGGGGCGCGCCGGACCACTCTCCCGTCCTCCTCCTCACGCGCGTCCCCATATTTTTCGGAAAGACAACACAATGAAACTCGCGATTTGTACTGATGTCATGGCGAACCTGTCCTTCACAGATATGCTCGACAAATGCGTCGCGCTTGGCGTCGAAGGCATCGAGATGACCGGAGGCGGATGGTCCAGTGGCCCGCATTTCCGGGCGGACGAACTTCTGGCGAACAAGGGGCTTCTCAAATCCAAGCTCAAGGAAATCGAGGCCCGCGGCCTCGAAATCGCCGCCCTCAATTGCTCCGCCAACCCGCTCGATCCCGGCGATATGGGCAAGCGCCACCTGAAGGAAATGCAGGACACCGTTCGGCTCGCCGGTGAAATCGGCGTGACAAAGATCGTCACCATGTCCGGCCTGCCGGAGGCGGCGCCCGGCGATACCGTGCCGAACTGGCTCGTCTACACCAAGAGCTGGCCGAACGAGATGCCAGAGCGCGACCGTTACCAGTGGGAAGATCGCGCTTTCCCCCTCTGGCATGGGCTCGTGAAGCTCGCGAAAGAAGCTGGCGTCGAAAAATATGCGCTCGAGAATTTCTCGGCCATGCTTGTCTGGAACCCGGAAACCCTGTTCCGCCTGCGCAACGAAGTCGGCCCGACGGTGGGCATGAATCTCGATCCGTCGCATCTGATGTGGATGGGGGCTGATCCCATCGCGTCGGCCCGTGCGCTGGGCGGTGCAATCCACCATTGCCATGGCAAGGACACCCGCATCGAACGCGGCCTGGCGGATGTGAACGGTCTGCTGGAGCTGAAGGAGGTGACTGACGTCGCCAACCGCAGCTGGAACTATGTGGCGGTAGGCGCCGGCCGCGACCTGCAATGGTGGAAGGAGTTCTTCTCCGTCGTGCGCATGGCCGGTTACAATGGCTGGGTGAGCCTCGAAATGGAAGATTTCACCATGTCCACCGAGGCAGGCATCCAGTCCTCCATCGACGCCCTGCAAGCCACCATCAGCCGCTGAAACCTGCTCCGGGCCGCAGAAGGCGGCCCGGCGTCAATTGCGCCACGAGGATGCCATGACCAACCAGATCACCATCACCACCGCTCCCTGCTGCTGGGGCGTCGACGACGTCAAAAATCCCCATCTACCCCATTGGGAAAAGGTGCTGGGCGAGGCGAAGGCCGCCGGTTTCGGCGGTCTGGAACTCGGCCCCTACGGGTATCTGCCGCTCGATCTCAAGCGGGTTTCACAGGCGCTCAATGAGCGCGACCTGAAGATCGTCGCCGGTACGATCTTCGACGATCTGGTCTCACCGGAAAACCGCCGCAACCTGTTGCGCCAGACCGACGAGATCTGTGCGTTGATCACCCGCCTGCCAAAACCCGAAACCCATGCCGGCCAGCGTTTTCCCGCCCCCTATCTGACGGTGATGGACTGGGGACATGACGAGCGGGACTATGCCGCCGGCCATTCCGACCGCGCGCCGCGCCTCGATGGAAACGCCTGGAACGGCATGGTGGAAAACATCCGCGCCATCGCAACGCTCGCCCGTGAAAAATACGGCGTGCGCGCCACCATCCATCCCCATGCCGGCGGCTACATCGAATTTGCCGATGAGTTGCAGCAGATCGTTGAGGACATTCCCGCAGATCTGGCCGGCCTCTGCCTCGATACCGGCCATATGGCCTATTCCGGCATGGATCCCGTCGCCACGCTTCGCCGCTATTGGGATCGTGTCGACTATATTCATTTCAAGGATATCGACGCCACGGTTTTTGATGCGGTTATGGGAGAACGTATCCGCTTCTTCGACGCCTGCGCCAAAGGCGTCATGTGCCCGATCGGTCGCGGCTCAATCGATTATCCGGCCATCCGCAGCCTTTTGACGGAACTCGGCTATGGCGGCTATATCACCATCGAACAGGAGCGCGATCCGCGCAAAGCCGGCGGCATTCTGGACGATCTGGCGGCCAGCAGGGCGTTTCTTGCTGAGAATGGGTTCTGAAACGGACACAAGATAGACCGTTGAGCTGTCCCAAGGATTATCCCGGTGCGGCGAGCCAGCAATAACTGGCGAGCTTGTTTCCTCAGTGAAAGACCTTCGAAACGAAAGGTCTTATGGCGGAGAGGGTGGGATTCGAACCCACGATACCCTTGCAGGTATGCCGCATTTCGAGTGCGGTGCATTCGACCACTCTGCCACCTCTCCGCATGCGCGAACGCTTGCGTTGCGCGCTCCTCTTAAACATCAATGGCGTGACTGACAAGGGGAATTTCGTGTTTGTGTCACAAATTATTCGTCATGGATGAGGTTGGGGAAATGCTTAGGCTTGTGGCCGTTTTGGCGGATGTTTTGGGGGTGACACGCACGAACTGCGGCGGTGCGCGTCATATTCGATAGCGGCGTCAGAGCCGTCGATAAAGCCGCAAGATTTCCACGATTCTGGCATCCTGCTCTTTATCCGGCAGAAGGGCCGGTTGGCGGCTGGCGCCGACGGAAGAGTCCTGAAGATAAAGCGAGCGTTTGACCATGGCCGGTGCGAAACCGAGTGCGTAGAGATCGGTGCGGAAGTCGGCGTAGATTGCCTGCTGGCGTTCGGCCTCAGCGATGTCACCGGCGTTGAAAGCACTGAGAATGCCGGCGAGCACATCCGGCAATGCGTTGCCGAGGCCGGAAATGCAGCCTGCGGCACCGTTCTGCAACGACCAGAGAACGAGGTGATCCGGGCCGGAATAGACCTCGAAACCTGGCATCTCCTTCGCCACCTGAAGATAAGCTTCGAGCGTCTGCTGTGCACCGCCGGAATCCTTGATGCCGGCGATATTGCCGTGGGCGGCGAGTTTGCGGGCGGTTTCCGGCTCTATGTGGTTCTGGGTTCGGGCGGGAATGTCGTAGAGATAGACCGGCGTTTTGACGGCGTCAGCCACCGTCGAGAAATGGCGGATCAGCCCATCCTGCGTGCAGGCGATGAAGAAGGGCGTGATGACGGCGATGCCGTCGACGCCGATACGGTCAAAGGCTTTGGTCAATTGCAGGGTCTCAAACGTGGCGGGCATGCCCGCATTCACGATGACTTTGGCACGGCCGGCAACTTCATCCACCACCTCTTCCGTCAGCCGGATTTTTTCCTCATGCGTCAGCGCGGTGAAATCGCCATTGGTACCGGCGCACATGATGTTGTTGCCGGCCGCCACCTGGCGGCGCACCTGCGCGCGTGTCGCCTCGTAATTGATGGTTTCGTCTTCGTTGAAACAGGTGACGAGCGCGACGAAGGCTTGTTTGGTCATGAAAGAACTCCGCTTGGATTTCCAATAGTGTGATCGGCACCGGCCGGACGACGCGTAAGCTGCATATCGGGGTCGGGATCGAGGCTGGCCGAAAGGAGCGCACGCGTATAGGCTTCGCGCGGCGCCTCGAAAACCTGCCGAACCGTGCCGAACTCCACCACCTCTCCCCGCTGCATGACCATGACGTGATCGGCAAAATCCCGGACCACGGGCAGGTCATGAGCGATGAAGATGAAAGAAAGGCCCATCTCGCGGCGAAGCTTGTCCAGAAGCGCAATAACCTGCGCCTGAACCGAAACGTCGAGCGCCGAGACCGCCTCGTCGCAGATGATGAGCTTCGGCTCCAGCGCCAGCGCACGGGCAATGGCAATCCTCTGCCGCTGGCCGCCGGAGAACTGATGCGGATAACGGCGCATATGTTCCGGCGAAAGGCCGACCTGATGCAGCAATTCCGCGACCCGTTCGCGCCATTTCGCTTTGGGCAATATATCGGGATGGATGACCCAGGCCTCGGAAATAAGCTGGAACACCGTCATACGGGGATTGAGCGACTGGGTGGGATCCTGAAACACCATCTGCAGATCACGCCGGAGCGCAAAGAGTTCCGCAGGCGAAAGCTTGAAGAGATCGCGACCTTTCCACGAGGCGCTGCCCGCATCCGGCTCGTCGAGCCGAAGGAGAATGCGCGCGAGCGTCGATTTGCCGGAGCCGCTTTCGCCGACAACGGCAATGGTTTCCCCGGCCATGAGATCGAAGGAAACACCCTTCAGCGCCTCGAAGGCGCCGTAACGCTTGCGCACGTCGCGCACGCTGAGCAGCGCTTCGCCCGCCGCCTGCGGCTCGTGCATTTCTCCTCTGCCGGGTGCGGCGCTGATGAGCTTGCGGGTATAGGGGTGCTGCGGATTGCGATAGACCTCACGAACCGTGCCGGCCTCAACCAGAACGCCCTTTTCCATCACTACCACCCGATCAGCAATTTCGGCGACAACGCCGAGATCATGGGTGATGATGAGCACGGCCATGCCGGTCTCCCGCTGCAATTCCTTGAGCAGCGAAAGCACTTCTGCCTGCACCGTCACGTCAAGCGCGGTGGTCGGCTCGTCGGCGATCAGGAGATCAGGCCGAAGCGCAAGCGCCATGGCGATCATCACACGCTGGCGCTGGCCGCCGGAAAATTCGTGCGGATATTTCTTGAGCGCCCGGTCGGGATCGGGAATGCCGACGCGCGCGACCAGCCGCCTCGCCTCCGCTTCGGCCTTTGCCTTGTCCATGCCATGGGTGGTCATCGCCTCGCGGATCTGCCAGCCGACGGTATAGACGGGATTGAGATGGCTGAGCGGGTCCTGAAAGATCATGGCGATACGCCGGCCGTTAATCTCGCGGCGCGCTTCAACCGGCATTGTCAGAAGGTCCTGACCGTCGAGCAGTATCTGGCCGCTGCTGATATGCCCGGGCGGCATGTCGATAAGGTTCATGATGGCCGACGATGATACCGACTTGCCCGAACCGCTTTCGCCGAGGATAGCCAGCGTTTCGCCGCGGTCGATATGGTAGGAGACATCCTTCACCGCATGGACGATACCGCTTGCGGTGTGGAACTCCACGGAAAGGTTGCGCACGTCGAGAAGATGGTCAGCCATGCTTGCGGCCTTTCATTTCCAGCCGCCAGCGCTGCACGGGATCAAGCGCGATACGCAGCCAGTTGGAAAGCAGGTTGAGCGACAGGGTGGTGAGGATGATGGCGAGCCCCGGCCAGAACGACAGCCACCAGGCATTGGTGAGATATTGCCGCCCCTGCGAAATCATCAGGCCCCAGGTGATTTCCGGCGGCTGAATGCCAATTCCGAGGAAGGAGAGAGCACTTTCCGCCAGCATCACATAGGCGAAATCCAGCGTTGCGAGCGTCGTCAGTGTTGGCAGCACGACGGGCAGGATGTGGCGGAACAGAATGCGTTTGCCTGATGCGCCCATCACACGCGCTGCCTGCACGAACATGCGTTCGCGCACCTCCAGCACCTCGGCCCTTGTGGTGCGGATGTAAACGGGAATGCGGGTGATGGCGAGAACCAGCATCAGGTTGAGGATGGAGGAGCCGAGCAGATAAAGCACGATGACCGCGATCAAGAGCGACGGGAACGACATGATCACATCCGCGAGCCGCATGATGATCTGGCCGACACGGCTTGAGGAAAAACCGGCAATCAGGCCGAGCACGGTGCCGGTTATGGCGGAAAGAAGCACTGCGCCGGCCGCAATCATCATCGTATTTTGCGTGGCGGCGACGATGCGCGCGAGAAGCGAACGGCCGAGCGCATCCGCCCCCAGCCAGAAATACCACTCGCGCTGCCAGTCGAACGGGGCGAGATTGCGTCCGCGCAGGTTCTGTTTCGTCGCGAGATCACCGAGCCATGCCGGGCCGACAAAAGCGAGGATAACGACGATGATAAGGAAGACCGCGGCACAGAGCGCGAATTTATCCGCCCACAACATGCGCAGCATGCGCGTTGCGAAGGAGGGTTCGGCTATGATCTCGGTGTCGGCGTTGGAAAGGCTCATGGCTGAAGGGCCTCCTCAGTGCCGGATACGCGGATCGAGGAGCGCATAGGCGATATCGATCAGAAGATTCATCAGGAAGATCGCCAGCGCGGTCACGAGAATGGCGGCCAAAACGACGTTGAAATCGCGTTGAAGAATGGAATCGATCATCAGCTTGCCGACACCGGGAAAGCCGAAGATGGTTTCGACGATGACCGCACCGTTGAGAAGGCTTGCCGCCTGGTCGCCAATGACGGTGATGACCGGCAGCATGGCGTTTCGCAAGGCATGGATGAAAATGATCGGACCCGACTTCACGCCCTTGGCGCGCGCCGTTTTGACATAGGCCGAGGACAAAGCGCCGATCATCGAGCCGCGCACCACCTGCACGATAATACCGAAGGGGCGCACGAACAGGACCGCGATCGGCAATATCCAGTGCAGCACGGAGCCCGTGCCTGACGTGGGCAGCCAGGCAAGATTAACGGAGAAGACGACGATGGCAACGATCGCCAGCCAGAAATCCGGCACGGATGCACCGATGAGCGAGATGCTCGAGGCCATGCGGTCGAAAAAGCCGCCGGAGCGGAAAGCCGCAAGCGAACCCACGACGATTGCGGCGGTTGTGACCAGCGACATGGTGATGACCGCAAGCCACAGCGTCCAGACGAAAGCCTCCAGCACAACATCCAGTGCCGGGCGGGCTTTTCTGAGCGATTCGCCCAGATCCCCCGTCATCACATCGCCCGCATAACGCAGAAACTGCACCATCAGCGGATCATTCAGCCCGTGCAGCGCCCGAAACTGCTGCTTCAACTCCTCCGAAGCCTCCACCGGCAGAAACAGCGCGGCCGGGTCCCCCGTCAGGCGGGACAGGAAGAAAACCATAACGATGAGGCCGATCAGGGAGATCAGGCTCGCAACGGAACGTTTTCGGATGAAGCTCAGCATGGTTGCCTCCGGTTTTTCAATGCGGCGGCGTAGCTTTCGCTGCGCCGCCGCTTCTCAATTGACAAGACGCGGGGTCTTATTTGATGCCAATTTCCGAAAGCTGCAGCATCGAGTTCGTTGCAATGGTGGGCTTGAAGTCCAGCCGTTCCGAGACACGGGAGAAGCCGACCATGTGGAACAGCAGCACATCAGCCACCACGTCGTCGTGCAGATAAGCGATGAGTTCCGACCAGAGCTTGGCGCGTTCGTCACCCACGGCTGCGGATGCACGTTCGATCAGATCATCCACCTTCTTGTCCGAGAAGCCAGACTGCGTGCCCTTGGTGGCATATTTGAAGAACATGGTGAAGGACGGGTCGCCCTTTGAATTGTCGTGCATGGCGGCGACAATCTGCGGACCGCGGCCTTCCTTGAAGGGCTTGGAATAATAGCTTTCGTGCTCGGCCACTTCCACGAATTTCAGGTCTATCTTGAAGCCGACTTCCTGCAATTGCTGCTGGATCGCCTCCATGATCTCGGTGACATTAGGGAAATTCGCCGTGCGCGCGATGATGGTGATCGGCGTATCCACCTTGACGCCGGCAGCCTTGGCTTCCTCGAGCAGCTTCTTTGCGCCATCGGGGTCATAAGGGAAGACCTTGACGTCAGGGTTCCAGCCAAGCGTGGTCGGCGGAACGAGCGCGGTGGCCAGCACGGCACCTTCCGGAACCAGTGTACCGAGGAAGGCCTGCCGGTCGATGGCAAGGTTGAGCGCGCGGCGCACCCGCACATCGTTCAGCGGCGCTATATTGTGATCGAGACGCATATAGACCGTCTCGCTGTCGAGATAGGAAAAGTCGGTCTTCGCATTGGTGGCGTCGAGCTGGGAAATGGAAGGCGAAAGATCGGCTTCGCCGGTTTGCACCATGGCGGCGCGAACCGAAGGATCGGCGCGGAAAAGATAGGTCGCTTCCGTCACCTGCGGTTTGGCTCCCCAATAATCATCGCGTGCGGTGAGCACAATCTGCTGGCCCGGCGTCCAGTTGGTCAGCTTGTAGGGCCCGGTGCCCACAGGTTCGCGAATGAATTCCATCTTGGTTTCTTCGGGAACGATGGTAACGAGCGACATCAACAACGGCAGAATGGGCTGCGCCGGTTCAGTCTTGAAGTCGATCGTGTGGTCGTCGACGATCGACGGGGTCACGGTCATGCCACCGAAATAACGGCGGGACTCGCAGGCGTTCTTGTCGCTCATGATGCGTTCGAAGCTGTGCTTCACATCCTTGGCGTCAAATGTCGTGCCGTCGGAAAACTTCACGCCTTCACGCAGGTGGAAACGCCAACTTCCGTCGGCATTCTGCTCCCACTTCTCGGCAAGGCGCGGCTGAACGCCCTTCTTGCCGCGCACATCGAGCTCGGTCAGCGTCTCGCTGACATTTTCCATGATGATACGGCCGATATTGGAGCGGGTGGCCATGCAGGGCTCAAGCAGGTCCGCCTCTTCCGCCAGCACGATCTTGATCGGCCCCGATGCCGCAAGCGCCGGCGAAACCGCGGCGCTGAGGGAACCCAAGACAAGGGCGCCCGCAATCAATGACTTCTTCATTCCGTTCTCCTCCCAGATCAGAAATTCAGCAACATGGCGGCGCACCGCAAGGGACGTTCTAAAAGCCCCGTCTCCTGCATTGAGGAGCATGGCGTGCGGATGATCGTCTCCTCCACCCGTAAACAGAGCATCGACGTTATCGAATTTTTTGTCAATTTATTTTTCAAAAGCAGTTTTTATTCAGGTCAAATCTCTTGATTTTATCGTTTAAAAACATCTAGTTAATTTCTTAAACCAAAACCAACTGCCCGTCTTTTTTTATCAAATAAACTTGACAACTTTTTGAATATGCCATTTTCATCAGGACAAGAGGAGACCACGATGACCCCTGATGACATTGCTCACGCCATGACCGGAGCCATGCATACCGCGTCGGAAAACCGGCAGGAAGCATTCCTGCCATCACCCATGATCCAGAACCATGCGAGCTTCCTGCACCTTCTGGATGACGGCACCCTGCTCTGCGCCTGGTTTGGCGGCACATTGGAGGGAAAATCGGATATTTCGATCTTCGCATCCGTGCTGACACCTGGCTCAACCCATTGGGGGCCACCGCAGCGCCTGAGCCATGACCCCGCCCATTCCGAACAGAACCCGGTTCTTTTCACCGCGCCGGATGGCGTTCTCTGGCTGTTTCACACAGCCCAGCCCTCCGGCAACCAGGATGAGTGCCGCATTCGCATGGCGCGGGTCACACGCGACCCGACAGCACCGGAAAAGCTTGCCTCCGAGGAAGGACGGTTTCTCGATCTCCCGCAGGGCTGCTTCATCCGCGCGCCGCTGCGTATTCGCGATGACGGCGCATGGCTGCTGCCAATCTTCCGCTGCGTCCAGCGTCCCGGCCAGAAATGGAACGGCAGCCACGATACGGCGGCGCTCGGCATATCCACAGACAATGGCGCGACTTGGCAATTGCAGGAATTACAGAAATCGACCGGCTGCGTGCATATGAGCCCGGTCGCGGTGACGAATGGCCACTACGCCGCCTTCTTCCGCCGTCGTCAGGCCGATTTCGTTTACCGCACGGAAAGCGCCGATGGCGGCCGCTCATGGTCAAAGCCGCAGCCGACCGACGTGCCAAACAATAATTCCTCCATTGCCGTGATCAGGCTCGGCGATGGCAGGCTGGCAATGATCTGCAACCCCGTCAACGCCGCGCAGTCGAGCGATCGCCGCGCCTCGCTTTATGACGAATTGGGAGAGGAAGACGACAGGCCGGATGCCGATCCAAGCGGTGGCTGTGTGCCGGTCTGGGGCGTGCCGCGCGCGCCGGTTTCGATCTGCCTCTCCAATGATGACGGGCGCAGTTTTGCCACCCGGATTCTGATCGAAGACGGACCGGGCACCTGCCTGTCGAACGATTCGACGGATGGCCGCAATCAGGAAATGTCCTATCCATGGCTTCTGGAAGCGCCGGACGGTACGCTGCATGCGAGCTACACCTATCATCGCCGCGCAATCAAATATGTCCGGCTGGCGCCCGGCTGGGCTGACGAGAACGACGGGAGACAAAGATGAGCAATATCATTGGCATCACCATGGGCGACCCCTGCGGCGTCGGCCCAGAAATCACGGTGCGGGCGCTGGCGGACATGTCCGCGCCGGATCGCGCGGCGACGCGGATTTACGGAAATCTCGCCACGTTGGAAGCGGCGCGGGATGCGCTTGGCGTTGATATCGATCTCTCTCAGCATGTCGTCGACTTGGCCGTGGAAGGCGCGCCACTGCCCTGGGGTACATTGTCGCCGGTGGCTGGAGACGCCGCTTTCCGTTTCATCGAAAAAGCGGTTCGCGATGCCGAAGCGGGCGCAATCGGCTGCATCGTCACCGCGCCGATCAACAAGGAAGCCTTGAATCTCGCCGGCCACCATTATGATGGGCACACCGGCATGTTGCGCAGCCTCACCGGTTCCTCGGCGGCCTATATGCTCCTCGCCTCGGAACGGCTGAAAGTCATTCACGTCTCGACCCATGTTTCCCTGGAGGAGGCCATTCGCCGGGCAACGACGGAGCGGTTACTGGCGACCATCCGCGCCGGCAACGCGCATCTGAAACGCATCGGTTACGAGCGGCCGCGCATCGCGGTTGCCGGCATCAATCCGCATTGTGGTGAAAACGGGCTGTTCGGCACTGAGGATGACGACCAGATCGCACCGGCGGTCGCCGCCGCCCGCGCCGAAGGCATCGAGGTGCAGGGGCCTATTTCCGCCGACACCGTATTCCACCGGGCTTATTCCGGCGCTTTCGATCTTGTCGTCGCCCAATATCACGATCAGGGCCATATCCCGATCAAGCTTGTTGCTTTCGATACCGCCGTCAACGTTTCCGTCGATCTGCCGATAGACCGCACCTCCGTCGATCACGGCACGGCTTTCGATATCGCCGGCAAAGGCATCGCCAATCACGGCAACATGAATGCGGCCATTGCCTATGCGCGCAAGCTCGTGGCGGGCAAAGAACCGAAGGGATGAGTACCATGTCTACAGCTCCCATTCTCATCCACCAGCCACGCCGGCTCGCCGTTGGCGCAGGCACCATTTCACAGGTCGGCGCCTGGGCGGGAAAGACCACCTCGACCCTTATTATCGCCACACCGCTGACGGCGAAATTTGCCGACCGGCTGCAATTGCAAGGTCCTTTCACCATATTCGATGCCATTCCCGGCGAGCCGGACACCACAACGCTCGATGCCGCCCTTGCCGCGGCCCGCGCCGCCAAACCGGATCTGGTCATCGGCCTCGGCGGCGGTTCGGTGATGGATGTGGCAAAACTGGTCGCGGCGCTCTGGAATTCCGGTCAGACGCTTGAGGATGTGGCGGGGCCGAACAGGGTTGTCGGGCGCGACACGCGGTTGGTGCAGATCGCCACCACCGCCGGCACCGGTTCGGAGGCTGGCATCCGTTCGCTCATCACAGATCCCGTCAAAGGCAACAAGATCGCGGTCGAAAGCCCTTATCTGATTGCGGATTTCGCCGTACTCGATCCGGAACTCACCTATTCCGTGCCTTCAGCGGTTACAGCGGCCACGGGGGTGGATGCCATGGCCCATTGCGTTGAAGCCTTCACCAACCGCAAGGCCCATCCGATGATCGACGGTTTCGCCCGCATGGGCTTTGCGCTGGTGGGCAAATATCTGGCGCGCGCCGTCCGCGATGGCGCGGATACCGAAGCGCGAGAAGGCATGATGCTCGCTTCCTATTATGGCGGCATCTGTCTCGGCCCGGTCAATACGGCGGCCGGTCACGCCATTGCCTATCCGCTCGGCACGCTTCTCAACCTGCCGCACGGGCTGGCGAACGCCATCGTCTTCCCGCATGTTCTGGCCTTCAACCAGCCTGCGGTTTCGGCGAAAACCGCAGAAGTAGCGGGAGCGCTCGGGCTCCGCGAACACCTTTCGCCTGATGATCTGCGCAAGGCGGCGACGGATTTCTGTGCCGGGCTCGGCATCGAAATGTCGCTCGCACGGCACGGCGCGACTGAAGCCGATCTTCCCCGCTACGCTGAGGATGCGCACGCCATCCGCCGGCTGATGGACAATAACCCCGTCGATATGAGCGTCGAAGACGTGCTCGGGATTTACCGCCACGCCTTCTGAGCAAAAATCCGGTACGCGGACACGCGCATCGGCCTTCCGCTTAATCCGTATGCGAAGACTCAAACAGGCGGTCGCGCGATCCGGTCAGGTGCTGGAGCATAAGCTGGCGTGCCGCCTCTGCATCCCCATCGGCGATCGCCTTAGCGATTGCCTCATGCTCGGCAAAAACACGCGTCAGACCGGATGCCTCCCGCTTCACCGACATGCCGTGGAACTTCATTCCCACTGCAATATGGTCTTTCAGCGCTTCCATCGCGGTGGAGAAATAACTGTTTCGCGCCGCCCGCGCGATGGCAAGGTGGAACTGATAATCGGCATCCTCGCGGTGAGACTGGCGATTGGTCGCGTCCCGCATCAGTTCGAGCGCCTTCCTGATCGCCGCAAGCCTTTCGCCATCGTGCCGCAATGCCGCTGCTGCGGCCGCCGCCGGCTCCAGCGTCAGCCTGAATTCGTAACAGTTGAGAAGATCAGCAACGTTTTCGAGCTGCCCGAAGCCGAGCGGTTCACGCAGACCAAAGGCCCTGACATAGCTGCCGGAGCCTCTGCGGGAATAGATGAAACCCTGCTCGCGCAGCCGCCGGAGTGCTTCACGCACCACCGGCCGCGATACTTCGAATTCCATGGCGAGTTCGTGTTCGGTCGGCAGCCGCTCATCCGGCTTGTAGGCGCCGGATTTGATCGCCCGGTGCATTCTCTCGAAAATAATGTCCGGAAGTGCCTTGCGCGCCGTTTCTTTCATCAGCCCCATCTGGTCAGCTCTCTCCAGCGTCATTGTCGCCAAGCATCATTTTCGCGATCCGTTTCAGCGTGTCAGCTTGCCCAAAACCGCCGGACTTCGCAATGATGCATTGGTCTCCGGACCAGCCGACGCCGAGACCCGGCAGGCATTCGCCGGCAAGACGCAAGCGCGAAATGCCCATGGCCCGCAGCACGGCTTCGGCCGTGGCTCCACCAGATAACAGCAGTCTTGCCGCCCTGGCGGTAAAATGCGGCACGACGCCTTCCGCCAGCCGGTCTGAAACCGCAAGCGGCGACAGATTTTCCGCACCCTGCGTTGCTTGAACCAGCGTCAGGCCGGCACCCCCATCTGCATGACTGGGCACGATACCATTCGGCGCCTCAACGATCGAGACAGGCCCAACACTCCCAAGTACGTCAATCTGCTCCACCGTGATCGGATCGCGGGACCCGATGACAAAAAGCCCCTTGCCGGCTGGAACGGCCGCCGCCTCAGGGACAGTCTGGCCCGTCATCGCCTCAGCCAGCGCCTCGGCAAGCCCACGCGCGCCGACCAGAAGATCTGCCCCCTCCGCCTGCGCGGCGGCGAGAGCTTCCCTGATATCGCCCTTCGATCGCGTATCGGGTACCGTGCAGCGGCCGGCGTGTCCGCCCAGTCTGTCATGAACAGGAATGGCAATTTCGACGCCAAAGCCGGAAACGGCTCCGTCAACAACGACACGGTCAAAGTCCGGAATGGCGGGCGCGACAAGCGCGTGGCGATAGGAAATCGCATCCATTTCCGCTGCAATATGCCCCTTCAGGCGGGAATCGATCTTCTTGAACAAAATTGTACCGGCCGGAACCAGCGCCAACAGTTCCTGCGTGCGGCGGCGGGCTTCATCTGCCTCGCCATCGCGACAGCCGAGATTGACGCTGAGGACGGCAGGCGCATCCGCGAGCGCTGCACGCACACCGTCAAGCCCGATCGCAACCTCGGTCGCCAGCCCGCGCCCGGCAAAGGGGGCGGCGGCGTCGAGCGCTCCGGTCAGATCATCGGCAAAAATCAGCAGCACGAACGAAGCCTTCATAAAAGTTGTAATGTTTTACGTCGATAAATTGATTTATAATCAATAGATAATGGGATGTGAATAACAAAAATTGTAACACGCTATTTCGAATTGACCAAACGGCTGCGAAGAGGCCCGCAGAGCGACGGCAGAATTCGGAAATAGTGGCAGGGGACCGCAGCCACACATGGCTGGACGGGGCAAAGATGACAAACCGCCGAGGTTGCTAGATGAACCGGAAGGGCAGGCCCGAGATGAGCGCTTTGACAAAACGTTTTTTCTGAAAGCGTCCGTTCAGCGATACCCGCGGCAACTGCGTCGGCTTTTCGAGGCTGTGGGGACCAATAACGCCGGCCTGCGTGGTCACGGCCGCAGAAAATCCTGCGTCGTGAACGGCTTTCGCTTCGCGTTCTCCCACCGCCCTTACCCAGCCATAGGGATAGGAAAAGGACCGTGGCCGATGGCCGACATAGGCTTCCACCCGGCGTGCCGATTCTGCGATCTCATAAGCCAGGCGCGCCGCATCGACCTTGCGCATATTCACATGCGTCATGGTATGGGCACCAAAATGAACCAGAGGATCTTCCGACAGCGTCCTGAGCTCATCCGTATCCATGACGAGTTCGTCCACGATCGCGATGGGATCGACGCCATGTTGCCTCGCGGCACGGTCGATTCTTTCCACCGCCTCGTCTTCCGAAAAGTTCTGGACGAAATCTTCAAGCCGCGTGAATGCCTCCGCTTTCTGCGAAGGGTTGGCGCATGCCACCTGCACCGGCCCCGCCCCGAAATCGAATTCGAAAGACGCGGCCTTCTGCGTCAGGGCAGCGGCGGTTTCCCACCAAAGGCTGCGTGTTCGCTCGACAAAACCCGGCGTGATGAAAATCGTGTAAGGCACGGCATATTTGCGGAAGATCGGCGCTGCATGATCGGCATTGTTGCGATAGCCATCATCAAGCGTGAAGGCGCAGAACGACCGACCTTCGTGGTTATCGGCAAGCAGAGCCGGCAGATCGTGCAGATGGACCGGAACGAGGCCACATTCGAGCGCGGCCTGTATCGCCTCTTCCAGAAATTGCGGCGTAACTGACAATTGAACGTTCGGTGCAAAGGCCGAAACAGCCCTGCCCGGGCGCACATGGTGAAGTGTAAAAATCACACCACGCCCCGCCAAGGACGGAAACGCCGACCGGACAGGCGGGAAAGAACTCACTTCCAGCCCCGCCCTTATGGCCCCATATTTTCCGAGGCGTTTGAGCGGCGGTAAAAATCCCGTTTTCGATTGCCCTGACGCCAGACCGGGAAGGATGCGTTTTTTTATGACCCGCAAGACCGTCAATGGCAGATCGATCAGGCCCGGCAAGGGATCGTTCAGCGCGAAAGAGGCCCAGCTGCGGATTTTGCCCAAAGAGGCGAAATAGTCTCCAATCCTCGTCTGACCCCTCCGGGCCAGGGTGAAAGCCGCAACGGTATCGCGGACAAGATAAGACCAGGAAACGCCCTGCCGCGCGCTGACGGGCTGGCCAGTCTGTTCGTCATTCGCGACCCGCCACAGCAAAGCACCAAGATCGACGCCTGCGGCCGAACAGAGGCCGAACCACGACCATGGGCGCGGATTGACATCGAGAAGTTTCAACTCGCCATCCCGGCCGTCGAGCTTGAACTCGACCTCGACAAGCCCGCTATGGCCCGCGGATTTCAGCATTTTTTGGGCCGCATCGATCGCTTGCCCGTTATCGACAACCTCGACACGGGTGCTGGTATAACCGAAATCGACGGGATATTGCCGGGCGCGCCGGGCCGTGAATTCGGCCACCGGCTCTCCATAGAGCCACAGTGCCGCGTAGGAAAACTGGCTTTCTCCGCCGCCGGGAATGAGTTCCTGCACAACGACGTTGCCA
The DNA here is from genome assembly GCF_001541315.1 of Agrobacterium tumefaciens str. B6. Lineage (GTDB taxonomy): Bacteria > Pseudomonadota > Alphaproteobacteria > Rhizobiales > Rhizobiaceae > Agrobacterium > Agrobacterium radiobacter. The sequence continues at coordinate 133,603 of NZ_LMVK01000002.1, read as the reverse complement.
GCGCCGATCTCTCCACTCGCATCGGCGAAAGCAGTCTTCAGCGCCTGGCGATCATCCGCCCGGATCACTTTCGCCCGGGCAATCGTGGTATCACCGCCCCCCATGTTGGGCTTGAGAATGACGGGAAACATCACATCCAGCGCATCGATGTCGGCGTCCGATGTCAATGCATAGGTCCGGGGAATGCTGACGCCAAGCTCCGCCGCACGCTTGTAAAGCAGCGGTTTTTCACACAGCCATTGCAGAGCCGCCCAATCCGGCAGAACGATTTTGTAAAGAGCGGAAAGCTCCTCACGGTGCTGCGAAATGAGCTGGACCTCACCATCGCCGGACGGCACCAGCAGACAGCCCTTCAAACCGTGCTTCTCGGCCATTTGACGCAGGAACACGATCGCCCCGGCATCATGCGGGCCAGCCCAGCGAATTGTTTCCCGCACGAAGCGCGACCAGCCCGGCAAGGGGGAATCGTGGGTGAGATAATAGACGGGCACATTCAGGACGCCGAGGCTGCGCGCAAGGGCTAGCGTGCCGTGAGCGCCGCCGACAATAACAACACCTGGAATGGTCAAAGCCTGATCCCCGTCCTATTCCATATCTTGATCGCAAAAATTGATAAATAAATTCGATATTTCGAAAGTATTGAGCGGAGAGATATCGAATGGCGCGGAAGGCCAAAGCGCCTGTGCTCTTTATTCCTTTGGCAGGCGCTTTGTCGTTGCTTTGAAAAGACGGCGACCTTCAAGCCTCTTTGCGGACGGGGCGCGGCTCACCATTGTCATCCACCGCGACCATGATGAAGACGGCCTCCGTCACCTTTTCGCGTGAATCCTGATAATGCCTGCGGGTCCAGGCTTCGATCTTGAGCGTGACGGAGGTGCGGCCGATCTTTTCGATCCTGGTATAGACGCACAATGTATCGCCGATCTTGACCGGCTTCTTGAAGACGATCTCATTGACTGCCACGGTGACGGTGCGGCCGCCGGCCACATCATTGGCGCGAACGAAAGCGGCAAGGTCCATCTGCGACATGACCCAGCCGCCGAAAATATCACCGGCCGGGTTGGCGTCGGCGGGCATTGCAAGCGTTCTGAGCGTGAGTTCCATGTCGGCGGGCGGTTGCTGGTCCATGTCTCAAAATCCTTTCACAAACCTCCCGCTGCCGGACTTAAACAACCGCGCCCTATCCGCCAATAGCCGATTTTTCGCGGCAGCCCTTCCAAAACAGCAAGGAATCACAGGGCCATCGTAAGCTTCGGTTAACCATGATGGGGCACGATTCCAAAAAACGCGAGGGCGTGCGAATGGCCTATGACTGGAGTGGAAACAACACAATACAGCAGCGCTACGACCGTATTGTCCTGGCGGTCGCAAGCGTCGTCGCCATCAGCCTGGCGACAGGCACACTTGCCCTGCGCTCGCAGGTGGAGCCGGAATCCGCGATAAGCCTCGTCAAACAGCAACGGCTCGCTTCAGACAGCTGGCATTTGCGGCTCTGATCCGCTCCCATCAGGCTCAGGGCCCGACGATTTACTGCGGAGCACTATCGGGCCTGGAAGTATTTTCCTTCGGAAAGGTGTGGTCGAGATGGGCCACTTGAGGCGTGAGGATCGACAGGAATGTTTCCGACCGGCCGATATAGATGATCGCCGCGCCGTCGATCCCGTTCAAAACCTCCGCCAGCGTATCCTGCGTCTGTTTTTCCAGCCCTTCCAGCAAATCGTCGATCACGAGGAATTTCGGCTTCAAAAGCAGGGCATTGGCAACACGGATGCTGGCCTGTTCATCCGAATCGAGTTTCTTGTCCCAACGGATATTCTCATCGAGACGCGAGGCCATTTCTCCAAGCCCGCATGCGGTGAGCACCGCGAGATAATCCGCATCCGTAAACCGGTGCGGCGCGCGCGGATAGGCGAGGATTTCGCGCAGTGAACCCGACGGCAGATAGCCGTGCTGGGCGATGAAAAGCGTGTCGGATTGTTCGGGCATCTCGATCCTGCCCTGCCCCCAGGGCCAGAGCCCCGCCATTGCCGCAAACAGCAGCCGCCTGTTCACGCCCTGCTCGCCGTTTATCATCAGCCGTCCGCCCGGCCCGACCTCGATCTCGGCCTCGCGCAACCTGAACCCACGCTCCATATCCTGTCCGCCCGCATCACGGCAGATCGTGACCGACTGCAGGCGGACCCTCTCATTCTCCGCACTGCGTTGCAGATCAATCGTCAGGCCGTGCTGTTCAACGCTGTCCATCTGGATAAGGGCATTCCGGAAGACGGAAACGCGCTGCAATGTCGCCTTCCAGCTGGCGATAGGGCCGAAATTGTCGATATACCAGCGCAGCGCCGTATTGACCTGGTTGAAGGCGCCGACGGCCATCATCAGCCCACCGAAGGTGAGGTTGCCGGAAAAATAAACGGGCGCCGCGATCAGGATCGGCGCCACCACCGCCAGCCAGCCATACCCTGCCGAGACCCATGTGAGATGCGTCAGCGCCATGGCAAGGCCCCGGATGACGCCGAGCACCGCGTCAATATCGATACCGATCCGACGCCTTTCGTTCTTCTCACCGCGCGCAAGGGCAATGGCGGCAAGATTTTCGCTCGCCCGCATCAATGAAAAACGCAGTTCCGCTTCTTTGGAATAACGTTCGGCATTCAGCCCGACCAGCCGATAACCGACGAGATTGCTGAGAAGCGAGGCGGAACCGGCATAAAAGATCGCCGCCCAGACCATATAGCCGGGGATAGCATAGGTATCACCGCTGATGGTGATGGTAAAACCGGCCGAGAGCGACCAGAGGACGCCGATAAAGCTGACGAGCAGGATCGTCGCGTTCACGAGACCGATAGAAAGCGCCGTACTGCTTTCCGCAAGGTTGCGGACATCGTCATGCAGGCGCTGGTCGGGGTTGATGGCGATCGTGCCGAAACCGGCAAGACGGGCGGCGCGACCCGGTTTCAGCCATTGATCCACCATATCCTTGGCAAGACCTTCGCGCATGTTCAGCGCCGTCATCTGGTTCAGCCAGGTCTGGATGACGTTGAGCAGCAGCAGCAGTCCCGCGATGATGGCGAAGACCTCGAGCTGATGAATGAATGCATCAAGATCGCGCCGTTCCAGGGCATTGTAAAACGGCGCATTCCATTCATTGAGCCTGATCTGCCCATAGGCGGTGAGCAATATCACCGTGAGCAGCGCGATCGACAGCAATATCAGCCGGGTGCGCACCGGCGATGTCCAGAAGGCACGCCCCATCATCCGCAGCTGGGCGGGAAAATCGAGATCGAAACCCGAAAGATTAGCCGCGCTCTTGCGCTGATCGTCGGTCACGGTTGTTGCCATTCATTCCATTCCGAAACGTCAGTCGGCAAAGAAAGCGGGTCGCGATTCTGCGCCTTGCGATGCCAAGCAATAACATGCTGTTTAACCTTGTCCACAATCCCGGCGAAATCTCCGCGACGGTGATTGAAAAGCCCGGGCAATTCTTCGTTCGGGCAAACATCGTGGTCTCAACCAACAATGCGATTGCCCCCGGAAATGATCCTTGCTTTCTTTTCCTGCATTGCACAAAATCCGAATAATTTCAGAGGGGCGGACAAACCGCATAAACCGGAAAAACCGGGCAAGGCAGATTAATGGCGATCAAAGCGAGCATTTATCATCTGACGCATTATAAATACGACAACCCGGTTCGCCTTGGACCACAGATCATAAGACTAAAGCCCGCCTCGCACTCCAGAACCCGCGTCATCAGCCATTCGCTCAAGGTTTCACCCTCCAATCACTTCGTGAACCTTCAGCAGGACCCCTACGGCAATTACCTCGCCCGTTTCGTTTTTCCCGAACCGGCCACGGAGTTTAAGATCGAGGTCGATCTTGTCGCCGATATGACGGTTTACAATCCGTTTGATTTCTTCGTGGAGGAAGAAGCGACAAAGTGGCCCTTCGATTATCCGCAGGAATTGCGTGACGATCTCTCCATCTACATGAAGCCGGAACCGACCGGCCCACTGCTCGCCGCCTTCATGGCCACCGTCGACCGCACACCGGGGCAACCGACTGTGGACATGGTCGTTGGCCTCAATGCCCGCCTGCAACAGGAGATCGGCTACGTCATCCGCATGGAACCCGGCGTCCAGACGCCGGAAGAAACGCTTGCCTCCGGCAAGGGGTCGTGCCGCGATACCAGCTGGCTGCTCGTGCAGGTTCTGAGGCACCTTGGCCTCGCCTCCCGCTTCGTGTCGGGATACCTCATCCAGCTGACACCAGACCTCAAGGCGCTGGACGGCCCATCCGGCACCGAGGTGGATTTCACCGATCTTCACGCCTGGGCGGAAGTCTATATGCCCGGCGCAGGCTGGATCGGCCTCGACCCCACCTCAGGTCTTCTGACCGGCGAAAGCCATATTCCGCTGGCGGCAACGCCGCATTACCGCAATGCCGCACCGATTTCCGGCGGCTATTACGGCCATGCCAACACGGAATTCGCCTTCGACATGCAGGTCCGCCGGGTTGCCGAAACGCCGCGCATCACCAAACCTTTTTCGGATGAAAGCTGGGAGGAACTCAATGCGCTCGGCCAGGAGGTCGACGAGGTTCTGAATAGCCATGATGTCCGGCTGACGATGGGCGGCGAGCCGACCTTTGTTTCCATCGACGATTTCGAATCCGACGAGTGGAACACCGGCGCGGTCGGGCCGACAAAGCGTGAAAAGGCCGACGCCCTGATCCGCCGCCTGCGTGAGCGTTTCGCACCGGGCGGCTTTTTGCATTACGGACAGGGAAAATGGTATCCGGGCGAAAGCCTGCCCCGCTGGACCTTCTCGCTCTATTGGCGAAAGGACGGCCTGCCGATCTGGCAGAACCCGGCGCTGATCGCCGAAGAGGGCGCCAATACAGGCGTCAGGGCGGAGGATGCGCAGAAATTGCTGGACGGCATAGCCAACCACCTCGGCATCGAGCCGGAGCTGGTGCTGCCGGCCTATGAGGATCCGGCCGAATGGATCATCAAGGAAGGCAGCCTTCCCGACAATGTCGACCCGTCCAATTCCAGACTGAAAGACCCGGAAGAGCGAAACCGCATTGCCCGCGTCTTCGAGCGGGGACTGACGACACCGACCGGCTATATTCTTCCCGTTCAGGCGTGGAATGCACGCGCCGCCGGCAAGCGCTGGATCAGCGAAAAATGGAAAACGCGACGCGGTAAAATATTCCTCGTTCCCGGTGATAGCCCGGTGGGTTACCGCCTGCCGCTCGGCACCCTGCCTCATGTGCCGCCATCCGCCTATCCCTATATTCATGAGGCCGACCCTTCGATCCCGAGAGGTCCGCTTCCCGATGTCCTGACACCATCGGGCCGCGCCATGCCTGAGGCTTCCTTCCAGGCGAGCGAGGGGGCGGGACAGGAGCGCATAGAGCAGACGCTCGGCGAAATCGGCGGCGCGGTGCGCACTGCCCTGTCCGTCGAGCCGCGCGATGGCCGGCTGTGCGTCTTCATGCCACCCGTCGAGCGCATCGAGGATTATCTGGAACTGATCGCCGCTGCGGAAGCGGCAGCAGCCAATCTTGGCTTACCCGTCCATATCGAAGGTTATGCGCCGCCCCATGACGAGCGTATCAATGTCATCCGCGTCGCGCCCGATCCCGGTGTCATCGAAGTCAACATCCACCCCGCCGCGGGCTGGAAGGACTGTGTCGATATCACCACCGCCGTTTATGAAGAAGCGCGCCAGTCGCGCCTCGGCGCCGACAAGTTCATGATCGACGGCCGCCACACCGGCACCGGCGGTGGCAACCATGTGGTCGTGGGTGGGGCGAACCCCAATGACAGCCCCTTCCTGCGCCGTCCTGACCTTCTGAAGAGTCTCGTCCTGCACTGGCAGCGACATCCGTCGCTCTCCTACCTCTTTTCCGGCCTGTTCATCGGCCCGACAAGCCAGGCGCCGCGCATCGACGAGGCGCGCCATGACAGTCTCTACGAGCTGGAAATCGCGATTGCGCAGGTGCCCGCACCCGGCGAGGGCGTGCCGCCGCTGCCGTGGCTGGTCGACCGCCTGTTCCGCAACCTGCTGACAGACGTGACGGGCAATACTCACCGCGCCGAAATCTGCATCGACAAGCTGTTTTCGCCTGACGGGCCGACCGGCCGCCTCGGCCTTGTGGAATTCCGCGGCTTTGAAATGCCGCCGAACGCACGCATGTCGCTTGCCCAGCAATTGCTGGTGCGTGCCCTCATTGCCCGCTTCTGGAAAAACCCGGTCGCCGGCAAATTCGTGCGCTGGGGCACAGCGCTCGCCGATCGTTTCATGCTGCCGCATCATATCTGGGCGGATTTTCTGGATGTGCTCGCCGATCTCAGGGAAAACGGCTTCGACGTGAAACCGGAATGGTTCACCGCCCAGCAGGAGTTCCGTTTCCCCTTCTTCGGCGAGGTGGAATATGAGGGCGCGAAGCTGGAACTGCGCCAGGCGCTGGAACCCTGGCATGTGATGGGCGAACAGGGCGCCATTGGCGGCACCGTGCGTTTTGTCGACAGCTCCGTCGAGCGCCTGCAGGTGCGGCTGGAGACCTCCAATCCCGCCCGCTACACCGTGGCGTGCAACGGCCGCGCCGTTCCGCTGACGCCGACGGAAAACCGCAGCGTTGCGGTGGCCGGCGTCCGCTTCAAGGCATGGCAGCCCGCCTCCGGCCTGCATCCCGTTCTGCCCGTCAATTCACCCTTGACCTTTGACATTTATGATACATGGTCGAGGCGATCGATCGGCGGATGCATCTACCATGTTGCTCATCCGGGCGGGCGCAATTACGAGACCTTTCCCGTCAACGGCAATGAGGCCGAGGCACGCCGCCTCGCCCGTTTCGAACCATGGGGGCATACGGCAGGGCAATATCCGCTACAGGCGGAAACCGTGTCGCCAGAATTTCCGCTGACGCTCGATCTGCGTCGGCCTTACGGAGTGTAAATTGTCCAAAGCCCCGGCAACGGAACGCAAAACGGAAACGAGCGCGCAACCGCGCGGGCTTGAATATTCCCCCTTGCCGGGCGTCGCTGACGAAATGCTCGATACCAACGGCAAGGTGAGGCCGGTCTGGAAAAACCTGCTCGATGCCCTGTCGCGCATGTCTGAACGGGAACTGCACGAGCGTTTTGCCCGCACAGACCGTTATCTGCGCGATGCCGGCGTGTTCTACCGCGATTACGGCAAGGGCAGCAGCGAAAGAAACTGGCCGATCTCCCATATTCCCGTGCTGATCGACGACAGGGAATGGGCCGTCCTTTCCGAAGGGCTGAAACAACGCGCCGATCTTCTGGAAGCCATGGTCGCCGATTTCTACGGCGAAAACCGGTTGGTGAAGGAAGGTTACGTGCCGCCGGCACTGATCGCTTCCAATCCGGAATATCTGCGGCCCATGGTCGGCGTAAAACCGGCAAGCGGCCATTATCTGCATTTCTGCTCGTTTGAAATCGGCCGCGGGCCCGATGGAAACTGGTGGGTGCTGGCCGACCGGACGCAGGCGCCCTCCGGCGCTGGTTTCGCGCTCGAAAACCGGGTGGCCACTACCCGTGCGCTGTCCGACATCTATGCGGAAACCCATGTGCACCGTCTGGCGTCGTTTTTCGGCGCTTTCCGCGATACGCTGCAGGCGCACCGGAAACACCCTGACGACCGCATCGCGGTGCTGACGCCCGGCCCCGCCAACGAGACCTATTTCGAACACGCCTATATCGCCCGTTATCTCGGCTTCATGCTGCTGGAGGGCGAGGACCTCACCGTCGTCAACGGCCGCGTCATGGTCAGAACCGTGGCGGGGCTCAAACCCGTCGGCGTTCTCTGGCGGCGTCTGGACGCTTCCTATTCCGATCCGCTGGAACTCAACCAGCAATCCCATATCGGCACGCCGGGCATGGTGCAGGCGCTGCGCAATGAAGCGCTGACCATCGTCAACGCACTTGGCAGCGGCATTCTCGAAACGCGGGCGCTGCTCGCCTTCATGCCGCGCATCTGCCGCCACATTCTGGGCGAGGAACTGAAGCTGCCCTCCATCGCCACCTGGTGGTGCGGGCAGGAGGCCGAGCGCCGCCATGTTGCCGGCAATATCGAAGGTATGGTCATCGGCCCGGCCTATTCGCGGATGCCTTTCTTTGACGATAACGGCCAATCCGTGCTCGGCTCTTCGCTGCGGGAAACGGCAAAGGAATCGATCAGCGACTGGCTTGCCTCCGACGGCCACAGGCTGGTCGGGCAGGAAGTGGTAAAGCTTTCAACCACCCCGGCCTATATCGAGAACAAGCTCGTGCCGCGCCCGATGAGCCTTCGCGTTTTTGCCGCCCGCACCCAGGATGGCTGGCAGATCATGCCGGGTGGCTTCGCACGGATTGGAAGCGGCGACGACGTTTCCGCAATCGCCATGCAATCTGGCGGAGGCGCGGCGGTTGTCTGGATCGTCAGCGACAAGCCGGTGGAACGCACCACGCTTCTGCCCGCAGAGGAGAGCTTCACCCGCAACATGCCCGGAAGCCTGCCAAGCCGTGCGGCCGACAATCTCTTCTGGCTTGGCCGTTATATCGAACGCTCGGAAGGCGCCCTGCGCATCCTGCGCGCCTGGCATGGACGTTATGCCGAATCCGCTGATCCACGCCAGCCGCTGCTCGCCCATGTGACGCATTATCTCGAAGCGCTGGACGTGGAGATGAACGATGCCGTGCCGGAAAGCCTGTTGAACAACATCAACAGCGCGCTTTATTCCGCCAGCAATATCCGCGACCGCTTTTCGCCTGACGGATGGCTGGCGCTGAACGATCTTGCCAAGACTGCCCGCCGCTTCCACGCGAAAGTGGCCCCCGGCGATGATGCCACCCATGCCATGACGATCCTCTTGCGCAAACTTGCGGGCTTTGCCGGTCTCGTGCACGAAAACATGTATCGCTTTACCGGCTGGCGTTTCCTGTCGATCGGCCGTTATCTCGAACGTGGCCTGCATATGACACGTCTTCTCGGCCATATGACCGGCCCGGATGCGCCTGACGGTTCCTATGACATGCTGCTCGAAATCGGTGACAGCGTCATGACCCATCGCCGCCGCTACAATGTCAGCACGGCCGGCCTGACCGTGACCGATCTTCTGGCGCTCGACCCGCTCAATCCCCGTTCGATCCTGTTCCAGCTGAACGAGATCCGCACCGAGGTGGAGCAGCTTCCGAACGCCTTCGTCAATGGCCAGATGTCGCCCTTCTACCGCGAGGCGATGCGCCTGCATTCCGGGCTGGCGGTCATGACGCCTGAAAACATGAACGGCGCGATCTATCGTCAGCTCGAAACCGATATGGAACATCTCTCCGATGTTCTTGCCCGAACCTATCTCGGATAATCCTATGCTCTACGACCTTTCCCTGCATATGGGTTACACCTACGACACACCGGCCCACGGCGCGCGCCACATCATCCGCGTTCTGCCGCTCTCCATTCCCGGCCGGCAGCGGCTTGTCGCCGGTTCCATCGATGTTTCGCCGACGCCGGAAGAACGTGTCGCCTTCGATGATTTCTTTCATCAATCGGCGACCTCGGTGCATCTGCGCGCGCCGCATGAAAAACTCGACATCCGCATGCAGGCCCGCGTGATGGTGGAGGCACCGGCGCTGACGGCGGATTTCTCTCCGGAGCTTTACCGCCTGCCGCAGGAGCTTGCCGATGTCTGGTCGCTCGATTCCCAGTCGCCGCACCATTTCATTGGCGCAAGCCCGAGGATTGGAATGGACGCGGCGATATCCGCCTATGCCCGGGAGTTGCTGAAACCCGGAATGACCATTCGCGAAATCGCGCGCTCTCTGTGCAAACGCATCCACAGGGATTTCACCTATGATGGCGAGGCGACGACGGTGGATACGACGCCATCGGAAGCCTTCAAGCTGAAGCGCGGCGTGTGTCAGGATTTTTCGCATATCATGATCATGGCGCTGCGCAGCCTCGGCATTCCCGCCGGATATGTCAGCGGCTTCCTGCGTACCATTCCCCCACCGGGCAAGGAACGGCTGGAAGGCGCCGATGCCATGCATGCCTGGGTTCGCATCTGGTGCGGCGAGGCAGCCGGTTATCTGGAGCTCGATCCCACCAATGATATCGTCGCGGGAAGCGACCACATCGTCGTCGGTTATGGCCGGGATTATTCCGATGTCGCCCCGGTCATCGGCGTCTTGAAGAGCTATGGCAACCAGCAGATAAAACAGGCCGTCGACGTCATCCCCGTCCAGTAATGATACGATGTGTATTATTGCGGCCATCGCGCGAAACAATTCTTGAAAATACTTTGAAAACTGCACCAAATTGAACGCTGCGTAAAATTGAACCGATCACGTTAGCGGATTCTACATCGTTTGCGGGTTTCCTGCGCTCAATCGAATATTCTAATCGGTGAGCACCACTATGACCGCCTCCGCACCTCACAAATTGAAGCGCCGTTTCCTTGCCGATAAGAGCGGCAATTTCGGCATGATGACGGCCATTCTGCTGCCGGTCCTGCTGGGTTTTGCCGGCGCCGGCATGGAGTTGGCGAATGTGATGCAGGTGAAAGCCGATCTGCAGAATACCGCGGATTCTGCAGCCCTTGCGGCGGCGACCGAGGCCCGTTTGAAAATGGGCGACCTGACGGACGAGCAGATCAGGGCAATCGCCAAGAACTTCATTGCGGCCCAGATGGAAAAGAACCTGACCGTGGAAGAGAAAAAGGAACTGGAGCAGAACTCTCCAACCGCTATCACGACGACGGAAAATGCCCGCGGCAAGACCTACACCGTCGAGACGACGATCAACCACCGGGTACAGCTCAACCCACTGCTGGGGTTCATTGGCGCCAAAACACTCGATCTTTCGGTAACCGGTACCGCAAAGAGCACCGTCAACAAGGGCGCACCGATCTCCATGTATCTGGCACTTGACCGTTCCGGTTCGATGTCATTCAAGACGGATACCATCGATACGAAAAAAACGTCATGCCAGAACTATACGGCTGACAACTGGAATAAATATCCCAATCTGGGCAAGACATCGCCCTGCTATGTCAACAAGGCCACGTCGCTCAAAACCGCCGTCGGGTTTCTGGTCGCGACGTTGAACAAGGCCGATCCGACCTATACCGCCAACGGCGGTTCCGAGCTCGTTCGCACGGGTGCGTCGGTCTATACACATGAGACCTATGCCGCGCAGACCATCAGCTGGGGCACCAGCAGCGTTGCCAGCTATGTCGACAAACAAATCCCGGAATTTCCGTCCGGCGGCACCGACGCCCGCAGCAGCCTGAACGCCGCATATAACGCCCTTAAAAAAGCCAACCCGGATGAAGCGAAAGCACATAAAACGAAGGGGAGTGAATCCTTCGAGCGCTATATCGTTCTCATGACCGACGGTGAAATGACGGGAAACAGCGCCGCGTGGAATTCGAGCATCGACCAGTCGGTACGCACCACCTGCGAGACTGCCAAGAAAGATGGGATCAAGATTTTCAGCGTCGCTTTCATGGCGCCGGACAAGGGTAAGTCGCTGCTGCAATATTGCGCATCCAGCATCGACAATTATTACGCCCCTGAAAACATGGAGCAGATCGTCACCGCATTTGGTGAAATCGCCCGCAAGGCAGCCGGCAGCATGGCCACGCTGACCAACTGACAAGCGCACAAGGAAATCCCCGGGGCGATATTGCTTCGGGGCTGATGTTGCCAGACTGCATGGCTGGCAAGACACGCACGGCAGGTGACAGCGGCGGCGGCCCGTGGCATAGGAGGGCCGCTCCCATTCACAGGCCCTGTCATGATCCGCATCGAAAATATCAGCAAGTCGAACAGTCACCGCATTCTCTACATCGAGGCCTCCGCCGCGCTCAATCGCGGCGAGAAGATCGGTCTTGTCGGTCCGAACGGCGCCGGAAAGACCACGCTGTTCCGGATGATAACGGGTGAAGAGCAGCCCGATGAGGGCCAGGTCGTTGTCGAGAAGGGCATGACGGTCGGTTATTTCGATCAGGATGTCGGTGAAATGTCCGGCCGCTCTGCCGTCGCCGAAGTCATGGAAGGCGCAGGCCCGGTCAGTGAAGTGGCAGCCGAACTTCGCGAATTGGAAGCAGCCATGTCCGATCCCGACCGGATGGACGAGATGGACGCCATCATCGAACGCTACGGCGAAGTGCAGGCGCGTTATGAGGAGCTGGACGGCTACGCACTGGAAGGCCGCGCCCGCGAGGTGCTGGACGGGCTGAGCTTCAGCCAGGAGATGATGGACGGCGATGTTTCCAAGCTTTCCGGCGGCTGGAAGATGCGCGTGGCGCTTGCCCGCATTCTTCTGATGCGCCCGGATGTGATGCTGCTCGACGAACCCTCGAACCATCTCGATCTTGAAAGCCTGATCTGGCTCGAGGACTTCCTGAAGAATTATGACGGCGCGCTGCTGATGACCTCGCATGACCGCGAATTCATGAACCGCATCGTCACCAAGATCATCGAAATCGATGCCGGCAACCTCACCACCTATTCCGGTGATTACGGCTTTTACGAACAGCAGCGCGCGCAGAACGAAAAGCAGCAGCAGGCGCAGTTCGAACGCCAGCAGGCCATGCTCGCCAAGGAAATCAAGTTCATCGAACGCTTCAAGGCCCGCGCTTCTCACGCTTCGCAGGTGCAGAGCCGTGTGAAGAAACTCGAGAAGATCGACCGCGTCGAGCCGCCAAAACGGCGTCAGACAGTTGCTTTCGAATTCGCGCCGGCGCCTCGCTCCGGCGAGGATGTCGTGGCGCTGAAGAAGGTCAACAAGGCCTATGGCAGCCGCACGATCTATGGTGGGCTGGACTTCATGGTGCGGCGCAAGGAGCGCTGGTGCATCATGGGCGTCAACGGCGCTGGAAAGTCGACGCTGCTGAAACTGGTGACCGGCACGGCGGAACCGGATTCCGGCAATGTCACCCTCGGCGCCAGCGTCAAGCTTGGCTATTTCGCCCAGCATGCCATGGATGTGCTGGATGGCGACAGCACCATTCTCGAATGGCTGGAGGAGCGTTTTCCGAAGGCGGGTCAAGCGCCGTTGCGCGCCCTTGCTGGCTGTTTCGGCTTTTCCGGCGACGACGTGGAAAAACGCTGCCGTGTTCTTTCCGGCGGTGAAAAAGCCCGTCTCGTCATGGCCGCCATGCTGTTCGATCCGCCGAACTTCCTCGTGCTGGACGAGCCGACGAACCACCTTGATCTCGACACCAAGGAAATGCTGATCAAGGCCCTGTCGGGTTATGAAGGCACGATGCTCTTCGTTTCGCACGATCGCCATTTCCTGGCTGCGCTCTCGAACAGGGTGCTAGAACTGACGCCTGATGGTATCCACCAATATGGCGGCGGCTATACCGAATATGTCGAAAGCACGGGACAGGAAGCGCCGGGCCTTCGCAGCTAAGCCACCTGCCGGACCCACCGCCCTGTAACGGCAGCTTTCGTTTGGAGACTGGAGAAACAGATGCGGATCGTGGTCTACAGCGCCAAACCCTATGACAGGCAGTTCCTTGACGCCGCCGCCCGCCCTGGCATGCGGATGCAATATTGCGAAGCACGCCTGTCTCCCGAGACCGTGGCGCTGGCGGAGGGAGCGACGGCGATCTGCGCCTTCGTGAATGACGACCTGTCGCGACCGGTGCTTGAGAAGCTGGCGGAAATGGGTGTTCGGCTCATTGCTCTACGTTGCGCCGGTTTCAATCAGGTCGACCTCGCCACTGCCGAAAAGCTCGGCCTGACCGTTGCGCGCGTCCCGGCCTATTCGCCCTATGCGGTTGCCGAACACACCATGGCGCTCATCCTGTCGCTCAACCGCAAGATTCACCGCGCCTATAACCGTGTCCGTGAAGGAAACTTCGCCCTTGATGGGCTGCTTGGCTTCGATCTTCACGGCAAGACCGTCGGCATTGTGGGTACGGGGAAGATTGGGGCGATTTTCGCGCGCATTGTGGCCGGTTTCGGCTGCCGTCTCGTCGGCCACGATCTCCGGCCAAATCCCGATTGCGAGGCGCTGGGCATGGAATATGTCACGCGCGAGGAACTGTTCCAGACATCGGACATTCTGGCGCTGATGTGCCCACTCACACCGGAGACCCGTCACCTCATTCGCAGGGAGACACTGCCGCTGCTAAAAAAGGGCGTGATGCTCGTCAATACCAGCCGCGGCGCCATCATCAACACGCAGGCCGCGATTGCGGGTCTGAAAGACGGCACGATCGGCAGCCTCGGCATCGATGTCTATGAAGAAGAAGCCGATCTCTTTTTCGAGGACCTTTCCAATGACGTGCTGCGCGATGACGTTTTCGCCCGATTGCTGACCTTCCCCAATGTCCTGGTGACCGGCCATCAGGGCTTCTTCACGCAGGAAGCCCTCACGAACATCGCGGACACCACGATCGGCAATATCGAGAGCTTTTTCAGAACCGGCAGGGCGTTGCATGCCGTTTCCACGGAACAGTTTGCCGGCCCAGCCTAGTATCTCCTGCCAGAGTCGGGAAGATTTTAATGCCATCCTGCCCGACTTCTGCAGGAAAGCGGGTAAAATTGGTATGATCATTGAGTTTTATTGAAATTCATCATACATATTTGACAGGCTCCACGCCTGCCTCGATTTTAATGCATGGTGACCGACGTGCCTGAACAGCAAAAACAGCGCAGCAAATCCTCCGGTTCTCTGGTCAGCAGAGTTAGCCTCAGCCTGAGAAACGCGATTGCCTCAGGGCAATACGGACCCGGTGACCGCTTGCCCAGCGAAATCGAGATGACGGAAACCCATGGTGTCAGCCGCACCGTCGTGCGCGAGGCGGTCACGGCGCTACGCTGCGACGGGCTGGTAGAAGTTCGCCAGGGGGCAGGCATTTTCGTGCTGAAGCGTGAAAAGGAAGCGCCCCCCCCGCCGGGTACCGCCCGCCCCCGCCTCTCTTCCGATCTGGAAGTGCTGGAAATCAGGACGCCGCTCGAAATCGAAGCGGCGGGGCTCGCCGCCCTTCGCCGCTCGCCATCGCAGGAGGAGGCGATTTTCGACTGTCACGCCCGGCTTCTGCAATGTATCGAAGAAAACCGCTCCATTCGCGAAGCCGATCTCGCGCTGCATCTGGCCATTGCGGCCGCCACCAACAATCCGCTCTTCACACAGTTTCTCGGACTGCACGGCCAGGCCGTGATTCCACAATCGCGCGTGGTTTCCGAAACCGCGGAGAACGACCAGACAGCTTACCGGCGATTGATCCACAAGGAGCATGAAGCCATCGTCATCGCCATATCCGACCGAAACGAACAGGCCGCGAAGCTGGCGATGCAGGCGCATCTGCGGGGCAGCCAGCACCGCTACCGCGACATGATGCGAGACCTGCGCGGCATCGCGCACAGCTAAGGGATTTCCGGTAAACTGCGTCGTCGCTCTATGCTCTGAAGGGCGCGATCAGGAACTACGGCGCTTCCCGCAGATCCGCACCCCAGACCTCGATCTGCGTCAGTGCGGGAAAGGGCGAAGGATCGTCCGCTTTCTTGAGATCGTGCAGACGGATCCACTCCACCCGGCGCGGCACGACCGGAAAACTCTGGGCAGCCCCGGTTTTTTGCAGGGAAAAGCTCGCGCTTTCACCGTCAGAAAAAGTGACGCTCGCTTTTTCCCACCAGGCATCATGGGGGAAATCCGCCCTCAGATAAAAGGTCAACTGGTCGATGAGGACTGCGCGGCCGAATACGAGCGTCAACGAGGCTTCGGGATCGCGGTTGATGCCCCAGCTGGTATAGGGCCAGAAACCATGACCAGCGCTTGCCTTTTCGCCATCAATGACATTGCGGGCCGCAAAGGCCGCCTCCCCGCGCGTTTCGGTGCTCGCATAGACATGCGGAAACAGCGAGGTGTTTTCATGATCATCAAACGGGTTCAGGGCCAGATTCCTGCGAACTCCAATCTCGCCGGCAAGTGTGCGGCGGGCAGCGATCCGGTGAAGGTTACCGCTGAAGGCCTGCGGCGGATAGGATTTGCGCTTTGCAGCGGAAGGAACAGGCAGGATGAACTCGTTCCCGTGCAAGAAAACCAGCGTCGGCGGCATGCCGGCATCGAGCGCGAGCCAGATGTGGCCTGGCTGCGAAACCGCGACGACAAGCCTGTCTCCCTCGCAATATTCTGCGCGATAGACTAGCAAAGCTTCATCCTCCGCTCCGGCTTCCGCCAGAACATCTCCCGCCGCATTGACGACCTTGAGTGTGAGCTTCATCGGCACTTCCTTAACTGATCGTCAGGCACAGACGTCCGGCTTTGATGGGAATGAGAACGCGATAGATTTCCGGCGGCCAGGACTGGCGAAGGCGGGCATCGTTGATTGTTATGGCTTCGATGACAGGCTCTCCTGCGCCTTCGCAGGCTATCTCTCCCAGCCCCGCAAAGACCAGGCCACCCGGCATGAGGGCAGGTTTTTCGGCGACCATGAGCGACAGAACCGCCTCCCGGCCGCCCAGATAGTCGTCAACGACCTCCACATGGCTGCCACGCAGCAGTCGGACGCGGCGACGATAGTGTTCAACACCCGCGACGCTGGGATAAGCCCCGGCCATATCGAGAGAAAATTCCGCCTCTTCTTCAGAAAACCTGGTCACAAAATCTGCAGCTGCAAACTCTGCCCCGGCGACCTGCATGACGCCGCCGAAAGTCGGCAGATTGTGAAAGGCCGACTGCATCGTCCAGATGTCATAGCGCTGCGGCGAGAAGGTTTTTGCAGTGTAGGTTTCCACCCCGACATCGATGATGAACGGCCTGCCGTTCTTATAAAGCGTGAAGCTGCCGACATCGTTGTGGTTATGGCTCTCGCCATTATTGCCCGCCTTCACGGCAAGATCGAAAACTCCGTCGCGGGCAATCGCCAGACCGATGCCGGGATAGACGATGTCGGTCTTGGCGGGGTCGGCGGCAGTGAGCACAGACAATTCCTGTGTGGCCAGAACCGCCTGGACACGATACCAGAGGTTCCACTCCTTGTGCATAAGCCGGTCCGGCGAGCGGTTCCAGCAGGCGGTAGCGAAAGTCTGGAGTGACGGCGAAGAAACGGCCTTGCCGAAAAGATATACCCGCACGCCGGATGTCTCGATCTTCGCCGGCGCATCGGCGAAGTTGAAAAACTTGTCCCCCGCCACATGCATGTTGACGATGAATTCGGCCATGTTGCGAAGCTTCGGCGCATGAAAGAGCGGTGCCATGGAGCCGGGCGCGGAGGTTTCGAGAATGCTCATCGCCCCGAACATACAAAGTGCCGCATGACCGTAATAAAGAACACCCTCTTCGCAGGCGCCGTCTTCTGCATAATCCTTCTGAAAGGCATCTAGACTCTTGAGCGCCTTTTCGACGACCGAACGTCTCGTCGGCTGGTCAGTGGGAGATAGCATGGTCGAGAGAAGAACATTCTGGGTGATCCAGGCCGTCCAGTTGTTCATTCGCTCGTCGCCATTCCCCATCCACCAGAAATGCCGGGCTAGATAGGGTTTTGTTATACGCTGATCGATCCCGGCGCGGACCCGCGAAACGAGATTTGTATTTGCCCGCTCCAGCTCCGGTGCGAGCAAATGCAGGCACACAGCGAGGTTGGCGCCCGTTTCAGCAGCAAACAGGTCTATCACCGGATTTTGCGGATCGGGCAGAGGATCTCGTGGGCCGCCGCGAATATGGGAGTTATGGGCGGGCAATTGCCAGCCGCTCTCTTCGCATATCAGCCAGAGACCATCGATGATGGCATCGAGAAAACGGCCCTGCCCTTCGGCGCATTCCCCCAGAACCAGCGCGTTCAGCTTCAGTCGCCGGGAAAAATAAAGCGCCTCGAAACGATCGCGATTGCCGGTGCGGCTATATTCCCGGTAATCGCCCGCCAGAATGACGGACCATGGCTCGCCAAGCGCCTTTTCCGCCGCCTCGACGAGGCCGCGGTAGACCGTATCGGGCGCTGAAGACCGTATTTTTTCCACCGTCAGTTCCACACCGAAATCGGCGAGCCGTTCGGGCAGGAGCCGCATCATTTCGACAAACACGCCCTCAAACCTCCCGCGCGTTCCGCAATCCGATATGCGGCTCCTATCATACGTATTTTTAGAAAACCAGAAAATTTGTCTGACTTTATGCAAAGTTGTTTGACCAATATTGATATTGTGTTATCCAGAGCGCGGGAGGCGGCAGGGCGAAGACCACGGCCGCAATGGAAAACGCAGCAGCCGACACCGATGACGCGGTGAAACGGCAGCAATGGGAGGTAGGCTGTGGCAATCGCAACCACGACCATGTCCGACAAGCAGGCGGTTCCTTATCGCAGGAAAAAAGTCCGGATCGTCTCCAAGCGGCGGCGCGGAATAGAAAATGCGCTCGTCGCCTATTCCTTCATCGCACCCAATTTTCTCGGCTTTGCGATTTTCACGCTCGGACCGATCCTCTTCGCCTTTGCGCTGGCCTTCATGCACTGGGACGGCTCCAATGCGATGCGTTTTGCCGGTCTCGATAACTTCTGGCGGCTTTTCGAAGACAGGGCCTTCATCGCGGCCTTCTGGAACACGGTCATCTACACCGTTGCATCAGTGCCGGCGACACTCGCCTGCGCGCTGGGGCTTGCGATCCTGCTCAACCAGAAAATCTTCGGCCGCAATTTCTTTCGCACCGCGATGTTCTTTCCCTATGTCGCATCGCTGGTTGCGGTGGCTGTCGTCTGGAACATGATTTTCAATCCGGAAATGGGTCCGGTCAACATGCTGCTTTATACGCTCGGCCTTGATCCCGCCGATATGCCGGGATGGGCGGCGGACCGGCACTGGGCCATGGTCACGGTCATTCTCTTCGGCGTGTGGAAGAGCATGGGCTATTACATGGTCATCTATCTCGCCGGGCTGCAGGGCATCAATTCGGAGCTTTACGAAGCGGCGGGGCTGGATGGCGCCAATGCCTGGCAGAAATTCATCCACGTCACCCTGCCGCAGCTTGCACCGACCACCTTCTTCGTCACCGTCATGCTGACGATCCAGTCCTTCAAGGTTTTCGATCAGGTCTATATGATCACGCAGGGCGGGCCGGGCACCTCGACGCTGGTTCTCGTCTATCACATATACAATGAGGCCTTCATTTCCTGGGATCTCGGCTATTCCAGCATGATCGCGCTCGTCCTGTTTTTCCTGGTCCTTGTCGTCACCATCGTCCAGTTCAAACGGCAGCGGGAGGATTGATCCATGCGCATCATGGGCCGTAAAATCCCCACCGCGACGATCGGCATCTATCTGACCGTCATCGTCGTCACCATCGTCATGCTTTTGCCCTTCGCATGGATGCTGTCGGCATCGCTGAAGCTCAGCCGTGATGTCTTCGCCTTCCCGATCGAATGGATACCCTCTCAGCCGCGCTGGGAGAACTACATGGAAATCTGGACGAAGATCCCGCTGGCGCTGTTCATCTACAACACGTCGAAGCTGACGATCATCGTCACGCTGCTGCAATTGCTGACATCGAGCTTTGCGGCCTATGCCTTTGCCAAGCTGCATTTTCCCTACAAGAACACGTTGTTTCTCGGCTATATCGCCACCATCGCCATGCCCTGGCAGGTCTATATGGTGCCGCAATTCCTGCTGATGCGAGAATTCGGGCTCAACAACACCCATCTCGCCCTGATTTTCCTGCAAGCCTTCACCGCCTTCGGCGTTTTCCTGATGCGGCAGTTCTACATGTCGATCCCGAACGAGCTATGCGAAGCGGCCCGCATCGACGGCATGAACGAGTACCAGATCTGGGCGAAGATCATGCTGCCGCTTTCCAAACCGGCGCTTTCCACATTGACGATCTTCACCTTCGTCACAACCTGGAACGATTTTCTCGGGCCGATGATCTATCTCACCAAGACCGAGCTGAAGACCATTCAGATCGGTCTTCGCATGTTCATTTCGCAATATTCGGCCGAATACGGGTTGATCATGGCCGCGTCGGTCGTGGCGCTTATCCCGGTTCTCGTCGTTTTCCTGGCATTGCAGCGCTTCTTCGTCGAAGGCGTCGCTTCCACTGGCCTCAAGGGTTGATTTCATGCTCGATTTGACCACGTCCCTTCCAACCCCGATCACCACAGCTGAAATCGATACTGCGCTGACGGCCGCCATCGCGCAGGTCAGGCGCAATCTGCCGCAATTCACCTACGCGGCGCAGAACCATTCGAGCGTGAAGAATTTTTACCCGGCAGTCGCCAACGACCAATGGACCGCCGGTTTCTGGCCGGGCCAGATATGGCTCGCCTTCGAACATACCGGCGACAGGACCTTTCAGCATGCGGCGCAAATACAGGTGCAGAGCTTCCTGCACCGTATCGAAAACCGCATCGAGACCGACCATCACGATATGGGTTTTCTCTATTCGCCCTCCTGCATCGCCGCATGGAAACTGGTGGGAGACGAAGACGGCAGGCGCGCGGCGCTTATGGCGGCCGGTCAGCTGATGGAGCGGTTCCAGCCCGTCGGGCAATTCATTCAGGCCTGGGGCCGCAGGGACAACCCCAACGAATATCGCTACATCATCGACTGCCTTTTGAACCTGCCGCTGCTTTATTGGGCTAGCCGCGAAACGGGCCGGGAAGACTACCGGACCGTCGCACTCGCCCATGCCCGCACCACACTTGCCCATTCCATCCGGCCTGACGATTCCACCTATCATACATTCTACATGGACCCGGAAACCGGCGCGCCGGTGCGCGGCGTCACGAAGCAGGGTTATAGCGACGAGAGCTACTGGGCCCGTGGACAGGCCTGGGGCATCGCCGGCATGGCCATCTCCTATCGTTACGAGCGGCTGCCCGCGTATCGCGACACGTTCGAGCGGCTTCTCGCTTTCTATCTCAAACGCCTGCCCGACGATCTCGTGCCCTATTGGGACCTGATCTTTGCCGATGGCGATGGAGAGCCGCGCGACAGTTCGGCAGCGGCCATCGTCGCCTGCGGCCTCCTGGAAATGGCGGAGCTGGAGACGCCGGAAAAGGCGGGAGAATACCGCGATCTGGCGAGGCGCATGGTGAAAAGCCTTGCCGATATCTATTCGGTTCGCGATCCCGCGATCTCCAACGGGCAGCTTCTGCACGGCACCTATTCCAAGAAGACGCCCCATAACACCTGCCGGGGCGAAGGCGTCGATGAGTGCGTCTCATGGGGCGATTATTATTATCTGGAAGCGCTGATCCGGCTTTCGCGCAACTGGTCTTCCTATTGGTGAGCGCGAGGAACAGATGGCTAGCATTTCCCTGAAAAAACTCAACAAAACCTTCGGCGCACTCAAGGTCGTTCACGATATCGATCTGGATATTGCCGACAAGGAATTCATTATTCTGGTCGGCCCTTCCGGATGTGGAAAATCCACCACGCTCAGGATGATCGCCGGGCTGGAGGAAATTTCCGGCGGCGAGTTGCGCATCGGCGAAGACGTGATGAATGACGTGCCATCCAAGGATCGCGATATCGCCATGGTGTTCCAGAATTATGCGCTTTATCCGCATATGACCGTCTACAAGAACATGGCCTTCGGCCTGGAACTCAGGAAAGCGCCGCGCGAGATCATCGATACCAAGGTCAAGGAAGCGGCGAAAATTCTCGACATCACCCATCTGCTGAACCGCAAGCCCAAGGCGCTGTCCGGCGGCCAGCGCCAGCGTGTCGCTCTCGGCCGGGCGATGGTGCGCAATCCGGAAGTTTTCCTGCTCGACGAACCGCTTTCCAATCTGGACGCCAAGCTGCGCGGCACCATGCGGTCGGAAATTTCCAAGCTGCACAAGCGGCTGGACGCCACCTTCATTTACGTGACCCATGATCAGGTGGAAGCCATGACCATGGCGGATCGCATCGTGGTGATGAAGGACGGCCATATCCAGCAGGTGGATACGCCGCAAAACCTCTACGACCGGCCGATCAACATGTTCGTCGCAGGTTTCATCGGCGCACCACAGATGAATATGCTCCCCGTGACGCTACGCCGTGACGGGGACCGTTTCACCGCCCTGTTCGACGGCACTTCCCTGCCGCTGCCAACCGAAATCGATGCCGGGCGTCTGCGACCTTACGAGGAAAAGGACATCATTCTTGGCATCCGACCGGAAAATTTCCACGAATTCGCCCCCGCGGATATCGATGCCGGCAATGTCGCGCCCTTCAGTGCGACGGTGGAACTGGCGGAGCCGATGGGATCGGAAGTGCATCTCAACCTCGTCTCCGGCGGCAGAAACCTCGTTGCGCGCGTCTCACCACGTTTCAGGGCAAAGATCGGCGATCCCGTCGAACTGGTGGCCGATCTGACAAATGCGCAGCTTTTCGATCCTGTCACCGAACGATCGATCCTTTACTGACGCGGCCGGGAGAAACGCGATGCAATGGCTGGAAGGGTTATGGACGAAGGAAGGAGCCGGGATCGACAAGAACGCCCCGCCGCTGACCGGCCTTGCGCTCTTCCTGGATATCCTCAAACGCGAATGGTGGGAGATGGGGAAGCTCAACATCCTCTTCATCATCGCCAGTCTGCCGGTGGTGACGATGCCGGCGGCGATGTTCGCCATGGCCCGCATCTGTGTGTCCTTCGCGGACGATAAAAATACCTATCTGCTACGTGACTTTCTCGAAGCCCTGCGAAAACTCGCCCTGCGCGGCACCGCGCTTGTGGTGTTAAGCGCATTGCTGGTGAGCGCCGGTACTTATGCGACTGTCAGTTATGCCGGGGCCGCCCGGCTTCAGCTCGCTTACAGCCTGCCTTTTGCGATCAGCCTGGCGGTAACGCTATTCCTCATCCTCCTCAGTGCCTATGCCAGTGTTGTTCTGGCCAGGCAGCAGGACCTGCCGCTTTCGGAAACCCTGCGGCAGGCGGCATTTCTTGCACTCACGAAACCGTTGCCGATGTTGGCGGCGCTCGGGTTCGTCGCAGCGCTCTGGCTCGCACATATCCTTTTTTATCCGGTGTCCGTGTTCATGCCGGCAACCATCAATTTTTCGCTCGGCATGTTCGCCCTGTGTTTCGCGGCGAGAAACGCCGCCGCGAAAACGCGTGTGCGGATGCCCGAACCGGCGGGGAGCGGCACTTAAGGCAGACCAAAATCAAAACGACATCAGTCAGGGAAGGAAACGGGCTATGGAGTTTACGACAACCAGACGTGCATTTGCTCTCGCAACCGCCGGTCTCGGCATTGCGATCGGCATGGGAGGAACCGCGCTTGCTGCGGGTGATGCACCCGTCACGCTTAAATGGGCGTTGTGGGATCTGGATAAGGGCGCTTATTTCAAGCCCTTGATGGAGGCCTACAAGCAGAAGCATCCGAATGTGACGTTCGAGGTGGTGGACCTCGGCTCGCAGGACTATACGCAGATGATATCCACGCAGCTGACCGGCGGCTCCAAGGATATTGATGTCGTCACCATCAAGGATGTGCCCGGCTACGCCAATCTGGTGCGCGCCGGCAACATCACCGATCTCAGCGGTTTCATCAAGGACCAGAAGATCGAGACGGCCCCCTATGGCGGCCTGATCGAGGAACTGACCATCGACGGCAAGATTTATGCTTTGCCATTCCGCTCGGATTTCTGGGTGGTCTATTACAACAAGGATATTTTCGACAAGGCGGGCGTGCCTTACCCCACCAATGACATGAGCTGGGCGCAATTCGATGAAATCGCGGGCAAGCTGAAAGGCGGCATGGGCGCCAACCGCGTTTATGGCGCGCTGCTGCACACCTGGCGTTCGACGGTGCAACTGCCCGGCATTCAGGATGGCAAGCACACGCTGGTGGACGGCAATTATGAATTCCTGAAACCCTGGTATGAGCGGGCACTTGCCCTGCAAAAGAGCGGCGCGATACCGTCCTATGCCTCGCTGAAAACATCCAACACCCACTATTCCGCCCTGTTCTTCAACGGAACGATCGGGATGTTGCCCATGGGCACCTGGTTCGTCGGAACCCAGATCGCCAAGGTAAAATCGGGCGAGTCGAAAAGCGTCAATTGGGGCATCGTGAAATTCCCCCATCCGGATGGGGTCGCGGCAGGCGCGACGGCTGCGCAGATTGCCGGATTGTCGGTGAATGCCAACTCCGGCCACAAGGAAGCAGCGCTGGATTTCATCCACTTCGTCACCGGACCTGAGGGTGCGGCGATCATCGCCTCCACCGGCACTTTCCCTGCGCTCAGAACCGACGATGTGGCTCAGAAGATCGCAGCGCTGCCGGGCTTTCCGCAGGATCAGAACAGCAAGGACGCGCTGCAGGCGGGCAAGGCCTATCTGGAAATGGCGGTCAATCCAAATGCAGCCAAGATCGAGGTCGTTCTGAACCGCGTGCATGACGCGCTGATGACCGACAATATCTCCATCGATGACGGCATCAAGGACATGAATGACGGCGTCAAAGCCATCAAATAATTATCGCGGGGGCCGCGGGCGATAAGCCCGCGGCCCTTTCCTTTGATCATGAATTCCGGACATTCGTAACCGTGCCTCACGAGACCGCCAAAGCCAATCCACTCTTTCACAACCCGCTTCGCAGCAGGGACGATCTCGCAAAGGCGGTGATCGATCTCTTCAACCCGCTGCTTGCCTGTTTTTCGCCCGGCGGCGCGCGTGTACGGCTCGGTGCAACCGGGGCGATTTTCGATTTTCCTGCGGCGGAACTGGAGGGTTTTGCCCGCCCACTGTGGGGCATCGTCCCGCTTGCCGCCGGTGGTTATGACTTTCCGCACTGGGATCTCTATCGGCGTGGACTGGCCAATGGCGCCAACCCGGCTCACCCCGAATATTGGGGCGATACCGCCGACCGTCATCAGCGGCTGGTCGAACTGGCGGCCATAGGATTTGCGCTCACCATGGTTCCCGAGCATATGTGGGAGCCACTCGCCGAAACGGACAAACAGGCTGTCGCCGCCTATCTGCTGGCCGCCCGCGAGCGGGAATTCGTCGACAATAACTGGAAATTCTTCCGCGTCCTGATCGATCTCGGACTGGAAAAGGTGGGTGTGGAATTCGACCGCGCTAAGACCCAGACCTATCTCGATGAGCTCGAGGCTTTCGATATCGGCAATGGCTGGTATCGAGACGGGCCGGTGCGCCGGGTCGATCATTATATTCCCTTCGCCATGCATTTTTACGGTCTGATCTATACCGTGCTGGCGAAAGGGGACGACGCGCGAAAAACACGGTTGCTGGAACGCTCGCACATCTTCGCCCGCGACATGCGCCACTGGTTCGGGCCGGACGGAGCCTCGCTCGCCTTCGGGCGCAGCCAGACCTACCGGTTTGCGGCGGGCGGCTTCTGGGGCGCTCTTGCCTTTTCCGGTCTCAAGGCCCTGCCGTGGCCGGAAATCAAGGGTTATTACATGCGCCATATCCGCTGGTGGTCGAAGCGGCCTATCGCCGATCGCGATGGCGTCCTGTCAGTTGGATACGCCTATCCGAACCTTCTGATGAGCGAGAGCTATAATTCTCCCTGTTCGCCCTATTGGGCGCTTAAATTTTTCCTGCCGCTGGCGCTGCCCGCCGATCACCCCTTCTGGGCCGCGGAAGAGGCCGAACCGCAGGAGTTTGCCGAACCGGTTCCCCTAGCAGAGCCCGGCATGGTGGCCTTTCATACGCCGGGCAACATCGTGGTCCTGTCCTCCGGGCAACAGCACGAGAGGATGCGCGGCGCGCAGGAAAAATACTCGAAATTCGTCTATTCCACCCGTTATGCCTTCAATATCGAAGCGGATGACCGGCATTTTGCCGCCGCGAGTTTCGACGGCATGCTCGGCCTTTCCGACGATGGGGTGCACTTCCGCACCCGCGAGACGATGGAAGAGGCGTTGATTGCCAAAGACTGCCTCTATTCCCGCTGGCGGCCATGGGCGGATGTCGAGATCGAGACCTGGCTCGTGCCGCAAAACCCCTGGCACATAAGGCTGCACCGCATCCGCACCCCACGCCCCTTGCAAACATCAGAAGGCGGATTTGCCATAGAGCGGGCCGATTTCAATAGCGACCGCACCGAGGCGGGTGAAGGTCGCGCTGTCTGTTACGGACAGACTGACACCAGCCTCATCGCCGATCTTTCCGCTGGCATTCGGCGCGAAGGCCTATGCCATCAGGCAATCGCCAATACCAACCTTATCCACGCCAGAACCCTTGTTCCGCAATTGCGCGGCACCGTCGCCTCCGGCGAAACGCTGCTGGTGACGGCGGCCATGGCACTGCCGGTCGGCAAAGAGGCAGAGGCTGCATTGGCTGCCCTTCCCGATATTCCTGATCTCGCAGGGCTGGAAAAGATGTTCAAGCGGGAAGGACGGCGCGTTCCCGCCCATGCTCTCGATGAAACCCGCGCAGGCTGACGGAGATGACCGACGACACACCGGGTGTTTCCCAAAGGCCGGATCGGCTGAACATCCTGACCTGGGAGCGGAAGCAGGAGGATATCGACAGCCCCGACCATCAGGCGCGGCTGCGCGGCCTTGAGCGCTCTGCCAACGCCGTTTTCGGGCAGGGCGTTTACATTGCCGACAAGGCCGAGGTGCATACGGACAGGCTATTGATGGGCGCGCAGTCGTGGGTCGCCGGTTATGCAATCGTGCGCGGCAATGTCGAACTGGGTGAAAATGTCTCGATCAATCCCTATGCCTGTCTTTCCGGCAAGGTGACGATCGGCAACGGCGTGCGTATCGCCTCACATGTCAGCATCGTCGGCTTCAACCATGGTTTCGACGACATTGAAACTCCGATCTATCGCCAACCGCTGACCTCGCTCGGGATAGAGATTGGTGACGACGTCTGGATCGGCGCCAATGCGGTTGTGCTTGATGGAGTGAAGATAGGACGCGGCGCTGTTATCGCCGCAGGCGCGGTGGTGGCGAAAAACATTCCCGCCATGGCCATTGCAGGCGGCGTTCCCGCCCGGGTTCTGCGATACCGCGGAGGAAAAGCGGCCGCACCGAAGCTGCCCGATCATCTGCTGCAAGAACTCGGCAAGGAGATTGCCGGCGACTGGCTTGCCGCCATCCGCTCCTATGGCGAAGATGGCATCTATCGTTCCGCCGATGCATCCGGACATGAGGTCGAAAGCGTCAGGCATCTGTGCGATGCGATCGAGATCGCGGCGGCCTTCGGACAGGAGGATATCGCTTTCGATGCCGGAAAAACCGTGGCCAGCCTTCAGGCCCTGCAGGATCAGGAAACCGGACTGTTTTTCGCCGGTGACCACCGCCCGTTAACGCCGCCCGAGAAGGACCCTGCCGTCCTCTACAATATTCTGGCAGTCGGATATGCGCTTGAATGTTTCGGCGCGACGCCGAAACAGCCGATCGCTTTCGTCGAGCATCTCCGCGCCGACGAACTCATCCTGTTGCTGGAAAAACTGCCGTGGCAAAGCCGGGCATGGCATTGCGGCGCCACCATAGACGCCATCGCCACCGCGCTTTATGTCAACAGGCGCTATTTCACATCCGGCGACAATCTCACCGTTCTCTTCGGCTGGCTGGCCATGAACGTGGAGAAAACCACCGGGCTTTGGGGTGAGCCGACCTCCACACAGGGCCTGCTGCAACCAGTCAACGGCTTTTACCGGCTTACCCGCGGCTCCCATGCCCAGTTCGGCCTGCCCGTTCCCTATCCGGCAGCAGTAATAGACTCCGTCATCGCCAATTATCATGCCTATGGCGGTTTTCATGGCGGGAATTTTAATGCCTGCAACCTGCTCGATACGATCCATCCCCTTCTTCTCTGCCTGAAACAGACGGATCACCGGCAGGACGAAGCAAAGGAGATCGCCCGCGAAATTCTGAGCCGAAATGAGGGGCGCTGGCAAAGAGGCAAGGGCTTTGCCTTCGCAGAGGGGCACCCGGCCGGGCTGCAGGGCACGGAAATGTGGATGTCGGTTCTCTGGCTTTCAGCGAAGCTTCTCGCTGCAGAACAGCTCTTGCCGTTCCGACCTCGCGGCATCCATCGCTTTGAGCCTGCGGAAATCGTCCACGGCACGATTGCCCGCCCTAAATCTCCGGTATAGGTTTCCGATACTCTTTTGAAAGCTTTCAAACCGGACCG
Organism: Agrobacterium tumefaciens str. B6; assembly: GCF_001541315.1. Lineage (GTDB taxonomy): Bacteria > Pseudomonadota > Alphaproteobacteria > Rhizobiales > Rhizobiaceae > Agrobacterium > Agrobacterium radiobacter. Next base: position 105,554 of record NZ_LMVK01000002.1, on the reverse strand, counting down.
GTCGGGTAACAGATGCAACTCAAAGACTGCTATAATTTCCACGATTTTCGCCGCATGGCCAAACAGCGTCTTCCCGGACCGATCTTCAATTACATAGACGGCGCTGCCGATGACGAGGTGACGTATCGGAGAAACACGGCCGCCTTCGAAAAATGCGATCTCGTTCCCGATGTGCTGCGGGGCGTGGCAGATGTGGATATGTCGGTCACCGTCATGGGGCAGAAGCTCTCCATGCCGGTCTATTGTTCCCCGACGGCGCTGCAACGCCTTTTCCATCATCAAGGGGAACGGGCGGTTGCGGCAGCGGCAGGGAAATACGGCACGATGTTCGGCGTCTCTTCGCTCGGCACCACGAGCCTGGAAGAAGCGCGCCGGATCAGCGGCGGCCCGCAGGTCTATCAGTTCTATTTCCACAAGGACCGCGGCCTCAACCGCGATATGATGGCGCGCGCCAAGAGCGCCGGCGTTGAGACGATGATGCTGACCGTGGACAGCATCACCGGCGGCAACCGCGAGCGCGACAAACGCACCGGCTTTGCCATTCCGTTCAAGCTCAATCTTTCCGGCATCGCGCAATTCGCCATCAAGCCGGCCTGGGGCATCAATTACCTTACACATGAGCGCTTCAGCCTGCCGCAGCTCGATGACCACATCAAAATGGACGGCGGCGCTCTTTCCATCAGCCGCTATTTCACCGACATGCTCGACCCTTCGATGAACTGGGACGATGTGGCGCAGATGGTGCGCGAATGGGGCGGGCCGTTCTGCCTTAAAGGCATCATGTCGGTGGATGACGCCAGACGCGCCGTGGAAATCGGCTGCAGCGGCATTGTGCTTTCCAATCACGGCGGGCGCCAGCTCGATGGCTCCCGCAGCGCCTTCGATCAACTGGCCGAGATCGTCGATGCGGTCGGCGACCGGATCGACGTGATGATGGATGGCGGCGTGCAGCGCGGCACCCATGTTCTGAAAGCACTGTCTCTCGGCGCGAAAGCCGTGGGGCTCGGCCGCTATTACCTTTTCCCCCTTGCCGCCGCCGGGCAACCGGGCGTGGAACGGGCGCTTGAGCTGATGCGTATCGAAATCGAGCGCGGCATGAAGCTGATGGGCTGCACCTCCGTCGATCAGCTTACACGCCGAAACCTTCGGTTCCGTTGAGCAGGCAGGACGGTTACAGAAGGACTTGAGCGGAGCGCGGTCACAATCGACCACTGAAACCGCATGCCATTTCAGCCGCGTTTCGTCGCTGCTCCTGAAGCGCCATGCCGATATTCCAGACGAGCGCCAGGCACACAAGTCCACAAAAACAGGCTGAAATCAGCGCCCGATGGCGTTTGGCTCCGGAGAGAAACATCCAGCCGATAATTGCATAGACCGCAAGCGCCGGCACGGCGGCAATCAGAACGGATATGGGGCCGTCGCAATCGACAGCCTCCATGCCGATGGCGCGATATTCGTTCGGAGTCGCCACCAGGCCGAGGACGGCCACGGGAAACATGGCGGCTAAAACCGCATAGCGGAAAAATCGGGGCGTGTCGGGCATGCCTGCTCCATAGCCGGATAATCAACTGCCGCGAACGCGGCCAGGAAATTCCACCGTACGGTCTCAGCGACCATCCATCTTGCCGATGATATCGGTTTAGCCACCATTGTCGGCGACCGGGAGAGCAGATTGCCCGCTTTTGCAGAGAAAGCCAGCCTTTTACGTTGGCAGCAATCTTGGCAAGCGAAGCAGAATGTGATTACGGTTGCATGATGCAACCATAATGGATCAACCGTGTCCCAGCAACCTTTCCCCGTAAGCGATATCCGCTCCACCTCGCGCCGGCTCGTCCGCGAACTCGGCTTCATGGGCGGAGATTTTGCCGGCACCGATCTGCCGCCCTCCGCCGTGCATGCACTGATCGAGATCGAGACATGCCCCAACATCACGGCGCGGGATCTGGGAAAGCTGCTGCGGCTTGAAAAATCGAGTGTCAGCCGCATGCTGCGCAAGCTCGTGCTTTCCGGCGATGTTCGCGAAGAAACGGATGAGGAGGATAGCCGTATCAAGCGGTTGCGTCTGACGGGGAAAGGGCAGGAGAAGGTGGGCGCCATTCACGGCTTTGCGAACCGGCAGGTCTCCGACGCCCTGACGCAGCTTACGTCGGCGGATGCCCACACGATCCTCCAAGGGCTCCGTCTTTACGCCGATGCGCTGGGAGACCGGACCGATACCGTTGCTCCCTCCATAGAGATCCAGGAGGGGTACAGGCCGGGTATCATTGCCCGTATCACGCAGATGCATGCGCTTTATTACGCCCGGACATCCGGTTTCGGCCAGCGTTTCGAATCCGTCGTGGCCGAAGGCCTCGCGGCTTTCTGCAACCGGCTCGAAAGCCCGAAGAATGCGATCTGGGTCGCAATGCGCGGACAGGAGATCATCGGCTCCGTCGCTATCGATGGTGAAGATCTCGGAGCGGATATTGCGCATCTGCGCTGGTTCATCGTTGATGACGGCGTACGCGGTGGCGGTGTGGGACGCAGGCTGCTGGAGACTGCGTTGGCCTTCGTTGATGAAAGAGGGTTTGCCGAGACCCACCTCTGGACATTCAACGGCCTTTTGGCCGCGCGACACCTTTACGAAGCCCATGGTTTCGCATGTGTCGAGGAACATCCGGGCAGCCAATGGGGAAGCGAGGTGCTGGAACAGCGCTTCGTCCGGCCACGGCCCGAATGATCTTTCAACCGCGCGTAAACGGCCGCAATCGAAATCTTCCTGCGGCCGTTTCGACAGCGGGGAACGGCGCCTGTTAAAAGGCGAGTTGAACCTTCATCGACCTGCTTCTGTCACCCGCGGCCTCAAATGCCGCAACCGCTTCTTCCAATGGAAAGGTTCCGGTCAGCAGGGGCTTCAGGTCGACACGGCGCTGGTTGATGAAATCGACGGCAAGTCCGAATTCCTCATGGAACCGGAACGTGCCCTTCATCTCGATTTCCTTGGCAACCACCATATTCTGCGGAATGGACACATCGCCGCCGAGGCCAAGCTGAACCACGGTAGAGCGGGGTTTCAGCGCTTCGAGACCCGAACGGACGGCTCTTTCATTTCCGGACGCCTCGAACTGAACGTCGAAATAACCCTTGTTTGCCGAATAGGCGGAGAGCGCATCCGGGTCGCTCGCCACATTGATGACGCGGTCGGCGCCGATGGCGAGCGCCTTTTGCAGAACCGCATCCATGATGTCGGTCGCGACGATTTCCCGAGCCCCATGAGCACGGGCGGCAATGATCGCCAACGCACCGATCGGCCCACAGCCGGTGACCAGAACACGTTTGTCGGTCAATGCGCCAGCGCGGTTGACACCATGCAGCGTTACCGCGAAGGGTTCGGCCATGGCCGCTTCATGGATGGAGATGCCATCCCGCACCTTGTGGCACTGGTATGCTTCGGCGACGAGGCGCTGGCGGAATGCACCCTGAATATGCGGCATGGGCATGGCGGAGCCATAAAAGCGCATGTTCAGGCACTGGTTCTGCTGACCCTTCAGGCAGAATTCGCAATGGTTGCAGGGCCGGCTCGGCGATACGGCAACACGGTCGCCAACAGCCAGACCGGAAACCCCCTCTCCCAAAGCCTTGATGGTACCGGCCACCTCATGGCCAAGGATCATCGGCTCACGCACGCGCACGGTGCCGAAACCGCCGTGATTGTAATAATGCAGGTCGGAGCCGCAGATGCCGCCCGCCTCGATGGCGACCTCGACCTGTCCCGGGCCGGGCTGTTCGTCCGGCCGTTCCTCGATCCGCAGATCCTTCGCCGCGTGGATGACAACCGCTTTCATAGTCTCTCCTCCCATGAGGGTTCGGCATGGCGGCTAATGCCGCCAGGCCATTCCCCGGATTTCTCAGATATCGACCACGAGGCCCTTGGCTTTCAGCACGGCCTCGAGCTTGCTGACCTCGATCACTGACTTGCCCTGCTTGTAGGCTTCGATGTAGCCCGCCTCGGCATCTTCGCGGGCCTGCGAAAGCTTGGCCGCTTCCTGCGCTTCATCGCGTCTGACGACCACCAGCCCGTCGGCATCACCGACGATAATATCGCCCGGATTGATGATCTCGCCACCAACGATCACCTGATCATTGACCGCGGCAATGGTCTCCTTGACCGTGCCCTTGATGCAGACGCTGAGCGAGAAGACCGGGAAACCGAGGTCTCGTAGCTGCAGCGTGTCGCGCACGCCGGTATCGGTCACCAGGCCGCCAATACCCTTTGCGAGGCAGGCATTGGCGAGGACGTCGCCGAACGAACCGGCTTCTTCATATTCGCCGGCGGAAACGACGATGATGTCGCCCGGCTTGGCATAGTTGATGGCAAGCTGCAGCATGATGTTGTCGCGCGGCGCACATTTAACCGTGAAGGCCGGACCGCAGAGCTTCATGCGATAATCGACCGGCTTCAGCCGGGATGACAATGCGCCGCGACGTCCCTGCGCCTCATGAATCGTGGCGGGAGAGAATTTGGCTAGGGCTTCGACATCCGCCTTGGCCGGACGCTGCGCGATATCTTTAATGTGGATCATGAAAACCTCCCACGTTGAAACCGTCGGCGAGAACGTCTCGCCGACCGATGATGGTGTTGAATGGATGGAATGATGGCCGAGGCTGAGCCGAAGCTCAGGGGATCGGATCGAACTTCAATTCGGAAAGAGGCACGACCTTGTCGGTGCGCGTCATCTTGTATTCGGTGTTCGGGCCAAGCCACTTGTCCCAGATGCGGTTGATCTCGCCATCCGCATCGAGCTTGCGGAGAATCTCGTTGATCTTGGCCGTCAGCGCGGGATTGTCCTTGGCCATGCCAATGCCGATCGGCTGGAAGAGCATCGGCTCTTCGATCATGCGCATCTGCTTGCCCTTGGTCTTGGATTCGTTGACGAACTTGGTCATCGTCATGGTGTTGCCAACGATGCCGCGCGCCTTGCCCTGCTGCACGGCGAGATAGGCGGACGCCGTATCCTGGAACGTCAGCGGCTCGGACTTGTTGAGCTTGACGGAGAGTTCCGACGTCGAGCCCTTGCTGGAAGCGATGCGCTGGCCGACGAAATCGGACTTCTTGGTGCCGGGGTCGTCGACCGGAACGATCAGCATTTCCTTAGCCAGATAATAGGGATCGCTGAACTGGATCTGTTCGGCGCGGCTCTGGGTATAGGCAAGGTTCGCCACCGAGAGATCGACGCGGCCGAGCTTGACTTCTGGAACGCGCGCTTCGACCGACACCGGCTTGATCTCGGCCTTGACGCCCAGTTCCTTGGCGATAGCGCCGCACAGATCGACGTCGAAGCCGGCCATTTCGCGTGTCTTCGGATCCGGCGAGGCGAAAGGCGGGACGTCGGCGAATGTCGCGCAACGCAGCGTCTTGTTCGCAATGATCGTATCGAGTTGATCCGCCTTGGCCGGAATGACCGCAGCCGAGGTCGCCAATACGGCGGTAAGAGTAATGCACTTCCAGTTCATTTCAGTTCTCCCTGTTATTATAGAGGTTGGGTCCTAGTGTCTCAGATCGGCAAGAAACCGCTGGGCACGCGGATGTTGCGGATTTTTGAAAAACTCGTCCGGTTTCGCGGTTTCGAGAATGCGCCCGGCATCGATGAACCAGATGCGGTCGGCCACTTCACGGGCAAAGCCCATTTCATGGGTGACGCAGAGCATGGTCATGCCTTCGGCAGCGAGGCTCTTCATGACGGCGAGCACCTCACCGACCATTTCCGGATCGAGCGCTGAGGTCGGCTCGTCGAACAGCATGACCGGCGGCTCCATGGCGAGCGCCCGCGCAATGGCGACGCGCTGCTGCTGGCCGCCGGAAAGCTGGGCGGGATAGGAACCGGCCTTGTCGGCAAGGCCGACGCGATCGAGAAGCTTCAGCGCCTTTTCATGCGCAACCGCCGGGGAAACACCCTTCACCCGGATCGGTGACATGGAGACATTTTCCACCACCGAAAGATGCGGGAAGAGGTTGAAGCTCTGGAAGACGAAGCCCACCCGGCTGCGCAGCCCATTCAGCTCCTTGGCGCGCATCTGGGCATGGATGTTCCTGCCATCCAGCATGATCGAGCCGCTGCTGATCTCCTCCAGACGGTTGATCGTGCGGATAAGGGTGGACTTGCCGGAACCCGACGGCCCACAGATGACCACGACCTCGCCACGGGTGACGTTTTCGTTGACATCCTTGAGCACCTGATAATCGCCATAGCTTTTGCAGACTTGCGAAAGCGTGATGGTGTAGTCCTGAGTGGCGGAAACTGGCGCGGTCATAGCTGCTCCGTAACGATATTGGCGGGGGCCGGTGCGGTGTCAACGGCAAGCTTGCCGCGCGGGCCGGCGCGCCGGCGGGCGATGCGGCGCTCGAGAAGATTGGCGACTTGGGTGAGCGACCAGCAGATGATGTAATAGACCAGCGCCAGAATGAGGAAGACCTGGAAGGGTTGGGTCAGGAGTTGGTTGTTCACCTGGTTCGCCGCAAAGGTCAGGTCAGGCACATTGATGACGTAGCCGAGGGTCGTGTCCTTGATGGTGGATACGAAGGTCGAGATCAGGCTCGGGATCATGTTGTAGAGCGCCTGCGGCAGGATGATGTAACGCATCGCGCTGAAATAGCCGTGGCCGAGCGCCCGCGCCGCATCCATCTGCCCCGTGCCCAGCGATACGATGCCGGCGCGCACGACTTCGCTCATGAAAGCGCCCTGATAGATGACGAGCGTGGTCAGCATGGTGACAAAGCTCGGCACGTCGGCGCCGGTCCAGAGCGGAACGAGAAAATAGCTCCAGAGAATGAGCATCAGCAGCGGCACGCCGCGGGTGAAATAGCCCACGGCAGTGACCGGCCAGCGCAGGGGCCGCCATTTCGACAGCCGTGCCAGCGCCATCAGGATGCTGACGGGAAAGGCGAGCGCGATGCTGAGCGCCGACAGGATAAGCGTGTTGGCAAGCCCGCCGAGCGGCCCGTTGGGATATTGGCCGATGAGGAGCAGCAGCCAGTAATCCTGGATGATTGCGATCATGTCGTGGATCATGCCCGTGCCCTCCGGAGAGGATCGGCGCGCATGGAGATATAGGCTCCAAGACCCATGATCAGCAGCGAGAAGAACAGATAAAGCACGGTGGCGACCAGATAGACCTCAAATGTCCGGAAACTCAGATTCTCGACTTCCTTGACGGCATGGGTCAGTTCCGGTGCACCGATCAGAACGCCGAGACTGCTGTTCTTGAAGAGGGACGTGCTGTGATTGATCAGCGGCGGCAGCGCATTGCGAACGCCCTGCGGCATGATGACGAAACGCATGGCCGAGACATAGCTATGCCCGAGCGCACGTGCGGCCTCCATCTGGCCGGGATTGATCGAACGAACGCCGGAGCGCAGATCCTCGCTGAAATATGCAGCCTGACAAAGACCGAGACCGATAATGGCGAAGATCGCTTCGGCATTATGGCTCGAAAGCCAGCTGGCCAGTCCGCTCGGCAGCAGCGTGAACACGCCGAAATACCACAGCATCAGCTGCACCAGCGTCGGCACGTTGCGGTGATAGGACACATAGGCCGCCACCAGCGGATCACCGAAGCGGAAAGGCGACAGGCGGATGGCAAGCAGCACGATGGCGAGCGACATGGCAAGCAGCCATGAGCCGGCATAGATGATGAACGTCATCTGGATGCCATGCAAAAACATCGAGACGTAGTCCGCATTGTTCAGAATTGCCCAGAGGTCAAAACCGCTCACGCGACTCTTCCTCCGGCTCCACCCGCCGCAGCCTTATTTTCAGTCGGTCGATTTTCAACCGTTTGGGGCTTGGCCGTCTGCAGACCGCCCATGACCTGAAGCGTCGGGGTAATTTCCATGTGGCCAATATTCATGGCCACGGGCGCTGCGATGGCAAACGCGATTGCATCGGCGATATCGGAGGCCTGCGGCAGCTCGAAACCATCGATAAAACGTTCGCGAATGCTCGGATCATCACCATGAACATGGTTGAAGATGTCGGTTGCGACGCGGCCGGGGCAGATTTCCGTTACCCGCACGCGTTTGCCGAAAGCATCGATGCGCAGCTGGTTGGACAGCATCGCCACGCCTGCCTTACTGGCGTGATAGGTGGAATTGCCACCGAAATTATAATTGCCGGCAATGGAGGAGATGTTGATGACATGGCCGCGATCGCGCGCCACCATGCCCGGCACCACCATGCGGCAGAGATGCAGCACGGCGCGCAGGTTGACGTCGATCAGGAGATCGATGTCACTCTCATCCGCTTCCAGAAATTTCTTCGGGCGGTCGACACCGGCATTGTTCACGAGGACATCGAACGCCACCTCACTGGTGAGCTTCGCGAGCGCCGCCCGGTCTGTCACATCTATGGCATGTGCGAAACAGCCCGTGCGCTTCGCCAGCTGATTGAGAGCGTCCACACTTCTGGCGACCGCATGCACTTCCAGCCCTTCACGGCAAAGTCGCTCGACGACAGCGGCGCCTATTCCGGAAGATGCGCCGGTTACGAGTGCGGTCTTGTAGTCTGAGAATGGCATGTTTGTCCCCTATCGTTGAGCAAACAGTAGTGAAGCTTTCATCGCTTGCCTAAGACCGATTTTTTTTGGAGTAATAAGCAACTTGTATGGATGGCGAATGCGCCACATTCGGCGATGCCGCAACCCGGCCGATGGGGCGTACGTTGCCGATGCCAGCCACCAGCACATTCTAGACCACTGCGGTCGGCAGGTCCCGTCCCGCGAAATGTGCATCCAGATTGGCGAGAACCAGAGCGCCCATCTCAAGCCGCGTCTCATGCGTCGCAGCGCCGATATGCGGAGCGAGAACGACATTGCACATGCCGATCAGCGCCTCGGGAACATGCGGTTCGTTCTCGAAGACATCGAGCGCTGCACCCTTCAGCCCGCCTGCCACAAGAACATCAACCAGCGCCTTTTCATCCACCAGAGACCCTCTGGCGACGTTGACGAGAACACCGTCCGGTCCCAGCGCCTCCAGCACCTCGCGGTTGATCGCGTGTTTTGTCTCCGGCGTTGCCGCCGCCGCGACAATCAGGACGTCGCAGTCCCTCGCGAGCGACATGGCCGTCGAATGATACTCATAGACCACGTCCTGTTTCTGCCGGCTGAAATAGGAAATCTCCGCATCGAAAGCTTCCAGCCGCACCGCAATGGCGCGGCCTATGCGGCCAAGCCCGTAAATGCCGTAACGCCGCCGCGAGGCCTTGTTACCCAGCGGCATTTCGCCCCTTTTCCACTCCCCGGAGCGGACATGATGATCGGCGCGCACAAGCTGGCGCAGCAGCATGACAGAGAGACCGATGGCAAGATCGGCCACATCCTCGGTCAGCACGTCAGGCGTGTTCGTCACCCTGAAACCGCGCGCGCGGGCCTGGTCGAGATCGACCTTGTCGAAGCCGACGCCATTGATGGCAACGATTTCGAGAGCGGGCAGACCGGCAGCGAGTTCAGGAGCAACCCCGATATGGCCGCCGGTGACGACAGCCTTTATCGACGCCGCCTCCGCCTGGAGAAACGCCTGCTTGTCGGATATTTCGTGCCAGCGATGGACCCTGAAGCGCTTTTGCAGTTCGGCTTCGATCTGCGGCTGAAGCGGATAGGTTTGCAGAAGATCGGGCTTCATGCGCGCTCCTTACCCGCGACCGACGAAAGGCATGCCGCTCGCCATCACCGTCATGGTCAGCACGTTCGCCTCGAGCGGCAGCGAGGCCATATGCACCACGGCCTTGGCAACGATGCCGGCATCGATGGTCGGTTCGATGGCGGTGCTGCCATCCGCCTGCAGCACGCCGGTTGCCATGGCGCGCGTCATTTCGGTGCTGGCATTGCCGATATCGATCTGTCCGCAGGCGATGTTGAACCGCCGGCCATCCAGCGCGGCCGATTTTGTAAGTCCGGTGATCGCATGTTTGGTCGCGGTATATGGCGCAGACCGCGGCCGCGGCGTGGTGGCGGAAATCGAGCCATTGTTGATGATGCGGCCACCCTGCGGCGACTGCGTCTTCATCTGGCGAAACGCCGCCTGGGTGCAGAGAAAAGCCCCTGTGAGGTTAGCCCCGACCACGGCATTCCAGGTTTCGAACGGCACATCTTCGATATGCACCGCCGGTGCGGACATGCCGGCATTATTGACCAGAAGATCGAGGCGACCGAAACGCCCGATGATTTCCGCAAACAGCCGCTCGACATCGGCCGGAGCGGAAATATCAGCCGCGACGGCCAGAACACAGTCTTTATGTTCGCTCCATTCGGCGGCGGCAGTGTCGAGAACCTCCCGCCGCCGGCCCGTTATCGCGACCTTGTAACCATCTTCCAGAAGCGCTTTGGCAATCGCCTTGCCGACCCCTGTTCCTCCACCCGTGACGAGCGCGATCTTTCCATCACTCATGCTGCTTTCCCCTCCAGCTCATCTTCCACATGCGCTTGAATGATTTCGGCAAAGGAGGTTTCCGCCCTGAAGCCGAGCGACAGCGCTAGTTGCGGATCGTAATCCTCGGCCCAGCCGTCGACGATCCGGATGATCCGCTCGTCGGGAACGCGTTTGATAAGCGCTACAGCCTTTTGCCCGGCAAAGGCGCGCAGCGCCTCGATTTCATCCGCAACCGTGGCCGACAGCCCCGGCATGATGAGATTGCGGCGAACGCCAAGCCCGGAGAGATCCACCGTCGCGGCGCGCAGCAGGAAGGCGACCGCCGAGCGCGGGCTGGCGAACCAGTGACGCACGGTATCGGCAACTGGCAGCACCGCTTCCTGACCCACCAGCGGTTCGCGCAGGATATTGGAGAAGAAGCCGGAGGCGGCCGCATTCGGTTTGCCGGGGCGGATGCAGATGGTGGGGAGACGGATGCTGACGCCATCAAAGAAACCGCGGCGACTATAGTCCGAAAGCAACAGCTCCACGATCGCCTTCTGCGTGCCATAGCTGGTCAATGGCGCCGTCAGGAACTCGTCGCCGATCACCTTGGGGAATGGCGAACCGAACACGGCAAGCGATGAGCAGAAGACCATGCGCGGCCGATATCCGTCCTTTTCGTGCTCCAGACGAATGGCTTCGAACAGCGAGCGCCCGCCATCGAGATTGATGCGATAACCTTTCTCGAAATCCGCTTCCGCCTCGCCCGAAACCACGGCGGCGAGGTTGAAGATCACATCCGGCCGTTTTGCGATCAGCTTTTCGGCCACGCCGGCATTCGACAGATCACTGCGCTCGATGGTCAGTGCACCGCCGAAGCCTTTCGGCGCGGCCGGTTCGAAAACATCCGTCAGCGTCATTTCGGTAATCTTCGCACCATCAAGCGTTCCGTCGGAAGCGAGACGTTGTGTCAATTTGCGGCCGATCATTCCGGCCGCGCCGATTATCAGAATATGCATTATTTCACCTTTGCTTGGCCGGTGAGACCGGCTCGATTGATTGTCAATCGTCATCACCCTGAAACACGACCTCGCGGCGGCGCATGATCGCCGGCATCGCCATCATGATGACGACCATGCCGGACAAAGCGAGCAGCGTGGCGCTGATCGGATGGGTGACGAATGTTGAGAAACTGCCCTGCGAAATCAGCAGCCCGAGGCGCATGTTCTGTTCCAGAAGCGGACCGAGAACGAAGCCCAAAACCAGAGGCGCCGGCTCGCAGCCGATCTTGCGCAGAAAGAAGCCGACGATGCCGAAGACCGCGCAGAACAGAACGTCCACAACGCTGTAGGAAAGCCCATAGGCCCCGATGGCGCAGAACATCAGAATGGCGGGGCACAAGAAGCGGTATGGAATGCCGAGAAGCCGAACCCAGATGCCGATCAGCGGCAGGTTCAGGACCAGGAGCAGCAGATTGCCCACCCACATGCTGGCGATCAGCCCCCAGAAGAGATCGGGCCGCGACTGCATGACCTCCGGTCCCGGGGTGATGCCCTGGATCATCATCGCCCCGACCATCAGCGCCATCAGGCCGTTGGCGGGAATGCCAAGCGTCAGGAGCGGAATGAAAGAGGTCTGCGCGCCGGCATTATTGGCGCTTTCCGGCCCCGCCAGCCCTTCGATCGCACCCTTGCCGAACCGGGATGGATCCTTGGCGATCTTGCGCTCCAGCGCGTAGCTGGCGAAAGAACTCATGATCGCACCGCCGCCGGGCAATACGCCGAGGAAGGAGCCGAGCGCCGTGCCGCGCAGGACGGCCGGAAATGCCTGTTTGAAATCCTGTCGGGTCGGCATCAGCGATCCGGTCTTTGTCGTTCCTGCATCACGCTCCACACCCTGCTGCAGGTTAAAAAGGATTTCGCTGACACCTAGCAGCCCGATGGCCAGCACGACGAAATCGATGCCGTCGAACAGTTCCGCCATGCCGAAGGTGAAACGCTGCTCACCCGATGTCGGATCGATGCCGACGAGGCTCAGTGCAATGCCGAAGGCGACCATGCCGATCGCCTTGACCGGCGATCCGCTGGACAGGAACACGGCAAACAGAAGCCCGAAGATCACCAGACTGAAATAGTCAGCCGGCCCGAAGGCAAGCGCAATGGCGGAGAGTGGCTTTGCGACCACGACGATCAGAATGGTCGCCACCGTGCCGGCAAAAAACGACCCGAGCGCCGCAGTGGCCAGCGCCACCCCCGCCCTGCCCTGCCGGGCCATGGCATAACCATCGATGCAGGTGACGACGGATGAGGATTCGCCCGGCAGATTGACGAGGATCGCCGTAGTCGAACCGCCATATTGTGCACCATAGAAAATGCCCGCAAGCATGATCAACGCCGCCGTGTCCGGCATCGTATAGGTGATGGGCAAAAGCAGCGCGACGGTCGCGGAAGGGCCGATGCCCGGCAGGATGCCGATCATCGTGCCGAGTGTGACACCCAGCAGGCAATAGAAAAGGTTGACCGGCGTGACAGCAACACCGAAACCGAGGGCGATATTGGCAAGAAGATCGGTCATGGCAGCAGGGGTATCCTCTGTCCGAGGCCGACGACGAAAATGAGGATGCAGGCGAGGATGAGCACCGCGGAAAGCAGCAGCACCTCAACCGGCCGGATTCTGCCATAGGCGATGCAGGCGAGCAGGATCAGCACAAAAGCGGCGGCGATGAAGCCCAATGGCTCGATCAGCAGCGCAAAACCGGCAATGCCGGCCACTGCCAGAAACGGACGCATCTTCGGGGTCACCCAGGCTTCGGACGGTGTCTTTCCCAACAGATCCTGCAAGAGCAGTGCGATACCGAGCGCGAACATCAATGCCGCGATGACCGTTGGCATGTAGCCCGGCCCGGGCTGGAAATTGGTGCCCATGCTCAGCGGCCGCGCGCCGTAATAAAGCCCGGCGGCGGCCACCAGAAAGAAGACCCCGGACAGAATATTCGCCGTCAGTTTCGAGCTATTTTTGTGTTCGGCCATGTTTTTCTCCCCTCCTCATTGAGGAATACGCCGTGCCTCCCGACACGGCGTATCCAAATATCGAATATCCGGCTCAATCCGCCCAGACGCACCCCTTCGAGCGCATCATGTCGTAACGATCCTCGATATCCATCTTGCCCTGACGGTGCAGTTCCATCATGTGGTTCTCGTGGTCGTCGCGCTCCTGGCAGGCCTTGACGAGTTTCGCGATATCCTTCTCACGCACGACGACAACGCCGTCATCGTCGCCGCAGACGATATCGCCGGGGCTGATCAGTTCACCGCCCACCACGACCGGATGGTTGATGGTGCCGAGCGTGTCCTTGGACGTGCCCTTCATGCAAAGCCCGAGCGAGAAAACCGGAAAACCGATTTCGCGCAGCCCCTTGCCGTCACGCACCGCGGCGCTGACCACGAAGCCGACAATGCCCTTGCCGATACAGGCGGCGGCCAGCACATCGCCAAAGCCGCCCTGATTTGGATTGTCACCGCCATCGATGACCAGCACGTCGCCGGGCTTTGCGAGATTAATGGCTTCGAAAATCATCAGATTATCGCCGATATGGCATTTTGCCGTGATTGCCGGGCCGCAGATTTTCAGGCCGGGCTTGATCGGCTTGATGCGATAATCGAGAGCGCCAAGCTTGCCCTGCGCCTCGTGAATGGTTGCGGGGCTGAATTTGCTGATCGCCTCAATATCAGCCCTTGAGGGGCGCTGGAAATTGCGGATGACATGGGCCATTGGCCGGATTCCTTTCAACAGTGGGTCATGCCCGGGCCACGCACAGGCCCAAGCGTCATTTCGGTTAGTGGTGAGAGAAGCGCCGCTTATTTCGTCCAGGGCTTGCTTTTCCAGAGCTCGGCCAGATTGGCGTTGCCCTTCTTGAGTGCCTCGGCAAATTCCGCCTGGGTCAGCGGCAGCATGGTCAGTTCGCGCTTTTTGGCCTCGGCAAGATAATCCGGGTCCTTCAGCGCCTTCTGGAATGCATCGACCAGCTTGGCCTCGACATCCGCCGGCAGGCCTTTCGGTGCACCAAAACCTGCAAGAAGGCTGAACTGAACGTCGTAACCGGCTTCCTTGAAGGTCGGCACATCTGGCGAGAGCGGCGAACGCTCAGTGCCTGATGTCGCCAGAACACGAAGTGCACCCGAACGATTGTCTGCAAAAACCTCGTTCAAGTTCATGAAACCGAGTGTGACGTGGTTACCGAGCATGGCGAGCCGTGCCGGTCCGCCCCCATTAAAGGGGACGAAATTGAGCTTCACGCCCGCCGCTTCCTCGAACAGCAGGGCGGTGATCTGGCTTGGATGACCGATACCCGTCACGCCAACGACGACCGGGTTCGCCTTGGCCGCTTCAACGAATTCCTTGGCTGTCTTGATCGGCGATACCTTGTTGACCGTCAACGCCAGATCGCCGCCGATCTGGTTGGCGAGCGGCGTGAAGGCGTCCTGCTTATAGCTGGCATTGCCCTGCACGATCGGCGAATACATGGAGGGGAAATTCAACGCCCCGATCGTGTATCCGTCAGGTTTCGCATTGGCGATATAGGTCGCGCCGATCAGCCCGCCAGCACCTTCGCGGTTTTCCACCACGACCGATGTGCCGAGATATTTTTCGAGATAGGGCACCAGCGCCCGCGACTGTATATCGGTGCCGCCGCCGGCCGGATAACCGATGACGAGCGTCACCGGCCGCTCCGGATATTCCGCCGCCGCCCCTCCGGCAGCCAGAACTCCCGCAGCCGCCAGCATGCCGAACAGAGATGTCTTCAAACGCATATCTTTTCCTCCCCGATATACTTTCACCGGGGAGGCTAGGAAGAAGCCATCAACAATACAAATACCGAGTTTTCAACTTACCCATACAAATCGTTTATGGGTTGAATGCCGACTCGCGTCTTGCGACGGCCCGCAACAGGTCTCGGAACAGCCTGAACGTCCGCTCGTCCACCTCCCTGTTCCTCAGCAAATGGATGGAGCGATAAATGACGGGATCGGTAATATGAGCGGCCTGAAGCTGACCGGCCTCCTGTTCCTGCTGCACCGAATTCCATGACAGAATCGTCGCGCCAATACCGGCGCTGACGGCGCGTTTGATTGTATCCTGCCCGTCGATCTCCGTGGTCACGTTCAGCGTGATGCCGGCGCGGGCGGCGGCCTCGTCGATCGATACGCGCAGCGGGTTGTCCTTCGGCGGCAGGATAAGGTTGAGCCCCGCCACAGCCTCGAGCGGCATCGACCGACCGATGGGTCGGGAAGACACCGCAAAAAGGCTCTCCTTGATGATAAGATCATCGGCCTTGTCCTCCGCGCCGACCAGCGCGACAGCCATATCCACCTTGCCGAGACGAATGAGGCGCAGAGATTCGTCATTGCGCGCCTCTATCAGCCGCAGCGAAACCTTTGGCATAGAAGCGGCAACCTCACTGATGATGTTCGGTGCAAAGGCCGTGGCCCAGGAAGGAATAAGGCTCAGCCGGATCACCCGCTCATCCAGATAGGCCATGGCCCGGATTTCCGCCTCCGCCTGCCGGACCTTCTCGGTAATCTCCCGGGCATGAATAAGGAGTATTTCACCCTTCTCCGTCGCCTTCACGCCGCGCGCCAGCCTGTGCAGCACGGGGAAACCCACCAACCGCTCCAGTTCCGTGATGTGGTGACTGAGCGCCGGCTGGGCGATCCCCAATTGCCGCGCCGCCGCCGACATGGAGCCGCAATCAGCAATCGCGACCAGATATCGCAGCCTGCGCAAATCCAACATGTCGGCTTAAACCTCCCACCGGTTCGAGATGCGATCATGACACCAAATCGCCGCCGGAGCCTAGGGCAAAAGCACCATCGAGTGGTTCCACCGCTTTTCAAAGGGGCAAGCTGCGCATGATGGGGTAAGACAAGATTCTTATGGCCAGCAACCATGGCTATTCTCCGCCTCTTCCCCATGACACGGTCTTTGCTGCGATGGGGAGCGGGATGGATCCTAAGACAGGTATTTTGCTCAAGCTGGTGGCCATGCTGGCATTCACAGTCATGTCCGCCTGCGTGAAGGGTTTGGGCGGAGCGATCCCGGTCGGCGAAGTCGTCTTCTGCCGGGGATTTTTTGCCCTCATTCCCCTCTGTCTCTGGTTCATCGCCTCATCCGAGCGGATAACCGTGCCGGCCGCCAAGAATATAGGCCGCCTGCTTGCGGGCAGCTCGGCTGGATTGGGCGGCATGTTCTTCGGCTTTCTGGCGCTCGCCTATCTGCCGCTGGTGAATGTCACGGTGCTGAGCTACACGACACCGCTTTTCACCATCATGCTGGCCGCGCTGCTTTTGCGCGAAAAAGTGCGGATATATCGCTGGTCCGCCGTGCTGACGGGCTTCATCGGCGTCTTCATCACGCTCTCACCCAACCCGGTGTTTGACGCCGTGTCAGGCCCTACCCAGATCGACAGCGTTGCGATGATCGGAACGGCGCTGGCGCTGACCGGTGCGCTTTGCGCGGCCTTTTCCTCCATCGCCGTCCGCCACCTGAACAGCATCGAAAAGCCGTCGCGCATCGTGCTCATCTATACGCTGACGGGTGTCGTCGCCGGCTTCGCCACGCTTGGATTTGGATGGAAGATGCCGGATTTCAACCAGTTTCTGCTGCTCGCCGGCGGCGGGCTTGCCGGCGGCATCGGCCAGATCACCATGACGCTCAGCCTGCGCCATGCCCAGGCCTCCCTGCTGGCGCCGTTCGATTACACGACGATGATCTGGGCGATCGCCCTCGGTTATCTGTTCATGGCCGAAGTGCCGACAGGTGCGACTATCATAGGCGCTTTGACGGTCATCGCCGCCGGGCTGTTCGCCATGTGGCGCGAAAACCGGCTGACGAAACAGGCCGTCAGGGAGCCGATAAGGTAAGCTCATCGGTAAGGCGCTTTTTGTGCAGCCGCCTTTCCCGCCACAACGTGAACAAGCCGGCGGCAACCACGATCGAGGCGCCGAGAATGGTCGTCAGGGCCGGAACCTGATCCATGAAGGTATATCCGATCAGCAGCGCCCAGATCATCGTCGTGTAATCGAACGGCGCCAGCAGTGAAGCCTCGGCATAACGCAGGCTCAGCGTCACCAGTATCTGCGCGATCCCGCCAATGAGACCGGTACCGATCAGCAGGGTCCATTGCCACGCGGTCGGCATTGTCCAGCCCATGCCGATACTGGCAAAACCGATGACCGTTGTGAGCAGTGTGAAATAGAAAATGATCGCACCGGTATTTTCCGTCTGCGTCAGATGCCGGATCTGGATCATCGATATCGCAGAGAAAAAAGCCGCTGCCAGACCGAACAGACCACCGAGCATGGCGACACCCGAACCGGAGGCGACATCCGAAACATCGAAGGAAAAATGCGGCGACAGGATAAGCACGATGCCGCACAGCCCGAAGACCACCGCCGTCCAGCGATAAATCCTCACGACCTCCTTCAGAAGAAAGACCGCCAGAATGACGGTAAAAAGCGGCGTGGCATAGCTGATGGCCGTCGCATCAGCGAGCGGAATGTAAGCCAGCGCCAGATAGCTGAAGACCATGCCGCCGGTTCCGGAAAAACTCCTCACCAGATGCCCGCCAATGTGGCTGGTCGCCACCTGTTTCCGAAATCCTCCCTGCACGGCCATCCACAGACAGAGCGGTAGCATGGCCACCGCCGACCTGAAAAAAACGACCTGCCCGATGGGTATTTCACCCCTGAGACCGCTGATGCAGGCGCCCATCAGCACAAGAGCGAGCGCTGCAGAGATTTTGAGGAGAATGCCTTTGCGGGAATCCATGGTTCGTTCCTTCGGACGTCTTCGAACCGTTTCACCACGCGGCGGCGGGATATCAAACCTCAAACCCGTGTCCATAGAAACTTCGTCTGACCCCATCAATCCCGCCTCCATGGTAGCTGTTGCTGATGGACAGGGTGCGGATTCCGCTCCGCTTGCCCGCCGCCGTGGGGACAAAAAAGACGTTGGAAACCAATATGGATCTGGAAAAGATCAAGAAACTGATCGAGTTTGTCGGCTCTTCGCGAGTGTCCGAATTGACCGTGAGCCAGGCGGGAACCACGGTCCGGATCATTCGCGAAAACAATGCCGTTTCACAGCACGCGACATCATCGCAGCCCCGCATCGTTCCGGTGGCGGAAGCGGCACCCGACGAGGCACCCCGCGCCGAAGAACAGGCACCTGAATCCGCCACAGCGGCACCGGCGCCCTCCGGCATCGTCGCGGCACCCTCATTCGGTCTTTTCCATCGCGCTCCGAGCCCGGGCTCGGCAGCTTTCGCTGAAGCCGGAGACGAGGTTAGGGAAGGGCAGGAACTCTTCATCATCGAAGCGATGAAAGTGTTCAACACCGTGAGAGCCGAACGAAGCGGCAGGATCGCCAGATTCATCGCCAATGACGGCGAAGACGTCGAACTTGGACAGCCAGTGCTGGAGTTCGAATGATGGATGCAACACTTCCAAAGGAAGCAGCCGGGCAAAGGGCATTCGACAGCGTCCTCATCGCCAATCGCGGCGAAATCGCACTCCGCGTGCAGCGCGCCTGCCGTGAACTCGGCCTGAAGACCATCATGGTCTATTCGGAAGCGGACAGGGATGCGGATTATCTGAAGGCGGCCGATACCGCCATCTGCATCGGCCCGGCTTCTCCCGGCCAGAGCTATCTCAACGTGCCGGCTATCCTGCTTGCCATGAAGCTGACGGGCGCCGGTGCAGTTCATCCCGGTTATGGTTTTCTCTCCGAAAGGGCATCGTTTTCGGAAGCGGTTGAGGAAGCGGGTGCGGTTTTCATCGGCCCACGTGCCGACGCCATCCGCACCATGGGCGACAAGATCGCGGCAAAACGGGCGATGATGGAGGCCGGCGTGCCCTGCGTTCCCGGCCCCGATTCCGCCCTGCCGGATGACATGGCGGAGGTTTCGAAAATCGCCACTGAGATCGGCTATCCCGTCATCGTCAAGGCAGCCGGCGGCGGCGGTGGACGTGGCATGCGCGTCGTTCATGATGCCTCCACCCTTCACGACGCCGTTCTCGTTACGCGCGAAGAGGCAAGCCGCGCCTTCGGAACGCCGGAACTCTATATCGAAAAATTCCTCGAACATCCTCGCCATGTCGAAATTCAGGTTCTCTGCGATGGTCAGGGCGGCGGCGTCTGGGTTGGCCTGCGCGATTGCTCGATGCAGCGCCGGCACCAGAAAGTCGTCGAGGAAGGTCCGGCCATCGGCATCCCGCCTGATGTTGCGGCCTTTGTCGGCAATCGCTGCGTGGAAGCGTGCCGCCAGATCGGTTATCGCGGCGTCGGCACCTTCGAGTTTCTCTACGAAAACGGTGAATTCTACTTCATCGAGATGAACACCCGTCTGCAGGTCGAACATCCGGTCACGGAAATGACCTCGGGCGTGGATCTGGTGCGCCAGCAGCTTCTCGTCGCTCTCGGTCATCCGCTTGAAATTTCGCAGAAAGACATTGTCTGCGAGGGACATTCGATCGAGTGCCGCATCAATGCCGAGGACGCGTACAACTTCGTTCCCTGCCCAGGCCTCATCACCCATCTTCACCTGCCGGGCGGCCCCGGCGTGCGGGTCGATACCCATGTGACGGCGGGGTATCGCGTTTCGGCGCATTACGATTCCCTGATCGCCAAGCTCATTGTTCATGCGCCGACGCGCGAACAGGCGATCATGCGCATGCGGCGCGCGCTTGGCGAAATGCGCATCGAAGGCGTCTCCACCAACCTGCCGCTGCATCGGGGAATATTGGAAGACCCGGCCTTCTCCGAAGGCGGCACTGACATCCATTACCTCGAACACTGGCTTGCAGCGCGGAGTTCAAAATGAAGCGACAGTCTGTTTCGATATCCCGCTACAGCGAGCCTGGCATCATTGCCGATCTTGCCGCTTACCTTGAGCGCAACAACGTATCCGCCATCGAAATAGAGACGCCGGATGGGTCACTGAAGATCGTCGCCATGGCAGGGGGTCAGGCTCCTGCCGCACCGCGCCCCGCCGAGACGGCCAAGGCGCCGGCAAAGACCGGAGACATCCTTGCCCGCGCACCGATTGCCGGCATCTTCACCCCAGCGCATCCGCAGCGCCCCGACCGCCCGATCCAGACAGGAAAATCGGTAGTGAAGGGCGAAATCGTTGCATTCGTGACAGTCGGACCCGTGATCGTTCCGGTGATCGCCGACAAAGCCGGCACCGTCACCGAAGTGGTGGCAGAAGCCCGTGCGCTTGTCGGATATGGCTCCACCCTTCTCAGGACCGAAGCATGATGGTGACGTCAATGAGCAACCTCCCGCTGAAAACGCCCCACCTTTCCCCCGCTCATCTGGGCCTGCCGAAAATCTCGATGATCGGCAACAAGACCTTTCTGATCGAAGCGCCCGGCGAGCTGGACCTGCCTGCACAGCGGCGCATCTGGGCGCTGACACGCGCGCTGAAGGACCGCCCCGATGTGCTGGAACTGATACCCGGCATGACCAACCTCCTGATCGTGCTGCGCGGCACGCCCGATGATGCCGGGTGTTTGCAGGATGAACTTCTCGATATCTGGCAAAGAACCGCGGAACTCGATCTTCTCGGCAAGACCATCGAGGTGCCGACGACCTATGGCGGCGAGCACGCCATCGATCTTGCCGCGATCTGCGATTATTCAGGCCTATCGGACAAGGAAGTCGTGCGCCTGCACTTCGAGCAGACCTATACGGTTTTCGCCGTCGGCAGCGCGCCGGGCTTTGGTTATCTCGGCGGTCTCGATCCACGCATTTTCATGCCACGCAAAAAAGTTCCGTCGCTGCGCATGCTGAAAGGCATGGTGACGATCGGCGGTATGCAGTCTGGCATCTCGGTCCTGACCGGGCCTAATGGCTGGAATTCGCTGGGTTTCACCGAAATCACCATGTTCGACGCCACGGCCGAGCAGCCGGCGGTGCTTGCGCCCGGCGACCGGGTTCGTTTCCTTCCTGAAAGGATCGAACTATGATCCATATTCTTGCCTGCGGACCGCTGAACACCGTCCAGGATCTTGGCCGCGCGGGTTACCGCAATATCGGCATCACCGCCACGGGCGCGATGGATCCCATCGCGCTCAGGGTCGGCAATATCCTCGTCGGCAACGGCGAAGACGCCGCCGGGATTGAAATCCAGACCTTCCCTTTCCGCATCGAGTTCGAAGAGGCCCTGACCTTCGCCGTGACCGGCGCAGATTGCGCGGCACGGCTTGATGGTGCGGACCTGCCACCCTACTGGTGCACTCGGGCTGAAAAAGGTCAAATACTCGAGCTTTCGACACCGCAGAAGAATGCTCGCGCCTATCTCTGCCTTCAGGGCGGCATCGATGTTCCGGTGGTGATGGGATCGCGCAGCACCTCGCTTCGCGGTTCCTTCGGCGGCCACGAAGGACGCCATCTCGCGACCGGCGACAGGCTTGCCGTTCTGCCATCCGAGGCCTCGCCGCTGCCCTCAAACGGTCTTGGCGTCATGCCGCTTGCCGATGCGATGCCGGACATGTTTCCGGTGTCCGACAATGGCGAATTGCTGCTGAGAGCCATTCCGGCCGCCGAACACGATCTTTTCGGCGAAGGCGCCGAACGTTTCTGGTCGGAGGCCTGGAAAATCACCTCACAGAGCGACCGCACCGGTTACCGGCTTGCCGGAACGCCGATGACACTTTCGGCCCCGGTGGAGCTGCGTTCTTACGGCGTCATTCCCGGTGTGGTTCAGGTGCCGCCAAGCGGCGAGCCGATCATCCAGATGAGCGACGCCAATACGGCCGGCGGTTATCCCAAGATGGCCGGCATCATCGACAGCGATCTGTGGCGGCTCGGACAGGCGCGCATCGGCAGCCGCATCCGCTTCGTGCAGGCGACGGTGCGTGAGGCGCTGGAAGTCGAACAGGCGATCGACGCCTATTTCGCGGATATCCGCAAGACCCTGCCGCTGGTCACCGCCGCACTCGGCACGCTCGCAAAACGATAATCCTGAAAAACAAGGAGAGGGACCATGAAGATCGATGTTAATTCCGATATGGGCGAAGGTTTCGGCGTCTATAAGGTCTGCGACGACGAGAAACTTATGGAAGTCGTCTCTTCGGCAAATATCGCCTGCGGATTCCATGCGGGCGATCCGGAAATGATGGCGCGCATGGTGCGTCTGGCCAAACAGAACGGCGTCGGCGTCGGCGCTCATCCGGGCCTTGCCGACCGTCTCGGCTTTGGCCGCCGCGAAATTCCCGTCGACGCGGAAGAAATGGAACAGCAGGTTCTCTACCAGCTCGGCGCGCTATCGGCGATTGCGAGGGCGCAGGATGTCGCGCTTTCTCACATCAGCTTCCATGCTGCCATGGGCAACATGATCAACCGCGACGCGGCCCTTGCCGAACGGATCATGAAAAAGATCAAAGCGGTCGATCCCAATCTCATCGTCTTTTCGATGCCGGACATGCTGATCGAAAAGGCCGCGCTGGATTGCGGGCTGAAGGTGCTCAATCTTTTCCTCGCCGACCGGGCCTATGATGTGAAGGGGCAGCTCGTGCCGCGCAAGCTGCCCAATTCCGTCATCAAGGAAGAGACGAAAGTGCGCGCGCGCGTGCGCCAGTTTCTGGAAAAAGGCACCGTCACGACAATCGAGGGCGAGATCATCCCCGTTCGCGCCAGATCGATCCTCGTTCACAGCGATACACCCGGTTCGCTGGAGCTTGCTCGCACGGTGCGCAGCGAAGTGGAAGCCTGCGGGGGCAGCGTCGTTCCGGCCCGCGAAGTAGTCGTCTGAGGGCGGCCCGCTTTCCTCTTATCATTGACAATCAAACAATTACGGCACCGTGCATCATTTCTGGAGCACGGTGCCATTACATTTTCAGGTATTTTTCGTCGGCCGAACCGGTGAACCGATCCGGCAGAGGAAGTATCAATTCAGCTGGATCACGTGATTGCTGTCGTTTGTCCAGCTCAGTTTCACCCGGTCGCCGGCCACGCTGACGGCATTGGTGAACCCTTCCGTCTGGGTCTGCCTGTAGGCGATCATCGGCTCGCCACTATCCAGCCGCAGGTAGTAGTGCAGCATAAAACCGCGATAGACGACCTGCTCCACTTTTGCCGTCGTGGAATTGCTGGCGTTTTCACCCGCGTCGGCCGCAAGCGGCGAAACCGAGATCGCCTCCGGGCGAACCGTGACAACAACCTTGTCGCCCTGGACCGTACCCATGTCATCCACATCCAGCCGCACCCCGGCACCGGTCACAAGCCGTGCGGCGCGGCCGTTGCGTTCCACCACACTCGCCTCGAAGAAGTTCGAGGCGCCGATGAAACCAGCGACGAAGCGCGTCAGCGGCTTCTGGTAGATTTCACCTGCCGGCGCGATCTGCTCGAGATTGCCGTCCCGCATCACGGCGATCTGGTCCGCCATGGTCAGGGCCTCGTCCTGATCATGCGTCACCATGATGGTGGTGAGGCCAAGCCGCTGCTGCAGGCTGCGGATTTCAACCTGCATGCTTTCCCGAAGGCCCTTGTCGAGTGCGCCAAGCGGCTCGTCCAGCAGCAGCATCGAAGGCTCGATCACCAGAGCGCGCGCCAGTGCGACACGCTGCTGCTGGCCGCCGGAAAGCTGCGCCGGCAGCCGGTCGCCGAAGGCGTGCAGCTGAACGAGATCGAGCGCCTGCTTCACACGCCCTTCCCGATCGGCCTTGGAAACGCCCCGCATCTCGAGACCGAAGGCGACGTTTTCGGCAACGGTCATATGGGGAAACAGGGCGTAGTTCTGAAACAGCATACCGACATTGCGGCGATGAACCGGGGTGCGCGTGGTCGGCTTGCCGCCGACCACGATTTCACCCGAGGTGGGATCGACGAGCCCCGCAATCATGCGAAGGCAGGTCGTTTTCCCGCATCCGCTCGGACCGAGAAGCGCCAGGATTTCCCCTGCCTTGACGGTAAGCGAAACATCATCGACGGCAACGACCTGACCGCTGTAATGCTTGGTCAGTCTTTCCAGGCGGACTTCTACGGATTTCATCTGCGTTCCTCAGCCGTTAAAGGTCTGGTTGTATTTTTCGAGCCACTGCGCGCGGCGCGGAATGATGTATTTCCAGTCCGGCGTGAAGAGGTTCAGCGATTCCATCTTCGCTTCCGGATAGGCAAGGAATTTCGCCGTATCCGCGCCGAACTCGATGCCCTTGACGGAGGGGGCGCTGAGCGTGGCTTCAGACAGCATCTTCTGCACGCCGGGGTCGAGGATGCGGTTGATATAGGCGAGAGCGAGATCGCGGTGCGGCCCGCCCTTGACCAGCGCGATGGAGTTGATGCCGGTGAAAGCGCCTTCCTTCGGGAAGGTCATGTCCAGCGGCACGCTCTTTTTGGTGTGTGGATAAACGGCCTTGGAATATTCGATGCCGCCGAAATCCGCCTGGCCCTGCGCAACCATCATGGTCTGCGCTTCCGCATCATAGATGGAAAGGACGTTCGGCTTCAGGTCGGCAAGTTTCGCCCAGCCTGCATCGGTGGCATATTGCGCTTCTTTCAGCGGTTTGCCGGTCGCAAGTGCGGCCGCCACCATCAGCATCAGAACGCTCTGGGTATTCTTCGGCGTATTCAGAAGCATCCGGCGGGCATATTTCTTGTCGAACATCTGTTCGTAACTTTCGAACGGCTTGCCCGTTGTCGGATTGTAGAACAGGCCGGCAATCGAAATTGCAAAACCGACGCCGAAATTGTCTTCGAAAAGATAACGGGAATAGACGTTCTTGAGGTTGGGGATTTCGTCGATCGGCAATTGCTCGATCAGGCCCTCCTCCTTGGCCTGGGGAACGCCGACATCGTCCATCGACATCACGCTATATTGCGGATTTTCGCGGGTGGCGCGCAGCGTGGCGATATTGGCAAGCGTTGCGCCTTCAGTCGTCAGGACCCGGCACTTATATTCCTTTTCGAAGGCCGGGATCACTTCCTTCTTGATCAGCCCGCCCTGTGCCGAATTATAGACGCCGACATACATGGTGCGGTCCTGCGCGGAAGCCGCGGTATAAAAATAGGGTGTGGCGAGCGCGCCTGCGGTGACTGTGAGGAAACTGCGCCGTTTCATGATGATGGTCTTGTCTGTCATTTCCGGTACCCCTCTTGTTGTTGATTTACATTGCCATTGCCCGGCGCAGACCAACCAGCCTGTCGAGGACGAGCACGACGGTAACCGCCAGAACGATGATGATGGTGGACATGGTCGCGACCGAAGGATCAAAGACCGTACCGATCTGGCGATAGAGAACGATGGGCACGGGCAGGTTCGCGGAATCGGCCAGCCACATCGAAACGGGATAATTGTCAAAAGAAACCATGAAGCAGAAGATCGAGCCGGAGGCGACACCGGGCGCGATCTGCGGAAAGATCACCCGCGTGAAGGTTTTCCAGCGGGTGGCGCCAAGCGTGCGCGCCGCTTCCTCGAGGCTGACATTGACGAGCTGGAGGCTGGTCAGCACCGTGCGGATCACATAGGGCGACGTCACCACGGTATGGGCGATGAGAAGCTTCAGCTTGGTATCCATCCAGCCGTAGCCGGAAAAGAGCTGCAGCAGCGCAAGGCCGGTCACCAGCACGGGAAAGATCAGCGGCGAAAGCAGTAGCCCCTTCATCAGCGAGCGGCCGATGAATTTACCCCGGGAGAGCGCGAAGGCTGCGGGAACGCCAAGTGCCAGCGACAGAATGGTGGTCGCCACCGCAAGCGCCGCACTGAAGGTGAGGCCGGCGGTGAATTCCTCGTTCTGCATTACCGCCGCATACCAGCGGAAGGTGAAACCCTGCGGCGGGAAGGTGACGAAATAGCTGTCGGAAAACGAGATGGCGACGACAAGGACGATCGGAGCCAGAATGAAGACCATCATGGCAGCGGTGATCGCATAAAGGACGATGGCGGGTGTGCCGGTCAGCTTGTTGTTCATGATGCACTTGCCTTGATACGACGCCCGCCGAGCAACCTCATCGAGACGGCGTTGATCAGAATGACGATGAAGACGAGGATGGTGGCGATGGTGGCGCCGAACGGCCAGTCATAGACCGCGAGAACCTGCTGTTCGACCATGTTGCCGAGCATTTGCGAGCCGGGACCGCCGATCAAAGCGGGAATGACATAGGATGCGGAGGCGAGCGAGAACACCAGCGTGAAACCCGCCACGAGGCCGGGAAGGCTGAGCGGGAAAGTGATCCGCAGGAAAACTTTCCACGCGGGCGCACCGAGCGTGCGGGCGGCCTGCTGCAGATTCGGATCAATCTTGCCAAGCGCGGACGACAGCGGCAGCACCATCATCGGGAAGAAGATGTGCAGAGAGCCGATGATGACGGCGGCGTCCGAAAAAAGCAGCGTCAACGGGCTATCTATGATGCCCAGATTCATCAGGATGTAGTTCAAGAGACCGGTCGGACCATTGCCCAGAATGAGCTGCCAGCCGTAAGCGCGAACCACGACGCTGACGGCCAGCGGTGCGATGACGATCAGCGTGATGATGCGGGTCGTGACGATATTGCCGCGCACGAGAACGGTCGCGACCGGATAGGCGAGTATAGCCGCGAGAGCCGAAGTGATCAGGCTGATGCGGATCGTCGCCCAGAGCACTTTCTGGTAAAGATCGACCTCGAAAAACCTCACATAGTGGGCAAGCGTGAAGGGGGCACCGATCAACCCCTGCGAGTTCTGCGTCATGACGCTGAAGGTCATCAACCGAATTGCCGGCCAGAAGAAAAAGATCGTGAGAAAGATCAGAAGCGGCAGGATGAGTATGCCGGGCGAAAACAGCCGGCGCTCGATGGCTTTCCAGCCGGAAACTCCACGGCGTGGCGGGGCATGTGGTTCCATGATCGCAATATCCGACATCTATACTCCCGTCGCGTTGAATACGGCACGAGGCATCGCGTTGAGCCGAACGAAATCGTCCAGGCCCTATGACTAGAATTTGCTGGGTGTGCTCCCTGTCGAGGTATCCGGTCTTTTGCCGGCCCCTGTCGCATGTTTCTGCATTTTCGCGCCGGTTACCTCTTTGGGTAATATTGTCCGATGCGTCGTTCCCTTGTTGTTGTCAGGAGCTTAGGGGCTAAGCCGACGCGCTGCATAATAGTTTATTGCTCTTAGGTCATCGCATACGAGTATGGACCTGCGCCCTCTCAGAGCGATGCATCAAAATCCCGTATGACCTCACATCGAAGTCGTATTGGGGAAACGGCGGAAATTTCCCGTAACCTCTTTGTCATGCACTGGCACCACGAAGATGCCTGCCTTCACCGTTACAATCGGAAATGATCCATGCCCGCTATCGCCCAACGCCTCAACAACGTCACCGTTTCAGCCTCGCTTGCCATGACCCAGAAAGCCCGCGACCTCGCGGCTCAGGGCATCAAGGTCATCAGCCTGTCGTCCGGCGAGCCGGATTTCCCGACCCCTGCCCACGCGGTTGAAGCGGCGCACGCGGCCGCCCTTGCCGGCGATACGAAATATCCGCCCGCCGACGGAACGCCTGCCCTGCGTGCCGCCATCCAGCGGAAGTTCAAGCGGGATAACAATCTCGACTACGATCCAAGCCAGATTCTGGTGGCGGGCGGCGGCAAGCAGATCATCTTCAACGCCATCATGGCCACCTGCGACCCAGGCGACGAAGTCGTCATCCCCGCGCCGTCCTGGATCAGCTATGCCGATATCGTCAAGTTCTCGGGCGCCGTGCCGGTACCGGTGGTTTGCCCCGAAAATAACGGTTTCCGCCTGCGGGCCGAAGATCTCGAAGCCGCCATCACCCCGAAAACCAAATGGCTGCTTTTCAACTTCCCAAACAACCCCACCGGCGCCGCCTGCTCGCGAGCGGAAATGAAAGAGATCGCCGAAGTCATGCTGCGGCATCCGCATGTCTGGATCATGACTGACGATATGTATGAGCATCTGATCTATGACGACTTCGAATTCTGCACCATCGCCGAAGTCGAACCGCGGCTCTATGATCGGGTTCTGACCGTCAACGGCGCATCGAAAGCCTATGCCATGACCGGCTGGCGTCTCGGCTTCTGCGGCGGCCCGAAGGACCTCATCAAGGCCATCAGCAACGTCAACACCCAGAACAGCGGTGGTGTCGCAACCATCGTGCAGGCTGCCGCCGTCGCGGTTCTCGACGGCCCGCAGGATCTGCTGAAGGAACGCGCCGATATCTACAAGACGCGCCGCGATTTCGTGCTCGACAAGCTCGCCGAAATTGACGGCATCCGCTGCCACAAGCCGGAAGGCGCCTTCTATATCTTCCCGAACATTGGGGCGCTGATCGGCAAGACGACAAAGGGCGGCAAGAAGATCGAGAACGACACCGATTTCGTCATGGCGCTTCTCGCCGAACATCACGTTGCGACTGTGCAGGGTGCGGCCTATGGCTTGAGCCCCTTCTTCCGGCTTTCTTATGCCACCAGCATGGAGAACCTGGCCGAAGGCTGCGCCCGCATCGCCGAATTCTGCAATGGAATGAAATAGGGAGAGCAGCATGTTGGGAGGAAGTGGCCGTGTCATCATGGTTTCCGGCGCATCGCGAGGCCTTGGCCTTGCGATCGCCAAGAGGCTTCACGAAGCCGGTTTCACCGTCGCGGCGGGAGCGCGAAATCCGGCCGCTGTTGCGGTAAAGGACCGGCTTTCGGCTGATCGATACGATGCGGAAGAGGCGGGCTCGGCCGAGGCCTGGGTTGAAGCCGTCGCAACAAGATATGGCCGGATCGACGGTCTGGTAAATTGCGCCGGCATCAACCCGAAGGTCCGGGTCATGGATGCGGGCGAAGAAAGCCTCGACCAGATGTGGCGCATCAACGTCAAGGGACCCCTGAGGGTAACACGCGCCGCCATTCCCCATCTCGTCAAGTCCGGAAAGGGCAGGGTCATAAATGTCGCCTCGCTGGCGGGACGCCGCGTTGGCTCCAATGTCGGTTATGCAATGACGAAATTCGCCGTCGTCGCCCTCACCCACGGAATCCGCCAGGAGTTGTGGGACAGCGGCGTGCGCGCCACCGCCCTCTGCCCCGGTTATATCGCAACCGACATGACAGCAGGCGAAACGGAAGTCAGCCGCGAGGATATGACCCAGCCGGACGATCTCGCCGAAATGGTGGAAACCCTGCTTCGCCTGCCGAACAACCTTTCGGTGGCCGAACTACTGGTGAATTGTCGCAAGGAATCAATGCTTTAATCTTTTCTGCGCGGTGCAGAATGACTGTGCCGCGCGTAGTTTTAAAACCGGCCTGATCCTTTTATTTCAGGGTCTCCGCCAGTTGCAGCAATATCTCCTTGACGGCCAGCGCAGGCTCGGAGAGCGGCGTATTGTCCGATACGCAGAAGGACAGCGTTTCCTCGATCATCGGGCTGGCGATCTGCCTGACGACGATTTCTTCATTGGATTCCGCCACGATACGGTCAGCGATGGCCTTGGGCGTTATGGTCGCGCCAAGCCCGGCATCCACGCCACGCGCGATGGTCCTTACCGATTCCAGCTCCGCCATGACGATCAGATCCTTGCGGCTGCGGGTGAAAGCGAGATTGATGGCGCGGCGTACGAAATTATAGGTCGGCGGTAGAAGGAAAGGGAGAAACGCCAGATCAGCAACCGTGATCGGCGCATCGCCCGGTTCCACGCCGAAGCTGCGATGCACGACCAGCACGAATTCCTCACGCAATAGCGGCGTGAACTTGACGCCCCGGATCGGCCCGGTTCCGTGAATGAGGCCCATTTCCAAACGGCCATTCATGATCATCTGGCTATAGGGCTGGCTGACGCTTTCCGTGATGTGCAGCAGAATGCCGGGATGAAGCCGCTTGGTTTCTTCCATCAGACGCAGCGAGAGCGTCGCGGCGCTGCTGAAGGGCGCAAGTCCCACCGATACCTTGCCGGAAAGCACCGCGCCCGCTTCCAGAGCCTCCGCCTGCGCCTGCTCCATCTGCCGCAAAATGACCTGCGCATGCCTGTAGACGACCTTGCCGGCATCGGTCATGACCACGCCCTGCTGGCTTCGGGTCAGCAGTTTCTGGCGGAAATGCTCCTCGATGCTTGCCAGTTGCTGGCTAAGCGCCGGCTGGGCGATATGCAGCACATCGGCCGCCCTGGTTATGCTACCCATGTCGACAATCGTGATAAACGATTTCAGGCGCCTGATATCCATCTGCTGTTGATCATCCCATTACTGCTTGCAGGAATAAGATGCTCAATTTGCAGACAAAGTCCATCTTCCATTTCCCCGCCGGCCCCAACAGCGCCGATGGCGAAGGCGTCCAATCAGGCCGCCCTGAGAGAACCCCGATGGACACCCGTTCCCTGACCGAGTTCGAACTGGCCGAGCAGCCGGTTCAGCGCATCGACCTCTGTTGCCAGGGTGTGGCTTGCGGCAGTCATCTCCTCGACCATTGCCGCATTTTTCTGCGTGTCCTGATCCATCTGGTTGACGGCAACGTTGATCTGTTGGAGGCCGGACGACTGTTCCTGCGCGGATTCCACGATCGCGGCGACGTGCTGGTTGATCTCCTGCACTTCGGCAACGATGACATCGAGCGCCTTGCCGGTGTCGCCGACAAGATGCACGCCGTCTTCGACCTGCTGGTTCGACTTTGTGATCAGCGACTTGATTTCCTTCGCCGCGGCGGCGGAGCGTTGGGCAAGCTCACGCACTTCCTGCGCCCCCACGGCAAACCCCTTGCCCGCCTCGCCGGCACGCGCCGCTTCCACCCCGGCATTCAACGCCAGCAAATTCGTCTGGAACGCGATCTCATCGATCACGCCGATGATGCTGGAAATCTCGTTTGACGATTTCTCTATCCGCTCCATCGCCAGCACGGCCTGCCGTACGACCTCACCCGACCGTTCCGCGCCGATGCGCGTGCGGGAAACGAGCCGGCCCGCCTCATGTGCACGGTTCGCGGCGTCCTTTACCGTTATCGTGATCTCCTCAAGGGCGGCGGCGGTTTCTTCAACGGCCGCCGCCTGCTGCTCCGTTCGCCGCGCCAGATCATCGGACGCCGCCTTGATTTCATTGGCGCCGGCATCGATGCCAGAGGCATTTTCCGATACCCGCAGAAGCGCGTCCTGCAATTTCCCGGCCGAGCCGTTGAAGTCGCTCCGCACCGCATCGAGCTGCTCGACAAAGGGATCGTCTATTCGACAGGACACATCGCCGTCGGCGAGCTTTGCCAGCGCATAGGCCAGGCTGTCGACGGCAAAGCGGATGCTGCTCGCCTCATCGGCGGCCCTGCGTTCCCGGACCGTGCGCTCTTCTTCGCCAAGCGCGCGGTTGCTCTCCGCCTGCTGTTCCAGCGAGGCCTTTTGTCGATTGTTTTCGCGCAGAACGTCAAGCGAGCGGGCAAGATCGCCGATCTCGTCCCTTGTCTCGATATCCTTTAGTGTCAGCTGAAGATTTCCCTGCGCAATCTGGGCGGTCTCATCGATGATGTTGGCGATGCGCCCGATGAACCGCCGCGCGATGAACCATCCCGCCAGCGCCAGCAGCACGGTGGCCGTCACGATCGTCACAGCGGCGTCACGCATCATGGCATGCAGCTGCGCAAGCACTGTTTCTTCCGGCACCGAGATGATTGCGTACCATTTCATGTCCTGGGTAAGCATGACGGGCAAGGCGATGGCGAAGGACTTCGTTCCGTCCTGTGTGGTAATCTCCCGCTCCGCACCGGGATTTGCAATCAGCTGATCCCAGCCAGCGGTCTGCGCACCGCCATCCGCAAGGCTTTTTCCCATGATCGCCGCATCCGGATGGCTGATGATCTTGCCGCCGCCGCTGACGAGACTGACGAAACCCGTTCCCATGGGCCGCACGGTCGAAAGCGCCTTGCCTGTTTCATCAAGCGACAGGTCGAGGCCAGCAACGCCCAGAGGTTTGCCATCGACCATAACCGGCTTGGCGATCGAGGTGATCAGAACCTCCTTGCCGTCGATTGCATAAGAATAGGGTTCGATGACGACCGTTTTCTTCAGGGTAAAGGGCAATTGATAATAATCGCCCGGGCCTGCGGTGGCATAGTCGGTCAAAGCGGTATTGCTTATTTTGCCGCCGCTGCGCACCCAATAGGGTATGTACCGGCCGGTCGCGTCATGGCCTTCCCTGTTAGCGAAATCCGCGTCCTTACCGTCAAACGCATTGGGCTCCCATCCGGTCCAGAGGCCGAGGATATCGGGGTTATTGGCCAGCATCTGGTGAATGATCTGATCGGCCTTGCCCCGGTCGGCATCACCTGACTGTTTCATCGATTCCAGAACCGAGGCGAGGCTGTTGACGATGTGAATGGTACCGCCGATATTCTTTTCGGTCACTAGCGCTTCGGCATGGGCGATCTGCCGCATACGCTCGAGATTGTTGGCCCTGGTATCCTCCATGGACCGATAAAACAGCACGGCCGAAGCCGCGATCGTCGCAAAGACACCACATGCGGCGACCGCAAAAATATTCCGGCCCGTTGTCGATTTAAAAAGCATGTCCCATCCCTCAAAACTATGCTGCGACGGTAGCGGGAGTTACGGGTGCGTGCGCAACTGTTGGCGACCGGGCTGGAGAGTGAGCTTAAGAAGTTAAGTTTAAGATTTACTTTCAATTCTATTTTTCACGCGCAATTAAAAAACATCAATACTTTATCAAGTTGCAATATTTAAGTATATACAAACTATTACGCGATATTTTATCCCCTGCACAGATACTTCACTGCGCAGGGGCTCTGCTTGATGCAGCGCGGGATTGCGCTCTGCCGAAGCCGGAGACTATTGTGGTAACCTCAAAGCGCTCCAGAAGCCACGCAACTGTGCGGTCAATTCCGCATAGAGACGATAGCGCCGCCCATAGTGCGAGACTTGCGCAGCATCCGGCTGATAAGCATTCGCAACCCGTGTCATCGCCGCAACCGCCTCCTCATAATCAGGATAAAGCCTAATCGCCACGGCCGCGCCAATGGCCGCGCCGAGTGCGCCCGTCTCGCGCGCCTCCGCGACACGCAGCGGAATTTCCAGAACATCAGCCATGATCTGCGGCCAATGCTGGCTGCGGGAACCGCCGCCGGACATCACGGCGGTTTCCACCGGCAATCCCGCTTCGCGCAGGACACCGATATGGCGGCGATGTTCGAAACACACGCCTTCGAACAGGGCACGCAACATATGGCCCTCGCCATGCCATCCGGCGAGGCCATAAAAGCCGCCCCGAAATTCCGCCCCCAGCCGCGATCCGAAAATGAACGGATGAAAAAACGGATCGTCGGCGCGCGGCGTGACGGAGCCGACCAGTTCGTTGCAGCGCTCGAAGGCACGGTCGCCGTGGTCGCCGCGAACACGATGCACGTACCATTCGAGATTGGCGGCGGAAGTGGCGCTGGATTCGATATTGACATAGCGGTCACGGCCAAAGGTCGTGACCATGAAGACATCGGGGCTGATGACCGGCTTGTCTGCGAAAACCTGGTTGATGCTCCAGGTGCCAGCGATGATGGAAGCTTCCCCGGCATTAATGACGCCCGACCCCATGGCGCTGGAGACCACATCGAAGAAACCGCCAATGACGGGTGTGCCTTCGGGCAGCCCCGTGATGTCAGCAGCCTCGCTTGTCACGTGGCCGACGATGTCGGCCGATTCCACGAGACGGGGGAAAAACGCGAACGCGTCCTCAAGATCGTAAAGTGACAGAAGCTCGCGGTCGAGCCGCGCTTCCGGCAAGGCCAGCAGCCCCGCGCCGCTGAGGTCGGAAATATCATTGGCAAGGCAACCCGTCAGGCGGAAATTGACGAAATCCTTGCAGAACAGGACCGTGCCGATCTGCCCGTATAGATTGGGCGCATGCCGTTTGACCCAGGCAAGCAGGCTGGGTGTTTGCGCAGGCCATGGCCGCTGCAGGCAACGAGCCTGCAACTGCGCTCCGCTTTTCCGGTCAAGCTCGGCCGCCACATCGGCGGCGCGGCTGTCGAGCGACTGGATGCCGATCAGGGGCTGCTGGTTCTTGTCCAGGAGGTAAAGACCATTGCCGTGGCCGGCGCAGCCCACCGCCAGGATGCTGGAGGGATCGACAGAGGATTTTACCAGAAGCTGGCGGATCGCCTCGCAGCCGTTCCGCCATAATTCCTCGAGATCACGCTCGACATAGCCGGGCTGGGGGAATGTCGAATGTCCATCTATGGCGTGTTGCGCGATCTGCCGGCCCGCCGTGTCGAACAGCACGGCCTTGATGACCGTGTTGCCGACATCGAGACCCAATATGTAATTTTTGTCAGCCACGATTATAGATATCCCATGCTTCCTCACCACCTGCACCCTGATGGATGATGGCCATCAACGCCGCAACGACGGCCTTGGGATTGTCGTGCTGATAGATATTGCGCCCATAGACCATGCCGTTCGCGCCTTCGGCCACCAGAGCCGCCGATTTTGCCAGTACATTGCGCAAGTCCTCACGCCCCCCGCCCCGCACCAGCACCGGGCACCGCGCGGCTTCGATCACCTTGTGAAAATCGCGCGGATCGCTGGTCGGATCGGCCTTGATGATATCGGCTCCCATTTCCGAGGCAAGACGCACCAGCGTGACGATCTTTTCCGCATCGCCATCCACCTGATAACCGCCCCTGATATCATTGGGCAGCATCACCAGCGGCTCGATCATCAGCGGCATGCCGAAACGATGGCAATCTGCCCGCACGCGGCTGATGTTTTCGACGCACTGACGAAACAGGTCCGGCTCGTCCGGCAGCATGAACAGGTTCACGACGACGCAGGCGGCATCCATTTCCAGCGCACCGATGATCGGATCGTGATGGTTCTGTAGCTGCGACCACATCGTTCTGTGGCGCGTGGAATTATAGGGATTGCCCATGTCGATACGCATGACGAGGGCCGGCTTGTCGCGCTCCGGCCGCTGCTGCAGCAGATCGGCCTGCCCATAGGCCATCTGGATGGCATCGGGACCGGCCTCGACCAGCCTGCCCACGGTCTGCGCCATATCCTCCAGCCCGACAAGGAAGCTCGGCTCGTTGCAAACCCCGTGATCGATGGCCACATCGAGGCAGCCGCCATTGCGAAACAGCCGGTTCATGCGCGCCTTTTTCGAAATCCGCATCATCATGCATTCTCCTTGCATCTGTGTTGAAGCATTGCCGGCGTGACGCCGTAAAAAGTCTCCAGCTCATGGGTAAGCCGCTGCCGTTCCGCTGCCGCCTGGGTGGTCGGCCAGCCCAGCTCGCGTGCCGCGACGTTCAAGATCGCGTCGATCAGATCGGCATCGATGACGCCGGTGATGGCGAGCGTCGTACGCCGCAACACGAGATCGGTCAGGTGTCGCACGTGTTCACAGCGGATCAGCCAGATCACCTCCGCGGTCGTTATCGGCGATTTTTCTGAAAGCGGCGCATCATCCGCACGGTCCCGACAAAAGCCCATCAGATCGAAGGCGCGGGAGCCGTAAGCCAGAGCCAGATGCTCCGCCCGGTCTCCGGCGATCGAGAACTCCTCCGACAGCAAGGCCGGTAGGCTGCCTGCGCCGGTGGGAAAATTCCTGCCGCCGCCGATCGGGCGATCCATGGTGCCGGTCAGTCGTCTGCGTCCAAGAAAGGCCAGAACCTCGTCGGTCACCTGCTCACCAAAGGCTCTGAAG
This sequence comes from Agrobacterium tumefaciens str. B6, assembly GCF_001541315.1. GTDB lineage: Bacteria > Pseudomonadota > Alphaproteobacteria > Rhizobiales > Rhizobiaceae > Agrobacterium > Agrobacterium radiobacter. Next base: position 69,505 of record NZ_LMVK01000002.1, on the reverse strand, counting down.
GTGGTCCACTTGCCGCCGATCATGCAGAGCTGTGGCGGATCGCCCGCAACGCGGTGGATGAAATGGCTGCGGGATATTTTTCCGGTAAAGGCGGCATCGCTGCGCGGCAGCGGGCGTATGCCGCTGAAACTGAAGACGATGTCGGAATGGTCGATGTCAATCTGCGGAAAGACCTGCCGGATCGCGTCCAGAATATAGTCCCGCTCCTCGGGCTCGCAGCGCACCCGCTCGGGACGATCCACCTTGATGTCGGTCGAGCCAGCGAGAACCCGGCCGAGATAGGGAAAGAGGATACAAACGCGATTATCGGCATTCTCGAAAAAGATCATATGGCCGTTCAGGGCGTTGAGAAGCGCGTCGTTGGCGATGATCAGATGTGATCCCTTGGTTCCGGAGACGGTCGGTTTTGCTTTCTCCGCCACTGGCCCGGCGGTCAGCGTGCCAATCGTCTCGTCGATCCATGCGCCGGTCGCATTGACGATGATCCTTGGGCGGATGGGTAGGGTTTCATCCGCGCCCTGCACCCGAAGACGGTACTCATCGCCAAGACGGACAAGTTCGGCATAGTTGAGCGCAATGCTTTGCGGCGCATCGGTACGGGTGTCGATCAGAAGCTCCAGCGCAAGCCGTTCGGGCTGGCTTATCCACGCATCGTAGTAAGTGGCGGAGTATCTGATTTCCGGCGTCAGATCCGGCCAATGCTGCAAAGTCCCGGGGGCGCCTCGAAACGCGTGACGGGGCAGAATACGGTTTTTTCGGGTGACAAAATCATAGAGCATGAGACCCGCCTTGATGGCGAGAGCGCCCCGGCTTGCGGGTTTTCCGCCTGAGCCGGCAAAGGTTGCTGCCGCGTTGAAAAGGCCGCTGAAAGTCGAGAAAATCGGGATCGTGGTCGGCAGCGGACGAACCATATGCGGGGCGAGTCTCAGAAGTGCGTCCCGCTCCCGCAAAGACTCTGCCACGAGGCTGAATTCACCGTTTTCGAGATAACGCAGGCCGCCATGGATCATGCGCGAGGGTGCGGCGCTGCAGCCTGAGGAGAAATCGTTGCGCTCGACCAGCAGCACCCGCAGCCCCTGCAAGGCGAGATCGCGATAGGCGGCAATTCCGTTGATGCCGCCGCCGATAACGACGGCATCAAAATCACCATCGTGCCGGATGCGGCGCAGAGCGTCCTCGCGAAAACTGGGCATAGAAATACCGTTCGCTGGCTGATGACCAGCGTCCCAATGTTGTTGACCGTTTAAAGCGACATGAGAGACGGGACGAAAATGATGCGCTGTTCGCCTGAAGTCCCGTCTCAGCTTACATAATCAGGTATCGAGCCCCACAAGATGCTCCGCGACGCCGGCGCTGATAAGCGCCAGTTCACTCTCCGTGAGGCGAAGACGCGCCGCGGCGGCGTTTTCAACCGCCTGAGCCGGATCACGCGCGCCACACAGCGAAAATGTTATGCCGGGCTGCGCAATCGTCCAGGCAATCACCACCTGCGCGACCGAAGCCTCAAGGGTGGCCGCCACCGGTTCCAGCACCCCCATCAACCGCGCGATTTTCTGGCGGTTCGCCTGGCTGAAGCGCGGATTTCCGTGACGCTGGTCGTCTTCCGCAAAAACCCGCTCCGGCCCGACCTTGCCCGAGAGAAGACCGAGCGCCAAGGACGAATAGCTGAGAACCGAGACGGCGTTCTCCAGGCAAAGCGGCAGCAGCGTCGTCTCGATACCGCGCTTCACCATGGAATATTCTTCCTGAATGGCATCCAGCGCGCCGGTTGCGATATAGGCTTCGAGATCGTCCGGCGAAACGTTGCTTGCCCCGATGGAACGGATCTTTCCCTCCTCCTTCAGCCGCACCAAAGCCCCGACCGTCTCGGCAATCGGCGTCGTGGCGTCCTGCCAATGGGTGACGTAATGGTCGATATAGTCGGTTCCGAGCCGTTTCAGGCTCTCTTCGACCTCATGCCGGATGGACGCGGCGCCGAGATAACGGTGAACCGGCTTGCCATCCTGATGGAAGAAATAGGCACCGTCATTCACATGCCAGACAAGCCCGCATTTGGTGACCAGCACCACCTTGTCACGCCTCCCGGCAATTGCCTTGCCGACGATGGTTTCCGCAAGCCCCATGCCATAGGCCGGTGCGGTATCGATGAGGGAAATTCCCGCATCGATGGAGGCCTGTATGGCGGCGATGGATTGCCGCTCGTCGGTGCCACCCCACATCCAGCCACCGATGGCCCAGGTGCCAAGCCCCACGGCGGATGCGCTGATGGCGCTGCCGCCGATCGTCCGGGCCAATATTGCATTGTCTGTCACGAGGTTTCCCCTCCTTCATGATCCAGTAAATAGCCGGCTATTGCCTCGTCCACGACGAGCGAGGTCAGATAACGGCCGGCAAGCGTGGCAGCCACCGGTCCAGCCTTGATGGCGCCTGCCGCCACGCCGATGATATTCGGACACCGGGCAAGCTGCCCGGGGTCCAGCGCCACCACGCGCGAGTTGAGATCGATCCGCGCCAGCTGCCCGTCCGCCATGGTGAGGTGGGCAAGAAATTCCCCGGCAATGCCCGCATCCACCAGCGCCTGCCCGCCACGGGCGGCATCCGGCAGAAGATCGTAGTAGCCGGAGCCCGGCGCCTCCACCGAACCGATGCCGACCAGCGCCACCTGCGCCTGCCGCGCCAGATCGAAGACCTCGCGGATCGATGCGACGTTCATCAGCAAATCGCGCTGTTCCTCATCCTCGGCAAACAGCGGCGCATGCACGAGCGAGGCGCTGCCGCCGAGCTTCTCCGCCAGCTGCGTGGCGAGATGATTGACATCCGTATAGTGCTTGCCCTGCACGCCGCCCGTCAAAGGCACCACCCGCACATCGAAACGACGCTCCGCCTGCAGATTGTCGACAACCGCGCTCACCGCCTTGCCGCCCGTAATCGCGATCACGTCACCGTCACGGATCGTCTCCAGCAAGTGGTTGGCGGCCACCCGACCCACCATCTGCAAGGCGGTTTCCGGATTATCGGATACCGTCGGTGTGACCACAGACTGCCTGAGGCCGAAACGACGGGTGATCTCGCTTTCGAGATCCACCAACCGCTGATAGGGGCTGGCAATGGTGATCTTCACCATGCCCGCCTTGCGGCCGGCCGCAATCATGCGGTTCACCTTGGTATGGGAAAGATTGAGCCGCTCGGCGATCTCCGACTGCTTCACCCCCTCGATGAAATGCAGCACCAGGACGGAATACATCTGTCTCTGTTGATCGAAATCGTCCTTGATATCCAGCATGATCGTCTTTCTCCAGTTACCCATGGGCGTTCAATGGGCGCTCAGCGGCGACGCCTGACCAGATAGTGGTCGAACAGAACCGCAGTCAGCAATATGCTTCCCCTGATGATGTCCTGCCAGTAGACAGACACATTGAGCAAGGCAAGCGAACTGGAAACGACCGAGAGAAGGATCGCCCCAAGGATTGCACCGAGAATGGTGCCCGAGCCGCCCGAAAGGCTCGCGCCGCCGATGACCGCCGCCGCAATCACGTTAAGTTCCATGCCGACGCCGAAGCTCGGCTGGGCAGAACCGAAGCGGGCCATGTAGATAACGCCTGCAACACCACACAGCATCGAACAAAGCGTGGTGGTGGCAAACACGACCCGGCCGACGCGGATGCCGGAATAGGCTGCGGCCTTGGGATTGCTGCCGGTATAGAACACCTTGCGGAAGGCGGTCGTGCGCCGCAGCAGCAGATCGAAAGAGACAACCACCACCGCAAATATGATCAGCACCAGCGGAATGCCGCCAATCACACCCTGGCCGATGAACTTGAATTCGGGCGGCAGGGAATAGAGCCCGAGCGGCCGCCCGCCCGTTGCCAGCAGGCAAACACCGCGCGCAATCACCATGACGCCCAGCGATACGATGAAATGATGCAGGCCGATGACCGTGGTCAGGAATCCCATGGCCATGCCGACCAATGTCGTCAGGCAGATCGCCAGCCCCGCCGCCACCCAGGGATCGACGCCATTAAGGAAAAGCCAGCCGGCCGCCACCATCGCCAGTGCGGTGACGGAGCCGACCGAAAGATCGATGCCGCCCGAGATCAGCAGGATCGTCATGCCAACCACGACGATGCTTTCAATGGCGAAGACCATGGCCATGGCCCGCAGATTGTCCACGGTCAGGAAATAGGGAGATATGAAGGACATCACTGCAAAAAGCGCAAGGATGATGACGATCAGCCCGGTTTCCCGCGCCTTGAGCGCCGGCTCCCACCAGGCGGTGCGGCGAACCGCCGTTTCGGCAAGGCTTGAAGGTGTTTCCGATGTTGCCATTTTCCCGCTCCCTCAGGCCCTTTCCGGGCTATGCACAATATTGATCGATGCAAGCTGCATGATCTTTTCCTCCGTCATGTCTTCGCCCTCGACCTCACCCGTGATCCGCCCCTCGCGCACCACCAGCACACGATCGCTGACGCCGATGAGTTCCGGCAGTTCCGAGGAAATGACGACCACGCCGCCCCCCTCACGCGCCAGTTCCCGGATCTGGCGGTGGATTTCCGCCTTCGCGCCCACATCCACCCCGCGTGTCGGCTCATCCAGAAAGATGACCTCCGGCTCTACCGACAGCATCTTCGCCAGCGCTACCTTCTGCTGGTTGCCGCCGCTCAAGGTCGACACCGCATCGCCAACACTGTTCGCCCGCAATTTCAGCCGGCGTCCCAGCTCATCGGCCCGCTTCATCTCCTTGCGCCGTTCGATGAAGCCCATGCCGTTCGATACCCTGCCGATATCGAGCGCGGAGACATTCGAGGCGATGGACATATTGAGGAACAGCCCGTCCCCCTTGCGGTCCTCGGACAGATAGACCAGCCCCTCGCGGATGCTGTCACGGTAGTCTTTCAGCCTCAGCGGCCGGCCACGCAGCGTAACCTCGCCTCTCGGTTTCCCCTCCAGCCGGCAGACCGCCCGGGCGATCTCGCTTCTTCCCGCACCGATCAGCCCTGCCAACCCCAGGATTTCGCCCCGACGCAGATCGAAATTGACATCGAAAACACGCTTTCCTTCATTCAAGCCCCGAACCGAAAGAATGATGTCATCGGATTTCTCGTCGTCCGAAAGCTTTGGCGGGTAGAGCTTGTCGAGCACCCGTCCGACCATGCTGTTGACGACCTCCTCGGGGGAAATGTCGGCAATATTCTCCGTCCTGATATGGCAGCCGTCGCGCATGACGGTGATGCGGTCGCAATGGTCGAAAATCTCCGCCATGCGATGCGAGATATAGATGATGGCAATGCCCCGTTCCGCCAGCCGGTGCATGATCCTGAATAGCGTCTGGGCTTCGGTCTCGGTCAAAGCCGCCGTCGGTTCGTCAAGGATCAGGATGCGGCAATCCAGCGTCAGCGCCTTGGCGATCTCGACGATCTGCTGTTGCGAAATCGAAAGGTCGCCGGCGCGGCGGGTGGGATCGATATCGCCGATTTCCCGCAGCACGATTGCCGCCTGCCTTTCGAGGTCGCGATAGTTCATGAACCAGGAACGGCTTTGGCCGGTCTGCGACATGAACATGTTTTCGGCGACCGAAATCTCCGGGCAGAGCGCGATCTCCTGATGCACGAAACCGATGCCAAGCCGGTTCGCCGCATTGGGCGAGGATATCTTGACCGGTTTGCCATCCAGCAGAATTTCCCCGCCATCCGGCTGCAGAATGCCGTCGATGATATGCATCAGCGTCGACTTGCCGGCGCCGTTTTCACCCGCCAGTGCGTGGATTTCGCCACGCCGCAGCTCAAATGCCGCATTGCGCAGCGCCCGCACGGGGCCGAACGCCTTTTGAATATTCGTCATGCTGAGGATGACCTCACCCATAACGCCCTCCCGAACCTGCTTCCCCATATGGCCGGCGAGGCGCAAACCTCGCCGGGTCCAGAGCGACGCGTCAGCGCCCCTTCATATAGTCGTTGAGATCGAAGGAAGCGGCGTTCGCCTTGGTGATGACGGCGAAACCATTGTCCATCGAAGGAACCTGCATCGGGTTGAAGCCGGAAACCCTGTAGTCGTTGAACGGGTCGATCAGGTCCGAATGGGCGCCGAGAAAGGTATTCATGAAACCCATGAAACCCTGAACGCCCTGATTGGGATTGATGGACATGTAGATATTGCCCTGCTTGATATGTTCCAGCGTTGCAGGCGTGATATCCGCATGCAGGATCAGGACCTTCTTTTTTGCCTCGAGAACAGCGGTGATCGCGCCTTCAGCCGAACCGGCCTCGGGTATCCATAATGCGCCGAGATTTGGATTGGCCTGCAGCAGGGCGCCAACTGCCTGATAGGCGACATTCGCATCCTGGTTGGTCGCCTGGCGGCCGACCAGCTTCATTCCTGGATAGGTGCGCCCCATATAGTCGATGAGGGCGGTGACGCGCAGATCGTGATTGCTCTGTCCCGGATTTTCCAGAACGGCATATTCGCCTTTTTCACCAAGCTTCTTGACGATTTCGTCAGCCGCGAATTTCGCCTCGGCGACATTATCAGAGGTGATGTAGGCAGTGCGCTTCGACTTCGGAGAATCCGCCGCAAAAGTCGTCACTGAAACGCCGGAGCCAATCGCCTTGTTGATGGGTTCGATAAATGGATCGGCCTGCATCGGGTGCAGCAGGATGCCTTTCGGCTTCTTCACGAGTTCCTGCTCGAAGGACGCGATCTGCTTGGTGATGTCATATTCCGGCGTACCGGTAAAAACGGCCTCGCAGCCGAGCGCCTTTGCTGCCTGCTTGAAGCCCTCAAAGACCGGCACCCAATAGGGGTGGCTGGAAACCATGACGTTCATCACATAGGTCTCGCCCGGCTCGCAGGCGAATTTGCCCGCAGCGACGGCCTGAGAACCGGCACCAGCGGAAATCGCCACGGCTAAAACACCCGCGGCAGCGGTCGATTTCAGAAAAGCCAACATATTCCCCTCCCAAGGACAATGACTTAGTCCGCAATAAATTTTATATGATGTAATTTATTGCATGTCACTTGAGATAGCCGGAAACCGAGGTCACGTCAACGTGGTTTGAATTTTATTTTGTATCGTGAAATTTATTGCGAGACACGATTGCGGCCAAGATTGAAACCAGCGCAAACGATTCCCGCCTTGTCGATTTCCTGATGTCGACCAGGTCCCGAAGAATTCTTAAGCTTGAGAAAGGAGGTTGCGGTAAGCGCAGGCCAGAAACGAAAAAAGGGTTTCTGATTGCTCAGAAACCCTTTTCATGAATTCGGATGGTGGGCGTGACAGGGATTGAACCTGTGACCCCTACGATGTCAACGTAGTGCTCTCCCGCTGAGCTACACGCCCTCCGTGGCGGCGGATAGACCACAAAACCGGTTGATGCGTCAACTGCTTTTTTTCGGTTTTGTGAAGGTTTTTTGAGAGGCCTTACGCCACAAGGAGTTTGTTGACCTCATCCACCAGATCGCGCAGATGGAACGGCTTGGAAAGCACCTTGGCGTCCTTCGGAGCCTTCGAATCGGCGTTCAGTGCAACGGCTGCAAAGCCGGTGATGAACATGACTTTGAGGTCCGGGTCGAGTTCGGTCGCGCGCCGCGCAAGCTCGATGCCGTCCATTTCGGGCATGACGATATCGGTCAGCAGGAGCGAAAAGGGCTCTTCGCGAAGCCGGTCATAGGCGCTGGCGCCGTTGTCGAAGGAAGAAACCTTGTAACCGGCTTTTTCCAGCGCCTTGACGAGAAAGCGGCGCATATCGTTGTCGTCTTCAGCGAGAAGAATTTTCTGATTCATCATAAGTGACCGTAACTACTCAATGTTTGAAATACCCTAGCCCGATTATAGGATTTTCACGGTAAATATCCTGTGAACACGTGAATCGGTATAGCGCTGCTTAGGCGATAGTATGGACTTGCCGCACCGTAACTGGCAACATGAACATCCCGATTGTTTGCGACATGGTAAATGGCACTGAATGGACTGGGTAACGGGTGAATATGAGCTTTTTGAGGTAACGGAACCTGCCGTTCAAACCCTGCCATTTGTCTATAATTCCCCCCATAGCGGCCGCTGCTACCCCATTTCCTTCCTGGAATCGGCACGGCTCGATTCGCACGAGATCCGCCGCTCCGAAGATCACTTCGTCGACGAGCTGTTCGCGGCAGCACCGGAGATCGGCGCACCGCTTCTGAAGGCGAATTTCCCGCGCGCCTATCTGGACGTCAATCGCGAACCCTACGAACTCGATCCTCGCATGTTCGAAGGCACGTTGCCGCCTTACGCCAATATTGGCTCCATGCGGGTCGCCGGCGGTCTGGGAACGGTGCCGCGCATCGTCGCCGAGAATATGGATATCTATGCCCATCGCCTGCCGGTCGACGAGGCGCTTTCGCGGATCGAGACGATCTACAAGCCCTATCATGCCTGCCTGCGCCGCCTGCTGTCACGCACCCACGCCAATTTCGGAATGGCGGTGCTGATCGATTGCCATTCCATGCCGGGCAATATCCGTGTCGCCGGTTCAAATCTCAGGCCAGATGTGATCATCGGCGATCGCTACGGCACCAGCGCATCCCAGGAAGTCTCCCGCGCCGCCCTGCATTTTCTCGAGGAACTGGGTTTTGTCGCGGTCTGTAACAAACCCTATGCCGGCGGCTTCATCACCGAACATTATGGCCGGCCGATCCGCTCGCTGCATGCGCTGCAGATAGAGGTCAATCGCGCACTTTATGTCGATGAAAAGACGCTTCTTAAAAAAGCCGATTTTCCGGCCATTCAGGCATCGCTTGAAATCTTCATGCGCCAGCTCGGCGTCTTCGTTTCCGAATACGCGATAGAAACGTCGCTCGCTGCCGAGTAGCAGCTCGAATCACCCACAAATTCAATCTTTATCCCGGATCACCTGGCGGCTTGCCGGGCAAAAAAAACCGCGCCTTGGCGCGGTCAAGTCTAGGGAGGAAACACCCAAGGAGGGTATTTACAGTCAAAGACTGCAGGGTCACGCTACGCAGTATCTGCACAATTGTCAATCATTTTATTTTATGCATATTTTTTAGGCTTCTGCTGAAAATATGGAAACACCGGTCCCGTCATCCGTATCAGTGGACGACGGATGTGATTCCGGTCTATGCATTGCGCCACAGAATTCAGACCCAATATTCAGGCGATGAGGTTTCGCATGCTGCCCGACCGGGATTTCTTCTTCAAACTTGCCGATGCCGCCAGCGCCGAGACGCTTCCCCGCTTCCGCACGGGCATTGCCGTCACCAATAAGCAGGATGGTGGCTACGACCCGGTGACGGAAGGCGATCAGGCAGCAGAAACCGCCATTCGCACCCTGATTGAAGCACATTTTCCGCAGCATGGTATTCTCGGCGAAGAACACGGCAATGTCGGCCTCGACCGCGAGCATATCTGGGTCATCGACCCGATCGACGGCACCCGCGCCTTCATTTCCGGCGTGCCCGTGTGGGGCACGCTGATCGGCTTCCAGTCGGCCGGCCGCGCCACGATGGGCATCATGGACCAGCCCTTCACCAAAGAGCGTTATTTCGCCGATGGCGAGGCGGCGTGGTATTTCGGGCCGGATGGCGAGCGGAAAATCCGCACGCGCAATTGCGCTTCGCTATCGGACGCCGTTTTGTTCACCACGACTCCCCACATCTTTACTGCGGAAGAAAAGCCCCTTTACGAAGAAGTGCAGGATCAGGTCCGCCTTTTCCGCTACGGCGTGGATTGTTACGCCTATTGCCTGCTGGCGGCCGGCCATGTCGATCTGGTGATCGAATCCGGGCTGAAGCCCTATGATGTCGGCGCTTTGATCCCTGTGATCGAACAGGCCGGCGGCATCATGACCACCTGGGATGGCGGGCGCCCGGAAAATGGTGGCCGCATTCTCGCAGCCGGCTCAAAAGCGGTGCACGAACAGGCGCTCGCCATTCTCTCCAAACTCTAGGCAGCCCGCTTGGGCGGCCATCACTCCGGCGCGAAAAACGCGTCGATGGCCGCCAGCGCCTGTTTGCGGAAAACATCGCGCTCATGCAGCAATTCGTGGCGCGCGCCGGTTATCGGAAGAAGCTGCGCCGCCCGGAAATTGCGTGAGAGTTCTTCCTGCGCCTTATAGGGCGTGATCGTATCCAGCATCGGCGCCAGAATAAGCGTCGGTACGGTAATGTTCGTCAGGTGATCCTGGCGGATCACGCGGCCCATGGTCTTCAGCGCTTCATAGACCCAGCGCGCCGTCGGCGCACCGATGAACAATTCCGAAAACTGCCGGTGCAGGGTCAGATTTCTGGCAAAACGCCTGACGTCCGAGGTCAGCGGATTGCCGTCGAAATCCCGCTCGCGCTGGTCTCTGCCGAGCTGAACCCTGCCAAGACCGACAAGACTCAAGACCGTCGCAACAATCCGGATCACGGGTGAGGGAACCGATTGCTGGCTATCCAGCTCGATGAAGGGCGAACAAAGGGCCAGACGGTCAATGCGGTTCGACAGGCCGGGAGCAGCTGCAAGTGCTGCAAGCGCGCCGGTGGAATGCGCGATCATGAAGAATGGCAGCCGCGTATCCGGCAGCACCACCTGCTCGAGAAAAAGGCTGATGTCATGCTGGTAGTCGGAGAACCGCCGCACATGCCCGGCACCCGGCTTCTTCAGCAACCTCTCGGAACCGCCCTGCCCGCGTGTATCAAAGGTCGCAACCCAGAAACCCATGGCGGTAAGATCGCCAACCGTTTCGAAATATTTCTCGATACATTCATTCCTGCCATGCAGCAGAACCACGGTTCCGCGGGCAATATGGCGGCTGGTGCGGAAGATCGCATATCGAAGCTGTTTGCCGCCATGGCCGGTAAAATATCCGACGGTATGGTTGCCGGGAACCGGGTTGTCTTCACTGGCGCGCAATGTGGCTTCGATCATCGGTCTTTTCCGGCTTTTGTGCCTTTTCGGGATAGGTCGGCGGCGCGGGAAGGTCAAAGAAAAAATTGCCGGAACCGTCGGTTAAAGCAGTCGCGGTTCCGGCGAATAAGACAGAAGAAGAAGGGACGTTATTGCTTCTGTCCACGGAGAATGTCTCCGATGACCGATGTTTTATGGCTCTCAAACTGAACGATGCCGGAACCTGACGTTCAGCCATGGTTCATGTTGCTTTCACCTTTTCACGCCCCTTGACGCGGCGGCAAGCCATTCCCATCTCATTCATGCGGTCGCCAGAACGGGACCGCGCCATATGTCCGGCCGTAGCCAGAACGGGACGCCGGACTTAACCGCAAACAGTCGCTTCTTAAGGAGGACACCATGCGTCACGTTGATTTTTCCCCCCTCTATCGTTCCACCGTCGGCTTCGATCGTCTTTTTTCGATGCTTGACGGCCTCGGCCAGCCCGAACAGGCCCAGTCCTATCCGCCCTACAATATCGAGCGGACCGGTGAAAACACCTATCGCATCACCATGGCCGTTGCCGGTTTCGATGAGAACGAACTCAGCATCGAATCCCGCGCCAATGCGCTGACGGTGAAGGCCGAGAAGGCCACGGACGAAAAAACGACCGAGGGAGAATTCCTGTATCGCGGCATCGCCACGCGCGCTTTCGAACGCCGCTTCCAGCTTGCCGACCACGTCGAAGTCCAGACCGCTTCCTTGAAGAACGGGCTGCTTCACATCGACCTCGTCCGCAATATTCCGGAAGCAATGAAGCCGCGCCGCATCGCGATCTCGTCCGACAGCGCCGATGCGCCGAAGACGATCGAAGCCCAGATTTCCCCGGCTCAGGTCAACTAGCTTTTCTGACATGCAAAAAGAACGGCCCCTTAGGGGGGCCGTTTTTGTTTGCGGAAATCCTGTCAGCGAGCGGACGCCGCCGCACCCTCTGCGGCAGCCGTTTCCGCGATCGCTGCCTTTTCATGCGCCTTGCGGGCATAACGCTGAGCAAGAACCGCGCAGACCATCAGCTGTATCTGATGGAAGAGCATGATCGGCAGAACGATCGCGCCAATGCTCTGGCCGGCGAAAATCGCGCCCGCCATGGGAACACCGCTTGCGAGGCTCTTCTTCGATCCGCAGAAGGTGATGGTGATTTCATCGGCCTTTTCGAAACCGAGCAGACGGCTGCCGAACATGGTTACGCACAGAACAAACGCCAGAAGCACGATGTTGATAAGGATGACAACGCCGATATCCCTGAGCGAAAACGTGTGCCAGATGCCCTCGATGACAGCGTCAGAGAATGCGAGATAGACCACCATCAGGATCGAGCCGCGGTCGACCGGGGACAGCAGCTTCTTGCGCGCCCGGATCCAGTCGCCGATCCAGGGCTGCAGAGCCTGCCCGACGATGAACGGCAACAGAAGCTGCAGGAAGATTTGCAGGAACGCGTCCAGCGAAAAGCCGCCGCCATGGCCGCCCACCGTAAACAGCAGGCCAACCAGCAATGGCGTGAGGAACATGCCGAAGATATTCGAGGCCGAGGCCGAACAGATCGCCGCTGGCACGTTTCCGCCCGCCATGGAGGTGAAGGCGATGGAAGACTGCACGGTGGATGGCAGCACGCAGAGAAACAGCACACCCATATAAAGCGGTGCCGGCAGGATGCTTTCGGGAATGAAACCGATTGCCACGCCGAGAAGCGGGAAAAGGCCGAAGGTGACGAGCAGGATCGCCAGATGCAGGCGCCAGTGCAGGATGCCCGCAATCACCACATCCCGCGAAAGCCGCGCACCATGCAGAAAGAAGAGAAGCGCGATCGCCAGTTTCGTCGCAAGGCCGAAATACTCCGCCGGCTCGCCGCTAATCGGCAAGATGGAGGCCAAAATCACGGTGGCCACCAGCATCATGGTGAAACGATCGGGCAGGAAGCGGGTCATGGGAGGTCTTTCCGGCATCGGTTTTGCTTGAAACGGGCGTCACTATCGCTCATCATGATTTCGGATGCAAAGATTAACAGTTATCACGATTTGAGATAATGCTGAACCTTCAACATCTTGCCAGCTTCGTCATGCTTCAGCAAACCGGCAGTTTCACGCTTGCTGCCGAGCGGCTGGGTATTGGCCAATCCACCGTCAGCCAGCATATTCAAAGGCTTGAGGCAGCCCTTGGCCGCCGGCTGATCGCCCGTAGCACCCATCAGGTGAAACTGACTGGCGAGGGCGAGGCGCTGCTTGGTTATGCCCGCAACATGCTGGAGATCGACAGCAAGGTCTCATCGCTCTTCAGCGAAAACCGTCTGCGCGGGCGGCTGCGGCTCGGCGTCTCGGAGGATTTCGTCGCCAGCCGGCTGACGGCCATTCTGGAGGAATTCATCCGCCTTTATCCGTTGGTGGATCTCGAATTGACGGTCTCGCTGAGCGGCGTGCTTTACCAGATGCAGGATAATGGTGAGCTGGATGTGGTGCTCGCCAAACGCCGCCTCGGCGACAAACTGGGTCACTTCCTTTACCGCGAACCGCTGGTCTGGCTGGCGCGCGACCCGGAACGCATGCTGAACCAGCCGGACGCCCTGCCGCTGATCGCCTTCCCGCCGCCCAGCATCACCCGAAAGGCGGCGCAGGAAGCATTGGACCGGGCCGGCCTCTCCTGGCGGATCGTCTGCACCTGTGGCAGCCTTAGCGGACTTACCGCTGCTGCAAGAGCGGGCATGGGCATTCTGGTGCAGCCGCGCAGCATGGCGCCGGCAGGCCTCAAGGAGATTGCGGCGGGTGTGCTGCCGGCTCTGGAGGATGTGGAATTCGTGCTTCAGCCCAGCAAGGGCGCGGATACGAAGCTGGTGCGCGCCCTTTCCGATCTCGTGTCGAGCAAGAGCATCGCACCCGGCAGCTTCGTATAGATTTCCTGACGCATTTCCGAAAGCAAAGCCGCTTCACACCTTTGCTGGAAATACTCTAGTTTTCCCGTTTCGAGAGGCAGCGGCCGACGCTGTCGCGCCAGCCGGCAATGGCGTTTTTCCGCTCGCCCTCTTCCATATCCGGGCTGAAGCGGCGGTCACGCCGCCAATGGTCGGCAAAGGCCTTGCGGTCCGGCCAGATGCCAGCGCGTGATGCTGCGAGCCATGCGGCACCGAGAATGGTCGTTTCCAGGAAGACAGGACGATCGACAGGTGCTGCGAGAATATCCGCCAGTCGCTGCATCGTCCAATCGGAGGCGACCATGCCGCCATCGACCCTCAGCACCGTCTTGCCATTATCACCCGCCCAGTCCTTGCGCATGGCGTCCAGCAGATCGAAGGTCTGGTAGGCCACGCTTTCCAGCGCCGCGCGCGCAAATTCCGCCGGGCCGGTGCCGCGTGTCAGGCCAAAGATCGCACCCCGCGCCTCGGCGTCCCAGTAAGGCGCGCCAAGACCGGTAAAGGCCGGTACGAGATAAACACGCTGCCTGGGATCGGCCTTTTCGGCGAGCGCACTGACTTCTGATGCAACCGAGATGAAGCCAAGCTCGTCACGCAGCCATTGCACGGCAGCACCGGCGATGAAGATCGAGCCTTCGAGCGCATAGGTCGTGACGCCATCGAGACGGTAAGCGATCGTCGTCAGCAGGCGATTGGTGGAGGCGACGCGATCAGTGCCGGTGTTGAGAAGCGCAAAGCAGCCGGTGCCATAGGTGGATTTCATCATGCCCGGCTCGAAGCAGGCGTTGCCGATCACGGCCGCCTGCTGATCGCCGGCGACGCCAAGGATCGGGATTTCCGCACCCAGCAGCGACCTGTCCGTCACGCCGAAATCGGCGGCGCAATCCAGCACTTCCGGCAGCATGGCGCGCGGAATATCGAGGATCGACAGGAGTTCATCATCCCAGGCGTTGTCTTCGATATTGTAGATCAGCGTTCGCGAGGCATTGGTGGCGTCGGTCACATGGCGGCGGCCACCGGTGAGACGGTAGATCAGGAAACTGTCGACCGTGCCGAAGCAGATTTCCCCCTTCACGGCTTTTTCGCGAAGGCCGCTGACGCTGTCGAGAAGCCATTTCAACTTCGTGCCGGAAAAATAGGGATCGAGCAGCAGCCCGGTCTTTTTCGAAAAAAGCGGCTCGAGTCCCCGGCGTTTCAGATCCTCGCAGACAGGCGCGGCGCGCCGATCCTGCCAGACGACGGCGCGATGCACGGCCTCACCGGTATTACGGTCCCAAAGCACGGTCGTTTCGCGCTGGTTGGTGATGCCGATCGCCGCGATATCGGATGCGGCGATGCCGGCATCGGCAAGCGCCAACCGGATGGTTTCCAGCACACTTTTCCAGATATCCTCTGCATCGTGTTCGACCCAGCCGGAGGCCGGGAAATGTTGCGGAAATTCTCGCTGCCCGACACCGATGACCCGCATGTCGCGATCAAAGACCATCGACCTTGTCGATGTCGTTCCCTGATCGATCGCCAGAATATAACCGCCCATTATGCTACTCCCTTTCAGACGCAATGACGGGGCGGCAAAGCCGCCCCGGTTTAAGATTTCATGCAGAAATTACTTCTGCCAGCTTTTGACCAGTTCGTCGTAATTGACGGTGACCGGCTTTTCCTTTTCGTTGGCGATCTTCAACTGCGGCGCCAGATTGCCCTTCGAAACGGCATCCTTGTTCCAGTATTCGATATCGTGCTCTTCCGCCAGTTTCGGACCGATATCGCCCTGCACGCCGGCACGTTCCAGACGGCTCATGACTTTTTCCTGCTCGGCGCAGAGAGAGTCCATTGCCGCCTGAGCCGTCTTTGCGCCCGAAGACGCATCGCCGATCGCCTGCCACCACAGCTGTGCCAGCTTCGGATAGTCAGGAACGTTGGTGCCGGTTGGCGACCACTGCACGCGGGCCGGTGAACGATAGAACTCGATGAGACCACCGAGCTTGGTGGCCCGGTCCGTGAAGCTCTTGTGGTGGATGGTGGTGTCGCGAATGAAGGTCAGACCCACATGGCTCTTTTTCACATCCACGGTCTTGGAGGTCACGAACTGCGCGTAAAGCCAGGCGGCCTTGGCGCGGTCGTCGGGGGTGGATTTCATCAGCGTCCACGAACCCACATCCTGATAACCGAGTTTCATGCCGTCCTTCCAGTAGACGCCATGCGGCGAAGGTGCGACGCGCCATTTCGGCGAACCGTCCTCGTTCACCACAGGCAGGCCGGGCTTGGCCATATCTGCCGTGAAGGCCGTGTACCAGAAGATCTGCTGGGCGATGTTGCCCTGCGCCGGCACCGGGCCGGATTCGGAGAAGGTCATGCCCTGCGCTTCGGGCGGCGCATATTTCTTCAGCCATTCGAGATATTTCTCGATGGAATAGACGGAAGCCGGACCATTGGTATCGCCGCCGCGCGCCACGCAGGAACCGACCGGCTGCGACTTGTCATTGACCTTGATGCCCCATTCATCGACCGGCAGACCGTTTGGCAGGCCCTTGTCGCCGTTGCCGGCCATGGAAAGCCAGGCATCGGTGAAGCGCCAGCCGAGCGACGGGTCCTTCTTGCCATAGTCCATATGGCCAAAGACCTTCTTGCCATCGACATCGCGGCCGGTGAAGAATTCGGCAATATCCTCATAGGCCGACCAGTTGACGGGCACGCCGAGGTCATAACCATATTTGGCCTTGAAATCGGCCTTGTTCTTTTCGTTGTTGAACCAGTCATAACGGAACCAGTAGAGGTTCGCGAATTGCTGGTCGGGAAGCTGGTAGAGCTTCTTGTCCGGCGCCGTCGTAAAGGCGCTGCCGATGAAATCCTTGAGGTCGAGACCGGGATTGGTGACGTCCTTGCCTTCATTGGCCATGAAGTCGGTCAGGTTGCGCACCTGCTGGTAACGCCAATGGGTGCCGATGAGGTCACTGTCATTGACCCAGCCGTCATAGAGGTTCTGACCGGTCTGCATCTGGGTCTGGATCTTTTCGACCACATCACCTTCCTGGATCAGGTCGTGCGTGACCTTGATACCGGTAATGGCGGTGAAGGCCGGAGCCAGAACCTTGGATTCATACTCATGGGTCGTGAGCGATTCGGAAACGACCTTGATCTCCATGCCCGCGAAAGGTTTCGCGGCATCGACAAACCATTGCAGCTCCTTTTCCTGATCGCCACGCGAAAGCGACGAGAGATCGCCGATTTCCTTGTCCAGAAACTGCTTTGCTTCCTCCATTCCGGCGAAAGCGGAACCCGTCATTGCCAGCAGCATGGCCGCCGTCGTCGTCATCAGATGCCGTCGCATATCAGTCCTCCCAAGGGTTTGCGATTGCATGAAGTCTGCTGGTGCGGTTTTCCTCCGCCGCACCTTTTTCCTGCTCTAGACAAAACGGAAAACGCCGATGGCGTAGACCGCAGACAGAGCGAGAGCCCACCACAGGTTCGGGCCGACCAGCCCGAGCCATGCGAGATGAATGAAGGCGCTGCCGAGCAGCGAGATGAACAACCGGTCGCCGCGCGTGGTCTCGAAGCGCAAGATGCCGAAGCGGGGATTGCCGCCGGGCGAGAGATATTCCCAGAACCACATGCCGACGAGCAGCACGGCAATGGCGCCGAAAAACGCAGCCGTCTGCCAGGTCCAGGCCATCCAAGTAAAATCGGGCATCTTCGTCATGGTCAAACCCTCCCCAGCGCAAAGCCCTTGGCGATGTAATTACGCACGAACCAGATCACCAGCGCGCCGGGGATCAGTGTCAACACGCCGGCGGCGGCAAGCAGGCCCCAGTCCATGCCGGCGGCGGAAACGGTTCGCGTCATGGTCGCGGCAATCGGCTTGGCGTCCGTCGTCGTCAGCGTGCGGGCGATCAGAAGCTCGACCCACGAGAACATGAAGCTGAAGAAGCAGGCGACACCGATGCCGGAAGCGATGAGCGGCATGAAGATCTTCACGAAGAATTTCGGGAAGGAATAGCCGTCAATATAGGCGGTCTCGTCGATTTCCTTCGGCACACCGGACATGAAACCTTCGAGAATCCACACCGCCAGCGGCACGTTGAACAGGCAGTGCGCCAGCGCCACCGCGATATGTGTGTCGATCAGACCGAATGCCGAATAAAGCTGGAAGAAAGGCAGCGCGAAGACGGCGGGCGGCGCCATACGGTTTGTCAGCAGCCAGAAGAACAGGTGCTTGTCGCCCAGAAAACGGTAACGTGAGAAGGCATAAGCCGCTGGAAGCGCCGCCGCGACCGAAATCACCATATTCATCACGACGTAAGTAATCGAATTGATGTAACCCGAATACCAGGATGAATCCGTGAAGATCGTCCTGTAGTTCTGCAACGTTGGCTGGTGCGGATAAAGCGTCATGGACGACACGATTTCCGAATTCGTCTTGAAGCTCATATTGATGAGCCAGTAGATTGGCACGAGCAACAGCACGATATAGATCGTCGGCACCAGCCAGGAAAACCTGGACGGCCCATGGTGACGGCGTGACCTTGCCGTTGCGGCAAAACCAGGCCGTACCGAGGCAGCAACTGCCGCAGAACCAGTACCCATGCCATTACGTTCCACACCGGTCGTGACGTTCGAAGCACTCATGTCTCAAGTCTCCGCGTCGTGGCTGGTCATGACGGTGTAGAACACCCAGGACAGCAGCAGGATGATGAGGAAGTAGATCAGCGACATGGCTGCCGCAGGCCCGAGGTCAAACTGGCCGAGCGCGACCTTCACGAGATCGATGGACAGGAAGGTCGTGGAATTGCCGGGGCCGCCGCCGGTGACGACGAAAGGCTCGGTATACATCATGAAACTGTCCATGAAGCGTAGCAGGAAGGCGATCAGCAGCACCCGCTTCATCTTCGGCAGCTGGATGTACCGGAACACCGCAAAACGTGACGCGCCATCGATCCTTGCCGCCTGATAATAGGCGTCCGGAATGGAGACAAGGCTGGCGTAGCACAACAGCACGACAAGGCTTGTCCAGTGCCACACATCCATGATGATGACCGTAATCCATGCGTCAACCGGATCGTTGACGTAGTTATAGTCAAGACCAAGCTGATTGGCGTAATAACCGAGCAGTCCGATATCGCTGCGGCCGAACACCTGCCAGATCGTGCCGACAACATTCCAAGGCACCAGCAGCGGCAGCGCCATCGTCACGAGGCAGACCGGCACGCCGATGCCGGATTTGGGCATCTTGAGCGCGATGAATATGCCGAGCGGAATTTCGATCGCCAATATGATGCCGGAAAACACCAGGTTGCGTCCGAGAGCGTTCCAGAAGCGATCGGAACTGAGGATTTCCTCGAACCATTGCGTTCCCGCCCAGAAGAACTGGTTATTGCCGAACGTATCCTGCACCGAATAGTTCACGACGGTCATCAGCGGAATGACGGCAGAAAAGGCGACCAGCACCAGCACCGGCAGCACCATGAACCACGCCTTGTTGTTCCAGCTCTTTTCCATGGTCAGGCTCCCATCTTCACGCGCCAGGAATCGGCAAAGACACCGATCGCGGCCGGATCGAAGCGAACACCCGCTTCCGCCGGAATTTCCTCGTCTTCCGCAACGACGATCGCGAGCTTCTGGCCGGCAAACCGGGCGCGCACGATCTTCTGCCGGCCGATATCCTCGACCTTGTCAACAGTGATGGGCATACCGCCCCGTTCCAGCCGGACGAATTCCGGGCGGATGCCGATCTCGATCCGCTGCTTTCCATCAACCTTCGGCGCACCTGCCAGCGGCACGCCGAGGCCGCCGACAACCGCCGTCGCCCCTTCGATGCTGGCGGGCAGCACGTTCATGCCCGGTGAGCCGATGAAATAACCGACGAAAGTGTGTCCCGGCCGTTCGAAAAGCTCGGCGGGCGTGCCGATCTGGACGATCTGCCCGTCATACATGACGACCACCTTGTCCGCGAAGGTCAAAGCCTCGGTCTGGTCATGGGTCACATAGACCATGGTGAAACCGGACTGGCGATGCAGGCGCTTCAGCTGCGAGCGCAGCACCCACTTCATATGCGGATCGATCACCGTCAGCGGTTCGTCGAAAAGAATGGCATTGACGTCGGAACGTACCAGGCCGCGCGCCAGCGAAATCTTCTGCTTCTGGTCTGCCGTCAATCCGCGCGCATGGCGTTTGGCCATGCCGGAAAGATCGGTCATTTCGAGAATTTCCCGCACCCGGCGGTCCACCTCGGCCTCCGGCACATGCCGGTTGCGCAGCGGAAAGGCGAGATTGTCGTAGACCGTCATCGTGTCGTAGACGACCGGGAACTGAAACACCTGCGCAATATTGCGGTCTTCGGTGGCAAAATCGGTCACGTCAGTTCCGTCAAAGGCGATGCGGCCTTCCGACGGACGCAGCAGGCCGGAAATGATGTTGAGCAGCGTGGTCTTGCCGCAGCCGGAAGGCCCAAGCAGCGCATAGGCGCCGCCGTCCTCCCATTCGTGATGAACTTCCTTCAGGGCATATTCGCCGGCAGCCTGCGCCTTGGCATTATAGGCGTGGCGGATATGATCGAGCGTGATGCGTGCCATGACCGATCTCCCTTACGCCGCTTCGCCGATGGCGCGGCCATTCGCGTCAAAGGCCATCAGGTGTTTTGTATCGAGAAAGAGCTCGATATCTCTGTCCGGTTCGATGTCGTGGATGCCATGCGCCAGCATGACCCAGCGCCTGCCGGAAAATTCCACATGCACGAAGCTCTCCGATCCGGCGATTTCCGAAATCAGCGTCCGCGCCCGGATGGATTGCCGCGCCTCACCCTTCGCATGCGGGAAAAGATGATGCGGCTGGAAAGCAATGGTCAAAGGTCCGTCCGGCACGGCCGCAAGATGCGCCGGCACCGTGACAACGGCCTGATTGGCACGGGTGAAAGCCCCACCCGTCTTGATGACCTCGATGGTGTTGAGCGGCGGGTCGGCGAAGATTTCCGCGGTCACGATATCCACCGGACGCCGGTAGACCTCGATCGTGCGGCTAAACTGCGTCACCCGCCCTTCGTTAAGCGTCGCGGTATTGCCGCCCAGCAGCAGCGCTTCTGACGGTTCGGTCGTGGCATAAACGAAGATCGCACCGGATTCCGCAAAAATGCGCGGCAGTTCCTCGCGCAATTCTTCGCGCAGCTTGTAATCGAGATTGGCCAGCGGCTCGTCGAGCAGCACCAGATTGGCGTTCTTGACGATGGCTCTTGCAAGCGCGGTGCGCTGCTGCTGGCCGCCGGAAAGATTGAGGGGCGTGCGGTCGAGATAGGGCGTCAGCTTCAGAAGCTCAGCGGCCTTCCTGACTTCCCTGTCGATGGTCGCCTGATCCTTGCCGGCAACCCGCATCGGCGAAGCGATATTTTCATAAACCGAGAGCGCCGGATAGTTGATGAACTGCTGATAGACCATGGCGACGTTACGCTTCTGCACCGGAAAGCCCGTCACATCCTCGCCATTAAAAAAGATCGAGCCGGCGCTCGGCTTGTCCAGCCCGGCCATCAGCCGCATCAGCGTCGTTTTGCCCGAAAGTGTCGGTCCAAGCAGGACGTTCAGGCTTCCGCGCTGCAACGTCAGATCGATCGGGTGAATATGATACTCACCGCCAACCATCTTCGAGACGTTTCGCAATTCAAGCATGGTGATCCAAAGCCTCCTCCGCTTTTCGATCGGATCGTCAGATTGCCTTCAAGCGTTCACCCGCAATGTCTTCGATATAATCCTCCAGCCCACGCACCTCTTCGGGGGTTAAAAACAGCCCCTGCTTGGTGCGGCGCCACAGAATATCCTCCGCCGTCAGCGCCCATTCCCTCGCCATCAGCCAGCGAACCTCAGCCTCGTAGAGCGTGCCGCCGAAAAACCGCCCCATCGCCGCCGTCTCAGTCGCATTGCCGATCAGCGCCGTCGCATCCGTTCCGTAGCAGCGCACAAGCCGCTTTGCATGACGCTCTTCGAGAAAGGGGTAACGTGAACGCAGCGCCGAAACTTCCGCGACGTAGGCTTCGGCACCGAAATCTCCACCCGGCAAATGCGAGCCCGCGGTCCATGGCGCACCCTTTTCACCCAGCGCATCGCCGATTTTTTCAAGAGCATGTTCGGCAAGCCGCCGATAGGTGGTGAGCTTGCCGCCGAAAATATTGAGAAGCGGCGCTTCGCCTTCCGCCCCTTCGGTTTTCAGCACATAATCGCGGGTCGCTTCCTGCGCTTTTGACGCGCCGTCATCGAACAAGGGCCGCACGCCGGAATAGGTCCAGACGATATCCGCCGGCCCCACCGGTTCAGCGAAATATTCGCTCGCCGCATTGCAAAGATAGCTGATCTCCTCGTCGCTGATCTTAACAGCACGGGGGTCGGCGGTATAGTCGCGATCCGTCGTGCCGATCAGCGTAAAGTCCTGTTCGTAAGGGATGGCGAAGATAATGCGGCCATCAGGATTCTGGAAAAAATAGGCGCGCGGATCGGAAAACTTCTTGCGCACGATGATGTGGCTGCCCTGCACGAGGCGGACATTGTGGACATTGTTTTTACCGAATGTCGAAGACAGCACCTTGTCCACCCAGGGGCCGGCGGCATTCACCAGCATGCGCGCCCGGTGGGTCTTGGCTTCTCCGGCGACATTTTTCGTTTCAATCCGCCAGAAGGCGCCTTCGCGCCGGGCCGAAACCACCTGCGTACGATTGAGGATCAAAGCACCGCGATTAGCGGCATCGCGGGCATTCAGCACCACAAGACGGGCATCGTCCACCCAGCCATCCGAATATTCAAAGGCGCGGGCGAAAATCGGCTTCAGCGGCTTTCCGGCGGGATCACGGCGCAGATCAAGCGAGCGTGTGGCGGGCAAAAGCTTGCGGCCGCCGAGATGGTCGTAAAGAAATAACCCGAGACGCACGAGCCAGGCCGGGCGCACGCCACCCTTCTGGAACGGTAGTACGAAGCGCATCGGCCAGATGATGTGCGGCGCCATGGCCCACAGCACCTCACGCTCCATAAGCGCTTCGCGCACCAGACGAAATTCGTAATGTTCGAGATAACGCAAACCGCCATGGATGAGTTTGGTCGCGGCGGACGAGGTGCCGGAGGCAAAATCGTTCATTTCCGCAAGCGCCACGGAATAGCCCCTGCCAACGGCGTCACGCGCGATGCCGCAGCCATTGATACCGCCGCCGATCACGAAAATATCGTGAATTGCCTCGTCAGACATGGACCCTCCCGTGCTTTCATCGACGCTCTCCTCATCGATATATTGAAAGCACAGCCATCTAATTCGAAGACAAAACGAATGTCAAACGAAATCAAAAAGCCCCTTGAATCAGGCGTCGCGACCCTCGGTTTCGATCAGCCGGACATCGTGATCGGCACAGATGGTACGGATGGAATCAACAGGACAATGATCGGTAATGAAGGTGTGCACCTGGGAAAGATGACCGATACGCACGGGGGCCGTGCGCTCGAATTTAAGCGAATCCGACACCAGAATGACATGGCGCGCATTGGAGATGATCGCCTGCGCCACCTTGACCTCACGGAAGTCAAAGTCGAGCAAAGCGCCATCCTCATCGATGGCCGACACGCCGATGACGGCAAAATCGACCTTGAATTGGCGGATGAAATCCACCGCCGCCTCGCCGACGATACCGCCATCGGAACCGCGCACGACACCCCCGGCAATCACCACTTCGATGCCGGGGAAAACCCTCAACCTGTTGGCAACATTGATGTTGTTGGTAATAACCATCAACTCGTGATGATCCGCGAGCGCTTCACCAACTGCCTCGGTCGTGGTGCCTATATTGATGAAAAGCGACGAGTTATTGGGGATGAGGGCCGCGGCAGCGGCGCCGATCGCCTGTTTTTCGGACGATGCGATGGCGCGGCGCGCCTCGTATTTGACGTTTTCATTGCCGCTTGGAAAGAGCGCGCCGCCGTGGATGCGGGTCAGCACCCGCGTATCGCAGAGATCGTTCAGATCCTTGCGGATCGTCTGGGGGGTCACCGAAAACCGCGCCGCCAGTTCATCGACCAGCACCCGGCCGTTCGCTTTCGCCAGCGCAACGATTTCATCCTGACGCGGTGTGAGCAGCATTTCACCCTCCCTCCTCTTTCAATTTTTTCGTTTTATTGAAGAGCGAACGAAAAACCAATGTCAAGGGAGGGTTTACGGTGAGAAGGATTGCCGGTTAGCGGAAACCATCAAAAATCTTGTTAGCCGGCTTTTTGAACAGGCCCAGCATCGGCTTCCTCGTTGCGGGTAACGGAAAATGCCGCGGAGGCGTTATGGAACGTATCACCGATGCCAATCAGCACAGGTTCGTTCACGCCCAGTCTCTCGACCGCGGCAGCCAGTTGCGCAAGCGAACCGCACCATCGTCGCTCATTGGCGCGGCTGACGGAAATCATCACCACCACGGGTGTCGATGCGGGCATTCCCTGGGCAAGCAGGCAGGACTGAATATCGCCGGCGGTTCGTCCGCCCATATAAAAGACAGTAGTGACGGAGGGGTTCGACAGGGACTGCCAGTCGATATTCTCCGGCAGCTTCCCCTGCCGGGAATGACCAGTGATGAAGCGTACCGACTGGGCATGGTCGCGATGGGTCAAGGACACGCCCAGGCGCGAGGCCATGGCGCTTGCGGCAGTGATGCCGGGCACGACTTCGACCGGGATATTTTCGGCCTCCAGCGCGGCGATCTCCTCGCCGGCGCGCCCGAAAATCATCGGATCGCCGGATTTCAGCCGCACCACCCGTTTTCCGGCCTTGGCGAGGCGGATCATCATCTCGTTGATGTCTTCCTGCCTGCAGCTTTCCCGGCCACCACGTTTGCCAACCAGCATGCGCTTCGCCTCCCGCCGCGCCAGTTCCAGCACTTCGGCTGAAACAAGATCGTCGCACAGGATGACATCGGCCGCCTGCAAAGCGCGCACCGCTTTCAGAGTCAGCAGTTCGGCATCGCCCGGTCCGGCGCCTACAAGCGTCACCAGCCCGGCGCGCGAACCCACCCGACCGGCCTGCGTTCCGATATCCGCAAGCAGCCGTTCTTCGCTGCCTTCATCCAGCCTTTCGGTGAACGCCCGATCGACGAATTTTTCCCAGAAAGAGCGTCGCGCCGGACCCGGCACGAGTCGCAGATTGACGCGCTCGCGAATTGTCTGGGCAAGCGCGCCCCAGTCCTTGAGGGCCAGCGGCAGCAAGGTTTCGATGCGCCGGCGGATGGCCTGCGCCAGGATGGGTGCGGCGCCATCGGGGGAAATCGACACCACCACCGGCGGGCGATTGACGATGGAGCCGAACTGGAACTGGCAGAACTCCGGCTTGTCGATGACATTGACGGGAATGCCAGCCGCTCGTGCGGCATGGTAAAATCTTTCCGCCTCTTCATCGGTCTCGCAATCCGCCAGCGCTAGTTCCGCGCCCTTGAAAATATCCGCACCCCATGAACGGTCATGCCATATCAGCATCGGGCTTTTTGCGACGAGCGTCGCGAAGCTTTCCGAAAGCTCGCTTTCCTCACAATAAAGATGAAGTTCCGCCCCGCAGGCCAGCAGCAGTTCCGCCTTCCAGGCCGCCCCATCCGATCCGCCCGCCAAAACCACGCGCTTGCCCTCAAGTCCCCAGAAGACAGGCAACTTAGCGAGCTTCTCCATACGAGCCGGTTCATTCCGCTGCGGTTTTAAGGCATCCATCGATGATCCCCCTGATTTCAGCGCGGCAGGAGCCGCAATTGGTTCCGGCATTCAACGCCTTGCCGATGGCTTCGACACTGTGGCAGCCATCACGGATAGCGGCCGTGATCTGGTTCACCCCGACATTGAAGCAGGAGCAGACCGTCGCACCCGGATCAGCCCGGCCCGCACCGGGACGCCCGGCGACCAGCGCAAAGCGCATGCGCAAATCCTCGTGGCGCTCAGTAAGTTGCGAGATCGCCCAGTTGCGGGCAACGGCCACCGGTTCATTGGCAATGAACAGTGCCGCAAGCAGTGTTTCGCCGTCGAAAAAGGCGAGACGCAGATCGCCCGTCTGCCGGTCGCTGTAACCCAGCGGCTCGATCCTGGCATCGATGCCGAAAACCTGTCGCGCCCAGAGCGTCCAGTCCTGCGGCTCTTCGGCAAAGGCAAGCTCCATGCGATAGCCGCCATCGGCTTTGGCGATGGCCCAGTAGGCGCAATCCGGCGCATCGGGCCGGGTGCGGGAAATGGCAAAACCATAGGCCTTCGCCGCAAAACGCCTTGCCTTCACCGCCACGTTTTTCGAAGCGGGCTGGCCGGAATGCGGATCCGTAACAGGTGCCACAACCATATCGATGCGCGCCCGCGAGGCAAACTGATCGTTCCAGTGCATCGGTACGAAGACCGAACCGCGCGCCTGCCTTTCGCTGATCAGCGCCCGCAGCAGAACCTTGCCATGAGGACTTTCCAGCTCCACTAGATCGGCGCTTTCAATTCCCAGCGCCTGCGCATCGCGCGGGTGAAGCTCGGCGAAGGGTTCGGCGATATGGGCGGTAAGCCGCGCGCTTTTGCCGGTGCGGGTCATGGTATGCCATTGATCGCGGATGCGGCCGGTATTCAGTGTCAGCGGATAATCGGGCGATGTCCTGCCGGTTTTCGGCAAGGCGGTGGCGATGAATCGCGCCTTTCCATCGGCATGGTAAAAACGGCCGTCTGCGAAAAAGCGGGTAACGGCAGCCTCGCCAGGTCGGGCTTTCGGCCATTGAAAGGGCGGCATCGTTTCGTAGGAGAGCCGTTCGATCCCGCTAATATCAAAATCGCGGCTTCCGGCATTCTCGAAGCCGGAAAGCGCTGCATGTTCGGCGAAAATCTCCGATGCCTGGCCATAATCGAAGGCGGCGTCGAAACCCATGCGCCTGCCCACCTCCGCCATCTGCCACCAGTCGGCCCTTGCTTCGCCGGGCGCATCGAGGAAACCACGCTGGCGGGAAATGCGCCGCTCTGAGTTGGTTACCGTGCCGTCCTTTTCTCCCCAGCCGAGCGATGGCAGAAGGATATCGGCGTGGCGGGCCGTATCGGTACTGGCCATGACCTCGGAGACCACAACGAAAGGACAGGCCTTGATGGCCGCCTCGACGGCACCGGCATCCGGCATGGAAACCACCGGATTGGTCGCCATGATCCACAGCGCCTTGATGCGGCCGTCGGCCACCGCCCTGAACATATCCACCGCTTTGAGGCCGGGCTTTTGCGCAATGGCGGGTGAGGTCCAGAAGCGCTGCACGCGATCACGGTCGTCAGCATTTTCGATAACCATATGGGCGGCCAGCATATTGGCCAGTCCGCCGACCTCGCGTCCGCCCATGGCGTTCGGCTGCCCGGTCAGCGAAAACGGGCCCATACCCGGCCGGCCGATGCGGCCGGTGGCAAGGGGGCAATTGATGATGGCGTTGACCTTGTCCGTGCCGCTCTGCGACTGGTTGACGCCCTGGCTGTAACAGGTGACGGTTTTTTCCGTGCGTTCGAACAATTCGTAAAAGGAAATCAGTTCGGCGATTGTCAGGCCGGTGGTCTCGGCGATATCGGGCAGGCTGTATTCGGTTGCTGCCTGCATCGCAGCGCCAAAGCTGACCGTATGGTTTTCCACATAGCCGTGATCGATTGCAGAACTATCGGCAAGATGCGCCAGCAAGCCGACAAACAGCGCCACATCTCCATCCGGGCGGATGGCGAGATGCATATCGGCAATATCGGCACTCATCGTCCGGCGCGGATCGATGACGACGACCTTCATCTCCGGCCGCGCCGATTTTGCGGCGGCAAGGCGCTGATAGAGAACCGGGTGGCACCAGGCGAGATTGGAACCGGTGAGAATCACCAGATCGGCGAGCTCCATATCCTCATAGGTGCCGGGCACCGTGTCAGCCCCGAAAGCGCGGCGATGGCCGGCGACCGAAGACGACATGCAAAGTCTTGAATTCGTATCGATATTGGCCGAGCCGATAAAACCTTTCATCAGCTTGTTAGCGAGGTAATAATCCTCCGTCAGCAATTGGCCGGAGACGTAAAAGGCCACCGAATCCGGGCCATGCTCGGCTATGGCTTCAGAAAAGCGGGTGGCGACGAGATCAAGGGCTTCGTCCCACGTCGCCCGTCTGCCGTCAATTTCGGGATGGAGAAGGCGGCCATCGAGATCGATGGTTTCGGCCAGAGCCGAACCCTTGGAACACAGCCGGCCGAAATTGGCGGGGTGGTCCTGATCGCCTTTGACGGAAACGGCGCCATTGTCGTTGACGGTGGCGATGACACCGCAGCCGACGCCGCAATAGGGACAGGTGGTTTTTGTTTCAACGGGCATGGGTTTGCCCTCTCAGTGCGTGGCGCTTCCCCCCCTCTGTCCTGCCGGACATCTCCCCCTCAAGGGGGGAGGTCGACAAGCGTAAGGCTCCCCGCTCTATATCGACGGGCGGCGCGGCCAGCTGGGAACGGAAGCGCGTGCCGCAATTGATCTCCCCCCTTGAGAGGGAGATGTCCGGCAGGACAGAGGGGGGTAAAATCGCCGCCATCGCAATTCACTCCGCCGCAATCATCAGAGTTTCAAGCGCGATGGAAAGCCGGCCGTCGAGATTGCGGACGGGGATAGTCTTCACCTCCCCCTCATCCGCCCCCAAAGCCTTGCCGGTTTCCAGCGAAATGACCCAATTGTGCAGGGGACACGTCACCGAAGCCCCATGCACGATGCCCTGAGACAACGGGCCGCCCTTATGCGGGCAATGATCCTCAATCGCGAAGACCTGATTTTCCGCCGTGCGGAATACGGCGATCTTGCCCATCGGCGTTTTCACGCAACGCGCACCACGCAGCGGGATGTCGGAAATATCGCCAATATCGATCCAGTTGCTGTCCATCGTTCTCACTCCGCCGCTTCACTGAAACCGATTGCCGCCATGGGCCTGAACTCATGCTTGTCGTGTCCGGATACACGTTCGGACCATGGATCAACCTGCGCGAATTTCTGGCTGAAGACGAAGCGGTCGAAATAGCCCTTGCGCTTTTCAGCATCGTCCATGATCTGGCGACGGACTTCGTCGTAGCCGATACGCTTGGCCCATTTGTAAATACGCTCGAGGTAACGCGCCTGTTCGCGGTACATCTGGGTCAGCGCCACGATATGCTCCAGCGCCTCATCCTCGGTCCTCACGAGACCGAGCACTTCCGTGCCCTTGATATCGAGACCGGCGGCACCGGCGAAATGGATTTCGAAACCGGAATCGACGCAGATGACGCCGATATCCTTGCAGGTCGCCTCCGCGCAGTTTCGCGGACAGCCGGAGACCGCAAGCTTCAGCTTGGCGGGCGTCCACGAGCCCCACATGAATTTTTCGATGCGGATGCCGAGACCGGTGGAATCCTGCGTGCCGAAACGGCACCATTGCTGGCCCACGCAGGTCTTTACGGTACGCAGCCCCTTGGCATAGGCCTGACCGGAGATAAAACCGGCCTTGCCGAGATCGGCCCAGACCGCCGGCAAATCCTCCTTCTCGATACCGAGAAGATCGATGCGCTGGCCGCCGGTCACCTTCACCATCGGGATTTCGAACTTGTCGACCACATCCGCAATTGCCCGGAGCTCAGAGGAAGAGGTGACGCCGCCCCACATGCGCGGGACGACGGAATAGGTGCCGTCCTTCTGGATATTGGCGTGAACGCGCTCATTGATATAACGCGACTGATAATCGTCGGCATATTCATCCGGAAAGTCGCAGACGAGGTAATAATTGAGCGCCGGCCGGCACTTGGCGCAGCCGCAGGAGGTTTTCCATTCCAGCTCCTGCATCACGGCGGGAATGGTCTTCAGGCCCTTGGCCTTGATGAGACGGCGCACATCGTCATGGCCGAGATCGGTGCATTTGCACATGGGCTGCACGGCGGCGGGATTGTAGCTGTCGCCCAGCGTTATCGTCATCAGCTGCTCGACAAGACCGGTGCAATTACCGCAGGAGGCGGACGCCTTGGTGTGGGCGCGCACATCGTCCAGCGAGGTCAGCCCTTTGGAAGTTATAACCGAAGTGATCTTGCCCTTGCAGACGCCGTTGCAGCCGCAGATTTCCGCATCATCCGGCAAGGCTGCAACGGCCGCCATAGGGTCCAGCGGAGACCCTCCCTGATAGGCCTGGCCGAAGATAAGGGTTTCGCGCATGGTCGAGATATCGGTCGATTTCTTCATCAGGTCGAAGAACCACGACCCATCCGCCGTCTCGCCATAAAGA
The DNA here is from genome assembly GCF_001541315.1 of Agrobacterium tumefaciens str. B6. GTDB lineage: Bacteria > Pseudomonadota > Alphaproteobacteria > Rhizobiales > Rhizobiaceae > Agrobacterium > Agrobacterium radiobacter. The sequence goes on along the minus strand of NZ_LMVK01000002.1, from coordinate 39,463 downwards.
ACCGCGCCAATGATGCGGTTTTCCTTGAGAATGAGACGCTTGTAGACGCCGGCGGTGGCATCGCGCAGCACGATTTCCTCGCGGTCATCGCCTTCGGCGAAATCGCCGGCGGAAAACAGGTTGATGCCTGTCACCTTCAGCTTCGTATTGGTGACTGAGCCGTGATATTCGGCCGAACCGCCGCAAAGCCGGTCAGCCAGCACGCGGGCCGATTCATAAAGCGGCGCAACGAGGCCATAGCACATGCCGCGATGCTCGGCGCATTCGCCGAGCGCGTAGATCGAGGCGTCCGACGTCATCATGCCGTCATCCACCACGATGCCGCGATTGACGGCGATGCCGGCTTCCTTGGCGAGACCCGAGGCAGGGCGGATACCGACCGCCATCACCACCATGTCGCCCTTAATGATCCGGCCGTCTTCGAGCTCGATGCCCTCGACCTTCTCTTCACCGAGAATGCATTTGGTGTTGGCCTTGGTGATGATGTCGATGCCGCGCTCGTTCAGCGCCTTTTCTAAGAGATAGGCCGCTGCCGGATCGAGCTGACGCTCCATGATGGTCGGCATCAGATGGATGACGGTGACATCCATGCCCTGACGCTTCAGCCCGTAAGCCGCCTCCAGTCCGAGAAGACCCGCACCGATGACGATGGCGCGGCCTTTGCCTTCAGCGATTTCCAGCATCTTCGTCACGTCGTCGAGATCGCGATAGGCGAGCACGCCGGGTAATTGATGACCGGGAACGGGAATGATGAAGGGCAGGGAACCGGTGGCGATCACCAGCCTGTCGTAAGAGGCCGTGATACCGTTTTCGCTGGTCACGGTTTTCTTGTCACGGTCGATGCCGGTGACTTTCGCGCCCTTGTGCAGCGTCACATTATTAGCCGCATACCATTCGTCATTATGAATGACGATGTCCTCATAGCTCTTTTCGCCTGAGAGTACCGGCGAGAGCATGATGCGGTCGTAATTGACGCGCGGTTCGGCGTTGAAAATCGTGACGTCGTAAAGGCCGGGGGCGGTTTCGAACAGGTTCTCCAGCATGCGCCCCGGCGCCATGCCATTGCCGATGATGACGAGTTTTTGCGCCATAGTCGTTACTCCGCGGCTTCGACGAAGCGGTGACGTTCGTAAAGGAACTTCAGCACGGCTTCGCGGCATTTGAGGTAGGTCTTGTCGGAGGCAAGCTCGATGCGGTTGCGCGGGCGTGCCAGCGGCACGTCAAGCACCTCGCCGATATGGGCGGCGGGCCCGTTGGTCATCATCACGATGCGGTCGGAAAGCAGCACCGCCTCGTCCACATCATGGGTGATCATGACCATGGTGTTGCCGAGACGGGCGTGAATTTCCATCACCGCGTCCTGAAGATGAGCGCGGGTCAGCGCGTCCAGCGCGCCGAAGGGCTCATCCAGCAGCAGGATTTTCGGCTCCATGGCGAGCGCGCGGGCAATGCCGACGCGCTGTTTCATGCCGCCGGAAATTTCCGAAGGTTTCTTGTCCTTGGCATGGGCCATCTGCACGAGATCGAGATTGCGCATGACCCAGTCATGCCGCTCGGCGCGGGTCTTGGTGTTGCGGAAGACCTTTTCCACGGCAAGATTGACGTTTTCATAGACCGAAAGCCAGGGCAGCAGGCTGTGGTTCTGGAACACGACGGCGCGTTCAGGCCCGGGTTCATTGACCTCCCGGTTTTCGAGAAGCACCGCTCCGGCGGAGACTTTCGTCAGCCCGGCGATGAGGTTGAGCATGGTGGACTTGCCGCAGCCGGAATGGCCGATGACCGAGACGAATTCACCTTTTTCGATGGTGAGGTTGATGCCTTTCAGCACCTCGGCGCGCGAGCCGCCCTTGTCGAAATATTTGTCGATATGATCGAGCTTCAGATAAGCGTTCATAATATTGGCCCTCTCAATTCGCCGCAGCGCCGCGGGTGATGACCTTGCCAAGCGCCGCCACGAGCTTGTCGAGCATGAAGCCGATAACGCCGATGTAGGCGAGCGCCACGATAATGTCGGGCAGGCGCGAGGAATTCCACGCATCCCAGATGAAGAAGCCGATGCCGACGCCGCCGGTCAGCATTTCCGCAGCCACGATGGCGAGCCACGAAAGACCGATGCCGATGCGCAGGCCGGTGAAGATGTAAGGAGCGGCCGACGGCAGCATGATTTTGAAGAAGAATTCGAGCTGGTTGAGCCGCAGCACCTGCGCGACATTGCGGTAATCCTGCGGAATATTGCGTACGCCAACCGCCGTATTGATGATGACCGGCCAGATGGAGGTGATGAAAATCACGAAAATGGCCGATGGATTGCTGTCCTGAAAGGCAGCCAGCGAAAGCGGCAGCCAGGCGAGCGGCGGCACGGTGCGCAGCACCTGAAAGATCGGATCAAGGCCGCGCATGGCCCAGACCGACTGGCCGATCACCGCACCGAGGATGATGCCGGCAATGGCGGCGAGGCCGAAACCATAGGCCACACGCTCAAGCGAGACCAGAACGCGCAGCCCAAGGCCGATATCCTGCGAACCATTCTGGAAAAACGGCGATACGATGAGATCGTAGCTTTCCTCGAAGACCTGGCTCGGCGGCGGCAGCGAGGAGCCGGGGGCGGAACAGAGCAGCTGCCAGACGCCGAGCAGCATGGCGAGAACGACAAGCGGCGGTATGATGTTACGAGCCGCCGCAGCACCCCATTTGCGCAGATCGATCCGCGACGACTGTTTCGGTGCAAGCGCCACGACGTTTGCCTTCTGCGCCACCGACTGCTGCGGCTCTTCGTTGAATTTTCGGGCCAATGCGGACATGGGCATTTCCTCTTGATTTCGGTTGCGGTCTGGGCTCGCCCCTCATCCGGTCTTCAGCAGCGCCGGTTGGGCAGAGCTGCTGGCGGATGAGGAGCGACGCCCGGGTCTCCTCCTCAGGAGGCCGCCTTGATGGACAGACTTTCGAGATAGGCGGATGGATTTTCAGGATCGAACACCTTGCCATCGAAGAAGGTTTCCTTACCGCGCGAAGTGGAAGCGGGAAGATCCGCAACGCCGAGATCCTTGGCCGCCGCGCGCCAGATATCCTCGCGGTTTACCTTCTCCACCAGCGCTTTCACGTCCGTATCGGGCGCGAATTTGCCCCAGCGGATGTTTTCCGCGATGAACCAGCTGTCATGGCTGCGGAAGGGATAGGACGCATGGTCCTGCCAGAACTTCATCTGCAGACCGGTATTTTCGAGCACGCGACCGTTGCCGTAATTGATATTGCCCTTGAGGCGTCCAAGAACGTCCTTCGGCGGCACGTTGAACCATTGACGCTTGCCGAGGATGGTGGACATTTCCTCCTTGTTCGCCATCTCATCGCACCATTGCTGCGCCTCCATCACGGCCATCAGCAGCGCCTTGGTGGCGTTGGGGTTCTTTTCCACCCAGTCGGCGCGCATTCCGAGCGCCTTTTCCGGATGGCCCTTCCAGAGCTCTCCGGTGGTACAGGCAGTAAAGCCGATGCCCTGATTGACGAGCTGTTCATTCCACGGCTCGCCCACACAGAAGACGTCCATATTGCCGACCTTCATGTTGGCAACCATCTGCGGCGGCGGAACGACGATGGTGGAGACGTCCTTGTCCGGATCGATGCCGCCAGCGGCGAGCCAGTAGCGGATCCAGAGATCATGGGTGCCGCCGGGAAAGGTCATCGCGGCCTTGATTTCCTTGCCTTCAGCCTTCTTCTTCTCGAAAGCAGCCTTCAATTTGGAAGCATCGAGCTGAACGCCGGTTTCGGCATATTCCTTGGCGACGGAAATGCCCTGGCTGTCGAGGTTGAGGCGGGCGAGGATGGTCATCGGCACCGGCACATTATTCTGGGTCACCTTGCCGGTGTGCATGAGATAGGGCATCGGCGTCAGAATATGCGCGCCATCAATGCCGTTGGATGCGCCACCAAGCACGAGATTGTCGCGCGTCGCGCCCCAGGAGGCCTGCTTCAGAACCTCGACATCAGGCATGCCATGCTTGGCGAACAGCCCCTTTTCCGCCGCGATGATGAGCGGCGCGGCATCGGTCAGCGCGATAAAGCCGATTTTCGCGCCCTTCACTTCCGGCTCAGCGGTGGCTGCAAAAGCGCCTGACGGAAAGGCGGTGCGCACGGCGGTGACGAGGGCTGCGGTGGCTGTCGTCTTCAGTATCGTGCGGCGGCTGACATCGCCCGAGAATATCTTTTTCATTCGCATCTTCCCCTTATTGGGTCACCTTTTGAGGTGACGCTTTCGCTTGCGAAAAAACCTGAAAATAAAAAAACGCCGCTCGGTATTTGCGCCTTCGGAACGGGAGGTGTTCCGGGCAGCAAAACCTTGCGACGTCTATGTCTTTGAAAGCGCCTATGCCGCGCCCTGCTTGCCCCGATCGCCGTTGACCGGTGCAAACAGGAAGAAGCAAGAGGCGTGCCAGTTTGCTATACGGAAGCTATACTATTGGAAATAAAATTGAATTTCAGAAATTCCGTCAGACGATTAAATTTTAACCAGCCGCAATTTTGTCTATCGTTTGCGCAACTGGAAAAATTCCGCGCTCGAAATTTGCGCAGCTGGCCCGGCTGAACTGCTCTCAGGCCTCGCCTTGGGAGGTGGAAACAGGGGCAGAACTGCGCACGGCAAAGCCATTCACATACCCTGTAATGTCAGCGGGATCGAAGACGAAGCCGTCCACAAAACGGTCGCCAGCCTCCTGCCCTTCGATGCGAATATCGGCATCATCAGGCGCATCGGCATCGCCCAGCGCCGCCCGATAAATATCCGGCCGGTAAGCGGACAGGGCGGCTTCCACGCCACTTTGCGAAAACTCCGCCTGCCCCCAGCGGATCATCTGGCTGTAAACCCACAATGCCTGGCTCTGGCGCGGATAATTGGCGTGACCGCCGTGGAAGAGGAAATATTTATCGATCACCCGGCGGTTGCCCTGGCTGTCGATGTTGAATTCACCAGCAAGCACATGACGGATGATGCTTTTCGGCGCGCCGATATAACGGGCATCGGCAAGCGCCCTGCTCAGATCATCGTGATTTTCCGCAAGGTCGCACCAGCGCGCAGCTGCATCGAGCGCCGTCAGAAGCCGACCGACCGTTTCCTGCTGGCTTTGCGCCCATTCAGGCCGCATGCCGATTACCTTTTCGGGCGCGGAAGGCCACAAATCCTGCTTGGCCGCGACGATCCTGCCGACGCCACGCTCGGCGGCAACAATGTTCCATGGCGCACCGACGCAAAAACCGTCGATGGCGCCCGCCGCCAATGCATCCGACGTCAATGGCGGCGGCACGACCACCAGCTTGACGTCGTGATCGGGGTGAATGCCGCCGACGGCGAGCCAATAGCGAAATTCGTAATGATGCGATGAAAACGGATAGGTCATGCCGAGTGTCGGCGGCGGTTCGCCGCGCGCCCGCATATCATCGAGTACCCGCTTCAACGCCTCGGCATTTTCGAGTGCGCCCGCCGTTTCGGAAAGCCCTGTCAAAGCCTTCATCCGGGCAAACAGGCGGGTCGAAAGCGTGATCGCATTGCCGCCGCGTCCGAGCGAAAAAGGCGTGATTGTCGGCGACGGGTTGGAACCGAGCCCGAGCATGGAGGCGACGGGCATCGGCGACAGCATATGGGCGATATCGAATTGCCGGAACGCCAGTCGGTCGCGCACATTCGCCCAGGAGACATCTTTGACGAGATCGAGCGAAAGGCCTTCGCGTTCGGCAAAACCGAATTCGGCAGCGGCGATCAGGACGGATGCATCGACAAGCGGGATAAAGCCGGCACGCAGGATTTTCTGCCGGTCGCTGCCGACGATTGCCGGCGCGCCCGGGGCTTTCGTTACTCCGCTGTCTAATCCGGCCGTTTTTTCCGGTGCCGCCATATCATGCACTCCTTGACTGTCCGACCGGCGGTTCGTCACATCAACAAACCAGCCGCGGTGACCACGCTTTGCGCGATCTCGGAAATCTTCTTTTTCTCATTCATCGCCGTCTGGCGCAGAAGCGCAAAGGCCTCCTCTTCGGAAAGGCCGCGCATCTTCATCAGGATGCCCTTGGCGCGCTCGATGACCTTGCGTTCCTCAAGCGCCGACTTGGCGTCGGCAAGTTCCCGTTGCAGGCGGCTGAAAGCATTAAAGCGGCTGACCGCCATATCGAGAATGGGCTTGACCCGCTCTTTCTTCAACCCGTCGACGACATAGGCGGAAACACCTGCCTCGACGGCGGCCTCAATGGAGGCGGTGTCCGAACGATCGACAAACATGGCGATGGGGCGGCCGACCGTGCGGGTGAGCTGGAACAGATGCTCCATCATGTCACGATTGGGATTTTCCAGATCGATGAAGATGACATCGGGCTGCAGCGTCTCGATGGTGCGCGCCACCCCGTTCACCTCGTGGATGACCGTGACGCGGTGATATCCGGCCTCGCGCAGCCCCTCCTCGATGATGGAGGCGCGGATCGCGTTTTCGTCTATAACGAGAATGGTCAGGTCGCGAAGCGTCATGTCAGCATTGATGACGCAGCGCAGCAAACTTGGCAATCGGCTGCGGATGCAAAAAATGGATGGAGCGGCAAGGGCCGTTTTTTCCCCTGCCGCCCATCATGTCACGATGCGTGTTCTACGGCGCGTTCAAGCGCCTTCAAAACCGTTCGTTCGGAAAGATTGAGATAAATTTCCATCTCGTCGCCAGCCTCTCCAGCTTTTCCCTCCTCCATCAGCGACAGTATCTTGCTGTTCATGTCCACAAAGGGGGAATGAAGCTGTTCGGGATCTTTCAAAAGCCCGAAACAAAGCCTGAGTTCAGCGGCGATGCGCTCGTAAAAATCGCTGAGACGTGCGCTGTCGAGGAGATCGACGACGGCGGCATGAAACTTCATGTTGGCGCTGCCCACGCCCAGCCAGTCGGCATCGTCACGCTTGACCTTGGCATCCTCGACCGCCGCGCGCATGGTCCGGATAGCCGGATGCTTGTGCCAGGCCTGACGCAGCGCGCCGCATTCCACCATGCGTCGCACCCGATAAATATCGATCACCGAGGACATGGTGGGAACGGCGACGAACACGCCGCGATTTGCCTCATGGCGCAGAAGCCCGTCCTTGGTCAGAAGCCGGAAGGCTTCGCGCAGCGAATTGCGAGAGACGTCGAAACGTTCACTGAAAGCTGCCTCTGAAAGGCGCTGCCCCGGCATCAACTCGCCAGAGATCAGCAGGGTGCGAATACCCTTGGCCAATCGATCCGCAAGCGGCAGACCCTCTATCGTTTCCGTCATGACGCTCCTTTCCTTAAGAGCAATGCAGCATCGGGAATTCCGTGACAGGCATCTTCGGACACGGCATGATTGCCCATAGCACAAAGCATTAGCAAAGCACGAAAAAAACGTGATGAATTCATGCGCATAACGTCCAACAAATAGACAGAATAAGAGAACGATTATTATTTATTGTTGAACAATATTGACAATTTCGCGGAACAGGACAAGATCGGCCGCATAAAGCATCCGCGAGGGGCGGATTGCGACAGGAGCGGAGAAAATCCATGGAGCAAAAAAAGCTCACCCCGACTGCCGATATGAAAATGTCTAAACGCGCGTCCCTGATGGGAGCGATCTTCCTGATGGCGACATCCGCCATCGGTCCCGGCTTCATCACCCAGACGGCGACATTCACCACTCAACTCGGTGCAGCCTTCGCCTTCGGCATTCTTGCCTCCATCCTCATCGACTTCGTTGTCCAGCTCAATATCTGGCGTATCGTGACGCTGACGCGCATGCGCGCATCCGATATTGCGAATGCCGCCATTCCCGGCGCCGGCTATCTGCTCGCCATTCTCGTCATCATCGGCGGCCTGTTCTTCAATATCGGTAATATCGGCGGCACCGGCCTTGGCCTGAACGCCATTTTCGGGCTGGATCCGAAAATCGGCGGCGCCATCAGCGCGATATTTTCCATCGCCATCTTCGTTTCCAAGCGGGCAGGTCTCGCTGTCGACCGGTTCATCATTTTCGCCGGCATTCTGATGATTGTGCTTACGCTGTATGTGGCCTTCGTCTCCGCTCCGCCGGTGGGCGACGCCTTCCGCCAGACCTTCCTGCCGGATACGATCAATTTCGCAACCATCACCACCATCGTCGGCGGCACCGTTGGCGGCTACATCACCTATTCCGGCGCACACCGCCTGCTGGACCGGGGCATGGTCGGCATTGAAAACCTGCCTGCCGTCAACCGCGCCGCTTTGACCGGCATCGCCGTCACCGGCATCATGCGTTACGTGCTGTTTCTCGCCATTCTCGGCGTTGGCGCCAGCGGCGTCATCATCGATCCGTCGGGCCGGGCCCCCACCCCCGCCGCACAGGCCTTCCGTTCGGCTGCCGGCGATCTCGGCTTCCGCCTCTTCGGCATCATCTTCTGGGCGGCGGCCATTACCAGCGTCATCGGCGCAGCCTATACCTCCGTTTCATTCCTGCCCGTCTTCAAGCAGGATATGAGCGAGCGTGCCCGCAATATGGCGACGGTCGTTTTCATCGCAGTCTCGCTCGTCTGCTACCTGCTGATCACCCCCCCGCCCGCCGCGATGCTGGTCTTCGTCGGCGGCCTCAACGGCCTCATCCTGCCGATCGGCCTCAGCATCTTCCTGTTTGCGGCATGGAAACGCGAAGACCTGATGGGTGGCTACCGCTATCCGCGCATCCTGCTGTTGCTCGGCGTTCTGACTTGCGCATTGACCTGGTACATGGGCTACAAGTCCGCTGGCACCATCTTCGGCCTGCTCGGCCTGTAATAAACAAAGGGAGGCAAACATGGCCGCTATCGATCTCAACAGCGATCTTGGCGAAAGTTACGGTGCGTGGAGCATGGGGGACGATGAGGCGATGCTCGCCATCGTTTCCAGCGCCAACATCGCCTGCGGATTTCACGCCGGCGACCCGGCCGGCATTTACCGCACCGTCAAGGCCGCCGCCGAAAAGGGCGTGATCGTCGGCGCCCATGTCTCCTATCCTGATCGCGTCGGCTTCGGCCGCCGCGATCTTGACGTGACCTCGGAAGAGCTGATTGCCGATGTCATCTACCAGATCGGCGCGCTGAAGGGCATTGCCGCCGCTGCCGCAACCACGGTGCGATACGTCAAGCCACATGGCGCGCTTTACAACCGCATCGCCAACGACGCGAAACAGGGGCAGGCGGTTATCGACGGCATCAAGGCGGTCGATGCCTCGCTGGTGCTGATGGGCCTTGCCAACGCGCCCATCCTCGATCTCGCGCGCAAAGCCGGCCTTGCCACCGTTGCCGAAGCCTTCGCCGACCGCGCTTATACGCCTGAAGGTCAGCTCGTCTCCCGCCGGCAAGCCGGTGCCGTATTGCATGACGCGGCAAAGATCGCAGACCGTATGGTGCAGCTCGCCCGTGAGGGCACGCTGGAGGCCATCGATGGCAGCATCATAAAAATCGAGGCGCAATCCATCTGCGTGCATGGCGACAGCCCCGGCGCAGTCGCCATCGCCCAGGAAATCCGCCGCCGTTTCGAGGCTGATGGCATCGACATCCGCTCCTTCGCATCCAATCGCTGAAAGGGTAGCCGATGACGATACCGACATCCTATCTCAACCACACGGACGCGGAGACCGCGCGAAAGGCCCGCGCCACCTATCGCGACGGCCTCGTCGCCCCAACCTCCGGCATCGCACCCGGCTTCACGCAGGCGAACATGATCGTGCTGCCGCGCGACTGGGCCTTCGATTTCCTGCTTTATGCGCAGCGCAATCCCAAACCCTGCCCGGTGCTTGATGTCTCCGATCCCGGCTCGCCCACCACGCTTCTGGCTCCCGGCGCCGATCTCAGGACAGACCTGCCGCTCTACCGCATCTGGCGGGACGGCAAGCTTGCCGAGGAAACGGCTGATGCCACTGCCGCCTGGGCGGAGCGCGATGATCTCGTCGCCTTCCTGATCGGCTGCAGCTTCACCTTCGAAACGCCGATGGTCGAAGCGGGTATCGAAATCCGCCACATGACCGACAAGAGCAACGTTCCGATGTATCTCACCAACCGGCCCTGCCGTCCGGCCGGTCGGCTGAAGGGCAACATGGTCGTTTCCATGCGGCCGATCCCGGCGTCGCGTGTCGCCGATGCGGCAACCATTTCGGGACGTTTTCCGGCGGTGCATGGCGCGCCCGTGCATGTCGGCGCGCCGGAAGAGATCGGCATCATCGATCTTGCGAAACCTGACTTCGGGGACGCGGTGCGTATCGAGCCCGGCGAGGTTCCGGTGTTCTGGGCCTGCGGCGTCACTCCACAGGCCGCCGTCATGGCCTCCGGTGTGCCTTTTGCGATTACCCATGCGCCGGGACACATGTTCATCACCGATATTCCCGACACCGCCTATCACGCGTGAGGATATGATGCGTTTTCTCCCCGTCAGCCTCACCACCATTCTTGTCGAACTTGCCGATCTCGATGAAACGCTGGCGCTTTTCGCCTCGCTTCAGAGTGATCGGGTCGAGGGCATCGAAGAGACGGTGCCTGCGGCCCGCACGTTGATGATCCGTTTCCGCCCCGAAAAGATCGGCGCGGAGATGCTGGCTGCGCAGCTCGCAAGCCGCGATCTCTCGGCGAAAATTGCACCTTCGGACAATCTCGTCGAAATCCCCGTCCATTATAATGGCGAAGACCTCGCCGATGTTGCCGAACTGACGGGCATGAGCGTCGAGGAGGTCATCCACCGCCACACCGAAAGCGAATTCACCGTGGCCTTCTGCGGCTTCGCTCCCGGCTTCGGTTATCTGGTCGGCGGCGATCCGGCCCTGCATGTGCCGCGCCGGCAAAGCCCGCGCACCCGCATTCCGGCCGGTTCAGTGGCCTTGGCCGGAGCCTTCAGCGGCGTCTATCCGCAAAACAGCCCCGGCGGCTGGCAGATCATCGGCACGACGCCGGTGAAAATGTGGGATATTGACCGCGATCCCGGCGCACTTTTCCAGCCGGGTTATCGGGTGCGTTTCTTCGACGTGAACAAGGCCGGCAAGACGGTCGATATTTCCGTCTCGGCACCGCGTAGTTCCCAAAAAGAACCGACAAGGGACGACCCACATTTCGAGGTACTCGCCGCACCCATGCCAGCCATTTTCCAGGATCTCGGCCGCTTCGGCCAGACCGGGCAGGGTGTATCGGCTTCCGGCGCGCTGGATCGCGGAGCGTTCAACGCCGCAAACCGCATCGTCGGCAATCCGGTTAATACGCCGTGCCTTGAACTGACGCTCGGCGGTTTTTCCTTCAGGAGTTCGAGCCGCACTGTCATCGGCATTGCCGGTGCGCCCTGCCCCGTCACCATTACCACGGCGGATGGCAGCTTCGCGGCAAAGACCGATGGCCCGGTATCCCTCGAACCCGGCGATGTCGTTACTTTCGGCCAGCCGCCGAAGGGCATGCGCTGTTATCTTGCGGTACGCGGCGGCTTTGATGTTGAGCCGGTACTTGGCAGTTTCGCGACGGACACGCTGGCTGTCGTCGGTCCCGAACCGGTGGGCGCTGGCGCCGTCCTTTCGCTCAAGGGTGAGTCCGGCCTCTCCAGTGTATCGATCAACGAGGTTCCGGCCTTCGAACCGCCGGCAACCGGTGAAGTCGTGACACTGGACGTCGTTCTCGGCCCCCGCACCGACTGGTTCACGCAGAAGGGTATCGAAACGCTGACCGGCCAGCTCTGGCAGGTCACACCGCAGTCGAACCGCGTCGGCATCCGCCTTGCCGGCGAAGTGCCGGTGGAACGCAAGGACAGCGCCGAACTGCCGAGCGAAGGCACGGCGACGGGGGCGATCCAGATACCGCATAGCGGCCAGCCGGTTCTCTTCCTTGCCGATCACCCGCTGACCGGCGGTTATCCCGTCATCGGCGCGGTGGCGGAATATCATCTCGATCTTGCCGGGCAGATCCCCGTCAACGCCAAAATTAAATTCCGCCCGATCGGCCCATTCGCCGAAATCGCGGCCAAGAACATAGAATTCCGAGGAGAAGAGCGATGAAAAAAGTGCTGATTGCCAATCGCGGCGAGATCGCGGTGCGCATCATCCGCGCATGTCGCGATTATGGCCTGCAATCGGTCGCCGTTTATGCCGATCCCGATCAGGATGCGCTTTTCGTCCGGCTGGCGGATGAAGCCTATGCGCTGGAAGGCGTGCGCCCGGCCGAGACCTATCTCGATATCACCAAGCTGATCGCGATTGCCAAACGTGCCGGCGCGGATGCCGTGCATCCCGGCTACGGCTTCCTGTCCGAGCGTGCTGAATTCGCGCAGGCCGTGCTTGATGCCGGCTTGATCTGGATCGGCCCTGACCCGCAGGTTATCGAAGCATTGGGCGACAAGGTCGAGGCGCGGCGCATCGCCACCGGCGTCGGCGCACCGCTGGTCGCCGGCAGCGACGGCCCGGTCTCTTCCGCCGCCGAAGTCACCGCCTTTGCCGAAGAACACGGCCTGCCCGTCGCCATCAAGGCAGCGCATGGCGGCGGTGGTCGCGGCCTGAAGGTTGCGTGGAAGATGGAAGAGATCGCCGATCTCTACGAATCCGCCGTGCGCGAGGCGACGGCCGCCTTCGGCCGCGGCGAGTGCTTCCTCGAACGTTTCCTTGACCGGCCGCGCCATATCGAGGCGCAGGTTCTCGCCGACAAGCACGGCAATGTGCTGGTACTCGGCACCCGCGACTGCTCGCTGCAGCGCCGGAACCAGAAACTGATCGAAGAAGCCCCTGCCCCCTTCCTGTCCGCCGAACAGCGTCAGAAAATCCACGCGGCCGCCAAGGCGATCTGCGCTGCCGCCGGTTATTCCGGCGCCGGCACCGTCGAATTCCTGCTCGGCGTCGACGGCACGATTTCTTTCCTCGAGGTCAATACGCGCCTGCAGGTGGAACATCCGGTTACCGAGGAAACCACAGGCATCGATCTCGTCATCGAACAGTTCCGCATTGCCGAAGGCCACAAGCTACGGGTGCTTGAAACGCCGGAGCCGCGTGGCCACTCCATGGAGTTCCGCATCAATGCCGAAGATCCCGGCCGGGGTTTCCTGCCCACACCCGGCTCGATCTCGGTTTTCGACGCACCTTCAGGTCCCGGGATTCGCGTGGATAGCGGTGTCGTCAGCGGCTCCAGCGTGCCTGGCGTATTCGACTCGCTGATGGCAAAGCTGATCGTCACCGGTGCCGACCGCGATCAGGTCCTGCGTCGCGCCCGCCGCGCGCTGAAGGAGTTCCGCATCGAAGGCATCGCCACGGTGCTGCCATTTCATCGCGCCGCGATCGAAACCGAAGACTTCATCGGCACTGACGGTTTCAAGGTTCATACCCGCTGGATCGAGACCGATTTTGCCGCCATGCCGGATGCGATGGAACGACCGGCACCGGCCGACGACCCTTCCGTTACTCGCACTTTTCTGGAAATCGACGGCAAGCGCGTATCGGTTGGCCTGCCCAGCCTGCTGCTTTCCAGTCTCGGTGCGGTTAGCGGCAGCAGCGCGGCTGTTCCGGGCGCCGCCGCCACCAAGGAAAAGGAAGGTGAAATCCTCGCCCCGGTTTCCGGCACCTTGCAGTCCTTCAAGGTAGAAGACGGCGACACGGTTTCACAAGGCGATCTTTTGGCCGTCATGGAAGCCATGAAGATGGAGACGCAGATTGTCGCCCCCAAGGCCGGCAAAGTCCGTCTGATCGTCAAGGAAGGCGACTATCTGCAGGCGGGCGCTGCTCTTCTCGACATAGCCGGCTAATATACGGACGGGCCATCGGGCCTCACAATTGCAGATCGCGCATCCCCGGCGGCGGAACCCTTTCGCCGCCGGGCCGTTTATGGCGCGACCTGCTAACTACTGTGAGGGAAATATGGCCGGACGCACCTTGCTTCAGTTCTTCCATTGGTATTATCCGGACGGAGGGAAATTATGGAGCGAGGTGGCGGAAAAGGCCGAAAGCCTTGCGAAAATGGGTATCACCGACGTTTGGCTGCCGCCCGCCTACAAGGGCGCCGCCGGCGGTTATTCGGTGGGTTATGACACCTACGATCTCTTCGACCTCGGCGAATTTGACCAGAAGGGCACCGTCGCCACCAAATATGGTGATCGCGCCGCCCTTGAACATGCGGGCAAGACGCTGAAGGAGAATGGCATCCGTGTCATTCACGATGTCGTTCTCAATCACAAGATGGGTGCCGACGAGAAGGAAAAGGTACGGGTTCGCCGCGTCAATCCCGAAGACCGCACCGAAATAGACGATGAAGACTTTCAGGCGCTTGCCTATACACGCTTCACCTTTCCCGGCCGCAACGGCAAACATTCCAAATTCATCTGGGACCTGAAGTGCTTCAGCGGTGTCGACCATATCGAGGAGCCGACCGAAGACGGCATTTTCCGCCTCGTCAACGAATATGGCGATGGGGAATGGAATGAGGAAGTCGATCAGGAAAACGGCAATTTCGACTATCTGATGGGCGCGGATGTCGAGTTCAGAAACCGGGCGGTTTACGAGGAACTCAAATATTGGGGCCGCTGGCTCTCCGAGCAAGTACAGGTTGATGGCTTTCGTCTGGACGCCGCAAAACACATCCCGGCCTGGTTCTTCCGCGACTGGGTCGGCAATATGCGCGAAACGGTCGATCCGGATCTGTTCGTCGTGGCGGAATATTGGCACCCCGATCTCGAGGCGCTGAAAAGCTATCTTGAGCTGGTCGACAAGCAGCTCATGCTTTTCGACGTCGCCCTTCATCACCGCTTTCACGACGCCTCGAAACAGGGTGGTGATTTCGACATGCGCAGCATCTTCGACGGCTCGCTTGTCTCCGCCGTTCCCGACCATGCCGTCACGCTCGTCGATAATCACGACACGCAGCCGCTGCAATCGCTGGAAGCGCCGGTGGAACCCTGGTTCAAGCCGCTGGCTTACGCTATCATTCTGCTGCGCGAAGAGGGCGTGCCCTGCGTCTTTTATCCGGATCTGTTCGGCACTGGTTATACCGACACCGGCAATGACGGCAACGAACACGAGATCATCATTCCCGCCATCGAATGCCTGCCGGCGCTTATCGAGGCCCGCAGCCGTTTCGCCAACGGAGCCCAGACGGATATTTTCGACGACCCAAGCTGCATTGCCTTTATTCGCAACGGCACCGCCGATGCGCCGGGCTGCGTGGTGGTGATGTCGAATGGCGAGCCGGCGGAAAAGCAGATCGATCTCGGTCCCGATCACGCCGGGGCGGTCTGGCGCGACTTTCTGGGGCACCGGGAAGAACATATTACCCTTGATGAGAGCGGCAAGGGCGTCTTTCCCACCAATGGCGGCAGCGTCAGCGTTTGGGTTCCAGCCGAATCCGAGTGAGGGACAATCGTCCCGTGCCGAAACTTCTGCTCACTCGGCGGATACGAGACGGCGCGGACCCGCGCCGTCATCGGCCAGAACATCATTCGGATTGCGTAACGGACAATCATCCAGCGAAAGGCATCCGCAACCGATACAGCCGGTCAGCTGATCGCGCAGCATGATCAGGTTGTTGATGCGAAGCTGGAGCATTTCCCGCCAGGATTGGGAGAACCTGCGCCAATCGGCCGTCGTCGCCACCCGATCCTGCGGCAGATCGGCCATCGCGTCCCTGATAATGCTGAGCTGTATCCCGGCGCGCTGCGCGATGCGGATGATGGCGATGCGTCTCAGAACAGCACGATGATAACGACGCTGGTTACCGGCGGTGCGCCAGCCCTCGATCAATCCTTTCGTCTCATAAAAATGGATTGTGGAGACGGCGATGCCGCTGCGACGGGCAACCTCCCCGACCGTCAGACTGTGTTTGAATACGGTATTTTCCATTCTGGCTCCTGCTTCCGGCACGATTTCCGCTCGGAAAACGCGGAAACACAGTGAAGAGCAGCCGGTATAATTCCTCAACCATAGTTGAGGTCAATAGACGAACGTTCAAAAAAAGAGGCGCCCTTGGGCGCCTCTGAATCTCTGTGACTGTGTCCAGATCAGAACTTGGCTGTCATGCTGATCCAGAAACGGCGGCCTTCCATGACGGTGTTGAAATCATCGGTGCCGACATCCTTGTCGAAGACATTGTAGATGGCGGCATTGAGGTCAACATTTTCGGCGACCGCATATTTCGCCCCGATGTCCAGCGTGGTGTAGGCGTCATATTTGCGACCGGCCTTGCCATTGATCGTCACCGGCGTGCCATTCGTGCCGATGCGCGGGCCGGCATTGATTTCCGATCCGTGGTAATTCAGCGAGGCCCAGGCTTCCAGACCATCGATCGGGGTCACCCAGTCGCCGCGCAGATTGGCCATATGCTCAGGTGTGCGCGCCAGGGGGAAACCTTCGTAGTCACCGGTTTTCTGTTCGGAATGCGTATAGGTATAGTTGCCGCGCAGCGTCAGTTCTGGCGTCGCATACCAGGTCGCCGTCAGTTCCACACCCTGAATGACCGCATCGTCGATGTTGTAGTTATACCAGAGACGATAGTTGCGGTCTTCGCTCCAGCGGGCCGGTGTTCCATCCGGATTGAGCACCAGCGCGTTGGAGATCTTGTCCTTGAAATCGGTATAGAAATAGGTAGCGCCGAGAGCGACGTCGCCATTGTCCCAGAGGGCGGCGACTTCGTAGCTCGTGCTCTTTTCCGCTTCGAGGTTGGGATCACCGATGATCACGCCGCAGGTGCCGCTTGGGCCATAGCTGCAGCCGCCGCCACCCGTCGTATAGGCGTAACCCGGCGCGATCTGGCGGATTTCCGGGGCGCGGAAACCGGTGGAAATGCCGCCCTTGATGGTCAGCTCTTCGGTCGCACTCCAGACGCCATAAAGGCGCGGGCTGAAGTGATTGCCATACTTCTCGTGATTATCGAGACGAAGACCGCCCGTCAGCGCGAAATTATCGACAATGCGCCATTCATCCTCAAGGAAGAGCGCCCATTGCGTCGCCGAAAATGTCTCATCGCGACCGGTGCGGCGTCCCGGATTCTGGTCCGTCAGCCGCGCCTCGAAATATTGTCCGCCTGTGACCAGCGTGTGGTTGCCGAACAATTCGAAGGGCGTGGTGAACTTGCCGTCGAGAACGGTATTGCGCACTTCCGGCGAGCGCGGGTTTTCGGTCACGCGGCCCGTGCGGATATTTCTGGTGAAGTTGGTGCGCTCCGCCCATTCCTGCTGGAACGAGAATTCGGATGTGGTCGGCCCCCAGCGGCCGGTATGCGACAGGGACCAATGGTCACGCGTATTGGTGTTGTAGGTGCCGTTGGCATCCGTCGCTGCCAGCGTCTCGCCGGGTTCGGCGTCGCGACGCAGCCGCGTCTTGCCGCCTTCGAGATAGATGTCATGATCTTCATTCGGCGTGAATGTCAGGCGACCGTTGAAATCATATTCCCTGGCGCCCGTGGTGCCGTTCAGAATACCGTCTTCGCCGCGCGTGAAGCCCCTGCCCCAGACCTGCAGGCCGAGCTGGTCCTTCAGGATCGGTCCGTTGGCATACCAGGAGACCTGACCGCTATTGCCGAATTTGGAATGTTGCTGAACCGTGCCTTCGGTGGTGACCGAGCCGGACCAGACATCGCCGACCTTGCGGGTGATGATGTTGATGACGCCGCCCATGGCATCCGAACCATAAAGCGAAGACATCGGCCCACGCACTACCTCGATGCGTTCGATCGCCGATACCGGCGGCACGAAACTCTGTTCGAAGCCGGAATTGCCGTTGGTGCGGGCATCGCGTGTGCTCTGCCGCTTGCCGTCAACCAGAACCAGCGTGTAGGCGCCGGGCAATCCGCGAATGAAAATATCCTTTTCATTGGCAATGCCGGTGACGGACACGCCCTGAACTTCGCGCAGGACATCGGTCAGATCGCGGTAGGAGCCCTTTTCCAGATCTTCCCGCGTGACAACTGTGATGCTGGCCGGAGCGTCTTTCACATTCTGCTCGAAGCCGGATGCGGTGACCACAATCTGCTGAAGAACCGTGGTTCCCTCGGACGCCTGCTGCGCAAATGCCGGCAGAGCAAGGCTCAAAGCCGTGCCAGCCATTGCTGCAGAAACACCGGTCTTTATTATTGTCGCAGCCCTGTTCTGACCGCGGTACTTCAATTCCATGTTACGCCCCCGCATTTAACTTGAGAATTTAACCCCACTTATTTAGGAGGGGATGCGGGCGCAACGCGTTTGTTTTCGAACAGTTCTAAATTCCAGAAATTGCAAAAAGGGCTCCCCGAATAAGCGGCGGAGTAAAAAAATCGCAAGATGACAACCGGCAAGAGAAAAGAAGAACCAGCCTCCACGACAAAACCCGACAGGCTCGGACAACTGAAATTACTTGTCGCTTTTGATGCGTTGTTGCGGGAAGGCAGTGTAAGCCGCGCTGCTGCGGGCATGGGACTGCCGACATCTTCGATGAGCCGCATCCTGCAGCAGCTCCGGGAGAGATACGGAGACCCGCTTTTTTTGCGTACTGGCCAGGGCCTGCGCCCTACCCCCTTTGCGGAGAATATGCGGCTGCGCATTCGTTCGCTGGCGGCGGAGGCCGAAAACCTGATCGACTATTCGCAGGACAGACCGGAGGCGCCGGCTGCCCTCGATAAAAGCGGTTGGGAACAGCCGGTATTGATGAAGGCGCCGCCGCTCTCGCTTCGCCCCAGCGTTCTTCTCGAAGGCCAGCCGACACCGGAAAATATTGCCGACCGTCTCGCCCGCATCGGACACAATTCCGATCCGCAGCACCGGCTTGCCAAATATATCGCGACCTCGGCAATGGGCATCGGCAACAGCCGGCCACTCGCCCAAGACGAGGCGATGGATGCGCTGTCGATCATTCTCGAGGGCGATGCCGATCCCATACAGATCGGCGCGCTGCTCGCCACCATGCATTATCGCGGTGTGACCGCGGCCGAACTTGCCGGTTTCATCGAGGCCATGTGGCAACATATCGAAAGAGATCGGCAGCAGCCGGCAGCGGCGGATCTCGACTGGCCGGCCTACATGTCGCCGAAACATCGCGATGCGCCGTGGTTCCTGCATTCCGCCCGTCTGGTTTCCATGGCGGGATACAGCGTTCTGTTGCACGGCCATGTGGGCCAGGGCGAAAATGGCGGCAAGCTTGAACTTGCCGCACAGGCCTGCGGCATTCCCCTTTGCCACTCGCTTTCGCAGGCGGCGAAAGCCACATCCTCGGAACGGATCGCCTATCTGCCGATCGGCGGTCTGTCTTTACAGTTTCAAAGCCTGCTCGGCCTGCATGGCATTCTGGAGATGCGCCTGCCGCTCAACACGGTCGTCCATCTTCTCAACCCGCTTCGCGCCCGAAGCACTATCATCGGCGTCGCCCGGCCATCCTATCAGGAACTTCACCGGGACACGGCGCGGCTGCTTTCGGTGGAAAACCTCACCATTCTCGGCAATACGCGGGATTTTGCGCAATTTACCCCTTTTCGCACCACCAGGATTTTTGGCCTTGCAAAGGGCAGGGATGTGGCATTCCTCATTCCCCCCCGCGAGGCGCCGCCCGCCGAATTGCCGACCATGTCCACCCCCTTCGAATATGGGCGGGCGGTCTGGACGGGGGCGGCAAGGGACGAAAGGGCCGAAACCATCATCATTCCCCCCGCCGCTATCGCGCTGATGCTGGTCAATGATATGACCCTGCCCTTTGAGGAAGCCTATGCGCGCAGCCTTCGGCTCTGGAACGACAGGGTGCGTAATCTTGCCTATGGATGATTAGCCGTCAGGCATTGCTGCCTGCTTTTTTCAGCGCCAGATATTCCCAGAGGGCGACGAGCAGGAGAATCCCCGTGCTTGCCAGCTGCAGCACAAAAAGCGGAATACCCGGCACCGGCAAAACCAGGCAGAGCGCCGCCACGCCGGCAAAATGCGAAACCGGCCGCTGATAGGCGGCGGCAATCTTGACGCCGATATTGCCGGACAGAAACAGGACGGGACCGCCGAGAATGGCGATCGCCTCCCGCATCGTTGCGCCCTCTCGCGCATGGGAAAGGCTGAAATCCTCACCTACTGCCGTCAGGATAATGCCGGCTACAATGGGCAAATGCCCGTAGTTAAAAAGATTATGGGCAATCTTCGCTTTTTCTTCGGCGTTCTCGGCTTTTCGCGAAGCCTCTTCCTGCCCATGATGGAAATAAATCCACCACATCGCCACGGTGCTGACGAAGGCCGAGCAGAAGACGATGAATGTCAGGCCCGAATTCATATATTCCGTGGCCGTGCGCCCGGTGGTGAGGATCGTTTCCCCAAGACAGATGATGACGAAGAGCGCACATCGCTCCGCCAGATGCTCGCCGGAAAGATGTAGCCTGTCCTCGTCGCTTGAGGCCAAGCCCGGTACGACATAACGGCAGGCGGGGCCGGCATATTCGATTGCAAGCGCGATGCCCCACAGGAGAATGCGATCCGCCAGATCGACAAGCCCGCCGGCCAGCCAGAACAGGCTTGATACCGCGAGCCAGATTGTCACGCGCACAAAGACCAGAAAGGACTGCCGGTCTTCGTCCTTGAAAGCATATAGCGCAAAGAGGCTCCGCCCCACCTGCATCACGCTGTAGATCAGGGCGAAGACAAGGCCCTGCTCCGCAAAAGCCTCCGGCAGCGCGATGGCGAGCAAAACACCACCGAACATCAGGATAAACAGCAGAATTCTGACCGGCTCCTTTTCTGTGTTCAGCAGGTTTGTAATCCAGGTGGTGTGTATCCATAACCACCAAAGCGATAATATCAGGATGCCCGCTTCAAGCGCGGCCGTCGGCCCAAAATCCTTGGCGAGGGCGTGGGAGAGCTGGATCAGCGCGAAAACGAAGACCATATCGAAGAACAGTTCGGGGAAACTGGCCTTTCCAGCATCCTGGCCCTCCTGCCTTATCCAGCTTTCCCCATCCGCCTTGCGTGAATAAGTCTCGCCCTTGGCTCTCATGCCACCCCCGTCAAATGTTGGTCGTCGCGATACGTCCGCTCACCAATGGCCTCACCGTTGGGAGAAAATCTCTTCGCCGCCCGCTTCGACCGGATTCAATTTTCGACCGGGAAACTCCAGCGCCCGCGCACTGTCGGGATAAAAACGCGGCCCGACCAGACGAACCTTTTTTCCCGAAACATCGGTGATGTAGTTCGGGGCCAAGACCTTTGGCGGAAGCGTGGTGCTATCCGCCCTGGAAACCTCGAGCGTACTGACCTCAAGGGGTTGGGCAATTACTGGCAGGCCGGTCATGGTGGCGAACGCGGCTGCGAGAAAAAATGATCTTGGAAACATGGGACGCATCCTGGCACAATTGTTTGCGCCATAAACAGCCCTCGCCCGCTTTGGTTCCGCCCCTTTCAGGTGTCCTCATCAAGGTAGGAGCTATATTGGACATAATCCGCGCTCGGTTGCCCGTCGATGATTTCGGGCGGTCGACCTTGGCCGCCGGGAAGATGGCCAGCATTTTCGAGCTCCGCCCTCAGAAGCTTTTCAATGGCCCTGTCCCGGGGCAAAGCGTTGTCCGCCATATAGAGAGCGACGGCCAGTTCCATATCGTCCGGAAAATTCATCGGCTCAGCCATCCGTTTAAGCAATGAAGCGCAAACGCGGGACCTTGCGGAAAGTTCAACGTCTCCCGCCTCCACCCAAGTCCCATTGCCGCCGTGTGTGCATTCCCGTAGATTTCATCCGCGGTTTTCCAGCAGCCGGACATGCTTTTTATCCGGTGCCACATGCCCACTTTGACGGGTGATCCGTGCATATAGATTGCACTTTCTGCCCTTGTCGGCGCAATTCCGACGAAAAATATCCCTGACTCAAGCGATTGAAACCAATCATGGAAAAACGCAAACGAAAGCTAATTCGAAGTTAGTTTTCATTACCATGCATTAACCATAGAAACCCTTGGCTGCACTGTTGATATCAGCAGCCTCATGCGAATCTCTTTTTCTTGCGGAAACGGCGTTAATGTAACTTCGGTCTGCTTTTTCCGCAAGCCGAGACCGTTTCCACGCTCCGTTAACTCAGCAGGGCATGCTGGCCTCCATAGTGTCCTTACGCCCTCTCAACTGCGCCAGAAGCATTGTCTGCATGTCGAAGCCGCCTTCCTCCGCCTTACGGGTCAGATTGCGCAGATACCCGCCAAGCGAACTTATCTGATCTGCTTTCTGCAGAAGGCAGGCGAGAATGGCTGCGGTTCCCTGTCGGCCAAATGTGGCAAGCGCATCCTGATAGGCGGACTGGCTGATGTTGAACATGGTTTTGATCACCGATGTCGCCACTTCCAGATCACGCCAGCCTGTAACCGCTCCGCCTGGGGCATAGAGTGAGATGTCAGGGCAAGCCTTCAAAACCAAAACAATATCAGGAACAAAAAATTGCTTTTGAAGAACAGGCTTTGGCGATGGCGGTGAAGGTTTTGCACTGATGGGTGCCGCATATGCCGGCTGGGCGCTTACCGTGCTGGCAGGTGCAGTGGTTACCGGCTCGTGCAAATCCTGCCGTTTAGATATGGATTCGGATTCTGAATTCTTTATGAGGCGCTCATTTTGGCAGTCATTGCCGCCCAAATTTTCCGATTTTTCAATATTTTCCAGATAGTTGGTTACTTCCGCACGCAAAGAGGCCAAAAAACCGCCGATTTCTTTGAGTTCCGCGGGCTTGGAATTGCGACCGAGAGAGCGGGCAATGGCGTTGTAACGTGTCTGAAACCCTTCGAAGGCTTCGACCTGACCGCTCGCAGCAATCATGTCGCAGAGTTTCTGGATATCGCGGCGGCAAAGGCTGATACTTTCACGAAGCCGCTGAAGATCGAGCCGCTCGCTGACGATGCGTTCGGCGAGTTCCTCAATTTCCGCTTTGCGGGCAAGAAGCGGTGCCAGCGAAAAACCGTAAGCCTCGCTGATTTCCCCTCCCCGGTGTTTGCGGGCGTATCGTTTTCCGTTCGGGCTGTCCTTGCGAATGATGAGGCCGGCTTCGACAAGAGCCGAAAGATGCCGGCGCAATGTCTGTTCGGCCATGCCGTGGGCACGGAGTGACAATTGCGCATTCGACGGGAAGACGACCAAACCGGCTTCGCTGGAAAGTTCGTTCTTGGGATAAAAACTCAAAAGCGCGTTCAGGACCGCAAGCGAGCGATCGGTCACGCCAAGCAAAGGCCTGGCTTCACAGACCGAACGATAGAGTTTCCATTTATCGACCGCTTCGATCTTCTTGTTTTTCTGCGTGGCAAATTGAGTCGCGAGGACGCCAAACGACATCGCTCGCCGCCCAAAGGGCGTCGTTACACATGTGCTGTCCATGTCTTTCACCTTTCACAAGGCAAAAGAAAATCGCTCACCGAAAAATTCGATGCCAAGACTCTTGACTATGATTCGCGGAAATGAGATTCTTCGGGTGCTTAAATCAAAGAAAGGCTTCCGCGCGGCAACGTTCGGGGGCTTTTTTCTTTTGTGATGCGTCTCCTGTTAGTCGTTCGAGTTAAAACTCACTGCTTGGACCGGTATTCGGCAAACAGCGTTTGAAGATGTTCCAGAACGAACTCGGCAAATTCCGGCGCTTCGTTCTTGTCGATAGAGATATCCAGCTTGCGGTCGCTTTCGACGACCTTTGCCAGCCGGCCGCCGGTTTCGGATGACCAGACACCGGTTTTTTTTGCCTGCGCCTTGGGCTTCAGAAAATCCAGAAGCGACTTGAAACGGTCTTCCGATGGCAGGGCAGCAACCGAGGCATCCCTCACATAGGCACGGGCCGCTTCCTTGACCTGAGAAGAGGAAAGCTGATCGGCAAGGTCCATCCAGTTACGACGGCCGACAGTTGGGGCGGGGCCAATAAGATCGACCAGATCCTCCGGAATGCGGCCGACAACCGACAGCATGTTGGAGAGATCGCCCTTGTGCAGCGACATGGCGGCCATGATCGTATCTCGCGGAAACCGTATCTGCAGTTTCTGGGCAAAGCGTGCCTTTTCGATATAGGTGAGATCGCGACGTTCGTTGTTTTCCTGTCCCTGGGCAACGACGAGCTGCTCATCGCTGAGATCACGTACGACCGCCTTGACCGGAATACCGAGGCTGGAGACTGCACGCAGGCGACGATGACCAAAGGCGACCTGATAACGGCCGGGGAACTCGGGATGCGGGCGCACCAGAATGGGAACCTGCTGGCCCTGTTCACGAATGGCTTCAACCAGACCTGCATCCGCCTCTTCGGAGGCTGGCATGCGATCAGGTATGAAAGAGGGATCTATATCGGCAGGATTGAGCGAAACGATCGTGAGACCTTCTGCGAGCTGCCTTTCGATTTCTTCCGCACGCTTGGCGCGTTCCGATACCTCGCTGAGCGACTGGCCGATCATTCCCACCGGGGAATTCAGAACATCGGTCACGAGTTCCGGAGAGCCAAGGATGGGCCTGATACGCGGACGCGACCGCTCGGATGCGGTCTCATTGCTGTCGGCGGCCGGAGTACCAAGATTGGCGAATATCTGTTTTCTGCTCATGCTGCCCTACCCCACGCTTTTTTAATCAGTCCTTCGATTTCAGCGTTTACGTTGTTCATGGCTTCCAGCGCACGGTCATAGGTGGACCGGGTGAACTGGGTTCTTTCCACTTCGAAAAGTGTCTGGTTGGTCAGTCCGGCATCCGAGACGGCCGTGCTCTTCAGCATCGGGTGGATGAGGACGTTTTCACCGAAAATCGAGCGCAGGAAGGCGACCATCTGGTTCTGCGGTCCGTCGCTCGGTTCAAAACGGGTGATCAGATAACGCATCCAGTTATAGTCGGAACGTGCGCCCGCCCTGCCGATTTCGGCGAGAAGGTCGCCGGTCATGGCAAGGAACTGGTTCATCGACATCACATCCAGCATTTGCGGATGAACGGTGACGAGGACGGATGTGGCGGCTGTCAGCGCCGAAAGCGTCAGATAACCAAGCTGCGGCGGGCAATCGATGACCACGACATCATAGAAGTTCTGCGCCTGGGCAATTGCCTGACCAATGCGGGCGAAAAACAGTGTATCGCCGGGTGCGCGGCGCATCAGAGCGCGGGGCGTGTCGTGTTCGAATTCCATGAGTTCCAGATTGCCCGGAACGATATGGAGATTAGGAATATAGGTGCCGCGAACGATTTCAGCGATCGGCCGGCGTTCGTCATCGTAACGAATGGCGCCATAAAGCGTTTCGTTCGGACCGACATCAATCTCTGGCTGATGACCGAAGAGCGCTGACAGGCTGGCCTGCGGATCGAGATCGATGGCGAGCACCCGGTAACCGCGCAGCGCCAGATATTGCGCCAGATGTGCAGACGTCGTGGTTTTTCCAGAACCGCCCTTGAAGTTCATGACGGCGATGACCTGCAACTCTTCGCCATCACGGCGGTGTGGCAGATAACGGCGGGTGCCGCGCGCGCCCTGATCAAGGAATTTTCTGATCTCGTCCATATCCTCAACCGAATAGGAACGGCGGCCGGAGGCTTGGGCCGCATCGAGTTCCGGGCGTTCGGCGGCGATCTGACGAAGATAGGCCTCGCCGATACCGATCAGCCGCGCGGTTTCTGCCGGTGAGAAATGGCGCATGCTCTTTTCGGTGTGTGGTGAAAATGTATTTGCATTATGAGCCTGCAATTGGGCTGACAACGCAGCCGAATGCTGTTGTATAAGACTCGTCAGGTCGGGTGCTCCTGCGGCACGTCTTAAATCGGCACTCTGTGTCATCGGTCTTCTTTCGCTCGAAATTGCAGTAGCGGTTTTTTTCGAAAAAGGCGGTTTTTTCCGCAACTGAGATATAAGCGCCGATTCTCTTTTTGGCGCAATAGGCTTTTTTCTCAGGTGCGAAAGTGCCGCTAAGGCATTGTGGAAGAATCACTTTTGTTTTTTGTGACAGTTTGACGGTTAGCCGCGGCTAACTTCGCCCTGACGATCAGACAGACGGGCGCGGATCGCGTCTTTTCACACAAGGAATGTATGCCCGCGCAGAAGTTTGCCGCGGCTAACTTTTTGGTTTTGACCCACTGCACATCCGATCATCCCGCGGCAAAAAGTGAAGGGTGGACATTCGCGGATGTTTAATCTCTACTCATTGACTAGAGTATCGTTGGGTTCGACGCCCGTCGTCTGGCTGTTCAAGCTGTCGCAGGTTGGAGGAATGAATGTCCTATGATGTCGCTCTCGTCGGGTCGGGTTTCTCGGCCATTTGTACCGCCGCTCATCTTTTATCGTCCCTGCCGGCGGAAGCCTCGATCGCTATCGTGGGCGATGAATCGGATTTCGGGCGCGGCACCGCCTATCGTACCGAACTTCCCTATCATCGGCTGAATGTGCCAGCCGGTCGAATGAGTGTCTTCCCTGACCGCCCCGGTGATTTTGTCGACTGGTTGGCGGAAAATGGGATAGCGGAGGATCCTCTGCTGTTCGCCTCGCGTGGAGACTATGGTCTTTATCTTCGCGACAGGCTGGCGGGTTTGCTTAGAAGCAGGGAGCAACGGGCGCGGGTGGATTTCGTTCGGGCCAAGGCTTCGGCCTGTCGCCCGGATGGCAAGGGTGGATTTTCTTTCGCTCTGGAGAATGGCGAGCAGCTGCGCGCGCAGAATGTCGTTTTGTGTCTCGGTGTCGGCGCGGCGAGTTTGCCGGTGCAAACTGTCGCGAGGGAAGAAGAGGGGCCACAACGTATCATCGGTCACTGCTGGCAGCCGGGATGGCTGTCCAAAGTCAAGGCCGGAGATCGCATCTGTATTCTGGGTTCGGGTCTGACGATGATCGATCAGGTTCTGACCCTGCGGGGAAAAGGGCATCAAGGCCCGATCCATGTTCTCTCCCGACGCGGCCTGGTGCCGCATCCGCATGTCAGCCCGCCTGCTCCCCCCACGGAGCCTGAGCTGCCTGATGGCTCGACGGAGATCAGCCTGTTGCTGCAGTCTTTACGCAAACAGGTCAGCGATGGCGCACCGTGGCGCACCGTTATGGATGGTTTGCGGCCGAAAACACAATTGCTGTGGCAACGCCTTACACCTGCGCAGCGCAGCCGGTTTCTTCGGCATGCCTTGCCTTGGTGGAATATCCATCGGCA
Source organism: Agrobacterium tumefaciens str. B6 (assembly GCF_001541315.1). GTDB lineage: Bacteria > Pseudomonadota > Alphaproteobacteria > Rhizobiales > Rhizobiaceae > Agrobacterium > Agrobacterium radiobacter. The sequence continues at coordinate 12,441 of NZ_LMVK01000002.1, read as the reverse complement.
CCGCATCGCGCCTGAGGTCTCTGGTGCTTTCGAGAAGTTGCTCTCGGACGGCATTCTGGAAATTCATGCGGGTTACCTCCGGTCCATAGACGAAGGGGAGGAGGGGATTGCCGTGCGCTACCGCCGCAGACATACACAAGTGGTGAGGGAACTTCAGGTCGATTGGGTCGTCAATTGCACGGGCATGGAGCGGGCCGGCATCGGTCATTCGCGGCTTCTTGAAGCCATGTGCGGCGAGGGTGTTATTTCACTGGACCCTTTCGGGCTCGGGGTCGAGGTTGACGACCACTCCCATTTGCTGCGGACGGACGGACGAAGCTGGCCCGGTCTTTTCGCCGCGGGTGCGCTGACGGCAGGCCGGTTCTGGGAGATAACCGCTGTTCCGGATATTCGTGTGCAGGCACAGAAGATCGCGCGGGAGATTACGCGGAGAGTGACCGCGAATGATCGGGTTGCTGCACAGGGCTGATCCGGCCGAAGAATCGACCATAGCGAGAGGTGCCGTCATAACAGACATTCTCGGCGCCTCTTGATTTTGATGTTAGCCGCGGCAAACTTTTTCTTTGAATGAATGTGCTGACTATTCATTGGAGGCCGAATTCGCGGATTCGAGGCGGCTGATGAATGTCGCGTGGGCTTTCCGCACGATAGCAACGAACGTTCTTTGGTGAAGTACCGCTTTTTGCCTTCAAAGTGCGTATTCCCGCAATCAACTGGGGTAAAAGACCGAGACCGTCTTTGCGGGGTAATGTCCGCGATTGCTAAATAATTTACATAGCTTATGGAAGTTCGTCATAAAAGAGGCTATAAACCCTGTAAATTTCTGAAATTATGAAAATAATTTGCGAGGACCAATGCAGAAACAGAAACTGGTAAGATACGAGACGGCGGACAGTCAGGCCGGCGGACAGCGTCGGCCATTTGCCAAGGCCGTTCGCGCCGGTGATTTCGTTTATGTTTCGGGGCAGGTGCCGACTGTTGATGGCGAGGTCGTGACCGGCGGCATCGTGGCGCAGACCGAGCAGGTGGTCGCGAATATCAGGGATGTTCTGGCGCTGGCGGATTGTACGCTTGCCGATGTGGTCAAGGTCAATGTCTGGCTGGATGATGCGCGGGATTTTTCGAGCTTCAACGCCGTTTTCCAGAAATATTTCATCGATCATCCACCCGCGCGCTCGACCGTGCAATCACCGCTGATGGTCGATGCCAAGGTGGAAATGGACGTTATCGCTTATAAGCCGCTGGCTTGAAGCCCAATTTGCCTATTTTTGAGAGTAGATGATGACCTATCCCTGGCCTGATGTGGGCACACCCCTCAATGCGATTTCAACGCCAATGCCCGTCATTGACGAGGATAGGCTCAGTGCCAATATCCTCAGGGCGCAATCCTATCTGGATGAACACGGTAAGGCTTTCCGGCCGCATATCAAGACGCACAAGATACCGGCTATCGCAAAACAGCAGCTGCAGGCTGGTGCGATCGGCATTAATTGCCAGAAAGTCAGTGAGGCGGAAGTTTTCGCGGATGCCGGTTTCGATGACATCCTGATCACCTACAATATTCTCGGTGCAGCAAAGCTTTCGCAGCTGAAGGCGTTGAATGCGCGCATCGGCGGGCTGAGCGTGGTTGCCGATAGCGCGGTCACGATTGCCGGTCTTGCCGATACATTCGAGGCAGTAATGCCGCTTGCCGTGCTTGTCGAATGCGATACGGGCGGCAAGCGCTGCGGCGTGCAGACGCCGGAAGCGGCATTGGCGCTTGCGGAAAAGATTGTTGCGGCCCCGGGCCTCAGATTCAAGGGCATTTTGACCTATCCGGCACCGGATGGGGCCGAGACGGTGGAAAACTTCCTTCGCAAAACCATGGCGTTGCTTGCGGCAAGGGGCATTGACTGCCCGGTCCGTTCCAGCGGCGGTTCGCCCGATTTTTATTCCGCCCATCTCGTTCCTTCCGCGACCGAACATCGGGCAGGCACCTATGTCTATAATGATCGCGCCATGCTGCGCGCGGGACATTGCACGACCGGCGATCTCGCCATGCATGTTCTCGCCACCGTCGTTTCGAGGCCTACGGCCGATCGGGCGGTGCTGGACAGCGGATCCAAGGCCTTGACCTCGGATCTCCTGGGTTTCAGCGATTATGGGCTGATCGAAGGTTGTGAGGGCGCAAAAATCGTCTCGCTTTCGGAAGAACACGCCGTCGTTGATCTGTCCGGCTGCGCTTCCGGGCGGCCTGAAATCGGTGATGTGGTAAAGGTCGTGCCGAACCACACCTGCGTCGTCAGCAATCTTTTCGACAGGATGGTTTTCCATCGAAACGGTGTCGTAACACGCGTTGAGAAGGTCACAGCGCGCGGTACCGTCTGGTAAAGTTACCCGGCTAATTAAATTGGAATCGGAAGCTGCGAAAATGCAGATACCGGCAACGAGAATCTGGAAATATGCGCTTCTTCACGGCGTCGCTCGCCACTGAAACCAACACGTTTTCACCCGTACCGACGGATATGGACGCTTTCCGTGCGGCTTTTTATGCCGGGCCGGGCGAGCATCCCGAAACGCCGACGCTCTGCTCGTCGCCCGTGCCGATTCTGCGTCGTCGCGGCAAGGCGGAAGGGTTCACGGTGATTGAGGGAACCTCATGCTGGGCGGAACCGGCGGGACTTATCCAGCGCCAGACTTATGAAACGCTGCGGGACACGATTCTTGCCGAACTCGCCGCCGCCATGCCCGTAGATGCCGTGGTCCTTGGCCTGCATGGAGCCATGGTGGCGCAGGGTTATGACGATCCGGAAGGCGATTTCCTCTCCCACATCCGCGCGATGGTTGGACCGGAAGTGCTGATCGCAGCGGAATTCGATCCCCACAGCCACCTGACGGCGCTTCGGGTCAAAAATCTCGACATCATGGCGACGTTTCTGGAGTTTCCGCACACGGATTTCGAAGAGCGCGGCGAACATGTGGTGGAGATGGCGCTGCGCACGCTTCGGGGAGAGATCAAACCGGTCATCTCGACTTTCGATTGCCGCATGATCACTATTTATCCCACCAGCCGCGAGCCGATGCGTTCTTATGTCGACCGGCTGAAGGCAATGGAGGGCAGGGACGGCATCCTATCGATTTCGGTCATTCATGGTTTCATGGCCGGCGACGTACCGGATATGGGAACGCGCATCGTTGTCGTCACCGATAATAACAGGGCGAAGGGTGAGGCGCTGGCTGAAAAGCTCGGCCGCGAGCTCTATGCCATGCGCAAGCTGACAGCCATGCCAATGCTGGATACGGAAACGGGTCTCGACCGGGTTCTCGCCATTCGCAGCGGCAATCAGGAGAAGCCGGTCGTGGTATCGGACATCTGGGACAATCCGGGTGGCGGTGTTGCCGGTGATGCCACCCATATTCTGCGGCGCATGGTGGACCGCGGCATGGACAATTTCGCTGTCGCGACGATCTGGGACCCGATCGCCGTGTCTTTCTGTCACGCGGCGGGGGAGGGTGCCGAGATTGACCTGCGCATCGGCGGCAAATCCAGCCCGCAAGGCGGCGAACCGCTCGATTTCCGTATAAAGGTGATGCGCACGGCCGAGGCCGGCTGGCAGAGTTTCCGCAACAGCCGCGTAACACTCGGCCGCGCCGCTGTCGTGCGGCCGCTCGGCACGGAGATCGATATCATCCTCATCACCAGCCGGACGCAGACTTATGAGCCGGATATCTTTTCCAATCTCGGCATCGATTTCGCGAAAAAAGACGTGCTGCTGGTCAAGTCGACCAACCATTTTCATGCGGGGTTTGCGCCCGTCGCCTCCGAGATCGTTTATATAGCGGCCCCGACGTCCTATCCGACCGATCCGGCAAAAACGCCCTATCGCAAGGCGAGCCTCGAGCTTTGGCCACGGGTGGCTGATCCGCTGGGCCTGGATTGAGCGGCAGCCGTTCGAGCATTATCGGGACGGAACTCTGAAGCCTTTTTCTGGAAAGGCTTCAGAGGCGCTCAAGCGTGATCAGGAAAAACGCGCTTTCGTTTTGACCTGCTTCGACTGTGAACGGTAAGCCGCCTTCGATCAGCAGACCATCCAGCTTCCCCAGCTGCTCCTTGCCGTCACCGGTGGAAACCGTCAGTGGATCGAGTGCCAGGATAAGTGTCGCGTTTCCGCCTGCTTTCCCCGCAAACAGACCGAAGTGCCTCCTGACGACATGGCGAAAGGTCGAACGGCGGGTCATGACGTTCAGATCGGTGATCGCGCCGTCGGATAAGATCGCATTGACGGGAACATCGGCCGGAAAGCGCAGGGGCTGGCTTTCCACGGTCAGCATCAGTGGATCGGCGGCCGCAATTGCCAGCGCCATGCCGTTTCCCTCAAGAATGGACAGGGTGCGGTCTATTCCGGGAAAGATCGAAAACGGCCCGTCGCTTGCGACCGTCGCCATGCTGATACGCCAGTCGAAATCATGGACGGAAGAGCCTGGCGGAAAGATGGCGATTTCCACGGTCTCGCCGCCGCCGTTTTTCCAGGGCATTCGCTTATAGTCGCTTGCGCGCAGCAGGGTCATGGTTGTCCACTTTTGAAAGATCGGCCGGAAACGGTGTTCCCCATTTCCGGCCGTGGCAGGATCAATTGCCGAGGATGCCGGGCAGGCGCAGGCCCTGTTCCTTGGCGCATTCCACGGCGATGTCGTAACCGGCATCGGCATGGCGCATCACGCCGGTTGCCGGGTCGTTCCAGAGCACGCGCTCCAGCCGGCGAGCCGCATCGTCGGTGCCATCGGCGCAGATGACCATGCCGGAATGCTGCGAGAAGCCCATGCCGACACCGCCGCCGTGATGCAGCGAAACCCAGGTCGCGCCGGATGCCGTGTTGAGCAGCGCATTGAGGAGCGGCCAGTCCGAAACGGCGTCCGAGCCGTCCTTCATGGCTTCGGTCTCGCGGTTGGGCGAGGCGACGGAGCCACTGTCGAGATGGTCACGGCCGATGACAACAGGCGCCTTCAGCTCGCCGTTCTTGACCATTTCATTGAAGGCAAGCCCAAGACGATGGCGGTCGCCAAGGCCGACCCAGCAAATACGTGCCGGCAGGCCCTGGAATGCGATGCGCTCGCGCGCCATGTCGAGCCAATTGTGCAGATGCTTGTTGTCAGGCAGCAGTTCCTTCACCTTGGCGTCGGTCTTGTAGATGTCTTCCGGATCACCTGACAGGGCTGCCCAGCGGAACGGGCCGATGCCACGGCAAAACAGCGGGCGGATATAGGCCGGCACGAAGCCCGGGAAGGCAAAGGCGTTCTCCAGCCCCTCATCCTTGGCGACCTGGCGGATATTGTTGCCGTAATCAAGCGTCGGAACGCCGGCGTTCCAGAAATCGACCATGGCCTGCACATGCACCTTCATCGAGGCGCGCGCTGCGGCGGCAACGGCCTTCGGGTCGCTTTCCTGCTTGGCACGCCATTCGGCAACGGTCCATCCGGCCGGAAGATACCCATGGACGGGATCATGCGCCGAGGTCTGGTCGGTGACGATATCGGGACGAACGCCGCGACGGACGAGTTCCGGGAAGATTTCCGCCGCATTGCCGATCAGGCCGACGGATTTCGCCTCGCCCGCCTTGGTCCATTGGTCGATCAGCGCCAGCGCCTCATCGAGTGTATGCGCCTTCGCATCGACATAACGGGTACGCAGGCGGAAATCGACGCGGGTTTCATCACATTCGACGGCAAGGCAGCAGGCGCCGGCCATGACGGCGGCCAGCGGCTGTGCGCCGCCCATGCCGCCGAGACCGCCGGTCAGGATCCACTTGCCCTTCAGGTTGCCGTCCTAATGCTGGCGGCCGGCCTCGATGAAGGTTTCATAGGTGCCCTGCACGATGCCCTGCGTACCGATGTAGATCCACGAACCGGCCGTCATCTGGCCGTACATGGCAAGACCCTTCTTATCCAGCTCGTTGAAGTGATCCCAGTTCGCCCAGTGTGGCACGAGGTTGGAGTTGGCGATCAGGACGCGCGGCGCATCCTTGTGGGTGCGGAATACACCGACCGGCTTGCCGGACTGGACGATGAGGGTTTCATCCTCGTTCAGATCTTTCAGCGTCGCGACGATGCGGTCGAAATCGTCCCGGGTGGGGGCGGCGGGGCCGATACCGCCATAAACCACCAGCTCATGCGGGCGCTCGGCGACATCGGGATCGAGATTGTTCATCAGCATGCGCAGCGGGGCTTCCGTCATCCAGCTCTTGGCATTGAGTTCAGTGCCCTGCGGCGCGCGGACATCGCGAATATTATGGCGTGGATTGTTCATGTGTTTTCCCCTTATCGTTTTGTGTCGAGCGCAAATTTTTCCATGCGCGTGAGAATGGTTTTGAGACGGGAGCGAAGCCGGTCGGCCTTGCCCGCGTCATAGGCGAAAGGCGGCGTCTCGCTTTGAAGATGGGTGGACTGCGCCAGCTCCATCTGGATGGCGTGCACGCTGCTCTGCGGTTTTCCGTAATGGCGCGTCGTCCAACCGCCTTTGAAGCGACCGTTCAGGATGCTGTCGTAACCCTCTGCAGCGGCGGTCGCTTCGACAGCGATTTTTTCGATCGTCGGGTCGCAAGTTGCGCCCATATCCGTGCCGATGTTGAAATCCGGCAGCTTGCCTTCGAACAGGAAGGGAATATGCGAACGGATCGAATGGCAATCATAGAGAATGGCAATGCCATGAATGGATTTGACCCGTTCGATTTCCGCCGCAAGCGCTGCGTGATAGGGCGCGTGAAAGGTTTCCAGACGGTATGCGATGTCGTCCTGAGTGGGCTCCTGCCCTTCATTCCAGATCGGCTTGCCGTCGAAATCGGTCTCCGGAACAAGCCCTGTTGTGTTCTGGCCGGGATAAAGGCTCACCCCGGCGGGGTCGCGGTTGGCGTCGATCACGTACCGATGAAAGGTGGCACGCACCGTCGTCGCTTCTGGGATCAGATCCGCATAGAGCTCGTGAATATGCCAGTCGGTATCGGCCAGCAATTTTCCGTTTTCGTTCAGGCGTTGCCAGATATCCGCCGGCACATCCGTGCCGGTGTGGGGTAGCCCGAGAATGATCGGCGATGAACCTTCCTTGATGTCAAAGACACGCATCTCAAACCTCCAGCTTCGGCAGAATGCCGCCTGAAATCGTCGAGACCAGAGCGCCGGAAGCGATCAGCTCTGCCGCCGCCTTCAGGTCCGGCGCCATATAACGGTCTTCTTCCAGCGACGGGATCGTGGCGCGTAGCGCGGCAATCACCTTCTGCAATTCGGGGCTGGTTTTCAGCGGCCCACGCAACTCCACACCCTGAATGGCCGAAAGCGCCTCGATGCCAAGGATGGCGAAGAGATTGTCCGTCATCGGCAGCAGACGTCGTGCACCGTGGCAGGCCATGGACACATGGTCTTCCTGATTGGCGGAGGTCGGCGTCGAATCGACCGAGGCCGGATGCGCCATCTGCTTGTTCTCGCTCATCAGCGCGGCGGAGGTGACTTCGGCGATCATCAGGCCCGAATTCAGCCCTGGCTTCTTGGAAAGAAAGGCCGGCAGCCCATAGGAAAGGGCCGGATCGACCAGAAGCGCCACACGACGCTGGGCGATCGCGCCGATTTCGCAAATGGCAAGCGCCGTCTGATCGGCGGCAAAGGCGACCGGTTCGGCGTGGAAATTGCCGCCGGAGACGACGGAATTGTCTGAAAGCACCAGCGGATTGTCGGTTACGGCGTTGGCTTCGATTTCCAGTGTGCGGGCCACCTGCCGCAGAAGATCGAGGCAGGCGCCATCCACCTGCGGCTGGCAACGGATGCAATAAGGGTCCTGCACCCGCTCGTCGCCCTCGATGTGGCTAACGCGGATTTCCGAACCATCCAGCAGATTACGAAGCGCCGCTCCCGCGTCGATCTGGCCCTTATGGCCGCGCAGGCTGTGAATATCGGGATGAAAAGGGGCAGACGACCCCATCGCGGCATCGGTGGAAAGCGCGCCGGTGATAAGCGCCGCCTGTGCCGCGCGATGGGCGCGGAAAAGACCGGCGAGCGCCAGCGCCGTCGAGGTCTGCGTGCCGTTGATAAGTGCAAGCCCTTCCTTGGCTGCCAGAACCACCGGGGTCAATCCGGCTTTCGCAAGTGCTTGGCCGGCGGGCAGAAGCGCTCCCTCATAAAAGGCCTCGCCTTCGCCCATCATCACCGCGGCCATATGGGCCAGCGGCGCGAGATCGCCGGAAGCGCCGACCGAACCCTTTTCGGGAATGACGGGAATGACACCTTTCTCAAGCATGGCTTCGATCAGCCGCACCAGTTCCAGCCGCACGCCGGAAGCGCCGCGGCCGAGCGAAACCAGCTTCAGCGCCATGATCAGCCGCACGATATTTTCAGGAAGCGGTGCGCCGACCCCGCAGCAATGCGACAGGATGAGATTGCGCTGCAGCGTCGCCACATCGGCCGCGTCGATCTTGATGGAGGCAAGTTTGCCGAAACCGGTATTGATGCCGTAGACCGGCGCATTGCCGGCAGCAATCTCCGCGATGCGGGCTGCTGCCTTTTCAATGCCGGCATCGAAGCTGCGGTCGAGCTTTGCCGTACCGTTTTCCCAGTATATGGTGGAAAGCTCGGCAAGCGTCACGGCGCCTGGATGAAGGGTGATGGCTTTTATGGTCATGGGGAAACCTTCCGTCCCTTGAAAATACGGGCATGGAGCGGATTAAAACCGATGCGATAGACAAGCTCGGCCGGACGCTCGATATCCCAGATGGCAAAATCAGCCGATTTTCCGGCCTCCAGCGTGCCGGTTTCCGCAAGCAGGCCGAGCGCCTTTGCCGCATTGCGTGTCGTCGCCGTCAGACACTCTTCCACGGTCATGCGGAAAAGCGTGGCGCCCATATTCATGGTCAGCAGCAGGGAGGTGAGCGGCGAAGTGCCGGGATTGCAGTCCGTTGCGAGCGCAATGTCGGCTCCGGCATCGCGCAGTGCCTGTACCGGCGGCAGCTGCTTTTCGCGCAGCGCATAAAAGGCACCGGGAAGAAGCACGGCCACGGTTCCTGCTTTCGCCAGTGCCTTCGCACCGGCCTCATCAAGATATTCCAGGTGATCGGCCGACAGCGCATTATAGGATGCCGCAAGCTCGGAACCGCCAAGGTTGGAAAGCTGCTCCGCATGCAGCTTGACCGGAAGGCCACGCTGTTTTGCGGCCTTGAAAACCCGGTCGATCTCCGCAACGGAAAAGGCGATGCCTTCGCAAAAGCCGTCAACCGCATCCGCCAGTCCTTCCGTATGCGCCTTTTCCAGCCCCGGCAGAACAACGTCGCCAATATAATCGGCGTTACGGCCCTTATAGTCTGCAGGTGTCGCGTGTGCGGCGAGATAGCTGGTGACGATGCGCACCGGCCGTAATGTCTCAAGCCTGCGCGCAACGCGCAGCATCTTCAGTTCGGTTTCGATGTCGAGACCGTAACCGGATTTGATTTCGACCGTGGAAATGCCTTCGGAAAGAAGGGTGTCGAGACGCGGAAGCGCCTGCGCCACCAGAACCTCTTCCGAAAGCGCGCGCGTATCGCGCACCGAAGAAACAATGCCGCCGCCGGCCTTGGCGATCTCTTCATAGGTCGCACCGTTCAACCGCATCTCGAATTCCATGGCGCGATTGCCGCCGAAGACAAGATGGGTGTGGCAGTCGATCAGGGCAGGGGTGATCCAGCGGCCGCCGCAATCGGTGGTGTCATCGGCTGTCGCCAGATCGGCGGGCAGATCGCTTTCAGGACCAGCAAAGGCGATGCGGCCGTTACGTACGGCAATCACGGCATTTTCGACGGCGCCGATGCCATCCATGTCGGGGTTGAAGGTTGCCAGCCGGGCGTTGCGCCACAAAGCCGTGGCGTTCCCCGTCGCCGTTCCGTTTGCAGATTTGTTCCCTGGCATTTGCTTTTCGCCTTTCCTTTGTGAGTTAAATGTATATACATAATAATCGGCTTGGCAAGCTGCAATTTCGCGTTTGAAATAGCCTTGCCGGACAGAACCAAAGGAGAGGGTGGCATGACGGCAATTCACGCGGGCGCAGCGCTTCTGGCGGGTGGATGGGCGAAGGATGTTCGCATCATCTGCGATGACGGCGTTATTTCATCCGTCGAAACCGGTGTTTCCCCGCAGCCGCAGGATGAGCGTCACGCCGTCATCGTTCCAGCCATGCCCAATCTCCACAGCCATGCCTTTCAGCGGGCCATGGCCGGGCTTGCCGAAATCCGCGGCCCGGGTGACGACAGTTTCTGGAGCTGGCGCACCGTCATGTACAAATTCGCGCTCTCCATGACGCCTGACCATGTCGAGGCCGTTGCCGCCCAGCTTTATATGGAAATGCTGGAGGCCGGTTTCGGAAGGGTCGGCGAATTTCACTATCTGCATAATGACAGGGACGGTTCGCATTACGGCAATATCGCCGAAATGGCCGAACGCATCGGCGCGGCCGCGTCGCAGACGGGCATCGGTCTCACCTTGCTGCCGGTCTTTTACGCCCATTCCGGTTTCGGCGGCCAGGCTCCGATCGATGGGCAGAAACGCTTCATCCATTCGCTCGACAGTTATGGAAAGCTGATGCAGGGCGCACAGGCAGTGGCGGACAAATTGCCGGGTGCGGTCCTCGGCATTGCGCCACACAGCCTGCGTGCCGTAACCGGCGACGAGCTGGCAGCCATCGAGCCGCTGGCAAAGGGTGGGCCGATCCATATTCATGTGGCGGAACAAACGAAGGAAGTGGACGATTCACTCGCCTTTTCCGGTGCGAGACCGGTGGAATGGCTGCTTGAAAACGCGCCGGTCGATGGTCGCTGGTGCCTTATCCATGCGACACACATGACGGAAACCGAAACGCGGCGTATGGCGAAAAGCGGTGCCGTGGCCGGTCTCTGCCCGATCACCGAGGCCAATCTCGGCGACGGTATCTTCCCGGCTCCGGCTTTCCTTGGCGAAAACGGCCATTACGGTGTCGGATCCGATTCCAACATCCTGATTTCCGTGCCGGAAGAATTGCGAACCCTCGAATATTCACAACGCCTCTCGCATCGGGCACGTAATGTCATCGCCGATGCTGGCCATTCCACGGGAGAAAAACTCTTCCGGCAGGCGCTCGAAGGCGGCGGCAGGGCTCTGGCGTCGCCAAATGGTCTGGAAAGCGGGAAAAGTGCGGATTTTGTCGCTCTTGATGTTTCCGCCGTTTCTTATCTTCCGATATCCCAGATTCTCGATCAGTGGATATTTGCGGGTGGTGTTGGCGTCGATTCCGTTTGGGTGCGCGGCAAAAAGCGCGTGCAAGCCGGCCGGCATATCCACCGTCGTGAAATATCCGATCGTTTCAACAAGGTCATGGCCGAACTTCTCGATAGCTGATATGGGCTCGGCAGAAACGGGAAAAAGCCAGTGGGGAAAGGCATTGCGGACGTGACGAAAGCATCGGCCGGGCAAACCCTGCACCAGCGTATCCTCAGCGACATCGAGGGCCGGATCGTTTCGGGAGAATGGCCGCCGGGCCACCGGCTGCCTTTCGAGGTAGACCTCGCCGATCAGTATCACTGTTCGCGCATGACGGTGAACAAGGTCATGGGCCAACTCGCCAAGGCCGGCTTGATCGAACGCCGCAAGAAATCCGGCAGTTTCGTTCGCCAGCCGCAGATCCAGTCTGCCGTTCTGCAAATTCATGACATCGGGGCGGAAGTCGAATCCCTTGGCCTCGAATATGGCTTCAAGATCCTGGAGCGCGAGAGGCGCAGCGCCAAAAGCGGGGATCGTGAGCGGCTCGACGTTTCCGTCGGCACATCGTTGCTCGAGATTCTCTGCATCCATTTCGCCGGTGCGCGCGAATTTTGTGTCGAGCAGCGTCTCATCAGTCTGACGGCCGTGCCGGAAGCGGCTGAAACCGATTTTACCGAAATTGCGCCAGGCCCCTGGCTGCTTGGCCATGTTCCGTGGAGCACTGCCGAACATCGGATCAGTGCCGAGGCGCCGTCGAAGGAGATCGCGCGCCTGCTCGGCATCTCCGACAGGCAGGCCTGTCTTGTGGTCGAGCGTCGTACCTGGAGCAATTCCGGTGCCGTGACCTATGTGCGCTTCACCTATCCTGGCAATGCCCATGCCCTGGTCGCCCGTTTCAGCCCGTCTTCCGACTGATATCCGTAAGGTCGCTCGCGTCCTTTAATTGCGAAATGGAAACCCTATATAGGGGAAGGCTAACCCCACTTATCGTTTGCACGGCGAAAGTCGTTAAAATCCGTTAATCTGTACGATTAATCTCAAATTCCCTTTTAAAATCAGTAATCTGTCACATTTCTTGATTTTTTTGATATTGCTGTGTTGACTTGTTTGGTGGGGTGGATTTATAAGTCCGCTCACTGAACGAGGGCGGCGGCGCTGCTGGCGACGACGACTTTCGTTCTAAAGAAATCAAGCGGATGGGCTGATAGCTTGTTTGTTTCC
>NZ_LMVK01000001.1 GCF_001541315.1 Agrobacterium tumefaciens str. B6 | reverse complement strand
CCCCTGCCCCCCGTCGCCAAATCTGCTAGGGGAACGGAATGACCGGCGGGAAGCCGGACACGGCACAAAGGACATTTCACCATGCTATCTCGCAGCGTAACGCTCGCAGCGTTTGCCATTGCGCTCTCGGCCTGCACCACTTCCACGGGCGGCTCCACTCCCTCCTTCACCCAGAAGAGCCCCGTTGAGACCCGTTGGGTCGGCCAGTCCGCAGGTATTTTCTTCGCAAAATTCGGCCCGCCGCTGAGTGACACGGAAACCGGCAGCTCCACGGTCTATAACTGGCGTGGCGGCTACAAGAAGGCCACCATTCCGGCCAGGTTCGAAGAGGGCAAGGATGGCAAGAAGGGTCGTCAGATCTCGCCGGCCCGCACCGCGTCGCTCTCCTGCACCGTGCAGCTCGTCGTTTCCAGCGACTACAAGATCACCGCCGTGCGCACCGTCTCCGACCGCCCCGGCGTCAACGGCCCGAGCTATTGCGCGGAATTCCTCGCTGCAAACTGATCTTCGGCCACAAACCGAACGCGCCAAGGCCCGCCCGAACCGGCGGGCCTTTTCACTTTTTCGGGATTTTTGTCATTTTTCTGAAAAAAAATCGGCCCGCAGCGGCATTGCGCCAGCCATGATGGCCGGCAAGGTGCAGCCGGGCGGGCTTTTTGCGATATCGGGCGCAGAGAACCCTTTCAACCGTTTGAAAGCATCGCCTAATCTTCACCGCCCTAAAAATGACGATCCGCAAATGTGCAAAATTCGCCGGCGCGACCATATGTCCCGGCCAGATCCCTGCAAAAACGCTTGAACTGGAGTGAATGAGTCCGGGTTGTGCCGATTTGCGCTTTGCTGTAACGGGGCGATCGGGAGGAATGTTTTTAACACAAAACAAGAATCAGGTATGGCCGTGACTCCCATCGATCAAGACAAATCCCAGCTCACTGATCTCTCCAATACATTTCCGCTGAACCGCCGACAGGTTCTGGGCGGTGCGCTCGCCGGAATTGCCGCAGCGGCGCTGCCCTCTTCTCCGCTTCTCGCCAATACGGCCGCCAAGAAGGTCGATGTGCTTTTGATCGGCGGCGGCATCATGAGCGCGACGCTCGGTGTTTGGCTGCGCGAACTGGAGCCCACCTGGTCGATGCAGATGCTGGAACGGCTGGACGGCGTGGCGCTTGAAAGCTCGAACGGCTGGAACAATGCCGGCACCGGCCACTCCGCGCTTGCCGAGCTCAACTACACGCCGGAAGACGACAACGGCAACATCAAGATCACCCAGGCCGTCAACATCAACGAATCCTTCCAGATTTCCCGGCAGTTCTGGGCCTGGCAGGTGCGCAACGGCGTCTTGAAGAACCCGCGCTCCTTCATCAACCACACGCCGCATATGAGCTTCGTCTGGGGTGACGAGAACGTCGCCTATCTGGAAAAGCGTTATCAGGCTCTCAAAGCCAGCCCGCTTTTCGCCGGTATGGAATTCTCCACCGATCCCGAGCAGATCAAGAAGTGGGTGCCGCTGATGATGGAAGGCCGCGATCCTTCCCAGAAGATCGGCGCGACCTGGTCGCCGCTCGGCACCGACATGGAATTCGGCGAAATCACCCGCCAGTTCGTATCGCATCTGCAGAGCGACCAGAATTTCGACCTTCAGGTCAATAGCGAGGTTTCCAACATTCAGCGCAATGCCGATGGCAGCTGGCGCGTGACCTATACCAACACCAAGACCGACGCCGAACAGGTGGTGGACGCGAAATTCGTATTCATCGGCGCTGGCGGCGGTGCGCTGCATCTGTTGCAGATGTCCGGCATTCCCGAAGCGGACGATTATGCCGGTTTCCCGGTGGGCGGCTCGTTCCTCATCAACGAAAACCCTGACGTGACGATGCAGCATCTGGCCAAGGCCTATGGCAAGGCTTCGGTCGGCTCGCCGCCCATGTCGGTGCCGCATCTCGATACCCGTGTGCTGGGTGGCAAGCGCGTTATCCTGTTCGGACCTTTCGCCACCTTCTCCACCAAGTTCCTGAAGGAAGGCTCCTATTTCGACCTCGTCTCCTCGGTCACCACAAGCAATGCCTGGCCGATGGTGCGGGTGGGCATCGACGAATATCCGCTGGTGGAGTATCTCGCCGGCCAGCTGATGATGTCGGATGACGACCGTTTTGCCGCGCTGAAGGAATATTTCCCGAATGCCAAGCAGGGCGAATGGCGCCTGTGGCAGGCCGGCCAGCGCGTGCAGATCATCAAGCGCGACGAAGAAAAGGGCGGCGTGCTGAGGCTCGGCACCGAAGTCGTCGCCGCAGGGGATGGCAGCATCGCCGGCCTGCTCGGCGCTTCGCCGGGCGCTTCCACCGCAGCACCGATCATGCTCAGCGTTCTCGAAAAGGTCTTCAAGGACAAGGTGGCAACGCCGGAATGGCAGACAAAGCTTCGCCAGATCGTGCCGAGCTACGGCACCAAGCTCAATGACGACCCGGAAAAGGTGCAGCAGGAATGGGCTTACACCGCCGAACACCTGCAGCTGCCGACCCCGCCGCAGATTGACCTTGAGGCGCTGAAGGGCGCCGGTGCAGCACCTGCGGGTGCGCCGGTGAAGAAGGTGCCGGATATCGCGCTTTAAGGCTTAGCTGCGATTTTCGAATTAGAACGCCGCGTATCTCCGGATATGCGGCGTTTTTGTTCTACTCCGCCCGCCCCCTCATCCTCGGCCTTGTGCCGAGAATCTGCCACGCTCAATAAAATCAATCCCTCGCAGATGCTCGGCACAAGCCCGAGCATGACGAAGGAGAGGTTTTCCGGCCTCCCGGCATCCGGTGCACACCAATCCATTGCCATTGAAGGCGTCGAAAAATATCTCGCGTCAAAAACCATTTGGTAGTAATAATTCCTACCAAATATCCATGGAGAAATGACATGGCCAACGTTGAAAAGATCAGCGTTTCGATGACGCCCCAGCACGCCGAAATCTTGCGCGACGCCGTGGAAAGCGGTGCTTATGCCAGCAGCAGCGAAGTTATCCGTGAAGCGATGCGAGACTGGTCGGCAAAATGGGTTCAACGACGCGACGACATCGCCAAGCTGCGCGCGTTGTGGAGCGAGGGCAAAGCCAGTGGCGGTTCAACCGAAGTGGATTTTGACGAGATGCTCAATGAAGCGCGTGCAGAACTGGCTTCATTGAAAAATCGTGACCATTAAGCTTGTCTGGACGCCCCGCGCACGCAGCGATGTGAAGAAAATATATGTCGATATCGGCAAGTCGCAGCCCTTGGCCGCGGAGCGATATTTTGCTCGATTCCGCGCTAAAGCGGAGAGTCTGATTGACCATCCTCATCTGGGCGAACGCCACACGGAAATTTTTCCATCTGCCCGCATGCTCATCGAGGCACCTTACGTCATTCTCTACGAAACCGTGCCGGATACCAATGGCGACGAAATACGTTCCGTCGAAATCGTTCGCGTGATCGATGGCCGCAGGGACTTGAGAACGTTGTTCTGACTTGGAATAGATGGCTGGGGCGCCAGGATTCGAACCTGGGAATGCCGGTACCAAAAACCGGTGCCTTACCGCTTGGCGACGCCCCAACAGGGCAGTGAAGCGAAACGCCGCTGCCCGAACCGCGCCTGATTAGCAAAGCCTGCCCGGCCCGGCAATGACCCGGCGACCGATTTTTTCACAAAACCCAAGCTTTTTGGGTGCCGTGGCGAAGTTCGCATGTTAGGGCTTGGGCGGCGGCGCGGTTGAGGCCGTGGCTCAGCTGGCATGGCATTTTTCAGGAGGTCTCAATGGCGGACCCGGCATTCGATCTCGATTTTAAGCCGGCCTATGGCGAGGCGGTTCCTGTCGCCCCGCTCATCCAGCGCATCACCGTCAATAATCCTTCCGCCTTCACCTTTCACGGCACCAACTCCTATATTGTCGGCGGCCGCTCCGTCGCCGTCATCGATCCCGGCCCTGAGGATGAGGCGCATTTTCAGGCGCTGATGGCGGCGCTTGATGGCCGCGAGGTCACCCATATCTTCGTCAGTCACACCCATCGCGATCACTCGCCGCTCGCCCGGCGGCTGAAGGCGGCAACCGGCGCGCTCACGGTGGCGGAGGGTCCTCACCGCGCCGCCCGGCCGCTGCATGTGGGCGAGACCAATCCCTTTGCCGAAAGTTCCGATACGGCTTTTGCGCCCGATATCGCGCTTGGCGACGGGCAAAGCCTTTCCGGCGACGGCTGGACGCTGACCGCACTGCACACGCCGGGACACACGGCCAACCACGCGGCCTTCGCGCTTGACGGCAGCGGCATCGTCTTTTCCGCCGATCATGTGATGGCTTGGGCCACCACCATCGTCGCGCCGCCGGACGGGGCGATGAGCGATTACATGACCTCGCTGGAGAGGCTGCTCACCCGCGACGACCGGCTGTTCCTGCCCGGCCATGGCGGCCCGGTCACCGATCCCGCCGCCTTCATGCGCGGGCTGCGCGCTCATCGGCGTATGCGGGAAAAGGCGGTTCTGAAGCGCATCCGCGAAGGCGACCGGCGGATCGCCGATATGGTGAAGGTGATCTATGCCAGCACCGACAAACGCCTGCACGGCGCGGCCGCCCTTTCCGTGCTGGCGCATATAGAGGACCTGATCGAAAAGGGCGAAGTGCGGACGGATGGTGCGCCTTCGCTGCTGGGCGAATATTTTCCGGCGTGATGAGGTTTTGACGCGCGAATTTTCAAGATGCTTTCGTCGATCGCTGCCCCGTTGGGGAACGAGCAGGTGCCACCAGTTTCTTCTCCCCGACGGGGAGAAGAAACACGCGGCAGCGCCACAACAAGACAAATAGCCTCAGTTGTCGTTCAGCCCCTGCATTTCCGCATCCAGCGCATCGAGATAGGCTTCCGCAATCGCCGCCCCCATGCCGAGATCGTGCGGGCCGTAGCGGGAAGCGACGCGGACATCGACGATGGTGGTTTCCGCCTCTTCTTTCAGGCGGATGAGGATATCGAAACGCAGGCCCCAGATGCGGGTGCGGGTTTCACCCTGCATCAGCACAACACCGCTGCCATTAAAGAAGGTGGGCTGCGGCGCGTCAGTCGGGCGGGCCATGGGCACCGGCACGATGGAGGGCAGGTCTTCCACTGGCCCCTCTTCCGCGGGCTGCGTCCTGTCCTGCTCGGGAATGCCGGCAGAGGGCGCATCTTCCGCCCCGATCACCCCCTTCGTGTGGGTGATGCGAATAGTCTGGGCGGCGGCCATTTTCTTGGCGGCGGCATAGATGCGGTCGATCGCGCCTTCATAACGGCGGCCGGCGAGGCTGGCATAGGCCTCCATCTGCGCATCGCGGGCGGCCTTGGTGATGACAGCGGGCCGCACCAGCCATTGCTGATTGGCCGTGGGCGTCACCAGCCATTCCGGCACATCGCTCAGGTCGGTGGAAATGTCGTAAATCTTCGGCTGCTGCCAATAAAGATAGGCGCCATAACCGACCACGCCGAGCGGCAGCGCCGAAAGAAGCAACGCCGCCAGCGCCGAAAGACCGCCGCGCGCACCCTTGGTCCACAGCCGCTCTAGGCCGATCAGCGCCAGAAGTACGGCCGCAAGAGCGATGCCGGCGGCAATGACGAGCAGACCGGTGAGATCAGGCGTCGTCAGCGGCCCGAAACGGTGAATGCCGGCGGCGATGAGAAACAGTACAAGCGCCGCAAGGCCCAGATACCGGGAAAGATAGGCTGCAACCGAAAAAGGCCGGACGAAACGCACAGTCATGAAAGCGGATATCCGTTAGATCGCATTGGCTAAAAAGCGTTGCACCCGAATTCTGGCAGGGAATCACCTGCATATGATGTCATAGACCGGATTTACGGCGAGGAAAACAAAGGACGGGTTTGATCCGCAAGCCAAAATGCGAAAACCTCACGTCAGGGGCCGGGAACGGAAGCGCGATGGGGAGAAACATTTTTCTGAGAATTCGCCATTTGCGAGAATAATTCCCCGACAACGCAACAAATACGCACGTTCATCCCTTAATTGCTGAGGAAATCGGCGTATCCTCGGCGACCTCCCTCGAGAATGCGTGTAAAAAGTGCAACATTCTCGTTTTCTTGCACAATAAAGAGACATGTCATGTCACAGGCAACGACGTCCGCCGGCCCCTCCGGGCCTAAACCCTTTTATCGCAATTTCGGCTTTCAGGTTCTGATCGCCATGGTCATCGGCCTGCTGCTCGGGCTCGTTGCGCGCAACATCGGTCCCGATGCCGCCGGCAGTCCGAACTGGCTTTCGGTGACGCTGCAGACCATCGGCAGCATTTTCGTACAGCTTTTGCGCGCTCTCGTTCCGCCGCTGATCTTCACGGCCATCGTCGCCTCCATCGCCAATCTCAAGAACCTCTCCAACGCGGCAAAGCTCGTCTGGCAGACGCTTTTGTGGTTTGCCATCACCGCGCTGATCGCGGTGGTTATCGGTATCGTGCTCGGCCTCGTCATCCAGCCGGGCGTCAATACGGCGATTGCCAATACGGCAGCGGCGGCACCCTCCTCCACCGGCTCCTGGCTCGACTTCCTGAAGGGCCTCGTCCCGGCCAACGTCTTCGGCCTCGAAGCCTCGACCAAAATCAACAACGGCGCCGGCAGCACCTCGCTGAACTTCAACGTGCTGCAGCTTCTCGTGGTGTCGATCGCCTTCGGCGTTGCCGCGCTGAAAGCGGGCAAGGCGGCGGAGCCGTTCCTCGCCTTCAACCAGTCGCTGCTTGCCATCGTGCGCAAAATCCTGTGGTGGGTCATCCGCCTCACCCCCATCGGAACCATCGGCCTGCTTGGCCGCGCGGTCGACCAATATGGCTGGACGACGCTTTCGCAGCTCGGCTGGTATGCGGCCGCCGTTTATATCGGTCTGGCGCTGGTGCTGTTCGTGGTCTATCCGACCCTGCTGATCGCCCATGGCCTGAAGCCGTCTCGCTTCTTTGCTGGCGCATGGCCGGCCATCCAGCTCGCCTTCGTTTCGCGCTCCTCCATCGGCACGCTTCCCGTCACCGAAACCGTGACGGAAAAGAGCCTCGGCGTGCCGCGCGAATATGCCGCCTTCTCCGTGCCGCTCGGCGCCACCACCAAGATGGACGGCTGCGCTGCGATCTATCCGGCGATTTCGGCGATATTCATTGCGCAGTTCTTCCAGGTGCCGCTCGGTATCCAGGAATATGTGCTGATCGTCTTCGTCTCGGTGCTCGGCTCTGCCGCAACGGCGGGTCTGACAGGTGCTGTGGTGATGCTGACGCTCACCCTTTCCACGCTCGGCCTGCCGCTGGAAGGTGTGGGGCTGCTGCTCGCCATCGACCCTATCCTCGACATGGGCCGCACGGCGGTCAACGTCGCCGGTCAGGCGCTGGTGCCCACCATCGTCGCCAAGCGCGAGGGCATCCTCAACGAGGCCGTCTATAACAACGCCAAGGACATCGATGCACTCGATGACCGGGAAGTCGTGGCGGCCTGACTGCGATCATCATGGGGCGTTTCCGGTAAAACGGAGACGCCCCAACGAGGGCCATGTCCGTTGCTCCATGAGAGTTTGGGGTTGACGGAGATGGTTCGATCGATAGCGATAACGGCACAGACAACAACGCATCTTTCGGCGGAACCTGTGCATGGTGAAACGTAACTGGATCTATGTCGGCCTGCTCGCCTTCATATCCCTCGGGCTTCTCATCGACGCGGCCGTCTGGCCTGCCGGACCTCCAAGTTCCTTTACCGCAAATGATCTGGTGCAGATGGTCGGCATCATCACGCTGTTTGCCTGGTGGCAGATAGAGGATGCCGAAAAGCGGGACCTTCGGCGCAGTTCTGCCGCCAAACTCGCGACCATTCTGCTCGCACCCATCGGGCTTGCGATCTATCTCTATCAAACCCGCCGGTGGACGCACGCCACGCTCGGCCTCTTCGCATTTATCGGTGGTATTGTCCTCATCGCCATCCTCACGGTTCTGGTCGGTGACTGGCTTATTCAACAGGGTTTGTTCCCGCCGTCTTTCTTGCGCGTTTCCTGAACAGGTTTTGCAACGTCGCGCTGCCCTGTCTGAACCGATCCGGCTATCGCCGCTTGCGGGGCCTTTCCCCATGGCGGATTGATGCAACTTTCCACCCCAACGCGGCTTTTCCCCATATCAAAACAGGCGTATCAATCGCGGCAATAAAAGTGCCGTACGGCTGTCATGTTAAGGGAGAAACAAAATGCGCGTTTCCATCGTCTTCGGTGCGCTTGCCACTATGCTGGCGCTCACCGCTTGCCAGACGCTGACGCCGGAAGAGCGTCGGGCGCGGGATGAGGCGACATGCCGGGGGTATGGGTTCCGCCCCGGCACGGACCCGATGGCGGGCTGCCTTCTCGATCTGGAAATGGACCGCCGCGCCGACAACCGCGCCTGGCAGGCGCAGATGAACCGCGACATGTTCTACCGCCCCGTGGTGGTGGAGCGGCGCATCATCGTCCAACAGAACCCCTGACGGGGATGAAGGCGACATTGCTTGGCGTTTCCCCCTGCTTCGACCTTGCGGCCAGCGTCGCCTGCGCCGCCGCAAGGCGCGCGATGGGCACACGGAAAGGCGAGCAGGAGACGTAGTCAAGATCCGCATCCTCGCAGAAATGGATCGAGGCCGGGTCGCCGCCATGTTCACCGCAAATGCCTAGCTTCAGCTCCGGCCGCGTCTGGCGGCCGCGTTCGGCGGCAATGCGGATCAGTTCGCCCACACCGTCGAAATCGAGCGAGATGAACGGGTCTCGTTCGATGATGCCTTTGCGCTGATAGGTATTGATGAAGCGCGCCGCGTCATCGCGGGAAATGCCGAAGGTGGTCTGCGTCAGGTCGTTGGTGCCGAAAGAGAAGAACTCCGCGGCTTCCGCAATGACATGGGCGCGCAGGGCCGCACGCGGCAGCTCGATCATCGTGCCGGTCAGATATTCCAGCGTCATGCCGGTCTCTTCCGCCACCTCGGCCGCCACCGTGTCGATGACGGCCTTGACGTAATCAAGCTCTGACCGGAGGCCGACCAGCGGCACCATGATCTCTGGCACAACAGGAGCCCCGGTGATGCGCGCCGCCGCAACGGCGGCCTCGAAAATGGCGCGCGCCTGCATTTCAGCGATTTCGGGATAGGAAATCGCCAACCGGCAGCCGCGATGGCCGAGCATGGGGTTGAATTCGTGCAGCGCATCCAGCCGCTGGCGGAACACCGTCTGCGGCATGCCCATGGCGGCGGCCACCTCGACGATCTCGCCATCGGTCTTCGGCAGGAATTCGTGCAGCGGCGGATCGAGCAGGCGGATCGTCACCGGCAAGCCGTGCATGATCTGGAACAGTTCGGTGAAATCCGAACGCTGCATCGGCAAAAGCTGGTCGAGCGCTGCCCGTCTGCCCTTTTCACTTTCCGCAAGGATCATCTCACGCATCACATGGATGCGGTCGCCCTCGAAGAACATATGTTCGGTGCGGCACAGCCCAATACCCTCAGCGCCAAAGGCGCGGGCGGCGCGGGCATCAGCCGGCGTATCGGCATTGGTGCGCACGGTCATGCGGCGCAGGCCATCGGCCCATTGCATCAGCTTGCCGAAATCGCCTGAGAGTTCCGGCTGCGTCATCGGCACTTCGCCCTTCAGCACCCGGCCTGACGAACCGTCGATGGTGATGACATCGCCGCGTTTCAGCATGCAGCCGACGCCGATCAGCACCTTATTGCGCATGTCGACACGCATGGAGCCCGCGCCGGTGACGCAGGGAATGCCCATGCCGCGCGCCACCACGGCGGCGTGGCTGGTCATGCCGCCGCGCGTCGTCAGAATGCCTTCGGCGGCGTGCATGCCGTGAATATCTTCCGGGCTGGTTTCGATGCGCACCAGAATGACGCGGCGACCTTCCGCCTCCGCTGCAACCGCCTCTTCCGCGGCGAAGACGATCTCACCCGTCGCCGCCCCCGGCGAGGCCGGCAGGCCGGAGCCAATGATGGGGCGGGACGTGCCGGGATCGATGGTGGGGTGAAGCAGCTGGTCGAGCGATGAGGGCTCGATGCGGCAGACGGCTTCCTCCTGCGAGATCGACCCTTCTTCGACCATATCGACGGCGATCTTCATGGCGGCACGGGTGGTACGCTTGCCGGAACGGGTCTGCAGCATCCAGAGCTTGCCGCGCTCGATGGTGAATTCCAGATCCTGCATGTCGCGATAGTGGTTTTCCAGCCGCTTGCAGATCGCCAGGAATTCGCCGAAAGCCTCCGGCATCAGCTTTTCCATCGAAGGCTTGTCGGAGCCGGAGGCAAGACGTGCGGCTTCGGTGATGGATTGCGGCGTGCGGATGCCCGCCACCACGTCCTCCCCTTGAGCATTGACGAGGAATTCGCCGTAAAGCTCCGCCTCGCCCGTCGAAGGGTTGCGGGTGAAGGCGACGCCCGTTGCCGAGGACGAGCCGAGATTGCCGAAGACCATGGCCTGAACGTTGACGGCCGTGCCCCAGTCGCCCGGAATATTGTGCAGGTGCCGGTAGGTCACGGCGCGGTGGTTGGTCCAGCTGGCGAAACCCGCGCCGATCGCGCCCCATAGCTGGACGTGACAGTCCTGCGGGAAGGCTTCGCCCAGCTCATCCTCGATCAGCTTTTTGTAGAGCGAAACGACGTGCTGCCATTCGACCGCCGACATGTCGGTATCATATTCATGGCCGAGGCGGCCTTTTTCGTCTTCGAGAATTTCCTCGAACATTTCATGGTCGAGGCCCATGACGACATCGCCATACATCTGGATGAAGCGGCGGTAGCTATCCCAGGCAAAACGGGCGTCGCCCGCATCGTGGCCCAGCGCCTCGACGGTGCGGTCGTTGAGACCGAGATTGAGAACCGTATCCATCATGCCGGGCATTGAAGCGCGCGCGCCGGAACGGACGGAGATGAGCAGCGGCGACTGGCTGCCGCCGAAGGTCTTGCCGGTCACGGTTTCCATGCCGTGCAGGCCGGCCATGACCTGCAGCTTCAGGTCCTCGGGAAGATCGTGGCCATTCTTGTGATAAAGGGCGCAGGCATCGGTTATGATGGTGAGGCCGGGGGGGACGGGAAGGCCGAGACTTGCCATTTCGGCAAGGTTCGCGCCCTTGCCGCCCAATATCGCAACGTCACCTGCCCTGCCTTCGGCAGCACCGTTGCCGAAGGTATAAACCCATTTTTTCATTCCACGCTCTCCACCCAGAAGCGTTGTCATTTTTCTATCATCTACAGCATTGCCGGCATGTTGGGAACGCCGCAACGTGCAGTTTACATCGCAGTGCAGCATAATTGCGGCAAATTGCGCGCCAGAATTGCCGTAAAGGCCGAATAACGCCATGATTGACGCATTCGTGTAGTGCGCTGAAACGGAGTGTTGCCTAAGCCATTCAAATCGCCGACAAAGAGATTATTCATGCAATTTACCCGCCGCCATACGCTTAAATTTGCCGGAATTTCCTGCGCCGCCAGCGCGCTTGCCGGGGCGCTCAGAGCCGAAGGCGCAGTATCCGTCGCAGGGGCCGCCTCTGCCCTTCCCTTTGCGCTGACGACGCCGATGCATATCGGCCAGGCCGCAATTCGGGTGCGCGAACTCGATCCAATGATCGATTATTACCGTTCGGTTCTCGGCATGAACGAGGTGGAACGCACGGCCAGAGGCGTGACGCTCGGCGTTGGCACTGTTCCGCTGCTCGATCTCGTCCACAAGCCGGCCGCGGATTTCGAAAGCCCCACCTCCGCCGGCCTGTTCCACATCGCCTATCTGATGCCCTCCCGCAAGGATCTGGCGCGCTGGCTGGTGCATGCGGCGCTGAAGCAGGTGCCGCTGTCAGGTTTTGCCGATCACAATGTCAGTGAGGCGATCTATCTCAACGATCCCGAAGGCAACGGCATCGAGGTTTACAGCGACCGGCCGAAGGACACCTGGGTCTGGAGCGGCAGCGTGGTGAAAATGGGCACCGAACAACTCGATATTGATGATCTCGTGAAGCTGACCGACACCAAAAGAAGCGATTATGAGACAGCCCCAGCGGGGATGCGCATCGGACACGTTCACCTGCGGGTCGGCGAAATCGCCACCGCCCGCGCCTTCTACGAAGAGGCCATCGGCCTGCGACCGACGCAGGATGCGCGCTCGGACGCGTCTTTCCTCTCTTCCGGCGGCTATCACCATCATCTGGCGGTGAATACATGGAACAGCCGCGGCGCGAAGGAACGCAACGCCATGGAAACCGGCCTCGACTGGTTTTCTCTCACCATTCGCAATCCCGCCGATCTCGAGGCGCAGAAAACGCGGCTGCGGGCCGCCGGTTACGTGCTGGTGGAGATGGAGAACAATGTCGTGGAAGCGATCGACCCCTGGGGCACGCGGCTGCGGCTGGTGCCGGGGTGAGTGATGGTAGGCCTCCGTGCATCATGCGTGGAGAAATTCGCAAACTGCGCCATTGGCGGTTGCAGCAGGCCAAGTGTTTACAGGGATTCGCTGCGTCTCCTCCTTCCGTCATTCCGGCCCTGAGCCGGAATCCAGCCGCCATGCGTCTGCGCAACGGGAAGAGTCTTTTCAGCCCAAGGACTTGGGCTGGCTAGATACCGGCTCAAGGCCGGTATGACGGAGGAGGTTTGTTCCCCGGAAACGATTACCGCCATACAGCCATCTCACTCTGTGAACCCGGAAAAGAAAGCCTTGCGAGGCCACGGCAGCGGCCTCGCAAGGCATTCCATCCGGTACAGGAAACCGGATGGTGGGGTCTGGAGAGAACCCTTTGGCTCTTGGGGAAAACATATCAAAATGCTGCGTGATGTCGCTCACCCGAATGGGTGATACGGCAAGATAAATTCACATTGGGCAAAAGTCGGGGCTGGCTCCCGGAAAAGCCGCCTCAGACGGCTTCGCGCAGCTGTTCGGCAGTCTGCAAATCAACAGACACCAGTTGGGACACGCCCTGTTCGGCCATGGTGACGCCGAACAGGCGGTTCATGCGCGCCATGGTGATGGGATTGTGGGTGATGATGACGAAGCGGGTTTCCGTGGAAGCCACCATCTCGTCCATCAGGTTGCAGTAACGCTCGACATTGTGGTCGTCGAGCGGCGCATCCACTTCGTCCAGCACGCAGATGGGCGCGGGATTGGTGAGGAAGACCGCGAAGATCAGCGCCATCGCCGTCAGCGCCTGTTCGCCGCCTGACAATAGCGTCATGGTCTGCGGTTTCTTGCCGGGCGGACGGGCGAGGATTTCCAGCCCCGCTTCCAGCGGATCATCGGATTCGATCAGCTGCAATTCCGCCGTGCCGCCGCCGAAAAGATGGGTGAACAGCCGCTGGAACTGCGAATTGACCACATCGAAGGCGGCGATCAGCCGTTCGCGGCCTTCTCGGTTGAGGTTCTGGATGCCGGCGCGCAGCTTGCGAACGGCATCGATGATGTCGTCTCGTTCCTTGATGAGCGCCGCAAGCTTGGCCGAGAGCTCGGCCTGCTCTTCCTCGGCGCGCAGATTGACAGCGCCCAGCCGCTCGCGTTCGATCTTCAGCCGGTCGAGATCGCGTTCGACATCACGAATGTCAGGCTTCGGCTGGTCAGGACCAAGGCCCGTCAGGCGAAACGCCATATGCGGCTCGGTATTCAGCGTTTCACGGATGCGGTGTTCGGTTTCCTGCCGCTTCTCGCGGGCGGAGACCAGCCGCTCCTCGGCACGGCCACGCTTTTCGCGGGCTTCGGCCAGTTCCGAAAGCGCCGTTGCAGCCACCCGGTCGGCGGCGCGCTGCAGGTTTTCCGCCTCGGCGAGCCGATCGGCAGCCTCGCGGCGGGCGTCTTCCGTCTTCTGCAATTCGTTGAGGAGGTTGCGGCGTTTCTCGTCGAATTCCTCGGGCGCTATGTCCAGCTCGGCGATTTCCTCGCGCGCCTCTTCCTCGCGCTCGCGCAGCGTGGCGATATGGTCGGCGGCGCTTGCCGCACGCGACTGCCAGGTGGAACGCTCCTGCCCTATCGCCTGAATTCTGCGCTGACGGCTTTCCGCCTCGCGGCTCACGCCTTCGTGGCGGGCACGGGCTTCCGCCAGAAGGCCGCGGTCGGTCGCGACTTCCAGCTGGCTTTCGCGCAGACGGAGATCGAGCACGGAAAGATCAGGCGCGTCCTCCATTTCGATGCGGGCGTTTTCTTCCTGAACGGCGATCTCGTCGATCTGCGCGCCGATCTGGTTCAGCGCTTCCGAGACGATATCCCGGCGGCGCAGAAGATCGCCGGAAGCCCTTTCGGCTGATGTCAGCGCCTCGCGCGCCTCGGCAAGCTGGCGGGTCGCAAGCCGGCTTCCGTCACGCACTTCCGAAAGCCGCAACTCGCTGCTTCTTATGTCCTCGGTTCTGGCGGCAAGCTGGTCTTCGGCCTCTTCGAGAATGGAGCGGGCCTCATCCAGTTCAGCTTCGATTTCCGCGAGACGGTTCTTCTGCGACAGGCGAAGTGCTGCAGCACCCGGCGCATCGGCGCTGGCGATATGGCCGTCCCAGCGGAACAGCGCGCCTTCGCGCGTCACCAGCCGCTGGCCGACCTTGAGTGATGGCAGTAGTCTCTGGGCTTCCGCCGTGCCGGAGACGACGCCGATCTGTGCAAGCGCGCGCCGGAGAGCCGCTGGCGCCTGGGCGTAATCGAGCAGCGGCGTCACGCCCTGCGGCAAGGCGGGATCACCCGCCCCGTCGCCATTGCCGGCCCAATAGGCGGGGGCGGCGGCGTCAAGCGGGCTTTCGAGATCGTCGCCGAGGGCGGCACCCAACGCCGCTTCAAAGCCACGCTCCACCGTCATTTCTTCCGCCACCGGCGTGAAGCTGCCATTGGCGGCGGCGCTGGAGGCAAGGATTTTGGTGATGGTGCGTGCTTCCGTATCGAGCGCGTTCAGCCGGTTTTTCGCCGTTTCCAGAGGCCCGCGCGCCAGCGCTTCGGCGGAACGCGCCTCGGCGACAGCGGCCTCGGCTTCGTCAGCGACGATCAGGGCATCCTCGACCGCAATCTCCGCCGCCTCGACAGCTTCCCGCCGTTCCGAAGGATCGGGAAGGCCGGAGAGTTTTTCATGGATGGCCTCGATCTCGGCGGAGGCCTCCTGCGACTGCCGTTCCAGCCTCAGCTTACGATCGGAAAGATCGCGGATCGTCCGCTCCAATTGCTGACGGGCGGCGGACGCTTCGGCCCGCTCGGCGGTGATTGCAGTAAAGACGGCTTCGCTTTCGGCCAGTTTGATAGCGGCGGTTTCGAAAGCTTCGCGCATCTCCTCGGCATGGCGGCCGGAATCGGAGAGGATTTCGAGGAGTTCGGCCTCTTCCTCATCGAGCCGTGCAAGGATTTGCGCATTGTCCGAAACAAGACGTTCCTCGCGGACGATATCCTCGCCAAGCTGCGAGAGACGGCGCGCCAGCTCGTCGCGGCGGCGCAGCAGGCGGTTTGCCTCATCATCCAGCTGGGTGCGAGCAATCTGCAGGCGTTGCAGGGCGGCGGCCACCCGCGCTTCATCTTCGCGCAGTTCCGGCAGCTTCAGGCTGGCGATGCCTTGCTGCTTGGCCGCTTCCATCTGGCCTTGAGCCTTTTCGGCGACGATGTTGGTCGCCTGATTAAGCGCGCTTTCCGCCTCGCCCTCGGCTTCCTTCGCCTCTACCCAGCGAATATGCAACAGGGTCGCTTCGCGGGCGCGGATATCCGCTGACAGCATCTTGAAGCGGTTGGCCTGCCGCGCCTGCCGTTTCAGGCTTTCGATCTGGCTTTCCAGCTGGGCGGTCACATCCTCCAGCCGCTCCAGATTGGTTTCGGCAGCGCGCAGGCGAAGCTCCGCTTCATGGCGGCGGGAATGCAGGCCGGAAATGCCGGCCGCCTCTTCCAGAAGCTGGCGGCGGGCCTGCGGCTTGGCATTGATGAGTTCACCGATACGCCCCTGCCCCACCATCGAGGGCGAACGCGCGCCGGTGGAGGCATCGGCAAACAGAAGCTGCACATCCTTGGCGCGCGCTTCCTTGCCGTTGATGCGATAGACCGAGCCGTTTTCGCGCTCGATGCGGCGCGTCACCTGAATTTCATCGGCATCGTTGAAGGCGGCGGGCGCGGTGCGATCGGAATTGTCGAGATAAAGGCCGACCTCGGCGGTGTTGCGGGCCGGGCGATTGCCGGAACCGGAGAAGATGACGTCATCCATGCCGGATGCGCGCATGTTCTTGTAGGAGTTTTCGCCCATCACCCAGCGAAGCGCCTCCACCAGATTGGACTTGCCGCAGCCGTTGGGACCGACAACGCCGGTCAGGCCCGGCTCGATGATGAATTCGGAGGGTTCGACGAAGGACTTGAAACCGACGACGCGGAGCTTGTTAAACTTCATGCCGCCATGCTCCAGACAGAAAAACGGCAATAAAAAACGGGCGAACGGAAATATCCGCCGCCCGTTCCTTTAAGGCTTCGGCGATCAGAGCAGCTTGTCGATGACAGCCGACATGGATTCAACCGACATGTCTCCTGCGTATTTCTTGCCGTTGATGATGAAAGTCGGCGTGGAGTTGACGCCGAATTCCGTCGCACCGCGTTGCATCGTTGCGTTCACATCATCCAGAAGTTTCTGGTTCGTCAAGCAGGCCTCGAAAGACTCCTGTGAGAAACCGGCCATTTTCGACATTTGCAGCAGGGCGGCGCGTGCATCCTGCGCGACAGCCCAGCTCTGCTGCTGCTTGAACAGCATGGAAACGAAGGGGAAATACTGTCCTTCCGGTGCGCAGCGCGCCAGCATGAAGGCGGCAGCGGCGCGCGGATCGAACGGGAATTCGCGCAGCACGAAATAGACCTTGCCGGTATCGATGTACTTCTTCTTGATCTCTTCGAAGGTCTTGTTGTGGAAGTTGGCGCAGTGCGGGCAGGTCATCGACATATATTCGACGATCTTGACGGGTGCGTTGGCATCGCCGAGTGCGGCTTCCGGCAGCGGGCCGGGCTTCATCACCGCAGCCATATCCACATCACCGGTGGATTCAGGCAACTCCTGCGCCTCGGCGATACCGGGCATGAAGGCAAACGGCAGGGCCGTGGCAACGGCAGCAAGCGCAACGCCGCCGAGAAGGCTGCGACGGGAAATGGTCAGTTCGGGAAAATGCATGAAAGCACCTGTTGGTAATAGACTCTATTGTCCGTTGATTCCGATATAGCGACGGCCTGTTCATCACAAGCGGGGTTTTGGACTCTTCTTGTCAAAGAATTGTGACCAGTCAAGGACAACCGGACCGATCAAATCGCCCGGCCCCTCGGCTTCTTCTGCAAGACCGCCGTGCCGAGCCTCTCCACCGCCTTGCGCAGCGCCTCACTCTCGATACCCTCCATCATGTCGTCGAGACGTTTTGCCGCATCGCCGCGCAGGGGCTGCGGTTTGCCCCGACGGTGAATGGTTTGGGAGACCGGTTTCTGTACGATCCTGATCTGGCGCACCGCCGGAAAGCCGAAAAAGCCGTTGATGCGGGCAATAAGTTCGCCCTGCGCATGGGTGAGGAACAAAGCGCGCGCGCCTTCGCAGGCGATGGTCAGCACGCCCGGCTGATAACCGCCGCGATCCGGGCCCTCGTCGCGGCGCGGCCAGGTGATCTTTTCCGGCCGCGTGCAATCGGCAAAATCCTCACCGGCGATCTCGTCCCAGGAACCGAGCAGCGCGGTGTTGATGCCCGCCCGTTTCGACAGCACGGGGTCCATGATGCCATTGGCGACTTCGGCGATCTGCACGACGCCTTTGCGGAATGAATCTGCGGGTTTCTTCATACTCTCCTCGACAGAGGCCAAGCGACCTCAAGCGGTCGCGCCATCGTCATCTTCTTCTCCGCGCAACAATGCGCGGAATCGTCGCCAGTCCCGGCAGGCGCCCAAGCGTATCACCCCCGCCACCAAACATCCAAAGAGGAAATAAGCCCCAGCCAAAAACTTCAGATGTGGTACTCCCGGCTTATCCGAGATAACGGCAATCACCAACATGCAGGTCAGGACGACGGAGAGGTATATCCACAGGCCATGGCAGAAAATTGCCCAGAAACCGGATTCGATAATTCGAAAGCGGCGCGAGGGCTTGCCTCTCATCTTCTCCAGTTCACGGACTTCGCCGATGAGGCGGGAAACCACAAACGCCACGCTGTTCTGCCGCCCGAAACACAGCCGGCCAATATGATTCAGCAGGCTTCCAATCAGGCACAGGGCCAACAGAACGCCGATAACATAAAGCAGCGGTTGGGGTATATTATCCAGCAGCGCATTCGGCATGGGGCTGTTCCTCCAAAATCGGATCATGGGTTTCGATGTCGGGCGTTCGTCACCGGACACGGTTTTCCACGTCACAGCAACGGGTCTCCTGTTGCAGATTGCCGTACCGTGTCTATGTTCAGCGGCGATGAACACACATACGCGGCAACAAATATCACGTCCGACAGCGGAACAACTTCTCGCATGGTATGACCGGCACCATCGCGAGCTCCCCTGGCGCACGTCTCCCGCCAAGGCGAGACAAGGAAACCGCGCCGATCCCTATCATGTCTGGCTGTCCGAGGTCATGCTGCAGCAGACGACGGTGCAGGCGGTAAAACCCTATTTCCTGAAATTCCTCTCCGCCTGGCCAAGCGTCAGCGATCTGGCGGCGGCACCGGTCGAGGATGTCATGGCGGCCTGGGCCGGGCTCGGTTATTATGCCCGCGCCCGCAACCTTAAAAAATGCGCGGAAGCCGTGGCGAATGAACATGGGGGCGTCTTTCCGGATACGGAAGAAGGCCTGAAGAAGCTTCCCGGCATCGGCGATTATACCTCCGCGGCTGTTGCTGCCATCGCGTTTAACCGGCAGGCGGCTGTCATGGACGGCAATGTCGAGCGCGTCATCTCCCGCCTTTTCGCCATCGATGCTCCCCTGCCCGGCTCCAAACCGGCGATGAAAGCGAAGGTGGCCGAGCTTACGCCCCCTGATCGGCCCGGCGATTTTGCCCAGGCGATGATGGACCTTGGCGCGACGATCTGCACGCCGAAACGGCCGGCCTGCGCGCTCTGTCCGTTCAACGGCCACTGTCTTGCGCTTGCCCATGACGAGCCGGAACGGTTTCCGGTCAAGGCCGCAAAGAAGGCAAAGCCGGTGCGGCTCGGGGCCGCCTTCG
Organism: Agrobacterium tumefaciens str. B6; assembly: GCF_001541315.1. Lineage (GTDB taxonomy): Bacteria > Pseudomonadota > Alphaproteobacteria > Rhizobiales > Rhizobiaceae > Agrobacterium > Agrobacterium radiobacter. Next base: position 698,003 of record NZ_LMVK01000001.1, on the reverse strand, counting down.
TCGCGGTGAATGCGAGCGGCGAAATCCTGCTCCGGCGGCGCATCGAAAGCGGGCTTCTCGGCGGCATGACCGAGGTGCCGACCACCGCATGGACCGCGCGCATGGATGGCGGCACGGAGGCGAGCCATGCGCCCTTTGCCGCCGGCTGGCAGGCGGCGGGCGTCATCGTGCATGTCTTCACCCATTTCGAACTGCGGCTCACCGTCTATCGCGCGCAGGCGCCGGACGGCCTTCAAACCCGCCCGGATGACGGATGGTGGGAGCCGGTTACAAATCTTGACGCGCAGGCGCTGCCAACGGTGATGAAAAAAGTCATCGCCCAAGCTATTCCATCCGCATTCGATGAACGCAGGAAATTTCGATGACCAAGATTGAGCATATCGTATTCGACATCGGCAAGGTGCTGATCCATTACGATCCGCATATTCCCTATAGCCGTCTCATTCCCGATGCCGACGAGCGCCAATGGTTCTTCGAGAATGTCTGCACCCATGACTGGAACCTCGAACAGGATCGCGGCCGCCGCTGGGAGGATGCCGAGGCGCTGCTGGTGGAACGCTTCCCCGAGCGGGAAGAACACATTCGCGCCTTCCGTAAGTTCTGGCACGAAATGGTCTCGCATTCCTACGATGACAGCGTCGCGATCATGGTTGCCCTGATCGACGGCGGCCACGACGTGACGATGCTGACCAACTTCGCCTCCGACACCTTCCGCGAGGCGCAGAAAATGTTCCCCTTCCTCACTTTGCCGCGCGGCGTCACCGTTTCCGGTGATGTGAAGCTGTTGAAGCCTGATGTGGCAATCTACGATCTGCACGCCAAAGAATTCGGCCTCAACCCCGCCGCAAGCATCTTCATCGACGATACACTCGCCAATGTCGAAGGCGCGAAAGCAGCCGGCTGGCAGGCCGTGCACTTCACCGGTGCGGAAAAGCTGAAGCAGGATTTGCGGGCCTATGGGGTGGAAGCGTAAGCGAGCTGCCGTGCAAAATGGTGACGTGCGTGCCCCGCCTGCTACGACTCGTTGACCCAGTCCTCATGTGCGTGACGGACGCGGACGATCAAGACATCATCGTCCGCTCCCACGCCATAAACAACCAGGTGTGCCCTGAACCGATGGATACGCAGCGGCGGTAACAACTCGTGCCGCTCGCGTGCCATGCGTGGGTTGAGAGATATCAGCTCAAATATCTCATAGAGTTCCCGGTGATATTTTTGCGCCTGCGCCAGCCCGAATATCGCGATGCCTTCTTCGGCTATGCGAATGACGTCTTCTTCCGCGAGCAGAGACAGGCGAAAGCCCACGATCAACCGATCTTGCGTTTCATGGAACGAGCTTCAGCCTCGGCGAACAAGGCCTGTTGCGAGCGATGCCCGGCACCGCTCTGCAATCCCTCATCCACAAAATGCTGCATCGCCGCGATTTTTTCGCCTCGCTCCTGATCCTTGCGGATCAGGTCTCGCACGTAGTCGCTCGCATTCGAATAACGGCCTGTCCTGGATTGGGCCTCAACCCATTCTTTCATGGGTGCAGGCAGCGATATGTTCATGGTCGCCATATTCATCTCCCTTTGATGGGAGAGTGAAGAATTTGGCAAAGTTTGTCAAAACATATCGGGAAAAGAAATTGGCGCAGGCGGAAATGGCGGTCTCCGGCCTGCGCCAGTCCTGCCGCAAGCGGCATCGGACGCAATGTTTTTTGTGATTTATCCTGACTGGATTTTCACAACCACTGCTCTGATTTGAGACAGTATTGCTCGTCTCTTGCGCGAAACTTGTCTAGCTAAAATAAGATACTCGAAAATACCAACGCCCGACACCGAAGTGCCGGGCGTTGGTCGTTCTCCATCCGGGACTGAAGGTACTAAACCGGACGGAGACATGTGCTGACAAGGTCGGGCGGTGGATCGTTGCCTTCGGTCTTTGGGACCTTTGACTATTCGGCCTTTGCCAGTTCACTGCGGATGATTGTCCGGAGATCGTCGATCGGCTTCAGCGCGTCGCCGTCCTCGAAGTGCCAGAACGTCCATCCGTTGCATGCGTCGAGACCCTGCACCTTCGCGCCGAGGCGGTGAATGGAGCCGGCGGTCCCGCCGGATGCAATCGTACCATCGGCACGAATAATGGCGCTATAACGGCGCTTTGCATCGGTCAGCACCTGGCCGGGACGGACGAGACCGCTTTCCACCAGCGTGTTGAAGGCAACGCGCGGCTCGGCCTTCTTGCCGGTCATGACGGTCAGTTCCGCCTTGCCGAGCGGCTCGACGGCGGCGATGCGGGCCGATGCCGCGTCGATGTAATCCTGTTCGCGCTCGATGCCGACGAAGTGACGGCCGAGGCGTTTTGCAACTGCACCCGTGGTGCCGGAACCGAAGAACGGGTCGAGCACGATATCACCCGGCTTGGTGGAGGCCATGATGATGCGCGCCAGCAGGGCTTCCGGCTTCTGGGTCGGATGCACCTTCTTGCCGTCGTCGCCCTTCAGGCGCTCATGGCCGCTGCAGATCGGGAACAGCCAGTCGGAGCGCATCTGCACGTCGTCATTGGAGGCCTTCAGCGCATCGTAGTTGAAGGTGTAGTTCTTGGCTTTCGGATCGCGGCTGGCCCAGATCATCGTTTCATGGGCGTTCTGGAACCGGCGGCCCTTGAAATTGGGCATGGGGTTGGTCTTGCGCCAGACGATATCGTTGAGGATCCAGAAATCGAGGTTCTGGAGCATGGAGCCGACGCGGAAGATATTGTGGTAGGAGCCGATGACCCAGATGGTGCCGTTCGGTTTCAGCACGCGGCGGCAGGCGAGCAGCCAGGCGCGGGTGAAGGCGTCATAGGCCTCGAAGGAGGCGAACTGGTCCCACTCGTCATCGACGGCATCGACCAGCGACTGATCGGGACGATGCAGCGTGCCGCCAAGCTGGAGGTTATAGGGCGGGTCGGCGAAAATCGCATCCACCGACTGGCTCGGGAGGGCATCCAAGGCAGCGACACAATCACCTTTGATGATGCTGTCTTTCCAGGCGTCACTCTCGCCCGCACGATCAAAACCGGCACGCCGAAAATCGGCCAGCGGAAAAACTGCTGCCATTGGTACTCGCTCCATACGCTTACTCTCTACTGATGCTTATGGTTACCGAAGATGGTTATCAAAGCCTGAACAAGTCACGGAAAATGCGAAATAAATGGCTGTTGCGGCGCGCGGGAGCGATTTGCGGCGGCCGGCGGGGAACCCGAAGTCCGGCAAAAACGTTGTGCACAACGGGTTCTCCTGTCGCGGCATATGGGCGCGGCAGGAAGAGCCATTCTGGCAGGGGGTAATCCGCAATGGGGTCCGTGATGAAAATGGCTTCTTTTTCCATGAATGTCGTTTGCGCCGCGCTTTTCGCAACGGCGCTGCCGGCGCCGTCGCAGGCGCAGCAACCGGCCCCGCAATATAACGTCATCACCGACGCGGTTTTGTTCGATGGCGGCCCCTCGCTCGGCAACAGCGACAGGGTGCGGTGGGATTTCTACAAGGCCGACCGCGCCGGCGGGCGCACCGACGACAATGCCGGCGGCTCCTATGACGCCACCTTCGAGGCGAAGCTGCCGGCGGGCAAATATGTCGGCGTGGCGGCGCTGGGCAATGTGACCCGCGAAGTGCCCTTCGAGGTAAAGGATGGAAACGTTGCGAGGCCGAAGGTGAGTTTCGATGCGGCGGAATTGACGATCGTACCGAAACGCAGCCCCGGCGGCGATGTGGAAACACAGGCGAAAACCGAAATCACCAGGGATGATTTCAAGGATAGCGTCTACGGCCAGAACACTGTCTTCGTGCCCGCGGGCGAAGTCCTCCTCACCGGCCGCATCGGCCCGGCGCGGGCTGAGGAGAAACTGGCCATCAAGGCAGGCGAGAAGATCAGCCACGAGCTGGTCATTCCGAGCGGCGTGGTGATCGCCAAGGCCGTTTATGCGGAAGGCGGCAGGGCGGTGGAAACGGATGATATCCGCTTCGAAGCCATGTCAGCCCAGGAAACGCTGGATGGCACGCGTGAGACCATCAACGGCATTTACGGCACCGGCAAGATGATGGAAATGCCCGCCGGTGATTTCGTCATGCGTGCCCGTCTCGGCAAGGTGACGGTGGAACAGCCATTCACCGTGACGGCCGGAAAACGAACCGAAATTACAATCGATCTCGATGCGGGTGTTCTCGCAATCAAGGCCCCCGGTGCCGAACGGATCGATATCGTCGAAACGACCAGGGATCTTCAGGGCACGCAGAAGGAAATTTCCGGCCGTTACGGTACGCAGCATCAGGAAACCCTGCATCCCGGCGAATATTCGGTGAAGGTGAGCTACGACAAGAAATCCGGCCGCGAGCCAAAGGAGATCAAGGCGACGGTCAAGGCCGCCGAGAGAACCGAGACGAGTGTGCCAGAGTAATCGGCACGGCGCGGCCCCTCTCCTCATTCCGCCTGCCTCCCTCCCTCATCCCTGTGCTTGTCACAGGGATCCAGCCGACGCGCGTCTGCGCGACGGGAAGAGTTCTTTCAGCCCAAAGACTTGGGCTGGCTGGATTCCTGTGACAAGCACAGGAATGAGGATGGAGAAAACGTCATCAGTGTTTCCGGCCAGACGACCCATATTTGGGCCTGAGCATCGGATGCTTCGAAAAACGCGCCGCATCCTTCGCCACGGTTGGTAACGGCCCGCCGATTTTCACACCCGCAAAGCCTGACGCCGCGATGCGGTCGCACAGCCTTATCCACTGGCAGCCGCGACAGGCCTGCCTGATCTCGCCGGCGGCAAAAGCCAGACGCATCTTTACAAGAAAGTCCGGTGTCGCCTGCAGCCGCTTGCCGGCGGTCAGCGTCTCACCCAAAAGCGCCGAGACCGAAAGGCGGGCCATCTCATCCCGCTGCACCACGCCTTCGTTGAAACAGTGGGCATGGCTTTCACAGAGCAGGCCCTCGCAAATATCGTCCGGGCCATCCACCAGCTCGATATCTTCCTCGCCGGCATTCAGCCGGGTGGCGACGCGGTCGTAATTTTCAACGAAGCCTGATGTATAACCCTTGCCCACATAGGTGAGCATGCAGAGAAGGTGGTGGGGCCGGAGACGGACGGTCAAGGGCCCACCCTATCCGACGATGGCGAAGGCGTCGCGCACCGAGCCGGACGAGGTGCGGATCGCCTTGCGGCCGATCCATTGCACATGTCCGTCCAGAATACGCACCGCCTCCTCGGCGCGGCCGCCGCGCAGCGCATCGATGATCGCCCGGTGGTCGGTATCGGTGCGGCGCTCCCAGCCGGCCCGCCAGGCGGAAAACAGGAAGCGGGCGCTCGCCGCATGCAGGCCGTCGATCGCCTCCATCAGGCGCGGCATGTTGCAAGGCGCGGTGATGAGGCGATGGAAGCGGCGATTGGCCTCCTCCCAATGCTGCACATCGACGGCGCTATCGCCTTCGAGCGTTGCGGCCTCCGCCTGATCGAGAATGGCAGGCGTCATGTTTGGAATGGCGTGGCGCAGCGCCAGAACTTCAAGGGCGGCGCGCATTTCCGCCACTTCGCGCACATCGTCAAGGCCGAAATCCGCCACCCGGACACCCCGGCGCGGGATGCTGGCCGCCAGCCCCTGCGCCTCCAGCCGGCGGAATGCCTCGCGCACCGGCACATGCGACGCGCCGAATTCGGCTGCGATGTGATCCTGCCTCAGGCGTTCGCCCGGCGACAGCTCCCCGCGAACGATACGGTCGGCAAGCGTGCGGCTGATGCGTGCTGCAATGGTGTCTTCGGGCGCGTTTTTCACTGTCTTGGGCATAACATCCCATAACGCATATGGCGCGGCCGTGTGTAGCGGTTTTTGCGCCATCACATGGCGCAACGCCGAATATTCGAAACCCGCTCACTTGCCGCATCCCTGCCAGCCATGAGCCTGATGGGACCGACCCTTGCGGGTGAACCGGTTGAGCTTGGCGCAGACATGGTCTAAAAGCCCGGCATCATTTTCTTCCAGCAAATCTGATACAGGGAGCGCCCATGAGCGGCTTCGACCTCATTATTTTCGACTGCGACGGCGTTCTGGTCGATTCCGAAATCATCGCGGCGCAGGTGGAATCCCGCCTCTTGACCGAGGCCGGTTATCCGATCTCCGTCGAGGAAATGGGCGAGCGTTTCGCCGGCATGACCTGGAAGAACATTCTTTTGCAGGTGGAAAGCGAAGCCAGCATTCCGCTCTCCGCCTCGCTGCTCGACAAGTCCGAAAAGCTGCTCGACATGCGTCTGGAACGCGACGTGAAGATCATCGAGGGCGTGAAATTCGCGCTGTCCCGCCTGACCACGCCGCGCTGCATCTGCTCGAACTCCTCCAGCCACCGCCTCGACATGATGCTGACGAAGGTGGGCCTCAAGCCCTATTTCGCGCCGCATATCTATTCCGCCAAGGACCTCGGGGCCGACCGGGTGAAGCCGAAACCGGATATCTTCCTGCATGGCGCGGCCCAGTTCGGCGTTTCCCCTGACCGCGTGGTCGTGGTCGAGGATTCCGTGCACGGCATCCATGGCGCAAGAGCGGCCGGCATGCGGGTCGTGGGCTTCACCGGCGCATCCCACACCTATCCGAGCCACGCCGACCGGCTGACGGATGCGGGTGCCGAAACGGTGATTTCGCGCATGCAGGACCTGCCGGCCGTGATTGCGGCAATGGCGGAGTGGGAAGGCGCTTTTTAAGTTGTGATGGGACTTCTTTCGTGATCTGAGTGGCAGCATTGATATTTTAATAAATGTAGCTACATTAATTCATGAAAATCATATGGGACGAGCCCAAGCGGCTCGCCAATATCGAGAAGCACGGCTTCGACTTCGCGGATATTGATGGCTTCGACTGGGAGAACGCCATCATCGAGAAAAGCCTGACCGGACCGGGAAATTCGCGCTTCAAAGCGATCGGATATTTTCGGGACGGAACGATGGCTATCGTTTTTGCGACTGTCGGAACAGAAGCGATATCCGTTTTCCGAAGGGCGAGTTCCAAGGAAAGAAGGAGGTTGCCATGGCCAAAGCTGCAAAACTAAAAAAATTCAAACCCGGACGCGGCTACACCGAAGCGGACTGGAACGCCGTTGATTTCCCGGAAATGACGGATCAAGAACTCGAAAATGCGCGCCCCGCCCGAGACGTTTTGCCACCTGCTTTTTTCGAAGCAATTGATGAATGCAGAAAGACGCGTGGCCGCCCACCGGTAGATAAGCCTAAGAAACAGGTAACGTTGCGCCTTGATGAGGATGTCGTGGAACGTTTCCGCGAGGGTGGCAAAGGGTGGCAGAGCCGCATCAATGATGCTTTGCGGAAGGCCGCAGGCATTTGAACTCGTTGCCATGCAACAAGAAACCGGAGACCGCAGAGCAGCCTCCGGCTTTACATTCAACCGGGCGAAATCACCGGCGCTTGGTCTTGGCCTTCGCGCCCTGCTCGGCAAAGCCGATGTAAACGCTGACAGACCGCGGCGCGCCGCCCGGTCCGTTGGGGATGGCGACATGGTCGTTGTTGAAGATGAACTGGGTGCCGGCCCCGCCTGCGGGCAGATCGATGGCGAAGTTGGTCGTTTCGCCGAAAATCTCGCCGTCGCCGTCCTTCACCGTCACGCGGATCGGCACGGTGACGCGACCGGGCTTGGCCATCGGGCCGGGAACCAGGCGGCCCTGGGCCAGCACGTTCACCGTCAGCGTCGACTCATTGGCGGTGCAGGAGCGCGTCGTGTCTGACAGCGAGACCTGATAGGCGAGTTTCTGCGGGTCATCCTTGGCGCCGCCGGCATAGACGCGGTGCACGGCGTTGGCGTCTAGAACCGTGACCGTCGGGCAGTTGGCCTGCACCACCGGGGTGACCGCATTGGCCTGCGCGGCCGGCGGGTTGACGGCAAGCGAGTCCGACGGGTTGGAGGAATTGCATCCTGCAACAACGGCGAGAAGCGACATCGCGGCGGACAAACGCAAGAAATTCCCTGACACTCTTCTAATTCCCTCTCCATTGTCCCGGAACAGAACCGGAGACGCTGTTTATTGACCTTTCACGCAGGTTGGCGATGGTCTATAGCAGCGACGCCGGAAAAAATCGATTGGCATGTTCGGTTTTGCTTGAATTTTCAAAAAAGCCCTTCATTAGCTGCCCAACCGCCTCATTCCGGTAAGACGCTGCGGAAAAGATGCCGATCAATCGGTAACGGATAAGGGACTATCTCGTGGAATATGTATCGACCAGGGGTGCGGCCCCTTCGCTTGGTTTTTGCGACGCGCTTCTGGCGGGCCTTGGCCGTGACGGCGGGCTTTATGTTCCGCGCAAATGGCCTTCCATGTCGAAGAAGGAAATCCGCAACCTGCGCGGCAAGTCCTATCAGGATGTCGCCTTCGAGGTTCTCTACCGTTTCACCGGCGGCGAAATTCCGGCCGACAAGTTCAAGGCGATGATCGACGACGCCTATGCGACCTTCCGCCATCCGGCCGTCGTGCCGCTGACGCAGACCGGCCCGAACACCTTCGTGCTGGAGCTTTTCCACGGCACCACGCTCGCCTTCAAGGATGTGGCGATGCAGCTTCTCGCCCGCCTGATGGATCACACGCTTTCCGAACGCGGCGAGCGCGCCACCATTGTCGGCGCCACATCCGGCGACACGGGCGGTGCGGCAATCGACGCCTTTGCCGGGCGTGAGCGCACCGACATTTTCATCCTTTTCCCGAACGGCAAGGTCTCCCCGGTGCAGCAGCGCCAGATGACGACCTCCACCGCGTCCAACGTGCATGCGCTGGCGATCAATGGCAATTTCGACGATTGCCAGACGCTGGTCAAAGAAATGTTCAACGACGTGAAGTTCCGTGACGGCGTGAAGCTTTCCGGCGTCAATTCCATCAACTGGGCGCGCATCATGGCGCAGGTGGTTTATTACTTCACCGCATCGCTTTCGCTCGGCGGTCCCGACAGGAAGGTTTCCTTCACCGTCCCAACAGGCAATTTCGGTGATATTTTCGCGGGTTACGTCGCCAAGAAGATGGGCCTGCCGATCGACAAGCTCGTCATCGCCACCAATGACAACGACATTCTGGCGCGCACGCTGAAGACCGGCCGTTACGAGATGCGCGGCGTCAAGCCCACCACCTCGCCTTCGATGGACATCCAGATTTCCTCGAATTTCGAGCGGCTGCTGTTTGAAGCCTATGGCCGTGATTCCGCCGCGGTGAAGGCATCGATGGACGGGCTGAAGCAGTCCGGCGCATTTGAAATTCCGCCGCATGCGCTGAAATTCATCAAGAAGGATTTCCGCGCCGGCCGCGCCACCGAAAAGCAGGTGGCGGCAACGATCCGCGACACGCTTGAGAAAACCGGCTACCTCATCGATCCGCATACGGCGACCGGTGTTTTCGTGGCGGAAAAGCACGAAAAAGCGGGAAGCCCGATGGTTGTCCTGTCGACCGCTCACCCGGCTAAATTCCCGGCCGCTGTAAAATCCGCTTGCGCAATCGAGCCTGCGCTTCCAGTATGGTTAGCTGACATTATGAACCGGGAGGAGCGTTTCGACATTCTGGATGCAGAGCTGAAAGCCGTGGAAACCTTCATCGGCAGCCATGCACGCGCCGGCAAATAGAGACGCGGAAAGACGTTGAGTATGAGAGTTAATGTGACCCGGCTTTCGTCCGGGTTGACCGTTGTCACGGAAAAAATGCCGCATCTCGAAAGCGTTGCTCTTGGGGTGTGGATCAAATCCGGATCCCGCAACGAGACGACTGCCGAACACGGCATCGCTCATCTTCTCGAACATATGGCTTTCAAGGGTACGGCGCGCCGCACCGCCCGCCAGATCGCCGAAGAGATCGAAAATGTCGGCGGTGAAGTCAACGCCGCGACATCGACGGAAACAACCTCCTACTACGCCCGCGTCCTGAAAGATCACGTCCCCCTCGCCGTCGATATCCTTGCCGACATCCTGACGGAATCGCTGTTCGACGAAGAAGAGCTGGAGCGGGAGAAAAACGTCATCCTGCAGGAGATCGGTGCAGCCACCGATACGCCCGACGACGTGATCTTCGACAATTTCTCCGGTGTCGCCTATCGCGACCAGACCATCGGCCGCCCGATCCTCGGCACGCCGGAAACCGTTCAATCCTTCACGACAGGCCAGATCAGGCATTATCTCGCCCGCAACTACACGACGGACCGCATTTTCGTCGTGGCGGCAGGTGCTGTCGACCACGAAAGCTTCGTGAAGCAGGTGGAAGAACGTTTCGCCTCGCTGCCGCAGCTGCCGGCGGCAACACCGGTCATGGAAAAGGCAATCTATACCGGCGGCGAAATCCGCGAGACCCGCGACCTCATGGACGCGCAGGTGCTTCTCGGCTTCGAGGGCAAGGCCTATCACGCCCGCGACTTCTATTGCTCGCAGATCCTCGCCAATATCCTGGGCGGCGGCATGTCTTCCCGCCTGTTCCAGGAAGTGCGCGAATATCGCGGCCTGTGCTATTCGGTCTACGCCTTTCATTGGGGTTTTTCCGATACCGGCATCTTCGGCGTGCATGCGGCCACTGGCGGCAACGACCTGCCGGAACTGGTGCCCGTCATTGTCGAGGAGCTGCGCAAGTCCTCGCAGGTCATCCATCAGGAGGAAATCGACCGTGCTCGCGCGCAGATCCGCGCCCAATTGCTGATGGGCCAGGAAAGCCCGGCCGCCCGCGCCGGACAGATCGCCCGGCAGATGATGCTTTACGGCCGGCCCATCCCAAATGAGGAGATGATGGAACGGCTGGGCGACATCACCCGCGCGCGCCTGACCGATCTTGCAGGACGGCTGTTTTTCGATACAGTTCCGACATTGTCTGCAATTGGCCCGCTCGAACATCTGCCGCCTCTTTCCGACATCACTGCCGCGCTTTCCGCGCAGCAGCCCGCAAGGATAAAGGCGAACGGATAAACCGATATGAGGGCGGGATTTAAAGGCGAAGTCCGCTCACCTTTTTCGCCATCCCGCTTGCGGATGGCGATGTCTGCCGCACAGGGATCGTGAATGCTGCGTTTTCTTTCCCGACATAGCGACACGCCCGAACTGCGCAGCGCCAATCACCTTCTCAGACTGCCGCGCTACGGCGATTTCAAGCAATGGCATGTGCTGCGTTCGGAAAGCCGACAGTTTCTTCAGCCCTGGGAGCCGACCTGGCGCCCGGACGAACTGACGGAGGGCGCCTTCCGCATGCGCGTGGTGCGCAATGGCCAGGAGTTTTCCTCCGGCACCGCCGTCTCCTTCCTGCTGTTTGAAAAAGAGACGCTCCTGGTGGGCGGTATCACCATCGGATACATCCGCCGGGGTGCGGCGCAAAGCTGCATGATCGGATACTGGATCGGCGAGCGCCACGCCGCGCAAGGCCATATGTCTGCCGCATTAAAATTGGTAATACCATACATCTTTAACGGACTTCAGTTGCACCGTATCGAGGCAGCCTGTATTCCGGAAAACTTCAAAAGCATCCGGCTTCTCGAAAACGCCGGGTTCCAGCGGGAAGGTCTCTTGCGGGAATATCTGAAAATCAATGGCCAATGGCGGGATCATATGATGTTTTCCCTTCTTGCCGACAAGCAAAGCTCCGGCGGAACGAAGTACGATACATGACCTACAATCACTCTGCGCCGTGCCTTGCGAAACGTCTGGCGGCAATCGCGCTGGCTGCGCCGTTTTTCCTGCTGTTCCTGCTTTTTGCTTCCCATTCCTTTGCTTTTGAGCCGGTAAAGATTTCCCGTGACGACACGGCGCTCGACCTGACGGCCACCACCGATATCTACGCCAATCAGGGCGAAGCCTTTCAGGTCTCGACCGCGCCGGGCCCTGATGGCATCCGCCGCCGTATCGAGGTGCGCGCCAGTTCCAACGATCACCAGGGCGACTGGGCGGTCTTTGCGCTCGCCAACGTCTCCGAAGAACAGCTGGAGCGCGTGATCGTCGCGCCGCATTTCCGCCTCGTCAATTCCAAGCTGTTCTGGCCCGATCTCGGCTCGCAGCGCATCATGGCGATTACGCCGAGTGAAGGCTTTGCGCTTGACCGGCAGCCGAGCCCGGATGCCGACGTCTTCCGCATCACGCTCAACCCCGGCTCCGTCATCACCTTCGTCGCCGAGCTTTCCACGCCGCAGCTGCCGCAGCTTTATCTGTGGGAGCCGGAGGCCTACAAGGACACGATCAACGCGTTTACGCTTTATCGCGGCATCGTGCTCGGCATTGCCGGCCTGCTCGCTGTGCTCTTGACCATTCTCTTCGTGGTCAAGGGAACCTCCGTCCTGCCGGCCTCGGCCGCGCTCGCCTGGGCGGTGCTTGCCTATATCTGCGTCGATTTCGGCTTTCTTGAAAAGCTCATAACCGTCACCTCAAGCGATCAGCGAATATGGAGGGCGGGCGCGGAAGTGGCGCTCGCCTCCAGCTTCGTGGTCTTCCTGTTCACCTATCTCAATCTCAATCGCTGGCACGCGCATCTGGGTTACGCGACTTTTGCCTGGGTGGTGGGTCTGGCGCTGCTGTTCGGCGTGGCGATCTACGATCCCTCGGTCGCGTCGGGCATCGCCCGCGTGTCCTTCGCGCTCACCGCAACGGCCGGCATCGCGCTCATCATCTATCTCGGTTTTAACCGTTACGACCGGGCGATCCTGCTCGTTCCGTCCTGGGCGCTCATCCTCGTCTGGCTGTTCGGCAGCTGGCTGACGGTGACGGGACAATTGGACAACGACATCGTGCAGCCCGCACTTGGCGGCGGGCTGGTGCTGATCGTGCTTCTGATCGGCTTTACCGTCATCCAGCACGCCTTCGCCGGCAGCGCCTATCAGCAGGGTCTCTTCTCCGACCTCGAGCGTCAATCGCTGGCGCTCACGGGCAGCGGCGATACCGTGTGGGACTGGGACGTAACGCGTGACCGCATCGTCACCACACCCGACATTTCCAACCGGCTGGGGCTGGAACCCGGCGCCATGCACGGCGCTGCGCGCAACTGGCTGCCGCGCCTGCATCCTGACGATCGCGACCGGTTCAAGGCGACGCTCGACGTGCTGCTCGACCATCGCAAGGGCCGCCTCAACCACGAATTCCGCATTCGCGCCGAAGACGGGCATTTCCACTGGCTGCAAATCCGCGCCCGTCCGGTTCTCGGCTCCAACGGCGAAATCATCCGCTGCGTCGGTACCATCACCGATATTACCGAACAGAAGAACTCGGTGGAACGGTTGCTGCAGGATGCGATGAACGACAATCTGACCGGGCTTCCGAACCGGCAGGTGTTCCTCGACCGCCTGCAATCGATCCTCAACCTGTCGCCCGACAGCGAAGGCGTGCGCCCGACCGTGATGGCGATCGATATCGACCGTTACAAGCTGGTCAACGATACGCTCGGCATTGCCGCGGGTGATAATATCCTTATCGCGCTGACACGGCGTCTGCGCCGCCTGCTGAAACCGCAGGATACCCTGGCGCGTCTCGGTGGTGATGAATTCGGCCTGATCCTCACCTCCGAGCGCGATCCGCAGCGTGTGGCAGATTTCGCCGATGCGGTGAACAAGGCGATCATGGTGCCGATCAATTTCGCCAATCGCGAAATCATCCTCACCGCCTCCATCGGCCTCGTCTCATGGATCGACCAGCAGGAAAGTGCGGCCGGACTGCTCAGCGATGCGGAACTCGCCATGTATCGCGCCAAGCGGGCCGGCGGCAACCGCGTCGAGCCGTTCCGCCCTGCCTTCCGCACCTCGGGCACCGACCGCCTGCAGATGGAAAGCGATCTTCGCCGCGCCATCGAGCGCAAGGAGTTGTCGCTGGCCTACCAGCCGATCGTCAAGCTTGACGATGGCGAACTGGCCGGTTTTGAGGCGCTGATGCGCTGGGAGCACCCCAAGCGCGGCAATATCCCTCCGAGCGAATTCATTCCGATTGCGGAGGCCTCCGGCCTGATCGAGCCTCTCGGCATGTTCGCCCTGGAACGGGCTGCGACCGATCTGATGGACTGGCAGCACGCCATCGAAAAGATGCCGATCTTCATCTCCGTCAATATTTCCAGCGCGCAATTGCTGAACAACGAATTGTACAACGATGTGCGCGGCATGCTGACCCGCACGCGCTGCAATCCGCAGCAGCTGAAGCTGGAGCTGACGGAATCGGTTGTCATGGAAAACCCGGAACAGGCGCGGCTGGTGCTTTCCAAGCTCAAGGAAACCGGCCTCAGCCTCGCCATGGATGATTTCGGCACCGGCTATTCGTCACTCGCCTACCTCACCCGCTTCCCCTTCGACACGATCAAGCTCGACAAGGCGCTGGTGGCCAATACCAGCGACAAGCGCAACGTTCTGCTGCGCTCCGTCATCGCCATGGCGCGCGCACTCGACATGCAGGTGGTGGCGGAAGGCATCGAAACGCCTGAAGATGCGGCCGAACTGGCCCGCATGAACTGCCATTTCGGCCAGAGCTTCCTGTTCGGCACGCCGGTCTCCGGCGATGCGGCGCTGAAGCTTCTACGGGAGCGGTTCCAGCCGACGAAGCGGGCTTCGTAAGGGATATTGCGTACATGGAAGCGAGGGGGCGCAGTCTCCTCCTCAAATTCCACGTCATCCTCGGGCTTGTCCCGAGGATCTAATCACGCATGCTAAAACTACCGACGGCAGATCCTCGGGACAAGCCCGAGGATGACGACGGAGAGGGCTAATGCTCCCCGGAACGTCTCGGATTTTCAACCTGCACGCCGAATATTTACTGAACCATCATCACCGGCTGCGCATCCGCCGCCACGCTCCCATGTAACAGGTCGTGGATGAACTCCATCTTCGCCACCACCGGCGGCGTCAGCACGAAGGGATAAAGGTCCGCCTCCCCCATGCTACGCTGGATGGAATTGATGGCGACGCTGAGCGGGATCCAGGCTTTCACCAGCTGCGCGGCGCTGCGGGCCTTATAGGGATCGAACGTCACTTCCGCCGCCATTTCCTCGTGCCCGTCAGGATCGATCGCCACACCGAAGGCGCGTGCGGTTTCGAGCGTATCGACGATATGCAGATAATGGGCGAAACATTCGGCGAAATCCTCCCAGGGGTGGACCGAGGCATAGGAACTGATGAAATTCTCCTGCCAGTCGGGGCGCGGCCCGCCATCATAATTGCGTTGCAGGGCGGCGCCATAATCCTCGCGCTCGTCACCAAAGACGGCGCGACAGGCCTCCAGCCGGTTTTCGTCCCGCACCAGCTTGTTCCAGATGAAGTGCCCGACCTCGTGGCGGAAGTGGCCAAGCATGGTGCGGTATGGCTCGTTCATGTTGGCGCGCACCTGTTCGCGCGTCGCGTCATCGGCCTCGGCCGCGCGGATGGCGATCAGGCCTTCGTCGTGGCCGGTCATGGCGGGAATGACGGAACCATCGAGCGCCACCTCATCCACCAGAAAGTCGAAGACGAGGCCGCCTGCGGGGTCAGCATCACGATTGGGATGCGGCAGGCCAAGCCGCAGGATCGAATAAAACAGGTGCCGCTGCGCCTGACTGATGCGGTGCCATTGTTCAATCCCCTGCTCTGTGGCCATATCAGGCACCAGGCGATTGTGGCTGCAGGCCGGGCAAAAGGCATTGGCGCTTTCCGCCGGCACAGACCAGTTGCAGATATCATTCACCTCATTGGCGCAAAACCGCACCTGCTTTTCCGGCTGGGCGACGATCTGCCAGTTCGGTTCACCCGCAGGCGCCAGCGCTTCCATGGAAAGCCGTTCCGGCACGAAAGCCAGACGATGGCCGCAGGAGACACAGAAGCGATTGTCGAAATGGACAGGCTGGCCGCAGGATGCGCAGGAGAAAAGCTTCATGTATGAAACCCTTGCGATGGGACGGGTGAAAGAAAAGCAGAGATAAGATGTGAAGGCGCAGGCGTAGCGGCCCGGTCCGTCATGGCCCTCACATGACAAGAGCGCATGTGCGATAACACATGCGCTCCATGCGCCGCATCGTGGGAGAGGCGCAATGTTTCATGCAGAATTACATGCGGTCGACGGCGCCCTTGACGGCGTCCTTCGCCTTGCCGACGGAGCTCTGAACCTTGCCCTTGGTTTCCTGGGCGGCACCCTTAGCACGCAATTCATTATTGCCCGTCGCTTCGCCGACGCTCTTCTTCACCTTGCCAGCAACTTCATTGGCTTTACCGGCGATCTTGTCAGATGTGCTACCCATATTACTGCTCCCTAGTTGAGCCGTACTGTCTGTCCGGCTTTCCGGGTGGGTAACGTCAGGGGTCAGGATTTGGTTCCAGCCGAAAGGGGCAGGAATTGTGTTGAGATCAGGCGTGCCCGGCATCCGTGGAGAGCATGCGCGCATCGACGCCCATCAGGGCCAGCGCCCGCTCGTATTTATTGTCCAGCCCACGGTCGAAGATCAGCTCTTCCGCAGCGGGGCAATTCAGCCAGCCATTATTGGCGATCTCGTTTTCCAGCTGGCCCGGACCCCAGCCGGCATAACCGAGCATCATGGTCGCCCTTTGCGGGCCGCGGCCGTTGGAAATGGCGCGGACGATATCAAGCGTTGCAGTCAGCGAAATGTCATCGCTGACCGGAATGCTGGATTCGCTTAAATAGTCATCCGAATGCAGCACGAAACCGCGGCCGGATTCCACCGGGCCGCCGCACTGGATTGGAAATTCGCGGGTCCGGTTGGGCAGCATGATGGCGTCGTTGCTATCCACCAGCTTCAGATGCAGCAGAATATCCGTAAACGTGATCTGCTGCGGCCGGTTGATGATGAAGCCCATGGCCCCGGCATCCGAATGGGCGCAGATATAGATCACCGCACGGGCAAAATTGCCGTCGTCCAGCCCCGGCATAGCGATGAGGAACTGGCCATCGAGAAAGCCACGTTCGCGTTTGTCCATCAGGGTTGAAAAGCTCACCGGCGCCTCCAGCAGACCGAATTCCGTCGCTCAACGGAAAACGGCGTTCGCACTTCGACAGAGGACAGGATGCGGCATCGCGCCCGATCAATCAACCGAAAATGATGAACCGCACGAATTCGTAACTGGTCCGTCGGGCGATGTTGGGTTAGACGGGAAGCATGAGCGTCAGGATATTCTTTCGATTTTCACATCTTCGTCTCGCGGCCGCATTTGCCGCCCTCCTCGGCGGCATGCATGCCGCCCAGGCCGAAATTACCGACTGGGCCAGAAGCGAGGGCGGCCTGATGCGCGTGGCAAGCCTTGCCATGGATGCGGACGGCGTGGTGCGCGGCGTGCTGCAGATCGAGCCGAAGGACGGCTGGATCACCTATTGGCGCGAACCGGGCGAAGCAGGCATACCGCCGCAGATAACGCCCGATCCGGCAAGCGGCGTGGCGCTTACCACCATGGCCTATCCGGTTCCGAAGCTGATCGAAAACGGCGACATCACCGATATCGGCTATGACCACGCCGTCAGCCTTCCGTTTCAGCTGAAAGCCGCCGACCCGGCAGCGAGCGGGAAGATAGACCTCACCGCCTTTATCGGCGTGTGCCAGAATATCTGCATTCCCTTCGAGGCGAAGTTTTCCATCGACCGCGGCAATGCGGGTGATGATGACAGCGAGGAACGCCGCCTTCTCGAAGAGGCGCGCGAAACGTTGCCCGAGGCGGCGTCCGACGATTTCAAGGTGATCGATTTCCACATCACGCCCGACAAGACCATGCTCGGCGTGCAGCTGCAGCTTCCGGAAAACGCACCCAAGGAGACCGAAATATTCATCGCCGGTCCCTCCGGTTTTGCCTATTACGAGCCGCAGAACCTGGTGCGCGACAAGCGCAAGCTCTCCTTTTACATGAACATCAAGGGCCTGCCGAAAACCTATCAGGTGCAGGGCAACAGCTGGCCCATTCTGGTCAAGTCAGGCGACCGGGCCATGGAGACCATGCTGAATTTCCCGAAGCCGTGAGCGGCGTTTTGCGGCGGAATTTATCTCGAAAACCGCATGACAGCTTTCATTTCCGTGCTCTATAGTCGCGCGAACCGAACGGCTACAGGAGCACGGATATGACCATAAAGATCGGCGAAAAACTGCCTTCCGCAACCTTCAAGGAAAAGACGGCCGACGGCCCGGTGGAAACCACCACGGACGTGCTTTTCGGTGGCAAGAAGGTGGTTCTCTTCGCCGTTCCCGGCGCTTTTACCCCCACCTGCTCGCTGAACCACCTGCCGGGCTATCTCGAAAATCGCGACGCCATTCTTTCCAAGGGCGTGGACGATATCGCCGTCGTCGCCGTCAATGACTGGCACGTCATGGGCGCATGGGCGCAATCATCAGGCGGTCAGGGCAAAATTCACTTCCTCGCCGACTGGGATGCGTCCTTCACCAAGGCGCTCGGCCTCGATGCCGATCTGTCCGGCGGCGGCCTTGGCGTGCGCTCCAAGCGTTATTCGATGCTGGTGGAAGACGGCGTGGTGAAGTCGCTCAACGTGGAAGAGAATCCCGGTCAGGCAACGGTCTCTGCCGCTGCGGCGATGATCGAGCAGCTTTGAGGGCGAGCTTGGTCTCTCCTTGTAAATGTAAAGGCTCCAACTTTCCGTCATGCCGGACATGATCCGGCATCCAGCCACGCGCGCCTGCGCCGTGAGAAGAGTCTTTCGCGATCAAGGACTTGATCGCACTGGACCCCGGATCAAGTCCGGGGTGACGGCACACTTAGTGATACGATCTCACGACAGGCATTCGCATTGAAGAATAAAGGGCGGCTCGGCCGCCCTCTCAAACATTCATATCGAACACCAGAAGCCCGGCGAGACCGCCATCGGTGAGCGACACGAGACGCTCCCCCACTTCCATGTGCTGCGGATGGGCGAGATAGTCGTCGCGGGCTTCGGGGCTTTCCAGCGTCACGATGAAACCATCGACAAAACCGCCATTCAGCCCCTCAGGCGAGACATTCTGGCCGTATTTCACATCAATGATGCCGGGGATGACATCCTTCAGGGCAGCGATCGCCTCGAATATTGCCTGTTTTTCAGAAGACGCCGTTGCGGCCTTGAAGCGTAAAAATACACAATGCAGGATCATCCGGATTTCTCTCCTCCGTTGGGCGCCACTGGAGCACCCCCTTGACGACAAGATAGGTCGGGTTTCGGTTTTCACAACCCCGGATAATGGGGCCCGAGATCAAGTCGGCTCTATTTTCGCCGACCCAAGATAGAGCAGGCTTCCATTACCGCCGTTTGAAGGGCTCCATGCCCTTTCGCGCCAGTTCGTCGGCGCGCTCGTTTTCAGGATGGCCGGCATGGCCCTTGACCCAGTGCAGGGTGACCTTGTGGCGTTCCTGTGCCGCTTCCAGCGCCTGCCACAGCTCGACATTCTTGACCGGCTTGTTATCGGCCGTCTTCCAGCCCTTCTTTTTCCAGCCGAAAATCCACTTGGTGATGCCGTCCTTGACATAGGCGCTGTCGGTATAAAGATCGACCTCGCAGGGGCTCTTCAGCGCATTGAGCGCCGAAATCGCCGCCATCAATTCCATGCGGTTATTGGTGGTCTCGGCCTCGCCGCCGGAGAGTTCCTTCTCCACCTCGCCATAGCGCAGCACTGCGCCCCAACCGCCCGGACCGGGATTGCCGGAGCAGGCGCCATCGGTGAAAATATCGACATGTTTCATTCGCCCGCCAGCCCGTATTCGGCGACATTGGCGATGGAACGGTGGAACCGCAGTTTGCGCAGATATTCCAGCGGGTCCTTCTTCACCACCAGCGCGCCCTCGGGCGTCGTCAGCCAGTCGTAAAGGCGCGTCAGGAAGAAACGCAGCGCCGAACCGCGCGCCAGAAGCGGCAGCGCTTCCAGCTCCGCTTCGCTCAGCGGACGCACCGACTGGTAGCCTTCCAGCAGCGCCTTGCCCTTGGTGACGTTATAGGCGCCGTCCTTTTCGAAGCACCAGGCATTGAGGCAGATCGAGACGTCATAAGCGAGCAGGTCGTTGCAGGCGAAATAAAAGTCGATCAGGCCGGAAAGTTCGTCGCCCAGGAAAAACACATTGTCCTGAAACAGATCGGCATGGATGACGCCGGCCGGCAGATCTTTCGGCCAATGGGCGGCGAGATAATCGATCTCAGGGCGAATCTCGTCTTTCAGGCCCTTCTCCACCTCATCAGCACGCGCTTCGGACTTGTTCCAAAGCACCTTCCAGCCTTCGACGGAGAGCGCATTCGGCCGCTTGATCTCGAAGCCTTCACCGGCCAGATGCATGGCGGCGAGCGCCTTGCCGACTTCCCGGCAATGTTTCGCCTCCGGCTTTCTCAGCCACATGCCTTCAAGAAAGGAAATCAGCGCCGCCGGCCGGCCAGACAGTTCTCCCAGCAACTCGCCATCCTTGCGCGGCAGCGGCAAGGGGCAGGACAGGCCCTTGGCTGCCAGATGCTGCATGAGGCCGAGGAAGAAGGGCAGATCGTTTTTCTCCACGCGCTTTTCATAAAGCGTCAGGATCAGCGGGTCCTTGGTGGTGTGCAGCAGGAAATTGGAGTTTTCGACGCCCTCGGCAATGCCCTTGTAAGAGGTGAGGCTGCCGACGTCGTACTGCGTGAGGAAATTCCTCAGATCATCTTCGGTGATATCAGTATAAACTGCCAATTTCAAATCTCTTGATGAAGGATAGAGTGGAAATCTCGATGGATGACGCCTGTGAGACGGAAACCGCCCACAGTCAGCATCATCCAGCTTTAAATGCCGGCGGCGGTTTTCGGCGGCAGCGCATTGCTGGCATTGCCGTTGACGAAGGCCATATCATCCGTCGTCAGCTCGATGCTGCGCAGCTCGCGATTGACGAGGAAATGTTCCGTTTCCTCAACCGTTACGGCAAGATCGAGCGTGGTGTCGAAGCGCGCCTTGAAGGCCTCGATGATCTCGTCAACGATAACCTCAGGTGCGGAAGCACCGGCCGAGAGGCCGACGGTGCTGATATCGCCGATTTCATCCCAGTCGATTTCCGAGGCCCGCTGCACCAGCACGGAGCGCTTGGCGCCGGCGCGCAGCGCCACTTCCACCAGCCGCTTGGAATTGGAGGAATTGGGCGCACCGACAACGATGAACAGGTCACAGCCGGGGGCTGCCTGCTTCACCGCATCCTGACGATTGGTGGTTGCGTAACAGATGCTGTCGGCTGCGGGCGCCTGAATGGCCGGGAAACGTTCCTGCAGCCTGGCGATAACGCCTGCGGTGTCATCAACCGACAATGTCGTCTGAGTGACGAAGCCGAGATTTTCACGGTCCAGCGGTTCGTAACGGCCGGCATCCTCCACCGTCTCGATCAGCGAGACGGTACCTTCGGGAAGCTGGCCCATGGTGCCGATGACCTCGGGATGGCCGGCATGGCCGATCAGCACCACATGGCGGCCAAGCCGCTGGTGGCGCATGGCCTGCTTGTGGACCTTGGAGACCAGCGGGCAAGTGGCATCGAGATAAAACAGGTTACGAGCCTGCGCATCCTCAGGCACTGATTTCGGCACGCCATGGGCGGAGAAAACCACCGGCTGCTCACGATGCTCGGTGGGGATTTCGTGCAGCTCCTCGACGAAGACCGCACCCTTGGCTTCCAGCCCCTCCACCACATAGCGGTTATGAACGATTTCGTGGCGGACATAGACAGGCGCGCCATAGGCTTTCAGCGCCAGCACGACGATCTGGATCGCCCGGTCCACGCCCGCACAAAAGCCGCGCGGTCCGCACAGCCTTATCGTCAAAGGGGGTTTGGAAACGGCGATGTTCATTCCAGCTCCTTGGCCAGCTCCTTGGCCAGCACCGTGGTCTTGCCCGATCAACTGCCCTACCGGACGCGGCGCGCTTTATTCACCCTGCGCCTTGCCGTTCCGGAAATAGGCAAAACCGGCGACGATGACAAGGGCCGCCGCCAAGCCATACCACGTTATCGCATATTGCAGGTGATTGTTGGGCAAATCTATCAGCGTCACGCCGCCTTCAGGCCAGCCACCCGGATTGGGCGTGGCATCGGCATCCACGAAGAGATTGACCAACCGCTCGGACGGAATTTCGGCGCTGGAAGCCATGGCCGCCAGATCTTTCCAGTAGAAGATATTCTTGGCGATATCATTGTCAGGCAGCAGCGATGATGGCTTTGCCACGAGCGGCGCGCGCGCCAACCCCGTTATTGTCACTTCGCCGGTTACCTGCCCGTCGGGCCGTTTGGCGGGCTCTTTCATCTCGAAAGGCACGAAACCGCGATTGACGAAGAGAATGCGGCCGTCCGCAAGCATCAGCGGCGTATAGATGTAATAACCGGTCCGGCCCTGATGGGTGGCGAAGAAATGCCGCTCATGGGCATGATCGAAGGTGCCGGAAAGGCTGACCCTGCGATATTCGATATCGCCGCCGCTTTTTGCGATCGCCTCGATATCGGCAAGCGTCACCGGATTTGCACTCCGCCGCTCCTCGATATCGGCCATCAACGCCTCTTTCCAGTAGAGCCGCTTCACCTGCCAGGTTCCAAGCCCGAGAAGGATGGCAAGCGCCAGCAGCACCAGCGGCGCGGCGAACCAGACGCGCCTTTCCGCGGCCTTCATGTGGGAAACGTCATTCACGATCAAGCCTGCCTTCGCTTGCATTGTTCTTGTATTGCAGCGCAATCATGATCCCCTTCAGCTTGCGCAGCAGCACCAGGGAGACAATTACCGTAAACGGCAACCACAGCATGACATGCACCCAGACGGGCGGCGCAAAACGCTGATCGACCCAGAGCGCCAGCCCGACGACCAGAAAACCGACGATCAGCATGACAAAGACGGCCGGGCCATCGCCCGCATCGGCAAAACCGTAATCCAGCCCGCAGGCGCTGCAGGCGGGCTTTATGGTCAGAAAACCATCGAACAGCCTGCCGTTGCCGCAACGCGGGCAGCAGCCTTTGAGCCCGACCTTGATGGGATCTACCGGCGCGAAATTGCCGTTTCCGGTTTCTGACATATGACCTCCCGCTTCCGCCTGCAAACCACCCCTCTGGAGAGGGGCTCAGGCACGAGGGCAGCAACCGCTGCCCGTGAAGTGTCGACGGAGGCTCCCTCCTCCGTCATCCCCGGGCGTGACCCGAGGATTTGCACACCACCGATCTGGACTCTCGGCTCGAACCCGAGAATGGCGCCGGGCGTGCGGGAAGCTCGCCCTGGACATCAGGGCGGCGATTGCCGCCCCTCCATTATCGGTGCGATCAGCCGTGCACCGGCGCGCCCCAGCCACCCCAGATATAGATGGCGAAGAACAGGAACAGCCAGACGACGTCAACGAAATGCCAGTACCAGGCGGCCGCTTCGAAACCGAAATGCTGCTTGGGCGTGAAACCGCCGGCAATGGCGCGGAACAGGCAGACAAGCAGGAAGACCGTGCCGACGAAGACGTGGAAACCGTGGAAACCGGTGGCCATGAAGAAGGTCGCGCCATAGATCGAATTCTTGAAGTCGAACGGCGCATGCATGTATTCGTAAACCTGCACGGTGGAGAACAGGATGCCGAGCGCAACGGTGAGCACCAGACCGGTGATCAGGCCCTTGCGGTCATTGTGCAGCAGGGAATGGTGGGCCCAGGTGACGCAGGTGCCCGACAGAAGCAGGATGACGGTGTTGTAGAGCGGCAGATGCCAGGGATCGATGACCTCGATGCCCTTTGGCGGCCATTGCCCGCCGGTATATTCGAGGCGGGACGCCTGAATGGCCTCGTGCGGGAAGAGGCTGGCATCGAAATAGGCCCAGAACCACGCGACGAAGAACATCACTTCTGAGGCGATGAACATGATCATGCCGTAGCGCAGGTGAAGCGAAACGACGCGGGTGTGGCTGCCCTCATTGGCTTCCTTGATCGTATCCGCCCACCACGCATACATGGTGTAGAGCACGATAACGAGACCGATATAGAAAAGCCAGGGATTGGCGAGTTCCGCACCGAACAGCTTGAAGGAGCCGCCCGACAGGTAACGCATGTAGCAGACGCCGCCAAATGTCAGGATGAAGGCGCCGATCGAGGCCAGAAGCGGCCAGGGGCTTGGATCGATGATGTGGTAATCGTGGTTCTTCTGATGCGTATCTGCCATTGCGACAATCCCCTGGTATCTCTTCCCTGATCCGGCCTTAAACAAAAGGCCGGATCTCCTCTCACAATTTGCTTTCGCCAGATTCAGTTTTTACCGGCAAGGACGCAACCGGTTTTTCGGTTTTGGCCGGATAAAACGTATAGGACAGCGTTAAAGTATGAATGCTCTTGGTCTCACGCGCCGTGGCGATGTCAGGATCGACGAAAAATACCACCGGCATTTCCAGCGTTTCACCCGGCTGCAGCGTCGTTTCGGTGAAGCAGAAACACTCCACCTTGTTGAAATAGGCCCCTGCCTCCATCGGCGTGACGTTGAAGACCGCCGTGCCCGTGGTCGCCACGGGTGAACGGTTCGTCGCCTTGAAGGTGACCTGCACCGTTTCGCCGATCTTCGGCGTGACCTTCCTGTCGACCGGCTGGAAATCCCAGTTGAGGCCGTTCGACGTATTCGCGTCGAAGGTGACGTTGATGGTCTTGTCGAGAATGACGTCGGAATATTGCTCGACGCGCTGGGTCGTGCCGTTATAACCGGTGACCCGGCAGAACAGGGTGTAGAGCGGTACGGCGGCATAGGCCATGCCGATCATGGCGCAGAAAAACACCAGACAGAGCACGAGAATGGAGCGATTGCTCACCTTCTGCCTGCCGGTCGCTGCCGTCTGCGTTTCCATATTTGCCATCTCCTCCTCCTCTCCCCTCAATCAGCCCGTCAGTGCGAGCCGATCTTGATGATGGTGATGACGTAGAACAGCACCACCAGGCCGGCGAGCAAAACGCCGAGCGCAATGTTGCGCCCGCGTCTCGATTTTTTCTGAGCCGCGCTCAGTTCCACCGTTTCCATCACAGGACTCCCGACATGACGGCCTTGAGGGCCGGCGCGAAATGATCGGCCAGAAGGCCGGAGAAGATGGCGAAGAGATAAAGCACCGAATAGGCGAACATCTTCTTGGCCGGCAGCATTTTCTCGTCGCCCTCAGGCATGCGCCGGACATCGAACGAACAGTAGACGAAGATTGCGCTCAGCACGGCTGCGAAAATGCCGTAACCGGCGCTCGCCAGACCCGTGAAATAAGGCGCAACAGCCGCAGCCGCGGTCAGCACCGCATAAACGATCATCTGGTTCTTGGTAGAGCGTTCGCCCGCCACATTCGGCATCATCGGAATGCCGACGGCACCGTAATCGCGCATCTTGAAGAGCGCCAGAGCCCAGAAATGCGCCGGTGTCCACAGGAAGATGATGAGGAACAGGATGATGCTATCAAGCGAAACGCCGCCGGTGACGCAGGCCCAGCCGAGCATGGGCGGGAAAGCGCCGGCGGCACCGCCGATGACGATGTTCTGCGGCGTCGAGCGCTTCAGCCACATCGTATAGACGACAGCGTAAAAGAAGATGGTGAAGGCAAGCAGTCCGGCCGAGAACCAGTTGACCGCAAGACCGAGAATGACCACCGAAAAGGCCGACAGCGTCAAACCGAAGGCCAAGGCCTCGCGCGGCGCGATACGGCCCGACGGGATCGGCCGCTTTGCGGTGCGGCTCATCACGGCGTCGATATCGGCATCATACCACATGTTGAGCGCGCCGGACGCGCCGGCGCCGACAGCGATGCAGAGAATGGCGATGATGCCGAGCACCGGATTGATTTCGCCCGGCGCCAGCACGAGGCCCGCAAAGGCCGTGAAGACGACGAGCGACATGACGCGCGGCTTCAGCAACTCGAAATAATCGCGCGCGCCGGCTTCCGAAAGTTCGGAGCCCTTCACGCCCAGCATGTCGCGATTGTCGATAATGCTCATTTCCTGTCCTGTTTTCCTTCAGGCGCCGCCTGTCGCGACATCCCCTGCACCGGCCCGAAAAACGAATGTGATTTCCGGCATGCGCGATGCGTCAATTCATTGGTCCGAACGTTCCGGCATGGGCGGCACCCGGAAGAACCGATACCATTTGCCCGGCCCTGTGACCGCGCCCATCCCGCCATTCGTCTGCGCTGCTCATTCATAAAGGCCAGACTTGGCATTTATCACGTCCGGGGCATGTATCATGTCGGACGATATGCTTCGCTTGGACAAAATGTCACGCAGTAACGGGCATTCCCGCCTCAAGGAAACGGCGCTGGCCAAGGCCGTACCGTCCCTTGTTTTTGAGCGTCCGGAATTTTCGAGCCCTGCCCGCGCCTTCCGGCCACGCATCAGCGAATGCGCGGTAGCTGTTCCCACTGGTGGTAAGGCGGCGGCGAAGACAGCTGCCATTCGAGCGTGGTCGCACCCTCACCCCAGGGATTGTTGCCGGCGATCCGCTTCTTGGCGAAGGCTTCCCAGACGCCGAAGAGGAAGATACCCACGGCAACGGCCGAGATATAGGAACCGTAAGAAGACACCAGGTTCCAGCCGGCATAGGCATCGGGATAATCGATATAGCGGCGCGGCATGCCGGCGAGACCAAGGAAGTGCTGCGGGAAGAAGATCAGGTTCACGCCGACGAACATGACCCAGAAATGCAGCTTGCCGATGAACTCGCTGTACATGTAGCCGGTGATCTTCGGGAACCAGTAATACCAGCCGGCGAAGATCGCGAAGACCGCACCGAGCGACAGCACGTAGTGGAAGTGGGCGACGACGTAATAGGTGTCGTGCAGCGAACGGTCGAGACCGGCATTGGCGAGCTGCACGCCGGTGACGCCACCGACGGTGAACAGGAAGATGAAGCCGATCGCCCAGACCATCGGGGTCGAGAAGGTCAGCGAACCGCCCCACATGGTCGCGATCCACGAGAAGATCTTGATACCCGTCGGCACCGCGATGACCATGGTGGCGAAGACGAAATAACGCTGCGCTTCGAGCGACAGGCCGACCGTATACATGTGGTGGGCCCAGACGATGAAGCCGACGGCGCCGATGGCGACCATGGCGTAAGCCATGCCGAGGTAACCGAAGACCGGCTTCTTGGAGAAGGTGGACACGATGTGGCTGATGATGCCGAAGCCGGGCAGGATCAGGATGTACACTTCCGGGTGACCGAAGAACCAGAACAGGTGCTGGTAGAGGATCGGATCACCGCCGCCTTCCGGCGAGAAGAATGCCGTGCCGAAGTTGCGATCGGTCAGAAGCATGGTGATGCCGCCCGCCAGAACCGGCAGGGAAAGCAGCAGCAGGAATGCGGTGACCAGAACCGACCAGGCAAACAGCGGCATCTTGTGCAGCGTCATGCCCGGAGCGCGCATGTTGAGGATGGTGGTGATGAAGTTGATCGCGCCGAGGATCGAGGATGCGCCGGCAACGTGCAGCGAGAAGATCGCAAGATCCACCGCCGGCCCGGGCATGCCGCTGGTCGATAGCGGCGGATACATGGTCCAGCCGCCGCCGACACCATAAGCGCCCGCCGGGCCTTCGACGAAGAGCGACAGGAGCAGCAGGATGAAGGCCGGGACGATCAGCCAGAAGGAAATATTGTTGAGGCGCGGGAAAGCCATGTCAGGAGCGCCGATCATGATCGGGATCATCCAGTTGGCGAAACCGCCGATCATCGCCGGCATGACCATGAAGAAGATCATGATGAGCGCGTGCGCTGTCGTGAACACGTTGAACATGTGCTTGCCGCCGTCGATGGCAGCGTCGCCCTCGAAGCCGTAAACCATGGAGGCCAGACCGTGGAAGATCTGAATGCCCGGCTCCTGCAGCTCCATGCGCATGACGACCGACAGACCGCCGCCGATGATGCCCGCCATGATGGCGAAGATCAGGTAGAGCGTGCCGATGTCCTTATGGTTGGTGGACAGGAACCAGCGGGCGAAAAAGCCCGGCGTATGGGAATGATGCGCATCATGCGAATGATCGTCATGTGCGGATTGACCATGCGAGTGATGATCGTCGTGTGCGGAAGGTCCAGCCATTGTCGTCACTCCAGGTCTCAGTTGGCTTCGTTGGCGGCAACGTCGACCGTGCGCGGAGCGCCGTCGACGGAGGCCATCAGCGCCCGGTTCGCGCCGTTCAGATCTGAAGCGGCGGCGGCGTGCCAGGCGTTGTACTGCTGTTCGGAAACCACCCGAATGGCGATCGGCATGAAGGCGTGGTCCTTGCCGCAAAGCTCGGAACATTGGCCGTAATAAAGGCCTTCCTTCTCCGGCTTGAACCATGTTTCGTTGAGGCGGCCCGGAACGGCGTCGATCTTGACGCCGAAAGCGGGCATGGCAAAGGCGTGGATGACATCCGTCGGAGCCGCCGTCACCAGAAGGCGAACGGTCTTGCCGACAGGAACGACCATTTCATTGTCTACCGCAAGAAGACGCGGATAGCGGGCCTTGTCCTCCTTGCCCGCAGCAGCGCGATCCTGCTCTTTCAGCAGATAGCTGTCGAAGGAGAGCGGCTCGGCGCCCTCTGCGGCGGCATATTCATAGCTCCACAGCCATTGCGTGGCGGTCGCCTTCAGCGTCAGGTCCGGGTTTTCCGGCTGCGTCAGCTGCGCGTTCAGAAGATTGAACGAGGGGAAAGCGAGGAACAGGAGAATGAGAACCGGCGCCAGCGTCCAGACAACCTCGATCGCCGTGTTATGGCTGGTCTTGGAAGCCACCGGATTTTTCGCGGCGCGGAATTTCAAGGCAACGATGATGAGCAGCGCAAGAACGAAAAGCGTAACCGGAACAATGAACCACAGTGTATATTGTTCAAACCAGCGTATTTCGTGCATGATCGGCGTGGCGGCCTCCTGCATGCCCATTTGCCAATGCACCGGCTGATCGGCGTGGGCGCCGACAGCCGTGAGCAGACAGGTCATCCCCGCCAGTGCTGCGTAAATCCTATTCCTCACGGTACCCTCTCCCTCACGCGTCTGATCTAGATCAATCACAGACGCAGAATCCATGCTAATGGTACTAACTTCAAACCACAGTTTGTCCTCTGCCGCAATATGCGTCGGGACACGGATATGCCCCAATTTTGCCATTGGTCAATCCACGGGCGACTTTCCCGCACCCTGTGTCTGAGCTGCCCCGCCGAACGCGATTTCGAACAGCCCAAATGCGACAAAGCCCCGACTTCCAGTCGGTTCCACCGCCGGATAACGAATGACGTGCCGGGCAAATCAGACGCCCATACAGGCGGTCAGGTCCTATTTCCGCCCAACTCCGCTGGAATTGAAGGTCCAAGGCTTTTTTTTCCGGATTATGGCGTCAAAATAGCCGCACTGATTCGAATCCCAGAGGTATCCATGCGTCTTTCCCCGCTCGCGCGCACTTTTCTTGCCGCCGCCGGTCTTGCCATCATCGCCCCCGCTGCCGCAGCGCTGGCGCAACAGCAGCCGCCCGGCACGCCGAAGTCGACGCATGGCGCATGGTCTGTCATCTGCGACAAGCCGGCGGGTGCATCCGAAGAACAATGCGCCCTCATGCAGAACGTGATTGCCGACGACCGCCCGGAAGTCGGCCTTTCGGTGGTGGTGCTGAAAACCGCCGACCGCAAGTCGCGCATCCTGCGCATCCTTGCGCCGCTTGGCGTGCTTTTGAAGGACGGCATGGAGCTCTATATCGACAATAATAATATCGGCCGCGCCTATTTCACCCGCTGCTTCTCCGAAGGCTGCTACGTGGAAGTGGATATTGACGACGAGCTCTTGAAGGTTCTGCGCGCCGGCAAGAATGCGGTTTTTGCGCTGCGCGAAGCCGTTGATCAGGATCGCGTGGGTATTCCGATCGAGCTTTCCGGCTTTGCCGAGGGCTACGACGCGCTTCCCTGACGCCTGCCACTACGGGACAGCCTTGCGTCCGCCGGCTCCAGTGCCTAAATCGGTCATGAACGATAATGACTGGAGCCTCCCATGACCGACGATCTTGTAAAACTCTTCGATTGCGACGAAACGCAATTGCGCAAGCTCGTCGGCGAGGTGCTCGCCGGCGCTGACGATGGCGAACTCTTCATCGAACATGCCCAGGCCGAATCGCTGACCTTCGACAATGGCCGGCTGAAGGGCGGCTCCTTTAACACCGATCAGGGTTTTGGCCTGCGCGCCGTTGCCGGTGAAACGGTGGGCTATGCCCATGCGGGCGAGCTTTCGCAAAGCGCACTGAAACGCGCTTCGGATGCGGTGGGTGCGGTTACCAGAGGTTATTCCGGTTCTTATGCCGCAGCACCGCAGCGCACCAACAAGAAGCTCTATGGCGACGAGAACCCGATCGGCAGCCCGAGTTTCGAGGAGAAGGTGAAGCTTCTCACCGATATCGACGCCTATCTGCGCGACAAGGACCCGAATGTCCGGCAGGTGACGGCGACCATTTCCGCGAGCTGGCAGGTGGTGGACATCCTGCGCGCCGACGGACATCGCGTCAGCGATATCAGGCCGATGACCCGCATCAACATTTCCGTTGTGGCGGGCGAAGGCGACCGGCAGGAAAGCGGCTCCTACGGCATTGGCGGCCGCGTCGGCTTCGGCGATTTCATCACCACGGAAAACTGGCAACGGGGCGCGGATGAGGCGCTGCGTCAGGCGCTCGTCAATCTCACCGCCATCGATGCGCCGGCTGGCACCATGGATGTGGTGCTTGGCTCCGGCTGGCCGGGCGTGATGCTGCATGAGGCGGTGGGCCATGGCCTCGAGGGCGACTTCAACCGCAAGAAGACCTCCGCCTTTGCCGGCCTGATGGGCGAAATGGTCGCCGCCCCCGGTGTGACCGTGGTGGATGACGGCACCATCGACAGCCGCCGCGGCTCGTTGACGATCGACGACGAAGGCACGCCATCGGGATATAATGTGCTGATCGAGAACGGCAGGCTGGTCGGCTACATGCAGGACCGGCAGAACGCCCGGCTGATGGGCGCGACGCCCACCGGCAACGGCCGCCGGCAGGGTTATGCCTATGTGCCGATGCCGCGCATGACCAATACCTACATGCTGTCAGGCGATAAAACGCCGGAAGAAATCATCGCCTCCGTCAAGAAGGGCATCTATGCCGTTTCCTTCGGCGGCGGTCAGGTGGATATCACCTCAGGCAAATTCGTGTTCGGCTGCACCGAGGCCTATCTCATCGAGAACGGCAGGATCGGCGCGCCGGTCAAGGGCGCGATGCTGATCGGCAATGGGCCGGACGCCATGAAGCGTGTGTCGATGATCGGCAATGATTCCAAACTCGACACCGGCATCGGCAATTGCGGCAAGGCCGGACAATGGGTGCCTGTCGGCGTCGGTCAGCCGCATCTGCGCATGGATCAGATCACCGTCGGCGGTACGAAGGCGTAAATCTCACGACCTGCCCGTAACGACGCTCAATGCGTATCTGTAGCGCAGACAAAGTGATGTAGCGGTGCATCCCCACATCCGTCACTCCGGTCGACGCGCATCCGCGCGGCGAGAGCGTCCTTTCAGCCCAAGGACTTGGGCTGACTGGATTCCTGTGACAGGCACAGGAATGACGGGAGGAAAATTGCGGGACACCAGAGGCTGAGCCTGCCGCGACAATCTCAGCCCGCAGCCTCGCACATGGCTGCCATGATGAGGTTTCCTCTGGCGTGCAGCCGGGAAGACGGTAAGATCAGCCCGTGCCGCAGGCCATCTCCCATCCCGGGCCTGCGCGGCAAAGGAGACCATGACCATCATACGAAATGCCCTCGTTCCTGAAATCGCCGTCAGCGACTGGCAGAAAAGCCGCGCCTTTTATTGCGACCTGATCGGTTTTCATGTGGTCTATGAGCGCCCCGAAGAGGGCTTTACCTATCTGGCGCTGGGGGATGCCCAGCTGATGATCGACCAGATCGGCGCAACCCGGACATTCGTGACTGAAAATGCCGCGCTTGAATTTCCGCTCGGCCGCGGCATGAACCTGCAGCTCGCCGTTCCCTCCCTGCAACCCATTCTTTTCCGGCTGGAGCGATCCTCGATCGACCTCGTGATGCCGCTGGAGGAAAAATGGTACAGGCGCGGCACGGTCGAAGTGGGCAACCGGCAATTCATCGTCGCCGAT
Source organism: Agrobacterium tumefaciens str. B6 (assembly GCF_001541315.1). Lineage (GTDB taxonomy): Bacteria > Pseudomonadota > Alphaproteobacteria > Rhizobiales > Rhizobiaceae > Agrobacterium > Agrobacterium radiobacter. The sequence goes on along the minus strand of NZ_LMVK01000001.1, from coordinate 666,019 downwards.
CCCGATGGTTACCTGATCCGCCCTTTCGAGAGCCTCGGCGAACGCCCTTTCCGGTTCGGTTAAGCCATGTTGCCCTTTCTTCCGCAGGCCGTGGTGTTCGACATGGACGGATTGCTGATCGAGAGCGAGAGGCTTTATCGCGATTCATTTCTGGCGGCCTCGGATGAAGGCGGCCATGGCATGAAGGTCGAAACCTACCAGAAGGTGTGCGGCAGCCCGTGGGATGTCATTACCGGCACCATCTTTGCCGATTATGGCGCGGATTTTCCGATCGACAGCTTCCGCGACGCCTGGCTCCGGCACCTTGGTGTGATGATGGCTGATGGCGTGGCGCTGAAACCGGGCGTCATCGACATTCTCGATCTTCTCGACCGGCTCGATATCCGCCGCGCCATCGCCACCTCGTCGCGGCACGATTCGGTGACGCGCCATCTCGGCCCCCACGATCTTCTCAGACGTTTCGATACCGTCGTCGCACGCGGCGACTATACCGAACCCAAACCCGCGCCCATGCCCTATCTGACCGCAGCCCGGCGTCTTTCGCTCGATCCGGGCCGCTGCCTTGCGCTGGAGGATTCCTATTCAGGCGTACGCTCAGCCACATCGGCGGGCATGTTGACGATCATGGTGCCCGATGTCGCGCCGCCGACCGAGGAAATGCGGGAGAAGTGCATAGCCGTTTCGAGCGACCTTCACGCCGTGGCAAGCCTTCTGCAAAAGGCACGGGCCTGAGCGAGATGAAGAGCGGGCTGAAAGCGCGGAGCCGTCACATGTCCTTAGCCATTTGGCGTCATGATGAGGCGCATGCAGGCTCAAACGCCGCTATTGGCCGAGCGCCTTTGTCGGCGCATCCATAACCGGGGTGATCATGCCGCCTGTTGCCCTGTCGCTCGCGACGCTGATCCTGCTGATTCTGTCCTTATTCCAGATTGCGCTTGCAGCCGGCGCGCCTTTCGGACGCCTTGCCTGGGGCGGCACGCACCGGATATTGCCTGTCCGACAAAGAATTGCCAGCGCGGCTTCGCCGCTCATTTATGCCTTTTTCGCGTCCTTTCCGCTGCAAAAGACGGGCTATGTCGACGTCTTGCCATCCGGCTGGATCGAACCCGGCATCTGGATCATCGCCTGTTATCTCGCGGTGAGCGTTGGATTGAACGCAATGTCGAAAAGCCGCCCCGAGCGGCTGGTGATGACGCCTGTGGCTGCCGCTCTTGCGATCCTGTTCTTTATCATCGCCTTCTCCTAGTCGCACCCCACTAGAGGCGCGATACCGCAAGGATCAAGCCGCCGTTCGACGGTTCGTCAGGCCCCTGGCCTGAAACGCCACTTACGCTCGATCGCTCCTTCAATATCGAGACCGTTATAATGGGCCAGCAACAGCACATGGCCGAGGAGATCGGCGGTTTCGTCGGCCAGATCCCGCTTCATCTCCTCTTTGCTCCTGCCCTTAATGCGCCCCCGTCCTGTCAGCCGGTTCCAGGCCTGTGTGACCTCGCCAACCTCTTCCTGAAGCTTCAGCATGTACCAGTCCGGGTCGCGGAATATTCCGTTTTCAGCGGCATATTTTTGCGAGGCCTCTTCAAACCGAGGCATCATGTCAGCAAACATTTGTTCATCCTTTGTTCATGCGCTATAACTCTAATCACGATTCTTTGACGGCGTCGACCCGTCAGGGCGTCATGCAGCCATGAACGGAAATTTCCGCGACCTGTGCATGCAAGCGAGATAGAAAAAAGATATTCGAACAACCGTGCCATCGCCCATGTCCCACCTCGATTTTTTCTCATCCCTCATCACCGCCCATAGTCCGACGCTGCTGGCGATGTTTGCGGGTGCGGCGTTTCTCGCCGGTCTCGCCCGCGGCTTTTCCGGCTTCGGCGCAGCGCTGATTTTCATCCCGCTTGCCAGCGCCATCGTCGGGCCGCGTGTCGCCTCGGCGGTGCTGCTGGTGGTGGACGGCGTCCTGACGCTCGGCATGATACCGCCCGCCTTTCGCATGGCGGACCGGCGCGAGGTCTTCATCATGGCGGCAGGCGCCTTTGTCGGCATACCGGTCGGCACCCTGCTGCTTTCAAAGGGGGATCCCTTGACCCTGCGCTGGCTCATCTCCGGCGTGGTCGTGGTGCTGCTCTTATTTCTGGTGTCCGGCTGGCGTTACAGCGGCCGGCCGAAAACGCCGCTCACCCTCTTTACCGGACTTCTGGCCGGGCTGTTTTCGGGCGCTGCGCAACTGGGCGGTCCGCCCGTCGTCGCCTATTGGCTGGGCGGAGCGCTGAAAGGCGCTTTCGTGCGCGCCAATGTCATTCTTTATTTCGCGGTTTCGACGGTGTTTTCCATCGCCAGCTATTTTGTCAGTGGCCTGTTTACCGTTGAAGTCTTCGTGTTTTTCCTGCTGGCATTGCCTTTTTACGGCGCGGGTCTTTATGCCGGCGCGCGACTGCACGGGCTTGCGGACGAAGCGTCGTTCCGGCGCATCTGCTATGGGCTGATCGCCATTTCCGCGATCATCGGCCTGCCGCTGTTTGATTCGCTGCTGAAATAGGCAGGCCGCGATGGCCTGCCCGAGGGCGATTACGGATACATGCGGACCTTGGACCATGCACCGTCAGGCGTCTCGCGACGGAATTCGATGCGGTCGTGCAGGCGGAACTTGCGGTCGTGCCAGAATTCGATGCTGAGCGGGCGGATGCGGAAACCGGACCAATGGGACGGGCGCGGAATATCGCCGATGGCATATCTGGCGGTATATTCGGCGACCGCCTTCTCCAGCGCGAAACGGCCCTCCAGCGGCCGCGACTGTTTGGAAGCCCAGGCGCCGATGCGGCTGCCGCGCGGGCGCGAGGCGTAATAGACATCCGCCTCCTCGTCGCTCACGATCTCCACCTCGCCGCGCAGGCGCACCTGCCGGCGGAGACTTTTCCAGTGGAAACACATGGCCGCTTTTTTCTGGCCAAGGATCTCCTGTCCCTTCTGGCTTTCAAAATTCGTGTAGAAAACAAAGCCGCGATCGTCGACGCCTTTCAGCAGCACCATGCGCACATTCGGCAGGCCATTTTCGTCCACGGTGGCAAGCGCAACCGCGTTCGGATCGTTGATTTCGGAAGCCGTTGCGTCCTTCAGCCATTCGGCAAAAAGCGTGAACGGTTCATTTTCTTCCGTGAAGTCACTGGATGTTAACCCCGTTTCCGACATATTGACTAAAATGCTCCCGAGCTGATTTGGACCCCAGAGATGATCTCTGGTGAAAGATGGTGACCGTCATAGCAAAGTCGAACAGTCGAACAAAGGGCCTCCTTTCGTCGGTAGCGGAAGTTTCCGCCGTCGTGTCAATGCTCGTGGTGCTGAGCGGCTGCGTCAGCCTCGATCTGTTCGGCGGCGACAAGGTCGACCGCTCGCTTTCCACGGCCTCCGTTCCCAACCAGCCGAACAATGCGCCGCAGACGGACGATGCGACGATCCGCAATGCGGTAACCTCGGCCGATCTCGCCAAGCTCGCCGACCAGCCGCTGCCCTGGGCCAATGCGGCCACCGGCAGCGCCGGTGTCGTCACCGCCATTCACGAAGACAAATCGAGCGGTTTCGTCTGCCGCGCTTTCAAAACGACGCGTCACTCCTTCGAGGGTGTTGCGAGCTATGCCGGACAGGCCTGCCTGTCGGAAACCGGCGAATGGCTGCTGACCCGCTTCGAACAGAAATAATCTGTTTACCCTTCCGCAGGGAATAGAGCCGGCCTCGGTGCGGCGCGCTTTCTCCGTAAAGGAGTGATTAGCAACTTATTGCAACAGTCGACGTTGATTAAACCGAGGGCGTGCAGGCGAATGATCGCGGGCAGCCCTTTTCGGAGGGGTTAGTTTCAGGATTGCGCCATGAAGGGCGGCAGCGCCTGAGCCAACGTAACTGGTGTTTCGCATGCGCGATCCATATTCGATCCTCGGCGTAAAACGTGACGCCCGCCACGAGGAAATCAAGGCCGCCTGGCGCACGAAGGCGAAAACCGTCCATCCGGACGCCAATCGCGACGATCCCGATGCCTCGGCGCGATTCGCCGAGATCGGCCAGGCCTATGATCTCCTCAAAGATCCCAAAAAGCGCGATCTCTACGATCAGGCCCGCAGGGCCGCCGAAAAGAAGCAGCGCGGCGAAACCATCATGCAGCAGCGGGAAGCCGCGCGCGAGGCCGCAGAGCGCGCCAAGGCGGCCGAAAAGCTGATGGAAGAACTGGCCCGCGCCGATGCCCGCAACCGGGCGCAGACCGGCCAGAAAACCGACGGCAAGGCGGAAACCGCCGAAGACATCGTCGAGCGGATTTTTGGCGCCGAGGCGCAGAACGATCCCAAGGTGCAGCAGGCTGCGGAAGCGGCAAAGGCTGCCGCGAGCGCCGCAAAAGGCGATATGCCTGCGGCCGGCGAGACCACGCCCGGCGCTGGCGATGACCGGACCGCGCCCGCCTCACTTGCCGTCAATCTCTTCAATGCTCTCGTGCGCCGGTTCCGCACCCCGCAGCCGGCCCCCGAAAAGGCGCCTGATATTACCGCGGAAGCCACCGTCACGGTCGCCGATCTGCTGGAGCACAAGTGGATTACCGTGCCGCTTGCCGACGAACGCGACGTTCGCTTCCAGCTCGAAGCCGGCATGACGGACGGGCATGTGGTGCGGCTGAAGGGACAGGGGCTGAAGCTTCCCAACATGGCCCGCGGCGACCTTGCCGTGACATTGCTGACCGCACGTGAGGACGCGTTTTCCCTTCGTGGTTTCGATATTCACACAACGCTGCCGATATCGCTCAGCGACGCGGTTCTGGGTTGTGAAACGAAAGTCGCGCCTCCGCTCGGCGAGGAAAACATCACCATTCCGGCCTGGTCCGGTTCGGACCGCGTGCTGCGCCTCGCCGGCAAGGGCCTTGCCGACGGCAAGGGCGGACAGGGCGATCTCGTCATCGAATTGCGCATCGTCCTGCTCGAAAAGCCGGATGAGAAGGTGACCGACCTGATGCGGCACATGCGCGAAGGCCTTTATTTGTGAAAGTTTTGCGAATAGCCGGGACAACGCACCCTTTGTTACGTTCCCTAACAGTTGATGATCTTTGGCAATCTTGAACAGGATTGCAGCCTATGCCATAGGCAGGACCGATCAAAAGTATTAGGGAGCACAAAATGGCTCAGGCATCCGGTCTTATGGCTGGCAAACGCGGCCTCATCATGGGTGTCGCCAATAATCGTTCCATCGCTTGGGGCATTGCCAAGGCTTGCGCAGACGCAGGCGCGGAAATCGCACTCACCTGGCAGGGCGACGCATTGAAGAAGCGCGTCGAGCCGCTGGCGCAGGAACTTGGCGCCTTCATGGCCGGACACTGCGACGTGACCGATCTCGAGACGATCGATGCGGTTTTTGCCGGGCTGGAAAAGCACTGGGGCAAGATCGACTTCGTCGTGCACGCCATCGCCTTTTCCGACAAGGACGAGCTGACCGGCCGTTACCTCGATACCAGCCGCGACAACTTCAACCGCACCATGGACATTTCCGTCTTCTCGCTGGCGGCCGTCGCCAAGCGCGCGGAACCGATCATGAATGATGGCGGCTCGATCATCACGCTGACCTATTACGGCGCCGAGAAGGTCATGCCGAATTACAACGTGATGGGCGTGGCCAAGGCTGCCCTTGAGGCCAGCGTGCGTTATCTCGCTGTCGACCTCGGCAACCGCGGCATCCGCGTCAACGCCGTTTCCGCCGGCCCGATCAAGACGCTTGCGGCTTCCGGCATCGGCGACTTCCGTTATATTCTGAAGTGGAACGAATATAATGCGCCGCTGAAGCGCACCGTTTCCATCGAGGAAGTCGGCAAGTCGGCGCTTTACCTGCTGTCCGACCTTTCCACCGGCGTGACCGGCGAAATCCACCATGTCGATTCCGGTTACCACACCATCGGCATGAAGGCCGTGGATGCGCCTGACATTTCGGTGGTGAAGGACTAAGCCTGCGAAGTTTGAAAACGGGGTATCGCCTTGCTCGTCTATGTGATCCGGCACGGACAAACGGACTGGAATGCGATACGCCGGCTTCAGGGCCAGAAAGACATTCCGCTCAATGACTTTGGCCGCCAGCAGGCGGTCGGTAACGGCAAACTCCTTGCGCATCTGCTGGGAGAACAGGCCACGGACTTCGATTATGTGGCAAGCCCGCTCGGGCGCACACGCGAAACCATGGAACTGATGCGCGCGGCGATGGGCCTCGATCCGCTCGCCTATCGCACCGACGATCGCCTGATCGAAGTTTCCTTCGGCGACTGGGAGGGACAGACCCTGCCGGAGCTGAAAAAAGAATTCCCGGACCGGGTGAAGGCGCGCAAGGCCAACAAGTGGGATTTCATTCCCCCCGGCCAGGATGCCGAAAGTTACGAAATCCTCTCCTGGCGCATCGGCGCATGGCTTTCCTCCGTTGAGGTTCCAACGATCTGCGTCTGCCATGGCGGCGTGATCCGCTCGATCTTCCGGCTGGTATCAGGCATGGACAAGGATGAGGCGTCGCGAACGCAGATTCCGCAGGACCGGATTTTGAAGGTCGAGATCAACAGGAACAGTGCGGAGTGGATTTCGTGAGGGGCATGGGTCACCCCCTCTCCCGTCATTCCGGCCCTGAGCCGGAATCCAGCCAGCCCAAGTCCTTGGGCTGAAAAGATTCATCCCGCCGCGCAGACACGCGTCGGCTGGATGCCGGATCAAGTCCGGCATGACGGAAATGTTGGTGCTTCCCGAACAAGTTTACAGAGGTTCGCCCCGTCACAGGCAAAGCCGCAACCGCAGCCTTACTCAACGACCTGAAGATCGTCGACCACGCGTTTGCCATCCACTTCCGTGTAGAAAACCACGACCTTCACGCCCGCTTTCAGACCTTCGAAATTGAACTCTTCCGGTACGCGATAGGTCTTGCCGTCGTTGAGCGTAATGCTCAGCCCATTCGCATCGATCTTGCTGATCGTGCCTTCCACATCGACGCTCTGCGCGAAGCTGTTGATGGGCATCAAAAGGTTGGTGGCGGCCAGAAGGGCGGCAATCATCATACGCATCGATCTAGCTTTCGTGGATTTGCGTGAAAACCTTACATGCATGAAGAATTGCCTTTCGAATGTGGCGGAAATTGCCCGCAACCATGACATTTTCGGCCCAATTGATGAACGGATTTGGGATCGCGTTCAAGCCGTTAGTGATTTTTACACCGCATTTCCCGGCAATATTGGAAAACTCGGGATTAGCGTGGAAAACGACGGCGCTTTTACATTTTCGTCATCCCGGAAAAACCTCGTCTTCCCGCGAATCAATCAGGCGATACGATCCATTTATTGATGAAACACGCCGTTCCGGCCCCGGCCGCGCCGCTGTGGACGGTGCGTCACCTCCTTATCGGGCTTGCCGTGAAAGAAAGGCTTTTGCCTTGCCCGGATTTTCCACTAAGACAAATCCGCTTGTTTCAAACGGCGCTGTCCACAGGCGCCCTGTTTTCCGGTTTTGAGAACTATGTCGCATAACAGTTTCGGTCATCTTTTCCGTGTTACCACCTGGGGAGAAAGCCATGGGCCGGCACTTGGCTGCGTGGTGGATGGCTGCCCGCCCGGCATCCGCTTCACCCTTGCCGAGGTGCAGCACTGGATGGACAAGCGCAAACCCGGCCAGAGCCGCTTCGTGACCCAGCGGCGCGAAGATGACATCGTCAAGGTTCTCTCCGGCGTGATGCTGGATGAGGACGGCGAGACGATGATAACAACAGGCACGCCGATTTCGATGCTGATCGAGAATACCGACCAGCGTTCCAAGGATTACGGCGAGATCGCCAAGCGTTTCCGTCCCGGCCATGCCGACTTCACCTATGACCTGAAATACGGCATTCGCGATTATCGCGGCGGTGGACGCTCCTCCGCCCGCGAAACGGCGGCGCGTGTCGCCGCCGGCGCAATCGCCCGCAAGGTGGTGCCGAGCCTCAATGTGCGCGGCGCGCTGGTGCAGATCGGCAAGCACAGGATCAACCGCGACAACTGGGATTGGGATCAGGTCGATCAGAACCCGTTCTTCTGCCCGGATGCAGCCATGGTGCCGGTGTGGGAAGACTATCTCGACGGCATCCGCAAGGCCGGCTCCTCCATCGGGGCCGTTGTCGAAGTGGTGGCGGAGGGCGTTCCGGCCGGTATTGGCGCCCCCATTTATGCCAAGCTCGACCAGGATATCGCCTCAAACCTGATGTCGATCAACGCCGTCAAGGGTGTAGAGATCGGCGAAGGTTTCGCCTCCGCCGAGCTTTCCGGCGAGGAAAATGCCGATGAGATGCGCATGGGCAATGACGGCAAGCCGATCTTCCTCTCCAACCACGCCGGCGGCATTCTGGGCGGCATCGCGACCGGTGAACCTGTCATCGCGCGCTTTGCCATCAAGCCCACCTCCTCCATTCTGACGGAGCGCCTGTCCATCGATACCGACGGCAATAATGTCGATGTGCGCACCAAGGGGCGCCATGACCCCTGCGTCGGCATCCGCGCCGTGCCGATCGGCGAAGCGATGATCGCCTGCACCGTTGCCGACCATTATCTGCGAGACCGCGGCCAGACCGGCCGGCTGAAATAAGGGGGACCGCCATGGCCTATGACCAGAAACGCGTTGTCGACGCCATTCGCGCTTTCGAAGCAGGCGAAATCGTCGTCGTGACCGATGATGACGACCGAGAGAATGAAGGCGATCTGATCATTTCGGCGGTGCATTGCACGGCGGAAAAGATGGCTTTCATCGTGCGCCACACCTCCGGCATCGTCTGCGCGCCCATGCCGCGCGAAGAAGCCAAGCGGCTGAACCTCAACGCCATGGTGGCGGAAAATGATAGCGCGCACACGACGGCCTTCACCGTCAGCGTCGATTTCAAGCACGGCACCACGACGGGCATTTCCGCCGATGACCGGACGCTAACCGTGCGCAATCTCGCCAATCCCAATGTCGGGGCTGCCGATTTTACCCGGCCGGGCCACATCTTCCCGCTGATTGCCCGTGAAGGTGGCGTCCTGATGCGCTCCGGCCATACCGAAGCGGCGGTCGATCTCTGCAAGCTTGCGGGCCTGCCGCCCATCGGGGTCATCTGCGAACTCGTCAATGATGACGGCACCGTGACGCGCGGACCGCAGGGCACCGCCTTTGCGGAAAAACACAAGCTGAAGCAGGTTTCCGTCGCCGACCTCATCGCCTATCGCCAGCGCAAGGAAACGCTGGTGGAGATGGAATCCTCCTTCACCATCGAAACGCCGTTCGGACCGGCCAAGGCGCAAACCTATTCCCTGCCCTGGGACCGGATGCAGCATATGGCGGTGATTTTCGGCGATATCAGAGACGGTGTCGACATTCCCGTTCGCCTGCACCCGGAAAATGTCGCCGACGACGTGTTCGGCGACCGCCAGCCGGTGCAGCACTATATGCAGAAGATTGCCGAGGAAGGCCGCGGCGTCATCGTCTATCTGCGTGAGGGCTCCGTCGGCGTCGGCCAGGTGGCCGGCCGTCGCAAGGCGCGTGATCCCGACGAGGCGCATGCGCAGGCCCGCTCACGTGAAAACGAATGGCTGGAAATCGGTCTCGGTGCGCAGATCCTCAAAGACCTCGGCATCAGCTCGATCAAGCTGATGACGACACGCGAGCGTCATTATGTCGGCCTGGAAGGCTTTGGCATCAAAATTTCGGCGACGGATATCGGGTGATTTAGGGGCTTCGCGAGAGCGCTTCGGCTTGGCGCGCTCTTCGCCCGTTCGGCGTCATCCTCGGCCTTGTGCCGAGGATCCATCCCGCAGTTCCCGACGTGACACGCTTGAGATGTTCCGGACACGTGAAGTCATGATCCCGGAAGCCATTGTCTCCGCGGCTTGTGGATCCTCGCCTCAAGGGCGAGGATGACGTCGAGTGTGGCGGCGCTCGCCACTACATTCAGGCACCGCGAAAAGACACCTTCATTTGTCCTCCCGCCAGCCCTCCAGATAATTCACGCTCTCAACCCCGGTAAACTTCGCAAGCCGCGATAGTTCCGCGTCGAGCTTTTCAAGCCGTCCTGCTGAGGCGCGCACGCCAGGCTCCAGCCACAGGCGGCGCACATCCAGCGTGCCGCGCTTGCGATCCGCCTTCATGTCGATGCGGCCGATCATCCGGTCGCCCTCCAGAAGCGGGAAGACATAATAGCCATATTGCCGTTTCGGCTCGGGCACGAAGACCTCGATGCGGTAATAAAAGCCGAACAGCCGTTCCGTGCGGTTTCGGTCGCGCAACAGCGGATCGAAGGGGCTGAGGACACGGACGCGGGCGGAGGGTTCCGGTACATCCGTCAGGTCGGCGGTGAAATCGGCAAAGGCAAAAGACGGGCGGGCGGTGTCTCCGTCGCTGGAGAGAAGCGAAACCTCGCAGAGTTCATCGCGATGGCTCTTGACCCAGTCCCTCGCCTCCTGCGGGGTGACGAGATCGAAAAAGGCGGCGATTTCGCCATGGGTGGCGAAACCCAGCCGCTTCAGCGCTTCGCGGCAGGCCCAGTCGACAAATTCGGCGTGCTCCACCTCGGTTTCGTGGTGCTCGCCGGGAATGACACGCTCGGCGAGATCATAGACCTTCTGGAAATTCACGCGGCCGGATATGGCGAGCTTGCCGGTGTGCCATAAATATTCGAGCGCCGTCTTGGAGGGATGCCAGTTCCACCAGCCGCCGGACTGATGCCCCTCCTCCTTCAGCTCCCGCGCCAGAACCGGGCCGGTGGCGGCGATGCGCTCCAGCGTTTCGCCGAAAGCGGCATCGAAGCCCTCTCCATGCCATTTGCGCCAGCGCTCCTGAATGATCGGCTCGCGGCGGCGGAAGCGGTGTTTCCAATAGGGGTAAAACTCCGTCGGTACGATGGAAGCGTCATGCGTCCAGTGCTCGAAAAGCGCGCGGTCCTTTTCCAGCAGCGTGGTCAGATGGTCACGCCTGTAGGTCTGGTTGCGTGAGAAGATAATCTGGTGGTGGGCGCGCTCCACGGTGCCGATGCTGTCCACCTGCACAAAACCGATATCGGTGATGAGCTGCAGCAGGCCATCCTTGGAAAGCGCCTTGCCGGGCGGGGAGCAAAGCCCCTGCCGCGCCAGAAAAATCCGCCTTGCCGCTTCGTTCGAAACCTTGATCGTCATGGCGCAAAAGGTATGACGGCTTTTTCAGGATTGCAATGTTCTTTTTTTGTTCCTTGTTTCACTTCTGTTGATGACGGGGTATAGAACCGGAAAACGAGCGCGAGGATGTAAGCTTGGAAATCCGTTTCGATGCCGCCGGTGTCGCTTTCGAGGGCCGGCAGGCCCTGCAGCCGCTGTCTGTGACATTGACGGAACGGCGCATCGGCGTGATCGGCCTCAATGGTTCCGGCAAGACCACCTTTGCCCGGCTGATCAACGGGCTGAACAAGCCGAGTGCAGGCAAGGTTTCGGTAAACGGTCTCGACACCGTGAGCGACGCCAAAGCGGTCTTGCAGACGGTCGGCTTCATCTTCCAGAATCCGCAGAACCAGATCATCCTGCCGATCGTGCGCGACGATGTCGCCTTCGGCCTCAAGCGGCTCGGCCTCGGCAGGACGGAAACCGAAAACCGGGTGAAGGCCGTTCTTGCGCGGCTCGGCATTCCCCATCTGGAAGAGCGGCGCGCGCATGAGCTTTCCGGCGGAGAACTGCAGCTTGCAGCGCTTGCCGCCCTTCTGGTCACCGATCCGCAAATCCTCATTCTCGATGAACCGACCAACCAGCTCGATCTGAAAAACCGTACTATCGTTGAAAAAACCATGGCGGCGCTGTCGCAGGCGCTTGTTGTCATCACCCATGACCTGTCGCTGGTTGCAGGCTTCGACCGCGTGCTGGTTTTCCATGAAGGCGCGCTGGTTGCCGATGCCGGCCCCGAAGAGGCGGTTGCGCATTATCTGGAGGTGGCATCGCGATGAAATCGCTGCATGTCGAAGGCACCGGCTGGCTCTACCGCGTCTCGCCGCCCGTCAAGCTCCTGACGCTTATGGGCTTCAGCATCGCGCTGTTCCTCACCCGCGATCTGCCGCTTCTGGGATGCGCCGTGGTTCTCGCCGCCGCCATCCTGCGCGAGACACGCCTGCCCTTCCACGAGATCGGCCTGCGGCTGCGGCCGGTGATGCTGACCATCTTCCTCGTCGCCGGTTTCAGCTATCTCCTGCTTCCGGCCCATGATGCGAGTGTCAATCTTCTGCGGCTGCCGGCGCTGGCGCTGCTTGCCACCGCCGTCACCATCACCGTCAGCATTTCGCAATTCATGGACGAGATTACGCGTGCCGCAGCCCCTCTGGAACGGCTGGGGCTGGTCAAGGCCGCCGATATCGGACTTGCCGTCGGGCTGGTGGTGCGGTTCGTGCCTGAGATCGTCAATCGTTACCATGCGGTGCGTGACGCGCACCGGGCGCGCGGCCTGCCGGTGCGCATGGCCACCATCATCGTGCCGCTCGTCATTATGACGTTGAAGGATGCCGATGCCATTGCCGACGCCATTGACGCGCGCGGTTTCAGAGGCCAAAGCTTGCGGCCAGATAACCATCCGGAGTTTTGAGCGTCATGACGACCCGCGACCTTGTGCTGATTTCGCTGTTTTCCGCCATCATCATCGCACTCGGGCTGCTGCCGCCGATCACGCTCGGTTTCATTCCGGTGCCGATCACCGCGCAGTCGCTCGGCGTCATGCTGGCAGGCGTCGTCCTCGGCGCAAAGCGCGGTACGCTCGCGGTTCTCCTGACAATCCTGATTGCCGCCATCGGCCTGCCGGTGCTTTCGGGCGGACGCGGCGGCCTTTCCATCTTCACCACGCCGACGACGGGCTTCCTGATCGGCTGGATCGCGGCGGTTTTCGTCACCGGCACGCTCTCGGAAAAACTCGTCAATCGCAGCCAGTCTGCCCTTACACAGGGCATCGGCTTTTTCATCGCCAGCCTGATCGGCGGCGTGATCGTGCTTTATGCTTTCGGCATCACCTATCTGGCGCTGGTCGTCGGTCTTGGTTTCGAAAAGGCCTTCATGGGTTCGCTCGCCTTCATTCCGGGCGATGCGCTGAAGGCCGTGCTTGCGGCGCTGGCCGGCCGCGCCGTGATGGCGGGTTATCCGCTTCTGCCGCAGCGCGCCTGAACACACTTTCTTCGGGAGGAAAAGAATGGCGACGCGTTTATACGAACATCCGATCTTCCTGGAGCATATCACGCCCGAAGGCCACCCCGAGCGGCCGGATCGCCTGCGATCTCTGAACATCGCGCTCGAACATCCGAATTTCGAGCGCCTGATCCGCAAAGAAGCGCCTCAGGCCAATGAAGACGCGGTGTTGCTGGCGCATCCGGAGGAGCACCTGCTTGCCGTCATGCGGCAGATTCCCGAAGAGGATGGCGAGATCAACCGCGTCGAGGCCGACACTTATGTATCACGCAAAAGCCTGCAGGCGGCGCTGACCGGCATCGGTGCGGCCATGGCGGCGGTGGACGACGTGTTTACCGGCGCTGCCGACAATGTCTTCGTCGCGGCCCGCCCGCCCGGCCACCACGCCGAAACAGCCAAGGCCATGGGTTTCTGTCTTTTCAACAATGTGGCAATTGCCGCTCGCCATGCGCAGAAGGCGCACGGAGCAGAGCGCGTCGCCATCATCGACTGGGACGTGCATCACGGCAACGGCACGCAGGATATCTTCTGGAACGACACATCAGTTCTGTTCTGTTCCACCCACCAGATGCCGCTTTATCCGTGGAGCGGCGACAAGAACGAAACCGGCGTGAAGAACAACGTCGTCAACGCCCCGCTTTCGCCCAATACCGGCAGCGAATATTTTCGCGAGGCGTTCAAATCCCGCGTCCTGCCGGCCATTGCCGATTTTTCGCCTGACCTCATCCTCATCTCCGCCGGTTTCGACGCGCATCACCGCGATCCGCTGGCGCAGATCAATCTGGTGGGCGAGGATTTCGACTGGGCGACGGGCCGGCTTCTGGAAATGGCCGATAAATACGCATCGAACCGGGTCGTCAGCCTGCTTGAAGGCGGTTATGATCTGGAAGGGCTGGCGGAATCGGCAGCCATGCACATATTGAGAATGATGAAGGGTTGAACATGACGGAAAATGCCAACACAGCCGATGTCAGCGGTTATTCCTTCGAAAAAGCCGTCGCCGAGCTGGAAAGCATTGTCGCACGCCTGGAGCGCGGAGACGTGGCGCTGGACGAATCCATCGCCATCTACGAGCGTGGCGAAGCCCTGAAGAAGCACTGCGAAACGCTGTTGAACGCTGCGGAAAAGCGAATCGAGAAAATCCGTCTCGATCGCGCCGGAAAACCGCAGGGCGTCGAGCCTCTCGACGGCGAGTAAACACGTCCTGTTGAACGGTGTGACGCTGCGTTCACCATTACGGCGCTCCCACCCCGTTCCGTTCGTGCTAAGCTTTCGTGTAACGATACGAGGAGCTTGCGATGTCCTTTTTTCCCGGTAACGATCCCGTCGCGGGTGATGCCTTTGCCTGCGACGCCATCGAAAACCTCATCATTCCGCGCACCAGCGATATTGGCGGCTTTGCGGTGCGCCGCGCCTTGCCGACCCGACAGCGTCGTCTCGTCGGCCCCTTCATCTTTTTTGACCGCATGGGACCGGCGATCCTGAAGGCTGGTGAGGCGCTGGACGTCAAGCCGCATCCGCATATCGGGCTTTCCACCGTCACCTATCTGTTCGACGGCGAAATCAAGCATCGCGACAGTCTCGGCACCGAACTCGTCATTCGCCCCGGAGACATCAACCTGATGACCGCCGGGCGAGGCATCGTGCATTCGGAACGCACGCCGGAGAACCTGCGCGGCCATCCGCTTTCCATGTCCGGCCTGCAGACCTGGCTTGCCCTGCCCGACCATATGGAAGAAATCGCCCCGGCCTTTGCCCATACCGCCAAGGAAGACATGCCGCTGATCGATATCAAGGGCGCTTCCGGTAGGGTGGTGATCGGCGAATTCGAGGGCCTTACCTCCCCCGTTTCGGCCTTTACCGATACACTTTATGTCGATCTGACGCTGGAGCCGGGAGTGAAATTTCCCTTTTCCGCCGATCATGAGGAGCGGGCGATCTATATTCTCTCCGGTTCGCTCGATGTGGCAGGCGATATCTTCGCCGCCGACCAGTTGCTCGTCTTCAGGCCGGGTGACGACATCACGCTTCAGGCCGGCAGCAATGGCTGTCACATCATGATCTTTGGTGGGGCCGCGCTCAATCAGCGCCGCTACATCTGGTGGAACTTCGTTTCGTCATCAAAAGAACGCATAGAACAGGCCAAACAGGAGTGGAGAACCGGACGCTTCGATATCGTTCCCGGCGACGAAGAAGAGTTTGTCCCTTTGCCGGAAGGTTGAAATTCTATAGAAGTGTACGACATGCAGGAATGGACCGTCGGCTTTCCCTATGAAAGACGCTCTGGCGCCCCCCGCTGACCACGAGAAAAGGCCGAACGATTGACCGGAATGCCACAGACCCCATTGCTTGACCGGGTGAATTTTCCATCCGATCTCAAGGAGATCGACGATCGCGACCTGCCGGAACTGGCAAGGGAGTTGCGCGACGAGATGATCGACGCGGTGTCGAGCACCGGCGGGCATCTGGGGGCCGGTCTGGGCGTGGTGGAGCTGACGATTGCCATCCATAAGGTGTTCAACACGCCGGAAGACCGGTTGATCTTCGATGTCGGCCACCAATGTTATCCGCACAAGATCCTGACCGGCCGTCGCGAGCGCATCCGCACGCTGCGCCAGGAAGGCGGCCTTTCCGGTTTCACCCGGCGGGCCGAAAGCGAATATGACGATTTCGGCGCCGGCCATTCCTCCACCTCCATTTCCGCCGGTCTCGGCATGGCGGTGGCAGCGGGTCTCGACGAAAGCGACCGCAAGGTGATCGCCGTCATCGGCGACGGTTCCATGTCTGCCGGCATGGCGTTCGAGGCGCTCAACAATGCAGGCGCGCTCGACGCGCGGCTGATCGTCATCCTCAACGACAACGACATGTCGATTGCACCGCCGACGGGCGCGATGAGCGCTTATCTCGCCCGCCTTGCCTCCGGCCGCACCTATATGGGCTTCCGTGATTTCGGCAAGAAGCTCACAGCCTATCTCGGCAAGACCATCGACCGCGCCATTACCCGCGCCGTGACCCATGCGCGTGGTTATGTGACCGGCGGTACGCTGTTCGAGGAGCTCGGTTTCTATCACATCGGCCCGATCGACGGCCATTCCTTCGACCACCTGCTACCGGTGCTGCGCAATGTGCGCGACAACCAGAAAGGCCCTGTCCTCATCCATGTGGTGACGCAGAAAGGCAAGGGTTATGCGCCGGCGGAAGCGGCTGCGGACAAATATCACGGCGTCAACAAGTTCGACGTCATCACCGGCGCACAGGCGAAAGCCAAACCGAATGCGCCGAGCTATACCAGCGTCTTTGCCGAAGCGCTGATCCAGGAAGCGACCCTCGACGACAAGATCGTCGGCGTCACCGCCGCCATGCCGAATGGTACCGGCCTCGACAAGATGGCCGAGCTTTTCCCGTCCCGCACCTTCGATGTCGGAATTGCCGAACAGCACGCTGTCACCTTCGCGGCGGGGCTTGCGGCTGACGGCTACAAGCCGTTCTGCGCGCTTTATTCCACCTTCCTGCAGCGTGGTTACGACCAGCTGGTGCATGACGTGGCGATCCAGAGCCTGCCCGTACGTTTCCCGATCGACCGCGCCGGGTTCGTCGGCGCTGACGGACCGACCCATGCCGGCTCCTTCGACACCACTTTCCTCGCCACCCTGCCCGGTATGGTGGTGATGGCGGCGGCCGACGAGGCCGAACTGAAACATATGGTACGCACGGCAGCGGCCTATGATGAAGGCCCGATTTCCTTCCGTTACCCGCGCGGCGAAGGTGTGGGCGTCGAGATGCCTGCACGCGGTGAAATCCTTGAGATCGGCAAGGGCCGCATCATCAAGGAAGGCACCAAGGTTGCGCTGCTCTCCTTCGGTACCCGGCTTGCGGAATGCCTTGCAGCCGCCGAAGATCTTGATGCCGCCGGACTTTCGACGACCGTTGCCGATGCGCGCTTTGCCAAGCCGCTCGATCTCGATCTCATCCGCCAGCTTGCGGCCCATCACGAAGTGCTGGTGACGATCGAGGAAGGCTCAGTCGGCGGTTTTGGCGCGCATGTGCTGCATTTCATGGCAAGCGCCGGATTGCTCGACCACGGCCCCAAGGTCCGGACGCTGACCCTGCCCGACCAGTGGGTGGAGCAGGCCAAGCCCGAGACCATGTATGCCAATGCCGGCCTCGACCGGGCCGGCATCGTGTCCACCGTGTTCAATGCGCTCGGCCAGCGTCAGGCCGGCGTCGGTTTCGCCGGCTGACAAGATTGCCGGGACGGGAGGCGGGACTATCCCGCCTCTGCCTCAGGATGCCGCGCCATCGAGAAAACCGACGACGTTTTCGATCCTCCCCTCGGCATCACGGCTGACGACATCGGTACCGCCGGCCACATCGTCCCCGTCAGGCGAAATGAGACGCCATGAGAAACGGGTGAAGTCGCCGTGGCCATCCGGAGTGCCGGCAAGAACGAAACGATATCCCGGAAATTTCTGCCGCGCCGCCTCGATCATCGCGGCAATTCCCTGCTGCCCCTCGCCCTGCATCAGCGGATCGACGTAACGCGTATTTTCCGACCACGCCTGACCGACGAGATGCCTGCGGCGTTCATTGTCCTCCTCGTTCCAGACCGCGAGATAGGTTTCGGCGATTGCGAGATGCTGCGTCATGATTGCGCTCCTTGTGGTTGACGGCCCAAACATGACGGGTGTCGGGAAGCGGAACAATTACCTCGGAGGTAATCGCATTGCCGATATCTTCTGCTAGGCTGCGGGGCATGACGCATCATCGAGAACATGTCGGCCAAGTGCTGAAGGAATGGCGTGCCCGCCGCAGGTTGAGCCAGCTCGATCTGGCGATTGAGGCGGAAATATCGGCGCGCCATCTGAGCTTTGTGGAAAGTGGGCGATCATCCCCCAGCCGCGACATGCTCGCGAAACTGGCGGAGCAGCTTTCGATGCCCGCCCGCGCCGCCAACCGGCTGATGCTGGCAGCGGGTTATGCGCCTATCCATTCCGAACGGCCGATGGATGCGCCTGATATGACGGCGGCCCGGCAGGCCGTCGAAACCGTGATGCATGGGCATATGCCCTTCCCCGCCCTTGCCGTCGACCGGCACTGGAACGTCGTTCTCGCCAATGGGGCGATCACATCGCTTCTGGCCGGTGTTTCCGAGGAACTGCTTCGCCCGCCGCTTAACGCCTTGAGGCTGAGCCTGCATCCGCAGGGTTTGAGTTCGCGCATCGTCAATCTCGCCGAGTGGCGTCATCACCTGCTGGAACGCCTGCGCCGTCAGGTCGAGGAAACGGGAGACGAGGTGCTTTCTCGGCTGCATGCGGAGCTCGCGGCCTATCCCGCGCCAAAGGCCTCGTCCCATGCCGGAGCCGATCCTCTGGCCATACCGCTCCAGCTCCGTGATCCCTCTTCGGGCAGCATATTGAGCTTCATTTCAACCACCACGGTTTTCGGAACGGCGACAGACGTCACACTGGCCGAACTCGTGCTGGAGTGTTTTTACCCCGCCGACGCGGCAACCCGCGAAGCACTGATGCAAGGCGCCAAGGAGTAACACCCGTGCACACCACCTATCTCATCGGATTTCAGGTCCGTCCCGGCCAGCGCGACCGCTTTCTCGAATTGCTGAATGCGCTGCTTGATGCCATGCGGCACGAAAAGACCTTCGTGAACGCAACCCTGCACCGGGATGGTGAAAACGAGAACCGCTTCCTGCTGCATGAGACCTGGAGCGACCATCAGGATGTCATCGACGTTCAGATTCACCGGCCCTATCGGCAGGCATGGCACGATGCCCTGCCCGATCTTCTGGACGCCCCGCGCGATATTTCCGTATGGCTCCCCATGCGGGCGGATCACGCTCGCAGATCTTAGACGAGCGAGTGTCCTGCATCTGCCAGTAGCTCGGACGTTTTCTCCAGGTCTTTCGATTTCACCAGCAGGTGATCGCCATCGAAAGTCGAAACCACGAATATCCCTATGTCGTTGGTCGATAGCGGTTCGATCACCGAAAGGACGATGCCCGTCTCATCAAAGGCGAACGGACCCTGAAGTTTGAGACAGTTCCAACCGATATCGGACTGAACATCATCAGGGATTCGCTCCTGGCGGCAGACAACGGAAAGCTCGTCATCGGTCCGGCTGATGCTGAGAAAACCTGCGCCATCGGCCCAGGCTGGAATGGATGCATCGGCATGGAGCCGGGCCACCCCATAGGCGCCATCCAGAAGTCTTAACTTAATGCGAGGCGCCATCTGAAAACTGCCTTCCTGAAAGCCAGACGCGGCTTTCTTTGGGTTGAAGGGGATGATTAAACGCTTGCCCCTGATGCAATGCCATCAGTTTCAAAGCCTGATGGCCGTTTCTTCTTTCGCCGTCTTGATGACGACCATGGTGAAAAAGCGCGCCACATTGTGCTGGTCGCGGAACAACCGGTCGCACAGGGCATCGAACTCTTCCATATCCCGCAGGCGCAGCATCAGCACGACATCGGATGCGCCGGTGACGGCATAGGCCTGCGACACGGCCTCTTCGGCGCTGGCAATATCCAGAAAGCGGCGCATATGCTGCTCGCCGTGCAATTTCAGCTCCACCGTCACCAGAGCCTTGATCACCCGCCCCGCCTTTGCGGGATTGAGGATCGCCACGATGCGATCGATCACGCCCGCCTTGCGCAGCCGCTGCAGGCGGCGCAGGCAACTGGATGGAGACAGCCCGACCTCATCGGCCATATCCACGTTGGTGCGCGATGCATCGTTCTGCAAAAGGTTCAGAAGTTTCCGGTCGATCCGATCCATGCCGGCAGCATATCGCCCACCACTATATTTGCAATAAAATTGCACAAAACTGCAATCTTTGACCGCAAATGCGAACGGGCCGGGATTAGTGAATGGGAACAATCTTCAGGGAGCCTTCACATGTCACTTTTCCTGCCCGTCTGGCAAAAAATGCGGGAAACGCTTGCAATCTACTGGGTGCTTGTGCGGATCACGGTTCCGATCGCCATTCTAACCGAGCTGTTATCGAGGATGGGCGCGATCGAGGCGGTGGCGCCTGCCTTTGCGCCGATCATGAACCTCATCGGACTGCCGCCAGAACTCGGTCTTGCCTGGCTGACCGCAATGCTGGTCGGCATTTGGGGCGCGGTGCCGCTCATCTTCACACTTGTACCCGCGTCGTCGCTCACCGTTGCTGATATCACCGTTTTTTCGGCGCTCATCCTGTTCGCCCATGGCCTGCCCATCGAACAGAAGATCATTGAAAAGGCGGGACCGGGCATGATTGTCACCACGGCGCTGCGCGTCGGCGGCGGATTGCTCTATGCCTTTCTCCTGCACCAGCTTCTGGAAGCGACGGGATGGTTGTCAGGCCCGGCAAACCCTGCCTGGATTGCGATGGGCGCCACGCCTGAATGGACCGCCTATTTCCTCGGTCTCGGTGAAACCATGGTCTGGATGCTCGTCATCCTGCTTGCCCTTTCCTTTTGCCTTGAAATCCTCAGGCTCACCGGCCTCCTGGCGCTGATGATGAAAGCGCTTTCGCCCCTGCTGCGTCTTGCGGGCATTCGCGGCGAGGCCGAACATCTCACCGCCATCGGATTGTTCCTGGGAATTTCCTACGGCGCCGGCTTCCTGATCCGCGAGGCGCAATCGGGGACGATATCACCGCGTCAGGTGTTTCTGTCCTGTGTGTTCATGGGTTTTGCCCATAGCGTGATTGAAGACACGCTCGTGGTGATGTCGCTGGGCGCCGATGTCTATGGCGTTCTGGCCGGACGCCTCGTTTTCGCTGTTGCCGCAACCGCCGTCATTGCCGCCCTGCTTCACCGCCTGTCGGATGAGCTGTTCTTTACGCGGATGTTCCGGCTACAGGGCACATAAGCGGCGTTACCCGCCTGAAAACGCCGATGCAAAAAGGGGGCCTTTCGGCCCCCAATTCATAGGTTCACTCTGAAAGCCAGGCTCAGAACTCCGTCCAGTCCTGATCCTTCGCGGCCGGTGCTTCGGCAGCGCCACCGAAGGCGCGGGCGAGGCTCTGGCCGAGCGCACGGGCCGGCGAAGCGACGGGCCTTGCGGTTGTGGAGGCCGATTTTACCGGAGCCTTGCGAACCGGCGCGGCCGGTGCTGACTGGAAGGCAGGCTTTGCCGAAGACTGGCGCGGCGCGGAATAGCCGCCGGCGCTCGCAACGGCAGCGCGCGCGCCACCCATCCTGAACTGGCCGAGCAGGCTGTTCAGCGCTTCCGCTTCGCGGGCCAGCGAATGGCTGGCGGCGGTCTGCTGCTCCACCATGGCGGCATTCTGCTGCGTGCCCTGATCCATGGTGTTCACGGCCGTGTTGATTTCCTGCAGGCCGGTTGCCTGTTCGCGGGAAGCGACGACGATGGCGCTGACATGGGCATTGATCTCTTCGACTTCCGCCACGATGAGTTCCAGCGCCTTGCCGGTTTCATCGACAAGATTGACGCCGTTTTCCACCTGCTGGCTGGAAGCGCCGATCAGCGTCTTGATTTCCTTGGCGGCATTGGCAGAACGCTGGGCAAGCTCACGGACTTCCTGCGCAACCACCGCAAAACCCTTGCCGGCATCACCAGCACGAGCGGCTTCCACACCGGCGTTCAGCGCCAGCAGGTTGGTCTGGAAGGCGATATCGTCGATGACACCGATGATGTTGCCGATTTCGCCTGAGGACTTCTCGATTTCGCGCATGGCGGCAACCGCCCTGCGGACCACGACGCCGGACTTTTCCGCACCGGCGCGGGCGCGCTGGACCAGATTGCCGGCATCTTCCGCACCGCGGGCGCTATCGCGCACGGTGGTGGTGACTTCTTCCAGGGCTGCAGCGGTTTCCTCGATGGAGGCAGCCTGCTGCTCGGTGCGGCGCGACAGATCGTCGGCAGCGGAGAGCATTTCCGAAGCGCCGGAATTGATGGCGGCAGCGTTCTCGCCAACGGTTTTGAGCGCCTGCTGCAGCTTGTCGACAGCGCTGTTGAAATTGAGGCGCACCGGATCGATGGCAGGCACAAAAGGCGTTTCAATGCGATAGGAAAGATCGCCATCAGCAAGAGCGGCAAGGCCCTTGCCAAGCTCGGCGCTGGCGAAGGCGCTGGCGGCTTCGTCCCGCGCCTTTTCCTCCTCGTTGCGGCGGCGTTCGGTCTCGGTGGCGGAGCGCATGCGCTCGGTCTCGCCGGCAAGGCGGGATTTTTCCAGCCCGGCTTCCTTGAAGACGAGAACGGCCTTCGCCATCTTGCCGACTTCGTCGCCACGATCCGTGGCAGGCACTTCCGTCGCCAGATCGCCATCGGCGAGACGGCTCATGGCCGCTGTCATGCCAACGATCGGCGTGACAATGGAGCGCGACAGAGCCCAGATGAGGGCAACGGCCAGAAGACCGGCAACCGCGCCGCCACCCAGAAGCGCATATTTAAGGTTCAATGCCGCTGCCTGCTGTTCCGCCGCGTAAGCGGTGGACAGGCCGTTCAGCTGTTCCTTGATCTTGGCGGCGGAGGTGCGGAAGCCATCGAGCTGGCCCTTCGCCTGATTGCGGCCGATCTCGATGATTTCGGAAATCGGCGCTTCCGTCGTCTTTCGCGCAGCGATCTGCGGTTCCGCCAGTTCCTTGAAGAACACGGTGGCGGATTTCTGCATGTCGTCGATGGATTTCAGGATGTCCGGGCGGCCGACGGCCAGCGTGCGGGCTTCATCGAGCTTCTTCAGCATCAGGTCGCGCTGGGCGAACACATCATTATAGGTGCTGTCGCTGCGGAACAGCAGGAAGCCGCGCTGGTTGACGGCCTGTTCCAGCATGGCGGCCGTCGCGCCATCCACTGCCTGGATGATATCCTTGGTGCGGTTGTTTTCGATCGTGACACGCTCGCTCCCCAGCGTCTGCCAGAATACGACCGCAGACGCGAGCAGACACACACTCATCAGGGCGCAGAAGGTGGCTATGAGCTTCAGGTTAATGGGGAGATTTTTCAGCGACATCGCAAACTCTCTCGGCGACCTGATGCCTCGAAGCAAGCGTCTGCGCTGCAACGGTCGCAATTTTGTGGATGGGAGGAGACGCCGTCATGGCAGGGTCCGGTGGCCGCACGGGCCTTGCGCACAAAGTGCTATACAAGCCTTTATATTGGATTAATCGAACATTCTGACTTTGCGGTGCAACATCGCCATTATGGCCGGCAGCGGGCATTGCCGGCCCGTCCCGGCGATAAATCGCTTGCATCGGCGGAGTTTGGCGGTCATTGACACG
The DNA here is from genome assembly GCF_001541315.1 of Agrobacterium tumefaciens str. B6. Classification (GTDB taxonomy): domain Bacteria; phylum Pseudomonadota; class Alphaproteobacteria; order Rhizobiales; family Rhizobiaceae; genus Agrobacterium; species Agrobacterium radiobacter. The sequence goes on along the minus strand of NZ_LMVK01000001.1, from coordinate 642,599 downwards.
GAACCATGTCCAAAACATCTGAAAATGAACGGCTTGACCAGCTTCTTGTGTCGCTCGGCCACTTTGCCAGCCGCTCGCGTGCACGCGACGCGATTGCGCGCGGCACCGTGAGCGTCAACGGCAAGACCGTCACCAAACCGAGCCAGACCGTCGCCGGCAATGCCGAGATCGCCATCAGCGATCCCGCGCAGGCTTACGTCTCCCGCGCCGCCCTCAAGCTGACAGCCGCGCTCGATCATTTCCGGCTCGACCCGAAGGGCCATGACTGTCTTGATGTCGGCGCTTCGACTGGTGGTTTTACCGAGGTGCTGCTTCATCGTGGTGCTAAACACGTCACCGCCATCGATGTCGGGCACGGGCAGATGCATCCAAGGATCGAGAACGATCCGCGTGTGACCAATCTGGAAGGGCTGAATGCGCGCTACCTGACGGCAGAGGATATCGATGACCGGGCCATCGGTTTCATCGTCTCCGACGTGTCCTTCATTTCGCTGAAGCTCGCACTTGCCCCGGCACTTGAGCTTGCTGGATCGGGCGCTCTGGCTGTCCTGCTGGTGAAGCCGCAATTCGAGGCGGGCCGCGACGCCATCAGCAAGGCCGGGCTTTTGAAGGAGCCGGAAACCGCGCCTGCCGTGGCCGCCGAACTGGAACGCTGGCTGACGGAGGACATGGGCTGGAAAAGCCTTGGCCTCATTCCCTCGCCGATTTCCGGCGGTGACGGCAATATCGAATTTCTTCTCGGAGGCGAAAAGCCATGAGTACACAGACCGTCACCATCAAGAGCCTCGGCGCGCAGGGCGACGGCATCGCGCACTGTCCCGACGGCCCGGTCTATGTGCCCTTCGCGCTGCCCGGTGAAACGGTCGCCATCGCCAAGGTCAAGGATCACGGCACCGTCATGTCGATAACGGAAGCCTCGGCGCAGCGCCGTGAACCCGCCTGCCGCCACTTCGGTCCCGATGGCAAGAACGGCACCTGCGGCGGCTGTTCGCTGCAGCATCTTTCCGATCAGCCTTACCATGCCTACAAGCGGGAGCTGGTGGTTTCGGCGCTGAAATCGAAGGGCCTGACGCCTGATGTGGACGATCTTGTCATCTGTCGCCCCGGCGAACGCCGCCGCGCGGTGTTCGCCGCCCGCAAGACGGAAAAGGGCCTGCTGCTCGGCTTCAGCCAGGCAAACAGCCATCACATCGTCGCCATCGAGGACTGTCCCGTCACCTCGCCGGGCATCGTCTCGCGGCTGGCCGCCATCCGCGCCATCGGCCTTTCCATGGTGGCGAACGCCGAGCCGTTCCGCATCACCGTTCTCGAAACGCTCTCCGGTCTCGATATTTCCGTCGAGGGCATCAAGTCGGTCAGTGACAAGCAGCGGCGCACGCTCACGGAAACAGTGCTGTCCATGCGCGGCATTGCCCGCGTCTCGCTTGCCGGCGAAATCCTGATCGAACCGCAGAAGCCGATCATCGAATTCGGCGGTGTTCCCCTTTCGCCGCCGGCCGGCGGCTTCCCGCAGGCGGCGAAGCAGGCGGAAGACGCCATGGCCGAGCTGGTGCTTGCCCATATCGGCAAATCCAAACGCATTGCCGATCTGTTCTGCGGTTCCGGCCCCTTTGCGCTGCGGCTTGCGCGCGTCGGCAGAGTTCATGCGGTGGAAGCGGAAGACAAGCCGTTGAAGGCACTGGATTTCGCCGCCCGCAACACGCAGGGCCTGAAGCCGGTCAGCGTCGAGAAACGCGATCTCTTCCGCCGGCCGCTGATGACAAGCGAATTGAAGAATTACGATGCTGTCGTATTCGATCCACCGCGCGCCGGTGCGGAATTCCAGTGCAAGGAACTGGCCCGCAGCACGGTGAAGAAGATCGTTGCCGTGAGCTGCAACCCGCTGACGCTTGCGCGCGATCTCGCCATCTTGACCGAGGGCGGCTATCGCATCACCCGCGTCACGCCGGTTGACCAGTTCCTGTGGTCACCGCATGTGGAAGCGGTGGCGACGCTGGAGAAATAAGCAATCCGGGCGCAGAGCCGCTCAGCGAAGCTGACGCAACGATTCATATGCCCGCAATCCCAACGGCCCTCATTCCTGTGCTTGTCACAGGAATGAGGATGGAGAGGAAGCCTGGGAGTCTTACCAGGCCGTATCGACCGTGCCGTTGCCGACCACGCCCGAGCAGCGGCAGGCACCGCCCACACGGCCCCGTTCCAGCGGGCAGATATAGGGCCGGCGGCGGTTGGCGCTGTCCGGCGGGGTGATGACGCAGACGAAACGCGCGCGGCGCTGGCGGTCGCGGTTATTGCCGGAATAGAAGTTCGGGCTATCGTCGTCCGTGGACTGCGCCAGAATGACGTCGTTGGTGGAAGCCGCTGGAGCGCGTGTTATCGCCGCCGCTTCGGCAATCGTCGCGGCGGATAGGAAGACAGTCAGGGCGAAAACGAAGTGACGCATGTGGGTGGCCTTCGGACAATGACGTTGCGTTATCTAACCCAAGCCATATTGCCCGGTTGCTTAACCGCAAGGAATTCCTGCCCGCACACTTAACGACGCATGAATGCCTCGAAGGCGGCTCGCGCTTCCGCACTTTGCAGCTGCGCGATGAAATGGCGGCCTTCCTCTTCGATGCGGGCGAGAATATCGGCCGGGTTGCCGCGAACCAGATCGCGGGCGATCTTCAGCGCCTGCTGAGGTTTGGCGGCAAGGCGGGTGGCAAGCGCCAGCGTTTCGGTTTCGACATGTTCGGGGGCGACGACTTTCCAGATCATCCCGGCCTGCAATGCCTGCTCGGCGGAAAAACCCTCGCCCATGGCAAGCAGCGCAAAGGCGCGCTGGTGGCCCATGAGCTTCGGCACAAGCAGGCTGGAGGCCGCTTCCGGCACCAGCGCCAGATCCACGAAGGGCGTCTTGAACAGGCTACGGCTGGAAGCGACCGTCAGGTCACAATGCAGGTTCAGCGTCGTGCCGATGCCGATGGCGAGCCCGTCCACGCCTGATACCATTGGCTTGTCGAAGGCGACGAGCGCTTTCAGAAGTTCCAATGCGGCGAGTTTGCCCTTACCGCCCGACATGGCGAAGGCGAGAAAATCGGCCATGTCGTTACCGGCGGAAAAGCAGCCTTCCGTACCGAGAAACGCAACGACGCGGATGTCCGGATCCGCATTGGCGGCATGCAGGGCCTCGGCCATGCGCAGATACATGGCATCGGTGATGGCGTTTTTCTTGTCCGGCCGGTTGAAGCGGATGGTCAGAACCTCCGGCGCATGACCCACCCGCTCGACGAGAATATGATCGTTCGACATCTGAGCCTCCTCAAGCCAGTACGGTGCGGGCGGCGGCAAGGCTTGCCGCGCCTGATATAACGCGATCCTTCAGCGCCGCCGTTTCCGCCAGCAGGTTTTCCGCTGCGAAGCGGCAAAGTGCGGCGCGATGCCCACCCCTGCCATCATCGACAGAGACCAATGCGCCCTTGGCGAGATAGCCGCCTGTCAGCGCCAGACCGAAGAGGCGCTGATAGGGTGTCGCGCCGGCGAGTGCCGTTTCGGTTTCGCCCGCCTTGATGCGGTCCAGCAGCCAGTCGGTCGCCGTTTCCAGATCGTTGAGGCTGGCTTCAAGATAAGGGGCCGTCTCACCGAGATCATCGCGGTTCGATGCGGCTGTCCGGGCGGCGATCTCGCGCAGTTCTGCGATGAAACCGCGCACCTGCGCGCCCTCGGAGAGCGGCAGTTTGCGCAGCACCAGATCGATGGCCTGAATGCCGTTTGTGCCTTCGTAGATCGGCGCGATGCGGGCATCACGCAGATAACGCGCCGCGCCGGTTTCCTCGATGAAGCCCATGCCGCCATGCACCTGAATGCCCATGGAGGCGACATCCACACCGGCATCGGTGGAGAAGGATTTGGCGATCGGGGTCAGAAGGGCAGCGCGCTCCTGCCAGTGAGCGCGCTGCCGGGCGTCTTCGCTCGCATGCGCCATATCGATGGCATGCGCGCAGCTGAAGGAAATCGCCCGCGACCCTTGAGTCAGCGCCTTCATCGTCAGAAGCGTTCTGGCGATATCAGGATGTTCGATAATCGGGCTCATGCCGGAGCCCTGCCAGCCGGGCGCCTTGCCCTGCGTGCGCTCCCTGGCGTATTCGATCGCCTTCTGGGTCGCCGCTTCGCAGATCGCAACACCCTGCATGCCGACGGCAAGGCGGGCGTTGTTCATCATGGTGAACATGCAGGCGAGACCCTTGTTCTCTTCGCCGACCAGCCAGCCGAGAGCGCCCTTTTCATCTCCGAATTTGCCATCGCCGAAGATCATCGTGCAGGTGGGCGAACCATGAATGCCGAGCTTGTGCTCCAGCGAATGGCAGAAAAGGTCATTGCGGCCACCCGGCGCACCGTTTTCATCAGGCAGGAATTTCGGAACGAGGAACAGCGAGATGCCGCGCGTGCCGGCCGGTGCATCCGGAAGGCGGGCGAGAACGAGGTGGATGATGTTGTCAGCCGCGTCGTGTTCGCCCCAGGTGATGAAAATCTTCTGGCCGAAGATGCGGTAGGTGCCGTCACCATTGCGCTCCGCCCGGGTCTTCAGAACCCCGAGATCCGAACCCGCATGCGGCTCGGTCAGGTTCATGGTGCCGGTCCATTCGCCGGAAACGAGTTTCGGAAGATAGATGCGCTTGAGATCATTGCTGCCGTGGGCGACGATGGCTTCCACCGCGCCCATGGTCAGCGTCGGCGCCAGCGCGAAGGCCATGGAGCCGGAATTCCACATTTCGAGTGCAGCGACATTCAGCATATGCGGCAGGTTCTGGCCGCCGAACTCTTCCGGCGCGGTCAGGCTGTTCCAGCCCGCTTCCGCCCAGCGGCGGTAAAGATCGGCCCAACCGTCAGGCGTCGTCACCTTGCCGTCGGCGAGCTTCGCGCCCTGACGGTCGCCAATATCGGCGAGCGGTGCGACCTGTTCCGTGGCGAAACGGCCAGCTTCCTGCAGGATGGCATCCACGAGGTCTTCACCGAGATCGCCAAGCACACCCTTTGAAAGCGCGTCTCCAAGACCCGCTACATGTTTGAGTGTAAAGGCGATATCATCCACCGGCGCGCTATACATGCTGCCTCCTCCCGAAGCTCTGGCATCTTGCTACTGGCTTCGGGCTAAATGATTTTTACGTAAACGTCAATTTGAAAATTCCCGTCATTTCGACGGGATTGTTATAAAACTGTCATATGAATTTGCTCAGCATGCGCTGAAAGTCGCCCGACGACGCCGCTGCTCCCACACCGGAACGACGGGCGCCTCCCTCCTCCCATCCAGCCGGTCAGGACTGCCACGATGGATCTCATAACGCCAGTTATTCCAGGCCTTGTCTGGGCCTATCAATTCCACCCCGGCACAGCCCCGTGCCGCCGGCTTGCACCCGATGCTGGCTTTCACGAAATGGCCGAGTGCGAAGGCTTCTTCTGGCTGCATCTCAATCTTGCCGATCAGCGCGTGGCGGGTTTTCTCGAGACCATCGACGGTCTCGATCCGGCAGCGCGCGCAAGCCTCACCACCCATGAGACACATCCGTCCATCGTGGGCGATGAAAAATCGCTCTATGGCACGCTGGTCGATTTCCAGCGGGAATTCGACAAGGAAACGCGCGATTTCGGCTGGTTGCATTTTGCGGTAAGCGACCGCTTCATCATCACCACCCGCCTGCAGCCGCTGCATTCGGTGGACCGGCTGAAGGCGGCGGTCGACAAGAATTCCAACCGCTATCTCACACCGTCACATGTGTTCGAAGGCCTCGTCGCCGAATTCCAGCGCTCGCTCATCAATCTGGTGATGGAGACGACGGAGGAACTGAACGCCATCGAGGATCTGGTCTATGACAGCGAGACACGCGACGAACGGCGGCGGCTCGCCCCGCTGCGCCGCACGGTGGTTCGCCTGCACCGGCATCTGCGCACCGTGCTGACGCTGATGCGGCGGGCTTCGGCCGCCGATGATGACGAAATGCCTGACGGTTTCGAGGATGTCGCCTCACGCCTGATGGGCCGCCTTGAGGCTGTCGATCATGACGTCTATGCCCTGCAGGAGCGTGCAAGGCTGCTGCACGAAGAAATCGATTCCAAACTCTCGTCCGAAACCAACCGGCACCTTTATATCCTGTCGCTGATGACGGCATTCCTGCTGCCGCCATCGCTGGTGACCGGTTTCTTCGGCATGAATACGGATGAACTGCCGTTTACCGTCGGCACCGGCGGCACGCTGTCGGCCAGCATCTTCATCGTGATTTCGGTTGCACTCGCCTGGTTCGTGCTGAAGCGCGCACGAATCCTGTAACGTAAAAAGCCGCCCGGTCGTAACCGGACGGCTCTGTCAATTTCAGCCTGACATTCTATCAGCTGTAAGGCGAATAGCAGGGCTGACGCGGGCCATGGTAAGGCTGGAACGTGTTGCTATAGGCATCGTAGGAACGATAGCGGCCATAGCACCAGTTCACATGCGCCTGGCTCATACCGCCACGGCGGACCGGACGATATTCGCGATAGACCGGACGCGGACGATATTCGGGAACCGGACGGTAGACTTCACGCGGCTGCGACAGCGCGCCGCCGATGATCGCACCCGTCGCAAAGGCTGCGAGCGGGAACCAGTAACCGTCATGATGACGATAACCCGGGCGGTAATCACGATAGCCGCGATGGCCGCCATACCAGCCTCGACGTCCGCCATCCCAGTCGCGACGGTCGCGCCAGTACTGCACATTCACGATATTCTTGCTGGCGTCGTTGCCCACCGTCTCGACACTCTTCGGCGCCATTGGTAGTGGCATCGCTGCTTCTGCCGGAACAATCGCTCCTGCTACCACGATCGCAGAAAGACCGACAGCCAAGATATTCTTCATATAGTCTCTCATCTGACTTCCTCCATTCACGACGGTCGACAGGCCGTTGGACGTGAATAATAGCACCTTTTTCTTCTTACTCAGCCAGTTTGTCGGTTCTGGCCGGAACATTACCGGTTGCAGGCTAGGCGTTTTCGCCTGAACCCAGCATTAACGATCCATTCACGCTTCGGTTACCCGGCCCGGCCGCCTGAAAGCAAAAGCCCGGATCAAAATCCGGGCTTTCGAAAACCACTATCAGCGGCTGTAAGGCGATACGCATATGCGGCGCGGACCGCTATTTGGCTGGTAGCTGTTGTCGTAAGCGCGATACGAGCGCCAGCGGTTCTGGCACCATTCGACATGGCTGCCGCCATAGGCCGGGCGCGGCTGCGACATGGCGCCGCCGATGATCGCGCCTGCGGCAAAGGCTGCAAGCGGGAACCAGTAACCGTTGTGATAACGGTAGCCCGGACGGCGGTCGCGATAACCGCGGTGACCATTGTAATATCCATCACGCGGCGGGCGCGGGCGATACATCCGGTCGCCGTACCTGCGGTCGCCTCTGCGGTCCCATTCGCGGTACTGCACCGGCACAACATTATTGTCGGCCGTGATCGCCGGCTTCGGCATCGGCACTGGCGCCTGGAACGCCTGCGATGGCGTAAAGCTGGTGAGGAACACGACTATCGCCGTGGCGACACTCGTTGTCCGGAAATTCATCATGATCTTCCTCCGTTTGCTTAGACGCGTTGAACCGCGCCTTTTCACACAGTCGCTCTTGTCGGAGATATGGGACAGCCCCCTTTATGCCCGAAAAGAATTCGATGACGTGCAAACGAGTTTAGAGAAATTTGGTTCCAGACAACTATCCGGTGAAAGACGAATGAGATGAAACGCCTGCTCGTGTCAGGCTTCCACCTTCACGTCAGTCAGAGGCCGCGAGCAGCAGGCAAGAATATAGCCTTCCTCGATTTCCTCATCGAGAATGCCGCCATTGTGGTTCATCTCCACCTCACCCGAAAGCTTCAGCACCCGGCAGGTGCCGCAGATGCCGGATTCGCAGGCAGCGCCGATACGGACGCCGGCGGCACGCGCCGTCATCAGAACCGTCTGGCCGGGCTGGCAGGGCATTTCCTTGCCGGAAAGGGTGAAACCCACCATCGACAGTGCCTCGCCATCCGCACCGGTGAGGACGTTTTCACCAACGGTGACCGGGGCAGCCGGCGCGAAGCTTTCCTGATGGTAGCGACTCATATCGAAGCCGGATGCGTCGAGCATCGAGCGGACGGCGGCCATGAACGGCTCCGGCCCGCAACAGAAGACGGTGCGCTCCATGAAATCTGGCGCCAGAAGCGCGATCTTGGCCTTGTCGACCATGCCTTTCAGGCCAGACCACAGGTCGGTGCGACCGCATTTCTCGACAATGAAGCCGAGCGAGAGGTTCGGCATGAAACGGGCGAGATATTCCAGTTCGTGACGGAAGACGATATCGCCGGGTGTGCGCGAACAATTGACGAAGGCAATGTCGCTCTGCGGCGCGCGGTCACTCATGTCGCGCACCATCGACATCATCGGCGTGACGCCGGAGCCTGCCGAAATGAAGAGATATTTGTCGCCGGGATGCTTGACGTAGGAAAAGTCGCCGAGCGGCCCGAGCGCCCGGATTTTCATGCCGGGCTTCAGATTGTCGAACATCCAGCGCGTGCCGATGCTGTTGGCCTGCGCTTTGACCGTGACCGACAGCGCGTAGGGTCGCGACGGGCTGGAGGACAAGGTGTAGGTGCGGTAGAGCGGCTCCGCACCCACGGGCAATTCCAGCGTGACGAACTGGCCCGGCAGATAACGGAACCAGTTCTGGTCCTCCGAGCGGAACAGAAACGTCATGACGTCCGAGGTCTCGGGCGTCACTGAAATGCATTCCAGCAGCTGGAGCTTGTCGCTCCACGGCTTCATCTCGTCTATGTGCTTGTAGGTCACAACCATATTCATCTTCGCATCACGCTACAGCAGAGAGCCGGGCCTTATCGCCGGAGAGCCGGTCGACCATGAAATCGGAATACCAGTTGACGAACTGCATCACGCCGCCCTCATCCTCCATGGAATAGGGGCCGGGCTCATAGGCGGGCGAGCGAAAGCCGAAGGCATTTTCCTCGACGATGCGGCGGGCCTGGTCATTGGTCTCGTTCCAGACGTGGGTGAGATCTTCAAGATCGTAGTCCACGCCTTCAACCGCATCCTTGTGCACCAGCCATTTGGTGGTGACCATGGTTTCCGTGGCGCTGAGCGGCAGCACGCGGAAGGAAATGGTGTGGTCGCCGAGGAAATGATTCCAGGTCGTCGGGTAATGGAACAGGAGCAGCGCGCCGATATGGCTGATGCTGACATCCTCCGAAAGCGGTCGGCGCACGGCGCGCTTGCCAGACATGGTGTAGCTTTCCGCTTCACCAATCAGCGGCATGCGGGCGACGCGGAACTGGCCCTTCGGGTCGATCTTGAAGCGGCTCGGCAGGCCGGCGGCCTCGCAGCGCGCCCAGTGGCCGCCGATTTCGGGGTCGCTGGCACCGCCATCCGTTCCCGTCACGCTCGGGTTTTCGGGATAGGTGCGGCAGAGTTCCGGGTGGTTGGCGGCGCAATGGTAGCACTCGCGGTTGTTTTCCCAGACGAGCTTCCAGTTGCCCTTTTCGATGATCGTGCTTTCATGCGCGACCTTCGCTTCCCAGATGCGGTGCGGAGCCATGTAGCTCTCGACTTCCTTGCGCATGGGCTCGAAATCCGCCGGCTGATCGGCAAGGCAGATGAAGACGTAACCGGCGACGGTTTCGCAGGCAACAGGCTTCAGGCCGAAATCGCCCTTGTCGAACTCTTCGCCCATGTGACGTGCGAAGAGCAGCTTGCCGTCGAGATCGTAGGTCCACTGGTGGTAAGGACAGACAAGGCGCGCCGACTGGCCCTTCTGCGTGGTGCAGACGCGGGAGCCGCGGTGGCGACAGGAATTGTGGAAGGCGCGGATCTGCCCATCGCGACCGCGAACGATGACGACGGAATAGGCGCCGACCTGAACGGTGAAATAGCTGCCGGACTTCTGCACTTCGCAATCATGGCCGACAAACAGCCAGTCGCGATACCAGATCGTTTCCATATCCAGCTTGAAATAATCCGGGTCCGTGTAGAAGGGCTGTTCCAGGCTGAAGCCTTCGCGGCGGTTTTTCAGCTGGCGCAATACGGTATCACGCAATTCCATGGCCAAATCCTCGATCAAACCGCCCTGCCCGACACCATTTGCGGGGTTGCGGAAGCATGTACTCATCTAAACACCGGCGGTCATTTGCGGCAGCACAAACAGCGACATCGGCTTCCGCATTGGCGACAAATTGCGACATGCGCAATTCGCCGTCGCAGCCCATTCCGCTGGGAAATCCGACAGCTATTCAATGTCGGAAATCACGTCGCAATATGACGCATGATGTCGCGCGCTTTACTCCCCACCCGTTAAAAAACGGGAGGCGCGACGCAACGGAGTATTAACGCGCCCTAAACTATCTTGCCGGATCGACAGCAACGAGGGCGCTTCCGGTGGAGAAGGCGACACGCATACGCTATTTCGATGCGAGCAGGCATTCGGTCACACCGATAAGATCGAAGACCGCGCATTCGGATTTCCTGCGGACAGGGCGCATCAGCCGTTATGAAGAGCGCTGGTTGCCGAGGGAACGCGTCTATTACAGTCATGATGAAGTGGCTGCGCTGACCGGGCGAAAGCTGGAAGCCGCCGCCGATGCCACCCACAACCGTCTCAACGCCTTTCACCAGTCCATCCGTTTCCCGAAGATGGTTTTTCACCATCTGCTCAATGACCGGCCGCATCTCGGCTATTGTCACGTCACGGCGGCGAAAACGAGCTTCGATGCCGAGCGCCATGTGCTCTGGTCGTTCTATTTCGCGAATTTCTTCGCCGAGCTGAGCGGGGCCGGGAACTTCTTCGAAAATATCGATGCGCGCTATTCACGGATGTATTTCGCCGTCGCCATCAACGCGCTTCCGGATCAGGAAATCGCCGTCGACACCTCCATCCATCGCGGCGGCTTGCTGTTCCAGACCCATGATCCGCGCGTGGCGCTGAAAAATGTGCTCATGCTCGGCGCGCGGTCCGAGGAGATGCGCAAGGTCATCAAGGCGATATAGAAGCGATAGAGCGCCCCGGCGCTTTATCTTTATTTGTTTTATGCAAGTCGTTATCCCGAAACCGCGGACCACTTTCGGGCGACATGCATTAGCGCTTCCCACTCCGCCCTGAAATACGCTATTGACCGCCCTGAAAGGCAGCATCATGGCGCGTCATATCAATATAGACAACGAGCGGGAAACAGCCCTGCAGGCAGCAGCAACCGAGCTTGCCGCCGGCCAACCCATCGCCCTGCCGACGGAAACGGTCTACGGCCTTGCCGCCGACGCCACCAACCCGGCGGCGATTACCCGCATTTACGAGACGAAGGGCCGGCCGCAGTTCAACCCTCTGATCTGCCACATGGCCGATATCGCCATGGCCGAACGTTACGCCGTCTTCGATCCCATATCGCTGAAGCTCGCAGAGGCCTTCTGGCCCGGCCCGCTGACGCTGGTGCTGCCGCTCAAACAGGAAAGCGACATTCATTCGCTGGCGACAGCCGGGCTCGATACCGTCGGCATTCGTGTGCCCCAGGGTTTTGCCGGTGATCTGATCCGCCGCTTCGGCAGGCCGCTCGCCGCCCCCAGCGCCAATAGTTCCGGCAAGATCAGCCCGACAAGTGCCGCCCATGTGGAGGCGGATCTCGGCCAAAAGATCAATCTCATTCTCGATGGCGGGGCGGCCTCCGTCGGTGTGGAATCCACCATCGTCAAGGTGGAAGAGGACGGCCGGGTGCGGCTGCTTCGTCCCGGCGGCATCGTCACCGAGGACATAGAACGTGTTGCGGGCAAAAGCCTCGAACGTCCGAAAAAAGCTTCCGCCGCCATTGAGGCGCCGGGAATGCTGGCCTCGCATTATGCACCGGGTGCTGCCGTGCGTCTCGGCGCCACAACGGTTCTGCCGGGCGAAGCGCTGATCCGCTTCGGCGGCATCGCCATATCAGGCGAAGAGGCCGCGCGCACCGTTCTCGACCTTAGCCCCATCGGCGATCTTGCCGAGGCCGCCGCCAATCTGTTCGATTATCTGAAAGCCGCCGATGCGAGCGGTGCGGACACCATCGCCATCACCGCCATTCCCACCCATGGCCTCGGAGAGGCGATCAACGACCGCCTTTCCCGCGCCGCCGCGCCGCGAGGCTGACGGCACCCCACCCTTTCGCCCATGTTTCAAAAGACAGCGAGATGCCGCCCATGACGACCACCGCCATCCCCTCCTCCGACATCCTTGACCGCTTTGCCGCCATTGTCGGCGAAAAGAACGCGGTGCGTGACCCGGCGGAAATGGCGCCGCGGCTGGTGGAAAATCGCGGGCTTTATCGCGGCGCCTCACCGCTGCTGCTCAAGCCCGGTTCGGTCGAAGAAGTCTCGGCCATCCTGACGCTCGCCAGCGAGACCGGCGCTGCCATCGTGCCGCAGACCGGCAATACCGGCCTTGTGGGCGGCCAGACGCCGCGCACTGATGGCGCCGACATCATCCTGTCGCTGGAACGCTTGAACCGCATCCGCGATATCGATCCGGTCGCCAATATCATCGTCGCCGATGCCGGCTGCATTCTCGACGACATCCACAAGGCCGCCGACACGGTGGAGCGCATGTTCCCGCTGTCGCTCGGCTCTCAAGGGTCCTGCCGCATCGGCGGCAATCTCGCCACCAATGCCGGCGGCACGGCGGTTCTGGCCTATGGCAATATGCGCCAGCTGTGCCTCGGGCTCGAAGTGGTGCTGCCGACAGGCGAAATCTGGAACGGGCTGCGCCGGCTGAAGAAGGACAACACCGGTTACGATCTGCGTGATCTCTTCATCGGCTCGGAAGGCACGCTTGGCGTCATCACCGGCGCGGTGCTGAAGCTCTTCCCGAAGCCGCTCGGCCATCAGGTGGCCTTTGCGGGACTGACCTCCACCGAAGATGCACTGAAGCTGTTTGAAATGGCCTCCAACCTCTGCGGCACGGCGCTGACCGGCTTCGAACTCATGCCGCGAATCGGCGTCGAATTCACCGCGAGACATATTCCCGGCGTGCGCGATCCCCTGGAGCAACCGCACGACTGGTACGCGCTCATCGATATCTCCACCTCCGATTCGGCGGAAACGGCTGATACGATGATGCAATCGCTGCTGGAGCGCGGTTTTGAGGCCGGGCTGGTTCAGGACGCCGTGATCGCCGCATCGGAGGCGCAGCGACAGGCGCTCTGGCACATGCGCGAGAGCATGTCGGATGCGCAGAAGCCCGAAGGCGGGTCGATCAAGCACGATGTTTCCGTTCCGGTTTCAAAAATACCGGAATTCATGGCGACGGCGGAAAAGGCGGTTCTCGCTGCCATCCCGGGCGCGCGTGTCTGCGCCTTCGGCCATCTGGGTGACGGCAATATCCATTACAATATTTCCCAGCCTGTCGGTGCCGACAAGGCCGAATTCCTCGGCCGCTGGCGGGATATGAACGAGGTCGTGCATGGCATCGTGCTGTCGCTCGGCGGTTCCATTTCGGCCGAACACGGCATCGGGCAATTGAAGCGCGATGAACTGGCCGCCATTCGCCCCGGCATCGAAATGGACCTGATGCGGCGCATCAAGCATGCTTTCGACCCCGCCGGCATCATGAATCCCGGCAAGGTTCTGGCCGGGTAAGACGCGCCCGTTAAGCCGAAGCCCGCAGCGCCCAGGCGGGTACTATTTCCGCATTCAGCCGGCGCGGTTTCTGCGCGCCGACAAATTGCGTCAGGCTCATGCCCGATTTCGCAATCGACACGGCATGCTTCTTCGGCAGAAGATACCCGTGTTCCAATGGCGGAATACGGCGCAGCACGCGGCTGAAGACATTGCGCCGGTGATAGCGCGAGGGCGAGAAGCGGGCCGGCTGTGCGCAGATCGCCACATATTCGAGAATCTCGTCGATCCAGCCCGCCTGCGGGCGCGCACCAGGCTCGATCAGAAGCAGCCAGCCGCCGCGCGCGGACTTCACGACATCCTCGATGTCCCATTGCCCATAAAAACGGCAACCGGCGGCATCGGCGACGCGCGACGACCCATCGCGCGAACCGTGATCAAGAATCACAACATCACTCACAAGCCCTTCCACGGCCCCGGTGACAAGCGCAGACAGCGTATGCGCAAGCTCCGGTTCGTGATCCCGGCATTCCATTATGACTGTCAACATCTGCATAGCTCTAACGCATCGCACAATAAATTGCCACTGTGCTGATCGCGGTAAAATCCGTGGCTGCTTATGCCGACCAACACGCGGTCGTCGGACGTGGTCAGGCATATCGCGGTCACGCCCCTGTCTGATGCGCGAGCTGAATCTGGAATTTTGTTCTTGTAATGTTCTCATCCCTGATGTAGGAATTTAATCATTCGGAAGGCGATAAAAGCCCGTCCGGACGGAAACGGTTTAGGGCGTTGAGCGTGCCTCGAAAGGCGTGCGACGTCCTGGGAGCATCCAGATGAGAAACCATACGCTTTCGGGGCAGGCTGCCTTCCAGCCGAGCCATATGCCTGACATTGCCAATGCGCTGGCCGATGCATCTGGCCTGCGCATCGAGATCGACCGCCGTCGCGGCCGTGGCGCCGGGCTCAATCCGGATGGACGTTTCGAGACCTTGCAGCACGAGGTTTTCGACGATGGCTGGCAGACGCTCGAGGACATGCCGGAGTTCCGCACCGAGGTGCAGGTGGAGAAGCCACGCAGCATCATCACCCGCAATGAATCGCCCGACATCCCGTTCGACCGCTCCATCAATCCCTATCGCGGCTGCGAACATGGCTGCATCTATTGTTTCGCAAGGCCGACACACAGCTATATGGGACTTTCGGCCGGTCTGGATTTCGAATCGAAGCTCTTCGCCAAGCCGGATGCGGCAAAGCTGCTGGAAAGGGAACTGGCGAAACCGGGCTACAAGCCAAGGGTGATCGCCATTGGCACCAATACCGACCCTTATCAGCCGATTGAGCGCGAATGGCGCATCATGCGGCAGATACTGGAAGTGCTGGCCAAGGCCGATCATCCCGTCGCCATCGTCACCAAATCGGCGTTGATCAAGCGGGATATCGACATTCTGGCGCCCATGGCCAAAAAGGGGCTCGCCAAGGTCGGCATTTCCGTGACGACGCTGGACCGCAAGCTCGCGCGCAACATGGAGCCGCGCGCCGCCACGCCGGAGAAGCGGCTGGACGCGGTGAAGGCGCTGACCGAGGCGGGCATTCCCGTGGCCGTGATGATGGCGCCTGTCATTCCGGCACTCAACGATCATGAAATCGAGCGCATTCTCGAGGCCGGCAAGGCCGCCGGCGCCACCGAAGCATCTTATGTGCTTTTGCGCCTGCCGCTGGAGGTGAGCCCGCTGTTCCGCGACTGGCTGCTGCGCAACTATCCGGACCGTTACCGCCATGTCATGTCGCTGGTGCGCTCCATGCGTGACGGCAAGGATTATGACGCGGAATTCGGAAAACGCATGAAGGGCGCCGGCCCCTATGCCTGGCAGATCGGCAGGCGTTTCGAGATGGCCACGAAGCGGCTTGACCTCATCCGCCGCGGCATCCACCTGCGTGACGATCTCTTCGTGCCGCCGGGCGGTGCAGGCGTGCAATTGTCGCTGCTTTGAGAAGTAAACGCTGAAAGTGACTGAGGTGATGGATGCCCGAACTGAACTCGACGTCATCCTCGGGCTTGACCCGAGGATATAAACCGAGCGCGATAGTGGATCCTCGGGTCAAGCCCGAGGATGACGTCGAGCATGAAGGATAACTCGCCAACAATCGGAGGCTCTGTGAGCCTATATTAAACGGAATTCAAAACGATAAGGAGCAACCTTCTCATCTTGTTGCTCTCGACGAAATGCCCGACGGGTTTTCCCTGGCCCGCCGGACATCGCCCCCGGAGCCGCCGCCTCGCGTGCGATCGTTTTTCCTCCGCCGCCCCGTTGGAGGATCAAAGGTCATGATGACCTTCGGGGCACGGTGAGCCACGCCCCTTGACCCCGGCTCACCATGCCTGTCATCGCACGCTTCCGGGGGCTTGCAGGAGATCGGGTGTGTGTGCCAGTTTCGCCGCATGAAACGCACGGCCACACCCGATTCTCCTGCCCTTTTTGATCTTGCCGAAACCGGCCCTGACTTCTCCTTCGAGCTGGAAGCGAAAAAGAAGGGCCTCTGGCCCGTCGCCGGCACGGATGAGGCAGGCCGGGGGCCTTTGGCCGGACCCGTGGTTGCGGCAGCCGTCATTCTGGATCCGGACAATATTCCCAAGGGGATGGACGATTCCAAGAAGCTGACCAAGCAGAAGCGGGAAAGCCTGTTCGTACAGATCATGGAAACCTCGATCGTATCCGTCGCCTCCTCCGGCCCCGGCCTGATCGACAGCATGAATATCCTGCGCGCCAGCCTGGACGCCATGCGCCGCGCCATTCTCGGCCTCGAAGTTTCCCCCGCCCTCGTGCTGGCCGACGGCCGCGACCGGCCGCCGGGTATTACCTGCGAGGCCAAGGCCGTCATCAAGGGCGATTCCCGCTCCCTCTCCATCGCCGCAGCCTCGATCATCGCCAAGGTGACGCGCGACCGGATGATGGAACGCGCCGGTGTGGTGCACACATCCTACGGCTTCGAAGGCCATGCCGGCTACGGTACGCCCGCCCACCTGCGCGCCATCGAAAGCCACGGCCCCTGCCCGTTGCACAGGATGAGCTTTCGGCCGCTGAAGCGGGACTGATCGTGAATGAAGGTCCGGCAATCACTTCCGCGATAGGCCAAAGCGGACCCCGGGTTTCAAACTATCGACCGCCAGGCAATCCCAAGCGCTGCAGACAGGGCCAGCGTGACTATCACGGACAGCTTGAGCCGGAAAATGGCGAATGCCGCGAGCAATGTCAGGGCGAGCGACGGCAGCAGGAGTGATGAGAAGACTGGGACATCCAATGCCAGCGGGCCGAGGGCCACGGGTCGGACTTCCTCGAACAGCACGTGAAGTCCAAACCAGACCGCCAGGTTGAGGATCACCCCGACGACGGCCGCAGTGATGGCCGACATCGCCCCGCCAAGCGCCGCGTTACCGCGCATCTTCTCGATGAAGGGCGCACCAGCGAATATCCAAAGGAAACTCGGCAGGAAAGTTACCCAGGTCGTCAGGATCGCTCCGAGAGTTGCCGCCGCCAGCGGCGACAACGCCCCCGGATCGCGATAGCCCGCGAGAAAGCCGACGAACTGCGTTACCATAATGAGAGGACCGGGCGTCGTCTCGGCCATACCGAGACCATCAAGCATTTCTCCCGGACGAAGCCATCCATAGTTTTCCACCGCAGCCTGAGCGACGTAGGCGAGCACGGCATAGGCGCCGCCGAAGGTGACGACGGCCATCTGGCTAAAGAACAGACCCATCTTCGAGAACACATTGTCCCAACCGAGCACCAGGATCAGCGTCGCGACGGGAATGAGCCAGAGCGCTGCAAGAGTGCCAGAGGTTTTGAGCGACCAGGCAAGGTTGGGCCTGGCGTGAAGGGGAATGTCCTCGCCGAGGATGGAATCCCTGTCTTCGAGTATCTTGCCCGATCCCGACTTGTGTCCGCCGTTTGCCTTGAAAGCGTGAAGCCCTGTCCGCCCCCCGAAGCAGCCGATGATTGCGGCCGCGAGGATGATCAGTGGAAAGGGCACGTGAAGGAAGAAGATCGCGACGAAGGCGGCGGCCGCCATGGCGACCATCACATTGTTTTTCAGCGCCCTGCTGCCGATCCGAAAGACCGCCTGAACGACAACGGCGAGGACCGCGCATTTCAGCCCGAAGAACATGCCCTCGATCGCGGTGACGTCGCCGAAGATAACGTAGATGTAACTGAGCGCCAGGATGGATAGAAACCCCGGCAGGACGAACAGCAGGCCGGCGATCATGCCGCCCCTGGTCTTGTTCAGCAGCCAGCCGATATAGATGGCAAGCTGGTGAGCCTCCGGCCCCGGCAGCAGCATGCAGTAGTTGAGGGCATGCAGGAAACGGTGCTCACCCACCCAGCGCTTCTCGTCAACGACGATGCGGTGCATCACTGCTATCTGGCCTGCTGGGCCGCCGAAGCTGAGCGCTGCCACGCGCGCCCATACCTTCACGGCTTCGGAAAGCGGAACGATGCCGTCTTCGCCCGCATCCAGGCGGACACTGGTCTTTGCAAGGTCGGTCATGGTCTCATACCTTCCTCGGGTTGGGCCAGTTGTGGGTCTCCTCGGTTGCATCACGGCACCATCTGTAAAACGCATCGTAGAGCGTCATGCCGGCCGCGAGTTGTTCAAGGTCGTCGTTGAACATCCGGGATAAGCCGAGTGAAGCGGCAAGCAGTCCCGGCACTTCGGGGGCGAGTTCGGGTCTGGACGTATCTGCTCCCCGGACGATTGTCGCGAGGCGGAGCATGGGTTCCGTCGCAAGGCCGAATTCCTCGACCATGACGTCGAAGGTGCAAAGCTCGCCACGGTGGCTCCAGTAGACCTCTTCAATGTCGAAGGGCGTGGCGTTGAAGCGATCGGCGACCGCTGATACTTCCGCCGCCGCTACAAACAGGAAGACCGCCGAAGGATCGACGAAGCGCCGGATCAGCCACGGGCAGGCGATGCGGTCGATTTTCGGACGCGAGCGGGTTACCCAGACCGTCCGGCCACGGCTGTCGCGGGGCGGCAGCCTATCGTCGGGGACCAGGGCCGCTTTCGACGCACGCCAGGCTTCGAAGCCGCCTTCGAGAACCTCGGCGGCACTGCCAACCGCACGAAGGTGAGCGGCAACACCGTGACCGAGCTTCTGGCCTTTCTGACAGAGGACGACCAATGGCCCGGTAAGCCCTTCGGCCCAGTCCATCACCTGGCGGTAATCGCGCCGAATCGCTCCCGGTATGAGGCGGGGATCAGCAGCAAAGTCCTCGTCAGTGCGGACGTCGATAATCGTCGGCGCGTTGGGCGTGCCGATAATGCGATTGAGCTTTTCGGGTGTGATTTCAAGAAATGACGGCATCGCGCGTCCCTCCGTTTTTTTCGGGTTCAAAGGACGCGATTCTTCGGCCGTGGCCTCATGGGGCGATCGCTACCCCATAGGTAAAAATTCGCACCGGAATTGGAATATGTCAAGCAGGTGACCGGGCGTCCTATCGGACCACACCAGCATGGCGCTTCTGTGCCTCGCTATCGAATAAGCCTTCCCGACGATAAGTTGGTTGCGTCAGAAAATGCACAGCATGTCCGCTGTTGGTGCAAAGCGGAAGAGCAATCCGATATCCACCATTAAGAAGACTTTGGCCAAAGCGGGTCGATCACCCACCTTTGGCGCTATAACTCCAACCGGATTTGACAACAAAAAACCCCTCGCAGCTCTCGCCGGAGGGGTTCTTATCAGTCCGAGATAAATCTCAGTTCAGCTTGGACTTCACTTCGCCAATCGTGGCGGTGAAAAGCTTGGCCTTAGTGGCAGCCGTGGTCTTTTCGGCCAGCAGCTTCTCGGAAGCGGCAATGGCGATATCGACTGCGGCGGCGCGGACGGCGCCGATGGCGTCTTCTTCGGCCTGCTTGATCTTCTGTTCCGAAAGGGCCGTGCGGCGGGCGACGAATTCTTCCGTCTTCTGCTTGGCTTCTTCGGTGAGCGCTGCGGCTTCACGCTCGGCGGCAGCAACGATGCCGGCGGCTTCAGCTTCGGCTTCCTTGCGCTTGCGCTGATATTCGGCCAGCAGGTGCTGGGCCTCTTCGCGCAGGCGCTTGGCTTCGGCCAGCTCGTCCTGAATGTTCTGCGCGCGCTCGTCCAGAGACTTGGAGAGCATGCCCGGAACCTTGAGATAGGCGATCAGGACGAAAAAGAGAACAAGACCGACGAGAGCGAAAAATGATGCATCAAACGCCATATCAGGCTCCCTTCACAGTCGAAGCGGCTGCAATGGCGGCCTTGACGTCGGTATCCTTGACCTTAGTGCCGACCAGCTGGTCAACGATCGCGGTCGCGGTTTCCTCAGCAATGGCGCCGACATCGGCGAAAGCCTGTTCCTTGATACCAGCGATGCGCTTTTCGGCGGCGGCAAGCTTTTCAGCAAGTCCGGCCTCGATGGCGGCGCGGTCGGCATCGGCCTTCGCTTTAGCGGAGTCACGTGCCGCGGCGCCGATAGAGCTTGCCTTGGCGCGGGCTGCCGCGAGTTCTTTTTCATAGGTTTCGACGGCAGCGTCGGCTTCGCTTTTCAGGCGTGCCGCTTCATCGAGATCCTGTGCGATGCGTCCATGACGGTTTTCGAGAATGCCGCCGACGCGCGGAACGATGACCTTCTGCATGAGCAGGTAGAAAAGGCCGAACGTAATCGCCAGCCAGAGAACCTGCGATGCATAAGTAGACTGGTCGAACGGCGGGAATACGCCGGAAGCACCGTGTTCAGCGCCGTGCGCCACACCGGTTTCCGTGTGCGTGGCTTCCGGTTGCGGCTGGCCGACAGCCGGAGTTTCCGTATGCGTTTCACCTACGGTCGGTGCTGACTGGGCATAAGCCTCGGTCACGAACATGCTCACCTCCAGGGGGACTGCAAATGCGAAGGATCACGGCACGCTATGTTGCGGGCCGTGATCCAGACCTGATGCTGATATTAAACAGCGAACAGGAGAAGGAGAGCAACGAGCAGCGAGAAGATGCCCAGAGCTTCCGTAACGGCAAAGCCGAATACCAGACGGCCGAACTGGCTGTCGGCAGCAGAGGGGTTGCGCAGTGCGCCGGACAGGTAATCACCGAAGATACGGCCGAGTGCGAGGGACGTACCAGCCATGCCGAGGCATGCGAGACCTGCGCCGATGTACTTTGCTGCTTCCGCTTCCATGTGAGACTCCTTGAGATATTGGTTGTTGCGGCTGTTTTTGACGCCCGTTGCCGGGGCCAGCGACTTTACTTCTCAGTGACCACCATGCACGGCGTCGTTCAGGTACATGCAAGTCAGTACCGCGAAGACGTAAGCCTGCAGGAAGGCAACGAGAAATTCGAGAGCGGTCATGGCGACCGTCATGATGAGAGGCAGAACTGCGCCACCGATGCCGAGCGCGCCGAGCGCGCCCATGGAGGCAACGAAGCCTGCGAAAACCTTGAGCGTGATGTGGCCGGCCAGCATGTTCGCGAAAAGACGAACGGAAAGGCTGATCGGGCGCGACAGGAACGAAATCATTTCAATTGACGCGACAAGCGGCAAAAGCGCCTTCGGCACGCCCGAGGGGGCGAAAATGCCGAAGAAGTGCAGGCCGTGCTTGTAGAAACCGTAAACGATGACCGTGCCGATGACGAGGCAGGCAAGCGCGAAGGTGACGATGATCTGGCTGGTGACCGTGAAGAAATACGGGAACATGCCAAGCAGGTTTGCCGTCAGCACGAACATGAACAGCGAGAACACGAATGGGAAGAACACCATGCCCTTCTTGCCGGCGCCTTCGCGCAGCATGGAGGCGATGAACTCGTAGGACATTTCAGCAACGGACTGCATGCGGGTCGGGATCAGACCGCGGTTCGACGTTGCGAAATAAAGGAAACCGGAAGCGGCAGCCACGGTCGCGACCATGAAAAGCGACGCATTGGTGAAGGAAAAATCGACGCCGCCAATTTCGATCGGAATGATCGGCTGCACCAAGAACTGATGGGTCGGATCGTTTGCCACCGGCTGCCCTCTTTACCTGTCGCCGCCTGTCGCGGCATCTCAACTGCAAGAAAAAACAGCTTAAACGCCGTCTTTTCCACCCTCGTCCTGTCTGTCCGCCTTTTCCAGCAGCGGCGGCTTGGCCACCGCGCCGGTCGAGCGCAACACATTCAATACGCCTGCGCAGAAACCGAGAAGAAGAAGAACGATCATCCCCCACGGCGTCGTGCCGACAAAATAGTCCAGAAGATAACCCAGCATAGCGCCGACCACGATGGCCGAAATGAACTCCGATGAGAGCTTAACCGCCATCGCAAAACCTTTCCGGTTTTCCGCAGCGTTGGTCTCCGCCCTCACTTCCGCCTCATCCTCCGCCTTCACCTTTGCCAGCTCTTCGGCAAGGCGCTTGCGGCGCTCGTCCAGACTATCGTCACGGTTGCCAGTCATCTTAAAATCCCACCCATTTTCTCCGTTCCAGCCATGCCAGAACCCTTTGGAGTTGTAAACGGTGACGGATTAAGCCTGTTCCAGCCCGCTCTGAAGTCGCGCGCAACATAGTTTTAGGGGCTTCTCTAGTCAAGGCACTGCGAGCGGTTGTTTTGGCACAAATTAATCATGCAAAAACAACAGCTTGACATCAAATCGCGGTTTAGCGGCGATGTTTCCCCAGGGAATCGGCATTTTTGACACGCAAAATGCGACAAATCGGCGGTGGTATCAGCTCCAGCCGCCACCATAGGTACGGTAAAAGACGTGCAGGCCGATCCTGCCGACCTTCTTCATGGACTTGCCCCAGGCGGGACGCACATAAACGGCGTGATAATGGGTAGCGGAGCCCACTTCGTTCAACCAGATTTTGCCGGCGGTGGTGGCCATGGCCACTTCACGCGCCATCTTCCAGTGGCGTTCGGAGTTCACCCGGTCCTTGATATTGTCGCAGGCGAAAGAAAACTGGCAGCGGTTGCGCCAGTCCTTGTTCTGATAAACGACGCCGCAGATGGTTTTCGGATAAGCGGGGTTGCGCACGCGGTTGAGGATGACCTGTGCCACGGCCGCCTGTCCCTTCACCGATTCTCCGCGCGCCTCGAAATAGATGCCTGAAGCCAGGCATTGCTGTTCGGCTGCGGAAAACACGGCGGCCGGCAGCGGGGTGGCTGCCCAGGCGTGATCGTCCTGGCTGATCTGCGGCACGAAACGACCGGCCTCGGGCTTTTTGAGAATGGCGTCGAAGGGCGACTCGCGGGCGAAATCCGGCTCGGCCGGCGCGTAAGCCGTGGCGAGAATATCCGGCGTCCTGTTGGTGATGAGTTCGGCCAGCATCGGCGAGACGCTTTTGTCCGCCTTCTTTTCCTCACGGCGGAAATAGAAGGAGGCGAGTTCCACGTCCTTGCCGCGCTTCGGCTTGACGAAAGCCGTGCGGTCCTTGCGCTTCAGCGGCTCGATATCCAGCATGCTGGTGCGCTGCAGGACGGAACCGGCGGTGAAGGCCTTGGGCGGCTGCATGATTTCGGTTGCGACGATGCGGCCCTTCTTGGCGGCGCGGTTGACGCGCTCGCTGTCCGGCGTCGTTGCCTCACCCTTCTTGTTGGTGACAAAGGCGACCTTGCTGCCATTGGGCAGGGTCATGCCGCCGCCATGCAATGCGGCCTCCCCTGCGGCATCGTCGAAAGTCAGCGAGGCATTGTGAACGGAGCCTGCCGGAGATGCCGTCAGCACCATGCGCCATTGCTCCCCGCCCTTGTCCAGCCCGGCCAGAAGCGAGGCCAGATCGGCACGGGCGGCGAGGGATGGAAAAACGAGCCAGGCGGCAAGGCCGAAGACGACGGGCGAGGTCCATTTTGACGCCCACCCCTGAAGGGACACGGGGGACCGACGACGCATTACTCTTTTCGAACGCAAAACCAGCACTCCGAACACCGACAACCATATTTGCTACAGGTGTTCGAGAATCTCTTATTAACCTTGATGCTTGGTTAACGCCGGTGACGGACGCGGTTTCACGTTAATGTGTGAACATATTCTAATGCGCGTCGCGCTGCTTTAGATTCCATAGTATCGGACACAGCTTCATGCACGGCATCCCCACCGCCGTCATTCCGGTCTTGAGCCGGAATGACGGAAGGAAGGAGCCTCTCAGATTGCCGAGAGGCATGCTCCCGTCGTCAGACGACGACGTGCGAGCCGAGTTCCACCACGCGGTTGGCGGGCAAGCGGAAGTAGTCCGAGGGATCGGCGGCCGTTTCGGCAAGCGCGATGAACAGGCGGTTCTGCCAGCCCGGCATGCCCGATTTCGGATCCGGCACCAGCTTGCGACGGCCGAGATAAAACGAAGTGGACATGATGTCGAACTTGTAGCCGGTACGGCGCAGATAGCCGAGTGCCTGGGTGACGTTCTGCGTTTCCATGAAGCCGAAATGCAGTTCGACCACGGCAAAACGATCACTCAGTTTCGTCAGCGTATAACGATCCTCGGGGTGAACGCGCGGCTGGTCTTCGGTGCGGATCGTCAGGATGACGTTCTTGTCGTGCAGAACGTGGTTATGCTTGAGATTGTGCAGCAGTGCCGCCGGCGCGGCCTCCGGATCGCCGGTCAAGAAAATCGCGGTGCCGGGCACACGCACCGGCGCATGGGCGCTTTCCTTTTCCACCGAAGCGACGAAAGCCTTCAACGGCACATCACCGCGGCGGGTCTTGGCGGAGAGGATTTTCGAGCCGCGCTGCCAGGTGGTCATGATGACGGGGAAGGCAATTGCCAAGAGCACCGGCACGTAGCCACCATCGTGAATCTTGAGCAGGTTCGCGCCGAGGAAGATCAGTTCCAGCGCCAGAAGCGGGGCCAGCACGGCGATTGCCAGCCAGACCGACCATTGCCAGCGCTTGCGCACGAATTCGAAGAACATCAGGCTGGTGACGACCATCGCGCCGGTGACGGAAATACCGTAGGCGGTGGCCAGCGCATCCGAACTCTTGAAGGTGAGCACCAGCGCGACGACGCCGAACAGCAGGATGGTGTTGACGGCGGGCAGGTAGATCTGCCCCGTATTGGTTTCCGAGGTGAAGAGGATTTCCATGCGCGGCAGGTAGCCGAGATGGATCGCCTGACGCACGAGCGAAAACGCACCTGTTATGACCGCCTGGCTGGCGATGATGGTGGCGGCAGTCGCCAGAATGACGGCCGGCAGGATCGCCCATTGCGGGAACATCAGATAGAACGGATTGGACATCGCCGCCGGGTCTTTCAGCACCAGCGCGCCCTGACCGAGATAGTTCAGCGTCAATGCCGGGAAAACCAGACAGAACCACGCCCACTGGATGGGACGGCGACCGAAATGGCCGAGATCGGCGTAAAGCGCTTCCGCCCCTGTTATCGTCAGGAAGACCGCGCCCAGCACGACGATGCCGTAAAAACCTTCATTCGCCAGAAACTCGACCGCATGCCACGGGTTGAAGGCAAAGAGAATGCTGAAATCGTCGGCAATATGGATGAGGCCCGCAAGCCCCATGACGATGAACCAGACCGCGGTGATCGGCCCGAAGAACTTCGCCACCGTGCCCGTGCCGTGAGACTGAATGGCGAAGAGGCCAATGAGGATGCCGACGGAAATCGGAATGATGAATTCGTCCATCTCCGGCGTGACGAGTTTCAGGCCTTCCACCGCCGAAAGCACCGATAGTGCCGGGGTGATCATCGCATCGCCGAGAAACAGGGCAGCACCGATGAGGCCGAGCACGATGAGCACGCCGCGATGGGTGCCCGCCGTCTTCATCAGCAGCGCCAGCAGCGAAAGCGTGCCGCCTTCGCCGTCATTGTCGGCGCGCAGCAGCAGCGTGATATATTTGAAGGTGACGATGATCGTCAAAGACCAGATCATCAGTGATGTCAGGCCGATGACTTCTTCCTGAGTCACCCCGTCATAGGCGATGGGCCGCAGGGCTTCGCGAAAGGCATAGAGCGGGCTGGTGCCGATATCGCCATAGACGACGCCGATCGAACCAAGGATCGCGGCGTAAAGCCCCTTGTTCTTGTGCTCGTCATCGGCATCCGGTTTCTCGGCAACGTCCTTGTCAACGATCTGGGACATGATGATCCTGGCTCCTCAGAGCCAGCCCTTCCAACGAAAAAAGAGAAACGGGATGATTGCGGACATCAGCATGATAACAAGCGCCAGGGGATAACCGAACGTCCAGTTCAACTCCGGCATGAGTTGAAAGTTCATTCCGTAAACCGAGGCCACCAGCGTGGGCGGCAAAAACACCACCGAGGCAATCGAGAATATCTTGATGATGCCGTTCTGCTCGATGTTGATGATGCCGAGCGAGGCGTCAAGCAGGAAGGTCAGATTGCCGGAAACGAAGGAGGCATGTTCGTTCAGCGACTGAATATCGCGCCCGATCGACTTGCCCTGTTCCCTCGCTCCCTTGTCCTCGCGAGCCTGATCGCTGGTGGAGAGGAAGGTCTGCAGCCGCGCCAGCGATGCGAGGCTGACGCGGACCTTCGAGATCAGCCGGTGATAGGCGGCGATATTGGTCAGGCGGTCTTCGAGATAGCGCGGCGCCTTGCGTTTGGAACGGGCCTGGCTGCCGAGAATGTCGGCCGCGAGATTGTCGATGCCGGCGACCGAGTTTTCAAGAATTTCCGCCGTGCGGTCGACGATCGTTTCGAGCAGTTTCAAAAGCAGCGCCGTGCCGCTGCGCATTTCGTGCGGCGCGCGGGTAATGGCGGCAATGAAAAGGTGGAATGATTTCGGCTCGGCATAACGGATTGTCACCAGACGCTTGCCAACCAGAACGAAGGCGACATCGGTGAGGCGCGGATCATCCGAATCCGCCTTCCACACCAGAGACGCAGTCATGAAGACATTGGCGTCTTCCATATAGAGACGACTGGAAGGCTCGATATCTTTCAGGTCTTCGCGCGTCGGCAGTTCCACGCCCAGCAGCTTTTCCACATGCTGCTCTTCCGCCCTGTCTGGATTGACGAGATCGATCCAGACGATGTCGTCGGGAATCGGTCCGGAGCCGTCGACTGCCGACAGGCTGATCGCCTCGCAATTGGCGCGATAGGCTTTTATCAATCCGCTTCTCCGCTCCACATCGCGGGCTTGCCGCAATGCTGCTTAACATATCCTGTTTGCCGTCGGCAAACCTTTGGACGACACTTCAGGGAGCGCCGGACCAGGCGGGATTTCACAATCTCGCCAGCCCGATGGACCAAGAGCCAAACGGCGCAGGCGTATGCGCCCAAAGCGAGATGCAATCAAGCAATATTTTTTCGCGACAGCATTGCAGGCGAAGCATCTCTGGAGTTCAAATCCGGAAATGCTACCAGATACTTTCGGTTAATCTTCTGTTTTAAAAGGATTATTCAAAGCGGGCAGATGCCTGCCCGCTTTGCGTCCGCGACTGGCGCATTATTCGAAAACGATCCTCGGCGCGGCTTTTTGCTCGCTCGCACCAATGCGCGCCCAGACTTTT
Source organism: Agrobacterium tumefaciens str. B6 (assembly GCF_001541315.1). GTDB lineage: Bacteria > Pseudomonadota > Alphaproteobacteria > Rhizobiales > Rhizobiaceae > Agrobacterium > Agrobacterium radiobacter. Next base: position 615,508 of record NZ_LMVK01000001.1, on the reverse strand, counting down.
TGCGCGATATCGCGGTAGATCGCGGCCTGCGGGCCATCGGGCTCGGCGGCGACAACAGGCGTTCCGGCATCCGACATTTCGCGGATGGAGATGGTGAGCGGCACTTCGCCGAGGAAGGGCACGCCGATCCTTTCCGCTTCCGCCTTCGCGCCGCCATGGCCGAAAATATCGTAACGAGCGCCGGTATCGGGCGCGATGAAATAGCTCATATTCTCGATGACGCCGAGCAGCGGCACCTCCACCTTGCGGAACATGGTGATGCCCTTGCGAGCGTCGATCAGCGCCAGATCCTGCGGTGTGGAGACGATGACCGCGCCGGCGAGCGGCACCTGCTGGGCGATGGTAAGCTGCGCATCGCCGGTGCCGGGCGGCATGTCCAGCACCAGCACATCCAACTCGCCCCAGGCCACTTCGCGCAGCATCTGCATCAGCGCGGACTGCACCATCGGCCCGCGCCAGATCATCGCCGCTTCCTCATCCACCAGAAAGCCCATGGACATGACCTTCAGTCCATAATTTTCCATGGGAAGGATGATGCGGTCCTCCTGCTGCTGCGGACGGCCGGAAATTTTCAGCAATCGCGGCAGCGAAGGGCCGTAAATATCGGCATCGAGCATGCCGACCTTGAGGCCGAGCGACTGGAGACCGAGCGCCAGATTGACCGCGGTGGTGGACTTGCCCACCCCGCCCTTGCCCGAGGCCACGGCGATGATGGCCCGCACGCCTGGTACGCCCACCTTTGACGAGCCGGGCTGTGTGGCCGGCCGGCCGGGTGCCGCAGCGGGGCGCGCCGGCGCCGGTTGCTGCTGGCCGGGCTTGCGATCGGCCGTCAGCGCGACGACGGCGCCGACGATGCCCTCAACGCCTTTGGCCGCCTGTTCCGCGGAAAGCCGCAGCGGCTCCATCTCCGCAGCCTTGTCGGCCGGTACTGTGATCGAAAAATAGGCCTTCGCATCGGCGATGAAGATTTCCGAGACCATGCCGAGTGCGATGATGCTCTTACCGCTGCCGGGATAGATCACCGCTTCCAGCGCCTTCTCCACCTGGCTCTTGCTGACCTCTGCCATATTCCTGCTCCGCTACATCGTCCGACCGGGGTATTGCGTGCCATCCATAGACAAGCCGGAGCGCTTCGCCAATGCCAAAGCGCGCCAGTCAGGCATTCGCGACGATTTAACGCTGCCGTTTCAGATTTCGTCGTCCATCGCCAGCGTTTCCGGATCGAAAACATGGCCGTCGAAAAAACAGTCGGGCCCGAGCACCAGACCCGTGCGCGACGCGCCGACATGAACAGGCTCGCGCAACGTGCCTTCGAGTTTCAGATTGGCACCCGGCACCGGCACGAAAAGCGGCTTCATGGCCTTGCGGAAAATATCCGGCCGGTAGGCGTTGCGGGCGGCCTCCACCACGGCGGCATCGAGCCGGTAATCGGCGGAAACCTCGCCCCAGCGCAACATCTGGCTGAAGAACCACAGGGCCTGGCTCTGCCAAGGGAAATTGGCGGCCTTGGCGCTCGTCACGAAAAACTCCTGAAAGCGCTGCATGTCCCGCTGCGAGGTGGAAATATAGCCCGTCAGCGCTGGCAGCAGGAATTCACCGTTCTCATCCAGATATTGAGGCGCGGCGAGGATGCCGGCCAGTTCCTCTATGTTGGCGGCATTGGCGCACCATTCGCCGGCGCGGTAAAGCGCCCGCAGCAGCCCTTCCAGAAGGGCGGCGTTTTCCTCTGCCCAGCGCGTCTTCACGGCCAGTATCTTTTCCGGCGCATTGTGCCAGATCAGCGCGCCCGTGGTGACGATACGGCCGCCGCCGCCCAGCCCCACGGCGCTGCCCGCCGGTTCGGCGGTACAGAGCGCATCGACCTTGCCGCTTTCCAGCAGCGATGGCATCGCCTTCGGCAGGGCTTCGACGATTTCCATGTCCCGGCCGAGCAGCACGCCGCAGCTTCCGAGCAGATAACGCAGGGTGTAAAATGGCGTGGAGACAATATCCTCGACCGCAAAGACCGGCGGGGTTCCACCTGCCGCCCGGCGTGCGGCGCAGACACGGGCCATGGCCCGCCCAAAAGCCGCCGGATCCGGCAGCTTCAGTCCTTCGCGATAAAGTTCGTCGTAAAATCCGTGCGAAACGGTCGTTGCCGATCCGCCAAGGGAAAGTGTGAAAACGCCGACAATATCGCCTGGCAGGTCATCCAGGCCAACAGCGGAACCAACGGGAACCGGGGCGGGCAGATGCGCGACATGAACGCCATCCTCGCCAAGCGCCGCAAGCACGGCGCGCGCGGACTGTTTTCGGAAAAGTTCGAGTTCTATGCCCTCATCGGCAGCAAAGCCTTTTTCGGCAGCGGCTATCAGCACGGCGCAGTCGATAGTCGGAGAAAATCCTGCTTTTACCCTATGCCGTTCCGGCAAACGATTTCTCCTTTCCGGTGATTCGAAAGGAGGATCGCCTAGGAAGCGCTTTATCACAATGATAAAATTACGGTTTCGCTATTTTATCAGGCCGACCCGCAGCGCTTTGGCGACAGCCTGGGTGCGGTTGACCGTGTCGAGTTTTTTCGTTGCGCGGTTCAGGTAATGATTGATGGTGTGTTCCGACAGCATCATGATTTCAGCAATTTCAGCGCTGGTCTTGCCGGCGGCGGTCCAGTTCAGACAGTCGATCTCCCGCTCGCTCAATGTTTCGGGAACCCTCAAATCGAGGCTTCGTATTTCAGATAGCCGGGCAAAGACATGGCTGGAAATGTAGAAAAGCTCGGCAAGCCGGCTGGCGGGCAGAGCCGTCTTGTTGCCGGAAAACGAGACCGCGCCGCGTCGCATGGTGATGTCATGAACGGGAAACCACACCGAATTGATCATCTCGAAACGTTCGAAAAGGTTGATCACGGTTTTCTTGGCGATTTCTCCGTCGCCTCTGACCAGAAAATCCATCGAGACGGAAAAGGGGACGGTCGATTTTTTCAACTGCGCCATCACCCGGCTGGTCTGCAGCATGCCCTCTTCATCGTAGCGCTGCAAAAGCTCTGCCGGCCAGCTGGTGATAACAGTATATTGCGACAGTTCGCTCGCCACTTCCGAGGACAGGTCGAGCACCATGAAAGCCCTGAATTCCCAGGCCTCCGTCAGCCGCTTCAGAAACCGGAATATATCGAATTGCGTGTTGAGATCAGCGATCTCGCGAACGCAATCAACACCAATCGACTGAACGGCGGCCGTCTCTGTTTTCTGCATCAAAGCTGTTCTTCGAGAATGAGAAAATGCCGCCGCAAAGGCCCGCCTTTGCCCGGAAATTGTTGCGGATGTTACTCACCAAAACGATTCATGCAAACAAAAGTTGAAAACTTAATTCAGAATAGTCGAAAATAATATCAAATGCACCTGAATGGACGCGTCCCCGCGCTTTCCATAAGGGAAAATCCACCGGCTAACGCCCCGTTTTTTCCTCAACCATCCGCAACCGGGGATAATCTGCAGGCAAGATCATCGGAAATTCTATCGGCAGTCTCGCGCACCAGAGGGGCCCATTTGCGAAGCTGGTCCACATCCACACGATAGGCCGGACCGGTGACGGAAATCGCCGCGCGAAAATTGCGCCCGGGCGCCTGGACCGGTGCGGCAACGCAATGAATCCCGATCTCGTGCTCCTGAAGGTCGAAACCGTAGCCATTGTCGCGAATGGTCGCCACGTCAGCCATCAGCGCGTCCGTCGTCGTGATCGTGTTTTCCGTGAAGCGATGAAAATCGAGTTCCGCAGTCAGCGCCGCCAGTTCATCACCGGCGAGCAGCGACAGCGCCGCCTTGCCAACCCCCGTGCAATAGACCGGTGAGGTTTTGCCGACCTGCGAATGCATGCGCAATGTGTGCTGCCCCTCCATCTTGTCGAGATAGGTCACCTGCCTGCCGTTCAACACGGCGAGATGCACGGACTCCTGCGTCACCTCCTGCAACGCTGCCAGATGCGGGGCCGCGACGCTGCGCAGGTCATTGCCGCTCCAGGCTTTCGCTGCCAGTTGCAGCAGTCTCAGCCCCACGGCATAGGTCTGATCGGCAGCGTGATCGATAAGGCCCTCGGCGATGAGATGGGCGAGCTGGCGGTGAACCGAGCCGCGCGGCTGGCCGCAGGCTTCGACCACATCGGTAAAGCGCATCGGCTTGTCGGCAAAGGCGATCAACTCCAGCAGCGAGACGGCCTTGCCGAGCGTGCCCGTGTCACTCCCGGTTTTCCGTTGCACCATCGGAACCGCATCAGGCTTTTGCCCATTGGGCTTTTTATTATCGGCCATGGCAACACCCACCGTCATCTGTCTTGACATAAGCGTGACGCCAAGAGAATAATTCCATTTAGTAAAATCTAGTTCCAAATAATGGAACAATCAAGCCTTTCAATGGATGAGATGACGCCGATGACGCAAGCCCAATTTCCGGACCTCAAGGATGCGGGCGTGCTCGTCACCGGCGGCGGTTCCGGCATCGGGGCATCGCTGGTGGAAGCCTTCGCGATGCAGGGAGCGAGGGTTTCGTTCATCGACATCGCCGAGGAGCCAAGCCTGGCGCTCGTAAAGCGGCTTGCGACAACGGCGCAGCATCCGGTCCACTTCTTCAAAACCGACCTTCGCAATATCGCGGCGATCGGAAAGACGGTGGAGGCGGCGGCCTTGGCCACCGGCGGCATCAGGGTACTCGTCAACAATGCCGCCTGGGACGACCGCCACGATATAGAAACGGTGACCGAAGCCTATTGGGACGCCAATCAGGCGGTCAATCTCAAGCAGATGTTCTTCACCGTTCAGGCCGCACTTCCCCATCTCCGGCAGGCGAAGGACGCGTCCATCGTCAATTTTTCGTCCATCTCGTTTCTGCTCAACATGGGCGAGCTGCCCTCCTATGCGGCGGCCAAGGCCGGTATCATCGGGCTGACGAAAAGCCTCGCCGGCCGGCTGGGGCCGGAAAACATCCGCGTCAACACGCTGCTGCCCGGCATGATCGTGACGGAGCGGCAGAAGGAGCTATGGCTGACGGATGAGAACATTACCGCCACCACGGCGCGGCAATGTCTGAAGCGCACGCTCGTCGCCGCCGACCTGGCGGGTCCGTGCCTGTTTCTCGCATCCTCGGCCTCAAGCGCCATCACAGCGCAATCCATAATCGTAGACGGAGGCCTTCTATAATGTCTGAACCCGCTTTCATCGCCGTCGACTGGGGTACAACCAGTTTCCGGCTCTGGCTCATGAGCCGATCGGGCGCGGTGCTGGCGGAGCGCAGAAGCGCGGAAGGCATGACCACCGCCATGCGGACCGGTTTTGCCGACGTATTGCAATCGCATCTGGACGCCATCGGCGCGCCGGAAGATTTGCCGGTTCTCGTCTGCGGCATGGCGGGGGCGCGGCAAGGCTGGGTCGAAGCGGGTTATATCGACGTGCCGGCATCGCTTTCGGCGGTTCTCGATGGCGCGGTTCGCGTGCCGGGCCAGGTGCGGGATGTGCGCATTCTGCCGGGGCTGGCGCAGCGGGATAAAAACGCGCCCGACGTGATGCGCGGCGAGGAAACGCAATTGCTCGGCGCTCTCGCTTCTTCGGACGCCGGTGAAAAACTCGTCTGCATGCCCGGCACCCATTCCAAATGGGTGACCGTCAAGGATGGCGGCGTGACGGGTTTTGCCACTTTCATGACCGGCGAACTCTTCGAAGTCATCTCGAAACAGACGATCCTTTCCCATGCGGTGGCAGAGGCCGAAGCCTTTACCGGCGAGCATGAGGCTTTCACGGCGGCCGTGCGCGATATTTACGCCCATCCCGCGCTTGCGACCAATCGCCTTTTCACCCTGCGCTCCGGGCAATTGCTGCATGGGCTTACCGCGACCGACGCCAAGGCCAAGCTCTCCGGCATCATGATCGGGCTGGAAATCGCCGGTGCGCATTCGACGGCACGGCGGGAGACGCCCGTGGTGCTGATCGGCTCCGGTGCGCTCGGCGCGCTTTACGAGGGTGCCTTCGCAGCCCTCGAGATTCAATATACGGTCATCGACGCCGACGAGGCCGTGCGGCGCGGATTGCTCGCCGCTGCAAATGCCATCTGGCCATAGGATAAAGAGACATCATGCGTATTCCCTTCCCTTCCATCAAATATCCGCTGATCGCCATCCTGCGCGGTCTGAAGCCCGAGGAAACCGAAGGCGTTGTCGGCGCGTTGATCGAGACCGGCTTCCGCGCCATCGAAATCCCGCTCAATTCGCCCGATCCGTTCCGCTCGATCGAGATCGCCGCAAAGATGGCGCCCGCCGATTGCCTGATCGGCGCCGGCACCGTGCTTAGCGTGGAAGAGGTGGAATCGCTGGATGCGGCCGGCGGCAAGCTGATGGTCAGCCCCAATGCCGATGCCGACGTTATCGTCGCCGCCCGCGTCAAGGGCATGGTGACGATGCCGGGCGTTCTCACCCCCACCGAGGCGCTGGTGGCCGCAAAGGCCGGGGCGACCGGGCTGAAGTTCTTTCCCGCCAGCATCATCGGCCCCGCGGGTATCAATGCGATCCGGACCATCCTGCCGAAGGATCTGGTCATCGCCGCCGTCGGCGGCGTCTCGGACAGGAACTTCGCGGAATATACCAACGCCGGCATTACGGCTTTCGGGCTTGGCACGAGCCTTTATAAGCCGGGCATGACGGCGGCGGAGGTGCGCGAACGCGCCACTGTCACACTTTCAGCCTATGATGCAGCCATCGGAGGATAAGAGCTTGGCGACTGTTTTTCCCTTTGCCGGACGTGTTCTGGACGAGACGCCGATGCTACTCGGCGAAGGCCCGACCTTCGACCCTGCGACCGGCACCGCCTGGTGGTTCAATATTCTCGAGCGGGAACTGCACGAGCTGCATCTCGCCTCCGGCCGCAAGACCGTGCATGCCCTGCCCTTCATGGGCAGTGCGCTCGCCAAGGTCAGCGACAGCAAACAGCTGGTCGCCTCCGATGACGGACTTTTCCTGCGAGACACGGCAACCGGCGTGCTGACGCTGCATGCGGAGCTGGAAAAGGATTTGCCCGGCAACCGCTCCAATGACGGGCGCATGCACCCCTCCGGCGCGCTGTGGATCGGCACCATGGGTCGCAAGGCGGAGACAGGCGCGGGCAGCATCTATCATGTTTCCAAAGGCACCGTGACGAAGCTGTTTGGCGAGATCAGCATTCCGAATTCGATCTGCTTCTCACCCGATGGCGCGACGGGATATTACGTCGATACCAAGGTGAACAAACTGATGCGGGTGCCGCTTGATGCCGGGACCGGCCTGCCCTCCGGCAAGGCGGAAGTCTTCATCGATTCCACCGGTATCAAAGGCGGCGTGGACGGATCCGTCTGCGATGCCGAAGGGCATATCTGGAACGCCCGCTGGGGTGAGGGTGCGGTCGATCGTTACGATACGGACGGCAATCACATCGCCCGATATGAGGTGCCCGGCAAACAGACGACCTGCCCGGCCTTCATCGGCCCCGACGCGTCGCGCCTTCTTGTCACCTCGGCGCGCGAACATCTAGACGACGACGCCATTGCCGCCAATCCGCAGCATGGGTTGACGTTCGAGCTCGGGGTTGAGGTCAAGGGCCGGTTTGAGCCGCTTTACAGGCTCTGAGACGCGGCACGCACCGCACTCTCCTCATTCCTGTGCTTGTCACAGGAATCTAGCCAGCCCAAGTCCTTGGGCTGAAAGGAGTCGTTTCGCCGCGCAAACGCGCGTCGGCTGGATTCCTGTGACAAGCACAGGAATGAGGGAAGTTGGAGATTGCGTCCGCCGCCTTGCAGCCGCGGCCAGACCGCTCTGTCTCAGGAAATATCCGACAATATCTCGCGGTAATTCTCGTGCAGATACCGCTGGGTCGCCGCGGCATCGGCGGGGCGGCCGTAGAAATAGCCCTGCCCCATGGCGCAACCGAGCGCGCGCAGCTTTTCCTCTTCCGCCCGTTCTTCTATCCCCTCGGCCACGACTTCGAGATCGAGCCCTTCGCACATGGCGACGATGGCCTTGATGATATGTTCGGAAGGACGATCGCTGCTGATGCGCGACACGAAGGCGCGGTCGATCTTTACCTTGTCGAAGGTGAAATCCCGCAGGCGGCCGAGGCTCGACTGGCCAGTGCCGAAATCGTCAAGCGAAATGCGAACGCCGGCGCTCTGCAATTCGCTGATGATGCGTTGCGCGGTATCGGCTGATGTCATGACAGCCGTTTCGGTGATCTCAAGTTCCAGCCGATGCGGATCGAGGCCGACACGCGAGAGAATGGACAGAATATTGTCCGCCGTGCTGGGGTCCATCAATTGCGCGGAAGAGAGATTGAAGGACAGGAAGAGTTCACGCGGCCAGAACAGGGCCGCTTCCGCCGCCTTTCTGAGCAGGGCTTCCGACAGCGCATCGATGAAACCGCGCTCTTCGGCGAGCGGCACAAAAACCGCAGGCGATACGAAACCGAGATCGGGATCGTTCCAGCGGGCCAGCGCCTCGAAACCAATGACCTTTGCCTCTTCCAGCCGGACGATGGGCTGGAAATGCACATCGATGGCATCGGTGATGATGGCGTTTCTAAGCGCCTGTTCCAGCTGCGTGGCGCGCTTCATCTCCTGCGCGATCTCACGCGAATAGACCGTGATCTGGCCGCGGCCACGTCTCTTGGAGCGATAGAGCGCCGTCTCGGCGCTTTTCAGCAAATCCTCGAATTCATCGCCGGCGAAGGGATAGATGGCGAAACCGAAGGAGGAAGAAAGCCGGACGTTGCGGTCACCGAGATCATAAGGGGCAGAAAGCACGTCCTTGATCATGTTGCCGATACGCTCGGCGCCAGTACGCTCGAACACCAGCGGCAGCACGAAGGCGAATTCGTCACCGTCATGGCGCGTCACGACCGCGCCATCGGGAATGCAGGCCTTCAGCCGGTGCGCGACCTGGCAGAGGATTTCATCGCCCGCCTGCACGCCGAAAAGATCGTTGATGGGTTTGAAGCCGTCTATATTGGCAATGCCGACCGTGAAGGGGGCGGGATCGCTGGAGCGCTCGCTGGCAAGCATCCGGATCTTGTCGCGCAAACGGTAGCGGTTGCCCAGCCCCGTCAGCGGGTCGCTGTAGGCCATCGCCTGCAACTCGTTCTGGCTGACCTGCAACGATTGCGGCTCTGCCCGTTTCATTCCTGCATCTCGTGAATCCTGTGTCGACCGCGCTCACAATGCAGGGCAAGTATTAAAAAAGCCATAGCCTCCCGGCAATGGCAATTTCAGGCCTGCAGCCGCAGGGCGTCCTTGCCGAAAAGCCGCAGGAAAACCGCCTCGACCATGTCAGGACTGACGGGTTTCAGCAGCATGTCATCCATGCCGGAGGCCCGGCACTTGTCGAGATCGCCCTCGAATGCGTGGGTGATGACACCGACGATGGGAATATGTTTCTCGCCGCCCAGGCCGCGCATGCGGCGGGCGACCTCGAAGCCGTCGATATCGCCCAGCGTCGTGTCGAGCAGGACGGCGGAAGGCGGTTGTTCCACAAAGAGACGCAAGGCTTCCTCGCCCGAGGTGGCGAGCCGCCAGGAAAGCCCCAGACCTTCGAGTATCTGCGAGAAGACGATCTGGTTGACCCTGTTATCCTCGACGAGAAGTATCTCGCAGACGCCGCCGGTCTTGAGTATTTCGGGCAGATCCTCCGTCATGATCTCCCAGTCCTCGTCAGCGGTTTTCTCATTTGGGGAGGATTTCAACCCAGCGGCAAGATAATGCAGCAGGGAAGCATCTATTTCCTCCTCCTCGATGGTGACGACGGGCAGATCATGCGCGGCGGCAATATCGAGGCAAGCGACGCTCATCTGGGCGTCGACAACGACCACATCGATGCTCACACCGGCGGAAGCCGCGACATCGATGAATGCGCGCTGCTCGTCCCCGCGCGTCACCGCCGCATGGTCCATGCCGCCCGCGGTCAGAAGACGACCGGCGGCTTCCGCAAAGCGTCCGTTTTCAGAGACGACCAACACCGCCTTGCTCTTTAAAACCCCGCCGCGATTGTCCGTTTCCTCGTCCCTGCCATAGATGGAGGCCACGAAAGGAACATGTTCGAGCGAGGGGATGACGGGCGTGCCATTGGCATCGATGGTGGCAAGAGCGGTCACGTCCTCCATCGTCGTCACCAGGAAATATCGGCCGGGCCGGCCCACACGCTGCTTGCGGGTGATTGTCAGCACCTCTTCGCCATTCAGGCGTCGCACCCTTTCGGGAATGACAGCCGGCGTACCGCTATCCAGCACCATACGATCGGCGGCATCGATCCGTCCGGCGACCTTGCGCGAGTGGAGATCGAAAACGGTACGGCCGAGAATGCTCTCGGGACTGGTTTCGACCAGGGCGCTGGCGGATTTGTTGAGGGCGACATAGGCCATGTTCCGATCCTTGACGAAGACGGGAAATGGCAGATTGTCGAGAATTTCCTCAACGAGCTGTACGCGCTCAAGGTCGATGCGCCATTGCTCTTCGCGTTTCTTCTGTTCGGAAATATCGGCAACCACGCTGATGCCGAGGCCGGACGGCAGGCGGTTCATGACGAAGCGCAGGAAGCGCTCTCCCTTCAGCCGTTCGGTTTTTTCCGATCTTTCCTTCCAGTGCAGCGCCAGCCGCTCGCCGATCCATTCCTCCCGGCCGAGCGGGCGGGCATTGGCGGAGAGGCTTTCCGCCTCGAGCAGATAACAATCATATAGCGCGCTCAGATAGTCGCGCAGCCGCGCGCCCGGGCCGATAACGGCCTCTTCCAGCGGAAAAAAGCTGAGGAGTTTCCGGCTTGCAAAAATAATGTGATCATTACGGTCGTAAACGACGATCGCCGCGCCAAGCGCGTCGCAAAGGGCATCAAGCATCACCGTATGAACGCCCGCGCCAGAGGACGCCAAATCACTCAACTGCAAACTCCCGCCTGTTTTTCAGGGGTCAGGCTTATGTTTCTAGTGGAATCGTCCAGGGCAAATGCCGGGATGAAACGAAAAATTCCGAAAAAGAGACATCAGGGTTTGCAACTTGAAGCAGTCTTGAGGGGAAGATGACGCTCACCCATAGTCGACGTCACACGCCGCCCGGCGAAGGCGGCCCCGTTCCTGCGGTCATTTCAAGCCGCCTCACCATAATCAAGGCCGATTAAAGGCGGATTAACGCTTAACGCCATGTTGACCGAAATGATCAAATGCCCAAGGGACCGTAAAACATGTGCAAATTTCCACAGCCCGAGTTTTTTGCTTTCGAAGCCGTAGCGAATCCGCGAAAATGACAATCATGGCCATCAAGCAGCTTTCAGAAACCCTTATCAACCAGATCGCCGCCGGCGAGGTCATCGAGAGACCCTCCAGCGCCACGAAGGAACTGGTGGAAAACGCCATCGACGCTGGCGCGACCAGGATCGAGATCGCCACGGCGGGAGGCGGCAAGGGGCTGGTGCGGATTACCGATAACGGTTCCGGCATGTCACCTGCCGATCTGGAGCTTGCGGTCAGGCGTCACTGCACCTCGAAAATTTCCGATACGCTGGATGATATCCGCACGCTCGGGTTTCGTGGCGAGGCGCTGCCCTCCATCGGCTCGGTCGCCAAGCTGACGATTACCAGCCGCCAACAGGGCGCGGAACAGGGTTCGGTGATTTCCGTTACCGGCGGCAAGGTTTCCGATGTCCGGCCCGCCGCCTCGAATGCCGGTACAATCGTCGAGGTGCGCGACCTGTTTTTCGCCACCCCCGCGCGGCTGAAATTCCTGAAGACGGAACGGGCCGAGGCGGCCGCGATTACCGAAGTCGTCAAGCGCATGGCGATCGCCTTCCCGCATATCCGTTTCGTGCTATCAGGCACCGACCGTTCGACGCTCGAAATTCCTTCGACCGGCGACGATCATCTGGCCCGCATGGCGCAGATTCTGGGCGCCGAGTTCAAGGACAACGCCATCGAGATCGATGCCGGGCGCGAGGATGTGACGCTGACCGGTTTTGCCGGTGTTCCGACCTTCAATCGCGGCAACTCGGCGCATCAATATGTCTTCGTCAACGGCCGCCCGGTGCAGGACAAGCTGCTTTTATCCGCCATTCGCGGCGCTTATGCCGAAACCGTGCCGCATGGGCGATATCCGGTCGCGGTGCTGTCCATCACGCTTGACCCCGCCTTTGTGGATGTGAACGTGCATCCGGCGAAATCCGACGTGCGTTTTCGTGATCCCGGCCTCATTCGCGGGCTGATCGTCGGCGCGATCCGCCAGGCGCTGACGCGCGACGGCGACAGGGCCGCGACGACGGGCGCGAGCCAGATGATGAATGCGTTCCGCCCCGGCTATAGCCCGTCCGGCATCAGGCCCTCGCCTTCCATGGCAGCAGCCGCGCCGTGGTCCGCCGCCACCTCACCGTCGCGGCCGCTTGCGGTTTCCGGGGACATGCAATTTGCCGAGGCGGTGCAATCGCGCTTTTCCGACATCACCATGCCGACGGCGCGGGCCGAGCCTCGGGAGATTTACGAGACCGCCGCGAGCCCCTCGCCGGAACCCGTGCTTTACCCACTCGGCGCCGCGCGGGCGCAGCTGCACGAGAACTACATCATCGCCCAGACGGAAAACGGCCTTGTCATCGTCGACCAGCATGCCGCGCATGAGCGGCTGGTGTTTGAGGAAATGCGCAATGCACTGCATTCCCGGCGTCCGCCGTCGCAGGTGCTGCTCATCCCTGAAATCATCGACCTGCCGGAAGAGGATTGCGACCGGCTGATGGATCACGCCGCCGGGTTCGATGCGCTGGGGCTCGTCATCGAACGTTTCGGGCCGGGCGCGGTCGCCGTCCGGGAAACGCCTGCCATGCTGGGTGAGGTCAATGTGCAGGGGCTGGTGCGTCAGCTTGCAGACGAGATCGCCGAATGGGACGCCGCCTCCACGCTTGCCAACAAGCTGGAATATGTCGCGGCCACCATGGCCTGCCACGGCTCGGTGCGTTCCGGCCGGCGTATGCGGCCGGAAGAGATGAACGCGCTTCTACGGCAGATGGAAAACACGCCGGGTTCCGGTCAATGCAATCATGGCCGACCGACCTATATCGAACTGAAACTTTCCGATATAGAACGGCTCTTCGGCCGCAGCTGACACCTTCATCCAGCCGCAAGCAGGCGGGGCTGGCCTTGCGCCGCGCCGGGCTATATAAATTCAGGATACTGGAGCATCCGGATTGTTCAGGAAAACGCTACGCCGTTTCGGACTGGGTGCCCTGACAGGACAGAGCAGGAGACGAAAACGGATGAACAGATTTGAAGGAGGCGGCAACCGCCTCGCCGTCATCGAATATCTCGACGGTGACTTCCGCATCGTCCAGACCGGCTCGCATGTCATCTGCGCCATGACAGGTAAGACAATCCCGGTTGATGAGCTGCGCTACTGGAGCGTGGCGCGGCAGGAAGCCTATGTGGATGCGGCGGCTTCGCTAGAAGCAGAACGCAAGGCGGGCAATCTGCCAGCATAGTGTAGATGCGACGATGTAGTGAATATGCTTCGCGAGTCCTGGTCTTATAGAAAACGCTAATTCACGCGAAAATTGAATTATGCGATAATTCTCTTGTTCAACGAGCAAAGGAACGATTCGTTATGATCACTGCCAGAATTAGATGCATCAATAAAACTGACAGAAGCAGCGCTTGGGAACGCATAAGAAGCGTCGGCGGCGTCAACCCTGATGGTAAGAACTGGAAACTTACGCTCAACGACGCAATCGTAGGCATCGAGAACAAAACTTACGCGTTCTATGTAGAACGTCCCGCTGGGGATAGGGTCAACGTAGTTTTGGCCAAAAGTGCTTATGGGAACAAATATCTAAAAACTACATCAGACGGTGATCAACCAAATAACCTCCTAAGCTTGCCTGAATGCCCTTAAGACGAGTATGGCATAGCGCACTGAAATATAAATCTCTATTTTGGTGCGCTTACCACATAATACTTGGTATACTTGTTAGATTGACGTCCGCGCATTTTCCCGCAGCAAACGCGCGCGGCAGTTCCCCACCGCGGTCTCGATGATCGTCGTGGCGGCGTTGGGGTCATCGAACACCATGTCGATTTCGATCACCAGGCTGTTCCACAGTAATTCTTCCGCCCGGCCGTGGTGGCCGTTGAGCCGCACCGCATCCTTGGCCGTCGTCACCAGCTGCAAATTTTGCTTGCCGGCGTCCTGCAGAAGATCGGCGATCTCGTCGTCGCTGAAGTGGTGATGATCCGGGAAAGAGCGCTGCAGCACGATCTCGCCGCCGAGCGCCTCGACGGTTCTGAAGAATTTGGCCGGGTCGGCAATGCCCGCATAGGCCAGCACGCGCCTTCCCCTGAAATCCTGCGGCTCCTGTGGCGTGATCGCCGCAACGAAGACGGGTTTGGCAGCCTTTGCCGCCTGCCTGACCAGCGCATCGGCCGCATGGCCTTTGCCGACCTTCAGGAGCCCGGTCATATGCCGCATCTGTTCGGCAAGCGGCGCTCTTACCGGACCGCCCGGCACGAGATGGCCGTTGCCGATGCCGCGCATCGTATCGATGACAACAAGCGCATAATCCAGCGTCAGGCGCGCGCTCTGGAAACCATCATCCATGATGATGAGATCGACGCCTTCTTTCACCAGCCGGTGCGCACCTTCCACCCGCTTGCGGGAAATGACCGTGATCGCCTCGCGCGCCAGAAGCAGCGGCTCGTCTCCGACATCGGCGGAGCGGTGCTGTCCGGGATCGACAAGGGTGGTAACGTCAAGCGTGCCGCCATAACCGCGGCTGAGGAATCCGGGTTTCAGGCCTTTTGCGACGGCGGCTCTCGCAATTGCCATCGCCGTCGGCGTCTTGCCAGCGCCGCCCACGGTGAAGTTGCCGATGCAGATGACCGGAACGGGAACGCTTGCCCGTTTCGCTGTCCGCATCCGCCGGCCGGCAACCTTCCCGTAAAGAAGCGAGAAAGGTGACAGGAGCCACGCCTGCCAGCCCGCTTTCTGCCACCAGAACGGCGGCGCTTCAGAAACCATCTATTCCCGCTCCCGGCCGCGTCGCCCACGGCATTCCGTTCGCCTGTCACATGTCAGGGAGGTTGTTTGCCAGAAAAAACCGTAAATTGCAAAAATGGATTAGACGGTTCCACGGGGCCATGCCGGGCCCGGCGGAAATCTAACCGGGTTCAGAGAGCCCGTTCCGGCAAAAGCGCTTCGAGAGCGGTAATGTCCTCGAAACAATAATCGGCATCCGCACCCAGGCTTTCGCGCGAGCCTGTTCCCGTCAGAACGGCGATACGCAGACCGGCTCCGGCATTTTTCGCCATGTGCAGATCGTGGTTATTGTCGCCGACAACGGCCACGCGTTCCGGCGGGAAGCCGATCGCCTCGCAGAAGCCCAGAACCATGCCGGGCTGCGGCTTGGTGCCGTAACCGCTGTCATATCCCGCGACGAAATCGACGTCGTTTTCGAAACCGAAGCGGATGGCCGTCTGTCGAATGGAGTTTTCATTGTCGCTGGAGGCAATGCCGAGCTTGTAGCCGCGCGCCTTCAGCCTTGCGAAAAATGCCTTGAGATCGGTCACCGGCACGGATTTATCCGCAGCCTCGGTGAACAACCGGTCAAGGCGGGCAGTCAGTTCTCCGACATCGCAGGGAGAGCCCGCGGCTACCAGACCGGCGGCGATTTCCGCCGTGTTGCCGGCGGCCAGCAGGCTGTCCGGCACCACATGACCGGTAACGGGATCCATTCCGCAGGCGGAGAGAAGCCGGTCGGCGAGAACGGGATCTCCCTTGGCCGCGATGGCCGCAAGTTCGCGGTTCACCGGTCCCCAGCTGGCGTCATAGCCTAAAAGCGTTCCGTCCTTGTCGAAAAGGACTGCGGCGATCGATTGCGCCGCGTTGAGTTCGATATCCGCTACCATGAGCCGATGGCGCTCCGTGGTTGCAGCTTGGCGGAAACGGTGAGCGGGTTGATATAGGGCTCCAGCGCCTTGACGGTGGAGGACAGCGCGCCGCGCATATCCTGAATGACCCGGTTGCCCGCATCGATCATCTTGTAACGCTCATTGTCATTGACCAGGAGGTAATGCACCGCCTTGGCCAGCATCTCGACATCCCGAATGATACGACCGCCGCCGGCGCGGATGAGCTTCTGATAGGCCTCGCGGAAATTCTGCACATGCGCGCCTGACAGGACGGCGCAGCCGAGCATCGCCGGCTCCAGCGGGTTCTGCCCGCCTTCGGCCGTCAGCGAGCGGCCAACAAAGGCAAGTTCGGTCAGCCGCAGGTAAAGCCCCATTTCGCCGATGGAATCGCCAAGGAAAATATCGGTTTCCGGCGTTATCACGTCATTGCGGCTGCGACGCGCGACGGTGAGCCCCATGCCTTTCAGCATGCCCTCCACATCATCGCCGCGCTCGGGATGGCGCGGCACGATGATGGTCAACTGGCCATTGCGGGACTTGATCGCCGCATGCACGGTGGCGGCAGCCTTCTCCTCGCCGTCGAAAGTGGAGATGGCGGCCCATGTCTTGCGATTGCCGACCTGCTTGCGATAGTGCTCCAGAAGCGCCTCGTCACAGGGCGGCGGGTCGGTGTCACCTTTGAGGTTACCCGAAATCACCACCGGCCAGGAGCCGAGATCACGGAAAAGTTCGGCATCGAGATCGGACTGCGCAACCACCAGCGCCAGCTTTGAAAACAGCGATTCCGCAATATCATGCCGGGCTTTCCAGCGGTCGAAGGAACGGTCGGAGAGACGGGCATTGACCCGGATCTGCGGAATGTGCCGGCGCTCCAGCTCCATCATCGTCACCGGCCAGATTTCCGATTCCGCTGTGATGGCGGCATCCGGCGCCCAGTAGGTGAGGAAGCGATTGACCGCGATCTTGATGTCGAGCGGCACATACTGGTGGATCACGTCATCGCCGAGCCGGGTGCGGGTCAGTTCGGCCGAGGTGACCGTGCCGGTGGTCAGAAGCACGAAGATATCGCGCTTGCGGATTTCACGGATCAGCGGGATGAGGGCAAGCGTTTCGCCGACACTTGCGGCGTGGAACCAGACGAGCGGCCCGCGCGGGCGCTCGGCGCTCGCATAACCGAAACGTTCGAGCCGGCGGCGCTTGTCTTCCTTGCCCTTCGCGGCCCGATAGGAAAGATAGGGCTTGGCGAACGGGTACGCGGCGATACCGGCAATGCGGTAACCGGAAAGAGCGAAACGTGCGAGACGGCTGCTCATGACATTCTGCCCTTGATCATTCCGCGCAATGCCCTGCCCCTGTTCTGGTTGTTATCGCCGCCTACTTCTTCTCAAATTGCGTCATTTTTTGTCATCGGAAACGAAAGCGCGATCACATTTTCTCGCTCCGGCATTCCCGGCCTGCGCCGCTCGCGCAGGAATCACGGGAAAGCTCGCCTTCACCCAATAGTATTACAACGCAAGGGCAAAAGGACTCAAATTTTATCGTCCGGATTGAGAAGACGGTGCATATGCACGATAAAATAACGCATATGGGCGTTATCAACAGTCATTTGCGCCTTGGACTTCCATGCGGTGAGCGCGGAAGCATAGTCCGGATAGATGCCGACGATATCGAGCGCGTTCAAATCCCGGAACTGAACATCCTGAAGGTTTTCAAGTTCGCCGCCGAAGACGAGGTGCAGCAGCTGTTTCGGTTTGCCAGATTCCGTCATTTCTTAGTCTCTTTCTTAAACGCTGAGAGAGGCCTTCATCTGCGGGATTTCCCGGCAAACGTCAACTGTCAGACAGATGTGAAAACGCTTTCAAAAGTGCAGGCAGCGCATAATCTGCTGCAGCGCACAATGCGGGGTGGTTAACCTGCCGGCGATTATACATCAGAGGTTTTCCATCGAGCCCGACCAGACGACCGCCGGCCTTCTCCAGAATGAGGTCGGCGGCGGCCAGATCCCACTCATGCGAGTTGGCCTTGACCAGCGTTCCGTCGATGCGGCCATCCGCCACCATGGCCAGCCGGTAGGCGAGCGAGGGCACGTGTGGAATGCGTTTGACGGTGCTGCGCACCTCTTCCGGCAGATGCGTGATCACGTCTTCGGGCGCTGCCAGATGGAAGATGCCGGCATTTTCGCGCGCGGCAAAAACGGGTGACCCGTTCTTCAGAGCTTCACCACCTTCAAATGCGGTAAACTCCTCCGCAAGCGCCGGAGCGACAAGAGCCGCGACCACCGGTCGGCCTTCATGCACCACCGCGACGCTGACGCACCATGTATCCCGGCCGCCGATGAAGGCGCGGGTACCGTCAATGGGGTCGACGACGAAGACGGTGGAGCGGGAAAGCCTGTCCGTATCGTCATCCGTCTCTTCGGAAAGCCAGCCATAATCCGGCCGGGCGGAGCGCAGGATGGTTTCGAGGATTTCATTGGCGGCGTAATCGGCCGCGCTGACCGGCGAAAGCCCGCCATTTTTCCACCAGACCTCGGGATCCTTGCGGAAGAAACCGAGGGCCGTCTCACCCGCCTTGCGGGCGGCTTTAAGGACCAGCCGCAGATCGGAGGCCCAGCGGGCTTCAGCCATATCGTTCATTTTGCCGTCTTTTCCACGCGCCTCAAACGGCGCGCCCGTTTTTCTCTTCGCACTTGCACATAAAGTGTCGGCGAAAACAACCCGCAGGCCGCCTCACTTGCCCGCGATCGTCATGCCTTCAATGGCGAGCGTCGGGGCCGCGACGCCGTATTTGCGATCGATATCATTGGCCGGTGTGACCCGCATGAACATGTCCTTCAGGTTCGAGGCAATGGTGACCTCGGAAACCGCGAAGGTCTTTTCGCCATTCTCGATCCAGAAACCGCTGGCGCCGCAGCTATATTCACCCGTGATCATGTTGGCGCCGTGGCCGATCAGCTCGGTGACGTAAAAGCCGGTTCCGACCTGCCTCAGCAAGTCCTCCGGCGAGAGATCGCCCGGCTCCAGCGCGAGATTGGTAGAGGCCGGCGAAACCGCCGTGCCGCCGCGCACGCCGCGCCCGTTGGTTTCAAGGCCAAGTTCCCGCGCCGCCGAAGTGGAAAGGAACCAGTGCTTCAAGACACCATCCTCGATCATCGTCATCTTCTCGCCCCTGACACCCTCGCCATCGAAGGGACGCGAGGACGGGCCGCGCACGATCTGCGGGTCGTCGGTGAGATAAAGGCCCTTTTTCAGAACCTGCTGACCCATTTTATCGCGCAGGAAGCTGGTCTTGCGGGCAACCGAAGCGCCGTTGATCGCGCCGGCAATTGCACCGACGAAGCCGCGGGCGATGCGTGGATCGAAAACCACAGTGATGTTGCTGCCGGTATCGACCTGGCGCGGGCCGACACGCCGCACGACTTTTTCACCGGCGCGGCGACCGATTTCCTCGGCCTCATCGAGATCGGCATAATAAAGGCGGCTGTCGAAATCGTAGTCGCGCTCCATCTTCGTGCCTTGGCCGGCGATGACGCTGACGGAGCGACTGAAACGGCTGCCCATATAGCTGCCGGAAAAACCGTGTGACGTAGCGAGGACGAGACCACCCACGCCGCTCGATGCGCCGGCACCGGAGGAATTGCTGACGCCCTTGACGCCGAGTGCTGCTTCTTCAGAAGCAAGGGCTGCCTCACGCAGCTGATCGGCCGAGACCTCAGTCGCATCGAAAAGCTGGAGATCGTTGTAGGACGTCGCAAGCCGCTCCTTGTCCGCCAGGCAGGCAAAGGGATCTTCCGGCGAGACCTTGGCCATGGCGACGGCCCGTTCCGCCAGCGTCTTCAGATCGAAGCCCGGATTGGCGGAAACGCTCGCCACCCGGCGGCCAACGAAGACGCGCAGGGAAAAATCGTCGCTTTCGGAGGATTCGGTGCTTTCCACCTTGCCCAGCCGCACGCCGACCGACTGCGAGCGGGAGCGGACGACAACGGCATCCGCCTCATCCGCGCCGGCGGCACGGGCAAGATCGACAAGTTCGCTGGCGCGATCGAGAAGTTTGGAAGAATCTATTTCTGAGGACATGAGTTGGCCTTTCATTCCTGTTCCATTTATTGTGCCAGCAACCCCGCATCAAGGGCGAAACGCCGCTTTCTCCATTCGGACGGTATTGTCGCCACCCTATTCGAAAGTCCGCCCGCATGACCGAGCACGACGCTCTCTTTTCCGAACCATTGCTGCTTCTGGCCGGCGCGGTCATCGCGGCCTCCGTTTTCCGCAAGCTCGGGCTTGGCACCGTGCTCGGTTATCTGGTCGCCGGCATCATCATCGGCCCGTTCCTGCATCTGGTCACGGATGCGAAGGACATCTTCAACGTCTCGGAACTGGGCGTCGTTTTCCTGCTCTTCATCATCGGCCTTGAACTCAAGCCTTCACGCATCTGGCAGATGCGGCGCGATATTTTAGGCCTGGGGTTGGCTCAGGTGCTGGTGACCGGCAGCGTGCTGGCGGCCATTGCATGGTGGGCGGGGCTGATCGACTGGCGGGGAAGCGTGGTTGCGGGTTTCGGTCTTGCGCTTTCCTCCACCGCCTTTGCGCTGCAAATCCTTGCCGATGACGGCGACATGAATACGCGGCATGGCAACCGGTCCTTCTCTATCCTGCTGTTTCAGGACCTTGCCATCGTGCCGCTTCTTGCCCTCGTCACCATTCTTTCCAACCGCCCGGATGTGCCGACGGATTCGATGGTGTCCGATCTCATCGCCTCCGTCGTTGCTGTGGCGGGCATGGTGCTGGCCGGGCGTTACCTGCTCACGCCGATGTTCCAGATCATCGCCCGCACGGGTGCGCGTGAAGTGATGATCGCGGCCGCCCTTTTTGTCGTCATCGGTGCTGCCGCCATCATGGAGATGGTCGGGCTTTCCATGGGCATGGGTGCGCTGCTGGCCGGGCTGATGCTGTCGGAATCTTCCTATCGCCATGAGCTGGAGGCCGATATCGAGCCGTTTCGCGGGCTGTTTCTGGCGTTGTTCTTCATGGCCGTCGGCATGTCACTGCACATCCATATCGTTTATGAGCACATCGTCCTCATCCTGATCGCCGTGCCGGCGATGATGGCGGTGAAGGCTGCCCTGATCTATGGCCTCTGCCGGATCGCCGGCTCCTCGCGTTATGCATCGAGCCGGATTGCGCTGCTTCTGGCGCAGGGCGGCGAATTCGGTTTCGTGCTTTTCACCACGGCGGCGGCCTCCGGGCTGTTTCCGCAGGCAACCGCCTCGATCCTCGTTGCCGTTGTCACGCTTTCCATGGCGCTGACGCCGCTTCTGGCCGTGATTTCGCGGCGGCTGACGGCGGAGGATGCGGAAGAGGACAAGCTGGAAGAGGATTTCGACGGGGCGGGCGCGGATGTGCTGATGATCGGCTTTTCCCGTTTCGGCCAGATCGCCTCACAGATTCTTCTCGCCGGCGGGCGCGACGTAACCGTCATCGACAGTTCCGCCGACCGCGTGCGTCAGGCCGCCCGGTTCGGCTTTCGCATCTTTTTCGGTGACGGCACCCGCAAGGACGTGCTGATCGCCGCCGGCATAGAAAGGGCCGATCTCGTGGCGGTCTGTACCCATAAAAAGGAGGTCACCGACCGTATCATCGACATGATCCAGTCAGAATTTCCAAGCGTGCGCATCTATGCCCGCTCTTATGACCGCGTGCATTCCCTCGACCTCAGGAAAAGAGGCGTGGAATATGAAATCCGCGAGACGCTGGAATCCGGCCTGCTGTTCGGCAGGCGCATTCTGGAGGGGCTCGACATGGATGGCGAAAGGGCACTGGCGATTGCCGACGATATTCGCGAACGCGACGAGCAGCGGCTGGAGCTTCAGGCCGTCGAAGGCCTCGCCGCCGGCCGGCAGATGCTGCACAACAAGCCGGTGCGCGAGGTGAAGCCGGAACCGCTGATGAAGCCGAAGACCAAGGCGGAAAAGTGGGAGGAGGAAGAGGGTTCGGAGGAGAGCGAGACGGAAGTTTCGCTGTGATTCAAAGGCGATGGCTGGAAGAGCGCCACTTGTTCCCAGCGAATATCCAGGACGTACCGCTCAAGCCTCCACACCCTGCCCGCGATGAAACAGCTCCACCTGCATGTCGATCTGCCGTTTCAGGTCGTCCTTGATGCTAGCCGACGCGTTCAGCACCTCCTCGGACTTCAGGAAATCCAGCACGCCGAAACGGTGCACCGGCGGGCGCAGGAAAATATGCGGCGGGCGTAGCCTCAGTTTCAGGGCGATTGCCGCCTGCATCATCAGCTGGCTGGCGCCGAACAGGCTGTCCAGCCGGTTCGGCATGGTTGTGCCGTCGCCTTCGGGGCCGCCGACGACATCGACGCCGATGACGATATCGGCCCGATCCAGCAGATGTTCATAGGGCACGGGGTTGAAGATGCCGCCATCGATCATGATGCGGCCATCGATACGAACAGGCATGAACAGTGCCGGAATGGCCGCGGATGCCGCCAGCGCCTGGATGATCTCCCCGCGTTCCACCACCACTTCGGTCTGCGCGTAATAGTCTGTGGTTATCACTTTGAGCGGAATGGCAAGCTCCGAAAAATCCTTCGGCAGAGCCTGCGGCATCAGCGCGTGCAGAATGAGTTCGAGGTTGA
The DNA here is from genome assembly GCF_001541315.1 of Agrobacterium tumefaciens str. B6. GTDB lineage: Bacteria > Pseudomonadota > Alphaproteobacteria > Rhizobiales > Rhizobiaceae > Agrobacterium > Agrobacterium radiobacter. The sequence continues at coordinate 592,959 of NZ_LMVK01000001.1, read as the reverse complement.
ACTGCCCAAGGCGAAAACCGTCCACCGCGTGTCGCATCGATGCCGGGCCGAGGCTCCAGAGCCGGTTGGCGACCGAGCCCTTTCGTCCCATGAGTTCAAGCGTGTATTCGCGGATTTCGCGGCCGGTCATGCCGGCTGCCATGCCCGCGCCGATGATGGAGCCGATGGAAGAACCGGAAATCGCGACGGGCCGGATGCCGAGTTCGTCCAGCGCCTCGATGACGTTGATGTGGCAGATGCCCCGCGCCCCGCCGCCGCCGAGCGCCAGTCCGAATGTCGGCTCGTGGCCACCCGTGCTGTCACCTTGGAGAACCTCTTCCCCGGCGCGGACGATCGTGACGCTTTCGTTTACACCCTGCTCCATGCGCACACCCAAATTCTTTCCGCGGCAAAGACTCTGCCTATTCGGCAAAGAAGACAAGACCGTGGCGTGACGGGAGGTGTTCCTATCAGAGCGTTTTCGCTTTTCTTTAAATCGCGAAAACACTCCAACTCTTTGTTCTGTCGGATTTCCCGGCGGAAAACCGGGCTCCACTTTTCCTGGAAAGGTTCTAGGGCTCGTAGCGGTAGAAATGCATTTTCGTGTCGCCGAAGATGCGGCTTTCGAGCGGCTTGAATACCGGATCGACCTTTACCGCCACATCGCCGCGCTCTTCCAGAATGGCGAGCGCGCCAGGTGTCAGCCAGCCGCCGCCATGGGCTGCCGAGAAAGCCTTCTCACCATGGCCATGGCCATAGGGCGGGTCGGCGAAGAGAAGATCGAAGGGCTCGATATTATTGACACCACCGAGCTTGGTGGCGTCACGCCGCAAAATGCGGGCGCGGCCATGCAGACCCAGCGCATCGATATTTTCCCAGAGCAGCCCCCTGCCCTCCACGCCGTTTTCGACGAAGAGCGCCACACGACAGCCGCGCGAAAGCGCCTCCAGACCAACCGCGCCCGTTCCGGCAAAAACGTCCAGAACGCGCGTGCCGTCCAGACTTTCCGGATAGGCGTGGCTTAAAATGTTGAAGAGGCTTTCCCGCGTCCTGTCGATGGTCGGACGAATGGAATTCGATTTCGGCGCGGCCAGTGTCCGGCCGCGGAACTCACCGCCTACGATCCGCATTACGTGTCATTCCCCTGCCTCCAGAAGGTTTGCCACCCGGGCCTTTGCCGCCCGGCTTGCCGCCGCCGGGACCACCGGGGCCTTTGCTCTTGCCTGAGAAACCAGAACGTTCGCCACGCTCGCCCGATTTCCCGAAGGACGGCTTGCCGAATCCGGGTTTACCGCCCGGCTTGCCGCCACGGGGCTTGTCTCCCGCCGGGCGCTCGCCGCGTGGGCGCTCACCGTCTTCACGGGGCCTGTCGCGGAACGGACGGTCACCGAAAGGTTTTTCACCGCGGGCGGTGCGATCACCGAAACTCTTTTCGCCGCGTGGGCGGTCACTGCGCGGACGATCACCCTCTTCACGCGGCTTGTCACGGAACGGCCGGTCGCCGAAAGGTTTGCCGCCGCGCGCCGGGCGGTCACCGAAGCTCTTTTCGCCGCGTGGGCGGTCGCCACGCGGGCGATCACCCTCTTCGCGCGGCTTGTCGCGGAATGGCCGGTCACCGAACGGCTTTCCGCCGCGTCCACCACGATCGCCAAAGCTCTTTTCGCCGCGCGGACGGTCGCCGCGTCCGCGGCCACCTTCTTCTTCGCGGGGAGAATCTGAGCGGATCCACTCGCCCTCGGCATCCGCATGCCGCACAACGTTGCGGCGCGCCTCGTCCTGGGCGGAAGGCTTCTTGAAGAGGTTTTCGGCTTCCGCGCGGGCGGAAGACTTGCGCTCCTTGCCGTCACGGGTGGGCCTTGCACCGGGCGCCATCCAGACATTGGCCGTGCGGCTGGTGCCGGCGGGCTGGCGTGGGCGGCGGTCGTCGCCATCATCCTCGCTGCGGCCCTTTGCGCCAAATTTCCCGGCGGGCTTGGAGCCGAACTTTCCAGCCGGCTTGTCGCCGCGCTTGGTATCCAGCCGTCCGAGCGCCTTTTCGCGACGGTCTTCCGGCTTGCCGACAGCCTTGTCGAAACGCGGCTTGCCTTCCGGCGCATCGCTCTTTGCCCATTCGGACTTCACCGCCCGCTTCGGCGTGTTGTCTTCCTCGTCTTCAACGGGCGCATTATAGATCGGCGCGTCAAAATTGGCGCCGGCCTGTTCGATCAGACGCGGTCCGAGCTGGTCGCGCAGCATGCGGCCGCGCACTTCCAGCACCTTGCCTTCGGCGAGATCGCCGAGCTGGAACGGACCGTAGGAAACGCGGATCAGGCGGTTGACCTCGAGGCCGAGTGCGCCGAGCACGTTCTTGATCTCGCGGTTCTTGCCTTCACGCAGGCCCATGCTGATCCAGACGTTGTGACCCTGGGTACGGTCGAGCGTCGCGTCGATTGCGCCATAAAGCACGCCATCGACGGCAATGCCTTCCTTCAGCTTGTCGAGCGCTGCCTGATCGACCTCGCCATGGGCGCGGACGCGGTAACGGCGCAGCCAGCCGGTGGTCGGCAGTTCCAGCACGCGGGAGAGACCGCCATCATTGGTGAGCAGCAGCAGGCCTTCGGTATTGATATCGAGGCGGCCGATGGACAGAACGCGCGGCAGTTCGCTCGGCAGATTGTCGAAAACGGTCGGGCGGCCTTCCGGGTCGGAATTGGTCGTCACCAGACCGGCGGGCTTGTGATAGAGCCACAGGCGCGTGCGCTCGGCACCGCGAATCGGCATGCCGTCGACTTCGATCTTGTCCGACAGCGTGGCGTTGACCACCGGTGTATCCAGCTTGACGCCGTTCAGCGACACGCGGCCTTCCATGATCATGCGCTCGACATCGCGGCGCGAGGCCACACCTGCGCGCGCCATGATCTTGGAAATGCGCTCGGGCTTGGAGCCGCCAACGGTTTCCGGCGCCGGGGCGGCCTTTGCCTCGGTCGGTTTCTTTTCGCGCTCTGCGGCGGGCTTGCCGGGGCCTTTCGGCTTCTTGTCGCGGCTAATTGTCTTGCCGCCGTCACGCTTCGGCTTGTCTTTAAAAGTCATTTGCTGTTTGCCTGTTGTTTGGGCTGTCCTATCAGGTCCAAGCACAAGGGTTAAGAGGAAATTGAAACGCAATGGCCGAAAGGACGCATTTCATGGAACTGGCGCTGGCGGAAGCCCGTGCCGCCGGCGAGCGGCAGGAGGTTCCGATCGGCGCCGTACTGGTTCTGGACGGCCGCGTCATCGCCCGTTCCGGCAACCGCACCCGTGAATTGAATGATGTGACGGCGCACGCCGAAATCGCCGTGATCCGCATGGCCTGCGAAGCGCTGGAGCAGGAACGCCTGCCCGGCGCTGATCTCTACGTGACACTGGAGCCCTGCACCATGTGTGCTGCGGCGATTTCATTCGCCCGTATCCGCCGGCTCTATTATGGCGCGGAAGACCCCAAGGGCGGCGCGGTGCATAATGGCGTGCGCTTCTTCAGCCAGCCGACCTGCCACCACGCGCCGGATGTCTATTCCGGGCTGGCGGAAAGCGAAAGTGCTGACATCCTACGGCAATTCTTTCGCGAGAAACGCCTCGACGATTGAGCGGCCGGCGGGAGGCTCATGCTTTCCCGCAGGCCATCAGCCATTCGTTTTTACTGGAAGGGGTTCCACCAGCTCTTGCCGGTGCCGGCGACTGCCGCTTCTTTCTTGCGGCGCTTTTCTTTCTTCTGCTCCGGCTCGCCGAGATCGGTCAGCTGATCCTGCGGGACGCTGCGATATTCAGCCGGCGGGTCGGTGAGGAACTTGCGCTGGGCGTTGACGACCGAGCCGCCCTGGGCTTCGGCCTTCGCCTTGCGGAAGGCTTCCCATTTCTGGCTTTCGGTCATCTGGCCGGCAGTGCCGTTACCGGCGAGCAACGGCGAGCGGTAATGCGGGTTGTTCTTATTGGCATCCGCTTCGTCGCGCAGACGTTCGCGGGTTTCTTCCGGCGATTCCACCCATTGCGGGTTGTTTTCGCGGCTTGCCATGTTCTGCTGCGGCGTGGCCAGCTGTTCGGCACGGGTCTGGGCGGGAACGACGAGACCCGGGCGGGGGCTGTATTTCAGGTTGCGCTTGCTCTGGTCACCGGTGATCGAGGTCGCGTTGCCAAGATCGTCGACAAGCTGTTCAGCCGCCGTCTTGCCCGTACCGTAGGTCGGGCTCGTGCAGGCGCCGAGCAGCACGCCTATCGCCGTGATGCCAACAACCGTGCGAAACATGCCCAAACCCTGCGCATTACCCTGCATCGTCTTCATCGAAACCCTTCCAGCCGTCCGTCCCACTGCGCCAGACATCGTCTTTCGGCAGGCGGCAGCCCGCATTGCCGTGCAAATCCGGCCATTTTCAGGCAGGTGTACCGGATGAAGAGGCAAAGCGCAATTCATCCGGCCATTTTCATTATGCCAGGGCTGCAAGCTCGCGCAGCGCGGCCGCATCGCGGGCGGAAACCTCCGGATAGTCCGGATCGGAACCGACATCGGTGGTGATGCGCCAGGAGCGAGCGCATTTTACGCCCTCCGCCAGCTTCTGCTCAACCACGACCTTTGCCACTTCCGGCAGGCGGAAGCCATCGGCGGGGCCTTCGTCACCAACCACCGAGATGGCCGAGGTGATGCAGATTTCGGCGAAATCCTGCCCCTTCAGCGCCGCCAGAAGATCGGCGTCGGCAATGTGCACGACGGGCGCGGCTTCGAGCGAGGAGCCGATACGCTTTTCGCGGCGTTCGACTTCCAGCGCGCCTGTCACGACCGTGCGGACCTTGCGGATTTTCTCCCACTTCGCTTCCAGCGCGTCGTTCTTCCATTCCGCCGGGATTTCCGGGAACTGGGCAAGATGCACCGATTCCGCATCCGGATAACGCGATAGCCACGCTTCTTCGGTGGTGAAGGGCAGCATGGGCGCGAGCCAGGAAACAAGGCAATCGAACAGCTTGGCGATGACCGACAGCGATGCCCGGCGCTTCAGCGACGACGGCGCGTCGCAATAAAGCGTGTCCTTGCGGATATCGAAATAGAAGGCCGAAAGCTCGACATTGGCGAAATCCACCAGCGCGCGGGCGATCTTCTTGAACTCGAAGCCGTCATAACCCTCGCGCACGACCTTATCCAGATCGGACAGGCGATGCAGCACCAGCTTTTCCAGCTCCGGCAGATCGTCATAGGCGATCTCTTCGCCCTTATAATGGGCGAGCGTACCGAGCATCCAGCGGATGGTGTTGCGCAGCTTGCGATAGGCATCGACATTGGTCTGGATGATGGCCTTGCCGAGACGCTGGTCTTCCCAATAATCCGTCGTCATGACCCACAGGCGCAGGATATCGGCGCCGGCGTCCTTCATGACTTCCTGCGGCGAGACGACGTTGCCCTTGGACTTGGACATCTTCTCGCCCTTCTCATCCATGGTGAAACCATGGGTGACAACGGCGTTATAGGGCGCGCGGCCGCGCGTCGCGCAGCTTTCGAGCAGCGACGAATGGAACCAGCCGCGATGCTGGTCGGAACCTTCGAGATAGACATCCGCCGGCCACTTCATGTCCGGGCGGTCTTCAAGCGTGAAGGTGTGGGTGCAACCGCTGTCGAACCACACATCGAGGATGTCCATGACCTGCTGCCATTTGGCGTGGTCGTGGTCATTGCCGAGGAAACGTTCCTTGGCGCCTTCGGCAAACCAGGCATCCGCACCTTCAGCTTCGAAAGCCTCGATGATACGGGCGTTGACGGCCTCGTCGACCAGAACCTCACCATGCTCGTCGGCGAAAACGGCGATCGGCACGCCCCAGCTGCGCTGGCGCGACAGAACCCAGTCGGGACGGCCTTCGATCATGGCGCGCAGGCGGTTCTGGCCGGAGGCCGGAACGAAGCGGGTCTGATCGATGGCGTTCAAGGAGCGCGAACGCAGCGTCGTGCCGTCGCCCAGTTCCTTGTCCATATAGACGAACCATTGCGGCGTGTTGCGGAAGATGACCGGCTTCTTGGAGCGCCAGCTATGCGGATAGCTGTGCTTCAGGCGGCCGCGGGCAAACAGGTTATTGGCAGCGATCAGCGCCTTGATGACGCGGTCGTTGGCGTCGCCCTTCTTGCCGTTATCATCCATGACGCGGGCAGCGCCGCCTTCGGCGGACGGGCCGAAACCGGGAGCGTCTTCGGTGTAGAAACCATCGTCACCGACCGGGAACGGGATGGCCGACGAAACACCGCGCGCTTCCAGCTCGCGCTGATGCGCGGTCCAGACGTCAAAGTCCTCGCGGCCATGGCTCGGCGCGGTGTGCACGAAGCCCGTACCGGCATCGTCGGTGACGTGATCGCCTTCGAGAAGCGGAACCGGGAAATCGTAACCGAGCGAAGCCAAAGGGTGGGCGCAGGTGATGGCGGCCAGTTCTTCGGTTTTCACGTCGCGAACGAGCTTGAAGGTCAGCTTCGCCTTGGCTGCGGCCTCATCGGCCAGCTTCTTGGCGAAGATCAGCTTTTCGCCCGGCTGCGGGCCAAAATCATTCTGCGCGCTTTCAACTTCGAAAAGACCATATTCGACCCGCGAAGAAAACGCGATGGCGCGGTTGCCGGGGATGGTCCACGGCGTGGTCGTCCAGATGACGACGGAGACGCCGGAAAGAGCGGGCGCAGCGTCCTTTACCGGGAATTTCACCCAGATCATGTCGCTCTCGACATCGGCATATTCGACTTCGGCTTCCGCCAGCGCCGTGCGCTCGACGACCGACCACATGATCGGCTTGGAGCCGCGATAGAGCTGGCCGCTCTTGGCGATCTTCAGGAGTTCGCCGGCGATGCGGGCTTCGGCGTGGAAGTTCATCGTCGTATAAGGGTTTTCGAAGTCGCCTTCGATGCCGAGGCGCTTGAACTCTTCCGACTGAACCTTGATCCAGCCGGCCGCGAAGTCACGGCATTCCTTGCGGAATTCGTTGACCGGAACCTCGTCCTTGTTCTTGCCCCTGGCGCGATAGGCTTCCTCGATCTTCCATTCGATCGGCAGGCCGTGGCAATCCCAGCCCGGAACGTAATTGGCATCGTAACCGCGCATCTGGAACGAGCGGGTGATGACGTCCTTCAGGATCTTGTTCAGCGCATGGCCGATGTGGATGTTGCCGTTGGCATAGGGTGGGCCGTCATGCAGCACGAATTTCTCGCGGCCGGCGGCGGAAGCGCGCAGGCGCTTGTAGAGGCCCATCTCCTGCCAGCGCTTCACCGTTTCCGGTTCCTTCTGCGGCAGGCCAGCGCGCATCGGAAAATCCGTCTGCGGCAGATAGAGGGTGGAGGAGTAGTCCAGTTTTTCTGCGGTGTCGCTCATAATCGTACCGTTGTTGCGCGCCGTGTCGGTCGCGCCGTCTCAATTTCAAAGAGGGGCAAATACGGAAAGCGCCATGACAAATGCCATGACAAGCGCCAAAATCCCGGACCTTCCGGCTCGTCAGAGCGGGCGGAAGGCCGGGCCAATAATTCGGCCAATCTGAACTGTAAACTTCAACCGGTATTGGGACATGGCCGGTTGTTTATGCGGTTTTCCGGCAAAAAGGAAGAGAAAAGCGACGGCAATATAGCCCGGAATATGGGCTGACAGGTCTCATCAGATCAAAACGCAATCTTCGCATCCAACGCGCTGAGCGGGCGCACGCCCGATAACATCGCTCTCGCCTCTTCTTCATCGCGCCTGATCTGGGCGACGAGCGGATCGAGGCCATCGAATTTCAGTTCATCGCGCAGGTGCCCGAAGAAGGAGACCGAACAGACCTCGCCGTAGAGATCGCCGGAGAAATCGAAGACGAATGTTTCGAGCAGCGCCGCGCCGTTTTCTGTGACGGTCGGACGATAACCGAAGCTTGCCACGCCATCGTGGATAGAACCATCGGGGCGACGGAACCGCACGGCATAGATGCCGGCCTTCAGTTCCGTTTCCGGGGCGAGCGCCATGTTGGCGGTGGGATAACCCAGCGTGCGCCCCAGCTTCTGGCCGCCAATGACCTCGCTTTCCACCGTGAAGCGGTATCCGAGCAGGCCTGCGGCGCCTGCCACATCACCGTCGCACAGAAGCGAGCGGATACGGCTGGAGGAGACGACATCCGCACCCTCGTCGCGGAAGGCATCCACCAGCGTCACGTCAAAACCATGGCGTTTGCCGGCCTCCATCAGGAATGCCGGGCCGCCTTCCCGGCCCTTGCCGAAATGGAAATCGAAGCCGGTGACGACGGCGCTGGCATGAAGCCAGTCGACCAGGATGGATTGAACGAATTCCTCCGCCGAGCGCTGCGAAAATTCCCGGTCGAAGGGATATTCGATGACGGAGCGGAAACCGATGGCCTCAAGGATGCGCGCCTTGAGCGGCGCGGGCGTGAGGCGAAAGACCGGCGTGTCGGGACGGAAGACGGAACGGGGATGCGGCTCGAAGGTCAGCACCAGCGCGGGAACGCCACGGGCTTCCGCCAGTTCCAGAGCACGATCCAGCACAGCCCGGTGGCCACGATGCACGCCGTCGAAATTGCCGATGGCGATGACGCCGCCACGAAGAGCTTCCGGCAGCGGCTCCTTTTTTTCATTGCGGTGAAAGACGGTCATGGCAATCGATCCATTCCTGCGCCAGCTATTCCTCAGGCGAGATATCCTCAGGCGAGACGGGGCATCCACCAGCCGGGAGCTGCACCCTGCCCCTTCAGATAGGCGTTCAGAAGCGCCTCGTCCGTCTGGCCGTTCAGCGTATATTCGGCAGCGTGAATGCCGCCGCTGATATAGAGAAGGTTGAGACCGCTCGCAATCGCGCCCTTCACATCCGTCGGCATGCCGTCACCGATGGCGAGCACGCGATCCTTGGCGAAGGCGCCGCGCACTTCCTTGGCCGCAGCTAAGCAGGCTTCATAGATCGGCGCATGCGGCTTGCCGGCAATGCGGACTTCGCCGCCGAGCTGTTCGTAATAGGCGGCCATGGCGCCGGCGCAGGGAATGATGCGCTCGCCGCGTTCCACCACCAGATCGGGGTTGGCGCAGATCATCGGCACCTTGCGGGCAATGAAGCCCTTGAGCATTTCGGTATAGTCTTCGGGCGTCTCCGTCTCGTCGTCGAAGAAGCCGGTGCAGACCACGGATTCCGTTTCCGCCTCGCCGACACATTCGACATCGAGACCTTCCAGCAGCGGCATGTCCCGCTCCGGGCCGAGCAGGAAGACCTTTTTTGGGCCTTCCGCGATCAGACCACGGGTAACGTCGCCCGAGGTGATGATACGGTCATAGGCCTCATCAGGCACGCCGAGAACGCGCAACTGGGCGATGACGCCGGGGGCGGGACGCGGCGAATTGGTGATGAGCACCACCGTCTTGCCAGCCTTGCGCGCTTCCCGCAGCGCAACCGCCGCATCCGGAAAGGCGCTGACCCCATTGTGCAGCACGCCCCAGACATCCGAAAGAATAACGTCGAACCCATCAGTGATTTCGCCGAGAGTGAGAATGCGGTGGGCCATGAGATGCTTTCCGGATGCGAGAAGAGGGTGTGCGTCACATCGCAAAGCGGGACGCCGATGGCAAGGAAAAAAGCGGTGAGTGACCGGTCTTCGGCCCCGCCTGACGCAGCATGAACACAAATGTCCCGTAGATGGATGCGACGCGCATCGCGCGAAAAGAATGTCGTCATGGCGCGCATCCGCACATGGGAAATTTCTGTCATGGAACGCTGATAACCATAAGCCATGAAATTTTTCAGACAGGGCGTTCTTGACTCCGGCAGATGCCCTCCTTATCTCGGTTCCGCTGGCACTCGATAAAGGAGAGTGCTAACACCCATCTGGCGAGTTCCAAAAGCTCGCGCAGTCATTTGATCGAGGGATTAGGCAATGACAAGCACCAATTTCCGCCCGCTTCATGATCGCGTCGTCGTTCGTCGCGTTGAATCCGAAGCAAAGACCAAGGGCGGCATCATCATTCCCGATACCGCCAAGGAAAAGCCGCAGGAAGGCGAAATCGTCGCCGTCGGCTCCGGCGCTCGCGATGAGGCCGGCAAGGTCGTCGCTCTCGACGTCAAGGTTGGCGATCGCGTCCTGTTCGGCAAGTGGTCGGGCACCGAAGTCAAGCTCAACGGCGAAGACCTTCTGATCATGAAGGAAGCCGACATCATGGGTATCATCGGCTGATTTCGCCGAACCCATCGTTTCCTTAAATTTCAAGCCGGATCCATTCCGGCCGTTCGAAACCAGGAGTTTTGAAAATGGCAGCCAAAGAAGTCAAATTCGGCCGCTCAGCGCGCGAAAAGATGCTCAAGGGCGTCGACATTCTCGCTGATGCAGTGAAGGTAACCCTCGGCCCGAAGGGTCGTAACGTCGTTATCGACAAGTCCTTCGGCGCTCCGCGCATCACCAAGGACGGCGTTTCGGTCGCCAAGGAAATCGAACTGGAAGACAAGTTCGAGAACATGGGCGCACAGCTCGTTCGCGAAGTTGCCTCCAAGACCAACGACATCGCCGGTGACGGCACCACCACCGCAACGGTTCTGGCCCAGGCCATCGTTCGCGAAGGTGCAAAGGCAGTTGCTGCCGGCATGAACCCTATGGACCTCAAGCGCGGTATCGATCTGGCCGTTGCAGAAGTCGTCAAGGACCTTCAGGCCAAGGCCAAGAAGATCAACACTTCGGAAGAAGTTGCACAGGTCGGCACGATCTCTGCAAACGGCGAGCGTCAGATCGGTCTCGACATTGCTGAAGCAATGCAGCGCGTCGGCAACGAAGGCGTCATCACCGTTGAAGAAGCCAAGACCGCTGAAACCGAACTCGAAGTCGTCGAAGGCATGCAGTTCGACCGCGGCTACCTGTCGCCTTACTTCGTGACCAACCCGGAAAAGATGGTTGCTGACCTCGAAGACGCATACATCCTTCTGCACGAAAAGAAGCTTTCGAACCTCCAGGCTATGCTGCCGGTTCTCGAAGCTGTCGTTCAGACCGGCAAGCCGCTCGTCATCATCGCTGAAGACGTAGAAGGCGAAGCTCTTGCAACGCTCGTCGTCAACAAGCTGCGTGGCGGCCTCAAGATCGCTGCCGTCAAGGCTCCGGGCTTCGGCGACCGCCGCAAGGCCATGCTGGAAGACATCGCCATCCTGACCGGTGGTACCGTCATTTCCGAAGACCTCGGCATCAAGCTCGAAAGCGTTACCCTCGACATGCTCGGCAAGTCGAAGAAGGTTTCGATCTCCAAGGAAAACACCACGATCGTTGACGGCGCAGGCCAGAAGTCCGACATCGAAGGCCGCGTTGCCCAGATCAAGGCGCAGATCGAAGAAACCACTTCCGATTACGACCGCGAAAAGCTGCAGGAACGTCTTGCCAAGCTCGCTGGCGGCGTTGCCGTGATCCGCGTTGGCGGTTCGACGGAAGTTGAAGTGAAGGAAAAGAAGGACCGCATTGACGACGCTCTCAACGCGACGCGCGCTGCTGTTCAGGAAGGTATCGTACCGGGCGGCGGCGTTGCCCTGCTGCGTTCTTCCACGAAGATCACCGTCAAGGGTGCAAACGACGACCAGGAAGCCGGCATCAACATCGTGCGTAAGGCTCTGCAGTCTCTGGTTCGCCAGATCGCAGAAAACGCAGGTGACGAAGCTTCCATCGTTGTCGGCAAGATCCTCGACAAGAACGAAGACAACTACGGCTACAACGCCCAGACCGGCGAATATGGCGACCTGATCCAGCTCGGCATCGTCGACCCGGTCAAGGTTGTACGTACGGCTCTGCAGAACGCAGCTTCGGTTGCTTCGCTGCTGATCACCACCGAAGCCATGATCGCCGAGCTTCCGAAGAAGGAATCGGCAATGCCGCAGATGCCCGGCGGCGGCATGGGCGGCATGGACTTCTAATCAGTCCTGTCACTGGAATAAGAAAGGGCGGTCTTCGGACCGCCCTTTTTCTTTGCCGTCCCTGCACGTTTGACGAAAGGGGCGTCATCTTTGGGCCTGTCCCGAGCATCTGCAACCGATTGATTTCCCGCGACGTGATTAGATCCTCGGCACGAGGCCGAGGAGGACGTCGTCTCTCTTGCGAGAGATGCCTCATAAAATCAACCGGTTGCATAATTCTGAAGGCCGAAAGCGGAAGCGCTCAAATATTGTCCCGTTTTGGAACAGCCGTGATTTTATCCGGCTATTTTTTGCCATCCCATGCAATAATGCGGCAGCGCCATGAGCGAATCACCACCCCATACGGGCCTGATTTCCACTCGGACCGGCTTATAAGTGCGCTATTTAGTTGTGCTTTTTTTTCGCAAATCTCGCGATTTTGAAGAAGAAATACATAATATTTTTGATTTTCTCACTGACTGGTTGTTGTAGGTAGGGGAAAATAAACTATAAGTCAGCCCCCGTAAGGGTTCCGCGACTGGGCGGCGAGCATTGAAGGGGTTTCGATGCTTGGCAAACACGTTCGACTGCGGGTGGCGGTAAAGGTTCAACCTGGCAGTGGCGCTAGAAATGGCGGCGCTGGCACGTGTTCATGCGGGGGCGCGATTTGTTTGAAATATCAAGACGCAACGATGCTCTGCCAACGGCGGTGACGACCACGCCCGATCCCCGGACCATGTCGCATTTCTTCATTTCGGAGGAGTGGAGCAGCGATCTTTCGAGCGGCGTCATCCGGCTCGGCGAACACGCATCATTCATGCACGGCCTGCCGCCGGGCGAGTGCGGCTTGCTGAGCCTTGTCCGCTGTTACGACCGCGCTGACCACGCCCGCGTGCTGGAACTTTTCGAGCAGGTTTCCACTGCGCCCTCACGTTTCTGTTTTTCAACCGGCCTTTCCATCTTGCCGGCAATGCGGCAGCCGGTCATCTGCATGGGTGAATCTTCCGGCTTCGAAGACGGCCAGCAGGGGCGCATATCTGGGCTTTTCCTGTTTCCGCGCCTTGAGGATATTCGCTTCGCCGCCTAAGGCTTTTTGCAGCGATGCCATCCACCGTTCACAAAATGAAGACAATTTGTCTTCTGTTGTTCATCTTTATGGATGAGTGATTTTCCGACATTGATGTCTCCAGACATTGCCCTGCAGATAAACCGGCAACACGCCGATCAATTACCGGAGATATCCATGTCCAGCAGCCAGAACGTTCTCGTTCTCATCGCCCGCATTCTGCTTTCCTTCATCTTCATCACTTCGGGCTTCAGCAAGCTCGTCGATCCGGCCGGCACGGCCGGCATGATCACCGGCGCCGGCCTGCCCGCCGCAACCGCGCTTGCCTATGTCGCAGGCCTGTTCGAACTCGTTGCCGGTCTTGCCATTCTTGCTGGTTTCCAGACCAAAATCGCCGCCTGGGCGCTTGCCGTCTTCTGCGTCTTCACCGGTCTGGTTTTCCACAGCGGCACCGTTGCCGTTCCCGGCTGGCCTGAGCCGGCTCTTGGCTGGATCAACACGCTGAACGGCATCATGATGGTGAAGAACATCACGCTTGCCGGCGCTTACATCCTGCTTGCCGCCTTCGGCGCTGGCGCCTACTCCGTCGACGCAAAGCGCGGCGCGGCTGTGGCCCACGCCTGAGCCAGATAGATCGACCAACAAAAAAGCCGCCGGATCGCTCCGGCGGCTTTTTTTGTCTGGTGTCAGACCGTCGCCCTTATGCGCGAAGCGATCTCCTCAACCCTCGCATCGCCATCGTGCTCCGGCTTGCGGGCGCGGACAAAGCAGGCCTCCGAACGGACGATGATGCCGTCGGAGAGGATTTTCAGATGATTGGCTTTCAGCGTCGAACCGGTTGAGGTGATATCGACGATGATATCCGCCTGCCCCGCCGCAGGCGCACCCTCGGTCGCGCCAAGGCTTTCGACGATACGGTAAAGCTGGATGCCGTGCTGGCGCGAAAAGAACTGCTGCGTCAGCCGCCAGTATTTGGTGGCGATCGCCAGCCTGCGGCCATGACGGGCGCGGAATTCCGAAGCGACATCGCCGAGATCGGCCATGCTGTCCACATCCAGCCAGATTTCCGGCACGGCGACCACGACGTCGGCATGACCGAAACCGAGGCGGGCGCAAAATTCCACCTGCGCATCGGCATTGGTCAGTCCCTCGCGCACAAGGTCCTCGCCCGTCACGCCGAAATCCACCGTGCCGGCGCCGATCTCGCGGGCGATCTCAGAGGCCGACAGATAGGCGATCTCGATATCGTCCCGTCCTTCGATACGGCCGCGATAGGAGCGGTCATTGCCGACTGCCGCGACCTTCAATCCGGCGCGTTCCAGAACGGCGGAAGCGTCTTCCTTCATCCGGCCCTTGGAGGGCAATGCGATGGTGATCATGGCTTGTCGCTCCCCCGCACCGCTTCGATGCGATCCAGCCAGAGCGAAAAACCCACAGCCGGTATTTTTTCCTGTGCGCCGAGCAGCGTCAGCAGCCGGTCGAAACGGCCGCCACCGGCCAGAACGCTGTCTCCACCCGCTTCCACCACCTCGAAAACAAGGCCGGTATAATAATCGAGCGGACGGCCGAAGGCCGCGCCATAGGTGACGGTCTCAAGATCGACACCGGCATTGGCTAGGGCTGCGACACGTTTGTCGAAAGCGGAAAGCGCACCATCCAGCTTCAGCTTCGCCTTTGCGGCAAAATCAGCCAGAACCTGCGAGGCCTGCGGCAGCGGCGCCTTCAGGGCCAGAAACTGCTTGAGCAACGCGAAGCTATCATCCGGCAGGCGGGTGGCCGCAAGCGCCAGTTTCTCCCGCAGACGGCGGGCGATTTCCTGCGGCGAACGGCTGGCATTGGTGGAATAGCCGGTCTCCTGCATCACCGTATCGAGATAATCGACCAGCACCGCCTCGTCGCCAGTCGCCAGCAGGCCCGCGACCCGGGCATCAAGACCGGTCATCGGCTTGGGATGCACGAGGCTTTCCAGCAGCGCGTCGAGCTGCGCCATATCGCCAAAGGCCTGCACCAGCCGCTTCTGCCAGCCGAGCGGCAGGCCAAGGGCGGCAACCACCGCCTCGAACACCTGCTGATCCCCCAGCGTAACGGCAAGCGCCCGGCCCGGCAGCAGGCGCTGCAGAATGCCGGTGGCATCGATGACGGCACGGGCATCGGCAGCGGCAATATCGGTATCGCCAAGGTCTTCGATGCCGGCCTGATAAAACTCGTTCGCACCTTCACGACGCTGGCGGAAGACCTCGCCCAGATAGGAATAACGCTTCGGCGTGCCGGTCGCCGTCTCGATATGGCGCAGGCAGACGGGGATGGTGAATTCCGGGCGCAGGCAAAGGCTCGTCCCCGTCTCGCTCTCCGTCATGAAGATACGGCGGCGCAAATCCTCGCCCGCCATATCCAGAAACGGTTCGGCGGGCTGGATGACGGGCGTGTTCACACGGCTCGTGCGGCGCGCGGAGAATTCTTCCAGTAGCTCTCCGGAAAATTCCGGCATGTCGATCAGGGGCATGAAACGGTACTTTTCGTCACGGTTCGAGCGGTTGCATCAATTCGATGCGGTTTCCGAAGGGATCATGGACATAAAACCGGTGATATCCTTCAAGCAGCTCATCCTCAACCACATGGCGGCCTGCTGTTTCAAGTGTTTTTCGCAAGGTTGCCAGATCATCGACCAGAAAGGCCGGATGGGCTTTGCGCGCCGGGCGGAAATCCTGCTCGACGCCGAGATGCAGTTTTATCGAACCCCGGCTGAACCAGCACCCGCCGCGCGCGGCCAGATTAGCGGGCTTGATCTCCTCCGCAAAGCCGAGCAGGCCACCATAAAAGGCACGCGCCTCATCTTCGCGGCCCGCCGGCATCGCCAGCTGAACATGGTCGAGCGCAAGGATCGCCATGGCTTCAGCGCCCTTCGGCGGCGCGGCGAACGTCCTCTGCCTGATGCTCCAGAATCTCGCGGACCTTCGCCACCAGTTCGGCCTCCGGCACGCTGACCTGCGCCACGCGCGCCTCGCGCCAGCTGGCATTGTCCTCGATTTCGCCGGAGAGGCGCTTGCCTTCGATCAGATCCTTGATCTGGACCACGCCTTCGGCACGCTCGTCGCCTCCCTGGATGACGGCGATGGGGGAGCCGAGACGGTCGGCATATTTCAGCTGGTTGCCGAATTTCTTCCAGTTGCCCTGGTACATTTCAGCACGGATGCCCTCGGCGCGCAGCGCCTGCGTGAAGCGCTGGTAATGGCCCATGCTTTCCACATCGCCATCCATGACGGTGATCAGAATAGGAGCGAGCGGCTTGACCTGGCCGAGCTTGCCGAGGTTCTTCAACGCCGTCATCAGGCGCGAAACGCCGATTGAGAAGCCCGTGGCCGGAACCGGCTGACCCATGAAGCGCGAGACGAGACCGTCATAACGCCCGCCGCCGCCGACAGAGCCGAACACGACCTTTTCGCCCTTTTCATTGGTGACATCGAAGGACAGCTCGGCCTCATAGACCGGGCCGGTATAATATTCGAGGCCGCGAACGACGGAGGGGTCGATCTTGATGCGCGTCGCATCGTAACCGGCACCGGAGACCAGAGCGCCGATGATGTTCAGTTCATCAACGCCTTCCGCGCCTTTCGAGGTGCCCGCAACCAGTTTCGCCAGATCATCGGCGCTTGCCGTATAGTCCTTGATGCCGACGAAAAACAGGACCTTTTCGATCTGCTCCTCGCCAAGGCCCGCGCCCTTGGTGAAATCACCGGACTCGTCCTTGCGACCGGGACCGAGCAGCAACCTCACCCCTTCAGGACCGAACTTGTCGAGCTTGTCGATGGCGCGCAGCACATTCAGACGACGGCCGGCATTTTCCTCGCCGCCGAGGCCGATGGCTTCCATGACGCCATCAAGCACCTTGCGGTTGTTGACGCGAATGACGTAATCGCCGCGCTTGATTCCGAGCGCTTCCAGCGTATCGGCCATCATCATGCACATTTCGGCATCGGCCTGCACGCCGGCGGCGCCCACCGTATCGGCATCGAACTGCATGAACTGGCGGAAGCGGCCGGGGCCGGGCTTTTCATTGCGGAAGACATAACCGGCGCGATAGGTGCGGTATGGCAGCTGGATTTCGTTGAAGTTTTCCGCGACATGACGGGCGAGCGGCGCGGTCAGATCGTAGCGCAGGCTCATCCACTGATCGTCGTCATCCTGCAGCGAAAACACGCCTTCGTTCGGACGGTCGCTATCGGGCAGGAATTTGCCGAGCGCATCGGTATATTCGAACAGCGGGGTTTCCACCGGATCGAAGCCGTAGAGCTCATAGACCTTGCGGATCTTCTCGATCATCTCATTCACGGCATGAATATCGGCAGCCGTTCGATCCACGAAGCCGCGCGGCAGGCGGGCTTTCAGTTTCTGAGGCTTTTTTGCTTTTTCGCTCATGGGGCCGATCCGATATTTTCCTGAAATTATGCCGGTGTATTAGAGGATGAAGCCCGGTGCGGCAAGCCGCAAAGGCTCCGGTTTTGCTGGCTCACGCAGCCAGGCGGTGCTATATGGGATACATGTATCCCAATTCGGATCGGGAAGGACGCGACCCATGAGCAAACAGACGGCCATCCGCCTGCCTGATGAGACCTATGAGCGGCTGAAGGCGCTTTCCGAGCGCACCGGCCGCACATCCGCCTATTACATCCGCGAGGCGATCGAGAAACATATCGAGGATATGGAAGATCTTTATCTTGCGGAGGAGGCGACGCGGCAGCGCATCGCCAATAAAGAACGCACCTATACTCTGGAAGAAGTGATGCGTGATCTTGATCTGGAAAATTGAGTTTCAGCGCGCTGCCGTCAAGCAACTGGGCGCTTTGACGAAAAGCGATGCCAATCGCATCGTTTCTTTTCTGACGGACCGCATTGCCAGAGATGGCAACCCTCGAAGGACCGGCGCCGCCCTTCAAGGCTCCGAACTCGGAAATTTCTGGCGCTACCGGGTGGGCGATTACCGCATCATCTGCGATATACAGGATCACAAGCTCGTCGTGCTGGTGGTCGAAATCGGCCATCGCCGTGAAATCTACCGATAGGCATTCATGATCCTCGAAGCCCTGCAATATGCCGCCACACGCGCGGTCACGCCGAAAGAATTCCGGCCGCATATACGCTATTCCGTCAACCTCTGGGCGCGCGCCAACCGCTGCGCCAACGCCTGGGCAGAGCATGAAAACAACAGCCGGCAATTCGTGCTGCAATCGGCCGGAAAGCTGAAGCAGCGGCGAACGGCGGTGGTGCTGGGCTCGGGCCTGTTGCGCGATGTGCCCTATGATGCGCTGGTGGCGATGTTCGATACCGTCGTGCTGGTCGATCTGGTGCATCTCGCCAGCGTGCAGGCAAAGCTGCGCCTCAATGCCAAAAAGAATGTCCGCATCGCCAGTCGCGATCTTTCCGGTTTTGACGATGTTCTCGCCGGCCGGCCGGCCGAACCGCTCGATTTCCTGCGGCGGGTGCCCTATCTCGATCTCGTGGTATCGGCCAATCTCCTGTCACAGATCGGCACCGGTGCGCGCCACCGGCTGGAGCGGGAAAAGATCGCAGATGCCCCGGACGATCTTCTGCCGAAGCTCATTCACACCCATCTGGAAGCGCTGGCTGGCCTGCCCTGCAAGGCCTGCCTGATAACCGACACCTCCTTCGACGTCATCGGCAAGGATGGTAATCTGCACCAGCACGAAGACCTGCTGCATGGCATCGAGCTTCCTGCGCCCGCCGCCGCATGGGAATGGCCGCTTGCCCCGTTTGGCGAGGAAAGCAGGGATTACCGCATCGTGCATCACGTCATTGCGCGCGAACTCACCTGATCGTCATGCTTATTCCATAATTTCCGCGGTAAATTCACGCCATGTCCCAGGTGGTCCGCACATTGATGTTCCTTGCCTGCCTGCTTTACGGCGCAATGCCGGCGCAGATGGCGATGAGCATGCCGACGGGCATGGCGGCTTCCTCACAATCGCCGATGAAACACGACGATGCCCATTCGCATCATGCAGATGATCGGGACCACGGCTCTCAAAAACACGCGGAGAATGCGGCCCATAAAGCGGAAACGGGCGGTTGCTGTCCGCATGGTGACAATGCCGCCCATCCCGGTTCCTGCGCCGCGTGCCTGATCGTGGTTCCACGAACCATCTTCGCCGATAGCGGACGCATGACGTTTGCCTATCCGAAGCCGCAACGCGGCATTGCCTTCGACGGCAAGGCTTTCGCCCCGCCGCTGCCGCCTCCCCGCGCCTGACCGCAGATTTTTTCAGACCACCATCGAAAAATCCGTCAGACACAGGAAGGATAATCCATGTCTATCAAGACCATGACGCTCGCCGTCGCTTTCGCAGCCTCTCTCGCCATGCCCGTTTTTGCACAGGATGCGGGCGGCCATGCCGGACATGACATGTCAAAAGGCACGATGAGCGACAGCGCTTCCACCAAGGCCTTCATGGAAGCCAGCAAGAAAATGCATGGCGATATGGCCATCGATTATAGCGGTGATGCCGATGTCGATTTCGTGCGCGGCATGATCCCGCACCATCAGGGCGCAATCGATATGGCCAAGGTCCAGCTGGAATACGGCAAGAATCCGGAAATCCGCAAGCTGGCTGAAGAGGTGATCAAGGCGCAGGAAGGCGAGATCGCCATGATGAAGGCCTGGCTGGAGTCCAAAGGCAAGTGATTGATGCTGACGAATGGGGAACGCCGGTTGCGGCGCTCCCCTTTTCTTCTCCCCGCCGGGGAGAAGGTGGCCCGAAGGGTCGGATGAGGGGGCAAGCTCTCCGAATATTTCGACCGTCGCCCCCTCATCCCGCTGCCGCGGACTTCTCCCCGGCGGGGAGAAGAAGCAGGCGGCGGCCTTCCCATGCCAACGGTGCCACTCGCCACTCTGCTACAATCCCGCAAGGCCGGCCTTGTAATCCTCCGACGCCGCCCGGCTGAGGCGCTCCAGTTCCATCGCGGCCCGGCTGGTGTGACGTTCCTTGTGACGCAGCAAAGCGAAGTTGCGGGCAGGCAGATCGATGCCGGCGCGGACGAGCAACCCTTGCCGCAGGAACAGGGATGCCACTGAGGCGGACACCGCCGTGGCGGCGCCGCCGGAACGCGCCGCCATCACCACCGCCTCATTGGACGGCAGTTCCAGCATGACGGACAGTTCCGCGGGGTCCACCCCCATCTGCCGCACGGCCGCTTCGAAGGCGGAGCGGGTGCCGGAGCCCTGTTCGCGCAGCACCCAGGAGGTGCCATAGAGCATATCGAGCGCGGTGAGGTAACGACCATCGGCAAAGGGGTGGGCCGAACCGGTGACGACCAGCAGCTTGTCGGAGACGACGGGCTGCACCATCAAAGCCGGCTCATCAATCCTGCCTTCGATGAAACCGACCTCCGCCAGACCATCAAGCACCGCCTGCGTCACCGTCTTGGTATTGCCGATATCAAGCCGCACGGTCACGCCGGGATAGAGTTTCTTGAACTGCATCAGGATCGGCGGCAGCCAGTAGCTTGCAATGGTCTGGCTGGCGCAGACGGTGATTTCACCACGCGTCAGCCCGCCCATTTCGGAGAGAATCAATTCCGCATTGCGCACACGCGCCAGCGTCGCCTTGGCTTCACCCAGAAAAACCCGACCGCTTTCGGTCAATTCAATGTTGCGGCCGACGCGATGAAACAGCTCGACATTATAAAATGCTTCGAGATTCTTGATGGCGGAGCTGACGGCGGAGGCGGTCAAACCGATGGCTTCTGCGGCCCTTGTGAGGTGTTCGCGTTCGGCAACGGCGATGAAGATGCGGAGCTGTTCAAAGGTCATGATCATTCATTCGATTTTATCGAATAATATATGCCATATTATTTGATAGAATAAAACAGGCGGCTGCGGCATTGTCTGGCCATGGCACAACATCGCACCCTCGCTCATCCCTTTCAGTTTTCGCTCCGCTGGCTTACCCCGCTTCTGCCGGGAATTCTCATCTGCGCGGCGGTCAGCTGCGCCGCCATTCTGGCGGAGCGCTTTCAGGTGCGGCTTGCGGGCCACGCATGGCTTGGCGATCTTGTGCTCGCCATTCTGATCGGCACGCTGCTGCGTTCGCTGGTGTCTCTGCCTGCCGTCGCTTCGGCCGGTATAAAGTTCAGCGCCAAGACGCTGCTCGAAATCGCGGTGGCGCTTCTTGGCGCATCCCTGAGCCTTTCCATCCTCAAAGGCGCAGGCGGCTTGCTGATCGGCGGCATTGCGCTGATCGTCGCGCTGTCGCTGGTCGTGAGCTACGCGGCCGGACGAATGCTGGGCCTGCCACCCAAGCTCGCGACGCTGATTGCCTGCGGCAACTCCATCTGCGGCAATTCCGCCATTGCCGCCGCAGCGCCCGCCATTGGCGCCAAACCGGAAGATGTTGCCGCCTCGATTGCCTTTACCGCTGTCCTCGGCGTCGCCGCTGTTCTTTTGATGCCGTTCCTGCCGCAGCTTCTGGGTCTCGATGCCACCCAATACGGCATTTTCGCCGGCCTGACGGTCTATGCCGTGCCGCAGGTTCTGGCGGCCACCGCCCCCCTCGGCGCGATCGCCGTGCAGACCGGCACCATCGTCAAGCTCATCCGCGTTTTGATGCTGGGGCCCGTGATCGCTGCCCTCTCCGTCATCCACGGCCGGTCCGACAAGGGACGCCTGAAGCTGCAGCAGATGGTTCCGTGGTTCATCATCGGCTTCGTGCTGATGATCATGGCCCGGTCCTTCGGACTCATTCCCGAGGCTCTTATCGGCCCCGTTGCCTCGCTCTCCAACATCCTCACCATCATGTCGATGGCGGCTTTGGGCCTTTCGGTCGATATCCGCAGCCTGCGCCATGCCGGAGGCAAGGTCGTCATCGCCGCCAGCCTGTCGCTCGTGCTGCTTTGTGTTCTGAGTTTCGGACTGATTGTGCTGACCCAGGCGGCCTGAGCAAAAGGCGGGCCGTTATTTTCCGGTGCTGACCGTCAACGTGTAGTGCGCGCCCAGCCCACGGCGCGGTGATCCCAGAATAAGCGTCGGGCGGATCAGCCATTCCGTATCCGCCTTCGGCGTCAGCGTCGCGACCTTGCCTTCGGAATCGCTGAAGAAGATCGCATCCTCATCCGGCGTCGAAAAATCGAAGACCGCCATCAGGACGAATTCGCTGGAGGCGGCAAGCTCGATCTTCACCGTCTGCCCGGCCTTTACTTTCAGGCGATAGACATCGCCGCGCCCGCGCCGCGTCCAGCCGTCAAGCTTCAGCGGGCCGGCTGGCGGCAGCGCCACTTCCTTCAGCCTCTCGCCGTCATCGAGCCAGATGCCGTCTACATTGCGGCCTTCTTCGGCGAAGGAGGAATGCGGCACGGCGACCGCGGCCATGGTGAGAGCCAGGAGAAGGGAGGTTACCTTCATGGACGTACAAACTCCCGCCGCATGACCTCTATCGGCTGGCGGCAATGACAGCCTTCGATATGATCGTTGACCATACCCATGGCCTGCATGAATGCATAGACGGTCGTCGGGCCGACGAAAGTCCAGCCCCGCTTCTTCAGATCCCTGGAAAGACGAGTGGAGGCGGCGCTGGTGGGGTTAGCCCTTAACGTCGCATAGTCGAGCCTTTGCGGCCTTTCTGCGGCGGCGGGTTCGAAACCCCAGAAATAACGCGCGAGCGAACCGAATTCGTCGCGCAGCACCACGGCGCGGCGGGCATTGTTGATGGTCGAAACGATCTTGCCGCGATGGCGGATGATGCCCTTGTCGGCAAGGCAGCGCTCGATATCGGCCTCGCCGAACTCAGCCACCTTTTCGAATTCGAAATTGGCGAAGGCAAGACGGAAAGCCTCGCGCTTGCGCAGAACCGTCAGCCAGGAAAGGCCGGACTGAAAACCTTCCAGACAGATCTTCTCGAACAGGCGGCGATCATCGGTGACGGGATAACCCCATTCCTCGTCGTGATAACGGCTGTAATCCTCCAGCCCCTGCTGCCAGAAACACCGCACAAGGCCATCCGCGCCCGTTTCAAGTCCCGCTTCGCTCATTGTGCCGACAATCCCTTTCGCTACCGCTCGCAAGCGGTGTGAACCTGCGCGCTTACCACTCATTCACCACGTTTCAAAACCGGGCGCTAACCTTAAATCCAGCTTTCCCTAATCAAGCGCTTTTTAATGAACAGCCATTTACGATTCGCTGGCGTCGAGGTGCGAACGTGTCCGGCAAAGCGGACGAACAGTCCCGCAAATTCATAGTTGCGACATCCCGCAGAGAGAGTCCACCCGATGCCGATGAAGTCCGTTTTTCTGGCGCTGAGCCTCGTTTCCACCCTCGCCGTCCCGGCCGCCATGGCCAATGAGCGTTATCGCGAGCGTCCGCCCGTCGTCGTCAGCCCGGACCTTTCTGCCCCTTGGGTAACCCAGCTCGGTGGCCGCGGCAATGTCCGACCCGTGGTCTATCCGCGCGCACCTGCCGCACGCCAGCCGCTGTTCCAGCAGCGCCAGGCGGCCGCCATGCCGCAGCGACCCAGCTCCGGCGTCACATCGCAGCGCCCGGCACGGGTGCAGAATGCCGCCGTCCGCCCGAACGCGCCGGTGCGCACCCAGATCGCGCCGCAATTCCTGCCGCAGATCGTGAGCTATGACACCGCTGAGAAGCCGGGCACCATCGTCATCGATACGCCGAACCGCTTCCTCTATCTCGTGCTCGCCGATGGCAAGGCCCGGCGTTACGGCGTCGGCGTCGGCAAGCCCGGTTTCGAATGGGCCGGAACCCACAAGGTGACCCGCAAAGCGGAGTGGCCGAGCTGGACCCCGCCGAAGGAAATGATCACCCGCGAGGCGGCCAAGGGACATTACCTGCCGGCCTTCATGGAAGGCGGCCCGGCCAACCCGATGGGCGCGCGCGCCATGTATCTCGGCTCGACTCTTTACCGCATTCACGGCACCAACCAGCCCTGGACGATCGGCAGCAACAATTCCTCCGGCTGCATCCGCATGCGCAACGAGGATGTCACCGATCTTTACGAGCGCGTGAATGTGGGAACCAGGGTCATAGTGATATGATGGCAACGGTTCAGTCATTCCGGCCGCTGCAGGGCCGGAATGGCGGCGTATCCGCTTGAATTGCCGCCTTGCAGCGGTACAATCCGGCTCACTTCAATGAAATTGAAACTTGGCGGGGGACGCCAGGCGCCGGACCTCTCTCAGGGGGATGACGGAACGGCCTTAAAACGGGTGGTCAATAGACCGCCCGTTTTTCGTTTCTGTCATTCAAATGTTATCAAAAAACGCTTTGGTGAATTACTGATATCAATCTGGATTCACTTCATGTCGCGCCATACTTTATTTGTTTGCGCCCTGCTCTGCAGCGGCGTTTCCTTCTCTGCCGCAATAGCGGGCGAATTTGAAATTTCCGGTTACGGCGGCTGGCAAAGCGCGCCGCACAGCGATGTGAAGGTTTCCGACGGGTCGGATTTCCGGGCCGGATGGGAAGGCAAGTCCTTTTCCAACCCGCCCTATTGGGGCGTGCGCGGCACCTACTGGTTTGATGAAGGCCAGCTCCGGAATTTCGGTATTTCGCTCGATTTCACACATGACAAGGTCTATGCCGACGACCAGACGCTTGCCCGTTCCGGCTGGTCGCATTTCGAATTCACCGACGGCCTGAACCTTTTGACGCTGAACGCGCTCTACCGCTTTCCGCTGGAATCCCTGCCGATCACCCCTTACGTCGGCGCCGGCGTCGGCATCAACGTGCCGCATGTGGAAGTATATCGTCCCTCGGGCAAGACCTTCGAATACCAGTTCGGCGGCGCAACCCTGCAGGCGCAGGCCGGCCTCAGCTACCGCATCACCGACAATTGGTCGACCTTCGTGGAATATAAGGGCACCTATTCCTTCGTCGACGTCGATATCGACAATGGCGGCTCGTTGAAGACCGACATCATCACCAATGCGGTGAATTTCGGCGTGGCGTATAAGTTCTAGTATCGGAGTAACCACCCTCTTCCCTCATTCCTGTGCTCGCCACAGGAATCCAGCCGTCGCGCGCGTCTGCGCGGCGGGGAGAGTCCTTTCAGCCCAAGTCCTTGGGCTGGCTGGATCCCTGTGACAAGCACAGGGATGAGGAGAAGCCTCCGAAAGGCGCACCGGCCCCGACCTGTCGTCACGCGCCGTCATTCCGGATCGCTGCCTTATCGGCAAACGGCGCTCTAAACCGAAAGCCTCGCCGGTTTCGGCCCGCCATAAGCCCAGTCCAGCAGTTCCACCGTATGCAGGATCGGCATATCAGTGCCGGTTCCGATCTGCGTGATGCAGCCGATATTGCCGGTGGCGATGACATCCGCCCGTGTGGCCTCGATGTTCTTCACCTTGCGGGCCTTCAGCTTGCCGGAAATCTCCGGCTGCAGGATGTTGTAGGTCCCTGCTGAGCCGCAGCACAGATGCCCCTCCGCCGGATCACGCACTATGAAACCCGCCGCCTTCAGCAGCTGTTTCGGTGCGAGCGTTATCTTCTGGCCGTGCTGCATGGAGCAGGCGGAATGATAGGCAACCGTCAGGCCCTGGCTCTGCCTTTGCGGCAGATCGAGACGGGCGAGATATTCGGTGATGTCCTTCGCCAGCGCCGAAACCCGCGCGGCTTTTTCCGCATAGGCGGGGTCAAGCCGCAGCATGTGGCCGGAATCCTTGATGGTGGTGCCGCAACCCGACGCGGTGATGGTGATAGCGTCAAGGCCGCCATTTTCCATCTCCCGGGTCCAGACATCGACATTACGCCTTGCTTGAGCGAGCGCCTCTTCCTCCCGGCCCATATGATGCACCAGCGAGCCGCAGCAGCCCTCGCCCTTCGGCACCACAACCTCAATGCCGAGCCGCGCGAGAAGCCGCAGCGTTGCCTCATTGATACCGGGGTCGAGCACCGGCTGGGCGCAACCGGTGAGGATGGCGACGCGCCCGCGCTTTTCGCCCTCCGCCGGTCTTTCTCCCGGACGGGTGGAGGCGGAGGCAGGAGGCACGGCAGCAGGGGCGAGTGCGAGCATGGATTGCAGCGGTTTCAGCGCCGGGGCTTTGGCAAGCAGGCCCGCGAAAGGCCGCGCCAGCCTTGCCAGCTGCAAGGCCAGCCGGAAACGGGTGGGATGGGGCAGAACCGCGACCAGAAGATTGCGGATCAGCCGATCCATGAAGGGGCGCTTGTACGTCTGTTCGATATGGGCGCGGGCATGATCAACCAGATGCATGTAATCCACGCCGGAGGGACAGGTGGTGGTGCAGGCAAGACAGGAAAGACAGCGGTCGATATGGGTGACGACCTCACGGTCGGCCGGGCGGCTGTTTTCCAGCATGTCCTTGATGAGGTAAATGCGGCCGCGCGGGCTGTCCAGCTCGTTGCCGAGTGTCACATAGGTGGGACAGGTGGCAGTGCAGAAACCGCAATGCACGCATTTGCGCAGGATTTTTTCGGATTCCGCCACATGCGGATCGGCCAGTTGCTGCGGCGTGAAGGATGTTTGCATGGTTCAGACCGCCCTTTGCATCGTTACGGCCATCTTGCCGGGATTAAAGATGCCCGTCGGATCGAGTTTTTCCCTGATACGCGCCGACAACAAGGCCTCCGCCGCCGGGCGCGGTTCGAAGGCCGCCACAGTGGCGCGCACGGCATCGCTTGCCCTCACCAGCGTGGCATGGCCGCCGCCCAGCGCCTTGATAGCGCCGCGCAGCAAAGCGGCCTCCGGGTCCGCCTCCATCTGCATCCAGACAAGACCACCCTGCCAGTCATAAAAGGCATCGATGCCCGCTTCCATGCGCAGCGCAGCGACGAGTCGGTGGCCGGCGGCAGGTGCAACGGAGACTTTCCACAGCGGCTTGGTATTCTGACCGGCATAGGGCGCGACATCACGCACCTGCCGCCATAAAAGCCCGCTCTCTTCGCCCTCCAGCAGCGCCCATGGCCCGACCCGGTCCATGACGGAGAGGAGCTTGCGGGCGCGCGCTTCCACCGAGGCGGGCAGCCCTTCCAGCCGCAGAATTGTCGCCGGACCTTCCGGCAGGTTGCCATCGATGAAGCGGGAACGCACGCTTTCCGGCAGATGCGCCGCTCCGGAGACCTCGACGCTCAGCGCCATCGCCGCGGCCATGATGCGTGTCGCCGCCTCATCGTCGAGACCGGAAACGACCACGGTTTTTTCTGCAAGCGGTTTCGGCAATACGCGGAAAGTCACCTCCGTGAGAAAACCGAGCGTGCCGAAAGATCCGGCAAGGAACTTCGACAGGTCGAGCCCGGGGACATTCTTCATCACCCGGCCGCCGGCCTTGATGATCTCGCCGCTGCCATTGACGAAACGGATGCCGAGCAGGCTGTCGCGGGCGGCACCCGCCACATAACGGCGCGGGCCGGAGGCATTGGCGGCAAAGACGCCGCCGATGGTCGGCTCACCTTCTGTGCCCATGATCGGGCGGTGGTCCATCGGCTCGAAGGCCATCGTCTGCCGGTTTTGTGCAAGGGCGGCTTCGATGGTGGCAAGTGGCGTGCCGGCCCTGACGGTCATGACCATTTCGGCGGGGACGTAGGAAACGATGCCAGCCATTGCGCGGGAGCTCAGCCCGGTTTCCGCCGCCACGGCATTGCCGAAACCGGAGCGGGTATTGCCGCCGAAGATTTTCAGCGGGATTCTTCGGGTCGCGTGGTCGCGGATGATATCGGCGACCTGGGTTTCTGCGTACGGCGTCAGCATGGGGTTGCGGGCTCCGGGCATGGGACAGCGAAGTTTTCGCAAGGGATACCCCCCTCCGCCCTGCCGGGCATCTCCCCCTCAAGGGGGGAGATCGGCAAGGCGCACCTGCGTCGCTTTATCTCGACCGATAAGAAAGACGAGACCTTGCTGCGAGTCGATCTCCCCCCTTGAGGGGGAGATGCCCGGCAGGGCAGAGGGGGGTAAACCACACCCGTCAACGTCACAAAACTCAAACCCATCATCCCCTCCCCTCCAGCGGAAACACCTTGGAAGGGTTCATCAACCAACCCTCGTCAAAAGCCGCCCGCACCGCCATCTGCTGGGCAAGATCGGCCTCACCATATTGGTGGCGCATCAGATCGCGTTTTTCGATGCCGACACCATGCTCGCCGGTCAAACAGCCACCCGCATCCACACAGAGCTTCAATATTTCATTGCCTGCCTCTTCCGCGCGGGCCGCGTCTTCAGGATCATTGGCATTGAACAGGATGAGCGGATGCATGTTGCCATCACCGGCATGGAAGACGTTTGCGACGCGCAGGCCGAGACGGTCGGTGATCTCGCTCGTCTTTTTCAGCACATAAGAAAGCTGGGAAAGCGGCACCGTGCCATCCATGCAGATATAATCCGCGATGCGGCCCGTTGCGCCGAAGGCGGATTTGCGGCCTTTCCAGATCGCCGCAGCCTCCATGGCCGACTGGCATTCCTTCACCGTCTTCACGCCATGTTTTCGGGCAATGGTGACGATATCGGCAAGCATGGCGTCCATTTCCGCCTCGGAGCCTTCGACCTCCACGATCAGAAGCGCGCCGACATCCAGCGGATATCCCGCTTTGGCGAAGGCCTCGCAGATCTCGATGGCCGGCTTGTCCATGAACTCAATGGCAACAGGGATGATGCCCGCACCGATGATATCGGCCACGCATGAACCCGCTTCTTCCGAGGTTTCGAAACCGAACAGCACCGGGCGCGCGCCTTCCGGCTTGGCGATCAGCCGTACCGTCGCCTCGGTGACGATGCCGAGCTGGCCTTCCGAGCCGCAGACGAGGGCGAGCAGGTCGTAACCGCCGGCATCGAGATATTTACCGCCCAGTTCGAGAACAGTGCCATCCACCAGCACCATTTTCACGCCGAGCAGATTATTGGTGGTGACGCCATATTTCAGGCAATGCGCGCCGCCGGAATTCATGCCGATATTGCCGCCGATGGTGCAGGCAAGCTGCGAGCTTGGGTCCGGCGCATAAAAGAAACCTTCAGCGCCGGCCGCATCGGAAATGGAGAGATTGGTGACGCCCGCCTGCACCCGCGCCGTGCGATTGTAAAAATCAAGCTCAAGGATCGCGCTCATCTTCGAAAGGCCGATCACCACCGCATCCTCCTGCGGGATCGCCCCGCCGGCGAGCGAGGTGCCGGCGCCGCGCGGCACGACCGGAATGCCGTAGCGATGACAATATTTCATCACCGCCGCCACGTCCTCGGTCGTCTTCGGCAGCGCCACGGCAAGCGGCAGGCGGCGATAAGAGACAAAGGCATCGGTTTCAAAAGGCACGAGTTCGCGCGGCTCGTGCACAAGACAGTCCGCCGGCAGAATATCCTTGAGATCAGCTATGATGCGGTCGCGATCTGCGACCACCTTCGCGCGCGGCTCCAGAAACTTTATCGGCTGTGTCACCGCCCCTCCTCCATGCCATTTCACCAACTGGTATTGTTTCTTTACCACTTTGAAACGGCGCAATCAAATGATATGGATTTTTTCCATTCTGGAAATAATCAAGGGCAACTATGACAAATCTGGGCGATCTGGAAGTCTTCGCAAGCGTTGCCGCCTCCGGCAGCATGTCGCTCGCCGCCAAGGAGCTTGGCTATTCGCCCGCCGTCATTTCCAAGCGCATCAAGCGGCTGGAAGAAAAGCTCGGCGCACGACTTTTCCAGCGCACCACGCGGCAGATTTCTTTGACCGAAGCGGGACAGGGCTTTTACGAGCGAGTGCTGGCCGTACTGGAAGGGCTGGAGGAAGCGGAGGATTTCGTCTCCGGCCGCGCCAACACCGTCAACGGCACACTGAAGGTTTCCGCACCCACCTCCTTCGGGCGCATGCATATCGCGCCGCATCTGAAGACATTCATGGAGCGGCATCCGGACCTCTCGGTCCATCTGGTGCTCAGCGACGAGTTCATCGATATCATCGAGGGTGGTTACGACCTGGCTATCCGTATTGCCGATCTCAACTCCTCCAGCCTCGTCGCCCGCCGTCTGGCGCCGGTGCGCCGCGTGCTCTGCGCCTCGGCGGACTATGTGGCGGCCCACGGCATGCCGGCGACAATCGAGGATCTGAAGAAACACCGCTGCCTGCCGGCGCACAATAACGACGTGTGGCGACTGGAGGGGCCGGGCGGTGCGCTCAGCATCCGGCCGGAGGGAATGCTGGTCACCAATTCGAGCGAAGTGATCCGCGAGGCGGTGATATCAGGACTTGGCATTGCGCTGCGTTCCACCTGGGATATCGGCCATGAATTGCGCAGCGGGAAGCTGGTACAAGTGCTGCCCGGTTATGAGGGATCGCGCAATGTCACGCTGTCGGCGGTTTATCCGAGCCGGCAGTTCCTACCCGCGAAGGTGCGGCTGTTCATCGACTATCTGGCCGGACTTTATGGGCCTTCGCCCTATTGGGAGCAGGGTTGAAGGCGCCGCCGCCTTCCTCATCCCTGTGACAAGCACAGGAATGAGGGAGACTAGGTGGTCCCTTAGTGCCCGCCCTCTGCATGGGAGCGGCGGATGCGGCGCACGACCCACCACACGCCAAGCACGGCGAAGGGAACGGAGATACCGGTGACCACGGCCGGATCAACCGGAAGCACATCATGGCTGATCGCCTTGGTGAGATAACCGATGAGGCCGACGACATAATAGGAGATGGCGGCGACCGAGAGGCCTTCGACCGTCTGCTGCAGGCGAAGCTGCATGGCGGCGCGTTTGTTCATGGTGTTGAGCAACACCGTGTTCTGCCGCTCCAGTTCCACATCGATCCAGCTTCGAACCAGAGCCGTGGCGCGATAGAGCTTGCGCGACAGGTTGGCCTGCCGCTCCTCCACCGACTGGCAGGTGCGCATGGCGGGCGCCATGCGCCGTTCCAGAAAGCTGCCCATGGTCTCATGGCCCTGCACCGGCGTTTCCGCCAGCGCCCGGATGCGTTCGCGCACGATGCCGTCATAGGCGCGGCTGGCGCCGAAACGATAGAGACTGAGCGCGGCATTGGCTTCGAGTTCCGCCGCAAGCCGGGTCATCTCCGCCAGCAGCGCATCGGCCTCGTCGCGCGCACCGTTTTTCATGCGTTGGGTGATGCCGGTCAGACCATCCTCGATGCGGCGGATTTCCGGCGACAGCGTCTGCGCCATCGGCAGGCCCAGCATGGCGAGCGTGCGGTAGGTCTCGATATCCAGCAGCCGCTGCACCAGCGCGCCGCGGCTGTAATCGGTGAGGCCCCGGTCGATCACCAATATCTGCGTCAGCCCGTCGCGATCCTGGCGGAAATCGGTGAGGATAGCGGCCTGCCCGTTGCGCACATCGCTGTGACAGAGGCTGGTCGGTTCGAACATCGCTTCCGCCTGGGAGGTGACACCGTTCTCAGGACGGATTTCCAGCCGCACGCCCGAGATTAGCGAGCCGGGTGGCGAAAAGCCGTCGCCGAAGGGATCGCCCGCGATTTCGCCGCCAAATTTTTCCGGTGCGGGGCCATCCCAGAACCAGGTCGAGAACTCGGTATGCCGCTCCCAGCGAAGAGTCCCCTGCCCCCAGGGCATTGCATGGTGGCGGGCATCTCGTTCCGGTGGTGCGACACCACGGCTGCGCGACATTTCCGCGATGACCGAGTGATGCACGGCCGAGCCGCCATCCATCATGAAGGCGAGCTGGATGATGATGCGCGATGGGGCGAGCAGCACGGTCGGCCGCGCATGCACCTCGCCCAGTGCCAGCGACCTTTCCGGCGCGCTTGCGAATGCAAATCTACCCTTGGCCATTGCGATATCGTCCCCGCTTCTTGTCCCGGATTTCTAAGCCATCGATCGCAATGAAAACACCGCAATCGAAGCCAATGTAATTGTTTTGATCCATCTGGCGGAAAAATCCGCCATCATCACCCTGTCCAGCTGCTGCTTTAACAAAAGCCAGTTTCAAAGGGCAGATGCCGTGTTGCCGCAGGCAGGAAAAGGCACACGAAGAACTGGATAGAATATTTGACCAGTGCGACGCTTCGCTGGTACTTTGCACGGCATCAAATACGGGGCGGCATCTCGCCGGAGACTTCTGCGATGGACGAAACGCTTTTTGCGCGCATCGAGCACAGCCGCACATCGCAGGAGGTCGTGCTGCGGTTTGAGGAACTGATCCTCGACGGCATCTTGCGGGATGGCGACCGGCTGCCGGGCGAACGGGAACTGGCGCAGAAGCTGGATGTATCACGCCCGATCCTGCGGGAAGCGCTGAAGGAGCTTGAGACCCGCGGCCTTCTCGTGAGCAGGCATGGCGGCGGCACCTATGTCGCCGATATCGTCGGCGCGGTCTTTTCAGACCCGTTGAGCGCACTGATTACCCGCCACAGCCGGGCGACGCGGGATTTCCTCGAATATCGCCGTTATATCGAAGGCATGACCGCCGAACTTGCCGCACAGCGGGCGACGGAACCGGACAGGCGCAACCTTGCCGCCATCGTCGACCGAATGCGTGAGGCGCATGAGGCGGGCCGCTTCGAAGAGGAACTGTCAGGCGATGTGGAATTTCACAATGCCATCGGCGAGGCAGCGCATAATATCGTGCTGATGCACACGCTGCGCTCCTGCTACAAGCTTCTGAGCGACGACATCTTCTATAATCGCCATCTCATCTTCACCGTCGCGGGCGCCCATGACGAGGTGTTGAGGCAACATATCGCCATCCACGATGCCATCGCCGCCGGCAATCCGGCAGCAGCGAGGGCGGCGGCGGAAGCCCATATCGACTTCATCGTGGAGACAACCTCCAAGGCCCATCAGGCGCGGGAATGGGACCGGATTTCCCGTTTGCGACAGCAGCAGCGCAGCGGCTGAAAACACCGTCTGGTGAAATGCGCCATCCATTTTATTCGGTTTTTGATGGAACCTTTTGTGCTCTTCGGTCTTTTTATCGGGTTAATTGGAAAAATTTACCAAGATGGGACCCATGACAACCACGAGCGAAACTGAACGCTATCCGCGGATAGCTCTCATATCGACGCATGGCTATGTCGCCGCGCATCCGCCACTGGGCGCGGCCGATACCGGGGGACAGGTGGTTTATGTGCTTGAGCTTGCACGCAAACTCGGCCAGCTCGGTTACACCGTCGATCTTTATACCCGCCGCTTCGAAGACCAGCCGGAATTCGACGAGGTTGACGAGCGCGTCCGCGTGGTGCGCATTCCCTGCGGCGGACGCGATTTCATTCCCAAGGAATATCTGCACCGGCACCTTATGGAATGGTGCGAAAACGCGCTGCGTTTCATCAAGAAGAACGACCTGAATTATTCTTTCATCAACAGCCATTACTGGGACGCCGGCGTGGCAGGCCAGAGGCTCTCCGAAGCGCTCAAAATCCCGCATCTGCACACGCCGCATTCGCTTGGCATCTGGAAGAAGCGCCAGATGGAGACGGACTATCCGGAAAAGGCCGACACGTTCGAACTGGAGTTCAACTTCAGGGAGCGCATCCAGCACGAACTGATCATCTATCGAAGCTGCGACATGGTTATCGCAACCACTCCGGTACAGCTGGATGTCCTGATCGAGGATTACGGGCAAAAACGCAAGCATATCCACATGATCCCGCCGGGTTATGACGACAACCGTTTCTTCCCGGTTTCGGATGCGACGCGGCAGATGATCCGGCAGCGTTTCGGCTTCGAGGGCAAGGTGGTGCTGGCGCTCGGGCGGCTCGCCACCAACAAGGGTTATGATCTGCTGATCGACGGCTTCTCCGTTCTTGCGGAGCGTGAACCGGAAGCCCGTCTGCATCTCGCCGTTGGCGGTGAGAATATGGACGAACAGGAAACCACGATCCTCAACCAGCTGAAGGAGCGGGTGAAAGCGCTCGGTCTGGAAGACAAGGTGGCCTTTTCCGGTTATGTCGCGGACGAGGACCTGCCGGATATCTATCGCGCTGCCGATCTTTTCGTGCTTTCCAGCCGCTACGAGCCGTTCGGCATGACCGCGATCGAGGCGATGGCGAGCGGCACGCCAACTGTCGTCACCATCCATGGCGGGTTGTTCCGGGCCGTGAGCTATGGCCGCCATGCGCTGTTTGCCGATCCTTTCGACAAGGAAGACCTCGGCATCACCATGATGAAACCGTTCAAGCACGAGCGGCTTTACGGGCGGCTTTCCCGCATGGGGGCACACAAGGCGCGCAGCCTGTTCACCTGGACCGGCATTGCCCAGCAGTTGCTCGCCCTTGTGGAAGGCAGGACCATGATGCCGGTTCTGGAAGAAGCCGACTGGGCCGAACCATGGAATGACGGCGATTGAAACCGCTTCGTCTTTTTTCCACCGATCTCGACGGAACCGTTGTCGGCGACAATGACGCCACGCGGCGGTTTCGCGATTTCTGGCACTCATTGCCGGAGGCAAAGCGTCCCCTCCTCGTTTTCAACAGCGGCAGGCTGATCGACGACCAGCTTGCCCTCCTGGAAGAGGTGCCGCTGCCGCAGCCGGACTACATCATCGGCGGCGTCGGCACGATGCTGCACGCCAAAAAGCGAAGCGAACTGGAAAGCGCCTACACACAGTCCCTCGGCACCGGTTTCGACCCGCGGAAGATTGCCGAGGTCATGGCCGGAATTCCCGGTGTGACGATGCAGGAGGAGCGTTACCAGCACGGCTTGAAATCGAGCTGGTTCCTGCATGACGCCGATGACGCCACGCTCGGGGAGATCGAAGCAGCGCTTGTAGCGGCTGATATCGACGCCCGTCTCGTCTACTCCAGCGATCGCGACCTCGACATCTTGCCGAAAGCCGCGGACAAGGGCGCAGCGCTCACATGGTTATGTGGACAATTACGCATCGGCCTCGACGAATCAGTGGTTGCGGGCGATACTGGCAATGATCGGGCGATGTTCGAGTTGAAGAATATTCGCGGCGTGATCGTCGGCAATGCCCTGCCGGAGCTTGTCTCGCTGGCACATCAGGATACGCGCTTTTTTCACGCGGCTGCGAGAGAAGCGGACGGTGTGGTCCAGGGCCTCCGGCACTGGGGTATAACCCCTGATTAAAGCAGCCCCGGCCACAATTCATAGCGGCTTTGCATTCTGAATGGCTTGAAGGCAGGCAGAGAGAGTATTACCGCATCGGCTGTCCGGCCGCGGGGAACCGCCCGGTCAGAACTTTGTTCGCAAATCTACCACATGGGTAAAGGGGGATTGGCGGAATCTGCGGCATCTCTATATTAGCAATTATCACTACCCGGCAAAGAGGATTTATTCGGATTGAAGATTTTGAATCGATTGGCGACAGATGTTGGCTTGATGTTGCGCAGACCGCCGCGACAGCAATATGCGGCGCTGTGCTATCGATTGTCGAAAAAAAATCCGGGGCCGGAAGTCTTGCTGCTGACCAGCAGGGATACGGGCCGATGGGTCATTCCCAAGGGCTGGCCGATGGCCAACAAGAAGGCCCATGCGGTGGCCGAGCAGGAAGCCTATGAGGAAGCCGGTGTCAAAGGCACGGTGGAAAAGGCGCCCTTCGGTTATTACGACTACGAGAAAAAGCTGAACAGCGGCGTCAACGTGCCATGCAGGGTGCAGGTGCATCTGCTCGAAGTTTCGGAAATGCAGGAAAGCTTTCCCGAGAAGGAATCGAGACGTTTGGAATGGGTCAGTCCGCAAGAAGCCGGCAAGCGCGTCAACGAGCCGGAACTGAAGGCGCTTATGCTCGCTTTCGACAAGCGGATGGCGCATTCGAAATAGCGCGCCCGCCCCTGATGTGGCAATGTGCAGTTTGTTTTTCCAACATGGCTTTTATCGTCTTTCCTTTTGGAAAGATGTGCGAGATGTAACAGTCTTTCTGTAAATTGCCTTCAACCTGCGACGCTGCCGGACGAAAGGGAATGCTGGCAAACGAGGTGTGAATGGCAACGAAGCCGCCATCAAACATGAAGCCGACGCTCGACAAGGATCTCGACAAGTTCACCCGTGTCGAGGAGGCGACGCTGCACGTCACGCAGCAGCTTGCCGGCCTTGGCGCGGGGTTCATGTTCGTTGTTCTCGCGGCTGTCTTCGCAGGCGCTTTCGTCACGGGCACCGCGGGTGCCGTCATCATCATCGCCGCCGTCGCCATCGGCGCCTATATGGCCATCAATATCGGCGCGAACGACGTGACGAACAATGTCGGCCCGGCGGTCGGCGCCAAGGCCATGCCGCTTGCCGTTGCGCTCATCGTCGCCGCCATCTGCGAGATTGCCGGGGCATTGATCACCGGCGGCAATGTCGTGGAGACCATTTCCAGCGGCATCATCAACGTCGAGACCATCCCCGACAGGACCGCCTTTTCCTGGGCGATGCTGTCGGCGCTTCTCGCCGCCGGCCTTCTCGTCAATATCTCGACCTGGACAAGAGCGCCGATCTCCACCACCCATACGGTGGTCGGCGGGGTTGCGGGCGCCGGAATGGCCGCCTATGGGGCGAAAGCGGTCGACTGGCTTTCGCTCGGCAGCATCGCCTTCGCATGGGTACTCGCACCCTTCATCAGCGCCTTCATCGCCGTCGCCATCCTTGCTTTCATCAAGGAATTCATCATTTACCGCAAGGATAAGATCGGCTCGGCCCGGCTGTGGGTTCCGGTTCTCATCGGCCTGATGGCGGGCGTCTTCATGGCCTATCTCATCTGGGTCGGATTGCGGCAGCTCATGCATGTGTCGCTTGGCCATGCCAGCCTCATAGGGCTGGTGACCGGGCTTGTGGCGTGGCGGCTTTGTGTGCCGATCATCCCCAAACAATCGGGAGGGCTGGGGAACCGCAACCGTCGCCTCGAATCCTGTTCCAATGGCCGCCCGTTCTCGCCGCCGCCTTGATGTCCTTCGCGCATGGGGCCAATGACGTTTCGAACGCCATCGGCCCTGTCGTGGCCATCGTGCGCGCCCTGCATGCTGAGGCGGTGGGCACCCCGCCCGCGCCCCGCTGTGGGTGATGCTGGTCGGCGCCTTCGGGCTTTCCTGCGGTATTCTTCTTTATGGCCCGCGCCTCATCCGCCTCGTCGGTGAACAGATCACCAAGCTCAATCCGATGCGCGCGTTTTGCGTTTCCGTGGCCACGGCGCTCACTGTCCTCGTTGCATCGCGCTTCGGCCTGCCGGTCAGCACCACCCACACCGCCATCGGCGCGGTGTTCGGCGTTGGCTTCTTCCGTGAATGGTATACGCAATCGTCACGGCGGCGGCAGGAGCTCGTTCAGGCGGGAGCCGGCCAGACAATCCGCCGCGCCCAAAAATATGCCGACAATCCCTCGGAGGTGCGCCGCCGTTATCTCGTCCGGCGCTCCCACTTCATGACGATCATCGCCGCCTGGCTGGTCACCGTTC
This sequence comes from Agrobacterium tumefaciens str. B6, assembly GCF_001541315.1. GTDB lineage: Bacteria > Pseudomonadota > Alphaproteobacteria > Rhizobiales > Rhizobiaceae > Agrobacterium > Agrobacterium radiobacter. Next base: position 555,763 of record NZ_LMVK01000001.1, on the reverse strand, counting down.
CCTTAAGTGCAACGCTTGCGGCGCTGCTCTATTGGCTCATGTCCTTCCTCTTTCTCTGAAACCGAAAAATCCCATGCGCGCTAATTTCCGGATGCAACGCCTGTACATCGAAGCCAATCTTGCCGAAGGCGTCGCGCAGGAGGCAACAACCGAACAGTTCAACTATCTCGTCAATGTGCTGCGCATGACCGACGGCGCGGAAATCCTGCTGTTCAACGGGCGGGACGGCGAATGGAAAACGGGCCTTTCCTTTCCGAGCCGCAAGAAGATCATTCTCGTGCCCCTCGAGCAGACACGTCCGCAGCCGGATGCACCTGACCTGCATTATCTTTTCGCACCGCTGAAAGTCGGGCGCATGGATTATGTGGTGCAGAAGGCGGTGGAAATGGGCGCCGGCCTGTTGCAGCCGGTGATGACGCAGCATGTTCAGGGCAAGATTCACAACACCGAAAAACTGCGCGCCAACGCCATCGAGGCGGCCGAGCAGTGCGGCATACTGTCCCTGCCCGACGTGGCCGAACCTGTGAAACTGAAGGACATGCTCGAGTCCTGGCCTCACGACCGGCGCATCATCTATTGTGACGAAGGCGATGCGGGGCAAAATCCGTTGCCAATCCTGCAATCCGTCACGGAACGCAAAATTGCCCTGCTGGTCGGCCCGGAAGGCGGATTTTCCGAAGAGGAGCGGGAGCTTCTGCGCGGCCTTTCCTTCGTCACCCCCATTCCGCTCGGGCCGCGAATCCTGAGGGCCGACACGGCCGCCGTCGCCGCACTTGCAGTCATTCAGGCTGTTATCGGCGACTGGAACTGAGAGGCACCATTGCGCTTCATGCATCTTTAAAAGAAATTCATTTGCCTCCGGATACGATCCGGCCCTATCTGCCAATCATATGCCTCGCCGCAACAGAGACGTCATAACAAGGTAAGCCATGGCACGCGACACGACCGACCAGACACCCCTCTCCTCCGTCACGGAGCTTACAGATTATCTGGCAGGCGGTTGCAAAGCTGAAGCCGATTTCCGCATCGGCACCGAACACGAAAAATTCGCCTTTTTCCGCAAGGATAACAGTCCCGTTCCCTATTTCGGCGAAGCCAGCATTTCGGCCCTTTTGAAGGGCATGCAGGAAAAGCTCGGCTGGGAGCCGATCATGGACGGTGAGAACATCATCGGCCTTGGCGAACAGCACGGCATGGGGGCCATCTCCATCGAGCCGGGCGGCCAGTTCGAACTGTCAGGCGCGCCGCTCGAAAACCTGCATCAGACCTGCAAGGAATCCAATCAGCATCTGGCGACCGTGCGCGAAGTGGCCGAGCCGATGGGCATTCGTTTCCTCGGCATCGGCGGCAGCCCGTTGTGGAGCTATGACGAAACGCCGCATATGCCGAAATCGCGTTACGCGATCATGACGCGCTATATGCCGAAGGTCGGGACCAAAGGTCTCGACATGATGTACCGCACCTGCACCATTCAGGTTAATCTCGATTTCTCCTCTGAAGCCGACATGCGCCAGAAGATGCGCGTTTCCATGAAGCTGCAGTCGCTGGCAACCGCGCTCTTTGCCTCTTCGCCCTTCACCGAAGGCAAGCCGAACGGTCTGCTCTCCTGGCGCGGCGATATCTGGCGCGACACCGACAATCGCCGCTCGGGCGTGCTGCCCTTCACCTTCAAAGATGACTTCGGCTTCAAGGACTATGTGGAATGGGCGCTTGATGTGCCGATGTATTTCATCGTGCGCGACGGCAAATATCACGATTGCACCCATGTCACCTTCCGTCAGTTCATGAATGGCGCGCTAAAGGGCGAAATCGCCGAGTGGCAGCCGACAATGGGCGACTGGACGAACCATCTTTCCACCCTGTTCCCGGATGTGCGCCTGAAGCGCTTCCTCGAAATGCGCGGTGCGGATGGCGGCCCGTGGAGGCGCATCTGCGCCCTGCCGGCGTTCTGGGTCGGACTTCTCTATGATCAGGAAGCGCTTGATGCTGCCGATGCACTGACGGCCGGCTGGAGTTTCGATGAGGTCATTGCGCTACGCGACGCCGTACCGGCCGAGGGTCTGGCCGCAGAGATCGCCGGCAAGCCACTCCTCGGCATCGCCCGTGAGGTGCTCGACATTTCCCGCACCGGCCTGAAAAACCGCAAACGCCTGAATGGCGAAGGCCAGGATGAGACCGTGTTCCTGTCCTCGCTGGATGAGGTTCTGGCCAAGAAGACCACCCTCGCCGAAGACCTGCTTGCGCTTTATAATGGCCGCTGGGGCGGTTCGGTGCTGCCGGTCTTCGAGGAATATCAATATTGAGGCATTGGCACTAAAGCTGCACCGCCATTAAAAAAGCCCGGCGCGGCCGAGGGGCCTGACACCGGGCAAAGGCAGGGCTATTGGCAAATCACCCTGCGGGGAAAACTTTTCAGCTCGGAGCAGTTCCGGCAGCTGGAGGTCTGCCGGAGTTGCGCGAACAAAACTTAGAGCGCCTCAAACCGCGTGACCGAGCGTAGCTGTGCAGCCCGGGTCAGATGGGCGGTCGGGTCATCGAAAAGGCCGGTATTGAGCGCGTTCGTCACATCCGATCGCACCAGGCCGACATCCGCAAGCAGGCGGTCATCGAGTTCCGTCAGCTCATTGGCGCAGATACGGTTATAGATGCGCTGCAGAAAGGTTTTCACGGTCGAAGCAACACCGACAACGAGGCGACGAAGCGCATCGCTTTCCCTGCCGGTTGCGAGTTCCAGTTCCATTCTCCGTTCTGCCGTGCGCATGACACTTATCCTTCCGTAACGGCACGATGCGGCACCGCTCCCGGCGCACCACGCGCGAGAAGCTGCCTCGGGTTGAGGGCTCGACATCTCGTCGGCCCGGGGTTGATATTGATTTGCTTGGTGTCAAAATGTCGCAAGACTATTGATCAGTCCAACGAATGTTTCTAATGTGAGGCATCAATCATTCTGATGGATGACCATCCATGTCCGCACCTCTCGACATAGACCAGCTGCACACCTTCATCGCCATCGTTGATACGGGCAGCTTCACCAAGGCCGCAGATCGCGTCTTCAAGACGCAATCCGCCGTCTCCATGCAGATGCGCCGGCTTGAGGAACGCATCGGCAAGCAGCTTTTCGCCAAGGACGGGCGCGGCAACCGCCTGACGGCGGAGGGCGAAAAACTGATGAATTACGCCCGCCGCATCATCCGCCTTAATAACGAGGCAATCGCCGCCTTCGACGACAACAGGCTGGAAGGCACGCTGCGCATCGGCACACCTGATGACTATGCCGACCGCTACATGCCTGAGATCATCGGGCGTTTTGCCAAGACTCACCCCAATGTCGAGCTCTATATCGTCTGCGAACCCTCGGTCAGCCTGGCCGAAAAAATGGCGCGCGGGGAACTGGATATTGCCCTCGTCACCCATAATCCACGCGCGCGCTCTTCGGATGTGGTGCGCACTGAACCGCTCTGCTGGGTGGCCTCCGCCAACCATCCGCTGAAGGATGACGCGCCGGTGCCGCTCGCCGTGGGCCGGCGCGACTGCCACTGGCGTCAGCTCGCCTGTTCGGCCCTCGATGCCGATGGGCGGGATTATCAGGTACTGTTTACCAGCTGGTCTTCCACCGTGGTCGCCGCCGCCGTGCTGGCCGGTATGGCCGTCTCGGTGCTGCCGGAATCGGCGCGGCCCCCCGGCATGAAGGTTCTGACTGCCGCCGATGTTTCCCCGCCGCTGCCGCCGGTGCAGATCGGCCTGATGAAACGCCCCGGTCTCTCGCCTTCGCTGGTGAATGCCATTCCCGCCCACATCACCGCCTGCCTCGACAATATCTCGCCGATGAGCGTTGCCGACGAGATGGACAATGATGTGAAGACCTACCCCAAGATGCCGCGCCTGCGCGCCGGGCATATGCTGCCGGGGTGGTGAGGGGATAGTGGGTATGGCAAAGGCCGGACATGTCCGGCCTTCCTCTTTTCGAGCTATCGTGCCCGTAGCGTCGCGACCGCCAGCAACGTATCGCCGCTGATACCCACCGAGCCGCTGCCATTGAACAGGGTCATGATGGGATCGGCGACGTTCTGCTGATTGTCGTACATGATGGTGAAACGGGCGATCAGCTTCTTGACCTTATCCGGGTCCTGAAAATCCTTGATGTCGAAATATTTCTTCATCATCGCCACCTGGGTATCGACGCCGGCATTACCGAGTTCATCGGGAATGCCAAAGGTAGTCTTGATGAAGTTCTGGATCGCGGTATCGGCAAGGATCGAATAATAGGATGTCGTCCCGGCCGCCATGCGCTTGAAATAGAGCGCCAGTCGCACGCCGGCGTTTTCTTCGCCCGCCTGCGTTTCCAGCGTCTGGGTCAGATAATTGTCGAGCGTTTCATAAAGTCCGCGCCGGGTCTGGATCAGGCTGCGGTCTTCATGAAGGAGCTTGCCGTCCGTGTCGAAATTGAAGGCGGTGACGAGGCGGCGGAAGACCGGATCCATCTCCTTGTTGACGTAGCTGTCCTTGTCATCAAGATTTGACGTGAATATCTTCTGCAGCTGTTCTTTCGTCACGCTCGTGGGGTCAATGCCGAGCGATTCCATCGCGAATTTGGTCAGGCGGTCATTGGCCAGAAATTCACTGAGCGTCTTGATCTTCTGCATTTCGCCCGAGAAATATTTCGCCTCGGCCGTGGCGGCCTCCTTGTCCTTAGCTGTACCGAAAGCCGATTTCTTCTTGATGTAGTCGGCCGACATGGTCTGCAGCTCGATTTCCGACTGCGCGAGAATGGGTGCACCGACCGAACCGTCCTTGGTGAAGTTGAAGAGTTCGGCAAGCTTCACATACCGATCATCCTTCAACGTATAAACGTAGCTCTTCTTGTCCTGCAGGTCGCTGGTCAGCACCCTCTGGATATCGGAGATGTTCACCTTGGCGGGATCGAGGCCGACAGCCTTCAGCGCATAGGTATAGACCGCATTGGTTCCGAGGAAATCATTGACGCTTGTGACCTTGCCAATGCTGCTCTTGAACAGCGTGAGCGCCTTTGCGTCAGCTGCCTCGTCCGCATCATTGTAATGGGTCATGTAACCGCTGGTGGTCGTCGCGGTCTGTGTCGTTGTCTGCGGCGTCGTGCCGGCCGCGAGCGTCCCGTCGGGTAGAAAGTTGAACGCGTTTTTCAGGGCGAGGTAACGCTTGTCGTTCTTGCCCATGGTCGCGATATAATTGTTCGGATCGCTGAGATCGCTTGTGAGGATGTTCTTGATCGTTGCCGGCACGATGGTCAGGTCGTTCAGGTCGAAGGCCGTTCTGATGTAATTGACAAGCCGCGCATCCGACATCAGTTCCTCTACTGTCGTGATGGAACCAATCTTCGATTCGAAGTAATCGCGGTTCAGCGTCGCGACGGTCGGCGTCACACGCGCTGCGCTGCCGATATAGGAGTCCGTGATGGCTTTCAGATTGTCCGCCGTCTGTGCCCCGCCAGCAGTTACCGTGCCGTCATTCTTGAACTCGAAGGCGTTAGCGATCTGCGCCATCTTGTTATATTGGGTGACGGTGTTCGACAGCGTCGTCTGTTCCGCCTTGATCGCCGCAAGCTTCGCCTCCCACTCATCCTTTGGTGGCAAAACGGCCTCAAGCTGGGTCAGCTGGTCCTGGCGGGTCACCTTTTCCGCCTCGAGTTTCGTGCGCTCTTCGTTTGTCAGACCCGTGCCCGCAAGTTCGGTATCGATGGCCGTAATCCGGGTGGTGACCTGCGCATGCAGTTCGATATTACCCTTCATCGTCAGTTTTTCGACCGCGTCATTATAGGCCGCGCCGTATTTTTGGTTGATGTAGCTATTGGGATCGTTGACGTCGCTCGTCATCAATCCCTTGATATGGGCATAGGAATAGGTCTTCTCATCGACGCCGAAGACCTGGAAGATATAGGCGCGGGTGCGGTCGTTGCGCAGCAGCTGGTCGGCATTCGTCACCGTGCCGATGATTGCCTTGTAATAACGTGTCTCTTCCGCAAGGCTGCTGTTCAGATTGGTGATCGACGTATCATAAAGCCCGATCATCTTGTCGAGCTGTGCGTCTGTCTGCACGGTCTTTGTCGAAGAGCTGAAATTGAAGGCGGCGGCGAATTCCCGATAACGCTCGTCGGTCAGCTTGTTGGCGAAGCTGTTCTGGTCGTTCAGGTCGCTGTCGAGCACCTTTTTCATGAAGGCCTTGGCATAGGTCATCTCGCCCAGACCGAAGGCATCCATGGCATAGGAATAGAGCTGGTAGTTATCGAGGAATTCATCGACGCTTTTCACATTGCCGATGTTTTCCTTGTAATATTTCGTCTGCCGCTCCACGAGCCCCTGCTGCGACACGCGCGAGATGCTTGCCTTCATATCGCGGTTGATGAGGTCGTAGCTGAGATAAGTCGATACCATCCGTATGCCCCCTGGAGCACAGCGCATCCCCTCGGGGACACCAAAAGCTCCGGTTTTGAACCACCCATCGCGCGCCCATCCGGACGCACGGCAAGCCTTGGCATGACTATGCATGACGCGCCTTGCCCGTAGCTTGAAAGAGCACAATTCCGATCGGGATAAAAACCGCATTGTCTCGATCTGCTTTACCTAAGCGAAACCATGCCACAGTGTGTTTTGCTAACCATTTGGGAATGCAAAGTTTTCTTAACCGCGATTTTTAAGCAGTCTCGAACATGCGGCGGATATTCTCCCGACATCAGAGGACGAAAAGTCCCGATGAGAAGACCGGAAACCGGCTCTCAGGTAAAACAAGGGTAGAATAAACATGACCAAGACCGTTCTGAAGCCCGACTGGGCCGTCGCCACTCTCAGACTCGACCCGGCACGTTTTCCGCAACAGGTCACCTATGGAAAAGGCAATGGCGCGACCGATGTCGCCGTCACTCTCGATGAACGGGGCGCCGTTCTGCGAAAGGTTCTGTCCTCTTCCGGCCTGCCTCTGTCCTTCGCCCTGCCTGCCCGCGCTTTCAAGGGTGTTGCCGCCCGCGCCATCGACCATGGCGACGGACAGGTGACGGTGACCCTGGAACTGCACCATGACGATCCGGATCTCTGCGTTCCGCTTCTCGTCGCTCACGATCTCTGCGATATCGCCGCCGACTGGCGCAGCTGGTCTGAAGCCTACCGCATTCCCATGCTGATGGTGGAAGCCGATGGCGTTGCCCGTCCGCTGGAAGAACATCTCGGCAAGGTGCGCACCCAGAATACCCGTCCGCGCCGCCGCCATTCCTATTTCGCGGAACGCCGTCCCCGCTTCCTCGTTCGCCGCTCCACCGGTTCGCTCGGCATGAGCATGAAGATCGAGGGCAAGGAAATCATCGCCCGCAGCTGATAATCTTCAGCCAGACAAATCAAAAAGCCCGGCGCGGATGACGCGGCCGGGCTTTTTCCATTCCGTATTTTCACGGCTTACGCCAGCAACAGCGACAGGATCAGGCCTGCGAAAATCAGCACGCCGACGCGGTTGTTGGATTTGAACAGCACGAGGCACTGGTCCACGTCATCGATATCGAGCACCCAGACCTGGCGGAACAGCATGAGCGCGGCAGCGGCAAGGCCGCTATAGGCAATGATGTTAACGTCCGCCATCCAGAACGACAGGAACATCATGGCAAGGGCTGTGCCATAAAGGAAAACCAGCCAGCGATGTGTGTTCTCGCCAAACAGCAGGGCGGTCGAACCGATGCCCACCGCGGTGTCATCTTCCTTGTCCTGATGGGCGTAGATTGTATCATAACCGATCGTCCAGGCGATGGAGCCGACATAAAGCAGGACAGCCGGCCAGGCGAGCGATCCGAATTGCCCGGCCCAGCCCATCAGCGCGCCCCAGGAAAAGGCAAGGCCGAGGAAAAATTGCGGCCAGTTGGTGAAGCGCTTGGCGAAGGGATAGATCGCCACGAAAACCAGCGAGAATATGCCGGTCGCGATTGCGAAACTGTTGAACTGCAAAAGCACGACGAGCCCGGCAAGCGCCTGCAGGACGATGAAGACCTTGGCCTGCATCCGGCTCACGCGGCCGGAAGGCAGCGGCCGCGAACGGGTGCGCGCCACGGCCATGTCGATCTTGTGGTCGGCCAGATCATTATAGGTGCAGCCCGCACCACGCATCGCCACCGACCCGATGAAGAACAACGCCAGATGCCAGATCAGTGTCGCCCAGGAAAAGCCGCCGCTTGCCACCGCCACATTGGCCGCAAGGGCCGCGGACCAGAAACACGGCCACATCAACAATTGCCAGCCGATGGGGCGATCCCATCGTGCAAGCTGCGCATAGGGCCAGAGGGACCTCGGCAAAATCCGATAGACCCAGTTGTTGGATGGCGCGTCGGAAACGCGGTCTGACAAATCGCTGTGGTGAACCATAAGGATGGTTCTACAGCATCGGCGGAAAAATCGGAACGGTTTTCAAAGTGCAAAGATGCGCGGTTCTTGGCGGATTGCAACACGCCACCGGCAAAGCGAAAACCTCACCGACGTCATCCTCGAGCTTGACCCTAGGATCCACAACCCGTTGAAATCAATGGATCCTCGGGTCAAGCCCGAGGATGACGTCGAACGCGGATTGGCAGAAACATCAAGGCCCGCAACGGTTTCCTGCGGGCCATCAACCTCAGACATTCGGTTTCTTGTCTCAGGGCAGCGAAAAATTGAATTTATAGCTTGCCTGAACACCGATGATGAACTGGTTTTTCGAGCCGCGCTCGCGCACCAGCGAGCTATCGGCGGCATCACCGGTCAGGCGGCGATATTCCGCAAACGACCCGACTTCGGCGTTCTCGGTGACCTTCCAGGTGATGGCGGCGCCGATGCCGGCGGAATGCAGGCCGCCGCCCGGGCTATAGGGCGATGGCGCACCGGCGGCCGTCTGTGCGGCACTGACGCCGTAATAACGCTCATTGTACTTGCTGCTCACCCACGTGGCGCGCGGGCCGGCGGAAATCTGGATACCGGGGGCGATATCGGTGAAGGCATCGACGGCAACATCGCCGACCACGCCGCTATGGCTGCGGATACCCTGACGGACTTCGCCGCGAACGCGCAGCCAGTCGGTCGGATAAGCCTCGGCGAAACCACCAAGCTCGCCGCCGCGCTTGATGCGGGTCATGCCCTTGAGATCGGCGGAATCGCCCTCGTCACGTGGGGAAACCAGCTTGCCGGCCAGACCCATGCTGATCGGGCCATTGTCCAGAAGCGAAATCGAGGCGCTGTCGTTGCGCGAGGTAAAACGTGCGCCCTGCCCCTGACGGCCGAGCGAAATGATGGGCGAAAAGCCGAATTCATTCTTGTTGTCGCCCTGATATTTCGGCGCGGTGAAACCCGCACCACCGAGCTTCAGATACCAGTCGCCCGAAAACCAGCCTTCCGCATGGGCATTGCCCACGGCAAAAAGCGACAGGACACAGGCGGCGGCGGCCGCTGATGGCTTGAACATGAAAGAACCCCAGAAACGCAATACAGACAAGGTGCCCGTAGAATTAGAGGGATTGTCTTTCCATTTCATTAACCAGAGCGGGAAAGCAAACCGGCGGCTACTTCCCCGTCATTCCGGCCCTGAGCCGGCATGACGGGGAAACACCTTAGAACGTCACCTTCTCGAGTGGCGCACGGGTCTTCTCGAACTCCAGCAGCTTCGCCTCGTTCTGCGCAATGTAGTCGCGATTATGCGGAACGGCATCGCGGTCCTTGGCGAGCTGGATCTGGAAGATATGGAAATTTTCGTGGGTAAAGGCCATTTCCGACCCCGCCAGATAAAATTCCCACATGCGGAAGAAACGTTCGTCGTAAAGCGCTATCGCTTCCGCCTTGCGCGCCACGAAACGCTCACGCCAATGCCTGAGCGTATGCGCATAATGCATGGGCAGGATTTCGATATCCTTCACCAGCAGCCCGGATTTCTGGATCGACGGCAGCACCTCGGCAAGCGAGGGTATGTACCCACCGGGGAAAATATATTTTTCGATGAAGGGATTGGTCGCCAGTGCAGGGCTGGGCTGGCCGATGGAATGCAGCACCATCACGCCCCTGTCGTCCAGCACCTCCGCCACCTTGTCGAAATAATCGCGATAATGCGTCGGCCCGACATGTTCGAACATGCCGACGGAAACGATGCGGTCATATTTCTTCGAGGCCGGCAGATAGCGGTAATCCTGCAATTCGAAGCGGACATTACCGGCAAGGCCCCGTTTTGCCGCACGATCGCGGGAAACGCGCAGCTGTTCCTCGCTGAGCGTGATGCCGGTCACGTCGGCACCGGCGCTTTCAGCGATATACATCGCCATACCGCCCCAGCCGGAGCCGATTTCCAGCACGCTCTGGCCCGGCTCGGTCATCAGCTTGGCCGCTATATGCCGTTTCTTGGCGACCTGCGCCTCATAAAGGCTGATGCCGGGCGGATTGAAATAGGCGCAGGAATATTGCCAGTCCTCATCAAGGAAGAGATCGAACAGCTTGGCGCTCAGGTCATAATGATGGGCGACATTGCTCTTGTTGTGATTGACCGGCAGATGCATCTTGATGCGGGCGGCGATGATGCGCGCCATGCCGCGCCAGACCATGCCGAAGGACAGCGCCTCGCTCAGCGTGTTGCCTTTGACCAGTGCGAGGAAATCGTAGATGTCGCCTTCTGCGACCTTCGCCCGGCCCTCCATGTACATTTCAGCGAGCTTCAGCGCCGGATCGGCGGCTATCTCCTGCATGGCGGCTTCATCGGTGAAGTTCAGAACCACCTTTTTTCCCGTGCCGTTGCCGAAAGTGCGGCTGCCGCCCGGGCTGTTGACGGTGAGATCACCGATCTTGATTATCTTTTCGAGAAGAACATGCAGAGACGACGCCATGGCACCCCCAATTGCTAAGTCTCACTTATCAATTTTGCAGACCGTATTCCTTTCGGCACAAGTTTCAAGATAGTCTTATTTCAAAAAAATTGAACGATTTCATCAAGGAAAAAGCCCCGCCGGGGTATACGGCGAGGCTTTTTGGTAAAAAATCATTTCAACCCAGGGTCAGCGCCGCTTCATGGCTTCAGCCAGCGCGGCGGCAAGCGCACCACCGGTTTGCGACCCCTCGTTGCGCTCTTTCGGTTTTGATGTCGCGTGGCGCATGGCGCTGGCATTGCCCTTTTCACGCATCGGCTGCGGCGCTGCCTCGCCGCCATCCTTACGCATGGTGAGGCCGATGCGCTTGCGCTTCACGTCCACTTCCACGACTCGTACCTTGACGACATCGCCCGCCTTGACGACCTCATGCGGGTCTTTCACGAAACGATCGGCAAGCTGCGACACATGCACAAGCCCGTCCTGATGCACGCCGATATCCACGAAGGCGCCAAAGGCGGCGACATTGGTGACCGTACCCTCCAGCAGCATGCCCGGTTTCAGATCGGTGATCTCGTCCACACCTTCGGCAAAGGTCGCGGTCTTGAAGCTCGGGCGCGGGTCGCGGCCGGGCTTTTCCAGTTCGGCGATGATGTCTTTTACGGTGGGCAGACCGAATTGCTCGTCGATGAACGTCTTCGGATCAAGCGCCTTCAGCGCGGCGCTGTCGCCCATCAGCGAACGCAGATCGCGGCCGCAGGCGGCAACGATCTTTTTCGCCACGCCATAGGCCTCCGGGTGAACCGAGGAAGCATCCAGCGGCTCCTTGCCGTTCGGGATGCGCAGGAAGCCCGCGCATTGCTCGAAGGTGCGCTGGCCGAGGCGCGGCACCTTCAGCAATTCCTTGCGGCTGGCAAACGGCCCGGTCTGGTCACGATGGGCGACGATGGCATCGGCAATCGAGCTGCCGAGACCGGAGACCCGCGCCAGAAGCGGCGACGAGGCCGTGTTGAGATCGACGCCGACGGCGTTCACCGCATCTTCCACCACAGCATCGAGTGAGCGGCTGAGACGGCCCTGATCGACATCATGTTGGTACTGGCCGACACCGATGGATTTTGGCTCGATCTTCACCAGTTCCGCCAGCGGATCCTGAAGACGGCGGGCGATGGAAACGGCGCCGCGCAACGAAACGTCGAGATTGGGGAACTCCGCTGCCGCCCGCTCCGAAGCGGAATAAACGGATGCGCCCGCTTCCGAGACGATGACCTTGGTGGGCTTTGCACCGGAAGCGGAAGCCGGCATCTGCGCCAGAAGATCGGCCACCAGCTTTTCCGTCTCGCGGCTGCCCGTGCCGTTGCCGATGGCGATCAGCTCGACATTGTGTTTGCGAATGAGCAAAGCGAGTTCCGCCTGCGTACCGCGCACGTCATTCTTCGGCGGGAAGGGATAGACCGTGCTGGTGTCCAGGAGCTTGCCGGTACCATCCACGATCGCAACCTTCACGCCGGTGCGGATGCCGGGATCAAGCCCCATGGTGGCGCGGGAGCCGGCGGGGGCTGCCAGCAGCAGGTCCTTCAGATTGCGGGCGAAGACATTGATCGCCTCCTCTTCCGCCCGCTCGCGCAACTCGCGCATCAGATCGAGCGACAGCGACATAGAAAGCTTCACCCGCCAGGTCCAGCCAGCGACCTCCATCAGCCATTGATCGGCAGGCCCCGCATTGCGGATATCGAAGGCGGCGGCGATGGTGCGCTGCGCGGGTTTCACCGGTGAGGGATCATCCGCATCGACATCGATCGTCAGCGTCAGAATTTCTTCGTTCCAGCCGCGCAGCATGGCCAGCGCGCGGTGGCCGGGCACCGTCGCCCAGCGCTCGAAATGATCGAAATAATCGGAGAATTTTTCGCCCGTCGCCTGTTTGCCGTCCACGACCTTGGCGCGGAAGGTGGCGTTCTGGCGCATGTAATCACGCAGGCGGCCGAGCAGATCGGCATTTTCCGTCATGGTTTCAGCCACGATGTCGCGCGCGCCCTCAAGCGCCGCCTTCACATCGGCCACTTCGCCCTGCACATAAGCTTCCGCCAATTTCGCCGGATCGGCAGCGCGGTTTTCCCAGATGGCTTCCGCAAGCGGGCCGAGACCGCGTTCACGGGCGATTTCCGCGCGGGTGCGGCGCTTCGGCTTATAGGGCAGGTAGAGGTCTTCCAGCTCCGCCTTGGTCCCGGCCTGCATGATCTTGACCATCAGCTCGTCGGTCATCTTGCCCTGACCGGTGATGGAATCGACGATGGAGGCGCGGCGCGCATTGAGTTCGCGCAGATAGACGAGACGTTCCGAAAGCGTGCGCAGCTGGGTATCATCAAGTCCTCCGGTCACTTCCTTGCGGTAACGGGCGATGAAGGGAACGGTCGCGCCCTCGTCCAGCAGGGCCACCGCCGCCTTCACCTGATCGGCGCGGGCGTTGATTTCGGAGGCGATGAGCGTGGTGAGGCGGGCATTATCTGCGGTCATGAGGTTCTCTGATGTCACATCTGGAGCGGCGAACATAATGTCTGATTGTGGCGTGACAACAAGAGGCGGGAACGATTCCACAGGAAAGGCTGACTTCAAGGGAAAGACGGGCATTTGCGGCGCTTTCTCCTTGACCTTTCGCCCCCCTGCCCTTAACGCCCCTGACACAAGGTTACTGGCGAATTTGCAGGGGTATTGACCATGAAAGTTCTGTTGATCGGTTCCGGCGGACGCGAACATGCGCTGGCGTGGAAAATCGCCCAGTCTCCCTTGCTTGAAGAATTTTATGCCGCCCCCGGCAATCCCGGCATCGCCGACCACGCGACACTCGTTTCGCTTGATGTGGAAGACCATGCGGCCGTCATCGCCTTTACGAAAGAAAAGGCAATCGACTTCGTTGTCGTCGGCCCGGAAGCGCCGCTGGTTGCGGGTCTGGCGGATGATCTGCGTGCCGCCGGCATCGCCACCTTCGGACCGTCGAAAGCGGCGGCCCAGCTTGAAGGCTCCAAGGGCTTCACCAAGGATCTCTGTGCGCGCTACGATATTCCGACCGGCGCTTACCAGCGTTTCAAGACTGCCGAACCGGCCAAGGACTATGTTCGTGCACAGGGTGCGCCGATCGTCATCAAGGCGGACGGACTTGCCGCCGGCAAGGGCGTAACCGTGGCTATGACGGAAGCGGAAGCGCTTACCGCGATCGACGACTGTTTCGACGGCGCTTTCGGTGCAGCTGGCGCCGAAGTGGTGGTGGAGGCCTTCCTCGACGGCGAAGAAGCCAGCTTCTTCTGCCTTTCCGACGGCAAGACCGCGCTGGCGCTCGCCACCGCGCAGGATCACAAGCGTGTCGGCGATGGCGATACCGGCCCGAATACCGGCGGCATGGGCGCCTATTCTCCCGCCCCCGTCATGACATCGGCCATGGTGGAGCGCACTATGAAGGAAATCATCGAGCCGACGATCTCGGGCATGGCCAAGGATGGTAATCCCTTCTCCGGCGTGTTCTTCGCCGGCCTGATGATTACCGCCAAGGGCCCGGAACTCATCGAATATAACGTCCGTTTCGGCGATCCCGAATGCCAGGTGCTGATGATGCGCCTGAAAAGCGATCTGCTGCCGATCCTCTACGCCACCGCCACCGGCACGCTGGACAAGGTTGAGGCGGAATGGAGCGACGACGCAGCGCTGACTGTCGTTCTTGCCTCGAAGGGTTATCCCGGCGCTTACGACAAGAATACGCCGATCGCCCATATTCCCGAGGCGAGCGAAGAGGCGAAGGTCTTCCATGCCGGAACCGCGCTGAAGGACGGCAGTCTGGTGGCGACGGGTGGACGCGTGCTGAACGTCACCGCCCTTGGAAAGACAGTGACGGAAGCGCAGGCCCGCGCCTATGCGCTGGCGGACAAGGTGGAGTGGGAAAACGGCTTTTGCCGCCGCGATATCGGCTGGCAGGCTGTCGCGCGCGAAAAGGCCTGATCCTTAAGGAAAATGGGGTTGGGAGCGAATATTTCGTTCAATTTTTACCAAGTTTGCTGACCCGATGGAAACGAAACATCGGTAATACTTGCCGGAATATTGAATGGCGCACTGTGCCTCGATCACGAGGCCGCGCCGTCATTTCGGGGGTTTTCGATGCGTCGTCTTTTTCTGACAGCTGTTATCGCGCTGACCGGCGGGTCGGCGATGGCATCTTCCATCGAATATATAAACGGCGTGCACGTGGCCAATGGCAGCTTCGTTCGCCGCGATTGCGCGGGCTGCCAGCCCGTGAAGGGCAAAGCCGTAACGCAGGGTTATGCGGTTCCCTCCATTGAGCCTGGCACGCAGCACACGGAAATGCGCGAAGTCGACGGCAAGCGCACCCTGGTGCGCACCGAAGCCTGGCTTGGCGGTGCGCCCGTCACCTTCGTCAGCACCAATCCCGCATGGATGACGGAAACCTCCAGCACCGCCATCGCGACCTATGACGAGTCGGAACCCGCGGCACATCCGGTTGAGACGGTTTCGACACCGGCCGGCATCGACGTGACGACGACCACGGCAGCCGTCAAGGAACTTTCCACCGAAAATGCAGCCGAGCCTGCCAGCGCCTCGGTGATCGGCGCGCCCCAGTTCCCGGATTTCAAATTGCGCGGCAACTGACCGGCCGAAGACGTTTTTGATGACGAACGTCAAATAATCGCGTCATCGCTGTATTCCCGAAATGACGCTGCAACCATGCGGGGAATGTTGCTTTCTCCGCCGCGTATTCTGCCTATAAGGCCTGATAAAGCCTTCGCTAATTAAATATTTATTCAAATTTTTAGCCGCTAAGTGGGTTTATAGTGCGATGCAGCACAGGATGAGGCCACGGCGGGGACACGCGCTTTTCTGGCCTTTTATCGCGCATCATGCGCCTCTCCCTTCTCTGAAACATCGGTACCGCGCGGCATTTTCAGGCGCGCGATTCCAAACGCTTGTGAGCGCCCATGAAGAACCTTTCCATTTCCCGTCAACTGATCGTTCTCGTGGTGGCCCTGATGGCCGCCTTCGCCGTGGCGACGTTTTACCAGCTGAAATCCGCCACCGATGCTATCTATGAGGAACGCTACGGCATGCTGCGGACGCAGGTGCAATCGGCGATCTCCATCCTGCAATCCTTCCACGACAAGGAAAAGGCCGGAACGCTTTCGCGCGACGAGGCCATGAAGCAGGCTTACGCGACTGTCAGCGCCATGCGCTTCACTCCCGACGGCTATCTCTTCGGTTACGACTACGACGTGACGATGAAGTTCCACCCCGATGCCAAGCGCGTCGGCGAAAGCTTCAAGGGCAAGCCTGACAGCAAGGGTTTCGCCTATCGTGACGAATTGGTGCGGCTTGGCCGCAATGGCGGCGGCCCAACGGATTTCTACGGTCCGAAGCCCGGTATGGAAGGCAATGATTACGCCAAGAGCTCCTATGCCCTTGCCTTTGAGCCCTGGCAGGTGGTGGTCGTGACCGGCGTTTACATCGATGATCTGAACGCGCAGGTTCGCGGCGATGTGATGAAGGCGCTGTCGATCGGCGCGCTGATCTTCGTGCTGGCGCTTGCCGCCGCTTTCTACGTCATCCGTGGCATTTCGAAGCCGCTCGGCGACATCCACCGCGCGCTTGGCGAAGTGGCCAATGAGAACGTCTCGCTTGCCATTCCCCATACCGGCCTCACCAACGAAGTGGGCATGATGGCGAAGGCCACCGCCTCGCTTCAGGACAAGGTGCGCGAGCGCCACGCCATGCAGCGCCGTGAGGAAGAACAGCAGCGGCAGCTCAATGCCGAGCGCCAGAACAATCTCGACATGCAGCGTGACGAGGCCGAATTGCAGGCACGCGTCGTCGCCACCATCGGCGAGTCCCTGGAGAAGCTCGCTGGCGGCGATCTGACCGTGCGTTGCGGCGATCTTGGCAGCCGTTACGCGGCGCTGCGCGACAATTTCAACGAGGCGCTGACCCATCTCGATGCCGCCATGGCCAAGGTGAACTCCAAGAGCATCGATATTGGCGGCTCCAAGGAAGAAATCCGCAAGGCTTCAAACGAGCTTTCACAGCGTACCGAACGGCAGGCCGCCAATCTGGAAGAAACCTCCGCAGCGCTCGACGAGCTGACCGTTGCGGTGCGCCAGACGGCGGAAGGGGCGGCCGACGCTGCCAAGCGCGTCACCACCGTCAGCTCCGAAGCCATGCGCAGCGACCGGGTGGTGGAAGAAGCGATTACCGCGATGAGCGGTATCGAGCAGTCCTCCGACCAGATTTCGAACATCATCGGCGTGATCGACGACATCGCCTTCCAGACCAACCTTCTGGCGCTGAATGCCGGTGTTGAAGCGGCGCGTGCCGGTGAGGCTGGCAAGGGCTTTGCCGTGGTGGCGCAGGAAGTGCGCGAATTGGCGCAGAAATCCGCCGCCGCCGCCAAGGAGATCAAGGACCAGATCGCCCGCTCTTCCGCCCAGGTGGAAAATGGCGTGCGGCTTGTCGGCGAGGCCGGCGATGCGCTGAAGCGCATCTCGGACCAGATCAAATCCGCCAACGAGATCGTCAGCAAGATCGCCCACTCGGCTGCCGAACAGGATACGACGCTACGATCGATCTCTTCGTCGCTCAACCAGCTCGATGTTGCCACCCAGCACAATGCCGCCATGGCGGAAGAAACCACGGCTTCGGCGGAAGCGCTGGCGGTGGATACCGAAGAGCTGCTGAACCTCATCCGCGGCTTCCGCGTCTCCTCCGGCCATCAGCTTCATGGCATGGCGCACGAGATGCGCATGGCGGGGTGACCACGAACGGTCTCATGCGATTGAAACAAAAATGCCGGGCACAGACCCGGCATTTTTACGTGCTCCAACATGTTCCCCACACATTCGGCGTCATCCTCGGGCTCGACCCACCCACATCTTCAGCGGGGAATGGATCTCGCCTCAAGGGCGAGAATGACGGAGGAGAGTATCAGCACGTTCGGAAATGAGCCATGCCATGTCTGCGTGGCCTCGTCTCAACGAGAAAGCGCATCCAGCCGGTCGATATCGGCAGGTGAAAATACGGCAATACCGGCCTTTTCGAGCAGGGCGGCCGTCACGCCATTGCCTGCGTGCTTGATACCCGAAAACGAACCATCGTAAATCGCAAGCGACCCGCATGACGGGCTGCCGTCGATCAGAAGCGCGTGGGTGCAGCCATTGGCCCTGGCGAAGGCGAGCGCCTTTTCCGCACCGGCGATGAACTCAGCCGTGACATCGCCACCGGTTACTTCCAGCACACGGGCGCGGCCTTCGAGCACATCGAGGCCGGAGGCCCCTTTCTCGATTTCCGCCGGCGGGCGCGGCACGGGCATGCCGCCCGCCATTTCCGGACAGATTGTCACCAGCCTGCCCTCGCTCTGCCAGCGCTCGATTGCCGGGTGAGAGAAGGGTTTGCCTTTTCCGTCATAGCGTACGGGTTGGCCGAGGAGGCAGGCGCTGATGAGAATTTTGGGAGGCGCGTGGGTCAATGGTAAGTCATCCTGCGAAAGCGCAAGCCTCAAAGTACCCCCTCTGTCCTGCCGGACATCTCCCCAACAAGGGGGGAGATCGGCAAGTGGGACGCTCCCCGCCAAAGCCGTAACATAAAGATAATCGAGAGGTCGCCACGATTCGATCTCCCCCCTTGTGGGGGAGATGTCCGGCAGGACAGAGGGGGGTGAACCGCGCACACTGACATGTACGGCTACCCCGAAACCCCTCACCCCGTGATCTTCGAAAAATCCGCAACCGTTCCGGTGGCTTCACGGATGGCCTTCAGCAACGCCAGACGGTTTGCACGGATGGCCGCATCCTCGTCATTGACGAGCACATCCTCGAAGAACTTGTCCACGGGCGCGCGCAACGTCGAAAGCGCCTGCATGGCCGAGCGGAAATCTTCGCCCGCAACAGCCTTCGCAGCATCTGCAGACGCGGTCCTGATCGCCGCATAGAGCGCCTTTTCAGCATCGAGTTTCAACAACTCTTCCGAAACGCCATCGGCTACCACGGTGCCCTTCTTTTCCTCGGCGGCCAGAAGCTGGGTGGCCCGCTTGGCGCCTGCCAGAAGGTTGCGGCCATCCTCGCCGGTGATGAAGGCGGTGAGCGCCTCGACACGGCGAGCGATCATCAGCAGATCGTCGGACTCAGGTGTGAGGACGGCGTCAATCAGGTCGTAACGCGCGCCGAGGTCGCGCAAGTAGACTTTCAGGCGGTCATGGAAGAAGGAGAGAAGGTCCGCATCCTTCGCAACGCTCAGCAGCGAAAGGCGCACGTTTTTCTCGAGCAGAATGCGCACGACGCCGAGCGCAGCGCGGCGCAGCGCGAAGGGGTCCTTCGAACCCGTCGGCTTTTCATCAATGGCCCAGAAACCGACGAGCGTGTCGAGCTTATCGGCCAGAGCGACCGTGATCGCCACCTTATCGGCCGGCAGGCGGTCGGAGGGACCCTGCGGCTTGTAATGGTCTTCGATCGCGGCGGCCACGCTCTCGTTTTCACCCTGCAGCGTCGCATATTTGCGGCCCATCAGGCCCTGAAGCTCGGGGAATTCGCCGACAGCTTCGGTACGCAGGTCGGCTTTCGCCAGCACCACAGCGCGGTCCACCAGAGCGGCATCGGCGCCGACGACCGGGGCCAGCGCCTTCGCCAGTTCGCGAATTCGCGTTACACGCTCGCCCTGCGATCCAAGTTTGGCATGGAAGGTGACATTGAGCGCATCGAGCTTCGCCATGCGCTGGTCGAGCGGCTTCTTGAGATCGAGGCCGAACTTCGCAGCCGATTCCTTCAGCGTTTCCAGATCGGGCAGATCGCCCTGGTCGCGGTTCCAGAAATGGCGGGCATCCGAAAGGCGGGCGCGCACGACCTTGCCATTGCCATGGATGATTTCCTTACCGCCGTCGCTTGCCTCGATATTCGAGATCAGGATGAAGCGGTTGGAAAGCCCCTCTTCCGCACCCTGATTACGGGTGACGAAACACTTCTGGTTGGTCTTGATGGTAAGCCGGATGATTTCCGCCGGAATTTGCAGATAGTCTTCCTCGAAGGTGCCCATCAGCACCTGTGGCCATTCGACGAGGCCGGAAACTTCTTCCAGCAGGCCTTCGTCTTCCACCAGGTCGAGACCATTGGCGAAAGCAAGGTCCTTGGCGTCGTGCAGGATGATATCCTTGCGGCGCTCGGCATCGAGAATGACCTTCGCCTTTTCAAGGCTCGAGACATAGTCCTCGAAACGGCGCACGGTGATCGGGCCGGGCGCATGGAAACGGTGGCCATAGGTGACGTTGCCGGCAACGATGCCGTCGATCACAAAGGGAATGACCTGCGTTTCGTCATGTTCGGGGCCGAACAGGCAGACGATGGATTGCAGCGGGCGCACCCAGCGCAGGCTCTCCGAGCCCTTGCCTTCAATGCCAGCATAGCTCGAGCCCTTCGGCATGGAGGCCGGGCCGGAGCGCATGGATTTCGGCCAGGGGAAAGAGCGGATGATGCCGGGCATCACCTCGGCGATGATCTCTTCCGCCGGGCGGCCGGGTTTGTTGATGATGGCGATATAGAAATCGCCCTTCTTCGGATCGGAAACGACCTGCGCTTCCGAGATATCGTTGAGGCCAGCGCCGCGCAGAAAGCCCTCGATGGCCTTTTCATTGGCATCGGTGCGCGGCCCCTTCTTTTCCTCGCGCACATCGGCGGAGCGGGCGTTGAGGCCGCGAATATCCAGTGTCAGACGGCGCGGCGTCCAATATTCGCGCGCACCCTCATAGGTCAGCCCTCTCTCCACAAGCGCGTCGGTGACGAGTTTCTTCAGATCGCCAGCCGCCTTGCGCTGCATGCGGGCGGGGATTTCCTCGGAGCGGAGTTCAAGCAGAAGATCAGGCATGGGATCAGGACTTTATCTGTTGTCGGACGATTGCGGTCGGCTTAGCAAGCAACGCGGCAAAAGTCACCAAGGCATTCGGTTAAATTACCGCCGGCGGGCGTTACCAGCCGCCGCCACCACCGCCGCCGCCGCCCGAGCCGGAGAAACCACCACCGCCACCGCCGGAAAAGCTGGAACTGGAGGAACTGACGGGCTGGGGAATGGTGGAGGCGATGGTATTTGCCATGGAGGTGGAGAAGCCGCCGATCCTGTCGCCAAAGCTGCCGTAATTGCCGCCCAAATACCAGCCGGGCGCATAACTTGCAGCAACGGCACCGGCAGCGGCTGTCGCAAGCCAGGTCTCGAAAGTGCGGCTCCACGGTTTTTCGACGCCGAGCGCCACCGCATAGGGCAGCAATTTCTCGAAATGCTGCGGCGACATGGCGGGGGCGCCAGCGGGGTTCATCCAGTCCTTTTCCGCCAGCGGCAGATAGGTTCTGAGACCTTCGATGCCATCCATCAGCTTGCGGCCAAGCGGCGTCGGCGCGCCCATCAGGAACAGGAAAAGCGCATTGGTGAGCACGATGCCGCCAATGGCGGCCAGCGCCAGCGACTTGGTGTCATGTGTCACATCCAGCAGGATTTGCGTGGCAATGCCGCCGATGGCGGAAAAGGCCACAAAACCGGCAAAGGCCAGCATGACGATGCCGCCGATGCGTTTGCGCAGCGGTGCGCCACGCGAGAACTGCCGGCCGATGCCGATCGACAGGATGCTGAAGAAGAATGCGAAAAAGCCGAAGACCAGAACGGCGGCAATGGCGCTTTCATCGAGATCGCCGAACACCAGCGTCGCAACGATGATGGCGATGCTGAAGAAGATGCCGAACACGGTGTAACCGGCGTTGCTGCGGTAATATTTGCCGCGATGTTCTTTCTCTATCGCCGCGCGGAACTGCGTTCCGACCTTTTCGACCTCCGCACCATGGGCCTTGTCGATGGTCAGCGTCTCCCCCGCACCGCCGATGGAGGCAAGCAGCGTCTTCTGCCCGGTCGGCAGATCGGCAGCGGTTGCCTTTTCCGTGCGCCTGATGACGATGGCGTTCTTCAGGTCTTCCAGAACGACGAAACCCTTCACCGCAAGATCAAGGGCCGAGGCGGAGAGCGCCGTCCAGCCCGCGCCGGAAAAACCGCGGTTATCGACATAGTTGACCAGAGCCGGGGAAAGCCCCTCCGGCGCATCCCAGCGCGGCACGACTACGCCTTTTGCGGGATCACGGCCGACGGCGAACCAGGCCCTCAGATAATAGAGGAGCACGGCGAAAAGCCCGCCGCCCGAAAGCAGAATGGCGAGATTATCCCGCAGCCACCAGCCTGCCTCCTGCGAGGTATCAGGTGCGGCGATGGCGCCCTTGGGCAGCTTGACGGCAACCGTCATGCCCTCGCCCACCGAAAACGGGCGGGTGGAGGCGAAGAACACCTCGTTGCCTTCGTTCAGAATCCGCGCATCCTTGCCCTTGGCGCCAAGCGGGCCGGTGAAGACGGCGGTATCCGTGGCCTTGACCCCCTGCGGCAGAGTGATGGTCGCGGAAATCTCGCCCATGGGGAATTGCCAGCCATTACCGGTGACGTTCCAGGTCAGCTCGTCATAATCGCTGAAATAACGGATCTGCCGGGCGGTGGTATAGGTGATCTGGAAGATATGCTCACCAGTCGGCAGAAAGCGGTCGGCGCTGCCGGTATAGATGCGGATGCCGCCATCGATATTTTCGGTGCGCCAGTTTTCAGGCGCGCCATCGCGCTCCACCGAAACGACGTTGAAATCCACCTTGGTGCGGCGGTTGTTCGCATCCAACGCATAAAGCGGGAAATCGCGGAAGATGCCGCGCTTGATGTTCCGGCCCTCGGCGCGGGCGGTGATGGTTTCCGTCACCGCCAGCTTGCCATCCGCCGCCACCTCGATGACGGAATGGTAGGAGCGGATGAATTCCTCCGCAAAAGCCGGGAAGGCCGCGCCCAGGAAGACGAACAACGCGAGAAGTCTTGCGGCGATGGTCTTCACGGGCGGTCCCTCCTCAATGGCTTCAGTGCTGCGGCTCGGCAGCGCTTTCCTTTTCGGTATAGTCGACGCCCAGCGAGGCGAGCGCTTTCCAGTAGGCGGGATAGGTTTTGCGCACGCAGGCGGGGTTCTGGATGGCGATACCACCGATCTTCAGCGCCGCGAGCGCAAAGCTCATGGCGATGCGGTGGTCGGCAAAGGTATCGATGGAAGCATCGACCGTCTGGCCCGCGAGAGCCGGATCGGAATGCACGATCAGGTCGTCGCCTTCTTCATGCGCCAGACCGTCGCGGATTTCATTGAGGCCGAGCGAGACAGCGCGGATGCGGTCGCATTCCTTGACGCGCAGATTGGCGATGCCGACGAAACGCACTGGCGTCTCGTTGAAGGCGGCCAGAACCGCGATGGTGGGAATAGCGTCCTGCATCTGCGAGCCGTCGATTTCGGCGGGCAGATGCGGGAACTTTGCCATGACCTCATAGGCCTTGGCATCCGGCTGGGTGAATTTGTCGGCGGGCGTGCCGATATCGATGGCACCGCCGGTCAGAAGTTCCGCGCCCCAGAGATAGGTGGCGGCGGAGGCATCCGGCTCGATGTGGAAATCGGTTGCCGTGTAACCCGTCGGATGCACGCGCCAGATGGCGTTGCTGACCCGCTCAATCTTCGCGCCGAAAGCTTCCATGGCGGATGTAGTGAGATCGATATAGCCCTTCGCGCCGATTTCCTCGCCTTTGAGAATGATATCGACAGGCTTGTCGCCGCAGGCAGCAGCCATCAGAAGTGCCGACACATACTGGCTGGAGAGGTTGGCGTCGATGGTGACGCTGCCTTTCGGGAACCCTGTGCCCTTGCCGCAGACGGTGACGGGCGGGCAGCCGGTCGGCGCTTCCGCTTCGACGCCGAGGGAGCGCAGGGCTTCCACCAGCGGCATGATCGGGCGTTTGCGCATGTGCTCGTCGCCATCGATGATGACGGCGCCATCCACAAGTGCTGCCGCCGCAGTGAGGAACCGCGTGGCGGTGCCGGCATTGCCAAGGAAAAGCGGCTTTTCCGGCTGCTGCAAAACACCGGTGCCTTCCACCACGAAGGTGGTGGCATCCGGTTCGGTTACCTTGACGCCCATCTCGCGCAGGGCTTCGGCCATATAAAGCGTGTCATCGCTTTTCAGCGCACCGGTCAGCCGGCTTTTGCCCTTGGCGAGGCCAGCCAGCAGAAGCGCGCGGTTGGTGATGGATTTGGAGCCGGGCGGCTCGACCTTGCCGGAAAGCGGGTGGCCGGGCGGTGTAATGGTCAGTTCGATCATGATTGTCGTCTTGTCAAAGAATGCGGCGAAGAGCCGGATTATCGGAATTTGAACGGGAGGTTTTAAGCCGCCGAAGAAGCAATGCGCTTAGAATTTCACGGTCGGCACGGCGCGGTCGGCCGGGTTCTCGATCTCGAAATAGGGCGCCTTGGAAAATCCGAACTGGCCTGCAACCAGATTGGACGGGAAGCTTTCCACCTTGACGTTGAGATCGCGGGCAGCGCCATTGTAATAACGGCGCGACATCTGGAGTTCACCTTCGATGGTTTCCAGCGACCGCTGCAATTCCAGAAAGTTCGTATTGGCCTTGAGATCGGGATAGGCTTCGGCCAGCGCAAAGAGCTTGCCGAGCGCCTGCGACAGCAGCCCTTCGGCCTGGGCACGACCTTCAACATCCCCCGCCGGCACGGCCTGCGCCCGGTTGCGCATGGCGATCACCTCTTCGAAGGTGCTTTTTTCATGCGCCGCGTAACCCTTCACGGTCTCGATGAGGTTGGGAATGAGATCGGCTCGGCGCTTCAGCTGCACGTCGATGCCCGACCACGCCTCTTCCTTCATCTGCCGCGCCTTGACCAGACCGTTATAGATGAAGACGACATAAAGCGCGATTGCCGCGATGATTGCCAGCGTGATGAACATGAATTGCGATTCCCAGCTTCGTTGCGCGCACGATAGCCGCTCATTACCGCAAAGTCATGGGGCTTCGCTCATTCTGTCCGTTTTTGCCGGAAGCGACACGCTGCGGTAAGCAAACACCCGTTATTTATAAAAGACGGTACAATATAATTTCAGACCGGATACCTTGCGTACAAAAAGAGTATAGGAGGCAAGCCTGTAGCCTCGCTCGGCCCAATACTCCTTGTTTCCCTCCAGATGATTCCAGCCGTCTATGACCCAGTCGAGCATTTTCGTATTGCGCGTGTAGTGCATGCGGACGAGCGCGCTGCCCACATCGAGAGAGCGCTGGCCGCTGTCCTTGCACTCCATGCGGGTGACGATCATTCCGAAAGAACGCAGCTTGTCGGCGCGGGCAAAGGCATCGTTGCCGCTCATCCAGTCCGTCGTTTCCGCAGCCGCGCTGTTGCCGAGAATGGATCCGAGTGTAAGCACAAATAAAAAACAGAAATTTCTAATATTATTCACGGTTAAACCCATCGTTATATTCAGCATACCAATCCACACAAAATAAAAGGCCGTCAAGATCGGCCTTTCAAATTCATCAAAACTTTGGACAACAGCTTACCACCAAAAATCAGGCAGCCCGGTTCCAGTTCAGCCCGCCCGCATCCGTCAGCAGGAAGGCCTCGCCGCAGGATTTCGCCAGCGTGCGCACGCGCAGGATATAGCTCTGGCGTTCCGTGACCGAAATTACGCCGCGCGCATCCAGAAGGTTGAAGACATGGCTTGCCTTGATGCACTGGTCATAGGCCGGGAACACGCATTTATGCAGGCGCTGATTGTCGTTATCACCGGGCGCACCGGCAGCGAGAAGCGCCAGGCACTCCTTTTCGGCGTCGATGAAATGGCGATGCAGCATGGCCGTATCGGCAAATTCGAAATTATGGCGGGGATATTCCTGCTCGGCCTGCAGGAAGACATCGCCATAGGAAATCTTCTCTTCACCCTCGCGGCCGTTAAAATTCAGGTCGTAGACATTGTCGACGCCCTGAACATACATGGCGAGGCGTTCCAGACCATAGGTCAGCTCGCCCGCAACCGGCGAGCATTCGATGCCGCAGACCTGCTGGAAGTAGGTGAACTGCGACACTTCCATGCCGTCGCACCAGCATTCCCAACCGAGACCCCAGGCGCCGAGCGTCGGGCTTTCCCAGTCGTCTTCGACAAAGCGCACGTCATGCAGCAGCGGATCGAGGCCGATCGCCTTCAGCGAACCGAGATAGAGTTCCTGCAGGTTGGACGGGTTGGGCTTCAGGATGACCTGATACTGGTAATAGTGCTGCAGGCGGTTGGGGTTTTCGCCGTAACGGCCGTCGGACGGGCGGCGCGAAGGCTGCACATAAGCGGCCTTCCACGGCTTGGGCCCAAGCGCACGCAGGGTCGTCGCCGGATGAAACGTGCCCGCGCCCACTTCCATATCGTAGGGCTGCAGCACCGCGCAGCCCTTGTCGGCCCAGTAGTTGTGCAGCGTCAGGATCAGCGCCTGAAAGGAACGCTTCGGGTTCATGTGGTCGGGAACATCGGTCATTGCAGTCATCGCGGCGTTAGGAGGACAAGTAAGCATTTGACTTACTTCGGATGCGGACTGGTGCCACGGCATGGCGTAAGGGTCAAGGTTTTATGCGTGGAGACGCCGCCTTACGTCTCATCCTCGCGCTTCACGCGGTATTCGCCGGTTTCCGGGTCCTTGATCAGCGTGCCAATGGCGCCGGTTTCTCGTTCCTTCTCGCGCTGTTTCGATTTCGCGGAAAGCTTTTCCGCATCGCGGACGAAGCGGCGGTAAAGGATGACGGATCCCACCACCAGAAGAATGATTGTAATAATCTGCGCCATAAGGCTCTATTCCCGCGACATCATAGACCGAAACGCGACCACAATGCCTTTTCTTCGGCAACTTCCGCAAGCCCCGAGACGGCGCCTGCCGCAAGCCTTTCGGCATTGAGGCCGAGGGCCGTATTCACGCCCGGCACTTTTTTGCCGAACAGGCTGCGCCCGCCGCTAACGAGCTGGAGCTTGACCTTTTCACCGTAACGGCGGCGCAGAATCTCGCGCATGTCGCCCAGCCCGTCGATCAGCCCGAGGTCGAGACCACGCATGCCGGTCCAGAACAGGCCGGAGAATATCGCCTCATCGTCCTTCAGCTTCGAGCCGCGGCGCATCTTGACCATGTCGATGAAAACATTGTGGATTTCGACCTGGAGCGACTTCAGGTAGTCGATATCGCCTTCCTTTTCCGGCTGGAAGGGATCAAGGATGACCTTGTTCTCGCCGGCCGTATAGACACGGCGCTCCACGCCGAGCTTCTTCAGCATTTCCGGAAAACCGAAGCCACCGGAAACGACACCGATCGAACCGACGATGGAGGTGGGATCGGCGATGATCTCGTCGCCGGCAAGCGCGATCATGTAACCGCCGGAGGCTGCAACGTCCTCCACGAAGATCAGAACCTTCTTTTCCTTCTCCTCGGCAAGCTGGCGGATGCGGTTATAGATCATCCTTGCCTGCACCGGCGAACCGCCGGGCGAGTTGAGCGAAATGGCGACGGCCGGCGCATCCTTGACGGCGAAGGCCTTCTCCAGAAGGGGGGCGTAGGAAGCGAGATTGAGCGCGGGGCGGAACTGGTTGCCGCCGGCCATGATCGCGCCATGCATGCGCACCACCGGGATGACGAGCTCTTTTTTACGAAAGCGTTTCGGCACCAGATACTTCAAAAAACCCACTATTCAATCCTCGCAGCATTTATCCGTTCGTCACGGATGTATGTATCGCCCCGCAAAACACAATGGTTTGCGGCTGGCGGAACCCCGATATTTATGGCGCCGGCCGGATTGCCCTTACATTACGCGAATAGGCGGCGCGGCCATTGTTCAGGTCATCCACGAAGGGGGTGAAGGCGTGACTGCCGTTTTCATGCATGATGAGCGGTGCGCGGAAGGACAGCCGCGCACGCGAACCCTTGATGGCGGTGACGAGCATGCGCACCGCGTCCTCACGGGCACGCGGATGGATGAGGGTGATTTCGATGCCGCCGAAACGGCTGCCGCAGGCGGCGATGATCTCCGCCACCGATTGCGGCCTTGAAATCAGGGAAAGCTGCCCGCCCGAAACCATGATCGCACCCGCGGTCCTGATCCAGTCTTCAAACAGACCCTCCGTCATGGCGTGGGCCTCGGCCTTCAGGGCATCCGGCGTGCGGCGGTCGCCTGCGTCATTATAGGGCGGGTTCATGATGACGTGATGGAAATAGTCATCGGGCAATCCCGCCTCAATGCGTGCTTTCGCTCGCAGGGTCACATCGGCCTCGCGCACGCTGACACGGGCGGAAAAAGCAGCATTTTCGGGCAATTCGAGACTGCGATGGGCAAATTGCGCCATTTCCGGCGCGCGTTCGTAGAGCGTCACCTCGGCCTTTTCGAGCCGCGCCGCAACTGCCATGCCGGCAGCTCCCGCACCCGCGCCGAGATCGGCGATCCGGCAGGCGCGATCGTCCGCCACCAGTGACGCCAGAAGCATGGCGTCCATTCCGGCCCGGTGCCCCCTGCCCTTCGGCTGGATGATGTGAAACCGGCCCCGGTGAAAGGCATCGATCGTTTCAGAAATGCCGCCGCCCACCGCCGTTCAAGCCTCTTCGTTGCGCAACTCGTCGCCCAGCCCGGCATCGATGAGAATGCGGCGGGCCTGGTCCGCCCGATCTTCCTCCACCAGAAACCGACGGGGCAAAAGGCCGAGCGATCCCTCCAGAATACTCATCGCCTGATCGGCAATGAGGCAGTGGATGCCGGCATCCTTCATCAGGCTTTCAGCGAAGGACAGAAGCACTGCATCGTTGGTACGGATCAGTTCACGCATGGATAAGCCCTAAATTCCCATCTTTTTGAATGGCTAGCGGCAATTCGCCCCTTGCCGCGCAAGGCGTCAGTTTTTATTGTCGAATTCAAATTCGAACTGGAGTCCTGTCCCTTGGGCGTCGTCATACCGCTTGAAGAAAGCAAAAACAAACTCGCATCCGTCAAGCCGCTTGTCGACCTGACCCGCCCCGACATGGAACGGGTGAACCAGCTTATCCTTTCCAAGGCCGGTTCCGATGTCCAGATGATACCCGAAGTGGCCAATCATCTCATCTCCTCCGGCGGCAAGCGCCTGAGGCCGATGCTGACGCTCGCCTCGGCCTCGATGTTCGGTTACGAGGGCGACAACCACATCAAGCTCGCCACCAGCGTGGAATTCATGCATACGGCGACGCTTCTGCATGACGATGTGGTCGATGAGAGCGATCTGCGCCGCGGCAAATCCACAGCCCGCACCATCTGGGGCAACCAGGCGAGCGTTCTCGTCGGCGACTTCCTGCTCGGCCAGGCGTTTCGCATGATGGTGGATGTCGGCTCTCTCGATGCGCTCGACGTGCTGTCCACCGCCGCCTCCGTCATCGCCGAGGGCGAAGTGCTGCAGCTTTCGGTCGCCAAGAACATGGAAACGACCGAAGACGATTATCTGCAGGTGATTCGCGCCAAGACGGCCGCACTTTTCGCGGCGGCGGCGGAAGTCGGCCCCATCGTCGCCAAAACCGACAAGGCGACCCGCAGCGCGCTGAAATCCTACGGCATGAATCTCGGCCTCGCCTTCCAGCTTGTCGACGATGTGCTGGATTACGGTGGAAAGTCCGCCGATCTCGGCAAGAATACCGGCGACGATTTCCGCGAAGGCAAGATCACGCTGCCGGTCATACTGTCCTATCGCCGCGGCACGCAGGATGAGCGCGCCTTCTGGCGCACCGCCATTGAAAAAGGCGAAAGCAGCGACGAGAACCTCGAAAAGGCGCTTGGGCTGATCACCAAATATAACGGTCTTGGCGATACGATCGGCCGCGCCACGCATTATGGCACCATTGCCCGTGACGCGCTCGCGCCGCTGCCGCAGAGCCCGTGGAAAGACGCGCTTCTGGAAGTGATCGACTTCTGCATCGAGCGTCTGAACTGACGCTAGAGGCCGGGCAAACGGCGGATGGAAAAGACCATCCGCCCGAGGTTCCGGGCCAGCTTCTCCGCAAGGTGTGATTGTGGCCGAGGCCATAATTTCTTGCGGCGTTGCTTCAAAAAAGCCATTCTATCGTGACCAACAATGGAAACTGATTTTTCCGTGCTTCTGCACAAAGGCAAAGGTTCCCTCATGCGGCGTAAACCAGCACTCCGTCTTCTCTGCAGCGCGGCTCTCGCCGCTGCTCTCGCAATCGGCGCGGGTGCAAGCCCCGGCTTTGCGGAGACGAAGGCGAAACCGGAAGACAAAGCCGTTACGTTCGATCCCGGCAAGGTAAATACCTTCTCCGGCGCCTTCCTCGCCGGGCGCAATGCCGATGTCGATCAGGACTATCCGACCGCGATTTCGCTCTACAAGAAGGCGCTTGAATTCGATCCGGCCAATACGGAAATCCGCCAGCGGCTGATGATCGCCGAACTTCTGAGCGGCAATTTCGAAGCCGGCGCCAAGATCGCCGATTCGATGAAGGACGATACCTCGGTGGAGCGTGTCACGACCATCGTGCGCGGTCTGGACGCCATCAAGGACAAGGAATTCGCCAAGGCCGAGAAGATCCTGAAATATACCGGTCCGAACGATCTCGACCGCATGGTCAATACGCTTTTGACCGCCTGGGCGCGTGCCGGTTCCGGCAAGCCGAAGGAAGCGCTGGCGCTCGTCAACAATATGAAGGGCCCGGGCTGGATTTCGATCTTCCAGAAATACAATGCGGCGGCCATCGCCCTTGTTTCCGGCAATACTGAAGCCGCCCGCAAGAGCCTGAACGAAGCGGTGACGGACCGCGAAGGCGGGGCAACCGCCTCCGACACCTATATGCGGGCGGTCATGGCGCTTGCCCGGCTCGAAGCTTCCGCCGGCAACAAGCAGAAGGCGCTGGACGCGATTGCGGTCGGCGACACTTTCGCGCCGAACTACGCGCCGCTGAAAGCACTTCGCCAGTCCATCGAAAATGGTGAAAAGCCGGAGCAGCAGATCACCAATGCCGTGGAAGGTGCGGCCAGCGTCATGTTCTCCATCGCCGGCGCGTTGAACCGCGAAGGCGCCGAAGAGATAGTGACGCTTTATCTGCAGACGTCGCGCGCGCTCGATCCCAAGAGCCCGGATACGCTCATCCTTCTCGGCGGCCTTTCTGAAGCCCTGAAACAGCCTGACCGCGCCATTGCGTTCTACCGCGAGGTGCCGAAAGATTCCCCGATGTATCGCATCTCCGAGCTGCAGCTCGGATTGACGCTTGCGCAGACGGGCAAGGTGGATGAGGCGCGCAAGCATCTCAAATCCCTCCTCGAATCCGATCCGAAGGACATCCGTTCCTATCTCGCCTATGGCAGCGTGCTTTCCGATGCCAAGGACTACAGGGCAATGGCCGAAAACTACGACAAGGCCATCGAGGTGATCGGCTCCGTGCCGCAGAAATCCGACTGGACGGTCTTCTTCCAGCGCGGCATCGCCTATGAGCGGTTGAAGCAATGGGACAAGGCCGAACCGAATTTCAAGCGGGCGCTGGAGCTGAACCCCGAGCAGCCGCAGGTTCTGAACTATCTGGGGTATTCCTGGGTGGACAAGGGCATCAATCTCGATGAAGCCATGAAGATGATCAGCCGCGCGGTCGAGCTTCGGCCGAATGACGGCTATATCGTCGATTCGCTCGGCTGGGCGCATTATCGCCTCGGCGCTTTCGATGAGGCGGTAACCGAGCTGGAACGGGCAATCGAGCTCAAGGCCGGCGATCCGACCATTAACGACCACCTTGGCGACGCCTATTGGCGCGTCGGCCGCAAGATCGAGGCGGTCTATCAATGGAACCGCGCGCTGATCGGCGACAATGATGATGTGGACAAGGCCAAGGTGAAGGAAAAGATCGCCAACGGCCTGCCGCCGGTGGAGAAGGACGCCGAAAATACCGCCAAGAAGGATGCAGCGCCGCAACCGCCGGCTCCTCCTGCCCCGGCGGCCCCTGCTCCGGACAAGAAATCCTGACGCCATATGCCGACGCAGGGCATCACCGGGGCGGCTGAGACAATCGAGGCGGCCCCGGCCAAGATCAATCTGGCGCTGCATGTGACCGGCCAGAGAGCGGATGGTTATCATCTGCTTGAAACGCTGGTGACCTTCACCGAAGCCGGCGATACGATCCGCATCCGCGACGCCGATGCCGATAGTTTCTCCATCTCAGGCCCCTTCGGCGATCTTCTGCGCGCCGGGGATGGCGGCGACAATCTCGTCACCCGCGCCAGAGATTTGTTGCGCGATAGACTTGCGTCGACGGGTCAGCCAGCACGCCCGGTCGCCATTCACCTTGAAAAGAACCTGCCGGTGGCATCGGGCATCGGCGGCGGTTCGGCGGACGCGGCGGCGACGCTGCGAGGGCTTTTGCGGCACTGGCGCGCCGGGGTGGCACCGGATGCGCTTTCCTCCATGGCCCTGAAGCTTGGAGCGGATGTGCCGATGTGCCTTGAGAGCCGACCCCTGATCGCGCGCGGCATTGGCGAGGACATTGAACCGGTCACCAATTTGCCGGAACTGTTCCTGGTTCTGGCCAATCCGCTGAAGGCCGTCTCTACACCGGAGATTTTCCGGCGATTGCGGAACAAGGCCAATCCGCCCCTGCCCGCCCATGCGACAATTGGCTGGATGGATTTTCTCGCCCGGAGCCGTAACGATCTGCAACCACCAGCACAGGCGCTGCTTCCGGAAATTGGGGAGATTGCCGGGTTACTCTCGCAGGAAGGTGCTGCGCTTGTCCGCATGTCCGGTTCGGGTGCAACCTGTTTCGGGATTTTTCATTCCCTTGAAGCGGCCCTGATAGCGCAAACATCGCTTCGAAAGAAACGCCCCGGCTGGTACTTTCAGGCGACTCGGACCATTTGAGGATTAGGCTATGGCAGGCGAACGACCCTTCATCCCCTTGGGCATTGCGGTTTTGACCGTTTCGGACAGCCGCACGCTGGAGAATGACAAATCCGGCGATACGCTCGTCGCAAGGCTGGAAGATGCGGGCCACAGGCTTGCCGCCCGCGCCATCGTGCCTGATGACAAGGAAGCGATTGCCGGCACCGTGCGCGAGTGGACGCTCTCTGAAGGCGTGGATGTGGTCATCACGACGGGCGGCACCGGCTTTACCGGCCGCGATGTGACGCCAGAAGCGCTGGAACCGCTGTTCGAAAAGCGCATGGACGGGTTTTCCGCCCTCTTTCACCGTATCTCCTATGACAAGATCGGCACCGCCACCATCCAGTCACGCGCGACCGGCGGCGTGGCGAACGCGACCTTCATCTTTGTGCTGCCCGGCTCTCCGGGGGCGTGCAAGGATGCGTGGGACGGCATCCTCAAGGCTCAGCTCGATTATCGCCACCTGCCCTGCAATTTCGTGGAAATCATGCCAAGACTTGACGAGCATTTGAAGCGCGGGGCTGGCGGCGTTTAGAGCGGGATTTCAGGGGTTGTCCGTTCACAGCGGATCGAGGTGCACGGGGTTTTACCCCCTCTGCCTTGCCGGGCATCTCCCCCTCAAGGGGGGAGATCGACCCGAGGCTAGGTCTCGGCCATCTTCAAGGTTGAGAGAGAACCGGCGATAGCGCGTCTTTCCGATCTCCCCCCTTGAGGGGGAGATGCCCGGCAGGGCAGAGGGGGGTAAGCCCCACGCATCTTCGGTCCGCTACGTGGCCAAAACCCCCATCACGCCAGATATTTCTTGAAGAACTCCGTCGTCCGGCCCCAGGCGAGATCGGCCGCCGCCTTGTCGTAACGCGCCGAGGACGTGTCATTATTGAAGGCGTGGTTGACGCCGTCATAAACGAAGATTTCGAAGGTCTTGCCGTTTTCCTCCAGCGCCTTCTTGTAGGCGTCGATGCCGGCATTGATGCGCTCGTCGAGACCCGCGTAATGCAAAAGCAGCGGCGCTTTGATGGCAGGCACATCGGCCGCCGGGGCCTGCTGGCCGTAATACGCGACGCCGGCATTCAAACCTGCCGACTTGGTCGCGAAACGATTGACCAGCCCGCCGCCCCAGCAGAAACCGACTGCACCGACCTTGCCATTCGCCCCCTGCCGAGCCGACAGCCACACCCGGCCCGCTTCGGCATTGGCGACGGTCGCATCCATGTCGAGACCGCTGAACATCTGCCGTGCCTTCTCCTCGTCAGCGGGCGTGCCGCCCTGCGGGGAGAGGAAATCGACCGCAAGCGCCCGGAAACCGGCAAGCGCCACCCGTCTGGCCACGTCACGGATATGGTCGTTCAGACCGCGGTTCTCATGGATGACAATGACCGAGCCGATGGGGCCGGACGCCGATTTCGGTGTAACGAGGTAACCCTTCATCTCGCCGGCGGGGCCGGGATATGTCACCTCTTCCGCGACGATCCCCGCATCATCGGGTGCTACGATTGCCGCACGGGCGCTGTTGGCGGAAAGCAGCGGGGCGATTGCCGCGGCGGCCGCACCGGAGCCGGCCAGCACGGTGAGCTTTTCCATGAATTTGCGGCGGTCGAGGCTGAGATGGGTATATTCATCATAAGCGTCGATCATGGCCTGCGTAATCTTGGGCTTGTCCATCGCTCTATCCTCCTTGAACGCACGGATGCGGAAGGATAGCGCAGATCGCCCCGCGGGGAACGATGCGGGCGGAAGCGGCGTCACACATTTGCGTGAGCGCCGCGGCCGCATTTTCACATCAGGCGGCGAGGTCCACGACAATACGGCCGTCGATCTTGCCCTCTTCCATGCGGTGGAAGATATCGTTGATGTTTTCGAGCTTGTCCCACGAGAAGTGGGCGGCGACCTTGCCTTCTCCGGCAAAGGTCAGCGCCTCCTCCAGATCCTGCCGTGTGCCGACGATGGAGCCGCGCACCGTGATGCGCTTCAGCACCGTGTCGAAAACCGGAATGGAGATAAAGCCCGGCGGCAGGCCGACAAGCGCCATCGTCCCCTTGGAGCGGAGGAAACCGTAGGCCTGCTCCATGGCCTTGGGCGAAACCGCCGTCACCAGCGCGCCATGGACACCGCCGGTTGCCTTCTGCACCTGCTCAACTGCGTCAGGCGCACGGCCATTGACGACGACATCGGCTCCGAGTTTTTTCGCAAGCGCCAGCTTTTCGGCGAAAATATCGGCAGCAACGACATGCATGCCCATCGCCTTCGCATATTGCACGGCCATGTGGCCAAGCCCGCCAATGCCTGAAATGACCACCCACTCACCGGGCCTGACTTCGGTTTCCTTCAGACCCTTGTAGACGGTGACACCGGCGCAGAGCACGGGTGCGGCGGGACCGAATTCTAGATTATCCGGCAGGCGGCCGACGAATTTCGGATCGGCAAGGCCATATTCGGCAAAGCTGCCATTGACAGAATAACCCGAATTCTTCTGGCTTGGGCAAAGGGTCTCCCAGCCGGTACGGCAGGGAATGCAGCATCCGCAGGCGGTGTAGAGCCACGGTGTGCCGGCGCGGTCGCCTTCCTTGATACCGGTGACGCCTGCGCCGATCTTGGCGACATAACCGACACCTTCATGGCCGGGAATGAAGGGCGGGTTGGGCTTGACCGACCAGTCGCCCGTTGCTGCGTGCAGGTCGGTGTGGCAAATGCCCGTCGCCTTGTAGTTGATGAGAATTTCACCGGGACCGGGATCCGGTATCGCCACTTCCTCGATGGTCAGCGGTTTTCCAAATGCGCGGACAACCGCCGCCTTCATTGTCTTAGCCATGACATACTCCCTAATCTCTGCTCGCCTGAAATCCTCGACGGCAGGCAGAGATTAACGGGGATGCGGCGTCATGGAATTGACCCATCGCAAATCGGAGTATTTTGCCAGGCGGGATTGTCTCACTTATGAGGCAACCTCACGGTGCTGATTTATTCCAGCGCCAACCATATGGCGAGCCATGCCCACAGGCAGACGACCAGTGCAAAGCCGATGCCGAACAATGCGCCGCGCTGACGCAGGCGATTGCTGGTGACGTGGACATAGGAATGGGCGTAGCGCGAAAGCACGAACAGCCATGCCAGAACAACGGTGACGACATTATCCGCATCCGTGATGTAAAGCAGCAGGCAGGCGATGTGGAACAGGACCGGCAGCTCGAACTGGTTGGCAATATTGCGGTTCACCAAACGGCTTTCGTGCGCCTCCTCGCCGTGATCACGCAGCTTGATCGCCGATTCGCGATCCTTGAAGGTGTATTTGTTGCGCCGGATGATCAGCAGGCCGTAAAGCAAGAAGACGAGAAAGACATGGGCGATCATCGGCCAGAACATTGCGGTCGTTGGTGACATGCTTTCTCCCCCAATCGTGAAAACGCTCCCCGATCCGGCTTGAGATCGGGGAGCGCCAAATAACTAGCCTATCTTTTTACGGATTCGGCTCGAAAGATCAAACCGCGCCGGGATAGTTCGGGCTTTCGCGGGTGATCGTCACGTCATGGGCATGGCTTTCGCGCAGGCCCGCGCTGGAGATGCGAACGAAGGTGGCGCGCTCCTGGAATTCCTTGATGTTGCTGCCGCCGACATAACCCATGGCGGCCTTGAGGCCACCGGCCAGCTGGTGCAGCACGCCGGAAACCGGACCCTTATAGGGAACCTGGCCTTCGATGCCCTCGGGAACGAGCTTCAGCGTGTCGCGCACTTCCGCCTGGAAATAGCGGTCGGCGGAACCGCGGGCCATGGCGCCAACGGAACCCATGCCGCGATAGGCCTTGAAGGAGCGGCCCTGGTAGAGGAACACCTCGCCCGGGCTTTCATCCGTACCTGCCAACAGCGAGCCGATCATGACGGCGGAAGCACCGGCGGCGATTGCCTTGGCCAGATCGCCCGAGAACTTGATGCCGCCATCGGCGATGACAGGAATGTCAGCCGCATTGGCCACCTCGACCGACGACATGATCGCGGCAAGCTGCGGAACGCCGACGCCGGCGACGATGCGGGTGGTGCAGATGGAACCGGGGCCGATACCGACCTTGACGCCATCGGCGCCGGCATCGATCAGCGCCTTGGTGCCGTCAGCGGTTGCGACATTGCCGGCGATGATGCGAACCGAGTTCGACATCTTCTTGACCACCGAAACGGCATCGAGCACGCGCTGCGAATGGCCGTGTGCGGTATCGACGACCAGAAGGTCTACACCAGCATCGATGAGGCGCTCGGCGCGCTCGATGGCATCGGCACCAACGCTGATGGCGGCGGCGGCGCGAAGACGGCCCTGCGCATCCTTGGTGGCATTGGGATTAAGCTGCGATTTTTCGATATCCTTGACGGTGATGAGGCCGACGCAATTGCCCTTTCCGTCCACAACCAGCAGCTTTTCAATGCGGTGCTTGTGCAGCAGGCGGCGCGCTTCCTGCTGATCGACGCTGCTTTCCTTGACCGTGACCAGATTTTCGCGGGTCATCAGTTCATAGATTTTCTGCTGCGGATCGGAAGCGAAGCGCACGTCGCGGTTCGTCAGAATGCCGACGAGGCGGCCGTTCTTGTGGCCGCCGGAGCCGCCATTTTCAACCACCGGAATACCGGAAATGCCATGCGCCTTCATCAGCGCCTGCGCTTCTGCAAGCGTCGCATCCGGGCCTATCGTGACCGGGTTGACGACCATGCCGCTTTCGAACTTCTTCACCTGCCGAACTTCTTCAGCCTGTTCGATGGGGGTGAGGTTGCGGTGGATAACGCCGATGCCGCCGGCCTGGGCCATGGCGATAGCGAGACGGCCTTCGGTCACCGTGTCCATGGCGGAAGAGAGGATTGGAAGATTGAGATCGATATCGCGGGCGATGCGGGTGGCGATATTCGTCTGTCCCGGCATAACCTCGGAATGTCCGGGTTGCAGCAACACATCGTCAAATGTGAGAGCGTCCAAACCAGTGGGTGTTTGAATGATGCGTGCCATGACCAAATTCCTTCATAATGAAAATGCGTGGCCGTTCCGGAACGAAAAGTTCACCCCGGCGCCCTGCAAGGATTGCTTGGAAGTTGGCGAGGGCTGGTAACACGTTCATGACAGGAAGGGAATAGAAAAAACCCGGAATTGCCTTCCGGGTCCCCTCTGTTGCTGCATTGCAGCAGATATCAGATATCGAACTGATAGGATTTCGGCACGAAACGGTAACCCGTCTCCAGCTTTTCCGCGTAACCGACAGCCGGAAAAGGCATGTGATACCCGAGGAAGGGCAGCCGGTCGGTAGCGATCATGTCATAGACTTTCTTGCGGGTCGCGGCCGCCGCCGCCTTGTCCATGTCGAACTTGACCTCCCAGTCCGGCCTTTGCAGTGACAGGACAAAATGATTGGCCGTGTCCGCCGTCAGGATCAGCTGTTTGCCTTCCGATTCGACACGGAAGATCATATGGCCAGGCGAATGGCCGAAAGCCGCAATGCCGGTGATGCCCGACACCACATTGGCGCCATCGCCAATGAAGGTCGCCTTTTCCGCCAGCGGCTTGACGCTGGCCAGAACACCCTTATGGCCGCCCTCGGCAGGTGTGCCGACACGCTTCTCGTCCGCCCAGAAATCATATTCCGCCTGTCCGAAAACATAACGCGCCTTGGAGAACGCAGGCGCCCCCTTTTCCATCAGCCCGCCTATGTGGTCGCCATGCATATGGGTCAGCACCACCACGGTTACATCTTCAGGCGAATAACCGGCCGCCGCCATGCCCTCGGTCAGGCGGCCATTGCCGGCGCCGCGACCGGCCTCACCAAAACCGGTGTCGAACAGCACGAGGTCCGTGCCTGTATTGACGAGAACCGGCGAGAAGGAATTGACGAATTGGTCCTTCGGCAAAAAATTGTCTTCCAGCAATTTGCCGACCGTTTCCGCCGACTGATCCGTGCCGAAGGTCTCGCCGGGATTGGGTGCGGCGCGCGAGCCGTCCTTCACCACGAGCACTTCGAAATTGCCGAGCTTGAAGCGGTTGGTTTCCGGCGGCATGGCGTGTTTGATCTCCATGGAGGTCTGCGGCTGGTTGGTCTGGGCATTTGCGCTGCGCGCCATCAAAAGCGGCGCGCCGAGAACGCTTGCACCGGCCGCACCGATGAGGCCGCGTCTGCTCATGCTCAAGGATTGGGTCATCATCTTTCTCCCGATATCGCCAACTGGCCGTGATCGCCAACTGAACTCACCCAACGGACAATAGAGCGAGAAAGTTGCAAGGAAACCGGCCTCACGCAGGTTTGATCGGAACTTGAGAAATTGATAATTAACGTGTTGGCAAGCCCGCTTATCAGGCGTAGGAGGAACGGCGATATCCTTTGTCGCAGCGGAAAGCCGCAGGCAGCCTCATGAACCGCATCATTCCCCTCATCCTGGCAGTCGCTCTCTTCATGGAGCAGATGGACTCCACCGTCATTGCAACCTCGCTTCCGGCGATTGCAGCCGACCTCAATGTCGGCCCGATCACGCTGAAGCTCGCGCTGACCGCCTATATGGTGGCGCTGGCGATCTTCATTCCCATCAGCGGCTGGATGGCCGACAAATACGGTGCGAAGAAAATCTTCCGTTTCGCCATCGGCGTCTTCGTCGTGGGGTCGATCTGCTGCGCGGTGTCCTCGTCGGTGTTCGAATTCGTGCTTTCGCGTTTCCTGCAGGGCATGGGCGGTGCGATGATGACGCCCGTCGGCCGCCTCGTGCTGCTGCGCACGACCAAGCGCAGCGAGCTCGTCTCAGCCATGGCGCTGCTGACGATACCCGGACTTGTGGGGCCACTCACCGGCCCGCCCATCGGCGGCTTCATCACCACCTATTTTTCATGGCACTGGATTTTCCTGATCAACGTGCCCATCGGCGTCATCGGCATCTGGCTCTCGACGATCTTCCTGCCGGAAATCGAAACCACCAACCCACCGCCGATGGACGGCAAAGGGTTCGTGCTCTCCGGCATCGCCGCTTCCGGGGTCGTATTCGGCCTCTCGGTCGTCAGCCTTCCGGCCCTGCCGCCCGCCATCGGCATCGCCTCGACGATCATCGGTTTCATCTGCGGTTTTCTTTACATGCGCCACGCCGCACGCCACCCTGCCCCCATTCTGGATTTCCGCATATTCCAGAACGCGACCTTCCGGGCGGCTTCTGTTGGCGGCACCGTTTTCCGCATTTCCACGGGCGCCATTCCCTTCCTGATGCCACTGATGCTGCAGATCGGTTTCGGGTTGAACCCGTTCCAGTCAGGCATGATCACCTTTGCAGGCGCGATCGGTGCGATCACCACGAAATTCATGGCCACGCGGGTCTTTGCGGCGACAGGCTTCCGATCAACGCTGATTGGGGCCGGCATCGTCGGCGCCTTCACAACGCTCGCCAACAGCTTCTTCACGCCGGAAACGCCCTATCCGCTGATCATGATCTTCCTTGTCACGGCGGGGTTTGCCCGTTCCTTCTTTTTCACGGGGTCAAACGCGCTCAGCTATTCCGATATCGAGGACAGCCAGGCCAGTCAGGCGACCTCAATGGCGTCTGTACTGCAGCAGATCAGCCTGGCGCTGGGCGTGGCTTTCGCCGCCTCCATTCTGGAAGTCAGCAGCATGATGTCAGGCTCGCATCTGCAGCTTGCCGATTTCCACGTCGCCT
Source organism: Agrobacterium tumefaciens str. B6 (assembly GCF_001541315.1). Classification (GTDB taxonomy): domain Bacteria; phylum Pseudomonadota; class Alphaproteobacteria; order Rhizobiales; family Rhizobiaceae; genus Agrobacterium; species Agrobacterium radiobacter. The sequence goes on along the minus strand of NZ_LMVK01000001.1, from coordinate 515,452 downwards.
TCACCATCGTGGCGCTGGTATCGCTGTTCGCCATCGTGCCGATCATCCGCATGGACGGCAATGCCGGGGCGGCCGTCTCCGGCCACCGCGGCAAGGTCTCGCAACCGGCGGAGTAATCAGTCTTCCGCCGCCTCGTCGGCTTCGGATGCGTCAACCGGCTCGCTCTTGCGGCCCTTGAAGTGCTTGGCAAGCAGGAACATTTCCACCGATTCCGAGCGTGAGGACGCCGGCTTGACGTGCAACACCTGCTTGAAGTTCTTCTTCAGCATGTCCAGCAACTGCTTTTCCGTGCCGCCCTGGAAGGTCTTGGCAAGGAAATGGCCGCCTTCCGCCAGCACCTGAACGGCGAAATCGGCAGCGACTTCACACAGATGCATGGTGCGGATATGGTCGGTCTTCTGGTGCCCGGTGGTGGGCGCCGCCATATCCGACAATACCAGATCAGGCGTGCCGCCAACGGCCTCCATCAGCTTTTCGGGTGCTGTCGGATCAAGGAAGTCGAGCTGCAGGATTTTTACGCCGGGAATGGGGTCGATTTCGAGAAAATCGATCGCCGCGACGCGGATATCGTCCTCGGTGGAATCCGTCACCTTCGAAGCGATCTGCGACCAGCTTCCTGGTGCCGCACCAAGGTCGATGATGCGGGTCGCGCCCTTCAATATCTGATGCTTGTCGTTGATTTCCAGCAGCTTGAAGGCGGCGCGGGCGCGATAGCCTTCAAGCTTGGCGCGCTGCACATAGGGGTCATTGATATGACGTTCAAGCCAACGGCGCGATGAGGCCTTGAGCTTGGTCTTCTTGACCTTCTGGCCGATCTTTCGGCCGGTGCGATTGGTGCTTGTCGGCGCCTTGCTCATGTCAAACCTTCCGTCCTGTCCTGCCGTGTCATCTGCATGCGCCTTATGCGGTTACGCCGCCATGCGCCGTCATCCGCCATCATATCCGTCAAGAGGCCTTCGCGCAGACCGCGATCGGCCACCCGCATACGCCGCGCCGGCCAGCGGCGGCGAATGGCCTCGAGAATGGCGCAGCCGGCCAGAACCAGATCGGCCCTGTCAGGCCCGATGCAGGCATTGGCGGCGCGGCCGGCGAAATCCCAGGCCAGAAGCTTGTCCTGCATCGCCGTCACCTCGGCGTCGGAAAGCCAGAGGCCATCCACCTTGCGGCGATCGTATCGTGGCAGATCGAGATGGACGCCGGCAAGCGTCGTCACCGTGCCCGACGTTCCGATCAGGTGAAAATCCTCGTGATGCATCTGCGGCGCCAGAGGCGGGCAATGGAAGGCATCGAGCAGCCCTTCGACTTCCCGCACCATGGCGGCAAAGACATCCGGCGTCACATCACGGCCGCCGTGACGTTCCGAAAGCGTGACGACGCCAACCGGCAGCGAGGTCCAGTGGGTGATGTGATTGGCGAGCCGGTTCGAGCGATTTTCCCCGACCTTGATAACGGCGATTTCCGAGGATCCGCCACCGATATCGAACAGCACGACGGAGCGTGCTTCACGCCCGACGAGCGAGGCGCAGCCAGACACCGCAAGGCGGGCTTCCGTCTCGCGGCTGATGATTTCAAGCTTCAGTCCCGTTTCCCGCGTGACACGCGCCAGAAACTCTTCGCCATTCGACGCAGCGCGGCAGGCCTCGGTGGCGATGGGACGCATGCGCCTGATCGGGCGGCCCGAGAGTTTCGCGGAGCAGACTTTCAGCGCCTCGACAGCACGATCCATGGCATCGTCGGACAGCCGGCCGCTCGACACCAGCCCCTCACCCAGCCGGACGATACGCGAAAAGGCATCGACGACTCGGAACTGACCGGGCCGCGTCGGCTGCGCAATCAGGAGGCGGCAATTATTGGTGCCGAGATCGAGCGCGGCATACATATCCGCCGGCGGCTCCTGGCCATGCTCGTGCTGGCGGCCTGCGTGGCGGGCGGATATTTCGGATTGCCGGTGCGGTTCCTGTCCAGCCCCGTTGGCCCGGCCATTCTGCTTGCCGACATGTTTCGGCGCATGGGTAGGAACCAGCGGACGACCCTGTGGATCACGGCTACGCGGATCGCGATGCCCACGCTTGCGGTGGCGCGACTTTCGCCCGCCGCCCGGCGGCACGGAGGATGGATTGGCCGCATCTGTTGCGGCTGGAGCCTGCGGCTGCGCGCTGGAAGCTGGGGCAGCCTGTTGAGACGTCCCCTTGCCGCGGGAGCGCCTGCGGCGCTTTCTCTTGCGCGGCTCGGCATCCGGCTCGAGAGCCGATACGTAGGAGGAACCGGCCGGAACATCCGCGGCAACATCATGCGACAGCACAACAGCGTCACGGGGCTGACCGTCACGCTTGTGTTTCTTGCCACGACGGGATCGCTTCGCTTTCCCTTTGTTCGCCACCGACGCCCCTTGTTCCGACGGCTTTGGGCCGTTTCCGGGGTCGATCACTGTCTTGTCCATTTCGCCGCGCACAAGCGTAGACGCTATGCTGCTGGCTTTCATAAGGTTTCGTTGGGCGGACAATACCAGCGCAAGAGATTTTAGCCAAATGGTTTTTGCCGGGCTGCATGTGGCCCAGGGTTCATGCGTTACCCATGCTGCATGGGAACGACACGGTCACGACAATTATTTTGAGGGTTTTCGGAAATCGGAAGCAGCCTGCGCGGCGGCAGGGCTTCAGGAGGGATCCGCAGGCATGAACAACATCAGAGGAAGACAATGTTCCCCTCTCCCGGTAAGTCACTGTGACATATAGACTTATCGGGAGAGGGGAATGGTACGGTTGAGTGGGGTCGAACCACCGACCTCAGGTGCCACAAACCTGCGCTCTAACCAACTGAGCTACAACCGCACATGAAACGCCGAAGCGGCGTCACGGGGGGTGACATAAAAGGTGTTTCCCCCATTTGCAAGTGCCTCTTCGAATTTTGCGAAAAAAGGCGTCGAAAGGCAAGTGCTTTTCGATTGGCCGGGCTGGCATGAGGAGGCGGAAGCCACCTGTTGATGTTAACTCTATTTGGCGATTCATCCCGCAGATGGTGGACCCGGCAGCGCTGTGAAGTTATTTAAAATTCTGTTAACGTGATGCCTCGGCGGGTTTACGTTTCGGGCTTCATGAGGAAGCCGAAAGCCCGCAAGGTCCGGTAGTGCCAGAATAGGTTTCGACATGCCCGCCGTCCAGTATCCCTTTATCGATATAGCAGTACATGAACGGGTGCGTGAAGGTTTCGGGCGTGGCGCGGCCATGGCGCTGTTCTCGCTGGACCTTAAAAATGCGCTTTGGGCCAATGGCCGGGGTGCGGCGCTGTTCGGCACGCCGATGGTTTATGATTTTCTGGAACAGGGCCCGAAACCGCAGGACGTGACCTTTCGGCAACTGGCGGCCACGGCGGCGCGGCTTTCCAAAGCGGGCGACAGCCTGCCGTTTACCATTCGCATCACATCGGGTTTCCGCAGCCTTGCCGTCACCGCGCGCGTAGAGATCATCGAGGCCGAGCCCGGTCAGCCGGCCATCCTGTTTTCGGCCCTTACCGATCAGGCCGCACCCGACACGGCAGAATGCGCCCGGCGCATGATCGAAGGTTTTGACGATCCCGATATCCATATGGCGGTTCTGAACGGCGAGAACGAGATTATCGCCGCCTCGCCCGGCTTTTCGTCGCTCGGTATTACGCCGCACACGGCGCGGACGCTGGTGAAAATGGCAGCCGGCCAGTCCGGCCATCTCGTCAAGCGGCCGGTGCCGACCGGCAAGGGCTATCTGCCCGCCGCCACCGGCCAGATCGCGGCATCGCCCGAACTGAACCTGATGTTCGTGGTCGAAACCGCGCTGGGCACACTCGACCCTGTTAATGGTTTTGCGGAAGACAGGCCGCAGGAAACCCCAGCCGCCGCGGAGCCCGCCTTGCCGGTTGCGGAGACCGCGCCTGTTGTCGCAACAGCCGCCTCCTTTGATTCCGTGCTCGATGCCGTTGCGGGCATCGAGGATATGGAAGAGGTGCAGGAACTGCCGGCCGATCCCGAAGACGAAGTGGCCGCGGAGCAGGATGAGGACAGCCTCCTAACGTTGCCGGAAGACGGAGCGGAGACCCCGGCGGAGCTTTCCGCACAGGATGCCGACGCCGCTGCTGATATGGCGATGACTGACGACATCGCCGATCTTTTCGAACTTGATGAAGATGAAGCAGAGGCTCCCTTAACTGAGCGGGCGATCGTCGGCGCCCCTGCCGAAGAGGCCCGGGCCGAAGAAAGCGCAGTTGCGAACGATGAAATCCTCGAAACCGCAGCGGCAGAGGCTGCTCCTGCGGCGGATGAGGAGATAACGACGGAGACGGAGACGGAAGCGGAGACCGACCTCGGCGCTGGCGCGGAAGCGCAACCTTTTGTTTTCAATGCCGGTGCGCGCGCCTCCCGTTTCGTCTGGAAAATCGATGCGGAAGGGCGCTTCAGCTCCATCTCGCATGAGTTTGCAGAAGCCGTGGGCGCGAAGGCTGCTGCCGTGGAAGGCATGGGCTTTGCCGATGTCGCGGCCCTGTTCAATCTCGATCCCGACGGCAAGATCCGCGAGCTTCTCGGCCGTCGCGACACCTGGTCGGGCAAGACGATCTATTGGCCGGTGGAAGGCACATCGCTGATGGTGCCGATCGATCTCGCCGCCCTGCCCACCTATACGCGCTCACGCGAATTCGACGGTTTCCGCGGTTTCGGTATCGTGCGGCTTGCCGATGCCACCGAAGACCCGCATGCCACGGGCCTTACCTTCCTTGATGGCGAAGAGGCCGATCCGGCAGAAGCACTACCGCAGCCGTCTATCGAGGATGAAAGCCACGAATTGCTGGCCTTTATCGATGAGGATGACGACGAAGGCGGCGATTCCGGTGAGGATGAGGCCCCGGCAACGGACCTCGATGCGGCAGACGGCGCATCGGATGCGGTCCCTGTCGAAGAACCGCACCTTGATTATACCCCGCCGGAATTCGAAGCGCCTGTCATAGCGCCGGCGCTGGAGCCAACCTATTCCGACAAGGTCGTCCATCTGGAGGAGCGCCGTTCCCGCTCCCGCGAGGGCCTGACCGCAGGCGAGCAGGCCGCCTTCCGCGAAATCGGCCGGGCCCTGGCGCCTGCGGATTCTGCTTCGGAGGAAAATTCGGACGCGGATGCGGGGATCATTTCCGCCGAACCGGCAGGACAGGATATCCAGCAGGATATCGTTGCGGATGCGCCGGAAAGCGCACCCTCAGACACGGAAACCGACGAAAAGACGACCGAACCGCCTGATGAAGACGATCTTTTTGCGGACTACGTTCGTGGCGAGCAGCCCGCGGCTATTCGCGCAGCGGCGGGTGAAAGCGGCTCTGAAGAAAAGCAGGAGACTGCAATTGACGAGCAGCCGACTGCCGATATTGCCGCCTCCATGGTCAGCCCGTCCGTTCGCCCCGCAAATGCGTTGACGGCCGAAACGCTGGACCAGATGCCGGTTGCGCTTCTGGTGCATGCCGGCGACAGGCTGATCCACGCCAATCCGGATTTCCTGCGCTTGACGGGCTATGGGTCTCTCGCCGAACTGCAAGATGTTGGCGGGCTGGAAGCGTTGCTGCAGCGGCAGGATCTGGAACAGATGCCTGACAATGAGGGCGGCATGGTCGTCGTCAGCGCCGAAAACGACATCATTCCGGTCAAGGCGCGGCTGCAATCCATCCGCTGGGAAGAAACCAAGGCGCTGATGCTGTCGCTGGTGCCGCTCGAAGAAAAGCAGGCGCCGGTTGCGGCCGCCAACGAAAATATTGCGGCCGGTGACGTCGAAAATGCGGAAGCAGGCAGCCTCTCCCTCCTGCAGGGCGAAGTGGAGGAACTGCACTCCATTCTGGAAACCGCCACCGATGGCGTGGTGCTTCTGGGAGACGAAGGCGAAATCCGCTCGCTCAACCGTTCCGCCAGCGCGCTGTTCAATTATGATAATGGTGAAATCGCCGGAAAACCTTTCGTCACCCTCTTTGCCCATGAGAGCCAGCGCGCCGTGCTGGATTATCTTTCCGGCCTTGCCAATAACGGTGTCGCGAGCGTGCTGAATGATGGCCGCGAAGTGATCGGCCGCGAGGCATCCGGCGGCTTCCTGCCGCTGTTCATGACCATCGGCCGGCTTAAATCCTCGCATGGCTATTGCGTTGTCATCCGTGACATCACCCAGTGGAAGCGCACGGAAGAGGAACTGCGCAACGCCAAGCGCGCGGCGGAAACCGCCAATGCCCACAAGACCGATTTCCTCGCGCGCGTCAGCCATGAAATCCGCACGCCGCTCAACGCCATCATCGGCTTTGCCGACATGATGGCGACTGAACGCTTCGGGCCTATCGGCCATTCGCGCTATGTGGAATATTCCAATGATATCGGCCGCTCCGGCCGGCATGTGCTCGATATCGTCAATGATCTCCTCGATATTTCGAAGATCGAGGCCGGGCAGATGGATGTGGATTTCATCGCCGTGCCGCTGAACGAGACGGTGGCCGAGGCGGTGTCGCTGGTGCAGCCGCAAGCCAATAACCAGCGTGTCATTATCCGCACGGCCCTTGCGCAATCTGTGCCGCAGATCGTCGCCGACCTGCGCTCGATCAAGCAGATCGTGCTGAACATCCTGTCGAACGCCATCCGTTTCACGCCATCAGGCGGCCAGATCGTCGTTTCCACAGCCTATGAAGCCAATGGCAGCGTGTCGCTGCGTATCCGCGATACCGGCATCGGCATGACGCGCGCAGAACTGGAGCAGGCCATGAAGCCGTTCCGGCAGGTGGCCTCTTCCGGCAAACGTGTGCGGGGCGACGGCACCGGACTCGGCCTGCCGCTGACCAAGGCCATGGTGGACGCCAACCGTGCGAATTTCTCCATCACCTCAACGCCGAATGAGGGCACGCTGGTGGAAATCAGCTTTCCGTCACAGCGGGTTCTTGCCAACTGAGGTCATGCGGGCGTAGCAATGCGAAAGCCGCCGGCTGAAGGATCAGCCGGTTAAGGCTTTTTGCAAGACAGCAGGCTCGCATGCCCATGACGGCTCCCCTTCCCGCGACAAAACGCGTTTCGCTATTGCCGATTGCGGCCATCATTGTCGCAGCCATTGCCGCCATGCCCATTCTGGCGATCTTCTGGCTGGCGCTGACCGGCAGCACGGAGGGGTGGCAGCATCTTCTCGCCAATGTTCTGCCGCGCGCCGGCTTTCGCACCTTCATGCTGCTGGGGATGACGGCCGCGACGACGGCATTTTTCGGCATTGCCTGCGCCTGGCTCGTCACTACATTCGAGTTTCCGCTGCGGCGGCTGTTGTCCGCAGCACTTGTCCTGCCGCTTGCCATTCCGTCCTACCTGGCAGCCTATGCGTTCGGTGAGTTTCTCGACTTTACCGGCCCGGTGCAGAGCGCCCTTCGCGCGGCCTTCGGTTATCACAGCATCCGCGATTACTGGTTTCCGGATATACGCTCGCTCGGCGGTGCTGTCATCGTTCTGAGCTCGGTACTCTATCCGTATGTATATCTCTCGGCGCGCGCCGCCTTTTCCATGCAGGGACGTTTTGCGGCTGACGCGGCCCGCACGCTTGGCGCAAGGCCTCTGAACGTGTTCTTCTCCGTGCAATTGCCGATGGCGCGGCCGGCGATTGCCATTGGCCTGTCTCTGGTCTTGATGGAGACGCTGAACGATATCGGCGCGGTCGAATATCTTGGCGTCCAGACGCTGACCTTCACCATTTACGAGACCTGGCTTAACCGCGGCAATCTTGCCAATGCGACCCAGATCGCCGCCGTCATCCTCATCATCGTCGGTGCACTGATCGTCATCGAACGCAACGCCCGCGAAAAACAGCGCTTCGGCGCGCCGAAGGCGACAAGCATGGCGCAGCGCCATCGGCTGAAGGCGCTGACCGGCTGGCGGCGCTGGTGCGCCGGCCTGTTCTGCTTCGTACCCGTGGCGAGCGGATTCTTCATTCCGGTGATCGTGCTCGGCGGTTACGCAGCAAAGAGGCTCGATGCGCTGTTCTCCCCGAAGCTTCTGAAAGCGCTCGGACACAGTCTCGAAGTCTCGCTTTCCGCCGCCTTCGTGACGCTGATTGCCGCTTTTGTGTTTTCCTATGCCATCCGCACCGAGCGCTCGCGTACCTCCAAGGTCGCCGCCCGCTTCGGCTCAATGGGATATGGCGTGCCGGGAACCGTGCTCGCCATTGGCGTGCTCATTCCGCTGGCCAGCCTCGATAACGGCGTCGACGGGTTCATCCGTTCCCATTTCGGCTTTTCCAGCGGCTTGCTGCTATCAGGCACCGCCTTCGCCATCATCTATGCCCATGCCGTGCGCTTCATGACCATGGCGGAAGGCACGCTCGATGCCGGTTTCCAGAAGCTCTCGCCGCATATCGACATGGCCTCGCGAACGCTTGGGCGCAACCGGGCACAGACGCTGTTCAAGGTGCTGTTGCCGAACATGCGGCCGGCCGCGCTGACTGCTTTTCTTCTGGTGCTGATCGAATCCATGAAGGAATTGCCGGCCACCATCCTGCTCCGGCCTTTCGGTTTCAACACGCTGGCAACGCTGGTCTATGAGGATGCATCCCGCTCAAAGGTGCAGGATGCTGCCGTACCGGCGATCATCATCATTATCGCCGGGCTTGTTCCTGTGCTGCTGGTCTCGAAATCGATGGATCATCCGGAAAATCGCTGAATGGCATCGGCCGTCGCGGCAAAAAGAAAGGCGGCCTTGCGACCGCCTGTATTAGTTGTGCTTTTTTTCAACGAGAGAAAGGGGGACAACCTCGCGATATGGAAATTATCAATCCCGGCCATCAGAAATTTGACAGCCCTGCGTTGGGTTTACTTTCCGCCAACTCCTATTAACAAGCGGTTAAAACCAAAATCGAGCAATTACCGACGAAAATTCCTATTCTGAGACCGTAAAGCGCCGAAACTAAATTAAAAGTTCCTGAATTAATCGCGATTTCAACAGTAACGCGAGAAAATCGAAGAGGTCCGTTTGATCAGTGTCGGGCGGCGGCGTGTTCATCCCGCATCCGCTGCAACTCCGTGCGTTTGGATGCGATGGAGGCAACGATAACGCCGATGGTCACAAGCCCGATGAGGATCGTGCAGATGGCGTTGATTTCCGGTGTCACGCCAAGGCGGACCTGCGAGTAGATCTTGATCGGCAGCGTCGTCGCACCGGGGCCGGTGGCGAAGCTGGCGATGACAAGATCATCAAGCGACAGGGTAAAGGCCAGCATCCAGCCGGCGATAACGGCGGGGAAGATCAAAGGCAGGGTGATGCGGAAGAAGGTCTTGACCGGCGGGCAACCGAGATCGAGCGCCGCCTCCTCCAGACTGCGATCGAAGGTCAAAAGACGAGACTGCACGACGATCGCCACGTAACACATGGTGAAGGTGGTGTGCGCAATGACCACGGTCCAGAACCCGCGATCCCCCCCGACCGCCACGAAGAGCAGCAGCAGCGACAGGCCGGTAATCACCTCCGGCATGACGAGCGGCGCATAGATCATGCCGGAAAACAGTACCCGACCCGGGAAGCGGGCAAAGCGGGTGAGCGACAGCGCCGCCAGAGTGCCGAGGATGGTGCCGATGGTGGCGCTGAGGATACCGACGCGCAGCGTCACCCAGGCAGCGTCCATCAGCCCCTGGTTCGACCACATGGAGCGATACCATTGCAGCGAAAACCCGCCCCAGACGGTGACCAGCTTGGAGGCGTTGAAGGAATAAACGATCAGGATGATGATCGGGATATAGAGAAAGGCAAAACCAAGGGTGAGGACGGTGATGTCGAATTTTCCGCGCTTCATGGCCTCACCCCACCTTCTTCTGCTGGTTCTGGAAGATGGCGATGGGCACCACCAGCAACAGCAGAAGCAGCACGGCGACGGCGGATGCCAAAGGCCAGTCGCGGTTGCCGAAGAATTCCGTCCACAGCGTCTTGCCGATCATCAGCGTCTGCGCGCCGCCCAGGAGATCGGGGATGACGAACTCGCCTGTTATCGGGATGAAGCAGATCATCGAACCGGCCACGACGCCCGGCAGGGAGAGCGGAAACGTGATCTTCCAGAAGGCCTTCCATGGCGGGCAACCAAGATCGGCGGCGGCTTCCAGGAGCGTATTGTCGAGCTTTTCCAGCGCCGAATAAAGCGGCAGCACCATGAAGGGCAGATAGGAATAAACAATGCCGATGAAGATCGCCGTCTCGGTGCGGAAGATATTGACCTGCTGGTCCGGCCCCAGAAGGCCGATCGACTGGAACAGCACCGTCAACAGGCCTTCGGGCTTCAGAATGCCGATCCAGGCGTAAACGCGGATCAGGAACGAAGTCCAGAACGGCAGGATCACCAGCATCACCAGCGTCGGGCGAATGGATGACGGTGCGCGCGCCATCGCCAGCGCCATGGGATAACCGATCAGCAGCAGCAGGAAGGTGGAGATGAAGGCGATGCGCAGCGACGACAGATAGGCGTCGATGTAGAGCGGGTCTTCCGTCAGGAACAGGTAATTTTCGAAATCCAGCTGCGAAAAGAATTCGCCGAGCTTCGAAAACCCTTCGAAGACCGGCGTATAGGGCGGCATGGAGATCGCCGTATCCGACAGCGAGATCTTGAAGATGATTAAGAAGGGTGCTGCGAAAAACAGCAGCAGCCAGAAATAGGGAACCGCGACGACCAGCCAGCGCCAGGGGCTTTGCCGGTTTTCGGGAGTGGTGATCGCCATGAAAGCCTCCCTCAGCGCGTCAGGACAAGGCCGGAATCCGGCCTCCAGTTCAGCCACACCATGTCGCCGAAGGTGATCGGGCGATCCACGAGACGCGAGACATTCGCCTGCGCTGCACGGATGACGCGGCCATCGGCAAGCTTGACGATGAAGACCGAGAAGTCGCCGAGATAACCGATATCCCAGACCTCGCCATAGGCGGAGTTGACGCTGCTGTCGGCGGGCTGGTCTAGCGAGATGCGAACCTTTTCCGGGCGGATGGCGTAAGCGACCTGACTGCCGGTCGCGGCAGCACATTCCTGCTCCACCGCCACTTTCAGCCCTTCGCAATCCAGCGTCACCAGGCCAGGCTTGCCGATATCCGAGGCATTGGCGACGACCTTCGCGTCGAAAATATTGATGTCGCCGATGAAGTCAGCCACGTAGCGGCTGTTCGGCGCCTCGTAAATCTCGGCCGGTGTCGCCACCTGCACGACATTGCCCTTGTCCATGACAGCGATCCGGTCCGAAACCGTCATCGCCTCCTCCTGGTCATGGGTGACGATGAGGAAGGTGAGGCCGAGATTGGTCTGGATATCCATCAGCTCGAACTGCGTTTCTTCGCGCAGCTTCTTGTCGAGCGCGCCGAGAGGCTCATCGAGAAGAAGCACCTTCGGCCGCTTGGCAAGCGAACGCGCGAGCGCCACGCGCTGGCGCTGGCCGCCGGAAAGCTGGCTGGGCTTGCGCTTGGCGAATTCCGTGAGCTTGACGAGGCGCAGCATTTCCTCGACGCGGGCGGCGACGTCCGCCTTGGGCAGACCATCCTGCTCCAGACCGAAAGCGACGTTCTTTTCCACCGACATATGCGGGAAAAGCGCATAGGACTGGAACATCATGTTGGTGGGGCGCTTATAGGGCGGAACGCCGGAAATATCCTTTCCCTGCAGCAGGATGCGGCCCTCAGTCGGTTCCTCGAAACCGGCGAGCATGCGCATCAGCGTGGTCTTGCCACAGCCGGAGGGACCAAGCAGCGAGAAGAACTCGCGCTCGTAAATATCGAGCGTCAGATTATTGACGGCGACAAAATCGCCGAAACGTTTGGTGACGTTTTCAAAGCGGATGAAGGGCACCGCATCGGGATTGTCCCAAGGGCTAAATTTGCGTTTGACCGGCCCCAGAGTTTTCGCCATTCACCCACCCTCAAATCCCGTTGGTCTTTCGAACGATGCTTCGGGGCGGGCGACACCGGCAGGTCGTGGGACCTGCCGGCAAAGGATTTGAGAAACAGGCCCGCCGGCCGTTCCTCAACCAGCGGGCGGAGGTCTTAGCTGCCGGTCTTGATCTGCGTCCAGACGCGGTTCAGCACACGCTGTTCCTTCGGTCCGTAGGGCGAGATGGTGAAGAGCTTCTTCATCGTCTCCGCATTGGGATAGACCGCCGGGTTCTTGGCGACGGACTCATCCATCAGCGCCTGCGAAGCGAGGTTGCCATTGGCATACTGAACGTAGTTGGACGCCTTGGCGATGACTTCCGGCCGCATCAGATAGTTGATGAAGGTGTGGGCTTCCTCGACATTCTTGGCATCCGCGGGGATGGCAAGGTTGTCGAACCACATATAGGTGCCTTCCTTCGGGATGATGTAGTTCACCTCGACGCCGTTCTTGGCTTCCTCGGCACGGCTCTTCGCCTGGAGGATGTCACCCGACCAGCCGATGGTGATGCAGCTGTCACCATTCGCGAGTTCGTCGATATAGGCGGAGGAGTTGAAGGTCTTCACGAAAGGACGGATCTTCGAATAGACCTCGCCGCCGGCTTCCAGGTCGGCCGTTTCCTTGCTGTCGGGATTCTTGCCGAGATAATTCATGGCGATGGCGAAGGTTTCGTCCGACGCATCGAGAATATTGATGCCGCAGGATTTCAGCTTTTCGGCATTTTCCGGCTTGAAGAGAATATCCCAGCTATCGACGGGAACATCGCCAAGCGCAGCCTTCACCTTGGCGACGTTATAACCGATGCCAGTGGTGCCCCACATGTAGTTCACGGCATATTCGTTGCCGGGGTCGTATTTCGCCAGACGCTCGGAGACCTCGGGCCACAGGTTCTTCAGATTCGGCAACTTGGACTTGTCGAGTTTCTGGAACACGCCGGCATTGATCTGGCGGGCGAGGAAGGGGCCGGTCGGCACCACGACATCATAACCGGAGCTGCCGGCCAGAAGCTTGGTTTCCACAAGTTCGTTGCTGTCGAACACGTCATAGACGACCTTGATACCGGTTTCCTTGGTGAAATCGGTAAGGATCGATTCGTCGATATAATCCGACCAGTTATAGACGTGGACGACCTTCTCCTGGGCCATTGCCGAGCCTGCTGCAACGAGCGCGGTGGTGAGAGCCAAGGTCAGACGGAGAGAACGGTTTTTCATGATGTCTCCTGTTAACGCATCCTCACGGTGGAAGCGTGATCCCCTTTTTTTGGAGAGACTAGAAAGGAAAACAAAAGGGAGCAAGCGGGAAATGTGCAGCACAGCATTTTCAACCAAATGTGTTCCGGCCGCAAAAAAGCGGATGGAAACACCTACTGGAAGTCGAAAACACTAAGGCCGGTCACCATTTCATCCAGCCCCAGCGGCCGTGTCAGCGGCGCTTCGGCGCGCGACAGACAGCCCTGTCTTTCGCACAGCCGGCACGAGGGGCCGACGGCAACAGGCGACGCACCCGAGGCGGCTGGGCCATAGACCGTCTCTCCCGCCTGAGCGAGATCGCAGCCGACAAGCACGGCCGTTCGCCGCACCCTCTCGCCGAAACCCGCCTGCGGGCCTTCCAGTGTGCGCGAAACCGTGAGGAAGGCATCACCGTCAGGCATCTCCACCGCCTCCACCAGCACCTGCCCCGGCTGGGCGAAGGCGGCATGGATATTGAGCCGCGGACAGAGGCCGCCGAACCGCGCCCTCGGAAAACCACCGGCCCCTGCGAGGCGGAACCGGTTGCCGGCATTGTCGATCTCCATCAGGAAAAACGGTATTGCCGCAGCCGTTGGCCGTTGCAGGCTGACGAGGCGATTGGCGGCCTGCTCGAACGACACGTTGAAGCGCGACCGCAAAACATCAAGATCGTATTTCGCGCGCTGGGCGGCAGCAAGGAATGCGCCATAAGGCATCATCAGGGCATGGGCGGCATAACGCGCCAGCTCGAAGCGGGCGATGCGCTTTGCCTCCTCCCCTTTCAAACCAAGCCCGTGAAGCTCCGCGCCTATCTCTTCGCGAAGGGCCAGAAGACAGGTCTCCATGGCCATTTCCCTCAGCTGATCCGGCTGCGACAGGCGCTCGGATAAAAACAGCCGCATCGAATGGCGGTCATAACGCCTCCTGAGGTTCGGCATGGCGTGTACAGGCAAGGGTCTGACCACGATACCGTGGTTTTTCTGCAGCCATGCCCTCAGCCCGGAGGCGAGATCATCGCCCGCCGCCAATTGTTTATGGAGCTCTTCCACCGCCGCATCGATGGCGTGGAAATAGGCCGACCGGTTTTCAAAGACATGCCGCACCTCGTCGATCGGCAGGCGGGTGGAGGAGAGCGCCGTTTCGTGCCCTTCCCGCGCCAGAAGATCGGAAAGGTCGGAAAGGCGCTGCGCCTGTTCCCGGTAGGCCCGGTAAAGCTTGAGGACACCGCTTGCCGCATTGGGCGCCGCATCTGCGACCTCGATCAGCTCCTGCGGCGACGGCACCTCACCCACCAGCAGCGGATCGGCGAAGACTTCACGCAATTGTCCGGCGGAACCGGCGCTCTCGCCCTGCAGATCATCAAGATCGACCTTATAGACAGAGGCGAGCTTCAAAAGCAGCTGCACGGTCAGCGGTCGCTGGTTGCGCTCGATGAGATTGAGATAGGACGGCGAAATCGCCAGCGCCTCGGCCATGGCCGTCTGCGTCAGCCCCAGACCATTGCGAATGCGGCGCACGCGCGGGCCTGCAAAAATCTTGTTTTCCGACACCGTCTTGCCTCTCCATCCCGACGACTCATACAAGCCTGTTACAAACTCTCGGGGTGAATAGCTTTTACAAAATTTACAATTTTACAGCTCCACCCTGTCATGCATCCTACAGGATAACCTCTTTCAAGTCACTGTTTTTATGTTTGTTCTGGTGCTCAAATCTCCAAAAATGTAAATGTAGTCACATCGAACGGCGCTTCACAAAGTTGAAGGCAGCGCGTTTCCGAAACGGCATTTGTCAAGGGAGAGAGAAGTATGACGGATTTTTACAAACTTGTTCCGGGTGCACCGCAGGGACGCTTCGACGGCATCGAGCGCACTTACACCGCCGCGGATGTGGAGCGGCTGCGCGGCTCCGTCGAAATCCGCCATTCGCTGGCCGAAATGGGCGCGAACCGGCTGTGGAAGCTGATCAACGAGGAAAATTTCGTCAATGCGCTCGGCGCGCTTTCCGGCAACCAGGCCATGCAGATGGTTCGCGCCGGGCTGAAGGCGATCTATCTCTCGGGCTGGCAGGTTGCGGCGGATGCCAATACGGCGTCGGCCATGTATCCGGACCAGTCGCTTTATCCCGCCAATGCGGCGCCGGAGCTTGCAAAGCGCATCAACCGCACCCTGCAGCGCGCCGACCAGATCGAGACGGCGGAGGGCAAGGGCCTTTCGGTCGATACCTGGTTCGCGCCGATCGTTGCCGATGCGGAGGCCGGTTTCGGCGGGCCGCTCAACGCTTTCGAAATCATGAAGGCCTTCATCGAGGCGGGTGCGGCGGGTGTTCACTATGAAGACCAGCTGGCATCGGAAAAGAAGTGCGGCCATCTCGGCGGCAAGGTCCTGATCCCGACGGCGGCGCATATCCGCAACCTCACGGCGGCGCGGCTTGCGGCTGACGTCATGGGTGTGCCAACGCTGGTCATCGCCCGCACGGATGCGGAGGCCGCCAAGCTTCTGACCTCCGATATCGATGAGCGCGACCGTCCCTTCGTGGATTACGATGCCGGCCGCACCGTCGAGGGCTTTTATCAGGTCAAGAACGGTCTTGAGCCCTGTATTGCCCGCGCGGTGGCCTATGCACCCTATTGCGACCTGATCTGGTGCGAGACATCAAAGCCGGATCTCGAGCAGGCGCGCAGGTTTGCGGAAGGCGTGCACAAGGTGCATCCCGGCAAGAAGCTCGCCTACAATTGCTCGCCGTCGTTCAACTGGAAAAAGAACCTCGACGACGCGACGATTGCCAAGTTCCAGCGGGAACTGGGCGCAATGGGCTACAAGTTCCAGTTCATTACGCTCGCCGGTTTTCACCAGCTGAATTTCGGCATGTTCGAACTGGCGCGCGGTTACAAGGACCGGCAGATGGCGGCTTATTCCGAGCTTCAGGAAGCGGAATTCGCAGCAGAGGCCAATGGTTACACCGCCACCAAACACCAGCGCGAAGTCGGCACCGGCTATTTCGACGCCGTGTCGCTCGCAATCTCCGGCGGCACGTCTTCGACGACAGCCATGAAGGAATCCACCGAGCACGACCAGTTCCGGCCGGCGGCCGAATAAACCTGCAAAAAACGCCCTTCCCGGCCGCGGGAAGGGCTTGCAAACCGGATCAAGAACCCCAACCAATAATGAGAGGAGAAATGCCATGAATGCCCACAACCCCATCAAGACCCACGTCAAGGAACGCGCCGAGGAGCAGTCCTCCGCCATGACGCAGGAGCAGCAGGCCGCCATCCGCATGCTGGCCAATGATCTGCACCGCCTCAACCAGGCCGTCATGAAAGCCGTCGAGGCCGGTGTTTCCGTCGAGCTGGTCCGCTCGGCCCGCCACCATGGCGGCGGCGGCAACTGGGGAGATCTTCTGATTCCCGTCATCGTCGCGCAAGGGCGTGACGCCGCCTGAAGCGACAGCCTTTCTTTTATGCCGGGCGGCTCTTGCGCCCGGCATAAAGATCGGAATGCCCCTTGATCAGACGGGTCATCCGATCCGCCACCGTCCTGATATCGCGGCGGTGGCGATCGTCATTGTTCATGACGATCCATTGATTGTGGCGAAGGGTTTCCATCTCGTCACCTTCCCGGGCAAGCCGCGCATCCGCATCGCCCACGAAGCATGGAAGCACGGCGACGCCTGCCCCAGCCAGCACAAGATCGAGAAGCGCCGTCGGCCGGTTCACCGTTACCGCGATATCATTGCGGCGGTTCTCATGCGGCCAGCGCAGATAGGTTGAAATGGCGTTTTCCTCCGCCACCGCCAGCCAGCGGTCGGCGACGGCAGTGGCGGCGTTGCGCAGCCTGTAGGGCGCATAAGCCACCTCTCCCGTCTTGATGGCGGCGAGGTTCTTTTCCTGCGGCTCGAAAGCGCGAATGCCGATGTCATTCTCGCGATGCGCCAGAGACGCCCTCTGTTCGGCAATGAAAAGATCGATGCGGAAATCGTCGCGGTCGGTGCAGATGGCGGAGAAGTTGCCGGTCAGCAGCCAGGCGTTCCAGGTGCCGACGGCGATGCGCACCACGGATGAGGCGGACGACGCCTTCTGCCATCCCTCGATATCCCTGGCTGCATTCTCCATTGCCATAAGCCGGTCGAACAGCGCACGGCCATCCGCCGTCAGGGCGTATCCCGTCTGGCTGCGCAGAAACAGAGCCTTGCCGATACGCTCCTCCAGTTCGATCATGCGCCGTCCGATGGTCGCGGGGCTCAAACCCGTTATCACCGCGGCCCCGGTCAGGCCGCCGCTGCGTGACACATCGAGGAAAAGCTGGTAGGAATCCCAGGTGACGTTTTTCATGGATGAAAAACGTAGCGCATTTTCTTGCGCAGATAAATCAAAAAACGGCGCGCATCATGGCCCCTCCGCATTAGAAGGAGAGCGACATGCATGCGATTTTTGCAGCACGGGCCATCATCGAAAACCAGCAGCCGCGCACGCGGCGCGAAGCCATTCTGCAGGAAGAGAAATTTTATGCCGATATGGCCGAGGCATCTCGGCCGTGGCGGTTTTTCCGCACAGTCATCGGCTTGATGAAGACGACGAGCCGCCGATCAATAAAAGAGGGCGATCAGGGCTGCCATAGCACCGGCTGCGATAAGGCTCAAGCGAAAGGCCAGCTGCCGGCTCTCGCTTTCGGCGCGGGCGATGGCAATGGCGTGAGGGCGGCGATGTGCTGTTCTGTTCATGCGCGGGTTCCTGACGAAAAACTCAACCGACCCATGCCCTGTTAAGGCGTCCAGCATGACTTCATGTGCAGCGGGATCATAGGGCGATCCGGCTTTGCTGGCATCTGGTCAGGATGCCCCCACGCCCGTTAACAAGGTCTTAACGGGTAAGGTCTCAGGCGAATTCGCCTGCCGCCTGACCGGAAGCCCAGGCCCACTGAAAATTATAACCGCCGAGCCATCCGGTCACATCAACACATTCGCCAATGAAATAAAGCCCGGCCACGGATTTCGCCGCCATGCTGCGGGAATCGAGGCCGGTCGTATCCCCCCCGCCGAGTGTGACTTCCGCCGTGCGATAACCTTCGGAACCGGCGGGCTTGATCTGCCAGTCCTGCACCTCGCCCGCAAGCTTCGCCAGCACCTTGTCGGACATATCGGCCAGATGGCCGGTGAGGCCGGATTGTTCGACGACATGCTGGGCAAGACGCTTCGGCAGGATTTCCGACAAAGCGGTCTGGGGTGACTGCCGACCGTTCTTCTGTTTCGCCTGCTTCAGAAGCGCGGCTATATCGCGATGCGGCTCAAGCTTCAGGCTGACCACATCACCCTCGCGCCAGTAGGATGAGATTTGCAGGATCGAGGGTCCGCTCAAACCGCGATGGGTGAAGAGCAGTGCTTCCTCAAACGAGGTCTTGCCATGGAAAACCTCGGCCGGAACGGCAACGCCGGCAAGCGGGCTCAGCTTTTCCAGCAAAGCGGGATCGAGCGTCAGCGGCACGAGGCCGGGGCGCGTCTCGATGAGCTTGAGGCCGAATTGCTCGGCGATCTGGTAGGCGAAACCGGTCGCGCCCATTTTCGGGATCGACTTACCGCCCGTCGCCACAACGACGCTTTCCGCCTCGATGACGCCGCCTGATGTCGTGACGCGAAACCGCCCGCCGTCATGGGTGACGGCCGAGACTGACGTTTCGAGCCGCAGCTTCGCATTGACTGCCTGCATTTCGCCAAGCAGCATGCGGATGATATCCTTGGCGCTGTCGTCACAGAAAAGCTGGCCGAGCGTCTTTTCATGCCAGGCGATGCGGTGTTTTTCGACAAGGGCAATGAAATCGCGCGGCGTATAACGAGCTAGAGCGGATTTGGCGAAATGCGGATTGGCGGAGAGATAATTCTTCGGCCCGGCATGGATATTGGTGAAGTTGCAGCGGCCGCCGCCGGAGATACGAATCTTTTCGCCCGGCGCCTTCGCGTGGTCGAGAATTATGACGGAGCGGCCGCGCTGGCCGGCGCGGATGGCGCACATCATGCCGGCGGCGCCCGCCCCCAAAATCAGCACGTCACATTTCTCTGTCATCATTCCATCCGATCCGTTTCCTTTCCTCTTTTCGAAGTGCCGCCGCTTGTCAATGGCGCTTTCCCCCTCGCCAATTGCCAAACTACGGTTATGATGGCGCCAGTCGAAACACAGACCCGGTGATACATGCCCCCGAAGAAAACCATGCTCCGCCCGAAGAAACAGGCAACCATGGCAAAGACACCTCCCCTCGACCTCTCCTCCACCCGTGGCGTTTCCTCCTGGCGCGAAGCCGCGCAATGGCTGAGGGCGCGCGGTATCGAAGACATAGAATGCATCACCCCCGATCTTGCCGGCGTTGCGCGCGGCAAGATGATGCCGACGGCAAAGTTCACGGGCGACACCTCGCTTGCCCTGCCCTCCGCGCTCTACCGCCATACGATTTCAGGCGAATATCCTGATGAGACCGCGAATTTCCGTTACGAGCCGCGCGACAGCGACCTGAAGCTGGTGCCTGATCTTTCCACACTCTCCGTCGTGCCGTGGGAGAGCGACCCGACCGCGCAGGTGATCTGCGACGTCGTGGATGCGGAAGGCAATTTCGTCCCCTATACGCCGCGCAACGTGCTGAAGAACGTGCTGTCGCTTTATACGGAAAAGGGCTGGAAGCCGGTCGTCGCACCCGAAATCGAATTCTACCTCGTCGCCATGAATGACGACCCGGATTATCCGCTGCATCCGCCGAAGGGCCGGTCCGGCCGCTCCATTGTCGGCGGGCAGAGCTATTCCATCGCCGGCATCAACGAGTTCGACGAGCTGATCGACGATATCTATCACTTCTCGGAAAAGCAGGGCCTCGAGATCGACACGCTCATCCACGAGGAAGGCCCGGCGCAGCTGGAGATCAACCTGCGCCACGGCGACCCCATCGAGCTTGCCGATCAGGTTTTCCTGTTCAAGCGCACCATCCGCGAGGCGGCGCTGAAGCACGGCATCTACGCCACCTTCATGGCCAAGCCGATGCAGGGCCAGCCGGGTTCTGCCATGCATATTCACCAGTCGGTGGTGGAAATCGACAGCGGCCGCAATATTTTCTCGAACAAGGATGGCGGCCCTTCCAAGGAGTTCTTCTCCTTCGTCGGCGGCATGCAGCGTTACGTTCCGAACGCGCTTGTCATGCTCGCGCCCTATGTGAATTCCTATCGCCGCCTGACGCCTGATATGGCCTGCCCGGTCAACAATGCCTGGGGTTACGACAACCGCACGACCGCCTTCCGCGTGCCGATTTCCGGCCCGCAGGCGCGGCGCGTCGAAAACCGCCTGCCGAGTTCGGACGCCAATCCCTACCTCGCGCTTGCCGCCTCGCTCGGCTGCGGCTGGCTCGGCATCGTCAACAATATCGAACCGACCGAACCAACCGCCGAGACGGCCAATGAAGGCTCCATCGACCTGCCGCGCGGGCTTCTGGAGGCCGTGGCGCTGCTGGCAGGCGAAGAACAGTTCGAGCGGGTGTTTGGCCATGAATTCGTGGGCCTTTATGCGGGCCTGAAACGCGGGGAGTTCGAGACCTTCATGCAGGTCATCAGCCCCTGGGAGCGCGAGTTCCTGCTTCTCAACGTGTGAGGAACCACGAGCATGACATGGCAAAGCCCGATTGCGCCGGGAATTTCCTGGTATCAGGCAACCGTCGGCGAGCGGCCGGACTATCCTGCCCTCGATGGATCGAAGCAAGTTGATGTCGCGATCATCGGCGGCGGTTATACCGGCCTTCAGGCCGCCTGTAACCTCGCCGAAAACGGCGTCTCCGTCGCCCTCATCGAGGCGCATCGTTTTGGTGATGGCGCTTCCGGCCGCAACGGCGGCCAGTTCGGCACCGGCCAGCGCTCCTTTCCGGACGAAATGGAGGCCGAGATCGGCTTCGAGCAATCGAAGCTGCTGTTCGACATTGCCGAGGACGCCAAGAATTACGTGCGCGATTTCGCAAGCAGCCGCGGCATCGACATGGAATATCTGCCGGGGCAGCTCTATGTGGCGCACAAGGCGGCTTACGAGGACGATTATCGCAGAAGCGCGGACGCGATGAACAATCGCTACGGCTATCCGCATATTTCCTATATGGAGCGTGGTGAAGCGCGCAAACGCGTCGGCTCCACCCATTATTTCGGCGGCACGCGCGACACCGGCACCGGCCACATTCACCCGCTGAAGCTGCTGGTCGGGCTGGCGAAGGCGGCGCAAGCGGCAGGTGCCGCCATTTATGAGATGACCCCCGCCAAGTCCATCCGGCAGGCGGGCGGCAAGACCATCATCGAGACGCCCTTCGGCACGATCACCGCGCCGCGGGTACTGATCGCCACCAATGCCTATATTGGCAATCTGGAACCGGTAACGGCCGCCCACATCATGCCGATCCGCTCCTTCATCGGCGCCACCGCACCGCTCGACGCCTATCCTGATATCATCCCCGGCAAGGAAGCGGTCGCCGATTCCCGCTTCGTGGTGCGTTATTTCCGCAAGACGGCTGACAACCGGCTGCTGTTCGGCGGGCGCGAGGCCTATACGGCCGATGCGCCACGCGATATTTCCAGCCATATCCGCCGGCAGATCGCCGAGATTTATCCCGAGCTGAAGGCTGTCGAAATCACCCATTCCTGGGGCGGCTCCGTCGGCATTACCCTGCCGCGCAAGGTCTTCGTGCGCGACGTCATGCCCGGCGTCACTTCCATCGGCGGTTATTCTGGCCATGGGGTGATGCTGTCGAATTATTGCGGCAAGCTCTATGCCGATCTGGTTCTCGGCAAAAAGGACATGCTGGCGCCCTTCGCACGGCTGAAGGTGCCGTCTTTCCCCGGCGGGGCATCGCTGCGTGCGCCGCTGCTTTTCCTGGCGCTCTCGTGGTACGCGCTGCGAGACAGGTTTTAGGGCAATGTTTATAGACTGTTACCGGCGGCGGGCGAGTTGGCGGAAGCAAAATTCATAATTTCACATAACTGAGTCTGGCATTTTTAAATCGATTAGATTATTGATGCCCCCAACCCTTGAAGATCGAGAGAATCGATATGAGCAGTCAGATCATTCCTGTTGAACCTTTTGATTGTGTCGTTTTCGGCGGCACGGGCGATCTTGCCGAGCGCAAGCTTCTGCCGGCCCTTTATCACCGGCAGGTCGAAGGCCAGTTCACGGAGCCGACCCGCATCATCGGTGCGTCGCGTTCGGTCATGACCCATGAGGAATATCGCAAATTCGCGCAGGACGCTCTGAAAGAGCACCTGAAGGCCGGCGAATATGACGACGCACAGGTTGCCGTGTTCCTGAACAGGCTTTTCTACGTGCCTGTTGATGCCAAGGGCAACAATGGCTGGGACGTGCTGAAGAAGCTGCTGGACGAAGGCAAGGAGCGCGTGCGCGCCTTCTATCTGGCTGTCGCGCCGGGCATTTTCGGCGATATCGCCGACAAGATCCGCGAACACAAGCTGATCACCCGCTCGACCCGCATCGTCGTTGAAAAGCCGATCGGCCGCGATCTGGCCTCTGCCCAGGAACTCAACGACACGATCGGTCACGTCTTCAAGGAAGAGCAGATCTTCCGTATCGACCACTATCTCGGCAAGGAGACGGTGCAGAACCTGATGGCGCTGCGTTTCGCCAACGCGCTTTATGAGCCGCTGTGGAATTCCGCCCATATCGACCACGTCCAGATCACCGTTGCCGAAGCGGTGGGCCTCGAAGGCCGCGCCGGTTATTACGACAAGGCCGGCGCGCTGCGCGACATGGTGCAGAACCACATTCTGCAATTGCTTTGCCTCGTCGCCATGGAACCGCCCGCTTCCATGAAATCGGAGGCGGTGCGCGACGAGAAGCTGAAGGTCCTGCGCTCGCTGAAGCCGATCGACACCAGCAACGTCGAAAAGCTGACTGTGCGCGGCCAGTACCGCGCTGGCGCTTCCGCAGGTGGCCCGGTCAAGGGCTATCTGGAAGAGCTCGAAGGCGGCGTTTCCAACACCGAAACCTTTGTCGCCATCAAAGCTGAAATCGCCAACTGGCGCTGGGCCGGCGTTCCCTTCTACATCCGCACCGGCAAGCGACTTGCGACCCGCGTTTCGGAAATCGTCGTCACCTTCAAGCAGATCCCGCATTCGATCTTCGACGATGCGGCCGGCAAGATCGAGGCCAACAAGCTGGTCATTCGCCTGCAGCCGGATGAAGGCGTCAAACAGTCGCTCCTCATCAAGGACCCCGGCCCGGGCGGCATGCGCCTGCGTCAGGTTTCGCTGGACATGAGCTTTGCCGAAGCCTTCAACGTACGCAGCCCCGATGCCTATGAGCGGCTGTTGATGGACACCATCCGCTCCAACCAGACGCTGTTCATGCGCCGCGACGAGGTCGAGGCCGCGTGGGACTGGATCGATCCCATTCTCAAGAGCTGGGAAGAGCTGGGACAGGGCGTGCAGGGTTATACCGCTGGCACCTGGGGCCCGAGCGGCTCGATCGCACTGATCGAGCGTGACGGTCGCACCTGGCACGATGCCGATTGAGGGCGCACCGATGAGCGAAACGATCCACGTCTTCGACACCGCCGCCGAACTGGCAACCGCGCTTGCGGTGGAGGTTGCCAAACGCCTTGATGCGGCAACGAAGGATCGCGGTACGGCGAGCATCGCCGTATCCGGCGGTTCGACGCCCAAGCTGTTCTTTCAGGCGCTTTCCAAACACGATCTCGACTGGCCGAATATCAGCGTGACGCTGGTGGACGAACGTTTCGTGCCACCGGAAAGCGACCGTTCGAACCACCGTCTCGTTGCGGAGAACCTGCTGCAGGACAAGGCGAAGTCGGCCTATTTCGTGCCGCTGTTCCAGCCGGCGGCCTCGCCCGAGGATGCGGCGACGCTTGCGACCGTCAAGACCGAGGCGATCTGCGATCCCTTCGATGTCGTCATTCTCGGCATGGGAACGGATGGCCATACGGCATCGTTCTTCCCCGGTGGAGACAATCTCTACGAAGCGCTCGACCTTGATGAACCGCGCGGCGTCCTGACCATGGCGGCGGAGAATGCGGGAGAGGAGCGGTTGACCTTCAACTTCTCCAGCCTGCACGATGCCGATTTCCTCGTGCTGCATATCGAAGGTGCGGCCAAGAAGGCGACGCTGGAGAAGGCGCAGTCTGGCGAGGATGAGGATGAAATGCCGATCCGCGCCGTGCTGAACCGGGCCGAGACGCCTGTGGATATATACTGGGCGCCATGAGCCAACGCGGTTGCCGCCTCTGCGGCCCCGCGACAAGCGCCCGAAGACATGAAGACTGAAACACGACAACCGGCCGCTCACCTCCCGGAACGCCGGTTGCCGACCAACGAACAGGATGAACGCCCATGTCCGCCGATTCCCGCATTCAGGCCATCACCGCCCGCATCGTCGAACGTTCCAAGCCCTACCGCGAGACCTATCTCGAGCGGCTGCGGCTGCAGGTTTCAAAAGGCGTTCACCGTTCCGTTCTGTCCTGCGGCAATCTCGCGCATGGATTTGCCGTCTGTTCCCCCGCCGACAAGGACATCCTTGCCGGCGACCGGGTTCCCAATCTCGGCATCATCACCGCCTATAACGACATGCTTTCGGCGCATCAGCCCTATGAGACCTTCCCGGCGATCATCCGCGATGCGGCAAAAGAAGCGGGCGGCATAGCACAGGTGGCGGGCGCGGTTCCCGCCATGTGCGACGGTGTAACCCAGGGCCAGCCCGGCATGGAGCTTTCGCTGTTTTCCCGCGACGCCATCGCCATGGCGGCCGGCATCGGCCTGTCGCATAACATGTTCGACGCCACCGTCTATCTCGGCGTCTGCGACAAGATCGTGCCCGGCCTCGTCATTGCCGCACTCGCCTTCGGTCACCTGCCCGCCGTCTTCGTTCCTGCCGGCCCGATGACATCGGGCCTGCCGAATGACGAGAAGTCGCGCATCCGCCAGCTTTATGCGGAAGGCAAGGTCGGCCGCGCCGAGCTCCTGGAAGCGGAATCGAAATCCTATCACGGTCCCGGCACCTGCACCTTCTACGGCACCGCCAATTCCAACCAGATGCTGATGGAGATCATGGGCTTCCATATGCCCGGTTCCTCCTTCATCAATCCCGGCACGCCGCTGCGCGATGCGCTGACGCGTGAAGCTGCAAAGCGCGCACTGGCGATTACGGCGCAGGGCAATGAATTTACCCCGGCCGGCGAGATGATCGATGAAAGGTCTGTTGTCAACGGCGTCGTCGGCCTGCATGCGACGGGCGGTTCCACCAACCACACCATGCATCTGATCGCCATGGCGCGCGCCGCCGGCATCATCCTTACCTGGCAGGATATTTCCGATCTCTCGGACATCGTGCCGCTGCTCGCCCGCGTTTACCCCAACGGTCTTGCCGATGTGAACCATTTCCACGCCGCCGGCGGCATGGGTTTCCTCATCAAGCAGCTTCTGAAACAGGGCTTCGTGCATGACGATGTGCGCACCGTCTTCGGACAGGGGCTAGAGGCTTACACCGTGGATGCCATGCTTGATGAGAAGGGCGCAGTTGTCCGCCAGCCCTCCCCCGAGCAGAGCCATGATCCGAAGGTTCTCTCCAGCGTCGAAACACCGTTCCAGCCGACGGGCGGCCTGAAGATGCTGACCGGCAATCTCGGCAAATCGGTCATCAAGATTTCCGCCGTCAAACCGGAGCGCCACATCATCGAGGCACCGGCGATCGTCTTTAACGATCAGCAGGAGCTTCAGGACGCGTTCAAGGATGGCAAGCTCAACCGCGACTTCATTGCGGTCGTCCGCTTCCAGGGCCCGAAGGCCAACGGCATGCCGGAACTGCACCGCCTGACGCCGCCGCTTGGCGTGCTGCAGGATCGCGGCTTCAAGGTGGCGCTGGTGACCGATGGGCGCATGTCCGGCGCCTCCGGCAAGGTGCCGGCGGCCATCCACGTTACGCCTGAGGCTTCCGATTGCGGGCCGATCTCGCTCATCCGCGACGGCGACATCATCCGTCTCGACGCCATTTCCGGCTCGCTCGAGGTGCTGGTTTCCGCCGCCGAGCTGGCAAAACGCGAACCGGCGCGCGCCGACCTCTCCGGCAATGAATGGGGCATGGGCCGCGAACTTTTCGCCCCCTTCCGCCGCAATGCCGGCCCGGCCGATCAGGGCGCCAGCGTCCTCTTCCATTGATTTTGTGGAGGCGATGGCCTGATGCGGCCTTCGCCTTTCAACCCTACTTTGCGGTGTCACCCGGATGCCGCCAGAAACCGCTTTATTTCCCATATCTTAAACGTCAAACTTGTCATGCGACTGTGATGATCGCCCTATAGGGCCTTCTCCAGCCAGCCGTGGGACGACGGCGCAGTTTCGGATGATGGGGCCTGACATGACGATTTTCTCAAGCAAACGCCGCGATGTGCTGAAGCTTATGGCCGGCACCGCCATGCTGCCGCTGATGGTGGCGGCAACGTCTGTCATGGCGCAGGACGTGGCCCTGCGTGCAATCGTCATCTCCGACCTGCATTCGGCCTATGAGCGCATCGGCCAGCTTCTCGCGGCCATCGAAACGCGCATCGCCGCTGACAAGGCGCCCCACATCATCCTGCTGAATGGCGATCTTTTCGAACTGGGCAACGCGGTGGCTACACGTTCGGCCGGCGAGATCGAATGGACCTTCCTCACGGCGCTGGCCAAGCTCGCTCCCACGGTCATCAATATCGGCAATCATGAGCCCGATATCGACAATGACCTTGCCAATTTCGTCAGCCGCGCCCGTGCGCTCGGCATCACCGTGCTTTCCAACATCATCGACAAGCGCAGCGGCAAACCCTATGCGCCCGAAAGTGCCGAGGTGAGCGTTGGCCAGCGGAAGGTCATCCTCACGGGTCTCGCCACCAATGCGATCAACACCTACCCGAAGGCCACGCGCGAAATGCTCGACATTCCGCAGCCTGTCGAGTGGGCCAAGGCCAATCTTCCCGGTATCGTCAAACCGGACGCGATCAACATCGTTCTCAGCCATGCCGGCGTCGTCGCAGACCGCGATATCCTGCCGCTGCTGCCGGATGGCACCCTGCTTGTCGGCGGCCATGACCATCTGAACTTCGTGCATGAACAGGGTGCTACCCGCTATGTCCACACCGGCTCATGGTGCACCTCCATGACGGTGGCGACCTTTGCGGCTCCCGGCAAGGCTGCGGCCATCGAGACGATCGCCATCGATCGCGGCGCTCCCGCATCCCCTGCCCTCAAGGCCCTGATCGAGCAGACGCTTGAAAAACACCTGACTGCGGAAGAACGGGAAGTTGTCGGCAAATCGGCGAAGGCGATGACCGTCGACGAGGCGGGCCGCCATGTGGCGCAGCTTATCGCCGCAAAAACCGGCGCAGATGTCGGTTTCGTCGGCCACACCTCCTTCGGCGCGGGCCTACCTGAGGGCGATATTCGCCGTTATGATTTCAACGCCTCGCTGCGTTTCGACGGCAAGCTGATGGTCACGGAAGTGGACGGCGAGGCGCTGGCGCAAATCCTCAAACGATGCAACCAGGATGGCGACATTCCGCTCGCCGCACGTACCGGCGACTATCTCTACGCCATGCCGGAGAAGCCCGGGAAGAAAGAGCGCTACAAGCTGGTCTGCAACGACTGGTCCGCGACCAACCAGAAATCCTATTTCGGGCGCGGTGACCTTACCTTCACCGAGGTGCCCGATGTGAAGCTGAAGCAGACGGCTCTGGGCGGGCTTTCTTAAGGCCGCAGATCATCAGGTCTCAGAACGACCTGATATCGAGCTTCCGGTCCCTGTGTGCCGGATGTGTGCTGAACACGAAAATGCGGTCCAGTTCCTTCTGCGTCAGCATGCGCAGGAAACGGACATGGATCGTGTTGTTGGCGTTGACGCGCAACATCACGCAGCCGATCTTGGTGATGCGGGCGTCGGGAATATCGAGATAGAACTGGTTCGGCAGGTTATATTTCGTCAGCAGCGCCAGCACCGCTTCCGTCTGGGAGATGCGGATGACGTCGCAGCGACGCGCCGCCATGTGCATCACGGCCTTTTCGGTATATTCGATGCGTGCGGCGTTCATGGTATCTTCCATGCGGAACCGGTTTTCGCGGTCATACATGAAGGATTCTTCCTTGCTCAGGTAATGGTTCCTGATGACACCCGTACCGCTCTGCACGCCCAGACTCCCATGCTCAGTCAATGGATCGAGACTAGGCCATAGTCTTTAACAATTCATATCAGCGCAGGCTTAAACAGACCGGACGCGGGACATTTCCGACATTTTTCCACAGCCGTAAAAAGGTCAGAAAAAACCCCGGAACGCGAACGTTCCGGGGGATGTTTTTGAGGTCGATAGCAATTAGACGCGGTAGGTCTTGCCCTCGGCATTAAAGAGGTGAAGCTTTTCCTGCGGAGCGGCGAAACGCAGGGTTTGCCCCTTGGCGACCGAAACAATGCCCGGCGCCTTGACGATGATGGGCTCCTGCCCCTTGGGTGCTTCGAGATAAAGCAGGGTCACTTCACCGAGAGCCTCGACGATCGATACTTTCCCTTCGAAAAGATAATCATCGCCGGTGACGATGCTCAGATCTTCCGGCCGCACGCCAAAGCTGGCGGACTTGCCCCGCTCGGTGGCGGGGGTCGGAACATTGAGGGCGAGCGTCTTGCCACCCGCCAGTTCGATCGACGTCCGCTCCCCGGTCCCGACAATCTTCCCAGCGATGATGTTCATGGCGGGCGAGCCGATGAAGCGCGCCACGAAGAGGTTGGCGGGGTTTTCGTAAAGTTCGAGCGGCGCACCGACCTGCTCCACGCGACCCGCATTCAAAACGACGATACGGTCCGCCAGCGTCATCGCCTCCACCTGGTCGTGGGTGACGTAGATCATCGTCGTATCGGCCATCTGCTCATTGAGCTTGGCGATCTCGATACGGGTTGCGACGCGCAGTGCGGCATCAAGGTTCGAAAGCGGCTCGTCGAACAGGAAGACCTTCGGATTGCGGCAGATCGCGCGGCCGATGGCAACACGCTGGCGCTGGCCGCCGGACAGAGCCTTCGGCAAACGCTCCAGATATTGCGTCAGCTGCAGGATTTCAGCGGCGGCGCGGACGCGGCGGTCGATCTCCTGCTTGTTTTCCTTGGCGATCTTCATGCCGAAGGCCATGTTGTCGTAAACAGTCATATGCGGATAAAGCGCATAGGACTGGAACACCATGGCAATGCCCCGACGCGAGGGCGGGATTTCATTGACCAGCTGTCCGTCGATGAACATTTCGCCGCCGGTGATTTCCTCCAGACCCGCAATCATGCGCAGCAACGTCGATTTCCCGCAGCCGGACGGCCCGACGAAAACGATGAATTCGCCCTGTTCGATCTCCAGATCGATGCCGTGCAGGACTTTTACCTGCCCGTATGATTTGCGGATATCCTTGAGAACGAGACTTGTCATGGGTTGTTCCTCCCTGCTCTATCAGGCGTAACGGGCGAAGAAAGCGCCCCATGCCGGAAGTTCTACGCTTCTGCCGTCCACACCGCTTGTAAAGCCGTGGCCTTCGAGAATCTCCCAGTTCCCTTCCGGCAACGTCGCCTTT
This sequence comes from Agrobacterium tumefaciens str. B6, assembly GCF_001541315.1. Lineage (GTDB taxonomy): Bacteria > Pseudomonadota > Alphaproteobacteria > Rhizobiales > Rhizobiaceae > Agrobacterium > Agrobacterium radiobacter. Next base: position 485,727 of record NZ_LMVK01000001.1, on the reverse strand, counting down.
GCTGACGTCGCGGACAGATTGAAGAGGCACAGAACGGTTTCGTTGCCGAGCGTGCGGGTGTAGCTCAGCACATCGCCCTCCACTGGCTGGAATTCGATGCCGCCCTTGGCAAAGGCGGGATGCTTTTTGCGGAAGGAAAGGAAGCGGCGGTAGTGCTCCAGCACGGATGCCTCATTGCCCTGCTGGGCGCTGACGGCGCGCTGCTTGTGTTCGGCCGGAATGGGCAGCCAGGTCTTGTCCGAGGTCGAGAAGCCGGCCTGCGCATGGCCCGCATCCCACACCATCGGCGTGCGGCAACCGTCGCGGCCCTTAAATTCCGGCCAGAACTGGATGCCGTAGGGGTCCTGCAAATCCTCAAAAGCAATATCGGCTTCAGTAAGGCCCAGCTCTTCACCCTCATAGATGCAGACGGAGCCGCGCTGCGTCATCAACAACGCCGAGAGCACCTTGGCGAAAGCATCCTTATCCTCGACATGCTCGCCCCAGCGGCTGACATGGCGAACGACATCGTGATTGGAGAAAGCCCAGCAGGCCCAGCCTTCCGGTGCGGCCCTGGCAAAATCCGCCTGCACATCGGCAACACGCTGCGGCGTGAGCGCATCCGGCGCCAGGAATTCGAAGGCGTAGCACATCTGCATCTTGTCGTCGCCGGAGGTGTATTCACCGACGATTTCGAGTCCGCGCTGGCTGTCGCCCACTTCGCCGACGGCGGCGATGTCCGGAAACTCGTCCAGCACGGCGCGGAAGCGTTTCAGGAAGGCGATGTTTTCGGGGCGGTTCTTGTCGTAGAGATGTTCCTGGAAATTGTAGGGATTGACCGCAGGTGCCGTAGAGGCGTTGCGGCGCTCCGGCGCCAGCGCCGGGTTGTCGCGCAATTCCAGATCATGGAAATAGAAATTGATGGTATCGAGGCGGAAACCATCGACGCCGCGCTTCAGCCAGAAGCGGGTGATATTGAGCAGTTCTTCCTGCACTTCCGGATTATGCAGGTTGAGATCCGGCTGCGAGGTCAGGAAGTTGTGCATATAATATTGCATGCGGGTGGGGTCCCACTGCCAGCCGGAGCCGCCGAAGATCGACAGCCAGTTGTTGGGCGGCGTGCCATCCGGCTTGCTGTCCGACCAGACATACCAGTCCGATTTCGGATTGTTGCGGCTGGCGCGGCTTTCCACGAACCACGGATGCTGGTCCGAGGTATGCGACATGACGAGATCGATCATGACGCGGACGCCGAGACGGTGGGCCTCAGCAATCAGCCCGTCGAAATCGGCAAGCGTGCCGAACATCGGATCGACATCGACATAGTTCGAGACGTCGTAACCGAAATCCTTCATCGGCGAGGTGAAGAACGGCGAAATCCAGATGGCGTCGGCACCGAGATCGGCAATATGCGCCAGCCGGTCGGTGATGCCCTTGAGATCGCCGATGCCGTCGCCATTGGAGTCCTGATAGGAGCGCGGGTAGATCTGATAGATCACGGCGCCGCGCCACCAATCCTTGTTGGGCGTCAAAGCGGAAGTCACCGGAGCGGTCATAGTCTCATCCTGTCTGGTATGGGCGTTCATGGAATTATCAGCCTCCCTTGACGGAGCCGGCGAGCAGGCCACGCACGAGATAACGTTGAAGGGCGAAGAAGACGCCAAGCGGCACAACGATGGTGACGAAGGCCGAGGCAGTGAGGATTTCCCAGTTGCCGCCGCGCGAACCGAGCAGCGCGTTCAAGGCACCGGTCAGCACCAGCTCGTCCTTCTGCGTACCGAGGAAGACCATGGCGACGAGCAGGTCGTTCCAGGTCCACAGGAACTGGAAGATGGCGAAGGAGGCGAGTGCCGGGAATGACAGCGGCAGGATGATCTTGACGAAGATTTCGAAGTCGCTCGCGCCATCGACACGGGCGCTTTCGATGATCTCTTTCGGCAGGCCGGAAATGTAGTTGCGCAGCAGGTAGATGGCGAGCGGCAGACCGAAGGCGGTATGCGCCAGCCAGATGCCGGCATAGGTCTTGGACGGCACGCCGAAGATGTTGCCGATTTCGTTGTAGAGTTTCAAAAGCGGGATCAGCGACATCTGCAACGGCACGACGATCAGGCCCACCACCATCGCAATCAGAAAATTGCGGCCGGAAAAGCTCATCCATGACAGCGCATAGGCGGCAAAGGCAGCGATGAGAATGGGGATGACAGTCGCGGGCACGGCCACCGTCAGCGAGTTGACGAAGGACTGGCCGATGCCTTCCGAGGTCAGGACCGTTCGATAATTATCGAGCGTGAAGACCGGTGGCGTTCCAACGGAAATATAGACACGCTTGCCACGGGAACCCTCGAAGCTCGAAGCCTTGCTGTATTCATAGGTGCCATCAGCATTGACGAGAAGCGTCTCGCCATCGCCGATATCGGCCGCCTCGCCAGCTTTGAAGGCTCTCGGCTCCTGCACGCGCACGCCGAAGGCGGAGACCTTTCCGCCGGCGCCGTTTTCGAAGACATTGCCTGATATGACATAGCGGCTGCCGTCCTGCTTCTGCACGGAAGCATCAGCGAGACGCACGGCCGCCGTCTGTTCGGAGCTGGAGAAGGCCGTCCACCAGCCGGATACGGTGATCTGGTCCTTGTCGCGCAGCGAGCTGACGAGAATGCCGAGCGTGGGCAAAAGCCAGAGAAGCACGACGACGAGGACGCTGGCGTGGACGATGAGGCGCGGCAGGCCGACGCGGCGAAGGCGTTTTACGATATTCATCTCAGCGGCCCTCCATCTCGCGGTTGGCCTGGCGGATGTTCCAGACCATGATCGGGGTCACGGCCGCCATGATGATGAGTGCTATGACCGCACTTCGGCCACTGTCGCCGCCACCACGGAACATCCAGTCGAACATGAGATTGGCGAGAACCATGGTGTTCCACTGGCCGTTGGTCATGGTCAGCACGATGTCGAAAACCTTGAGCACGAGAATGGTGATCGTGGTCCAGACAACGGCGATGGTGCCCCAGATTTGCGGAACCATGATCTTCCAGAAAATCTGCCAGCCATTGGCGCCATCGATGACCGCCGCCTCAATGGTCTCCTCGGGAATGCCCCGCAGCGCCGCCGACAGGATGACCATGGCGAAACCAGTCTGAATCCAGATGAGGATGACCATCAGGAAGAAGTTGTTCCAGAGCGGCATGGAAATCCACACCTCCGGGCTACCGCCAAAGAACTCGACGACCGCGTTCAAAAGGCCGATCTGCACCTGACCTTCGGCGCGATATTCATAGATGAACTTCCAGATGACGGAGGCACCGACGAAAGAGATCGCCATCGGCATGAAGACGATGGATTTGGCGATATTGCCCCACCAGATGCGGTCGGTCATGACGGCGATGACGAGGCCGAAGAAGGTGCAGGCGGCCGGCACGACGGCCAGCCAGAGAATATTGTTGAAGATCGACTGGCGGAAACCGGCGTCAAAAAACGCCCAGCGATAATTGGCGAGACCGACGAATTCGCTGCCTGTGCGGTCATAAAAGGACAGGATCAGCGTCGCGATAACGGGATAGACCAGATAAACGAGCAGAAGGATCAGCGCCGGGCCGATGAACAGCCACGGCCGGACGGCGGCGCGGCGGTTGAGGTTGCGGGAGGCATGAATGACGTCTCCCGAGCGGACGGGAAAGATTGCCTGCAGCGCCTTGTCGGATAGCCAGTAATAGGCAGCGCAGGCGAAAACACCTGCTACCATGACGCCGATGGCAGACACGAGTTGTTGAGCCATGTTCCCTCCCTTGATCCTCTCCGCGCCGCGCTGATTTATACGGTCGTCGGGCCGTTCCGTTGGTAAGGCCCGGCAGCGAGCCGCCGGGCCTTTTTACCGCAGATTCTGATCGGAAAACCGCAGAACACTTTTCCGGAATCTGTTCGGCCGATTGTTACTTCAGGCCGTCCCAGGCCTTCTGGATATCGGAAGCGACCTGATCGGCGGACTTGCCGCCGACGAAATCGATCATGCCGGTCCAGAATGCGCCGGCGCCGATCTTGCCGGGCATCAGGTCGGAACCGTCGAAACCGAAGCTTGTCGCGGTCGTCAGGATTTCGCCCTGGCGCTTCATCTGCTCGTTGGCATAAGTCTCGACATTCACGCCCTTATACGGCGTCAGGAAGCTGGACTGCGCCATCCACACTTCGTGCGCGATCGGGGTCTGCAGGAATTCGACGAACGCCTTGGCGGCCGGTGCTTCCTTGGTGATGGTGACGAGCGTGCCGGCGCCGAGAACCGGCTTGCCGAGTTCAGGCTTGGACGCGTAGGTCGGCATGTAGAAGAAATCCGCATCCGTCCCCACCTTGGTGCCCTCAGGGAAGAAGGACGGAATGAACGACGCCTGATGGTGCAGGTAGCACTTCGGCGGAATGTCGAAGAGGCCCTTCGGGCTGTCGCGGAAGTCGGTGGAGGCCACGGCCGCAACACCGCCGCTCACATATTTTTCGTTCTTGGCGAATTTGCCGAACTCGTTGATCGCCTCGACCACGGCCGGATCGGTGAATTTGACCTCGTTCGTCGTCCATTTCTGGTAGACATCGAGCGGCTGCGTGCGCAGCATCAGCTCTTCCACCCAGTCGGTTGCCGGCCAGCCGGTCGCGCCGCCAGAACCGAGACCGATACACCAGGGCGTGCCGCCATCGGCAACGATCTGGTCCGTGAGCTTGAGCAGGTCTTCCATGCTCTCGGGCACCTTGTAGCCCGCTTCCTCAAAGTTCTCAGGCACGTACCAGACGAGCGACTTCACATCGGCCTTGAAGGGGAAAGCGAAATAGGCCTTGTTGCCGTCCTTGCCCTTGTAGCTGCCGAGGTCGACCCAGGACTGGCCCGCACCGTAATTTTCCTTGACCCAGCTGGCGGTCACATCGCCGAGCGGCACGAGGAAGCCCTTGGCGGCGAGATCGGCCAGAAGGCCGGGCTGCGGCAAAATGGCGATATTGGGCGGCGAACCTGCCTGCGTATCGATGACGATCTGCTGCTCGTAGTTTTCCGACGAGGAATAACGGACATTCACGCCGGTCGCGTCAGCGAAATAGGCGAGCACCGACTGGAACAGAGCCTCGTCCTCACCACGCCAGGGGCCGAAAATCGTCAGCGTCTGGCCCTTCAGGTCGGCATGGGCCGCCTTGAAGTCCTCGTAGCTTTTCCAGTTGAACTTGGCGTCCCCGCCGGGTGCAAATTTCAGGTCGGCGGCAAAGGCCGCACCGGACAGCAATGCCATGACAGCAGCCGTCGCCAAAAGAGTCTTCCGCATGTGATTTACCTCCCATCACATAAAAGGCTCAAAGCGTCCTCTCCAATCAAAGCGCTTTGGCTGCCTATTCATCTCATTGTCATTAAGACAGAGTCAAGAGGCTCTTTATTCGGAAACGTTGCAGCACCTTATGAATAGTCATATTTAATTAGGAAGGCGGCTATCCTTTTCGATTGAGAAATGCGGTGGAGGCTGGTAAAAATCTAAAGCGCTTTGGGAAGTGAGGAGCGGCCTTGCCGTATTCTCGGGCGCGCGCATGGAGGAATGACAGACATGAACCTGAAACAGTTGTCGCAACTGCTGGGCATTTCGCAGACGACCATCAGCAGGGCGCTCAACGGCTATCCGGAAGTCAGCGCCGAAACGCGCCGCCGTGTCATGGAGGCTGCCGAAAAAACCGGATATCGCCCGAATGCGGCAGCGCAACGGCTGGCGACAGGCAAGGTTGGCTCCATCGGACTTGTGATGCCGATTGGCGAGCATCATCGTTCGGATGTGCATTTCGGCGAATTCCTGAGCGGCCTCGGTGAGGAAGCGTCGCGCAGCGGCTTTCATCTTGTCATCATGCCGACGGAGCCGGAAAAGGAGCGCGAAGCCCTGCGGGGTCTGGCGGCCAGCGGCAGCGTCGACGGCATCTATCTCGCCTATATGAAGAATAACGATCCACGCATCGCCATGATGCAGTCGCTCTCCCTGCCCTTCCTCGTGCATGGCCGCTCCATCGGCGTGGAGGAGGACTATCCCTATCTCGACGTGGACAATGAGGGCGCCTTCCGCGATGCGACCCAGCTTCTCCTCCAACTCGGCCATACGCGCATCGGGCTGCTGAACGGCCCGGCGGGTTATGATTTCACCTTCCGCCGCTGTCTCGGGGTGGAAAAGGCGATGGCGGCAAATGGTCTGGCATTGCATGCGGAAAATGTAAGGCACGGCAGCATGACCGACGAGGAAGGTTATCTCGGCATGGAGGCGCTGCTGTCACGCCCGGAAAAACCGACCGCCATCCTCTGCGCCAGTACCGCGCTCGCGCTCGGCGCGATCCGCTCGCTCAATCAGCGGGGCTTAAAACCCGGCAAGGATATTTCGCTGATCGCCCATGACGACGTGCTGCCGCTGCTGAAACCCGATAATTTTTCTGTGCCGCTCACCACCACCCGCTCGTCGCTGAGGGCTGCGGGGGTGCGTGTGGGCCAGCGCCTGATCAACCGGATCAAGCTCAACCAGACGGAACCTCATCAGGAACTCTGGAAGGCGGAACTGGTGGTCCGCGCGTCGACGGGGCCGGCTCCGAAAGCGTAGCTGGCCATTTTAAACCGCTTAGAACTTCGGCGCGGTCAAACCCTCTGCGCGATGGGCGGCGATGACGGTGTTGGCCATCAGCATGGCGATTGTCATCGGGCCGACACCGCCGGGAACGGGCGTGATGGCCGCGGCAACGGCGCTTGCTTCATCATAGGCGACATCGCCCACCAGCTTCGACTTGCCTTCACCTTTTTCCGGTGCGGGGATGCGGTTGATGCCGACATCGATGACGGTCGCGCCTGATTTCACCCAGTCGCCCTTCACCATCGCCGCCCGGCCGACCGCCGCGACGAGAATATCGGCCGTCTTGCAGACGGTGGCGAGATCCTTGGTGCGCGAATGCGCCATCGTCACCGTAGCGTTGGCATTCAGCAGCAGCTGGCCCATGGGCTTGCCGAACAGGTTCGAGCGACCGATGACAACAGCGTTCAGGCCAGAGAGATCATCGCCGTGAATGCCGCGCACCAGAAGCATGGCGCCGGCGGGCGTGCAGGAGATGAGACCGGTGGCGAGATCGCCGGTCGCGAGCTTGCCGGCATTCAATACGCTCAGACCATCCACATCCTTTTCGGGCAGGATCGACTGGATGATTTCATCGGAATTGAAGTGTTTCGGCAGCGGCAGCTGCACCAGAATGCCGTGAATGGAGGCATCGGCGTTCAGTTCGCCGACCAGCTTCAGAAGGTCAGCTTGCGTGGTTTCTTCAGGCAGCGTGTGCTGGATGGAGTTGAAACCGCATTGCTTGGCCATCTTGCTTTTGGAGTTCACGTAAGCGTGGCTGGCCGGATCATTTCCGACGATGACAACCGCGAGACCGGGCTTTGTGCCCTTTTCCGCCTCAAGCGCTTCTGCCGATTTGCGGACCGCCTCCGTTACCGAAGCCGCCTTCGCCTTCCCGTCAATCACAACTGCCATGCGTCCTGCTCCTGCTGGGTTACGTAGGCTCCGTATGGTGCCCCCTTCGCAGGAATGCAAGCTAAAATGCGGCGTTTTCAGGCTGTTTTGCGGTAGTCTTCGCGGTGATCGGCGTAATCGGTAAGACGCTCTCTCAGGAACGCCAATTGACGTCGCAATTCCATCAGTTCCTCGGCTTCGGCCTGAGCATGATCGAAGCGCCCGGCAAGGGCTTCCGCCAGGAGCGGAGGAAGCCCGGAGGATACCGGATCAGCAGCCCTGACCGTGCGGCTGCCCATCAGGACCTGCCGCACACGCTCGTCCAGCGGCATATCGTCGTCGTCATTGACGGCCTCGCCGTAATAATCGGCAAAGCTGTCTTCCTCCGGCTCGATGTTACCCTCTGCGGCAAGATCCGGCAGATCTTCAAACACAGCCGGCTCGATCGGTTCGAATTCCGAAATCTGCAGAAACTGGACCGGTGGCTCGACGGAGGATGGAAGTTGCGCGCCGTCTTCGACGATCAATGCGCCCTCTTCTTCTTCGTCATGGCGACGGTAGCTCAGGAGATAGAGACTGCCCAACAGGCCAATTAATGCGCCGCCGCCCGCCAGCATGGCGGCCTGAGTCAGGTCGCGGGTCAATTCTCCCGGCGCTGCCTTCTTGGTCAAACGCGTTTCGACCGCAGGCGTGGCGGATGCGGACAGGTCACGGCGTTCGCTTGCCTCCAGATAGGCATTTCGCGCTGTTTCCAGTTCACCCTGTAATCTCGAGAATTCGCCGGGGGCGACACCGAGTTCGCTCAGGCGGTCTAGGTATTTTCTGTGCTCGCCATTGGCGGTCGTGACCTCCTGAGCGATGCGCTTTTCATCCGCCCGCAGGCCTTCGAGTAACTGTCGCAATGCGGGGGCAGCAAGTGCCTGTGCCGCGTCCACGGCATTCTGGGCGGCGATGCTGCGGGGATGTTTCGGGCCATAATCGACCGAAACGGCAGCAAGCGCCATGCTGGCGCTCGCATGCTTTTGCCTGACATCCTCAAGCGCCGAAAAAGCCACGCCGGCCGGCAGAGGCTTCACAAAGACATCATTCGGCTTCAGGGCCGAAGCCGCCGTCAAATCAGCCTGGACGGACTGTTGCTGCGGGGTAATTCCGGCAAGCCTGTCGTTTACATCGCGCAGCTGCTGCTCAAGTTGCTGCACCTCGGACATCACGGCATCACCGTGACGCATCTGGAAACCGTTCAGTGCGGCTTCCGCCTCATCGAGCCTTGTCCGCGCCCTCTCCGTCTCGCGCATGGCTGGTGTCATCGTGCCGGCCTTGCCATCCGCGATCACGCGCATCGAAAGATAGTCAGTCAGCCGCATGGCGGTTTCCGGCGTCGCGGCCTTGCCGGTCACGATCAGCGTATTTTCATCCGGTGTCAGTTCCAGCCGGATCGCCTGGCCCACCGCACCGTTCAACGCCTCACGCGCGGACAGCGGACGCGCATCCGCGCCGGTCAGAAGGTCGAAAAGCAGGCCAAGCTCACCCTGATTGCGAACGCCGACCATATCGGCGGACTTCAGTTTGAGATCGGCGGTTATACGGTCAAGCCCGGAGGGTGAAAGCAGGGTGCGGCGTGCCATCGCCAGAAAACGGGCCGCGTCGGGGGCATCGTAAGCGGTCTGGGAGACCTCGATCCGGGCCTGCGAAACATAACCGCGAAAGCCGGAATCGATGAGCAGAAGCGGAAGGGCTGCCCCGGCAACGGTGGCGGCGGCGATGCAGCCGGACGTCAGGAGCCGCAGCCAATGTCTGCGCCATTGCGATACGGGCGCGGCGACATCATCCTCGTCAGGGCGGATCGCCATCATGTCCGGATTGTCATCAACCATCTGAAGCCGTCTGCCGCTCTCGGTGCCGCCCGCCACGGGCGACTGTCAAAACCTTACGAGAGGTTAAAGGATCGTGGCAAACAAATGGTTAACGCGGCGCTTGCGGACGTTGTCTCAGCTCTTGCCGAGCGCGATGTGCCAGGGTTCAGCGCAGAGGCTGTAGAGCCAGCTCATGTGAAGCTTGCGGAAAATTTCCGGCATGCCGGCCACTTCCGATGACAGGACCTTGAACAGGGGCCCAACCGCGATGGTGACCCGCGCATTCTCGCGACTGACGGTGCGGTGCAGCCATGTCTCCTGGTTTTCCTTCAACATTCCCGCCAGCAGAACATCCACCTTAACGCCCGATGCATCGCGGTTCAGCATGACGAAATCGTGCCAGGGCGCGTGCGCCCGCAACTTGGCGAGAACCTCGCCGATCTGCGCCGCATCATCTCCCGCCACACCGATCCGCTTCGGCACCGCCATATAGGTCAGAAGCGCCATGGTAAAGGCGACGCCGTCGATGGCGGCAGGCAGAGGCTCGCCATTCTCGTTGCGCGCGGCGGCCCTCATTGCCTTGCCCTGCGGCAGAAGCAGGCAGCTTTCCAGAATCTGTCGGTAGGCATTGTCCTTGAGCGAAAGCTTGGCTTTTTCGAGAGTAAGAAAGGACAGCATCGTGTGCCCTTCACAGGCTGAAGCCCTGCCGCTGACCAATTCCAGCGCCCCATTCCAATCGAGATCACAGACGCGCAGTCCGTGGATATTCCGTTGCGATCCCGGCCGCGCGAAACCTGACGCGAAACTCATTGCCAACCCCCAATACCAAACCCATCGCCACCGATCCGAAGCATGGCCTGCGGGATGGTGGTTCATGGGTCTGTTTATACAGGTGCAGGTTGAATTTAGCTTGAAAGCAATCTCTCGAATGCTTGGGGATACGGCAAGAGACAATTAACCAGAAAGATGCTCCGCATCCTGCAGCAGGCCGAAGCCCCTCGCCCCTTGGCCATCAATGACTTGGCGCCGCAGCCGCTTCTTTTCCGACTTCGGCCTTCTCGCCCTCTACCAGCTTGACCGAGCGGGGCGTACCGTTACCGTTCTGCTCGCGAATATCGGCCTTCGACAGATAATCGAGCTGTTCGATCAGCACATCCTCGACCACCTCGTCATCGAGCCTCTTGTTCAGCCCCTCGCGGATGCGCTGCTTGAAGGCTTCGGGATCGAAGGTGGAGATGTTGGCAATGTTGACCATGGAAGAACCCGCGAGCAGCGTGAACAATTCATCGGTCATCAGCTGCGTTGCCGGCAGCTCGATCTTCGCCATCTTGGTCTTGTCGACGCGGAGCGAAATCCGGCTGAGGAAATAGCCGTTCACCCCGCCGTCATTGATGACGGGGATCGTGATGCTTTCGCCCTTGACCAGTTGCAGACTGGCTTTTTTCGCCCCCGCCTCATCCGGCGCGGGCGCCGTCGCCAACTGGACGGAGAAATACACCGCGCCGAGCGTGACGGCGCAAACCCAGACGCCGGTGAGAAGAAGCTTCAACATCAGGAGGCAGCGCCGTACATGAACTGTTCCTGCGAATAGGTGCCGTCCGTATCGGCCTCCTGGATCGCGCTCTTCAAGAGGTCCGCAACGGCGCGAACCGCGTTCAGATGCGCCTCGACGCGGCTGGCATTGGTCGCAAGCTTGGACTTGATGCCCTTGACCTGTTCCATATAGCCAGCGGCGATTTCCTCGCGCGGCGTATCGCGGAACAGCATCGTCAGCTCATAAAGGCAACGGCTCTTATGGGCATTGGAGACCTTGAAGTCGAACTGTGGGTCCTTACCGATATTGTCGTTCTCATTGTCGATGATCATCTCAAGGCGGCCGAGAACGGATTGGATACGGTGGTCGTTCGACATAAGGTCCATGCTTGTCTCCTCGTTAAGGTTTTTCATTCTCAAGCCTCGTCTGTTTTCTCATTGGAAACACCGAGGACCTGCCGCTCGAACTCCGCCACCATCCGAATTGCAGCATTATGGTCTTTTTCATTCATCGATACGTCGGTAATACCTTTGCTTTCGGCCTTCCGCAGCGCATCCTTGTAAGCTTGTTCCGCAATGCCGACGCCGCCATTTCTGGAGATCGTGTCGGCAAACTGTTCGGCCATCATGCTTTTCCAGATCTCGCCGGCATTACCCTTGCCGTAAACTTCCTCGCTGTCTTTCGGCAGCATGTTGGCCACGAAGGTCTGGAGTACCGAGGCTTCATATTTGCGATAGGTTTCCGGGATTTCGGTGCGGGCCGCGCGGATATTGGTGTCGCCGAGGCCAGCCTTCGAGGAAGCGCCATCCAGCATGTCGACCGCGGCGCCAAAACCCTTGCCGGCATCGGCAAGGCTGGTCGCGGCAAAAGCCGCCTTGTTCGCCTTGAGTTTCTCCTGGGCAACCTGAACTTCCTGGGGATCCGCAGCGCGAACCACATCCATCACCAGATCACTTATCACCGATATCGCCACGTCCAGATCTCCCGAGCTGACGAATGGGCGGCACAGAAAGCCGGCACATCCGCTCAATCAAGAAACATCGCCGGAGGCGTCCTCAAAAACGCCCGCGATGCAACAATGGGACAGATTATGGATCGCCAACCTTGCTGGAGGCTGGTGTGTGGGAAACATTCGTAATTTCTAACAAATCATAGATTGCATTATCATCGGCCTCGCGATCTTCTAGATCGCGGGCAATATGCATCCTGTCCTCGAGCCTGTCGGCCTTGGTCTTTTCCTTCAGGACCTTGTTTTCCTGAAATTGCTGGACGCCTTCAAGCTGGCGGTCCTGGACAACGAGACGGCCGTAGCGGTCCGAATAATGCTTGGAGAATGTCTGATGCACCGGCTCCATGGAACTCATCGCCTCCAGCACGTTCTCCATGGATTGCGCCACTTCGGTGCGGGTGCGGGTGGTGTCGGCCAGCTCCACCTCGGCCATTTTCTCCATGTGCCGCTGAACCGTTACCAGACGTTTGAGTTTGGCCGAGCGCTTGTCCGAAGCCATGGCGTTTTCTCCCGATCAAAAGCCGATGAAGACCGGGCCGAAACCATCCACGAATTGCCGGATGAGGGCCGCGACCGACAGATAAAGCATGAAAATGCCGCCCGCGAGAATGAAGGGCGTCGATATGAAGAAGACCGGGATCTGCGGCGCAAGCTTGTTGATGAGGCCAACCGCGACGTTGAACATCAGGCCGTAAATCACGAAGGGGCTGGCGAGCCGCAGCATGATCGAGAAGGAGGCTCTCAGCGTATCGGTCAGCGTAATCAGCATCTTCTGGCCGCTGATGAGCGCGCCGACCGGTGTGGCGGTGTAGGAATCCACCAGCGCCTTGAGAACGATGTGATGGAAATCGAATATGAACAGCACCAGCAGGCCGCCCAAAGTGATGAAGTTGGATATCTGGTTTTCCTGCACGTCTTCGATGACATCGGCACCGCCAGGCGCACTGAGGCCAATGGAAGCGCCGATGAGCGCGCCGGTAAACTGAAAACCCAGCGTGTAGAACCGCGCGATCAGGCCATACATCGAACCGATGACGACCTCGGTGAAGATGAGGCCGACGACCGTACCCTGGCTTGCGCCGGAGACTTTCGGATAGATCGTGTCCCATAGCACCGGCAGAAGCGCCATGGATACCGCGACGCACAGAAGCATGCGAATCTGCGGCGAGATGCGCGAACTGGAAAAGCCCGGCATGGTCATGAAACAGGCGCCGATACGGCAAATAGCAAGGAACAATGCGATAATTGTCCCTTGCGGGTCGGTTATCATGAAATGGCGCCCAGAATCTTGATCTCGAGACCCTTGGCAAGTTCCACGTGCGAGAGAACCGGCAGGGTCGCAAAGAGTCGCTCGATAATCATGCGCACATAGGACCGCGTTTCCGGTGAGGTTACAAGGACAAAGGGCAGGCCGCGATCCATGAATTCACGGATAACTTTCGAGGCCTGCTCCGAAAACTCCTCGAGATGGCGGGGATCGATGTCGAATTCGACGATTTCGCCCTTCTGGTCACGCTTGAGCGCCTGATGGAAAACCATGTCCCACTTGTTGCCGAGACGCAGGACACGCAACACGCCATTGTCGGCCAGATCGCCGCAGAGCTGCTGCGACATGCGCACCCGCACATGTTCGACGATCTGTTCCGTCTTGCGCACATGCGGCGCGAGTTCGGCGACGGCTTCGAGAATGAGATGCAGGTTGCGGATCGACACGCGCTCGGCGAGCAGCAGTTTCAACACCGCCTGCAGGCCGGAATAGGACATATGCGACGAGCAAATCTCGTCGGCCAGCTTCTTGTATTCGGGATCAAGCCTGTCGATGAGGATTTTGACGTCCTTATAGGACAGGAGCTGCGGCAGGTTGTTGCGGATGACTTCGCTCAGATGCGTCAGCACCACCGAGACGTTGTCGATCGGGTGGAAACCTTCGCGCTTCAGATCCTCGGTGAAGGTTTCGAGGATGGAGACGGCGGGCATGCCGAAAGCGGGTTCGCGGATTTCGTCGCCCGGAATGCTCGGCTTGCGCCCTGCACCCGTCACGACAAGAACATCGCCGACGCGCAGGCTGCTGGAGGCGATGGTCGTGCCGTGGACGCGGATCTGATAGGCCTTTTCCGGGATCATGATGTCGTCGGCGACCTTGATCTCGGGCACCACGAAACCGTATTGGCTCGCGAATTTCTTGCGCATCTTGCCGACGCGGAAAGCCAGCTCCTGATGCGCGCCGAGAAGACGGGTGGAAACCTGCTTGCCGAGCGCCAATTCGATCTCGGCCGTCTTCAGCACCTGCTTGACTGAATCCTTTTCCGCCTCGGTGGTCTGGAGAACCTTGTTCTCCTCTTCCTGACGCCGCAGCGCGCTTTCGGCTTCCGCCTGGCGTGGAATATACCAGCTGCCGAAGGCCATGATGCCGCCGAGGAAGATGAAGGGCAGGAAGGGAAGGCCCGGAATGACGGCGAGCAGTCCCATCAACATGGCCGAGACCATCAGCGCGCGCGGATAACCGCTCAGCTGATTGACGACCGCCTGATCCGTCGAGCCGGCGGTGCCGCCGCGTGATACCAGAAGGCCGGCGGCCAGCGATACGATCAGGGCCGGGATCTGCGAGACGATACCATCACCGACCGAAAGCTTGACGAAGACGTCGGCCGCTTCGCCGATCGGCATGCCGTGGCGGAAATAACCGATGATGATGCCGCCGAAAATATTGATCGCGGTGATGATGAGACCGGCGATCGCGTCGCCGCGCACGAATTTCGAGGCACCGTCCATCGAACCGAAGAAGGAGCTTTCCTCTTCCAGTTCGCGGCGGCGGCGCTGCGCTTCCTTTTCGTCGATGATGCCGGCGGACAGATCCGCATCGATCGACATCTGCTTGCCGGGGATGGCGTCCAGCGTGAAGCGGGCGCCGACTTCGGCGATACGCGTTGCGCCCTTGGTGATGACGATGAAGTTGACGGTGATCAGGATCAGAAAGACGATGAGACCGATGACGAAGTCGCCGGACATGACGAGGCTGGAGAAGCCCGCAATCACGCCGCCGGCCGCCGTCGGCCCTTCATTGCCGTGGGACAGGATGACACGCGTCGTCGCAATGTTCAGCGACAGGCGGATCATGGTCGCGATCAGCAGCACGGTCGGGAAAGACGAGAAATCCAGCGGCCGCTGAATCCAGAGCGCCACCATGAGGATGAGCACCGAAAGCGCAATCGAAAACGCCAGGCCAATATCCACCAGAATGACCGGAATGGGCAGGAAGAGAACGCAGAGGATCGCCACAATGCCCAATGCGAAACCGATGTCTCGCATGCTCGGACTTACCTTGGGCAAGGAGATGACTGGTGGTTGCGCCATAAAATCGTCCTGTCTCTTCATGAGAAGGGCGACGGAAAAGCCGCCGCACGGTTCCGCGGCACCGGTTTTCGAAAAGCGAACGCAATTCGGCCCGATGCTTCAACCTATCCCTAGCCGCCGAAGCTTGCGCGAAGGTGGCATCCATAGCGGACGGGCGTCAGAAGCCAGATTGAATGCGGGAAAAGACGAGATTGGAAAAGAGCGATATCTGCGCGCCCACGAAGGGGGCGGCGACACCGAGGACAAGCATGATCGTGACGATCTTGGGAACGAAGGTCAGCGTCATTTCCTGAACCTGGGTCAGGGCCTGAATGAAGGCAATGACGACACCGACGATCATGGCGGCGAGAACCGCCGGACCGGCCGCGACGAGAACCGTCCAGACTGCCGCCTGCATGATATCAAGCGCATCGGCCTCGTTCATCGTCGCATCCTTATTCCGGAAAGGCGGCGTCATGCCGCCTCTTCAATATCAGGAACCAGCCGGCTTATTCGAATCGGTCCCACCATCAGCTGTACTCTTGATTGGACCATTCGAGAAGGTCACGCCGGCCTGCAGCAGTACCTTGTCACCAGCTTCGGTGATGGCGACAACGCCGTCCGAATAGACCTGCACTTCCTTGACCACGCCGGTGACCTTGTCGTCGGAGCTCATGACGGTCTTGCCGACGAGATCGGACGCGCGCGTCAGGGCTTCCGCCTGCAGCATGCTCTTCAGGTGGGTGTTGGTCTTGATGGTCTGCTCGACCTGCGAGAAGCTTGCCAGCTGCGACATCTGCTGACCCGCATCCATCGGGCTGGTCGGATCCTGGTTCTTCATCTGGGCGATGAGGAGTTTCAGGAAGCTGTCATAGTTCAGCGAGGCCGCGTTCTTGTCACTGCTGCTCGCCCCGGCATTCGCCCAGGGGTTTGCCGCTGCCGCATTGACTGCATCTACCGCCATGGTGCGATCTCCTTGCGAATCTGTTCAATCGTTGCCGGGGTCATCTCCTGATTGTTGAGGATTTTTTCCTCGATCGGATAAAGACCGCGAATAGCTTTGAGCGCTTCGAAAGCCTTGCCTGACGCAACCAGCCCGTCGATCCGCTTGAGTTCCGCCAGAACCTCGTCATGCTGGAAGCAATTCAGCAGCATGCTGACCGACTTGCGGAACATGTTGGTCGACTGATCGCGCCCTTCCGGGTTGATGAGGATCATCTGCGCGATGAAATAAAGCTGTCTGAGCGGCGTCGTCGCCTGGTCGGGCTGCAGAACGTGGTTTTCAAGCAGGAACGTGACATCGTTCAGGAATTCAAGCGCCACCTTGCGATCCACACGCAGAACCGCGCCGTTGATGAAAATCTTTTCGCCCGATTTCAGCGAAATTCGAAGTGTACTTTTCATTTCAGTCCATCCCTGATGATGGTTGTCACGTCAATTATGCCCTGGAAATTCGTCGACTGACGTTTCCGGATCAGTTCGCACTCTTTCAAAATCCAGATCGCGATGGAGATCAGATTGGCTCTGAGTTCCATGGCCAGCTGGTTGTCGGGTTGCTTGAGATCCTCAATGAAGCGGATCCAGACCCGTCGAGTGTAAAAAAGTGCTTCGATCGTGGGCCGCTGCGAGGAGGAGTCCCTTGCCTCCACCAGAAGGTCGATCGATTTGGTCAACGCCTGCCGCTCGCGATCTTTCGCGTTGGCGACACCATCCTCCATGATTTCGGCGTAGGAAAACTGGTACATTCATGTATCCTTTATCTGCCGCCACCTCTGTTCATCAGAGGTAGTTTACCAGACTCATTTTTTGCAGACGCGACGTGAGGCTGTATGCGATTTCAATCTGCTGCTGCAGCAGATCGAGACGGGTCTTCGCCTCGTAGGTATCGATCCCCTCAATATCCAGCAGATGCGTTTCGATGATCTTCTTCTGGGCCTCCAGCGAATCATTGGCTTTCGAGACACGGCTTTCGGAAAGACCGAGCTGGCTTTGCTGCTGGTTCAGACCGTTGATGGCGGTGCCGATATTGGTCACCGACTTCATCGCCACCATTTCGCGGATGCCGCTGTCCACCTTCGCGTCGAGGAAGGTCATGGACGTCATCGCGGTCAATGCGAAATAACGCATGCCCTGCGAATTGCTGTTGCTCGACGTTTCGACAACCTCGTTCTGGCTGATGCGGCTCGTCATGTTGGTGTCGCTCGCCTTCGAACCGAAGGTCGTCCAGAAATCATAGTTCTGGCCGGCCGTCAGGCTGCTATGCGGCGGGTTCGTGACCGTGGTCGTGCCGTTGAACACGCCTTCGATATGGGTCATGAACGCTTCGACCTGCGGTTTCGACAGGCTGGCGAAATCACCCACCGGCGGCGTCTGCGCCGCCATGAATGCGTTCAGCTCCGTCTCATAGGCTTCCTTCAGCGGAGATCCATCCGCGAAATAGTCATCGACAGGCTTCACATCCGTATTGATGCCGGAGAACAGATACTCGCCATTGACCGCTGTATTGGCGAAGCTGGTGAAGTTGTTGAACGCATTCGAGATGGTCTGGGCGACCGTCGACAGCGTCGGTGCTTCACTGCTGGTATTGGGGACCAGAACCTTCTGAATCTCCTGCGCGGCCTTCGCCATGCCGTCCAGCGCCGTCTGCGAGGATTTGAGGCGTTGCGTTGCAATCGAATTGACGCTGACCAGCGAGGTGATGCGGTCGATATCGCGATTGAGATCGAGGCTGCGGGCGGTATTGGCGCCCAGCGTCACGCCGAGATCGGCATGCTTGCCCGTCGTCAGCTCGGTATTGAGATTGGTCATCTCAAGCTGAGCCTTGAGGATGGTGCTGCGCATGCTGTTCTGCATCGCCAGCGATGAAATGAATGACGTTTTCATCGTTTACCTCACCATGTCCATCAAGGACTTGAGCATTTCATCAACGGTCGTCACCAGTTTGGTCGCGGCCTTGTAAGATTGCTCGATATCCATGAGCAGTGACAGTTCCTCGTCCAGGCTGACCGCCGTGCTGTTCGAATAGGAAGTGGCGGAGCGCTCATAAAGCGCGCTTTTCGCTTCGTTTGCCGAAGTCGCGCCGGAACGTTCCTGTTCGAGCCACCCCATCGAGTTGGTGCCGTATTTCAGGATGCTGGTATTCGTATCGATACGTGTCGACGCGGCAAAATTCATGGGCGCGTCAAAAGCAGTGACATAGCTGCGGATCAGGGCGGAGAAACCGGTTCCACCCGATGTTGCGGTATTGATCACGTAATCGGTACCGTTGATACCGCCGTCACGCAACAATTCCGGATTGCCACCTTTGGAAATAATTAACGCCGGGTTGACGGTAATGCTGGCCGCGAGCCCCGGAGAGACAGTTCCGTCCGGCGGAATTGTCGTCGCCAACGGCGAACCGTAGGTGAAGAGGCCAGGCATGTCTGGCAGACCGCTGGTCGGGTCCGCGGGCTTTTCCGCAAACATGGTGATGAGGCCGCGCGCGATTTCGTCGAGCTGGCTCTGCATCGTCGGCGCCAGATCATCACGCACCTGCATCAGGCCCTGAAGCGATCCTTCCGCCGTTGTGTTGCTGCCGCTGCCCGCCTTCAGCGTTACGCCATCGACATAAATGGCGTTGCCCGTGGTCGTCGCATCGTAGCCCGGCTGCGTCTTGAAGGTCACGCTGCGCGGCACGATCTCGAACAGCGTCGCACCGTCAGTCGTATAAAGCGCCACATCGTTGTTGGGGCGATTGACGACATTGATGCCGATGATGGAGGAGATGTCCTTCAGAAGCGCTTCGCGCTGATCGAGAGCGTCGCTTGGATCGCCGCCGATCGCCGTCTGCGCCTTGACCTCGTTATTGGCTTCCTCGAACTTCGCGAGCAGCCCGTTCAGCTTGTCGACCTGGAGGGAGATTTCCTTGTCGGCGCGCAGACGCATCGCCTGCAATTCGCTCGAAGCCTTGTTCAGGGAACTGGCGACATCCGTGGCCGAGGTGACGGCCGTCGCCGCCAGAGCGGCATCGCTCGGCTTGGCCGCGTAAGCGTCCAGGCTTTTCAGCAGTTCCTTCATATAGGTGGCCGGCGAACTCTCGTAATCGTTGCCGCCGAAAACGCTCTTCATTTCCTGAAGGCCGTTGAGCACGGTGCTCTGGCCGGAAGCAAGAGAAGAGCTGGAGATTGTCTGCCTGAGAAGACTTTCATTCTGGGCACGACCGTTGGAGACGATACTCGCTCCAGCCATGGTCGTGCCGAGAATGGCGGTTCGCTTGACGTAGTTCGCATTGCCGACATTGGCAATGTTTTTCGAGGTAACGTCCGTCTGCTTACCTGTATTATTGAAAATCGACTGCGCAGTATTCATTGCTGACGTGAGCGACATTCATCTGTCCTCGTGAGAAGTATTATCTCTTCAGATTGATCAGGACGTCCATCAAATCCGATCCAGTCTGGAAGACTTTCGAATTCGCTGTGTAGATACGCTGGGATTCAATCATGTCGGTGAGTTCGCTGGCGATATCGACGTTCGACCCTTCCAGCGCACCCTTCTGGATGTAACCGAAGCTGCCCGACTGCGGGAAGCCGATGGTGACGACACCCGACTCGTTGCTCGGCAGATAGACGTTGCCGTTCTGCGGGCTCAGATTGTCGACGCTCGGTACGGTGGCCAGCGCCAGCTGGTAGATGTTGCGGCGACCGCCATCCTGATAGACCGCCGTCACCAAACCATCCTTGCCGATTTCGACATCCTTGATCTGGCTCGGACCGTTACCGTTCAGAACGGCCGTACCGGGCGTGAACTTCGAGGAAAACTGCGTCATCTGCGACATGTCGATATCGATCGCCTGCGCCACACCGCTGTTGCTGTCGTTGATCGTTATCGATTTATCGGATCCGCTGGTGAGCTTATTGGTAGCCGGGTCGAAGGTCAGCGTGACACTTTCCTTGACAAGCGTCGCCGGCGCGGTTGCCGTATAAGGGAAGCCGCCATCCGTTGACTGGTCCTGACGATATACGCTGACTTCCCACTGGGGGTTACCGGAAGCGTCGTTGTCGATCCGCGTGTAATAGAAGTCGTAGAGAACCTTGGCGCCGCCGCTATCAAAAGCTGTCAGCGAAGTCTTTGCGCCAACCGTCGAGGTCGCAACGTTGTCGCTCGGACGCGATCCCGCGGCAACGATTGCCTCGTCACGATTGAGGTTGGCCGGGAAACTGCCCTGCGTGGAAGGCGAAGCCGTCAAACCGAAGTCGTTGATGTTTATGGCTTCGAGGCCGGTAAAGCCGTTGACGACGGCAGCCGGCGGATTGGCTCCGTAGGGATAGCCCATCAGCTTGAAGCCGGCCGCATTCTCCAGGAAGCCTTCGGAATTCTTCTGGAAGGAGCCCGCACGTGTGAGATAAGGCGTGCCTGCACCATCCTGAACCACGAAAAAGCCGTTGCCCTGAACCGCAAGATCAGTGCTCGAGGTGGTGTAGGAGAGGTTTCCCTGCTCCGAAATGCTGTAGCGAACATTGGACTGTACGCCGCCTGAGGCGTAGCTGCCCGATGAGGAGGGCAGAACGAGCGAGGAGAACGACGTGGATGCACGCTTGTAACCGGTGGTGCTTGCGTTGGCGATGTTGTCGCCCACGGTCCCCAGCTTGTTCGCCTGCGCATTCATGCCGGACACACCGGTTCGCATAGTGCCGAAAATACTCATTCAAAAACCCTCGTGGTCATCTTCAGGGAGAAGGTAAAGCGTTTGGCTTGCGTGAAGCTGTCGGAAATACCGCGTTTGAAAAAGACCACGCGGGTCAATGAAAATCATTGCCAATCAATGCTGTAGCCGAGGAACCGCTTGGAATCGACCGGATCGTAGCCAAGCTTCTTGCGCAGCTTCTTGCGCAGCTTGCTGATGTGGCTTTCGACAACGTTTTCTTCGACGTCGTCATCAAAGATGCCGTAGATGGCATTGAAAATCTGCGCCTTGGAAACGCGGCGTCCGCGATTGGCGATCAAATATTCGAGGATACGGCGCTCACGGCGCGGCAAGGGAAATACCTCGCCACCCACTTCGGGGTCGCGGCCGTCGGAGAAAACCCGAATCGGCCCCGCATCTGTGAAGTTCGAGATGACCTGCAGCCGGCGGCGGATAGCCGCCGCACGTGCAAGGATTTCACGGGGATGAACCGGCTTGCGCACGACGTCGTCGACGCCGCTGTCGAAAAGCGCCAGCGTGGATTCCAGCGAGGGTTGGTCGCTGACCGCGATGACAGGCGCCGTCGTGCGATCCCTGATCGCCTTCGGCAAAGCAAAGCTCCGGTCGCCCTGGCCGATCAGGAAGGCTTCCACAGCCGCCAGATCGCTTTCCGCTGCCGTCGAGACCCACTCCCCGAATTCGACCGGATCGAACCCGGTCGAGGGAATGCCCTCACGCCCAAATAGAGATGTATAGCCGTCTTTAACGAGCTCGCGCTCATCAACCACTACGATCATTCGTCCGCCTCCGAATCAGTGTGGTGTTTTCCAATGAGGCATTGGTACGAATCGGGGGATTCAGCGACAACTGTAGGAAATCATCGATAGTTATTAATAATTGATTAACCATTTTGTGCCGATTTGATCTATATATAGTGGGTATTAACCATATATGGCACAAAATTTTTGTGTAGAAATTTCAAAATTCCGAAAAAACCGCTTGAAATGCCTTTTTTTGATCAATCTATCGCCACATTTCAAAATACGAGTCCTGCGGCGCCTGAAGGCAATTTCAGGTTGTTACCCGTCGCAGAAATTTTTCGCGTTGGGAGTCCATTTCCCGTAGCCCGTCGCCACCAGATTAGCGATGACGCGGCAAACATATTTCTTCTGCGCCGGGTCATTGTTGGGGCCGGCGTGATAACGGGCGACCGCCATGGTCCAGGTTTCATGCCTGTTGTGAAGGTTGCGAAGGAACATGGCGGCATATTCCACATTGCGACGCGGATCGAACATTTCCCGCGGGGATGAGAAGTTTTCGCCGTGGAAATAATGATTTATCTGCATGCAGCCGAGGTCGATCAGCTTGGCGCCGTTGCGCTTCGCCGCCTCGAAAGTCATCAGGGCTTCCTCGGTGGAGGTCGCAAATACCGGTTTTCCCTCGATATTCATGGCATTGGGGTCGAGCCGCCCCTTGCGGCCCGTCTCGGTCAGGCCCACCGAATAGAGAATTCCCTCCGGCACGCCATATTTGCGTGCCGCCGACTGGATCTCTCTTTCACAGACGCCTGATGTCGCCGAGGCCGACGCGTTTTCAGAGGTAGACGCCATTGTCAGCAGAAGAGCGGGCAGAGCCAGGAGCGCCATCCATGCCTTCATTATGCACCCCCAAATTATCGCCATTGCCTTGCCGACTGCCCCGTGCTCCGGACTCGTCACGGTTGCGCCCGGCGGCGGCCTGCTGGCCCTGCTGCTGCGCCTGCTGATTTTGCTGATTGTTGCCCTGTGTGCCCGTTTGGTCACTCTTGTCGGAAGAAGCGATGCTGATGGTGATGTTATCGACCGTCAGACCCTGCGCCTTGAGACCCTCAAGGATGTTCTTGCTGTCGTCCTGAAGCTTTTTATAGGCTGCAACGCTCTCCACCGTCATGTGAACGGCAAGCTCGTCACCGGCAAGACGCAGCGACATCGTCACCGATCCGAGCTCGATCGGCGTCATGTGCAGCTTCAGCGTATGCACAACCTTGCCGGTGCTGCTCTGGGCCGCCGCATTGGAAAGCGACGAGCCGGGCTGCATGGCGCTCACCCATTCCGGATCATTGACGATCAGGCCGGTCAGGGCCGAAGCGTTGGTCGAAGGCGCCAGACCGATGAAACGCCGCGAATCGAGGACCGTGATGGTTTCTGCCGCTTTGCCGGTGCTTTCCCGTGCATCGAACTCGACCCGCCCCTCACGCTGCACCGTGCTCATATCGAGAGCCCGGGCCGCGCCCGAACGCGGAGACGAGAACCGGAATGCCGAGGCATCGCCTTCGTTTTCGGAAGCCGAACCCGCCTCGTTACCGGCAGGGGCAATGCCTGTCGGCGGGGCCTTGACCAGATGCACGGCCTGGCCCCGGACAGGTTCAGCCCGGGCTGTTTTCACCGTGTCGGTCTTGCCGGCAATCGCCTGTGCAATTTCCTCAACCGGCGTCTTGGCTGTCGCCCCATCGGCGGCGTTGGCCACACCCAGCTGCGGTTCCGCCAGCTTCGGATCGATCACATCGGCTACCGCCTCGGCATCCTTGTCGGTGTCGTCCTTGGGCTTCTTGCCTGTTTTGCCGTTATCGGGTGTGCGAGCCGTTTTCACGGCGTTCTGAAATTCGGCCAAAGTCTCATGGGCACGACCTTCGCCGGCATGCTCGTTGACGATCGCATTCAGAAAGGTTGCGGGCCGCTTGACCGGGACATCCATCTTTTCCGCCTCGCTATCAGCCTGTGCCTGCTGTTCTTCAGCCGGGTTCTTGTCCTGCTGATGCCGCGAATGCAGCGCCTGCGGCGGCCGCTCGTCCCGGACCGTGGAAAGGGCATCGCCGAAACTGCCGCCCTTGGCGTCGTCCCTGACGCTGGCGCTGCCGGCGCGCGGATCGGATGGTGGCGCATTCATTATCGCGTTGATGGTTGCGTCGATCATGGTGCCCCCTCGCCTTTCTTCAACAGGCTGTCGATTTCATCGAGCTTGCTACGGCCGCTCGTCACGAGTTGCCGGACGTTATCGCCCTCATCGTCAGCCTTCTGGGTTTCGACCCGCCATATGCTCTTTGCATCAGCAGCGGTCGCCTCGTTTTCGGGCGCATTCCGCCCGGTATCCTTCGTAGCCGCAGTGTCTGCACCGACACCGGACTGCAGGGAAGGAGGACGAACCACCTGCTCTGCAATCGCCCTTGCCGCCTCCCGCAGGGCCCTGTCCCGATCCGAAAGCTGCGCTTCGGGGATTTGCCCGATTGTCTCGATCGCGCTCACCACATCTGGTGTGCCGATGTTGGAAAGGCTTTCATAGAGATTTGCCTGGACTTCAGGCTCACCCGGCAGCGACGGAGACAGCGCCTTCGCCTTCAACGCCGCCATACGCGCCAGCGAATCCTTGCCGCTGATCGCCGCGAGGCGAGAAAGGCGCAGATAGGCTTCCTTCTGCCTCTCGGTATCCATCATGGCGAAGGTTTCCTGTATCGCCTCCTCACCGATGGAATCGGCGCGTTTGACCACCAGCGAGACCAGAAGGTCGGCAAACTGGCTGGCATAGGGCGAATGCAGGAAGCGCCGCGCATAACGCTGCGCATAGTCGACGCCGCGCGCAGCATCGCCGTCTTCAACCGCGATAGCGAGCGAGCGGCGCAATGCCGCCTCCTCAACGATTGTGCCGGGCGCTTCGAGCCGGGCTATGTCGTAAAAGCCGAGTGCAGCCAGCGGATCGCGCGGTATCGTCACATTGCCGCCGATCAGCGCCAGATAGGCGCCAATCCGCTTGCCGCGATATTCAGGCACCATGGCCGCGATGCTCTGTGCGACCAGCGTTCCCTTGCCGGACAGGTATTTGCGCAGGATATCGGCAACGCGGCTATCGAAATTGCCATCCACATCGCGCGCGACCAGCAATTCCAGCGTCGCCGGGTTGCCGCCGCTCATCGCATAGATGAGCGCCGCATCGACATTGCGCGGATCCTTGAAGATCGCCGAGGGCGCGCTCTTCAGCCGCTCATCGATCGTCTGCAGCAGAAACCGCTGCATTTCAGCGGCGGAATGGTCGCCCATGGCCACCGAATCCTGCACGAACTGCAGGGAGCGCAGCATGGCATAGGGCATCAGATTGTCCTGCGACTGCGAAAACGCCTTGCTCGGCTCGGAGCCGAGACCGCAAAGCGTCGCCGCAAGAAGAAGCCAGCGTTTCGAGGTTTTCGTCACACTCACCCCCGATCGGCCTCAAGCAGAATTTCGATGCGG
Organism: Agrobacterium tumefaciens str. B6; assembly: GCF_001541315.1. Classification (GTDB taxonomy): domain Bacteria; phylum Pseudomonadota; class Alphaproteobacteria; order Rhizobiales; family Rhizobiaceae; genus Agrobacterium; species Agrobacterium radiobacter. The sequence goes on along the minus strand of NZ_LMVK01000001.1, from coordinate 460,617 downwards.
CGGTTGGCGTCTGCCAGAGGGTCCGCCGGCACCTGCAATCTGCGGTCCGCGAAACCCGAGACCTGCTTTACCCGCTCTTCCGACAGGCCGCCGCGCACCAGCATGTAATAGGCGCTGTGCGCACGGTCCATGGAGAGCCGCCAGTTGTCATTGGCCTCGCCCTTGAACTGCCGTCCGTCGGTATGGCCGCGGATCACCACGCTGCCGCCCCGCTCCTGAAGCAGTTTGCCGATTTTTTCCATGGCCAGAACCATTTCACGCCGGGGAACGGCCGATCCGATATTGAACATCGGCGTTTCCGTCTGGTCGGAAATGGTAAGCAGCAATCCGCCTTCGGCCGGCGTCACCACCAGACCTTCGGAAAGCTTGCCGGTAATGCCTGAGATCTGCTTCTCGATTTCCTCGCGCAGGGTATCGGCCTTTTCCCACTCGGCATCGCTGGCCTTTTGCTGCTCCGGCTTGGGCTGAGAAAGCGCTGCCTGCTCTGCGGCGTCCGGACGCTGCTGCGGCACCACGGCGGCGACTTCCATCGGCTTGCCGTCTTCCGTCTTGTCGGCCGGTGTCTCGGACGACTTAAGCGCGACCGCCTGAGCGTTTTTGGCCGCATCCTCCTGCTTGTTCTCCGCGAGCTGCTGCTGTTCAACCGGCTTCTGCGGCTGATCGGCGCGGGTGATTTTCACCTGCTGGGTCCAGAAATCGGGATCGAAGGGGTCGCGATAGGCTTCACCGCCGCTCGCGCCCGTCGCCGGGCCGGAATCAGCAGCGCCGCCCTCGCCCTTGGCGCTGACATTGGCCTGCTGCCCCACCTGCTGGGCAATTTCAGCCAGCACGGAATAGGGATTTTCGAAGAAGTCCGCTTCGGAGAAATTCGACTGCTCACCGGTCTGGGAGGTCAGATCTTCGCCCGTCGCCGCGGCGGAGCCTTTGGTGACTTTTTCCGCCTGGATGTTGGACTGATCCTTCTTCTGGACGCCCTCTTCCTTATCGACAGGCTTTTCCAGTCCCTTGGACGAGGGTTTCTCATCGGACAGCTTGATCGGATTGAAATAGCTGGCGACCGAGGCTTTGGTTTCCTCGTTGGCGGCATTGACCAGCCACATGACGAGGAAGAACGCCATCATCGCCGTCATGAAGTCGGCATAGGCGATCTTCCAGGCGCCGCCATGGGCGCCGTCGTGCCCGCCCTTGTGGCGCTTGACGATGATGATCTCGTTCTTGCCGTGGTGGTGGTTCTCGCCTTCACTCATTTCATCACCTTGCGAAGACTGGAGGCCCAGGCGGACATGCGCGTCACGAACACGCTTTCACCCAACTCGACGGAAAGATCGATATCGGTGGTCTCGGTAAATTTCATCGTTTCTTCTTCAAAGCCCGGCTGCGTCATCAGTCGCTCGAACAGATCTTTCGGGCCTTTCACGACAAGCGTAACCCCTTCGCCATCCGGCATGGCGGCGCGCACCACATCGGCCAGCGCCGTAACCGCCTTGAGCGACAGCTTTTCCGTCAGGAGGGGGGCAAGGATATTGGCTGTCTGTTCGCTGAGATTGGCCGCGATCGCGTCGATACCCTCGCGCAGACCACGGGACAGGGACGCCGCAATTTCTTCAAGATGGCCCGAACGCAGGGTCTCCAGCTCGGCCGCATGGGCAGCGATCAGCTCTTCCCGCTCCGCCTGCATCTTCTCGGTGATCTCGCGGGTGGCGTCTTCGCGGCCGCGGTCGTAGGCCGCCTGTTTCTCGCTCTCCACGTCAACGGGGGCAAATTCGTCGAAAGCGGAAGCGCCATCGGCAAAACCGGACAGGAAATCGTTGTCGGCCAACGGGTCGCCGAAGGCCGGCGCCGCCGATTGCGGTTGCGCTTCACCGAAGTCCTTGAGAAACCGTGCAATGGACGCGCTCATGCCTGCCTCCGGCAAAACAGGAGAAAGGGGCCAGACATGTTTTGTTGCCCGCGCGAATCGCAAAAGCCTCGCCGCATTTCCAGACGGAAAACCGGGGTCCACTTTTCCTGGAAATGCTCTAAGCCGTTTGGCGGCACCACCGTCATCCTTGCTACCCTGCCCGTCTCTTCCACGTTTCCCGGCCGGATCACGCCATGTGATCCGCCCCATACTGACCCGACGTTAGGTGTTCAAACTTGTGCGAGGATGAAGGCGGGCATGATCGGCAAGCCTGCGCCCATTCATCCCCGCGCGCCCACGCCGGTCGAACCCGTTACTTGAAGAGCTGGAGGATATTTTCCGCGTTGGCATTGGCGATGGAGAGAGCCTGGATGCCGAGCTGCTGCTGCGTCTGCAGCGCTTTCAGCCTGGTCGATTCCTCATTCATGTCGGCATCGACAAGACGGCCGATGCCCTTGTCGATCACATCCATAAGGCTGGAAACGAAGTTATCCTGCATGCTGATGCGGCTCTGCAGCGAACCCAGGCTGGAAGCCGTGCTGGTCATCGCCTCAAGCTGCCCGTCGACGAAGGACATCATCATGTCGATGGCGTCGGCATCCGTATAGGTCGTGCCACCACCGGCAAAACCGCCCATGGCTGCGGCGACAACATCGAGATTGCCGAGATTGAGGGTGGATACGGAAAACCCGAGGGAACGATCGGCGGAAGCCGCCCCGCCGCTGAGGTCGTAAAACCAGTCGTTGCTGCTGGTGTCGCGATAGGCGGGAGAAACAGTGGTGCCACCGCTCGACGGATCTGTCGCCGTCACCTTCACCCATACGTTTTCGGCAAGGCGGAGATAATTGGCGGTCCCGTCACTATAGATATTCGGATCCGTATTCGTATCCGCAGTCGCGGCATTCAGCGCGCCGATCTGCGCATCACTGAGCTTCTCGACGACATGACCGGCGTTCGTCGCCTTACCCGCAGTCGTCGAGGTCTGAGTGACTTCATATTCCGTTTTGCTGACGAAAACGGCGTTCTTGTCGAGAATCCCGAGCTTTCCACCACTGAGGTCGAAAAGCACCGTACTGCCATCGAGCACATAATCAACGGTGGTAACGCCGACATTGCCTGCGCCCGTGCGGGTGAAGGATGCAACGACCTTTTTCGTGATCGATTCTTCAACCGGCGGCGTGCCACCGTTGCTGATGCTGGCCTGCAGCCAGTTTTCGCCCGAGAAGGAGGCCGATTCGGAGATGCTCTTCAGCTGTTCCTGAAGCTGCTTGATTTCATCCTGGATCTTGCCGCGGTCGGCGCCAACGCCGTAAGCGGCGACGAGCTTGGCCTTGATCTGCTTGACGACCTCGATCGTGCTTTCAAGCGCGTCGTAGGCGGTGTCGACTTTGGCGGCTCCCAGACCCAAAGCGTCCTGCACGGCCGAAAGCGCGTTATTGTCGGAGCGCATCGTCGTTGCAATGGACCAGTAGGCCGCGTTATCCGCCGCAGTCTCGACACGGTAGCCGGAAGACACGCGCGCCTGTGTTGTCTCGAGGCTCTTGTCGATCATGCGCAGGGTTTGCAGCGCGGCCATCGCCGCCGCATTGGTCAAAATGCTGGTCATGGGGTCCACCCAACTCAAAATTTAAGAAAAAATCCGGCGCTGTGCCGACAACGAGCAGAAGCATCATGCGAATCGGCAATGGCCTGAACCGACCACCGCGACCTGCTGTTCGTTAACAAATCGTTAATGCGATAGGTAACAAACAACAGGACTGATTTGCAAGGCGTTCCTGCCTTTCACAGCCGGGTTTCGCATAAACCGGCAGGCTTCAGGCAAGCTCTGGTCAAAACGCACCGGAACGAGGCCGTTGCGCCCGCGATTTCGGCGGGCGCAACGGACATGACGGCAATATTCAGCGGATGATCCGGTTAAGCCGCTTCACCCTGACGGGTGGGCACGAATCGGGCAGCCGTCAGGCTTTTCCGAAGAAACTCGGTGTTTTCGTCCGGGTTTTCGGAAGGGTTCTGAAACGAGACGTGATTGATCTCAACCGCTGCATGTTCGTTGGCGAGCGTCAACCGCGCATAGACCGTGGCGCCCTTTGGCTTGAGCTCGAGATCGAGGACGATCTCCGGCGCGCCTTCCCATTCGAGCTTGTATTCGCCGCCGGCGCCGAAATTGATCGTACCGGGATGATAATAAAGCTCAGCCGCCGACGAAACGAGGTCGGCGATACTGCTATAGCACTCAAATCTGAGCAGCGAAATCAGGTCGGCCGGGTCTAACAATCGAAGTTCGGTGGCGATCGGGTTGATCGCCTCTGCGACGATCATTTCCCGCTGTTCGGAATAGGCGGATTTTTTCATTGGTTTTATTGAACCCGTATTTTCGATGACTTCATGGCGTAAACCCGATGAACGAGCTCAGCCACAGCCTTGTAAAAGACTGGTGGAATCACACTATCTACCGAGACTTGCGCAAACATGGAGCGTGCAAGCGGAGGGTCCTCAAAAACGGGGATATTGTTTTCTTCCGCAATCTCGCGGATTTTCAATGCGATAAGGTCCTGGCCCTTGGCCACGACAACAGGTGCGTCGCCTTCTTCGCGAACATAACGCAGCGCCACCGCAAAGTGTGTGGGGTTGGCGATGACAAGCGTTGCGCGCGGCACATTGTTGATCATGCGACGGCGGGCACGGTCGCGGGCGATGGAACGCTGGCGGGATTTGACCACGGGGTCGCCCTGCGACTGCTTGTATTCTTCCTTCACCTCATGCTTCGTCATTTTCAACTGGCTGAACCAGTGATGGCGCGTCCACAAAACGTCGACGGCAGCAAGCAGCGCGGTGGAAAGCAGAATAACGACCATCATTTTTTTGACGATCTCGACCACCCGGACGAAAATGACCTGCGGATCGGAGAACATCAGATCGATGAGGCTGTAAAAATCGCCACGCAAAGCAAAGAACATGATGACCGAGACGATCATGATCTTGAATACGGATTTGCCGAATTCCACAAAACCCTGCTTGCTGTAGATGCGCGTGAAGCCCTTCGCCGGTGAGACGCGTGACCATTGCGGACGCACCCGCTCAAGCACCGGCGACGGCAGGTTCTGGAAAAACGACGAAGCAAGCCCGAAAACCATGAACATGATCATCGCCGGCATGAGCAGATAGGCAATCGACGTGCCGAGAAAATACAACAGCGACAGGGCATCCGGCCGGGTGCTGAGGTCCCACTGTTCGGGCTGGCCGAACAGGTCCTTCAATGTGACGCCAAGGCGACCGGCGCCATCGGGCAGGAAGAAGACCAGGTAACAATAAAAAGCGAGTGAGGAGGCAAAGATCGGCACTTCGCGGGAAAAGGGAAGATTGCCCTTTTCCGCCGCATCGCGGAGTTTTTTCTCCGTCGGGGCTTCTGTTTTACTGTCCTTGTCCTGATCGTCTGCCAAGGCACGTTCCCGGGATCAAAAAAAAGGGCCCGCCGATCCCGGCAGGCCGTCATCCCGAAACTAGCGTCCGTGACCGGCCATCGCAATGGCCGGTTCCGCCGTAAGGGCGGGTTATCAACCGGCTTCCGCTTAAGCGGCGGCCGGTTGTTCCTCCGCAGAGGCTTCCTTCAGCTGGATCTGGCCGGAATTGGCCAGCCGGATCGCCTCCTGCGCCACCGCGCGGCGGGCAATCGCCACTTCGCGGGTGTTGATCGAGGCCTGCGGCACCGCAAGGTCCGATTCGATCATGCGGCGCTGGCGCGGGCTGATGCTGGAGAGCACACATTCCTTGATTTCCATCGTGGCGCCGCGCAGCGCCATCGTCATGACATCGGCCGAAACATCGTTGAGCAGCAGGACGCGGCTGCGCTGCGGCATGAACATGAGGTCGTCGAAGAGGAAGATCTTCGGCTTCACCTTGTTTGCGGCTTCCTTGCTGAGCGTCTCGAGAGAGCTGAGCAGCGTATCGACCTGCGGCTTGTCCAGTTCGTTCATCAGATCCGCAACCTTCGTGGAACCGCCCGCATTGCGCTCGGCCTCTATTTCGTTGATGAGGTTGACCACACGCTTCTCGATGATCTGGGCAGCCGTCGGGCTGACTTCCTTCATGTTGACGGTACGGTTCATGATATCGGCGCGCTGCTCTTCCGGAATGGTGAGGAGAACCTTAGCGCCGAAGGAGGAAGGCAGCATGGAGAGAATATAAGCGATGGTCTGCGGATGTTCGCGCAGCAGGAACTTGCCGACGAATTCCGGCTCGGCTTCCTGCAGGCGGTCCCAGATCGATGCTTCATAGGCCTGGAAAGCCGCGCGGCGGCCGAGAAGGCTGTCCACCTCTTCAGGGGTCAGGCCCTCTTCGAGAATGCTCTCGATGGCCTTGGCATTGTCCATCAGACCCGTTCCTTCGGTGAACAGGTCCTCGAACTCGGCTACGATCTGTGCAAGCTCATCGGGAGGAATGACGCGCAGGGTCTGGGCCGAGGAAATGATCATCTGCAGTTCGTGCTGGGTGAAAAACTTCAGCAGCTTGCCGGCGACGCCCTTGCCCATGGCAAGAAGCACCGCGGCCGCCTTGTCGGCCTGAGACAACGGCTTGCCCGCAAGGGGGTTACCGAAATCCTCGAAGTCCATCATGGTCTTTCCTCTCCGTCCCCACAGGGATCAGGCTTTTCGCGTACTCAGTACTTCAATCAATTTTACGCCGAAGCGCGTATCGTCGTCTTCCAGAACCGTTATTTCACCGCGCGCAATACGGCGGCCATTCACCATGATCTCGACCGGCTCGCCAATCTTGCGATCAAGCGCGATCGTTGCGCCCTCTTCGAGGCTCATCAGCCCCGAAACGAGCATTCTGCTGGTGCCGAGAACGATCTGGACATCGATCGGGATATCCATGATCATTTCCATATTCTCGGACAATCCGCTGCCAAGCGGCGCCTTCACGCCCGCAACCTGCGGGGCGGCGGCAAAATCGTCCATCGCAAAGTCGGCCGCTCCGCCACCAAAGGCGGAAAGGTCGGTTTCGGTCGAAACCTCGTCCGTGCTTCCGAAATCGCCGAAGTCGCCAAAATCGGAGAGCGAGCCTTCCGCATCCGTCTTGAGGACGCCACGCAGATCGCCGATAGCCTGGTCGAGGTCGCCGCCGTCTTCAAACGACGGCAACGCCGCATCATCGGTCACAGGTGTTTTCTTCGTAGCCATGCGCTGATTATTCCCTTTGAAACTTGCGTCAGCCTGCCCAGAACCCGAAAGGCCGGGCAGGATTTAACCCATCAAATGTCGTAAGATCTCGTCGTCCGTGCTGACATTGTTCTTCACCCGAACCATGTAGCGGTCGCCGGACTTGCCGAATTCGCAATTATAGAGCTTGGAACCGTTGGCGCTGACCTCGACGCCGATATCGTCCTGCTTCAGAGCCTGGAACGGAATGACATCACCGGCCACCAGCTTGGAAATTGTCCTGAGCGTCAGCGTTTCGAGCTTGATGCGCGCCTCGAGCGTTACCTGCGATCGCTTCACCTGCTCCGAAATCATCTCCATCCATTCCTCCTGCTTCTTCAGCGCCTGGGCGGAAGCCTTGGGAGCGACGATGGAGGTTCTTAGCAGGGGGCGCTGCGGCACGATGAGGGTAAATTCCGACGAGACCTTGCCGATATCGATCTTCATGCGGATGGTCACGCCGTAAAGACCGGCGATCATTTCCTCGAAGGCGCTTTTACCGTTGGAGTTGAACGGCGGCTCGATCGTCGCCTCAAAACCGCCGGGCGCGTTGACGCCGGAGCGCAGGGCACCGGCGATGCGGCCAAGAACCATGGCCGCGAGGTCGAGCTCGATATGGGACAGGCTGCGCTCATCCGGTTCGCCGATCATGTCCGGCGACGCGCCCAGCATGCGCTCCATGAGCGCGATGACGAAGCCGTTGCCGACAGTCATCATGAAATTGGGGCACCAGTTGCGCAGGGAACAATCGGCAACCGCGACATTGCTCCCAACATTGGCGATGAGATCGGTCATCAGGCCCGATTCGGAGCTGACATATTCCACATCGATCGCGATGCCGGTCTCGCTGTGGAAGATGTCAGGCAGGAATTCGCTGTAGAGATGGCCGATATCGGAACCGATCTTGGCGATCGTCTTGCGGTCAGACAGCCCTCCCGTCAATTTTGCGAGAAGGGCGGTGTCGATGGCGGGTGCTTGTTGCGCTGCAGCTTTTGCCATCGTCATGCCGCCTTGTTTTCGCCGCCGGGGTTCATCATCTCCTGTTCGACGGCGTCAATGGACGGCCGCTCGTAGTTGGAGATGGTCTTGCGGCCGTATTCGAGCGCGACCTGCGGCACCGAGCCGTTCATGTAAGCGATCAGCGTCTGCTTGACGATGATGTAGAGGCGGTGCTGCTTGGTGCGGACGATCTTGACCTGCGAAGCGAGCGGGTTGCAGATCGAATAGGACAGGATGATGCCGAGCATGGTGCCGACGAGTGCGGCGCCGATCAGGCCGCCGAGCACTTCAGGCGATTCGTTGATCTTGCCCATGGCCTTGATGACGCCGAGAACCGCCGCGACGATACCGATGGCGGGGAAGGAATCGCCCATGGTGGTGATCGCGTGATAGGGCTTCAGCTTGTCATGCAAGATGGTTTCGATTTCTTCATCCATCAGCGCCTCGATTTCGTGGCTGCGGGCATTGCCGATGATGATGAGACGGACATAGTCACAGATGAACGAGGTCAGTTCCTTGTTCTTCAGGACCGACGGCGCGCTCTGGAAGATCGAGGATTCCTCGGGATTGTCGATATGGGCCTCGATCTCGTTGCGCGATTTCGTGCGCAGATCGCGCATCAGCGAATAAAGCACGCCGAGCACGTCGAGATAGTTTCGCTCCTTCGGGACCGAATGCTTGAAGGCCTCGCCGAGCGCCTTGCCCGAATCCTTCACGACCTTCATGGGGTTTGCCATGATGAAGCCGCCGAGGCCGGCGCCGCCAATGATCATCAATTCGAACGGCTGAACCAGCACGTCCAGATGACCGCCCATCGCCATATAGCCGCCGATGATGCAGCCGAAGGTGATTATAAGTCCAATTACAATATTCATTGATCGACCACGCCCGAACAGTGTTCCATGCCGCCATGTCTAGAAAATGTGGCTTGCGTGAACCTGTCCGCAAAGCCTCCCCATGCTCCCGCCTCCAGCCAGTTTCGCACAAGCAAGCCACGGCAATATGCCGGCAAAGGCGGACGTGCGCCTTGAGATCGGGATCAAACGAGAGCGGCGGTTCAGTGACTTCCACCTATACCAGCTACAGACTGATCAGTCAGGATATCGGCAAATCGCTTGAGCGGGTGTCGAAGCAGCCCGACGTGGCGCGCGAGACCGAATATTACCGTGCAAAGATCGGCGATGTGAAATCCATCGACGACTTCATGGCCGATACGCGCCTTTATAATTACGCCCTGAAAGCCCACGGGCTCGAGGATATGGCCTATGCGAAGGCCTTCATCCGCAAGGTGCTGACGGAAGGCGCCTCGGACAAGAACGCCTTCGCCAACAAGCTTTCCGACAACCGGTATGCAGAGCTTGCAAAGTCCCTGGATTTCGCAGGCCTGGGTGCGGCAGCGACCTCCACCGAGGCAGCCAAATCAGGTGTCGTCAGTAAATACACGCGCCAGACGCTGGAACAGGAAGCGGGCGACGACAATAACGGCGTCCGGCTTGCCCTTTATTTCGAGCGCAAGGCGCCGACAATAAAATCCGGCCTCGATTTCCTCGCCGACGACGCGCTTGCGCAGGTATTCCGCACAACGTTCAACCTGCCCGACGCATTTGCGGCGGCCGATGTCGACAAGCAGGCCGCGCTCATCGAAAAAAGCATCGATATCAAGGATCTGCAGGATCCTGAAAAGGTCGGCAAGCTGCTCGAGCGTTTCACCATCATGTGGGAAATGCAAAATCCCTCTACGACCTATGACCCCTTGGCCGTTTTCGGCTCCTCCAGCGGCTACGGCATTTCCCCCGACCTGCTGATCTCCATCAACTCCCTGAAACTCGGAGGCAAATGATATGCAATCCGGACTATACGTCGCCCTGTCCTCGCAGATCGCGCTGGAGCGCCGTCTTACCACCATTTCCGACAATATGGCGAATGTGAACACGGTCGGCTTCCGCGGCTCCGAAGTGAAATTCGATGAGATGGTCGCCAAGAACCACAATGACATGAACGCCAGGGTGGCTTTCGTTTCCCAGGGCAACGACTATCTCTCCACCCGCCAGGGTGCATTCGAGCAGACCGGCAATTCCTTCGATTTCGCCATCAAGGGCGATGCCTGGTTCTCGCTGGATACGCCTGATGGTCAGATCTTGACCCGCGACGGCCGTTTCACCATGCGTCCGGACGGCGCGCTCATCTCCTCGAGCGGTTATCCCGTTCTCGATGCCGGCGGCGGCCCGATCCAGCTCAATCCGAATGGCGGTCCTATCACCGTCGGTCTCGACGGAGCCATCCGCCAGAACGAGAACATCGTCGCCACGCTCGGCATCTACCAGGCGGATTTTTCGCAAGGCTTCCTGCGTCATCCCAATAGCGGCGTGAAGCCGGTGGCGCAGCCGGTTCCGGTCGTCAACAATCATGAAGTCGGCGTCGTTCAGGGTTACCTCGAGCAGTCGAACGTCAACGGCATTTCCCAGATGACGCAGCTCATTCAGGTCAACCGCGCCTTTGAAAGCATCTCCTCGCTGATGCGCGACACCGAATCGACCTTCGGCGAGGGCATCAAGACGCTTGGCGGCGCGCGTTGAGGAACTGAGTGATGACAATGCCGGAATCCATGCTCTCGGCTGGGGCCATTTCACCGAAGCTCGCGCAGCTGGCGAGCCTTGCCGGGCATTATGCCGATCCGGAGTTCTCGGTGGCGCATGGCGGTCATGTCCGCACCATCGCCGCCGGGCACTATACGGTTTCCGGCCTGTCGCGGCATGTGAGGCTCGGCGAATTCGTCGCCCATCGCAGCACGACCGGCATCCATCTCGGCGAAGTGGTGCGCGTGGAACCGGATATCTGTTACGTCTGCCCCATCGAACCGGGCGAGCCTATCGGCATTCACGACACCGTCATCCGCAAGGGCGCCTTCCGCGTCTCGCCCGACGACAGCTGGTGCGGACGCACCATCAATGCGCTCGGCGAGCCGATTGACGGCCAGGGGCCTCTTGCCGCCGGCATTGAGCGCCGTTCGATTTCCAACAATGCGCCGCCCTCGATGACGCGCAAAAGGGTGGAGACACCCTTCAAGACGGGTGTGCGGGCAATCGATATCTTTTCGCCGCTTTGCCTCGGCCAGCGCCTCGGCATTTTCGCAGGTTCCGGCGTCGGTAAATCCACGCTGCTGTCCATGCTCGCCAAGGCAGACGCCTTCGACAAGGTGGTGATTGCGCTTGTCGGCGAACGTGGCCGCGAAGTGCGCGAATTCATCGAAGACACGATGGGCGAGAATATGAGCAAGTCCATCGCCGTCGTCGCGACGAGCGATGAGAGCCCGATGCTGCGCAAGTTGGCCCCGCTTTCCGCCGTTACCATCGCCGAGCATTTCCGCGATCAGGGCGACAATGTCCTTCTCATCATCGACAGCGTGACGCGATTTGCCCATGCGATCCGCGAAGTGGCGGTCGCTTCGGGCGAGCCGCCGGTGGCGCGCGGCTATCCCGCCTCGGTCTTTACCGAACTGCCGCGACTGCTGGAACGGGCGGGACCGGGCGCGGAAGGCACCGGCACCATCACCGCCATCGTCTCCATTCTGGTGGATGGCGACAATCACAACGATCCGATTGCCGATTCGACCCGCGGTATTCTCGACGGCCATATCGTGCTGGACCGCAGCCTTGCGGAAGAAGGCCGTTATCCGCCGATCAATCCCCTCGCCTCGATCTCCCGTCTCGCCAAGAAGGCCTGGACGCCGGATCAGGAAAAGCTGGTGTCACGCCTCAAGGCGCTGGTGCACCGCTTCGAGGAAACGCGGGATCTTCGCCTTATCGGCGGTTATCGGCCCCGCCCCGCCCCCGATCTCGACATGGCGGTGAAGCAGGTCCCGATCATCTATGAAACGCTGAAACAGCTGCCGAGCGAACCGGCAGCGCAAGACGCCTATGCCGACCTGGCGACCGCGCTGCGCGGGGGAGCACAGAATGGCCAGCCCCAGGTAAACCCGAGAGTGAGAGGCTGACCCGTGAACAAGCGGAATGACAATAGCCATGATGAAGACGTGCTGCCCAAGCCTGTTTTCTTTACGCCTGACCGTATTCTCGCATGGACGGGCATCGGACTCGCCGCTGCAGCAGCCTTTTTCCCATGGTACGTGTTCTTCAACGAAGACAAATTCGGCATGAAAGTGGCGGGCGGCGACCGCACCCGCGATCTGCCCCATACCGGCCCGCGGGAAGTCTTCAGCGTTTCGCCGATGGCCATGACCAACCGCAACAAGGAAGACACCCCGCCGCCGGCGGAGCTGCCCGACATGCTGACGACGGCAACCGTCAACGCGGGCGGCAAGGAAAAACAGAACAATCTGGCAGCCGGGATCGAGGACCAGCCCTTCCCCGGCCAGACATCCTTCCGTCTGCTGCATGTTTCCAATGGCCGCGCCCTGATCGAGGACGGTTCGGGCATGTATATGGTGCGAGTCGGTTCGACCCTGCCGGACAATGCATTGCTGACAAAGATCGAGCAGCGCAACGGCGAGTGGCTGATAGAGACCTCCTCCGGCAAGACCTACCACCCCGAAAAATAACGGTTTTTCTCTCAACGGAAGGGCGCGCCGCATCTGCCGGCGCGCCTTTTTTGTTTTGTGCGGGCCGCCTGCGCACGCCCCTTTCTCCGTCGTTATGCAGCGCCATCCCTCCCCGCAAGTCTGACGCAAGATTAGCCCCGTAGGTTCGGGCCATACGAGATGGAGAAGTCTATGCAACCGATTCAACTGTTCGAACTGGCATCCCGCCAAGCGGAATGGCTGAGCGTGCGGCAGGAAGTCGTGGCGACCAACATCGCCAACGCCAACACACCCAAGTTCCACGCCAAGGATGTCAACCCCTTCGAAGCGGTCATGCAGGCCACCAGCCAGCAGGTCGGTATGGCGAAGACTCATCCCGCCCATTTCGGGGCGAGCGAGCTAAGCGAAAATATCGCGGTGCGCGACAACCCGATCAATAACGAGATCGGCATGCAGGAGTCCGGCAATTCGGTCGCGCTTGCTGAAGAAATGACCAAGACCGGCGAGATCAAGCGGCAGTACGACCTGAACGCCAATCTCGTCAAATCCTTCCATCGCATGATGCTGATGACGGTAAAGAGGTAATCCATGGATCCCTTGAGTGCGGCGAGCAAAATCGCCGGCAGCGGTCTCGAAGTGCAGTCCACACGCCTGCGCATTGTTTCGGAAAACATTGCCAACGCCAGATCCACCGGCGACACCCCCGGCGCCGACCCCTATCGCCGCAAGACCGTCACCTTCGGCTCCGAGCTCGACCGTGTCAGCGGTGTGGAGCGCGTGACGGTGAAGAAGCTCGGCGTGGACCGTGGTGATTTCGTCAACGAATACGATCCCGGCAATCCGGCCGCCGATAGCAACGGCATGGTGAAGATGCCGAACGTCAATATCCTGATCGAAATGGCTGACATGCGCGAAGCCAACCGCAGCTACGACGCCAATCTTCAGGTCATCCGCCAGACACGCGACCTCGTCGCCTCCACAATCGACCTTCTGAAGGCATCGCAATGATCGACGGTATCAAGCAAGTCAGTTCCCTCTCGCTTACCCGCGGCGCAAGCGGCGTCTCCTCGCTGACGGAAAGCCTTTTCGGCGATCAGCAGCAGACGACACCCGCGCAGCAGACAGGCGCAAGCTTCGCCAGCGTTCTCGGCAACGTATCGATTGATGCGATGAACAATCTGAAGAAGGCGGAAGTCGCTTCCTTCGAAGGCATTCAGGGCAAGGCGAATACGCGTGAAGTGGTCGATGCCATGCTTTCGGCCGAACAGTCACTGCAAACCGCCATCGCGCTCCGAGACAAGATCGTGTCGGCCTATCTCGACATTACCAAGATGCAGATCTAGCCCAGCAGGAATATTGACATGAGAGCTCTTGCCATCGCTGCCACCGGTATGGACGCCCAGCAGACCAATCTGGAAGTCATTGCCAACAACATCGCCAACATCAACACCACCGGCTACAAGCGCGCGCGTGCGGAGTTCACCGATCTTCTCTACCAGACCGAGCGCATGCAGGGTGTGCCGAACCGCGCCAATCAGGCGATCGTGCCCGAAGGCGCCAATATCGGTCTCGGCGTGCAGACCTCGGCGGTGCGTAACATCCACACCCAGGGTAACCTGATCGAGACCGGCAACAAGCTGGACGTTGCGATCATCGGTCAGGGCTGGTTCCAGATCGAAGCAGCTGACGGTTCGACGCTCTACAGCCGCGCCGGCGCCTTCAACAAGAATGCCGACGGCAATCTGGTGACTGTCGATGGCTACAACGTCATTCCCAACATCAATATCCCGACCGACGCGCAGGACATCACCGTTACCCGCACGGGTCAGGTGACGGCCCGTATCGGCAACGCCGCCGACTTCACCGAGCTTGGCCAGCTGACCATTGCCAACTTCGCCAACGAAGCCGGCCTGAAGCCGCTCGGCGACAACCTCTTTGCCCAGACGCCGGCATCCGGCGACGCTGTCATCGGCGTGCCTGACGATCCGAGCTACGGCTACATCAAGCAATCCTACCTCGAAGGCTCGAACGTCGATGCCGTCAAGGAAATCACCGACCTGATCACGGCGCAGCGCGCTTATGAGATGAATTCCAAGGTCATCACCACCGCTGACGAAATGGCTTCGATTGTCAGCAAGAACCTGAAGTAAGAACGGAAAGGCAGGCGAACATGAGGTTTGTCCGGAACAATAGCAGCTGCAGAACGGCGCTCGTCCGTATGTGCCTGGCGTCTGCCTTTTCACTGGGGGCTCTGGCTCCCGCGCTTGCTCAGGCGCCGATGGCGCTGGTTCCGACGCGCACCATCTATCCGGGCGAGACAATCACGCCTGAACAGGTGAAGCCGGTGGAAGTGACCAATCCCAATATTTCCTCGGGTTATGCGAGCGACATCAGCGAAGTGGAAGGCATGATCTCCAAGCAGACCCTGCTTCCCGGCCGCACGATCCCCGTTGCCGCCTTGCGCGAACCGTCGCTCGTCACGCGCGGCACCAGCGTCAAACTCGTCTTCACAATCGGCAACATGACGCTGATGGCTTCGGGAACGCCAATGACCGACGGCTCGCTTGGCGAAGTCGTCCGGGTACGCAACATCGATTCCGGCGTGATGGTCAGCGGCACGGTCATGAAGGACGGAACCATTCAGGTGATGGCGAAATGAGAGTGATTCGTATCCTGGCCGCGGCCATCCTGTTTTCGGCCCAGCCTTTCCTCTCCCTCCCCGCAGCCCATGCGGATACATCCCGCATCAAGGATATCGCATCGCTGCAGGCGGGGCGCGACAACCAGCTGATCGGTTATGGTCTCGTGGTCGGCCTGCAGGGCACGGGCGACAGCCTGCGCTCCTCGCCGTTTACCGAGCAATCCATGCGCGCAATGCTGCAGAACCTCGGCATCACCACACAGGGCGGTCAGTCCAACGCCAAGAACATCGCCGCTGTCATGGTGACGGCCAACCTGCCGCCCTTCGCCAGCCCCGGCAGCCGTGTCGACGTGACGGTCAGCTCGCTGGGCGATGCCACCTCACTTCGTGGCGGTACACTGATCATGACCTCGCTTTCCGGCGCGGACGGACAGATTTACGCGGTCGCCCAGGGAGCGCTGATCGTCAACGGCTTTTCCGCCCAGGGTGACGCTGCAACGCTGACGCAGGGCGTCACGACTTCGGCACGCGTGCCGAACGGCGCGATCATCGAGCGCGAGCTGCCGTCCAAATTCAAGGATTCGGTCAATCTGGTCCTTCAGCTGCGCAATCCCGATTTTTCGACCGCGGTGCGCGTAGCCGATGTCGTCAACGCCTTTGCCCGCGCCCGTTATGGCGATCCGATCGCCGAGCCGCGCGATTCGCAGGAAATCGCGGTGCAGAAGCCCCGCGTGGCTGATCTCACCCGGCTGATGGCGGAAATCGAAAACCTGACGGTGGAGACGGATACGCCGGCCAAGGTCGTGATCAACGAACGCACCGGCACGATCGTCATCGGTGCTGATGTGCGCATTTCCCGCGTGGCAGTGAGCTATGGCACGCTGACCGTGCAGGTGACGGAATCGCCGCAGGTCATCCAGCCCGCACCCTTCTCGCGCGGTCAGACGGCGGTGCAGCCGCAGACGGATATCATGGCAATGCAGGAAGGCAGCAAGGTCGCCATCGTCGAAGGTCCTGATCTTCGCACGCTGGTTGCCGGTCTCAACAGCATCGGGCTCAAGGCGGATGGTATCATCGCCATTCTGCAAGGCATCAAATCCGCCGGCGCCCTTCAAGCGGAGCTTGTGCTGCAATGATGGACAATCAGAAGAAAAACGCTTTCCCGAATGGCCTTGTCCGCTTCGCGGCTGTCGCCTCGCTGCTTTTCCTGCTTCCCGCCGCTGGCGCCGAAAGCCAGCAGAACGTGGTCTCGGAACTCAGCACGCAGGATGAAATCCAGAAATTCTGCACCAACATCGCCGATGCGGCCCGCGACCAGCGTTATCTCATGCAGAAGCAGGAGCTGGAAAAGCTGCAGTCCGACGTCAATGAGCGCATTGCCGTGCTGGAAGACCGCAAGGCGGAATATGAGGACTGGCTGGCGCGCCGCGAGCATTTCCTCAATCAGGCGAAAAGCAATCTCGTCGACATCTACAAGACGATGAAGGCCGATGCCGCCGCACCGCAGCTTGAGAAGATGCATGTGGAGATTGCGGCCGCCATCATCATGCAGCTGCCGCCGCGCCAATCGGGTCTCATTCTCAGTGAGATGGATGCGCAGAAAGCCGCCACTGTCGCCGGCATCATGTCGCAGGCAACCGATAAAAACACTTCGAAGGATCCTTCATGAGCACGCGTCGTCTTCCGGCCCTCCTCCTGCCGCTCGCTCTGCTTGCCGGCTGCCAGAACAACCAGACCCTGAAGGAAATAGGCAACGCACCTGCGATGAGCCCGATCGGCAGCGGCCTGCAATTCAGCCAGACGCCGCAGATGGGTATGTATCCCAAGCAGCCGAAGCACATGGCCAGCGGCTATTCGCTGTGGAGCGACAGTCAGGGCGCGCTGTTCAAGGATCTGCGCGCGCTCAACATCGGCGACATCCTGACCGTCAACATCCAGATCAACGACAAGGCCGATTTCGACAACGAGACCGAGCGCAACCGCACCAATGCCAGCGGCCTGAACTGGAAGGCCAAGGCCGAAATCTTCGGCTGGACCCCGGAAGCGGACTCGAGCATCAAATACGGCTCCGACACCGACACCCAGGCGAAGGGCAAGACCAAGCGTTCCGAAAAGCTGACGCTGCTGGTGGCCGCCGTGGTGACCGGCATTCTGGAAAACGGCAATCTCATCATCAGCGGCTCGCAGGAAGTGCGCGTGAACCACGAAATCCGCATCCTCAACGTCGGCGGTATCGTCCGTCCGCAGGATGTCGATGCACAGAACATCATCTCCTACGAGCGCATCGCCGAAGCACGCATCTCCTATGGCGGTCGCGGACGTCTGACGGAAGTACAGCAGCCCCCGGTCGGGCAGCAGGTCGTCGACCTGTTCTCGCCGCTCTGACGCCGGTACACGGGAACGGACTGACCCATGGAAAACGAACAGGTAGAGGGCAAGAAAAAATCCTCCCCTCTGGTCATGACCATCGCAGGCGTTGCGATCCTCACCCTGCTCGGTGCGGGGGGCGGCTGGCTCGTGGGTGGCATGATCGCGCCGAAGATCGCCGGCGCGGAGGCGCATGCACCGGCTGCTGCCGGCGGGCACGGTGAGAAAAAGGAAGAGGGTATCGAGAAAATCTCGGCTGAGGCGAACGGCATCGTCCAGCTTGATCCCATCACCACCAACCTCGCTTATCCCTCGACGAACTGGGTGCGGCTGGAAGTAGCGCTGATGTTCAAGGGACCGGTCGAGGTGGGTCTGGCGGAAGATATCCACCAGGACATCATGGCCTATATCCGCACCGTTTCCCTTCAGCAGCTGGAAGGGCCGCGCGGCTTTCAATATCTTAAGGATGACATTCAGGAACGAGTTGACCTGCGCTCTCAAGGGCGCGTATCCAAGGTCATGTTCCGGACCTTTGTCATCGAATGATTCGATTTCTTGTAACCATCGCCGTCCTCCTTGCTTTGCCGGGCCTTGCCAATGCCCAGCAATTTCCGTCCGATCTGTTCAACACGCAGATAGACGGCTCTGTTGCGGCATGGATCATCCGCACCTTCGGTCTTCTGACGGTTCTCTCCGTCGCACCGGGCATCCTGATCATGGTCACGAGCTTTCCGCGCTTCGTGATCGCCTTCTCGATCCTACGGTCCGGCATGGGGCTTGCCTCGACACCTTCCAACATGATCCTGCTGTCGATGGCGATGTTCATGACCTTCTATGTCATGTCGCCCACCTTCGACAAAGCCTGGACCGACGGCGTGCAGCCGCTGCTGCAGAACCAGATCAACGAGCAGCAGGCGGTAGAGCGCATCGCCGAACCCTTCCGCACCTTCATGAACGCCAATACGCGTGACAAGGATCTGAAACTGTTCGTCGACATTGCCCGCGAGCGCGGACAGGAAGTCATGACCAACAACGTCGTCGACTATCGAGTGCTCGTTCCGGCCTTCATGCTGTCGGAAATCCGGCGCGGTTTCGAGATCGGTTTCCTCATCATCCTGCCGTTTCTGGTCATCGATCTCATCGTCGCCACCATCACCATGGCCATGGGCATGATGATGCTGCCGCCCACCTCCATTTCCCTGCCGTTCAAGATCCTGTTCTTCGTGCTGATCGACGGCTGGAACCTGCTCGTCGGCAGTCTCGTCAGATCGTTCAACTGACGGGCATTCGTGCCGGATTGACACCCGTTAACCCTGTTTTTTAACCCCGCGCGCCCAAGGCCGCGGGGTTTGCGCGTTTTAACGCTTTGATTACCAGTTTTTCTGGCGACTTGGTAACTATCTTTCTAAATAGAAAAGTTACTATTTAAATAAATCGAAAAATAACCATAAGTATCTTCCAATTTTTCTTAGCGCTCAAATTAATAATTGTGCAATTTTTCGCTGCGAATTTCTTTTCACACGCAGCGGGTTTGGTTTCTGAAACTAAGTATTTCCGAACCGAGTGACATGAAGCCGAAACGTTGCGACCGGTAATACCAAACCCGGTATGTCCCCACTCCAGTATCTCGTAAAAACAAGGGACACATTTATTATGGCAAGCATTCTCACCAACACCAACGCAATGGCCGCTCTCTCGACCCTGCGTTCCATCGCTTCCGACCTTTCGAGCACGCAGGACCGCATTTCTTCCGGCCTGAAGGTTGGCTCGGCTTCGGACAACGCTGCCTACTGGTCGATCGCGACCACCATGCGTTCCGACAACAAGGCTCTCGGCGCCGTCTCCGACGCGCTGGGCATGGGCGCCGCCAAGGTTGACACCGCGTCTGCCGGTATGGACGCCGCCATCAAGGTCGTCACCGACATCAAGGCAAAGGTCGTTGCCGCCAAGGAACAGGGCGTTGACAAGGCCAAGGTTCAGGAAGAAGTCACGCAGCTGCTCGACCAGCTGAAGTCGATCGGCACAAGCGCGTCTTTCAACGGTGAAAACTGGCTCGTTTCCAGCGCCAACGCCACCAAGACGGTTGTTTCCGGCTTCGTTCGTGACGCCAGCGGCAACGTCAGCGTCAAGACGACGGACTACGCTCTCGACGCCGCCTCCATGCTTTACACGGAAGCTACGCCCGGCACGATCGACGCAAACTCCGGTATCCTGAACGCTACCGGTGCGACGACGACTGTCGGCGCCAAGACCTACACCCAGATCTCCGTTCTCGACATGAACGTCACCACCGACGATCTCGACAACGCCCTCTACTCCGTTGAAACCGCTCTGACGAAGATGACCAGCGCCGGCGCCAAGCTCGGTTCGCTGTCTGCCCGTATCGACCTGCAGACCGACTTCGCCGACAAGCTGTCCGACACCATCGAAAAGGGCGTTGGCCGTCTCGTTGACGCCGACATGAACGAAGAGTCCACCAAGCTGAAGGCTCTCCAGACGCAGCAGCAGCTGGCAATCCAGGCTCTGTCGATCGCCAACAGCGACTCGCAGAACATCCTGTCGCTCTTCCGTTAAGAGCTGAGCTTCTCATAGCCCTTCGGGGCTGGGGGACAGATTTCTTCCCACAGGCAATCGGGGGCTGACCGAGCGCAGACTGGGATAGAAGGCATAAAGGTCCGAAAGGCTGAATCGGACTGAATGCATCAATGAGGCCGCATCCGGAAACGGGTGCGGCCTTATCTTTTTTTTAAACTTTTGGCGATACGCGCGCGTGCGCGCGAGGGTTGCATTTTTTAATTTTGACGACGCTGAATTTCTTTCTCCACTTATCAATTCATTAACCAAACCCGCGTTACCTAATGCTCATCGAAACGGCGAGCTAACGTTAAAAATCAGCCAGTTAGCAGGCATGATGCTGTGCGCCGTTCCCGGTGAAACCGGAATGTCCCTTCTTTAATCAGCCATTCAAGGGGCACACTACTATGACGAGCATTATCACGAATGTCGCAGCAATGTCTGCGCTCCAGACCCTGCGCTCTATCGGCCAGAACATGGAATCCACTCAGGCACGCGTTTCCTCCGGCCTTCGCGTTGGCGAAGCTGCTGACAACGCTGCTTACTGGTCGATCGCAACCACGATGCGCTCCGACAACATGGCTCTCTCCTCCGTTTCCGACGCTCTCGGCCTCGGCGCCGCCAAGGTAGACACCGCTTCTGCCGGCATGGAATCGGCAATCGAAGTCGTCAAGGAAATCAAGGCAAAGCTGGTCACGGCAACTGAAGAAGGCGTCGACCGCACCAAGGTTCAGGAAGAAATCGGCCAGCTCCAGAAGCAGCTCGCATCGATCGCACAGGGCGCTTCCTTCTACGGTGAAAACTGGCTCGTCGGCGTTTCGACGCTCGGTGCGACGACCCCCGGCACGGACCCGGACAAGTCGGTCGTTGCCGGCTTCGTTCGCTCCACCGGTGGCGCCGTTAACGTCACGACCACGAAATACGCTCTCGACAACACCGCAACCGGCAACACCCTGTTCGGCTCGGTCGACTCCGCTACGGGCGTTCCCGACACGACAGGCATTCTCGGCACGACCGGCACGTTCACGACCGTCGCTGCCCAGTCCGTCTACACGCTTGATATCACCCAGTATGCAGCCGCTGACCGCGCCACGAACATGGCCGAAGCCCTGACGCTGGTTGAAAACTCCCTGAAGGCCATGACCAGCGCTGCCGCAAAGCTCGGCTCGCTCTCCATGCGTATCGGCCTGCAGGAAGATTTCGCTTCCAAGCTGTCCGACTCCGTCGAAAAGGGTATCGGCCGCCTCGTGGACGCCGACATGAACGAAGAGTCCACCCGCCTCAAGGCCCTGCAGACCCAGCAGCAGCTCGGCGTTCAGGCTCTCTCGATCGCCAACAGCAACTCCGAAAGCATCCTGTCGCTCTTCCGTTAATCGGAAGCTTCAGCCGAAAAAATCAACCGCGCCGAAAGGCGCGGTTTTTTTGTTTAGTCGCCTGCGAAACTAAGAGATTTTTTGATTAAGAGTTCGTTAACCAAATCACGGCTAAATCAGCGCATCGAAACGACTCGTTAACCAAGACGAAAAAGAGGTTAACAGGCATCACGCCGCTCAGTCGTTTCCGGCGATCCCGGAATGTCCCTTCCCATTTAGCCAGCTCAGAGGGGCAATTATGACAAGTATTCTGACGAACACCGCCGCCATGTCGGCGCTTCAGACCTTGCGCGCAATCAGCGGCCAGCTCGAAGATACCCAATCCAGAGTGTCTTCGGGTCTGCGGGTCAAGACCGCATCCGACAATGCCGCTTATTGGTCGATCGCGACGACGATGCGCTCCGACAACATGGCCCTTTCCGCGGTTCAGGATGCGCTGGGCCTCGGCGCGGCGAAGATCGATGTCGCCTATTCCGCAATGGAAAGCTCGGTCGAAGTCATCAAGGAAATCAAATCGAAAATCGTTGCCGCCACCGAAGAAGGTGTGGACAAGACCAAGATCCAGGAAGAGATCGACCAGCTGAAAAAGCAGCTTGAATCGATCGCGCAGGGCGCATCCTTCAGCGGCGAGAACTGGCTGCTGGGCACCGGCGCCAAGACTGTCGTTTCCGGCTTTGTTCGCGACGGCGGCGGCACTGTCAGCGTGACGAAAACAGACTATACGCTTGTCGATACCACTGCCGGCACGACGACCGCCAATGTGCTTTTCGGCCTGACCGGCTCGCCCGCGACGCTCGACACCACGAGGGGCATCATCGGACAACCCGGAACAGCCTCCGGCATTTCCGTATGGGACATCGATCTCAAGCTGTTCGCTTCTGCAACGCCGCCGGCCTACACCATCGGTAATCTTCTCACCGATGTCGAAACCGCATTTCAATCCCTGAGCAGCGCTTCCGCCGCTCTCGGCTCGATCAAGATGCGCATCGGCCTTCAGGAAGACTTCGTGTCGAAGCTCACCGACTCCATCGACAGCGGCATCGGCCGCCTTGTGGATGCGGACATGAACGAAGAATCGACCCGCCTCAAGGCGCTGCAGACACAGCAGCAGCTGGGCATCCAGTCGCTCTCCATCGCCAATACCAGTTCCGAAAATATCCTGTCGCTATTCCGTCAGTAAGCGGCGCCCGATGGCTACGGGCGGTTTCGTCCCGCTCTGGCAGCAACAGAATATTCGGATATGGAAACCGCGCTTCGCAAGGGGCGCGGTTTTCCATTTGCCGCGGGCTGCGCGGCGCGGGCATACATCACATGCCGCATGCGAACGGTGTAGGCTATTACGTAAGTATTTGAAATTGTGTGGAAATGGTGCTGCTAGAGAGATTTGAACTCTCGGCCTCTCCCTTACCAAGGGAGTGCTCTACCCCTGAGCTATAGCAGCATCCGGTGCCGAAGCGTTTGCTTCAGCATCAAGCGTGGCGGCCTATTGCCATAGGTTTTTGACGAGCGCAAGTCGCAAAACGATATTCTTCATCAAGCGGGGCAAAAAAGCGTGCCCCCTGTTGAAAAATGCATTTTTCAGATATTGCTGAATCTATGAACGAACATCATGACAAACAGGCAAAGGCAGCGGTTTCCGCCGGCGCTTCCGCAGAAGCATACGCCCCGGTGGCCGACGGCAAGCCGCAGGCGGGGCCTGGCGAAAAGGCGCGGCAGCGCGAGGTGGAGCGCAAGGCCCGGGCGGCCAAGAAGCTTCGTGAAAATCTTTTGAAGCGCAAACAGCAGGTTCGTGCGCGCCGTGCCGGCGAAGAGGACGATACTATTGGCCTGCCTGCCGCAAAAACGGACGAATCATCCTCTTAGAGAATTCATCAGCATAAAATTGAAACGCCGCGGAAATTCGTCTAAGGACGCGCCTTTCCGCAAGGCACTATAAGAAAGGCGGGCACAGGCCCGTAGGGACGCATGGATCGCATCAGAATTACGGGTGGCAACAAGCTAAACGGCATCATTCCCATCTCCGGCGCTAAAAATGCCGCCCTGCCTTTGATGATCGCATCGCTTCTCACCAGCGACACGCTGACGCTCGAAAACGTGCCGCATCTGGCCGACGTGGAGCAGCTCATCCGCATTCTCGGCAATCACGGCGTCGATATTTCCGTGAACGGCCGCCGCGAAAGCCAGGGCGAAGCCTATTCCCGCACCGTGCATTTCACCTGCCGCACCATTGTAGACACCACAGCGCCTTACGAGCTGGTTTCCAAGATGCGCGCGAGCTTCTGGGTCATCGGCCCGCTTCTGGCGCGCGAGGGCCGCGCCCGCGTTTCGCTGCCCGGCGGCTGCGCCATCGGCACACGCCCGGTCGACCTGTTCATCGAGGGCCTTGAAGCACTCGGTGCGACGATGGAGATCGATGGCGGTTACATCAACGCCACTGCGCCCAAGGGCGGCCTGATCGGTGCCGTCTACACCTTCCCGAAAGTTTCCGTCGGCGCGACGCATGTGATGCTGATGGCGGCAAGCCTTGCCCGCGGCACCACCGTTATCCACAACGCCGCGCGCGAACCGGAAGTGGTCGATCTGGCCCAGTGCCTGACTGCCATGGGCGCGAAGATCGAAGGCGCCGGCACCTCCACCATCACCATTGAAGGCGTCACCTCGCTTTCCGGCGCACGCCACCGGGTTCTGCCGGATCGTATCGAAACCGGCACCTATGCCATGGCGGTCGCCATGGCCGGTGGTGACGTGGTGCTGGAAGGCACACGCGCATCGCTGCTCGACAACGCGCTCGATACGCTGCGGCTCGCAGGCGCTACCATCAGCGATACGGAGACAGGCCTGCGCGTCGTGCGCAACGGCAATGGCATCCAGCCGGTCGATATCGTGACGGAGCCCTTCCCCGGCTTCCCAACCGACCTGCAGGCGCAGTTCATGGCGCTGATGACCCGTT
This sequence comes from Agrobacterium tumefaciens str. B6, assembly GCF_001541315.1. Lineage (GTDB taxonomy): Bacteria > Pseudomonadota > Alphaproteobacteria > Rhizobiales > Rhizobiaceae > Agrobacterium > Agrobacterium radiobacter. The sequence goes on along the minus strand of NZ_LMVK01000001.1, from coordinate 436,078 downwards.
CGCAGGGCGTCTCGCATATCACCGAAACCATCTTTGAAAACCGCTTCATGCATGTGCAGGAACTGGCCCGCCTCGGCGCGAAGATTTCGCTCTCCGGCCAGATGGCCCGCATCGAAGGCGTCTCCCGTCTGAAGGGTGCGCCAGTGATGGCGACCGACCTGCGCGCTTCCGTCTCGCTGGTCATTGCCGGCCTCGTGGCGGAAGGTGAGACCATGGTTTCGCGGGTCTACCACCTCGATCGCGGCTTCGAACGCCTCGAAGAAAAGCTCACCCGCTGCGGTGCGCTGGTCGAACGCGTCAGCGATTGATCCTTTCATCACCGCTCATCCGTTTTCTACCCGTTGCAGAGTGGCCCCGGACTGCCTATTTCCATTGTAATTCATGGAAATAGCGGTCCGCACCGCAGAAGAAGGAAGAAAACGATGAGCGGCCTGAAATTGCTGGCGCTGGATACTGAAGATCTCTCCGTCATTTCGACGCATATGCAGGACAGCGTCTTCAAGCTGAAGGACGTTGCCTTCGAGCCGAAACACGGGCAATTCACGCTTTCCGCCAACCGTTTCGTCTGGGAAAGCACTGAGAAAAAGAGCCTGCCGCCGGAGCGCTGCCGCAGCGTGGTTTTCCTGAAGCGCGTCTCCGCTGTCCGCTCGCACGGCATCAACCGCGACGACAAGGAACAGGTGCTTTCGCTTCTCGCCATCCGCTTCGTCCAGAATGGCGAAGGGCCTGATGGCGCGGTGGAACTGACGCTGTCCGGCGGCGGCGCCATCGCACTCGACGTCGAATGCATCGAGGCGCAGCTGACCGATGTGAGCGGCGCCTGGGAAACCACTACCAAACCGCATCATCCCGACAGCGAATAAACGTTGCAAGCCTTCGCAACGGTTGCCTTTCCTTGCCGTTTCGATTTATGCCACATACCAGAGCCGCAATTTTTCTGCGGCAAGTTCGTGCACCTCGCGGGATTTCCCGCGGGGACAATGAAAGGGTAATGGCGTGGCAATCTGGCTGGAGCGGGCATCGGCTGATTTCGAACAGAAATTCGCGGCTTTCCTGACAACCAAGAGAGAAGTTTCCGAAGACGTCAACGCGACCGTTCGCGACATCATCAACGATGTCCGCCATCGCGGCGATGCCGCCCTTGCCCATTATTCCCAGAAATTCGACGGCATCGATTTTTCCAAGGTTTCGATGCGGGTGACAGTGGACGAAATCGACGCCGCCTTTTCAGCGGTCGATGCGAGCGTCATCGAAGCCCTCGAACTCGCGGCCCGGCGCATCGAAAAACACCATGCGCGGCAAATGCCGAAGGACGATATCTATGAGGATGAGATCGGCGTGGGCCTCGGCTCGCGCTGGACGGCGATCGAAGCCGTCGGCCTCTATGTCCCTGGTGGCACCGCCAGCTATCCAAGCTCCGTTCTGATGAACGCCGTGCCGGCCAAGGTTGCCGGTGTCGAGCGCATCGTCATGGTGGTGCCGGCGAATGGCGGCGTGATAAACCCCGCCGTGCTTGCCGCCGCGCGCATCGCGGGCGTTGAGGAAATCTACCGCATTGGCGGCGCGCAGGCCGTCGCCGCACTCGCCTATGGCACGGAAAGCATCGCGCCGGTCGCCAAGATCGTCGGCCCCGGCAATGCCTATGTGGCCGCCGCAAAGCGCCAGGTCTTCGGCACTGTCGGCATCGACATGATCGCCGGGCCTTCTGAAGTGCTTGTCATTGCCGACAAGGACAATGATCCGGACTGGCTGGCTGCCGATCTTCTGGCGCAGGCGGAACATGACCGCGGCGCGCAATCGATCCTGATCACCGACAATGCCGAACTCGGCAAGGCCGTTGAAGCGGCCGTCGAGCGGCAGCTGAAGCGCCTGTCGCGTTCCGAAACGGCGGCGGCAAGCTGGGCCGATTTCGGCGCGATCATTCTGGTCGAAAAGCTCGCCGACGCCATTCCGCTCGCCAACCGCATCGCCGCCGAGCATCTGGAACTTGCCGTCGATGATCCGGATGCCCTGATGGCCCACATTCGCAATGCGGGTGCGATCTTCGTCGGACGCCACACGCCGGAGGTGATCGGCGATTATGTCGGCGGCTCTAACCATGTTCTTCCGACGGCGCGCTCGGCGCGCTTCTCCTCCGGCCTTTCAGTGCTGGATTTCGTCAAGCGCACCTCGATCCTGCGGCTTGGGCCCGAGCAGCTGCGCCAGCTTGCGCCGGCAGCGATTACCCTTGCCCGTTCCGAAGGGCTGGACGCACATGCGCGTTCGGTCTCCATTCGCCTCAATCCGGAAAGTTAAGCGATGGCTTCAGGCGATTTCCGGCTCTGCGACGTGGTACTGGACGATAGCATCGGCCGGTCCACGCCCGACGTGGAGCATGAACGCGCCGTCGCCATTTTCGATCTGATCGAGGAAAACACCTTTGAGCCGCTTGGCCATGCCGGCGGGCCATACCGGCTGCACATCTCGCTCGTCGACGCCAAGCTGGTTTTCTCGATCAGAACGGAAGACGAGAAGGATGTCGCGATCCATATCCTGTCGCTGACGCCGTTCCGCCGCATCATCAAGGATTATTTCCTGATCTGCGAAAGCTATTACGAGGCTATCCGCTCCTCCACGCCGAGCCAGATCGAGGCAATCGACATGGGCAGGCGCGGTATTCACAATGACGGCTCGCAAACGCTGATGGATCGGCTTTCTGGCAAGATCAAGGTGGATTTTGATACCGCGCGCCGCCTCTTCACCCTTGTCTGCGTGCTTTATTGGCGGGGTTAGAGATGATCGATCCTGCCGCAGCGCCAAACGAGGGACGAGCGCCCAAATCGGTCCTCTTCATGTGCGGCATGAACTCCATTCGCTCCCCCATGGCGGAGGTCATCGCCAAACGGCTGGTGGCGCCCGGCATCTATATACAGTCGGCGGGCGTGCGCGCCGGCGAGCGCGATCCTTTCGTGGATGCCGTACTGGAAGAACAGGGATTTTCGCTCGGCAAGCACAAACCGCGCACTTTGGACGAGATCGAGGATGATTTTTTCGATCTGATCATTACATTGACACCCGAAGCCCATCACGCCGCACTGGAACTGACGCGCTCGAATTCGCTCGACGTGGTCTATTGGCCGACCATGGACCCGACGGTAATAACAGGCACGCGCGAGCAGATCCTCGACGCCTATCGCGAGGTGCGGGACCATCTGGCAAAGCTGATCTCGGAACGCCTGCCGGGACGGCAGCAGCCGGTGGCGGATACGCTTTCAAAAGACTGAAAACCGCCTCAGCCTGTTAAAATCGATCGCGATTTTCAAGCCGATGCTTTAGAGGTTCACAAATGTGCCGGGATTGTGTAGTTTCCGCGCAATTTTCCCGGACAGGACACGTCCGGCACTATCAACAGGAAGAAAACCCTTACATGACAAAAGAAGAAGTCCTTGAATTCCCGGGCATCGTAACCGAATTGCTGCCGAACGCAACATTCCGCGTGAAGCTTGAGAACGACCACGAAATCATCGCCCACACCGCGGGCCGCATGCGCAAGAACCGTATCCGCGTTCTCGCCGGCGACAAGGTGCTGGTCGAAATGACGCCTTACGACCTCACCAAGGGCCGCATCACCTATCGCTTCAAGTAATCCACGTTCCGCAACGGACGCCCGGGCAGCGCAATGACCAATTCAAAACAAAAGCTCGTTCTGGCATCCGGCTCGCCGCGGCGTTTGGAACTGCTGCATCAGATCGGTATCGAACCGGCACGTCTGATGCCGATGGATATCGACGAGACCCCGGCCAAGCTTGAGCATCCGCGCACGCTCTGCGGTCGTCTGTCATTGCAGAAGGCAGAAGCCGCGCAGGCGGCGCTGAAGAACGAACAGGCGTGGAAAGACTCCTATGTTCTGGGGTCAGATACGGTGGTCGCCGTTGGTCGCCGCATCGTCGGCAAGGCCGAATATACGGAAGAGGCCTCGGCTGCGCTGCATCTTCTTTCGGGACGCAGCCACTGGGTCTATACCGGCATCTGCCTCGTCACCCCCGGCGGCAAGATCCGACAGAAGGTGGCGGAGACAAAGGTGCGTTTCAAGCGCCTCTCCACGCGCGAAATCGAGGCCTATATCGCCTCCGGCCAGTGGCGCGGCAAGGCGGGAGCCTATGGCATCCAGGGCATTGCCGGCGCATTCGTGCAAAAGCTGACCGGTTCTTATACCAATGTCGTCGGCCTGCCGCTTTATGAGACGATGTCGCTTCTTTCCGGAGAAGGATTTGAGGTGACTTCGGGCTGGCTCGAAGGATAGGCCATGGCAAAATCTCCCGAAGGCGCCGGAAACGTCACGCCGCTGCGCAAATCCCAGCCATGCCCTGAATGCGGGCGGCCCTCGACACGGGAAGACTATCCTTTCTGTTCGGATCGCTGCCGCTCGCTTGATCTCGCCCGCTGGCTGAACGGCTCCTACGCCATTCCGGTCGCAGACGATGAAAGCAGCGCTGTTGGACAGGACACGGCCAAGAACAACGGCGAATAAGACCTGCACCGCCGGAAACTTCGGCGGTGAGTTGCATAAGATTTTCAGAGCCTTCGCTCACACCATATATTCACCGGGCTGCCGATAGTCCGAAAAGCCATATCAAAACCGGCTGACGCCTTTCCGCCAGCCCCTTAAGGTCTTGCGATGGACGCAGGCTTGCAGAAAAGAGTGAGCTCCGGCGCGCTGCTGTTTGCGGTGCTGGCCGTTTGTCTTGCCATCGGGGCGACGGTGCTACTGGCCAATGACAAGAAGCATCTCAAAAGCCTGCTGATTTATCTCAATCTGGCATCCGCGACACGCTCCGCGGCCCCCCCGCCGAAGATGAAGCCCGTCAAGCGGCAGAAACTAGTCGCCCAAAAAGTCTCTCTGCCGCCCCATCTTCTGAAATTCGAGCAAGGGGGTGACAGGGCATCTTTCGCACGCGATTTCGTTCTTTCCGGCAAGGAGCTTTGCGACCGCTTTACTGCCGCAGGTTTTTCCAACCCGCATGGCTGGCACGCAAGCCCGGTCAACATCCGCAATTTCGAGTGCATGGCCGATCTTGCGGTGGCGAACGCCGCAGGCCCGGCCGAGCGGGCCTCGCTCTTCCTCGAGATCAGGGGCGAAGCGTCCGGCGAGGTTCGCTCCATCAGGATGAAGGCCGTTGCGCCGAAGACGCTGGATGGGACTGCCGTTCTGACAAAGCTTGATGAAGCACTCGCCATGATCGTGGAACAAACCCGGTGGGCTGATCTGGCGAACATACTTGAACCGGCAGGCCGGATGCAGCCCTATCAGGCACAACATTTCGGTATTTCGGTTTCCATAAAACCGGAACCGACGGCACCCCATCGCCTGAACGTGATTTTGCACACAAGCGAACAATCGCCGGGGTTGAAGCTGACACGCAGCTTCTTTGACAGGGATCACTGGCTTCGACCGGCCGCTCCACTGGATCGGCCGGCGCTCTATCCTTCCCTCAGGAAAGACCGCTTTCGGTAACGCAGAGTCCGCTCAGCCTATTGCCGCCAGCTTGCGCCGCACCGGCGGAATCCTGTCGCTTTGCTGGGCCTGGCGTTTGGCCTCCCACTGGAGCGCAGTGCGAACGATGGTCACCAGATCGTTGAAGCGAGGACGCCAGCCCAGCTCCGACTGGATGCGCGCCGAATCCGCCACCATGGCCGCAATATCGCCCGGGCGACGCGGACAATGGATGATCGGGAAATCGCACCCCGATTCCTGCTGCACGGCCTGCAGGACATCAAGAACCGAATAACCAACGCCATAACCGCAATTGAGCGTGCGTGTGCCGCCGCCTGCGCGCAGATGCGCCATGGCCAGCATATGCGCGTCGATCAGGTCGCTTACATGAATATAATCGCGAACGCCGGTGCCATCCGCGGTCGGGTAATCCGTTCCGTAGACTTCCACCCGGTCGCGGCGACCGGTAGCAGCTTCACAGGCGACCTTGATGAGGTTTGCCACACCCGTGGGAGATGGCCCGGCGCGCCCCTGCGGGTCGGCTCCGGCGACGTTGAAATACCGCAACGCCACGTAATTGAAATCATGCGCCTGCACGACATCGCGCAGCATGATTTCGGAGGCGAGCTTCGACAGGCCGTAGGGGTTTTCTGGGCTGAGGATCGCGGTTTCGGGAACCGGGCCATCAAAGGGCTGGTTTCCATAGACGGCGGCTGTCGACGAGAAGATGAAATTGCGAATACCGTGGCCGACTGCCGCCGCCACGAGGGCGCGGGTCGTGCCCGTGTTGTTTTCGTAATATTCGAGCGGCTGGCTGATCGATTCAGGAACGCTGACGGAGCCCGCGAAATGGAAGATGGTCTCGATCTGGTTTTCTTCGAAAATCTGGTCGAGCAAGGCGCGATCCGCCGCATCGCCGAGATAAAAACGCGCCGCCGGCGCGACCGCCCAGCGCGACCCCGTCGAAAGCCGGTCGACAACAACGACCTCTTCCCCGGCATCGAGCAAAGCCCACACCATGTGGCTTCCTATATAGCCGGCCCCACCCGTGACCAGAACAGCCATGACACTACTTCCCTGTTTGCTTTTCTTGAGCCCATCAAAGCCAATAATTCTTCATCATTGATTACTTGCACAGCGAATACGCGACCGAACCCCCGCCCCATTAAAAAGGTGGCTTACGATTGGTTAGCGCAATGAGGTGTTTTTTATTTATTAGATGAAAATGTTCTCATAAATGGAACAAGGAGCGCATATCACAGAAAATCCGCCACGTCGATGGTTGCGCCGTGGGGTTGCAGTTTTAGGTCTTCGCTGTGATTTTGTTGCCGATTTCCCTACCGCAGCGCGATCCCGGCGCGGCAGGGGAAACCATTATACGCAAAGACGCCGCTTACCTGCCGAGGATATAGGATGCTAGCCGCTCGGCCGCATCTTCTATCTGCCTTGGGTTGCGAAGGAAACAGGCACGGAGAAACAGCTCCCCTCCTGGGCCGAAGGCCGTGCCGGGCGCAAGGCCGACCCCTGTTTTGTCGACGATATCGAGCGCCGTGGCCCGGCTGTCCGTCACGCCGTCTATCTTGAGAAAGGCATAGAGAGCGCCGTCGGGTTTCAGGGTTTCCACACGGTTCGTCGCGATGAGCGCATCGCAGAGAATGTCACGGGATGTCAGAGCGCGCTCGTAATTCTCGCGGACGAAACCATCACCGTGATCAAGGGCGGCGACTGCGCCGCGCTGCATGAACTGCGCCACACCCGAGGTGGAATATTGAATGAGGTTTTCGATGACTTGACCGATGGCCGGCGGGGCGACAAGCCAGCCGACACGCCAGCCGGTCATTGACCAGTTCTTCGAAAAGGAATTGGCGAAAACGATCTTGTCATCCGGCTCCATGACGTCGAGGAAGGATGGCGCACGGCTGCCGGAATAATGATAAAGCGCATAAATCTCGTCGGCGACGATCCACAGATCGTGTTTGCGGGCGAGCGCCAGAACATCACGAAGATTATCGAGCGTCGCCGTCCATCCGGTCGGGTTGGAGGGCGTATTGATGAAAAGCGCCTTCGTCTTGCCGGTGATCGCGCTTTCCAGCCTGTTGATATCGAGATCCCAGCGGCCGTCGCGGAAATCGATACCCACCGGAACCGCCTTCGCGCCTGCCACACCGATGGCGGCAACGATATTCGGCCATGTCGGAGACAGATAGACCATTTCGTCGCCGGGCGAGGTCAGCGCCTGCACGGCAAGCACAATCGCCTGCATGCCGGAACCGGTAGCGTAAAAATGCTCCGGCGGCAGCGATGCCGCGAAATGGCGTTCGTAATAACGGCTCAGCGCCTGGCGCAATTCTGGAATGCCACGCTGCCAGGTGTAGAAAGTTTCGCCATTGTTGAGCCCATCGATGGCGGCCTGATTGATGAAGTCCGGGCTCGGCAGATCACCTTCGCCGACCCAGAGCGGCAGGAGATTGTCTCGCCCCCGGGCATAATTCACGACTTCAACAATGCCGCTCTCGGGAGCCGCCAGAGAGCGCGCACTCAGACTGTTCAAAATGGACATTAAAGACACTCCGTTTGGTGCCTTCTTATCGCATCGAACCAGCCATGTGCATGATATTCCGTGAGGCGATCATGGATTTTCTTTATGGATCACCCCCGGCAGCAGACCGCCGGCCGCGTGAGCCGGCAAATCAGGCCGGGGATAATGCCGGCAATCAACGCGTCTTCAGCAGATCGCGGATTTCGGTGAGGAGCTTGACGTCTTCCGGCGGCGGAGCTGCTTCCGCCTTTTCCTCAACCTTCTTGCGCTCAACCGAATCGCGCAGCTTGTTGACGCCCTTGACCATCAGGAAAATGATCCAGGCGAGGATAAGGAAGTTGATGAGAACCGTCAGAAAGCTGCCATAAGCGAAGACGGCGCCCTGATCGCGGGCGGCGGCGAGCGAGGTGGCATTGACGCTGGAGCTCAGCGGCAGGAAGTAGTTCGAAAAATCGAACCCGCCGAAGATCGCCCCCACGATCGGCATGATGAGATCGTTGACGACGGAGTCGACGATCTTGCTGAAAGCCGCACCGATAATAACACCCACGGCCAGATCCATGACATTGCCGCGGGCAATGAAGGTTTTAAATTCGTTAAGCATTCAGATTGTCCCTCTCTCCTGCTTCGCGAGCTGAAGCTATGTGACTGTCCCTACGCGCTCAACCATATAGGGTCCGGGCATCATTTGGAATCCGCGGGATTGCATTTATTAGCTTTTTTGCACGCGCGCCTTGAACTTTATGATCAGACCGCGCTCATTCTCAACGGCCCGGAATTCGCCTATGCTGATATCAGGGAACTCTTGCACGGGGAGGATGCGTGCTTCCTGGGTGGATCATATTCGGTTCGGCCTTCGCTTATGTCCTGCTGCTGTTTGCGGTTGCAAGCTATGGGGACAGGAACAGCCGCAACAGAAACGCTCCGAAAAAGGGGCGTCCGTTCGTCTATGCGCTCAGCCTGGCAATCTATTGCACGTCCTGGACCTATTTCGGCGGTGTGGGGCTCGCGGCAGACAGGGGGCTGGAATTTCTCGGCATCTATACCGGGCCGATCCTCGCCTTCACCATCGGCATGCCGATCATTCGCCGCATCGTTGAACTGGCGAAAACGGAAAAACTGACTTCCGTCGCAGATTTCATCGCCGCCCGATACGGCAAGAATTCCACCGTGGCGATGATCGTCGCGATCATCGCGCTCGTCGGCGCCATTCCCTATATCGCGCTGCAGCTGAAAGCCGTTTCCAGCTCGGTGGCGACAATGGTCGATCCCGGCGATTACGGCATTGGCAGCGGCAATCTTTATTTCCTCGATCTGCCACTGGTCGTCACCATCGTCATGGCGGGGGTTGCCGTCCTGTTCGGCCCCCGCCACACCGATGCCACCGAACATCAGGACGGGCTTATTCTGGCGATTTCGATGGAATCGCTGGTCAAGCTCGTCGCCATGTGCACCGTCGGTTTTTACGTACTCTTCGTCCTCTTCGACGGTCCCGCGCATCTGTGGCAGCTTGCCACGGATAATGAGCAGGCCATGCGGGCCATATCCTATCACACGCCCGTCAGCCGCTGGATCGTGATGACGCTGCTTTCCGGTTTCGCCATCATCCTGCTGCCGCGCCAGTTCCACGTCACGGTGGTTGAAAACCGCACGCCGGAAGAGCTGCGTATGGCCGGGTTCCTGCTGCCGCTCTACCTCATCGCGATCAACATCTTCGTGCTGCCGATCGCGCTTGCCGGCATTCTGATGCTCGGCGCCAATGGCGATGCCGATCTCTACGTGCTGCAATTGCCGCTCAATCATCAGATGCCGGTCGTGTCGCTGATCACCTTCATCGGCGGCTTTTCGGCGGCGACCGCGATGGTGATCGTCGCTTCGGTGGCGCTGTCGATCATGATTTCCAACGATATCGTCATGCCGATCTTCCTGCGGCAGAAGTTGTTGAACCGCTCACCGCACCGGGACGATTTCGCCAAGACGCTGCTCAACATCCGCCGAACGGCGATCTTTGCCGTGCTGCTGCTGGGTTATGGCTATTATCGCGCCGCCGACAGTGCCACGGGCCTCGCCTCCATCGGCCTTCTGGCATTCGCCGCCATTGCGCAGATGGCCCCTGCCCTTTTCGGCGGGCTGTTCTGGCGGCGCGCCAATGCCCGCGGTGCGATCGCGGGGCTGAGTTCGGGCTTCTTCGTTTGGGCCTACCTGCTGTTTCTGCCAAGCTTCGGCGGGCCCGACAATTCCGAGGTGGCGGCCAATATTCTCGGTTTCCTGCTTTCCGGCAGCCCGGGATTCAACGGGCCGGAAGCCGACCCATTCGTGAATGCGGTCATTCTCAGCCTGCTCGTCAACAGCCTCTCCTTCGTGCTCGGCTCGCTTTCGCGCAATCCGAGGCCGGTGGAGCGCATCCAGTCCGGCATCTTCGTCAAGCGTCACTCGAAATCGCAATTCGCCACGCGCGGCTGGAAAACCCGCGTCAGCGTCGGTGATCTCAAAAGCGCGGTCGCCCGTTATCTCGGCGAGGAGCGCATGCTGCGGTCACTCGCGACCTATGAAAAGACGGCGGGCAGGAAGCTCAACGACGACCAGCCGGCGGACATGGCGCTGATCCATTTCTCTGAACAGCTGCTGGGCAGCGCCATCGGCTCCTCCTCCGCCCGCCTGGTGCTCTCGATCATTCTTCAGAAGGCGGAAGACACCAGTGCGGATACGGCATGGCTGCTCGATCAGGCGAGCGAGGCCCTGCAATATAACCAGGACATGCTGCAGACCGCGCTCGCCCAGATGGATCAGGGCATTGCCGTTTTCGACAGTTCGCAGCAGCTGACCATCTGGAACCGGCGTTTCCGCACCCTTCTCGATCTACCCGAGCAGTTCGGGCAGGTGGGCGTACCGCTCACGGATATCGTTTCGATGCTGCAGGAACGCGGCGATATGCCCGCCGGTGACACGAATGAACTGATCACCAGCTTCCTGACCATGGATCTGCCCTTCTCGCTGGTGCTGGCGGGCGGGGAGCGCATCATCGAAGTGCGCTCCAACACCATGCCGGACAAAGGCATCGTCGCCACCTTCACCGATATCACCCAGCGGGTGGCGAGCGATCAGGCGCTGAAACAGGCAAACGAAACGCTGGAGCAGCGCGTGGCGGAGCGAACCGTTGAGCTTACCCGCGTCAACCGCGAACTGGCGGAGGCAAGAGCCTCCGCCGACGAGGCGAATATCGGCAAGACACGCTTTTTCGCCGCCGCCGGTCATGACATTCTCCAACCCCTGAACGCCGCCCGCCTCTATTCCTCCTCGCTGGTCGAACGGCTTGGCGCTTCTGGCGAAAGCGATCTCGTCCACAATATCGATTCGGCGCTGGAATCGGTGGAGACCATTCTTGGTGCTGTCCTCGATATTTCCCGTCTCGACACCGGCTCTATGAAGGCGCGCATGACATCCGTGCCGCTGAATGAGTTGCTGAAACGCATCGAGACCGACTTCGCACCGATGGCGCAGGAGAAGAACCTGGACCTCGTGGTCATGCCAACCTCGCTGACCGTCCGCTCCGACCCCAACCTCCTGCGGCGCCTGATACAGAATCTCGTTTCCAACGCCATTAAATATACGCTGAAGGGCAAGGTGGTCGTCGGTGCGCGCCGCCGGGGCGGTGAAGTCGTCATTCAGGTGACTGATTCCGGTATCGGCATCCCCTCATCCAAATTTCGCACCGTTTTCAAGGAATTCGCCCGGCTGGACGAGGGTGCAAGAACGGCATCCGGCCTCGGGCTCGGCCTTTCCATCGTCGACCGGCTGTCGCGCATGCTGCACCATCCGGTGCAGCTGATCTCCACCCCCGGAAAAGGCACGACCTTCCGCATCCATCTGCCGCGCGAGGCGGATCGCCTCGTGCCGGCCAAAGCCGTTGGCGGGATAACCAGTCCCGCAGCCAGCGACCGCCTTCAGGGCGTCCGGGTTCTGTGCATCGACAACGAGCCGAAAATCCTCGAGGGCATGACACTACTGCTGACGGGATGGGGCTGCGAGGTGTTGCCCGCAGGTTCCGTGGCGACGCTGGAGGAACCCTTCCTCAACTTGGCCGCAGCACCCGATGTCATCGTCGCCGATTATCATCTGGACGATGGCGACGGCATCAGCGCCATCCGCCTCATCAGGACATTTTACGGCAAGACGATCCCTGCCCTGCTTGTAACGGCGGACCGCAGCCCGGAAGGGCGCAGCGATGCGGAAAAATACGGGATTTCCGTCCAGCACAAGCCGGTCAAACCGGCAGCGCTGCGGGCCTACATCAACCAGATATCCAGCACGGCCCGCGCGGCGGCAGAATAAAAACTCCCGGATGTTGCGATCCGGGAGGTGTTTACGTCTGAATAAGCGTGTCAGGCCGCACGGCTCAATCGATCCCTGCCGGTCGCCGAGCCATGTTCCATCTGGAAACGCTGAACGAGATCGAGCAGCGCTTCCACCTCGCCGGACAATATGCTGCTGGCCGCACTCGACTGTTCGGCAAGGGCCGCGTTCTGCTGGGTCATCTGATCCATCTGGTTGACGGAACTGTTGACGTTATGAAGTGCCGAGGACTGGTCCTGCGTTGCCGTGGCGATGGTTTCGACATGCTGGCTGACGGTGACGATCTGCCGGCTGATGGCGGAAAGCACGGTGCCCGCCTCCTGCACCAGCTTCGATCCGGAACTGACTTCCTGCGTCGACTGGTTGATGAGCTGCTTGATTTCACGCGCCGCGTCGGCAGAGCGTTGTGCAAGCTCGCGCACTTCCTGCGCCACGACGGCAAAACCCTTGCCCGCTTCGCCCGCACGCGCCGCCTCGATGCCGGCATTCAGGGCAAGAAGATTGGTCTGGAAGGCAATGTCGTCGATGACCTCGATGATCTGCTCGATCTTGCGCGAGGCATCTTCGATGCGGCCCATGGCGTCGACGGCGTTGCTGACGACCGAACCGGAACTGTCGGCGCTCTGCTTGGTGATGCGCACGGCCTCATTGGCCTCCCGCGCACGCTCGGCCGAGGATCTGACGGTGACAGTGATTTCGTCTACAGCGGCAGCGGTCTCTTCCAGCGAGGCGGCCTGATTCTCGGTGCGCTTCGACAGATCGACCGACGACTGCTCGATTTCAAAGCCGCTATGCTGGATGATGAGCGTGCGCTCACGAATCTGCCCCAGCGCATCGCGCAGGTTGAGGAGGGATTCGTTGAAATCCGTGCGCAGACGGTCGAGACGGCCAGCGAAAGGCGTCTCGATCGTGCGGCTCAGATCGCCACGCGACAGCCTGCCGAGACCAGAGGCGATCTCGCCGACCGCAAATTCGATCTGGCTGTCGAGTTCCTGTTTCTCGGCGTCGTTGCGGTAACGCTCGGACTCCGCCGCAGAGCGTTCTTCGGCGCTTTTGCCCTCGATCGCCAGTTTCTCAAGCGCATTTTCGCGGAAAATCACCAGCGCGCGGGCGATGTTGCCAAATTCATTGGTGTTGGTGGCGTAAGGGATCGGCGTATCGAGATTGCCGTCCGAAAGGGACTTCACCGCATCGGTCAACTTGCCAAGGGGTTGAAGCGTGCGCTTGATGACAAAGTAGGCGAGCAGTCCGACGCCAAGCATGGCGAGCGCGCCGCAGATGAGCATCATGTCGCGCAGGCTGTATATCTGCGCATCGTAGACGTCCATGGGAACACCCACGAACAGGATGCCGACGGTTGCGCCGGTCTTGTTCGTGACAGGCATGTAACCGGTCATGTAGCTGGTGCCGAACAGCGTGGCGGTGCCAAAATAGGCCTCACCCTTGGAGACTTTCGCAAAAGCGGGATGATCGGTAGCAAGCTTGGTGCCGGCTGCTCTCTCGCCCTTTTCGTTCTTCAGATTGGTGGTCATGCGAATGAATTCGCCGCCCTTGGCTTCAAACACGGTAGAAATACCGCCGTTACCGGCTGCGGTGCGGTCGACGAGATCATTGTCGCGCATCGTTCCGATGCTGGCGCGACCCACACTTTTGAGGTCCCCATCCACCATTTCGAGGGCGACGCCGCCGACCTTCAGTTCGTAAAGGATCGCCATGCTGCGCATTGCGCTGTGCGTATCGCGCAGCGCGGTGGTGATGATATTGTCCTTCAAGCGGATATAGGTCGAAAAACCAACTGCCGCCACGCTGAGCGTGATCAGGCCGATCGTCAGCGCGACAACCTTGCCAGCAACGGACTTAAAGAGCCGGTTGTGCATGAAACAGTTCCCCAAAGCCAAACTTATAAAAGTTCTAGTAGGCAACTGTTAAAAAAACGCGAAGTGACGATAGCGCCTTTTAGGGAGGCGCAAATGCCGGTTCGGGGCCGCCGGCCTGGGAGGGGCGGGGAAAACCCGCCCGCCATCAATGGATGTAACCGAGCCTGATAGCCTTGGCGATCGCCTGGATACGGTTGACGGAATCGAGCTTGATCGTCGCCGAACCGAGATAGGCGTTGACGGTGTGCACGGAAAGCCCGAGCTTGACCGCGATTTCTTCGCTGATACGGCCATCCCCCGCCAGTTGCAGGCAGGCGATTTCCCTCTCGCTCAAGGCTTCGGAGGGTGCCGCCTTGCGCTCGTCCAGCGCCAGCATGTCCACCATGATCTCGCAGCATTTGATGTGCTGCTCGATCACGACCTCATTGTCGAGAACGAGGTTGGTGCCGCAGAAGACGATATAACCGTTGCCGATGGTGCCAAGCCGCACCGGCAGGGCGAGCCCCGCATAGGGCAATGTGTCGTTCTCGATGCGGCGCAGAAGTGCGGGCACATCGGGAAGATCGGCAAAGCCGCCGGCATTCTTGTTGCGCCAGATGACCGGCAAAAGCGATGTCTCGATATGATCGAGAAGAATATCGCCGACGGCGCGGATGAACTGCGCGCTCTGTTCTGCGGCATTCATGCCCCAGTTTTCGAGCTCGCAGGTCAGCTTCTTCTTGTTCGGGAAACCGGAAGCGGCAGCTTTCGTCACCACGAAATTGCGCGCGCCGACCAGCTTCTGCATGGCGACAAGCTTCGGAAACAGATCCGACCGGCTCGTCACGACAGGGCTGCGGTAAAACATGCCCATATGACCTGTACCCTCATTGTCTTTCGTCTGTACCATCCGTCCGACCATTATACGAGGTTGTTGCGCACGGCGTAGGCAATTGCCTCCGAGCGGGTTTTTGTCGCGGTTTTCCGCATCACGCTTGTGATGTAATTATTGATCGTATTGCGTGAAATGCCAAGGATCATCGCAATTTCGTCACTTGTCTTGCCTTCCGCGATCCAGAACAGGCACTCAAGCTCACGCTCCGTGAGATCGATATCGCGCACGGTCTTTGCTTCGCTGGCAATGCCGAAACTGACGCAATAACCCGTCAGCAGGGCGATTTCGCGCAGTCTTTCCGGCGAAGGCACCGCTTCTTCGGGAAACAGCAGCAGCAGAGAAAGCCGGATGCGGCCCACGCAGAAGGAGAGTGCCGAATATTGCCGGTCTATGCCGTAGGGAACAGCAACATCATCGGGAAGGAAAAGCAGCCGTGGCTGCAGAAGCGAAAGGCATTTCTCCATTTCGCTTGATCTGTTCTGGCTGTTGGCCAGTTCAAGGCCAAGCCTGCGGACCAGATCAAAAGGCCAGTCGGAGGTGACGATGAATTTCAGTCCGGTTTCTTCGAGAAGATCATCCCGCGCCAGCAGATAATGCGAGGCGCCAGCATAGGTTACGAGCAGATCCAGTGCGCCTGCAACGTTACCGGCAGCAGCCGTGGCTGCGACGTTTTTAGCAAGCTGATCGCGTGGCAAGGGCTTACCCATGCCCTCCATAGGCTTGGCAGACAGCCTGCGGATATCAACATCGACTTTCAATCGCCTACGCCCTCTTGCTCCCAGTGGGAGATTATACCTCGGGATGGAATCATTCCATTCGAGAAGCTTACCAAAATGGGACGGCAAGCCCCCGGAGACCGAATCACTTCATTTTATGGAACGGACTGGGATTTGCCATTACCTGACACCAGCCTTTCCACGTATTTCACTGTTCGTCTATTGCTAAAAAAACATACTGAAAAGCTGTTCAATCCATAAACGGCATTCTCAGCCAATTCCCAGCAAACTGTATCGTTGCTGAATTTTTTGTAAACACTGTCCTAAAACGAGATTGCCACGATGCGCCCGCCAAGGATAGCAAAAAGCCCGAAAACAGAAAAAAGGCCGGGTAAAACCGGCCTTTTTGATATTATGCTGCTTTTTCCACCGCCCATTTGCGCAGGATCTTGGCGGCTCGTTCCTCGCTGATTTCCACCATGCGGGAGAGCCTGCGTTCGGGTCCTTCGCGAACCCGGCGGTTGAATGTGCCCTCGCCATCGCCGCCTGCAAGAAGATCGTCGGTGCTGTCGAAGCCGAAATCCGCCCCGAAACCTTCCATGAGACCACCTGCGCCCGCATCCATGCCGGGAGAGAAGTCCGGCAGTTCCAGACCGGCGGTCTCCTGGCTGAGCTGACCCGCTGCCGCACCGTTGGCGGTAACCGTGCGGACCAGAGGACGCACACCGAGCCAGATGACGAGGAAGGCGACGGCGACGAAGGCGAGCGAGTTGATGATGCCGGCCGAATTGCGGCTCAGCACTTCCATGATGCCCGGCCCACTTACGGCTTCATCAAGCAGCTGCGTTTCGAGGAAGTCCATAGCGGTGAGCGTCACCATATCGCCGCGATCGGAAGAAATACCGGCCGCCGAGGTTACGATCTTCTGCATCTCGGCGAGATAGGCGTCGATCTTGGCCTGATCGGCGGGTTCGCCGACCATCTTGGCGATGCGACCCTTGTTGACGACCACGGCAACCGAAATCTTCTCGACGGTATAGCCGTTCTTGACCGTGGCGACCGTCTTGGAATTGATCTCGTAGTTGGTCTGCTCTTCCTTCTTGGCCGATTGGTCGGAAGACTGCGGGCCGCTGCCGCCGCCCTGGGGCGCTGCCTGCGGTACGTTCTGCTCCACGGTTGCGGCCGTATCCGGCTGCGTTTCCTGGGATTTCTGGTCTTCCTTCACCGTGCGGATGGAGCGCTCGACGCGTGATTCCGGGTCGTAGACGGTTTCCTGAATCTGGCGGCTGTCGGTATTGAGCTGCGCCGTCACGCTGGAGCGGAAATTGTCCATGCCGAGGAAAGGCGCCAGCGCCTTGTCGATGTTGGTCGTGATTTCCTGCTGAACATTCTGCGCCAGTGTCAGCGAGCGGTTCATGGCGGCGTTGGTGACGTCGTCGCCGGAGGCCAGAAGCTGGCCGGTCGAATCGAGGAGAGTCACATCATCGACCTCAAGGCCGGGAACGGCCGAGGCGACGAGGTGACGGATGGAAGCCGATGCCTTGCGCCCTGCGGTGGCGCTGGCGCGGATCATGACCGATGCGGTGGGCTTCTGTTCGCCACGGCGGAAATTGCCGACGTCAGGCATGACGATATGGACGCGTGCAGCGGCAATGCCGTCAATCTGCTGGATGGAGCGGCTGATCTCGCCCTCAAGGGCGCGAACGCGCGTCACTTCCTGCATGAAGGAGGTCAGGCCGAGAGAACCGACATTGTCGAAAAGCTCATAACCGGCATTGGCGCTATCAGGCAGGCCGCGCTCGGCCAGAAGCAGCCGTGCCTTGCTGGTGAGCCCGACGGGAACCTGAAGGCTGGAACCATCGGTCCCTACCTGAAAGTCCAGACCCGATTCGGCGAGCGCAATGCTGATCTTGTTGAGGTCGCTTTTTTCAAGCCCCACATAAAGGGTCTCGTAAGCGGGACGGTTCACGTAGAGCGCTGCTGCAAGGATAATGGCCATGGACAAAACGCCCACGCCGCCCAGCATCAAAAGCCGCGTCTGCCCCAGCGCAGCAACATTCTTCAAGACCTGAGGGATTTGATTTAACAGATTCATTCTGTTCCGCACCGTCATTCATAGAGTCCGAGACCTTTTGGCCCCGTAATGACAATAGGGTGCGAAGCTTGCGCGAGCGTTGCCTTTCTCCGCATTCCGCGAAGAGGCAGGCAACGGCGGAAATGCCGCTAGAAGAGGTCGAAGTCGCCGGAGGCCTTGTCGAGCGGCTGGGAATGGCCATGGCGGAAGGCGGCGCCGAGCGCCTTCTGCATTTCCGCAAGCTTGACGAGGCTGAGCGCGGTAGAGACATCCACGATCCAGTCTCCGGGAATGGAGCCGGTGACGGTATCGATGAATTCGGCAAGGCCACGGGTCTTCTGGACGGCAAGGTCGATGCCCTGCAGGAGCTTGACGCCGTCGCTCGACAATTGACCGTTGGTCACTTCAAGCAATTGCGGTTCGATGCGCTCTATAAGGTAGGCGACATCGTGCAATTCCGATACCACGCGCATCAGAACATCCGGCAGGGCTTCTTCGAACGGAGTGGTGGCGGTGTGCTCTGCAAGCTGCATTGGAAACTCCGTGACTAGAAAAATTCGATGTCGTTGGCGGCGGGCTTTGGGGCCGGCACCGGACGCGTTTCCAAGGCAACCGTCTTCTGGGTTTCCGCACCGCTGAGCGGATGCTGACGTGCACGACCGGAGACCGGCCAGAATTCGATCTTGCGGCCGTGTTCCCCGCCCGTGGAGGAGCTTATGACCGGAATACCTTCATCCTTCAGAAACTGCATGGCGAAGATGGCATTCTGCTCGCCGACATTGGAAAAGCTGGCGATCGTCTTCGCGCCGCCGAAAACCTTGGCTTCCAGCCGGTCACGCCGCGCGCCCTGCTTCAGGAGGCCGTTGATCAGGAGCTCCATGAGATGCACGCCGTAACGCGTCGCATCTCCGCCGGTCACATTGCCCGTTCCCGGCAGCAGGAAGTGGTTCATGCCTCCGAGGCCGGCAACGGGGTCTCTCAGACAGGCGGCCACGCACGAACCGAGTATCGTCGTCATGACCACGTCGGGATCGCTGATGACCTTGTACTCGCCCTGAATGATATGTACGCGCTTGGCCGCAGCTTCAATCATTTCAGCGATCCGAAAACCGCCTCGATGGCAGCGCGCATCTTGTCAATCGTGAAGGGCTTGGCCAGCACGTTGTTGGCGCCGAGCTGGGCTGCCTTCTGCACCAGCGCGCGGTCGCCCTGCGCGGTGAGGATGATGAAGGCGGCCTTCTTGGTGGTCGGGTTGGCCCGCACGGCGTGCAGGAAACCGAGACCATCCATCTTCGGCATGTTGAAATCGGAGATGACGAGATGATGGGGCTGCTGCTCCATGATCTTCATTCCCTGCTCGCCGTCGCCGGCGGCGGTGATCTGCTTGAAGCCGAGCTGTGTCAGCGCATCGCTGAGGAGCAGCCGGCTGGTCACCTGATCGTCGACGATCAGAACTTTGATCTTTTCTGCGAGAGACATTAGTCAGCACCTTCTTTGCGGGCAGTGGTTAGTTTCAGGATTTCTTCACCGATGGAGGCCAACGGCAATTGCTGTTCCACCGCGCCAAGCTCATAGGCCACGCGGGGCATGCCATAGACGACACATGTTTTTTCGTTCTGGCCGACGGTGCGCGCACCGGCATGACGCATTTTCAAGAGCCCGGCCGCACCATCGCGGCCCATGCCCGTCAAGATGACGCCGACGGCGTTGCGGCCGGCAAGCTCGGCGACAGAATCGAAGAGCACATCGACCGAGGGGCGATGGCCGTTGACGGGATCGCGCTCGACAAGCCGGCAGCAGGGTGCAGACCGGTTGGCGATCTGCAGATGGCGTTCGCCGCCCGGCGCAAGATAGATCTTGCCGGTCTGCAGGCGCGCGCCATCAGTCGCCTCTTCCACGACGGGGGCGCAGATGCGGTTCAGCCGTTCGGCGAAGCTCTTGGTGAAGGTCGGCGGCATGTGCTGGGTGATGACGGTCGGCGGGCAGTTGGCCGGGAATTTCTGCAGCACGGCGATCAGCGCTTCGACACCACCCGTGGAGGAGCCGATGGCGACGACCTTGCGACCCGCCCGATATTCGCTGACCGGGACCGGCTGCGGCGCGGCAGCGGCTTCCGGGCGCGCAGCGCGGTAAGCGGCATGCTGCGAGCGGGCAGCAGCCTTCACCTTGTCGGCGAGATCGCCGAACGGGCGTGCATCGCCCGGCGCCGGTTTGCCGACACAGTCGAAAGCGCCGATTTCAAGCGCGGCCAGCGAAGCGTCCGCGCCGCGGTGGGTGAGCGACGAGACCATGATGACCGGCATGGGGCGCAGGCGCATGATCTTTTCGAGAAATTCCAGCCCGTTCATTTCCGGCATCTCGATGTCGAGCGTCACGACATCGGGATTGAGCTGCTTGATGGCGGCGCGCGCCTCCATGGCGTTGCCGGCCTGACCGACCACCTCGACTTCGGGATCGGCCTTGAGAACGGCCGAAATCAGGCCGCGCATCGTCGGAGAATCATCGACGACGAGTACCCGTGCGAGTGCGCTCATGCCTTCCTCCCGGATGCGTGACCAATGTAGCGGTAGGTGGTGATGCCCGTATTGTCGAACAGGTTCTTTGCGTCACCGGACACACGTTCGGAATGGCCGATATAAAGATGACCACCTTCCGGCAGCAGCCCGGCGAAACGCGACCAGATGCGCATCTGCGTCGGCTCGTCAAAATAAATGACGACGTTGCGGCAGAAGATCACGTCGAAATTGCCCTTGAAGGGCCACTGCGTCATCAGGTTCAACTCGTTGAACGTAATGAGGCGCTTGACCTTGTCGTCAATGCGGAACTTGCGGCGACCACCGGCATCGACTTCCGCGAACCATTGCTTGCGCATGGCGGGAGACACGGTTTCGAGCGCGTTGTCGTCATAGACCCCGGCGCGGGCCTGCGCCAAAATCTTCGGGTCGATATCCGTCGCGAGGATTTTGAAATCGTAATCCGCCGCATTCGGAAACATGGCGAGCACGGTGAGCGCAATCGAATAGGGCTCCTGCCCGTCGGAACAGGCCGCCGACCAGATGCGGACGCGCCCGCCGGATTTCGCCCGGGCGATGAGGCCCGGCAGGACGTCATCACGCAGATGTTCGAAATGATGGTTTTCGCGGAAGAAGCGGGTGAAATTCGTCGTCAGGTGCGACAGCATTTCGCGCCGCGCCGGCGCGCCCTCCGGTGAGGATACAAGGGCGCAATATTCGCGGAACCCTGACAGGCCGAGATTGCGGATATGCTTCGAGAGGCGGGAATAGACCAGCGACGCCTTGGGGTCGTTGAGATAGATGCCCGCATCGGCATAGATCATCGCCGCGATTTCCGACAGGTCGCGTCTCGTCAGCGGATATTCACCGCTGGCAAGGACGTCGTCGGGAGACTGGCGCTGGTCGCTGAAATTAAGTGCTGCCATGGATGATCCGCTTTCAACCTGTCGCCGCAAGCGACATTTCCTGCTTCAGTGGCTGTCCGCGCGAGGCGCTGACGATGGCATCGACATCCAGAATGAGAGCGACGCGCCCGTCACCGAGGATAGTGGCGGCGGCAATGCCCTGAACATGGGTATAGTTTGCCTCCAACGATTTGATGACGACCTGGCGCTGGCCCTGGATCGCATCGACCATCAGGGCACGCTGGCCACCGCCTTCCGATTCCACCAGAAGGGCGACACCTTCGACCGGATCGGCCTGGGTCGGACGGAAGTTCAACACGCGACCGACATCCACCAGCGGGCAGAAGGAGTTGCGGATGGAGATCAGCCGCTGGTTGGCGCCGAAGGAGTGAATGTTCTTCGCTTCCGGCTGCAGGGTTTCCACGATCGCGGTCAGCGGCACCACCAGCGTCTGGCCGGCAACAGTCACCACCATGCCGTCGAGAACGGCAAGCGTCAGCGGCAGGCTCATGGTGAAAGTCGAACCGTGGCCCGGGCGCGAGGAGATGCTGATGCGGCCGCCAAGCGCCTGAATGGAGCGCTTGACCACATCCATGCCGACGCCGCGGCCGGAAATGTCGGAAATCTTGTCTGCCGTGGAGAAGCCCGGCGCGAAGATCAGATTGTCGATCTCCTCGTCGGTCAGGTTTGCATCGGCGGCGATCAGATCGTTGTCGATCGCCTTCTGGCGAACACGCTCGCGGTTGATGCCGGCGCCGTCGTCCTGCAGTTCGATCAGGATGCGACCCGAACGGTGCTTGGCCGAAAGCTTGATGGTGCCTTCGGGGTTCTTGCCCGCAGCCTCGCGCTTTTCCGGCGTTTCGATGCCGTGGTCGACGGCATTGCGGATCATGTGCGTCAGAGGTTCCGCCAGCTTGTCGATGACCGTCTTGTCGACTTCGGTGTTTTCACCTTCGGTGATGAGGCGGATCTGCTTGCCGATCATGTCGGCGACTTCGCGGACGATACGCGACATGCGCTGGAACACCGGCTTTACCGGCTGCGCGCGGATCGCCATGACGCTGTCCTGGATTTCGCGCGTCAGCTGCTGCAGCTCGTCGAGGCCCATATTGACGGCCGACGTGCCACTTGCGTCGTTTTCGATGACACTCTGCGACAGCATCGCCTGATTGATGACGAGCTCGCCGACAAGGTTGATCAGGCGGTCGACGCGATCGAGATCGACACGGATGGTCTGGCCGGCGCTGGCATTGGCCGCTGCGTTGGCGTTCGCCTGCGTTGCCGCAGGCGCGGCCGCAGCCTCGCGCTTTTCGATGGCGGCATTGACGCTCTGGGCGATCTGCGTCGTCGCGACGGCCGTTTCGACGGCTGCTGCAGCATAAGACGCTTCCGCCGTAGCGATTTCAACGATGGGCTGCTCTTCCGATCCGCTATCGAGAGCCGAAAGGTCGAACGGCACCGGGATCATCGGAAGCTCTTCATCGCCGCCTGCGACGGCCGAAACATCAGGCACGATTTCCAGATCGCAATCCCATTCGGCAAATTCGAAGACGCTGCGGATACCCTCTTCGCCCTTGTCGGTCGCGATCGAAACCGTCCAGGAGAGATAGGATGCTTCAGGATCGAGCTTGTCGAGCGAAGGCAGCTCCGACATGTCGCAATTGATGCTCATCTCGCCGATGCGCGAGAGATCGCGCAGCAGAAGTGCCGCCTCGTTGCCCTTCGAATAAAGCGACGCATGCGGCTTGAAGGTGATCTGGAAGGACGGCACTTCCATCAGCGGCGTGGTTTCGTCGGCAAAGTCCGTAAAGGAGAACGGGATCGGCTCAAAGCCGCTCTCATCCGTCGGCTTGGCCTTCACGGGTTCCGGTGCCTTTACGGCGACGGGAGCCGGCGCGGATGCCGGAACGGCTTCGCCGTTTGCCAGCGCTTCCAGTTCCTTCACGAGGCCACGGGTGCGGCTTTCATCGACGCTGCCGCCGTCTCTTGCCGCGTTGGTCAGGTCCGCCAGCACGTCGGCGGAGCGCAGCATGACTTTCAGAACATCCTGGGTCGGCTCCAGCTTGTTGGAGCGGACGCAGTCGAGGGTCGTTTCAAAAACGTGGGCGAAAGCCACGAGATCATCGAGACCGAAGGCACCAGCCCCGCCCTTGATGGAATGAACGGCACGGAAAACGGCGTTGACGGTTTCCGGATCACGGTCGCCGTCATTCAATTTAAGAAGCCCCGATTCCAGTTCGGCGAGCTGCTCCTCGCATTCCTGGAAAAAGATTTCCTTGATTTCGTTCATATCCATCGTGAAATGTCCCGTATCAGGCGGTTACGCGTTCAATGGCATCGATGAGTTTTGCAGGGTCGAACGGCTTGACGATCCAGCCGGTCGCACCGGCCTGACGGGCGCGGTTCTTCTTTTCTGCATCGCTTTCGGTCGTCAGAACGAGGATCGGGATCGCCCGGTACTTTTCGTTGCGACGCACACCCTCGATGAAGCCGAAACCATCGAGACGGGGCATGTTGATATCAGTCACGATGACATCGGGGTTGCTCTGCTCGAGCACTTCGAGGCCCTCGATGCCGTCTTCGGCCTGAATGGTTTCGAAACCGGCATTGTTAAGCGTGACCAGGAGCATGTTCCTGATCGTCCGGGAATCATCCACGGTAAGAACTTTTTTCTTCACTTTTGCATCTCCTTGGGGAGCAAATGGTCAATATCGACGCCTATCAGTTTCATGGTCTTGTCGAATGCATCGGACACCCTGGCAAAACCGAAGGGCTTGCCATCCTCCTCCCAGGACTTCGCGCCGGCCATGAGGACCTGGGCGCAAAGTGCACCGATACGCTCCACCTCGGACGCGTCGACCGACAACGGTGCTCCTCTCAGCGTCATCAGCTTGCCGTGCAGGGCCGATGCTTCGTTGAGATCCAGCACCGGTGACAGTTTCAGCGTCGCCTCAGCTGCTTTTCTGGCTGCCATTACATGACTCCTTGGCGTCTGAATTGTTGGTAATCCTGGCCGTAATCCGTGCGGTTATCCGCACGGGCCATAAATGAAGTGTCCTGCCGGTCCGCACCGGACGCCGCCTTCGCCTGCCCCTGACGGGCAATGCGGAATTCGCGGATGGTGCGGCCGAGTTCCAGAATGACGGTTTGAAGCGCGTCGGCCTCGGAGGCGCTCGCACTGATATCGACGGCATTCCGGTCCGCCTGCCGTTGCTGCCCGCCAATATCGGCGGCAACCGATTGCAGTTCGCCGGCCTGCTCGGCCGTATGCCGGGAGACTTCCGCGATCATGTCGTTGATGCCTGAAACCTGCCGGACGACGCCGCCGATTGCGTCCTGTGTGCGGTTGACCATGCGCACGCCGCCCTCAACCTGCGTCTTCGTGGTGCCGACGAGGCTCTTGATCTCTCTTGCGGCATCTGCAGACCGCTGGGCGAGCGCCCGGACTTCCTGCGCGACGACGGCGAAACCACGGCCGCTATCACCCGCGCGCGCCGCCTCGATGCCGGCATTGAGGGCCAGAAGATTTGTCTGAAAAGCAATCTCGTCAATCGTGCCGATGATCCTGCCGATCTGCTCGGCGGATTGTTCGATGTCCGACATGGCGTCGATCGCCTCGCCGATCGCCCGGCCGCTTTCGACAGCCGCATCGCGAGCGCTGGAAACCGCCTTTTCCGTCGCCGCTATGCGGGCGCCGTTTTCGGCAACGTTACCGATCATCGCCTGGATCGCACGGGAGGTCTCGGCAAGGGCTTCGGCCTGCTGGCGGGAACGCTCCGCGATGGAGCGGCCCATATCGGCAAACCGCGCGCCGAGCGCCTCAGCCTCGCCGATGTTGTTTTGCGCCGCGATCAGCGATGCGCCGATCGTTTCCAGCGCCGTATTGAAGGAAGCCGCAACGTCGCGATAGGCTTCAGGTACATCGCCGCCGATGCGGGCCTGCAAATCGCCTGCAGCAAAGGCCGTCAATGCGGTGCCCAGCAACGTCGCCGCTTCCGAGCGGTCACTGTCACGCTGCTCGGCCAGCTCCCGGCCATGGCGCAGGCGCAATTCGTTAAAACGCAGCGAGACGGCGATTTCCGTGTCAACCATCACCAGACGGACGACGTTCTTCACGGCTTCCGCCAGTTCACGGGTTTTCTTGCGGTTGCCGGGCAGGATGGAGCGCGGCGCATGTTCGGCCACCAGTCCGCCGACAAGATGTTCCAGAACCACCGCGTGGCTGGCGATCTGCCAGCGCGGATCAAGCCCCATGCGGCTGGAATTATCGGAGAGAACCTTCACCCGCTCGGCATAAAGCGCATCGAAACGCGCATCCGTCAAAACGCTCCAGTGCGAGGATTGCAGATCGTGCAGTCGGTCGAGCTGATTTTCACTTTCGAAGGACGGGGAACAGTCCGGCATGGACTGGAAACGGGTCATCACGTCCCGCAGGCCGGCCTTGACGTAAGGCTCCAGCATGCTGCGATAGCTGCGCAGGAAATCGGATTGCGTCTCATCGAGGCCGGCAAAACGCAACCGTCCCGCCAGGCTTCCGCCTGCCGACCTGCGCGCTTGATCTGATGGCAAGTCCTGCCCCAACCGACGTCCCCAATAACATGACGGCCGGTAAAACCCGGCCAAATTGGCCAAGGTTCAGAACGCCAGCACCCTAAAGGGGATTTTTGAACGAACATACCCATCGCGGACGATGCGGCATCGACGCTTGCCAGACCTTCTTGAACCAAGAAACGAAAATACCGGATCGGCACCGGTACGGCAGTGCGGCGTCATGCCTGGAAGGGGAGAGAACCCCATTCCGCCGTGGAAATACCATCAATCTTTATGGTTAATTCCTTGCTTGAAAGTTAAGAAACACAGGCGTCGGCGTCAAACGGTAAAATTTGTAAAAGCTTTTAGCCAATGCCGCCCTCACTTTGCCGCAAACGGGCAAAAACGAAAAGGAATCGGACGCTGCGGGCGGTTTTTCCCGCCTGCGCGCTGGACAAGCATGTCCGGCTTCCCCTAAAACAAATCAACAGGATATTCGCTCAACGGTGATGCTTTAAAGAGACCTTTACGATCAAGGAGATGCCAACTTGCCATGGATGGAGAAAGGCCGCAGTTCAAGGCGCCATCCGCAAGTGCTGATCGGTCTCGTGGTCGCGAGCCTGCTCGTCATGATCGGCTTTCAGGCGCCCTCCGGCATCAAGCCCCTTTCCAAAACCAGCCGCCTCGAGCGATTGCAGAGCGTCGATCCGGGCCGTTCCGTTTCCCTTCGCGAAAAAGCTTGCGATAGCGGCAACGATGTCGGCTGCAGGACCGGCGATGCCGGTTCGGGCCTTCGCTACAGCGAGTTCGCTTCATTCGCCCCGAACCTCAGGGATCACGCCGAAGCCTCGCTCGCTGCTGTTGCCATCGTGCCACAAACTTCCCGAGACTTTGCCAGCGTGGTTCCACGCGCGCCTCCGCATATTATGTATTAGTCATTCCGGCGGTCATCATCATCGGGTTCATTGCGAACCTTGAGGGATCGGAGGCGTCGGAACCCCGCCGTAGGCTCCCATTCCAGAGAGAAAACCGCCGCCGCATATGACACTTGCAATCATTCTCCCATTTATTGTCGCATTGCCCTTCGTTGGCGCGCTCCTGACGGCTTTCATGCCGCGCGAGGGTGTAGCCGCAGCCCCCGCCTCCGTCGCGGGCGCAGTCGCCCTTTTCGGGCTTGTCAGCAGCATCTTTCTTTATACGAGCGTCAGTGGCGGCGCGGTTCTTAAATATGATGTGGAATGGCTGCCCCAGCTCGGCCTGAACTTTACCCTGCGGCTGGACGGGTTCGCCTGGATTTTCTCAATGCTGATTACCGGCATCGGCCTACTGGTGGTGCTGTACGCCCGTTACTACATGTCGGCTGCAGATCCGATCCCGCGTTTTTTCGCCTTCTTCCTCGCCTTCATGGGCTCAATGCTCGGCGTGGTCCTCTCTGGCAACGTCATCCTGCTGTCGATCTTCTGGGAAATGACGAGTATCTTCTCGTTCCTGCTGATCGGCTACTGGCACCAGAATGCCGGCGCTCGCGACGGTGCGCGCATGGCGTTGACCGTGACCGGCATCGGCGGGTTCAGCCTTCTGGCCGGACTGCTGATCCTCGGCCATATGGCGGGAAGCTACGATCTCGACAAGATCATCGAGGCCGGTGCCGCCATTCGCGCCCATTCCCTCTATTTGCCGGCGCTTATCCTTATTCTCGGCGGCGCGCTGACCAAGAGCGCGCAGTTTCCGTTCCATTTCTGGCTGCCCAACGCCATGGCGGCGCCCACACCCGTTTCCGCCTATCTGCACTCCGCCACCATGGTGAAAGCAGGGGTATTTCTGCTCGCACGGTTCTGGCCGGTACTGGCAGGCACGCCGGAATGGTTCTGGCTGGTGGGTGCGGCCGGCATCATCACGCTGCTGCTTGGCGCTTATTTCGCCATGTTCCAGCAGGATCTGAAGGGGCTGCTGGCCTATTCCACCATCAGCCACCTCGGCCTCATCACCACGCTGCTCAGCCTCGGCAGCCCGCTTGCGGCGGTTGCGGCCATCTTCCACATGGTCAACCACGCCACCTTCAAGGCTTCGCTTTTCATGGCCGCCGGCATTATCGACCATGAAACCGGCACCCGCGACATGCGGCGGCTGAGCGGACTTTATACCTATATGCCCGCGACCGCGACGCTCGCCATGGCGGCGAGCGCGGCCATGGCCGGCGTGCCGCTGTTCAACGGCTTCCTCTCCAAGGAAATGTTCTTTGCCGAGGCCGTCGAAACCCATGCCGACTCGCTGCTCGACCGCGCGCTGCCCTATGTCGCGACGCTTTCCGGCGCATTCGCCGTCGCCTCTTCGCTGCGCTTCATCCACCCGGTCTTCTTCGGCCCCAACCCCGTCGATCTGCCGAACCCCAATCCACACGAACCGCCGCGCTGGATGCGTTTCCCGATCGAGTTCCTGGTTTTCGCCTGCCTGATCGTCGGCATCGTTCCGAGCCTGTCCATCGGCCCGTTCCTGCATTCGGCCGTGCTTTCCGTTCTCGGTCCGCAGCCACCCGTCTACAGCCTGTCGATCTGGCCCGGTTTCACCCTGCCGCTCATCATGAGTATTGCGGCGCTGATCGGTGGCGTTACCATCTATGTCCTGCTTGGCGGTTATTTCTCGCGCTGCGACGACGGCCCGCCGGTCTTCCGGCATTTGCGGGGACAGCGCATCTTCGAGCGCATTCTCGTCACCGTGTCCTGGAAATGGGCGCGGTGGCTGGAAAGCACGCTCGGCACGCGGCGTCTGCAGCCGCAGCTGAGGCTTCTGATCCTTGTCGCGCTTCTTGCCGGTTTCTCGCCGCTCTTCCTCTCGGAATTCTCCCTATCGCTACCGCGCGTGACGACCTTCGATCCGATCTTCGCCATCCTCTGGCTGATCGGCATGATCGCCGCGATGGGGGCTGCCTGGCAGGCGAAATATCACCGCCTCGCCGCCCTCGTGATGCTTGGCGTCTCGGGGCTCGTCACCTGCCTTACCTTCGTCTGGCTTTCCGCGCCGGATCTCGCCATCACCCAGCTACTGGTGGAAATCGTCACCACGGTTCTCATCCTGCTCGGCCTCAGATGGCTGCCGAAACGCTTCGAGAAAGTCGACAGCAGCAACGAGTTCCCGGCGCAGCTTCGCCGCGCCCGTGACTTCCTGCTGGCGGCCGCAAGCGGCATCGGCATGTCCGTCATCGCCTATGCCGTGATGACGCTGCCCGTGCCGAACGCGATTGCGACCTATTTCCTGGAGCGCGCCTATACGGAAGGCGGCGGCACCAATGTCGTCAACGTCATCCTTGTCGACTTCCGCGGCTTCGATACATTTGGCGAAATCGCTGTTCTGGCCATCGTGGCGCTCACCGTCTTTGCGCTGCTTCGCCGTTTCCGCCCTGCCCATGAAAGCATCGGGGTGCCGGAACAGCAGCAGATGCAGAACGCCTTCGATGCGGAAAGACCCGACCGCAGCAATGGGGACACGGTTCGCGACTATCTCTACGTGCCATCAATCGTGATGCAGTGGATGTTCCCTGTCATCATCACCTTCTCGATCTTCCTGTTCATGCGCGGCCACGATATGCCGGGCGGCGGCTTTGCGGCCGGCATCACCATGGCGATTGGCTTCCTGCTGCAATATCTCGCTGGCGGCGCACGCTGGGCGGAAGACCGCATCCGCATCCTGCCGTTGCGCTGGATGGGCTTCGGCCTTCTGATGGCGGCGGCGACGGGCATCGGCTCGTGGTATTTCGGCTACCCGTTCCTGACGTCCTATTTCCAATATACGGAAATACCCTATATCGGCAAAATGCCCACGGCATCCGCCCTGCTGTTCGATCTCGGCGTCTTCTCGCTGGTCGTCGGCTCCACCGTTCTTATCCTGATAGCACTGGCACACCAATCGTTGCGTAACTACCGCGTTCGCACGCCTGAAGCCGCAAAAGCGGAGGACGTGTAATGGAACTCATTCTTGCAATCGGCATCGGCATCATGACCGGCTCCGGCGTCTGGCTGGTGCTGCGTCCGCGCACCTATCAGGTCATTGTCGGGCTGTCGCTGCTGTCCTATGCCGTCAATCTCTTCATCTTCGGCGTCGGCGGCATCAAGACCAATGCACCGCCGGTGCTGGTCAACGGTGTCGACAGCTCTACGCTCGCCGACCCCGTGCCGCAGGCGCTGGTGCTGACGGCCATCGTCATCGGCTTTGCCACCACCGCATTGTTCCTCGTCGTGCTGCTCGCCGCCCGCGGCCTCACCGGCACCGACCATGTGGACGGGAGGGAGTCGAAATGATGTCGTTCCCCTTCCACATCGTTATTGCCCCCATTCTGGTGCCGCTGATCACAGCAGCCCTGCTGCTATTCTTCGACGAGCGCCAGCGCGTGGCGAAAGCCGCCATCAGCCTCACCTCTACCGTGCTGTTGCTGGTGGTCGCCATCCTGCTGTTCCGCGAGGTGAACTCGACGGTCAATACCGAGATCGCCGCGGTAGTTTCGAGCGGCGTCTACCTGCTCGGCAACTGGCCGGCCCCGTTCGGCATCGTGCTCGTCGCCGATCGCCTCTCCGGCCTGATGGTGCTGTTGACGGCGCTGCTTGCCATCCCGTCTTTGATCTATTCCATGGCCAAGTGGCACAAGTCCGGCGCGCATTTCCATTCGCTGTTCCAGATGATGCTGATGGGCGTCAACGGTGCGTTCCTGACCGGCGACCTCTTCAATCTCTTCGTCTTCTTCGAAGTGATGCTGGCGGCCTCTTATGGTTTGCTGCTGCACGGTTCCGGCCAGCAGCGCGTCAAGGCGGGGCTGCATTATATCGCCATCAACCTCGTTGCCGCCCTGTTCTTCCTGATCGGCGTCAGCCTCATCTATGGTGTGACCGGCACGCTGAACATGGGTGACCTCGCCCATCGTATCGAAGGCCTCAACTCCGACCAGCGTATGCTGCTGGAGACCGGAGCGGCGGTTCTGGGCGTTGCGTTTCTGGTCAAGGCCGGCATGTGGCCACTGAATTTCTGGCTGCCTTCCGCCTATGGTGCGGCGTCGGCCCCGGTCGGCGGGCTCTTCGCGATCATGAGCAAGGTCGGCATTTATGTCATCGCCCGCCTGTCCTTCCTGCTTTTCGGGCAGACGGCAGGGGAATCCGCCGGTTTCGGCCATGACGCCCTGCTTGTCGGCGGCATCGCCACCATCATCTTCGGGGCCATCGGCGTTCTTGCGTCACAGGCGCTGGGGCGGCTCGCCGGCTTTTCGGTTCTCGTCTCATCGGGAACGCTTCTTGCCGCCATGGGCACCGGCAATCCGACGGTTGCGGCCGGTGCGCTTTATTACATGGTCAGCTCCACCCTCACCATCAGCGCCTTCTTCATGCTGATCGAGCTGGTGGAACGCGGGCAGGATGCGGGCGCGAACGTTCTTGCCGTGACCATGGAAGCCTATGGCGAGGGCGAAGACGAGGATGAGGAGGAAGAAGTCGGCGTGACCATGCCCGCCACCATGGCGGTGCTCGGCGCCTGTTTTGCCGCCTGCGGCATTCTTCTCGCCGGCCTGCCGCCGCTCTCAGGCTTCATCGCCAAATTCTCGATGCTGACCGCCATTCTCAACCCTTCCGGGCTTGGCGCCAATGACAGCGTTTCCACGCTTTCCTGGTGGCTTGTCTTCCTGATCGTCTTTGCCGGTTTCGCCTCGCTGATCTCGATGACGCGCGCCGGCATCCGCACCTTCTGGGCCTCCATCGAAGGAACCGTGCCGCGCGTGCTCGTCATCGAAATCGCGCCGATCATGCTGCTGCTCGGCCTGACGCTTGCCATGACCGTGCAGGCAGGACCAGTGATGCGTTACATGCAGGAAACGGCGCGTATTCTCGATCTGCCGGCAAGCTATATTCAGGGTGTCATTTCCGCCCCGAGAGCGGGAACGAACCCGGAGGCGGAACCATGATGAGCCGTATCCTGCCTTATCCGCTGCTGACGATCTCGCTGATCTTCTTCTGGATGACGATCAACAGCTTTTCGCCGGGGCACCTGCTGCTTGGCACCTGTGTCGCGCTTATCGCCTCCTGGGCGATGGCGTCGCTGAGGCCAGCCAAGCCGCGCATCCGCAACTGGCACAGGCTGGTGCAGCTGATCTTCATCGTGCTTTATGATATCGTCAGGTCCAACCTCTCGGTCGTGAGGATCATCCTGTTCGAGCGCGAAAAGAACCGCAAATCCGGCTTCCTCGCGGTGCCGCTCGATATTCGCGACCCCATGGCGCTGGCCGTTCTCGCGACGATCCTGACCTCGACGCCGGGAAGCGCATGGCTCGAATATAATTCCAGCCAGGGCACGCTTCTGATTCACGTTCTCGATGATGTGGATGAGGCTGCCTGGATAAGCCTCATCAAGAACCGTTATGAAAAACTGCTGATGGAGATATTCGAATGAGTTCGATTATCCTTTTCTGGTCCTTTTCGCTGGCACAGTTCATGCTCGCCATCGCAATGACGATATCAGTCTATCGCATCGCCATCGGCCCGCGTGCGCAGGACCGCGTGCTGGGCGTGGATACGCTTTATGTCAACGCCATGCTGCTTCTCCTGACCTTCGGCCTGCGCACCGGCAACGACATCTATTTCGAGGCATCGCTGCTGATCGCCATTCTGGGCTTCGTCTCCACCGTCGCCCTCTCCAAATTCCTGATGCGCGGCGAGGTGATCGAATGAACAATGCTGCAGAATTTCCGCTCTGGGCCGCCATCCTGGTGGCGTTCTTCGTCCTCCTCGGCGCCTCGCTGACGCTGATCGGCACGATCGGCTTTGCCAGGCTCAACAGCTTCTATGAGCGCCTGCATGCGCCAACCCTCGGCACCAGCTGGGGCACCGGCGGCATCGTCATGGCATCGATCATCTATTTCTCAGTGTCCGGCGACCGCTTCGCCTTCCACGAAATCTTCATCGGCATTTTCATGACGGTGACGACCCCGGTTTCCCTGATGCTGCTCGGCCGCGCGGCACTTTATCGGGATCGGGCGGAGCAGAATACGGACAATCGGGAGCATTTGTAGGTCTGTGAAGGATACCCGATTTCGACTATCCTTTATTTGACCGTCATTGTCGTCCAATGGCTTCATATATCTGCTAAAAAAACGACTTAAGAAACGCTCGAGTGGAAAACAAGATGCTGGGCTCTTGTTTCCAACAAGCCGGAATTAATCCGACCATACTTGGAGCGTTATCATGTCTGAACTGGATGAACTCCTTCGTCAGAAAGCTGAAATCGAAGCGCGGATCGTTGAGGTCAGAGCGCATGAAATTGACCGGCTCAAACTGGAGTTCGCCAACCTGGCTTATAAACTCCGAGAATTGAACGGCCTGCCGAAAGCTATCGCGGAAAACTTCACCGACAAGGCGGGAACGTTTAATCCGTTTCGCGTTATGAACGTGAAAAAGGCTTAGCTCCCCGGTTGTTGAGATTACCATGGATCTAGCCTATCTGGCGAGGAACGCTGTTTCGGCAGAGCGCGCGCGGTCAAGAATTCTGCGTTCGGGATTTACGATCAGCGGCCACAAGCTTTGGACGGACAAAGAAGACTTGGTCTGCAGGATATTTTATCCTGACTACTTTGCCCTATGTCAGGTTCTGGATACGCGAACCAAAAAGGCGATCCAGACGCGCTGTCAAAAGCTGGGCTTGGTTCCACGCAAGCAATCTTGGGAGTGGCCAGCAAGACAAAAGCTGCGGAAACTCTATCCAGAAGCCAGCCGAGAAGAGATTTGCAGATTTTTCCCTGGCGTAGAATGGCAGAAAATTCAGTCTGCGGCCCGCTATTACGGATATCGTCGCAAGAAAAAACCTTACAAAATCACGGGTATTCTGGCACTCGATCAATTTCGGGGCCGTTGCTACGATACACGCTGGACTATGCGGGATGCCGACGAGGAGGCCGGAACAGGGCGTTACTTTCAGACACGCGGTTACCGCAGCAAGTCCCCCAACTTCAAAGCCATTAATAGAGGAGTGAGGGCCCTCGGCGGTCAATTGGAAGTCCGATGGGATGAATGAAATTTGATCGTTTCCTTTATCGCGGAAAACCAGCGAACATCTTACTGAACACCAATACAATAAAGAAATTTGAGAAGAATGGTGCCCGGAGGCGGATTTGAACCACCGACACGCGGATTTTCAATCCGCTGCTCTACCAACTGAGCTATCCGGGCACTTCAGGTCCTTGAAGAACCTCCGCTTTTGGCGGGCGGGGCCGTTTGGTGCCCCGAAAGTGAGCGGGGTTATAACATCTTGTTCGGACATGGCAAGCGCCATAGCGAAGTTTTTTGACAGTTTTTTCACGGCGGCTGTGGATGGCTGGAATGCGTGTCCGGCAGAGGCCGGATCCTGGCTGGAAATCCACTCTCCGCCATCAGCCGGGCCTGATCGGCGTTCGACGGGCGGACGCGTTCGGAAAGGGTCGCAAGGTTACGAGAGGGCGCAGCGTGGGGCGGCTATGCCCCTTCACTGCGCCGCGCGGCAAGGCCCAAGCGCGAAAGGCACCACGGCCACCAGCGCCGCCATGACGGGCGAAGACGCGAAGATGCGGCTGGCAAGCGAGGTGACGGCGACGGAGCGCACCACCGTCATCAGTCGGGAATTCTCGCGGTCGCGCTCATGGTGGGGCTGTGCGGGTCTGTGACGGGAATGTTGGGCCGCCTCCAGCCGTTTGACATCGCGGCGGATATTGTCGACCTGTTTGCGAAGCTCGTCCAGTTCGGCGCGTAGCGCCGGGTCGATGATATTGGCGGCACGCGTTCTCCTCGCTGCGGGTTTTGCCACCTTTGCTTCGGCGGCCACAGCCTCGGCCTCTTCGTCCAGTTCGGCCAGTTCGTCGTCAAGGTCGGATGGCTTGTCGAAACCGTGGGATCGCAGTGGTGCTTTCATCGCTGTCTCCTGAGGCGTGCTGAATTGCGGCGGCGGGCGTCTTTCGCCCGGTCACGCCCTTTCAACGCCTCAGCCGGGCAAAGGATGCACGGAAAGCGGCATAATAAAACAGGCCCCGAAGGGCCTGTTCAGTAATCTCTCCGGAAACCTTACGCCGCCTTGGCGGCGCTGGCGTAAGGATCGAAACGACCGTAGAAGGTTTCGCCCTTGGCGGCCATCTCCTTCAGGAGTGGCGTCGGCTTGAAGCGTGGGCCATAGGCCTCGCTGAGCTTTTCGGCCAGCGCCACGAAGGTCTTCACGCCCATACCGTCGATGTAAGACAGCGCACCGCCGGTGTAAGGCGCAAAGCCGAAACCGAGGATGGAGCCGACATCGGCCTCACGCGGATCGGTGACGATGCCTTCTTCCACCGTGCGGGCGGCTTCCAGAGCCACCGTGACGAGGAAGCGCTGTTTCAGCACTTCCATATCCACATCCTCCGGCTTCTGTTGCGGATAAAGATTTTTCAGGCCGGGCCAGAGGGACTTCTTGGCGGGCTTTGGCGGGTAGTCGTAAAAGCCCTTGGCGTTCTTGCGGCCAAAACGGCCCTCGCCTTCCACCAGTTTCTTCACCAGCTCCATATGGCGCGGATCGACGGCCTTTTCGCCGAGATCGGCGACGGTGGCTTTGAGGATCTTGTAGGAAAGATCGATCGCCACCTCGTCATTCAGCGCCAGCGGGCCGACCGGCATACCGGCGAATTTCGCGGCATTTTCAATCATGGCGGCGGGTACGCCTTCGATCAGCATGTCGTAGCTTTCGGCCATGTAGCGCAGCACGCAGCGATTGACGAAGAAGCCGCGCGTATCGTTGACGACGATCGGCGTCTTCCTGATCTTCGCCACGTAATCGAGCGCGACGGCCAGCGCCTTGTCACCGGTTTCCTTGCCGAGGATCACTTCCGTCAGCATCATCTTCTCGACCGGCGAGAAGAAGTGAATGCCGATGAAATCGGTCGGGCGCTTCGAGTTCTTCGCAAGCCCGGTGATCGGCAAAGTGGAGGTGTTGGAGGCGAAGATCGCGCCTTGGGGCAACACGGCTTCCACGGCCTCGATGACGGCCTTCTTCACGTCGCGGTCTTCGAAGACAGCCTCGATGACGAGATCGGCATCGGCGAGCGCCTTGTAATCCGCCGTCGGAGTAACGAGGTCGAGCAGGGCCTTGCCCTCATCCTGCGTCAGCCTGCCCTTGCCGATGGCCGCCTTGACGCTTTCCTCGCAATGGCCCTTGCCCTTGTCCGCCGCTTCCTGATCGCGATCGACCAGCGTGACGGGGATGCCGGCTGCGGCGGTAACATAAGCGACAGCTGCGCCCATGAAGCCCGCGCCGACGACGCCCACCTTCTTGAACTCCGTCTTCGGCTGGCCGGCCGGGCGGCGCGCGCCCTTGCCCAGTTCCTGCATGGAAATGAACAGCGAGCGGATCATGCCGAAGGCTTCCTTCGAGCGAAGGATTTCGGTGAAATAACGCTGCTCCACCTTAAGCGCCGTATCGAAGGGCAATTGCAGGCCTTCATAGACACATTTGAGGATGGCAAGCGCGGCCGGATAGTTGCCGGCGCTTTCACGACGCAGGATGGCGGGAGCGGCAGGCCACAGCTGGGCTGCGGCAGGCGTCCAGATGCCGCCGCCAGGGGCCTTGAAGCCCTTTTCATCCCAGGGTGCGACCGGCTTCAGGCCGTCCTTGATCATCTGCTTTGCGGTGGCGACCAGCTGATCCGGCTCGACCACCTGATGCACCAGCCCCATGGCCTTGGCGCGCGCGCCGGTCAGCGACTGGCCCGTCGTCATCATCTGCAGTGCCGATTGCGCATCCGTCAGGCGCGGCACGCGCTGGGTGCCGCCGGCACCGGGGAAGATGCCGACCTTGACTTCCGGCAGGGCGATCTTGAGGCTCTTGGCGCTGGAGGCCACGCGGCCGTGGCAGGCGAGCGAGAGTTCGAAAGCGCCGCCCATGCAGGTGCCGTTGATGGCTGAAACCCAGGGCTTGCCATTGGTCTCGATCTTGCGGAACAGGCCCGTCATGCGGCCGACGAGTTCGAACAGCTTTGCCGCCGCCTGATCCGGGTTCTTCGCCTTCTCGTCATTATAGAAGGAGAACATCGACTTGATCATCGAAAGATCGGCGCCGCCGGAAAAGGTGCTCTTGCCTGACGTGAAAACCACGCCCTTGACGGCGCTGTCGGCGACGGTGGCGTCAACAATGGCGTTCAGCTCGTCCATCACTTCAGAGGTGAAGACGTTCATGGATTTTTCCGGCATGTCCCAGGTAACGAGGGCAATGCCGTCTGCGTCCGTCTCGATGGTGAAATTGGTATAAGTGCTCATTTGGGATTCCTCTTCCCTCAAATTTCCCTGCGGTTACGACAGTCCGATTGCGAGGCCGACACAACCGGCCACAAGAACGAGAAACACGATCAAACCCCAACGCTCTGCCCGGAGCCGCCGGACGTGGACGGGAGAAACAGGACGGATGGACGCCCTATGATCCTGTGCCATGTCCTTTTCCAGATTCTGCCGAGCCAGCTGCTGTTCGATCTCGTTCTTGGGTCGCTCGTAAACCTCGCGCCTCATAACCAGCCTCTCAAACGCGCTCGATAACCGTCGCCGTGCCCATGCCCGCGCCGATGCAGAGCGTGACGAGCGCGGTGTTCAGATCGCGCCGCTCCAGCTCATCCAGCACAGTGCCGAGGATCATCGCACCTGTTGCACCCAGCGGATGGCCCATGGCGATTGCGCCGCCATTGACGTTCATCCGCTCGTGGTCGATATCGAAAGCCTGCATGTAACGCAGCACGACGGCAGCGAAGGCTTCGTTGAGCTCGAAAAGATCGATATCGGCAAGCTTCATGCCGGTCTTTTTCAGGAGCTTTTCGGTTACATCCACCGGGCCGGTCAGCATCAGCGCCGGATCGGAGCCGATATTGGCGAAAGCCTTGATGCGGGCGCGCGGCTTTACGCCCATCGCCTCGCCGCCAGCCCTGGAGCCAACCAGCACAGCCGCCGCGCCATCGACGATACCAGATGAATTGCCGGCGTGATGGACGTAGTTGATCCGCTCCACTTCCGGATGCGCCATGATACCGACGGCTTCGAAGCCGCCCATTTCACCCGGCATCTGGAAGGAGGGGTTGAGGGAAGCCAGCGCCTGCATGTCCGTGCCGGGGCGCATATGCTCGTCGCGGTCGAGGATCGTCAGACCGTTTGAGTCCTTCACCGGAATGACTGATTTGTTGAAATAGCCCTTTTCCCAGGCATGCGCCGCACGCCTCTGGCTCTCGACGGCATAGGCATCGACATCGTCACGAGAGAAACCATACTTTGTGGCGATGAGATCGGCCGAAACGCCCTGCGGCATGAAGAAGGCCGGGAAATTGACCGAGGGATCCATGTACCAGGCGCCGCCCGACATGCCCATGCCGACGCGCGACATGCTTTCCACGCCGCCGGCAATGACGATATCGTCCGAACCGGCCTTGACCTTGCCGGCCGCGAAGTTGATGGCGTCCAGACCCGAAGCGCAGAAGCGCGAGATCTGCATGCCCGGCGCCCTGTTGGAATAACCGGCTTCGAAGGCGGCGGCTTTCGGGATCACCGCACCTGCATCCATGACCGGATCGACGCAGCCCATGATGATGTCATCGACAGCGGATGTATCCAGCCCGTTGCGGTCGCGGATGGCTTCCAGCGTCTTGGCGGCAAGGCGAACGGAAGGCACCTCATGCAAGCTGCCATCCTTCTTGCCGCGCCCGCGTGGGGTGCGGACATGGTCGTAGATATAAACGTCGGTCATAAACTCTCTCCCTGCGGCGTGTTTACCGCCAACCTTCTCAGAATGCTTCCGCAGCCAGTTCCATCATGGTGTCCGCGCCGGTTTCGATCTGGGCCTTGCGCAGCGCCGTTTCCGGCATGATGCGCTCCATATAAAACTTCGCCGTGACAAGCTTGGTCTTGAGGTAATCCTCGTCCGAAGCGCTGCCGGCCGCAAGCGCTTCGCTCGCGGCTTTCGCCATGCGCGCCTGCATGTAACCCAGCACCACGATGCCGAAGAGGTGCATGTAGTCGGTCGAACCGGCACCGGCATTGTCGGGCTTGGCCATGGCGTTCTGCATGAACCACATGGTTGCGGCCTGCAGGTCGTTCAAGCCCTTCTTCAGACCCTTGGTGTAAAGGCTGAGCTTTTCATCGGCGCGGTTTTCCTCGCAGAAATCGCCGATTTCCTTGAACAGCGCCATGACGGCGCGGCCGCCATTCATGCCGAGCTTGCGGCCGACCAGATCGAGCGCCTGAATGCCGTTCGCGCCCTCATAGATCATGGTGATACGGGCATCGCGGACATATTGGCTCATGCCATGTTCCTCGATGTAGCCGTGACCACCGAAGACCTGCTGCGCCATGACCGCATGGTCGAAGCCCTTGTCGGTCAGCACGCCCTTGAGGATCGGGGTGACGAGGCCGAGCAGATCGTCTGCCGCCTGCCGCTGCTTTTCGTCAGCGGCGCGGTGGGCGATATCGGATTGCAGCGCCGTCCAGAGGAGGAAGGCGCGGCCGGCCTCGTTGTAAGCCTTGATGGTCATCAGCGTGCGGCGGATATCGGGATGCACGATGATCGGATCGGCCTTCCTGTCCGGGAACTTGGCGCCGGAAAGCGAGCGGCCCTGAATACGTTCACGGGCATATTCGACCGCGTTCTGATAGGCGATTTCACCAACGGAGAGGCCCTGCAGACCGACGCCGAGGCGGGCCTCGTTCATCATCACGAACATGGCCGAAAGGCCCTTGTTCTCCGCGCCCAGCAGATAACCCGTCGCATCGTCATAGTTCATGACGCAGGTGGCGTTGCCGTGGATGCCCATCTTGTGTTCGATCGCGCCACAGGTGACGCCGTTACGCTCGCCAAGCGTGCCGTCTTCCTTCACGAGGAATTTCGGCACGATGAAGAGCGAAATGCCCTTGGTGCCTTCCGGCGCACCTTCGATGCGGGCAATCACCAGATGGACGATATTGTCAGTCATGGAATGTTCGCCGGCGGAGATGAAGATCTTCTGGCCGGAAATCTTATAGCTGCCGTCGCCCTGCGGAACCGCCTTGGTGCGCAGCAGGCCGAGATCGGTGCCGCAATGGGGTTCTGTGAGGTTCATGGTGCCGGACCAGGAGCCTTCGACCATCTTCGGCAGATAGGTTTCCTTCTGCTCCTGCGTGCCATGCACGAGAACGGCGGCAATCGCGCCCTGCGTGAGGCCCGGATACATCATCAGCGACAGGTTGGCCGACGACATATATTCGCCGATAGCTGCATGCAGCGTATAGGGCAGGCCCTGCCCGCCGAACTCCGGCGGAACGGCAAGGCCGATCCAGCCGCCTTCACAATAGGCGTCATAAGCGTCCTTGAAACCATCGGGCACGGAGACCGAACCGTCATCGGCGCGCTTGCAGCCTTGGCTGTCGCCGGAAAGGTTGAGCGGGAAAAGCCGCTCCTCGGCAAGCTTTGCGGCCTCGCCGGTGATCGCCTCGATCATGTCCGGGGTTGCATCCTCAAAGCCGGGCAGGTTGTTATACCGCTCCAGGCCGAGAACGTCGTTCAGGATAAAAAGCGTGTCTTTAACTGGGGCCTTGTAAACAGGCATTACCGATGTTCCTCCGCATCGTGGGCGCCGGCGATAATCCGGCCGATATGGGATGACAATATTTGACGTGCGCGTAAACGTCAAACAAATTTCGGCGGAATATCGCCTCCCCTTTTCCGCGGAATGGATGGCCGGCGCTGCTCATGGCTCTCACGCGCCACAAAAGTTAAAAAATTCCAACCATAGTTAACCACTTCTTTACCACGTTTCGTGAATTCTCCCGAAAGAGGTAACTGCTTCGTACTCCGGCGCATTTTCCTCAACGGGGGCAAATACCGGCTCTGGAATTGCTGCATGTTGCGGCGACGGCGTGTTCAGGCAGGCAACGTCGCGACAGATAACCGGGCACGGCGGGCGGAAGCGAAGCGAGCGAAAAGATGAACGGATTGCGATCGAAAAACCAACAGCCAAGCGACAGATCGTCTCTTGATGCTCTCAATCGCACCATTGAAGGCCTTGAAGCCCGTATCGAAGGGTTGATGAGCCAGAAGTTCCCGCGCGACCCTCGGGGTGCGAGCACTCAGGTCGAGCCCAAATCCGAAGCTTATGCCGCGCCCCGCGAGCCACGCGCCAGCGTTACCCCGCCGCAGCTCGACCCCGTCAACGAAATCCGCCAGCGCCAGCGCCTCCTCGAAGCAAGCTTCCAGCGCCCGCAGGAACCCACCGCCCGCCCGGAACGGACGATTACCAGACCGCTTGCGCCGGAATACCGTCCGAGGGACGCGCAGCAGGCCGCCGCCGCCCCCGCCCCGCGTGCGCGTTCCATCCCGTCCTATCAGGAACCGCAGCGCAACGACGCGGCACTGCAGGAGATTGCGCAGGCGCTCGTGAACCTGCGGCATGAGCTGAAGCACGATATTGCCGAGGGCGTTGCGCGCGAAGCGCAGGGCCTGCGCGCCGAAATCCGCAATATTCGCGCAGTAGCGGAAGACCAGCAGTTCATTGGCGACCTGCGCGAAGACATCGCACGGCTGGCCGGCAGCATCGACCAGCTCGGCAATCTGGCATCGCCTGACGCCTATGGGCTGCGCAATGAGTTCGAGGACCTGCGCCTGACGATCGACCAGCTTGCACGCGAAGACAGCGTGCACCGGATCGAAAGCCGCTGGAACAATGTGGAAGACACGCTGCGCGGTTTCGACGCCGGCGCGCTGCAGGATGAGATCGTTTCGCTCGCCTATCGTCTCGATGACATCAAGACTCAGCTTGGCGGCATGAGCAACAATCCGGCCGTGCGCGTGCTCGAAGACAAGCTGATCGCGATTGCCAGCGCCGTGGAGCAGCTCGGCAAACATATGAAGCCGAACGAGGCCGCCTTTAGCGAACAGTTTTCCGGTCTCGACCAGCGGCTGGATGAAATCAGCCGCGCCATAGCCGCCACCGGCGCGCGCGCCAATGCGCAGGCAACGGACAATGCGCTGGCGCAGCGGCTGGAAAACCGGCTGAACGGTCTTTCCGAACAGCTCGGCGACATCAACCGCCTTGCCGCCGCCAAGCCGGAACCGACGCTCGATCTCACCGCGCGTCTTGAAGCGCTGGCCGGCAAGATCGATGAGCTCAGCACCGCCCGCGACGCCGCCCAGCTGCACGAGCGGCTGGACCAGCTCTCCCTGCTGCTGGAGCGTTCGCAACGTCCCTCGCAGCAGGCGGAGCTGACATCTTTCCTCAGCGACATTTCCCGTAAGATCGATGCGCTGGATCACGGCGTCGTCAATGACGGTCTGGCCGAACGGCTCGACACGCTGTCGCGCCGGATCGAGGACCTCGATTATCGTTACAGCCAGCCGCAGGCCGCATCCGGGCTCAGCGAAAGCGCCTTTTCGCGTCTGGAAGAGCGGCTCGGCCATATTGCCGCCCGCCTGGCCGAGCCCCCCCACGCCGCGCCCGCCGACAGCCATGCGCCGGCCAGCCTCGAAAACCAGAGCGCCCATCCCTCCCCGCTGATCAGCCAGCCGGTGCAGATGCAGGCGACAGGCATGTCGCCGGAACTCGACGCCCGTATGGCGGCGATCGAAGACTACATGGCGTCGAACGATGAATATATCATCGAAGCGGCGCGGCAGGCTGCCGAAGCCGTTCTGGATGCCTATACCCGCAACAATCTCTCGGCCGGCGCAAACATCGCCGACATGACGATGCTGACCGATCTTGCGACCGACCTGCGCAGTCTCGAAGCGCTGAGCCGCAATACCGAAGAGCGCACGCACCGTACCTTCGAAGCGCTGCACGAAACGCTGGTGCAGATTGCCGGCCGGCTCGACAGCCTCGACAACGCCCCCGCTTATCGTAACGAAGCTCCCCGCAACGTCGCGCAGCAGATGGTCGCCCCCGCCCGCGAAGAAGCGCCCATGCCGGCCGCCATCTTCCCGGAGGAAGGCTATATTGCCGAAGAACAGGCCATTCTCGACGATAGCAGCGAAAACGACGCGGCAACGATCGTACCACCTGCTGCCGCAAAGCCCGCAAAAGCGGAAAAGAAAAGCCTGCTTGCAGGCCTGACGAAGCGTTTCAAGACTGGCACGGCGAAGACCGCCAAAACAGCTGAAGAGCCCATATCCGCCTCCTCCACCCGCACCCAGGTCGAGCCCGCTCCCTCGCTCGATCCGATCGATGTGCTGCCCGCAGGTCAGGAGAACGAACTTCTGGAGCCGGGTTCGGGTGCGCCCGATATCAAGAAAATCCTGGAACGCGTGCGCGCTAGCCAGGTGGCCGCCAGCGGCAAGGCTGCGGATGCCGAAGGACGGACGGATTTCATCGCCGCCGCCCGCCGCGCAGCGCAGGCCGCCGCCATGGAAACATCGCCGGAAAAGCTTGAAACCGGCAAGAAGAGCCGCAAGGCCGACACCTCGGCACTTTCCCGCTATCGCCGCCCGCTGCTGCTTGGCATCGGCGCCATTCTTCTTGCCATGATGGCCATGCCGCTCGTCAAGACGCTGATCGGCGGCGCGGAAGCCCCCGCACCGGTCATCGAGCAGAAGATGGACAATGGCCCGCTTTCAGCACTTCCCGACACCGGCGAAAAGGCCGTAACCATTCCGTCCGGTCTCGCCATCGATCCGGAACAGTCGGCATCGGCCGACAGCATCGAAAATACCGCCCCGGCGCAAAATACCATTGATAACCGCACCATAGGCGGTGCGCCGCTGCCGGACGAGCCGCCGGTTGCCGATGTTCCCGCTGTGGATCCCGCAAATTCCGGCGCCGTCGCGCAGAACGAAGCTCCGAAACCGGCCGAAACCGCTGCCCCGGTTGCTCCTGCCCAGGACGCCATCGCGGTTCCCGCTGGCATCGAGCCCGCATCGCTTGCCGAAGCCGCCGCCAAGGGCGATACGCAGGCGCTGTTCGAGATCGCAGCGCGCTACACCGACGGCCGCGGCGTTGCCGCCGACCGTGCGGAAGCGGCAAAGTGGTACAAGCTGGCTGCTGATCGTGGTCTTGCGCCCGCGCAATATCGTCTTGCCAATCTTTACGAGAAGGCGAACGGCGTCGAACGTAACCTTGCCGAAGCCAAGCGCTATTACACGCTGGCAGCCGAACAGGGCAATGCCGGCGCGATGCACAATCTCGCGGTCCTGCAGGCCTCCGACGCGGCCGGTCAGCCGGATTTCGCCGCCGCCGCACAATGGTTCATCAAGGCCTCCGACCTCGGTGTGCGCGACAGCCAGTTCAACCTCGCCATTCTCTACGCCCGTGGCAGCGGCGTGAAGCAGGATATCGAAGAATCCTACAAGTGGTTCGCCATCGCCGCCAGAGACGGTGACGCGGACGCCGCCCAGAAGCGCGACGAAGTGGCAGGGGCCCTGAACCCGCAGCAGCTTCAGAGTGCGAAGGCCAAGGTGGACGCCTGGAAGGTCAAGCCGCTTTCGGAAGACGCCAACAGCGTCAACCCGCCCGAGGAATGGGCCGGCAAGGAGGGTGTGAAGACCGCCTCCGTGGACATGGAAAAGGCGATCCGCAACATTCAGGCGATCCTGAACAAGAACGGTTTCGACGCCGGCCAGCCCGACGGCAAGCTTGGCAAGAACACCGTAACCGCCATCAGGGACTTCCAGAAGTCCGTGGGTCAGACACCCGACGGGCGCATCACCAACGAACTGGTGACCGCGCTTCTCGCCCGCAACAAGTAAGCGTTCTGGAACTGGCGAAGCGGCCCCCCTTGGTCGCTTCCGGGCAACCCGGCGCAGGAATGTGGCGGCCTGCCCACGCACGACCGCTATCTTTCCAAATTATCAACGTATTTACCGTTGAATGTTGACAGGTCAGGCCCTCGCGGGCATGACGGATGAAGGTCGGGCATGCCCGGTCTTTTCAGACAGAAAGTGTAAATCGCGGCGCGGCCCCCTCACCCGGACAAGCCCTGCCGCCCGGAACCATTTGCCCGAGGTCCGAGCCGTGACTGTCTATCTGCCGATCGCAGAACTGTCGGTGAATATTTTCATCATTCTCGGCATGGGCGCGGCCGTCGGTTTTCTTTCCGGCATGTTCGGCGTGGGCGGCGGC
Organism: Agrobacterium tumefaciens str. B6; assembly: GCF_001541315.1. GTDB lineage: Bacteria > Pseudomonadota > Alphaproteobacteria > Rhizobiales > Rhizobiaceae > Agrobacterium > Agrobacterium radiobacter. Next base: position 391,149 of record NZ_LMVK01000001.1, on the reverse strand, counting down.
TTTCTGATCACGCCGCTTCTGATTTTCTACAATATTCCCCCCGTGGTGGCTGTGGCGACCGGCGCAAACCAGGTGGTCGCTTCCTCCGTGTCAGGCTCGATCACGCATTTCCGGCGCGGAACGCTGGACGTGAAGCTCGGCAGCGTGCTGCTTGTGGGCGGTCTTGTGGGTGCGACGGTCGGCGTGTGGATATTCTCCTTCCTGCGCAGTATCGGCCAGCTCGATCTCATCGTTTCGCTGCTCTACGTCATCCTGCTCGGCACCGTTGGCGTGCTGATGCTGAAGGAAAGCATTTCGGCGCTTCGCCGCGCCGCCCGCAATGAAGCCGTGACGCTGCGCCGGCCGGGCCACCACAACTGGGTGCATCGCCTGCCGCTGAAAATGCGGTTCAAGAAATCGAAGATCTATCTCAGCATCATTCCCGTCGTCACACTGGGTTTCGGCATCGGCATCCTCACCTCGATCATGGGTGTCGGCGGCGGGTTCATCATGGTGCCGGCGATGATCTATCTGCTGCGCATCCCCACCAGCGTGGTTGTCGGCACTTCCCTGTTCCAGATCATTTTCGTGACCGCCTATACGACCGTCGTTCAGGCCGCGACCAACTATTCCGTCGACGTGGTGCTGGCCTTCATCCTGATGGTGGCGGGCGTCATCGGCGCGCAATATGGTGTGCGCGTCGGCCAGAAACTGCGTGGCGAACAGTTGCGCGCGCTTCTGGCGCTGCTGGTGCTTGCGGTCGCCCTCCGCCTTGCCGTAGCGCTGGTGGTGCGGCCGGAAGACCTGTTTTCGGTGGCCGTCGGAGGGTTAGGTTATTGACCCGCCATTTGCTGCTTGCCCCCCTTGCCCTGCTCTCATGTCTTGCCCTCGGGCAAACTGCTTCGGCGCAGACGCCGCCACTTGCCCTGCCGCCCGGTCCGCAGCAGCGGTCTCTGCTGGAAAATATCGAAATCGGCGCATCGACGACGGAAATTCCCATCGCGTCGGATTTTCGCGGGGCGGATTTCACGCTTTTCGGCGCGCTCAACAATACCGATCAGCTGCTGCTCGCCATCGGGCAATATGATATCGTCGTGACGCTGGAAGGGCCGAGCGACTATATGACCGTGCGCAAGAAGGAGCGTGTGGCGGGCATCTGGATCAATACCAGCGCCATCACCTTCACGCCGCTGCCGGAATCCTATTCCATGGCCAGCACGCGCAATATCAGCGACATCGCTTCGCCCGGCACGCTCAGGGCCATGGGGCTCGGTGTCGACCATCTGTCGCTGAAAAGCGCGGTGTTTTCCGGCGTGCCCGACAATGTCTTCGATTTTCAGGAGGCCTACCGTCGGCTCAAGCTTTCAAGCGGCATCTATCGCAATGACACGACCGGTGTGAGGCTGGAACGCACCGGCCTGTTCTGGGCGACACTTCGTCTGCCCGCCAACGTGCCGAACGGCGTGCACACCGCCCGCGCCTATCTCTTCAAGAGCGGCAAATTCATCGCCCAGCGTGAATTGAAACTGCGCGTCGTCAAGACCGGCATGGAGCAGGCGATCACCGATGCGGCGCATCAGACGCCGCTTGCCTATGGCGCGCTCTGCGTTCTGCTCGCCGTCGTGACCGGCTGGGGCGCCAGCATCATCTTCCGCAAGGACTGACCCGCTCTTCCTCCTGCAAATCGGGCGCAGGCGACCCTCTGCGTCAAAGATAGCATTCGCTTCCGTCATCGGTTTGCGGTAAAATTCAAGGCGTTACAACCACGCACACAGCTCTTGGCGGCCAGTGTGGCTGTGACCGGGATGAAAAGGAGAAATGTCATGTTCAAGCACATTCTCATTCCCACCGATGGCTCGCCGCTGGCGCAAATCGCAATCGACCAAGGGTTCGCTCTCGCCAAGGAGGCAGGCGCAAAGGTGACCGTGGTGACGGTATCGGAACCCTTTCATGTGATTGCCAGCGATGTCGAGGACATTGCCGAAGAGGAATTTCACCGTTGTGAGGAGGCGGAGCATCTGCTGCGCGATACGCAGGCACAGGCCACGTCCATGGGATTGGATTGTGAAGCGCTGCTGGCGCGGGCGGGAAGGCCCGACGAGGCGATCATCGAAGCCGCCAACAGGAGCGGCTGCGATCTCATCGCCATGGCCTCGCACCGGCGCAGGAGCTTCTTGGAAATGCTGCTCGGCAGCGTCACGGCCAAGGTGCTGAAGAATTCGAAGATACCGGTGCTGGTCTACCGGCAATAGAGCATTTCCAGTAAAAGTGCGTAGCGGTTTTACGTCCGGACAATGCGTAAAAACAAAGAGATAACGGCGACGATGCGCTCAGCCGATGAGATTTGAAAATCGCACCGAATAGATGCGATCCCTCCCCATCAGATGCGCGACAAGAGCGGCATGATCGAACAGGCCGCGCATCGCCTTGTGCCGCAAATCCAGCCCGCCGCTCATCACCCCGAATGCCGGCATCAAAAGCCGTGAACCATCGGTGGCGAAACAGGGGCGTCGCACCGTTTTCTCGCGACGGCGCACGGTTGCAGAAGGATGCAGGTGCCCTGCAATTTCGCCGGCGGCATCTCCCAGCTTCGGCTCGTGGCGGAAGACGAGATTGCCATAAAACATCTCGTCCACCGAAGAGCCCGGCAGATCGACCGTACCGTCGGGGTCGTGGTTGCCGTTGATCCATATCCACTCGCGGCCGCGGGCCATCTCGCGGATGAGTTCGCGCAGCGGCAGCGGCAGATGCTCGGAACCGACGCGATCGTGGAAATTATCGCCGAGACTGACGACGATCTTCGGATCATAGCGGCTGACGAGGGAGGACAGGATTTTAAGCGTGGCGATGGTGTCATAGGGTGGCAGCATGCGGCCACGCCGGGCGAAGGCCGCGCCCTTTTCCAGATGCAGATCAGAGACGACGAGCAATGACAGGTCCGGCAGGTAGAGGCCGCCCAACGGGTCGCACCAGGCGGCGACGCCGTTGATGGCGGTTTCGCTGCCAAGGCATTCGAAGCCATTGGAAAACCTGTCGCTCAATGTCAGCCGGCTCAGCACTTTTATCGTTGTTCCTTCATTGCGTATGTCAGGACATGGCCTCGGCGATAAGCTCGTCGGCGGCCTCGGCCAGCACATCGTCCATCGCCTCGCCCGCCACCGTCTCACGGCCGATTTCCAACATGACCGGAACGGCGAGCGGCGAGACATGTTCCAGCGCGCGGTGGGTGGTGTGACCCTTGATTCGCTTCAGCATATCGCCAAGACGGCCAATGTCCAAAAGTCCAGCCGCGGCATCGCGCCGCGTCGCTTCCAGCAGGATATGATCCGGCTCATGGCTGCGAAGAACGTCATAAATAAGATCGGCAGACACCGTGACCTGACGGCCGGTCTTTTCCTTGCCGGGATGACGGCGTTCGATCAGCCCGGAAATGACGGCGCAGTTGCGGAAGGTGCGCTTCAGCATGAAGGATTCGTCCAGCCATGCTTCCAGATCGTCGCCGAGCATGTCCTCGTCCAGCAGGTCGGCCAGTGACAGGCGGCGGGATTTCAGCCACATGCCAATATCCTCCATCGCCCAGATGGCCAGCGAATAATCGGTGGCGACGAAGCCCATGGGTTTTGCGCCCGCACGCTCCAGCCGGCGCGTCAAAAGCATGCCGAGCGTCTGGTGCGCCAAGCGTCCCTCGAAGGGATACATGACCATGAAGAAGCGCTTGCGGAAGGGGAAGGTCTCCACCAGCAGCTCGTCGCGCCTGGGAATAATCGACTTCTCCTTCTGGATCGCCAGCCAGTCGCGCACCTGATCCGGCAGCGCCTGCCAGCGGGCGGGATCGGAGAGCATGGAGCGCACCTGATCCGCGAGGTAGGTGGAAAGCGGAAACTTGCCGCCGGCATAGGAGGGTATCTTCGGGTCCATGGAAAAGGCCTGCGAGACCAGACATTCATTCTCGCGGATACCTTCAAAACGCAGCACCTTGCCGGCAAAAAGGAACGTATCGCCCTGCACCAGCTGCTCGAGGAAATATTCCTCGACCTTGCCGAGCGACATGCCGCCGCGCCCGACCGTGCCCTTGGGATTGCGCTTGACCATGCGGACATTCAGTTCCGCCGCCTCGACGATGGTGCCGAGGTTCAGCCGATATTGCTGTGCGACGGCGGGATTGGAGACCCGCCAGCGACCGTCCTTCATCTGGCGGATGCGGGCGTAACGCTCATAGGTGCGCAGCGCGTAGCCGCCGGTGGCGGTGAAATCCACCACCCGGTCGAAGGTGGCGCGCGGCAGATCGGCATAGGGCGGGGCGCTGGTCACTTCGCGGTAAAGATCGTCCGCATCGAAGGGTTCGGCGCAGGCCATGCCGAGAACATGCTGGGCGAGAACATCGAGCGCGCCTTCGGCAATCGGCGGCGTATCCTGCGCGCCGATATAATTGGCATCCAGTGCAGCGCGACACTCCATCACCTCGAAACGGTTGGCCGGAACGAGAATTGCCTTTGATGGCTCGTCCATGCGGTGATTGGCGCGGCCGATGCGCTGGGCCAGGCGGCTTGCGCCCTTCGGCGCGCCGACATGCACGACAAGGTCGACGTCGCCCCAGTCTATCCCGAGATCGAGCGTGGAGGTGGCGACGACGGCGCGCAGCCGGTTTTCGGCCATGGCGGCCTCCACCCTGCGACGCTGAGCAGCATCCAGCGAACCGTGATGCAGGGCAATCGGCAGATTGTCGTCATTGATGGTCCAGAGTTCCTGGAAGATCAGCTCCGCCTGCGAGCGGGTATTGACGAAGATCAGCGTCGTCTGGTGGTCCTTCAGCGCAGAGTACAAATCCTTCATGGCGTAACGCGCCGAATGGCCGGACCATGGGATGCGCTCTTCCGTGTTCAGGATGGAAATATCCGGTTTTGCGCCGCCCTCGACGGTGATGAGGCCAGCGGGTGGCTCACCCTGCCCCTGCGGCGCAAGATAACGGCGCAAATCCATCGGCTCCGCCACCGTAGCCGAAAGACCGATGAAACGCACATCGGGCGCGTGCCGGCGCACACGGGCAAGCGCCAGCGACAGCAGGTGGCCACGTTTGGAGGTGACGAGCGAATGTAATTCGTCGAGCACCACATATTTCAGGTCACGGAAAAAGCGCTCGGCCTCCTTGTTGGCGAGCAGCAGCGAGACCTGTTCCGGCGTCGTCAGCAGAATATCCGGCGGCTTGATCTTCTGGCGCTGGCGTTTGCCCTGCGGTGTATCGCCCGTGCGGGTCTCGATGGAAATCGGCAGGCCCATTTCGGAAACGGGCCTTGTGAGGTTGCGCTCGATATCGACGGCCAGCGCCTTGAGCGGCGAGATATAGAGCGTGTGCACGCCGACAAAGCCCGAGCCCGGCGACACCTTGCCGCGCTCTGCCAGATCGGTGAGCGAGGCCATGAAGCCGCCCAGCGTCTTGCCGGCGCCCGTGGGCGCAATCAGCAGCATGTTCTCGCCGCCCCGCGCCCGCGCCATCAGCTCCAATTGATGGGCGCGCGGAGACCACCCATTTTGCGCAAACCATTTCTGGAATGGAAGGGGCAAGGAACCGACATGCGTGCCGGAGATGGGAGACTCAGCGTGTTTCACGCTTTCAAGGTAGTGAGAAACCTTGAAAAAAGAAGAGCGGAACAGGACCGCTTGACAGGAATGCATAATCATGGATAAATTCTATCCACGATACTTAAGCGAACCACAAAAGAGCAAAACGGATGAAACTCGGCGACGGCGTTGAACAGGCCATTCACAGTGTAGGCATGCTGGCGGGACTTTCCGAAGGCGGCGTGCTTTCAGCGGCGGCGCTTGCGGAATTTCACGGCGTTTCCACGAGCTATCTCTTGAAACACCTGCAATCGCTGTCGAGCGCCGGAATAGTCGCCACCGTGCCGGGGCCGAAGGGCGGCTATCGTCTTGCCCGGACGACCGACAGGATTACGCTGCTCGATATCGTTCTTGCCGTGGAGGGGCCGCAGCCTGCCTTTCGCTGTGCGGAAATTCGCCAGCGGGGCCCCAACCCCTTGCCGGGACGTTATTTCACCAAGCCCTGCGGCATCAATGCCGCGATGCTGAAAGCGGAGAAGGCCTATCGGGCGGAACTCGCCAAAACCACCATCGCCGATATTCTGGGCGACCTTGCCGCCAATGACGACGGTGGCATTGCCGCACGCGGCTGTGCCTTTCTGGCGCTGAACGAGCGCAAGACGGCGGCGCGCTAAGACCCAAAAGAACCAATCACCCGAAATACCGGAAGCGTCACCGCTTTCCGGAACGATGACGCATACCCTTAAACAGACCCAACCAATGGAGAGAGACCCATGAAAACCCGTTTGAACTATGCCAAAGCATCCCCCGAAGCCTTCAAGGCCGTAATGGCGCTGGAAAATTACGTCCAGAGCAGCGGCCTCGAGCGCCGCTTCGTTCACCTCATCAAGCTGCGCGCCTCGATTATCAACGGCTGCGCCTTCTGTGTAGACATGCATGTGAAGGAAAGCCGTCATGACGGGCTTTCCGAACAATGGATCAACCTGATGAGCGTGTGGCGGGAATCCCCCGTTTATACTCAGCAGGAACGCGCGCTGCTCGGCTGGGTGGACGCGGTGACGAAGATTGCTGAAACCGGCGCTCCGGATGACGCCTTCGAGACGCTGAAGGCGCATTTCTCCGATGAGGACATCGTGAAGATCACCGTCGCCATCGGCGCGATCAACACCTGGAACCGCATCGCCGTCGGTTTCCGCTCGCAGCATCCGGTCGATGCGGCTGCGAAGGCGGCCTGACCTCTTAACCCCAGAACGGGCGGCCGCTACATGGCGATGTAGCGGTCGTTCCTGTGATTGATGGCAAGCGTGAGGTTCATGACCAACGCGCCAAGGATGGAGCAGAGGATGACGAAAGGTGTGGCCACGAAGAACGAGCAGGCCAGCACCATGCCGTCAAAAGCGAGCTGCACGAGGCCCGCGCGCCAGCCGAAACGATCCTGCAGATAAAGCGCCAAGATGCCGAAACCGCCGAGGCTGGTGCGATGGCGAAACAGCGCCAGCATGCCGGCCGCAACCGTCAGCCCGCCAAAAAGCGCTGCGGCAACCGGATTGATACTCTGAAAGGCGAAAAAGCCGGGCATATATTCGGAAAGCAGCGCCGTCATCGCGATAGCGCAGAAGGTCTTGACCGTGAAGGCGAGGCCGAGCCGGCGGAAGGCGAGATAATAGAACGGCAGATTGGCAAGGAAAAACACCACGCCGAAGCTGAAGCCGGTGGAATAATGCGCCAGGAAGGCAAGCCCCACCACGCCGCCCGTCAAAAGGCCCGCGGACGAAAACAGCGTGACGCCCAGCGAAACCAGCATGCTGCCCGCCAGAACGCCCTGCGCGTCTTCCAGCAGCGAATGACGATCCGGCGCGGAGGCCCAAAGGTTCAGGCGCCTGCGCGCAGTCGTATCGTCCATGCCTTTTCCCCTGATTTTCAGGCCCTTGCCGAGCTATTGCACTCAAGCAGGACGGATTTCAAGCATGCTTATTCAGCGCACGACGATATATCTGTCCGAGCGGTGATTGATGGCCAGAAACATGTTGAGGACAAAAGCGCCGACAATCGAATAGGCGACCGTGGCCGGATCGATGACGAGGAAGGCGCAGAGCATCACGAAGGCGTCGAAGGCCAGCTGGATCAGACCGGCGCGGATGCCGAAACGATCCTGAATATAGATGGCGAGAATACCGATACCGCCCAAGCTGGCGCGGTGACGATAGAGCGCCAGCAATCCGTAGCCCAGAAGCAGACCGCCGAGCAGCGCCGCCCAGAGCGGATTGATGCTGTCAATCACCATCCAGCGCGCCTCCACTTCCGTCAGCACCGAAACAAGGCCGATAGCGATGAAGGTCTTGAAGGAAAAGGCAAGACCGAGACGGCGGAAGGACAGATAATAGAACGGCAGATTAACGACGAAGAACAGAAGGCCGAAGCTGATGCCGAAGGCATAATGAAGGAGGAAGGCGACGCCGGCGGTGCCGCCGGTCAGAAGGCCGACCTTGTTCAGGAGATAAAAGCCGAGCGCCGAGACGATGGCGCCGGTGACGATGCCCTGCACGTCTTCCACCGGCGCATGTCTGGCCGGATCGGAACTCCACATGCCGTAAACGCTTCTCGTTATGCTCACGCTTTTTTCCTCTGGTTCAGACATATTTTGCACTGCAAAAAACAGCTGATCAAGATGGATAAGTAAGCAAGACTGACCTATCGTGAAAAAGGCAAGAAACGGAATGTTCAGGCTTTAGCGCGGGCAAGAAAAAGAATGCCGGAAAGGGGTTTTCCGGCATCCTTGCGAATGGTGGTTTTGCGTATTTCGAGGAGGGAAAAGCCAGTCCGCTCAAGAAGGTCGGTCACATAGCTTTTGGAATGGGCGTAACGAAGGGATTCCCGCAGGATAAAACCGTCCTCATCCCCCGCATCCTCCACCGAGAAGGCAAAAAAGCCTGAAGGCCTGAGCAGGGCGGAAACAAGCGGCATGACGGCTTCGAGGCTGCCGAGATACATCATCACATCGGCGGCGGCGACGAGATCGGCGCGGTGCTCCGCCAGCGTCGTTGTGAACAGGCCGGAGGCCTCTGCTTCCAGCGAAAGATCGGCCTGACCCAGATAATCGTAAAGCCCCTTTTCCTCCGCCTTGGCCAGCATGTTCTGGGAAATATCGAAACCTTCAAGCCGTCTTGCAAGGGCGCGGATTTCGACACCGAGGAGACCCGTGCCGCAGCCGATATCGACAATGGTATCGAAGACGCCGCCATCCGCCACCTTGCCTATCAGTTCCGCCAGCTTTTGCGGCACGCTGTAGTCAAGCTTCTCCACAAGCGAGGTTTCGAAACGGTCGGCATAATCGTCGAACAGCCCTTCCACATAACGGCTCGGCGGCTGCTCGGGTGTTTCCGCGGCGCCGAGAACCGCGAGCTTCAGTTCGGCTGCAAACAGCCCTTCCGTATCCAGTTCGGCGACTTTCTCGTAAGCCGCCACGGCTTTTGCGGTCTCCCCCGCCTTTTCATGATATTCCCCGAAACGAAACCAGCCCGCCGTCCACCGTGGCGCAAGTTCAAGCGCCTGTTCCATGAGTTCGGCGGCGGCGGGATAGTCACCGCCCTCCGCCAACATGCGGGCATAGTCCGCCCGGCGGTCGGCAATGACGTCACCGGAAGAAAACTGGTTTGGGGCCATCAATTATTTCCTGAGAAGATGCCGGCTGTCATTTATCAAGCCATAAAAAAACTCAAGTCCTATTTCATGGCCCCTGCGTGGAATTGACGGATATGGCGCGATATAGTGCGCGAAAACTTGCATCGAAGCGGTGCGCCCCATATGTCAGGATAAAACAGGAGACTTGCTGATGGCCGGTGAGGTCAACAAAATGCTGGGTGATACGGTGGCCCGCACCGTGGTGAAACTGCTCGTCGTTTCATTGCTCGTCGGCTTTCTGATGGCGATCTTCGGATTGACTCCGTGGAACATCATCTATGGCGCGCGCGATTTCGTGGTCGACCTGTGGCGCAGCGGTTTCCACGCGCTCGGCGCAATCGGCGACTATCTGATCCTTGGCGCAACGATCGTCATTCCCGTTTTCATCATCCTGCGCCTCCTGAGCTATCGCCGCTGACATGACCGATTCCACGTTTCAAACGCTTTCACGGCGCGGCTTCGTGCTGCTTTCCGCTGGTTCCGTTCTTTCCGCCTGCGTTTCCATGCCCACCAACAAGGGCATGCCATCGGGCACCCGCGACGAAACGGCGGCGGCACTTCCCATGGTCAATGACCTGCGCCGCACGAAGGGGCTTTCCCCGCTTTCCATCAATGGTCCAGCAAGCGGTGCTGCCGCCTATCAGGCCGGCCGCATGGTCAAGGCGCAGAAGATGGCGCATCTGATCGGCCTGACCGACAGTTTCCTTATCCGCATGAAGGACGGCAATGTCCCGCTTCCGGCGGCGGAAAACGTGGCTGCAGGGCAAGACAGTGTCGAGCGGGTGGTGAAGGCCTGGATCGGCTCCAAACACCATCTCGAAAATATGCTCGGGCCCTATAATGGTCTCGGCGTCGCGGTGGCCTATGACGCCGCCAGCCGCAACCGACCCTATTGGGCCATGGTGCTCTGCGCCTGAGAATGGGCGGAGACTAGGGTACCCCCGCGCCCTCATGCCTGCGCTCGTCACAGGAATCCAGTCGAAGCGCGTCTGCGCGGCGGAGAGACTTCTTTCAGCCCAAGGACTTGGGCTGGCTGGATTCCTGTGACAAGCACAGGGATGAGGGTAGAGAAACCCCACCCAGGTCGTACTCAACCGAGCTTACGGTCGGCCCAGCGATCCACCGCGCTGTCGCGCAGTTCACGGATCGACTCCACGCCCTCGCGGGCGACCAGCTTCGACAGTCCCTTGACGATGGCCGATGGCAGGCCGGGACCTTCATAGACCATGCAGGAATAAAGCTGCACGAGATCGGCCCCTGCCCTCACCTTTTCCAGCGCCGTTTCCGCGGAGGAAATACCGCCAACGCCGATAATCGGCAGATTGGCGCCGACGCGACGGCGCATCTTGGCGAGAACCGTGGTGGAAAGCTCGAATAGCGGCTTGCCGGACAGGCCGCCGGCCTCGCCCTTATGCGGACCGGGGCGCAGGCCTTCGCGGGAGAGCGTGGTGTTGGAGACAATCAGTCCGTCGAGATCATGGGCCAGCGCCTCTTCGGCAACATCATCCAGCCCCTCTTCGGTCAGATCGGGCGCGATCTTGAGGAAGACCGGAATGCGTTTGCCGAAACGTTCGGCTTCCGCCTTGCGGCGTTCCAGCACCGCCGTGAGAAGGGCGGCAAGGCTTTCGCGCGCCTGCAGGTCGCGCAGACCGGGCGTATTGGGCGAGGAAATATTGACGGTGAAATAGGACGCAACCGAATAAAAGGCCTCGATGCCCTGCACATAATCGGCGATGCGATCTTCGCTATCCTTGTTGGCGCCGATATTGACGCCGACAATGCCGCGCAGACGCGCCTGCTTCAGACGCTCCAGCGCAGCGGCATGACCTTCATTGTTGAAGCCGAGGCGGTTGATGACACCTTCATCTTCGACCAGGCGGAAGATGCGCGGCTTGGGATTGCCGGATTGCGCCTTCGGCGTGACGGTGCCGATTTCGGTGAAGCCGAAACCGAGCCGGAGAAGCGGCCCCGGCACTTCCGCATTCTTGTCGTAACCCGCCGCCATGCCGAGCGGATTGGGGAACACGAGACCCGCCACGGTCTGCTGCAGACGCGGATCGTGCGGCACCATGCAGGTGGGCAGAAAGCCGCTTTTCAACGCCGCGATGGACAGGCCATGCGCCTTTTCCGGATCGACGAGAAACAAACCCTTGCGGCCGACAGAGGAAAATAATCCGCTCATCACAAAATCTCCGGAAACTGGTGCTGGCCGTCGTGGCCGAGTGAAAGCGGCGTTTCCCAAAGCACGGCGGTCAAGGGAAGAGACGCGTAGAGATGCGGGAAAAGATCGCCGCCTCTGGAGGGTTCATAGACCAGCTTGTCGCCAAGGGCCGCGCCATCGACTGCAATCAGAAACAGATCGACCTGGCCGGAAAAATGCCGTGCGGCGGTCTCGGTCACCTGTTTTGCCGTTGAAAAATGAATGAAACCATCGGTCAGATCGATGGCTGCGCCTTCGAAGACGCCCTTCGCCCTGGCCGCACTCCACAACGTCTCCGGCACGATTTTATAGATGATCGCGGGCGTTTCCTGCATGGGGCTCTCCAAGGCTTTCCAGCACTTTCCTGTCCGGGCGGTTTGCCGCAAAGCATGGCAATTGTCCACAGTTTCCACGGCATTTTTATTACGGAAGCCCTGAAAGACCGCCTGTCCACAAGCTTTTCCTTGTAATGCGGGAGCGATTGGCGCAACCTTTGGCAAAGGAGCCGGAAGCGTTCGACCGCCGGCAAATGGGAGTGCGCCAGTACCCAAAAAAGAACCGCATAACGCCCTTGGGAGGGGGCCAGAATGTCGGAACTTGTCATTATCATAGCAGATGACCACCCGCTTTTTCGCGGCGCCCTGAAACAGGCCGTATCCGGCCTCGACGGGCGGCAGACCATTGTTGAAGCCGGAGATTTCGAGGCTGCCCGAAGTGCGGCCGCAGCGCGCAACGACGCCGATCTCATGCTGCTCGACCTCGCCATGCCGGGGGTCAGCGGATTTTCAGGCCTGATGGCCCTGAGGGCGGAATTTTCCAGCCTGCCGATCGTCATCGTTTCGGCAACGGACGATGCGACCACGGTTCGCCGGTCCATCGAACTTGGCGCTTCCGGTTTCATTTCCAAGTCCTCTGGTATCGATGATATCAGAGACGGCATCCGCGCGGTTCTGGAGGGCGATGTCTGGATACCGGCAGGTCATCAGGGCGATAAGGAACAGGATCCTGACGTGGCCGATCTCATCGGCCGGCTCAGAACACTGACGCCGCAGCAAAGCCGGGTTCTGGGCATGCTGGCCGAAGGGTTGCTGAACAAGCAGATCGCCTATGAGCTCAATGTTTCCGAAGCCACCATCAAGGCGCATGTCTCCGCGATCCTGCTGAAGCTCAAGGTCGACAGCCGCACGCAGGCGGTGATCCAGCTGGCCAAGATAAATACGTCGGCCATGGTGGCGTAGAGCAAGGATTTTATTCCTTTCCTTGCTTTACTCCTGACCGGATATGGTCTAGATTCCGGTCAATATACGACAGGAGCTTTCCGCTATCGGCTCCACTTGCGGGCTTTCTATCATGCTTTCACACGAGACGATCTGGAGCGCCATCGATACGCTTGCTAAACGCCATCAGCTGACGCCTTCGGCATTGGCGAAGCGCGCCGGTCTCGATCCCACCTCGTTCAACAAATCGAAACGTTTCGGGCCGGATGGCCGCAAACGCTGGCCTTCGACGGAATCCGTCTCCAAGGTGCTGGAAGCGACGGGGGCAAGCGTCGACCAGTTTTTCGGTTATGCTTTCGGCAGGGCGCAGACGATGCAGCCTTCGGGCGCGGACAACGCCATTCCCCTGCTCGGTTTCGCCCAGGCAGGCTCCGGCGGCTTTTTCGATGATGGCGGTTTTCCGGCCGGTCAGGGCTGGGATGTGGTAGAATTCCCCTCCTCTCCCGAGCGCAAACAGGGCGTCTATGCGCTGGAAGTACAGGGCGAGAGCATGATGCCGCTTTACCGTGACGGCGACATCCTCATCGTGGAGCCGGGCGCACAGGTGCGGCGCGGTGACCGCGTGGTGCTGAAAAGCCGCGACGGCGAAGTGATGGCCAAGGTGCTGGCGCGGCAAAGCCCCAAGAACATCGAGCTTCTTTCGCTCAACCCGGAACATCCCAACCGCAGCTTCGACATGGCCGATGTGGAGTGGATTGCCCGCATCATCTGGGCCAGCCAGTAGCCCGCAATTGCGGACACGGGCCTGCCGTTTCAGCCGTTGCAGCTCGGGAAACGCGCCGAGAATTTCCTCTACAGGCCGAGCGCCGTTGCCGCGGCATCGACCGTCATGATCTTCGCACCACCGGATACCGCCCTGCGGACGAGGCTCTGAAATCTGTCTTCAGGACAACCGTAAAAGCTTGGTGTGCGCGAAACATCATGGGTGAAGATGATGAGCCAGCCGCCTTTTTGCAAAACATCTTCCAGCCAGTGGTCGGCGGCGTCGAGGTAGTTCTGATCCGCACGCAACTCGACTGCGGCAAGATTATACGGGTCGACGCTGCCCCTGTTGATGCCAGGCATGATGCCGCGCGCAGTCCTGAACCGGCGCCGCAGCAGCGGCTGCATGACCGGTGAGGCCATGCCGAAGGGAACGGAGAAATTACGCCCGTGGCGGCCTCCATCGAATGATCCGAGCACGGTGTCATTACGATCGAGGTCCGCCTCGAGCCCCCGTCGTGAAATGCTCGAAAGTTTGCGATGGGAAAAGGTGTGGCAGGCAAGTTCATGGCCGGCCGCTGCCAGTTCCGAACAGCCTTTCGTGGAAATCATCTGCTGTTGTTCATCGTATTTGTCGATGAACACGCCGGCGATATAAAACGTCCCGCAGACGCCCTCGTTTTCCAGAATGCGTGCACCCGCCGTCCAGGCACTTGCCGGCACATCGTCGAATGTGAAGGACACGATCGGTTCGGATGTTTCGATCCGCGCCGCCGGTCCCGGAAAATAGCGCACCAGCCGGTTATTGATCCGGTCTGCAAAAGTCCCGATTTTTTGCGTCATACAAAGCCCCCCGGCCTGTCTGCAAATTACTGCCCCTGTTCAAGTATGTCGTAAGCCTGATGCCTCAAACAATAGATTGCGATCAGCAGAGAAGACCAGATAGGCCCGGTTCCGGTAAAGAAATTACTCTCAAGACACGAAGAAAGTAACGCATACACCCAAATTCGCGCAAAAAGTCGGGTCAGGCCCGGATCCGTACCCTTGTCCACCGCAGTGCGGAAATCGTTCGCGGGGATGATGACCAGCCAGATGACGGTGAGAATGAAGGCCGGCAAGCCGCCATTCAGCAGGCTTTCGATATAGCCATTATGGGCATGGAAGGCTGTAACGGCCCAGGTGCCAGCTATATCGGCCTGCGACAGGAGCCGGTCGCTCGCCCAGAATGCCTGGAACCCCGGCCCGAAGATCGGCGATTGCGCAAAAGTGTCGAAGGACAGCCGCCATATGTCCGTGCGGCCGGTGAAGGTGGAATCGATGCCCAGGCTTTCGACAAAATTCTGTATGCTCGGGAAATAAGTGGAGCCAACCGCGGATATGTTGATGAAGGCGAGAAGACCGCCGATCATCAACAGCGTGCGGTGGGCATGCCTTTCCATGACCCAGATCAGCGCCAAGGTGACCGGCAAAAGCATGGCCGCGGTTTTTCCATTGGTCTTCCACAGGAAGAAACCGGCCAGCAGCGTGATGGCGATGCCGCCCAGCGTCGACCAGGCGTTACGCAGGTAAAGCCCGATCATGAAAAGAATGATCATGGCCGGAGCGGCGGCGTTCTTGTGGTTGAAAATGCCGCGCCAGTCTCCCGCGAGCGCTTTCTCATCGAGATCATAGGGCTGATGGATCGAGCGCGAGCTGAGGAAGATCACCCCCAGATAGCACAGCGCCAGGAGAATGATGGCGAAAATGGCCATCATCCGGTCGAACTGCCGCCGGTCGCGCGGCATGACGACGAGAACGCTGGTGATGAAGCACAGGAGCGCCGTGAAGACCAGACGTTGCAGCGACGTGCCGGGCTGGGTTCCAACCACGGAGCATATCGCCAGCCAGAAGAACAGCAGCAGAATGGGCAGTCGCGGCCGCAGCAGAAGCCCCGTCAGGCGGTGGCGCAGCGCAAAAACGCCGAGGATCAATGCGATCACGAGGCCGGTCAGCTGGTTTGCGGCGGCGTGCGGCACCGGCGGCGCTGCCAGATTTTCGAAAGGGGCGACGGAAATCCAGATATAGAGCATGGTGGCGACGAAAAAAATCGCGTCGCGCCGGCCGCCGGCAAGTGATATGGCGCTGCCCTGTGCAGAAATGGGCTGCGTATCAGCCAAACGCGGCATGGTCGCCTGCACCTGATATGGATGATCGGATCATTGGCCTGCCTCGTGACGAACAACGAAACCCTTCTGAAAGAGGGCCATGTCCAAATAACCATAAACAGTCATTATCGTCATTATTATGCAATTGCTTTAACCCTCTCTTACCTCAAGAGGGATAAGACAGGATAAACTGCCATTCATTCGGGTCGCGGACCTTCACATTATTGGCCGGTTGCGGCTTTTTCAGTTCGCCAGATTTTAAAAACAGCGCAGTCATTTTTGAATCCCCCCGGCAATGCCGGAAAACATGGAGAATGAGGTGTCGTTCAATACGCCGCGGCTCGGCCATCTAGTCAGACTGGGATTGACCTACATGGCGTCAGGCGGAGCGCTCCTCATGTCCAGCGCCGCCCAGCTTTTGACCTTCGCGTTGCTTGCCCGCCATCTCGGTGTCGAACAATTCGCGCTTTACGCCTCCATCACGGCCGTCACCAATCTCGGTGTCCAGATTTGCGGTATCGGTTCGCAGGAATCGCTGATCCGCCGCGTCGCGCAGGATCGCAGCATGTTTCCCGTCATGCTCGGCCACAGCTATCTCCTGAGCGCCGCGACAGGCGTGGTGCTGACAATCATCGGCATGGTGACGATCCCGGTATTTTTCCCGACCTCGGAAACCCTGCTGCACACGCTGATCACCACCTTCCTGATCCTGTTCACCAACCTCGTCCTCCTGAAAGTCATCTCGCTTTCCACGCAGAGCTTCATCGCCCATTCCGACTTCGCCTCCGCCAACAAGCTGGAAGTGATGTTTGCCGTCGCCCGCACCATTGCCGCAGTGGTCGCCTGCCTCATCTTCAAGGTGGAAACCGTGGAGGCCTGGGCACTGTGGAACCTCGCAGCCCACACGATTGCGGCCATGATTTCGGTGAAGGCGATCGCGAGACTCGGCCGCCCGGTGTTCCGCATCGTGCGCGAGGAAATCCGCATCGGCATCCTGTTCTCCACCCAGTTCCTGTTCAAGGCCGTGCGCGGCAATGCCGATATTCTCGTTCTCGGCGCCATTGCCAGCGCCGAGGTGCTGGGCAGTTATTCCATCGCCCGGCGCATTCTCGACAGTTCCTATCTCTCCGTCGAGGCCCTCAACCGGCTGATCTATCCGGGTTCGGCCTCCGCCGCCCTGCAGGGCATCACCAAGACCATAGAACGCGCCTATAATGTGCTGAAGGCTGCACTTTTCATCGCGACCGGCAGTGCGCTCGTCATTTTCATCATCGCACCCTTCCTGCCGCTTTTGTTCGGCGATGAATATGTCTCGCTGCCCGTCATCACCCGCGTGCTTTGCTGGGCGGTTCTGCCCATGGCCGTTGCCGCCACCGCGCTTGAGGCGCTGGGCGCATCCGGACGGCAGGATATTCGCGCGAAGATCTGGAACAGCGGCAATCTCATCGGCTCCGTCGTCGTCGCCTTCTTCACCTGGTCCTTCAGCATTTCGGGAACGATCGGCAGCTATTTCATGGTGGAAACCGCCATCGCCGCCGCCGTGTGGATCGCGCTGCTGCGCCTGCGCCGAAACGAAGAGGTTTTCGCGCCGGCCAAATAAGAGCTGGCGTCAGAACCGATCTGGTGGCCGGCTCTCTCTAATAGAGCCCGTAAGGGAAATAACGCCGGTATATTTCTTCCAGCCGGCCGTTGCGGGAAAGGGCCGCCAGCGCCTGATCGAAAGCCGGAACAAGCACGTTGTCGGGATCGACGGTCATGATGGACAGGCCTTCGCCGAGAAACCTGTCGGACATATAGGGACCACCGAAGAGCGCGCAGCAGCCTTCGGACGCGCTTCCCGAAACCCAGAAAGGCAGGCGCAGACCGTCGGCGAGGATGGCGTCCACCTTGCCTTTCTTCAACGCGTCATACATGGGTTCATAGCCCTCGAAACCCTCGGCCGCGGCCTTTGGAAAGAAAGCTTTCAGCATCTGTTCGTGCCGAGAACCGGCAACCACACCCACCTTCTTTCCAGAAAGCGCATCAGCGCCGGAGCCGGTGAATTTCGCCGCCTTGTTCACCGCAAGACGGGCAGGCATCAACAGATAGGGCCGCGAGAAAGTGAAACTCTTGCGCAGATCGGCAGTGGTGGCGAGGCCGGAAATGACCGCTTCGCCCTCCCCCATTTCAAGCGCCGCCTCCAGCTCGTCAAACGGCAGCGCCTGCACCTGGCATTTGCTTTCGACCTTCAACTGGGCGCAGATTTCACGCACCAGATCGACATGGAAACCTGCAAGCCGGCCTTCCTGATCGGTAAAATTGAACGGCGGAAAATCGACCGACATCAGAAATCTGATGCGGGGAACTGAAGAAAGGTCGCCGCCCGGAAATCGCTCCTGCGCATCGAACAACACCGGCATCCGGTTTCCGTCCGACAATCCCTCCGCACGAACTTCACCAATAAAACCAGTCAATTGTAAAGCGAGAGCTAAAGTAAAACCGATACCTATATTCCGCGTTACATTCGTCATTCTCATCTATACTATCCGTGACAGAAAGTGGGGCGGCACCATGACGGCGGCGGCGATGCATGGATTATTTTAGGCAATATACACGAGATTCGTTTTGTACGACGCCGGCGACACGAAAAATTGCATTTTCCCGTACCAGCGATGATCCGCTTTGGGCCGCTTCCGAACAGGACCAGGCCGAACAAGCCCGCTTTCTCTCTTCGCTGGGATTTGGCAAGCCCTATATCGAGGCATTCGAACAGCGGGCGCTGGAAAATGGCTCGACTGTAGAAGACGAATTGCTGGCAAGCAGTCTCGTAACGGCGGATGCCTATTTCAGCGCTTTCGCCAGATTGCTGCGGTTGCCATTTCTTCCGGAAATAAGCCCGGGCCGGGTGGTGGACCTGAACCGACTGGACACTCAACTTGCCGAACCAAGGTTGCTGCGGCTGACACCGCTACACGGCACGCCGACGCTGCTGATCGTGCCGGAACTGGCGCGGATGGCGTCTCTGAAAAACATGCTGGATCAGCGCCCGCGTCTTCTCGACGAATTTGCCGTAACCACACCGCAAGCCATGCGCAACGCAATCTGGAAAGCGGGCGAGGCCCGCCGCCTGGCGGAAACCCAGCAGCGGCTTTTCAATACGGCGCCACACCATTCCGCCAGGATCACGCTGCACGGCCAGCAGGGTTTCTGCAGTGGCGTTCTCGTTACCCTGCTCATTCTATCGCTGCTGTTTTATACGGAAGCGGCATTTGCCTATCTGCATGTTACCCTGACGCTTCTTTACCTCTTTACCCTGCTTTTCAGGCTGTTCGCCCTCGTCCATGCACCCACGGAAAACGGTGCTGTCTCGCTTCCTCGGCAGGAAAACGAACCGCCTGTCTATACCGTTCTGGTGGCGCTTTATCGAGAAGAGGCCGTCGTCGGGCAGCTCATCGGCGCATTGGAACGTCTGGACTGGCCCAGATCCCGACTGGACATCAAGCTTGTCTGCGAGGCTGACGACGACGCAACGATCGAGGCGATCCGGCGGATAAACCCCGGCCCACATATAGAGGTTGTCAGGGTGCCGCCTTCCCTGCCGCGCACGAAACCCAAAGCCCTCACCTATGCGCTTTCCGGCGCGCGCGGCGCATTCGTTGTGGTCTATGATGCCGAGGACCGGCCCCATCCGCAGCAATTGCGTGAAGCCTATACCGCCTTCCGCAATGAGCCAGACGAGGTGGCCTGCCTGCAGGCGCCGCTTATCATCAGCAATGCCTCTTCCTCCTGGCTCAGCGCCTGTTTCGCCTTGGAATATTCCGGTCTCTTCCGCTGCATGTTACCTGTGCTATCCACACACGGCTTGCCGCTGCCGCTTGGCGGCACCTCCAATCATTTCCGGACCGCCGTGCTGCGGCGGGCCGGCGCCTGGGATCCCTATAATGTAACCGAGGACGCCGATCTCGGACTCAGGCTGCATCGGCTCGGTTATCGTTGCGGCGTCATCCGGCGACAGACGCTGGAGGACGCGCCGACCTCGCTGCCCGTGTGGCTGAACCAGCGAACACGCTGGTACAAGGGTTGGCTGCAAAGCTGGCTGGTGATGACCCGTGCGCCTTTTACGACCGCGCGCGACATGGGATGGTTTGCCTATATGGTTTTTCAGCTGCTGATCGGCGGCATGCTTCTGTCGTCGCTTGCCCATCCCCTGCTCTTCGTTTCCCTGGCATTCATGATTATCGCCATCCGGGAAAACGGTGCTGATCTGCTACTCACCTGGCAAGGTCTGCTGTTTTTTATCGATGTGCTGAATATCGCCGGGAGCTACACGATCTTCGTGCTGATGGGTCGAAGCAGAATGATCGCCTATGAAAGACGACATGTCGGAAGGCGATGGCTGGCGATGCCCGCATATTGGCTGATGTTATCAGTCGCGGCCTGGCGGGCCGTGGTGGAGCTCAAAACCAAACCCTTCACATGGAACAAGACACCACACGCGCCGGTCGTCAAAAAAACCGACTGACCCGGCATTTTCGAAAACAGTCAAAATAGGTTTGGTGCTTATTTCGGCCAACCGCGGCGACGCTTCATGGTTTCAGCGACATGCTGTTATCCGCAAAGCCGCTTCAGGCCTTGCATTACCGGTGTCATCAATAATAGAAGCCAATGCCTTGCCGAACGAAGCTCCTCCTTCGGCAAGGTCCGTCATTTCATCCTGAAGGCGACCGAACCGCTCTACTTGGCAACGAGCTTGTTCTTGATCAGGCCGACGATGATCTGCACGATCAGACCACCGACACCGCCGCCAACGAGCTGACCGGCAAGAGCGCCGATATCCACGCCGCCAGCTGCTGCACCTCCGGCCGCGCCGAGCAGCGATCCGAGCACGGTTCCGCCGCCGAGGCCGCCAATGGCGCCGGCAATCAGGTTGCCGAGCGAACCAAGATCGGAGTCCTTCACTATCTTTCCACCGGCCGTGCCGCCTACCGCACCGCCAACGATTTGGGCCAATATCGAAGCAAGATCCATGTCATCCTCCTCAGTCGTTCCTCGACCATTCGAGGAAACAAAGCCTCTTATTCATGTCTGCGCAGGTTGAACCGAACCGGTGTGGCCGGCCTTCTCTTCCTCGCCGAAAATTTTCCAGATCACGGCCCCGATGGCGCCGCCAAGGATCGGAGCGAGCCAGAACAGCCAGAGCTGCTGCAGCGCCCATCCGCCGACGAACAACGCCTGTCCCGTCGAGCGGGCCGGATTGACGGATGTGTTGGTGACCGGAATGGAAATCAAATGAATAAGGGTAAGGGCAAGACCGATGGCGATCGGCGCGAAGCCGGCCGGAACCCTGCCATGCGTCGACCCCAGAATGACGATAAGGAAAAATGCCGTCAGAATGACTTCGATCAGCAGCGCCGATACGAGAGAATATCCGCCCGGCGAATGTTCGCCATAACCATTGGCGGCAAAACCGCCAATGTCAGCCCCTGCCTTGCCGGTGAGGATGACATAAAGCGCCGCAGCCGCGACGATCGCCCCCAGAACCTGCGCCACGATATAAGGCACGAGGCTTGCCGCCGGGAATTTACCGGCAACCGTGAGGCCAACTGAAACAGCCGGATTGAAGTGACCGCCTGAAATGCCGCCAACCGCGTAGGCCATGGTCAGAACGGTCAGACCAAAAGCGAAAGCGACACCAAGGAAGCCGATGCCGAGTTCGGGAAAGGCGGCGGCAAAAACCGCGCTGCCGCATCCTCCGAACACGAGCCAAAAGGTTCCCAGAAATTCCGAAAGAAGTTTGCGACTCATAACACTTCCCCTATGTTACGACTGCATCAACTATTACGTGCAATTTAATCGTAGTCAAGCTAAATTGTGTACTACTCCCAAAAGCCGGCTCCACGACGATCCGGCCAAGACCGTATCCCCACCATTTCAGGATGTTCCGCGGAAAATAGTGGCTTCAGCCCACCTCTTCCGGCAGCCCCGGAAGAGAGCCCGGCTCTATCTCATTCGTAAGCCAGACACCATTTTTGGCCTGAAAGAAACGATGGCCTCCCTGATGCAGCGCCA
Source organism: Agrobacterium tumefaciens str. B6 (assembly GCF_001541315.1). Taxonomy (GTDB): domain Bacteria; phylum Pseudomonadota; class Alphaproteobacteria; order Rhizobiales; family Rhizobiaceae; genus Agrobacterium; species Agrobacterium radiobacter. The sequence continues at coordinate 369,559 of NZ_LMVK01000001.1, read as the reverse complement.
GGGCGGAGATCGTCAGAATGACGGGTTTTCCGTGCCTTTCTCCAACTCTTCTCGCTGTTTCTTTATCAGCGGAGAGATGGACATATTGCCGGTTCTGCGGGAGCAATCCCTTTTCCCTGATGCTGCCGAGAAAACGGGTGGCTGTGCCGTGATAGAGCAAAACGGGTGGCTCGACAGGCTCGAGACCGAGATCCACCACCACCGAATGGCCCTGATTGGCCCGGATGAATTGCCCATCGGCAGAAATGGCGAACCGCTTCTTGTCGCTGGTATCGACAATCTCAAGCAGCAACTCATGCGTAAGGGGAATATCGGCTCTTGCTATCAACTCGTCGATATTGGCCCACCCTTCCGCGTCGAGTTCGATACTGATCGCATCCGGTTTGTGACGAAGGACATAGCTTAGAAATTTACTGATCTCGCTGAGGGACTGCGCCATCGGGATGCGGCTTTCTCTTATGACCTTTAATATTCCGGCACATGGATCGCGGCATCGCTGGAGCGGGTGAAGGGAATCGAACCCTCGTATTCAGCTTGGGAAGCTGCTGCTCTACCATTGAGCTACACCCGCGCGCGCATAAGACATCGGATAGTTCGCAGCGGGTGTCAAGCACCCGCCGGTTTCGTTATTCGGTGCGAAAATGCTTGGAAAGCTTCAGCCCCTGGGCCTGATAGTTGGAGCCGAGGCCGCTGCCATAGAGGCCTTCCGGTTTCTGCAGCATGTGCTCGTAAACAAGCCGGCCAACGATCTGCCCGTGTTCCAGAATGAAGGGCACCTCGTGGCTGCGCACTTCGAGCACGGCGCGGCTGCCGGTGCCGCCCGCCTGCGCATGGCCGAAGCCCGGATCGAAGAAGCCGGCGTAATGCACACGGAACTCGCCCACCAACGGGTCGAAGGGCGTCATTTCAGCCGCGTAAAGCGGCGGAACGTGGACAGCTTCGCGTGAGACGAGAATATAGAATTCATCCGGGTCGAGGATCAATTCGGCGCGGCCGCGTGCGTAGAGCGGTTCCCAGAAATCGAGAACGTCGTGCTGGGCCTTCTTGTCGACATCCACCACCGCGGTGTGATGTTTGCCGCGATAACCGATCAGCCCGTTTTCACCGAAACCCTTGAGGTCGATCGAAAGCGCGATGCCGCCGCCGGTCACGTTGGGCGTTTCGCTTGCGACCAGCATTTCCGTCTCGTGCAGCTTCAGCAGTTCACTTTCATTGAGCAGCGAATGGCCAATGCGGAAGCGGATCTGCGACAGGCGTGAGCCGCGGCGCACCACGATGGGGAATGTGCGCGGGCTGATTTCCAGATAGAGCGGGCCGACATAACCGGCCGGTATCTTGTCGAATTCCTGCGCATTATCGGTCATCACGCGGGTGAAGATATCGAGACGGCCGGTCGAGCTTTTCGGATTGGCCGAGGCAGACATGTCCGCCGGCAGCGCAAGGCTTTCCATCAAGGGAACGATATAAACGCAACCGGTTTCTAGCACCGCGCCCTGGGTGAGGTCGATCTCGTGCAGGCTGAGACGATTGAGCTTGTCGAGGACGTGGGTTCCGGGGCCGGGCATAAAGCTGGCGCGCACGCGATAGGCCTTCGAGCCGAGCCTGAGATCAAGGCTGGCAGGCTGCACCTGATCAGCATCGAGATCGGCCTCGCTCTTCAGCTTGCCGCCTGCAAACAGCGCCTTGATCGCGCCATCCGCCAAAATGCCCGTGGTTCTCGTCATGGTCATCATTCCTTTTTACGGCGACAAAACCAAAAGGAAAGCATTGACGCAAGCCGGTAACGGCAGTATGGCAAGCTTATCCCGTGGTGATTTGGCCGGTCGGCTTGCAGCCACGTTAAACAAGTGGCTAAAAAGACCGGGTGCTAGGAACCGGTCTGCTTTTGCGGCCGGTTTTTTTGTTTTGAAGGTGATCACATGAGCAATAAATGGCGCCCGGCAACCCAGCTCGTTCACGGCGGTACGCTACGCTCCCCTTACGGTGAAACGTCGGAAGCGATCTATCTGACCCAGGGTTTCGTATACGAAAACTCCGAAGCCGCCGAAGCGCGCTTCAAGGGTGAAACGGACGGGTTCATCTACGCCCGTTATGCGAGCCCTACCAACGACATGTTCGAAAAGCGCATGTGCCTGCTGGAAGGCGCTGAAGACGCCCGCGCACTTGCGTCGGGCATGGCCGCCGTCACCGCCGCCATCATGTGCCAGCTGCGCGCCGGCGACCATATCGTTGCTGCCCGCGCCCTTTTCGGCTCCTGCCGCTGGGTGGTCGAAACGCTCGCGCCGAAATACGGCATCGAATGCACGCTGATCGACGGTCGCGATCTCGGCAATTGGGAAAAGGCGATCCAGCCGAACACCAAGCTGTTCTTCCTCGAAAGCCCGACCAATCCGACGCTCGAAGTGGTGGATATTGCCGGCGTGGCGAAGCTCGCCAACCAGATCGGCGCCAAGGTAGTGGTCGACAACGTCTTTGCGACGCCGCTTTTCCAGAAGCCGCTCGAACTCGGCGCCCATATCGTTGTTTATTCGGCCACCAAACATATTGACGGCCAGGGCCGCTGCCTCGGTGGCGTGATCCTTTCCGACAAGAAGTGGATTGAAGAAGAGCTGCAGGATTATTTCCGCCATACCGGCCCGGCCATGTCGCCGTTCAATGCCTGGACGCTACTGAAAGGCATCGAGACCCTGCCGCTGCGTGTGAAACAGCAGACGGCCAATGCCGGCAAAATCGCCGATTTTCTCGCCGATAACGGCAAGGTCGCCAAGGTCATCTATCCCGGCCGCGCCGACCATCCGCAGGCCGACATCATCGCACGGCAGATGTCCGGCGGTTCGACGCTGGTGGCCTTCGAGTTGAAGGGTGGCAAGGAAGCGGCCTTCAAGCTGCAGAACGCGTTGGAAATCGTGAAGATTTCCAACAACCTCGGCGACGCCAAGAGCCTTATCACCCATCCCGGCACGACGACGCACAAGAACCTCTCCGACGAGGCGCGTGCTGAACTCGGTATTTCCGGCGGCACCCTGCGCCTTTCCTGCGGCATCGAGGATACCGACGATCTGCTGGAAGATCTGGCGAAGGGTCTGGCGGCCGTTTCGGCCTGAAAATTCAATCGGCAAATCGCCATGGCCTGACCGCGTGTCGGGCCATGGTTCGCCGGTGCGGTCCGAAAAGACCCTATCAGGCAACCAATATTTACCTTTCCCGTTATCCCTAACGGTGGAAAGCAGCGCAACAGGAGATGCCCCCTGCCCGTCAAGTCATTCATTTTCTTGACGATAGCCAGAACCTATAGTGTAGGATGTGGCGGCAGGCATAATATCGAGGTGTGGCGCGTATGTATCGTGCTCTGACAAGGGATATCGAGGTAACGGTCGACCCGTATTATCTCGAGGAACAATCCGACCCGGATGACGATCGTTACGTCTGGGGCTACAAAGTCGTGATCGCGAACAACTCCGATATTCCGGTTACCCTCGTCAATCGCTATTGGCACATCACCGATCAGAACGGACAGGTCGATGAGGTCTATGGGCCTGGCGTCGTGGGTGAGAAGCCACATCTTAAACCCGGCGACAGCTACGAATATTCCTCCGGTTGCCCGCTGGACACACCTTCGGGCCTGATGTTCGGCCACTATGAAATGGAAACGGAAAATGGCGAGGTGTTCAACGTCACCATACCCGCCTTTTCGCTGGATTCACCGGGCCTGATGCGGGTTCTGAACTAACCACTCGCCCGGCAATGAAAAAGCCGCACCCTTTGTGGGGCACGGCTCTCTATTCAGGCATTTTCAAATTCGCTGACATCGTAGCGATAGGTGGTGGAGCAGAACTCGCAGGTCACGGCAATGGCGCCGTCTTCCTCGCTCGCCTTGATCTCTTCGGCGGTGAAGCCTGACAGCACACCCTTGATCTTGTCCCGCGAGCAGCTGCAACGGTCGAAAACCGCCTGCGGATCATAGATGCGCACGCCGCTCTCATGGAAAAGCCTGAAGAGCAGGCGTTCCACCGGCACCTGCGGATCAGTCAGCTCGTCGGTATCCACCGTGTTCAACAGCGTGACGGCTTCCATCCAGGCATCATCCTCCTGCACCTCGTGACCGCTTTCATCGCCGTCGCCGCCATGCAGGTCACGCATACGCAGCCGCTCGGGCGCCTGCGGCAGGAACTGCACGATAACGCCGCCCGCACGCCAGCCATGACGCGGCTTGCCTTCGCCATCACGGTCGAAGAACTCGGCAACGCCCAGCCGCACGCGGGTAGGCAGCTGTTCCGACTGACGGAAATAAACCCCGGCAATGTCTTCCAGCGACGAGCCATCGAGCGGCACGATGCCCTGATAGGGCTGCATGCCCGCGCCCTGATCGATCGTGAAGGCCAGAATGCCGGTGCCGAGCAATTGCTCCGGCGAGGTTGCGCCTTCCGCAATCGCCGCCGCCAGCCGCTCCTCATCGAAACGGGCGTAAGCGCGCATGCTTTCAGGCGCGGTAAAATCCGCGACCAGCAGGTCAACCGGGCCGTCGCCCTTGGTCTGGAGGGTCAGCTTGCCGGAAAACTTGAGCGACGTGCCGATCAGCGCCGTCAGAACAGTCGCTTCCGCCAGCAGGCGGGCGACGGCGGCAGGATAATCGTGCCGCTCGAGAATGGCATTCAGCAGCGGCCCAACCTGTACGGCGCGGCCGCGCACATCCAGACCTTCGACCTGAAAGGGCACAACCTTGTCGTCGCCAGCAAAATCGAGATCGTCCAGTTCAACCGTTACATCTGCCATGTCATACTCCTTGGCGCAGCCGTCGCGCCGCTACCGTCCAAAAGTCCGGCTTTTAAAATGTGCTTTTTCCGCTTGTCGCACAGAGACCCGGGAAGAGAAACCGCTTCCGGGAAAAACGTGCAAATCGTGATGATGGCCCGCCAGCAAAACCGACGAGCCTCTTCGAAGTCCCACAGATGGTAATCTATGCGGGCAAGTTCAAGCACCCGGCGTGAGGCGTGTCAGGCCGGGGGATTGCTCAGATGGCGCCCATGCACCAGGCAATGATGGACTTCTGCGCGTGGAGGCGGTTTTCCGCCTCGTCGAAGACCACCGATTGCGGACCGTCGATCACGGCATCCGTCACTTCTTCACCGCGATGGGCCGGCAGGCAATGCATGAACAGCGCGTCTTTTTCCGCCTTGGCCATCAGGGCTTCGTTGACTTGATAGGGCTGGAAGATGTTGTGGCCGCGCGCCTTGTGTTCCTGGTTCATGGAAACCCAGGTATCGGTGACGACGCAATCGGCCCCGGCCACGGCCTTGTCGGCATCGTGGCACAACATGATTTCGCCGCCATTGTTGCGGGCCCAGTTCAGGAACTTGTCATGGGGTTCGGAACCCATCGGCACCGCCATTGTCATGCGGTAACCGAAGCGGGCCGAGCCTTCCACGAAGGAATGCAGGACGTTGTTGCCGTCACCCGTCCAGGCAATGGTCTTGCCTTTGACCGGGCCGCGATGTTCCTCGAAGGTCATGATGTCAGCCATGATCTGGCAGGGATGCGTGTCGTCAGTCAGGGCGTTTATAACTGGCACGGTTGCGTGCTCGGCAAGCTCCAGCAGGCGCGAATGATCCGTCGTGCGGATCATGATGGCGTCGACATAACGCGACAGCACCTTGGCCGTATCGCCGATCGTTTCGGCACGACCGAGCTGCATTTCAGTACCGGAGAGGAAAAGCGTCTCGCCACCAAGCTGGCGCATGCCGACATCAAAGGAGACGCGGGTGCGGGTGGAGGGCTTTTCGAAGATCATTGCCAGCATCTTGCCGGCAAGCGGCTTTTCCGCCGTTCCGGCCTTGGTTGCGGCCTTGCGCGCGCGGGCATCGTCGAGAATTGCCCGCAGGTCCTGCGAGCTGACGGCCGACAGGTCAAGAAAATGTTTAGGTGAAGCCATTTCAAACGTCCCATGCTCGCGAGCCTCCGGGAAGAGGCCCGCCCTTTATTGTTTCCTCAGGCGATTTTTGCCTGTTTCGCTGTCAGGGAAGCGGCGGCCGCTTCCACGCGTGCCAGCCCCTCACGGGCTTCTTCCGCCGTGGTAACGAGCGGCGGCAGGAGACGGATGACGTTGTCGCCCGCGGGCACGCCGAGCAGATGCTCGCCGCGCATGGCCTGCAGCAGTTCGCCCGACGGGACCTTCGCCTTGATGCCGAGAAGCAGGCCTTCGCCGCGAATTTCCTCGATGACATCAGGATAACGATCCTTCAGCGAAGCAAGGCCCTGGCGGAAGACCAGCGCGACATCACGGACCTTCTCCAGAAAGCCCTCGGAGAGGACGACATCGAGCACGGCATTGCCCACAGCCATGGCCAGCGGGTTGCCGCCATAGGTGGTGCCGTGCACGCCCGCCGTCATGCCGGAAGCGGCATCCGCCGTCGCAAGGCATGCGCCGAGCGGGAAACCGCCGCCGATACCCTTGGCCACCGCCATGATATCGGGCGCGACACCCGTCTGCTCATAGGCAAACAGCTTGCCCGTGCGGCCGACGCCGGTCTGGACCTCATCGAAAATCAGCAGCATGCCATGCTCATCGCAGAGCGACCGCAGCAGCTGCAGGAATTCCTTGCTGGGCGCACGGATGCCGCCCTCGCCCTGAATGGGCTCGATCAGAAGTGCAGCCGTCTCGGCCGTGATGGCGGCTTTCAGCGCATCAACGTCACCGAAGGGCACCTGGTCGAAACCTTCGACCTTGGGACCGAAACCTTCGAGATATTTCTGCTGGCCGCCGGCGGCGATCGTCGCCAGCGTACGCCCATGAAAGGCGCCTTCGAAGGTGATGATCCGGAACTTTTCCGGATGCCCCTTGGAATAATGATAACGGCGCGCGGTCTTGATCGCGCATTCCAGCGCTTCCGCACCGGAATTGGTGAAGAAGACCTTGTCTGCGAAGGTCGCTTCCGTCAGGCGCTTGGCGAGCTTTTCCTGGCCCGGCACTTCATAAAGGTTCGAGACGTGCCAGACCTTCTCGGCCTGGGTCTTGATCGCTTCCACGAGGTGCGGATGGGCGTGGCCCAGCGAATTGACCGCTACGCCGGCCGCAAAATCCAGATATCGTTCGCCGCTCTCCGTGAACAGCCAGACGCCCTCGCCTCGCTCGAAGCGCAGGGGGGCTCTTGCAAACGTATCGAACAATGGCGCGGCGGCTTCGGCCATGGCTGTATCACTCCTTGCGCGGATGCGCTGTCAGACGGTTGTCAATAGGCTCTGAGGGTTATCCCTCGCCTGAAAATCAAAAATGCCGCCTCGCGGCGGCAGGGGCACTATTGTCACTTCGCCTGCCGATGTCAACAAAAGTCCGTATTTCCCGGGCTTCTCAAGCCCTAGTAGGTGGCGGCCTGCGAGGCCCAAGGTGTTGCCTTTCAGACTCAACTCGCCAGCAAGTTGGGGAAAACCGGAAAATCGATTCGAGATGAATCCCGCGACTCTTGCCACGGAGTCTGCGTGGCACTAGGTTAATCGCTAATTACTAGACTGCATTGCGGCGGAACTAGTCACCAAAAATCCGGCAGAAACCACGCTCGCGGCACGCCCGCGAGACGGAGAAGGATTCTGCCGACATTATACGCGACGAGCGGAGAAGCGGCATGAACTGGACAGACGAACGAGTCGAGAAACTCAAGAAATTATGGTCCGAGGGCCTTAGCGCCAGCCAGATTGCAGCGCAGCTCGGCGGCGTCAGCCGTAATGCCGTGATCGGCAAGGTCCATCGCCTCAATCTGCCGGGACGCGTCAAGGCTGGCGGTCCGGTCACTTCGGCGCGCTCTGCGCCCAAGCGCACCGCTGCACCTGCCCCACGCGCGACAACCTTTGCAGGCCGCGTCAATGCAGCGCCGGCGCGGATTCTCACCCGTTCGAACGCGGCAACCGCGCTGAATGAGGAGATCGACATCGAGACCGCACAGGTTCTCGATTACGTTCCTTCCAAAAACGTGGTCTCGCCGATTTCCCGTCGCCTGACGCTGACGGAACTGACGGAGCGCACCTGCAAGTGGCCGGTCGGCGATCCGCTGAAGGATGATTTCCATTTCTGCGGTTGTGAAGCGCTGGAATCTTCGCCCTATTGCAAGTTCCATGCGAAACTCGCCTATCAGCCGGTAAGCGAGCGCCGCAAGGCTTGAGTGTTGCGGCACGCATTCGACACTCAAAAACTACGGGCCTTCGGGCCCGTTTTTTTATGACAAAATTCAGGCGGTTCCGGGGGTCAACTCACGGGCGAAGCGCCGAACCCTATCCTCCATCGCTGTCGAACCCGACCCACAATCCCGATTGAGCGGGCGGGATTTCAGCCAATTGTCCGTCATCCCATCAAGAAGGATGAAGCCGTCGTGGTTGGGGACGTCCAAAAACCGAAAGGCCCGACACCATTCCGGTTTCGGGCCTTTCGGTTTTTGGCGGGATGTTGCCCCGAGTCTAACTCGTCGGTCGAGTCTTGCTCAGGCTTCCATCGAATATCCGGCGCCGCGCACGGTACGGATGACATCCTGCATATGCGAAAAATTGAGCGCTTTGCGCAGGCGCCCGACATGCACGTCGACGGTGCGCTCATCCACATAGATATCGTGACCCCACACGCCATCCAGCAATTGCGAGCGGGAGAAAACCCGGCCTGGAGAGGTCATCAGGAATTCCAGCAGGCGGAACTCCGTCGGGCCGAGGCGCACTTCGCGGCTCTTGCGGTGAACGCGATGGGTCTCGCGATCCAGCTCGATATCACCGCACTTCAGCACCGAGGAGAGAACCTCGGGACGGGCCCGGCGCAGCATGGCCTTGACCCGGGCCATGAGTTCCGGTGTCGAAAACGGCTTGACGACATAGTCGTCGGCGCCGGTGGCAAGGCCGCGAACCCGTTCGCTTTCTTCGCCGCGCGCCGTCAGCATGATGATGGGCAGGCGTTCTGTTTCCGGCCGCATTCTGAGCCGACGGCACAGTTCGATACCGGAAACGCCGGGAAGCATCCAATCCAGGATAAGAAGGTCCGGAATACGTTCCTGCAGCCTGATTTCTGCTTCGTCTCCACGGGGTATCGTGTCGACGTCATATCCCTCAGCCTCGAGATTGTAACGAAGGAGGACGCTCAGCGCTTCCTCGTCTTCCACAACTGCAATCTTGGGCACCATATGCTAACTCCGCAAGCCGCTGCTCGTCTGTTACTCGGTCACCGAACCGAGCGTGTTGGAACTGTCGTCCTTCGGACGCTCACCTTCCGGCTGGCTGCCGGTGGTCATGTAATAGATCGTCTCGGCGATATTGGTGGCGTGGTCGCCGATACGCTCGATGTTCTTGGCGCAGAACAGAAGATGCGTGCAGGTGGTGATGTTGCGCGGATCTTCCATCATGTAGGTCAGAAGCTCACGGAAGAGCGACGTATACATGGCGTCGATTTCCTCGTCGCGCTCGCGGATGGCATTGGCCTTCTCGGCGGAACGCGTGGAATAGACGTCGAGGACTTCCTTGAGCTGCACCAGCGCAAGCTCCGACAGGTGCTCTATGCCGCGGGCGAGCTTGCGCGGCACACCGGTTCCGGCAACCGCGATCACACGCTTGGCAGTGTTCTTGCCAAGGTCGCCAACGCGTTCAAGGTCGCCGGCGATACGCAGCGTGCCGATGATCTCGCGAAGGTCGGCCGCCATCGGCTGGCGTCTGGCGATGGTGACGATGGCCTTGTCGCCGATCTCGCGCTCGGAATGATCGAGGATCGCGTCATCGGAAATGACCTTCTGAGCGAGCGCGGCGTCGGAATTGACGAGCGCACGCACGGCATCGGCACACATCTGTTCCGCGAGACCGCCCATTTCGGCGATGCGGCGCGTCAGGAATTTCAGTTCGTCGTCATAGGCCGACAGGATATGCGAATGGGTCGTTGTCTGTGTCATGGTCTAGTCCTCCGGCTTGGCCTGCATGCGCGTACCCGGAAGCGGGCACGGCAGAGGCACCAGTCTTGTTCGGTTTCGATAAAGCGCCGGCCGGGATCAGCCGAAGCGGCCCATGATGTAGTCCTGCGTGCGCTGGTCGTCCGGATTGGTGAACATCTTGTCGGTTTCGTTTTCTTCGACAAGATGACCAAGGTGGAACATGGCCGTGCGCTGGGAAACACGCGCCGCCTGCTGCATGGAGTGCGTAACGATGACGATCGTGTAATTGGTACGCAGCTCGTGGATCAATTCCTCGACCTTGGCGGTCGCGATCGGGTCCAGCGCCGAGCAGGGCTCGTCCATCAGGATCACTTCCGGGCTGACGGCAACCGCGCGCGCGATGCACAGGCGCTGCTGCTGACCGCCGGAAAGGCCGGTGCCGGACTCCAGCAGGCGATCCTTCACTTCGTTCCAGAGACCCGCCTTCTGCAGGCTGTGCTCGACGATCTGGTCCATATCCGCCTTGTTGCGGGCAAGGCCGTGGATACGCGGGCCATAGGCGATGTTCTCGTAGATCGACTTCGGGAAGGGGTTCGGCTTCTGGAACACCATGCCGACGCGGGCGCGCAATTCCACAACGTCGATCGCCTGATCGTAGATATCGTCGGTATCGAGCGTGATCTTGCCGGTGACCCGGCAACCGTCGATCGTGTCGTTCATACGGTTCAGGGTGCGCAGGAAGGTGGATTTACCGCAGCCGGACGGGCCGATAAGCGCGGTCACCGTATTTTCCCGAACGTTGAGGTTCACGTCGTAAAGCGCGCGCTTTTCGCCGTAATAAACCGAAACGTCCTTGCCGATCATCTTGTATGAGACTTCATTCATTTTCTTGTCCAGCGCCTTTTCAACTGCTGCTTCCGACAACATGTTCATTGCTCAATCTCCCTCTACCAGCGCCGCTCGAAGCGGCGACGCAACAGGATTGCGCCAACATTCATGACGATGAGGAACAAAAGCAGGATGATGATAGCGCCGGATGTCCTTTCGACAAAGGCGCGCTCGGCTTCGTTCGCCCACATGTAAATCTGCACCGGCAGGGCCGTGGACGGATCCATCGGCGTCGTCGGGTAATTCGCAACGAATGCCACCATGCCGATCAGGAGCAGCGGCGCCGTTTCGCCCAGCGCGTGGGCGAGACCGATGATGGTGCCGGTCAGAATGCCGGGCATGGCGAGCGGCAGCACATGGTGGAAGATCGTCTGCATCTTGGAAGCGCCGAGGCCGAGGGCTGCGGCGCGGATAGACGGCGGCACGGCTTTCAGGGCAGCGCGGGTCGCGATGATAATCGTCGGCAGGGTCATCAGCGTCAGGACGAGACCGCCGACCAGCGAAGCCGAGCGCGGAAAGCCCATGAAGTTGATGAAGACGGAGAGGCCGAGCAGACCGTAAACGATCGAAGGAACAGCCGCGAGATTGTTGATATTCACCTCGATAAGATCCGTCAGACGGTTCTTCGGGGCGAATTCCTCGAGATAGATCGAGGCCGCGACGCCGATCGGCAATGACAGCACCAGCACGATCAGCATCATGTAGAAGGAACCGATCAGCGCCACGCCGACACCCGCCGCTTCCGGACGGCTCGAAGCGCCGTTGACGAAAATGCCGGTGTTGAAATGTTTGCCGAGCTGGCCGCTTTCGGCGAGCTGGTTCATCCAGCCGAGCTGCTGGTTCGAGATACGCCGATTGGCTTCATCGGCGGTCATATCGACCTGGCCCTTGAAGGCGCTGTCGACGTCGCCCGAGGCCAGGAGCGTGACCGTGCGCGTGGTGCCGATGACGGCGGGATCGGCGACGACGATGTCGCGAAGCTGCGTGCGCACGCTGTCGGAGATCAAGAGGTTGACGGCACGAAGACCGGCGCGGTCCGTCGGCGCAACACCAAGGACCTTGGCGACCGCGTCACGGGCAACAACGGGATAATTGGCCGTCATCAGCTTCGCCGGATTGGTGGCGCGCTCATTTTTCGGATCGATGATCTGTTCGGAAAACTCGACCGGAACGGTGATCATCGTCTGCTGGAAGGCGGTGTAACCCTTGGAAACCACCGAGAAGAGCAGCAAGAAGAGAAAGATGAGGCCGAAGGAAATCGCTGCCATGCCGTAAGCACGGAAGCGGCGTTCGGCGGCATAACGGCGCTTGATGCCGATATCACGGCGCGTGGCCCTGTTCGCGGCGTTCGCGCCGGCTGCGGGAGAGACGATGTCGGTCATTCATATTGCTCCCGGTATTTGCGCACGATGTAAAGCGCGTAGATATTCAGGCAAAGCGTGATGGCGAAAAGCGTGATGCCGAGCGCAAAGGCGACCAGCGTCTGCGGCGAGGTGAATTCAAGGTCGCCGGTCAGCTGGCTGACGATCTTGACCGTCACGGTGGTCATGGGCTCGAATGGATTGAGCTGCAGGCGGGCCGCAACGCCGGCCGCGAGAACCACGATCATGGTTTCGCCGATGGCGCGCGATGCCGTCATCAGCACAGCGCCGACGATGCCGGGAAGAGCGGCGGGAACGATGACCCTCTTGATGGTTTCGGACCGCGTGGCGCCGAGACCGAGGGAACCGTCACGCAGCGAGCGTGGCACGGCGGTGATGATATCGTCCGACAGCGACGAGACATAGGGGATCAGCATGATGCCCATGACGAAGCCGGCGGTGATGACGCTCTGCGCCTGGATGAAGTTGGCGTAATTACCCGTCGCGAGACCATTGATCTGCGTGGAAATGTCTCTGAGGAAAGGACCAACCGTCGTCAGCGCGAAGAAGCCGTAGACGATGGTGGGGATGCCGGCGAGCACTTCGAGCAGCGGCTTTGCCACGGAGCGCAGACGCGGCGAGGCATATTCGGACATGTATATCGCCGAAAACAGACCCACGGGAACCGCGACCAGCATGGCGACGAAGCCGATGTAAAGCGTACCTGCGAGCAGCGGGATCAGGCCGAACTGGCCGGAGGAGTCGGTCGCACCGGCTGCCGCAAAACGCGGATCCCATACCGTTCCGAAGAAGAACTGGTGCGCCGGGACCATGGTGAAGAACTGGATCGCCTCCGTCAGCATCGACAGGACGATACCGATGGTCGTGAGGATAGCGATGGACGAGGCGACGAGCAGGGCCGCAAGAATGACCTTCTCGACCTGGTTGCGCGCCCGGAAGCGCGGCGCGATCGCACGCAGCGCATAGGCGCCCCCGCCGAGCGCGGCTAGCAGCACGACGGCAATCATCGCGATGCGGCTGGTGGAGGTCATGCCGTTGAGCGTCTGGGCGGCATCAACCATGAAGCGCTCGGGATCACCGGCGATCGCCACACCCTTCGATGCCAGAAGAGGCCGGACCGCAGCCGTATCGGCCTCAACCTGAGCGGTTTCTTCCGGCGTCAGCCGCTGAAGACCGCGGGCGATGGAGGTCACCATACCATAGGTCAGGCTCTGCTGCGCTTCGGATTGCGCCCGCACGTCCTCGGGGAAATTACCGCGCACCGCCGATGTGACGAACAGGGGGCTGATAACGAGCCAGGCACAGAGAATGAACGCCGCGGGCAAAACAGCCCAGACGACCGCGTAAGAGCCGTGATAACCGACACGGGAATGCATGCTGGAGGGGCGACCACCAGACAGGGCAACGGCGCGGCGGCTGCCGAGCAGATAGCTGCCGATGCCGATGAGCGCCAGTATCAGCAAAAGGATCGATGTGTTCATTAGAGTTCCCTCGGCGTGCCTCAAGAGCACGGTGCGATATCGGGCAAATCAAAAAGTCATCAAAACGAGACCGCTGGACCATCCCATGATGCCTGCCGCCTGACTGTATCATCGTCTGGCAAGCGTCAAGGTTGATACATCCTATCCATCTGTAATCCATCGACAATCATGTGGATGGCGATGAGTAGGAACTGTCAACCGCGGATAACGGCCTCAGCGAAGTGGAATGAGGGGCACGGCAGAGCCGCACCCCTCTTTCTATTACATCGTGGAACCGGCCGAGAACTTCGAGCGGATTTCTTCGCGCTCTGCGTCCGGGGCGGCAACCAGGCCGTAGTTGGCGAGCGGGGAATCCGGGCCGATCATCTCGTCGGAAACGAAGAACTCGACATATTCCTTAAGGCCCGGGATAACGCCCAGGTGAGCCTTCTTCACGTAGAAGAACAGCGGGCGGGAAACCGGGTACTTGCCGCTGGCAACGGTTTCGGTGGACGGAACGACGCCCGAAACGGTCGCGACCTTCAGACGGTCAGCGTTGTTTTCATAGAAAGCCAGGCCGAAAACGCCAAGGCCGGTCTTGTTGGCATCGATACGAGCGAGCGTTTCGGTGTAGTCGCCGTCGATGTCGACAGCTGCGCCGTCCTTACGGACTGCAACGCACTTTGCAGCAGCCTGCTTGGCGTCGGTGATGAGCGTCTTGATGACGTCGGTCGCCTTGGCTTCCTTGCAGCCGTCAGCCATGATCTTCTCTTCGAAGACTTCGCGCGTGCCGTGCTTGGAACCCGGGATGTAAGCGGCGATCGCTACGTCAGGCAGTTCCTTGTTGATTTCCGACCACTTCTTGTAGGGGTTGGCAACGAGCTTGCCGTCCTTGACGACTTCAGCAGCGAGCGCGAGGTAAAGATCCTTCGGCTCGAGCTTGATGTCCTTGTTGGAAGAGTCCATCGCAAAGACGATACCGTCGTAACCGATCTTCACTTCCTGAACGTCGGTGACGCCAGCAGCCTTACAGGCAGCCAGTTCGTCGCTCTTGATCTTGCGCGAAGCGTTTGCAATGTCGATGGTGCCTTCGCCCACGCCCGAGCAGAATGCCTTCAGACCACCGCCCGTGCCGCCGGACTCAACAACCGGAGCCTTGAAGTTCGGGAAGGTTTCGGCAAAAGTCTCGGCAACGATCTTGGCGTAGGGCAGAACCGTGGAGGAACCGGCAACCTGGATCTGGTCGCGAGCAGCGGCGGCGCCAGCGAAGGCGACAGAAGCCACCAGAGCTGCTGCGGAAAATTTAACGATGTTCATTTGTCTCTCCCGTCGTGGGCTTTGTTGTGGACGCAGCCGATAGCGACACTCGCTCTTAGCTTGCGCTCGGCGACCTTTTCTTAACCACCGTAGCCACATCCTTTTATGTCACTTTGACGAAAGATTTGTGACAGTCTAAATTACTGATTTAATTTATAAATATTCACGACGTTAAAAGCAGATGCATATTTTATGTCAGAATCTCACGGTGAAGTCCGTGCCGCTGCCCAATTCCGATTTAATGATGAGGCGGGCGCGGTGGCGGGTGAGGATGTGCTTGACGATGGCAAGCCCGAGGCCCGTGCCCTTTTTCGAGCGGCTGTCGGCGACGCTGACACGATAAAAACGCTCCGTCAGGCGCGGCACATGTTCGGCGGGAATGCCCGGCCCCTTGTCGATGACACTCACCTCCACCGGCTTGCCGGGTTCGGCGCGCAGCCAGACATCCACGACCTTGCCTTCCTGACCATATTTGCAAGCATTTTCAACTAGGTTCTGGAATACCTGCACCAGTTCGTCGCGATCCCCCTGCACTTCCGCCGGCCGGTCCGGCAGGTGCAGCGTGATGGTTACATCAAGCTCGTCGGCAAGGGGCAGCAGCGTATCGCGCACATGGCCGATGACGGGAACGAGATTGACTTTCTGGTCGGGCGCGATGTTTGCGCGCAGTTCCAGCCGCGAAAGGGACATGAGATCGTCCACCAGCCTGCTCATGCGGGTTGCCTGATCCAGCATGATGGCAAGGAAACGCTCTTGTGCCTTCGGGTCGTTGCGCGCCGGCCCCTGCATGGTTTCGATGAAACCGCGGAGCGAGGCGAGCGGGGTGCGCAATTCATGGCTCGCATTGGCGACGAAGTCGCTACGCATGCGGTCGATGCGACGCAGCTCCGAAACGTCGCGGAACGACAGGATGTAGAACGGCGGACTGGCCCCCTCTCCTACATCCGCACGGGCGATGCGGACGATAAAGACCCGTTCGGAAGGAAAGCGCTCCGAATGTTCGACCTGGTTGGGTTGGCCGGTGGTGATGGTTTCGCGAATGACATCCAGCAGGCCGGGAGAGCGCAGCCGGGCGGAAATATGTGCACCGGCAAGCAGCTGGCCGAAGGCGCGTTCGGCCGCACCGTTCTGAAACAGCACGCTGGCGTTCTTGTCGAGAATGAAAACGGGGGTATCCAGAACCGCGAGGCCCGCCCTTACGCCCGAAATGACGTTTTCGCCGGGCACTTCCGGCTCATCCGTCTCCGCCGCCGCAACTCCGTCCTTTGCGGAGGCGGCCGCCGGGCCCTCCGCAACGGCCAGAATGGCAATGACGGCGCAAAGCCAAAGGGCGGCGGGCATATAGGGTGTATGGAGTTCCGCAACGGCCACGATGGCGAGCATGCTGACGATGAGAACGGGCAACCAGTTCCGGCCGAGCTTCCTTCCCAAAAGCCTTAATCCACCATCGCCTTTCATGACTGCCATTTCAGCCTGCTCTTTCCATTCTCATCTGACAGCGCATCGAAATCTCATAGGCCAGCTTCATGACAGAGATTCATCATCGCGCATTTTCCACAACGTATATGCGCAAAATCGACGCGGCAATCGCTCCCGCCGCCGCATCCCCGTCAACCGGTCCTGTTTCACTTGAATTCTGGCAATGGATGTGAACTCATTGGCGGTGAGTTGCCTTTACACAACAACATCTGGAGGAACCCATGGGCGAAGAAACGAAGAAGCGGACGGTCGAGATCACCATTGGCGGCAAACTGCGCAGCTTCGACATCGACAATCCGGTTCTTCCTGAATGGGTTGAGGAAAAGAAACTTTCCGCCGGCAATTTTCCCTACGACAAGAAGATGAAGCGGGAGGACTACGACACCGCTCTCGAGGCGCTGCAGGTGGAACTGGTCAAGGTTCAGTTCTGGCTGCAGGCGACCGGCAAAAGGGTCATGGCGGTTTTCGAAGGCCGCGATGCGGCGGGCAAGGGTGGCGCGATCTTCGCGGCCCGGGCCTATCTCAACCCCCGCTATGCCCGCGTGGTGGCGCTGACCAAACCCACGGAAACCGAGCGCGGCCAATGGTATTTCCAGCGCTATATCTCGCATTTTCCGACCGCCGGCGAATTCGTTCTCTTCGACCGCTCATGGTATAACCGCGCCGGGGTCGAGCCGGTCATGGGTTTCTGCACGCCGGAAGAACACAAGCTCTTCCTCAAGGAAACGCCGCGTCTGGAAAAGATGCTGGCCCATGAAGACATCAATCTTTTCAAATTCTGGCTCGACATCGGTCGCGAAACGCAGATCGAGCGCTTCCATGATCGCCGCCACAGCCCGCTGAAGTGCTGGAAGCTTTCGGATATGGACATAGCCGCGCTGACGAAATGGGACGACTACACGCAAAAGCGCGACGAGATGCTGGAAAAGACCCACACCGATGCCGCCCCCTGGACAGTGGTGCGCGCCAACGACAAGCGCCGCGCGCGGGTGAACCTCATCCGCCACATTCTTCTTGCGCTCGACTATGAGGGCAAGGACGAGAAGGCGATCGGCGAAATCGACGACAAGATATTGGGATCAGGCCCGGCTTTTCTCAAGTGAGGCCGGCAGGCGATGACAGGCGCCGCCACTCGAGGCGCCTGTCGTTTTTCCGTTACTGGCCCGGCAGAATGCGCACGGAATAAAGATTAACCGGGCGGCCGCTGCCGTCGATATCGCTGTTGATGAAGATCTTCCCCGGCGCATTGGGGGCGAGAGATCGTTCGAATGTCGTGTTCAGCAGCATGTCCGCGCGCTCGGCCGTGGCGGTGAAGCGGTGGCGGGAGCAATCGCCAAGGGTTGCGAAATCGCAGGCCACGGAAACCTGGGTCTGCCGGTCGCTGGAGGATTGCAGCGTGATCGATATGGTCGAGGACTTGCCCGCCATATCCCGCATCACCTCCACCGGAACCTCGACACTGACGGCGCCATCCTGCGCCACACTTCTCGAGGTTATCTTTATAGCCTTGCCGGCGGGTGTGGCGATGTTTTCGACATTGGCGCGCTGGCCGGCCGAAACGCCGGAACTGCCACGCTCGGCATTGAAGACCTCAACCCAGTCGTCGGAAAAACCGCGACCGGCCGAAAGGCTCGGCGCAGGCTCCGTCCCGTTGAAGTCCTCCGACTGCACCTGCGCCGGCGGATTGGGTACGCTGGTATCACGTTGTTCCGGCGACAGCAGGAGGCCGGAAGAATAAACCCACCAGGCGCCAAAACCGATAAAGGCCAGAAGCGTCACGTAGATAAAAAGGCGGGCGAAAAGCCCCCGGCGCTTGCGGCGGCCAACCGCGCCTTCCGGACGGAAGGCAAGCGAGGAATCGCTGGTGCGGGAGCCTCTCTTCGGCGGCTTTCCATTGCGCTGGCCCGCATTCAGCGGCGCCGGAGCGACGGCAGCACCCGGTCGCACATCGCGCGTTTCACCACGCAGTTCCGGCTCAACACCCAAATCGCCGTGGTGAGGCGTCTGCGAAACGGGATCGACCGCGTGATCATCCTGTGCCGGACTTTCCGCTGCTGGCGGGCGCAATTGCTGCTCCACCCTGTCCAGAAGACTGTTGCGCTCTTCATTCTCGATCTGGTGGATCAGGCCTTCAAGCCGCTGCCGCTGCTGGGCGACGACCTGTGGATCGTCTATGCCCTGCTTGCGCAGCCCTGCTTCCAGTGCCTGACGGGACGATTGGTAAATCCGTGCACGAACTTCGGCGTTCGATCTGTCCGATTTTTCCAGAGCATTTCTAATTGCCGTTTCCAGTCCGCTCACGACCGATCCTTGTTCTATTACGCTTTGCAAAAAATATGCGGCGCTGCGCCATGGGTTCACGATTCGGTAACGGCTATACCGCCCCTCCGCAAGCTTCGTTTATGATAAAGACCGGATTGCTTTCAGGAAAATCGATCCATTGTGGCGCTACGAACGCAGATTCGAGATGCAAGTGCCACGCTGTTTTCGCTTTCAATCTGCTCCCGAACGCGATATTGACTTACGTGCGCGTAAACGTAATTCGTGGGAGGAGACATGCTACCGTCCGTGCTGAAAGACAATCTGCGTCTTCCGGTCATAGCATCACCGCTATTCATTATTTCACATCCGCAACTGACGCTGGCGCAATGCAAGGCCGGCGTCATCGGCGCTTTCCCGGCGCTCAACGCGCGACCCGAAAGCCAGCTCGACGAGTGGCTGGCGATGATCACCGAGGAACTCGACGCGCACAACCGTGCCAATCCCGAGCGCCCGGCCGCACCCTTCGCGGTCAACCAGATCGTGCACATGTCCAACCGGCGGCTGGAACACGATCTCGGCCTTTGCGTGAAATACAAAGTGCCGGTGGTGATTTCTTCGCTTGGCGCGGTGCCAGAGGTCAATGCAGCCGTGCATTCCTATGGCGGCATCGTGCTACATGACGTCATCAACGACCGCCATGCCCGCTCTGCCATCCGCAAGGGTGCGGATGGGCTGATTGCGGTCGCGGCGGGTGCCGGCGGACATGCGGGCACACTTTCGCCCTTCGCCCTCGTTCAGGAAATCCGCGAGTGGTTCGACGGCCCGCTGCTGTTGGCCGGCGCCATCGCCAATGGCGGCTCCATTCCCGCCGCGCCGGCCATGGGTGCTGACATGGCCTATATCGGCACCCCCTTCATCGCCACTCAGGAAGCGCGCGCTTCCGAAGGTTACAAGCAGGCGATTGTGGAAGCCCAGGCCAAGGATATCGTTTATTCGAACTATTTCACGGGCGTGCACGGAAACTACCTGAAAAGCTCGATCGTCGCCTCCGGCATGGACCCCGACAATCTGCCCGAAGCCGACCCCTCGAAGATGGACTTTGAAACCGCCACCGGTGGCGCAAAGGCCTGGAAGGACATCTGGGGCGCTGGGCAAGGCATCGGCGCCGTGAAAACGGTGGAACCCGTGGCAGCACTCGTCGATCGTCTGGCAAATGAATATGAAACGGCCAAAAACCGCATCTGCGGGAAAGGCTGACGCCACCGCCAAACAACGGACAGGCAAAGCTTTTTGCGGAAATTTCAAAACCGGTACATTCAAGGCTTGAAATCCGTCAGCATTGCCTGTATCAGCCCGCCATGAAGCTGATCCGCAACAAACGGGTCACAATCGGGCCGCTTTAGCTCAGTTGGTAGAGCACGTCATTCGTAATGACGGGGTCACGTGTTCGAGTCACGTAAGCGGCACCATTTTTCTCCCAGACTATTATCTAAATAGACGCGCGCTGTCGGGAATCACCCGAATCACATGGCCGGCCATGCAGACCGGCGCGATAAGAACGCCGCCGTTAACGAACAATCACACCATATTGACCGTAAGACGGTGGGCGCGGGCGGTGACGATAGTCACCGCGCCAATCCCTGCGATCCCGCCACTCTCTGTGTTGTCGCCAGTTCCGGCGGTCGTAATCCCGGTAATATCTGTCTCGATCATAAGATCGATAATAGACGCCGGACGAGTAATATCCGCCTGTGCGGTAACCACCATCGTCAACGCATCCGCTCAGGATGCCGACCGATAGGAGGCAGATTGCTGCGGTTAGAATCTTCATGATCTCATCTCCCAATGACGGACCTCAACGTCTGTCTGTGTCCTCGGTTCCGTGAGCAAGAGTGATGCGGCAGGCCTGAACGAGGGCTGAATGGTGCTGAGCCCGCTCGCCTAATGCATCACACGGGAGTGGATCCCTCAGAATTGGCGGCTTCCGGTTGCCAGATGAAGGAAGGTATTCGTCATCAATAGGACGTTGAAACCAACCGGGCTCCACTTACGTTGATTGTCTAGTCTTGGTTAACTTGAAAGCACCCACCGTGGACGTCATCCGTATCCTGATCGCCATCATCCTTCCGCCCGTCGGCGTTTTTCTTCAGGTCGGGCTCGGCCTGCATTTCTGGATCAACATTCTCCTGACACTCTGCGGCTATGTTCCCGGCATCATTCACGCCATCTGGGTAATCCTGCGCAGGTGACATAGCCTTTTATCGACGATGAGATGTTCGCAACATTTTAGTACGTGATTAAATTCTCATTGGCCGCTGGAACCTCGTCTTCTCCCTCACGTTATGGTGATGACACCAGCCAAGGAGAAAATCATGAACCAGATCATCTACATCGTCGGCCTCGTCGTCATCGTTCTGGCGATCCTGTCGTTTTTCGGCTTCCGCTGATCCCCGTTGTCAATTCGATCGCTTGCGCATATCCTAAGCAGCAGTGACACACGACTGCGTTCATGGGTTGCTTCGCTGTCGGGTGTATTTCGGGATCGCGTTGCTCTGGGAGGTGCACGATGAAGAACGAGAGATGGACAGAACCTGTAGAGGTCAATCTTGAGGCGAATGGCAAGAGTGTCATCGCCGGCCCCTTCGAAGCACTGACATTGTTGACCGAAGGCTGGCCCAAAATCGGGGGGTTGAGCTTCGTAAGAGCGAGAAGCGCCTGCCGCGCCGCTCTTGACGGGCGCAAATCGCCCGAAGAGGCACGCAAGTGCTTTACCGATGCGGTTTCCGAGATGCAGAACAACACGCATTGACGCGCCAAACGAAAAACGGCTCCTGAAAAGGAGCCGTTCCTTTATGTGAGACACTTCCGGAGATAGAACAGCCGGAAGCGCCTTTTAGCAGATTTTACATCCAGTACGGAGCGACGCCGTAATAGTCGTAGACCTTGCGGTCCCTGGCGTTCAGCAGGTCATTATCATCCAGATTGGCAAAGTGCGGCGCGTTTTCGATCTCTTCCTTGGTAAGATCGATACGGTAGCCGTCGAGTTCTTCGTCATAATGCAGCTTTTCCCAGGGCAGTGGGTAATAGTCGTCGCCGATTCCGAGAAAGCCACCGAAGCTCAATACCGCATAGGCGACGCGGCCGCCGCGTTTTTCCAGAATGATGCGCTGGATCGAGCCGATATGCTTGCCATCAGCACCATAAACGCGGGTGCCTTCCACCTTGTCGCTGGCGATCAGGCTCGGCGTATCCTTGACATAGGGGTCCTGTCCGGCGCGGGGTTCCTGATGCATCATGTGCCTTTCCTCCTTGTTTTTCCTCTTTGATGTCACGTCTGGTAAACCCCGCGACGGACAATTCGTTCCGCCGCGTTTCAGACGCCTCGGCGGGAATTTTTTTGGAGGAAAATGGAACGAAATCCGTGCCTACTGACGGATCTTCTGCCAGACGGAGGGGGAAACACCGACCATCTTGCGAAAGACGCGGGAGAAATGCGCCTGGTCCGAAAAACCGGCAGCGATGGCGATGTCGGTCAACGCCATGTCGGTCCGCATCATCAATTCCTTGACGCGATCAATGCGCGCCTGCATCTGCCACTGGTGTGGGGGCACGCCGGTAGAGGCCTTGAAGGCATGGCTGAAATGGGATTGCGAGAGGTTGGTGAGTTCCGCCAGCTCCTCCAGCCGGATCGACCGCAGGCAATGTTCGCGGATATAGTCCGTCGCCGCCCTTAATTGCCAGGCGGCGAGCTTGCTGCGTTTCTTGACCGGTTCCCGCTTCACTTTCAGGAAATCCGTGAGCAGCGCCAGCACGAGGCTTTCGCCATAGAGGTCGTGCAGCGGATCGGGATTATCGCATTCGGCAGCAATCAGTCGCGCCAGCGCCAGCAGGCGCTCATCCTCGAACATCAGATGCGGATCGAGCAGCCCGTGCGGATCGAAGCCCTGTACCAGCCGGGCACCCAGCAATCCCGCATCGAAATGCAGATCGAGGTGGCGCACGAAGGAGACATTGCTCAGTTCCGCATGAACATCCAGATCGGCGGGAACGAAGGAAATCCGGTTCGCCTTTGACGACCCGTAATTATCGCGGCGGCAGCGGTTCATCATGAAGCGGCCGTCATCCGTCCCATCCATATCGAGCAGGAAAACGAAACGCGGGTCCTTGCCGACATAACGGCCACCCGCCTTCGGGGCGCAGCGCACGTCCCAGAGATCGGCGACGATGCCGTTCCACACCCTCGAGCGCGGGCCGCCAATGACGGCAAAACCCTCGATCTCATTTTCCATCCGCACGCGGAAAGCCATGGCCTCTCGATCCCGCAGGGCGCCATGGCGCCACTATAACATGATAAATCTATTCATGTTTATAGTGGCAAACCAATTTTCCCGCAACTACGGCCTTTGGCCGCCCATCACCACTTCTTGGAAAGCTTGAAAGTGATGGTGCGGCTATCGCCCCAGCCGCAGACGGAGACCCCGGCGCAGCTCTTCACATATTCCTTGTCGAAGACATTGGCGACGTTGATCGATGCGGTCCAGTCGTTCTTCTCATAACGGATTGCGGCGTCGAAGACGGCGGCATCCGGCACGCGCAGCGTATTGGCCGCATCCGCCCAGGATTTGCCCTGATACCGCACGCCGCCGCCAAGGCTTAGGCCTTCCAGCGCATCATTGGTGAAGGCGTAATCCAGCCACAGCGAGGCGGTGTGGGCGGGCACGATCCATGGTGATTTGCCGATCAGGTTGGGATTGGCATCCTTGGTGATATCGAGATCGGTATAGGAATAGGACGCGATGGTCTTCCAGTTATCACTGAGATTGGCCTTGGCCTCCAGCTCGAGGCCGGTGGATTCCACCTGCCCGAACTGGCCGCTCGTGGTCACGCCGCCCGCCGTATAGGACACGATGGCATTGTCCTTGACCAGCTTGAAGACGGAGGCGGTGATGCTGCCGTCAAAGAAGGTCGGCTCATATTTGATACCCGCCTCGAACTGGTGTCCCTCCTCCGGTACGGCGGGGGGGCCGTCGGCAAGCGTATCGATGAGGGGATTGAAGAAGGTGGCAGCCGAGACATAGGGCGTCAGGCCATTGTCGAATTCATAGGCGAGACCGGCGCGGCCGCTTAACGCATCGTCATTGGAGCGGCGGGACAGGCCGGCAGGCAGCCTGTTGTTCAGTTCCGTATCGACATAATC
The DNA here is from genome assembly GCF_001541315.1 of Agrobacterium tumefaciens str. B6. Taxonomy (GTDB): domain Bacteria; phylum Pseudomonadota; class Alphaproteobacteria; order Rhizobiales; family Rhizobiaceae; genus Agrobacterium; species Agrobacterium radiobacter. Next base: position 345,690 of record NZ_LMVK01000001.1, on the reverse strand, counting down.
GTAACGGCCGTTCAGCGTGACCAGCCAGCCATCGCCGAAACGCAGCTGATCCTGGGCGTAGATGCCGATCTGCTGCTGGGTCACGATATTGTCGGCATAAACGAAATTCGTTCCCTGCGTCGAGCCATAGACCGGGTTGAGCGCGCCGATCGAATTCGATCCGCAGCAGGCCTGCACCTGATCCAGCCGGTAATATTTATAGTCGAGGCCAAAGAGCAGCGAATGGTTGACCGCGCCGGTATCGAACTCGCCTTCAACACGGTTATCCACGCCGAAGCTGTCGACCTTCGACACGCCGTCATAACCGAAGCGGGTCAGCATATAGTCGTTGGTGGTGGCATCGAGGATCGGCTGGCCATTAGCGTCCGCATTGGCCCAGCCGCCCGCATAGGGTCCGGTCTCGTGCTTGTAGAGGTGGCCGTAACGGGCGTTCTGGCTGATCTTCCAGCCATTGTCGAATTCATGGCTGACTTCGTAACCCACCATCGACTGGTAGACACGGCCATTATCGATATCCGGCTCACCATAAAAGGCCTTGCGATCGAGCTTGCCGAAGGGCGCGTCCACGACCGTGCCGACATAGGGCAGGAAGCCGTTGCCGATATGGACCTGATCGAGCGCCGAGAAATAGCCGTAGAGCGTAGCGCTTGTCTGCGCATCCGGCTCGAAGGTGATCTGCGGCATGATGAAGCCGCGCAAATCCTCGGAATAGTCGGTGTAATTGTCGCCGCCGGAGACCTTGCCGGTGACGCGGTATTTCCACACGCCTTGCTCATCGACCTTGTCGCCGAGATCGAAGCCGAAGAAGGCATTGCCGAAATTATTGATGCCGATTTCCGTTTCCCGCACCGACTCATCCTGCGTGCGCTTGCGGACCATCTGCACAATGCCGCCGGGATTGGCGCCGCCGTAAAGCACCGAGGCGGGGCCTTTCAGGACCTCCACGCGCTCCAGACCGTAGGCATCCATCTGGAAACCGCCGAAACCGTAGCTGAACAGGTTCAGCCCATCGAGGAACACGCCGGTCTGGGTTGCCTGAAAACCGCGAATATAAATCCAGTCCGTGTCCGGGTCCGTGCCGAAGGGTTCCGCCGTCACACCGGGGGTGTAACGCAGCACTTCATCGATTTTCGTCACCGCGCCGCGGTCGTTCATTTCCTGGCGGCCGACGACCGATACGGATTGCGGAATATCCTTGGTTTCCGTCTCGGTTTTCGAACCGGTGGCGCTTTTCTTCGCGACATAACCGCGGACCGGGCCAGTCGCGTTTCCCGCGCCCTGCCCTTCAACGGTAATCTGCTGCAGAACGGTCGTGTCCTGCGCGTGGCCCATCGCTGGCGCCAGCAAAACAATGGCGGCCGTGCCCAAAGCCAGACGGCTCAAAAACATCCCATGCAAATTTTTCAAGATATGCCCCGAAACAGATCGCGGTCGATGTCCCTATCCGACAGGCCGCAGCACCTCAATTAAGATGAGTGTTTACATCATGATTAAGTGGGGATGCTTGTCGTTTTCGGGGCGGATTTGAAGCTTATTGGCTTCTCGCACAGTTTTGCGCCCGTCATTTATCGGGCTAAGCTTCGATGTCAGCCCTTACGCCGGCCGATCCTCGCAAGCAGCACCACGGGAAGCATGCCGATGACGACAATTGCCAGGGCTGTGATAGACGCCTCTTCATAGGTGCCGCGCGCCGCTTCGCCATAAAGATGAGTTGCGAAGGTTTCGAAGTTGAGCGGCCGCAGGAGAAGCGTGGCGGGAAGCTCCTTGACGCAATCGACAAAGATCAGCAGTGCCGCAGCCGCAAGCGACGCCTTGGAAAGCGGCAGATGAATCTGGCGGAATGTCTGCGTCGCGGATCGCCCGAGCGTACGCGCGGCGTGATCGAAGGATTGCGGGATGCGGCTGAGGCCGGCATCGACGCCGCCCGCGGCAATGGTGAGGAAACGCGCCGAATAGGCATAGATGAGGGCCGCGCCGCTGCCGATGAAGATCAGGCCGGTGGAGATGCCGAACCAGTCACGCATGGTCTGGTCGACAAACCGGTCGAAACCGCCGAGTGCAATCAGTACCCCGATGGCGATGACCGTGCCGGGGGCAGCATAACCCACTGTCGAAAGACGATAGGACCAGAGCGCGAGACGTCCCGGTGCAACGCGCATGGCGTAAGCAACGGCAAGGCCCAGGATAAGCGTGATCACCGTCGCCAGCCCGGCAAAGAGGATGGTGTTAAGAGCCTCATCGGCGAAACGGGCCGACAGGCCGCTGAAGCGGAAGCGCTTCCAAGCCTCAATGACGAGATAGCTCGCGGGTGCTACGAAGCCGATCAGGACCGGCAGACTGCCGAGCACGAAGGCGACCCAGCCCTTCAGGCCGGTGAGCCGCAGCGGTTCCAGTTCCCTGCTTTTCTGTGCAGAAACCGCGTAACGTTGCTTGCGCCGCGCCCAGCGCTCGAGCGCCACAAGGGCGACAACGATGAACAGCATGGAGAGCGCGATCTGTGCCGCACCCGGAAGGTCGGATTTCGTGACCCATGTGGTGTAGACGGAAACGGTGAGGGTGCGGACGCCGAGGAATTCCGATGCGCCGATATCATTCAGCGCTTCCATCAAGGCTAGGCTGATACCGACCGCGATCGCCGGGCGCGCCAGCGGCACCGCGACCTTGAAAAAAGCCGCGCGTCTTGAAACGCCGAGCGTGCGGGCCGCTTCCAGCAGGTTGCCCGCTTGCGTCAGGAACATGGCGCGCACGGGAATATAGACATAGGGAAACAGCACGAAGCCGAGGAGAACGATGCAGCCCGTCATCGACCTTATGTCCGGCAGGCGGAATTCTCGTGGGCTTGAATAACCGAGCAGCCAGCGGATCGCACCCTGCACCGGCCCGATGGGATGCAGGATATCGAGATAGGCATAGGCAACGATATAGGTGGGCATGGCCAGCGGCAGCAGCAGTGCCCATTCCAATAATCTGCGGCCGGGAAAATCATAGGCGGTGACCAGCCAGGCGGCATAGGTTCCAATGACACCGGCCAGCAGCCCGACACCAGCGAGAAGGATCGCCGTATCCGGAAGCGCCGTCCAGAGCACGGTCGAGCCAAGATGCGCCCAAAGGCCTTCAGACCCCTGCAAAGCCTGTGAGACGAGCGCCAGAACCGGCACCATGGCGCCACAGACCGCCAGCACGGAGAGACACAGCCACCAGAAGGTGGATGAAAACCTGGCTCGGGCACGAGGTGTCAATGGCTGGATGGCGTCTGGATTCATGTGCTTTTGGAAAATACGCGGAAAGGCGCCCGCAGATGCGAACGCCTTCCACCATGTTATCGCTGATTGGCCTTTACTTGTCGAAACCGACCTTGTCGACCAGCTCGCTCGCCTGCTTGCGATGCGAGACGATTTCCGTCAGCGGCTTGTTATCGATCTTCAGCGTGCCGAAGGAAGCGATGATCTCGTTGAGAGCAGCACCCTGCTTGACCGGATATTCGTAGTTGGCTTCAGCATAGATCTTCTGGGCTTCGTCCGAAACGAGATATTCCAGCAGCTTGACGGCTTCCGCCTTGTTCGGAGCATTCTTGGCCACAGCCGCGCCGCTGATATTGACCTGCGTGCCGCCGTTCTTGAAGGTCGGCAGAACCACCTTGATGGCGTCGCCCCACTTCACCTGCTCCTCGCCGCCCTTGCCCGAGCGCATCAGGCCGACATAATAGGAGTTGGCGATGCCGATGTCGCAAATGCCACCGAGGATGTCCTTGGCAACGTCGCGGTCGCCGCCGCCTGCCTTGCGGGCCAGGTTTTCCTTGACGCCGGCAAGCCACTTCTCGGTGTCCGCAGCGCCGTAATGGGCGATGTAATCGGCAAACAGCGCCGTGTTATAGGGATGCTGGCCGGCGCGAATGCAAACCTTGCCCTTCCACTTCGCATCCGCCAGATCTTCATAGTTGAAGGAGGCGAGATCGACATCCTTCGCCGCGTAGAGAACGCGGGCGCGCATGGAAAGCGCGAACCAATGGCCCTTGGCGTCGCGAAGCTCGGCGGGAATAGCCTTCGTCAGGGTTTCGGATTCAACCGCCTGGGTGACGCCCTTTTCAGCGAGATCAACGAGGTTGCCGGCATCCACGGTCATCAGAACGTCGGCCGGCGAGCTTGCGCCTTCGCTCAGAACGCGCTCCGCAAGACCGTCCTTCAGGAACACGGTGTTGACCTTGACGCCGCTCGAAGCGGTGAAGGATTCCAGCAGGGGCTGGATCAGGCCCGGTTCGCGGGTAGTGTAGATGTTGAGTTCAGCAGCGCTGGCCGTTCCGGCCGCAAAGGCAACCGTGCTGGCAAGCAGGGTAAATCTCGTAAATTTCGTCATGTTTTGTCTCCCTCTCCGATAGCGGCAATATAGGGGGAGCAGACATCATACATGACGGCCCAAATCAAGTTTTATTTCCTGGTTTTTTGAGCCGCTGCGATCACCAAGAGTTGAAAATAGACAGGGAATAAAAGCGCCAGTCCATTCATTCAACCTCAGGTAAAGATGAGAACCCCTTTGGGGTCTATACCGAAGCGCACCGCCGTGGTCCGGGCGGGTGTGCGCTGCATCGTCCTGACCCGCAGGTCGGAAGGCAGTCCGGGCACGGCTATGCCAAGCTGCTCGATCTCGCCGAGAAAAACGCGGCTCGATATTTCGCCGGCAATCCCCTCTTTCGCGGCGCCGTCCTCGATGATCGAAATCGCATTGGGGCGAACATAAGCGACGGCGGCGAGACCATCGGGCAGATCGGAGGCGTCACCCAACAGCCCGAGCGGCGTTTCGACGCGACCCTCTCTCACCCGGCCCTCGATCTTGTTGAAGGCACAGAAAAAATCGGCGGCATAGCGGGTTTTGGGATTGTCGTGGATTTCGTAACCCGTGCCGCTCTGCACGATACGTCCGCGCTGCATCAGAACCACACGGTCACCTGCGGAAAGCGCCTCCTCCGGATCATGGGTGACCATGATCGCCGTCGTGCCCCGTTGCCGCAGGAGGCCGAGCGTTTCCTCGCGCACGCTGTCGCGCAATCCCCTGTCCAGATTGGAAAAGGGCTCGTCCATCAACAGCAGGCCGGGCTGTGGTGCAAGCGCGCGGGCAAGCGCCACGCGCTGCTGCTCACCGCCCGAAAGCGTATGCGGATAACGTTTTGCCAGCGCCTGCAGGTGAACATGTTCGATCATCTCGGCAGCGCGGCGGCGGGCTTCTACCTTCGGCAAAGTGCGAAGACCGAACATGACATTCTGCTCGACGGTGAGATGCGGAAACAGCGCGTAATCCTGAAAGACAAAACCGATATTGCGCTTTTCCGGCTCCACGAAAACAGCGGGGCCGGCAACGACAGCGCCGTTCAGGGAAACGCTGCCATGATCCGGCGTCTCCACGCCCGCCACAATGCGCAGCAGGGTCGATTTTCCACAGCCGGAGCGCCCCACCAGACAAATGATTTCGCCACGTTCGACGGAAAGATCGATATCGGACAGCACGTCCGTATCGCCGAATCTTTTCCCAACCGATTTCAGTTCAAGCGCTGCCCTGCCTGCCATTTCCAATCCTGCCCTGCTTTGCGAATTATGTTGATCGCTCAAATCAGGATTAAAGTCAAAAAAGCCGGGAAAAATGTATTTCCCTTCACGAGTTGGCGAGATGTGCGGCAGCAATATTGACGTTTACGTTAGAGTTAAATAGGTTTTGCCGACGAGATGGACGCCAATGGATTACGCGTCTATCATTCGTTACCGGGGAGCGAGAGGAGCGGTCGATCCGGTGACGCCACATGAGGTTTCCTCAACCCGGCCGATTGGGCCGGTTGAATGCGGGAGCCTCGTGAACATCAGGCAGCCGAAAGCGCCGTTAACGTATTTCAATGAATGCGCGGCGCAACAAAGACTCTGGGAGGAGAAGCATGAGTGAACTGTCCCTGGGACACCCGGAAAATGTCGGCGCACAGAAGCGCTGGCTGGCATCCTATCCGCCGGGCGTACCTTCCGAAATCCCCGCATCCGCCCATGCCTCCCTTGTCGAACTTCTCGAAAAGAGCTGTGCGCAATTTGCCGACCGCAAGGCCTTTTCCAGCATGGGAAAGTCCCTGACCTATCGGGAACTGGACGCTGAAACCCGCGCGGTCGCCGCCTGGCTGCAATCCAGAGGACTGGAAAAAGGCGACCGGGTTGCCGTGATGATGCCGAATATCCTGCAAAATCCCGTCGCCGTATACGGGATCCTGCGAGCTGGCATGGTCGTGGTCAATGTCAATCCGCTCTACACACCGCGCGAACTGGAACATCAGCTTAAGGATTCCGGCGCAAAGGCGATCTTTGTGCTGGAAAACTTCGCCCATGTGGCGCAGCAGGCGGTGCCAAAAACCGCCGTCCGGCATGTGGTCGTCGCGGCGATGGGCGATCTGCTTGGTCTCAAGGGACATATCGTCAATCTGGTGGTTCGCAAGGTCAAGAAACTGGTGCCCGCCTACACCATCCCCGGCTCCATCGGCTTCAAGGCGATGCTGAAGGAAGGTCAGGGATTTTCGTTGAAGCCGGTCAGCCTCACGGCGCAGGACATCGCCTTCCTGCAATATACCGGTGGCACAACGGGCGTATCGAAGGGTGCGGTTCTCACCCATGCCAACCTTCTGGCCAACAAGGTCCAGATTAGCCTGTGGCTGGACGCGGCCTTCAATGGCAAAAAAGATCGCCCGGAGGTTCTCAACTTCATCTGCGCGCTGCCGCTCTGCCACATCTTCGCATTGACGGTGAATTCGCTGATGGGCATTGCGCTCGGTGGCCATAACCTGCTGATCGCCAATCCGCGCGATATTCCCGGCTTCGTGAAGGAGCTGGCGCATTATCAGCCGCATGTTTTCCCCGGCATCAACACGCTTTTCAACGCGCTGATGAACAACGAGGATTTCCGCAAGCTCGATCTGTCGTCCCTCATTCTGGTTCTCGGCGGCGGCATGGCGGTGCAAAGGCCCGTTGCGGAGCGCTGGCTTTCCATCGTCGGCTGCCCGATTGCCGAAGGTTACGGCCTCTCCGAGACATCACCCGTTGCAACGGTCAATCGTCTCGATTCCACGGAATTCAGCGGCACCATCGGCCTGCCGATTTCCTCGACCGAAATCGATATTCGCGATGAGGACGGCAACAGCCTGCCAACGGGGGAAGTCGGCGAGATCTGCATCCGTGGTCCGCAGGTCATGGCCGGTTACTGGCAGCGGCCGGATGAAACGGCAAAGGCCATGACCGCGGACGGCTTCTTCCGATCAGGCGACATGGGTTTCATGGACGAGCGCGGTTACACCAAGATCGTCGACCGCAAGAAGGACATGATCCTCGTTTCCGGCTTCAACGTCTATCCGAACGAGGTGGAAGAAGTGGCGGCCAGCCATCCGGGTGTGCTGGAATGCGCGGCAATCGGTGTTCCGGATGAACATTCCGGCGAAACCGTCAAGCTTTTCGTGGTCAAGAAGGATCAGTCCCTGACGGAAGCGGAGCTCAAGGCCTTCTGCGCCAAGAACCTGACGAACTACAAACGGCCGAAAATCATCGAGTTCCGCACCGAGCTGCCGAAATCGAATGTCGGCAAAATCTTGCGGCGCGAATTGCGCAATCTGAACTGATTGTCTCAGCCAATGGGGAGAGCCGGGCAACCGGCTCTTTCTTTCATCCCGGCCCTTTTCTTTTATCAAAGTCGCCTTGATTTGGCCGCCTGAAAAAGAATAGTTTCCTCATCCTTCCACGGAAGCCGAGGAGCACAAGATGCAGGCCACCATCGAAAAACTGAAAGCAACGGCGAGCAGCACAGCCGCAACCGATCTTCGCGCCGCCTTTGCGGCCGACGACAAGAGATTCAGCCGTTTCAGCGCCAAATTCGATGACCTGCTGATGGATTATTCCAAATGCGCCGTGAATGAGGAGATCGTCACGCTTCTCGAACAGCTCGCACGCGAAGGCGGCGTCGAGGCAAAGCGCGAGGAGATGTTCTCCGGCAAGGCAATCAACTTCACCGAAGACCGCGCCGTGCTGCATACCGCGCTGCGCAACCGCTCCAATACGCCGGTTCTCGTTGATGGCAAGGACGTGATGGCTGATGTGAACGCCGTTCTGGCGGCCATGGGCAAGTTTGCCGATGCGATCCGCTCCGGCTCGCTCAAGGGCGCGACCGGCAAGAAGATTACCGACGTCATCAATATCGGCATCGGCGGCTCCGATCTCGGCCCTGTCATGGCGACGCTGGCGCTGGCGCCTTTCCATGATGGCCCACGCGCGCATTTCGTTTCCAACATCGATGGCGCACATATTGCCGACACACTGAAGCTGGTTGACCCCGAGACCTCGCTTTTCATCGTCGCCTCGAAAACCTTCACCACCATCGAAACGATGACGAATGCCGCCACGGCGCGCCGTTTCATCGCCGAAAAGCTGGGTGAAGCAGCCGTCAAGCATCACTTCGCCGCCGTTTCGACCGCGCTCGACAAGGTGGCTGCCTTCGGTATCGAAAGCGACCGCATCTTCGGTTTCTGGGACTGGGTCGGCGGGCGTTATTCGATCTGGTCCGCCATCGGCCTGCCGCTGATGATCGCCATCGGGCCGGATAATTTCGGCAAGTTTCTGGATGGCGCGCACGCCATGGACAGGCATTTCCGCGAGGCGCCGATCCGCGAAAACCTGCCGATGTTGCTCGGCCTCATCGGTTTTTATAACCGCAACGTGCTGAATTATCCAACCCGGGCGATCCTGCCCTATGACCAGCGGCTCTCGCGTTTCCCCGCCTACCTGCAGCAGCTCGACATGGAATCGAACGGCAAGGGTGTGACCATCGACGGCACGCCGGTCGAAGGCCAGTCCGGCCCGGTTGTCTGGGGCGAACCCGGCACCAACGGCCAGCACGCCTTCTATCAGCTCATCCACCAGGGCACGAGCGTCATTCCGGCGGAATTCATGATCGCCGCCAACGGTTTTGAGCCAGAACTGCGCCACCAGCACCAGCTTCTCATCGCCAATTGCCTGGCGCAATCGGAAGCGCTGATGAAGGGCCGCACGCTTGCCGAAGCGAAAGCCCAGCTCACTTCCAAGGGCATGGAAGACAAACTCGCCGATTTCATCGCGCCGCACCGCGTTTTCACCGGCAACCGTCCGTCCATCACCTTCGTCTACGACAAGCTGACGCCTTTTGCGCTTGGCCGCCTGATCGCGCTCTACGAGCATCGCGTTTTCGTCGAAGGCGTGCTGTTTCGCATCAACTCCTTCGACCAGTGGGGCGTGGAGCTTGGCAAGGAATTGGCGACCGGCCTGCTTCCCGTCGTTGAAGGCAAGGAAAGTGCTGCCGGCCATGACAGCTCGACGCAGGGACTGGTGAAGGCGCGGGCGGGACTGGCGGGATAAACCCCACACGCCGCAATTTACGAAAGCCGGAAGGAGACTTCCGGCTTTTTCAATGCAGCGTTGGTCGAATGTCGTTTTGGAGGCGCATATGCCGTTGCAGCCGGGCAAGGACTTTCTGGAGTTTCACGACCTGCCTGCGGATGCGGTCTTCTCGATCATCGACCGCGCGTGCGCTCTGGCCGAGGACTGGTCAAAGGCCACGATGCCACAGACCCTCAAGGGAAAGCGCATCGGGCTGATCGTTGATGACACCGGCTGGCGCAATACCGCAGCTTTTGATCTTGGCATTCAGGCGATGGGCGGCATTTGCGTCACCGTTCCGATCAGCTTTAACGGCCGCGAAGACATTGCCGATCTGGCGGGCTATCTCGACAACTGGTTCGATCTGCTGATCGTCCGCACGAAAGAACTCTCGACCCTCCGGGCGCTTGCAGCCGAAATGCGCGCGCCTGTCATCAACGCGCGGACAAAGTCCAATCATCCATGCGAAACGCTTGGCGATTTGGCCTATGTCAAAAGCGTGAGGGGCCGGATAGACGGCCTCAAAATCGTCGGTGTGGCACCGGATGCCAATATTTTACGCTCATGGGTCGAAGCCTCGATTTCCCTGCCCATTCAGGTCACGCAGGTTTATCCCGATCAATGGCACGTCACCGATGCCGCCCTCATCAATCCGAACTTCCAGGTAAGCACTGAGATGGCAGAGTTGCTGGATGCGGATGTGGTCATTACCGATTCCTGGCCCACCGGCGCAGATCATCATCTGATGGATTATAGCATATCCGCATCCCTTCTCGACAGGATGCGGCCCGATGCGATCTTTTTGCCCTGCCCGCCAGTCGCGCGTGGTCAGGAGGTGACGACGGACGCCATGGTGCACCCGGCCTGCCAGAGCCGGGCAGCGAAGGCATTTCTCCTACATGCCCAGAATGCCCTGATGGAATTCCTGCTCGCCTGAGAGGTGAGGCCCGGCCTCAAATATAAAGCGCAGCCATCTTGCGCCACGCGCCCGCACGGTGGGCGCGGCCATCCCAGACATGCATCTGATGCCCCACCTGCTTGTCCGACAGAACCCGGCTCAGATGATGATTGTTGTCCAGAAACGGGTCGGCATCGCCGATGGCGAAGACCATGTCGATGCGGCGCAGGTGATCAAGCCGCCATGGGCAGGCGAGGCCCGGCAGAAAATGGCTCGGCATGAGAAAATAAACATCGTCGTCGTAATAGCCGTCGAACAGGTCACCGAAAGATTCCACCTTCATCGTCAGATCATAACGACCGGAAAAGGCGACGAGCTTGCGAAAAAGATGCGGGTGGCGAAAGACGAGGCTGGCGGCCTGAAACGCACCGAGACTGCAGCCCTGCACGATCGTGTCACTATTCGGGTTTTTCTCGGCCATCAGCGGCAGCACTTCGTTCAGAATATACTCTTCGAAAGCGGCATGCCTGCGAATGCGATCGGCGGGATGATGCCCGGCCGCATAGAAGGTCTCTCTGGCCAGCCCCTCTATGCAATAGAGCTGAAGGTGGCCCGCCTCCAGCTTGTCGGCCAGACTGCCAACAAGGCCCAGTTCCTCATATTCGAAGAAACGCCCGTCGCGGGTGGGAAACATCAGCACCTTGGCGCCAGAATGTCCGAATATTAACAGCTCCATGTCGCGATGGAGCCTTTGACTATACCAACGGAGATATTCGCGTTTCATGGCACCTTGAAAAACCGTCTGACCTTGTCCTTATGGACCGCATCTTGCGATGCGCTGTCAGGGTAATCGAAATGCCCGGCGTCGAGGATGAAGATTTCATTAAATTTTGATTGTGGCAGAGCATTGGCCACGGCGAACTGGCAAGGTGGCGCCACTGCCGGATCGAAAAGCGCAGGCGCGACCAGCATCGGCACTTTTATGCGGGCGGCGGCGCAGGCGGCGTCGAACAGGCGCAGCGTTTCAAGCACATTGGCATGGGTCTTCTGGTACGTCTGAACCGCATCCGCGCTGCCGACGGGGGGCAGCGTCAGCCAGAACGGCCGGTGTCCGAATGTCGGCACGACAAGATGGCCGCGATCAATGCGCTCGTCGAAAGGGATGGCCAGGGCACCGATGCCGCCGCCGAAACTGATGCCGCTATAACCCACCTGCCCTTCCAGCCAGGGATAGAGGGCTATGAGCGTGGAAACGGCAACCCACAGATCATCGACGCAGCCGCCAATGATGTAATCGTCTTTCCTGTCTATATTATAGAGAACATGGAGCGCCGGGTCGGACGAGATCGGCGGACAGGCGCTCAGCGAAAGCCCGCGAAAACAGGGAAACAGCACGGCTGTTTCTTCCACCGGCACGTCGAAATCAGGAGCCTCACGACCGCCGTAACCATGGCCCACAACGAGGCCGCGACGCACCTGCCCCTCGCGCGGTAGCAGCAGCCACCCGCCGATACGAAAACCGCCGGTGGAGGTGTAGGTCATATCGAGGACATGCCAGCGGGGGTCGCTGAGCCTGCTCTTGCGCAGTACCGGTCGAGGATCTGTGGCGAGTGCGCGGCGATAGCGCTTTTTCCAGAAATCATCGAAGCCCGGCGGCGCCTCGGGCGGGGTGATGGCCAGCAACTGTTCACGCTGCATGCCATAGGTCGGGTCGAAATCAAAAGGATGGGACTTGGGAACGCTCATGCGATGCTTGTTTCGTGAAAAAACAGCGGACACAAGCTTCATAATATCGAAATAACGGTTTTTTACGGCTTTAGCGGCGGGGAGAGTGTTGAACCACCTGTTCAAAATGGTTCAACCGCGCCCATCACAAACCGATCTCATGCGCAAAGGGTGGATTCGCGCCGGCCCGCGAGACCGTGACCGCAGCAGCCTTCGCACCCAGCGCCAAAGCCTTCCTGATCTGCTCTTCCGTCAGCGAGGCAACCTGCGCCTTGGTCAGAAGGCCCTGCATTTTCAGCGAAGCGAGAATGCCGGCATCGAATGTATCGCCCGCACCGACCGTATCGACTACCTCTACTCGCTCGGACGCCACTTCCACCTTGAAATTGGCCGAATAACCAACGGCACCCTTGGCGCCCCGGGTGACCACGACGAGTTTTGCGCCATGATGCAACCAGTGGCGTGCGAGCGTCTCCTCGTCGCCTTCCACTCCGAACCATTCAAGGTCCTCGTCGGAGAATTTTACGATGTCAGACTTCGCCGCCATACGGAGGATGCGGGCCATATGCGCCTGCTTGTCCTTGATGAAACCGGGGCGGATATTCGGATCGAGCGAAATGACGCGGCTTTGGTGCTCGCGTACCAGCAGCGCCTCATAGGTACTGCCGCAGGGTTCCGGAATGAGGCTGATGGCGCCGAAATGCAGCGCCTCGCAATCCGCGCCAAGCGCCGGAAGATCGGCCTCGGTAATCATCCTGCCGGCGGTATTCTCGTCATAAAAAGCGTATGTGGCATGGCCATCGATGAGCTTGACGAAGGCGATCGTGGTCGGCCGCGAAAGCATTGCGCAATAGCTGAAATCCACATTGCTCGCCCGCAGGGTTGTCCGCAGGATATCGCCCATCATGTCGTCGGAAAGACCTGTGAAGAACGCGGATGGGACGCCGAGACGCCCCAGCGCAATCGCCGTGTTGAAGACCGCTCCGCCTGCATAGGGGGCAAAACCAGCCTCACCCAGCGTCGTCTGCCGGGGCAGCATGTCGATCAGGGCTTCACCACAACACAGGATCATTACGGTCCTCCTCAAACAGCAAATCAAATGGACTTAAATCGATTTAGACGAAGATCGATCGGAAGGCCAGCCGCAAAACCGGGCTGGCCGCATCCGAAATCACGATTGCGGCAATTCGCTGACACCGCCGCGCTTTGCCGACCACGGCAGGGGGTTATCGAGGAAGGCCTCGACCTCGGACAGGGTCTCTTCGTCAAACAGTTTTTCAGCGCGGGCGACCGCCAGAACGTCGCGCCAGGTCGTCAGGTAATGCAGCTTGACATTGCCGTTGGCGAAGCGCGCTTCGGCCTCTTCGAAGATGCCGTAATAGAAGAGCGCAATGCCGTGATCGACGATACCGCCCGCCGCACGGATGGCGTCGATGAAGGTGAACATCGAGCCGCCGGCCGTCGTCAGATCCTCGATGACGAGAACGCGTGCGCCTTCCGGCATATGGCCTTCGATCTGGGCGTTGCGGCCATGGCCTTTCGGCTTCTTGCGGCAATAGATCATCGGCAGGCCAAGGCGCTCGGCAAGGAAGGCGGCAAAGGGAATGCCGGCCGTTTCACCGCCCGCCACACAGTCGAACTTCTCGAAACCGGCCTCGCGCATGACAGCCGCCGCCGCAAAATCCATTGCCGCCGAGCGGATGCGCGGGAAGGAGATGAGCTTGCGCATATCGATGTAAACCGGGCTCTTCATGCCTGAAGCGAAGGTGTAGGGGCTTTCGGAATTGAAATGGACCGCCTTGATTTCCCACAACATCTTCGCAACCAGTTCCGCAACAACGGTGCGGTCAGTGAATGTGAAATGGTTCATAGGCGTTCTCCTTTTTCGGCCTTGGTTTATCGCTCCGAAAACCCGGATCGGTTTTCGGAAAGCACAGCATCTCGATTCAGCATTGCAGGCATCCGCAGGCGGCACCGAAATTTATGGGTGGATGCCTGAGGACCATAACAAAACCGCCGGCAGTGCCGGCGGTCAAAAAAATCAGCTTACATCCCAATGGAGCGGGAACATCGGGTCGAATACGGTCACCGGCCCGGCGCCCGTCTCGATCTTGGCGGGAAACGACACCGGCTCCTCGCGTTTGATCAGCGTGATCGTCTCCTCGTTCGGTGCAAGACCATACCAGGCCGGGCCGTTGAGCGAAGCGAAGGCTTCCAGTTTATCGAGGGCGTTTTCATCCTCGAAGACATGGGCAAGGCAGCTCATGGTGTTGATGGAGGTGTAAATGCCGGCGCAGCCGCAGGCGCATTCCTTCAGCGGGTCCACATGCGGGGCGGAATCCGTGCCGAGGAAGAAGCGGGCGTCGCCCGAAGTCGCAGCAGCCCGCAGCGCCAGCCGGTGCTCCTCGCGCTTGGCAACGGGCAGGCAATAATAATGCGGCTTGATACCGCCAACCAGAATGGCATTGCGGTTGATTATGAGGTGGTGCGTGGTGATCGAGCCGGCCAGATTGGCCTTGGACGACTTGATATAATCCACGCCGTCGCGGGTGGTGATGTGCTCCATCGTCACCTTGAGTTCCGGCAGACGCTGGCGCAGAGGTTCCAGAACCGTATCGATGAAGGCTTTCTCGCGGTCGAAAATATCGACTTCCGGTGTCGTTACCTCGCCATGCACGCAGAGCGGCAGGCCGATCTTCGCCATGCGCTCCAGAACCGGCATGGCCTTGTTGAAATCGCGCACACCGCCGTGGGAGTTGGTCGTCGCGCCGGCCGGATAGAGCTTTACGGCGGTGATGAGACCGTTTTTTTTGCCCTCTTCCACGTCGTCGGCCTGCGTGTCTTCAGTCAGATAGAGGGTCATCAGCGGCTCGAAACGATCGCCCGCCGGAATGGCCCTGACAATGCGTTCGCGATAGGCGCGGGCATCGGCCGTGGTGACGACCGGGGGCACCAGGTTCGGCATGATGATGGCACGGGCGAAATGGCGGCTCGTATCCCCGATCACCCCTTCCAGCATTGCCCCGTCACGCAGGTGCAGGTGCCAGTCATCAGGGCGGCGCAGGGTGAGCGACTTCATCGGGATACCTCGGAGCATGACGGAATTGGCGCCCGCTTAGCATCTTTTGCCGCGGGAAAACAGCCGCCAAAGTCCATCAGGCAGCTGTAAATGTCATTTTTTTGAGGCGTGGCTCAGATGTTACCCGCCTCCGGACCCCAGACATCGGTCATCGCGAAACCATCAGCCAGGGGGTCAAAGGGATCGAGACCAACCTGATGCAGACCGAAGGTGAAGCCGCGCCCGGCGATGGTTGGAATGACGGCAGGACGGCCCGCCACCTCGGTGACGGCGGAAAGGCCGACATCGAATTCCGAACCGATGATCGAGCGGGATTTATATTCATCTCCCACCTTCACCTTGCCGCGCGCATAAAGCGTGGCAAGATTGGCGGAGTTGCCGGTTCCGCAGGGCGAACGATCCGCCCGGCCCGGCCACATGGTGGTGCAGGTGCGGATGGAACCGTCCGCATCCACATCCCGGAACATCACATAGGCGACGCCTGAGATGGCCGGGATTTCAGGATGGACGACGGTCATTTCGCGGTTGACCAAATCTTTCAGGATCATGCCCGCCGAGACCAGCTTCGCGGCATTGGCCTTTTCGATCGTGAGACCGATCTGGCGGACATCGACCAGCGCATAAAAAATGCCGCCATAGGAGATATCCATCGTCACCTTGCCCCATTCGGGGGTGTCGATGCTGACATCCAGCTCGTGCACGAAGGACGGCACCATGGTCAGCTTGACCTTTTCGCAGCGTCCGTCGCGGCAGGTGGCCGTGGCCTTTACCAGACCGGCAGCCGTTTCCAGAATGATGACGGTTTCCGGTTCCTGCATTTCCACCATGCCGCTTTCCAGAAGCGCCGTCGTTGCGCAGATGGAATTCGAGCCCGAGCTGGCATGCGCCTGATCCGGCTGGAGAATGACGAAAGCCGCATGCGCATCCGGATGTTTCGGCGGCAGGAGAAGATTGACCGAGCCCATGGGCGTGCCGCGCGGTTCCAGCGTCAGAAAGCGGCGCAGAGCCTCACCCTGCGGATCGGTATTCATCCAGTGAAGCTGTTCGGCCACGGTATTGCCGGGAATTTTCGGCGCGCCCCCGGTGACGACACGGCCGATTTCGCCTTCGCAATGGACATCGAGAAGCTGGAGAGTGCGTTTCCAACGCATGGGGTCTTACTCCGGAAGTTGAGCTGTTAACCGGACCATACAGATAAAAATACAAGCTGTATACAAAACTACGGGAGCGGGATGACAAAAACGCTTAGCGTTTCCGCCCCCCTCTCTCGCATCGTATTTTAGCGGTTACGGCATTCCGCCCGGTTTCGATTGGCAGCAGCATCGCAGTTCACCCTTGACGATTGAAGCGCCTGATCGTCCACCACGGAGCCGGCCGTATCGCCCACCGATCCGACCGTGTTTTCCATGGAGCGGCCCAGTCTTTCCACCTGCCTGCCATAATTTTCCCGCGTGCGCGGATCGAAAACTGCAATCGGTGCGCTGACCACCACGCTGGCCGCCGTCCCAACGGTTTGCGCAGCACCAATGCTGACAGCGCCAAGAGCTTCACCGAGACCGACGTCGGAATCCGTTACCGTCTGCCCGGCGATAAGGCGGTCGCCAATCAGACGCACGACCTCGGGGCTCTCGGCAAATTTGCCATGGTTCAGTCGGTCACCGGATTGCAGCTTGGTCAAATCCAGAACGGTGATACCGGCTTTTTCAAGCTCGCTGCGATAGGGCTCGACCGATGGATCGATCTGGCCGAGACGGTCGACATTGCCGGAAATGCGGCGCGACAGGCTGAGCGCGCGGTCATCCTGCGAAACGAAAAGCGTGAATTTCGGCGGGGTTTTGCCGAGGCTTGCGAATTGCCGGCTGAATACGTCCACATCCAGATCCGGCGCCGCGAGGATGACATTGCCGATCTTCGGATCGACACGGCCATTGCGGATGGCCATCTGGCGCCGCGCCTCCACCGCAAGCCAGGTGCCCATGGAATGGGCCATGACCGTGACCTCGCCGATGGACCTGTCCTTGGCGAGGCGGGTCAGCATCTCCTCCAGCGCATCGCGCGAATAGTTGGTGCTTTCCTTGTCGTAGTTATAGTCAAAGATGCTCGCTCGCGACGGCCAGGTGAAGACGACGGGCACGACGTCAGTGCCGGAATCATGGACGATCTGCGCGAAGCGATAAACGGATTCCTCGTACCGGTTGTTGAAACCGTGAACGAAGACCAGCACGCGCCGGTCCTTCTGGATGTGTCTGCCGATCCAGCTTCTGGTCTCGGCTTCGGAGCGAATGGGCTCCACCGCCACCGTGGTGAAATCCTTCAGCGGATTGGGCGGCAGCTTCTTCGGCCATTGCACCTGCCCGACCTTGCGGTTGGCGTTGGGCGGAATGGAAACCGTCACCGCATCCACCTTCAGACCCGTTCCACGCTCGCCGCCAAAAAGCACGGCGGCGTTTTCAGATGGCGCACGGGTGGTGGCGACGAGAAGATTGACCGGCGTGGTTCCCGCCACGGTCTGCCCCGTCGGCGTCATGACCCCGATCGGACGCCCCCCGCAACCGGCGAGCAGGGCGACAATGGCGATTACGGCCACGAAGCGAATGGGCATCACATCACTCTCCTACAACCCAGAGGCAGCCGGAAAGCAGCCGGGGGAGAGGATTTTCTACCGGAGGCGGAACCGCCGCGCCAGCAACCTGACCACTAGAGCGGACAATTTCCGCCCCGGTGTGTCCAAACGGACCCAATTGTATGGCGGTTGAGCCGGCAGCAGGGGCACCTTTAAAAAACGCAGGCCTATTTCTGCGGCAGCATCGTGCCCCTTTCGCGCAGCGCCTCATGCCAGGATAGCGCCTCTTCAATGAGATGCGGCGTGTGCCCTCCCCGCGCCACCGCGCGCTGATAATAATCCGTCAGCGCATCACGATATTGGGGGTGCACACAGTTCGCGATGATAACCGCCGCGCGCTCGCGAGGTGCGAGACCGCGCAGATCGGCAAGCCCGGTCTCGGTCACGAGAATATCGACATCATGTTCGGTATGATCGACATGGCTGACCATGGGCACTACGCTGGAAATGGCTCCGCCCTTGGCGATCGATTTGGTGACGAAGATGGACATATAGGCGTTGCGGGCGAAATCCCCCGAGCCGCCGATGCCGTTCATCATGTGCGTTCCGCCGACATGGGTGGAATTGACGTTTCCGTAAATATCGAATTCCAGCGCCGTGTTGATGCCGATAATGCCAAGGCGGCGGATGACTTCCGGGTGATTGCTGACCTCCTGCGGGCGCAGGATCAATCTGCTCTTGTAATCGGCCAATCGCGGCATGACCTGCTCGTTCATGGCGGAAGACAGGGTGATCGATGAACCCGAGGCAAAGGTCAGCTTGCCCGCATCAAACAGTTCGAAAGTCGAATCCTGCAAGACCTCCGAATACATTTTGAGGTCGTGAAACGGCGTATCGATGAAACCATGCATGACAGCATTGGCAATGGTGCCGATGCCGGCCTGAAGCGGCTGGAGTTCATGGGTCATGCGGCCGTGACGCACCTCGTTCAACAGGAACTCGGTGAGATGGCCGGCAATGGCCTTGGTCCCATCGTCAGGCGGCAGCACGGTTGAAAAACTGTCGCTCTTGTCGCTCAGAACGATGGCCGCGATCTTTTCCGGCGGCACCGGAATGAACGGCAGGCCAACACGGCTATCCGTTGCCACCACCGGAATGGGCATGCGGGTCGGGCGCCTGGCGGGAATGAAGATGTCATGCAGCCCCTCCAGCACCTCGGGCTGCGACAGGTTGATCTCGACGATGACCTTGTC
This sequence comes from Agrobacterium tumefaciens str. B6, assembly GCF_001541315.1. Classification (GTDB taxonomy): domain Bacteria; phylum Pseudomonadota; class Alphaproteobacteria; order Rhizobiales; family Rhizobiaceae; genus Agrobacterium; species Agrobacterium radiobacter. The sequence goes on along the minus strand of NZ_LMVK01000001.1, from coordinate 326,756 downwards.
GGCCAGAATGGCGAAGCTCGCGGAATTGCCGACGGAGGTGGTAGGAATGATGCCGCCTTCCGCCGTAATCGCCACGGCCTCGACAATGGCGATATCGACCCCGTGAATCTGGCCGCCGCGCAATTGCTCGACCGTTTCGGAAAGATGCTGATCAATGAACATCACCTTGCCGTCATTGATCGCCCTGCGCAAAGCCGGATCGGACTGGAACGGCATGCGGCGCGCCAGCATTCCCGCCTCGACCATGGTCTTGTCAAGATCGTTGCCCAGCGACGCACCGGTCATAAGGGTGATTTTCATGGGATGTGTCTTGGCGCGCTCGGCCAGCGCCAGCGGCACGGCCTTCGCTTCCCCGGCCCGCGTAAAGCCGCTCATGCCTACCGTCATGCCATCCTGAATGAGACTGGCGGCCTCTTCGGCGCTGACGATCCTGTTCAAGAGGGACGCGTTGCGGATACGCTTTTCAAGCATGCACTTCTCCATGATCTGTCATCACGATGGCACGGCATTTGGCTGGCCACCTCACGGCGACTATGGCGCGCAGTTTCATCGATGAAACTGACATAGATCAAGGGTGCGAACGGAACCATGGCTCTCGCGTATCAAATCCGTTCAACAAACCTCAAGTGACGCATCGGCGCGACAGGCCGCGGGGTCTTCTCACCACCGCAGCCTTGTAGTCGGCAAAGACCTCTCCCTCACCACCCGCAACAGGCGACGAGGCGGAGGTCATCTCTTTGCAACACGGAAATCGTCCGGTGTCAGGGGCCTTCGCAGACAGGAGCCTGACCGAGCACGACCTGCCCCACCTCCGCATCATAGGCACGCAGGCCAAATGCGCCGAGGCTTATGACCCGGTAACAGGGATTGCCGCCCGTCCACAGCGGATCGACAACATCGATATCGGTGATGAAACGGTGCGCGCAAGCCTGACCGGAGCTGTAAGCTATGCCTTCCGCCGTCGTGCCCGCCATCGGCACATGGATGTGGCCAAAAATGATGTGACGTATGCCGGCCGGATGGGCGGAGAGGCGGCGCATGACAGCACCGTCATCATGCATGCCGATATGTTCGAAATGGCGGATGCCGCAATCCATCGGCGGATGGTGAATGAAAACCGTCACCGGCAGATCGCCTGCGCCTTCCAGCGCACTCTCCAGCCATGCCAGACGATCCGCGCCATACATGCCGCCTATGACATCGGCTTCGTGGCTGTCGAGAAACAGCAAACGGCCAAAATCCGTATCGATGAAGGACTGGATATAACCGTTATCGTCGCGCGGCTGCTCGGGAAAGGCGGCCACGAATTCCGGTCGACGGTCATGATTTCCGAGCATCAGCCTCACCGGCATGGAGACCGGTGTGAGGATATCGCGAAGCAGCTCATAGGCTTCCGGCTCGCCGTAATTACAAAGATCACCCGTCATGACAAGAAGATCAGCGTCGGCGTGTTTTTCGACAATATCGGCCACCGCCGCGCGCAGCTGCTTTTCCGGGTCGACGCCGTTTACAGCAATGCCGGGCGGTACGAGATGGGTGTCGGTGATCTGGATGATCTTCATAACGGCTCTTTCTGCGCAAAATGGCTGCGGGAACGGATTTCCCCGCAGCCTTTTCAGGCGTTCTGCTTATTTCAGCAGGGCGTTGGTCTGCTCGACGATCTGCTTGAGACCGGCTTCCGGCGTCACCTCACCGCGCATGACCGTGCCGATGATGTCGCGCTGCGTGCGCCAGATGCGGACGGAATCGCCACCCGGATAACCGGCCCAGGGCAGAGAACGGTCAGCCTGAAGCGAAGCGGTCTTCACATTCGGGTTCTCGACATAATAGGGAGCGAGGAAGTCCGGGCCGGTTGCCAGCTTGTTGGTCGGCAGGTAACCGGTGATGCGAACGATGGTGTTCTGCGCTTCCGGACCGGTGATCCACTTCAGGTACTTCCAGGCAGCGTCCTGCTTGGCCTTTTCCTGGGTCAGGATAACAGCCGAGTTGCCGCCGGTCGGAACGCCGCCCTTTTCCTTGTTGTCGAGCGGGAAGGTCGCCGTCTTCAGTTTGAAGCGGTCGCCGACCAGACCCTGGATCGTCTGAACGTGGGCGGGCGTCGAGAAGATGAAGCCGGTAAGGCCTGCACCGAACTGCTGGCGGGACTGATCCCAGTCGAGCAGGTTCTGGCCGCCTTCGGTGACGAACTGGCGGGTCATCTTCAGAGCGTTGAGGCCGATCTCGTTGTCGAAGCCAACGGTCTTGGCCTTCTCGTCAACGAGCTTGCCGCCCTGTTCGACGATGAGCGCCTGCCACAACCAGTCATCCGGCCAGCCGTTAATGTCGTAGCTCATGCCGGCGAACTTGGGGTCGAGAGCCTTGATCTTCTTTGCAAGAGCAATGAGCTCGGCAAAGGTCGTCGGCATCTTGTCCGGATCACCGCCAGCCTTGGTGACGAGGTCGGAGTTGATGTAGATGATCGGCGAGGAGGCGTTGACCGGCAGGCCGTACTGCTTGCCGTCGATCTGGCCGAGTGCCGCCATCTTCGGGCTGTAGTTCTTGTCGAGGAAAGCCTGACCGCCTTCAGCCTGAATGAACGGGCCGAGATCGGTGATCTGGTTGCGCGGTGCAAGCGTGTGAACGAGTTCCGCCGTCAGGTTGTAACCCGAGAAATAAACGTCAGGCAGATTGCCAGTGACGGCAGAGCGCAGAACCTGCTGCTGGCCTTCGTTGTAACCGGCAGCCGGAGCGAGGAAGTTGATCTTCACATCAGGGTTCTTCTTCATGAATTCATCGGCCAGCGGCTGATGAAACTTGGTGAAGCCCGGCAGGTTGTAGAGAACGTTGAGCGTGATTTCATTGGCCAGAACCGGCTGAGCAAGGCCCGCAAAAGCCATGCCGAGAGCCAGACCGCCCATCACAGCGCGTCGGTTGAGTTTCATGTCAGTCTCCAGAGAGGTTGGGAGGAGGAAGTCTGAACGGCGTCACTTGACGCCGGTCATGGTAATACCGGCGATGAAGTGCCGTCGTGCGAGGAGGAAGCACAGCACCATCGGCGCGGTAATCAGTGTGGCGCCCGCCATCAGCGCACCATAATTCGCGCCGGATTCGACATCGGCGAAAAGCATCATGCCAAGCGGCGGCGGGGCGAGATTGGTGTCGGAGACCACGATCATCGGCCAATACAGGTCGTTCCAGTGGGCAACGAGCGAGAAGATCGAGAAGGCGGCGAGCGAAGGCAACGACCCGCGAAGGACCAGTCCCCAGCAAATCTCCATTTCCGAGAACCCGTCCATGCGGGCAGCCTCAATGATTTCATTCGGATAGCTGCGGAAGGACTGGTTGAACAGGAAGATAGCGAAGACCGAAAGGAAGAACGGCATCATCATCGCGAAATAGGTATTCAGAAGTTCCGTCTTGGCCAGACCAACGAAAAGCGGCAATGCAAGCGCCTGAATGGGAACGCAGAGCGCCGCAATAACGAGGCCCAGCAGCAGCTTGCGGCCCGGGAACCGGAGCTTTGCCAGCGCATAGGCAGCCGGAACCGATGTCAGCACCTGCACGACGAGAATGCCGACGCAGACAATGACGCCGTTCAGCATGAAACGCGCCATCGGCACCTGACCTGCCGCCCGGGCGTAATTATCGACAGCGTCGAATTTTTGCGGGATCGGCCAGAGCGAGACATCGAAGATTTCCGCCGGCGAGCGGATCGAGGTCAACACCATCCAGTAGAACGGCAGGAGCATCACGAAAGCGCCCAGCGCAAGCACGAGATGCGGGAAATATTTGCGCAATGCTGCCATCAGTAGTGCACCTTCCGGTCCATGTGCAGCGTCTGGCCGATAGACAGGACCAGCACGATCGCGAGGAAGATAATCGTCAGCGCGGCGGCATAACCGGTGTTGGAATATTCGAAACCTTCGAGATAAAGATCGAACAGCAGGGTTTCCGATCCGAAGCGGCCCTTGGTCAACACAGCCACCGTCTCGAACACCTTGAAGGCCGAAATGGAGGTGGTGACCACCACGAACATGGTCGTCGGCCCAAGCATCGGCCAGGTCACGGTCAGGAACCGGTCGACCGGGTTCTTGGCGCCATCCAGCCGCGCCGCCTCGTGCAGATCCTTCGAAATGGCCGTGAGGCCGGCAAGGAACAGCACCATGTTGAACCCGAGGATCTGCCAGACGCCCATCAGCGCCATGGTGGGAATGAGGAGTACGGGATTGGAGAGGAAGGCGACCGGTTCGAGACCAAGCCATTTGATCGCCGCATTCACCGGACCAAGCGAAGGGTGCAGCAGGAACTGCCACACGGTCGCCATGGCGACGAGTGTTGCGGTGACGGGGAGAAAATAAGCCACTTCCCAGAAAGCGCGGCTGCGCTTGCGGTTATATACGAGCAAAGCCACACCGAGCGCCAGAAAGACGCCGAAGGGAATGACGATGAGCGCATAGATGGCTGTGTTGGCTAGGGCGCGCAGAAAAACCGGATCCTGAAACGCCTTGACGAAGTTTCCAAGACCGACAAAGCGGGTGGAGAGCGAACCCAGCTGGTAATCGGTGACGGAAAAACCGGCCAGAACGAGCATCGGAACAATATAGATCGCCAGAAGCAGCAGGCTTGCGGGGGCTGCGAACATCAGGCCGCGCCAGATCATCCGCCGGTCCGCCTTCGACAGCCGCGGGCGAGCCTTCGCCCGTGCAGCCGAGGAGAAATCAACCGCCGTCATGCCGGCACCCGTTCGCGCACCGTCACCTTGCGACGCAGGCCATCGGCCGCGAAGAGATGCGCGCGTTCCGGTGCAAAGCCGAGATTCATGACGCCATTCGCATCGGCACCCAGGGCCTCGCCCGCGACTTGACGCAGGGTGATGGCGACGGTCTCGTCGCTCAGCAGGCGGCAGCTCACGAAACGATCGGCGCCGTGGGTTTCACTGCGCACCACGCGCACGGCAAAACCTTCTTCGCCCGGGCGCAGGTCTTCGGCACGAAGGCCGAGCGTCGCCGGGCCGGCATCACGGCCGGCACCTTCAATAGCAAGATCGCGTCCAAAAGCCGTGATCTTGCCCTGCGCATCGATTTCGACCGGCAGCAGGTTGATCGATGGCGTGCCGATAAAACGCGCGACCGTCAGCGTCGCGGGCTTGCGGTAAAGCTCGTCCGGCGTGCCCAGCTGCTCGATGCGGCCTTCCGACATCAGGGCGATACGGTCGGACATGGTCATGGCTTCGATCTGGTCAGGGGTGACGTAGATGAAGGTTGCCCCAAGCCGGCGGTGCAGGCCCGCCAGTTCCTCACGCATATGGGCGCGAAGTTTCGCATCGAGGTTGGAAAGCGGCTCGTCCATCAGGAAGGCTGCAGGCGAACGCACCAGCGCCCGGGCGAGCGCCACACGCTGACGCTGGCCGCCGGAAAGCTGCGCCGGCTTGCGATCCAGCAGATGCGCGATCTGCAGCGTCTCGGCCGCCTGTTCAACGGCGGCATCGATCTGCTTCAATGTTTCAGCAGGCGCTGCAAAACGTCCAATCAGTGGCAGGCGAGCAGCGAAAGGCAGGCGCCGCATCCTGAGCGGCGTCGCGATGTTCTGGCGCACGCTCATATGCGGATAAAGGGCGTAAGACTGGAAAACCATCGCCAGATTGCGATCGCTCGGATCAACCTCTGTCACATCCTGCTCGCCGATCGAAACCGAACCGCGATCCGGCGTTTCCAGACCCGCAATGATACGCAACAGCGTGGACTTGCCGCAGCCCGACATACCAACGAGGGACAAAAACTCGCCTGGGCGGATTGAGAGATCGATCTCTTTCAGAACATCATCGGCCCCGAAGCCTTTGCCGATGCCCGAAAGTTCAAGTGATTGTGGCGTCATTCTGCGCTCCTTTTCTGGAGCGCATATGCTTTTATTGTATGACAATATGACGAAGGTTCGGGGAAAGTTCGATGACACTCGAAAGCCCGGAAATGTCGGGTGATCGGAAAACCTTGCTGTGTAGGCCTCTACCCAAAACCACTAATATTGGGGGATATTTCCGAATATTCCCGGTGCTTGTTTATAGACTGAGAAACCAGCCTTGAGACACCGATTTATACGGCGGCGAGAATCACATGCGCCTGAATTTTGGCGGCAACCTCACCGCCGCCATGGCGCGCTTCAATGGCCGCGGCGACGTAGTCTGTCGCGGCATCCAGCTTCCCCGGAGCCCTTGCCTCGATCTCCGTCCGCAGAACAGTTCCCTGACAATAAGCGACAGCTGGAATACGCGGCGAAGAGGCGCGGCCTTGCATCGCCACCGTCTCGATCGTCACGCGCGAAAACCCGGCATCCTCCAGTTCACGGCGGATCACGGCCACATCATGATAACCATGCGGGGTACGGGCCATGAAGCACGGCGGATCATCGGGGAACAGGCGTGCCAAGGCGTTCGTCACATCATTCGCGAAGTGGTTTTCCTCGATGCGATCCCAGACGTTGAATAAATAATGCCCACCGGGCTTCAGCACCCGCTTTGCCTCTCGATAGGCCGACGGGCGATCACCGAAAAACATCGCACCGAACTGGCAGAAGACGAGGTCGAAAACAGTGTTTTCAAAAGGCAGGGTCTGGGCGTCCGCCTGTTGCCATCTTATGCGGTGATCCGGCGCCTGCCGCGACGCGGCAAAATCGAGCATAGGTTGATTGAGATCGGTCACCACATAGTTTGCGGCAGGCAATAATCGGGGAGCCAGTTCGCGCGTGACGGCACCGGTTCCCGCAGCAATCTCCAGAATATTAATCGGCATCAAAGCCGCCGCCCGTCGCGCCAGATCAGTGGCGAACGGCGCAAAAATCAACGGCACCATATAGCGGTCGTAATGTTCCGGAATCGAACCTGCAAATACCTTGTCCGCTTCCAACATGGCTTTCACCCCGGGCCATCTGATGACCGGATGATTTTAACATATATTCGGAAGGTTCGGAATTCGTTCGGTCCTGCCGGGTGTCGCAGCGGCCGAAGCATCTGGCGGAACGGACTTACCGTTTCAAGCCACATGGCGAGCGAGAAACATCGCGTGTTTCAGGACCTGTTTTTAGGAAAGGAAATGGCGCACCCGAAGAGATTCGAACTCCTGACCCCCAGATTCGTAGTCTGGTGCTCTATCCAGCTGAGCTACGGGTGCGTGCCGTTCCGGTCGTTTCCGGTGGCGTGGCGATCCTCTAAAACGTCCTCATTCCGAATGCAAGCGATTTCGTTTGGAAATTGTCATTTTTCCGCAGCAATTCCTGTATCCTGTTGATTATATTGAAAATTCCATGCGCCTCATTTTCCACGGGCCTGAGACCATGTCCATTCCGGCGGAGATAATGATTTCACGGGCCTGCTGCGGTGCGGGTTTTTCAGGCGGTTCTGGCGGCCTGCACGGAGGCGGCGCGGTCGGCGATTTCAATGCGGAACTGCGTGCCGGGACCGGGCTTTTCGACGAGCGCGATGGTGCCGCCATGGGCGAGCACGAGTTCGCGGGCAATGACCAGCCCGAGGCCCGTGCCGCCGGAGCGGGCCGAACCCCGGAAAGCGGAAAACAGGTTCTCCTTGGCCTTGCGCGGCATTCCCGGCCCATTGTCGTCGATGACGATGCTGACGACGCTGCCGGCTCTCTGGGCCAGGATGGAAAGGTGCCTCGGCGCGGCATTTGTGGCATCGGACTGCAGAGCCTGGACGGCATTGCGACAGAGATTATGGATGACCCGGAAAAGCTGTTCGGAATCCGCATCGATCGTGAGATCCGGGGGGACGCTGTCGTGAAACTCGATACCGCTGTCGGGATCGAGCGCCAGAATGTCGCGTACGTCCCGCACCAGAAGGCTCAACTGCACCATCTTGCGTTTCGGCGCGCCTTCGGTCGCCTGGCCATAGGCTAGAACCTCGCCCGTATAGGCCACGGCGCGGTCGATGGTGCGTAGCAGTTTCGGCGCGAAGCTCCTGACCATCGGGTCCTTGGCATCCACAAGCCGGTCGGACATCAGCTGCGCGGAGGAGAGGATGTTGCGCATGTCATGGTTGATCTTCGACACCGCAAGGCCGAGATCCACAAGGTTCTTCTGCTGGCGCAGGGTTTTCTGCAGTTCGGTCTGCATATCCGCAAGATGGCGGCCCGCAACCGACAGTTCGTCCGTCCCCTCCTCGGGCACGAAAATCCGCTCGGGATTGCCTGGATCCTCGGAGAAATTCTGCATGCCGAGCGTCAGCCGGCGTATCGGCCGGATCATGATGCGGTTGATGGAGATGAATATCAGGCCGGCCGTGATCAGCGACAGGACGATGGAAATCAGGAAAACGTTGCGGGCATAGGCAAGCATCGCCGCCCGCAGCTTGTTTTCGCCCAGCACCAGTTCGATGATGGTATCGCTGTCGCCCACCACATCGAAGACGCGGATGACGCGGTTGCCGCCGAACAGCAGGGTGGAGAAGGCATCCCGCACCGCCGCCACCTGCGAAACATCGGAAAGATCATATTGCTCGTCGACACCGGGCGGTGTTTCCGCCACTGCGAGCAGGCGCGAGGTGCCGTCCTTTCGCAGCGCGATAAGCTTTGCCCCGGTTGCCATCAGCGTGTCGTTCTGCACGCTTCGCGGCAGTTCGGCCTGCAGGCCATCAATCACCGCGCCGGCGGCGGCGGCCGTATTCAGACGGTCCTGCAGCCAGGAAAGACGCATATTGGCGACGGAAGGCACGAAGATCAGCACTTCGGCGATCATCACGAAAATGACCGTGAGCAGCAGCAGCCGTCCGGAAAGACCGGCGGTCAATCCCGGCATGCAGTGCACCGGATCGTCTTGCGTGCGGTCCAAGCTGTCTACGCCTTTAGAAAACACCGGGCCATGATCCTGTATGCGCGCCGCTGCTTGCGTGGAACGGCTCGGTTTATATGCAGCGACGATAATAGGACCTAATGGATATTTTTCCAATGCGCTGCAAAACAAACGTTTTCATTGCCGGAAAACAAACGCCGCCCGAAAAGGGCGGCGTTCGCAGCGTAAGCCTGTTTGAAGCGGAACTGCAGGTCGCCTAGAATTCCTGCCAGTCGCCATGCGCCGGTGCTGCAGCGGGCTGGGCATTGAGTGCACGACTGACGCTGTTCATCAATTTGCGGGCCGGGGACGCCACCGCCGCCGTCCTGCCGGAGACCGCAACCGGTCCGGTGGATGCCGTTACCGGTCTTGCGGGCTGCTCGAAACGGTGGCTGTGCTGCACATTTTCGGCGCCAACATTGAAACGAGTCACCAGCGTCACGAGATGATCCGCCTCGCTGCTCAGCTTGTGGGTTGCGGCCGAGGTCTCCTCCACCATGGCAGCATTGCGCTGCGTCACCTGATCCATCTGGTTGATGGCGGTATTCACCTCGTGCAGACCGGTGGACTGCTCCCTGGCCGCCGTGGCGATCGAATGGATGTGCTCATTGATCGCCAGAACGCGGGTCTCGATCTCGCTCAGTGCGCTGCCGGTTTTCTGCACCAGCGACACGCCGCGTCCGACCTCCTGGCCGGATTTGGTGATCAGCGCCTTGATGTCCTTCGCAGCCGTTGCGGAACGCTGCGCCAGTTCCCGCACTTCCTGCGCGACGACGGCGAAGCCCTTGCCGGCCTCGCCGGCACGTGCCGCTTCCACGCCTGCGTTCAGCGCGAGAAGGTTCGTCTGGAAGGCGATCTCGTCAATGACGTTGATGATCTGGCTGATTTCACGCGAGGCATGCTCGATGCGATCCATGGCGGAGACGGCATCGCGCACGACACTGGCGGATTCCTCCGTCTTCTGCTTGGTTTCGGCAACCATGGCGCTGGCTTCCTGCGCACGGTCGGTGGAATTGCGGACGACGGCGGTGATTTCGTCCAGTGCGGCGGAGGTTTCCTCCAGCGCCGCAGCCTGCTGTTCCGTCCGCTTCGACAGGTCGTCGGCCGCCGAGCGCAGTTCGCTTGCGTTGCCGCTGATGCCTTCCGTGCTGCCGCGCACCTCCCTCATTGTCTCGCGCAGCTTGGTCAGCGTCTGGTTGACGTTCTCCTGGAGTTCGCCGAACACGCCGCGGAACTCGCCGTCCATCCTCTCCGTCAGATCACCCCGCGCCAGACCTTCAATGACGCGGCTGGTCTCGGATACGCCGTTATGGACCCCCGTGAGGAGCGAATTGATCGTCGCGGCGAAACGATTGAGGTTTTCGTCGCCATAATCCTTGTTGATGCGGCGGCTGAAATCGCCCTGGGCCGCAGCGTCGACGACGACGGCCATGCCGGCCTGCAGGTCGTCGCTCTTGGCGCGCATGGCGGTCTCCTGCGCATTCATGCGGCGCACCTCGCGGCCGTTGTTCTTGAAGACCTCGACGGCGGCAGCCATTTCGCCGATCTCGTCGTTGCGGCCGAGATAGGGGACTTCCGCGTCCAGATTTCCATCGGCCACCGCATTCATCACCTGCGAAACCCGGCGGATGGGCGCGCTGAGCTGCCGCGTTCCGATGTAGAGACCGAAGGCGGCTCCCGCGCCGACACCTGCAACCGTCACCGCGACGATCGCCCAGAATATGGCGGTGCTGAAAGAATCCATTCCTGCCTTTACGACTTCCAGTTCGGCAATGTCGTTTTTCACGACACCATCGATCTCCGCCTGATAGGCCTTGCGGTTGGCGCGGTTCGCCTCATTGTTGCCCTGCTGGGCGGCTGCCTGCGGCCCGCTCTCCTTCGCCAGTCGGACAGTCTCCAGACGGAAGGTCCGGAATTCCTTGGACCGGCCGACAAGCTTGTCGAAACTCGCCCGCTGTTCCGCCGGCACGAGCGGAGCCCAGCTGGCAATCAGCTTTTCCATGGCATCGAGGTTTTTGACCATGCCGTCGGCAAAGGGGGTGGCTGCGGCCACATCGGCTGCCGCATAGACACCACGCGCCTCCATGACGACCGCCGTCACCAGACGGTTAAGCGCCTCACCCTTGTAGGCCCTTTCGGCAGCTTCCTCGAAATGATGCGACCGGACCCGGAATTCGTTGATCGCATAGATGGACAGCCCGCCGATGGTGCAGGCAACAAGGCTCATAAGCCCGACAAGTAGATTGATACGACCGCGAATTCTCAATTTCGTTCCCCCAACAAAAACCAGCCGCGCAATGAAAATGGGAAGCTGGCATAACTTTTCGCGTCACAAGATTTATCAATGCGGCGTTAAGAAAGAATTTCGGATTTTATCGATTGCGCGTCGGAATCAGCCTCTATAGGCAGTCGGCGAAGGAGATTGCGGTGCGTTTTCCGCAAAAGGTGAACCGCGAAAACCCCTTCGGCAATTGACTTTGCTCGGCCTATGCCCTTATAAGCCGCGCACGCTCGGCCATTGAAAGCTCGCCCAGGCGGGGTTAGCCGTGCAAAAAACGAAACGCTCTTGCAAATAATTGCAAATTCAAGAAGGGCCGCACACCGCGGTATTAAATAAATGTCGAAGCGTACTTACCAACCGTCCAAGCTTGTTCGCAAGCGTCGTCATGGTTTCCGTGCCCGCATGGCTACCGCCGGCGGCCGCAAGGTTCTCGCAGCCCGCCGTGCGCGCGGCCGCGCACGTCTGTCGGCTTAATTGCCGAGCCTGTGGCCCGATGAAAGTCGTGGGCACATGAGCAAGACTGAAAAACACCCCGGCCGGCTTAAAAACCGGTCGGAGTTTCTTGCCGTTCAGGCGGGGGAAAAACGGCGGGGAAGCACCTTTCTTCTGGAAGTGCTTGACCGGAAAGCCCCGGAAACCGAGCCTCGCGTCGGTTTTACCGTAACAAAAAGACAAGGCAACGCGGTCGAGCGAAATCGCATGCGCCGCCGTCTCAGGGAAGCCGTCAGGCTTTCTGCCGGGGTCGCAATGAAGCCCGGTCATGACTATGTGATTGTCGCCCGCAGGGATGTGCTCGATACAGCCTTCCCGAAACTTCAGTCTCTCCTTGCCGAGCGCATTGAAGGAACGGCGAAACCGAAACGGTCCCAGGAGACCCGCTCCAGGAAAGAATGATGGAAAAGAACCGCAATTACTTCATCGCGATAGCCCTTTCGGTTGTCATCGTCCTCGCCTGGCAATTCCTTTACATGAATCCGCGTATCGAGCAGCAGCGCCGCGCCGAAGAGGCCCGCCAGGCGCAGCAGCAGCAGACGACGCAGCAACAGCAGCCGGCACCCGGTGCCGCGCCGGGTGCAGCCGTCGAAGGCACCCCGCCCGCCTCTTCGCCGCAGACCGCCGCAACGGCGACCCGTGAAGAGTCAATTGCAAGAACCCAGCGTGTGGCCATCGACACCAACGCCATCGCCGGTTCGATCAATCTCGCCGGCGCCCGTTTCGATGACATCCGGCTCAAGGATTACCATGAGACCGTTGATGACTCGAGCCCGATCATCACGCTGTTCTCGCCCTCCGACACCAAGGACGGCTACTTCACCGAACTCGGTTTTGTTGCTGCACAGGAAGTCGGCGGCGTTCCCGGTCCGACCACCGTCTGGACGCTGGCAAGCGGCGAGAAGCTGACGGAAACCACCCCGGTCACCCTCACCTACACCAATTCCAAGGGCGTGATTTTCTCCCGTACGATTTCGATCGACGAGCATTACATGATCTCGGTCGCCGACAAGGTCGAGAACCCGGGACAGGCTGCGGTCTCCTTCGCCACCTATGGCCGCGTGACGCGCAACAACAAGCCGGCCATCCCGCCCGTCTTCGTCATCCATGAAGGCTTTCTCGGCGTTTCGGGCAAAGACGGCAGCCTGACGGAAGAAAAATACAAGGATGTTGAAGAAGCACCGGTAACTATTGCCAAGGCAACCGGCGGCTGGCTCGGCATTACTGACAAATATTGGGCTGCTGCCATCGTTCCGCCGCAGACAACGCCGTTCGAAACCCGCTTTTCGCATATCACCGGCAATCAGCCGAGCTATCAGGCGGATTTCAAGAGCGACACGATGACGGTCGAGCCCGGCCAGTCCATCGAGCTGAAGAGCCTTGTCTTCGCCGGCGCCAAGGAAGTGCCGCTGGTCGACCGCTATGAAAAAGAATATTCCATTCCGAAGTTCGACCTTCTGATCGACTGGGGCTGGTTCTACTTCATCACCAAGCCGATGTTCAAAATGATGGATTTCTTCTTCCGTTATTTTGGCAATTTCGGCGTGGCCATCCTGCTCACCACCATCGTCGTCAAGGCGCTCTTCTTCCCGCTCGCCAGCAAGCAATATGCTTCCATGGCGAACATGAAGCGCGTGCAGCCGAAGATGGAGGAGCTGAAGGCCAAGCATGGCGATGACCGCATGGCCATGCAGCAGGCGATGATGCAGCTCTACAAGGAAGAGAAGATCAATCCGGTTGCCGGCTGCTGGCCGATGCTTCTGCAGATTCCGGTCTTCTTCGCGCTCTACAAGGTCATCTACGTCACCATCGAAATGCGGCATGCACCGTTCTTCGGCTGGATTCACGACCTTTCCGCGCCCGATCCGACATCGCTCTTCAACCTGTTCGGCCTTCTGCCTTACGACGTGCCGCATTTCCTGATGATCGGCGTCTGGCCGCTGGTCATGGGCATCACCATGTTCCTGCAGATGCGCATGAACCCGACGCCGCCCGATCCGACGCAGGCAATGATCTTCAACTGGATGCCGCTGATCTTCACCTTCATGCTGGCCTCCTTCCCGGCCGGTCTGGTCATCTACTGGGCATGGAACAATACGCTCTCCATCACCCAGCAGGCCGTCATCATGAAGCGCCAGGGCGCCAAGATCGAGCTGTTCGATAATATCAAGGGGCTGTTCAAGCGAAAGCCGGTGCAATCGAAATGAGTGAGACCGGCACGGCAACCGAAAAGCCCCTGTTCGGGCGACCCTGGATTTTCATTCGCGGCGTTCCCGCAATGAAATTCCTGCCGCCCGAAGGCCCGCCGGAGATTGCCTTCGCCGGTCGTTCGAATGTCGGCAAGTCCTCGCTCATCAATGCGCTGGTGGGCCACAAGGGGCTTGCCCGCACGTCCAACACGCCCGGACGCACGCAGGAACTCAACTACTTCGTTCCGGATGGTTATTCCGGCGAAGCGGGCGACCTGCCGCCGATGGCGCTGGTCGACATGCCCGGTTACGGTTATGCGCAGGCCCCCAAGGATCATGTTGACGCCTGGACGAAGCTTGTCTTCGATTATCTGCGCGGCCGTGCGACGCTGAAGCGCGTTTACGTGCTGATCGATTCCCGCCATGGCGTGAAAAAGAATGACGAGGAGGTTCTGACCCTGCTCGACAAGGCCGCCGTGTCCTACCAGATCGTGCTGACGAAGACGGACAAGATCAAGGATGTCGGCGTTCCGCGGCTGATCGGCGAAACGCTGGAAAAAATCCGCAAGCGCCCTGCCGCCTATCCGGAAGTTCTCGCCACGTCCTCGGAAAAATCATTCGGGCTGGATAGCCTGCGGGCCGAGATCGTCAGAACGATCTCCCTTTGAGAGGCGCGCCCCTCAGGCGATAGTGAAAAGCAGAACGGCGGTCCACAGCATCGCCGTCAGTGCCAGAAGACGCCAGAAGCGCACCGAATGCCAGACCTCCGAAAGCATGGCTGCGAACATGCTGCCACCGCGCAGCGGCTGGCTCCTGAATGGCAGGCCGGAGCGGTTTGGATCCCGTTCCAGCGGCGCGGCGACGGTCGCATTTTCGCGGTTTTCGGTTTCCGCCAGATTGTCCCGCCAGCGCCTGACCATGGCCGCGAACTGGCGGTCACGTTTGATGCGTTTGGCAAGCTCCGCCATGCTTTCCGGCGGCAAGGCACCCAGCACATATTCGCCCGCAAGGACTTCGTCCCGCAAACCGCTTTGCTTGTCTCGATCGGGTGCCGTCATGTGGCCTCTCGCTCCTCGGTCGTTCAGGTCAGCATCGCTTGCGCGGCGCGCGACATCTTCTGTCGCCCTGAATTAACCCCTCCCCTTTCCCCTGCAAGGCTGGTCCCATTGGGCCTTTATGTCAATCGCATTACAGGGCCCGGAACGCCAAAAAAAAGAAATTTGACTGCTGCCGACACAATAAGGCCGAGAGGTTATTTCATCCGTCAAAGACTTGCTTTAGAGCGGTGACAGGCTCTCAACAGCCGCAACCACAGACCGAGGTTTTTAGATGACGTCTTCCGAAAGCGAAACTCAGGCGCGGCTGCTCGCACAGGCTCTGCCTTTTATGCAGAAATACGAGAACAAGACCATCGTGGTGAAATATGGCGGCCACGCCATGGGGGATTCCACACTCGGCAAGGCTTTCGCGGAAGACATCGCGCTGTTGAAGCAATCAGGCATAAACCCGATCGTCGTGCATGGCGGCGGCCCGCAGATCGGCGCGATGCTGACCAAGATGGGCATCGAATCGAAGTTCGAGGGCGGCCTTCGCGTTACCGACGCCAAGACGGTCGAGATCGTCGAAATGGTTCTGGCCGGATCGATCAACAAGGAAATCGTCGCCCTCATCAACCAGACGGGTGAATGGGCGATCGGCCTGTGCGGCAAGGACGGTAACATGGTCTTCGCCGAAAAGGCGAAAAAGACCGTCATCGATCCTGACAGCAATATCGAACGTGTGCTCGATCTCGGCTTCGTCGGCGAAGTCACCGAAGTCGACCGCACCCTGCTCGACCTGCTCGCCAAGTCGGAAATGATCCCGGTCATCGCCCCGGTCGCGCCTGGCCGCGATGGCGCCACCTACAATATCAACGCCGATACCTTCGCCGGCGCGATTGCGGGCGCGCTTCACGCCTCGCGTCTGCTGTTTCTCACCGACGTTCCCGGCGTTCTCGACAAGAACAAGGAACTCATCAAGGAACTCACCGTCTCGCAGGCGCGTGCGCTCATCAAGGACGGCACGATTTCCGGTGGCATGATCCCGAAGGTCGAGACCTGCATCGACGCCATCAAGGCCGGTGTTCAGGGCGTGGTGATCCTCAACGGCAAGACGCCCCATTCCGTCCTTCTGGAAATCTTCACGGAAGGCGCCGGCACGCTCATCGTGCCCTGATGTGCTTCAGGTGGCGGACGGCAAGCCTGTCCGCCACGACAGGCCTTCAACCGAATGCCAGAAGCGACAGCACACCCACCACAATCAGCAGGCAACCGGAGAGTTCGAGCCGGTTGATCTTCTCCTTGAAGAAGAGCACGGTCGAGGCGAAGGCGAAGAGCATCTCCACCTGCGCCAGCGCCTTCACCACGGCGGCCTGCTGCAGGGTCATCGCCGTGAACCAGCCGAATGAGGCCGTGGCGCCCACGAAACCGACAGCAAGCGACGGTTTCCAAACCTTGGCGATACGCCGCAATTCTTCCCGCTCGCGCCAGATGATCCACAGGAACATCGACACCGTCTGCATGACGATGACGACGACGAGCGTGAAGCCCGCCTGCATCATCGCGTCCGGAACGGGAAGGCTCGGCGCAAGCGCGAGCGATGCCGATCGGTAGGCAACCGACGACAGGCCGAAGAAAGCGCCTGAGGCGAGGCCGATGACCGCCGTCCGGCTGAAGATCGAGGTCAGGAAGGAAGCGGGCGTGACTTCCGTGCGTGCCACCGAAATCAGCATGACACCGGCGACCGAGATGGCGATAGCAGCCAATGTGCCGCCATTGACGCTTTCACCGATGAAGATAAGCGCGAACAGTGCCGCCTGCGCCGGCTCTGTGCGGGAATAGGCCGTTCCCACTGCAAAGTTGCGGAAGGAGAACAGGTGCACCAGCAGGAACGTGGCGGCAATTTGCGCCATGGCCCCGACCGTCGCCCACAAAGCGAAGGACATGTTGGGCACTGGGAGCGGGCGACCGAGCCCGAAATGCAGAAAAGCGAGATAGGCGAGAGCGAAGGGCATGCCGAACACGAAGCGCACAAAGGTCGCGCCCGTGGTGCCCATCATGCCCTTGAGGTGCTTTTGCAGGGTCGAGCGCAGGTTCTGCAAGAACGCGCTTGCGAAAGTAATGCCTATCCAGAGTTCCATGGCTTTGGCGGTATCATGCGCCGGAGGCCGCAGCCAAGCCCGATTTTCTGGTCAATCGTCGTCTTTTCGATTTTCTTCGGCATTCGAAACGGGCATAAAGCAGCCCATGGACACAAAGCCGAAAAACCTGCCCGAAGCCGCCGATTTCGACCATGTGAGCGAATGGGTCTTCGATCTCGACAACACGCTCTATCCGCATCACATCAATCTGTTTTCGCAGATCGATCGAAACATGACGGCCTATGTGGCGGAGCTTCTGAAGCTTGACCCCGAGGAAGCCCGGGCGCTGCAGAAACGGTATTATCACGACCACGGCACGACGCTGCAGGGCCTGATGATCCATTACGGCATCAGCCCGGACGAGTTTCTGGAACGCGCCCATGCCATAGATTATTCGGCACTGAAACCGCATCCGGAACTTGGTGAGGCAATCAAGGCTTTGCCCGGTCGCAAGTTCATCCTCACCAATGGCAGCGTGAAACACGCGCAGGCCGCCGCCGGCGCGCTCGGTGTTCTCGATCACTTCGAGGATATTTTCGATATCGTCGCCGCAGGCTATCTGCCTAAACCAGCTAGCGCGACCTATGAGAAATTCGCCGCACTTGCGAAACTCGACACGAAAAAAGCCGCCATGTTCGAGGATCTGCCGCGCAATCTTGCCGCCCCCAAGGCGCTGGGCATGAAGACCGTGTTGCTCGTGCCTTCAAATCTTGAGGGCGTCATCATGGAACGCTGGGAAATTCCGGCCGTGACAGATGAGCATATCGACTACATCACCGACGACCTGACCGGCTTCCTGACGAAAACCATCACCCGCTGAGCAGCGAACATTACCGAAGCTTCATCCACCTTACGGATGTTTAAGTGGTGAGGCTTGCTGGACGTCACTATCTTTTCTTCAGGGACACCAAAGAAAGGTAATGACGATGACCACACGCAAAATCGCCCTCTCTGCTCTTGGCGCAGCCCTTGTGCTCAGCACGGCCGCAACGGCCACTTTCGCCGCGCCCGGCAAGGGCCACAAGGATCGCATGCCGATCCGGCCGGAAGCGGCTTTCGTTCACCTGCTGAAGGTGGCCGACGCCAACAAGGACGGCAAGATTTCGAAGGAGGAATTCGCCGCCCGTCAGGACGCGCTCTTCACAGAGATCGACAAGGACAAGGACGGCTCGATTACGCCGAAGGAAATCCGCGAATACCGCCAGGCGAAGATGGAAGCCTTCCGCGCCGCCCATCCGCGTCCGGAGCGGGAGGAAGCCAAGGCGGATGAAGGCAAGGGTCCCGAGGGCAAGCGCGCCGAGCGCGAACATGGCGGCCGTCAGGGCTGGGGCAAACATGGCGGCAAGGGTGGAGCCTACGCACTGTTCCGCATGGCCGATACCGACGAGAACGGTCAGGTCAGCAAGGCCGAATTCACCGCCGCCGGCGAAAAGATGTTCGAACGGCTGGACAGGAACAAGGACGGCGTCATCTCCATCGACGACATGCCGGACCGCCCGTTCCTTTGATCCACTAAGCATAAAGCCCGCTCAAAAGCGGGCTTTTTTATTCAATGCAGGCTGACGGTCTTGAGATCGTCTTCGGCAGCCTTGAAAAACGTGCTTGAACGGTTGTCCGTGAGGAGGATCGGCGTACCATCCGCACCGAACAGTGCCCAAAGATCCAATTGCGGATCGAGATCAGGCGCTTCCGGGAAACAGCGGCTGACGTCTTCCGCCCGGATCTTGCGGATATATCCCACTTCTCCTTCGCCGATATGGGCGAGCTGGGATTGGGTGAGACGCGCATGCGCTTCTTTCAAAAGCATATTTCAGCCTCCTTCTTCACGCCGAGCGATTCGTGTCGGATTCTGGCGTTCACGTTCTACTCTGAGACGGAAATATTAATTTTCTTCACCACGTTTGAAATTTCCGGCCGGACCAGATCGATGGAAAGAAGGCCGTTGCGCAGGCGCGCTTCCCTGACCTGCATGCCATCGGCAAGCACGAATACCCGCTGGAACTGGCGCGCTGCGATGCCGCGATAGAGAAAATCGCGCTTCTCCTGTTCCTGCTGTCGTCCCCGAATGACGAGCTGGTTATCGGCCGTCGTCACATCCAGATCGTCCTGCGAAAACCCGGCAACTGCGATGGTGATGCGCAGGCGCTCCGGCACATCTTCGCTGCCGGGCAGGCGCTCTATGTTGTAGGGAGGATAGCCGTCATTGGCCTTCGCCATGCGCTCCAGCGTTTTTTCCATGGCATCAAAACCCAGCAGAAGCGGGTGGGTGAATGGCGTCATGCGGCTCATGTCTCTTCTGTCCTTGCAACCAAGCGACGTTTCGCGGTCCCGCTTCCGGCAACCTTGCCGGTCAATCGCACCGGCCCCAGCAATATGGGAAGCCGAACCACGATGCGCAAGACGAGACGCAGGGCAAAGAGGAGCCGGAGGAATGAGGCTTGACAAGTGAGCACCCGCCGCTCGAAAAAAGCGCTCATCTCAACGGCGGGCAAGACATGGCAGAACGCAGAAAAATCATCATCGACACCGATCCCGGCCAGGACGACGCGGCGGCAATCATGCTCGCTTTCGCAAGCCCGGAGGAAATCGACATTCTCGGATTGTGCGCCGTCGCCGGCAACGTTCCGCTGAAGCTGACCAGCCGCAACATCCGCATCATCTGCGAACTGTGCGGACGTACCGATATTCCAGTCTACGAAGGCGCCGAAAAGCCGCTGGTGCGCAAGCCCATCACCGCCGAACATGTTCACGGCAGCACCGGCCTTGACGGCCCGGTTCTCGACGAACCGTCCATGGAGGCGCAAAAGCAGCACGCGGTCGATTTCATCATCGAGACGGTGATGCGCGAGCCCGCCGGCACGGTAACGCTCTGCACGCTCGGCGCGCTGACTAATGTGGCGCTGGCGCTCCTGAAGGCGCCTGAGATCGCCGATCGAGTCAAGGAACTGGTGATGATGGGCGGCGGCTTCTTCGAGGGCGGCAACATCACGCCGGCAGCGGAATTCAACATCTATGTCGACCCGCAGGCCGCCGACATCGTCTTCCGCTCCGGCATGCCTGTTGTGATGATGCCGCTCGATGTCACCCATCAGTTGCTGACGACCAAGGCCCGGGTCAGCCGCATTCGCGAGATCGGCACACGGCCGGCCATCGCCATGGCGGAAATGCTGGAATTCTTCGAACGCTTCGACATCGAAAAATACGGTTCGGATGGCGGCCCGCTGCATGATCCGAGCGTCATTGCCTATCTCGTCAAACCCGAACTGTTTCAGGGTCGCGAGTGCAACGTCGAAATCGAGGTCCATTCCGAACTGACCATGGGCATGACCGTGGTGGACTGGTGGAATGTTACCGAACGTCCCGCCAATGCCCGCGTTATGCGCAATGTGGATGCCGACGGTTTCTTCGAGTTGCTGACGGAACGTTTAGCCCGTCTCTGACGGAAGCGGACATGAAAAAAAGGGCCGCTGGCGATACCAGCGGCCCTTTTTATTTGAGGCGGAAATGGCGCGTCAGAACTCCGTCCAGTCATCCTGCGCCAGCGCGTTTGCGCCGCTGGTTCTCGGACGGGCGCGTTGCGCGGCCGGGCGGCCCGATGCCTGCGCCGGAGCGGCGGGTGCGCGCATCGCCGCGGCAGTGGCGCGCAATTGCTGGCTGGAATGACCACCGGAAACGGAGAAACCGGCAACGAGCGATTTCAGCGTTTCCGCCTCGCTGTTCAGCGTTACACTCGCCGCGGTAGTTTCTTCCACCATCGCCGCATTCTGCTGGGTAACCTGATCCATCTGGGTAACGGCGGAATTGATCTCCTTCAGACCCACTGCCTGTTCGCTGGCGGAGGCGGAGATCTGCCGTATCAGCTGGTTGATCTGCATAACCTGATCGGCGATCTTTTTCATCGTCTCACCGGCCTTGCCGACCAGCTGGACGCCCTCGCCAACCTGGGTGGCCGAAGTGTTGATGAGGCCCTTGATCTCCTTGGCGGCGGTGGCGGACCGTTGTGCCAGTTCGCGTACTTCCTGCGCGACGACGGCAAAGCCCTTGCCGGCATCACCCGCGCGGGCAGCTTCGACGCCCGCGTTCAGCGCCAGAAGGTTGGTCTGGAAGGCAATCTCGTCGATAACACCGATGATACGGGAAATTTCGGCCGAGGATTGCGCGATGCCTTCCATGGAGTTCACGGCCTGCTGCACGACCTCGCCCGACTTGCCGGCGTCGTCGCAGGCATGGCTGACGGCGCCGGCCGCCTGTGCGGCGTTTTCCGCACTGGAATTGACCTGTGCGGTCAACTCATTGAGGGCGGCAGCGGTTTCCTCCAGGCTTGCGGCCTGCTGTTCCGTGCGGTGCGAAAGATCGCTGGCGGCGCGGGTGATCTCACCCGTACCGTTGCCGATGCTGACGGCGGTTGCGTTGACCGTGGAAACGGTTTCCTCGAGGCTGGCGAGCGCCAAGTTGAAGTCCTCGCGCAGCTTCGCATATTCGCCCGGGAACTCGTCCTCGATGCGGTAGGTGAGATTGCCCTGCGAAAGCGCATTGAGGCCTGCACCCAGCACGCCGACAATGTGCTGCTGCATGCGGCTGTTCTCGTTGCGCTCGAATTCGGATCGCTGGCGCTCCGTCTCGGCGTGACCACGCTGGGCGTCGGCTTCAGCCTCCATCTCGCGGATGCCGGCAAGCTTCGCGCGGAAACCTTCAAGCGCGGTGGCCACGGCGCCC
The DNA here is from genome assembly GCF_001541315.1 of Agrobacterium tumefaciens str. B6. GTDB lineage: Bacteria > Pseudomonadota > Alphaproteobacteria > Rhizobiales > Rhizobiaceae > Agrobacterium > Agrobacterium radiobacter. The sequence goes on along the minus strand of NZ_LMVK01000001.1, from coordinate 305,089 downwards.
GTTTCATCCCGGCGTTCCTGTCCGGAAACCGGCACATCGTAGCGGCCGTCACTCAGTGTCCTGACATCGGAAACCAGCGAGGCAAGCGGATTGCGAACAAAATAACGCACGGCGAAATAAAGTGCGGTGATGACGGCGGCGAGAATGACAATCGCGCCGATGATCATCATGTAGGTCTGTTCCTGAACCGGTGCGTTCAGGGCCTGATGGGGAATATCCACCAGCACCACCCAGGTCGCGTTGAGGCCGGGAACGGCAAAGGGATAAACGAGACGGTTATAGGGCGCGTCCGTATCAACGCGGAGATTTTCGATGAGGCCCTGCTTGCCTGACGTGATTGCCGCCTGAACGGTGCTTGCTCCGTCTCCGTCATAGGCCTTCATGTTCTGTTCGGGCGTCGGCGGCACCAGCCACTGGCCGCCCTGCGAAACGAGCGTCACGCGGCCGGTCTCGAAAGGATGCAGCGCCTGCAGCTTCTGCGACAGCGAGGCCAGCGAGATATCGACACCAGCCACACCGATCATCTTGCCGTCAGACATGACGGGATAGGCAAGTGACGTCATCGTCGTCGGCACTTCCGTGCCTTCGGCGAGATAGGGCTGCGTGATCGCGCCTTTACCGGATTTGGCGGCAAGCGCATACCATTCCGCCGCATAATCATTCTTGAACGTCGAGAACTGGATTTCGCCCTTCTGGGTTTTCGACCAGTAAGGAGCGAAGGCGCCGGTGGCATTGGTGCCGAGATCGAGCCTGTTGGCGATCTCCATCGTCTGGCCGTCAAAAAGGCCGAGCTGCTCACAGAACCAGCTGCCAAAGGCAAAGGCGTTCTGCTCGACATTGGCCTTCAGGATGTTGACGATGCCGGGGCGATCCATTGATTTCGCCTGATGCGCACGGCCGATGACACCGGCCATGGAGCGTGCGGCGCTGCCGAGTTCACCCACATCAGCGGCGATGACGTTGGCGATGGCGCGCGCTTCGGTATTGGCCTGATCCATGGTCAGCGCGTGCACGCGCTCACTCGTCTGGGAAATGAGGAAGGAATTCGATGCAACGAGAACCGTGGTGATAGCGCAGCCGGTTACGAGGATCAGCTTGGTCGCAAGCGACTTCACTTGGAAATTGAACATTTTGGCCTCGATCAAATCGCCCGCCTGAAAAGGCTGACTTCAACGGATGATAAATCTCCGTCATGGAGGCCCGTCCCCTTGGGACAGTGCGCTGCAGCGCGACGGGGCAAAATTAGAAGAAGATTGCTAATTAAGCCCTAAAATTACTTCGTCGCGCCAAGCATAATCAGTGTTCGTAGTGGGCCGAGATGATTCTCCATGCATCGTCAGCCGTTTCAGCAAAATGCAGAAGATTCATATCTTCAGGCGCAATAGTGCCGAAGTCCGCCAGGAACTCGAAATTGATCACCGATCGCCAGAATTTCTCACCGAACAGGATGAGAGGAATTGGCTCCATGCGCTTCGTCTGGATCAGGGTCAACGCTTCAAACAATTCGTCCAGCGTGCCGAAGCCGCCGGGGAAGATCACCACGGCCTTCGCCCGCATCAGAAAATGCATCTTGCGAATGGCGAAATAGTGGAAGTTGAAGCTCAGCTCCGGTGTCACATAGGGGTTCGGCGCCTGCTCGTGCGGCAGGACGATATTGAGGCCGATGGACGGGCCACCCGCATCGGCCGCACCACGATTGCCCGCTTCCATGACGCCCGGACCGCCGCCGGTGACCACGACATATTCGAGGTGATCCGATTTTGCGGCATAGGCGGTGCAAAGACGGGCAAACTTGCGCGCCTCATCGTAATAGACGGAGGATTGTTCCAGATTGCGCTTTTGCGTCTCGTTGCGCGCCGCCCAGGCTTCGCCGCCGGGTTCGGGAATGCGCGCGCCGCCGAACATGACGACGGTGGATTTTATGCCGCGCTCGGTGAGCGCCATTTCCGTCTTCAGAAGCTCAAGCTGCAACCTGACGGGGCGCAATTCCTCGCGGCAGAGAAAATCCATGTCCACATAGGCGAGGCGATAGGACGGGGAGTCCGACTGCGGTGTTTTTTGAACGACCTCGGCCTGCTGCTTGTCCACAGCACTGCGCTTCAACGGGTCCCATACCCCGTCCTTGCGCCGCAACTTGCCGTTTTTCAGTCGTGTCATTTCCATGCCTTTCGTCTGACGCGCCAAATCACCCAAATCACATTGACGCCTTTCCAACACTCCCTTAGATCAAATGACCAAAGCCTTCCAGCGGCGCGGTACCATCCGTGACCATGAACACCACGCGACTTTAAGGAATTTTCCATGAGCCTTACGGATCTCACCTCCCTCGAAACCATCATCGAAACGGCGTTCGACAACCGCGATAGCGTGAACGTATCGACGAAGGGCGAGGTTCGCGACGCCGTGGACACATCTCTTCAACTTCTCGATAGCGGCAAGGCACGCGTTGCTGAGAAGCAGGCGGATGGAAACTGGAAGGTGAACCAGTGGCTGAAAAAGGCCGTGCTCCTCTCCTTCCGTCTGAACGACATGGAGATCGTGACCGGCGGACCGGGCGAATCCACCTGGTGGGACAAGGTGCCGTCGAAGTTCGAAAACTGGGGTGAAAACCAGTTCCGCGCCGCCGGTTTCCGCGCCGTGCCGAACGCCGTCGTCCGCCGCTCCGCCTATGTGGCCAAGAACGTGGTGCTGATGCCCTCCTTCGTCAATCTCGGCGCCTATGTCGATGAAGGCACGATGGTCGACACCTGGGCGACTGTCGGCTCCTGCGCACAGATCGGCAAGAACGTGCATCTCTCCGGCGGCGTCGGCATTGGCGGCGTTCTGGAACCGCTGCAGGCGGGCCCGACGATCATCGAGGACAATTGCTTCATCGGCGCCCGTTCGGAAGTCGTGGAAGGCTGCATCGTGCGCGAAGGCGCGGTTCTCGGCATGGGCGTCTTCATCGGCAAGTCCACCAAGATCGTCGATCGCGCCACCGGCGAGATCACCTATGGCGAAGTGCCGCCCTATTCCGTCGTCGTTGCCGGCACCATGCCGGGCAAGCCTTTCCCCAACGGCGAGCCGGGCCCGAGCCTCTATTGCGCCGTGATCGTCAAGCGCGTCGATGAAAAGACCCGCTCCAAGACCGGCATCAACGAGCTTCTGCGCGACTGATATAAAGCGACTGCCATGACCACGACCGATCCCGTTGCCAATCTCGCCGCCCTCATCCGTTGCCCTTCGGTGACGCCTGCCGAAGGCGGCGCGCTTTCTTTGCTCGACACCCTGCTTTCGCCGCTCGGCTTCAAGGTAGACAAGATAGTGGCGAGCGAGGCGGGAACGCCTGACGTGGAAAACCTCTATGCCCGGCTCGGCACCGAGGGTCCGCATCTGATGTTTGCGGGCCATACGGATGTCGTTCCCGTGGGCGACGAGGCAGCGTGGAGCCATCCGCCTTTTGCCGCAGAGATTGCCGGTGGCGAAATGTTCGGTCGCGGTGCAGTGGACATGAAGGGCGGCATCGCCTGTTTCGTCGCCGCCATCGCCCGCCATATCGAAAAACATGGCAAGCCGCAGGGTTCCGTTTCCTTCCTGATCACCGGCGACGAGGAAGGTCCGTCGATCAACGGCACCTCCAAACTGCTGGAATGGGCCGCCGCCAAGGGCGAGACGTGGGACGCCTGCGTGGTGGGCGAGCCGACCAATCCCGACCAGCTTGGCGACATGATCAAGATCGGTCGCCGGGGTTCGCTTTCCGGCCGCATCACCGTCCATGGCGTTCAGGGCCATGCTGCTTATCCGCATCTCGCCGACAACCCCATTCGCGGTCTGCTGCAGCTGACCCATGCGCTGATGCATCCGCCCTTCGATCACGGCACGGATGATTTCCAGCCTTCCAATCTGGAAGTGACGACCGTCGACACCGGCAACGCCGCCACCAATGTGATCCCGGCGCGGGCGACAGCGGCCTTCAACATCCGTTTCAACGACACCTGGACAGCAGAAAGCCTGCGCACGGAGATCATCCGCCGCCTCGACGCCGCTGCGGCCGAAGGTGAGCTTCGCCCCGACCGCGCACCGGTGAAATATGAGATCGTCTGGGCCGACCGCCCGTCGCATGTCTTCCTGACGCGGAACAATGCGCTTATCTCGTCGCTCTCAGGCGCGGTTGAAGCCGTTACCGGCAGGGAACCGAAGCTTTCGACCACCGGCGGCACATCCGATGCACGCTTCATCAAGGATTATTGCCCTGTCGTGGAATTCGGCCTCGTCGGGCAGACCATGCATATGGTCGATGAACGCGTGGCCGTTGCCGATCTCGAGACGCTGACGCGCATTTACGAGACCTTTATCGAACGCTGGTTCGCCCATGCCGACGGCAAGTGAAGTAAGGCTCTATCTGACCGGCCTGTGGCTTCTGCTGCTGGGTGACCACAATGGTGCGCGTTATCTTGATCTCTCCGAGCGCGGCATGTGGCGATCCTTCTATTCCGCCCTCTGGTGCCTGCCCGCCATGCTGGTTTCCTGGCTGTGGCTGCGCGCTGCCTTCCTCGCCAGCTATCCGCCCGGCACCGGAACGGGGTTCATCTTCTTCTTCCGTCTGGCGATGGTTGAGGCCATCTGCTGGATCGTGCCGCTGCTTTTGATCGGCATGCTACTATACGCCTTCGGCGCTCGGGAAAAATTCGCGCCGCTCGTCACCACCATGAACTGGCTGTCGCTGCCATTTTCCTATGCCTATGCGGTTCTGATCCTGATCGCGTTCTTCCTGCCGCCGCTGCAAGGACTGATCGCCGTTCTCTGGCTGGCACTGCTTCTATCGCTGGTCTTCGCCTTCTCGCGGATCGTGCGGTTTTTCATCCGCGATCAGTCGCTGCTCGTCTCGGCCATCGTCATGACGCTGCTGGTGCCGGGCATGCTTCTATCGGAAGCGCTGCAGCGTTTTCTCGGTGTCTATCCCGCCTGAGAACTGGCACAGCTTAAACGTCAGTCCGCATCCTCGGTCACGTCGACTTCGGGGCGCCGGCGCGGCGGAATGACGTCGGGATAATCGACCTGCATGAAATAAAGACCGTCCGGCGGTGCGACAGGGCCGCATGCCTTGCGGTCCCGTGCCTCCAGTGCGGCACGCACGTCCTCCGGCGTCATCGTGCCCTCGCCCGCCAGTTTCAACGTGCCGGCGAAAGAGCGTATCTGGTTATGAAGGAAGCTCTGCGCCGTCGCGCGTATCTCGATGAGATCGCCATTGCGCGTCACATCCAGCCGGTCGAGCGTGCGCACGGGGCTGTTCGCCTGGCAATGGACCGAGCGGAAGGTGGTGAAATCATGCCGGCCGACGAGCATCTGGGCGGCTTCATGCATGCGCTCATGGTCGAGGTCCTTCGACACCCACCATGCCCGCTTGTGCTCCAGCGCCAGCCGGGCCTTGCGGCAAATGATGCGGTAGAGATAGTGCCGACGAAGGGCGGAAAAGCGGGCGTCGAAATCCTCGGTCACGGAAGCGGCATCGAGAACGGCCACGGCTTCGCCCGCCATGGCGAGATGCGCATTGAGCGCGTTGCGAAGCTTGTAGGGCTCCCAGTCGCGCAAAAGATCGACATGGACAACCTGCCCAACGGCATGCACACCGGAATCGGTGCGGCCGGCGCCGCGAATGGAGACGCTCTCTCCCGTCAGCGAGCGAACCGCAGCCTCCAGCGCACCCTGAACCGAGGGGCCGTTATCCTGTCTCTGCCAGCCATAATAGGGCGTGCCGTCATATTCGACGGTCATGCGGAAACGCGGCATCAGCCGAGCCTCGTTGTGGCCGGAACGGGGGTGCCGCGCACGAAATCAGCCGCCGACATCGGTTTGCCGCCGGCCTTTTGCAAGCGGGTGAGCCGCACGGCCCCGCTGCCGCAGGCAATGGTCAGAGCATCGTCGAGCGCTGCGCCCGCTTCTCCCATGCCGCTTGCCAGTTCGGAGGCGAGACCCTTCACGCGCTCCGTCTTGCCGCCGATGTCCATTTCCAGCCATGCGCCGGGAAACGGCGAAAGGCCGCGAATGTGATTATGCACATCCTGCGAGGGCCGAGAAAAATCGACGCGAGTCTCGCCCTTGTCGATCTTCGCGGCATAGAGAACACCCTCTTCCGCCTGTGTGACGAGCGGCAGGTCATCTGCTTCCAGCTTTTCCATCGCCTGCCGCATCAACCGCGCGCCTGTTAGCATCAGACTGTCATGCAGCTCCCCGGCCGTCATGTTATCGCCGATCGCGACTTTCGCGGTCAGCGCGACGGGACCGGTATCGAGCCCCTTTTCCATTTTCATGACCATCATGCCGGTTTCGGGGTCGCCGGCCATGATCGCCCGCTGGATGGGAGCAGCACCGCGCCAGCGCGGCAGTAGCGAGGCATGACCATTGTAACAGCCGAGACGCGTACCGGAGAGGATCGCTTCGGGCAGCAGCAGCCCGTAAGCCACGACAACCGCCACATCAGCATTGAATTCCCGGAACTGCTGACGATCTTCCTCAGCCTTGAAATTCACGGGCGTAAACACCGGAAGCCCCAGCAGTTCGGCAGCCTGATGCACCGGTGACTTCTGCAGATCGAGACCACGGCGGCCGCCGGGACGCGGCGGCTGGGTGTAGACAGCGACAACCTCGTGGCCCGCCTCCACCAATGCACGCAATGTGGGAACGGAAAAATCCGGTGTGCCCATAAATATGATGCGAAGAGCCATTGTCGCCCCCTGCCCTGTCGTCCATTCCGGTCCAGAGAGGACGGATCAGATCTTTGCGCGGGCCGCTTTCGTGAATTTCTTGATGACCATGTCGCGCTTCAGCCGCGAAATATGGTCGATGAACAGAACACCATTGAGGTGATCGATCTCGTGCTGCAGGCAGGTAGCGAGCAGACCATCCGCCTCGACCGTCTGCTGCTTGCCGTCACGGCCGACATATTGCACCGTGAGCGAGGCGGGACGCTCGACCTCCGCATAATAGTCAGGAATGGAGAGGCAGCCTTCCTCATAGGTCGAGACATCGTCAGACACCTTGAGGATTTCCGGGTTGATGAAGACGATCGGGGTCTTTTCCTCGCCTTCACGCGCAACGTCGATCACCAGCATGCGGCGCGCCACGCCGATCTGGATAGCGGCAAGACCGATACCCGGCGCATCGTACATGGTTTCGAGCATGTCGTCGGCAAGACGCAGAACCTCTGCATCCACCTTTTCGATGGGCTTCGATTGCTGGCGCAGCACGGGATCGGGCAAAATGATAAGCGGTTTGATGGTCATGGCTTCCCATAACGTATCTCTTGCGCGGAGGAAATAAAAAACACGAGGTTCAAATCGCCTCGGGCATCCACCCCGCCCGACTCATTTCCGCCACAGGAATGTTCTTGTTTTGATCTTCCGAATCACTGGAAATCTGCTAGATTTAATCATGAGTATAGATTTCTCCGTTCTCCTTGATCCCGCGCTGCGGGCCGGCTCCGTCGATATCAGCTTCGGCGCGCTGCTCGCGGCTCTGGTTTTCGGTCTGGTCACAACCTGGCTGGTCACGACAAACCGCGTGAAAAAAGCGGGAGCCGACGGTGAAATCTCCGATCTTCTGAAAACACAGTCCGAACTGCATGGCCGTATCGCGGCCATGGCGGAAACGCTCGGCACCCGCCAGACCGAGATGAGCCAGACGCTCAACCAGCGCCTCGACGGCATGTCGCAGCGCATTGGCGAAACACTGACGGAACAGACCCGGTCGACCCATGAAAATCTGAGCCGACTGCAGGAGCGCCTCGCGGTGATCGACGCCGCGCAGGGCAATATTCAGGATCTGGCCAAGGACGTGGTCGGACTGCAGGCCATCCTTTCCAACAAGCAGACGCGCGGCGCCTTTGGACAGGCACGCATGGAAATTCTGATCGCCGATGCCCTTCCCGCCGGCGCTTTCCAGCTTCAGCCGACGCTTTCGAACGGTTACCGGCCGGACTGCACCATCAAGATGCCGAACAATGCGCCGCCGCTCGTCATCGACGCGAAGTTTCCGCTGGAGGCATGGAATGCCATCAAGGCGGATGAGACACCGGAAACCAAACGTGCCGCCGTTCAGCAGTTCCGCCGTGATATGGAAGTGCATATTCGCGATGTGGCCGAGAAATACCTCATCCGTGGCGAAACACAGGATACCGCCTTCATCTTCGTGCCGTCCGAATCGATCTTCGCCGATATCCACCAGCATTTCGAATATCTGGTGCAGCGCGCTCACCGCGCCCGTGTCGTCATCGTTTCGCCATCGCTTCTGATGCTGTCGGTGCAGGTCATCCAGTCCGTGCTGAAGGATCAGCGCATGCGGGAGCAGGCGCATCTCATCCAGGGTGAAGTTGCCCTTCTGATGGACGATGTGCGGCGGCTGGACGACCGGACGCGCAAGCTGCAGGCCCATTTCGGGCTGGCGCAGAAGGACGTCGACATGATGCTCATCTCCTCGGACAAGGTGCTGGCACGCGGCCAGAAGATCGAAGGACTTGATTTCTCGCCAACGGAAAAAGACGCCCCGCATGGTGAAATCGAGCAGGCGCGCCGCTTTGCCGAAAACAGAGCCGGTGCGGCCAAATTGCGGGTAGTTGACGACGAGTGATCGTCTCGGGCAAAGTCGCCGCCTTGCTCAAATTTCATATGGACCCAGCGCCCCATGATTACTGTTTTCGGCTCCATCAACATGGACCTCGTCGCGACCGCCAAACGCCTGCCCAAGCCCGGTGAAACCGTAACGGGAGAGACATTCTCCACGGCCGCCGGCGGCAAGGGAGCCAATCAGGCGCTGGCCGCACGGCGTGCAGGCGCCGCAGTCAAGATGGCAGGGGCTGCGGGCGATGATACTTTTGCCGCACCGGCGCTGACATTACTGCGTGATGCTGGCACCGACCTGTCTCTGGTCAAGACTGCGCCCGGCCCGACGGGAACGGCGGTGATCCTGATCGGTGAAGGCGGAGAGAACATGATTTCGGTCATTCCCGCCGCCAATGGCGAGGTCTCCGCCTCCGATGCCGCAAAGACCGTATCCGACATGGCCGCTGGCGATATTCTGATGCTGCAGTTCGAGATACCGGCCGCAGCCATCGAAGCGGCGCTGACGGCCGCCAAGGCAAAGCGCATCACCACCGTCATCAACACAGCGCCGCTGACCGCAGACGGTCCGCGTCTTGCTGGCCTTGCCGATATCGTCATCGCCAATGAAACCGAGTTCGAGCTGCTGATCGGCAAGAATGGCCTCTCCAGCGTCGAGCGGGAAAACGAACTCAAGACCCTTCACGACAGGACCGGCCAGACATTGATCGTGACGCTTGGGGCGGACGGCGTGATCGCCATGCGCAACGGCAAGGTCTACAGGGCTTCCGGCCTCAAGATCGAGCCGGTCGATACGGTTGGTGCGGGCGATACCTTCTGCGGTTATCTCGCTGCCAGCCTCGATCAGGGGATGGATTTCGAAAGGGCGCTGAAGCGTGCCGCCGTTGCAGGCTCGCTCGCCTGCACGCGCGCCGGTGCCCAGCCTTCCATTCCGCTGGCAGCGGAAGTGGATGCGGCCCTCTGAGGGATCAACCGCTCAGCGACGGATGAAGGTGAGATAGGCCGAGCTGCGGCCTTCTCTTTTCGCCTTGTTTTCGTAACGCGTGCCCGGCCAGTTGGCGTAGGGCGTGCGCCAGTCGTCAGCGCTCGTCGCCGTCCATTCAAAACCGCCATGCCGGGCGCAATGCTGCAGCGTCCAGTTGACGTATGTATCGATATCCGACGCAAAGCAGAATTTGCCGCCGGGTTTCAACACGCGATGGAAACGGGCGAGATTGACGTCCGAGACAAAGCGGCGCTTCCAGTGTTTCTTCTTTGGCCACGGATCGGGATAAAGCAGATCGATGTGATCGATCGACCCCTCTGGCAGCCAGTCGAGCAGCTGCGTCGCGTCATCGTCATAGAGCCGGATATTCATCAGCTCGCGTTCGCGCACGGTGGCAAGCAGTTTGGCCATGGAGTTAACGAAGGGCTCGACCCCAATGAAACCCGTCTCTGGGTTCTCAACCGCGCGGTGGGCGAGATGTTCGCCGCCGCCGAAACCGATCTCCAGACGGATCGATCGCACATCCGCCGGAAAAAGAGCGGCGAGATTTTGCGGCGGAGCGCTTTCCAGATCGATTTTCAGCAAAGGCAGCAGGTTCTCGATCGTATCGACTTGCTGATTGCGCAGGGGCTTGCCCTTGCGTCTGCCAAAAAACGCTTCCGTTGCGCGCGAACGCCGTTCTTCCGTCATCTCATACTCTCAAGAACAAATAGATTTAACCCGCACAGCGCCACATGAGGCATTGTGCGGGTTACAAAAGTTGGTGACGGTATCTCTCAATCGCCGTCAAATAACAAGTGTTAGGCGCTCAAAGCTTCCTTAAGCGGCTTCACCAGATCGAGCTTCTCCCAGGAGAAAGAGCCGTCACGGCCGGCCTTGCGGCCGAAATGGCCGTATGAGGACGTCTTGGCGTAGATCGGCTTGTTGAGATCGAGATGACGGCGGATACCCGACGGCGAAAGGTCCATGACCTTACGGATCGCGTTCTCGACCTGATCTTCGCTGACCTTGCCGGTGCCATGCAGATCGACATAGATCGACAGGGGCTGGGCGATGCCGATCGCGTAGGAAATCTGGATTGTGCAACGCTCGGCAAGGCCGGCAGCCACGACGTTCTTGGCAAGATAGCGGGCGGCATAGGCGGCGGAACGGTCAACCTTGGTCGTGTCCTTGCCGGAGAATGCACCACCACCATGGGGGGCAGCGCCGCCATAGGTGTCGACGATGATCTTGCGGCCGGTGAGGCCCGCATCACCATCGGGACCGCCGATGACGAACTTACCAGTCGGATTGATATACCACTGGCAATCGTCGGCGATCTTCAGGTCGCCCAAAGCTTCGCGGATATAGGGCTCGACAACGGCGCGAACCTTCTTCGAATCCCAGCTCGCATCGAGATGCTGCGTGGACAGAACGATGGATACGGCTTCCGAAGCCTTGCCGTCGACGTAACGAACCGTCACCTGGCTCTTGGCGTCGGGGCCAAGTTTCGCCGCTTCGCCTTCGCCGCTCTTGCGGGCGGTGGCGAGCAGCTGGAGGATACGGTGAGAATAATAGATCGGCGCCGGCATCAGATCCGGCGTTTCCTTGCAGGCGTAACCGAACATGATGCCCTGGTCGCCGGCGCCCTCGTCGCCCTGCTTGTCGGAAGCATTGTCCACGCCCTGCGCAATATCTGCCGACTGCGGGTGCAGGAGAACGTCGATCTTGGCGGTCTTCCAGTGGAAACCATCCTGCTCGTAGCCGATGTCACGGATCGCCTTGCGGGCGGCGGACTTGAACTTCGAAGGGTTGATGACCGGATGGCCAGCGGCGTCCTTGATGATCTTGCCGTCCTTGTCCTTTTTCAGAAGCGTATCGGGAACCCGAACCTCACCGGCGATAATAACGCGGTTGGTCGTCGCAAGCGTTTCACACGCGATGCGCACGGTCCAGGGATCGACGCCCGTCTTGGACGCTTCACGATAAATAAGATCCACGATTTCATCAGAAATACGATCACAAACCTTGTCCGGATGACCCTCGGCCACGGACTCGCTGGTGAACAGGTAATTGGCACGCATGCGGGATTCCCCTCAAAGAACGGTCTTGGAGTTTGTTAGTCATTTCAGCCGCGAAAAACAAGGACACAACCACATAAATATATCTTTATGTGAGAATTCCTTTCCAATCCGGCACAAAAAAACGGTCCTTGCGGACCGTTGAGTGCCCGGCATCCCGTGCCGGAAATTTTCTGCGCTGTGCGGACCAGGCTCTACTCGGCATCGCCCTCGGCGGCGAGCGCCTTGACGAGATCAACGAGGCGACGGCGAACCTTGGGGTCGGCGATCTTCACGAATGCGCGGTTCAGCTGCAAACCTTCAGCCGAGGACAGAAAGTCGACCACGTAATTGGAGCTCGACGCTTCCGCCATGCCGGTCGTACCGCCGACCTGATCGCCGGGCGCATCTTCGAAAAAAAAGGAAACCGGTACATTGAGGATCCCGGAAATATTCTGCAGGCGGCTAGCGCCGACGCGGTTGGTGCCTTTTTCATATTTCTGGATTTGCTGAAAGGTAATTCCAAGACTTTCACCCAGCTTCTCCTGACTCATTCCGAGCATGGTTCTGCGAAGGCGAATTCGGCTTCCGACATGAATGTCGATGGGGTTAGGCTTTTTCTTATTCTCGGTCATCATGCGGTCCTGACACTCGGAAAGGGTTGATATCTCGCTTCAGTACTATTCGAAGAAATGAGCCGGTATTTCGACAACGGCTAAACTTGTTTTACGACTGACGTATTCACTATGCAATTGTGGGGGTTCGCGGTCAATTCTGGCGCCGCGCAAATCTCCACGCAGGCAATACCGCGACGATTATCAAGATGGAAAAAATCAACCAGAAATACGTCCGATGTGTGTCGTAGGTAAATGCGTCGTTTGACCCACCACTCAAAGTGGCGTCAACAATTCCGACCCGACCGTAGTCCAGCCCTGCAATAATGCGGCCATAGGGATCGATGACGGCAGAAATTCCGGTATTGGCGCCGCGAATCACCGGCACGCCCGTCTCAACGGCCCGTACTCTCGCCTGCAGAAAATGCTGATAGGGGCCGGGCGTATCACCGAACCAGCCATCATTCGTCACGTTCAGGATGGCGGCCGAGCCGGCCAGCCCGGGCGTCATCTCGCCCGGGAAAATGATCTCGTAACAGATCAATGGATAGAAGGTCTTGCCCGAAGGCAGCGTGAGCGGCGTACGCGAAGAGGCCGCGGAAAAACCTCCCGGCAGGGCAATGACATTGTCGATACCGAATTCCCGCAGGATGCCTTCAAAGGGGACATATTCGCCGAAGGGGGTCAGATGCACCTTGTCGGTCGCACCGATGATCTCGCCCTGGCTGTCGATCGCATAGACCGAATTATAATAACGCGGCGGTCGGCCGGCCCCCTGATCTTCCATTCTGACAGCGCCGGTGAACAGCACCTGTCCATCCTCCAGCGTTCTGGCGATTTCCGCCAGAGCATCCGGGTTTTGCGTCAGGATGAACGGGACGGAGGTTTCCGGCCAGACGATGATATCAGGGCGTTTTTTCCCTGCGCCCGGCGGCAGGGCCGTCAGCCGCAGATGCTCGCTGAAAATCTCGGCGCGGTCGTCGTTCAACATCTTGCGGGACTGATCGATGGAAGGCTGAACGATCCTCACCGTCAGGGCGTCCGCCGGGATCTCCGCCGGCGTCTGCAAGCGATAAAAGCCATAACCGAAGTGGGCGGCCAGCAGCAGACCCGCCAGCGCCAGCCCCGGTCCCATGCCTTTTTTCGTCCCGATCAGCGCCGGTGCAGCAAAGATGAAAACCGCCAGCGTCGTGATACTGAAAAGACCGAGCAGATGCGCTGACTGCATCATGATCGGGATGGGCATGATGCCGTAACCGATGGCGTTCCAGGGAAAGCCGGTCGCCAGAAAACTGCGCAGCCATTCCGAAAGGCCGAAGGCGGCGGCAAGCGCCGCGATGCGGCCAAGGCCATCCGACCAGAGGAGATTGGCGGCGGCAACCGCAAAACCGTAAAACAGCGCCAGAAACGCCGGCAGACCGAGGATGGCAAGTGGCAGCGCCCAGGCGAATTCATCCGCTTCCAGCAGAAGCGCATTGCCCAACCACCACAGGCCGGCCACGAAATAGCCAAGTCCGAAACACCAGCCGATGCCAAAAGCGGGCAGGATTCGGCTAAAGAGGCCGCCGCCGGGCTTTCCCGTGCAGCCGTCCACGAGCCAGACGAGCAGGGTAAAAGACAGAAATAGCGCCGCAAAAAAGCCGAATGGAGGCAAGGCAAGCGCCCCGACCGCACCTGCAGCAATCGCCATCACTGCGCGGCTCATGCCGCCGGCCAGCATTACCCTGCCTGCAAGACGCTCCATGTCATCTCCGTTTATGCGCGTGTGGAAAAGCCCGCAGCCACGGAATTTCCCCTCAGACTCGACGTAAAGGAAAAAAGATTCGCAGTCCACAGGAGGGATGGCGGCCGGAGCGCCGTGCGGCCTTTTGGCCGCTCCGAGCTGTCAAATAGCTGCGTGGCGGAGATGACGGGGCATCCCGTCATCTCTCCTAATCGGCGTTGTGCTGGTGCGTGATGAGGCGAACATCCGGCGCGGGCAGCGCAATGACCCCGTTGGCTTCGCCCGGAGCGCGGTCATCCTCACCTTCGGAGCCATGATCCCGGGCGATACGAACGCCCTTGATGCGCCGGCTATCCGCATCGAGAATCTGGAACTCGAAACCGGGTACCGCGCGAACCACCTCGCCCTTGGCCGGAATGCGGCCGAGTGCGAAAAAGATGAGACCGCCGAGCGTGTCGATTTCTTCGAGATGTTCGCGCACGTCGAATTCCGGCCCGATCACCTCGGCAAGTTCGGTAAGTTCCGCGCGCGCATCGGCAACAAGCACATCGGCGGAAAGGCGCGAGAACATCGCCTCGTCCTTGTCGTGCTCGTCATCGATATCGCCTACGACCATCTCAACGATATCCTCGTGGCTGACGAGGCCGTCCGTGCCGCCATATTCGTCGATAACAAGTGCAAGCTGTGTTCTCTGCGCCTGCATCGTCTTCAAGAGATCGGAAGCGAGCATCGAGGGCGGTGCGAATAGAATTTTGCGCACCAGCCCGGCATCGGCGACCGTCTGCTCAAGATCCACCCGAGCCAGATCGAAATTCGGCCGCGGTGAGCGCGGCGCCTTCACCTCGCCATAAGCGACGCTTCGCGATCCGGCGCGGCGCTTGTTGCGCGCCTGCTTGGCGACATAGGCCAGCAGATCGCGAATGTGGATCATACCCTTCGGGTTATCCAACGTCTCATCGTAGACCGGCATGCGGGAGCGCCCGGTTTCCTCGAAGAGGATCAGCGCGTCGCCGATCGTCATGTTCTGGTCGAGACCATCGATATCGACCCGCGGGATCATAATATCTTCGACCCTGATCTCACGGAAACGGAGGATATTGTTCAGCATCGCCCGTTCTTCAGGCGAAAAGGCCGCACCGATTTCGGTGTCGTCCATCAGTGCATCGGTCAGATCCTCGCGCAGGCGTTCACCCTGGGATGGTTTCAGCAACCGTGCGATGCGTGACCAGATGGTTGATTTCGGCTTGGCATTGTAGTCGTGACGTAAGTGACTACTGCCCTCCTCCGAAGAGGACTGCTCGCCGTTTTCTCTGCCCTCATTGGCAGGTCGTGCAGAATGTTCGTTCATGGCTCCAGACAATATTTAAAGCGGTTCCTGACCCGCGTAGGGATCAGATAGGCCAAGCACCGCCAAAATGCGAGTCTCAAGCGACTCCATTTCTTCCGCTTCTTCCTCGTCCATGTGGTCATAACCGAACAAATGGAGGAACCCGTGGACGAGAAGATGGGTCAGATGATCCTCGAAACTCTTCTCAAGTTCAAGAGCCTCGCGTTCAACCGTCTCACGCGCGATGACGATATCGCCCAGCATCGGGCCCGGCATTCCGCCCGGTTCCAGCGGAAAAGCGGGGAAAGACAAGACATTGGTCGCCTTGTCCTTGTCGCGCCACTCGGCGTTGATTTCCCGGATATTTTCATCGTCGGTGAAGACCAGCGAAAGTTCCACGGGCGTTTTCGGGAAGGGTTGCTCCTCTTCCCTCTTCAAAAACTCAACCGCCGCATCCAGCACTTTGGTTGCAAAGGCAAGCAGGTCCTCTTCCGAGGACCAGCCTTCGGCCTCGACGCTGATTTGAATATCCAGAGCTGTCATTGTCTTTGCGTCAGTCGCCCTTCACGAGGCTTTCGTCCGGCACGGCCGTGTGGGATTCGTAAGCCCGGACGATGCGCGCCACCATCGGATGACGCACGACGTCGACATCCTTGAAGCGGACGACGGACACGCCTTCGACATCGGTGAGGATTTGCAGGGCCTCGACAAGGCCGGATTTCACGCCGCGCGGCAAATCCACCTGGCTCGGGTCGCCGGTCACGATCATGCGGCCGTTTTCGCCGAGACGGGTCAGGAACATCTTCATCTGCATCGTCGTCGTATTCTGGGCTTCGTCCAGAATTACGGCGGCGTTGGCGAGCGTGCGTCCGCGCATGAAGGCCAGCGGCGCGATTTCGATGACACCCGCCTGAATGGCGCGCTCCACCTTGTCGCCCGGCATCATGTCATAAAGCGCGTCATAAAGCGGGCGCAGATAGGGATCGACCTTTTCCTTCATGTCGCCGGGCAGGAAGCCCAGACGCTCGCCTGCCTCGACGGCGGGGCGTGAGAGGATGATGCGGTCAACCGCGCCGCGCTCCAGAAGCTGGGCCGCATGCGCCACTGCCAGATAGGTCTTGCCGGTACCGGCGGGACCGACGCCGAAAACAAGCTCGGACTGTTCCAGCGCCCGCATATAGACATCCTGCGTCGGGGTGCGGGCAGCAATTGTCTTCTTGCGGGTGGAAATCTGCGCCATGGAAATCTTCGCCTTGCGTTCCATCGTCGGCAAGGTCAGCTGGTCGTCCGCGGCCATGGCCATGCGGATCGCGCCTTCCACGTCGGAAACCTCGGCAGTGCCGCCCTTGAGCAGGCGCTCGTAAAGGAAATCCAGCGCCCGGCGGGCCTGGTTGGTGGCAACCACATCGCCGGTGATGGCAACGGAATTGCCGCGCGGGCGGGCGTCGATATTGAGGCGCTGCTCCAGGAGCTTCAGGTTCTGATCGAACTGACCGAATAGCTCTCCCGCTATCCTGTTATTCTCGAACGTGAGGACGAAGTGATTGGCGTCGGTCGCGGCTTGGCGTGGCTGGCGCGATGAATTTGATACCAATTCGTGTGCGTTCAAGCGGTCAGGCTCCTGTCCCAATCAGTGTCGGCTCCCCACTCTAACTCCCTGCCACCTCGGCAAACAAGCTGTTTGGACCCGTTGCGGTGATTCGTACATTAACAATGTCACCGATTTTCAACGTCTTTGCATCAAGATTCACGGATTGCAGCCAAGGAGAGCGACCTATCAACTGCTCATGCATGCGGCCGGGCTTTTCCAGCAGCACATCCATGGTTTTTCCGACCAGCGATTCCGCAAATTCCTTCTGCTGCCGCAGCAACAGCGCCTGCAATCTCTCCAGCCGCTCAGCCTTCACGTCTTCCGCAACCTGATCCGTGAGATCGGCACCCGGCGTGCCGGGACGGGTGGAATATTTGAACGAAAAGGCCTGCGCGTATTTTACCGTCTCGACCATCGCCATCGTATCTTCGAAATCGCGATCCGTCTCACCGGGGAAACCGACAATAAAGTCCCCCGACATGGCAATATCAGGGCGGGCGGCGCGGATTTTTTCGATAAGCTGGATATATTCCTCACCCGTATGGCGGCGGTTCATCGCTTTCAGAATGCGGTCTGAACCGGACTGCACCGGCAGGTGCAGATAGGGCATGAGGATACGCAGATCGCGATGCGCGCCGATCAGGCGGTCATCCATGTCGCGCGGATGGCTGGTGGTATAGCGAAGCCGCGCAAGCCCGGGAATTTCCGCCAGCCGATACAGCAATTCGGCAAGGCCCCATTTCTCGCCCTTCGGGCCTTCGCCCTGCCAGGCATTCACGTTCTGGCCGAGCAGTGTGATTTCGCGCACGCCGGCATCGACGAGCTTCATCGCTTCATCGACGATCTGGCGCACGGGGCGCGAGACTTCCGAACCGCGCGTATAGGGCACGACACAGAAGGTGCAGAACTTGTCGCAGCCTTCCTGCACCGTCAGAAACGCCGTGACACCGCGCGTGCGCAGCGTCGCCTTTTCGGCGACCGGAAGATGCTCGAACTTGTCTTCGACGGCGTATTCGGTTTCGATGACGCGCTCGCCGCCGCGTACGCGCTTCAGCGCATCCGGCAGGCGATGATAGGTCTGCGGGCCGATGACGACATCGACGGCAGGCGCACGGCGCAGGATTTCCTCGCCTTCCGCCTGTGCCACGCAACCGGCAACGCCAATCATGAATTCGCGGCCCTGCTCTTCGCGGGATTTTTTCATGTCACGCAGGCGGCCGAGCGCCGAATAGACCTTTTCAGCCGCCTTTTCGCGGATATGACAGGTGTTCAGTAGAACCAGATCCGCCTCGCCCATATCCTCCGTCTGAACGTAACCATCCTTCGCAAGCGCATCGCTCATGCGGACGGAATCGTAGACATTCATCTGACAGCCATAGGTCTTGATGAAAACCTTACGGTTGTTCGAGCCCTCGGGGGCGATCATGGGTGTGGCGTCAAGGCCAAGCGTTTCCTGGGTCATGGCGGCTATCTAGTGTTTTTCCCGGCCAGATTAAACAGAAAAATGCCGGAAAAGCTACGATCTCACGAATTCCGCCAGCCGCCGCGCAGGCTGAAGGCCAGCATGGAGCGGATAGCGGCGGCAACATCGGTCGCCAGTCGCTTGCGGTTGTCAGCGCTGTGAAACGCAACGCTGTCACCGAATGTCACGTCGACATCAATGGCACCGGCCCTGATGATGCCGAGCAGATGCGGCACGAGCGTGATGCTGCCCGGCCAGGCGGCAATGACGCGGTGGTAACGACCCATGGCCATGCCATGCACCCGCGTATAGGCGATAGCGACCGGCTGCACATACACCAGCTTGCCCGGAACCTGTTCAGCCGCAGTGGAAGCCGCGCCGAACAACGAGGATTTGACGGCGAGCATGCGGTTGCCATCCGAGGTGGTGCCTTCGGGGAACAGGACGACAATCTCGCCATCGGCCATGCGGCTGGCGATCTCGCTCACCTGCGCGCCGGTGCTGCGCTTCTGCTCGCGCTGAACGAAGATGCTTTTCTGCAGCCGGGCAAGCCAGCCGAAAACCGGCCAGTCACGCACCTCCGTCTTGGCGATGAACACCACGTCTGCAATGCTGCCCAAAACGAGGATGTCTTTCCACGAGGCGTGATTAACCGCCAGCATCAACGGTTTCGCGCGCTCCACATCCCCGTGGACGTGAACGCGGATGCCGAGAACATGGCAGGCGATGCGGTGCCAGAGGCGCGGAATGCGGCGGCGAAGCCGCCAGTCGAAGGCAAGGCCCAGCAATTGCAGCGGCAGCAAGACGAGCGTGACGATCAGGAGAACGACCGCAATATAGGCTGTCCGCAGCCACATCATGATGGGAACGCCCGCTTGTTCACCGGCGTCTCAGTGTTCGCCGGGCTTCAATGGCACGCCGTAAAGTTCCAGCCGGTGATCCACGAGCTTGAAGCCGTGTTCGCGGGCGATCTTTTCCTGCAGGGCCTCGATCTCGGCCGAATGAAATTCGATGACCACACCGTTCTTCAGGTCGATCAGATGATCGTGATGCTCTTCGGGCACGGTTTCATAACGCGAGCGGCCATCGCGAAAATCGTGACGCTCGATGATGCCGGCATCCTCGAACAGCTTCACCGTTCTATAAACGGTGGAAATCGAGATGCGCGGATCCACGGCGGAGGAACGGCGGTAAAGCTCCTCGACATCGGGGTGGTCCGCAGATTCCTGAAGGACACGGGCGATGACGCGGCGTTGGTCGGTCATCCGCATGCCGCGCTCGGCACAAAGCTCCTCCAGCGTTTTCGAAAGGTCTGTCACGTCTTCTGGCCTTTTGAGAATTCCGGTTTGCGGCTTTCGCCGAAAAAATGCCTGTCGCAGGGAACTAGCGAAGATCGCGACGCATGACAAGCGCCGTCGACTTCGTTCCATCCTTGGCGGTGTAATAGGCCTTGCGTTCCGCGACGGTTTTGAAGCCGAGCTTCCTGTAGAGCCCGAGAGCGGAAACATTCTTATTGTCCACCTCGAGAAACATGGTTTCAGCGCCACGCATCATCGCCTCGCGGATCGCCGACTGCATCAGACGCCAGCCGAGACCCGCGCGTGCGAACTTGTCGGCCACGGCAACGGTGAGGATTTCCGCCTCGCCCGCCACTTCCCGCGCCAGCACGAAACCGCCAAGCGGCTTGCTGAAAAATGCGTTGGTCTGGCGTGCGACGGCGCCGAAAACCGACCCTTGCGTCAATAGTCCGGAGAACTCCCCGTCGTTCCACGGGCGCGGGAAGCGCAAGGCATGCAAATCCGACACCGCGGCGCAATCCTCATGCTGCATCGGCACGATCTCGAAATAGGGTTTCCAGGTCAGATAGTCGTCAAACATCACAAAAATCAGGCATCACAAAAATCGGGCATCACGGGAATCAACGGCATGCATCAAGGCTTGCCCTATCAGGCAACGCCCTGACGTGCCAGCGCAAAACCAGTCTGTGGCCGGGCGTCCGGCCCGCGCAGATAAAGCGGCGCGGGTTTCGGCTGGCCCGCTGGCTTGCGCGCGGCCGCGCGCGCCACCGAGGCAATCGGGAAATGATCCGGCCCCGAACCGGTCTCCGCACCCGCGAAAAGGGGTGCAGCGGAACCGATGACGGCGCCATCGAAACCTTCGATGACCATCCTGGCGTCTTCAAGCGGCAGGAGGCCGGCATCGCGAAGCGGCGATCCGTCAGCCGAAAATGTCTGGAGATAGGTTTCGCCGCGCTTGGCATCCAGCCCGACAGCCACGGGCCGGTCGGGGTTTTCCAGCAGGTGATGCAGGGCAAGCGTCTCAAGCGTGGTCACGCCCATTGCTTCAATGCCGAGCGAAAGGGCAAAACCACGCGCAGCAGCAACACCGACACGGATACCGGTGAAAGACCCCGGCCCGATCGTCACGGCAATGCGTTCGACATTCTGGAGCGACAGTTGCGCCTGCTCCAGAGCCCCATCGATCACGGCCATCAGCCTTTCGGCATGGCCCTTGCCGATCGTTTCGCAGACCTCTCCGAGCACCCTGTCTGAGGTGCTGTCATAGATGCAGGCGGAACAATCCACACCTGAGGTGTCGAGTGCGAGAACAATCATGACCTGGCTTTACAGCATTATACCGCTTCGACTTCGCGCACTTCCGGCACGAAATGGCGAAGCAGGTTCTGAACGCCATGCTTCAGCGTGGCGGTGGAGGACGGGCAGCCCGAGCAGGCGCCCTTCATGTTCAGGAACACCGTCCCGTCGCGGAAACCACGGAAGGTGATGTCGCCGCCATCCTGCGCCACGGCGGGGCGAACGCGGGTATCCAGCAGTTCCTTGATGGTCGCGACGATGGTTTCGTCACCCTCTTCGAAGAACTCGCCTTCTTCATCCGATACTTCGGCCGCAATAGCCGTACCCATGATCGGGCGGCCAGACATGAAGTGCTCCATGATCGCGCCCAGAATGGCCGGCTTCAGGTGCTGCCATTCCGCGCCGTCCTTGGTGACGGTGATGAAATCGAAACCGAAATAAACGCCGGTAACCCCCGGAATGGTGAAGAGACGCTCCGCCAGCGGCGAAGCCTGCGCCTGCGAAGGATTGAGAAACTCCACCGTCCCGCTTTCCAGCACCACCTTGCCCGGCAGGAACTTCAGCGTGGTGGGGTTCGGCGTGGCTTCCGTCTGAATGAACATCGTCTTCTCCTTCGAGGTCGCCGTTCACGCCCCGTAATTTAGAATTCTTCCAAAAAATACGCCCGGCGAAGCTTCACTTCAAGCCCTGACATGATAATTACATTCAAGAAATCGTCAGCCCCTAAATCTTGCCTGAGCCTCGGGGTCAGCAGAGTGCGTCGATTTCCTCGTCCGACAACGTATCCGGCAGCACGGTGACGGGGATCGGGAAGGCTGCCCCTCGCCCGGCAATGGAGGAAACGAGCGGTCCCGGCCCTTCTTTAGTCGATCCCGCCGCCAGAACGAGAATCGCGATATCGCGGTCTTCCTCGATCAGCCCGTGGATCTGCTCGGTGGCGCTGCCTTCGCGAATGACAGCTTCGGGCTCGATGCCGATGGTCTCACGAACCTTCTGGGCGATCTTGGCGAGTGTGGCTTCCGCCTCCTCCCGCGCTTCCGCCCGCATGATCTGCTCGACACCAAGCCATTG
Source organism: Agrobacterium tumefaciens str. B6 (assembly GCF_001541315.1). Lineage (GTDB taxonomy): Bacteria > Pseudomonadota > Alphaproteobacteria > Rhizobiales > Rhizobiaceae > Agrobacterium > Agrobacterium radiobacter. The sequence goes on along the minus strand of NZ_LMVK01000001.1, from coordinate 283,089 downwards.
CTGGAAGTCGCCTTCCGGGATCATGTAAAGCAGCACAAGCCCGCCATTGGAATTCTTGGCGCGACGACCGGCATAGTGCACGGCCCTTTCGCATTCCGGTGTGTCATCGATAACAGCGAGAAACTTGCGACGATGCCCTTCCAGACGCGACAGCCGTTTTGAAACCATTCTGCACTCCCTAGGTCCGCCGTGATCCGAGAAACCGCCCGACGGTTCGGGCGGAGATTATATCAAATCACGGCAGGCGCAAACCGCCCAACGCATCCGCGCAGCAGCGACCTGTCAGCGCAGGAAGCCGATGATATCGCGCACCTCGTTCATCGTCTTTTCGGCGATGGCACGCGCCCGCTCGCCACCTTGGCTGAGGATGGCGTCGATATGGGTCGGGTCATCGAGAAGACGGCGCATCTCATTATTGACCGGTGCCAGGACATTGACGGCAAGCTCGACGAGGGCCGGCTTGAAGGCCGAGAACTGCTGTCCGCCGAATTCGGCAAGAACATCGGCCTTGGTCCTGTCGGACAGGGCGGCATAGATGCCGACGAGGTTTTCGGCTTCGGCACGGCCTTTCAGGCCTTCCACTTCGCTCGGCAGCGCGTCCGGATCGGTCTTTGCCTTCCTGATCTTCTTCGAAATCGCATCGACATCATCCATGAGGTTAATGCGCGACAGATCGGAGGGATCGGACTTCGACATCTTCTTGGTGCCGTCCTTCAACGACATCACACGCGGTGCCGGACCGCCGATCAGGGGTTCCACCATCGGGAAATAGGCGTGCACCGGCTCATCGCCGACCGTGATATCGAGCCCAAGCCCCGCCTTGCGGATATGATTGCTGAAATCGATGTTGAATTTCTGGGCGATGTCGCGTGCGAGTTCCAGATGCTGCTTCTGGTCGTCGCCGACCGGAACATGGGTGGCGCGATAGACGAGAATGTCGGCGGCCATCAGGCTCGGATAGGCGAGCAGACCGAGCGAGACCTGCTCGGCATTCTTGCCGGACTTGTCCTTGAACTGCGTCATACGCTCCATCCAGCCGATGCGCGCCACGCAGTTGAACACCCATGCCAGTTCCGCATGTTGCGGCACGGCCGACTGGTTGAAGACGATGTGCTTCACGGGGTCGATACCGGCTGCGATGAAGGCGGCCGCAATCGAGCGAGTCTGCGCCTTCAGGTCGGAGTGAACGAGCTGGGCGGTGATGGCATGCATGTCGACGACGCAATAGATGCAGTCGTTATCTTCCTGCAGCGCCACGAACTTGCGGATCGCGCCGAGATAGTTGCCGAGATGCAGATTGCCGGTCGGCTGGACGCCCGAGAAAACCAGCGGCTTGAATGCGTTCATTGTCGTCCTCGAAAAGGCTTGTGGAGGGCCCCGCCCCATGGTTGGAATTGCACGCGCGCTTATGCACCCGCAGCCCCCAGCAATCAAGCGGTTTCAGGGCTTGTCAGCCGCGCGATTCCAGAAGATCCCAACGATTTCCGTAAGGGTCAACAAAGACCGCAACGGAGCCGTAAACCTCATGGCGCGGCTCCTCCAGAAAGCCCACACCGCGGGCAAGCATGGTCTCGTAATCGCGCCGGAAATTGTCGGTATGCAGGAAAAACCCGACACGCCCGCCCGTCTGGTTGCCAATGGCAAGCCTTTGCTGCTCGCCATCCGCCTCGGCAAGCAGCAGGGCGCCGCCCTCGGTCCCTTGCGGCTTCACCACCAGCCACCGTTTGCCGTCGCCAAGCGGCTGATCGGAAAGGCATTCGAACCCGAGAACGTCGCAATAAAACGCCTTCGCCCGGCCGTAGTCATCCACGACAAGCGTGACGAGCGCGATGCGGCGGTTTTCAGCAAAGGACATCAGCCCGCCTCCGTCTCGACGTTCTTTTTGCCGCGCTTGCGAATGGCTCTCTTCACCATGCCGATATCGGCCCCACCCGAAACGAAAGCCAGCACGAAATAAACCAGCATGGCCGCGAAGACGAGAGCCATGATGGTGCCAGCCCGGATGAAAATGGACGAGGCGGAAGACAGCTCGAATGTCAGCCAGGTCAGCGCATAGTGCACGAAACCGGCCATCAGGGCCGCGGCCAGCAGCAAACGCGGAATGCGGGTCAGCAGTGGAATATCCACATGCCAGTGACCGCGCCACAACAACATGCCGAACAGCAGAGCGGCATTGACCCAGCCGGCAGTGATTTCTGCAATGGCGATGCCGGGACCGCCAAGGCGCGGGAAGAGCGTCAGCGCCAGCGAGACATTCACGACAACGGAAATCGCCGCGAAGATCATCGGCGTGCGGGTATCCTCCCGAGCGAAGAAACCGGGAATAAAGGCCTTGATCAGAACGAAAGCCGGCAGGCCCAGACCGTAAATGCCGAGGATTTGCGCAACGGTGATGGTGGCCGAGGGCGAGAAATTGCCGCGCTCGTAAAGAAAACGCACGATGGGCTCCGCCATGACGAGAAGGGCCGCGGCGGCGGGCAAGGTCAGAAACAGCACGAATTCCACCGAGCGGTTCTGCAGGCTTCCCGCCTCGACCATATGGCCGCCGCGCAAAGCCCGTGCCAGTTCCGGCAAGAGCACGGTGGCCACCGCGATGCCGACGACGCCGAGCGGCAGCTGGTAAATCCGGTCCGCATAGGCAAGCGAGGAGATCACCCCTTCACCAGCAGAAGCGATATTGGTGTTGATCAGCAGATTGATCTGGGTAATGCCGCCGGTGATCGCCGCGGGCAGGGCAAGAACCAGAAGCCGCTGCACATTTTTGGTCATCCGCGGCCTGCGGAAGCCTATGCGCATGCCGGCATTGCGCACGGCGATCCAGACGATGGCAAGTTGCACCACCCCTGCCACCATAACACCCCAGGACAGGGCGTAACCCACCTGCAGAGGATCGTAATTCTTCCACCACGCCAGAGCGAGAACGCCGATGAGGATGATGTTGAGGAACACAGGCGCGATCGCGGCCGCAAAATAACGGTGCAGCGAGTTCAGCATGCCGCCCATCATCGCCGCCAGAGACATGCAGGCGAGATAGGGGAACATGATGGTCGCGAGCCGGACGGTGTTGTCGAATTTTACCGGATCTTCCAGGAAGCCCGGTGCAATCACGGTGCGCACGATGAACGGCATCGACAGTTCCATCAGGATCGTCAGCGCCAGGAGCACGGTGAAGAGAACACCGAAGACCTCCTCGGAAAAGCGCCTTGCGCCCTCCATGCCATTCGCCTCGATTTCCTTGGCGAAAAGCGGCACGAAGGCCGAATTGAACGCGCCTTCGGCAAAAAGTCGCCGGAAGGTGTTCGGAAAACGAAAGGCGGCGTTGAAGGCATCGGCCACGGGGCCTGTGCCGACGGCGGCGGCCATCAGGGTTTCGCGGAGGAAACCGAAGATGCGGCTGCCGAGCGTGGCGGTGCCGACGGTGGCGAACTTGCCGATCAGACTCATGGGCGCTTCAAGCCTTTGCCGTGCGCGCGGCAGGCAGGGCCGCCACGTCTGGATGGGCGATGATGCCGTTCGGCATGCGGTCACGCAATTCGTCTTCCTGTTCGCTCATCACGGCCTTCAGGCGCTGCGCAATGCTGGCCTGGCGGTTGTCGTTCGTCACCTTCTGGCCGAAGAGATCGGTCACATAAAAGGTGTCGATGACCTTTTCGCCGAAGGTGGTGATGCGGGCGGAGTGAATATCGAGCGACAGATCGGCAATGACAGCCGTCATATCAGCCAGAAGTCCCGGCCGGTCGAGGCACTCGACCTCGATGACGGTGAACTTGTTCGACAGCCCGTTGGAAATGATGACCGAGGGCGGAATGGTGAAAGCGCTTTTCTTCCTGCGGCTCTTGGTCCGCGTGGCGATCATTTCCGGAAGACGCTGCTTGCCGGAGAGAACCTCCTCGATGAGCTTGCCGACATTGTTGCCGCGCCGGGTCTCATCCTCGTCGATCGGAAATTCGCGATTGATCAGGATCGTATCCAGCGCCCGCCCGTCGGAGGTGGTGAAAATCTGCGCATCCGCGATATTGGCGCCAGCCGCCGCACAGGCACCGGTGATGATCGAAAGCAGGCGCGGATGGTCCGGCGCCAGTACGGTGATTTCCGTGATGGCATGGAAGGAATGGGTGCGCACCATGGTCGACAGCGCCTTTTCCTGCTTGTCGGCCTCGCGGATGAAGCGGGTGTGTCGCACCTGGTCTTCCAGCGCCACCGTCAGCAGATAGGGCTCGTAATGCAGCTTGGTGTATTTGCGCCGCGCCTTCTGGCCCCAGTCGTCAAGGGCGTCGTAAAGCGCCTGCCGGGCGATCTGCGCGCGTTCCTTGCGGGAGACTTCCGAGAAGCCGCCTGACAGAAGCAACTCGGTCTCATAATAGAGCGAGCGCAGCAGCTGCCCCTTCCAGCCGTTCCAGACCCCTGGACCAACAGCGCGAATATCGCAGACCGTCAGGATGAGCAGCATCTTCAGCCGCTCCATGGACTGCACCTTGTCGGCGAAATCGGTGATGGTCTTGCGGTCATGCAGGTCGCGCGTCTGGGCGACCATGGACATCAGAAGATGCTGCTCGATCAGCCAGACGACCATTTCGGTCTGCTTGCCGGTCAGCCGGAAGCGCTGGCAAAGCTTGCGGGCCACGCGCGCGCCAGCAATCGAGTGATCCTCCTGCCGGCCCTTGGCGACATCGTGCAGCAGCACGGCCACATAAAGCGCCTCGCGTTCCTCCACGCTCGGCATCAGCTGGTTGGCGAGCGGGTGGGCGTCGACAGCCGTTCCCTTGTCCACTTCCGACAACACGCCGACGGAGCGGATCAGATGCTCGTCCACCGTATAGTGATGATACATGTTGAACTGCATCATCGCGACGATCTTGCCGAATTCGGGGATGAACTTGCCGAGCACGCCGGCCTCGTTCATGCGCCGCAGCGTCAGCGCCGGATCGCGTCGCGAGGTAAGGATCGACAGGAAAAGCCGGTTCGCCTCCTCGCTTTCGCGAAGCTCATCATTGATGAGCGACAGCGAGCGGGTGACGACGCGCAACGCATCCGGGTGCAGTTCGAGATTATTGATATCGGCGATGTGGAAGAGCCGGATCAGATTGACCGGGTCGTTCTTGAAAACATCAGGCTTGGCGAGCGCAATGCGCCCCCGGTCCTCGACAAATTCCACCGAGCCGGGAATCTTGCGCACACGATGGGCGAAGCGGCTGAGAACGCCGGAAAGGCCCGGCACGTCTTTCGCCTGGCGATCCTCAAGTGCTGCGCAGACAATGCGGGTCAGGTCGCCCACATCTTTCGCCACGAGGAAATAGTGCTTCATGAAACGCTCGACGGCGGAAAGGCCCGGGCGCGGCTGGTAACCCAGCGCATCGGCGATTTCGCGCTGAATGTCGAAAGAAAGGCGCTCTTCCGCCTTGCCGGTGATGAAGTGCATCTGGCAACGGACAGCCCAGAGAAAATCATCGGCCTTTTCGAACAGCCGGAGTTCCGGCCGTGACAGGACGCCAAGCTTGACCAGATCGGCCGTATCGCGGACGTGGTAATAATATTTGGCGATCCAGAACAGCGTGTGCAGGTCGCGCAACCCACCCTTGCCTTCCTTGACGTTCGGTTCCACCAGATAACGCGTATCGCCCGCCTTGCGGTGGCGCTGGTCACGCTCGGCGAGCTTGGCGGCGATGAATTCCGGGCCGGTGCCGGTGACGACTTCCGACTCGAAACGCTTTTCGAGATCATCGGTCAGGGATTTCTTGCCGCAAATCGCCCGCACTTCCAGAATGGCGGTGCGAATGGTCATGTCGGATTTGGACAGGCGGATGCATTCATCCACCGTGCGGGTGGCGTGGCCGACCTTAAAGCCGAGGTCCCAGAGGAGATAGAGCACAAACTCCACGGCCTTGTGCATGTCAGGCGTGTTCTTGGCCGGCAGCAGGAACAGGAGATCGATGTCCGATCCAGGCGCCAGCGTGCCGCGACCGTAACCGCCGACTGCCGCGACCGCGATCTGCGGCGCATCCTTGGGATAGACATATTGGCAGGCGAGATCATAGAGGATTTCGATCAATCGGTCCTGAAGCCAGGAGATGCGCCGGGCGCAATCAATGCCGCTGCCATCGGCCTTCAGCAGTTCTCTAGCCTTTTCCCGGCCTTCCGCGCTGGCCTTGCGGAAAATCGGCAACAGGTCGGACCTGATATCGGCGGTGCGTTTGCCGTCTTCCTTAAAGATGATGTCGCATTCGCGCTTCAGCGCCGATACATCGAGAATGTCGGAAAAATCCAGGTCCTTGATGGCCATCTATGCCGGTATCCATGTCCTGTGGGATAATCCCACCGCTTGCGATGGGAGTGTCCTATAGCGAGTTTTAAAGGCGATGGACAGGCAATCTATCCCTTACGCCTTGCCAAGTTCTTTCTTCAACGCATAGAGCGCGTCCAATGCCTCTCGCGGCGTCATTTCGTCGGGGTTGAAGCCCTTCAGAGCCTCCTCCACCTTCGATGATCCGGCCTTGCGGGTTTCCTCGCGGCGAACCGCGATCTGGAACAGCGGCAGATCATCGATCAGCTGGCTGGCCGGGTTCTTGCGGTCGGCATCTTCGAGCTTCGTCAGCACCTCGCGGGCGCGCTCCACCACCGATGCCGGCAGTCCCGCAAGCCGCGCCACCTGAATACCGTAGGAACGATCCGCCGCGCCCGGCCCGACTTCGTGCAGGAAGATGACATCACCTTCCCACTCCTTCACCCGCATCGTGGCATTGGAAAGGCGGCCGAGCTTTTCCGACAGCACCGTCAGCTCGTGGAAATGGGTGGCGAAGAGGCCACGGCAACGATTGACCTCGTGCAGATGTTCCACCGCCGCCCAGGCGATCGAGAGTCCATCGAAGGTCGCCGTGCCACGGCCGATTTCATCCAGAATGACCAGCGAACGATCCGTCGCCTGATTGAGAATGGCGGCGGTCTCCACCATTTCCACCATGAAGGTCGAGCGGCCGCGCGCCAGATCGTCTGACGCACCAACGCGGGAAAACAGCCGGTCGACGACGCCGATATGGGCGGCCTCCGCCGGAACGAAGGAGCCGATCTGCGCGAGGATGGTGATCAGCGCATTCTGGCGCAGGAAGGTCGATTTACCGCCCATGTTCGGGCCGGTGAGCAGCCAGATCGCACCATTCTTGCCGCCGTTCACGGCCGACAGATCGCAATTGTTGGCGATGAACGGTCCAGCCGACTGCCGCCGTAATGCCTGCTCCACCACCGGATGACGCCCGCCCTTGATCGCGAAGGTCATGGAGGCATCGACGATCGGACGGCAATAGGCCTGTTCGGTTGCGAGATAAGCAAGGCTTGAGGCGACGTCGATAGTCGCGAGCGCGAAAGCACCGGCCTTGATCGCTTCCGCCTGCTGCACCACAGCCTCGACCATGCGCGCGAAGGCTTCCAGCTCCATGGTCAGAGCCTGCGCTGCGGCGTTGGCGATGCGGCTTTCAAGATCGGCAAGCTCGGTGGTGGTGAAGCGCATGGCGCCTGCCATGGTCTGCCGGTGGATGAAGCGCGCCTTGGCCTCATCCGTCGCCATCATCACATCTGCGTTGCCGGCCGTGACCTCGATGAAGTAGCCAAGCACATTGTTGTGCTTGATCTTGAGCGACTTGATGCCGGTCTCATCGGCATATTTCAGCTGCAGCCCGGCAATCACACGGCGCGACTGGTCGCGCAGCGCCCGCACCTCATCCAGTTCGGGATTGGCACCATCGCGCAGGAAACCGCCGTCCCGCTTCAAAAGCGGCAGGTCGTCGGCCAGCATCGAGCCAAGCATGGCTTCCAGCCCACTCGGCAGCGCTTTCAAATCCGCGAGCGCCGTCGCCAGCTCATCCGGCAACAATCCCTGATCGAGAATCGCGGCTATCCTTTCGGCCGAAGCCAGCCCCTGCCTGATGGCGCCGAGATCGCGCGGGCCGCCGCGCTCCAGCGCAAGGCGCGAAAGCGCACGCGGCATATCCGCAACCTGTTTCAGCGCATCGCGCAGGCCATCGCTGAGCGACACGTCATCGATGAGATAGGCCACCGCATCGAGGCGGGCATTGATCTTCTCCGGATCTGTCAAGGGTGACATCAGCCGCTCGGCCAGAAGCCGTGCGCCGCCGCCCGTGACAGTACGGTTAAGCGCATGCAGCAGCGATCCGTCCCTTTCGCCCGACAGCGTCTTCACCAGTTCCAGATTGGCGCGGGTGGCGGGGTCGATGAAAAGGGTGGAGGCCGCACTTTCACGCTCCGGCGCGCCAAGCGGCGGACGTTCGGCGATCTGGGTTTTTTCGACATAAGCGACGGCCGCAGCGGCAGCGGCCATTTCCACCCGCGAAAACGTGCCGAAACCATCGAGCGTCGAGACGTTGAAGTAACGGGCGATGCGCCCTTCCGCAGTAGCGCTGTCGAAAAGAATCGCCGGCTGCGGCACGGCCACACGACCGAGCACATCAAACACCGGTCGCAATTCCTCGTCATGGAACAGGCTGTCGGCGACAATCAACTCCCGCGGATCAATGCGCCAGATATCGGCGAGAAGCCGGGTCAGCGTGGTTTCCGCCAGACGGAAGACGCCGGTGGAAATATCGATCCAGGCGAGTGCAAACTGCGCCTCGGCGCTGCCGCGAATACGGGCGAGCGCCATCAGATAGTTGGATTCCGTCGGCGACAGCAGTTTTTCTTCGGTCAGCGTGCCGGGGGTGACAAGCCGCACGACATCACGTTTGACCACGGATTTCGATCCGCGCTTCTTCGCCTCGGCCGGGTCTTCCACCTGTTCGCAGACGGCGACGCGATAGCCGCGCAGGATGAGCTTCTGCAGGTAGTCATCCGCCGCATGGACGGGAACGCCGCACATGGGAATATCGTGCCCCATGTGCTGGCCGCGTTTCGTCAGCGTGATGCCGAGCGAACGGGAGGCTTCGACCGCATCGTCAAAGAACAATTCGTAAAAATCGCCCATGCGGTAGAACAGCAGCGAACCGGGATTGTTCGCCTTGATCTCGATATATTGCTCCATCATCGGAGTGGCCGTCGCGCGGCTCTCTTCCGAGATCAGGGAAGCGGTTGTCAGAACGTCCGTCAATGGCCTGCCGATGTCATATCGTGTTGCGGAAAAGGAGCGCCGACACTAGCGGCAATGCCCGCCCCTGCACAACACGCACCGAACAGCTGCCCACAGGAACATCCCGAAAGGTTCCGATCAAAAACCGGTCAGCCGTTGATGCGCTCGGTCTCACCGCCATAATAGCTGATGTAGCGGCCGGCGATGGACGATACGGGCAGGACCACGAGAACGTCCGTCGTGTTGAAGGCATGGTCAACAACCGCGCCGGAGCCGAACATGGCGCCAAGACGCATATAGCCCTTGATCAGCGGCGGCATGGCGTTCAGCGCTTTGCGGGCGTTGAGCGCCTCGGCCGGCACGAGGTCCATCTCATGATAAAGCTCGGGAAGGGCGGAAGCTGCCCACTCGCCCTTGGCCACGCAATTATGATGCAGGAAGGACAAGGCAAGCGCATGGGCCTCCGGCTGCACGCCGGGGAAGGAGGCGCAACCGATCATGGCATCCATGCGGTGTTTCACGGCATAGGCCCAATTGCCCTGCCAAAGAAGCTCGACGGTACGCTTGGTGCGATATTCCGGCAGCACACAGGAGCGGCCAAGCTCCATGAAGCGCTTGCCCGGATGGCGCGCAACGAGCCCGGCAATGTCGAACTCGCTTGCGGAATAGAAGCCGTTATTGGCGAGCGCCGTTTCCTGTCGCAGCAAACGATAGGTGCCGACGATCTGGTCTTCGCTGTCGCCTTCGATCGCCTTGTCGAGCACCAGCAGATGATCGCAGACGCTGTCCCAGGCATCGATGTCGCGCTTGCGGCGCATCGCATCTGCGGGAAGGCGCGCCTTCATTTCCTCGACGAAAACCCGGTAACGCACGGATTGCGCGGCATCGATTTCGCGTTCATTTCTGGCGAGCCGTGTTTCCAGCGTGCCTATACGACCGAAAAGACCCTCATTGTCCTGAGCTGTCTCGGGACGAGGACTAATGACAACATTGCTTTCACAAATGTCGTGATTGAGGATTTCGGCAACCATGGGGAATCGCTCCGCCACCAAAGAATTTTCCTGTCATAAATCACTAATTGACGACAGAATAGTGACAAAATGTCACCAGCGCGAGTCTGTCAAGTTATGATGGCAACAGGCGTTTCGCCTCGAGCAGCCGACGGATTTCCTCTACCAGCCGTCGCGGGTCGGCAGGCTTGGTCAAAACTGCGCCGGCACCGGCCTTCAGCAGGATTTCGGCGGTCGCGTCACTCGTATCTCCGCTGAGCACGATGACGGGAATATTCCTTTCCCCCTTCAGCGTATGGAGAAGGTCGGGAAGCACGTCCAGCCCCTCGCCGCCCGGCATGTTGAGATCGGAGACGATGAGGTCAGGCAAACGGGATGCGCTTGGCTCCAACGATTGCCGCAACGCCTCAAAGTTCTCGACAACACGGACGATAAAACCGGTTTTCTCCAGAACGGCGCGAACGATGCGCTGATTGACGGCATCGTCTTCGGCCACGAGTATCTCGATACCGCTCGCACCCTCCGCCACCCGCGACGAAAATCCCACATCGGGATGGTTGTCGTTGATCGCGTCCCGTCGCTCTATGCCGCGCAGACGGCCGCACAGGACGTCGATCAGCGATTTTTCGCGCAGCGGCCGGATCAACCAGGCATCGAAGGAAACATGCATGGTCGACGGCCGTTCTTCCGGGCTGACCAGCAGCGTGCGGCGAACATTCTGTTGCGGCCAATCCTTGAGCGCGTCCCTGAACAGCGCCGAAATGCGTCGGTCGACAATGATATCGGTGAGATCATCCGCCCGGGTGGCAGACTCCTTCCGCAGCTTTTCAAGATCTTCAGACTGGTGGATGAGAGTACATTGACCGCCGAAGGCTTCGATAGCCTCCATCGTCACCGCCGCCGCCACGCCCTTTGGCGCGATGAGCAGGACATTTGTATGCCGCAGGCAATGACGCCGTCCGGGATCCGCCATTTCGGCGGGTGCGCCGCCCGGCCGGAACGTCAGTTTGAAAGTGCTGCCCTTGCCCTTTCGGCTGGAAACCGTGAGGCTGCCGCCGAATTCCCGCACGATACGGGCGGAAATCGCAAGGCCGAGACCTGTGCCTGCGCTTCGCTGCGACAGCGGGCCTGCCTGTTCGAATTCACCGAAAATACGGGCCTGCTCGGCCTGGCTCATGCCCGGACCGGTATCTTCGACAGTGATGTGCAATTCGCTGTCGACCATGCGCGCCCGGATGACGACGCCGCCTTCCCGCGTGAATTTGACGGCATTGCCGAGGAGATTGAAGAGGACCTGACGCAGCCTTGCCGGATCGAAATCGAGATGATCAGGCACGTCAGGCGTAACGAAGGAGGTGATTTCTATGCCTTTTTCATGGGCCCGATGGGCCAGCATCTCAACGATGCTCTCGATCATCCGCCGCAGGTTTTCCGCGCGCGGATTGAGCCTGAAGCGACCCGCTTCCATCGTCGAATAATCCAGCAGATCCTCGACAAGCTGCACCAGCGACTGGCCGGACTGCTTCATGCCATCGAGATAATTGCGCTGCTCCTCATTGAGCTTCGTCTGCGACAGAAGATGGTTCATGCCGAGCATGCCGGAAAGCGGCAGGCGGATTTCGTGGCTTACGGTGGCAAGCAGCCTTGCTTTTTCGGCATCGGCCTTTTCGGCCCGCAACCGGGCATCTTCCCGCTCACCGAGCGCAAGCCGCTCTTCGGTCACATCTCTGGCGATACTGCTGATGAGAAGCCGGCTGCTTGCCAGATCGCGGGTCACGACATCATGCCAGGAAAAGATGCGCTGACCGAACGGGGTCGCGATCTCGACATCATAGGCGTGGACCTTGTCACCCGGGCGGAAAGCGATGCCGATTTCCTCGCAGCTCAGCCCTTCGGGGGCCGCACAGCCGGTCATTTCACGAAAGACCCGGTTCGCCTCAACGATGCGCCGGTTCATGTCGCGGATCACGACGATATCGCCCATGAATTCCTGCATTTCGGCAATCAGCGAGCGGTTTTGCGTTTGCCGCATCCGGAGATCGGAATCTGCAACCAGTGCGCCGGGATGCCGGGAGGATTCGCCGAAGAGCGCGTAGAGGAGGACACCGACAAGCACTGCGCCAAAGAAGGTTGCCAGCGCGACGGTAACCGCATAGGGCACCGCAAGCGCGATCAGGGCTGCGGAAAAAGCCCCAACTGATAGTGAAACGGCGACATAAAGCGCAATCGATCTGGCATCGGTCGCATGTTCTTCATCCCCATGGTGCGTTGTCGTATCGACACGATCCGCCGGCTGCGCCGCCGTGGCGGCCAGGCCATCTGAAACTTTCTGTCGAAGTCTTGCCAGTTCGCTCATAGGCAACCGCTACCACGGCAGCGGTTTTGATATGTTTGGCTGAAACCTTAAAATTTTACTTTTTAGCCGCCCGGGCGTGCAAAAACTCGTCGAGAATGACGCAGGCTGCGCCGATGGTTATGAAACTGTCGGCCAGATTGAAAACCGCGAAGGACCATGTCTGCGTGTAAAACAGGATATAGTCGATGACGTGACCGTAGAAAAAGCGGTCGAGAAGATTGCCGGCAGCACCTGCGATGATGAAGGCGAAACCGAGATGGGCAAAGGTTCGGTCCGCCGCCGTCTTGCGCCACAGCCACAGAACGAAGACCACGATGACGAGTCGCATGCTGACGATGAACCAGCCGTGCATATCCTCCAGCATCGAAAAGGCCACGCCGAGATTGTAGGTGCGGTACAGCGCCAGGAATGGAGCAACCGGAACCATCTCCTGCAGCGGCAGATAGGCTTCGACCAGCTGCTTGACGATCTGGTCCAGCACCAGTGCGGCAACGATCAGCGCAAAGGCCGGACCGAATTTCGAGAACAATGCCGCTTTGGCCATTACGTCACCGGTGCGAGTTCGAGGAGATGCCGCCGTGCTTCAAACAGCATGACGGCGGTTGCGATGGCGAGATTGAGGCTGTCGGCGCGGCCCTGTTGGGGAATGCGCGCCAGCTGGTCGGCCTTCCCGGCGAGTTCCGGCGGCAGGCCGGATTGTTCGTTGCCCATTAAGATCACGACCGGCTTGCCGGCATAATCGATCTTTCGATAATCAACCGAACCCGCCAGGTGGGTGGCGACGACGCTGACCTGCGCCGATTTTTTCCAGGACAGGAATTCTTCGACCGAAGCGCGGGCAACGGGCGTGGCGAAGACCGAACCCATGGTGGCGCGCACCGTTCCCAGCGAAAACGGATCCGTGCAATCACCGACGAGAATGCCGCCGGAAGCGCCCGCCGCATCCGCCGTGCGGATAATGGTGCCGAGATTGCCGGGATCACGCACCCGGTCGAGCGCGATATAGGTTTCGCCCTTTTCCGGGCGGATATCCTTCAGCGGCTTCCATTTCTGTTCGAAAATGCCGACAACCATCTGCGGATTATCGCGGCGGGTGATCGAGGCGATGCCCTTTTCGCTGACTTCGAGCACGAGCCCGCCCGTGGCGACCGTCTTCACCGCCGCCTGCTCCTCCAGCGGCTTGCCCTTGGCGGCCTTGGCATAAACCAGCGTCTTGATCGTCCAGCCGAGTTCGAGCGCGTCGATGACCAGCTTCAGGCCTTCAGCCATGAAGGTGCCGGTCTCTTCCCTGCCCTTTTTCTGGGTGAGCGCCTTGATATCCTTGATGATGGGATTGGCAAGGCTGGTCACTTCCTTGACCTGTCCAACCCGGCGCGCGGTGTTTTCACGCATATCCTTCATCATTTCGGCTCCCAGCGGCTGAACAGCGATGTGGAAAGCACGCGGCCCGGCGTCTTGCCGTCGAGCCCGGCTTCACGAATGACAAGCTCGCCTGACGCGACGACGCCACCGGCGCCGCGCATGGTTTCGCGCATCAGTTCATGCATCGAATAGAAGCTCGCCCGGATCGAATAGGCCGTCAGCACAAGGCCGAGCGCCTTGGGCGAGAGGATTTCGCGGCAGATATCCAGCATCAGCGGCAGATGGTCGAACAATTGCCAGACTTCACCATGGGTGCCGCGGCCGAATTTCGGCGGGTCGGTGAGGATGATATCGTAGCTGTTGCCGCGGCGCTCCTCACGCTGGATGAACTTCATGGCGTCTTCGCAAATCCAGCGGATCGGTGCCTGTTCGAGCCCGGCAAGCGCCTGGTTCTCCTTCGCCCAGCCAATCGCTTTCTTGGAGGCGTCGACATGGGTGACTTCAGCACCCGCAGCCGCCGCGACCAGCGAGGCGACACCGGTATAACCGAAGAGGTTCAGCACTTTCAGCGGACGGTCGGCCGTTTCGATGGCATGTTTCAGCCATTCCCAATGCACGATCTGTTCGGGAAAGACGCCAACATGCCGAAAGGCCGTGAAGCGGCCGAGAAATTCGACCCCGAGCAAGGACAGCGGCCATGTCTCGCCGAGCGCTTCCTTCGGAAAGCGCCAGCGGCCCATGCCGTCCTCATCGGTATCGCCGGTAAAGACGGCATCCGCATTCTGCCATACGCGGTCCGGGATCGAAGGCTTCCAGAGAGCCTGCGCCTCGGGACGGACGATGCGGTAATCGCCATATTGTTCAAGCTTCAGGCCGTTGCCGCTATCGATCAGATGAAAATCACCCGCGCCGCTCGATTCCAGAATGACCGGAACCTGTTCCGCGGGAAGCGCCCCGGTGCGCTGCATAAGTGCGCGCGCAGGGGCCTGTTCAACGGCGGTCGCTACGACGGGTTTTTCCTTCGGCGCGGCCTTCTGCACGCTGCGCACGGCATCCGGCTCGCGCTTTTTCGGCGCGGCATCCGCGCGACGCGCCGGCTTTACGGCATGAACCTGTTTTTTCTCGTTCCCGGCTCGCACACGATTGCCCGGCCGGCTGTCTTTTTTCTTCAATGGAAATCTTTCCGCTTTTGCCCGCGTCTTATTGCGCCAGCAAATAGCATTCCATGCGCCGCTCGCCTAGAGCCGGAACGAATGTCGGCGCCATCACTTTGCCGGGAGTTGGCCCGCCTGCGGCAGCTGTCCGGCGGCGGCCGCCTTCTGGCGGTTCGCCTCATCATGCCAGCGCACAGCCTCCTTGGCTTCGATACGGGCACGCTTGCGATGTTTGCCCTGCGCAAACCAGGTGGCCGCCGATCCCAGCAACACGCCGAAAATCACCGCCAGGAACAGGAAGACGAAAAACGGCGCGGTGAAGGACAGAACGCCGTCTTCCGGCCGGAACGGATTGAGCGCCAGCGTCACGGACTGGCGGTTGGCCACGCACAGAATGACGAGGATGACTGCCAGCGGAAGCAGGATGATGAGATTGATGATTTTTTTCGACATCCGACAATACTCCATCGCAGCGGGCGTTCCACCGGCTCCTTTTCAGTCGCCAGGCGGCAGGGACGATCAATCGTCCTCTTCGTCGCCCATACCGGGGTTCAGGCGCTCACGCAGTTCCTTGCCTGTCTTGAAGAAAGGCACCCATTTTTCCTCGACGAAAACCGACTCACCCGTGCGCGGGTTCCGGCCGGAACGCGAAGGACGGTTTTTGACCGAAAATGCGCCGAAACCACGAAGCTCAACACGATTTCCTGCCGCCAGGGCATCGGTGATTTCATCCAGCACCGCATTGACGATGTTTTCCACGTCACGGTGATAAAGGTGCGGGTTACGCGCAGCAACGATCTGCACCAGTTCAGACTTGATCACGGTTGCCCCCTGAAAGAATTGGATTTTTAACGCGGCTCAACCTGCCAAACGGAAACAAGACCGTCAAGAAACAACTTGTCCGCACCGAGCTGGCCGGGGCCTGCGAAGGGAATTAAATCGTCATATCCCAGAAACTTCGCTATTTGCGCAACACTGAAAAGCGAAAAAGGCGAACGGGACGACGGCGCGCGCCATTCGACGATCGGCAAATCCTTGGCAACACCGCGTGTTTCGAAATAGCTGCGAACTTCCTTTTCGCCGCCCAGCGTATCAACCAGCTTGTTGGCGAGCGCCTGCCTGCCAGTGAAAATCGATCCATCCGCCAGTTTCAGCACGTCTTCGCGCGGCAGCTTGCGGCGATCGGCCACAAGGTCGACAAACCAGCCATAGCTGTCCATCACCATGGCGCGGATCATCGACTTTGCCTCTTCCGGCGCCTCGTGGAACGGCGAAGGCTCCGCCTTCATCGGCGACGACTTGATTTCCTGCAACGAAACGCCGAGCTTTTCCATCAGCTGGCCAAGCTGCGGATACTGGAAGATGACGCCGATCGAACCGGTGATCGAGGTTTCGCCAGCAACGATGACATCACCCGCGGACGCGATCATGTAACCTGCGGAAGCGGCGAGCGTGCGCACATCCGAGACAACCGGCTTCTTTTCCGCCACGCCTCGAATGGCCTTGAAGATGCGCTCACCGCCATAGGTGGTGCCGCCTGGCGAGGAAATCGACACGATCAACCCTTTGACATTGTCGCTCTTGGCGATCTTGTCGAGCCGCTCGAGAAGTTCGGTATTATCGGTGATCAGGCCGGAGACCTCCACGCGGGCAATATGGGGCTTCGCACTTTGCTGCGGTCCATCCCATAAAAACCGGTAGAGACCGAAAGCGCCGGCGACGAGCAGAAGAACGGCGGCAATCCGCCAGAAAGTCAGCTTGCGGCGCAACCGCCTGCGATCCGCTATCACCATATTGTCCATAGAAACCTCTGTCATGCGCTTTTGCGTTTCAGGCCATATGGTTCTTCTAACGCGAAGCCGCAAGGAAACAATAAGGAAACCAGAATTACGATAAAATTCGCATTTCCCTTGCACCTCTCCAGACAAAAACCATATTGGCAGGACAAAGCACTCATGCCAAAGACATTTAGATAGAGACACAAGCTTCGATTGTGCGCCAGAATGGCGCCGGGGAAGCATTCCGGACCCACTCTTATGCTCGAAAGACTCCGCGAACCCGCGCCAGCATTCTCGCTGCCCAATGACCAGAACGGTGCCTATGACACCGCGCTGAGGCATTCTGCGCGCGTGAAACGGCTGAAAATCATTCTGCCGCTCGGCGCAGCCATCGTTTCGCTCGCCTTCATCGCCGTCTCGGTTATCCGAACCTGGGCGCCCGATGAGGTCTCTCTGGAGAGCGCGCGAATTGAAGACGGCAAGATCGTGATGGAAAAACCTGCCGTTGCCGGCCGCAACGAGAAGGGGATCGATTATTCCATGAACGCCGACCGTGCGTTGCAGGACATCGCCAACCCCAACCTGATGACGCTTGAGAAGGTTCTGGCCGCAGTGCCGGTGAATGACGGTATCGCCCAGGTGATCGCCCATGAAGGCATTTTTGACCGGGCCACCAACAAGCTGAAGATGACCGCCCCTTTTGACATCAATCTCAGCAATGGCATACAAGCGAAGTTCCAGTCTGCGGATGTCGATCTGAAGGCCGGGAAAATGAGCAGCCAGGAGCCGGTTTCGATCAAAACAAACGACGGCTCGATTGTTGCGCAATCGATTGACATCGCCGATAATGGCAAGACAATTACATTTTCGGGGCAGGTACGGGCACGTATCGCTGCATCCAATATCAAGAATGAAGGCAAGTGAGAGCCCGGTCCAGATGATGCAAATTTCCCGTCCCGTTTCCCTTGGCAAATCCGCCGGCCTCGCAGCCGCAGGTCTTGTTTTTTCGTGTCTTGCAACTGTGGCTTTCGCCCAGAACACCACCAGCAACATGCAGGGCGTCAAGCTCTCCGGCGACCAGCCGATCGCGATTGAAAGCGATCAGCTCGAGATTCGCGATCAGGAGCGCAAGGCCTATTTCACCGGCAATGTGAAGGTGGTGCAGGGAACGACCACCCTTCAGGCCGGCAAGATGACGGTGAACTACAAGGGCGAGGGTTCATCGCTCACCAGCGGCGACGCCAATATCGAAAAAATCTTCGTCGACAATAATGTCTATCTGACGTCCGAGACCCAGAAGGCGACGGCCGATCACGGCGAATTCGACATGGCGGCGCAGACCTTCATCCTCACGGGCAAGCAGGTCGTGCTGTCCGAGGGCACGAATGTCTTCACCGGCTGCAAGCTGACCGTCCTCATGAATACGGGACAGGCCAAGCTCGAAAGCTGCGGCGGCCCTGTTCGGATCATGCTTGATCCGAAATCCCAGAAAAAACAGTAGTCTTTCCTCGTGAAGATACCCTCGATCTCAAAGATATTCGGCGGCGGACGCAGCCGATCCGCGGACGCGGTCCCACCGGCGGACAAGACCCCCTATCAGGGCACGCTGATCGCGCATGGCCTGACGAAGACCTATAATACGCGTCGTGTCGTCAACGGGGTTTCGCTGGTCGTGCGCCGTGGCGAGGCCGTGGGACTGCTCGGCCCGAACGGCGCCGGAAAGACCACCTGTTTTTACATGATCACGGGCTTGGTACCCGTCGATACCGGCAAGATCGCCATCAACGGCAATGATGTCACCACCATGCCGATGTATCGTCGCGCCCGTCTCGGCGTCGGTTATCTGCCGCAGGAAGCATCGATTTTCCGCGGCCTCACGGTTGAGGAAAACATCCGCGCCGTGCTGGAAGTGCATGAGCCGGACGCAGCCAAGCGCAACCACAAGCTTGATGAGCTGCTGGAAGAGTTTCACATCGCGCAGCTGCGCAAATCCCCTGCCGTGGCGCTTTCGGGCGGCGAGCGGCGGCGTCTGGAAATCGCGCGCGCTCTTGCGACCGATCCGACTTTCATGCTGCTCGACGAACCCTTCGCGGGCGTTGATCCGATTTCTGTCAGCGATATCCAGAATCTGGTGAGACACCTGACAGCGCGCGGCATCGGCGTTCTCGTGACCGACCACAACGTCCGTGAAACGCTCGGTCTCATCGACCGCGCCTACATCATCCATGCCGGCGAGGTTCTGACGCATGGGCGTCCAGACGATATCGTCAACAATCCGGATGTACGCCGTCTCTATCTCGGCAACAATTTTAGCCTTTGAACCCAGAGCGGGATAGCGAAAAGTGTGTGCGGTTTTCGCTTGAAATCCCGCTCTAATTATATGATCTAGATCATGATTTAAGATTTTAGGTCGTTTCGACCTAAAATCATCATGATGGGCGCGCGAAAGATTCTTCATCGCGCCCCGCCCTGACGCTTGACCAAACAAGATAAAAAAGCAATTTTTGGGCCAAGTTCCATCGCCTCCGCAAAATTTATGAAAACTGTGGCCATGGAGAAGCTGTAAGGGGAGTTTCGCGTCCGCCATGGCATTGTCTGCCAGCCTTTTGCTGCGTCAAAACCAGTCTCTTGTAATGACACCGCAACTGATGCAGTCCATCCAGCTGCTTCAGATGACGCATTTCGAGCTGACGCAGTTCATCGCGCAGGAGGTGGAGCGCAATCCATTGCTGGAAATTGCGGCAAACGATGGCGATTTGAGCAGCGATGCCCCGGTAGAGGCGGAGAGTTTCGGCGACGCGGACAGCGAAGGCTCGGAGAGATCCGCCACGGTGACATCAGACAGTGACGATTGGTATGGCGATCGCGCCGCAAATCTCGGCGAGCAACTGGATACCAGCTTCGAAAACGTCTTTCCCGACGATGCTGAGCCCCGAAAAGCCGATGCGCCTGAACTGGCCGGCCAATGGAAATCCATGCCCGGTCAGGAGTCCGGGGAAAGTTATGACCTCGATGATTTCGTCGCGGCCAGACAGAGCCTCGGCGACCATCTCAATCAGCAATTGCCGCTCGCCATATCAGCCGCCGAGGACCGGATGATCGCCGATGCGCTGATCGGCCAGCTCGATGAAACCGGCTATATTGCGGCTGATGCCGTCGATGATGTCGCCGAACGGCTGGGAGCGGCGCCGTCGGCAGTCGAGCACGTCCTGAAGACGCTTCAGGGCTTCGACCCACCGGGTGTATTTTCCCGTTCCCTGAGCGAATGTCTGGCGATCCAGCTGGCCCAGAAGGATCGGCTAGACCCGGCCATGCGGGCTTTCGTCGATAATCTGGAACTTCTCGCGAAACGCGACTTCGCTTCCTTGAAAAAAATCTGCGGTGTCGATGAGGAAGACCTCCTCGATATGCTGGCGGAAATCCGCACGCTCAACCCCCGCCCCGGCGCAGGTTACGACTCGATGGTTTCGGAGACCATCGTTCCCGACATTATCGTTCGCCCCTCCTCCACCGGCGGCTGGCTGGTGGAAATCAACCCCGAGACCCTGCCGCGCGTGCTCATCAACCAGAGTTACTTCGCCGAGGTGTCGAAACATAAGGCGCGCGCGGGCGAGGATCAGGATTTTCTGGCCGAATGCATGCAGACGGCCCATTGGCTGACCCGCAGCCTAGACCAGCGCGCCCGGACAATCATGAAGGTGGCGACGGAAATCGTGCGCCAGCAGGATGCCTTCCTCGTCAATGGTGTCGACCAGCTACGCCCGCTGAACCTCAAGACGGTGGCCGACGCCATCAAGATGCACGAATCCACCGTCAGCCGGGTAACGTCCAAAAAATACATGCTGACGCCACGCGGGCTGTTTGAGCTCAAATATTTCTTCAGCGTCTCGATCAGCGCCGTGGAAGGCGGAGACAGCCATTCGGCGGAAGCGGTGCGTCACCGCATCAAGGCCATGATCGCGCAGGAGGCCGCCGAGGCAGTCCTTTCCGACGACGACATCGTCGACAATCTGAAAAAGAGCGGCATCGATATCGCCCGCCGCACGGTCGCCAAATATCGCGAGGCGATGAACATCCCCTCCTCCGTGCAGAGGCGTCGGGAAAAGAAGGCGCAGGCCAAGCTTTCCGCCTTCTGAGCAACGAGCCCATTCACGTTTGGGGCGGTTTTTTGCCGCACCATTGACTCTTGCCACGCCAGGGGCTAGAAGCCCGCCGCACACGTAAGCAAGGTCATTTGTAACGGATTCATCTCCACCGTCCATGGGCGTAAAATTCAAATGGAGGCTTTTTAAGGTCTTCGAAACGCTTGGATGCGCGCGCGGCTTGACGTAAGCTGGTACTCGCAAATCACTACAAAAAGGAAAATTTCCATGAGTGTGCGTGTATCTGGTAAACATATGGAGATCGGTGAATCTTTCCGTCAACGGATCGAGGACAATATAGGTCTGGCAGTTACCAAATACTTCGATGGGGGGTATTCAGGCCAAGTGACCGTGGAGAAGTCCGGATCGCGTTTTGCCGCCGACTGCAAGCTGCATCTCGATACGGGCGTTGTATTGCATGCGGCGGGTCAGGCAAATGATCCGCAAGCCAGCTTCGACGCCGCCGCCGAGCGGATCGAGAAGCGCCTGCGTCGCTACAAGCGCAAGCTGAAGGACCACCACAGTGGTTTGAATGGCGTGTCGCAGGAAATCGCCTATACGGTGATGGATGCTGTTCCCGATGAGGACCACGAGGTTCCTGAAGATTACGCACCCACCATTGTGGCGGAGAGTTCGAAACAGATTAAGACAATGTCAGTCGCCAGCGCCGTGATGGCGCTCGACATGACCGACGAACCGGTTCTGCTCTTCCGCAGCCCCGGCAAAGAATATCTCAACATCGTTTATCGGCGTCATGACGGCAATATTGGCTGGATCGACGCGGAAACGATCAAGAGCTGAACAGTCTGACAAGACGTGGGAGGCAGAGCGCGAAAATGCATCTGCCTCCTGCATCGTCTCGATGGCATGAAGGAAAAAGAGAATGGCGTTGGCAGATTTGCTGCAACAAGATGCGATTATTCCCGCCCTCAAGGTGAATTCCAAAAAGCAATTGCTTCAGGAGCTGGCTGCAAAGGCAGCCAGAATTACCGGAGTCTCGGAACGGGAAGTTTTCGACGTCATCCTCCAGCGCGAGAAGCTCGGCTCCACCGGTGTGGGCCACGGCATTGCCATTCCGCATGGCAAGCTCAACAGTATTCACCAGATCACCGGCGTTTTCGCACGCCTTGAAACGCCGGTCGATTTCGAAGCGCTGGATGACCAGCCGGTCGATCTGGTCTTCCTGCTGCTTGCGCCCGAGGGCGCCGGCGCGGATCATCTGAAGGCTTTGTCCAGAATTGCACGCGCCCTGCGCGACCCTGAGCTGGTGGCCAAGCTGCGCGCGACCGATTCTGACACGGCAATCTACGCCTTCCTCAATCAGGAACAGGCGACGGCGGCTTGATCGCAGGCCGGCTCTCTCAGTTTAACGGCAATAAAAAACGCGCCCTGAAGGCGCGTTTTTTATGACGTAAAGACAGATGCCTTACGCGTCTTTTTCATTGAGAGACGAGGTGCCCGGCTCGGCAGAGGCGGCTGTCTCCACCTTCGGGCCACCCTTGGCGACACCGACCATGGCGGGGCGCAGCACGCGATCGCCGATGGTGAAACCAGCCTGGACCACCTGCAGCACCGTATTGTTCGGAACCGCCGTATTCGGAATTTCGAACATGGCCTGATGGAAATTCGGGTCGAACTTCTGGCCCTCGGCATCGATCTTCTTCACGCCGTGGCGTTCCAGCGTCGACAGCATCGAACGTTCCGTCATCTCGACGCCTTCGATGAGGCCGTTGAGACCGGCTTCACCATTGGTCTTGAGCTCATCGGGAATGGCTTCGAGCGCACGGCGAAGATTATCGGAAACGGCGAGCATATCGCGTGCAAAACCTGCCAGGGAATAGGCCTTGGCATCCTTGACATCGCGTTCGGTGCGACGGCGAAGATTGTCCATCTCGGCCGCAAGTCGCAGGAATTTATCGCGCAGATCGGCGTTCTCAGCCTTGAGCAGCTCGACCGGATCGGGTTCTGCCGTTTCGGCCTGTTCTTCACCTGCCTGGGCAAGATCGACAAAATCTTCCGCGACGTCCGCGTCAGGTCCGGGCTTTTTTGTATCGTCGGTCATGACGTTCTCCAGATTTGAATATTGTTGGTTGCGCCCGATATCGAGCTTTGACGGGCAAAAATCAAGGCTTGCGGCGAAAAGCTTGCCGCATTCTCTGACCTTTGCGGGCTTGTCCTATCTTTGCTTGCGGGAAAGGCGCGCCATGATCTGCGCAGTATAATCCACCATTGGCACGATACGGGCATAATTCAGCCTGGTGGGGCCGATAACGCCGACCGCGCCCACGACGCGATTGTCCTCATCGCGATAGGGCGCGACGATCAGAGAAGAACCGGAGAGCGAAAACAGCTTGTTTTCAGAGCCGATGAAAATCCTGACCCCGGAGCCGCTTTCCGCGAGGTTGAGGATTTCGATGAGGTTTTCCTTGCGCTCCAGATCATCGAACAGCAGGCGCACCCGATCGATATCTTCTTCACCGGCGAGACCCTCCAGCAGGTTGGAGCGTCCGCGAACGATGAGGCGGCCAAGCTTGCCCTCCTCATTGTCACCCGCCCAGACGGCCAGACCGCGCTCGATGAGATCCTGCGCCAGCGTGCCGAGTTCCGATTGCAGTTCCGCCTGCTGCTTCTGGAACTGTGTCCGCAATTCCTGCAGCGTCTGGCCGGACAGATGGGCATTGATGAAATTCGCCGCCTCGATCAATTGCGATGACGAAATGCCGGCAGGCAATTCAATGATGCGGTTTTCGACCTGATTGTGATCGCCGACCAGCACGGCGAGCGCCTTGGTGGGCTCCAGCCTTATGAATTCCACATGTTTGAGGATGACATCATTCTTGGCGGTCAGCACCAGGCCGGCGCCGCGCGACATGCCTGACAGCATGCGGCTTGCCTCGGTCAACAACCCTTCCAACGACTGCTCGTGGCCGGCGACCGGCCCGATCTGACGGTCGATATTCGCCCTTTCTTCCGCGGGCAGATCACCCACCTGCATGAAGGCGTCGACGAAAAAGCGCAGCCCCGTCTGGGTGGGCAGGCGCCCAGCGCTGATATGCGGCGAATAGATGAGGCCGAGTTCCTCAAGATCGCTCATGACATTGCGGACGGAGGCGGGCGAAAGCGACATCGGCAACAGCCGCGACAGGCTGCGGGATCCGAGCGGCTCACCCGTATCGAGATAGCCTTCAACGATGCGCCGGAAAATTTCCCGAGACCGTTCATCCAGCAATGATGCCTGATCTTTTGATAGCGGTGCGGAAAAACCCATTTCGTCCGTTCTTTGTCGTTCAAACCAGCTCGCATCAATATAATGCGTTGCAACGCCGCGGCAAAATGGAAATTGGCTTTGCAAAAGCCCGGAGCGCGCCTTAGAAGGCAGGGACCAACATGGAGAGTGGATCATATGCGGCCTTCAGGCAGAAAAACCGACCAGATGCGCAAGGTTTCCTTCGAGCGCAATTTCTCGAAACATGCCGAAGGTTCCTGTCTGGTAAAATTCGGCGACACGCATGTGCTCGTCACCGCAAGCCTGGAAGAAAAGACGCCGCCATGGCTGCGCAACAGCGGCAAGGGCTGGGTCACCGCCGAATACGGCATGCTGCCGCGCTCCACCCATGAGCGCATGAAGCGCGAAGCCGCCTCCGGCAAGCAGGGCGGCCGCACGCAGGAAATCCAGCGCCTCATCGGCCGCTCGCTGCGCGCCGTTGTTGATCTGCAGGCACTCGGCGAACGCCAGATCAGCATCGACTGCGACGTCATCCAGGCCGATGGCGGCACCCGCACCGCTTCCATCACCGGCGCATGGATTGCGCTCCACGATTGCCTGAAGTGGATGGAAACCCGCAACATGATCAAGGTCGAGAAGGTTCTGAAGGACCATATCGCGGCGATCTCCTGCGGTATCTTCGCAAACCAGCCGGTGATCGATCTCGATTATCTCGAGGATTCCTCCGCCGAGACCGATGCAAATTTCGTCATCACCGGTTCCGGCGGCATCGTCGAGGTTCAGGGAACGGCAGAAGGCGCGCCCTTCTCCGAGGAGGAATTCCTGACGCTGCTCGGTCTTGCCAAGGCCGGATGCAGCGAACTGGTCACCCTTCAGAAACAGGCCATCGCCTGAGCCGACAGGAAAACGTGATGCGCAAGCTCGATACCAGAACGATCGTCGTCGCCAGCCATAACAAGGGCAAGATCGCCGAAATCGCCGATCTGATCGGGCCTTTCGGCTTTTCCGCCAAATCGGCGGCGGAGCTGAATTTCTCGGAGCCGGACGAGACGGGCACCACCTTCGAGGAAAATGCCGCCATCAAGGCGCTTGCCTCCGCAAAGGCATCCGGTCTTCCGGCTTTGTCCGACGATTCCGGTCTGGTCATCGACGCGCTTGACGGTGCGCCTGGCGTCTATACCGCCAATTGGGCGGAGACGGCCGACGGCACGCGCGACTTCGCCATGGCGATGCAGAAGGTCGAGGATGCGCTTGCCGAGCGTGGCGCATCGAAGCTGGAAGATCGCACCGGCCGCTTTGTCAGTGTGCTGTGCCTTGCCTGGCCGGACGGGCATGTCGAATATTTCCGTGGCGAGGTGGAAGGCGCTGTCGTTTGGCCACCGCGCGGAACGAGCGGCTTCGGTTATGATCCCATCTTTAAGCCCGAAGGTTATGACACTACATTCGGTGAAATGACCGCAGACGAAAAACACGGCTGGAAGCACGGCGATGCGTTTGCGCTCTCCCACCGTGCCCGCGCGTTCAAAAAATTCGTCGAAACCTGTCTGGAGGCATGAACCCGATGACCGGGGAGCATCAACTTTCTGCCCCCGGCGCATCGCTTCTGCCGGATACGGGCGATCCCGGTTTCGGGATCTATCTGCATTGGCCCTTCTGCGCGGCCAAATGTCCCTATTGCGATTTCAACAGCCATGTCCGCCACCGGCCGGTGGATCAGGAACGGTTTACGGCTGCCTTTCTCCGTGAAATGGAACATATGCGGACGCTGAGCGGCCCGCGCGTTGTGACCAGCATCTTCATGGGCGGCGGCACGCCATCACTGATGGACCCGCAGACGGTCGGCGCACTTCTCGATGGCGTCGCGCGCTTCTGGCATGTGCCTGACGGTATCGAGATCACCATGGAGGCCAATCCTTCCAGCGTCGAGGCGGAACGTTTTCGCGGTTATCGCGCGGCGGGCGTCAATCGTGTCTCACTCGGCGTGCAGGCGCTCAACGACCGGGACCTGAAGTTCCTCGGCCGCCTGCATGATGTTGCCGATGCCTTGAAAGCCATTCGGCTGGCGCGGGAGATTTTTCCGCGTATGTCCTTCGATCTCATCTATGCCCGTCCGAACCAGACGGTGGCCGAATGGGACGCGGAGCTAAAGGAGGCTGTCTCCTATGCCGTCGACCATCTGTCGCTCTACCAGCTGACCATCGAGGAAGGCACGCCTTTCTACGGCCTGCACAAGGCCGGTAAGCTCATCGTGCCGGATGGCGAGCATTCGGCCGTGCTTTATGAGGCAACCCAGGAAATCACCGAGCGTTACGGCATGCCGGCCTATGAGGTTTCCAACCATGCCCGGCCCGGCGCCGAAAGCCGCCACAACCTCACCTATTGGCGTTATGGTGACTACGCCGGCATTGGCCCCGGCGCGCATGGACGCCTGACGAGAGGCGCTTCCAAGCTCGCCACCGCCACCGAACGCCACCCGGAAAACTGGCTCGAAACCGTTGAGCGGGAAGGCCACGGCATGGTGGATCAGGAACTGCTCGGCGTCGACGAACAGGCCGACGAATTGCTGCTGATGGGCCTTCGCCTGCGCGAGGGCATCGATCTTGCGCGCTGGAGCGACCTTTCCGGCCGCGATCTCGATCCGGAAAAGGAAGAGTTCCTTCTGCAGCATGGTTTCGTGGAAAGGCTCGGCAATTCCCGCCTGCGCTGCACCCCTTCAGGCATGCTTATTCTGGATGCCGTGGTGGCCGATCTCGCCTGCTGATCCACAGCATCGACAACGCCTCTAACCACCAATAAAAAAGCGGCCCGAAAGCCGCTTGAGGGTGATGACGAAGTCTGAAAACTTGCCTTCATCATGCTCTGGCCAGTCCCGAGCATCTGCAACCTATTGATTTTATCATACGTGATCGAATCCTCGGGACAGGCCCGAGGATGACGTCGAATACGAGAGCGGCTTGCCAACGGACTGAAGCGGCCCGAAGGCCGCTTCTTTTTATGCGTTGTTTTCGTTGATCAGGCGCTTTAGCAGCTCAACCTCATGGCCAAGCTTGGTGTCACCGGAAATCAGTTCCTCGATCTTGCGCACGGCATGCAGAACCGTGGTGTGATCGCGACCGCCGAAACGGCGACCGATCTCGGGGAAAGAACGCGGCGTCAGCATCTTGGCCAGATACATGGCGATCTGGCGCGGCTTGACGATGACGCGGGTGCGACGGTTGGACACCAGTTCCTGCCGCGACACATTATAGTGCTTGGCGACGATGCGCTGAATATCCTCGATGCGCACGCGCTTGGCCTCACCCGTCCCGACGAGATGTGACAGCAGTTCATCGACACGGTCAACCGAGAGGTTCGGCTCAAAAGAGCGACGGAACATCAGCTGGTTAAAGGCGCCTTCCAGTTCACGTCCGCTCGCCGTCACGCTTTTGGCAACGTGGGTCAGGATTTCGTCCGAAATCTCGAAAGACGGATCGTCCTGGCGCGCCGAGCCGAGGCGGCGGTTGAGCATTTCGTAGCGCATGTCGTAATCGGGACCTTCGATCTCGATCGCCATGCCGCCCTGAAGACGGGAACGGACGCGCGGATCGAGCGATTCCAGCTCCCACGGCGCACGGTCAGCAGCGACCACGACCTGCTTGGCGCTGTCGAGCAGCATGTTCAGCAGGTGGCAGAATTCATGCTGGATCATCTTGCCCTGCAGGAACTGCATGTCGTCGATGACGAGCAGGTCGATATTGCGTAGCGTGTCCTTCAGCGTCAGGGCATCGTTGTCGCGGATTGCGGTTGCAAAACGCCACATGAAATATTCAGCTGTCAGATAGACCACGCGCGGATTGCGCGGGCTGTCGATGGCGGCATTGGCGATTGCCTGCAGAAGATGCGTCTTGCCGAGACCAACACCCGCATGGATGAACAGCGGGTTGAAGCGCACGGCACCGGCACCGGCTTCGGCGATCGTCTTTGCCGCCGCAAGCGCGACGCGGTTAGACGAGCCTTCAACAAAGGTATCGAAGGTGAAACGTGTGTCGAGCGGCGAGCCGAACAACGGCCCGGAACCGCCCTGACGCAGGGTCGCCTGCGAAGCCGCGGGCTGCGCGGCAGGCGTGGCGGGCTGCGACGGTATAAAGGACTTGTTCCGCGGAGCCGCACCAACCTCCGCAACGGGCTGCACCCTCTCCTCGGTCTGAGCCGGACGGATCGGGCGGCTGGCCGAGCGGACCAGAATCTCCACCTTCAGCACATCCGGATCCTCGCTCTGGACGAGGTTGGTGATCAGGTCCATGTAACGGTTGTTGATCCAGGACTTCAGAAAGGTCGTCGGAACGGTAAAACGGACGACGCTTTTCGAAACGGTATGGAGTTTGAGCCGTGCGAACCAGCTTGCATAGACCTCCGGACCAACCTGTGCCTTGAGCCGCGCGCTAAAACGTTCAAACAGCGCATCGTGCGTCATAGCCGATTTGTCCCCTGCCGCATCTGAGCAAGCTGCATCACGCGTCTTTGGTGCGCGGTCCCCATCAGCCACCGCACCCATCGCCAAATTCAATTGCATATTGCCGCCTTTCAAATTGCCAATCATAGCCTGACGATCAAAGATCGACCGCCAGGGATCCCCCTCGTTTATTTCTGCCCCCAAGCGTTCCCCTCGAAAGAACGCCAAAGGCGACTACTTGTTTGCGAGCCGGTTATCCCATTTCCCTCCCCCTCATGGAGAGGCCTGCGACACGCTAAAAACGCTCCTTTCGCTACAACCTTAAGGCGCATTCTTGAGGACAAAAAACCCCCGCCCGTTCCGGAGACCGAAACGGCACAAAAAGCTCCATGACCTGAAAAAACGGACCTCGAAAGACCCGTCAGCAAGAAGGTGAATATCGTCGATACGATCATCGAGATAATCTGTGGACTGAGATCCGCACCCCTTGTTGAAATGCATTTAGGCAGGATCGTGGGGAGAGATCAATGGCGTTTTTTCTGCAAAAACTCAGATCGGCCATTGACTCGCAAAGGCCGTTTTGCATCACCGACAGGGTGCGAAGCAGAATCGCTTATGAATCAATGAGATTCAATTTTGGCAATTTTAAAGAGCGGATTTTGGCAAAAAAATAAAAATCTTCTTGACTCAAAACTAGCCGCGACTTCCGTAGAGAAAGCCCCTGAGTTTTCCAGAGACCTCCAGCAAGTTATTGTTTTTACTGAAAATTTCCTGTCGTCCATCTGACATGCGTTTGTCACGTTACGGCAGCAATGGTTAACGGGCAGTTAGAATCACAAAAAGCCCGGTCAAAAGACCAGGCTTTTTGAATAATTATTTGTGATTAGCCGGATTAGGCGGAAAGAGCCTTAACGCGCTGTGCGAGACGCGACACCTTGCGGGATGCGGTGTTGCCGTGCAGAACGCCCCGGGTGGCGGCGCGCTGGATCTCGGGCTGAGCTGCCTTCAGAGCTTCGGTGGCGACTGCGAGATCACCGGAAGCGATGGCTTCCTCGACCTTGCGGATGAAGCCGCGAACGCGCGAACGGCGAGCCTTGTTGACTGCGGTACGGCGAGCGATCTTGCGGGTCGCCTTTTTCGCCGAAGTTGTATTGGCCATGTATGCCTCTCTTCGAATTCAAACCAAATTCCGCAACCATAGGATCGGGTCGTTAGAAGACCTCACGTAACCCAAGAATGCGGGAGTAATTTCGGACAAGCCGGATGGCTTTCCTTAACCGTGGGCGGGCATATACCGCTAAAGCTTACGCCCGTCAACGCGCAAAACGCTTAAAAGCGCCGATATTCCGAATCCTTAGCGATTCCGGAAAGCGGGTTTGCGCTTTTCCACGAAGGCGGCCATGCCCTCCTTCTGATCCGCCGTGGCAAAGAGCGACTGGAACGAGCGTCTTTCAAATCTCAGACCTTCTGAAAGCGGCACCTCGAAGGAACGATTGACGCTTTCCTTGGCCATGAGCACGGAGGCACGCGACAGGGAAGCTATGCGGGTTGCGGCCTCAACCGCCTCGTCCATCAGATTTGCAGCCGGCACAACACGCGACACGAGACCGGCGCGCTCGGCTTCCGCTGCATCCATCATGCGGCCGGTCAGAACCAGGTCCATGGCCTTTGCCTTGCCGACTGCCCGTGTCAGCCGCTGCGAGCCGCCCATGCCGGGGATGACGCCGAGGGTGATTTCCGGCTGGCCGAACTTCGCCGTATCAGAAGCGATGATAAAATCGCACATCATCGCCAGTTCGCAGCCGCCGCCGAGCGCAAAACCGGAAACGGCGGCGATAACAGGCTTGCGGGTGGCCGCAACCTCGTCCCAGCCGCCGAGAAAATCGCCGACATAGGCATCGACGAAATCCAGCCCCTGCATTTCCTTGATGTCGGCGCCAGCAGCAAATGCCTTTTCCGAACCGGTAATAATGATCGCACCGATGGAATCATCGGCGGAAAACGAAGACAGAATGTGCCGCAGCTCTTTCAGAAGCACCGAATTGAGAGCGTTGAGCGCCTTGGGGCGGTTGAGGGTGATGACACCCACCTCATCGCGTTTCTCGACCAGTATCGTTTCATAGTCCACGGCAGTCTCCCCTTCTCCGTTACTCCGACAGCGTTACTTCTGGCAGGCGGCGCAATAAAAGGTCGAACGACCGGCCTGCACCACCCTTTCAACCGTACCCCCGCAGCCGGGTGTCCGGCAAGGCTGGCCTTCCTGATCGTAGACCGAAAAGGAATGCTGGAAATAACCGAGCGTTCCGTCCGTCTGTATATGGTCTCGTAATGAGGACCCGCCGGCGGCGATGGCGTCGGCGATGACATCGCGGATTTTCTCCGTCAGATCGACGAGTTGTGCTTTGGGCCTGCCACCTTTCGTCACCAGCGTTCCCGCGGCCCGCAGGGGCGAAAGATGCGCGCGCCACAGCGCCTCACAGACATAGATATTGCCGAGGCCGGCGATGACCTTCTGGTCCAGCAGCGTGCTTTTCAGGGGCTGGCTTTTGCCCTCAAACCGGCTCGCCAGATAATCCGCGCTCAGCGCATTGCCTGTCGGCTCCGGGCCAAGCTCGGCAAAGGCCGGGTAAAGATCGAGCTTGTTGCGCTCCACCAGATGCATGAAGCCGAAGCGGCGCGGATCATTATAGATGACGCAGACACGCTCTTCTCCTTGATCGAGATGAAAGACGACATGGTCGTGCTTGCCGTCCTTCGAGCGGGCGTGATGAAACGCGCCGGGCGTCTTGTCAGCCTCATCCGTTTCCGCCTCGATACGAAACGAACCGGACATGCCGAGATGGGAAACGATCGTCAGCCCGTCTTCCAGCTCGATGAGAAGATATTTCGCCCTTCGTCCGAGCGATATGATCGTCTTGCCCTCGATCAGCCCCGCGAAATCCTCCGGGAAAGGAAAGCGCAAATCCGGGCGGCCGAGATGCAGCCTGCGGACCCTTGCCCCTTCCATAGCAGGTGCAAGGCCACGTCTGACGGTTTCGACTTCTGGCAATTCTGGCATCTGGCTTATCCGACAGTTTATCGTTAGGACCATGTGGTCTATACAGTGCACGCGAAATGTCGCGCCCAGGCGATGCGGCAACAGATAGCGTTGCCATGGCGTTTCCGCTATGGTCCGCCACGCAATAAATATGGAGACAGACGATGACCGACGCCCGTACCACTGCCCAAGGCGGCATGGAAACGTCCTATGGCTTCCACAAGGTGGACGAAGGCAAAAAGCAGGGGCTGGTCAACGAGGTCTTCCATAAGGTGGCCAAGCGCTACGACATCATGAATGACGTAATGTCGGCTGGCCTGCACCGGCTGTGGAAGGACGCGATGGTCTCTTCGCTTTCGCCGCGCAAGGACCCGTCCTACAAGATTCTGGACGTTGCGGGCGGCACCGGCGATATCGCCTTCCGTATCATCGAAGCCTCCAATCGTCTGGCGCATGCCACCGTTCTCGATATCAACGGCTCGATGCTGGCCGTCGGCGAGGAGCGCGCGGCAAAAAAGAAGCTTTCCGACAATCTGACCTTCGTGGAGGCCAATGCCGAGGAGCTGCCCTTCGAGGCGAATAGTTTCGACGCCTATACGATCGCGTTTGGCATTCGCAATGTGCCGCGCATCGATGTCGCGCTGAAAGAGGCACACCGTGTCTTGAAGCGTGGCGGGCGGCTGCTGGTGCTGGAATTTTCCGAAGTCGATATGCCGCTGCTCGACCGTGTTTATGACGCCTGGTCGTTCAACGCCATTCCGCAATTCGGCAAGATGATCACGGGTGATGCCGAGCCCTATCAGTATCTGGTCGAATCGATCCGCAAATTCCCCAATCAGGAAGATTTCGCGACGATGATCCGCACCGCCGGCTTCTCCCGCGTGACCTACACCAATTACACCGGCGGCATCGCCGCCCTGCATTCCGGCTGGAAGCTTTAAGACCATGGCCGGTAAAAGCAGGAGACAAGCATAAGCATGAGTACTTTGGGCGCATATTTCCGCCTCGCAAGGGTTGGCTGGGTTCTCGTGCGCGAAGGCGTCGTGCTGGCCCTGCCGTCCGACGACCTGCCTGCTCCCGCCCAATTATTGAAAGCGCTGCTGAAGCCATTCGCCCGCAGCAAGGCGAAACGGGCGCAGCGCAGCGACCGGCTGGCGGTGGCTGTGGAGCGGCTCGGGCCCTCCTATGTGAAGATGGGTCAGTTTCTCGCCACCCGGCCGGATGTGGTAGGCGCCGACTTCGCCGACGATCTCGCAAGCCTTCAGGACCGCATGGCCTTTTTCCCGGCCGCTGCGGCGAAGGCCAATATCGAGGGCTCGCTCGGACGGTCGGTGTCTGAACTCTACAGGGAATTCGGCGATCCGATCGCCGCGGCTTCCATTGCCCAGGTGCACCCGGCAATGGTGGATACACCAAAAGGGCCGCGCAAGATGGCCGTCAAGGTCATCCGTCCCGGCGTGCGCCAGCGTTTCCAGAACGATCTGGAGGCGATGTATCTGATTGCCGACCTGCAGCAGCGTTTCGTCCGCTCCGCCCGCCGCCTGCGCCCCGTCGAGGTGACGCGCACGCTGGAGCAGACCACCAAGATCGAGATGGATCTGCGGTTAGAGGCCGCCGCCCTTTCCGAACTTGCCGAAAATACCAAGGACGATCCGGGTTTCCGTGTTCCGGAGGTGGATTGGGAGCGCACCGGTCGCGATGTCGTCACCATGGAATGGATTGACGGTGTCAAGATGTCGGATATCGAGGGCCTGAAGGCGGCTGGCCACGACCTGAACAAGCTCGCCGATACGCTGATCCAGTCCTTTCTGCGGCATACGCTGCGCGATGGCTTCTTCCACGCCGACATGCATCCCGGCAATCTCTTCGTGGATGCTGAGGGCGAGATCGTTGCCGTCGATATGGGCATTGCCGGACGCCTTGGCAAAAAGGAACGCCGCTTCCTTGCCGAAATCCTCTACGGCTTCATTACCCGCGACTATATGCGGGTGGCTGAGGTGCATTTCGAGGCCGGTTATGTGCCGGGCCACCACGACAAAGCCAGTTTCGCGCAGGCGATCCGCGCCATTGGAGAACCGATCCACGGCCAGCCGGCCGAGACGATCTCCATGGGCAAGTTGCTGACGCTGCTGTTCGAAGTGACCGAACTCTTCGACATGGAGACGCGGCCGGAACTCGTCATGCTGCAAAAGACCATGGTGGTGGTGGAAGGCGTGTCGCGCATGCTCAATCCGCGCTTCAACATGTGGAAGGCGGCCGACCCGGTCGTTGGCGGCTGGATCAGGGACAATCTCGGACCGAAACGTGTCGTCACCGACCTGAAGGATGGCGTGAAAGCCGCCCTCAAGCTTGCCGAGGCAGCACCGGAGATTGCCGCCAAGACGGAAAAACTGCATTCCGAATTGATGTATATGAGCGAGAACGGCCTGCGTTTTGATGCGCAGACGGCGGAAGCCATTGGCAAGGCGGAAGCGCGCCACACCAAATGGGGACGGGTCGCTCTCTGGGTCATTGCGCTGACGCTTCTCTATATTGCGATCAGGGTGAGCTGAGCATTTCGGCACCGCTATGTGCCATGTTTGTGTAATGCATTGGAGCGATAAGGGTCTGATCTCTAGCCAAGACAGGTGATTGGTGCGGGTAAGGGTTGCTCGGAAGCCTGCGCGGAAGTGCGCCGATGGTAGAGACGGATACGCCGGACAGGATTTGATTTTGATGGCAAAAGCGCAAGTACTAAAAGCAGCCCTTTCCTATACCTCCTGGCCACTGGTGTTCGTCGGCGGCCTCGTCGGGTCCTATTTCGCTTTTACGAGCAGTCATCCAATCGCAGCCTTTCTCGCCGTTTATGCGGGCGCGGTTCTCAGCCTGTTTCTCCTCGAGCGCTATATTCCCTATGAAGTCGAATGGCTTGAGGGGGATGGTGAGACCATCAACAGCATCGGTCACACGCTTCTGACGAAGGGGCTCGTACAACTCGCTGCCGCCGCCGCAGCGATCTTCCCGATGGTAGCCGCGAATGTTCTGCAGCCGCTGGCGGCGATGCGGTTCGACCTGTGGCCTTCCCATTTGCCAATGATTGTCCAGGTCGCGCTTGCGGTGGCGATTGCCGAATTCGGTCTCTACTGGGCCCACCGCATTGCGCATGAAACGGTATTCTTCTGGCGGTTCCATGCCCTGCATCACAGCGTCGTGCGGCTCTGGGTCGTCAATACCGGTCGGTTTCATGTGGCCGACTCCCTGTTCAAGATCGCGCTCAGCCAGATTCCGCTTTATTTCATGGGTGCGCCGCTTCCGGTTTTCTGGTGGCTCGGCGCCGTGACCGCCTTCATCGGTATTTTGACCCATTGCAATGTCGATATGAAAACGGGGCTGCTCGATTATATCTTCAGCACGCCGCGCCTGCACCGCTGGCACCATTCGAAGCAGCTTCCGGAAGGCAACACCAATTACGGCGAAAACCTCGTCATCTTCGATCTCATTTTCGGATCCTACCACAACCCCGACCGGCCTTCTTCCACCGATATCGGCATCAAGGGTGAGATCGCAAAGGGGTTCGTGCCGCAGCTCCTGCAGCCCTTCACCAAAGAAGGCGTCCGCCAGATCATTGGCAAGGACAAGAAGGTCAACTGACCGTAAATTATAAACGGGGTGCGGTATCGATCACGATGCCGAGTTCGCCCCGCAGCTTTTTTGTCAGGCCGGCGGCGACAAGCTCGTAGGAACGGCGCACATAGTGCTCCAGTTCTTCCTGTTCGAGCGGTGAATGATCGGCAATCGAGACCCATTTGCGTTTGGCGAAATAGGGCGCCTGAGCAATGCCTTCGAGTGAGGTCAATATTTCGAAGCTCTCTTCCGAGCATTTCACCACCAGCCGCCAGTCCTCCCGCTCGCCAAGCACGGCAAAGACCTTGTCGCCCACCTTGGCGACATGTGAATCCCATTGATCGACGAACCGGACGCCCGGCCATTCGCCAAGCACCCTGTCGAATGTCTTGCGATCGAACAGGCTCATGCGAGTTTCTCCGCGATCAGTGCCGCCAGACGTTTTGCGACTTCGGTCTTGTCGAGATCCGGCCAGTCCTCGACACCGGCAGCTGAAATGATTTTCACGCTGTTGCGATCCCCGCCCATGATGCCGGTTTGCGCCGAGACATCGTTAGCGACGATATAATCCGCTCCCTTGCGTTCCAGCTTCGCCCGGCCGTTCTTCTCGATATCCTGCGTTTCGGCGGCAAAACCCACCACCAACGTCGGACGCTTTTCATGATGGCCGACGGTTTTGAGAATATCGGGATTTTCCGTCAGCTGCAGCGCCAGCGGCGCATCGCCCGGCTGCTTCTTGATCTTCTGTTCCGATGAGCCCGTCACCCGCCAGTCGGCGACGGCGGCGACCATGACGGCGATATCCGCCGGCAGCCTCGAGATGACCGCATCGCGCATCTCCTCGGCGCGCTCGACATGCACCGTTTCAACACCTGCCGGATCCGCAATCGTGACGGGGCCGGAAACCAGCGTGACCTTTGCTCCCAGCTCCGCCAGAGCCGCCGCAATGGCGTGGCCCTGCTTGCCAGAGGAACGGTTGGCGATATAGCGCACGGGATCGATCGGCTCGTGCGTGGGGCCGGAGGTGACGATCGCCGTTTTGCCATTCAGGGGCTTTGGCCCCTCATCCAGCAATGCGGCGACGGCTTCGACGATCTGCAATGGTTCGGCCATACGGCCAAAACCAGCCTCGCCCTTCTCTGCCATTTCACCGACCATGGGTCCGATGAAAAACACCCCGTCTTTTTTCAGCGTTTCGACATTTCGTACCATCGGTTTGGCAGACCACATTTTCGGGTTCAT
Source organism: Agrobacterium tumefaciens str. B6 (assembly GCF_001541315.1). Taxonomy (GTDB): domain Bacteria; phylum Pseudomonadota; class Alphaproteobacteria; order Rhizobiales; family Rhizobiaceae; genus Agrobacterium; species Agrobacterium radiobacter. The sequence goes on along the minus strand of NZ_LMVK01000001.1, from coordinate 246,677 downwards.
CGCCGGAGCCACCAGCACCTTACGATCCGTCGCAAGAAGAATCGTGGAGGCAAGATCATCTGCCAGACCGTGCGCCATCTTCGCCATCAGATCGGCTGTGGCGGGAGCCACCAGCACGAGGTCGCAGTCGCGCGCCAGCCTGATATGGCCCACATCCTGTTCATCCTGCCGTGAAAAAAGCTCGGTAAAGACATGGGTGGCGGACAGCGCGCCGACGGCAAGCGGGGTGACGAATTCCTGCGCGCCCTTCGTCATCACTGGCGTCACCTTCGCGCCGCGCTCTTTCAGGCGGCGGATGAGATCGAGGCTCTTATAGGCCGCGATGCCGCCGGAGATGATGAGGAGGATATGTTTGCCTGAAAGCGTCATGATGCCGGACCAGTTTCCCGTTTCAGGGGAAACTAAGCCCTTGGCATTCAAAGTGCAATCCGGCTGATGTCACGCCGCCTTGGCGACGTGATATTCCTTGATCGCGACCATCTTGATCGCCGGAAAACGCTCGGATTCGTAACGTAGCGAGAAGGCGTCCTGCGCCAGAAACACCGGATCGCCGTCCAGATCGCGAGCGATATCGCCGCGTTTGACGTTGAGGAACTTGTCCATTTCCGCCGGCTGATCGGAAGAAATCCAGCGGCAGACCGAAAAACGCGACATTTCGAAGGAGACCGGCAGGCCGTATTCGCCCATCAGGCGCTCCTTCAATACATCGAGCTGCAGCGCGCCGACGACGCCGACGATGGCGGGAGAGCCGTCTTCCGGCGAAAAGAGCTGCACAACGCCCTCTTCCGCCATCTGCTGCAGGGCTTCCTTCAGCTTCTTCGCCTTCATGGCGTCCTCAAGACGTACGCGCCGCAGGATTTCCGGCGAGAAGTTCGGAACGCCCTGGAAAACAAGATTTTCACCTTCGGTCAGCGTATCGCCGATGCGCAGCGTGCCGTGGTTCGGGATGCCCACCACGTCACCCGCAAAGGCGGTATCGGCCAGCTGGCGCTGCGAGGCGAAGAAGAATTGCGGCGCGGTCAGCCCCATCTGCTTGCCGGTGCGAGCAAGGCGCGCCTTCATGCCACGCTCCAGCTTGCCGGAGCAGATGCGGGCGAAAGCGATGCGGTCGCGGTGGTTCGGATCCATATTGGCCTGAATCTTGAAGACAAAGGCCGTCATTTTCTCTTCAGCCGCATGTACGGTGCGGGTATCCGCCACCTGATCGCGCGGCGGCGGCGCGAAATCGCCAAGCGCATTGATGAGGTCACGCACACCGAAATTGCGCAGCGCCGAACCGAAGAACACCGGCGTCATGTGGCCTTCGAGAAACGCCTGACGATCGAAAGGACGGCAGGCTTCCAGCGCAAGCTCCGTTTCCTCGACAAAAAGCTGCCGTTCATTTTCCGGCAGGCGATCGGCAACCGCCTGCGGGCCGTTGACCGGCAGTCCGTCAACCTGGGTATCGTTGCCACGGAAGGTATTTTCGGCGAGATTATAGGCACCACAGAAGGTTTTGGCGCGACCGACCGGCCAGGTGATGGGCGCGGTATCGAGCGCGAGCTTCTCCTCGACCTCATCCAGAATCTCGAAGGGGTCGCGGCTTTCGCGGTCCATCTTGTTGATGAAGGTGATGATCGGGATATCGCGCATACGGCAGACTTCGAAGAGCTTCAGCGTGCGCGGCTCGATACCCTTGGCGGCGTCGATGACCATGATTGCCGCATCCACCGCCGTCAGCGTGCGATAGGTGTCGTCGGCAAAGTCCTCGTGGCCGGGCGTATCGAGAATATTGAAGACCCGGTCGTTATATTCGAAGGTCATGACCGAGGTGACGACCGAAATGCCGCGCTCGCGCTCGATCTTCATCCAGTCCGAACGGGTCTGGATGCGATCCTTCTTCGCCTTCACTTCACCGGCAAGCTGGATCGCTCCGCCGAACAGCAGCAGTTTTTCGGTAAGCGTGGTCTTACCCGCGTCCGGGTGCGCGATAATAGCAAAGGTGCGGCGGCGGGAGACCGCCTCGGCAAGTGTTTCGGCCATCTGACAAATCCTGTGGAATTGCGGGCTATCTAGCGTTTCAGGCCCGCATTTGCAATTGACCTTGCCGCGATCTCGGCAAACTAATGCCGCATGACCGTTCAAAATGACAATAGCCCCCTTCTCCGTCTCGTCCGTCTCGCCAATGGCGCAGACCTCGAATTGCCGTCCTACGAAACCCGTGGCGCCGCCGGCATGGACCTGCGCGCTGCCGTGCCCGCCGGTGAAACGCTGACCCTGCAACCGGGTGAACGCGCGCTGGTCCCGACCGGTTTCATCTTCGAGGTTCCGCAGGGTTACGAGGCGCAAATCCGCCCCCGCTCCGGCCTCGCCATCAAGAACGGCATCACCTGCCTCAACTCTCCCGGCACAGTGGACAGCGATTATCGCGGCGAAGTGAAGGTCATTCTCGCCAATCTGGGGCAAGACGTTTTTATCATCGAACGCGGCATGCGCATCGCGCAGATGGTGATCGCGCCGGTAACCCAGGTTGTCGTGAGCGAGGTGACGGAGACCTCCGAGACGGCGCGGGGCGCCGGCGGTTTCGGCTCCACCGGCGTTTAGCCACACCGCTTGGCCGCCACGCTGGGAAGCCCGCTCGATCAGACCGTGTGTTCTGCCGTTGCGGCAGGACAGAGGGAGTGGACTGATTGTCTTTGCCGGGCAATTTCGCTATGGATTTGGCGGATTTTCCGGGAAACACTATCATGACGCTGACGACCCTTTTCGCTTATGCTACCGCCCTCTTCATCGCCGCCGCCATTCCCGGCCCCGGCATGACGGCGATCGTGGCGCGAGCTCTGGGTTCAGGCTTTCGGGAAACCTTCTTCATGGGTCTCGGGCTGGTGCTGGGCGACATGATTTACCTGACCGGTGTGATCCTGGGGCTGGCCTTCGTCGCGCAGACCTTTCAGGAAGCCTTCATGGTGCTGAAATTCGCGGGTGCTGCCTATCTTCTCTATATCGCCTGGAAGCTTTGGACCGCCGGCCTGCTGCCACAGGAGCTGAAGGCGAAGAAAAGCACCAGCATGCCGATGTCGTTTCTCTCCGGCCTGCTGATCACACTCGGCAACCCCAAAACCATGCTGTTTTACGTGGCGCTGGTGCCGACGCTGATCGATATCCGCATGATCGGCCCTTCGGAATATGCGACACTTCTCGCCATCACCTTTGTCGTGCTGATGGCGGTTCTCCTGCCTTACATCCTGCTTGCGGCCAAGGCGCGTAACCTCCTGAAAAGGCCTAGCGCCTTGACGATCCTCAACCGCACGGCGGCGGGTATTCTGGCGGGAACGGCGACCATGATCGCGATCCGCAGCACGTAAAACAAATTCGTGCATTTATGCGATTTGTCGTGAAATTATTCCTGTAATTCGGGAATATTAGGACGAACGTTCGCTAGCTTGAGAAAGCTATTGCTCCTATTCTGCCGCTCAAATCTTGCGGTCTTTACACAGGAGAATATCATGCCCGAAGCCAGAAAGCCCGGACGCGGACGCGTCTATTCCTCTATTACGGAAACAATCGGCGATACGCCGATCGTGCGGCTCGACAAGCTGGCGAAGGAGAAGGGCGTGAAGGCCAACCTTCTCGCCAAGCTCGAATTTTTCAATCCCATCGCTTCCGTGAAGGACCGCATCGGCGTCGCCATGATCGAAGCTCTGGAAGCGCAGGGCAAGATCACCCCCGGCAAGACCACGCTGGTGGAGCCGACCTCGGGCAACACGGGTATTGCCCTCGCCTTTGCCGCTGCCGCGAAGGGCTACAAGCTGATCCTGACCATGCCTGAAACCATGTCGGTTGAACGCCGGAAAATGCTGGCCCTGCTCGGCGCCGAACTGGTGTTGACCGAAGGTCCGAAGGGCATGAAGGGCGCCATCGCCAAGGCGCAGGAACTGGCCGAGACGCTGCCTGACGCGATCATTCCGCAGCAGTTCGAAAACCCTGCCAATCCGGATATTCACCGCAAGACGACGGCGGAAGAAATCTGGAACGACACCGAAGGCACGGTCGATATTCTCGTCTCGGGCATTGGCACCGGCGGCACCATCACCGGCACGGGCCAGGTGCTGAAATCGCGCAAGCCCGAAGTGAAGGTGATTGCCGTCGAGCCCGCCGACAGCCCGGTTCTTTCCGGCGGCAACCCCGGCCCCCACAAGATTCAGGGCATCGGCGCCGGTTTTGCGCCCGCCATCCTCGACACCGGTATTTATGACGAGATCGTCACCGTCACCAATGATGAGGCTTTCGAAATCGCACGTCTGGCGGCAAGGCTGGAAGGCGTGCCTGTCGGCATCTCCTCGGGTGCGGCGCTGGCGGCAGCCATCAAGGTTGGTGCGCGTGAGGAAAATGCCGGCAAGAACATCGTCGTCATCATTCCTTCCTTTGCGGAACGCTACCTTTCGACGGCGCTTTTCGAAGGCCTTGGGCTTTAAGCCAGGCTTTCAAGCGCAGTGCGATCCCGCATCCGATTAGCGAATATCCCGATGTGCCGCTGGCCCCGCTGGCGGCACAATGGTTTCTGAGGCAAAGCACCAAGGGCGACCTCCTACGCCGCCGCCGTAAGCCTTTCCCCTGCGATACGATAGGACACAGCTTCCGCCACATGGATGCGGCCAACCGTCTGCTTGCCATCCAGATCGGCCAGGGTGCGGGCAACCTTGAGAATGCGATGATAACCGCGCGCGGAAAACTTCAGCCGCTCGGCGGCATCGCGCAGCAATTGCAGCCCGGACGCATCCGGCTCGGCATATTTTTCTATCAGGGTCGTCGTGCAGCGAGCATTCGTGCGAATGGCGGTAAATCCCGCCGCCGCGTAGCGTTCCTGCTGCGCAAGGCGTGCCCGGGCGACCCGGGCGGCCACCACCGCACTCGGCTCGGCCACCACGGGGCGAATGAGATCGGCGGCGGAGACAGCGGGAACGTCGATGCGGATATCGATACGGTCTAGCAACGGTCCGGAAATGCGGGCCTGATAATCGGTTACACAGCGCTGGCCTCGGGCGCAGTTGAAACCCGGCTCTCCCGCCATGCCGCACCTGCAGAGGTTCATGGCCGCAACGAGTTGGATTTCTGCCGGATAGCTGACGCGGTGATTGGCTCGCGCAATGATGCATTCGCCCGTTTCCAGCGGCTGGCGAAGCGCATCCAGCACCTGCGGCGAAAATTCCGGGAACTCATCCAGAAAAAGAACGCCGTGATGGGCAAGCGAAGCTTCGCCCGGTTTGGCACGCAGCCCTCCGCCGATCAGCGCCGCCATGGTGGCGGAATGGTGCGGCGTGCGGAAAGGCCTGCGGTCCGACAGCTTGCCACCCGACAATTGGCCGGCGATGGAATGGACCATGGACACTTCCAGCAACTCCGCCACTTCCAGCGGGGGCAGGATGGAAGGCAAGCGGGCTGCGAGCATGGATTTACCCGAACCGGGTGGGCCGACCATCAGCAGATTATGGCCGCCAGCGGCGGCCACCTCCAGCGCGCGCCGGGCACTCTCCTGTCCCTTGATGTCAGCTAAATCAGGCAGATTAACCGGATTGGCGCGGATGGCGGGCGTCGGGCGCGCGAGAAGCTGTGTGCCGCGAAAATGATTGGCGAGTGCAATGAGACTGCGCGGGGCGAGAATATCGATACTGGCTCCGGCCCAGGCCGCTTCCGGCCCGCTTTCAGCCGGGCAGATCAGCTCCTTGCCGAGTGCATTGGCGCCGATAGCCGCCGGCAGGGCGCCCGAAACCGTACCGATGGTGCCATCAAGATTGAGTTCGCCGAGAACCACATAACGTCCCAGCATGTCTGCCGGTATCGCCCCCAAGGCAGCCATGAGGCCAAGCGCAATGGGAAGATCAAAATGCGATCCTTCCTTGGGCAAATCCGCAGGCGCGAGATTGACGGTGACTTTTTTCGCCGGCAGCGCCAGACCCGAAGCATGCAGGGCGGCCTGCACCCTCTCGCGGCTTTCGGCCACCGCCTTGTCTGGCAGGCCGACAATCTGGATGCCGACCTTTCCGGGTGCGACCATGACCTGCACCTCGACGGGCACACCCTCTATGCCCTGAAATGCAACCGTATTGACCCTTGCCACCATGGCCTGCCCCGCAAACCGGCCGCATCACCAGAGCTTCATGCCCTGTTGCGGCCACCCGCAAGCAACGTGCCACAGGGCAAAGAATAAAACAAGAACATCCAGCGAACAATTTCCCGCTGACGATGTATTTTAGTTGCATCTAGTTGCGCTCATGGAACAAAGCTGGATCGGCAGCAGGTCGCGTCAGAAATCCTGAGCTTCGCGCTTTTTCTCGATCGCGTCCCACAAAAGGCTTGCGACATCGGCACCGCCGAATTTGCGCACTTCACGAATGCCGGTCGGCGAGGTGACATTGATTTCTGTCATATAGTCGCCAATCACGTCGATGCCGACGAAGAGGAAACCGCGCTCGCGCAAGGCCGGACCGATGCGGCGGCAGATTTCCTTCTCGCGCGCCGTCAGTTCCGTCGGTTCCGGCCGTCCGCCGGCATGCATGTTGGAACGGGCATCGTTTTCCGCCGGTACGCGGTTGATTGCGCCCACGGGTTCGCCATCCACCAGGAGGATTCGCTTGTCGCCCTTTCGGACGTCAGGCAGATATTGCTGGGCGATGTAAGGCTCGCGGAACATCTGCCCGAACATCTCCAGAAGCGAGGAGAAATTGCGGTCGTCGCGCGCGGAATGGAAGACGCCCGCGCCGCCATTGCCATAAAGCGGCTTCAGAATGATATCGCCCATTTCATTGCGGAAGCGGGCGATTTCCTCCGCGTCCTTGGTGATCAACGTCTTCGGCATCAGGTCGGCGAATTCGGTGACGAAAATCTTTTCCGGCGAGTTACGGACCCAGGCGGGATCGTTGACGACAAGCGTTTTCGGATGAATGCGTTCCAGCAGATGGGTCGAGGTGATGTAAGCCATGTCGAAGGGCGGATCCTGACGCAGATGGATGACATCCATGGTCGAGAGATCGACACGCTCCGGCTCCGACAGGGAGAAATGGTCGCCCTTGATGTCGCGCAGTTCCATCTGCTCCACCGTGGCGTAAATCTTGCCATCGCGCATGGAAAGGCGCTCGGGCGTATAATGGAACAGCCGGTAGCCGCGTGCCTGCGCCTCGAGGCTCATGGCGAAGGTGGAGTCACCGGCGATATTGATGCCGGAGACATGATCCATCTGGATCGCGACGTTCTTGATCTTCGCCATGCGCATGTTCCTCTTGCAGCATGCGGACGCTTTCCCGGCCCGCCGTGCCCATTGCCTCGCCTTTTCAAGCTTCCCTGCAGTACCGGGAGGGACCCGGAAACGCTTCAGAAAACCCTGAAGATGTAGGGCAGCGATCATTCAAAGGCAACTGCTGCAAGCGGTGGTTCGTGTGAGTTTTATTGAACCTTCACAATTCCGTTGGCGGCGCCGCACCGGCCCCGCCCATCAGAAGGTTTTATGGGTTCAGGCCGCCAGCTTATAGGAACGGCCGGCAAACAGCTTGTTCTTGACGCGATAGGCGAGAGCCAGCGCCTTGGGGAACGGGCGACGCATGAAAGCGACCTTGCGGACATAATCATCCACCCGCCAGGTGGCCCATGTTCCCGCAGGGAAATAGGCGACATCGCCGACCCGCAGGATGCTGATGGAACCGTCTTCCGCGGTTACATGCACTTCGCCTTCCAGAATATAGACGGTTTCATCCCAGCCGAAGAACCAGCGGAATTCCCCCGCCGTGCAATCCCACATGGCGGTGCTGGAAGCACGGTCGCCGCTTCTGGAGTGATCCGCCGCGCGCGCCTGGGGGGTACCGGAAATGACCCAGTCCGGATTGATGGGGGCCGGCTGAAGCCGCAGATCGGTGCAGGATGCGCTGACGACAGCCTCGTCTTTTGACCGACGCAAATAGGCCGGCAATATCGGCATTGTGCGGACCGCCATGGTTGCCGCGGCAGCGAACATCATTTTGAAGGACATATTAGAAAACCCCCGTGAAATATTGGAGGTCTTCTATCATCGGGATCGTAACAAAGCGGTTTTGACAATCGGCGCAATTTTAGTCATCGCGCCGATTTCTGCGATGCGCTCAGGCCGTCGCCATCTGCGCGGGCTGCGCCGCCAGCTGCTCCGCTTTGCCGGCAATGCGCTTGCCGGTTTCGCTGGAGAAGAAATGCAGTTTTTCCGGCGCGATCGTCACGGAGAGCGCGGACGGAACCTCGACATCCGGCGGGAACGCAACCGTCAGACTCTGGTCGCCGATCATGCCGTGGATGAGACGCTGCGAACCCAGTTCCTCGATATAATCGACCCGAAGCGGGAAGCCCTGTTCACCTGCCGCAGCGAGGCGGAAATCTTCCGCCCGCATGCCCACCGTTATCGGGCCGGAGGTGGGTGCAAAACCGTCGAGCGCAAAGAGCGCCGGACCGACGGCAAGGCTATCGCCATGCAACTCGGCGTTCAGCAGGTTCATGGCGGGAGAGCCGATGAAGCTGGCGACAAAGGTGGAGGCGGGCGTGTGGTAGACATCAAGCGGCGCGCCGATCTGTTCGATACGGCCGCCATTCAGCACAACAAGACGATCGGCCAGCGTCATGGCCTCCAGCTGATCGTGGGTGACGTAAATAGAGGTGGTGCCGAGACGCTTTTGCAGACGCTTGATCTCGCCGCGCATGGAAACGCGCAGCTTGGCATCGAGGTTGGACAGGGGCTCGTCGAACAGGAAAGCCGCCGGTTTGCGCACGATGGCGCGACCCATGGCGACACGCTGCCGCTGGCCGCCGGAAAGGGCGCGCGGCTTGCGCTCCAGATAGGGTTCAAGCTGCAGCATACGCGCAGCTTCTGCCACGCGCGCATCGATTTCCGCCTTCGGCGTCTTGCGGTTCTTCAACCCGTATTCCAGGTTCTCGCGCACCGACATATGCGGGTAAAGCGCGTAGTTCTGGAACACCATGGCAATATCCCGATCGGCGGGATCGGTCTGGTTGACCACCCGGTCGCCGATCTTCACCGTGCCTTCGGAGATGTCCTCGAGCCCGGCGACCATGCGCAGCAGCGTGGACTTGCCGCAGCCGGAGGGGCCGACGAGCACGATGAACTCGCCGTCCCTGATGTCGATATCGACGTGATGCACGGCGCGCACGCCGCCATGATAGTCTTTGCAGACCTGACTGATTTCTATCGCGGCCATTTCGGTTTCCTTATTTGTCGCTTTCGGTGAGGCCCTTGATGAACCAGCGCTGGAAGATCACGACGATCATCACAGGCGGCAGCATGGCCAGAACGGCAAGCGCGAAAGCTTCGTTGTAATCGGGAATTTGCGAACCGACCCAGACCTGCAGGATCGACTTGATGCCACGCATCAGGGTGAAGAATTTTTCGTCATTCGTCATCAGCATCGGCCAGAGATACTGGTTCCAACCGTAGACGAACATGATGATGAAGATCGCCGCCATCATGGTACGGGAAAGCGGGATGATCACATCGATGAAGAACTTGACCGGACCCGCACCGTCTATGCGGGCGGCTTCCAGCAATTCCTCCGGAATGGATTTGAAGAACTGCCGGAAATAGAAGGTTCCGGTCGCAGACGCCAGAAGCGGCACGATGAGGCCGGTGTAGGAATTCAGTAGACCGAGTTTGCTCATGACCTCATAGGAGGGCATGATGCGCACTTCCAGCGGAAGGAGCAGCGTGGTGAAAATGATCCAGAAGGCGAGCGTTGCAAAACGGAAGCGGAAATAGACAATCGCATAGGCGGCCGTCATCGACAGGACGATCTTGCCGACAGCAAAACCGATGCCGAGGATCAGCGAATTCAGCACCATGTTGAGGCCCGTCACCTGTCCGGTGAAACCACCCTTCTGGGTCAGGACCTTTTCGTAGGTCTCGATGAAATTGTCGCCGGGAACGATCGCCAGACCGCTGCGGTGGATTTCCGCCGCCGTGTGAGTGGACGTCATAAAGGCAACGATAACAGGCAGGATCAGAAACAGCGCGCCAATGATCAGCACCAGATGATCGAGGGGTTTTGTCTTGTACATTGGTTTTCCCTCAATTGTAGTGGATGCGCTTTTCGATGAAGCGGAACTGGATGATGGTGAGAACAAAGACGACCAGCATCAGGATGACGGACTGGGCCGAAGAGCCGCCGATATCATTGCCGCGGAAACCGTCCAGAAACACCTTGTAGACCAGCGTAATCGGGTTGTTAGCGGCCTTGTCCTTCACCATCACGTCGATGACGCCGAATGTGTCGAAGAGCGCGTAGGTGATGTTGATGATCAGCAGGAAGAAGGCCGTGGGCGCCAGAAGCGGCATGATCACCGTCCAGAACCGGCGAAAGCCGGAGCGGCAGTCGATGGAGGCGGCTTCCCGCACGGAGACCGGAACGCCCTGGAGACCCGAAAGGAAGAAGATGAAGTTGTAGGGAATCTGCTTCCAGACCGCGACGACGATCATGGCGAAGGCCGTATCGAAATAATTGAGGCCGACCTTCATGTCCCAGCCGAGAAACGCAGCCATCTTCACGAAGGGGCCGATATGCTGATCGAAGAACATCATGCCGATAAGACCCGCGACAGGCGGCGCGATGGCGTAGACGGAAATCAGCACCGTCTTGTATGTCGAGCTGCCGCGAATGACCGCATCAGCCTTGACCGCAAGCAGAAGGCCGAGCGCCAACGAAAAGAAGGTTACCAACACGGTGAAAACAACCGTGAATTTGGCGATGCCGAGATATTCCGGGCTGAATATCGCATCCGAATAATTGGCGAAGCCCACGAAGGACGCGCCGAATCCGAAAGGGTCTTCGATAAAAAAGGAAGATTGCACGGCCTGAACGGACGGCCAATAGAAGAAGATGAAGATCACCGCAAGCTGCGGCGCCAGAAACAGATATGGCACGAAGGACGAGGAGAACTGCACGCGCTTCATGCCGGCTTCAGCAGCCTTCGGCGGTTTTCCGGGCTTTGCGGACCGGCCGGAAAATCGGCTCGGTTGTGAGGATGTATAGGCCACGTTTTCGCTTCCTTATCCAAGAGCGAGCCTCCCTTCCGGCGGAAAGGAGGCTCGACAACTATCGTTGGTTTAAAACGGGCCGATTAGCCGGCCGTCTTGGCGAAACGGGCGAGAATGTCGTTGCCTTCCTTCTCGATGATCTCGAAAGCAGCCTTCGGCGTGACTTCGCCGGAGAAGATGCGGTTATATTCGCGTTCCATGACGGCGCGGATCTGCGGATAGAAACCGAAGCGGTAGCCCTTCGACCATTCGCCGCCCGGCAGCGACAGCTGCTGGATACCGACTTCCGCAACCGGCTTTTCCTTGTAGTAGCCTTCAGCCTTGGCCTTTTCGTAAGCGGCCTTGGTGATGGCGACGTAACCGGTTGCCTTGTGGTAGAAGACCTGGATTTCCGGCGAGGTCAGGAACTGGAAGAAGTCAGCCACGCACTTATTTTCGGCTTCAGACTTGCCCGACATTGCAAAGAGAGCTGCACCGCCGATGAAGGAGTTGGTGCCGGCGCCCTTGATGGAGCCCCAGTAGGGAAGGAAGGTTGCCGAGAACGGCATGGTCGCCGTCTTCTGCAGACCGCCGAAGGAGCCCGAAGAACCGATCCAGAAAGCGACTTTGCCTTCTTCGAACGGCTTCTGGTTGTCGTTCCAGCCGGCACCATAATAGGCGAACAGGCCCTTGTCCTTCCAGTCCTTCAGCTTGTCGAACATCATGACGAGGTTCGGGTCGGTGACCTTGAGCTTGGTGTCAGTGACGCTGTCGTAACCATTGTTGTTGGTGGCGAACTGGATGTTGTTACGGGAGAAGAAGTTCTCCGTGAACTGCCAGGTCAGCTGCGACTGAACGAGAGGAATGTAACCGGCTTCCTTCAGCTTCGGCGCAACCTTCTCGAACTCTTCCCAGGTCTTCGGGGCTTCGACGCCGGCCTTCTTCAGGGCTTCGTCGTTGACATACATGATGGGAGCGGAGGAGTTGAACGGCATGCCGACAAACTTGCCGTCAGCGGCAGCGTAGAAATAACGCACGCCGTTGATGAAGGCGTCGCGGTCGAACTTGTAGCCGGCCTTATTGATGAGGTCTTCGGCAGGAATGACAGCGCCCTTGGCGTTGATGATGGTGGCAGCGCCAGCGTCAAAAACCTGGAGGATGTTCGGCTGTTCGCCCGAACGGAAAGCAGCGATGCCGCTGGCCAGCGCTTCTTCATAGGAGCCCTTGGAAACCGGCGTCAGAGCGCATTCCTTCTGGGCTTCGTTGAACTTCTGCGAAACTTCGTTGATGACTTCGCCGTTACGGCCGCCCATGCCATGCCACCAGCTGATGTTGGTAGCAGCCATGGAAGACGTCGCCGAAATGCTGACGGCCACTGCGGCCATGGAAATCTTCTTCAACATTACTAAATCCTCTCCACCATTTATTGGGGTGAGGATGCGAATAGAGGCGTTCGATGACGCCTCTTTGACAGTTCCATGTCAGATTTATTACAGCAGCTGGCGAAACTCTCAGTCGGCTATACGCTTTATGGGCCGAGCCGGATTTCCCACCACCGTCACGCCCGGCGGCACATTGCGCGTCACCACCGAACCGGCGCCGACAATCGCGCCGTCACAAATGGTGATGCCCGCCAGAAGGATCGCTCCGCCGCCGATCCAGACATCTCGCCCGATCGTCACAGGCTTCGCGATTTCAATGCCTTGCGCCCGCGGCACCGGGTCCAGATGGTGTTCCGCACAATAAATCTGCACAGCAGGCCCGAGCATCGCGCCATCGGCTATCGCGACCTTCGCGGAATCGAGAATGGTGCAGCCGGCATTGAGATAAACATTTTTGCCCAGCGTAATGTTGAAACCGTAAGCGCAATGAAACGGCGCTTCAAGAAATGCGCCTTCCCCGACAGAATTAAAGAGGGTGCGCAGCAGCGGTGCAATCGCCCCGCGCTCATCCGGCGGCATCGTATTGTGCTGGTGGACGGCCTTTCGTGCCCGCCAGCGCAATATATCCAGCTCCGTATCCATGCAGCTGTACCATTCGCCCGCGGCCATTTTTTCCCGTTCGGTGGACATTGTTTCCCTCCCCTCAAAAGGCGTCGATGAAATGCTGCGGCAGGCGATGCGGCAGGACCGCGACAATATCGAAACGCAGTGAAAACCGCGCGGCATCCTTGCGGCGGGCGAGCCAGAGATCGGCGGCCGCCCGGATGCGCTGCTGCGAATGGAAGCCGACAGCATCAACCGCACCGGCTCCTGAGGACCGCGCCTTGACCTCGATGATGGCAACGAGGTCCTTCTTGCGGGCGATGAGGTCTATTTCCCCCAGCCGGGTGCGATAACGAATGGCGAGGATGCGATATCCCTTCAGCAGCAGATAAAGTGCCGCCCAATATTCCGCAGCATGGCCGCGTCGTTCGGCTTTGCGCCTTTCATTGCTTCGCCCGTCAGCGGCCATCCGTTTCCTTCATATCCAGCAGCCTTTGATAAAGCTCCTTGCGCGGCAGGCCCGTCAGCTTCGCCGCTTCACCCGCGGCCTTGGCGGCCGACATGGTGGCGACGAGATCCTTCAGAAGCTTCTCGACATCCTCGATATCGGGTATCTCATCATAGGAGGGCGGCTCCACCAGAAGCACGATCTCGCCCTTCACCACCCGGTCGCCATCATAATAATCCGCAAGCTCGCCGAGCGTGCCACGCCGGAATTCCTCGAAAGTCTTGGTCAGTTCACGGCAGACCACGGCGCGGCGGTCGCGGCCGAGCACCTCCGACGCGACTTTGACGGAAGCACCGATACGATGCGGCGATTCAAAGAAGATCAGGGTTGCGGGGATTTTCGCCAGCGCGGCAAAACGGTCGCGCTTGCCGCGATCTTTCACAGGCAGAAAGCCTGCAAACAGGAAGGCGTCACTCGGCATGCCCGAGCCGACGAGGGCGGCAAGCGGCGCAGAAGCGCCCGGCACCGGCACGACGCGATGCCCGGCTTCAAGCGCCAGTTGACCGAGGCGATAACCGGGATCGGAAACCAGCGGCGTTCCGGCATCCGATACCAGCGCCACGGATTTTCCGGCCTCGAGAGCTGCGATGAGCTTCGGTCCCGCTTCGTTGGCATTGTGCTCGTGATAGGAGAGCGGGCGGGTGCGGATACCGTAACGTTCGAGCAGGATGCGGGTGACGCGGGTATCCTCGCAGGCGAGAACATCGGCCGAGGCCAGCGTTTCCAGCGCACGGATGGTAATATCACCGAGATTGCCGATGGGCGTGGCCACGAGATAAAGGGCGGGCTCCAGCGGTCGTGCCGCAATGGTGGCCGTGCCGATCCTGAAGCTCTTCTTGTCTCTGTTGTCGCTGTTCGATATTTCTTCCGTCACACGGCTTCCAATCATTCTGGCCGATCATTCCCGGCCGGTCGCTCCGGTTTTCCCTCTTTATGGGCAATAGAAAACCGGCGAACAAGCTCCATGGATGGTTCAAGCCTGTGGATCATGCTGTATAGCAGCAAAATGAGCGGCGGCAGACGCACTCGGCTCTTGCATTTTCTGCAATAACTCTGCCATTTTGCCCGTCCACATTGTCCGGCTTTGCGGCCGGTGAAGACTCTTCTTGCCGATCCGGCGGTGGCCGGTTCGCAACGGTTGAAAGCGGTAGCGTCCATGCGTATTACTCTTGAGCGGTCGAACCTTCTGAAATCGCTGAACCACGTCCACCGGGTTGTCGAGCGTCGCAACACGATCCCGATCCTGTCCAACGTCCTCCTGCGCGCATCCGGCGCCAATCTGGACATGAAGGCGACCGACCTCGATCTGGAAATCACCGAAGCGACCCCGGCCATGGTGGAGCAGGCGGGCGCCACCACCGTGCCGGCGCACCTGCTTTATGAAATCGTGCGCAAGCTGCCTGACGGTTCCGAGGTGCTTCTGGCGACCAACCCGGACGGCTCCTCGATGACCGTTGCCTCCGGCCGCTCGAAGTTCTCGCTGCAATGCCTTCCGGAGACGGATTTCCCCGACCTGACCGCCGGCACCTTCAGCCACACCTTCAAACTGAAGGCGACCGACCTGAAGATGCTGATCGACCGGACGCAATTTGCGATTTCGACCGAAGAGACGCGTTATTACCTGAACGGCATTTTCTTCCACACCATTGAAAGCAATGGCGACCTGAAGCTGCGCGCCGTCGCCACCGACGGTCACCGTCTGGCGCGCGCCGATGTGGATGCGCCCTCCGGTTCCGAAGGCATGCCTGGCATCATCATTCCGCGCAAGACCGTCGGCGAGCTGCAGAAGCTGATGGACAATCCGGAACTGGAAGTCACCGTCGAAGTCTCGGATGCGAAAATCCGCCTGACCATCGGTTCGGTCGTTCTGACCTCGAAGCTGATCGACGGCACCTTCCCCGATTACCAGCGCGTGATCCCGACCGGCAATGACAAGGAAATGCGCGTCGATTGCCAGACTTTCGCGCAGGCTGTCGACCGCGTCTCGACCATTTCTTCCGAGCGCGGCCGCGCCGTCAAGCTCGCGCTCACCAATGGCCAGCTGACGCTGACCGTCAACAACCCGGATTCGGGCAGTGCGACGGAAGAAGTGGCCGTCGGTTATGACAATGATTCGATGGAAATCGGCTTCAATGCCAAATATCTCCTCGACATCACCTCGCAGCTTTCCGGCGACGACGCGATTTTCCTGCTGGCCGACGCCGGCTCGCCGACGCTGGTTCGCGACACCGCTGGCGATGATGCGCTTTATGTTCTGATGCCGATGCGCGTTTGAAAACGCGCATTTCTCATCAGTTTCATCAAGAACGCCGGGGAACTGCTTCACCGGCGTTTTTTTGATTCGGCCGAAGAAGTTTCACGTCGAAAGCGAATTTTTCCAGTTACGACATTTTGCCTTGTTTTTGCGCCAAATGGGATCAACAGTACGTAACAGTTTTTTGATAATGACCAAAAGCATCTGAGGGAACTATGGCACTTAACCTGAAGCAACGGCTTGAACAGAAATTTGAGGAAGAAATCCGCTTTTTCAAGGGCATGGTCAGCCAGCCGAAAAAAGTCGGAGCCATTGTGCCGACGTCGTCGATTACAGCGAAAAAAATGGCGAGTGTCATCAACCCCCATTCCGGCCTGCCGGTTCTCGAACTCGGCCCTGGCACCGGCGTCATCACCAAGGCCATTCTGGCACGCGGCATCAAGCCGGAGAACCTGACCGCCATCGAATATTCGACCGATTTCTACAATCAGCTGCTCAGGAGCTATCCGGGCGTCAATTTCATCAATGGCGACGCCTTCGATCTCGATGCGACGCTTGGCGAGCACAAGGGCCAGATGTTCGACAGCGTCGTCTCCGCCGTGCCGATGCTGAATTTCCCCATGGCCGCCCGTATCAAGCTTCTCGACGAATTGCTGAAGCGCGTGCCCCACGGCCGTCCCGTCGTGCAGATATCCTACGGTCCGATCTCCCCGATCGTCGCGCAGCCGCACCTCTACCATATCCGCCATTTCGATTTTATCGTGCGCAATATTCCGCCGGCGCAATTGTGGACATATACGCGGGCCTGATTGCCCGACAGGATAGGCAAGGCCGTCATTTCCCGGTCGCGACGAATGGTTAGGGTGTTGATTTGCCCTTTCCATCGCCTTTGAGGACCGATTACCATGCATGCGCTCTACATCACCCATCCCCAGGTCAAGATCGATGCGGATGTTCCCGTTCCCGAATGGGGGCTTTCGGAGAGAGGGGCCGAGCGGGCACGGGAGGCGAGCCGCCTGCCCTGGGCGCGGTCATTGCGCCGCATTGTTTCCAGCGCCGAAACCAAGGCGATCGAAACCGCCCGCATCCTCGCCGAAACCTCCGGAGCGGAGATAGAGATCGTCGAGGCGATGCATGAAAATGACCGGTCTGCCACCGGCTTCCTGCCACCGCCGGAATTCGAGAAGGCGGCGGACTGGTTCTTCGCCAACCCCGAAGAAAGTTTTCACGGCTGGGAGCGCGCAATCGATGCGCAGGCGCGGATTGTCCGGGCCGTCAAAGCCGTTTTCGAGCGACACGATCCGCGGCAGCCGATCGCCTTTGTTGGTCATGGTGGCGTAGGTACGCTCCTGAAATGCCATATCGAAGGCCGTGACATCAGCCGCAGCAAGGACCAGCCGCCCGGCGGCGGCAATCTTTTCCACTTTTCCATCGCCGAATTTTCACTTGCAGCCGCGTCCCCCACATGCGACTGGACGGCAATGGAAACATGGCAGGGATAAGACAATGACCGCGCGCGAAAAACTCATCGTCGGGCTGGATGTTCCGACTGTGCAGCAGGCCGAAGACATCGTCTCGAAAATCGGCGATGAGGTTCTGTTCTACAAGATCGGTTACCAGCTGGTATTCGCCGGCGGTCTCGAATTCGCGCGTGACCTTGTGCAGAGCGGCAAGAAGGTCTTTCTCGACATGAAGTTGCTCGACATCGACAACACGGTTGCTTCCGGTGTCGAAAACATCGCCCGCATGGGCATGTCGATGCTGACCCTGCACGCCTACCCCAAAGCCATGCGCGCTGCAGTGAAGGCTGCTGAAGGTTCCGGCCTCTGCCTGCTGGGCGTCACCGTGCTGACCTCGATGGATGACGTTGATCTGGCCGAAGCCGGTTACGCGTCGGACGCCCGTACGCTGGTGCTGCGCCGGGCGGAACAGGCGCGCGAAGCGGGCATGGGCGGCATCGTCTGTTCGGCAGAGGAATCGACCGCCGTGCGCGAAATTCTCGGTCCGGATCTTGCCGTCGTTACCCCCGGCATTCGCCCTGCCGGCGCAGATCTTGGTGATCAGAAGCGGGTGATGACACCCTACGACGCCATCAAGGCCGGCTCGAGCCATCTGGTCGTCGCCCGCCCGATCGTTCGGGCGGAAGATCCGAAGGCGGCGGCCCACGCCATTCTTGATGACATGCTGCGCGCCAGCTTTCCGGCCAATCAGTAACGACAGGAGCAGATGAAATGGCAAAGGGATATTGGATCGCCCGCGTCGATGTACGCGACAGTGAGCGCTACAAGGACTATGTCACGACGGCAAAGCCCGCCTTCGAGCGGTTCGGTGCCAATTTCCTGGCCCGTGGCGGTGCCTTGACCGAGCTGGAAGGCAAGGCCCGTGCCCGCAATGTCGTCATAGAGTTCCCGTCAGTTCAGCACGCCATCGATTGCTACAACTCCCCCGAATATCAGGCAGCCGCCAAAATCCGCCAGGAAATCGCGGATGCGGAGATGGTGATCGTCGAAGGAATTTGACGGGCGTCAACCGCATTTCCAAAACCGGCCCCTGCCCTGCGACAACATCTCTTCACGCGCGCGCGGCTTTGGGCTAAGAGACTGAAAAACGCTTTATCGACAGCTTCTGAGGAGCCTCCCATGACCTTGGCCAACCTTCCACCCCTCGTCACCGTTTTTGGCGGTTCGGGTTTTGTCGGGCGGCATGTCGTGCGGATACTTGCGAAGCGCGGTTATCGTATCCGTGTCGCCGTACGTCGCCCCGATCTTGCCGGCTTCCTGCAGCCGCTCGGCAATGTTGGTCAGATTTCCTTTGCCCAGGCGAACCTGCGTTATCGCGACTCCATCGTCAAAGCCGTGGAGGATGCTGATCATGTGGTCAATTGCGTCGGCATCCTGACCGAAAGCGGTCGCAACACCTTTGACGCCGTTCAGGAATTCGGTGCGAAAGCCATTGCCGAGGCGGCCCGCGATGCTGGCGCCACGCTGACGCATATTTCCGCCATCGGTGCGGAAGCGGGTTCGCCGACCGGTTATGGCCGTACCAAGGGCCGCGCCGAAGCCGCCATCCATTCCATCCTGCCGGGCGCCGTGATCCTTCGCCCGTCGATCATTTTTGGACCGGAAGACGATTTCTTCAACAAATTCGCCAAGATGGCCCGCAGCATGCCCTTCCTGCCGCTGATCGGCGGCGGAAAAACCAGATTCCAGCCGGTCTATGTCGAGGATGTCGCCGAAGCCGTCGCCCGTGGCGTCGATGGCAAGCTGAAGCCCGGCGCCATTTACGAACTCGGCGGCCAGGACGTGATGACGTTCCGCGACTGTCTTGAGGCGGTTCTTGCTGCAACGTACCGCCAGCGTCCTTTTGTCGACCTGCCTTTCGGGATCGCCTCAACGATCGCCAAGCTCACTTCGCTGGTGCCGCTGATTAAGCCGCCGCTGACGGTCGATCAGGTGACCATGCTGAAAAAGGACAATGTCGTCTCCGCCGAGGCGGAAAAGAACGGCCTGACGCTGGAGGGTATCGGCATCACCCCCGTTCGCGTCGCCTCCATCCTGCCGTCCTACATGGTGCAATATCGCACCCACGGCCAGTTCTCAAACGCAGGTAAAGCTGCCTGAAGCTCAGGCCTGCAGCGCCAGCGATTTCAACGAAAGCGGGAGCCATTCCCGCTTTTTGTTTTTGCCCAATTCAATTGCAACCAAACCGCTATTCGTGCATTTTCTCCTCAACTGCAGGGGAGGTGTAGAATGAACTAAGGCAGATTTCTAAAGCCGGGTAAAAGTTAACGGCCGTCCGGCCGCCACAGGCAAGCGTGGCACAAGCGCAACTGTGGAAAAGACTTCGCATTAACCCGGTATTCAACAAGCTGCTTTATTGATATTCGCCACATTCCAAACATATCCCGAACCCTCACTTCACACACGGCGGCACGATCCGCGCGAACGAACGTCTGAAAGGCAATAATAAAATGGGCAGATCTATCGCACTCTTTTTTGCGTGTGCGGCTTTGGTGGTTCTGGCGGGTTCTTTCATGGCGCCGGGAACGGTTGCAGCGGGCAAGAGCGGTTGCGCTCCCGCCTACGGCGTCGACCCCTGCGCAACGGCTTCGATCAGCACCAACTGATCGGCCTTTAAAAGTTTCAAAGAAAAAGCGCCGCCGGTTCTCCGGGGCGCTTTTTCTGTTTTTGTTCGTTCATTACGGACGAGGGTTATTCCCGTCCTCGGCTCAGCCGAAAACCAGAAGCGCGATCAGCCCCAGCGAACCGATGGCGATGCGCCACCAGGCAAAGGGCGCAAAGCCCCGACGCGACACAAAATCCAGCAGAGAGCGAACAACAAAGAGGCCCGAGACAAAAGCGGCGATGAAACCGACGGCAATCAGCGCGCCGTCATCAAAACTCAGCGCATCGCGGTTCTTGTAAAGGTCGAGCGTGAAAGCGCCGAGCATGGTCGGCATCGCCAGAAAGAACGAAAACTCGGCGGCGGAACGCTTGTCCGTGCCCATCAGCAGCGAGCCGACGATTGTAGCGCCGGATCGCGAAGTACCGGGAATCATCGCAAGGCACTGGAAGAGGCCGATCTTGAAGGCAAGCGACGGCGGATAATCCATGATGTCGGTATATTTCGGTTTCAGCGGCAGGCGATCGACCGCAAGCAAAATGACGCCGCCGATGATCAGCACCACGCAGATGAGCATCGGCGTTTCAAACAGCACGGTCTTGATGAAATCATGCGCCAAGGCGCCGATTATCGCCGCCGGCAAAAAGGCGAGAGCGACGGCCAGCACGAAACGACGCGCCTTGGCGCTGGTTGGCAGGGCCAAGGCTATAGACATAAGCTTTTGAAAATAAACGAGAAGAATCGCAAGGATCGCGCCGAGCTGAATGAGGACGGCAAAGGTGTTGCCAGGTGATTTGAAGCCGAGGAAATGCCCGGCCAGCAGCACATGTGCCGTTGAGGAAACGGGAATGAACTCCGTCAGACCCTCGATAATGCCCAGCAGAAGCGCGCTGATGATCGATTGGTCACCCATGAGGTATCCTTCTTTTCAGGGGGAAGTGGCAATGGAAGGCAATTGCGTTAAACTTGTTTTAAAGTAGCCAAGCTCTTATAGCGTCTTGATGAAGCGAAACTGAAAAAGTTTTCCGGCAAATGCCGATCATGACAACCAATCGTAAAAATTGAGTACCGATGCCAACTCTCTATCACTCTCCGATGTCGACCGCATCCCGGTTCGTTCGTCTGATCCTTGCGGAATACGGGTTCCAGACCGATCTCGTGGAGGAGCAGCCGTGGGAAAGACGGCGGGAGTTTCTGGCGCTCAATCCGGCCGGCACCCTGCCGGTCTATCTCGATGACAATATGCGCTCGCTGAGCGGGCCTTATGTGCTTGCCGAATTTCTCGACGAAACGCATGGCGTTCTGAAGCGCGACCGCCGGCTTCTGGCGGAAGACCCGTTTCAGCGCGCGGAAATCCGTCGCCTGACGGAGTGGTTTCTGCAGAAGATGGAAAATGACGTGACCCGGCCGCTGGTGCGGGAACGGGTCTATAAATTGCAGATGACGGCGGCCCAGGGCGGCGGACCGCCGGATTCCAAGCTGCTGCGCACCGCCCGCAACAATATCCGCCAGCATATCAAATATCTGGAATGGCTGGCCGGTTCGCGCACATGGCTCGCCGGCGATCGGTTGAGCTATGCCGACCTTGCCGCAGCCGCCGGCGTTTCGGTGCTGGACTATCTCGGCGAGATCAACTGGCTCGAAGCGCCGATTGCCAAAGAATGGTATCAGCGGCTGAAATCGCGCCCGTCCTTCCGGCCGTTCCTGAGCGAGCGCATTCCGCGCCTTGCCCCCTCCTCCCACTACGCCGATCTGGATTTCTAAGTTCCAGTCCTGCTGGTTGTTTGCTGTGGCCTGCGGCTCAGCCTATATATGCCGCAGAATAGCCCGCAGGAGAAACGACCATCGACGTCGCGAGCGAAAAGCAGCGGATACGCGCGCACAAACTGACGGACTTCGTTCGTCAGGAAGCGCTTTCGCTCGGCTTCGATCTCTGTCGCATCACCGCCCCAGACAGCATTCCGCTCGCGCCGGAACGGCTGAGACAGTTTCTCGACAACGGCTATCACGGCACGATGGCGTGGATGGAGGAAACGGAAGCACGGCGTGCCGAACCGAAAACGCTGTGGGGCGACGTGCGCTCCATCGTCATGTTCGGACTGAACTACGGCCCGGAAGAAGATCCGCGCGACCTGCTTTCCAAACCGGACAAGGCCGCCATTTCGGTCTATGCCCGCAACCGCGATTATCACGACATCATCAAGGGGCGGTTGAAGGAGATCGCAACCCGTTTTGCCGCGCGCGCCGGCGAAGATGTGAAGGTCTTTGTCGATACCGCGCCTGTGATGGAAAAGCCGCTCGCCGCCGCAGCCGGTCTCGGCTGGCAGGGCAAGCACACAAACCTAGTAAGCCGCACCCATGGCTCATGGCTGTTTCTCGGCAGCATGTTCACCACGGCCGAACTCTGTCTCGATGAGGCCGAAAAGGATCATTGCGGTTCCTGCCGCGCCTGTCTCGATGCCTGTCCGACGGCTGCCTTCCCCGCGCCCTATCAATTGGACGCTCGCCGCTGCATCTCCTATCTCACCATCGAGCACAAGGGGCCGATCCCGCACGAGTTCCGCCCGATGATCGGCAACCGCATCTATGGCTGCGACGATTGCCTTGCCGCCTGTCCGTGGAACAAATTCGCGGCCAGCGCCTCCGAGATGAAACTGCAGGCGCGCGAGGATCTGAAGGAACCTTCCATCGCCTTCCTGCTCACGCTCGATGACGCTGCGTTTCGCAGTTTCTTCAGCGGCTCACCGGTCAAGCGCATCGGCCGCAATCGCTTCATCCGCAATGTGCTGATCGCGGCGGGAAACTCCGCAGACCGGCAATTCGTGGAACAATGCAAGGCGCTTGCGGAAACTGACCCTTCGCCCGAGGTGCGCGGCATGGCCGCATGGGCTTTGTCACGGCTTATGGACAGGGACGAATTCCGTACATACTCTGCCGGTCGCGCCCCGGAGCCTGATCCGGAGGCGGAAATGGAATGGCAACTGGCAGAGGCGTGAACCATGCATGTGATGATTTTTGGCGCGGGATATTCGGGCAAGGCCATTGCAAACGCGCTGAAACCCGAGGCCGCAAGCCTTTCCGGCACCACACGCAGCAAAGACAAGTTCGCAAGCCTCGCCACAGCGGGCATGACGCCGTTCCTCTTTGACGGGGTCCATCTCAATGACGAGCTCATCGCCGCCATGGGCAATGTGACGCATCTCGTACAATCCGTCGCGCCGGGCAAGGATGGCGATCCGTTGCTTGCGCTTCTGGGCGGCGATCTGAAAAAGTTCCTGCCCAATCTGACATGGGTCGCTTATCTTTCCACCGTCGGTGTTTATGGCGACCATCACGGCGCCTGGGTGGACGAGACGACACCCTGCCGCCCTGTTTCCGCGCGCTCCGTGGAACGGGTAGCCGCTGAGGCTGCCTGGACTGAAGCAGCCCAAAAGGCGAATGTGCCGCTTTCCGTCCTGCGCCTGTCCGGAATTTATGGCCCGGGACGTAATGCCTTCATGAATTTCGAAAAGGGAACTGCGCGGCGGCTTGTGAAGAAGGACCAGGTGTTCAATCGCATCCGCGTCGAGGATATCGGTGCCGCACTTGCCTTTCTGGCACGAAAAAACGAACGCGGTATCTTCAACGTGACAGATGATGAACCCTGCCCGCCGCAGGATGTGGTGAGCTTCGCAGCGACGCTGATGGGCGTGGAACCGCCGCCCGAGCAGGCTTTTGAAACCGCCGATCTGACGCCGATGGCGCGCTCTTTCTATGGCGAGAACAAGCGCGTTTCGAATGCCAGAATACGCGATCTTGGCTTCGATTTCCGCTTTCCGGAGTACAGACTCTCCCTGAAACAATTGTGGGAAAACGGCCTCTGGCGAGGCTGAGAATGGTCCCATCGAAAGCGATGAAAAATCCTTCCAATCCGGCTTTTGCGGATGGTTTTCGTCTTATTTCAGCTAATTAGGACTTTATTAACCATCCAAAAATCACTAAAATCGTAGTCATTAGAAAAATATTTCACTCACATTTCGTGAAGTGGATTCACGAAGCCGTGACTTGCAACAACATTTCCATTGAGCGTTGATTCTGCATTATTTTTTCCGAATTGTGACAGGGATGGCCAGACGACGCCTTTCCGGCTAACGATCACGAATATTACAGACTGTAACAGTTCGTGATTTGAGATCAGCTTTTTTTCGCCATTTTTCCCTCGCCCTACAATCTCGCATCAAAAGGCGTTCAGGCCAGTTCATGGCCGTTTAGCAAGGGCACAATCAATCGGCGCGGGGCCGATTTTCAGGGAAGCACAGTTTGTTGAATATCCGTCGTATAACTTTCACCGCTGCAACTATCGCCGCCTGTTCCATCATTGCGCCTCTTCAGGCGAATGCGGCAAATGGTTGTGGAGGCGCATCGTGGTATGCGTTGACCTCCAAGACTGCTTCTGGCGAGCGCATGAACGCCGCCAACCTGACCGCCGCCCACCGCTCGCTGCGGTTCGGCACCAAGGTCAAGGTGACCAATGCCCGCAATGGCAAGGCCGTTGTGGTGCGCATCAACGACCGCGGGCCGTTCATCAAGGGTCGCGTTCTCGATCTTTCCAAGGCGGCCGCCAAGAACATCGGCATGATCAACTCCGGCACCGCCAAGGTTTGCTACGAGATCGTCAAGGCCGATTGAGCCTTGCCCTCGCCGCCATTCGCGTCTACCAACCGGGCTTATCAGAAGAACGAGGTAGACAATGCGTTTAGGCGGGCGTTTGGCCGGAGCAATCGAAGTATTGGCGGATATTGAGGGACGCAGGCGTCCCGTCGCCGATGCTCTGAAAGATTGGGGCCTTGCCCATCGTTTCGCCGGTTCCGGCGACAGGGCGGCAATCGGCAACATCGTCTATGACGCGCTGCGCATGAAACTGTCGCACGCCTGGCTGATGGATGACGATAGCGCCACCTCTCTTGGCTACGCCGTGCTGCTGCGCCAATGGGGCAAGAGCTTTTCGGACCTTTCGGCAGAATTCGACGGCGACAAATTCGCTCCCGCCGCACCGGACGAACAAAGGCAACAGGCCTTTCTCTCCCGTTCCCTCGATGACGCACCGGCCCATATTCAGGGCGACATACCCGAATGGGTGCAATCTTCCCTCGAAACGGCATTCGGAGAGCGCTGGCTCGCCGAGGCGCAGGCGCTGAACGAGCGCCCCACGCTTGATCTGCGCGCCAATACCTTGAAAGCGACGCGCGACAAGGTGCTAAAGGCTTTGGAAGAAAGCGGCGCGGAAGCCACGCGTACCGCCCGGCGGGGCGTGCGCTTCCCCGCCGGCGAGGGCCCTTCCCGCCTGCCGAACGTCACCGCCGAACTGTCCTTCCAGAAAGGCTGGTTCGAAGTGCAGGACGAGGGCTCGCAGATTGTTGCCGATCTTGCAGGTGCGCATGAAGGCGAACAGATCCTCGATTATTGCGCGGGCGGCGGCGGCAAGACGCTGGCCATGGCTGCCAGCATGAACAATAAGGGCCAGGTCCACGCCTTTGACGCCGACCGCAAGCGCCTTGCGCCCATCATCGAGCGGCTGAAGCGGGCCGGCACGCGCAATGTGCAGGTCCATGACCGCGCATCAGGCCTTACGCCGTTTCAGGGAAAATTTGACCGCGTTCTGGTGGACGCGCCCTGCACTGGCACCGGAACCTGGCGCCGACGCCCCGATACCAAATGGCGGCTGACGGCGCGCAATCTGGAAGAGCGCGTGCAGCAGCAGGGCGAAGCGCTTTCGCAGGCCAAGGTTTTCGTGCGCCCGGGCGGTGAGCTGCTTTATGTTACCTGCTCGGTTCTGCCCGAAGAAAACGAACAGCAGGTCAGACGTTTCTGCGAGGAAAATACGGAATTCTCCATTGGCTCCGCGTTGCAGCGCTGGCAGACGATTTTTGGCGACAATGCGAATAAGCCGCATTCTTCCGACGGCAAGACAGTGACGCTGACGCCTGCAACCACAGATACGGATGGCTTCTTCTTCTGCTTGATGAAACGCAAAGCATAACGCCATCTTTGCAAGCACTGATTTTACTTGAAAAACAGCCCTCGATCTTGTTTCAAAGCATTCTAAACTAGAATGTTTGACACAAGTTTGTGATTGGGTCAGAACTCGCTTGCCGCAGCCTGAAGTCATTTCACGCCTGCCGAAGGAGAGGGATCATGATCCGCAAAACCATTCTCAGCGCGTCCTTCGCGCTTCTGGCCGCCTCGGCGGCCTTCACTGCGCTTCCCGCCCGCGCCGCGACCGACGCCGCCGCTGTCGTCAAGCATTATGCCGATGTCGCGCATGCCAAATATGAGGATTCGCTGACCACGGCAAAGGCGCTGGACAAGGCCATCGATGCGCTGATCGCGACGCCGAGCGAAGACACCCTGAAGGCCGCCCGGGAAGCCTGGATCAAGGCGCGTGTTCCCTATCAGCAGTCGGAAGTCTATCGTTTCGGCAACCCGATCGTCGACGATTGGGAGGGCAAGGTCAACGCCTGGCCGCTGGATGAAGGCCTGATCGATTATGTCGACGGTTCCTACGGCACGGAAAGCGACGAGAACGAGCTTTACGTGGCAAACATCATCGCCAATCCGAAGATCAAGATCAGCGGTGAAGAGGTCGACGCCTCCAAGATCACCCCCGAGCTGATCGAAAGCCTGCACGAGGCGGGCGACGTCGAAGCCAATGTGACGACCGGTTACCACGCCATCGAGTTCCTGCTTTGGGGTCAAGACCTGAACGGCACCGGACCGGGCGCGGGCAACCGCCCCTATACCGATTATGACAAGGCGAAATGCACGAACGGCAATTGCGACCGCCGGGCCGATTACCTGAAATCCGCCTCGACCCTGCTGATCAAGGATCTTCAGGAGATGGTGGATGCCTGGGCGCCGGAAGGCGAAGCCACGAAGACAGTGGAAGCCGACCCGAAAGCGGGCCTGACCGCCATTCTCACCGGCATGGGCTCACTCTCCTATGGTGAGCTGGCCGGCGAACGCATGAAGCTCGGCCTTTTGCTGCATGATCCGGAAGAGGAGCATGATTGCTTCTCCGACAACACCTATAATTCGCATCTTTACGACGCGATCGGCATCGCGTCGGCCTATACCGGCGACTATACCCGCGTGAACGGGACGAAGATGACGGGCGCCTCGCTGTCTGAACTGGTCGGCGCCAAGGACAAGGCACTGAACGACGAGATGCTGGCGAAGCTGAACAAGACACTCGACGCCATGCACGCGATGGAAAAGCGCGCCCAGACCGTTGAGGCCTATGACCAGATGATCGGCGAAGGCAACAAGGAAGGCAACGCCGTGGTTCAGACGGCCATCGATGGCCTTCTCGACCAGACGAAGACTGTCGAACGCGTCATAGCGGCGCTCGATCTCGGCAAGATCGAGCTTGAAGGCTCCGAGAGCCTCGACAATCCGAACGCCGTCTTCAAATAAGCGGCAAAGCGGGCCGCAGATTGCTGCGGCCCGTTGCTCTCCATCGCCCCTGTTGTCATGCAATTTTTGCTGCCGCCTACCCCTAAGCCGTTCTTCTTAACCGGGGCAGCCTGCCTTGTGGCGTCGATGGCGCTTGCCGAACCGCTGCGTAGCGATCTGACGGAGACAGATCGAGACCGCGTGCTGGCCGTGACCACCCCAACGACGGATTTTACCAGGCCGGAACCTTTCGAGGCCATGTCCGGCGGAGCAACGACCAGCACCGGCAAACCCGACAGCGGCGCGTTTTCGCATCCTTCCGCCACAATGCCTCTGGCGCGGAAACAGGATTTCAAGCTTGGCAACGCGCTGTTCCAGAAGCTCTGGGTCTCTTCTCCCTCCTCCACACAGGCCTCGGACGGTCTGGGGCCGCTTTTTAATGCCCGTTCCTGCCAGACCTGCCATGTGAAGGATGGCAGGGGTCGACCGCCCCTTGCCGGAGAAGACGCCGTCTCCCTCTTCCTGCGGCTGGCGCGACCGGCCCGCAATGAAGCCGAACGACAGGCCATTGCCAGCCACCAGGTCTTGAATTTTCCCGACGAGACCTATGGCTGGCAGCTTCAGAACCTGGCCATTCCCGGCCTCGCCGCCGAAGGCAAACCGGTCATCACCTATACGGAAAAGCCAGTGCAGCTACCGGGCGACGAGGTGGTGATGTTGCGCAAGCCCGACTATGCCGTGGCTAATCTGCAATATGGCCCGCTTGGCGCCGACACGACGCTTTCAGTGCGCATTGCCATGCCCACCCTCGGGCTTGGCCTGATCGAGGCCATTGCCGCGGCCGATATTCTGGCCAACGCCGACCCAGACGACAACAATGGCGACGGCATTGCCGGGCGTCCGGCATGGGTCAAGGATCATCGCACTGGCGAGATAAAACTCGGACGGTTTGGCTGGAAAGCGCAGAATGCCAGCGTGCGCGACCAGAGCGCCAGCGCCTTCTCCCATGATATCGGCATTTCCACGCCGGATGCGCCGAACGCCTATGGCGATTGCACCGACGCCCAGAATGACTGTCTGGCCATGCCGGCCGGCGTGCAGCCCAGGCTCGGGCCGGTAGAAGCGCCCGACCCGGTTCTCGATCTCGTGACCTTCTACACCGAAAACCTCGCCGTACCGCGCCGCCGCAATGTCGATGATCGGGTGGTTCTGCAGGGGAAGCAGCTTTTCTATGCCTCCGGCTGTACCGCCTGCCATACCCCGAAATTCGTCACCCGACGCGATGCCGCCGACCCCATGCATTCTTTCCAGCTGATCTGGCCCTATTCCGATTTTCTGCTGCATGACATGGGCGAAGAGCTTGCCGACGGCCAGCAGGTGGGTGAAGCAAGCGGGCGGCAGTGGCGTACCCAACCGCTCTGGGGCATCGGCCTGACACAAAAGGTCAATGGCAACGGTTTTTACCTGCACGACGGCCGGGCGCGCAGCCTGCCGGAAGCGATATTGTGGCACGGCGGCGAAGCGCAGAAAGCGCGCGACGCCTTTGCCGCCTTGCAAAAATCCGACCGGCAGGCTTTGCTGGCCTTTCTGGAGTCCCTTTGATGAACAATGCCATGCGAAAAATCTCCGGCCTCTTTTCCGTGCTGCTGCTTCTGGCCAATCAGCCGGCAAAGGCACAGGACGTGGAACTGATGCCGCCACCGCCGCTTGACCCCATGCAGGTGCGGGGTGTCATGGAAAAGGCTGTGAACGGTTTCATCCGTCCCGGCTATGACCACTTCCGGCAATCGGCGGAGACGCTGGAAGGCCGTATGAAAGCGTTTTGCGCCGCTCCGTCCCAAACGACGGAGACGGCAGCGCAGGCGGCTTTTGCCGATACTGTCTCGAGCTGGTCGACCATCGAGATCGTGCGTGTCGGCCCTGTCATCGAGAAGAACCGTTTCGAACGCGTGCTTTATTACCCCGACAAGAAGAGTCTGGGCCTGAAACAGGTGCAGCGTTATCTCGCCGAAAAAGATGAAAGCGTCACCAGTGCCGAACGCCTGAGCGGCAAGAGCGTTGCGGCGCAGGGGCTCGGCGCTCTCGAATTCGTACTTTACGGAACCGGAGCGGAAGAGCTGCTCGACAGGAAGGGTGATTTCCGCTGCCGTTATGGCGCCGCCATCGCCGGCAATATCGCCAATGTGGCGGCGGAACTTTCCGACAGCTGGAATGCACCTGATGGCGCGCAGAAGAACTGGACTGAGCCCGGTGCGGACAACCCCGTCTTTCGTGACGAGCGCGAGGCGCTTGTTGCCCTGCTCGGCATTCTCGTCCACGGCTCCGAGGCCATCCGCGACCAGCGGATCGAAACCTTCTACAAGGGGCCGGACAAGGCAAGATTTCCCCGCACCGCCATTTACTGGCGCTCCGGCCTGACCTGGAAGAGCATTTCAGCCAACATCAAGGCGGTTCAGACCCTGCTGCACACGGCCGGTATGGTCGAACTCGTGCCGCCCGACCAGCGCTCCATCATCAACTCCATCGATTTCATCGCCAAATCGATGATCCGCGTTGCCGGAACCATTGATACGGATGTGCAAAAGGCGCTGGATCAGGACGATCAGCGCGCCAAGGTGGATTATCTGCTGCTCAACGGCAAAGACCTGATCTACCGCCTGAACGATCAATATGGCGGCGCGATCGGCCTCAGCTCCGGCTTTTCCTTCGCCGACGGAGACTGAGCTGATGATCTCAGGCAAAAAGCCGATGCTGATGGACCGGCGAAGCTTCATCAAGGCGGCGGGCATTCCCTTCCTCGCCACGCTTGCCCCCGGCTCGCTGCATGCGCTGGAACGCGCCGACGCCGTCTTCGCTTCAGCCTTTCGCGCCCGTGACGGCTCCTACGGCATCGCGACCATCAGCGAGCGCGGCGAGATCATCGACCGCGTCACGCTTCCCGCCCGCGCCCACGGAATGGCGACGAGCCACGCGACCGGCATGACGGTGGCCTTTGCGCGCCGACCCGGCACCTTCTTCATGGCCTTCGACCCCGCGCGGCGCCACGAGCCGATCGTGATGCACACGCCGGAGAACCGCCACTTCTATGGCCACGGGCGATTCTCACCCGATGGCGCAATCCTTTATGCCAGCGAAAACGACTTCGACGGCAATCGTGGCGTCATCGGGCTCTATGACGCCCGCAACGGCTTTGCCCGCATCGGCGAATATGACGCGCATGGCATCGGCACGCATGACATGACGGTGAGCGATGGCGGACGGCTGATGGTGATCGCCAATGGCGGCATCGAGACCCATCCGGATTTCGGACGAACCAAGCTGAATATCGACAATATGCAGCCCTCTCTTGTGCTTCTCGATACGGCGACCGGTCAGTTGATTCAGAAACACGCAATGCCGGATCGTCTGCGGCAGCTTTCCACCCGCCATGTGGATCTCGGCGATGACGGGCGCATCTGGTTTGCCTGCCAATATGAGGGACCGCGCAACGACCTTCCACCGCTTGTCGGTCATTTCTCGAAGGGTGAGGATGTGTCCCTCCTGGACTTGCCCCAGGAAACGACGATGCGCCTTGCCAATTATGTCGGGGCCATCGCCGTCAACCGGCGCGATGGGCTGGTGGGCCTGACATCGCCCAACGGCAACGCCGCCGTGACCCTGGATGCGAAAACCGGGCGCGTTTTATCCGAGACGACGGTGCGGGAAGCCGCGGGCGTCGCCCCTGCCGCGAACGGCATTGCTGTTTCTTCCTATGACGGATTTTTCGAGACCGTGCGCAGCGACGTGGCATGGGACCAGCATATCGTGCGTCTCTCCAGCTAAAATACTGAAAAGGCACGGGAACAAAAGCATGGTCGGCGCATTGGATGCGTCATGAAAAACCTTACCGTGTACATTGTTTTCGTAGTTGCAGTTGTTGCCGTTGGAGCGCTGATCGGCGTCAACAATATGCCGGGCGAATGGTATCAATCGCTGCAGAAACCATTCTTCAATCCACCCAACTGGATTTTCGGGCCGGTCTGGACGGCGCTTTACGTGCTGATCGGCATTGCCGGCGCCCGCACCTGGATCAGGAAGCCGATGGGGACGCGTATGCGCCTCTGGTTCACGCAGATGATACTGAATTTCCTGTGGTCGCCGATCTTTTTCGGCATGCAGAGCCCGGCAGGCGCACTCGTCATCATCATCCCCATGCTGATCTGCATCATCGCCTTCATGGCGCTGACCTACCGCCGTGACCGCATATCGATGTGGCTTTTTACGCCCTATGCGCTGTGGGTCGCCTTTGCCACGGTGCTCAACGCAAGCATCAGCATGCTGAACTAATTCGGCTGCAAGCCCTTGCCTTGCCCGCCGCCACGCGCCATGTCAGTCTGCGACAGGGCAGAAGGCAGGCAGGTAAGCCATGGAGATCACGGATCCCGGCGATTTTCGTCAGCGGATAGAAAGCAGCTTTGCGCGCCAGGGCGTGGTGCAGGCGATCAACGCCGAGATCACCCGTATCGAACACCGGCTGGTGGAAATCGAACTGCCTTTTCATGAAAAGCTGACGCAGCAGCACGGCATATTACATGCGGGCGTCATCGCCGCCGGTCTGGATACGGCCTGTACCTATGCGGCCTATACGATCATCGAGCCTGACGCCTCGCTGCTGACCATCGAGTTCAAGGTCAACCTCATGTCGCCCGGACGCGGCGAACGGTTCCTGTTTCGTGGCGAAATCATCAAGCCCGGAAACAACCTGATCGTCGCCGATGGCCGCGCTTATGCGCTTTCGGACGGGCCGGCAAAGCTGATCGCCTCCATGACCGGCACCATGATGGTGGTAAAGGGTCGCGAGGATATTACCGGATGAACTACCGGCTTTTGCATGTTGCGGATAAATCCGTCCTCTTCGTCATGGCGGCTTCCGCCGAATACGGCCCCCATCTACAGGCCCGCATTGCGCCGCTGATGACCGGCGTCGGCCCGGTCGAGGCTGCGATTTCGGTAACGGCCGTTCTTGCCGGTCTCGATGCGGCAGACCATTTGCCCGACCTCGTCGTTTCTCTCGGCTCTGCCGGTTCACGCACTCTGGACCAAACGGGCGTCTATCAGGCGATTTCGGTTTCGTATCGCGATATGGACGCCTCCGCCTTCGGTTTCGAAAAGGGTCGCACGCCCTTTCTTGACCTGCCGGCCGATGTGCCATTGCCTTTCCTCATACCCGGCATTGCCGAGGCACGTCTTTCCACCGGCGCCAACGTGGTTTCCGGTGCGGCCTATGAGGCGATCAACGCCGACATGGTGGAAATGGAAACCTACGCCGTGCTCCGTGCCTGCCAGCGCTTCGGCGTACCGCTTGCCGGTCTGCGTGGTATTTCCGATGGCAAGGCGGATGTGAACCATGTGGATGACTGGACGGAATATCTGCACATCATCGACGAAAAGCTGGCGGAGGCCGTCGACGGGCTTTGCCGCGCCATTGAAGACGGTACGATCGCCCTTTGAAACCTTGCGATTTTCGCAAATTTCCGCTGTTTGACACCCGCTTCCGGGTTGCCTAAAGCCGCCATTTTCTTTAAAGGCTCGCCATGACCCAGATAGCCCATCCCGACAGCATTCTCATCATCGATTTCGGCAGCCAGGTGACGCAGCTGATTGCGCGCCGCATCCGCGAAGCCGGGGTCTATTGCGAAATCCATCCGTTTCAGAATGCCGCAGAGGCGTTTGAGAAGCTTCAGCCCAAGGGCGTGATCTTCTCCGGCGGCCCCGCATCCGTGACGGCGGAAGGAAGCCCGCGCGCGCCGCAGGCGGTGTTTGACAGCAAGGTTCCGATCCTCGGCATCTGCTACGGCCAGCAGACGCTCTGCACGCAGCTCGGCGGCGTTGTCGAGGGCGGCCATGCGGCGGAATTCGGCCGGGCCGATATCGACATCAAGAAGGCAAGCCCGCTTTTTGAAGGCTTCTGGGAACAGGGCAAGAGCTATCCCGTCTGGATGAGCCATGGCGACCGTGTAACGAAGCTGCCGGAAGGTTTCGAGGTCATCGCAACCTCCGAGAACGCGCCTTTCGCCATCGCCGCGGACGAGACCCGTCACTACTACTCCACCATGTTCCACCCTGAAGTGGTGCATACCCCTGACGGCGGCAAGCTGCTCTCCAACTTCGTGCACAAGATCGTCGGGCTTAAATCCGACTGGACGATGGCGGCTTATCGCGCCGAGATGATCCGCAAGATCCGCGAGCAGGTCGGCACCGGCCGCGTGCTCTGCGCACTCTCTGGCGGCGTCGATTCCTCGGTTGCGGCTATTCTCATCCATGAGGCGATCGGCGACCAGCTCACCTGCGTTTACGTCGACCATGGCCTGATGCGGCTTGGTGAAAGCGAGCAGGTGGTCGGCATGTTCCGCGACCATTACAATATTCCGCTTGTTCATGTTGACGCCGCCGATCTGTTCCTCGGCGAACTCTCGGGCGTTTCCGATCCGGAAGCGAAGCGCAAGACCATCGGCCGCCTGTTTATCGAAGTCTTCGAGGCCGAAGCGGCCAAGATCGCCGCCGACGGCAAGGGTGCTCCGAATTTCCTCGCACAGGGCACGCTTTACCCTGACGTCATCGAGAGCGTCTCCTTCTCCGGCGGCCCCTCTGTCACCATCAAGAGCCACCACAATGTCGGCGGCCTTCCCGAGCGCATGAACATGCAGCTCGTGGAGCCGCTGCGTGAACTTTTCAAGGACGAAGTACGTGCGCTTGGCCGTGAACTCGGCCTGCCGGACAGCTTCATCGGCCGCCACCCCTTCCCAGGTCCTGGTCTGGCGATCCGTTGCCCCGGCGCGATTACCCGCGAGAAGCTCGATATTCTGCGCAAGGCCGATGCGATCTATCTCGATGAAATCCGCAAGGCTGGTCTTTACGACACCATCTGGCAGGCTTTTGCCGTGCTGCTGCCGGTGCAGACCGTCGGCGTCATGGGCGATTACCGCACCTATGACTTCGTCTGCGCGCTGCGCGCCGTGACCTCGGTAGACGGCATGACGGCGGATTTCTATCCCTACGACATGAATTTCCTCGGCCGCGCGGCAACCCGCATCATCAACGAAGTGCGGGGCATTAATCGCGTTGTCTATGACGTGACGAGCAAACCGCCCGGCACGATCGAGTGGGAATAGGACTATAATCGACACAGTGGCGTTGCTACCGCAACGCCGCCATGTCGAAGGCAGTTTAAACGATGACGCCGCGACTAGTTCGCGGCATTTCTGTTTTGTCGTGTGAGATAGATCATCTGGGCGGCCAGGCCGACCACGAGGATCGCCAGCAACCCTGCCTGAACACCGAGAAGCAGCGGTGATTTCAGGTCCGTAACCAGAGGGTGACCGTCCGGAACACGACGCAGGATTTCGCTGGCCGTCGGGACCATCAAAAGAAACGCAGTGATGCTGAGACAGATGGTTTCAATATATCTGGCCAGGCGCGTTGAACCAAGAACGCGTTCGATGCCGTAACCTGCAAGCAGGAAAAGGATGGTCAGGACGCCAACGCCATAGCTGATCGGCTGATGCGCGACGAGGAAGACCGTCGCAGCTCCAATCAGCATGGAGACAAGATAGAGGGTGCCCGGCGCTGATCGCGGAACGATTCGACCGTAGCGGGCAAACATGTAAATGGCGGCGGGAATGGCCGGCAGGCTTCCAAGTGTATGGATCCAGCCAAGCGGAGAAATTCCGAACATGAGAGATTGCCTTTCTTGTCCAAAAGGACGGGGTGGTCCGGGAAGCAGACTGTCATCGACAAATCTGCCAGCTTAATGCTGTCTGTTGTTTCGGTGGCATGCCGCCCGGGCCACGCCTTCACGTTCCCCGCGAGGCTCCGATTTTAAGCGGTCATGCGCTCCAGCAGGGGGCGGGTTATTGCACCAAAAGTCGTCGCATCACCGTGAGCACGGGCGGAAAGCATCGCGCCGTGCACGGTGGCCATGAAGATTTCAGCATTGGCTCTGACAGTTCCGCTCAGCGCGATGCGCCCTTGGGCAACGCCGCGTTCCAGAACGGTGGTGAGCCAGTCCGAGAGACTTCGAAAATGCGCGCGCACTTCAAGAGCGACTGCTTCAGGCAGAACCGGAATTTCACTGGCGAGCAAAGCGCAAACGCAGAAGGGATGAGTGGCCTCGGCGATACAGCCCTCCCAATAGCCGATATAGGCGCGAAGCTGTTCGAGCGGATCGGAAACGTTTCGCTCCAGTTCGGCGATACCGGCTTCCGCCTCATGCCTGTATTGCGCAACCAGTTTTTGGACCAGATCGGTCTTGCTGGGAAAATGGTGGTGAATGCTCGCATTGCGAATACCGACCACAGCGGAAATATCGGCATAGCTGAAACTGTTGTAGCCGCCCTTTATGATCAGGAAGCGTGCGCAACGAAGAATTTCATCCGCTTTGGTTTGTGGATTTTTCATAGTAATTACCTACCAACTAGTAGGTAGAATGTCAACCCGAAGCCGTTTGCCTTATGGCTGCTGACGGAATCCCGCCGGAAACCAGATGTGCGCGGGGCCGATACTACGGGACGTACCGACTGCCGAAAGCGACTAAAAGATGAACCACCAAACAGTGATCGCCCATTCCGGTCCGCAAGCAGCTGTCGCGCGGTCGGCTAGACCCGAGACCGCTTATGCGTTTGACTTTCTGCGCTTTTTTGCCAGTATTCGACCGTCTTTCGCAGAGTACCGCCGGCCCCGCACCGCTTTAAGGGGTGTAATCAGTCCACCAGGACAGGCTGCCGTTCGTCCTATCGAGGACAATAGAAGGAAGCCCATCGATGACATCCGATGCCGATCCGAAGCCTATGTCACGCGCCGCCGCGATCCTGTACGCCATCAGTTTGCCGCTGGGCTTGATGGCCTTGGTTTTTCTGCCTGCGGGCAGGATCAACTGGTGCCCGGGCTGGATTTTCGTCGTGGTCGTCGTCGTTTCTTTTGGCCTTTCCGCGCTGGTATTGGCGCGTGTGAACCCGGTCATTTTCCGCGCGCGCAGCCGGTTCCAGCCGGGCACCAAGAAATGGGACCTGATTCTGGTCTCCGTGATCCTTTTGGCTTTTTTTGCTGAAATCCCGGTTGCGGCATTCGATGCCGGCCGGATGGAGTGGTCTGCCGTGCCGTTGTGGGTCGTGCTGCTCGGCTACATCCTGCTTGTCGGCGGTATTGCGGTTACGGCTTGGGCCCAGGCCGTCAATCCGTTCTTCGAGCCCGGGGTCCGCATCCAAAGCGAGCGCGGGCAGCGGGTGGTCACGTCGGGCCCATACCGTATCGTGCGCCACCCCGGTTACACGGCCGCAATCGGCATGTTCACTGGCATACCGCTCGCATTGAGTTCCTGGATAGCCCTGCTCCCCGCGGCTTTGGCCATCGTGCTGCTAATCATCCGTACCGGCTTGGAAGACCGCCTGCTGCAGGCCGAATTGCCCGGTTATTCTGAATATGCCCGTCAAAGGCGCTATCGGCTGTTTCCCGGTATCTGGTGAACGTCGCAAAGCTCATGTTCTCTTTTTGTTCTTTCAATTTTAACCGGTGATGGTAATATCGCGGCCCTGGCAAAGGCCATGGAGCACCGTCATGAGTTTCGAGTTGGCAGACGAAGGAAGCTCAAAGCAGCTTTGCTTCGAAGGGTGGGAGTCGGAGAAAATACGGCGTTTCAATCCGCGATTAAGCAGCAAGCTCCTAATCATGGTGAAACCGCCGGCAGCCTTGGCGGAACGAATTTTTGCCGATGCGTCGCGCCAAGCTGCGGGGCGGACGAAGCGTGAGGCCTATCCGCCGGAGCTTCTGCATATAACCCTGCTCTGTGTCGGATGTTTTGAGACCGTGCCTCGCGGGCTGGTACATCGGCTGAAGGCGACGCTCGGGGAAATCAAGGCGCGGCCCGTTCCGATCACATTCGATGGATCGTCGCTCTTCGGCAATCGCAACAGTCTGGTGCTACACAGTGGCAGCGAGATGCAGGAGCTTAAGGCTCTGGCGAAGATGGTGCAGCGCTCCCTTTGGCGAGCAAACCTGCCCTATGTCGCCGCATCGTCTTTTACACCGCATCTCACCATGATCTACGGCTGCGGGAAAATCGAGCTGATGCAGGTTGAGAAACCCTATAGCTGGCTGGCGGGGAACTTCGAACTTGTATTCAGTCACAATGGCGAAACGCGGCATGAATTGCTCGAGCGCTTCGCACTTTCGCCGAAAGCAGACCGTTATGAGCGGCCTGAAAGCCAGTTACATTTGCCGGGGAAAGTGATCGGACCTTCGAAACGGCCGATGCAAAGGGTGGCGATGCGGTAAGATGCACCCGAAGTGGCATAGCACTTCCCACGCCGATAGTCGTTTCCGCATCCGCTGTTGAAAGCTATACGGAACCTTGTTTTGCGAAGCCGGGGCGCTTTTCGCGCCATCCGCGTATCCACCGCGCCCGTCGAAAACCGATCCGGTTGTCGATCCTGAGCGCAAGCGAGGCGGTATCGCCTCGCAACGGATAATGGCCAGCTTAGAGCTGTACCTTGTCGAAAGCCTTACCGTCGATACCGAGAGCTTCGAGATCGGCACGGGCGGGCTTGCGATGTGCGCGAACAGCGGCCGAAACCGAGAGCGCTGCACCGAGAACGGCGAAAGTTTCACCGAAGAAGTTACGCGATGTCTTTGCAACCTGACGCATTTTTCTCTCCATCTTTGATGCCCAGATAATGGGCATTTCGGCCCCGTTCTACAACTCATGATGTAGCAGGGAAGCCATGCAGCTTTGCTCGCGCTCGTTCGGATATCAGCCATTGCGATTTTGCATGACTTAGCATCAAGACGGGGCAAATGCGCAGGGGCAATTCAGCGGGCGGGTTGAATAAGGCGGATATTTTGTTATGCCGGAGAGCTTGAAGACAAAGAGGCTGGCAGCATGACGATCACCATTTACGGCATCAAGAACTGCGACACGATGAAGAAGGCCAGAAGCTGGCTGGAGACCCATGGCGTCGACTATTCTTTCCATGACTACAAGGCGTCGGGCATCGACCGCGCCCATCTGGAAACATGGTGCGATGCCGCGGGCTGGGAAACGGTTCTCAACCGCGCCGGTACGACCTTCAAAAAACTCGACGACGGCCAGAAGACCGATCTGAACCGTGAGAAGGCTATCGCGCTGATGCTGGAGCAGCCCTCCATGATCAAGCGTCCGGTGCTGGAGGCGAAGGGCAAGATAACTGTCGGTTTCAAGCCTGAAACCTACCAGACCCTTTTTGCGTGACTGCAACCTGTCATGTCCAAAACAACACGCGCCACCCAGATGCTGACCAAGGCAGGCGTTGCCTTCACCACTGTCACCTATGATTACGATCCGAATGCAGACCGCATCGGTCTGCAGGCGGCCGAGGCGATCGGTGAGCCACCGCATCTGGTGCTGAAAACGCTGATGGCGGAACTGGATGGCAAGCCAGTCTGCGTCGTCGTCCCTTCGGATCGTGAGGTCAGCATGAAAAAGCTGGCCGCCGCCTTCGGAGGTAAATCCGCCAGCATGATGAAGCCTGCCGATGCGGAGCGCGCCACCGGTTACCATGTCGGCGGCATCAGCCCTTTCGGGCAGAAAAAACAGGTGCCGACGGCCATCGAGGCCGGGGCGATGACGCATGATTATGTCTACATGAATGGCGGGCAGCGTGGCTTGCAAGTGAGGCTTTCGCCCCGCGATGCCCAAATGGCGCTGGAGGCCATTGCCGCACCGCTGGTCGCCGATTGAAGCGCCGGAGGGCATGCCTGAAAGCATTTGGCTTTCGGGAGGAATGGGCTATGGTCGGCGCCTCCGATTGAAATAGACGAAGGCAGATCATGACAGTTTCTCCCATCGATCCCGTCAAACTCGAAAAACTGGCCGAAGTCGCCATCAAGGTCGGCCTGCAATTGCAGAAGGACCAGGATCTGGTGATTACAGCGCCGCTGGCAGCCCTGCCGCTGGTGCGATTTTTGACCAAACACGCCTATCTGGCGGGTGGCGGACTGGTCACCACCTTTTATTCCGATGAAGAAACCACGCTTGCGCGCTATCGCCATGCCAGTGACGCCAATTTCGACCGGGCTTCCGGCTGGCTTTATGAGGGCATGGCAAAGGCTTATGCCAATGGCGCAGCGCGGCTGGCGATTGCCGGCGACAACCCCATGCTGCTGGCCGAACAGGACCCGGCCAAGGTTGCCCGCGCCAACAAGGCCAACTCCACGGCTTACAAGCCGGCGCTGGAGAAGATTTCCAATTTCGACATCAACTGGAACATCATCTCCTATCCCAACCCGTCTTGGGCAAAGCAGGTCTTTCCTGATGTGACGGAAGACGAAGCGGTCCGCAGGCTTGCCGACGCCATCTTCGCCGCCTCGCGGGTGGATCTGGCCGATCCGGTCGCGGCGTGGGCGCAGCATAACGCCAATCTCGCCAAGCGCTCGGCATGGCTGAACGGCGAACGTTTCGCTTCGCTGCATTTCACCGGCCCCGGCACGGATGTGAAGATAGGCCTCGCGGACCGCCACGAATGGCATGGCGGCGCCTCCACCGCCAAGAATGGTGTGACCTGCAACCCGAATATCCCGACTGAAGAAGTGTTCACCACACCACATACGCTGCGCGTGGATGGTTACGTCTCCAGCACCAAGCCGCTGTCGCATCAGGGAACGCTGATCGACGATATCCAGGTGAAGTTCGAAGCCGGCCGCATCGTCGAAGCCAAGGCTTCCAAGGGCGAAGCTGTATTGAACAAGGTGCTCGACACCGATGAGGGCGCGCGGCGTCTGGGAGAAGTGGCGCTGGTGCCGCATTCCTCACCGATTTCGGCAAGCGGCATCCTGTTCTACAACACGCTGTTCGATGAAAATGCCTCGTGCCACATCGCGCTCGGCCAGTGCTATTCAAAATGCTTCCTTGACGGCGCCTCGCTGTCGCAGGAGCAGATCACGGCGCAGGGCGGCAATTCCAGCCTGATCCACATCGACTGGATGATCGGCTCCGACAAGGTGGACATTGATGGCGTGAAGCCGGATGGCTCCACGGTTCCGGTGATGCGCAAGGGCGAATGGGCCTGACGGGACCTATCTCGGCAACTGGCTGCGCTGACTGAGCCAGATGCTGAAAAGCACCGCGACGAAACCTGCGATCTGTGCTGGCGTGAGGCTTTGGCCAAGCGCCAGCCAGCCGAGCAGGGTTGCAACGACCGGGCTTAGAAAACCGAGCGATGCGGCGGCGGAAGGTTCGATACGGGTCAGCCCACGGAACCACAGAAAATAGGTCAAGGCGGCGCCGATAAGACCCAGATAGGTCATGCCGAGAATATTGGCCGCTGTCGGTGTCGGCAGGGCCGGCTCCAGGAAATAGGCGACCGGCAGCAGCAGGATGCCGCCGGCCGTCAGTTGCCACGCGGTGAATGTGAGGTTCGACACCGGCGGCCGCCATTTGCGGGTCAGCACCGTTCCAAAAGCCATGGATACGGCGCCGGCGAGACCTGCCGCCACGCCGATACCATCCAGTGCCGCACCCGGCGCAAGAACCAGAAGCGCGACACTGACAATACCCAGAAAACCGGCTGCGATGGCCAGCGGCCGAAGGGGTGCTGCGAGAAACAGCCGGGAGAGGCCAATCACGATCAGGGGCTGGACTGCGCCCACCGTTGCCGCCACGCCGCCCGGCAGCCGATAGGCTGAAACAAAAAGCATCGCCCAGAAGAACGAGAAATTCAGCGCCCCGAGAATGAAGCTGCGCGCCCACCAGATGCCCTGTGGCAGCTTTCTCACGAAAAGCAGCAGGAGCAGGCCGGCCGGCAATGCGCGCAGCATGGCGACATGCAGGGGATATCCCTGCGGTAAAAATTCCGTCGTGACGAAATAGGTGGTTCCCCAGATGGCCGGGGCAAGGGCGGTCACCAGCACATCGGCGGCATAGGTCGTATTTTTCTTCATTTCAAGAATCTCTATATCAAGATAAGTGCAATCTAGCTGATTTTATCTTGACGTCAAGATACCAGTTGTTATGCCTTGGGAATGAGCAAAGAACCGTTTGACCGCGTCGATCACATTCTGGCGCAATGGCACAGGGAGCGGCCCGATCTCGACGTCGGCCCCATGGGACTCCTCGGGCGCTTGAACCGTCTCACCACCCATCTCGGTCGAGAGGTGGAGGCGGTGCTGCTGAAGCATGGGCTTTCCTCCTCCGCTTTCGATGTTCTGGCGACATTGCGGCGCTCCGGTTCGCCCTACCAGCTCTCCCCCGGCGATCTGCTTGCCATGGCGATGGTAAGCTCCGGCACCATGACCAACCGCATCGACCAGCTTGAAAAAGCGGGGCTGGTGGAGCGCATACACAACCCGAATGACCGGCGCAGCGTCCTGATATCGTTGACGGAGCGGGGGTTTGCCATTGTCGAGGAAGCGGCCGGCGCTCACGTCGAAAACCAGCACCGTCTGGTTGCCGGCCTCAGCGAAGAAGAGCGTGCGACGCTGAACCAACTGCTGAAACGGTTTTTGCGAGATTTCGAAGAATAGGCTTTCCGGGCCGGGCAAACACGCAATGGCCGCGTGATGGCGCTTGTTTCGCCCCAGAAAATCCTGTAAGCAATTTTCCATAAACCTGTACTACAGGTTGGAGGAAAAATGTATAACGCCATTTCCCACGAAACCGGTCTCGTCAGCAGCACGATCGGCGCGATCACCCGCCACATCAGGGAAAACGAACTTGCCCCCGGTGCGAAACTCCCCAGCGAGCTTTCGCTCTCACAGCAGCTCGGCGTCTCCCGTACCGTCGTTCGCGAGGCCTTCAGGTCTCTGTCCGCCATGCGGCTGATCGATGTCAGCGCCGGCAAGCGCGCCACGGTGGCGACACTGGATCATGGTGCGATGTCATTGATGTTTGAACATGGCATTCACACCGAACAGATCAACATCCAGCAGATCTACGATGTTCGCCGTACGATCGAAGTTAGAACCGTAACTTTGGCAGCGCTGCGGCGAACGGATGCGGAAGCGCTCACCATTCTCGACCATGCCAACAATATGGAGCGGGATTTCGGCGACAACGACAAGGTCATGGAACACGATCTTGCCTTCCACCTCGCCGTTGCCAGAGCGTCAAAAAACCCGGTTTTCGAACTTATTCTCGGTGCCTTCCAGAATGTGACGCGCCAGACATGGCCGATCGGCTGGAAAAGCCGCACATCCGATGCGCAGCGCCATGCCGCAGGTGAACTTCACATCGCCATCGGACAGGCCATTGCCGCAGGAGACCCGCAAACGGCCTCAACGCTGATGGCGCGGCATTTCGATGAAAGCGTGCACGCGCTTCTGGCGGCCGGCATCGCCTGATTTTTTCAACACAGTCCCAGACGGAACACGACTTGCCTCTGGAGGAGACACTTCATGAAAATTACGAAACTTGAGACCGTCCGCGTGGCGGAACGGGCAAACCTGCTCTGGGTTCTGGTCCATACGGATGAAGGCATTACCGGGCTTGGCGAAACCTTTTATGGCGCCGAGACGGTGGAAACCTATGTGCACGAATATATCGCACCCCGCGTGATCGGCCGCGATCCGCTGCAGATCGATCTTCTGGCGCAGGACCTCGTCGGTTATCTCGGTTTCCGCTCGTCGGGAGCGGAGGTACGCGGCAATTCCGCTTTCGATATCGCGCTCTGGGATATTTTCGGCAAGGCCACCAACCAGCCGATCGCCCAGCTTCTCGGTGGTTTCAGTCGCAAGGAAATCCGCACCTACAATACTTGCGCGGGCACCGAATATATCAAGAAGGCGACCGGCCAGCAGACCGCCAATTACGGCCTCTCCGGCGGCAAGGATTATGACGATCTGAACGGCTTCCTGCACCGGGCCGACGAGCTGGCCCACTCGTTGCTCGAAGACG
This sequence comes from Agrobacterium tumefaciens str. B6, assembly GCF_001541315.1. Taxonomy (GTDB): domain Bacteria; phylum Pseudomonadota; class Alphaproteobacteria; order Rhizobiales; family Rhizobiaceae; genus Agrobacterium; species Agrobacterium radiobacter. Next base: position 203,462 of record NZ_LMVK01000001.1, on the reverse strand, counting down.
GCATCACGGCCATGAAAATCTGGCCCTTCGATGCGGCGGCGGAAAAGACACGTGGCCAATATATTTCGATGCCGGACCTGAAAAGCGCGCTCGAGCCTTTCGAAAAAATCCGCAAGGCGGTGGGCGACAAGATGGATATCATGGTGGAGTTTCACTCCATGTGGCAGCTTCTGCCCGCGATGCAGATCGCCAAGGCGCTCACCCCATACCAGACCTTCTGGCATGAAGACCCGATCAAGATGGACAGCCTTTCAAGCCTGACCCGTTATGCCGCCGTTTCGCCAGCACCTATTTCCGCATCCGAGACGCTCGGTTCCCGCTGGGCCTTCCGCGATCTCCTGGAAACAGGTGCTGCCGGCGTGGTGATGCTTGACATCAGCTGGTGCGGCGGGCTTTCCGAAGCGCGCAAGATCGCTTCGATGGCGGAAGCCTGGCATCTGCCGGTCGCGCCGCATGATTGCACCGGCCCGGTGGTGCTCTGCGCCTCAACGCATCTGTCGCTTAATGCGCCGAATGCGCTGGTGCAGGAAAGCGTGCGAGCCTTCTACAAGACCTGGTATCGCGATCTCGTCACCGCATTGCCGGAAGTGAAAAACGGCATGATCACCGTGCCGCCAGGTCCCGGCCTCGGCATGGAGCTGCATCCCGATATCGAAAAGACCTTCACCGTCAGCCGCCGCTTTTCGGATGCGGCGTCGATCTGATCAGAACAGGTTGCCCTGATCCGTTGGGCCAGAAGAAGCCGGTTTTGCCGGCTTCTTTTTTGGCGCGGTTGACGTATCCGGGGGCGGCGTCCCCTCTCCCGTTGTGATGGCAGAAACGCGGCCATCGGCAAATTCCATCGATACCGCAGCACCAGACGCGATGGTGGCAGCGCGGGTCAGCGGCCGGTTCTCCTCATCGCGGATGACGGCATAACCGCGCTTCAGCACGTTCTTATACGACAGCGATTGCAGAATGCGGTCATGGGAGGCAAGGCCCGCGCGGTTCTGCGTCATGCGGTGCAGCACGGCTGTATCGGCGCGGCGTGCAGCAGTGACAATGCGTTCCTTCTGCCGCTCCAGCTGGCCGAGTAGCCGGGCGGGAAGCGAACGCAGCGAAGAATCAAAGGCATCGACACGGCCTTTTCCCTGCAGCAGGCGGCGCTCAACCAGGGTCTCGGCCCGATGCATGCGCTCGGTAATCCGCTGCCTGTGCTGTTTGAGACCGTTCAGCAGGGTTTCCGGCCTGAGACCCGAGGCTGAACGTTCGAAGGCGCGGCGTTTGTTCAGCGTGGTCAATTCCAGTCCCCGCCCGAGACCGCTCGCGGCCTCATCAAACCGGCGGCGCGGCAAAGCGAGAAGCTGATCGAGCGAGGGCAGCGCCCGCACCAGCGCCCGCACGCCCTGACGGCGATTGTCCATCTGCCGCGATACCGAGCCGGAAAGGCGCGCGGCAAGGCCGGAAAGCTGCGCTTCCAGCTCGGCCCGCACCGGCACAGCCATTTCGGCGGCCCCCGTCGGCGTCGGCGCGCGAACATCGGCGGCATAATCGATCAAGGTCGTATCGGTCTCATGCCCCACGGCGGAAATCAGCGGGATTTTGCTCTCGGCAGCGGCACGCACGACGATTTCGTCGTTGAAACTCCAGAGGTCTTCCAGACTGCCGCCGCCACGGGCGACGATCAGTACATCCGGCCGTGCAATTTCACTACCGGGTTGAAGCGCATTGAAGCCGCGAATGGCGTTCGCCACTTCCTCGCCCGAACCTTCGCCCTGCACCTTGACCGGCCAGACGACGACATGCACGGGAAAGCGATCCGAGATGCGGTGAAGAATATCGCGGATGACTGCGCCCGTCGGCGAGGTCACGACCCCAATGACGCGCGGCATGAACGGCAGGCGACGCTTGCGTTCCGCATCAAACAACCCTTCCGCCGCCAGACGTCGACGGCGATCTTCGAGCAACGCCATCAGCGCGCCGGCACCTGCCGGTTCGAGGCTTTCTATGACGATCTGGTATTTCGAGGAGCCGGGAAAGGTGGTGACCTTGCCGGTGGCAATGACTTCCATGCCCTCTTCCGGGCGGAACTTCAGTCGCGAAAACGTGCCCTTCCAGATCACCGCATCGATGCGGGCACGATCGTCCTTCAGCGAGAAATAGGCATGACCCGAAGAATGCGGACCGCGATAGCCGGAAATCTCGCCGCGCACCCGCACCTGCTCGAAAGCCGTCTCCACCGTGCGCTTGATGGAACCCGACAGTTCGGACACCGAGAACTCGGCAAGATTGCTCAATGCTGCGTGGGAGAAGATATCGCTCATGCCCGTTTGTAACCAAAACCCGTCGATTCGGAAATGCCGGCACCGGCCCGGCCCATTTTAACGGCGATGAAACCATATCCTCAACTAACGAGTTAGGAAAATGGGGATTGGAGGAGAAAACAAGGGTTCGTTAGGGAAGACGGCGTTACGTCTGTCCCAGGCCCGGCAACCAAAGAGGAGGCGGCATCATGATTTTTCTTACCGCCACAGTGCTCGGCGTAACCGCAGTTGCGTTGCGTTCGGTTTTCAGCATCGTTTTCATCTGCATGATGATTATCGGTGCCTATGGCGTGGCGATTGCACTTTCTTCCACGGCCGTGCCCCTGATGTCGCTGCTTCTGGCGCTTGCCGGTTACAATTTCGGTGTCGTGGGTGTCGTTATCAGCCTTCTGGTGCTGCAGCGCCCACGTTCCACCCAGCCAACCCTCTAAAAGTCCACGGCCTTGAGGCTTCCGCACTTTGCGCTAACCGAGATTTGCGGACTGGCCACTGACCTCACCGTTACCTGTCTGCTTATTTTCTATCTCGGCGTCGATCCGCTCGCCGCCCGTTTGCCGGGCGCGGCAGCGGGGCTTGCAACAAGCTGGCGGCTGAACCGTTCGAGTGGTGAGGCATCAGCCGCGCTGAACAGCTTTCTGACAAATGCCGTCACGCTTACCTCGCGTATCGTCAGCGTCGGGCTGTTTGCCCTGCTGCAATGGCGCAACCCGCTGGTGCAGCCCCTCGTCCCGCTTGCCTTTTCAGCACTCGCAGCACTGTTGCTGGCGCTTTACGGCTATTGGCGGCTTCAAAGGCAACGGCAAAAGTCGGATTAAACCGTTTCCCACCCGTCCTTTTCCGCCGCCCGGTAAATGGCGTCGATGAAAAGCTGGTTCTTCCTCGAGCTTTCCAGCGTGACGACTTCGCCCTCACCCTTCGCAGCACGGGCAAAGGCCTCCGCCTCCAGCTTATATTGGCGGCTATCCTGAAACCGGAAGATTTGCGACTGGTTATGGGCCTGATTGGTCAGCTCGATCTCTTCCGCACCCCAGCGATTGGCGTTGAAGGGAGATTTGACCTCGATGTAACCGTCAGTGCCATGGAAAACCATCAGCTGGCGGGCGGCAAGCTGTGTGGCCAGATAAAAACTCAGTTCGAAACCGCCGAAATCGGCCCTGACGCTGGAATAGATATCGGTGCCAAATTCCTTGTCGCGCTCGACGGTGGCCTGCACGCGCCTCGGCTCCACACCGGTGACGAAGCGGGTCACGATGGTGGGGTAGACGCCGATATCGGGCAAGGCCCCGCCACCCAGTTCGGGAATATTGCGCATATTGCCGGGATCGCGGTTGAAATAGCTGAAAGCGCCCTGCACATGCTTCAGTGTTCCGATCGCGCCCGAGGCCAGCAACTCCTTCACCTTGGCCCAGACCGGCGCATAAGTAACCATGAAGGCTTCCGAGACGATGACGCGGTTGCGGTCACGCGCGGCGATGAGGGCGTCGATCTCCTCTGCCTTCAGTGCAATCGGCTTTTCGCACAGAACGTGTTTGCCGGCATCGGCGGCCTTGATGGTCCACTCCGCGTGCTGCGATGTCGGAAGCGGAATGTAAACCGCGTCGATGACATCGGAAGCCAGCATTTCCTCATAGGAACCGAAGGCGTGGGGCACGGAAAAACGATCCGCCACCGCGCGCGCTCTGGCGAGATCCCGGCTGGCTATGGCGCTGACCACGCAGTTCTGCGCATCCTGTATCGCCGGAATGACGTGATCCTGAGCGATTTTCGCCGTTGAGATTATTCCGAAGCGCAGCATACCGTTCTCCTGCTCTGCCATTCAACGGAAACTTACCATCGTCACACGTCATGGCAAGCCGCAGGTGCATGACAGAATATGATATGGCTGAATTTGTCCTCTCTTTGTCAGAATGCCCGCTTTTCTTCGAGCTGGATAAGAAGAATTATGCTACGCATGAACCCAATGGAGATACATGAAATGTCCTCTTCTCATACAGCACTGCTGGTCATCGACGTTCAGGAATCCTTTCGGCATGCCCCCTATTTCGAGGAAAGCGGTTTGGCTGCCTATCTGGAGAAACAGCAGGCGCTGATCGATGGCGCCAAAGCCGCGGGCATTCCAGTCGTGCAAATCTTCCATGTCGATGGCGACAAGGCCTTCTCAAAGGACAGTGGCTATATCCGGGCGCTGGATGGCGTGCGGATCACCCCTGATGTCACCTTTCACAAGAACCGCCATTCGGCTTTTGCCGGCACCGGCCTCGAAATCTGGCTGACACAGAAGGGCATCAACCGGCTGATCGTCTCCGGCATCCGCACCGAGCAATGTTGCGAAACCACCACGCGGCACGCTTCCGATCTTGGTTACAGCGTCGATTACGTCACCGAAGCGACGCTGACTTTCCCGATGACACATGCTTCCGGCACCGTCTTCAGCCCGGACGATATCCGCAAACGGACCGAACTGGTGCTGGCTGGCCGTTTCGCGCGCATCGTAAGCGTCAATGACGCATTGGCCACCGTCAAAGAGGCCGCCTGATGGATAGAGGCGGCACGCGCATCATTCCCTTTTATACGCTTGTGCCGCCACATGCGCTGTTGCTGGACATTGCCGGTCCGCTCGAAGTGATCCGTTATGCCAACGCGGAGCAGCGGGACATCCACTTCGACTGCCGATACATTGCTGCGAGTGGCGAACAACAATCTTCCATCGGCCTTGGACTTTCCGGGCTGGAGAGCTTGCCCGCGACCCTGCCGGAAAATGCTTTCCTGCTGATCTCGGGCAGCACGTCACGCTTCGACAATGATCCGCAGACACAGCGAGAGCGGCAGGCGCTGGCGGCATGGCTGCGCCGCGCGGTGCGTGCCGATACGACAGTCATTTCCATCTGCTCCGGCGCGCTGCTGGCGGGCGAAGCGGGACTTTTCGACGGGCGAAACTGCACAACGCATGCCGATTGCGTTGAAGGGCTGCGCCGCATCGCGCCACTGTCCCAGGTGGCCGAAAACCGCCTTTTCGTCGAGGATGGCAACCGCTTCTCGAGTGCCGGTATTTCCACCGGCATCGACCTGATGCTGCATGTGGTTTCCCGGCTGACATCCCCGGCCGTTGCGGCCCGCATTGCCAAAACCATGGTGGTCTATCTCAGGCGCAGCGGCAGCGATCCACAAATCTCCCCCTGGATGACCGGCCGCAACCACATCCACCCCGCCATTCACCGGGTTCAGGACCGTGTGATGGCCGAGCCGGCGCAGGACTGGTCGCTGGAGCGGCTGGCCGATATTGCCGCACTCAGCGAAAGGCATCTGTCGCGCCTGTTTCGCGAGCATACCGGCATCAGCGTCATCGACTATGTCAACCTGATGCGGGTCAATCTCGCCCGCGACATTCTCGCAAACAGCCGCCTGGATATGGAAGCCATCGCGGAAAGGGCGGGTTTTGCCTCCGCCCGGCATTTGCGGCGTGTCTGGCAACAGCACAATCGCCATCCGCCCAGCCATTATCGCGGTTTTCAGGCCTGATTTTTCGCAGACCCTGCCGCTGCCTGATGAATGCCATCAAAGGAATTGAATGGTTATGCCGGCAGGCAGTTGCTACCTTGCCATAAAGACAGCAACAGGAGCATTTTCCGTGGAAAAACGAAGTCTCGGCCGCACCGGCCTCTCCATCGCCCCGATCGTCTTCGGCGGCAACGTGTTTGGCTGGACAGCGGATGAGAAGACTTCCTTTGCCCTGCTCGACGCCTTTTTCGATGCCGGGTTCAATGCCATCGACACGGCGGATGTCTATTCCGCCTGGGTGGATGGCCATGTGGGCGGAGAGTCCGAGGCCATCATCGGCAAATGGCTGAAGCAGTCCAGTGTCAGGCGTGAGGATGCGGTGATCGTCACCAAGGTCGGTTTTGACAATCGCGGCCAGAAGACCGGTCTCAGCGCCAGGTGGATCGCGGAAGCCGTCGAGGCTTCCCTGAAGCGGCTGCAGACCGACTATATCGACCTCTACCTTGCCCACAAGCCGGATGCGGATGTGCCGCTGGAGGAAACGCTCGCCGCCTTCGCAAAGCTGAAGGAACAGGGGAAAATCCGCGCCATCGGCTGCTCAAATTATTCCGCAAGCCAGCTTCAGGACGCGCTGGACACGGCCGCAAAGAACAATCTGCCACGCTACGACGTGCTGCAGCCGGAGTATAATCTCTACAACCGCACGGACTTTGAAGGCCCGCTTGCCGATCTCTGCGTCAGGCAAGAGATCGGGGTGATCAACTATTACAGCCTTGCAGCCGGTTTCCTCACCGGCAAATATCGCGCCAAGGCCGACACCGAAGGCGTTGCCCGCAGCTACCGGGTAGGCGACTACGTCAACACACGCGGCCTTGCCATTCTTGGGGCCATGGATGCGGTTGCCGTGGAAACCGGTGCCAAGCTCGCCGATATCGCACTGGCCTGGCTGCTGCGGAAGAGTGCCGTGACGGCTCCAATTGCCAGCGCCACCAGCCTGTCGCAGCTCGAGAGCTTCAAACGCGCCGTCGATCTGAAGCTGACAGACGAGATGATGGCTCTTCTCGATAAAGCAGGTGCGTGACATGGATCTTACAATTCGCGACGCACAGCCGAGTGACCGGGCGGAATGGCTGCGCCTGTGGAACGACTACCTCGCTTTCTACGATGTCCACCTTGCCGACGACGTGACCGAGCATACCTGGGCGCGTATTCTCGACCCAGCCTCGCGTGTTTCCATGCGTGTGGCCTTGCTCGGCGACACGATGGCCGGTTTCGCCATCCATCACTTCCATGATTCCACCTGGGTCAAAACACCCGATTGCTATCTGGAAGACCTGTTCGTCGACGGCGCGATCCGCGGCAAGGGAACAGGTCGGGCGCTGATGGACGATCTCATCTCCATCTGCGCCGAAAAAGGCTGGTCACGGCTTTACTGGAACACGGACGAGCACAATCACCGGGCCCAGAATCTCTATAACAGCTACGTGAAAAGCGATGGCCATATCCGCTATCGCATCAAGTTCTGATCACCCCTGAAGCGGAAGAAATCCACGAAAGCCCTCAGCGCCGGGCGCATCTGCCGGCGCGAGGGATAATAGATATAAAAACCGTCAAAGGGCGCGCACCAATCCTCCAGCACGCGGATGAGCCTGCCCTCCCTGATATCGTCCTCGACGCGCTGTTCGAAAACGAAGGCAAGGCCTGCCCCATCTATTGCCGCCCGGCGAATGAGGCTCTGGTCCGACAGGATCAGCGGTCCCTGTACATCCACCACCAGCGGCTTGCCATTCTTCTCCAGTTCCCAGCGATAGATAAGGCCGCTCGCGAAACGCCGGCGGATGCAGCGGTGACGGATGAGATCCCTCGGATCGTATGGCGGCGGGTTTTCTGCGAAATAGGAGGGCGCGCCAACAATCGCGCCGCGCCATGCACCACTCGCTTTCACCGCAATCATATCCGCATCGAGGTGCTCTCCGAGCCGCAGACCGGCATCGAAGCCTTTCGCGACGATATCTTCGAAGCGATCATCCGTTGAGATTTCAAGTGATATGTCGGGATAGAGCCGCAAGAACTCACCCAGCCGCGGCACGATAAGATCCTCGGCCGCAAGCCGAGGCAGGGTGATGCGCAGAGGACCCGCCGGCCTTCCACCGTGCTCGGCAAGCGTCTGGATGACCGTATCGATATCGGCAAGAGCCGGTCCCAACGTTTCGAGCAGCAGTTTACCCTCCTCCGTCGGAGAAACGCTGCGGGTGGTGCGGTGAAGCAGCCGCAGGCCAAGGCTTTCCTCCAGCGAAGAGACCGCATGGCTGACGGCAGAAGGCGCGATGGCCAATTCGGCCGCGGCCTTGCGGAAGCTGCGGCCTTCGGCAACGGCGGCGAGAACGGCCAGCTGGGAGAGTTGCACACGGTTCATTGTTCTAAATGATAGAACAACCCAAGCGGATTTGCAGCGGTTATTTTTACCACCGATGGGCAGTATGTTTTGCCCGTACCCACTTCCCAAGGGTATATTAAACCGTCTTGGACACACATGCTCCGCCGCAAACCGCGGGATAGCTTTCAAGGCGTGCTCTGACAAAGGACAGGCAGATGAAACACAGAATCCTCGGAAAAGACCTCTCCGTTTCCGCACTCGGGCTTGGCTGCATGGGCATGAGCCATGCTTATGGACCTTCGGATGAAAGCGGTTCTATCGCGACGTTGCATCGCGCCGTCGAGCTTGGCGTCACATTGTTCGATACGGCGGAAGTTTATGGGCCGTTCAAAAACGAAACCCTCCTTGGCAAGGCTTTGAAGCCCTATCGCGATCAGGTGGTCATCGCCACCAAATTCGGCTTCCGCATCGACGGCAGCAAACCTTCGGCGGAAATGATCCAGGGTGTTGACGGTTCGCCGGCAAATGTTCGTGCCGTCGCCGAAGCCTCACTGAAAAGGCTGGGTGTCGATGTCATCGACCTCTATTACCAACACCGCGTCGATCCGGACGTGGCAATTGAAGAGACGGTCGGCGCAATGGCCGATCTGGTGCGGGAAGGCAAGGTGAAGGCGCTCGGCCTTTCGGAGGCGAGTGCGGCGACCCTTCGCAAGGCGCACGCCGTTCACCCGATTGCAGCCATTCAGAGCGAATATTCGCTGTGGACCCGCGATCCCGAAGAAAATGGCGTGCTGGAAACCTGCCGTGAACTCGGCATCGGCTTCGTACCCTTCAGCCCGCTCGGACGCGGCGCTTTGACAGGTGCGCTGAAGTCGCTCGACGGGCTTGCCTCCGACGATTTCCGCCGCAGCCTGCCGCGCTTCCAAAGCGAAAACTTCGATGCCAATCTGGCCCTCATCCAGCTGCTGGAAGATATGGCAGCAGAAAAAGGCGTTACCGCCGGGCAACTGGCGCTCGCCTGGGTCATGGCGCAGGGCGATTTCATCGTGCCGATCCCCGGCACCACGAAAATTGCCAATCTGGAGAAAAACGTGGCGGCAGCGGATGTCGCGCTGACGGCCGACGAAGTTGCCAGCCTCGGCGCATTGCTCTCTCCGACAAAGGTTGCGGGGGAACGTTATCCGGAACGAATGACGCGATTGGCCAATCGCTAAAAACAAAAAGCCGCGGCAACCGCCGCGGCTTTTATCATTTCGTCAGCTGCTTTCAGGCGCGCAGAACGCCGCCCGTCGATTTTTCGACATTGCCGACGATCTTGGCCGTCAGCGCCTCAAAATCCTCATCGGTCAGCGTCTTGTCGACCGGCTGGATCTGGACTTCGATGGCCACCGACTTGCGGTCTTCGCCGAGCGATGCGCCTTCGAAAATATCGAAGACATTAACGCCGGTGATCAGCTTGCGGTCAGCGCTCGTTGCGGCCTTGATGATCGCTCCCGCCTCGACAGACTTGTCGACCACGAAGGCGAAGTCGCGCTTGACCGCCTGGAACGGCGAAAGCTCGAGCGCAGGCTTGGTGCGGGTAGCCTTCTTCTTCGGCTCCTGCATGGCGTCGAGATAGACTTCAAAACCGCAATAGGCGCCAGAAACATCCAGCTCGGACAGTGTCTTCGGGTGGAATTCGCCGAAATAACCGAGCACGACCTTCGGACCCATCTTGATGGTGCCGGAGCGGCCGGGATGATACCAGCCGGGGCCGCCGGCCTCGATCTGCACATTGGCCATGGGCAGGCCGCAGGCTTCCAGCACCGCCAGCGCATCGGCTTTGGCGTCGTAGACATCCACGGGCTTGCCGCCGCCTTTCACAGCATTGGACCACATGCGGCCGCTGCCCGCCAGCGAGGCCGTGCCACGGCGGACACCGCCGGCAACGCGGCGCTGCGTATCAGGCGTATCGCCCTCATAGGTGCCGGAGACCTCGAAGATCGCGACGTCACCATAACCCTTGTCGGCATTGCGCTGTGCGGCAGTCAGCAGGCCGGGCAGCAGCGAGGGCCGCATATCCGACATATCGGCCGCAATCGGGTTGGCGAGTTTCAGCGCCGGCGAACCACCGCCGAACAACTTCGCCTGCGCTTCCGGGATGAAGGACCATGTGACGGCCTCGAGCATGCCGCGGCTCGCCAGCGCACGGCGCGCGGTGCGGGTGCGGATCTGCAGCGTGGTCAGGATACGGCCGTTGACAGCGCCGAAGCTTTCAAGCGGTTCCGGCTTGATATTGTCGACGCCATGGATGCGCATGACTTCTTCGACCAGATCGGCCTTGCCGTCGACATCGGGGCGCCAGGAGGGGACGGTCACGGAGACTCGCTCGCCCGTTCCTTCGACACCGAAACCAAGACCCTTGAGAATGGTGAGGCTCTCCTGCGAGGAGACTTCCAGACCCGTCAGGCGCTTGACTTCCGCCAGCGGGAAATCGACGACCTTGGGCTGATGACCCTTATAACCAACGACGCGGGCTTCGCCGGCAACGCCGCCGCACAGTTCCAGAACCAGTTCGGTGGTGCGCTCCAGACCCGGAACCATATATTCCGGATCGACACCACGCTCGAAACGATAACGCGCATCGGTGATGATGCCGAGCGAACGGCCGGTCTTGGCAATGTTGATCGGATCCCAGAGAGCAGCCTCGATCAGCACATCAACGGTGTTTTCGTCGCAGCCGGAATGCTCCCCGCCCATGATGCCGCCGATCGACTCGAGGCCCTTTTCGTCGGCAATGACGACATTGTTCGGGCCGAGCTTGTATTCACGCTGATCGAGCGCGAGGATCGTCTCACCATCCTTCGCACGGCGGACCGTGAGATCGCCCTTGACCTTGGCCGCGTCGAAGACGTGCATCGGCCGGCCCTGATCGAAGGTCATGTAGTTGGTGATATCAACGAGAGCATTGATAGGACGCAGGCCGATCGCCATCAGGCGCTGCTGCATCCATTTCGGGCTGGGGCCATTCTTCACGCCGCGCACGATGCGCAGCGAAAAGCCGGGGCAAAGCGCCGCATCATCCAGTTCCAGCTTCACATCGACGGGGGTTGCGCCTTCAACCTTGAAGGACGGCGCAGGCTTCGTCTTCAGCTTACCCAGACCGGAGGCGGCGAGATCGCGGGCGATGCCGTAGATCGAAGTGCAGTCCGGACGGTTGGGCGTGAGGTTGATCTCGATGATCGGATCGTCGAGGCCGGCATAGGATGCGAAGGAAGTGCCGACAGGCGCATCTTCAGGCAGATCGATGATGCCGTCGTGATCGTCGGAAATGTTGAGCTCCTTTTCGGAGCACATCATGCCGTGGCTTTCGACGCCGCGAATCTTGCCGACGGCCAACGTCACATCGATGCCCGGAACATACATGCCGGGACGAGCGAGCGCACCAACGAGGCCGGCGCGTGCATTCGGCGCGCCGCAGACGATCTGCACCGGCTTGCCGTCACCAGCATCCACCATCAGCACCTTGAGGCGGTCGGCCTCCGGATGTTTTTCAGCGGAAACGACCTTGGCGATGACGAATGGCTTGTAGGCCGCCTTGTCATCGACGTCCTCGACCTCGAGGCCAATCGCCGTCAGCCGCTCGCAAATCTCGTCCAGCGTCGCATCCGTTTCGAGATGCTCTTTCAGCCAGGAAAGAGTGAATTTCATGTCTTTGCTCCTTGGCTAACCGGATTAAACGCTCAAACCGCCGAACAGCGTCGGCATGTCGAGCGGGCGGAAGCCGTAATGGTTCATCCAGCGGACATCGGCGTTGAAGAAATCGCGCAGGTCCGGCATGCCGTATTTCAGCATGGCGATGCGGTCGAGGCCCATGCCCCAGGCAAAGCCCTGATATTCATCCGGGTCCAGCCCACCGGCGCGCAGCACGTTCGGGTGCACCATGCCGCAGCCGAGGATTTCCATCCAGTCCTTGCCTTCGCCGAACTTGACGATGGGGCCGGAACGGTCGCACTGGATATCCACCTCGAAGCTCGGCTCCGTGAAGGGGAAGAACGACGGGCGAAAGCGCATGACGACACTGTCGACCTCGAAGAAGGTCTTGCAGAATTCTTCGAGAATCCAGCGCAGATTGCCGACATGCGCCTTCTTGTCGATGACAAGGCCTTCGACCTGATGGAACATCGGCGAATGGGTCGCGTCGGAGTCCTGACGATAGGTCTTCCCGGGAATGACGATGCGGATCGGCGGCTTCTGACTTTCCATGGTGCGGATCTGCACCGGCGAGGTGTGGGTGCGCAGCACCTTGCGCTCGCCGTTTTCATCCGGCTGGAAGAAGAAGGTGTCGTGCATTTCGCGGGCCGGATGGCCTTCGGGGAAATTCAGCGCCGTGAAGTTGTAATAGTCGGTCTCGATGTCAGGACCTTCGGCGATCGAGAACCCCATATCCGCGAAGATGGCAGTAATTTCATCGACGATCTGGCTTATGGGATGAATGCGACCGCGCTCGGCCGGAGACTGACGAACCGGCAGGCTGACATCCACCGTTTCCGCTTTCAGCCGGGCGGTAATGGCGGCGTCCTTCAGCGCGTTCTTGCGCTCGCCGATGAGGTCGGTGATTTCGGTCTTGAGCTGGTTGATGGCCGCGCCGCGGGTCTGGCGCTCTTCCGGCGTCATGCTGCCAAGCGTCTTCAGAAGCTCCGAAACCGAGCCTTTCTTGCCAAGTGCGGAAACACGCACGGCCTCGATGGCCGGCTCATCGGCAGCAGTGGCGATCTCCGACATCAATTGCGATTTCAAGGTATCAAGTTCAGTCATCTTTTCCTGCCTTGCCGGTATTTTTAACAGCGGCTTCGGGGTTCACAGCATTCATCAAATAGTCGGTCGCCATGATAAAGCGTCGCAGATCACTACCCATCCGCACGCGCCCGATCAACCGGGCAACCGGTAAAAAACGCCCCAGAATGCCAGTCAGACGGCACAATTCTTCCAGCGCCCGGGACGGGGCGTTTTCGCGCCAGCGGGCAAAGGCGGCATCACAGGTTTTCGGCGCATCGCAGGCGCGTGTCGCGACCTGCAGAAACAGCAGCCAGATATCGCGGGCCTGCGCCGTCTCAAGCGGCATGACGTCCTGCGGGCGTTCCTCGAAATCCATGAAACCGACACGGCCGTCTGCGAGAAAGAAGTCACGCACATGCGGACGTCCATGGCAAAGACCTGCTGCATGCAGTTCGCCGAGCGCCTCGGCGGATTTTACCAGCAGGGCGTCATGCTCCGCCGGCATCGCGGTCTTTATCGTGTCCATGCGTTCCATGATGGTGGGACCGACATCCCCCAGGACAACGGCCGTCAGCGAAGAATAGATGATGGGCGGAACCGGAAAACCACGGACCTTGAAGGCCTGCAGCGTTTCGAGTTCACGGCGCATCAGGCCGGCGCCATCGAGCGGCGGCGACGGGCGCATAAAAGTGTAGGGGAGCAGCTTTGCGAGAAAGGTCTGCAACTTTATCCACCAGGACGGCGTTTCCGTGCCTTGGCGCTTGATCCAGACGGTCGTCGAAGAAAGTTCGAGTTTCTGCACACGGCGCTCGCTTTTAAGCAAAGCCCGCATCAAGGCTGCGATATCGCTATCTTCCAGATGGACGTGGAAACCCTTCGCCTTTTCCGCGTCGCTTGCGGCAACCAGCATTTTCTGCCCCCAATGGAGCCTGCCGGCCAAAAGCCGGATGCCCCACCCTTTTGGCAACCTCGGCGCAAAAGCGTTACGCACTTCTGCCGAAACTGCCGTGAATTCCAAAAAACGAAAACCCGCGCCGGAGGACCGGCGCGGGTTTCAAATGAACAACAGATTGTCCGCGCCGTAATTACTTTACAGCGGTTTCAAACTCGTTGGTCGTACCAGCATCCTTGAGGTACTCAAGCGCCTTCTTCGCTGCTTCGACGAGCGCGCCGAATGCTGCCGGCTCATGGATAGCCATGTCGGACAGAACCTTGCGGTCGACTTCGATGCCAGCCTTGTTCAGGCCGTCGATGAAGCGGCCATAGGTCAGGCCGAATTCGCGAACAGCAGCGTTGATACGCTGGATCCACAGAGCGCGGAAGTTGCGCTTGTTGACCTTGCGGTCGCGGTAAGCGTACTGCTTGGAACGATCCACGGCAGCCTTTGCTGCGCGGATGGTGTTCTTGCGGCGGCCGTAGAAGCCCTTGGCTGCCTTGAGTGTCTTGGTGTGCTTGGCGCGGGAAGTTACGCCACGTTTTACGCGTGCCATGTCATGATCTCCTTAAAGTGTCCAAAAGTGCGGAAAAGTCTCAGAGACCGTTCGGCAGGTAGTTCTTGACGACTTTCTTGCCGTCAGCTTCGGCGAGAACCATGGTTCCACGCGCGTCGCGAATGAACTTGTTGGTACGCTTGATCATGCCGTGGCGCTTACCGGCGGCGGCTGCAACAACCTTGCCGGTGGCGGTGATCTTGAACCGCTTCTTTGCAGCGGACTTCGTCTTCATCTTGGGCATTTTGCTACTCCGTTTTTGTATCGAAACAGGCAGACGAGGCCTATTTCAAGCTATTCAGGAACGGCCACGGCATGCCCTGCCGGACCGTTCGGACGCGCGCTTATAACCGCAGTCGGCTAAAAGCGCAACGGGGAATGAGAATTTCCCCTTGCGGTGGGATACGCGCCAGTGATGTGAACGCGTAAAAAGATTATTTCGGTGCGAGAACCATCATCATCTGACGGCCTTCCAGCTTCGGCTCGGCTTCAACCTTGGCAATCGCCTGGGTGTCTTCCTTCACCTGGAGGAGAAGCTTCATGCCGAGTTCCTGGTGGGCCATTTCGCGGCCGCGGAACTTCAGCGTTACCTTCACCTTGTCGCCATCATCAAAGAAACGGCCCATCGCCTTCATCTTCACGTCATAGTCATGCGTGTCGATGTTCGGGCGCATCTTGATTTCTTTAACTTCGACGATCTTCTGTTTCTTGCGCGCTTCAGCGGCCTTTTTCTGGGTCGAGTACTTAAGCTTGCCGAGATCGAGGATCTTGCATACCGGCGGTTCAGCGTTCGGCGAAATCTCGACGAGATCGAGACCGGCCTCTTCCGCCATTTTCAAAGCCTGATCCGTCGGCATGCTACCGAGGTTCTGGCCCTCTTCATCAATAAGCTGAACTCTGGGAACCCGAATTTCCCGGTTGGAGCGCGGGCCCTCCTTGACGGGGGCATCGGCTTTGAAAGGTCTGCGAATGGTCGTATTCTCCTGATCTGTTTCTGGATCACGTCAGCAAAAAACAGCTTGTTTGGTACAAGCGGCGGAAATGTCGTTATTGCCGTGGCGAAGTCAATAGCATATCTGCCCGAAAAGATCACCTGTTGCCACGGTTTTTGCAAATACGCCGCCGATATTGCACGAAAATCAGGAGAATTGCATATACATGACCGAACAAGCTGCTGAATTCCTGCATATAGGAGCGGGTGACGACGCCCGCAACATCGCTTTCCTCCATCGCTCCCCAACATCCCAGCCGAACGCACCAACGCTCGTCTGGCTCGGCGGCTATCGCTCCGACATGACGGGAACCAAGGCGGTTGAGCTCGATCGTTTTGCAGCGGAAAACGGCCTTGCCTGCCTGCGGCTCGATTATTCCGGGCACGGGGCTTCCGGCGGTGATTTCAACAAAGGCACGATCTCGAGATGGCTCGAAGAGGCACTTGCGGTGGTGCGTGCAAAGGCGCCGTCGCGTGTCGTTCTCGTCGGCTCGTCGATGGGCGGGTGGATTGCGTTGCGCATGGTCGAGGAGCTGCGCAAGGCGGGTGGCGCGCCCTCCGTCGCCGGTCTGGTTCTCATTGCGCCTGCGCCGGATTTCACGCAGGAACTGATAGAGCCCAGCCTGTCGGATGCGGAAAGGACCTCTCTCGCAGAACGGGGTTACTTCGAGGAACATTCGGAGTATAGCCCCCAGCCCAACATCTTCACCCGCGCGCTGATGGAAGACGGAAAGCAGAACCGGGTGCTCACCGGCATCATCACGACCGGCTGCCCGGTTCATGTTCTGCAGGGCATGCGCGACCCCGATGTTCCCTATCAGCATGCTCTGAAGCTCATCGAACATCTTCCCGCCGACGATGTGGTGCTGACGCTGATCCGCGATGGCGACCACCGGCTTTCCAGGCCGCAGGATATCGAGCGGATGCTCGCGACCATCAAAGCCCTTGCAATATAGGCATTTGCGCAACGCTCTTAACCATATTCAACGAGTCTTGCGCATCGCCGATTGCTAGAGATTGACTCAAACCCCCTATCCCTCTTAACTTTTCGTTAAGAATTAAGGGACGGGTTTCATGATGAACGCACCGCTGGCGCGTGCTCTGCTGTTTGCAGTTGCTGCCGGGCTAATGACTGCTGCCTCCGCCATGGCGGAAATCAAAGGAAGCCCTTCCATGGTGACGGGCGGGATCACGTCCCAGCCGATCGGACATTACGAGTTCTGTCAGAAATACGCCGACGAATGCAATATTCGCAGCAAGGCGACACCGCCCCCGCGCGTCACAGATTATGGCTGGGATGTCATTCGCGAGGTTAATACGTCCGTCAACACCACGATCGTGGCGATGACCGACCAGGAAATCTACGGCAAGGACGAAGTCTGGGAATATCCGACGACCGCCGGTGACTGCGAAGATTTCGTGCTGCTGAAGCGCAAGAAACTGGTCGAGCGCGGTTTTTCCGTTGCCGATCTGCTGATCACCGTCGTGCGTAAACCGGATGGTGAAGGCCATGCGGTGCTGACGCTTCGCACCACTGATGGCGACTATATTCTCGACAACCTCACCGACGATGTGAAGCTCTGGACCGACACCAACTATACCTATCTGAAGCGGCAGGCGTCCTTCAATACGGGCCGTTGGGTCTCCATCGAAGATGGTCGCGACGTTCTGGTTGGCGCATTGCGCTGACGCTTGGCTCCACGTTTGACAGATTGAGAGCCCGCCATCGCGGGCTCTTTCTTTTTTCATCCGTTGCCGATGATAATGCCGGCCGCCAGCACCAATGAGCCGCCGAGGACCACCTGAAACACCGCGCGCAGGAACGGCGTTTCCATGAAGCGGTTCTGAATGAAGGCGATGGCCCAGAGTTCCACGAAAACGACGACGGCCGCAATCGCCGTTGCTGTCCAGAAATGCGGGATGAGATAGGGTAAGGCATGGCCGAGACCGCCGATGGCCGTCATGATGCCCGAGGCCAGACCCCGCTTTACCGGAGAACCGCGACCCGAAAGCTTGCCGTCATCATGGGCCGCCTCGGTGAAGCCCATGGAGATACCAGCGCCGACGGAGGCTGAAAGGCCGATCAGGAAAGTCTGCCAGGTATCCTGCGTGGCGAAGGCGGCCGCAAAGATCGGCGCGAGCGTCGAGACGGAGCCATCCATCAATCCCGCAAGACCCGGCTGCACATAGGTCAGAAGAAACTGCCGCTTTGCGGTTTCCGCCTCTTCGGTCTTGCCATCTTCATCGAGATGTTTTTCTTCCAGCATTTGCGCGATCTCTTCGTGACCCCGCTCCGCCTCGGCCAGATCGCCGAGCAACTTGCGCGTAGAGGCGTCGCTGGTGCGCTTCACGGCCTCATCGTAAAAACGGATCGCCTGTGCTTCCATCAATTCGGCCTGGGCCCGGATTTTCTCGAGCGACAGGTTCTTCCCGAGCCAGTCTGGTGTGCGCTCGTAAAACCCACGCACGTGTTCGCGACGGATCAGCGGGATCGTCTCTCCGAAACGGCGACGATGCATGTCGATCAGGACATTTCGATGCTGCTGCTCGACCTCCGCCATATCGTCGAAGACTTTGGCCGATTGCGGATATTGCGCGCGCAGGTGATCGGCATAGGAACGATAGATGCGGGAATCGTCTTCTTCGGACGAAATGGCGAGTGCGAGGATTTCCTGTTCGCCGAGAGAGGAAAAGGGGCGTTTGGACAGGGAAAAAAGACTGCGAAACATGGCTGAAACCTTTTTAGAATAATTCTAAATACATCCGCCCTGCGCCGAGATCAAGTCATCTTAGAATAATTCTAATAAGGCAAAGGGTCGCATTGCAGGCCGCCTCGCAGCGGGGTAAATTCGCGGAAAAGGAAGCACCATGCAGGAAGACGTTGCGGCGAGAGCCGCCCACAGCGCGGAAATTCAGGACAGGGCGGAAAAGGCCATGGCGGAAATCGGCGTGGATGCCGGTTTCATCGACCTGCTGGTGGAAACATTCTACGGCCGCGTTCTTGAACACTCCACGCTTGGCCCGGTTTTTGATGCGCGACTCGCCGGGCGCTGGCCGGAGCATTTGGCCAGGATGAAACAGTTCTGGACGGCCGTCGCCTTCAAGAATGGCGGTTATGGCGGCAAGCCCGTGCAGGCCCATCTCGGGGTAAAAGGCATGTCGGCGGAGCTTTTTCCGCAGTGGCTCACGCTGTTTTCCGCCACGCTTGATGATATTGCGCCGAGCAAAGAGGCACATGACTGGTTCATGGAAACGGCGCAACGCATCGCCAGAAGCCTGACGCTTTCGCTGTTTTACAATCCCGCAATGGATGACCCGGCCTTAAAGCGCAGCATGCCTTAGCCGCAGCCGCGCCGAACAGCGAAAGGCCGGTACAAGCAACAATTGCCAAGCCGTGCGTAAGATCACGCAAGTTTCAAACATTCCCTCTTGATGGCCGCAGGGATAAATGTTTAGTAGCCGACGGGAGGCGTACCGTGCGGTTCGCCTGTAATATGCAGACATATCAGGGCTTATCGACATGGATCGCAGATCATTTATCCGCAAGGCGGGCGCCGTTGGCGCCGGTGTTACCGCAACGGCGCTGGCCGCTCCGGCCATTGCACAGGAAAACCCCAAGATCACCTGGCGCATGACGTCGTCCTTCACCAAGGGCCTCGACATTCTTTTCGGCGCGGGCCAGATCGTCGCAGATCATGTCAAGGAAGCCTCCGGCGGCAACTTCGTCATTCAGCATTTCGCCGGCGGTGAAATCGTGCCGGCGCTGCAGGCAGCGGATGCGGTGACGGCCGGAACCGTCGAAATGGCGCATACCTGCTCCTATTATTACGTCGGCAAGGATCCGACCTTTGCGCTCGGAACGTCGGTTCCCTTCGGCCTTAACGCACGCCAGACGAATGCCTGGTTCAACCAGGCCGGTGGCAACGAGCTGCTCAATGAATTCCTTGCCCAGCACAATATCTACTCGATCCTGCTCGGCAATACCGGTGCCCAGATGGGCGGCTGGTTCCGTAAGGAAATCAACACCATCGACGACCTCAAAGGCCTGAAGATGCGTATCGCCGGCCTCACCGGCCAGGTCATGCAGAAGGTTGGCGTGACACCGCAGCAGATCGCCGGCGGCGATGTCTATGCCGCGCTGGAAAAGGGCACGATCGACGCCACCGAATTTGTCGGCCCCTATGACGACCAGAAGCTCGGTTTCTACAAGGTCGCAAAATATTACTACTACCCCGCATGGTGGGAAGGCGGCCCGGCCGTTCATGCCTTCGTGAATCTGCAGAAGTTCAACGAGCTGCCCGAGAATTACAAGCGCATCCTGAAAGATGCCTGCGCCGCCGGCAGCGCCAGCATGCTGGAACGCTACGATGCGCGCAATCCGAAGGCGCTGAAGGAACTCGTGGCGCAGGGCGCTATCCTGCGCCCCTTCAGCCAGGAAATCCTCGATGTCTGCCACAAGGCCGCGCAGGACACCTATGCGGAGATTTCGGCCAAGAACGAGAGCTTCAAGAAGATCTACGAAAGCCAGCAGGCCTTCAAGAAGGACGCTTATCTCTGGGCGCAGATCGCCGAATATACCTATGACACCTACATGATGATCCAGCAGCGCAACGGCACGCTCTGATCCCCATCATTTCCCGACGATCTTCAAACGGTCATCCGGCATCTGCCGGGTGGCCGTTTTGTTTGGTGAGACCAGTTTCCACACTTCACGCTCCCGCCAGTCGACAGGGCTCATGCCGGTGACGCGGCGAAATTCGCGGTTGAAGTTGGATTTGGTCTGAAAGCCCGAGGACAACATGATCGCGGTTACCGATTGCTCCGTTTCCTCAAGCAGCCGGCAGGCTTCGCGGATGCGCAACTGGTTGACATATTGCGAGACATTGACGCCGAGCGAGCGATTGATCGCGCCTGATATCTGCCGGCTCGGCAGCCCGAGGCGTCTTGCAAGCCGCGACAGGTTGAGGTTCTCATCACGGTAAAGCGCCTGCGCCGCCATCAGCCGATCGACCCTTGCAATGATGTCCCGGTCCTGCTCGGATGGCTCCGGCGGCGGCGGCAATTCCGCGACCGGATCCATGGCCGTTTGTGGTGCTTTGCTTTCACCGGCCAACGCAGCCATGAGGCCAATCAACAACAGTCCGAAAAGATTGGCATTGCTGACGAGCGCTGCAACATTTTGCCCGTGCGCCCATTCGAAATCGAAAAACACCAGAAGATCGAACAGGGCGGAAACGCACAGGGCTAATGCGGCGATAATCAGCGCCCGGTGCGCGGAGGCGACGCTGGCGAATTGCGCCTCATCCAGCCCATCCGGCCCTTTTCTGCCAAGAAGAAGCAGGGCGACGGCGTGGCCGACGAAGATGACGATCAGTGCAAGATCGATCGCCATCGGCAAGGTGAATTCCATGATGACAATGAGCAAAGGCGACAGGACGAGATTGGCGAGCATCGCTCTCCTGCTTTCCGCCGCCACTCCCATCAGTCCGCGAAAGGCAATGTAGACGAGCGGCGGCAGGCAGGCTGCGAGGATCGGCAGAACATAACGCGTTTCGATGACGCCATACCCCCAGCGCAGGCCGACAAGGACGGATTGCACGGCACAAAGCACGATCAGCGCCAGAAAGGCCCGGTTGGTCCGCACATCGTCTCCACCTCGAAGGAAAACAATGAACATGACGACCAGCAGAAGCGCCACGACGAAAGGCAGCGGAATGAACAGCACGAATGATATCCCCGGAACACAACGACTTATATTGCCAGTTCATGGACCAGATCGCGTTTCGGGACGACCTTTAACGTGATCAAGGACGCGAAAAATATGTGGCGGCGCAGATTGAACCCCGTTCTTCCCAACCGCACGAGGTTTTCATGCGCCCTATCAGCACCATCACGACCATACTGTTTTCCGCTCTCGTCACCCAGCCTGTTTTTGCGGGCGAGGTGGTTGGCGCCAGCGAAACCACCATCCATTCGCCGGCACGCGGCAAGGACCTTGCCGTCACTGTCTGGTATCCATCCGACGGAAAGGGCACACAGACGCTTTCCGGCGAGGACCGGATTTTTCAAGGCACGCCCGTGTTCAAGGATGGCGCGGTGAAACCGGGTCGCCTGCCGCTTGTACTTCTGTCCCACGGCTCGGGTTCAAGAGTGTCCGGTATGGCATGGATCGCCGCAAAGCTTGCGAGCGAAGGTTTCATTGTCGCCGGAACCAACCATCCCGGCACCACCAGCGGCGATTCCACGCCCGCCGATACGCCGAAAATCTGGGAGCGAACGGACGATCTCTCCACGATCGTTACGGCCCTGGCGGCAGAGGGCAAATGGTCGAATGCGATCGACACGAAGAGGATCGGCGTTCTCGGCTTTTCGCTGGGCGGCAGCGCGGCGATGGAGATTGCGGGTGCGCGCGCCGATCTCGATGCCTATGCGCGCTATTGCGAAGACCATGCCACGATGATGGATTGCCAATGGTTTGCTGGCGGCCGGGGTTATCTCGATAATGAGCCGGTCAACGTGCCGAAGCTTGACCTCAGAACCCTCGACAAGGCCCGTTTCGAGCAGCAGAAACGTGATCCCCGCATCCGTTCCGCCGTACTGATCGATCCGGGCCTGGCGCTGGCCTTCAAACCGGACAGCCTGAAAGAGATCGATATTCCGCTGACCTTCATCAATCTCGGCAGCAAGGGCAAAATTCCCGCGGCTGTGCTTGCGGATAAACCCGCGGACGAAGTACCCGGCGCGACCTACCAGCAGGTGGATGACGCCAATCATTTCAGCTTCCTGCCGCTGTGCAAGCCGGATGCCGATGCGTTCCTCAAATCCATCGGCGAGCGCGACCCGATCTGCGAGCCGGCCGGACCACGGGACCGCGCCGATATTCACGCACAATTGGAGGCGATGATTGTTACCGCCTTCAACCGTATGCTGAAGCCGGGCCAGTGAGACGGCAAGTCTGAAAAAACTAGCCGATCCGCTTGTAGAACAGGGTGGTGCCGCAAAAGCGACCATCCGGAAACAGCGCGTAATCGGGAATAACGCCGATCCGTTCCCAGCCGAGGCGAGGATAAATCGCCTCGGCATCGCTACCCGTGGCCGTATCCAGAACCAGAAGGGTACGGCCACGTTTTACCGCCTCCTCCTCCACCTTTTGCATGAGCATACGGGCAAGTCCGAGGCCGCGTGCGGATGGGTGCACGAGAAGCTTCATCAGATCACCGCGATGCGGCTGATTGGGCTTCGAGGCAAGACCGACCTGCACGGTGCCCACCACCTTGCCATCCACCTCCGCCGCCACATGAATGGTCGCACCCTCGCCTGTCGTTTCCGCCACGGATCGCCAGAAGGGTTCAGCATCCTGTGGGGAAAAGGGCAACATGAAGCCGACGGACGCGCCGCCGTTCACGCAGGCGGCGAGGACTTCGCAGAGTTCAGGCAGGGCATCGATCGTCTCTTCCCGGTTCAACACGCGGATAGTGGCCATAAAAACTCCTGTGGGGAAATCAGCGCTGTCTTTGATCCAGCACGACGGCGTAACGGGCAGGTTTTTCGGAAGGATTGTGGAAGACGTGCCCTTCTCCCACCGGCATGAAAAGGCAATCGCCGGGCTCCAGCCGGTGAACGTCTCCGCCGCTTGTCATTTCCAGCACACCTTCGAAAAGCCAGACATATTGCGTCATCCCACGGCTTGCCGCATGCGGCGGGAAACCGACGCGCGCACCAGCCGGAAATTCCACCTCGACGATATCGACATCGGAACCCACACGCGGCGGGGAAATGGCGCGGCGGACATAGCCTGTCTCGGGATCTTTCCAGACCTGCTGGTCACGCTTTCTCACCAGCGGGGAAACAGCCTCTTCGTTTTCGGCGAAAAAGCCTGAGAGCGACAGACCAAGGGCTGCGCAGATGCGGGCAAGCAGCGACGCGGTTGGGCTCGCCTCCCCGCGCTCGATACGGGAAATCATGGCGCGGCTGACGCCGGATTCAGACGCAAGCCTGTCCAGCGTTAGGCCGTTTTCAGCCCGCAATGTTTTGATCCGCTCACCGATCGAGCGCTCAAGAATATGATCTTCGTTTTCCATCATACGAGAATTGCATTCTCGTATGATGGAGTCAATATCCATGATAATGGAAACAAGGATTATCTCTTGCCCGCCGATTGCGGGCGAGAAATCACGCCTTAAGCGCCGACCTGGGCAATCCAGTCGTTCAGATTATAGTAGTTCGTTACTCGGCTAACTTTTCCATCCTTCAGGTCGAAGAAGGCGCCGGCCGGCAGTACGTATTTCTGGCTACTCGCCTCGGGCAATCCCTCATCGGTCTTGAGATATTCACCATTGACGATGAATTCGGCGGAAACACGCTTGCCGTCATCGCTCGCCATGATGACCATATCGGTGAGGTTTTCCTTATAGCAGCGGTTCATATGGTCCATAAAGGAGGCGAAGGCGGCCTTGCCGGTCTGGCGCTCGCCCTGATTGATGTCGTGCACCACCTCGTCATGCAGAAGCGCCAGAAAGGCATCCATGTCCTGACGGTTGAAGGCTTCGTAATAGGCGCGGATGGTCTCGGCAGCGGTCATCGTCTTCTCCGTTCAATGCTTGCGCGGGTTTTCCATGACGGTATAACCAGTGCAACCGAAAGTGAAATGCCCATGACCGTCGAAATCAAGTCTCTTTCCGGCATTGACGCCACACCCTATTTCGATGATCTCGCGCGCCTGCGGATCGAGGTGTTTCGCGCTTTTCCCTATCTCTATGACGGTTCGCTGGATTATGAGCGCAAATATCTCGCGACCTATGCCGATACGGACGGCGCGGTCTTCGTGCTGGCGCTCGATGACGCCAGAGTGGTCGGCATGTCCACCGGCATGCCGATGGCGGCAGAGACCGATGAGGTGAAAGCACCGTTTGCCGAAGCGGGCTACGATCCGGACCGGATATTTTATTTCGGTGAAAGCGTGCTGCTGCCCGGCTATCGCGGTCACGGCATTGGAGTGCGCTTCTTCGAGGAGCGGGAGGCGCATGCAAAGAGGCTCGGCTTTAACCGATGCACCTTCTGCGCGGTCGAGCGGCCTGCCGACCATCCCCGCCGGCCGGCGGATTACGTGCCGCTCAATGCCTTCTGGGAAAAGCGCGGTTACCGCCATCACCCTGAACTGCGCACCAGCTTCACATGGCAGGACCTCGACGAGAGCGCCGAGAGCCCGAAACCCCTGTCCTTCTGGATGAAAACCATCGGTGCAGGAGATGGAGACAAATGACACGCCTCGCCGCCAGCCAATATGCCATCGAACTGATCGAGACATGGGAGGCTTATGCCGCGCATCTTTCCGCCATCGTCCGCGAGGCTAAGGAAAAAGGCGCCGAACTGCTGCTGTTGCCGGAATATTCGGCTATGGCGCTGACCGGGCAATTGCCACCCGACGAGCGTTCCGATCTGCATCGTTCCATCGAAGAGATACAGCCGTTGATCCCTTCCTGGGTGGAGCTTTGCGAGGAACTGGCGCGGCAACATCAAATCCTCTTCCAGCCGGGCAGCGCGCCAGTGAAGGACCCGGACGACAAGTTCCGCAACCGCGCATGGCTGTTCGGCCCGGATGGGCTGATCGGTTATCAGGACAAGCAGATCATGACCCGCTTCGAGCGGGAGCAGTGGAACATTCATGCGGGCGTCGAGGGACTGAAAGCCTTCGAGACGCCGATCGGCAAGCTCGGCATTCTCATCTGTTACGACAACGAGTTCCCGATGCTGGGCCGCAGGCTGGCGGAGCTTGGCGTCGAACTCGTTCTCGCCCCCAGCTGCACCGACACGCTGGCAGGTGCTTATCGAGTGCGGATTGGTGCGCAGGCTCGGGCATTGGAAAACCAATATGCCATCCTCTCCTCTCCCACCGCGGGCGAGGCCCCTTGGTCTCCTGCGGTTGATGAAAATCGCGGCCGCGCCGCACTTTATGTGCCTTCGGATTACGGCATGCCGGCATCCGGCATCATCGCGGAAAGCGAGAGTGATGCGGTGACGCAAAGCAGCCTTCTCATCGCCGATATCGATCTTGCCGCCGTTGCAAGGCTCCGCACCGAAGGGCAGGTTGCCACCCGCCGCGACTGGCCAGAGCAATTTGCGATCTAAAAAGCCCATTTTAAAAGGCTTTTAACCAAATTCCCGCTTTGCGGCATGAGAAGCCCCTGCTATAGCGCGGGACATGAGCACAAATTCGACCCGCACGCCCCTGGACCATATCCGCAACTTCTCGATCGTTGCCCACATCGATCACGGCAAATCGACGCTGGCCGACCGGTTGATCCAGTCGACGGGCGGCCTTGCCGAACGCGACATGTCGGAACAGGTTCTCGATTCGATGGATATCGAGCGCGAGCGTGGCATCACCATCAAGGCTCAGACCGTGCGCCTGCACTACAAGGCGAATAACGGTGAGACCTATGTGCTGAACCTCATTGACACGCCCGGCCACGTCGACTTCGCCTACGAAGTGTCCCGCTCGCTTTCGGCCTGTGAAGGTTCGCTGCTGGTGGTCGACGCATCGCAGGGCGTCGAAGCCCAGACGCTGGCGAACGTCTATCAGGCGATCGACAATAATCACGAGTTGGTCACCGTGCTCAACAAGATCGACCTGCCGGCGGCCGAACCCGACCGCATCAAGGAGCAGATCGAGGAGGTGATCGGCATCGATGCGTCCGACGCCGTGATGATTTCGGCGAAGACCGGGCTTGGCATTCCCGATGTTCTGGAAGCCATCGTCAATCGCCTACCGCCGCCGAAAAGCGAAGTCGGTGAAAACGGGCCGCTGAAGGCGCTGCTGGTTGATAGCTGGTACGACACCTATCTCGGCGTCATGGTTCTCGTGCGCGTCATCGACGGCGTGCTGAGCAAGGGTCAGCAGATCCGCATGATGGGTTCGGGCGCGAAATACGGCATCGAGCGCGTCGGTGTGCTGACCCCGAAGATGGTCAATGTCGACAGCCTCGGCCCCGGCGAGATCGGCTTCATCACCGCCTCGATCAAGGAAGTCGCCGATACGCGCGTCGGCGATACCATCACCGACGACAAGCGCCCGACGGCGCAGGCCCTGCCCGGCTTCAAGCCAGCACAGCCCGTGGTGTTCTGCGGTCTCTTCCCGGTCGATGCGGCCGACTTCGAAGACCTGCGCGCAGCAGTCGGCAAACTTCGTCTCAACGACGCCTCCTTCTCCTTCGAAATGGAATCGTCCGCCGCCCTCGGCTTCGGTTTCCGCTGCGGCTTCCTCGGCCTGCTGCATCTCGAAATCATTCAGGAACGCCTCGAGCGCGAGTTCAATCTCGATCTCGTCGCCACTGCCCCGTCGGTCGTCTATGAAATGACGCTGACCGATGGCACGGAAAAGGAACTTCACAACCCGGCCGACATGCCCGACGTTGTGAAGATCAAGGAAATCCGCGAGCCTTGGATCAAGGCGACGATCCTGACGCCCGATGAATATCTCGGCGGCATCCTGAAACTCTGTCAGGACCGGCGCGGCCTGCAGACGGAGCTGACCTATGTCGGCAACCGCGCGATGATCACCTATGAACTCCCGCTCAACGAAGTGGTGTTCGATTTCTACGACCGGCTGAAGTCCATCTCCAAGGGTTACGCCTCGTTCGATTACAACATCATCGACTACCGCGAAGGCGACCTCGTGAAGATGTCGATCCTCGTCAACGGCGATCCGGTGGATGCGCTGTCCATGCTGGTACACCGCTCGGCGGCCGACCGGCGCGGACGCG
Source organism: Agrobacterium tumefaciens str. B6 (assembly GCF_001541315.1). Lineage (GTDB taxonomy): Bacteria > Pseudomonadota > Alphaproteobacteria > Rhizobiales > Rhizobiaceae > Agrobacterium > Agrobacterium radiobacter. The sequence goes on along the minus strand of NZ_LMVK01000001.1, from coordinate 176,283 downwards.
GCATGTGCGAAAAGCTGAAGGAACTCATTCCGCCGCACATGTTCCAGATTCCGATCCAGGCCGCCATCGGCGGCAAGGTCATTGCCCGCGAAACCGTGCGCGCGCTGCGCAAGGACGTGACGGCGAAGTGCTACGGCGGCGACGCAACGCGCAAACGCAAGCTTCTGGACAAGCAGAAGGAAGGCAAGAAGCGCATGCGCCAGTTCGGCAAGGTGGAAATTCCGCAGGAAGCCTTCATCGCCGCTCTGAAGATGAACGACGAATAAGCGGCAATCACTTGCCATCGTTCTTGAAGGGAGGCCCACAGCCTCCCTTTTGCGTTTTAGGGTCCGATCACCCGTGCAGCTTCGCGCCCTTGGTGATCTTGTCGACGATCTTCTTGTCGGCCCTCAGCGCCATGCCGACCACCTTGGCGTTGTCAGGAGAAAACTCCGAAAATACCTGGCGATTGGCGACGTCGTGCCCGGTAGCGAACATTTCCTCGATATAAAGCGATGTCGTGACGTCACGCTCGAGGGATCGCTGGTGGATTTTGCGCAGCGCCTCCTGATCCGTGGCCATGACGACGACAGGCTGGATGGACAGGGGATTATAGACGTTGCCTGCCCCGTCGCGGTATGGTTCTCCAATGATCTCCTTGGTCTGGGCGACGATCCCGGACATGAGGAATGCGGTAACGTTCAGTTTTTGCCACACGGCAAGGTCATCGCGAAGGATGACGGCGATCTTGGTATCAAACATGCGAACTCAATCTGGCTGTGGTTACGAAAGAGAAGCGACCCTAACGCCTCGGGGCGTCGGCGATCTTGAACGTTCGTGCAAATTCGAAGGGATCGTGCAGGCGCCCTCCAGCGAGGGCATCGAACGCATAGACGCGCGTTTTCACGGCAATGCCTATGCCCCGCATCGCCATGATACTTATGCGATTGGCGTCACGCTTTCCGGCGTCCAGACCTTTTCCTATCGTGGCACATCGCATTTCAGCATGCCGGGAAATGTCATCGTCCTGCATCCCGACGAGGTTCACGATGGCGGCGCGGGCACTGACGAGGGCCTGCACTATCGAATGCTCTACCTCCCACCGGAAAAAACGACGGAGGCGGGATATAACGCGCTGCCCTTTGCCCGAAATGCCATCATCGAGGACGAAGAATTCCGGCAATGCCTCATCGAGGCACTCGGTAATCTCGAAGGCGAACCGGACAATCTACTTCTCACCGACTGGCAATCGAGACTGGCGGATCTGCTCTGGAAACATTCAAACGGAAGCACCAGAACCATCAAGCGGATTGACCGCATCGCCGTTTTGCGATGCCGGGACTATCTGCTGGAGAATAGCGCCGACACCGTCGGTTCTGAAGAACTGGAACGGATAAGCGGGCTCGACCGCTTCACGCTTTTCCGGCACTTTCGTTGCCTGTTCGGCACGAGCCCGCACCGTTATCTCATCATGCGGCGGCTGCAGAAATGCAAGGACATGATGCGCGCAGGTACGGGTCTTGCCGAAACGGCCTTTGCCTGCGGTTTTGCGGATCAGGCGCATTTCACCCGGCATTTCAAAAATGCCTTCGGCATGCCTCCGGGCCGCTGGCTGAACCTCGTCTCACCCTAGAGCATTTCCGGAAAGAGGATCGACCGGTGAGCCGCAGCGCCCGCCATCGCGCCGTCGCCCACCGCAAGGGCGACCGAGCCGGCGGGTCTCGCCACATCGCCGCAGGCGAAGATGCCGCGTGTGGTAGTCTGTTTCATCGGGTCTGTGACGATGGTTGATCCCATCGGCCCCTCCTCCACCGCACAGCCGAGTTTTTCGATCCAATCGGCGGTGATCCGCAATATCGGCTGGGGGAAAAGGCCGGCCCAGGCAATGCTGCGTCCATCTGTCAGGACGACATCCGCATGCCCCGCAATTTCCCTGATGCCGGTTGTTTCCATCCGGACGCCGCGCGCTGTCAGCATCGAATACTGGTCCTCGTCCGGCTCGAATACGCCGTTGGTGAAAAAGGTCGTCTCACCCCAGTCCGGAAGCATCAATGCGTGGTGAATGGCCAAAGGTGAAGCGGCGATAACGCCAATCTTTTCCTGATTGAGCTCGTAACCATGGCAATAGGGGCAATGGAAGACAGAAGAGCCCCAGCGCTCCTTCAGCCCGGCGATACCAGGCAATTCATCGGTGACACCAATGGCGAGGATCAGCCGATCCGCAGTCTCACGGCGGTCGCCATCGATCTCGATTGCGAAATCACCAAAGGAGCCTTCGGCATCGGTCACCCTGCCTTCGGCCCATTTTATGGTCGGGTAACGTTCGATCTGGCGGCGCGCCTCGGCGATAATCTCGCCTGGCGCCTTGCCGTCCTGGCCGAGAAAACCGTGGGAATGGTTGGCGAAACGGTTTCTCCGTTCACCGGCATCCACCACCAGAATGTTTTTTCTGGCGCGTCCAAGCTGCAGGGCGGCTGAGAGACCGGCATAGCTGCCGCCGATAATGATGACGTCGAATTTCATGATGCACCCATCGTTTCAGGAGGAGGCGGAAGTGCCCGTTCATTTCACGATACTTATATTGTTACATGATTTTGGGAGTCAATGGTCACGCAACTTATATTGTTACGTCATCTCGAAGCTGGTAGCGTCGATGCAAACAGACGGATTTGAGCAATGAGACACGACACGCGCCTTTCACGGGTGCTGCATATTCTGATCCATATGGAAAAACATGAGGGCGCCGCGACCTCCGAGAGCATTGCGGCGATGCTTCAGACCAATCCGGTGGTGGTGCGCAGAACCATGGCCGGCTTGCGCGAGCATGGTTATGTGTCGTCGGAAAAAGGCCATGGCGGCGGGTGGGTGCTGGCGCGGCCGCTCAGCGAAATCACGCTGCTCGATATTTACCGGGCGCTTGGCGCACCGGAACTGTTCTCGATCGGGCTGGCAGGCGACAATCCGAACTGCGTCATCGAACAGGCCGTCAACACGGCGCTTTTTGACGCCATGAAAGAGGCGGAAAACATTCTGCTGTCGCGCTTCGGAAGCATTGCCCTCTCTCAGCTGGCACAGGAGTCCATTAGCCGCTGGTCCCGTCTTTCCAACGACCCTTCCGCGATGGAAAGGCTCTAACGGCGGGTGACGTTCACTCTTGCAAGGAAAAACCGCCCGCGCGGAGGCAGGCGGTTTTATCCTATCAGTAAGCCTATTACGGCTGGGTCTGCGTGCCGCCGGTAGTCGGGCTTGCCGGTGCGGTATTGTTAGCAGGCGGTGTTGCCGGAGTAGTCGGAGCCATCGGCGCCGGTGCCTGATCCGTTGCTGCAGGCGGCGTGGTGGAGGATGTCGTTGCCGGATCGGTGGTCGGGCCGCTCATCTGCGACCAGGCGAAAACGCCTACCAGAACGACAACGATGATAGCCAACCACGGCACCCAGGACGACGACGTGCGGGCACGCGGTTCATTGCTGATATTCACTTCCGGACGAAGATCGCGGTCCGGACGCGGGTTGTTGGGATCGAATGTCATGGTATTTCCTCCTCTTCATTCTGCGAAGAAAACGACGTTCACGGGATTTTGTTCCGATTCCTTCCAGAACGCCTACAACCGACGAGGTTCGGGCCCTTGCTGAAGTGCCTCCGCCAGCACCGTCATGACCTGCGGATCTGCCATTTGCGACACATTGAAACGCATGAAACCGGAGGCACTTTGCGACGAGCTGAACACATTGCCGGGGGCTAGCACCACCTGCCGCGAAAGCGCCCGGCGCGCAACATCGGCGGCATCGCTCCCATCCGGCAGGCGGCACCACAAAAACATACCCGCCTGCGGCTCGATCCACGGCACACATCCAATCGACTTCAGACGTGACGCCGCCTCCGGCATTACCGCCGCAAGACGCTGCCTGAGTGCCTCGACATGCTTGCGGTAACTGCCATCGGTCAAAAGCGAGAGGATCAGCGCCGCCGAAAAATGCGTTCCGCCAAAAGCGGTGGCGATCTTGAGATCGGTCAGGGCTTCCACCCACGCGACAGGTGCTGCAATGAAACCGCACCGTATGGAGGCCGACAGTGTTTTTGAAAAACTGCCTATCTGGACGACACGGTTCAGACCATCGAAGGCGGCCAGCCGGGGCGCAGCCTGGGTTTCGAAATCGGCAAAAATATCATCCTCGATGATGGTTAGCCCCGCCTGTTCAGCCAGCATCAACAGCCGATGGGCGGAAACGGCGGAAAGCCTTGCACCTGTCGGATTATGGATTGCGGAATTGGTGATATAAAGCCGGGGCTGATGATCTTTCAGCGCCTGCTCGAAAAGCGCTAAATCCGGCCCGGTTGGCGTATAGGGTACGCCGACGATCTTCACCCGATGCGCCCGCAGGAGGGCGTGGAAATTGAAATAACAGGGGTCATCGACAACAACCGTGTCCCCCGGCTGCAGCAGGAAACGGCACAGAAGATCGATCGCCTGCGTGCCGGAGTCGGTGAGCATGATCTGGCTGGCGCCCGCCTGCACCCCGTGTTCGGCCAGCCGGCGCGACAGAAGCTGGCGCAGCGGCAACAGTCCCATCGGGCTGCCATAATCGGTCAGCAGGGCGGCGTCGGCCCGGGCAAGCCCGCGCATGGCCCGCCTCAATGCCTCTTGCGGCATCCACGATACGGGAAGCCAGCCGCAACCGGGTTTGGCGAGAACGGAACTTTCATCCAGCGCCTGCCGCGAAACCCACAAGGGATCCACCGCCCTGTCGAGCTGCGGCTCGATATCGGCGAGCGAGAGGGGTGCAAGCGGACCTGAAACGAAAAAACCGGAGCCGGGGCGCGAGCTTATCGTACCCTCCGCCACAAGCCGGTCGTAGGCCTCGACGATGGTGGAGGTGGACACCTGCATGGTCTTCGCCAGAGCCCGCACCGATGGAAGACGCGCGCCCGGCACGAGGCTGCGCGAGGCGATGCGTTGCCGAACGCTTGCCATCACCTTTTCTATGCGCGTGCCAACAGCGACCTGTCCATCCATGATTCTCTCCAACCGTACCGCTCATGAAACCATAACAGTTTGTTGAAATTGTATATGATTGTCGCTGTTCCCGCCAGCCATTCGGGATCATGAAAGGCAGAAAGCAGGAGTTGACGATGGACAAGACGACGAGCGGCTGGCTGAGCGGCCTGACAGGCGTGGTAATATTCAGCGGTTCGCTGCCAGCGACGCGCATCGCGGTAACGGGTTTCGATCCCGTGTTCCTCACCGTCGCCCGCGCCAGCATTGCCGGCCTGCTGGCGCTGGCGCTGCTGTTTCTGTTCAGGCAAAGACGCCCGGCGCGCAATGACCTGACATCGCTTTTCATCGTCTCGCTTGGTGTCGTGGTGGGTTTCCCGCTATTGACCGCGCTTGCCCTGCGGCACATCACCTCGGCGCATTCCATCGTTTTCGTGGGGCTGCTGCCACTCGCAACCGCGATCTTTGCGGTGCTGCGCGGCGGAGAACGCCCACGCCCGGTCTTCTGGCTCTTTTCCTGTCTCGGCAGTGCGCTTGTTGCGGGTTTTTCGCTCTCGAATTCGTTTGCCGCCGGGATCGAAGCCTCGCTTGCCGGCGATCTTCTGATGCTTGGCGCAATCATCGTCTGCGGGCTCGGCTATGCGGAGGGCGCTGCCCTTTCCCGCAAGCTGGGCGGCTGGCAGGTCATTTCCTGGGCGCTGGTTCTTTCCCTGCCGGTGATGCTGCCGCTTGCCTTTTTCAGCGGGCCGGAAACGCTTGCCGGCATAGACCCGCAGGCCTGGGCTGGCCTTGCCTATGTTTCCCTGTTCAGCATGCTGATTGGCTTCATCTTCTGGTATCGCGGGCTGGCCCTTGGCGGCATCGCCGCCGTGGGGCAGCTGCAATTGCTTCAGCCCTTCTTCGGGCTCGCGCTTGCCGCCACCCTGCTGCACGAAGAGGTGAGCCCGGCCATGATCGGCGTGACGCTGGTTGTGGTGCTGTGTGTTGCGGGCGCGCGAAAATTCGCGCGCTGACCATCAGCTCGAGCGGCGATCCACCCAGCGATGCCATGCGTCTTCGCTGCCATTGAAGACATTGAGATCGATACGGCCATCGACGCCATGCGACAGGCCGGAACCGGAATATTGCCAGAACAGCCACTTGCGACCGGGATAAACCACCGACGGATGCTGGGCGACGGCGCGCAGCCAGAAGGGATAATCCTGGAATTCGCCCTGGAGGTTATCCTTGTAAAAATCGGGCGCCGTATAAATGATCGGCCGCTGGCCGTAATGGCGCTCAAGCTTGTCCATGAAGACCCGCATCTTTTCCAGCACGCGTTCGCGGGAATGGCGCATCTTGCAGCTCGATTCGCCGTTATATTCCACGTCGATGACGGGCGGCAGCGCGTCCGGATCACGCGGTACATTACGAATGAACCAGTCCGCCTGTTCGCTGGCGTTGCGGCACCAGTAGAAGAAATGGTAGGCACCGCGGCGAATGCCCGCTTCCTTTGCGCGCTGCCAATTGGTGCGGAACATCGGATCAAGATGATCACCACCATCCGTCGCCTTGATGAAGGCGAAATTCGCGCCGCGCGTGCGCAGCTGCGGCCAGTTTATATTGGCCTGCCAGCGGGATACATCCACCCCGTGGACCTGGAAATGACGGGGCTGAACCCTGCCGAAATTGATGGGCTTGGCATCACTGAAGCTGGAGCGGAAAATGCGCGAACGGATCTGAGCACCGGCGCTTGCCGCCGGGGCCGCCGCCATGGCCAATTGCACCGGACGCTCCATCTGGTTCATCGTGGGGCGCTCCGCCGGCCGCACCATTCCGGCCGCCTGTGGCGGAACCGGCAAACGGATTTCAGGCGCATCCTGCGTTAAGGACGCTTTGGGGGTGACGGCGGAAAAGGCCTTGGGTTCGTCAGGCACCGGCCCGCCCCATGCCAGAACTTGCTGCCGCGGCTGGGCGGCGATGGCCTGGGTGCCGACGCCTGCCTGCGGCACCGGCGCGGATGGCGTGACCGAACTCGTCGTTTCCTTCGAAGGCAAGCCGGCCATCAGGCTTTCCGGCCCGGAACTGGACGTGCAGCCTCCAAGCAGGAGGCAACCGAAGAGAAGTGCTGGCACAGCCGATGAACGCATGAGAACCCGTACGCAAAACAAATCGGGGGCACTCTGATGCCGCCCGGAGACCTCGAAATACAAATGCTAACGGAAGATTATCAAAAAAGACTGAATCTTATCTTTACGTCGGCACCTGCCGATGCGCCCGTCATTTCTGGCAGGCGAAACGCTTCGAGTTCGCGCGCGGCGGCGCGGCTCAGGCCGTCATGGCGGTCAGATCGACAGTGTCCGCACCGGGAGAATTTCTCTTTATCGATTCGATCGCGTGAATAGCCGATGCCTTCGCCTGGTATCCTTCCGAGGAGAACATCGTTTCGCCGTTGGAAGCCTTAAAGCGGAAACGATATTCGCCGGCCTTGTCCTGATAGATTTCGAATTTGTACATGATCTCTGCGCCTCCTTGCGCACGATAGTCCGTCCGCTGCAACTTTGTTCGGCCTCGATCACTTTCGCAACGGAAAATCGCCGCTCTGGATGAGGCGTACCCAGGCTCGGGCAATTTCCAGCCCGGCTGCATCGGCCATTTCTGCGCGCAAGCTGCGATGGTCGCGATAATTCTCCAGCCATCCCGGCGACATTCTTTCGACGGAAGTGGGGAACGTCTGACACCAGCCGTCAACCACGGCAGCGGAGGCTTCGAAATGGAATTGTGTGCCATAAACCGCCCGGCCGATGCGAAAGGCCTGGTTTCGCGTCGCGCCATTGGTCGCAAGTCGCGTGGCGTCCGGCGGAAGCGTAAATGTATCGCAATGCCACTGAAAAATGGGGAATGTCTTTTCGAGCCCAGCCAATAGCGGATCGGACCCGCCTTCTTCCGTCAGCGACACCTCTTCCCAGCCGAACTCCGGTGGACCGGAGAGAATATTCTCTCCCCCATAGGCGCGCGCCAGCAACTGGCTGCCAAGGCAGACGCCCATGACTGCCTTGTCCGCATCGCCAAAGGCTTTCATGAGAAGGGCAAGATCGGGGAGATAGGGATAAAGCGCATCGTCGAGCGCGTTCTGTTCGCCGCCCAGAACGACAAGCGCATCATGGTCGGCCGTATCCTTGGGGAGAGGCTCACCCGCATAGGCGCGGATGACATGGACTTCCGCCGCCGCTTCTTTCAGCGCGACGCCGAGCTGCCCATGCGGCGTACCCGCCATGTTTTCTATGATTGCAACGCGCATAAAACCTCGTGGCGACGACAAAGGATCCAATCGGCCAGAAATGCCGATCGAATCCAGCTTCACCACGAGAAAAATCGATTTTCAAGAGCCGCTACAGCATCAGTGTGACAATAGCGGATAAGCCGACCTGATACGCCCTAGAATTCACGCGCCAGCTTGGCGTCTGCCGAATGCCGGTTGCCGCCGCGAACGGCGAAGAACAGGAAAATCGCGGCCCAAAGAATCGACTTTTCCGCGCCGCCCAGACCTTCCGCCTTTACGATGCCGTGAAAATAAACCGTTACCAGAAGGACGATCATGGCCGCGAAGGATGCCGGCCGCGTGAACAGGCCGATGGCGACCAGAATTCCGCCGAAAAATTCCGTGGCGGCAAGCAGCGGTGACCAGAAGACGCCGGGGTAAAAGCCAAGGCTTTCCACCATGCCGACAGCACCAAAAGGATTGACGATCTTTCCGAACCCATGGGTGACGAGAAGAAGCCCGGCCGTGACGCGCAGAATGGTCTCTACCAGATCATGCGTCGCATTATAAAGCGGTGCGACCGCCGGAACGAAAAGACGCTGACGATTATTCTCGAACTGGGCCATAGGATCTCCACGTTTCAGCCTTCGACAGCTTCTCTGTTCGCAAAGCCGCATGATAAGAACAAGCATGCGCCCGGTAAAAACATGAGTATTATAGTTGACATTATCGTGAACATTATTGTCGCCGGGCGATGAAAGAGACCTGAGGATGACCAAGACCAAACCCCGCATAACCATCCGCTATTGCACGCAGTGCAACTGGCTGCTTCGGGCCGGCTGGATGGCGCAGGAAATCCTGCAGACCTTCGCTTCCGATATCGGCGAAGTCAGCCTCATCCCCTCGACCGGCGGTCTGTTCGAGATCTCCGTGGACGGCACGATCATATGGGAACGCAAACGCGATGGTGGTTTTCCCGGCCCAAAAGAACTCAAACAGAGAATCCGTGACATCATCGACCCGGAGCGTGACCTCGGTCATGTGGACAGAACGAAGCATGAAGGGCTCGACACCTGACCCGGCGACATGTTTCAACAGCCATAACCAAGTTTTTTCCCTTTAAAATCAATGATCGTCATAAAAGTTCAAAAAGTCTGTTGACACCGGGCGGCTGCCCTCGTACATCGCTCTCCGTCGCCCAGATGGCGGAATTGGTAGACGCGCCAGCTTCAGGTGCTGGTACTCGCAAGGGTGTGGAGGTTCGAGTCCTCTTCTGGGCACCATTCCATTTTTGATCTTAACCAGATCAAGAACTTAGCCGAAAAAACAGCAACATATAGCTGACCGGCAAACGCCAGGAAGCGTGTTGCTTTTTTTCGCTTTTAGCTACTCCCAGAAAAGCTGCAGGCACTCAGGGACAAGCGGCCTTCGTCCTCTTCGGAAGACCTCTATCTACAGCGCAGAACTCTGATGTGACTTGCTTCGTTACGGCTGAGCGTCTTTGTCGCCACTATTTTGCGAATGCTGCTCGCAGTTCGGCGTGCAGGACAGAACGGTCCGCTCCGTCTGGCGGAAAACTCGCACCGTATTACCCTCATCGATAGAGACGAGAATGCGTTCATCCACGATTGGATTGCCGTCGGCATCCAGAAGCACGAGATTGGTCGTGCCGAAACTGCGACCCGTCAGAACAATCGTGGTGGCATCGGCAACCGTGGCATCGGCGACCTTGGAGTTGCCGACAATAACCTTGCTGACGGCGCGGTCGAGACGAAGGACACGGGCGTGATTCATCGAAACACGCAATATGTCATCCTCAGCAAAAGCCGGCTGCAGCGAACCTGATAGAAAGACGGACAAGCCGACCACAATTTTCGCCAGTTTTCCGGATGACACGCGTTTGGTCCTTGCTCACTACCCGCACTTATTGCTCCGCAGAATGCGCGGTTTTAGTGAATGAAGCGTTAAATGGCAGAAATCCGCGAGGCGGATGGTAACCATGCGTAATGTATTGATATTGCCGCGTCTCTCCGCCCCGCCTCAAAACTGAACATCTGCACCTCTTCCCAAGGAAACTTGGTCGGAAAAGACAAACTGCCAGCAGTTGAATATATTTGTTTATCGGCAAATGTAAAAATGCAGGCAATACTTTTTTGTTTTATTTACCAAAAGAAACTCATCCTGCCGTTTACTTTGAGTTAATCGTTTTTTTTAAGCGCTTGGAAATCGCTCGGCTGTAGTTTGAACGCAACCGAACAACGGAGAACAGTTGTCGGCGTGCTGAACCAACACAAGTTAGGAGAGACCCTATGACCAAGATTTTCGCTCGTTTCCTCAAGGATGAATCCGGTGCTACTGCAATCGAATACGGCCTGATCGCTGCTCTGCTTTCAGTGGCAATCGTAGGCGGTGCAAGCATGGTCGGTACGCAGCTCGACGCACTCTTTGACGGCATCGGTACGACGATGCAGACGGCCCGAAACACGACGTTCTAATAGTTTTCGACCGCTGAATTGGGAATGCCGCTCAACCGTGAGCGGCATTTTCGTATTATACTGAATACCCGGATTCGTCTTCAATCCGCCTGGAATTGGCCGAGTAAAAAGGGAGTCTCCCTCGTGGTTATAGCCGCCATTTTTCTGACGCTTCCGCTCTGCCTTGCCTTCGCGGCATTCACAGACCTCTTGAGCATGACGATACCCAACCGGATATCGCTCATTTTGCTGCTGTCATTCATTTTGATCGCGCCTTTTTCCGGTATGGACTGGCAGACTTTTGCAATGAGCCTTGCAGCTGCCGCCGCCGTGTTTTTTGCCTGCTTCGCACTCTTTGCAGCCAATGTTATGGGTGGAGGAGATGCCAAGCTATTGACTGCCGCAGCAGTATGGTATGGCTTCAACCTGTCCCTCATAGAATTTTTACTTTCGGTGACCTTCGTTGGCGGCCTGTTGACTCTCGGCATTCTGCTCTTGCGGTCGCGCTCGCAGGAAATCATGGCCAGCGGCATTCCCCTCCCCGATTCCTTGCTCGCAGCAAAAAAAATTCCCTACGGGATCGGCATCGCCATCGCCGGTTTTTTGACCTATGGCAACGCACCGATCGTAGAAGCTGCCATCGCCAGTCTTTCCTGAGCGAATACTGTAATTGCCGAAATTAAAGGCCTGTTAACCACAAATCCACGCATAATATTAACCATAATTATACCAATAGCGCGTCATCCTGAGGGGAGAAGAATCTGATTCCTTCAAGGATCGAGCATGAAACCGTCGCGTATCGTCATTCTATCCGTTGCTTTGGTAGCCGCCGGTCTTGCCGGTCTTGTCGCCATGAAAATTTCCGGCACAAAGCAGGTTATCGAAAAAGCAGAAACGATCATCCAGAAAGAACCGACGGTTAACGTTCTCGTTTCCTCGGTCAACCTGCCGGTCGGCAGTCGCCTGAATGATAGTTCAGTGCGCTGGACTCCCTGGCCACAGGGCAACGTCGTCGATAGTTTCATAACGGAAACGAAAAGCCCGAACGCAATCATCGAACTTTCCGGTGCCGTCGTACGGCTCCCGTTATTCGAGGGCGAGCCGATCCGACCGGAAAAAGTCGTCGATTCCAGCGCTCGCATCATGTCCTCGCTTTTACCCGCCGGCAAACGCGCTGTTTCGACAGAGATTTCGGTTTCAACCGGGGCAGGCGGTTTCGTGCTGCCGAATGACCGTGTTGACGTGATCATGGTCCGCAAAGGCGACAACGGTAACTTTTTGACCGAGAATGTTTTGAATAACGTTCGTGTTCTGGCCATCGACCAGCAGATCAAGGAAGGCGAAGACGGTACGTCGGCAGTGGTTGGCGCAACCGCGACACTGGAACTGACGCCGGACCAAGCCAAGATTATGACCGTGGCGCAACAGATGGCGGATCGTCTCACGCTGGCTCTGCGCTCGGTTGCCGACGCGCAGGAAAACGACACGCTTTCGGCTGATTATCTTCTCAATGGCGGCGCCGGGCAGCCCGAAATTCAGGTGATCAAATCCGGCTCGATCGTCAAGGGCGGTCAAGGAGCATCACAATGATCAAGGGGTTCATGGCAAGGCGTTTCAAACAACACCTGCGTTCGTCGATGCTCGGCGGGCTTGCGTTCTGCGTGGCTTTTTCCGGCATTCCCGGCCAGCGTTCATCCGAATTTTTGGGTATCGGCGAAGCCGAGGCGCAAAGCGCGAGCATTGTGCGCATTACTGAGAGCGGATCAGGCATTCGCAAGCGCCTGAAGCTTGGTCTCAACAAGGCGCTGGTCATCGACCTGCCCGAGGACGCGCACGACATTCTTGTCGCCGATCCCAGCCTTGCCGATGCGGTAACGCGCACGTCCAGACGGATCTATCTCTTCGGAAAAACGGTAGGACAGACAAATATCTTTATTTTCGGCGATGGTGGGCGTGAAATCGTCAGCCTCGATCTGGAAGTAGAGCGGGATATCGTTGGTCTTGAAGCCAATATTCGTCGCTTCATTCCTGAATCCGACATCAAAGTCGAGATCGTCTCCGACAACATCGTTCTCACCGGATCTGTGCGCACGCCGCAGGATTCCGCGCGCGCAGTGCAGCTTGCCGAAGCCTTTTTGAAAGGTGGTGAAGCCACCACCCGCAATATCTCGCTGACGGGCGGCGACAACGGGGGTGACGCCGCGATTTTTGCCGAAAACCGCCAAGCATCGCAGATCGTCAACATGCTGACGATCGAGGGCGAGGATCAGGTGACACTGAAGGTGACCGTCGCCGAAGTCAGCAGGCAGGTGCTGAAGCAGCTGGGCTTCAACGGTTCCATCAGCAGTTCGACAAGCAACAACGGTTTCGAGTTCTCAAATCCTTCCAATCTCGGAAACGCAATCGACGGCGCGACGCGCATAGCCAGCGGAGCTATAGGCTCCGGCTCACTGAGATTTGCCTCCTACCTCAATGCCATGGAACAGGCAGGGGTGATGCGGACATTGGCGGAACCGAGCCTGACGGCGATCTCCGGCGAGCAGGCTAAATTTTATGTCGGCGGAGATTTTCGAATTGCTGCCGAACAGGATGTTTCGCTCGACAAGGAAACAGGCGTCGCGACCGTCAAACGCGACACGGAAACAGTCGACTACGGTATCACGTTGAACTTCAGGCCAGTGGTGCTTTCACCCGGCAGGATAAGTCTCAAGATCGAGACGAATGTGTCCGAGCCGACCTATGAAGGCAATGTCGTAACCGGAAATTACGGTCGGGGCATTCCGGGTTCAACCTACATGTCTGTCCGCAAGCGGGAAACATCCACAACGGTCGAGCTTCCTTCTGGTGGCTCGATCGTGATCGCAGGGCTCGTTCAGGACAATATCCGTCAGGCCATGTCCGGGCTTCCGGGCATGTCAAAGATCCCGATTTTCGGCACGCTTTTCCGCAGCAAGGACTTCCTGCGCAACGAAACGGAGCTGGTCATCATCGCAACGCCTTATCTGGTTCGGCCCGTGGCCCGCAACCAGATCGCCCGGCCGGATGACAACTTCAACCCGGAAAACGATGCCGCCATGTATTTCATGAACCGCGTCAACAAGGTCTATGGCCGCAAGGACCAGGTTCAGGCGGCGCCCTATCAGGGGTCAGTGGGGTTCATCTACAAATGACGACACGCACACAAAATCCCCTCTTCACAGTAAGCCCGGTCAGGGCAGGAAACGTCATGAAGGAAACCTATTCCTCCTTTTTCCCCTGCCAGTCCGGAAGAAGGACCGGCCTCGTTATCATTGCCGCGCTTGCCGCCGGCCTGTTACAGGGCTGCGCACGCGATCCGATGACCACCAACGCCATTCCCGACGATTATCGCACACGCCACCCGATCACCCTGTCGGAGGCGGAGCATTCGCTGGACATTCCGGTCTCGGCCAGCGACAGCCGGCTGACCACGGCGATGGCGGATAACGTCCGCGGCTTTGCTCAGAATTATGCGTCGATGTCGACTGGTATCGTTAATATTCAGACCCCGTCGGGATCGGCCAATTCAGCGGCCGCATCACGTATGGCGAAACAGATTCGCTCGACGCTTTCCGGTGCGGGTGTGGCACCGGGCAAGATCATGGAAACGCGCTATGCCGCTTCCCCGAATGGCGACGCCGCCCCTATCCGCCTGAGCTATGTCGCCGTTACGGCCATGACCGGCCAGTGCGGTCAATGGCCAGAGGACCTGTCAGACAATACCTTCGCAAACAAGAACTGGTACAATTTCGGGTGCGCTTCCCAAAGTAATCTCGCGGCGCAGATCGCCAATCCAATGGATCTGGTCGGTCCGCGCGGTATGAGCGCAATCGATGCGGAACGTCGCGCGGTAGTCATCGACAACTATCGACAAGGCAAGACAACGGCGACGCCGAATTGATGCGGCTCCAACAATTGTTACGGCAGGAAAGACCATGAGCGCTGTAGAATACGATATCAAGCCAAGTGGCGGCGGCGAAGCCGAGCCGCCATTGCGCGCTGCCGATATGGACCACCTCCGGCCCCTGCCCCGCATTTCCGTTCACGCTTTCTGCGTCAGCGACAATATGCAGGCCGTCATGGATGCACTGTCCAGCGACCGGCGCATGAGCAAGGTTACCCTGCGGGTGACGAAGGGCGACATCAATGCGGCCGCCACGATGTTTTCCGCGTCGCCCACACCCAATCTCATCATTCTTGAAACGGCAAGCTCAACCGCCTCGTTGCTGAACGATCTCGCGCCCCTGGCGGAGGTCTGCGATCCTTCCACGCGTGTCATCATCGTCGGCCGACACAACGACATAACGCTTTATCGCGATCTCATCCGCAACGGCATTTCCGAATATCTCGTCGCGCCGATCAATATGGCCGATCTCTTGGCTTCTATCGCCGCGATCTTCGTCGACCCCGAAGCGGAGCCGCTGGGCCGTAACATCGCTTTCATTGGCGCCAAGGGCGGCGTGGGTTCATCGACCATCGCGCATAATTGCGCCTTCGGCATATCGAGCCTCTTCTCCACGGAAACCATTCTAGCGGATATGGATCTTGCCTATGGCACGGCGAATATCGATTTCGATCAGGATCCCGCCCAGGGCATGGCTGAAGCGGTCTTCTCGCCGGAGCGACTGGACGAGGTGTTTCTCGACCGTCTGCTGACCAAATGTTCCGATCATCTGTCGCTGCTCGCGGCACCGTCGCTTCTCGACAGGACCTATGATCTCGATCGTCAGGCATTTCTGCCGATCCTCGAGGTTTTGCAGCGCAGTGCGCCCGTTGCGGTTCTCGATCTTCCCCACCAATGGTGCGACTGGACCCGGGCAGTCCTTGCGGAAGCCGACGAGGTGATCATTACGGCGGTTCCCGATCTCGCAAATCTGCGCAATACGAAGAATCTCTTCGACGCGCTGATCAAGCTGAGACCCAACGACAAATTACCGCATCTCGTTCTCAATCAGGTCGGTATGCCCAAACGTCCGGAAATCGCACCGGCGGATTTCCTCGAGCCGCTGGAAATCGAGCCGATCGCGATCATTCCATTCGACGCGCAATTGTTCGGAAATGCCGCCAATAGCGGACGCATGATCAGCGAGATGGATGAAAAATCCCAGACGGCGGAAACCTTCTCGCAGATCGCCCACACCATCACAGGCCGCTCCGTGCTGCGCAAAAGCAGACGCGGCGGCCTGGAAAAACTGAAGAATATTCTCAAGCGCAAGTAGGTCTTCCGCCTGCGCCCTTAGACGGAAACGCCGATGTTCGGAAAACGCGGGCCTGAAGGCCCAGCCAGAAGCACGAAGCCGGAACCTGTTGCACCTGTGCCCATGCAGGTGGCGACGGTGTCTGAGCCTCGCTCTCTTGCAATTGACGCTCTTGAGCCCGGCCAATCACCCATCACTCGTCAGGCTGCGGCGAGCCCACCGCCAGCGCAGAGAAAACGCACCCGCACGGAAGACTACTATAATACCAAGAGCCAGGTATTTTCCGCCCTTATCGATACGATCGATCTCTCGCAGCTCGCCAAGCTCGACGCGGAAAGCGCGCGCGAGGAAATTCGTGATATCGTCAACGATATCATCACGATCAAGAACTTCGCCATGTCGATTGCCGAGCAGGAAGAATTGCTCGAAGACATCTGCAATGACGTTCTGGGCTACGGGCCGCTGGAGCCGCTTCTCGCACGCGACGACATCGCCGATATCATGGTCAACGGCTCTGGCCAGACCTTCATTGAAGTCGGCGGCAAGACGATCGAGTCCGATATCCGCTTTCGGGACAATGCACAGTTGCTCTCCATCTGCCAGCGCATCGTCAGCCAGGTCGGCCGCCGCGTGGATGAGTCGAGCCCGATATGCGACGCGCGCCTGCCGGACGGATCGCGCGTCAACGTCATCGCACCACCGCTTGCCATCGATGGCCCGGCGCTGACGATCCGAAAATTCAAGAGGGACAAGCTGACGCTCGACCAGCTCGTGCGCTTCGGAGCGATCACGCCCGAAGGCGCGACATTGCTCAAGATCATCGGTCGCGTCCGCTGCAACGTCGTCATCTCGGGCGGCACCGGCTCAGGCAAGACAACACTTCTTAACTGCCTGACGAGCTTCATCGACAAGGATGAACGTGTCATCACCTGCGAAGACACCGCTGAACTGCAGCTGCAGCAACCGCATGTGGTGAGGCTCGAAACGCGTCCGCCGAATATCGAAGGGGAAGGTGAGATCACCATGCGCGATCTCGTCAAGAACTGCCTTCGCATGCGACCTGAGCGCATCATCGTCGGTGAAGTGCGCGGGCCGGAAGTTTTTGA
The DNA here is from genome assembly GCF_001541315.1 of Agrobacterium tumefaciens str. B6. Lineage (GTDB taxonomy): Bacteria > Pseudomonadota > Alphaproteobacteria > Rhizobiales > Rhizobiaceae > Agrobacterium > Agrobacterium radiobacter. The sequence continues at coordinate 159,274 of NZ_LMVK01000001.1, read as the reverse complement.
CCTGCTCCAGGCCATGAACACCGGCCATGACGGTTCGATGGGAACGCTGCATGCCAATACGCCGCGCGAATGCCTCAGCCGTATCGAATCGATGATCGCCATGGGCGGCTTCACCCTGCCGGCCAAGACCGTGCGCGAAATCATCTCAGGCTCAATCGATGTCGTCATTCAGGCCGCGCGTCTTCGCGACGGCTCGCGCCGGATAACGCAGATCACGGAAGTGATCGGCATGGAAGGCGACGTCATCGTTACCCAGGATCTGATGCGGTACGAGATCGAAGGCGAGGATGCCCAGGGTAAGCTGATCGGCAGACACGTATCAACCGGTATCAGCAAGCCGCATTTCTGGGATCGTGCACGCTATTACGGCGAAGAGAAACGCCTGGCGACCGCGCTCGATGAGATGGAAAAGACATCCTAAGGGAAAGTGACTGCCATGGACCCGACAATAATATTACTGGCCGTACTCGTCGCCATCTCGGCAGGAGCGCTCGCCTATGCCTTTCTTTTCCAGCAGATAGAGGTCGAAAAAAAGACCAACAACCGCTTCAAGCGAGTGCAGGCCGCCGAGACGGATCATACAAACATCAAAGCTGCACGAGACCGGGTCCAGGAACTTAGCAAACGCCGCAAATCCATGCAGGACAACCTGCGGGAAATGGAAAAGAAACAGAATGAAAAGGCGAAAAAAGCGAAGAATATCGGCCTGCGCGACAAACTAGTTCAGGCGGGGCTGGTGCTTTCCGCTCGGCAATTCCATCTGTTGAGCGCCGGCGCGGCTGTTTTCTTCGCTCTCATGGCCCTTCTTTACGGCCTGTCGTTGCTTCTCGCTCTGCTCATAGGAATTGTCGTGGCGCTGGGGGTACCACGGTGGGCGTTGGCGTTTATTCTCAAGCGCAGGCAGAAAAAATTTCTTGAAGAGTTTCCAAATGCGCTTGACGTCATGTGCAGGTCGATCAAATCCGGCTTACCGCTGAACGACGCGGTACGACTGATCGCATCGGACGGCCAGGAACCGGTGAAAACGGAGTTTCAGCGCGTCGTCGATGCGCAACAGGTCGGCATCGGGATCCCGCAGGGGATCGAGCGTATGATGCTGACCATGCCGCTTTTTGAGGTAAGCTTTTTCGGCACGGTCATCAATATTCAAGCACAAGCCGGCGGCAACCTCTCGGAAGCGCTGTCCAATCTTTCAAAGGTCTTGCGTGATCGCAAGAAGATGCGCGCGAAGGTAAATGCCCTTTCGATGGAGGCGAAGGCTTCCGCAGTTATCATCGGCTCGCTGCCCTTCGTCGTCATGCTGCTGGTGCATTTCACATCGCCCGACTATCTGTCGGTACTTTTCACCGACTTGCGCGGCCACATTATTCTCGGAGCATCCGCGATCTGGATGCTGATCGGAATATTCATCATGCGCCAAATGATCAATTTCGATATCTAGGGGCGTGGTATGACAGGAAATCTTCTTTCTCGCCTGACTGACCCACAAACGATCATCGCTATTCTTGTGACGCTCGCTGTTTTTGCGACCTTTTATACCCTCATTATGCCGGTTTTTGAGCGGAAAGATTTCGCCAAGCGCATGAAAGCGGTATCATCGGAACGCGACCTCATCCGTAGTCGCGAGCGCGACCGCATGGCGACCGTCACCAGAGACGGCAAAACCTCCCTGCGAGGCAACAATAACAAATCCGCCCGCCGCATCGTCGAGAAATTCAACCTGCAAGAAGCGCTGGCCGATAAGAACACAATGAACAGGCTGCGGGCAGCCGGACTTCGTTCACAAAACGCATTCAACACGTTCCTTGCCGCACGGTTTGTCTTGCCGTTTATTTTTCTGGCCATCGCCTTCACTTGGATCTTCATTCTCGGAAACCTCGCCGACAAAGCGTTTATCATCCGGCTAATGGCTGTGCTTCTTTTCGGTTATATCGGTTTTTACGCTCCCAATATTTACGTATCAAATCGCATGACCAAGCGTCAGGCATCAATCAAGCGGGCTTGGCCGGACGCGCTCGACCTTATGCTGATCTGCATCGAATCCGGGGTATCCATGGAAGCTGCCATGCGCCGCGTGGCGGAAGAGATGGGCGAGCAGTCACCCGAACTGGCGGAAGAAATGATGTTGACGACGGCGGAATTATCTTTCCTTCAGGACAGACGTGTCGCTCTTGAGAATTTCGGCACGCGTACCCAACTCGAAACCGTCAAAAGCGTGGTACAGGCGCTTATTCAGGCGGAGCGATACGGCACGCCGCTCGCCCAGGCGCTCCGCGTTCTCGCACAGGAAGGCCGCGATGAGCGCATGAATGAAGCCGAAAAAAAAGCTGCCGCGCTACCACCGAAACTGACTGTGCCGATGATCGTCTTTTTTCTGCCGGTACTGATCGCAGTCATTCTTGGACCGGCTATTATCCGCGTTCTGGACACATTCTGATAGAAAAATACCGCAAGGCGATTTGGGGCGATATTTGCGCCCCGGAGGCGACTGCTTGTCAGCCAGCCGCTGCACGCGGATGCTCGAACGCATCAACCAGCCGGTTTGCCGTCTTTTTTCGCCAGCTGCTGCCAGGAGTTCTGCTGCGAAAGCATCGCACGCAGATAGGTGAGGTTCGCCTGTGCCTGCTGCGCAGAGAGTTCCTGAACCGCGATGCGTTCGGCCTCGGCAAAGCGGCCCTGAAGACCGACCACGAGCGCGAGGTTCTGGCGGACGCGGCTATCGGCGCCCGGCTGGGCGATGGCCGATTGCAGATATGTTTCGGCAGTGCGCGGATCGCTCGACAGGACATAGGACATGCCGAGGTTGGACAATACGCTCGGATCGTTCGGCTTCAGGTCAAGCGCCTGCCTGTATCGGGAACGTGCCTCGTTCGAGCGTCCAAGCTGATCGAGCACGGCACCCTCGGCGGAATATAGCCGCCAATCCGGCCGGTCCGGCGTCTGTGCCCGCTGAATGGTCGAAAGCGCCTGCTCCAGCTGGCCAGCGGCGGCCTGTGACTTGCCATAGGCGGCAAGGACATCACGGTCCGCCGGATTGGCAATGGCGATCTGCTGCATGACGGCGAGAGCCTGTGTGTTCTTGCCGGTCATCATCAGCACGCTGGCATAATTCATGCCGACCGATTTATCCTTGGGGCTGCGTTCATAGGCTTTGCCGGCGCTCTCTTCCGCCTGGCGAAGCTGCTCCATGTTCATGTTGTCATAGGAGCGGGTGGCGGCGGAAATGGAGCCGGTGGACATGCGATCCGGCTTGTTGGTGCTCGCGCACCCTGAAACCGCAAGAACCAATGCGGCAAGACATGCTCCCCGCAGCAACCCTGTCCGGCCTGTCTCGCCCAAAGAAAATGCAGTCATGGCAGCGCCCCCGCCCAAGAATGATCAATCTTGCGCCCGACATACGACAGACTCACACGACGCAACTTTCGCTTAAGCAATAATCTGTTAACCCTAACAGAGCGTTAATCGCACCGATTCTCGACATTTACGGAAGCATACAATGGCGCCCTATCAGTTCATCGAACGCCCGACCCCTTTCAGCTCCAAGGCCGGCAGCACATTGCCGGTTTTCGCCGTCACGCCGGCCCATATCGAACAGGGCGCTATCGACCCAGTCGCGCTGGACTGGGCAAAGAAGGCGGGTTTCAAGGCAGAGGCAGGCGCCATCCTGCTCGTTCCTTCCGCCGATGGTTCGCTGGGCGGCGTGCTTCTCGGTCTCGGCAGCAATCCGTCCGAAATTCCCTTCATCACCGGGAAACTCGCCCGTGAGCTGCCGGAAGGCGAGTGGCACATCGAGACCGCACCGCTGACGGCAAATCGCCTCGCTCTCGGCTTCGGTCTCGGCAGCTATCGCTTCGACAAATACAAGACCACGAAGACCAGCGGGGCAAAGCTTCTCATTCCGCAGGATGCGGAAGACGGCGAGATAAAACGCGTTCTGGCCGGCGTTTTCCTCGCGCGTGACCTCATCAATGTCCCGGCAAACGACATGGGGCCGGACGAGCTTGAGATCGCCTTCCGTGCACTTGCCGCTCATTACAAGGCGAAGGTGAAGGTCACCACCGGCGACGATCTGCTCAAGGAAAACTTCCCACTGATCCATGCCGTCGGCCGGGCCAGCGAAAGCGCGCCGCGGCTTCTGGAGATGAACTGGGGCAAGAAGGGCAATCCTCGCCTCACCCTCGTCGGCAAGGGCGTCTGCTTCGATACAGGCGGCCTCGATATCAAACCCGCCGCTTCCATGGCGCTGATGAAGAAGGATATGGGAGGTGCGGCCAATGTCCTCGGTCTTGCGCTGATGATAATGGATGCGAAGCTGCCGGTCGATCTTCGCGTTCTCGTGCCCGCTGTCGAAAACTCCATCTCCGCCAATGCCTTCCGTCCCGGCGACATCTACCGCAGCCGTAAAGGGCTCACCGTGCAGATCGACAATACCGACGCCGAAGGCCGTCTTGTTCTGGCGGATACACTAGCCTATGCGGACGAAGATGCGCCGGACCTGATGATCGATATGGCGACGCTGACCGGTGCTGCCCGCGTCGCGCTCGGCCCGGATCTGCCGCCCTTCTACACCGATGACGAGGATCTGGCGCATGACATCGCCGAAGCCAGCATCGATACGGACGATCCGCTGTGGCGCATGCCGCTTTATATGGGCTACGACAAGGATATCCGCTCACGCGCGGCCGATATCACCAACGCGCCTTCGGGCGGCATGGGCGGATCAATCACCGCCGCCCTGTTCCTGAAGCGTTTTGTCACCAATACCAGACGCTGGGCGCATTTCGATATTTACGGCTGGTCTCTGAGCGAGAGGCATCATTCATCGATCGGTGGGGAGGCGCAGTGTATCCGCGCACTCTTCCATTACATCGCACACCAGTTCGCGAAGTAATCTGCTGATAGGTCAGGCTTCCACGGGCGCTTCCTCAACCGGAGCGCCCGTTTTCAATTCGGAGCATTTCCGGATGGAAAACCGGGCTCCAAGTTTCCTGGAAAAGCTTTAAACCAGAACTTTCTGTTCCTTGTGGTCCTCTTCACCAAAGAACTTCAGGTAACGCTCCACTTCGGCCGGATCGCCCGTTGCCTTCTGCGGATTGTCCGAGAGTTTCACCGCCGGCCGGCCATTGGCGTCGCTCACCTTGCAGACGATGGAGATCGGCTTGAGGCTGGCGATGGTTTTTGGCGCGCAGCCGGCAAAATCATTCGTCAGATTGGTGCCCCAGCCGAAGCTCATGCGAACCCGCCCTTCGAAGTGCCTGTAGGTGTCGATAATGGCGTCGACATCGAGACCGTCGGAGAAGATCAGCATCTTCTTGCGCGGGTCACGGCCCATCTTCTGCCACCACTCGATAATCTTTTCCCCGCCTTCGATCGGCGGCGCGCTGTCGGGGCGGAAACCCGTCCAGTCTGCCACCCATTCCGGCGCATTGCGCAAGAATGCGGCGGTTCCGAAGGCGTCCGGCAGCACGATCAGCAGGTTGCCGCCGTACAGCCGGTTCCAGTCCTTCAGGACCTGATAGGGTGCTGCGGCCAGCTCCTCATTCGTTTGCGCCAGCGCCGCGACCACCATCGGCAGTTCATGCGCGTTCGTGCCCACGGCTTCGAGATCGGAATCCATGGCGAGCAGAACATTGCTCGTACCGGTAAAAGCAGGCCCGATGCCTTCCTTCAGCGCCTCGACGCACCAGCGCTGCCAAAGGAAGCTGTGGCGGCGGCGGGTGCCGAAATCGGAAATGCGCAAGCCAGGCAGCTCCCGCAGCCGCTCGACCTTCTCCCACATCTTGGCCTTTGCGCGGGCGTAAAGCACATCAAGCGTGAAATAACCGAGCGAGCGCATGGCGCTGCGCGAGCGCAGTTCGTTGATGATCGCGAGCGCCGGGATTTCCCAGAGCGTCGTATCCATCCAGCGGCCATGAAAATTCAGCTCATATTGCCCGTCGCGCTTGAAAAGTTCGTATTCCGGCAATTGATAGCTCGAAAGCCAGGAGAGGAATTCCGGCTCGAAAATCTGCGAGCGGCCGTAAAACGTGTTACCCGCAAGCCAGATATTTTCTTTCTTGGAAAGACGCAGGGTGCGCGCATGATCCAGCTGTTCGCGCAACTCCATCTCGTCGATCTCTTCCGCCAGCCGCACTGTCTTCGTGCGGTTGATCAGCGAAAACGTCGCGTCGACTTCCGGATAGAGCTTCCAGATCATCTGCAACATCAAGAGCTTGTAGAAATCCGTATCAATCAGGCTGCGGACTATCGGGTCGAGTTTCCAGGTATGATTATGGACACGGGTGGCTATATCGGTCTTCGTCATACTCGCATTCCCCAATATCGGCCAAAGGTCAGAACAGCCGATGTCACTCCGCACCCCGGCAGGTATCAACCTGTCATGCGGAAAGATTTATCTGAAAAAGCGACAACAAGTCCAGAGCACTGGCCCGGCAAATGCCCGCCGCGACCGCCCGCGCATCGATTTTCCGAAGACCACAATGGGGTTTTCGGTCCGGTGTTCAAACATGCTGCTTCAGAAGGTCGGGTCTACGGGGTTTATGCCGGGATACCAGTCCTTGGAGACGGGATTTCTGCCGCCGAAACTGGAAATGCCGTTTTCGTCGGTGCAGCGATACCCCTGAACAGGAAGCCCACGGCTGCCGAAAACATCCCTGTAGGGACCTCGGGAATATCCGGTCACGCCGAGTGCGCTATGGCAGTTGTAGCGGACCTTTGGCTGCAGCGTGCGCGGATCCTTGACGCCGGGCAGGTTTGCATAGGCATCCGGAGCGGGGGCAAAACCGTTCTGGAAAACAGTCTGTGCCTGCGCCGACGCGCTCAGCAAAGCCGCCGTGAGGATCGCTGCCAATCGTGTCGCCGTTCTTGTCTTCATTGATGCCGGTCCCGTACCATCATTCAACCGATGTAGGCTTTCGGCGACCTCCACACAAAGGGCGTGGCAGGCACAATTTCGTGAAAGCCGCCGTCTCAGTCCTCCAACCGGCGGTAAGCAGTTGGCTTTTCATAAAGCCAGCCAATGCGCTCGATGGCCGCATCGAGATTTTCGCGTGCGACATTCATCGTATGGCCATTGGCATGGAGCAGCGTTTCCTCGTTTTCCATAAGGCCGACATGACCCTTCCAGAAGACGAGATCGCCGCGCCGCAATTCATCCCGCTCTATTTCCACGCCGAGCGACTTCACCTGCATGTCGGTATCGCGCAGGACCCGCCGGCCCGTCATGGCCATGGAAAGCTGCACGAGGCCGGAACAATCGATACCAAAACCGGAGCGGCCGCCCCAGAGATAGGGCGTCTCGATAAAGCGCCGCGCCACCGCCACATAATCTTCCTCAAGCGCCGCGTCGACGGTCTGGCAATGGGCAGCGATGATGCCTTCGCCCTTTTCGGTCAGCAGGTAACGGGTGCCGCGCGTCTCCGCTTCGCCGACGATGCGGATCAGGCTACCCATGGACAGCGCTGCGACCGGCGGTTTGCGCAATTCAGCGGCTGGGTAGAGAAAAGTGCGCGGTGCAATCACCCTATGGGTGGCGACAACGACATCGCCGATCGCCGTTTCCGGCACGTAACCGGCATACCCGTCCGCATCCGCCTGCACCCATGCCCAGCCGCTGGCCCTGTCGAAAACACGGATGGTTTCGCCAAACAGCAACTCGGTATCGATGCCGGCGGCAAGATCGGGCGTCGGCCGCAGGCCAGTAACCGGCAACACGATCTGGGCGGCCGTGCCGCTGACAAAACGTTCGGCCTGCACCACGCCCTGCAGTTTTTCATCGGCGAGGTCGGAGCGGAAGACATTCAGGCGGCGGTCGAGCATCATGGGTTTCACATCCAGAGGTTAGATCTTGCGCGCCTGATCAATAATCAGATCGCCGATTTTTTCCAGATAAAGCGCACCGGCCACCGTGCGTTTTATCACAACATTGCGCCTGTCCCGCTCATCCCGAACCCGATCGACCAGCCCGAGCGCGCCGAGACTGTCGAGCGCGCGGGTAATGACCGGCTTGGTGACCCCCAGCATGGCGGCAAGACCCCGGACAGTGTGCGGCGGCGGCACGAGATAAATCTGCAGCAGGATGGCGGTTTGACGCAAGGTCAAATCCGGCTGATCGTCAACGACCTGCGCCGTGGATACACGATGCCAGAGCCCCAAGGCCTCCGTGGGCGACAATTGTGCAGGCAAGCCGTGACCCTTCCAGTCGTTGTCCTACCGTTTTCATTCAACAGAGCGAAAAACTCAAGAACCATCCCGCACAAACAAAACCGCCGCACGGCGCAGATCCGAAAGATCGCGCGGCGCGGCGGCGTTTGTTGACCCGTTTTCGAGCCATAATGTCCCCTCTGGACTTGCAGAATGAGATGCAGGAAGCGTGCCAGTTTTGCTGCGGCGCACAAATATTCGCAAAAACAGAGACTTAAGGAGTATATTCTCCTTATGGCGAAATTTTCCGCAAAGAATTAATCGCAAGAAAAACAGGCAAAAAAGAATTTAATGCTTAAAAACTGCCTTCCGCCACGACAGCGGAAGGCAAGGGCAATCGCGGATCAGATTTCCGCGCCGCGTGCGGCATCGACCGCATCGGCATTTTGCTGCCGGTTATAGCGGATCGACGACCAGAGCGAGATACCGATCAGGCCCGCACCGCCAAGGCCCGTGATGACCTCGGGTATATGCACCATGGTCTGCACGTACATGATGACGGACAGGATAAGGATCGCGTAGAAAGCGCCGTGTTCCAGGTAGCGATATTCGGCCAGCGTTCCCTTCTCCACCAGCATGATGGTCATCGAACGGACGTACATGGCGCCGATGCCGAGACCGATGGCGATGATGAAGAGGTTTTGCGTCAGCGCGAAAGCGCCGATCACGCCATCGAAGGAGAAGCTGGCATCCAGCACTTCGAGATAAAGAAACGCGCCGAAGCCGCCCTTTGCTGCACCTTCCAGCATTTCCTGGCTGCGGTCGAGAATGCCGCCAACGACTTCCACCAGCAGGAAGGTCAAAAGACCCCAGATCGCCGAATGGAAGAAGGTGTTGGCCGCGACCGGACCAAGCGCCGGATCATCGCTTGCGCCGATGATGCGGGAAAAGACCAGCATGACGACAAGCACGAAGGCGATCTCGATGCCCTTGACAGAGGAATAGATCGCCGCCTTTTCTTCGATCCAGCGCACCCAGTGCACGTCCTTTTCATGGTCGAAGAAGAAGTTGAGGCCGACCATCATCAGGAAGGTGCCGCCGAATGCCGCAATCGGCAAATGGGCGTCCTGCATGATTTCCGCGTAACGTTCCGGCTGCGTGGCCGCCATCACAATTGCCGTCCACGGGCCGACATTCGCGGCAACGACGACGATGAGCAGCGGGAAGACGATACGCATGCCGAAAACGGCAATCAGGATACCCCAGGTCAGGAAGCGGTGCTGCCAGACCGGCGTCATATCCTTGAGCTTGTTGGCGTTGACGATGGCGTTGTCGAAGGAGAGCGAAATTTCCAGCACCGCCAGAACGACGCAGATGAAGAAGATCGTCGCCGTGCCGCCTACCGTTCCGGTCATTTCCCAACCGAGATAACCGCCGAGGATCAGACCGACCACGGTGACGATAAAAGCCCATTTGAAGTAGGAAAGCGTTTTTTTCTGGGTGGCGCTCATGTCCGGTCACCTCCCAAAACGAGGGCGTTTGCGGACCGACGCGGGGCGTCAGGCCGCACGCAGAAAGCACGCGCGCGAAGCACATTCAGGTTTTTCATAGTTTTTAATCCGCCGGCCAATTTTTGCAGGCGGTACCGACATCGCGAGAGCGCCGTAAAACTCTCGCCAGAGGGGCCCGGCACCTTTGTTTCCTCTGCCCTTGCGAGACAAATCATCGCAGGGCCCCTTCTTACTCCCTGAAGATCACGCCCTCGTCAAGTCCCGTGATTGTGACCAAAGATCAAACCTGCTCCGCAGCCAGTCTTTCGGCGGTGTCAAGACGACGCTTGAGCGTATTTTCGCGAAAGAAGATGTAAAGACCCGAAAGAACAATCAGGCCCGCGCCGACGACGATACTCGTCTGCGGCACATCACCGAAGAACAGCCAGCCGAAAATCACCGCCCAGAGCAGCAGCGTATATTGCAGCGGCGCGACGGTGGCGGCATCGGCGAGTTTAAGCGCCCGGTTGACCAGCACATGCGCCGCCATGGCGACGACACCGAGCAGGCCGAGGAAGGCCAGATCGAAACTGGACTGAACCGGCAGCCAGCCCGATGGCGTGAGGAACACCGCGACAATGCCCGCAAGTGCCGCACCAATGATCTGCCAGAAGGCGAGCACCGTATCGGGCGTATTGCGCAGCTGGCGGCCGGACAACATCATGAAGGCGAAGGCGGCGCTGCCGAGGATGGAAAAGAGCGCGGCGGAGGTGAGGCTTGCCGAGCTGGGTTTGAGCGCGATGAGAACACCGACAAAACCGATGGCGATGGCCGTCCAGCGACGCCAGCCGACCTTTTCTCCGAGCAGAAACGGCGAGAGCGCCGCCACGTAAATCGGAGCCGCAAGCCAATAGGTCATGACGTCGGCCAGCGGAAGAGACGCGACCGCGAAATAGAAACAGAAAAGCTCTGCGGTGGAGAAGAAGACACGCGCCACCTGAAGGCCGGGCCGCTCGATTTTCACGAGGCCGGAAAGGCCGGCTCTCCAGACGATCGGAACAAGAATGACAAGCGCTGCGGCGCTGCGGATGAGGATCACCTGACCCTGGCTATAGGTAGAGACGAGCCATTTTCCCATGGCGTCGTTCAACGCGAAAAGCAGCATTCCAAGCAGCATGACGGCCACGCCGAGGCCCGTCGGCGAAAGCTTTCGTATCATAGTCGACATGTCAGTTCCGATCTCCCAATGGTTGCATTGGTCGTCCAACCAGCCGTCCTTTGTCAAGCCCCGAACGGCCGGGTCGGTACAATTAATAGTACTAATATATCGGCATGCAGATATCAGGTGAAGATGCGCCGCTCTTCAGCCACCAGTTCCTGCAGAAAATCGACCACCGTGCGGACACGGACCAATTGGCGGGCGGATTCGTGATAGGCCGTCCAGTAGGATCGGCTGATGGTGAGATGCGGCATGATCCGCAGAAGTTCGGGATATTGCCCGGCGATGTAATTGTGCAGGATGCCGATACCGGCACCGGAGCGCACCGCCTCGGTCTGGCCGGTGGCGCTGGAGATTTCAAAGGCGGCGTCCCAGTCACGCATGATCTCGCCGGTATAGTTCAGGGAGGGCGAGAAGATCAGATCCTCCACGTAGCCTATCCGGCGATGGCGCTTCAGCGCTTCCACGTCCGCCGGCGTTCCATATTCAGCCAGATAATCCGCCGAGGCGTAGAGACCCAACGAATAATCGGTGAGCTTTGAAAACATCAGCCTGCCCTGCTCCGGCCTTTCGATGGTGATGGCGATATCGGCCTCACGCTGTGACAGGGAGAAAGAGCGCGGCACCGGAACGAGCTGGATTTTCAGATCGGGATAACGCGCCGTCAGCCGGCCAATTCGCGGCGCGAGGAAGGAAACACCGAGGCCATCAGGCGCGCCGATACGCACCGTTCCCGCCACTGCCGTGTCGACGCGGCCGAGATTGGCCTGGGCATTCAGCATTTCAGTTTCCATGCGCTCCGCCCCGGCAAGCAGACGCTGGCCTTCCTCCGTCAGCTCGCAGCCATTGGTGCTTCGCAGGAAGAGTTGCGTGCCGATCGCCGCTTCAAGTGCTGAAATCCGCCGGCTGAGGGTGGCGTGGTTGACGCCGAGCTTTCTGGCGGCGGAAAGAAACTGCCCGCTTCGCGCCACGCTTAGAAACAAACGCACATCATCCCAGTTCACGGCACTCTCCTTATGTGCATTTTTGCACAATGGATGCTTATTTCAGGCGATTGATTTGTGCAAATCGAAAGGTAATGCTGCGCCATCACATTCTGGAGGAAAACCCATGAAGGAAATCGGTCATTTCATTAACGGCAAGCATGTGCCCGGCACCAGCGGCCGCACATCCAATGTCTACAACCCGGCCACGGGGGAAGTGCAGGCGACTGTCGCACTTGCGAGCGAAGCCGAGCTGCGCGCCGCCGTGGAAAGCGCCAAGGCTGCGCAACCCAAGTGGGCCGCCACCAACCCGCAGCGCCGCGCCCGCGTTTTCTTCAAGTTCGTCGAACTTCTGAACCGCGACATGAACGAGCTGGCGGTGCTCCTCTCCAGTGAGCACGGCAAGACCGTCGAGGATTCCAAGGGCGATATCGTCCGCGGCCTCGAAGTCTGCGAATTTGTCTGCGGCATTCCGCATCTGCAGAAGGGTGAGTTCACCGAGGGCGCAGGCCCGGCCATCGACATGTATTCGATCCGCCAGCCGGTCGGCATCGGCGCGGGCATCACGCCCTTCAACTTCCCCGGCATGATCCCGATGTGGATGTTCGCCCCGGCGATTGCCTGCGGCAACGCCTTCATCCTGAAGCCATCTGAACGCGATCCGTCGCTGCCGATCCGCCTTGCCGAACTGATGATCGAAGCCGGTCTTCCGGCCGGTATCCTCAACGTCGTCAACGGTGACAAGGGTGCCGTCGACGCCATCCTGACCGATCCTGACATCGGCGCGGTCTCCTTCGTTGGCTCGACGCCGATCGCCCGTTACGTCTACGGCACCGCCGCCATGAACGGCAAGCGCGCGCAGTGCTTCGGCGGCGCGAAGAACCACATGATCATCATGCCGGATGCCGATCTCGATCAGGCCGTGAACGCATTGATGGGCGCCGGTTACGGTTCGGCCGGCGAGCGCTGCATGGCTGTTTCCGTTGCGGTTCCGGTTGGCGAGGAGACGGCAAACCGCCTCGTTGAAAAGCTCATCCCGCAGATCGAAAGCCTGAGGATCGGCCCCTATACCGACGACAAGGCCGATATGGGCCCGCTCGTTACCAAGGAAGCGCAGACGCGCGTCAGGGGCCTGATTGACAGCGGCGTTGAACAGGGCGCGAAGCTGCTGGTCGATGGCCGCGACTTCAAGCTGCAGGGTTATGAAGACGGTTATTTCGTCGGCGGTTGCCTGTTTGACCACGTCACCCCTGACATGGACATCTACAAGACCGAAATCTTCGGACCGGTTCTGTCCGTCGTTCGCGCCAAGAATTACGAAGACGCGCTCGAACTGCCGATGAAGCATGAGTACGGCAACGGCGTTGCGATCTACACCCGTGACGGCGACGCTGCCCGCGACTTCGCAAGCCGCGTCAACATCGGCATGATCGGCATCAACGTTCCGATCCCCGTTCCGCTCGCCTATCACTCCTTCGGTGGCTGGAAGGCTTCGAGCTTCGGCGATCTCAACCAGCACGGCACGGATTCGATCAAGTTCTGGACGAAGACCAAGACGATCACCTCGCGCTGGCCGTCGGGCATCAAGTCGGGTGCCGAATTCGTCATGCCGACGATGAAATAAGCCGAAAATCCGGCAATCGGAAAAAAGCCCCGCTGTTTTTGCAGCGGGGCTTTTTTTTGATTAAAAGAAAACCAAAATCATCAAGTTTTTCCTTCAAAATATTTCCACTTAAAGATGTTATGGCGTAAGACAGCCGTTGCGGCGTGGGGACGCCGCCAAACCGACGATAGCGGGGAAGCCTGCAACTCAATCTGCCCGGAGAGGGGCATGCCATGAGGGACCATTATGAGTGACATCTCTGTCAGCGTGGATCAGCGCGCAATCGAACGCGGCTCGTTCAGCGGAAATGCCAAGGAATATTTTGGAATCTGGATCGTCAATATTCTCCTGACGATCGTCACCATCGGCATTTATTCCGCTTGGGCGAAGGTGCGCCGCAAGCGTTATTTCAACGGCAACACCGTGCTGGCCGGCCGCGCTTTCGGCTACCACGCCACCGGCGGGCAAATCTTCAAGGGCCGCCTGATCGCCTTTGCCTTCATCGTCATCTCGCAGCTCATCGGTCTTATCCATCCGTTCCTGGTCTTCGTGCCGGCAATCCTGCTGATGATCTTCTTTCCATGGCTGATCACGCGCAGCATTCGTTTCAATGCGCGGGTGACGAGCTATCGCAATGTGCGTTTTGATTTTGTCGGCACGGCGTGGGGCGCTTTTGTCTCCATCCTGCTTGGCAGCCTCGTTGCGTTCTTCTCCTTCGGCATTCTGGCGCCGCTGTCCAGCCGCTGGGCAAACCGCTATATTTTCGGCAACCTGCGTTATGGCGACCGCCCCTTCAGCGCCGACCCCAAGATTGGCAAGCTCTATCGCGCCTGGATCATTCCCGCGATCATGGTGGTGATCGGCGGCATCGTGGTCGGCTTCTTCGGCCTTGCAGCCTTTGCGGCAAACAGTGCGATGCTCGAGGACGAGACTACCGCCATGGCCACGGCGCTCGCATCGCTCTATGTGGGCGTTTTCGGCGCATTTCTGGTCTATGGCCTTGCCGGCGTCGTTTATCGCACCGGCGTTCGCAATGTCGTCATTTCCTCCATGCTGCTGGATGGAAAGCATGACCTGCACAGCGACCTGCATCGCGGCCGCTATCTCTGGATCGTCATCTCCAACCTGATCGTCACCGTTTTCACCCTTGGTCTGATGCGGCCGTGGGCGGCGGTCCGCGAAGCGCGTTATACCGTGGAGCGCACGGCAATCCGTTTCAACGGCGATGTGGGCGAGGTCCTCTCCTCGATGGAAGCAACGGGGGCCGCCGTCAGTGCCGAATATATGGATATGGAAGGTTTCGAATTTGGTTTCTGACACCGGAGAAACCGTTTCGGGCGAGTGGCATACCGCTCGCTCCAACCTTTCCAGTGCCGCCAGGCTGAAGCTTGGCGGCACGGTCCTTCTCGTGCTCGATGCGAAGGACAACCACGTCAGAACCCAGGCCGAGATAAAAACGGTCGAGATCAGCCACCGGGTCGGCACCATCCCCCGGGAGTTGCATTTTCCCGACGGGTCGCTGTTCGAAACCCGCGACAATGACGGCGTGGACCGGCTGCTTGGCCAGCCCATTGCCAAGCGATCCGGTTTCGTGCCCTGGCTGGAACAGTTCGCCCCCGGCTGATCGGCACCCCCCCCGCAGCCGTTCTTCTGGTTTACGGCCCCTACAAGCGGGCGCTTCCGGCGCTCGTGGAACTGGCGGTCGCGGGAACCCCGCCCATCGTTCCGCAGGTCATGTCGGCCAGTACCATGCAGGCCCTCGACCAGGCAGTCTTCTCTCCAAGCGAACTTCCGCAGGAAGAGCAGGACGCCATCCGCTCTGAATTTTCCCGGATCGCCGCCCATGCGGAAGGTTCGCCTGACGACTACAAGCTGAATTTCCGCAAGGGCGGTTACATCGGCCCCAATGCCTTTGCACTGCCGGATGGCACGCTGGTATTGACGGACGAGCTGGTGGAGCTGGCCGGCAACGACAGGCAGATGATCGCCGGGGTTCTCGCCCATGAAATCGGCCATGTCGAATATGAGCACAGCCTGCGGCAGCTATACCGCGCCGCCGGGGTTGCCGGTCTTGTCATGCTGATTGCCGGCGATGTCGGTTCGGCCATGGAGGACATTCTTACCCAGGGCGGCGGACTTCTGGCGCTATCGCACTCGCGCGATGCCGAGCGGCAGGCGGATCAGCGCTCCGTGGAACTGATGCGCAAGGCCGGGCTTGACCCCACTGCCATCGAACGCTTCTTCGCGCTGCTGGAAGAAAAACTGGGCGACAAGGGCGGCACCAGCATTGTCTCCACCCATCCCGGAACGCCGGAAAGGCGCAAGGCTATCCTCGACTACAACGCTTCGCTGGACAACAAGCCGGCGGGTAACTGACCCGCCGGTATACGGAAAACGGCTTCAGTTGGTCGGGCCGTCGTTGAAACCCACTTCATCCACCAGTTCGGATGCCTGCTTGCGACGGGCGGCGATGTCCGTCAGCGGCAGCTTGTCGGGATGGATGGGACCGAAACCCTTCACCACGTCGGAAGGCTCGGCACCGGGCAGCACCGGATATTCGAAGACTTGTTTAGCGTAAATCTCCTGCGCCTCGCGAGAGGCCAGGAATTCCATGAGCTTCAGCGCGTTGTCCTTGTTGGGTGCGTATTTCGTCAGCGCCATGCCGGAAATATTCACATGTGTGCCGCGATCGCCCGCATTGGGGAAGATCACCCGCACCGATCCAGCCCATTCCTTTTCTTCCGGCTCGCGATCATTGGTCAACATCAGGCCGACATAATAGGTATTGCCAAGCGCGATATCGCACTCGCCGGAAAAGATCGATTTCGCCTGGCTGCGGTCTGTTCCGTCAGGCTTGCGGGCGAGATTGTTCTTCAGACCCGTCAGCCACGTGCGGGTATAATCGACGCCGTGATGGGCGATCATCGAGGCGATCAACGCGATATTGTAGGAATGCTGGCCATCGCGAATGCAGATCTTGCCCTTCCACTTGGAATCAGCAAGCTCCTCATAGGTAATGTCCTTCTGTGTCACCCGCTCCTTCGAAGCGTAGACAACCCTACCGCGCGTCGTGAGACCAAACCATTCGCCCTCGGGATCACGCAGGTTGGCGGGGATATCCTTTTCGATGACGGGATCGCCCAGAACCGGCTGGGTAACCTTGCCTTCCTTCGCCTCGACGAGACGGGCGATATCAACCGTCAGCAGCACATCTGCGGGTGAATTGACACCCTCGGCCTGGATGCGTTCGACCAGCCCCTTGTCGAGGAAAAGTACATTCGCCTCTATGCCGGTTTCTTTGGTGAAGGCATCGAGCAGCGGCTGGATCAATTCAGGCTGGCGATAGGAATAGACGTTAACCTCCCCCTCTGCCAGAGCGGCGGGCGCGAAGGAAAGGATCGTCAGCCCTGAAAAAACGGCAGCGGAAAAGTATGATTTCAAGCTTGCCATTATGAATGCCTCCATTACATTCCGATTCTTGACTTGTTTGTTCATGAATCATCAGGACGGTCAACAAGGCTGTTTAAGAAATATCTGATGGGTGCCAGTTTTTTCAGTTTCTGGAATTGTTCTAAACTGAAAAAGAGACTATATAACTCCACATTGAGAGTTAGGAGACCAGCATGCGCTTGACCAAACAGACCAACTATGCCGTTCGCATG
Organism: Agrobacterium tumefaciens str. B6; assembly: GCF_001541315.1. Taxonomy (GTDB): domain Bacteria; phylum Pseudomonadota; class Alphaproteobacteria; order Rhizobiales; family Rhizobiaceae; genus Agrobacterium; species Agrobacterium radiobacter. The sequence continues at coordinate 142,175 of NZ_LMVK01000001.1, read as the reverse complement.
TTGATGTATTGCGCCGCCAATGAAGGCCATCTGAGCCGCATTCCTGAGATCGCCAGAGCCTATGGCGTTTCGGAGCTGTTCCTGTTCAAAATCCTGCAGCCGCTCAACAAGGCGGGCCTGGTGGAAACCGTGCGCGGCCGTAACGGCGGCGTGCGCCTTGGCAAACCCGCTGAAAAAATCAGTCTGTTCGACGTGGTGAGAGTGACTGAAGACAGCTTCGCCATGGCCGAATGCTTCGAAGATGGCGCTGTGGAATGTCCGCTTGTGGACAGCTGCGGCCTCAACTCGGCGCTTCGCAAGGCGCTCAATGCGTTTTTTGACGTTCTGGCGGAATACTCGATCGATGATCTCGTCAAGGCTCGGCCGCAGATCAACTTCCTGCTTGGCCTGGACACGGAAATGCCGAAGGTCGCTGCCCTTCCGGCTGCCTGATCATCCCATTTCCTCCTCGGCAATTGTCATAGCCCGTGTCCTTGAGGTCACGGGCTTTTCTTTTATGGAAGACGCGCGAAATATAATATTTTTGATCCCGCGTGTTGACGTCGCGAACGGAAGCGGCGCATTTGGTCACGAGCTTTTTCAAGCAACCAATCAGCGTCGCAATGATCATCAAGCCTGAATTCCATACATTTGCGCTTACCGCGCTCATCGGCAGCATAGGTGCGCTGCTCGCCAGCCTCATCGATATCCCGGCACCCTTTCTGTCCGGCCCGGCGCTTGCGGTGACGATCACGGGGCTCGCCGGCATAAGGCTTGGCGTTCCCGCTTTCATCCGCAATGCCTGTTTCGTCGTCGTCGGCATTTCGATGGGAACGAGCGTGACGCCCTCCGTGATAGATGCCGCGAAGACCTGGCCCGTGAGCTTCGTCGTCGTGCTCGTCGCTGTCGTCATCATGCTCTATGTCGCTTACTGGATCCTGCATTACGGCTTCGGTTACGACCGGACAACGGCGATGCTGGGCGCCTCTCCCGGTCATCTCAGCTATATCATCAGCCTTGGTGCCGAGACGAAAAGCGACCTTGCAACCGTCAGCATCGTGCAAAGTGTGCGGGTGCTGGCGCTAACACTTTCCGTGCCGCTGATCGTGGAATATTTCGATCTCGTCAGCACGGAACCGCTTGTCACCAACCCGCCAATGGGCCTGTTCACGCTGGCGCTGACCATCGGCGCCTCGCTTCTGACCGGCTGGCTTTTCCTGCGCTGGAAGTTTCCGGCCGCACTGCTGCTGGGCGGCGTCGCCATTTCCATCAGCACCCACATTACCGGCCTTACCGAGGGTGGTGTTCCCACCTGGCTCAGCCTGCCGGTTTATGTGCTGATCGGTTGCCTTATCGGCACACGCTTTTCGAATGTCTCGCTGATGGACGTGCGGAAAGGCTTTCTGGCGGGTTTCGTCGTCACAATCGCCGTGATGCTGATTGCCGGCAGCATTGCCTGGATGATTTCCGGTGTGACCGGCGTCCCGCTCAATGCCGTCATGATCGCCTATTCACCGGGTGGCCTGGAAACCATGGCGGCGATGGCAGTGATGATGCATGCCGATACCGCCTATGTCGGCTCCCACCACGTCATCAGGCTTCTCTTCCTCTCCGTTCTCATGCCGCTCGTCATGGGCAAGGATGCGCGCAAGCGGGACGACGAAGCCTGACGAAAGCGGCCATCGGCACCGACGGGAGCCATCGACGCGAAAATGCGGATGGCGTGCAACCTTTTTTCTTTCCGGTCGTTGATACTCCGCCGCAATTGCGGCGGCGATCTTTCGCCTGTTCGGCAGGCTGACCCACCGGAGGAACATTGATGAACCGCTTGATGACGTTGACGGGCGCCGGACTTGCGCTTGCCTTTTCTGTTTCCATCGCTCAGGCGCAGGTGGTGGTGTCGTCGAAGATCGACACGGAGGGCGGCGTTCTTGGCAACATCATTCTCGCTATCCTGAACCAGAACAAGATCGAAACGACAGATCGCATCCAGCTTGGCGCCACACCGGTTGTGCGAAAAGCGATCACCGCGGGCGAAATCGACATTTATCCTGAATATACCGGCAACGCCGCCTTCTTTTTCTCCAAGGCGGACGATCCACTCTGGAAAGATGCCGCCAAGGGTTATGAAGAGGCCAAAACACTCGATTACGATGCCAACAAGATCGTCTGGTTGACACCATCGCCGGCCAACAACACCTGGGCAATTGCCCTGCGCAAGGATGTCGCCGACAAGAACAATCTGAAGACGCTTTCCGACTTCGGCAAATATGTTGCCGGCGGCGGCGAGGTGGTCCTTGCCGCTTCTTCCGAATTCGTCAATTCCGCCGCAGCGCTGCCTGCATTTCAGACCACCTATGGCTTCACCATGAAGCCTGACCAGCTGATCACGCTTTCCGGCGGCGACCCCGCGGCCACGATCGCCGCCGCCGCCAACCAGACGAACAACGCCAATGCAGCCATGGTCTATGGCACGGATGGCGGCATCGCCCCCTCCGGCCTTGTGGTGCTGGAGGACGACAAGCATGTGCAGCCGGTCTATCAACCAGCACCGATCATTCGCGAAGAGGTTCTCAAAAAGCACCCGAATATTGAGGAACTGCTGAAACCGGTGTTCGAAAAGCTCGATCTGGCAACGCTGCAGGATTTGAACGCCCGCGTGCAGGTGGGTGGCGAACAGGCCAAGACCGTGGCGCTCGACTTTCTGACCAAGAACGGTTTCGTCAAGTAACACTCGCGGCGCTGGAGCGGGCTTCGGGAACGGAAGCGTTCTCCTGGTCCCGCCCTAACCCAGGGGAGGGAAGCTGGATTTGACGAAATGGCCTGACAAGGTGGGCGTACTGATTTCGTGCCTGCTTCTTTATGCGCTTTTTATATCGCCCTTCATGACATTCCGCGCAAACCGGATCGTTCAGGGCGAAACAAGAACGGTCTTCGAAGCCCTTCCGGCTGCGGCTGCCGCCGTTCTCACCACCATCATTCTCCTTGCGGCTTTCATCGCATTTTTCCGCTTTCCCGCGCGACTGAAGCTCACAGTCGCGCTGGCCGGCCTTGCTGCACTGGCGGTTTTTGTCGGCCAGGCGGCGTCTTTCCTCACGCCGCAGGGCAATGGCTTTGCCCGCGTTTCGCCCGCCAGCGGTTTCTGGCTGATATTTGCCGGATTGGCTCTGCTCACGACTGTTTGTATTGCCCGTCTCCAGCCGAAGCCCGCCGTTAGGATTTTGCTGTTGCTGGTGGCGGTGGCTGCGCTTGCGGCGGTGCTGACAAGCGGCCTCTGGAACGATCTCTCCATCATCAAGGAATATACCGGCCGGGCCGATATATTCTGGACCGCGGCCCTGCGGCACGTGGAGCTTGCCATCGGCTCGCTGATCGCGGCGACCATCGCGGGTATTCCGCTCGGCATCCTCTGTTACAAGGTCGAACGGCTGCGGGCGGGGGTGCTGAATACCCTCAATATCGTCCAGACCATCCCCTCCATCGCCCTTTTCGGTTTGCTGATCGCGCCGCTCGGATGGATCGCGGCCACGGTCCCGGGTGCAGCGAAGATCGGCATTGCCGGCATCGGCATGGCGCCCGCCTTCGTGGCGCTGTTTCTCTATTCGCTGCTGCCGGTGGTTTCCAACACGGTGGTCGGCCTTGCCGGGGTTTCGCAGGCGGTGCGGGAAGCGGCGCGCGGCCTTGGCATGACACCGGTGCAACGGCTGCTGCGGGTGGAATTTCCGCTGGCCATGCCGGTCATCCTCACCGGTATTCGCATCGTGCTGGTGCAGAATATCGGGCTGGCGACGATCGCGGCCCTGATCGGCGGCGGTGGTTTTGGCGTTTTCGTGTTTCAGGGCATCGGGCAGACGGCCATGGACCTCGTGCTGCTTGGCACCGTGCCCACCGTTCTTCTCGGCTTTGCCGCCGCGATCACCCTCGATGCCCTCATCGACAGCAATCTCTTCAGCGCAGGCGGAAGGCAAAAGGCATGATCGAGATCGACACCATCACGAAACGATATGGCGATACGACCGTCGTGGATCAGGTATCGCTAACGGTAGCGCCGCGCACCGTCACCGTCATCGTCGGCACCTCGGGGTCGGGAAAAACCACCCTGCTGCGCATGATAAACCGGCTGGTGGAGCCAACATCCGGCATGATCCGGATCGACGGAGAGGATGTCAGCGCGATACCCGGCTTCAAACTGCGCCGCCAGATAGGCTATGCCATTCAGGGCCATGGCCTGTTTCCGCACCGGACGGTCGCCGAAAATATCGCGACCGTGCCGCAGCTGATCGGCTGGGACCGCAAGCGCATCGCGGCCAAGATCGATGCGCTGATGCACCTCTTCCAGCTTGACCCCGCGCTCTATGCCGACCGTTTCCCACATGAACTCTCAGGCGGCCAGCAGCAGCGCGTCGGCGTGGCGCGTGCGCTGGCCGCCGAACCCAACATTCTCCTGATGGACGAGCCCTTCGGCGCCTTGGACCCGGTGATCCGCGCCAAGGCCCAGAACGATCTTCTCGATATCCAGAAGAAGCTCGGCGTGACGGTCGTTCTCGTCACACACGATATGGACGAAGCTTTTCATCTGGCGGATCGTATCGCCGTGATGGACAAGGGCCGCATCGTCCAGGACTGCCCGCCATCCGAGCTCGTGCTGAAACCGGCGACGGATTTTGTCCGCACCATGATCGGCGAAAACGAACGGGCGCTGAAACTGCTTTCGGTTCTCTCCGTTGCAGACATCGTGGAGCCGGGAAGTGCCGAGGGTGAACCGCTCACCGAACATACAAGCCAGCGCGACGCCCTGTCGGCAATGTTATGGGCGGGTCGCGATGCCTTGCCGGTAATCAAGGCTAACGGGCAACCCGCCGGCCGCGTGCGGCGTGACGTTCTCCTCCAGCGTGCCGCCGGCGCCCCATGAAAAACACCTTATCCCTGTTTGCCCTCGGTTTCCTGACGCTGGCGCTGATCATCTTCCTCGCCGTGCCGCAGGTCTTCGCACCGCTGTTCCGCCCTCTCGTGCAGGCCAATGCGCCGGCGATCTACACGCAGGCAAATCTGTTTTCCCTGACGCTGTCACATCTAACCACAGTCGCGATTGCGACCGGGCTCGCCACACTGACGGCGGGCGCGCTTGCGGTTCTCGTCACCCGGCCATTCGGGACGGATTTCCTGCCGCTCTCGCGCAGCATCGTCAATATCGGCCAGACTTTTCCGCCCGTGGCGGTGCTGGCGCTTGCCGTACCGATAATCGGTTTTGGCGAAAAACCCACGCTCATTGCGCTGTTTCTCTATGCGTTGCTGCCAGTTTTCGAAAATACGCTGACAGGGCTGACCACCCTGCCCGCCACCGTGATGGATGCCGCGAGAGGCAGCGGCATGACCGGCTGGCAACGGCTTCTCAAAGTGGAATTGCCGCTCGCCCTTCCGGCCATTCTGGCGGGCATCAGGCTTTCGGCGGTCATCAGCCTTTCCACCGCTACCATCGGCTCGACAGTCGCGGCGCATACGCTCGGTGAAGTGATCATTGCCGGTCTGCAATCCAACAACCTCGCCTTCATTCTGCAGGGCGGGCTTATCGTTGCGGCGCTGGCGATCCTGATTCACACCGGCTTTTCCGCGCTGGAAAAAGCCGCAGCCCGCAAAACCGGGCACTGACATGGGCAAGCCCCGCATTTTTGTATTCCCGATATCTGCCGCACATGTTAGGGGCTGACCGTCGAAACAGAAATATCAGAGGTTCGGGTGACACAGGCAATTGTCGTGATGGGAGTGAGCGGCTCTGGCAAGTCCACGGTCGCAGAGGAACTGGCGGAAAAACTGGGTATTGCCTTCATTGAGGGCGACAAGCTTCACCCTAAATCCAATGTCGATAAAATGTCCGAGGGTATTCCCCTGACTGACGAAGATCGCTGGCCCTGGCTCGATCTGATCGGCGCGGAACTGCGCAAGGGCATCGAAAATAACGGTGTCGTCGTTTCCTGCTCGGCGCTCAAGAAAATCTATCGCGACCGGCTTCGCAAGGCTACCGGCGGCCCGCTTGCCTTCGTTTATCTGGATGGCAGCCTGGAACTTCTCAGCCGGCGCATGGGTGAACGCAAAGGCCATTTCATGCCACTTTCGCTGCTGCAGACCCAGCTTGCCACGCTGGAAGTGCCGACCGGCGAACCGGGCGTCGTAACCGTCAGCATCGACACCACACCCGAGGATATTGCGAAAAACGCACTTTCCGGTTTGAAGGCGGTAACGTTCTAAAATCCGAGCCTGTCGCGCATGCCGTACCACCATGCACCAAGCACGGTCAGCGGCACGCGGAACGTCTTGCCGCCCGGGAACGGATAGTTCGGCAGCGAACTCCAGATATCGAAACGTTCAGCGTGACCGGCAACGGACTCGCCCAATATCTTGCCAAGCAGATGCGTGGTCGTGACGCCATGGCCGCTGTCGCCATGCGAAAAATAGATATTGTCCGAGAGCCTGCCCATATGCGGGATGCGCGTCAGGGTCAGCGCGAAATTGCCGCTCCAGGCGAAGTCGATCTTCGTCTTTTCTAGTTGCGGGAAGGTCTTCAGCATGTTCGGCCGGATCACGCCCGTCAGATCGGCAGGGTCGCTGCCGCCATAACCGATGCCGCCGCCATAGAGCAGGCGATTATCCGAGGGGCGGCGGTAATAATCGAGAATGTAATTGGCATCCTCGACGCAATAATCGGCGGGCAGAAGCTCCTCAATCAGGTCGGCATCGAGCGGCTCCGTCGCCATGACCTGGCTTGAGACGGGCATCATCCGCTCGCCGATTTCCGGTAGCAATGTGCCGAGATAGGCATTGCCGCAGACGAGAACATATTTCGTCCTCACACTGCCCGTCGCGGTCCGCACGACGGGGTTCTCCCCCTGCTCTACCGCAATGACCCGCGAATTTTCGAATATCCGAGCACCGAGGCTTTCAGCCGCCGCCGCTTCCCCCTGCACCAGATTGAGCGGGTGGATGTGGCCACCGAGGCGGTCGATCATACCGCCGGCATAACGGTCCGTCTTCACATACTGGCCGACATCCGCCTTGGAGACCATTTCGAGCCCGCCATGGCCGTGTTTTTCCCAATGGGCCTTGTGAGCTTCCATTTCGCGGATCTGTTTCGGCGTAAAGGCGGCAAAGAAACCGCCATCGACGAGATCGCAGTCGATGGCGTATTTCGCGATGCGGCTGCGGATGATAGCGCCGCCTTCAAGCGACATTTCTCCAAGCTTCACCGCCTTTTCGTGCCCGTAACGGCCTGCGATGGTCTCGAGATCACGGCTATAGCCGTTGACGATCTGGCCGCCATTGCGACCCGAAGCGCCGAAGCCGACCCGCACACCTTCAAGAACGATGACGGAATAGCCGCGCTCACTGAGTTCAAGCGCTGCGGAAATGCCGGTGAAACCGCCGCCGATGACGCAGACATCCGCTTCCAGCGCGCCTTCAAGTGTCGGCCGCACGGATTTGACATTGGCGGAGGCCGCGTACCAGGAGGATGTGTGGCCGGGATTGGGAATGTTCGTTACCTCAGCCATCTCACACCGTCCTGATATAGGCGTCATATTCGACGTCGGTTACACGCAGGGAAAATTCGGAAAGCTCCTGCTGTTTGCAGGCGGAAAACAGCGTCCGGTACTTCTGGCCGAGCGTCGCATAGGCAAAGCTCGATCGTGTGAAGCGCTGCAATGCATAGTCCCAGTTGGTGGGCAGCGGCTCGTGGTTGATCGCGTGGCTGTCGCCGGCAATCGCGCCGCCGGGTTGGCGTTTCTCCTTCATGCCGGCAAGCGCGGCGCTCAGGATCATCGCGACAACGAGATAGGGATTGGTATCGGCACCGGCGACGCGATGTTCGATACGCGTCGCCGCCTTGCTGGCAACGATGACACGCACCGCCGCCGAGCGGTTGTCGATGCCCCAGGAGGCATAGGTTGGCGCATGTTCGCTGGGGGTCAACCGGCGATAGGAATTGGCATGGGGCGCGAAGATCGCCATGCTTTCCCCCATGTTTTCCAAGAGGCCGCCAACCGAATGCATCAGCGCATCCGACGGGCCATTTTCCCCGGCGTAGATGTTCCTGCCGTCCCTATCGATAACGGAAAAATGCACATGCATGCCGTTGCCGGCCTGCAAACCGTAAGGCTTGGCCATGAAGGTCGCGTCGAGATCGTGCCGGCGCGCCACGCCCTTGACGATGCGCTTCAGGAAAACGGCAAAATCGGCGGCCTGCAGGGCATCCGGCACATGGTTGAGATTGATTTCATATTGTCCGGGGCCGTTTTCGCGCAGCGTCGTATCGGCAAGAACGCCCTGCGCCCGACAGGCTGTGGCAATGTCATGGAAGACATCCTCGAAATCCTGCAATTCGGAAATCGACAGAACCTGTGTCTGGCCCGTATGCCACCGGCCCTCGCGGCTATGCGGCGGACGGACCGGGTCAAGTGCAGAGCGGACGGGATCGATCAGGTAAAATTCGAGTTCGGTCGCCACGACCGGCGTGAGACCGGCCTTTTTATAGGCGCTCAGAACCTGCGCCAGAACATGGCGCGGATCACCATAAAAACCGGTTCCATCCGGATTTTTCATCGCCAGCAGAACCTGTGCTGTCGGCCTGCCAAGCCATGTGACCCGCGACAGCGTGCCGGGAACGGGGAAGCAAAAACCATCGGGATCGCCCGTGCCTTCCGCAAGACCTGCGGCATGCACATCCCGCCCCCATATATCCAACGCATAAACGGAACGGGGGATAGCCATTCCCTTTTCAAGAACGTCGATTGCCCGTTCGCGCGGAATCCACTTGCCGCGCGGCACACCATTCGCGTCTATGACGAAAGCTTCAAGTATTTCGATATCGGGGTTATCGGCGAAAAATTTCTTTGCGTTTTCAATATCATCCATCATGCACCAGCAAGCCGTTTCCATCTCGTTTCATGCGCAGCGAAGGTCGCTAACGAAAATCGTCCTGCTGCTGATAGATGAGAAACCTCGCCACCATGATGACGTTTGCCCCTTTTCCCCTTTGCACTTGACCATGTTACGTGGCCTGTCCCCGGAAGGCCAGCGGATTTAGCTATCAGGGATTGAACCTTTCCGGGCGATAGGCGTCGATGGCGATAACAGGCGTTTCGCCCAGCATGGTTTCCGCCAGCACACGGCCGGTGATCGGCCCAAGTGTGAGGCCGTGATGGGCATGCCCGAAAGCAAACCACAACGTTTTATGACGCGGTGCTTTGCCGATGATCGGCATCATATCCGGCGTGCAGGGCCGCGCGCCCATCCACGGTTCCGCATCCAGCCTGCCGCCAAGAGGAAAGACGGTGCGCGCCACCCGTTCCGCCCGCTCGATCTGCACGGGAGATTTCGGTGCATCGCGCTCGGCAAATTCCGCACCCGTCGTCAGGCGGATACCCTTGCGCATCGGCGCAAGGAAATACCCACGCTCGGCATCGATCAGCCAGTTATTGAGCTTCGTGCCCTCCTGGGGCGCATAATGCATGTGATAGCCGCGCTTCACGCCAAGCGGGAAACGGTAACCCAGCCGTTCCGTGACGGTATCCGCCCAGGGACCGAGCGCCACGACGGCATGTTCGGCCTCGATTGCGCCGGTCTCGGTGCGCACCGTCCAGCCGCTTGTCGTTTGGCTGAGGGTGAAGGCATCGCCCCGGACAAAAGTTCCGCCGAGGCTTTCAAACAGTTTGACATAGGCAAGCGTCAGCGCGTGCGGATCAAGCACCGACCACGGGTCATCCCATTTCAGCCCGCCGACGAAATCCCGGCTGAGATGCGGTTCGGCCGCGGCAAGCTTTTCGGCATCGAGTTTGGTGTGGGATATGCCGTGCTCGCGCGAAAGACGCTCGGCAAAGGCATAATCAGCGTCCCGCCTTGCGGCGGTCCTATAGGCCTGCATCCAGCCATTTTTCACGATCAGATCGCCGGCCTTGGCCTCGTCGATCAGGATGCTGTGCTCGGAAACTGAATGTTCGATCAGCGGCGTATAGGCGCGGGCGATCGTGGCATGCCGCATGGCTGCGGAATTATACCAGTAACGGCCGAGGAAAGGCGCCATTCTCGGCAGGGCAGAGGGCCTATAACGGACATCGATCCTGTTGTTCAGCGAATAGCGCAGCAGCAGCGCAAGGTCGTGCGTGAAGCCATAAGGTACCACGCCCTCTCTCTGGATCAGCCCCGCATTACCGAAAGAGGTCTCTTCGCCCGGTCCGCGCCGGTCCACCAGCACTACCGATTTGCCCCTCCGGGCCAGTTGCAAAGCGACAGAGACCCCGATGATCCCCGCTCCCAAAACGACCACATCCGCTGCCATCGCAATCAATCCGTTTCCATGTCACGTTCATCGCAACATGGGTCGGCATTTTCCGCGAAGCAACAGAAAAATCATTGCCTTAATGGAAAATTCGACGCGCCTTACTGGCTGACCGCTTTCGTTTTCACCGCCTCGATATTGAAGGCCGCCGCCAGCAGCGCCTTGGTATAGTCCTGCTGCGGGTTGGCGAAAATATCCGCCGCCGGACCGCTCTCCACCACCTTGCCGTGGCGCATAACAATCAGGTCGTTGGCAAGCGCCTTCACCACCTTCAGATCGTGGCTGATGAAGAGATAAGCCAGCTCGTGCTTTGCCTGGAGATCGCGCAAGAGATCGACCACCTGCGCCTGCACACTCATGTCGAGCGCGGATGTCGGCTCATCCAGCATGACGAAACGGGGTTTAAGCACCATGGCGCGGGCAATGGCGATGCGCTGGCGCTGGCCTCCGGAAAACTCATGCGGATACCGCCAGCGGGTGGCCGGATCGAGGCCGACCTCTTCCAGCGCAGTGGCCACACGGGTATCGCGCTCGTCGGCCGAAAGAGATCGCTCATGCACTTTCAGGCCCTCGGCGACGATCTCGCCTACGGACATGCGCGGGCTGAGCGAACCGTAAGGGTCCTGAAACACCACCTGCAGCCGGTTTCTGAGCGGCTTCATCATTTCATAGGAATAGTGGTCGATCGACTGGCCGATGAAGCTGATACGTCCCTCAGACGCGATCAGCCGCGAGAGAGCCAAACCGAGCGTCGTCTTGCCCGAGCCGGATTCGCCCACCACGCCCACCGTCTGGCCTGCACGCAGGGTGATATCGATACCGTCGACCGCTTTCACATGGTCGACCACCCGACGCATCAGCCCCGCCTTGATCGGGAACCAGACCTTGATATCGTCGCCCTGCATGACCACGGGTTTGCTGGCGTCGGAAAGCGGCGGCTCACCCTTCGGTTCGGCAGCCAGAAGATGGCGGGTATAGGCGTGTTGCGGATCGGCAAACACCTGCTCCACCGTGCCGGTCTCGACGATCTTTCCCTTGGTCATGACGCAGACGCGGTCGGCAAATTTGCGGACGATACCGAGGTCATGGGTGATGAACAGCATGGACATGCCGTGCTGCGTTTTCAGATCACCGAGCAGCTCGAGAATCTGGGCCTGAACCGTCACGTCAAGCGCCGTCGTGGGTTCATCGGCGATCAGAAGTTTCGGCCGGTTGGCAAGCGCCATGGCGATCATCACACGCTGCCGCTGGCCGCCGGACAATTCATGCGGATAGGCCTTCAGGCGCTTTTCCGGTTCGCGAATGCCCACTTGAAGCAACAGTTCCAGCGTACGCGCCCGCGCGCCCGCGCCCGTAATCGCCTGATGCAGCTCCAGAATCTCGCCGATCTGCCGCTCGATGGTGTGGAGCGGGTTGAGCGAGGTCATCGGTTCCTGAAAGATCATCGTGATGTCGTTGCCGCGCACGGCGCGAAGCGCACGTTCCGGCAGGGTCAGCATATCCTTGCCGTCGAACAGGATTTTCCCCGAAGGATGGCTCGCTGCCGGATAGGGCAGCAATTTGAGGATGGAATTCGCCGTGACCGACTTACCGGAACCGGATTCGCCAACGAGGGCGACGACTTCGCCCGGCATCAGGTCGAAGGAGACCTGATCGACGGCGATGCTGGTCGCGCCGCCCTGATGGAAGGCGACGGAGAGATCACGGACAGAGAGAAGCGGCTGAATATTTGTTTCCGTCATGGCGATCACCGGAACGTCTTGCGTGGGTCGAAGGCGTCTCTAACCGCCTCGCCGACGAAGATAAGGAGGGAGAGCATGATGGACATGGTGAAGAAGGCGGTGAGACCAAGCCAGGGCGCCTGAAGATTGTTCTTGCCCTGCGCGATCATCTCGCCCAGCGACGGCGATCCCGGCGGCATGCCGAAGCCGAGGAAATCGAGTGAGGTCAATGTGGTGATCGAACCGGACAGGATGAAGGGCAGGAAGGTCAGCGTTGCCACCATGGCGTTGGGCAGAAGATGCCGGAACATGATCGTCCAGTTGCCGACGCCAAGGGCGCGGGCGGCGCGGACATATTCGAAGTTTCTGGCACGCAGGAATTCGGCCCGGACGATGCCGACGAAGCCAACCCATGAAAAGAGCAGCATGATGCCGAGCAGCACGAAGAAGCCCGGCGGCAGGATGGCCGCGATGATGAGCAGGATGTAAAGCACCGGCATTGACGACCAGATTTCGATGAAACGCTGCAGAAGCAGATCCGTCCAGCCGCCGAAGTAACCCTGAATGGCGCCGGCCGTGACCCCCACGAGGGCGGACGCGATGGTGAGCGTCAGGCCGAAAAGAACGGAAATACGGAAGCCGTAGATCATCCGCGCCGTGACGTCGCGCGCCTGATTGTCCGTTCCAAGCCAGTTGAGATTGCCGAGCGTGCAGCCGGGATCGGCATTGCCCTGCGGATAGGCCGAGCACCGTTCCTTTTCATCCATCAGCCAGAAGGGCGCGGTGGGAGCGGAATGCGGAATATTGGAATTGACCGTCTGATAGGAATAACGGATCGGCGGCCAGATCATCCAGCCATTGGCGTTGATCTCATCCTGAATGAAGGAGGATTTGTAGTCGGTCTGGGCCAGGAACCCACCGAATTTTTCCTCCGGATAATCGACCATGACCGGCACCAGAATCTCACCCTTGTAGGAGGCGAGGACGGGTTTGTCATTGGCGATGAATTCCGCGATCAGGCTCAGGAAAAACAGGATCAGGAACAGCCAGAAGGACCAGTAACCGCGCCGGTTTGCCTTGAAATTCTGCCAGCGGCGCTTGGTGGTTGGCGAAAACCACGGACGCTTCGGTTTCACCAGCGTTTCCGTTTCTGCGGTATGGGCAAGTGTCATCACACGTCCCTCCGCTCGAAGTCGATACGTGGATCGATCCATGTATAGATCAGGTCGGAAATCAGGCCGACCACGAGGCCCATCAGCGAGAAGATGAAGAGTGTGCCGAACACGATCGGGTAATCACGGTTGACCACCGAGAGATAACCGAGGCGACCGAGGCCATCGAGCGAGAAGATGTTTTCGATCAGCAGCGAACCGGTGAAGAAGGCCGAGATGAAGGCGCCCGGGAAACCGGCGATCACGATCAGCATCGCGTTGCGGAAGACGTGGCCATAAAGAACCCTGCGTTCGCTAAGACCCTTGGCGCGGGCGGTGATGACATATTGCTTCTTGATCTCGTCGATGAAGGAATTCTTGGTCAGAAGCGTCGTCGTCGCAAAAGCCGAGAGCGACAGCGCGATCAGCGGCAGGGTGAGGTGCCAGAAATAGTCGATGATCTTCTGCCACCAGTTCAGCTGCGCAAAATTATCCGACACCAGACCACGCAGCGGGAACCAGTCGAAGAACGAGCCGCCGGCGAAGAGGACGATGAGAAGAATGCCGAAGAGGAAGCTCGGCACCGCATAACCGATGATGATGATGCCTGATGTCCAGACATCGAAAGTCGAGCCGTCGGAAACGGCCTTCTTGATGCCGAGCGGAATGGAGATGATGTAGGAAATGATCAGGATCCAGAAGCCGAGCGACATCGACACCGGCAGCTTGTCGATGATGAGATCGATGACAGACGAGTTGCGGAAGAAGCTGTCGCCGAAATCGAAGCGGATATAATTCCACATCATCTCAAGAAAGCGGGTAAGCGGCGGCTTGTCGAAACCGAACTGTTTCTCAAGCTTGGCGATCAGCTCGGGATCAAGCCCCTGCGCACCGCGATATTTCGAGCCGCTTTCATCGAAACCGCCGGATTGGCCGAGAAGATCGCCGCCGCCGGAGAGACGGTCAGAAACGCTGTCGCCCTGCCCCGTCAGCTGCGCGACGACCTGTTCCACCGGCCCGCCGGGCGCGAACTGGATGACGAGAAACGAAATGCCCATAATGCCGATAATGGTCGGGATCATCAGCGCCAGACGTCTGAGGATATAGGCGCCCATCAGCCCTCGCTCCCGGCCGATACGTCAGCGGTTTTCGTTTCTGTCAAACCCGGTCCTTTCCTGAAAGCGCTGCCTGCGCGCTTTAAGCGATTCGTCTCGCCCTATGTGAATCAAGCCTTTGCCGCGAAAGCAAGGCCGGCGTCAGTTTCCGGCCTGGCTGGACCACCATGCATCAGGAAAACCGACACCATATTCGGGCAGGTTTTCCGGGCGAATGAGCGTATTCCAGTAAGCGATGAACATCTCGCCACGGTAAAATTGCGGTATGACGTAGCTGTTGGCCAGCAGCACCCGGTCGAGCGCCCGTGCCGCAGCCACCTGCTCATCCCGGTTGGGCGCGAATATGACCTTCCTGACCAACGCATCAACGGCCGGGTTCTTGATTCCGGCAATATTATTGGATCCCTGCCGATCGGCGGCGGCCGAGCCCCAGAAATCCGCCTGTTCGTTACCCGGGTTCGCCGAGGTCGCCCAGAGCTTGACGATCACGTCATAATCGAAACTGCGGGTGCGGTTGGTATATTGCGAGGCGTCGACCGTGCGGATCGTCGCGTTGATGCCGATCTTCTTCAGGTTCTGGACATAGGGCAGGATGGTTCTTTCCATGCCGGCGGAATCGATCAGAAACTCCATATCAAGCGGCTGTCCGCTCGCCGCATTGACCATGCGGTTGCCGCGCAGTTCGTAACCGGCCTCCTTCATCAGCTTGACCGCCTCGCGCAGATTGTCGCGCTGCTTGGCCGGATCACCGGCGACCGGGTTGCGATATTCTGTCGTGAAGACTTCCGGCGGAACCTGATCCTTCAGCTCCTGCAGAATTTCCAGCTCGCGACCGGTCGGCAGTCCGGAAGAGGCCAGTTCACTGCCCATGAAGAAGCTGTTGATGCGCTGGAATTGACCATAGGCCAGCGTCCGGTTCAGCTCCTCGAAATCGAAGGCGTAATTGAGCGCCTTGCGCAGTTTCGGGTTCTGGAACTTCTCCCTGCGCATGTTCGGCACGAAGGCCTGCATGATGCCGACGGAACGATAGATGTTCGGCAGCTCTTCCTTCTTGACGCGGCCCTCCTTGACGGCCGGAAAATCATAACCGGTGACCCAGCGGCTGGAGGAGGCTTCCTGCCGGAAATCGACGGTGCCGGACTTGAAGGCCTGAAAGTCCACATCCTGATCGGCAAAGAAGGTGTAGGCGATGGTTTTGAAATTGTTCATCCCCACATTCACATTGACGTCCTTGCCCCAGTAGTCGTCGCGGCGTTCATAGGTGATTGTGGAGCCGGGAGAGACTGACGCAATCTTGTAGGGGCCCGAGCCCATGACCGGCTCCAGCGTGCCGCGCGAGATGTCGCGCGGCTTGCCGTCCGGGCCGGCGGCTTCCCACCAGTGCTTGGGAACGATCAGCAATTGGCCGACGATCTGCGGCAATTCGCGATTGTTCTTTTCATCGAAAGTGAAGGTGATGTCCCTTTCGCCGCTCACCTCTGCCTTGGTGACATGGATGTAATAGGTCGCGAGCTGCGGGCTGAGGTCCTTCGCTTTTTCGAAGCTGAAGACGACATCCTCTGGCGTCACCGGCTTGCCATCAGCCCATTTGGCGTCCGCACGCAGCCGGAAGGTGGCCTTCGAAATATCGTCGGGATAGCTCACCCCCTCGGCCAGCAGGCCGTAGGAGGCAGACAGCTCCTCTTCCGTCGACTTCATCAATGTATCGAAAACCAGCGAAAGGCCCGTCGCCGCCTCACCCTTGGCGAGCAGCGGATTGAGCGTGTCGAAGGTGCCCGTCGTCGACAGACGAAGCGTGCCGCCTTTGGGTGCCTTGGTGTTCACATAGTCAAAATGATCGAAGCCATCGGGATGTTTCAGTTCCCCGACCGTCGAAATCCCCTTTCGCCATACATCGGCCGATTGTGCGGAGGCCGTCGCCGGTATCAGCAAGGCGGATGCCGCAAGGGCAATGAGGAGACGGGATTTCAGTGGTGCCAATATCATTGGGGGAATGTCCCTGTTTTCGTGTTTGTTGGAGAGAGCATAAAACAAAGATTGGCAAAAAACAGATGCACCGGCTCACAAGCTCTTTATCGGCGCCTTTATCTTCCCGGTTTGCGAGATGCGGGGCGAAACATGGTTTCAACAAAATCCCGTTCCAGTTTATCCTGAGGGGAAGAGAATCATCTGATCGGACGGGCACGACTATATGACGGCGGGATCATCGAGAGTTTTCAAGGCGGCCATGCTGGCGATTTCGGTCGTCTCCGCACTGCAGTTGCAGATGGAAACCGCATCGGCCGAGGACAGGCCCGCAAAAGAAGTGTTCGGCCATATGGCGCTGCCGTCCGCCACGGGCTCGCAGCCGATCGGCTCCTATGCCAAGGGCTGCCAGTCCGGCGCCATCGCCATGCCGACTGATGGTCCCGGCTGGCAGGCCATGCGCCTTTCCCGCAACCGGCGCTGGGGCCAACCACAGCTTATTTCTTTCCTCGAGCAATTTTCGCAGGACGCACAGAAGATCGGCTGGCCGGGATTGCTGCTCGGCGATATTTCCCAGCCGCGTGGCGGCCCGATGCTGACAGGCCATGCGTCGCACCAGATCGGCCTCGATGTCGATGTGTGGTGGCGACCCATGCCCACCCCCCGGCTGACCGTGGAGCAGCGCGAAACGGTGCCTTTCGTTTCCATGCTGGACAAGAGCAAGTTCCTGACGGTCGATGACCGCAAATGGTCGCCGCTCAATGCCCGGCTGGTGATGATGGCGGCAAGCTATCCGCAGGTGGAGCGCGTCTTCGTCAACCCGGCCATCAAGCAGAAACTCTGCCAGACCTGGACCGGCGACCGCACCTTCATGGGCAAGATCAGGCCGATCTATGGTCATGACGAGCATTTCCACATCCGCCTCGAATGCCCGCCCGGCGCGCCCAATTGCAAACCGCAGGCGGCCGTGGGCAAAGGTGACGGCTGCGACAAGTCGCTTGCCTGGTGGTTCAGCAAGGAACCATGGGCGCCGCCGAAAAAGGACCCCAATGCCAAGCCGGTGAAACCGCGTCCGGTCATGGTCTCCGACCTGCCTTCCGCCTGCGCTGCCGTGGCTGCGGCCCCTTCCGCCAACCGCCAGGGCATTGCCGCCCAGGCCTATTCTCCAGCGCCGGTTCAGGCCCCGGCCGCGCGCCAGCAAAGCGTGGAACAGGTCATTCAGGCCGCCCCCGCCCTGCAGCCGCCTTCGGATATTCCGCTTCCGACCCAGCGTCCGACATTGAACTGAAACAGAAATGAGGCATTCAACAGCTTCCCTTTTCAAATGGCGGCAAGCTGTTATAGAAGGCTTCAAATCGATTTAATTCTTTGAGGACAGGCTGGGACCATGGAAGGACAACGCTGTATCGCGCTCATCGCTCACGACGAGAAAAAGGACGATATGGCGGATTTCGCCCGTCATCACCAGAAGGCGCTTGCCGGTTTCAGGATCGTCGCCACCGGCACAACCGGCGGGCGGGTACAGGAAGCCTGTCCCGGACTTGAAGTCACTCGCCTCAAAAGCGGCCCCCTCGGCGGTGACCAGCAGATCGGCGCGATGATCGCGACAGGCGAAGTCGACATGCTGATCTTCTTCACCGATCCGCTGACAGCCATGCCGCACGATGTTGACGTGAAGGCGCTGACCCGGCTTGCCACGGTCTATGACATTCCCATGGCGCTCAACCGCGCCACCGCAGAAAACCTCATCGACTTCCACGTCGCCAATTGACACTCCGACAATGGAACAGGCAATGCCGAAGACGTCCGATACCGAATATCTGTCCTTTCCGATCCTTCTTGGCGACATCGGCGGTACCAACGCCCGCTTTTCCATTCTGATCGATTCCTTTGCGGAACCGGTGCACCTCACCACCGTGAAGACGGCGGAATATCCGACGATCGACGACGCCATCCAGCAGGCGGTTCTGGACAAGACCTCGCTTCAGCCGGTCTCGACCATTCTTGCGATTGCCGGCCCGATCGAAGGTGACGAGATTCCGCTCACCAACTGCCATTGGGTTGTCAAACCGAAGGACATGCTGGCCAATCTCGGCCTGAAGGACGTCATCGTCATCAATGACTTTGAAGCGCAGGCTCTCGCGATTGCAGCACTGGACGACGATAACCGCGACGCCATCGGCTCCGGCAAAAAAGATGTGCTGGCTTCGCGCGTCGTTCTTGGGCCAGGCACAGGGCTTGGTGTTGCCGGACTGGTTTATGCCCGCCATATGTGGTTTCCGGTGCCTGGCGAAGGCGGGCATATCGATATCGGCCCGAGAAGCGCGCGCGACTATGCGGTTTTCCCGCATATCGAAACCATCGAAGGCCGCGTCGCCGGCGAACAGATCCTCTGCGGGCGTGGGCTGGTCAATCTTTACCGTGCCGTCTGCAAAGCCGATGGCATCGAACCCGTCTTTTCCGATCCGGCCGACATCACCTCGCACGGGCTTTCGGGCAAGAACCCGCAGGCTAAAGAAACACTTTCGCTGTTCAGCACCTATCTCGGCCGGGTGGCAGGCGATCTCGCGCTGATCTTCATGGCCAAGGGCGGCGTCTATCTGGCCGGCGGCATTTCGCAGAAGATCGTTCCGGCGCTGAAAAGCCCGGAGTTCCGGGCCGCCTTCGAGGACAAGGCGCCGCACAGCGCGCTGATGCGGACCATCCCGACCTTCGTCGTCACCCATCCGCAGGCCGCCCTTTCCGGTCTCGCCACCTATTCAAGAACGCCATCCGATTTCGGCCTGTCGCTGGACGGGCGACGCTGGAGAGCCTGATCGCTCGGGCTGTTCTTATGTGATGCTTGCGAAGCGGGCGGACGGTCTTTAACGTCGCTGCGTAAACATCCAACATCCGATACCGGCGGGTTCCGATCCGCCCGACATGAAAAGTGAGTGACAGCATGGGCAGCAGCGGCATGAAACTTGTGGTGGTCGGCGCGGCGGGCCGCATGGGACAGGCGCTCATCCGCCTCATTCACCAGACCCCTGGCGTTCAGCTGCATGCCGCCGTCGCACGCGAAGGCTCCGCTTTTGTCGGCCGCGACGCCGGTGAGATCGCCGGTCTTGGCCCGATCGGCGTCGAGATCACCAGCGATCCTTTGCAAGCCTTCCTGCATGCGGAAGGGGTGATTGATTTCACCTCTCCGGCAACCAGCGTCACCTTTGCGGGCCTCGCCGCGCAGGCTCGCATCGTGCACGTCATCGGAACCACGGGCTGTTCATCGGAAGATGAGGAAAAATTCAAGGCGGCGTCGCGCCATGCCCGCATCGTCAAGTCGGGCAATATGAGCCTCGGCGTCAACCTGCTCAGCGTTTTGACGCAGCAGGCGGCGCAGGCGCTGGATGCGCAGAACTGGGATATCGAAATCCTTGAAATGCACCACAAGCACAAGGTGGATGCGCCTTCGGGTACTGCATTGCTGCTCGGCGAAGCAGCAGCGGCCGGTCGCAAGGTTGATCTCGCGGCCTC
The DNA here is from genome assembly GCF_001541315.1 of Agrobacterium tumefaciens str. B6. Lineage (GTDB taxonomy): Bacteria > Pseudomonadota > Alphaproteobacteria > Rhizobiales > Rhizobiaceae > Agrobacterium > Agrobacterium radiobacter. Next base: position 122,407 of record NZ_LMVK01000001.1, on the reverse strand, counting down.
TTCCGTTCGCGTGCGCGACGGGCATACAGGCGCGCGTGAGACCGGCACCATCGGTTTCGCTACGTTGCGCGGCGGTTCCGTAATCGGCGAACATTCGGTGATCTTCGCCGGAGAGGGAGAGCGCGTGGAGCTTTCCCATTATGCCGGCGACCGCTCCATCTTCGCACGCGGGGCAATTGTGGCGGCACTCTGGGCCTTCGACAAAAAGCCGGGCTTCTATTCGATGCTGGATGTGCTGGGCCTATCGCAGACGGAATAAGCTTCCGCTGCGGCTTTCACCTCAATTTTCCACCGTGAATTCCACCGTATCAGCCGAAAAACGGCTGATGGCATATTGCACCGGCACGCCATCCATATCGGCATTCAGCGCCTGGGTGACGAGCAGGATCGCGCCCGGCGACAATTCGAGATCGGCCAGATCCTGCGTATCCGCATGGCTGGCGGAGATGACGGTGGAAATGCGCACGTAGTCCGCCACGCCGAGCATCTGGAAAGCCGCCGTGATCGAGCCGCTTTTCTGATAGGCCTCGCCTATTCCGGCAAAACGGTCGGCCGGGAACCATGTGGTCGAGCGGGAAACCGGGCGGTTATCCGCCTTGCGCAGCGTTTCGAGGCGCACCAGCGGCGCGCCTGGTGGCACTTGCAGCCGCGCCGCCAGATCGGCATTGGCCGGCTCGGTGGTGTGGGACAGAAGCAGCGCCTCCATTTCCTTCACCTGATCGCCGATGCCCTCCGTAAATCGCGTGCGCCGTGAAATCGGAAAACTAAGGCGCTCCTTGCGGGCGATCATCGTGCCGCGCCCCTGCATAGGCTCGAGAATGCCTTCGCTGGCAAGAGCGGCAATGGCGCTTCGCACCGTATGGCGGTTGACGCCGAATTTTTCGGCCAGGATCATTTCCGGCGGCAACATGCCGGTTTCGTCGTGATCGCCTGCCGCGATCTCGCCTCTGATCCGGTCGGCGATCTGCCGCCAGAGCGCCACGCCGTTCTTTCTTTTCATTGCTGCCGCAGGGCTCATGTCACACGCTTGTCATTCATCGACGTTAATTGTAGCTTATATTGTATAGTTGTCTATATCAATAGACATTAGAGGTCAAGCGATGAATAACGAAGCTGCGAATATACATGCGGAGAGGAAGCGAGTGGCGGCCCTTCTTGCCCGCGCCACCGTTCAGGAACTCGAAACCGTCTGGAACCGGCAAGATGCCAGCCCGCAGACGGAAAATGTGCGCGGGCCGGAAACCGGCCTCGTCATGGTCAAGGGTCGTATCGGCGGCGGCGGCGCACCTTTTAATCTGGGTGAAACCACCGTTACCCGGGCAACGATCAAGCTCGCATCCGGCACGGTCGGCCACGCCCATGTTCTTGGCACCGGCCGCAAAAAGGCCTGGTATGCCGCCGTTTTCGACGCCCTCTGGCAGGAAAGCCCGACGCGGAACTTCATCGAGGCCGAGCTTCTTTCCCCGGTCGAAAAAAGGCTGACCGCCGAAAAACAGCGCAAGACCAAAGAAACTGCCGCCACCCGGGTCGATTTCTTCACCATGGTTCGAGGAGAGGATTGATGAGCGTCAAGGCCGAAGCACTGACCGGCGGTTTTTCTGACACCGTCTTCGATTCCCAACGGATTTTCAAAAAGCTGATGGACGGCATGGCCCGTCCGGGCACACCGCAGACCATCGAAACGGCGGTCCCCCCGCCGCTACCGCTTGGCGTTGCAACAGGCGCGGTTCTACTGGCGCTTTGCGACCATGATACGCCCGTCTGGCTGAGCGGCCCGCTGCGCAAGACCGCGGTGCCGGGCTGGATCGGATTTCACACCGGGGCTGTGGCGACGGAAGAAAAAAGCGCGGCACATTTCGCCGTCATCGAGGCGGGAAGCGCCATTGCCTCCTTCGGCCTCTTCGCCCAGGGCAGCCAGGAATATCCCGACCGCTCCACAACGCTTATCGTCGAGTTGCCTGATCTGGACGGTGGACGGGAACTGCTGCTCTCTGGCCCCGGCATTCGCCACGTCAACATCATCAGCCCCACCGGCCTGCCGGACATATTCCCGAGGCTGTGGGCGGAAAACAATGCCGCTTTCCCGCGCGGCGTCGACGTCATCCTGACATCCGCCGACCGATTTGTCTGCCTGCCGCGCACGACGCGCATCAAACCCGTGGAGGCATAAGATGTATGTTGCTGTCAAAGGCGGAGAGACCGCCATCGCCAACGCCCACCGGCTTCTGGCCGACAAGCGGCGCGGAGACCGCGACCTGCCCGCGATGACCGTTGCGCAGATCGTTTCGCAGCTTTCGCTCGCCGTCGACCGTGTAATGGCGGAAGCGTCCCTTTATGATCAGTCGCTTGCGGCGCTTGCCGTCAAGCAGGCCCGCGGCGACATGATCGAAGCCATCTTCCTGCTGCGCGCCTACCGCACCACGCTACCGCGTTTCGGTTATTCGGTTCCGGTGGACACCGCCGGCATGACGGTCCAGCGCCGCGTTTCCGCAACCTACAAGGATTTGCCCGGCGGACAATTGCTGGGGCCGACCTTCGATTATACCCATCGCCTGCTTGACCCCACTCTTTTGGAAGACGAAGCCGTCGAGACCGCCACCCAGCGGGAAGGCGAGCCTGATTATGTCATGCGGGTTTCCGACATTCTGGCCGAGGAGGGGCTGATCGAAAGCGACGGCGATATGCCTGATGATCATATTGCCGGCGACCTGACGCGGGAGCCGATGGAATTTCCGATGGCGCGTGACCTGCGTCTGCAATCGCTGGCGCGCGGTGATGAGGGCTTCCTTCTCGCACTCGCCTATTCGACGCAACGCGGTTACGGCCGCACGCATCCCTTCGTCGGCGAAATCCGCATCGGCGAGGTGGAGATCGAACTGGACGTGCCGGAACTCGGCTTCTCCGTTTCGCTCGGCGACATCCAGGTCACCGAATGCCAGATGGTGAACCAGTTCAAGGGCTCGGCTAAGGCGCCGCCGCAATTCACCCGCGGTTACGGTCTGGTGTTTGGCCAGAGCGAGCGCAAGGCGATGGCCATGTCGCTGGTCGACCGGGCGCTGCGTGCGGGCGAATTCGGCGAGGATGTCGTCGCCCCCGCGCAGGACGAGGAGTTTGTCATCTCACATGCCGACAACGTGCAGGCGACAGGCTTCGTCGAACATCTGAAATTGCCGCACTACGTGGATTTTCAGGCCGAACTTGGTCTGGTCAGGAAAATGCGTGCCGATTTCGAGGCGATCAACGCCGATGGCGCGGAGTGGATGGGCGATGCGGCCGAATAGCTCAGCGGCTGCCCTGCTCACCAAACCAAAGGGCGCAAAAGACGGTCGATGCTGCAAAGACAGCAAAGAACACGGCTGCAAGAATTCCAATCTCCATGAGCTTGTACTCCTTTTTTCACAAGGCTAACGCGCAATGCTTAAAGAAGTTTCATTTGACGACGGGCTGGCCGCCTACAACTTCGCCTATCTGGACGAACAGACCAAGCGGATGATCCGCCGGGCGATCCTGAAAGCCATCGCCATTCCCGGTTATCAGGTCCCCTTCGCTTCCCGCGAAATGCCCATGCCCTATGGCTGGGGCACCGGCGGCGTGCAGCTGACAGCCTCCATCCTCGGTCCCGACGATGTACTCAAGGTCATCGACCAGGGCGCCGACGACACCACCAACGCCGTCTCCATTCGCGCCTTCTTCCAGAAGGTGGCGAATGTTGCCGTCACCACCCGCACGAAGGATGCGACCATCATCCAGACGCGGCACCGTATTCCGGAAGAGGAGCTGCATTCGGGCCAGGTCCTGGTCTATCAGGTTCCGATCCCCGAGCCCTTGCGCTTCCTGGAGCCACGCGAGACCGAAACCCGCGTCATGCACGCGCTGGAAGAATATGGCCTGATGCATGTCAAGCTTTACGAGGACATCGCCCGCAACGGTCGCATCTCCACCACCTACGCCTATCCGGTGAAGGTTGCCGGGCGTTATGTTATGGATCCATCCCCGACCCCGAAATTCGATAATCCGAAAATGCATCTCTCGGACGCATTGCAGCTGTTCGGCGCCGGGCGCGAAAAACGCATCTATGCCGTGCCGCCCTATACGGACGTCGTCAGCCTCGATTTCGAGGACCATCCGTTCGAGATCCAGCGCTTTGACAAGCCCTGTGCGCTGTGCGGTGGCGAGAATGTCTATCTGGACGAGGTAGTGCTGGACGACAAGGGCGGGCGGATGTTCGTCTGCTCCGATACCGACCATTGCGAGGACCGCCGCGCCCATGGCCACAAGGGCCATCTGCTGGCGGATGTGAAGGAGGCTGCAGAATGACCGACGCACCGCTTTTGAAAGTCAGGGACGTCTCCAAATATTATGGCGACCGCGCCGGTTGCCGCAACGTCTCCTTCGAGCTTTACCCGGGTGAGGTTCTGGCCATTGTCGGCGAATCCGGTTCCGGCAAGACGACACTGCTCAACTGCATTTCCACCCGGCTCATGCCAACGGCCGGCAGCGTGGAATATCGCATGCGCGACGGCTCGGTGCGTGATCTCTACCATATGGGCGAGGCCGAACGGCGTTTCCTGATGCGGACCGACTGGGGTTTCGTGCACCAGAACCCGGCGGATGGACTGCGCATGGCGGTTTCGGCCGGCGCCAATGTCGGCGAGCGGCTGATGGCCGTCGGCAACAGGCATTACGGCAATATCAGGCAATCGGCCAGCGAATGGCTGGAGCGGGTGGAAATCGGCACCGACCGTATCGACGACCAGCCCCGCGCCTTCTCGGGTGGGATGCGCCAGCGCCTGCAGATTGCCCGCAACCTCGTCACCTCGCCGCGCCTCGTCTTCATGGATGAGCCGACCGGTGGCCTCGATGTCTCCGTGCAGGCGCGTCTGCTCGATCTGGTCCGCGGCCTCGTCAATGATCTCGGTCTCGCCGTTGTCGTCGTCACCCATGATCTCGCAGTCGCGCGGCTGCTGTCTCACCGCATGATGGTGATGAAGGGCGGTGATGTCATCGAGCACGGCCTGACCGACCGCGTGCTGGACGATCCACGCGAGCCCTACACGCAACTGCTTGTTTCCTCCATTTTGCAGGTCTAGCCGCGTGATTCCGAAAAGTGGACCCCGGTTTTCGGATAAAATCACGCGCAGGAAGAAAGAACCCACCATGACGACGCCTCTCATCGTTTCGGAAGTCTTCAAAAGCTTCACCATGCATCTTCGCGACGGCATCGAGCTGCCTGTCGTCCGCGACGTCAATTTCTCAGTCTGCAGCGGCGAATGTGTCGTGCTCGGCGGTCCTTCGGGCATCGGCAAAAGCTCGATCCTGAAAATGCTCTATGGCAATTACGCCATCGACAGCGGGCAGATTCTCATCCGCCATGAGGGTGAGGTCGTCGATATCGGCAATGCCTCGCCGCGCAAGATTCTCGATATCCGCCACCGCACCATCGGTTATGTCAGCCAGTTCCTGCGTACCGTGCCGCGTGTCGCGGCCATCGACGTCGTTGCCGAGCCGCTTCTGGCGCGCAAGGTTGCCACTGAGGTTGCGCGCGAACAGGCGGCAGCATTGCTTTCGAAGCTCAACCTGCCGCGGGAACTATGGTCACTGCCGCCGGCAACCTTTTCGGGCGGTGAGCAGCAGCGCGTCAACATCGCGCGCGGTTTCATCACCGATCATGCAATCCTGCTTCTCGATGAGCCGACGGCTTCGCTCGACGCCACCAACCGGCGCGTTGTGGTGGACATGATCCGGGAGAAAAAAGAAAAGGGCACGGCGCTGCTCGGCATCTTCCACGACGAAGAGGTGCGCGAAGCCGTGGCCGACCGAATTCTCGACGTTTCGCAATTCTCCCCCCGGAAGGCCGCAGCATGAGCGTGAAAGTCGGTCTCGAACCCGTCATCCACGAAAGCGCACGCGTCACCAATTCCTCGATCGGCCGCTACACCGAAATCTCGGAACGCTGCCGCATCGAGGAAGTCGAGATGGGCGATTACTCCTATGTCATGCAGGATGGTGCGATATGGTGCGCCACCATCGGCAAATTCGTCAATATCGCCGCTTCCGTCCGGATCAACGCTACCAATCACCCGATGCAGCGGGCGACGCTGCATCATTTCACCTATCGCGCTCACAGCTATTGGGACGACGCCGAGGATGAAACGGACTTCTTTGCCGCCCGCCGCGCCAAACGCGTGGTGATCGGCCACGATGTCTGGATCGGCCATGGCGCAACGATCCTGCCCGGCGTCACAGTTGGGAACGGCGCGGTGATCGGGGCGGGTGCGGTCGTCTCGAAAGACGTTGCGCCCTATACCATTGTCGGCGGCGTACCCGCACGGCTGATCCGGGAACGCTTCCCGACGGAGCTGGGCCGGCAAATGGATGATCTGAAGTGGTGGGATTGGGATCACGGAACATTGCGCGTCGCTCTCGACGATTTCCGCAACCTGGATGCCAAGGATTTCGTTGCAAAATATGGTGGGTGAAATCTCACCTCTGGCAAGGCAAGTGCAAATCCCGGGGCGAAACCCCGGGATTTTTGTCGATACACTCTAAAATGCCGGCGAATTTCAACGCCCTGACATGCCTCTCGAGAGCTTCGTCGGCGAACAGGTGGACGCCAAGCCCAGGGAAATCTGTAATATTTTATTCATCAAACTGACATCCCCACTTCACGCGCCGCTGTTACGTCGAACCCCGTCAAAAGAAGATTGGACGGGGAAATGAGCTTTCACCTGAAGCAAGTCACGCGCCGTTTCGGCAAGCACACTGCGGTCGATTCCGTTGATGTCGAGATACCGCAAGGTCAGATGGTCGGCGTGATCGGACGCTCGGGTGCGGGAAAATCGACGCTGCTGCGCATGATCAACCGCCTCGTTGACCCCTCCTCGGGTTCCATTCATTTCAACGACACGGAAGTTTCGGCGTTGAGGGGCGCGGCGCTCCGCAACTGGCAGCGCGACTGCGCCATGATCTTCCAGCAGTTCAATCTGGTGCCGCGCCTCGACGTGCTGACCAATGTCATGCTGGGCCGCCTCAATCACCGTTCGACGGCGCTCAGCCTGTTCAACATCTTCACCCATGAAGAGCGCCTGATGGCGATCGCCGCGCTGGAGCGGCTCGGTATTGAGCATGTGGCCATGCAGGCGGCGGGCACGCTTTCCGGCGGCCAGCAGCAGCGTGTCGCCATTGCACGTGCGCTGATGCAGTCTCCGAAGATGGTGCTGGCCGATGAGCCGATTGCTTCGCTCGATCCGCTGAACGCCAAGATCGTGATGGACGCGCTGCGTGACATCAATGAGCGCGAAGGCATCACCGTCATCACCAACCTGCATACGCTGGATACGGCGCGCAATTATTGCGAACGCATCATCGGCATGTCTCAGGGCCGCGTCGTCTTCGACGGAACGCCCGCCGAACTGACGGCTGCGGCCGTTACAGAGATTTACGGAACCGATTCTCAAGGCTCCGGCATCGACGAGACCATGACCTCGACCAGCATCAACATTCCCGGCGCGCAGCTTGCCGCGCGTCCGGTGCAGCAATCTGCCGGCCCCGAACCGCTCGCTCTCGCCGGGCTCTGAGGAACCGCTCAGCATCGTTTGCGCCCGCGTCAAGGGCCGAATACTTCACAACAAACTCCGGCTTGCCGGGAAACAGGAGAAAGTCCATGTTGAAGAAAGTCCTTCTTTCGGCAGTCGCCCTTGGCGTTCTGGCCGGTTCCGCCATGGCTCAGGACGTCAAGGTTCTGCGCATCGGTCTCGACGGTTCCGAAAACGAAGCCGACCAGATCCGCAACACCAAGTGCGTTGCCGATGGCCTCAAGGCTGCAACCGGCGTTTCCGAAGTTCAGGTTTTCCCGTCGCCGGACTATAACGGTGTCATCCAGGGTCTGCTCGGCGGCACCATCGACATCGCCTCCATGGGCGCTTCCTCCTACGCCAAGATCGCTCTGGCCGATCCGAAGGCCGTCGACCCGATCCTGACCACGGCTGGCGCTGACGGTTCGACCGGTTATTACACGATCATGGTTGCCCGCAAGGACAGCGGCATCAAGACGCTGGCAGACGCCAAGGGCAAGAAGATCGGCTTCGCCGACCCTGACTCCACCTCCGGCTTCCTCGTTCCGAACGTGGCTATTCCGAAGGAAACCGGCGTTCCGGTCAAGGAATACTTCTCCGAAACCGGTTTCGGCGGCGGCCATGAGAACCTCGTTCTCGCCGTTCTCGACAAGAAGTTCGACGTCGGCACCACCTTCGGTTCGGGCGTCGGCAAGTGGGAAGAAGGCTACACGGCCGGCAACCTCTACCAGATGGTCAAGAAGGGCAACCTCGACATGGACGATATCGTCGAAGTCTGGAAGTCGCCGCTGATCCCGAACGGCCCGCTCATGGTCACCAACAAGCTCGGCGACGCGATGAAGCAGAAGGTCGAAAACTTCTTCATGGAACTGCCGAAGAAGGACCTCGCCTGCTTCCAGGGTTTCACCCAGGGCAAGAACACCGCCTACATCAAGGTCGACCCGTCCTTCTACCAGACGATCATCGACGCCCGTAAGTCCGTTATCGGCGGCTGATCCTCAGATCATATCCGGAAGCGGCGGTGCCCAGCGGCACCGCCGCTTTTGCCAATAAAGGAAAAGCGGCATGGCGACCACACTGCACCATGGCACCCTCTCGCCCGAGAGGTTGAGCGCATCGTCCCAGACGGTCATGCGCCACTATCAACAGCAGCTTGCGACACGGCGGATCTATACCGTCATTTCGCTCGTGATCTTTCTCGCCATCCTAGCCGCCTCGCTGAATTTCGCCAATGCGGCCAATTCAGGCAAGTTCTTCGAGCGCCTGCCCTATTTCTTCGATTTCATGAAGACCTTCGTGCCCGATAGTCCGCTGGAAATCTTCCGTGCGATGTTCGACCTGCCGTCGCCCTATGCGGATGGTTCGCTGAAATACAACTATGTCGCGGACCGCGTTTACATCACCGATGGTTTCTACATCCCCCACTTCATCTACCAGCTGATCATCACCCTCAATATTGCACTGGTCTCGACAATCATCGGCACGGGTTTTGCCTTCGTGCTCTGCTTCTTCGCCTCCACCAATCTCGTCGGCGCCGGCCTCGTGCGCTGGGTGGTGCGCCGGGTGATGGAAGTGCTGCGCGCCTTTCCGGAAATCGTCGTCGCCGGGCTGCTCACCGCAATCCTGTCGATCGGTCCGATCGCGGCGATCATCGCGATTTCGGTCCACACGATCGGTGCGCTAGGCAAGCTCTTCTTCGAAGTGGTGGAAAATGCCGACATGAAGCCGGATGAAGGCCTGCGCGCCGCCGGCGCCAACTGGCTGGAGCGGGTGCGTTTCGCCATCGTGCCGCAGGTTCTGCCCAATTTCGTTTCCTACGCCTTGCTGCGCGCCGAAATCAACGTACGCGCCTCCACCATCATCGGTGCGGTCGGCGGCGGCGGCATCGGTGAGGTCTTTCGGCTGTCGATTGGCAACGATCATGCGTCGAAGACCTATGCCATCATCATCCTTCTGCTGATCACCATCATCGCCGTCGACCAGTTCTCCAGCTGGCTGCGCCGCAGGCTGATCGGCCAGCAATCCTTCGAATTCGGACGGGGAGCGGCCTGATGTCGTCCAGCTTCATTCTCAACACCGCCGACCGCGAAAGATTGACGGCTACACATCCGCAGGTGTTCAACCGCAGTTTCATGCAGCGATATGGTCTGCTCGTCGGCCTTCTCGCCGTCACTGCCTATCTCATCGGCTGCTTTTTCTTTTTCAATGTCGGTCCGGCTTTCATGCAGGGCCGCTGGGATCGCGCCTCGAGCTATATTCAGGACTGGTACTCCTGGCGCGCCCAGCCACGCCTTCGTTTCGAAGACGGCAAGGTTCAGCCGCAATGGTCGAGCCGCGGTCAATATCCGACAAATGCAAAGATCGACTGGCTGCAGCCTTTACCGGATGGCGGCTATAGCGTCGTCTATGCGGGCTCGGACAACCGCCTCGACGTGACGCCGACACGGGTGGATGTTTATGTCGACGGCAAGAGCTACCCTGTTATCATCAACGACGATGCAGCAGTCGCACCACAGGGCCTGCCCGACGAAATCCAGCAGGACGGCAAGAAGGTCCTCGTGCATTACGGTTTTGCCGGTCAGGCGGAAATCCGCATCAGCCAGGTCTATGTGCAGCGCCGCTTCCTCGGATGGGCGAACTTCCTGTTCGACACCAAATCGGAATTCTGGGGCAAGGGTTATGGCGAACTCGCCGCTGTGGCGCTGTGGGGAGAGAGGCTCGATCCCGAGCGCTCCAATATCGGCCACATGGTCGATGATTTCCTCGACAACAGCGTCTGGCAACATGCCGATATTCTTTCCAAGCTGATGCAGACGCTGGTCATGGCCTTTGTCGGCACGCTGTTCGGTACAGTCGTCGCCCTGCCGCTCGCCTTTATCGCCGCGCGCAACATTACCGCCAACAAGGCCGCAAACTGGGGCATGAAGCGCCTGTTCGACTTCCTGCGCTCGATCGACATGCTGATCTGGGCGCTGTTCTTCACTCGCAGTTTCGGCCCCGGACCGATCCCCGGCATTGCCGCGATCTTCTTCACCGATACAGGAGCGTTGGGCAAGGTCTATGCTGAGGCGCTGGAGAATGTCGATGACAAGCAGCGCGAGGGCGTCAAATCGGTCGGCGCATCCCCGATTGCCGTCAATCGTTTCGGTGTGCTGCCGCAGGTTCTGCCGGTCTTCATTTCGCAATCGCTTTATTTCTGGGAAAGCAACACGCGCTCCGCCACCATCATCGGTGCGGTGGGTGCGGGCGGCATTGGTCTTAAACTACTGGAAGCGATGGGCACCAATGCCGACTGGGACAAGGTCGCCTATATGGTTCTGCTTATCCTCCTGGTCGTTTTCCTGTTCGACCATATCTCTAACTCACTGCGTTCGCGCCTGATCGGCAAAACACAGCACTGAGCTTTGATGGGGTGGGATGACGAAAGTCGCAACGACGTTCGTCATCCCATCAGGACACTCGCGCAGTCCTTATTTCTGCCAGCCGCACCGCCTCGTCAGGTCCTTCTGTGTCTTCGGCATATTCTGAAGATTTGCCGCATTTCGAATGCGCTTTTTTCCTTCCGCATCATCATTCTGTCACGGAAACCGATTACCTCGCACTCCTGACCTTGCGGGAAGCGGGCGAGTCACGCCAAATAGCTTCTCATCCTTGGTTTCCCATGACACTGAAGAGTGCTTGCCGTGCGCTACGCCATCTATTTTTCTCCGGCTAAAGATCATCCGTTGACCGAGGCAGCGTCACGATGGCTGGGCCGCAATGCATTTTCCGGCACATTGCATGACGACCACGACGACTATGCCGAGATGACGGAGGAGCCTCGCCGCTACGGTTTCCACGCGACGCTGAAGGCTCCTTTCGAACTTGCCGAAAAATACAGCGAAGCGGAACTGCTCTCGGCGTTTGAAGATTTCGCAGCCAGCCAGTCCGTCTTCGAGATTCCGCGCGTCGTTGTCGGTGCGCTAGGGCCTTTTTACGCACTGGTCCCCGACCGCATCTATCAGCCGCTGCAGGATTTTGCCGCCGAGATCGTCGACCATTTCGACCGGTTTCGTGCACCCCTCTCGGAGACCGATATTGCCCGTCGGCGGCCACAGATGCTGACGGAAAGCCAGCGGCAAAATCTGTCGCTCTGGGGTTATCCGCATGTCATGGATGATTTCCGTTTTCACATGACGCTGACCGGCCGCATCGATGAAACCGAACAGCCCGCCATGCAAGAGGTGCTGTCGGCGCGGTTTTCCGAATTCGTTGACAAGCCTCTCACTATTTCCGGCCTCGCTTTGTTCATTGAAGAAACGCGCGGCGCACCCTTTACCGTTCATAGCTGGCACCCCCTTGGCCAGCCACCAAAGAAAGATGCGAACCCATGACCGAGCACGCCCTTTCCAATGCCCGTATCGTTCTGGAAGACGATATTATTCTGGGATCCGTCCTGATCCGTGACGGCAAGATCGCCGATATCAGCGAGGGCGCTTCCAAAACCGGCGAAGACCTTGAAGGTGACTTTCTGATCCCCGGTCTGGTGGAACTGCATACCGACCATCTGGAACAGCATTATTCGCCGCGTCCCGGCGTGATCTGGGACAAGATTGCCGCCATTCAGGCGCATGACGCGCAGGTGGCCGCCTCCGGCATCACCACCGTGTTCGACTGCCTGCGGCTTGGTTCGGATGAGGATGGCGGCTTCGAGAAGGGCGAAATGCGGGAAATGGCTGACGCCATTGAGGCTGCGGCGGATCAGAACCGCCTGCGCGCAGACCACCTGCTGCATCTGCGCTGCGAAGTGGCGTCCGCCGACGTACTGGACCATTTCGAAGACTTCGAAACGGATCCGCGCGTACGGCTGATTTCGCTGATGGACCACTCCCCGGGTCAGCGCCAGTTCCAGTCCATGGATCAGTATATCTTCTATTATCAGAAGAAGCGCGGATTGAGCGACGAGGCCTTCGCCGAATTCGTGCGGCGCCGGCAGGCCGCGTCAGCGGAATATTCCACCAAGCCCCGCGATTATCTGGCCGCCCGCTGCGCCGAACGCGGCATCACCGTTGCGAGCCATGACGACGCCACCGAAGCACATGTAGGCGAAGCGATCGGCCACGGCGTGAAGCTGGCGGAATTCCCGACCAGCGTCGAAGCCGCAAAAGCCTCACACAGCGCCGGCATGAGCGTACTGATGGGTGCGCCGAACATCGTTCGCGGCAAGTCCCATTCCGGCAATATCGCCGCCCGCGATCTCGCCGAGATCGGCGTGCTGGATGTTCTTTCTTCCGACTACGTGCCGTTCAGCCTGCTCTTCGCACCGTTCCTGCTTGCCGACCAGGTGGAAGCCATCACCCTGCCGGAAGCGCTGCGCATGGTCACCGCCACGCCCGCCCGGACGGTTGGCCTACTTGATCGCGGTCGTATTGCGACGGGATTGCGGGCCGATCTGGTCCGGGTTCACCGCGAGGATGGCGTGCCGGTCGCCCGTTCCGTCTGGCGTCAGGGCAAGCGCGTGGCATGACCGACGATGGGCAGGATAACCGGCGCGAACAATCGCCCGGTACGATGATCGTGGTTGTCGGGCCGAGCGGGGCCGGCAAGGACACGCTGATGGATTATGCGGCGACCCAGCTTTCCGGCCGGCCGGGTTTCCACTTCACGCGTCGCGTCATTACCCGCAGCGGCGACGCGGGCGGTGAAAATCACGATGCCGTTTCGATGCACGAATTCAATCGCCTGAAAGATGCAGGCGCCTTCGCGGTTTCCTGGGAGGCACATGGGTTGAAATACGGCATTCCAGCTGCCGTCTATCATCATCTCGACGCGGGAGACGTGGTCATCGCCAACGGGTCACGTTCCGCCCTGCCCCATTTCGGCACCGCCTTTTCCCGTCTCAAGGTCGTGAACATCGTCGCACAGCCGGACGTGCTGGCAAGGCGGCTGGAGCAGCGCGGACGGGAAAGCCGGGAAGATATTCTCCGACGGCTGGAACGCAGTTCCCTGACGGTCGTCGGGGACTTCGACGTGACGACCGTCGATAATAGCGGCGCAATCGAAGACGCCGGCAGAACCATCCTGCGGCTATTGCAGCAGAGTGTCGGCTCCAGCCGTACTTAGAATCCCGCAGCCGGGCTGCTCGACAAACGCTGTCTCAGGGCTTACCATCAGGCGACAATTTCCAAACATGGTACGCCAAGGCGAGGGATGCCTGAAAAAAGGGTCAGTGACGAGATAAGTGTGGTGGCCGGTCTGGCTGCCGGCGTCAGCAATTATGCCAGTTCACGGGGCATCGATATCACTCCCATCTGCAAGGCTCTTGATATTGATCCCGCCACATTCAGCAGCCTGACGGAACGCATCAGCCTCGATAGATTTTCCCGTCTGCTCGAAACCTGCGCACTGATTTCCGGTGACGACGCCTTTGGCCTGCAATGCGCCTCCGCCTTTCCAGCGGGCGCATCCGGCGCGTTCGGATATGGCCTGATCAGCGCGCCGACGGTACGGGCCTTCCTGCGCTTTCTTCAGGACCATGTCTATTACGCCACCAACAACAGCAATTTCACCATGGTAACGGATGCCACGCAGGTAACCCTGTCATGGTCCTTCGCACCGGTGATTGCCAAACGCGATCAATATGTGGATTTATCGCTCGCCGTCCTGGTACAGCGCCTCCGTGATATTCTCGGAGATCGTATCAACCAGATCGAGATCGGTCTGGAGCGGCCGAAACCGAATAATATTCAGCTATTTAAAGAAAAAATGACCCGGCGCGTCAGTTTTTCCCAGCCGATCCATACCATGCGTCTTCCGGTATCGCTTCTCGATGTGGTCAATCCGAATACGGATGAGCGGCTGTTCGAACTGATGAATCTGCAATGCCGCATGTTGCGACCGGAGACATCGGCGGATGCGACCCATTTCATCGACCAGGTGAAGCGGTATATGCAGATGCGGCTCTCGGATGCCGAGCTTTCGCTCAGCGAGATCGCTCCCTATTTCAACCTGTCGGAACGGAGTTTTCAACGGCGGCTCGCTGAGCTCGGCACCAATCTCAACGAGATAAAGGATGCCATTCGCAAAAACGCCGGTTTTAAACTCCTCGTGGAAAGCGATCTTCCGGTATCCGACATCAGTTACAGGCTTGGCTATTCGACGCCAGGTGCGTTTTCGCGTTCCGTTTCCCGCTGGTTCGGGGCAACACCGACGGACATTCGCAAGAAACACGCGCATCATTCCACCGGATGATACATGTTTACGGTATCAATATTTCGGAATGACGCATTTAATTTGAGAAATATGTCGCCTCTCATCGCAATATGTGCCGAAACATAACAATAAAACGAAAAACTTGGCGCGAGATGTTATTCTATCGGCGTAGTACATCGCCTATTAGAGCGCCGCATATCCCTAGGGTGTGGCCAAAAACATTCCAGAGCTTGGAAGCTCCGCGCCGCGGCCTTTTACTGCATAATTCCCGATGCCAGATGAAACCTATTGGCGAAACTAACGTTTCTGTTCGCGTCTAGACAGAGCGGTTAGCGAGCTGGTTTCGGGGAATGAATCATTGCCTGATCGTGCCCCGGGAAGGTCAATCTCTTTTGAGGCTGAAAGAAATGTCTTCAAATACGCCGCATGAACATCGCCAGACACGCGAAATCATCCTTTCGGAGCGTGAGCGGCAATATCTCGGGCTGGTGGCGAGAGGCAAGCATCCCTCCCACGTCGCCTTGATTACAGGTGCGGACGAAGCAGACGTGAAGGATACTCTTGAACGCGTGCGCCAAAGGCTGGGCGCGGCCAATCTGCTGAATGCCGTCAGCATCGCACTGCTGCGCGGCCTGATCGAACAGGAAGCGTAGTCACCACCTGCTCAAGTCCAAGCTTACGCGAACGTCCCCTCCCGTAAGCTGAAAACCGAATGAGCGGCTTTCTGCGTCAAAATCCTTCCATATCAATGGCGGGATGGCGGACCAAAGGTGGGCTGGACATGATGTCCCGCCCTATCGACGCAGATGCAAAGCAGCCATTTACGGTTTGCCCGGCGGGTCCTATTCGACCCGCCGGGTTTTATTATTGTGGGGACTTTAGAGCGATTGAATTTCGGCCAGAATATCGCTTTCGATCACGATGCCACTTTCCAGCGCCTGTTTGCGAATACCCTGACTGCGACGACCGGGCAGACGCACACTTTCCTGTTTTTCGATCTCGCCGGCGATAAGCGCCAGCCGCTCGGTAAAGGCCGCGCCGCCCGACGATACCGGGTCAATGGCGATGATCGTGTGGCCGAGGGAGGGCGGAGCGCCCTTGTCGTCCAGAAGCGAAGAAGCCTGGAATGCGAAGTTCCCGCCGGTAATCGCAGCGGCCATGATCTCTACCATCAACGCCAGCGCAGCCCCCTTGGCCTCACCTGCGGGCACCATAGTACCCTCTATGGCCTCTTCGGGATCGGTCGTCGGCCGGCCGTTTCGGTCGAGCGCCCAGTCGCCGGGGATCGTTTCACCCTTCTGGCGGGCGGCCATGATCTTCCCGCGCGCGACCTTGGAGAGCGCGAGATCGATGACCAGCGGATCGGCGCCGCCGACGGGGGTGGCGAAGGCGATTGGATTGGTTCCATAAAGCGGTTTGCTGCCGCCCCAGGGCGCCATGGATGCGGGCGCGTTGGCGAACATGAGCGCGACAAGACCCATTTCGGCGAGCCGCTCGACGGTCAGCGCCATAACACCGGCATGATGGGAGCGGTGGATCGCGGCGAGCGCGATGCCCTGCTGCCGGGCCATTTCAGGCAACTCCCCAAGGGCGCAATCGATCGCCGGATAGGCATAACCGTGATTGGCGTCGATGGAGAGCACACCCGGCTTCACGCGCGTCGCCACCGGACGCGCCTTGCCATCAACCTTTCCAACCCGCGCCTGGCGGACATAGACGGGGATGCGACGAAAACCGTGGCCACCCTGGCCAGCCGCCTCGGAGGCGACAAGCGCCTTCGCCACCGAACGGGCGTTTTGCGGCAGAACGCCGTTGCGCTCAAAGATAGAGGATACGAGATCCTCCGCCTCTGCGATTGAGAATTTCATGATTTTCGTGATTCCTGTTGGCTTGCATGCGATGGGACGGATTGGTCCTACTCTGCGGTATACGGTCGCTGCAAATCAACATGGAAAATAAACCGGGCATCCCATCCTCTCCCGAGTCGGGATGCCCTTTTGCAGTCGGGCTGTTTCACCTTACTTGAAAAGAATCGGCAGCGTAAAACTCGTATTTGCCCCTGGAGGCGGCGGCGAGACGGACGCTTTTTGTATGACGGCCAGAAGCTTCTGGTCCATTGCCGAGTCACCGGTAGATGAAATAATCCTCGCACCGCCGACGGAACCACCGCTGTCTATCTTGAATGAAACCGTAATGGCCATTCCCGAATTTCCAGCGGAACGGGCCAGTCGCCGTCGCATCGCCGAGCGCACTTTCGCATCCCAGGCAGCATTTGACACGGACGAGGACGAGAAGGAGCCGGCATTACTGCGCGATGCCGCCGTTCGGTCGGACTGCTGAGCCTCTATCTTGGCCGTTTCCCGAAAGTCTGAGGCCTGTTGCGGTTTGGGACGCTGGCGCTCGACCTTCTTTTTCTCTTCCGGCTCTTTCTTTTCCACCTTCTTTTCGACAGGTGGCGGCGGAGGCCGTATGACGGGCAAGGGAACCTCGACATTTTCGAGTTCCGCCATCATCTGTTCCTGAACGGGATCGATCGGCTCCACCGGCTCGGGAATTTCCTGCGGTTCGACGATCTCCTCGACCGGCGGTTCCGGTGGCTGCACGGGCTCTGGCGGCGGCGTTTCCGCCACCGGCTCCGGTGGCGGCGGCTCTTCGGGGGCTGCTTCCTCCACCGGTTCGCTGCTGTCGCTCTTTACCTCTTCGGCGTCTTCGACATCCTGCGCCTGCGTCGTTTCTTCGGTGTTGACGGCTTCCGGTATCGCCGCCATTTCGATCATGATCGCGGCAGGCGGCGGCCCGCCAGCATCCAGCTCCTCCGGCTCCTGCATCAGATAATAGGCAAACCCGGCATGAACGCTCAGCATGAGCACCGCCGCGGCGGACCACAGCGTCACTTCCCCGAGACGGGAATGCCGGGCCTGCGGATAGCCGTTTTCACTCATGGCGCGGTTCCCTGCCCCGCCGGCGCTGCTGGTTGGCCAGCGGCAGCGGGCTGCGATGCGGCAGTCGCGTTTTCCAGCCCTACAAGGGCGATCTTCAGATAGCCGGCATCTCTCAGCAGGTTCATGATTTCCATGAAGTGACCATAATCAACCGCTTTATCGGCGCGCAGGAAGATGCGCGTATCCTTCTTGCCACCCGTCTGCCGGTCGATAGCTGCCGCCAACGCTTCGCGGGCAACCGCATCATTGCCGAGATTGAGCGACAGATCGTCCTTGACAGTCAGATAGAGCGGCTCTTCCGGGCGCTCCGCCGGTTTGGCGGTGGATGCCGGCAGATCGACATTCACATCAACGGTGGCGAGCGGTGCGGCCACCATGAAGATGATGAGCAGAACAAGCATCACGTCGATGAAGGGCGTGACGTTGATCTCGTGGTTTTCGGAGAGATCGTCTCCGCTATTTTCGCGAATGCCGCCAGCCATGACCGATCACCGTCCAACCAGCGACACGGCGGGCTTGCTGGCGCTGCCCGGCGGAATGCGGCGGAAATCGAGGTCGCGGCTGACAAGGCGTTCCACGCCGGCTGCGGCATCCGCCAGCAGATGGCGGTATCCGGTGATGGAGCGGGCGAAGACGTTGTAGATTACAACGGCCGGAATAGCGGCGACGAGACCGATGGCGGTAGCGAGCAGCGCCTCGGCAATACCCGGCGCGACAACGGCGAGATTGGTGGTCTGCGATTCCGAAATGCTGATGAAAGAGTTCATGATGCCCCAGACGGTGCCGAACAGGCCGACAAAGGGGGCGGTGGAACCGATGGTCGCCAGAACACCCGTTCCGCGCGACATACGGCGACCCGCATGGGTTTCGATACGCGACAGCGCCGAAGAGACACGTTCCTTGATGCCGCCGCCATCCGTGTGTTCGACCACCGCGTCGGAAAGCTGCATTTCATGGGTCGCCATACGCAACATCAGCGCTGCCGGGCCGCCCTTCTTCTCGACGGCCTCGGTGGCCTCGTTCAAGGTTTTTGCCCTGCGAATGACCTTGAGCGTCGCGCCGGCGCGCACCCGCGCACCCGCAAGCTCAATTGATTTTGCTACCCAGACCGTCCAGGTGACCAGCGATGCGAAGGCAAGACCGATCATCACGCCCTTCACGACCCAGTCCGCCGCCATGAACATGCCCCATGGAGACAGGTTATGCGGGATATCCGCGCGATGTTCGGCGCTTGCTGGCGCAGCGCTGACAGGCTCTATCGGGGGCGCGGCTTCATTCGGCGCGGCCGTCTGGTTCGTCTGCGCGGGCTGCGTCGGCTGCGGCGCGGTATCTGTCGCGGGCTGTGTGGGTGCAGGTTGGGCCTGTGCGGGTTCAGTTGACGGGGGCTGCGATGGTGCGCTAGCGGACGGTTGTTCCGGCGCTGTCGCAGAAGGCTGAACGGGCGCGGTGGCCGGAGCACTCGGCGCTGCAGGAGCCGCCGGCTGGGCGGGCTGAGCCGCTTCCGTTTGCGGTGCCGGCTGTATCTGGGTTTCCGATGCCGTCTGAGCGAAAACCGCGCCGGCGTTTAAGCCGGCCAGCAAGGTGACAGCCATGGCAAGGGAGAGATGCCATGTTGTATTTGCCCTGTTGAAAGATGCGGAAGAAGTTGAGGTCTCAGCTGACATAATTTTTATCCCGGATTTCCGTCGATGAACTCATCCGCAGATTGACCGGATTTTAAACCGGGGCCATCAACGGATGCCGTCGTGAAAGCTTGACGTTCCGATAATAAACCTGAGTTCTTTTGACAACTATTATATTGCCAAAAGACGACCCGTAAACTCTTCTTTACAAAAAATTGACCGATCGACGGTCTTCAGCTGTTCTGTGAGGGTGAAAACTGCGCAATAAGCGCATGTCGATCGCCTGGATAGGTGACCCGGACGCGGGTAATATGATCCGCCCCATGCCAGGTCCGCCGATCAATGACCAGACAGGCCGCACCGGAAACGATACCCAGCGCCATCGCATTTTTACGGTCGGCGGAAACGGCGCTGATACGATGTTCGGCAGCGCTCCAGGGCACCATCTTCAGCAGCCACGTTCCTGGCCCAACCTGCGAAAAATCCGCAAATTCGGCGTCAGGAACGGCGGTGGCATTGATGATGCGTTCTTCAAGGCAAAAGGGAACGCCGCCGGCAAAATGCGTGCAGGTGAGTTCCAGAACCGGGGCATCGGCCGCAAGGGCCATGGCTGCGCCGTCTTTTTCCCCTGCAGGGCGCAGATGTCGCTTGTCGAGACGATAACCGTAAACGAGACCGAGCGCCTGCACCTCCCGTTCAATGTCATGGATCTCCAGCACGGCCGATTGCGCATGGGGCTGGCGAACGAAAGTGCCGAGACGCCGGCGTCTTTCAATCAGGCCCCGCTGCACCAATTCGCTGAGAGCCTTGTTCACCGTCATGCGCGAACAGGCATATTGCCGGGTCATTTCGTGTTCGAAGGGAATACGATAACCCGGCGGCCACTCACCCGACATGATGTGGCGCTCGACATCATTGCGGATGCGCTCGTGCAGCGATTTTTCCTGAAGATCGGCGCCTGTGCTCCTCATACCGATACTTCCATCCTCCCGTTTGCCGGATCAACTATCCATGGGCAGCGGCGGCAATCGCCTCGCTGCGTATTTCCTCCGTAAGCTTGGCGCGCAGCTGCGAAAATTCCGGGCTGGCCTTGACGGTGTAGTGGCGCGGATGCGGCAGGTCGACCGGTGTGATCGACTTGATACGGCCCGGCCTTGCGGACATGGTCACCACACGCGACGCCATGAAGACCGCCTCCTCGATATCATGGGTGACGAAAATGACCGTCTTCTGCTCCCGCTCCCAGATACCGAGCAGCAATTCCTGCATCAGCCCGCGCGTCTGGTTGTCGAGAGCGCCGAAAGGCTCATCGAGCAGCAGGATTTTCGGGCCGTTCGCCAGAGCGCGGGCAATCGCCGTTCTCTGCTGCATGCCGCCGGACAATTGTTTCGGCCAATGGTTTTCGAAGCCGCGCAGGCCTACCTTGTCGATATAGCTATCAACGATCTCCCATTTTTCCTTCTCGGCCACGCCGCGTTCGCGCAGGCCGAAGGCGACGTTTTCGCGGATCGTCAGCCAGGGAAACAGCGTATAGGACTGGAACACCATGCCGCGATCCGCCCCCGGGCCCGTCACCGCCTTGCCGGAGAGAAGGACCTCACCCGTCGTCGGGCGGTCGAGACCGGCGATGATGCGCAGCAGGGTTGATTTCCCGCATCCCGACGGGCCGAGGATGGTGACGAAATCATTGCGGGGGATTTCCAGATTCGTCGGCTGCAAGGCCAGCGTCGGCTGCCCGCCCTGAACACCGGGAAAGGTGCGGCTGACGCCCTTGATAATGAGTTCGCTCATCAGGCAAGCCTCCAGGCGAAAAGCTTCCGGTTCAGCGATTTGAACGCGAAATCGGAAATGAGGCCGATAATGCCGATGACGATGATGCCGAAGATGATCTGGCCGGTCGCCATCAGCGCCTGGCTGTTGATGATCATATAGCCAATCCCCGAGGAAGCGCCGATCAGTTCCGCCACGATGACATAGGTCCAGGCCCAGCCAAGGACAAGGCGGAGGATTTCGGCAATATCGGGCGCATTGGCGGGAATGAGGACACGGCGCACCACGCCCCGGTCCTTCGCGCCCAGCGTATAGGCTGCCTCCACCAGATCCCGGCGCGTGCCGGCAACCGCTACGGCCACCATCAGGATGATCTGGAACACCGCACCTATGAAGATAACCAGCAGCTTCTGCATCTCGCCGATGCCGGCCCAGAGAATGAGCAGCGGCACGAAGGCGGAAGCCGGCAGATAGCGCGCGAAGGAGACGAAGGGTTCAAGCAGCGCCTCGATGGGCTTATAAGCTCCCATGGCGATGCCAACCGGCACAGCAATGAGCGACGCCAGCACGAAACCACCCACCACGCGCCAGATCGTCATGCCGATATCGCTGGCAAACCCCTGATCGGTCAGAAGATAGATGCCGTCCTTCAGCATGGTAATGGGGTCGGCCAGAAAGGTTGGCGACACGAAGCCGCCCAGCGTGGCAAAGCCCCAGGCGGAAAAAAACAGCACGAAAAACAGGATGCCGAGGATAATCCTCGTACTGTTCGTTATGGGTTGAAGAGGTTGCATCTGTCGCCTGTCTAAAAAACCGGCGCGGCATTTTCGCCGCGCCATCAGAGCGCCGTGCGCCTGTCGTGGTGCACAAATCGACGCTCTCACTTATTTTTGGCCGCAATATTCCCCGCAGGGAATGCGGCCGCCTTTTTCTGTCACTTGATGAAGGAGGTATCCGCGAGTGTCGAAAGATCGGGTTTCGACTTTATCACGCCGATTTCCAGCAGCAGATCGGCCGATTTTTCAGAGAAGGTCTTGAATTCACCCTCGAAAAACTTCTGGTTGGCGGCCTTGTCCTGCCATTCGAGGAACTTTGCCGAAGCGGCAAAGGCCTCGCCCGCCTGCTTCACATCCGCTCCCATCGTCTCATAGGACTTTTCGGGGTCGGACTTGATGAGGTCGAGGGCCTGGAAATAGCTATCCGCCAGGGCTTTCGCCGCCTGCGGATTGGCCTTCAGGAAATCCGGCGTGCAGCCGAACGTATCCATAACGGCGGGGTAATCCAGCGTCGTCGCGAGAATCTTGCCCTTGTCGGGCGCGGCGCGCACGGTGGAGAGATAGGGCTCATAGGTCATAGCCGCATCGTTCTGGCCGGCGACGAATGCCTGCGCGGCCGGTCCCGGCTCAAGGTTGACGACTTTGACGTCTTTGAGCGTCAGACCATTCTCCTTGAGAATCCAGGCAAGGAAGAAATAAGGGGACGTGCCCGGCGCAGACGCTGCAACCGTCTTGCCCTTGAGATCCGTGATCTTCGAGACATCGCTGCGCACCGCAATGCCATCGGCGCCGTGCGATTTGTCCATCTGGAAAATCTGCGTGGATTTCACACCATTGGCATTCCACGCGATCCATGTCTCCACCGTGGTGGCGGCACACTGGATATCACCAGAAGCAAGGGCCAGATGCCGGCTGGCCTGCGGTATCTTCTTGATATCGACCTTCAGGCCATTCTTTTCGAAAATGCCGGCCTGCTTGGCAAGCGTCAGCGGCGCAAAACCAGTCCAGCCGGACATGCCGATCGTTACCGACGTCTCGGCATAGGCTGAAGCGGATGAGACGAGCGCTGCAATGGTGGCGAGAACCCACGTTTTTCTCATGATCTGAACCCCTTTTGATTTATTTTTGTGCGATGTTGTTTTTCGCTTTATTTGAGGCATGGTAGGCAGGGATTTTATATTTGTCTAGACAAAATAGAAGCTTCCGAGCGCCTCCAGAACGATTGCAAACGCACCGCCCGGCATTCTAGACATAGGATAACACGGCCCTCTGCACGGGCATGCTGTTTTTCCATATCGAGCTCTTACCATGACCAGACAAAGACGTCGCAGTATCATCAGAGCAAGGCGGACCGGAACTGGAATTGCGCTGGTTGCCGCCATTTCCTTCATCGCCGGCATGACGGATGCCGTGGGCTTGCATATTTCAGGCGACTTCGTGTCCTTCATGACCGGCAACACCACGCGCGCTGCCGTTTCGGTGGAGGCCGGCCTCTATTCCCATGCCGCAAAACTGCTTTTCGCGATCATCGCCTTCGTGGCGGGCAATGCCGGCGGCATCGTGGTGGCGCATAAGTTCGACCGGCGCATCTTTGCCGTCCTGATGGCGGTGGGATCGCTGGTGGTCATTGCCGCGCTGCTCGGCGACGAGGCCTCCGCTCTCGCGCAATTTTATTGCGTCGTTTTCGCCATGGGCATGGTCAACGCCGCCGTCGAACATATAGAGGGGCTGCCGATCGGGCTTACCTATGTGACAGGCGCTCTTTCCCGCTTCGGCCGCGGCATTGGCCGTTTTCTTCTGGGCGAACGAAGCCTCGACTGGGGTATTCAGATCGTGCCCTGGCTCGGCATGATCAGCGGCGCAATCTGCGGCGCCATTCTGGGCGCCACGCTGCAGTCCAATGCCCTGTGGGTGGTTGCGGCCACGGTTTTCGCCGTCGCCATCGCCACCCTCATCATTCCGCGCTCGCTTCGGCAGCGCTACAATCAAAGGGTCAAAATCCGGCGGATTACGCCGTGAAGATCGTCGCCGTCACTTTCGCGAGATGGTGACGAATTTCGTGCCGCGCACCCGCACCGTCATCAGGCAGGGTTCCTTGTCGGTGCGCTCGCAATAACGCGGGTGCATCTTCAGCACGAAAACCATGTTGCCGAAACGCTTGATGAAATCATAACCGTAAATCCGGGCCGTCGCGATCATCAGATAACCGCCCTCTTTCACCTGGACGTAAAAATTATAGGGGCATCCCTCTTCGTCGCAGGCACGGCCTTTTTCGCCATCGCAATCGAGAACGCCATGATTGACGACGGCATCCATCAGCCCGTCATTGTTGATATCCAGCCGCGTGACGAAATCGTCGCCGAAGGCCGCCACCTTGCACTCGTTGCGGAAATGGTCCTTTTCATAAATCTCGGGGTCACTTACCAGCTGCTGCTGCGCCGAGAGTGTCACCGGAAACATCAAGAGAACCAGCGCCTGAAGAGCGGCAACGAGAGCGATTCGCACGGCATTTTCCTTTGCATCCGTTTCGGTTATGGATGTTGCGATCATCCGGGCGGCCAGCCTAGAGTTTAGTGCTTGCGCGACACTGACGTGTTCGCCGCCCGTGTTTCCGGGGGGAACCTTTTCATGACGCTTCTAGGTTTTCTCGATTATGCCGGCGTCGCCGTCTTTGCCGCAACCGGCGCGCTCGCCGCCTCGCGCAAGCAGCTCGACCTGATCGGCTTCCTGTTTTTCGCAGCCGCGACCGGCATTGGCGGCGGCACGGTGCGTGATCTCGTGCTGGGCAGGACGCCAGTGTTCTGGGTGATAAACCCCACCTATATTCTCGTCTGCGTCTCGGTCGCGGTGCTGCTGTTCTTCACCGCCCATCTTTTCGAATCCCGTTACCGGGTGCTGATCTGGCTCGATGCGCTCGGCCTTTCCGCCTATTGCGTCATGGGAGCAGCCAAGGGTCTTGCCGCCAGCGGCTCCGCAACAGTCGCCATCGTCACCGGCGTTTTGACGGCGACATTCGGTGGCGTACTGCGCGATATTCTCGCCGGGGAACCTTCCGTCCTCCTGCGGCCGGAGATCTATATCACCTGCGCGCTTTTGGGCTCCTCCACCTTCATTGTCGTCTATTTTTTCGGCGCACCGCTTTATGCCGCATCAGCGGCGGGTTTTCTGACGGCATTTGGCATCCGGTCCGGAGCGCTGATCTTCGGCTGGACTTTCCCGCCCTACAAGGCCAAGCCAGGCAGGCGGCCAGAAGATGTCATGAAGTGACATAAAACGACCGGTGAAAACAGAAATGGCGCCCATGGGCGCCATTTTCACATCCGTTATCGGACAAAGGGCTTCAGCCACGCTTGCGGCGAAGGCGGATGACCACGTCCACACGGGCGATTTCCATGCCTTCGGGTGCTTCCGGCAGATTGTCGATCTGGAGGTTATTGACGGGAATATCGAGAACCTCGTTCTCGCCCTCCACGAAGAAGTGGCGGTGATCCGAAACGTTGGTGTCGAAATAGGTGCGGGCGCCTTCCACAGCGAGAACGCGGATGAGACCGGCTTCGGTGAACTGGTGCAGCGTATTGTAGACCGTGGCGAGAGAAACGGGCACGCCGGCGGTGACCGCCTCATCATGCAGTTCCTCGACCGTCAGGTGGCGATCGCCCTTTGCGAAGAGAAGATCGCCCAAAGCCACACGCTGTCGCGTGGGGCGCAGCCCCGAGCGCCGCAGCCTCGTTCCGATATCCAATGTGGCGTCAAATGCCATGCAATCCCATTCCGAGCACAGGAGTAAAACTCATCAATTGCATTAGCATATATCTTTTGCAGCGAGCGCTTTCAATAGTTTCAGCGCCGTCAGGCGCGGCAAATGGCGGCAAACCGGCCATTCTTGCAAATTTCCTCTGGTTCCAGCCGGATGGTTCCTGTATGCGGACGGCATATTGAGGTAATGACTTCTGCAAAGAAGGTTCGAAGACAAAGAATGACGCCCGAGCGGCCTCTGCCCTTGCAGCGCTTCATTTTGAACCTAACTTGCTCTAGTGAAGTCGATCAACACCAGTAACTGGGGAAGTGAAAGCGGTATGGCAACGAGGCAATCAAGTTACAATTATGAGGAGATCCTGTCCTGCGGTCGCGGCGAATTGTTCGGCCCGGGAAATGCACAGCTCCCATTGCCCCCCATGCTCATGGTCCATCGCATTACCGAAATTTCCGAAACCGGCGGCGCCTTCGACAAGGGTTTCATCCGTGCCGAATATGATGTCAGCCCCGACGACTGGTATTTCCCCTGCCACTTCCAGGGCAACCCGATCATGCCGGGGTGCCTCGGCCTTGACGGCATGTGGCAGCTGACGGGTTTCTTCCTTGGCTGGCTGGGCGAAGAAGGCCGCGGCATGGCGCTTTCCACCGGCGAAGTGAAATTCAAGGGCATGGTTCGCCCTCACACGAAGCTCCTTCAATATGGTATTGATTTCAAGCGCGTGATGCGCGGTCGTCTGGTGCTCGGCACCGCCGACGGCTGGCTGAAGGCGGACGGCGAAACCATTTATCAGGCGACGGACCTGCGCGTAGGCCTGTCGAAGGAAAAGGCTGCCTGAGGCAGACGGAATAGTCCTGACAAACGCCGGGCGGCTTCGGTCGTCCAGCCGAAATCTTAAGAAAAGGTCCCTTTCATGAGACGAGTTGTTGTCACCGGCCTCGGTATTGTTTCTTCCATCGGCGGTGATGCCGCTGAAGTCACCGCATCCCTGCGCAATGCCAAATCCGGCATTTCATTTTCGCCGGATTTTGCCGAACACGGTTTCAAATGCCAGGTCTGGGGCAAGCCCTCTCTCGACCCGACCGATCTGGTAGACCGCCGCGCCATGCGCTTCCTGTCGCAGGGCGGCGCGTGGAACCATGTGGCCATGAAGCAGGCGATCGCCGATTCCGGTCTCGAAGAGAGCGATATCAGCGGTAATGAGCGTACCGGCATCATCATGGGTTCGGGCGGTCCTTCCACCCGTACCATCGTCGAAGCCGCCGATATCACGCTGAAGAACAACAGCCCGAAGCGCATCGGCCCCTTCGCCGTGCCGAAGGCCATGTCCTCCACCGCTTCGGCCACGCTCGCCACCTGGTTCAAGATCCACGGCGTCAACTATTCCATCTCGTCGGCCTGCTCCACCTCGGCGCATTGTATCGGCAACGCGGCTGAAATGATCCAGTGGGGCAAACAGGACGTGATGTTCGCAGGCGGCCATGAGGATCTCGACTGGTCCATGTCCAACCTTTTCGACGCCATGGGTGCCATGTCGTCCAAATATAACGATACGCCGGACGTTGCCTCGCGCGCCTATGACGTCAATCGCGACGGTTTCGTGATTGCCGGCGGTGCTGGCGTGCTGGTTCTCGAAGAGCTGGAACATGCAAAGGCGCGCGGCGCCAAGATTTATGCCGAAATCGTCGGTTACGGCGCGACCTCCGACGGTTACGACATGGTGGCTCCCTCAGGCGAAGGCGCGATCCGCTGCATGCGGCAGGCGCTTTCCACCGTCAAGGGCGATATCGACTACATCAATACCCACGGCACCTCGACGCCGGTTGGCGACAGCAAGGAAATCGGCGCGATCCGGGAAGTCTTCGGCGACAGGATCCCGCATATCCAGTCGACCAAGTCGCTCACCGGCCATTCGCTGGGTGCCGCCGGCGTTCAGGAATCGATCTACGGCCTGTTGATGATGCAGGAACGCTTCATCGGCGAAAGCGCGCATATTTCCGAGCTCGATCCGGAATTTGCAGGCGTCCCGATCGTTCGCAGCCGCATCGACAACGCCAAGATCGACACCATCCTTTCCAATTCCTTCGGCTTCGGCGGCACCAACGCCACGCTCGTCTTCCAGCGTCATAACGGATAATTGCCAATGAACGGCATCATGCAGGGTAAACGCGGCCTCATCATGGGCGTCGCAAACAATCACTCCATCGCCTGGGGTATCTCCAAGGCGCTTGCGGCACAGGGCGCGGAACTCGCCTTCACCTATCAGGGAGAGGCGCTCGGCAAGCGTGTGAAGCCGCTCGCCGCCGAACTCGGTTCCGATTTCATCGTGCCGTGCGATGTCGAGGATGTTGCCTCGGTCGACGCGCTTTTTGCGGCGATCCGCGAAAAATGGGGTGTACTGGATTTCGTCGTGCACGCCATCGGCTTTTCCGACAAGAACGAGCTGAAGGGTCTCTATGCGGATACGACGCGGGAGAATTTCAGCCGCACCATGGTCATTTCCTGTTTCTCCTTCACGGAAATCGCCAAGCGCGCCGCCGAACTGATGACGAACGGCGGCTCCATGCTGACGCTGACCTATAATGGTTCACAGCGCGTCATTCCGAACTACAATGTCATGGGCGTCGCCAAGGCGGCTCTTGAGGCATCGGTTCGTTATCTCGCCGCCGACTACGGCCCACGCGATATCCGCGTCAACGCCATCTCGGCCGGTCCGGTCCGCACGCTGGCGGGCGCCGGCATCTCGGATGCGCGGGCGATCTACGCATGGAACCAGAAAAACGCGCCGCTTCGGCGGACGGCGGATATCGATGATATCGGCGGATCGGCACTTTACCTGCTGTCCAGTCTCTCGCGTGGTGTTACCGGCGAGTGCCACTATGTGGACTGCGGTTATAACATCACCTCCACGCCGACGCTGGAGGTTCTCTCCAGAGCGGATGCGGAATAATCGCCCGTTTTCAATTTCGACAAAAGCCCGGCCATGTGCCGGGCTTTTATATTGCGGGTCGTATCAATTTCGGAATTCACTAAAGTATAATTCATTGGAGTAACTGAATTTAAACATCGGGTGGTTATGGTCCGCAACAAATTCAACGGTTGCGCTTGCCGCATATTCTTAGAGATAGACACCACCTCATGCGACTGGCCAGACTGAAGCCATTGCTGGAAAAATTCGGAGTCTCGCGCGACGGGACCGCAGCCATCGAATTTGCGATCCTCGCCATTCCCTATTTCCTTGTTGTTTTTGCGATCATCGAAACCTTCATCGCCATGATGGCAGAACAGGTGGTCGTCAATGCCACTGAAAACATGGCCCGGCGTCTGAGGACCGGGCAGATAAGCAGTTCGATTTCGAAAGAGGATTTTCGCAAGAGTTTCTGTAGTGAAGTTTCAGTGATGATTACCTGCTCGGCGGATGAGATCAAAAAGGAACAGAAACTCTATATCGATCTTCGCTCCTTCACCGCCTTCAAGGATATTCCGACCAAGATACCGCTCAAAGCGTTTGGCGAATATTACGATCTTGATACGGCCCAATTCGGCTTCAAGCCGGGTGGACCGGAAACCATCAACATGTTGCGCGTCTATTATCGCTGGCGTGTGATCGCCGATATCATCCGGCCGTATCTGACCAAGATCCGACCGGCCGACGGGTCGATGCCCTCGCATTTCCTCATTGTCGCGACCGGTGCTTTCATGAACGAGAAATACATCACAAGCGGGGGCTCATGATGGCAGGGATGGTGTCCGTCGCGACGAAGTGCAAACGACGCCTGATGGCGCTCGCCTCAAGCTTTGCAAAAGACAGGCGCGGCGTGGGCGCGGTGGAGTTTGCGATCCTCTTCCCTATATTGCTCGCGCTTTATGTGACCTCTTTCGAGTTGACGATCGGCTATAATACCTACAAACGCGCAAGCAGCGCCGCCGCCACTATCAACGACCTGATATCGAAGACGGGTTCCGTCGACAAAACGTATCTTGCGGGCATGCAAGATGTCGCATCCGCGGTCTTTGCGCCCTACAGCACAAAGGGTCTGCAACTGAAGATCAGCGGCATCAAGATCGACGCGCAGAAGCAGGCCAAAATTGTCTGGTCCTGGAATGAGAAAAACCAGAGACCCTACGCGGTAGGATCAGCGGTCGCGGTTCCGACACGGCTGCTCGCGGAAAACAGCTTCCTCATCCATGTCGAGCTTTCCATCCCGCATGAATTGCTGATGTTCATGACAGATATTTCCTCATCCGGGGTAAAGTCGATCACCATCGGCCGTGATTATTTTTTCAAGCAGCGCGATACAGAGACCGCCTGCACCAATTGCTGACGCAGTTGGGCGCAGACGGTAATCTTTCATCCAGGGAAATCTCTAGTAGACATCGCGCAGATAGCGTTTTTCGCGCTTCAGCCGGTTCACATAATCGCTTGCCGCTTCGGCAGAAATGCCGACCTCATCGCTGACGATACTATGCAGGGCATCATCGACATCTTTCGCCATGCGGGTCGCATCACCGCAGACGTAGAAATAACCGCCCTCTTCAAGCCATTGATAGAGCGCCTTGCCGTTCTGCCGCATGCGGGTCTGGACATAGATCTTCTCCGCCTGATCCCGTGAAAAGGCGAGGTCGAGACGGGTCAGCACGCCGTCGCGGCTCATGTCGGCAAGTTCGTTTTCATAAATGAAGTCCGACTGCCGGTGCTGATCACCGAAAAACAGCCAGTTCTTGCCCTTGGCGCCGCGCGCCTGCCGTTCCTGCAAAAATGCCCGGAAGGGCGCGATGCCCGTTCCCGGTCCCACCATGATAACAGGCGCATCATTGTCCTGCGGCACACGGAATGACTTGTTCGGCGAGACGAAAATTCCGGCATTCCGTCCAGCCTCCACCCGGTCGGCCAGATAGGTGGAGCACACGCCGCCGCGCTCACGGCCCTCGGCACGATAACGAACGCTGGCAATCGTCAGATGTACGCTGTCTTTCGCAACCAGAGGGCTGGAGGATATGGAATAAGCCCGGTGCTGCAGCGGCTTCAGCAATGTCACGAATTCAGCGACATCAAATAGCGGCTTTCCGCCGAGATTGATGAGGTCGAGAATATCCTTGCCCCAGAGAAAGGCGGCCATCTGCTCCTTGTCTCCGTTTGCGATGATGTGGCTGAGTTCCTCATGCCCCGCACGCTTGCCGATTTCGGCGACGAGTTCGCGCGAGGGAGTCGATATCTCGAACATGTTGAGAAGCGCATCACCAACGGGCCGGTCCAGCCCGCTGATTTGGCTGTCCGCGGCCGCTCCGAAGTGTTCCAGCAGCGCGCCCGCCAGTCTCGGATCGTTCAGGGGCACGACGCCAAGAGCATCACCCGCTTCATAGTCGAGCCCGCTTTCGCCGAGACCGAATTCGTAGTGACGAATCTCCTTGGACGATCCGGGACCGGACAGGCGGCGATTGACGCTCACCTCAGCCGAATAGGGATTCTTGCGGTTCCAGCCCTGCTTTGTCGGCACAGTAGGTTCGGCGACATCGGGCATGACAGCTGCCGCATTGCCGCCGTCGACAGCAAGCGCAAGCGGCAGGGTCTCGCCGATCCATGCGGCGGCCGCATCCTCGAAGTCGATATCGCAGTCGATACGCGTCTTCATCCGCTTGCCGCCAAGTTGCTCGAACCGCGTATCGATGAGCTTGCCTGCCTGGCAGAAACCGTCATAACCGGTATCGCCAAGCGCAAGCACGGCAAAATTCATCTCGTCCAGACGCGGCGCGGCGTCGGTGGAAAGTGCTTCCCAGAAAAGCTGGGCATTGTCAGGCATTTCACCTTCGCCGTAAGTCGAGGTGACGACGATGACCCGCTTCATGGCACCGAGACCGTCCATCGAGACATCATCCAGCGCAGCCACCACCGGCCGCATGCCCTGCGCACGGGCGGCGGCGGCGATATCCATGGCTAAGGCCTCGGCATTGCCGGTCTGGGTGCCGAAGAGAATATTCAGCAGGCTGGCCGCCGCCTTTGGGGCAGCGGCGGCAACAGAAGTCTCCATACCTATGGCGGCGCGGGAATGGAGCCCGGCCAGAAAACCGGAAAGCCATGCGCGCTGATCACCATTGAAGGGCGCGTCTTCAGGAATATAAGGTATCTTCATCATGCTGCCCTGTGGCTGGATGCGGTGGCGAGATCTGGAATGGCACGCGCCGCGAAAAGCTCCTCGAAGCCCGGGAGGCGGCCGATCCTCTCGATGTTTTTCCGGTTCTGCTGAATGATCCAGCCATAGGTGCCGGGGCTGTCCACCGACCAGATGTTGCGGCGCGCCAGCGCCTGCTTGTAGTCGTCGAGACGCTTGGCGGCGATCATCACCGCA
Organism: Agrobacterium tumefaciens str. B6; assembly: GCF_001541315.1. GTDB lineage: Bacteria > Pseudomonadota > Alphaproteobacteria > Rhizobiales > Rhizobiaceae > Agrobacterium > Agrobacterium radiobacter. The sequence continues at coordinate 90,431 of NZ_LMVK01000001.1, read as the reverse complement.
AGCTGTTCATCGCTATGATCGGAGAGCGCCTCGCGGGCGTATTTCAGCAAACGCTGCATCAATGCGTAGTCTTCCGTGAGGATGAGATTGCGTACGGCTTTTTCGATTGCGGGATCGGAAGGGCCCGCCGCCATCGGCAGCCGCTGCAGGGCGATTGCCTGCGCCATGCTCAACACCGTGTAGTTGTTGAGAAGCGCATACATGTCCTCCGTGTCCGTCTCGCCATAACCCGGTACGGTTCCGTTCAAAACGGCCTTACGGTCGCGGTAAGCGAGCTTGAACTTCCGCACCTGATGGGCGGCAAGCGCAGATGCCAGTTCCTCCAGCAGCTCCTTGCGGGGCTTCGCCTTCAGAATTTCATCGCTGTCCTGATAAAGCAGCAGGGCGCGCGGCATGCCATAGACGAAATTGTGCTGTTCGCTCTCCCAGTTTTCCAGAAGCCATGCGGCCTTGGCCGAGCCGGTCTCCGCGACATGCCAGGTCAAAAGCTGATGGACTGCCTGATTGTGGATCGCGGCCTGTTCGTCCTCACCGGTGATCGAACCGAGCAGGATGGAATCGTGGCTGACCTTCTTCGGCAGATCGCCATAGGGATCATACTGATAGACGAAACCGCCGCTCATGCCGTTGCCGAAACCCTTGCCGAAATGGCCAAGGTTGAGAACGGCACCGTTGGTCATGTATTCGCAGGCGAAATCGCCCACGCCTTCGACCACGGCGGTCGCGCCGGAGTTACGCACCGCGAAACGGTCGCCCGCCTGACCCTCGACGAAAGTGCGGCCGCCAGTGGCACCGAACAGCGCGAAATTGCCGACCAGCACATTGCCGCCAGCCTCTTGCGAACCGCCGCCCGGAGAGCGTACGACGATGGTGCCCCCGCAGGCGCTTTTGCCAACGCCGTCATTGCAGGTGCCGGTATGGACCATGACCATGCCGTCATTGCAGAAAGCGCCGAAGGACTGCCCGGCCGACCCTGAAGTATCGACGCGCACCGACCCAGCCTCGAGGAACCGGCGGCCACGGCTGTCCTGCTTCACTGCCGGCAGCGCATCCGCCTCTTCGTCGGAAAGCTCGTGGTTCAGCATGCGCTCGATATCGACGGCGAGCTGGCCGCCGACGCTCTTGTTGCAATTGTTGAGGAAACGATTGCCGCCAAGCTCGATGTTTTCCCGTCTGCTGTCGATCAGTGCCGAGCGGACGAGTTCGATGAAGGCATCGTCCAGCGCGAAGTCCTTTTCCATATAGACGGGGTTGTCGATCTTCACTTCCTCGACCACGGCAAGCATCGCCCGGAGGTCAAGCTGGCCGACGCTGGCCGAATGATCGAGAAGGTGAAGAAGATCGGAACGGCCCCGTGCTTCGCGCAGCGAGCGCAGCCCGAGTGCGGCCAGGATCTCGCGGGTCTCATGGGCGATGTTCATGAGATATTGCGCCAGCGCGCGCGGATCACCGTTGAAAGCTTCCTGATTGGTAGTGAGACCCGCTGGGCACTTGATGTTGCAGTTCTTCGCCATCACGCATTTCAGCATCATCAGCGCCGTGGTGCCGAACTCGAAACTGTCACCGCCGAGAAGTGCTGATTTCACCACGTCGCTCGCCGTCTGGTGCGCGCCGGAGCAACGCAGCAGCACCTTGGCGCGCAGGCCGGTGGCGCAAAGCGCCTGATGCACCTCGGCAATGCCGATTTCCGCCGCACGGCCGGTATATTTGAGGCTGGTCACGGCGGCTGCACCCGTGCCGCCGGTATTGCCGGCAACGTTAATGACATCCGCCCCAGCCTTGGCGACGCCGACCGCGATCGTGCCGATACCTTCCGACGAGACGAGCTTGACGATGACGCGCACACGCGCCGCCTTGGCGTCATGGATGAGCTGGGCCAGATCCTCGATCGAATAAGTGTCGTGATGCGGTGGCGGCGAGACAAGCTCGACGCCCGGCGGGCCGCCGCGCGCGGCGGCAATTTCGACCGTCACCGTGGGGGACGGTAATTGCCCGCCCTCGCCCGGCTTCGCACCCTGGCCGATCTTGATCTCGATTTCCTCCAGCATCGGATCGGCAAGATAACCGGCCCAGACGCCGAAACGGCCGGAGGCGAACTGCTTGATGCGGGAGGCGCGGATGGTGCCGTAACGGGAAATATGCTCGCCGCCCTCACCCGAATTGGACATGCCGCCGACCATATTGGTGCCATGCGCCACCGCCTCATGGGCAGCCGCGACCAGCGCGCCATGGCTCATGGCGCCCGATGCTAGGGTCTTGGTGATCTCGCTGGCCTTCTGCACGGCATCAAGCGGAATGCCTGCCGGCGCGGTACGGATGAGAGACAGGTAGGTGAATGCCTCGCCCTTTGCCTGAACCAGCAGCGCGCCGCCTTCCAGCCAATGGCCGGGGATATCCGTTCCGAAGCGGTCGAGCAATGACTGGCCGAGTGCGGCAAGCCGGACAAGTTCATGACCCTGCGGGCCGGTCAATTGTAGCCGGAACGCACCGTCTCCCGCGCTCTCGCAAAGCAATCCGCGCACCATGAAGCTGTTATTGCCATGCCGGGAAAAGCGACCCATTTCCCGACGGAACTCTTCTGCCGAACCGGCGAATGTCACATCGGCCGGCAACTCCAGAACATCGCGCAGGGCAGCAGGACGGCGCGACCTTTCTTCCGCCATCATGCGGGCGAAGGCGCGATAGCCGGGCGTTACCTCGAAGGCGTCGATCGCCTCCGGGGTCAGCCGGTCGAAGCTATTGTGATAATAGGCCGCATCGTTGAGACCGAAGGCATCCTCCAGCCGGTTGAGCGGCAGGAGGCGTAGCGCCTCTTCATTATCGGTTCCCTTGTCGAAACCGATCTTTTCCTCCGTCATGTCCACGAAGCCGCGCACGGCCGTCGTGCCATAGGAATGGCCGGCCCCTTCGGCGCGCTCCTTGAAAAGACCGAGCAGGGGAATGTCATTTTCACCCTTCACAGATAGCGCCTTCCGGTGCCAGTCAGCCACCGCCTGCGCAATGACAGCGAAATTGACGCCGCCGACCGGCGTCTTCACATTCGGGAAATAACGCTTCAGCACCACGTCGTCGGTATCGAGGAAGTTCGGCTCGAAGAACTCGCCGCCAATATAGCTTTCCGCCGTGCACAGCCCGACCTTGCCCATGGTCTTCATCAGCGACTTTTCGGCCGCCTTGGCGAAGCGCTTGAAGGCCTTGTCGGCATCGGCTCCGAATTTCTCCTCGGCGCGGAATTGCACGCCGAGCGGATAGACGGCCGAAGCGCCGAAGCCGAGGCTTGCCGCAATGTGATGCGAAGAGGAAAACTGCCCGCTTTCAACGATCAGCGAAACGCGCAGCCGCAGGCCCTCCTCGATCAGCCGCTGATTGATGGCGGAGACGACCATGATCATCGGCAAAGCCGCACGGCCTGCCGAGACATGCCGGTCGGTGATGATGGCAATGCCGCCTTCCTCAGCCGCAAAAGCCACAACCTCACCGCAGAGGCCGTCGATTGCCTGCCGCAGGGCCGTTTCATTGGCGTGCGCAACGTCGAAGACCGGCGAATAGAGCATTTCGAAACGGCGAAGAGGCGTCTCCGACTGTTCGCGAATACGCAGCATGTCGAGGTGGGTCAGGATCGGGGAACGCACGACGATCTGGCGGGCCTTCTTCGAGCCGCTGTTCGGCTTTGCGCCGAGAGCCACGCGCAGCGTCATGCCATCGGCCTCACGAATGCTGTCGAGCGGCGGGTTGGTGACCTGCGCGAAGCGTTGCGAGAAATACTTGGCAACCCCGCCTTCCTGATCGGAAAGCGCGTTGATGGCGTTGCCGTAACCCATGGCCGAAATTTTTTCCGCGCCGGAGGCTAACATCGGGTCCATCAGGAACTTGAAGCTTTCCTGATTGTGCGAATAGGCGACGTAGCGCTGGTGGCGTTCCAGATCGCCATTGTAACGAAGCGGCGAGCCCTGCTTTTCCGCCGGCACTTCCGGTAAGTCATCAAGCATTACCCGGGATTCGGACAGCAGCGACGGATAGTCCCTCCGCGCTGCCAGAAGCTCCAGCGCCTCGACGGTGGAAAAGGCGCGACGTTCGGCGTGGTCGTAATAGAGCATGCCGCCCGCCTCGATGCGGCCGCGGCGGATGACGCTTTCTGCCGGAAAGGCGATCTGCCCCGCCTCCGACATGACGCAGAGATAATCCTCCGTCTCGACGGTGCGCAGCGGGCGCAGGCCGAGACGATCGAGACGGGCACCGATGATGGTGCCATCGCCGAAGATCAGCGCGGCCGGACCATCATTCTTCTCCTCATAGAGCGAGAAATATTCCAGCATCGCTTTGACGCCCGGCGACAGGGTATCGTCGTTTTCCCATGCCGGCGGCATCATCGAGACCACGGCGGTGACGAGGTCGAGACCATCCTCCATCACCCGCGCCTGCAGGGTCTGGTCCAGCCGGCAGCTGTCCGATTGGCCCTTGGGCCTGACAATGCTGGCATTCTTCGCCAGCGCCACGGCCGCTTCCGACAGCCGGTTCTTCTTGTCGGTGTTGAGCTCACCATTATGCGCCATCAGGCGGAAAGGCTGCGCCATGGAGGGGTGTGGATCGGTATTGGTGGAAAACCGCGTGTGGAAAAACATCGTATGCACTTCATGGCGCGGATCGGTGAGGTCGCAGAAATAGGGCATGACCTCGTGCGAGTTCAGACGCCCTTTGAGCACCTGCGTACGCGCACTGAGCGACAGCGGATAAAAGCCGGCGAGTTCCGGCACGGTATAGGCAAGCGCTTCGATGGCAAGCAGCGCCTTGTGGATGCGCCAGTCGAATTCGACGAGAGTTGCGCATTCCACTGGCGCCGAAAAGACCCATTGCCGGATCGGCAATTGGTAAGGGATGGCAGCGGGGCGGATGGCCGCGTCATTCACCGGCACGTCGCGGACGATCAGGATCGAAAACCCCTGCTCCTGCAGCGCACTGCAGATAATGCCAACCGCCTGATCGTGGAATGCGGGGTTCTGCGGCAGGAAAAAATTGCCGACGCCGAACCGGCCAGCCTTCAAGGCGTCGTTCCCCGTCAGCTTCTGGAAAAAGGAGAGTGAGAGATCAAGCGAAACGCCGGCACCGTCACCGACACCTTCCGCCGACATGCCGCCGCGATGCGGCACGGCACAGAGCGCCTCGTGACCGCGCTTGAGCACATCATGCGTCTGCACGCCGTCCTTGCGGGTGATGAAACCGACGCCACAGCTGCTTTTTTCAAAAGCGGCATCGTAAAGGCCGAATTTTTGCTCCGTCACACTCAAGGCACTCTCCTCTCATTGCGCATTTCGCGCGGCATCACCCTCTTTTCCCGAAATCCGGCGCGGCAACCGGCATTCTGCGGGCGGAGCCGCAGGCGACCTGGCTGCTCCTCTTCTTTTCTGCTTATCGGCGTTTAATGGCGCGAACGGTCGTTTTGCGGCCGTCAAACGGCGTGGCGGCGATGGCCGCTTTTTCGCAAATAATGATCGTCGTCGTTCGCATCGCGTTCCCTGATGGCCGGCTTTCCGGCGATGAGACACACTCAATTATGTCAGTAGTGCTTACATAATATTTCATGATCGACCGAGTCAAGATTAAAATCGGCCTTGCGCAATAAAAAAACAAAAACGCCGCGAAATCCGACAGGATTCCGCGGCGCGATGGCTGCAGGGATTTTTAAATTGCCGAGATCACTCCGACGGCATATCCAGCGTACGGCTGAACCAGAGGGCAATCAGGGTACAAAGAGCACCCGACATCAGATAGATGCCAACCGCGAAAAGGCCGAATTTGGACGAAAATCCGAGTGCGACCAGCGGTGCGAAACCGGCCCCGATCAGCCAGGAAATATCCGAGGTGAGCGATGCGCCGGTATAACGGTATTCCCGACTGAAGCGGGAGGCGAGTGCGCCGCCCGCCTGACCGAAGGACAGGCCAAGCAGCGAGAAGCCGATCAGCACGAAGAGATAGCGACCGATATCGCCCGAACTCAGGAGAACAGGGGCCACGAGGCTGAAGAGCCCAATCAGCACCGCCGCGACAGCCAGAAGCTTCCGCCGGCCGATCCTGTCGGCCAGTATGCCTGAAACCACGATCATGCCGCCAGCGATGATGGCGCTGACGAATTGCACGAACAGGAAGTCCGAGACACGCTGGCTGGTGTTGAGCGAAACCCAGCTCAGCGGAAAGACCGTGACGAGATGGAAGAGCGCAAAGCTCGCCAGCGGCACGAAGGCACCGGTGGCGACCACCGGAAACTGCGAACGCAGCATCTTGAACATCGGGCGCGGTTCCAGCTCATGCTGCTCCAGCATGGCCTGGAATTCCGGCGTCACGATCATGCGAAGACGGGCAAACAGCGCGAGAACATTGAGCGCCAGCGCCACGAAGAAGGGGAAACGCCAGCCCCAGGCAAGGAATTCCGCATTGGAAAGCTGCGTGACGAAGACGATGAAGAAGGCGCTGGCGAGGCCAAAGCCCATGGCCGCACCGATCTGCGGCATCATGGCGTACCAGCCGCGCTGCTTCGGCGGCGCATTCATGGCGAGCAGCGAGACTAGACCGTCCCAAGCGCCGCCAAGGCCAAGACCCTGGCCGATGCGGAATACCGCCAGAAGACAGGGGGCAAGCACGCCTGCTTCCGCATAGGACGGAAGAAAGCTGATCGCCATGGTGGAACCACAGAGCGTGAAGAGGGCGGCCATCAGCTTCACGGCGCGGCCGAATTTTCGGTCGATCTGGAGGAAGATCAGCGAGCCGATCGGCCTTGCGATAAAGGCCAATGAGAAAACCGCAAAGGAATAAAGCGTGGCCGTCAGCGGATCGACGAAAGAAAAGAAGACATGCGGGAAAACGAGCGCGGAGGCGATGGCATAGATGAAAAAGTCGAAAAATTCCGTCATTCTCGCGAGAATGACTGCAATCGTGATGCGATCCGGATCGACCTTGACGGGCCCGGCCCCATGTCCGTTCGCTTCCGGCGCCTGCCCAAAGGATGGAGCAGCATTCGTATAACTCATAATATCCCTCCTGCGTCATGGACGAACCATTTCCTGTAACGCCCCGGCTCCTCTTCCGTTGCGTTACGATGCGACGGATTGTCACACGCACCCTACGTAACGTCAATTGAAGTTTGGCAATAAAGGGTTGCCCAGTCGGTCGACCATGCGATAATGCACGCGCTCCGTCTTCAAACGTAGCTCTGCCCGAGACATGGTGCATCGCGAAGGTTTCGCTGCACCGCGACAATATACCTCATTTGAAAAATGATGTTCGGCAATTATTCGCGGCATAATCCAAACTGTACGAGTTCAAAGAACGTGCGCACGATCAAAAAAATCCTATCCGCCCTTCTGGCAATCCCGGCTCTGCTGCTGCTCAGCGGCTGTAACCTCGTGGTGATGAACCCTTCGGGCGACGTCGCCATCCAGCAGCGCGACCTTATCATCACGTCCACGGTTCTGATGCTGCTCATCATCGTCCCGGTCATTGCCCTGACACTGTTCTTCGCATGGAAGTATCGCGAATCGGGGAAAGCCGAGGATTATGATCCCGAGTGGCACCACTCCACTCGCCTTGAAATGGTTATCTGGTCGGCTCCGGTCGCCATCATCCTGATGCTCGGCACCGTGACCTGGATTTCCACCCACCGTCTCGACCCCTATCGCCCGCTGGAGCGTATCGATGAGAACCGCCAGGTGACCGCCGAAACCAAGCCAATCACGGTCGAAGTGGTGGCCATGGACTGGAAGTGGCTGTTCTTCTATCCCGAACTCGGCATTGGCAGCGTCAATGAATTCGCCGCTCCGGTTGATGTTCCGATCAATTTCAAGATCACCGGCACGACCGCGATGAACTCCTTCTTCGTTCCAGCGCTTGCGGGCCAGATCTATGCCATGGGCGGCATGCAGACCAAGCTGCATGCGGTCATCAACAAGGAAGGCGTCTATGACGGCTTCTCGGCCAACTTCTCCGGCCCCGGCTTCTCCCATATGCGATTCAAGTTCCATGGTCTGAGCCAGCAGGGCTTCGACCAGTGGGTTGCGAAGGCGAAGGAAGGCGGCAAGGGCTTTGGCCGGCAGGAATATCTGGAATTCGCCAAGCCTTCCGAGCGTGAGCCGGTGCAATATTTCGCTTCGGTCGATCCGGAGCTCTACAGCGCCATTCTCAACCGCTGCGTTGAGCCGAACAAGCTCTGCATGCGCGACATGATGCATATCGACGCCAATGGCGGCGGCGGCAAGGAAGGCATCGACATCGCCAAGGCGCTGAACTCCGTCGTCTGCACACCGCTTGCGCCTTACGGCGTCGCCAGCGGCCCCCAATCCACTCCGGCTGCGATCGAAGGTCAGACTTTCGAGCCTGCGGCGCTGCCGGAAAAGAAACAAGTCGCTGGCTGACGATACGTCCCGGCATTCTGCGGCGCGGCCTGTCCGCGCCGAATTTACGTTTTCGAATCGCAAGAGGCTAAAATGATCGTCAATTCCGATCAAACGTCGTTCCTGTTCGGGAAGCTGACATGGGAGTCCATCCCGCTTCACGAGCCCATTCTTGTCGCGACCTTCGCGGCCGTGGCTCTGGGCGGCATCGCCGTCGTCGGCGCCCTTACCTATTTCCGCCTGTGGGGTTATCTCTGGAACGAATGGTTCACGAGCATCGATCACAAGAAGATCGGTATCATGTACATCATTCTGGCGCTGGTCATGCTCTTGCGCGGTTTCGCCGACGCGATCATGATGCGCGTTCAGCAGGCGATCGCGTCGGGCGGATCGGAAGGTTACCTTCCACCCCACCATTACGACCAGATTTTCACGGCCCATGGCGTCATCATGATCTTCTTCATGGCCATGCCGATGATCACGGGTCTCATGAACTTCGTCGTGCCGCTGCAGATCGGCGCCCGCGACGTTTCGTTCCCCTTCCTCAACAATTTCTCCTTCTGGATGACCACGGCCGGCGCGGTCATCACCATGATCTCGTTGTTCATCGGTGAATATGCGCAGACCGGCTGGCTCGCCTATCCGCCGCTTTCCGGTATCGACGGCAGTCCGGGTGTGGGTGTGGACTATTACATCTGGGGTCTGCAGATCGCCGGTGTGGGAACGACGCTATCGGGCATCAACCTGATCGTGACGATCATCAAGATGCGCGCCCCTGGCATGACCATGATGCGCCTGCCGATCTTCGTCTGGACGTCTCTGTGTTCGAACATCCTGATCGTGGCATCCTTCCCGATCCTGACCGGCACGCTCGCCCTTCTGACCCTTGACCGTTACGTTGGCACCAATTTCTTCACCAACGATCTCGGCGGCAATCCGATGATGTATGTTAACCTCATCTGGATCTGGGGCCATCCCGAAGTTTACATCCTGGTGCTGCCGGCTTTCGGCGTCTTCTCGGAAATCGTTTCGACCTTCTCCAACAAGCGTCTCTTTGGTTATGCCTCGATGGTTTACGCCACGGGCGTCATCACCATCCTCGCTTATATCGTTTGGCTGCACCACTTCTTCACCATGGGTTCCGGCGCAAGCGTCAACGCTTTCTTCGGCATCACCACGATGATCATCTCGATCCCGACGGGTGCGAAGATCTTCAACTGGCTCTTCACCATGTATAAGGGCCGCATCAAGTTCGATGTTCCGATGCTGTGGACGATCGGCTTCATGATCACCTTCGTCATCGGCGGCATGACCGGCGTTCTTCTCGCCGTTCCGCCTGCGGACTTCGTGCTCCACAACTCGCTGTTCCTCATCGCCCACTTCCACAACACCATCATCGGTGGCGTGGTGTTCGGTGTGCTTGCGGGCATCGTCTACTGGTTCCCGAAGGCCTTCGGTTATCGGCTCGATCCGTTCTGGGGCAAGCTGTCCTTCTGGTTCTGGTTCATCGGCTTCTATTTCGCCTTCATGCCGCTCTATATTCTCGGCCTGATGGGCATTACCCGCCGTATCAGCCAGTTCGAGGATAATTCCCTGCAGATCTGGTTCCTCATCGCCGCCTTCGGCGCCTTCCTGATCGCGCTCGGCATCGCCTCCTTCGTCATCCAGCTCATCGTCAGCTTCCTCAATCGCGAAAAGCTGCGCGACGTGACCGGCGACCCCTACAACGGCCGTACGCTGGAATGGTCGACCTCGTCGCCGCCGCCGGCCTACAACTTCGCCTTCACGCCGGTTGTGCATGACGTCGACGCCTGGGCGGACATGAAGAAGCGCGGTTACAACCGTCCCAAGGAAGGCTTCATCCCGATCCATATGCCGAAGAACACCGGCGCAGGCATTATTATCAGCGCCATCAGCGTGGTTCTCGGCTTTGCGTTGGTGTGGCACATCTGGTGGCTTGCGGCTCTGTCCATGCTCGCTATCATCGCGGTCTCCATCGCCCATACCTTCAACTACAATCGCGATTACTACATTCCTGCCTCCGACGTTTCGACGGTCGAGGCGGAACGTACGAAGCTGCTTGCTGAACAGGCGTAACGAATATGGCTCATACACCTGCACAAAGCGTCGACGGCGCTGAACCGGTCTTCTACCTGAAGGAAGACCACCACCCGGAGAACGGCACCTCGCTGGGCTTCTGGCTCTATCTGATGAGCGACTGCCTCATCTTCGCAACGCTGTTTGCCACCTATGCCGTTGTCGGCCGCAACTATGCGGCCGGTCCTTCGGGCGCCGACCTTTTCGATCTGAAGCTGGTGGCGATCAATACCGGCTTCCTGCTTTTCTCCTCCATCACCTATGGCTTCGCCATGCTGGAAATGGAAAAGCAGAAGGTGAAGGCCACGCTGGTCTGGCTCGTCGTCACCGGTCTCTTCGGCCTCGCCTTCCTTGCCGTGGAACTCTACGAATTCCACCACCTGATCGCGGAAGGCGCCGGCCCGCAGCGCTCGGCGTTCCTGTCAGCCTTCTTCGCGCTGGTCGGTACGCACGGACTGCACGTCACCTTCGGCATCATCTGGCTCGTCACGTTGATGGTTCAGGTTACCAAGCATGGCCTGATCGCGGCAAACAAACGCCGCCTGATGTGCCTGTCGATGTTCTGGCACTTCCTTGACGTCATCTGGATCGGCGTCTTCTCCTTCGTTTATCTCATGGGAGTTCTTTGATGAGTTCCGAAGCACACGCACACCACGACGCGCATGGCGACGACCATCATCACCATGATGGCGCCAGCCACGGCACGTTCAAAAGCTATATGATCGGCTTCGTCCTGTCGGTCATCCTCACGGCGATCCCGTTCTGGCTGGTCATGGGCGACGTTCTTGAAAACAAGACGCTGCTGGTCATCGCGATCATGGGTCTCGGCGTCATCCAGATCTTCGTGCATATGATCTACTTCCTGCACATGGACACCAAGTCCGAAGGCGGCTGGACCTTCATGGCGCTGATCTTCACCGTCGTGGTGCTGCTGATCACGCTCTCCGGCTCGCTCTGGGTCATGTACAACATGAACAAGAACATGATGCCGCTGCACATCGAGGATGTGAAGAACCTGCCCTGAGCAGCAGATATCAGCGGCCTGCCGGTTTTCCGGCGGGCCGCGTTCCGCGCCAACACATAACCCCATGAATCCCGGTGCGATTTATGGGGTTATTTGCTGGAGGAAGCCCCCGGTGGACGCCAAAGCAGATGGCCTTTCCCGCCAGCCGCGCTTCGCAAGGACCGTGACATGAGTGACACCACACCCCACAACCGGCGTATCCGCCCCGCCGCGATCATCGTTCTGTTTCTGACCGTTGTCCTGACGGGTCTGCTGCTGGTGCTCGGCACATGGCAGATCAAACGCCTTTCCTGGAAGCTCGATCTTATCGAGCGCGTCGAAGCCCGCGCCGATGCCGACCCCGTCGATGCCCCTGCCGCCGGCGAATGGCCAGCACTCAACGACCCCGCGGGATACGAATATCGCCGTGTGAAACTGTCCGGCACCTTCCTCAATGACAGGGAGGTTCAGGTCTATACGGTCACAGACCTCGGTCCCGGCTATTGGGTGATGACGCCGCTCAAGCGCGACGATGGCTCCAGCATCATCGTCAATCGCGGCTTCGTGCCGTCCGACAGGCGTGACCCGTCCTCCCGCCGGGAAGGCGAACCAGCCGGCAACGTCGAGATCCCCGGGCTGATGCGCGCGCCCGAAACCGGCGGGCTTTTCCTGCGCACCAACGATCCGGCAAATGGCCGCTGGTATTCCCGCAATATTCCTCAGATCTCGCAGGCATCCGGCCTTTCCGATGTCGCGCCGTTCTATGTCGACGCCGACGCAACACCCAATCCGGACGGCCTGCCGGTCGGCGGCAAGACCATGCTCACCTTCCCCAACAACCACCTCTCCTATGCCGTTACGTGGTATATTCTGGCGGCCATGGTGGTGGCCGCGGGCTGGTATGTCCTGCACAATCTCAACGCTCCCAAATCGAAACGGGGCGAGGATTGAACGACCGGTTTTACCGGATGGTTCATAAAAGCACTTCCTTCTTCACGTTTTGCTGATCTATAACGACAGCTCGGCCTGACATTGCCCGTCGGCGCATTTTGTTTCGGTGAGTTATGGCAAGAGCATTTCTTTTCGTTCTGGATTCCTTCGGTGTCGGCGGTGCACCCGATGCGGAACACTATGGCGATCTTGGCGCGAACACGCTTGGCCATATCGCGGAATTCTGTGCCGCGGGCGCTGCCGACAAAGCCGGGCTTCGCTCCGGTCCGCTGAAACTGCCGAACATGTGTTCGCTCGGCCTGCTGGAGATCGCGAAACAGGCAAGCGGCGACATTCCCGCCGGCATGGAACCGCCTGAGCGTATTTTCGGCCTTCACGGTTCCGCCAGTGAAATCTCCAAAGGCAAGGATACGCCTTCCGGCCATTGGGAGATCGCCGGCACGCCGGTAACGTTCGACTGGGGATATTTCCCGACGGAGGGCGGCGCCTTTTCTCCCGATCTGGTGGAGGCCATTTGCAGGCAAGCCGATATTCCCGGCATTCTCGGCAATTGTCATGCTTCCGGCACAGAGATCATCGCGAAGCTCGGCGAGGAGCATATCAGGAGCGGCAAGCCGATCTGCTACACCTCTTCCGATTCCGTATTCCAGATAGCCGCGCATGAAACACATTTCGGGTTGCAGCGGCTCATCGCGCTCTGCGAGACGGTGCGCAAGCTGCTCGATCCGCTGAATATCGGCCGCGTCCCCGCCCCCCCCTCCATCGGCGAAACGGGCACACCCTCCGAGCGCCCCGGCAACCGCCGCGATTTTTCCGTTCTGCCACCGGAACCGACCCTGCTCGACAGGCTTGTGGAGGCCGGCCGCAAGGTGCACGCGATCGGCAAGATCGGCGATATCTATGCCCATCAGGGTATCTCGCGCGTCATCAAGGCAAATGGCAACAGCGCCCTGATGGACGCAACGTTGCAGGCCATCGACGAAGCTGAAAACGGCGATCTCGTCTTCACCAATTTCGTCGATTTCGACATGCTTTACGGCCATCGTCGCGACGTTGCGGGTTATGCGGCGGCGCTTGAGGCCTTCGATGCGCGCATCCCCGAAATCCATCGCAAGATGGCGCCTGGCGATATCGCCCTTCTCACCGCTGATCACGGCTGCGACCCCACATGGCGGGGCACCGACCATACGCGGGAAAGGGTGCCGATCATGGCATTCGGACCGGGTATCCGTTCCCGTGATGTCGGCATCCGTTCAAGCTACGCCGATATCGGCGAAAGCATCGCCCACCATCTTGGCATCGAGGCCGGTTCACACGGCAGGAGCTTCATTTGACATCCCATTTGCTGAAAGCGGAAATCCACTGCCATCTTGAAGGGGCGGCATCGCCCGCGCTTGTCGCACGACAGGCGGAGAAATACGGCATAGACACCAGCGGCTTTTTGCGCGATGGCCAATATGTCTGGTCGGATTTCGCCGAATTTATCCAGTGCTACGATGCGGTGGCGCAGGTGTTCAAGACGGACGAAGACTACGCGGTTCTGACGGAAACCTATCTGACTGAACTTGCCGAGGCCAACACGATCTATAGTGAACTGATCGTCTCGCCCGACCATGGTGACCGCATCGGGCTCGGTGCAGACGCCTATCTCGCCGGCATTGCCGAGGGCATCAGGATCGCCAAAGAAAAGACCGGCATCGAGACCCGCATCATCGTCACCGGCGAGCGCCACTTCGGTCCTGAACGGGTGATCGCAGCGGCGGAATATGCAGCACGCGCCCGGCATCCACTGGTGACCGGCTTCAACATGGCGGGCGAGGAGCGCATGGGTCGCGTCGCCGATTATGCGCGCGCCTTCGATATCGCCCGCGATGCGGGTCTCGGGCTGACCATTCACGCGGGCGAGGTTTGCGGCCCTGAAAGCGTTGCCGATGCGCTCGATCTCGTCAAACCAGCCCGCATCGGCCATGGCGTGCGCGCCATCGAAGATGCCGGCCTCATCGCCCGGCTGGTCGAGACGGGAACGGTTCTGGAGGTCTGCCCCGGATCGAACATCGCACTCGACGTTTATCCCGATTTCGGCAGCCATCCACTCAAGGCGTTGCACGACGCGGGGGTGCGCGTCTGCATCAGTTCCGACGATCCGCCATTTTTCTTCACCTCGCTTGCACGGGAATACGCGCTGGCCGCGGACGAGTTCGGTTTCAGCGATGCCGAGATCAACCGCATGACCCGAACCGCGCTGGAATGCGCCTTCGTGGACGAGGAAACGCGCAACCAGCTGCTCGCAAAACTCGATTTTGCGTGACGCTGCGGTTCGCGGGGTAAAACCGCGAAGAAGGCTTGCGAAAAGCGCACTTTCGGTGAATGACAAGGACACAAGATAAAAAAGGAAGGCCAGTTTCATGGACGGCGTCACAGTCATCGAACATCCGCTGGTGCGGCACAAACTTACCATCATGCGCAAGAAAGAAACCTCGACGGCCGGCTTCCGCCGCCTGCTCAGGGAAATCTCGACGCTGCTCTGCTATGAAGTGACGCGCGACCTTGAAATGACGATGGAAACCATCGATACGCCGCTCGAAACCATCGAGGCTCCGGTGCTGGAGGGCAAGAAGCTGGTTTTCGCCTCCATCCTGCGCGCCGGCAACGGCCTGCTGGAAGGCATGCTGGAACTCGTGCCTTCGGCGCGTGTTGCCCATATCGGTGTGTATCGCGATCACGATACGCTGGAGGCCGTCGAATATTACTTCAAGGCCCCCGAAAGTCTCGATGCGCGCCTTATCATCGTTGTCGATCCGATGCTGGCAACCGGAAACTCCTCGATTGCCGCCGTGGAAAAGCTGAAGGAACGTGGTGCGAAGAACATTCGCTTCCTGTGTCTGCTGGCCGCCCCCGAGGGCATCAAGAATTTCCGTGAAGCGCATCCCGATGTGCCGATCTACACCGCCGCAATCGACAAGCAGCTGAACGAAAAGGGTTACATCGTTCCTGGCCTCGGCGATGCCGGCGACCGCATGTACGGCACCAAGTAATACCGTTCATCATTGCTTAACCGCTTGAGCCATTCGCCGCACGCAACGCGGCGGATGGCTTTTTCTTTTAAGATTTCAGCATGTTTTGCGCCTATGCTGCATGTGGATAAACCTTGCGATTAGGAGCAATCACTTGCTGGCGCGTGCGATTTTTCTGCTTGTCGGTCTTTCGGTCAGCGCCACGCAGATCCCGGCGCTGATGGAAAAATTTCAGCCACGCCCGGAAACCGGCGCGGCAAAATCCGATGCCACCGCCGAACTTGCCAAACCGCAGCCGGTGTCGCTGGGCAGCGTCAGTCTGAAGGCGGATGCGCGCGGTCATTTCAATGCCACCTTCCGTATCAACGGCAAATCTTTCGACGGGCTTGTCGACACAGGCGCCTCCACGGTCGCCATCAACGAGACGATCGCCCGGCGGCTCGGTTTCGGCGTCAACAGCCTCGACTTTAAATATGCGATCTCAACCGCCAACGGCCAGACCATGGCGGCCTATGTGAAGCTCGACCGCGTGGAAATCGGCACGATCCGTGTCCAGAATGTCGATGCCATGGTGCTCAAAGACAATGCGCTGAGCAACATGCTGATCGGCATGAGCTTTTTGAAGCAATTGTCGTCATTCAAGGTGTCGAACGGCGAAATGCGGCTGGTCAGATAATCCGCTCAAGAACCACGTTGCCGGTCTCTGTCACAGAGTCCCCAATCCCGTAACAGGCCGCAATCCTTTCGGCGGCGCGTTCCGCTTCTTCTTTCGAAGCCGCGTGGACGAGGGCGATAGGTTCGCCCTTTTCTACTTTTGTGCCGAGCGGCAGGATGTCCGAAATACCGACCGCAGCGTCGATGGTATCCGACGGTTTTCTTCTGCCGCCGCCAAGCTCGACAACGACCATACCGAGATCGCGCGTCGCACAGGATGCGAGCCAGCCGCTGCGCGGAGCCGGAACAGGGAGAGTGGCCGGTGCGGATGGCAGGTAATGGGACGGGCGGTCAACGAAATCCGAAGGCCCGCCGAGTGCCGAAACCATCCGCGCAAAGACCTCCATGGCCCTGCCGGAGGAAAGAGCGGCCACAGCGAGCGCCTCGCCTTCATCCAGCGTAATAGCGCTTCCGGCGTGCACCAGCATTTCAGCAGCGAAGGCGAGCACGACCTGTTCGAGACGGGTACCCACCTTGCGGCCAGCCAGAAAATCCAGGCAATTGACGATTTCGACCGCATTACCCGCGGCATCGCCAAGCGGCTGGTTCATGTCGGTTATCAGAGCCGTCGTCGGCAGGCCCGCGCCATTCGCCACATCGACCAGCGCGCGGGCGAGATTGCGGGCATCCTCCACGCTCTGCATGAAAGCACCGTTACCGACCTTCACATCCAGAACCAGCGTCTGCAGCCCGGCTGCAAGCTTCTTCGACAGGATGGAGGCGGTGATCAGCGGTATGGAATCCACCGTCGCGGTCACGTCGCGGATGGCATAGAGGCGCTTGTCGGCGGGGGCGAGATCGCCCGTCTGGCCGATGATGGCGCAGCCGACCGTTTTCACCGTCTGGCGAAACAGCGCCTCGTCCGGCAAGACGTTATAACCGGGGATCGCCTCCAGCTTGTCGAGCGTGCCGCCGGTATGGCCGAGACCCCTGCCGGAGATCATAGGCACGGCGAGACCGCAGGCGGCAACGATGGGAGCAAGCATCAGGGAGACATTGTCGCCGACACCGCCGGTCGAGTGCTTGTCCGCCACCGGCCTGCCGATATCGCTCCAGGACAGAACATCGCCGCTGTCGCGCATGGCGAGCGTCAGCGCCACCATCTCGTCCCGGTTCATGCCGCGGAAAAACACAGCCATGGCAAAGGCCGCCGCCTGGCCTTCCGATATGCCGTCTTTCGAAAGCGCGCTTATGAAAGCGGCGATCTCCTGCGGTTCCAGAGACAGGCCACCACGTTTGCGGCGGATGATTTCCTGCGGGATCAAGCTCAATCCCCGCTGGCAGCCTTGGCCGGCTCACCGCCGGCCAGCACGTTCAATACGTCGTCGAGGACGCCGGAAGCGCCGAAACGGAAGGTGGACGGCATGGCCCAGTTGGGCGCCATGATGGTTTCCGCCAGCCGCAGATAAAGCGTGGCGTCTTCCACCGTACCGATGCCGCCAGCGGGCTTGAAGCCAACCTTTTGCCTGCTGTCGCGGATCGCCTGCAACATGATGTCGGCCGCTTCCAGCGTGGCGTTGATCGCGACCTTGCCGGTAGAGGTCTTGATGAAATCGGCCCCCTCGGCAATGGTGATCTCGGAAGCGCGACGGATCAGCGCCTTGTCCTTCAGCTCACCGGTTTCAAGAATGACCTTGAGAAGCACGGGTGCTGCGCAGGCCTTACGCACAGCGGCCACCATGGTGGAAACCGCCGATTCATCGCCTGCTATGAATTTGCGATAGGGAATGACCAGATCGATTTCGTCGGCGCCGTCGCGGATCGCGGCCTCGGTTTCCGCGACCACGTTTGCGACGTCGAGGTCACCCGAAGGAAAGTTGACGACCGTGGCGATGCGGATCGCGTGGTCCTTTCCGAACGCCGCACGCGCCTGAGCGACGAAGCGGGGCCAGATGCAGATCGCCGCCGTATTGCCATATTCCGTATGCGCCCTCTGGCACAAAGCAGCAATCTGCTCAGGCGTGCAGTCTTCCTTGAGGTTTGTCAGGTCCAGCAAGGACAGTGTCAGGGCAGCCGCTTCGCGCGGACGCTGGAGTTCCATGGTCACGCTCCTCCTGCGATCATTTCCTTCAGAATGGCGGCAAGCCTCTTGCCACCCACGGGAGCCATATCCTTGGTTTCTTCATGGCTCAGTTCCGCGCCGGTCATGCCGGCACCGTAATTGGTAATAACCGATGCGGCGGCAACACGCATCCCGAAAAAGCGAGCAAGGATGACTTCCGGCACGGTGGACATGCCGACGGCATCCGCTCCCAGCAGCCGCGCCATACGGATTTCCGCGGGCGTTTCAAAGCTCGGGCCGGAAAACCACATATAGACACCACCGAACAAAGGCACCGTCGCGCGGATCGCGGCATTGCGCATGGCAAGCATCAGATCAGGATCGTAAGCTGTCGTCATACCGACGAAGCGTCGGTCGCTTTCCTCGCCGATCAACGGGTTCATGCCGGAATAGTTGATGTGATCGGTGATCTGCATGACCGAGCCGGGCGGCATATCCTGCCTTACCGAACCCGCCGAATTGGTGAGGATGAGTGACTGCACGCCGAGACCAGCCAGCGCCCCGATGATCGCACGCATGGCGGAGGGATCGCCCTTTTCGTAATAATGCACCCGGCCGGAGAGCATCATGACCGGTTCACCACCGAGATAACCGGCCACCAGCTCGCCCGCATGGCCAGAGACGCCACTTGCGGGAAAACCAGGGAGTTCGGCATAGGGCACCCGGATCGGATCGCTGACCTCTTCCACCAGAGAACCCAGACCCGAGCCGAGGACGATGGCCACGCGCGGCATCAGGCCGTTCAAGCGCTCCACCAGAATATCGATCAGCATATCCGGCATCAGGGCAGCTCTGTCTTGAAGCTGAAGGGCAAAAGCTCTTCCATGGTCATGACCTTCTGGACGCCGGTTTCGTCGCACAGATAGACTTTCGTCTCCGGCGTGGCGAATTCGGCGATCTTCTGCCGGCATCCGCCGCAGGGAGGGCAGAGAGCAAGCTTTTCGGCGATGACGGCGATTTCGCTGATCTTTTTTGCCCCACCCATGATCATGGCGCTGATGGCGGAAGGTTCGGCGCACCAGCCCTGCGGGAAGGAAAGGTTCTCGATATTGGCGCCCTTGTAGATCTTGCCGTCTTCGGCGCGGATTGCTGCACCAACCGGGAATTTCGAATAGGGCGCGTGGGCAAAGGCCATTGCCTCCACCGCTGCCTCGAACAGGGCATGGGATTGGGTATCGGAGGACATAAGCTTAACGCTCCTTCGCATAGGCAACGCCACCGGCCTTTGGTGGCTTGGCGACGCCGATGAAACCGGCAAGCAGGATGCAGGTCAGAATATAGGGCATGGCCTGGAATATCTGCACCGGCACCTCGCCGATGCCGGGCACGGATTTGCCCTGCATGAAGTTGGCAAAGGCATCCAGAAAACCGAACAGCAGGCAGGCGAACATGACCGGCACCGGCTTCCATTTTGCAAAGATCAGCGCCGCCAGCGCGATATAGCCCTTGCCCGCCGACATGTTGGCAATGAAGGCCGCCGATTGCGCAACGGCGAGATAGGCGCCCGAAAAACCACAAAGGAAACCGGCAACGATAACGGCGCGGTAGCGCATCCACGTCACCGAAATGCCTGCCGTATCGACGGCACCCGGATTTTCACCGACAGCGCGCAGACGCAGGCCGAAACGGGTGCGATAAAGCACCCACCAGGACAGCGGCACCGCCAGAAAGGCGAGATAGGTGAGGATGTTATTGCCGGAGATTACGTTAGCGTAGAGCGGGCCGATGAAAGGCACCTCCCGCATCGTATCCGCACCGGGCAAGATGATCGGGGCAAAACGGCCCTCCCCCGGCAATTGCGGCGTGCGGCCGCCCTGCCCGAACCAGGCCTGCCCCAGAACCACGGTCAGACCGGCAGCAATGAAGTTCAACGCCACGCCCGATACGATCTGGTTGCCGCGATTGGTGATGACAGCGAAACCATGGATCAGCGAGAACAGGATGGAGACGGCAATGCCGGCCAGCAGACCGGCCCAGGGATTTGCGGTGATATAGGCAACACAGGCGGACGCGAAGGCCGCCGCCAGCATCTTGCCTTCAAGGCCGATATCGAACACGCCGGCGCGTTCGGAAAAAAGCCCGGCAAGCGCGGTGAAGAGCAGCGGGATGGTGAGACGGACGGTCGAGCCGAGGATGCTGACCATCATATCGAAGAAATCCATATCAGCTCACCCCTTTGCCAAGCGCTGGTAGATGTGGACGATCGCCGGCCGGTACATATATTCCAGCGCGCCAGCGAAGAGGATCACCAGACCCTGAATGACCACGATCATTTCGCGGGTAATGTTAGGCATTTCGAAGGAAAGATCCGCGCCGCCCTGATAGAGAATGCCGAACAGCAATGCCGCGAAGATGATGCCGAGCGGGTGGCTTCGCCCCATCAGCGACACGGCGATGCCGACGAAACCTGCGCCACCGACGAATTCCACCTGCAGGCGGGCGGAAGCGCCCATGACAGGGGTCAGCGCCATCATTCCCGCCAGACCACCAGAAATGAGCATGGCGATGATGACGGTGCGCGCATAGGGAATGCCGGCATAAACGGCCGCTGAAGGGCTGACGCCGAGCGTGCGCATCTCGTACCCGAGCTTGGTGCGCCAGATCAGCACCCAGACGAGGAAACACATGACCAGCGCGATGATGAAGGAGACGTTGAACGGCGCCGGCCCGAGCTTGAGGCCGAACAGCGCCATCAGCCAGTCCAGCTTCGGCAATTGGCCACCGGCCAAGAAGGTGCGCGTTTCCGGGGCCATCTTGCCTGGCACGATCAGCACATTCACCAGCAGATAGACCATCAAGGCCGCGGCGATGAAGTTGAACATGATGGTGGTGATGACGACGTGGCTGCCGCGTTTTGCCTGCAGCCATGCCGGAATGAAAGCCCAGGCCGCGCCGAAAAGTGCAGCACCGATGACGGCGAAGGGCATCGTCACATACCAGGGCACATAACGGTCGAGCGCAAGCGCCACCAGTGCGGCACCCAGCCCGCCAATATAGGCCTGACCTTCGGAGCCGATATTGAACAGGCCGGCATGGAAAGCGACCGCAACGGAGAGGCCGGTGAAGATGAAGCTCGTCGTGTAAAACAGCGTGAAGCCGATGGCGTCGCCACGACCGAGGGCGCCTTCGACGAGCAGGCGAAGTGCCGCCAGCGGATTTTCACCGATGGACCAGACGACGAGGCCGGAAATCAGAAAGGCGGTGACGACGTTCAGCAGCGGCAGCAGGCCGTAGCTGATCCAGTTTGGCAGGGGGGTGGAAGCGGTGCTCATTCATGCCTCATGCGGCGATGCCGGCCATCATCAGGCCCAGCGTCTGTTCTTCGGCTTCCGCCGTTTTTTCTCCAACGACACGCCCGGCGAACATGACCATGATCCGGTCCGAAAGGGAACGGATTTCATCGAGTTCGACCGAAACAAGCAGGATAGCCTTTCCGGCATCGCGCATTTCAATGATGCGGCGATGGATGAATTCGATGGCGCCGATATCCACGCCGCGGGTCGGCTGGCCGATGATCAGCATCTTGGGGTCACGTTCGATTTCGCGGGCGACGACGATCTTCTGCTGGTTGCCGCCGGAAAAATTGGCGGTCTTCAGCTGCGGGTTCGGCGGACGGATATCGTATTTCTCGATTTTTTCGACCGCATCCTTGCGGATGGCTTCGGGGTTGAGGAACGGTCCCTTGCCGTAGCGCTCATCGTGGTGATAGCCGAGGATGGAGTTTTCATATTCCTCGAATTTCAGCACCAGCCCCATATGGTGTCGGTCTTCCGGAATATGCGCGAGACCGAGCTCGCGCAAAATGGCCGGATCGGGACGGTCGACCTTCTGTCCGGCCACCCATATCTCACCCGAATGGGGCTTGCGGATTCCCGCGATCGCCTCGAGAAGTTCGGACTGGCCATTACCCGCCACACCGGCGATGCCGACGATTTCACCGGCACGGACATCGAGCGAGACATCATCCACCATGGTGACGCCGCGGCTGTCCTTGACAGTGAGATTGCGGATGGAAAGCAAAACCTCGCCCGGCGTCGTCTCACCCTTTTCCACCCTGAGCAGCACCCGGCGGCCGACCATCAGTTCGGCCAGTTCCTCGACGCTGGTTTCGGAGGTCTTGCGGGTCGCCACCATTTCGCCGCGGCGCATGACGGAGACGGAATCCGTTATCGCCATGATCTCGCGCAGCTTGTGGGTGATAAGGATGACAGTCTTGCCCTGCTCGCGCAGGACGCCGAGGATCTTGAAAAGGTGATCGGCTTCAGCCGGAGTCAGAACACCGGTCGGCTCATCGAGGATCAGGATTTCCGCGCCACGATACATGGCTTTGAGGATTTCGACACGTTGCTGCAGGCCAACGGGCAATTCCTCGATCACCGCATCGGGATCGACTTCCAGCCCGTAATCGTCCTCGAGGCGCTGCAGCTCCTTGCGCGCGGCTGCCCGACCCTTGGCGAGCGATGCTCCGCCTTCCGCGCCCAGCATGACGTTTTCAAGCACGGTGAAATTTTCCACCAGCATGAAGTGCTGATGCACCATACCGATGCCCGAACTGATCGCGGCCTGACTGTCGCGGATCGAGACCGGCGCACCATTCACCCGGATTTCGCCGGCATCGGCCTGATAAAAACCGTAGAGGATCGACATCAGGGTCGATTTTCCGGCGCCGTTTTCCCCGATGATGCCGTGGATCGTGCCCTTGGCAACGGTCAGATTGATATTCTTGTTGGCGTGAACGGCACCGAATTTCTTGTCGATGCCCACGAGTTCGATTGCTGGGTCCATACTCAAACCGAAACCTCTCCGAAGGCTGGATATGAAAAGGGCGCAAGATGAAAAATCATCATGCGCCCCAGTCACATATCATATCATTTCGGGCAGGAATTGTCCGCCATATAGTCATGAACCTTGACGTTGCCGGCAATGATGTCGGCCTTTGCCTTGTCCACGGCGGCGGTCATTTCCGGTGTGATCAGGGCCTTGTTGTTGTCGTCAACAGCGTAAGCGACGCCGTCTTCCTTGACGCCCAGCGCAACGATGCCGGGGGTGAACTTGTCGTCCTTGGCATCCTTGTAGGCATTGTAGACAGCCAGATCGACGCGCTTGACCATCGAGGTCAGAACCGAACCGGGATGCAGATGGTTCTGGTTGGAATCGACGCCGATCGAGAACTTCTTGTTGTCGGCGGCGGTCTGCAACACGCCGATACCGGTCGCACCAGCTGCCGCGTAGATCACGTCAGCACCCTGGTCGATCTGGTTCTTGGTGAGTTCACCACCGCGCACCGGATCGTTCCAGGCAGCACCCGTGGTGCCGGTCATGTTCTGGAAGACTTCGATCTTGTCGTTCGCGGCCTTGGCGCCCTGCGCATAACCACAGGCAAACTTGCGGATCAGCGGAATATCCATGCCGCCGATGAAGCCGACCTTACCGGTCTTGGAGGCCATGCCAGCCAGCAGACCAACGAGATAGGAGCCTTCGTGCTCCTTGTAGACAACGGAGCGTACATTCGGCAGCTCGACGACGGAATCAACGATGACGAACTTGGTATCGGGGAATTCGGCTGCGACCTTTTCCATGGCCGAGGTCCAGGCGAAGGAGACAGCAACAACCGGGTTGAAGCCCTTGCTCGCGAAGTTGCGGATAGCCTGTTCACCCTGCGTGTCGCTGGTCGGTTCGAAGTCGCGGTAGTCGATGCCCGTTTCCGCCTTGAACTTTTCAGCGCCGGCCGCAGCGGCTTCGTTGAACGACTTGTCGAACTTGCCGCCCGTGCCATAGACCAGTGCCGGCTTGATATCGGCGGCGAGCGCGGAAGCCGACATTGCGGCAAGCGCAAAAAGCGTCAGAAGGGATTTTTTCATTGTGCAGCCCTGTTGTTGCAATTGATATTTTAAGGGTCCTCCCGCAAACCCGTTGACCGGGAATGTCTGCGGAACCGCCAGCCGTGTTTCCCGGCTGTGCTTGGCTCATATCCTTGCATGGCTCAATGAAAAATTCATCCGGTTTTTTTGACCCGGTGGAAAAACTTTATTCTGGCGCTTTTTTGGTCTTTCCACCGGGGCGACCTGCAAAAAATCTAGTCGATATTGCAGCTTACGCCCGTTCCCCTGAGGCCGCAGTAGCCACCCGGGTTCTTGGCAAGATATTGCTGATGATAGTCTTCAGCGTAATAAAACTTTTCAAGCGGCCCGATCTCGGTGGTGATGGCACTGCCATGGCCAGCCTCCTCCAAAGCCTGTTGAAAAGCATCGCGGGCCTTCTGCACCTGCTGCAACTGGCCTTCCGTCGTCGCGTAGATGGCGGAACGATAGGTCGTGCCGACATCGTTGCCCTGTCGCATGCCCTGCGTCGGATCGTGCTCCTCAAAAAATATCTTCAAGAGGCCCGAGAGCGAGATCACGGCCGGATCGTAGACAACCTTGACCACTTCCGCGTGGCCCGTCTGACCTGTCGTCGTCTCCTGATAGGTGGGATTGCGGGTGAAACCGCCGGCATACCCCACCGCCGTCACCCACACACCCGGCGTTTTCCAGAACAGCCGTTCCGCGCCCCAGAAGCAGCCCATGCCGAGATAGATGGTTTCAAGGCCGTCGGGATAAGGCCCCTTCAAAGGCCGGCCATTGACGAAATGGGCCTCCGGCACCGCAAGCGCCGCTTCACGGCCAGGCAAGGCGGTTTCTTGCGTCGGCATCGTCGTCTTTTTTGAAAGCGTATCGAACAGGAACATTCGGTCCTCCATGCGGCCAGCTCCGCCGCTTTTCATGGTTCACATCTGCGGGCGCGCGCAATTCGGCTGACACAAGTCAGGCTGACAAACGCCTCATCGGCCTGTGTTTCCTGTACCCCGCCATCCAGCAGAGCAGGGAAAGCGCCAGGGAAACGGCAAATGCGGGCACCGCCGTCAGGGCATTTTCAATGAAGCGCCACGCTTCAGGGTGAATATAGTGAGCCAAGGCCGCTTCCACCATGGTGCGGGAGGCAGGAAGAAGATAGTTCCAGACGGACAGGATACCGGTGATGTCGACCGAGGATGTGGAAACCGAGCGGATCGAATCGAGCACGCCCAGAAAAACCGCCGCAACGAGGAAAAGAAAGCTCAAAAACCGCAAAAAAGCTTTCATTGGTATACCTCGCTCACGATCTGCCCGTCGGACAGCCACTTTTTGAAACCTATAATGCATCGATAAAGGTGGGAAAACCGGTTTGCAATCGCGTCGGAACACAGGAAATTGCCGACATTTCAAAAAACTGTCAGATTCGTGTTGATCCCTGCGAATTCATCGGTATATATCGCGCCGTTCCAGTGATTTGCATTCTTCATGACATGCAGACTTGAAAAAGGACAGGTGGCCGAGTGGTTTAAGGCGCACGCCTGGAACGCGTGTGTGCGTGAAAGCGTACCGTGGGTTCGAATCCCACCCTGTCCGCCATTTCACCTCATCTTCACCGACTTACATATGAACCTTGGTGTTGCCGACCGTGTTGCAAGGACGTAGCGTCAAAGTCGCGTTTTTCCGCTTCCGCATGCGTTGATGGCTATGCTTCTGCACAGACAAGGGATTCATCCGCTTTTTGCTGCTCTTACCCCTCTCTTGCGCCTTGCAGCAGGAAAAATCGCTCCTTATATACGCCGCATAACTGCAGCGAATACTGCAAATCCAAGTCAAGGAGTTGTCAATGGAATGCCTCACGGGGTTCCGACGGCTCGCTTCAAGGAGAGAAGAGCATGGCAAAAGTAATCGGTATCGACCTTGGCACGACCAATTCCTGCGTCGCAGTGATGGACGGCAAGGACACGAAAGTAATTGAAAATGCGGAAGGCGCGCGCACCACGCCGTCCATGGTGGCATTTTCCGACGATGGCGAACGCCTTGTCGGCCAGCCGGCCAAGCGCCAGGCGGTCACCAACCCGACCAATACCCTGTTTGCGGTAAAACGCCTTATCGGCCGCCGTTACGAAGACCCGACCGTCGAAAAGGACAAGGCTCTTGTCCCCTTTGAAATCGTCAAGGGCGACAATGGCGACGCATGGGTGAAGGCTCAGGACAAAAATTATTCCCCGTCGCAGATTTCCGCGATGATCCTTCAGAAGATGAAGGAAACGGCTGAATCCTATCTCGGTGAAAAGGTCGAAAAGGCCGTCATCACCGTTCCGGCCTATTTTAACGACGCCCAGCGTCAGGCAACCAAGGATGCCGGCCGCATTGCCGGTCTGGATGTTCTGCGCATCATCAACGAGCCGACCGCGGCAGCGCTTGCTTACGGCCTCGACAAGAAGGACGGCAAGACCATCGCCGTTTACGACCTTGGCGGCGGCACCTTCGATATTTCCGTTCTGGAAATCGGCGACGGCGTTTTCGAAGTGAAGTCCACCAATGGTGATACCTTCCTTGGCGGTGAAGACTTCGACATGCGTCTCGTCGAATATCTGGCCGGCGAGTTCAAGAAGGATCAGGGCATCGACCTGAAGAACGACAAGCTTGCCCTGCAGCGCCTCAAGGAAGCTGCCGAAAAGGCGAAGATCGAACTGTCGTCCTCGCAGCAGACCGAAATCAACCTGCCGTTCATCACGGCTGATGCTTCCGGCCCGAAGCACCTGACGCTGAAGCTGACCCGCGCCAAGTTCGAAAGCCTGGTCGATGACCTCGTGCAGCGCACCGTTGCGCCTTGCAAGGCAGCGCTCAAGGATGCCGGCGTTTCCGCTTCCGAGATCGATGAAGTCGTTCTCGTCGGTGGCATGAGCCGCATGCCGAAGGTGCAGGAAGTCGTTAAGCAGCTGTTCGGCAAGGAGCCGCACAAGGGCGTGAACCCGGATGAAGTGGTTGCCATGGGCGCCGCCATCCAGGCCGGCGTTCTGCAGGGCGACGTCAAGGACGTTCTGCTGCTCGACGTGACCCCGCTGTCGCTCGGCATCGAAACGCTGGGTGGCGTCTTCACCCGTCTGATCGATCGCAACACGACGATCCCGACCAAGAAGAGCCAGACCTTCTCGACCGCCGAAGACAACCAGTCGGCCGTGACCATCCGCGTTTCGCAGGGCGAGCGCGAAATGGCCCAGGACAACAAGCTGCTCGGCCAGTTCGACCTCGTCGGCCTGCCGCCGTCGCCGCGCGGCGTTCCGCAGATCGAAGTCACCTTCGATATCGACGCCAACGGCATCGTGCAGGTCTCGGCAAAAGACAAGGGTACCGGCAAGGAACAGCAGATCCGTATCCAGGCCTCCGGCGGTCTTTCCGACGCCGACATCGAAAAGATGGTCAAGGACGCCGAAGCCAATGCGGAAGCCGACAAGAAGCGTCGTGCAGGTGTCGAAGCCAAGAACCAGGCCGAAAGCCTCGTTCACTCCACCGAGAAGTCGGTGAAGGAATATGGTGACAAGGTTTCCGAGACCGACCGCAAGGCAATCGAAGACGCCATAGCCGCCCTGAAGACCGCTGTCGAAGCCGCTGAGCCGGACGCAGACGACATTCAGGCGAAGACCCAGACCCTCATGGAAGTTTCCATGAAGCTTGGTCAGGCCATTTACGAAGCGCAGCAGGCCGAGGCCGGTGATGCTTCTGAAGGCGGCAAGGACGACGTCGTCGACGCCGACTATGAAGAAATCAAGGACGACAAGAAGTCCGCATAATCGCGTGACTTCCCGTCTCCTGACAACATATGCAAGACATCCGGCTGCCGAGTGCAGCCGGAAATCCATTTGCGGGGCTTGTTAACTTAATGGCGAAAGCAGACTTTTACGAAACACTCGGCGTCAGCAAGACCGCGGACGAAAAAGAGCTGAAAAGCGCCTTCCGCAAACTCGCGATGAAATACCATCCGGACAAGAACCCGGATAACGCCGAATCCGAGCAGAAATTCAAGGAAATCAACGAAGCCTACGAAACGCTGAAGGACCCGCAGAAGCGCGCGGCCTATGACCGTTTCGGCCACGCCGCATTTGAAAATGGCGGCATGGGCGGCGGTGGCGGCTTTGGCGGCGGCGGTTTCGCCAATGGCGGCTTCTCCGACATCTTCGAGGACATCTTCGGCGAGATGATGGGTGGTGGCCGTGCGCGCCGCTCTTCCGGCGGGCGCGAACGCGGCGCCGATCTTCGCTACAACATGGAAATCACGCTGGAAGAAGCCTTCACCGGCAAGACGGCGCAGATCAGGGTTCCTACCTCGATCACCTGTGATGTCTGTTCGGGCTCTGGCGCCAAACCAGGTACACAGCCGAAGACCTGCGCTACCTGTCAGGGTTCCGGCCGCGTGCGCGCAGCACAGGGCTTCTTCTCGGTGGAACGCACCTGCCCCACCTGCCATGGCCGCGGGCAGACGATCTCCGATCCGTGCGGCAAGTGCCATGGTCAGGGCCGTGTAACGGAAGAGCGCTCGCTCTCGGTCAACATTCCCTCGGGTATCGAAGACGGCACCCGCATTCGCCTGCAGGGCGAAGGCGAGGCCGGCATGCGCGGCGGTCCGGCGGGCGATCTCTATATCTTCCTGTCCGTGCGTCCGCATGAGTTCTTCCAGCGCGACGGTGCCGATCTTTATTGCACCGTACCGATCTCCATGACGACGGCAGCGCTTGGCGGCACCTTCGATGTCACGACACTCGACGGCACCAAGTCACGCGTCACGGTTCCGGAAGGCACCCAGCCGGGCAAGCAGTTCCGTCTGAAGGGTAAGGGCATGCCGGTATTGCGTTCTGCGCAGACGGGCGATCTCTATATCCAGATTCAGATCGAAACCCCGCAGAAGCTCAGCAAGCGCCAGCGCGAGTTGTTGCAGGAGTTCGAGCAGCTCTCGTCGAAGGAGAACAATCCGGAATCGACGGGCTTCTTTGCCAGGATGAAGGAATTCTTCGACGGCTGATTGCCGCCGGTCCCAAGCTTTTAGAACGCCGCCATTCCCTTGGGACTGGCGGCGTTTTCGTTTTTGGGCTCAGCCGGAAAAGCCGCCTTCTTCCAGATATTGCCGTTCCTCCGGCGTCGTTTCCCGCAGCAATATGTCGTTGCGATGCGGAAAGCGGCCGAAACGTTCGACGATATCCCGATGCTCTTCGGCATGATGAAGATAAAGCCCGCCAAGCGGCTGGTTCAGGTCGCAGGCACGCCGCTGGGCGGCGATATCCTCCGCATGGGAAAAGGGCAGGTAGAAGAAGACGCGCAAATCCTCGCTCACGGCCTGATCATGGCCACGGCGAATGGCCTCGTCGGCGAAAAGCCGCACCAGGGGGTCTGTGGCATACATGTGGGCGGTGCCACGAAAACAATTGCGCGGAAACTGATCCAGCAGAAGCATCAGCGCAAGGCTGCTTTCCGCACCCTCCAGCCAGTCATCCAGTTCGCGCCGTGCTGCCGCGAAATGGGTATCGCGGAAACGGTCGTGGAAATGACTGTCGAAGGCGGCATCCTTGTCGAACCACTTGTCCGGCCCGGCCTTCTTCCAGAAATCGACGATATCGGCGGCAAGCGCGGCTGTGTCGTTTTTCATCTGCTCTTCCCTGTCAATAATGCGGCGGCCGGGTGATCGCAGGCGCGTCCAGCGATTGCTCCTCAAGGCTAAGGAACCTCTCCGTCAAGCGGTCGAGCTTGGCGCGGGTCTGCTCCACCACCTTCCACTGTTCCGCCAGCTGGTCGGACAGTTCCTCTATCACCTTCACCTGATGCGCGACCGTCTCCTCGAGCGCGATGATCCGTTTTTCGGTTTCCGACGTCATATCGACCTCTCTTTCCAGCCCTTCCTTGGGCCTAAAAGCTTGCGAGTCAACCATATGTCGCTTTCGTGAAGCGAATTCGTCATGGTGATCCGGAAACGGAAAAAGCCGGCGATGTTTCCATCGCCGGCGTCGGGAAGTTTGATATTGCTTAGTCTTCTTCTACGAAAACCTCTTCTCGTTTCTTCTTCACGCTTGGCAGGAAGACGACGATCAGCACGGCCAAAGCGATGAAAAGCAGTGTGGCGCTGATCGGCCGGGTGACGAAGGTGGTTGGATCACCGCGGGACAGGATCATCGCGCGACGCAGGTTTTCCTCCAGGAGCGGGCCAAGCACGAAACCGAGGAGCAGCGGCGCCGGCTCGCAGCGCAATTTCACCAGCACGTAGCCGATGAAGCCGAAGAAGGCGACGGCATAGAGATCAAAGACGTTGGAATTGACGCTATAAACCCCGATGGCGCAGAAAGCCATGATGATGGGGAACAGCACGTAATAGGGCACCGTCAATAGCTTAACCCACAGCCCGATCAGGGGCAGGTTCAGGACAACGAGCATCAGGTTACCGATCCACATGGAGGCAATGATGCCCCAGAACAGCGCCGGCTGCTCGATTGCAACGTTTGGACCCGGCACGATCCCCTGAATGATCATCGCCCCAATCATCAGCGCCATCACCGGATTGGCGGGGATGCCGAGCGTGAGCAGCGGGATGAAGGAGGTCTGGGCGCCGGCATTATTGGCCGATTCCGGACCGGCCACACCGGCCACCGCGCCATGCCCGAATTCCTCCGGGTTCTTGGAGACGCGTTTTTCCACCGTGTAGGACGCAAAGGCCGCGAGGATGGCGCCGCCGCCCGGCAGGATGCCGAGCGCGGAACCGATGGCCGTGCCGCGTAGCACCGGGCCGACCATTTTCCGGAAATCCTCCCGCGTGGGCATCAGCCCGCTGACCTTGGCGATCAGCACCGAACGGGTGCGCTCGTTTTCGAGGTTGCGCAGGATTTCGGCGATACCGAAGACACCCACAGCCACGGCGACGAAGTTCAGACCATCGGCATATTCGCGGATGCCAAGGGTGAAGCGCGGCGTACCGCTGTAGATATCCGTGCCGACCAGACCGAGCAGCAGACCAAGCACGACCATGGCCAGCGCCTTGACGATGGAGCCATGGGCAAGGGCGATGGACGAAACGAGGCCGACGACCATCAGTGAGAAATATTCCGCCGCACCAAACTCCAGCGCAATTGCGGTCAGAGGCGGCGCAAAGATCGCGACGAGGAAGGTGGAAACCGTGCCGGCAAAGAACGAACCGATGGCGGCAATGGCGAGAGCAGCCCCTGCCTTGCCCTTGCGCGCCATCTGATAACCATCGATGGCGGTGACGGCAGAGGAGGATTCGCCGGGCATGTTGATCAGGATGGCCGTGGTGGAACCGCCATATTGCGCGCCATAATAAATGCCGGCGAGCATGATCAGCGACGAGACGGGCTCGAGCTGAAAGGTGATGGGCAGCAGCATGGCAATGGTCGCCGTCGCGCCGATGCCGGGCAACACGCCGATCAGGGTGCCGAGCAACACGCCGATCAGGCAGAAGAACAGGTTTGCCAGCGATGAGGCGGTGACGAAACCGAGAGCAAGATTATCAAGCAAATCCATCGCAGCACCTCAAAATTTAAGCCAGGGGCCGAAGCGCTGGAACGGCAGGCCGAGACCGTAATTGAAAACAGCGACGGAGAAGGCCGTGATGGCTGCGGAAAGAATAATCGCCATGATCGGACTCATCTTGTGCGAGGCAAACGAGGCGATGAGCGCGCTAAAAAACAGCGCCGGCACGAAACCAAGACCCCGGACAGTAAAACCGAAGAAGATCGGCGCGGGCAGGATGAAGAATATGCCACGCCATGCGATCGCTCCGATCCCTTCCCCGGCCGGGCGGGCTGAGCGGAGGAATATGATGCCACCGAGCAGAATGAGGATAATTGCCAGAACGAGCGGGAAATAGCCCGGCCCCATACGAAAGGCGGTTCCGATCTCCAGCCCATAGGACTGCAAGGCGAAAAAGACGCCAAGTCCCATAAAAATTGCCCCGCAGACTGCCTCGGCAGGGTCATTAAATAATGACTTCATGAAAGATGCCCCTCCACCGCGGCCGGCATCACACCGGTCCGCCTGTTAAAATGATCACGGTCGACCGGCGGCGATGCCGCCGGTCCTTCCGCGTTCATCAGTCGGCATATTGGCCGGCAGCTTCGATCACCGGCTTCCAGCGGGCGATTTCGCTTTCGAGCTTGGCCTTGAGTGCCGCCGGCGTCGCATCGCTTTCCGAAGAGGGCGTGGTGCCCAGTTCTGCAAAACGAGCCGCGACATTCTTGTCCTTCAGCGCGACCTGCAGCGACTTGGAGAGCTTTTCGTTGATTTCAGCCGGCGTGCCCTTGGGCGTATAGATGCCGTGCCAGATGCCAACCTCAAGCTTCGGCAGGCCCGCCTCGACGACCGTCGGCACGTCAGGCAGCACGTCCAGCCGCTTGGCCGTGGTTACGGCATAGGCTTTCACGGTTCCGCCCTGAATCTGCTTGGTGGTGTTGGTGGTCTGGTCGCACATGATGTCGACCTGGCCGCCGAGCAGATCGGTCATGGCCGGCCCAGTCCCCTTATAGGGAACGGTGACCAGTGGCGTCTCGATGGCGCTCATGAACAGCATGCCGCAGAGATGCGAGGCAGCGCCAATGCCGGCATTGGCAACCGTGACCTTGTCCTTGTTCGCCTTGGCGTATTCGATCAGACCCTTCAGATCCTTCGTCTCAAGGGTCTTGCGCGACAGGATCGTCATCGGCACTTCGGTGACGAGACCAACATATTCGAAGGCGTTCAGCGTGTCATAGGCGAGCTTGCGGTAGAGCGTGGCGCTGGTGGCCATGCCGATATGGTGGAGAAGGACGGTGTAACCGTCCGGATCGGACGATGCCACACGACCAGCACCCAGCGTGCCGCCTGCGCCGCCGACATTTTCGACGATGATCTGCTGACCGAGATCCTTGGACATGGATTCAGCAACAAGACGCGCGACCGTATCCGTCGGGCCGCCGGCTGCAAAGGGCACGACCATGGTGATGTTGCGCTCTGGATAGTTCTGAGCGGATGCGGACAGCGCAAAAAGGGAAACGGCAGCGGCGGCAGCAAGGCCGGTGACTGTCTTCAGTATTTTCATCGATTCCTCCCGGATGAAAATGTTCGCCACTTCAGCCGCGCATGCTCCTCCATGGCGACCGGGGTGACATATTTGCGATCCGGGATTGCCGTTCAGCAATGGCGGTATTGCACCGGGATGCGCTTTTATCGCTATCGCGAGAGGCAATGGGTGGATTTCGACCCATAAGCACCTATTCATGGGTGGAAATCCACCCACTACACCTCGGTCATGTGCCGGTGCAGCCCGTATTTCTGCATTTTTTCATAGAGCGTTTTGCGCGAAATGCCGAGCGCCTCATAGACGGATTTCAGATTTCCGCCGTGAGCGGCAATTGCATGTGCGATCAGGCTTTTTTCATAAGCCGCGACCCTTGCAGCAAGAGCCGCTTTTCCGTCAGCCTGAAACGGCAACGACCCTTCGGAAACATCGCTTTCCAGGCCGAGAACGAAACGGTCTGCGGCATTGCGCAATTCACGCACGTTGCCCGGCCACTCACGAAGGGAGACGGCCGAGAGCAGATTTTGCGGCACCTCCATGTCTTCCCGCCCGTAGCGCGCAGCAGCTTCCCGCACGAGATGCAGGAAGAGGAGCGGTATATCGGCACTGCGCTGCGAGAGAGATGGCACGAGAAGTGTAGCCACGTTGAGCCGATAAAGAAGATCGGCACGGAACCGGCCAGCCGCGACTTCCTGTTCCAGATCCACCTTGCTTGTGGCGATGAAGCGAACATCGAGTTCGACCGTTTCATTCGAGCCCAGACGGGTAATCACCCGTTCCTGCAGGACACGAAGGAAGCGGCCCTGCAATTCGAAGGGCATGGAGCCGATCTCGTCCAGCAGGATCGTGCCGCCGCGGGCATGTTCGAACTTGCCGTAGCGCGGGCGAAGCGCGCCGGGAAACGCACCCGCCTCATGACCGAACAATTCGCTTTCGATCAACGTCTGCGGGAGGGCGGCGCAATTGATCGCAACGAAGGGCCGGTTGCTTCTGGCACTGATATCGTGAAGCGCGCGCGCCACGACCTCCTTGCCCGCGCCGGTATCGCCAACGATCAGCGTATCGGCGTCCGTCGCGCCAATCGCGCGGATGCGGTATCGCAGATCGACCATGATCTGGGTTCTGCCGGGCAGACGTGTTTCGAGATCGTCGTGCTTGCCCGCCACCGCCTTGAGGCGGCGGTTTTCCAGCACCAGCGCCCGCCGGTCATTCGCCCTTTTGATGATGCCGGCGAGATATTGCGGCGTGAACGGCTTTTCGATGAAATCATAGGCGCCGTTGCGCATGGCGTTGACCGCAAGCTGCACATCACCATGGCCCGTCATCAGGATGACAGGTATTTCCGGATCGAGCTCGCGCACCTTCTGCAGCAACGTCATGCCATCCATGCCAGGCATCCTGATATCGCTGACCACGACGCCATCAAAGCTGTAACCGATGAGTTCGAGCGCATGCTCGGCACTCGCGAGCATGGTGACGGCAAAGCCGGAAAGCTCCAGCGCCTGCGCGGTGGAAAAGCGCAGCTCCTCCTCGTCATCAATCAACAGAACCCGCGACATGGTCATTCCGCAGCCGCCTCCACGCGCCAGGCGGCGGCTGGCAATTCGATCTCGAACTCCGCCCCGCCCTCTTCATGGTTTCTCACCCGCAGCTGACCGCCAAAATCCTTGATGATGTTGTAGGAGATGGACAGGCCAAGGCCCAGGCCGCGTCCCACACCCTTGGTGGTGAAGAAGGGATCAAAAATGCGCTCCGAAATCGCCGCCGGCACGCCGGGACCACGATCGCGGATGAAAATCGATACCATCTGGCCATGCTGGACGGCTTGCAGCGCAATATGGCGATCCTCGCGCCCTTCCACAGCATCGGCCGCGTTGGAGATGATGTTGACGAGCACCTGCTGCAATCTCACCGGGCCGGCTTTCACCGCAAGCTGCACCGGCCCGAGATCAACATCCAGCACCGCATCGGCGGCCTTCAACCGCGCACCGACAATTTCGAGCGTATCCCGAAGCACCGCCTCCAGACCCACCGCTGCCATTTTTTCGTTGGGCTTGCGGGCGAAATTCCTGAGATGCTTGCTGATCGACGCCATGCGGTCGATAAGGCCTGAAATACGCCTGAGGTTTTCCGTCACCTCTTCCAGCCGCCCGCGCTCCACGAGAAGCGAAGCATTTTCGGCATAGTTCTTGGCCGCGGCAAGCGGCTGGTTGAACTCATGCGACAGTGCCGCCGACATCTGCCCGAGGGCTGCAAGCTTGCCGGCCTGCACCAGATCGTTCTGCATCTTGCGCAGCTGTTTTTCCGTCTGGCGGCGTTCGGCGATTTCGTGTTCGATCTCCTGGTTCACCCGCGCCAGATCGGCAGTGCGCTCCTCCACCCGGCGTTCCAGTTCCGCCTGCGCCTCTGCCTGATGGATCAGCCGTTCGCGCAGACGCCGCCGTCTTTGCAGCATGGCCGCAATCACGGCGGCGGCCAGACACAGGCACAGGATTATCGCGATCATCGCGGTCTTGACCTGCGTCCTGAGCGAACCTGTATCCATCAGCACGCTGACCGTCCAACCGGCATCGGGCATGGGCTGTGACAGGAGCATATATTCCCTCTCGCCGTCGTCCTGGACGATCGTCATCAGCTGATGCGAACCGAAATTGCCGTTTTTCAGCGGCAGTTCCTTGAGGGTGGCATTGGCATACCGGCGGGAAGCCTCCGTTCGTGCCAGCCGTTCGGGCGTCAGCGGCATCAGACCGGAATAAAGCCATTGCGGCGTTCCGGTCATGAAGATGATGCCCTCAGGGTCCGAGACCAGAATTCGGTTCTCACCATCGCCGAATGAGGCCTCTATGCCTTCAATATCGACCTTGAAGACGATGACGCCCTTGATTTCCTCATTGAAGAGGATGGGCGCGGAAAAATAATAGCCGCGCTTATGGGAGGTGGTGCCAAGCGCGAAGAACCGCGACTGCAAGCCCTTCGCGGCATCCTGAAAATAAGGGCGGTAGCTGAAATTCTCACCAACGAAACTCGTCGGACCATCATAGTTGCTGGCGGCGATGGTCTCCCCGTCGAGCGTGATGATGTAGATATCGGAGGATTCCAGCAAGGTGTTAATAGATTTGAGGTAGACATTGGCGCGCTGGCGCAGTTCGGCATCCTTGGGATGTGCGACCAGTTCCTCAATGTCGTCGTGATCGGCGATCAAGGCGGGCAGCGGTTCGTAACGGTTCAAAAGCCCGCCGAGAGCGGAGACAGCCAACCGGAGGGTCGTGCGGCCCTGCTCGGACATTTCGCCGAAATAGCTTTCCGCAATGATGCCGCCGCCTCTCGTCACGGCGCCATAACCGAGACCGAAGCTGAGAAGCATCAACAAAATCCAGCGATATTTCACCGAAGCTCCCCTCCTGTTGCAGGCATCAAACCTGCTCTCCCTAAAAGAGTGTAGGTGGAGCGGCCGAATTTTCCAAGTGAGCGGAAAAGGCAGCCAGACAGTCCAAAAAACAAAAAACCGGCCACGAGGACCGGTTTTTTGCAAAGATGATTTCAGAAAAGCTTATGCGCTTTCCTTCGGCGTCAGAACCTGACGACCGCGATACATACCGGTCTTCAGATCGATATGGTGCGGACGGCGCAGTTCGCCGGAGTTCTTGTCTTCAACGTAGGTCGCAGACTTGAGACCGTCAGCCGAGCGGCGCATGCCACGCTTGGACGGGCTTGTTTTTCTTTTTGGTACAGCCATTTTTGTTACTCCACTTAAGCGGCGAAACAACGGAACCGGCCAGAACCAAAGGCCGAATGTCGGATGTCTCGATATCGGAAATTTGGCGCGCTTATACATGCCCAAACGGGCTTTGACCAGCCCTGACGCGCATTTTTTCCGATTCAGCGGAATAAGCGCAACAAGCGATCGTCAGGCATCGCAAATCATGGCTCACGTCTTATCGAAAATGACGCGCTCCTTGAAGTGGTTCATGTCCCGGAATTCACAGAAAGCCGGTTCGCCGATCAGTGCGCCTCATCCCAATTGTCGGCCGCGCGAGCATCCACTTTCAGCGGCACCTTCATCGAAATCGCCGGCATGGCCGCGTTTTCCATGACAGAGACGACGACGGGCAAGGTCTTTTCGATCTCCGCTTCCTCGACTTCGAAGATGAGTTCGTCATGCACCTGCAACAGCATGCGGGCGGAAAGTTTTTCCGCCTCCAGCGCGGGCTCGATGCGGACCATGGCACGGCGGATGATATCGGCAGCCGAGCCCTGGATCGGCGCGTTGATGGCCGCGCGCTCGTTGAATGCTTTTACCGAAGGATTGGAAGAGCGAATTTCCGGATAATGCGCGCGGCGGCCGAAAATCGTTTCGACATAACCGTTTTCGCGGGCGAAGGCCTTGGTCGCCTCCATGTAGTCGCGAATACCGGGAAAACGCTCGAAATATTTCTTGATATAGTCGCCTGCTTCGGAGCGGGCGATGCTGAGCTGATTGGCAAGGCCAAAAGCGGAAATGCCGTAGATGATGCCGAAGTTGATGGCCTTGGCGCGGCGGCGCACTTCCGACGGCATGCCTTCGACAGGCACGCCGAACATTTCCGATGCCGTCATCGCGTGAATGTCGATGCCGTTTTCGAAGGCGTTGCGAAGCTGCGGAATATCGGCGACATGAGCCAGCACGCGCAGTTCGATCTGGCTGTAATCGGCCGACAGAAGCTTGTGACCCGGCGTGGAGATGAAAGCCGTGCGGATCTTGCGCCCTTCGGCAGTGCGGACCGGGATGTTCTGAAGGTTCGGTTCCGAGGAGGACAGGCGTCCCGTGGTGGTGGAGGCGAGCGCATAGGATGTGTGCACCCGCTTCGTTTCGGGATGGATATATCCCGGCAGCGCATCCGTATAGGTCGATTTCAGCTTCGTCAGCTGCCGCCAGTCGACAATCTTGCGCGGCAGTTCGATACCTTCCGCCGCGAGATCTTCCAGAACCTGCGCCGATGTCGACCATTGGCCGGTCTTGGTTTTGGAACCACCCGGCAGGCCCATCTTGCCGAAAAGGATATCACCGAGCTGCTTTGGCGATCCGATATTGAAACGCTCGCCTGCCAGCTCGTAGATTTCCTCTTCGAAGGACGCAGCCTTCTGCGCGAGTTCGCCGGAAAGGCGCGAGAGGATCTGCCGGTCGACGGTGATGCCGCGCTCTTCCATATGTGCCAAAACCGGCACGAGCGGGCGCTCCAGCCGCTCATAGACGCTGGTCAGACGCTCGGCGGCGAGCCGCGGTTTCAGGGCTATCCAGAGCCGCAGCGTGACATCAGCGTCTTCCGCCGCGTAGGCTGTCGCCTTGTCGATATCCACAAAATCGAAGGTGACGCTCGACTTGCCCGATCCCGCCACGTCCTTATAGGCGATCGGCGTGTGGCCGAGCCAGCGCTCGGACAGCGAATCCATGCCATGCGTGGCTTTGCCGGCCTCGAGAACATAGGAAATCAGCATCGTGTCGTCGAAGCTCTGCATGACGACGCCGTGGCGTTTCATCAGCAGATAATCATATTTGAGGTTCTGGGCGACTTTCAGGACAGCTTCATCTTCGAGCAGGTCCTTCAGGCGCGCCAGCGCCTCGGCAAAGGGCACCTGCCCCTCCGCCATTCTGATGCCATCGCTGAAGAGATCGCCGCCGGAGCCGGTCTTGTGCGTCAAAGGAACATAAGCGGCCCGGATATCGGTGCCCGTGGCATCCTTGCCATTATCGGCAATGGCCAGCGAAAAACCGACAAATTCGGCCTGCATCGGATCGAGCGAGGTCGTTTCCGTATCGAAGGCGACAACGCCCGTCTCCCGGGCCGCCGCAATCCAGCGGTCGAGCGTCGGAAGATCCCTGATCGTTAGATAGGCTGTCGTATCGATCTTGGCGGCGGAAAAAAGCGCCTGTCGCGCTGCGGCCAGATCGGCGGGCGCGCTGCCCTCCCCCGTTACTTTTCTTGCCGGAGCGGCGGGCGAAGCCGCGGCGCCAGCGGTGTTAGTGGCCACTTCACCAGCCTGAACGGCAGGGGCTGGCGCATCAAGATCGGGACCATGGGCATCGGCACCCCATTGCACTGGCACATTGGCAGGGTCGATGGCAGAAGCGTCGGTTTCGGTCGCCTCGGCCACCCGGCGTGTCAGCGTCGTGAACTCCATCGCCTTCAGGAAGGCGATCAGTTTCGGCCCGTTCTGCGGTTCGAGCACCAGAGCTTCAAGCGACTGCTCCAGCGGCACATCAGTCCTGAGCGCCACAAGCTGTCTGGAAAGGCGGGCAAGTTCCGCATTGGCGATGATATTCTCCCGCCGCTTCTGCTGCTTGATTTCGCCAGCACGGGTCAGGAGGGTATCGAGATCGCCATATTCCTCCAGCAACTGCGCCGCCGTCTTCGGGCCGATGCCGGGAATGCCGGGCACATTGTCGGTGGAATCGCCGGTCATCGCCTGCAGGTCGATCATCTTTTCAGGGCCTACGCCCCACTTCTCGATGACATCAGGAATGCCGATCTGCTTGTCCTTCATGGCGTCGTACATGTGTACATTGGCCGTGACGAGCTGCATCAGATCCTTGTCGGAGGAGATGATGGTGACATCGGCGCCGATCGCTTCGGCCTGCCGGGCATAGGTGGCGATGATATCATCAGCCTCGAAGCCTTCCGTCTCGATGCAGGGAAGGTTGAAGGCCCGCGTCGCTTCGCGGATCAGGCCGAATTGCGGCACCAGATCTTCCGGCGGTGCGGTGCGGTTGGCCTTGTAGAGATCATAAAGCTCGTTGCGGAAGGTCTTCGATGAATAGTCGAAAATCACCGCGAAATGAGTAGGCGTCACGCCGACATCGGTATTGCGCGCATCCCTCAAGAGCTTCCACAACATGTTGCAGAAGCCGGAAACGGCGTTGACCGGCAGCCCGTCCGACTTGCGGTTCAGCGGCGGGATTGCATGGAAGGCCCGGAAAATGAAACCGGAACCGTCAACGAGGAAGAGATGATCGCCTTTTTTCATGGGTAGCATGGATAGCGCGGGGCCGTTTTGACGTCTACCGAAACTTCGCACAACGCACCGTAAAGAGCGGGGAATGGGGCTCCAGCACAGACCTGCAAAATTCACCTGAACGTTACCGATTTGTAATCCGCCCTTCCCTTGAAAAGCCGCATTTGCAGACACATTTCATAAGGGACGGCGCCTGATCACGCCGTAGTCTGATAGCTGGCTCGTCCCCCGCCGCGTCAGACCGGACAAAGGCCTTTCCCCCTCTCCGGGCCTTTGTCCTCCAATATGACCGCCATGGCCGACCCCTCCCGGCCATGGCGGTTTTATTTTATGCGCCGTTTCGGGCTGGCCTAAACATATCATGCGATATATATCGCGCTATTGAATTGCCGGGCTGAGCCGGCCGTGATGTTTTATGGGCGGAAAAATGGGTTTTTCCCGGGACGAATCGGCGATCTATCTCGCCTCGAAAATGGCGCGGGAATTCACCATGGCGCTGCAGAAAAGAGCCGCCGCCCTGGGTTTCTCGCCCGGACAATTCCCCATTCTCATCGAACTTTGGCATGAGGACGGCCTGACGCAGCGACAATTGCTTGATAGAATCGATGTCGAACAGGCGACGCTCGCCAATACGCTCTCACGCATGGAACGCGACGGGCTGATCATCCGCAAATCCCATCCAAGCGACCGCCGTGCCCAGATCATCGAGCTGACACAGCGCGGCAGGGATCTGGAAGCCAATGCCATTGCAGCTTCCGAAGCTACCGAAGATGCACTGCTCAAGGATTTCCGGCGTTTCGAGAGACAGCTTTTGCTGGAATATATGCGCCGGGCGATCGAAAGCGCCAAAAAAGCGAAATAGCATTTACAGCCCGAAACCACTTCGCACTTTCCCTGAACTGCTCTATCGTTCCGGCGGCCGCACGTTTGCCGATTCACGACGCGCCGGCCCCCTTGTTTCCCGCGATGCGCGATGCCCGGATGTTTCGTCTTATCGCCGGGTCACGACAGACATGACAGGATCAGCGATGACAGACGTTTCCCCCATTCTTTCCACCGCCGACGACAATCTCACCTCCAGCCTTGAGCGACTGTTCGAGCTCGTACGCATTCCGTCGATTTCGACGGACCCCGCCTACAAGGCGGAATGCCGCAAGGCGGCGGAGTGGCTGGTCAGGACGCTTTCAGCGCTCGGCTTTACGGCCTCCGTGCGCGATACGGCCGGCCACCCTATGGTGGTGGCGCATCATGATGCGGCCACCAAGGACGCGCCGCATGTGCTTTTTTACGGCCATTATGACGTGCAGCCGGTTGATCCGCTCGAGCTCTGGGAAAACGATCCGTTCGAACCCGCCGTAAAGGATATCGGCGCCGGCCGCCAGGTGATCACGGGACGTGGTACGGCAGACGACAAGGGCCAGCTGATGACCTTCGTCGAAGCCTGCCGCGCCTATAAGGCAGTGAATGGCGGCCTGCCGGTGCGTGTCACCATTCTTTTTGAAGGCGAAGAGGAATCCGGCTCGCCGTCGCTGAAGCCTTTCCTCGAAGCCAATGCGGAAGAACTGAAGGCCGATTATGCGCTGGTCTGCGATACCGGCATGTGGGACCGGGATACGCCAGCCATTGCTGCGGCCCTTCGCGGCCTGGTCGGCGAAGAAGTCGTCATCACAGCAGCCGACCGCGATCTGCATTCCGGTCTGTTCGGTGGGGCGGCGGCAAACCCCATCCACATCCTCACCGATATTCTCGCCGGCCTGCATGACGAGACCGGCCGGGTAACTCTTTCAGGCTTTTATGACGGCGTGGAAGAAACCCCAGCCAACATCAAGGCCTCCTGGGAAACGCTGGGCCGCACGGCCGAAGCCTTTCTCGGCGAAGTAGGCCTTTCGGTTCCCTCGGGCGAAAAGGGTCGCTCCGTGCTTGAGCAGACCTGGGCGCGGCCGACGGCGGAAGTCAACGGCATTATCGGCGGCTATACCGGCGATGGTTTCAAGACCGTGATCGCCGCGAAAGCCTCCGCCAAGGTGTCTTTCCGTCGCGTCGGTGAGCAGGACCCTGCGGCCATTCGCGAAAGCTTCCGGGGCTATGTGCGCTCGAAAATACCCGCCGACTGCTCCGTGGAGTTCCACGAACATGGCGGTTCACCCGCCATCCAGCTGTCCTACGACTCGCCCGTACTGACCAAAACCAAAAATGCGCTTTCGGAAGAGTGGCCAAAGCCCGCCGTCGTCATCGGCATGGGAGGCTCGATCCCGATCGTCGGCGATTTCCAGAAGATGCTGGGAATGGATTCGCTGCTTGTGGGCTTCGGACTTACCGATGACCGCATTCATTCGCCGAATGAAAAATACGACCTGCAGTCGTTCCACAAGGGCATCCGCTCCTGGGTCCGCATTCTCGACGCACTCGCGGCAAAATAATCCGGAAAAAGAGGAGGCGCCGAATATTCGGCACCTCCTCGGTACATAAACAAAAAGGCCGGGCAAGCCCGACCTTTCAATCCGTTTTTCGTCAATGCCAGTACATCCGTGGTCAAAGCGTTCAAACGGTCTGATGCTCCAGAGCGCGCCAAAGATATCGACGCTGCTTTCCGGCTCAGGATCGGCTGCTTTGGTTAATCTTTGGTTAACGCAACAGCAGCGGCACTTTTAAAAGCGCCATTCCCGGCAGTTCCGATCCGGAGCACTGTTGAACCCTATATTGGTATGTCGTCCGGCTTTTTCAAGAGTGGCCGGCCCAGTCCCTTCCTGCAAAAGAAAAAGGCCGGAAAAATCCGGCCTTTCCATTCATGCGAATGACCCTTTCGGGCCAAAGCGCTTATCAGGCAGCAACGAGGTTGCCTGCGGACATCTTGCCCGAGCGACGATCCTGCATCAGCTCGTAGGAGAGCTTCTGGCCGTCGTTGAGGGCGGTCAGACCAGCGCGCTCAACAGCGGAGATGTGAACGAATACGTCCTGCGAACCGTCGTCAGGCTGAATGAAGCCGTAGCCCTTGGTTGCGTTGAACCACTTTACTGTACCAGTCGCCATAACGATTTCCTTCCGTTGGCAATTGTATTTGCACTGCGAGCAGTGCGGACTTAGGTCGAATTTGAAG
Source organism: Agrobacterium tumefaciens str. B6 (assembly GCF_001541315.1). Lineage (GTDB taxonomy): Bacteria > Pseudomonadota > Alphaproteobacteria > Rhizobiales > Rhizobiaceae > Agrobacterium > Agrobacterium radiobacter. Next base: position 47,236 of record NZ_LMVK01000001.1, on the reverse strand, counting down.
GAAAGATCGTCGTGTGCACCCAAAAAGGCGCCGAAGCTCTGGTCGTCAAACAAATATCGATGGCCGAACACCTAGGTTGGCAGGGGCGAAAAGTCAAGTTTCTTTGAAAAACGCGGCGATCTTTGTGAGCCGCCGGCCACCCAAATCCGTTGGAAACAGGGCCCTAAACAGCAAAAACCCGGCGCGGGAGGAGGTGCGCCGGGTTCTTGAAACTGACTGACAACTGGGAGGAGGAGTATTGTCAGTCCAATCGGGCGACGCTGGGAGGAGGAGTGCGTCGCTTCGATGGTTTGAAGATACAGGATATCAGCTTAAAAAACAGACGTTTCATCGCAGCGCAGCATTGCGCATAATGCATAGCTACTTCAGGGTGACTTGAAGCTTCTCCGCGTAACGCCTAATAAATACGCATGTCTATCGAATCCGTCAGAGCCTTCTTCACCGAAAAGTCGCCCGAAGTGACCGTGATTGAAACGGAAGCGAGTTCAGCGACGGTGGCGCTGGCCGCCGAAGCACACGGCGTCGACCCCGACCAGATTGCGAAAACGATCTGCCTGAAGGCGGGCGACACCATTCTTCTCGTCGTCGCCGCCGGCACGAAACGCCTCGACAACCGGAAATTCCGCGATCATTTCGGAGCAAAGCCGCGCATGCTTGGACCGGATGAGGTGGTTGCGGTGACCAGCCATCCCATCGGCGGGGTGTGCCCTTTCGGCCTGCCCTCGACCCTCCCGGTGTTTTGCGACATATCGCTGAAAAACTATCGTGAGGTAGTTCCCGCGGCCGGCGCCACCAATGCGGCGGTGAAGATTTCACCCGATGTGATGGCCGAACTGACGGACGCGGAGTGGGTCGACGTCTGCCAATGACGCTGATTTGATGCGGCCGGGACTTAACCCCGCCTTAAATTGCCGCATTTAAACTCTTCATCCTGGATTAAGGATCGCGCAGGCATAGAAGCCTGAAACCCGAATGGGATGCGCGCGGTTTCGCGAATAGGAGCGACTTCGGCTGGATGGCAGGCAAGGGTAAATCACGCGAACGGGTAGAACCTTCCTTCGGGGATTTCCATGAGTCCGGTGACGACCTGCGCCTTGACGCCAGCGAGCGCATCAGCGGAACCACAAAGCAGCAGGCCAGGAAACCGAAGCCGGCATCCGGCCGCACCAAATCCAGCAAAAAAGAAAAGCGCACCCGCAGTTCCGGCCGTGGCGCGACGGGCTTCCTCCGCTCCCTCGTTTATTGGTGTATCGTACTCGGCATCTGGGGCGGCATCGGCGTTGCCGGTCTTGTCCTCTATTATGGCGCGCGCATGCCGAGCGCCAGCAGCTGGTCCATTCCCGAACGCCCGCCGAATGTGAAGATCGTTTCGGTGAATGGCAGCGTGCTTGCCAATCGCGGCACCACCGGCGGCGAGGCGCTCGCGCTGGAGGACATGTCACCCTATATTCCGCAGGCCGTGATGGCGATCGAGGACCGGCGGTTCTATTCGCATTTCGGCGTCGATCCGCTGGGTCTTGGACGCGCTATCGTAACGAATGTCCTGACGGGGCGAACCGTGCAGGGCGGCTCGACGCTGACACAGCAGCTGGCAAAAAACCTGTTCCTCTCGCCGGATCGCACGCTGGAGCGCAAGGTTCAGGAAGTGCTGCTGTCTTTCTGGCTGGAGCATGAATTCACCAAGGACCAGATTCTCGCGATGTATCTCAATCGCGTCTATTTCGGCTCCAATGCCTATGGCGTCGAGGCGGCCTCGCGGCGCTACTTCAACAAATCCGCGCGCGACGTCAATCTGGGCGAAGCGGCAATGCGGGCCGGGCTTCTTAAAGCGCCCTCGCGCCTTTCGCCGGCGCGCGATCCGCAGGCGGCGGAAGAGCGGGCGCAGGTCGTGCTGCAATCCATGCGCGATGTCGGCTTCATCACGGACGACGAAATCAAGACCGCCATGTCGCAGCCGCCAACCAAGGCGAAACGTTTCTGGTCCGGCGCCGAACATTACGCCGCCGACATGGTGCTGGAGGAGGTGCGCAACCTGGTTGGCGAGGTGAAGCAGGATATCGTCGTCGACACGACGATCGATCCCAATCTCGAGCGCGATGCCGAAAAGGCGCTGACCCACGTGCTGCAGGGCGACGGCAAGAAACAGGGCGCCTCGCAAGCGGCCCTTGTTTCCATTGATGGCACGGGTGCAATCCGGGCCGTGGTAGGCGGGGCTGATTATGCCGAAAGCCAGTTCAACCGCGCCGCCAAGGCAAAACGGCAACCCGGCTCCGCATTCAAGCCCTTCGTTTACGTCGCCGCGCTCGAATCCGGGCTTACCCCCTATACCATCCGTAATGACGCGCCTGTTCGTATCGGCAACTGGACCCCGGAAAATTACGAGAAGAAATATCGAGGCGAAGTGACACTCGCCACCGCGCTCGCCAATTCGCTGAACACCATTGCCGCGCAGCTGGTGATGGAAGTGGGTCCTGATCGTGTGACCCAGGTGGCGCATCGCATGGGCATCGAATCCGAGCTGCAGAACAATGCCTCCATCGCGCTCGGCACCTCGGAAGTGTCGCTGATGGAGCTGACGGCCTCCTACGCCCCCTTCATGAATGGCGGCTACAAGGCGACGCCGCATATCGTCAAACGCATCACCGACGCCGATGGCAAAGTGCTTTACGAAAACAAATACGACAATCCGCCCCGCGTTCTGAGCGAAGAGATCGCCGCGACCATGAACAGCATGCTGTCGCGCGTCATCACCGAAGGTACCGGCAAGGCGGCAAGGCTGCAGGGCTGGCAGGCGGCTGGAAAATCCGGCACGACGCAGTCCTTCCGCGATGCACTTTTTGTCGGCTACACAAGCAACCTGACCACCGGTGTCTGGTTCGGCAATGACGACGGCACATCAATGAAAAAGGTCACCGGCGGCGGGCTTCCGGCAAAGGCGTGGAAAGATTTCATGACCGCCGCCCATTCGGGGCTTTCACCCTCGCCGCTCTTCGGGCTTGGCGCAGGCGGCGTGCCGCCGCTTGGGGAAATGCAGCAGCCGGCACCGGAAAACCCGCCCTCCTCCATCGGCGATATCATTTCCAATGCGCTCGGGGGCGGGACGCCGGATACGCGCGCCTATCCCCAAGCCCCCATTGCGCCGAACCCGAATCAGCCGGATGTGCCGATGCCGCCGGCAAATATCCCTTCCCGCGATATCGAGCCCGGCTATTCAGCCGGCAACGGGCCTGTACCACCCGCCGATATCGGCGGTCAGGCGCCATCCGGACCAAAGCAGACGACCCTGCTCGATATTCTGATGGGAAACTGACGGCATAGCGTGGCCGGCAGGCGCTGATCTCACGGCCGGTGACGATGACGTCATTGTCGCGCTAAATTCCCGATTTAGCAGGATTTGGCTCCATGGAGACTGGTCGTCTCGGCAGCTACGAGCGGAGAGGATGCTCGCCCTGCAACATCCGCGTGCAGTCGCATTAACCGTAGATTGCCATTTGCTCCGGAGCGGTTACATTTCGGATGACTTTTTACGGTAAATGAATTATTAATCGTTCATATAAATTAATTTTCTTCTATCAAAATAACTTTTCAGGGCTTTATATTATGCTGGGTACTAAAGGCTCATCGCATGCCGTTTTTTACGGTGCCTCCTATTCCGCAGCCACAACTTTCGAATCGTCGGAAACGCAACCTTCCTCTTCGGAAAAAACCGTCTCCGCATTTTTGCGCGGCCAGTTCGCGCTCAAAAGAACGATGGATATTGCAGGGGCGTCCATCGCCCTTGTCGCGCTCGCGCCGGTGTTGCTCACCGTAGCGGCTCTGGTCAAACTCGATAGCAAAGGGCCGGTCCTGTTTTCGCAGGTCCGCTGGGGTATGAACGGGCGGAAAATCCGTGTCTATAAATTCCGCTCCATGAGAACCGACCTTTGCGATGCCACCGGTGTGGCGCAAACGGTGAAGAACGATCCCAGAATAACCCGGATCGGCGCGATTCTTCGCCGCACGAATATCGACGAACTGCCGCAGCTTCTGAATGTGCTGAAAGGCGATATGTCGCTGGTCGGGCCCCGCTGCCATGCCATCGGCATGCTGGCGGCCGGCCGTCTTTATGAGGAACTGGTGCCGCACTACCATATGCGGCACCGGGTGCGGCCGGGCATTACCGGCCTCGCACAGATGCGGGGATTACGCGGCCCGACGGATCGCAGCGACAAGGCGCGCGCCCGAATCGTCTCCGATCTTTATTACGTCGACAATTTTTCGATCTGGCTTGATATCAGGATCATGGTCGGAACGGTGATTTCCGAATTGCGCGGCGGCAAGGGTTTCTGATTTTTCAGACGCCATTCCCGCAGCTGCAGTCCATCCGTTATAAAAACAAAAGCCCGGCAGCGATGCCGGGCTTTTATCATGAAATCATCATGACAATCAGTTTGTCGGCGCGGGAGCCGCTGCCGGATCCGGAAGCGGTGCCGGGTTTGCCGAAAGCGTGCGCAGATAAGCGATGAGATCGGCGCGTTCCGTCTCCTTCTTCACACCCGCAAAACCCATGGCCGTGCCGGGAACGTGTTTCTTGGGGGATTCGAGGAAGTAGCTGAGATGATCGTAGTCCCAATGCACGGAACCGCCCTTGGAGAAATCCTTCATCCCGGCGGAATAGCTGAAACCTTCATGGCTGGCGATCGGCCGGTTGACGATATCGAAGAGATTGGGGCCGACCTTGTTTGCACCACCACTCTCTCCGGTATGACAGCTCGTACACTTCTTGAAGACTGTTTCGCCCTTGGCGGCATCGGCGCTGGCAAGCAATTGCGCGATCGGCGTCGCCGCGGCAGCGGCTTCACCGCCACCCGCTTCGCCGCCGCTCTCTGCCGCAGCAATGGCGAAACCTTCCTTTTCGGGCGCAGGCGCATGGAAAATGCCCTCAGACGCAATCGACACCGACATCAGGACGAAAACCGTGCCAAGCAACGCCCCAACGCCCATATTTACATAAGAATTCATCTATATGCGCTCCCTCGCATCCGCTTGATATAACGGGCATCTTGAAATTGCTCGAAAGCTATGGCTTTTGCACAGCCTGCGCAACTTGAATAATGCTCCCCACACCGTGACGTTTTGACACTTTTCGGGCGGGATTTGAAGGGTGTCGGATGAAGAATCGGGAATTCGAGAAAGCTGTCGTCCTCATACCGGCGCGGATGGCATCCACACGCCTGCCAGGCAAGCCGCTCGCCGACATAGGCGGCAAGCCGATGATCGTGCAGGTTGCGCTGCGGGCACGCGAGGCCGGTGCGGAACGAATCGTTGTTGCCGTTGATGACGAACAGGTGTTTTCGGCCGTGCAAAATGCCGGTTTCGACGTGATGATGACCCGCGACGACCACCAGTCCGGCTCGGACCGCATTTTCGAAGCGCTGCAAAAGGCCGACCCCTATGGAAAGGCGGAATATGTCATCAATGTTCAGGGCGACCTGCCGACCATTGAGGCGGAAACGATCCGCGCTTCGCTGCGCCCACTGGAAAATACAGAGGTCGATATTGCGACACTGACGGTCGAAATCACCGACGAGGAAGAAAAAACCAATCCGAACGTGGTGAAAGTGGTGGGCAGCCCGCTTTCCGAGACGCGATTGCGCGCGCTTTATTTTACCCGCACCACCGCACCCTATGGCGATGGCCCGCTTTATCATCACATCGGGCTTTATACCTATCGCCGCTCTGCGCTCGAGACATTCGTGAGCCTGCCGCCCTCGCCGCTTGAAAAACGCGAACGGCTGGAACAGCTGCGCGCACTGGAAGCGGGGATGCGCATCGACGCTGAAATCGTCCGTTCCGTGCCGCTCGGCGTCGACACGCCGCACGATCTGGAAAAAGCCCGCAAAATTCTCGCAAGCAGAACCCTCTAACGGACAGTCCCATGACCTTGAGCACAAATCGTATTGCCTTCCAGGGCGAATTCGGCGCGAATTCCGACATGGCCTGCCGCGACATGTTCCCGGATATGGAGCCTTTGCCCTGCCCGACCTTCGAGGATGCCTTCAACGCCATTGAAAATGGCGAAGCTGATCTCGGTATGATCCCGATTGAAAATACACTGGCCGGCCGCGTTGCGGATATTCATCACCTGCTGCCGGAATCGCGTCTGCACATCATCGGTGAATATTTCATGCCGATCCGCTTCCAGCTGATGGTGATGCCAGGCGTGAAGAAGGACGAGATCCGCACCGTCCACAGCCACATTCACGCGCTTGGCCAATGCCGCAAGATCATTCGTTCCAACGGCTGGAAGCCCGTCATCGCCGGCGATACGGCAGGCTCCGCAAGGCTCGTGTCCGAACAGGGCGACCGCAGCATGGCGGCCCTTGCGCCACGTCTTGCCGCCAGCCTCTACGGTCTCGATATTCTCGCTGAAAATGTCGAGGATTCGGAAAACAACGTCACGCGCTTCGTGGTGCTTTCCCGCGATGAAAACTGGGCCAAGCGCCAGTCGAGCGATGAAATCGTCGTCACCACCTTCGTTTTCAACGTTCGCAATATTCCGGCAGCACTTTACAAGGCCATGGGCGGCTTTGCGACGAACGGCATCAACATGACGAAGCTCGAAAGCTACCAGCTCGGCGGCAAATTCGTGGCGACGCAGTTTTATGCCGATATTGAAGGCCACCCCGATGACGAGCCGGTGCGGCATGCGCTGGACGAGTTGCGTTTCTTCTCGGAAAAAGTCCGCATTCTCGGCGTCTACAACGGTCACGCGATGCGCGGCAAGCTCAACCAGAGCTGAGCCTGCCGCAGCCCATTATTTTAGCCATTCCACCCAGTCGCGCATCAGCCGATGCGCGATGGCTCCCATTGGCGGCGCGGAAAAACCTTCACCCGTCGGGGCCTCCAGCATCTTTGCGACCTCTTCCCGCGTGAACCAGCGGCAATCCTCAAGCTCGATCTCGTCACGCGCGATCTCAAAAGAGAGCGCCTCGGCATAACAGCCTATCATCAGCGTATGCGGCATCGGCCAGGGCTGGGAGGCGTGATACCGCACACGACCGATTTCAACGCCGGATTCCTCATGCGTTTCGCGGCGGACGGCCTGTTCGATGGTTTCGCCCGGCTCCACGAAGCCGGCAAGGCAGGAATACATGCCCGGCGCAAAATGCGCACCGCGGCCAAGCAGGCAGAGATCACGCTCGATATCGATGGTCATCATGATGACAACGGGATCGGTGCGCGGAAAAATAGTGTGGCTGCAGGCGCCGCAGATGCGCTTGTAGCCGCCGATTCGCAGCTCCATGGTTCCGCCGCACTTACCGCAAAAGCGATTGTCACCATTCCAGTGCGTCAGGCTGACTGCCTGCGCAACCTCGCTCAGCAGTTCCTCGTCGAGAAGATGATCGCGATAAAGCGTGCGGGCATCGGCCAGCTTGTAATGGCTCGCCAGCTGATCCTCGGCCACGGCGACCGGCACCGCAATTCTCGGCTCGCCGGTTTCGCGGTATCCGAGCAGCACGGCATTGTCGAAATCCGGCTGCAATTCGGCCAGCTCATAGGCGGAAAACAGGGGATCGATGACCTGCTCATCATGTTTCAGGACCAGCCGGTTGCCCGAGAAGGCAAAAATATGGGTGCCATCGACTTTCAGTGCATCGGCAACACACTCCTCCGTCCGCTTTTCGGCGAAACGGTCGAGGGCATTTTTGGAAAAGGCCGTCAGCAGGCTTGCTTCAGGATGGGGGGCAGTGGTTTCAAAAATTTTCATGGAAATCATCAGAGCGCGCCGGAGATTTTTTTCATCAAAGTTTCCTTTTCGCCCGCAGCATAGGGCACCGCCGTTCCGTAACCCCAGATGGGGCCGGGCCAGCAGGTGTCGCCTTCATTGCGGGCGATAATATGGACATGCAATTGCCGGACGATATTGCCCAAAGCACCGACATTTATCTTGGTGGCCCCCGTGATCTCCTTCAAGGCGGACGCGACGAGATTGGTCTCGAATGTCAGCACGGCCTGATCAAGCGGGGTGAGATCGAACAATTCGCTGACGCCGTCTCGCTGCGGCACCAGCACCAGCCAAGGCCAGCGACTGTCGTTTTGCAAACGCAGTTCACATAGCCCCAAACGCGTCACAAGCACACTGTCGCGCGCCAGCCTGTCGTCCAGCCGGAATGTCTCCAAGGTGTCCTCCATGTTTGTTTTCATCGTGATAGCAGTTTTTTGAAGGCTTGGCTTGCATTTGCTGTCGATATTGCCGATATGTGGCCCCGGGAGGTTGGTGGTGGACGAGCCACTCGCCAACCGGGTCAGGTCCGGAAGGAAGCAGCCCTAACGAGCCCGGCACGGGTCGCCGTGCCAGCCTCCCACCTTTTTAAAAGACGTGCTCAGCTTTCGCCGGGCCAGTTCAGCGCCCCAAGACAAACTGGCAAAACAAACTGGCGAGGCAATGAGCGATCCCGTACCCACCACAACAAGCGAATCCCAGGTCGGGACCGGCTACCGGGTACTGGCACGCAAATATCGCCCGAAAGATTTTTCCGATCTGATGGTCGGCCAGGAGCCGATGGTCCGCACGCTGACCAACGCGTTTGAGACCGGCCGCATTGCCCAGGCCTATATGCTGACCGGCGTTCGCGGCGTGGGCAAAACGACCACGGCACGCATTCTCGCCCGCGCGCTGAATTACAAGACCGACACCATCGACAAGCCGACCATCGACCTTCGGATCCCCGGCGAACATTGCCAGGCGATCATGGAAGGCCGGCATGTCGACGTGATCGAGATGGACGCCGCCTCCCATACCGGCATCGACGATATTCGCGAGATCATCGAACAGGTGCGCTATCGCCCGGTCTCGGCGCGCTACAAGGTCTATATCATCGACGAAGTGCACATGCTGTCGACGCAGGCGTTTAACGGTCTTCTGAAGACGCTGGAGGAGCCGCCGGAACATGTGAAATTCATCTTCGCGACCACCGAAATCCGCAAGGTTCCAATTACCGTTCTGTCGCGCTGCCAACGCTTCGACCTGCGCCGCATCAGCGCCGCTGATCTCGTCGGCCTGTTCACCGCCATTGCGGGCAAGGAAGGTTTCGAGGCCGATCCGCAGGCGCTGTCGATGATCGCCCGCGCTGCAGAGGGTTCCGCCCGTGACGGCCTTTCCCTGCTCGACCAGGCGATCGCCCATGGCGGCGGCCGGGTGGAGGCCGAAGCGGTGCGCGGCATGCTCGGCCTTGCCGACCGTGCGCGCATCGTCGATCTCTTCCAGCACGTCGTCAAAGGCGACGTCGCGGCCGCCCTTTCGGAATTCAACGGGCAATATGAGGCGGGCGCGGACCCTGTCGTCGTATTGAACGACCTTGCCGATTTCACCCATCTCGTCACCCGCATGAAATATGCGCCTGATGCGGCGGAAGACCCCTCGCTTTCGGAAATAGAACGCGTGCGTGGTGCGGAATTTGCCGAGACGATTGCGGTAACCGCACTGTCACGTATCTGGCAGATGCTGCTGAAGGGCATTCCAGAAACGGAAAACGCCTCGCGGCCTGCCGGTGCTGCCGAAATGGTTCTGATCCGGCTTTCGCACGCCGCCAATCTGCCCGCACCTGAAGATGCCGCGCGGCGCCTGCTCGAGCTTTCGAGCGGCGACGGCGGCGGTTACGCCAATGGCGGACCTTCGGGCGGCGGCAATGGCGGCGGTGCGCGCGCCTATTCGTCAGGACAGACCGTGGCCGCGGGAAGACCTGTCGATCTTCCCGCCCAGCGCCAGACGACGCCGCAGACCTCCGCCATGCTGCGCGCCGTTCCAGACAGCCGCCCGCAGGAGATGCAGGTCGTAGCACCCAAAACCGAGGAGCGGCCGGAGCCGAAGGTTCCCGTCAATTCGGTGCAGGATATTGCCGATCTCTGCCAGAAGAACCGCGATCCCGTCATGCGGGCAAAGGTGCGCAACTTTGTGCGGCTTGTGCGGCTGGAGCCCGGCCGGCTTGATATGCGCCTCGGCGAAGGTGCGCCCGGCTCTCTGCCCGGTGAGCTTGGCGTCAAGCTCAAGGAATGGACCGGTATCCACTGGATCATCAGCCTCAGCAAGGAGCAGGGGGAGCCGACCCTTGTCGAAGCCGAAGGCAATGCCCGGGATGCCCGCCTTGTCGATGCGCGTCAGGATCCTGACGTTGCCGCCATTCTGGCGCAGTTTCCCGGCGCAAAAATCACCGACGTGCGCATCCGTGCCGCCGCACAGGATGAGGCGGAGGATATCGCGCCGCCATCGGTTGCCGAATCGAGCGAAGGCGACATCCTTCCCGGCGACGACATCGAGTTTTAAACAAAAAGAACAGGAGATTGGCACATGCGTGACATCATGGGCATGATGGGCAAGGTCAAGGAAATGCAGTCCAAGATGGAGAAGGTGCAGGAAGAAATCGCCGCCCTCGAAGTCGAAGGCAGGGCCGGCGGCGGTCTGGTGACCGTCATTCTCAACGGCAAGGGCGAAATGCGCGGCCTGAAAATCGATCCTTCGCTGTTCAAGGAAGACGAGGTGGAAATCCTCGAGGACCTGATCGTGGCTGCCCATAAGGACGCCAAGGAAAAAGGCGAAGCGCAGGCACAGGAAAAGATGGCCGGCCTGACCGCGGGTCTGCCGCTGCCGCCCGGCATGAAATTCCCGTTCTGATATAATCAACCCGAAGAGGATGGCGACACGCATGGCGTGGTCGCCGTCCCTGTCTCGAGGCGAGATTCAGGCTTTCAGCATCGCACGGAACCGGCTTGCAAGCGGTGTTTCGAGATAGGTCCTGCGTTCGGCTGCGTCGAGCTGCATGGGGCGGAAGCGCTGCAGAATAGTTGGTATCGGCAGCTTCGTTCCCTGATAGGCTGCAAAGGCGATATCCTCCCCGGCAGCGAGCATTCCGCCCTTCAACACCCGGCAATAAAAACCCGGATGGCCTGCCTGCCGGAAGCGCGGTGCGAAATCGGGATCGCCGATCCGGGCCGACAGCGTGGCGCAGGGAATGCGGGCAGCGGTCACCTCCAGCAAGACTTCGCTTGCCGAGAACCTGTCACCCACATGGAGTTTCGCGCTGTCGACACCATCAAGCACGAGGTTCTCGCCGAAAAATCCGGGTTCGACCACGAAACCCAGAGCGCGGGACCAGAAGTCGAGATCAACGGAGCCCATCACGTAAATTGCCTGATCCGGCCCGCCGTGATGTTTGCGATTGCAGACGGCATCGCTGACGATACCTTCGGCATCCACCATGACCGGCCCGTTCACGGGATGCTTGAAGATGCCCGTCTTCGTCGTCTTTCCCGGCAGGCTTTTTGCCTCGCCCCGGCATACCGCCTGTATTTTCATGGCCTGCCCTTCGTGCTTCATGATTCCCGTTTCCCGTTTTATGCAGTAGAAAGCGCTCATGGCAAAACGAGTCACCGGTCCCGAAATTGAAAAACTCATCCAGCTTCTGGCAAAAGTGCCGGGGCTTGGGCCCCGCTCGGCGCGGCGGGCAGCGTTGCATCTCATTAAGAAGAAGGAGCAACTTCTCGGACCGCTAGGCCATGCCATGGGCGAGGCCTATGACAAGGTGAAGATCTGCTCCTGCTGCGGCAATGTCGATACCATCGATCCCTGCACCGTCTGCGCTGACGACCGGCGTGACCAGTCGGTCATCATCGTGGTGGAAGACGTGTCGGATCTCTGGGCGCTGGAGCGGACGGGCGCGATGAACACCGCCTACCACGTTCTCGGCGGCACGCTTTCGCCACTCGATGGCGTCGGGCCGGAGGACCTGAATATCAAGGGCCTGATCGACCGTGTCAGCGCGGGCGGCATTCGCGAGCTTATCATCGCCGTCAATGCGACGGTGGAGGGACAGGCAACCGCCCATTACATCACCGACCGCCTCTCCGGTCTCGACATCAAGATCACCCGGCTTGCGCATGGCGTGCCGGTGGGCGGTGAGCTCGATTATCTCGACGAGGGCACATTGACGGCGGCGCTTCGGGCGCGCACGACGATCTGAAGTCCCCCTCCCTCCCCGTCATTCAAAGAGGAGACCCAATGCGAAACCATTTTGCCCCGAAGGCACTGGCTGCACTTCTTTCCGTTTTTTCAGCAACGACAGCTCTAGCGCAGTCGGCACCGACAGGAGCAGCGGCAGCCCGATATGACGCTGAATTTAATGTCTGGCTGAAAAAGGAAATCTGGCCGGAGGCCCGCAAGGCCGGCATTTCGCAAAAGACGCTTGAAGCCACGCTCAATGGTCTCTCCATCAGCTGGAACCTGCCCGATCTCGTCATTCCCGGCCAGAAGCCGCCAAAGGAGCAGAGCCAGAGCCAGGCGGAATTTTCCTCACCCGGCGCCTATTTCTCCGAAAAGCGGCTGCAGGGGCTGGCCAGCACCGGCCGTTCGCTTGCAGCCACCCATGCGGCGACGCTGCGCAGAATCGAGGCGAAATACGGTGTGCCGGGTGATATCGTCGTTGCGATCTGGGGTCGCGAATCCGGGTTCGGCCGAGCAAAACTGCCGCATTCCGTGGTCGATGTACTCGCCACAAAAGCCTATATGTCGACCCGCAAGGAGATGTTCCGCGCCGAGCTGATCGATGCGCTGAAGATCGTCGAAAGCGGCGATATCGCGGCCTCGCGCATGATGGGTTCCTGGGCCGGCGCCCTCGGCCAGCCGCAATTCATGCCGTCGAGCTATCTCAAATATGCCGTGGATTTCGATGGCGACGGCCACCGCGATATCTGGAACTCAGTGCCGGATGCGCTGGCATCCATAGCAAACTATCTTTCCCAGCGCGGCTGGCAGCGCAATCGTGACTGGGGTTTTGAAGTCTCTATCCCCGCCAATGTCTCCTGCGCGCAGGAGGGCCCTGATCTTGCCCGGCCGGTGGCCGACTGGGCGAATATGGGCATTACCCGCATTTCCGGAAAAGCCTTTCCAGCCAACGACCTATCCGCCGACGGCATGATGCTGGTGCCGGCCGGGCGGCACGGGCCGGAATTTGTGGTGACGCCGAATTTTTACGTCATCAAGGAATATAACAATTCCGATCTCTACGCGCTCTTCATCGGCAATCTCGCCGACCGCATCACCCATGGAGCAGGACCGTTCAAGGGTGAATGGGGCAATGTCGGGTCGATGTTGCGCTCCGACGTTCTCGCCATGCAAAAGGCGCTGGTCGCCAAGGGTTATGATGTCGGCAAGGCCGATGGGCTGGCAGGCTTCAAGACGCGCCGCTCGCTCGGCGACTGGCAGGCGAAGAACGGGCTCGCTCCGACCTGCTTTCCCGATGCGACGCTGAAGGCGAAGCTGAAATAGCAGGTTGCTGGCGAAGCACAAACCTCTCCTCCGTCATGCTCGGGCCTTTCCCGAGCATCTGCAACTGATTGATTTGACGATACGTATCCTCGGGACAGGCCCGAGGATGACGGCACGTGGGGGGTAAAAGCCGCCACCACTCTCCCAGCGCATCGTCTTTCAGTGCTGATCGGTATGCGGCTTGTGAAAGATATCGTCGGTCGGCGGGATGGTCTGCCGCTCGATCATCCGGTGTACCCGCGGCCGCGTCTTGCCCCGGTGAAGCTCAAGCAGCCGGTCCCAGGCTTCCGCATCCGCCTGGGTGCGGCGGTGGTTGTGGCGGACATATTCCACCCATGTCGGCACATGGTAGCTTTCCGTCCAGATGTCGGGGTTTTCGAGATCGCGCATCAGGTTCCAGTTGCGCGCGCCGTCGCGCAGGCGGATACGGCGGCGCTCGGCCATCAGCGGCAGGAATTCGCCGAGGTCCTCGTCATGGATTTCATAATCGATGAGAATGGCGATGGGGCCGCTGCGCGGCTTGATGTCCAGTCTCAGCGGCGGTTCCACGAAACGGTTGAGCGGATCGAGATTGAGCGAGGCGAAGGCCGGCATTGCGAGTTTGAGGCCGACGACGACGCCGAGCAGCATCAGCACGCAGGAACAGAGAAGCGAATAGGAAATGCCGTAGTCTTCCGCCAACTCACCCCACAGCCAGCTGCCGACCGCAATGCCGCCGAAGGTCAGCGTCTGGTAAAGCGACAGTGCCCGACCCACCACCCAGCGCGGCGTGGAAAGCTGGACGATGGTGTTGAAGAGCGACAGCGCCAGAACCCAGCAGGCGCCAGCAACCGTCAGGACAAGCGAGGTGATGATCGCGCTCGTGCTCACCGCCGTCACGCCGGAGCTGAAAGCGAAGCCTAAAAAGGCGACGCGCACGATCCATTCGCTGGACAGGACCTCACGCAGTCTCGCACTGACCAGCGCGCCGGCTATCGCGCCGACACCGAATGCGCCGAGCATGACGCCGTAGGTCAGCGGACCGCCCTCGACCAGATCGCGAGCGACGATGGGCATCAGCGCCAGGATGGCGCTGGCGGAAAGGCCGAAGAGGAAACCGCGCACCAACACCTTGCCGATATTGGGCGACATCGCCACATAACGCATGCCGGCCGAAATGGCGGCCAGAAGCTGCTCGCGCGGCAATGTCGAGGCATATTTGGGCGGCTGCCAGCGAAACAGGGCGTAGATCAGGGTGAAATAGCTCAGCGCATTCACGAAAAACGCAGCGGCAGCACCGGCGGCGGCGACGATGATACCACCGATGGCCGGGCCGACGCTGCGGGTGATGTTGAAGCCGACGCTGTTCAGCGTCACGGCGGCGGGTAAATCCTCGCGCGGCACCATTTCGCCGACCGATGCCTGCCAGGACGGATTGTTGAGCGCCGTGCCGCAGCCGATCATGAAGGTGAAGAAGAGCAGAAGCCAGGGCGTGAGCCAGCCGGACCAGGCAAAAACCGTGAGCAGCACAGAGGCCGTCAGCATCAGCAGCTGCGCCGAAATCATGATGCGGCGGCGGTCGAAACTATCGGCCAGCGCGCCTGAAATCAGCGAGAACAGCATGATCGGCAAAGAGGTGGAGGCCTGCACCAGAGCGATCATGTTTTCCGAACTTGAGAGCGACGTCATCATCCATGCGGCGCCCACCGCCTGGATCAGTCCGCCGAAATTCGAGGCAAGGCTCGCGACCCAGATTCGTCTGTAAGTCAAATGCCTTAAAGGCGCGAGTGGCGATTTACGGTCAGGCACGCTCTGTCCACTTGATGCAACTGCGATTTGTCAAACGGCAACTATAGACAGTGCCGGTAATCATGCCAGCCTTTCCGACAAGGTAAGGGTGAAAATGTGGCGAAGGCAGTGGCCGAAGCGGAGGAGCCCGCTAAAACCTTGCAATCCTGCCCCGATGGGTCTATATGACCCCTGAAATTCTTGATCGCTTGATGAAGAGTGGGGCCGCAAGGCTCCGCTCTTTTTCGTTAGGCGAACCGGAAACCACGGGCAGAAAGCCCGGTGAAAATCAAAGACCGGAAGGCCAGATGGCAGACACCGCACAAGAACCGCGACTGATTACCGAAACAGGCATCGACCAGCGCATTGCCGAGATCATCGAGCCTGTTCTGACGGGCATGGGCTATCTTCTGGTGCGCGTGCGGCTCTCCAACCAGAACGGCATGACGCTGCAGGTGATGGCCGAGCGCGAAGACGGAACCATGACCGTTCAGGACTGCGAAGCCATTTCGATGGCGATTTCACCGGTTCTTGATGTGGAAGATCCGGTCGATAAAGCGTATCATCTCGAAGTTTCCTCGCCCGGCATCGACCGGCCGATGGTTCGCAAATCGGATTTCACCCGCTGGCAGGGCCATCTGGTGAAGGTCGAAACCTCCATTCTGGTCGAGAACCGCAAGCGGTTTCGCGGCAAGATCGTTGAGGTTAATGCTGACGGCTTCAAGCTGGAACGCGACCAGATCGCCTATGGCGAAGAGCCGACAGTCATCATTCCGTTCAGCGCGCTTTCCGATGCGAAGCTCATTCTGACGGACGACCTTATTCGTGATGCGCTGCGGGCAGACAAGGCCGCCAAGGCCGCCGCCGCAAACCAGAACGACGAAAACGAAGCAGACGAAGACTAATTCCAACGTAAAGCCCGAAAAAACGGGCGATCAACGCAATTATGCGACTTACGGAGATAGAAAAATGGCAGTGAGTGCTAACCGGCTTGAGCTTCTGCAGATCGCCGATGCTGTGGCGCGCGAAAAGGTCATCGACCGCGAAATCGTGCTTGCCGCAATGGCCGACGCTATCCAGAAAGCCGCCCGCTCGCGCTATGGTTCGGAAACCAACATTCGCGCCGACATCAACTCCAAGACCGGCGAAATTCGCCTGCAGCGTCTTCTCGAAGTTGTCGAAGCGGCCGAGGACTATTCGACCCAGATCCCGCTTGAGTTGGCCCGCGACCGCAACCCGGACGCCAAGCTCGGCGACTTCATCGCCGACCCACTGCCGCCGATGGATTTTGGCCGTATCGCCGCCCAGTCCGCCAAGCAGGTGATTGTGCAGAAGGTGCGCGAAGCCGAGCGTGACCGCCAGTATGACGAATTCAAGGACCGTATCGGCGAAATCGTCAACGGCACCGTCAAGCGCGTCGAATATGGCAATGTCATCGTCGATCTCGGCCGTGGCGAAGGCATCATCCGTCGTGACGAGATGATCCCGCGTGAAAACATGCGTTACGGCGATCGCGTGCGCGCTTACGTCTACGACGTTCGCCGCGAACAGCGCGGCCCGCAGATTTTCCTGTCGCGTACCCATCCGCAGTTCATGGTGAAGCTGTTCACCATGGAAGTTCCTGAGATCTACGACGGCATCATCCAGATCAAGTCGGTTGCCCGTGACCCCGGTTCGCGCGCCAAGATCGCCGTCATTTCGAACGACTCGTCGATCGATCCCGTCGGCGCCTGCGTCGGTATGCGCGGTTCGCGCGTTCAGGCCGTCGTCGGCGAACTCCAGGGCGAAAAGATCGACATCATTCCGTGGAGCCAGGAGCCGGCATCCTTCATCGTCAACGCCCTGCAGCCGGCAGAAGTCGCCAAGGTCGTTCTGGATGAAGAGTCCGAGCGCATCGAAGTGGTTGTTCCGGATGAGCAGCTGTCGCTCGCCATCGGCCGCCGTGGCCAGAACGTGCGTCTGGCATCGCAGCTGACAGGCTGGGATATCGACATCATGACCGAGCAGGAAGAATCCGAGCGCCGTCAGAAGGAATTCAACGAGCGTACGGCCCTCTTCATGGAAGCCCTCGATGTCGACGAAATGGTCGGTCAGGTTCTGGCTTCGGAAGGCTTCGCGCAGGTTGAAGAACTGGCCTATGTCGATCTCGACGAAATTTCGTCGATCGACGGCTTCGACGAAGACACCGCCGATGAAATCCAGACCCGCGCCCGCGAATATCTGGAGCGCCTGGAAGCCGAAATGGACGCCAAGCGCAAGGAACTCGGCGTTTCCGACGAGTTGCGCCAGATCGACGGCCTGACCTCGCAGATGATGGTCGCCCTCGGTGAAGAAGGCATCAAGACCATCGAGGACTTTGCCGGCTGTGCCGCAGACGACCTGGTCGGCTGGAGCGAGCGCAAGGACGGCGAGACGAAGAAGTTCGAAGGCATCTTCTCCAAGCTCGACGCTTCGCGCGTCGAAGCCGAGAACATGGTGGTGCAGGCCCGCCTTCTGGCAGGCTGGATCACCGCCGAAGAGCTCGCTTCTGAAGAGGAAGCCGATGCGGAAGCTGCCGAGGAGGCGGATACCGCCGAACAGGAATGACATCGCAGGCGCATGAGCCGGACGAGCTGCCCGAAACGGATGACGACGGGCGGCTCAAAGGCGACGTCAATGGACGTATGTGCATTGTGACACGGCAAAGCGGATCGCCGGATGAGCTGATCCGCTTCGTCGCAGGCCCGGACGGCAGCGTCGTGCCGGATCTGAAACGCCAATTGCCGGGGCGCGGTTGCTGGGTAACACCCGAGCGCGCCCTGATCGAGAAGGCCATCGCGAAGAAGCTCTTCGCGCGGGCGCTCAAACGTGACGTCAAGGCCGGACCCGAGCTTCTTGCTATTCTCGACCGGCTGATGGCGCAGCATGTGGCTGGTATGATGAACATGGCGCGCAAGGCGGGCCAGTTCATCAGTGGCGCGACGAAGGTCGATGCCGCCGTCCGGTCCGGGAACGCGATCGCCGTATTCCACGCGACCGATGCTGCGGCCGATGGCGTGAGAAAACTGGACCAGGCCCGCAAGGCCTGGGCGCTCGGCAGCGATGCCGGCAATGAAATTCCGTCCTTCCGGCTCTTTAGCGAAGCCGAAATGGACGAGTTGATGGGCCAGAATGCTTTTATCCATGCCTGCGCGCTTGCAGGGCAGGCGGGTGAAGGTGTAGTGAAGCGCGCAACGATGCTTGAGCAGTACCGCCTTGGCGGTCGATCTCAGGCGGAACGCGACGCTGCCCGGACAGAACAATGACGCGGTTGCCCGACATGAACGGTCGCCGCGTTCCGATGCAGCAATTGAACGACGAGACCTGATGAACGTCATCCGGTTCTCGTCCGAAGGAACGGGAACGGAATGACCGACAACAACGACGACAAGACACTCAATGCGCCGGCCAAGAAGACTCTTACCCTGAAACCGGGCGGGATGAATCAGGGCACCGTGCGGCAGGACATGGGTCGAGGTCGCACAAACGCGGTTGTCGTGGAAACACGCAAGCGCCGCCCCCTGCGCCCCGAAGACGAGAAGCCGGTTCAGCCTGTTGCGGCAGCACCAAGGCCGGTGGTAGCAGCCCCTGCGCCTTCGGCACCGCGTCCGCAGGCTCCCCAGCAGCGTATTCACCAGCCAGGCGGCCAGCAGCAGCGTCCGGGCTCTTCCCAGTCGCAGCAGCGTCCAGGCTCGTCCGCACCCCAGCAGCGCCAGCCTGACCGACCGCGCGGCAATGTTCTGCACGACCTTTCAGCAGGCGAGATGGAAGCCCGTCGCCGCGCGCTGATGGAAGCGCAGGCTCGTGACGTGGTGGAAGCCAAGCAGCGCGCGGAAGATGAAGCGCGCCGCAAGGTCGAGGAAGAACAGCGCATCGCAGCCGAAAAGGAAGAGGCGGCACGCCGCGCCGTCGAAGAGGCAGCGGCTGCAAAGGTGGCCGCAAGCCAGCCTGCCACTGAAGCAAAATCCGAACCGGCCGATGAAACGCCGGCTGCGGCCGCAGCACCTGCGCCACGAGCCGACGCCCGTCCTCAGCCTGCAGCCGCCGCTCCCCGTTCTGCTCCTACCACGCCTGACGCCGTCGCTCCGCGCGGACGTCGTACCGGTGGTGACGACGAGGACGATCGTAGTGCGCGCCGCGGTAGCAGCCTTCCGGCTCGCGGCAAGGTCGCGGCTCCGGTTCCGGCCAAGCCCGCTGCCCGCCTGAAGACGGAAGAAGAACGCCGTCGCGGCAAGCTGACCGTTACCTCGTCCAATCTGGATGAAGACGGAACGCCGCGTGGCCGCTCCATGGCATCCATGCGCCGCCGCCAGGAAAAATTCCGCCGCAGCCAGATGCAGGAAACCCGTGAAAAGGTCATGCGCGAAGTGATCCTGCCTGAGACCATTACCATTCAGGAACTGTCGCAGCGCATGTCCGAACGCGCCGTCGACGTCATCAAGTTCCTGATGAAGGAAGGCCAGATGATGAAGCCGGGCGACGTGATCGACGCCGATCTGGCGGAACTGATCGCGGTCGAATTCGGCCATACCGTCAAGCGCGTTTCCGAATCCGACGTTGAAGAAGGCATCTTCAACCAGGCCGACGACGCAGGCGAGATGGTTTCCCGTCCGCCGGTCGTGACGATCATGGGTCACGTCGACCACGGCAAGACCTCGCTGCTTGACGCCATTCGTCAGGCAAATGTTGTCGCTGGCGAAGCCGGTGGCATCACGCAGCATATCGGCGCCTATCAGGTCGAAAAGAACGGCCAGAAGATCACCTTCATCGATACCCCCGGCCACGCCGCCTTTACGGCCATGCGTGCCCGTGGCGCGCAGGCAACCGACATCGCCGTTCTGGTTGTCGCCGCTGACGACAGCGTGATGCCGCAGACGATCGAGTCGATCAACCATGCCAAGGCTGCCGGTGTTCCGATCGTCGTTGCGATCAACAAGATCGACAAGCACGAGGCAAACCCTGAAAAGGTGCGCCAGCAGCTGCTGCAGCACGAAGTTTTCGTGGAATCGATGGGTGGTGAAGTTCTTGACGTCGAAGTGTCGGCCAAGAACAAGCTCAATCTCGACAAGCTGCTCGAAGCGATCCTGCTTCAGGCGGAAATCCTCGATCTGAAGGCAGATCCAAGCCGCACCGCAGAAGGCACGGTCATCGAAGCCGAGCTGGACCGTGGACGCGGCGCCGTCGCCACGGTTCTCGTGCAGAAGGGTACGTTGAAGCCCGGCCAGATCATCGTTGCCGGCGACCAGTGGGGCCGCGTGCGCGCACTCGTCAACGACAAGGGCGAACACGTCAAGGAAGCCGGTCCGGCAATGCCGGTCGAGATTCTCGGCCTTTCCGGCACGCCTTCGGCCGGTGACCGTTTTGCGGTCGTCGAAAACGAAAGCCGCGCGAGAGAGATTTCCGAGTACCGCCAGCGTCTGGCCCGCGACAAGGCTGTCGCCCGTCAGACCGGCCAGCGCGGTTCGCTGGAACAGATGATGAGCCAGTTGCAGACTTCGGGATTGAAGGAATTCCCGCTGGTCATCAAGGCGGACGTGCAGGGTTCGGTCGAAGCCATTATCGCTTCGCTCGACAAGCTCGGCACAGACGAAGTCCGCGCTCGTGTCGTTCACTCTGGTGCTGGTGCCATCACGGAATCGGATATCTCGCTTGCCGAGGCATCGAACGCCGCGATCATCGGCTTCAACGTTCGCGCCAACGCACAGGCACGTACGGCGTCCGAACGCGCCGGTATAGAAATCCGCTACTACAACATCATCTACGATCTGGTGGATGACGTGAAGGCGGCGATGTCGGGTCTGCTTTCGCCGGAACGTCGCGAGACCTTCCTCGGCAATGCCGAAATTCTCGAGGTGTTCAACATCACCAAGGTCGGTAAGGTCGCAGGTTGCCGCGTCGTCGAGGGCAAGGTGGAACGTGGTGCGGGTGTGCGTCTGGTGCGCGACAACGTCGTTATCCACGAAGGCAAGCTCAAGACCCTCAAGCGCTTCAAGGACGAAGTCAACGAAGTGCCTGTTGGTCAGGAGTGCGGTATGGCATTCGAAAACTACGAAGACATCCGCGCCGGCGACACCATCGAGTGCTTCCGCGTCGAACACATCACGAGAACGCTCTAAGCGTTCTCGCCGCAAAACAGGAATTTACTGTCGGGCGCCGGCTTACCGGCGCTCGCTCCGTTTGAGGCATAACCAATGGCAAAAGCTACATCATCGGCCCCTTCGCAACGCATGCTGCGTGTTGGCGAACAGGTGCGCGCCGCCCTGACCCAGATTCTCCAGCGCGGTGAAGTCCGCGACGATCTGATCGAAGGCACCGTCATTTCCATTTCGGAAGTGCGCATGTCTCCCGATCTGAAGATCGCGACCGCCTATGTGACGCCGCTTGGCGTTGCCGATCACACCGACATCATCACGGCGCTCAACCGCCATGCCAAGTTCATGCGCGGCCGCCTCGGCCCGCAGCTGCGGCAGATGAAATACATGCCGGAACTGCGTTTCCGCGACGATACGAGTTTCGACAATTACCAGAAGATCGACGCCCTTCTGCGCTCGCCCGAAGTGCAGCGCGATCTTGGACCTTCAAACGAAAAAGACGACGAACAGAACTGAAGCATGTCCAAACCACGCAAACAGCAGAACCGCAAACCCAAGGGCCGCCCGATTTCCGGTTGGCTCATCCTCGACAAACCGCTCGATTTTGGCTCCACCGAGGCCGTTTCCAAGATCAAGTGGCTGTTCAATGCCCAGAAGGCGGGCCATGCCGGCACGCTCGATCCGTTGGCCTCCGGCATGCTGCCGATCGCGCTCGGCGACGCCACCAAAACCGTGCCTTACGTCATGGACGGTCGGAAAATCTACGAATTTACCGTCACCTGGGGTGAGCAGCGCACGACCGACGATCTGGAAGGCGAGGTGCTCGATTCCTCCGAGCAGCGCCCGGACGAACAGGCGATCCGCGATATTCTGCCCAACTATACCGGGGTGATCCTGCAGACGCCGCCGCAATTTTCGGCCATCAAGATCGCTGGCGAGCGCGCCTATGATCTGGCGCGCGAAGGCGAAACGGTGGAAATTCCCGCACGCGAGGTCGAAATCCATCGCCTGACGCTGCTTGCCTGCCCGGACGCCAATACGGCCCATTTCGAAGTGGAATGCGGCAAGGGCACCTATGTGCGGGCGCTGGCACGCGATATGGGCCGTGATCTCGGCTGTTTCGGCCATATTTCGGAACTGCGCCGCACCATGGTCGCCCCCTTCGGCGAGGACATGATGGTGCCGCTCGAAACCCTGACGGCACTGGAGGCCGTGGAGGACCGCGACGAACGGCTGGAGGCGCTGGACGCCTTCCTGATCGATACGGCCGAAGCGCTTTCCGCCCTTCCCCGCCTCATCATCAACGACGATCAGGCGCACCGGCTGAAGATGGGCAACCCAATCCTGCTTCGTGGGCGTGATGCACCGGCCAACCATCCGGAAGCCTATGCCACCGCACATGGCAAGCTTGTCGCTATCGGCGAGATCGGTGAAGGCGAGTTTCGGCCGAAGCGGGTTTTCGGCTGAGCCGGGCAGCGCGGGCGGGAATCAATCGCCTCTTTCCATTGCACCCGGAATAGTTTATAGGCAGCGCCAGCTTGGGCTTTGCCTATGCTGCTGAATGGCCTGAGCTGGACGACATCCCGGCTCAAGGCGTCCCATTTTTCCTTAAAACAGAAAGGATCGTCCGATGTCGATTACTGCAGAGCGCAAAGCCGCCCTCATCAAGGAATATGCCACGAAGGAAGGCGACACCGGTTCTCCGGAAGTTCAGGTCGCTATCCTGACCGAGCGGATCAACAACCTGACCGGTCACTTCAAGGACCACAAGAAGGACAACCACTCCCGTCGTGGCCTTCTGACGCTGGTTTCGAGCCGTCGTTCGCTTCTCGACTATCTGAAGAAGAAGGACGAAGCCCGTTACAGCAAGCTGATCGGTGCTCTCGGCATTCGCCGCTAATAACTTCTCCGGCGGGTTTCGCAACGATGCCCGCCGGTTTTTATATCCGGCCTTTCAAAGGCTATATGAATTTCCGGGCGTTTGCCGCAGATGTGGCCCCCGGACGATAAGGTAGACCCGGATGGGCCGGTGTCGCCTTTTCAACCGCAGACCTGTCATGGGGCAGGATTGCCGGATGCTTGCTTGTCGAAAGCCTCCCGCTGTCTTGCCCGTGATTGAGTCACCGCGTTGCCACCGCCGGCACGATGCTGGAGCGGCAGCCACAACCAAGGACAAGATATGTTCAATCAACACTCCGTGGAAATCGAATGGGCAGGCCGCCCGCTGAAGCTCGAGACCGGCAAGGTTGCCCGTCAGGCTGACGGCGCCGTCATCGCAACCTACGGCGAGACGATGGTTCTCGCGACAGTGGTTTCCGCAAAGTCTCCGAAGCCCGGCCAGGACTTCTTCCCGCTGACCGTCAACTACCAAGAAAAGACCTACGCGGCCGGCAAGATCCCCGGCGGCTACTTCAAGCGCGAAGGCCGTCCGAGCGAAAACGAAACTCTCGTTTCCCGCCTGATCGACCGTCCGATCCGCCCGCTCTTCCCGGAAGGCTACAAGAACGACACGCAGGTCGTCGTCACGGTTATCCAGCATGATCTGGAAAACAACCCGGACGTTCTGTCGATGGTTGCGGCTTCCGCAGCGCTTACGCTCTCTGGCATTCCCTTCATGGGCCCGGTTGGCGGCGCGCGCGTTGGCTACATCAACGGTGAGTATGTTCTTAACCCGCATCTGGACGAAATGGACGAGTCTGTTCTCGACCTCGTCGTTGCCGGTACGCAGGACGCTGTTTTGATGGTTGAGTCCGAGGCCAAGGAACTCAACGAAGAAATCATGCTCGGCGCCGTCATGTTCGGTCATCGCGGCTTCCAGCCGGTTATCGACGCGATCATCAAGCTCGCCGAAGTTGCCGCCAAGGAACCACGCGAATTCGAACCGGAAGACTTCTCCGCGCTCGAAAACGAAATGCTGGCGCTCGCCGAAGCCGAACTGCGCGACGCCTACAAGATCACTGAAAAGGCTGCCCGTTACGCCGCCGTCGACGCCGTGAAGGCGAAGGTCAAGGCGCACTTCCTGCCGGAAGAAGGCGAAGCCAAGTACTCGCCGGAAGAAATCGGCGCCGTCTTCAAGCACCTTCAGGCGAAGATCGTTCGCTGGAACGTTCTCGACACCAAGAGCCGCATCGACGGCCGCGACCTGTCGACCGTTCGTCCGATCGTTTCGGAAGTCGGCCTGCTGCCGCGCACCCACGGTTCGGCGCTGTTCACCCGCGGTGAAACCCAGGCGATCGTCGTTGCGACGCTCGGCACCGGCGAAGACGAACAGTATGTCGATAGCCTTACCGGCATGTACAAGGAACGCTTCCTGCTGCATTACAACTTCCCGCCCTACTCGGTCGGTGAAACAGGTCGCATGGGCTCCCCGGGCCGTCGCGAAATCGGTCACGGCAAGCTCGCATGGCGCGCTATCCGTCCGATGCTGCCGACTGCGGAACAGTTCCCCTATACGCTGCGCGTCGTTTCCGAAATCACCGAGTCCAACGGCTCCTCGTCGATGGCAACGGTCTGCGGCACCTCGCTTGCACTGATGGACGCCGGCGTTCCGCTGGCAAAGCCGGTTGCCGGTATCGCCATGGGCCTGATCCTCGAAGGCGAGCGCTTTGCGGTCCTCTCCGACATCCTGGGTGACGAAGATCACCTCGGCGACATGGACTTCAAGGTCGCCGGTACTGCCGACGGCATCACCTCGCTGCAGATGGACATCAAGATCGCCGGTATCACCGAAGAGATCATGAAGATCGCTCTGGAGCAGGCACAGGGTGGCCGCAAGCACATCCTCGGCGAAATGGCGAACGCCATCACCGAAAGCCGCGGCCAGCTCGGCGAATTCGCACCGCGCATCGAAGTGATGAACATTCCGGTCGACAAGATCCGTGAAGTCATCGGTTCCGGCGGCAAGGTCATTCGCGAAATCGTCGAAAAGACCGGCGCGAAGATCAACATCGAAGACGACGGCACCGTCAAGATCGCCTCCTCGTCCGGCAAGGAAATCGAAGCGGCCCGCAAGTGGATCCACTCGATCGTTGCGGAACCGGAAGTCGGCCAGATCTACGAAGGTACTGTTGTCAAGACCGCTGACTTCGGCGCTTTCGTCAACTTCTTCGGCGCCCGTGACGGCCTCGTTCACATCTCGCAGCTCGCTTCAGAGCGTGTCGCCAAGACCTCCGACGTCGTCAAGGAAGGCGACAAGGTCTGGGTCAAGCTGATGGGCTTCGACGAGCGTGGCAAGGTTCGCCTGTCCATGAAGGTTGTCGATCAGGCCACCGGCCAGGAAATCGCTGCCGACAAGAAGAAAGAAGACGGCGAAGCCGCTGCCGAGTAAGGCAGCGCCGCCAGACCCTATCGAGGCGCGGGTTTTGCCCGCGCCTTTTTTCTATTCTACCTTGAGGATGCTCCCATGAGCCGTGACGCTGTGAAAACCCTTTTCCACCCCTTTGCCTCGGAAATGCTTCCTATGCCGAAAGAGGGCGAGCGTGTTCTGTTTCTGGGAGCTGAGGCCGGTCCGCGCCTTGATGGTTTCGACGCCGAGATCGTCGCGGTTCAACATCTCCGGCCGCTCTACCGGGCCTTGCAGGCTCAGGGCGCAGAAGTCACCCCGGATGTTTCGGGCGAGGACTACGATGCGGCGCTTTTGCTGTGCGGCAAGCACCGTGGCGAAAACGAAAACCGCGTCGCCGAAGCACTTTCGCGCGTGAAGGCCGGCGGCCTGATCGTCGCGGCCGGATCGAAGGAAGACGGTATCGTGACACTGCGCAAGACGCTGGCGAAGCTTGGCATCGAGGCGGAATCGACACCGAAATATCACGGCGTCGCCCTCTGGTTCAAACGTCCGGACGATATTGCATCTGCCGTGTCGAAACTCGCCCAGAAACCGGCGACGGTGGAAGGCCGTTTCACCGCCCTGCCCGGCATGTTCTCGCATGACCGCGTGGATGATGGCTCAGAACTGCTCGCATCGCGCCTACCGACCGATTTTGACGGCAACGCCGCCGATTTCGGCGCGGGCTGGGGTTATCTCTCCGTCATGCTGGCCGAGAAATCGCCGCGCACGGCCCGTATCGATCTGTTTGAAGCAGACTGGAACGCGCTGGAATTTGCAAAGACCAATCTTCTCGAAAACAATCCGCGACTGACGGCGCGCTTCTTCTGGCAGGATCTGGCAAACGAGCCGCCGAAGGAAAAATACGACCTCATCATCATGAACCCGCCTTTCCATGCGGCGGGACAGGCAGCAGAACCTGCCCTCGGTCAGGCCTTCATCAAGGCCGCCGCCGGCGCACTGCGCAGCGGCGGCAAGCTGCTGATGGTCGCCAATCGCGGCATGCCCTATGAGCCGGTGCTCGCGGCTGAATTCCGCACCAGCACTGAAGTGTGCCGCAACGCCCGCTTCAAGATTCTGAGCGCCCAGAAGTAATCAACGCAGCAGAATAATCAGCTCAACAGCCATGCCCACAGCGACACGGAAAGAACACCGGTCGCTGTGGAAATGCTGATGGTGGAGGCGGCAACGCTGTGGCCGATGCCGAACCGGTTGGCGATAAGCCAGGCATTCACCCCCGTGGGCACCGAGGAGGTGAGCACGAGCGCCGCAGTCCATTCCCGGCTGAGACCGAGCGCATGACCCATTGCCCACACACAGGCGGGCAGAAGCAGCAGTTTGAACACCGTCATGGTGACGGCAATGCCCATATTGCCTCGGATGGTATATTTCGTCAGCGCCATGCCGAGTGAAATAAGCGCCGCCGGGCCCGCCATAGACGCAATCTGATCAACCACGGTTTTCAGAATGGGCGTCAACGCTACGCCGGAAACATTGGTCGAAAGCCCGATGACAAGGCCGATCACCAGCGGATTGGTGACGAGATTGCGGCCCACTTGCTTGAACACCGCAGCCATGCTGCGCTTTTCGCCGCCGACCGCCTTATGGGTGGCATTTTCCATCAGGATCGTTCCGGCGATCATCATCACAGGCAGATGGATGGCGAGCAGGATGGAGAGAGCGACCAGCCCCTCATCCCCCACGGACCGCCCAACCAGCGGCAGGCCGATGAAGATATTGTTCGCAAAGGCCGAGGAAATGCCGGCAATGACGGCGATGCGGACATCCTGCTTGAAGACATAACGGGTGACGATATGCCCAACCGTCCAGGTGACGGCTACGCCGGCGAAATAGGTGATCCACAGTCGGAAAGGCGAAGCACCGTGAAAATTCGCTTCGGCAAGCGTGCGGAAGATCAAGGTCGGCACGGCAATCTTGAACACGAAGTCGCTGAGGATATCGCCGGCATCGGCCCTGAACAGACCGGCCTTGACGGTGAGCCAACCGATCAGGATGAGAATGAAAATCGGGGCGACATTCGCGGCAACGGCAGACATGGAGGGAAAGCTTTCGCGGCTTTTGCGGGGAGATACTCCGCTTTAGAGCCTTTTCAGCGGGAATGGAATCACGAATACGCTTTCGCTCCGCGTTTTCGTCCGATGAGGTATGCCGTGAAGGGGAAGAACGCGTGGTGAGGCGCTTGGGCGGAAACGCCCTTAGTGGCCACGTGGTGCCATGGGCCGGCGTTCTCCAAAAAGCAAAAGCGGGGTCACCCCCGCCTTTTATGTCCGTTATATACCGCCAGTACATCCGTGGCGGAGATAACGGTGGAGCCAGAAGACCATCATGTCTTCCATTCCGGTACGCGTTCACACACCTTTTGCTCTGGTAGAAGGAATAGCTTAACCACATTACAGGCAGATGACGCGTTTTCGCCCCGTCCCGAGAACCGCATATTTTCTCTTTGGGCTTTTCTTGCCGCGAGAAATGTTTAAGACCTTTCGAAAAATATGCACACCCCGTGCGAAACGGATAGGGCCTATGACGAAATTCGACGTACTGACTGTCGGCAATGCCATCGTCGACATTATCTCCCGCTGCGATGATCGCTTTCTCAACGACAATGCCATTACCAAAGGTGCGATGAACCTCATCGACGCGGAACGCGCCGAGCTGCTTTATTCGCTTATGGGGCCGGCTCTTGAAGCCTCCGGCGGCAGCGCTGGCAACACGGCAGCAGGCGTAGCGAATTTCGGCGGTAAGGCCGCCTATTTCGGCAAGGTGGCGGAAGACCAGCTCGGAGAAATCTTCCAGCACGATATCCGCGCCCAGGGTGTCTATTTCGAAACGAAACCGGAAGGCACCTTCCCGCCGACCGCCCGCTCCATGATCTTCGTGACGGAAGACGGCGAGCGCTCGATGAACACCTATCTCGGCGCCTGCGTCGATCTCGGTCCGGAAGATGTGGAAGATGATGTGGTGGCGGATACGAAAGTCACCTACTTCGAGGGTTACCTGTGGGATCCGCCGCGCGCCAAGGACGCCATCCGCGAATGCGCCCGCATTGCCCATGAAAACGGCCGCGAAGTCTCCATGACGCTTTCCGACAGCTTCTGCGTCGGCCGCTACCGCGAAGAGTTTCTCGACCTGATGCGCTCCGGCACGGTGGACATCGTTTTCGCCAACAAGCAGGAAGCGCTGTCGCTCTACGAAACCGACGATTTCGAACTGGCGCTGACCAAAATCGCGGCCGACTGCAAGATCGCGGCGGTGACGATGAGCGAGGAAGGCGCCGTCATCCTGCGCGGCACGGAGCGTGTGAAGGTAGAAGCCTATCCGGTGCATGACGTGGTCGACACGACGGGTGCCGGCGATCTTTTCGCCGCCGGTTTCCTTTTCGGTTATACGCAGGACCGGTCGCTCGAAGATTGCGGCAAGCTCGGCTGCCTTGCGGCTGCCGCCGTCATTCAACAGATCGGCCCGCGCCCCATGTCATCGTTGAAGGCGCTTGGCGAAAAACACGGCCTTATTTAAAGGCTTCGCCCGGGTAAGCACCCCAGATTTCGCCCTGCGAAACCCAGCCCGAGGCCTGACCGGCCTCGGCGCGGCACCAGTCGCCATTGCATTCGCCGATCCTGAAGACGACGCCCGGCTCAAGCCGTGCAACAACGGAAGCGCCCGACTGCGCTTCGCGGCGCATGTTCACAAAGACTTCCTTGCCCTTGCCACGCATCCACGGAGCCGCAACGGCCGTGCGCTCACCTGACAGCAGGGCCTGATTGACCCAGCCTTCCGTGCCGTCGGCATCGCGGATACGCCGCCAGTTTTCATATTCCTGGATGATTTCGACGGGCATTCCCGATTTCAAATACATCCATGACACGGCATAATCCGTGCTCGGGCCGATGCGCATATTGACGCGCTTTGATTTCAGGCTGACAAAACGCGGCAGCGGCAGACCGCTTGCGCCTTTTGCGGCACCCTGCGCCATGGCTTCGCCGGCCGCACCGAGAAGGCCCAGAGACAATGCAATGCAAACGATAGAAACCACACTGCGTATGCCCATTTCCGTTTCCCGCCTTCTGCAAACCGGATGATATTTAAGGAGGCTCGTTTCCACATGCCTCAAGCTTCAGCGAGTTTTATTTGTCTTCGCCGGTGGGTCTGGTAGAAACGCCCTGATTGAAAGAAATTATCGCTCTTTCTGGTTAATGACTTCTGAACAAGGCAGCGGCAAACGATGACCCACAAGAAGAGACCGACAGTCTATATCACCCGCAAATTGCCAGACGTCGTCGAAACCAGAATGCGCGAACTCTTCGATGCCGAGCTGAATATCGATGATACGCCGCGCAGCGAAGCGGAGCTTGTCGCCGCCATGCAGCGAGTGGATGTGCTGGTGCCGACCGTCACTGACCGCATCACCGCCGCGATGATCGATCAGGCGGGGCCGCAGCTGAAGCTGATCGCCAGCTTTTCCAACGGTATCGACCATGTGGATGTGGATGCCGCAGCCCGCAAGGGCATTACAGTCACCAACACACCCAATGTGCTGACCGAAGACAGCGCCGATATCACCATGGCGCTGGTACTGGCCGTGCCGCGCCGCATGATCGAGGGCACACGCGTGCTCGCCAATGGCGCAGATGAATGGCTTGGCTGGTCACCGACTTGGATGCTGGGGCGGCGTATTTCCGGCAAGCGCATCGGCATTGTTGGCATGGGACGCATCGGAACGGCGGTTGCGCGGCGGGCAAAGGCATTCGGTCTTTCCATTCATTATCATAATCGCAAGCGCGTCAATCCGGCCACCGAGGCGGAGCTTGAGGCGACCTATTGGGACAGCCTCGACCAGATGCTGGCGCGGGTGGATATCGTTTCCGTCAATTGCCCCTCGACGCCTGCAACCTATCATCTGATCTCGGCGCGGCGGCTCGCGCTGATGCAGCCGACCAGCTACATCGTCAATACTGCGCGCGGCGATATCATCGATGAGGCGGCGATGATCCAGTGCCTGCGCGAAGGCAAGATCGCCGGCGCCGGTCTTGACGTCTATGAGAACGAGCCTGCGGTGAACCCCAAGCTCATCAAGCTCGCCAAGGAAGGTAAGGTCGTGCTGCTTCCGCACATGGGTTCCGCGACGATCGAAGGCCGCATCGAAATGGGCGACAAGGTCATCATCAACATCCGCACGCTGTTCGACGGCCATCGTCCCCCGAACCGGGTGCTGCCGGGGCGGAACTGAGCCGGCCCAGGCCACCGTCGTTCGATCATAGGGAGGGAAAGTTCAATGGGTATCCAGACGAAGTTCTTAACGTTGATCTCCATCCTGCTCATGCTGGTCGGCGGTTCGGCCCAGGCCGCTTCGCCCTCCCCTGAAGAGACTGCGGAACTCTATTATCGCGCCTGGCTGAATTTTGATCGCGCCAGCATGTCTCGTTTGAACAAGGAATGGGGATCCTCGGGTAGCAGCCCGCGCTACACGGATATGGAACTGGTTGCAGACCCGGTCGCCTGGCAACGCAAAAACAGAGGCATGCATTCACCCAAGGGGACAACGAAAGAACAATCGGAGCAATTCGCAAAGCTCTGGGTGGCGAGCACGGAGCGGGTGCGTTGCAAGGCGGAACCCGCACGTATCGGTGCAAAAACGCCCACGGGTGTTGTTGTGGCGCGGATCAAGATGAACTGCTCTCTGCCGGATGTCGCGCCGGCCTTCCAGCGGCTGAAGGCTGGTGCAAATGCGGACGAGATCGGCGACAGAACGCGCATGCCGTCCGCAAGACTGATGAATCAGATGGTGGAAGCGACAAAGGCGGCTCCTCTCACCCACAAGGTCAGCACGGAAATCCAGCTCTTCAGCGGGCAGGGGAAAGCTGTGTGGCGGGGCGGATCGGCAGAAAACCAGTCGCAGACCGGCATTGACCGCGTCTCCTCGGTATTTCTCTCCCAGATGGTGCAATCCGGCCTTTTGCAATAGGCTCTGTAATCGGCCAAGGAAGATAACTCCGGACTTTACGCAGCCGGATCGGCTGAAGACGATTTCAACCGAGGACCTTGGTCATCTCGATCGAGGTCGTGCGATCGTAACCGGCATGGGCGTTTTCAGCAGTCTTGACGAAACCCCAGGCGGCGAATCTGGCGTGATTGGTGATCAGCTCGATGCGGGTTTCCAGCCGCAGCGCCGGCAGCGCCAATTCGCGCGCCAACGCTTCGGACCTCTGCAGCAGCATCTTGCCTATGCCCTTTCCCTGCGCCTGGGGTGAGACGCACAGCTTTCCGACGTAAAGACAGGCGGGTGGCTCCGGCCGGCAGAACAGGCAGCCCAACAGTTCGCCTTCGTCCACCGCAACGAAAGCAATTTCCGCCCTCGCCTTTTCGGAGAGATTATCCAGCGTCAGGCGATGGGCCGAGGACGGTGGATCGATGACGCCGTCCATATAGGCGAAGGACGACATGATGATCGCCAGCAATTCCTGCCAGCGATCGAAGTCCTCTCCGATCTCGATAATCTCGGTCATGATTTCCCTCCCGTTGCCCGTCGCCTGTATCGCACGGTTTCGAAACGGGCCGACAGGGCATCATAAAGGAGCAGGCGGCCAATCAGCGGTTCGCCGGCACCGGTGATCACCTTGATCGCCTCCATGGCCATAAGCGTGCCGATAACCCCGGTCAGCGCGCCGACGATACCTGTTTCCGCGCAATTGGGAATAAGCCCCTGCGGAGGCGGCTCCGGAAACAGGTCACGATAGCCGGGCAGCAGAATGCCCTCGGCATTTGTCTCGTAGGGTTTCAACACCGTCACCGAGCCGTCAAAACGGCCGACAGCACCCGTTACCAGCGGTCTCCTGGCAGCCTCCGCCGCATCGGCGGCGGTATAACGCGTATCGAAATTGTCCGAGCCGTCGATAAGGAGATCGAAGGGTTGCAGATGGTCATGCGCCCAGACCTGCGAAAAGCGTTCCTCATAAACAAGAGTACGGACATACGGGTTGAGACGGGCGATGGCCTTGCGGGCACTTTCCGTTTTCAGCTCCCCAATCGTGCCAGTATCGTGGATCACCTGTCGCTGGAGGTTGGAGAGGGAAACCACATCGTCATCGATCATGCCGAGCGTGCCGACACCGGCGGCGGCAAGATAATGAAGCACGGGCGCACCAAGACCGCCCGCTCCGATCACCAGTACGCGCGCCGCCTTCAGCCGCTGCTGTCCGGCGCCGCCGATTTCCGGCAGCAGGATGTGACGCTTGTAGCGTTCGATTTCTTCCGGGCTCAGCGGGTCCATGTCGCACTCCATCTCTCTGCCGTCACGCCGTGATGCTCCCGTGGGAGACATTGAAGAACTGCGCCCGCTCACCAAGGGCCGAGAACATGGCCGCATCCGTTCCCGTCATGACGCTCTGGCCGCCAAGCGCGTGGATGAGATCGAACAGCGCCGCCCGCCTGCCCTCATCCAGATGGGCGGCGATCTCGTCCAGCAGCAGGACCGGCGCATGGCCGGTCATATTGGCGGTGAGCTGCGCCTGGGCAAGCACCAGCCCCCCCAGCAGCGCCTTCTGTTCCCCGGTTGAACAGCGTTCGGCCTCCATGTCCTTTTCCGCATGACGCCCGAAGAGATCGACGCGGTGCGGCCCATCCAGCGTACGGCCGGCAGCGGCGTCGCGATACCGGCCATCGCGCAACATAAGCCTGTATTCATCCTCCAGATCGACGGCAGGGCGGTTGAGCCCATCGTCCATGAAACCGGAGAGCGAGAGCGCTGCCGACGGGAAAGCGGCATTGCCCGCCCGCCCTTCGATCAGGCTCTTCAGAAGGCCGAGCATCTCATAACGGGCAACGGCCATGGATATGCCGAGTTCGGCCATCTGCTTTTCGATACCGTCCAGCCAGACCGGATCAAAGCGGCCTTCCGAAAGCAGGCGGTTGCGGCCGCGCATGGCCTTTTCAAAATCGCTTGCCCGCCGTCCATGAGCTGGATCGAGCGACAGCACCAGCCGGTCGAGGAAACGCCGGCGATCCGATGATGAGCCGGTAAAGAGGCCATCCATGGCGGGCGTCAGCCACAGCACCCGCAGATGGTCGGTCAATTCGTCGACGGATTTGACGGGCGTGCCATTTAGTCTCAGGCGACGCGACACCACCTCTCCGTCACCTTCGATCCCGGTGCCGATGGCGACTTCGCCATCCATGCCTTCGACATCGGCAAAAATCGAGAAACCGGCAGCCTCCGCCCCCACCCGTGTTACGTCGGATAAAGTGGCCCGGCGCAGGCCTCTTCCGGGTGAGAGAAAGGAGACAGCCTCAAGCAGATTGGTCTTGCCGGAACCATTGTCGCCCGTCAGCACCACATGGCGGTCATCGAGCGTGAGCGCAGCCGCCGCATAATTGCGGAAGTCCGTGAGTTTCAGCCGTAAAAGCGACACCTTGTTCGTCATCTTTACGGCCTAAAACGAACATGTCCGGATAGCAAGGTGGGGAATGCCTCTCCACATCGAAGACCACCGCAGCAGCGCAATTCATTCTCCAGTAGCAACTTTTTTGACGGCCGGTTATTTATCAGCCGTTCCTTGTCATCGGTAGCCCATTCATGCGCCTGATTTTTTCGCTCCTTCTCACCCTCAGCGTTCTTTCATCCTGCGCGGGCAGACCGGGGGCGGATGTGCTGCAGGCTGTGGACACCAGGGCCAAAGGCACCAAAATCGTAACCGCCTATGTGGCGAGTACACGCGAGAGAAACAAGGACGCAAAAAAGGGCTTCGGGACGGAACGGGCGGCCGAGCCGAATTATGCGCGCTTCGATATTTCCATTCCTCCTACCCATAAAAGCGGAAAAATCGAGTGGTCCAGCGGCAAGCCGGACCCGAAGAAGGACTTCGTTGTTACCAAGGCCGATATGTTGACGAAGACGGCCTTCAACGCCGATCTCGGCGATATTGCCCGCTCTGGCAAGCAGATCGCACTTTTTGTGCATGGCTATAATTACAGCTATCAGGAAGCCCTTTTCCGCGCGGCGCAAATGGCTGCCGATGCCAATATGAATGGCGTGCCATTAGTCTTTGCCTGGCCTTCGCAGGCCAATGTCACCGGCTACGTCGCCGACAAGGAATCGGCGACCTATTCGCGTGATGCGCTGGCCGCCCTATTGACCGACCTCACCCGGCAGACACCACGAAAAAGCGTCGTCGTATTCGGTCACAGCATGGGCGGCTGGCTGGTGATGGAAGCGTTGCGGCAATTGCGCTTCGAAGGCAGGAACGATGTCATCGCCAAGCTGCAGGTGGTGCTGGCTGCGCCCGATATCGACGCCGATGTCTTCCGCAAGCAGATCGAGGTCGTCGGCCGGCTCAATCCGCCACTCACCGTGCTGGTGTCCAAGGACGACCGGGCCTTAAAAGCATCCTCCATACTGGGTGCCGATGTCACCCGCATCGGTGCGCTTGACGTCACCGATCCGCAGGTTCAGGAAGCGGCCCTGAAAGAGGGCGTGCAATTCGTCGATATCTCCAATCTGGAGGCGTCGGACCCACTCAATCACGACCGTTATGCCGCGCTGGCCTCCATGGTTCCGCAACTGGAGGCAAGCAGGCGCGGCGGTGATATCAATAGTGCAGGAGCCTTCGTATTCGATGCGATCGGCGCAACGGTCTCCAGCCCCTTCCGCCTTGCGAGCCAGGTGGTGAACCCGCAATAGGCTTTGCGGGTTCCTGCTGACATCAGGGTTTCAGAAATCCCAGTCTTCATCTTCAGTCGCGACCGCCTTGCCGATGACATAGGACGAGCCGGAACCGGAGAAAAAGTCGTGGTTCTCGTCGGCATTGGGTGAGAGTGCCGACAGGATCGCTGGATTGACCCGGCAGGCCTCGGCGGGAAACAGCGCCTCGTAACCCAGATTCATAAGGGCCTTGTTGGCGTTGTAATGCAGGAACTGCTTGACATCCTCGGTCAGGCCAACGCCGTCATAGAGGTCTTCGGTATATTTCGCCTCGTTATCGTAAAGTTCGAGCAGGAGATCGAAGGCGAAGTCCTTGATCTCCTGTCTCTCCTTTTCGCCGAGGCGCTCCACCGCCCGCTGGAACTTGTAGCCGATATAATAGCCATGCACGGCCTCGTCGCGGATGATGAGGCGGATCAAATCCGCCGTATTGGTAAGCTTGGCGCGGCTTGACCAGAACATCGGCAGGTAGAAGCCGGAATAGAACAGAAAGCTTTCCAGGAAAACGCTGGCGATCTTCTTTTTCAGCGGATCGCCGCTGTCATATTCGCGCATGATCAGCGCGGATTTGCGTTGCAGGAACTCGTTTTCCTCAGACCAGCGATAGGCATCGTCGACATCAGGCGTGGAGCATAGCGTCGAGAAGATCGAGGAATAGGAGCGGGCGTGCACGGCCTCCATGAAGGAAATGTTGGAGAGCACGGCCTCCTCATGCGGCGTGGCCGAATCCGCCATCAGCCGCACGGCGCCGACGCCGTTCTGGATGGTGTCGAGCAATGTCAGCCCGGTGAAGACACGGATGGTCAGTTTCTGTTCTTCCGGCTTCAGCGTTCCCCAGGAGGGAATGTCGTTGGAGAGCGGCACTTTTTCCGGAAGCCAGAAATTCGAGGTCAGGCGGTTCCAGACTTCGAGATCCTTGTCGTCCTCGATGCGGTTCCAGTTGACCGCGCGAATGCGGGACGCGGGTTTTACGGCGATGTTCATTGTCTTGTCCCTCAATTCAGAGCGTGCAGGAAACGCAGCCCTGAACCTGCGTGCCTTCCAGCGCCATCTGGCGCAAACGGATGTAGTAGATCGTCTTGATGCCCTTCTTCCAGGCGTAGATCTGCGCCCGGTTGATATCGCGCGTCGTTGCCGTATCGCGGAAGAACAGCGTCAGAGACAGGCCCTGATCGACATGCTGGGTGGCCGCCGCATAGGTGTCGATGATCTTCTCAGGACCGATCTCATAGGCATCCTGATAATATTCGAGATTGTCGTTCGAGAGATAGGAAGCCGG
Source organism: Agrobacterium tumefaciens str. B6 (assembly GCF_001541315.1). GTDB lineage: Bacteria > Pseudomonadota > Alphaproteobacteria > Rhizobiales > Rhizobiaceae > Agrobacterium > Agrobacterium radiobacter. The sequence goes on along the minus strand of NZ_LMVK01000001.1, from coordinate 10,741 downwards.
GTAATAAACGCGGCCGATCTTGCCTTCCTTGCGGATTTCGATCTTCGAGACGATTGGATGAATGGAAGACGTCGAGTGGTTGATATAGGAGATCGAACCTGTCGGCGGCACGGCTTGTAGGTTCTGGTTATAAAGACCTGATGCCATGACGTCCTGCCTCAGCGCCTTCCAGTCCTCCTGCGTCGGAATGGCAATGCCGGCCTTTTCGAACAGTTCCTTCACCTTTTCGGTCGCGGGCAACCATTCCCGGTCGGTATATTTGTCGAAATAGTCACCCGAGGCATATTTCGAATTTTCAAAGCCCTTGAAGCTCTGGCCTCTTTCCACCGCCAGCCGGTTGCTGGCGCGGATGGCATGATAGGTCACGGTGTAGAAATAGATATTGGTGAAATCGACGCCCTCTTCGGAACCGTAGAAGATGCGTTCGCGCGCCAGATAGCCGTGCAGGTTCATCTGGCCGAGCCCGATGGCGTGGCTCGCATCATTGCCCTTTTCCACCGAGGGGACGGAGGAAATGTGGCTCATATCAGACACTGCTGTCAGCGCCCGGATGGAGGTCTCGATGGTCTTGCCGAAATCGGCCGAATCCATTGCAGCGGCAATGTTGAGCGAACCGAGATTGCAGGAAATATCCTTGCCCATATGGCTGTAGGACAGATCGGCATTGAATTCACTCGCTTCGCTGACCTGCAGGATTTCCGAGCAGAGATTGCTCATGCTGATGCGGCCGGCGATCGGATTGGCGCGGTTCACCGTGTCCTCGAACATGATGTAGGGGTAACCGCTCTCGAACTGGATTTCGGCGATCACCTGAAAGAATTCGCGCGCCTTGATCTTCTTCTTGCGGATGCGGCTGTCGGCGACCATTTCGTGATATTTTTCGCTGACCGAAATCTCGGTCAACGGCACGCCATAGACCCGCTCCACATCATAGGGCGAGAACAGATACATGTCCTCGTTGTTGCGGGCGAGTTCGAAGGTGATGTCGGGGATCACCACGCCGAGCGACAGCGTCTTGATGCGGATTTTTTCGTCGGCGTTTTCGCGCTTGGTATCAAGGAAGCGCATGATGTCAGGGTGATGGGCATGTAGATAGACCGCGCCAGCACCCTGGCGTGCGCCAAGCTGGTTGGCATAGGAAAAAGAATCTTCCAGCAGCTTCATCACGGGAATAACGCCGGAAGACTGGTTTTCGATCTGTTTGATCGGCGCTCCGAATTCGCGAATATTGGTCAAGGACAGCGCCACGCCGCCGCCGCGCTTGGAAAGCTGCAAGGCCGAATTGATGGAGCGGCCGATGCTTTCCATATTGTCTTCCACCCGCAGCAGAAAACACGAGACCAGCTCGCCGCGGCTCTTTTTGCCGGCATTGAGGAATGTCGGGGTGGCCGGCTGGAAGCGGCCTGAAATGATTTCATCGACCAGATTGCGGGCAAGCTGCTCATCACCACGCGCAAGGGCCAGCGCCACCATGCTGACGCGATCCTCATAACGCTCCAGATAACGTTTTCCGTCGAAGGTCTTCAGCGTATAGGAGGTGTAATATTTGAAGGCGCCGAGAAAGGTCGGGAAGCGGAATTTCCGGGCATAGGCCTCGTCGTAGAGGTCACGAACAAAATTGAAGGAATACTGGTCCAGCACCTCCTGCTCGTAATATCCCTCCGTCACCAGATAATCGAGCTTTTCCCTGAGGTTATGGAAAAATACCGTGTTCTGGTTGACGTGCTGGAGGAAATATTGCCGGGCGGCCAGCCGATCCTTGTCGAGCTGGATCTTCCCGTTCTCGTCGTAAAGGTTCAGCATCGCGTTCAGCGCGTGATAGTCCAGCCCCGCATCAAGCGGTTTCTGGCTTGCGGCTGCCGGCTGTTTGGCGTCCTTGCGCAGCGCGCTCGAGGTCAGCGTGTCCAAAATCGTTCCAATCCATGTTTGACGTTGGCGACGTCTTCTTCCGTGCCGAGAAGCTCGAAGCGATAGAGAAACGGCACCGCGCATTTGCGCGAGACGATATCTCCGGCGGATGCGAAAGCGGCGCCAAAATTCGTGTTTCCCGCCGCGATGACGCCGCGAATGAGATTTCGGTTGGAGGGCTCGTTCAAAAACCGGATGACGGGCTTAGGCACGGCCCCTTTGGTGCCGCCGCCCCCATAGGTGGGGGTGACCAGCACATAGGGTTCCGACACATGAGGCACGTCGTCCTCAGCGCCGAGCGGCAGGCGAAACAAACGCCGCCCCAGTTTCAGAAGGAAACGATGGGTGTTTTCAGAGCGGCTGGAATAATAGACGATCAGGCCCATCGCCTTACCGCCTCAGCTGATCGAGCCGATCATATCCGGCCGGAAACCCGCCCAATGGCGTTCGCCGGCGACGACCACGGGAACCTGCATGTAACCAAGACCCCGGACGTGATCGAGCGCATCCGCATCTTCGGAGATATCGATGATCTCATAGGGAACACCAATGCGGTCGAGCGCACGATAGGTGGCGGTGCACTGGACGCAGGCGGGTTTGCTGTAAACGGTGACGGTCATGATTTCCTCTCTCGAAGCCGATTTCGGACACGGCTCAACATTGCCGATTACAATCGCAATCGGGTGGCGGTGGATCTGTCATTCAGGTGAGGCGCGTAGCCCAGGCAACTCTTCGCATTTTCGGATGGAAACCGGGGTCCGGTTTTCCCAAAATGCTGCAAGCCGCACAAAATCACTCTCTACGCCGACGAGCGCAGCAACTTAAAGAAATGCACTGGCATGACTTCACCCCGAAGCTTGTTCTGGAGGGGGGCAGAAAAGGGCGCACGCAAATCATTTGCGTCAACACCTTCCTCCGGACACCCCGCCCGTGGACGTTTGCGCTCAAGGCAGGTCTCCTGACTTGCGGGTCACAACATCTATTCCGGCCTTCCCGGAGCTTTTGGCTCCAGTGACCCAAATCGGAACGATGCTCGCCGCTTACAGTTGCGGGGGCAGTTTCGGCCTTGTTCCGCCATGATGGCGTTACGCACCGAATTCCCGTCTTAGCTCCCAACCCTTGCGAATCGGAAGAACCTTGAACACCACATATAGTATATGAGGAAATTTTTACGTCAATGAATAGACACACAAAAGCCCCACCCTGTGGATCAAAAAGATTCAACACATGATCAACAAAGGCTTAACGGCAAACGCGCTTTGCCGGTAAAGAACTGGAAAGCGTTAATCTATTCCCAGATATCGATATGAATATCGGCTGGACGCGCGTTTTCGATCACCCTTTTTCCGTTGGGAAGATCGTTTTCGAAAAGCTTGGCATGGATCTGAGCGGCATCGAGACCATAACCCTGCCATCTGTTCCGCAGCCTCTCTTCCAGCACGGCGAAGGACGGACCCACGAAGATGGTGAGGTCAAAGCTCTCGGAAAGGCGTGTCCAGGGCGCTTCGTTCAGCAGCAGATAATTGCCTTCGGCAAGGACAAAGCGCGTTTCCGGCGCAATCGCCCGGGCGGACGCAATGGCAATTTCCCGGGAGCGGTCGAAAACCGGAACAAGCACCTCCTGCCCGCCCTTGCGGACGGCGGAGACGATATCCAGGAAGCCGCGCACGTCGAAAGTTTCAGGTGCGCCTTTTCGCGGCAGCAATCCCCGTTTCTCAAGAATGCCGTTATCCATATGGAAGCCATCCATGGGCAGGACGGCGGCCGTTTCGCCTCGCGCCCGCAAGGCCTCAAAAAGAGCATCCGCAAGCGTGGATTTGCCGGCCCCAGGGGGACCGGCAATGGCTATGATGAAACGGGATTGACCCTCTGCCCGCCGAAGAACGTCTTCGACGATCGTCTCAAGCTTCAGCGTCATGCGGCAAGCGTTTCCTTCGGCGCTTCCTTGGCGCCGGTCATGAAGGCGACGGCGTCGGACATGGAATAGTCCTTCGGATTGATGACGCACAGGCGCTTACCGAGCCGGTGGATATGGATGCGATCCGCAACCTCGAAAACATGCGGCATGTTATGCGAGATCAGGACAATCGGCAGACCGCGGGAGCGCACATCCAGAATAAGCTCGAGAACGCGACGGCTTTCCTTGACGCCGAGTGCCGCCGTCGGCTCGTCGAGGATGACGACCTTGGAGCCAAAGGCTGCCGCACGCGCCACCGCCACGCCCTGGCGCTGACCGCCGGAGAGGGTTTCCACCGCCTGATTGATGTTCTGGATCGTCATCAGGCCGAGTTCCGACAGTTTTTCGCGGGCGAATTTTTCCATGGCCGGGCGGTCGAGCGCCCGGAACAGGCTGCCCTGAATGCCGGGCTTGCGGATTTCACGGCCGAGAAACATATTGTCAGCTATGGACAATGCGGGAGACAGCGCAAGGTTCTGATAGACGGTTTCGATGCCCGCCTTGCGCGCCTCGATCGGCGAGCGGAACTGCACCGGCTTGCCTTCCAGCCTGATCTCCCCTTCATCGGGTGTCACCGCACCGGAAATCGCCTTGATGAGAGAGGATTTGCCGGCGCCGTTATCACCGATGACGGCAAGGATTTCGCCCGGATAAAGGTCGAAATCGGCATTGTCGAGGGCGGTCACACGACCGTAGCGTTTGACGAGATTGCGTGCTGTGAGGATAGGTTCTTTTGCCATCAGCCTGCTACCTTTCTGATCCACTGGTCGATTGCGACAGCCAAGATGATAAGGACGCCGATCAACAGATAGGTCCATTGCGGGTCTGTGCCGATAAGCCGGAGACCGAGTGAAAAGACGCCGACGATCAGCGCACCGAAAATCATGCCCATGATGGAGCCGCGTCCGCCGAACAGTGACAGGCCGCCGATAACCACCGCGGTGATGGATTCGATGTTGGCGAACTGGCCGGCGGTCGGCGAAACCGAGCCGATGCGGCCAATGAGAGCCCAGCCGGCAAAGGCGCAGATGAGGCCGGACAGGGTATAAACGGTGGTCAGCATACGCTTGACGTTGACGCCGGCGAGTTCTGCGGCATCCGGATCGTCACCCACGGCATAAAGATGGCGGCCCCAGGCGGTGCGGTTCAGCACATACCAGAGCAGGGCAACGAGCAGAACCATGGCAATGACGCCATAGGTGAAGACCGCGTTGCCGAAACGGATATTGGCGCCGAAGAACTGCAGGATCGGCGCCTGCTGGGCAATGTCCTGGGCGCGGATCGTCTCATTCGCGGAATAGAGGAAGTTGGTCGCAAGCACGATCTGCCACATGCCAAGCGTGACGATGAAAGGCGGCAGGCGCATGCGCGAAACCAGCACGCCGTTGATGAAGCCGCAAAATGCGCCGACGGCGAGACCACAGAGAATGGAAAGCTCCGCCGGAAGACCGTAACGGAAGGTAAACTGCCCCATGACGACGGAGGACAGACCCATGATCGCGCCGACCGAAAGGTCGATGCCCGCCGTCAGGATGACAAGCGATTGCGCGGCGCCAACGATGCCGACGATCGCAACCTGCTGCAGGATGAGGGTCAGCGAGAAGGCGGAGAAAAACTTGCCGCCTAGGAGCAGGCCGAAAATAACCAGCGACAGCACCAGGACGATAAGCGGTACGGCCGCCGGGCTGGAATGGAGAAAATGCTGGAATTTTTCCAGCGCACTCTTGTCGTGCGTATCGAAAGCGGCGACCTGCGTCGAACTTCCCGAAAGCACCTTTTCAAATTCATTATGCGGCTGAGCCCGCACCGGCTGATCGCTCATTGGATTTTCCTCCCGATCGCTCTATCGCATCAGCCCTGACACCTGGGTCTATCTCCAAAGAGAATGATGCGTAGATTTCAAAGTGTTGTGAAGCGGCCTGTGTCATCCCCGCAGGGGCGCGCAACGCGCTCGTTTATTCCTTTGTCCGATCCCCCGGATCGTGCCTGATATTCATTCTGGTCCAAGGGCGGGGGCACGAATGCCCCCGCGGGTTTCAACGTTGAGGCATCAGCCCCAGCACTTGTTGAGACCTTCCTTCGTATCGATCGAGTCGAGGCCCTTGACCGGCTTGTCGGTTACCAGCGTCACGCCGGTATCGACGAAGTTCTTGCCTTCGGTCGGCTTCGGCTTTTCGCCCGTATCGGCAAACTTCTTGACGGCTTCGACGCCGAGCGCCGCCATCAGCAGCGGATATTGCTGCGAGGTCGCGCCGATCACGCCTTCCGCTACGTTCTTGACGCCCGGGCAACCACCGTCGACGGATACGATCAGAACATCCTTTTCGCGGCCGACCGCCTTCAGCGCCTCATAAGCGCCGGCAGCTGCGGGCTCGTTGATGGTGTGGACGACGTTGATGGTGGGGTCCTTCTGCAGCAGATTTTCCATCGCTGCACGGCCGCCTTCTTCGTTACCATTGGTGACATCGTGACCGACGATACGCGGATCGCTCTCGTCGCCGATCTTGTTGATGTCCTTCACGTCGATGCCAAAGCCCTTCATGAAGCCCTGGTTGCGCAGCACATCAACCGTCGGCTGGGAGGGGGTGAGGTTGAGGAAGGCGATTTTCGCATCCTTGGCCTTGTCGCCGAGGCTGCCGGCAGCCCATTTGCCGATCAGTTCACCAGCGAGAAGATTGTCGGTGGCGAAGGTGGAATCGGCGGCATCAACGGGTTCGAGCGGTGTATCGAGGGCGATGACCAGAAGACCGGCGTCACGCGCCTTCTGCACGGCCGGAACGATGCCCTTGGTGTCCGATGCGGTGATCAGGATACCCTTGGCGCCATCGGCAATGCAGGTCTCGATGGCGGCGACCTGGCTTTCGGAATCGCCGTCGATCTTGCCGGCATAGGATTTCAGCGTCACGCCCAGCTCTTTGGCCTTGGCGGTCGCGCCTTCTTTCATCTTGACGAAGAAGGGATTGGTATCGGTTTTGGTGATGAGGCAAACCGAAGTATCGGCCGCAGACGCAACGGACGCGAAAGAAACGCCAAGCGCAAGCGCGCCCAAAAGAGCGGAAACAGTGGTCTTCATGAGATCCTCCCAATGGATATTTGAGCACCGTGACGGTTACCCGACGATCCCGTCTCCTCCGAGAACAATGATCGTTGACCCAGATGGAACCACCAAAGGAAACGGCTGTCAATAAATAAATCCGATTGAATTATTAATTCTCTATGGCATTCTAATAGGCGGCAGGGAGGAATATCGCGCGTCGTTTAACGTTGCGATAGCAAGATTGCCATAAAGCCTGCTGTATCGGTCGCGACGGATATTGCGGGCGGGAGGATGACATATGAGACAATCTGTCGAGACGACGCCGCCAGCGTCGCCCACCACCATGGATATAAGCAGCGGCGCCAACCAGATCGGGGTGCGCGCCTATAATGAGCGGCTCGTGCTGTCCCTCGTTCGTCGCCACGGCGGACTGTCAAAAGCCGAAATATCAAGACTTTGCGGCCTTTCGGCACAGACCGTCTCCGTCATCATGCGGTCGCTTGAAAAGGACGGGCTTCTCATTCGTGGTGAAAGACTGCGCGGCAAAGTCGGCCAACCTTCGACGCCGATGCGGCTTAATCCTGACGCCGTCTTTTCTTTTGGTGTGAAGATCGGCCGGCGCAGCGTCGATCTTGTGCTGATGGATTTTGTCGGCCGGATCAGGCTCAAGCTGCGCAGAACCTATCCCTATCCCATGCCGGAATGGATATTGCCATTTGTAATCGACGGCATAACGGAGCTCGAATCGAAGCTTTCGCCGGCCGAGCGAGAGAAAATTGCCGGCGTCGGCATCGCCGCGCCATTCGAATTGTGGAACTGGGCGCAGGAAGTGGGCGCTCCGCAGATTGAAATGGAGCGATGGCGGGGCGTGGATATCCGGTCGGAAATTGCCGAAAGCGTCAGCTATCCCGTTTTTCTGCAAAACGACGCGACCAGTGCCTGTGGCGCTGAACTGGTTTTTGGAACAGGCCAGCATTATCCGGATTTCCTCTACGTCTTCATCGGTTCCTTTATCGGCGGCGGCGTCGTTTTGAATTCGGCGCTGTTTTCCGGAAAGACCGGAACGGCCGGCGCTATCGGCCCCCTGCCGGTGCAGGGGCAGGACGGCAATACCGTCCAGCTTCTGAAAATCGCGTCGATCTTCGTTCTGGAAAACATGCTGCGAGAAAGGGGCATCGATCCTCGTCCCCTGTGGTTTTCTCCAGACGAGTGGATCGATTTCGGCGAGCCGCTGGAAAGCTGGATTCGAAAAACTGCTGCAGCTCTGGCGCAGGCCGTCATTGCCGCCGCCTCCATCATCGATTTTTCGAGCGTCATCATCGACGGCGGTTTTCCCGATTGGGTCAGAACAAGGATCGTAGCCGCCACCCGCCTTGCCCTTAAACACCACGATTTGCAGGGTGTCACGCTGCCTGACATCATCGAAGGTGCGGTGGGTAGCCAAGCGCGGGCAATCGGCGGTGCTAGCCTACCGCTGTTTTCGCGCTACCTCATCGATCAGAACGTTCTGTTCAAGGACACGACCGGCTGAGCCTTTGTCAGAGCCCACCGATTTTTGCTTACCCGGCTCTTCATTCGATTTCTGCCGATCACTCGCCAGCGGCGTGCTGCATGATCGCCGCCAGAAAGGCTGGCCCGTAGCGCTCCAGCTTGGTGTCTCCGACGCCGGGGATCCCAGCCATTTCCTTCGCGGAGACCGGTTTTGCCGTGGCAAGTTCTATCAGGGTCTTGTCGTGGAAAATCACATAGGGCGGAACGTTCTGCGCACGGGCAATTTCCATGCGCTTCGCACGCAGTGCCTCAAAAAGACTGCGATCAGCTTCAGGCAAACTCGTCGATACCGTGTTGCGGGGCGTCTGTTGCCGGGCGGAACGCGGAGCAGATGGTATCCTCAGCATCAACGCAGGTTTTTCGCGCAGGAAACGCCGTCCGTCCTCGGAAATGGACAGTCCACCATGCCCGGACAGATCCACTTCAATCATGCGTAACGCAACCAGTTGACGCAGAATGGCGCGCCAGGTGCGATTGTCATGTTCCTTGCCTATACCGTATGTCGTGATGCGATCATGTCCGAAGCGGGAAATCCGCTCATCCTCGACCCCCAGCAACACACGGATGACATAGGCTTGGCCAAAACGTTCACCGGTGCGATAAATACAGGACAGAAGCTTCTGTGCGGCGATGGCCCCGTCAAACAGGTCCGGCGGCTCGGCGCAGGTATCGCAATTACCGCAGGGCTGACACCGGTCGCCGAAATAGGACAGCAGAACCTGCCTGCGGCAGCTCGCGGTTTCCGCAAGGCCGAGCAGCGCGTCAAGCTTCTGGCGCTCCATATATTTGCGCTGGTCCGCAGCATCCGACTCTTCGATAAAGCGGTTGCGCAGGGCGATGTCTTCGTAACCGTAGAGCATGAGTACGTCCGATGGCAGACCATCGCGGCCGGCTCGGCCCGTTTCCTGATAATAGGCTTCGATGCTGCCGGGCAGATCAATATGAACGACGAAGCGCACATCGGGCTTGTCTATGCCCATGCCAAAAGCGACGGTCGCGACAATGATGACCGCCTCGCCGTGCTGGAAACGGGTCTGGTTCTCCTCGCGGGCGGCCTTGTCCATCCCAGCGTGATAGGGCAGTGCATCGCGCCCCTCCTCCCGCAGCCATGCGGCCGTTTCGTCCACCTTCCGTTTGGAAAGGCAATAGACGATCCCGCTTTCACTGTCGCGGTCCTTCAAAAAGCGCTTCAGCTGCGCGCGTGGATTATCCTTTTCCATGATCGCATAGCGGATATTGGGCCTATCGAAGCCGGCGATGAAGGCGTCATCCTCTTCGATTCCCAGGTGACCGAGAATTTCGGTGCGCGTAGGCCCATCGGCCGTTGCTGTCAGCGCCATGCGTGGCGTGTCGGGAAAACGCTCGATCAGCGTATCAAGCTGGCGGTAGGGTGGCCGGAAATCATGCCCCCATTGAGACAGACAATGGGCTTCGTCGATAGCGATCAACGACAGGGCAATGGGCTGGAGAGCGTCCAGGACATCCGGTTTGAGAAGGGTTTCCGGTGCGGCATAAAGAATATCCACTTTGCCTGCCCGCATATCCCGCCAAAGCGCACGCCGCTCTTCCGGAGAAAGATCGGAACTGAGAGCCTCGGCCCGCACGCCTGCCTGACGCAGGGCAGCGACCTGATCTACCATCAGCGCGATGAGCGGCGAGACGATCAGCCCCATGCCGTCGCGCGCAAGCGCTGGAATCTGGTAACAAAGCGACTTGCCACCACCTGTCGGCATCAGAACGAAAGCATTATTGCCCGCCACCACATGCCGGATGATTTCGGCCTGCCGCCCGCGAAACACATCGTAGCCATAGACGGTCTTGAGTATATGCAAGGGATCATCGGCCACGGCAGCTTTTATCCGAACAGGAATGACAGGGCATCATCACCGTTTTGGGGCCTATGGCAATCCCGAAGATGGAATTGCTCACGGAAGTGAGTGGCGGGATTGATTTTATGACCCGCAACCCTGTTTTGTACCTGACAGCGACGCGGTTCCGATTTTATGTTTGCGACGCCAAAAGGGCTCGGAGTTGTCTCGGAGCCCTTTGATATGTTTGGTGGGAATTGGTTGCGGGGGCAGGATTTGAACCTGCGGCCTTCAGGTTATGAGCCTGACGAGCTACCGGGCTGCTCCACCCCGCGGAATGATTTATTATAGCATAAAGGCCGCTTTTGGCGGCCTTTTGATTTGGGCTTGTTGCCCATTTTTGTGATTGAGAAGATTTTGTGTTGCGTTTTGCAGACCTGGCAGCGACCTACTCTCCCGCGTCTTGAGACGAAGTACCAT